>CAVQAP010000024.1:0-920783 GCA_963710405.1 uncultured Acidobacteriota bacterium | reverse complement strand
ATTTCCCCTCTGGCCTCTGCGGACGGGTTTGGAAGGCGCCGTCGATGCCGCACTCTGTTAAACACGAGTTGCAGATTCATGTCGCGGCAACCCCGTTTCTCCATTAATATCGGAGGTTCGAGAAAACCAGGGGGAGCCATGGGAAACGAAGTGCATCCACCCGAGTACTTCCAGGGAACGGATTTCAGGGTCGGCGTGATCGGATGCGGATATGTGGGATTGCCTTTGATCCTAAGATTTGCAGAGCGCGGCCACTTCGTATGGGGTTTTGATGTCGATCCCGCCAAGGTGGAGCAGCTCAATGCCGGGCAAAGCTATCTTCGGCATATCCCGGCAGGAGAAATCAGCCGACACGTTAAGAGCCAACATCTCGTCGCCACGAGCGATTTTTCCAAGTTGCGAGAGGTAGACGCAATTCTGATCTGCGTGCCTACGCCGCTTGATGACCGGCGGGAGCCCGACCTGACTTACGTTGAACAGACGGCTCTTGCGGTCAGCGAGAATCTGCATCGGGGACATTTGGTGGTTCTGGAGAGCACCACTTACCCCGGCACCACCGAGGAACTGGTCTTGCCTATCCTGGAACGAAGCGGATTGCGCTGCCCGATTGCCGGCGGGGAGGAAAACCAAAACATCGCCGGGGACTTCTATCTGGCGTTTTCACCTGAGCGCGAGGACCCCGGCAACAAGAAATTCAATGTGGGAAGCATTCCCAAGGTCATCGGCGGAGTGAACCCTCCCAGCCGTCGAGCGGCGGAGTGGCTTTACGCCCAGATCGTGCCGAAAATTATTTCCGTCAGTTCCACGCGGGCAGCGGAAATGACCAAGCTGCTCGAGAACATCTTCCGGTGCGTCAATATTGCCTTGGTGAACGAACTGAAGGTGCTCTGCCTGAGGATGGGACTGGATATTTGGGAGATCATCGATGCCGCATCGACGAAGCCGTTCGGTTTCATGCCGTTTTACCCCGGCCCCGGCCTGGGAGGGCACTGCATCCCGCTCGATCCGTTTTACCTTTCGTGGAAGGCGCGTGAATTCGATTTCGCCACCCGCTTCATTGAATTGGCGGGCGAAATCAATACCAATATGCCTTACCTGGTGGTAGAAGCGGTGGCGGGGGCGCTGAACCGCCGCGAAAAAAGCCTTAAGGGGTCCAGTATCCTTGTTCTGGGGATTGCCTACAAGAAGGATATAGATGACACGCGGGAGTCCCCTTCCCTCAAGATCATGGATTTGCTCATGAAGAGAGGAGCGCGAGTGGCGTACAATGACCCCTACGCTCCCGCCCTCCACAAGATGCGGCATTACGACTTTTCCCACATGCGGTCACTGGCAATGACTGCGCAGAGCCTTTCCGAGCATGATTGCGTGGTAATTGCCACCGACCATTCTGCGTACGATTATCAGATGATCGTGGACCACGCGCCGCTGGTGGTAGATACGCGCAATGCCACCCGCGGCGTGGCCAGGAACCGGGGAAAAATCGTCCTTTGCTGAAAACGAGGAAGCCGTTTTTCTCCGCTCAGTAAAAGTCGTTGCTCCCTATTGCCCCCGCTGCTCAGCGCGCTTCCTGGAAGGCGCGCGAGTGGAATTCCATTGAGGCGGCAACGTGGGCGAGGAAGTATTCTACGCCGTGGCCGCCGGGATAGATGTGGAACTCATGCTGCACTTTCAGCGTGTCGAGTTCCTCGTGCAAGGCTCTTGCGCCCTGGTTGAAACCAAAACTGTCCTCGCTGCCGCAATCAAAGTAGATCTTAAGCCGGGATATCTCTGCGGCATTTCTCTTGGCCAAAACAAAGGGGCTGTTTTCATTCCAGTAGGCGGTGTCGATGGGATTTCCAAATAGCGCGCCCAGCATCCCCGCGAGCGGAACCCTCCCACCTGTGCCACGGTTCGACGGGCGGGGTGCCTCCGCCATGAGAGCGGCGCTATGGGCGCTCACCGAGGAAAAGAGTTGCGGATAGGCAAAAGCAAAGCGCAGCGCTCCATAGCCGCCCATCGACATACCCGTAATGCCCTGCGAGTTTCGCCCCGCGCGAACGCGATACTTGTGCTCGATGGCGGGCATGAACTCTTGCAGGAAGAAGTCGCTATAGCGCTCATGGCCGTCGCGAGAGTTGATGTAAAAACTCTGTCCCCCATCCGGCGTCACGATTAGGAACTCACCAATCTTGTGCTGCTGGCGGAGGTCTTGGACCAAACTCCAGGCGCCGGTATTCACGAGGGATTGTTCGTTGTCACCCAGGCCGTGCAGATAGTAGAGCACGGGGTAGCGGAGTACCTGTTTGGTCCGCGGGCCCTTGTTGGCCGCCGTGGAGTCATAACTCGAGGGCAAAAAAGCGCAATAGTAGACCGCTTCGCGCAGGATTCGGCTGGTGACCACACTGCACTCGATGCGGCCCTGAGCGTATGCGGCGCTGCACACGGCCGCGAGGATCGCGGCGAGTTCGATGACCCCTCGCAGCGCCCGGCTGCGACCCGAAGTGTCGTCGAGCACCATTCGTTCCGCCAGACCTGAGCGGGGTTGAGATCCCCACCGACAACGTGCCACTCGCCGATATCATTCGTAACGCAGAGTCTGCACGGGATCGAGCCGGGCAGCCCGCGCGGCGGGGTACAGGCCGGAAATCATGCTCACCAGGACGGCGAAGACGATCGCACCCACCACCAGCCACCAGGGGACGGTCCATAGATTCTCGGCGGGCAACTCCTGGCGCCGCAGGTAGATGTTTGTGCCGATGTTGATCACCCGGCCAATCGACCAACCAAGAGCCACTCCCAGGATTCCGCCCACCAAGCCCATGACGGCGGCTTCGGCAAAAAAGAGCTTCTTCACGTCGCCGTCGCTCGCGCCAATGGCTTTCATGATCCCGATTTCCCGCCGCCGCTCCAAAATGGCCATCGCCAGTGTATTCACGATTCCCAATCCGGCCACGGTAAGCGCCAAGCTGCCGAAAATCCCGAGGAAAAGGTCCAGCACGGCGAAAAAGCGGCGCAGGTTGCGGGTGGCGTCAAGAATGGAAAACGTGTTGAAGCCCAACTTCTTGATGGCGTCCTGCACAGATTCCACCTCGTTGGGGCTCTTTACGCGCACGCTGAGGCTGGAATAAGTGGGCACGCTGGAAAAGTTGGCCTCGCTCTCGCGCATCCCGGAGGGCAACATGATGTGCAGGTTCTGGACCGTCTGAAGTGGGATGAAGACCCGCGCGCCCGAAGCGCCACGCATGCCGTCGGGGTCCTGGTCCGTGATCCCCACGATGCGCAGCTTTCTTTCCCTGGGCACTACGGAGAAGGATGCTGTCGCCGGTTCGCTCGCATCCATCGAGGCGCCCGGCTGCGCCTCCGACGCGACGGAACCCTTCCCCGCTGCGGGTTTGGCAGCCGAAACGGTGGGCGACGGTATTCGCTCCGCGTAGCTGAGCGTGATCTCCTTCCCGATCAATGCTTGGGTGTTGGCGTTAAGTTTCGGGGTCGGATCTCCCGGCGCCGGGTGAATACCCAGCAGTTCATCCGCGAATTGGATTTGCAGAATCGCTTCATCGGCGGTGTCCGAGGAAAAGAATTGGCCCTGAATGTTTTCGAAGGCGTCATTCTCTCGCGCCGAGGGAGGCAGGCCCGCCACCATGGTGAGTTGCGGCTTGCCCTGGTAGTGGAACTCGGTCACGAAACGAATGTCGGGTGCAGCCTCCAACACGTTGGGCAAGCGCGCAATTTCCTGCCGCGCGTTTTCATCAAGCGGGCGGCTCTCGGCGGGGGAGGGAGCGTTCCCGAAGGCACGCTGCCCGAATCCACCAAAACCCCGGCGCGAGGTCACCATGATCGCGTCGAAGAGCCCGGAGTGCTCCAGCCGGCGATTGGCCAGTTGTTGCAGGCCGATACCCAGGGAGAGCATGGCTACGAGTGAGGCGACGCCCACTCCAATCCCCAGAGTAGTGAGGGAATTCCGCAGCACGGATTCGCGCAGGTTGCGCGCGGCGAGATCCACCATGTCCCAAGCTTTCACATAACCCCCTTTCGTTGTGGCATGGCCATCCTAGCCATGTCATGACAGGGGCGGGACGCCCGTGCCACGCCGCAAGGAAGGGAGGTTGGCTTGGTCGGCCACCACCCTGCCGTCGGCTAGAAATATCAGGCGCTCCGCGTAGCGTTCGGCCAGCGCCTGCTCGTGGGTTACCATCACCACTGTCATGCCGAGGTGAGCATTGCATTCGTGCAGCAAGTCCAGGATTCCGCTTCCCGTGTGACTATCTAGATTGCCGGTGGGCTCATCGGCCAGAAGCAGGCTGGGGCGGTTTACCAGAGCGCGGGCGATCGAGGCACGTTGCTGCTCGCCTCCCGAGAGTTGGCTGGGCCGGTGGGCGAGCCGCGCGCCCAAGCCGACGCGCTCCAATGCCTCGCGGGCCAGCGTCGGCCGCCGGCCGCGCTCCACTTCCGCAAAGCGCATGGGCAGCTCGACGTTCTCCAAAAGCGTCATGGTGGGGATGAGATTGAACGCCTGGAAGACCATCCCCACACGGTGCCGCCGGTAGCGGGAGAGTTCCTCGCCGGACATCTCGGCCAGGTTGCGGCCATCGACGATAACGGCGCCCGCGGTGGGACGGTCCAGCCCGGCAAGCAGATTCAACAGAGATGACTTGCCCGATCCCGAGCTACCAAGAAGCGCCACGAATGCGCCGGCGGAAACCTCAAGGGAGATTCCATCCACGGCGCAGATCGTCGCCTCTCCCATGTGAAAGTGGCGCTGGACAGCCTCCGTCCGAATGGCGCCGGAACTTGTTGAGTCTTCCCTCATAGCTCTCCACCATCACCGCTGGACGCGCAAGCTCCCCCCATGCCGCTGGGCAGGCCCTTCCGCCGCGGTTTGCAGGAATGTCACGTTAAAACCCTGTCAAAGAAAGATTATGCCTCAGATTGGGGAAGCCCGAAGAGAATTCTCAAAACAAGCCAGGTATATGATCGCTAAGAGGCTGTCGAGGGTTCGAAGCTTTTGACCCAGCCATATCGGGTTAAGTTTTATAATCCGGCTGGAACTTCAACGGGCCAGGATGTTGATCTGACTGATTGAGGGACGACGAGCATGGCGCAACAAAACTTCGATCGATCCGACAATTCCTTCGAACTCGACCTACACGGCTGCTCGATGGAAGAAGGCCGCACCGTGGCTGCGCACCGCATCCGCGAGTGCTTTCATTATGGCATTGAAGAATTGCGCATCATTTACGGCTCGGCGGACCGCCAGCATGGAACGTTGCGCCAGGGTGTGCAGAAAGCGATTCAAGAGGCGGGCAAATGCGTGGCCGGATTCTCTTTTCGTGGCGCCTATGGGATGTTCGCATCGGAAGAAGCATCCACCGAGGCGAGGGTCAAGCTGGCGTCGAACCCGAGCCCCCAAGCGCAGGATGGGAAGATGGCATTCGCGGCCTTCACTTCACGGTACGACCCCGAGCGCCAACGGCACGAGCCGTTTTATCCCTTGCGGCCCAGAGGACAATAACCGCAGTCGAGGCTGTGGTTACACAAGAAAAATCCCCGTCCGGCTCGCGTGCCATTGGAGTCCGGCGCTCTCAATTCGCCGGCCCCAGAGGATCACCATAAACGATTCCCCGTCCGTGTGTGCCTACGTAAACGCGGCCGTACAGCTTGGGATCGCCGGTAATGTGCAGCACCAGACCCCACTGGTGTTGGTCGTCATTGATGCGCACCCAGCTCGCGCCCGTACTATCGGAACGGAAAATCCCGCGCACGCCGCCGACCACGCCGACCAGATAGAGCGTGGGTAAGTCGGCCCCGTGCGCGCCTTTCCCGAAACCAAAAGCATGTATTTCCTCGACGGCATCGAACCGGGCAAATGTCTTGCCCGTGTCAGTAGAATGGTACAATCCGTTGAATGCCGCGAGCCACAGATCGCCTTCCCTGCCCGGAGTGGCATAGATGCGATCCTGTCCACCGCGATCGGCGCCGCGGTTTCCACCGGGTTTCGGCAAACCTCCGGGGAGCGCCAGCGGCTGCACCACGAACGTTGCCGCTCCATCCGTGCTGACGAACAGCTTGCCATCGAAAAGTGCAAGCGCATAAAACTTCTTCGGATTTATTCGGTCTGCAATCACGCGTGTATTTGCCGGAATGCCTTGTGACTCGTTCCAGGTAGCGCCTCGGTCGCGGGTGAAGTAAGCGGCACTTCGTTCCGGCGTCCACACCCAGGTGCCGCCATCGGAAGAAACCGCAATATGACCCAGACTGCTCCTGGGTTGCGGCGTCCCGGCGGCCGGCTGCCAAGTCTTGCCGCCATCCAGGGAGTAACCGATGTTAGCGCCGGGCTGATTTCCCGCGGCTCGGCCCACGCGGACAATCACCTCCGGATTCCTCTCGGCGCACGCGACTCCCGTGGTGTTGCCGAAGCGCGGAGGTTGAGAACTGCGCTCCGGTGCCGGCTTGTCAAGGTCCCAGTGGACAAATCCGCCGTAGTCGCCGATGGCGGAAATCAGGTGCGCGCCATGCGGCGGGCTCAGCAGATCCAGCGCCACCGTCTCTTCGATTCCGGTGCTCATCACCGTCCACTTGGTCGGTTGGCCCGCATCCATGGCGGTGAGATTGATCGTCTCCCACCCGCCATATCCGGTGGTAAACATGGCGTGATCGGAATTGAAGGGATCAATCTCGATGTCGAAAAGCCAATGAATGCCCGTGTCGGCAACATAGGGGGCCAGCGAATAGTCGTAGGAACCGCCATTCCCGAAGATCGCTTTCCAGGTTTTGCCCCCGTCGGTGCTGCGAAAGATATCGTCGCCCGCTCTGCCGCTGTGCCAGCGATCGAACGAACTGGCGATCACTACCTCCGGATGATGAGCGTCGACCGAAATCCCGACGTAGCCGAAGCCGGCGTTCCCGGGAACGGGTTTATCAGGCGTGACATCGGTCCACTTCCCCGATCCGGTGTTGAACTTCCAGACGCCGCCATCCTCCATTCTCCAGGGCCCCGCGTTGGTCCCATAGGCCACATAAAGCGTGCCGTCAGAAGATAGCGCGGCGCGGTGTGGACGATATTGGGTGGGCTGGCCAGGGACAGCTTGCCAGCTCCTGCCCCCGTCGGTCGAGCGGAAGAGGTTGTCTCTCCCCATCAGTGAAGCGCCGACGTAAATGATGGAACTGGCCTTCCCCGGGAAGCCGCTACTCGGATCGAAAATGACAAACACAATCCCCGCGCCGCGGCGGGCGGCGGCCATCCAAGGGTTCGGGGCAGGCAAAGCATCAGGCGGTTCGGTGACATCGGGAAAACTTTCCACGCGATTCCATGTCGCCCCCGCGTCAGTGCTCTTCCACAGTCCGTCATGACGCGTGCCTAAGAACAGGATGTTCCCATCATGGGGATCCACCGCCAGGCGTTCGCCGTTGCCACGACCGTTCTCATTACCGCCGAATTTGAAGGGAACATTGGTGCGCTGGAAGGTCTTGCCACGGTCCTGGGAACGCAGAATGGCGCCGTTCGGCGTCCGCGGGTCCGTGTAAGTGCCGCAAGCAAGATAGACGCGATTGGGATCGGAGGGATCAACGGCGATGCTTTCCACCCCCATTAAATTCCGGTCAGGATAGGAGACCCAATCCAAAAGCGGGTCCCATCTTTTGCTATTGTCATTCCAACGGTAAGCGCCGCCGATGTCGGTGCGCGCGTAGCGGAGGCTTTTCTCCGCCGGATGAAAAATGATCCCGTTGACGAAGCCGCCCCCTACAATTTGCACACTCTTCCATGTGTAGGGCACCGACCCCGGCTGGCCGTGAGAGAATTGAGCCGCTGCACTGGAGAGCAGAGCTAACACCGAAAGTATGAGTGCAACAATCAATCCGAAAACTCGCCTCATCAGATCTCCTTAACTGCACAGGCCGATTATTTGAATTTCACGACAACATTATCTCCACGGTAATGCACCGTGCGATCCACCTTGGGGTCGAATGAAAATCCGACGCGTTTCTGTTTCGAGACCAGCACCAGGTTGAAAGTGCGCCCGGACGACTCCCCCTCGAAGGAGCCCTGCCGTTTTCCAATCGAGAGAGTCCTCGCGGCATCATCCCAGCCGACCGGAATGCGAGCGAACCGACCCTTCTCGTAACCGTACGTAACTCCGTCGTCCTCATAGAGAGTGAAGGCGCCATCAGCCCCCTGGTAGATGAACAAAGTGATCGGATCCGATTTCTTCTCGGTGGTGTATTGAATCTCCGGCCCATAAGGAATAATCGAACCGGCCCGGATGTACAGCGGCATGGAATCGAAAGGCGCGGGCGCTTCGATCGTATGACCTCCTGATTGCAAAGCACCACTCCAGAAATCGTACCAATTCGTTCCGGCAGGCAGGTAGACTGCTCGGCTCCGGGCCTTGTAGGTCGTGACCGGACTCACCAGAAATGCCGGCCCGAACATATACTCATCGGAGATTTCGCGCGCTTTGGGATCGCCGCGGAAGTCCATGACCAGCGCCCGCATCATGGTGCCGGCATTTTGGGTCACATCTCCGGCCAGGGAGTAAACGTAAGGCAGCAGACGATACCGCAACCGGTCAAACTTGAGCTGAGTCTGATAGGCGGGTTCCGATTCGCTGCCAAAAAACCACATCTCGCGGTTCGGGTATTCGCCATGCGAGCGCAAGAACGGCGCAAACGCACCGTACTCGAACCAGCGGGTGTAGAGTTCGCGCCATTCTTCCACATCCTCGGGTTTCGGATTCTCAGCCGAGAAACGCGGGGGCACGGAGAACCCGCCTACGTCCATTGTCCAATAGGGAATTCCCGAGAGGCAAAAGCCCAAGCCGGCGGGAATCTGGGCCCGCAGCGCGGTCCAGGTGGAGGAGGTATCGCCGGACCAGGTGGCGGCCGCGTAGCGCTGCGCGCCGGCAAACGCCGACCGCGTGAGTATGAACACTCGCTGATCTGGCGCTGCTTCCCGCTGCCCACTATAAACGCCCTCGCTATTCACCAAGGGGTAGGCGTTCAACATGCGGGCGCCCGAACCCAGAGCGGTCGGATTCATATGGGTCCGCTGGCCATCAAGGGTGGGCGTGGGAAGCAGGTCCGGCTCGGTTGCATCCATCCACCAGGCGTCCACCTTCTTGCTGAACAATTCGCGATTAACCTGCGACCAGAACAGCTCGCGGGCCTGCGGATTGAAAGCGTCGTAAAAAGTATATGGATGGCCTACCCAATCGCGAATTCCTTCGCGCAAGTTCGGTTCGTAGAGAAACCCGCGCGAGTAAAGAGCTTTAAAATTCGGAGTGCCGGGATAGAACTTCCCCCAAACGGAAATCATCAACTGCGCGTGCTTCTGGTGAATGCTGCGAATCCAGCCTTCCGGATCAGGAAAGCGGACGGGATCGAACTGGTGCGATCCCCACGCATCCGCGCGCCAATAAAACCAGTCCTGCACGATATTGTCGAAAGGAATTCCGCGTGACCGGAAGCCGTCGATGACGTTCAAGCTTTCCTGCGCCGTCTTGTACCTCTGCCGGCTCTGCCACAAGCCGAAAGCCCACACCGGCATCATCGGCGCTGTTCCCGTGATATTCCGGTAGCCGGCGATAACCTGATCGACTTCCGGCCCATACACAAAGTAATAATCGACGCCCTCGCCGACCTCCGACCACAGCGAGGTCGAGGCATCCGGCGTGGGAGTTTTCCACGATAGATTCATTGCCGTCAGGCCGCCCTGGTCCTTCGTCCACTCCAGGCGGATGTGGTAGCGGCGCTGCGCCTGCAAGTGGACTCGCGCCAAATCCTTCCAAGGCAGCCAGGACTGGCGCCAGTGGTTCGCCACGAGCTGATCTCCGATCCAGAGTTTGATGCCGTTGTTCGAGAAGGTCTGGAAGAGATAATCCCCCGTCACCGCCGGCTCGATCTCGCCTTCCCATCGCACGCTGATGTCACCATCGGGCAAATCAGGGTGGATGACCTTGTTGGGGTGGGGATTACGGTCGGGGATATAGATGTCGATGGAGGCGTCACTCCGTTTAGCAATCAGCCGGTCGAAGTGCGCTCCCGCGTAATAGGAACCTGTCAGGCCTCCGGGTTTGCCCGCGCTATCGAATAGCTGAGCGCCGGGAATGGCCGCAAACGGGCGCAAATCGCCAAAGCGCGTATACGAAGTATTGTCCCAAAGGATGCCGTACCCGCGGCTGGAGACCAAGAAGGGCACAACGTCCGTGCCATTGTGCTGCCACAAATCCAGATCGTAGCCCTTGATGTCCAGAAGCCCGAGTTGATTCTCGCCCAGGCCGTAGAGCGATTCATCCGCGTTGGGCTCCCATTGCTGCTGCACATGGAAGGTCTTTTCTCCCATAACCTCGGCTGGGGTGATGGATCGGCCGCCGTTCTTCTCCGCCAGAATAGGTTTCCCCGATGCATCCAGGAGCACGACCGCGCCCGAGGCAAGATTCACGCGGACGGCGAGTTTGGCGGTGGTCAAGGTTGCCAGATCCCCCGTGCGGGATAGGCGCCAAGCCGGGATCGACCCTTGAGGAGGCAAAACGTCCAGGCTCTGCCGGTCGAAAAATGACCGGTCGTTGGAGTATGCCACGCGAATGATGTTGTCCGCGCGGACCTGTAATTTGAGGAATCCCGTACCGACGGGAACCACGATCCCGTCCGTTTGCTTTTCCGGAGTTGCAGCTTGAACCAACGCCGCACAAATGAAAATCACAAACCCAACGATTAGCGAAACATTGCGAAAGTATCGACGCATGTTCTCTCCTAGAAATGACAGAGGATGGTACCTCATTGGTTGCGCGCGATCAATGCTGTTGTGCGCGGAAAGGAATTATACGGAGGGACATAAATGCTTGCGCATTCAATTGTAGCGGCGGTCTCCGACCGCCGTCGTCGATCGGAGATCGACGCTACAATTTATGTCCCTCCGTATAGATCGGGGGCTTGGCCTCGGGCGCAACTGCGGTGCTCGACTTCCAGGGCTGCCCTAAATGCCCGGGCGTGCGCGCAGGAGAACCGCAATGTTCTACGCTCATCCCATACTCGAGCCGTTGCGAAAAGCTGGAGGGAGATTGCGGTGCTTAGGCTCCCTTCTCATCACCAGGAGCAGACGACGGGGTGGAACCGAAGGTTCTAATTCATTGCGTCGAAGCAGGCCGGCTGGTCGGGGCGCCCGGATTCGAACCGGGGACCTCTTGCGCCCAAGGCAAGCGCGCTACCAGGCTGCGCCACGCCCCGAATTGAACGCACTCTTCATTCTGCCAAGCTTGGCGGCAGGTGTCCAGTGCGATTCGGGAAGACAATCGGTTGCTATCCCCTGGCAGGTGTTATACTCTGGCTAGTTTCATAGAGCGCCTGCGATGAAGCGATGCACTTCCTGCCAAACGCCTTACCCCGATGAGTTCGCCTTCTGCCCACTCGACGGCGCGGAGTTGGATGACCCTACGGTTTATGCCGTGGGCACAACCATCCGCAACAAGTATCGCATCCTCGCCAAAGTCGGAAAGGGCGGGATGGGGCACGTCTACAAGGCCCTCCACCTGCTTTTCAACGAAGTGCGCGCGCTCAAGGTGATGGACCCCGGGCTGACGGAGCGGGAAGATTTCGTCCGCCGGTTTCACCGCGAAGCCTTTGTGGCGCGCCGCCTGCAACATCCCAACGCCGTCCGGGTAGACGATGTGGACGAGACCGAGGACGGCCGCCACCTCATTGTGATGGAGTACATTGACGGACGCATGCTTCGCGACGTCCTGATGCGCGAGGGGCCCCTGCCCGCCGCCCGCGCCTGCTCCATCGTGAAGCAAGTTGCTTCCGCGCTTGACGCTGCCCATCAATTGGGCATTATCCATCGAGATATCAAGCCTGAGAACATTGCTCTGGTCAAGGGGGAGCAAGGCGACTTGGTGAAAGTCCTGGACTTTGGCATTACCAAGCTCCGCGAAGGGCGGCTGAAGGAGGAGGCCGGGTCCATGGCCTTGACCGCCACCGGCACCGTCTTTGCCATCGGCACTCCCGAGTACATGTCGCCCGAACAGGTCCTGCAGAAGGAACTGGACGGCCGCTCCGACCTCTATTCCCTGGGATTGGTATTTTACGAAATGCTCGCTGGCGAGCTGCCCTTCCACGCGGATTCTCAGGCGGAATGGTTCCTGGCCCAGGTGAGTGAGGCTCCCCGGCCGCTGCAGGATCAGCCCGCAAGCCTGCGCACTCCCCGCGGCATCGCCAACCTGGTGATGTCGATGCTGGAGAAGGCGTCCGCTAGCCGCCCCGCCTCCGGCGCCGCCGTGATCGAAGCCATTGAAGCCTGCGAAAAAGAAAGCGCGGTGCTCGCGGCCATTGCCCCCCCAGGAGGGAAAGCCGCAGGAGAAAAACAGAGGGGCGAAGCCACCACCGTTCCCGCCTATTTCGAGGGTTGGAAGAAGGGAAGCCTGATTGCCCAACGTTATAAAATCCTCGATAAGATCGCGGAAGTCCGCATGGGGCCGATCTACACCGCTCTGGACTCGGGCGATGGCGGTGTTTGCGCCCTGAAGCTGGTGACGCCGTGGAATGTTCCCACCGCCGATCTCATCAATCAACTGTCAGAGTATTTCCAGCGCATGCAACGGTTCCAGAACCCCCACGTAGTCCGCATCATCGAGCTCGGCCAGGCGGAAGATGGAGTGCTGTTCCTCGTCACTGAATACGTGCAGGGGACGAGCTTGCGGCACATCATCGAGCAACAATCTTCCTTGGGCGTCACGCGCTCCTGCCGCATCGTTTGGGAAATCGCCTTCGCCCTCGACGCCGGCCAACAGTTGGGGATCCTGCACGGCGAAATCAAACCGGAACATATTCTGCTGGCGGGCGCCGGCAAATCGGAGCAAACGAAAATCCTCGATTTCAGCCTGGACCGGGTGAAGGAGGCTCTTCCCGAGCTTTCGGGTTGCGACCTGCCTGCGGGACTCCTTGCCCCAATCCATTACCTGCCGCCGGAACGAATCTCCGGCCAGCCCTACCTGCCGGCATCCGACATCTATTCCCTGGGAATCGTCTTTTACGAAATGCTGACCGGCCGTCGGCCATTTGAGGGCACGGGGATTGAAATCGCCCTGCGCCAAGTGCAGGAAGCCCCCCTCCCCGTCGAGCAGGTTCGTCCCGAATTGCGTATCCCGCCCAGCGTCGCAAGTTTGGTAATGAGAATGATTCAGAAAGATCCCAATGACCGCCCTCGTGATGGCCGCACTCTGATGGAAGAGATCTCCGCCGTGTAGAGAGTCTGCCCGGCGCTCCCCCGGCAGCCTGCCGCCGTAATACTAAGAACCAATTTCTTCGAATGCCGGGAAGATCCTGCGATCCTTGGCGAATCACTCTGTACACTCTGTGCTCGGAAAATCGTTCACCCAGAGGGCACGAGTTACTCCGTGGACTCCGTGAGAAAGCTCGAAATACACAGAGAGATTCGTCGTGGTTGCGCCTAAAGCATCTGTTCGATGATGCCCGGCACGGCTTGGATGGATTCGTCGAGCTTCGCGGGGTTCTTGCCTCCGGCTTCCGCCAGGTCCTTGCGACCGCCGCCGGAACCTTCCACGTAGTTCGCGGCCTGCTTTACGATCTTGCCCGCGTCAAGCCTTGTGGTGAGATCCTTCGTCACAGCGGCAATGAGGGAAACCCTTCCCTCCGCCACGCCGCCCAACACGATCACGCCAGACTGGAGTTTGGCGCGCAGGTCGTCCACCATCTGGCGCATGGCGGCACGGTCCGTCACCTCAACCCGCGCTGCTATCACCTTTACGCCTTTGATCTCGCGTGCCTGCTGCACCAGGTCGCCGGCGGCAGAAGCAGCGCGCTTCATTTGCTGCGCTTCCAATTCTTTGCGGAGCTTCTTTTCACTCTCGGTAAGCTTCTCGATAGCCTCAATCAATGCCTCGGGTTTTGCCCGCAGAGCCTCGGATGCCTGCGCGAGCGACTGGCTTTGTCGGCGCAAATATTCGAGTACACTTGTGCCCGTTATCGCTTCAATACGGCGCGTGCCCGCTGCCACACTGCCTTCGGAGACAGTCTTGAAGAGGCCGATGTCGCCTGTTCTGCGCACGTGCGTGCCGCCGCAGAGTTCTTTGGAGAAGTCGTCAATCGCGAGGACGCGCACTTGGTCCGCATACTTTTCCCCAAACAGCGCCATAGCCCCCGTATTCACCGCCGCATCGAGGTCCATGACGGTTGTCGCGACTTCCTCATTCTTCAGAATGTGCTCGTTCACCAAGTCTTCGATGTCGAGCAGATCCTGCTCGCCCAAACCTGTGTAGTGTGTGAAGTCAAAGCGCAGGCGGTCCGGCGCCACCAGCGAGCCGGCTTGCTTGACGTGCGTCCCCAGCGTTTTCCGCAACGCCGCATGGAGCAAATGCGTTGCGGTGTGATTCCGCCGCGTCGCGTCCCGCCGCTTGGCATCGACCACGGCGGTTACCACGTCTCCCATCCGAATCCCCTCGCGCGCCACGGCCTTGTGGACAATCAATCCGCTCACGGGACAGTACGTGTTCGTTACGTGCGCAACTTCGTGGTCCGTCGCGGGCGCAAGGATATGACCTGTGTCGCCCACTTGCCCGCCGGCCTCAGCATAGAATGGCGTGTGATCAAGGACAATTTCCACTTCGCTTCCCGGTTTCACTTCTGATACCGGTTCACCATTCTGAACCAACGCCATAATGCGGCAATCGTCGGAAGTCGTCTGCGTGTAGCCATCGAAAACTGTCTTGCCGTCTTCCGCCAGCTTCGAAAACACCGGCAAGGCAACTTTCTTTTCCGCGCCCTTCCACGACGCGCGGGCGCGCTCGCGCTGCTTCTGCATTTCAGCTTCGTAATTCTCTCGGTCGATCGCTAGGCCGTAATTCTTGACAATATCCTCGACAAATTCAGGGCGGAGGCCAAACGTGTCGTGGAGCCTGAAGAGATCCTTCCCCTTCACCGTTTTAGCCTGAATGAGGATGGTTTTTCCGTCGGGAGTTTTCATGATCGCATCTACTCCCCGGTCCCTTCCTCCCCATTGGGCCTTCCAGTCTCTGAATCGAAGCCCTTCACTTATGAGAATGTTGCCCAACTCTTCCAGGCCCACCTTTGTCGTACGCGCGTACTGTTCCTCTTCTTTCTTGATGGCCTTAGCGACATGCGGCGCAGTCTGGACAAGTTCCGGGTAAGCATCCTTCATCATGTCCACGACGCGGCTGCTGATCTTATAGAGGAATGGTTCGTTCAGGCCGAGTGTCTGGCCGTGGTAGAGGGCGCGGCGCATGATGAGGCGCAGGACGTACCCGCGGCCTTCATTTGAAGGCAGGACGCCGTCGGAAATCAGGAACGTGGCCGAGCGCGCGTGATCGGCAATGATCCGTAACGAAACATCGGTGTCGTGGTTTGCGCCGTATTCGACGTTGGCGAGCGCGGCGGCTTCGTCAATCAACGGGCGGAACAGATCAGTTTCAAAATTGGAGAGTTTGCCCTGCAGCACGCTCGCCAGGCGCTCCAGGCCGGCGCCCGTGTCAATCGAAGGCCGCGGCAGAGGAGTCATCACCCCTTGCTCGTCGCGGTTATACTGCATAAAGACAAGGTTCCACAGCTCTACGTAGCGACCGCATTCGCAGGGAAACGCGCAGTCGGTGTGTCCCTGGTCGCTCGCCGCCGGACCCAAATCGCAATGGATTTCCGAGCACGGCCCGCAGGGGCCGGTATCGCCCATCTGCCAGAAGTTATCGTGGTCATCCAGGCGGAAAATGCGATCACGTGCCACGCCAACGTCCTGCGCCCAGATCCCCTCCGCCTCGTCGTCCTCGCGGAACACCGTGACGTAAAGTTTCTCGCTGGGGATGGCGAAGTCCTTGGTAATAAGCTCCCACGCCCAGGGAATGGCCTGTTTTTTGAAATAATCGCCGAAGGAGAAGTTGCCGAGCATCTCGAAAAAGGTGTGATGGCGAGTGGTGCGGCCGACTTGCTCAAGGTCATTGTGTTTGCCGCCGGCGCGCACGCACTTTTGCGACGAGCAGGCGCGCAAGTAATCACGGCGCTCGCGGCCCAAGAACACGTCCTTAAACTGGTTCATGCCTGCGTTGGCAAACAGCAGCGTCGGATCGTTCGCGGGAACGAGCGACGAGGACGGCACCACACGATGGTTCCGGGCCTCGAAAAACTTCAAAAATGCTTTCCGAATTTCGTTCGATTGCATGAGATGTCTTGGTCCTTTGCTCCTCGGAAAAGAATTTCACACAGAGATCACAAAGACACTCCGCTGGCTCTGTGTTGAAGGGTTAAAGCACAGAGGGCACGGAGCCACCCACTTGGTCGTGACGCGACCGTGTCGTGGCAAGAGCCTTAAGATCGCTCCGGATCCGGCTCCTCGCCCGAAGCCTCCAGGTCCACTGGCTCAAGATCATCAGCGACTGGAACCAGTTCAGGCCGCGCGCGCACCGCTTTTATAATATCACCCGCGTTGAATCCCCGGCGCATGAGGCTTTGGCAGAGCGAGTGGAAGCGCCCTCGCGTAAGCGGCAGGTGTAACGTGCGGAGCTTCTTGGCCAACGCTTGTTCCAGTAACGCTTGAGCGGGGGTTTCCTGATACACCCGTTGCACCGCAGGCTCGATTTCTTTGTAGTTTACAAGTTTGGCTTTCAGCTCGCGCCGGAGGCGATGGGGCCCAAGGGCCCGGTTTCGAGCGAGCGAATACGCGTATTGCTCAGCGAACTTGCGATCGTCGAGGTAGCCGAGTTCGCGCAGGCGGACGATGGCCTCCGGCACCTGCTCGTTTTGGGGGCACTTTTTCTCGAGGGCCCGACGCATTTCCGCGATGGAGTAGGGACGGCGCGCCAGCATGCGCAGCGCCGCCGCGAGGGGATCGGGGGGAGGCTGCTTACCTTTTCGCAAACCGCTCAATCTGGTTGGCTTTCTCCATCTCTTCGCGGGCGGCGTCGGCCGTGTTGCTGATGCCGGCAATGCGCAGTTTGAACTCGTCGGGATTGGTGGAATTGCTTAAGGCTGCATCCAGCGTGATCAGCCCCTGGCCGTAAAGCTCATAAAGAGACTGATCAAAGGTCTGCATTCCATATTGTGAGGTGCCCGCCGAGATGGCGTCATGAATCATCCGGGTCTTATCAGGGTTGATGATGCAATCTCGAATATACTCGGTGACAATGAGCACCTCGACCGCCGGAGCGCGCCCAATTCCATCCGCCCGGCGCACCAGGCGTTGGGAGATAACCGCCTTCAGGGTGCTGGCCATCTGCATACGAATCTGCTTTTGTTCCGGGGGGGGGAAGACAGCGATAATACGCTGGATGGTTTCCGTGGCGTCCGTGGTGTGCAAGGTGGAGAACACCAGATGGCCGGTTTCCGCGGCCATAAGCGCCGTCTGGATGGTTTCCAGGTCGCGCATTTCGCCCACCAGGATGACGTCGGGGTCCTGGCGGAGGGCCGCACGCAGGGCGCTGCTGAAACTCGGCGTATCCACTTCCACTTCGCGCTGGTTGACAAAGCCCTTCTTGTCGCGATGGAGGAACTCGATAGGATCCTCGATGGTAACAATGTGGTCGGTGCGGGTGGTATTGATGCGGTCCACCATGGCCGCCAGGGTTGTGGACTTGCCGCTTCCCGTGGTCCCCGTCACCAGCACCATGCCGCGAGGTTCCGCGCAGATCTTGTCGGTCACGCGCGGCAGAAGCAGCTCCTCCAGCGTGCGAATCTTGGTGGGAATAACGCGAAGCACCATGCCCACGTTGCCACGCTGCTGGAACACGTTGACGCGGAAGCGGCCCAAGCCCGCCACGCCGTAGGCCATGTCAAGTTCGGCATTTTCCTTGAATTTCTGCTTCTGCCGGTTCGTCATCATGCTGAACGCCATATTCAGCATGTCCTCACTGGAAATGCGCGTGTACTGCATGAGCGGGTGGAGATCGCCATCCACGCGGAGATAAGGATAGTTTCCCACCTTCAGGTGCAAGTCGGAAGCCTTGTTTTCGCAGGCAGTCCGAAGCAGTGTGTCAATGTTCAGACCCTCGGCGCTATTAGCCATCAGGAACCCTCTCTGCGGATGTCCACTGATTCACGTTCAAATCACACCCCGCCCGGCAAGGTGTCAAAGTGCAGGCTTGCACCTTCCAACATCGAATTCCGGGAGGTGGCGCAGCGCTCAGTGGGCCGCGGCCACGGGCTGCTGGCACAAGGTCAGCCAACCGTATTTGTCCTCCGCCTGGCCTTGCACGATCGCGAGGAAACGCGTCTGCAATGCGCGGGTGACGGGGCCGGGCTGCCCCTTGCCCACCACAATGCGGTCGACGGAGCGGATAGGAGTAATTTCCGCCGCGGTTCCGGTAAAGAAAACTTCATCGGCAATGTAGAGCAATTCGCGCGAGATGTTTTGCTCGCTTAACGAATAGCCCATCTCCAGCGCCAGCGTCAACACGGAGTCGCGCGTGATGCCCGGCAGCACGGAAGCGGATAGTGGCGGCGTGTAGATCTTGCCGTCGCGGACGACAAAGATATTCTCGCCACTGCCTTCGCTCACTTGGCCGTTGGTGTCGAGGGATATGCCCTCGGTATAACCGTTGGTGAGCGCTTCCATCTTGACAAGCTGCGAATTCATATAGTTGGCCGCCGATTTGGCCATGGCCGGCAGGGTGTTGGGGGCAATCCGCTGCCAGGAGGAAACGCACACATCCACGCCATTGCGCAGCGCTTCGTCTCCCAGGTATTTGCCCCAGGCCCACGCCAGGATGTAAATCTCAATGGGATTCTTAATGGGATTCACACCCATTTCGCCCTCCCCACGAAACACCACGGGGCGAATGTAGCAGTGCTTGACGTTGTTCACGCGCACCAACTCCACCATCGCCTGCGCCAGTTGCTCGCGGGTGAAGGGCAACTCCATCCGGTAGATTTTGGCCGAGTTCACCAAGCGGTCAGTGTGCTCCTTCAGCCGGAAGATCGCCGGGCCCTGAGGCGTGTCATAGCACCGAATGCCTTCAAACAAGGAGGAAGCATAGTGCACCACGTGCGCGGAAACGTGAATCGTGGCCTCCCCCCAGGGAATCCATTTGCCGTTGTGCCAAACCTTTTCGAAGTAGTCTACTGCCATGAGATCTTCCCCAGCTTTCCCCCGGAGGTTTAGGATTTCCTGCCGCCCGCTGCCTGCGCGGGCCGCAGCCCTCAGGCATGGGAATTATAACACGGGGGCAAGCTAGCCCCGGTCAAATTCGGCGCTCCCAGCCTTTCGCCGGTTCATGTCCGGAATGTGGACGTTCCGGCGCTCTACCTGAACCTCAGGATGCTCACAATGTTGGAAAAATCATCCGCCCAAACTCGCGAACCCGGCGCCGCCAGGAGGGAACGCCAGCCGGATTCACCCGTAAGCACGGCGAGGCCGTTTGGATCACGAGCCATTACCACCCACGAGGAAGCGAATTTGCCCTTTCGCGCTTCGTCCTCGCTCACTTGCGCATCATCGTTGGCCAAGCAGGACAATCCCGCATCGTGAGCCAAGTTGCCCAGCACGCCATGAAGGTCTACGTAACGATTGCTAATGTGAAAGGCCAGAATACCGTTTGGGGCAAGTTTGCTCAGGTATAGAGCCAATGCTTCGCGGGTCAAAAGGTGTGTGGGAATGGAATCACCGCTGAAGGCGTCCAGCACAATCATGCCATAGCTGTGCGCGGGAGCATCGCGCAAGGAAAGGCGCGCATCACCCAGCACTACGCGCACCGGGGGCCCGCAATCGGCCAGATACGTGAAATAACGCCGGTTTTGGGCGATGTGCAAGACGCTCGGGTCGATTTCATAAAACGTGAACCGCTGATGGGGTCGGTGGTAACAAGCCATGACACCCGCCCCCAGCCCAATGATCGCCACCTCGTTCTCCACCGGGTTTTCCTGAAAGGCCTCGAACACCTGCCCGATCGGCCCGCTACGCGTGTAGTAGGCCAGCGGTTCACACGCGCGGCTGGGATCCAGGCTCTGCGCCCCGTGCGCAGTGCCGCCATGAAACAGCACGCGGCAGTTCCTTTCGGGGTCATCGCTAACGTGGTAAACACCGAAGAAGCTGCGCTCAGTGTGAAGAGTGTGGCCATAGGGCCCGGCATAAACCTGGCTGGCCAGGATTAAGGCTGCCACCCCCAGCCCAAAACGCCGGGGCCGCGCGCCAAAGCGCAGGCAGCAGATCGCGGCAGGACCGAAGATGATAAGGTTAAACATCCGCCCCGGCTCCATGCCCCTAGCTTGCAACTCCAGAGTCGCGATGGCAACCGCGAGACCCAGCGCCACCGGCAAAAGGTAGTCAAGCTTGCGAGCGCGCGGCGTATCCTCCACGCCCTCGATAAGCGGGCACAGCATTGCGGCCAGCACCAGCGCTATCAGGAACTCCATCACCGTATTGAAAATCACCGGGGCCAGCAGGGCGTTAAAAGCACCACCGAGCACTCCGCCCACCGAGACCCAAAGATAAAACCCGGTGAGATGCTCGGTGGAAGGACGACTGCGGGCCACTTCCCCGTGGAAAACCACGGCAACAGCAAAAAGGGCCAGTAGATCGAGGGGGAGCAAGACCAACAAGGGTAGCGCACCCTTCAATACGCCGGGAATCGCAGCGGCCAAAATAAGAAAGGGCAGACGCCGGGTCAGCCAAACATGCGAGAGAAGGGGTTTGCGCGCGAATACCAGCACGAAGCTCAGCAGGTAGATCGCCAGGGGCAGAACCCAGAAGAGAGGAATGGCGGGAATATCGGTGGTGAGCGCAGTCGTAACCCCCAACATCAAACTGGAGGGCACAAAGGCAAGCGCCACCCAGCGCCAACGAAGGCGCGGCGTGGAGTTTTCAGGGCGGACAGCAGCCGCTTCCTCCCTCCGCATGTCCGACGGCGGCAGGTTCGTCAAGGCTAAAGGCTCATGCGGTGAGCGCCACACCAGCAGAATGCAACCGGCCACCAGCAGCAAAAACCAAACGTAGCCGCAGGTCCAAAGCCGGCTTTGATCCCTCAATCGCAGCCAGGGCTCAAGCACAAACGGGTAACTTAATAAACCCAACAAGCTTCCGGCGTTGCTGGCAGCGTAAAGAAAGTACGGGTCACGGGACGACGGATGCCCGGATCGGGCGAACCATTTTTGCAGGATCGGAGTGGTTGCGGACAACGCGAGAAAGGGCAAGCCCACTGCTGCCAGCAGCAACCGCAACAGCCACCCTACGGGATCGGGTTCAAAGGGCGGCGTCCATCCGCTGGGCACATGAATCGGCAGCAGCGCTAATGCGGCCAGCAGCACTGCCGCGTGCATGGCAATTTGCCATCGGCTCCCCAGCAACTTCACCGAGGCGTGCGCATACGCGTACCCAGCGAGCAGGGTGATTTGAAAGAATACGAGACAGGTCGTCCATACTGAGGCGCTCCCGCCAAGGAGCGGCAGCGCCATTTTGGCGAACATCGGTTCCACAAGGAAGAGTAATGCGGCGCTTACAAACATCGTCACAGAAAACACGGCGACGCAAACGGTCTGCGACCGGCGCCCGCCGGGATTTGCCAAATCAGGAAGCAACGCCGGTATGTGCCTAGAAGCGGATTGCCTTTCCCCCGGCGATGAAAAAAGGCGCGCGGAAAAATGAGATTGGCTAAAGGACACCATGGAGCACCGAAAGGAACGGAAAGTTATGATCCGAAGGGAAACAAACATCCTTGCTTCCCATCATAGTAAGTCAGTTACCTCGCGCTGATCATACAGTATTCCACGGGGGCGCCAAGCCGAGCTGCCACGAAGGCGCCACCGCGCCCGGCCACCCCACCCGGCTCATGCCGTCGAGTTTAACACAGTATTCTCGCGCCCTTGTCGCAGCGGGACCTTCCCGTTTTTCCATTCTTCGCCTTTGCGAAGTTTCTGTTTCCCCGACCATTTTACGTATACTATCTCTAGCTTGCACTTTGGAATTTCGCCTGGCAATCCGGGCATCGGCATTGGGGGGGGTGATGTAGCGGCGCTTCGACCCCGCCCAATGGCGGCGTCCAGATATGAGGGGGGCGCATTCCGCCGCCCCGGAAGCAAAGTGCCGCACTAACCGTAATTCGAGCCGGTCGGCGTGGAGAGATCGTGCCGGAAACTGAAGATTCTGTATTCCGACGTGTCCTCAAAAACCTGAGTCACAGGTCGCGGACGAAGAAGTTTGATTTACTGAAACAGGTGTTTTGTCCGCGCCCGAATGACCGTGTGCTCGACGTGGGCGCGAGCGGCGAGATCTTTCTGCAATATTCCCTGGAAGACGTTTACCCGTTTCCCACGCGGATTGTGGCGGGCGGGTACGAAGCCCACGAAATTCTGGCGGCGCGCCGGCATTATCCGCAACCGCAATACGTGCTTTTTGACGGCTGCGCGCTTCCCTTCCCCGACCAGAGTTTCGACCTGGTGTTTTCCAACGCCGTCATCGAGCACATCCTCGGGCCGGACCGTCAGGAGAGATTCGCTCAAGAGGTCATGCGCGTAGGCAAAAGCTGGTTTGTTACCACTCCGAATTATTGGTACCCTTTTGAGACCCATCACCACTTGCCATTTTTCCAGTTTCTGCCCCGCCCTGTTCAGATGCAGTATAATCGCTTGCTTGGCACGCACATTCCCAAAGGTACCGTTCAGGAACTCGGTCTGCTTTCCGCGCACCAGTTACGGCGCTTGTTTCCCACCAGCCGGATTGCCAAAGTCAGAGTCACCTTCTGGCCGGAAACCCTTGTTGCATACCACCTTCACCCGAAGAGACCCGTCACGGCAGGGTCAAAGCACTTCGGCATAACAATTATCGAGTAATTCGAGTTCCTTGGTAGTGGGTCAGTTTGCGGTGGAGTGCCTCTCGCACGTCAGGGTTGTACAACCCCTCAACTACGAACTTGGCCCGTCCCAAACACCTGGTACTTTGTCGAAGTAAGCTCGGGGAGGCCAAAGGGGCCGCGGCAGTGCAGCTTCTGGTTGCTGATTCCCATCTCTGCCCCAAGCCCGAATTCGCCGCCGTCAGTGAAGCGCGTCGAGGCATTCCAGTAGACGGCCGCCGAATCCACGTGACTGAGGAACCGCTGGGCGCGCGCTTCATCCGAGGTCACAATGGCGTCGGAGTGGCGGGTGGAGAAGTGATTAATGTGAGCGATGGCGGCGTCCAAAGAGGGAACCACGGCGATGGCCATGCGCAGGTCCAGATATTCCGTGTACCAATCGGATTCTTCCGCCACACCAATTCCCTGCCCCGCCGCCAGGCATCGCGTTTGCTCGTCTCCTATGATCTCCACACGGCCTGCCAAAAGCTTCGCCACGATTCTGGGCACGTACTGCGCTGATATATCCCGGTGGATGAGCAGCTTCTCCGCCGCGTTGCAAACCGAGGGCCGCTGAGTCTTGGCGTTGATGACAATGCGATCGGCCATATCGAGGTCGGCGGCTTTGTCCACATAGACGTGGCAGTTGCCGGCCCCGGTTCTCGATCACCGGGACCGTGGCCTCTTCCACCACACGATTGATCAGCGCCGCTCCCCCACGAGGCACCAGCACGTCAACCAAGCCGCGCGCACGCATCAGTTCCTCGGCGGACTGGCGCGAGTGGGAATCAAGCAACTGAATGGCGCCGGCCAGCATTCCGGGCGTGGCTTGGAGAATCTTGACCAGACACTCATTGGTGGAAGCCGCCTCGCGTCCACCGCGCAGCACGACGGCATTTCCCGACTTAAGGCACAGCGCCACTGCGTCCACAGTGACGTTTGGCCGGGACTCATAGATGATGCCGACCACGCCCAAGGGCACCCGCACTTTGCGGATTCGCAGGCCGTTGGGCCGGGTCCACTCCGCCAGGACTTCCCCTACCGGATCGGGCAGGGCACTGACCGCGCCTATCGCCTCTTCCATTTCGGCGATGCGCGCCAGAGAGAGCAACAGGCGGTCACGACTCGAGGAATTGAGGTTGCTCGCCGCGAGGTCCACCGCATTCGCCGCCAAAATCTCGTCAAGATGGCGATGGATCTCCGCCGTCATGGCCGCCAGGATCGCGTCTTTCTGGCTGGTCGAGAGACGGCCCACCTCCGCCGCCGCCCGGCGGGCAGACTGTAGCCTCTGCTGGGTGGAAACGGATTCGATGGGCGAAACAGTGCTCATTCGGCCTTCCCTTTGCGCCGCTGAGGTGGGAAGTAGGTGCCTACGCGGTGCTTGAGGACCAGCGGGATGACATCGGGATGACAGCCGTTGGCGATGGCGACGTGTGTGCCGCCGGCCGTGGCAATGCGGGCGGCGCGCAGCTTCGAGCACATGCCCCCGCGTCCTAGCTCTCCCTTTCCAGTGCAATCGGCTTCCATGGCAGGGGTGACGCGATTGATCCGGCGCACGAGTTTTGAATTGCTGGAGCCGTTGTGCCGGTAGAAGCCTTCCACGTCGGTCAGGAGAATCAGCCAATCCGCTTTCACCGCTCCTGCCAGCAGGGCGCTGAGCTCGTCATTGTCCCCAAAGGCCCCTTCCAGTTCGCGCACCGAGACCACGTCGTTCTCATTGACAATGGGCAACACATTCAAGCGCAGAAGTTCTTCGACGGTGTGACGGAGGTTGCGATAACGAATCGAGGATGAGAAGTCGTCGCTGGAAAGCAGCAGTTGGGCCACAACTTTTTTCCCAAAGAACAACTGTTCGTACGTGTGCATCAATTTGCTTTGGCCGATGGCGGCGGCGGCCTGCATACGGATCAGGCGGGAGGGGGTGTGCTCGCCACCAAAGACGGAGGCGCCACAGGCTATGGCGCCCGAGGTAACGATGACATGCTCGTGATGGGCAAGATCGAGTTGGTCAACCAGGGCGCGCACGCGGGACGGGTTAAGCCGCCCCCCGGGGGCAATGATATTGCTTCCAATTTTTATTACCAGTCGCATAGCTAGGCTCTTCTTGAGGCTTACCCTGCCGACAGAGGCTCTTAAATCGAGGCCATCATGAGTGTGGGGGCAGGCTGATAATATGCCAGCCCCCCTCCCATTGCAAGCGTTGGTCGAATGGCCAATTAAAGGGCAAGCTCCTCTCAGCTTACAAGATCAGCCCGACATTCCTGGTACTCAACATTGTCTTCTATGTATACGACCAAACCCGTAACCGGCTTGGCGCATGAATCGCTTTTTGTATATGCGCCATCCGCGCAACAAATGCAAAACCTCACCCCAGGCGGCCGGCATAAGCCAGGGCGACGAAACCCAGGATCAAAAAGAATATGCTTCCCAGCATGGTGTTCAGGGCCCTGCTGCCGGAGCCTTTCCATTCACCGGTCGATATCCCCCAAACATTCGAAGCGATAATGATGGCTGACATGAACAGCGGCCATCCGAGAATTGGTCCCATATCTCCCAGGAGCCCACTGACGGCGCCGTAAATAACCGTGCTGCCGAACCACAGTGCTCCCATAATGGCTCCGAAGACCCAGTTAAACCCGGTTCCCGAGGCGCCAAACAGGCTCCCCGTCTTATTCTTTTTCCAGAGGTAGATGCAATAGATGATGTAGGGGATGAACGCCGCGGTATTCACTGGCGCCCAGATCACATTGGCCTGGCTAGTGACGCTTACTCCCTGCGCGGCAGCAAGAGTGCGCAACGGGTCCCCAAAAGCCAGAGCGAAGTTGGTCAAGGGCGAGCCCAGTCCCGCCAGGATGCAAATTATCAGTCCCGCTTTAAAACTCATGGGAATCGCAGCGGATTCGCGCGGGCGCGGGTCGGCGGCTTCCAGGTACTTGTCCTTCAATTTTCCGGCAACTGAGCACCCCACAATTCCAACCAGAATCAACAGCACTCCCACTAAGAGCATCAGGCCTTGCGGGGTGAATGCCCTATCCCGGTGCAGGACCAGGAGCGGGACCAACGATCCCAACACCGTGGATATGCCGATGGCAATGGCGAAATTCAGTGCCATACCGATGGCCGCGATCCCGAGTCCGAAGAAGATTTGGGCCAGACCAAATCCCACACCGAATCCGATAGTAAGCAGGAGCGATTTTGTGGTGATCCCGTGATAAACCGCCCCAGGGTGGGGAATCGTCAGGAAAACGACAAGCCAGGGGAAAACCACCATGCCAAAAATCCCAAAGACCGAAAAAATGTTTTCCCATTTCCAAACCTTGGCATATTTCGTCGGAGCGGCAAAGCTCCCATTAAGAATTCCCGCGAGGATCGCCAGCATGATTCCAATCGACAAACTCGACATGAGATTACCCCTGCGTAGTGGCTGCCAAGGATTCCTTCTCGGGCGGCGTCGGCTCCCTTCACCCCACACGAAACCGTTCCGCGTCCCGGGAGAGTGCTGAAGATTACCACCAGAAAGCCGGGCTGTCACTTAGTTGTGTGCGGGGATGTAAGGCCCCGATAGAAGTACCCCATGCTTAACCCATTAGAAGTGTCCGCTTGTTGCGTTTGGAGTTTCTTGTACCTAGCCTCCGATAGTCCTTGTTCTGGTCGGACTGGGTATCGTGGTTGGAACCCGTCGCGGGCCTCGACCGGAGCGCAGCCCTGTAGAGCCCGCAGGAAGGGTTTTGTACGGTTCAGCCGGAAGAGTTGGACGAAGAAATTAGGACCGGCGGTCCGCCCCGCCTGCTCCTCTTCCACTTCAGCACGCCGCCTGTCCCTTTCCCCGCTACCCCGCGTTCCCTGCCCGCCCGCGCTGCCCACCTCGCTCCCCGCGCAGGTCACCCCCCAGGGGTCCGGCAAACGGCCGCACGTCGCGGCGATATCCGAGCCGGAAGGAGATTTGCTGGCTGGTCTCGCGCACCAGTTGGGCGAGTTCGGAAATGCGCGCCGTGGTCAAGCGCGTCGCCGGCCCCGCCACGCTGAACGCCGCCACCACTTGCCCCGCGTGATTGAACACCGGTCCCGCCACACAGCTTAATCCCTCCACTGCCTCTTCCTGGTCGACGGCATAACCCTGCTCGCGAATGTGCTCCAATTCCCTCCGTAGCGGCGCCAACCCCGTTAGGGTGCGCGCGGTCATGCGCGTAAGGCCCGGCGGCTGGACAATTTGGTTCAGCAGGTTCTCGCCCTGATACGCCAGCAATGTCTTCCCCACTCCGGTGCAGTGGAGGGGCATGATACCGCCCAAGCGCGCGTCCAAACCCACGGGCTGGGGGCTGTCAAACTTCTCGATGGAAATCGCGCGCGTCTCCTGCAAAATCGCCATGTGTACGGTTTCTTTGGTGCGCAAATTAAGGTCGCGCAGCAATGGCTGTGCCACCCGCCGAAAATCCAGACGGTCAAGAACTCGCAATCCCATGCGGAGGACTCGGTAGCTTAGTTGGTAGCCTCCCGAAATCGTATCCTCTTCCACAAATCCGTGCCGCACAAGGTTGACCAGCAACCGGTGCACCGTGCTGACGTGCAAGTGCAGCCGCCGGCTAAGCTGAGTAAGAGTGTAGGGCGGCTCCTCCTCCGCCAGCACTTCCAGAATATTGAGCGCTTTCACCAACGACTTTACGGTGTAGGCCGTGGCCCCGTTGGGTGCATCCTTGGACGTTTTCATGCAGTGAGAATTATTCCAAATCGGGCTGCGCTGTCAAGCGGCAATTCGTTTCTCGGGTGGCTCCATCTGCCCTCGTTCAGCGCGCCGGGGCCGCAACTGGGGCAAGACGGGCAATCTCCTCCCTGGCGCGTCTGGCGCTTGCTCCCGTCACCCGGCGGAATGCGGCTAGGGCTCCCGCCGTATCGCCCCGCCCTTCCAGCACGAATCCGAGCACCAAGTCGCGGTCACCCGCATCGGCCAAGTTGTGTATTACCATCTCGGGGGGGAGTGGTGGCGGGCGGAATTGCCCAAGCAGCCAGAGGTTCATACCAGGGGTAGGATACGGAAGAGTATTTCCCTTTGGGGTTTGATATTCCAAAAAGGGGCGATCGTCGGTGGAGGCAAAATCCTGGGGGATACCGCTGGCGCGCGGCAAAGCGTCTGTTGCCGCGCGAAATGAGGAGTCGAAGAGCACCAGTTCGCCCAGCAACGGCCACAGGCTGGGAATCCCCAGCTTCCTTAGCTCGAGGCGGACGGCGGGCAGAGCATCGAGCGCCGCCACCTGGCGCGTGTCGCATTCCAGCGGACCGGGAGAGGCTATCAATAGCCCTTGGTGCGTTCCCGCAAAAAAAGCCACGTGCGGGAACACTTGTGCCGCCGTCGTCAGGATCACCCGCAGGGTCTGTGGGCGCATGTGATGAATCTGAACCCACTGTTGCAGCACGCCGCGATCGCCCAGGTGCGACCGGCAGAGTTGGTAAAACTCGCGGTTGTAAAGATCAGCTTCCCCGCTGATCCAGATGGAAGAAACCTCGATAGTGATCAAGTCGAAGCGCTCGCGTGTCAGCAGCAGGAAATTCCTGCCGTCGGCCACGGTGAGTTTCACCCGTGGGTCACGATCCAGGACCCCATCGTTGACGTCCTCGAACCACTGCCGTGCGGCCTCCACAACGTGGGGGGCTATTTCCACCACGTCAACCTTCTGGAAGGGAAAGAGTGAGACCGTGCGCAAGGTGTTGCCGGTTCCCAGCCCGATGACCAGCGCGTGGTCGAAGTGCGGCGTAAAAAGAATCGGGGTCAGGGCGAAGCGCGCTTGGCTCGGGACCTCGCTGCCGTTGTCTCCCTGGAATTTTCCGTTGGAAAGCATAATGTGCTCCCGCCCCAAGGAAATAACCGAGGTGAGCCCGCCCTGAACGTCCTCGGCAAAATAGAGGACGCGGTCAATGGGTGTGCCACCGTTGAAATAGACGTAGGTCCCGCGCGTAAGGCTGGGCGCATCCCATTGCGCGGAACCCCCGCACACCAGCAAAACCAACGACGCCACGACCAGTCCCAGAAGCCACCGGCGCCCGCGGCTGAGCGGTACGAGCAGGAAAACAAAACCTAACCCCAGCAGCAGATTAATCGTCGCCGCCGCCTGCAACGTGGCGTGCGATCCCAGGACGGGCAGCGCCAGAAAACCCGTGAGCACGGAACCCACCACCGTCCCCAGGGTGTTGGCGGCATAGATGGCTCCTACGCTGGCCCCTACGCCGCCGGCCTCGCTGCCGAGGTTGAGAAGCAGGGGGAAGCTGATCCCCAAAAGTGAAGAGGGCAGAATCAGAAGATAAAAGGCCAAAAGAAATCGAAACAGTTCCGCCACAACGAAGCCCGTGACCTCGTAGCTCCATATCGTATCGAGATTCAGGAGAAACAAGCCCGCCAGCAGGACGAACTCCACGACGAGTTCGAGGAGGCGAACCCGGGGAACTCCCGCGCCGTGCGAGCGCCGGGCAATTCTCCAAGCAAGGTACACCATCCGCGCCCCCAGGAGCACGGCGATGCCAGTCACGTCGCGGACTGCGGCGCGGTTAAGCCCCTGCGCGAAGAGATCGGGAAGGCGATTCCACAACGGCAGGGTGGCAAAGACCGTCACCCCCAGGAGAAGCTGCGAAGCCGCCAGAGCCCGCGGCCAAACCCCGGGGCGCGTGAGGTGGCGTGCTACCCAATGCGCTCCCCACCCCAGACCGCAGAGGAAGGTGAACAGCATCACTCCGAACGAGTAAACCGTGTTGCCCACTAGAAAACCCAGAACATGGGTCCACACCACCTCGTAGCCAAGTGCTGTGAGGCCGGTCAGGAACGCCGCAACTAGCAGCACACGGCGACGCGGATCAGAATCCTTTGTGGGGGTGGGAGCTGGCAGCGCGTTCACCGCCGCTAGCCTGCCGTGCCAACTCCATGCCCCTGTGCCCAGGAAGATCGCCAGGTTTACAGCACAGGCAAAATGAATAGTCCCCAGCACCCCGAGCGAGGGTATCAGCAGGTAGGTAGAGGCCAGCACTCCGGCCGCCGCCCCGAAGGTGTTCCAAGCGTAGAGCCGGTCCACGAGTGGCTGGAATTCCTCCACTGCACTCGCGGCGCAGCGCGCCAGCACCGGCAACGTCCCGCCCATGAGAATAGTGGGAAACAGGATCACCATGGCCGCGAGCCCGAAACGCGTCCCCGTAAGCGCCCACATTCCCAGGTGAAGCGAGTGGTCGAGCCCCACGTAGGCCTTCGTCAGCAGCGCGAACAGCCACGGGATGAACAGGCAGTACGCCCCCGCTAGGAGTTCCAGCATGCCGTAGGTCAAAAGGCTGGCGCCTCGCCGGTCGACCCATCGGCCAATGAAGTGGGCTCCCAACGCCAGGCCACCCAGAAAAACCGCTAGCACGGTGCTCACAGCTTGTGCCGTGTTTCCAAAGGTGTAGGTCAGCAGCCGCGCGAAAACAGTTTCAAAAATGAGACTCGAGGCGCCGGAAAAAAAGAAAAGGACGGGAATTAATCGCGGGAACGTGGGTGAGCCGGATGGGCGCGGATTGGGCAAGCGAATCTCCACAGAGGACTTTCGCCAAATCAGGGCGCGAAAACAGAACTGCACATGCCAAAACGCTCGTCCCTTATAGCTGATTTCCGGCACCATTGGAAAGTGAAATCGCTGGCCCGGGCCTTCCGCACAAGACAGCCAGCAATCCTCAAGTCCGTTGCCGATCCTGCCGAAGTATAGATTTGAGACCCAGGACGCCGGCAGACTGGCCGGTTTGATGGGGACTGGAGTCTGGGATGCGAGGAGAGCGATGCTGAGCAGTCAAGGTGTCCAGTGCGAACCCAAAGAATGGGTCACGCTGCGGCCCAGCGCCAGAAGTTCCTGGCTCGAACACGTGGCGCGGCGATGGACCGCGTGTGTGGTTGGTCAACCGCAGGCGACCGATTCGATCCTCCGCCTTCTTCAACGCATTGAAGTTCAGGCCCACCAGCCGCGCCGAACCATGGGCTCGGTGCTTCTGCTGGGGCCACCCGGCTGCGGAAAAACTCATTCCGTGGAAGCGCTGGCAGAGGTTTTGCTCGGCAGTCCCGGCGCCCTGCTCAAGATCAATTGCGCCGAATACCAGCAGCAGCACGAGATCGCCCGGCTGGTGGGGGCTCCCCCTGGTTACATCGGCCACGCGGACACAGAACCCGTTTTCACCCGTGAAAACCTCGAGCGTCACCGTACGCCCGAGTTCCCTTATACGCTGGTTCTCTTCGACGAAATTGAAAAGGCCCACCATTCCCTATATTCGCTGCTGCTGGGGGTGTTGGACCGCGCCGAGATGAACGATGGACGCAACCGGCACGTGGACTTTTCCTCTTGCCTGTTCTTTTTCACCAGCAACATCGGCTCCAAGGAAAGTCTACGCGCCACCACGCCCTCCGGCTTCATCCCGCAGTTTGCCGAGGAAGATGCCAAAGCGCGGCACTTCTCCAGCGTGTCTTTACGCGCGCTCAAGCGCCACTTCCCCCCCGAGTTTCTGCGCCGCGTCGAGGAAACCATTGTTTACCATCCGCTTCGCCCTGACCATCTGAAGAGAATTCTGGAGCTTGAAATCGCCAAGAGCACCCAGGTTTTCCGCGATCATCCGACTACACCTTTTCACCTTGAGTTCACCTCCGGCGCCAAATCGTTGCTCCTCCATCATGGGTGCGATACGGAATACGGAGCTGCGCACCTTCAACATACCCTGGCCTGCGAGTTTCAAGATCCTCTCTATCGACTCATGGCCACCGGCCAAGTGCGTCCCGGCGACAAGATCGGCGTGTTTGCCAAGGGTTCGGAACTCGTCTTCCGGAGGTCTTAGCCCGAATCTCTCACCAAGCCGGGCCTTTTCAACGGCCTGGCAACGACAATTTGACGTTCCTGTGTTCTGACAAAATGCACCCCACTTTCAACTTTTGCGCGGTTGATTGTAAGTGTATTTATTTTCAGAATGTTGTCAGCTTTGGCAGGAGAAAAAGCGTGCCTCTTACCCTTTATTTTCAATAACTTCCCAGCTTTGGGGCGCTGCCCGCTGATGGACTTCAAGTCGCACTGCCATTCGCACATTTTGTCGGCCTGGCGCATCATTCACCAGCGCGCTGTATGCCGACCCGCCCGTTGCGTCAAAAACCCTACCTGGAACGTGTGAAGAAATGCGCTTTGAGAACCGCGGGGTATGGATAAGTCGGGAGGCACGATGATTTCACTTGGCGTGGGGGTAATCCCGGCTACGGATGATCTTGCCCGGTGGGCGCCGAGGGCAGCAGGATTTCTTCCTCCGCACCTTTTGGCGCTTGGGTGCTCTGCCCTTACGCCGGCGCCAGAGCGGCTTCGGTCAGGGTGGGTCGCCGCCGCAGGGCGAACCATCGGGTCAGGTTATAACTCAGCGCTGCCCAAGTGGCTTCCAGGGTTGCCTTCAAGCGGCCGCGACAGCGGAACTGACGCAGGCCGCAGCGTTCTTTAATCCAGGCGTGGGGGAACTCGGCGAGGCGCGAGCGTTGGCCGTAAATCTGCTTGGCTTCTTCCGTGGCCATCTTGGCCTTGAAAGCCACGGTCGCCGCCGGCTCTTCCAGGCGTGAAATCGACCGGACCCAAGCGGGACGCGCTTTCGGCGGCGCGCACTGGCGGCGCAACGCACAGTTCCGGCAAGCCTCCCGCGACGGGCGATAGACGTGGATGCGAACCCCGTGCTCGCGGTTTTGTATGGCACGGTGACTCAGGATTTCTCTCGCCGGGCAAGTGAAGCCATCCTGCCCGGCATCATAGGGGAAGGCGCTGGCGAGAAACGCGGCGCTGCGGCCCTGGGCATCGCGTTCGCCGGGCTTCCAACTCTCCTGCCACGATCCATAGAAGTCCACTCCGGAATTCGCCGCCGCCGCGACCGAGGCGTGATTGGTGTAGTCGCCATCGGCAACCACCTGCTCGGGGCGGCGCCCCAGCGTTTGCTCACAGCGGTCCAGGGCCGGTGCCAGTTGGTGGTGATCGACGGCGTCCGTGGTCGCTTCCACATTCACGATCAGCCCCTGCGCGGCGTCGGTCAGCAGTTGCAGGTTGTAGCTGGGAACCGTGCCCCCCTCGCCATTTCTCATCACGTGGGCTTCCGGGTCGGTGCCGGAGGCGCGGGCCACAAAACTGTCGCGATCGTCCTTTTTCTCGCGCTGCAAGCGCTCCACCTCGCGCACCGCCGCCTCCAAACGGCTCTGGCGTTGCCGGGCGGCACGCCGCCGCGCCGCCACCTGCCGCTGGGCCCTCTGCTCCTCTTCCGCCGCTTGTTCCTCCATCAACCGAACCTGCTCGCGCGCCAATTGCAGGTGAGCTTCCAGCGTCTCCTGGCGGCGGAACGTATTGCCGCCGGCGTTGGCCTTGATCTTCGTGCCATCCAGCGTTACCCGCTCCAGAGTGATCAGACCCTCGGCGCTCAGCATCCCCAGCACCTGCACGAACAAATCGTCCAGCGCCGCCTTTTGACTGCAACGAAACCCGGAAAGCGTGCGGTGGCTGACCGGCCCCAGCCCGCACAGCCACTGCATGGCCGGTTCATATTCGCACTGGCGCGCCACCTCGCGGGCCGAACTCATTCCCCGGCTGTAAGCATACAGCCAGAGACTGATCAAAACCTGCGGATCGGTATGATCTCTCCCCGCCCGCCCCTCCACCGCGGCGATGGCGGCATAATACCCGCTCAGATCCAGCCGCCCTACCAACTCCCAAATCGCGCGCGCAGGGTGATCTTCCGCAATCAGTCGCTCTACATCAATCGCCCGCATCACCATCTGCTGCCGATTCACAGCCACTAAACGGGGACGAGTAACCTTAGGGTCGGTGTTCATGTCTCCAGTGTACCAGAGCCCAGATATTTAAGCTATGTCAATTTCCAGTCTTTTTTGATTTTTTCACACGTTCCTGCCTCGATACCCACCCATTTATTCTAGCCTAAACAATTGGACTCGTCAATAAGAAAATGCAGCATGCCTAAAGGGGCTGTCCGGCCGCGCCTTCGGATCCGCGTATTCTGCTGAGAAATCCCGGCCAGGCGGGGCCATGGGCGAGGCCTCAGGAGTGGTGTCCTAATTTCAAACGTACCGCCCGCTTCCAGCCGGCAAAGAGCCGCCAAGATGGCGGCATTACGTCCAAACTAGGACACTACCGCCCCAGGAGGAAGGATATCACGCTTGGCGGCCATCGCCGGCCTAATTGGCGGGGACGGCGCGCTCGCGTGCCCATTCGCGCAGGGCTTCGATCTTCTCCTTCATGGTGACCGCCAGCGGATAGGTGGAACGCAGTTCTTCCAGGAGCATAGCGGTGCAAAGCGGCCCTTTTCGCTCAAAGGAAGAGTAGAGCGCGGACTTCACCGCTTCCTCAATTTCCGAGCCGCTGAAACCCTCGCTCGCCGCCGCGAGCTGGCGGAGGTCAAACTTCGTGGGGTCGGCCTGGTGCCTCGCCAAATGAATCGTGAAAATCGCCTGCCGCTGTTCCGCACTCGGCAAGTCGACGAAGAAGAGCTCGTCAAAGCGACCCTTGCGCAGGAACTCCGGCGGAAGCGCGGAGATGTCATTCGAGGTCGCCACGATGAACACCGGAGATTTCTTCTCCTGCATCCAGGTCAAAAACGTTCCGAACAAGCGCAGCCACAGCCCGCCGTCCGCATCGGAGGTCAGAGCCGCGTGGGGAAACATCTTCTCGATTTCATCAATCCACAGCACCGCCGGCGCGACGGCTTCCGCCACTTGGAGCGATTTCCGCATGTTCTTTTCCGATTCGCCCATGTACTTCTCGAGCAACCGGCCGGCATCGAACTTGAGCAGCGCCAAGTTCCACTCCCGCGCCACGGCCTTGGCGCAAAGACTTTTTCCGCAACCCTGAACCCCGAAAATCAGAATGCCCTTGGGAGGCTCGAGCCCGAAACGCTCCGCCTCCGGCGAAAACGCTGCTCGTCGCTTCTCCAGCCAAGCCTTCAGATGCGCCAGCCCACCTACTGATCCCAGGCCGGCTTCAGGCTTCAAGAACTCAATGATGCCCTGGTCTTTGATGAGTTGGGTCTTCGCCTCATGCACGGCTTCGAGGGTGGCCCCATCCAGACAGGACTTCTCCAGGATGGCCTGGGTAAGAATGCGCCGCGCTTCATCCAGCGTGAGGCCGCACAGGCTGTGTACGAGGGCCGGCATCTGGGCGGGCGGCAAACCGTTTCTCAGGTGCCGGCTGCCGATCAGTTCCCTCACGGTGGCGGCGGCCAGCCGATTCAACTCCGCTTCCCCGGGGAAGCCCAACGCCAAATGTGCCGTATCCTTCTCCAGCTCGACGGGAATATTCACCACCGGCGCAGTGATGATAATGGCGCGGTGCGCGCGCCGGAAATCCTGGGTGAGGTCGCGGAGTTTCCGTACGATGACATCTTGATCGAGGTACTTGTGGAAGTCCTTGAGCAGAAAAAGGCCATCGCCGGTGATGGTGCTGACGGTGGCCAGAGCCTGGGCGGGATCCTGCGTGTGGTAGATGGGTGCGCCGCCCGAGCGCGCGAGTCCCGTCGTCACTGCCCACTGATAGGAAGGCACGCGGAGGTCCTCCGCCACGCTATCGACGATGGCTGCGGCGCGCGCCTCTTCCCAGGTCTCCAGGTAGATGATCGGGTAAGAGGAATTCACAAGAATGGCGAGTTCGCGGTGGGGATCCTGGTCCGGCATAAATGAGTCGTGAGCGCGCAGAAGCTAATTGGATTGGGAACTTCTACGGCCATCCCCTCTCGGTGGCGAGCATTCCGCGCGTGTTCTTACAGCTTGCGAACGAAGTCCCCCAAAGCGCGCAGCCGCCCCACCAGGGGTTTGAAAAGGCGGAGGTCGAGGGCGTTGGCTCCGTCGGAAAGCGCCTTCGCCGGGTGGTCATGAACTTCCATGAAAACGCCATCCACTCCCGCCGCCACGCCCGCGCGCGCCAACGTTTCAATAAACCGAGGCTGACCGCCGCTGCGCTTGCCCTCTCCGCCGGGAAGCTGCAACGAATGGGTGACGTTGAGGATCACGGGCACGCCAAACTCCTTCATCACCGCCAGGCCCCGCATATCCACAACCAGGTTGTTATACCCGAAGCTCGCGCCGCGCTCCGTCACCATGATGCGGTTATTCCCCGTGCTGCGAACTTTCTCGATGGCGTGGCGAATGTCCCAGGGCGAAAGGAATTGCCCCTTTTTGATGTTCACTACCGCACCGGAGCGGCCAACTGCCAGAAGCAAGTCCGTCTGGCGCGAGAGGAAGGCGGGAATCTGGAGAATGTCGCAAGCCGCGGCCGCCGGCCCCACCTGCTCCGGCGCATGAACGTCGGTGAGCACGAGAACATCGAAATCCTTCTTGATGCGGGCCAGAATCTCGAGGCCACGCTCAAGCCCGGGTCCGCGGTAAGAATCAAGCGAGGTGCGATTGGCCTTGTCGAAGGACGCCTTAAAGATGAAAGGAATGCCCAATTCGCGGGCGGCTGCCGCCAGGCGCCCCGCCATCTTAAGCGCGTGACGTTCACTTTCGATCACGCAGGGGCCGGCGATCACCACCAGCGGCTGCCCCGCTCCGATCTTCAATTTGCCAATTCGCATCACGCGACTCATGGGCTGATTCTCGCAAAATCGGAAAAACATAGGAGATCAATCGGTCCAAACTTGAAAGCCGCCGATCTTCTCCCCCTCCGCACGCTCACCCGGCGGGCATTGGGGCGCGCACCCCGTGCTCCCTCATCTCCCCGCCCGGAAATCAGTTTTTGATCGGTAGCCTGTATACGATCGACATGGCCATCCGGACTGCCACGGGCTTCCCGTCTTGGCTTGCGGGCTCGAATTTCCAACCCTTCACGGCTTCGATGGTGGTCTCCTCCAGACCATACTGCAAAATGCTCATGAATCCCACGACGCGTGCTGCACCCTGTTCGTCCACGTAGACCACAAAGGTTTCCCGGCCGGCTTGCCCCGCCAACCCGGCTTCGACCGACTCATTCGGCATGGGGTTTGAAATCGGCTTGGGAGGCGTGCCTTTGAAGCCCGCGCCCGAGGCGGGGTTGATATCCACTTGTGCCGGGACCTTATTGATGAAATCGGCAACGGATTGTGGAGCGCCAGTCATCGCAGACTCATCCTCTCCCAGGCAGATCTTCCTGAGGGACACGACAATCTCGACCGCCTTCATGTTTTCCGGGCTCGTGTGAATAATGATGTCCGTGGTCTGGGGATAACTACCAGCCTTCCCTTTTAGCGCCAAAGAGGCGGGGAAGTAGTGGAGTTGACCGTCGTTTTTGACATTGGCCCAAAGCTTGATGCACTTAAAGGTCACGCGATCCTTGCGAAACTCAATCGCCTTCACCTGGGCGGCGCCGTCCGTGGACCAGTAGCCAGGCTGGGCATTGCCCTTCACCGTGTCATCTTCCTGGACTTCATATTGGCTCACCATGCGCTCACAATTGCGAAAGAATAAAACCTTGTTCATGTACTTGGATTGCAACGATTGTTGGTCGGCGGCGCTAACCGCAGCCTTCACCACGGCTGCGCTGTTCACCAGGAGGCTGGTGGCCAGCGCCAGAAAAAAAAGTCTTGGAATCTTCATTCAATTCTCCCTTATGTTCTGGTGTGCAAACTTACGCTGGTGAATCAATTTGATGTCGAGGCGTCATTATGCCGTGATTGAGCAGGGTTAACTCGCCGCCACATCATCAAATTGACCCACGACAGGTATTTCTCCCGACCGGTCACACAAAGCCGGGCGCTAATTCCTGGCGGCCAATGGCGAGCCGTGCTTACATATTCGCTGCGCCAGCTTGCTTAACGGCCACCTCAGCTCCCTCGGCTTCCGTGGAAGCAACATTGGATGGCGAGTCCGACTGCACGCTCGCCGTCCGCGATTCCGTTCGCCGCAGCCGGAAATCGTGCGCAGCGCTGATAAACGCCGTGAATAGCGGGTGCGGTTCGAGTGGCCGGGACTTGAATTCGGGATGGAACTGGCAGCCCAGGAACCAGGGATGGTCGCGAATCTCCACAATCTCCACATAGGTGTTATCGGGCGTCGTGCCGGTTAATTGCAAGCCGTTCGCCACCAGGGTTTCTTCGTATTCGCGGTTGAATTCATACCGATGGCGGTGGCGCTCGGAGATTTCCAGTTGGCCGTAAGCTTGGTGAGCGAATGAAGCGGGCTTCAAGCGTGCGGTCCAGGCGCCCAAGCGCATCGTGCCTCCCAGCTCGTCAATGCCGCGCAATTCCCGTAATTTGTAAATCACCCGATGGGGCGTGGACGGGTCAAACTCCGAGCTGTCCGCCCCGGTAAGGCCGCACACATTGCGGGCGTATTCGATGACCGCGCATTGCATGCCCAAGCAGATCCCAAAATAAGGCACCTTCGAGGTTCGGGCATATTCGATCCCCTTCAGCATTCCCAATATCCCCCGCCGGCCGAACCCGCCCGGCACCAGAATGCCATCCAAATCGCGCAACTGGTCCGCGCACGAACCTTCTTCCAAACCTTCCGCCTCCACCCAGGAGATGTTCACTTTCACCTGGCGCGCAATGCCCCCATGGAAAAGGGCTTCATGAAGACTCTTGTATGAATCCTGATAGCCCACATATTTGCCCACAATGCCAATGTTGACCTCATCCTGGGGATGGCGGATTTTTTCCAGGAGATCGATCCAGGGCTGCATGTTGCGCTCGCGGGTTTCCAGCTTCAAGCAGCGCTGTATTTGCGTGTCCAGTCCCTCATGGGCGAGGATGAGGGGAACTTCATAGATGTTTTCCACGTCTTTGGCGGTGATGACGGCCTCTTCCGGAACGCTGCAGAAGAGCGCGATCTTGGCCTTGATCTCCGGAGACAGGAAGTGGTCCGTCCGGCACAATAGAATATCCGGCTGAATACCGATTTCGCGTAGCTCCTTGACGGAATGTTGCGTCGGCTTGGTCTTGAGCTCGCCGGCGACGCCGATGAAGGGAACCAGCGTAAGGTGTACGAACACCACGTTCTCGCGCCCCTGTTCCAGACGCATTTGGCGAATCGCCTCCAAAAACGGCAGCGATTCGATGTCGCCCACCGTGCCGCCCACTTCCACAATCACCACATCCACATCGGTCGCCACTTTGCGGATGGCCCCCTTGATTTCATTGGTGACATGGGGGATGACCTGCACGGTTTTGCCCAGGTAATCGCCGCGCCGTTCTTTGCTGATAATGGTTTCGTAGATGCGGCCGGCGGTGCAGTTGTTGTCACGGAGCATGCGGACGCGGGTAAAGCGTTCGTAGTGACCCAAATCGAGGTCGGTTTCGGCCCCGTCATCGGTCACAAAAACCTCGCCGTGTTGGAACGGGCTCATGGTGCCGGGATCAACGTTTAGATAAGGATCGAATTTCAGCAGTGAAACCTTCAGCCCGCGGGCCTCCAACAAAGCGCCCATCGACGCCGAGGCCAAGCCCTTCCCCAATGAGCTGACTACACCTCCGGTAACAAAGATGTATTTGGCACCCATACGCCTCCATATAATGTGAGTTTGGATTGACAATCTGGTAAGTAAACATGGTGTGCGGCTTGCGTCATGCCTTGCCAACGCAGCCAAATAAGAAATCCACTTGTACCGAAGTCAACGTTAAGCCGGAGGGATTCGGTACGGACAATTATCCGCCAGTCCGCTCCGCCCGTCAATGGAAAATCGCCCATCGCCATTTCATTTTGGTTGGAAACCACATCTATACTTCACGCGCGGCAAGCACACAGCGCGGCAATCGCAGTCCCTGATCTTGCCGAAAACTAATGCGCGTGGCCCTTGCAGCCGCTGACCTGGGCGTAATCATTCCCCCCAAACCTCCGGTCTTTGCTCGCACGCCGTAACACCCGGCAAGGAAGTGTGTTAGAATCTTCTTCGGGGTAATACCGGAATACGGAGCTGCACTCGCAGTTGAGCGCGTGGCGGCCCGAGTTCCTTTGCGAGAGGGCTGCTGATATGACAGCTCTTTCACGGCGCCGCGTACCTTTGCTGGGCTTGGCCGCGATGGCCCTGGCAGGTTTGGTGGCAATCGGGACAGGGTGTGCCTGGGACGACCAGAAGTCCAGTGCCGCCCCACCCTATGACCAGGCGGGCGCTCGCGTTACTGTTCGCACGCCACCGGTTCACGTTACTCCCCTTCAGGTGGATGTCAATTTGGTGCTCGTAAACGTGACGGTCACCGATCCTTTCGATCGAATCGTCACCGGCCTCGACCAGGAGAACTTCCAAGTCTATGATGAAAAGGTAGAGCAGCAGATCGTGGCCTTCACGACGGAAGATGCACCTATTTCCGTGGGCTTGATCTTTGATTGCAGTGGATCGATGGGCGATAAAATCGAGAAATCCAAGGAAGCAGCCCTTCAGTTCTTCAAGACATCCAACCCACAGGATGAGTTCATGCTCGTCAGCTTTGCCGACCAGCCCGACCTGATATCGGGATTCACCGCCAAGTACGAGAATTTGCAAGAGCGGCTGATTACGGTAAAATCCGGCGGGAGGACGGCGCTACTGGACGCGATATATCTGGGCTTAAGTGAAATGAAGAAGGCCACCACCAACCGTCGGGCGCTCCTGATCATCTCCGATGGAGGCGACAACCACAGCCGCTATACGGAAAATGATATCAAGCGCGCGGTGAAGGAATCCAACGTGCAGATTTACGCCGTGGGTATTTTCGAGCCCATGGGCTCGCGCTCGCGCACCCCAGAGGAAGCCGGTGGCCCTGGACTGCTCGCCGAGATCGCGGAAATTTCGGGAGGCCGACTGTTTAGCGTTGAGAATACTGATGAGTTGCCCGACATCGCGGAGAAAATCTCTATCGAATTGCGCAACCAATACGTGCTGGGGTATAAGCCTTCAAATCTGATCCGAGACGGCCGTTGGCGGCGCATCAGGGTGAAGCTGAACCCGCCCAAAGGGTTACCGCCTCTTCAGGTATACTCTCGAACTGGCTACTATGCACCGACCCAATAACCGACATTGCCGGAACCTGCTCTCCCGAGGTGGATTCCTTGCCCTCCTCGTGTGTACGCCCATTGCCATTTATGCGCAATCACCGCAGCCGGCGAGCCCCCATGCGCCTCCCGCGGAGAATAGGGGCAAGGAATACACCATCAGCGTGGACGTCAATGAGGTCATCTTGCACGCCACCGTGCTCGACAAAAAGGGGCGCGTCGTCAACGATCTCAAGCAGGACGACTTCCGTGTCTTTGAGGACGGAGCGCCCCAGCCCCTCACGCACTTCGCTCATGCCGATATCCCCGTTACCATGGGCATAGTCATTGATGACAGTGGCAGCATGCGCGACAAGCGCGTGGCGGTGAACGCCGCGGCGCTTATTTTCGCCAAGACCTCCAACCCCCAGGATCAGGTCTTTGTGGTGAATTTCAACGACGTCTATTACCTCGATACCCCGGGAGACTTCGCGAGCACGATCGAAGATCTGAGGTCAGCGCTGGATAAGATAGATTCCCGCGGCGGCACGGCGCTGCGCGACGCGGTGATAGCGTCGCTCGATCACCTCAAACTGGGCAATCGCGACAAGAAGGTCCTGTTGGTGATTACCGATGGCGAGGACAATGCCAGCCGCTACACCTTGGAAGATCTCATGACGCGGGCACAGAAGTCCAGTGCCGTCATTTACACCATCGGTTTGCTGGGCTCGGACGAAACCAGCAACCTCTTTAAAATCCGCGGCGGTGAAGCCCATCGCGCCGCCAAAGTCTTGAAGGAACTCGCCGAGACGACCGGGGGCGATGCCTACTTTCCCAAGTCGCTTGACGAGGTGGAGAGCACTTGCCGCCAGATCGCCCGCGACATCCGCAACCAGTACACTCTCGTCTATCGGCCCAGCAACCTCAAGAAGGATGGAAGCTTCCGCAGCATCCGAGTGGACGCCTACCAACCCCACACCAAGAACAAGTTGGTGGTGCGCACCCGCCCCGGGTACTTCGCGCCCAAAGCCGAAGGACCTGCCGCCGTAGCCTCAAATTAATCACATATTTCCAATCTTTGCCTCAATATCGCGACCCGCCCATACAAGTGGGGGCCGGTGCCGCATGTGCCGCATATGCCGATCCATTCGCGCAGCTCATGGGGAACCATTTCCTCAAACCGTAAAGCCCCGCCCTTCGAGAACCGCAACTAAAAACCCAGGGCTGCCTTCTGCCTTTCGCTTTCTGTCTATTGCTTTCCGACTTCCGCGACCCGTTCCTCACAGTCTCCGCCACTGCCGGCCGTCGCGTTCGATGAAGTCATCGGCCTCCTTCGGTCCCCAACTGCCCGCCGCATAGAGAGCCAGATCTTGCGGTCCATCCTCCTTCCAGCGATTAAGAATCGGGTCCACGAATTCCCAAGAGAGGTCCACGGCGTCGGCGCGATTGAACAGCGTGGCATCACCGAGCATGCAATCGTGCAGCAGTGTTTCATAAGCGGTGGGAGGCGTCGCCCCGAACGATTCGCCGTAAAGGAACTCCATCTCCACGGGGCGAATCTGCATGGTGGTTCCGGGAAGCTTGGCGCAGAACTTGAGCGATATTCCCTCGTTGGGCTGGATGCGAATCGAGAGGATGTTGGGTTCGATTCCTTCCGCCCCCGCGCCTTTGAAGAGCAGGTGCGGCACGCGGCGAAACTGGATGGAGATTTCCGAAACGCGCTTGGGCAGCCGCTTGCCGGAGCGCAGGTAGAAGGGGACGTCAGCCCAGCGCCAGTTGTCGATAAAGAATTTGAAAGCCGCGTAGGTTTCCGTATTCGAGGTAGGCGAAACCTTGGGCTCCGTCCGGTAGGCGGGAACCTTCTTGCCTCCCACGTATCCCTCCGCGTACTGGCCCCGCACCACGAATTCCGGCACCCGCTCGAAGCGGATGGGCCGCAGCGCGCGCATGACCTTGGCCTTTTCATCGCGCACCGCCGTCGCCTCAAAAGTGGCGGGAGGCTCCATCGCCACCAGGCTCAACACCTGGAGCACGTGATTCTGGATCATGTCGCGCAGCAGGCCGGCCTCTTCGTAGTAAGCGCCGCGATTCTCCACCCCCAACTCTTCCGCCACAGAAATCTGTACGTGGTCGATGTAACGGCGATTCCAGAAGGGCTCGAAAATGCCGTTGGCAAACCGGAACACCAACAGGTTTTGCACCGTTTCCTTCCCCAAGTAGTGGTCGATGCGATAAACCTGATCTTCCTCGAACACGCTGGTGACGGTCTGGTTCAGTTCGCGGGCGCTCTCCAGGCTTCGCCCAAACGGTTTTTCCAGGATGATGCGCGTCCAGGTTTTTCCCGGGTCGCGGGGTTTGGCCAATCCCGTGTCCCCCAGATGCTTGACGATGACGGGGAAAAAGCTCGGGGGGGTGGCGAGATAAAAAAGCCGATTGCCGGCGGTTCCGCAGTTCTGATCAAGGCGATCCAATACGGTTTTAAGTTGTTGGTAAGCTTGCGGGGCGCCGAAATCGCCGGCGATGTAGTTCAGTCCCTTGGCGAATCCCTCCACAAAAGCGTCGCTCTCCGGCGTCAGGCGGAGGAAACTCTTTACCGCGTCTGACATTTCCTGGCGGAATTGTTCATCGGTCTTGGGAGTGCGTGCGCCGCCCACCACGGAGAATCCCGCCGGCAACATGCGCTCGCGGGATAGATAAAAGAGCGCCGGAATCAGCTTGCGTTCCGTGAGGTCGCCGGAGGCGCCGAAAATCACCATCGCGCACGGGTCGGGTATCCGCCTTAAGCGAATTCCCTCGCGCAGGGGATTAACCAGCTCGGCTGTTTCCAGCATGGAACCTCCCTATCCATTTTGGATTTTAGATTTTCGATTTCCGCACTCAGCATTCAGCCATCCTCCGAAGACAGAAAAACGTTCACACAGAGGCCACTGAGACGGACCGTGCGCGCCCTCCTAGGACTTGATGCACAGAGGGCAGAGAGGCGTTTTGGTTCCCGGCTCGAGCGCAGGCCGCAACCTTAATCCAAAATCCAAAGTCTAAAATCCAAAATCCCTACCCCGCCTTCGCTCGCGCCTGAGGCTTAAAAGCATCCTGCACGAGTTGCCCCAGCCGCGGCAATTGGGTGTCCGCACCTCTGCCCAGGTGCAGGCGCAGAACGCGGCGCTGTTTGCCGGCCAAGGCGCGCAAATCTCCCAGCGCTTGCGCCTGTTTCAACACCCCGAACGAGTACGGCTCGCCGGGAATCGGCAAGTCCTGGGCATCGTCCGAGGTAATCTGAATGAAAAGGCCGTTGTTCGCTCCCCCCTTGTGAAGTTGCCCGGTGGAGTGCAAAAAGCGCGGGCCGTACCCGAGGGTCGTCGCCAAACGGGAAGAGTCGCGCAGGCTGTGGCGAATGGACTGCAGCGCCACCGTGTGTTCCGGCGTAGGCTGAACGTACGCCATGAGCGCCACATAATCCCCCGGCCGCGCCTGATTCATGAAGGCCGCCAGCACTCCACTCACCGATGAATGTGCCGCATCCAGGGATGCCGCATCGCCATAGACCCTTAAACCGTCAGACTCCAAAATCGGCTTCTCCTCCGGGAACTTCCCCTGGGCGCGATATTCCGCCAGCAGACTCTTGGTGTTGTCCTTGCTCTCCTGCACGTTGGGCTGATCGAAGGGATCGATGCCCAGCAGCGCGCCGGCCGCGGCCATGGCCACTTCCCAACGGAAGAATTCCGCCCCCAAGTCAAGCACGTCCCGCAGGGTGATTCGAATCACCGGGTGCCCTGCCGCTTCCAGCGCTCGCAGCGCAGCTTCCTTGGCTTCGTCGGCATCGGAGGCCAGCTTGATTTGTACAAAAAGGCGGTCCTCGCCATAGCGCGAGGGGTCGCGCAAAGCTTCGCCCGCCACGGGAAGCAACCCCTTCCCTTCCTTGCCGGTGCTCTCCGCAATAAGTTGCTCCACCCAATCAGCAAAAGCCTCAATGGCGGGAGAAATTACGAAAGTGATTTTGTCCCGGCCGTTCAGTCCGGCAGCGCCAATCGCCGCGCCCAGCACCAAGCCGGGATTGTCCTTCGCGGCCGCTCCCGCTCCACAAGCCGCGGCCATTTGCACGGCGCGTTCCAGCAAGCCGCGAACATGCACGCCTTCGAGCGCCGCTGGTATCATGCCGAAATTCGAGAGGGCCGAATAACGCCCGCCTATGTCCGGCTGGCCCGGGAAAATACGCCGAAATTTCTTCGCTTGCGCCAGTTTTTCCAGCGACGTTCCCGGATCGGTTATCGCCAGAAAATTCTCTCCCGCCCTTTCACCTTTGATTGACCGGACGCGTTCGTAGAAGTACTGGAAAAAACTCAGCGTCTCGGTGGTTCCTCCCGACTTGCTGGAGACCACAAAGAGGGTGTTGGCAAGGTCGATGGAAGCCTCCACGGCCGCGACGCTGGCGGGGACGGTGGAATCCAGCACGTGGAGTTGCAAAAAGCCGGGCGCCTTGCCAAAGGTGGCGCGGCAAACATCCGGGCAAAGGCTGCTGCCGCCCATGCCCAGCAAAACCTGATCGGTGAAGCCCGCGCTTTTCGCGTCCTGGGGAAAAGTCTCGAGCTCATTCACATGCTCCAACATCGTCTGCGGGACGGCCAGCCATCCCAAGGCGTTGCGAATGATCTTCTGATGGCCGGGATCCTGCTTCCACAGCGTCGCGTCACGATTCCATAACCGGCGCGAAAAACCTTGCGCCTCCAGCCGTACGATCGCCGCCTTGGTGGCCGCCTCCATGCCGGCATCAATGGCCGCGGGCTGCACCGGCTTCGCCGCGGGATACTTGCCACGCTTTTCCGCGAGCGCGGCAAGTAACTTTTCGTAATCCTTCGCGAAAGACTCCACTCCCTGATCTTCCAGCTTCCGCGTGACGGCCGCGAGATCAATTCCTCCCTGCGCCAACTGCTGCATCACGGCGCGGGCGTCGTCCAACCCTTCTTCAATCCGCGCGGCCGGCTTGCCGTGATCGCGGTAAGCCGCCAATGTGGCCGCCGGCATTGTGTTAATGGTGTCGGGGCCGATAAGGGTATCCACGTACAGGGTGTCGCTGTAGCGGGGATTCTTGGTGCCGGTCGATGCCCACAACATTCGCTGCACCCGCGCGCCTTTCTGCTTCAGGGCCTGGAAACGCGCACTGGCAAAGATCTCCTTGAACTTCACATAGGCGAGTTTGGCGTTGGCAACCGCCGTCTTGCCCCCCAGGGATTCCAGCCGCTGTTTTTCTTCCGCACTCTTCGCCGCAGACAGTTTCGCCTCGAGTTGCTGGTCAGCCAGCGTGTCGATGCGGCTGACAAAAAAGCTGGCCACCGAGGCGATTCGATCCAGCGGCTTGCCCTCGCGCGCCCGTTTTTCCAGGGCGGCAATATAAGCCCAAGCAACTTCCGCGTAGCGCTCGATGGCAAACAGCAGCGTGATGTTTATGTTGACGCCCTCGCCCAGAAGGCGCTCGATGGCGGGCAGGCCCTCCACCGTTCCCGGCACCTTCACCAGGATATTGGGCCGTTCCACCTCGTGCCACAGGCGATGGGCCTCCGCAATCGTGCCCTGCGTGTCCCGCGCCAGGGTGGGAGCCACTTCGATGCTGACAAAGCCATCGCGGCCTTCGGTGGAATTATAAATCGGGCGAAACAGATCGGCGGCGGCGCGGATGTCCTCAACTTCCAGAGATTCGAAAATCGCCGGCGTCTCTTCTCCGGCCGCGACCAATTTCCCGATCTCCTCGTCATAGTCGTTGCTGCCGGCAATGGCTTTCTCAAAAATGCTGGGATTGGAAGTTACTCCCGAGACTCCATCAACGTCGATCAACTGCTTCAGATGTCCGGAGGTCAACTCGTCGCGCCGGATGTAATCGAACCAGACGCTCTGACCCAGGCTGTTCAGAACCCGCAGTGGATTGCTGCTCATAGAAAAATTCTCCTCCCTGCCATCGCCGCGCGGCCGGCAAATGGGACTATTCAGCCGTAGCGGCGCTCTGGGACCGCCGTTCGCCGCTCCCCACTTAGGCCGGGCAAGCTTCGAGCGCCGCTACATTTGCGGCGTCCGACATAAGTTAGGCATTCCACCCTGAACCGATCAACGGCCCAAAAGCTCGTGGGCGCGTTGGGCGATGTGCGCCCCGGTAAAGCCCAGCTTCTCCGCAATGACTTTATACGGAGCCGACGCGCCAAAACGATTAATTCCGTGTACAGCGCCCTGGGGTCCAACATACCGATCCCAACCGAAAGAAACCCCGGCCTCGATGGCGAGGCGGGCGGTGACGCGCGGCGGCAGCACTTCGTCCCGATAAGCCTGCGGCTGTTTTTCGAAAAGGTCCCATGAAGGCATGCTGACCAGACGGGCGGCAATCCCTTCCGCGCTCAACTTCTCGTGAGCCTCGAGGGTCGGCGCCACTTCCGACCCGGTGGCAATTAAAATGAGTTCGGGAGTCCTCCCCCCGGCACCGGCAAGTACGTAAGCGCCCTTTTCCAACCCTTCCGCCGAGGCGTACTTGCTGCGATCGAGGATTGGCAGGACCTGGCGGGTCAATATCAAAGCCACAGGACCGTCCTTGTGCTCGAGCGCCACCCGCCACGCCACCGCGGTTTCGTTGGCGTCGGCAGGCCGGATGGAGCAAAGATGGGGAATGACCCGGCAAGCCGCCAGATGTTCGATGGGCTCGTGCGTGGGGCCGTCTTCACCCAGGAAAACGCTGTCATGGGTGAAAACGAAAACCGCGTGAACGCCCATTAATGCCGCAAGGCGAAGCGAAGGCCGTAGGTAGTCGGAAAAAACGAAGAAGGTGGCACCGTAAGGAATCAATCCGCTCAGGGCCATGCCATTCATGATCGCGCCCATACCGTGTTCGCGAACGCCGAAATGGAAGTTGCGCGAGCCGTAGTTGCCCGCCTCGAAGTCCTTCTCGCCTTTGATCAACGTGTCGGTGGAAGGCGCCAGGTCCGCCGAGCCGCCCAGCAAGGTGGGAAGCACCGGTGAAATGGCATTCAAGACTTTGCCCGACGCTTGCCGCGTTGCCATGGGCTTATCCGTAGGGCTGAAAGTGGGAATCTTCGCCTGCCATCCCGGCGGCAATTCGCCTCGCGTGTAGCGATCCCACTCGGTGGCGAGTTCCGGAAACGCCTTCCGGTAAGCGGCCAGCTTGGCTTGCCACGCAGCCTCCGCCTTTGCGCCCTTTTCCAGGGCCAGGCGGAAATGCGCGCGCGCTTCATCCGGCACCAGAAACGCGGGCTCCAGCGGCCAGCCGAGATTCTGCTTGGTGAGTTTTACTTCCTCCACCCCCAGCGCCGATCCGTGCGCCTCCGCGGTGTCATGTTTATTGGGGCTGCCGTAACCAATGTGCGTGCGCACCATGATGATCGAGGGCCGTCCGCCTTCCGCCTGGGCGGCGCGAATCGCGGCGTCGATGGCTGCCAAATCGTTTCCATCATCAACCTTTTGAACAAACCACCCGTAAGCCTCGAAGCGCTTGGCGCGGTCCTCGGTGAAGGCCAGTTTAGTATCGCCCTCAATGGAGATGTGGTTGTCGTCGTAGAAATAAATCAGATTGTCGAGGTGCAAGTGGCCCGCCAATGAGGCCGCTTCCGACGAGACGCCCTCCATTAAATCGCCATCCCCCGCGATGGCATAAATCTTGTAATCGACAATCTCATGCCCCGGACGGTTGAAGTGCGCGGCAAGGTATTTCTGAGCGATCCCCATGCCGACGCCGTTGCCGAAGCCTTGTCCCAAAGGACCCGTGGTGGTTTCAATTCCGGGGACCAGCCAATGCTCGGGATGGCCCGGCGTCTTGCTGCCCCACTGCCGGAACTGTTGCAGCTCCGCTATCGGCAGGTCGTATCCCGTAAGGTGCAATAAACTGTACAGGAGCATGGAGCCATGCCCCGCGGAGAGCACAAAACGGTCGCGGTTGGGCCAGGCAGGCTTGGCGGGATCGTGTTTTAGATGGCGCGTCCAGAGCACATACGCCATGGGCGCGGCCCCCATGGGCATGCCGGGATGGCCGGAGTTGGCTTTCTGCACGCCATCGACGGCAAGAAAACGAATGGTGTTGATGCAAAGCTGGTCGAGCTGCGACGGATTTGGATTGGAATTCGAGGTTGGAGTTGCGGTTTGGCTTGCCAAGCGATTAGTCCTCCAAGAATATGAAGTTGGTTGCGAAATCTTCGCAAATTTCTTGTGGCACTTCCCTGCTCAGCTCTTTGCAGCCCCACTAATTTAGATGCTACCAAGGCCGGAAAAGCGCGAAACAGGCAATCCGAATTATATACCGAGGCAATCCAAGTTTGCAGGCCCGCAACTGCGGAGGCCGTCTTCAGGAGGCAGCAGTTGCCGGCGCGCTAATCCCCAGCGGAAGTGCGTCTCGACACTACCATCGCACCCCGGGGTGTTCGCCGCCAGACTGCTAACGCTGAATGCGCGCCGAACCGCCCTTGGCGAAGGCCCGCACCTGCTCGACCGTGGCCATGGTGGTGTCACCGGGGTAGGTCGTCAGCAAGGCGCCGTGCGCCCAACCTAGCTTTACCGCCTCTTCCGGCTCTTCACCGGTTAGCAGACCGTAGAAGAACCCGGAGGCAAACCCATCGCCACCGCCGACGCGATCGAAAACGTCCAGGTCCACGGTGGGCGCCAGATAGGTTTTGCCATCAATCCATGCCACCGCGCCCCAACCATGCCAGCTACTTGAAGCCACCTCGCGGAGGGTGGTGGCCACGATCTTGACGTGAGGGTATTTCGTTACGACCTTTTCGATCATGCCGAAAAAGGCGCTGGGGTCGAGTTTGGACTTGGCGGCCACCTGCGGTCCGGGCACCCCCAAGCCCATTTGCAGGTCCTCCTCGTTTCCCACCAGGACGTCCACGTGTTCGACAATCTTCGCGATCACGGCGAGGGCGCGCTCGTGACCGCCCCAGATATTCCACAGCTTGGCGCGATAGTTCAGGTCAAACGATGTGACGGCGTCCGCCGCTTTGGCCGCCTTCATGGCCTCGGCGATGAGCTGTCCGGTGGTTTCCGATAAGGCCGCAAAGATTCCGCCACTGTGAAACCAGCGCACACCCCCCCGGAAGATTGTCGGCCAATCAAAATCGCCGGGTTTGAGCATGGCCCCGGCCTCGTTGGCGCGATTATAGAAAACTACGGGAGGGCGCACGCCGAACCCGCGATCGCTGTAGACGGCGGCCATGTTGGGGCCGTTCACGCCATTGTGTTTGAAATGTTTGTAGAAAGGCTTCACACCCATCGCGCGCACCCGTTCGGCGATCAAGTCGCCGATGGGGTAGTCCACCATCGCCGTCGCCACACCCGTTTGCAGGTGGAAGCAATCCGCCAGGTTGGCAGCGCAATTGAATTCACCACCGCTCACGTGGATCTGGCATTCTGTGGCTTTGCGGAAGGGAATAATCCCGGGATCGAGCCGGTGAACAAGAGCACCCAGGGACAGAAAATCAAGGGCGCCCGAAGGTTGAATACTGAGACCGTATTTCATTATGAGTTCCTTTTTTTCGCTGACAGTCGACAGCTAACAGCCGACAGTTGAAATTGCACGGTCGGAGCAGTTCACTGAGCCACACCATTCCCCGGGCAACCCAAAACCGCTGACAATTGACAACCCGTCTCCTTGGAAGCTCGCTTGTTCCACTCGCCGTTTTACTTTGAGCTGTCAGCTATCGGCTGTCAGCTTCACCTAGACGGTATATTGGCCCGACGCCACTTTGCCGCCGTGCCCTGTCCAGTTGGTGTGGAAGAACTGGCCGCGCGGCTTGTCCACACGCTCGTAGGTGTGCGCGCCGAAGAAATCGCGCTGTGCCTGAAGCAGGTTGGCAGGCAAACGTCCGGTGCGGTAGCCGTCGTAAAACGCCAGCGCCGTCGCGAACGCGGGCGTGGGCACACCGCCCTTGATTCCGTGGGCGATAGCACGCCGCCAGCCCGCTTGATAACTCGTTATAGCTTTAGTGAAGAACTTGTTCAGAAGCAAATTGCTGAGCTGCGGATTCTTGTCGTAGGCTTCCTTGATCTTGCCGAGGAAACGGCTGCGTATGATGCACCCGCCGCGCCACATCAGGGCAATGCCGCCAAAGTTCAGGTTCCATCTTTGATCCTTGGCAGCCTCGCGCAGGAGCATGTATCCCTGGGCGTAGGAAATGATTTTGGAACAATAGAGTGCGCGGCGAACGTCCTCCACAAAAGTCGCGCGGTCGAGCTTTTTCGTGGTACGCCGGGGCCCTTTCAAAATGGCCGAGGCTGCCACGCGTTCCTCCTTGATCGCCGAGAGGCACCGTGAGAACACGGCTTCCCCGATCAGCGTCACCGGCATGCCCAGATCAAGCGCGCTGAGGCAGGTCCACTTACCCGTGCCTTTCTGGCCGGCGGTGTCGAGGATTTTATCGACCATGGGCGTGCCATCGTCATCTTTCTTGGCGAAAATCTGGCTGGTGATATCGATGAGGTAGCTGTCGAGTTCACCTTTGTTCCATTCGGCGAACACTTCATGTAGTTCATCGGGGCCGAGGCCCAGCACATCCTTCATCAACTGGTAGGCCTCGCAGATCAATTGCATGTCGCCGTACTCGATGCCGTTGTGTACCATCTTTACGTAATGCCCGGCGCCGTCATCACCCACCCAATCGCAGCAGGGAGTTCCGTCCTCTACCTTGGCGGCGATGGCCTGGAAAATCTCTTTCACATGCGGCCACGCTGCGGGATTGCCGCCCGGCATGATCGATGGCCCATGGCGCGCGCCTTCCTCGCCTCCGGAGACGCCGGTTCCAATGAAGAGCATGCCTTTTTCGGCAAGGTATTTCGTGCGGCGGCTGGAGTCCGGCCAGTGGGAATTGCCCCCGTCGATGATGATGTCGCCCTTCTCGAGATGGGGAAGGATCTCTTCAATCATGTGGTCGACGGCGTCGCCCGCCTTCACCATCAGCATCACTCTGCGGGGGGGCTTGAGTAACTGGATGAACTCGGCCATCGTGTGCGCGCCCACCACCTGCGTGCCCGCCGCTTCGTTCTTGAGGAAATCATCCACTTTGGAAACGGTGCGATTGAATACCGCCACCTTGTAGCCGTGGTCGTTCATGTTTAACACCAGATTCTGGCCCATGACCGCCAGACCAATCAGTCCAATATCGCAACTCGCGCTTGCCATGTTACCTCCCACCAAACTTGCCGCATGAGCATTCTGCCCACGCCCACCTGGGGCGCTCCGAGCCCTGAGGCAAGGAAGGGGTCGCGTGCTGAACGACCCGTGTTTCCCCTTCCTAGCGGCATTTGTGCACCGACATGCCCGCGCCATCAATACTTGTACTTCTAATCGGAGTTTCCCATTTTATCCAAACTTGCCGGTTTTGTGTCGTTAAGTTTTGCCCGCAGGCACCGCTATTGACCGCATGTGGTCTTAAGCATCGCATGCGGATGGGCGGCTAACCTCACACGCGCAGTCTGCAAGTGAGAGCAGACGCATCGATATCAGGCGTGAGACAAGCAACATTCCATCTTGTGGCATGTCTGACCTCAGCATAAAATGCCGAATGTGGGAGCATCCTAACATTTTCTGGGAGAGCACTTCATGCCGCTTAGACTGAAATCCGCCAGCGAATGCCAATTGGATATTGTGACCTTTGGCGAGTGCATGATTCGCTTGAGCCCACCGGGCCACCAGCGTATCGAGTTTGCGCCGTATTTCGAGGCTTGGGTGGGCGGCGGCGAGTACAACGTCAGTTACGCGCTCAGCCGCCTGGGTCTGCGCGCATCGTGGGTTTCGCGATTGGTGGAGAATCCCCTGGGCGCGTTCATTCGCAATCATGCGCGCGCCTCGGGAATGGATTTGAGCCATGTCGTGTGGGTACCCTACGACGGCGTGGGCAAGGCGGACCGCATCGGCTTGAACTTTACCGAAGTCGGCATCGGCGTGCGCGGCAGCTTGACCCTGTATGACCGCGGCCATTCCTCCGCCTCTCACATCCAGCCCGGCGAGGTGGATTGGAAAGCCATTTTCGCGCGCGGCGTGCGCTGGTTCCACACCGGCGGGATTTGCACGGCGCTCAGCGATTCCAGCGCCGCGGCGGTGAAAGAGGCCATGGAAGCGGCACACGCGGCCGGTGCGATTGTGAGCTACGACCTGAACTTCCGCAGCAAGCTGTGGTCCAGTGAGAAGGCCATCGCGGCAACAAAGGATTTGGTCCCCTTCATCGATGTGCTGATCGGCAATGAAGAGGATTTTCAAAAAGTCCTGGGCTTCAAGGTGGAGGGCGTGGACGAATCGCTGAAGAAGCTGCCGGTGGAAGGCTACAAGAAAATGGTGGAGCAGGTGGTGGAAAGATTCCCTCACGTTCAGGCCGTGGGCACCACGCTGCGCGAGGTGGTGAGCGGGCTCGTCAATAATTGGGCGGCAATTCTCTGGGTCCAAGGGGAGTTCTACCAATCCCGGCGCTACGAGGGTCTGGAAATCGAAGATCGCGTGGGGGGCGGCGACGGCTTTTGCAGCGGCGCCATCTACGCCCTGCTTGATGGCAAAGGTCCGCAGGAGGCCGTGGATATGGGCGCGGCGCACGGGGCGCTGCTGCAATCCACTCGCGGCGACACCAGCATGATTACTTTGGAAGAGGTGAAGCACTTGATGAAGGGCGGGTCGGCGCGGATTAAACGCTGATGGAACCGCTCCGCCTGTGATAGGTTTATTGCGGCAAAACGGAAGTGGGTAGATCACAATCCTGGGGGCGTCTATGCACATACTTCTGCGTTTAGGAATGACTTTTCTCTTGCTGGCGGTCTGTTCCGTAGCCCAAGCCAAACACCCCATCACTTATGAAGACCTGGCGAAGGTGCAGCGGATCGCCGACCCGCAATTATCGCCGGATGGCAAGTGGATCGCCTACGAGGTTGCCGTGGTTGACCTCGCTGCCAACAAAAAGGTCACTCACCTCTGGGTGGTTTCCGCCGAGGGCGGTGAACCTCGGCAACTGACGCGCGGCGACGGCTCGGACACGCGGCCGCGCTGGTCCCCCGACGGCAAATCCCTGGCGTTCATCTCCACGCGCAGCGGTAATTCGCAGGTGTGGATTTTGTCCTTCGATGGCGGTGATCCGCGCCCCCTTACGTCCCTCTCGACGGAAGCCGACGGCGTCACCTGGGCCGCCCGTGGCGACACCTTGCTATTCACCTCGCAAGTTTACCCTGACTGCGCGGATGAGGATTGCAACGCGCGCCGGTTGGAGGAAGCGGCGGAGAGCAAAGTGAGGGCGCAGATTTTCACCGAATTGCTCTTCCGCCATTGGGACTCCTGGCGAGACGGCCGGTACACGCACCTTTTCGCGATTTCCGCCAAAGGCGGCACGCCCGTGGACCTTACTCCCGGCGCTTACGATTCGCCCACGTTTTTCCTCGGCGCGCCAGATGGCTACGCGATCTCGCCGGACGGCACGGAGGTTTGCTACACCTCGAATCGCAGCAAGGGGTCGGCGGGCCAGTCCGCAGCGGCTTGGACCACCAACAATGATCTCTACACCGTAGACGCGCGGGGCGGCGAGCCGCTCAACATCACCAGCAGCAATCCGGGCTCCGACGCGTCGCCGCAATACTCTCCCAACGGCCGCTACATCGCTTACATCTCGCAGGCGCGCAATGGCTATGAATCCGACCTCTTCCGCCTGCGTGTTTACGACCGTGATGCGGCAAAAACCATCGACCTCACGCCGGGATTTGATCAATGGGTATCAGGCTTCGCTTGGGCGCCCGACAGCACCACCATCTACTTCACCGCGTCTGACCACGCCCGGCAGCCGGTTTTCAAGACTTCCGTCAGCTCGCCCAAGGTGGAAAAAGTTCTGGAAGGCATGAATGATGATCTCACCGTTAGCCCCGATGGCAAGTGGCTGCTTTTGACTCGCAACAGCCTGACGCGGCCGGCAGCAGTCTATCGCGTGCCGGTTTCGGGGGGCACACCCACTCTCCTGACTCATGAAAACGACGCGCTGCTGGCGGAACTCGATATGAATCCCGCCGAGTTTGTGACCACGCACGGCGCGCTGGGGGCGGAGGTTCAGAGCCTCATGCTGAAGCCGCCGGGGTTCGACCCTGCCAAGAAATACCCTGGCCTTTTGCTGGTTCATGGTGGACCGCAGAGCGCCTGGGAGGATGCCTGGGGCTATCGCTGGAATGCGCAGATGTTCGCCGCGCACGGCTACGTGGTGCTGATGACGAACTTCCACGGCTCGACGGGCTATGGCCAGAAATTTGTAGAAGAGATTACCGGCGACTGGGGTGGCGCGCCCTTCCAGGACTTGATGAACGCCACGGACTTTCTGGAGAAGCTGGACTTCGTTGACAAGACCCGCATGGTGGCGGCGGGCGCATCGTTTGGCGGATTCATGATCAACTGGATCGCCACCCACACCGACCGCTTTAAGGCCTTGGTTTCGCACGACGGTGACTTTGACAATCACAGTATGGCCGGCGAAACCGAGGAACTGTGGTTCGACGAGTGGGAATTCAAGGGGTTGCCCTGGGAGAAGGAATCCCTTGCCCTGCGCGAAAAGTGGTCGCCTTCCAACTTCGTCCAGAACATCAAGACCCCCATGCTGCTGGTCGAAGGCGCGAAGGACTTCCGCGTGCCGGAAGGCCAGGCATTCCAATTGTTCTCCGCCTTGCAACGGCGTGGCGTGTCTTCCAAGCTGCTCTACTTTCCCGACGAAGGGCACTGGGTGTTGAAGCCGCAGAATAGCCAGCTTTGGTACAAGACAGTTTTGGGTTGGCTGGATGAGCATGTGAGGTAACCCGCGAGCTAACAGCCGAAAGTGGATAGTTAGCAAATGGACGCGGTTCTGGGCAGTTTGGGCAGGAGGCCCTAAACGCAGCCCTTCCAGAAGTCATTGCAAGTCCTGAGAAACCCTGTGCTCAGGTTGACAATTACGCATAAATGCATCAATATGAGTTTATGCGCACCACCATCGATTTGCCGGACAACCTATATCGAACTCTCAAGGTTCGCGCTGGAATGAGCGGCCTCACGCTGAAGCAGGTGGTTCAGCAGCTCATTGAGCAAGGTCTACGCTTGCCGAGGAGCGAACCCTCCCCAGGCCGGCGCGCTCCTCCCCCGGTGATAATCGCCCCTCGCGGCGTGCCCATTCCCGCCCCGTCGCGGGAGGAAATCAGGCAGATGGAAGAAGCGGAAGACGAGGCGAATCATGCGGGACCTGCCTGATGCGAGCGTATGGCTTCCCTTAAGCGCCCCGGAGCACCTCCACTACCCTCGCGCGCGGCGCTATTGGGATGAGGAGTCCGCGAGCGAGCTGGCCTTCTGCCGCGTTACGGCGTTGGCATTCTTGCGGCGCCTGACCAACGCCAAAATCCTCGGCAACGCAGCTTTGGATAGCGGTGCGGCTTGGCACGCTCTGGAGACTTGGCTGGCGGTTCCCCAAATCACCCTGCTCTCTGAACCCCCAGGCCTGGACGAGTTATTGGCGCAATGGGCGGGAAAGCTCGATCTTAGCGGCGGACACTGGACCGACGCGTACCTGGCTGCCTTCGCGGTGGCGAGCGGCTGCCGCCTCGTTACCTTTGACGGCGATTTCCATCGTTACCCCGGGATCGACTTCCTGCTCTTGACGGCATAAGTTTAGAAACGATCCCCATCCAATTTAATGAGCCCCGAAGGGGCGAAATAACGAAGCCCAGGCCAACGGCCTGGGTTTGAATTAGATCACAAATATCACCGCCAGCCCTGAAAGGGCGAGATCGGTGTTCCCCCATTCCCCGATCGCTTTCGCAACTCTACGTACATCGCGCAACTAGAAATCCAGCACCACGTGGCCGGGGGAATTCCGCAACCTCCCGGGCGCGCGCAGCATCGCCTACGACGAGCGGTACGTGTGGGATTGAAAAGGATTGTTCCACCCCTTCAGGGCTCGGGTATGGGCCTGGGTCCCGTTGACCCAGGCCGTTGGCCTGGGCTTTGTTATTTCGCCCCTTCGGGGCTCAAGGATGGTTGCCGAAATCGGAAATATCGTGCCTGCTTTCTCCCGTGATGGCCGGACTGGGCTCAAAAACCCGTAGCCTTCTACGCCGTCGGTTCGGCATGGTTGATCAAAGTGATGCCGGGCAATGGAAGCAGGTTTGGGCGAAGGAAATCCGGCTGCGTTTCTGATTCGACGCTAAAATGGTTCCTGGAACGTGTTAAAAAATTGGTTTTACCGATTTCAGCACTACGCATTTTCAATCAGTTACACGGTTGAAAAGGGCTCCGAATTAAATCTTTTCACACGTTCCTGACACCATTCCTCCACCATTCCTCTTGCACCACTAATTCCCGAGCGTAAAGAGGTGGGAGTCTGGCCTCAAGTGGGGGAATGCCTGGCTCATCATACAGGGCGGCAAAAACTGCCAGCGAGGTGTCGTCAATGGTTACTGCTACTTTGGAGGCGTCAACCCGAGCTGTCTATAGAGGGTCAACCCGTCGTATGCCAACCACTCCGCCACAATCTTCCCCTCGAAAACTTGGAAGATGATAATGCCAGAACGTTCCACGGGTTTGCCCGTGGCCGGAAACCCCCGCCAGGGGCCGGTGTTGGTCCCACGGAAGGTATATTGCACTACCACGAAATCGCCTTCGGCGATCACGCGATCGACCGAGTATTTTAAATCCGGAAACGACACCCGCCAATTTTTTGCCGACTGCAGATCCGCGGCTAGATCGCCACGGTACTTCTCCTGGTGGGCGACAAAATCCTTGCCGTGAAGCTGGTTGTACACCTCCCAGTCCTGGTGGTTCAGCGCCACTTCGAAGAGCTTGCGAGCCACCGCCTTGTTCTGCTCGACGGTCTGCTGGGGACCGGGCGCGGCAAAGACCGGCGCCACCAAAGATGATGCCAGCAGCAACGCAGATGATGCCAGCAGCACCGCAGAGACGAGATGCGCTTTCATACGAGCCTCCTTTGGCTATTCTAATACATAGACGTTTCAAGGCGGGAATGGTGAGCGGGATTGGTGCCACGGGATTGGTGCCAGGAACGTGTGAAAAAATTGGCTTTACCGATTTCAGCACTACGCATTTTCAATGCTTTACACAGTTGATAACGGGTCCAAATTGAATTTCTTCACATGTTCCTGACACCGTTCTCCCATGACACCGTTCTCCCCACCGTTCGTCCTCACCGTTCCTCTGACTCCGTTCGGACACCGTTCGTCCCACCTTTTCTGTCCCCTTTCGGCAGTTAGCTGGTTTGTTCACCGGGCTCCTTGTCGGTGCCATAATGCCCATACATGTTGACCACGAATAAATGTATCCTGAAATATCCAGGTTTGGCTTGGCGGGTCATTTCTGGCTCCAGCAGCTTCAAATGCAAGCGTGCTAGGAATTCGCTTCAAGTACAGTTTGACGCCAAGGGTAGCATCGCGGAACTCAGTTATATCCGAGAATTCTTCCGGCATCGTGACTGAATATTCCCACCTTACCTTGCAAACTGCGCTTGGGTCTTGCTGAAAGGGTTTAAGACTTACTTTTTTCTCGCCAGCAACCTTCTTGATGCCCTCGCCCGTGGATTGAAGTTGTCTTTCGAGGCTCTGACGGTCACGGCTGAAGATTTCTTTTCCATTCAGCCCATATTCGAGATATAAGAACTGAGGTTGAAGAACGACGCGTTCATCCATGTCGGGCGCATAAAGCACGGTTTTATCAGAATAGTTGCGCACCTCGAACGTGACCGTTATGTCGATATCAACATGACCGCTATCCGGGTCATGGAAATAGTAGGTCTTTTCATAATGGTCCCTCACCAAGCTGGTTTTGACGATTTTCCCGATATGGCTTTGCAGCTCCTCGGGCAGTCCACGTCCGACTAACCTCTGAGCGAGGTCATCTGCGACCCTTTCGATAAGGAATTTGGCTGCAAATAAGTCAATAAGAATCCCTATAATTCCTGCGATGATGAGCGCATCCGCCAACGATTGCGCGACTTCGTGGGGCCACCAACAAACGGGATACCAGAGTCTCGCAGCAATTCCGACGGACAAAGGTAAAACGAATGCTCCAATCAACCTCGTGTAATCGTTAATCGACAGATCACGGAAACGAAAGGCCATTTCATCTGCCTCGCACATATTCGTTTGTCGTACCGGACACCCTCTCCCACCTTCCCATTTGAACCGTTTCTCCCTTGCGATTAGTTTTCAGGCTTGAATTCAAGATCCTTAACGACTTCGAGTCCAAAGCCAGCGAGATCCTTTGTTATCTTCTTGCGACCGGCCAGGACCCTAATTCGCTTCTTAGGCCAGGGTAGAGTGTCCAACATCGTCTCAAGAACTGCGCCGCTTTTGCTCTGCCGAACCGTCACATCACCGCGTAGAATCGCCCCCATTAATACAAGGGCACCGCGGCGAGCACCTTTCTTGTACCATCGGAGGGCCGTATTACTGATCTGGTCCTGTACGTCTTCAACGCCTTCCTGAGCGTAGAGGCTATCCGATTCGACAAGGCCTTCTTTCTTAAACGCCCTTAGAACGTGTCGGATGCCGATAACCCGATGCTTTTGAAAGTTATCATTTGCGCCTTGCATTATTGTCACTCCCTCCTGAGCCATGGCGGTTCGTGATGAAGCGCATGCGCACACATTGAACCTGAAGCCGGCGCAGGCACCAAGCAAGCCTCATTATACGTCAACCAAAGCCACGGTATGATGCTTGACCGTGGCATGCACCACCATCAGAATGGTATTGATACAAACGCAAGCATTGCTGCGCGGGCAAAACGTTCGGTAGGGGAGCAAGCATGGATTTGAGAGAGAATTCTGCCCCGTCGTTCCTCACATCACTTGAAAGTTTGGAGAGTCGAGCGGACGCGTCTCGCGACAACCTACAACTGTATTCGTTTCCAAGAACGGTCGCCTCATGGGCAGTTCTCGTTTCTTTGGTGGTGGCAACTGAGCGCTTGCGTCAGGTACACGGCTACAAGAACTACGACGTGAATTTGATCAACCTCAGTATACGAGGCGCTCTCGCGCTGCGGTGGGTCCAAGAGAGGGGAAAGGATGCCAAATCAGAGCCGCAGACGTTTACGTGGACCCCCTCGCTGTCCAAAGCCATCGATCAGGCCCTTGCAATCGCCGCCAATTATCAAGTCTTTTCGGATTGCTTTTCGATGTGGCATCAGAACAAGGAGTTCGCCGAACTTCTCTCCGAGTCGACGGTCCGCTTTACAGTTCCCGGGGGAATGTCCGCACGACGGGTGTCAGCGTTCCATAAAGGCTTTCGACCGGTTTCCAGTCCGGTGCAGAACGAGGGGTTGGTACTCTCTCCGGACCAAGTGCGGGAAAGGGATGCTGCGTTTTCGCGGTGTTTCTTTGCCGGTCACCTAACGATGGCGTATCCTGAGCCGGCCGAGTTCTATCGATCACTGTTTCCTTCGTATCTCGAAAGGCTAGATGCAATGTTTCGGCGCGCCGACTCACTAAACCTCGGCCCTTACACTCTAGGAGAGCTGAAGCGGGCCTTTGCCGCCCTCACGACGGTACTCTCCATACATGAAGATTTCTGTTACCGGTTCGGTGTCCGATATGGGTATCCCGTGAACTCGTGTGTGATGATGCGCACGTCAGAAGAATGGGCGAGATTATTGGCAGAAATCGCGGGACTCGAACCGCCGAAATGCTCCGCGATTGTTGAGGACCTGACGCTCAGAGACAGATATTGGGACCTACACGTAGAACCCTTCATCACGGTCGAGGACAATATTCTCGCCATCGCGCCGCAGTTCCCTCTTCACTCGAGGGCTGACGAGAATATCCTTCGCGTCTGCAACCATCGCAGGCAGTCATATTTCGCCGAAGCAGCCCGGATGAAGGAGCAGGAAATGCTCGATGATCTCCTTCCGCGGTGCCCGAAGAGTTTTTCGGCGGGCGTCCGGATCTCGCTCCCTGATCGCTTGCCTGACATCGACCTTCTTTTTGTGGATGAAAAAGCTGAGGCGGTGATAGTGGCTGAATTGAAGTGGCTTCGAAAGCCATCGTCACAATGGAAGGAGCGAATCCATCGAGAAGAAGACTTTGAGAAAGGAGTGCAGCAGCTTTCGGACATCAGAACGTTCCTGCGGGGGAATCCGGGCTTTCTATTCGCCAGGGGCAAGCTGAAGAGGCCGCTGGATCAATACCGTCAAGTCGCTTTTGTATTTGTTGCCCGGGATTTCTTCCTGTGGCTGGACTCAACCGATCTTATCCTGGCGGACCACGAAGTTTTCAAACAAGCCCTCGCTGAAACTACTGATCTCGCCGAGTTGATAGATAAACTTAGAGCCTACGATTGGCTGCCCGTCGAAGGCAAGCATTTTCGAGTCTCCTTCGATCCGGTCGGACTTAATGGGGTTGCCCTTGAGTCAGAGATTTTCTATAGAATTTAACTTTCTGGTTGTTGTCCGCCAACCTGCCGTTTCTTCCCCCTATTTTCTTTTGAGCCTCTCCCAAATTTGATCCAGTTGGTCTCCCTTTCGAACCAGGGTTATTTTCGAGATTCTGACCGCCATGGAGAATAACCAACAGGTTGACAGGAAGACAACGTGCATCTCGGGCACCGTCTGGTGGGCGCTCGGTTGGAAACACTTGAACGGCACCCCCCAGCGTGGCAAGAAGTTCTCGATCGCCTTGATGCACGGATGTGCGAGTAAAGAACACCAATAGTAGAACAATTCATATACCGGTTGCATGCTAGGCGGCGTTCCCGTGGACACGGGGTCGTATATATCGCGCTCGGCTGCCATTTTACTTATCGGTACGTTGTTCCACTTGTAGCGGTCGTTTTGAAAACGAACCCTGGCGTCTTCGAGGAGATCAAGCTCCAACTTGTTTTTGGGTACGTAATCGTAGCGGAAGTATTTTTTGACTCGTTCCATATTCAGCAGCTGCACCTGTCCGCCAAACGTAACGTAGCGGTCGATTCGTTGGTCGCTCTCTTGCTCGTTCGTTAGCCAGTACAGCGTAATATTTGCTTCGCAGAGCGTTCTTGCGAGGATGACGGCATCTCTAAGCCGCTTCCTGGATGCCAGCAGACAGATCGTCTCGTGTAGTTCAGCCATCCGAGCGATTAAGGCCAGTGAAATTGATTCTAGGTGGGGGTACTTTCTCGGACGAATCTGGCTCCGATCAATCAGAGCGACTAGGGCGCGTCGAATGTTTCTCGCCCGCCTCAGCGAGAGGTCATCTCCTGGCATGTTTTCACTCCTGCTGTGCGGACATCCGCAAATCTAGCGCGGAGTATAGCACCTCTAACTGAACAGAGTGGGGGAGAAAGGTGGGGGGGGAGAAAGGTGTCAGGATCCTTTTCGGGAGAAGGGTGTCAGGAACGTGTGAAAAAATTGGCTTTACCGATTTCAGCACTACGTATTTTCAATAAGTTACATGGTTGAAAAGGGCTGCGAATTCAATTTTTTCACACGTTCCAGGTACGCCTTTCCATCAGGTACCTTTTCCATCTGATGCATAGACTTTATTTTTGCGGCTGTGTGGCGAAGCCGATTCGCCGGCGCGTGGCAACCGGCGGTTCGATGAGTTTGCGGATGGCGTCAAACACCGCTTTGATTTGAACGTCGTGGGTCTCGTACTTCTTCTCGAGATCCTCCAGCTTACGCGCCAGGTCCTTGTGTGTGGACAACATCTCGCGCAGTTTTACGAAGGCGCGGATGATCAGGATGTTCACTTGGACGGCGCGTTTGCTGTTGAGCACTGATGAGAGCATGGCGACGCCGTGCTCGGTGAAGGCATGAGGCAGATAGCGGCGGCCCCCGCGACCCTTGTTTGAGGTTTCAAATTGAAACCTCAAAGAGCCGACTTCTTCTTTCGTAAGTTGAAACATGAAGTCTTCAGGAAAGCGGTCCGCGTTGCGCCGCACTGCCAGGTTAAGTGATTTCGTGGGCACTTGGTAGAGGTCGGCCAGGTCGCTGTCGAGCATAATCTTTTGGCTGCGGATGAGGTAGATCCGGCGTTCCATGGTCTCGATCGACACAGGGAGCGCGGCGGCGGCTAATTGCGACTTAGGTCTCTTCATGGGACGGTATTATACACGGAGAGACTGGGTTCGTTCGCGAGTTCCGCCCATTCGCAAAAGGTTCCACGTACCTTTTCCTCCCCGGTTCAGAGAGAAACGGTGAGGTACCGTTTTCTTCCTCCTAGGTGGGATTGAGGGCAGAACCTTGGCGGTTCGGCGAGCGCTTTCCGCGATGCGGAGATTGGTGCGGCGCGCCGCTCTTGTGCAGGAGCCGACCGAGGGCTGGCGCAGAGCAACCCTCTGCGATAGACCGAAACACACAGTTTCACCGTGCGCCAGCCAGCCCACCTCCCGGCGCGAACGCGCCGTCCCCCTCCTGAGTCTCGTAACCACCCCCGTCGCTGACCGCTCCGCCCCTCCTAAATCAGGAGGGGAGCCCCTCCGCCCGTCCGCCCTGACAGCCTGTGGCGCGGAGCATCCGGCGGTTCTAAAGGCAGTGATGAGTGACGAGTGACGTGTGACGAGCGAGAAAGAACAGTGAAGGTTGGTCTGGGGGATTGGCGGCCCTTTCAGGGCTCGGGGTTGATGGGGGCTTTGCTGACTTCCCTAAAAGAAGCGCGGACCCCCTACAATGGGGGCCCGCGCTATGTGTTCGGGCCCAAATCTTACCGAAATCCTTTACCAAATGCTGCCGGCCAAATCGGTTCCCGGGGTGAAAGAAACACCGCGTAAAACCTCGGCGAAGCCGGCCGTACGAAGCGTATGGAATCCTTCCTTAGCGGCTACGGTGGGATCGGTGTTGCTGAGGCTATCCTCGATGACCACGAGGCGGTCAGGGTCTGCGCCCGTATCGCCATCTCCGCTGATCGTCGAGGTAATGGCCCAAATGGTCACGTTACCCCACGCGTCCACGTGGCCGGTCAGGTTGCGGAGGCCGTCCGTGGCGGGCGACCAGGGCAGGCCCGTGGCCGCATTGGTTCCCGTCGGAAAACCCGGCACGGTATAGGGCACGCCAAGTTCCAGCCCCGTTTGCAGGGTATAAGCAAGAGTCCACTGCTGGGTGGTGGAATTGAACACCCACTTCTGCAATCCCGCCAGGGTCTGAGCGGCGGCGTGCGTGTAAAGGTCCGTCCCGCCGGTGTAGCCGTCACCTTCATCGGCCACATAGAGCGTGTTGGCATCGGCAAACCAGAAACCGAAGGGGTAATGAGTTATCGTTGTCAGGCTCTTATTCGCAACCGCCGGGAAGCCTGCCAGAATGCACATATTGCTGGGAAGGCCGGTTTTCGTAAGGTTGGTCACGGCACTGTAGTTGAGGGGGGTGGACGGCAGGACCGCCGAAGGTGAGGGTAGCCCCACGCCATTGGGGCACGCCGTGCCGGTGGTATCAACGAAATAGATCGTGTTGACCCCATTGCTGCCGCTGCCCTTGGAATAGTAAAGAACGTTGTTGAAAATGGTGAGGCCGCGGAAGTTGTCATCCTTGCCGATTTTATCTGCTGCGTCGCCCAGCTCCGTGATGGAAAAACTGCCGACGGGGGTCGGTGCTCCCGGGGCCTGGACGCTTTCCAGCTCGTCCAGGGGGTCGATAATTTGGGCGCCGGCGCTGATAATCACCGAGCTGGGCTGCGTCTTGGCGGTCCCATTTCCGGCATTGCCCGCGGTGAAGAAGAAGTCCGCACCGTTGATGTTATTCAGGATCGCCACGCGGCCATTGTCTCCAGTATAGGCGTTGGTTTCCGTGAAGTGAAAATTGCGTTCCTTGTCGACCTGCGCCACGGCACGGTAAATATACTCCCCTACGGGATTCGTCGGGTCGATCTCACCGGGAGTATTGGAAGCGGACGCATCGATGGTGTTCACGGGCGTTACGTAGCCCATAAAGGTGAGGTATCGGCCGTCGGTGGAGAGGTGCAAGGCCAACTCGGATTTCGAGCTGAAGCTGGTAACCAGTTGGTCGCTCGAAGCCGTGATTCCGCGTTGCAGGCTGTTCGGCACCTCGAGGGTACTGATCCTCCCACCGAACGGCGTGATCTGGTCGAGAAAATCCTGGACGTGATGCCGAAACTGCTATCGTCGTTGTCGTTGTTAAATACGTATGGAAACAGCCCGTTATATCCGGCCATGCCACCACAGCCACCGGACGCGGCCACACAATTGGGCGGCAGTGGTTCGCCCACCGTAACGTTGCTCGCGTTGTTATCATACACACTGCGGCTGACCACCAGATTGCCAGGCTGGAAACCCCTATCCTTGCGCCCATTGAAATCTTGGGCAGTTGCCCGGATATTGCCTGCGAGGACGCCCAATGCCACGAGCGCCATGGCTCGGGCCAGCGTCCGCCAATGATCGTGCCGTCGGGAAGCTTTTTCCGTCATTCAAGAATCTCCTCTCATGGGAAAGTTGAGCCGCACGGTCGACCATGCAGCCAAGACGGTTCATACGCTAGCAACTGTGCGTTAAGAGAAGATGACATTGTGTCGCTGGATTTATAAAGACATGGGATGGGCAAGATCGCTCTTTGCACTCAACTTGCAACCCACGCTCCCTTGAGGAAGAGGTCGGACCGCAACCGGCGTTTTTACCAGCCGGGGTGGGAAGGGAGCCCACGATTTGCTGGTCGTGGGGGTGAGGGGGCCCTTCGCCAGCCCATCACCATTTGGTTGCGGCTCAGCCGCACTGCGGTGCAATGCGTAAATTCTTGTTTTCTTGATCAGGACTTGGCGAGCGATAGCGGTCGATGCGGCGATGTGCCACGGGCATCTTGCCCGTGCTCGGGCATGGCCAAGATGGCCATGGCACATTTTGGTCGCGGCACCGCCGCACAACGCTGCGGAACCTATTGCATTCAGGAGCGCTCAGGTGTATGTTGCCGGTCCATAAGGAAAATCCCGGCTTGCTGTCCACGAAGGGGTGACGGAATGCTATCACCGAGGTTAGCGGCGTTTTGTGCAGTACCGATTGCACTTTTCTTCAGCAGCCTGCGCGCGCTGGCAAGTGACAAGCCGGTGGCGATTGAAACCATCCCCGCAGGGGCACAGGTGGAGGTGAACGGCAGCGTTGCTTGCGTCACGCCGTGCTCCATCAAGGTGCCGGCGTATTACTTTGGTGTCAAGCACACGGCCGTGAGTTCCCATGGCGTGGAACCGATCCGGGTGAAATTGACGAAGCAAGGATACGCTCCCAAAAGCGCGGAGCTTACCACCGGCCCCATTCACTGGAAAAGTCTGACGGGGACTATGGGCTACGACTACTACTTGCTGAGTTCCGACCACTTCACCTTTCAGCTCGATACGGTTAAGGCGGCGCCCGTTGCGGCCCCCGCACCTGAGCCCCAACCCTCCGAGTCACCTTCTTCACCTGCCATCGTGCTGGCGTCACCCCCCGGCGCGAGCCCGAATCAAACCGTGGAGTCGAATGAATCCCCAATGGTCATTCGCGGCGTGGCCACGGACCGCAGGGGCATTCTCTTGGTTACGATTAATGGCTCGGCTGCCAACATGCGGCCGCAAAACGCCGAAGCGGCGGAATTCTGGTCCGATCCCTTGCCCATCAAGCCGGGAAACACCTCCATTGAGATTTCCGCCTCCAACTCAGCGCACGTGGAGACCAAACTGGCCTTCACCCTTCATTACACGCCCAAGGTTGTTCCCCCCAATCCGCGGGCATTGAGCAAACATGAGATTGTCTCCCTGCTCCAGGGGAGTGTTCCCAACGGCCGTGTCGAGGACCTTATCAAAGAACGTGGCCTCAAGTTCACACCCACCGCGGACGACCTGAACGATATTCGCCAGGCGGGTGCAAACGAAGATTTGATCCAGGCCATCCAGCAGGCCGCGTCGCCGAAATAATGGGCGTGACACAGACCAGCTCCCGAGCCGGTAGCGCGAGGGGTGCGTCTCTCCGCACTCCTCCGCGGCCTTTCGTCGTTTTGCATTCACCAGCCCGTGAACGCCGGGCATATCAAGAGCTGCAACAGGGGCGCGATAATAATGCTCGGCCCAGTGCTCGGCGAAGCGGAATTCGCGTTCCGGCCAAGAGCCGCGGACGAGCGCTGAGAGGCGCGCACGTCCTCGCTACCCAACCTCCGAGCTACCCACTCTACGAGCGCCGGGAGAGATGGTGTGGAGAAATGGTGCGAGGAATGGTTCCTGGAACGTGTGAAGAAATGCGCTTTGAGAACCGCGGGGTATGGATAAGTCGGGAGGCACGATGATTTCACTTGGCGCGGGGGTAATCCCGGCTACGGATGATCTTGCCCGGTGGGCGCCGAGGGCAGCATGATTTCTTCCTCCGCACCTTTTGGCGCTTGGGTGCTCTGCCCTTACGCCGGCGCCAGAGCGGCTTCGGTCAGGGTGGGTCGCCGCCGCAGAGGGAGAGAAATGGTTCCTGGAACCATTTCCCGGAACCATTTCCCTCTCTCCTTTTGACAATCCATTGCAATACTCAGAGTCAGCGGAGCGTGCGATTCCTACGAAACTTTTTTGGCCGCTCAGGCGTACATGTACTCTGAGGTCTGATTATGGCCAAATCTGATGGCTCCGGTGATTTCCGTAGCCACGCGACTTGGTCGGTAAACTCAGCCGGAACAAAACCGGTCCTGGAGGAAATACACAGCATGAAGCTTCTCATGACGACGCTCACGTTCTTTTGCATCTGTTCCGCCATCCACGCTCAATCCCAGGGCGCGCAGCTACAACCGGATATCCGCACTTTCAAGACGGTTGGAAGCGCGAGACTGACGGCCCACATCTTTAGGCCTGAAGGTGCCACTGAGGGCAAACCAGCTCCCGTCATTGTTCTCTTCCACGGCGGCGGCTGGAGCGTTGGCTCGCCCGAATGGGTCTATGGAGATGCGCGGCGCTACGCCAGCTACGGCGCCGTCGCCGTTGCCGCGGAGTACCGCCTCTCCGATGGGACGAAGATTACACCACTCGATGCCATAGCGGACTCCCGCGACCTGATTCTTTGGCTGCGCGCAAATTCCGAGGAACTCGGTATCGATCCCTCCCGGCTGGCTGCTTACGGCTTTTCCGCCGGAGGGCACCTTGCCGCCGCACTTGCCACGATTCCAGACCCGGAGCGCCCCAATGTTGATTTCTCTCCCCAAGCCCTCGTAATGCTTTCACCCGCCGTTTCCCTTGTGGGTGACAGTTATTTCCAAGGACTTCTGTTGGGGAAGACCACGACCGCCGCTTTGTCCCCTGACGAACAGATCCATGGCCGAGTCCCGCCCACGATCATCTTTCAAGGTGTCCTCGACACTACCGTGCCCATCTGCGGCGCCCGACGATTCTGCCAGCGTGCTCGGGATTATGGGAGCAATTGCCAGATCATTGAATACCCGCTCCTCGGCCATCTGCTCACTCGAAAGCTGGACGAGCAAACAAACTCTTTCGATCCTGATCCCAAGGCTGTTGCGGACTCGATCGCTAAGGGAGATGCCTTTCTGGCTGCACACGGCTTCCTCCCAGGATTCCATCCGAAAGAACACAAAGAGATCGTGGTTGATTCGAAGATATTGGACAGGTACGTGGGACGTTATCAGCTAATGCCAGACTTCATTGTCGCCGTGACTCGGGAAGGTGACCACCTCTTTGCGCAAGCCACCGGGCAACAGAAGGTCGAGATATTTCCAGAGAGTGAGTATGACTTTTTCTTGAAGGTCAACGATCTGCAGATTACTTTTGCTTCCGTGCTCGATAACCAGGGCCACACAAGTGCGATGATCATGCATCAGAATGGCAAGGACCTGTCGGCCAAGCGGATTGAATAGGGGGGAAACGGTATAAGGGGGGTGTCAAGGGGAAACGGTGTCAGGAACGTGTGAAGAAATTGAATTTGGACATGTTATCGATTGCGTAAAGCATTGAAAATGCGTGGTACTGAAATCGGTAAGACCAATTTTTTCACACGTTCCAGGAACCGTTTTCTTCCTCCCAGGTGGGATTGAGGGCAGAACCTTGGCGGCTCGGCGACCGCTTTCCGCGGTGCGGGGATTTGTGCGGCGCGCGGCTCTTGTGCAGGAGCCGACCGAGGGCTGGCGCAGAGCAACCCTCTGCGATAGACCGAAACACACAGTTTCACTGTGCGCCAGCCAGCCCACCTCCCGGCGCGAACGCGCCCTCCCCCTCCTGAATCAGGCGGAGAACCCCTCCGCCCGTCCGTCCGCCCTGACAGCCTGTGGCGCGGAGCATCCGCCGGTTTCAAAGGCAGTGACGAGTGACGTGTGACGAGCAAGAAAGAACAGTGAAGGTGGTCGGGGGGATTGGCCGCCCTTTCAGGGCTCAGGGTTGATGGGGGTTCCGTTGACCCAGGCCTTCGGTCCGCCAATAAGGCAGGCGGACCTCCGGCCTGGGCTTTGTTAGATCGCCCCTTTGGGGCTCCAGAACCTGGGCTTCGTTAGGTCGCCTCTTTGGGGCTCAAAAACCTGGGCTTCGTGCTGGCCCGCCTCACGGTTTGTGATAGATGATTTGCCCGGCGCGGATGGTGTAGGCGGCTTTGGCGAGGTTGCGAACATCAGCGGCAGCGCAGGGCTCCATCAAAGTCCAGCGTTTCGCTTGCCTCCAGGGCCATGAATGCACCATCCGCGAATAGACCCCTCACCCCCACGACGTGCAAAGCGTGGGTGAGGGGTTCCTTTCAACCCCATCCAAGTTTGACGGAGCCCTGGCAGTGATCCGCCAAACCTATATGTCCAGGACCTTGGTACGAAAGATCGCTCCGGAAGCAATTCCCGCGATGCTGGGAACAACAACAAACATCCAAACTTGGGAGATGGCTTTGCCGCCCACCAGAATCGCCGGGCCCAGGCTGCGTGCCGGGTTAACCGAGACTCCCGTGATGTTGATCCCGAAGATGTGGATCACCACCAGCGTGATTCCGATCGCCACCCCGGCCATTTGCGTGGGTGCTCCACCCTGCGTGGAACCCAAAATAACGATCACAAAAATCAGGGTGGCAACGAACTCGAAGACCATGGCGGCCGGGAGCGCATATCCTGCCTGGTAGCCTTCTCCCCACCCGTTCTGGCCTAAGCCGTCACTGGCAATGGCGTATCCGCTCAGGAGGCCTTGGGCGATGACTGCCAGAACGCCAGCCGCGGCGAGTCCTCCCAGCACCTGGCCAACAATATAGCCCAACAGGTCTTTGGCCGTCATGCGACCGGCGGTGAAGACTCCCAAGCTGACCGCGGGGTTAACGTGACATCCCGAGACGGGACCAATTCCATAGCACATGGCCAGGAGTGCAAACCCGAAGGCAAAGGCGATACCCAGATGGCCCACGGCTTGGCCTGATACCACCGCAGTTCCACAGCCGAAGAGTACCAGCGTGAACGTACCGATGAACTCCGCCACATATTTTTTCATAGGGCACCTTCTCTCCTCTCTCTATATTCTGGGTTAGGCAATTCTTCCTCTCATTGTGTCGTTACTGATTCCACAAATCTGCTGCACGGCAGTGCACAGCACATCCAATCCGTAATGTTCACTCAATACCGCGGGCCTTTAGCCCGCGCGTGCCTGGCTCCCGACCGTGCCGGAATAGGTTCCGGCCGGCGCACACATTCCATCATTCGCGCCGCACCACACTCAGGACCGTTAGGTGTCCCCCTTACGCTGCCTGGAGCTCCGCCGTGCAGTGGGGACAGCGGGTGGCTTTAAGCGCAATGCCGCCGGAAACGCAATAAGGGCATTCCTTGGTGGGCGGCGCTGGGGGAGCCGGCTGCGGCTTCATCATCCGGTTCACCTGCTTTATCAGCAGAAAGACTACGAAGGCCACGATCAGAAAATCGATGACCGTATTGAGGAAGGCGCCGTAACCGATCACGGCCGCTCCCGCCTTCTTGGCATCCGCCAACGAGCCGTAGTGCGTACCCGACAGATTGATGAAAAGGTTGGAAAAATCCACGTGCCCCAGCACCAGCCCGATGGGCGGCATGATGATGTCATTCACCACCGAGCTGACAATCCTCCCGAAGGCTGCGCCGATGATGATGCCCACAGCCATATCCAGCACGTTGCCGCGCATGGCGAATTCTTTGAATTCCTTGAACATTTCATCCCCCTTATAGTTATGAACGAGGTTTGTTCGATCTCCCTGGTGGATATCTCCCTGGTTCACTTCGCAGCATTACCGAATGTCAGCCGCAGGCCGGTGGAGAACAACAGGTCATTCGTTTTCTTTCCGGGCGGCGGGTCGCTGAGGTAATAATCGTTGAAGGACGTCTGCCAACTCAAGATCTTCGTGAGTTTGGTAACCAGGCCCATGCTGATCGTACTGCGATAATTTCCCGTCAACGACATGTTCGGGTAGAAGAACACCGATTCGTTGAACGAAGAGGTTGCCAGGAACTTGCGGGTAAGAGTCTCGCCCACCAGGACCTCGGCGGAAGACCGGTTGAAGGTGGTAAAGAATTCCCGGTCGAAGGTGCCGCCGAACAGCACGTCGAACGTGGTGCGCTTGTTTTTGACGGCATGGTAGCCGCCGCCGGCGCCGATCACCGTGCGCAAATCGAGGTCCTGGAAGCGGTCATTGAACAGGTCCAGCGTGCCGAAGCCGAAGGATTTGGTGCTGACGTTCAGGTCGTAGCGCACTCCCCCGGCAATGGTCTGGGCGGTGGTGGACGTTATTCCATCGGCGGTGCTGCGGGAGAACGCCGAATTGGTGTAGAGGAGGATCTTATCCCGCGCGGCCGCGCGCACGGCGTTCAGCCCGAACGTAAAGTTGGTGCTGTCGGAATTTCCGCGCACCAGGCCAACCCCCGTGTCAAAGGTGCCGGCCCACAAATCTCCCAGCGTCGGGTGTTGCAGCCGCTCCAGCGCCGCCTCCGCCTTCTTTTGCTCGTCCGCGTCGCGAAGAGAAGAGACGTCGGCCTTGGCCACCTCGACGTTGCCGGATTCCTTGGTGGCCACCGCCAACTTACTGTCGCTGGTGGTGACAGGTCCCACGATAACCTGCCCGGCTTTCGTTCCCACATAGAGAGGCTGGCTCGATTCAATCTTTTGCACGAAGTCCCACTTAATGGTCACAGCGTCGGCATAATCCGTCTTAATCACCAGCGTCTTGGCATCGGAAGTGATGATGGTGCCGGTGATCCGATCACCGTTCTTCAACGTGACTTGGTCCGCGAGAACCGCCGGCGCCAAAAACATTGCCAACAGCACAGCTAGTCCAATTCTTTCCATCGATGGCCCCCACACAGGTAAGTTAAAAAAGTTCAAGAAGCCGAAGGAGTTGAAAAACTCTCTTAGGCAACCCTTGGTTCACTTCGACTTTTCTATACCGAGCGACAGAAGCGTTTGCGCATTCTGCTGTAGCGGCGGCCTATGACCGCCGGTCGGCCCGCATAGAGCACCGCTACAGATTATGTCGCTCAGTATAGATCCTGCTTTTGCCCACGACCCGCCAACCCTCGACCTCGCTCGAGCCAGGCTCCCAAGGTCGTCGCAACTTCCGGGAATTCAGTTCGAGCACCGAAAGCAAAAGGTCACCCACGCTTTCAGGGTTCTTGCTGAGTCGCTTTAATAATTGTGGAATGCCTAAGGTCCGCCCATATGAGCGGCCATCGGGACTCGCTCTCCGGCGTTTCGGCAGCTTAGATTATACACCGCGTCGTCCTGCGAGATACACCCTGGGTGCATTTTTCAATCGCCATGATAGTCCGAACCCCGGAAAGTCAATGAGGTGTCGCACTGACCGGAACTTATCCCGACATTGCCGGGCGGTCAGCGCTTGCCGACGTAAAGGTCAGCGCTATTTGTGGAAATGCATATCGAGCGCCACAAGGTAATCGGTTTGAAGGGGAGTTGCGCCCAGTTGCCGCAGCAGGGTAGCGATCTGCCCGCGGTGGTACGTTTGGTGATTCACTACGTGGTAGAGGATGCGCCACAGGGGATAAGTCCACACCTCACCCTGGAAATTGGTGTAGCTGAGGGGCTGCGAGAGCCTTTCTTCGGAACAAGCGCGGAGAAAATCGCGCACGCCCTTTTCCACGGGCCCCCAGGCGGCTTGAAGGGATTCGAGGGTCGGAAACTTCTCCGCCGCGAATGCTTTGGTGTCCTCCCGGGCCGGCGACCTCCCCTCCCAGCGCTCCAGCCAAATCCACTCCACCACCAACAGGTGCGCCAGCGTATCGCGAACCGAGGAAAAACTATTCCCCATGGGCCGGAGAAATTGCTCGGAAGGGAACGTGGCACACGTCTGAAATTGCCGATCGCGCGCCCAGTAATTGAACTCGTAAAGTTCGCGTAGCGTTTCGAGCGGGATCATGGTGTACTCCAGTCGTCAGTTGTCAGTCTTAGGTAAAGTCAAAGGTCATCAGTCATCAGTTTTCAGTCGTCAGTAAAACCCGCCTTGGGGAGCTTTTACTGATAACTGATGACTGATAACTGATGACATGTTAGGGCCTCAGTGCGCCCGTGGTTCCGACGTAAAGCGCATAGAGCGACGTGCTGGCGGCCATAAACAGGCGGTCGCGCTTGGCGCCGCCAAAACAAATGTTGGCGCAAATCTCCGGCAAATGAATTTTGCCGATCAGCGTCCCGTCGGGGGCAAACACCTGAACACCGCACGAGTCCTCCCCTCCCCAGCCGGTTCCCGCCCAAACGTTGCCGTCAACATCGCAACGAATGCCGTCGGCGAAGGTGAGGCCGGGGCCCACTTCTGCAAAAACGTGGCCGTTGGCCAGGCGCGCGCCATCCACCACGTCGTAAACCCGGATGTTGTGCGGATACTCGGGGCCGTCGGTCACGCCCGTATCGCAGATGTAGAGCAGTTTCTCATCGGGAGAAAAGCACAGGCCGTTGGGCCGCCGCATGTCTCCCACCACGGCCGTGGTGGCGCCGGTTTTGGGATCGAGCCTATAGACGTTGCAGGGAAGCTCCAGCGGCGCCTTGTGGCCTTCGTAGTTGCCCAATATGCCGTAGCCGGGGTCGCTGAACCAGATGCTGCCGTTCGAGTGGACCACAATATCGTTGGGGGCATTGAGCGGCTTGCCCTGGTAGTGATCCATGAGCACGGTAATCGTGCCGTCGAGCTCGGTGCGGGTGACGCGCCGCGTGTTGTGCTCGCAGGTGATCAGCCGGCCTTGTTTGTCGCGCGTGTTGCCGTTCGAGTAGTTCGAAGGAGAGCGGAATACACTCACTTCGTTGGTATCCTCCACCCAGCGCAACATGCGGTTGTTGGGGATGTCGCTGAAAACCAGGTAACGCCCATCGCCAAACCACACCGGGCCTTCCGCCCAGCGCGCGCCCGTGTAAAGCCTTTCGATGGCGGCATTGCCCTGGCGATACTTGGCAAAACTGGGATGAAGGATTTCAATGGCGGGGTCAGGATACTTGGGGATCTTGGGCAGACTCCAATCCTTGGCAACTCCCAAAGGATCCACCGCCAAGCTCGCGCCCGCTGCCGCCGCCGTGGCAATAAATGCTCGTCGTTGCATGGTGTTCCCCCCTTTCGCGTTGTCCCAATGCGGATTCAATTATGGCTTACGCAAGCCCCTCTGCCGGCCATTCTAACAGGATTTAGAAGGGAGGATTCAGGATTTAGGATTGGGGAGTCATCAGTTTTCAGTCATCAGTAAAAACCGCCGCACGGGGTTGCTTTTATTGACGACTTATGACTGAGAACTTAGGTCTCAGGATTTGGGGGCGGCATGAGTGTGGTTGAAGTTGTGGCCAATCTCTGCCACCAGCCGGCGATTGGCGCAGCCAGAAGCAATGAGCTTGGCGCCTTCCCCATACATCGCCTCCAGGAGCTTCTTCCCTTCCTCGCCGACAAAGGTGACGTCGGTGAGGTCCACGGAAACGTGCCTGTCAGCAGCGTCAGCGGTGGCTGCGCGCCAGGCCCGCTCCAGTTCGTCCACCCAGGGGCCGGTCAGTCGGCCCTCCACCCGGAGGGTTGTGGCGGTGGTGTTCTTTACGATCGTGATTCGTAACATCGATTCCCTTTTGTTTCCTACCTGGTGTGCATAAGGCAGATAAAGAAAGTCAAAAGTCAAAATGCAAAAGTCAAAATTGAAGAGCGGAAACTCGAAACTGATAATTTGAAACTCGACCAGAGCCATTCCCCGCGGCTCTTTTCCCGTGTCCCGTGTCCCGGTCCGTCTGACTTTTGACTTTTCTTTCTCCTATTCTCCCCCCGCCCCATTCGCCGCGGCACTGCCAGCCTGCCCGTTGACGGGCGGGAGCCTGGAAACATCCCATCCGCCGCCCAGGGCTTTGATCAGAAGGACGGTTGAGTTCATGCGGCGCGTCAGAACATCGACGGCGGTTCGCTCGTTGCCCAAGGCGGTGCTTTGCGCAGTGATGACCTCGAGGTAAGTCACCAGTCCGCCCTTGTAGCGGTTCGTGGAAAGCGCCAGCGAGAGCTCGGCGGACTGCACGGCTTGACTCTGCTTGGCGCTTTCCGCATCGAGAATGCGTAGTCCTGCCAGGTTATCTTCAACCTCCTGGAAGGCGGTGATGACGTTCTGGCGATAGGAAGCCACGTTCGCGTCGTAGGCGGCCCAGGCTTGGTCCGTGTAGGCGTGGCGGCGTCCGGCGTCGTAAAGGGTTTCCAGCAACTCTGGGCCCACGGCAAAAAAGTGGCTGGGCCAGGCAAACCAGTTGGCGATCGAACTCCCTTCCAATCCGGCTGCGGCACTGAGAGTGAGGGTGGGGTAATAGGCCGTCTTGGCCACACCGATTTCGGCGTTGGCGGCAGCCATGCGCCGTTCCGCCGCGGCAATGTCCGGCCGCCGCTGTAACAAATCGGAAGGCACTCCCACCGGAACCTTGGGCGGAGGTCCATCAAGCGGCGAGACGGGAATCGCGAATGTCGATGCCGGCAGGCCCACCAGCGCGGCGATGGCATGTTCGAATTGCGCTCGCTCCACGCCCACGTCAATGGCCTGAGCCTCGGTAGTTTCAAGCTGCGTCGCCGCTTGCGCCACCTCCACTTTGGCTGCCAGCCCGCCGTTGTAACGATTGGTGTTGAAATCCAACGCTTTCCGGTAGGCGATCACGGTGGAGTCCAGTAACTGCTTCTGCGCGTCCAATCCCCGCAGCGTAAAGTAATCGGCCGCCAATTCTGCGTGAATACTCAGCCGGGCGGTTTCCAAATCCGCCGCGCTGGCCTGGGCGCTGGCCGTGGCGGCTTGTACCGTGAGGTGGATGCGCCCCCAGGCATCAACCTCGTAGGAAAGGTCGAAGGGCAACACGAAATCCCCTTGCGTTTGGCCAAATAGGGCGCCGGCGTTGGGAGCATTCCGGGAGAATTGTTCGGCGTTGATATAAGGGCCGGCGCTGACCGTGGGGTACAAGCCCGAGCGATTGATGCGAATCAGGTCACGCGCCTGGCGAAATTGCGCCTCGGCGATCTTGAGGTTTTGGTTCGAGACGTTGACGCGCTCCTCCAGCGAATTCAACTGCGGGTCGTTGAAGATTTCCCACCACTTTCCGCGGATCACCTGGTCCTGCGGCTGCGACGCTTTCCATTCGCCCTGGGGACCTGCCGCGCTGGGGGCAAGCTCCTTGTAAGCGGGCGGCGTCGCAACCGCAGGCTTTACGTACTTTGGCCCAGGGGCGCAGGCACTGGCTAAGAGCAGTAGGCAGTAGGCAGAAAGCAGTAAGCAGCAACCATAACGCCCCGGCTTACCCACCCGTTGCTCACCCGATCTCCCGATCTCCCGATCACCCGATCCTACTCTCACTGCTCCCCCCATTTATCCGCGCCCGGAGCAGCGCTACGAACCTGTTGCCCCTCCACCAGTGAATCCGGCGGGTTCGTGATCACCTTCTCGCTTCCGTCCAGGCCCGACACCACTTCCACTTCCGTCCCGAAGTCCCTGCCCAAAACAATGGGAATCATGAAGGCGTGATCGTTGCGGACCACGGCGACGCGCAAGCCTTCCGATCGAAAAATCATGCTGGTTACCGGAATCACCACGGTCGAGGCCGCCGCGGGAAGCTGCAAATGCACCTCGGCGTAAGCTCCGGGCAGAATTTCGCCCGTGGGGTTAGCAATGTCCACCTCCGTCAGCAAGGTGCGGGAGGCTTGGTCAATGGCCTCGGCCGTACGCACCAACTTGCCGGGAAAACGGCGGCCGGGAAACTGCGGCAGCGTCAAATAAGCCTGGACGCCCGGGACTGCCGCGGGGGAGTAGGTTTGCGGCACATTGATGTAGACGCGCAGGGTGCTAATGGCCGCCACATGAAACAATTCCTTGGCGCCGGTGCCGCTTCCGGAGCCAATAAGCTGGCCGATATCAGTCTCGCGCGCGGTCAGCACCCCGTCGAAAGGGGCGTAGACCTTTTCAAAGGATTGCAACTGTTCGAGGCGCTTCACGTTGTCCGTGGCGGAGTCTACCATGGCCTTCTTGGCGTGAGCATCCCCTACGGCGTTGTCAACATCCTGTTTGGCGACGGAGTCCGTTTTCAGCAGGCCCTCGTAGCGCGCGGCGGTGATCTGGGCCAGATCGTAGTTGGCCTTCGCCGTCGCCATATCGGCCCGCGCCTGCTGGAGTTGCTGGTCCAGTTCAGGAGTATCGATTTCCGCCAAAAGTTGGCCGCTCTTTACCCTGCCGCCAATGTCCACGTACCAGGTCTTGAGGTATCCGTTGGTCCGCGCATAAATCGGCGCGTCAATGAAGGCTTGGATGTTCCCCGGCAATACGATTTCTTGTTGCGGCGCGCCACGCTTGGGTGCGGCGAGAGAAACCGAGGGCACGGCGAGTTCGTTCGTGTCCGCCTTGACGTCGGCTGCGGCGCGGACACGAGTGGTAACGCCCCGGTAGACGACGGCGGCGGCAATAATCACAAGAACCGCCAGCCCCCAGATGACTTTGCCCGCTCCCTCCGACGGGGGACGTTGGCCCGGCACGTCGGAACCTCCACCTTGCCCGCCGTGGGTTTCCATGTCGTAACTTTCCTCAGCTTTCATTACGTCCTCCGAAAATCGGGCCATCGGGCCATCGGGTCATCTGGCCATTTAGTCATTGGGCGCTTCTTCTCTGTCTGGCAGTCCCGTGAGATGCTGCAAAGATCGCGAGCAACTCGTTCGCCTCAGCGAGTATGCTTTCCACGAGGACCTTTCGGACAACCCCTGTATCTACCAATAGCTCCAGCCAAAAAACTGTTTCATCGGCCTCTTCAACTACTACGCCCATTTTGGAAATGAATTCAGCACGGGAGCGGGCGCGGCCAACGGCACGATAATTCGCTGCAACGGAGGTGCCGGAGCGCATCACCTGCTTCCCGATGATCCGCGCTTCATCAGTCTTCGGTAGGCTCTTGAAGAGCCGCACGATTCGAATAGCAAACTGCTTCGTCCTCGCTCTCAACTGCTCAGGTTGCGTCGCCATGCAAAGTGCCCTTCTTGGTGGTCTTGCCGGGTTTTCAATGACCCGATGGCCCGATGGCTCGATGGCCCGATTTCTGCCTCCCGTGTACCACGCTGAACACCGTAGGCACAAAGAACAGTGTCGCTATGGTGGCAAATAGGAGGCCCCCGATCACTGCCCGGCCCAGGGGAGCGTTTTGCTCGCCGCCCTCACCCAGGCTCAAGGCCATGGGCACCATACCGATAATCATGGCCAGCGCCGTCATGATGACGGGGCGAAAACGGGTGAACCCCGCGTCCAGCGCCGCCACCGTGGCATCCTTCCCTTCTTCCAATTGTTCCTTGGCAAAGCTCACCACCAGAATGCTGTTGGACGTGGCCACGCCCACGCACATGATGGCGCCGATCATGGCGGGCACGCTGAAGGTGGTGTGCCACGCGAACAGGAACCAGAGGATTCCCGCGAGGCCGGTGGGCAAAGCAGAAATGATGATCAGCGGATCGAGCCAGGATTGGAAGTTCACCACGATCAAGAGATAAACCAGCACGATGGAGAAAACCAAGCCTGCCAACAATCCCGAGAAGGACGAGCGCATCGTGTCAATCTGCCCGCGCACGATGGTCCGCGAGCCCCGCGGCAGATCTTTCTGGCTCTCCTCCACCATGCGATCGAGATCACGCGCCACTCCCCCCAAGTCCCTTCCTTGTACGGAACCGTATATGTTGATTACGGGCTGAACATTGTAATGTGAGACTGCGGCGAGGGAAGCCCCGCGGCTAATCGTGGCCAGATTCCCCAGGATCTGCGGCGGAGCGCCATTGGAGCTCGTAATGGGGATGTTTTGCAGATCCTGGAGCGAGTCCACGCGGTACTGCGGCGTTTGGGTGGTAATGGCGTAGCTGACGCCGGATCGCGGGTCAAGCCAATAAGTGGGAGAGGTCTGGAAACTGCCACTCAAGGAAATCAGCAAGTCGCTGGCGATGTTGAGGGGCGTATAACCCACTTGCTCCGCCCGCGTTCGGTCGATGTCAACCTGAAGGCGGGGCAAGTTGAAAGGTTCCTGAATCCGCAAATCAACCGCGCCGGGGATGTATTTGAGCCGGCGCATCAGACTCTCGGCGAAACGCCGATCGGCGGCCAAGTCGTGCCCCACGACTTGAACATTGATGGGCGCCGGGAGGCCGAAATTCAAAATCTGGCTGACCATGTCAGAGGGCAGGACGTAGAACGTCACGCCCGGATATTCCTCGGCTAATCTCAATCGCAGCCTGCGGACATACTCCGCCGTGGGCTGATGGTCCTCCGAAAGCGCAACCATAATGTCAGCGTCCCCGGTGCCGATGGGAGCCGAGTTGCTGTAAGAGAGATTCACGCTGCTGTAGGGCAACCCAATGTTATCGATAATGCTGCTGATTTCCTGAGAAGGAATCTCCTGGCGAATTGAACGCTCGACATGGTCGCAAAGCAGGGCTGTCTCTTCAATGCGGGTCCCGGTGGGAGCCCGCAAGTGCAGATTAAACTGCCCACTGTCAACTTTGGGGAAGAAGTCCTGGCCAATCAAGGGAATCAGCAAAAACGAGGCGGCGGCAGCGCCCAGAACCCCCACCGCCAACCAGGCCCGATGGCGCAGGCAGGCCGTCAGCCCGCGCTTGTAATTTCCGCGCCAGCGCTCGAAGGCGTGTTCAAATCTGATTTGCAGCCTTGCCAAAAAGTGGCGCTGGGCCTCGGCTTCCAGATTCTGCGCGTCGTGCTCGTGGCCGCGAAGCAAGTACCGCGCCATGGTCGGCACCAAGGTCCGGGATAGCAAGTAGGACGCCAGCATAGCGAAACTTACCGCCTCCGCCAGGGGGATAAAGAGGTGCCGGGCGACCCCGGTGAGGAAAAACATGGGCACGAAAACTATGCAAATGGCGAGGGTCGAGACAAAAGCCGGGACGGCAATCTGCGACGCGCCATCCAAAATCGCCACCAGGATTTCTTTGTTCATGGCGATGTTCCGGTTGATGTTCTCGACTTCAACCGTGGCGTCGTCCACCAGAATCCCCACCGCCAAAGCGAACCCCCCTAACGTCATGATGTTGATGGTCTGCCCGAGCGCACTGAGCATCACCAGGGAGGTTAGGATGGAAAGCGGGATGGAAACCGCGATAATGATGGTGCTCCGCCAGCTCCCCAAGAACAACAGAATCATCGCCGCCGTAAGGAGGGCGGCAATGAGCGCCTCCCTCACCACACCCTTAATGGCGGCCCGCACGAAGATGGACTGGTCATTTAAGTAGTGGACTTGCAATTGGGGCGGTAAACCTTTCAGAATAACCGGCAACTCCGCTTTGATTTGGGAGATGATGTCCAGGGTCGAGGAATTCCCCGTCTTCATCGCCGTCATCAGCGCCGCCCGTTGGCCATTGACGCGTACGATGTTGGTCTGCGGCGGGAATCCATCGCGCACATGGGCAACGTCGCGAATGTAAATTACCGTGCTGCCTGAGGTTTTTATAGGTAAATCATTGAGCTCGGAGGTGGTTAGAGGGCTGCCGTTGGTTCTCAACGTCATACTCGTACGGGCCGATTTTGGAAGTCCCGGAAGGAAGGATCAGGTTCTGCGAGCTGAGGGCACTCACCACGTCTTGAGGCGAGAGCCCCTTGGCCTGCAAGGAGGCAGTGTCAAGGTCCACCTGCACTTGGCGCGGCTTTCCCCCGTAAGGCCAGGGAATGGCGGCACCTTCCACATCGGCCAGTTGGACGCGGATGAAATTCGCCCCCAAGTCAAATAACCGCTGCTCGGAAAGCCCCTGCCCCGAAAGCCCCAATTGCAGAATGGGCACGGTGGAAGCGCTGTACTGGATGATGAGCGGAGGAGTGGTGCCGGGTGGCAATTGCCGAAGCTGAGTCTGGCAGATTGCTGTCACTTGGCTGAGCGCAGTGCTGATGCTGGCGCCCGGTTGGAAGAATATCTTGATGACGGCGATGCCGTTCAGCGACTCGGACTCAATGTGCTCAATGTCATTCACCGTCAACGTCAGAGCACGTTGGTTGATGACCGCTATCCGATTCGCCATCTGGTCAGCAGAGAGGCCCGTGTAGTTCCAAAGGACGCTTACCACCGGGATGTTGATGTTGGGGAAGATGTCCTTGGGGGTGCGGATGATGGAAAGCGCCCCGAGAATCATGATGACTATCGCCATCACGATGAAAGTGTAGGGCCGTCGTAAAGCTAATCGGACAATCCACATAGTGAGATGACTGGAACCTCATCCTCCGTCGGCCCTAATTGGTAAGGCTCAAAGCCGGCAGAAAGTTCAAACCCGTGCGGCCCTTGCAATCCCTTCCGCCTGAACCTGGTTACTGTGAGCAGGTTGGGGAAGACGGCAGAATATTGCCATGTTCCCCAGGATACGGAGAAGGCATGTCTCATTCCATTGTCATTCAAATCGTAGTTCTACAGCAATATGCTGAAAAATAGCAAGTTATACATAAGATTGTAAATCGTGAGGATGTTCTTTTGGTGTCAAATTACGGAATTTACGTCAAAATATTGACGCGGTGACGGACATGCGTCAGCGCGCGGGACGTGTAATCCCCAGCTTTTGCATTTTGTAGAATAGCGTTGTGCGCTTCAGTCCCAACTTATCCGCCGCGCCTCCGGGACCTCCCAGGACCCACTGCGATTCCCGTAAAGCCTGCAGAATCTGCTCGCGTTCGTTTTCGGCGAGGGTGCGCGATTTGCGTTGCACTTCCCGTCCCACTAGCCGCAGCTCCGCCAGCGGCGCCTGAAGAGTCGATCCCGCGGTGAGAATCGCGGCGCGCTCGATGAAATTCTGCAATTCGCGCACATTCCCCGGCCAGTGATAGCGCTTAAGTGCGTCCATGGTTTCAGTCGGTATGTTATTGATTCGCTTATCCATTCTTCGTGCGTACTTGTCCGTAAAATGAGCCACCAGGAGGGGAATATCCTCCGGGCGTTCGCGCAGGGGTGGGACAAGAATGGGGAAAATGTTCAAGCGGTAGTAGAGGTCACTGCGGAACTCCCGATTTTCCACCATTTGCGTCAAATCCCGGCTCGTAGCGGCGATTAGACGGGTATCCACTTTAACGGTCCGCGTACTCCCCAACCGTTCAAATTCTCTTTCTTGCAGCACACGCATGAGCTTGGGTTGCAATTCCAAGGGGATGTCGCCGACTTCATCAAGAAAGAGCGTTCCTTGATGCGCTAATTCAAAACGCCCGATCTTCTGCGCGATCGCCCCGGTGAAAGCGCCCTTTTCGTGGCCGAAGAGTTCACTTTCCAGGAGACCCACAGGAATGGCAGCGCAATTCACATTAACAAACGTGCGTTCGCGCCGTGGGCTGATCGCGTGGATGGCCCGCGCCAGGATTTCCTTGCCCGTCCCGGTTTCTCCCAGGATGAGGACGGTTGATCCGGTGGGCGCGACCAATTCCGCCTGCTTCAAGATCCGCTTGAGGGCGGGGCTTTGCCCGATTACCGCTTCAAAGTCATGCTCGGTGCGAATCTCCTCGCTAAGGTAGTTCCTTTCCTCCGCCAGCCTTTCCCGAGCCTCGGTAACCTGTTCATAATTCAGCGCATTTTCAACGCCAATGGCAATCTGGCTGGCCACCTGGAGAAGGAAATCAACGTCCCCCGGGGAGAAAGCGCCCTCTCCCAGCCGTCCGAGATTTATGGTCCCGATAACCCGCTCGCGGCTGATCATAGGAAGGACACAAACCGATTTCAACCCCATCTTCCAGAGATTAAGGTGGGTGCCGTATCTGCCCAGCGCTTGGCGATCGAGAATGAGCGGTTTGCCTGACTCTAGGACTTCGCCGGCAGGCCGACCGGCGGCTGGAACCACGATTTCTTCCTGCCAGGATTCTCCCCCCTGCGAGAAGTCGCGCGCGTACACTCTTAACTCCTCACCATCGGGCTCGGGAAGAACTACGCTGGCGTAATCGCACTCCATGACCTGCCGAATACTTGCCGAGATGGCGCGAAATATCTGCCGCAGATCGAGCGTGGAGACCACGCTGTTGTTCAAATCCAGCAATAATTTTAGGCGATCCCGCTCGTGCTGGAGCTGTTCTTGTAATGCCTGGGCGGCTTGGTAGTTGAGGGCGTTATCCACGGCGACGGCAATTTGCCGGGCGACGAGGTGGAGGAACTCCACCCCTTCGTCACCATACGTCCCTACGCGCTGGCTGCCGAACCCGACAGCTCCCAAGCGCCTGTGCGCACTGGTTAGCGGCAGGATACAGAAAGACTTGACACCGATGTCCCGCAGCGACACCATCGCCTGTTCGAAGCGTGTTTCCTGCTCCAGGTCGGAAATAATAAGAGCCTCTTGCCGTTCCCAGACCCAGCCGGCCGGAGCGTCCTGAATCGTGCGCTCGACAAAATCCACGTAGACGTGCGATGGGGTCTCGAGGATGTGCACCCGCATTACATTTCGCGCCGGCTCGTGCAACACCAGCCACAATGTATCGAAATTCACCAAACGCGGCAGGCGTTCTTTAAGATCATGAAAAAGTTCCGGCAGGTCGCGGTGCGTAGCAATCGATTCGGTGACTTCCAGCAGAGCTTGATGCTGCGAGGCAGGCGGCTTGGGCTGAGGTTTCTCTGTGGCTCCGCTGGGGTCCATAAGAATGAGGATACTACATTCTGCGCGCTCGCTTGCTAGGACTTCGCACCGCAGAGACGCGGAGGCGCAGAGGAAAACAGGTGACAGGTGTCAGGAGTAAGGTATTAGGATTTCACTTACACCTGGCGCCTCGCACTTAGTTCGCTCTGCCTCTCTGTGCCTCTGCGGTAAATGCAGTGATTCTTTCCTATTTCTGTCGAGGGGGATCCGCCGTGGGCTTAACCTCCTCGGCTCCCGGCAAAACCTGCACGGCGAACTTCTTGTATTTGGAATAGCTCCACTCCATGTCAATGTCGCCGCTCGCCACCAAGGCCACGCGCATGTTGGCATTCAGGGAAAGGCTGCGCGGCAGCCAGATCTCATCATTCACGCGAGTTTGTTCAAAGCGAATTTGTGCTCCCTTGTGAATCCGCATGATTAAAAGCCCCCAGGAAATCGTGTCCAGGGTCTCAACATCCAGTTTCACCCAGCCATAATCCTTCTTGCTAATCCATAACTTCCCCTGGAGCTTGGGCAGGATATCGGCATGGGGCTGCGTGGGACGGAAGTCCTTGCGGGGGGTGGCGGCAATTACAAAGGTGTCATGGCCGTCCACCTGTTCATCACCCAGGATTTGGAAATCATAGGCGTTGATGATGTCGCGAACGAAGGCGCGCTCCTCCTGGCGTTCTTTCTCCTGCTTCTCCACGCGTTTTTGGTGTTCCTTTTCGCTTTCGTTCTCGCGTTCGGCGACGAACTTATTGGCCTTTTCCGCCTCTTTCTCCTCATCCTTTTCAGACAGCGGCTTGTCGTTTTTGCCGATGCGCCGCGTGTACGCCTCACCGTAAACCATGGTGACGTCGTAGGTGTTGATCTCCCGCTTTTTAACCGCCCCACCCTTGCCCAGCACCTTCATCTCCTCGCGTTCTTCGTAGGTGTAGTTCCGGGCAAGCTGAAAGTCGCTCTGGTCCACATCCAAAGCTCGACGCACAATCTCCTTGGGATCATTGGTGGGCGGAAGCTCTTGCCGGGCCGCCGGAGCGGGCGGAGGGGATTCCTGCGCCCGCAGGGTTGCGGCGCAAGTCACCACGAGCATGACTGCAAAGAGGGCCTTCCGGTGTTTGCTGGGCATAGAGCTTAAGATATTTACATATGCCGGTTTGGTTGTCTACGCCCAGAGAGGGCTTGGTGCATGGCGATGACATGATCCCCAATCCGCAGGAATCACGACGCCGGCAGCAGGCGCTTTTATTTTTTGCTTCCTACGCCTTCACAACAGCAATCCTACTAATCAGGTCCGCTTGTTCGGCGGCACTCTCCGCGCCGATGGTGAAGGCGTCCAGGATTCCCAGCGAGAGGGCGTACTTCAGCGCCTCATCCTGGCGGGTGCGCATGTCGCCCTGGCCCAAAATCTTCATGCCGATGATTCCCTTCCCGTTGGCGCGTCCCTGGGCCAGGGTTGCCTTGACGGTTTCCGGGTCAGCATCCATGTGCGAACCGATGGGGTTGATACGCGAGAGCATGACGTCCACCCAGGGCGATTGGGCGGCCTCGCGCAAGGCCTCGATCTTATGGCAGGAGCAGCCGTGGGCGCGAATAATCCCCTTGTCCTTCATCTCGGAGAGGACGTCCATGGCGGGGCGGAAGCGTTCTGTCCAGGTATCTTCCGTCAAGCAGTGCATCATCAGCACATCGATGTAATCCGTGTTCAGTTCCTTGCGAAAGCGATCGATGTCCGCGCGCATCTGCACGGGTTCGCGGGCCCCGGACTTGGTCATGATGGTGACTTTCTCGCGCGGGAGGTGTTTCAGCGCCTCTGCCACGTGCGGATGCGAGCCATAGGAATCCGCCGCGTCAAAAAACCGCAGCCCCTGGTCATAGCCCCGCCAGAGGAGGTCGCCGAGTCCCTGTATCCCCAATGCCGTCTGATTGGAGTGGTGATCACCCCCCATGGTGCCTGTTCCACAGGCCAAGCGGCTGGTATGAATTCCCGTTTTCCCCAGCACCACCGTGTCTGCCGCGCTAAAGCGCGGACCTTGCTCCGCCGCCAGCCCCGCGAGCGGTTTCGTTCCCACCCATGCGGCGCCTACACCGAGTGCCGCCGTCCTAAGGAAGTCCCTGCGTCTCATGCTGCCCTCCTCTGATGGTTGCGTATCGTTTTAATTTGCTTGCCGAAGCCCAGCCCTTTGGAAATCCTAGGGTACCACGCTTGAATCGCCTTTCCAAGCAGGTTTGGCTGGGTGCGAAACGAGCAACTCTGACCCCATCCCGGTTCGATTCATGGCCGTGAAACCTCCTGGCTCCGACCATCATCTAAAAGACATAAGGGGATCAGTTCACAGGGCTCATGGCAAAACTGTGGCTAAAGGTTTTTCGGGATAGGGCATAGGTCAAAACACTTTGAGATTGCCGTTTTTCGGGGACCGTCGTGGCTCCTGCAAAATCCACGGAGGGGTTTCTACCTATGGCAACGGCAACAATGGGAGTGCAGGAGAGAGTTAAAGCTGCTTGGATCGTTTCGCCCCGCGCCGACCTGCTATGGTTCACCATCGGGGGAGTTGCTTCTGCCTACATTTTTTGGGCGCTCTGGCGGTTCACCCACGTGCCCCTGATTCTCCTGGTGGCAATTTGGGCGGTTGTCTTCGACGAGACGCACGGTTTTGCCACGATCTCCCGAACCTACCTGGATGCCCAGGAACGCGAGCGCCGCGGCCGGTGGCTTTGGGGAAGCCTCGCGTTTTTCCTTGCCGTTGGTCCTGTCTTAATCCTTTTCCACTTGGGCAATCTGCTGGAGCTTGCCACCATCATCTGGGGCTACTACCACGTCTTCAAGCAGCACTACGGCTTCATGATGATGTACAAGAAAAAGAATCGCGACTTCCGGCCTGAGGACATGAGGCTGGACAAGCTGTTTTTCGCGGCAGCATTCTATTACCCCTTCCTCACCTTTCCCTTGCACAACAAGGACGCCGCCGCCATGCTTCCCTTCCCGATTCCGCCGCGCTTGGGTTCCCTCTATGAAAACCTGCTCCTGTTTCTGGTAATACTGGTGACGCTTGCTTATCTGGTTCGGCAAGTGCAGAAATGGCGTCTGGGTTTGTCCCTGAACTGGCCGAAGCAGATTCTTTTCGCGGCAGCCATCCCCGTCAACTACCTGCTCTTTCACAGCGCGATGCCGTTGTTGGGGGTTTACGCCGCCGCGACGATTTATCACAACGTGCAGTATCACCGCTTGATCTGGTTCTATAACCGGAACAAATACGGCCGGGATTCCCCCATGCCTCGTTATTACGGGCTGGCAACCTTGGTGAATGCCCGGTGGCTCACCTATGTCGCGGCCGCGGCGCTGTACGCCATTGTGTTCGACGTCGTCCCGCGCTTTGTTCTGCGCGACGGGGTGGGGCTGATGAACATCGGGACGCGGAACCAAATCATCTTCTCCTTCTTTGCCGCGCCTGGACTGCTGCACTATTGGATAGATGGCCACATTTGGAAGGTCCGCTCGGATCCGGAACTTCGAACTTTTTTGCACCTTTGAGGAAAGGCTCCTCCGAATTACCGCGGCGGGGAAGGCGCCTGGAACACCTTTCCAGTCAACCTCTTGAAAAACAACCGCATCGAAAAGGTGGTAAAATGGTTTCGGCTCGAATGGCAAGAGTCGAGGCGTTGGTGCCCTAATGAGGCGTAACGCCGGCTTCCAGCCGGCACAGAAGCCGCCAAGATGGCGGCGTTGCGTTGAAATGAGGCCACTACGGTCGAGGCGTTAGGCCCTGTGCCCGGTCCATTATCATGATAGAGTTTGTTCGTCCCATGGAAGTTCTGTTGAACGCAACCTGGTTGCTGGTGGCAATAGCGGCCTTCCTTTTGTGGTACCCCCGAGAGCACAGCGGGGCGCGCGCAAACCGTGAAAAAAACCAAAATTTTGCCCTGCTGGCCCTTAGCGTTGCTCTGATTCTGCTCTTTCCCGTCATCTCCCTGACTGACGATTTGCACGCCGAGCAGGCCGCCATGGAAGATTCATCCCGGTCAGTGATAAAGGCCCGGAATATGGTGCAAGCGTGCCTCCGCGCGGGCAGCTCTTCCATGGCAGTTGTGCCCCCTGCCCCTTTTTCAATCGCTGGTCTGTATTTGTTCTCAGGTTTGGCCGCCCCGGTCGAAACTCGCCTTCTCTGCCTTACGCTAGTTTCCACGCACGAAGGTCGCGCCCCTCCTTCCGAGGTGTAAGCGACTCAAGCTGGTCCCTGGAAACGAGTGGCCAGCCGCTTCGCTTCCAACTCTGTGATCGCGCGCGCCGCCAAAAACCGGCGCTGGGCGCCGTCAGCGAAGTTCAGAACGAGATTCGCAGACGGTGAGCTCAGGGAGGGGAGCCCTCGGCACGAATGCATCGTGATATCAATAGTGCGTAAAAAGTGACTTTTAATCCAACCACCGTGGCTGCCATTCAGGCGCAGAGATGGTTGTTCCCCGAATAAGGATGGTGGATTACGAAACGCCGAATTTACATTACAACGGGACTCGCGCTGAGCGCCAGCCTCGCGCTTCTCTTTTCGTCAAACTGCACCGGTGGAGGGAAAAATGATGATCCGGCCGAAGCACCACCGCCCGCGCAAGTCGTGCAGGAACAGGATGGTGGCGCATTCAGCGTCGATCATCCCGAGCAGTTTTCCCTGGCCACGGCGGGCAAATATAAAACGTCTCCGGAGCTGGACGTAACCGGCACCGTCAGCCCCGACGTTTCACGCAACATCCCGGTGGTTTCGCTCGCCTCGGGGCGCATCGTGGATATTCACGCCCGCCTGGGCGACACCGTGAGCAAAGGGCAGGCCCTTATGCGGGTGCAAAGTCAGGACATTGCCCAGGCGTTTTCCGATTACCGCCAGGCGGTTGCGGATGAAACCTTGGCGGATACGCAACTTACCCGCTCGAAAAGCTTGTATGAGCACGGTGCCATTGCGCTAAACGATCTGCAAGTTGCCGAGGACACCGAGACCAAGGCCAAGGTCACCGTTGAAACCGCACTGGATCACCTTCGCATTCTCGGGGCAGATCTGCGGAACCCCTCGGCGATCGTCGAAATCCGCGCCCCCGCCTCCGGCGTGATCACGGATCAGCAGGTGACGGTCGCGGCAGGGACGCAGGGCTTGGCATCGCCGAATGCGTTTACCATCTCCGACCTCTCGCATGTCTGGATTCTCTGCGACGTGTACGAGAACGACCTTCCCTTTGTTCGTCTCGGCGAGTACGCGGCCGTTCATTTGAACGCCTACCCGGACGTGGCCCTTAGGGGCCGGATCGGCAATATCGGTCCCATCCTCGATCCCAACCTCCGCACGGCCAAAGTCCGGCTGGAAGTTCCGAACCCCGGAATGTTGCGATTGGGGATGTTTGTCACCGCCACCTTTTACGGCCCCAAGAAAGAAACCTATTCCAGCGTTCCGGCCACCGCCGTGCTGCACTTGCACGACCGCAACTGGGTTTACACCCCGGTGGGGGATGGGCGCTTCCGGCGCGTGGAAGTGGTTACCGGCAAGATGCTTCCGGCTACCCCGAGCCAATTGCAGGAAATCATCTCGGGCCTTAAGCCGGGTCAGCAGGTGGTGGCGAATGCCCTGGATCTTCAGGCCACGGTGGAACAGTAAATGATACGCCGCATCGTCGATTACGCCCTGAACAATCGCCTTCTGGTGATCGGCATTGCCGTCGTGCTGTTCTTCTGGGGCCTGGTTTCGTTCCATAAACTCCCGGTCGAAGCCAACCCGGACGTTGCCGACAACTATGTGGAGATCATCACGCAGTGGCCGGGAATCTCTGCCGAACAAATTGAACAACAGGTCACGATTCCTCTTGAAACCGTAATGAATGGCATTCCCCATGTAGTGCATCTCCGCTCATTCTCGCTCTTTGGACTTTCCGACCTGAAGTTGATCTTTGATGACGAAGAGGAGAACTTCCGCGACCGCGAGAGGGTTTTGGAACGGCTTTCGCAAGTCACCTTGCCGGCGGGTGTGACGCCCCAAATGGGCACCGACTGGAGCCCTGTCGGCCAAATCTACTTCTTCACGCTATACAACACCAATCCTCAATACGACGTTATGGACTTGAAGTCGCTGGAAGACTGGGTGGTGGAAAAAAACCTGAAGGCGGCCCCCGACATCGTGGACGTTGCCAGCTTCGGTGGTCCCACGCGCGAGTATCAGGTTCGCGTTGACCCTAATAAGCTGATTGCTTACGGTCTGAGCCTTGCCCAAGTGGAGCAACAGATCAGCAACAACAATGTCAATGCTGGCGGGAGCTTCATCGAGGCGGGGTTGCAACAGATCAATATTCGCGAAGTGGGGCTGGTGAGAAATGTGCAAGACATCGAGAACACGGTCCTCGTGACCAAGACGGGCACACCGCTGCGGGTAAAGGATATCGCCGTGGTGGCGCAAGGCCCCAAGATCCGCCTGGGCCAGTTCGGCCGCGCGATTCACCGCGAGGACGGAAAGATCATTGACAACAATGATGTAGTGTCCGCGTGGGTCCCCATGCGCAAAGGCGCCGACACCGAGACCGCGCTCAAGGGCCTCGAAGCCAAAGTGCAAGAGTTGAACGATCGCATTTTGCCTCCGGGCGTGAAAATCGTCCCGTTTATCGACCGTACCGACCTCATTCATTTCACCACTCACACAGTGTTGCACAATCTGGGCGAGGGCATGGCCTTGGTGATTATCGTGCTCTTTCTCTTCCTTGGGAATGCCCGTGGCGCGCTCATTGTGGCCCTCACCATCCCCTTTTCCTTGTTATTCGCGTCAATCTGTCTGGACCTCAAGCATATTCCCGCCAATCTGTTGTCGCTTGGGGCGCTCGATTTCGGCATGGTGGTGGACGGCGCCGTGGTGATGATTGAGAACATCGTTCGCCACTTGCACCAGCGCGAGAGTGGGGGAGAGGAATATACCATCGAGCAGCGCATTCGCGTCGCCGCCCATGAAGTCCAGCGCCCGGTTTTCTACGCCATCGCCATCATCATCACTGCCTACATTCCTATTTTTACATTGCAACGAGTCGAGGGCCGCCTGTTCAAACCCATGGCCTGGACCGTGGCGTTCGCGCTGCTGGGCGCGCTGCTTTTCTCCATCGTGGTGGCGCCGGTGCTGGCAAGTTTCCTGTTCCGGAAAGGCACGCACGAATGGCGTAATCCGGTCGTAAGCTTCCTTACCACCCGCTACCGCATTGCCGTCCGATGGGCCATTCACCACCGCGCCCTGACGGTCGGACTGGCGGGGTCAAGCGTGCTCATCGCGATTTATCTGGGCACGAGCGGCGTGATCGGCTCGGAGTTTTTGCCGCACTTGGATGAAGGGGCGCTCTGGGTGCGCGGCACGCTCTCGCCCAGCACCGGTCCGACCGAAGGCATCCGGGTGGCGAACCAGGCGCGCGTGTTGCTGGCCTCCTTCCCCGAGGTTACGGAAACCACCAGCCAAGTGGGACGCCCGGACGATGGAACCGACACCACGGGCTTCTTTAACACGGAATACTTCGTGGGTCTGAAACCCAAAGAGGAATGGCGCCCCATATTTCACCAGGATAAGGATGAATTGATCGCCGCTATGAACCAGCAACTGGAAAAAATCCCCGGGGCCGTCTGGGGTTTTTCTCAGCCCATTGAAGACAACATGGAAGAGGCGGTCAGCGGGGTAAAGGGAGAGCTTGCCACCAAGGTCTACGGTGACGATTTGAAGGTCCTGGAGGACAAGGCCGACCAGGTTGTCAGCATCATGCGCACCGTCAAGGGGATTGAGGATCTTGGCGTATTTCGAGCCCTGGGCCAACCCAACGAAAACTTCGAGGTCGACCGCCAGCAAGCCGCGCGCTATCAAATCAACGTCGGGGATGTGCAGGATGCCATCCAAACGGCCGTCGGAGGCAATGCTCTAACCCAAGTTCTGCAAGGCGAGCAGCGCTACGACCTCGTGCTGCGGTATCTTCCCCAGTACCGTGACACCCGGGATGCACTGGAAAACATTCGTTTGCTGTCGCCCAGTGGCGAACGCGTGTCGTTGAAGCAGCTCTGCACCATCGAAGAACGTGACGGAGCTTCGGAAATCTATCGCGAGGGGAATCAACGCTTTGTTGCCATCAAATACAGCGTGCGGGAGCGCGACCTGGGCAGCACGGTTAACGAAGCGATCGCCAAGGTCAATGCGCAGGTGCAGTTGCCGCGGGGGTATCACCTCGACTGGGAAGGCGAGTACCAGAGCGAGACACGTGCCGCGGCACGCCTTTTCGTCATCGTCCCGATCACGGTCCTGCTGATTTTCATCATCCTCTATACAATGTTCAAATCCCTGAAGTGGGCACTGCTCATTCTCACCGCCGTCATGATAGCCCCCTTTGGTGGTCTGCTGGCGCTATTGGTCTCGGGCACCAACCTCAGCGTTTCCTCGGGCGTGGGGTTCCTGGCGCTTTTCGGGGTCTCCGTCCAGACGGGGGTAATTATGCTCGAGTATATCAACCAGCGCCGGGTGCGGGGTTACTCGATTGAGGACTCGGCGATTGAGGGTGCGGTTCTGCGATTACGCCCCATCATGATGACCATGTTGGTTGCCACGTTGGGCCTGCTGCCCGCGGCCTTGTCGCACGCCATTGGCTCCGACTCTCAGCGACCCTTTGCCATCGTCATAGTTGGTGGGCTGATTTCCGACCTGGTGATGAGCATCTTTCTGCTCCCCACTCTGTATGTTTGGATCGCGGGGGTGCGCGATGTGCTCCCCGCTTCTGATACCTCGCACGTTGACGAACCCTAAAAATCACTGACGGGTGACCAGTGACGAGCCGGCAAGGGCCTGAACTCGAAAATCGAATCTCGAAAATCAGACGGGTTTCAAGTTTCCAGTTTCGATTTTAGTCTTGCGCCCGCTTGTCACCCGTCACTGGTCAATCGTCACTCGCTTTTCCCCCTTACGCCAGAACCTCGCGCACCATCCTGGTGGTTTCCGTGACTTGGTCGGAATAGCACGGATAGAGGCCGATAATGGTCGCATCCGTTGGTTTGATGTTCTGATATGCCCATTTGATGGCTTGGCGCTTCTGTTCTTCCGAATCGCATTTGCGGCCTGCCGCCAGCACCTTATAAACCAGCGTGGGTTTATTCACTTTGCGTATGGCCTCCGCCATCTTGGGCGGGTCAGAGGCAATCCAGCCCTCGTCCAGGGGAAGCGTACCAATCTCCTTCATCCAATCCTCGGGGCGCCGGCTGACATAGTGCAACCCCGCCATGTAAAAGTCGTTGGCAAATCCCTTCTCCTGGAGCGTTTCCAGGATTTTGGGGTTGTGCGTGGAAATGCCGGCCGTGATTTCCAGGTCGTGAACGCTGTCAATATAGGTCTTGAGCAGATCGATTTTCCCCGCGCGGTAGAGGAGGTCGGTGGCATGGCCGTGGAAGGCGATACCAATGGGTTTGAACTCTGCCGCCGCTTGCGCGCATTTGATCGTCCCTTCCAGAACGGTTTCCGGCGTCCGCGCCATCTTTTCGTCGTAGTGCCAGGAAGCGGCCAGGCAGATGAATTGGATCTTGCACCCCGCCTCGCGAATCTTGGGGATTTGCCGCTTCTGGTCGTAATTGAAACTGTACTGCCAGGTGTTGATGCCGGACTTTTCACAATCCAGCAGTAAATTGACGATACGCTCATCCGTGAACCACTCGAGCATATGTTGGCTGTACTGTTTGTTGAAATGCGAATAGCCATAAATGGGGTTGCTGCCGACGATCAGCCGCGAGACCCGATGCGGCCCCAGCATGACCCTGGGCAGCAGGTCAGCGGTTTCCGCCTGGAGCGCCATCGGCACGACCAAGCCCGCGGCAACCGTCGTAGCGCTCTTCAAGAAATCACGGCGACTGCTTTCACTCTGAGAGATATTCGAGCTCTTGCGGATCTTATCTTCCATTTGCATTCTCCCTTTAGTATGAGTCCGCACCTATCGACTTGTCCAACCTCGCGGAGCCAGACAATATCGCTGTGCAATCGACGTGTCAATGGCACAAGTTGGCCGGAGATTTGAGCTACGCTTGTACCCACCCCCTGCCATCGGGGGTTCTACCTCGACGCGACGGGAACAATCGGTCCGGTTGTTACGTAATAACAGCCTGAGGGCAACAACAACATGGCAACTTGGCGCCAAGACCTGGCGTACACCTTTCGGCGGCTATCCCAATCACCTGGCATCGTACTGGCGGTCATCATCTCCATCGGATTTGGCATTGCCGCCAATGCCACCATTTTTTCCATGGTCAGCAGGTTTGTGCTACGCCCTGCCGCCGTGGGCAATCCCTCCACGCTCATGAGTTTACACACCACTCATGACGGCGAGCAGTGCTGCAACCACTTCTCCTGGCCGCTCTACACCAACGTCCGCGATCAGGCACGGTCGTTCTCCGGCGCTGCTGCATATTACGAACTTCTCCCTGCCTCGATCGGCGGCCAGGGCGAGCCCGAACGCGTATGGGGCCAGGCAACCACTTCCAACTATTTCGACGTCGCGCAGCTTCGCATGATGCTGGGCCGCGGTTTCGCCCGCGACGAGGAAAGGCTTCCGGTAATTGTCCTCAGCCAGCGCCTGTGGCAACGCCGTTTCGCCTCTGACCCCGCTATCCTCGGCAAATCCATTACCCTCTCCGGCCGGCCTTTCACGGTTGTGGGCATCGCTCCTGCGGAGTTCCGTGGACTTGACCTTATCCTCGACCCTCAGTTCTGGGTCCCACTGGGAAATCTTGAGCAGTTGGCCCCCAGCGTCCCGAACCGCGCCTCGCGCGAGTCACACTGGCTCGCCGTCGTCGCGCGTCTTCGTCCCGGCGCTGCGCGCACGCAGGCCGCCGCCGAACTCAGCACTCTCGCCCAGCGCTTTGCCGTGGCATACCCTGGAACCGACAAGGGTGGCGGATTCCGGTTCGAGCAAGCCGGCTCGTTGCCCCCGAAGGAAAAGTCCGCCGTCCTGATGTTCCTGTCCGCACTCATGGTAGTGGTGTTGTTGGTTCTCTCGATCGCCTGCGCCAACGTCACCAATCTGCTTTTGGCACAGGCCTCCACCCGTCAACGGGAAATGGCCGTGCGCCTTGCCCTGGGCGCCACACGCGCTCACTTGCAACGTCTGGTGCTTATGGAAAGCGTGTTGCTTTCGCTCGGTGGCGGTTTGCTTGGCTTAGCTCTTTCGCTCTGGGCCACCCAGGCCCTGTCCGTGTTTCGATTGCCTGCGCCAGTTCCCCTTGACCTGAGTGTCCGCGTTGACCTGCGCGTTCTGCTCTACACCTTCGCTCTCAGCGTCGGTTCGGGGTTACTTTTTGGACTGGCCCCGGCTTGGGCGGCCTCGCGCCTCACGCTGTCCGGTGCAGTAAAGGGGGAAGACGCTCTTGCCCGCCCGGGCCGCCGATGGACACTGCGCAACACCCTCATCGTTTCGCAAATCGCCATGTCGCTCGTGCTGCTCTGCGCCACGGGACTCTTCCTTCGCAGCATGGAGCGCGCCTCCGGCATCGACATCGGCTTTCGCTCGCATGGCATCCTGATGATGTCCGTCGATCCCCGCGTCCATGGCTACACGGTCGAGCGCACCACCCAGTTCCTCACCGAACTGCGCCAGCGCGTGGCGAATCTGCCGAGTGTCACCTCAGCCGTGTGCACCGATAGCGTTCCCCTTTCTGGCGGCAATCGGAGCGACGCTTTCCACGTCGAGGGCCGCCCACCGACGGACTCCGACCCCAACGTGGACCTCTACATGGTCACTTCAGGCTACTTTGAGACCATGGGCATCCCTCTTGTCGCCGGGCATGATTTTTCGGCCGAGGCGGCGAACGCCCCCAATGTCGCGGTCGTGAACCAGGCCTTCCTCGAACGAATCATGGGCGGGGAGAATCCCCTCGGCCGCCGTGTTTCGGGCGGCGGTATGACCTACGAGATCATCGGCGTGGTGAAGAACATTAAGTCCCGCACCCTCGGTGAGGACCTTCGCCCCGTACTTTTCCGCTCGCTCGAACAAAGCGCCGGCAGCGACCCCGCCTTCCTAGGTTTTTCGCTGCTGGTCCGCACGTCAAGTGACTATGGCGCGACGGAACACTCCGTGCGCCAAGTCATACACACCCTCGACCCCACGATGGCTATATACAACGAAGCCACCATGGAGGAACACCTCCGCGACGCTCTCTTTCTTCCTCGCCTGGCGGGCACACTGTTTGGGGTCTTCGGCTTCGTCGGCCTGCTGCTCGCCGCGGTTGGACTTTATGGAGTGATGAGTTATTCGGTTAGCCGGCGCACGCGTGAGATCGGCATCCGCATGGCAGTGGGCGCCCAGACCGGCGAAGTCCAAAGCCTCATCATTCGCCAGGGCATGTTGCTGGCGCTGGTCGCCATGGTACTCGGACTGGCCGCCGCGCTGGCAGTAGCCAGGGTCTTCGCCGCCTTCCTCTACGGAATTCGCCCCTACGACTTGGTCACCTTTACCACCGTGCCGTTGTTCCTTGCCACCGTCACGTTCCTGGCCTGCTGGATTCCCGCGCGCCGCGCCTCCCGGGTGAATCCGCTCACGGCACTGCACTACGAGTAGCGAGCCAATCTTAGGTCCGATGGCCTGGGCCTGAGCATCACGGGCAGCGCCAAGGCGTGAGCCTCCTCGGATCGCGGCCAGGATGGCCGCGCCCCTTCCCCGGCGTGACACACTTCTGCGTATCGGTTATCGACTGTGTTAGATAAGAAGATGAATCAAAATGGAAAGTCCGAAGTCCAGTGTCCGGAGTCCGAAGCGCCGAATGGCAAACCACAAATCGGAAATCTCAAGGCGCAAATCGTAAATCGCCAGTTCAGGAGCGAGAATCAAAAACGGAGAATTGAGATTCGCCTATCGGCAATCGCCAGATGGTCTTTTCTCCCGTGCCCCTCACTTCTTCCGCGGTTTCCTGCCGCGCTTGGAGGCAGGCTTGACTGGACGTTTGGGCTTGGCAGTTTTCTTGAGCTTCGCCCGGGCTTTAACATCCCGGCCTTGGGCAGCAGGCTTAGCACCGGCCTTAAGGGGCTGGGAAGGTGGCCCAGGCGCCGGACGACCTGCGCTGGACTCCTTGCCCGCCAGAGGATGTGCCGGCGACTCGACAGCGGGGGCCGACCCTCTGCCCTTTTTGCGACCAGGGCCTGCGGGCAGTTCGATTGCCGCTTCTTTTCCCTTCTTAGGCGCAGGCGGAGGGGGTGGCGGCGGCGGTGGTTCTTTGATGCCGGCCAACTGGCGCATCTCTTTCATAAGCTGGGCGTGAGATTTGATTTTTCCGTCCAATTGCAGGGCGAAGATTTTGGAGAGTATCTGTTCAAACTCCGGTCCCGGCTTGACCCCCAGGGATTGCAATTCCGTTCGCGGCAAGCGGGAGAGAATCTGCGGGAACTTGAACAGGAAGTTCTTGATGCGGTTCTGCACTTTGACGTTCTTGGTGTTGGCGAGCAGGTAGAACAGCAGGGGTTGCGGCTGCGGCGAAAGGAGATGGTAAACCTGGCTGGGCAGGCTGGCTTTGGCGCTGCTGAGCACCCGCTCGAGTTTCTTGGCTTCGTGCGGTAAGCCGAGGGCCAGCTTGATTGCCTTCGTGTCTCCAATGATCCTCTTGGCTAAACGAGCCTGCTGCTCGCCTCCCAGCTTTTCGACCAAGGTGCGAAAGTTCAGCAGGAAGGGATCAGCACCTGGAGCGTTTTGCAGCACATTGCGAATCCGCGCAAAACGCTCGTAGGGCAGGGGCGTCGAGGCGAGCTTTTTATCCAGGCCACCCAGCAGTTTCCGCTCCGAAAGCATTTTGAGGATGCGGCCGGGCTGATCCTCGTGCAGAATGGCGGCCAACTCACGCGCCTGCTGGTCAGTATCCAGGCGTTCCCAGGCGCCCTCGGCCAAAGCGGCGTCGAACCAGCGCTGGGTGCGTTCATCCGGGGTAAAGCCGAAGCGCATTCCCAAGCGCAGAAAGCGAAAGATGCGGGAGGGATCTTCAAAGAAGGTGCGGGATTGCAGGGCGCGAATCTCCCGCCGCTCGATATCGCCGGCGCCGTTGGTGGGGTCAAGCAGCAAGCCACGGGAGTTAGGATGGAGCGAGACGGCCATGGCGTTGATGGCGAAATCGCGGCGCTTCAAGTCCTCAAAAACCGTGGCGGGACGGACCTCCGGCCGCTGCCAGGGACGCGAGTGGATTTCTTCCCGGCACATGGCCAGTTCGGCGCGCACGCCATTGGAGAAAAGGAGTTCGGCGGCGTTAAGGTGTTCGTCAAGGTTTTGGTATTCCAACGTCAGGGGCAACTCACCGGCAGGCCCCCGGGGGGCCCGGCCGGATTTGGACGAATCGGCGCGGGGAAAGGCTCGCAAGATTCGTTGGGGTGGCCCCTCGACCACAAAGTCGAGGTCGCGGATGACTTGCTGGCCGTGGGTGAGGTCGCGCACTGCGCCCCCCACCAAGTAGAGGTTGAGTCCCTGCTCGGCCACCAAGTGGCTGATCAGAGTAAGTACCGCATACTGTTCCGGGGAGAGCCGGCTTTCCATCAGGAAGTTGTAGTCGCTCATGGCGTTCGGCTTCCAGCGTTCTCCCGGGCCTTAAGTTCAGGCCCGAGGATGGTGGGATTGGTATATTTCCTTCAATCGTTCTTTCAGCACGTGCGTGTAAATCTGCGTCGTGGAGATGTCACTGTGGCCCAACATCAGTTGAATCGAGCGCAAATCGGCGCCCCGCTCGAGCAGGTGAGTGGCAAAGGAATGCCGCACCAAGTGGGGAGTGAGGCCGGTCGCCAGTCCGGCGCGCCGGCCATAAGCCGCCAGGATTTTCCAAAAGCCCACGCGCGAAAGCACTCCACCTCGTCGGTTCAAGAAAAGCCAGGGGGGATTGCGTTTTCCCGCCAGGGCGGCCCGTCCGGTGAGAAGGTATGCTTCGACGGCGCGCAAGGCGGATTTGCCTACCGGAATCAAGCGCTCCTTGTGGCCTTTTCCCAGGCAGCGAATGATGCCCAGCCCCATATCGAAATCCGCCGCGCCAACGTGTACAAGTTCCGAAACGCGCATACCTGTGGCGTAAAGCAGTTCCAGCATGGCCTTGTCGCGCAAGCCGAGAGGCGTGGAAACATCCGGCTGCGCAAGCAGTTTGTCAATCTCTTCGGCGGTAAGGTACTTGGGCAGCGACTGATCAAGCTTGGGCGCCTCAACATCCGCGGTGGGATCCGCCGTCAGGCGGCCTTCCCGCACCAGAAACCGGAACAAATTGCGCAAGGAGACCAGATGCCGGGCTACCGAACGGGCACTGAGATTCCGATCGTAGAGCTCCTTGAGAAAGGCGCGGATGCCGTCGCGCTCAACCTGCCACGGGGATTTTCCCAGGCGGTGAAGAAAATCCGAGAACTCCGTGAGGTCGCGGCGATAACTCTCAATGCTGTTTGTCGCCAAGCCCTTTTCCACGCGCGCAAAATCAAGAAACAACTGTACTTCCGGAAAAAGTGGGGCGTGGGAAGGAATCGCAAGGGGAGTGGCGGTCTGCGGGGAGAGTCCCGCGGGAGGCCGGGACACCTCGGCGGGATTTGCCCGTACAGGCGCTCGGTGGAGGCGGTCGCGGCTCGGCATGATTGCCAGACTCGAATGGATCGTCAATTCAGTGCCACCGAAGAGCGGTTGGATAATTGGAAACAGTCCTCCCCGATCGGGCGAGGGGCGTATAGGGCCCTCCCCTTAATTATGCTTAAGGCATTTGTTATCAATCGGTTAAGACAAATTCTCAAAAGGTGCGCCCCAACTCGTCGTTGAAACACTTGACAGGCCAGACCCGAGCCCTATACTAGCACAAGCTATTTTCTGTGGCCAAGCGGCAATTAACAAAAGATTGCCTCGAGATAAAGAAATATTATTTGTGAAAAACGGTCCATCCTCAACCCGCAAGCGCGTGGTCGTTCGGAAGCTCGATAAAGGGCTCATCAAGGGCTTTCTCGACCCCAACGGCTACCTTGCAAGCGAGATCGAGGTGCTGGATCGCGAAGGGCGGCTGGTGCATGTCCCGATGTCGGAGATTAAGGCGGTGTTTTTCGTCCGGGACTTTGAGGGTAACCCGGACCGTGCCGAGCGGAAAATTTTCCGCAGTCGCCCCCGGCTGGCCGGACTTTGGGTGCGAATGACCTTCAAAGACACGGAGGTTTTGGAGGCGCTTCTTCCCAACAATCTCCTCGAGATTGATCCGCTGGGATACCTGGTAACTCCCCCCGATGTCTACTCGAACAACCTTCGTGCTTTCATTCCCCGCACGGCCTTAAGCGAAATGGAAGTCTTGGGCGTGATAACGGATGGAGTTGTCAGGCGCATGTCACAGCGCGCCGCCCAAGCGCGGGCCAACACCACAGGCGAACAGCAGTTTGGTTCTCTTCGCTGCCCCCAATCACCCGGAGAAGAAATAAACGGCTCGAGCCTAACCGGTAAGTTGAATGGAGTGGTTCCACTCCCCCCAGCTCGAAAGACGGAATTAAAACTCATTCCCGGAAGCGTCTTAATGGGGTGGAGCGGTGGCTTGCACGGGGGGCAAATCCAGCCGTTGATGGATGGCGTAAAGGACGAGTTCCAACCGGTCGGAAACCCCGACCTTGTCGTAAATGGTGCGGAGGTGGTTCTTTACGGTCTGTTCGGAGATGGAGAGGTGCGTGCTGATTTCACGGTTACGCCAGCCCTGCATCAAGTAGCTGATGACCATCTTCTCGCGGCGGGTCAGGGTATCAATAGGGCGGGGCGGGTTGTCAGGGTGCGCGTCGAGAAGTCTGGCCATAATGGAAACTTGCCTCGTGGGGATCCATGTATCCCCTTCGGTGACGCGCCGGGCGCACTTGATGAAGAGCTGCGGCTCAACCGTCTTGAGGATCACCCCGGCGGCACCGTTGCGAACATGGCGCAAGGATGAATCGTCGGATGCGGAGGAAGCGGTGGCGACCACCTTGCACTTAGGAGCCACCTTGTGTACTGCGGAAATCAAGTTCGCGCCGTTCTCAGCCAGAATTTCTTCCTGGATGAAAACCAAATCGGGCTGGAACGTTTCCGCGCCGGCCAAAACCTCGTCGGCATTGTCAGCTTCGCCCACGACTCGCAGATCATCCTCAACGGCGAAAAGTTTCTTGACCCCCAGCCTGAAAATACCCTCCCGGTCAGCCACGAGAACCCGTATTTTTCCCTTTGAAGGATGTGCTCTTGCCATTCGTTAATCCCGCTTCTAGTCCTCTGGACGAGCCCCAGATCAAGCCCTCACCTGCGAATGCTAACTGCGCTCACATTCTACCTGGAATGTCGCTGGCGAGAGGCTCTGGGGCGGCCAGCCATACCCATCGTTCGCTTTTGCGGGGGACGTTTCCCCCCCGCAGGTTTCACAGGCACCGGACGCAATTCGTACTCATCAATGACTGCCCCCACCCCCTGAACTTTCCCGTTTTGCTTCCATCTTACCACTCGTCCCTGACACAAAAGTTCCAACGGAACTTGTGTTACCTCGCGTGGAAGCACGACTCTGATTGCAACGGAGGTCGCCCGGCGCAAACGGATAGGAACTTCAATGAATATTCCGGTGCCGCTGATGTTGCCGGTTTTCCCCTTGGCTTGCTTGAGGCCACCGGCGCGGTTCTTCCACCGTATTTCAACCGGCAGTTCCATTGGAATCCGCTGGCTCGTGCGACGCTGCTTCATGCTTATCCTGACTCCCAAGGACAGGCCTACACCAGAAGCTTAGCCCTTTTCTGGCCGCCCCGCAAGTGTCGCAGGGTCGATCTCATCAACTGAGTGCTGGGGTGGAGAACGAAGGAACATACCGGGGTGTCCGGAATGGCCCTTCCTACAGGGGTCACCCCGGTATGCTTATTGGCTGCCACTTGCCATGGCCCATCTCCGTTACGGCCCGGAGAGGTTTTTTTCGGACGACTGGAAGCTATGCGTCTGTTGCCGGCACGGCTGATCCAGTCCCCTCTGCCTCCCCCACTACCTCTGAGGAAAGGCTGCGTTGACGTAAAGATATCCGATCTGTCCACCCTAACAAGGGCACCATCGTACCAGTACCTTCGTACCAGTGCCTGCCCATGAAACCGCCCGACGCCATCGCTTCCACCAGACGGTGCGGCGCCAATAGCCATCACCACCGCCGGATTTCCAACGCGCACACACTTGTTCCTCGCCGGTTTTTCCGTGGAGGCACGGCGCCCGGATGTACGGCGGCAAGCGAAAGTGCACTACGGACGAACATGCACTATGCATTGCCAGAAAGGTTCACCGCTGGTACGCTTGCCCGTGCAAGTGGAGGTAGGTCTGGATCCCGGTCCTTTACTCGAGGTTTCCGCGACGGAACCACTCATCACAGGGAGATGATCATGAAACTCGGCGAGCTTGCAGTCCATCTTGAATGCAAATTGGAAGGAGCGGAGGACTTGGAAATCACCGGCGTAGCGGGAATGGACGAAGCCCAGGCTGGCGAAATCACGTTTCTTTCCAACCCCAAATATCTGCACAAGCTGCGCACTACACGCGCCGGGGCGATAATTGCAGGCCCGGACGTGGACACACTGGGCAGACCGGTCCTGCGGTCCGCCGATCCCTACATGTCGTTCGCTCGAGCCCTCGAAATCTTCTATCCACCCCAAAGGCCCCCGGCGGGCATACATCCCACCGCCGTCATCGCCCCTGGAGCCAAGCTGGGACGCAATGCCTCCATCGGCCCTTATGTGGTCATCGAGGCCGGTGCGGAGATAGGTGATGACTGCGTGCTCAAAAGCTTCGTGATGATTTACCCGGGAGTGAAAATCGGCGACCGGTTTTTCGCTCACTCGCACGTCGTGGTGAGAGAGAACATCCGCATCGGCAACGACGTGATCCTTCAAAGCGGCGTCATGATTGGGGGCGACGGTTTCGGTTTCGTGCCGCGCCCGGATGGAACATTCTACAAGATTGTCCAAACCGGCACCGTCGTTCTCGAAGATGGAGTGGAAATCCAGGCCAATAGTTGCATTGATCGCGCCGCCGTAGGCGAGACGCGCCTGCGCCGCGGCGTCAAGGTTGACAATCTTGTACAGGTTGCGCACGGCTGTGACATTGGAGAGAATTCCCTGCTCTGTAGCCAGGTGGGAATCTCCGGCAGCACGACACTCGGACGCAATGTGATCCTGACCGGACAGGTCGGCGTGGCTGGGCACTTGACCATCGGTGACCATGTTATCGTCACCCCCCAATCCGGCGTGCCCAACGACGTGCGGCCCCATACCACAATTTCCGGAACACCCGCCGTCGACCACGACGTCTGGCTGAAAGCCTCGGCAGTCTATCGGCGCTTGCCGGAAATGTTCTCCGCTTACCGCAAGCTCAAGGGCCTCATGGAAAAGGAGAAGTCCTGACCCCGAGCTAAAGAAGGCCTTTTGCCAGGCGGTCATCGACGAGCGCAGCAAGAAATCAATTGCGCCGCCACGGGAGGTTTGCTCACTCATGGCAGTCAACGTAAAGGTTGCGAAGTTGCACCCCGCCGCTCTACTTCCAAACTATTCGCACCGGGGACCCTTCGGAGATTTGGCCGCTGATGTGGCAGCTCTGGCGGCGGAAGAATTGGGCCCCAGCGAAATTAAGGCCATTCCCACCGGCCTCGCATTCGAGTTTCCACCGGAATTCGGGGCCTTGGTCGAGGACCGGTCGGGGTTGGCCTTGAAGGGAATCTGCACGCTGGCCGGGGTGATCGATCCCGGCTACCGCGGCGAGTTGAAAGTTGTTCTGATCAACCTGGGCAAAGAACTTTTTAGAATTAAGCCTGGAGACCGTATTGCTCAGTTGCGCATTATCCGAAGAGTGGAAGCAGAATTCACTCAGGCCGACTCGGTGTCGCCCACGGAACGCGATACGCGCGGGTTTGGAAGCACGGGAACGTAGTGGCCAGTCTTTCACATCCTCCCCGCTAGTTCTTTACGGCCGCGGACTCAGCGCCTTCCAGCGGTCTTTCTTCCGGATCAAGGCCCTTCAGGATGGCTTGACGCGTCACCTCAATGAGTTTCCGCCGTTCTTCCAGGGTGTAATCCCCGGCGCAAATGGGCTCGTGAATAGTGATCCGAACCCGGCCGGGGTGAATCACAAACTGGCCTTTGGGCATGATCCGGCGAGCGCCCGAAACAGAAATGGGAACGATGAGCACGCCGGCTTTGATGGCCAAGACGAACATACCTTTCTTAAACGCCTGAAGGCGGCCATCGCGGCTGCGCGTGCCTTCTGGAAACGCCAGAAAGGAATTTCCCGATTTCATGGAAACCACCGCACGCTCGACCGCGGCAATGGCGCTCTCCCGGTTCTTGCGATCGACGGGAATGAAGCCGCGATAAATCATCCCCCGCCCCAAAACCGGCACGCGGAAGAACTCCTGCTTGACCATGACCAGAACCGGCGGGAGCACGCTAATCACGGCGGGTGGATCGCAGTTGCTCTGATGATTGGGCATGTAGAGGGCGGCGCGGGTGCGGGGAATGTTTTCGAGTCCGTGAACCTCCAGCCGAACGCCGGAGAGCCAAAGTGCGAACCGGGCTCCGGTGATGCCCACGCGATAAAGCCTATCGGTGTTCTTCGTCAGCCAGGCAAGAAGCAGAAACGGCAAGCCGATGACAAGGATGTAAGCAAAAGTGACGAACGTAACAAATATCGCGCGGATCATCGTTTTCCCAAAGGTAAAGGGGTTACCTCCGTCAGCCAGCCTTCGCGCACCCGCAATTGGCCAGGGCCGGCCTTGGGGTCCTCTTCGATTTGCATCGAGACTTCCCGGCTCACTCCGATCCTGAACTTCAGGTCGTGGGTCTCACCGCCGCGCACAATCTGGATCGCCACCGCCTGCCCGGGCTGCCAGGAAGGCAAGGTAGGATTGGGTCCGGCGGGCACTAAATTCCCATCCGCCATCAGCACCACGTCTCCCTGCTGCAATCCGGCCCGCTGAGCGTCGCTTCCCTCGTCAACGGAATCCACTTGCAGCAAGCCGCCGTCGTTCCTCGAGGCGGAAAATCCTTGCACGGCTGACTCCACCGTGTGCGTCTCAAGCTCCAACCCGGCATATCCCAGGTAGGTGGAGTAATCCAGTTCTTGCGTTCCTTGCACGTAATCCGCCCAGAACCGATTGCAGTCAAACGCGGGCGCCAGTTGGGCGATAATCGCGCTGACATCAGCGAGGGTGATGAAGCGCCCGCGGCGGGCAAAATCCTGATTGAGGCGGCGCATCACGTCATCCAGCCCTGCCTGGTCATCGCTCGCGTGGCGGATGCCCAGATCCAGCAAGTAGCCGAGCAATTCGCCCTTGTTGTAGTAGGAAATGCTGCGGCTGGAACGGTTGTAGTCGGGGTATTTCTCCAGCCACGCTTCCCGGCCTGCCGTCTCCACACTCTGGAAGCGGCGGGCGCCGCGCCGCTGCAACATTCCGATGGCGGCGGCGATGCGCGCATAAAACGTGTCGCGATCGATCAGGCCGGCGCGCAGCAAGGTCAATTGCGCATAAGTGTTGGTGACGCCCTCGCTCAGCCACAATTCCCGCGTGTCGTTGCCGTGGATGTAGTCCACGGGTTCAAGGGCCTGGGGGCGGATACGCTTGACGTTCCAGGCATGGAAGAACTCGTGCGCCACGATGTTTTCCAGGTAGCCGTCGTTATTCCGAATCGCCGAAGCCGGAATGGCAATGGCTGACCCATCGCGATGCTCCATGCCGCCGGTCGCCCCACCCTCGTGCGGGAAATGCAGGATAAAGGTGTAACGGCGGAAGGGAATGTCCTGCATCAGCGCAGTCTCTTCCGCGGTGATTCTCTGAAGGGAGTTCAGAACCCGCTCGGGGGAATAATCGGCGCGGTCGGCATCGATGATCACGCGAATGGTCGCGCGTTTCGTTTCCGCCGTCGAGGCGCCAGCGGGAGTCACAGCCTGCTCGTAGGCAAACTCCTCGAAATGGCCAGCTTCGACGGGGCTATCCACGAGAGTGTCGTAGTTCGCCGCCGCAAACTCTTCCCCCTGGCCCTCCAGGAATGTCGCCAATTTCCAGCCGGAAGGAAGCTGGAACTTCACTTGCACCGGCCGCTTGCGCTCGCGGGGGAGATAGAAAAGCACCATGGCGAGGTTCAAGAAGGAATGATCGCCATTCAACATGCTGTCAAACGGGCCGTCGGTGTTGGCATACACCGAGTAGTGGAAGGTGAGGTCGCCGCAAGACCGGTCCGGCCCGCGCCAGGTGTTCACATCCTGACGGTCCAATTCAGCGCGTTGGCCATCACAATCGCCCTTTAGATCCTCCACGTCTTTCACGAAGTCGCGGATCTGGTAAAGACAGTTCCAGGTGGGGATCTGAATCTCCGTCTCCGCACTCGCGCCGGGAATGTTCAAGGTGACTTGCACCATGTGCGTATCCGGCGCGCGCAAATCCACCAGATAATGAATCGGCTGGGCCGCGAAGGCGACGCCGGGGATTAAGAAGAGCGAAACCAGCAGAAGCCGCCGGCAATGGGAACCCTTGGATTGTGGCAAGGTCCATCGGCTGGAATCGGAGGATTGCCCCCGCTGTTTCAGGCTATCGGCATGGAGAAAAGTTGAATGTTCGTGTCGCAAGTTAGTTTTGGGCGTTACGGGCAACGAGGACGAAGCGAGCATCATAAGTCAGAACTTCGTGAAAAATGTCTTCGCTCGCCCGGTCATAACTATAACACCTGGCGGCTTCGGGACGATTCCTCAATCTTCAAAAAGCGCCTGCCTCAGCTTTGCATCCGAAAATCGAGAATTCCTGATCCCCATCCTCGACCACGCCCAGCAAAATTGTGTGCCTGGATTAGGCGCGTACTGAACTCAGCCTAATTCGGAATTCAGCAATTCCTCGACTACACGCGCCACACCTTACTCCTTTCACATCAATACCATCACGGATTCGCAGCGATAACTGGCTTCTTTTTCATAAACATCACGGGCTAGGAGTGGTTTTGAGCCAGGGCAGATTTGAATCTCGATTGTTTTCATGTACATGTCGGGTAATCCCTTCATTTTGCCTCGCTTTTTTCTTGCCTTCCTCCAGCATACATAATGTTTTGCTAACCCACTTGCTTTCAATGGGTTGGTTTCTTGCACCCGTCATCACAATCCCCTCAATTCTTCCCTAACCTGCCTACTTTCATGAAAATCACGGGTTCGCGGCGGGGATAGTGGATTCCCTTTTCGCGAGACCGCCATTTGATCTACTATAGCGCCGAACTCGGTTCGGTTAAAGATCGCTTGCCGGTCCGAGTCGGGGCGTTCACACCAGACCAGGTCCATGCCACGAACTCAGGAGGCTTCCTTCACCAAGTTAGTAGTCTATCAAAATTGGCTATCTAGCGTCAACGCATTTCTTGATGACTTTTCCAACAAAACAGGTCCGCGGCACAACTGCTATCCCTGCGTAGGATTCCGTTAGGCCTGGGGTTCGGACCCCTGCCGGAATTGCCAATAATACAGCCCGGCCCCCAAGACAATTGTGAGGAGGCCAAGCCCCGATTCCTTGGGGCGCAGCGAGGCAGTGTAGAAGAGCATCCAGGCGCTGGCCACAACGAATACGCCGGGCGCCAGGGGGTAGCACCAGTTCACGACTGCGAGCTTCCTCCATCCCTCCCGCCGACGGAGCCGAACCATCCCTGTCACCGCCAGTGCGGCAAAGAAAATCAGGGCGAAGCCGATGTAATAAATCAGACTCTCAAACGTGCCGGTCAAAATCATCAGCACGGTCGCCAACATTTGAAAGATAACGGCATACATCGGCGTTCCCCACTTGGGGTGAATTCGCGCCGCCGCGGGGAAAAAGCAACGGTCAACCGCCATGGCGAAATAAACGCGCGGCCCGGCGATGACCATGGCGCTCACGCATGAGAGCAATCCCACGGACATGATGGCGCTGAAAAAGTTGCCTCCCCGGAAACCGAAAAGTGCGGCGGCGGAGGCCGCTCCGACCGCCACGACGCCCTTCATTGATTCCAGGGGGAGCGCGTAGATGAACGCTAGGTTCAGCAGCAAGTAAAATACGGCCACAGTGAGAGTTCCCGCCACCAGCGAGGCCGGAATAGTCCGCTCGGGCGTTTTTATTTCACCGGAGACGTAGGTGGCAGCATTCCATCCGCTGTACGCGAACATCACAAAGATCAATGAAACCGCAAACTGCGCGGGCAGGCTATGAGTTGAGGTTCGAAGCGCCACTTGTGAAAAATGGGCGACGCTCCCGTGCCCAATGGTAAAGGCGAAGCCAAGAAACAGCAGCAACGCGCCGAGCTTGAGCGCGGTGAGAAGGTTTTGCACCCTGGCCGCGAGGCGCAGTCCCACCACATTAATCGCGGAAAAGACCACCACAATCCCCACCGCCAACATCTGCCCATCGCCGGTGTGAAACCACCCTGCTGCGCCTGAGGAATTTGCGTTCTGCCCCGATACTGCAAAGGATGGGAAGAAGTGGGAGAAATACTCGGAAAATGCCAGCGCCGCGGCGGCAATCGGCGCTGCGAATCCAGCGAAGAAGGAAATCCAACCGCTGAGAAAGCCCCAGAGCGGACCCCAGGCCTCGCGCAGAAAGATGTACTCACCGCCGGACTCGGGGAGGTTAACGCCCATTTCCGCGTAACAAAGGCAACCCGCCACAGCCACGATGGCTCCCACCACCCATATTCCGAGGACCAGCGACGGCCGCCCCAGATCACCCGCCAGAAATCCGGTGGTGGTGAAAATGCCCGTGCCAATCATGTTGGCGATTACGATGGCCGTGGCGTGAGTGAATTTCAGTTCCCGGCGTAATGAGGGTCGGACCACGCTACGGTTCTCCGATGTACTTGATGTCGTTTGCACTCGCAAGAGGCCGGCGGCGAGCCGAAAATCGTGCAAGCAGCAGTAGCTCACAGCCTAGGAGGGAATCGCCGGAAGTGCAAGAGGGTTTGTGGGTTGCATTTCACACCGGTGGGGAGCGCGCCTACTGCTTGCTGCCGGTTGCCGGTTTTCATCCTCTTTCCCACCTCGACAACCTCCCCGGAGGCCGGTAAAATCATGTCATGCGGAAAACAACCTCTTGCTTGCCCCTTTCTTATTTGGCCGCGGGATTGCTATTGTCGGCGGCGGCGCTGTTCCTCCTCGGCCCCCTGCAACCACGCAACGCTCAGGCGGCGGCCCAATCAGGCCAAGGCCTTCCCGACACTACGCTGATCAAGCAGGTCCCCTATGTGCCGACACCCCAAGATGTCGTCGAGAAAATGCTGGAGCTGGCCAAAGTTACATCCGACGATGTGGTTTATGATTTGGGTTCGGGAGACGGGCGCATTGTGATTACCGCGGCCCAGAAGTATGGCGCGCACGCCGTGGGGGTGGAAATCAATCCGGAGCTCTATCGGCAGTCGAGCGCCCGCATCAAGGAATTGGGCTTGGACGACCGGGCACATATTATTTGCGAAGACATGTTTGACGTCAGCGTGCATCGAGCCACGGTGGTCACGCTTTACCTATTAACATCATTCAATGAAAAACTGCGGCCTAAGCTGGACAGAGAACTCCGTCCGGGAGCGCGGATTGTCTGCCATGATTTTCACATTCCCGGATGGGATCCCGAGAAGATCGTCGATGTAACTACGCGTTACGGGACCACCCACAAGTTATATCTTTACATTCACCCGTAATTGACCACTGCTTGCCGGCGGCGTAAGGCGAGCTTATCTGCCCGCTCTGTAGTAATAACTCCCCGCCGCCACCCTCGCCGCGGGACCCGTCAGCGTGACCTCGCCATCCTGCGGCCATGCCACCTCCAGCGTGCCGGCCTCCGTCCGCACGCACACGCGGCGGTCGGTTAGGCCGTTGAGAATGGCGGCCACCGTGGCGGCGCAGGAGCCCGTCCCCGATGACATCGTGTGTCCAACGCCCCGCTCCCAAAACCTCACTTCAATTTCATCCTTCGCCACCAGGCGGACGAACTCCACATTGGTGCGATTGGGGAAGTGCTCATTTTGCTCGATCTCGCGGCCCAGTCGCATCCAATCAACCGTTTCAAAATCCGCCACAAACACGCTACAGTGCGGATTCCCTATGGAGGTTACCGTGATCGGCAAGTTTCCCCGCGAGGTCTCCAGCGGAAACTGCAAGAGAGGTGACACCGTCTCTGGAGGTTTGAAGGGAATCCGCTCCGCATTGAGAATCGGTGCGCCCATGCAAACGCGAAACATCCATTGCCCCTCACGCGACTTACCTTTTTCGAGCGTCTTAAACCCAGCGAGTGTCTCAATCTTCAGCGTGCGTTTTTGCGGCCGGCGTTCGCTAAGAAACGCACCGGCACAGCGGATGCCGTTTCCTGACATCTCCGCTTCACTGCCGTCCGCGTTGAAGAAACGGATGCGGGCGTCGTGGCCACTCCCCTTGGGTTTCATGACCACAATGAGGCCGTCAGCTCCGACGCCGGTATGGCGGTCGAGGATTTTACGCGCGAATTGAGCAAGCCCGGAGGGAAGGCTGCTCTCCCGGACGACAAGCCAATCGTTCCCCTGTCCGTGATATTTAACGAAAGGAATAACTTTGATCATTTTGAAATGAGCCCAAAACAGCGTGCGCGCGGCACGATGGCCGCCAAGGCAACAGCGGCTCGACCAACATCACATTTTCTTAAGTCGGTAAATCTTATAGCTGCCCTCGCCCGGAAATGTCCCTTGGTCTACGACTTCGAAATCCGTAAACGCCCGGGGGTAAGCCTGCATCAGACCATCGATCACGTCGCCATCACCGCGGATAATCCACGCCACCCACTTTTCCGGCTCCGTGTGCATGAGGGGCCAGTAAGCGCGATTCTGATTCGAGAGGGTATTACGAAAATAGATACCGACTTCCGGCATCACGCAGGGCCACTTCCCCACCGCCACCAGAACGCGTTTACCGTCGTAGTGCCCACGCAGGAATTCGATGATAGCTTGCTGCCGCTGGGATCGGCAAGGCGTATTCAGGATTCCCTCCTTCACGACGGGCAGTTCCCGGGGGCCCTTTGCTGTCAGCACAGTAAATTGCCGCCCCAACACAGCCAGGAAAACAATCAGCAGGGTTATGCGCAGTTTTTTTCCCAGACGCGGGGAGAAAACGAACGAGGGAAACAGGGCGACCGCCGGAATCATTTCCACGCCGTACCGCAGGTTGTAATACGTGTGCGGGAAAAGCGTGGGGACATACAGCGGGACCGCGGCGTGGGCCATGGCCTGAATGTAGAAGGGCAGCGGAACGATGAACAGCACGGCCACGGCGCCGCGCTGGGACTGGCCCATACGTGCGCACCAGGCCACCAAACCCAGCACCGCTAACTCCAGCGCCCAAGCCCCGATCACAAGCTTAAGATCTTCCAGGTAAAAGCGCGAGGAAACGAGCAGACTGCCATCAGTGGGATAACGAAACGCCGTCGTTGCCAATTGGTGGGAGTAGATATCCAGCGCTGAGCCGCGGCCATTGTAGAATTCCAAAGGGTTCTTGAAGCGATAGGCATTGTGAATAAGCCACAACAGGGGACCGGTGCCGGCGACGGCGGCGAAGAAGGACGCGCGAAGGAAGCGCTGCCTCCACGGGTACGGGCGGATGAAGAATACCAGCAGGGTGGCAAAAGGCAGAATGTTCCACCCTTCGTAGCGCGTGAGCGTTCCCGCGAGAGCGGCTGCGGCCGCGCCCGCCAGCGATTTCCACGAGCCCGACTCCGCATAACGAAAGAGCGAGTAGACAACCAGCGCCGCCCACAGGAGGGCCAGCGGCTCCGTCAGCGGCGTGCTGGCAAGGTAGAGGAGGCTCGGGCACATTAAGGCTCCGGCCAGAGCCGCAAGCCCTGCCGCCAGGTTGCGATTGATTTCCGCCCCCAGACGGAAAAGCAAATAACAGGTCAAGGCAAAAGCCGCGGAGGAAACTAATCCCCCCGCCAGGCTGGTACGCCAAAGAAAATCATTGATGGCAAGGGGGGAGCAAATCAGATGGTAAAGCGGCAACCAGACGCTGCCAATTTCTTCGTAGCCCGGCGTGAGGGAATCAAAGATGCGGCGCGCGCCCTCCATGTGGGCCAGCCCGTCGCCATAAAGGTTTGACAGGCCGCGCGTATAGAAAAAGCGGAGGCTGGCGCCGGTTACTCCCAGAATCAGAATGGCGACTGCGCCGTGGGCCAGGGCGGGAATTCGCCAGGGCTCATCCTGCGGTGCGTGGGATTCGACGGCAGAATCATGCATCAAATTGTGTCAAGTGTTTGATTTCGCGGTAGCGCGATTCAATTTCCGCCGGCGTCAGGCGCAAAAGCCGGCCCAGACCGAATTCTTCCACCGCAAAGCTCCCCATGACCGATCCATACACAGCGGCGCGGCGCAGGTTGGCGTCTGACATGTCCCCAGTGCGCGCCAGATGACCCATAAACCCGCCGGCAAATGTGTCTCCCGCGCCAGTGGGATCGCGAACCTCATCGAGGGGATAACCGGGTACGCTGAAAATGAATCCCGAACCGAAGAGCGTGGCGCCGTGCTCGCCGCGTTTGATCACCACGACGCGTGGACCGATCTTCTGAATGATCGCCGCCGCCTTTTTCAAATTGCCCTGCCCGGAGAGCATCCGGGCTTCACCTTCATTGATGAGCAGAATCTCCACGGTCGCCAGCACCTTTGCCAAATCCTCGGGCATGCCCTTAATCCAGTAATTCATGGTATCAAGGGCGCTGAGGCAGAGGTTGGGCAGTGCGCGGCGTACGTTGAGCTGCAAGACCGGATCGATATTGCCAAGAAAGAGGTATTGGGCGTTGAGGTAGGTCGCAGGAATTTTAGGCACGAAGCTTTCAAACACGTTGAGCTGTGTTTCCAGCGTGTGCGCCTGATTCATGTCGTCTGTATATTCGCCCTTCCAGCGGAAAGTACGCCCGCGCACCCTGTCGATTCCCTGGGTATCGATGCCGCGGTCGCGAAGAATTTGCAAGTGGCGTTCCTCAAAGTCATCCCCCACCACCGCGACGACGCAAACGGAAGTGAACCAGCTTGCGGTGACGGAAAAGAACGTCGCTGACCCACCGAGAATATCCTCCACCTCGCCGTGAGGCGTTCGGATAGAATCCAACGCAATCGAACCGACCACTAGTAGCGACATAGGAATACCGTTGACCTCGCGAGAGTGAATTGACCACCGGATTTCACTTCAGATACTTGCCCACCAGCAGGGCCAGCTTCTTCTTGGTCGCGGTGGGAATCTTTTTGCGATCGGTGAGGATCGCGTGGGCAAGCGCCGAACCGCATTGGCAATTCCGCACTTGAGGGAGAGAGCGCACCGCGTTCCGCACAATCTTCTGGGAATTCTCCACGTTGCGCGAAAGATAGTCAAGGACTTGCGTAACCGTGACGGCGTCGTGATGGGGGTGCCAGCAATCATAGTCGGTGACCATCGCCAACACGGCGTAGCAGATTTCCGCCTCACGAGCCAACTTGGCCTCCTGCAAGCTGGTCATCCCGATGATGTCCATGCCCCAGGACCGGTAAAGGTTCGATTCCGCCTTGGTGGAAAACGCCGGGCCTTCCATGCAAAGGTATGTTCCACCCTGATGAAACGCCACGCCCAGGCCGGCACACGCCTTCGCGAGCACATCGACAACCGTGGGACAAACAGGGGTATCGAATCCCACGTGCGCCACCAATCCGCCTCCGAAAAAGGTGGAAATGCGCTGACGCGTACGGTCAACGAACTGCGTGGGCAACGCCATGTCCGTCGGGCGAAAATCCTCACGCAGCGAGCCCACCGCACTCACCGAAATGATTCGCTCCACACCGAGCTTCTTGAACCCGTAAATGTTGGCGCGAAAATTGAGTTCGGAGGGAGTAATCACGTGGCCGCGTCCATGGCGGGCAAGGAACGCCACCTGCCGCCCCTCGAGTGTGCCGACAATGTAAGCGTCCGAAGGTTTTCCAAAGGGCGTCGTGATCCGCAACTCGCGCGCCTTCTCCAGACCCGGCATGTCGTAAAGCCCGCTGCCACCGATTATTCCAATTTGTGCTTTGGCCAAACTTCCTCCTCTGCCCTCAGCCGGGGCGATTCAAAAGACTATTCCACTGCTGCGGTGGAAATCTTGCCCTCAAGTTTTACCAAGCGCGCCCACGGAACGCAAGGGTCATGAGGGAAAACCAGGAGGGCATGGGCCTCGGCCAGTTCCGGCAAGAAGCGTTTCTTGTTGGCAAGCGTTTCCAGGGGATAAAGGTCAAAGCTGGTCATCCAGGGATAGGCAAGATGGGAATTCGTGGGTACAAGATCAGAAGGAAAGAACGCCGTGTCGCCTTCCGATTCCACTCGCACGCACTGCATACACCGGGTGTGCCCCGCGCCCACTTCCACCCGCACGCCCGGAACGATTTCCGCGTCCCCATCCAGAAACTCCGTTTGCGCCTCCGCCGCAGCGAAAAAATGCTCCACATAGCTCGCCCGATTGCGCTCCGAGGCATGGTGGGCGTCTTCCCATTCGCCGCGCTGCACCAAATAGCGCGCGCGGGGAAAAGTGGGCACAAGCTTTCCCTGCTCCATCCGGGCATTCCATCCGCAATGGTCGAAGTGCAAGTGCGTATTGATGACGATGTCGATATCCTGGGGTTCCAGGCGCAACTTTCGGAGTTCACCGGGGAGAGTCCGCGAGTGATCGACTCCATAGATCTCGTTGAATTTTGCGTCGAACTTATCCCCTATGCCGGTTTCCACCAGAATGTTATGGCGGCCCGTTTGGATCAACAAACAAGTCAAGCTGAGGCGGATACGATTGCGCGTGTCGGCGGGGATTCTTTTCTCCCACAACGCCTTGGGAACAACCGAGAACATCTGCCCGCCATCGAGCAGAAAACTTCCATCGGAAATTGCATGGAGGTCAAAGGCGCCGAGTTTCATGATTCCTCAATGAATGGGGGTGCCGCCCTTCAGGGAGGCAGGTGTCAATGTAGCGCCGCCCTTCAGGGCGGCATCTGCCGGGCTAAAGCCCGGCGCTACGTGCGTGGTCCTCGGTCACATTCCTCAATCAATTCAATGAGCACCCCGCCGGTGCTGGAAGGATGAAGAAAGGCAATGTGCTCGTTGGCGGCGCCCACGCGGGGCTCGCGATCAATCAGGCGTAGGCCATCGCTCTCCAACCTCCGTAACGCTTGCGGCAAATCCCGGACGGTGAGCGCCAGATGGTGAATCCCCGGGCCGCGTTTGGCGATAAAACGCGCGATGGGAGAATCCCCGTCGGTGCTCTCCAGCAGTTCCAGGCGGCTATCGCCCAGGCGAAAACTGGCCACGCGCACCATTTGTTCCGCCACTCTCTCTTCCGCTTCGGGAGGCATTCCCAACAGCTTTTGAAATATGGGGACGGCCCGCTCAAGTGATTCCACCGCAATGCCGAGGTGATGAATCTTCACTCCGACGCGAGACAATGAAAACGCAGCATGGGAGTTCGCGCTTCCCGGCAGAAGTGCGGCGATGATTTCCTCCACGACCTCGTGAGGGGCGCTTTGATGCGACAACAAATCGGCAACTTTCCGGTCAAGCGACCCATCGAGAAGCAGCCCCGCAACGGCTCTTTCAAAAAGGGTTTGCCGCAGCAAATCCAAAAGGCGCGAGCGCCAATGCTCCCGGCGCCGGCGTCCCGTGACATCGCTTTCTTTGCTGAAGGCTTGAAACTGATCGAGCGCCTTCACTAACGCCGGAATTCCCTGCCCTGTGGTGGCAACGGTCTTGACTACGGGAGGGCGCCAACCATCGGAGCGCGAAGCCAGGGACAGCATTGCTGCGATTTCTTGCTCGACGCGGTCGGCGCCAACACGATCCGCCTTGTTGATGACGTACACGTCGGCGATTTCCATCACTCCGGCCTTGAAGGTTTGAATGTCATCGCCCAAACCTGGCACCAACAGAAGAACCGTCACGTCCGCAAGGCGTGCAACCTCCACTTCGTCCTGCCCCACCCCGACGGTTTCAATCAGAACGATTTCACAACCCGCCGCGTCGAGGATGGTCACCGCATCCTGGGTGGTGGGAGCAAGCCCGCCGAGTTGCCCCCGTGTTGCCATGCTGCGGATATAGACGCCCGAGTCATGGGCGAGGCTTTGCATGCGTACACGATCGCCCAGCATCGCGCCACCGGAGAAGGGGCTGGTGGGATCGACCGCAAGGATTCCAACGTGCGCAGCGCGGCGGCGATACTCGACGGCCAGCTTTTCCACCAGCGTGCTTTTTCCCGCCCCCGGTGAGCCCGTAAGCCCCACTACTCGTGCTCGCCCCGCCCTCGGGAACAGCTCGCGAAGCAAGGGAACCGCTGCGGGGTCCCGGTTCTCCACAGACGAAATGGCCCGGGCGATGGCGCGCCGGTCACCCGCGAGAATCTTCTCCACGATGTCGTGATCTATCTCGGACATGGCAAACTTTTGGCCGGAAGGCCCGCGGCCCAGCCGGTCAGGGCGGCTGACGGCATGCCTCCTGAACCCAAACGCGTCTCGGCAAAGAGGGAACACCCATAGGTAAACGGCGAACCACAAATCTCCGTTTATCTGCCCATAATTCAGGCTATAACACAACCAGGAGGGCGTCAAGAAAACGGCGCGTCACGTCCCCCCTCTTAATCGTGCTAAGCTAATTCACGGAATCGGGCATGGGGGCGCAATTCCGGCCGCGGGTGCCTGACCGCCCATAGCTTGCGCTCACTGGATTCGAATGGCGAGAATTCTAGCAAAGATGCTCTACTACCTGGCCTGTTGCCTAACCCTCGCAGTGATTTTAGGTATGGCATCAACGCGCGAGCGTCCGGCACAAACCGCCCAGGTCCTCGTCCAAGCCGGTCGGGCAGGTTGCCGGGTGGATTTGGACGGGGTCGCAGCGGGCGCGACCAACGCCGCCGGCAACCTCATCATCGCGAATGTCGACCCCGGTGACCATTACCTTCATGTGCGCTGCCCGGGTAAGCCTGAGGCAACATACTTCCTTTCACCCAAGGCCAATGAGGAAGCCCCGATCGGCCCCATACCTGACGCACCGGCTTCATCGGCGGGGAGCGATCCGGCTGCCCTGGCCGAGGACAAAATCCAATTGCAGCGTCTGGTGCAACAAGCTGTCCAATTACGCTCGCATGCACGCTTGGACGAAGCGGTGGCAGATCTTCGCCAAGCAATGAAGCTTGATCCGGGAAACTCCGATTTGCATCGCGAGTTGGGGATCACCTTTTTGCTGGCAAAAGAGTGGAAGCGGGCCCGGGTGGAAATGATCGAGGCCATCCGGCATGACCAGACCGATGCCGACGCCCACAATGGCCTTGGCTATGCGCTGGAAAAACTCGGGGGTATTGACGGCGCCGCGAACGAGTATCGCATCGCCACCCAACTTGAACCCGACGATTCAACCTATCGCACACACTACTTCGACGCCCTCGTGAAGATTCAAGCGCGGCAAGAAGCAAAGAAGAAATAATGCGCGGACTTTTTCATGCAGAGCCCTCAAAACCTTGCGAATCATAAACCTGCCGGCATAATCGTGCGCGCACTAGCGCACTCATGATGCCGCGACTCTCCGTGGCCCAACCACTTCACGCAGGGCTTTCAAGGCACGTTCACATCCTGCCCGGTCGACATCCAGGTGTGTGACCATGCGAATGGTTTGCGGGTTTGTGGCGTTCGCCAAAATGCCTTGCGCGGCGAGCAGTTTGGAGATTTCGTAACCAATCAACCCAGTGGCGGAAACATCGAAGAACAAGATATTGCTAACCACCTTGGCGGCGTCAATTTTGATTCCAGGAATCTGCGCCAACTCTTGGGCCAGAAACTTGGCATTGGCGTGATCGATGTGGAGCCGCTTGGGGCTCTCCTCCAAAGCAATAAGGCCAGCGGCTGCCAAGATGCCGACTTGACGCATCGAACCGCCGAGCATCTTGCGAACAATGCGCGCCTCCTCGATGAAGTTTTTGCTCCCCACGAGCATCGATCCCACCGGAGCGCCCAGTCCTTTCGAAAGGCAGAACATCACGGAGTCAAATCCCTTGGTGAGTTCCACGACGGGCTTTCCCGAAGCCGTGCTGGCATTGAAAATTCGCGCACCATCGAGGTGCACGGGCAGCCCCGCGGCGTGCGCACGATCAACAATGTCCATCGTATTCGCCAGCGGATAGACCGAGCCGCCCGCCAGGTTGGAAGTGTTCTCCAGTTCGATCAGCCCCGTGCGGGCACGATGGTCGTTCCGGCTGCGAACGTGCGGAGCAATCAGGTCCCAGGTCAGGATTCCATCTTCGGCGTGAACCGTGCGCGGCACGACTCCGGAGAACGCCGTCACCATGCCCATTTCAAAGTTGTAAATATGGCAACGGTCCTCGCAAATGACCTCCTGTCCGTGGTGCGTCAGGACCTTGATGGCCGTTTGGTTCCCCATGGTTCCGGACGCAACAAACAGGGCCGCCTCACGTCCAAATATCTCCGCCGCCCGATCCTGTAGACGGTTGACGGTAGGATCCTCACGATAGACGTTGTCCCCTACCTCGGCATCATACATGGCCTTGCGCATTGCCGCGGAAGGCTTCGTAACTGTGTCGCTGCGCAAATCTACAGTAAGTGTTGGCATGAACTCTCACGCTCCGATTTCATTGATTGGCAAGCATTATAACGCTCGTCGCCAAGTGACGGCCCACCCCCCTAAACGGAAACAAATTCCTGAAGAACCTCATTGGAAACCAAGTATGAGTGGCGAGCCAGGCGCACGCAGTCTCCGTGGCAAACCACCCAGCCCTCAGCGGCAAGATTTTGAATCTTATCTTCCCAGGGTTTCAGGCAGCTCGTTCCCCAACGCTCCCTCGCCAGATTCAGATTGATACCTTCAACCTGACGCAATCCGACGAAGAAGAACTCCTCCACCTGCTCTTCTGCTGTAAGGACGCGAAACTCGCCGATGGGTGACTGTCCCGCCTCCAGCATCGCCAGATAACCTTGCGCGTCGGTCCAGTTCGACCACCGCCGCACACCGTCAAAGGAATGCGCCCCAGCGCCCAGTCCCACATAGGGCGCAAGCTGCCAATACTTTCGATTGTGCCGCGACTCGAACCCCGGAAGGGCGAAGTTGGAAATCTCGTATTGGGAATAGCCTTCGCCGGCTAGGAATGCGCAGCCGGATTCGTAAGCGTCCGCCATAAACTCGTCTCCCGGCACGGCGGCGGCATGGTAGCGATTCCCATCGTGAGCTACTTCCCTCCCCAAGCGGCTCTTTTCATCCACTTCGAAGAGGTAGAGCGACACATGCTCCGGCCGCAGCCTCACAGCGGCCTCCAGGCTGCGTCGAAACGAATCCTCCGTCTGATAGGGCAGTCCGGCAATCAGATCCAGGCTGAGGTTTTGGAAACCCGCCTGCCGTGCCCGGTGCACGAGCTCGACGCTGCTGTCAACTGAGTGCAAACGGCCCACGGCACGGAGTTCCCGGTCGTCAAACGTCTGCGCGCCGATGCTCAGCCGGTTCACGCCCAGACCTCGTAAAGCCCGCAGCAAACTCGGATTCGCGGAGCCAGGAGTGGTTTCCAGCGTGAATTCGACGTCCACGCGCCGGCGCAGATGATCTCGCAAAGCGCCAACCACAAGGCCCAGACGTGCCTCTCCCAGCAAAGTTGGGGTACCACCACCGAAGTAAATCGAATCAACGGGTTTCGACAGGACTTCGCGGGGGATGCCGTACGCGGCAAAAGAACTCGGCCAACCTTCCAGCTCCTGCAGCAGGGTACGTGTGTACCGGTCGAAAATGCTATTGCGCTCCACGCCTGAGCTGAAATTGCAGAAGCTGCACTTGGAAGCGCAGAAGGGGATCTGGATGTAGATGCCGAGGGTTGACATGTCAGATGTTGGAGCGGCGCTCACTTCCGCGCCCTAATGATAGGGCGCGCTTTGGGTGCCGGCGCCTTCAATCGGGCAGCACTTTGATGCGTAACTCGCGGCGCCGCGGGCCGTCAAAATCGCACAGGAAAACACCCTGCCACCGGCCCAAAACCAGACGCCCGCTTTCAATAAGCAACGACTTCGAGTTCTCAATCACCGCCGCCTTCAGATGCGCATCGCAATTGCCATCGTTGTGGTGATAGTTGCCGTCACGGGGGGCCAATAACTTCAGGAAACTGTCAAGGTCCTTTTGCAGACCGGGATCGTCATTCTCATTGATCAGAATTGCCGCGGTGGTGTGGGGAACGAAAAGGAAGCATACCCCGCATTGCGTTGCCGACCCGGATACGATGTTTTGCACAATGTCAGTGATATCTTTGAATTCAACGCGCGCGTGAGTTTCAATATAGGCAGTGTGTAAGCTGGCCCTTGCACGCTGGGGGGGCGTCACCTGGCTGGCGTCGGATGATGCCATAAATCCTTGCCTTTTCAATCTCTCTTGCATGGTCCCACGCTCCGCGGGGCTTTAAGTTGCTGCTTGCACGCGATGGAGAGCCTCCGCCAAGGCAGCCGGCAGAGGAGGATACACCGCAATCACGGGCACGGTCTTCTTCACAAGTTCCGCCGTGCGCTGCACATTCAGCCGTCCAAACAGGAAAGTGAACTTTCTCTCCAAGTCCTCCCCGATTCTGTTTCGTATGTCGCCGCCAAGCTCCCAGAATTTCCGCTTGAAGGGACCGAAGGCCTTCTTTCGGGTCTTGTAAATGAACTGCTCGTCACTATCACCAAGTTTCTTTTCATCTGCACAGGTCTTTCGCAGGTACTTATAAACCTCATCCTTGAAGTCACGGGGGAAGGCAGGGTTCTCGTAAATCAGGTTCTGGAACTCCGTCGCCAGGTGGACCTCTGCGGCTTCGCACTCGGCAAACTTGTGAAAGGCGTCCGCGGGCAAGGTGGAGGCGCCATGCTGCACAGCGCCCGCCATCCCGTAACGATCACGGGCAGCATCCGAAAGCTTCCGCAAAGTTTCGAAATCGATGGCTACCTGCGCGACCGTCCCATCCGGTAGGACCACGCCGCCGTGCGTGGTGCCAGTTTGGACGCTGATCTTGGAAAGCCCTTTCTTCTTGCCGGTGTGTTTTGAAAGCGTGGCAAGGAAACCATCCATGTACGCCCCAAGCTCCTCCAGCGTGGAATTCTGTTTCCCCACCTCGCCGATTTCACCCCCCAGAGAAATGGTGATTCCCTGAGGCTCAATGGAGCGCACATAGGCGGCCAGCTTCGCACTGGCTTCAAAATTCCCGCGCTGTTGCTCCCGCACCCCCGGCTTACTGAGATCGACCAAGGTGGAGGTGTCGATGTCGATGTTGTAATACCCCGCGGCGACTGATTCCTGAGCAAAATCGCCAATTCCCCGAATTTCCGCCTCGGGGTCTTTGGCAAACTTGTTGGCGCTCGCCTGATAATGGTCGCCCTGAATGAAAATCGGCCCGTCGTAGCCTTCCTTGAGCGCCGCAGCTACGACAACGGCCGCATACTCCGCCGGCCGTTGGTCGCTATAGTTACTTTCGCTGCGCGCCAATTCAAAAATGAATGCGCCCGCCTTCAAATGCAGCGCGGTGCGGAAAACCGCTCTCGCCACATCGTAGCCGAGACCGCGGATGTTAATTGCCGGCACGGTAAAGCCGCCGGCCTCTTTTCTACCGCGAGCCTCATAGAGACCTTGAATTGACGAAGGGATAACGCCCAGCTCCAAACCTGCACGCCGTACGATCCAGCGCGCCGTGCTGCGGACTTCGTCGTTCTCCCCAAAAACGGCATTCCACACCAGCACATCCAGAGTTTGGGCAATTAATTTTCGCGGATTTCTTAGGACGATCCCACCACCGTCAGAAATCTCATAAACGCCACGATCGCGATTGATCAGATCGAGCGCGGAGCGGACATTCATGTTGGCCTCTCTGAGTAAGCTTGCCCCTTTAGTTGCAGCTTGGCATTATACCAGACCGTCGAAAGTCGAGTTTTGAAAGGTGTGGGCGCGGAGATTCATAGGATACGCCTTGACCCGCGAGCACGCGGCGATTGTGCCGGCATGCTCTCCCCGGCGGCGCAGGGCCCAACCTGTTGTCCATTTGTGTGTTGCGGGGTGTTTCAGAAGATTGGAGCGTATCAGTACTTGAGGGTTTGATGATCCGAACAACGGACTTGAATCTGCGCCAGCAACCGGTCAAGCAGCTCGTAGCCGGCCCGACCGAGGAAATACGCCCCTCCCACACGCCGTTCCTGCAAATCCTTGTGGGGGTGGAGGAATTGCGAAAGCGCCTGCACGTGGCGGACAAGCAAATCCGACCGGCCCAACGCGGCCCGGGTCAACTTGCCGCGCAGCCGCTCCATTTGGTATTTCATCTTCTCTTTGGTGTGTTGGAGAGTGTCGAGCAAGGTGGGATCGAGTTTTTCGATATCGGCTTGCAGCTGGTCCAAGAGCCTTTGCAACTCCCGTTCGCCTTGATCGAATCGCTCTGACCAACCCTCGGCAAATCCGCTGGCGGCGATTTTCCGGCTCAGGTGCTCGTCTCCCTGCCACACATCCTCCAAGCTCAGCTTGTACTTCTCCATCAGCCGGTCGGTGCGAGAGTCGAGCAGCGTGAATGCCGCGCGCGGAAATACCACCGGCTGGGGACGCCCCAGCGCTTTGTAGAGAGACTGCGCCTGGCCCAGATAGGCCAACTCGGAAGGACCCGCCACATAAGCCAAGGTCGGCAGAAGCGTGTCCTGAACCAGCGGACGCAGCAGCACGTTGGGCGAGAAGTCCAGCGGCCGATCCGCGAGCAAGGATTGAAGCTTGGCTAACGAGATCTCCTCGCTCCCGTCGATATAGAACTTGCCATCACGTAGATGTACTGCTGCCCGATCACCGTGCCGGACCAGGAATACCAGCGTTGAATCCTCAACCACGTGTACTTGGGCGTGATAGCCGCGCTGCACCAGGGCGTGTGAGCTTTCCGAAACACCGGCCCGCAGTTCCGCCGCCTTCCCCAGCGCCTGCTGATAAACCGCGGAGCTAAGCCGATGCACGGATTCATCCAAGGGATCCATCAGAATTACGCCCCAGCGGCCGAATAGACGGGTCATGAATCTCGCAAAGCTCTCTCCCCAAGTGGCGCCGGGCACGTAGCACTCCCGCAAGTCCTGTAAGAGCCGGGAGCGCGGTTCACCGTCCGCCAGGGCTGTTTCCAATTGACTGAGCGCCGTCGAAATCTCCGCCGTGTGCCGAACCTCACCCACCGGTGAGCGGGGCGATGGGCGGCTCCCGGAATCACGCAGCGGGAGCAGATTGTATTCGTCGTCGAAGGTTGCTCCCTGCGATACCTCGTCTAAGTCATGGTCCTCGGTGGCCAACCAAAACACCGGGACACAGGGCACGCCTTGATCGGAAAGAGACTGCGCCAGCCGCACCGTCGTGAGTGCCTTGTAGAGCGTGAATACCGGACCGGCAAACAACCCTACTTGCTGGCCCGTTACCACGGCGAACGTTCCCGGCTCGCTTAACCGTTGGATGTTCGCCAAAGTCGGCTCCCCGCAGCCGAAAGCTCGGTTCTGCCGCGCCAGGACATCGGCAATCTCTCCGCGCCCTGTCGCAGATTTCGTCATTTGAGCTGCAACGGCCTGATAGCTTCGGAAATCGTACGGTGAGCCGCTATAAAAGTGGCTGACTCTATCGAAGTGGTAGAGATAATCCGTTAGCAGTGCGCTGGCGTGGGGAACTTGCGTGTATGGAATACATGTCGCAGTCATGAGAATTGATTATCCTACACGGTCTGCCGACTGGCGGCAATGCATAAGCGCGAATGTCGCCGTCATCACCCCCACCCCTTTCAGCGCACGCGTAGTAATTGTCCTGGAGGATTAGATGTGCGAATCCCAACGGAGTTACGGTAACGAGTGTTTAACAGATAGGGCCGAGGGCGCAAACGCAAGAAAGTCCCGCGACTTTTCCGTCTAAGCAGGGGACCCCGCGCCAAAGCCGCGCTGACTTTAGCCCCAGCTATGTAAGCTGCATTTGTGAGCGCCCCAGGGGCTGAGGGTGAAGCGGCGCTTTGCTCCCGCCGTTTGCCGGCTGGCGGGATTGCACTTGCCAGTGATCACCGGATTTCCGCAAAACGTAGCGCTGACGAATCACCAGCTCCGTGACGGTCGGGCTCTGAAACCTTACAAATGCCTCTGCTGTGTCGCCTTGGAATTTGACCTCTTCAACGTGTATATCCATGTTACTGAAGACACCCTGGGGCAGGTTGCGCACGTGATCTTTGATGGCCGGCGGAATCGCTAAGGTGGCGGAAAGATCCTGCGCTGTTCCGGCAATGTTCTGGAAGGCGGGTCCTGCGGCAAGATGCGGTTTAAAGGATTCCAGCGGGCGTGGCAAAGGGGTGCGGGTGGGCGCCTTCACGGCTGCCGTCTTTGCGGCTGGGACGGGGGCGGAGGCGCGTGGCGCTCCCCTCGGCATACTTAGAATGGCATCCAATTCCTGCTCAATATGGGCGATCCCTTTTTCGTGCCGCTCTCGGGCCTTTTGAATCCGCCAGTCAACTACGGGCTGAGCGAGATACGCTCCCGCTGCCATGAGGGGTTTCCAAGGCAGCAGAATCACGAGCACCACAAACGCACATCCCCAAAAGCCGTAGAGCGCCAGCACGCTGACTAAAATCGCTTGTAGGGCAATGCGGATTTCCGTCTCATTCGTAATCATTGTCTCCTCGCAGCGCAAACGCAAGGACGCGCGCCATCACGGCCTTGCGAGGTCTGCCCGTTTCTGGCAAAGGAAAACGCGACTTCCTAGGGTCTTTCCCGGCAGAAAAACTGCGAAACTCCTGCTCCCTCAATCGATTTCTCCGAAACGAAAACTGGGCAACCGTTGGCCGATTCGTGCAAGCCAATGGGCAAGTCTTGCCGGACTTCGGTTACTAAGTGTTGTCCTCGCAAGAAACCCACCGGAGAACGAGCACCCCGCGTGCCATACTTCTCCTTAGGTCCAGAAGCTTCTACATTTTCCCCAATGCGCAGAGAATGAGATTCTTCCAATCTAGGCAACCTTTGTGAGGGTACTAATGAATAGGCACGATCCTGGGCTCATCAAAACAGGGTGTAGATGTAAGGCGCGGCAACTTCCGCGGCCCCAATGAGGACCACCAGGAAGGCCAGCGCCAAAATGAAGAAAAAAGGCCAGATTACACGGTTGGCAAGACAGTATCCAGCAATATCGCGAATGAGCACCCATCCGAAATAGAGTCGTCGCATCACCTTGCTCCTGCCAGATTGCTTACTAATCAAGACCAAATTCCTGCTTCCAATCCACGGTTTCCTCCCACGCCGGCTGCTCGCTCTTATGTAACAGAAACTTGTTAAGGACGAGCGCGTCGATACCCGTGCGCATGAAACACTGATATGCATCTGCCGGGGTGCAGACGATCGGCTCACTCCGGACATTGAAGGAAGTATTCACCAGCAACGGGCAGCCCGTCATTCGTTCAAAAGCAGAGAGAATTGAGTGGAAATCGGGGTTCGTCTGTCGTGACACAGTCTGAATGCGGGCTGTGTAGTCAACGTGGGTAATTGCTGGGGCCAGGGAGCGCACCTGGTTCACCCACTGCTCCAGGGAGTGTACTGTTTCATGTCCCGGTACTGGAGAGCGTTTTTCTTCTCGCAGGCTCGCAACCAGCAACATATAAGGCGACGGACCATCCAATTCAAACCATTCGGCGGCGCGCTCTTCCAACACCGCCGGGGCAAAAGGCCGGAAAGACTCGCGGAACTTTGTGGCGAGGTTCAACTGTGACTGCATTTTGGGGTTACGGGCATCCGCCAGGATGGAGCGATTGCCGAGCGCGCGCGGTCCGTACTCCATGGCTCCTTGAAATAAACCCACAACGCGCCCTTGGGCAAGAAGGTCAGCAATTCCTTCGGCCCTCGTCTCACCCTCAAACGTCCGGTAGGGGTAACCATTGGCGGTCAGAAATCTCTGGATATCTTCGTCGCTGAAGCTTGGTCCCAAATATGAACCGCGCATGGCATCGCCCCCCATCTCGGAGCTTCGCGGTTGGTTCTCGGCCTGATGCCACGCAAACAACGCTGCCCCCAGGGCGCCGCCGGCGTCCCCCGCAGCGGGTTGGATCCAGATTTCACGAAACATCTTCGATCGCGCGATCGCCCCATTGGCTACGCAGTTCAAGGCCACCCCTCCCGACAGGCAGAGGTTATCCTCGTGCGTTTGGCTCCGTGCGGTGCGAGCCATCCGCAACATGATCTCTTCCGTGACGACCTGGATGGAACGCGCCAAATCCGTTTCTCTCTGGGTAATTGCGCTTTCCGGAGGGCGCGGCGGGCCTCCAAAAAGTTCCTCAAAAGCATGGTTTGTCATTTGCATCTCGTGCAGGAAGCCGAAATATTTCATATTCAGCCGGAAAGAACCATCTGCCCGAAGGTCCAAGAGGTTTCGAAATATGCGGTCGGCATACGTGGGGCGCCCGTATGGAGCCAACCCCATCAGCTTGTATTCTCCGGAGTTGACCTTGAACCCGGTGTAGTAAGTGAAGGCCGAATAAAGAAGCCCGAGCGAGTGCGGAAACTGTTGTTGCCAGAGAATCGAGACGCCGTTTCCCTGCCCCTTTCCGATCGTCGTCGTATCGAATTCACCGACCCCGTCCGCGGTTAGAATGGCCGCAGACTGATAGGGGGATGGGAAAAAAGCGCTAGCTTGGTGTGCCTGGTGATGCTCGGGGTAAATGAATTTCCGCGGCCGCGCATAGCCGAGGCGGCGCAATTCCATCTCGATGACGTAAGGAAGCCACAAGCGTTCCTTTAGCCAAAGCGGGATTGCCTGCCGAAATGCCTCCCAGTTTCTCGGGGCGGAAACAAAGTGCGATTTCAGGATGCGCACGAACTTGCTGAGAGGTTTTTCGTAGTAGGCAACCACGTCGAGTCCGTTTCTTCCCACCTTCCCTTCCGCCAGGCAGAAATTCACGGCGTGAAGCGGAAAGCGGGCGTCGTGCTTCCGCCGCGAGAAACGCTCTTCCTGGGCGGCGGCGATGATGCGGCCATCGCGCACCAGACACGCGGCGCTATCATGATAAAATGCGCTTATTCCCAGGATATTCATCGCCTATTCCGCCGATTCCAATTTCAAAACGCGATCACGCAGATAAGACGCATAAATCTGATGCCCGAACGTATCAAGGTGTGCCCTATCGTGATAAAGCTTGCCAAAACCAAAATTGCTTTCAAAGAAGGAAACCGGGTAAGCATCGAAAGCTCCCAGCCTTACAAGCTGAGTAAGTAAGGAGTCAAGAATGTACTGGGTTCGACTCGCTTGCCATGCCTTGCCGCGCTTCGTCCTCATTGGGAAGAAACTCGAAATCGACCCGCGTATTTTGCTTTCGTGCCATCAATGCCATCCCGTACCACGCAAGGATGCCAAAGGAAAGCACATCTTGTGGCTGTGAGCTGCCGTGAACAGTTAGATCTGGTGCCGTAAAACGCTCCCTGTGTTCCCATCGAAGGTGCTTCCAGAATTCCTGCCAAGCGAAATCCGGTCGATGGCCTTCCGCGAAAAACGGGAGGTGCTCAATGCCATAGCGTGGCCGGTAGGCATCGGCCGGGGGGCCCATTACCATAACCAAATCCGCGTGGAAAAATCCGAATTCCTTCACGTAGGCGAGTTCGTGCTGTGGTCCCCAGCCGTTCACGCCCATGCAGAGGACTTCCACCCGCCGGGGCGAATATGGCAACGCGCTGGGGTTTTGATTGAGGAGGGCTTCCAAGCGTGTGGCATACATCTGCCTTTGATCAATATAAGAACCGCCGTACAAGGTGGAGTCGCCAAGCATCAGGATTCGAAACGTCCTCTCTGGTTTTGACGCCGTGACGTTGCGCGAACGCATTCCGAAGGCGTTAATGTGAATTCTTCCGCCGTAGCGGTGAACATCTTGATTGGGAGCGGGGTAATATCCCACGAGGGGATCAACACGGTAGACAATGGGGTCGCCAAACCCCATTGCCCTCAGAATCAACTCACTGGTCCCGCCGAGGAGCAAGACAAAAGCGAGAATCCCGATCGTCCCGGCCAGGTAGTGGGATTCCTGACGGGCGGGTTCGACCGTAAAGAGCCGCTGATAGTATTCGGCGCGGATCCGTTCAGGCACCGCGGGTTGCCAATACGAAGGCCACTCGGTGTGCAGTCGCAAGCCTAGCAGATCAATCCTTGTCACCCACAGGGCAAAACGGATCAAGCCAAAAACCAAAAAGTAAAATGGCCACAACAAAGCCAGCGCCGCGAACCGCCCGGCTCCCGCGCCAAGCCAGTGGGCGGCCCGCAAAAGCTTTCGCCGCAAATAAGGGAAGTTTAAACTTAGGGCAAGGAATAAGGCGCAGGCCCAGGCCTCTATTGCCAGGAGGCGATGGCCGCGTGCGAACAACAACCCGCCGAAAGCTGCCACCGCCGCGGCTGACCCAATCACCGGTGTCGCGGCGGCCGCGCGAGGCGCCGGGATCGGCGGGAACCATTGGAAATCCTTCATGGGTCATGCTCACGCGGCAAGCCCGGCATTCGCTTCGCGGAGGGCTGCCGCAATCTGCTTTTTAGCTGGCGCGGAAACAGAGAGCAAAGGAGGCCGCGGGTTTCCTCCGCGGTAACCGCACAGGTCGAGCGCCGCCTTGATTCCCGCCACCCCATGCCCGACGGCGATTTTCTGATTTAGCGGCGATAGGCGTTGCTGCAGGTCACGCGCTTCCGTAGCGCGCTCGTGGAGGAATGCCTCGTAAATGCCCACGCACAGGGATGGGACAAAATTGGCCAGGCCCAGCACCCCTCCCACCGCCCCGGCGCTCAGGGCATCGTGAAAAATGGAGGCGGCCCCCACGAAAACACGGAATCCAGGGCGGACTTGACGCAGAACGGCGATCACAAAATCCATCTTACCCGCGCTGTCCTTGAGCCCCACAACATTTGGCAGCCGCGAAAGCTGGACGATCGTCGGCACGTCGACTTCAAGGCCCGTGAACTGGGGGATGCGATAGATCAGCACTGGGCACTTGACGGCAGCAGCCACCGCGCGGTAGTAAGCCACCAACGAGGTGGAATCCATGCGAGCTTTGTAGTAGTGGGGGGTGAGCACAAGCAACGCGTCGGCTCCGAGCGCCTCGGCTTCACGGCTGAGCTTGAGGGTGGCGCTCGTGCTTTCCAAACCCGTACCCACCATCAGGATTTCGGGCGCCTTCACGATCTCGCGGGCGATCTCGACCAATCGCAGGCGCTCACTTTCCTCAAGATACGGCGCCTCACCTGTCGAACCCGCCACCAGAATTCCTGCCAGTCCAATGCCAGCAAGGCGGTTCAGGTTCTCGCGGAAACAACCCTCATCCACATCACCGCGCCGATTGAAGGGCGTAACAACAGGGCAGATCACGCCTTCCAGGTTTTTGATAACGTCATTTCTTCGCATCTTCACACCTTACGCTAACGCTGATGGAGGCTTTGCAAGCTTGCCACGTAAGTTTGACCTTCCTGGAGCGCACGAATTCCCTGAATCGCCGCGTCGGCTGCGGAAAGCGTGGTGATGCACGTCACTCCGTGCTGCACGGCCGCGCGCCGGATGGCTTTGTCGTCATAGCGCGACTTCCGTCCCAGAGGCGTGTTGACGATCAGATCGATCTCGGCGCTCTTGATGCGGTCCACGACATTGGGCCGCCCCTCGTTAACCTTGAAAACCTTTTCCACCTTGATTCCCGCGGCGCGCAGCGCTGCCGCCGTACCCTTGGTGGCGACCAGCGCGAAGCCCATGCTCTCCAAGTCGCGCGCAATGGGGGTCACGCCGGGTTTGTCGTGATCGTTAACGGAAATAAAGACGCGCCCCTTGACAGGAATTCGCTGGCGCGCTCCAAGCTGGGCCTTTGCGAATGCCAACCCGAAGCTGTCCGCAACGCCCATCACCTCTCCCGTGGACTTCATCTCCGGCCCGAGAATCGTGTCCACCCCCGGAAGTTTCTGGAAGGGGAAAACCGGTGACTTCACGAACGAATGGTGGACAGGCAATTCCAGGGGCAAGCCGAATTCCGCCAGCTTGCGTCCTACCATCAGGCGGGCCGCAATTTTAGCGAGTGGGAAGCCTGTGGCCTTGCTCACATAAGGCACCGTGCGGGAGGCGCGCGGATTCACTTCCAGCACGTAAACCTTGCCGTTTTGGATGGCGTACTGCACGTTCATCAGGCCCACAACCTTGAGCTCGCGCGCCAGACACACCGTGTAGTCGCGCAGAGTCTGGCGCTGGTCCGCGGGAATGCTCACCGCCGGCAACACGCAGGAACTGTCACCGGAGTGGATTCCGGCCTCCTCGATGTGTTGCATGATGCCCGCCACTACCACGTCGGCGCCGTCGGCCAGCGCATCCACATCAACTTCCGTGGCGTTTTCAAGAAAGCGGTCAACCAGAATCGGAAAGGCGCGTTGCAATTCTTCCGCGCGCAGAACGTATTCGCGCAGCGTAGCCTCATCGTAAGCGATTACCATCGACCGGCCACCCAGCACGTAGGAAGGCCGCACCAACACGGGATAGCCGATGCGCGCGGCAATAGCGAGCGCCTCCTGCACGTTCATCGCGGCGCCGTTTTCGGGCTGGGGGATTCCCAGGTCGGCGAGCAATTTGCCGAAGTGCTTGCGGTCTTCCGCCAGGTCGATCGATTCCGGCGTCGTTCCCACAATGGGCACGCCGGCCGCCTTGAGCTGGCGGGCCAGGTTCAAGGGCGTTTGCCCTCCGAACTGCACGATGACGCCCGTGGGTTTTTCCTCTTCCACTATCGCCATGACGTCTTCGAAGGTCAGCGGCTCAAAGTAGAGACGATCGGAGGTGTCGTAATCGGTGGAGACGGTCTCCGGGTTGCAATTCACCATGATCGTCTCGTAGCCCTCTTCCTTGAGGGCGTACGAGGCGTGGACGCAGCAGTAATCGAATTCAATTCCCTGCCCGATGCGGTTCGGGCCGCTGCCCAGAATCATGATCTTGCGGCGCGTGGTGGGCTCCGCCTCGTCCTCCTCTTCGTAGGTCGAGTAGAGATAGGGCGTAAAGGACTCGAACTCCGCCGCGCACGTATCCACGCGCCGGAAGACGGGCCGGACGTTCAGCGCCAGGCGCCGCTGCCGCACTTCCTCCGCGCTCTTTCCCCAGAGTTCCCCGAGGAGAGGATCGGAAAATCCATACTGCTTGGCGAGGTGCAACACACCGGCGGGAACCTGTTCCAGCGGGAAGCGCCTTAACTCACCTTTCAGCTCCAAAATCTGCTGGAGCTGGTTCAGAAACCACGGGTCGATGCGCGTAATCTCGTACAACATGTCAAGGCTATAACCGATTTCGAAGGCATGGAGGAGATCCCATAGGCGCTCCGGGTGCGGAATCGCCAAACGTCGCTCCAGTTCGGCGGGATCCGAGGGCGAGGTTGGCGTCTTGCGGCCGGTTTCAAGCGAGCGGATGCCCTTCATAAGGGCTTCCTTGAAGGTGCTCCCGATCGCCATGACTTCGCCTACCGACTTCATCTGCGGCCCCAGCGTGTGGTCGGAATCGGGGAATTTTTCCTGCGCCCACTTGGGAATCTTGGCCACGACGTAATCGATGGTTGGCTCAAAGCAAGAAGGCGTTTTCTTGGTGATGTCGTTGGGGATTTCATCCAGAGTATAGCCCACCGCCAGGCGCGCGGCGATCTTGGCAATGGGAAAGCCCGTGGCCTTCGATGCCAGCGCCGAACTGCGGGAAACCCGCGGGTTCATTTCAATGATCACCATGCGCCCTGTCTCCGGGCTGACGGCGAATTGGATGTTGGAGCCGCCTGTTTCCACTCCCACGGCGCGGATCACTTTGAACGCCGCGTCCCGCATCATCTGATATTCCTTGTCGGTCAGCGTTTGCGCGGGAGCGACAGTGATGGAGTCGCCGGTGTGAACGCCCATGGGGTCGAAGTTCTCGATCGAGCAAACCACCACGGCGTTGTCGGCGTGGTCGCGCATGACCTCAAGCTCGAATTCCTTCCAACCGACCACGGATTCTTCCACCAGCGCTTCGTGTACTGGACTCAACTCGAGGCCATAACGCACCTTCTCTTCCAACTCCTCGCGGTTATACGCCATGCCGGCGCCCGTGCCGCCCAGCGTGAATGACGGACGGATAATCAGCGGGAATCCGACTTTTCGGGAAAACTTGAGCGCGTCTTCCACCTTGTTTACCAGGACGCTCTTCGGCACTTCGAGGCCGACCTGCAACATGGCGTCCTTGAACCACAAGCGGTCTTCGGCCATTTTGATGGCCTTGAGCGACGCGCCGATCAACTGCACGTTGTATTTGTCGAGAACGCCATTCTCCGCGAGCTCGACGGAGAGGTTCAGCGCTGTTTGACCGCCGACGGTCGGCAACAGCGCATCGGGCTTCTCCAGCGCGATGATGGCTTCAAGATATTCAACCGTGAGCGGCTCGACGTAGGTGGCGTCCGCGAATTCCGGGTCAGTCATGATGGTGGCCGGGTTGGAATTCACCAAAACCACCTCATAGCCTTCCGCCTTCAAAGCCTTGCAGGCTTGCGTCCCCGAATAGTCAAACTCGCACGCCTGGCCGATAATAATCGGGCCGGAACCGATGATCAGAATCTTGTGTAGGTCAGTTCGTTTGGGCATGTGACATTACTATCTCAATCTGTCGATTGTACGCCGGGGAGCCTTCCTACGTCCGCTGGCTCTTCAAAATCCTTGATGGACAAATTCTGTGCCGCTGCACCGATTACTGGGAACTTGAATTCAGTGCCGGTGAACTTACAGAGATAATAGCAAACCAGCCACGCGAATCTTTCTAATTCAGGTAAAGCCTGCTTCAGACGTTTGAGCTCCGTCCGTGCTTGCGCCTCGGCAGCACGGGAGGGTAAATCCTGGGGACGAAGGGGAGACAATGAACTGAATTTCGCCCGACAATCGACGAAATTGAGTGCCTCCCTGTAATCTCGCAAAATCGAAAGATACGAAATCGCTTCCCCGTAGAAATGCACAACAGCTTGAACAATGTGATCTTCCAAGTCGCCAATCCGTGAAGCGTTTCCGAAGTAAACTGGAAACGGATTTTGGTCAACTGCCATCATGCCCGGAAGGGTGTCGTTCAAGGGATCGATTCTGTCCAGGAATTGGCGTAGGTCACGCAGGCGCGATCGGTAGAAACCATCAATCTCGAAAAGGACAGCAATTGCGACAGCTTTGTTTCCTCGCTCGTGTTCTTTTCTTTCCGCATCGCGCTGCGCCTTTATCTGGTCGCGCAATTGTCTCGATGATGACCGAACCTGGAGCAGGATTGCAAGGAACCCGAGAGCGGCAGCGACGAGTGTCGTCCCAACCATGCCCAGGCCATCTACCGACAGGCTTTTCCCTAACTGGAAGTATCCGTGAAATACCCGCAGGCCTATCCAAAGGACGAGGAATACAACGGGCACTGCCTCCCAAAACTTCCAGTCGATTTCTTGATTGTTCGGCGTCATCTGGTATTTGTGGAGCTTCAAGCCCCGTCCCTCGCGGAACTACAGCTTACTGTCCTTCGCGACGCAGCAGCTTCGCCGCCAGGCGGTCCAATTTCGCATCCAAGGCGCTGTGAAGCTCAGCGGCCTCGTCGAACTTCAAACCTGCGCTGGCCAGCAATTCGTTGATCTGCGCTATCCGGCGGTCAAATTCCTCAAGCGTCATGCCTACCTCGGGCTTCTTGCTATCCAGACCGGTAACACGCCCCCAATCTCACTCATCCTTCACCGGCTCCTCGTGAAGTTGGCCGCAGACACACAATGGAGGGGGCGACTCCCGATCCAATCCTAAGGACAGCAGCCAAGCTTTCATCGCCTCGTGCGGAATGAAGTGCCCCGCTTCGATTTCCGCAATGCCACGGCGGTTGGATTCGGATTGGTCGAGTTGGCTTTGAATGTGCATTTCCATTTTGCGGCCCGCGCGGACGAGCCGCGGACCTAAAGAACAGGCGCTACGCCGCTTTTCAGTAATTCGTAATTCAGAATTCAGCATTTCCTAAACTCTTCCATCATGGTCACAAACCGGTCAAACAAGTATGCCGAGTCGTGTGGCCCGGGCGAGGCCTCGGGGTGATATTGCACGCTGAACAAGGGCATGTTTTTATGTCGCAAGCCCTCCAGCGTATCGTCATTCAGGTTCTTATGGGTCAGAATCACTTCGCTTGCCTTCAGTGAATCCGGGTCCACAGCAAAGCCGTGATTCTGCGCGGTGATTTCCACTTTCCGCGTTTCCAGGTTCAGAATGGGATGATTCCCGCCGTGGTGGCCAAACTTGAGTTTGTACGTCTTGCCTCCGAGGGCAAGGCCGATGATCTGGTGGCCGAGGCAGATTCCGAAGATGGGCACGCGGCCCATCAAGTCGCGCACCGCCTGTGCTGCGTAATCGACGGGTTCGGGATCGCCCGGCCCATTGGAAAGAAACACCCCATCCGGTTCGAGCTCCATAACCTCCGCCGCGGTGGCCATGGCGGGTACAACGGTGACGTGGCAGCCGACGTCCACCAACCTGCGCAGGATGTTCTGCTTGATCCCGTAGTCATACGCCACCACGTGGAAGCGCGCCTCAAGAGGTGGATGGCTTTCTCCCGTCATGATGTGACGCGAGGGTTCGCGCCACTCATAAGGCGAGCTTACCGTAACATGGCTGGCAAGGTCCAAACCCACCATGCTCGGTGAGGCCTTGGCTTTTGCCACCAAGGCCCGCTCATCCCGGTCGACCGTGGAGATGACTCCGCGCATGGCCCCGTGCTTGCGCAAATGGCGCACGAGCGCGCGCGTGTCAATGTGAGAGATGATGGGGATGCCGTGGTTCGCAAGGAATCCGGAGACATCTTCTTCCGCGCGCCAATTGCTGGCCAATTCGGAAAGCTCCCGCACCGCCAAGCCCTCCGCGTACGGCCGCGCGGACTCGCAATCGAGCAGGTTGGTCCCGTAGTTGCCAATGTGCGGGTAGGTGAGGATTACGATCTGCCCGGAATACGAAGGGTCGGTGAGAATTTCCTGGTAGCCGGAAAGAGAAGTATTGAAAACGACCTCGCCAAAACGTTCACCGGAGGCGCCAAAACCACGCCCCCTGAAAATTCTGCCGTCCTCTAGGGCGAGAATCGCGTCCATTCACTCTCCTTGATCGGTCGATCCGATGATCGGGAGATCGGGTGAGCAAAAGACAAACTTGGCATGAGACGTTTTTTGTTCATCCGATCACCCGATGGCCCGATCACCCGATTATTTGACCCAACCCATTTGGCTCAGCGGCCAGTAAACAAAAACCGCCTTGCCGTAGATATACTGGCGATCGACGGTGCCCCACACGCGGCTGTCATTGGAGGAGCTGCGATGATCGCCCAGCACAAAGTAATGCTCCGGCTCAACGCGCACCGCGGGGTAACTCTGTTCATCAAGGTAACCCGGCAGGACATAGGGCTCGCGCAGGAGTCTGCCATTTACCTCCACGCGGCCATCGCGAATACTCACCTCATCCCCGGGCAATCCGATGACTCGCTTGATGTATGACTTGGTCGTGTCGAGCGGGTAGCGGAAAACCACCACGTCGCCCCGCTCGATAGGCCGGAAGCGGTAGAGAAACTTGTTGATGAAAATGCGCTCGTGGTTCTCCAGGCGGGGCATCATGCTGGTGCCTTCGACCTGCACGGGCTGGTAGAGAAAAACAATGACGATAAAGGCCAAAAGCACCGACAAAATAAGGTCGCGCAGCCAATAGCGAGTAGCGAAGAACCATTTGTGCAAAGTGCTCGACTCTCTCCCTTCGTCAATCGCCATCTATCTGTGCGCTCCTCGCCCCGCGGACGTCGCCAACTGTTTTTATATCATAAATTCGCCGTGGCGTACCAGGATTGAACGGTCCCGCCGTGGGTTTGCTTGATGGATCGGCGGCGGATCACCGGATTACCCAAAGACGTCTTTGACCTTCTCAGCGGCGCGGCGTTCCAAGGGGTGATTATCAACGCGCACGGTGGGAGCCAGAATTTCCAGCCAGCGCCGTTGGTCGCGCGAGAGGTGAGTAGGGGTAACAACGAAGACGGAGATGTAGAGGTCGCCGTGGCCGTGGCCTTCCAGGATCGGCATGCCCAAACCGCGAAGTCGAAAGACCGAACCGCTCGGCGTTCCCTCCGGGATGCGCAGACGACCCTCGCCACGGAGGGAAGGTACGGTAATTTCCCCGCCCAGCGCGGCCTGGGCTATGGAGATGGGAATGGTGTAGTAGAGGTCGTTGCCCCGGCGCTCGAAGAAAGGGTGCTCGCGGATTTTGATGATGACGTACAGGTCCCCCGCAGCGCTGCCGCGCGTGGCCACGCCCCCTTCACCCGCCACGCGCACGCGGGTTCCCTCGTCAACGCCGGCCGGAATGGGCAAATCCAACACCCGCTCCGCGTTCACTCGGCCTTCGCCTTTGCAGTGGCTGCACATCTCGCGAATCACCTGGCCCATCCCCTGGCATTGCGGGCATGTGCGCGTGACGGTGAAGAACCCTTGCTGGTGCCGTAGCTGACCGCGCCCGCCACAGGTCGGGCAGTTCACGGGTTTGCTTCCCGGCTTGGCGCCCGTTCCGTCACAGGTCGCACAGGCCTCCCATCGCGGAATTTTGATTTTGGTTTGCAGTCCCTTGGCCGCTTCTTCCAAACTGATTTCCAAATCGTAACGCAGATCCATTCCCCCCGCGTTACGGCTACGGCCGCGGCCCACACGCCCAAAGGGGTCGCCGAAACCAAACAAGTCACCGAAGATGTCTTCGAAATCGGAAAAGATCGAGGCGTTAAAATCCGGCCCGCCGCCTCCGCCGCCCCCCACGACCGCGTGTCCGTAGCGGTCGTAGGCCGCGCGCTTCTGCTGGTCCGCCAGCACGCTGTATGCTTCCGTAATCTCCTTAAACCTTTCCTCCGATTCCTCTTTGCTTTCAGGATTGCGGTCGGGGTGGTGCTGCAAGGCGAGGCGGCGATAGGCGCTTTTGATCTCCTGGTCGGAGGCTTGCCGCGTTACGCCCAGGACCTCGTAATAGTCACGCTTCTGATTCAATCCTCAACCTCAGTGGTGGTGTGATGGGCACAAAGGACGTTCCCGGCCGCGCGCTTTCAGCGGACCAATGTGGAGCCCCCGGAGTTCTGTCCCTTCCGTTGAAGCGCCGGCAGCGTGGGGTGAGAGCCACTGCTCTTCATCCTGGGCAGCATTCCCAACCTAGGATTCATCCCCAGTATCTTTCCCGGCCTTGCCTCCCACCGCTACCTTGACAATCGCCGGGCGCAGGAGTTTGTTCTTCAGTTTGTAGCCGCGCTGCAACTCTTCCACAATTTCATGCTCGCGGCGGCCCGGGGCGTTTACGGTTTCAACCGCCTGATGCAGGTAAGGATCGAACAATTGGCCGGCAGTGTCAAACGCGGACAGTCCGGCGCGGGCCAGCACCTCTCGCAATTCATGGTATATCAGTTCCATGCCCTGATAGTAGGCCGCCGGCACACTAACGTCCTGGTGCTGGAGGGCGCGCTCGAAGCCGTCGAGAGTGGGCAGCAGGGAGCGGATCAGATCCTCCGCCGCATATTGGCGCAGATCCTCTTTCTCCTTCTGCGTGCGCTTGCGAAAGTTCTCCAGTTCCGCCTGCTTGCGCAGCAGGCGCTCGTAAAGGCTCTTGCTCTCAGCCAGCGCCTTTTCGTAAGCCTCCGCCGTCCCTGGCGCGAGCGCACCGGGCGCGGCGACAGCAGCATCGCTGGCGGGAGCGGATTCGTTCTCTCCGCCTTCGCCGGTTTGTGACGTTGTTATCAAGTCGCTTTCGTTATCCATAGTTTCCATGCTATTCGCCAGCCGGCGCGCCCGGCCCTAACGTGCCGGGGGAAACGGACTCAATTGGAACTGAGCAGACGGCTGCACAAATCGGCCACATACTCGACCGTGCTCATGGCGCGGTCGTACTCCATGCGGATGGGACCCACCACGCCCAGAGCGCCCACGGCGCGGTCGCGGTAGTGAAGCGGGGCCACCACCAGCGTGCAATGCTGCATCTGCTTCTCGGCGTTCTCCCGCCCGATCAGGATGCGCACGCCCGCTTCCGGGGTTTGCAGGCAGGCTTCCAAAATCCGTGCCAGCTTGGCTTTTTCCTCCAGAGTTCTGACCAACTGTTTGATCTTCTGCACATCGGCATATTCCGGCCCTTCCAATATCTTTGCCGTCCCGTCCACAATCAGCCCGCCCGTCTCCTCTTCCGAAAGCGCTCCCCACATGAAGAGCGTGGCAACATTGTTGAGCAGCCGGTCGCAAAGGATCTTGTCGGCTTCCATGCGATGAAAAACTTCCAGGCGAATGGTGGCGAGCGACCAGCCATGGAACTCCGAGTTGAGGAAGTTGGCGGCCTGGTCAAGTTCCTCCTGCGTAAATTCGTCTTGCAGGCGAACCACGCGGTTTTCCACCAAGTCGGGCTTGGAAACGATCACCACCAGCACGCGGTGGTCAGGAAGGTTGATGAACTTGATGTGCTCCAGCAGCTTCTCTTCCAGGGCCGGCGCCAGCACCAGGCCCACATTGCGGGAAACTTCGGAAAGGGTGCGGGAAGCCCTCACCATCAGCCGCTCCAGCCGGTCGGCGTCACCGCGCAAGGTCTGGTCAATGTAGCGCTCCGTGTCCGGGGCCAAACGCGCCCCGCTCACCACGCGATCCACGTAATAGCGATAGGCCTTTTCCGTCGGAACGCGCCCCGCCGACACGTGCGGCTGCACCAGGAAACCGTCTTCTTCCAATAGGCCGAGGACAGAGCGGATCGTCGCCGAACTGATCGGCGTCGCCATTTGCGCCGTCAATGACTTGGAGCCTACAGGAGAGCCGCTGGCGATGAACAAGCGGACCAAGGCCACCAATATTTCCCGGTCGCGGGTTGGAAGATCAAGTTGCCCTTGCATCTTGGTCCTAAATGACGAGATATCAGAAAGTTCGAGGCTTCCGGCTCGTCAATCTATTCTATCGGCGGCGGCGTGCGGTGTCAAGATTGGGGCGATTTCTACCTGGATCGGAGCATGGAGCCATCGGATCATCGGACCATGGAACGTTGACCCTGTGATCAGATGAGTGTTGGATGAGCCGGTTTTCCGCCCGCAGCCCTGCTAATCGAGCTTCATGAATGACCGCCCGTGGCCTCCAATTGACCTCTATCTCGTTCCCTCTCAACAGTTTATCTCTAAAACACGATAACTTGTTTGTTTTCATCAAACAATGAGGAGCACTTTTTCCGCTCCTTTGTTTTCAATCAACTCTGAGGAGCACTCTTCATTTTTAACTTTTTTGGAGATCGACCATGTTCCCGTCATTACCCCCTTTAACATCTCTGCGGCCAGATCCCTCCTCCATGACGGGCATTTGAACCTTGTTTCCTTCCTTCCCCTAAGGGTCGAACGCGGCGTGTCACTCCGGAGCCGCGACGCTTTCCGGCGCCCGAGTGCCCACTGCTTCTAGTCTACACCCCATGAGGGCCCGTGGCAAAGGGAAAATGAGCCTACATCGTTTGGCCTATGAACCGGAGGAACGATTCCCTCCGCAAAATCGGGGCGGGCGCAGGGTTGGCCGCCGCAACGAGTTCGCTGGTCTTGTTATGGGATAAAGGTTCGCCGTCCGGGCGAGTTCCGCTGGCAATGATGCGCACGGTAATGGGAACGCGGCCTACTGCCCCAACTGCTTGCGAAACAGGTTGAGGATCGCCTGGTCGCGGAAGGAACGGGCCTGCATTTCGTTCCCGATCTCCAGGTACTGTGGGTGCTTGGGCGTCCAGGTGGGCCACTCGGGCGATGGTTCCGGCAAATTGGGGTCGAGAGTTTTCACGAAGGCGGCGAGGCATTTCATCATGTCGGCGGAAAGCCTCTCATCATGCCCATCATAATTCCCTCGCCCGGCTCGTACCTCGCCCAGAAAGTACGCCCCATCCGCCACGTGCAGTGCGCCGAGCGCTCCGGGCGGGACGCGAACAAAGTGCTCGACGTAGACGGGCTCCCCGGCGGCGGACTCATAATCCGCCAAGCGCAGGCTGCCGTACAGAAACATGAAATCGGTAATGGTGCGCGTTAGGGCGGTGCGAATTTCCTCCGGCGTCGTTCCCGGGTACATTTCAAACATCCTCATACTGATCGCCGGATAGTATTTCCGCAGATAATTCTGGTATCCCTCCACCGTCAAATCCGGCATTTCGCGCGTAAAGCCCAGCCCCTCATCCTTGCAGGTGCCGATCAGGCACGCAGCGTGGTTGAAGCGCCCGAAGGCAAACATCCGATACAACTCGTCGGGCATCACGTACCCGTCGGTAAAAGCCCACCAGGGATGATCGCGCGCGCTGGGCATGTGTACGCAGCTTTCCGGCTTCAGCCCGATCCTGCCGCGGCCGCCCTCGGCGTACATTTCATCGGTCACCCGCGCCGCCCGCATTATGACATCGGCCGTACTGAGGGCGCGTAACTCCGAGATGTGGGGTGCAATTTGATGTCCCACCTGTTCCATGGGCGTCAACCCGTGCAGAGTCGCGCTGAGGCCGGGGTCAGGCAAGAAGAGGCGGCTGGCGCTATCGAGCATCGCCCCCTGAAAAAGCCCCTTAGCCAGTGGCGAGGCCAGCAAGTATCCGATGCTCGTTCCGCCCGCTGATGCGCCACCAATGGTAACGCGCTCGGGATCGCCCCCGAAGGCCGCGATATTGTCATGCACCCAGCCCAACGCGGCAATTTGATCCATCAATCCGTAGTTTCCGGAAGCGTGATGAGGCGACTCACGCGTCAGGTCGGGGTGCGCCAGGTATCCCAGCACTCCCAGGCGGTAGTTGATGGATACAACGACGATGCCCAAGTGTGCCAAAGGTTCGCCGTTGATTCGGTTCGACCCGCCCACGAATCCGCCGCCGTGAATCCAGACGAATACGGGCATTTTGTCGCCCGCTTTCGCTCCTGACCAGATATTGAGGTTGAGGCAATCCTCGCTCATGTCCGGTTTCAGTTGGGCAGGGTTGCCTTGCGGGCACATGGGGCCAAATTCTAGCGCATGACGAATGCCTTGCCACGCGATCGGCGGCTGCGGCGGCTTCCACCGCAAATCGCCGGTTGGCGGTTGCGCATAAGGCACGCCCTTCCAGACATGAATTTCGTTTCCCGAGCCAGCCACCAACCCGGCGCCTGTTTTCACCACTCCCGGCACCTGCGCCAACGCCGCCTGCGCCGCCAGGAGGATTATTATTGCGGATGCTCGCCGGATGCTGTTCCTCACATCGTCACCTGTTTTACAAGGCGCTCGTAATTCTGCTTAAACAACACATTCTTGGGGTTGATCGCATAGGCCGCCCGGTATTCCTCCAGCGCCCCCCGCAAGTCGCCTTTCTTCTCCAGCGCGAAGCCCAGGCCGTTGTGGGCAAATCCATTATTGGGATTCAAGAGCAGTGCCGCGCGTTCTTCCGCGATTTCTCCGTCCCAATCACTCTTGGTTCCGAAGGCGATGCCAAGGTCGGTGTGGGCATTATCGTTCTTGGGATCCAAGCGCAGCGCCTCGCGATACTCCCCGATGGCGCCGTCCCAGTCGCCCTTGTTGGCAAGCGCCACGCCCAGGCTAACGTGGGTGGCGGCGTTTTTGGGATTCAAGCGCAGCGCTTCGCGTTCTTCCCTGATCTGGCCATCCCAATCACCCTTGTTTCCCAGCGCGACGCCGAGGTTGAGGTGCGCCGCCTCATTGCCGGGATTCAAACGCAAGGCCTCGCGATACTCCGCGATGGCGCCGTCCAGGTCACCCTTGGAGGCGAGAAGGAAGCCGAGGCTGACGTGCGCATAGTCAAAATTGGGGTTCAGGCGCAGCGCCTCGCGTAATTCTGCCATCGCGTCGTCCCAATCGGCCTTATTGGCGAGGGCAGTACCGAGGCCGAGGTGCGCTTCGGCAAGATTCGGGTTCAGGCGCAGCGCTTCGCGTTCTTCCGCGATCTGGCCATCCCAGTCACCCTTGCTTCCCAGTGTCACGGCGAGGTTGCCGTGTACCAACTCATTGTTGGGGTTCAAGCGCAGCGCCTCATGAAATTCCGCGATGGCGCCGTCCAGGTCGCCTTTGCCTGCCAGCGCATTGCCGACGGTGTAATGCCCCAGGTCACTGGCGGGATTAAGGCGCAGGGCCTCGCGCCCTTCCGCCAGCGCTCCATCCCACTTCCTCTGGCCATTCAGGGTGCGGGAAAGGGCAACGTGCAAGTCGGCGTTCTGCGGGTCCAGAAGAACGGCGGCGCGGTACTCCGCCTCGGCGTCCGGGTACTGTTTCTTCTGAAAAAATTCCCCTCCCCGCGCCATGTGTTGCCGCAGTTCGGCTCGCCGCGCCTCTGCCTCGGGGTCGACGGTCACGGGTTTCGTCACCTTGGCGTTCTTCAGGGCGTCGATCAATTCGTCGTCGCCACCACCCTCGCGCACTTCCTGCACAAAATCATCCTTAACATCAAAGTCGATGCCACGGTCTTCCACCAGCATGGCCACGCGGTGGGTGGGCACCCCGCCGGCCAACAAGGCGAGGATTTGGACTTGATGGAGCGGCTTCTCCGCATTGGCGGATTCGGCAGGCTGCTGAGGGCTTGTTGGCTCAGGCGGCTTGGCCGCCCGCTGGGCGTTAAGAAATGCCTCGCTCGCGCCCGCATCCTTGAGGCTTTGGAGAAAATCCTCCGTCGGGGCGAAATCGATCCCGCGCTCCTCCACCAGCTTCGCGCCGGATTCGTCACCGAGCCCGTTGCGCACCAGGCCCTGTACCTGGTCCTGCGTCAAAGGCTTTTGCTGCCCCCAGATCGGCAAGGCAAAGGCCAGCCCTATTACTAACAAGACGGGAGTCAACGCTCTTGGGAATCTCATTCCAACCTCCGCCAGCCGTTGCGGACTGTGCAGGGACTCGATTCTACCGCAAATGCGGGGAATTGCCAGCGCCGGTCCAACCCTTGGCGATTAATCCGCGTAAGCCAATGGCCAACTTGGGCTTCGAAACGAAAACGCCATTCGGCGCCGCAATTTGTCGAACCGACGGGTAGTGTCCTAATTTCAAATGTGGCGCCGGCTTCCAGCCGGCAAAGAGCCGCCAAGATGGCGGCGTTACGCCCCAAATTAGGACACTACCCAACCGAGCTAGGACTTTATCATCGCGCTCTTGATGTGGTAATAAGATGAAAAAAGGTCGTAGCGGACGAACGGAAGAGCCCAAATCGATGCCACCCGGTTGCGCCGTCCGTCATCAATTGAAATGGTAAAGTGATCATCAACAGGTTCACGCCCGGGCGCAAGATGAGCCCCAGGAATGGGAACAAAGGTTAATGTCAACCAGCAACCTTGAGGCTGAAGTCGACGCGGGAAAGACGCCAGCCAAGAACGCGCCAGTGGCGGACAGGGATTATAAGTTCACCTTCGTCGAGACCCCATCCTCGTTCGTTTCCGCCATTACCCTGAGCCTGGTCTTCTACCATCGTCAAGTGGTCAGCCATGCGCGCCAAACTCCGCCTACCTTTAGTGAGATGGCCCGGCTTCTGGCCTATCTTTTCTTGCCCCCAGCTCTGGACACCAGCTAAGCCCACGCTCCCCATCCCAACCTTTGCGCCCTTCCGGGAGCGTTCCACCCGATTATTCTCCGTTAACAGAAAACCGTCCTTTCCTCCTCCCCTACCGCCCCTACCTGATCCTCCCACCGGGTGGCAAAGCCCGCAAATAATCCATCCCTCAGCCAGATACCAGCCGGGACCGACGGCTTGCGAAATCGCTGGTTGGAATGCGCAGCCGTTTCGGAACGCCTGGGGCACCCAACTTATTTGCATCCCCATGAGTCTTGATTCCGAGGCGACTGCGAGGTGGGGAAGAATGGCTGCCTATTTTCGCATTCGCAAAAAGCTCTTGCTTTTGCCGTATTCTTGTAGCACTATTGCTACAATATGAAGAATGAACCTCACGGCCCTCAGGCCTCTCGTCTTCGCCAACGGAAGTTTGAACTGTTGCGGCACTTCGCTCTACCTTCCGACCTCCTCCCCGGCTCCCTCACTTTCAACCTCACCCGCTGTGGTCATCCCCGCTGTCGTTGCGCCACGGGAAAAGGCCATGCGGCTTGGGTGCTGACCTTCATGGTGAAGGGAAAGCGGCGAGTTCGAACGCATCCCCAAGGATTGGGTAGACGACGTGCGGCGCCGCGTCGAGGCGGGGCGGGAGTTCCAAGACGCCGTCCGCGAAGTGCTCGCCGCCAATGCCCAGCTTCTGGTCTGGGCGCGGAAGCAGCGACGGAAAAAGCGGTGAAGGGACCGAGTCCGCGACGCCTCTGGAAATACCTGGCGCGCTGTCTGCGTCTGCAATCCTATCTGCTGTCCCCCGGCGATGGCCGCACGGCACCCCAGATCCCGGCTCGGGTCTTGCTTTGGGCTCTGCTGCTCGGCCGACTGCTCAGGGAATACTCCTTCTACGCCGTGGAAGCCTTGGTGCATTCCTCGGCGCGTCGGGCTCTGCAGATCACGACCTCGTTCGGTGACGATGTGTTGGGTTACTTCACCGAGCGCTTGCCGGCCGCCCCCACCCGCGCCGCCTTGGCCACCGCCTTGCGCCAAGCCAAACGTCACAAGGCTTTCGACGGCAGCCCCTTCATCGGTTTGGCCGTGGATGGCACCACGGTGGGGCGCTGTCAGCAGTCCGCCTGCCAGCTCTGCCGACCCCACCGGAACTCGGTCGGCCAGATTACCAGCTACCGTCATCATTTGACCCTGGTCAGCGTGGTGGGAACCGGCTTGACGCTTCCCTTGGACGTGGAACCCTATGGGCAGGGAGATAGTGAATACGCCGCGGGCCAGCGTCTCCTGCGACGCGTTGTTGACACGCTGGGTCCCCGCTTTGCCGACTACGTGGTGGTGGATGGAGAATTCGCCACGGCGCCTTTTCTGCATGCGGTGGGAGATTTACATCTGCGGGTGGTGGCGCGCTTGAAAGGCAACCTCCCCGAGTTGTTTCAGGCCGCGCAAAAACGCTTTGCCGCCCAGCCTCCCACCCACTGTTTCTGGGAAGGGCACGACCGGGTGGAGGTCTGGGACGCCGACGACTTCGACCCCTGGGACACCCTGCGCTGGCAGACCGTGCGGGTCCTTCGTTACCGCCAATACAAACCCGATGGAACCGTCTATGAGGCTTTCTGGTTGACCGATTTTCCCACCCGCCGGCTCAGCAGCCGCTCTCTGTTTCGCCTTGCCAAGAGCCGTTGGGAAATCGAGAACCAAGGATTCAATGACGCCAAGAATCGCTACGGCCTGGAGCACATCTGTCATCACCACGCCAACAGCCTGCTCCTCGTCTGGCTGATTACCTGCTTGGCCTTGACCGTCGAACGCCTCTACCGCCTGCGCTATCTCCACCGCGGCACCCACCCGCTTCGCTCCGCCATCGAACTACTCCGCCTCCTGCGCCTCAGTTTGGCCAGCCCGGCGAACCTGGATACCAGTTGATCTGCCTCACGCCACCAGGGCACCGACCTCCTCCCTTTCGCTCTTTGACAACCTCGCTCCCTTCGCGGGCTCCTCGCCCGCCCGGAATCTTATTCTCGGAAAATAGACCCCCTGCCTCCCCCAACCCCCGTACCCTCCACAAGCGCTCCTCGTCCTATTCAAATTGACTCCGTCATCCTATTCCTCCGAAACGGCTGTGGAATGCGCGGCCTCATTGAGTTCGCTTGCCGACTGGACTATAATGACTATGGGGCAGAGCAAATGCAAAAACCAAAAACGCTGGGCGAGCTGAAGAAGACTCATTTTCAGAGTGTCAGCATCAAAGACGAAATGCGAGGCAATCTCCTCCGCAAGCTGGCGGCGGGCGAAACCATTTTCCCTGGCATTATCGGCTTTGACGACACGGTAACGCCGCAGATCGTCAACGCCATACTCTCCAAGCACAATTTCATCCTCCTGGGCCTTCGCGGCCAAGCCAAGAGCCGTATTTTGCGCTCGCTCATCTCGCTGCTGGATGAGGCCATCCCCATCATTGCCGGTTGCGAAATCAACGACGACCCCCTGCATCCCCTTTGCCGGGCATGCCACGAACGCCTGCAAGAGATGGGCGACGCAACGCCCATCGATTATCTCGCCCCGGAGCAGCGTTACATTGAAAAGCTGGCCACGCCTGACGTGACCATCGCCGACATTATTGGCGACCTCGACCCCATCAAGGCCGCTCGGGGTGGGCACACCCTGGCCAGCGAACTGACAATTCACTTCGGCCTTTTGCCGCGGGCCAACCGCGCAATCTTCGCCATTAACGAGCTGCCTGATCTCTCCGGCAAAATTCAGGTGGGACTTTTCAACATCATGCAGGAGGGGGATGTCCAGATCAAAGGCTATCCGGTCCGGCTGCCACTCGACGTGGCGCTGGTCTTTACCGCCAATCCGGAGGACTACACCGCCCGCGGCAAGATCATTACCCCGCTGAAGGATCGCATCGGATCGGAAATCCGCACTCACTATCCCGCCACTCTGGACCACGGCCTGGCGATCACGGCACAAGAGGCATGGACCGATCGCGCCGGCGAGAAGCCCTTGGTTATTCCCCAATTCATACGGGAGATTATTGAGTCCATCGCTTTCGAAGCGCGTGCCGACAAGCGCGTGGACAAACGCAGTGGCGTCAGCCAGCGCATGCCCATCACCTGCCTGGAGAACACCATCAGTAGCGCGGAATTCCGCGGGCTGAAGCACCACGAAGCGAAGATCGTGCCCCGCCCTTCCGACATTTACGCTTCCCTGCCCTCCCTGACCGGCAAGCTGGAGCTCGAGTATGAGGGCGAATTGCGCGGCGCCGACACCGTCGCGCGGGAGATGATTCGCCAGGCCACGGCCAAGGTTTTCAAGAAGTACTTTGATAATGTACCCCTCCAATCGGTCGTGCAATGGTTCGAGCTCGGCGGAACCCTGCGCTACTCGCCCAATGCACCGTCCGAGGAGTTGTTCCAGCAATTCAAGAAGATTCAGACCTTGGTGGAGAAGACTCAACACTTGGGCCTGAAGGCCAGGGAAGACCCTGCTTTGCTGGCTTCGGCCGGCGAATTCATTCTGGAGGGATTGTACGCGCTGAAGCGCCTCAGCCGCAGCGAGGAATTGGGTTACCACACCGAACATCGCCCCCCGGAGCGGCCCGAAGAAGAGCCCATGCCCATATCGCCGCGGCGGCGGCCGCTGAATTAGGAGAGCAGAAACTCGAAATTCGAAAGTTGAAAATGGCCAGGCAGCTCCGAGTTTCTAATTTCGACTTTCGAATTTCTAATTTCGAGCCAATTTTCGAGTTTCCAGTTTCGATTATGAGATACGTCAAGTACTCCCAATACGTCGCGGACCCCTTCGACGAGCTCAGCGCCGAAGATCTGCTCCAGATGCTCCAGGACTACCTGCTCGACAGCGGGTTCTACAATCAATACCAAAACATCTACGAAATGGACCAGGAGCGAACGATGGAGCAGCTTCATCAGGCGCTTCTGCAGGCCCTTCACGATCAGGGCAAGATTCCCGACGAATTCCTGGAGCAGATGCTGCAGAATTGGGAGGACTACCAGAACTCCGATCTGGCGCAGAAAATCAATAAGCTGCTCGAGCGCCTGTCGGAAGAAGGCTACGTCACCGTCGAGCAGCCCAACCCCACCCAGGGGCAGATTCTGGACCGGGAGGGTGACCCTTCCGCCGGCCGGCAGGAGGGCAAAACCAAGTTCGAGGTTACCGACAAGGCCCTCGATTTTCTGGGGTTCAAGACTCTGCGTGACTTGCTGGGCTCTCTCGGGAAATCGAGTTTTGGACGGCACGATACCCGCGAGCTTTCCACCGGAGTAGAATCCGAGGGGTCCAGCCGACGCTATGAGTTTGGCGACACGCTGAATCTGGACGTCAACGCCACGCTGCTCTCCGCCATCCGCCGCAATGGGCTGAAGACTCCACTTGATCTCGATTACCAGGATTTGCAGGTCCATCAGTGCGAATATCAAAGCTCCTGCGCCACGGTTTTGATGCTCGATTGCAGCCACAGCATGATTCTGTATGGGGAAGACCGCTTTACGCCGGCGAAGAAGGTTGCGCTCGCCCTTACTCACCTGATTCGCAGCCAGTACCCGGGCGACACTCTACACCTCGTTCTCTTCCACGACTCGGCGGAGGAGATGCCGCTGGCGGAGTTGGCGCGGGTTCGCGTGGGACCTTACTACACCAACACGCGCGAAGGCCTGCGGCTGGCGCAACGCCTGCTTTCGCGGCAAAAGAAAGATATGCGCCAGATCGTGATGATCACTGACGGCAAACCTTCCGCGCTCACGCTCGAAGACGGGCGAATTTACAAGAACTCTTTTGGACTCGACCCGTTGGTGGTATCAGAAACCCTGCATGAGGTGGCGCGCTGCCGCCGCAACGGGATCCTGATCAACACTTTCATGCTCGCGCAGGATTATGGCCTAATCAACTTTGTCCAAAAGGTGACGGAAATCTGCCGGGGCAAGGCCTATTTCACCACGCCCTACACGCTTGGGCAGTACCTGCTGATGGATTACATGAAGAAGAAAGTCAAGCATATCCATTGAGCCATCGGGTCATCTGGCCACCGAGCCATCTAAAAACAAGTCCCACAACCCCCAATGGTCTAATGACTCAAATGCTCGATGTAAAATGACGCGTTCATTCCATCATTTCAAAAGCGAGATGACCCAATGGACCGATGACCAGATGGCCAGATCATCCGAGGGGCCGATTATTTGTGGTGCGCCATGACCTTGCGAGTTCTGCTACAATTCTTCTCGAATTTACTAGGGAGAACAAGTATGCCGACCATGCGCGCAGGAGAAACTGCACCAAACTTCGAGCTGGCCACCACTACGGGCAAGCGCCTCTCATTGCCAAGGGCTCTCGCTGGAGGCCCCGTTCTGCTGGCCTTTTTCAAAATTTCCTGCCCCGTCTGCCAGTACACCTTCCCATTTCTCGAGCGCCTGCACAAGCAACTCGGTAAACAAGGCGTGCAAATCTGGGGAGTCGTGCAGGACAAGGCGCAGGACGGCGCGCGCTTTGCTTCCACCTACGACGTGACGTTCCCTATCCTCGTTGACGATTCACCCTATGCGGTTTCGCGAGCATACAACCTGGCGCACGTGCCCACGCTGTTCCTGGTTAAGCCCGACGGCGGCATCGAGATTTCCAGCGAAGGCTTCTCGAAAGCCGACCTTCTCGCCATCCAGACGTCCCTGGCCCTATCGCTTTCCACCACCCCACCGGCACTTTTCCTCTCGACCGAGAGCATCCCTGCATATAAACCCGGCTGAGGATCAAAGAGCTAGGCTTGGTTCAAGCCTCAAGACAATCGGATCATCGGGTCATCGGCCATTGAAAGGACCGAGCAATCGCACCTTGGTACTCAGACCCTTTGAGCTATTCGTATCTGGGGCGTGAGGGGACTTGTTCGTGAATGGCTCGATGGAGTGGTCACATGATATTCGGATGCATTCGGTAAGGGTGCATGCCTCAATTCCGCGGGTAGCCCACCCACTCCCTGCCGGTTAGGCTCTTGACTGTCCAGCGAACAGATTGAGCTGGTAGGCTTTTATGAGCTTTGGAAACAATTGGGCAAGAACGCGAAGGGCGGCACGCATCGGCAAGGGAAGGCGTGACCTCAAGGAATCAGGGACGTTCATCAGAGTGCGGGATTCTACCAGGCGCAATCCGATATTCCAGAGCTCAATCTCCCTCGGGTCTTCGCATGCCCACGCGAAACGGGCCTCTAGTTTCCGGCGCGCGTGATCATTGTTCTCATGGTTTATCACCGCGCGGGTGGTGGTGTCGAAGGCAATGCTTAGGCGCGGGAAGTTGGCTGCGATCTGTGCCAGCGCCGCCTTGACCTCCGGCTGTGTCAGGTAGATGAATACTGCCTCCGCGACGAAGCAATACGGTCCCGGGCTCTCGCGCACCGCGGTCATCCAACCTGGATCGAGAACCGAAGCGGCCAGAGTCACGCGCCGCCCGCTATCGATAAAGAATTTCCGCCGCAGTTCTACGGTATCGGGAAGATCCAGATCGAACCAGTGCTGGGTGCCATTGTCGAGCCGTTCAAAGCGTGTGTTGAGCCCGGCGCCGATCTCGACCACGGTACCTTCCGGATGTCGGCTGAGAAAACCCTTGACCCACTCGTCGAACATCGCGGTTCGCAAGGTACACCCCAGGATCCGCCGCCCTTGGTTAAATCTCCGGAAGTCCCAATCGATAGATCGGACCATTTCCAGGGCCTTCGGATCGTTCAGGATCGGACGCTTCTTGAGCGAGTCGAGTGCGCGGGCGTAAAGCGGAACCAGCAGTGACTCCTGCACTTGGCCGAGTTGGATGGATTGTTTCGATGCCATGTTCATCGCGTCAGCAACTTCCCTCCGATCAAGTCACCCAGCCTTGCCGAACGAACATCTTGAATTCAAATGGCTCGATGATTCGATCACCCTACGGTCCGATCTTCTGTATCTTCCTGCTGCACGCGCTTTTTGTGTTTGGGAAGTTTCTTGCGCATGTCCTGGTGGGTTTGCGCTGCGGGGGGCGAACCCACGCGCAATCGTGCCTGGCGTTTGACCTCCGTGGTGCTTCGGAACGGCTTGGGTTTTCGCGGGCTCATGGGCAAAGTGCTTAGTGAATGGTGGTTGGTGGCTAGTGCCCAGTGGCTGCGGCAAGCGACTGACGACCACCTGATTACCCACTATCCACTTAGCGAAAACTTCGATTGCTGGCCAATAACGGGTTCGATGAGGGTGTTATTGCATCCCCGACAATCGCCGATGGCGCCGTTATCGTGGACTCGCTTGCCCATCATTCTCGCACCGGCAAGGGCAGCTAGTATTCAATGAACTCCGGATCTCCCTCCGCCGGCGTCACTTTCCACTCCTGAGCGGCCACATCAAAATCGGCGATCTTTTCAATTGGCATTTTCAGGTATTTGCCGAAGCCGGTCGCCGCCACGCTGCCGTCGGGCAGGAGAATCTTCCCTTCCCCCTCGAAAACGCGGCCAGCTTCGCTGGTAATCCGTCCCACCACCTTCAGTTCTTTGTTGAGGGGCACTGGTTTTTGAAGGCTTAGGGAAAACTCCAGCGTGACCCCCCAAACCATCTGCTCATGTTTCATCATGATCGCACGCCCGATGGTTTCGTCGAGCATGGCGGCGGCAATGCCTCCATGCAGGCGGCCCGGATAGCTCTGGTGAAACTCTGCGGGCGTGAACAGGCACACCAGTTCCCCCGACTCCATCTCAAAAAAGGATCCTCTCAGCCCAAGGGGATTCTTGAGGCCACAGACCAGGCACATGCGGCTGTTCTGCTGCTTTTGCCGGACGCGACGATTCATCAACCCTCTTCCTGGGGAGTGCCTGGTGGCTAGTGGTTAGTTGCCTCGGTAAACCAATGGCCACTACCCGCCAGCCACTATCCACTAAGAACTAGCCACTGCTTTTCTTGGCGGAAGTGTGTCGGAATCGAACCGACCGGCCCACCATAGGCAGGCCCACAGGATTTGAAGTCCTGGGTGAACACCAGCCCACATGCACTTCCACATCCAGCTTACCCGCAATCCAACGCTTCCGTGCGGAGAAGGGTGACAGCGCCATGCATACTCGGCCCGGTCTCACGATCGCTACCGGCGGTCAGCGTAATCGCGCTCAATCAGCCAGACGAAATCGGATACTAACCGTGCAACTCAATCCTCGTTTGTCCATTCTCCAAAGCGCTGATCCGCTGCCTCTGAACCTGCCAGCAGCTCGTCCCTCTTCTCCTCTGTCGTTTCTCGGACGGGCTTCCCGTTCAGGTCAGACTTCATCCCCTAGAACGCGGAGCCCCGGCGCCAACGCAAAATTCCCAGTTCAGACGCACATAGATCACCTTGCCATGATGCGAAGACTTTGAATATACGCATCCAGTTCGCTAATGTCAAAGTGCAGGGGCCTCAAGTTGTACTGATGATTATCAAGAGGGTTAGCAGATTTCCCCCTAACCGACCAAAGAATTATCAAGTCATTCAAATGAAATAAGTTAGCACAATAGAGCTGCTCAGGAACCCCATTGTAAAGGCGCCTCAAATGCCAGAAGCTATGGTTTAATCCTGGGACAAACAAAAGCATTTCAAGCGAGGGGGCCTCTTCATTGCGAGTCTCTGCCCTTCGGCGTCTTTGTGTGAGATTGATTGTCTTTTCGCACCTTCGCCTTCCGTGGGAATTAAGGGATTTTAACTTTGTCAAGAACCACACTTCGGCAAGAGCAGGGTGCTGCCATCCGGTCAGAGAATGCTATTACTGGGGAACAACAAAAGGGGGCCGCGCCAGCAAGGCGAAGTTGCCCAAACTCAAGCACTGCGCCGGGAGCGCGCGCTGGCGCGTCTATGTTGAGGACCCTGGGGCCGCGCGCAGCTATTGATAATACTCCGCGTTCTTTGCCGTAAAGCCTGCGAAATTCTCCGGCACATCTGCCTCAGCGTAAATCGAGTTCGTTGGGCAAACCGGTACGCAGGCGCCGCAGTCAATGCAATTTACGGGGTCTATGTAGAGTTGCGTGATCTCCGCGAATTTGGGTTCGTCCTTACGAGGATGAATGCAATCAACCGGACAAACCTCGATGCATTTCTCATCCTTCGTACAGCCTTCAACGATTACGAATGCCATGAATCATTTCTCCTCTGATGAGTGTGTAGAAATCCCAGTCCCGCACCGGAGGGGTGCGCTTGGCGATAACGATCCGCGTCACCGCAGCCAAAAGACGGGCAAACAGTATGTGCAATTCGTACGCCAAATACCGAGTTCTTTTTGTCGCTTGCAGCCCACGGAAAATCATCTCGGAACCCGTAAGCTGGATTGAAAAACCCAGCGTGGGGGGCAAATTGCCCACCTCCGACTTAGGTCTTAGCCACCTTGAGGCGCACATTCATGCTACAGAAGTCAATTCAACTGGTAAAATAAGTCATGGAGCTTTACCGACCTTCGCCGATACGGTAGAATGCACGCGCCGGGAAAATGGCCGGCTTCCCCGCGCAGACAACCATCTGTGGGGGGAAGGCGTTTCGCCATTTCCGGCCAACGCACAGATTTGCGCGCACCGCCCGATTGTAACGTGTCGTGCCAAGGGGGCGGGTGGAAGCGGAGCCGCGCTCCGCACTCAAAGCAATGAAAAAAGCCGACTCACCTACGCCGGATTCGCCGCGTCCCGATTCGTCCGCAAAGAGCTCCTCCTGGAAGACGGAGGTGCTGCTTCCCGGTAGTTGGCGAGGCGCCACCTGTACGCTGCTCTCGCGGGGGCGGCATCACATCATCGTCGATACCGGCATGCCGCACGAGTCCTATCGCCTTCTTGCCGCCCTGGAAGAACGAGGTCTACACCCCAGCGATATTCGTATTATTATCAATACTCATTTTCATGTAGACCACGTCCTTAACAACTGTCTGTTCCCGCAAAGCGAAATCTACGGGGCGCAGCAGTCACACGACTGGTGCTGCCAAGCTTACGCCGATCTTCTCGACGAGCAGAATTGGGAGAAACTGAGCCTGAAATACTATCCGGAATCGGTTGACTATGAAAAGGCCCCGGCGCTCATGGGCGCCCTGCGGCGATTCGCTTTGCGCTGGTGGGACCGCAAACGTCTGGGCGACCCCTCGCGCTTTCGCTGGGTTGAAACCCACCCCTTACCGGACGGATTGGAATTCCTGGTGACCAACGGCCATGTACCGGGCCATGTTTCAGTGATTGTTCATAATGGCGATCAGCCCACGGTTATTGCCGGGGACGCCGTGCTGACCCGCAAACACGATGAGAATGTTTTCACCATGATCCCCCACAATCGCGAACAATTCCAGCACGACCGGGCCCGCATTTTAGCCATGATGGGACGCATTCTTCCTGGGCACGACAATGAGTTTTGCAACAGTAGCGGCGTCGAGCCCACGCCCCTATGATGAAAGGGCGCGGACCTTCCCCGGCCCCCCCCTCTCTCTCTACGCTTGTTCGCTTTGAGGGGTCTGCCGAAAGGGTGGTTAGTTGACTGAAGGTTCCTTATGACGCCGGGGATGAGAGGGGAACAGCCGGAAGAGTTTCTTAGGGCATCCGCCCAGGCAGAAAGCAAACGCGCTGGCCTGTCGCGCAAACAAGGTCTACACTGCGCCGCTGCTTCTTCCCTTATAACTTCAGCGTGTGGATGTAATCGGTCAAAGCTTCCTGCCAAGGCCGCGGCAGCGCAAAGCCCGCACGCCGCAAGGCTGCCATTTCCATCACTGCGTATTTCAGCCGGGGAGCTCGCCGATGCATCAGAGCGTCAGGGACGCCGATGACTTTTGCCGGATCAAGCCCGGCCAGCTCCGCCGCCTTGCGGGCCAACTCGAAGCGCGAGCACGCTCCCTGATTCGTCAGGTGGTAAAGGCCGTATCGCCGGGCCTCAGCCACCTCCATAATCTTCATCCCGGCATCCACCGTGTGAGTCGCAGAACCCAACTGTTCGCTGGCAACCTTGAACTCCTCGCCTGCTCCGATCTTGCGCAGACCTTTTTCCACAAAATTGGTTTTTCCCGGGCCAAACAAAACGGAGACGCGAAAAATCCAATAGCGCTCAAGGGTTTCCACCGCCTGCTCGGCTTGCAGCTTGGTTCGACCGTAAACGGTGATGGGGGCAGTGGGGTCGGTCTCCACATAGGGCGTCACGCTCTTGCCATCGAAGACCGCATCGGTGGATATGTGGGCAAGGCCCGCTCCTACACGCCGGGCGGCCTCGGCAACGTTACAGGTGCCTTGGTAATTCACCCGCATGGCAAGGGCGGGGTCAGCGTCACAGACATCAAGGTCAGGAATGCCGGCGGGATGCACGACCAGGTCCGGACGGATGCGCTCTAGGGCCGCACCGATGGCCTCCGCATCGGTAATGTCGGCCTCGGCGCGCGTCAGGGGAAAAACCTCATGGCGAGTTGAAAACGCCGCGACCAGTCCATGGCCAAACAGCCCCGTGGCGCCGGTGATGGCAACTCTCATAAGAACAGTTCCTAATGGTCAGTGGTTAGAAGCAAGGCCGGTCGTGGCCCTCTTCCGCTAGCCGCTATGCACTAATCACTGCTTTTCTTACCTCATCCGAAGAACGACTCCGGGAGTATTGTAGAGCCGGATCAGGGTGTTGAGATCGCGCTGGCTGGGCTTGCTCACGAGTGATTTCCACGCATACGGATAATAAAGCCCCGGGACTCTCACTTGATGAGTCTTCTCCTGGACCTGCCAGTACATAATATCTCCCTTGGAATCGCTGTGCCCTCTAATACCAAGAGCGTGTCCCAATTCGTGCAGGACGATGGCGCGCATTTCATCCTTGGACCATCGGTGGGAAAGGTCCACGGAAATGTAAGCCACTTTGCGGGCGGACAGTTCCCCTCCCACGCGGCGAAATTGCACCCAATCCATTTCCTCTCCCACGGCGCCGCGTTCCATGTCAGGCTCGGCTTCCCAATTGAAGCGAATATCCGCTTCCTCGGGTTCCGGGGTAAGTTCCAGGGGGAACATCCCGCTCCATATTCTGAACGCCTCCCGCGCTCCTTGCGCCCAATCAGCGACGGGCACATTCCCAATCAAAACCTTGATGGGAAATGTGTTCCATTTCTCCGATTCGGAACTTTCCGCGATGTCCAGGTAATAATCCCCGGCCGATGGGACATAGCGCGCGGGGAGCAGGGCATCGGGATAGTCTGGCAGCATTCCCAGGATTTGGATTCGGGCGTTGGCCTGACCCACCTCATTTTTGAAGTCCGGGGAGTTGGCGGCCACGTCAGCGAACCGATGCCAATCGGCAACGGCTTTCTTCCGATCCACCATCTCATCCGCGAGGGCGCGATTGTAATAAGCCTCCAGGAATTGCGGGTCCTGCTCAAGGGCGCGGCCGTAGGCCTCCGCCGCGTCGGCGAAGCGATGCTGATCGAAGAGATCGTTGCCTCGCGTGTAGCTTATCTTAGCCGCTTCGCGGTCCGCTGCCAAAGCGGGCGCGGCCAACACCAGCAATAGCAATCCCAAAATCACTTGGCGCATGGGGAATCACCTCCGCTTGCTTGCTAAGGGGACATCATAATGGCAGGCGAGCTTTCGTTCCAGAGGTAAGTTGTCCGAGAATCAGTCCGCGTAGGGACTGGCGCGTCCGCCGGTAAGGATGCGCAGATACGTCCCAACTTGGGCGCGGTGGTGAATCTGGTGGTCGATGATGCGGAAAAGCATGACGCCGACAGGCCGGCGTGTGTTGAACTCGGAGTTTTCGCGGATTTCTCCCCAGCGATTGAGGGGAAACGCCTGCACGGCGCGCAAGGTTTCCTGGTGGACGCGGCGGATTTGCTGCAACTCATCTTCAAGTGATTTAACTTCGCCCACAACCGCCAAAAGGCCCAGAGGGACGCGCGTCACGTAGTAATTCCAATCGCCCTCGAGCGCAATCCGGCGAGTTCCCTCCTCCGACCGCCACACGTGTCGCGCCATCTGCCCCAGCGATAACATGCCCTCCGCCGGGCGCCAATCCAGGCGATCGCGCGGTATCTTCTCATAGACACCGAGTGTTCCCTGGTGCTCGCTCTCTTTCTGAGTGAGGAAGAGTTCCTTGAGGTCCATCATGCCCCCAACGTACGGCCAATGAAGGGGTGCTTCACGAACCGCCCCTGCATCATTCTGTCACGAGAGCTTCTTCAATTCCGCCAGAATCTCCCCATTGTCCGGCTGTTCCCGCAATTCGTAGATTTTCGACCACGCGATTTTGCCCGCCTTATCAACAATGAAAACGGCGCGGTCGTTGATGAAGGGAATAGGATGTTTGCTGGGGGGGAAAACCCCGTAGGCGGTGGCCACTTCGGCGTAAGGCCAGCGGTCGGTGGCCAGGGGAAACTTCAGCCCGCCCAGGTGCTTCTGAAAAGCCATGTGGGCAAAAACCGAGTCGGTGCAAATGCCCACCACGTCCGTATTCGCACTTGTGAACTTGGCGAGGTCCGCCTGAAATGCCCCCAATTCGCTCTGGCAAACCGGGGTGAAATCGAGCGGATAGAAGGCCAGCACAATGTTCTTGCCGCGGTGGGCAGAAAGCTCAAACTCGCCTTGTGACTCTCCGGTGGCGCAGGTCAGCTTGAAGTCCGGCGCCGGATCCCCGACTCTAAGTGCCATATGAACCTCCCTAGTTCAACCTTAATTCTGTGGCTCACACTTGATAAGTGCGGACGAGCAGCGTCCGCTCGTATTTTGTGATGGACCCAATGTGTGAAATGAAATTCTAACCGAGGAACGGAATAAAAGGAAGTACGCGCGGGAAGAAAGTAACGGTTATCGGCAGTACCAGTTTTGCAGTTCTTAACAGGTGTGAAGCGGGTAGCGAGCTGGCCAAATTCGAGAAAGGGGAGAAGCGTGCTGGCGTGGTCTTACCCCATCTCCACTTCCACTCGGTTCTCCGCCAGCAACCTCTCTGCGGGAATAAAGTTCCCCTCCAACGGCTTCCCGTTGAGAACCAGTTTATTCACGCCCTTTTGCACTCCGGCTGGATTCTTGACTTCCACAGTAAGTTTCTTTCCGCGAAAGACGCGAGTCAATTTGAATTCTTTCCACGCGGAAGGAATGCAGGGATCGATTCGGAGGCCGCCGTACTCCGGTTGAATTCCCAGGATGTACTGGGTGGCAGCGAAATACGACCACGCCGCGGACCCGCTGAGCCAGGGAACGCGCGAAGCTCCGAAGCGGGGACTGTGTCTGCTGTGGGTGAATTGGCAGTAAACGTATGGCTCGATCTGCCGAACTTCCGCGCGCGTGTTGTATGCGGCGGGCAGACAGGCCCGGAAATAGCGGTAGGCCAGATCGCCGTGGCCGAGCAGCGTCTCCGCCATCACCGCCCATCCCTGGGTATGGGTGAAGATGCTGGCGTTCTCCTTCAAGCCGGGATTGAACAGCGCGGCTCTCATGACCCGGAAGTCCGTCTGCACATAAGGCGGGTCGCAAATCATCAGGCCGAACTCCGTAGCCAGGCGCTCGCGCACGGACTGCATTGCCCGCGCCGCCCTCTGGGGATTGGCATGTCCCGAGATCACCGCCCACGATTGCGGATTCAGAAAAATCTTGCCCTCGGCGCTTTCATTCGCCCCGAACTTGAAACCGTCGTCGCGATACGCGCGTAAGTACCATTCCCCGTCCCAGGCGCCGTGTTCCAGGCGAGCGTCCAACTTCGCCATCTCCTCCTTGGCCCACTTCGCTTCCTTTTCCGCACTCAAGAGTTGGCATATCCCCAGATAGACGGCCAGGGCGTAGCGCAATTGAAACCCCACGAAGATCGATTCCCCCTGTTGCCCCAGACGAATGCAATCATTCCAATCGGCGGACAAGCCACAGGGCAGGCCGTGCGCCCCCGAGCGCTCCAGGTTGAACTGAATGGCGCGTTTCAGGTGGCCCACGACCGTGTCCTCGCCCTTATCGGCATACGGCAATACCTTTTCATAAAAGCGCAGGTCTCCGGTCTCCTTCACGTAAGCCGGGATCGCGTTGAAAAGCCACAGGCAGTCATCGGAGCGGTAGTCCTCTTCCCGCGGAGCTTTCTCCCGCCCCGGGTGATGATCGAATTGCCGCACCACGGGCATGGCCCCGCCCGTCGAGACCTGTCCCGTGATCATCAGCTCCAAGCGCCGAGCGGCTTCCTGGGGAATGGTGTGCATGACGCCTAACATGTCCTGGACGGTATCCCGGTAACCCAACCCGTCGCGCTCGCCGGCGTAAGTCAAACTCGCCGCGCGCGACCAGGCGTAGGTGATCAAACAATTAAAGGGTCCCCACATGTTCAGCGTGCTGTTCAACTCGGCGTCCGGCGTTTCCACCGTGAGTCCGGCGATGCGCTCATGCCAATAGTTCTTTAACCTGATAAGCTCCTCGCGGACTGCCGTCATGCTCGCGAATTCCGCCACCGCGGTTTTCCCCGCATCCGCGGCCCGTCCAATTCCCATCAGGACAAGGAACTCCTTCGTTTCTCCGGGCGCAAGAACAATCCTGGCCTGAAGCGTGCCGCAGCCGTTGTCACCGACGGCCAAAGAGTTGGTGCACTGCCCTTGCTCGACCACCACAGGATTGCCATAACCGCGATAAGGCCCGATGAAGGCGGCGCGGTCTGTGTCATAGCCCACCACCTCGGCGCCCGTCAAAGCCAGGAAGGTGTGGCGCCCCTGATCTTTCTCCGCGAAGTTTTCCGGCATGTGGGGGATGTTGACGTTGGTCCCGTGGTCGATGATGTTGTCCTCGACCTCCATTTTCAGGGTGTGCTGGGTGTACTGGAGATTGATCAGATCGTCCCCCGCGTCCCAGTTTCCCGCAAATTCCACGTAGGTGAATGCGCTGAGGCGGCGAGGCTTCCCGCCAAGGTTAGTGAGCTTCACATGCCAACACTCGAAGTTCTTTCCCAAGGGAACAAAATAAGTGGTTTCGGTTCCGATGCCGTCGTACTCCGAGCAAATGACCGTATAGGCGCTGCCGTGGCGGCACTCCGACTTGTAGCGGTCGAGTGGCTTCCCCACCGGCTGCCACGACGCGGACCAGTAATCCTTGCTGTCGCAATCATGCAAGTAGATATAACGGCCCGGCTGATCCATGGGGAGCGCATTGAATCGCAGCCGCAGGAAGCGCCCCCGAGCCGCCGATTTATAGAAACTGTATCCACCGGCGTTATTGGTGATGATGGCGCCATATTCCGTCGAGCCCAGATAGTTGCTCCACGACCTGGGGGTATCGGGACGAGTGATCACGTACTCTTTGTTCGCGTCATCAAAATATCCGAATTGCACGGGATGGTCTTCCTCCTAGCCCCAATACGGTTCGCTTAACGGTTCGGATGCATTCTGAGAACTCAATACGATAGGACACTTGCACGTACTACGCCAAAGCGACGACATAGTAAACGACCGCCTGCGCGGGCAGAGCGCGGTGCCAGAGAACCTGCGCTGGAATACCCTTTGGAACCCGCTTCCTTCGGGGCTGCCGTTGGTGAAAAGGGACCTTCTCAAATCCCCCCGTAAAGATTCCAAGCCTGGTCGCCGGCATTAAGAATAAACAGCTCGGCATCCTTCACGGTTACTCTACTGTAAGGCGCCACGGAGTGGGTCAGCCACACGTTTCCGCCAATCACGCTGTGATGGCCAATATGGGTGTAGCCACCTAGAATAGTGGCGTTGGGGTACACGGTGACATGATCCTCGATTGTGGGGTGCCGCTTGTTCTCCTGCCCGCGGCGCAATTGGCCATCGTCATCCTTGCTGAGCGGGTTAAAGGCTCCCAGCGTGACGCCGTGGTAAAGGGTCACCTTGTTTCCGATGATGGAAGTTTCGCCGATCACCACACCCGTGCCGTGATCGATGAAGAACGATTCCCCGATGGACGCGCCGGGGTGAATGTCAATGCCCGTGTGGCTGTGCGCAATTTCCGTCATCATGCGGGGAATGAAGGGCACATCGAGAAGGTAAAGGCGCTGCGCGAAACGCTGCACGGTTATGGCCTCAATGAACGGATAAGCCAGCAGGATTTCCTCCACGCTCGAGGCAGCGGGGTCATTGTGATAGGCCGCCTCGATGTCAGTGGCCAGCAAGTGGGCGAGCTCGGGCAACTGCGCAAGCAGCTTCTTATGGACCTCCTCCGCGTAACTCTCGAGTTCACCGGGCGTCGATTTGCCGCTGCGCCGGCACTCAAAGCGCACCGCGCGGCAAATCTGGCTCGAAAGCAAAGTCTGAATATCCACCAGGTGTTGACAAGCGCGCGCACCGGGCATATCGCGTTCCCCACAAAGGAAGTAAATAGGAAAAAGAACTTCGAGGTATCGGCGGCAGATGGTGGCCACCAAGTCACGTCGCGGCAGATTGAAATCACTCTGTTCATCCCGGGCAAGTTGCGCGTCCAGATCGGCGCGAAACTCTTGCGCCAGGCACTTCATATCATCGGCACTCATACTCGAACCTCCCAGAATTGGTGTCAGGTGCCAGGCTTCTGGTGTCAGTAAGAACATGAAATCTGACTCCTGATACCTGGCACTTCATTTGCTTCACTGACACTTGGCGCCTGATACCTGACACCTTTCATCCGATTCCCTCGAAGAGCACCGTGGAAATATAACGCTCGCCGGAATCCGGCAGAATCACCACAATCGTCTTGCCGGCAAATTCCGCCAGTTTAGCCAAACGGACGGCTGCGGCCGCCGCGGCTCCGCACGATATGCCGCTCAGAATGCCTTCCTCGCGCGTCAGGCGCCGGGCAAACTCGATGGCCTCATCGTTGGTCACCTGTTCGACGCGATCCACCAGCGACAGGTCAAGGATTTTCGGGATGATTCCCGCGCCGAGGCCTTGGATTTTATGAGGTGCCGGCTTGAGCGGCAATCCCTGCCGGTGTTGAGTGATGACGGGGCTCGCCGTGGGCTCAACACCAACAGAAAGAATTTTCTTGCCCTCGGTGTTTTTGATGAAGCGGGAAACGCCGGTGATCGTGCCGCCCGTGCCGATGCCGGAAACGAGCACATCGATGGCGCCGTCGGTGTCATTCCAGATTTCCGGGCCGGTGGTCTTCTCGTGAATCGCCGGGTTGGCGGGATTCTCAAACTGCTGGGGAAGAAAATAGTGCTGGGGATCGGACTGGGCAATCTCCGTGGCGCGCTTGATGGCGCCGGGCATGCCTTCCGGTCCGGGTGTCAGCACCAGCTTGGCGCCAAAAGCCGCCAGCACGCGCCGGCGCTCCAGCGACATGGTTTCCGGCATGGTAAGGGTCAGGCTGTAACCGCGCGCCGCGGCCACGAAGGCCAGCGCGATTCCCGTGTTGCCGCTGGTGGGCTCGATGATTTCCACCCCGGGCTTCAATACGCCCCGCTGCTCGGCGTCGAGCACCATGGCCGCTCCAATGCGGTCTTTCACGGAATATGCCGGGCCACGACCTTCGATCTTGGCCAGCACCGTGGCGGATGATCCCTGGGTCAGTCGGTTCAGCCGCACGAGCGGGGTCCGACCGATACTGGCGGCGTTGTCTGCAAAGAAATGTGGCATGTATTCTCCTTTGACCTGAGTTTGTGAATATCCATCTTACTACGAGAGCGGCTGTCAGGTATCAGGTGTCGGGTGCCAGGTGAAAGCTCCCAAGTGTTAGCGGGGTTTGAAAACCTACATCTGGACAAGCCTGAGCTAATCCCGCAGCCACATCGTCCTGCCGCACCCCCCGTAGCTTTTTGCAGTCTCCTTTTCCCTCTCCCCTGGGAGGCCGTCCCAATACTAGGTATATTAGACTTGTACACAGCATAAGTTATTGATTATTCCTTATGGAAATTGTGAATTCCCCCCTTCTGAGACAGCCTCCGCGCGAAAGGGGGGACCGCAAGGCGGGGGCCCCACGCTTTGTTGGTCGTGGGAATGAGACATCTGAGTATTTGGTGTCAAGAGTTTTTTGGACATAGTTCAAGCCTGCGCCTCCTGGGTTGAGAGAGTGCCGGCGGCGAGCCAGAGGGGGGAGTGTCGGGGGCACTGCGAGGGGGCACAAGAATGAAGATCCGTGCAGACCTTTGCTTCTAGCTTCTGACTTCCGCCTTCCGGCACCCGCCACCTGACACCTGTTCTTGATAGTGTCGGGGGCACTGCGAGGGGGCGGTAAAATCAAGTCCGGGGTCCGAGATCCGGAGTCGGCACGTGTTCGGGCTGCACCGCCCGCTCGCCAATCGTCACTTCCCCCTCATCCCTTCGTTTCCGACTTTGGACTCTTTCGCTCGTCACTTGCCACCCATCCCTTCGTTTCCGACTTCGGACTCCGGACTTCGGACTCTTCTACGCGTCGTTCTCTTCGCCTCCGGCGGCTGTTTCGCGTGAGCGCGTGAGGAAGAACCGCACAGGAATGGACAGAGCATGTCCGTGTGCGCCGCCCGCTCCGAAAGGGTACCTGATACGCCTTTCCCAAGATCTTTCCAGCAAATGGTAAACTGTCACTAATTGCACTGTCTCAGCTCCGGGGTGCAGTCCCCCCATCGTTATCAGCTTTCCCCATCAACCAATACACTGTCATCCTGAGCCCGCTTTTCAGGGCGAAGGACCCCTGGCATTTCGTTCTTCTGTGCGCGCCCCAGTGCGGCGAAGAACCTCGCGCGCCTTCGGCGGATTTTCTACGGACAATGAGAAGGGTCCTTCGCCCTGAAAAACGGGCTCAGGATGACAAGCGCGTTTGTTGGTGGGGGGAATTTGGGGTGGTGCTAAACTCACCGAAAGCGGGTAGCGTAGATTCTCGCTTTCCAGAGACTCCGCGGCTGTTCCACGATGGCAGCGTGAAGCCCACCAATCAGGCATTAACAACAATTGGATGTTTATCAAATAAAGAACCGCAGCGTCGAAATGCACAGACTCGGCTCTACCAGCTCTCGGTAGGGTCGAGCCACGGCCCAAGTAGCAGAGGAAGAGAAGGGGTCCCTGGAAGCTGCGAAAAATTCGGGGGAAGGACAGCAACATTTCGCGCAGAGACGCAGGGGCGCGCAGGCGGCAAAGAAGCCAGAGCATTTATTTCGAATCTCAGCGCCTCTGCGCCTCTGCGCGAGATTGTTCATCTTTTCACAGGTTGTCGCGGTAGGGACGGACATTGCTGACCGCCCCCCGCGCGGACCCGTACGAGCGGGATTACCGCATACGGTTCTTATCTCGGATGCATCGCGTCAAAGCGCGCGTCGGGATAAGGGTGCAAGATACGGGGTCGAGGAATCCATCGCTCGAAGTGCGGGCGCAGGCGATCCCAACCGGGTCGCCGCTTTTGGCTGCGGCGGCGCAGAGCTTGCCACCACAGTCGGCAGAGGCGGTCCCGAAACCGTCCCAGCGCCTCGCTGTTCCCCGGCACGGCGTGATAGCGGTAGTAGCCTTCCACGACCCGTTTCAGCCAAGCGCCGACAACGCCCACCGGCTCGTGCAGGTTCCGGCGTAGCTCCTGCTTGATCGTTTGGAGCTTCGCCCTCATCCGCTTCGCCGCCGTGCGCCGCTAGACCTCGAACTGGCCCTTCGAGTTAGTCCCACAGCAGTGAGTGAACCCGAGAAACGTGAACGTCTCGGCTTTCCCTTCTCCCCGCCGTTGCCGGTTAACTTGCGCGAACCGACCAAACTCGATCAGTCGCGTCTTCTCCGGATGCATCTCCAGCCCGAACTTGGCCAGCCGTTCCTGAAACTCTCGCAGAAACCGCTCGGCTTCGGCTCGGTGCTCGAATCCCACCACGAGATCGTCGGCGTAGCGGACCACGATCATGTCCCCTTGCGCCACTTTCTCGCGCCAGACCTCCGCCCAGAGATCGAAGACGTAGTGCAGGTACACGTTCGCCAGCAGCGGCGAAACCACCGCCCCTTGCGGCGTGCCCACCTTCGTCTCCGACCACTCGCCGTCCTCGGATACTCCCGCCTTCAGCCACTTCCTGATCAGCCGCAGCACCCGGTTATCGGCCACTCGATGCGCGACAAATTCCATCGTCCACTCGTGGTCCATGTTGTCAAAGAACCCGCGAATGTCCGCGTCGAGTATCCAGTTCACGCGTCTCCGTTGGATGCCCACATTCAGCGCATCGAGCGCCTGATGCGGGCTGCGCCCCGGCCGAAACCCATACGAAAAGCCCCGAAAGTCCACCTCGTAAATCTGGTTGAGGATGGTGACCACCGCTTGCTGGACGATCTTGTCCTCCCGCGCCGCGATGCCCAACGGACGTTGCCGTCCGTCGGCTTTCGGAATATAGACTCTTCGCGAAGGCTGTGCCCGATACGCCCCCCGGTGAACGCGGCCCTGGAGGTCTTGCAGCCGATCCTCCAGACCGTCCTCGTACTCGCTCCATCTCACGCCGTCCACGCCGGGGGCCGCGTTCCGCCTCAAGGCGTAGTAGCTTTCCCGCAGCAAGTCGACCGTGAGATGGTGGAGCAGAGCCGTGAACCGTTCCTGCTTCCTTTCCCGCGCCACTCGGCGCACCCCGCCTAATCCCTGGGACACACGTTCCCCGCTCGGCGTCGGACGCGTGCTGGACTCGACGGAGTTCTCCTGGATCGACGCCCTTCCCTCCACCACCTCCGCCGAGGCTTGCGCCCCATTGTTCGGCGGCTTCATCGGTACTATGGCCTCGTGCGACTCCTCTCGGGCGTGCGCGTCCGGCTTGTGGTTATTGGCCTTCCCGGACCGGTCCCCACCTTTAAGGGACGCCCCAGAGGTCTCCCGGTTCTCGTGCATATTGTTTCGCGGCGTGCCAGGGGTCTTAGACTACGCCGGGTCCGGCGTGCGACTCGCGATTAACGCCCCCCGCCGATGTTGCCTTCCCACGGACAGGAGTACACTGACTACCTGCTCTCCTGCCTTTTCGCCGAGGATATCGGGCTGTCACCTCCCAACCTGTTCTGGGTGCTGCTCGAACGCAAGCGCCGCAGCCCCGCCGGCCAGCTACTGTATTTGCCCGGCACTTTGTATCAGGTCGGCGGAGGGGGCGAATTCTTGCCCCTGTTCAGGGCAAGGCTGGGGTGCGCGATCCCCCTCGAATCTGCTCCCTCGGCATGATACGCTGGTAGGGTGCAATTCGAATGGCATCCCGAGAAGGCACAGAAGAATCTTATCAAGCATGGGATCTCATTCGACGAGGCAGCCAGCGTTTTTGGTGATCTACTGGCGGTGACCATCGACCATCCGGACCATTCGCAGGAAGAGCGAAGGTTATTGACAACAGGTCTGTCACCGCGCCAGCGTTTGATCATCGTCGCGCACACCGACAGAGATGGGCGGGTTAGGATTTTCAGCGCGCGGGATGTAACCCCCGCCGAAAGGAAACAGTATGAGTCCGGAGAATGATCGAATCGAGGTAGACGAGATGAGGCCTGAGTATGACCTCCGGGGGGGCGTTCGCGGCAAATACTACCAGCGGTACCAGGAGGGTACGAACGTTGTCCTGCTTGATTCCGATGTGGCTGCGGTGTTCCGCGACTCCGAGTCCGTCAATCAAGCCCTTCGAGTACTGATCAATGCCGCCCGCCAAATCGAAGCGGCCACCCCACCCAAGGCCGATCGAACCTAACCATGGGCTGGCGCAGATGGAGGCTTTTAACCGTCTGCGCCAGCCCGCCGCCGACTTATAGCTCCAGCGACCGTGCGCAACAAAAATCTATTGTGTGCGGGTTATTTCATTTCTGGTAAAATCCCCCTCAATATGACCGTCCTCAAAGAGGACAAACAAGCTGAGAAGGGCGAGGCGATAACAGGGCAACGCTGTGCGGTGCGGATGCATAACGGGAAGGGTTGCGGACGGCCCATTCACGCCGGCCCTTCGGACGCGGACGAGGAACCTGTCTGCCTAATGCATTCGAAGGACCCTAACAAGAGCGACGCGGCGTTTCAGGACGAGATCGAACACATTCTCTGGCGTGCAGGCGAGGGGGATGCAGACTTTAGTCATTTCGTTTTCCCGAGTGCTGACTACACTGGGCGAGAATTTAGGGCGAAATGCACATTTGGCTTTGCCACGTTCACTCAGAAAGCCACCTTCAGCGCGGCCACGTTTATGCAGCACGCCAACTTCCACAAGGCCATGTTCACGCGGGAAGTCTACTTCTCCTGGGCCGAGTTCGCGCAGAGCGCCTTCTTCAGCGAGGCCATGTTTACGCAGTGTGTCATGTTCATCCGGACCGAGTTCACGCAGGGCGCTGTTTTCTCCGAGGCCACGTTCATGCAGGATGGCTCCTTCGACGATGCCGAGTTCACCGGGAACGCCTTCTTCAGTAAGGCCGCTTTCAGGCAGGACGCCGCCTTCAGAGGAGCCACGTTCACAAGGGAGGCATATTTCGAGGAGACGGTGTTCGAGAAATCCGCAGAGTTCTTCGGAGCCATGTTTGAGCGTAGGGTGGAGTTCCGTGGGACCGGATTCCGCGAGGATACTGAAATCCAGCCAGGCCCCATGTTCAGTCTGGGACGCTTTGAGAGGCCTGAACTTGTGCTTTTCTACAAAACCTACCTTGGCCAGGCCCTGTTCCACAACTGCGACGTGTCCAGGTTTCAATTCTCGAGTGTTCGATGGCGGGGGAGGCATGGAAACGATAAGCGGATGGTGTTTGATGAGATCATCGACGCCAAAGATTCCGCTGCGGGAGCCCTGCGAACTAAGAGTGAGAGTCCCGATGACCGGAACTACGATCTGATTGCTGAACTCTACCAGCAACTGAAGAAGAATTACGACGACAAACGCGACTACTGGACGGCGGGCGATTTCCATTACGGCGAGATGGAAATGAAGCGGAAGGCCACGCCCAAGCCGAACCGCGCGTCGCGATGGCTTGCTGATAGGATCAAGAAATCGTTTGCTGCAAACAGGCCCAGCTTTCCCGCACGGTGGGCCAAGGATAAGGGCTACTCGGAACGCAGCTTTCACATCTTCCGGCGCGAGTGGCACCAGCGCTCGGGCTTGGCCGCCTGGTACAAACGCGCCAGTGAATACGGCGAGAGCTATGGGCGACCGCTCCTGTGGCTGGCCGGTGCCTTGATCTTCTTTACTGTTCTATATCCCCTTTTGGGGCTGCATCCCGCGCTCAGGGCAGGAGGAGGACAGGCAGCGGGTCACGGTTCCCTGTCCCGGGACGCCGCGGTGCCGGAACTGAGTTACCGCAACTATTTCCACTACGGAAGCCTTCAGCCGGTTAGTGAAAAACTGGGTTTCCATGCATTGTTAGGGCACAGCCTGATGACCAGCGTAGGCGTTGCTGTTCTTCAACGTGACCTCGCCTACGAACCGAGTTACCCCTGGGCGCGCGCCTTCTCCTGGCTCGAACATACGCTCACCTCCACCTTGATCGCGCTGTTCTTGTTGGCCGTACGCCGCCAATTCCGGCGATAGCTGCAAGCGAGTGTAGCGCAGACCGGCGCTTTTGCGGTCTGCGGTTCTTCCTTAGGTTCACACTCCAGAACCGAAGGACCGACGCCTGTTTTTGAGATTTGTGGTTTTCCCCGCGGAAGACCGGCGGACCCCAACGACGGGGGGCCGCGCTACACGAACGGATTTGCGGGTGGCGTCCCGATGCATGGGGGTGCTACCCCCGCCTCGCCAAGAAAGTATTGCTCCCGCCGGAAGCACAGGTTATTGGGGAGACTTCGCGGTGGGTGGATGGTTTCCCAGAGACACGGCGCGGCTCAAGCTGACGTCCATTTCCGTATAGGCAGGCAGCATCACGTCGCGGCCGTGACGCGTGAGGAGGAAGATTGCCGACGCGCCCATGGCCGCAAACCTGGCCACACCGGCGGTGGAAGCATCGGTGGCGGTTGAGCTGATCGCCTCAATAATCAATTGCGTGGTGTCGTCGGATTCCTTGGAGATTCCCGCCGTCACGCCAAAATCGAGCAAAAACCGCGCCTTTCCGGGATGCTGGGCGTGGATTCTTCCTTCCGCATCCATGGTCATATGGGTCCCCCTATCCACTTCCGCGGCGACCGGGGAAGCGGCAAGCGCGGCAGCAGCGCCATTCGGCAGGGTCAAATGCGTGAACACCAGGTTCAGCGAGGCGGGGCGGGACGCGCCTGGCCAATACCCCTTGCACAAATCTTCCCTGGGGAATAGCAATGGAGGAACCTGCAAGCACCGGTTCCAGCAGGACGGCTTGGAACGACTGGCCCTGATGGTCCCTGGACGCACTGAGGCCCCCGACCAGCACCAGGGGCATACGCGTCCCCTCGGCGATAGTGCACGGCTCCGGGCATGGTGCTGGAGCGCCTGCCTCGCTTCCCGCTCGCGCCTCTGCCAGCGCCGTAAAAGTGGTGCCCTCCGCCTCCGCCTGCAAGGTCAGTACCCAGGGAGGGGCGGGTTTCTGTGGCTTCGACATCGTCGCGTGCCCGCCTTCGCCTGCCGCTGCGTCTCCCGTCCTGGCCGCAGGCTTCGCCGTTTCCGCGCTCAGCTCGGCCCGTTGCGATAAAGCGATGAATGTTGCCCGTAACGGGACTTCCTTGCCCCCCGGCATCAAAATGCGCACTGATTGGAATCGCATCGCCAGTTCGTGCCGGGGCGCAAAAACGTTAATCACAAAGGGCCGATCGTCCGGCGTGCCGGCCCTCTTTCGTGACTCGATTTGATCCACTACCAGCCGGACGGTGCTGCCTTTGGGAAAAACCTCCGAATTCCGCCAATAAACGCTGTGCGCGAGTCTGCCCTCGAGCATCGTCCCCGGCGCAATCTTTTTGAGGCGCGCGCGGCCCTCCATGGCAATCCAGATCACCGGGGCCTGACTTTCGAGACCGTGCGAAGGCGCGCCGGAGAACGGCGCCCCGACTATCAACGCAACGCACACAACTTTCATCCTGAGGCGAACTCTCAAGGGATAATTTCCTCCAATGGGGGGATTGCCGATCTAGGATGATATCACCGTTTCGCGCGCGGCAGGATGCTTCGACGCTGCTTTACGGATGCTGGCGGAATTTACCGCGGTGCGGTCCCGGCGCGGGCAGGCGGCTGGGTGGAGACCATCATCACGAAGCCGATGGCGGCGGCAGTCATCATGGTGAACAAAATGCGCTCCGGCGGGTAGTTGGCGAGCGCGCCGGCCAGCGAGCCTCCCACCGTGCTGCCGAGGAATTGCGCGGTGTTGTAAAAGCCCAGGGCCGTTCCATACGAGGTTCCCGGCGAGGCTTTACTGACCAGGCTGGGAAGAATCGGCTCAAGTCCGGTGAAACCGATATAGAAAAGTGTTCCGGCCAGGAATACCGGGAGCAAACGTTGGGGGTTCTGACCGAGCCAGGCGGGCGCGAAGAGCAGCAAGAAACTGGGGATGAACATCAAGTAGGCAAAAGCGGCGAGCGGTCGCGCCCAGCCCTTGTCCGCCCCCTGGGAAAAGCCAAACATGGTGACGCCACTGATCACCATCATGGGCAGCAGCAGCATGTAGTATTGGGTCAATTTCAGGTGGTGCTGGCCGGTGACGATCAAGGGAAAATAGAAAAAGAACGTGGTCATGAAAAAGTTGATCAGGAACCCGCCCGCGGCGTAGACGACAAGCGGCGGATGGGAGAAGACCTCCGCCATGGGCGCGGCAGCCTCCCGCTGGGGCCGCTCGTCCTTCAGGTAGCGCACCAGCAGAATATCCGTCGCCAGACCCAGGAACCCCGTCAGCCAAAACAGCGATGCCGTACCAAACCATCCCGCCAGGATGGGTCCGCCAATAATTCCCACGGCAAACGATATGCCGATGGGAATGCCTAGTACCGCCATGGCGGTGGAGCGCCGCTCGGGCTCAACGTAGTCGGCCACGGTGGCAAAAGCCACGGAGATAATCGCTCCCCCGCCCTGCACCAACCGCCCAAAAATCAGTTCCCCAATTTGCCAGGAGTGGGGAAACAGCGGAGGTAAGGCGCAGAAAAATGACCCCACGCTGAATAACGTCATGCCAATCACCAGCACCTTGCGGCGGCCGATGCGGTCCGATAGTCTGCCCAAGGGAATTTGCAGGATCGCCATGGTCAGCGCGTAGGCGCCAAAGGCAAAGCCGACCAGGAATTTCGAGGAGGTGAACCTGAGCCCGTAAAGGGTGAAGACCGGCAGGACCAGGAACAAGCCCAGCATGCGCAATCCCACCATGCTGGCAAGGGTGAGAAGCACCTTCCATTGCGTTGCAGTGAAAGAGAAGCGTTGCCTGAGAGTGGTAGAAGACATTCGCCCGATTCGAAACTCGAAACTCGAAATTCGAAACTCGCTCCCCTCAGGTTTTCGAGTTTCGAATTTCGAGTTTCAAATTTCGGCCTTTTTTATCTATGCCTCCACAAACTCCGCTTGCACATGCTTCGGCAGCACACCCTTTTCAAACCCGCAGTCCAGCAGGGTTTGCACTGCTTTACGGCCGCGCTCGCCGTAATCCAGCGTCCATTCGTTCACGTACATGGCCACGAAGCGGTCCGCCGTAGAGGAATCGAGTCCACGCCCAAATTGCAGGGCGTAGTTCAGGGCCTCCTCGCGATGTTCGAGGGCGTACTGGATGCTGGATTTCAGCAAGTTCGCCACCGCGCGCACCGTGCCGCGGTCGAGCGAGCGCAGGATGAGGTTGCCGCCAAGGGGGAGAGGGAGGCTGGTTTCCTGATGCCACCATTCACCCAGGTCCACTATCTTTTGCAGCCCCACCTCGGCGTAGGTAAGCTGGCCTTCGTGAATCACCACGCCGGCGTCTGCCGTGCCCTTGCTCACCGTTTCCAAGATTTTGTCGAACGGCATGAAGACCGGCTCGAAATCGCGTTCGTAGAGTTGCAAGACCAGGAAAGCGGTGGTCATTTTGCCCGGTATGGCAATGCGCTTGCCCCGCAAGCCCTCTGCGCCGGGAGTGGATCGAGCCACCACGATCGGTCCGTAACGCTCACCGAAGCTCGCGCCCGAAGGCAGCAAAATATAGCGGTCCGCCAAGTACGGGTAGGCGTGAAAGGAAGCCGCAGTGACGTTGTAAATGCCATCCAAACCCTTTTGATTCAACGATTCAATATCTTCAAGAACATGTTTGAATGCCAGGTTATGGGTAGGCAGTTTCTTGGTAGCCAGCGCATAAAACATGAAGGCATCGTCGGAGTCCGGGCTGTGCGCGAGCTTTAACTCCACCGTGGGGGGCTCGAGTTCGTCCGCCCTTTGTGTAATGGAAGATGACATACTTGATCTCAGTGTACTATCGCGGTTGAGGTGAAAGCCTTATTCTATCACAGGTGCCCAAAAGCCACATCACCTGAACCATATTACTATTAACGTACGGCCTATTCAAACTACCAAGTCATATATAGATGAATACATTATTTTAACCCAAGCAAGTGCCACGGGCCTGGCAAGCCGCACCGGAAAGGCCCCGCCCGAGGATCGTTTTCAGGGTTTGGCAGCGGGCGCCGCCGCGTCCAAACGGGCACGAATGGCGCGCTTGGCCCGCAGCGCGGTGGCCGCCACGTCGTTGTCAGGATCGTGTTCGAGCCGGTCGAGTTGTTGCAGGCTGGCATGATCTCCGCTGTACATCAGCACCACGCACAAGCGTTTCCGCACGCCGGCGTCCGGACTCTGCAAGTAGGGGTAGAGTTTGGGAAGGAAGGCGGGGTCGCGGGCAAGTTCGGTCAGATAAGAGCGGGCCACGTCACCCCGCACCTTGGAGCTCAACTCGCTCACCACGTCGTTCAGGGCATCCGCCTTGCCCAAAGCGGCGAGGGCGTATTCCATCGCCAGTTTGGCGCTGGCGTCTTTTTCCACGCTGACTGCTTTCTGCAATTCTCGCAGGCTTTGAGGATCTGCAGCGCGCGCCAATCCCTCCCCCGCCCCCACGCGAATGTCCTTGTTATCGCTCCACAACGCCTTGGTGAAAACCGGCACGGAGACCTTGTTCCCCAGGTAAGCCAGCCCCTGCATCGCGGCAACCTTGTCTTTCTCCTCCGGGCCATTCTGGAAGAGGGTCTGCAATTTGGGCAGGGCTTCCTTGGCGCGCAGAATGCCGACGGCGACGCAGGCATCGCGCCTAAGGTTCTTGTTGGGTGAGTCGAGCAAGTCAACGAGCTTGGGACCTGAGTCAAGGTCCTTGATTTTGGAAAGAGAGTTAAGCGCCTCGCGAGCCAAGTCGGGATCAGAGGAATGCGCGGCCGCCACCAAATCCGGGACCGCCGCTTTCGCCGTAAGAATGCCCAGCCCCTCGGCGGCTTGGCGCGACCCCTCATTCGAGCGCGTGTCCTTCATCACCGCAATCAGAGCAGTGACGACGGTGGGATCTACGGTAATCCCCGGATCGATTCTGGTGTCATCGGGCTGGAAATGGCCGGCGGCGCGTTCCCAGCTCTTCCTCATAAACCCTGTAAAACCGGAGCCGGGTAAGACGCCGGTGTAATACCCCACCAGGCACTGCACAGCAGCAACTCGCACGCCGTCGTCGAGGTCCTTCGTGGCCTGCTCCAGGGGCGGCAAAGCATCCTGCCGATGGAATTGCGCCAGCGCCAGCACCACCTCGCGCCGCACCTTGGCGCTGGGATCGCTCAACGCCGCGGCCAGCGCGGGGATGGTGGTGGGATCAGCGTCCTTTCCCAAACTTTTCGCCGCCTCGGCACGGACACTTTCCTTTGACCCCGTCTTTAAGAGCATGACGGACGGGTTGTTGCTGGCTGCGGGTGCAGGGGGAGCGGCGGCAAGCGCAGCAGGAGGATTGGCGGGAGTAGTAGTCGGTTCGGCAGGGGCGGGAGATGGATTGGTACTCTGACCCCACACCGCCATCACGCTCGAAAAAGCGAGGGAAAGAACGATGAGAACCACAAACCTCAAAAATTGCCTCATTTTATCCTCTTGGCCTCCTCATGGTCCGCGCTTGTGGCGCTGGCTCTAAAGCCTCAGGTGCTTCACGAGATCAGCCCAGCGCGCATCATCTGCCTGCGGGTTTTGTTCCCTCGAGTCCGCTCGCGCGCCCCGAAGGAGAGACCTATTGTTTTGCGATGCAGGTGACGGTGAACTTGGTTTTCCCCGTGCCGCTGTCAGCCGCAATGGAAACGGTCGTTACAACTCCACTCGCCCCCATTGCCTGTACCATCGCGGTGCCGGGACTTACCGACACTACCTCTTTTGCGCCCAGCTTCTCCTTGTAAAAGGCCGCCACCTGATCCATCGGGTCGCTCGTGGTGAACTGTTGCACCTTGACTCCCGCCGCGTCAGGAGAAAGCGGCCCTCCACCCTCAATTGCGGTTGCGCCGGGATAGACGCGAACGCTCATGTCGACGGCGTGAACCGCCGGTTGGCCCGGAGCCGCCGATGTCTCCGCCGGGGCGGGCGCTTGCGCCGTTCCCGCCGGCAGGGAGGAGGTTACTTGAGCCTGCCTCTCAAACTGCCTCGCCCGTTGTTTGATGCGATAAAAAAGGACTCCGCATGCCCCAATGCCCAATACGCCGAGGAGAATTAGCACCGCCAACACAATCAGAACGATTTTCAGTGCAGGGCTGCCCGATGAGGCCGCCGGGGCGGTTGTGGCGAGAGGCTGGACTCCGGGCGCAGGCGGAGGTTGCACGGCTGCCGAGGCCGCGACCGGCGCTGGCGGCTCACCTACCGTTGCTCCACAACCCGTGCAAAACTTCATCCCTTCAGGTATGGGGGTGCCGCACTTGGTGCAGAATTGAGCCATGAGATGTTCCTTCTCTCGGGATATGCACTTTGTGCCGGCCGCTGTCGAAACCTTCAGCGCCTGAAAATGGGTGCGGGAATCGGTTTCGAGCGCGCGGAAATGATTTCCGAGTAGTGGCGGAGCATAACACTTTTTTTTGCCGGAGTCGAGGCAGGCCATGGGCACGTGTAGTGGGTCAATTTGAACTCGTAGCGTCGAGTTTACCTCGCCATATGGCGGCGTAAAGCCGGCGCTACCGCAATTTGATCCCACTACCCGTGGGCGGGCGGTGACGCAATTCACCAAAAACGAGACGCGAACCTATGAGGATAGATCGCACCGCTGGCCGCTGCGCCCCTCGCTCCTCGCCGTAGGGAAACAGAATGGCCCGATGACCCGATCAGTCGATGACCCGATGGCCGATGCTTTCTTCTAACCGCTTGCATTCGGGTATCATCCCGCTTACCTTTTCTTCTATGGGGCGTCTAAGCTCGATGAGAGGTTCAAAACCTTCGCGTGATGGATGGCACCTGCTTGGAGTTCGTAGGCAAACTTTCTGCGCAGCCTTCGCCGATGAACGAGGTCAATGAACTTTCGCTGATTCGACGGGCTCAGGAAGGAAACCGTTCCGCCTTTGACGCGCTCATCCGCCTCTACGACCAAAACGTATTGCGCCTGGCGCTACAGGTGGTGGGCTCGCCGGAAGAAGCGCGGGATTTGTACCAGGAGGTTTTCCTGAAAGTGTACCGCTCGATTCGCCATTTCCGCTTGGAGGCGAAGTTCTCCACCTGGCTCTACCGTGTGGTGATGAACGTCTGCCTCGATCACTTGCGCCGGCAGAAAACCCGCAAGGAAGTGACGGCGCCGCAGCCCGAGGAGGGCGAGCCGGAGTTCTTCCAGACCGTGCCGGACGAGCGGCCCACGCTCAATCCGGAGCGGGCCGTCCACTCCCAGGAAATTGCCCGCCGCATTCAAGCGGCCCTGGAGCGGCTGAACGCCAGGGAGCGCATGGTGTTCGAGTTGAAGCATTACCAAGGGCTGAAGCTGCGGGCCATCGGTGAGATTTGCAAAACCAGCGAGCAGACTGTAAAAAACTGTTTGTTCCGCGCCACGCAGAAACTGCGGGTGGAATTGGGTGATTTGGCGTAGGAGGAGAATAGTAGCGCCGGGCTTTAGCCCGGCACGTGCTGAGCGATGAAGCGAGGTTGAAAAGTTGAAGAAGATAAATGAGTCAGAAGAGGAAGGGATTCAACTCCTTCGACTTCTTAGACTCCCTCAACTCAGAAGTTCACTTGGAGAGATGAGACGATGAATTGCCAGGAATTGGAAGAATGCCTGCCGTTGCTCCTTTACGGGGAGCTTTCACCCGCAGAGCAAGCGGCCTGCAATGAGCACCTGGCGGGGTGCGCAAACTGCCGGGCGGCGCGGGAGAAACTGGAGCGGTTCCACCAAGTTTTGGCACAGAGGCCGGCGGCAGAGGCAAGCCCCGCATTGTTGGCGGAGTCGCGATTGGCGCTGGATGAGGCCATCGACACTCAGCAGCACGGCTGGCGCGCCCTATGGTACAACGGACTGCCGATTTTCCGTCTTCAGCCGACTTCCGGGTTTGCTCTGGCGCTCACGCTCATCGTTTGCGGGTTCGGCCTGGGCTGGGGACTGCGTCCGCACGCGGGGCGGCTAACCTCCGGCGTGGCAGATATGAATAACGCGAGCGTCGCTAATCCCGATCTTGAGAATATGCGCATCAGCGGCATCAGCCGCGTTGCCTCCGACCCCCAGACGGGCGGCGTGAAGATCACCATGGACGCGGAACGGCGCGTCATTCTGGAAGGCTCGCTTGACGACCCCAAGATTCAGCAGGTTCTGGTCTACGCCGTGAAAAGCTATGACAATCCCGGCATCCGCCGCGACACCCTCGACGCGCTGCGCTCCCACGCCGACAATCCCAACTTTCGCCAGGCGCTGCTCTACGCCATGCGGCACGATCCCAATGCCGGGGTGCGTCTGGAGGCGCTGGAAGCCGTCTGCAACATGCAATCTAGCGGCGACGTGCATGCGGCTCTTCTGGAAGCGATCGAACGCGATACCAACCCGGGAGTGCGCGTGGCAGCGGTCGATGCCCTGATCGATCACACGGAAAAGGAGGGATGTGATGCGCCCACGGAACAGGCCCTCGAGCATCTGGCCAGTTCCGACAGCAACCCTTATGTGCGGCTCAAATGCGCCAACGCCCTGATGAAGTTAGGAAAGTGAGGTTTCAATTCACCCCATGGAAACAAGGCAAGTCCACATTTTCGCGCTTTTGGCCTTCCTGATGGGGCTGCCGCTCGCGGCTCTTGACATCTCCTCGGTGAAACAGGGCGCGCCGGTGCGGCGCGGAAATAGTTGGGAGCAGCGCTCGGAATTTGAAACCCCGGTCAAAGAAGGAGGGCGTTTGCTGCTTCGCGCGGATAACGGAGCGGTGAGCATTCACCCGGTGCCGGGCGAGAAAGTAAGTTGCATTATTATTTTGCGGGCTTACACCTCCGATGAGGCCGAGGCGCGGCGCTTATTCGACAGGTTTCAACTCAGCACCCGTTCGGTAGAAGCAGGAGGCGTGTACATCACCAGCCAATCGCCCCGGCGCGAGCGGCACGGACCCAACATCGGGGTGAGGTTTCAAATCACCGTGCCGCAACGCTACAACCTGGATGTGGAAACGCAGGGGGGTGAAATCTCGGTGGATGGCCCGCTGGCGGGCGAAGCCCGGCTGGTCACGGCAGGCGGCGACGTGCATGCCAGCGACATCACGGGCGCGGTGCGGATTGAAACCGCCGGGGGCGGCATCGACCTTGACAAGATCGGCGGCGACCTGATCGCGCGCACTGCCGGCGGCTCCATTCATGTGGGCGAGGCTAAAGGTGATGCCCTGCTGGAGACCAGTGGCGGAGACATCGTGACCGGCACGGTGGCGGGCGGAGTGAAGGCCGAGACCGCGGGGGGCGACGTCATCGTGGGCGGCGCCAATGGCCAAGTTCAGGCTCAAACCGCAGGCGGGCAAATCCAGATTGGGCCCACGGGCAGCAGTGTTCGGGCGGAGACAGCGGGGGGCAGCATTAGGCTCCAGGGCGCACGAGGACGCGTGGTGGCAGAGACGGCCGGCGGCAGCATCGATTTGCTCAAGGTTGAAAGCGCCGTCCGGGCTTCTACTTCCGCAGGGCGCATTCTGGCGGAGTTCAACTGCACCAAGAAAACTTTTGGCGCTTCCCAGCTTGAGACGAGCATGGGAGATGTGTTCGTCTACCTGCCCGTCAACGTGCCGCTCACCATCGATGCGGCCATTGACACCGCCGCCGGCCGCCAGATCACCTCCGACTTTCCTCTCGACATTCAGGGCAATAAGGAAGAACTGGTTCCCTCCACCCTTCGCGGCCATGGAGCATTGAATGGCGGGGGGGAAGTACTGAAGATTCGGACCGTGGCGGGCAACATCGAGATTCGCAAGATCGATGATGCCTCAATGCGCGAACTGCAGCAGCGCGAGGAGAGCAACTGGAAAGGCTGGCAGGAGCAACGCGCGCAGAAGGAACGGCGCCAGGAACAGGAAAAAGAGCGGCGGCAGCACCAACGGGAAAAGGATGAAGACCATGATGACGAGTAACCCGGAACGGCCGAAACTCGAAAATCGAAATTCGAACCTCGCCCGCTGCGCGCCCTATTTCGATTTTCGAATTTCGAGTTTCCAGTTAAAGCTCACCTTGCTCCTGATGCTCGCCTTGGTCCTAAGCGTTTGGGCGCAGCCCGCGTTGGCCACCGAGCGCGTCTGGGAGAAGCGCTTTGAACTTCCTCCGGGCGGCCACGTTTCCATTGCCAACGTGCAGGGCAGCATCCTGGTGGAAGGCTGGGACCGCGCCGAGGTGGAAGCCACCGTCGCCATGCGGAGTGACGCCCCGACCGATCAGATCGACGATGTGCAGATCGCGGTGGAAGCGCGCCGCGGCAGCGTGGCGTTCCACACCCTTTACCCCGGCGGGCTCGATACGCCCATCCGCGTGGATTACCACCTGCGCGTGCCTCGCCAGGCCAACCTGGATGAGGTCAGCACGCTGGAAGGCAACATCGTGGTCCACGATCTGGAAGGGACGCTGAACGCGCGCAACCTGCACGGCGATATCGAAGGCATCAACGTGTCGGGTTCCGTGGTGGCGCAGGCACTCGCGGGAAACATCCTCATTTCTCTCCGCGCCCTGCCCGATCCCCGCCTGCCGTTTGCTCTCGCCACGATTAACGGCAATGTAGATCTGGTGATGCCCGCGCAGGCGGACGCGGACTTGGAGCTTTCCACCGTGGCGGGAAGTATCATGGGCAATTATCCCTTTCAAGTCAGCTCCGTCCCCGGAGATTCCACTCGCCGCGCGCAAGTGGGCACCGGGGGGGTGCGCGTGGAATTGCGGACAGTGCGGGGAAACATTCGCGTCGGCCAGCGCGGTGAAGATTTGTAATTGATGACGAAAACCCGCGAGCTGCGTCATATCAGTAACGAGATCATCAGGCCGCCGGAGAGGAAGTTCGAAAATGAAAATCAGGGACCACGGGAGTGGGCAGATCGAAGATTATAGAGGGCACACCATGAGCCGCAAATTCATTTCAGGATTGACGCTGGCCTGCGTGTTGCTGGTGGCCGGTGGTGGAACCTTGCACGGCCAGAAGGTTCCCAATCCCCCGCCCGCACCAGAGGCCGCACCGGAACCGCCCGATCCACCTGAGGCGCCAGATCCACCGGAGGTTTTTCTCCTGAATGATGGCGCGGTACACTTGGGCGTCACTTTGAGCGATGTGACTACGGAGAAAGCGCAGGAATTGAAACTGCCGGCCGTGGCCGGCGCCATAGTCGAGACCGTGCAAAAGGACAGCGCGGCGGCCAAAGCCGGCCTGGAAGTGGGTGACGCCATCATTGAATTCGACGGCGTCCGCGTGCGCAGCAGCGCGGAACTGCGGCGGCTTATTCGCGAAACTCCCGCCGGGCGCGCCGTCGAAATGAAGATCGTGCGGGACGGGAAAACCCGCGTCCTGAGCGCGAAACTGGAAGCCACCTCCAATTACAGCTTCAACATACCGGAAGTTCACATTCCCCCCATCAACGTACCGCCCATTCATATTCCCCCCCTGGATTTTAATTGGGGTCATCGCGCTACGCTGGGGATTTCTGCGGATGACCTCACGCCGCAGCTCGCTCAGTACTTCGGCGTCACGGGGGGGAAAGGCGTGCTGATCGCAGAGGTCACGAAGGGCGGCGCCGCGGACAAGGCCGGCCTCAAGGCTGGGGACGTTATCGTGTGGGTCAACGGCAACCCCGTCTGCAGCGTGGAGGAGATCCGCAACGCCTTGAATGAGAACATCACCAGCGATACACGCAAGGTGACCCTGACGATTGTCCGCGACCGCCGCGAGCAGACCGTCAACGCAGACCTCACCCGCCCCCAGGGCGGCGAGAAGCACTCGACCAGCGCTGCGCAACAAAGTTATGACCAAGCTCTGGCGCAAATGCAAAAGGCGCAAGCGGACCAGCAACGCGCGCAGGCAAATCAAATGCGGGCGCTGGCGGACGGTCAACGCGCCTTGGTGCAGGCCGAAGTCCTAAAACAACAGGAACAGGTACAAGCCGAATGGCGTCGTCAACTTCAGGAGCAGATGAAATCGCTCAAGGACCAGCTCAAACACATGCAGAACCTTCGCGTGGCACAGCATCAAGACGACGAGATTTAACCCCTCGCCTTGGGTCTCACCGGGCGGGACAAAATCTGCGGCATACAACCCTTGGGCGGCGGTTCCGAAAAATGGAATTGCCGCCCTTTTTTTCCTCTTTACCGCAATGGCGCGGAGGCGCAGAGGAAAGAGGGTCCCAAGTATCAAGTGCCCGCTGCCAGTAAGAGCCTGACACATGATACCTGACACCTGCGCTGGACCTCTGCGGTGAGGCGGTGAGTAGGATCTCACCCGTTTGCTGTCACTGCACGCGTCCCGATGCATCCGGTGGGGGTTCGGCCAAAGGTGTGGTGTGATGATGCACCATGAACCAGCGCCCCTCATGGCGTTGAAAGATGTTAGTGGCCTCCACCAGCGCCGAGGAAAAGTCGTTTTGATAGGCAGCCGTAACATTCTCCAGGCAGGAAACCCAAGCGACGTTTCCCGCCACGTGCACCAGAGGCCGGCTAATCGACACCATCATCTGTTCAGTGGAACGGAAGATCTCCTCCCAACTTCTCCCCACTTCCTCCCATCCCACCAGCAGATCCCACCCCGGCAGCAGGCACTTCACCCAATCGGTGTGCAACCACACTTGCGCCATCAGGGACATGTCAAGAGAATGCAACGCGGCATAGAACGTCCGGTTGGCGGTTAGAACCTCTTCTTCATCGGTTTGAAGTTGCAGGGAGCTCGCCATCCGCAGGCTCACTTTTCATGCCAAAAAGAGTTATCAGTTTTCAGTCGTCAGTTTTGATTTAATACCCATGCTATAGCTGATCAGGTTTTGACTGAGGACTGACAACTGACGACTGATAACTAAGAACGCGCAGCTTTGGGCGCTTCCATTCGACGCAGAACGCGGGGCAAAGCGCCCGCCACCAGAACGACCTTGGCCACATCCGCGATCAGGAACGGATAAAAGCCCAACAGGCATGCCTGCGCAAAAGGAACGCGAAACAGTAAGCGCAACCAGGTGGAGCCCGCCAGGAGAATCAGCACGTCGGCGGCAACCAGCCCTCCCGCCAGCTTCCAGGTGGAACGCGCCATGCCTTGCTCCACCAAGAATCCCACCAGCGCGGCCGCGAGCGGAAAGCAGAGCAAATAGCCGCCCGAGGGGCCCACTAGGTGCAGCGCCGAACCGGCTCCATCGGCGAATACCGGAAAGCCGGCAGCCCCCTCGGCAAGATACGCAACCTGGCTCAGAAACCCGCGGCGCCATCCCAGCACCGCTCCACTCAGTAGCACGGCGAAGGTTTGGCCGGTGATGGGCACGGGCGAGATGGGCAAGTGGATGCTGAACTGCGCGCAGACCGCCGTCACCAGGCTGAAGGCAAAAACCCAAGCCGCGTCCGTGGCAAGATTTCGGGTGCCGGGTACCCGGTCAATCAGAACATCCGTTGAGGCACGAGTCATCATGCTCCTTAAGAATACGTCGTCGCTTCGTAATGCGAATGCACTGCTTGGTGTCCCCGGAATTATAACTTAGCTGGTGTTTTTTTCGGAAGTAGCAAACGAAGGACCGAAGGGGGGAGAGTGATTTTGCTTCAGGCGCCGGAGGGAATATGGGGGGAAAGGAGAAGAGGTTCAACGTGAAATACATCCTCCTCACATCGACTTGCCTCTGAACAAAAAGATCAACTCGATGATCAGAATAACCACCACCCCCAGCTCCAGGACGAAGCCGCGAGCCTGATGGAACTTTCCCACCATGAACTGGTAGAGCTCGCCCGCCGTGCGAAGCTTCTGGTCAACAAGGTTTCGGTAGTCAGACACTCCCACTTTGGTGGCCGCCAGACGGTAGAGGCGAGCGTAAAACATATCGCTCAAGAACTTGATGGCGTTGTCGATGCGCTCGGTCAACTCGGTAACTTCGAGGCGCAAGGCGTTCAAGCGTTCGGCCTCCCGCGCCAGCTTCCAACGGGAGAGGAATCCGCCTCCCTTGTCCAAGGACCGATAGACCCCCTTCAGTACCTGCGTGAGCACCGCATCATAGTGGCGGAATTCCAGAAGCTGCGTGTTGGCGTACTCCAGCAGTTGGATGGTGGGCGCCGCGCCATCTTCGGTGTCGTAAACCAAAGCGGCCGTCCAACCGGGGACGAGCAGATCGGTGGGATAGTAGGAAATGCTCGATTGCAGGACTTCCTGGCGCTCCGCGTCGGACAACACAGCGCTCTCTCCCCGCACAATCTGGGCGATCTCGCCGCCGTGGAGAGCCAGCAATTCGGCAGCGGTGGCCGGCCCGCCACTCGCGCCCGATGCCTCGCGCAGATGCACGATGTAATAATCCTCTGTGAGCTGGTTCTCATAAGGCTTGACCAGCGCCGGCGCTATAAACTGAAGCCGCTCGCGGATGATCTTCATGGCGCGGTCCTCGGCTCCGGGCCCGGCGATCCAGCGGCTGGACTGTTCCACCAGGGAGGGCCATTCCAACTCGAACGGCAGCTCGAGTTCGACGCTCACCACACCGTATTCGTAGTATTTCACTTTCCCCTCAATGCGGCGGTGCGGTTCGATTTCAATGGGGGCCACAGCCTCCACCACGGGAGGCCGCTCAAAGCGCACATACTCCGGCGTAGGATGGGCGAAACTGGGGCTGCGCTCGGCCGCCACCCCTAGGATGGTGCGCAGGCGGTCAAGCAGAATGCTGTCCGCCACATCGCACATGATGAGGACTCGAAATGAACCGCCAAGAGGCATTTTGGCTCCATAAGGCCGGTGTGTTACGCACGCCGATGCACGGCTCGCCGGGGGCGGATCTTGGCAAAGAACAAGAATCTCATGCCTTCGGTCGCGGCGGCAAGTCAGAAACTGGACGATATTCTCCACGCGCCGCGCGATCCTACTCGCTTTTCAATTTTGACTTTTGCACTTTGACCTTTGACCTGCTCTTGCACTGCCGACGCGTTGTGCTCCCCGCTAAGAACGAATTGACTCCGCCCCCCTCCCGAATACGCCGAGTGCGGTTATACTGAAAAATCATGACCTCGCTTACAGATGAAGCCGTCTTCGATGCCTTTCGCCGCTGGGGCTACCTCGCCGCGGAACTCGATTCTCTGGGTTATTTGCAGCCGCTGGCACCTTCCGAGCTCGCGCTTGAAGGTGAGGCGGCGGCACGGGCGCGGCAGTGCTATTGCGGCTCCATCGGCGCGGAATTCATGCATATTCCCGATGGGGAACGCCGCCGGTGGGTCGCGGAGCGGATGGAAGCCGACCCCCCGCCGGTGGATTCCGCGCGCGTCCTCGAGCGCTTGATTCGCGCCGGCCTTTTCGAGCAGGTGCTGCAATCGCGCTACATTGGGACCAAGCGCTTTTCCCTGGAAGGCATCGTGGCCCTAATCCCGGTGATGGATGAGGTGCTGGATGGCGCCGCGGCATTAGGCGCCGAGCAGATGGTTATGGGCATGAGCCATCGCGGGCGGCTGAATGTGATGGTACACATTGTAGGCAAGTCCGCCGAGGATGTCTTCGCGCGCTTTGAGGACGTTGATCCCCGCAGCTTTCTGGGCGGTGGCGACGTGAAGTATCACCTGGGCGCCACTGGCACATACGTGACGACCCACCACGCACCCCTGGAGATTCACCTGGTTTCAAATCCCTCCCACTTGGAAGCCGTAGACCCCGTGGCGATGGGCCGCGCGCGCGCCAAGCAGGCGCGACTTTGCGGGCGGGGCACAGCGTGCGTCCTACCGCTACTGCTGCACGGTGACGCGGCTTTTGCCGGCCAGGGAACCGCCGCGGAAACGCTCAACCTGGCAAATCTGGATGGCTACACAGTGGGCGGCACCGTGCACGTCGTGGTGAACAACCTGATTGGATTTACCGCTAATCCTCGGGACACGGCTTCTTCGCGATTCGCCGCCGACGTGGCCAAGCGCCTGCCCATTCCGATTTTCCACGTGAACGCCGAAGATCCTGACGCCGCTGTTCGCGCCGCGCGCTGGGCGGTGGAGTACCGCTACAAGTTCCACAGCGACGTGGTGGTGGACTTGATCGGCTACCGCCGCCACGGCCACAGCGAGATTGATGATCCCACCACCACGCAGCCCGTGCGCTACCGTCGCATCGCCGCGCTGCCACCGTTGTGGGAGTCCTACGCGCGCCGCCATCAGACTGACCCTGCACCGCGCGTGGCGGAAATCCGGGGCGAGTTTGAGGCCGCTCTCAAGCGTGCGCGCAACATCCGCAAGAATCCCCTGCTCCGCCAACTTCCTTCCTATTGGGACGCGTTTCGGGGCGGCGCCTACGACCCGGCGCTGGAAGTAAACACGGCGGTGAGCGCCCAGGAGCTGAGCACCATCGGTGAATTGATGGTGCGCGTTCCGGCAGGCTTCTCTCTTCATCCCAAAGTGAAAAAGCTGCTCGATCAGCGGGCGCAGATGACGAAGGGCCATCATCCGATTGATTTCGGCACGGCGGAATTGTTGGCCTACGGGTCGCTCCTGCGGCAAGGAACGCCGGTGCGCTTGACCGGCCAGGACAGCCGACGCGGCACTTTCAACCAGCGCCACGCCACACTGATTGACACAGAAACCGAGGCCGCTTACACGCCGTTGGCGAATATGACCCTTCAGCAGCCGGCGTTTGAAGTTCACGACTCACCGCTTTCGGAAGCGGGAGTGCTGGGTTTCGAGTACGGGTATAGCCGCGATTATCCTGAGACGCTGGTGCTGTGGGAAGCGCAATTCGGAGATTTCGCTAACGGCGCGCAGGTTTACATCGATCAGTTCATCGCCGCGGGGGAAGACAAATGGGGATTGCTTTCCGGGCTGGTCATGCTGCTGCCGCACGGTTACGAGGGGCAGGGGCCGGAGCACTCCAGCGCGCGCCTGGAGCGCTTCCTGCAGCTCTGCGCCCGCGAGAATGTGCAAGTGTGCCAACCCACCACCGCCGCCCAGTATTTCCACCTGCTGCGGCGCCAGGCGTTGCGGCGTTGGCGAAAACCGCTGGTGGTTTTTACGCCCAAAGGGATGCTGCGGCATCCGGCCGCCGCTTCACCTTTGCAGGACTTCACCAGCGGGCGCTTCCTGACAGTTATCCCTGACCGCGAGGTGGTGGACGCCACCCGCGTGCTGGTGGCCACGGGCAAGATCGTTCACGAGCTGCACGCGGAACGCAAGAAGCGCGGCGAGATACACACCGCCATCCTCGCGCTGGAACAGCTTTATCCATTTCCCGAGAAAGAGTTGCTATCGGCGCTCAACCACCATCCCGCCGCGCGGGAAGTAGTGTGGGTGCAGGAAGAGCCCGCCAACATGGGCGCGTTGTCTTTCCTCATGCCGCGCCTGCGGCGGCTCGGGAAGCCGCGCGCGGTCCGGTCCGTAAAGCTTTCAGCCAGTCCCAGCCCGGCCACCGGCTCCGGCAAAGCACATGAGGTCCAGCAAAAGACCTTGTTGGCGCTGGCCTTTACCACCGCCAAGGCGCAGTAGAATCCCTGGCGGGGGAATTCGTGGCGCCCCTCGCCGCCCGAAGCGAGGTTCTGATTACTATTTAGTAATCACATCGCAGGCAATGCGCGGCCAGGCATTACCTGCTGGGTGGGCTTCATTGTCGTCGGGGTTGGCGTGGATGGCGAGGGCCATCCCTTGGGTCTGAAAAAGCGAGCTTATCCCGCCCAATGGCGGCGTAAAACCGCCGTTACACCAGCCCGACCCACCCCAGCACAGCAAGGTTGCAACTTCCCGCACGATGAGGTACAAAGAGCGGCGGAACGATGGACAGATCGGCCAAAGGGGGCATGGTCATGGAAATTCGTAAACAGGATGCGCTTGATTACCACCGGTTGGGGCGGAAGGGCAAAATCGAGGTCGTTCCCTCCAAACCTTGCCGTACGCAGTGGGACTTGAGTCTGGCCTATACGCCGGGCGTGGCGGAGCCCTGCCTGGACATTCACGAGAAGCCTGAGTTGGGATTTGAATACACCGCCCGCGGCAACCTGGTGGCGGTGATCTCCAACGGCACGGCGGTCCTGGGCCTCGGCAATATCGGACCGTTGGCCGGCAAGCCGGTTATGGAAGGCAAGGGCGTGCTGTTCAAGCGCTTCGCGGACATCGACGTGTTCGATCTAGAAGTGAACTCCGAAAACCCCGAGGAGGTTATCCGCCTTTGCCAGCTTCTGGAGCCAACTTTCGGTGGCATCAATCTGGAGGACATCAAAGCGCCGGAGTGCTTTTATATCGAGCAAACCCTTCGCAAGACGATGTCGATTCCCGTGTTTCACGACGATCAGCACGGCACGGCCATCATTTCCGGAGCGGCGCTGCTGAACGCTCTGGAGGTGGTGGGTAAGGACATCGGCAAAATCCGTGTTGTCTTCAACGGCGCCGGCGCCTCCGGCATTGCCTGCGCGGAACATTACGTTCAATTGGGCGTGCGGCGCGAGAACATCATCCTCTGCGACACCAAGGGCGTGGTCTACGAGGGTCGCGAAGAGAACATGAACCCGTACAAGGCGCGCTTCGCCGCGAAGACCGGACGGCGCACGCTGGCCGAGGCCCTGAAGGACGCCGACGTTTTCGCCGGTCTCTCCGCCGCCAAGTGCGTAACGGGCGAGATGTTGCGCTCCATGGCTGGCCATCCCATTGTTTTTGCCTTGGCCAATCCCGTTCCGGAAATCAGTTACGACGAGGCCAAGGCAGCGCGTTCCGACGTCATCATCGCCACCGGCCGCTCCGATTGCCCCAACCAGGTGAACAACGTTTTGGGGTTCCCCTTCATCTTCCGCGGCGCCTTGGATGTGCGGGCGCGCGCCATCAACGAGGCCATGAAGCTTGCGGCCACGCGGGCCTTGGCGGCGCTCACCAAGGAGGACGTGCCCGATTCGGTGCTGCGAGCCTATGGCATCAGCCGGTTGCAATTTGGGCCAGAGTACATCATCCCCAAGCCTTTTGACCCGCGCGTGCTGATTTGGGAATCCGCGGCGGTGGCGGAAGCCGCCATGAAAAGCGGCGTGGCGCAGATCACCGTGGACCTCGACGAGTACCGCGAGCAACTGCAAAGGCGCCTGGGCCGCACCTATGCCGTGATGCAGAACATTCAGTCGCGAGCCAAGGCTGCGCCCAAGCGCATTGTCTTTTCCGAGGGTGAGCACGAGAAGATCATCCGCGCCAGCGTCCGATTGGTGGAAGATAACATTGCCCACCCCATCTTGCTGGGACGGCCGGGTGTGATTGAAGCCAAATTCCAGGAACTGGGCCTGGGCAAGGTCAAAGGAGATGTCATCGATCCTGCCGCTTCCACGCGCCTCGCCCCCTACGTGGATGAATTCTTCCGATTGCGACATCGCTATGGCATCACCCGCACGGAAGCTCACGAGTGGATGCTCAACAGCAATTACTTTGGCGCCATGATGGTCCACATGGGCGATGCTGACGGCTTCATCGCCGGCGTCAGCCAGCACTACCCTGAAACCATTCGCCCGGCGCTGCAAATTATCCGCACGCGCCCGGGAGTGGAGCGTGTTTCCGGCCTTTACCTGATGGCGACGAATAAGAATGTCTATTTCTTTGCCGACACCACCGTCAACATTGAATCGACCGCCGAGCATCTGGCGGAAACCGCGATTCTCGCCGCGGAAGTGGCACGCTGGTTCAACGTGGAGCCGCGCGTGGCCATGCTCTCCTTCTCGAATTTCGGCAGCACCCGCCATCCCCTGGCCGACAAAGTCCGCCGCGCCACTGAGCTCGTCAAGCTAAAAGCCGAGGGTCTGGTCGTCGATGGCGAAATGATGCTGGATACCGCCGTCGTCCCCGAATTGACCGTCGAGGATTATCCCTTCTCGCAGGTCAAGGGCGACGCCAATGTTCTGATTTTCCCCAGTCTGGAGGCGGGCAACATCGCCTACAAGCTGATGATGCGCATGGGCGGCGCGGAAGCCTTGGGGCCCATTCTGATGGGAATGGCCAAGCCCGTACACGTCCTGGCGCGCGGCGCGGAGGTGGAGGAGATCGTCAACATGGCGTCCATCGCCGTAGTCAACGCGCAAGTGGGTGTGTTGGGAATCCAGCAACCCGCTCCCCATGGGGCCAAGCGGCCGGCGGCGTGAGGCGCAAGCAGCGGCATGCTTGTTCCTTTCGTTGTCAGGAACGGTTTTCTTAACCGCAGAGGCACTGGGACGTAGAGAAGAAACCCACGTTTTAATATCTCTGCCCCTCCGCGCCTCTGTGGTAAGCAGGATTTTTGGAGATTACTTCACAGCTCCTTGCGTTTTGGGCTACGACCTTCCGCCCGTGAGTCGGGCCACGATGCCGAGTAAGTAGGCTCGAAATAGTCCTTGACCATGGAATGCGAGTAGGCTATGAATATGGAATGTCCTGGTGTCCTGCCGGCGCTGGGCAACTCTCGAATTCTCTTCCGAGAGAACAGTAGGGCGGTTGGCGGTTGGCGGTTGGCGGTTGGGAATTGGCAGTAACGGCTGGTTCCCCAGCGACTGTGCCCGGTGGTTCTGAAGACTGAGGACCAATGTCTGAAAACTGAGTGATAAGTTGTGGTTCGTCCCCGCGCGGATGAGGAGAATGCCGCCCAGACACAAAGGGACCGAGGTGGGTGTATATTCCAACGCGGGCCGGTTGCAGGTGAGATTGTTGTCTTTGTGTCTTGGTGGTAATGGGATCTTCCTCTTGGCTGCGCAAGGGTGGGAATAAAGGAGACTTCCTCGCTACCCCGTGATGTTCATGAAAAAGCAGCAGCTTAGCGTAGAATTGTGGGAAACGCGATGGCCTCGGCAAAAAATCAAGTCATTGTAAGCAGGCGGGTTACACTATCAGAGCATCGGCCAGAAGAGACGAATAAAAATGCATGGTAAAATGAAGGGATTACCCGTCATAATTATGAAAACAAGTGAGATACAAAATCGACCCTCTCGAATCCACTACTAGCCCGTCATAGATAAGAAAAATAAACAACTTATCGCTGCTAACTCGTCATAGTGTTGAAACGAAAGGGGAAAGACGTGGGAAATTATGAATTCGGAATTGCGAATGACTGCGGGAGCAAAACAGGCCGATCGGCCCGTCCGCGCATCGGCTCATCATTCCATTGGCGGATCACGTGGATGGTTTTAAATGACCCGATGAGCCGATGGACCGATGACCCGATTCTTAGTTGGACCAATGCCCCGATTCTTAGCTGGCCTTCCAACTGCTGAGCAAAGGCCAAAACAGTTCGGCGAGGTGAGAAGTCCGGACAAAAAGGAGCAGGTCATGGAAATTCTCCGCAAGGATGCTTTGGATTATCACCGGCAGGGCCGCAAAGGCAAGATCGAAGTGACACCCACCAAACCTTGCCGCACGCAACGGGATTTGAGTCTGGCCTATACGCCCGGTGTTGCCGTGCCTTGCAAGGAAATTGAGAATAACCCCGAGCTGGCTTTTGAATACACGGCGCGTGGAAACCTGGTGGCGGTGGTGTCCAACGGCACCGCCGTCTTGGGCCTGGGCAACATCGGCGCGCTGGCCGGCAAGCCGGTGATGGAAGGCAAAGGCGTCCTCTTCAAGCGCTTCGCCGACATCGACGTCTTTGATTTGGAAGTCGGCTCGGAAAACCCGGAAGACGTCATCAGATTCTGCCAGCTTCTCGAACCCACCTGTGGCGGAATCAATCTAGAGGACATCAAGGCGCCGGAATGTTTCTACATTGAGGAAACGCTGCGTCGCACCATGTCCATCCCGGTTTTTCACGACGACCAGCACGGCACCGCCATTATTTCCGGCGCCGCGCTGCTGAACGCCATGGAAATCACGGGCAAGGACATCAGCAAGGTCCGCCTGGTGGTGAGCGGTGCCGGCGCCGCAGGCATCTCCTGTGCGGAACACTACGTTCGCCTGGGCTTGCGGCGCGAGAACATCATCCTCTGCGATACGAAGGGTGTGGTGTACGAAGGCCGCACGGAGAATATGAACCCCTACAAGGCGCGCTTCGCGGTAAAGACTGACCGGCGAACCCTGACCGATGCCCTCAAGGGGGCGGATGTTTTCTTGGGTCTGTCCATCGGCAAGTGCGTAACGGCGGAAATGCTTTGCTCCATGGCGGATCACCCGGTGGTGTTCGCCATGGCCAACCCGGTTCCCGAAATCGGTTACGACGAGGCCAAGGCCGCGCGGCCTGACGCCATTGTGGCCACCGGCCGCTCCGACTTCCCCAATCAGGTGAACAACGTTTTGGGCTTCCCCTCGATCTTCCGCGGGGCGCTGGACGTGCGGGCGCGAGCCATCAACGAAGAAATGAAAGTGGCCGCCACAAACGCGCTCGCCGCCCTGGCCAAGGAAGATGTGCCGGATTCCGTGTTGCGGGCCTACGGGTTGGGCCGGCTGCAATTTGGCACGGAGTACATTATCCCCAAGCCCTTCGACCCCCGCGTGCTGATTTGGGAGTCGTCCGCCGTCGCCGAAGCCGCCATGCGCACCGGCGTGGCGCAGGTGCAAATCGATCTGGCCGCCTATCGCGACGAATTGGCCAGCCGTCTGGGCCGCACCCACGAAGTCATGCAGAACCTGCGCCGGCGCGCTCAGGCCGCGCCCAAGCGCATTGTCTTTTCCGAGGGCGAACACGACAAAGTGCTGCGCGCCAGTCATCAGATTATCCAGGAGGAGATCGGCCACCCCATCCTTCTCGGGCGTCCCGAAGTTATTGAAGACCGGCTCAAGGAACTGGGGTTTGAAGACATGCACCCCGAGGTGGTGGACCCCGCCAGGTCTTCCCGCTTTCAAGCCTATGTGCAGGAATTCTATCGCCTGCGCCAGCGGCAGGGCGTGACCCAGAGCGAGGCGCGCGAACAAATGCTGAATCCCAATTACTACGGCGCCATGATGGTGCACATGGGGGATGCGGACGGATTCTTGGCCGGCGTCAGCCAGTACTATCCTGACACCATCCGGCCCGCCCTCCAAATCGTCAAAACCCGGCCCGATGTGCATCGCGTCTCCGCCGTATTCGTCATCGTCACCAAGAGAGAGGTCTATTTCTTCGCCGACACGCACGTCAACATCGACCCCACGGCGGAGGACTTGGCGGAAATTGCCGTGCTGGCCGCCGAGGTGGCCCGCGAGTTTGACGTCGAACCGCGCGTGGCCATGCTCTCCTTCTCCAATTTCGGCAGCAATAAGCATCCCCAGGCCGAAAAGATGCGGCGCGCCACGGGGTTGGTGATCAAGCGCGATCCCAACCTGAAAGTGGATGGCGAAATGATGGCCGACACGGCGCTCGTGGCGGAAATCTTGAAGGAAGAGTACCCCTTCTCAAAACTTCAGGGGGGCGCCACCGTGCTGGTGTTCCCGGATCTCGAGGCCGCCAACATCGCTTACAAAATGATGATGCGCATCGGCGGCGCGGAATCACTGGGGCCCATCCTGATGGGGCTCTCAAAGTCCGTCCACGTGCTCCAGCGCGGCTCGACGGTGGAAGAAATTGTCAACATGGCCGCCATCGCCGTGGTCGACGCGCAGAAACACACCCGGCAACTGCAATTGGTGCCCCGCGCCGACGCGGCGTGAGGGAATTGCTACTCAGGGGTCAATTGCCGGTAAGGGATGCGAAGTAGGGACGGTTCGCGAACCGCCCCCACATCGAAATTTAGCGGGGGCTCGCCAAGGCCGAGCCTCAAACATTGCGATTGATGGTGCCCCGGCAACTGTGGTGTCCGCACCAGCAGCGCATGGTTTCATCCGTATCGTCGTAGTTGTAATCGACGGTCAACTCCTCGCCCTTGCGAATCGCGCGCAGACTCATATAGATAATATGACCTTTCATAATGCGCGAAACAAGATTGGGCCGGCACGAGTGGTTCACCAGTTCCGCGCCCGAGCCCCCAACTCCGCCATCGATGGTCCATTGATCGTCGAGGACGAACAGGTAGGGGGTTTTTCCACGCCGCTCGGCCTCCCGCGGTCCGATCTTTTCGCCTCGGTACTCGATCACCTTGCGATTGGCGGGGATGTCCTGGTCGGCGTAAACACCCCAGCGATGGATTTTGGACTCGGCGGCCCGAAGGCGATAGCAGCAATATTGGGGATCAATTACAGGATGAAGGGCAGTACCATTCTCAGACTTGGCCATAGAGCAGAAACGTAGCGCCTCCTTGCGGGATTATGACCCTTTCACCTTATCACACCTCGGGGCGAACTCTTACCAGCGCTCGGGAAGGACAACACTGCAATCGCGCCGGCAAGTCAGGGAGCAGATGGCGGCAGCACTTGAATCGTGTGGAGCCAGACTTCCACGCTGCGCGGCCAGGTGGTGACAGGCAACGCCGTGCGCCGGAGGCCGTAACCGTGTCCGCCCTGAGCGTAGACGTGCAATTCGGCCGGGACTTTGGCATTCTTGAGGGCGAGGAAATAGACGATGGCATTCTCAACATGCACCGGATCGTCCTCAGCTTGGACGATGAAGGAAGGCGGGGTCTTGCCGGTGACCTGGATATCGGGGTTGGGTGCAAATTTCTGGTCGGCGAGCGCGAGGTAGCCGGGATATACGACGACGGCGAAGTCTGGACGGCAGCTCAGTTGGTCAGCAGCGTCGATGGGATCGTAGAGACGTTGCTCGAAGTGAGTGCTGAGGGCAGCGGCAAGGTGACCGCCGGCGGAAAAACCGAGAACGCCGATGCGGTGCGGATCAATGTGCCACTCCGTTGCATGGGAACGCACAATCCCGAGGGCACGCTGGGCATCCTGAAGCGCGGCAGAGGACTTGGGATAGGGGCCGGAATCGGGCACGCGGTATTTGAGCAGGACGCAGGTAATGCCGGCGGAGTTGAGCCAGTCGCACACTTCCGTTCCCTCGAGGTCGATGGCCAGGATGCGGTAACCGCCTCCGGGAAAAACTACAACGGCGGCGCCCGTGTTCTTGCCCTGGGGCGTGTAGAGTGTGAGGGTCGGCGTGGAAACGTTGCCGAGACGAATGATCGGCCTGCCGGCGATGAGGTTATCCTTGGCAGTCGTGGTGTCGATTTCCGGGCCCGCATTGGGCTTGGCGCCGGGCGCCCCGTGCGGCCAAATGGGGATTGTCATGTGGCCAGGCGCGGGCTCCCAGGCGGGTTTCTGCGCGAACAAGCTGGCGCCGATGCCAATGGTGGCGAGAAGGAGTAGAATCTTGCGCATGATTGCGACCTCCGGAGAATCGATCGGGATTATCGTCTTTGGCTTTCGCCCGACCCATAACATACACCCGACGGCTCCTGAGCACAATTATGACATCGTTCTTGCGCGAGGGGCTTTGTCGTGTGGCCCGTACAGTATTTCCGTCACGGGAGATTCCCAAATACCAGAGGGCGCGAACGCGCATCACACCAGAGGGGGGAACCGAAAATGAAAAAAGGCCTTATTACAATGATCGGACGCCGGGAGTTCATGGGAAGCGTGGTGGGCGCATGGAGCCTGCTAAACCGGAGTACGGCATTCACTGCAAGCGCGGGCGGAGCGGCAGCCGACCGCCACACTTTTGAGCACGAGGGCGAACACTTTTTGCTGGACGGCAAGCCCTTTCAAATCATCTCCGGCTCCATTCACTACCCGCGGGTTCCCCGCGAATACTGGCGCGACCGGCTGCGCAAGATCCGGTCACTGGGCCTGAACACCATCTGCACCTACACCTTCTGGAATCTGCACGAACCCGAGCCCAGCGCCTTCAATTTTGCGGAAAACCTTGATGCCGCCGCTTTCATTCGCATGGCGCAAGAGGAGGGCCTGTGGGTGCTACTGCGGCCTGGGCCGTACATTTGTTCGGAGTGGGACTTCGGCGGTTTGCCTGCATGGCTATTAAGGACGCCGGACATGAAGGTGCGCACCCTCGATCCGCGGTTTCTGGAAGCCTCGCGCCGGTACCTGCTCGAAGTGGGCCAACATCTTGCCCCGCTCCAGATCACCCGCGGCGGCCCGATCATCATGGTGCAAGTGGAAAACGAATATGGGTCATTTGGAAGCGACCACGTTTACATGCGTTCGGTTGAACAGATGATTCGTGACGCGGGATTTGAAGTCACGCCCTTCACCTCCAACGGCTCCCTGCCTGCCGAGCTCGCTGGCGGCACGCTGCCAGACGCGCTCTCCGTGATCAACTTTGGTGATGGCTCCGACCCCGCCCGGGAGTTCGCGAACTTTGCCAGTTTGCGCCAGAACGTTCCGCGCATGGTGGGGGAGTTTTGGGACGGCTGGTTCGACCATTGGGGCGAGCGGCACCACACGACGCCGCCGGCAAGGTGCGCCCGCAATCTTGATTGGATCCTTTCGCAGGGGATTTCCGCGAATCTCTATATGGTGCACGGCGGCACTTCCTTCGGTTTCATGAGCGGGGCAAATTTCGATTTCTCCTACCAGCCTGATATCTCGAGTTACGATTACGATTCACCCCTCGATGAAGCGGGCCGCCCCACGGCGAAGTTCCACGCGCTGCGCGAGGTCATTCGCAAACACCTGCCGGGGGGAGTCGAGCCTCCGGCCCTGCCTGAGCCGCTCCCGATCATCGAAATCCCATCCTTCCAGCTCAGCGAGTCTGCCGGCTTCGATCCTCTGCTGCGCGAACCAGTTCATTCCGAGCGGCCGCAAACCATGGAAGCGGTGGGCCAATCGTACGGGTTCATCCTTTATCGCAAGAAGCTGGAACAGGCGGCACAGGGGCGGATGGAGATTACCAGGGTGCACGACTACGCTCTTGTCCTCAACGATTCGAAGCTACTCCAAGTCATAGACCGGCGAGTGGAGCTTGCAGGTTTCGAGGTGGATCTCGCTGCGGGCGCGACTCTCGATATTCTGGTCGAGAACATGGGGCGCACGAATTTCGGCCCCCATATGGTGGACGATCGCAAAGGCATCACGGAACGCGTCACGCTGGCGGGCAAGGAAATTGCCGGTTGGGACATCTATCGGCTGCCGCTCACGGACCTCTCGGCGTTAGCATTCACCTCCGGACGTAAGCCCGCACCCGCTTTCCACCGTGGCACATTCGAACTGGCAGCGGTGGGTGACACGTTCCTTGACATGCGGGGGTGGGGCAAAGGATGCGTCTGGGTGAATGGTCACAACCTGGGCCGTTACTGGCATATTGGTCCGCAGCAAAGCCTGTTTGTTCCCGGCCCGTGGCTCAGGAAAGGGCAGAACGAAGTCATCGTGTTGGACCTCGAGGAGAGCTCACAGCGATCGCTCACCGGTCGCAGGCAAGCCGTTTGGGGCAACGGGAATTGAGGCGTCATGAAAACCCATCGATTCTATGAGGTTCTTGCAACAGTGCTCGCGCTGATGGCCATCGCTGCGAGCGTAGGCTGGCCCCAAGACAATCCTCGGGCGCGTGATTTGGGAGTGCCCTTTGACGGAACACAGGGCCCACTCGACGCCATCACCGACGTGAAGGGCGTGGAAGTGGGCCACACCACATTGATTTCCGGCTCGGGAAAGCTTGTGGTGGGGCAAGGCCCGGTTCGGACAGGCGTTACGGCAATTCTTCCGCGCGGAAAGTCACCGGCCAGCCAGGTGTTTGCGCGAGGTGCTGAAGAAGTACAACCGGTTGGTTAAGTAAGCGCCGCCAAGCCAATGTTCTATTTCCCTCTCGGTCGAACCCTACTGGGGCTGGCACCTTTGCGTTCCCGTTCAATGCCAGTGAACCAGTTCAATGTGCTTGCCCCAAGGTCGCATGGTCTGGACTTTGAATTGCTCGCAAGATATCCTGTCGGGAGTTAGGAACCCATACCGTGGCTCTTAGCATGATCGAACTGGGGGGCAAGCCATGGCCACAATTTCCAGCAGTTTACGTTTGGCAAGCCGCATGAATCGTCTGGGAACGGAGAGCGCCTTTGAGGTTCTCGTCCGCGCCCGGGCACTCGAAGCTCAGGGAAAGGAAATCATCCATCTGGAAATTGGCGAGCCGGATTTCGCCACCCCCGCCAATATCGTGGAAGCGGCAACGCGTGCCCTGCGCGAGGGTTGGACCCACTACGCTCCTTCCGCGGGACTTCCCCAATTGAGGGAAGCCGCGGCCGCCAATGTTGCCCGGCGCCTTGGCATCAGCGTGGACACCTCCGAAGTAGTCATCACTCCGGGCGGCAAGCCCATCATGTTTTTCGCCCTATTAGCGCTCGTCGAAGATGGCGACGAAGTGCTGTATCCCAATCCGGGATTTCCTATATATGAATCCATGATCCGGTTCGTGGGCGGCAAGGAAGTTCCCTATGGGCTGCGGGAGGACCACGATTTCGACGTCAACGTGGACGAAATCATGGGGAAGATCACGGACCGCACGCGCTTGCTCATCTTGAACAGCCCGCACAATCCTACCGGCGGGGTCATGGGCAGTGTTGAGATTGCACGCTTGGCAAAGGCGCTGGCAGACCGCGATATCTTTGTCCTTTCGGACGAAATCTACAGCCGGCTGATTTACGAAGGCGAGCACACGAGCATAGTGAAGTTTCCGGGCATGAAAGAGAAAACCATCATCCTGAATGGTTTCTCGAAAACCTACGCCATGACCGGTTGGCGCATCGGCTACGGCGTGATGCGCGCCGACTTGGCCAAGCAGGTTACGTTGCTGATGACCAACTCGAATTCCTGCACCGCCAGTTTCACTCAGATTGCCGGTGTTGAGGCGCTGTGCGGCCCGCAGGAATCGGTCGATGCAATGCGCGAGGAGTTTCGCCGCCGCCGCGCCGTAATCGTCGACGGCCTGAACCGCATTCCCGGCTTCACTTGCCGCCAGCCGCACGGTGCGTTCTACGCGTTCCCCAATATCCGGCAAACCGGCAAATCATCGCGCGCGCTGGCTGACGCGCTTCTGAACGAAGCCGGTGTGGCCTGCCTCTGGGGGACGGCCTTCGGCCAATGGGGAGAAGGTTACTTGCGCTTCTCATTTGCCAACTCGGTGGAGAATATTCAGAAGGCGCTCGATCGGATTGGAGGCTGGGCGAAGAAGAACCTGTAAGGTACCGGATCATCGATTCATCCGGGGATTTTGGAAATCGACGAACGGCAGCTTCATTCCACTCCCTATGGAACCGTGCCGGGTACAGATCAATTAATCAGCCAATGGGCAGACGATCCGATCACTAACTTGGCCAATCCTCTCGGGGCTTATATCATGACAAACTCTGGCGGTTACCGCTTTCGTATCTATGCCACCTGCGACATAGGCGAAGAGGCTTTCAATATCCTGCGCGCGTGCGGGTATGAGGTGGAAGTCTATCCAGAAGTTGAGCCGCCGCCTAAAAGTTTGATCATCGACAAAGTTCGCTCGGGAATAGACGGGCTCATCACTACCCTGCGCGACCCGATCGACGCCGAGGTGTTTGAAGCTGGCCGCGGCACACTGAAGGTGGTGTCGCAATATGCTGTAGGCTTTGACAATATCAACCGTGCGGATGCCAATCGCTGCAAGATTCCTTTCACTAACACGGCGGACGTGCTGACGGAAGCCACGGCGGAATTCGCCCTGTTCATTCTGGGAAACGTGGCGCGCAAGCTCTGCCCCAGTGAACGCCTGGTGCGCGACCACCGCTGGGGCACGTGGCATCCCTATCTGCCCTTTCTGGGGGACGAGGTAACGGGCAAGACCATCGGCGTGATTGGCACGGGCAGAATCGGGCAAGCGTTTATCAAAAAGGCGGTGGGGTTCGACGTCGATTTCCTCTGCTTCAACGCCCGCATTGAGCAGCCCGATTTCGCGGGAAAGATTCAAGACACCATGGACGTGCGCTTTCGCAATGGCTTCAGCGACGTGCAGCGGACCATTCGCTACGCGAGTTTTGAGGAAGTCTTGCGAGGCAGCGACTTCGTGAGCATCCACGTGCCTTTGGTCCGCGAGGGCGATGGCCCGTTCCCCACTTATCATCTGTTTAATGCCGCCACCTTCCGGTTGATGAAGCCCACAGCGTTTCTGGTGAACACCTCGCGCGGACCCGTGGTGGACGAGACGGATTTGGTGGCGGCACTGCGCGATGGCGTGATCGCCGGAGCAGCGCTCGACGTCTATGAGAAGGAACCTCTACCCGCCGACTCGCCCTTGCGCGATCCCAAATTGGAAAACAGTCTGCGCCTATTCTCCCACTTTGCCAGCGCCGGACGTGTGACGCGGCTTTCCACCGACCCCCACAAGGGCATGGCCGGCCGCTGCATCCACGGCCTCATGGATGTGCTTGAATGCAGCGGCAATCCCGCCGGCATTCCCTACGTGGTGAATAAAGAGGCGTTTCGGTGAATGGAGAGATTGAACATAGATAGACACGATGGACATGATACGATCCGGTATAAAGCAACAATTCCAAACGAGGACCGAAGTCTATTAGGATTTCTTATTGCCTCTTTATCCTGTCCATTCTGTCCATCAATGTCGCACTACAGAAAGATCCCAAAATGCATCAGGTAGATGGGCAGGGATATGTAAGCAAGGAACCCATTCACGCAGTAGAGAATCCAAAACCGTTGGGGAAGGTCCCGCCAGCGGACGATGACGAGGAGCGTGGCGATGGCCTCCCAGGGGACGCTGAAGACTGTGGCGTAATCAAGCATCCAACCTACGGCGTCCAGCCGCGCGAGGAAATTCGAGACATCCGATAAGCCGATGGATAAAGCGTATGCCACGGGCAGAGTCATACCGACTGCGGTGACAAACCGCACAACCCTGACAAGAATTTGATCTCGGGTCAGCATCCCCAGTCCGGTGGCACTCCTGATTATCTCACAAACAAATCTGGAGAGCCTTCCCGTCGCCGAGGCGCGGAGGCGCACAGCAGTAAGAGAAAGTCTAAAGGCATAGGACAAATGGCAGAGGGCAAAAGTGAACAGACCCAGGTTTTAGGCTTGTGTACCGTCTTCTTATTCTCAGCGTCTCAGCGCCTCAGCGGTAATGACTGGCTTCACTCTGACTTCCGCACCAGACGGATTCCTCACGCCGCCAAACGTTTGGCGTTGGCGCGTTTGGCTTGGAGTTTCAAGACGCGGTCGGCGATGTGCTCGGCGCTCAGGCCAAACCACTGCATCAATTCCCAGGGCTTGCCGGAGACGCCGAAGCAGTCGGGGACGCCCACCCGATCGAGCAAAAGCGGCAATTGGAAATTCTGCCGGTTCTGGAGAATCGCTCCCGCTACGATGTTGCCGAAACCACCTACCTGATGTTCTTCCGCGGTCACGACCAGGCCGGTTTCATCCGCCGCGCGCACCAACGCCGCGGCATCCAGAGGCTTCACCGTGTGCACATTTACAATGCGCGTCTCGATTCCGCACTCTTCCTTCAATAGCCAGGCGGCGCGCATCGCTTCCGGCACCATGGGTCCGCAGGTCACAATGGATGCCTCCTCACCTTCGCCCTGGTAGTCCGTAGAGAGCACAGTCTCAAACGCCTCGAGGAAGCGCGGCTTTGCGCCGCGATAGCGGATGATGTTGGCGACGCCGAATTTGAACGGCGTCTCGTGCGTGGTCACGACGGGGGTAGCCTCACGCGCAAAGCGAATGTAAGCCGGCCCGTTCAGGTCGAGCAGGCAATAGCAGGTGGCCCGTTCCGTCTCCACTGAGTCGCAGGGTACGGCAAGGTGCATATGGGGAAGGACGGCCATCAAGGAAATCTCTTCCAGCGCCTGGTGCGTTGCTCCGTCCGCGCCTACGGAGATGCCTCCGTGCGCGCCCCCGATTTTGACGTTCAAGTTGGAATAACAGATCGTGGTGCGGATCTGGTCCCAACAACGGCCGGAAGCAAACACGCCGTAGGTACCGGTGACGGGGATCAGGCCCTCTTTCGCCAAGCCCGCGGCCACCTCCATCATGTTCTGCTCGGCAATCCCCACGCTGAAGACTCGATTTTTGCGCTCCGGGTGTTTGGCCTCGAAATCCGTGATCCTGATCGAGCCGGAGATGTCCGCATGCACGGTCACCACGCGCTCATCGGCTCCGGCGGACTCCAGACCGCGACCAAAGCCCATGCGTGTGGGGTCCATGTCAACCTTCATCGCGGCGCCCGCATTCCACCAGTAATCGTGCGGGAATTGCGGCAACCCAGCCCGCGCTTTGACGGCGGCGCTTTGAGCGTGCGCCTGGGCTTGCGCCAGCATGGCCGCCCGGCGCTTGGCTGGCACCTTGGGGGTGGCGAGATCGATCATGGCTTTATCAAACTTCTCGCCATCGGGCGCAATGCCGTGCCAGCCCGCTTGGTTTTCCATGAAGGAAACGCCCTTTCCCTTCACCGTATGAGCAATTACCACGGTGGGACGCCCGGCCGTGGAGCGAGCGCGCTCAAATGCCGACAGGATTTCCACCAGGTCGTGCCCATCGATCTCCAGAACATCCCACCCGAAGGCGGTGTACTTCTCTCCCAGGGGATCGACATTCATCACGTCACGGACCCAGCCGTCAATCTGCAAATCGTTCTTATCGATGATCGCGCACAGGTTATCCAGTTTGTAATGCCCCGCCGCCATGGCGGATTCCCAAATGCTCCCTTCCTGCTGTTCGCCATCCCCCATAATGCAGTAAACCCGGTAGGAACGTCCCGCCAGTTTCCCCGCCAGCGCGCTGCCCACCGCGATGCCCAAGCCTTGCCCGAGCGAGCCGCTGGAGACTTCCACGCCCGGCAATTTCAAACAGTTGGGGTGCCCCTCGAACTTCGCGCCGAACTGTCGCAGCAAGACGGTGTCATCCAAGGGGAAATATCCCGCCCTCCCCAACGCCACGTAAAGCGCCGGAGCCTTGTGGCCCGTTGACCAGAAAACGCGATCGCGCTTGGGCCAGGCAGGGTCCAGGGGATCGTGATTCAGCACCCGCAGATAAAGCGCGGCGGCAATATCCATAATGGAAAGAGTGCCCCCGGGGTGGCCCGATCCGGCTGCGTAGATGGCAATCAGGTCAACAGCGCGCATCTCGGCGGCGGCTTGTTTAAGTTCCTCAAGGTCCAGCCGTGGACCGCGTTGCTCGATGGCAGAAACCATATCCCTATCCTCCTCGGACGAGTGTAGGGCATTGCCTCACAGGGGTGCGAGGAATGACGCGGCCGCGGCTCTGCCCCCAAAGCCGCCCCCGGTTAGTGCTTGAGCTGACTTCCCCAACCCCTGCGTTACTTCTATCTGCTTAACTTTCAACATGATGGCGCGGTCAATCGACCCCTTCAAAGAGCATCCCGGCGTTCGCACCCACCTCGGACCGCCGTGCCCACCTACCCCTCATTGCACGCGCTGAACCACGCCGCGTGTTGGCTAGACCACCGTGGCAGCGGCCTCACTGCCTTGCCAGCGCGCAGTTTGCTGTTTATTCAGCAAGTATCTGTGGGCTCACACGATCGCTCCGGGAGGGCGAGTGATTTGAACTCTTAACCTTGGGTCGCTGCGGTGATAGGGAGGGGATCTTTCGGCTTGGCGCTGTATTCAGGATACGAGCTAGCGAGGCCCCCCGTTTTGGAGGTAAGCGATTCTTCCCCGGCAAGAACCGCAGATCCCGACGGCGGACGCTTACCTCCAAGTTCGGGAGCGCGAGTATGGGAAAGAACCGCCCCGGCGTCGTAAGGCGGTACGGTTGATTCGTCTCAAAAGAAAAGGAACTTACCTTCCCTGCGCCACGTACAAGGTTACAGTGGGAGGGTGCAAAATGGAAGGTCAACGTGTGTTGAAAAATGCCGGCCAGAGCGTAGGTTGCAAGTGGCTCATGGGAGTTCACATCGTTGCCGTAGGATTGCTCTTGGTGGCGGCTGTGCCCATGTGCGCACAAGAGAAGGCTGATTCGAGCGCGACGGCGCCGGGAAGAGACAGCGGAAGCATTGGATTCATCGCCAGCAAAACGGCTAGTGCAGAGGATGTCGGCTTGCCAATGTACCCGGGAGCGCGTCGGCACAAAGAGAATTCGGACGACAGCCCGGGGGTTCAGTTCGGCTTGTGGGGTGGCGGCTCGGGTTTCAAACTGGTCGTGCTCAAGCTCGAGTCGAATGACAAGCCCGAGAAAGTTGCGGCATTCTACCGCAACGCGCTGGCCAAGTACGGCAAAGTCTGGAATTGCGCCGACTCGACCAAGGCCGGGGAAAGGGGGGATTTCCCCAATGACCTGGACTGCCAAGAGGAACACCCGGAAAGCGGAGAAACAGTCCTACAAGCTGGCACCAAAGAGAAAAAGCACATCGTTGACGTCAAACCAGGCGGTGGCCTTAGCATTATCCAGCTTGTGTATATCGAGGCGCCCGTGTCCAACGATGAGAAGTAGCCCCAGCGGCTGGGTGCTTGCCTCACTCAACGGGAGGCCCGACATGTTCGCGGGCCGGCTGAGAGCATGTTCAAAGCATGCTGCCCCCAGGCTTCCATCGCACCATCCCTGAGATAAATGAGTACCTGTGTATTCAGTTTGGTAGTTTTATCCCGGGCCTGAACAACACACCCCATGGAGGGGTCATTCTTTTGTTCACAGATTCCCCGCTCAGTAAGGGAAAGATTATGGCCTTTGTCGGCACGCAGGACCAGGCAAGAGCCAAAGCGTTCTACCAGGGCACTCTGGGCCTGCGGCTGATCAGCGAGAACCATTCCACCCTGGCGTTTGATGTTCACGGCACCATGTTGTTAGTGACCAACGTCGAAAAGGCCGGCGTGGTGTCCCACACGGTTCTGGGATGGCAAGTCGAGAATATTGCCGCCACCGTGAAGGCGCTACAGAAGGCAGGCGTGAAATTTGAGCGCTATGAGAGGATGGGCCAAGACGAGCTTGGCATATGGCACGCTCCCGGCGGCGCGAAAGTGACCTGGTTTAAGGACCCGGACGGCAACACCCTCAGCCTCACCGAGATCTGAACCGTAATGCGTTCCGCCGATCCCGCCCCAATCATCTTGTAAACAGACGCGGATTACGTCAAAACAACGCTTCTACTTTTCCGGCGGCTTCAACCCCAGGCTCGCCCAGAGGTTATCGACTTTCTTCTTCACTTCCGGGTCCATGACGATTTCATCCGGCCAGGGACGAGTAAACCCTTCGGTGGGCCATTTGCGCGTGGCATCGATGCCCATTTTGGAGCCGAAGTTGGGCAGGCGTGAAGCGTGTTCGAGTTGGTCCACGGGCCCGAGCGTGAATTGAATATCGCGTTCGGGGTCAATGTGGTTCAGGGCTTTCCAGGCGACTTCGCCGGAGTCGTGGACGTTCACGTCGTGGTCCACGACCAGGACACACTTGGTAAACATGGCGCCGGGCATTCCCCAGATGGCGTTCATCACTTTCCGGGCGTGACCGGGGTAGCTCTTACGAATCGCCACCATCATCAGGTTGTGGAATACGCCTTCCGCGGGCATGTGCATGTCCACCACTTCCGGCAGTTGTTTGCGCATCAGGGGCAGGAAGAGGCGTTCCACGGCGTATCCCATCCAATAGTCTTCCATGGGCGGACGGCCGACGACGGTGGAAACATAAATGGGGTCGCGTTGACGGGTGATGCAAGTAATGTGGAACGCGGGGAACTTGTCCTCCAGCGAGTAGTAACCCGTGTGATCGCCGAAGGGCCCCTCGGTGCGAATGTCGTCTAGGTCCACGTAACCTTCCAGCACGATCTCGGCGTGGGCGGGGACCTCTAGATCGACGGTTTCACATTTCACCAACTCCACCGGTTGTCGGCGCAGGAAGCCGGCGAAAAGGAACTCGTCCAGATCCTCCGGCAGGGGCAACACGCCGGAAAGCATGGTGGCGGGGTCGGCTCCGAGGGCCACGGCCACGTCCATGCGACGCCCCTTTCCCTGGCGAGCGAGCCAGCGAAAGTGTTCGGCGCCCCCCTTGTGAACCTGCCAGTGCATTCCCGTCGTCCGCTCGTCGTACACCTGCATGCGGTAACAGCCCACGTTGCGCCGGCCGTTCCTGGGGCTCTGCGTCACCACCATGGGAAAAGTAATGAATCGCCCGCCATCCTGCGGCCAGCATTTCATGATCGGCAAACGCCCGAGCGACAGGTTTTCCCGCTCGATAACTTCCTTCACCGGCCCCGAGCGCACGTTCTTGGGAAAGAATGAGCCGAGTTCGGAGAGTTTGGGAAGCAGCTTCACCTTGTCCAAGAATCCTTCCGGCGGCTTCATATCGAGCAAATCTTCCATGCGGCGCGTCACATCATCAAGCGAACTAACATCGAGCGCCATCTCCAAGCGCCGCCGAGTGCCCAGCATGTTAATGAGCAGCGGCATGACGTAGCTCACCCCATCGCGGGCAGCGCGCGGCTTTTCAAATAGTAGCGCCGGCCCACCTGCTTTCGAAACGCGATCGGTGATCTCGGTGATTTCCAAGTCGACGTCAACTTCCGCCGCTATGCGCTTCAGTTCGCCCTCGCGCTCCAGGCGGGCAAGAAAATCACGCAGATCTTGGTAGGACACGGTTGGAACCTCGAATTCTCGATAAGCAGTTGTCCATTAAAAGGGTAAAGGATAAAGGGTAAAGCAAGGGATTGATGGTTACCTTATACCCTTTAAACTTTCATAACCACTCGCCGCATGTCGCGGACAGCGGCGTGCAACCTTGCAGCATTACAGATTGGACGGTCCAAATCAAGCCTTGTGGGTTCCATGGAGGGGGTCAGATCCATTCCTGGGGCAGGGGGTTCGAACCCTTTGGCGGGCGACACCCCCGGCCGCGCGAATCGTGACGAGATGAGCCTAGCAGGATGCTCGCAGCCCGCCCTTCTTTTGCTTGACACGGAACCCCCTGCACCAGAAACTAAGTTCTTCACCCGGCAAGCAGAGCCCGGCACGCGACGGTCACTCGTGTGTTGTGAGCCGGGTATTTGCCTGATCCGCGCGGTTGTCCGCGATTCCGGAAGTGGCCAGATTTCTGCGCTGAACCACACGGTGCAAATTCCATATTAGGAAAGTGACTCATGTTTCGCCCTCATCCAATAAGTCCCGCAGGTACTGCCGATTCCCTTCGCCAAGACCGCAGCGCCGCCCACGAGAACAAATCGGCCATCTTCCGCACCCTTGCCCTTTTGCTGGCGTTGGGCTGGCTGGGGGCTGCGCCGGTCACGACTTCCGCAGCCCCGGGAAAGGAGAAGAAATCCTCGGCGCAGACGGAGTCACCCACCCCCGGCATAATCAAAACGGAAGCCAACATTGTTCTTGTCAATGTGGTTGTGACCGACCGCAGGCGCCATTATCTCCGGGACCTTAATCAACAGGATTTTCACGTCTTCGAGGATGGCGTGGAGCAGCCCATCGCGAGCCTCTCGCGCGCAGTAGATATTCAGCCGAGCGCCCCCGAGCATGAGCGGTATATAGTCATATTCTTCGACAACTCGGAGATGAACGCCGCGAGTCAAGTGAAGGATCGCGCCGATGTGGAAAAAATCTTGGAAGGGACTGCTTCCCCCAATCGGATGACGGCGATAATGGATTTTAACGGCTCCCTGCACATTGATCAAAGCTTTACCGCCAATGGAAACCTGTTGAAAAGCGCGGCCAGCAAGATCCAATTCGGGGCCATCGGTACCCAAGCAAGGCAACAAGAATATAATATCGTCGTTAGCAATTTACTTCAGGCCATACGCGACGTCGCCAATATGCTGGGGCCGGCCCCAGGTCACAAGACCCTGATCTTCGTCTCTGCCGGGTTTTCACTCGATGTCAGACAAGAGTCCGAATTTCAGGACACCATCGATGCGCTGAACAAAGCCAATGTCGGGTTGTACCCCGTAAATTCAGTGAACATCGCCCCTTCCGTCGCTTCCATGGCAGACAGCTCCGGGACAGGTCGCCAGGGAGGCGCGCGGAGTGGTGCTGGCCGCGGGGCGGGCCGCCGGGAAGCAATGCCGTCGGGTCCCAACACAAATAATCCGGTCTTAAATACTTTGGCTTCGCGAACGGGCGCCTTCCCTAGCCTCAATATGAATTCCCTTTTGGAGGGAATGAAAGCGGCTTTCGCGGAAATGGATGAATCCTACATCCTTGGGTACGTCCCGCCCAGTCCGGTCCACGACGGGCGCTATCATAGAATCCAAGTGAAAGTCAACCGCTCGGGCGCGGAGGTGCGCGCCCGCAATGGATATTTCGATACGAAGGGGCAGGACATTCTGGCAGGAAAACCCGAAGGTAATGTGTTAGAGGCGCAGGCGGCGAGTTCGGATGCGGGCCAGATTCCGGTGGCCCTCCGTGCGCCCTACTTTTACGTGCAACCCGACGTTGCCCGGGTCAGTCTGGCCTTGTCCTTCCCCGCTTCCGCCCTTGTTTTCGAGAAGAAGGGAGACATCGTCCATTCGCAGGTGGATGTCCTGGGAATCGCCTACCGCGGCGACGGATCGATAGCCGCTCGCTTCAGCGACACGATAAATCTGGATTACGGGAGGGAGGAGATGCCGGAGGTGACGAAGACCTCCATCAATTACCAGAATTCCTTCAAAATTGCGCCGGGCCAGTACACCTTTAAACTGGTGCTGAATCCGGGAGGCGGAAAGTTTGGAAAATCTGTGATGCCGCTGGGGGTGAGCCCGCTCTCCGGTAAGCAGCTCATGCTGAGTGGTCCGGCTTTCGGTGATCGGGTCGTTGCTGCTTCTCCGGGTTTGGCCGAGAACCGACCTGGGACTCGCCGAGGAAAGCGCACCCATGGTTGCCAAAGGGATGAAGGTCGTTCCCTCCAGCAACAATCATTTTAAGAAGGAAACAGAGCCGGTTTTCTACGTGGAAGTCTATGATCCCCTTTTGCAGAGCAGCAATCTGCACGTGGGAATCGCGTTCACCATCGTGAACTCAAAAACCAATCAACTGGTCTATTCCTCCCAGACGTTGCCCTTAACCGTATATGTACGCCCGGGTAATCCGCTGGTCCCGGTGATATTCAAACTGCCCATGGACAAGCTCCCGCAGGGCGACTATCTCATGATGATCCGGGTTGGCGATTCTGCGGGCAACCTCTCACCGGTGCGGAGCGGCGATTTTTCCATTGAATAAGGGCTGGAATCCAATCAATACCTGCAGCGCGGGCGGCACAAGCGCCGTCCGCTCGGCCGGCGCCGATTTGCGGGTCGGTCCGCTACGCTCTCTTTAGCTTGACTTTGAACCCTACGCGCCGGAAACTAAGGTTGTAACCTGGAAAGCACCGAGTTGCATTAGCGGGTTTACCGCGGGCTGAACCCGGGAGGTTCCCGGCGTTCGAGCATACTGGGTCAGAGTGTGGAATTTATGCTGCCTTCGCTTACGCCTGCGTGTCGGGCGGGGCCCCGATGGCGGTTATGGCTGTTGGCGGTCGTGCTGGCCGCGATTCCGGCCCTTGCACCTTGCCTGCTCAACGCGCAGAAGGATGACGCACCAGAAATCTCCACGCGCGACGTTGAACCCACCTTCAAGCTGCAATCGGAACGCAACTTGGTGCTGGTTCGCGTGGTGGTGCGCGACTCCACGGGCGCAACGGTTGACAACCTCCGGCAAGAAGATTTTCAACTTTTCGATCACGGCAAACTGCAGACCATTTTGCACTTTTCGGTGGAGAAACCAACCCTAAAGGCCCCCGAGCCCCCTGCGCAGAAACCCGCTGAAAAAACCGTCCCTGAACCCGAGGCCACGGATGAGACGGCCGTGCCCGCCTCCGCCGCTCGCCGCTTCGTGGCACTGTACTTCGATGATGTAAACACCCCCTTTGAGAACTTGGCGCGCGTGCGTGACGCGGCGGACCACTTCCTGACGGGTTTTGTACAACCCGGCGATCGCGTGGCGCTGTTCACCTCCTCCGGGCAGAAGCAAACAGACTTCACCAACGACCTTGCGAAAGTACACCAGGCGCTTTTTGATCTTCGTCCGCGTCCCATGGTGGAGCAGGATACCTCTTGCGGCGCCATCCCACCCTACGAGGCGTATCTGATTGCCGAACAACATGACCCCAATGCCATCGAGGTGGCTGCCGATGAATGGGTGACTTGTCATCCATGCCCCTATCCGGAAACCTTTCAGCAGTGCATGACCCAGGCGGAGCAGGACACGGTGCCGAACAATGCGATGCATGCGCTAAGCCTGTCGGAAGTACAATCCACGGCAGCCTTGCGGGGGATTGAACCCATCGTCCGCGTCTTGACTTCCCTCCCCGGCCAACGCAGCATGATCATTGTCTCCGGGGGTTTCTTGACGGAAACTCTTCGCTTCGAACTCAGCCAGATCGCCGACCTCGCCCTGCGTAGCGGCGTCATTATCAACGCCATAGACGCCCGCGGTCTCTACACCAACCCCACGCTCGATGCCAGCCGGAGCTTCATCGCCGTTTCGGAAGATAATGCGATCATCGCCCGGAAGCGAAGTTTCCTTGAAGATAGCGCCCGGCGGCAAACCGACGGCATGCAATCCCTCGCTCTCGATACCGGAGGCGTTTTTTTCAACAACAACGATCTGGAGGCCGGATTCCGCAAAACCGCCGGCCTTCCCGAAGCCTTCTATGTTTTGACCTTCTCCCCGCAAAACCTGAAACCCGACGGCGCTTTTCACCCCATTCAGGTCAAGTTGGTTTCTTCCCAAGGCCTCTCGGTGCAAGCGCGCCGCGGCTACTACGCTCCCAAGAAATCGGTCAACCCGGCCGAGGCGGAGAAGGAAGAGATTAGCGAAGCGGTCTTCTCCCAGGACGAAACGCAGGAGCTTCCCATTGACGTCCGTACCCAATTCTTCATGAAGACCGATACCGACGCGCAAGTTGCCGTCCTGACTCACCTCGACCTGCACCTCTTGCATTTACGCAAGGAAGCGGACCGCAACGTCGCCACCCTGACTTTCGTGACGGTGTTGTTTGACCAGAATGGCCTGGCGGTTAAAGGCCAGCAAAAGTCCGTCAAACTGCACTTGCTGGACAGCAGCCTGGAGAGATACCAGCAATCGGGTATTACCATCCGGACTAAATTCAACGTCAGACCCGGAACTTATCTGGTGCGTGCGATCGTCCGCGATTCCGAAAGCGGTCAAATCTCCGGCTTGAATCGCACAGTGGAAATCCCTTATTAGGAGATGGAATCATGTCCCGAAATAAACTGCTGATAACGATGGGCTTACTGATAACACTTGCAGGGCTGGGCATCGAGTCGGCCACGGCTCCCGCAGCTCCGGGTGGTACGCCCAATCCTTCTCCGCAGACCCTTCCGACGGCGCCGGGCGTGCTCAGGGCGGAGGCCAACTTGGTCCTGGTCGATGTGATCGCCACTGACAAAAAGGGGAACTACATCAAAGACCTGGAGAAGAAGGATTTTCACGTCTTTGAAGACAGCGCCGAGCAACCCATTTCCTCCTTCTCGCGCGAGTCTGACATCGAACCAAACGCCCCTGGACATCAGCGTTACATGGTCCTTTTCTTTGACGATTCCACAATGAGCCCGGCCCTTCAAACCCAGGCGCGCCAAGCGGCAGGGAAGTTTGTGGAAAGCACCGCCTCTTCCAATCGCATGATGGCGGTGGTGGACTTCGACGGGACCTTGCGGGTCTATCAGAACTTTACTGCCGACGGAGAACTCTTGAAGCGGGCCGTCAGCAATGTTAAATATGCGAGCCTGAATCCCAACTCCGGAAGCGGAGGCGGGCAACTTGCATCCTTGGGGGCGCCGATACTGGAAAACTCCCAAGCGGAATTTGCCCAACGAAGCGTTCTGCTCTCGATTCGTGATATCGCCAAATCGCTCCGCTCAGTTGCCGGACGCAAATCGCTGATCTTTTTCTCCTCGGGATTTCCCCTCACGCCGGAAATCGAGTCGGAGCTTACCGCCACCGTTGATGCTCTGAACAAGGCGAATATTGCGGTGTATCCCGTGGACGTGCGCGGCCTGGCGGTTACCGCCATTCCCGGGACCCCGAGCACACTCCCCGGATTCCCACCAAGTTCAGAACTGCGCGGCCCGGAATCTCCCTTCGATCACTTGCCGGGTCTGTGGGCAGCCTTGGCGGCTCCTCCCGATCCTGTCCCCCAGCACGGGGGGGGCGGCGGCGGGGGTGGGGGTAGAGGAGGGAGTGGGGGTACAGCAGGGGGCGGGAGCGGAGGCTCCAGAGGTGGTGGAGGCACCACCGGCTCAACGGGTAGCACCGGCACTGGAAGCAGCGCCGGGACTAAGGGCGGTACGGGGAGCGGAAGTAGCAGTGGTGGTAGAGGTGCCACCAGCGGCAGTTCCACATATAATCCCTACAACTCCAACTTGAGTTGCCTTAACGCCAATACCCCGGGTGGAATTCCGAACCCCAACTGTCCCAATCGTCAAATCATTCCGACTATTCCGAATAGCGTGACGACAAACCAGCAAGTCCTCTATGCCTTGGCCAAAGGCACCGGGGGTTTTGAAATCTTCAATACCAACGATTTCCTCTCGGGCCTTGAGAAGGTCTCCCGGGAAATAAATGAGTATTACAATCTGGGGTATGCAAGTCCCAACCAAACCCATGACGGCACCTACCACAAGATCACGGTAAAGGTGGAACGCCGAGGAGTGGATCTGCGCTTTCGCACTGGCTATTTTGACGTAAAGAGTCCTGACCTACTGAAAGATAAACCCGAGGGCAAGGCGCTGGAGGACCGGGTGGCCAGCGCCCAACCCGGCGATTTTCCTGTTTCTCTCAACGCCCCTTACTTCTATATTGAGCCTGGCGTAGCACGTGTGAACATGGCCCTATCCGTTCCCGGTTCCTCCATCGACTTTGAGAAACAAAAGGGACTTTTCCACTCGGACGTGAATGTGCTGGGGATTGCCTATCGTGAGAATGGCTCCGTCGCCGCGCGATTCAGTGACACGGTGAAGTTGGATTACGAAAAGAAAGAGGTCAAAGAACTCGCCAAAGGGTCCTTCGATTACCAGAATAACTTCAGCATTGCTCCGGGATCATACACGCTGAAACTGGTACTAAGCGCAGGAGGACAGAAATTCGGCAAATATGCTGCCCCTTTGGTGATCGAGCCTTTCTCCGGCGACGCTCTGACTGTGGGAGGTCCGGCTTTGGGCAAAAGGTACGCACCCGTCTCACAGCTTAGTGCCAACATGGACGCAGCCCTTCTTGAGGACCGCGTGCCCCTGGTCGTCAAGGGACTGGAATTTGTACCTGCAGCAAGCTACAACTTTGCCAAGGACGATCAACCGGTAGTTTACTTGGAGGTTTATGATCCGGCCCTGAAAGGCTCCAACCCGCCCCGCGTGGGGATCGTGTTCAACATCATCAACCGCAAGACCAAAGAGGCGGTTGTTTCTTCTCCTACAATCCTGATCGACGATTACTCTCAACTCGGCAACCCCCTTATCCCCATGGGTTTGAAGTTGCCGATCGGCCAGCTCCAGGCGGGTGATTACCGCTTTGAGATCAAAGGACTCGACGAACGCGGCAGTGTTTCCACCCCGCGCGGCGCGGATTTTACAGTCCAATAACCGGCGTGCCCACGAAAACTCCAACCAAGGTGCTTGGCCGGAGGCGAAAGCCTCCCGTCGTGCCGCCGCGATGGTCGCCCCAAGTTCATACTGCCATTCGCCGCGCTCTGTTGGGGTGGTTTCGCTCCAATGCCCGCGCCCTCCCTTGGCGAGGGACAGACGACCCCTACGCTGTCTGGATCTCGGAAATCATGCTCCAACAAACCCAAGTTGCCACCGTAGCCCCTTACTACGAACGCTTTCTTAAGGCCTTTCGCACCGTCGCACAACTGGCGAAAGCACCGCTAGAACGCGTGTTGGAACTCTGGTCGGGGTTAGGTTATTACCGTCGCGCCCGCCACCTGCATCAAGCTGCGCAAACCCTGGTGGAGAAGTTCGCCGCGAGGTTTCCCGAGGATTATACCAGCCTTCGTGCCCTCCCCGGCATTGGCGATTACACCGCCAAAGCCGTCCTGAGCATCGCTTTCAATCAACCTTACGCCGTGCTGGATGGAAATGTGGCCCGCGTCGTCGCGCGATTGTGCCCCCTGATTGGGAACTTACATCAGCCCCGGTTTCGGAGTGCTGTGGAAACGAAGCTTGACGGGCTTCTTTCGCGCCGCGAACCAGGAAACTTCAACCAAGCCTTGATGGAATTGGGCCAAACCATCTGCCTGCCACGCGGGCCGCTGTGCGCCACTTGCCCGCTGGCGAGATGGTGCGGCGCGTATCGTTCCGGCAATCCGGAGGCCTTCCCCCTTCCCCGCCCCCGTCGCGCAGCGGAATCGCATTATCTCGCTGTCGCCCTTATCCGCCGTGGGACGCGCGTGGCCATGGTGCGCGGGCTTGCCGACGGCCTACTGGATGATCTCTGGAATTTTCCCTCGGCGTTCGGTAGTTCCCCCGACGAAGCGCAGCAAGCATTGCGCAAGAAGCTCGCCGCCCTTTTTCGCGCTCCCGAAAGGGCGCGCCAAGGCAAGCCCATGGTCACCTTCGGCGAACTCATGGTGGAAGTTCGCCACGGCATCACCTTCCGCGCCATTCAAGGGCGGATTTATCCCGTCCGAATCTCCCAACCCTTTCGCCATCCCTCATTACACTGGTTCACGTTAAAGCAGTTACCGCAGGCGGCGATTTCCCAATTGGCCCGCAAGATCGTGCAGAAGATTTCCTGACGAAATGACTCCCTTAAATCACTCTCACCGCCGAGGCACGGAGGCGCAGAGAGATACGGTCAACAAATTGCCTCAGAATCATATGGAGGTTGCAGTTCCGGGTGATTTCGGGAAAATGTACGCAATCTTTGGGGTCGTTTTCTCAAGGAGAGACTGTGTACAGGGCACTCGTAATTTGCGTGTTTGTTTCAATCTTGCACGCACAGACCGCTCCACCTGAGCAGATTCGATCCGCCGCCGGCGCCGTCGTGATGGTTCAGCGCGGATCGACGGGGTTCTCCAATTTGACGCAGTGCTTTTCTTGCCACGCTCATGCGCTTCCCATGCTGACACTGCAAACGGCCCGCGAGCAGGGGACTGTGATTGACGAAACCGCAGCCAGCCAAGTGGGCGCCAAAGGATTCCTCGCCACGCCTGACCTGACCTCCATTGATCACGCCGTGCAGGATCTCATGATCATCGATCCGGCACTGGGAGATGGGTGGGCGCTGGTGGCTGCCCCTGCGGTGGGAGTTCGGCCCAACATGGTCACCGCCGTGTATGCCCGGCGCCTCGCCACCTGGCAGCGGCCGGATGGATACTGGCCCACTGCTGATGACCGCCCACCGCAGTCCTACAGTCTCTTCACCGCCACGGCCATAGCCTTGCGCGCGATGCATTGGTATATGCCGGCGCGGCTCAGCAAGGAAACCACCGAGCGCTCTGAGCGCGCCAAGTTGTGGCTGCCCTCGACCGAACCGCGCAGCGCCGAAGATTCGAGGTTCCGTCTCTTCGGAGTGTGCTGGGCGGGTGGGACTTCCGCGGAATGCAGCAAGGCCGCATAGGGCCTGCTGGGGTTGCAACGGGACAGCGGCGGTTGGGCGGAGCTTCCTCACATGCAGCCCGATGCCTATTTCACGTGGGAAGCGTTGGTAGCGCTTGCCGAAGCCGGAGGAGTGGCGGTTACCGACCCGGCCTGGCAGAAGGGATTGCACTACCTGCTTTCGACTCGGGAAGCCGATGGCTCATGGCATGTGCACACGCGAATGCTCTCCCCCGGCGCGGTGAGCCCGCCGTCTGTGGAATTTGGCTTTCCCTATGGACACGACAAGTTCATTTCAACTGACGCAACCTGCTGGGCGGCGATGGCACTCATGTTGACTCTGCCCAAAGTGGCAAAACCTCCCACGCCTCCGCCCCCTGCCGTATTAACGAGGCCCCCGATCTCAGGCCGGGGGCTGATGTTAACACCGCTGCATCGCAATCCGGGTACGATAGAGGCCACTCATAGGCTTGCAACTCTGGCGTACAGCACACATGCGCGGACGCCCATCGTCGGCCGCACGGGTCTTCGCAAGGCACGTTGGTGTCGTCAGGATTCGGTATCGAAATGCTGACCAGTGCAGCCGCCAGATGCCTTTTCCAAGTCGTTCTCCGAGAGATCATCTTCCCTGCCTCCCGGTTGGTTGATGCTTTCCTGCGCCTTCTCGACTACCTTATCCTTTCCCTCTGCCATAAGAGTTTCTCCTTTTAAAAGTCCAAAGATTCCCGGAAAAAGGTGGCGGCGGAATCCCAAAAGTCAAAAAGCCCGGATAAGCCGCGCACACTCCGGGTGCCGCTCGTCCATTTTGATGTCAGGAGAAAGGTACATGCCCTACTCCATCGCGGATGAAGGCCATCCGCTGGATGCTGCTTTGCCCGCTTCCTTGAAGAGCCCTGAGGACCTTCAAGTTTTTCAGCCTTCCCAGCCGCTACGCATGGGAAGACAGAAAGTCGCCCTCTCCGACTATTTGCCGAATCTCAACACAGCGGCTGCAAAGTCAAGGACAAATTGTCATTGACGCGCGCTGGAATCGTAAGACATAATGTCGTCACTTAAATTCTCACTATTCGTCTTACTCATCGGGAGGGTGCTCCATGGGTGGCAACAAACTGACCACCGCACTCACCGATGACCAACAGAAGCAGATCGAGAACGCCACAGGCAAGAGCATTACCGGGCTGAACATTGATTTTGCTCCGCCGGGCAACCTGAGCGAAAAGGATCTCGACCGAGTGGCTGGCGGTCTTGGGGTTGATTTTAAGGAAATTCAATAGCGTGGGGATGGGCGATAGTAGGGGGGGGCATTCCTTTCCCATGTGCCAAGGGGCGCACGATGGCGCAGTCTCCGGTTGTCATTAAGCTCACTGCGGTCCAGCGCGCACTAATCCGCGAGGCCTCGGGTAAGAACGTCGCCAAGCTGGGCATCGAGCCTGCGGAGACGGGGGCGGGCTGGCTGTATTCTGCAAAGGGAAACAAATTCTGGTTGCTGAAGCATCCTGACCCCGAATCCTACGAGGCCGTCCGGCAGAAACTGCGCCCGCATATCGACACGCGGCAGGCCAAATTTCGCCTGAAAGTTGGCAAATCGCGCATTCACCGCTGGGGCGTTTTCGCCGTGCAGCAAATCCCGGCGCGGCGCAATGTGATCGAGTACGCGGGGGAGTTGATCAATCCTGTGGAAGCGTACCGGCGAGGGAAGGACGCAACGGAGACATACAACTTCAAGCTCGACGAATTCTGGAGGATTGATGGTGCGGTCGGCGGCGTTGGCGGGCAGTTTATTAATCACAGTTGCGCTCCGAACTTGCGCTGGCGAAGATTGGGGGACCGCGTCCTGTGCCAAACCGTGCGGCCCATCGCCGTAGGAGAGGAACTCACACTGGACTACAATTTCTCCGCGAAGTTGCCGAAAGTTCCATGCCGGTGTGGGTCGCCAAAATGCCGCGGCACCATTAACGCCCTAAAAGATGCCCGGTCAAAGTCTCGAATTCGGAGGGGGAGGGCAGCGTCGCCATGACATCAAGTTCACGGTGAAACCGATTCATGATTCACGGGTTCAGAAGCGAGCGGCAATATTCGAAAAAGCATTGCGCCAAATTTCCCAACACAGTTAACGGAGGCAACAATATGGCAGGAAAGAAATTGACGATCAAGTTGACTGACGACCAGCAGAATCAGATTCAGAGCGCAACAGGCAGGAGAATCGCCGAGCTGAACATCGATGTTGGGTCAACCGGCCAATTGAGCGAGAAAGACCTCGAAAACGTCGCCGGTGGAGAGCTCTTCAAAAGCCAAAAACTTTAGAAGAGAGGGCGAATGAATGGAGTCCCTTGCTGTGCCCGGCTCGGCCTGCACGTTCATAGGGAAAACACCGGGCAGGTAGGGTCGGCTGCGTGGCGCGGGATAGCGATGCCGCGTATCGACGGTACTGGGCGATACGACAACCCTTATGGGCGGCCCTCGTGGGCGCCTTCGGATGGGCAGGTCCGAGGTGTGCCCGTACGTCAGGAATAGGTTCCATGGACAACTTCCACGCCAAGTGCGATCGCACTTTTGACTTTCTCGGTACGGATTCGGACGCCGTGCTCATTGTTCCGCCCTTTGCGGACCTTTACCGCCCTTCGCTGGGTGTGCATCTTCTTCAGGCGGCCGCCGAAAAGACCGGCCTACGCGTGCGAATCCTTTTCGCGAATCTCTTGTTCTCCATCCTGAGCGGCGAGGATCTCTACAAGGCGATTTGCTACGGCAGGTACGCCTGGATGTGGGGTGAGCGCATTTTCGCGGCCACTGCGTTCGGGCTGCCGCCCTTGGGACATCAAATCGAAAAACTGCGGCAGCAGATTGCCAGCCGGGACCATTCCCAAGGCGCGGAAGTGACGTTCGACCAGTTCGCGGCCCTGGAGCGCAAAGCCGGTCCCTTCTGCTCCGCCCTCGGTGAGCGTCTCGCGGCACTCCGAATACCGGTAGTCGGAGCCACCACCACTTTTCACCAGACTGCCGCTTCGGTCGCTCTGCTGGCTCAGGTAAAACGTGCGCGGCCCGCGACCCTTACCGTGCTGGGCGGCGCCAACTGCGAGGGCGAAATGGCACGGGGAATCGCCTCGTTGGGCGCACCTATTGATTACATCTTCTCCGGTGAATGCGAATCCATCTTTCCGGATTTTCTGCGCCGCGCCGTGGGTGGCGAGCCCCTGCCGCCCGATCGGATCGTGCGCGGCGAACCTTGCTTCGATATGGATTCCCTCCCTGAGCCCTCCTTCGACGACTATTTCACACAGATCGACAATGCGCTGCCCTCCTGGCGCGAAGACAAGGAAGTCTGGCTGCCCTACGAGAGCAGCCGCGGCTGTTGGTGGGGCGCCCGCCAGCACTGCACCTTCTGCGGCCTCAATGGCGAGACCATGGCCTTCCGCCAGAAGTCTCCTGACCGCATGATCGCCGGGGTCCGGCAGCTTCTTCTCCGCTACCCCACGCGGCTTATTTTCATGATCGATAACATCCTGCCGCACTCTTACTTCCGCACGGTGCTGCCGCGTCTGGATGAAGAGTTGCCGCACGTCCGGATCTTCTATGAAACCAAATCCAACCTGAATCTTGAACAGGTCCAGCTTTTGCGGAACGCCGGAGTGGACCGTGTCCAACCTGGGATCGAGGCACTTTCGTCTTCCTTGTTGCGCCGCATGAAGAAGGGTGTGCTGGCGCGGCAGAACCTGGCGCTGCTGCGTTACGCGCGCGCCACGGGATTGGCCCTAGTCTGGAACCTCCTGTGTGAATTCCCCGGTGACCAGCGGCAGGATTATGATGCCACGTTGGCGCTTCTCCCCCTGATCCACCATCTGTCTCCCCCGACTGGCGTTTACCCAGTGAGCATCGATCGCTTCAGCCCGTATTTCAACCATCCGGCTGCGTACGGGATCTCTCACCTGGAACCGGAACGGGGTTACGCGTGGACCTCCCCCCCCTCCGCCGACCTGCGAAGCCTGGCCTATCACTTTAGGGGAGAGTACACTTGCGCCCAGTCTTCCCATCCGGAGCTATACGCTTCACTCGACCGCGCCTTTGGCGAGTGGCGCGATTCCTGGAAGGCAGGCGCCCCGGCCCCAGCGCTAACCCTCACCCCTGGTGGCGACGGCTACTATACGTTGATGGACACGCGCGGCTTGGAAGGCACGGATATGTTCCAGTTCCTCGATGAGGATGAGGCGCGTACCGTGTTGATCGGCGGGCCACTCGACCGCCAGCCGCTCGCCGCGTGGGCCATCGAGCGCAAACTTGCGGTCGCCCTCGATGGCTGGTGTGTGCCTTTGGCCGTGACCAATGTGGCGATTTGGCGCCACTTTGAGGCGCGAGTCCCCGAGACAAGCTTCGAGGCGCTTCCCGCCGCCGTCTGAACATAATGTGGGATCGCGCGGAAAGCGAACTCTCAGGGTGCGCCAACCATCCCTTGATTGGGAGGGCGTAGTGTGCCGGAATTGCTAAATTAACGACGGCCCGCAATGGTCGAGCAATTGGAAGACTGGACATAGTACAAGTTCGGCAGTTGCGTTCTGGTTGTAGCGGCGATCGAGGGCTGCCACGTTTTGGCAAGGAACGCCGTTCGACGCGCCATATCCCACTGGACGGCGAGCGCTTGCCGGTAGCCTGTCGTGGATGAGTAAAGCCCACCCTCAGCAAATCTCTCACTGTGGATACCAAACCCCACCCAAGCAGCGGGTGTATAATGGCCCCCTCTTCCGCGTAATTTTTCCGGGAGGGGCGTTGCGGGTGGCAGACAATTCCCGAGGGGGGCTTTCTAACCCAGCGTAATCCAATCGACGAGGGACCTATGAACACGACCGCTCATCATCCGATGCCGGCACGAAGGGCAAGTTCCACAGCATTTCGCACCGCCGCAATCTTGACCGTAATGGCGATGGCGCTCTTGGGGGGTTCCGCCATGGCGCAGGACAAACCTGCCGCAGCCCAACCAGTGCCCAAGCCAGCCGCGCACGCTGGGCCCGACCTCACCAAGCCGACCCTTTACGTCGTCGGCTACGCCCATCTGGATACCCAGTGGCGCTGGGAATACCCACAGGTCATCAGCGATTATCTCCCCAAGACCATGCGGGTCAATTTCGACCTCTTTGAGAAGTATCCCCACTACATTTTCAATTTCAGCGGCGCCAATCGCTATCGCCTGATGAAGGAATACTACCCTGCGGATTACGAGAAGCTGCGCCAATACGTCAAGGCGGGCCGATGGTTCCCTGCCGGCTCGTCGATGGAAGAGAACGACGTGAACTCGCCCTCGCCGGAATCGATCATTCGCCAAGTCCTCTACGGCAACGAGTATTTCCGCCATGATTTCGGGCTGGCGAGCGCCGAGTTCATGCTGCCGGATTGCTTTGGCTTCCCCGCCTCCCTGCCCAGCATTCTGGCATCCGCCGGCGTGAAGGGCTTCTCCACGCAAAAGCTTACCTGGGGATCGGCTGCCCCGGCGGGAGGGCCAACATCACCGGAGAAGACCCCCAAGGGCACGCCCTTCAACGTGGGGATTTGGGACGGGCCGGGCGGCAGAAGTCTGCTGGCCGCGCTGAACCCGGGGGACTACTCCGGCAGTATCACTGATGACCTCAGCACGAGCGCTCCGCCTCCTCGCCCGGCGGATTACGTGGACTGGCCCAAGCGGATTGCTTTGGATGCCAAGGTATCCGGCCTGGCCGTCGATTATCACTATTACGGCACCGGCGACACCGGCGGCGCTCCCACCGAGGCTTCGGTTAAACTTCTGGAAGCCATAGTGACCAAGAGTAGCGCGGTTCCTACCGCCCCGCACGACCCGTGGAACCACGACGAAGAGGAAATCCCCCAGCCGGGAGCTTCCCCCATCCCCATGGGCGGCGGCCCCGTACACGTGATTTCCTCCAAGGCCGACCAGATGTTTCTTGATATCCTGCGGTACGGCCAGGGCAACCACCTGCCGCATTACCAGGGCGACTTGGAGCTCACCAACCATTCCGCCGGCTCGCTGACATCCGAAGCCGTACACAAGCGTTGGAATCGCAAGAATGAACTGCTGGCTGACGCCGCCGAGCGCGCCTCGGTGGCTGCGGCGTGGTTGGGCGGCCCCGCCTATCCCTTGCAGCGTTTGAACGACGCGTGGACCTTGGTGCTGGGCGGACAGTTCCACGACCTCATGGCCGGAACAGCTACTCCTAAGTCTTATCAATTCTCCTGGAACGATGATGTGATCGCCATGAATCAGTTCGCCGGCGTGCTGACCAGCGCCGCGGGCGCCATCGCCTCCGGCCTCGACACGCAGGGTGATGGCGCGTCGGTGGTGGTGTACAACCCTCTGAACATTGAGCGCGAGGACGTGGTGGGAGCAAACCTTTCCTTTACTCAAGGCGCGCCCAAGGCCGTTCGCGTCTTCGGCCCAAATGGCAAGGAAGTGCCGTCGCAGATCGAGGGGGGCCGCGTGCTGTTCCTCGCCAAAGTGCCGTCGTTGGGCTTTGCGGTGTATGCCGTCCTCCCTGCTGTCACCCCCACGGCCGGCGCCGCGGCACTGAAAGTGAGCGAGTCGCGGCTCGAAAATGCCCGCTACCGCGTCTCGATCGACGCCCACGGCGATGTATCGAGCATTTACGACAAGCGCATCAAGCGCGAATTGCTCGCGTCTCCGGCGCGTCTGGCATTGCAGACGGAGCACCCCTATGATTGGCCCGCTTGGAACATGGATTGGGCGGATCAGCAGAAGCCGCCGCGCGCCTACGTCTCCGGTCCCCCGCAGATTCGGGTGGTGGAAAGCGGGCCGGTGCGCGTGGCCGTGGAGGTGACCCGCGAAACCGAAGACTCCAAGTTCGTCCAGACCATCAGCCTGGCGGCGGGTGATGCCGGCAATCGCGTGGAATTCGGAAATGTCATCGACTGGAAAACCAAGGAGGCCGCCCTCAAGGCGACTTTCCCTCTAACCGCCGCCAATCCCCTGGCAACTTACAACTGGGGATTGGGAACGATCGAGCGCGGCAACAACGACAAAGCGAAATTCGAGGTGGCCTCCCACCAGTGGTATGACTTGACGGACAAGAGTGGAGCTTACGGGGTCACCGTGCTCTCCGACTGCAAGATTGGCTCGGATAAGCCCGATGACAACACCCTGCGCCTGACCCTGCTCTACACCCCGGGAATCGGCGGAGGCAACGGCCATGATTACGCCGACCAGACCAGCCAGGACTGGGGCCACCATGAATTCGCCTACGGCCTCGCCTCGCACGCGGGCGATTGGCGCCAGGGGGGAACCGACTGGCAAGCACAACGATTGAACGCCCCCCTGATTGCTTTCCAAAGTGCCCACCACCCCGGCGCGCTGGGGAAGACCTTCTCCTTACTGCGCGTCGACAGCAATCACGTGTTCGTGACCGCGGTGAAAAAGGCCGAGGACAGCAATGAAACCATCATCCGCATCGTGGAAATGCGCGGCGAAAAAGCCCCGCACCTGCACTTGGCCTTTGCCGGCCCGGTTATCGCCGCGCGCGAGGTGAATGGCCAGGAAATGCCCCTGGGCCCAGCCACGGTGATGAAGAGTGAACTGGAAACCTCACTTGCGCCCTACGAGATCCGCACCTTCGCCGTGAAGCTGGCAGCCCCCGCCAAGATGCTGCCGCCCGCGCACTCCGAGCCCGTCAATTTGAAATACGATTTGGCCACCGCCAGCGAAGACGGCGCCCAGGCCAAGAGTGGATTCGACGCCGCAGGCCAGAACCTCCCCGCCGATATGCTTCCCACTACCCTGCCCTTTGACGGAATCACCTTTCACCTGGGTCCGGCGTGGACGGATCATCCCAACGCCGTCGCCGCTCACGGCCAAACCATCACGCTGCCCTCAGGCAAGTTCAACCGGGTTTATATCCTGGCGGCCGCCGACGGTGATCAAAAGGGCACCTTCCGCGCAGGCGATTCCAGCGTGGACCTGAACATTCAGGATTGGCAGGGTTACATCGGCCAGTGGGACACGCGCACGTGGACCGAGCGCAAGGTAGAAATACCCACCCCGCCGGAGCCTGCTGCCAACGATAAAAGTTGGGCGGCGGAGAGAATCCGCAAAGTCCGCGCCTATGTCGCCGAGCATGGACCCCGCACGCGCATGGAGCCCGAATTCACGGGGCTTAACCCCGGCTTCATCAAGCGCGCCCCCGTGGCCTGGTACGCCTCCCATCACCACACGGCACAGGGCGCCAATACCCCCTACGCTTACTGCTACCTGTATGGGTATGCCTTGGACAAACCCGACGGCGCAACCACGTTGACGCTGCCGGATAACGGTAAAATTCGAATCATGGCCATTACCGTCGCGGACCAGCCGGGAAGCCTCTGGCCGGCACATCCGCTGTACGACGTTTTGGGGGAGGGAAGGCAGTAGGCAGTATGCAGTAAGCAGGGGGCAGGCAGGTGAAAACACCGGTCCAACCCTTGGGGACGAATCCGCGCTACACCCGAAATCGTGAAGCGATCGAAGTTTTAGGCTTAAGGCTGGGGTTGCGGCTCCAGCAGCCAGCGGTTCCTGTGGAGGAAGTCGCTGACGATGTTGATATCGTGCGCGTCGCAAAGCAGCAAGCGGCAGAAGACATCCGCGGTCCCCACTTTGGGCTCAACCTTGGCGGCATCACGGAAGGCCTTCTGCGCGTCCTTTTTGCGATCGGCCTGCCAAAGGGCGATGGATTGAAGCACCAGCATCGAGCTGGAATTCTGATCGGTGTTGAGGGCCATGGCGCACTCGGCAAGGGCGCCATCGTAATCGCGCTGCTTCCAGAGCGCCAACGCCAGGATGCGGTGACCCTCAGGGCCCTGCGGGTCCTGGGCAATCATTTTTCCCGCCAAGGTGCTGGCACCTTGGATGTCGCCCCGGCGCAAAAGCCCGTCGGCCAATTGCTCACGCGCCCCCGGGAAGTCCGGATTGACAGCCAGGACCTTCTGGAGCAACTCCGTGGCGCGCCCCGTCTCTCCGGCTTGATTCAACAGCATCGCAAGCTCGTACTGGCTCTGCCAGTCCTGGGAATTCAGGGTAACGGCTTTCTCCAGCAGCCCGCGTGCCTCCGCGTTTTTGTTTTCCGTCATAAGGATCTGCGCCAGCGCCGCATAGGCAGGCCCGAGGTTTGGTGACACCTGGAGGGCGTGGCGTAGCGCTTCTTCCGCCTGTGCCGTGCGGCGTTGGAACATGCGCATTTGCCCAAGGGCGAAATAGGCTTCGCCGTTTTGGGGATCCAGTTTGGCCGCCGCCTCATACTCCGTCGCCGCTTTTTCCTCTTCCCCGCTGGCGAAATAAGCGCGTCCCAGAATGACGTGGGCCATGGCGTTCGACGGCGCGATATGCACCGCTTCTTCCGCCTGGAGCACCGCGTCGTGCGTACGGCCGGAATCAAGGTAGAGAACCACCAGGTTGATTCGCAGCATGGGATCCTTGGGGCTAAGGGCCAGGGCCTTGGAGAATTCCGCGCCCGCCAGGCTCTCATAATCCGCAGCCGTCAGTCCGCCGTGTTTAACCTCAGGAGCGTTGGCCGGGTTGCTCAGCGCCCATGCCACCGACCCCAAGGTGTAATGCGCGTCGGAGTCCGAGGGATTGAGCTGCGTAGCGGTTTGCAATTCGCGGAAGGCCTCAGCCAGACGGCCTTCCTCGCGCAGGGCCAAACCCAGACCGCGATGCGCAGGCTCCACTTCCGGTTGCACATCGATGGCCTGGCGGAAAGCCTTTTCCGCCCCCGCCGCGTCGTTCCTGGCCATACGATCGAACCCTCGCAGGATGAGGTCCGCCGCTTCTTTTGAGACTTGGCCGATCCGGGGGGAAAGGGCGGTAGGAAGTTGGCAGTAGGCACTATGCAGGAGGCAGAAGGCAGTTGCCGCCCCAATAACAAACAATCTCACGCAATGTCGCCAAGGCACGAAGGCCAGCAATCGAGAACCGGTGAGTTCTCTTCCCGCCTTCACCAACTTTGCCCCTTTGCGCGATATGATTTCAGGTTCACCCGATTGCACGACCCTCATCACCCGATTCTTTTGCCTGCTGCTTACTGCCTTTCCCGGTGCTTCGGGACGCGCAGAAGGCATTCTGCCTACTGCCTACGGTCCTTCAAGGCTCACTGCGCACCTGTTCAGGCTCAATAATGACGATTTCCGCGTGGCCCTGGTAAGTCACCACATTTCCGCGAATCTCCACCCGCTTCCCCTGTAAAGACTCCAGGTCGCCAAACTTGCTCTTGTTGGAAGCAAAAATGACGCTGGTAAAAGGGCAGGTGCGATAGTCTTGGCAAAAATCCAGGAAGGTCGTCCCGGAACGAGACGTGTAAACCCGCAGGACAAACCCGGCAACGCAGCCGCTTTTGCCCACCAGCGGTCCGGCATTGCGAATATCCACACAAGGAGGCGGGCTACTCGTAGCGTGCGCAGCGGGCTCGTCGGCGGCGCGGGCGGGTGGCAAGGGCAAAGAGCCTGTCGCCACCATAACCGGCCTCCGGTTCAATCGGGTCCCCACCGTCACCCCCAGCCCAAACACGACAAGCAGGAGCCCCGTTGCAACAAGGATGGGCCGGCGTTTCATCGTTCCAAATCCACCCGCATGCGGCTGTACACCCTGGCAGTATATCAAAAGGAAGGCGAGGGTGCGGAAACCGCGTGCAAATGCAGCCGGAGCTGAGAGCTTCGTTCCAAGATAACCCATCACCTGCAGACTATTGCCCCCCCTGCGGTGGGTGACGGGTCCTTTCAAAGCGCATAGAAATCTGGACACCTGATGGCAAAGGCCTCCTGAAACAAGTCCAGGCAAGGGGGATACTCACGTTGCCACGCCGTCAGCCCGCGCTCGCACCAGGAATGGGGGCAAGGGCGCAGCATCGAGGAACAGGTCATGCCCGTGATGGCTATCCGCCCGCTTCTTCTGGTGTAAAGGCAGGGCGCTCGGCAGGCAGTGGGGGCATGAGAGTGAACGTCTTGCGCGGTTTGGGTTTGAGTTTGAGCGTCAAGGCCTGGGAGAGCAGGCGAAGGATGGGACCGCGGTTTTGAAAAAGCACCTGCACCCAATCCCGCCGCTTCATTTGAGGAAAGTAGATTCCCCGGAAGGCCAAGCGGCTGAGCAGATGGATGAGCCGGTCAGGAAGTGATTTCGCTCCCAGCCAATCTATAGCGGAGGCAATGGTTGCGGGGCTGTAAGACTCTGCCCACGCCTGCCGAACTTCTGCCTCGGCATTTTCGGCGCTGATCTTCAGCGGGGCGAAGCTCATGGTGAAAGGCTTGAACTCCAGCCAGTGTTTCGGTCGAGTGAGCCGACCAGCCGTCTGCAAACGGTCATAGAGCGGAGTCGCCGGGTAGGGAGTCAGCAAACCAAATACCGGAAGCCCCGGCGGCCAGGAACGAATCACTTCCAGTGTGCGTTGGGCTGCTCCCGGGCGGTCGCTATCCATCCCAAAGATGAACGAGGTGATGGCGTAGAGATTGTGGCGCGCCAGCCGCTCCAGGACGGCCTGATATTCGTCCGGCTTATTGAATCCCTTGCTAACACTCTTGAGGTTCTCCGGGTCAATGGACTCGAGCCCCATGAAGATCCACTTGCCGCCGCTTTGCGCGATCAGGGAAACCAATTCTTCATCGCGCAGCAGGTTCATGCTAATTTGCGCTACCCAGGGCACTTGGGCGCCGCGCGCGATGATTTCCCGCAGGAGGGATTTGGTGCGCCGCGGATTGATGGCAAAGTTGTCGTCGATGAAGAAGACGGCAACCTTTCCTTTTTGGGTCTTCTCCAGCGCCTTCAACATTAGCAATTCTTTGACGACACTTTCGTTTGACCGGAAACGGATCGAGTCGCCGAAGAATCCCGTCACCGTGCAGAACTCGCATCCGTAGGGGCAGCCCCGGCCGGACTCGATCGGAATCAGGTGGAAGCTTTGCCACGTCATACCAATTAGTGATAGGAAGCGCCGCGCCATCTTGGGGAAATGCTTGATCAGGTTGAATTGGTCCATATCCATGCGGTCCCAGGGGATCGCGGGGTAGTCTGCCAGAGAAGGCTTCACCTCTTTGCCCTCAGCGTTCACGGGGGCATAGATTTCCTTCAGCGCGCCGCGCTCAGCGTCGGCGATGATGAGCGGCCAAGTCTGGTCGGCCTCGCCCAAAGCAACCGCGTCAGCGTGGCGAGGTTCGCCGTCACGCCCCAGCGGTTCATCCGGCACTTCGGTGACATGCGGTCCGCCCATCACCACGGGAACGCCCGCCGCCCGCACAGCGTCCGCCATCAGGTAAGCCTTCCGGATCATGCGGGTCATGGCGCCGATGCCTACCAGGTCGATGTGCTTCTCCCGGACGTAATCGACAAGCTGCTCGCTGGTAAGCCGCCGCGCATTGCCGTCGATGAGAAACACTTTGTGCGCCGGAGGTGTGAGAGATCTCAGCAGGAACATCCAGAGATGGGGCATGAAATTGTTGGTGATTTCGTTGTCCGGGTTATAGAGAAGAATATTCATTTAATCTCCGACACGGGAGTTGGGGTTCAGGCGTGGGTCGATCCCGAGAAGGAGTCGAGACGATGAACTCACCGCAGAGCCTTCGGCCTGGCAATCCGGGCGCTCGAAAGCTCGTATCGGAGTTCCTCAATCTGCCGCAATCCTGCCCCCCCGGCAGAGTAAGGCCCGCAGGCGCGGATGTCTGGTCAATATTGCTCACATTTCTTAAATAATTAGCGAGGTTCGGCGCACTCTTGGCTGGCCTGAGGGACTCGGAACGGAGAACTTAATCGTGGAGAACGACGTTGAGGAGTGAACTGTGAACCAGCATGCCGCCGTTGTAATCGAGGAACCCGAGCTTGCGGAACTTGTTCATGAAGTGGCTGACCCGGGAGCGGGTTGTCCCGATCATTTCCGCCAGGGTTTCTTGACTGATTTTGGGAATCACCGGTTCCTGCTTGCCATCCTTGCCAAAGTGCGCCAGCAGAAGCAGAATTCGAGCCAACCGCTTCTCGCTGGAATTGAACAGTTGATCGACCAGGTCCTCTTCGAATCGAATATTGCGGGAGAGCAGGTGGGCCGTGAAAAGTCCCGAGAATTTTGGATCGGTGTGCAACATCCGCACCATGGCCTTCTTACGGAAAGCAAGGACAGTTGTGTCTTCGGTTGCCGTGGCTGTCAACATGCGCAAGCTCTGCCCGGCCAAGCAGCCTTCACCAAAAAACTCATCCGCGCCGATGAAACCCAGGACCGCTTCCTTCCCCTGCTTAGAAACCACCGACAGCCTCACTCGGCCTTTCTGAATGAAGAACACCGCCTCCGCCGGGTCGCCCTGTGAAAAGATCGCTTGTTTCGGACGGTAGGACGCTACACTTCTCCCCTCACTGACTCTCGCCAGGAGAGCCTTGGGGTCAAAGGGCGGAATTCGTCTAGCCGCTATCGGAACCATGCTTATATCTTTTTTTACTACAAATGCCGTCCGCTTTCAAGGGGGTCCATGGATTTTTTTCCAGGGTTTAGGAAGCTGGGAAAGAACAACCAAACTCACGCCGAGACGCCAAGACAACGTGCTTTGGTGGCCATCTCCTTCGCTCCTTACGGTGGGAGGCATGGAGGCCCGCGAAGGCCAAGCTACGTCGCAGGCGCTGAATCCGCCCTGGCTTTTCGACAGGCTTTGCTTTAGGATTCTGCGCACAGCTATGAGCCACCGTACGCGCGTCATCATGCTCGCAGCGATCACTTTGGCGGCGGGAATCGCCGGGGCGTTTGTCCCCCGCATAGCGCAGCCGCTGGATTACCACAATTTTGCCGATCAACGCACTTTCCTGGCAGTCCCCAACTTTCTCAATGTGATTTCCAACGTCCCCTTTCTGCTCGTCGGAGTATGGGGATTGATGCTGGTGTTGGGCCGCCGTGAATTCGCGGGAGCGTCATTTATTACCCCCATCGAGCGCTGGCCGTATGCGATCCTGGCGGTGGGGGTGGCGCTCACGTGCTTTGGCTCTGAGTACTATCATCTTGCTCCGGACAACGCGCGTCTGGTTTGGGATCGCTTGCCGATGACGCTGGCATTCATGTCAATTCTCTCCGCCATGGTGATGGAGCGGGTGAACCTCCGCGCCGGCCTGGTGGCCCTGGGACCTCTGTTGCTCCTGGGACTGGCGAGTGTGGCCTATTGGTACGCCACGGAGCTGGGCGGCGCCGGCGATTTGCGCCTTTACCTCATGGTGCAGTTTTATACCCTGCTCTTCATTCTGCTCATTTTGGGACTTTTCCCTGCCCGCTATACGCGCGGCGCGGACCTGGTAGTGGCCATGGGATTTTACGTCCTGGCCAAAATCTTCGAATTGCTCGATCGGCAGATTTTCAAGCTCGGCCACCTCATCAGCGGGCATACCCTGAAACATTTGGCCTCAGCGCTTGCGGTTTATTGGATTTTTCGCATGTTGGCACGAAGGCGCGTGGTGATCTCCCCGAATTGAGCACTGCGGAATAGTTTGACTAACGCTGCCCTCGTGGAGGCTGTTAGCGTCGCCGCAAGAAAATGAACGCCACCATGCCGTGCAATAATCTGCAAATCAGCGATCAGTGCAAACCTGTTTGGCAGGCAGGCTCCCGCCTTACCGGTACCGCCACCGGAAAACAACACACTCCTCAGACGCTACCAAGTGGAGGGTAGCGTTGTACGCGTAGGCGGTTAAGTATACACTTATCGGAGGATCAGGAGGTGAGAGTGACAATCCCGGGTTATTTGATTGATCCTTCCAAAAGGCAGAGTCCGATGAATCTCCTCGACAGCTTCTGTCTCCACGCTTCCACCTTCCATTTGATACGGCCCGCCCAAACGTCAATCTGGCGCTCTCGCACCTCAGGCATCCTGGTGATCCTACTGGTCGCCGGAGTGGCGGCTTTCGCCGCGCCCGCGGCCCAAGCCCCTGCCACCGCCAAGCCGCTGGCCGAAGTGACGGTTCAAACCGACAATCTGGGGCGCCAAATTCCAAAGGATTTTGCCGGTCTCAGCTTGGAGGTTTCAACCGCCGGCCAGGGACTGCCTGCCTTTCAGGGCGGTAAGCCCGGCAGTTTGCCCGGCGCGCCGGGTGAGCAGACTGTGTATGCTCTGGGCTATCCCGATGCCCCAAACAGCGGATACTTCCAGTTCATGCGAAACCTTGGCCCCGGTATTCTGCGGCTGGGCGGCAACAGCCAGGACAACTCCTGCTGGGACCCAACTCATGCGCCTCACCCCGAGGCTTGTGAGGCCGTGCTCGCGGGCCCCGACCTTGCCCTGTTTTCCAAAGCGGCCGCCGCCAGCAACTGGAAGCTGATCCTGGGCTTAAATCTGAAGCAAAATTCCGCCGCGTGGGTCTTGCGTGAAGTCACCCAGGGGGTGAGCCGGGAAATTGATCCGAGCCAGCTTTTCGGCCTTGAAATCGGCAACGAACCGGATCTTTTTACTCGCACCCCTTACCGGCCAAAAACCTATTCGCCCGCCGATCAGGCAAAAGATTTCCTTGCCTATGTCGAAGCTTTCCAGTCCGATCCGGTGGCAAAGCCCCATGATCTGGTGGGACCTGCCACATGCTGCGGCTGGCGCAACCCCCGTGACCTTGGAATCTTCATTGACGGTGTTGGAGCACACAGCCTGAAGCTGTTGACGGTCCACAACTATTCCTTGACCACGTGCAATGGCCGCACGGTGACCATTGCCCAATTGCTCGCACCCTATCTCATGGAGCGTTACAACCGGGAGGTGAAACCTCTGGTGGGGATGGCAGATCAGCGCGGCCTGCCCATCGCCATGGCAGAAACCAATTCCGCCTCTTGCGGAGGAATGCCTGGCGTCAGCAACGCTTTTGCCGCGGCCTTGTGGGGGATGGATTACATGTTTTCCACCGCCCAGGACGGTTTCCGCGCGATTAATTTCCACAGCAGTTACCGGCCAGGCGGCAGCTCTTACAATCCCGTGGACACGTACGGCTACAAGGACTCTTCCCAGCGCTGGCACTATCGCAATATTGCTCAGCCGCTCTACTACGGCATGTATCTTTTTGCCCGCCATGCCTCCGGCAACTACCTTTTGGCGACTTCCATCAGGACCAGCGCCAATATCCACGCCTATGCCGTCACGTCCTGTGCCACCTGCGCCGTGAACGTCTTTGTAATCAATGAGGACCTAAATGCTTCCGGACTGGTGCGCATTCACATTCACGACCGCAAAGGCAAGGGCTCACTGCTGCTGCTGGATGCGCCATCTCTCAGCTCGCCTGCACAAGAAGTTCGTATCGGCGGCTCGCAGTTTGATTCGCAAGGCAATCTACCCGCGCCGCACATATCATCCCTCCACCCGGACGCGCATGGCGATTACACCTTCACGCTTCCTAAGGCCAGCGCGGCACTGATGATGGTGCAAGGGGCCGCTGACGACAACGCCGCGACAAAGGCCCCCTAGAACGTAACCCCTTTATGAAAGAATCGGTGGACGGAGAACATCCTCTCCATCTCCGCTTTGATGGACTACGACGGATGCCGGTCCCAACAAACGTCGATGCGCCTAAGCCGACTGCCACGAAAAGCCTTCCGCCCACAGCATCACTCGAAGGCCGAACGCAGGAACGACGCCATATAGTACGCGTCGAGGTACTTGAAAGGTGTTTCCGCAGTGGTGTAATGGCCGCAGGGCAGGACGGCGCTGCGATGGGGCAATCCCCGGCGCGCGAATTCGTCAAGAAACTGATGTGAGTACACGGGCAGGAAGGTCAAGTCGAACGCAGCGTGGATGAGCAGCGATTTCTTGGGCCAGCGCGCGTACTTATCCACGTAGGAAATGGGACTGATGGCCATCATGGCGCGGCGCAGGGTTTCCTGATCGATATCGCCTTCGACGCCTTGCCGCACGTGGCGCGTGGATTGGCCGGTCCAAACCACGTCGCCGAAGGTCACGGAAAAATGATTGAAGATGTTTACGCGCAGTCGCGAGTCGTGCGAACTGGTAAGGAAAGCGTAGCACGAACCGAGGCTGGTGCCCACGATTCCCAACTCCGTGTAGCCCTGCATCTCCAGCCAATCCAGGCATGAGCGCGCATCAATGACGGCCTGGCGTCCGGCATCGATGGTGCGCCCAATATTAGCGGAAACAGCGTAATCCGCCCGCTCGGTTTCCGCCGGCTTGCGATAGTCATGATAAGGCAGGCTCAGGCGCAGCGCTGAAATCCCCAGCCTGTTGAAAATCCAGCAGAGGCCGTTGTGGCCCTCGGCGTCAGCGTTCCACTGCGGCAACACGATGAGCGCGCGACGACGCCCCGCTGGGAACCAACGCGCTCGCGCCAGATTGTTCACTGCATACGGCGTCTGCACCGGAGAGGTAAAGAGCAGGAAGCCGCCCTGCAAGCGGAAATCTGAGGGAGTTCGGTAGGCGTAGAAACCATCACTGCGGGAAACAATCTGCCGGTTCAGTTGGGTCACGTACGCGGCAGGATTGACGGGCGAGGCTTCCCGCGTGCCATTCACCACCGGCCAATGCTCGGTCCAATCCAGTCCCCACTCCAAGGGACGGACCACGCGATTCTTGTCGCGGGCGTTCAACCGCGTTTCCCAGGCGTACATCCAATCTCGGTAACGATTCCACATGCGTCGGCGGCCTCGGGTTAGAATTGAACATTATACCTGACTTGGGTACTACGCTTCGGGTTCGCAACACAAAAGTGGAAAGCACTGTTTTGGATATCCGGGCGATGGGCGGGGAAATGTCGTGGCGCTGAGGGCGCCCACGCTACGTCTCGGTGATTTCCGCTTCCAATTTCATGTTGCGCATTCCCAAGTCTCCCTCATTTGCTCAGAATGCCTGTCATTGATATTATCCGAACCATGCTTCATATCATCGCCGGTGTGGAACTTGTCCTCTGCTGGGTGGCATGGTCGCTGGTTTTCGTGAAAGCGCGCAGACGGGCGGCGGGACAGAGGAAAGTGGTCAGAGCCCCAACGTCCATGTGGGGCATCGTTCTGCAAACGCTCGGTTTCGCGTTCGTCTGCGCCTACATTCGGCCGGCGGGCTTTGAAAAATCCTGGCCATCGCTCGTCGCTTCCATGATTCTCGGCCCGCCCTCGGTGGCGCTCGCCTGGTCAGCCACTCGGCACCTCGGCAAGCAATGGCGCTACGAAGCCGCGCTTAGTGAAGATCACAAACTGATCCAAACCGGCCCATACCGCTGGATTCGGCATCCGATTTACGCCTCAATGTTGGGCATGCTGCTGGCCACCGGCGCCGGTTGGACCTGGTGGCCGATGTTGGTTGCGGCGCTGGTGGTATTCCTGGTGGGAACAGAGATTCGAGTGCGGGCGGAGGACCGCCTGCTCGGCGAGCGCTTTCGGGAAGAAATCACTGCGTACCATTCGCGCGTGCGCGCCTACATTCCGTTTATTCGCTAATGGCGCGGCGACGGCGGACAGAGGACGCCGAGCGGCCCCGCCCTCGTTGATGAAATCCATATCCCATTGCAAAATGTGTACAATTTTGAACAGACAGTAGACATTTTAGTTATTAGATTAGCAGCATCATACGCGCGGAGGCACCCGGGTTGTGCAAATAGAATGTCCAATTTTATGGCTACGGATGATTCTCCGCACTCCCCTTGCACATCTGCAAGCTTTAAGAAGTGCAGTACCAAAACCAAGTGGGCACTTCGATTTTGGTCGAAGTGCCCCTCCCTCCCGGCCCCTACGAGGTTGATGTTCATGATGCGGATGGCCGTACTACCGGCGCAGGCATTTTATTGTGGATGCTGTCTCACAAAGTCGGGGTGTATTTATGCCATTTAATGAAATGAATAGGCAGATCTCGGTCCAACCAGTCCTCACTACTTTACCGGTGAAAGTGCGCTGCTGATTTACGAGAATGCAACCACTCTAGACGATTTCACCACGTCGCTGGAGTGTGGAGGGAAATGGTCCGAGGATTTGCGCATGACCGGAGAGCGGCGGGATGCCTGAAACAAGTACGGTTTGACTTCATCATCGTCGGCCGAGCTAGCTCGGCCTTCGAAATGCGCCGAAGGGGAGTTTAAATGAGCGAGGAATTCAAGGGGGAAATCAGCGAAGTTTTTGACGTGGACATGGCATTGAGCAGCGTGGGTGGAGACCAAGAGTTTCTCACCGAAGTTGCGGGCCTGGTTCGAGCCGCATGGCCAACCCTGCTGGCCGACATGAAGCAAGGGATAGTCGTGGGGGATCTTCGCGCCGTTAAAGCGAGGGCGCGTTTGGCCAAAGCCGCAGCACGAAACGTCTCAGCGAAAAGGGCGTATGAGTGCGCCCATCATCTCGAGACCGTGGCGGGCAATGGGGACTTGCAGGCCACTCAGGAGGCCGTTAAGAGGCTGGAGCGAGAAGCGGAGAGACTACGCGTCGCCCTCACGATTATCGGAAAATCGGAGGGATCTCCTTGACGCGGCAATCCACTCGGGCAGCGGCGAAGGTTCAGGCACGGCCGGCAAACTCCAGGAGCGGCGCCACCCCCCGATCCAGGGGTGCAGAGTGGGCGAAAACGAGGGTCTTGATGCTACTGTCGCCGGCCAGGCGGCGGGCAAGATCCTCCAGCGATTTCCGGTTCTGCGCCGCACTCTGGCTGAAGGCCCAGGGCCCCGCTTTCAGGCGACCGTCCTTGCCCTGGTTGGCGCTGTCACCCAGAAACAGGTTCCCCCCTATGGCATATGCAGCGCTTCCCGGCGTGTGACCCGGCACGGCGAAAACGCGCACCTGATACGGGCCCAAGGGTATGACCTCGCCATCCTGGAGAGTTCGGGAGAGGCGAATGCCGGTAGGCCGCGGGGAGCGGAAACGCAGGATTGGACCTCCGCCCGGGGAACGGCCCTCCACCACGGCCACTTCTGCGGCCAGCGCCATCACCTGCGCCTTGGGGAACCTGGCAACCCCCGCGATGTGGTCGTGATGACCATGAGTCAACAGAATTACTTTCACATCGTCGGCGCCCAGACCGCGACGAGACAATTCCGCCAGCAGAGCTTTGCCCGCAACATCGATGCCGGCGTTGACGAGCGCCACCTCGTGGCCGCCTAGTGGCACGACACCCGCGCTCACAAACCCATCCTTGACGAGACACATACCGTTTATTTCCGCTGTCTCCGGCAGGCGCTTCATGGTCATGAAGGGGACAGCAACCACAGCCACGGCGGCAATCAGGATTAGGATGACGGCAAGAATGACGATAATCAGCATACCCTTCCTCCTAAAGACAGGATCGCGATTTTCATTTTGTGAGCAGGAAGAGTATACACCGAGGTTCGCTTCCGGTCTGCTCACTCCGGCCCCGTAATGAGCCAGAATCTGGGGCGATGTGAGTATCGAGTTTTTCATCTAATGACACACCCTCGCGCCGGTCAAGGTGTGCATCTCCGAAGAATGGCGAAAGCGTTGGAATAAGTGAGGAACAACAGAGCTTCGTCTCGGCCGCCACGGAGGGCTTCCAAGCCGGCATGGCAATGAGCCTACCACCTATGGACCCCGGCTTTGCTTGACCAATCCCGTGATTGTCCTTAGACTAGAATCTTGCCCAGATTTTATGGGCCTGTGCCAGCTATGATGCTACTAAGGCGACTGCTTACCGGCCTCGCGTTGGTTTTGTCTTTTGCGAGTTGCCTGTTGGGCCAAGCAAGCCCACCAATTTTCCCTCTTAACGAAGTCCGCCCGGGCCTGAAGGGCGTGGGCCGAACCATTTTCGAAGGCGATAAAATCGATGAATTCCAGGTGGAGGTCCTGGGGGTGCTGAAGAACGCCATTGCCCCCAAGCGGAGTCTCATCCTGGCGCGCCTCTCGGGTGGCCCTCTCGCCACCACCGGCGTGATCAACGGCATGAGTGGCAGTCCGGTTTATGTGGACGGCAAATTGATGGGCGCAGTCTCGCGCGCTTTTCCGCTTTCCAAGGATTCAATCGCCGGCATCACTCCCATCGAACAAATGCTTTCAGTGGTGCCCTCCGCGCAGGTTTCCGCGCCGCACGAGTCATCCAATGAGAGCTATCGCATTGTCACGGTTTCAGGCGGTTCGCCTGATCTCGACCGGGTAATTGTGAATGAAGACCCGGATCCCTCCCTTCCTCCCCAGGCGCAAGAATCGACTTCCCTTTCCGGCCTGCTGCTCCCTTTGCGGTTCGGAGGATTTTCGAGCGCCGCCATCGACATGTTTACGCCACAGCTCCGCCGCTTGGGGCTGGAACCCATGCAGGGCGGAGTGATTTCAGGAAGTGAGGAGAACACGCCGCCCAGCCCTACGGATCTCGAACCGGGATCGATGATCAGTCTGCTGCTGGTGCGGGGCGACCTGGACCTGAACGTCAACTGCACGGTCACTTATCGGCAAGGGGACAACCTTTACGCCTGTGGCCACCAGGTTTTGGCGGAAGGCCCGGCACAGTTTCCTTTCGCGCCCGCCCACGTCATCGTCACGGTGCCCAGCATTTCCTCCTCGTTCAAGGTGGATGCGCCCGGAGCGATTGCGGGCACTATCCAACAAGACCGCTATGACGCCATCTATGGCCGCGTGGGGGAGAAAACCCCGCTGACGATTTCCGTCCACGTGCACCTGGATTCGACACTCAATAGGAAAGCCGATTACAGTTTCGAAATGGTCCATGAGCCGTTTCTGTCTCCGCTTCTCCTCAATCTCGCCGTGACATCCGCGCTTACTGCCACGGAGCGCTCGATGGGAACCTCTACCTTGAATTTAAAGGCGAAGATCCGGATGGCGGACGGCCAGTCTGTAGATATGGAGGACGTTCTTTCCGCTGAGACAGGGACGGCCAATTTGGTGGGAATCACCGTGGCCACGCCGCTTGACATGTTGATGTCCAGCGGATTTCCCGACCTCAAGGTTCAAGACATCGACATCAGCGTCGACTCGCTGGACGAAAAACGCACGGCCACCATCGAACAGGTTTGGAGCACCAAATCGGAAGTGAAACCCGGAGACCATTTGGAAGTAACGGCCCTCCTCCGCCTGTCTTCGGGCGCGACCCTGACGGAAAACATCCCGATGGATGTGCCGGCAAGCGTCACGGATAAGATGCTGTCTCTGGTGGTAGGCGGGGGCGCCAGCATCAATGCCCTGGAGTTTCGTTTCACGGCCCTGGGAGGCGCGCCACGCGACGCGCAGCAATTGGTGCGGGCGCTGAATCGCATGCGGCGGAACAATCGCGTCTACGGGCTGCTGATGGCGCCGCAGCGTTCTTTCGTGATGCAGGGGGAAGAGTACCCGTCTCCTCCACCTTCCCTGTTGCAGACTATTATGGCCGGCTCTGCCGCCGCCTCCAACGTGGTTTTCAGTGGAACGTCGGTGGTAGGCGATTTTGAAACCTCACCCACCTCCTACGCCATCGTTGGACGGAAGACTCTGATCCTCAAAGTGGCGGGCTCGGGGCTGCAATAGGCAGGAGCTGGCGGCTAGTGGATTGCCTCTGACCACTACCAACTAATGACTGCTTCCAGAAAGGCTAGGGAATGAAACTCGGCAGATTCCTTCGCAGGTTGCTTCTGATTCTAGCTATTGCCTTGCCCGCAGGGGCCGTGGAAACCAGCTTTTGGCAAGTGGGCTCCTTCGATGAACTCCTTCAGGGAACCCTGACCGGAGTTTCCTTGAGCAAAGAAGGCGATTTGACGCTGGCGCCCGAGGCGCAGGCTATTTTTAGCCCGGAAGAAGCTCTGGCCCTTTCCCTGGCCCGCGACTCTCACGGCAATCTTTTTGTCGGTACCGGACATCAAGGCAGAGTCTTCCGAGTGAGCCCTGACCAGAAGTCCTCACTGCTCCTGACAGCTAAGGAACCGGACATTTTCGCCCTAACCATCGGCCCGGATGGGAGTCTTTACGCGGGCAGTTCGCCCGAAGGGAAGGTTTACAAGGTCACTGCCGATGGTAAGTCCAGCGTTTTCTATGATCCCAAGGCCAAATATATCTGGGCGTTGCAGTTCGACGCGGAAGGCCGGCTGTACGTCGCCACTGGTGATAAGGGACAAATCTTCCGTGTGGACCCCTCCGGCAAGGGAGAAACCTTTTTTGATAGCAAGCAGACGCACATCATGTGCCTGAGGTTTGACCCCAAGGGAAATCTCCTGGCTGGCAGCGTGCCGAACGGCTTGATTTATCGCATCTCGCCTCAAGGAAAGGCCTTCGTCATCTACCAGGCGGCGCTGCCCGAGGTTCATGACTTGGCCGTCGACTCCCAAGGGCGCATCTTTGCGGCCACGCTGGGTGGGGGCGGCGGCAAGGAATCTCCAGGTCTGCTCCTGGGAACCCCTCCAGGCGTCCCCGAGGGTGGCGCCGTAACGGTCACGGTCGTAGCCTCTGCTGAACCGGAGTCGGCTGCCAAGGGGCAAGTTCCACCGGCGGAAACCAAGCCCGCGAGCTTCAATCGGCCCACGCCCCCGACCACCCCCATGCCTCCCCTGATGTTGGGAAGCGGGCGCGGAGCTTTGATTGAAATTTCCCCGGATGCCGCCGCGGAAACCATTTGGAGTTCCAATAACGAGAGCATTTTCGGACTGGCGGTGCGCAAGGACCACGTATTGTTCACCACCGACAGTAACGGGCGAATATTCGATTTGGATGCCAAGCCCGACAGTGAGAAACTAACGATTCTCACGGAAACTCATGAGTCTCTTGCCACCCGCCTGCTGCTGGGAGGCTCGGATCTCTACGCCGCCACCAGCGATGTGGCCAAACTGTTCCGCATCGGGGCTTCCCCCACCCAGGAAGGCACTTACGAATCGCCGGTGAAGGACACCAAGTTTATCTCCCATTGGGGGGTGTTGGCATGGCGCGGCGATGTCCCGGCGGGCAGTACGTTGCAATTCTACACGCGCTCGGGGAATTCTGAGCGTCCCGACAATACCTGGAGCGATTGGGCGGGACCCTACAGCAACCCCGACGGTGACGCCGTCACCAACCCCCCGGCGCGCTACTTCCAGTGGAAAGCCGTCCTCCACGCCTCCGGAAACAGCTCCCCCACGCTGGATGAGGTGACGGTGTCATACTTGAACCAGAATTTGCCCCCGCAGATCCACTCCCTAAACGTCAGCACCTCAACCGAGCGGACAGGCGCGGCGGGCGCGGGAGCCTCAGCGAACCTACAACTAGGCCCGGGAATAACCGTAAGTGCTGCTCCGGCGATGAACTTCGGCGCCCCGCCCCAGCCCACTCCTGCCGCCAAGACGCCCATAACGCTCACTTGGCAGGCCGATGACCCCAACGGCGACCAGTTGGTTTACACCCTTTATGTGAAGGCCACGGACGAGCAGGAATGGCATCTGCTGAAGGACAAGATTCACCAACCCACCTACACCATTGACCCTGATGCCCTGACGGATGGCAAGTACGTGGCGCGCTTGGTGGCATCGGACGAGGAGTCCAATCCTCCCGGCCTGGCGCGCAAATCCGAGTTGCTGAGCGCTCCCTTCTGGGTTGACAATACTCCTCCCGACGTGGAAGTTATCAAGCTGTCGGCCGCCGGCTCTACGGTGGAGGTGCAATTCTCTGCGGAGGACAGCACGTCTCCGCTCCGGGGTGCGGAAACCTCCCTGGACGGAGAGGACTGGCACGACGTTCTGTCCGATGACGGCATCGTGGATTCGCGTAAGGAAACTTTTACCATAAAGCTCACCCACCTGGGGCCGGGGGAACACGTCCTGGCTTTACGTGCCTCCGACACTTCGGGTAACATCGGGGTGGGAAAAGTGGTTATCCGCATCCCCGGAAATCCCTGAGCCCCAAAGGGGCGACCTAACAAAGCCCAGGCCAACGGCCTGAATGGGCGGCACGCCCCGATTTCTGGCCCTGAGCCCTGACGGGGCGAAATAACGAAGCCCAGGCTGAAGGCCTGGGTCAACTAAACCCCCATCAACCCCGAGCCCTGAAAGGGCGGCCAATCCCCCAGACCAACCTTCACCACGGAGGCGCGGAGGCACAGAGGAATGCCCGCCACTGTTCTTTGTGTCTTGGTGTCTTGATGGTGAACTCCGCAGAGGCCACGGATTCACGCGGATGGCCACGGATCACTACGAATAATCCGTAATCATCGGTGTCCATCTGTGGCTCACAGCTTTGACCACGCGGGCACAGAGGAAAACTCGCGGATTCTCCGTGCCACTGGTTGCCCCGGGGGACGGGGTGAGTAGTCCCCAGTCCCTAATCCCTAGCAAGACCCCAATCCTCAACCCCTAACCCCTAGCAAGACCCTAATTCCCAATCTCTAATCCCTGGTTGGGAGGCAGCGGAAGCCATGATGTCGGCAAATCGGAAATATGGTGCCTAGAACGTGTGAAACAATTGGCTTTACCGATTTCAGTACTACGTATTTTCAATAAGTTACACGGTTGAAAAGGGGTCCAAAATCAATTTCTTCACATGTTCCTATCCCGGTTTCTCGCCCGAAATCCCTTCTGCATTTCCTTGGGCCAGATAAAAAATTCCTTGCATTGTATCTGTGACGTTGCATAGTATGACCATAGCTAAGGGCTGAGATGGGTCGTATTATGTGCTGGCCCAGAGGAGAAAACGATGAAAAAAAATTTATCCGTGCGAGCCAAGTGATGTCGCCGAAGCGGCGGTGGACTTTGATCGCGATTTTGTATGACACAGACGAGGAGATAAGCCCAGCAATTGCTATCGGACGTTGGGACGCAGAACTGGTCCTGGCGATGCGCTGGAACGGAACCAGCGAGAACCCTATCGGCAACCCGCAATCGCGCGGGCTGCCCACGTGGTTTATCGTCCCAAGTGAGTTTCGCGATGCGATTCTTGACAAGATCCCCACAGACCAAAGGGCATTGGCGCAAACCATTTTCCAGCAGGAAGACCAACAGCGAAACGTCGTTGGAGTCGCAAGGCGCGACGACGACACTGGGAGAATTATCTACCGGTCCCCGCGTAGGGAAGCGAAATAGCGGGCAGCCATGGCCAGGGTCTTTTTGACTGTTGGTTCTTGGTCTTGGCTAAAGCCTCACGGTCAGTCACATTACGATTGACCGCGGCTTCTCGCTTGTCAAGGCAACCGGGAAGAGTCTATGCTTGCCCCTTAAACATGGTCGGGGACTTGCCCGGGAAGGGTATATGGCCGACATCTACAGGATTGAAATTGGCGAGCAATGGTCTCTCGAAGACCTGTAGGTGTTTGCGCGCACATACGAACAGGTTTATTTTCTGGAGTATTCGCTTCTCCCGAACCTACCCGGCGAGACGGTGGAGCGCCTGCCCTATGCCTATAGGGCGTTTCCATGGCGCGGTGGATTCAGCGCACTCGACTTCTACCAGCAGCTAAAATACTCCGCCCCCCCTCAAGAACGGCTAGAGGTCGTCGCCATCCAGTATGGGTCACCGGGCTTCATTGAGCTGGGGCTTGTTCTTGGCGCGGCTCTGACTGTGCGGAAAATCGTTAAGGTTGTAGCAGAGAGCCTTACGGAAATGAACACGGTATACAACTCGTTCTATTCTGACGTTCAGAAGCGGAAACTACTGCGCTTGGACGTGAAAAAGAAGAAGATCGAGGTGTCTGAGGCCGAACTTCACCTTCTCGAAGAGTACGCGGACACTATGGCCAAACTACTCGGATTCGACGGGCATGAGGAGCTCACGCGAAGAACCGGGGATCCGTTCATTACCCTGAAGATTCTTTTTTCTTTTTACAGGCGTTTGCGCATACTCGCGGGGTTCTCCAAAGACGGGAAAGCTGACCTATGAAATCGGCGCGGACGCGCTGAGGCTCGTTGCGCACCAGTACGCGAAGTGAAACCGGCTGCGACCGAAGGGTAAATGAATGACAACCTTTACTGAAGCTAAATCAAAGTTTGACACAGGTCCCGGAAAGGGAAAGGGCCTTGATATCTCTCTGGCGGGCTGGCGCAGAGCAAAGCTCTGCGTTCTTCGTGCCAATCTGTGCAAGATTGGCCAACTCGAAAAACCCGCAGAACTGCGTTCTGCGCCAGCCCGCCTATAAACGGGCCAGACGGGACCGATGAACTCATTACAGGTAGGACAGCCATATATTGCCGGTCGCGCGGAGTTGCCCGAGCATGCGGGTTACTGTTACGCCGCAGACGGGCATGTATTAAGCATCTTCATGCGGTCGCCCGACCGCAGGAAAGTGGAAGCAGTTCGCAGAGGGAGGTGCCAATTCGCCTTGACCATTGGGCCGGGTGTGTTCTTTTTGATGTATCGATTCGGGAAGGCGATAGGGTGGTCCGCCGCCCCGTACTGGGGCGCCATTATACCTAAGGATCAGCGATCTGTACCACCAGAGGGTTGGCCTGACGAGGGCGTAGTCGTCCGGGTGGTCTTGGTTGACGCCACGACTGGCTTAGTTCGAAGCGTCCGCCCAGCAACGTTGCCGCCGGGCTTTGCCTGCGACTTGAACAAGGCGATCCGGCAACAGGCCCTGCTTCCCCCTCTTGACAAAAGCGGCTACAGCGCGGCATTGGCGAGCATGCATCAGCTTTGCCCGACCTACCGCCGCCTCTTGCAGCGCGCCGTAGCCTGCACCGGCCCTGTTCCGCGTGAGAAGCTTGTCCATCGCATCTGGCTTCGGGAACATCGGCTGAACCTAGTTCTCGACCTACTCGAGAGCCTCATCTCACACAGCTACGACAAGCGCACGAACCTATACGCGGCCGAAGTAAGCCGGGTGCTCGACGATGAGCTCCTGGGACAAGGGTTCATGCGCGTCGACCGCAGCTTCGATATACCGCACGAATGAGCGACCGGCAGACAGACCCGGTCGATTGAGCTCGAACGGTAAGTGGTCTATGTTTCCGGTTAGCAGAGGAAACCGATCTCGCGTGTTCGGGTCCCTCCTGCGCCTTTCTCGAAAACGCAAGCTCACGGGTTTAGTCATACGTGCTGGCTTGCAATTACAGCGCCTTGCCGGAAGATCAACGAAGGCGGTGACAGTCGTGACAGAATTTCACAAGCTCTTGATGACTTTTTTCCTAACGCTCATCGGTTCAGGTTTCGGCACAACGATCGTGGCGGTACTGCTCAAACGGCGCTTCGACGAGCGGCTTGAGCTGCTCAAAGCTGTACTCGAACGTGGATCACGAATTCATGAGCGTCAGATCGAAGCGCTCATGACGATCCATTCTAATCTCGAGGGTGCGAGTTTTTACTTGCAGCGCGTTGCGTCTGCTGGCCGGTTTAAGGGCGAGGATGAGAGCCAGTTGCTGGAAAGAGCGGGAAAGGAATTGGCGTCCGCGTCCGCCGAGTACTCTGCGAAAAGATTACTCTTCAGTGATACCTTAACAAGTAAGATCGACGAATTCTTCGCTAGCGTCCTCTCGGCTAAAGTACGCATCGACTTGGCGATGGATCCGGCAACACAAAATGGGACTGCCCGCGCGGAATTCTGGGACAAGGCGCGAGAAGCGGTGTATCGGCAACTTCCCGCGATATTAGAGGCTATTCGGATCGAGGCAAGAAGCGTCATCCATGGCAGCCGTTCGTAGCTGGCGGAAACGGTGTCAGGCGGAAACCGTGTCAGGAACGTGTGAAAAAAGCGACTTTGGGTATGTTATTCACAATGTAAGCCATTGAAAAATCATAAGGGCAAAGTTGGTAAGGTCGATTTTTTCACATGTTCCTGACAGCGTTCTTTCTCCCTGCCCCGAATTTCCAGAGGTAGTATAATGGTAGTATGAAAACGAAAATGAAGACCTCCCTCACCCTGTCCCGCGAAGTGGTTAGAGGCATCGACCGCGTGGCAGGAAAGAAGCGTTCTCGGTCGGCGGTCGTTGACCACGTGTTACGCGGGTATCTCTCCCAGCGCGAACGCGCCGCCGCCAATGCTCGCGACCTGGAGAAAATCGACCACTTTGCCGACGAGCTGAACGCCGAGATGCAAGATGTGCTCGCCTACCAGTCTCTCGACCACCTCTGGGAGGACCGATGAAGCGCGGAGATATGTATCTGCTGCGCCGCCCCGGAGGCGGAGACCCCAAGAAACAACGGGTGATGATCGTGGTCAGCCGCCAGGCCCTCGTGGATTCCCGTTTCCCCACGGTCGTCTGCGCTCCGGTGTTCACCCGCGGGCACGAACTCGAAACAGAGGTCTCCGTCGGGCCGGAAGAGGGATTGAAACATCCGAGCTGGATTGGCTCGGACGGCCTGGTCAGCATCCCCAAGAGCCGACTTACCGACTACGTGGGCGCCCTGCCCGCCTCCAAGCTGGCGCTGCTCTCCCGCGCCCTGCGCGCGGCCCTCGACCTTTTCTGAAGCCCGCCCGATTCGCGCTCTCCACCGCCTCGGCGCTCTTCCAGCTTTTGCCAAAGTTTTTTGACGGATTATGGCGCTGGCTGGGGAAACCGTCGGAACCCTGACGGCACTGCTGCGCCGGTTCTTAACATTCATGTTTGGGGTTCTATTCGACCTCGATGAGATAACTTACCATCCAGAGTTCAAGCTGTTCGAGGCGTGTTTTCCAGCGGCCCTTGAAATCCTTCATCCACTCGCGGCTCTGCGGCGTATCGGGCACGTCCACCACCAGCCGCACCAGATTGTCTCGGTAGATCACACCACCGTGGCGCCAGTGGCCCTCCAGCTTCTGTGTCTCGTAACTGGCAGCGCCGAAGTGGTCGACGATTTCCAAGACGGCTTCTGCAAGCCACTCGGGCGGCACATCCCGCCCATCATTGAACTGAAGAGGGAGCAGCACCTCGAATCGCCGCCAGTTGCTGCTCATAGGTGGTTTTGCCCTCGACTTTAAATGGGATGTTCTGATCGGCGAGCGCTTCCAAAGCAGATTCGGGAACCAAATGCTCTCCCGAACGAAGGACCCGGCCGGAAAAGCGTCCGAGCAAAAAGGCCAGCGCCCTCTTTTCAGTCTCGCGGTCCGGGAAGGTAATCGTCACCATGGGTCGTATCCGTATGCGAGGATTATATCACTCTGCGGGCGTCCCATCCGGCAAAATCTGACGTCTGGCCGATGAATTCAGCCGGCCACTCAAAGTTTTTGATGAATTATTGCGCTGGCTGGGGAAACCGCACGAACCGTGACGGCACTGCTCCGCCGGTTTTTAACATTCATCTTTGGGGGAGAAAAACGGTTCTTGACACCTTTCTCCTCCCGCCGAAACTTGAGCGCTTTCCTTCCGCCACCGATTCTTGTAAGCTGATGCACATGCCGCTCGACCACTACGTTTCCCAGGTGCATCTCAAACAGTTTTTCTCGCCCATCCTAGGTGCCCGGCTCTATGCGACGAAGAAGTCCGACCTTTAGTCGTTCCAGTGCCATTCTAGGGACGTGTGCCGGATTGAGAACGGTAGCACCAACGCCTATCTTATCAATGACCGCGCCATCGAAGACTTCCTGCGTGGCGTTGAGCCGAACTACGACGCCTCACTCGACAAACTGCGCCGACGGGCCATAGACGGCGAGTGTATCGGCGTCATCGCAGGATTCGCCGCTTATGTGAGTAGTTGTTCTCCGGCGGCGATGCGCATTCATACTGCTCCTCTTGTAAAAACGCTAGAGGCCGAGACCACTATCCTCGACCGCCAGGGCGTCATCCCAAAAGCACTGCCCTCCCTCGGGTCGAAATCCCTTTCCGAGCTTCAGGCGGAGGGTATTGTCGTTCACAAAGTCGATCCGAAATACCCACAGGCGCTCGGCATCAGCTCCATCAGGTCGAGGGTGTCGCTATGGGGCAATTCAACCTGGGAAATTCTCGGCAATGAAGAGGCTGATAGCCCATTTTTCACCAGTGACTATCCGATTGCCCTTGCGGCACAAGGAGATGGCTTCGCGGGCTGGATCGTGCCGCTTGCGCCCGACCTCGCGGTCCGGATCATCCCCGATGTAAGCCTATTAAGGACTGCACCGGATTTCTCATTCCAAAAATTTTCGTGTCGCTACCGGACGCCGCCGAGATCGGAGATCGTCGAAATCAACCGTCTCATCGTCAGATCGGCCGATGATATAGTCTTCTATCGCGACGACCTGCCCTGGGTTCGCGGCTTCATCGAGAAGCACCGACATTTTCGGATTGACATGGTGGTGCAACGGATCCCGCAGGGCACTGCCTTCCTTATCAACTCGACGCAGCAAATTGTCCCGCATCGGTACGGCACCGACAGCAGGTAGCAGCGCAAAGCAGGGTAGCGCAGACTCTCGCCTCTCAGAGAGTCTGCGGCTTTCCCGTGCCACGACCCGCGGTTCCGGGCTTTGACTGCCGTAGCCGCATGTTCACAAAAAGTGGACGTTTACCATGTTAAGAACCGCAGACTTTGAACCGCACAAAGTCTGCGCTACCCTGCTGGCGCGACAGGCAGCGCCTTGCGGACATCCGTGAATTATGAGGGCTTGCAAAAGCGCCGCCGAGTAGCTAAAAATGGTGGCGCTCTCAGGACTCGCAAAAGGAAATTCCAGATTATATGCTACTTTGGAAACCACACGAAAATACACCTGCAGAAAATGCTCAATGGAGCCTGTTAAGGGCTTTGGAATGGAGCAACTGGCCTTTTTTTATAACCCAGCCAATAGCACCAATTCTTTTCATCCTTTATCCTTGGTGGACAGTGTTACTAGGCGTTGTTTTGCTCGACTGGATGTGGGCTGTTATACGCCATAAGTTCGTTAGCCTGTTTTTAGCGGAAGTTGGGCTGTGGTTTGTTAGGCTAAAGTGGGTTGTATGCCCTGTTGTCTGTATATATTTCCTTTATCAGCACATTTATTTTGTAGCAGTACTTAGTTTGTTCTATCCGCTAGTTAATGTTTTACTTATGAACTTGGCCCCTAGAGGCGGACAAATAGGAACCCTGCAATCGTCCTTCATGACAGGCGTTGCAAAGAATGAAGCCGAGGCAGTTTTCCTGTGGCGCAAGGCTGCCGATCAGGGACATGTGGACGCGCAGATTCGGCTTGGCGTCGCATACGCCCGTGGCCGTGGCCTCCCGCAGGACTACTCAGAAGCCTATTTCTGGCTTTACCTTGCCGAACTGGGCGAGCCAAGATATTTCAAACAGGGAGAACTAGCTAAAGAGAGAGACGAAGCCATGTTTCACCTGACGCTTGATGATCTATCCCGCGAACACGAACGGGTGGGGAAGTGGCTCAAGGCGCATCAGGCGATGCTACAATGACGGAAGCAAGTAGCGCGGACCGCTCGCCGCGGCGAGTCCGCGTCTTTTCTCGCCATGATGTTACAAACGGTTGTCGTGTAGCGCCGTATCAAAGTTGCGGCGTCCATTTCCCCGATATTTCTTCATCACCGTGCGCCTGCTTCCTCGGCGTACAAAGTCGCCGTAGTGCATTCCCCAGCCCGCCGGGCCGAGAGGAAGACAAACGCGGTGGGCGTTACGTGCTGGTTCCCGCCAAAGTGTTCAGACTGACTCGCCCGGTGGCGCTACCATGGTGATAAGGTAATCGAAGCCTTCCGCGCCCAGACGCCGCGCGAGGTGCTCGACGATGGCCTGCGCCTGGGCCGCGGTTTCATTCGGGCCGGAGCAATAGAAGGGCTTGCCTTCCTTCCCGTAGGTGAACTCGGTCGAGCAGGCCGAGGCATCTACGTCGCCGAAAATCCGGCTGGCCACGGCGTAATCGAGATGAGGGTTGAATCCCAGTTCGCGGGCGTAAGCCACGCCGCCTTCCACCAGCTTTCGGAGACACGCTGGCGGCATAGGCTCGAAGGTCTCAGGCCCCCGCCAATCCTGGATGCGCTCCTCGTACTTCGCTCTGGACACTATCGTACCGAAAGCGTTCTTTACGCCCAGACAGAACACATCCAGCAGAAACATGCCGAGGGCAATGCGCCCATCGGGCAAGCGGCGACTGAAGACCAGGTTGCCGATTCCTTGTTCAAACAGACCCTGCGGAACCAGACACTCGTGGATCGGGCAGTTCGCCATCTCGGCAATCTCCCACCCCAGCGCGAACGCTTTCTCGCGCTCTCTTTTCCGCTTTCGCGCCAAGTATTGCTGATAGTGCCGTTGCTTCATGATCTTTTCGTCCCCATAGTGGCTGGAGCGATCCTTGGCCCGCCGGCAGGCGCCCCACCAGCCTCGTTCCTTAAACTCGTAGCGCGGTCCGCCGCCTTTGCGGTCCGCGTCTTTTCTGGCCATGATGTTACCAACGCTTGTAGTGTAGCGCCGTGTCAAAGTTGCGGCGTCCTTTTCCTTTCTTCATCAGCGCGCGCCTGCTTCCTCGACGGACAAAGTTGGCAGCGCAGACCACCGGGTGAAGCTGTGAAAGAATTGGTGGAGGCGAGCATCTAGATTGTCGCGATGGTTTGAGCTTGCTTCGCGGATGCCCGGCCGCCCGGAACCATTCTGGCGGTCGCCTCGAGTCACCCACCTCGTTTCCGCCGGGGCCGGGAGCCCTCGGAGGCTTTCACCCTTGGCTTTCGGCCTCTGCCCGTCTTAGCTTCCAGCGCAGACGCACCCACGGGGATAGGTTGTAGGCCAAGCAAGCCCAGAGCGTCTCACAGCGTACCTTCTTCAAGCCCCGCACGCGAAATTGCCGCAAGCCGATCTTGGCCTTTAGCCAAGCGTTGGGAAATTCGGCCACCGCCCCGCGCAGGCGATAAATTGCTTGCGCCGCCTCGGTCCGCATCTTCTCTATAAAGGCCGTTACGACCGGTACGTTCTCGGGGCGAAAGATCCTCCGTGCCGCGGCTCCCCCACAACACTTCTGGCGAAAAGCACAACCCTGGCAGTCCGCCGCCGGCGCTTGGTAGACGTGGTACAGCACCCCCACACGCCGCCGTTCGAGGCCGCGTCGCCGCAGTTCCTTTCCCGCCGGGCAGCGGTAGACGTCGTGCTCGGCCTCATAGGCAAAGACCGTGGCACGAAAAGCCGGGGCGATCCCGGGTCCGGGCCGACTCCGTTTCCCCGCTTCCACCGTCCCCCCCAGGAAGTCCACTTGCCGCTCCGCCATGGCCAGAATCGTCTCGCGCGTGGTGTACCCCGCATCGGCCACCCCCTGCTGGGGAAGTCGCCCCAAGTTGCGTTTGACCTCTTCCAGGGCGGGGGTGAGTTGCCCTTCATCGCTGGCCGACTGCGTCACGCTCACACCCACAATCACGGTGTGGGCCGCGTCGGTGGAGAGCTGCACATTGTGGCTGGGCGCATAGCCCCCGCCCCCCTGTTTCATGATCCGCGCTTCCGGGTCCGTTTCACTCACGCGCCGTTCTTTCCCCCGCCTTCCGACAGCGGGCATCTTCTGTATCTCTTTCAGCGCCTGCTCCAATCGCTCCACCTTCTCGCGCGCCGCGCGCTGCCGCCCCGGGGCTGGCCGTGCGCTCACCTCTTCCTGGCGGGAATCGCCCATCGCCCGCACCCGCTGTCGCGCCTGCTCCAGGTGCTCGCGCAAGGTCTTCTCCCGCCGCAACGACTTCCCGCTCGCCTGCGCTTTCACTTTCGTCCCGTCGTGCATGACCCGCTCCAGCGTGATCAAGCCCTCGGAACTTAACACCCCCAACACCTGCGCAAACAACTCGTCCAGCGCCGCCTGATGCTCCACCCGAAAATCCGACAGGCGGTGATGATTCACCCCCTCGCATCCCGTCAGCCATTGGTAGACGGGATGATACTCACAGCGCCGCGCCACCTCCCGCGCCGAACTTACCCCTTCACTGTAGGCGTAAATCCACAGGCTGATCAGCAACCACGGATCGTACGCCGGCCGTCCCGCCTCGCCTTCCACCACCTCGAGCGCCGCCCGGAACGCGCTCAGGTCGAGCCCGCCCACCAACTCCCAAATTGCCCGCGCCGGATGTCCCGCCTCGATCATCTTCTCCACATCCACGGCCCGCAAGATCATCTGCTGCCGGTTCACCCGTTTCAGCCGGAGTTCCTTGCTGCTTTCCTCCACCCCTGCTTGCTCCTTCTCTCTCATCCTCGACCGCCTGCCTCCGCCCAGCGCTTGCGAGCGGCTCTTCACCCACTCCCGCCGCTTCGCCTCAAACACAAGCACGCCAAAATCCATTTCTCCAGCGTCACATCATCAAGATGGGAGATAAATTCACAGCTTCCCTTTGCGGTCTGCGGCTTTTAGTTGACGAGGAAGAGACGCGGACCGCAAAGGCGGCGGTCCGCGCTACCCGCGGTTGGCCCGCGGCGAAACCGTTCAAACCTTGTTTGCCGCAGCTCAAAACACTCTTCACCGATTATCCTGTCTACCATCTGACCATCTGCACGCAGGATGGACGTACGATTTTACCGATCCCCATGGGCAAGGAAGAGCTGCGGAATCAAGAGAATCGGCCCGCGTCACACATCCTTGAACGGCGAGAAACTCATCCTACACCTTGCGTTCCACGATAAGCTCTTTGACCGGCCCCCAAATGCGGGCGGTATCGCCGGCGGTTTTGCGGTAAGATGGGAAGATCCTGTAAGAACAGGGGAGTGGGGGGTTATCCGCCCCGCGGCGGGGAGGATGGCGCGGAGTGGCCGGGTGGGCCTGCGCCGGGAAATTGCTGAAACGGCTGGGTGTGGGATCCACGGCGGCGGCAAAATGTCCCGGCGAGAGGGCTCCAACCCCGAGGCTTCCGGCAAGAGTTCGCCAGTAACCGCGGCGGGGTTGTGAACGTCAGAAAGTATACAACTCGCAAATCTCATGCCGCATCTCAAAATGTGAGTTGAGGTGCGGCCGGTAGTGGAGCGGATTGAACACCAAGACACCGGCACAGAAGGCGGCTACGGAAGCTCAGCTCATTGCGCGCGCCCAACGAGGCGAAGAAGAGGCGTATGCGGCGCTCTTCGAAGCTCACAAGCGGCGAGTCTACTCGTTGTGCCTGCGCATGACGGGCAACACGGCGGAAGCGGAAGATCTATCGCAAGAGGCCTTTCTCCAGCTCTTTCGCAAGATCTCCACTTTCCGCGGTGAGTCAGCCTTCTCGACATGGCTCCACCGTTTGGCGGTGAATGTGGTCCTGATGCATTTGCGAAAAAAGGGACTGCAACAGATATCGCTCGACGATGTGGATGCTTCGCAGGACGAGCCGGTCAAACGCGATTATGGCAGTGATGACCGGCGGCTGATGGGTTCCGTGGAGCGCATTGGCCTGCAGAACGCCATCGCGGATTTGCCCCCGGGCTACCGGACGGTCTTTGTGCTGCACGACGTAGAAGGTTACGAGCACAATGAGATCGCTGAAATCATGAAATGCTCGGTGGGGAATTCCAAATCGCAGCTTCACAAAGCCCGCATGAAGCTGCGGGAGCGGCTGCGCAAAGACCGAGGCATGAAGCCCGCGGAGGAAGCAATTCCGGCCGCTGAGCCGGTGGAGGAAACCTAAGAAGGCCTTATGGAAGAAAGCCGATACCAAGCGTTTGCCGCGTGCGCGCAATTCGATCACGAGCTGGAGGCTTATTTGGAGGGTGAAGCGCGCCCCTTCGTTGCTTCCCACGCCCGGAATTGCCCAGCTTGCGGCGCCCTGCTGGCTGATCTCCAATTGATTCGGCAAGCCGCGCGGTACCTCCTGCCCCAGGAAGAACCTTCGCGCGTGGTTTGGGCCAACGTGCGGGCGAAGTTGGAGGCGGAAGGAACTTTCCGGGCGCCCGCGTGCGCGCAATTCGAGGCCGAGCTGGGAGCTTATTTGGAGGGAGAAGCAAGCCCCTTCATCGTCTCCCACGCCCACGATTGCGCTCCCTGTGGGGCCGTGCTGGCTGACTTGCAATCCATTCGACAAGCGGCGCAGACCCTGCCCTTGGAAGAGCCTTCGCCTGCGGTTTGGGCTAACATTCACGCCAGTCTGGAGGCGGAGGGAGCTTTCAGCGTGCCCGTGTGCGCGCAATTCGACGCCCAGCTGGAAGCTTATCTCGAGGGAGAGGCGCGCCCCTTTATCGTGTCCCACGCGCACGAGTGCGCTCCTTGCGGCGCCCTGCTGGCTGACCTGCAAGCGATTCGGCAAGCAGCGCGGGATCTGCCCACGGAAGAACCCTCGCGCGTGGTTTGGGCTAATGTCCGCGCGCGGCTGGAGGCAGGGGGAGCTTTTGGCGTGCCCGTCGGCGGGTGGCGCCAAATCCTTTCATGGGGCACTCTTCACCACGCGATTCCCGCTGGCGTCTTAGCCGTCTTGGTTTTAGTGGGATCAGCGTTGACGCTGCCTTCCAACAGCTTCGAGCGCTGGGGCGGTCACGAAGAGGAAGCCAATCCCCCCGCCGTGGCCCAGACTGCGTCGGCATTGCCGGCGGGTGAAGAGGGCGCTCTTGCCCGCGTAGTTTCTGATCTGGAAAGTAGTTTTAAGGCGAATGAAACCTCCATGGCTCCTGACCTGAAGGCCACGTACGAACAGAGCCTGGTCTCCCTGGATGGTTCAATACGTGAATGCCGGAACTCCTTGCAACAAGAGCCCGGCAATACGCTGGCGCGCGACTATCTGTTGACAGCGTATACGAGAAAGGCTGAAGTACTTTCTTCTGCGTTGGAGTTCGAAGGGCGTTAGCGAGGGACACGGGGTTGACAAACCGGACTACGGTAAGCTTGCGCTCGGGCAGGCAATTTGTGAGCCTGCTGGCAGTCATTCTCCTTCCCGCCGCCTTGATGTGGGCCGCGGGTGAAGGACAACAGGAAAAAACTTTCGATACCACGCGTGACCCGCGCATCAGCTTGTTTAACCTGAAGGGTCATGTGCTGGTGCGGGGGTGGGACAAAGCCCAGGTACACGTGGTTTGCACCGTGGCTTCCCCCCGGGTCGAGGTCGATAGCGAGATTTCGCCCGATACCGGCGCTGCGGACAACCTGCATTTTGACACTCACCTTTTGGACACCACTCTGCCGTCGGGCGAGCAAGGGGTCGATTACACCTTGGATGTCCCCGCCGGAGCCAGCCTGGAAATCCGCAATCCCCAGGGAAGAATCCGTGTGGAAGGAATGCAAGCGGATGCGTCATTGCAATCGGTGGGCGGCGACATTTCCATCCGCGATTATTCCGGACACCTCTCGGTCCACTCCGTGGGCGGGGACATTGAAATCATTCGGCCTTCCGGCAACGTCGAGGCGTATTCCATCACCGGCAATCTGCACTTCGTTTCGCCTTCCACCACGCGCCTGCACGCCAGCACCACCTCCGGGGGCATTCTCTACGAAGGCGATTTTATGGGCCGCGGCGACTATGTACTTTCCTCCTACAGCGGCGACGTGGACATTGTCTGTCCGTCTACTGCTTCTTACGAATTGCGCGCCAAGACCCTGAAGGGCAAAGTGATCAACAATCTCCCCATGACCCACCGGCGGGAACCAGCTTCTCCTTTGGGAGCATCGAATAGCCTGCTGGGAACCCATAACACCGGCAGGGCCAACGTCGAATTGACCTCCTTTAGCGGAAACATCCGCATTCGCCCGCAGTATTAATAACGTAAATATTCCAAGCAGGTGGTAGGTGGGGACCAGCCCCACCCGCCGCCTGCTTCGGGTAATTCCCTTCTCTGGATTTGGATTTGCCAGCACGATTCGGGAAAACGTGTACGTGTTACGCGGGCCTTTTCTTGTGGCCCGCGGCATTCCCTTGCCCCTAAAATACCAGCCGTGAACCTTGCCGACAGACGTGCGTTGCACCGCTCCACCCCGCTATTCGCGTCGTGTATACTTTCATTTGATGTCCGATGCGAATAGAAAACCCGTGATTTCCAGCCAAGGTCCCGCGCTGCTGGCTTTCCAACATGTTTCCGTCATGCTGGGCGGCCAACGAGTGCTTCACGATATTACCCTCACCATCGGGGCCGGGGAGCACGTCGCGATTCTGGGACCGAACGGATGCGGCAAATCGACGCTGATAAGGACCATCACGCGCGAGTGCTATCCGCTGGCAGAGCCCCAATCGTCGCTTACCATCCTGGGGCGCGATGCCTGGAACATATTCGAGCTGCGCCCGTTATTGGGGATTGTTTCCAGCGAGCTCATGCAGCGCTGCACGCGAGAAATCACCGGCCGCGAGATGGTGCTCTCCGGATTTTTCAGCAGCATCGGGGTTTACCCTTATCACCAAGTCACCGCGGCGATGAGGGAAAAGACCAACCAGGTGCTGGAACTTTTGGAGGCGCGGCATCTGGCCGATCGTGAGATGAATGGGATGTCATCGGGTGAGGCGCACCGGCTGCTCATCGGCCGCGCCCTGGTACACGATCCGCTGGCCCTGTTGCTGGATGAGCCGAGCAATAGCCTGGATTTTCGCGCGGCCCTGGAACTCCGTGACATTTTGCGAAAACTGGCGCAGGCTGGCACCGGGATCCTGATGGTGACGCACCACCTCCCCGACATTCTTCCGGAGATTGACCGCGTGATCCTGCTGCGCAAGGGTCGGATCTTTGCCGATGGCGCCAAGGGCGAGCTTTTGACCACCGAGCGTCTTACCAGCCTGTTTGGCCTTCCCGTGGAGCTGGCGCGCCGCGACGGCTATTACCACCTCTGGTGATTCGCCTTTGTGGGCTAGGCAATGAGCCGGGGGCGCTCAGCGTCTGATCGACTCGTCGGCGGTTCTCGGGATTGGTCCAAGATGGTCCGATGATTTGATGAACCGGTCTCCCTCCGGCCCGAGCCTGCGCGTTCATTGGGGGGGGCTCCATTTCCAGTTGCGAACCTCCGGCAGATCCTCGCCGTGCTTGTTGATGTACTGCTTGTGCTCGATCAGCTTGTCCTTGAGCTGCTGCTTCAGGTAGATGCCCCTGTCGCCGGTTTGCGGCAGGCGGTCGATGGCATCCATCACCAGGTGAAAGCGGTCCAGTTCGTTCAGTACCGTCATGTCAAAGGCGGTGGTGATGGTGCCCTCTTCCTTGTAGCCGCGGACGTGGATGTTGGCGTGGTTGGCGCGCCGGTAGGTGAGCCGGTGGATCAACCAAGGGTAAGCGTGGAAAGCGAAGATGACCGGCTTATCCAGGGTGAAGAGCTCGTTGAATTCCTTGTCGCTCAACCCGTGCGGGTGCTCGGTCTGTGGCTGCAACTTCATGAGGTCCACGACGTTGACGACACGGATTTTCAGTTCGGGCAGATGCTGGCGCAATATGGAGACGGCGGCGAGCGTCTCCAAGGTGGGCACGTCGCCACAGCAGGCCATGACCACGTCGGGCGCCACCGCCTGGTCGTTGCTGGCCCACTGCCAAATGCCGATGCCCTCGGTGCAGTGCTTGACGGCGGCATCCATCGTGAGCCACTGCGGCGCCGGGTGCTTGCCCGCCACCACCACGTTGACGTAATGGCGGCTGCGCAGGCAGTGGTCCATCACCGAAAGCAGGCAGTTGGCATCGGGGGGAAGGTAGACGCGCACGACCTCGGCCTTCTTGTTAACGACGTGGTCGATGAAACCGGGATCCTGATGGGTGAAGCCGTTGTGATCCTGCCGCCAGACATGCGAGGCCAGCAGGTAGTTCAACGAGGAGATCTTCCGCCGCCACCACAGTTCCGAGGTGACCTTCAGCCACTTGGCGTGCTGGTTGAACATCGAATCAATAATATGAATGAACGCCTCGTAGCAATTGAAGAGCCCATGCCGCCCAGTGAGCAGGTAGCCCTCCAGCCAGCCCTCGCATTGGTGCTCGCTGAGCATTTCCATCACCCGGCCCTGAGGAGCGAGAAATTCATCATTGGGCACGGTGGCGGCGTCCCATTGGCGTTGGGTCACTTGAAAGAGGGCTTCCAGGCCGTTGGAGAGTGTCTCGTCCGGGCCAAAGACCCGGAAATTCCGCTTCTCACTGTTCAGCTTCGTCACATCGCGCAGGAAAGGCCCCAGCACATGCGTGTCGCCGATGCCGGGCGCCCCGGGCGAGGGCACGTTGGCGGCGTAGTCGCGGAAATCCGGCATCCGCAGGTCGCGGAGCAGAATGCCGCCGTTGGCATGGGGATTCGCGCCCATGCGCCTTTCGCCCTTGGGCGCGAGTTCGGCCAATTCCGGTTTCAGGCGGCCCTGCGCATCGAAGAGCTCCTCCGGCCGATAGCTCCTCAGCCAGTCTTCCAACTGCTTGAGGTGTGCGGGATGCGTGGCAGGGTCGGAGAGCGGCACTTGGTGCGCCCGGAAGGTGCCCTCGACCTGCAAACCATTAACCACTTTCGGCCCCGTCCAGCCTTTGGGGGAATTGAGGACGATCATCGGCCAGCGCGGACGCGCGAGGTTGCCGCGGACGCGGGCGTCCTGCTGGATTTTCTTGATATGCTCCACCACCGTGTCGAGCGTCGTAGCCATGGCCTCGTGCATGAGTGCGGGGTCGTGACCCTCGACAAAGTAGGGCGTCCACCCATAGCCGCGGAGCAACTGTTCCAATTCCTCGTGAGTGATGCGCGCCAGAACGGTGGGGTTGGCAATCTTGTAGCCGTTGAGATGCAGGATGGGCAGCACCGCGCCGTCGGTGGCCGGATCGAGAAACTTGTTGGAATGCCATGCCGTGGCCAGCGGTCCCGTTTCCGCCTCGCCATCGCCCACCACACAGGCGACCACGAGATCGGGATTGTCAAACACCGCTCCGAACGAATGGCTGAGCGAATAACCCAACTCGCCGCCCTCATGGATCGAACCCGGGCACTCCGCCGAGGCGTGGCTGGGAATCCCTCCGGGAAAGGAAAACTGGATGAAAAGTTTCCGCAGCCCGTCCTCATCCTGGCTGATGTCGGGATAGATCTCGCTGTAGGTGCCCTCGAGGTACGTGTTGCCCACCACCGCGGGGCCGCCGTGCCCGGGGCCGGAAACATAGATCATATCGAGGTCATATTTCTTGATGACCCGGTTCAAGTGCACATAGATGAAGTTCTGCCCGGGGGTCGTACCCCAGTGCCCCAGCAGCATGTGCTTCACGTCCGCGAGCGCCAGCGGCCGCCTCAGCAAGGGATTGTCGTAGAGATAAATCTGCCCAACCGACAAATAGTTAGCGGCGCGCCAATATGCATCCATCTTCTGAAGTAATTCCGGGGAAAGAGTGCTTGTCGTCATAGTATGGATACTCCTTTCTTCAGCTCGGGCCGATAACGCGCCCATCTATTTCTGATGGGTAGGATAACAGAATGAGCGCGTTCTGAGTATGACGGTTCCATGACGGCTCCATGACGGCTCCTAGCTATATTGGCTGTCGCAGATTGCTCACGGCCATTTCTCCGGATTCAGCAGCTTGACGGGCGTAGCTTGCCCGTGTCGGCGAAACAGAGACCGTGCGAGGGAATCGTTGATGTTATATTCTATGTTGAACTACTAAGGTACGCTGGCGCCCTATGGCCTGGACAAGTGGGAATGGCGGAGCCGTGCAAGACTGAACGTCTTGCAGGGCAGAAATGAGACGATAAAGAAATGCCAAGCACAGATGGAAGACGAGAGATTACCGCACGCGCGAATGCGAAGGAAGTGGAAACCGTCCGAGAGTCTCAGAAGCTGGAGTCGAAAACCAAACAGCTCTCCGCAAGCAGCGACGAGAAAAGGCTGTTCAAAAGCGCCAGAACGCTGAAGGGTCGATCTCGCAAACCTAAAGTGTGATACTCGGCGATGTCGGGCAATGGTGACGGCCCGCGCCTGGCTGAAAAGTATCGCCGCGATCAAGGGGCCCATCCGAACGGTGGCGAAATTCATCCAATAAGCAACCACTGTTCGGCACTCCATGGTGGCGCTCTGGGGAGGTATTTATGTCGAGACGTAAGGTGCGGGAGAACGAGGTTGAGTTCGAAGAACTTGAAAACGATTCGGAGCAAACAGGTTCTGACAGCGCCGGGCAATCGGGTGATGATCAGGGGCTTTCGACAATTGCGGAGGCTGACGTAGAGAGCGTCGAAGAACTTGCCGAGACGGATCAAGCATTCGCGGCCGAGGCCGTGGAGGGCGTCGAGGACGCTGGCGACCACCCCGAAAAGCCCGTACGCATCCGTGAGGACAAGGCCGGTAGCTGATGTTCCGCCGGAGCGACCGATCAAATCATCGTTGCCACAGGATTCCCGCAGCTTCGAGCGGGATTGCAACACCTTCGCAGTGCGGGATCACTCGCGCCGTGTAGTCGGTAACCGGACGGGTGGCGGGCACCTGGGCGACGTAAGCGTGGCCGCTGTCTGCTCCACGCAATTCATGAACGCGAGTCATCTCCTCTCGGATCGGGCTGCTGCCATTAGTCCCCGCGGCATACAGCTCGACTCGCACGGCGTTCGGATCGAGGCCATTGAGAAACACCTCGGCCTCAAAGATGTGCTGGACCGCATTGGTCTGTACCTTCACATCGCCAAAGCGCAGGGTGGCCCATTTCTCTTTCAGAGCATGTTCCCAATTGGCGATGTTCTTCCCGACGGCGCCTTTGTCGGCAGCGCGCTTACGGTAGGCGGCTGCCGCCGGGAGGTAATGTTGCTCGGTGTATTCGCCCACGGCGCGGTTGGCGGAAAAGCGCGGCGTCAAGCTCGCCATGCTGTTCCGCATCCGCGCCACCCAAGCCGTGGGGATACCTTGCGCGTCGCGGGCATAAAACTCGGGAATCACTTCCCGTTCGAGCAGATCGTAGAGCGCTTCGGCTTCGGCCGCGTCCCAAGCCGGATCGTCATGATGTTCCTGACCGTCTCCGAGCGCCCAGCCGACTTCCGGCGTGTAGGCCTCCGCCCACCAGCCGTCTAATTCCGAAAGATTGAGGCCGCCATTGACCAGCACCTTCATGCCGCTCGTCCCGCAGGCCTCCCAAGGTCGCCGTGGCGTGTTGATCCAGAACGTCCACGCCTTGCACCAGTTGGCCGGTCAAGAGCATGTCGTAGTCACTGAGGAAGATCACATGGGGACGCGCCGCGGGCTGCCAGATGAAATGCATCCATTCCCGAATCATGGCCTGTCCCGCCTGGTCCGCAGGATGCGCCTTGCCGGCGATGATGAGTTGCACGGGGCGCTGCGGATGGGTCAGGAGACGAAGCAGTCGCGCCGGGTCATGCAGCAGTAAGTTCGGCCGCTTGTACGTGGCAAAGCGGCGGGCAAAGCCCAAAGTGAGGGCGTTGGGATCAAAAAGATGCTTTGTCGCTTCGATCTCCTCGGACGGCGCATGTCTTGTCTCCATGTCGAGCGACAAGCGTTCACGAACATACTCCACAAAGGTCTTGGTGGCGGCGGTGCGAAACTCCCAGAGCTTGCCGTCGGAAATCTGGCGAACATCCTGTTCCAGGCTTTTCGTCGTTCCCAGCCAGCGTTTCTTACCACAGGCTTCTGTCCAAAGATCATCGGCCGGAGCCGAGTCCCAGGTGGGCACGTGAACTCCGTTGGTTACATGTCCGATGGGGACTTCGGCCTCCGGCCAGCGCGGAAACAGCGGCAAAAAGAGGCGCCGGCTGACTTCCCCGTGCAGGCGGCTTACACCATTCACCGCGGCGCTCCCGCGGATGGCCAGATGCGCCATGTTGAAAGGCTCGGAAGAGTCGGCGGGGTTCTGGCGGCCCAGAGCCAGCAAATCGTGAAACGCAATGCCCAGCTCCTTCTCGGCATACCCCCTAAGGTGTTGCTCGATGAGGGCAGAGTCGAAACGGTCAAAGCCGGCAGCCACGGCCGTGTGGGTGGTGAAGAGATTACCCGCGCGGGTAACCGCCAGCGCCACTTCGAAAGGCTGCCCAGTGTCTTCCATGAAGTTACGGGCACGTTCCAGGACGGCGAACGCCGCGTGCCCTTCATTCAGGTGGCAGACCTCCGGTTGGATCCCGAGCGCGCGGAGCAACCGCCATCCGCCGATCCCGAGGAGCAGTTCCTGCTCGAGGCGCAAATCCGCTCCGCCCCCGTAAAGCTCGCTGGTAATCCCCCGATCAATAGGGAGGTTCGCCGCGTCATTGCTGTCCAGGAGGTAAAGCTTCACCCTGCCCACCTGGACCTGCCAGGCGCGCAGCCAGACTGAGTATCCCGGCAAGACGATCTCTAAACGCAGCCACTCCCCGTTCGGCTGGCGCAAGGGGGTGATCGGCAACTGTCCGGGATCATTATACGGATAGAGGGCCTGTTGCCCTCCGTCCTTATCGATCTCCTGGCGAAAATAGCCCTGCTGGTAGAGCAGGCCCACCCCGACCACCGGCACACCCAAGTCGCTCGCGGCTTTGAGTTGATCACCGGCCACATTACCCAGCCCGCCCGAGTAAATGGGCAATGCTTCACTCAACATGAATTCCAGGCTGAAATAAGCGACGCAGGTCAGGGAACTCTGCGCATGATTTTCCTGAAACCACGCGGGCGCCGCCAGCGTGTTCCGCCTGGTCTGCACCCAACCCTCAAGCTTTTTGCGAAAAATGGGGTCGGACAACACGCGATCGATCTGGTCGCGCGAGACCGTTTGCAGGACCACCCAGGGGTTATGCGTAAGGTCCCACAGTTTGGGATCGAGCTGCCGCCATATTTCGTCGGTGGCATGATTCCACGACCAGCGCAGATTCAGGGCAAGCTCCGCCAGGGAATCGAAACCCCCGATTTCCGTGGGTAGAAGGTTGTACATCGGGTGGCTGACACGGGGTTGCTCGCTCATGGGTTCTCCTTGGTGTCCTGACACCTATTTGATTTCGGCTACGCCAGGTTCGGATAAGTCTCGGTCCCCTGGCCCCTCACATTGAGATTAACCAGTATAGTACAGGGCCAAGTAATCGCTGGAGTCGTAAAGACGTGCCGCGAGGTATCCGTGACCACAACAGGAACAAGAGTTTTCTGATTGCTAAGCATCACTCCACCTGTCAAGTGACGGAACACCGCAGGCACGGCTTACGGAACAACGGTACTCTCACGCTCATCCTCCGGAAGCCTCCTTCGGTCCGGGGTTGTGCCAAAAGCCGCCGGGAGCGATAATCCCGTCGGCCTCTTTCGGCCCCCAGCTACCGCGCTTGTAGGGCCGCGTTCGACGGTGGGTCTTGAGAATTGGATCGACCACCGCCCAGGCAGCCTCAATCGCGTCTTCACGAGTGAAGAGGGCTCCATCTCCGGCCATGGCGTCGCCCAAAAGCCGCTCGTAAGGCGATTCCTCTGCCGGCGTTTCTTCCAGCAAGTAAAGCTCCCGCTGTTCCCCGACGAAGTCCTTCCCGGCGAGCTTGACGCGAGCGGCGAGGGCGATGGCCGCGTTGGGGGAAAGGTGGAAACGCAGGTAGTTGGCGCGGCCGATCGTCGGAGCGGAGTCGGCGAAAAGCCTCTGCGGCGGGGGCTTCAGCTCCACCAGAATCTCGGTCGCGGTATCAGCCAGGTATTTGCCGGAGCGCAGATACCAGGGCACACCCTGCCAGCGCCAAGAATCGATGAAAAGCCGCAGGGCGCAGAACGTCTCGACGTCGGAGTTCTTCGCCACGTCCGGCTCCTTACGGTAGCCGCCATATTGGCCGCGCACCACGTCGTCCGGCGCAAGAGGGCGCATGGCTTGGAATATCTTGGCTTTCTCGGTGTGTACGGCTCCAAAGTGCCTGCCCGCCGGCGGCTCCATGGCCAGTAGCGCAACGATTTGGAAAAGGTGGTTCTGAATCACGTCGCGCAGACAGCCGGCGGTTTCGTAAAACGCGCCGCGGTTCCCCACACCGAAATCCTCGGAAAGAGTTATCTGCACGCTGGCCACGTAGTTGCGGTTCCAGATCGGCTCCAGGAAGGAATTGGCGAAGCGGAAATACAAGATATTCATGATCGCCTCCTTCCCCAGGAAGTGATCGATGCGAAATATCGAGTCTTCCGCAAACACCGTGTGAGCAATGCGGTTGAGCTCCCGCGCGGAGGCCAGGTCGCGTCCGAACGGCTTTTCGACAATAACGCGTGCATTCTCGGCCAAGTTCCCGGCGCCGAGCCCTTTAATCACCGTTTCGAAGAGCGAGGGCGGAATCGCCAGGTAATGCGCGGGGCGCCGAGCGCTACCCAGTGCCTTTTTTATCGCCGCGAACGTGCCCGGGTCGCGATAATCCCCGCTCACATACCTGAGCAGGGACAGAAGATGCTGGAGGGCCTGACGGTTATCGATCCCGCCTGATCGCTTGATGCTGTCCACCGCGCGCCGGCGCAGACGCGCGAGGCTCCACTTCGGGAATGCCACGCCGATAATCGGAACCTTGAGGGCACCTCGTTTCACCATCGCATAGAGTGCCGGGAAAGTCATCTTGTGGGCGAGGTCGCCCGTCACCCCAAAGAGCACCAGCGCGTCCGAACGGGAGGCATCCATCAGGCGCCTACCTCCTTGGTAGCGGCCTTTTCCTTGTGGCCGCCGAACTGGTAACGAAGGGCGGATAACATCTTGTCGGCGAAGTCGTCCTGGCCGCGCGAGCTGAAGCGCGCATACAGCGCCGCGCTGAGAACGGGGGCCGGAACCGCCTCGTCGAGGGCCGCCGCGATCGTCCAGCGCCCCTCCCCCGAGTCCCACACCCGGCCGGCGAATTTCGCCAAGTCCGGGCTATCGAGGAGCGCCGCGGCGGCCAGGTCCAGGAGCCACGAAGCGATAACACTGCCGCGGCGCCAGACCTCGGCGATGTCGGGCAGATTCAGGTCATACGCGCAATTCTCGGGGTTGCGCAACGGCGTGGTTTCAGCATCCACGGTGCGCTGCTGCTTGCCGGCGTTGGCATGGCGAAGGATGTTCAAACCTTCCGCGAGGGCGGCCATGATGCCGTACTCGATGCCGTTGTGGACCATTTTGACGAAATGGCCCGCGCCGCTCCCGCCGCAGCGCAGGTAGCCATGTTCGGCGGTGCCGCCCAGCTTCTCCCGGCCGGGCGTGCGCGGCGCTGCCTCGACACTCGGGGCCAGCGCGGCGAAAATGGGGTCGATTCGCCTGACCACGGTTTCATCACCGCCAATCATCAGGCAGTAGCCCCGTTCCAACCCCCAGACTCCGCCGCTGGTCCCAACGTCCACATAGTGGATGCCTTTCGGTTTCAGTTCCGCAGCGCGCCGGATATCATCATGGTAGAAGGAATTGCCGCCGTCGATGACCACGTCACCGCGATCGAGAAGTGGGATGAGGGTGTCGAGCGTGGCATCGACCACGGCGGCCGGCACCATCATCCAAATGGCGCGGGGAAGTTTCAGCTTATTCGCGAAGTCTTCGAGCGAGGTTGTTCCCACCGCCCCCTCTTTGGCCAGTGTCTGTGCAGCTTCCGGCTGGAGGTCGTAAACGATGCACTGGTGGCCTGCCCGCAGGAGGCGCCGCACCATGTTGGTCCCCATTCGGCCCAGTCCGATCATTCCCAGTTCCATTTGAGTTTCCTTTCTTTTAAAGAAGGTAAAGCCCGTTCGCCGTCGATGGCGAGGAAAAGAACCGCGTTGATATACATCCTATTTGATGCCGGAGGAGTGAGGTTCGGCGAAAACGTCATGGGTGCGCGGTGCCTTTGCGCGTTGTATTGAATATAGTCTTCCCAAGAAACAAGACTCGCACGAAGCTATGATGCTGGCAAGTCCACTATGGTTTCAGTTTTTGGCCCTGGCGCCCGGAGTGCTGGCGCTTGCAGCAGCGCAACAGCGGGAACAACACACTTTCACCTTTTGCTCACTAGGTAAGCGGGTGCCCCTTTCTCCGAGCTGGGGAAGTACGTGCTCACCGAGAATGAGATCAGAGTGACCGGAAGGGCGCTTATTACAGATTCCGGTGAATAGTCGGAATCGCACAATTCCGCATTTTGCAGGCTACTCACTCATGCTAAACCACAGAACACGTCGAGACGCTGAATCGTCCCCCGGTGGTCGAAGACGGCAGTACTCAACGCCGCATCTAACTTGAGGCCCGCGAAGAGTTGCGTTATTCCCTCGGCAAAGGGTTAGTTGGCGCGCCTGGGGTGGCTCGAACACCCGACCTACAGATTCGAAGTCTGCCGCTCTATCCATCTGAGCTACAGGCGCACGATTAGAGTTTACTCCAACTCTGGCATTCCGAAAAGCGCGGGATGACGGTTGATGACGCTGAAGTCAGGTCCAATGCCCCTCACTTGAGCTTTGCGGCTCCCGGTTCGACGCCAAGACTCCTCAGTCCTGGCTCCTCTCCTGCAAGGGCGGGTGCGGCCGCGCGCGGTTCTTCACCTGGTCTTTCGCCAGTTGACCCACGGCGGGAGTTCTGAGATTCTGAAGGGGTGGGTGATCCATACAGGTACTTGGAACTAAAGCTTCGCGGTCGAGTTCCCACACCGCACGCAGGGTAGGGGGTCCCAGTCCGCAAACTGAACGAAGGGGGCAAGTTCAGAGCGCATGAGTGTGTCTGCCGAGAGGTTTCAGAAAGCGAAGATCATCTTCCGCAAAGATCATACGGAGGATTTGTGGTCCATTCGGGTTCGCCCCGAGCACCCCATTGCCTTTAAGCCGGGCCAGTATGCGATGCTGGGAATCGAGGAAGAAGGCAAGGTGGTGGAGCGGTCGTACTCGATCTGTTCGAGCCCGCACGAGGCGGAGATGGAGTTTTTCTTCGAGCTGGTGATGCAAGGCCGGGTTACGCCACCGCTTTACCACCGCCAAGTAGGGGATACGGTGCTGATGCGGCGTAACGCCAAGGGGACCTTTGCTTTCGATGGCAAGAGCGGACACAAGCAGCACCTTCTGGTTTGCACCGTGACGGGGGTTGCTCCGTACGTCAGCATCGCCCGAGCGCTGGCGCGCGAGGCGCGGCAAGGACGCCAGATCGATGCCATGTTGGTGGTGCTGCAAGCCGCCAGCCGCTCCTGGGAATTTGCCTATCGCGATGAACTGGAAGGCCTCGCCCGTGAGTTTCCCTGGCTCCGCTACATCCCCGTCATCAGCCGGCCCTGGGAGGACCCGGAATGGAAAGGGGAAGTCGGGCGAGTGGAAGACGTCCTCCGCAAGTACATCGACGAGCTCAAACTCGAACCCAATAAGACGACGGTCTACCTCTGCGGTCACCCTCAGATGATTGAAAACGGCAAGGGGATTTTGCGCCGGTGCGGCTTCAGCAAGGAATCCGTCCGCGGCGAGGCTTACGGGGGGCCGCAGCGAGAAGCCCGCTAGCGTTGTATTGCCGGACCCGTTGCCGCCACCAGATCATCCGCACTTCGCACCACCTGGCGAAGAGCCCCAGCAGCTCGCGGCGGTTTGTACACAGCGCAAACTACCGGGGTTCTTCACCCAAAATGCGGGCCCAAAATGAAAGCGCAGGTGCAGCGCGACCTGAGCTTGGCGATCACCCTTGCTCGTCCGCCGACGGACCATAGATGGCCGGCACCGGAACATCATTGAGCCGCAGGTAGACTCCCAGTTGGGCGCGATGGTGAATCATGTGATTCATCACCATGCCTCGCAGCACCGCAATCCGCGGCATGGAAAAGATCGTCTTCCCTCCCGCGAGCAAGCTCCAAGTGGCCATGAGTTGCGCATCACTCGCTCCTTTCAAAGCCGCCCGCGCCTTGGCGGCATCACGGTCAAATACCTCCAGCAGATCTTTGTGCGAGTTGAAGACCGGCGGCTTATACCCACCGCCTCCGACCGGCGCGTAGTCGAAGGACTCCTTTGCCAAGGTATCAACCATCCATTCCGGGAATAGGGCCAAGTGCGTCGTCAACTGCCGCACGGTCATCGATTTCGCGTGGGGTTTCCAATCAAACTTATCGTCGGGCACGCGCTCCAGACACTTTCGGGTATGAGCCATTTCCTGGTCGAACTCCGGCAGCAATGCTTCGTTCAGTGCCATGATTTCCTCCACAATGTTGGATTTGTAACCCGCCCCTTGGTTTTCGATTGTCTGGGTTACTCGCCGGAAATCATAGGCGAACAAAAAGCGAATGTCAAGCCCTTTCTTGCATAGGCATCGAGGCGTCGAATAGTACGGGCGGTTGACGAATCGCCCCTACGCCGGTTTCGACGCGCGCAGATGCTCCGCCAGCCAAACAATGTAGCGAGAATTCCGCCGGCGCACTTCCACCAGCAAATCCTCCCGCAGCTCGTCGAGTTTCTCCTTGAAGAAGCGGTGGTCGCCGTCGGGCGCTTGCGTATCGCGGCTTCCCACCAGGTTGCCGAGCCAGAAAACCTGGAACAGGTTCCCATCCACGCGTCCGCGCGCTGCATCTCCCAGGTAATACTCGCGCCCCATTTTCACGTAATGGTCAGCCAACTCGCTTTCTGCTCCGAAGGCGCCTTTTTGGGCAAACTGCCGCGCGCGATTCGCCATGCGCTCGAAGAGTTGGCGCCAGGGAGAACCCGCCGGCTGCTCGGAAAGCACATCGAAGAGCTGCAACTGGAGTTCACCGGAGATCTTGTAATTCACCCGGCCGCGCGTGGAGCGGCCAATCGCTTGCAAAACCTCCGCCTGCTTGCCGCTGCCGGAGTGGATGCTCAAGGTGCCGTCGAAGTACCGCGCCACGGCGGCGAGTTCGGCCACGCGCGCGGCAAGTTCGCCCAGCGGCTGCGATTGGAATTCACGCACCACGTTCGGCACCAATTCCGGCCACATCTTGTGGTGCGAATACTCATCCAACCCCTTCCCGTGCTCGGTGGTCGTCTCCATTTTCCCCGGATAGGCCTGGCGCTTCTTGAAGCCGAGATTGGGCGGCACCAACTGCGCCGGGCGGCCATGAGCCTTCAGCCAGTGCATGTAGAAAAGCAGTTCCTTCGGCGTGGTCAGCGTTTCCGCCTCATCCAGCGAGGGCTCAAAATCAAACACCTTGCCGGTTCCCTGCCCCGCCTTGGCGGCGCGAATGGAATCAAACAGATCCTCGTTCAGCTTGATGCTGCGGCCGAATTTGACGGCAAGCCGCAGGATTTCTTCCTGCGAAAACACGTACGTCGTGGAATCAATATGGAATTGTCGGGAGAACTCCGCCAGCACCCAGCGCGCTTCCTCCGCCGAAAAGATCTGCTGGAAGCGTTCTTCCACCGCGGCGGCGCTCCAGGCGTGGGGATGGCGCAGGTCGCTCTCAAGCTCGAACAGGCGGGAGGTGTCAGTGGTGAATTTGGTGTAGCCGGCGGCGTGGCGAATGGCTTCCTTGACCATTTCCACTGAGCGACCGATTTCTGCGTCCGTCGAGCCGGAAACGATAAAGTGGTCGGCTTCCGCCGTATAGCCGGCGCGCCAGCCCGCGCGAATCGCCGCCCAAAGTCCTGCATGATACAGGTGGCGGATGGAAACGCGGGTGTGGCCCACCGCCACGGGATCGTCTCCGCTGCGCGCCGCGATGGCGTCGTCGGTGGTCATCTCGCGCGTGGCGGAAAGTTGCACGGTGGACGCCCAGTTGGCTCCGAACTTTTCCAAGATCGTGCCGAAGGCCGCAAAAGCCGCGGGCAGGCTGATTTCCGGATGGCGATTGCCCGTGGCGATGGCGGGAAGAGCCCGCTGCGGACGCGGCATGAAGGCCGGCGCCACGTCACGAGCGAACGCGCCGATGGTAGCGTGGTCGTGCGAGGCAAAGGAATAGGCCGTCAGCCTCGCGTCCGTCCCGCTGGAAAGAAGCCAAGCCACCTCCCACACCGGATTCGCAAAACGCCCGGCAATGGCCGGTGGTCTAACAAACAATTGCAGCAAAAGTGGCTGGACAGCACTTCCGCCCAGCACGTCGGCAGCGAGGTAATAGCAGTCAGTCAGGAGGGGATCCTGCTCGAGCGAGCGGGGGTAAGCACGTATGCTGGTAAAGCCGCGCTCGGCCAATTTGGCTTTCAGGCGCGCCCGCGACTCATCGGTTACACTACCGCTCGCGACCACAGAGGCCACACATTCCGCGAGCGCCCTGAGTTCATTCGGCCTGGGTTCCACAGCCTTTCCCTGAGCCATTGGGCCTCTCTACAAGACAGGTTGCTCACGTATACGGGTCTCTTACGGTCGGTTGGGGAGGGACAAGCGGAAGCTAAATCCAATCCAGCGCGCCGCGTTTCCACAGCCAGACATAGCCGACAATCAGGATGCCTAGAAAAACCAGCATCTCCACCAGTCCGTAAAGGCCCAGCGCCGTGAACTGCACCGCCCAAGGGTAGAGGAAAACCGTCTCCACCGCGAAAACCACATAGAGGATGGCTATGACGTAGAACCGCACTGTGTAGCGATGGCGCGCGTCGGATTCCGGCGTGATACCGCACTCGTAGGGCATGACCTTTTCCGAGGTGGCGTGGAAGGAGGGGCGAATGAACTTGAAAATCCACAAGGTCACAATCGGAAAGGCCGCGGCGATCACCGCGAAGATGACGATCGGTCCGTAAGAGTTAAGCACGCTGGAAGTCCCTCCTGTTTGCAGCTAGAATCATAGCACAAACCTTCGCCAAGCTGGCATTTCATGGCCCCGCGGGGAGCGGGTCGTTTATATGTCGAGGTGGCTTTATGCTGCCAATTGGCAAAATAAACTCAACGCACACACCCATATTGGCCCCACGCGAACCCGTTATCTCATTTTTGCTCATATCGTTAGCTAACATCCTGGCCGTAATCAAATAAGCCATTTAGATTCAACAATATGACGGGTTATCCAGCATCCGATTTTGTGTTTGCTTTTGTTTTCAATAACATTCCGGCTCCGAACGTACGAGTATGCACTCTTTTTTCACTTCCTCTGCGAACGCGTCAACACCCACTCCTTGCAGATTTCGATATCCGCTTGGGCCGCCGAAGACGCAAGATCTATAAACGGCCCGGGAACCACCGGCATGGGCGAAAGGAGTCTCCGCACCGTGCTCGCCACCTCGCCGAGCGGCGCATTGTACAGGGCCTTATAGAAATTGATGTACTGCGGCGAACGCTTCCCGTCCCGGAAGCGGTTTAGCCGCGACCACGCCTTTCCGCGCGCGGTCCGGGGGCCTGTGGATTTTTGGGCGTTGCGGCGATTGGAGGCCACCAGAGCAGGAGTCAGGGTGGGAGACTTACGCAGCGACATCGCACCGCCTCGATTCTAACACCCCTACTTTGTAGCCCACAAAGATCATCTTGTCAAGAGAAAAACGGGTTTCAGAGCCTACATACAGTCGCTCCGCCGGAATAGGTGTGAAAAACCGCATCGAGCCACGGATCGACACTGAGCAGCACGGATACGTCCTCTGCTTTTGATCCTTGCGAATCCGGGCAAATCCGCGGCCTTGAATTCTTTCACCCCATTCCCACCAACGCCCATGCACCCGGGGGCACTCACTAACGATGAAGACGCGCGAAGCGCCTTGGACTGCGGTAGCAGCAGCTACCGCCTTCCGACTTCGGCTCGTAGGGCAAAGCTGCCGGGGGAGGTGAGAGAAAGGCGGTGGCTGCTGCTACCGCACCCCAAGCTGCCTTCGGCACAGCTATCTTCACGACAGCAGGGCGGCAGAGCCGCATTGAGATGATAGCTTGTCACCGGTCTGGATAGCCTTGGCGCGGTGCCGCCCCTTCCAGGGTCGCTCCCAATAGAAAGTGTTATGCCATGCCACAAGCATACGTGATCGGTGTAGAATCTGTGTTACTTTCGACGTCACCATTCAGAATTGCGCTTACACCCTCCGACCTTTCCCGCTGGAATTCGCAAGGCAGATGAGTACCTCAGGCGGGAATTACAGATCGGGAGCTTATATTGCCCCGGCATCGGATACGAGAAGAGAAAAGATGAACCGACCCTACGTTCACGGCTACGATTTGAGAGAAAAGCTGCGGCTACAAGATCAAGCCTCGGCCTTGGTTGAGTTGTTGCACTCCGACACGTCTTATCCCGCCGGCAGCCGCGTTTTGGAAGCAGGCTGTGGAGTGGGGGCTCAAACCATCACCCTGGCGCGGAATAGCCCGCAGGCGCTGATCACTTCCGTGGACATTTCCGCGGCTTCTCTGGCCGAAGCCAGGAAAAAGATTGAAGCGGCCGGTTTCACCAACGTGCAATTCGAGCTGGGCGACATCTTTCATCTTACCTATGCCCCGAAGTCGTTCGATCACGTCTTTGTGTGCTTCGTCCTGGAGCACCTGGCGCAGCCGGTCGGGGCATTGCAGGCGCTGAAAAAGGTTCTCAAGCGCGGCGGCACCATCACCGTGATCGAGGGCGACCACGGCTCGACGTTCTTCCATCCAGACAGCGCCGCGGCCCATCGGGCCATTCAATGCCAGGTGGAGTTGCAGCGCCGGGCCGGCGGCAATGCCTTGATCGGGAGAGAACTTTACCCCCTCTTGTGCCAGGCAGGCTACGAATCGATTCACGTTTCCCCGCGCATGGTCTATGTGGATGCGAGCCGGGTGGAATTGGTGGAAGGTTTTACCAAGAAGACGTTCACCGCCATGATTGCAGGCACGCGCAACGCCGCCCTCAGCGCCGGAATCATCGACGCCTTCGCTTTTGACCAGGGCATCAAGGACCTTTACCGGACAACGGAAGCCGACGGCGTGTTCTGTTACACCTTTTTCAAAGCTGTTGCCATCAAGGCTTGAATCCCTAGCGCGAGTGTGTAACCACGGTCAACGTCTTCCTGTGGGCCTTCGCCGATGGCCTCAAACCCACCATGAGGACGACGCTGACCGTACATTCCAGCTAATCATGGTGAGCTGTGCGGCCTTGAATGAGGTCCACGACGTGGGGCAACAAATCCAGAATGCTCTGGAGCGACTCGCGGGCGCCGTTGGGGCTTCCGGGGAGGTTGACGATGAGTTTGCCTTTGCGCACGCCCACCACGCCACGCGACAGTGCGGCGCGCCGAGTCTTCTTGACTCCTTCCGCACGCATCAGTTCCGGCAGACCGGGAATTTCCTTTTCGATGACCGCGCGCGTTGCCTCGGGAGTTACATCGCGCGGGCCAACACCCGTGCCGCCCGAAGTTATCACGGCGTCGCAATCGTCCGCGTCAGTGAGAGCTTCCAGCCGTTGTCGAATGGCATCTAAATCATCGGGAAGGATTTCGACGGAGGCCACGTGCCATCCGCGCGCTTCCAACACCTCGCGAACCGCCGGGCCGGAGAGGTCAGAGCGCTCGCCGCGCGAAGACGCGTCACTCAACACGAGGATTTTGGCGCGTAGCATGGTGGGTTTTAGGTTGCCGGTTACCGGTTACAGGTTATAGATTCGAAACTCGAAACTCGAAACTCGAAAATCGCAAAACTGCAATCAAATTTCGAGTTTCGATTTTCCCTGACACCTGGAACCTGACACCTGCTTTACCCCGCGTCGCGGTTGGCCTCGTCCATCATCCGCATGCCTTCCATCAGCAGACCCTGGGTGGACATGGTGGTGGTGTGTTCGGGAGAATTCTTCTGGAAATCCACTTCCCAGTCGCCATCAAGCCAGGCGAGAACCTTGAAGACGGCGGGGTCGCCTTTCAGGTTGCCACAAACGGCGTGGTTCACCTGGCCGTCGTTGAAATAAATCGTACACTCCTCGCCGCCCGAGCGCAGGATCAGCGCGCAGGTCTTGCGGCCCTGTTCGAGAGACTGCATCCAGTCAATCAGGCTGAGCTCCGCCAGGCGCCCCTTGATGCCCGCGCCGCCGCCCTGCTTCTCCATGCGCTGTTGGAGCAATCGCGCCGTGATGCGCCGGGCCTGCTGCAAAAGGTCGCGGGCGAAAAAGGGCTTGACGAAATAATCCTCCGCGCCCTCCACCGCCATGCGCAGGCGCTCATCAATTTCCTTTTGCGAGGCGAGAAAGACGAAGGGAATATTCTGAGTTTCCTTGCGCGCTCGCAACTTGTCAAAAAGCGCCCGACCGTCCATGACCGGCATCGTGTAGTCGGAAATGATCAAATCCGGCTTGGCCTCGATCGTCTTCATCAGAGCATCAGCGCCATCCGTGGCGGTAATGATCTCGCCGCACTTCTCCAAGCTCTGACAAATCAGTTGGAGAATCGTCGGGTTGTCATCGACGACGAGGATCTTGAGAGCTGATGACACACTCACACCCTTCCCTAACGTATCCCGTGTCAGGCTTTAGGAACGAGCGAAACTCGAAATTCAAAACTCGAAATTCGATGCCGACTTGCGAATTTCGAATTTCGATTTTCGAGTTTCGGAGCCGGCGCCTGACACCTGCTCACTAACCCGCACGCCTCGGTTTGGCGTGGTAAATACCGCTCCTGCCTCCGCTCTTTTCCAGCAAGTGGAGGGCAGAGATTTCGATCCCGCGGTCAGCCGCCTTGCACATGTCATAGACCGTCAACGCCGCCACTGCCGCCGCGGTTAGAGCCTCCATTTCGACTCCGGTGGGGCCGGTGGTGCGAACTGAGGACTGAATCTCTACGCCATTCTTGCAGAAATTGGCCTGAACATCAATATGGCTCAAGAGCAGAGGATGGCAAAGAGGGATAAGCTCGGCGGTACGCTTGGCCGCCGCAATACCCGCTACGCGCGCAATCTGCAGGGGATCACCCTTGGGATTGCGCCGGGCGGCGCGGCGGGCGGCCGCGCTCATCTTCACGCGCACGCTGGCCCTCGCCTCGCGCAAGGTGTCAGGCTTGGAAGACACGTCGACCATCTTGATACGGCCGGCGGGGTCGTAATGACTTAGTTTTTTGACCATTTCATGGGCCTAGTGACAAGCAGCCGAAAGACGAAATTCGAAACTGGAAAGTCGAAACTCGCCCGATTTTCGAGTTTCGATTTTCGGTCGCTCATCACCTGTCACTCGTCACTGTTCTTTCGCCATTACGTCAACCCAGTCCCCTGCGGCGAGGCCGGTTTGGTCCGGATGCACGACGACAAAGCAATTGGCCGCGGCCACTCCCACTAAATCACCCGAGCCCTGCCAGCTTACCAAGCTCACCACGGGATCGCCGGACGCCGGGTCCAGGCGCGCAGGCAGGAACGCGGTCAATCCCGTTCGTTGCTGGAAAGGCTGAGCCAGGCGCGCCCGCAGAAAAAGCGGCGCGGCAAATTCCCCTCCCCCCACGACCGCCAGGGCCGGCCGCGCAAACAAGGCGAACGCGACGTAAGTCGAGACGGGATTGCCGGGCAGACCGAAAAAGAATTTCCCCGCGACGCGCCCAAAGACCAGCGGCTTTCCCGGCCGCAGCGCCACACTCTGAAAATAGAACTCGGCGCCCAAATCGGCAAGAACTTGTTCCACAAAATCGTATTTCCCCGCCGATACCCCGCCGGTCAGCAACAACAAGTCCGCCTTCAATCCTTCCTGGATCATGCGGTGCAAGGCTTCCGGCCGGTCCGGCGCAATCCCCAGGCAGTGAGGAGTCCCACCCGCGTCAGCCACCTGTGCGGAAAGAGCCACGGCGTTGCTGTTGCGGATTTGAAACCACTCGGGCTGCTGCTCCACCGGCACGACCTCATCACCCGTCGAAAGCATCGCCACTACCGGCCGAACATGAACCGGCACGCGCGATTTTCCCACCGCAGCAAGCAGCCCCAGTTCCCCGGCGCCCAATCTGCGACCCCGCGGCAAAACGTGTGATCCCGCGCGGGCTTCGCTTCCCTGCTGAACAACGTTCTCCCCGGCTCGAACCGCGCGTTGGATCTTTACCCTGTCGCCCTCTGATTCCGCGTATTCCACCATAACCACCGCGTCCGCGCCGACGGGAAGCGGCGCGCCGGTCATAATGGAGACGCACTCACCGGCACCTAAAGCGCCGAGGAAATGTCCTCCCGCGCGAATTTCCCCCCGCACGCGCAGTTCGAAGGGCAACGTAGCCACGTCTTCAGCCCGCACGGCAAATCCATCGCGCGTAGAGCGATGAAACGGCGGATAGTCACGGTCCGCTACAACGTCCTCAGCCAGGATGCGGCCGTGCGCCTCGCCCAGAGGCACAACTTCTCTACCCGGCCGAAGGTTCGCGGCAGCCAACTTCTCTTTGACAATGTTTAGCGCCTGCTCGAAGGAAAGCATGATGGCTGTCCGTTGTCCGTGGTCAGTTGTCAGTTGCCGGCAGTCGGTTTCCGGTTGTCAGGTCGAAACTTCCATAGACAGGAAAGTCTCGTCGAGGGTCCTTTAGTTAACGACTCGTGGTGACTGGCGCGGGAGTCGCAATGCTGACTGATGACTGAAAACTACCGATCGACCACGGACAACGGACAACTGACTACGGACAGACGATCGATTCATCCAACCAGACGCACTGCTCGCGCTCCGGTCCGGTTGAAACCATGGCGATTTTCACACCCACTTGGTCAGCCAAGAATCGAAGGTAATCTTGTGCGCGGGACGGCAGTTGCGAAATCTCCCGAGCGCCGTAGGTGTCCTTCTGCCAGCCGGGAATGGTCTGGTAGTGAACCTTCAACTGCTCCAGGCATTCAATTTCCGGGGGAAAATCCTTAAACCTCTTGCCCTTGTATTCATACTCGATACCCACCGGGATTTCCGCCAGGGAATCGAGGATATCCAGCTTGGTGATGATGAGCGCATCCAGATGATTGAGGCGAGCGCTATAGCGCGCGACAGGAACATCAAACCAGCCGCAGCGCCGCGGGCGTCCGGTGACGGCGCCGTACTCGCCTCCACGCGCACGAATCTGTTCCCCCTCCGGCCCCAGAGCCTCGGTGGGGAAGGGCCCGCTTCCCACTCGCGTCGTGTAAGCCTTTGACACGCCAATGACCGAGTTGATGCGCGTGGGCCCGACGCCGGTCCCCGTGCAGGCTCCACCGGCCGTCGAGCTCGAAGAAGTTACAAACGGGTAGGTGCCGTGATCGAGGTCCAGCAAGGTTCCCTGCGCGCCTTCAAAAAGCACGCGCTTGCCACCATCCATCTCCGCATTGAGGTAAACGGAAACATCCGTCAGATAGGGAAGAATGCCCTCGCCCACCTGCAAATACTGGTCCGCCAATTCCCCGGCGTTTAAGGGAGGAACTCCGAAAAGCGCGGCGTTGATGCAGTTCTTTTCTTCCACGATGGAAATGCACTTTTCGCGGAATTTCGCCGGATCGCGCAAATCGCATGCGCGCAAACCGCGCCGCCCGGCCTTGTCCTCGTACGCCGGTCCAATCCCCTTGGCGGTGGTCCCGATTTTCCCGGCGCCGCGAGCCGCTTCGGCGGCCCGTTCGTACGCGCGGTGATAAGGCAGAATCAGGTGCGCGCGGTCGCTCACCTTCAGCCGCGAGCCAACGCTGGCGCCAGCCTGCTCCAGCTTGCGAATTTCCTGCTGCAATGCCTCCGGATCCAACACCACGCCGTTGCCGATGGCGGCAGCCTTCTCCGGACGAATGATGCCGGTGGGAAGAAGCTGGAGCACATACTTCTTCGTCCCCACCAACACCGTGTGGCCGGCGTTGGCGCCTCCCTGATAACGGGCGACGATATCAAAGTGTGCCGCCAGGGCGTCCACCACTTTGCCCTTGCCTTCGTCACCCCACTGAACACCCAGCACCACAACATTCTTACCCATGCTGACCTGCTTTTCATTAGCTGACAGCTTACTGCCCGCAGCCGGCGGCCACTGTGGGCTGTTAGCTGATGGCTGTAGGCTGTAAGCTGCTAAAGGTATTTATCCAGCAATTTCTTGATCGCGTCTTTGGACGCGTTCCCCACCACTTGCTCACGAATCTGCCCGCCATTGAACAGAAGCAGCGTGGGGATGCTGCGAATTCCATAGCGGCTGGCAACCGTGATGTTTTCATCCACGTTCACCTTGCCGACTTTGGCTCGGCCGGCATATTCCTCCGCCAGGGCGTCCACCGTGGGAGACATCATGCGGCAAGGCGCGCACCAAGTCGCCCAGAAATCCACCAGCACCGGCTGGGAGGATTTCAGCACATCTTCCTCAAATTTTTGATCGCTAAACTCCAATACATGTGTGCCTGCCATCCGCAAGAACCTCCAAGGGGGAATTTCCCGAAACGTATCGCCAATGCGCCGATCAAGCCTTGGCCTTGCCGAGGGTTTCATAAATTTGAGAGTACGCCCGCGCCGAAGTGGTCCACGAGAAATCCTTCTTCATGCCGTTTTGCACCAAGTTATTCCAAACCTTGGGCGTATGGTAAGCCTCCAAGGCGGCGTGAATCGTGGCCAGCAAAGCCTGGGGGGAGTACTCCCGGAATTTGAAACCCGTGCCGGACTTGCCGTCAAAAGCCTCGACGGTATCATCCAGGCCGCCGGTAGCCCGCACAATAGGCACCGTGCCGTACTTCATGCTGTAAATCTGGTTGAGCCCGCAAGGCTCGTAGCGCGAGGGCATCAGGAACATGTCAGACCCGGCTTCGATTTGATGGGCCAAAGCGTTGTCGTAACCAATTTTCACCAGGAACCTTTCCGGATATTTTGCCGCCATGATCCGGAACAACTCCTCGTGCGGAGGCTCGCCCGTGCCCAGCGCCACGATATAGAGGTCGAGCGCCGCCAATTGCTCGGCGATGCCGGCGATCAAGTCAAATCCCTTTTGCGAGGCAAACCGCGAAACGATGCCGATGACGGGCCGCCGGAGCACCGGCGTCTGTACGCCCATCCTTTCGAGCAGAGCCTTCTTGCAGGCTTCCTTGCCCTGCAGATTGGCGGGGGTGTAATTCGCCGCCAGGAGCTTGTCCGTCGCCGGGTCCCACTCCGCATAGTCCACACCGTTCAGGATCCCCTGCAGGCGGTTCGCCCGGCCATAAAGCACGCCCTCCAAACCTAAACCATACTCGGGGGTTTGGATTTCCTCCGCGTACTTGCGGCTGACCGTGGTGATGAAATCAGAAAAGATAATGCCACCTTTGAGGAGGTTGACCATCCCGTAATACTCCAGCGCGTCGATGGTGAAGAGGCCGGCGTGCAGAGAAATCTGGGGAAGGAGATGGGGGAGGAAAAGACCCTGGTAACCCAGGTTGTGAATAGTGAACAATACGGAAGTTCCGGCAAGATATTTGTCATCCTGGTATAGATTGCGCAGATAGACGGGCACCAGCGCCGTCTGCCAATCGTGACAATGGATAATGTCAGGAGCAGCCGCCCCGTGCTTCAGGAACTCGATCGCCGCCAGCGAGAATGCGGCAAAACGGTGCGCGTTGTCGGGGTAGTCTTCACCTTTTTTCTGGTAAAGGCCGTCGCGATCGAAATACTCCGGGCAATCGATCAGGTAAGTCTGCACTTGATGGGAGCGGCCGCCGTCCTGCACGGCCGCGAATTTGTAACCGGAACCGAGCGGTAAGGTCAAACTTTGCGCGTGTGGCACGCCGGGCCCCTGCGGGGTGGAGCGATAGCGAGGCAGAATGACTTCCACCTCGTATCCGAGTGCGGCGAGCGCCTTGGGCAGCGCCCCCACAACGTCGGCCAATCCACCGGTCTTGGAAAACGGGACGCCTTCTGATGCAACGAATGCGACTTTCACGCCGGCGCTCCTTTCGTGCCCATGATGAAACCAAACCTCGCTACGTTAGAAGATGCCCCCCGCAAAGTCAAGGTCTCGGCCGTTCGGAATTTTGGATTTTCGATTTTGAATTTGAGGCGTTGGGCTGGGGCGACTGGCCAGAGCATGCCCGGAGTCCCCCCTGTCATGTTATGATGCATCCGGAAAAGTGAGGGAATCGAAAATCCAAAATCGTAAATCCAAAACCAATCGCCACCGCCCCAAACTCGGCCAGCATTTTCTGCATGACCAGCGTTATCGCACCAGGATTCTGGAGGCGCTGCCCCTCGAACCGTGCGACGCGGTAATTGAAATCGGTCCCGGGCGCGGCGCCATGACGGCGCTATTGGCTTCGCGCGTTCGCAAGGTGATCGCCGTCGAAATCGATTGGGAACTTGCCCAAATGCTTCAGGAGGACTTCCGGGAGGAGCCGCGCGTCAAGATCATCTGCGCGGATGTGCTCAGCGTCGATTTTGCCGCCCTGTGCCGGCGGGAGGAGATGGCGCAGGGATTTGTTTTCGGAAACATCCCGTACTACATAACCTCTCCCATCGTCCATCACCTATTTGGGCACCGGGATTCAATCCGCGGCATGGGCCTGCTGATGCAGCGCGAGGTGGCGGAGCGGTTGACGGCGGCGCCGGGGACTGGCGACTACGGGTATATGACGATCGCCGCACAAACCTACTCGCAGCCGCAAATCGCCCTGGCCGTTCCCCCGGGAGCCTTCTCCCCGGCGCCGAAAGTGCAGTCGGCGCTGGTGACATTCCGGATGCAGGGGAAGTTCAACCGATGGGCACGGGCAAGGAGCGAGGAATTTCTGGAATTTGTGAAGCACTGCTTTGCCCGGAAGCGCAAGAACCTGCTCAACAATTTGGCAGGCAAATATGCGCGGCGCCTAATCGTGCAGGCGCTGGAGAAATCGGGGAAGCCCGCCAATTCGCGTGCCGAGCAACTATCCCTGGATGAACTTGCCGGCCTTTTTGAATATCTGACGAGCAACGAGACTCGGGCACGAACGGCTGATTAAAAAATGCCGCCGGTGTATTTCTTATAGAGCGCAATGATTTCAGGATTCTTCGGGTCAAGCTGGTAGGCTGTATAAATCTCCTTCACCGCCTCGGTCAGACTGTTCTGCTGAAGAAGCAACGCACCAAGATTCGCATGGGCCATGGCGTACTTGGGATCCAGTCGAATGGCCTCGCGATACTCTTTCTCCGCCCCCGCGTTGTCTCCCTGGTGGTTCAGCAAGACCCCAAGCTGGTTGTGGTAGTAAGGATTCGAACCATCCAGCCGAACAGCCTCGCGCGTCTCGCTAACGCCCTCAGCGAGGTTCCCATTCGACGCCAACCCCGCTCCCAGTAAAAAGTGGGCGTAGCCGTTCTTGGGGTCAAGGCGAGTGACCGTGCGGTATTCGTCCAACGCTGCCGGCATATTCTTTTGGACAGCCAAAATCAGGCAATTCACGAGGTGCGGCCAGGGGGTGTTGGGATTAATGTGCATCGCATTCTGGATTTCCTGCGTCCCGCCTGCCAAGTCGCCTTTGCTGGCGAGCGCGTAACCCAAGTTGGCATGGGCCACCACCGAATCGGGTTGCAACCGCAGCGCCTGGCGATACTCAAAAATGGCGCCGTCCCAATCTCCCTTATTCGAGATGGCGTTGGCATAATCATTGTGAGGAAACCACGTGTACGGATCCAGGCTAATGGCTTCGCGGAATTCGGCGATGGCGCCATCCGGATCTCTTTTTTCCAGCAGGAGCACCTGGGCGCTCGCGTAGTGGCCAGCGGCGGTGCCCGGCGCCATTTCGGCGGTTTGGTGCAATTCCTCCAATGCGCCGGCAACGTCATGCACATTGAAAAGCGATGCTCCCAGAATGTTTCTTGCTTGCAGGTCGTGGGGGTTCAGCTTCAGAGCTTCGCGCAACTCCGGAATGGCGGTGGCGGGATCACCTCGCAGGCTGATCGCCAACCCCAGGGCGGCGTGGGCCTCCGCAGATTTCGGGTCCAAACGTATCGCCTCGCGATATTCCGCCAGAGCTTCATCCCACTTCTCCTGTTTGGCGAGGGCCCGGCCTAAACCCACGTGCAGGGTGCTGTTCTGAGACTGAATGGCCAGGGCGGCGCGGTATTCCTGCTCCGCTTCGGGGTAGGATTCCAGTTTCTCGAGCTCCAAGGCGCGGGATAAGTGCCGCTCAACCTGCAATTCCTCGGCCGGACGCTCGACTGTGATGGTGCGCGCTCCCGTCCCATGCTCCTCGCGCAGAGCATCGAGCAAGTCCTTTTTCCCGCCGGCAGCCTGGACTTTCTTCAGGTAGGCTTCCTCCGGAACAAAATCAACGCCGTTTTCTTTCACCAGGCTCGTCACGCTCTGGCTGGGGACGTAGTTGTTCAACAAGTAGAGAATATCGTCGCGGGTCACCGGCTTATTGCTGGTGCGCGGAACTGCCGCGACGCCCAAGCTGCTTGCCAGGAAAATGAAAATCGCCCACCAAGCCCTCATCACGGGTACCTCCCTGTTTCTGTGGATGCTTTGTTCTTTGTTGAGAGCATACGCTGGAAGAGCCATCGAAAACAAGCATTTGGGTTTGGGCTCGCGCTGCCTTGCGCGGGGAAGGATTCGCAGGTGCCGTCTTTCTGACCCACCCGAGCCCTTTGGCTGCTCATGAGCTCCCTGCCCTGCCCCGCCCTGCGCACTTCCTTTTCGTGATGGGCACGTCGAGGTTCTCTCTCGACAGAGCTACGATGGGACCTGAAATCTTTGCAGCGCGGCGCGAAAATAACCCAGCGCAAATGCCATGCCGGCGTGCCAGGGAGCCCCGCATTCCATCTGCGGAGTGTGGTCGGGGATAATGACGCCGTCATAGTGGTTCTGGTGCAGAATCTCCAGCACGCGCAACGCATCCACATCGCCGTCGTCGATGAAGGTTTCGCGATAGTGCGGCGCCTTGCCGTGGACGTTACGCAGGTGGACATAAGCCAATTTCCCCTCGCGGCTGTAATGGTCCACAACGTCGTAAATGTTTCCCTCTGTCATTTCCGCGAGCGTTCCCACGCAGAACTCCAGCGCGTTTCGCGGGCTCTGCCTCAGGTCGATCAGCTTTTGATACAGCCGGGGTTGGTAAACAAGTCTCGGCTGTCCGCGCAGCACCGGAAGTGGGGGATCGTCAGGGTGCGCGGCCAGGGTAACGCCCGCTTCTTCCGCCACGGGGATCACCGCTTCCAGAAAATCCGACAGCCGCTGCCACAACTGCTCGGAGGTAATCGGCGGAACGTTTCCGGGAGGTGCGTCGGGATCGTAAACCATATTCCAAATCATTCCGTTGGGGATGGGGGTCTGGTCCGCCTCATCCATGCCCACGGAAATCGCGCCTCCGCGAGCGAAGGGACCTTCGATTCTCCCCGCCACACCGGGAAGCGAAAAGTGGTAGCCCAATATGGGAATGCCCGCGCGCCCCATATTGCGGATAATAGTCTTGACGTTTTCCAGATGCTGCGCTTTCTTGGGGCCATCCAGCAGCACATCATACCAGTGGGCTGGGTCCAGATTCTCAATGGCGTGCAATTCCAAACCCTGGTTATTGATCTTTCCCTTCAGCTCCGCCAGTTCCTCATAGCTCCAAAGCTTGGTGGGGTCACCCGCCCGGCCCCACCCGGCCTGGCTGCCCACCGGCTGGTTTTGCCGGTTGCTCTCCCCCTGATGGAAGTAATCCACCAGGTGAACGATCAGGTGCGTGCAGCCACACTGCCGCGCAAAACGAAAGTTCTCCGGTGTGAGCATGTGGCGGTACAGCCCCAAACCGAGTTTCATGGCCACTCCCTAGCGAGAAATTAGTCGCCCCGTAAGAAATCTCTGCAATCAGGATTATTCCTGAAGGGGCCGTTAAGGGCAAGCACGACGTGATCTGGGACCTTACGGAGATCGACGCGTCCGCGTCCCCCCGAAGCGGGACACCCCGCGTAGCCCCAGGTGAAACTTACAGACTTGAGTTTCTACATTCTCGAAGCCGCAAGCTAGCCCGGCGCGGTGCGAATCTCGTCCCCAGCGGCTGGAAAGGCGGTCTCTACACCACCCCTTCCAAGCTGTTCCAACGCGATGCGAATGCGGTTATCGCCACCGCCGCACGCCTTTCGGAAGCTATGCGACTTACCGGGATGTAGGAAGGAGGGACTAGTGATGCTACTATTGGGTGATGAAAACGCCACTTCAGATTCGTAGCGCCGTCGAGATGGATATACGGATGGCATTTCGCAACGTCACATTAGGTGGGGGGATTAGCATCAGGCAAGCTCAGTTTATCGACTTTTCCTCATCTGGCGCTCGTGGCGCACACTCCCCACCATCGACGCATCAAGAAATCAAGACTGAGTGGTCGCGGATACCGCTGGACGAAATTACCAAAGATTGGTCGCGGGTATCTCTGGACGAATTGGAACGCGACTGCATAGCGCATCTCGATGCCCTAGGATTCCGGTACTACATTCCCGCACTGATGCTGAGTGTGGTCGACCACTACAACTCCTCGTCTTTGCGGGTCATTGGAACCATCGTTGGACTTTATCCCAAGAAAGATGGTGGATGGGAATACCACATGCATCGCTATTCTCTGCTCAACTACAGGCAGAAAGCAGCCATCGCACGATTCCTGGCGGCGCTCCCTGAATTGGTCCAGCTCGAGTCAAAGGATCAGAAGGTCGTGGAGCGCGCCTTGCGCAATTACTGGGGCGAATATATGCAAGCGGATGCCACGGGTGATGGAAAGGGAGAGTGACGCTGTCAGTGCCCGATAAACGGCCTACCTGCGGTTGCGCGTGGCAGGAAGCTAGTCATCGAGTGCGAGGAAGTAACCCCTCATCCGGCCCGCGACGGCTGGTGAGAACGCTTGTCGCGGTCCACCTTCTCCCCTCGAGACTGTCTCAGAACTTGGTATTTTATACTTTTGCACAGTGTAAGCTATTGATTATTCGTTCTAAAAACAACGGTTTTGTGGTTCTGAGACGGCCACCCTCGGAGAAGGTGGGAAAGATCGCGCCGACCGCGCACACGCGTGCGCATAACCGCCCTCCTTCGCCGCCGCCTCGCAACCCCACTTCCTGCCAGTAGGAAATCGACGGTGGGATGGTTAAGCTTCTCCCTTCCCGCAGGAAACTCCGTAAGATTCTTCTTGAAACATTCCTTGCCTATGTGCTAGCCTAACGGGGAGCGGGAAAGCCGCTGCGGAAGGAGCGCGGCCGGGAAAGCTCGCCGGCCTGCCACGAGTCCATGAAAACACCAGTCGCTGCCCATCCCGAGCCTGCAACAGTCCGGCCTCCTCTCCCTCAGGGAGATTCCATTCAAACAAAATGTCACTGTTGGGAAGTGGCCTGCAAAAAAGGATGTTAATTTATATCGAGCGAAGCCAGTAAGTGTATGAAAACAAAAGAAAAATAGACAAAATGACTACTGAAAAGCCGGACATTTAAGGCAATTCGACGTGTATTTTGCAGAGAGATTCAGGATTTGACGGACAATTCGGCTTGATTGCACTCTTGGAGCGGGTATTTTGCGGCTATTCGCGGCGAAAACTCCCCCGGGTCGCGCGGGGCTAGGCGGGGCGGCCCGCAGGCAACATGACCTCTTAACGGCCAAGCCGGAAGCTCCTCCCGGTTGGCCCCGGCCGGGGCTTGCCAAAACCGGGGCCCACGAGACATGCGACGGGCGACCCCGCGTGTCTAAATTGTGTGTTAGCATGGGGAGACACATAGGAGGAACGTATTCCATCTTTAAATCATAAATTGCGTGTTATTCCGCTCGGGGGCTTGGGCGAATTCGGGATGAACATGATGGCGTATGAGTACGACGATGACGTGATCATCGTCAACTGCGGCGTCATGTTTCCGGACGCCGAACTGCTGGGCGTGGACATCGTCATCCCCGACCTCAGCTACGTGCGCGAGAATCGCGAACGCATTCGCGCCATTCTGTTGACCCACGGCCACGAAGATCACATCGGCGGCCTGCCCTATTTGTTGGAAGAAGTTGACGCGCCGGTTTACGGCAGTCCTTTCACGCTGGCGCTGGCGCACTCTAAGCTCATCGAACACGATCTGGCGGAGAGCGCCGACCTGCGGGAGATGCAACCCCGGACGCCATTCCAGGTGGGACCTTTCCGCATCGAGTTCATCCACCTGACGCACAGCATCATTCAGTCCGGGGCGCTAGCCATCACCACGCCGCTCGGCACGGTGATTCACACCGGCGATTTCAAGCTTGACCCCACGCCCACCGACCATCAGGTCAGCGATCTGCACACGCTCGCGGATTACGGGCGGCAGGGAGTGCTGGCGCTGTTCGCCGATTCCACCAACGTGGAGCGCCCCGGCCTGACGCCTTCGGAAAGCGCCGTCCGCCAGCGCCTTTCGCACATCATCGGCGACGCCAAGGGGCGGGTGCTCATTTCCTGCTTTGCCACCTCCATGCACCGCTTGCAGATCGTCACCGACCTGGCGCATGAGCACGGCCGCAAGCTCTGCTTTGTGGGCCGCAGCATGTTCAAGAACTCCGAGATTGCCATGCAGATGGGCAAGCTGAACGTGCCGCCGGGCATGCTGGTGCCCCCGCAGGATTTGCGCAAGTTGCCGCGGGAGCAGGTAGCCGTGGTCATCGCCGGCAGCCAGGGGGAGCCCATGTCCGCCATGGCGCGCGTGGCAGTGGCCAGCCACCGCTGGGTGTCGGTCGAGCCCGGCGATGAAGTGGTGCTGAGCGCCCGCGTGATTCCCGGGAACGAGAAGGCCATCTTCCGCATGCTCGATCATCTCTACCGCCGCGGAGCGCGAGTGTATTATCAGGATGGCAGCCAGCCGCCGGTACACGTCTCCGGGCATGGCAGCGCGGAAGAACTGAAGCTGATGCTGAACATTGTTCGGCCCAAGTACTTTGTGCCGGTTCACGGCGAGTACCGGCAACTTTGGCGGCACATGGAAATGGCCAAGGAGCTGGCGGCGGTTTCGCAGGAAACCTTCCTGATGGAAACGGGCAACGTCCTGGAGTTCGATGAGCAGGGCGCGCGCCGCAGCGGACGCGTACACGTGGGGCGCATTTGCATCGATGGCGGCACGCTGGACGAGGTGGAAGAAATCATCCTCAAGGAGCGCCGCCACATTTCCGAAGACGGCATTGTGATTCCCATCCTCGCCATCAACGAGCGCACGGGATTGATGGAAACGCAGCCGGAGGTGGTTTCGCGCGGATTTGTGCCCCTGGAGGAAGCGCCGGAGTTGGTGGAAAGCGCGCGGGAAGTCATCATGCGCACCATCGAGAAATCCAACCTCGAAGAAGTGGCCGACTGGGGCGTCATCAAGGAGAAAATCCGTACCGCCCTGCGCCGGCACTTCAACGAGGCGACCGGGAAGAGGCCCATGATTTTGCCGGTGATTCTGGAAGTGTAAGCTAAAGATGGCGCAATCGGGTCATCGGGTCATCGGGTCATCGGGTCATCGATTCATCGGAAGAACAAACGACTGATGAGCCAATGGCCCGACGAACCGATGAACCGATTTTTCCAAACGAAGATCATTCGCCCTAATTAAGGAGTTTCATGCCACTCTACGAAGCCATTGTTCTCGCCATCGTGCAAGGCCTGACGGAGCTCCTGCCGGTTTCCAGTTCGGCACACGTGATCATCACTGCCAAACTGTTTCACCAAGACATGTCCACGCCTGCCAACGCCTTGTTGCTCGTGATGCTCCACACGGGGACAATGTTCGCGGTGATCGTCTACTTCTGGCAGCACTGGATGAAGACCTTTTTCTCGTGCGCAGAGGCTTTTTGGCGATTCGTGTGCTTGGTTTTTGTGGGGTGTTTATTCACGGGCGTAGTGGGCTACCCGCTGCAACATCTGATCGTCCACGTGCTGGGTGCGGGGACACGGCGGGCGGAGATCGAAGACCTGTTCAACAAGCTCAATTGGATCGCTCCTGCGCTGGCGGCGGTAGGCATTCTGATCCTTTACACCGGCCTGCATGAGGCGCGTAGACCGGCGACTGGGGCGGATGAAGGAGAGAAAACCGTTACATGGTTCCAGGCCGTGCTGATGGGAATTGTCCAGGGCTTCGCCATCCCCTTTCGCGGTTTTTCGCGCTCTGGCTCGACAATTTCCGCCGGGCTGTTGGCGGGCGGCAGCCGCGCACTCGTCGAGTCCTTCAGCTTCGCGCTAGCAGTAGCCATTACACCCGTGGCTGTAGCCTGGGAAGCCCTGCGCATGCACCGTGCCGAGGTCCATGCAGGCACCCATGTCCACCTCGCCGCAGCGTTGGTCCCCAGCCTTGTCGGATTGGCCTGCGCCTTCCTGGCGGGTCTGCTAGCGCTGAAATGGCTGTCGGGCTGGCTCCAGCAAGGACGTTGGTACCTCTTCGGCATTTACTGCCTGCTGGCGGCTGGAGCGGTCGAACTGCTCTACCTGCGCGGCTGGTAGCCCTTGGGACCGGCGCAGTTCTGCAAGCTCGTAAACCCAGCGCGTTGGAATTTGGTTGTTTACCCTCTCTTGTCAACGATGGTACTATATTGAGTTTAGGTGGGGATTGTTTCACCACCAGTGGTCACCTGCCACTGGCCTGTATTGCGCCGGCCCGACAAAGGACAGTGAAAGGCAACGAGTTGACCAGCAAGAACCGCCGTTTCGGTAAGAGCCGAAGGGGCTTGTTTGTCACTCGTCACTAGGCATTCGTCACTGTTTATGAAAGTGAGGCAACCGATGGGTAATCCATCGCCGGCGTCTTCCGCAAAGGCAAAGGAAGGAAGCTCCAAGACCGCAAAAGTGCCGCTGCTTGACTCGCGGCGCCTTTTCGAGTTGTTCGGATTGCTCACGGGCGTAGCCGGCTTGCTGATCCTCCTCAGCCTGGTGTCGTACCAGCCCGAAGACCCCTCATTAAACACCGTGGTGGCCACGGGAACTCTTCCCCACAACTGGATTGGACCAGCCGGCGCACTGGCTGCGGACGGCCTGTTTCAAATCTTCGGCTGGGTCGCCTATTTGCTTCCGCTGGCTCTGCTGGTAGTGGGCGTGCGCTGGCTTTTGGCAAAGCCCTTTGACGCCCCTCGAACCAAAATGCTGGGCGCCGGGATGCTGTTGGTTTCTCTGGGCGCGCTGCTGGAACTCTTTCCCTACACGCCGGCCATTCATGGGGCATTGCGGGGCGGTGGCCTGCTGGGATATTTAGCCGCGGCGGGCATCGTCCACACCTTTAGCCGTCTGGGCGCGAGCATTGTGGCCACCACGCTCTTCCTTACCTCTCTGTTCCTGGTCACCCGGTTCTCATTCGGCTGGGCGGCGGAATTTTCCCAAAAGCATGGCAACCGCGTGCTGACTCCACTCAAAACCCGGTGGAGCGCCTGGCAGGCGGCGCGCGCTGCGAAAGCCGCCATGCGCCTGCGCCACCAGATGGAGCGGCAACGCGTGACCGGCAAACCGCCGGTGCTCCTGCAAAAAGTGGGCGACCGGCAAGCAGCGCCGGGACAACCCATCGTTATGGCCTCCAGCGCTCCTGCCGCCGCTTCTCCGGCAAAACCGGAAAACGCGGACAAGCCAGATCCCCCGCCCTTGGTGCGGATGCCCAAACCTTCGTCTGCCAGCGCTCCTCCGAAGATTGTTGGGCGCGCCGCGCACGGGTACAAACTCCCCAGCGCCGCGTTGCTGCGGCCTGCCGAGGACGCCGAAGGTATCGATGAAAACGAATTGAAGGAACGCGCCACTCGGCTGACCGCTAAATTCCTTGAGTTCGGTGTTACCGGAACCGTCACCCAGATTCACCCGGGGCCGGTGGTGACCACTTACGAATTCAAGCCGGAAGCCGGCATCAAGTACAGCCGCATCACCAGCCTGGTGGACGATTTGTGTCTTGCCATGAAGGCAGAGTCCATTCTCATCGATCGCATCCCGGGAAAATCCACGGTGGGGATTGAGGTGCCCAACCTGCGCCGCGAAATCATTCACCTGCGCGAACTGGTGGAGTCGAACGAGTTCGCGGCCTCGCCCTCGCGGCTGAGCCTGGGCCTGGGAAAAGACATCACGGGGAAAATCCGCATCGCCGACCTGACGCAAATGCCCCATTTGCTGATTGCCGGATCGACGGGCTCCGGCAAGAGCGTGGCGATCAATTCCATGGTGATCTCCGTCCTCATGAAGTCCACGCCGGAGGAAGTGAAGCTGATCCTGATTGACCCCAAGCGTCTGGAATTGAATCTTTACGATGGCGTGCCGCACCTGCTGACCCCCATTGTCACCGAACCCAAACGGGCGGCCAACGCCCTGCGCCGGGCGGTCATGGAGATGGACGAGCGTCTGCGCAGGTTGGCCGAGCATGGCGTGCGCAACATCGCCCAGTACAACAAGATGTTCGAGGCGGAATCGACCCTGAGCCTGTTTGACAACAATGGCGAGCGCGAGAGCCCCTTGCCTTACATCGTGATCGTGATCGATGAGCTCGCCGATCTGATGATGGTGGAACCGCAGGGCGTGGAAGAATCCATCACGCGCCTGGCGCAGATGTCGCGCGCCGTGGGAATTCACCTGGTCCTGGCCACGCAACGGCCCTCCGTGGATGTGATCACGGGCTTGATCAAGGCCAACATGCCGTCCCGCATTTCCTTCCGCGTCACTTCCAAGGTGGACTCGCGCACCATCCTGGATTCCAATGGCGCGGAAGCCCTTTTGGGGCGTGGCGACATGCTCTTTCTGCCACCCGCGAGTTCCCGCCTCCAGCGCTTGCACGGGCCGCTGGTTACCGAGGGGGAAATCGAGAAGGTGGTCGATTGGTGCAAGACCCAGATGCAGCCTGAATATAATGAGGAATTCCTGGAACCCCTCCGCGACAAAGAGCAAGAGGAAGTGCCGGTGGATGAGGAGGAGGCCGCGGAACTTGATTCCGTTTACGATGATGCCGTCCGCATCGTGGTGGAATCCGGCAAGGCCTCGACTTCCCTGCTGCAACGCCGCCTGCGCCTCGGCTATGGGCGGGCAGCTCGGCTGATTGACATGATGGAAAAGGACGGCATCGTAGGCTCTCCCGACGGCGCGCGTCCCCGCGAGGTGCTGAAGCGGCCAGACTGGCTAAAAGAAGTAGACCAATCCCCGCGCTAAGCCCGAGGCCTTCGATATGCCCCACCAGGGCCTTCCTGCTATCCCGGGTCAAGGTTGGTCTCCGCGGGACCGGAGCCAAGCTCGCCGCGAGCGACCGCTCGACGTTTTCATCTTGAGCCGCTAGCCCATGAGTGGTATGAAAGGCAGATGAACCGGCCCACGGCGCCGGGATGGCTGCGCATCCTGATGATTCCCCGGTGATGAAAGAGGGAGGACGTTCATGGCTACCCCACCCTATGCAGAGCAAAGACGATCTTCACGGGTCCCATTGCGATGCCAGGTAAAGATCAGCGGAGTTGATCCACAAGGAAATGCATTCAGCGAAGAGGCAGAAACCCTCACGATAAGCAAATTCGGCGCGTGTGTGAGGATCGCCCGCCGCTACGATTTGGGTCAGATCCTTACGGTTCAAACCATCGGTCATGGCCACACGGCACAGTTTCAAGTGGTGTGGGTAGGCCAGGCCGGGACTCGAGAGGAAGGACAGATCGGAATCGAGTGGTCGCAAGTCCGCCATTTCTGGGGTATTGAGTTTCCCCCCGAGGATTGGGGCGGACGCTAATTTGGAGATCCCCTCCCATCCCTTTCGAAGGACACAAGTCCACACCGCAGCTCCACGTCTGAAGAAAACTGCCGGGAAGGACAATTCCTCTACCACTTCGAGGATATTAGGCTGGATCGAATCTCTGGTGATTCGATTCTGGGCTTCATTTCTTGACAAGGAAACAAATCCATCTGAAAATGTTGGCACGGACTTGAGTCGTTAGGCGGGGCCTCTGCTTGCCTCATCAGTGGGTGACGACTCGGACCGTCGATACGTGATTCTACGTGTGCCGCGGTAGCTCAGGTGGTAGAGCGCAGCCCTGAAAAGGCTGGCGTCGGCGGTTCAACTCCGTCCCGCGGCACCATATTTTCAAGCACTTAGCAAGACTCCCCTTCCCGTTTTGCTTCCAATTGCTTCCAATTCAATTCACCCGCTGCCCGATCTGGCATGTCTCACCCAACTTTTCCATGACTCGCTTTTGCCCCTAGGGTCTGGACCCCGCTAAGGCAATCCAACACCTCAAACGGCAGTTGGGGCTGGATAATCTCCACCGGGTTCGCCGCAAAAGGGCGTGCCAAAAGTTGTGCGGACCGGGCCAAGGCAAGTCGATCCCCAACATCCCCGGCGCACCCGCTAAGACCGGCTGAGGAAATTCCCCACCCTTCCAAGTTCCCCTCTCAGGAACCTGCCAGCGGGTGGCCCGCTCAACTCGGTCCGAGAGCGGCAGGATGGCGGTGAAGACGGTTGGCTTAAGCTGCGTGCGGAGCGGCGAGCAGGCCCTGGCCGAATTCCAGGCCTTTCTCGAAGGCGGCGAGGTTCAGCTCTTCGGTTCCCTTGGGCACGGAATCGGCAATCGCTTTGCGGACGGCGAGGGGCGTGGCGAGTTCGGCGAGCGCAGTGACGAAGCCGACCATCACCATGTTGAGCACCAGCTTGCGGCCCAACTCTTCCGCGAAACGCGTCGCCGGAATTCCAAAACGGCGCAGACCTTTGGTAGTATTATCCACTTGAATCAGGTCCGATTCGTAGAGCATCATCCCGGCAGTCTTCAGGTCCGCGCCGAAACGCGTACTGGCCTCCTGCGACATCACCACCAGAATATCGGGTTGGTTGATGTAGGGATAAAGGATGGGGTCGCCCGAGACGATCAATTGCGCGCTGCACGCGCTGCCGCGCGCTTCCGGGCCGAAACTCTGGGTCAAGGTGGCGAATTTACCGTCGTAGATGGACGCGGCTTTGCCGATTACCATGCCTGCCAGAATGACGCCCTGTCCGCCGAAACCGGCGATGCGGATTTCTGCACTGCCCATCACGCCCCTCCCCATCCCCATCCGGCGTATTGGTCCTTAAGGGTCTGCCGGAGTTGTCGATCCATGGTCTGCCGCAAGGTAGGCCGCTCGATATCCACGAACTTGCCGACAATGATGTCGCCCTGGAAATTGATATCGACTTCGCGGGTGTTCGCGCCGTTCTTGATGACGCTGTGTTGCTTGTAATACCGCATGGTTTCGAGCCCATCGCCCAGCTTGTTGCGACGCTGGTAGAGCGTGGGGCAGGGCGATATGATTTCGATGAACGAAAAGCCCCTCTTCTGCAACGCTTCCACCATGGAATGGGCAATGTGCCGGACGTGGAAAGCAGTCCAGCGCGCCACGTAGACGGCGCCCGAAGATTCCGCCAGGAAAGGCAGGTTAAAGGGCCGCTCGACGCAGCCGTAAGGCGCGGTGGTGGCGGTGGCCCCGACCGGCGTGGTGGGCGCCACCTGTCCGCCCGTCATACCGTAGATGAAATTATTCACGCAGATAACCGTAATATTCACGTTGCGGCGCGCCGCATGGATAAAATGATTGCCGCCGATGGCAATCAGATCGCCATCGCCACTGTAAACCACCACGTGTAAACTCGGGTTGGCCAGCTTAAGACCGGTGGCAAAGGGAATGGCGCGCCCGTGGGTGGTGTGGAAGGAATCAAGATGCAGGTAACCTGCCACCCGCCCCGTGCAGCCGATCCCCGAGACTACCGCGACCTTCTCCAGCGGCAGCTTGGAATCCACCAGCGCCCGCGCAAAACAGTTCAAAGTGGTCCCAATCCCGCAGCCCGGGCACCAGATGTGCGGCATGCGGTCTGCGCGCAGGAAGGGTTCGACCGGGTTGATCAAGGTGCTCATTTCGCCGCCTCGCGAATCGCGTGCAGGATTTCATCCGGCTCGTGCACTGTGCCGCCTCCGTGCCCTAACAGCAAGGTACGCGCCTGGCCGCCGGCGCAACGTTCCACTTCGTTAACCAGCTGTCCGTAATTCATCTCCACCACCACGAAAGCGCGCAACTGCGCGGCGAGTTCGCGGATGCGCTTTTCGGGGAATGGCCATGCCACGACGGGGCGCAGCAGGCCCACCGCCAATCCCTCGGCGCGCGCCATCTGCACCGCCCGCTCCGCCACGCGCGAGGTAATGCCATACGCCACCACCGCTACCTTGGCATCTTCCATCTCTCGCTCTTCCCAGCGCGCGATGCGGTCCGCGTTATTGCGGATTTTTCCCACCAACCGGCTTATCAATTTGTGCTGCGCCTGCCAGTTCATGGCGGGATAACCGTGTTCGTCATGGGTCAGGCCGGTGACCTCGGCGCGATACCCCTCCCCCACCTTCGCCATTTCCGGGATGCCGTCAGGTCCTGGCCGATAGGGTAGATATTCCGAGGGGGGCAAGGAAGTGTAACGGCGGGGAAAGATCTTGATCTCCTCCGCCGGCGGGATCACCACCTTTTCCGTCATGTGCCCCACGCACTCGTCCATCATCACCAGCACGGGATTGCGGTATTCCTCCGCGAGATTGAAAGCATCAATCGTCAGGTTGAAGCATTCCTGCGGCGAGTTGGGGCACAGGGCGATGATTTCATAGTCGCCATGCGATCCCCAGCGCGCCTGCATCATGTCGCCCTGCCCCGGCAGGGTGGGCAAGCCCGTGGAGGGCCCGCCCCGTTGCACGTCCACCAACACGAGGGGGGTCTCCGTCATCGCGGCGTAACCCAGGTGCTCCATCATCAGCGAGAAGCCCGGGCCGGAGGTGACGGTGAAAGCCTTGGCGCCCCCCCAGGCCGCACCCACGATGGCAATCGAAGAGGCGAGCTCGTCTTCCATCTGGAGGAAGACGCCGCCGACGGTGGGGATGCGCGAGGCGAAGTGCTCCACAACTTCTGTGGAAGGGGTTATAGGATAGCCCGCGGCGAAATTGGCGCCCGCCGCGATTGCCCCCTCGCTACAGGCGCAATCGCCGTCCAGGAAGTGCGCCCCGGTGAGCACGCAAGCGGGATTAGCAGTGGTTAGTCTCATAATGAATTCTCGATTGTCGATTGACGATTGTCGATGGCGGAAATCCTAACCCACTATCGTTTCGCGCTCTTACCCCCTTTTTGAGTTTTCGACTCTCTACCCTCCCTGAAAAATCGACAATCGGCAATCGTCAATCCTTGGGCACCCGCACCCCAAAAATGGCAAAGTCCGGGCAGTACAACCCGCACAAATCGCAACCCGTACAGGCATCTTCCTTCGTTAGGTAAGGCGGGTGGTACCCGTGGCCATTGAATTCCTCCGAAAAAGCCAGGATTTTCGGCGGGCAGAATTCAATGCAGAAACCGCAGCCCTTGCAGCGGTCCCAATCAATAAACACTTGGCCGCGGATCTTTCGCACTTTCGGCGCGGCGGGAGACTCAGGCATTTGAACCTCGACAGAAGAGCGCCATTTTCCTAATTGCAGGGGCTAATTGTCCGATTTTGGCGCCCCCCACAACATATGGAGCATTCCGTGGGCCATTTTGACCGACTGACAGGCAGAAATTGATGCTTTCATTCTCACCGACAAAATGGCCGTAGCTGGGTGCTGTCCTCACTGATGCTCACTTGGGCAAAGCGCTCCCCTCTGCCCTTGCGGGGGCCCGTAGCACGCCTTGAGGGACAGCAAGGCGGGAACTGTGCCGCCACCCACCTAGGCGGCTTGCGACCGGTCCAGCTTGCTTGTCATGACGTCGACGAGCTCTTTCACGGCTGCCGCGCTCTTCAATAGAGCCGCGCTCTCTTCCGCGCTGAGCTTGGCTTCGAAGATTTTCTCGATTCCCCGTGTCCCCAGCTTCACCGGCACCCCGACGAAGAGGTTGTTTATTCCGTACTCACCTTCCAGGAGAGCCGAACAGGGGAGCACCCGCTTTCGGTCATTCAGAATCGCATCAACCATTTCGACGGCGGCCGCCGAGGGAGCATAGTAGGCGCTGCCGGATTTCAGATACTTGACAATTTCCGCGCCCCCATCGCGCGTACGCTTTACGAGCCCTTGAATCGTCTCAGCATCCAGCAGGTCCGTCAGAGGTATACCGGCAACGCTCGTATACCGCACCAAAGGCACCATGGTGTCGCCATGGCCTCCCAGAACAAAGGCCGTGACGTCCTTTACGGATACCTCGAGCTTCTGTGCAACAAAGGTGCGGAAGCGCGCTGTGTCCAGTATACCGGCCATTCCGATTACGCGGTTCTTAGGAAATCCGCTGACCCGGTGCGCCACATGACACATGGCATCGAGGGGGTTTGTGACCACAATCAGAGTGCAATGCGGAGAATACTTGATGGTGTTCTCCACCGAGTTTTTGACGATGTCATAGTTGGCCCACAGCAAATCATTCCGGCTCATCCCGGGTTTGCGCGGAAAACCTGCCGTGAGCACAACGATGTCGGAATTGGCCGTGGGCGCGTAGTTATTGCTCCCGGTAATTTGGACGTCCACGCCCGCCACGGGGCCGGCCTCCAGGATGTCCAACGCCTTGCCTTGCGGGATACCCTCGAGAACATCAACCACCACCACGTCCGCCAATCCTTTGTCTGCCAAACGCAATGCACAGCTCGCGCCCACGTTTCCTGCTCCCACTACCGTAACCTTTTTTCTCATTTGCGCCTCCTGCATGTCAGAGCGATAGTGCCGCACCAAGCCGCGACCCGTATCTGGCCGCGGCCTCTTGTCCTTTGAATTCCCGGCTCTTGCCGCTCGCGCCGGGACCCACCATCTTCCGCCCTCAGCCAGGGCAGCGAACTTGCGGAACACGACTCTAAATAAAAGCCCGGCTTATGAGCACCAAGGCAACCAGTAGGATGACCCCGGCTCCGAAGGTATACCAGATTAGTTGGCGCTCAATGGGGAGCAAGGGTTCGTACTCACCTTTCATCTTCTCGAGCTCTTCCGACAAACGAGGTTCGGTCATAGGTCACCCCTTTACCACGGGCGGCAGCATTCCGTGGAAGAATAGCCATGAGATCAACAGGCCCACCCAGACGATGTACCCGAACAAACAGAGCACATAGACGCCCGCGAGCTTGGCGATACCTTCCTGCCAGAGTTTGCGGAAGTTGGAGAGCATTCCGATGGCGAAGAAGGTCATTACAAAGAATAGTGCCCGAAACACATTGGCCTCTGCCATCGATGCCTTGATTTTGGTCACGAGGCTGGGGAGGAAAACGCCGAGTGCGAGTACGAGCAGGAATGTGGCCACGTAGCCCAGAATGAACTTGGGGAAGCGCTGCCAGATCTGCCGAGCCCGCACCTTCTCTCCCTGGCGAGGTTCAATTTTGGCGGACCAAACCCAGGCCAGAACAAAAGCCCAGACCCCGATGAAAATATCAATGAACACCTTCACCGTCGTGCTAACGCCCATGATCCAGCCGGCCTGGTAAGCGATGCCGGTGGCGGCCAGCGCCTTGGCACGGATGAGCGCATCGGCAATAGCGCCGCTGGCGACCGCCGCACCATCCGTCTTCACGGCTAAGGCCATCCACGCGCCCGCCACCAGGGGCTGATGGTAGAGGTAGTGCTGGGCGGCGAAGGGAAGCACCATCAGCTCAACCACCGCAAAAATGACCACCAGCGATGACACCATGATGGGGACAACCGGACGAGCCTTAATGGCGCTGCCGGTGGCAATGGCGGCTGATACACCACAAATCGATATGCCGGAAGCCAGGGGAGCAGCCCACTCCCGGCTGAATCCAAAATAGCGACGGGCCACGTAGTAGACAATCGGCCAGAAAATCAAGTAAGCGGCAATAATGGCGCAGACCCCAAGTATCATTATCTTGGTGGCGAGCTGGCGCTGCTCCAGGGCTGCGATCCCCAAAAACCCGCCCAAGATGACGATAGCCGTTTTGATGTAGAGTTCGGGCCGGATGGCTTCCTTGACGGCAGCGCAGGCTCGCGCGGAGCAGTTTGCGATAAGCAGGCCAGCCAGCAAGGCGATGATGAATCCGGACTCGTTGGTCAGATTGAGGGACCATCCGATCTTCAGTGCCTGCCGCTTATCCGGCGTGGCGGCAATATACGCCCAGTTTCCCAGAAACCAGCAGGCATAGCTCACGATGAAGATCGTGGTAAAACCCGCGGCGAAACGCACCAGGTTGGCGCGAAGGACCTTGGCGCCAGCCAGCAAAACCGCGAGAAGAAATACATAGGTTCCCAGGAGAGAAATGAAAGGGGGAAGACTGGCGAAGTGTTTCGAGGCGGGTGCGAGCGCCTTCGCCGGGTTTGTCCAGACCGACGTGGTGATTGCCCAGCCCAAAAGATCGACCCCGAATAACAGGCCGAGCGAAAGCACGAATACGAGCAAGCCAATGCATACCGCCAGCCAGTCTTCACTGATTCCCGGCTGCGGCAGTTGGATAATGACGGGCCCCGCCCGCGGTGCGGGCTCAAGAGGCTCTCTCGGCAGAGTTGCCATGGCATACCTCCGAAATGAAGTTGCTTTCAGTCAATTGGCCTCCCGGATAGTGAGTGTGATCTTGTAGGACACCGTATTTGTCGAGGCCTCGATGGCCTGGAGGCCGGTAACGATTCCCCACACAGGCCGGCGTACTGGCCTATCCGGAGTATTCCGCGCCGGTAAGCCCCCCTCCGCGGGCACCTGTGGAGGGGGAGGCATTGCCGGCATGGAAGCGCACCCTATGCAGCCGCGGGAAATTGCTTGTTCCCGCGCTTCTCGATCGGGACGAAATTTCGGACCTCGTGGCCGGTATAGACTTGTCGCGGCCGCGCAATCTTCTGCTCGGGGTCTTGTATCATTTCCTGCCATTGCGCGAGCCATCCCACCGTGCGGGGAATGGCGAAAAGCACCGTGAAGATATCCGGTTTGAACCCCATCGCCTGGTAGATGATGCCCGAGTAGAAATCGACGTTGGGGTAGAGCTTGCGCTTGATGAAGTAATCGTCCTGGAGCGCGATCCGCTCCAACTCCAAAGCCATTTCGAGCTTGGGATTCTTCCCGGTGACTTCGAACACCTGGTCGGCAGCCCGCTTGATGATGCGGGCGCGGGGATCGTAATTTTTGTAGATGCGGTGGCCGAAGCCCATCAGCTTGACCTGGCCGGCCTTCACGCGTTCGATGTAAGCCGGGATGTTTGCCTTCGAGCCGATCTCATCGAGCATCTTCAGGACCTCTTCGTTGGCGCCGCCGTGCAAGGGGCCGGAGAGGGCGGCGGCAGCCGCGGCCACGCTGACAAAGGGATCCGCTTGGGAGCTTCCCACCGCCCGCATGGCGTTGGCGCTGCAGTTTTGTTCGTGGTCGGCGTGCAGGATAAAGAGGATGTCGAGGGCTCGCGCCAGGGCAGCGTTAGCCTCGTACTTGGGCTCGACCATCTTCCACAGCATATTCATGAAATTCTCGGTATAGGTGAGGTCGTTGTCGGGATAAACATAAGGGAAACCGAGGCCGTGGCGGTACGTGTAGGCGGCGATTGTCGGCACCTTGCCAATCAAGCGATAGATTTGCAGCTTGCGTACCTCAGGGTCGTGTACATTTCGAGCTTCCTTGTACACCGTGGAAAGCGCCGCCACGGTGCTAATGAACATCCCCATGGGATGGGCATCGTAGCGAAAACCCCCGAGGAATTTCTTGGTTGTCTCGTGCAGCATGGTGTGGTAAGTGATGCTGGTGACGAACTCTTTCAACTCTGTCGCGGTGGGCAGTTCACCGCTCAACACCAGATAGGCAACTTCGAGAAAGCTGCACTTCTCGGCCAGTTGCTCAATGGGATATCCCCGGTACCGCAGGATACCCTTGTCGCCATCGATGAAGGTGATGGAGCTCTGGCACGATGCGGTGTTCATGAAAGCCGGATCGTAAGTCATTATCCCAAAATCGTCGGGACCCGTTTTGATCTTCCGCAGATCCATAGCTCGAATCGTTCCATTGCTGATGGGGAGTTCATAAGTCTTTCCGGTCCGTTTGTCTACAATGGTCAAAACTTCGTTTTCCATGGTCTTTCCTCCCTTCCAATTTGGCTCTTTACACCGGCCCCGATCGCGAAAGAAACTCGCTCCGGGTTCGCGGCGTTCAAAAGCGCATTACACCATTCCTCTTACCTCACGCCTGAGGGTCACCGACCGGGAGCAACGCGATGTCCTACAGTCGAAATCGCAGAGCGTCAGGCGCAACGCATTGACTTGCCCCGCCCCCTTGAACGGCTTGCCATGCTCCCGAGTGGCTCACCGGCACTAACCGACCACACAGCAGGCTCGCCTCGCACCGGCGCACAAGGGCAGGCCTTCGTTCTGCCACCGATTCAAGAGCGTGTTTCGTACACATTCAGAAGTTGCAGCCTCGTGGCCTGAAGACGGTCTTCGATGATGTGTACAAACCGTTTCAGGAGCTCATAACCCAGATGGTTGTCCCGTTCCGATTTTTCCCGTAAGCATTTTCCGTCCAGGTAAATCGCCCGGGATACCTCCAGTGCTCGCGCCGTGAACTTCCAGCGATAGGGCGAAGAGATCCAGGACCAACCCAGGATGTCCCCTTCGTCGAGGGTGGAAATGGTGAGAGGGCCTTGGCGGTCAGCAAACAACTGGAGCGCGACTTTCCCGCTGCGAATCAGGTAGCACTTGTCGGCTTCTTCCCCCTCGCGGAAGATCACCTCTCCCGCCTCGAAGCGCACGTTGCACGCGCATCCCGCAAGTATTTGGAGCAAACCTTCTTCCATCCCATGGAAGAAGGGATGCTCGGCAAGAATTGGTTGAAGTGTTTCAATCATGATGACCCCTTTCCGCCGTTTGCCAGCATTAGGATTTCTCCGACCCTTGCACGGTGGTCGGCTTTGCCTGATTCGTTGCCGGGGAACTACCCTCCGGCAACGCGTCGCCTTTGGTTCGCTCCCGTTTCCTTACGGACAGCTTATCGTCAAGGCGCTTCCCCGAGCCGAGTCCAACAGATCCCAAGTTGCCCTGCGATCAGGTGTGACGCCGTGTTTCTAAGCCCTCAGCTCGGCATTCGCCCTTCTTTCCGATGCCGGGAGAGAGGTCGTGGCGCCCTCCTCCACCCATGTCCCTGCTCCTTCCCTGACCGAAAGGGTAATCTTGTAGAAGAAGGTGATCATCAGCGCCCCCACAGCCCAGACAGCGAGACTGATCAATATCTCGGGTGGCGTCGGAACATAAGGCGTTATGGTTCCGAGAGGCGAAGGCATAAAGCCGGACACCACCAGACAAACCCCTTTGTCGATCCACAGGGAGATAAAAGTCACGATGCAGGCCGCCGCGAGCCATCGTTCATTTCTTCGGGTCGCCGGCAGAGAAAGCAGGAGAAGCGCCACGGCCATTAGGACCAGGGAAGTCCTCCCCCAAGGCAGCAATGAGGTGTGGCCCAGCGTACCTAGATACAAATTCTGAAAATCTTCCGTCAACTCTGGAACGTGGCTGTACATGGCGGTGAAGAATTCCATGAGGATGAAAAACACGTTGATGATCATCGCGTAGGTCACGATTACGGCGAGGGTTTTGATGGCTTTCCTCCCCACATCAAACCCCGTCAACCCGCGCACCAACAAGCACAGCAGGATGAGCAGGGCGGGTCCCGCCGCGAACGCCGAGGCCAGGAATCGCGGTGCCATGATCGCGGTCCGCCAGGAGAACCTGCCCGGCAAACCGCTGTAGAGGAACGCCGTCACGGTGTGGATGCTGATGGCCCAGGGGATCGACAGCAGGATAACGGGCTTAATCCAGTGGGGCGGCGTGACGCCTTGCTGCTCCGCGTGCAAAGTAACCAGGGTGATGGTGACGTTCAGCGCCAGGTAACCGGAAAGCGAGACCATGTCCCAAAACATGAGAGAAGTCGGATGAGGGTAAAGCATAACATTGAGAACCCTCATGGGCTGGCCCATATCGACGAAGATAAAGAGCATGCACACGGTCACGGCGGCGATGGCCAAAAACTCGCCGAGGATGGCCGTGCGCGCGAATTCCTTGTGATTGTGCAAATAGAGGGGCAGCACCACCATGACAGCGGAGGCGGCGACTCCCACCATGAAGGTAAACTGACCGATGTACAGCCCCCAGGAGACGTTTCGGCTCATGCCAGTCACGCCCAACCCGTAGTCCAATTGATGAAGGTAGAAGAGAAACCCGACGCCGATCACCACCAGCAGACTGCCGACCCAGGTCCAGTATCGGCGGCTTCCCACTGCGGCTTTTTCGAACATGAACATCAGCAGCGCCTCAAATCTCGTAATATATGTTCGGTCCCGTACCCAGTTCCGGCTTCCGTCGAAGGGCATACTGCGAGCCGAGCAGGTTCCTGATCTCGGATTGGGGATCATTCAGATCCCCGAATACCAAGGCCTTCTCCGGGCAAGCCTCCACGCAGGCCGGCAACTGCGCTTTCGCCAATCGCTCGGCGCAAAACGTGCATTTCTCAACCACACCCTTCGTCCGGGTTGGAAAATCGGCGGTCAGGGTCTTGATGTGCGGCCGGGGATCCTCCCAATTGAAACTCCGCGATCCGTAAGGGCAAGCCGCCATGCAATACCGGCAACCAATGCAGCGGTGCCAGTCCATCATGACAATGCCATCCTCAGGCCTTTTCCAAGTGGCGCCGGTTGGGCACACCCGAACACAAGGGGGGTCATCACAGTGATTGCACAATACCGGGATGGGCTCCTCCTTGCGTGAATCCTCCATATACTGGGTCTGATAGGAGGGGAATAGGTCCTCAAAGGGCTGCTCCCAGATCCATTTGATTTGATGTGCCGGATTCTCGAAGGAGGGGATGTTGTGGGTAGTGGTGCAGGCTTCGATGCATTGAGTGCAACCCTTATCCTTGGCACATTTCTTGGTGTCGATGATCATTCCCCATTGCTTGCGCGCGGCGGTTCCCGGAGCCGGCTCCGGCTGGCTTTGCCGGGGACTAGCAAGAACGGCGAGTAATTTCCTTCCCGAAAGGGCAACCAGACAGGCGCCGGAAAGCTCCAAGAATTCCTTGCGCGTGATCTTCATGGCACACTCCTGCGGGCCAACTTCGGATCCACGTGGCATTCCCAACAGTAGACCGAGACTCCCGCGTAGTTGTGGCAACGGTCGCAAAAGTCAGCCTTATTGGTGTGGCAGCCCGTGAGGCAGGTCCCCGTCAGGCTCATGGTGTAGGTCTTGCCGTTAAAAGCCTGGAAGGAATGTGAATCTTGCCTCACCACCGTATCGCGCCAGTCCATCAGCAAATGCATGTGAGAGGTCCGCATGTAGCTGATCGGGGCCACACACTGTTTTTCCTGCTTGGGCAGGACGGGTTCCGGTCCCCGCGAGGTCGTTCCCGCCGCCAGGTCGTGCCAGACCGGAAAGGTGATCAGCCCCAGGAAGATCAGGAGGCCGGTATAGATCACGCCGCGGTCACGCATGGGTGGCTGCCTCCATCGCCGGAAAAGGTTCGCCCCTCAAGTCCACGCTGCGTTCCTTTTCGCCTTTCATGATCAGGGCGTTGCCGACCAGTTCGTGCACGCCCGCCACCTCCACCCCGGGCACCCAATACTCGAGCAAGGGAGGCAGTGTGGCCTTGTCAATCGCACAGATACACGTGAGGAGATTAACCCCGAATTTTTCGTGGACGTATTTGACGGCGTTGGCGCGGGGCAGGCCGCCGCGCATGCGCATCTCGAAGTTCTCGTCCGTGCCCAAACCGGAACCGCTCCCGCAGCAGAACGTCTGCTCGCGGATGGTGTTCTCCGGCATTTCGTGAAACTGCCGGCACACTTGCTGCAGAATGTAACGCGGCTCCTCCAGCAGGCCCATGGCGCGCGCCGGGTTGCAGGAATCGTGAAAGGTAACATTCCAACGATCGTTGCGCCGGGGGTCGAGCTTCAGCTTGCCGTTATGGATCAGGTCCGCCGTGAACTCGCAGATGTGCACCATCTTGGTCGAGCGCGTATTCTCGAAATGGGTGCCGGTGACCGGTGAGACGGGCTCCTGGAGAAAATCCGCCGGGCCGTTCAGGGTATCCATGTATTGGTGAATGACCCGCCACATGTGCCCGCATTCGCCGCCCAGAATCCACTTCACGCCCAGGCGCTTGGCCTCGGCGTAAATCTTCGCATTCAAGCGCTTGATCATTTCATGCGAGTTGAACAAGCCGAAGTTTCCGCCCTCCGAGGCATAGGCGCTGAAGGTGTAATCCAGTCCCACCTCATGCAACAGCGCCAGATAACCCAGAAACGTGTAGTAATGAGGCGTGCCGAAATAGTCCGCGGAAGGCACGATGAACAGCACCTCCGCGCCCTTGCGGTTAATGGAAGCTTCGACACGAATCCCGGTGAGTTCTTCCAGCTCGTCCACCGCGAAGTCGACGCTGTCTTTGAACCCATGCGGCTGCACGCCCAGGTGGTTCCCGGTGCGGAAGCAGTTGGCCGCAGGTTCGAGCACCCAATTGATGTTGCACCCGACGAGGTTCAGCAATTCGCGGGCGATCATGGTGACTTCCGCGGTGTCAATCCCATAGGGGCAGAAGACCGAGCAGCGGCGGCATTCCGTACACTGGTAGAAGTAATAGAACCACTCTTTGAGAACATCTTCGGTGAGTTCGCGCGCGCCCGCCACGCTGCCCAAGAGGCGGCCCGCCAGGGTGAAGTATCGGCGGTACACCGACCGCATCAGCTCCGCCCGCAGCACCGGCATATTCTTGGGATCCCCCGAGCCAATATAGAAATGGCATTTGTCGGCGCATGCCCCGCAGCGGACGCAGATGTCCATGAACAACCGGAATGAGCGGAACCTCTTGAGGCGATCCCGCATGCCCTCCAGGATGATGCGTTTCCAGTCCGGCGGCAGCTTCCAGTCCTTGTCAAAAGGCTGCCACTCGCGCGGGTTGGGCAGTCCCAGGTATTGCAGGTTCTTGGCCAAGGCGCTGTAGCAGAAGGTCCCCTTGCGAAACTCCACCGCCGGGTCCCTCCAATCCTTGCCCGGGGGCCGATAATCAATCTGCGTCAATTGTTCAGGTTTCGGATTGGCCATCTTCAATCACTTCCAAAAGTAACGCTGCCATCTCGGCGGCCTTGCCGTTGTAACGCCGCCATCTTGGCGGCCTCGCCGTTGTAGCGCCGCCATCTTGGCGGCCCGGAGCCGGCTGGAAGCCGGCGCTACTTCTCCAGCGGCAACCCCGCGGCTGCGATCTTGTCGTGGAACTCCGTCTCCCATTCTTGATAGGTATGAACTTTCACGGGATAATCCCAAGGATTGATATGCCGCTTCCGGCGATTGTTGTTCGCCAGGTTCCGCGTGGGGCTCAAAAAGACGCCGCCCATGTGCATCAGCTTGCTGAAGGGAAGGTAGGCCGCCAAGGTGCTCACCAGAGTGAGGTGGACGAAGAAGAGCGGCCCGACCTCTTTCGGCACGAGGGGCGAGAACGTGACCAGCCCAATGGCAAGTTGCTTGACGGCGACGATGTCCATGCGGGTGAAATAGCGCATCCAGATCCCGGAGAGCGCGAGCCCCAAAATCAGAAAGAGGGCAAAGTAATCAGCGAGCAGGGAAATGTAACGAACCTGGGGATCCCGCAGCCGCCTCTGCAGCAAGTAAAGCAAAGCCGCGACGATAATCACATCGGTAACGTACAGTATGGGGGCGCCGATTTGGAAAAAGCTGTCCAGCGCATCGAGCCCCAGCACCCAGTGCGGAACGGGCTCGGTAAAGAAGCGCAAGTGGCGCAGGAAAATAAAAAGGAAGGACCAGTGAAACGCCAGCGCCCCGAGCCAAAGGAATTTGCTCTCGCCGTAGATCAGCCGTGGGCCTTGCCGAAGCTCCGTCTTGGTGTTCCTGAACAAAGAGCGGAAAAGCAAAACCTCCAGGAGCATGCGGCAGACCACGCCGGTGGTGCGGTAAGGGTTCTCCACCCAGCTCACCTGGATCCAGGAAAGCGATTTCTGCTGCCCACAGGTGGTGGGGATACGGAAGGGCACCGGGGAGAGGGACCAGCGAACGACGCGATAGGATACTCCCAGCAGAAACGTGGCTAAGGCCGCGTAAGGCACGATCACGCCGAGCAACAGTCGAAACTGCTCCAGTTGACCGAGAAAGAAGACGGCGGCCGCCAGTGCCGCAACGATGCTGAATGACCAAAGGGCCTTCATATGACTTCCCGCTCGCACACCTCGAAGGGGCGGTTCGCGAAGCGCCCCTACGAACCTTCCCGCTGGGAGAGCCTTTCTAAGACGTACACCTTCCTTTGGGCCTCTCGTGCTTTAATCTCATAGATCTCTTCCCGGCATTTCATGAACAGATCGAAAGCGCGCAGGGCCAGATCGTCGATCCGTTTCTGCACGGCCAAGGAGCTTCCTGGCGTAATGGCGGGTTCACCCCGCCATGGCGGCGTAAAGCCGCCGCTACGTTCGCCTCCTAGTTCCTCATCCAGGACCTCCCGCAGCAGATAAACAAAGCCCACTGCCTGGCTGGGAGTGAAATCCTGGACAGCCCGCAGCCGCACGATGCTTTCCAAGGCAGGTCCAATCCTGGCAGGGTCCATCTCCCCGGTGAGTTCGTCGAGAATGGTTGCCAGCCCCTCCCTCAGCGTATGACCTACGGGATTACGGAAGCGGTCTTTTTCGTCGTGCAGGAAGCGATGGGTCTGGCTGGGGTAAGTGGCCAACGTTCGCTCCAACCACTTCTCGAGAAAAGGGCGCTTTTGCTCCGATAGGACCTGCATCGCCGTCTCCCTACACACACCCCGTTGGTTTGGGCAGGCCGGCTAGCTTGCAGGCTCCCTTGGCCGGCCCCGAAGGAAACATCTCGTAGATCTCGTTCAACTTGAAGCCTGTCTCCTTGCAGAGCTTCCTGATCATCGGGGCTATGCCGAATTGCAGGTAATAGTTCCGGAGATAATTAATGATCTTCCAGTGGTTTTCCGTGAGTTCGCTCACGCCTTCGGTGGTGGCAAAATCCAGCGCCACGTCCTGGTTCCAGACCGTGGGGTCATCCAGGAACCCATCTTCATCAACTTGGTATGTCCTTCCACTAACCTCAAAGACTGGCACGGTTTGATCCTCCTTATGTCCTAAATCATTTCGATGAACCCGCAGGGACACGCATCGGCGCATTTCTTGCAGCCGTTGCACACTTCGAGTTTGACCCGATAGTGCTCCCCCTTGGGCAACTTCACAAAGCAACTATTGGTGCAGTACATCCAGCAAGTCTCGCAGTCCATGCACATACCGCACGACATACAACGCTTGGCTTCTTCCAGCGCCTCCGCCTCGGACAAGCCCGACTCGATCTCCGTCTCCATGGTGCGTTGCTCGGCCGCAACGTGCGCGCGCTCGTGGCGCGGAGAGCCCTTGTACCAATCGAGTTTCACCCGCTCGGGGGAAACGGGCGGGGGCAAGGCAGGCTTTTCCGGAGTTTTGCCGCGAAGCCGCGCATCGATGGCCTCCGCGGCAAAGCGGCCTTGCGCAATGGCGATGGTCACCAAACCCAGTTCCACGTCGTCGCCGCCCGCGAAAACGCCCTCCGCGCTCGTGGTTCCCCACTCATCCGTCTTGATCCAATCCTTTCCCTCGTGCAGGTGGGCAAAACCATCGAACTCGGGTTCTTGGCTGATAGCGGCAATAATACTCGTCGCTTCCACGTCAAATTCCGAACCAGGCTTGGGCACCGGGCGGGGCCGTCCGGAAGCGTCCGGGGCGCCCAGCTCCATGCGAATGCAGCGGGATCCCACCGCCGTTCCATTCTTTCTGAGGATCTCCACGGGAGCGGCGAGGAACTCAATGTGTACGCCCTCCTCCAGCGCCCCTTCGATCTCCGGCTTGATGGCCGGCATCTCGGCGCGAGTGCGGCGGTACAACAAAGTGACCTCCGCTCCCAAGCGCCGGCTGACGCGGGCGGCGTCAATGGCCGTATCTCCGCCGCCGATCACCAGGACTTTGCCGCCGATTCGAACCTCTTCCCCACTGTTGGCCTTATTGAGAAACTCCGTCCCGGTAAAGACATTGGGCGCGTCCTCGCCCGGCACCCGCAGCTTCAATCCCTTGTGGGCGCCGATGCCGACGAATATCGCTTTGTAAACACTCCGCAGTTCCTCCATCGGCATGTCTTTCCCGATGGTGAAGTTGCACTTCAGCTCCACTCCCAGGTCGAGGATCTTTTGCATCTCCGCGTCCAGGACCTCGCGAGGCAAGCGGTAACGCGGGATGCCGTAGCGCAACATCCCCCCCGCCCGGCTGAAGGCCTCAAATATGGTCACCGGATAACCCCGCCGGGCAAGTTGGTAAGCACAGGAGAGGCCCGCTGGACCGGCGCCGACGATGGCCACCTTTTCGGGGTAGCGCTCTTCCGTGAGCTTCGCCAGCTTCAAATGCTTGGCGATGCCGAAATCCCCCACGTACCGCTCCAGCGCATTGACGGCCACGGCGCCGTCCTTGGCTTTGCGGTTGCACCCGTCTTCGCAGGGATGAGGGCAGACGCGCCCGCAGACGGCCGGGAAGGGATTTCGGTCTGTAATCTTTTCCCAGGCAATCTGGTACGCCTGCTCGGGAGTTCGACCGTAGGCCTCCGCCTGGGCGATCGTGGTCAGCCATCCGCGGATGTCCGTCCCGCACGGGCAGTTCCCGGTGCAGGGCGGGGTCTTGGGAAGATACCGGGGCCGTAAAGAGCTGATATCGGCCCCGGACCCGGCCCCTGCCTTGATGATCGGTTTCTTGACTTCCTTAAAAAGGGGCATGATTCCAGCGCCTTCTTCAGAATCGGATATGCGTTGACCGCGCGTAGGTCAGCCCGGCATTCTTGAAGTCGTCGATGTGGTAGCGAGTGAACTCAATGCCGGTCAATTGGAAGAAACGCGGCCAGCCGATGCGTTCGATCCACTCGCCCACCCGCTCGAATTTCCTGGCGTTCTGGGCGTAGACATTCACGATGTTCACCACCGCGTCCACCACCTCGGGCCAGCGCGGAGGGTTGTTAGGCAGGAAGGGAATGGCCAGCTTGGTGAATTTGGGAGCGGTGCGAGCGTTGCTCACCTTGCCGCCCACCCAGATGGAAATGCCGTCGTTCTCCGGGTCGTTGAGCGGCATGGCGGGGCAGACCGTGTAGCAGTTGCCGCAGAACATGCACTGCTCTTCCACCACTTCCACCGACTGCTTGCCGTTCACCGTGGCCGGCCGGATCGCGCCAGTGGGGCAGGAAGCGATCAGGGTGGGAGGCTGGCAGACCTTGGGAAGAAGATCGTGGTTGATCTTGGGCGGCTTGCGGTGAATGCCCAGGATAGCGATATCCGAGCAGTGTACAGCGCCGCACATGTTCAGGCAGCAGGCCACCGCAATGCGCAGCTTGGCGGGCAATTTCTCTTGCGTGAAGTGCTCGAACAGGGCATCCATCACCGACTTTACGATCCCCGAGGCGTCGGTGGCGGAGGAGTGGCAATGCACCCAGCCCTGCGTGTGCACGATGTTACTGATGGCGTTGTTGGTGCCGCCCACGGGGAAACCTGCCTTTTGCAGATCCTTCTTCAAGGGCTCAATCTTGGCCCGATCGTCGAGCAGGAACTCCACGTTGTTGCGGCTGGTGAAGCGCAAATGGCCGCCACAGTACTTGTCCGCCAGGTCAGCGAACAAGCGAATGCTCTGAATGCTCAGCAGGCGCGGGGAAGCCGCCCGGACAGTGTAAAGCTTCTCACCGGACTCCGCGACGTGGCAGAGTACGCCGGGAGCGATGTTTTCATGATACTTCCACTGGCCATAATTCCTTTTAATGATCGGGGGGAGGAACTGCTCATAATGCGGAGGCCCGATATCGGTAATTCGTTTCGGTTTGGGAATCGGCTGCGTTGACATCGTCTCATCTCCTTGGTGACTTCTCTTCACGGCTGACGTAGCGGCGAGTTTACCTCGCCATGTGGCGGCGTTAAGCCGCCTCTACGTCTCTTTGGTCTTGAAAAAGATATACGGGTTGTCTCGGGGTGCGCTAATCATCTCCGGCGCCGGGTCCAGGCCGATACCGTCCAGGAAATTGGCCATCCCCACGCGCTGGATGAGCTCGCCCACTCTCTCGCGGTTCTTGCCGTACTCGTCCCAGAATTCCCACACGCGTTTGATCAGTTCTTTGATGGTGTCAAAGAGCTCGGCGGCGGGAACGAAGGGGACCAGCACGGAGGAAAGCAGCGCACCGGCAACAATCGGCGCTTTGGAACCGATGAGGAGCGTGGCGCCCTTTTCCTTGCCCGGCCGCAAGGCTTTGGGCATAACGTTGATGCAGTGCATGCAGCGCACGCATTCGCCGTTGGTGATGGTCAGTTTCTTGCCGTCCCAATCCATGCACCGGGTGGGACAGCGGCCGCACACGTCTTTTTTGATGTCGAGCCCGCCGGCCGCATACTCGGCCACGGCAGCGTCGTCCTGCTGAATTTCATCCTTCCACGTACCGATGATGGACAGGTCAGACCGGGCAATGGAAGCCACACAATCGTTCGGGCATCCTGCGCACTTGAACTTGAACTTGTAAGGGAAAGGCGGCCGGTGCAGTTCGTCCTGGTAGGTGTGGGTCAGGTCGTTGCACAGTTTCAGAGTGTCATAGCAAGCCCACTCGCACCGGGCCTGCCCGACGCAGGCGGAGGGCGTGCGCATGCACGAACCCGAGCCTCCCAGGTCGAAGCCCGCTTCCGTAAGCTCTTTGAAGGTGGGCTCAAGCTCGTCGGTCTTGGTGCCCAGGAAGACGATGTCTCCGGTGGACCCGTGCATGTTGGTCAGGCCGGAGCCATGCCGCTCCCAGATGTCGCACAGGGTGCGCAAGGCGTCGCTGTTGTAAAACCAGCCGGAAGGTTGATTGATGCGCAGGGTGTGGAAGTGCGCGATCTTGGGGAATTGCTCGGCCAAATCGCTATAGCGGCCGATGACGCCTCCCCCGTATCCCAGAACGCCCACGATTCCACCATGCTTCCAATGCCCCTTTTTCTCCTCGTAGGAGAGTTCGAGCTGTCCGAGCAGGTCCTCGCACATGGGATTGGTGGCGGTGGCCTTCTTAATCTCCGTCACAAAGCTTGGCCAAGGCCCCTTTTCGAGGTCGTCTAACAGCTTGGTCTTTGATTTCGTATCATCCGCCATAGGGTTGATCTCCTGGTCAAAATGTGTTGTCGCGAACCAAATGCTAAGAATCTTGTCGCTCCCGGCCCGGGGGCGCGCAGGAGCGGCACTTTCAATCGCCACCGGGCGGCCGCTGCTCCCCGATTTCGCAGGCTTCGCCCGGCCTGATCGAGATATGTTCACTCTCCCCCGAATTCTTGGAGCCACCCGAGGTTCGGGACTCCGTCTCCGCCACCGCCACCGTGCGATAAGCCAGATGCGCGAATTTGGAGTACGGCGCATATAGAAAGAGCGTAAAGATCAAGACCAGATGCACAAAATAGACGGGGTACATGAGCGAAGCGATTTGGGCCAGTCGCGTCGCTTCAGCAAGGATGCCTGTCAGCGCGACGCCCACCAGCGTCAGCAGGAAAAACCAGTCGAAGTAGTTGCTCGCTGCTCGTTTGATGGGGTCACGAAACCTTTCGACCAACAGGATTACACCCCCGAACAGAATCACCACCGCGCTCAGGTTCGCAAAGATCTTCAAAGCGCTCGTGAAGGCCAGTGGCGTGCGTAGAACCCCGATCATCGTGCCAATGCCGGTCACCGTACCCACAATTCCCAAGCCAATGAACCCCCACATGGTTAACAGGTGACCCAGAGACCAGTTCCTCATGTCGCAAGACCAGAAACGCTCGTGGGTCACAATCTGCTTCAAGGCTGGGAGCAGACCTTTTGTGATCTTGCCGCCGGCGCCCAAGGCATTAGTGGCTTGAATACAGCGGTAAACGCTCACGCCAAAAGCCAGTAACACCAGGCCGGATACCGCAAAAAACAAAGCCTCCAGCACGGGAATGGGAAAGACGTTGGCGAACTCCAAGTGAGCCGTGGGTTGGCCCTTAGGCGCCCATCGGGCAATGGACAGGAAGATCAAGATGGGGAGCAGGAACAGCAATGGCAAGGCCTTCCTGCTGGCCACCAGCCGGCCCATAAACCCGGGGAAGGCAAAATTCTGAATCGCCACGCGCCGCAAAGCCCCCAGAACCTCGCTCGGGTGGGCTCCACGGGGACATTGGGTTGTGCATTCGCCGCAGTTATGGCACAGCCAGACAGCCGGGTCACCCAGGAGTTGCGCTTTCAGCCCCCACTGCGCTTCGATCATCTGCTTGCGCGGGAAGGGCGCTTCTTCCGGCGATAGCTCGCACACCACGGAGCAGGTGGCGCACTGATAGCATTTCTTCAGGTCACCGCCTCCCGCCGCCATCACCTCGCGCAGGAACGCCGTGTCGGGTTGAATGACCATGGCTTGCGCCGCCACGTCCTCCTCCTGACTCCCTCGTGGCACGGCCATCAGGGCCGCGCGCGCGGGCATGGGCAGGTTGCCCCTGCCGCGTCGTAACGCCGCCATCCTGGCGGCCCCCTGTGCCGGCTGGAAGCCGGCGCTACGTTCTCCACTCCTAAAATCCCTTGTAGGGATTCGGACCCAACTCCCGGATCCGTTCCACAAAACCATCGATCAGCGCCGGCAGCTTGTCGCACTCATTGAGGGAGAACTGCGTCAATTGCAGCCGCTCCGGTTCGAGCGCCAGTCGCTGCAACGTTTCTTTCACATTCTCCAGCCGCTTCTGGGCCAGTTCGCTGCCGCGAATAAAGTGGCACTGGTAATTGTCACCGTACTTGCAGCCGATCAGCATGACGCCGTCGATGCCGCGCGAGAGGGCGTCGGCAATCCACACAATGTTCAGCGAACCCAGGCACCGCAAGGGGATCACGCGGACGCTCGGGTCATATTGCAGCCGGCGAAATCCCACAATATCGAGAGCCGGCAAGACATCGTTCTCACAAACGAAAGCCAGCACGCGCGGTTTCTCTTCCTCTTCCTCGGGAACCTCGATGGCCTTGATCATGGACGCGATCATGTCCACCGAATAGTTCTTGAAGGAGACGATGCGTTCCGGGCAGGCGCCCATGCAGATGCCGCATCGCCGGCAGCGGTAAAGGTTGGGCTTGGGCGTCCCTTTTTCGTCCTCGTCCAGCGCCCCGAAGGGGCACTCCTCCGTGCAACGCTTGCACTGCGTGCAACGCTGGAGGAAAAAGTTGGGCGTCGAAAGGTCGCCGGCACGCGGGTGTACCGCCTGACCCCGCGCAGCCATCTCGATCGACTGAATGGCTTTCAGAGTGGCGCCCAGCGCGTCTTCCCGCGCGTGGGTTGAGTCCATGGGCGCCCGCAAGGCCCCTGCCGTGTAGATTCCGGTCCGCCGCGTCTCGTAAGGAAAACAGACGAAGTGAGAATCCGGAAACCCGTCCCTGAGCACGGGCAAGTCGGGCCCCTGCCGATAGGTCAGGTTCAGGATGGCAGTGTCTTTGTGCCTTCCGAGCTCCGCAACTTTGCGCGCCGCCTCCGCCCGTTGGCCTTCCGATTCACCCTTGGCGACCACCCGTTCGGCGTCTTCCAGCGCCCGGATCGCTTCCCCATCCGCCGAGTTCGCCACCATCCCGGTTGCCAGTACTACCAGATCCACGTACAGAACCACCGCCTCCCCCAGCAAGGTATTCTTCATCGAGACCGCGAGCTTGCCACCGCCTGCCTTTTCTACCGCCGTCACTTCACCTCGGGTCAGGAAGTTCAAGGGGTGATTCTGCACGGCGGCATAAAAGCGCTCGTATTGTCCGGGGGTGCGCATGTCCTTGTAGACGATATAAACCTGCGCGTTGGGATTCTGCTCGCGAATGTAAGTGGCGTGCTTTAGTGTGGCCATGCAGCACACGGACGAGCAGTAAGGCAGATGTTCCTTGTCCCGCGAGCCGGCGCACTGGATGAACAGAACACTCTCCACCGGGCGGCCGTCGGAGGGGCGGGCAATCGATCCTTGCGCGGCCATTTTTTCCAGCTCGACGCTGGTGATTACGTCGGGGGTCAGTCCATACCCCAGATGCGCGAGGCGCGTGGCGTCGTAAGGCTTCCAACCGGTAGCCATCACGATGGCGCCCACGCGCACCGCGCATCCTCCTGCCCCGTTTTTGAGCATGACCTCAAACATGCCGGGCTGGCCTTCGATTCGAACGATGCTTGCCGAGGTGAGAACTTGAATATTCGGATGGTAGGTCACGGCCTCGATCTTGCCGGCGATTCCGTCATTCGTGAGTTCCGTGTAAGGAGGCGCGGTGGGGAAACGCTTCTTGAGGGTGGCAACGAATCCCCCCAGGCGAGCCTGCTTTTCCACCAGCACCACCTCGAATCCCGCCTGCGCCGCTTCCAGGGCCGCGGTAATTCCCGTGATGCCGCCCCCCACCACCAGGAGCTTGCGGGAGATGGTCTCGGCCAGCGGTTCCAGGGGGTCCGTCTTCTGCGCCTTGACGATCCCCATGCGCAGGTAATCCTCAGCCAGCATCTGCGTGTCTTCGTCCTGGGGCTTGTGACACCAGGCAACTAGCTCACGAAGGTTCACGCGTTCCGGGACAATGCCATCGCCCAGGGCAAAAATGCCCGTTTTCATGCGGGGAGAGCAGGCGGCAATTACGGGATGGGTCACGGCGCCGGCGGCCAAGTCCTGCCGAATCAAGCCGATGCCTTCGCTGCCGCAGAGGTAGGGGTGAGCGCGGCAAACGGCCCCTTTCGCCGAGATGCCAGGAGCTCTGAGGATTTGTGGAATATCCACAATCCCGCCAATCCCACATCCTGCGCAAATGTAAATTCCGATTTTCTTATCCATGCATTGAACTTCTGGCCACACTCTGAAGAGCTTTCAGCGCCGCTCCCGTAGCATCCTGCACGGCAGCCGAGACTTCCTCCGGCCGATGCGCGCAACCCGCGCCGCAAATCCCCGCGCTGCCTTCAGGCAAACTGAGGAAGCGGAATTCGTCCAACATAAACTCCTTGGGCAGCCCGTCAGTCTGGGGAACGATGCCAGTGGCCAAAACTACCAAGTCAAAGCGTTGCGTCTTTTTCTTTCCACTGAGCACATCTTCCGCCGTCACCAGCAGATCGTGCGTCCCCGGCTCCTCTTCCACTTTCGCCACCTTCCCCTTTACGAACCGGACTTTCTCGTCCGCCGCTACCGCCAAGTAGAACTCCTCCAGCCGCCCGAGGGTCCGGACATCGATATAGAAAATGCTGACCAGCGCCTGCGGATAGAGAGTGCGAATATAGGTAGCCTGCTTGATCGAAGCGGCACAGCACACGGCAGAACAGTAAGGAAGATGATTCTCGTCTCGGGAACCCGCGCACTGAAGGAAAGCCACGGTCTGGGGCGCTTCGCCATCCGAAGGGCGAAGAATGCGTCCGCCGGTAGGCCCATCGCTCGCCGCCATACGCTCCAGGATAACGTTGGTCACCACATTGGGATATTTGCCGAATCCCAGGTTTTCGATCTTCGTCGCGTCGTAGGGCGCCCATCCGGTAGTCGCCGCCACTGCAGCGACCCGGAAGGTTTTTCTTTCCACTTTTTGGTCAAGGTCGATGGCGCCATAAAGACAGGCTTGCTTGCAGGCTTGGCAGCCGTCAGGGCAGGAAGCCCGGTCAATGACGTAGCGGGCGGGGTAGGCCGCGCCGTGCGGCAGATAGGCGGCCTTCGTCTTAGAAAGGCCGTAATTGAAATCGTCGCCCCTCTGCGCCGCGCAGACTTCCGCACAAGCGCCGCAAAGAGTGCATGCCTCGGTCACGTACCGTGGAGAAAGGCGCACGGTGACTTCATAGTCTCCGGGCAATCCACTGATTCCCTCCACTTCCGCCAAGGTCAATACGGTAACCTGCGGATTTTCGCGCAGGCGGCGGAGATTGATCTCCAGTCCGCAGGAAGGTGGGCAAAGCTTGGGAAAGTATTGGTGCATACGCGCCACTCTTCCACCCAGGTGCGCAGCTTTCTCCACCAGGATCACCTGGCAGCCGGCCTCGGCTGCCTCGATGGCGACTGTCATCCCCGCGATGCCTCCTCCGATCACCAGGATGGGTTTGCCGCGCGAGTTGGATGAAAGCACCGATAAGTCCGTCACACTGCACTCCCTGGTGCAACCATCGTCGAGCCCTGGCTCGGGTCGTGCTTTCTGGCTTCCACAACCTCTCTGCGAATCTTCATGGTCTTCTCGCCAAACAAACTGAAGCGCAGCCACAACATGGCAAACTCGAGCAGTTCCTCGTCATCGCTCCGCAGCGCTTCCACCCTGGCCTCGTCAATCTCAAACAGTTCCAGGAATCTCGATTCAAAGACAAAACGCCGGAAGCGGTCCAAATCGTAGCAGGCCATGTAGAACATCTCGGCCTGCTGAGGCGCGAGGGCGGGTTTGCGGTTCCAAAAATCGTGGAGGACGAGCTCCTGGAAAGGTGCCCCCATCATTTCGTATTCTTCAATTCCCTGTTCCGCGATCCATTCGCGCACCGAGCGTAGCTTTTCGTGGCGGTGTCCGTGGCAAAGCTCCTCGTGCAGCACGAAATAGAAAGGCTGATCGGCGGGGGTTGGATTCTTGGGTTTGGCCACGCCCAGCGGATACATGCGGCATGCCCAGGGACGATCCGCGTATACCTGGCAACCCTGCGCGGTGACGAAAGGGCACTGCTTGGTTTCAGGGTCCATCCTCAGGATGGTCAAAGGAAATTTTTGCTGCGCACCCAACAGGGGGAGTGTGTGCTCTTCCAGGAAATTGGTGGAGCCCATTCGCAAGGCGTTCTTGAGCCGCAGGATGTCATACGGCGTCAGCACGATGGAAACGTCACGGCAACACGCGGTGAAGCAATCCAGGTTGGAGGCGCAATGAAATGTGAACTGATCATCCGGGGTCATCCGTGCTTGGTCTTTGAGGATGCCTTCCGCTGTAACCACCGAATCAGGCATAAAGGGTCTTCACTTTTTCTGCGAGGATACTGGATCTTAGTGCGTCTTTTGACCAGACAGGAAGCGGACCGCTCTCGCCGGTCAAAGGATCAAATCGAAATCGATAGGATGCGGAAGCCGCAAAGTGATCGCGCATCCAGGCCCAACCCCGCACGAAATAGGGACATTCATCATTGAAGCAGACATGCTGAAATTCTCCGCCCCAACTGCTCATCTCGGGATTGGCCCAACGAACCAGAGGTTCTTGGCAATATGGACATTCCTGCTTCATGGCATACAACTCGTGAGGGGGAGATTCCCCCGATTCTGAGGGAATCTCCCGCCTCAAAATGCGCAGGCCTAGGCGGCGATCTTTTGTTGCGCCGGCGCGAAAACGTGCTTGATGGGCCGGGTTCGCGTCTCCCAGGCATTGGTCTGGGGATCGAACCGGCAATTGGCGAAGACGTGCCACTTCTCTTCGTCGAGTGCAGGTTTGTCGGCACGGAAGTAGTATCCGGGCCAGCGCGTCTCCTCACGGAACAACACCGTGCGTACGTGCGCTTCCGCCTGCCACATGCGATGAGTGTTCTCCCAGCAGCGCATCAGCTCGTGTAAGTTTGAAGCTGCCAGCTTTTGGGAGTCTTCACGAAGCATGCCCAATAGTTCCAAGGCCTTGTTCAACAAGGGGCCATTGGTGGTGAACTGGGCCGTGATGCCGCCCGCGTACTCGTCCATGATCTTCTGGAGGCGGAACATGAACATGCGGGGCTTGATGTAGTTGGGGTTGATCTCCGGATCGGTGGTGGCGTTCTTGTTCTCTTCGTAAGTATCCAGAGGTTTCAGGATCTCAGCTTTCAGGTTTTCCAACATGGCCGCATCGATCGCCGGCAGGGTGTTGTTTTCCACCACGAACTTGACAGCGGCTTTGGCGGCGATGCGCCCCTCGGCGTGGGAACCCGAGGAAAACTTATGGCTGGATGCACCGGAGGCGTCACCGGCACAAAACAAACCCTTCACGGTGGACATGTTCGTGTAACCCCAGAAATAATCCGCTCGGGTGTCATCCGTCTGCAAGTCCTCCGGACCACTCACCCAAGCGCCGGAAGCGCCGGAGTGCGAGCCGATGAAGTAAGGCTCCGCCGCGGCGATCTCCGAACTCCGCACTTCGGGCTGAACGTTGGTGGACGCCCAGAGGATAGCCTGGGATATGGTCATATCAAGGAAGTCTTCCCATGCCTCGGACTCGAGATCCTTCATCTTCTTCTTGTAGGCCTTCGGATCGTCCTTATAGGTGTCGGCGATTTTCTGGAGAGCTTCCTCGGTCCGCATGCTGATGGGTCCCTTGCCCTCCATCACGTCCAACATGCCGAGGTAATTGCGCAGATTGGCGGGCACGGGCTTGACGCGGCCATAGGGGCCCCACTTTTCCAGCTCCGGCCGGCGCTCCACCATGTAGTCTCCCCCTTGGGAGTTGGTGGCCCGGGACTTGAACAGCAGGAACCAGGCGCCCACCGGGCCGTACGCATCCTTGAAGCGGACCGGAATAAAGCGCACTTCCTGGCAGGTCATCTCCGCCCCGGCTCGAATGGTGAAGTAAGCGGAAGAACCTGAGTTCCAGGGTGGGTACCAGGCACGCCCCATGCCTTCGCCGGAACTCCGCGGTTTGAAGACGTGCACGGCCCCACCCATGGCTACCAACGTAGCCTTGGCTTTGAACACGTAAAACTTGTTCTCGCGCACCGAGAACCCCACTGCTCCGGCACAGCGCTCGCCATCCATGAGCGGCCCGACGATGAATACGCGCTCATAGATCTGGCCCACGCCGCTTTGCAGCAGGGCGTTCTTGGCAGCCTCGGCTACGACGACCTTGTAAGATTCGCCGTTGATCATGAGTTGCCACCGGCCCTCATGAACGTAGGCGCCTTTCTCATCCTTCCAGATTGGCAGGCCCCACTTCTCGAACAAGTGGACGGTGGAATCTACGTGCCGGGCGATGTTGGCCACTAAGTCTTCACGGGTGACACCCATGAGATCGTTGCGCACGTAATCCACATAGTCCTTTACGCTGTTGGCGCCATCCTTCAGGCCCACGTACTGATTAATCGCGGACAGGCCCATCGCCACGGCGCCGGATCGGTCGACCGCGGCTTTATCAACCAGCGTTACCCTCAAGCCATGTTGCTTGGCCCAAAAGGCAGCCTCCACCGCCGCTCCACAGGCGGCCATCCCGCCGCCGAGAATGAGCAAGTCGGTTTCTACTGTCACAGTTTCAAAATTAGCCATCGGTTTCCTCCCCTTCCTATCGTCTCAGGGTAAAAACTTCGGGCAGACCCAGCGACGCGGGTTCGGTGAATAAATCAGGCGCGTCCAAGCCTCCCTTGGTCTCAAAGCCGCCGTCCGGTACCGCTGCCCCTTCGGCCGTGGTGCGGATCGGGAATTTGAAGCGTTTGATGGTTCCGTTACGAGATTTCACCGTCCACATAATGGAATCTGTGGAACGCAAGGGCGTAACGGAAGCCCCCAGCGGGACGAAATCGGCATAACCGCGTATTTCCACGGCCTGTGTGGGGCAAATCTTGACGCAGTTGTAGCACTCCCAACACATGGAGACGTCGCGGTTGTATGCCTTCATCTTCTCTTTGTCCAAAACCATCAGGTCATTGGGACAAATGTACTGGCAGGCGGTTTTATCCAGGGCCTTGCAGCCATCGCATTTTTCAGGATTGACGTAACTCGGCATTAGTCCCCCTTCTATCACTAACGACATCCGTGCGCGTGCTGGCACGGTCTTGCTCTTCCGTCTGGTGATGCTGGTAGAAACAATTCCTCTGACCGTATTCCTGGAAGCGGCACACATCGCGGAAGTAGATTTCGCATTGCATGCATACCGCGTTCGGGTCAGCGCCACTGCTGGTGATCGCGCCCGCCAGGCGGTCCAGAACTTCGGAAGTCCGCCGCAATTCGTCGGCGGAGAACTGGGCAAAAACCGCCCGGGCCCTCTGATCCCGGGCAGCCATGTAAGCGTCCATCAGCTTGCGGCTGGTTTCGGTCAAGGAGAGGTGGCTGGTGCGCCGGTCCTGCTGGGTTTCCGCGCGACGCAGCAGGCGGCGCCGCACCAGCTTGTCCACGGTCTTGCTGGCCGCCGCCGGGCTGACACCCAGAAACGTCGCCGCATCGCTAATATTGAGGGTGTCCGTGTGGGCCACCAGATAGAGGAGTTTCAATTGGGAAAAGGTGAAATCCTTCCCCGCGACTTCCCGCAGCACAACCCGCTCAATGACCTCGCGCACCGACCACGCAAAGACGCGCGCGCTACTTAAGAACTCGTTGTTCAACTCGGGAGTGACCCCTTCGCGCTTCGCCGAATCTTTGTTTTCCATGCGCCGGCCGAGCCGCCTCCTTGATCCAACTACTTAACTACGTCAAATGTTAATCTCGTTAATGGTCAATGCAAGAGGTTTTTGCCTGTCTTGACCCTTAATGTCCGAAAAAAATTCTGACGTTTGGCAGTTTTGTGGAAATATCGCTCTTAATGTCCGAAAAGCTCCCCCCATTTACTTCACGCAACTGTATTCCTGCTTGACGAGCATCCCTCGAACCATGTTAGCTTGCGTTCGGAAGTACGAACTTTACCTTGGAGCAACGATTTGTGGGAGCGGCCGCAAGTACAAACTAATATGTGCTCGAATGATGCGAAATTAGGCGTAAACACAGTACTAAAGTATTCAGAGCCCCCCGGCGATTTTCAGGAAAAGCCCTGCCCGTGGGGGCGCATTCAAGGCAAGCTGCAAGATCCGCGGGCGCTCAGCAGCAGATATTATTCGCGAGTTAGGTGTGCCAACAGATCCATAAGATCGCCCGGATCCTTCCGCGAGTTACCCGATAACAGCTTCGCTGTTTATGGCGGCCTTCTTTGCCAGCGGCGGGCCTTTTCCCGCTGGAAGAGGAGTCCAGATGACTTGGCGGCTTCAGCCTGCGCTTTCGCGGGCCGGAGGATTCTCGGGGGTCATGCGGAGTCGCATAAGAAGCAAAGGGAGCCTTTCACCCACATCGAATGTGCCACAAAGCACTGAGGCCGTCGCCCGTGATTCATCGGTCGAAAATGCGTGACCTGCCGGCAACTTCCAATCTGCCTTCCTCATATTTGTGGGCTAGATCGGCAAACGAACATGCTCCAATCGTGCGCATGCCGGGTATTCGTGCGTTGCCGCAAAATCGGATTCCTCCCCCCAAAGGGAGTTACGAGACGTAAAGGGGGAGTGCACGGAGAATGGCGCGGGGCCTTAGACCGGATCTGGGTGAGCGGCTGCCGAGCCAATTGTGGACCCGCTGGATGGTTCATGAAAACTATTTTCGGGAGGGAGAATTCACATGGAGAAACCCCCGGCTTTCAACCTAAAGGTAAGATTTCTGCTTATCGCCTGCACCATCATCCTGGCAGGAAGTCTGCGGTTAGTCAACGCCGCCGACCAAGTTCCCCTTTCCAATGTCGCTAGCGTGACACGAGCCCAGTGGCGGAGTGCAAAGACCGCAAAGAGACAATCTCCACCGCTTACCCGCCGGAAGGGAGTGCCTGTAGCCGCCAGCCCTACGAACCGCGGGGGAAGCCAGCCTCCTCATGCGGCGCACGTTGCAACTAGGGGCGACACGATTGCTTCATTGCAGGAGCGGCTCGATCGTCAGGAAAAGTTGCTGGCCCTCCAACAGCAACAGATCACCAAGCTCGTCGCCACGGTGGATGAGTTGATGAATTCGCTAAATGGCGCACGGGAAGTTTCCTATAAACCCTCCCCGGCGCCACACGGTGTTCAGGTTGCGACTCCCCGCTCAGAGGTTGCCGTGGCGCGGACGGGTAGCGCGGTGGCAAATCCACTGTCAGGGGGGATCGCTGGTGGCGAGACTTCCAACACCAACCTCTTCGCCAGTCTCCAAGAACCCTTCTTCCCATACTTTGATGGTCGGGCTCCCCGCGCCAGCTTGCTTCCCACAACTTCATTCGCATCATCGTCGCCTGTTGCCCCGCAGGCGGCGCCGGACCAAACCCAGCCTTACACTACTCGATTAGAAACCCTCAGCCGGCAGGTGGAAGGCATCTCCAGGGGAATCGCCGGTTTCAGGTTCAGCGGAGATTTTCGGGTGCGCGCCGACGGGGTTTTCCGCTCCTCAGACGCTGTAGCGGGCCCCGAGCAGGATGTTCGGGCGCGTTACCGGGTTCGGCTGAACTTTGACAAAGGAATCGATCCACAGTTGGATACGCATTTCCAACTGGGCTCGGGGACTTTTGAGAATCCGTTGACGGACAACACCGACTTTGGGGGAGGCATTGTCAAAGGGCCTATTTTCTTGAGCGAAGCGTGGGTTAACTATCACCCCAACTCCAACCTGAGCTTGCAAGCGGGAAAGATGCCGGAGGTCTTCTCGGATTTCACTCGCTTCATGTGGAGCAATAACGCCAGATTCGATGGTTTCCAAGAGTCCGTAGGAATGTCGCCAGGCGACAATCCCTTGGGGATCACCCGAATTAGTCTTCGGGCTGGTCAGTACATCCTTACCAATCCTAATATTCAGGTGTTGCCATCGACCGCGCAATGCGCATCTGCTTCTCCACCGGCTGCTTGCATTTACCTTCAGGCGGGGTACAAGCCCGGTGAAAACGTTCGTTCTGCGGACCTTTTTGACGAAGGGTTGTTTGTGGATGGAAAGATTACGCCAGGGTGGTCCCACTATCTATTCGGCAACTTCCTTTCATATCGTAACGCCAACCAGATCGCTCTGGGGTCCACAAGCAATGGCTACACGCTCCTCGCCAATAACGAACTGGGTATAGACATATCTGGCCCGCTGCCGGGGACGGGCAGCGCTACGACGCTGCCCGGCGGTGGCATTTTCACCGCCAGCGGCTTTCAGATTGGGCATTTGGCTTACCGCATAACCAAGGCAGGTATGACGTTCCACGGCGAGGAATTCCCCATTTTCATGGACGTGCAAGCCAGCCGCAACTTTGGCACCAGCTTCCTGCGCAATGCCTGGATGGCGACACTCAACGCCGGCCAAATCAGGAAAGCGGGAGACGTTCGGTTCCTTTATTTCTACTCCGTGAAGGACGCCAATTCCATGGTCTCCGAATTCACGGACAGCCAGTTGGGCACCAATTCAGGGGTCAACGTTCGAACCCACGCCATCCGCTTCGATGTGGGTCTGGCAAAGTTCTTGCAGTGGCAAAACATAGTGTATATACAAAATGAGATAAGCCCGAACGACCCGGCTCGGCATTTCTATGTTCCGATCCCGCAGGGAGCAGGGACCCAATTTCGGGTGCAGAGCAGCTTATTTGCTAATTTCTAAGGTGTCCCGCGGGTGCATTGGGAAGTCCGTGCCTTGTAGGAGAAAGACCGCGGCACACAGTGTTACCGCATGAGACTCCATGATCGTAAGACGGGATGGAATATTGATAAGTCCATGGCACGTGGCAGCGGTCTTCCCAACGGCTAAAAGGGAGAGTTGACAGCAAGAGCTGAACGCTCCGTACTTCGGGGTTATCACAGAATGGAATCCAGTTTATGCATGTGCTGGCTTTTGACGATATCGTATAGTTCCGGTGCGGATGGGGAGCATGAGGATTCTGATCGTTTCCGACATTCACGGTAACTACGATGCCCTGTCTTCAATGGATGAGAACCTACGATGAATTGTGGGTTCTGGGGGACTTGGTGAACTACGGCCCCGAACCAGCGGCGGTGATTGATTTTGTCAGGTCGAAAGCGACCACTATAGTGGGTGGAAATCACGACTACTCGATTGGGTTCAATCAGGATCCGCGATGCTCGGACCGATTCCGAGAGATGGCGGAGGTGACGCGACGCTTCACGGACACGGTGTTGCGATTCGGCAGCAAGGAGTTCCTTCGACTCCTGCCTCGGCATGCAGAAAGGCGGTGCGGCGACACCCGCTTTTATCTTTGCCATGCGGTTCCCTCGGACCCCGTTTATGGCTATTGCGATGCTGGATCCCCACGCTGGCTCAAAGAACTCGATAACGTAAACGCCGACGTCATTCTTGTGGGTCATACGCACCTTCCGTCCGTGCGCTGCATCGGGTCGCGCGTGGTGGTCAATCCAGGGAGCCTCGGACAACCGAAGAATGGACGGCCCGAGGCTTGTTATGCAGTTTGGGAAGACGGCAAGATTGAGCTAAAGTCATTTGCCTACCCTATCGACGCTGTAGTGGCGAAAGTGCAGGCTTTTCCGATTCAGGCTGCCTTACGGGATGACCTTAGCGCGATCCTGAGGACGGGAAAGGTCCCGCCCAGGTTATAGAATGTCAGGTTTATAGACCACAGTGAACATCTTCGAGCATACCCTCTTGATCGGGCTGGGATCGTTAGCGGCGGGCTTTCTCGGCGCGTTGACCGGACTCGGCGGCGGCATTGTTATTACTCCGCTACTCATCGTGCTGTTTGGAGTTGATATCCGTTACGCGATCGGCGCCTCCCTCGTTTCGGTGATTGCCACCTCCTCGGGAGCGGCAGCCGCTTATGTCAAAGAAGGTTTCACCAACATCCGCATCGGGATGTTTTTGGAAATCGCCACGACGGTGGGCGCGGTGGTGGGAGCTTCCGTCGCCACCCGGCTCCCGGCTTCGACAATAAGTGTCATTTTCGGAACCGTCCTCCTTTTCTCCGCCTACGCTTCGACCCGCCCGGCGCCCAAGGTCAGCTCGGACGGTGCCCCCAACCGCCTGGGAGAGCTGCTGAGGATGAGCTCCACCTATCCCACGACCCAGGGCCTCCAGAGCTATCACGTCCGCGGGGTCCCAGCCGGATTCAGCTTGATGTTTGTGGCGGGGGGGCTTTCCGGACTCCTGGGCATCGGCTCGGGAGCGCTCAAGGTCATCGCCATGGACCAGGCGATGCGCATCCCCTTCAAGGTCTCCACCACCACCAGCAACTTCATGATCGGTGTCACGGCCGCCGCCAGCGCGGGCGTGTATCTCCAGCGCGGGTACATCGATCCAGGCCTTACCATGCCCGTCATGCTGGGAGTTTCGCTGGGCGCGCTGCTGGGCGCGCGAGTTTTGGCCAGGACCCGCACCGCCGCGCTGCGAGTGGTTTTCGGCATCGTGGTCGCGGTGCTGGCTTTCGAAATGATCTATCACGGCTTAACAGGGAGGCTATAAGATGAACCGATCGTCAGTCGCCTGGACGGATCAGCGAGTGGAAACCATCGTGGCCAATCTACTGCGCGTCGGTGTCTGGCTGGCTGCGTCAGTGGTCGCCCTGGGAGGGATTGTGTTCCTCGTCCGGCACGGCCGCGCCATGCCTCAATATGCCAGGTTCGTGGGAGAACCCTCGGAGTATTGTACGGTTTCAGGGATTGTCCGGGGGAGCGCGACATTTCACGGCCGCAACATCATTCAACTCGGTCTGCTGCTCTTGATTGCCACTCCCGTAGCCCGAGTGGCGTTCTCCGTCGTGGCCTTTGCGCTGGAGCGCGACCGCCTGTACGTGGTCATCACGCTCATCGTCCTCGCCGTCTTGCTCTTCAGCCTCGCCGGCGGGCATTTGTAAGCTGAGGCGCCGCCCTTCAACTCACTTTCGCTTCATAACCCTACGGAAGAGAAAGCCCTGGGGAGAAACCGTGCTCGCGGCTGCCGTGATGGAAATAGCTGCGCTTGGCGTACGGGCATCGACGGTTAACTGTCTTGCTCATCCGTCTGGTGATGCTGGTAAAAACAATTCCTCTGACCGTATTCCTGGAAGCGGCAGTCCTCGCGAAAGTAGATTTCGCACTGCATGCACACCGCCTTCGGATCGGCGCCGCTGCTGGTGATCGCACCCGCCAGCCGGTCCAGAACTTCGGAAGTGCGGCGCAACTCCTCCGCCGAGAACTGCGAGAATACCGCCCGCGCCCGCAGATCGCGTGCGGCGATGTAAGCCTCCATCAGCTTGCGGCTGGTTTCGGTCAAGGAGAGGTGGCTGGTACGACGGTCCTGCTGGGTTTCCGCGCGACGCAGCAGACGGCGCCGCACCAGCTTGTCCACGGTCTTGCTGGCCGCCGCCGGGCTGACGCCCAGAAACGTCGCCGCATCGCTAATATTTAGGGTGTCCGTGTGGGCCACCAGATAGAGGAGTTTCAGTTGGGAAAAGGTGAAATCCTTGCCCGCCACTTCCCGGAGCACAACCCGCTCAATGACCTCGCGAATCGACCACGCCAAGACGCGCGCACTACTCAGGAATTCGTTGTTCAACTGGGGAGTAACCTGTTCGCGATTCATTGAAACTGTGTTACCTTCCATATAATGGCTGAGCCACCTCCTTTTCCAACTGCTTTACCATATTAAATGTTAACCGTGCTAGCCCTCAATGCAAGAGGTTTTTGTCCGGTTTAAACCTTAATGTCCGAACAATATTCCGATGTTCGGCAATCCCATGAGAGCATTCACCTTAATGTCCGAATATCCGTAGTCCGCCAGCAACCGCCAGCTCCCTTTAGAGGGCCTCGTAGCCGCGCATCTCAGAGCCCATGTAAACTCAGCGATGCCGCGAGACGATGGCCCATCGAGTATGAAGATACAAAAGTTATGCTGGAGATGGGGCGCGCCCCTAAGCTAGTCCGGCGAAACCATTCGTACTGACGGCTGGAAAGTTTATCTGGCGTCGCTGACCTTGACTGGCGGCAGCACCACCTGGCGTCCCGCCAGTGCCCTCCGTCGGTACAGCAGGTTCTCTGCCTCAGAGAAATCAAGATTCCCCTTATGACATTCCGCGCAGCGCGCCACTTCCGGCTTGTTTTCCTGCTTGGCGATCTTGGCATGACAGCCGATGCACAGGGCGTGCATCGCATCAACATAAGCAGCGGCCGAGTAATGTTTGACCTGAATGGTGGCGCCGGCCGGAATGAGATTCTTGTGGCAACTCGCGCAGGGTTTCGCGCCTACAGCGCTTCGTACCTGCCCCGCGGGATGACATTCGACGCAGGCAAGGCGTGCCCCGTCGTGAGACGCATGCCAGTCATGCCGGAAGGCATCGGACGACAGGTACATATCCTGGTGGCATTCGTAGCACCCGGAGTTCTGATCGCGGGGCAGGTTCATGTGGTGGCAAATGGCGCAAGATTGTTTGCCGCCATTCCGGTCAATCTCCCTTTGGTGATAGAAGATGACGCCATAGCCGTCGAGGTTGGCGTCGATATTCAGCACCTCACCGCCACGGGCCCTATGAACCGGCGTCGGAGCGATGCCCAGGCTAGCCGCCCGGGGATTACTTAGAAAGGAGAACCCGATAGCCGCGGTGACGACAAAGGCCAGCGAGTACTTGGTGCGGGCGGCGATCCTCGGCACGCCCAGCCACGTCGAATCCACTTCGCGAAACTCCGGTAGCAATTTGGTGTCGGCTTCCGGATCGGCGGGCCGCTTCTCCCAGATTCTGAAATGTTCGATCATGAAGAGGAAGACCAGGGTGGCCGCTGCCAAAATCGCTAGGCTGACGGCAATCTCGGTCCACTCCGGCAGGTAGAGCCTGTTCCCGCGGCTGAGAGCTACCAGACCCCCAACGTCAATCCGGTCCAGCACGACGCCGGCCACGCCGAGCGCGGCGGTGGCCCATTGCCAGTTCACCAGCCGCTGGAATTGCGGCGTGGACAGCAGTATGAGAGGGATAATCGCCATCACCGCGATTTCGACCCAAAAGACCTTCACCTGCCATTCCCCGCCCCACAAGCAGTGCAGTTGGCCGCGCGCGGCCAGGTCGCCAAACCGCAGGGCGAGGTAGAGAACCAGAACCCAGCGCGCTGCGGAGCCCAGAGCGCCCAGCAATCCGGTCTCGGGTTTCCGGCGATACATGTAAGACGTGAAGTGGCTTTCGAAGATCACCATCATCAGCCCCAGACCCACCGCGGAGACGAAGAAAAGCACCGGCAGAATGGGTGAGTACCAGAGTGGGTGGAGACGGTAGGGCATTATCAAAAAGAGTGAGCCCAGCGACGACTGATGAAGGGTGGAGAGCGCAATGCCAATGATGACCAAGGGTATACGCAGCTTGACCAGAAAACGGCGCACTCGTGCCAACTTGGAGAACTCTTCCGCAGGCACGGGGAAAAACTCGAGCGCCAATACGGTGAGGTAAAGCATCACGCACCAGCCGACCTCGAAGAGCGGCGAGTGCGGGTTCCAGTAAATCATCATGTGCCAGATGTTCCACGGGAGGCCGAGATCGAACATCAGGCCCGCCACCACGGCGATGTAGCCGAGGAAGGCGGTCAAGACGGCGGGCCGAACGATGGAGTGATATTTTTCCAGCCGGAAGATGTAAACCGTGGCGGTGACCACAAATCCACCTGCCGCCAGAGCCACGCCGCTCATGACGTCGAAGCCCACCCACAAACCCCACGGTGTGGCGTCCGACAAATAGGTGGTTGCCCCCAACCCAAAAACAAAGCGTGCGGTGGCTACGGCGGCGCCAAGCCCCACCAGCATCCAGAGAAGCAGTTTCAACCTCGCTACTCTTTCCATCTATTCCTCCGGGGCCTCCGCTTCATCTGCTTGCTCCCCCTGCAGCTTCATGCGCCGCCCGATAATCCAGCACAGGCCGGTCATGGCGGCGCCCATACCTAGGAACGTAAAAGGCACTGCCCCCATGGCTGCCCGGGTTGTCGCGGGCAAAGGTTTCGCACCGAAGTGTTCCCCGTAAGTCAAAAACGACAGGTCGATATCCGAGATGTAGAGAACGGAAGTTCCACCCACCTCGGATTCACCCCAGACCTGGTTCAGATATTTCCCTTTACCCGCAACGATGCGGCGATGACCCTCAGCCATGAGCTCATCGCGATCACCGAAGATGGTGGCTTTAGTGGGACAGATCTCCGTGCAAGCCGGCTGCCCCCCATTTTTGATCCGATCGTAGCAAAGGATGCACTTACGAACGTAAGGAACAAGGCTGTTCCAATCGTAGCGCGGGATGCCGAATGGACAGGCCATCATGCAATACCGGCAGCCGAGGCATTTCGAGCTGTCGTAGATGACTGCCCCGATTTCGGTCTTGTGCAGGGCTCCCACCGGACAGGCGGCGGCGCAGGCGGGCTCCAGGCAATGCCGGCATTGCTTGCGAACGTATTTGTTTTCCGCTTCGCCCATGATGGACGTCCAGTTCCTGGCGGAAAGCCCATCGTCGGTATCCCAGCGTCGGGGAACGTCATTCTCCAGGTGATTCACCTTTTTGCAGGCTTCGATGCATTGGTGGCACCCGATGCATTTGGTAGTGTCCGTCAGGATGGCCGCTTTCATTTCTTGCCACCTCCCTTCAGTGCCGGCTCCGCTGCCCCCAACCCGCTTGAAAGCCTCGCCTTGGGCACCCAGGTGGGCCTATCCGAAAAGCCCAGTGTCTCCACAACCCGGTCTCCCGCACCGGCGGGAAATTTCCAGGCGATGCTGGTTACCAGTTGCGAAAGGGGCATCAGCACACAGTGCGCGATCTTGGTGAAGGGGATCAGCAGCATGATGAGGTCACCGGCGTAAACGTGAACCAGCATCATTTCCTGGTAGGTTCGCGGCCCGATGACCGCGTTCGATGCCACGTACCCGGTGACGAAGGGGGTCACAATCAGCAACGGCCATAGGAAGTCCTGGGGCCGGCTGAGTTTGCGGGCGGGCGGGTCCAGCACCCGGCCCAGAAACAGACCCACTCCCGTGAAAATCGCAAGCCGGGTGAGCCAGTTCGCCCATCCCTGGGGAATGGCAGGCCAGCCGAATCCCACTGAGTTGCGCCACAGCAGAATATGGGAGGCGAGGAAGAGCGGAGTGACGATCATGGCGGCATGGAATACAAGTGAGAGCAGGCTGTAAAGTGGACGCTGCCTCCATAGACGGCCGATGGGAAACAGCCAAGCCAGCGTTTGGTGGCGAATTTCTTTCCAGCTGACAATTTTATCCGGACTGCGCCGATAGGCCTCGTGGATTCCCAGCAGGGTTAGAATCAGAATACGCGCCAGTCCCAGCACCATCAAGGCAAAGCAAAGACGGAACAACGGTCCACGTCCGAAATCAATCCAGTTTGTCACGACCAGCCTCTTTCACCGCACTCAATGACCCGTGTTGCCCGGCGATTCCCCCGATCCACCGTCAGCGGGCTCCGGCTCAGCGGGAATCAAGATAGCCTTGTAGACCAAGTCGTGCAGCCCCACGATCTCGCAGCCCACGCCCTGATCCTCCATGAGCTCGCGCAATTGTTTCTTACAATTGGCGCAGGGAGCCACGCAGTACTTTGCCTCGGTGCGGCGAATCTGTTCGGCCTTGAGGTTTCCACCCACGGAAGTCCGGTAACGCCGGATTTCATCAATCGAAACCGTGCCCCCTCCGCCCCCGCAGCAGATATTCATTCGCCCCTTGGGCGTCATCTCCGTGTAGTTTTTGCAGAAGGCCATCAGAACTTCCCGCGGCTGATTCACAATCCAGCCCGTTCGGGCGAAATTGCAAGGATCGTGGTAAGTCACATTTTCCGTGATGACCTTCGGGTCAAGCTTGATGCGGCCCTCTTTCAGCACCTTGTTGGTGTACTCCAAAATACTGACCACGGGCAGCGCGTCCTTGCCGCCACAGAAAGTGGGATAGAAAAACTTGGCGACCCGGGTAGCATGCCCACATTCCCCAATCAGGATCTTCTTTGCTTTCAGCCGCTGCGCTTCCGCTTGAATCTTGTGCAGAACGTGTTCGAGAACATGGTCGCTGTAAAACAGTCCGTAGTTGATCCCGTCATAATACTTGCTGCCGATGGTCCAATCATCGCCCGTCGCCTTAAAGACCGTGGCGATGCCCTTGAGGGTTTCCGCCTCCATCATGTAGTCCGAGACGGCAGGAAAGAAAATGTACTCGGCGCCCTCCCGGTCAACAGGGAAGGGGACCTTTATCCCCTTTTCGTCGTGGATGTCATCGCTTAAGAACTCCAAGGTATCGAGTAGAGCGGGCAGGGGAATGGCGGAAGTATTGCCGCTGGCTCCCGTCAACTGCTCGCGTACGCTCACCACCAGGGCGCGTGGGGCGATGCCGATTTCCGAGAGGATGTAGCGGCCCAAGTGGGTGATGAGGGCATGGTCAATCCCCATGGGGCATTCGAAGTGACAGCGGCGGCAGGCCGTGCAGTTATAGTAGGAGTCTGCGATTTCCTGAATCTTCTCGTCGGTCAGCCCCGGATCGCCCAGGATGCGGGCGCGCAGTATCCCGGACATCGTAAAGTGACGCCTGTAGATAGACAACAACAGTTCCGAACGGTAGCAGGGGACGTCGCGGGGGTCCCGGGTGGCGTCATAAACCTGGCAGGCGACCGAGCACCGAGCACACTTGGCGGTGACTCGGATGTAATGGTCCAAGGCCAGGCGGTAGTTGGTGTGCTTAAGGATCGCTGCAAAGGCTTGAAGAAATCGGCGAGGCCGGTCTGCGACATCGAAGTCCTCAACGTGGTAACGGACCGGCAAGCGTTGGCGCTCCATCACCTCCGCTTTCCGCGAGGAAGCGAAGGCTTTTTCCCTCTCCTCCAAACTCAGGCGCCGGGTAAGCGATTTCATCAAAGTCGGCATTTTTTTCTTCCTGTCATCGTGTACCTTGGACGGCGGCGCCCGACCGCCGCCGTCCAAGGCGCTTCGCGCATTTCCATCGAAGCCGGCCAGCCCGAGGCTTGCGAACATCAAGTGCTGATACGGGTGACCGCCCGGGCAATTCATGCCGCTTTGCCCGGGGTGGTTTCCCCGGTGGCGGCCCGGTGCAACTTCACTTCCACTTTCTCCTCGAGGCCGTCGTAGTACTCCTTCAGAACCGCGATCACCTCAGGCTTGGAGAATTCCGCCGGAACCGGTTTCCCCTCGCTCATCAGTTTGCGGAGGAGGGTCCCGGAAAGCAGGAGACGCGCTCCGCCTTTATAGTTGCCGTTTTCATCAATCACGGCCTTAGTCTCGTGGGGGCAGGTCTTCATTGACGCCATGCTCCCACATTCGTAGCAATAGAAGGTCCAATCCATGCACAGAGGCCGGAGGAGGAGTGCGTCCGCAGGAATCTCATGGAAGATCTTCTGGGCATCGAAGGGTCCGTAGTAATCACCCACGCCAGCGTGATCGCGACCCACAATCAAGTGCGTGCAACCATAATTCTGGCGGAACACGGCATGGAGAAGAGCTTCGCGAGGTCCTGCGTAACGCATCTCCATGGGGTAGCCGCCCTGGATTACCCGATCCCTGCGAAAATACTTGTTGACCAAGGCATCGATCGCTTTGACCCGAACTTCCGCCGGGATGTCGCCGGGTTTGAGTTTGCCCACCAGTTGGTGGATGTACACGCCATCGCAAACCTCGATCGCGACCCAGGCCAGGTAGGCGTGGGAGCCGTGCATGGGGTTGCGGAGTTGTAAGGCGGCCACCGTATTCCAGCCGCGCTCCGCAAACAGCTTGCGGGCTTCGGCGGGCCGCTGATAAATGCCCTTGAACATCTCCGGGTAGTAGGATTCCGAAAGCGCTTTCACGGGGCCCGCGAGGTTTACCGGTCCCTGCTCCATTACTTTCTGCACGCCGGGATGAGCTGCGTCCTTGGTGCGGAAAACCTCTAGGCACTCATGTTCTTTATTGATGCTGTACTTCTCCGTGACTTTCATGGTGCCCATGATGGACTCGGTTTCCGTGTCCCAGAGCGCCACCTCCTCGCCGATGGCAATCGAATCAGCGAGTTTCTGATCGGCCGAGAGGGTAATGGGTATGGGCCAGAAGAGACCTTTCTTGCTGGGCAAGCTGTAAGTGTCACAGCAGCCATTCCAGTCGTCCTTGCCCATAAATCCATCCAGGGGCGTGAACGCTCCGATTCCCATCATGATGAGGTCGCTGGCTTCGCGAGTGGTCATCGGAACCTTTTTCAATCTTTGCGCCTTCTTGCTTTCCTGCTCCAGCAAGGAGCCTTCCAGGAGAAGGGGTTTGAGTTCCTTGCTTCCGTGAGGAAAAATCAGATTGCTCATTCGTGCCTCCAGTAAAAACTGTATTTTTTCATCGTCCCCGGCACGAGCTTAAGCCGGGGCAATCATCGGGTTTTCCTAAAAGCCGTACCATCGTGGCCGTTTCATGCGCCGCTATCACAAAAGTGCCGGTGCCGAAGGCGCCTTGGAATGTGGCGTTAAGCCACCGCAGCATCTTGCCGCCCAAAGCGCCGCGCGGCGTGCAATAATCCCGCAGCCCACTCTGGAGTGGCCAGCGCGTGTAAGTGCGTATAGCTGGCCCAAAGGTTCCCAATCACTATGCCGTCACGGCCGCCACCGCAGCCGACGCCACGGCGCATCTCGCAGGTAGTGCTGGGGAAGCCGGTTCCCGGTAGAATCCTGGAATAGTGAAATTCGTGGCCCCGGAGGATCGATCCAAAGGGGAAGAAGGCGTTTTCCGCGTCTACCAAGAGTTCGGTATAGCCGTGGCCCTGAGGTTTTGCGCAGACCTCGACTTCGAAGGGGAGCACTCCCGCCATCGGGTAACGACGCCCCTGCCAGAGGATTGCCCGGGACATAAGCATCAGGCCGCCGCACTCAGCATAAATCGGAAGTCCACGCTCAGCGGCACGTCGCAGCGACACCAGGAAGGTCCGGTTGGCCGCCAGGACTTCCGCATGCGTTTCCGGAAACCCACCGCCCACGTACAGCGCGTCAAGACCCTTCGGCAGAGAGGCCGTCGAGAGCGCAGAGATCCGGACCAGTTCTGCGCCAGAAGAGCTTAGTGCATCCAAATTCTCCGGGTAGTAGAAGGTGAAAGCAGAATCTCGGAGATACCCGACCTTGAGCCCCATCCCATCGGGCACGGCGGGGCAGGGCTTCTTGGGAGGATCAAGGTTGGGGGCCTGGCAAGCAAGACCCCACAGCTTTTCGAACTCCAATTGGCCCTCGGCCAACTCCCCCAGGGTGGCGCGCAAGGCTTCCCTGTCAGGGTAATCCTCCGGCACCACCAGACCCAGATGGCGTTCGGGAAGCAGGCTGCTGGCTGGAAGTCTCGGGATGGCGCCAAGCACCGGAATTGCGCAGGCATCTTCGATTGCCTCGCGCAACACCTTTTCATGCCGTGGCCCACTAACTTGGTTGAGAATCACCCCGACAATCTTGACACCCGGGTCCAGTCGCTGGCAACCCAAGATCATGGCTGCGGCAGTGCGGGTGACTTTCGTGGCGTCGAGCACCAGGACGACGGGCGCTCGCAGTGCCTTGGCCAATTCCGCTGTGCTGTGCGTACCCTGCGCATCAAACCCATCGTAGAGGCCCCGGTTGCCTTCGATGATATTCAGCGCGCCCGGCAAGGAGTGGGCAGTGAAGGCGGCCGCGGCGCCATCATGTCCCATCAGGAAGGTGTCAAGATTGTAGGCAGATCTGCCTGTGGCCCAGCACAACCAAGCAGTGTCTATGTAGTCCGGGCCTTTCTTGAATGCACGAGTCTTTACCCCACGGCGCTGGGCGGATAGGATAAGGCCTAAAGAGACAAGCGTCTTACCCGACCCGCCGCTTAGTCCCGCAACGACAAGACGCGGCATTGTGCTAGGTGCACTCACTTTGGCCACAGGCCACCAGGACCAGATTCAAGGTGCAGCGTCCGGTTTCGGAGGCAGTTCGATGTACGATCCCCCGAGGTAACTGTAAACGCAACGGCTGGAATCAATCAGCAGGCGGATGGCCTTCTTGCAATCCTCTTTGTCGCAAGTCCCCTCGCCATGCTTGGCAATCATGGCCTTGGTCAGGTCGAGTGCCTTCAGATTTTTTTTCCCAGCGTATTCGGCGACCATTTGATACATCTCTTCCGCCAGAGTCTCAATTGCAATTGTGCCCATTCCGTGTCTCCATTGGCAAAGCAGCGTGCGATTGCGAGCCCCTCATCATGATTCCCGACGCACCGCGGATCAAGATAAGCCGCCCGCCGCATGACCTTGCACGCCCAGCCACCATTCAACTCGACGATCGGCCCCCCCTACGGCTACCGCGTCATGTCCCCCGACTTCACGGGTGCCAAGCCTTTGCCACCACTTTGCACCACGCATTGCCGTTGTTGCCTGCCCTACATGGGCTGAGCCACCAGTCAAAAACGAACTCGTAACCAAGTAGAATGTTAGCCCTGTTAATTTTTAACACAAGAGTTTTTTATCCACTTTGATTCTTAATGTCCGAACATTTGTTGAGGAGACGGACATTTTGGCTGAGTCGGGATCTGAACGCACGTCAGATCATTACCCCGGGCGTGTCGCATCGTACCCTTAACGCACTCTTCGCGTCCCAGAGCAGTCTTCTCGTCCTTGCAGGTCAGGACGACATTTCCAAATACTGCAATTCTCCGGTTTGGGACCAGCTACTGTGGGCTAGGGCTTGGTTGGGCCGGTGCGCCCTTTTCGCGCCTTTACGATCACCGTGCCGGCAGGGAGATACTCCGCGCACACGTCGCGGAGTCCGAGAGTTTCAAGCGCAGCGCGCAACCGGTCAATGGACCAGTTCCCGCTGGGCCGGCAGGTGAGGTGGCGTCCCAACGCGCCGAGGACGACCTGGGGAGGCAGCACGCCATTGGGCAGAAAGGCATCGTGAAGGACCAATACGCCGTCGTCTTGCAGGGCGGCCGCTGACACCTCCAGAGTCCGATCTTCCTCTTGGGCCGACCTGGCGACCAGCCCTGAGAGCACGACGGCTCCATAGGTATTTGCCTGAGGCGGCGGCTGCGGGGCGTGGCCCACCAGCGGATTCTTGATTTCCAAAGCAAGATCAGGCCAACGCCGGGCGAGAGCTGCGCGGTAAGCGTCTCCTCCCCAACCAAGCAGGAGCACTGGGCTCTTTTCAGCCAGATCGAGTCTGTTCACGACCGCGGGAGCGGAAAAGCCGGCCAGACACTCACAACAATCGAAGTCGAAAGCCTCTTGACCTGACGACACATCCCCCGGCCGACCGCTGCGGGCATAGGCCGCCACGGCTTCCCAGCGACTGAACTCAGCCAGTTGATGGAGGAGCACAGGCTTCAGACTCTGCGGTGCCTCACTCCTCAAATAGACTGACGCCAGTTCAAGGTTTCGGTAACCCTCGGAGGTGCACTCAAGTAAACCCAGCGCCACCAAGCTATCGAGGATTTCCGCGGTGGCACTTGTATGCAAATCAAATAGTCGCGCAATGGCAAAGGCAGATTGCCATTCCTCCATTTGGTCAAACAGCCCCAGCGAAAGGGCGAACCCCAGCACTTGGCTGCCCAGCCCCGCCATCGCCATCCTCAGGAGCTGATCGGGCATGGGCGCCAACCCTAAACTCGGCCTGACCTCTGAAGGATGGAGGTCGCGCTGGGAGTTCTTCAGTTTTTCCCGCAGACGGACCGCGTTTCCCACCACCAGCGTCGCAGGGGGTCCGATTCCCGCTCGCTCGACTTCCCCCGCGATGCTGCCCAGGGTGCCGGTAACCACTCTCTCTTCTGGCCAGAAGGCCATCTGGATCATGGCGGCGGGCGTAGCGGGGTCGCGGCCATGCGCAATGAGCTCCTGGGAGATTCGCCGCACATTGTGCACACCCATCAGGAAAACCAGGGTATCGAGTTTGCGCAAGGCGTCCCAGTCCACACGGCTGGTGTCTTTGGTGGCTTCGTGGCCGGTGATGATCGCCACAGAGGAAGCGGCGTCGCGATGCGTCACGGCGATGCCGGCGCTCAGAGGCGCCGCCAGAGCTGAGGAAACTCCCGGAATCACCTCGAAGGGAACATCGTGCTCGGCGAGGAACTCGGCTTCTTCTCCGCCTCGCCCAAACAGGAAGGGATCCCCGCCCTTGAGCCGGACCACAAGCTTTCCTTCGCGGGCCTTGCGAAGCAGCAATTCGTCAATTTCCGTCTGGCGCGAATCGTGTTTCCCCAGGGGCTTACCCATGTAGATCCGCTCAGCCGAAACCTTAGCGAGGGCAAGGACATCTTCCTGAATGAGGCGATCATATACGATGACGTCAGCCGCCTTCAGGAGCTCCGCGGCTTTCAGGGTCAGCAGTTCGGGATGACCCGGTCCGGCGCCTACTAAATAGACTTTTCCTGCCTGGATCAAGACGGTCGCCCCCACACACTTCCGATTCCATCCGGGCGGATGCATCAGCATCATATCATGAGGAGCATGTTTCCAGGGGTCGCGGGTTGCCTCGGTCGGTGGCCTGTTCCTAGCTTGCGAGTCGGAGGAGGCTTCACCGTCCTGGGCGGACGGGAAAAAGGAAAGTGTCTGAGGAATCGGTCGGGAAGGCGGCAGCTTCGGGGTTTGGGATTCTCTGCAAGGGTAAAACGCACCCTTTCCGTGGTTCGTGGAGGCGACCATTGTTGAAAACTCGTCGGGACCTTGCATTCAGGGGCGACCGGGTGTAGGTTACGGGTCGTGCGGAAAACAAAAGCGGGAATTCCGTATTGAGGTTCCAGCTCGCAGAAGATCGTAGTTTTCCGTCAAGTTGCCGTCGGAAGAACTGCTGGCATAGGAGGACCTGCCATGGTCATAGAAAAGCTGCAACGTCAGGATCTCTTCGCGCTCCTGACCCCCAAGGAAGTGGAAAGACTCAGTAGCGCAAGTGGGGTTGTGAAGCTCAAGAAGGGCGAAAAAGTGTATTCGGAGGGGCTTCCAGCAAGCCACTTCTTTGTCCTTGTTAAGGGGAAAGTGGAACTGAGGAGGCCCGCAGAGGGAAACCTTAACTTGCTTGTGGACGACATCCCCGAAGGAGGCATATTCGGTGTTTCGTCCCTGGCGCAGGGAGAGCGGTACCTGCTGAACGCCGAGTGCGTCGAGGACTCGGATGTGCTCAAGGTTGAGAGCCGGGTCCTGCGCGCTATTCTGGACGAGAACCCCGCAGCCGGCTACGCCTTCGAAAGGAGAATCTCCCAGATTTTCTTCAAGCGTTACGTGGAGGCGATGGAGAGGCTCCGGTCCGTGGTGCGGGTGGTCGCTTTGGGCCTCGCCTAGTTTTGCCTTCGGTAGATAGCACTGCATATCCGCATGCATTAATTTGTTGTGGCGCCGGACGTTCGTCTGGCATGTGCGGGCTTGAAGTTCGGCGCGACAACTAAACGAAATTTCCAACCGCAACACCCGCGAGCCGGGCACTCGCGTGAAAGCCGGGAATGACCTTTGCCAAGACAATGCCTCTAGCCGGAACAAACTTACCGTAGCCCAGCACCGTGTCCGGGTAGCAGGACTCACTGGCCCACTCAAACAAAGGGCGCACGTCAGAAAAGTGAGAAAAACCATCAGGCGGCGCTGGGCGTAGATCGGCGCTCCCAGAAATCTTGGAAGCGTCCACTGAGCTTGCAGCAGCGAAGGGCGATAATGGCGTTGGCTCCGTCCAAGGTCCAGTGCATGCCGGCGCGTTTGAGGCGAGTGCCGATGGCCACCTTACAACCGGCTTCGACCACCCCGGTCGAGGTGCAGAGACCCTGCGCGTGGAACTCGGGGTAGCGCATGCGGTGACGGTTGGTCTGGAAGGAGTGGAGAGTGCGGCGGGCAGCTTCACAGATGGAGGCATGGCGGCGGACCGCCGCCAGCAGAGCGCGGAAGCGACCGGTGTCAAGTTCTTGATGTCGCCGTCTGGCCCAGGCCGGGGCGCGCGGGTCGGCGGGGCCATAAAGGGTTTTGGCGAGGTTGCTGAGATGCTCTTTGGCGTGGAAGCGATCGACGATTTGCCGGGCTTGGGGAAACAGGTCGGCGGCGACGTTCCAAATCCAAGGCGCGCCATCTCCCAAGACCACGGGGCGGGGCGCTTGGGGGAAACGGCGGCGTGTGGCTTCGCGCCAGACCCGCTCGCTAAATTCCGAGCGCTGTGAGGCGGTGTCGGGAGTGGCGGCGCTCTCGAGGGCGGCGGAGTAGGTTACCGAACCTTCGTCGCGCACGGGAGTACCGCGTTCATCGCGAGATTCGGCGCTCCACACCGTGCAGAGCTTGACCTCGCGCGTTTTCGCTGACCCATCGGACTGCTTGCCCGCCCGTCCCGCCAACTCCTCGGCGCGCAGCGGGACGCCGGTTCCATCGATGCCGAGGTAGAGAGTGCCAGAGAGGGGAAGATCATCGTGGGCCGGCTGGGTATCCCGACGCTCGTCGGCGGCGATCTCTGCTCCCAAGCCTTCTGCCGTTCGTTCCACCTGCTTGGCGTCGACGGCCACCCCCGCCAGTTCTTGCAGCAGGGTGCTGCCTTCCTGAAAACTCACCAGCGCTCCCACCGTCCCGACCATGCGCGCGACCGCCGGAGACAGGGAGGAGTTTTCCAGCCCCAGAGTGCGGTCGCGCGGACAAAACCCGCCCCCGCAGGAGCCGCAATGATAGTAAGCGCGTTGCCACTGGAGGGCACCCAGGGCACTGTGAAAGTGTTTCGAGCGGCGCCCGGCGTAGCGCGCCTCACCCCCACAAGGGCACGGCAGGCAAGGTCCGGTGTGATCGGAGGTGTCGGCATTGAGGCGCTGTTCGACGGCGCGCGCGGCCAACTGCAAAACCTGTTGGCGCACGGCCATTTCCAACGCCTCCAGATCCAGGGCGTCGACGGCCTGGCGCCCCACCAGCGCCTCAATCTCGTACACGATGTCGGTGGCCAGCAGGGCGGCGAGCGAAGTTTTTTTTAACCGAGGTCGGGTTGGGGGCGCTCGCCGCGGGCATCTGCGCATCGCAGATCTGGGCGCTGATCGTAATCAGCTCCCGCACCAGATCGCGAAAGCGATGGTACTCGGCGATCTGCTGGCGGGTGTGCTCGACGGCCACCCCCTTGGGGATCACGCGCGTCAGCGTTTTGCGGGCGACCGCATGGGTCAGCGAATAACACGGTCCGTGACCGGGCGCATCCTTCTCCGCACAATGGCAGGTCGGCTTGCCACACTTGCGGAAGCGCTCGACCAAAGACCCCGGACGCATATCACCGATTTCTGCCAGCCGTGCCTTCAACTGGTCACGCTTGAGCTGCAAAACCTCGAGCGGCGAAGGGTGGGACATGGGATTCTCCTCTCTGACAGTATTATAAGCTGTCAGAACAAGAAACCCCAACCGCTTTCTCACTCCTCCTGGGATTGTGCAACTCTGATGTCGTGCGCCCCCAAACAAAGAATAATTTGACATTGTGCTACGATGAGGTTAATTTGCTGCCCGAACGGAGGATGTATGTCGGTGATCACGATTTCGCGTGGTTCCTTCAGTGGAGGGAAAACGCTCGCCGAGTGCCTGGCCGACAAGTTGGGGTATCGCTGCATCGGACGAGAAACCATCGTCGAGCGTGCCGCCGCAAGTGGTGTTTCCCACGAGGAACTCCTCGCCGCCTTGCTCAAGCCCCCGGGGTTTTTGGAACGCTTCCAGCATAAGCGTTACCAGTATCTTACATTATTCCAAGCCGCCCTGGCCGAAGAGGTAAAAGACGGGAAGGTGGTCTATCACGGGAATGCCGGGCATTTGATGTTGAAGGGTGCGGCCCCGGTCTTGCGGATCAGGATTATCGCCCCGATCGAAATGCGGCTGGCGATGGTTCAAGAAAGGCTTAAGCTCACGGGGGATGAAGCGCTCGACTACATTCGGAAAATGGACGAAGGTAGGAAAAGATGGACGCAATTCCTTTACGGCGTCGACTGGGAAGATCCCGCTCTTTATGACCTCGTTTTAAACCTGGAGCACATGGACATTGAAGAAGCCTGCGAGGTCATTGACGCACTCGCTCGAACCCGGAAGTGCTTCGAACTCACTCCAGAATGCCGGGCTGAGTTGGGAAACCTGGCGGTCGCCGGTCGCGTCCGCGCCGCTCTGGTGATGAATTCCCGCACTTCGCATCTCGAGGTGGAGGCGAATGCAAGAGGTGGGCACGTTTCTATCCGGGGCAAAGTGACGGACACCAGTGAATTGGTTGAGGTCAGACGCGTGGCCATGACAGTTCCGGGGGTAACGGGATTGGACCTGGATGAACTGACCCCGACCACGCGCGCGTGATCCCCTCCTCCGGCACCATGACGTACCGGAGCTTGAGGAGCGTGAAATGCTAGCATTAGCGCCTAGATGACTCTCCGCGCGGGAGCCCGCGAGTCGTCACCTGAGACGCTTTGGCGAGCCCTGTGCGAATGCAGGAGAAGAATCCGCGAGCGCCTTGCGATTGCATTCTCAGACCCTCGCAAAGGACTCGCCATACCCGCTATGACTAAGGGCATAAGGTCTTCAGTTGTCCAGCGGCCATGCAGAAGTGCAAAAACCACGACGGCGATCGAGGACTTCGCGGCGAATGGTGGTTGCCATGGACGCCGCGAGACATGGCCACCGGATGGAATCCGCGCGGGGTGCCTTTTTGCAGGCGCACGTGTCTGCCATTGTGGCTGCGACTGGGGCAATCGTGAATCTGGGGTTTTGAGGCCCTCATGTGGATACTTCTTCCCGTAGCTGGAATGAGCATCCCACTCCCGGTTCTGGTGGGGGTGGGCGCACTGGTTGGGTTCCTTTCCGGCATGTTCGGAGTCAGTGGAGGGTTCTTGCTCACGCCCATCCTGATGATGGTTGGCATTCCCCCCACGGTGGCTGCCGCTTCGGACTCGTGCCAGATCGTTGCGGGAGCGTCTTCCGGGGCGGGGGCGCACTTCCGGCTGGGAAACGTCGATGTCAAACTGGGCCTCACCTTGCTGGTGGGAGGATTGGCGGGCGGTTGGATCGGCGTTCAGACTATTAAGGTCCTGCGGGCACTTGGCTCTGCCGACTTCACGATTACGGTTACTTATGTCGTGATGTTGGGCGCCATCGGCAGCTACATGTTCTTTGAGAGTCTCGGGAACCTGCGGCGAGGGGCACTGGTTCCCAAGTCGCACCAGGCTTCAACCGGGCAGGGTCTGCTCAGCCGCTTGCCCTTCCAGATGGACTTCCCCCGCTCCCAGGTTCGTCATTCCGTCATTGTTCCCTTAGTGCTCGGGGGGATTGTGGGAATCCTGGCCGCTATCATGGGTGTGGGCGGCGGATTCATCATCATTCCCATGATGGTCTATCTGCTGCGCATGCCCATGCACAAGGCGGTTGGGACCAGCCTCTTCCAGATTCTCTTCACCTCCGCCGCTGTGACGTTCTTGCAGGCTACCACCAACCATACCGTGGACTTGATCCTGGCCCTCCTCCTGGCGGCAGGGTCCACGATTGGCGCGCAGATCGGCGCCCGGGTGGGCCGCCTGCTTCGAGGCGACCAACTAAAAATCCTTCTGGCATCGGTGGTGTTGGTGGTCATGGTGAAAATGACGTTAGGCCTGCTCCTGACTCCCCTCCTGCAAATCACTCCGTCCGGGGGGCATTGATCATGAAGCAGCGAAACCTATTGTTTCTCACCCTTCAGTTCCTGGTCCTGGCGCTGCTTGCCCAAGGGGCTACAGCGCTCGATCCAACCCGACCAAAAGTCACTCCCCCGACCGTGGGAATGGGGACATTTTATGGCGGCGCCAAGGTGCACGTCGCGGGGGTAGCGGAGGCAGGCAGCAAGGTCATCGTCGTGGTGCGCGGCCCCTCTGTCGCCGAGGTCTTCAATAAACTCGGCCGCGTGGGACCGATCTGGGTGAACACCGGCAAGGTCAGCATCTCCGGCGTTCCCGCATTGCTGTTGGTCTTCAGTTCCGAATCCCTCAACACTTGCCTCAACGCCGCCGCTCTAGATCGCTATCAGCTCGATCTGGAGTCGCTCAAAAAGCACATGCGGATTGAGACCAAGGCGCCGGACCGAGACCGCGTCGCCGATGACTTCCTGGTATTCAAAGCTCACCGGGCCACTTACCGGATCACTTCCGGCAGCGTCCATTTGGGCGCGCCGGATCAAGGCGAGCTTCCTTACAGCCTGGACTTCGAAATGCCCCGGTCAGCGAAACCTGGAAAATACCAGGTGAGCGTACTCGAATGCCGCAAGGGCGAGGTCGCTAACCAGTCGGATGTTGACCTGGGGCTTGTGGAAGTCGGCTTTCCGGCCTTGGTCGCACGCCTCGCGAAGGAGCAGGCATCCCTCTACGGAATCATGTCGATCATCATCGCCATGGTGGCGGGGTTTGGTATCGACTTCATCGCCTCTCGGGTCTTCAAGCGGAAAGCGGCTGCGCGCTGACGGGCTAAAATGATCGTGTGACCCAGGGGCCCTGACTCGAATGGCAGGCCTTTATGTTCTGGCGGCGGCAAAAAGACTATCCCAGCGGCGCAGCAGCCTCAGCCGAAGCCACGCTGCGGCAGAAGTACACCACCTTTCGCCGGCTCCTCTCCCTCAACAACGAATGCCTGGAACTTATGGCGGGTTTGCAGGAGGACCTGCAATTCATCTCCCCGCGCCGGGAAGTTGCGGGTGAGCGCGTTGCTGCCATCTTCCAAAAAACGCAAGGCATTGTTGAGGAACTCTCGACGCTCACCAGCAAAAAAGAGCCTGCTCTGACCCGAGTCCTTGACGAGGAGCGGCAGGCCGTCGAGATGTACATTGCCGCCCAGCAGGAACAGGAATTTCCCCGGCTGGCAGCATCGCTCGCCGAGGTCGGGTCCAGCGACGTCCTGGAAGCGGGGGGGAAAGCTGCGGCGCTCGGGGAAATCAAGAATCGGCTGGCGCTGCGGGTCCCGGACGGATTTGTCCTGACCACCGAAGCCTATCGCCAGTTCTGTGGTATTCCCTTGTGGTCGTCGATCCGCGACGCGCTCCGCGCGAGTGACCTGGCTGACCTCGAAGGGTTGCAGGCGATCTCCAGCCAGTTGACCGACATGGTCATGGCAGCCCCCGTTCCCCGAGCCGTGGAGGTAGCCATCACCGAGCGCGTCCGGCTGCTGGAAAAAGGTGGGTTGGGCTTGGCAGTCCGATCTAGCGCGGTCGGCGAAGGCGGCGTAAGAACGTTCGCCGGCCAGTTCCTGAGCCTGCTTAACGTGCCTCCCGAACAGGCTGTGGACGCGTACAAACGCGTGGTGGCGGGACGCTTTAGCGAACAGGCCCTTTCCTATCGCCTCTCGACGGGACTGCCGGAAATCGCCAGTCCAATGGCCGTCTTGTTCCTGCCGGTGATCAAAGGGCGAGCCTCCGGAGTTCTCTACACGCGCGACCCGCGAGACCGGAAGCGCGACGTTTGTTGGGTGACCTCCACCTGCGGGTTGGGGCTCGATATCGCCAGCGGGCTAATGACACCGGACCTGTTTATCGTATCCCGCAAACGGCCTTATTTTCCTGTCGAGTCTCAGATCTCCCAAAAAGAAAAAATGATCGTTCTCCGGGAAGGCGGAGGTGTGACGTACAGGCCGTTGGACTCCGCCGAAGGGGCTCGCCCCAGTTTGGAGGGCGAGCACCTGCAAGCCCTGGCTGAGTTGGGCGCCCGCCTCGAGGAGCATTTCGGAAGCCCCCAAGATGTGGAATGGGCGTTGGATGAAGGCGGGAAGATCTGGATCCTCCAGTCCAGTCCCTTGGCTCTGGTGGGGCGAACGAAATCGAAATCCCGGGCCCATGGTGTAGCCCTTGTCTCCGGCGGCCTTACCGTGTACCCCGGACGAGTCTCGGGGCTGGCTTACTTGGTCGAAGACCGACCGTCGCTGCGCAAGACTCCCGAAGGGGCTATCGTTATCATCCGAAGCACGACGCCGGAAATCGTCGAGGTGCTTCCCCACATCGCCGGGCTTGTGGCTGAGCGCGGAAATATCGCCGGGCATGCCGCCACGCTGCTGCGCGAGTTCAAAGTTCCATCGGTTTTGCAGATGGCCGGCGTTTTCGATCGCATCAAGTTCGGAGAGGCCATAAGTCTTGATGCCGTTCAACCCGGCATCTACAGCGGCCTTCTCTGGCCACGACCCACAGAACTCGTCAGCTTGCCCGAACGGTCGAGGGAGAGAGCGGGGGATGTGATCAGCCGAGGGCTGCTGGCGCTTCATTTGTTGGATCCCAACTCCTTCAACTTCCGGCCCGGAAACTGCAAATCCGCCCACGATGTGCTCAGGTTCTGCCACGAGAAGGCGATCGAAGCCATGTTCGCTCTCCAAGACCAGGAGTTGGAGCACCATTCGCGCCGTTCCCGAAAACTCCTGGCGACCGTCCCAGTGAACCTGTTCGTTATGGACCTGGGCGGTGGCTTGGCGCCCGAGAGTGCCGGGGATGAAATAGAGCCCGGTGAAATCTTATCGCGGCCATTCCAGGCCCTCTGGAAAGGAATTACTCACCCGGCGGTCAGTTGGACTCGCCAAATGCCCGTGAGCTTCAGTGACTTTGCCTCCGTGATTACCGGCTCGCTGGCGTCCCAGAGCAGCGAGGTGCGCGCCCTGGGTGAGCGCAGCTATCTGCTGGTCGCAGACGAATACATGAACTTGAACTCGCGTCTGGCCTACCATTTCTCCCTGGTGGACGCTTGTCTCTCCGACACCCGTTCCAACAACTATATCTCCTTCCGCTTCACGGGCGGAGGAGCGACCCCCCAGCGGCGAAGCCTGCGCGCCTGCTTCTTGGAAGCATGCCTGCTTCATTATGGCTTTGTGGTGGACCGCCGGGGAGACCTGGTGAATGCGTGGTTTAAGCAGGCGCCTGCCGAAGACACGGAGATGAATCTTGACATCCTCGGCCGACTGATGGCGTGCAGCTCCCAGCTAGATATGTACATGAACAGCCACGATGCGATGAAGTGGTACACTCGGGAGTTCCTCGCGGGCAACTACTCCTTTAGCGTTGGCAATCCGCAGGCGTCAGCCGATCCTGCCACGCCCCCTTGAGGTTCCCTCCTTGGCGAGATTGGCTTTGCGGAGGAATTGCTTGAAAGCGCGGCGGGACGCGAGCCGCCGCAAGACGCGCTGCCGTTGCGCGGCCGGCATCGGTGCTCGAAGCAGGTCTTGGCGCTGGCGGCCGAGGTAATCCAGCCAGGGCCCGTACGCGGGGCCGAAGCGAGACTCCAATTCCTTTCGCAGGCGCGAGGCCAATTCCGGGCTCGAGCCTCCGGTCGAAATGGCGATCTGCAGGCTTCCCCGTCTCAGGACCGCTGGGTAATAGAAGTCACAGTTGCGGGGATCGTCCACAGCGTTACACAAGACGCCGCGTCGGCGGGCTCTATCAAAGATGACCGCATTCACCCGGTGAGAAGATGTTGCGGCCACCACCAGAAACATGCCATCCAGGTCGCGTGCGGTGAACTTCCTCTTGCGCCAAACGATTTCCGCGGACCTGGCGAGGCGCTGAACCCCTGCCGTCGCCTTGGGCGCGACCACCGTCACACGCGCTCCCGCCTGTAGAAGGCTCTTGAGCTTGCCTTCCCCCACGCGCCCCGCCCCGACCAGCAGGCAGGGGCGTCCTTCGAGCTTGAGGAACAGAGGAAACATTTCCATCAAAAGCGCCTTTGGCCGATGATATCATGGCCGCAATGGTCCGCAAACCGCTCCCTCCCTGGCGTCAAGCGGGCTATACTTGCCCACCGGACAGGCCGGGACGGATCGTCAAGAACCAAGGTGCTATTCCCATGAGCGGCTCGACACACATGACCGACGATTGGATCCGCGAGCGGCTGCGGCGCTTGGGGATGCAACCGATTCCCGGGCCGCCGGTGGTCTGGCATGATACCCGTAACTACATGTCGATCGAGCGGGGCCAAATTATTGAGCTCGCGGGAGATCTCTTCCTGGTCCGCGGAAACGAGCACGAGGGACGATTTGGGTTGGATGATCAGCCCAAGTTCTGGGTCAAACGTGCGTTGGACCTTAATACAGGAAAGGCTCACATCCTTAAGATGGTCATCAAGGAATCGTTCATTGTATCGGTTGGCCCGAGAGAGGTGCTGTGTTTTCGTAGCGCGGAAAAAGAGAGCAAGGTCCTGGACCTGGTGCGCGGAGATCCGCGCTTTATGCAGGGTCGCACCACCTGCGATGCCTCTGGAAACCCCGTGCGCGTGATCGATTACATTCGCGCCATCGATCTCCTGAGCTACCTCCACTCGCTCCAGGTTGGACACGAACAATATTGCCACACCCTGCTTCCGGCGATCCTGGCAAAAGTGGCGGACAATATCGCAGCCCTTGCCCGGCTGCACGAAGCAGGAATTTGCCACGGGGACATTCGGAACGATCATCTGCTTATCGAGCGTGAAACGGGTTCCTACAAGTGGATCGACTTCGATCTCGATCAGGGCTTCGCTGACTTCGACCTCTGGAGCGTGGGCAACATTCTACACTGTGTTGTCGCCAAAGGATTCATGACCTTCCGCGACGCCCTCGACACTCGACCGGAACTTTCCGGCAAGCTATCGCACGACGATGCCTCGGTTTTCTTCCCCTACCGGGTCATGAATCTGCGCAAAATTCATCCTTACCTGCCGGAGAAACTCAATGATGTGCTCCTTCGTTTTTCATTTGGAGCACGGGTTGGTTACGACAGGATTTCCCAGATTACGGATGATTTGGCGGAATGCATCTCATATACGTGCTAAGGTGAACTCGTCAGTCCCCAGCCGGACAACCCCGACCCTAGAAGCGTGCCGGGTAAGGCCCTGCAGTTGAGTGCGATAAACGGACGCTGGTTGATAGTGCTGAGTGACCGGAAATATTGAACGGCAAGAAAGGCCACGGTATTCCGTGAAAAGAAAAAATGTTGCGGGGGTCCTCGCTGAGCGTCCCGCAGTTGCGTTGTCTGTTGGCAAGAATCAGGTCAACCCAAGTGAAGCACCGGAAAAACTCCATCCCCCGATCCGACGCAACACTCCATGGACGAACCCCTCATGAACATCCGTGTCCGTTGACATCTTCCGGGCCGCATCCAAGGCTTGGTGAATGAAGCAAGAAAAGCTGTGGAGCGAAGTCCTCATGACCTGCTATACCCCCGCTTGCCTCGCAGCCTGGCAGTTGCCTCGTCCACCTCGTCCTGCCAGCCGTTGCGCGTCGTCCTGAACAGATCGAACTTGGCCGTGTAGGGCTTGATATCAAGCAGCGGCGTGCCGTCAAGGATGTCCACACCGTCAAGATATAGCACATTACCGTCTCGACGGACCAATTCGACAATGCTCAATCCCACAGCATTGGGACGACAGGGCGCGCGCGTGGAAAACACTCCCCGCTCGATGTCTTGGAGAAACGGCTTCACCCACAGCTTCGCAGGCCTGCCTGGTGGAAGTGATAGATAAGATAAACGTGTGAAAAGCCATCCAGGTCGCGCAGGCCTTCAGCGAACTCCGGGAAGATCTCCGCCCGCCCTTTGCAGCCTTTCGCATAGATCGGCTGGATGGGCGTCTCCTGCGCGTCAACATGTTCGCTACAGATCACGCCGATGGGCCTGTAAGTGATGACCGCATTGCTCATTCCTGATGTCGCTCCCCATCCGTGGCCTTAAGCTCGGCAAACTTTTCGCACGGCCGGCAGGCGCAGATCCTGGACCTCCTGATCGTGTGATTTCCCCAAGGGACTTGTGGGAGTAGTCGGATCACCTCAGTCGGCTCGTAAAACGGGACGCTGTGGAGAGCATACCCCTCATTGTTAGCTTAAAGCAAACCCATTTTCGCGTTATTCTCTGCCACATTGGTTTCCCAGCGCCTTCGGGAAGGACAAATCCGCCAATTGGGCTTAAGCCAATGACCGTGCCTGTCTCGGCGGTGCGGCTCCTGCTCTCCTGATCCCTTCCCATTTTCGCATTCCCGAAAAGGGCTTGACTCGGCCTTTTCTGTGTGTATTATTACACTCATATGGAAATCACTCCCAAAGGTCGGCAAGCCGCCCGCCTTCGCCAGCGCAAGTTCGAACTCCTGCGCCGCTTCCCCATCCCCGCCGATCTGCTGCCCGGCTCGCTTTCCCTCACCCACCGCCGTTGCGGTCGCCCCACTTGCCACTGTGCCCGCGACACGCAGGGACACCCGGTTTGGTCGCTCACTTTCATGGCCGGGGGCAAGAAGCACGTGGAACGCATCCCCGACGAATGGGTCGAGGAGGTGCAGCGTTTGGTGGACGCGGGTCAGGAGTTTAAACAGGCGGTGGCGGAGTTCTTTGCCGCCAACGCGCGACTCTTGGCCCTGTGGCGGAGGCAGAAGCGATTGTGAGAGGGCCGACGCCGCGTCGCCTCAAAAAGTATGGGGCGAAGTGTCTGGGCCTGAAATCCTACTTACAGTGTTCGGGCGATGGCCGCCCCCACGGACGCTTTCCCGCCGCCGCTCTGCTCTGGGGTTTGATCATGGGAGTATTGCTCCGCCGCGCGGCCTTTGCGGGCATCGAAGCGTTGGTGCGTTCGCGCGCCCGCCGCGCCCTGGAGGTTTCCCCGAGTTTCGGCGATGACGCGCCCGGCTATTCTACCGCGCGGCTCGACCCGGCGGTGACGCGGCGGGCGGTGGTCACCGCCGTGCGTCAAGCCGAGCGCCACAAAGCTTTCGACGACTGCCGCTTCCTCGGGCTGGCCTTGGACGGCACCGGCGCCGGACGGTCGCGCCAAAAAGTTTGCCCTCTTTGCCGTCCCTATCGAAATAAAAAACGTGAGATCCTCGATTATCACCATAAGCTGGTCATGCTCAGTGTGGTCGGAACCGGCCTGACCTTGCCGGTGGATGTCGAACTCTACGGCCCCGGGGATAGCGAGTACAACGCCGCACGTCGGCTTTTCCGCCGCGTCAGCAAGCATACCGGTCGCCGCTTCGCCGACTATGTGGCGGCTGATGGAGAATTCGCGTTTGACCCTTGGGATGCGTTGCGCTGGGAAATCGTGCGGGTGATTCGTTATCGTCAGTACTAGCCGAATGGTAAGGTGTACGAAGCGTACTGGCTCACCGACTTTCCTCGGCATGGGGTCCATCTTCCGCATGGCCAAGAGCCGTTGGGAAATCGAAAAGCAAGGCTTCAACGATGCCAAGAACCGTTTCGGCTTCGGGCACATCTGCCATCACCAGCGTCACAGCCTGTTGGTCGTCCGGTTGCTAACCTGCTTGGCTTTGACCATCGAACGACTCTACCACCTCCGTTACCTCCATCGCGGCACGCACCCGGTACGTGCCGCCATCGATTTGCTCCTCCTCTTACAGCTCAGCCTGGGAAGGCTGGCGGTAATCGTCCCGGACTCCAGTTGAGAACTCACCTTCTGCGCCGGTCGGGCTTGCCGCTTCTCTCCAGAAACAGCCCAGCTCGTGCCATGTTTCTGGCGCGTATCACCGCACGTCAGGGCGGTGAGTTACTCCTTTTTCCCCTTGCTCTCCCGACCCCCGTGGGCGTGTCAACAAAATGCGAAAAATTGAGCTTGGAAAATAGGCGTCGGTGGGCGGTGCCCGCGCACTCCGCCGTCAAATACGCCCCAAGCCGGAACTCAGCGGTTCCCTATACAGAGATTCCGAAGCTGCTGGTAGCTGAGGGAATTCCCAAACAACGCTGCGGGATGTAGAATCACAACCGCCCGTCACTTTCAACTACGCGCGGGACATACTCCTGATCAAGCAGCAAAAAGGGGCAAACATGAGCAAAAGAATGAGTCGCCGGGATCTCCTTCAGAATGCCGGCGTGGCTGGGGCGACGACTCTATTGGCCGTTACTTCCAGAAAGGCGCAACTCCCTGCGGATAAGTTGCTCCCAGCGGCGCCGGGTGGAGAACCGGCAGCACTCACCGCACAAGCTCCTATCAGCCCAGACGGAGATCAACTTGTCGAACTGACCACGGGCGACATGATCGTGACTTTCGATCGAAGGTGCGGGTCGATCTTCTCGATCACCAGGAAGGGCGACCCTTTGGGGACCAACTTCATCGGGAACGAACGCAATACGCCCGGCGTTGATGCCTCGAATTCCCGCTGGACCGGAGATCTTGTCACTTCCGTTTGGAACGTCACCGATACCAACCCGGCTCATCGCCATTGGTCGCCACGCTCCGAGTTCATTCTGGAGGGCAACTGGAGGCCGGAACTGACCGGAAGGTCAGGTGACATTCGCCGGGTGAGCTTCGAGGCGGGAACGTTCTCCGTTAACTACGAGGGCGCCTCGAAAAATGAGAACGGGATTCGCAGCTTCAGTCTTGCCATGAAGTTTCACAGCGGGGAGGACCATTCGCTGTTGTGGGATATGGAACTCCGCAATACGACAGGTGGCATCCTAGAGATCGGTGAACTCGGCTTCCCGCTGATGGTGAACGACGATCAGGGTGAATACTACGTGGATCCGAAAACTGGCCCGCCATTTCCCGCTGACGACACGGAACACCCGCTGAGAATACCCGCCGATTATTTCTCCGTCTATCACGAGCAATATCCGCGCATCCAGAAGCTGTACCACGAAAAGAAGGTCATTGCTCACCACTTTGTGGGCGGTAACAGCTCTTATGTGCTCATCCAGCGCCCTCTGGGGGATGCGCCCTTTCTGCTTCTCCATTCCACCGAGAACGCGGCGTTTGAGTGCGTCTATCGTGACCTCAGTTCCTTCGGCGAGCATGCCTACTGGTGGGACGGGCCAAATATCCTCGTCGTGCATTCTTGGGCCACCTCGAACGTGCGCAAATGGGAAAAAAATCCTTGGATCAACGGTCACACCTCGCTGGTCTTACGGCCGGGGGAGAAGTGGTCCTGCCAGATGCGGTTCTGCTTCGTGAAGAGTTATGACGCGATCCGGGATGAGATCTACCAGGCCGGCAACCTCGGCATTCGGGTTTTGCCCGCCATGGTCGTCCAGGAAAATACTAATGCCTACGTCGAGCTGAAATCGAAATCCGACATCGACCAAATAGAGTTCCTGTCCGACAACATCACGGTAAAAGAAAAGAGGCGCGCGGGCGACAAGACCCTGCTCACGTTGTCCTTCCGGGGCCGAGGTCAAAAGACCCTGAAATTTCACTATGGCGGCCGCTGGACGAACGTGCACTTTTACTGCATCGAGGACATCGCGCAACTGCTCAAGACCCGAGGGCGGTTTATCGTGGAGCGGGAATTCTTTGAGAATCCTGAGGATCCCTATCACCGCAACCACATGTTCCTGCCCTTTGACCATCGTATCGGCAGCACGTTCCGCGACGCGGATGAAGTCTCGGAGGTGGGTGGAAGCGACGCCGAATTCGGCTTTTCCGAACCTTTGTTCCTGGCGGAAAAAAACGTTTACTATCCGTCTGCGAAAGAAGTGGCGGCCCTGGAGACCTACGTCGCCGATTGCCTCTTCAAGTACATTCAGGACCCCGAGAACCTACGCCGTCCGCGCCTCACTATACTGGAAGCTCAGATATCCCTCGAGCCCCTGGAGCCATTGGACCGAGGAACGAACCCAAGAGAGCTATAGAGCATACAATTACGCTCACGTCGCCAACGTCTATCACGCTCTCTACCAAATCGGCAAGCGCTATGGGCTGCTGACGCGCAAAAACCCCCAGGAGTACCTGAGAATGGCGTTCCGCACGAGCGTGCAGATGTTTCAGACGGACCCTTGGGGACATGTCGGAGTGATGGGGGGCGCGAACAGCTTGAACATCATGGAGGACCTGGGAAGAGAAGGAATGCAAGAGGAACGCAGCAAGCTTCTGGAGGAAATCCGGAAGTGCAATGAAGTCTTTCTCCAAGACCCTTATCCCTACGCTTCCGAGTACCCCGTGGACACCACCGCCCAGGAACAAGTGTACTTCTTCACACGCTACTTCGGTGATACTCAGAAGAACCTCAAAACACTACAAATCATAAAAGCGCTCCGAGGCGGGAACCAGCCCGTCTGGTTTCAATACGGCAATGACAACAAAGGCGATCTGACCTGCTGGTACACTGAGTCGACTAATGGCTGGGCTTTGCTGCGCGGGTTTGAGGACACCGGCGACCTGGACACGTTAATCAAGGGATTCGCGGGCGTGATGAGCGTGGGGGGCGACCTGCTTACCGATGGCATGTGCTTTGCGCATTTCATTTCCACGCCGGGCATCTTCGACTTCACCCCCCCCAGGACACTCGATGGTGGGATCGCGCAGTTTGGTTTTCTCAAGGCCGCGAAGTCCTATGTCATCCAGGATGATTCCTTTGGGCTGATCGGTTTTGGCTGCCGGGTGGAATCCTCCGACAAGCAGGTCCGCGTCTATCCCCAAGACGGTCTGAGAAAGCGACTGAATCTCGTGCCCCACAGGATCGATCTGGAAATTACGCAGGGAGAGATCGACTGCGTGGCCTGGAGCGATGCCGGCCGGCGGCTGGAGCTCAGCCTGAGTGACTCAACCGGAGTGGTCAAAGAAGTTAAGTTCGAGATCAAGGGGCTGCCAAACGGTGACTATTTGGTTCGGTACGGTGGCTCGCCTCGTCCGGCGCGAATTTCTGATTCCTTGCGACTCGCACTTCCTCTCGCCGATGCCAAGCTGATCGGGATTGAAAAGGTGGACGCGGCGGAGCAAAAATAGGCCACCAGACGTCGCGTGAGTGTCGGCGTGGGCGGGAGAGAGTATCCGTCCGGTGAACCCATCTTCGCGCTTGATATTCAGGGTTGATACCTCTCCCACAAGCGAGGGCGACACGTGTGCTCAGCCGCCAATCAGCCACGGTGGGCACAGAAGCGGCCAAGTCAGCTTGCAACTCCCCCCTCTGCAACAGGTTCAACTCAGGAAGGTAATCTTGAGGGGCGGGTTCCCTTTAGGGGCATTTCGCTCGGCACCGCCCGCCCCGCCCAAACCTCTGCCGTAACCCAAAAAGATCCAAGCAGCCCCAGATCGGGAATGTAGTCTGCAACCTTATGTTGGGAGCCTCGAACTTGCTCGTGGCCGCTGAATTTTCGCTCAATTCCCGTCTACAAATAACTCGCGGCGGATCCACGCCCTCGGCCCTTTGTGCGAGTGACTTTACATCTCTTCCCAGAGCACACTCAATTGCAGTTCCCATGCGATCTCGATAAAATATCTCCCGGGGGATATCCCAAATGTGCAAGAAGTCTTTTGCCGGCACGACACACCTCCGGGAAGTTGTTCCTGCCAGCCCGACGGACGATGACCGAGAAACCAATGCAAGTATGATCGCAAAATGTATTTTGTTCTTGGCACTTCTCCTTGCCTCGTGTGTTGCTCCGGCCGCTGCGCAAAACAGCCAAGCGGGGCCTGCGCCCTCGGAAGGACGCTTCGCCGCAGCACGGAATCTTCTTGTGCAGGGAAATTTGGATCGCGCCCGCGAGGCGACATTGGCCGGACTCACATTAGCGCCCAACAGCGTGGAGGGCTACGACCTGCTGGGAATCATCGACATGCAGCAAAAAGAGTATGATCAAGCTCTGGAGGCCTTCCAACATGCTCTGAAATTGAACCCGCGTTCTGCTGCGACGCACAACAACATCGCGAATTGTTACGCCCAACAGCAGAAAACGGACTTGGCGGAAAAGGAATACAGGACCTCTCTCGAAGTCGAACCCGGCAACCCAGGCGCCAACTACAATCTGGGAGTGATCCTTCTCGCCAATAAGCAACCCGAGGCTGCCATCGCCTACTTGCGCAAAGTTGCCCCTCCTGATCTTCCAACTGAGTTGAACCTCATTCGTGCTGATCTGCGCGCCCACCACATTGAGACAGGTCTGGAATTTGCCCGCCAGATTTCTAAAAAGGGGGGCGACGACGCAAACCTGCATTTCGCCCTGGGCGTAGTGCTGGCGGAGGAAAACCAGTTTGAAGCCGCCGAGCATGAGCTCGAGATTGCGGACGGCCTGAAACCGAGAAACTACGCCATTCTCCTCAATCAGGGGCGGGCCTCTTTCCATTGTAAGCACTATGGAAAGGCGGAGAGTGCTTTGGATCGGGCGCTACTAATCAACCCTGACTCTGTAGAGGTCATGAAAACGCAGGGGCAGGTTTTCATTGATCAGCACCGAACCGTTGATGCTCTCCAGGTGCTGGTCAAGGCCCACAAGCTGGCGCCGCAGGATACTGAACGTCATCTTCCTTCTGGCGCGCGTGAGCATGCTCGAATCCTACGATGAAGATGCCATCCCCCTCCTGGAGGAAGGCATCAAGCTGGCGCCGCAGAAGCCCGAGCTTCATGCGGCCTTGGGAGAATGCTATTTCCAAACCGGCAAGGCTGATAAGGCGCTCGCGGAGTTCGAAACGCTACGGCAGATTGATCCCTCCGCCAGGCCGTATGCATTTCTGAGTTTTTACTACCGGTACCTGGGAAGGTTCGATGAAGCAAAAAGAGCCTCCCTCGAAGGTCTGAAGATTGACCCGCGCAATATGTCATGTCTATTTAATCTGGGCGCTATTCTGAATAAGCAGGGAAACCAGGCCGAAGCCGAAAAGTACCTCACCGCGGCGCTCAAAACCGACCCCGACTTTGGCGAGGCTCTGTTGGAGCTTGCGAGCGTGAAGATAACGATGAAAAAGTATGAAGAAGCTATTCCGCTCCTCCGGCATGCCATGGAAGTGAGTCGTGATCCCGGACCCGCTTATTACAAGCTCGCCACGGTCGAACGCATTCTGCACAGGACTGCGGAATCCCAAAGAGATTTCGAAACTTTTCAAACCCTGGCGAAGAGTCCGGCCCCCACGTCTATTCCCTATCAGAACTTCTTTGAATTCGCGAGCCGCAGAGAAACCCTTCCCCCCAAGGAGCGTCTTGAGCTCGACCTGAAAACTCTACAAGCGGAGATCAACCGGAACCCCACGAACCCGCAAGATCTGTACATGCTGGCGGAGACGCAGATGAAGCTCGGTCATCGCGATGAGGCCATGGCCGCCATCAGCCAACTCGAGCAAGCCAGTGGAATGGACCTGCGCACCGAATTGGCAATCGGAGCCTTTCTGGCAAAGTACGGGCTCTACCGGGACTCGATCCCGCATTTTCAGCGGGCGCTTACAGTCGATCCGCACTCCGACGATGCGCGCTACGACTTAGCGAACGCCCTATTCCATGTGCGGGATTACCGTCAGGCCTTCGAAATCTTGCAGCAGGTTTCCGAACCCGCCCGCGATGACAGCTACCTCTTCTTGCTCGGGGACGTTGAGGCCCGCATCGGCAAGATGGAGGATGCCGCCGAAATTTTCCGCCGTGCCGTCGGGATGAATCCCGATAACGACCAATACTTCCTTGCTTTGGCCATGACCTACCTGCGTGAGGGGAATACTGTTGAAGCCGGCCGTGTGCTGGAACAAGGGTTGGCTCGCGTGCCGAATTCCGCTCGGATCCACTGGGGACTGGGCGTTGTCTCCGTACTGAAAGGTGACAATCAGCAGGCGGAGGACGATTTGGTGAAGGCCACAGACCTCCTGCCGGAATGGGTAAATGGTTTTTCGACCTTGGGATTTTTCTACTCCCAAACCGGCCAGATTTCCAAGGCCCGCGAGACCCTCGAAAGGTTCAAGGCCGTGAATGGCTCCGCGGACCTGGATTCTTCCAAGATCGAGCACATGTTAGACCAGGAACAGACCCATGCTCACGATGGCCCTCAGCCGCTTACTCCTGAGGCACGCCTCCAGTTTTTGCAGGTGGCATTGAGTTTGGAAGATCGCGATTTGTAGATTCTCGTGGTCTCCGCTAACGGTTCATGGTGATGATGAACCGTTGGATTTCTTTGTGCTTTTTTTCTTTTTCCGTCAACTGTTCCTGGTGCAACTTCTGGTACAGGGCAAGTTCCTTCTGGGCCTCAGAGGTTTTCTCCGTCCGGCGATAAAGCTGAGCGAGGCGATAGTGCGCATCCTCAAGGTCCGGATCAACCCGAATGGCCTCCTCGTATTCGGCAATGGCCTCCGGAATCTTGCTTTCGTCGGCGTAGAGGTTGCCTAGCTGAAGGCGAGCATCTGCGAACTTGGGATCCAGGGACGCTGCCTTTTTCAGCGCTGATTCAACCCCGCTGAAATCCTTATTCCCAGGCGCGGCTTGTTGAGTTTTCCAGAGAGCAAGTGCCAGGTAGTAAAAGGCCCGGGCGTTGGTGGGATCCATCGAGGTGAGCCGTTCCATCCGGTCCACGACTCCCTCCACTGGGACTCGTGAATCGCTATAAGTCTCCCCTAGGATTAGATAGGGACCGGGGTCACGAGGAGCAAGGTCGCTGGCGCGCATGAGGGCCGTCGCCGACTTGTCGAAAACGGCAAATCCGTAATAAGCCAAACCCAGCCCGATTTCCATTTTCACTGAAGCGGGGTATTTTTCCGTTCCAATGGTAAACACCTGGATAGCAGGTTGGAAGGTGTGGTGAACGAGCAGTTCCGTGCCCCAGTCCAAGATGTTCGCTTCACTGGGATCCATGTGGGCCGCCGCTTCATATTCCTTGGCGGCGCCCAGGTAGTCTCCGCATTTCTCATCCGCTTCCCCGAGAAGGTTGCGCAAGTCCGCGGTGTCCTTGTATCGAATAAGATTCCGCAACAGATCCCGAGCATTGCGCGGTTTCTGGGTTCGAAGGTAGGCGAGGGCGAGGTCGTATCCATTGTCGTAAGAAGCGGGCTGGATGTCCTGCGCCTTCTCCAGATAGGGGATGGCCGAGGCTATTTTGCCTGCCTGCACATAGAGTTCTCCCAGATTGTGATTCGAATCGTAGTCCGAAGGCTCCAAGGCAGCCACTTTCCTGAATTCGGCCTCGGCCTCCGCCGATTGTCCGAGGCGCACAAGACAGGCAGCGTAAGCAATATGCGCAGGGGCGGAAGCTGGACGGGCGCCGACCGCATTTATCAGGTACGTCAATGCATCCGCATCTCTGCGTTCGCCGGCCAGGACAAGGCCCATCAATTCGTTGACATCAAATGCCTGTGGCGAGCCCTTGAGGAGAGGCAGCAGGATTTGTTCGGCCTCCGTGAACTTCCCTGACTCGTAACTCGTCACGGCAGATTGAAAAAGTTGGCTCCGCGATTCTGTGCCCTCGCGGTTCTGAACCGCCGCGTTCAGAAACCGGCCTTCCCCGAAGCGGGCGATGGCACAAACGCCAAGGGCAGCCAGAAACGCCAGTTTGTGCCGAACGCGCATGTCCATAAGGCTTGTCGCCCTCCCGTGCATCCCAGGTGCGTACAGTATTCTAAGCCGGATTTCCTGACAGGGGTTGGGAAAAGCGGGCCATCCGGGGCCGCCAAAAACGATTCTTGGTTCCCATGGAGCGCTGACTTCTGGCCCGCAACTCCTCCGCGATCGATGAAGGCGACCGGGACGCCCGGGGCACAGGCGCGCCTTCCCTTATGCCTTTACTGCTCGCCATCGTGCAGTCAGTGGTAAGCGGCCACGGCGGCAGGATTTCCGTCGAGAGCGAACCCGAACACGGCACAACACTCCGGATCGACCCGCCCTAGCACCCGCCGCAGGGCACGGCCTAAGCGCAGACCCAAAAGGGGTTCACCACAGAGAACACAGCGCGGCAGAGGCGCAACCCAAGGAGGCAGTCGGCAGAAGGCAGTAAGCAGTAGCAGAACGTCGTGTGCCTCGATGGTTGCCCATGGCTAATGGGACTGCCGAGGCGCTCCCCTCTTCTGCGGATCATAGTGAAGGGTGGAAGTTTTACCGTGATGCGACGGAGGAGAACGCCATGAACGAGTTTATCGCAAAACACCAGGAGGAGATCCGTGGCGCCCTGAGTGGGTTCGACCGCATGGTGTTGCGTGGCAATCTGCGGGCCCTGTGCGGGGTGCCGGGGATGGATCAATATTTGGCCGCGGAGCACGTATGGTACAAAGACTTCGGCCGCCACGTGCTGCCGGTGAGTCGGCAGATCAAGCAAGCCAGCGTAGCCCGGGCGGAACGGCAAGGACGAGTCATTCAGTATGTGAGATCGAGCCGCGTCAGCAAAGAAGAGATGGCGCGCCGCATCGCGACAGAGCAGAACATCACGCAAGGTTTGGTTTGTGTCCTGAGCAGCGTCGAGCCGTGCTACACCTTCGATATTTACCGCGACCGGTCGTCTCGCCGCTTGCAGTTGGTGCAGCGCAACGCGAGTGCCCGCACCTGCATCAATACTGGATTCACCCCCAGGTGGGATTTCTGCCTGCGCGCATCCAGACTTGGTTTCCGTTCCGCATCCAAATCCGCCTGAACGGACGGGAATGGCTGGCGCGACAGATGGAGCAGCTAAGTTTGAAATTCCTTCGGCAAGATAATTGCTTTCCGCGGGTGGAGGACTTCGGGCAAGCCCCGCAACTGCCGGACCGCCAACTGAAAACCCCCTGGCCGCGCCTGCTCGACGGTCTGGGTAAGGAGTTGAATCCCCAGCACGCGGCCATTTTCCGGCGCTTTCACGTTTCCTACTATGGGTCGGCCTATCAGACCGAGTGGGCGCCCGATGTGGTTTTTCGCCAGGAAGCTTTTCTGCGGCGGCTGTACCCCAAGCTGGTCCACCACGGCATGACCACCTTCGGAAGCGCCGATGGGTTGCGTTTTCTCGGACGTCGGGTTCGCCTGGAGGGAACGGTGCCGACCTCTTTTGCCCGGGAAGTGGTCAGGGATGTAAAGGAGCGACCGGAGGGAATTCGGCTGAAACATGGCGTCAATGGGAATACCGTGAAGGCTTACGACAAGGCCTTCACGGCCGCGGGTAGCGGCCTGCGTTTCGCGACCACCATCCATCATGGGGAGGATTTTCGAGTGTACCGTCCCAAGGAAGGAGATCCCAACGGCCCCCGTGCGTGGCGACCGATGCGGCGTGGCCTTGCGGACCTTCATCGGCGGGCAGAGGTTTCGCAAAAAGCTAACCAGCGCTCCATGAGCGCCCTGGCCAGTGTCGATGACACCACGACCCTCGAGGAACTCACCCGCGGCTTGGAACCGCCCGTCTCGTGGCGAGGCCGGCGCCTCCGAGGTTTGCGCCTGTTTCACAGCGAAGATCAGCAACTGTTGCAAGCGCTTAGCCGAGGCGAGTTTACCCTTAACGGGCCGCGCAACCGCGATCTCCGAGCGCTGCGCTTCCACCGCGAAGCTCTCTCCCCTCGGGAAAAAGCACGAAGAAGTGCCTGGGTAAGCCGCCCGCTCTGCCTCTTGCGCGCCCACGGCCTGCTGCAGAAAGTTGCGCATACGCACCGTTTTCTAGTTACTGCAGCCGGGCGGAAGATACTCACGGCTGCCCTGACAGTTACGCGAGCTACCATCGCACAACTCACCGGCCTGCCAGCATGAAATCATCGCAGACTGCAAAGGAACTCGTCGTTAGTAGTACAGAGAAGATCTCGGGAACATCTCGGGAACGTCTCGGTGGTCTCTGTGGGTTCTCTCTGTAATACAAGGTCGAAATCTGTTACTTTTTTAGCAAGCATTTTTCAGCCCTCTGTGTGGAAGCCGCGTAAATAGCGCTTCTGGACGCATCGACATCCTAGGAGACGGATGGCTTCCTGGGCTCGTTTGGTTGCGGCTTTGCCGCGCCGTGAACTCGGTGAGAAATTCTTTGCCTTTCTCCAACCCTCCAGTAAATTCATGAATAATCCGGGTCAAGGCGCTCTTGCAGGCGATCGAAAATCGTCAATTCAATGGGCCGATGAGCAGATAGCGTCATGGCTGAAAGGTCCAAAGGCCTGATGACACTTGCCCCCGCGTGACTCACTTCACCGCTCCGGATATCGGCAGAAGCGAGCCTCCGGGTAAGGGAAAATAAAATCCCTGAGCACGCCCATTCCCATGGATCGCGCCGCCCGCACCCCCCGACCACGCCCATTCCCAGGATTTGGCCGCACGAGCGCTGACTTAAGCTGTCTAGCTTGAACAGGCATTCAACTTCCCCAAACCCCGTTGGGGATAGCTTCCGATTGGCCAACCACGCGGGATTTGAGCGCCCTCGGTCAATGCTGCGGCGTCAGTCGAGAGTATACGCTTACGACAGCCTGTTGCACCTCCCTTCGCGCGTGCGCTCGTCCCATTGCACGGTTTGGCCAGGTCAGTAGGAGCGCAGATCCCGAGGCTCACAACCCCGTTTGAACGTTTACGTTTCGGAGGAGCTTGCAAGATTGCGGGTGGCATCGGCTGTTCTCGTCAGTGATCGGTTTGCGGTCTGGGCCATGTGCTAGCGGTCGCGGTCGGGACAGCGGTTGTCGGCCGGTGGCGCGCACATCCCGGTGCATGTAAGCGAACCCAACCTCCTCCAGCAGTCCACGCTTGCCGGAGGCGATCCATCCCTAAGCGCGCCGTATTCTGCCGACTGCAAGGCCGGTGCTGCAATAGAGATTTTAACCCCTAAATGTCTCTATGGGTCATCATCGGTCACATTCAACGCGTTTCAACAGGGTGTACGAGATAAAAGTGGGAGCTACAGGGTGCGAGAGGCCCCAAAGTCTTCAAATCGGCCGGAGAGGATGCAACAGCGCAGGGCGGTTATGTTGGCTCCGTCAACGGACCAACGCATTGCCGATTGTTTAAGGCGCTCACCGATGACCGTACGGCAGCCGGCCTCGACCACCCCGGAGCCCACAAAGAACTTCTTTTGACGATATTCGGCATAGCGCATCTGCGGCGCATTATTTTCGCAGTAGCCCAACCGGGTGAGCATGGACTTTTTGCTGGGGGCGGAGGAGGGCAGTTTTTTGCCGGCCTGGCGCAGGAGTCGGGTGATGTCGCCTGCTTGCAAGCAATCCCGCCAGGTTTTCGGAGCCTTCGCCTCCTGACCCCAGAGAATCTGCGCCAGGGCGGTTAAATGCTCATAGGCGTGGAACAGATCCACGATGTGCAGGGCCTGGGGAAAATGGGTTGGGATAATGGTGTGGTTATAGCGCGCCCCGTCCGTCAGCGCCACCACCGTCTGGGCCTGCTCCAGACCCCGTCGCCGAGCCTCCGCGTACAGGCGCCAGCCGAAGAGCGTGCTGGATTCAATGGCCCCCACATAGGTGGTGGAGTGAGGGTCGCGCTGAGGGTAGCCCGCGGGGTCCAAGCCGACTGGGGTGAACACACCGCCCAGCTTGGCTTCGCGGGTACGGGCCGAGCCATCGGCTTGTTTGCCACGCCGGCCGATCAACTCGCTCTGGCGCACCGGAACCCCGGTGCCGTCGAAGCTGATATAGAACTTGGCCTCGCCGGCAGCGGCGGGTGCCGGTGCGCGCAAGGCTTGCAAGACTCGTTCCTGTTCCGCCGCGCGCCAGCGTTCGACTTGCTGACCCACCGCTTCGGCCACCCGCTCGACTTCCCTCGCTTCCACGCTGAGCCCCGCGTAGCAGCGCAAATCTTTGGCGGCCTGGGCAAAATGCGACTGCCTACCCGCCCGCGCCATGAGTCGGCGCACGCCGGGCGAATAGGTGGTGTTGACGATGTCCCAGCGCTCGTCGTCGGGAAAGCGCCCCTGGGAACAGGGCAGGCATTGATAGAAGGAGCGCGCGAAGGGTACCCGGCCCAGGGCCGTTAACAACCCCTTGCCGCGCCGGCCGCGACTGCGCATGCGCTGGCCACACGGGCAGAAGATCACCTCGCGGGGAGCGTGTTGCTGCCAGTGCCGCAGCAAAGTCTCCAGGACTCCCGCCCCGCCTTGGCGGGCGGCTTGCAGCAGGAGGCTCTCCCAGGCTTCAAAATCGGGCGTCTGCCGGGCGGCCAGGGCGGCGGCGAGGCGACGCACCTCGGCGGCTTGTTCCCGTTCCACCAGGAGTTTCTTTTTGCACCACCTCGGCCACCGCTAAATCACTGAGTTGCTCGCCCACCTGTACCAACCCGTCCACGACGGTTTCAAATTGCCGCAGGGCTTGAATCTGTTGCCGATACAGAGGCACTAGGGTGGGATCGGTCAGGCGCCGGGAGATCGTCTTGGCACCGTGCTTGCGGGTCAGGAGCGGATAGGGGCCGCGCTTGACCCGCGAACCATCCTGGCGCTTAACCAGGAGGAACGGTTCGGTGAGCGAGCCGCGCCGCAGCTCCTGCAAGCCGGAGAGCTGCTGGAGGAGTTGCTGACGCTGCTGCTGGAGATGGGGGTAATCGGACAAAGGCCTTTTCATATTGTAGTCTTACTACTACAATACAAGGGCGGAAATCAAGCCAAAAAGCCAAAACCCACTTTTATCTCGTCCACCCTCCCCACCAGCTCTGCTTGACAGTGGCCGAGGCCAACAGTATAATACCTATACGGGGTATAGGAATATGTCTTAGCTCGCTTGGCGGGAGGATGCACCATGTTAAAGGTTGACGCACAACAACGCTTGACGCTTCGCCTGCGGCGGATCGAGGGCCAGGTGCGAGGACTGGAACGGATGGTTACCGAACCCCGGCTGTGCGTTGATCTACTCACCCAGATCGCGGCGGTGCAATCAGCACTGAAAAGTGTGGGGGATGAGATCCTCCATTACCACGTGCAGCGGTGCGTGCCGGAATCCTTCTCGCGACGCCTGCGCACGAACGAGCGCGAGCGCCTTGAGGAAATGGAGAACATATTTGTCCAGTACTGCAAGGAGCCGACGCACTCAGAATCCGCATCCCAGGCGTCGTCCGTGCCGGAAGTGGCTCGCAAAACCAGGGGGCGCAAGGGATCACCAACACAAATGGTGAGACCTCCGGGAGGGGCTTTGAATCATCGGAACCGAGCGAGGACGAGAACAACTGAGGATTGAAACGTGGAAGAGGAGATACTGCAAGGCCAGGTCAGAGAAAGGTTGCGGGCGCTGGGGGAGGTGGAAGTCATTGTGGGGATCCCCAGTTACAACAACGCACGCACGATTGGCTACGTGGTGAAGGCAGCACAAGAGGGCCTGGCCCGTGCCTTTCCACATCAGAAGTCATTGATTGTCAACTCCGATGGGGGTTCGAAAGATGGCACGCCGGAAGCGGTCCTCGCAGCGCGCATTGACCATGACTCGCTCATGATCGTGGAGCACGCGCTCTACCCTGTACACCGCCTCACTACGCCTTACCATGGTCTGCCCGGCAAAGGGAGTGCTTTCCGGACGCTCTTCCGCATCGCTGAACTGGCGCAAGCACGTGCCCTGGCGATTGTGGATGCTGACCTGAGCAGCATTACGCCGGAATGGTTCAGTCTTCTGTTACAGCCGATACTAACTTTGGGGTATGACTTTGTGGCGCCTCACTACCAGCGGGACAAATATGACGGAACGATCACGAATGGCATCGTCTACCCGCTTACCCGCGCTCTTTACGGCCGGAGGATTCGCCAGCCCATCGGCGGGGAATTTGGAATTTCCCAACGGTTAGTGAGGCGCTTTCTCACACGTAATGTGTGGAGTACAGATGTCGCTCGTTACGGGATCGACGTTTGGATGACAACCACCGCCATTGCCGAGAATTTCCAAGTGTGCCAGACGTACCTCGGCGCCAAAATCCACGATGCCAGGAATCCAAGCTCCGACTTGAGCAACATGCTCGCGCAGGTTGTCGGCTCAGTGTTCGAGCTCATGGAGACATACGACTCCGTATGGCGCAACGTTCTCGGATCACTCCCGGCGCCCCTGTTGGGAATCCCGTTCGAGGCTGGACCGGAGCCGGTACCCATCACCCTTGGAGGAATGCTCGCTTTCTACCGTCAGGCAATTCGGGATCTGCTCCCTGTCTACCAACGGATTATCTCCTCTCCTCAACTTAAGACACTTAGTGCGGATGCGGCGTTGCCGGATAGTGCCTTTACGCTGCCCGACGAACTTTGGGTAGCGGTCATCTACGACTTTGCTCTGGCCTACCACCGGCACGTCATGGACCGTGAGCACTTGCTGAAATCGCTCACCCCGCTCTATATGGGATGGGTGGCTTCCTTCGCAGGTCAAATTCAGAAGGAAACGGCTACGCAAGTGGAAGGCCGTATTGAAAAACTCTGCCAGGTCTTCGAGCAACTCAAGCCTTACTTGATCAACCAGTGGCCGCTCTAGACCGCAGAAACGAGGTCAGGGTCATGAATGCATTTTGGAAACAAGCCATTATCGGTCCATTGCGGGATCTTGGCCAACAGGCCGTCGCCAGTCTTTCCAGTCTGATCGGAATACTGGCCCTTATTCTTTTAGGCTTGATCGCGGGCTGGGTGGCCAAAGAAATCATCTATCGCCTCCTGCGAGCTCTGCGTTTCGATCGGCTGTGTGACCGGTTAGGCGTGGGACTGGTGGTGGAACGCATCGGCCTGGCACGGTCCAGTTCCTATCTGGCGGGTCAGATTGTGCAGGGTCTGATTATCCTGACGGCACTGCTGGCGGGTTTGAACGCGCTGGGGACACCGCTGACCCGAAACCTTGTGGATCGGTTCTTCCTCTACTTACCTCACCTGCTGGCGGGGCTTCTGGTGCTGGTGGCGGGGGCGCTGATCAGCCGATTTCTGGGCCGCAGCGTTCTGATTGCGGCGGTCAATGCCCAGATGCCGTCTGCCCGGTTTCTCGCCGGGTCAACCAGGTTCTTGGTCATGGCGCTAACGGTCGTCGCGGCACTCGACGAAGTGGGAATCAGCCGCACGACCATCATCGTCGCTTTCGCGATTTTGTTCGGAGGGTTGGTGGCTGCCGCCGCGATTGCCCTTGGCTTGGGCGCACGTGATCTCGCCCATGACCTGATGCAATCGCAATTCGGCCCCAATGTGCATTCTGAGGTGGACGACCCTAAGCGGCACCTATAGCGAGCGGCGGCATTCCAGTGGGGGCTAGGTGAACCGGCAAGTTAAGGGAAGGCCCTAGCCGACGATGGAATCTTGGAAAGAGAGTGGGAAGTTGAATCGATGAGAATAAGCCTTCGTCCGATCTTATTGCTCATACTTGGGGTGACTGTAGTCGCGCTGCTTTTCGCCTATTCCGAGGTGAAAGCGGAGAAACGTGCGCTGCGAAGCGATTTACAGAATCGGGCTGAGTTACTGGGCGATAGCCTGGCGCAGAGCGTCGAATTGTTACTGCAAAAGCGATCGCGAAAAGAGCTGCAAATTCTCGTGGACCGGTTCGGGAACCGGGAACGCTTGGCTGGCGTGGTGGTGTACGACGAGGCGGACAAAACCATCGCGGCAACTTCCGGATTGGCGGACCGGCTTGGCAAGCGACCGGGTGCGGTTGGGCAGGCAGTCACTCAGCACCAGGGAGTAGGTGAATTCTATACTTTTGGGCAAGCTCCCATGCACGTCTATGCCGTACCGCTGGAGCAGGAAGGCAAGCCGGCGGGAGCACTGGCGATTTTTCATAATGTAAGCTACATCGACGCCCAGAGCGCCCGGCTCTGGCGGAACACCTTCCTCCGCGTCCTGGTCCAGACGCTCTTTATTGCCTTGGCTACGGTGCTCATCATCCGCTGGAGTTTCCTTCGACCGATGGCCAAAACGGCGCAGTGGATCAGAGAACTGCGGGCCGGCAAGCGCGGTGAGACCTCCAGCCTGCCCCCGGCCGCTTTGTTCGAACCGTTAGCACAGGAGGTTACGCATCTCGCCAAGAGCCTGGAGACGGCGCGAGCGGCGGCCGCGGAGGAGGCGCGCTTGCGCGCTTCCGGCGAATCGGTCTGGACGCCCGAAAGGCTGCGCGTTCATGTCCGTGCGACCTTGAAAGAGAAACCCTTATTTGTGGTCTCCAACCGCGAGCCGTATATGCATATTCGCAATGGAAAGGAAGTGGAAGCGATCGTCCCAGCGAGCGGCCTCGTCACTGCGCTGGAGCCCATTTTGCGCGCCTGCGACGGCACCTGGGTGGCCCACGGGTCGGGCGACGCCGACCGGGAAACGGTTGACGAGCGCGGGCGCCTTCGCGTGCCGCCCGATGAGCCTCAATACACGCTGCGGCGTGTCTGGCTGACCAAGGAGGAAGAGGAGGGCTACTATTACGGTTTTGCCAATGAGGGTCTCTGGCCCCTCTGCCACATTGCTCATACGCGCCCGACGTTTAGGGCCTCGGACTGGGAATACTACCAGCAGACAAACAGGAAATTCGCCGATGCGGTGCTCGAGGAAATGGCGGGTGCCGAGGAACCCGCTGTTCTTGTCCAGGATTATCACTTTGCCCTGTTGCCCCGCATCCTGAAAGAGCGGCGCCCCGATGCCCGCATCGCCATTTTTTGGCATATCCCCTGGCCTAACCCTCAGGCTTTCGGAATTTGTCCATGGCAGCGCGAACTTTTGGACGGCCTGCTGGGCGCGGATCTCGTGGGCTTTCATATTCAGGCGCACTGCAACTACTTTCTGGAAACCGTAGACAGCGCGCTGGAGGCCCGCGTGGACTGGGAACACTTCGCGGTCAACCGCCGCGGACACCTCACCCGGGTGCGGCCCTTCCCGATCAGCGTTGCCATCTCGGAACCCACCAGGGGCGATCTTCCCAAGACCGGGTCGGTCTATCTGGATCGTGCGGCGCTCTTTAAGGCATTAGCTGTGGAAGCGACCTTCATGGGAATTGGGGTGGAGAGGGTGGATTACACGAAAGGAATACTCGAGCGTTTTCGGGGTATCGAACGCTTCTTCGAAAAGTATCCTGCCTATCAGGGTCAATTTACCTTTGTGCAGATCGGTGCGCCGAGCCGCACGCATATCAAGCGCTACAACGATCTGTTGGCGGAGGTGGAATCCGAGGCAGATCGAATCAACTGGCGGTTCAGGAGGAGTGCCTGGCGCCCGATCGTTTTCATCAAGCGCCATCACACGCACCGGGAAATCGAGCAGTATTACCGGGCGGCTGATCTGTGCATCGTGTCCTCCCTCCACGACGGCATGAATCTGGTCGCCAAGGAATTCGTCGGCGCGCGCGAGGACGAGGAAGGCGCTCTCGTCCTGAGCCGTTTTACCGGGGCAAGCCGTGAGCTGCGTGACGCGCTCGTGGTCAATCCTTACGACGTGGAGCAGTTGGCGGAAGCGATTCGTTGCGCACTGGAAATGAACCCTGAAGAAAGAAAGGTGCGGATGCGACAAATGAGGCAAGTGGTAAGGGAGTCCAACATTTATCGGTGGGCCGCGGATTTGATCAAAGAACTGGCTGAAATTCGTCTGGATCCCCTCGTTCCGGCTCAGCACCATCCACCGGACCGGTCAGGGACTTCCGTCCAGGGAACATCACCGCACGCGCAAGGAAAGGAAGGTGTCATTAGTGGCCGAGGTAAAGCACCACAAGAAACAAAAGCGACGGGAGAGCATGAGAGGCCACAGGTCTTCCCCGCGCGTGCGCGGCCGCGTCGTGGTGCGCCACCTGTTCGATTGCTGGCGGCAAGTCGCGCGCACGATCCATTCCGCCCAGCGCTTGGCGCTGTTAATGGATTTCGATGGCACGTTGGTGGCGCTTCGCAGGCGGCCCAGCGACGTGCAGCCATTGGACCTGCCTTTGCGGAGAGTTCTTCTCCGGCTGGCAGCCCACAAGGGCCTCAAGCTCTTGGTGATTAGCGGACGGCCCCTTGCACAGCTTCGCAGGCTTGTTCCTGTAAGGGCCGTTCAGATATTCGGCCTCTATGGTTGGGAGGGACGCGACGTACCACCGCTGAAGGAAGAGCGGCGGCTGCTTCGTGTAGCCAAACAACTTCTCGAAAAACGCCTGGCGAAAACGCCCAAAATCTGGTTGGAAGATAAGGACCTTGCCATCGCCGTTCATTACCGTGGCGCCCCGCCGCGCTCCGTTCCACGGGCGCGGGCAATTGTCCAAGCGGTCCTTGGCGCTGTCGGGCCTCAGATCCACATGGTCCGGAGTCACAAAGTGTGGGAGTTGCTTCCGTGTCAAATTAGCGGGAAAGGTACGACGGTCGCGGCGCTTCTCTCTAAGCTGCCCGAGTCCACGCTCGCCATCTTTGTCGGCGACGATACCACTGACGAGTCGGCTTTCAAGGTTCTTCCCCGTGGACTGACCATCCGCGTGGGTGAGAATCGTCGCACCAAGGCCCGCTACTTCTTGCGAGATCCCGAGGAGGTGAAGATGTTTTTGTTGAAATTGGAGGCGGCAATCGCATGATCGCTGCAGAACATCCGTTTCAATTCGTCACCGCGTCTTACATCACGCGCATTGGCAACGATAAGGCCATGACCCTAGCGGAACTGGCGGAAGGCCTGGAACGGTCCAGCGACGCCTCCATTTTTTACCACACTTTTCAAAGCCTCAGCCGTCACCACTTTCTGACGGAAGGCTTCTCCAATGACTTTGCTCAGTGGGTGCTGGCGGCCTGCAACCGGCCGGAGCTGGCGGAACGCCTCGCCGGACTCGACATCCGCGACTATCTTTCCCTCGCTGAACTGCGCCGAGATCTCCTGCGGATGGTGACGGAGTATTGCACCCATAACCCACCCTATGCTCATCAAGAAGCTTTCGAGTCTTTCTTCTTCTGCGAGGCCATCGAGGTGGCATTGCCGTTGGGCGTGGCAGCCCACACTCTGGAGGAATTCCGCGCGGGTTTGGAAAAGTTGAGCCACGCATCCTTCCACTACCATTTCATCGCTTCCCGACTGCGGTTACACTTGCGGACCAACGACTTTTCCAATTGGGTGGAGAACAGTCTGGGCCTTAAGGCGCTTGCCCAGCAAATCAATCGTGTGGACATTTACACGCACACGCTCGATGGTGTCCGGGCGAGACTTGTCGCCCTGGTTGAGGAGGAAATGACTCGATGAGTGTGGGCATGCCTATCCCGCGTCTGATTCATCTTGATGACTACATCGGCGTTCTCGGCGAACCGGAAGTGGCGGAGCTGCGAACGCTGGCGGCTCCGCTCGAAGGCCGCACCGTGCAAATGGTCAACTCGACGGCCGTGGGCGGAGGCGTGGCGGAGATCCTGACCCGCCTGGTTCCAATTCTTCAGGAGTTGGGCCTCGCCATCCGTTGGGACGTCATCACGGGGGGAAACGATTTCTTCGAGGTGACGAAAGCGTTTCACAACGCTCTCCATGGCGGCCCCTATAACATGCCAGCAGAGAGCTTTGAAGTGTTTCTCGCTTACAACGAACAGAACCTCGCTCGCCTGCAAATGGAGGGTGAGTTCACGGTCATTCACGATCCACAACCCGTGGCTCTCATCAAGGCCCGGGGCGATCATTCCGGCCATTGGATTTGGCGTTGCCATATTGACCTGTCGAGGCCGAACCCGACGGTGTGGCAGTTTCTCGAACCGTGGGTCAACCGTTACAACGGCGCCATTTTTTCTTCGCCCGAGTTCTCGCGGCAACTTTCCATTCCGCAGTACCTGTTCTATCCCTGCATCGATCCGCTGGCTGAGAAGAACCGCGAGCTCGAACCGGGATTCGTTCGAGGAATTCTGGAGCATTTCAATATCGACCCCGCTCGCGCCACTTTGACTCAGGTGTCTCGATTCGACCGCCTGAAGGACCCGGTGGGGGTCGTGCGCGCCTACCAAATCGTGAAACGCTACGTTGACTGCCAGTTGGTTCTGGCCGGAGGCGGGGCCAGTGACGATCCGGAAGGCGCGGCGGTTCTGGCCGAGGTTCAGGAGGCCGCTGCGGGTGACACCGACATCCATATCCTGGACCTGCCACCTTGGAGTAACACCGAGATCAACGCGCTGCAACGCGGCTCGACCATCATCATTCAGAAGAGCCTGCGTGAGGGCTTCGGCCTGACGGTTACGGAAGGGCTGTGGAAGAAAAAGCCTGTTGTGGCTTCCGCGGTCGGGGGAATCCCCACGCAGGTGATTCACAAGCACACGGGACTGCTCGCCCACTCGGTTGAAGGTACGGCCTATCAGATCCGCTTTCTGCTCTCCAACCCGGCGATCGCTGCCCGGCTGGGGGAACAAGGGCACGAACACGTGCGCGAGCACTTCTTGATTACGAGCAATGCCAAACGCTATTTGACCCTGTTTTTGCACTTGCTCGGGACGGCATGAGAACCAGACGCAGCACGGTCCCGCGACCCAGTCACCTCGCGATCCGGAAGTCTTATGGGTAAGTCCAATATCGTTTAGGGAGGTGTCTTATGAAACTCAATGTGCGAGCCTTGGCAACCGTCACTGCCCTCGTCTTGGGAATCCTCGCCATGATGATGACGGGCCTGGCCAATTTAATTTGGCCCAGCTACGGGCGGGAATTCCTTCAGTTGATGGCCTCGGTGTATCCGGGCTACCACGCCACCCGAAGCTTGGGCGAGGTCGTCATCGGGACGCTTTACGGATTGGTGGATGGAGGGGTAGGCGGGGCCCTTTTTGCCTGGATGTATAACTACTTTGCGGGTTAGGTCGAGAAGCCGCAAGGTTCGCTGATGTGCGATGAAGCCGTTTGTTTCAGACTCGGGCGCCCTACCCAGTGGGCTGTCTTCGGCGTCTCACCTGCCCTCCCTCTATCTTGCTTCAGGGGCGCCCGCCGGAAGGCAATTCAGGAGCATTGGGACCGGCGGACTTCCCAGGTCATTGAAGGAAGCCGGTCCGCACTCGCAACCGCGCAGCTTCCCACCCGGCTAAGGAAGGAGGCAAGAACGTATGGAGCATTTCCTTATCAATTCGCAAACGTGGCTATGGAACACGGGCATCTTCCTGGTGGCCATTGTCTTCGGGCTCATCGGGCACCGTGTGGTTTTCCTTTTGGCCAGAGGATTCGCGCAGCGAACGAGTAGCGAGCTGGATGACTCACTCGTTCGCCACAGCGAAAAGCCTGCCCGACTACTTTTCCCCTTGCTGTTGGCCTTAGTGGTCTTACCCTTTCTGCCCATTCCATCTCATGTGCGGTCCATCATCGGACATGCCATCGGATTGGGGTTCATTGCATCGGTGGCGTGGTTGATCATTGCGCTCCTTGACGTGTTGGACGACGCCCTAGCTGAAAAGTATAGGATCGATGCCAGCGACAATCTGCGCGCCCGCAAGATTCAAACTCAAATGCAAGTCCTTCGCCGCATCACGGTCGTGGTGATTATCATTGTCACCGTAGGGGTCATGCTGATGACCTTCCCGGCCGTACGTCAATTCGGCACAGGCCTGTTCGCGTCGGCGGGGGTTGCAGGCCTGGTGGTGGGGCTGGCGGCGCGTTCCACCCTCTCGAACCTTCTGGCCGGCGTACAAGTTGCCCTGACGCAACCTATCCGCCTCGACGATGTGGTGATCGTGGAAGGTGAGTGGGGGTGGGTCGAGGAAATTCGGACCACTTATGTCGTGGTACGAATCTGGGATCTCCGAAGGCTGGTGGTCCCGCTCTCCTACTTCATCGAAAAACCCTTTCAGAATTGGACGCGCGTCACGGCTGATCTACTGGGCACGGCATTCGTCTACGTGGACTATTCCGTGCCGGTCAATGAGGTGCGCGAAGAACTTCACCGCATTCTGCAATCCACGGACCTGTGGGATCACCAGGATTGGAATTTGCAAGTCACCAACGCCACAGAGCACACCTTGGAATTGCGTGCGCTGATGAGCGCTTCGGATTCCTCCAAGGCTTGGGATTTGCGGTGCTATGTGAGGGAAAAACTGATCGCCTATCTCCAAGGGAAGTACCCTCAAAGTCTGCCGAGACTGCGGACGGAAGTTCATGGGGTGGCTGCCGATGTACCGCGGCTTCAGAGCATTGAGTCTTAGCAGTAGCGCCAGCCCCTTGCGGAGCGCTATTCCAGGGGCGTGAGCGGCATCAGGGAGATTCCTGAGAGTACTTCGAGAACCGGCGGAGGCGGCGATGCCATGTATGTTGGCGTTCCTCCCACCGGCGGCGCGGGCGCTGAATTGAATCAGGCTGTATCCACGGAGCCGAATTCTTTCGAGACAGGAGGTAGGCTTTGCCATCCTTCCGGCCGAACACTACCTTAGTGCCCCCGCGAGCAAGCAAGGCCCCCTGGGTCTATGATTGGCTCCTCTACGCATGGGGCTATGACCTATGGTGCGGGCTGACTAAATCCCGCGCTCATGCCTGCGCTCTGGATATGGCTGGCGCGCGGCCCGGAGAGTCGGTTCTGGAGATGGCCCTGGGCACGGGCTTACTCTTTGCGAAACTTGCAGGGATTCAGGGCTTAGTGCGCTGTGCCGGACTAGACTTGTCGAAAGCGATGCTTTCCCGCGCCCGGCGCCGTTTGTCCCGGCAACAGAGTCTTCGCCACTCGCTTTGCCGGGGTGATGCCCGCTCACTGCCCTTCGCCAGCGGCGCTTTCGATCTGATTGTGAACGGCTACTTCATGGATTTACTTTCCCCTGGTGACATCACCTTGGCTCTAAAGGAGTTTAGGCGGGTCCTGAAGCCCACCGGCCGCCTGGTGCTGCTGGTTATGGCCAATCAGGGTCCCGTACTCCAGGCAATCTGGATGTGGTTATATTCCCACCGGCCGGGCCTCGTGGGTGGCTGCCGGCCAGTAAATCTCTCCGAGTATCTTGTTCAGGGCGACTGGCAAATAGAGCTCTGCCAGGTGATTTCGCAACTTGGATTTCGCTCCGAATTGATCCTTGCCCGTCCAGTTTGTTAAGAGGACAATGATTTTCCTGGGGACAAAACCTCCACAGGAGGTCAATCGTGCAACGACTGGGGATGAGGCTGACGGCACCGGCGCGGGAAGCGCTCTACAAGTCTGTCCTGGATGCAAGTCATTTGGATCTCGAATATGTAGCGATGTTGGCCTTTGCGGCCTTGATCGCGCTTTTCGGTCTGTTGCAGAACAGCGTGGCGGTGATCATTGGGGCGATGCTCATCTCGCCCCTGATGAATCCTATCCTGGCAGGGGCGCTGGCGCTGGTTCTGGGGGATTGGAGCCTTGGGCGACGAGCCACGTTTGTGCTGGCATGGAGTATTGGGGGTGCGATTGTCCTCACGGGGTTGGTGGCTTGGCTCACTCCACTGAAACAGGTGACGCCGGAGATTCTGGCCCGCACGAATCCAAATCTGCTTGACCTACTCGTGGCGATTCTGGCGGGGTTGGCAGGCACGCTGGCGTTGCGTGGCGGGCCGGTCAGCATGACGATCGTCCCCGGGGTCGCCATTGCCGTGGCGGTGGTTCCCCCCCTGGCGGTGGTGGGCTTCTCTCTGAGCACCCACCACGGCTCGATGGCCTGGGGAGGCTTCCTGCTATTTGTAACCAACTTGGTTTCCATCATGATCAGCGCCGCCGTGGTATTCCGGCTTATGGGATTCGCTCCTCACGGCGACCCCGAAGAAGGGAGGGCGAAGCTGCGCAGCCGGATGGCCGTCAGCGCCCTCGTCTTGGTTGTTCTGGCTGTCCCTCTCGTTCAAACCCTGCGGAGAGCAGTGACCCAAATCGGCTTGCGAGCCGACGTTGAGGAAGTGGTTAATCGTGGCTTCAAGACCGGGCATTCAACGGTCGCGGACCTGTCGTATGCCCAGGAGGGAAAAGACTTCAAGGTCAACGTCACCGTCCGCACGACGGATTACTTTGGAACTTCTCAAATCGAAGCCGTGCAGGAGGCGTTGCGAAAGCGCTTCGGGCCCAACGCGCAACTCGAGGTCGACCAAATCCTGGCCGCGCAGGGAGGACTGACGGCCGAGCAGATGGCGCGCATCAAGGACTTCATCTCAGGAGGAATTGTGCAGCGCGAGGCGAAGCAGGAGACCTTCGACCTCAAGGCAACCCAGGAAAGGATCACCGGCTACCTTCAAAAGCAAGTTGATGAGGTCCTCATGGGGACGCCTCTCCATGGCACCGGGTCTGTCCAGGCCGTATTGGGGTCAGGCAGCGCGGTGGGCCTGAACCTCCACTTGGTGGCTCCGGAGCCGTTGGAAGAGCAGACCGTAAAGCTGCTTGCGTCCCAACTCTCCACCAAGATCTCCTCAGCGGTTGAGCTTCATGGTGTGGTGGAGTTGCAAGCTCCCGATTACGTCCTGGCTCTGGAGTTGCCCGACGCCGAAAGCGGGCTCGATTGGAAGGATCGGCGAAGACTGAATGAACTGGTCGCGACATTACTCAAGCGCCCGGATCTCCAGATGCGGGCCTCCCTGAGTGCCCAGGACATTGACGTTGACGCGCTAAAGGCTTCGAAACTCTGGAGTGAGGTAGACAATATCCTTAGCCGAAGTCACCTTAAGTCGTCTCAATGGTCGATGCAGGCAACTTCGGCCCCCGCCGAAGCGCCCGTCCCCAAAGGCGAGGGTACAGCGCCTCCTGAATCGCACGGACCGGTTCGATGCAATTTCAACGTCTTCCAGGCATTCTGAAGTTGCAATGATAACCAGGAGTTGACCGAACATATGGGTCAACCAGAACCGGCCCATGATGATTGGGTGTTGGCGCTCAAGGTTATAGTCAATAGACTGGGAATCATGTTGGCTCCCAAACCTATATGGTCGTTCAAACAAAGTCACCTAAAGGAATCACCGCGGTTGGCATCTTTTTGATGTTTGGGGCAATCATGGCTTGTCTCGCGGGAACGACGCTAGTGTGGCGGGGGAGCTTTCTCGACCGCATATGGGCAATTAGTGCGCCCGCGTATAGCCGGCTTGCACCTCTTGGGAAAACGGTTGGGATTCCCTTTCTGGTGCTCGGCGCTACCCTGTTAATTGCCGGTAGGGGCTGGTTCAAACGACGTCCTTGGGGGTGGCGGTTGACGGTGGCCATCATCGCAACGCAGGTTCTGGGAAACTTATTGAATGCCTTGACGGGTAATGTTATTAGAGGGGGCCTTGGTTTCATAATTGCTGTGGCTCTGCTCGCCTATCTCCTGCGCCCACAAGTCAGGGCTTCTTTCGCAGGTGCTAATGTGTTGAACGCTCGCTGACAGATTCGACTTGGATGAAAGTGGGACGATCTTGAGATGACGCCTAGCTCCGCGGTGGAATTTCTAATCTGGTTGCTAATCGCGGCCTCGATAATCGCCGTACTGGCAGAGCGTCTGCGAATACCTTACACGGTGTCTCTCGTTATCGGGGGATTACTCCTTGGTGCGCTGCGGCTACCAATACTCTCTCCGCTCCAGTCCGGTCATCGCGCCGACTGGCTGACGCCAGATGTAATTCTGATCGTGTTTCTTCCTGCCCTGGTCTTTGAAGCCAGCGTCAAAATTGACGTACAGCACCTAAAGAGAGATTTTCTACCACTCTTACTCCTCGCGAACTTGGGCGTTTTGATGGCGACCTTAGTGACAGGATCCCTTGTCCATTGGGCAACTGGGCTGCCCGTGTTATTGGCACTGCTTTTTGGGTCGATCATTTCAGCGACGGACCCGATATCAGTACTGGCCATTTTCAAGGACTTGAGAACCGCGGGGCGGCTTTCGTTCATAATCGAGGGTGAGAGTCTTTTGAACGATGGGACAGCGGTCGTGCTGTTCGAAATCTTGCTCGCTGGCATCGTTGCAGGAAAGCTGAGCATCGCTACCGGCGTCGGGCGGTTCTTCGTGGCAGTACTGGGCGGAGCCGCTCTCGGATTCGTATTGGGATACTTGGCCAGCAAAATTACAGCAACGGTTAACGATCCGCAAATTGAAATCACGCTGACAACAATCGTTGCCTACGGCAGCTATCTGCTTGCACACCATCTGCATTTGTCTGGAGTAATCGCGACCGTAGCGGCGGGCTTGATGGTCGGCAATTTTGGTGCGAAAAAGGGCATGAGTGTTCAAACGCGAACAGCCATGCAGTCTTTTTGGGAATACGTCTCGTTCGTCATTAACTCCCTGGTGTTCTTGCTCATCGGATTGGAAGTCCGCCTGACTGATCTCCTTCACGCATGGCGCCCGGTGCTCTTCGCCATCGCCGCGGTGCTCATCGGGCGCGCACTTTCGGTCTATCTCCTCGTCCCGGTGAGTAACTTGTTCGCTACAAGGATTCCATTTCATTGGCAACATGTGGCCGTTTGGGGCGGCCTGCGCGGAGCTTTGGCCCTCGCGCTGGCTTTGAGCTTGAATCGCGACATTCCCTGTCGCCAACAAATTCTCGATATGACCTTCGGCGTCGTGACTTTTTCGATCCTAATACAGGGCTTAACAATGAAGCCCTTTCTGCGAATGTTATGCATAGCAGACAAAAACGCGGGAACCACCTCGTGATTCGGTTAAAATACCGCTCTCTCGTGGAGCAATGCATCAACAGGTATTGCGGTGAGCAACCGTAATCGCCCTGGGGACATTCTCAGGGTGGGTTCCGCGTGATCCACGTCATTTTCAACCGCAGGGTGTCACAGCAATGAGAGCAGCCTCGACACGACTCAGACAGGATTGTGCCCGAAAAACGCCCATCCACGCCCAAATCCACGCACGCTGACGACCCCAACTGCTCCGGTATAACCGGAGGTCACAGTGGGCTGGATGCGGGCGGACCGCTTGGCATTCGCTATCAGCGATATGGTTAGACAAGACTCCGGCTTGGTCCCTCCAGATTCTCCTGTACTCAGCCTCGATTTCCTCGCCCAGTATTTGACTCTCGGGCCAATTCGTTCGCGAGTTTCAAAGGCCTCACTGAGAGAGTTACCCGTGGTGCTCGAAGCACGACTGGTACGGTTTCTAACCCCCGATCTTCTCCGCGAGGCTTCGCACATTCGGGAAGAGATGAAAAACGCTCCCGAACACGTCATCCGTCGGCAAATCCGTGACCGCCTGGACGAGGCTCGCCGCCGACAGGGGCCGATGACAAAGAGGTGTCTGGATGAATTTTCGGATGAAATCGACCACTAGCTGAGAGCGGGCAACCAAAATCAGTGGTTTGGTGGCTGTGGGCTTTTCTCGTATCCGATATGTCAGGTGCAATCGCTGAACAAAGTCTTTAGCCCTAAGCTTTCAGGTATCAGTAAAAAGCGGGGAAGGCTTCAGGTGTCAGCAATCGGTGCGCGGGCCTTTTGTTCGGGTCCGCGGCTTTTGTTGTCGATGGGGGACGAACCAGACACGGGATACGGGAGCCAGCGCAAAACTCCGCACCAGTTGCTGCAGCCGCCCGGTTTCTGTTCATCATCAGGGAGTCAGTGGTTAGTGCTTAGTGGTCAGTGGTCAGTTCACGGCGTTCAGCCCTCAGCGGTCAGCAATCACTAGGCGATGATGGACACACCTCGGTCAAGAACCAGGCCCTACGGAGTTCCTGCTGAGAGCTGACGACTGATAACTGATGGCTGATTACTTATGTTTCCTTTAGAGAATAGCTCGTACAGCGGCCGCCGGCGGAGTCTTTGATCAGGATGTCGTGACTGACCAAGTCGAGAATATCGCGGTATGCCGTGTCCTGAGAGCACTTCGCCAATTTCCCCCATTTTGTCGAGGTCAGCTTTCCCTCCAAGCCCTCCAGCATCTTATTCAGGATCAGGCGTTGCCGTTCGTTGAGCGGGGTGTCCGCATGTTTCTCCCAGAACCGCGCTTTGCGAAACACGCCCGCGAGCGTGGTTTCGGTCCCGTCAAAAGCGCGATCAAGGCAGCCCAGGAACCATTCCAGCCAATCCGTAATGTCGAGGGTGCCTTTTTGCGCCCTTTCCAATCCGTCGTAATAGGCGCTCCGTTCCTCGCGAATTTGCGCCGACATGCTGTAAAAACGCTGGGCGCTTTTTTCCGACTGCGCCAGCACCCAATCGGCAATGGCGCGGGCGATTCGACCGTTGCCGTCGTCGAAGGGATGGATGGTGACGAACCAGAAGTGGCCTATAGCCGCTCTTAGCACCGGGTCGGTTTCGCCGGGCTGATTTGCCCATTCGATGAATGCGGTCATTTCCGCATCGATACGCTGGGCCGCCGGGGCATCATAATGCACGCGCTCATGACCTATCGGGCCGGACACAACCTGCATCGGACCTCTGGAATCGTCGCGCCATGCGCCCGCCCTGATTATATGCAGACCGCTGCGCCCGGTGGGAAAGAGGGCGGCGTGCCAGTCGAACAGCCGTTCTGCCGTCAAGGGCTCCGCAAAGTTTTGCGTGGCGTCCAGCATCATCTCCACCGCGCCTTCCACGTTGCGATCTGCCGGAACCAACCCCGCAACGTCCATTCCCAGCCGCCGCGCAATGGAGGACCGGACCTCGACCGGGTTAAGGATTTCACCCTCAATTTCGCTGGACTTCAAAACATCAAGAGTGAGGGTTCTCGAGGACGGCCTCTTTGCGTAGAGAAAAGCCCAGGGCCTCCATGCGTCCGAGCAGACGTCCTTGCCGATGGCGCACGGCGGCGAGCGGCCCGACCAGCGCCTTTTGATCCCATCGAAATCTTGGCCAGCCGGCCCGTTCGTGAATATACCGGCTCATTCTCCGTCCTCCATGCGGAGATTATAGCCCCTATTCTCCGCACACTCAACAATAAAATGCGCACAATACGCGGAGATTACGAGCGATATTCTCCGCAAGTCAAAGTTTGACGAGAATCCCAAGTGGGGTGAGCCGGTGTGGGGTGAGATTGACACTGCCATCCGGCATTATGACAAGCTGGTGGTGATCTGCTCCCAGCATTAGCTCCAAAGTCAACCCGTCATCCGCGAAATTGAGCGTGCCTTGCAGAAGGAAGACCGCGAACATAGGAATGTGCTGTTTCCCATCCGCATCGACGATTACCTGTTCGACGAATGGGAGCACCCCCGCAAGGCCGGCGTGGTAAGCAAAGTGATTGGGGACTTTCGCGGGGCAAACGTTCTCGCGGCCTACTCGAAGGCCTTCCCCCGTTTCCTCGAAGCGCTCAACCGCCCCCAGCAAGCCTCCAACAACTCATAGCGCAGGGCGGCTCATCCGCAACTAAACACGTCTCGTAGGGGCCGGGCTTGCCCGGCCCTTGCAGTTTGTGGGGGGAGTGGAACGAGGGCAGGGCAAGCCCAGCCCCTACGAGACGCGGAAAATGTTTGCTAAGAAAACAAGAATTTACGGTATTGCAATGCAGGGCGCGCACCCCAGCCCCACGGCTCTTCCAGCGGCGAGGCTGCAAGCATAGTTGTGGAATGGCCATCCCGATCAAAGGCATCGGGACAGGTCCTGGCCATGACCGGACACGGGCGGGACCCCGACTGGTCGGGGCAAGGCGCCCGTGCCACGCCGCGTGTTCATGCAGAGGCCAGCGCCGCTGGCCCCAACCCCCGCCTGACACACCTCCCCGCATCGGTTATCGCCACAATCGAGCCTAAGGGTGAAAAAAACGAACTCCCCAGGGCACGGGCCGCGCGCACTCCCCCGCTTCGTTTATCGGCAGATTCGAAACGCCGGGTGAGTAAGAATAATCCCCGCCGGAGCGCGCCCCTTATAGGCCTCGAACCCGCATCTGCAAAACGTCATTTCCCCAAGAAGAGCCGCGGAGTAATCCGTCGGTTGACGGATGACTCCGCGCTACCCCGCTTTTTAACGAAATGTGGGAGAAGCTCGGTAAGGGGTCAACTTGATCCGCGGCTGGCGCAGACGGCCGGATTTTTGCGCCGCCAACCAGAGGAATTTGGCTGTCTCTTGTGACCCGTCCCCAACCCCTAATCTCCAACCCTTAATCCCTGCTCGTCCGACCCGCCTGCTCGTCACTCGTCACTCTTCACTGGTCACTACTCTTATGCCCGCCGTTCGAAATGCCCCGGACCTCACACCGCAGAGGGCCGCCCTACGCTTGCTTCTCGCACGAGAACTTCCCGGTCTGAACTACGGCGCGACTCATGGCTGGCGAGCACGTGAGAAGCGCAAGCGTCGCAGCGATTTTCTGACGTATCCGGCGATGAAATCGACAGTTATCGCGGTGTGTCTGCCGATTCATGTCTCACTCCACGCCGTCGCTGCGTCTGAAATCAATACCTGGATCACCCGGCCCGAGGTGATCCCAATGGTAACTCGAAAACGACGACCCTCGCGGTCCGGATGCTCCCCAGATAGGGCATTCGGGACGCGCAAAACAGTCGTTTGACAAAGGACTCTTTGTGAGACACCTTGGATGTCTACCAGGAAGTATAACGCCCAATTCGTTGAAGCGTAACCCCTGACTCCCCCCTTCGGGGAACTGACCCACTTAAACACCTGGGAGTTGAGCGGCCTCGGTCGATGCTGCGGCGTCAGTCGAGAGTATACGCTTACGACCACCTGTTGCACCTCTCTTCGCGCGTGCGCTCGTCCCGTTGCACGGTTTGGCCAGGCAAGTGGGAGCGCAAATCCAGAGGTCCCACAACCCCGTTTCGGGAGAGCTTGCAAGATTGCGGGTGGGATCGGCTGTTCTCGTCAGTGATCGGTTTGCGGTCTGGGCCATGCGCTAGCGCTCGGGGTCGGGACAGCGGTTGTCGGCCGGTGGCGCGCACATCCCGGTGCATGTAAGCGAACCCAACCTCCTCCAGCGGTCCACGCCTGCCGGAGGCGATCCATCCCTAAGCGCGCCGCATTCTGCCGACTGCAAGGCGGTACTGCAATAGAGATTCTACGCCTTAAATGTCTCTACGGGTCCTCATCGGTCACATTCAACGCGTTTCGACGGACGATTGCATTTTGAGGCGATCAGGTGTATGTTGCTAGTAGGGCATAGAGTTCACAATTGAAATTTAGTTCCCAACGCCACGAGCAGGCGAAATAGGCTAGTCCTGGGGCAGTTTTTGAAGTCCACCAGTTCGCGGAAGAAGTCGATACGATCCGTTCCCGCTCTAATACTGTCTGTGCCGGTGTTGAGTTTTCTACGGTTAGGCTCAGCGCGCAGCCGGGATTGGCTGTGCTACCCTGCGACTTCGGTCAGGGCGGGCCAGGCCGTTATCACAAACAGGTAGGAATGAAATTCCGATTTGGAAGGGAGCCCTATGGAACGGTACAGTTCTTTCGTTCGCGCAAACGCTTTTGCCGCAGCCCTGATATTGGGCTTGCTCTTGTGCTGCCATGACGCTGTCGCGGGCGGGCCGAAAGAGAAGAATGTAAACCAACCCACCACGCCTGAGACGCTCAAACCGAACAAGAAAAAATACCAGCCACCCACACCTGAGACTCTCAAGATTGGCCAAGGGATGAATCCCCTGTCTTTGACGGGGCCGATCCCGGTGGGCCTCAGTATTGTTGCCCCTGAGACCTCTCAGGGCATGTGGGCGATCCAGACAATTCAAAAGATTTCCGGCGGCGTAACCCCATCCAAAAGCGAACTGGCGCGCTTCGCGACGAAAGGCGATATTAATGCCGGGGAAGCCTTGACAGACGATAAAATTAACTCGGGGCTGTTTGCGACAAATGTGAAGAGTCCGTCGGTTGTGCTGGAGCTGCCGATCACCTGGACCGAGACGCTCAGCCAGGTTTTGGCACTGGGTGAGAGTGGGTGTCCCCCAAGCGCCGCGGTATGTACCAGTCAGACTTATAATGCCGACGGAGCGATTGGCGTATATAGCGCCAGGGTGGAGGTCTGCCTCGCGACGTTGGATCACTCCAAGCTGAAAGAGGTGGAGGACGAGGATAACAAGCCCATCAAGTGCACAACCGCTGACGGAGTGTTGTCCAAGGAAGGATACTGGTACGACGTTTCTGACAATCCCTGGACCTACACAACCCTGACGGCACCCAGTGAATCGCGTCTATTCTCAAATAAAACTAACTCATGGTCATGGTTCGAGCCGCAGACTCCGGGCACAACCAATGGAACTTTTTCCATTCCCGTCAATCTTCCCGTTCCGGTGAATTCCCTCCGCGTAGAAATTGAGTTGGGACTTAAGGATCCACACGCGACGGCGGACAAAAAGACCCAACAATGGGTATACAGCGACCCCCTCCCCAGCGACCCCTACGTAAGGACCGATTGGGGCATCGTCGACCCGCAAAACGGCTCTGTAACCGCGCAAGGCGGGCCGGAGCTGGTCGTCACGCGTTTTGCCATCCAGTTGCCCAATATTACCGTGCTGCCCGCAGCCTTCATGACGATGAAGGTGCTGCCGTATACCATCCTTTACCGTCCGCCGGGCGACAAAAGCCAGGGCACTTACACCACAACCGAGTCCTACGGCACGAGCATGACTACCGGTGTGAGCACGGCGATAGACAACACCACGGCGTTCATGCAGTCGCAGGAAATCAAGGCCGATACCAAGATCAGCGCGCTGATCCTATCCATTGAAGAGGAGGACAAAAGCACTTCATCGGGCACGACCGCAACGGATAACAATTCTACGGTAGGGACCGGACTGGTCACCAGCAATTCGCTCAGCTCGGTACGCCAGTGGACGCTGGGTTCGTCAGGTGGGGACCCAACGATTCTGCCTGCGGCGCAGTTTGTGACGCCGAATACATGCACACCCCAGAATTATACAGCCAATGGGTGCACGGTGACGCCGGGAGAAACTTTTGCCCAGGAGCCCTTCTGGGAGGATCGGATCGTCGTGCTGTTGAACCCTACGGCGGAACTTTGGGACTTCAACGCGGGAACGACGATGCAACTGCTCGGCGCAGAGGATTATGACACTGTTTCCATCACCGATCTTGCTGCGTGCGCACAAAGCACCGGCAAGTATGGCTGGACGCTGGCCAACGGAAGCCAGCTTACGCCGGCGGAATGCCTCGATCTTCTCGGTCTGGATCCGTACTATATTCAGGGTCAGTCGCTCGATCCTTCCAAGTCGAATCGGGGTGTGGGAGTGGGAAACGGCAACTACGGCGGCGATCCCCTGAACCCCGGCGCCGCAGGAGTGGCTACGTCCTTCCAGGAGATCATCAGCTACTCGTCGGCACAATCGACGAACGCATCGGCGAGCTATCAAACCACCGTGACCAGTGTGACGGGCTTTAGTTGGAGCGACGGAATGACACTGAGCGCCAGCCATTCCTTTGAAGGACTCGACTTAGGTATTTCCGGCGGCACTACCGTGACGAATGGCAATCAGGCTACTTTGGGAACCCAGATGAAGGTGACGTATAGCGCTTCGACGGTTGCAACCAGTACCAAGGCCACGCAAATCACGGGGTCGTTTGCGGATGATCATGATTTCGAAACGCCGGCATGTCACAACAATCCAGACAAGTGTTACACGCCGCAGGTGAACGTCTATATCGATGAGCTGTTTGGAAGTTACATGTTTTCAGATCCGGCTGCGCCGCAAAACCCGCTCAATCCGATACTTATCCCTCATCCGGTCAATACCCCGTCTGAGCCGGTGCCGATAGAAGCCCCCGGGGCCGGCACCACCAAAACATCAATTGCGCCGGTGCCGATGGAAGTCCCCGGAGCCGGCACCACCAAAACATCAATTACGCCGGTCGTTTCCCCTGCCGCTAGTAACCTGAGCTTTAACGTCATCTACATTAACCCTGCGAACCTCCTGACGCCGAGCAAGATTAAGGGGGTTCTGACGTGGTCCCAGGGCGAGCTGCGCCTGGAAGAAAACGGGAAACAAATCTTCTCGGTGCCCCCCGCCGACATCAAGGATATCGATACGAACACGGTGCTCGGAGTGAGCGCCGGTAGCTTTCACATCCTCCTGAAAAACGGAAAGAGATATGACTTCTGGGCGGCCTCGCTGAAGGCGCCCGACACGGAGTCCATCGCGGACAGCCTCAAGCGCGCCGTGCACTGAGCAGGCCACTGGCCTTGTCAACCGCCGCGCGCGCCACTTCGGCCTCTTCCGCCCCTGGAAGGATCACGACGCGTACGGGGGGTATTCGGGCGGTTATTGCGCGACCTAGCGGCGCAGCGCCCTGTTTCGTAGATCCGCGGCATCTGTTGTCGATGGGGGATGAACTGCCCCGGTGCGCCCAGAGCTGTTCAATGCGTCGATTGGCTTGTTGGTGGCAGTGGAGATTCCCAAGCAGCGCAGCCCCGACCGAATCGCGACGATTACATCTTCGATTGGCGCAATTAAGGCTTGACGTCCTCTCCTGTCTTATTTAACATCGGCGACAACCGCGGGGTTCGGTGATTCCGGACCCGAGACAAACTGTGCGCGTACCGGAGAGAGGCATGCGGAAAAATGCCAAGATCTTCGCTTTAGCATTCGTTGTTCAGGTTCTCTTACCCGGCGCAACCTGTCGGGCACGAGCACAGGCGGAGAAAGCTGCCTATCCGGCCACGGCTCCTCTCAATCAGTTCTTGATACTGGACGAGAATACGGAAATCGCGCTCGCACGCAGTGCTGCTCCTGCATCCATTTCGGACGGAGCCGAAGTGATGGTGCTAGGATGGAAGGGATACACCACCGCAATAAAGGGCCGGAATGGCTTTCTCTGCATAGTGGAACGATCATGGGGTGCCGCCACCGATGATCCGGAATTCTGGAATCCCAAAGTCGGTGCCCCCATTTGTTTTAATCCGCCGGCCGCAAGAACCTTTGTGCCCATCTTCCTGATGAAGACCAAACTGGTGCTGGCAGGAAAATCGAAGACGGAGATCGTCCAGGCGACCGGATCGGCAGTAAATATCCCCCGGCAAAGCCGGGGGCTTTAAGAAACAGTGAGCCGCTCAAAGCGGCTAGGCGGGGTCGCTAACGCGGCCCCGCGGGGTTTGCGCCACCTTCCGGTGGCTGCTCATCGCCAGAGATTCATCTGGTCTAACTGCTTGTCTTCTTCCTCCTGCTTCCGGATGTATTCGCGAATCACGGCTTCATCGCGGCCCACCGTGGACACCCAGAATCCGCGTGCCCAAAAGTGTTGGCCCACAAAATTCCGCTTCCGCTCTCCGTACACCCGTGCCAGATGAATCGCGCTCTTGCCTTTGATATATCCGATTACCTGCGACACCGCGTACTGGGGTGGTATCGCAATCATCATATGCACATGATCCGGCCGCAAATGCCCTTCTTCAATGGCGCTCTCCTTTTGCTGCGCCAACCGCCGGAACACTTCCCCCAAATGCCGCCGCAATTCTTGATATAACGTCTTCCGCCGGCATTTCGGGATGAACACGACATGATATTTGCACTCCCATTTCGTATGCGATAGGCTTTCTACTTCGTCCATCGTGGATCTCCTTTTCGTTTGCTTGGCGGCTCACGATTAGGAGTTTCCGCGATGGACTCCCGGATTTGTCAAACTTTTACTGCCTCCCCGGCAGAGCCGGGGGGGCTCCCAACGGACTAGATAAGAAAGAACTGCCCGCGCTGGAGCCCGGAGCCATGTGCTACATGATGTCGAAGCAGCAGTACTTGAGCGACCATGACAAGAGCTGGCATCCACATCTGATGTTTTTTGTTCCGGGCGACGCGGCGAAAAGCTGGGGAGCCAATCTGCCAGGCTCGCCGGTTATGGCGGCGGATGACCCACAAGAACGGGTGACTATTTTCCTCGTCTGGGTTGGAAGATGGTCCGATGGGACGCCGGCACCGCCGATTGTGCACTGATCTGCAATTCGAGGCTGACCAGCGGTACTTTCGCCCTTCGGCCATTCGGGACGAATCACGGGGCACTCGGAAGCCCCTCCGGCCCGGATGGCCTCAATCAAAAATCGTCAGCTGAATGGCCCGATGAACCGATGCGCAAATGACCCGATGGTCGCCTGACCCGATCAGCAAATGACCCAAGGGTCCCATTGACCCCTCCCCCGCGCGACACACTTCCCCAAATCGGTTTTCGGCAGAATCGAGCCACCGGGTGAGGGAGAATAAGCTCCCTGAGCACGCCCATTCCCATAGATCGCGCCGCCCACTTCCCCGCTCCGGCTATCGGTGGAATTCGGCAAGAGGGTGAATCAAAGTGGCGAGTCCGAAGTCCGGGGTCCAAGGTCATAAGAACAGCCACAAGTGGCGAGTGACGAGTGACAAGCAAGATTGCCGATTTCGGATGAGTTCAATCGAAAATCGGCAATTCAATGGTCCGATGACAAGTACAGTGACAAGTGGCGAGTGACGAGCAAGCAGTTCGATCAACCGATCACCCGATCATCGGATCACCCGATCCCTTAGCTTCCTTCGTCCCAGAATCTTTCGCTCAAATACTTGTCGCCGCTGTCGGGGAAAATCGTCACGACGACGCCGCGGGTCAAGCGATTCGCCACCTTGAGCGCGGCCACCAGGGCGGCTCCGGCGGAGACTCCCACCAGCAGGCCTTCCTCGCGCGCCAACCGCAGGGTCATGACGTGCGCGTCCTCCGTCGCGATTTCCAGATTTTCGTCGGCCACGCTGGGGTCGTAAATCCCCGGCTGGATGGCGCTGGGCATATGCTTCATACCTTCCAGGCCGTGGAAGGGCGAGTCCGGCTGGAACGAGATGCAGCGCACGCCGGGGCTCAACTCCTTCAGGCGCCGCGCCGTGCCCATAAACGTGCCGCTGGTGCCGAGTCCCGCCACGAAGTGCGTCACGCGGCCCGCCGTTTGCTCGAAGATCTCGGGAGCGGTGGTCAAATAATGGGCGCGCCAGTTGGCGGGGTTATCATATTGGTTGGCATAAAAATAAAGCTCGGGATTCTCCTGAGCCAGGGCGCGCACGCGGCGAATGGCTCCGTCGGAGCCCTCCATGGGGTCGGTGTAGACAATGTCCGCGCCGTAGGCATTCAGAATGCGTTTGCGCTCCCTGCTAACGTTCGAGGGCATGCAAAGCTTCACGCGGTAGTTCTTGGCGGCGCAAATCATCGCATAGGCAATGCCGGTGTTGCCGGAGGTCGAATCTATCAGGATCTTGTCCCGCGACATCAGTTGACCGGCCTCTGCCTCGCGAATGATGTTGAGCGCCGGACGATCCTTCACCGAGCCGCCGGGATTCTCCCACTCCGCCTTGGCGTAGATTTCCACATCCGGCGAGGCGGGGCGAATTCGCACCAATCGCACCAACGACGTGTTGCCAATCAGGTCCAGCAGGCTTGCCGGCCCGCGAAGTGCTTTATTGGAGTTATGAATGGTGGCCGCCCTTGCGTTTTTTGCCGTCACTGCAATAGACTTCTTATTCTAGGGGCAGGAGCGGAATTGTGTCAACCGGGCCGAAAGATGCAGGGGGATGTCCTGTGCGACGCCGAGGCGCAGAGAAGAATCGGTTTGTTCATTGACCTCTGTGCCTCCGCGCCTTCGGCTTAAAGAATCCCCTACGGAAGTTCAAACTCCAGAGGCAGATAGGAACTACTTATGGCAACGGAAACCGTAACGGCGCAGGACATCCAAAAACAGTTTGAGCAGGCAGGCTTCATGGTGACCGAGGTTAGGGCGGGAGTCATCGAGGTGAGGAAGTCCGGGTGCGTGGCCTGTTTGGAAGAGCAAGGAGGATGCTGGGTTAATTCCGGTCCACCCTACTTCGTCGTCCATGGAGTCCTTTGCGAGCTGGAAGATCGCGGCTATCAGAAGTTTTGGCTGTCCAAACCGGACGGCAAGCGCTTCCCCATCCGCAAAGTCGACCTGGAAATCCTCCACCGCTTTGACGAAGAAGTGCGCTACCTGTTGGGCAGGAAGAGCCTCTACAATGAATCGCTGGGGTCCACCAACGCCCGAACCGTCTACGACCGGCTCACCGGACGTCCTGACAGCTAAACTGGAGCCCTGAAATACTTTTTGTGAATTTGCGGAGGGCTGGACGATCTGTCAGGACTGCCCGCTACGACAAAATGTCTTGGCCAGGCGGTCGGATAGGCGGCAATGGGTCCCTAACCGCCCCTTGTTGATCAATAGCCATGCTCGGAGTTGGATCTAACCCCTGCCCCATATGCTCGAACTGTAGCCACTATCAGCCCCTTATCCACCTTTGGAGGGGCGTGCCCACTATGTAAATCGCCACATATTCCATCGCCGGTCAGGGTCATTCGAAAAACGGCTAACGCGCGGCTTCCGAAGCGCCTAACTTTCGCTCGTGAGATTTGTCTCCGACGGAACGGGTGGTGGAACAACAGGCTCTGCCGGCTTGGGGGATACAACCGGCGGCGCGGGCGCACTTGGCTTCTCTTCCATAGCCGGGAAAGCAGGCGGATGTGCCGCAGGAGGGGACTGTGTATTTGCCACGGGGGCGGGAACTGCTGCGGGTCGCGGTGTTGCAGCTTTCGGCGGCGAGACAGAGCGGCCGCCATCTCCGGGTCGGCCCGGTCGGGGCTGGGAAGGCCGCGCCGAGCGCTCGAACCGTCGCGGGGCGCTGGCTTCGGGCCGCACTACAGGGCGGAAAAGGATTTCTATCTGCACCTTCTCCAAATCGCCATCCTGAAGCTCCACGACTTGGTCGAATCCCTCCTGAGGAATCGTCAGCTTGGTCTGCTCAAAAACCTGGTACTGGTGCTCGACGATTGCCCGGCCCACAGAGCGTTCGCGCTTCTCGTCGCGCTCTACACAGGTTTCGAAAGGGGCACTGAAAAGCACCAGAGTAGCGGGGACATGGTGCTTTCTTGCCAGGTCGAGCAACTCCTTTCGAGCCTGACTGGTCAGCGCCGTCGAGTCAATCACACAGAGGCGATTCAACGTGAGCCGCTGTTCTACAAGGAAATGAACCAACGCAAAGGCTTGTGTGTTGAAGCGTTGGTCGCGTTCGTCGTCGCAGACGAGGCCGCGCGCCCAATCTGAAGAAATAATCTGGGTGGGCCGAAAGTGCCGCTTGGCAAAAGTCGATTTCCCGCAGGCCGCGGGACCGCAAAGCACGACGATCGACGGCCTGAGCACGCGGAGAGACTTCGCACCGGAAACAGGATTATCTGGAACGTTTTCTGAGTTCATACGTGGTTAAGGCGTCCTCCCTCTTTTGGGGATTGCACATTTCCCGCTGCGAACAGTATAAGCGTGATTTCATGTTGGTGGCGGTTTTCCAGTCTGCGCACAATTCCCCCTCCTCAAGAAGAGTGCAGAATCGCGTAAACCGTTGCCCGCGGCAAGATAAATTTCGGGCACAAGTCGTTTTTTCTGCCCATTTCAGGTCTGCAGAGTTACGCATTTGCACGCCAAGTTCAGGCGGTTGCACAGTATCAGGAGAGGAGACGATTCTTACCGAAAGACCTGCTCGCCTCCGACCAGTGCTCGGGGTATATTGGAAGCGGGGTTGGAATCTTGCCGCAACCGGAGCAATCAAGCGAGCAAGTTTAAGCTACCGCCAATCACCTGAACACGAGGCCGAGAACATGGCAGCGACCATCGTAGCTTTGGTGAATGACCTTTTTTTCCTAGCAAAGATCCAGGAAACGGCGAAGGCTCTTGGCATAGCGGTGGTTACGGGCAACATACGGGGGGGCCCGGCTGCGATTGCCGAGGCTCAGCCGCGAGCCGTCTTTCTGGACCTTAATGCTCGCGCCTTCTCCGCCATAGAATGGGTGCGAGCGCTCAAAGCTGATCCCGCAACCCGCCCGATTCGTATCGTGGGGTTCGTTTCTCACGTTGAGGAGCAGTTGATTTCCGCCGCCCGGGCCGCGGGGTGCGACTCGGTCATGGCTCGCTCGGCCTTTACGCAACAGCTCCCGAGCCTTCTGCGAAACCTGGCGAGTGAAAACGAAAAACACAGTTAGGGCGATTGCGATGAGGATTGCGAGTGCTCCCCTGTTCGCGGCCTGTGCCTTCGAGTTTATTTCAAAACGCTGGTCTGTTGAGGCGGTCGGGGTTTGCGCCGCAAGGCGCGCCTGCTCCAGTCCCTTCACCTCAATGTGGAGGAATTCAGGTTAGAATGATGGCTCTGATTTTGGCGCCAGCGTATCCTGCGAAGGGAGACAGCCCGACGGGGAAGGCGACGCCCGCAAGCATTCCAGGAAGGGGAATAGCCCCATGGGGATCCAAAAAATCCTGCCCCTTGAGCAGGCCTATCTCAAGGTTGACGAGCTCAAGCGTCGAGGTTTGCGGGTGGTGTTTACCAACGGCTGCTTTGATCTGCTCCACCCCGGCCACACGCGCCTATTCGCGGAGGCGCGCAAGCTGGGCGATGTCCTGATCGTTGCCATGAACAGTGACCGCAGCGTTTGCGCGCTCAAGGGAAAGGACCGGGCGCTTCAGCCGGAAGCCGAGCGCGCGGAGATCATCGCCGCCTTGGCGGCCGTGGACTACGTCACGATTTTCGACGACGTGTCCGTGCTGCACGTTGTAGAACGCATGTTACCCGATGTTTTGGTGAAGGGTGGGCATTACACTCTCGACCAAATCGTCGGGCGCGACGTCGTGGAGGCAGCCGGTGGGCGCGTGGTTCCCATCCCCATCGTGCCCGGCTACTCCACCACCGCCCTCATCGAGGCAGCGCGAAAAGCGGCAGGCGGAAAGCAATAGGCGGCAGGCAGCGAAACCTATTTTGCGCATCCCCATGAGCCGTGCTGAATGCATTTTGCGAACCCCGAAAGTTGGCGCGAACTTTTTTTGCAATTCCTCAGGGGGGTGGGGGCGAGGGTATTCCAGAAGTCCGAGCAAGTCCCGAGAGGCGTCGGTCGCTGAGGTGTGGACGGGAATTCGGGTGTAGGGGGAGCTAAGGCGCAAAGGTCGAAGGGCAAGCGGTGGATTCTCAGGATTTATGCTTGACAAAGCCTCGATGAGGGCTAAATCCAGGGTTGGTAGCGCATACACCCGCAGGATTTGACAGGGGGCTACATGGGGGCAATCTGGCTGACAAAAGGTCAGGGGGGGCGAGGGTTCGGTCACATTGTCAGATATGAGATGGGGGCACCAGTGAGTAGTGTCCTAATTTCCAATGTAGCGCCAGCTTCCCGCCGGCAAAGAGCCGCCAAGATGGCGGCGTTACGCTCAATTTTGGACATTACCCGACGTTTGTGGGGTTGCGAAGTTGCTCGGCTTCGGGTTGCAGGGCTTTGCGCGACACGGGGCGCAGTTCTTCCGCATGCTCGCGCCGATAAGCGATAAGGCGTGGTTTCTTTTGTCGGGCGGGGGAGCAGTCTGCCCATGAGCTGACCCCAATGTCGAGACCGTTTTTTGCCTAACCACTTCAGACCCACACGGGAATGCGATGTGCCCCTCTGATCGCAACCCAATCATATGCTCCGTTGCGGGCCTTGCTTTTCCCCCCTGCCGGGTGTATATCTTCGTTACGTTTATCCTTTGGTAGCTATCAAGCGGACGCCCGCATCGCCAGCAGCGCGATGGGCCCGTCACCTGCCTCTTGCCAAGGCAAGGAGGAAGCCGTGGACTATAACCTGCTCGAAGAAAAGTGGATTCCCGTTATGTGGAAGGATGGGCATAGCGGTCGCGTGGGCATTGTTGAGGCGCTGAGTCAAGCACATCGGATACGGCAAATTGCCGCCAGCAATCCCATGGATCGCGTGGCGATTCTGCGTTTCCTCCTGGCGTTGCTCTATTGGTGCAATGGGAATCCCCCGGACGACAAGGACTCGATCTCTTCGTTTCCCCCGGATGGGCTCAAAAAACTCAACGACAGCAAAGACTGTTTTAACCTTTTGGGAAGAGGCGAGAGATTCTTCCAGGACCAAACCGCAAAGCGCCGCCGCCCCGTGACTGTGCTGCTCCAAGAAGTACCCGCAGGCAACAATTTTTGGCACCTTAGGCACTCCACCGATAACCGAAGCGGCCTTTGTCCAGCATGCTGCGTTTTGGGGTTACTGCGATTGCCCGTATTCTCGGTCAGCAGTCTCAGCGGCCCTGGGGAACCGAATCTCATGGCTGGGATTAATGGCGTCCCGCCTCTGTACGTCGTGCCATGGGATAAATCGCTGATGAAAACCCTGGTCGCTAACTGGACTGCGCACGCAAATATAGGAACACCCTCATGGATTCACCCCGGATGGACTTTAAACCCCGACGCGGACGTTCCCCTCCTAACAGGTCTAACACTTCTACCAAGGCGAGTGTATTTGCACGAGCCAATCAAGGCTGCGGATGCTTGCACTGGGTGTGGTGTAGCCGACTTTCCACTCGTATATGCCTGCGAATACCAGACTGCTGGGAAGCAGGAAAATAAAAAGTGGACTGACCCCCACGCGGTCTATATAGACGGGGAAACGCGGAAGGGCATGAGGGCTGCGGACCTTACGGCGTCGGCACGATTCAGAATGGACCGCCCGTGGCCCGATTTGGTTGCTCGCCTTCTCGAAATTGGCAAGTCCGGGACTCTCCTGGTTGTAGGCTTCGCGACGCACCAGGCAAAGAATATTGATGTGTGGGAGCGGACCATTGACATACCCGCAAGCCCTGCAGCCCCTGAGAAAGCGGCGGGATTGGTAAAGAATTGGCGGGTGCAAGGATGGGCGATGGAGAAAAAGGTGGAGAGGATAGAGAGATCAGAATCCGAAGGGGCCGCAGTTATTGCCGCCATTCGCCCCCAGGTCGAAGCGAAGGTTTCGGAGAAGGCGACCGAACTGATATCCGGCGCCGAGGATGCCTGGGAACAGGCGTCCCGCGAATACGCTCCGATGATGTCGGCCGTTGCCAAATCGCTTTCGCCGGGGGTAACCACCGCTGCCGTCCTCAGGCGGCGCCAGATTGAATACGCAAAGCCGGACATGCGGCCAAAGGATTCCGCAACCGGCAAGACGAAGGGGAAGAAAGGGGGATCAAGTGACAGCGACGGAGCAATACATCCAGGTCCTGAGACGTCTGAAATCTGGTGAACTAGGGCTCTTGCGCCTGCATGCCGGGCGGGGGCTTGATGAATCGGTAGAGGGGTTTGACCTTTTCTCCGGCCTCTGGTGGCCTTTGCGCGCGCAAAACCAGCGCGCGCCGCGCCGTGGCGTGGCTTGTGGCCAAACTTTACGCGTTCCAGCCGGTTGAACATTCACCGGGCGAAACCCTCGCCTATCAGCTTGGGCGTTGCCGGAAAGATCGGGACCCTGAAAAAGATCCGGTCACGCAAAGGTTCGACAGATTATTGACCTTGCCGATTGGAAACCTCGAGCCCTCTCTGCAATGGGCTATTGACCTCGTGTCTTCCCACGATCTCAAGCTCGACTGGGTAAGACTTGCCGACGACATTTCCTTCTGGGAACGTGAAACCACCCGGCTCAAGTGGGCCAAGGAATTTCTCAAAACTTCAAAGGAGGATCGTTATGCTGATTGAAATTCACGCCATTCAAAATCACAGCCCGGCCAACCTGAACCGGGACGACTTGGGCGCACCCAAAACCTGCTATTTCGGAGGGGTACTGCGCTCCCGCATTTCCAGCCAGTGTCTAAAGCGAAGTATCCGCATGAGCGACGGATTCAAGCAATTACTAGGAGGCATCCGCACCCGCAAATTGGCGGAAATGATCTCGGAAAAAGTAACGGGGAAACCCGCCGCGAAGAAGCGGGCAGCGAAGATTCTGGAAAAGTGCGGCATCAAGCCCCGCAGCGAAGACGATGCCAGAAGTGACATGCTTGTTTACACAACGCAGGAAGCAATTGTCCAGATGGCCAAACTTCTCCAGGATGGTGACGGAAAGAAAGATGAGGTATTGGCGGAGGAATTTGGCAAGCTGATCAGTGAATCCACCTCCGTGCCCGACATGGCGCTCAGCGGCAGGATGTTGGAAACCGGAGTGCTGAAAGACACCACGGTGGAAGCCGCTCTGCAGGTTGCCCACGCGATTTCCACGCACGAGGCTCGTCCGGAGGTTGATTACTTCGTGGCCGCCGATGACGTCCCCGGTGACGATGCGGGCGCGGGCCTGGTGGGTGAGGCCATGTTTGGCGCCGCCTGCTTCTACAAGTATTTCTCCATTGATTTCGAGACCCTGAAGCAGAACCTCAAGGGCAACCAGGAACTTGCCGCCCACACGGTGGGTGCATTCATTCGTGGCGCCGCCCTGTCCAACCCCACCGGCAAGCAGAACAGCTTCGCCGCCCACAATCCTCCCGATGGAATCCTGGTGGAAATCAGGAACAATCCGCTCAGCTACGCTAACGCCTTTGCCAAACCGGTGACTCAAGACCAACGGGACATCGTAACCCAGAGCATCGCGCAGCTCGGCCAGTACGTCCACGATATCGACACCGGATATGGCAAACCTACCGCGCGCTTCTGGTTCTCACCCAACCTTCGCCATCCGTTGAGTGTTACTGAAGAGGGCCAGGAAATTACTGTGGCTGAGACCAATCTAAAGTCGCTTGATGGTTTGATTGAGGCCGTCGTTAAAGGTATTGGCTACGATTGGGGAGATGTTCAGAAGGCGGTGGTGAACTTGGAGGTGGCATGATGAGCGCCAACACCCTGTTTCTCCGCCTGGAAGGCCCTCTTCAGGCATGGGGGGACCAGCAGTCGAAGTTTGTGATTCGGCGGACGGCCGAGGCTCCCACCAAATCTGGGGTCATCGGGATGCTCTGCGCCGCGCTGGGGATCTCCCGGCCGGACGCTGCGGAAGAATGGCTTCCCAAGCTTGCAAGTTTGCATATGGGCGTGCGCATTGATCGACCCGGAGTCCGCTGGTGGGATTACCACACCGTGGGCGCTGATATGCCGATGCGCACCGCCGAAGGTGGAACCAAACCCGGGGCCATGCTCACCCGCCGCGAGTATCTGTGTGATGCTTCTTTTCTCGTCGCCCTTCAGGCTGAAGCGGGCCTCATCGCGAAGTTGGAAGCTGCCGTCAATGCTCCCAAGTGGACGCTCTACCTCGGCAGAAAATCCTGCCCCCCCGCTCGGCCCCTTCTGGAGCATCCGCCCGGTGAATTCCCCGAGCTGCTCTCCGCCCTTAGTTCCATTTCCTGGCGCAAGCGCCTGACGGGCGACGACCAACCCGAAATCGTGGACTGCCTGCTTGACTGGAATCCAACCGCGGAGCAGCCGGAGGCTCCCGATGATGCGCTTGTCTGGTACAACGTCCCGGTAACATTCGATCCGCCTTCGCACCAGCCTCGATTTGTTATCCGCAAGCAACTGCGGGTGGGACCGGGGGGAGACATAACACTTGCCATCGCAGCCGCCCAGAGCCCAACGCCCGCCCCTCCCCGCCCAACCGCTGACTATGCCAACACCGAGTACCGAAAGCGCAGGGGTGACCGGCTGGCTGGTGACTTTCATTTGTGCGTCTTTTGTAAATCGCCCGCTACTACCGTGCAACACATCACTTACCGGCGGGCAGGCGGGAATGAAAGCAACGATGACCTCCGCTCCCTCTGCCGTCTCTGCCATGACGCTGTGACCATGATCGAATACGGGATGGGTATGGGGCTGGACCGGATTAATCCGGAAGAGCCGCGCTGGCGCGATTTGATCCGCGAAAAGCGGGAGGAGATTATTAGATTCCGTTCTCTCGAAACCCGCCGCCGACATCTCGTTGCCGAGGAGGTGGAATAGCCATGTTCCTTTCCTGTCTCCTGATTGAGACCGGCATTAATCCCGACCGCCCCCGGCCCGGGCGCACGTGGTTGCGCAATCTTTATCATGTTCACCAGCGTCTTTGCATGGCGTTTCCGTCCGCAGAACATAAATCCGAAGACAAGCAATTCTTGAGACCTTTTAGCCCGGATGACTTTGGTAATGGGCAAGTCCATGTCAAACGCGCCGATGACTCCGGCTTTCTCTTTCGCATCGACCCAGTGCCCGATGGGCGGGCCGTTATTCTCGTGCAATCGGCGGTGAAGCCTGACTGGGATTATGCCTTTCAAAATGCCCGGTTTCTGCTGGCCGCTCCCGCCGAGGTAAAGGAATACGAACCGGGTTATGTGGCGGGCAAGAGGCTTCGATTCCGGTTGGCGGCAAATCCCACCCGGAGACTATCGCAGCATTCACGTGAGCGGGACGGAAAGCCGGTGGCGGAGAAGTGGATCGGGAAGCGCGTGCCCTTGCCCGCCGACCAACTCCACCATTGGCTAACTCGCCAGGCCGAAGCGGGGGGATTCTCCCTCGACAAGGATTCCACCACCGTTCAAGCGGGCTACATTTATGTGAATAAGGGCCGGGAGGAGGGAGGGCAGCGGCTGCGCTCGGTCCGCTACGATGGCATCCTGGAGGTAACGGACCCCGATAAATTCCGTAACGCGCTTCTGCGAGGCATCGGGCCGGCCAAAGCCTTCGGGTTCGGCCTGCTTTCCGTGGCCCCTTTGTAGCGGCGGTCTCCGACCGCCGTCGTACGGGCACGCCATGGCGTGCGCCTACGATCGCCCGGGCGTCGATCGGAGATCGACGCTACAGCGTTCCCGTGGAGGCTTTGTGCGAATTCAAGATCTGCACATTCTGCCCAAATTCGGTGACGGATGGAGTTATCTGTACGTCGAGCATTGCCGCGTCGACCAGGAGGACCGGGCGATTGCCATCCACGATGCGTCCGGCAAGGTGCCGGTGCCCTGCGCCAATCTGGCTCTGCTGATGTTGGGTCCGGGCGTCTCCATTACTCATGCCGCCATATCGGTGCTGGCGGATCATGGGTGCCTGGTGGCGTGGTGCGGGGAAGAGGGAGTCCGCTTCTACGCCCTGGGCATGGGCGAGACGCGCAGCGCGGCCAATTTCCTGCACCAGGCGCGGTTGTGGGCGCACGAAGGTTTTCACATGCAGGTGGTGCGGCGTCTCTATCAATTGCGATTTGCCGAAAAGTTCGACCCCGCGCTGACCCTTCAGCAAATTCGCGGCATGGAGGGCGTGCGTGTGCGCGACGCATACGCCAAAGCCGCGCAGGAAACCGGTATCACCTGGTCGGGCCGGAGCTACAAACGCGACGAGTGGAGCAAGGCGGACCCCGCCAACCGCGCCCTGTCCGCCGCCAACTCCTGCCTCTATGGGATCTGCCATGCCGCCATCGTGTCGGCGGGTTTCTCACCCGCGCTGGGCTTCATCCACACGGGCAAGATGCTCTCCTTCGTCTACGATGTTGCCGACCTTTACAAAACTGAAATTACCGTGCCGTTGGCCTTTCGCGCCTCCGCCGAAACGCAGGGCCAGTTGGAACGCCGCGTGCGCATCACCTGCCGCGACCAGTTTGTGTCCGCACGGCTGCTGGAGAGAATTATCCCGGATATTCAGGCGGCGCTGATGATGGCCAAGGTCGCACCTTCCGGCAGCGACTTCGACCTTGACGCCGGCGCCCCCGGCTTCCTCTGGGACGATGCCGAGGGAGTGGTGGAAGGCGGGCGCATGCTGGCCCCCGAGCCCGGCGAAACGGAGCCCGACGATGGTGGTCCTGATTCTTGAACGCGTCCCGCCCGGATTGCGGGGCGAGCTAACCCGCTGGTTCCTGGAACCGCAGGCGGGAGTCTTTGTCGGGCGCGTCTCCGCCGCCGTCCGCGACCGCCTCTGGGACAAGGCTTGTTCGCAGGCCAGAGAGGGGGGATGCCTGATCATATATTCGAGCGACAACGAGCAGGGCTATAAAGTCCGCACCTGGGGCCGTACGGCACGCTCGATAGAAGACTTCGAGGGCCTTTTTCTGGTTCGGGTGCCGTAGAATCAACAACTTTTTCAGTATTGTCCCCACGCGCGTGGGGGTGAACCGTATGCCTGAGCCTCCTTTGTGGAGTGTGTGTTATTGTCCCCACGCGCGTGGGGGTGAACCGTTGGAAAAGACAGAGGCGCCGAAAATGGAATACATTGTCCCCACGCGCGTGGGGGTGAACCGCGTGCCACCTAAATCGAAGGGAGATAGTCATGATTGTCCCCACGCGCGTGGGGGTGAACCGTGTCACCAGATGGGCGGTGACAGTGCGGTGACATTGTCCCCACGCGCGTGGGGGTGAACCGCCGTAAGCCGCCAGTTGCAGGGTGCCGGTGGCATTGTCCCCACGCGCGTGGGGGTGAACCGCCGTACCTGTGTGTCCAACCTCTTGTGTAGAAATTGTCCCCACGCGCGTGGGGGTGAACCGCTGTCACTGGCGCTAAACCTGGACATTGACGAATTGTCCCCACGCGCGTGGGGGTGAACCGGGCTGGCCGCTCGAACGCTGGTGCCTGGCACTATTGTCCCCACGCGCGTGGGGGTGAACCGCATTGGGCATCCACTGAGCGCCCGGCGGCTGCATTGTCCCCACGCGCGTGGGGGTGAACCGCACTCGGCATAAGTGTAGGCGTAGCCATCCACATTGTCCCCACGCGCGTGGGGGTGAACCGGCTGAGCCATCGGGGAAAGAACGGGGGCACGTATTGTCCCCACGCGCGTGGGGGTGAACCGCTTTCGTTCGACATTTCAGTCTCGACGCGCCTATTGTCCCCACGCGCGTGGGGGTGAACCGCTGACCTCGCGTCCGCCCTTCACCCAATCGCCATTGTCCCCACGCGCGTGGGGGTGAACCGGAAAGGGAGCAAGACCGCAAGCTGAAGGAGTAATTGTCCCCACGCGCGTGGGGGTGAACCGCCGTAAGCAGTTGCCAGGTACATCCCACTGAGATTGTCCCCACGCGCGTGGGGGTGAACCGTTGCCGCCGGCAATCCCTTCCGACAGGTTATTATTGTCCCCACGCGCGTGGGGGTGAACCGGGCGGGTTCCATGCGTTGCCACTCGGGAAGAAATTGTCCCCACGCGCGTGGGGGTGAACCGCTGCCGCCCTCGATCCCGGCCTGCTCGGCAAAATTGTCCCCACGCGCGTGGGGGTGAACCGCGACAAGCGGCAAGCAATGTTGCAAGGGTGCTTCTCAAGCCGCAAAAACAAAATGGGGCTGTTTCCAGCCCCAAGTTGTACCGAGTTGTACTCGAAGGTTCTTGATTATGACCCGTAACTTTATGATGGCGTTGGTTGCGGGGGCTGGATTTGAACCAGCGACCTTTGGGTTATGAGCCCAACGAGCTACCAGACTGCTCCACCCCGCAAAGGCATCATAGCGGATTGTTGGCATAATGACAATGGGTGATTTTCCGGGCGTGATTCCTCCGGGAGTTGGCCCATTTGATGGGGTAGCAGCGATTTGACCTCGTCCCATGGCGGCGTCCCGGCAAGATCGATGGATCCCATCGCCTCCACCTCGTGTGATCCACCACCAATTTCGCAGAACAATCGTCCCCGGCGCAGCCCCGTGTGATAAGATTATCTATATCCGAATAGATGTTTACGCGGACCGTGATTATGTCAAAGCCCTCCAAGCCCGCTCCCAAGCATTTTGCCGTCAACCGGCAGGCATCGCATTTGTACCATCTCTTGGAAAGGTTCGAGGCGGGAATGCAGTTGACGGGCACGGAAGTAAAGTCGGTGCGCGAAGGAAAGATCAATCTTAAAGACAGTTACGTGGATGTGCAGCGGGGCCAGGCTTATCTCATCGATTGTCACATCAGCCCCTATACGGCCGGGAGCTATTGCAATCACGATCCGCTCCGCGACCGGCGTCTCCTGCTGCACCGGCAGGAGCTGGATAAGTTGTCGGGCCGGGTTCAGGAAAAGGGGTTCACGCTGGTTCCCACGCGGGTTTATCTGAAAAAAAACCTGATCAAGTGCGAGATTGCCCTGGCGAAGGGCAAGAAGGTTTACGACCACCGGGAGACCTCTCGGCAGCGCACGATCGACCGCGAAGCCCAACAGGACATACACGAACATCGCCGGCGGCATCAATAACGAGTTCGGCCGCGGCCCCCCCACCCCAAAGGAGATCCGCACCGTGAAAATCCAATTTCAGACTGAACCGCTGGCGCAACTCACCGCCTCATCTCTGGTTGCTTATGGCTTCGAAGAGGCGCCCGCCTCCAGTGGCACCGTGGAGCGATTGCCGGCGGAAGCGCGCCGTCAAGTGCAGGAATTGCACACCGCGGGTGAATTGACCGGCAAGGTGTTTGAATGCACGCTCCTGCGCCGGCCCGCGGGGATGGCAACCTCGAAGCTGCTGGTGGTCGGAGCCGGCAAGCGCGAGAAATTCAACGCCATGCACTTGCGCCACCTGGCGGGAACGGCGGCCAGGCATCTGCGCTCGCGCGGGGTGCGGGAACTGGCCTGGATTTTGGGTTCAACCGACCCGGGCGCGGTGGCAGACGTCGTGGAAGGGACCATGGTGGCCGATTTTGACGCGGACCGCTACCGGACCGAACGCAATGGCGTGAAGGAAATCGACCAGCTTTTGCTGATGACAGGCGGCGAGCCGCTGCCGACCGGGGCGGAAGCGGCTCTCGAGCGCGGGCGCACTCTGGGCGAGGCCCAAAACTTCACGCGTGGGCTGGTCAATGAACCCTCCAATCACCTGACGCCCACGATGCTGGCGGAGCGGGCCAGCGCGATGGCGGCGCACTTCGGCCTGACGTGTGAGGTGCTGGGGCCGCAGGAAATCCAGGAGCTGAAAATGGGCGCATTTTGGGCCGTGGCCCGGGGAAGCAACGAACCTGCCCGACTGATCGTTCTCCGCTATTCGCCGCTGGACGCGCCGGAACAGCCTGTCATCGGACTAATCGGAAAGGGGATAACCTTTGATAGCGGCGGCATCTCCATCAAGCCCAGCGAGAACATGCACGAGCAAAAAACGGACATGGCGGGCGCCGCCACCGTGCTCGGCGTCATGCAGGCGATTGCCCAGCTCAAGCCCCGCGTCCGCGTGATGGCGCTGATTCCGGCAACGGAGAATATGCCCAGCGGGAAGGCCTTTAAGCCCGGTGATGTCATCACGTCCATGTCCGGGAAAACCATCGAAATCCTCAACACTGACGCCGAGGGCCGCCTGGTGCTGGCGGATGCCCTGACCTACGCAAAGCGGCTGGGCTGCACGGTGCTGATTGACGCCGCCACCCTGACCGGCGCCGTTGTGATCGCACTCGGAGCCATCACCACCGGCGTCTTCGGCTGGAACCAGGAGTGGGTGAATCGCGTGCTGGCCGCTGCCAACGCGGCAGGGGAGAAGATGTGGCACATGCCCGTCGACGATGATTATCGCGACTTGTACAAGAGCGCGATCGCCGATCTTGCCAATTCCGGCGGGCGCTACGGCGGAGCAATTACCGGAGCAATGTTCGTGGGCGAATTCGCCGGCGACACTCCCTGGGTCCACCTCGATATCGCCGGCACGCGCTGGGCGAACGACGAGAAACCCTACCGCGCCAAAGGTCCCACCGGCCATGGCGTGCGCACGTTGGTGCAATTGTTGACGGATCTCGCGCCGTAGCGGCGATGATGCTCAAGGGAGTCCTGTTCAGCATTCAGTCGGTCTCCACACATTATGATGTAAGTGACTTCACACAGTCAGATGTGTAACATTATAAGTGGGGTGGACGATGCTGACGAACCTTGCCATTGATGATCGCCTGATTGAGGAAGCCCGAAAATTGGGCAAGCACCGCACCAAGAAGGATACCGTGACGGCGGCACTTGATGAATACATCCGTCGCCGGAAGCAACAAAGTATTTTGTCCCTTTTTGGAACGATTGAGTATGATCAGGCCTACGATTACAAGCGCGAACGCCGCGGGACGGGGGCGTCCTCCCGCAGATGAAAACACCTATCCGCCCGTGCCACTTCGTGCTCACATGCGCTCGGGAATTTCCATGCCCATGTGTTCGGTGGCCAAGGTCAGAGTGCGCTCCGCCAGGTAGACGAGGTACAGCAGAAACTGTTGGCGTGAAGGGTCCGGTTCACTTAGGATATGAAAGTGATGATAGAAATTGTTGAAGGCTTGGCCGAGGCGGAAGGCGTATTTGGCCACCACGGCGGGCTCTTCGCTCGCGATCGCTTGCCCCACCATGGTCTCCAAGTGTCCCGCGAGCAGGGTTAACTCCCAGAAAGCCGCGCCATCCTCTCCTTGGAAGAAATCCTGTAATTGGTCGGGCGTCAGGGCGCGGGACAATTGCGCGGGCTCGAATTCCGGGCGTGATTCCTGGAATTTGCGAATGATATTCCGCGCGCGCACCGTGCTGTATTGCAGGTAAGGACCCGTCTCGCCCTCGAAGGCCAGGGCTTCCTTGAAGTCAAAAGCGATGATGACCCGGCGCGAGAACTTCAGCAGGAAGTAACGCAGGGCGGCCACGGCGATCTTGCGCGCGTAGTCTTGCACCTCGGCCGGCTCCTGCGCCATGTTGCGTGAACTCACTTCCTCGGCGGCGCGGGCAATCAGCGTGTCAATCAGGTCATCGGCCTTTACGCCTTGCCCTTTGCGCCCGGAAACCTCCACGTAAGGACGCAGGCGGTCATCGTCAGTAAGCGGAATCCCCATCTCTTCGGCGCAACGCGACGTAAGTCCGACGACTTCATAGGCGAAGTGGTGAAGGTTTGCCGCGCGCTCGTGGTAACCGAGGGTGTGAAACGCGGCCTTGACGATATTTTGGAGGTAGGATTGGCGCGTATCAATCACGGCGTAGGCGGCGCTGGCGCGGCCGAAGGGCGGCGCGCCGGCCTGTCCGTTCACGGTGGTGCGCCAAACGCTGTGGCCGTCCGGGTAGCGATGAAAGGCTGCGTAGCCAAAATCTTTTCCCAGCAAGGCGAACTTCCACAGATGGTAGGCAATGTCTTTGCCGACGTAGGTCACCGTGCCGTTGGAGCGCACGATGATCTTGATGTCGTCAGCGTCTGCGGCCTCGCTTTCTCCCTCCGCCGCCGGGTCCGCCAGATCCATGACCCAACAACCCGCATTCTTACCCGCGTCCTCGAAGCGGATGGCTTTTTCCTTTTTGAGCAGCTCGAAGGCGGCACTCCAGAAATGGAGCCTCAGGATTTCGCTCTCCTGCACCAGCAAGTCATACTCGATGTTCAGCCGCAACATCGTTTCCAGGTGGGTGCGGACGATGGCGGTGGAAATGAGCTCCGCCATGGCCGCGGTTTCGCCTTGGCCTTCTTCGATGTCTTTCAAGGCCTGGGCGCGCAACTTCAGAACGTCCTTGTTTTCCTCGTACAACTGGAAGACGCGCGCATAAAGGTCCCAGCAGTAGTAGTCGAAGCGCGTCGAAGCGTCGTGCATCAGCGCTGCAACATCTTTCAGGGTTTTCTTCTCCAGGTGCAGGAATCCCACCACCACGTCGGCCACCTGGACACCTGTGTTGTCAATGTAGTTCTGCACCTCCACGTTCTCGCCCGTGAAGCGCAGCAGGCGCACAAACGTGTCGCCCAGGACCGCGTTGCGAAGATGGCCGATGTGCGCCGCCTTGTTGGGATTGATGCTCGTATGTTCCACCAGAATCTTGCCGCGCCCACTGCCGCCGGCCGGCGCCGGAGCACTCCGCCTGGCGAAGAGCCGCGCGGCCGTTTGCGCGCGGTGCAGGTGAAAATTCAGATAGCCGGCGCCGGCCACGGTGACGCGCTCCACTCCTTCCAACGTGGAAAGGAGTGGAATGAGCTGTTCGGCAATCTTGCGGGGCGGCTGGCGCAACTGCTTGGCCAGCTCAAAACAACCCGCCAGAGAGATGTCGCCCATTTCCAGGTTGGGAGGTGCGTCGAGCGCGGGCGGGGCAACTGCCAAATCGAAGGCCGCGCGCACGGCCTCTACAAACTTGGACTGTATCCGTTGCTGAATTCCTGGTAACAATGAGCACTCCCTGTTCTGCTGTTGTTGGATGCGGCCTCACCGGGCCGGCCGCGCGCTGCCATTACGAGGCAAGTGGCGATTGCTGCAAAAGATATTAAATTATAGCAGAGCCCTCCGGCGGGCGGAGACGCAAGTTCTGCCCCGGGTGTAGGATATAGAGGCTGGCGCCTCTAAGGCAACGCCGCTTTGAGGAGACCATGAATAACTGGACCATGCAGGCCATTGGATTCGTTCATAGCCCTTTTTCGAAAACCGACGAGATTCCGCGCGGGCTGGGGGCGCAGCATGAGGAAGAGGGGTGGGTTGAGCTCCGGCCCGAATTTGAGGCTGGTTTGCAAGACATAGACGGGTTTTCGCACCTTTACGTACTGTGGGTCTTCGATCGCAGCCCAGGTTGCGATTTGGTGGGCACTCCCCCGTGTGATTCGCACGCTCACGGCGTGTTTGCCTCGCGCTCGCCCCGCCGCCCCAATCCGATCGGCCTGACGGTGGTGCGACTGCTCGGCCGTGAGGGCAATCGGCTCCGCGTCCGGGGGGTGGACATGCTGGACGGCACGCCCATCCTCGACATCAAACCCTATCTCAGCAGCGTGCCCGCGGCAGAGTTGAAGCGCGGCTGGCTGGCGGAGGCCGAGGCCCGGCGCGGTGATCGTAAATGAGCGGGGACGCGTGTTTTGGTGGTGGGTGACTCGCCTTGCTCGCCCATCGCTCAACTCGACGAAAGAGACAGGGAAACTTATTTGGAGGACCCTCAGGGGCGATGCTTCAATTCAATCAACGTTAACCTGATCAAGCACAAGTTCTGCACGCTGGCGCCGAGATCGCGCAAATTGGATGCACCATTTGACTTTCGTCCGGCCCTGATTTAGCATTCGCATTGAATGCGCGGTTGTCTCCAAACTGCCGGAGATGAACCGCAGCGCGGCAACCAAGTGCAAGCAAGAGGCGGCTGTGAGTGGCGCTGGTCGGAAAGCTTACGTCCTAATAGTCGACGACGACGAGTCTATCTGCCTATTGCTGGATGCCAAGCTTGAAACTGCCGGTTATGAGAGCCGTTATTGCACGCGGGCCTCTGACGCCCTCGAACTCCTTTCCCGCGAACCATTCGACGCCATCATTTCCGATCTGAATATGCCGGGCGTTACCGGTTTTGACCTTCTGGAGGCAACCGGCAAGTGTCTTCCCCACGCGGCGTTTTTGATGGCCACAGGCGTGAATGACATCAGCGTCGGCATCGCCGCCATGAAAAAGGGAGCGGCGGACTACCTGTTGAAGCCTTTTCAGTTGGACGCGGTCATTCTCAGCCTGGAGCGCGCGCTGGGAATCAAACAACTGGAAGCGAAATTGGAGAATTATCGGAACCACCTCGAGGAGATCGTCGAGGAGCGGACCCAGCAACTCAATGCTGCTTTGCGGCGAATCGAGCAGACTTACGACGAGACACTCGAGGCCCTGGGCACCGCGCTGGATATGAGGGACAACGGCACGGCGGGGCATTCGCGGCGAGTCAGGCTTTACTCGCTGGAGATTGCCAAGGCGATGGGATGCCCCAATGAGCAATTGAAGCAGCTCACTTGGGCTTCCTCGCTGCACGACATCGGCAAGATTGGCATTCAGGATGCGATTTTGTTGAAGAGCGGGAAGCTGACACGCGAGGAAATGGCCGACATGCACGTCCACGTGCAGATCGGCTACAAGCTGGTGGGCCAGATAGCCTTTCTTGCTCCCGCCGCCGAATTGATCCTGGCCCATCATGAGAGGTTCGACGGAACGGGTTACCCGCAAGGCTTGAAGGGAGAAGAAATCCCCTTGGGAGCCAGGATATTCGCCGTTGCCGACACCCTCGACGCCATCGTGTCGGATCGCCCCTACCGCAGGGCGCAGCCCATCGCCGTAGCCCGCCGGACCATTCAGGAACAGTCAGGGAAGCAGTTCGACCCCAAGGTGGTCCAAGCCTTCCTCTCCATCGACGAAGAGACCTGGCAACGGATAGATGCGAAAACGGCAAACACTCGACCGGACACTCAGCAAATTGCCTCGCCGCCGCGCCGCGCGGGTGAGGAATTGCCGAGTCCATCCGTTAGATAGCAAAGAACGTAGACTTCCCTGTTGACAGTGCTTTGCCTCCCTCCTCTCCCCCTCAGACCTTCAGGCTCAATAATCGAAATCTACCCCGAATTTCCCCATTGTCTGCTCGAATGACGTTGCCGGGCCGCGCTGACAGGAAGCTCGATGCGAAAGCGACCGAAGCGGAATCATCAGCTTATGTAGGCGACTGTTTCCCTTGGCCGAGGAGAGGTTCTCATCGCGCCAGAGGTAGGTCTGCCGCCAACTCACCGTGTTGCTACCGCCACAACGTCTGCCACGGGACACGTTCCATTTCCTTTGAATAACGCATAACAACCCTGGAATCAACCACATTGCCTGCGGCGAGCGGCGTGCAATCTGTCCTGGTGTCAGACGCAAGAACTACCGGAGCGGAGGGAATAAACATGGCGGGAATCACGAAGCGGGAGACGATGGCGGCCAGGCGAGTTCGGAGCCGGATTGGCCTCTTTCTTGGAGCCATAGCGCTCTGCTGGTCAGCGCAGTCTATGGGAAAAGATCAAGGCTTGGCCGCCCGTCGCGATGAGAGCGAGGAAGCGCCCCGGCATGTGCTCGTGATTAGCATCCCCGACCGGAAGCTCGCGGTGATGGAAGAAGGCCGGGTGTTGAAAGTCTACCCGGTGGCGGTGGGAGCCGCGGTGAGCCCCAGCCCCACCGGAAAGCTGAAGATCGTCAACAAGGTGATGGGCCCCACCTATTACCACCAGGGCAAAGTGATTGCGCCCGGAAGGTCCAATCCGCTCGGAGATCGCTGGATGGGCTTGAGCCAAAAGGGCTACGGCATCCACGGAACCAACGTTCCCAGCTCCATTGGCAAAGCGGCCTCGCACGGATGTTTCCGCATGGGCAAGCACGATGTGGAAGAGTTGTTCGAGTTGGCGCGCGTCGGCGATGCGGTGGAAATTCACGGCGAGCGTGACGCACAAGTGGCCGTGATTTTTGGCAGCGCCGCGGACGTGGTCGCCAACCCCGCGCCCCCGGCCACAAAAGCATCGACACAGAATGCCGGCGGTCACGCCACCAAGCTTGCACCGGTGGTGATGGCCGCGATGGCGGAGGAAGCGGAAAGCAGTAGGCAGTAGAGAAGAGGCAGTGGGTAGATGGGCAGTGGGTAAGTGGGGCGAGCGCACGTGTCCCGTTGCCCGTGTCCCGTATCCCGATTTCGAACAATCGTCAATTTAAGGAGGAAAACATGTTGTTCCTAAAATATCTCATGATGATCGCGGGCATAGGAGGATACCTCCTGGCCTTATCGATGGTGGCCTATGACATTTACATGGCCGACCGTCACCGGCGCCTGTTGGCTCGGGGCGTCGTGGATTCAACCCCAACTCCCAAACCGGTCCGCTGGAAGGCGGCAAAAAAGCTGGCGATGTTCGCATGGCTGCCCTTGCTGATGGGTTTAAGCATCGTGGTGGTACCCAGCGGCATGGCGGGCGTCCGCGTCAGCCAGATTTCCGGCACCCTGCCGGGAACCCTGTATCCGGGCATGCACTTCATCAAGCCGCTCATCGATCGCGTGGTGCTCTTTGATGTGCGCGACCACGTCTTCTCAACGGAAGCGGGGGAAAACACCAAGAAGGCCGAAATTCTGCGGGTAACGTCGCAAGAGGGGCTGAGTATCGGGCTGGCCGTCAACGTGCGCTACCGGCTTGATGCGCGGCGTCTCGACTACATCCAAAACAACCTGCCGCAGCCGGTGGAGAAGGAAATCGTTCCGCCCGTGGTAGCCAGCGCCTTTCGCCAAATTGTGCCCAACTACACCGTCCGCGACGTTTTTGCCGCGCGCCGCGAGGAAATCCAAAGGCGCACCGCCGACGAAATCTCGAAACGCCTCGGCGCCGACGGAATCCAACTGGAAGAAGTGATGGTGCGCGACATCAAGTTGCCCGACGAATATGCCAAAGGGCTGGAGGGGCTGCTGCTGAAAGAGCAGGAAAACGACCGGCTGGTGTTCGACACCCAAATTCAGGAGAAGCAGGTGCGCATCGCCGAACTCCAAGCCGAAGCCGAAAAGGTGCAGCAAGTGAAACACGCCGAGGGCGACGCGCAGGTCCGGGTGCTACAGGCCAAAGCTGAATCCGACGCCATGCAGTACACGCTGCCCCTCAAGGAAAAACAGATTCAGCAAACCCGCTTGGAAGCTCAGGCGCGCAAGGAATCGACGGTGGAGAACGCCGAGGCCGCCGCCCAAGCCAAAGAGATCGACGGCAAAGCGGAACACGACCGTCGCAACCTGATGGCCGACGCCGAGGCCAACCGCATTCGAGTGACCGCGATGGCGGACGCCGACCGCCTGAAAAGCGAGGCCATCGTGCTCAAGCAGAATCCCCTGCTGATTAATAAAATCATCGCCGAAAAACTTTCCGACAAAGTCCAAATCATGATGGTGCCCTCCGACGGAAAGTTCTTTTTGACCAATGATCTGCTCCACGGCGCCCCCGCACAGCCGGTGGAGCCCGACCCCGCACCGGAAAGGGCCGAGAGGCCTGAGCCCAATGAACAGTAGGCAGGAAGCAGTAGGCAGTAGGCAGTAGGCAGTAGGCGGTAGGGGGCGAGCTTCCATTGCGAGTCCCGGCTTGCCGGTAAAAGCGGAAGGCAGCAAACGGAGCGCGGACTGTTCTGTAGGTCCGCGCTCCGTCCCTTTTGGCCACGAGAAGCATGATTGCGCGAAGCAGGGCTTTGAGACGATGCGGATTACGAGTCTGCAAGTCACCCAACTAAGCGGATTGCACTATAATCAAAAGCGCCCAATCATCCGCACGTTATCCGGGACGGAGTCTCCCCATGAACAAAAAACGCTTTCTGAGCTTCGCTGCCAAGGTCGTAGCAGCTCAGGTGACCACTTATTTCCTGGCAGGGGCGATGTTTTATCCACTCCTCACCAAGCCCTACTACGAAGGACCCCACCCCATTTTCGCGGTCTTCCTGCGCACAGAAACGGATCAGGGATCGTGGGCCCACGTCGTTAATTGGTTTCTGCCGGCCGAAATCTTGCGCGGCATCCTCATTGCCGCGGTTCTCTATCCGCTGTACGACATCCTGAAGGCATGGCCGTTCCTGAAACGGTTCCTCTATGTTGCCAGTCTATACTTGGTTCTGGGTTTCTGGGCCGCCACCGTTGCCGCTCCCGGAACGCTGGAAGGCATGGTCTATATGCGGCCCTTTATCACGCTGGAGGTGCATCTGCGTGTACAGCCGGAAATCATCTTGCAAGGGCTGGCCTTGGCGCTGTTCATCGCGGGAGCCATGATGGAGCGGCCGAGAAGAGTCGCGACGCAGGGTGTTTGGTGATTCAATCCCCCAAGCCCGCCGCTGGAGACGAACTTCACGCCGTGGGAGGCGCGGGGACATTTGCCTTCACCCAACTCAGCAATTTGCTCATTCGCTCGTGATGCGTTCCCTCCCAATAGACACGCTGGCAGCTCGGGCAAACGCGAAAGAAGTCCTTTTCCCTTATTTTGGGTGGCAACCGCTCCCATAGCGTTTCCCTGCTGGCCTCTTCCAGAATGGAATTGCACTCCAGGCAGCGGGTGAACGGTCGCATGGAACCGGCGAGATCAAAGCGCCTGACTACCTCGAGCAACTGCTGTTTCGGCTCGTAGGAGCGGACCCAATAGCCACGATCCACAGCGGTTCGCATCAGGAGATAACGATCCCGAGTCAGCAACACTCGGCCCTCGCGCGCCACGATGCCGGCCAGCTCAGCATCGGAGGCCTGATTGCCATAAAGCGCATCGAACCCCGCCATGCGCAGATAGGCCGCCAGCCGTCCCACGTGGACGTCCAGCAGGAATCGCAGCGCCCGCAGGGGCGCCGGACGGACGCGCGAGACCGGGGAGATGTCCAAAGACTCGAAGACGGGATACACGCTCACCCGGTCTCCGTCACGCACCGGATAAGTGAACTCGACCGGATGGCCGTTGGCGAGTACGAGGTCCACTTCGGTATGAGGCACGCCGAAACTCTCGACGAAGTCTTTCACGGAACCGCTCACACTAAAATAACGCGTGAGCTCCTTCCCCCGGTCCTCCTCCGGAAGAAAATCGTTCAGCTCCGCATAGAAGCGGAAGCGCGCCGCGCTCATAAGGTTGGATGGCCTCCGCATCGGCACTGGCCCGCTCTCATAGGTCCATGCGCCTAAGGCCCGCACGGCGGGCCTCATTGAGCCCTTGCTCGTACTCGGCTCGGTTCAGGCGCCGGCCGATCTCCGCATATTCCTGCCCTCTGACTTTTCCTGCCGGATAGTACTGGAGCATCAAGTTGACGCAGGTCGTGGGCGAAAGCTCCCCGGCAATCCAGTTCATGACTTGGCGCGTCCCGGCAATGTCGCGCGGCATCACCAGATGACGGATGAGCAGGCCGTGCTTCGCGATGCCTTGCTCGTCGCGCACCAGGTCCCCTACCTGCCGGTGCATTTCCTTGATCACCCGCCACGCCACCTGGGGATAGTCGGGCGCCCGCGAGTATTTGCGGGCCATCTCACTGTCCCAGTACTTGAAGTCGGGCATGTATATGTCCACGATCCCGTCGAGCAACGCCAGGCTCTCGCTCGAGTCGTAGGCGCTGGTGTTGTAAACGATTGGCAGGCGGAGTCCCTTTTCGATCGCGAGGGGAAGAGCTTCGATGATCTGCGGGACCACATGTTCCGGTGTCACCAAGTTGATGTTGTGGCAACCGTGATCCTGGAGTTCGAGCATTATGGCGGCCAACCGCTCCGGCGGCGCGACCGTCCCCCGCAGTTGCCAACTGATATCGAAGTTCTGGCAGAAGACGCAACGCAGGTTGCAGCCGGAGAAAAAAATCGTCCCCGAGCCGCGCCCGCCGCGAAGGCAGTCTTCCTCGCCGTGGTGAGGGGAATAACTCGCAACCACGGCATGGCGCCCAGTTCGGCAAACCCCGAATTTGTTTTGCAGGCGGTCAACCCGGCAGTTCCGCGGACAGGCCGTGCAACAGCGCAGGATTTTCACCGCGCGGTCGATGCGGCTCTTCAGCTCTCCGCTCGCGAATAGAGAGAGGTAGGCAGGGCTGAATCCTCGGCTCGCGGAAGTGGCGTTGATCAGCATGAAGATTTCTCTCCGTGTCCTCTGCGGCAGGAAAAGATTTCACACAGAGTTCACTGAGCACCTCGGTGCCCTCTGTGCGAAATCTTTCGAGACACAGAGGTCACGGAAAGTTTCCTATTGGCTGCGACTCTCCCGCGCAGTGCTACTACGGCACTCTTTCACCTTAGGGCACCATGGGAACAAAGCGCACGGGCAGCAAGCTCTCGCGCTCCAGGCCTTTCGCCGTGCGGCGCAGCCGGATCAAATCCTGCTCGTAGCGTCCCACCGGAACCACCATGCGGCCCCCCGGGCGGAGCTGCGCGACGAGCGCGGGCGGCACATCGAGCGGCGCTGCTGTTACGAGGATAGCATCGAAGGGCGCCGCTTCCGGCCAGCCCCGGTAACCATCCCCGATCCGGACGCGCACGTTCGCATAACCCATTTCCTTCAGCCGCGCCTCCGCCTCTTTGCCCAGTTGCGGCAGAATCTCCAGGGAATAAACCTCGCGCGCGAGCACCGACAGCACCGCCGCTTGGTACCCAGAACCCGTGCCGATTTCGAGCACGCGGTCCTGGGGCTGCAATTCCAGGGCCTCCGTCATGAAGGCCACCACATAGGGCTGCGAGATGGTCTGCCCGAGGCCGATGGGCAGCGCCGAGTCCTCGTAAGCGGAGGGCTGCATCTTCGGCGGCACAAACCTGTGGCGTGGAACTTTTCGCATGGCCTCCAGGACGCGCGGGTCGCGAATCCCGCGGGCGGCAATCTGCTCTTGCACCATTCGCTCCCGCGCCTCGCGGGTCTCCGGCAATTCTGCCGAGTCCGCGCGGGGAAGCTCCTCCCCCGTCGCAGACCTGCCCCCTTGCGGCGAAGGAAGGGTGTGAGGGAACAGGAGCAAGATCATGAAGAGCCACCCGAGGCTCTGGAGCAGGCTGCGAGGGCGCGCCTTCATGGCAACCTCTGCACACATCTTAGCACCGCTAGCTTAAGCACGCCCACCATCCGCTCCCCATGAAATCGCTTCCGCCCCACGGCAAAGCGGCCTATACGGGAAGGTGCAACCGATCACAGAGCATGGGCGGAAGAACGAAAAAGGGAAAATGCTCAAATTGCGCCCCTGACTCACCTCGGCGTAGCGCGCCCCGCCGGGTTTCCCGGCTCCCCGGGACACGCATAATGCGCGCGCGGCCAACTGCGCCCGCACCGCGCGCGGCGTGTTATAATCGCCGTCGCGCCAAGGTGCGCGTCCCTAATGCGTTCTTCCCGCCGAATCCCCTTCCCGACTGGCGCATTGATTTTCGCGCTGGCGCTTCTGCCTGCCATTACGGTATGCCCCACAACTACGCCGGCAGCGGGTATCCACGCACAGGCAGGTTCATGCGAAAAGGTCTAATCGTTGGCGGCGCGCTTCTGTTGGCGGTCCTTGCCGGCGTCATCGCCGCGAAACGCATGGCGCAGCGCCTTCCCGGTTATCTGCGGGATCGCACGGTGAGCACCTTGCGTGAACATTTCTCGAGCGACATCGAGTTTTCCGATCTTCAGGTTTCCCTCTTCCCCAAAATCGTTATTCGGGCCCAAAAGCTTGTCCTGCGGCTTCATGGCCGCACGGATGTTCCTCCCCTGATCAGCAGCAGGCAAGTCTCGGCGGAAATTGAATTCTGGGAGCTTTTCCGCACGACTCGTCACGTGCGCAGGATCACCCTGGAAGGTCTCAGGGTCACGATGCCCCCGGTGGAACCTCGCGCGCCCAAAACCTCTCATCCCCCGCCCGGCAAGAAGGCCCCGGGGCCATCCCGAGTTGTCGTCGATGAGATTGTCGCCGATGGCGCCGAATTAAACATCCTCGTGCATGATCCCAACAAACCCCCGCATACTTTCTATTTCCGATCTCTCCGGCTGCGACACGCCGGACTCGGCAAAGCCATGACTTACCAGGCCACGCTTACCAATCCCCTTCCTGCCGGGGAGATTGCAACGCACGGACAGTTCGGCCCCTGGCAAAGGGACCAGCCCCGCCTCACGCCGCTTGCCGGCGCCTACACTTTCACGCAAGCGGATCTTTCCACCATCCGCGGCCTCAGCGGCACCCTCTCATCCAGGGGCCAGTTCAATGGTCTGCTGGATCGGATCGATGTGCGGGGAGAAACGTCAACGCCGGACTTCAGTCTGGGGCTTAACGGCCACTCCGTCCCTCTCGATACGCGCTTCCACGCCATTGTGGACGGCACCACGGGAAACACCCTGCTTGATTCTGTCCAGGCGAAGCTTGGGCATTCGCAATTTGCGGCGCACGGCGGCGTGTTCCGGGTGCCGGGGAATCGGTATCGCAGGGTCTTGCTGGATGCCGTCTCGAGTGACGCCCGGCTGGAAGACCTCCTGCGCCTGGCATTAGCGGCGGATAAGCCTCCCATGACGGGGGACGTTGCGTTCCGCACCCGGATCGACGTTCCCCCCGGAAGTGGGGATTTTGCCGACCGCTTGAAACTTGACGGCGAGTTTCATATCCGCTCAGCCCAATTCTCCCAACTCGACATCCAAAACAAAGTGGCATCGCTGAGCCGGCGAGGCAGTGGCCAAACCGCCGCCCCCAGCTTCGGCAGCGTGGCTTCCGACTTCGCCGGCAAGTTCGTGCTGGAGGACGGCGGCATGACTTTTTCCCGTCTGACCTTCGAGGCGCCGGGAGCTTCCGTTAATCTCCATGGAACTTATACCCTGCACGATCAAGACGTTGACTTTCAAGGGGCACTGCGCCTGCAGGCAAAGCTTTCCCAACTCACTCGGGGCTTGAAGTCGATCCCCCTGAAACCGCTCGATCCTCTATTCGAGAAAAAAGGGGCGGGAACGTACCTCCCCATCCGAATTACCGGGACTGGAAGCGATCCCCACTTTAAACTGGACATCAAACGCGTTTTCTAGCGTGGACTTCTCACCAGAAGTTGGACGGGTGGGGGATGCGAATAAAAACGATTTGAGGATGGGGCGCTATGATGATCCTCTCGAACCGGTAGCCGTTTCATAACATCACGGGCAGGAAAGCACTGTCCGTGGCTGCCAGCTTTTACTCCGCACCGTGGCCGGATTTTACTCCGCCTTTGACACCTTACAAGATCTTTTTGCCATCGAATGCCGGTCACGCTTGCAGAGGGTTGATTTTGAAAACATACGCGTAGTCGCAGGGTGGCTTCTCCGGCAACTGGATGGTGACGCCATCCGCGCTGCGTGACCACACGAGATTGGGCTCCGACCCGAGCAGACCGATTCGGGCGATTTCGCCTCGATAATGGGGAGAATCGAGCGCCAGCGACCTTATAAGCAGTCTTCCGTCATCGGGCCAACCCAGCGCTATGGCGTACAGAGAGTCCCCTTTGGTCGTAAACCGGATATCACCCGCGACGAATTGCGGGCCTGGTCCCTGATACAGCGAGCCACCTGCGGCTTTAGTCGGCCCTTCTCCGTAGATATTCCAAGGCCGGGTGTAATAGATCGCCTCCCCGTTCAACGCCATCCAGGCGCCGAATTTGTCGAGGAAAGCGAATTCATCGTCATCCGGCCTGCCATGGCCAGGCAGCGGTATATTCAGCAGCAAATTGCCGTTCTTACTGACCACATCAATGAGCAGGTGTGTCATGGCCTCTGCGGTCCGGTACTTGTGATTCTCGAAAATCCACCGGCTGTAATGCCAGCCTCCGATACAGGAATCCGTTTGCCACGGATTCAATTCCAGCACGTCTGCCTGCCTCATTTCGAAATCGCGGACCACCGTGCTCAACACCGCGGGCGGAACATTCTTGATATTGAACACGGCATCCAGCTTGCCCCCGTTCCGGAGAATGTTCGCGTTGTAGTAATACGCCATGATGTGCGGTGTGAGCTCCGGCATACCGAGCCACACATTCAACTCCCTGCCGTCGGGCGCTCCCCGATCAAAGTCCCAATCGCAGTTATCGTCAAAATACAGTAAATCCGGGCTGTACTTATCGATCAGGTCCTGGACGCGCAACATGAAAGTCTCGACGAACTCCGGGCAGGGTGTGTCTTTGTCGTGTGGACGTCCATTCAGGTCCTGGGGGTCCATGCCCTCCCACCACTTCCCCTTGCCGTCAGCTATCGTCATCACGCCATCGTAGGGCACACCCTTCAGAGGCCCAGTGTCATCGCTACCGTAGCGGACCGGCATGAACTCCTTCCAAACTCGGCCTGGCGTGGCATGAAAGGTGATGCCGAACCTGAGACCTTCCGCGCGAGCAATCTTCTCCCAGGTTCCGATGATGTCTTTCTTCGGTCCAACCTTCACGCTGTTCCAGGGCTGGTACTTCGAGTCCCAGCAATCGAAGTTTCCATGATGGTTGGCCAGCGCGACGAAATACCTCGCTCCGGTCTTCGCGTATAACCGCATCAGTTCCTGGGGATTCCACTTGTCCGCCCGCCAGATATCACAAATGTCTTTGTACCCAAACTGCGACGGGTGCCCGTAGGTTTTGACGTGGTAGTTGTACTGGCGACTTCCCTGGATGTACATGCCGCGGGCATACCAATCGCCCTGCTCGGGAACGCACTGCGGGCTCCAATGGGCCCAGATTCCGAACTTCGCATCGCGAAACCAGTCAGGCGCCCGGTAAGCTTTCAGCGATTCCCAATTGGGCCGAAACGGGCCGGCGATTGAGTCGGCGGAGAAATTGGGGTCACGATATGCGCCCCGCTGAGATAGTGCGGTTTTGGCGCCGGCGAGTAAACCGAAACTCCCGGCTAAAAAGTTTCGCCGGTCAAACCCATCGAATCCCTTCATTTGCAAATCACCCCCTGCTCCGAACGTTCTTGTCCGGAATTTCCCTTATGGCCTTCCTGCCCGGCCGATAAAATACACCTGACCACCGCCGAGCGCTATTGTCAGTCTTCGCGCCCCGCTCCCGCCTTACTGCACGTAGGTCGTAATGCTCTGTGCGGGCAGCGACGCGGTAAAACTGTTCCCCGTCACCGTGATCGCGGTCTGCGCTGCGACGCTCGCACTCGCGGTCGTCTGGTACGGCGTGAGCGATGTGATGGTTTGATTGTAGATCTGGACGGGCAGCGAGACCGCAGTCGTGTTGGCGTTGATGACGACGATCACCTGTTGGCCGCTGCCCGCATACGCCGACAGATAAACTCCGCTGACCGGGTTTGAGGTGGCCGAGTAACGCACGTAGCCCGGGCGCACGAAGCGCGAGAACTGCTCCATTCCCAGGCCAAAATAGTTGGGGTTGTTGTTGCTGTCGATCAGCCCGTTGGGCTGACTGTCGCTGCTATTGACGAACCACCACCAGTTGTAAGCGTTGTACTCGCCCAGGGTCATCGCCGTATGGATCTCTTCCGCAACCGCCAGGGCATCGCCGATGGAGGTGCTCCACGAGGCGGCAGTGTTGGAGGCATTCACCGAGCTCAGATAGTGCTCGGTCTCCCACACCTCTTTGTTCATGCTCTTGGCCAGCGTGGGATAGGTGGGCGGAGCGCCGTAAAGGTGGCCGGCGACGATGCCGATATTGGGCTCCGCGCTTGGATCGTTGAGCGCCGTGGCGCTCATGGCCGGCGAAAAGTAGAAGGACTCGGGCATCATCAGTTGAACCGAAGTGCCGGCCGTAGGCACCGCACCGTAGTTTGCCAGCCAGGTATCGAATAGGGCGGCGGTCCACAAGCAGGACTCGTACGTCATCGGATCCCAGTCGGGCTCGTTCTGCATGGAAATGGCGTAGAGATTGACACCCAGGCTGGTGGCGTAAGTGACGTAGGCCTTCAGGTAGGCGGCGAAGTCGGCATAGCTCGCCGGGTTCAGGATCCCGCTCTCGGTGCCGTTGCTGCGGCTGGCGTTATCGATCTTCATGCTGGGCGGCGGAGTCCAGGGACTGGCGAAGATGGTGGCGCCCAGAGCTTGGGCAGCGCTGGCGTTTCCCAGTTCGGCAGTCCATTGGGTGGTGTCAGCCGTTTGCGTCGCGGAGGTCCAGGAGGCCGGCGCAATGCGCACGCGCATGATGGTCAGGGCAAGGTCGCCGGGCGCGGTGCCAAAAACCTCCTTGATGGTCGCCGATGCCATCGGCCCGGACCAGGCCTCAGAGGCCCCAAAGCCGTCGATGGTTTGCTCCGCCACGCCAAAGTCGATGAATGCCGTTCCGGCCGAGGGCACCACGGTAAGGGCCGTCGTGGTGCTCGCGGCGGTGTAGTTCGTCGTGTCGGTGGGGGTGAAGGTGGCCGTCAGGATGGTTGTTCCCGGCGTGTTCATCACGGTGCTCACGTCCTGCGAGTAAGCGAAGGTTCCGCCCACGCCGTACAAAGCGGTAGCGTTCAGTTGCGTTGAGCTGAGCGCCGTGCCCTCGGCCACGGGCGCCGGCGGCGGCCAGCTCAGCGCCGGGATTCCCTGGGTTACGCTCAGCGTGTTCGTGGCCGTCACACTGTTGTAATCGGTGGCATCCGTGGGCGCAAAAGTCAGCGAAAGTTTCACGGTGCCGAGGGTCAAAAGCTGGCTTCCCGCCGCTGGCGAATAGGCGAACGACCCCGGCACACTGGCGACGGCGCTCAGCGCCGTGTTCCCGAGATAGGAGCCGTACTGCACCGGTACGGGGGGATCCCACGTAACGACAGGGGTGGCTTGGTTCACGGTAAGCGTGACGGAAGCGGTAGCCGTGTTGTAGTCGGTGGTGTCCGTGGGCGTGAAGGTAGCTGACAGCGTCTGCGCTCCGGCGGTCGGAACTGTTCCGGCTGCCGGCGAGTAGGTGAAGGCGCCGGGCACGCTGGCCGTCGCGTCCAACTGCGTTGAGCTGAGCGCCGTGCCGTAAGTAATGGCGGCCGGAGCCGCCCAGGTAATGGTCGGGGTAGTTTTAACAGACGAAGTGGAGCCGGACGTCGTGGAGCCGGAAGAGCCCCCGCCGCACCCCGATATCAGTAGGATAAGAGCGCACGAAGCGGCAAGAAACATGGCTTGGATTTTGCTTTGCATTGGCGATTACTCCCTCTGAATTCAATGATTAAAACCTTGCGCTGCCGAGCCTCCGGAATGTTTAGTGCAGCCTGCGCCCTCCGGCACAGGCCGCGCTTAATTGGATCGCGTGAGCAATCCCAGTTGATAGGGAATCTGCGAATAGTTGCTCGCACTGGCTTCCGCAGACGGGCTCGCGCCCTGGCAGAGAAACTGCAGATTCGTCGGATCAATGGTCAACGTCTCGTCGTAGCCGACGCGAATCATCTCTCCGTGGCTGATGTCGTTGGTCCAGTCGGTGGCGGGAGCCGGGAAGGTGACGTTGTTCTGGCCCGCATAGGGATTGGTCCAGGTATCGGCGTCGGGGATCGGCGTGTACTGGCCGCCAAGGTCGTCGGCGATGAAGGCGCGGAAGAAACGGTAACCGGTGGGGCCGATGCACTCGACGGTGAGCAGGTACTGGTTGAGCCCTTGCAGGGCGTACACCTTGTCGCTCTCGAAGAGGTTGAAGGCGTTGGCGTCCTGAAGAATGATCTGGGGCTCGCTGAATCCCTGCGGAAAACTTGTCTTGGCGGTCTGGCTGCGGTAAATGTTGCCGTTATCGCCGGCAAAGTAGAGGTAGCAGTTCGCCGAATCGCAGATGACCCAGAAGTCGATCCACGCGGAAACCGACGCCGGCTGCGCTGAGAAGAAGTTCTGCGGCGTGGACCACGATGCCGGATTGGTCGGGTCGGTGGTGGTGGAGTACTGCGGCTGGGGCGACTGGAAAATGAGATACCAGGTGTCGGCGGGGGTAAAGTAAAAGACCTCGGGCGCGCAATGGTACCCGGAGAAGCCTGTCGTCTGGTCAATGAAGTATGGCTGCGCGGCCGCCGCCTGCGGCCAGTCCGTAAAGCTGATGTACTGCATGTTCCAGTTGCCATCTGCGTACGCGTTGGTGGCGTAAACGTTCCACTGCTGGTTGTAGTAGATGGCCGTGGGATCTTTGACCGAGACAATCGCGTGCGCCGCGTCGGGGATGGGGCCGGCCAGCGGGCCGGTTGAGCTCCAGGTAATGGGCGTCGAGAGCAACGAGGCGATGCCGGCGTCGATGACCAGGGACAGGCTGGCGGACGTGGTGGCCACGCCGTCGGTGGCGGATACGGTGAGTGCATAGGTGCCCTGTGCGGCAGTGCCGGGATTCAAAGCGATGACGCCGCTATCGGCGGTTCCGGGCTGAGTGTAATTGACCGTGGCGCCGCTGGGCAGGCCGCCGACGCTGAAGGTTATGGACCCCGTGGAATCGCTGCGCGCGACGGTCGCGGTCACCTGGCCGATCGATCCCCCCTGCGGCACAGTCACATTCGAGGTGGAAAGCGCAAGCGCGAGAGAGTCCGAAACCTGCGCAGTGGCGCCTCCGGAACCGATTGAGCCGCAGCCGGCGAGCACCAGTGTCAAAGCGGACACACCGGCGAAAGGCAAGGTGCCACAAAGACGAGCCAGCGTTTTCTGGCCACAGCGATGCTCTTTCTTGGCTCCCATGTCTCTCCTCTTGCTGCTTTACGATCTGCCGGGAAATTATAGCCGGCCGCGGCACTTGACTGTCCAAGGCCTGGCCGCCGACGCTCGCCCGGGGGACCCTCAGATCGCCCTCCGGATTTCCTGGCCCCGACAACCAACCTCGAGGCGTAAAGGCCGGAATACCCATTAAGGCCTTCCTGCCCGACCGATAAAATACACCTGACCGCCGCTGAACGCAATTGCCCGTCGGGTTTGCCGTGCCAGGTGCTTTCACAGGCCCGTAGGCACGGTAGGTGCAGTCCTGACCGTGGCTGCCTGCCCGCGGTTGTCCGCTCATCCCGCAGGAAAGCTTTGGGAGATCGCGATCAGCCCAAGCCACAAGGCGAAGCAACCGGTCCAGATCGCGAGCGCGATCTTCAGCGACCGCTTCGCCCGAACCAATTTCGTATCGGCGCTTTTCAAGGCTGAGGCTCTCTTCCATGCTCGAACCAGCATCAGCGGAGTCATAAAGAGTAAAACGCGGTTACCCAGCACGCTGGTAAACCCAAAAACTGGAACAAGCAGCATTAACAAGCTAACGGCATAAAGCCCCGCAAGAATCATCACCGTGCGCGCATCTGAACATACGCGCTTTATTCTTGCCTGCTCCTCCGCTGCCGCCTGAGCCACTTCCGCCGGGATCGTAGAACCACAGTGCTGACACTGCATTATCGATGTGTTGATGGCCTGCTTGCAGGAGGGACACCGGAGCGCCAGGATTTGGGGTGCCAGGGTTTCGGCCACTCTAACCTACCTCGACTATGATCGGCGCATTATGACATGTCTCGCAGGAAGGCGCATCGGCCAAACAGGGGGTAGCCGCGCCGAGTCTTTCGGCTCTGAGGCGAGTTACTCTGCGGCCCTTTCTCATTGCGCGGCGACGAGGCGGTCGAGACTTCGATCTCAAAAACCGCTGAGGAATCCGGCGGCTGACGGAGGCGCTACCCCGCTCCGGTCAATTGCAGCGGGCATGAGGAAAGCGGAAGAGCAGTGACGAGTAACAAGTGACGAGAAAGAAAGGCCGGGGTCTATAGGACAGTGGCTGGTGGCTAGAGACGAGAAGCACGGCAGGCTGGCGCTCGGGGGCGCGAGCAGCCCGCCCTATGGCACTCAGGCGGAAAGCACGGCTTGGGGGTGTTTCTTGGCGATGGTAAGCAGCTTCAGGGCTGCCTGGTCCGGTTGTCGCACCCCCTGTTCCCAGCTTTCGACGGTATTGGTACTGACATTGAGAAACCGGGCGAAGAGCGCTTGGCTGGCATTGAACGCCAAGCGGATTTTCCTGATTTCCGCCGGTTTGAGCGGCCTCGGAGGGGGAGGGATTTCGTGCGTCCGGAGATTAACAGGCTTGCGCTGCTCGTAGGCCTCGGCTTCAACCAGGGACTGGCGTAAATCGTCAAAAACCTTCACTCGAATTCTTTTTGCCATGTTACCTCCTAAATCCTCTTCAGCTCCGCCACCATTCGCCTTAGGGTCGTTCGCTCCTGCGAGTCCAAATCTTCTTGCTCATCCTTATCCAATAAAATCAGCAAGTGGATGTGGGCACGCCGCTCCAAATACAGATACCAGTAGCGAAATCCTCCGCGCTTCCCCTTCCCGCGTCTGGGGTTGCCGGTGCGCGCCTTGCATATTCCTCCCAACCCTTGAACCATGCTCCCGCGCTGAGGATTGTCGACCAAGTCATCCTGGATGGCACTCAGGACATCCTCAGCGCTGTCACCTGCCAGCACCCGTAAACGCCGCGTGAAGGCTGCCGATTCGATGAATACCACGTAGTAGGATATACCACATCGTCAGATGCTGGTCAAGAAGGACGCTGACCCAAAAATCCGTTCGCTGTCCGGGGGCGCAGGAGGAGGGACTGGAGGCGCAGGGTTGGGGGCGGGCAACAAACCGCTAACCTCTGCGGGGGTAGGGCAATTTGGTGTAGTGTCGGGGGAATTCAACCCGATTTCGTCAGGACCCTGCCACTGCGCCCGCACCCCGCGCGCCATGTTATAATCCCCCTCGCGCCAAGGTGCGCGACCCGAATGCCTTCTCCCCGCCGAATCCCCTTCTCGATTGGCGCATTGAATCTCGCGCTGGTGATTCTGCTTTCAATTGCGGTTTGCCCCACAATTACCGTTGCCGCCGGTAACGCGAATCTGTTTGGGGGGTCTTGGGTTTATCCCCGAAGGGCAACGAAAAGCCGCGGACCTACAAAACAAGTCCGCGCTACACTTGCCACGACAAGCCCCACAATATTGTTTGCAGCGCAGGGTTCGAACGCCGCGGCCGCACTGCCCGGCGTTACCAACCCCAATCAGAATGCGGAAAATCATCCTCCCACGGCCGCCGAGGTCTGGAACGATGCGGCGGAGGCGCTTGCAGCCAAGATTCTCGAGCACATGACCTCCGGAAATGCCCTGGCGTTGACGGTCAAGAACATCTCATCACTCGGAGACGATGACGTTGGGCAAGTCCGCCGCGCGCTGCGAGCCAAACTGCGCAGCCATCGAGCCCGATTGACCTCAAGCACGCAAGCGAACGCCGACGTTCTGGTAACGCTATCCGAAAACGCGGAGGGTTACCTTTGGATTGCGGAGGTTCGCGACCACGCTTCCCCCAGCGTGGCGGGCGAGGACGTAGCAATTGCCGTGGTGATGGTTTCCGTGGCGCGGCCAAATCCCGCCGAACGCCGCCCTGCCGCCGAGCCCCTGAGTATCCGCAAGACTCGTATTTACCAACAGTCCGACCCCATGCTGGACGTCGCGTTGCTTGATAATCCCACCGTGGGATCTGCCCCCTCGCCAGTATCAGTGGGCGCGGCGGCTCGCATCCTGGTGTTGGGACGCGAGAATGTATTCCTCTATGAGCAAGCGGGGACTCCCGATGCCGGCGGCAAGAATGTAAGGCAGTGGCGCGCCATGCAATCCGCGCCCATCACCCGCCTCCGCCCCTGGCCTCGCGACGCGCGCGGCCGGATCATTGTCCGCACCGATAGCCTGTTCGACGCCTACCTGCCGGGAGCGAAGTGCAGTGGAGCGCTTGAGCCCGCACTCACCCTCGAGTGCCGCGAGAGCGACGAACCTTGGCCGCTCGCCGGGGACGCGAATGGGGTCAGCTCTGCCAACTCCACCACGGGGCTTGGCCCTGCCGCCTACTTCTCGCCTGACCGCAACTTCTTCGACGGCCGCATCAAGCTCGACGATGGTAGCGAAGTGAAGGCACTTCCCTTCCTCGCCCTCGTGGCCATGCCGCCGAGCGCCGCCATCCATGCCGGGTTTCCGGGTTTGTCGGGACGCGTTCCCCCGGCCGCTAATGCCGGGCAAAAGCCTGGCACAGTGGGTCCCGCGGGGTGGGTGATCAGCGGACTGGACGGCCGCGCTCAAGTCCTCAACAGCAACGCCGAGCCGCTCGCGAACGTCGGCGGCTGGGGCAGCCAGATCGCGGGTTTGCAATCCGGCTGCGGCGGGGGTTGGCAGGTGTTAGCCAGCCAAGCGCGAGATTCGGGTGAGCCGGACGCGCTTCAGGCTTACGAAATCGTTAACCGCAAACCCGTTCCGGTAAGTGGGTCTAGCGATTTTGCCGGACCCATAACAGAATTGTGGCCCCTGCCCAATGGGTCAGAGGCCATCGCCATTTCTCGCAATCTCCAATCGGGAGCCTATGAGGCATTTCGCATATCGGTTGCTTGCGGCCAGTAGTGTCGCGTGGCTGGCTCTCGCGGCGGATGCGGCAACACGTCCGCATTACGGCGGAACCCTGCGCGTGGAAATCCAGGCCAAGCTTTCCACCCTCGATCCGGCCGAGCCGCCGGACGTGGCGGAGGCCGCCGCGGCGCTCAAGCTGCGCGAATTGATTTACGATCGCCTCGTCCGCCTCGATGCGCACGGCCGGCCCGAAGCCGCTCTTGCCATTTCCTGGCAACACGATGCGCAGGCGGCGAAGTGGCGATTCCAGCTTCGTCCCGGCGTGAAATGGCAGGACGGCGCGCTGCTTGCTCCCGAAGAAGTGGTGACGGCGCTCGAAGGTCAGATGCCCGGCGCGTCGGTTCGTTTGGATGGCGAGACGCTTGAAATCGACGCGGGCGCTCCGGCACCCGGCCTGCTCTTCACGCTCGCCACCGACGCTGGGCTGGTGATCCGGCGCTCGGCGGTGGGGACACCGCCGCTGCAGACGAACGCGCCCGGCGAGCTCCCGATCGGAACGGGACCCTTCCGCCTTACCACATGGGAACCCGGACGCCGCGCCGTGCTCGCGGCCAACGAGGATTATTGGGATGGGCGACCCTACGTCGATTCCATCGAGATTCAGATGGGCCGCGCCAGCCGCGATGAATTGCTCGACCTGGAACTGGGCAATGCGAACGTGGTGGAACTCGACCCGGTGGAGGCTCGCCGCGCGCAGCAGGAGGGCAAGAAGGTTTGGACCTCCGCACCGGTCGAGCTCCTGTGCCTGCGCTTCAGCCCCAACCGATCAGCCGTGCAGGATCGCCGCGTGCGTCAGGCCCTGGCCGATTCCATCGACCGCGCGGCAATCCAGAAAGTCCTGCTACAGAATTATGGCGACGTTGCCGGCAGCATTTTTCCGCAGTGGCTGAGCGGCTATGCGTTTCTCTTCCCTGCCGTCATGAATCTCGATCAAGCGCGGCAACTGCGCGGGGAAATCGGCGCGGCTCCGGCGCTCAAGGTGGGCTACGATCCCGGCGACATGTTGGCTCGCCAAACCGCCGAGCGTGTGGCCGTGAACGCGCGCGATGCCGGCATCACACTTCAGGTGGCGCCGCTGCCGGCCGGATGGAATCGCATGGCCGACTCGGGGGTCGATTTGTGGGTCGAGCGCGTGCGAATCGACGGGCCAATAATGGATAAAGGGCTGATGGAGGCTAATAAGGGGCTAGGGCTGCTTGTTAATGGGCCGGACAACCCTGAGCAGGCCTACGCCGCGGAACGACAATTTGTCGATTCCCTTGCCGTTATTCCGCTCATCCACATACCCGAACTCCTCGGAATCGCTCCTCGGGTCATGGACTGGTCCGCGACGCCTTGGGGCGCATGGCATTTGGCGGATATTTCGCTGGCAGGGGAGAAGCCGTGAGTTTTCGGGCAAAATTGCTGATTTTCTTCACCCTCGCGGTCGTGGTCGCGGTCGGACTCGTGGCTTGGGCGGTTTCATATCTCATGCGCGATGCCTTCGAGCGCGTCAATAATCAAAGAACTGATGCCTTGGTGGCGCAATTCCAGCGCGAATTTGCCCGGCGCGCGGAGGAAGTAACCCGGCGGGTGGAGGGCATTGCGAGCGCCGATGAGACCCTGCACATGGCCGTCAGCCTGAGCGGCGCCGCGCCCGATTATTCCTCCCATCTTGATGACGCCGCGGGACTTGCCTCCTCCCACCAGCTTGATTTTCTCGAGTTGATCGCGGCGGACGGCACCATTATTTCCTCCGCCCAGTGGCCCGCGCGCTTCGGCTACAAGGAGGATTGGGTCACCGGGCCGGCCGCGCCCACGGACTGGGTGGAGCAAGGAGCGTTCTTGAAGCGCGAGGATTTGGCCGACGGTGAGGCCCTGGCGCTGATGGCCGTCCGCGTGGTGCAAGTGGGCGACCACCGGCTTTACATCGTGGGCGGAAGGCGCCTCGACCGGGAATTCCTAGCCTCTCTCGTTCTGCCGGAGGGGATGAGGGCGCTCCTCTACCAAAAGTCGGGACCGTCGCCAAGCCAGATGCCGGAACAAGGTCAAGTCCAGGCGCCAATCCCGACTCCTGGCCAAATTTCGAGCCCAACGCCCAGCCAGATTCCCGGCCAGACGCCCAGCCAAGTTTCAGCTCAACCTCAAGGTCAGACCCCAGGCCAAGTTCCAGGCCAAGTGCCGAGCCAAATCTCAAGCCAAACCCCAGGCCAGCCTCCAAACCAAGTCGCGGGCAACAATCCCGAAATTCCCCGCGGCACCCCCCCCGTCGCCAATCAGCCCAACAACGCCGGCCCCCCCGCCAATAAAGGTCTGGCCAACGGACAATTAGTCGATGCCACAGGCCCATTCCCCTGGGCGGACAAGCTCGCACCGCTGATTTCTCGCGAGGAGCGGGGACTTGTGGAATCGTCAGTCCAGGTCAATTGGACTTCAGATCCCGCCAGCGCCGAAATTTTTCACGTCATCCCGCTAACAGGACTGAACAAAGAAGTCCTGGGAATGTTCCTGGTGGGCAGCTCGATTCGCGAGCAGGTGGAGCTGGAGAAGCGCATCCACGCCGTGGCGTTGGCGGTGGCCGCGGCCGGAATCCTGTTGGGCGTGGCGCTGAGCGGGTGGACGGCGGCGCGCGTCACCAAGCCCGTGGAGCAATTGGCCGCGGCCTCGCGGCAAGTGGCGGCGGGCGATTGGAACGTGCGGGTGGAAGCGCGCTCCCAGGACGAGTTGGGCCAGCTCGCCCGCGCCTTCAACCAGATGACGCAGCAGCTAACCGAGCAGCGCGATCGCCTGGTGCAGACGGAGCGCGTCGCGGCTTGGCGAGAGCTGGCGCGCCGCCTTGCCCATGAGCTAAAGAACCCCCTCTTCCCTCTTCAGATCACGGTAGAGAACCTGCTGCGCGCGCGCGAGGTTGATCCCGCTCAGTTTGACGAGGTCTTTCGCGAAAGCAGCCAAACCCTGCTGGCGGAACTCGCCAACATGAAGACCATCATCGGACGCTTCAGCGATTTCGCCAAGATGCCCGCGCCGCAACTTCAATCGGTGAATATCAATGAAGTGGTTCAAGGCGCGCTGAAGGTTTTCGCGGCGCAACTCAATGCTCCGGGCAAGCCGCCCATCAGCACGCTTATCGAACTGGATGAAACGCTCGGTCCGATTCAGGCCGATCCTGACCTGCTGCACCGCGCCGTGCAGAATCTGATTCTGAACGTGTTGGATGTGATGCCCGCGGGCGGCACGCTGCTCTTGAGGACCGAAGCGGCACCGAGCGCCGCTGGTGTCCTATCTTCAGATGTAGCGCCGGGCTTTAGCCCGGCACGTGCCGCCCGAAAGGGCGGCGCTACGTTCAAATCAGGACAGAGCCGGGGCGGCGTGCGCATCACCATCTCCGACACCGGCAAGGGCCTGACCAAGGAAGAGTGCGAGCGCCTGTTTACGCCCTACTACACCACCAAGCAGCACGGCACGACCTTGGGCCTCGCCATCGTGCAGTCGGTGGTAAGCGACCACGGCGGCAGAATCTCCGTCGAGAGCGAGCCCGAGCACGGCACCACCTTCCGAATCGACCTGCCCGAGCACCCGGCCTGACCGCATTCAAAAAAGGGTTCACCACAGAGACACAGAGGCACAGAGAGCAAATCGAAAAAAGATACGTAGCAACAAAATAGCAGACGCGATTTCTAACCGTGCAATTGGCGCTCTTCTCTGTGCCTCTGTGGTGAAGCTTTTCTTCCTGGCAGTGGGATTGGGAATTCGCCCCGCACTGTAAGCTGTCGGCTGTGAGCTGTTGGCTGTAAGCTGTCAGCAATCAGCTTATTGCTGTCTTTTTCTTGATCGCTGAAAGCTGAGAGCTGAAAGCTTCTTCTCGCCCCCTCCCGATTGACGAAGTGCGATTGCCTCCAGGATAACGGACATTGAAAAGCGCCCCCGCCCTTGACATGGCGTACATACAAGTGTATGCTCTACACATGGCGATCGTCTGGGACCGCACGAAGGCAAGGAAGAACGTCGCGAAACACGGCGTGCGTTTTGCCGATGCGGTTTTAGTCCTCGACGATCCGTACGCCATCACCCTTGCCGATAACGAATCCGAGCCCGCCGAGGCGCGGTGGGTAACGCTGGGCGCGGACGCTCAAGGGCGTGTGCTGGTGGTGGTTTACATCTATCGCGGCGAGGACATTCGGCTCATCTCCGCGCGGCCCGCCGAACCCCGTGAGCTTAAAGAGTATGAGGCACAAGAATGAAAACCTACGACTTCAGTAAAGGAAAGCGCGGACCAGTGCTGCCCATGCCGCCCGGCAAGGAACGCATTACCATCCGCCTGGACACCGACATTCTGGAGTATTTCCGGAATGCGGTGGAGCGCGCCGGGGGCGGCAACTATCAAACCTTGATCAACAACGCGCTGCGCGCTTATATCGAGCGTGCGCGGCAGCCCGCGATCGAGGAAACGCTGCGGCGAGTGATCCGCGAGGAATTGCGCACGGCACCTTGAAGGGGCGGGAAATCGGGTGCCGGGTGTCAGGGACGGCACTCGGGACACGGGACTCGGCGCTGTTTTTCCCACATTCCACCTTCGACCTACCACCTACATGTTGAGCGTTCAGATCTAACTGTTATCTGTCGGCTGTGAGCGGTTAGCTTTGAGTTGTTAGCTCCCCCTGTCCGGTGTGACCTACTGTAGCGGGTGGCTGAATTTCGATCCAACTGCGGCGAAACTCATCAAAGCTAATCCTTCTACTCAAGACCTGAACTACTAGTTGGGCGATCTTCAAATCGACTTTATCCCACAACTTCTGCGAATCTCGGAAATCCCAACTGAAGTCCTCCGGCACGCCGCCTTGCGTTATCAGATACTGTGCAACCCAACGGATTTCCTCTGAAGCACCTTGTGGCTGGCCCAACATGGACAGGGAGAGAGCTTTAAGAATTCTACCTACAAGAAAGATTTTTGCCTCAGGACGTGCTTGTAATTTCTCAGCAAGTCTTAGCCCCTCTTGAAGTTCTCCTTGCAAGATCAGCAGTTCAGCTAAGTTTTCCTCAACAATATGGTTTCCCGGCGAGAGCTGCCCAGCGTACGCGTACCGTTCTCTTGCATCCTCAATTCTTCCAGTCCTCGTATAAGCAACCCCCAGCTGCATAGGGTCTATGAACTGCTTGAATTCTTCAGGGAGATCTGCAATCCGTTTGTAGGTTTCCATTTCCTTCTTGGCGTCTTCTACAAGCTTGTATATCACGGCGAGCATTATGAGCGCGTTGGCAGAGTAATAGGGATCGCCGACTTCAAAAGCCGCATTCAAAGTGGCAATGCCCAAAGCCCACTGGCCACTTTGGCGGTAGCTATTCCCAAGGTCGAACAGCGTTTTAGAGGTGGTCATAACCGCCGCTCTCGCTACCTTTTCCATTTGCCCTCGCAGCTTCTGTATTTCCTCGAAATCTTTTGTGTCCATTCTTATCCGCCTTTTGCCCCTTTGCGCGCCACATCACCGCGTTCACGCTCGGGCACTCTGCTTGCCAAGTAAATTGCAGCCCCTAAAAGTAATAGTGCCGCCAGGGAGAGGATTGAACCACTCCAGTTTCCTGACCGGCCGAATTCTATGAAAAAGCTCAGTGTGATTGCCATCGCCCCCCAGATCAGCTGGCAGATCGCGTTTCTGTCTCCAAGCGAGGATAGCCTTTCCTCGAGGACCTGCTTTCGCGTATCTGCCTGTTGGAACTGCACAGTCATCTGGTCCTTTCTGATACGTTCGGTTATGGCTTCTGTCTTCACCGCTAGGTTCTCGGCCTCCAGTTCTGCAGTGCGCTTGTAGAGCAACTTAGAGGCACCTGGCTTTTGGAGCTCTTGTTCAGTGATCGGCGAGACTTCAATTTGCGGGATCTGAGGGGCTTGTTCTGCAGGCATACAGGCTCACCAAACGTTGGAATCGCGTCTTTGTGTCATCGGCCTAGTCCGATTCAGCCGCCACCTTCATGCCATTCTAGCAGAATCAGACTTCCCTCAGGCACATGGTTTGTAAGGCTGCCGGCGCAAAGCGCTGTTGTGCGCTTCTCCGCACTATATTAGTTCCCACCCACAAACGCCATTTTGCGCGGGGACGGCTCGAACTCCGGATCCGCAGAACCTATCGTCGCCCCAAGCTTTTTGAGAGTGGTAGGCTCCGCCCGATTTCGGTCTCGTCTTTGGGCCGCCGACGTGCGCTCTGCGCCACCCTGCCGGTCTCAGAAAGTTGGATTAGTTTGGTTCTCAAAAGCAAGGGTCATCGATCGATAATCGTCATTGTGATCCCCGCTCCCACAATCCTCGCCCTAATCTCGGCTTCGTCTTTCACCTGTTGCAGCTCCTTAATAAGCTTCAGGAATTCATCCGCAGGGACTTCCGAAGTCTCGATTTCCAAATCGCCCAGCTTCACCCTGATTCTCTTCCCGCTTTTTGGGTCAAACCAGCTCTTAATAGCGTCGTAAATGACGGCGGAGACGAGGTTAGTGCCTAAGCCAGTCAGAACTATACTGGCGTACATGGCTAAACCGGGGAAAATCGAGGGTGCTTGTTCACGGTAAGGAAAAGACAGCGCTGGTGCCGTTGGGTGAGCCCTTACCGGGCCCAGAACAAGAGGAGCCCACCGTACCCCACTGGCCTGTATACTCAGTCCGACAGGCTTGGCCATTGCTTCGATGACCTTTAAATTGTCGGATGTCGTATCCGCAAAAGAAATCCACAATCTGAATAACAGATGGCGGTCCTTTGCCAAGTTGTACATGGTTCCCATCAATCTTTTGCCGTGCCCAACTCCGCGATATGTGGGCCGTACAAAAAGCTCCTCGATTTCCAGGTTTGCACCATGCTCCACCCCTGACACCCAAGCCAATCGCTCATCGTCTTTGCCTACGAGTTCCAACCAATTTACGGTTGAGCCATCACTCTTCTTAATTGCCCAAGCCCTTGGATAGGGTAGCACCCCAGTTGGTGTGGCATTCGCCAACCGACAGGGGATGTTCCTCCAACCTTCCCACCACGTCGCCTCCAACACTTCCTCGGTGATATACCCATATCCCCCGTCGCCCCACGAATCTCCCCAGTTATTCCAAAATTTGAATTCACGACGCGCAGGGTCATAGGCGTCCAGCGAGATCGCGTGGGTTCCAAGATAGATATCTTTCGCGGATGGCGCGGGGATTCTTCCCGCTGAGGGTCTTGCCCACTTTTCGGTTATGTCCAGACTGACAAGAAGCCCCGGACCATCGGAAATGACAGACTCCCTGCATTCAGCGACAGTACGAACGCGTCCATAAGGACCAATCCGATGATTCTTTGCGAGAAGATCAACGCCGACCGGCTCGGTCGGAGGCCAATCATTTCCATAGGGCCAGGATTCCTCGGGGAGAGCACCCCAACCGTAATAAACTCGCATTGCGGTAATGGGCCAAACACCCGTTTGCTTGTCACCTGGAAATGTTCCCTCAACCTGCCGAGCTCTAACAAAGCCATACAGATTATTTGATCGAAAACCATTCACGTTGGGTCCCCTTGGCAAGTAATCCTACATCAAACTTGTCCAGCACGTCGCGAATACATTGCGTCTGATTTAGTGACGCACTAATAAGGTTTCGCCGGCCGGCACAGGGCCTTGAGTTGTGGGGTCAGCAATTTCCCGTGGGCACGTGTGGGACCTGTGAAAGGCAGGGACGAAAAACAAAGTCCGAAGTCCGAGGTCGGAAGTCCAATCGCAAAGCGCGAATTACCTATTGCAATCTGCTCGGGTCAGAGGGGAATAAACACAACCTGATTTTCAACGTCTCTTTCGGTGGAGCACTCTAGCAGCAACACGAGATCCTCGATGGCCCTTGACAAAGGCAGCTCTTTTTTAACGATGACCAGACCGGCAGTCTTCTGTTCTGAACGCATTCTCTGCTGGGCGGCCCGCAGCATTGTTCCCCGATCGTGAGTGACCAGCACGTGCTGGTTCCGGGCTGCCCATGCAAGCAGTGCGGCATCCGGGGCTCCCGCCAGACCGGTTTCCTGAACCACGGCATACACCAAATCGGGAACGTGAAGCTGCACCCCCCGCAAGATGCGTTGGTCCAGATTCTCATCAATGAGGAGCTTCAGCATGGACGGGACTTATTTGCAGGAGCGGGCGTGCCGCTCTTCCAACCGCTTTTGCAGGGAGGTGGCAACCTGGGCGCCGCGAACGGTGCGCTCCACCTCTTCCGCCTGACGCTCTTGGCCGGCAAGATACTCTTCCACTTCTTCCGTATGCTCCAGGTAATAATAGATGGCGCCGTAAACTTCCCGGAGGGTGAGGGAGGGGAAGCTGTGCTGAATTTGCTCCGCCGTGGCCCCCTGTTTGAAGTGATGGACCACCAACTCCAGGAGCACGCGGGAAGATCCTATCCGGATCGTTCCGTCTTCCCAAGCCGTGAGGGGAGCCGGCAAGGTTGTCGCAAGGTTCGCCATGCATGGCATTATACAACGCGGATTATAGATTTGAGTAATCGTAAATGCGAGCGCCCTTGGCCGGGATAGGGCCAAACCCCCGGAACACGCGTACCCCGCCGCGCCCGAGCCATAATTTCTCTCACCAAATCGTGTGCAGGGCTTTCGACCGGCGAATTTCACGGTCGGCGGTGAGCAGAGGCAGGCCCTCAGCCAACGCGGTGGCTGCGATCATACGGTCCGCCGGATCCTGGGGATAAGCGGCAGGAAGCCCCAGTGCGCGCACGCAGGCACGGCCCGTGATGGGAAGGACAACGAATCGAGCCTCGACTTCCCGCAAGAAGGATTCCAGCGTGATATCGAGATGGATGCGTCCCTTCTTTACGAGGGTCGTCAATTCCAAGAGCGTGATATTGGAAATCGCCAAGCCCTCTCCATTCTTACGCGCATGGTTAATGGCGGTCCTTGCCTTCTGAGAGAGCCGGCTGGGATCAAACGCCAGCCAGACGACCACATGGGTGTCAAGGAGAATCACTTGAGGTTCCCCCAGTCTTCGATAGCGGGAGAAATAACGTCGCCCGCCACCGCACCCTTGCCCCGGAGGAAATTGTAGATGTCGTCGGTATCCTTGTCGGCGGGGACCAGCTTGGCCACGGGCCTGCCGTGTTTGGTGATCACGACGGTTTCTCTCCTGGCCTGAACTTCGCTCATCACCGCCAGGCATTTTGCTTTGAACGAACCTGCCGCCATGGTCCTCATGCCCACCTCCCTACCATAGTCATTTTACCATGGTCACATAGGCGACAGCTAGCAGTTCACCCCAAATTCCTAATCCCGATCTTGTAGACGGCAGGTCGCAGGTGGCATATGGGGAAAACGCCGCTCAGCCCCCCGCCCTGAATCCCGTTACCCGTAACTCGCGTCCCGTATCCCGATTCCCGCCCCTAACACCCGGCACCTGAGATCCGACACCTGACTCCCCGCTAGACATCCGAGGGGAGCGGCTGGAGGAACTCGATACCTGCTTCGCCCGCCAATTTCGACGCCGGTTCACCCACCCACACCACGCGGCCCACAATGGCGCCTTCGGGGGACTCCCAAGGTAACAATCGAACCAACTGTCCTTCGCACATGGTGGCAACGCCCTCAACCCGGCATCCATGTTGGGAAACATCAATCGTAAACCCCTCGTTCCGTACTTCCCCTTCATCGGAGTCTGTCACGAGCACCAGGGCGAGACGGATGGGACGGCGTTCGGACTTGCGCTGCGCATTGTAATAGGGGTCAGCCATAGCCAGTAAGGTATCGCAGAAAAGGGGTTATATCAAGCTGATAGGAGCCCCCTGGGGAAAGGGACGGCAGCCCTTGTCCCCGCCTCGACGCCGAAGCGGCCGGAGCATGCAGCCCCCTCCGCCAAAAGCGCATCGGACGGGGCATCCCGCACGCCGACTGAACCGTTGCCTGCGCCTCCTTGCCTGCAAATATACCTTGACACGTATATGCTCTGTGGGGTATATGAAGAGAGTGGGGCCTGTATTCGAAATCATTGCGGAGCCGAACCGCCGGGCGATCTTGAGCCTGCTGGTCTCCGTCCCAACAGTCGGTGGGCGAGATCGAGCGCCAGCTTCGCATGCCGCAGCCGGCCGTGTCAAAGCACCTGCGGGTGCTGCGCGAGGCCGGTTTCGTGGAATCCACGGTGGACGCGCAACGCCGTCTCTACCGGCTGAAACCTGAACCACTTCAGGAGGTGGAAGCCTGGCTGGCGCCGTTCCGGCGGTACTGGTCCGCTCATGTGGATGCTCTCGAACGCCACCTCGACCGTATGGATCAGTCATCGCGAACCAAAATAAGAACAAGGAGAAGACGACGGGGCCCAGACCGAGAACGTAAAAAAGGAGAAACGAAATGAAAATCAAAGTGACCAGCGTGTACGTGGACGACCAGGCCAAGGCCCTGCGCTTCTATACCGAAGTGCTGGGCTTCGTGAAGATGACCGATTTCAGTCAGGGACCCTATCGCTGGCTGACCGTGGCCTCACCCGAGGAACCGGACGGCACGGAGCTGCAACTGGCGCTGAACAGCAACCCCGCGGCCAAAGCGTTTCAGCAGGCCATGTTCCAACAGGGCCAGCCCGCGGCCATGTTTTTCACCGACGACGTCAAGGCCGACTACGAGCGGATCAAGGCCCGCGGCGGCGAGTTCACGATGCCGCCCACCGACGTGACCGCCTCGACCATTGCCATGCTGAACGACACCTGCGGCAACCTTATTCAGCTCACGCAACTGAAGCGCTGGTAAGGGCGGCCATTCAGCGGAAATCTGGTAATAGCATGGTGATGATTTTATGAAGGGGCAAGAGGCGCAGAGTAGTTCCAAAAGGCGGAACGACTCTGCGCCACGCCGCTAAGGAGAAGAAGATGGCCGATCGCGAGCAGTACACACCGGGTCCGGCCTACGGTGCGCAGGTGCGGAAGGACGGAGAAAAGTGGACGCTCATTCTCGTCCGAGACCTGCGCCACTCGCCGGAAAAAGTCTGGCAGGCGCTTACCGACCCAGCGCATCTGCGCGAGTGGGCTCCCTTTGAAACCGATGCGAGCCTGGGGACGGTCGGGACCACGGCGAAGCTCACCATGATTCGGACCACGACGCCGCATGTCTTCGAGACCACGGTGAAGCGGGCCGAGGCGCCGAGGCGGCTCGAATACACTTGGGATGGCAGCGATATCCGCTGGGAACTCGAAGCCTTGGGTGGCGGCACGCGCCTGACCCTCTGGCACAGCATCGATCGCCGCTTCATCTCCATGGGTGCTGCCGGGTGGCACATTTGTTTCGATGTTATGGATCGCCTTCTCATTGGAACTCCCATCGGCCGCATCGTTGCTGGCGAGGCAATGAAGTTCGGTTGGCCTCGGCTCAACTCTGAGTATGCGAGGCAGTTCGGCATTGAAACGCCAACGGGCCGTCTTCGCCAACAGGAGCAGGAGTACGAGGAGGCCAGGGAAATCCAACAGGCGCTTATGCCCAAGGGAATTCCGCAGGTGCGGGGTCTCGAGATTTCGGCCAGTTGGCGGTCGGCGCGCATTGTCGGAGGCGACTATTTTGATGTCTTCAAATTCGGGGCCGGCCTGCTGGGTCTCTGCGTCGCCGACGTGTCCGGCAAGGGAATGCCGGCCGCTCTGCTGATGTCCAACCTCCAAGCAGTCGTCAAGGCGCTGGCGGCCGAGAACCGGTCGCCCCAGGAACTGGTGGAGAAGGTCAACCGCGTGATGTCGTGCAACACCACGGAGGGCAAGTTCATCACCCTGTTTTATGGCCTGCTGGATGTCGACCGCAAAACCCTGCACTACGCCAACGCCGGACACAACCCACCCGTTCTGACCCGGGAAGACGGTGCTCAGGTACGCCTGGAGCAAGGCGGCCTGATCGTGGGCGCCTTCCAGGAGAGTGTTTACGATCAGGGCGAGATCGGCCTGCGGCCCGGAGACCGCCTGGTGATGTTTACGGACGGCCTGAGCGAGGCGGTGGACGGAACCGGCGAGGAGTTTGGCGAAGAGCGCTTGGCCGAGGCCGCGCGCCGCAACCGTCAACTGTCGGCGGAGGCGCTTCGCCGTTGCTTGCTGGACCGCGTCAGCGATTTCTGCGGCGGCGAGTTTGGGGACGACGCCACTGTCCTGGTCGTTGCTGTTTCCTAGACAAACCGCGCGTAGTCGGCCCCGAGGCCGTAGCGCGCTCCAGAGACTCTGCGGCTGTTCCTCCGACCTTCCCCCTGCGGGTTTTAACCTTAGCGATTCGTTCCACGGATTTTAAATTCGGGTGCGCGGGTCGGCGGGCAGGCTAATGCGGTCCACCGGGATGGGGCTGGGCGCTCCTGCCGGTGCCTGCACGGTTCCCGCGGGGTGGCGCAGGGCGGCGCTACTGGTTTGCTTTGGGCGCTGAAGGCGCGGGCATGATGCGGGAGAGAAGAAAAAACAGGGCACAGCCGACCGCCGAGCCGAACAACGTAACCACGCCAATTCCAAAGGTCAGGTGCCCGAGGACGTGTTGAAGCGGCGTCCCCAGGGGAGCAAATTCCGGGGCCGAGTAGATATTACGCGTCCCGGTGATGGCAGCGAATGCGATGGCGCCGGAAAGCAACAATTGTTCCCACACGCTGAGCAGGAAGACCGAAAAGACAACGTTAACGTAACCGCCGAACCGCCGCGCATAGATGAGCAATACGGCGAGGAAGATGGCCACGGTGGTGGCAAGCGTGACACTCACCCAATGCAGGATCCACTTGGGCACGCCGGCGAAGCCCAGAACCATACGCAACACCCAGACGGCGGCAATAAAGCCGAAAAGCGGCCGGAGCAGCCGCCAATGCTCCTGAAAAGTGCGTCCATGGAGTTTCATGATGCCTCCTCGGTCAAAGGCGTCGCCCGCACCAGCAGGAGGGTCATGTCATCTTCCAGTTCTTTCCCCCACCAGTCGCGAGCCGCGCCCACCACCCTGCGTTGGATCTCGATCAAGGGACGTGAGGTGTCGGCGGCAAGGATCGATATCAAGCGCTCTTCGCCGAATTCCCTGCCCTCGGTCGCCCCCGCCTCGGTAACCCCGTCTGAGTAGAGCGCCAGCAGGTCGCCTTGCGACAGTTCCACCTCGCCCACCGTGTAGGCGGCGTCCTCGAAAAGGCCGAGCGGCGGCCCGCTGGCCCTGAGCCGCAAGCGTTCCCGGCGGCCAAACAGCAGCGCCGGCAGGTGCCCGGCATTAATGTAGTGCAGGCGCCGCGTGGCGCGGTCCCATTCGGCATAGAAGATGGTAATGAATTGGGAATTGTCCGACACTTGCAGCAGGTGGCGGTTGAGATCGGCGAACAAGCCGCCCGGCGTTCGTCCCGAAGACGCCAGCATGCGCAGCACGGCGTGAACGTTCGACATCAGAATGGCAGCCGAGATTCCCTTGCCGCTGACGTCGGCAATCGCCAAGGCCAGGCGGCCGTCGGGCAGCGGGATGACGTCGTAGTAGTCGCCGCTGATGCCGCGCGCCGGAACGCACACGGCGGAGAATTCCAGACCCGAATGGGCGGGAAAACTCTGCGGGAATAGAGCTTGTTGAACCTGTAGCGCGAAGCTGAGCTCGGCCTCTTTGCGGGCCAGTTCCCGGCGGCTGGCACGCAACTCGTGCTGGACGCGGTAGAGCGTCATGACCAGTACGGCCACAGCGCTAGTGCCGCCGAAGGTCAGTCCCCAGGTCGCCAGCTCCGACTGCTGCAAAAGGCCCCGGCCAAGGTAGAGCAGCATGCCGGCGCCAATCAGAAAGCCCGCAAGATAAATCCGGTCGCGCATCACTCTGCTTAGTCTGGACCAGGACGCATCACAGAGCAAGGATTACGTGATGGGTAAAGGGCCGCGCCGGCCCGCCGCTGCGCTTCGGCTCGGCCCATGGCTGCCGGCGCTCCAATCCCACCCCTGTTTCTCCTAACTCACGGTCAGCGTGAGGGTCACGCTGTGGCTCAAGGCGGAAGAGCCTGAGCCCGTGCTGCCCGTCACCGTCAGCGGGTAGGTTCCCGCCGGGGTTCCGCCGTTAGGCGGGGGCGTGACACTGCCACCCCCGCCGCCGCAGCCGGCCAGTGCCAGAGCCAGCAGCATTCCCGCCGCCAGCGGCAAGAATGCGCCCTTCCACCGCCTCGTGCCGATTTGCTTCCGGCGCGAGAAAGCGCACGCCATCGCCGCCAGAACCAAGGAGAGCAGTAACAGGTTTCTTAGGCCCGTCGAGAGCGGTGGAGCTGGGGGAAGCGGCCGTGAGCGTGGCGCGCTCAACGAGGGGGCAGTCGTGGTAACGGTGACGGTGACCTTCGTCCCCGCCGCTGCCGGGCTGGGCGAAACCGTGCAGGTGGCCTCGGAGGGAGCCCCGGCACAGGTGAAGGTCACGCTTTGGTTGAATCCCCCTTCACTGCCCACACTCAAGGTGTAGGTGGCGGAGGACCCGGGCGCCACCGTGGCCGTGGTGGAAGAACCCGACGATGCGCCGAAAGTGAAATCCGCCACCGCCAGGGTGACGCTGGCCGTTGCCGTGTTGTAATCCGTTGCGTCGTTGGGAGTGAAGGTGGCCGAGAGGGTATCGGTTCCGGCTGCCGGAGTAGTCCCTGCCGCCGGGCTATAGACGAACGTCCCGGCCACCGAGGCCGTGGCGTCCAACTGCGTGCTGCTGAGCGCGGTCCCGTAGGTGATCGCCGCGGGCGTGGCCCAGGTGATCACCGGCGTCGCCTTGTTCACCGTCGCGTTTCCCGGCGCATAGCTGATGGTGTAGTCCGGGTCCACGGCTCCCGTGCAGGTGTCAGCCCCCGTGTCCGTCCCCGCCGGGGTGGAACTGCTCGCCGATGTCGTGCAGGTCGGAAGGGTCGTCATGCCACTCGGCGGCGTGGACGAGTTCACCACCGCACCATAAGTGTAAAGGGGTGCGACGGTGGGTGGCGTCCCGCCGTAAGTCATGGTCCCGCTGCTGGCGGTGATGGTCAGTGAGGCCGCGTTTACCGTGACGTTGCCTGCCACATAGGTGAAGGAGTAATTGGGGTCCACGGCTCCCGCGCAGGTGTCGGCCCCCGCGTCCGTCCCCACTGGGGTGGAACTGGTCGCCGCCGTCGTGCACGTGGGAGCGGCGGTCAGGCTCGCCGCTGTGTCCCCGTTCACAAAGCCGCTGTAACTGGGGGTGACGGTGGGTGGCGTGCCGCCGTAAGTCATGGTCCCGCTGCTGGCCGTGATGCTCAGGGGCACCGTACCTACCGTTACATTCCCCGGCACGTAGCTGATGGTGTAATTCGTGTCCACGGCTCCCGCGCAGGTGTCAGCCCCTGTGTCTGTTCCCGCCGGGGTGGAGCTAGTCGCCGCCGTCGCGCACGTGGGAGCGGTGGTCAGGCTCGCCCCTGTGTTGCCGTTCACAAACCCGCTGTAACTGGGGGTGACGGTGGGAGGCGTCCCGCCGTAAGTCATCGATCCGCTGCTGGCGGTGATGGTCAGTGACGCCGCATTTATCGTGACGTTGCCTGCCACATACGTGAACGAGTAATTGGGGTCCACGGCTCCCGAGCAGGTGTTAGCACCTGTGTCCGTTCCCGCCGGGGTGGAACTGGTCGCCGCCGTCGTGCACGTGGGAGCGGCGGTCAGGCTCGCCCCTGTGTCCCCGTTCACAAAGCCGCTGTAACTGGGGGTGACGGTGGGAGGCGTGCCGCCGTAAGTCATGGTCCCGCTGCTGGCCGTGATGCTCAGGGGCACCGTACCTACCGTCACGTTCCCCGGCACGTAGCTGATGGTGTAGTTCGGGTCCACGGCTCCCGCGCAGGTGTCGGCCCCCGCGTCCGTCCCCACCGGGGTGGAACTGGTCGCCGCCGTCATGCACGTGGGAGCGGCGGTCAGACTCGCCGCTGTGTCCCCGTTCACAAAGCCGCTGTAACTGGGTGTGACGGCCGGTGGCGTCCCGCCGTAGGTCATCGTCCCGCTGCTGGCCGTGATGCTCAGGGGCACCGTACCCACCGTTACATTCCCCGCCACGTAGCTGATCGTATAGTTCGGGTCCACTGCTCCCGCGCAGGTGTCAGCCCCTGTGTCTGTTCCCGCCGGGGTGGAGCTAGTCGCCGCCGTCGCGCACGTGGGAGCGGTGGTCAGGCTCGCCGCTGTGTTGCCGTTCACAAACCCGCTGTAACTGGGGGTGACGGTGGGAGGCGTCCCGCCATAAGTCATCGTCCCGCTGCTGGCCGTGATCGTCAGTGACGCCGTGCCTACCGTCACATTGCCTGCCACATAGGTGAACGAGTAATTGGGGTCCACGGCTCCCGAGCAGGTGTTAGCACCTGTGTCCGTCCCCGCCGGGGTGGAACTGCTCGCCGTCGTGGTACACGTGGGAGCGGTGGTCAGGCTCGCCGCTGTGTTGCCGTTCACAAACCCGCTGTAACTGGGGGTGACGGTGGGAGGCGTCCCGCCGTAAGTCATCGATCCATTGCTGGCGGTGATGCTCAGTGACCCCGTGCCTACCGTCACATTGCCTGCCACATAGGTGAAGGAGTAATTGGGGTCCACAGCTCCCGAGCAAGTGTCGGCCCCCGTGTCCGTCCCCGCCGGGGTAGAACTGCTCGCCGTCGTTGTGCACGTGGGAGCGGTGGTCAGGCTATTCACCGTGTCGCTGCCTGCAAACGCGCTGTAACTGGCTGTGACCGCAGGTGGCGTCCCGCCGTAAGTCATCGTCCCGCTGCTGGCCGTGATGGTCAGTGTCGCCTGGGTCACGGTCATCGTACCCGCCACGTAAGAGATGTTGGTGAAGGTGCTGCTCGTCGCCACCGAGCAGGTGTTGGCCCCAATATATGTCCCCACCGGTGAGGAACTTGTTACCGTCGTCGTGCAACTCGGAGTGGTCGTGCCGCTCGGCGCCGTGGGCGAATTCACAACGTTGGCCGTACCATTGTAATAGGTGTAAAGGGGGGTGATGGGGGGTACCGTCCCGCCGTAAGTCATCGAGGTGCTGCTGGCCGTGATGCTCAAGGCCGCAGAGGATGAGGTCAACGCAGTCCGGGTTGACGTGCTGGGCGCAAAATTGCTGTCCCCCGCATAGCTGGCCTCCACATTGTCAGACCCGCCTGTTCCCGGGACCGCAACGGCTGATGCCGTCGTCGCCGTCGCCGTTTGCGTTACACCGTTCAGCAGTACGTTCACCCCTCCGCTGAGCTCGTCATCGTAATTCGTTACCGCCAAGTCAGCGAGGCCGTCCCCATTAAAGTCCCCCACGGCCACGTGAACGGGACCGGCGCCCACAGAATAGGAGTTCGCGTTGGGGAGATCAAAGTTCGCGCAATAACTGTCCGTGTCAGTGGCATCGCAAAAGGCGCCAGCGCCGTTACCCAATAGCACGCTCACCGTTCCGGTGACAGTGGTAGCGTAGCAATTATTGGGGGATGAAGAAGAGCAATTCGCCACCGCCAAGTCGGCGTTGCCATCCCCGTTGAGGTCCCCTATGGCCACCGCCCAAGGCGTGCTGCCCGTTTCATACGTGGGGAAGGTGGAAGAGGCGGAAGTCGCGAAGGGGTCCGTACCGGTTCCGCTGTAAATATTGAGCAGCACGCTCATATTGTTGCTACCCCCATTCGTCACCACCAGGTCGGGCTTGCCATCCCCGTTGAAGTCTCCCACGGCCACGTAGGTCGGAGCGGAGCCGGCTGCATAGGGGTTGTAGGTCGTCGCTGCGAAGGTGCCCGCGCCATTTGCCTTATTGAGCAGCACAGTTACCGTTCCAGTGCCCGTGCCAGTGCCGTAATTCGCCACCGCCAAGTCGGGCCATCCATCCCCGTTGAAGTCCCCCACGGCCACGGAACGGGGTGCGAAGATCTCTGCCCCTCCAAAGGGGCTGCCGGGCGCCTCAACGAAAGTGCCCGGGTCAGATACATTGTTGAGCAGCACGGTTACCGTGCTGTTGTTGAAATTTGCCACCGCCAAGTCGGGAAGGCCATCCCCGTTGAAGTCCCCCACGGCCACGGAACGGGGTCCCGAGAATCCTGTTGTATAGGGGCTGCCAGACGCCGCCGTGAAGGTGCCTTCGCCGTTGCCTAGCATTATGCTCACGCTGTTATTAGCGTAATTCGCCACCGCCAAGTCAAGGTTGCCATCACCGTCAAAGTCCCCCACCGCTACATCTACAGGACCATTGAACCCCCCTGAACTTGAGGAGAGGGTGGTCGCCACCGTGAAGGTGCCATCACCGCTCCCCAGCAGTATGCTCACGGTGCTGCTGGCATAATTCGCCACTGCCAGGTCGGGGATGCCATCCCCGTTGAAGTCCCCCACCGCTACACCATGCGGCCCGTTTCCCGTCGCATACGGGGACGGGGAGTTCGCCGCAAAGGGCGCGGCAGAGGTTGCCGTCCCCAGCGTTGCCATACCCAGGACATAGTCGCTGTTCGTCGCATCCATAAACGACACGCTCCCGGTCGGCCCCACATTGCTATTGCCCCACCCGACCACCGTCCCCGTCAGGGTGTAGCTGCCCGCCGAGCCGGAAGCGGAAATCGACGTCGTCGTCCTATACCCCGTTACCGTCAGCGCCTGCAGCGACGAGGTGCTGGCGGCATTCGCTGGTGTTCCGTAGGGAGTTCCGTTGAAGACCGCCACATAGCTGTGGTTCCCCATTCCCGGAACGAGGCTTATGATCGCGGTCCCCGCCGAGGTCAACTGCGCGGTCCCGATGAGGGCGGAGTTATCGCAATAGGTGGCCGTGGCAAAATCGCAGAAGGTCACCAGGCCGGTGGTGACCGGAGAGGTGTTGATCACCGTGGCCGTAAAAGTCACTACCGTCCCCGCGGTTACCGAAGAACCGGACGACAGCAGACCCGAAGAATCAGACAGCGCCAGCGTTGTCGTCGTCGGGGCCGGGCTCTGCGCCTGCGCTTCCGGCGTGGCCAGCAGGGCCATGATCGCCATCATCGCGCTAAGGAAAACCACCACGTAGCGCTGCCGATGCAGGAGGAAAGCCCCTTGCAGGCGGGCAGAACTTTGACCTGGGTGCATAAAATAAGTCTCCTTGGTTAGCATAATCTCTTTTCCCGCGACTTCGACGGTCAGGCCGCCAGCGTCCGCGATACACACTTTGCGATTACGTAGATTCCTGCCTCGCGGTCACGGACTTCACCCGAGGCCGGGAGGGGAACCATTTGGCTGAGGCCGGGAACCAGCGGCTGCCCCAGTAACCCCCAGACGCCAGCAAGGCTCGGCCCGCGTCCGGCGCGCGGATCAAACGGGCCGCAAAGGGCGGGAGGTCCGAACCTGCCCCACCCGGTCATGCCGAGAGGGCCGGGCAGGGATTTCTGCAAGGTCAGGGTGGCCTCGCCATCATTGAGAAAAATCGGAAAACCACCGCCGCGCGCCGGGAAGCGCACCCGGGCATCGGTCTGGTCCCGCGTAGTCTCAAAACTGAAAGGCCGCTTGACGAAACTCGCGAGGAACTGTGGCTGAGCCTTCGCGAGCGCGGCAGGAATCTGATGGTTAGGCAGAACACTCTCTGGGGCTTGTATCCGCGGAAAAACGCCAAAGCACACGACGGCGAGGAATGGAGGGCCACTCCCTCCACAGCAGAAAACAAAGCGTTTAATCGCAGTCTGCGACTGCGTAGAAACGTCGGGGCGCGAGACCATGAGAGAACTCTTTTAAGGCAAAAAGCTGAATGAGAACATCAAGTGTAAGTCCCGGGAAAGTAAATAGCAATCGCCCGAAGGTGCTATGACAAAATGTCACGTTATTGAATGATCTCCAGGCGATTTGCCTTTCGATAGAAAGGAAAGGGCTTGCACGTAGGAAATGCGAAGGCTTGGCATTGTGGTTGGTAATGCGCGAAGAAGGGCACAGCATGGGCCTTGCCCATCAAGTACTTAGCGGTTGTAATGGTCACGTGCGGCGCCGTCGTAAAGCACAACCCGCCAGTAGCACTTCTTGGAAGATGCGGGTCGGGCCGTATTGTGGCATCGCTTACCTGTCCCGATCTATCGGAGTTCTGGCCATGACTTGACGCGGGCGGGATCCCGATGAATCCCAGCAGGCTGTCCGTGCCACCTATCGAGGCAAACGCCGGCGGTCATAGATCGCCGCTACAAAAACCAAACCGATCCACCATCCGCGGGCCATTGCCGAACCCCACCCGCAAACAAAAAAGTTGCCGAGGCATCCGCGGCAAGGGTATGGTTTATTCGCAGCAAAGATATCGTTTCAGTCGCGGTTTTGCTTGTTGGTCGACGGAAATTGCTGTAATTCCATGGCCGATCTTCAATCCCTATTCCAGCCCCTTCTCGAACATGCCAGCGTGCGCGCGGCAGTTGCGGCGCTGACGACGCCTGACGGTCAACCCCTGGCCGTCTCCGGTCTGACGCCCACCGCCAAGGCGATGGTGGTGGCAGCCCTGGCGCATCGGGTGAAGCGGCCGGTGGTGGTGCTGACACCTGACAACGAGGCGGCGCAAAACTACGGGCAATCGGCGTCAACATTTCTGGAATGGCTGGAGCCCGGGGCCGCGGGCTCAGTGCAAATACTGCCGGCGCTGGACTGCTCACCCTACGAAGGCCGCTCGCCACACGCGGAAATTCAGGAGCAGCGGGCCGTAGCGCTTGGGAGCCTGGCGCGGGGCGGCGTACGCCTGATTTTCGCTCCTGTCGCCGCAGCCATGGGGCGCTTCCGCGAGGCCGCCTTTTACACCTCGCTCACCCTGCGACTCAAGGTCGGTGACGAGCTGAATCTTGACGACCTTGTGGAGCACTTGCGGAGTGTTGGGTATGAGCCCGGAGAGCCCGTGGTTGCCGTCGGCCAATACTCCGTGCGCGGCGGAATTGTGGACGTTTTCCCTCCCGAGGCCGAATGGCCCTTCCGCCTGGAATTTTTCGGCGACCAGCTCGAGTCGGTGCGGGAATTCGATCCCTCATCGCAACGCTCGCGCAAACCCGTGCCCCAGGCACTGCTTCTGCCGCTATCGGAAGCGCAGCGTTCCCCGCAATTCTTCGAACGGCTGGTGCGGGTGCTCACCTTGAGGGCTCGCGAGCGCGCGCAATCGCGAGGCACACCGCTCGCCGAGCGCGAACCCGACTGGGCGGCGGAACATTCCAACACTTTTCCGGGGTGGGAGTTTTTTGTTTCCCTCGTCGAGCCGCACCGGCTAACGCTGTTTTCCCTTTTGGACAGCCCGGTGCTGGTTTGGGACGAACTCCTCGACCGCCGCGCTCAAATCTCGACCACGATTGAGAGCTTGACGGCGAGTTTTGAAGAAGTTCGCGACATCGCTCCGCCCCGCCCTGAACCTCGCGAGGTTTATCTGACCGAGGCGGAATTCCTTTCAGCCATCAAGGGCGTCCCACAGATATCGCTCAAGGAACTCGGCATAGAAAACCTCACGCCAGCCACGGACGCCAGCGCCCAAGCAATGGTCATCGGCGGCGACCTGTACTTCCCCCCGGAGGGGGCGAAGAACAGTGACGAGTGGCGTAAAATCAGTGACGAGTGGCAAGCGACGAGTGACAAGCAAGCGGTAGGCAAGACCAGTGACAAGGGGCAAGTGGCAAGTGACGAGCAAGAGATTCGCTCACCCGCTCATCCGATCTCCCGATCACCAGATTCCTCCGATGACCCGATGGCCCGATGGCCCAATGAATCGATTCTGACGATGCCTCCTCCCAAGTACCAAGGCGGGGTAAAGGTTCTGGCGGAGGATTTGCGCGTTAAGGTAAAGCAGGGAGAATCCGTTATTTTTGTCGTTCCCACCCTGGGCAAGGTGGACCGTCTGCGGGAGATTCTGAAGGACTACGAAATTGCCTTTACCACCCTCACAGGGGAAAAGGAAAAACGCGACGCCACCCCCTCGGCGCCGGATTTCGGCGGCGTTCTGATTGCGCGGGGCGAGATTCGCGAAGGCGTGGCGCTTCCCGAGCTGCGGCAATTGTGGCTGGCGGACGCAGACTTGTTCGGCGGGTTTGACTGGGCCGCGCACGGGCGGCGCGGACGTTCCGGAATCTCCAGCTTCATCTCCGACTTGAGTGACCTGAAAGTCGGCGACTACGTCGTGCACATCGACCACGGCATCGGCATTTATCAAGGCCTGCGGCAAATCACCGTCGCAGGCTCGGCGCACGACTTCATGCTGCTCACATTTCAGGATGAGGCCAAGCTCTACGTGCCGCTGGAACGCCTGGACTTGGTGGAAAAGTACCGCTCGCACGAAGGCGCCAAACCTCCCCTCGACCGCCTGGGGGGCGCGACTTGGGAACGCACCAAGACGCGCGTCAAACGCGCCTTACGCGACATGGCGCAGGAACTGTTGCAACTTTACGCCGATCGCAAAATGCGCGGCGGGGTTGCCGTTTCTGTGGACACGCCCTGGCAGCGCGAGTTCGAAGACGCGTTTCCTTTTGAAGAAACGCCGGACCAGCTCACGGCCCTGGCCGACATCAAACACGACCTGGAGAGCCCCGAGCCCATGGACCGGTTGCTGTGTGGCGATGTGGGATACGGCAAAACCGAGCTCGCCATGCGCGCCGCCTTCAAGGTAATCCAGGACGGCCGCCAAGTGGCCGTGCTCGCCCCCACCACGGTCCTGGCCTTCCAGCACTACACCACGTTTCGCCAGCGCCTGGTGGCATTCCCCGTGCGCGTGGAAATGCTCAGCCGCTTTCGCTCGCCCGCGGAGCAGAAAAAGACTGTCGCCGAGGCGGAAGCCGGCCGCGTGGACATCCTGATTGGAACGCACCGCCTGCTTTCCAAGGACGTCCAACTGCGCGACCTGGGCTTGCTGATTGTGGACGAGGAGCAGCGCTTCGGAGTGGCGGCCAAAGAAAAGCTGAAGAAAATAAAGTCCGGCGTTGACGTATTAACTATGTCGGCGACGCCCATTCCCCGCACGCTGCACATGTCGCTGGGAGGATTGCGCGACCTTTCCGTGATCGAGACTCCGCCCCGTGGCCGCCTGGCCATCCAAACCACCGTCGCGCCCTTCAACCAGGCGCTCATCCAGTCGGCGATCATGCAGGAGATGCAACGGCAGGGACAGGCCTTCTTTGTGCACAACCGGGTGGAATCGATTTTCCAGATGGCGGCGCTTTTGCAACGCCTGCTCCCCACTGCGCGGATTGGCGTGGCCCACGGCCAGATGGGCGAGAAGGATCTCGAGCAAGTGATGCTGAAGTTCATGCGGGGTGAATACGATGTGCTGGTGGCTACGGCGCTCATTGAAAACGGCCTCGACATTCCGCGTGCCAACACCATCATTGTGAATCACGCCGACCGCTTTGGCCTCGCCGACCTCTACCAGCTTCGCGGACGCGTGGGCCGGTCGAACCGCCGCGCCTACGCTTTCTTCCTGATTGCCTCGGAAGATACCTTGACGCCCATCGCGCGGCGGCGCCTGGCGGCGCTGAAGGAATTCTCCGATCTCGGCGCGGGCTTTCGCCTGGCGGCGCTGGACTTGGAGTTGCGCGGCGCCGGTAATCTGCTGGGAGCCGAGCAACACGGCCACCTGAACGCTATCGGTATCGACCTCTACCTCAAGATGCTGGAGCAAACGGTGGAGGAATTGAAGGGCACCCCAGCCAAGATCGAAGTTCGCACCTCGCTCAACCTGGGCCTCGATATCAAGATTCCCGACGTTTACATTCCCGACGAGAACCAGCGGTTGCGCATGTACAAACGCATCTCGAGTGCGGCCACGGCCGGCGAGCGGGCGGATATGGAGGCCGAGCTGGCGGACCGCTTCGGTCCCCTTCCCCCTGCGGTTTTCAACCTGCTGGATTACGCCTTGCTAAAAAGCGCGGCGGAGCGCTTGCTGGTGCAAACGCTGGAGCGCAAGGGGGATGAAATCTGGATCAAGTTTCATGAGCAGGCCCCGGTGGACGCGCAGCGGCTGGCGAAGTTTGTGCGCGGACGCCGTGAGGCCAGCTTCCGCCCGGACCGCGTCCTGCGCTTCCGCGCGCGCGAGCGCGACGGCGACTTACTGACGCAAATCCAAAACGTCTTGCAGGAATTACGTCCCCAGACTTAAGATAAGTTGTCGGTGGTCAGTTGCCGGTCATCGCAAAGACATCGCGAATGCTGACGAGTGATGACATGCGTTGGAGGGGAACGATGAAGCGAACGGTCACCATTTTGGCATGCGCCATCCTGGCGGCGACTCTTGCCGCGCCCCGCGTGCGAGCCGCCCACGTGGTGGAGCGCATCATCGCGCGCGTCAACAGTGAAATTATTACCCAACGGCAGTATGAACGGGAAAAGGGCAAGCTTCGCGAAGAGCTCTCCCAGCAATTCTCCGGACCCGACCTCGACACCAAATTAAATGACGAGAGCAAGAACCTCCTGCGCAACCTGATCGACGAGTCGCTGATGGTCCAGAAAGGCAAAGACGAGGACATTAACGTCGACACAGACGTCATCAAGCGGCTGGATGGAATTCGCAAAGAGGATAAGCTTGCGACGATCGAAGATTTGGAAAAGGAGGCGGAACAACAAGGAGTAAATTGGGAGGACTTCAAGGACCAGATCCGCCGCCAACTCCTCATGCAGGAAGTCATCAGCCGCGATGTGGGTTCCCGCATTGTGGTCTCGCGGGAAGAGGCGCGGCAGTATTACAATCAACACAAGAACGATTTTACTTCCGAGGGCATGATCCACTTAGCGGAAATCCTGGTTTCTACGGAGAAGTACAAGCCGGAGGAGGCGGAGAAACGCGCCAAAGACGCGGAGGCGGAATTGAAGGGCGGCGCGAAATTCAGCGAGGTGGTAAAGAAGTATTCCGACGACCCCAGTGCTGACCAGGGCGGCGATATTGGCCTTATGAAAACGGGAGCCATCGCCCCGGCGATCGCTGCCGCGGTCAGCAAGCTTGACATTAACGAATACACGGACCCCATCAAAGTCAAAAGCGGATACCTGATCCTGCGGGTCCTGGAGCGCTTCAGCCCGGGCATCCCCAAGTTTGAGGAAGTTGAATCGCGCGTGGAGGAGGCCTTGTACAACCAGCGCATGGAACCCAAGATGCGCGAGTTTCTGACCCAACTTCGCAAAGACAGTTACATTTTTCTGGCCCCAGGATATATTGACACCGGCGCGGAAACGCCGGGAGCGGCGTTAACCCCCGAAAGAACTCAATGAAACCGACTTTTGTCAGGGACCTCACGCCGAACTCACCGGTGCGCAGTACCTTCCTGGTCCAATCCAAAGAGCGCAAGACCGCCAGCAACGGCGCCGCCTATCTGGACCTCAGCCTGCAAGATAACACGGGGGTCATTGCCGCCAAACTCTGGGACTATTCCGAACGCACGACTCCCGCTTTCGAGGCCGACGACGTTGTGCAGGTGGAAGGGCAAGTGGAAAGTTATCGCGGCACGCCGCAGCTCCGCATCCGCAAGATTACGACTTGCGCGCCCGACGCAGTGGACCTGCGCGATTATCTTCCGCGCACCGAGCGCAATCCCGAGGAGATGTTCGCCGCGTTGCTCGCACGCGTGCGCCGCATGAGCGAAGGTCCGCTGCGCGCTCTGCTGCTCAGCATCCTGGAAGACGCGCCTCTGGCGGAAAAATACAAGCTGGCCCCCGCCGCCATGAGCTATCACCACGCCTTCCTGGGCGGGCTGCTGGAACATGTGTCGTCGCTCGTCGCGCTGGGCGATGGCGTGGCAGATCATTATCCCTGGCTGCGGCGCGACTTGATCGTGGCCGGCATAGTGCTCCATGATATTGGCAAGACGGAAGAGCTGAGTTTTGTCGCCGGTTTCCGCTACTCCACCCGCGGGCAACTGGTCGGGCACATCAGCATGGGGCTGGAGATGGTGCAGGCAAAGATTCGCCAGATTCCCGACTTCCCTGCCCAACTCAAGGGCGAGATCGAGCACATTATAATCTCCCATCACGGCAAGCTGGAATTTGGATCGCCCAAGGAACCGATGTTTGCCGAGGCCTTGGTGGTGAGTTTCCTGGACGAGATGGACTCCAAGCTGGAAGCTGTGCGCGCGCAGTACGCGGCGGACCAGGACCGCCCCGGCGATTGGACCAGCCGCAACCCGGCGCTGAAACGGGAGCTTCTCAAACCGCCCAAGGGAAAGATGAATCTCGCAACTTGAAACTCGAAATTCGGCGCTCGGGTTGCTAGTCTCGAATTTCGATTTTCGCGTTTCGACTTTGAATGACCCGAGGGCTCGATGATCCCATGAATCAATTCTCTTCTGTCAACATCGCCGGCATTCTTCCCCACCGCTACCCCTTTCTTTTTGTCGACCGAGTGTCGGAGTTCGTTCCCGGACAGCGCATTGTGGCGATGAAGCACTTTTCCCTCGACGACGAGGCTGCGCGCGGGAATCCCCCGGGCGTCGCGAATATCCCCACCGGCGTTATTCTCGAACTGGTCACACAGGTGGGAGCAGTCCTGGTGATGGAGCGCCCGGAGATGGCCGGAAAGATTGCTATGATCCTGAATATACCCTCGGCACGTATTATCAAACCCATTGAAGCCGGCGATACAGTGCGCGTGGAAGCGGAAGTCGTGAAAATGAAGGCGCAATTCGGCGAGTTGCGCGGCTCCATCCTTCGCGACGGCGAATTGGTGGCCGAAGGCCATATGCGCTTCGGCATCGCCAATGCCGAGGATGTCATGCCGGGGCGGGGGGACAGGCCATCAATATGAGTCCTATAACGGAGAGGAAAAGCGATGCTCTATAGGAAGGTGGCGAAGACGGGCAATGAATTGGCGATCCTGGGATTCGGCTGCATGCGTCTGGCGCAGAAGAACGACCGGATCGACGAAGAGCGGGCCGCACGCCAGATCCGCTACGCCATCGATCACGGAGTGAACTACATCGATACGGCTTGGCCGTATCATGGAGGTGAAAGCGAACCGTTTGTCGGCCGAGCCCTCGCCGGCGGTTATCGCGCGCGGGTGAAACTCGCTACCAAGCTGCCCGCCTGGCTCGTCCGCAACCGTGCCGACATGGACCGCTTTCTCGATGCGCAGCTCAAGAAGCTTGCCACCTCACGCCTCGACTACTACTTGGTCCACTCGCTGAATGGAACCACTTGGGACCGGGTGGCGGCGCTCGGCGTTGCGGAGTTTCTCGACCAGGCTCGGGCGGACGGGCGAATTGCCAGCGCGGGCTTCTCCTTCCACGGGCTCCGTGAGGATTTTAAACGCATCGTTGACGCCTATCCGTGGGAGTTCTGCCAGATTCAATACAACTACCTCGACGAGGATAACCAGGCCGGCACCGAGGGGCTGAAATACGCCGCGGCGAAGGGCCTGGGCGTGGTCGTGATGGAGCCCCTGCGCGGGGGCGCGCTGGCCGCTTCTCCCCAACCACCTGAGATCGAAGCCCTCTGGCAGGAAGCGGCGAGCCGCCGGACTCCGGCCGAGTGGGCCCTGCGATGGGTTTGGAATCACCCGGAAGTGACCGTAGTTCTGTCAGGGATGAACGATGAGGCCCAGGTGAAAGAGAATCTCAAGATCGCGGAGGACGCCCATCCGGATTCGCTCCCCGGTGCAGATCTCGGCCTGATCTCGAGAGTGAGCAAGAAATACCGCGAAATCATGAAGGTTGGTTGCACGGGCTGCGGGTACTGCCAGCCGTGCCCCTCGGGCGTCAATATCTCCGAATGCTTTTCGTTGTTCAACGCCTATCACACCTTCGGCATGAAGTCGGCGGCCCCGTTCCTTTACGTACTACGCATGGGAGGGATCGTGGCGGGCACGCCCAGCTACGCGTCGTTGTGTGCGCACTGCCGGGATTGCGTGCAGAAGTGCCCGCAGGGCCTTGATGTGCCTAGCCTGCTGGAACAAGTGGTCAGCGAGTTCGAGGGCGCCGGCCTGAAGGAGCGTGAAGCCATGGCCCGCAGCCTTTTCGCCGCATGAGCGTCCACGGCCGCTGAGCTAAGGCAGACGGCGGCAACGAGTCAGCATCTCCTCCGCGGAAACGCTCTGCATGAGTTCCGCTGAAGCGGCGCTCCAGGAGCGCTGTCGCCGATCAGTGAAAGAGCTAATGCGCAGTTGCAGAAGTTAGCGATCTTGCTTGTCGGCAGATGGAAGGGAGGGGCGGCGCCGGTCCCAATTTGTCGAGAGCACCGCCAGTTGACAACCTTCCCCAATCCGCCCACAATCGGACCGTGGACGCTAGGGAATCGGCGTTGTTCTTCTGGCAAGTAATTATCAGTATGGTATTTCAAGAGCTTCAAATTCGCAACGTAGCCATCCGCCCGGCGCACATTCTGGCGCCCATGGCGGGCATTACCGACACGGTTTTCCGCCGCTTCATCAAGCGCCTGGGCGGTTGCGGGCTGATCATGACGGAATTCGTATCGAGCGAGGGCATGATTCGCCAGAATTTCCGTTCGCAACGTTATCTCTACTACACCGAGGAAGAGCGGCCCATCAGCGCGCAGATCTTCGGCGCTGACCCCGCGCACATGGCCGACGCGGCCCGCCAAATCGAAGACCTGGGATTTGACTTGGTGGACTTGAACCTGGGTTGCCCCGCGAAAAAGGTGGTGAAGTGCGGCGGCTCCGGGCTGCTGCGAGATCTGCCCTTGCTGGAAAAAATAGTGCGCGCCATTCGCGCCGCAGTAAAGATTCCTTTTACCATCAAGCTCCGCTCGGGTTGGAGCGAGGAAGAAATCGTGGCCATACAAGTGGCGCGCCTGGCGGAGGACTGCGGGGCGGAAGCTTTGGCCGTCCATCCTCGCACCCGCGTCCAGGGTTTCAGCGGCCGGGCGCGATGGGAAATCATCCAACAGGTCAAACAAACGGTGCGCATTCCCGTCATCGGCAACGGCGACGTATTCAAGCCCCAAAACGCCCTGGCGCTGCACGAACAGACCGGCTGCGACGCGGTGATGATCGGGCGCGCGGCCGCCTCCAATCCCTGGATTTTTCGCCAGATGGCGGAATTCTTCACCACGGGCGCGTACCGCGAACCGTCCGACGCCGACCGCTATGAAATGATTCGCACATATTATTCCATGCTGATCGCCGAGGAAATTCCCGGCGCCATCGGCAAGATGAAGCAATTCGCCAGTTGGTTCACGCACGGCGTGCGCAACGGAACGGAATTGCGCCGGCAAGTGCAGAGCGCGCGCGAAACCGCCGAAGTGCTGGCGCGCGTGGACGAGTTCTTTGCCTTGCTCGCTGCCCACCCGGTGAAGTCGGAAGCGGCCCTTGCCTCCTAAGAGAGCAGAATGACCTTGAAGGTACGTTCGCGAAAGAATAGACGAAGTCAGCGCCGGGTGAAAGTGGCCATCCCCATTCGCGTCCGGGGGCTGGACGCCGCCGGCAATGAATACGACGATGAGGCCGTCGCAGTGGAAGTGAGCCGCCGGGGACTTTCCTTTCTCACCCCGCGCAATTTGGCCGTCTCCGCCGCTCTCACCGTCGTTATCCCCGGGTGCGGTCCCGTGCGGGAGGACGAGGGACCCACTGATTTCTTCGTTGAAGCCAACGTCATCCGCTGTGTCAAGGAAGCCGAGGATTCGTACCGCGTTGGAGTGCGCTTCCGGGGGGCCACACTTCCCATGTACAGCTCAGAGGCCGGCTGGCAAGACCGTCGCTAAGCGGCTCATCACTCTATTATCTCGTCCCATGCGGGGCACGAAAACCTAACCTCCCCTCTCACCTTTCAGCACACCGATCCTGCCATCATGGGTAGCCGTTCACGGCAAACCATGTGCATGAGGATCGCCTAACAGATACAAGAAGAGGACCTGAATTCGAGCCAAACAGAGAGTGTAGAAAGGGCTTGACAAATATATTCTATATATGTAGACTTCGCTCCATGAAAACTCCCCGCATATCTCCGGAAACCCTTCTGGTGCTGGAAAGGTTCATGGAGCGCCCCACTGACTGGCTCTACGGTTACGAGCTGAGCCGCGTAACGGGGTTGAAGTCCGGGACGCTCTACCCCATTCTCATGCGCCTGGAAAAGTACTCGCTGCTGGAAGCGTGCTGGGTGGCGACGGAAGACGGCGTGCCGCCGCGGCACACTTACCGGTTGACACCGAATGGATTGGAATTGGCTAGGACCAAGCTGGCTGAAGTCCGTCCGCACTCGATGGTGCGGCAACCCGCGTTCTGTAATGGATGAGTAATGATGCTGGAAGCTCACCTCCGCCAAGCTTCAACGGCGCTATTAGAATCCGCAATTCGCATCGCGCCGCCCTACGCGCGCGAATGGGGCCGGGCAATGGAGGGCGAGATCAATTACGTGGAAGGCTCTTGGGCAGTAGCCATGTGGGCGCTCGGCGGCGCAGGTGTTCTCGCCAAACAGACCCTTGCATCCCTATTCATTCCAGGCCGACGCGGGCACGGTATGGCGCCCGACGGCGGGCTCTTCGCCAAAACTGTTTCCCTGCGTAAAGCGATGCTGGCCATTTGCGGTGGGTGCGTTCTGGCGGCGCTTCTATTTTTCGCTGCCCCGCCGTTCCGGCAGGGGATCCGAATTTCGCTGGCGGGGTGGCAGAACGTATTGTTTGTGACGCCTTCGGGCGGCCAGCCGGGGCTCGCAGCCCTTGCCCAAGGGGCAGAGGCGCGGCATGACCCTGAGGGGCTGGCCTTCTGCGCTGTCCGACTCCAGAATTCCCACGAGAGCGCGCGTTTGGCGCAGGACGCCGTCGGGCTTGACCCGACCCTGATTTGGGTTTACGCAGTTGTGGCGGTGCGTCATCCCGATCTGCCCCAGATCAGCCAGTGGATGTCCAAGCTCCAACAGTGGGACCCTCAGAATGCGCTGTTCCCCTTGATCACGGCGGAGTCGATTGACATCTATCTACTGAACAAAGCGCGTGGGCTTTCGCCGGACGAAATACGAAGAGAATGGGCAAAGGACCCGGTATGGCAGAACGCCCTTGCTGCGGCATTTGTTTCTACGAAGTTCGATGATTACCTGGACCGCCTGAAGCAAATTGACCGAAGGGTGGTGTTGCGGTACCGGTTCAGCGACCCGGATGAACTGCTTTCTGGCGATGAGTCTGACCTACCGAGCTATGCCTTCTGGGATTGCCAGCGGTTCGCGAAATCCCTTCTTCAATCGGGGAACGGACTCGAAGTCCAAGGTGACCGAAAGGGGGCGGCGGAGAGATATTGGGCGGTAGCGCGATTTGGCCAGATGATGGATTCGGAGGCGCACTCTGATGACGAAGGATGGGTGGGCCTTCAAGCCATGGCCTACAAGGAATTGCAAGCGCTCTCCGCGAAAGAAGGAAATCCCGGCGAGGCCGCACTGTTCAGCTATCTCGGAGAGAAATTCGACCCTGCCAGGACAGGGCACGCATTGGTCCAGGAGCGGATGTTTGACCGGGATATTGTCCTGCGAAACGCTGCGGTTCTGCAGATTTCCAGCCTGATGATGATCATCTTTTCCGGGGTCATCGTGTTGGCGGCATTGGTCCTGATCGTGGCCAGTCGCCGCGGCGCACGCCCTGCGACTCAACGTTTCAATCCCGTGACAACGGTGGTTGCTCTGGCTGGAGCAGTGGGGCTTCTGGTATCCTCCGCCACGGTCTATCTAACCTATCGACCCTATTGGTACATTCTCCAAAGCACCATTCTGAACGGTGACCGGAGCCATGCCCGCGACCTTCGTGAATTTCTCATGGCCGCCCAAGTGCTACCGGGCTCTGTATCCGACTCTTCTTACCTGTTGAGGAACTTTCGGTTCTATTTCTGGACGGGCGTGACCCTGCTCGGGGTAATCGGCTTGGCCCTCATTCTTCTGCGCCACTTCCTGGGCCGTCCGCATGCTCACGCGCCGTAGTACCACCGACCTTCGGGTCGGCACGTCCTGAGCTAAAGCTTGGCACGCGCTAACTCAATAAGCACTCCAGATCAGCATAGTTTTTGATTTGAGCCATGGCCACCGCCGGGTGAAAGCCAGAAGGGGGGCTGTGCGGATCGGAGGTACGTGTGTGCAAAACGACCGAAAGCCTAAGGGTCCCAGATCCGGCATCGTTTACACATGACATATTATATACGTCAGCAATTAAACGCGGTATAAATAAGCTGGTTTCCGATGGAGACGCCATGAGGAACAGAGGAAAGTTAGCTAGGATGTTAATAAGGCATCGCCAAGCTCTTCTTTGGCCGCTGGCTGCAGCGCTTGCCTTCTGTGTAGGCCATCGATTCTGCCATCGGACCGCCGATTTCATCGTGTACTATCAGGGAGCAAAAAGCCTACTGGCAGGCAGGACGGACCTCTACTCGAACACGTTCGCCTGGGGGCCGCCGATGACCTACGTGTACCCGCCTCTGTTCTTATTGCTCATTTTTCCTCTCAAATGGCTCAGCTTTGCCAATGCTTTTGGCGTTTGGTTTGCGCTGCTGGGGCTGGCGACTGCAGTCGTGGTCAGACGTGCCTATCACCAGTGGCGGCCTCGGCACCGTGCAAGATACATCTGGCTGATATTGGCACTGGCAGGGCCTTTTGTGGTGGTCGCGCTAAAGAGTGGGAACGTTCATCTCCTTATCGTGCTGCTGGTGGTCTACGCTGCAATGGCATGGAGCGCGGGAAGGGTGTGGCCGGCCAGTTTCGCTGTAGCGCTCGCAGGGGCGATCAAGATATTCCCACTGTTTTTGCTCCCTGTCTTTGTGGCCCGCCGTGAGTGGGCTTTGGTCACACGCGTAATAGGCCTAAGCTGCCTGCTCTGGTTGTTGCCGATTGTCTATTTCGGTCCCCAACGCACTGCATCTCTATACCGATCATGGTCCAATCTCGTCGTGTTTCACCTATCAGAATTTGAGAACAAACGTTCGCTCGATCACTCACTAACAGGAACCCTGAATAGATGGTTTACCCATATCGATTATTCCGGACGCCTCGACGGCGATTACTCCCAAGCGAACATCGCCACACTTTCCCGTCGCGCGCTCAAGGCCGTCACCTATGGGGTTGAAGGGGTTATTTTGGCGCTGTCGCTATGGATGTGTGCCCTATTGCAGCCCGTCGCGGAGGCGCCTCCCACCGAGCACGACCGCCAACTCCGTGTGGCAAGCGCCGGCGTAATTTTCATCACGTTCCAACTCCTTCTTGGCCCCTATGCGCCCATGCTCTATCTCTGTGGCTGGCTGCTGGTCGCCCTTGTCCTGCCTTCAGTGGTCGAGGACACAAACTACGTCTTCAACTTGCTCTTACTAACGGGAACAACGAATCTGGTCCTTTTTCTGGTGCCCGGGAGAAATAATCAACGCACGCTACAAGCCTACGGCGCATTCGCACTACTGGGATTGGTTCTCTGGGTACTCAGCATGTGGAGTGGATGTCTCCTCGTCCGAAAAACGCGGGAAACAACACCCAGCTATTCCTCGGCGTTAGATTCCTATTCGGAAGCCGAGGAGGAGCTGGCAAGCATCAGCAGCGCATTGGGGCGGCCGGATGCTTTGCTCAACAGAACCGCGCAAAGCGAAAAGGAACTGGCGGCTTGGAACCTCTCCGCCAAAAGAATCTCACCCGGAGTTCAAACACGAAAAAACTCATTGCCACAGCAGCTTTATTACTTTTGGTTCCCATACTGGCGCCAGCGCAGAATGCTGGCCATGTATACCACGCCGAAGGCTATGGGTTCGTTGCCGAGGAGGGGAACGTAGGTCCCGCCTGCGGGGGCGGCGGAGAGGGGCTTTCTTCCAATGGATTCGGCTTGGGCGGTGAATATGTCAAGGAGGAATCGCCTTTCTCAGAGCGTATTATCTCAGCCAATTTGTTTTACCGCTTTGGGTCCAGCACGAAAAAACGCAAGTATGAACCCTTCGTGACCGATGGCTACACCCTTTTTTCCATCCCCGGCATCTCTCTCGGTCCGGCTAGTGGGGGAAACTTGGGTGTGGGGTCAATATGTGGCTGATGAAGCGCGCGGCGCTTCGCCTGGAGATTCGAGATACCATCGGCGGCCGAAGCATCAGCACAGAATTTGAACCTTCGGGCAATTCCTTTACAGCGCCAAATAATGTCGTCAGCTTTCGCCTTGGCGTGACGTTCAGGTAGAACCTGGGCCGCCGCAAGGCGGTGTGGCGCGGACCGCTTTTCATGATTCCGCAGCTCTTCGCGCTTGCCGCACCCATGCGCGAGGGTGACTCACATGGAACTGGGTTAGAATCCCCTTATGCCGGGCAGGCGGTTGCTTGGGACCAGGGAAATCAATTTGTGAGTCTTAGAGAGGGAGAGCTCTCACAGGAATATGGACCCGAAAGGCAAACTACAGCGGCCCGGAAAGGTTGGTCAAAGGGTTTTGGCCGTCGCGCTCTTGCTGATCTGTGCAAAGCCCCTGGTTGCGCAGGAGGCTGAAGGCCAATTGCCGCCCCACAAAGGGGAGCTTACCAGAATCTCCGCGACTACTGACGAGGGGTGTGCAACGGCCGCGCCGAATCACCCTGGGGTTGCCGAAGCTTTACCCGATGCACCCGAGCCGCAGACCGCACCCTCGCCTCAGAATCCGCCGACTCCTTCGCCGCAAGTGCAAGCGCCGGCTTCAAGCACAAGTAGTTCCGCCGTCATCGCCTTTCTTCCTCCCGCCAGAAGCCAGAAGCGCCTCACGCCGAAAGATAAGTTCCAAATCTACGTCCACCAGAATTTTGGTCCGCAGAACTTCATTCTTCCTGCTTTTGGAGCAGGTTTCTCCATGCTCAATCCGCCCCGCCATTATCCCCGCAAATGGGAGGACGGAGGCGGAGCTTTTGGAAGATGGTATGGGGAACAGCTCGCCGCGAGCACGTCAAATCGAACGGCGCAGGTTCTGACCGAAGTCACCTTGCACGAAGATCCTCGCTACGTACCGTCCGGCAGCAGGAATGTCTTGATTCGGATATCTCACGCGATTGCCTTTACCTTCGTCGATAAAACCGATTCGGGGCACAACACCTTCGCACTTTCCAACATCGCGGGCGCGGCGGCGGGCGGCTTCGTGGGAATGAGCTTTCTGCCGGGTGAATATGGCGATGTCAGGCATGCCGAACAGCGCGCGTTGCGAGGTCTGGCAACGGTTGCGGTTCGGAACATCGTAACGGAGTTCCGACCCGAGTATGAGCCAACTTTGCGAAAGATCCACATCCCCAGCATTCTCCCCGCATGGTGGACCCGCAAAAATCCACCACTCCCTTAATCCCTGGCGACGCACCAAGTCTCTTTTCCCTCGCTTGCCGTGTATCAGAATTGAAGGCTGGGCGCCTCCGGCAGGTTAGCCGGCGCCTGTTGCACGACGCGCGCCTTTTCCAGCTCCCGCACGAGGTTTTTGGCAATTCCCTCCCTCGCGTGCGGGCCATCGATGGCCGTGACTTTGCCCGTAACGAGAATTGTCCCCGAGTGGGCATCACTCACAGCAAAAGTAAAATCGTAGGTGAACAGGGTCCGGTTCACCTCCACCAGCAATTCCCCTCCCTGGAAACCGTCGAGCACATTGATTCCCCGGGCACGAAACCCCTTATTGTCCAGCAACGCCTTTTGCAGCATGAAGGGGTTGAAGAACGTTGTTTTCGAGGTCACACGCAGGGTTCGAGCCTAGCCGAGAACTGCCGTTGGGGAGGCCGGGTCGTCCGGCGTGGCGCCCGGCACTGCGGTAAGTGCGGGCGGCGCAAGATTCTTCCCCGTGCCCAGCGCCGTGTGCAGACCTTGAAAGGGCAGGCCCCGCCACGCTCTCCCGAGGAACGGCAAATTGCTGTCCCATTGTCTGCGGCGAGGCCGTGATTATTCCCATAAAATGATGCTCTTGACACGGTCAACAATTCAATGTAGACTAGAATGTGGGCAAGTGAGAACGGGCGGCAGCGTTGCCCGGCTTGCAGCATTGTCGCGCGTCGGTGGCACGACAAAAAATGCCGAGGATACGGAATGCCGCGCGCCAACAACCCCGGGGAGCGTGTCCGCTGGCCAATGGTCGTGACAACCTCACGCCGGGCGGTGATATTCATGAAAACAGAGCAAGTTAGGCAGGAATTGGGAGAAACTCGATGGGGGGAGCTAGGCAAAAAGATGTTAAAAATGAAGGTCGATCCGGCTATCTGCATGAAAACACAGGAAACTACGACAACATGTCATGCTTAGAGAAGGACTTTTTGCACAAAATTGCACTAATTGCACGCCGATTTACAACAACGGATCGCATCTAGGCCGAATCTGCACCGTTTTCGCCCTAATTGCTGATCCAAATCCCGCCGGGAAAATGCGCCTAACTCTTGCGGTTCTTCTCCGCTTGCAGCAGGCGGTAGACTTCGCTCTTGGAGACGCCGAGGGCGCGGGCCACAATCTTCATAGCGGCGCGCTCATCGACCTTGCGCTCCGTCATGACCGCCTGGATTTCCGATATGATGGAGGCCGCACGCGGCGAGGCGGCTTGGTTAGCCTCGGATATGGCGTGCAGGCCAATCAACACGGTGATTTCACCCTTCGCCGGGCGCTTCTTCAAGCTCTCGAGGGTGGTGCTGATGGTTCCGCGCAGGAACTCCTCGTGGACCTTGGTCACTTCCCTGGCCACAACGATTTCCCGCTCACCGAGGATTTCCCGCGCGTCCTTAAGCATCTCCGGCAAGCGGTGCGGCGCCTCGTAGAAGACCAGCGTCCGGGTGGCGTCTTTGAGTTCCTCCAAAGCCTTTCGGCGCTCGCCTTTCTTGCTCGGCAGGAATCCCAGAAAACGGAACTTGTCCACGGGCATTCCGGATGCCGCCAGGGCCGCCACAAAGGCCGAGGCGCCGGGAACGGGGATCACGGGAATGCTATGGCGAATTGCTAGGTGTACCAGGCGGAAGCCCGGGTCTGACACTACGGGCATGCCGGCGTCTGTGACCAGGGCAATGCTGCCGCCCTCTTCCATCTGGATCACCAGCTCGGGGGCGCGCGTCATTTCATTGTGCTCGTGATAACTCACGGTGTGGGTTTGAATCTGGTATGCATTCAAGAGTTTCTGCGTGCGGCGAGTGTCTTCGCAGGCAATCAGGTCCACCTCTTTGAGGACACGAATGGCGCGCAGCGTCATGTCCTCGAGATTTCCAATGGGAGTGCCGACGACGTAAAGCTTCCCGTGCTCGCCGTTGGCCGGCTCCAAGGGATCCAGAAAACTCGCTCGTGCTGGCATAAAGGTTGACCGTCCGCAATTTGAATCGTAGTCGAATAGACAGTGTATCAAGTCGGTGGGCTTATCTCAAGTCGCGCGGGTAAGGGTGTCGTAACCTCTTTTGTGTAAAAAGCGGAGGGGTGCAGGTTTTGTTGTGCGCGCAACAGAATCTCCCAGCAGAAAGGAGGCCTACGCCCCTTGTGCGAACGGGCGCTAATGTTACGTGGCACAAATCGCAAGGCGTTTGATTGTCAGGGTCGCTGTTGTGGCCCTGAGATTTAGCTCCACATCTGCCGGCGTAATGGTCGGCCCTGCAAGTACCAACGCACAGCACTAACACTCTGAGTACGCGCCACGCCACGCCGCCGGTCTACAGCTTCCTTAGCGGGAGAGCGGGTGGTTTTCGATGGCGTCGCAGGCGGCTCGAACGCCATTCTCCTCGGGAATTCTGCGAGCCGCCTTAACCGCGCTGGCCGCATAGGCGGGATCGGTTAGCAAGGTACTGAGTTCCGCGTACGCGCGCCTTGCTGTGTAATGTCTTCGCGGAATCACGCGGGCCACTCCCAGTCGTTGCAAGCGGGCCGCATTATCCGGCTGATCGAACGCGAAAGGCACCACCAGCATGGGACGGGCCGCGGCCAGGGCTTGCGCACAAGTACCGATGCCGCCCGAGTGGACGATTACGGAAGCCCGTGGAAAAATCCCTGAAAACGGCGCGTAGGGAAAGGCCACTATTCCCGGGGGCAGCGGTTCCTGAATGGAATTATCTCCCACCAGCAGTACCGCGCGGCACCCTAGGCGCCGAACGGCGATGAGACTCTCGTGGTAGAAATCCCCTGCCTTTTGCACCGCCGACGAACCCAGCGTAAGCACCACCGGAGGCGGGCCCGCATCCAGGAATCGTTGCAGCGCAGGGTCAAATCCCTGCCCGTGCTCCGCTTGGTCATAGAACGGGAATCCCGTCACCAGGGTGTTCGCTGGCCAATCGGGTTGCGGCTCTCCCATCAGCGGGGAAAACATAGCCAGCACACGCTGCGGAGAGTGCTGCCCTTCAAAAACGGGATCTCGTCCCGGAGGCAAGCCTATGGAAATACGGAAGCGGTTGAGGGGCGGAAGCCAAAGTCTGGTCAAAGCCCGGCCCAGAGTCTTGATGATCCCAAAGTAGGCTGGGCCGAGGGCTCGAAGCTTCATAATAAATGGATAGGCGGGAATCACGGATGGGTCGTAGCGCGAGAAAAAAGACAACGGGGCGGTAACGGTGGAAATCCACGGCTTGCCGGTCTTCTCCGCGGCGATTTGGGCGGCGTAGGTGATGGGGTGCGTCACGATCAGGTCGGCCTCGCTTAGCGCCTCCATCACCTCCGCGTAGGAGGCGGCAACTGACGGGTAAATGATTCGCCGAACCAGATATTCCGGGCCATTCTTCAAGTCGATCACCCGGTCCAGCAACTCGGAAATCTCGATCCCCAGATGCGGCCCCATGGGAGCGAATCGCAATCCCGTTTGTTCCACCTTGGAGCGATAGAAATTGCTCGTTGCCAGGGTAACGGCATGGCCGCGCGACCGGAGCTCCAGCCCGATGGCGATGAAGGGATGCACATCGCCCAGCGAGCCCGTGGTGGTCAGGAGAATCCGCCTCATCCCCGGCATCCTTCTCAACGCAGAGGCGCAGAATAGGTGTCAGGCGTTGGACCTTACCGGCACCCGCAGAAAAGGTGTCGGGTGTAAGGTGTCAGGATCTTACCGGCACCTGGCACCTGATACCTATTCCGCGCCTCTGCGGTAAATACCATCACTTCTCCGCGTGTTGGGGAACGGCAGCCACCAAAAGCTCTTCCAACCCCGCCTGGCGTGCGCGCAACTCCTCCATTTCTTGCTCGCCCAATTTTTCCGCGCAGCCTTCCACAATTCGTCTTCCCCGCTCCAGCAAGGTATGGCGGTCATCCGGGTCCGGCGTGGCGGTGGCGATGTCACCGAGGGCGCGCATCATGCGCAGACTTACCGCCACATCCGCCTGCGCATAGAGACGGATTTGCGCGAAGGCCGAATCCAACATGCGTTCGAAGTTACTCCACATGATGCTGACGCGCACCACGCCGGGCGGATCGCAGAGCAACGGCTCGGGCCCCTCCCGCGAGGCAAAGTGAATCAGCACCCGGCTGAGCTGGTCCACACAGGTGATCCCGGTGCTGGGGTCGTTCACGGCCGGGGAAATCGCCTTGAGGGCAATGTCCACAATCTGCAAGACGCCAAACTCGATGTCCTGCTGCAAGGTTCGCGAAGGGCCGAAGTCGAACGCGTCGCGCAGCTCCATGGCTCCTTCCGCAGGCAAGCGCTCACCCTTGTACACCCGCAGAAACGGCACGCCCTCGGGAACGAAGTGGCCCACCCGTCTTAAGACGTGGACCTTCACGCGGCGCGCCTTCGCCGTGGCCAGCAGACGCTGGGTATCGATGTAGCGGATGTAGCCCGAGGTTTCGCAGCGAATGGTGGTATCCCAAGTATCGGGATCGATAAGGTCGCCGCTGTCCACATGCGGATACCGGCGGGGATGCGGCATCATCTCGTCGATCATGGCCACAGTCTCGGTGGCGATGCGGTCCACAATTTGATTGACGTTGATGGCCTGCGAGATGTGATGAATGAAATAAAGGAGCCAGCCCACGCAAATCAGCGAGAGCAGCATGGCGCCCAGAACCGTGGCGACGGGGGCAAAGGGTTTGGGCGCGGAGCGCGCCGCCGGAAGCGCCGCCAGGCAAAAGCAAAAAGTGCCGAGAAAGATGCCGAGCGTCCATTGCGTCACGCGGTCGCGGACAAAGCTCACGATGATGCGCGGAGAGAATTGCATCGACGCCAGGGTGAGCGTCATCAGCAGAATGGCGAATACAATCGATACCACCGTCATGATGGAGGCGGCAATGCCCCCCAGGATTACCTGCGCCACTTGCGGGTCAGAATGCGAGGGAAAGAGCACGGCGGGGACCCAGGCGCTGAGGGCGGGTTCGACTTCTTCCAGCCAGGAGAGCAGCGCGCCGGCGCCGCCCAGCACCAGCGCAATGATCAGAGGGCGCACCAGAAACCCGCCCCGCAAGTTGTACATGACATGACGAAGCAGTAACGGTAGGCGCTTTTTCATTCGGTTAGATTATCAGAGTCGCGACAAGCAGGCGAGAATTACCGGCGGGCTCTCACCGCAAATGTTTTGGACACGCACTTGCTCCGCGAATGCGGTAGAATGCGCTGTTTCGAACTGCCCGCACCTTGACGGTACCGAGATGGTGGCAGTGCTTTCCAATCCGGCCTTCCAGGAGGACCTATGTGGGAAATACTTCGACAGGCTTTCTCTTTCTCGGGCATTGTTATCCCGCTCATTATCGCTGCCCTCATTTTTAGTTCGATTTACAGCATCGGGCCGACGGAGGTCGGCCTGGTGCGCAGGCGGTACGGGCCCTCGCTTCCGGACGACAACCCCATTGCCTTTCACGCCGAAGCCGGGTACCAAGCGGACTTGCTGATGCCGGGGCTCCGCTTCAAGTTCTTCCTGGTCTATGCCGTCACCAAACACCCTTGGGTACAGGTGCCGGCGGGGCAGATCGGCATCGTGGTGTCGCAAATTGGACGTCCCTTGCCGATCGGCGCCAAGTCCGCAGTCTACACCGAGGCCTTCGCCAACTTCACTAACCTGCGCCTGTTTGTGGAGGGAGCGGGGCCGAGGAGAATCAAAGGCGAGAAAGGTGTCCAGCGCCCCGTCCTCCCGCCGGGAACGCTGGCGCCCATTCATCCGGTGGCATTCCTGGTTATCACCAAGCCCCAGGTCTATGGAGTTCCGGTATCGGAGGAACTTCGTGGCCGCATGAGGGGAGGCCGGCTCAGCTTCGCCGCCTTCGGCCTGACCGAGTCGGCGCTGGATGTGACGCGGATCGAGCCGCGAGCGACCGAGAGCGGCCACGTGGTGGACATGGTGGGCGTGGTGACGACGCTAGAAGGTGATCCCCTTCCCGCCGGCGACATTTCCAGCCGACTGGGCGGCTTCAAGGACATTGAGGACTTTGAATCCAAAGCCCCGCCACCGGGCGGAACCCAGGCGATTTCGCGGAATTCCCAGCTTATTGAGACCATTCTGGGCAGCAAGAACGACCAGCACAAATCCTATCAGGATTTCCAGGCGTTCCTGGACAAGGGCGGGAAAATCGGATTGCAGCACGATCCCCTGCTCTACGGCGCTTATAACCTCAACCCCTTTCTGGTCCGCGTCGAGCAAGTGCCCATGCTGGTGGTCGAGCAAGGCCAGGTGGCGGTAATCAAGTCTTACGTAGGTTTGCCCACGGAAGACACCTCGGGCGCGGAATTCAAGTTCGGCAGCCTGGTGAAGCCCGGGCACCGCGGCATCTGGGAGGAACCGTTGCGCACCGGCAAGTACCCCATTAATCCGCGCATCTACCAGGCGGAAATCGTTCCCACCGCCATCTTGAAACTCGATTGGTCAAAGGGCGTCACCGGCTCGCATGGCCTGGACGCGCGCCTTGAACCCATCACGGCCAAGAGCCGCGAAGGATTTATCTTTACCCTCGATCTCCAGGTCCTCATCCATGTACCGGATACCAAAGCCCCGCGGGTTATTTCCATGGTCGGCACCATGTTTAATCTGGTTAACGAAGTCCTGCAGGCGGCGCTGGGGAACCACTTCCGCAACCGGCTGGGCATGATGGAAGCCGTGACCTTCATCCAGAGCCGCCAGACCGTCCAAGAAGAAGCCACAATTCACATGAGCGAGCAACTGGGCGAATACGAAGTGGAGACCAAGGGCGTTTATATTCAGGACGTTATTCTCCCCGCCCAGTTGGTGGAAGTCCTGACGCGGCGCGAAATCGCCAATCAGGAAATTGAAACCTTCAAGATGCAGCAAAAGGCGCAGGAACAGCGCATCGCCACAGAGGCAACCACCGGCAAGGCGGATATGCAACGGGATCTGGCCAAGTCGGCCATCGGCATCGACATTCGGAAAAACAACGCCGACTCGCGCGTGCAGGAAGCGCGCGGCGAATCGGAATACATCAAGCAGACCGGCACGGCGCAGGCCGACGTTATCCGCGCCCAGGGCACCGCGCAGGCGGATGTGATTCGCGCCCAGGGACTCTCGAAGGCGGAAGGCTTCCGCGCCCAAAATGAGGCCATCGGCGCCGCCAGCACCACCCTGGTGAACATCGCCACGGTGTTGGCGGAAAAAGGCATCCAAATCATGCCCCAGATATTGGTGGCGGGAGGAGGAAATGCCATCGACGGCCTGGCCGCGACTCTGACCAAGGCCCTGGCAGGCCAGTCGAATCTGCTTTCATCGCCCGCCAAACCCGATCAGCCGGCTGCAACATAGCTGGACGCTTGCCCGTAGGCAACCGCCGCGCGGACCGATGCTGTCTCCGAGCATTTAACCGCTGCCTTTGGACGGGACGCGGTCGGCAGGATTCGGGGGTCTGAGATCGCAGAGTCAGTTGTGACTTCCTGAGTGATTGAGCCTAGGACCCTGTCGGAGATACGGTCATCGAGACTTGCATTTTTGTTATGCGCCGTCCTCTGAGAGCGGGGCTGCGACCTTTTACTCCTTCAAGGCTATCCCGGAAGTGAGTTTTGGGGGTCGGGCAGGCCTGTTCATGCCCTTTGGGGGCTCCATCCCGACTGAAAGAGTTGCAACAGATTGTGCGTCGCGCAGATGAGCTTCCATTCTGCCCGCACTTTCCCTAGTCCCCGAAGCAGAAATCGGCGGAACCCGCGCCCCTCTTTGATCTGTCCGAAGACCGGTTCCACGACGGCCTTGCGCAGCTTATGGACGGCCCGTCCGGCGGGCGTGCGGAGTTTGTGCCGCATCTGCTCGGCGACCCCCGCCCCAGGCGGCGGAGGCTCCGTGGCGACGGGCGCTTCCTTACCGTGTTTCTGCCCATCCGGCGGCACGCACAAATCAATGCCCTGCAGCCCGCGGTCCGTCACATTCGCCTCACTGAAATAGCCGCTATCCGCCCTCACTGGCTGCGGCTTACTCCCCGTCATCACTTCCACTTCCTCCAGCATCGGTACCAACTGCTGCTGGTCATTGGCTTCCTGGGTCAGGGCGGTGGCCACGATCACTTGCGCTTGGCTGTCCACGGCCGCCTGCGCGTTGTAAGCCCGCACAAACTCCTTGCTCGCTCCGTCCTTCATGAGGCGCGAATCCGGGTCGGTAAAGTTCCGTTGCGCTTTCGGCTCCGGCTGGGCTGCTTCCGGGTTGGGGGCCTGCGGTGGTTTTCCTCCCCACTTCCGCCCCCGCTCTTCCTCCTGCCTCTCCCGCTCCTTTAATCGCGCCTCCACTTCCGCCTGCTTCTGCTGCGCCGCTGCTTTTGCCTCCGCTTCCAGCGCCGCCTTCGCCGCGCGAAGCTTCTTTAACCGGCTCTCCCGCCGCGCCAACTCTTCCGGCAGTTCGTCGCCCCGCTTCCCCTTCCCATATTTCCCATCTTCCTCCGCATCGATCCGCGCCGCCTCCTGCAGCAGCGCCTGCACTTCCTCTTCCAGCTTCTTCTCCGTCTCCTCCCTCCCCCCGTAGCTCATCGCCTTGTGCTTCGAGGCCTTGGCCTTCACCTTGGTCCCATCCAGCGCCACGTGCCCCAGCTTCACCAGCCCCGCCCGCTGGCACAGCTTCAACACCTGCACGAACAGTTGCGCCAGGTTGGTCAAGTGTTCCTTGCGGAAAGCCGCGATCGTGTCGTGGTCCGGGTGCTGGTCCGCCGCCAGATACCGGAAGGCCACGTCCTCGTGGGTCGCCCGCTTGATCCGCCGCGAACCCGGCACCCCCCGGCAGTAGGCATAAAGCAACAGCCGCACCATCAGGCGCGGATCATACGCCGCCAGCCCCCGTCCATCCCCCTCCGCGTACTGGGCATACATCGCCGACAGGTCCAGCGTTTCCACCAAGTCCGCCACAAACCGCGCCAAGTGCCCTTCCGGTAACCAGTCCTGCAACGAGGGAGGCAACAGGTAAGCCTGATGGAGATCGCAATTCCGAAACTGTTTGCTCATGACCTGATATTACACTTAAGAACTCAATTGTCAATACTAAACAAGGTGATCGGTAAAAAAATTGCCCCCCCCTCCCCTCTGAAGCGAAAATCTATCTCCGACAGGCTCCTAGGAAATACGCGTCGCCCCGGTTCTGGGACAAATTCTTAGGGCAACTCCGGTACCACAGAAGGCACAGGAATGTTAACGATACCTTGGGGCGCCGGGCTCGTACCATTCAAGGAAACTGCCGGTTGGACCAGCGGCCTGTTCCCCACCCCCCAGTTGTCGAGCAGGACGGCAACATCATGGGAAACCGACTGAGCGACGAAAACCAGGAAGTCAGGCCTAGCGCCGGCCAAGGGTGGAATCGCTACTCCCACCGCCCCGGTGTCCGCCGGGGGCGGTACCACCGTTGGGTCCGGCAAACTATAGGGTATAGCGCTGCGCAGAGCCGGGGTAGCGGTGTTTTCGACCACCATCACGTAACTTTGTCCAAGTGAGCTGTCATTCAGAGTGACATAAACCTGGGTCCCGTCGGGGGTGGCGGCAACCCCTACCGGGACTCGAGTTGCCGAAAGCTTAGGCGCACAATAATTCGCCGTCCGTGGTCAATTCTCCGCCGCCTGAATGCTGAGAGCATGCCTCCCAGGTTTGTTTGCCCTGCCCGAACTAGTGACATCACTGTAAGGTGTCCAGGTGAACCCCAGGCCGACCAGGTTGTTTGGCCCCGTGGCGCAGGTTTGCGCTACGCGCTTTCGCGGGAACGGCGTTGATCCGGCCACACATCCCGGCCATCGTCAGTGGGGGGTTCCCAGGCGTGCCGGCAAAAGGCCGACACGCCAGAAAGAAGGGCCAGGGATTAGTTCATCTGTATGGTGAAAGCCCTCTCCACAAACTGTCCGGAAGCATCGGTGACGCGAATAACGAAACCGTCTGTGTCTCTGCACTTTCCAGCAGATGTAGGGGCCCCGCGGCAGTGCTGCGGGGCCGGAAAGGAAAAGATCAGCGTAAGCGAAGAATTACAGACTTCAATCGGTAGGGTAGACTGTAATCGTGAATTGTCTCTCCACAAACTGTCCCGGCGTTGAGCCGTCCGTCACCCGAATCGTAAATGGGCCGCAGGTTCCGGTGTTGGTGGGCGTGCCCGAAATCAGTCCGGAGGAAGACAATGAGAAGCCCCGGCAGGCACCACTTCCCCCTGCTCCGAGGAGGACTGGAGCGGCCGTGGTCTCCGTGAACGTTCGCGGCACGGCCCCTCCCTGGGCGACGACATAGTATTGATACGATCCAGCAGCGATGCTGGCAGCGGGCAACGCAAAAGGAATCGAGGGAGCATACCCGCCCGTGGTGAAGTGGATTGACGGGTTCGGCATCAAGTCGAGAAGTTGCGGGCAGGAACCGTTACCGTTGCATGCGTAAGTGGTGTAGGCGGCAGTGGTGTTGCCCAAGGTCGCATTGGTGATCACCGACCCATCGGTGGAGACGGCCGAGGCGTAGATATTCGCGGAGTCGATTACGGTGTTGTAGTCGATGGGTACGACCGAGTCCGAGTCCTGGCAACTCACAAACAGACGCGTTCCGTACGAGCTGGTCGTGCCGTCGTGGGTGAGCTTCGCCTTGATATCCACGGGCGTTGTGCAGCCATTCTCGGCATTGACCACCGGTGCACCGTAGGAAGCAGGCAAGGCGATGCTTTGAATGAAGGGAACGCCCATGCTTGTCCCGGAAATATCCCAAACTCCCACGGTGTCGTTGACCTGAGGAGTGGCGGTGTCAAGGCAAGAAACAAAGAGGCGGTTGCCGTCCGGCGAAATGGTGATCGCCGTAGGTACGGCGGCCACTGGGGTAAATACAACGCCGCTCGCCGAGCAGACGTTGACGGTACTGGTTGGGCCGGCGGTGGTGGGAATGTACGTAACGAAGGCGGGCGTGGCTCCCGTCGAGGTTACGGTGATGTATGTGTAGGTTCCGGTGTTGTCACGAGTGGCGGTGGCCACATATCGGCCACGAGGATCAACGGCCACCGCTCCGGCGCGCAAGCCGAAGGTGTTGAATGTCGTCTTGAGCGTAGGAGGGTAAGCCGTGGCCAAAGTAGCCGATACAGCGGGGAGACTCAAAACCGCCAGGGTATTGCAAGGCGGTACGCCGCAAGCCGTGCCGGAAGGCAGGTAGTTCAAGGACAAGAAACCCTGGGTGCCGTCGGCGCTGATCGCAAGATTATTAGCATTGGCAACCGTGAGTGCGTTGCCGCTTACGAGGGTGGCGGGCAAGGCGCCAGGGTTTTCGGCATCCGGGATCGGCTCCACTTTAGCAGAGTTCTGACTACCGTCCGTAGGATCAGTCAGATAAGCATCGTAGCGGATGAACGGATTCAGGTTGGAGCAATGCGTCGTACAGCTATTAGGATTTGCCGTCAGGTATCGTTGAGGCTCAATATCCAGCCCCGTTGGGTTGAACGTCCCGACGTCCGACACGCTGATGTCGTTGATGGCCTTGAGTCCGGTGGTGGCGTCAACGACGGAAATCAGTTGATTCCCCTGTTTGGTAACGTATACCCATTGTCCGTCAGGAGTAACCCGCGGCACCACGGGGTTTCCTCCTCCAGGAGATGGATCGAGTGTTAACCAAGTGGAGGAATTTACGAAATTCGTGTCGAACAACAAGAGGTTGTCCCCTTGCTGACCGGCGTTGGAAGCATAGTTGGCGACGAAACCCTTGGAAGCGACGACCTTCGGTGCATTCGCCGCAGCCAACGCGACGCTGGGGCAGGTTGGCGTGCCGGTAAACGAACAGCCTGGCGTGGTAGTATTTCCCAAATCGGAAACCTGGTAGGTGGCGGCCGTAGCAGTTCCGGTCTGCGGGGTCGTGGGTGTGCCATAGTAGTACCCGCGATTCGTCAGGCCGCCCACCGGCGGATCGTCGCTGATGGCGGGACTGGGATTCACAAAGCTCACGCCCGTGATTCCGCCGCTTCCGGCTGTGCAGTTGGCGCTCGCGATTGTTCCCAAGCACCATTTATATGGCCCGCCAATGCCGATATCGCCGGGCTTAATCGAGAACGTGGCCGCGTAGGGTTCACCCACCACGGCATTTTCCAGGAAGGTGTTGGCAATTTGCAGTTCCAGATTGACGGTGAAAGCATTCGCCGCCGTGAAGATGCTGCTGGGGTCAGTGGTGGTGGTCGCCGCCGGCGTGGTGGCATTGGCGACGTCGGTGGCCGTGACGCTGGGAGTAAAGGCCCCAGTGAGATAAGTCGGACCCGTGGAGGCAGCGCAGGTCAGCGTTGGACTGCTGGTATTGCAGGTGAACCCCACACCCGTCAGGCTGCCGTCGTTGGAGAAAGTATACCCACCCACGGCCCCGAGGCCGTTGGTAGCGGTAAAGATCAAGGGCGCGCAGGCCGCACTGCCTGCACACGTTCCCGAGCCATAAGGACGCCCAATGACGCCGGAAAGATTCGCTGGCCACACGGTGCTCGCCGGGTAACCGACGCCGCCGATGCAAACAGCATTGTCGGTGTTCCCGCAGGAAGCCCCCGTATTGAACTTGATGGGGTCCTTGATCGTGATCGTTTCCGAGAGCGTGCCGGTTTTGCTGGAAGTAGCGTCGTCCGGTGTGGCGCGGTTGGCAGTGTCATCAACCGTTATCTTAAAGTTATAATCACCGGCCGACGCGGTAATGACGTTCGATGCCGTTGTACCGGTAGTGCATGTTTCCTGGCTCGCGGCGTGCGAGCAAGTGACGGCCGCCGGCACGCCCGTACCCGGAGCAGCGATGGACGTGGGATTGGCGCCGAACGTCAAGGCACCCAATCCCCCGGCAGCGTTGTATACCAGTGCTTTGCAGGTCGCCGAGCCTGAGCTTCCACAGGTCGAAAGCGCCGTGTCCCCGTACTGCCGATTGATTACCGCGGCCGGCGGAGGATCTGCGGACAACGTCGGGTCGGGCGTGAGCGCCAGCCCCGCATGGAGAGTGAGGCTCTGCGCCGTACTATTCTGTGATCCGCTCGGCGTGGTGGCATTGGCGGTGTCCGACAGGGTCACGGCGGGCGCAAAGGCTGACGAGGTCGAGTCGGTCGCTCCCAGGGGCGCCGCGGCACACGTGAACGTCGTGCTCACGGTCGGTGCCACCGGCCCGCACAAAAAGCCTGCGGGGAAGGCGTTACCCACCGGCGTGAGGGACGTTGTGATCGCGGTAAAGGTGTACCCTCCCAAACCAGCCGAGGCCGTGTAGAGTGGTGGCACGCAGTCACCTCCCGTGCACCCGCTGTCGGTCCCCACCCCGTAGTCTCGTCCAACTACTCCATCGGGCAACGCGCCCGCATAGTTGGTGTCCGTCACCGCCAGGACGGGGTGGACGGGCAGAGAATCAACTATGTTCGCCGGTGCCGTCGACGAGCTTACCGCGTCGGGCGTGGTCTGGTTTTTCACGTCATCGACGGCGATCGTCACACCGTAAGGTGATGTCCCGGAAGTCCCCGCAGGCAGGGCGGTGGCCCCCTGCGTGCCGCACTTCAGCACATTGGCGTTGGGACTGGCGGGCGCCGGACAGGTGAGGTTGACAGGCAGATTCGAGGGCGTGAAAACATAGCTGCCGGCAACACTCGCGCTCCCCAAACCGTTGCTCGCCGTGTACTGAAGAGGCGTAAATCCCGTGCCCCCGTAAGGCCGCCCGTCAACCCCCGCCGGCAGCGGACTGGGCAGGCCATCCGTTTCCGTCAAGGTTAGCCGCGGGTTTACCGTCAAGGAACTCGTCAAAATGCTATTCGGGTCTGTTGCGGTTGTGGCGACTGGGGTCGAGACATTGGCATTGTCAACCGCGGTCACACTGGGAGTCCCAGAAGTGAGACTGGTCGCCCGGCAGGTAAGCGTCGTGCTGTTGGGAGCAGCAACATTCGGGGTACAGGTGAAACCCATTCCTGTAAGTCCGGCGAAATTGGAAAATGTAAAGCCACTAAGTCCGCCGGAGACTGTATAGATCGGCGGAACACAACTGCCGCCGCTGCATCCCGTTCCAGAACCGTAAGGACGGGCACTCACGCCCACGGGCCATGCCTGGGAAGACGTATAACCGGCGCCGCCGATGCTCACCGTGACTGCCAATTGGGCATTGACGGTCAGGGCCTGGGAAGTATTCACCACCGTGCCGCCCGGGGTCGAGGCATTCCCTGTTTCCGCGCCCGTGAAGGTCAGCGTTGACGCAGCCCCTCCTGCTCCCGTGATTGTGGTGTCCGAGCAAGTGAAGGTTGGAGAAGCAAACGTGCAAGCAAATGTGTCCGAAGGCGTCGCGAGCGAACTCCCCGTCAGCGTATAGTTGCCCAAGCCATTGGCCACTGTATACAGTAGAGGCGCGCAAGCACCCCCTCCGCCGCTGCATCCGGTGCCGATGCCAAACGGGCGGTTATGCACTGCCGTCGCTACCGAAGCAGGGGGGGTCACCGTCATCCCCGGATTCGTGGCCAGGGTCTTGGACGTGTCCGTCACACTGTGAGCAGGCGTTGAAGCATTCCCTGTTTCCGCGCCGGTGAAGGTCAGCGTAGGACTGGTGCCTCCCGCCGTAGCAATTGACGCCTTTGAACAGGAGAAGACTGGCAAGGCAAGCGTGCAGGTGAAGGTGTCCAGTGGCGTGGTGAGGTAACTGCCTGTCAGCGTATAGTTACCCAACCCATTGCTCAAAGAGTATTGGAGGGGCGCGCAATTGCCTCCTGTGCCCGTGCAGCCGGTCCCCGTCCCATACGCGCGGCCATTCACGGCTATCGGCACCGAAGCGGGTGCGGTCACCGTCACTTCCGGGTTGATGGTCAGCGTCTTGGAATTGTCCGTCTTGCTATTGCCAGGTGTTGACCCGTTGCCGGTATCGGTTACCGCCAAGCTCAGGGTCGGTGTTCCTGAACCCGTAATGTCGGGGCTCGTGCACTGGTAATTGGAGCCTGAGAGCGTGCAGGTAAAGGTACCGGCCGTGGTGGTCATGGTCGCCGTGCCGGTGTAATTGCCGAGACCATTGGTGATGGCGTAAGTAATTGGCGCACAGGCCGACGTTCCGCTGGCGCCGCACGTGTTGCCCACGCCAAACGAGCGGCTCGTGACCGCCGCTGGAATCGAGGCGGGTGGGGTAATGGTCAACTCGCTGTGCACGGTCAGCGAGGCGTTTGCAGATGGGATCGTATTGGCCGGCGTCGAGGCATTGCCGGTATCGGTCACCGCAGCGTGAACGGCAGCGTAGGAGCCCGCAGTTTCTGTGACCGAGGGGGACGTGCAGTTGGTCGAAGTGCCCCCGCTGGTGCAGGCGAACCCCCCGTTGCCGGAATTTACCACGAGAGCATAATTGTATCCGCCCAAGCCGGTATTGCTCTGAATCGCATAAGCGAGGGGCGTGCAGGCCACAGTCCCCGTCGCGCCGCAGGTGTTACCCTGCCCGTAAGTGCGTGTATCCACCGCGGCGGCAAAAGGACTGGTGGGCGCCGACGTGAAGTTCATCTCGGGCTCCACGGTCAGTGTTCCATTTGTAGACGCAATGGTATTGTTCGGGGTCGTGGCATTGCTGGTATCCGTCACCGAAACGTGGGTTGTGGCGTAAGAACCCGCCGCGCCCACGGAAGCCGAGGTGCAATTCGTGGTGTTCGATCCACTCGAACAGGCAAAACCAATGCTGGGCGAGAAAGCGTAGTTGTAGCCGCCTAACCCGCTCCCGCTTTGAATCGTATAGGTCAGCGGGGTGCAGGTCGAAGTCCCGGCCGCACCGCAGGTACTCCCCGTTCCATAGATTCGCCCCGTCACAGCATTGGCGAAACTGGAGGGGGTGGCCGTGAAATTCATCTCCGGACTGGCGGTCAAGGTCTTGGATGTATCGTTTACCGTGTTGCCCGGCGTGGAAACGTTGCCCGTCTCCGCCGCGGTGAAGGTCAGCGTCAGGTTCGTCGTCGCCGCAATCAATGCCTTGCTGCAAGAGAAGGTGGCAGAGGCAAGGGTGCAAGCAAAGGTGTCGGAAGTCGTGGCGAGTGAACTGCCGGCGGAGGTGTAGTTCCCCAGCCCGTTGTTGAGGGTGTACTGCAATGGCTGGCAAGCTCCTCCTGAGCACCCCGTCCCGGTGCCATAGGCGCGGCCCTGCACCGCCGACGGCACCGTAGCAGGCGGGGTCACGGTTATTTCCGCCTGGATGCTCAGAGTTTTGCTGCTGTCGGTCGCGGTGCCTCCTGGCGTCGAACCATTGCCGGTGTCGGATACACTCAGACTCAGGACCGGGGCAGTGCCGCCCGCACCGGCAATATCTGTGCTCGAGCACTGATAGGTGGCCCCGGCAAGCGGGCAGGAGAATGTTCCGGCCGCAGTCGTCATTGTCGCCGCAGATTGATAGGCGCCCAACCCATTGGCAATGCCATAGTTGAGCGTCGCGCACGCTCCGCCCGAACAACCCGAGGCCGCCGAACCGTAGGAACGTCCCTTGACCGCCGCCGGAACGGTGGCGGGGGCAGTGATCTGTAATGCCGCGACGATGGGAAGGGTGGCGGTGTTGCTGCTGGCGCTTCCGCTGGGAGTTGTGGCGTTGGCCGCGTCCGCCACCGTGAGCGCCACGATGGCACTGGGTGGAGAGGATGCCTCGCTCGCCGTCGAGCAGGTGTAGTTCCCGGCGAAGGTCCCAGTCGATGTGAATGTGCATGACAGCGGCCCGGCGGCCACGGGGCCAGGGTTATACCCGCCCAAGCCATTGGCCACCGCGTAGACGGCCGCGGCGCAAGCGGAAGTACCACCGGAAGCGCACACGCTCCCTTGCCCCCAGCTTCGCCCCACCACCGCCGGTGCCAAAGATCCACTGGGCGGCGTCAGCGTGAGCGGCGAGTTGATCACAATCGTCTTCGGCGCGGGGAAACTGTAGGTAGCGCTCGACGCCGACCCTTTGGGCGTACTGGCGTTGCCCGCGTCGTCGAGCGTAATGTTGAAGCTATAGGTCCCGGGCGCGGCTGTTACCGGGTTCGCCCCACTGGTGCAGGAGGCTTGCGTGGCCGTACTGGCACACGCCAGGGAAGCAGGAACGCCCGTTCCGGGCGCCGCAATCGAGGCTGGCAGGGTGAACACATAGGCGGGAAGACCTCCGCTGGCATCGTACACCAGTTGCTTGAAGCCCGCCGAGGTGTTGCCATAAGTTCGGCTTTGAACCCCCGTAGGTGGTGGATCGGCGCCGGCGGCATCGGAACTCAAGGCGAGCGGCGCAGCGACAACTAGCGAATCTGTGCGTGTGCTTAACGGATCACTGGCCGTCGTGGCGGCGGGGGTGGCGGTGTTCCCGGTGTCGGCAACCGTAACGGAGGGGCTGTAGGTGCCAGCAGCAGCTGTAATCCCTGGGGCGGGAGCAGCGCACGTATAAGTTGCCGAGCCGGAAACCGCCGGGCATGCCATTCCTGCGGGCATGCTGGCGGGCGTGCTGGCAGGGAAAACGTAACCACCCAATCCGCCGGACGCGGTATAAACCGCGGGTGTGCAGGCGCCTCCCGTGCAGCCCACGCCCGATCCGTAAGGCCGATTACTTACGCCAGTCGCCCACGACGAACCTTGATTGACAGCGAGAGTGAGGGGACCGTTCACAACCAAAGGCAGAGCGGCGGTTGGGGGTGTCGTAGCCGCAGCGGGGACGGCCACAGCGCCCGTCACCGTGTCGGTAATTTGCGTCTCGGCGGCGCTTACCGTCACCGTAAAAGTTCCTGCCCCGCTCAACGCCGGACTGCTCACGAGACACTGCGTCTTTGTCGCATCCAGCCCCACGGTCAGACCCGGATTCGAGGGAGTGACGGAAACCAAGGAGCAAGCCGTCAGCGGCGCATTTCCAACGGTAAGCCCCGCCTGCGTGGTTCCGATATTAGTAGCTTCCGGCTGCGAGAACGGGGTAACACCATACGCGCGGCCCTGCACGCCCGGGGCGAGCGCTGCCGTCGTGAAAGTGAAATCAGGACGAATCGAAAGGGCGTAGGCCTGGGAGGCCGTCTTCACAGGAGTACTGCCATCAGCGGCCTGTAGGGTGAAATTGTATTGTCCCGCCGCCGGTGCAAACGACATCGCGAGAACACAATAATAAGCGGCCCCCGACGACGGCGCGCCAGGCGCCGCCGTCATTCCCGAGGGGAAGCTGCCGCTCAGGGTGCAAGCAGTAACCACGTCATTCTGGGCGCTGCCGGAGGCCAAAGAAGTGGCAATAAAGGCGTTATAAGCATGACCGGTAATAGCGTCGGGTGGGTTCGATGACCTCGCGATCGTGAAGCTCACCTCGGCGGGAGGGGGGACACTCCCTCCGCCCCCACCGCAGCCACTAAGGGCCATAATCCATCCCAAGGCGAGCAATATGGCTCCGCCCGGAATCATCCTCCACTTTCTTGCGAGGTCAACCCATACACAAAGTTGAAGTTGCCATCGATGAACGCGCATAATCCCTCCCCATTTGAGGCTCTTAGCGTAAAGGAGCACCGCCTGCCTGCCCGAAATTTCGGCCCGCGGCGCTTGAGGCCATGTCCAACCAGAATTTCCTTTGTCAGTTATCGGCCGGCGGGCAAAATAGAGCCAAGCGCCTCTGGATTCAATGTCCAATCGGGCTTTCCGCGCTGGGCGCTTCCACAGACCACGGAACGGGTCAGTCTTACGTCTTCGGAGAGTCCCCAAGCCCAAAGTCACCGTTTTCCGACCCTCTCCTCAGACGCCTTTCCTTCGCCTGCCTACCTCGCCGCCGCTCGGCGGAGCACCGCAGACCACGCATGAGCCCGCCGCGGCACCCGCTGAGGCCGCCAGAACGAGTCCTACGAACCTAATCACCTTGCCTGCTTTCGATACCTCCGCTCGACATTCTACTTAACCCGTGAAGATGAGGCAGGACGCCGAGTTGAGTCAATGAAACGGGCATGAAATTTCGATGAAATGGCACTGCGGGGGGCCGGGGAGCGGGCAATGTGTCATTGTTGGACTGGGCGCCCCGACCGCGCCATCCAGACCAGCATGTCACGGAAGGGGAATCCTCGGAACAATACGGAATGCGGGTGGCTCGATCAAAACCAAAAGGAGGCCGCCGCGCCGCAACTTTCCTGATGAGTTTTTTAAGGAAGGGCCTTTTGCGAACGCGAGAATAGGACGCCGTCTCAACCCTCCTCCCGTCGCTTCTTGAGCAGGCTCCATCACGATGGAAGCAGGCCACGCGTCAGCGAGGTTCCGAAACCGTTGTCCACAGGCTATTCCCCCTTTTTCCACCTTCGCAGGCGAGAGGGCTCCAACTTCGATTGCCTGGTGGGTCGTCGCACCGGTAGCCGAAATGGTTGAAATCACTTGTCAAAAGGGATCGGAAAAACAAAGAAAAGGCTACTTGCTGCAGGCAGACTTCACTTCGTCGCTGGTACCGTCTCGTGAGAGGAAATCGTACATCCCTCCCAGCTTCATTTGCACTTTGAACCCCCGCTGGCCTATTCCTAGAAAGTGTCCCCTTTCCTTGACTTCCTTGATGTCAGCGCAGGCTACATCGATACTGGGCGGCTGACTGCCGGCAGCGGCCTGGGCGTCAAATTTCAGACGTTGACCGACGACTTTTAGCGTTCCAGGGTAGTTCTTATTCCCGGTGATGTAGGCAACGGACAGGATCAAGTCCGGTTTGACGGGTGCCGGTAGGTGATGCTCGGCTTCTTCCGCCTTTTCCGCATTTTGCACCCTGGTTTGCAGGTCTCGCGCTATAGGATCATCTGGCAGGAGATGGACAAGAACGTTAACTTGATCTCGCGCTGCCTTCAGGTCACCCTTGGCGACAGCATCCTCGATCAAAAGTCTCTCTTGGAAGACGCTGTCATCGCGGAGGCTTTTCGCGTCTTCATAGCCCGGGTTGGATTGCAGGATTTGCTTGCTGATGCTGATGGCCTCAGCGTAGGTCTTGTTCTGATAAGCATTATAGGCCCGCCTGTACAGATCACGCGTGGGGTCAGGCTGCGAATTGCTCGCCACCTCGGGCGCGGCAGGTGCAGAAATCGGAGCAGCAGACTTTGCGCTTGCCGGCACCTTGCTGGCTGTGCCTGCCGGGCTGAGGATAATGACCAATTCCGGCCCTGATCCGATCTCAAAATGTTCCGTGGCCGACAGACCAGTGTCTCCCCAGGTCAAGGAGTGATTGCCGCTGGCAAGGCCGGGGAAGTCAATACCTCCCTCTTTCCATTCTGCATCCGGGCCGTCGTCCACGGCGACTTTTTCCGGCCTGAAGTTCAACTGCACTCGCGCCTGGCCGGGAAACGTACTGACCGTCACCAGACTTAGGTTTTTCGCGCCAAGATCTCCGCTGAGAGTGGGCAGCGCGCCAGCCACAGCCTGGAAGGTAATGGTGGCCGTTGCCCCGCGGCTGGAAACTTGTAGCGTATGCGTGCCTGGCCCAACGCTGTCGTTGAGCCAATCCTGGGAGTCCTTGCTCTTACTGGAAGGCTGATTGTCCCACACGATTTGAGGATCCTTTAGGACCCGTGTTATAAGGCGCAGCTTGAGAGAGAGGGGGCGGAGGGCAAGACTTAGCACCGCAGCCATTCCTTCTTTCACGACCAAGGACTGGGAAAGATTCTCGAAACCGTCCTTATGAACTTCCAGCAGATATTCACCAGCACCCAGATGGAGACTCGCAGGAGTAAGCCCGTAGTCTTTGCCCGCTATCCGAATACTGGCCCCACTAGGCGAGGTCTCGATGCTCAAAGGGATACCGAGAGCGGCAGGAGGTGGGACAGGATGATGCACGGCCACGTAAATCACCACAGAGGCAGCGAATGCCAGTCCACCCAAAACCAAGGCCCACAGCCAGAGCCCTTTCCCCTGGCGCTGGGTTGCCGCGTTCTCTCTAATGGCCGCCGGCACTCCACCCAGGGTTTTCCGGGCCCACGCTCCCAAGGGACCAAGACGAAGGCGAGCCCGCTCTCGAGGTCGTGCATCTTTGGCGGCCACGGACGGGCCGGGAACCTTCGGCACTTTTCCCGAAGGGCCGCGCCCGGGCAGAGAAGGCATGGCCCAGGTTTCGAGACGGCGCCGAACTTCCCTCACCATCGGCCGGAATTCCGCGTCTTGAGAGTAATTCGACTCGATGTCTTGCAAGCGCCGGGACAGACTTCCGGCCTTCGCCGGGTCCCGAAGGTACTGGGAATCCTGATAAAGGCGCCGGATTTCCTCCAAATCGTGCTGGCGGTTCGGCGGGGATTGGCCTCCCGGAGGTTTTCCACCAAGAGTGGCCAGGAATTGGAGCAGCCTCGGTTCCTTCGGGTTTAAGGAAAGACCACGGCCCAGTTCTTCCCTCGCGCCTTCCGCATCGCGCTCGGCCTGCAGACGCCGGGCCCGTGACAAGCACTGATCAACCGACTCCTGTTGCTTGCGGTCGGAAGCCAGCACGCGCAGGCTCTTCGCCTGGGTATGGTTGGGGTCCAAGTCAAACGCCTCATCAATCAGCGGATCCGCCAAACGCCAATCCGTCTCTAACAGTTGGCGCGCGCGATCCAGCAGTGCACTCAAAAACACAGTTTGGGTAACCCGGTTGCCCGCATCGAGCCGATAGGCTTCGCGCAGGGCTTCCAGGCCGCCCTGGAAGTCTTGGCGGCTGCACAGCTCCTTGCCCCGCGACACCAACTCCTCGATTTGCGCGGCTCGCTCCTTTGCTTGCAGGGCACCTTCCTCCAGCGAGGCCAGTTCCGGGTCATTGGGAAATTCCGTCTTCGCATCGTCCAGCAGCTGAAGGGCCCGCTGATAATCTCTCGCCGCCAGCTGATGATCAATTTCCTGGATTCTGCGCGCCTTTGCTTCCGTGCTTCTCTGCTGATCGCGACGCTTGACGACCCGCTCGATTTCAAAAGCCAGTCCAGGGTGTTGGTTATAAACTGTCCGCAGGATTTCCCACTGGCTGAGCGCCTCCGCGAACTGTCCGCGCTCCTCGTGATATCGGGCTTTCGCCACAATCGCGTTTACCAGCTCCTGTTTCTGCCGCGCCAGCCTCAACGCCCTTTCGAAGTGCATCTCACCCGGACAGCGGGCCACCGCCTCCTTCAAGATGCTCACCCGCTTGTCCAAGTCCGGCTCGCCCTCCACCTGCCGGTCGGTTTCCGCAATAAAAGCCGACAGCGCTTGTCGTTCCTGTTCCTCCACGTCAAATTTCAACATCTGCAACGGCGCATAACCAGGATACTTGCGCAAGTACTCGTCACACAACGCTCGCGCCTTCCCGAAATCACGCTCCAACAGATATTTGCTGGCTTCTGAATAGGAACTTTTCAGGGCATCGTGGTCCGAGCGAACCTGTTTGTAAAAGCTTTCGAATTTGGCAGCTTGCTCGGGAGAGGTCGTGTCGGGCGCGCGATGGTCGAGATCGAGTACGGCCTCGATCTTGTTAAGGGCGGTACTGATCTCACCGTTTTGCCAGGCTTTCTGCGCGGCGTCGAAAACCCTCGATTTCTCTTCCCGCAGCCGCAGATACTCCTGCTCACGGACTTCCACCTCCTGCAGCAACTGCAAGGCCCGGCTTTCTTGGGGCTGGAGTTCCAGTACTTTGTGGAGGGCCTGGCTGGCGTGCGTGTAATCATGATTGTCAATGTGCTGGTGCGCCAAGCGGAGCCATTCTTCCACCGTCCGCTGCGTGCGGGTGTTTTCGATCATCCTCTTCAAGCCTAGAGCGGGGCCGTTCTCCGGATCCATCTCCAGTAATTCCTGCACCTTTTGCTGGGCCAGCACGTATTCCTCTTCTTCGTAGCGCGTCCGCGCGCTCTCAAGCAGTTGCTGGATTCTTTTCTGCCGCAGCGTCCGATCGATTTGGCTGCGCAAGGACGACATTTCCGGGTCCAGGTGACCTTCGGCTTCCAGTTCGCTCAGAATCTCCGATGCAAACTGGAGGTCCCCTTGGTCGTAAGCCTTACGCGCCCGCTGGATTCGGGGCTGGATACGTGTCGAGTCGAAGATTTCCAGGGGCTCGTTCCGTAAAGCCTTCTGGAGGGCTTCCGCAAATTCGCGCGCACTCGAAAAGCGGGACCAGGGCTGCTTCGCCATCGCCTTGTGGACGACACGGCTCAAGGCCGCATTAACGGCCGGATTAACCTCTGACGCGGGGGGCGGGATCTTCCGCAGAATCGCATCCATGATCTCCTGGTCGTCTGACAGTTCAAACGGCCTCTTGCGGGTGAATGCTTCGTAGCAGACAACCCCCAACGAGAAGAGATCCGACCGGACGGAGAGGGGTTCGCATCGGAGCTGCTCGGGCGACATGTAAAGCAAACTTCCCTTTTGCCCCATCGTACTCCGCGTATCCACCATGTGCGCCACGCCGAAATCAATAATGGTGACGGCATCGTCGTCCAAGACAAAAATGTTGCTCGGCTTTAGGTCCCTGTGAATGACCCCCTTATCGTGCGCCGCCTGCAGACCCTTGCAGGTCTGCGCAATAATCTCGACCGAACGCTCGACCGTCAGTCGGTGGCTGAATTCCCTCATGAGCTTGTCCAGCGGGTTGCCGGAAAGTAAGGGCATCACAAAAAAGGGCTTCTTTTCCCCGTCCTCTTCGAATTCTCCAATGTCGTAGATGGGGACGATACTGGGATGGCTCAGTGAGGCCAGCACGCCACATTCCTTGCGGAACATCTGGATCGCGGCGCGGTCCGGGACATCGCGAATCGTCTTCACCGCCACAGGGCGCTTCTGCTTCCTGTCAAAAGCCTTGTACACCACACCCATGCCGCCGCGGCCGATCGGCTCTCGAATCTCGTATTGGCTGTTTAGCACGAGCATCAACCACTCCAGGGAGTGCTCCACCGGGTTGGGTGCGTGAACCTGCTGCGAAGTCCCAGTAACTTGAGGATGTCTACCATAGAAGCCCGACTGGGGAGAAAGGCATGCCCAGCCTCGACCATCCTTCATGAACTTGGTCAGCTTAGGCTCAGACTATCAAAGTCATTCCCCCATGTCAAATGCCGGGATGGTGCCGGGACGGTGCGGTTGGCTGGCCCCCAAGTCAAGGGCGGTAACCCATTTGGCCTGATACTGTTCCCGCATAATCCCCGTAGAGCATCAATGAGATTAGGCCGGGCCAGGGCACTCGGGAGGCAAGCCCGCGGGGCCCGATGACCCCGCAAGGGTCAAAAACATGGGGTCCTCTGCGGTGGAAAACTCTGATTTTGGGACTCTTCCCAAACCTGCCTCGCGTCGGCCTTCCCGGGCCGGGGTGCTCGGTGCTTTTGTTCCGGGGGCGTTGCCCCCGGCTGTTCCGTTACCATTGCAGGACGACAAATCCCGACTCCACCGGGCTTGGCCGGGAAAGGGCCAGATCACAGAATAAGCTGTTGGCCAAAACCGTGGGAGGGTCAGCGCGGTTACAGCTTGCATCTCGTCGCCACCTGTGGTTCAATTTCCGCTGGCAGACGCCACATCGGTCTATATCCTTTACGTGTAACTCTGATTCGGGTAGTAAGCGGCAGCTTGCTGGAACGGTGCTATGGAGCCTTTGCAACAGAACATGCATCTTGCATTTCAAGATTGTCGGGCAGAGATCCTCATCCTCAGGGCTGGTGTCGAGCCAATCTCTGCGGTCTCGAAGAATTATGAAGGCGCCAAAGAGAGAACCTTTGCTCCGCACAAGCGGGCCCTGGATTATGGGACACAAGGATGCGTGGTTGGCGGTTTAGGCCTGGAAGCCAGGAATAGAGCATGAATGACCGGTTGAACCATGTAACGGACCTCAAGCTGATTTATCATATGAGGAGGGCTCAACTGGAAGTTAGGGAAGGAGGACGAAAGTCATTCGCCATTCCTGCTGATTCCGGAGGTGGAGCCGGATCGGAGACTTGGGAGACTGGGCCCACTGGCAAACTAGGGCATCCACAACCAAGTCCGCAGAGGGATTCCGCGCTGCCAGCTAACCCGGCGACGTGGTCTAGTTTCAAATACACACGTGGAAACCCTGCGTACCTAGATCGAACGCTCGTGGACAACCCCGATATGGCAGGTTTACAAGCCCCAAAAGCTTCGACCGTCGCGGTGGCCGAGGGCGAAGCGCCTTTGGAAAAAGGAAGTGGCTGGCGCGGGTGGGCAATTCCGCTCGGGCTCTACTGGATAAAAAAACCAGAGGGAACTGGCTTGGCACAATTGGTCAAACTCCAAGCGTTCGACAGAAAGCCATACCCGTTCGAGTCGCCCAAGTATGTCCACCGCGCTGGACTGGAGATTCGTTTCCGGGGTCCGAAAGGGAGTGACAGTTGCATCGTTCCGCGACAGCGTGACGATTTCTTCAAACTGATGAACCTGCTGTCCAAAGCACGGGAACCAAAGAAAGGCTATGCCGGGATTCTTCAAGTACTGGCACAATGAAACTATCCGCCCGCGACAACCAGAATGCTGGGCCGATCTTCATGCCCACCTACGGATGGGATCAGGGCGGATTGCCACCAAGTGCGTGTGTGCATCGGCGTTCACGGAGGTTCCGATGGCGGCCAAGTATCTAACCATTAACATTAACGGAGAGTCCATCACCGAAGCGGTGGTAAACCACATATCGGTGACTCAGCAACTGAACCATCACGGGTACTGCCAGGCCGAATGCCGACATACCGAGGATCAGCGGACTTCGCACTTCCTTTCGACGGCCATTGATCAGGCCAGCGGGTCGCAATCGATTGTCCGCGTTGAGGATTGGCTCGGCAAGAAACTCCAAGTGGTGAGTCATGATCCTGATGGCGACTATGTTGTTTTCCATGGCTTTGTGTTAGAGGTCGAGCTCGTCTACGAGCTCACCGGGGGCTACACTGCCTTGATCCAGGGTGTTACCGACTCTTACAAGATGGACCTGACCCCGCGTCATGCTTACTATCAGGAAAAAACGTTAGCTGACGTTGCCAACCAGCTTGCGAGCAATGCCGGCCTCAAGGCGACCGTGCAATGCCAGGACCGGCGGCCTTTGAACTACGTACAGTGGGGCGAATCGGATTTCGAATTCCTCCGGCGTTTGGCGGACGACCATGGTTGCTGGCTGCGCCCTGCCTGGGACGCCACCGGCGAGGGCGGAGATTCCGCAGACATTGAAATCCACGACAGCTTCCAAGCTAAAACCACCGTGGCCTGGCGCGCCGACACAGGCGACGACAAGCTCACGAGCTTCTCCGTTAAGGGCGCGCTCTCGCCGGCGTCATTCAACGGCGCTCATTATGACTTTCACCAGATGAAGAGCCAGACCTACACCAAGGTGACCGATGATCCACAATTTTTTGACTCCCTCAGCGACCTGGTGAAAGCAGTGAAAGACGGGTCGAAGGACGTCCTGCCGCCGGGATATCTTAACCAGCGCACCCGAGTGGTTACCCTGGATGATTATGAAAAGGCGCTCAAGAAGGAGAGCGTCCGCTCCATCGGATCGAGCGTGTCGGGCTCAGGCAGCAGCCACAATCAGAAGCTACTCCCTGGAAACCAAATCGAGATCAAAGGCGTGCCAGACGCGGAAGGCGATTACGGCATAACCCACGTTGCGCATAGTTGGGACCCGAGCGCGGGGTACGAGAATCAGTTTACTTGCACGCCCTGGAAGAATTACACTGACCCCCAGCCGCCGGAATTCAAGCCTTGGTGCGGAGTGGTTCCGGCGCGGGTGGTGGAGCACGACGATCCCAAGAAGATGGGACGCATCAAGGTGCAGTACTTCTGGCAAGAGGATGCGCCGGCTTATTGGGCCAGGATGATAACTCCGCATGCCGGAGCGGGTCGCGGCTTCATGTTCATGCCGGAAAAGGGTGACGAGGTTGCGGTGGGCTTCGAGGACGGCGACCCCGAGCGCCCGATCATCTTTGGCTGCGTCTGGAACGGCGTGGACCAGGCTCCGCGCGGGGCTTTCCGCGCGGACGACATTGCCCCGAATGATGTCAAGCGGATTGTGACCAAAAGCGGAAATCGCTTGCAGATGGTGGATACGCCCGGCAAAGAATCCATGGTGTTGTCAACGCCAAACTCACTGAAAGTCTCGATGATCGAAGCCGGAGGCTCGCCCACGGGCCGCGAGACGTTGATTCTACAGTCCGACACAGGGGACATTATCCTGAATGCTCCGAAGGGGCGCATTCATTTTCACTGCAAGCATTTTTCGCGGGAAGTTGGATAGCCCGCGGGGATGTGCAAAAGGAGGATGCGATGGGAGGCACATTTAGTGGTGCGACGATCGTCCCCACAGGCAACCCCGGGAACCCTATCAAGCTGGAGAACGACAGCTTTATCCCGAACCTTGGCGCCTTGCCTGCCACCGGGGCGGCGATGACCTCCGACACGGGGCTTCCCCCGACCAACGGAGTGGACGTCAAACTCATCCACGGAAGGCGCCACCAGCAAATCACCGGAGACATGTATGAATGGGTGGGCGGCGACTTTACGAGTGATGTTATCGGCGATGAAACTCAAACCGTCACGGGGAACTTTACCGACACGGTAACCGGAGTCTATTCGCTCACGGTGACGGGTGGGTGGCAGGAAGAACAGCAAGGCCCCGTCAACCGCTTTTACAGCCAGAAGGTCACGGATAATTTCGACGACGATCATGACGTGAATCAGCCCGACACCGCCGCCTTCCAGGTCTCCATGTATTCGAATGCCTTCGTCTATGGCACGCAGATCGGCATTTGCACCGGCTTTTTCATGGCCCTCACCACGGCGCTCTCGCTGACGGCGGCAAACCTCGATTTGGAGGGAAAGTACTTCCACGCCGAGCACCATCCGATTCACGCGGCAGGCACTTTCGTCGATCTCACCGCCGACTTTACCGACGCGCAGGTTGACGCCCTGAAGGCGCTCATCGCGCCAACGGCGAAAGTGGAGCCGGCCGCGAACGCCGCGCCGAGTGTGGGTGTAGGAACGCCGTTCAGATAATCGATAGGAACCCTCAATGCCCACGACGCGAGAAGGCCGGCAGCGGCTGACAGAGAAGGGGCAGTTTCACCCGTTGGTTCGAGCTCCCGAAAGCAAGGGCTGCGAGCTTTACTGGATCTCGGTGTCCGCCTTCCCCATTCCCACCGCCCAGCGTGCCTGGCTGATCGATTTCTCCCGGAGTCTCGCGGCGGCGCTGGCGAAAGAACCTGGCCTGCGCGGCGAGTTCTTCCTCTCACTAAAAACCGTCCATTTGGTGGAGAAGCGTTTTCGCAAATTGGCCATCGACCTCTTGCCGATCCTGGGACTGGCGCGGAAGCCCAATGCCCCTCTGCCGCCAATGCCCACGAAGGAGCAACTGGAGGCGGCGGCGCGCGGCGAGCCCTTTGATATCAACCAACACATCCCCGATTACTGTTACTGGCTCCGGCACCCGGACCTGGCGACGTTGCTGGGGGAGTTTTTTGGTCACGGCGGATCCGCGATGTTCTATTTGAAGGCTGATCCTGCCACCAAGCCGCCCGAAATCCCATATCTCGATGAGATTCGTCCGCTCTTCCCGAAAATGGATTTCGACAGGCTGCTGGCAATGACGCAGGCGGGGCTTTCCATGAAGGACGGCTTTCTGCAATCAAGCAAGGAGCTTCTGGGCGCGGGGCTCGAGGAGGAACCGGAATTTGCCGGAATCCCGTACATCGTGCCGTTGCTGGAGACCAAGGACTTTTTCAGCCAGCCAGATTCGGAACGAGAGAAGTGGTTCAAGTTGTTTGACGTTTTCTGGCGAGAGAGCCCCGCTGACCAGGGTATCTTTCTCGCGTCCGCGTTGCCGCTGGAGCCGTTGCTGGTTCAGATCGTCGAATCCATGAAGGAGGCGGGTCGGCCGTACCCGGTACTTTGATGATGGCAATCATCCACATTGTTATGCTGTCGGTGCCTCAGCCGTATTCTGCGGTCCAGATTCAGATTGATCACTTCCCGTTGCCGGATGAGGTGGCCCCCAAGGTCCGCGACTTGCTGAATGGTTTAGTCCGTGCAGCCTCCGCTAACGGCATGACTGCGGATACATTCCTGCAAAACGAGTTCCTCGCCAACGGTCGCGACCAGTTCAACCAGCACCTGCGCGAATGGGTGCCGGAATCCGGCCTGGGAGTGTGGCCGGACCGCCCGCCTCCGGAGCTTTGGAAAACAACGGACATTTTCAAAATGGCGGGTGGCGTCCGCGTCCCGCTGATGTACCGCGTTTACCGCCTCAAGGGTGGCCCGAAAGCCTCGGCGGAGGCGCTTCAGCTCATGGCGAGCAGCGGCATGGCCATGGCGATCCTTCACTCGGACTCGACCGAAGAGCTCCTGAAGCGCTATAAAGCCACCTATCTGCCCGGGATCACGGCGCCCAACCTGCGCATCTTTCCATTTTACGTTCCGCTCCTCGACGCGAATTCACTCCGCAACCGCAAGCCTGATGAACTTGGCCGGTGGCTGGGAGGAGCGCATTTGTATTTGCGGGAAAGTCCTACCGACAAGTCGGTTCTGGTGCTTGCGGACACTGACCTCGGTCCACTATTGGTGAATGCGGGCGCGAAGCAGGAGGGAGATGGGCACTGGGCTTTTTGAGTGAGCCAAGGCTAGGAGTCTTTGGCCTTTGACTTCTCAAACCTCAACCGCAAGGTGCAGGCTTCGGCCAGTTGCAGTCTCCCGCCTTTCTTCAACAGGACGGGCGTGTCGGGCAGGATGCGGTGACCGTTGAGGAAGGTGCCGTTGGCGCTGTTGCAATCGAGGAGCCAGAACTTGCCGTTATGGCGATGGACTTCGCAATGAAAGCGGGAGATCAAGTGATCCAGGTCCGTCACCACGATTTCGTTCTTTCTCCCGCCATCTTGGGCCACAGCTCCGATGTGCATAACGTCCTGGTCAAGGCTGAATCGCTTCCCCATGTCCATCCCTTCGACAATCTCGAGACACGGCTGCCGCTTTCGGAGATTCATCACCAGGAGGGTACAGAGGCCCACGAAGCCAATCGAGCCTAGCCCGATTCCCAGCCAGCGTTCGCGACGCTGCGCCTGGCGCTTGCTCTGAACGAGTGAGTCAAGTTCGAGAACCATCGGATCGAGGGGAGCGATCTTCTTGGCGATGGCGATGTGTGCCGCCGCACCCGCCAGATTCCCGGCAAGGATGGCCGCCTTCGTCTGGTTGATCTCATCCGCTTTCGTCGTCTCGTCCGCGCTGGCTTGTTCCTGCCGTTGCTTCGCCGCCGCTTCCTCGGCGGCCTTCTGCTGATCCGTCTGCGTCTGCTGGGCTTTTATCTGGTCGAGCTTCGCTTGTGCCTGACTGCGGCCGCTGATCGCCGCTTGATTGTTGTTATCAAGCAAAAGGACCCTATTGTAGTTCTCAATTTGCTTTTCCGGATCAGCCGTAACGAAGGCCTGCTGCAAGAGGCCGTCAATCTCCTTTTGGTGCGGATTCCCAGCCGCCACTGCGGGCCCCCCAGGCATAGCCATTGTAGGTGGAAGCCCAGTGGGTGGGATGACGGTTGGAGCCTGCCCCGCGCCCGGGGCGCCGGTCGGCGGCTGGGACGCCATCATCGCCGGCCCAGCTTTGGGCAATGTCACAACTTCGATGCTCTTGAAATCGAGGCTGCTCGACGGATCATCCGCCGCCAGGCGGATGGGGCCGGCCAGCGTGCGCGCCTGGATAAGCGCATCAGGCCCATCGGCGCGAGTGTCTTCGTAATCGGCCGTCTGATAACCGTTTACCCAGGTGGAAATATGATGGCCACAGGCGGCGACGGTAAGCTTGAAGAACTGATTGTCCGCGCTCACGATTCGCCGGGCGTGCATCGAAGCAAGTCCCCCCGTACCCACTCCCTTGGGCTTAGTAGGGTCGTTTCCCAGATATTCGTTGTGGATTTGAACCTCGTAACCCGTATGGGGGGAAGCCTTGTCGGCCCGGACATAGATCCCGCCACTCGAATGCTCCTTGCTTTTGTGCGAGTCTGCTTGGGCATCGACTTGCAAAATGAAATCGTCATAAGCCGGACCCGATTCAAGTTCACTCGGCCCCTTCTTGACGTGTATAGCACCGCTCTCGATGGACCAATCCGAGGGGTGACCGCTGCCGCCAACCGGAATCAGTTTCTTGATTACCCCCTTCTTTCCCGGTGCTTGGGCTCCGACCTCGGACCACTGGTAAAGATTCTTGCCGTTAAAGATGTCCCCCAGCCCGAGCGGGCGCAATTTCAGATTTCGGAATTGGACCGGTGTGCCCGGAACGTATTGCAAGCCGATACGGCCCACCTTGTTTTTGTGCCCGTCACCGCTCAACACCACGTTACCATCCAGTTTGACCACAAAGTGGTCGCCCACGGCCTCGACAGAATAGGAGTGCCACTGATTGGGGCTTACCGAAGCGGTGGAGGCCTTGACCTGCCCGACTAAGCTCCCCGTTGGGAATTTCGCGTCTTTGTTGTTGATCTGGAGTTTGTAGCCGGCGGCCTCGGGATCGCCGCCTTTGTCAGTTCGCAGGAAGATTCCGCTTGCTCCGTCAGTCTTGATCAGGAAATCGCACGTCAGATCAAAGTCGGCGAAGGAGCTGTTGGTGCGCAAGGAGCCAGACTCTCCCGATTCCGCCAGGATCGTCCCGCTCTCGACGCGCCACTGCGCGCCACCTTGGCTTGTCCACCCGTAGAGCGACTCGCCGTCGAACAGCAGGATCCACCCCTGCTGGACTTCGGCCGGCGAAAGAGTATTGTCGCGCGCGGCCAAGGTCGCCGTAATCGTGAGAAGTGCCAGTAAAGCACCGACTACCCGCATGGTCGTTTCTTTAGTCCTTAAGTTCTCAGTCACGAAAGAGTATCGCCACCCGGCCGCATGGTGTTCGGAGGCGGCGCAGAGACGTCCGATTACGAATTATCCCTGACCGGCAGCAGTCGCCGCTTCCGCAGTGGAGAAAATGAGGCCTTCGCCTTGGACATACCCAATCTGCAGAGTTTGCCCGGACACTGCTTCTTCCGCCAGGAGAGCGGTCGCCAAGGGAGCGAGGACTAGCTGCTGCAATGTTCGGCCCACGGGCCTTGCGCCATAGGCCGGATCGTAGGACTCCTTGGCAAGGTACTCGAGCGCCTCGCGGCTGAGTTCCAGGTTGATTTGTCTTTCCTCGGCAAGCTTCGCGCGCAGTTGTGCAATCTGAGCGTCAACGATGCGCTCCAGCTCCGTCTGGGTCAGGGAGTTGAACGCGATAACCTGAGAAATTCGATTGTAAAACTCCGGACGAAGGCTCGCCTTGACGACCTCGAGGATGATTTCCTTGCGCTTCTCCAAATCCTCCGTGGCCTCCATTGCCTCCCGCACTCCAAGATTGGAGGTAAACAAAACCACCGTATTCGAGAAATCACAGAAGCGCCCCTTGGCGTCGGTTAACCGCCCCTCGTCCAGCACCCCGAGCAGGAGGTCGAGGACTTCGGGATGCGCCTTTTCGATTTCGTCGAAGAGCACGATAGAGTAAGGGGAACGGCGAACCTGCTCCGTCAGAAAACCTCCCTCCTCGGAGCCCACCAGGCCCGGACGGGAGCCAATCAATCCTGAAACTGAAGATTTGTCTTTGTATTCCCCCATGTCAATGCGGATCAGGGCGGTTTCATCATCGAAAAGCGCTTCTGCCAGCGCTTTGGCGAGCTCCGTCTTCCCGACTCCGGTGGGGCCCACGAAGAGGAAGGAGTTGGGCTTGCGTCCGACCTGCAGATCCGCACGCATACGACGCGCGGCGTCGGAGACCGCGCGCACAGCATCGTCCTGACCGAAGACGCGCTGGCCGATACGCTCCTCCAGCTTCAAAAGGCGATCTCGTTCACTCTCCAGCATTCTCTGGATGGGGACTCCCACCCTTTCGGCAACGACCTCAGCAACATGTTCGGCCCGCACTTCGTCAGGGATCATGCCGCCGCCGGAAGCAATATCGGACAACTGTTTCTCCAGATCCGTGCGTTGCTGTTCGAGGTACTTCAAAGACCCGTAGCGAATCTCGGCGGCCTTCGCCACATTTGCCTGGCTCTCGGCAGCCGCGAGCCGCGAGCTTTGTTCTTCAATCGCCTGCTTCGTCTTTTGCAGGCTATCCGAGGCATCCTTTTGCGCCTTCCAGCGGTTCACGAGTTCTTCCACTCTTGGCCTCAACTCGTCCACTTCTTTTCGCAAAGCGTCCACGGCCTTTTGCTTCGCCGGTGCGGGTGCCCCTTTTTCCACTGCCTCAAGCTCGGCCTGCTTGCGTATCAGTAATCGCTCTTGCTGGTCGACCAGATTGGGCTTGGACTCCTTTTGCATGCGGATACGCGTGGTGGCCTCGTCGACTATATCGATGGCTTTGTCAGGAAGAAAACGGTCGCGGATGTAACGGCGTGAGAGCTTGATCGAAGCCTGGAGCGCCTCGTCGGAGAGCCGCACACCGTGAAAAGCCTCGTAACGAGCCCGAATGCCGCGCAGGATAACCATCATGGTTTCCTCGTTGGGCTCCTTGACGGTGACCACCTCAAAACGGCGCGCTAGGGCCCCATCCTTTTCGATTCGTTCGCGATACTCGTCAAATGTGGTGGCGCCGACACACCGCAATTCACCGCGAGCCAAGGCCGGTTTGAGGATGTTGGCGGCGTCCATGCCGCCTTCCGTCCCGCCGGCTCCGACGAGCGTGTGCAATTCATCCAGGAACAGGATGATCTGGCCCTTGCTGGCGCGGACCTCATCCACCACGCTCTTAAGGCGCTCCTCAAATTCGCCGCGGTACTTCGAGCCGGCAATAAGCGCAGTGAGGTCGAGTGACACGACCCGGCATTTCTTGAGCGAATCCGGCACGTCTCCAGCCGCAACCCTAAGCGCCAGGCCTTCCGCTACCGCCGTCTTTCCGGTGCCGGCGTCTCCCACCAGAACGGGATTGTTCTTCGTTTTGCGGAGCAGCGTCTGGATCACGCGGCGTACTTCTTCCTCGCGACCTATGACAGGCATGAGCTCCCCGGCGGCTGCCGAAGCTGTGAGGTCTCGTCCAAAGCGTTCCAACTGGTTGCTAGTCGAGCGCGCCATGCCGACAGCCTTTTTTCCCCCGAGCGTTTCTCCGCTCGAAGCGCGGCTTTGAGTCACTTGGTCAATGCTTTGTTTGGTGATACCTGCCTGGCGCAAATTGCCACTCAGATTCGCCTCGCCCAGTTCTAGCGAAGCCAACAGAAAATCAATAGGTTCTGCCGTCTCCGCCCTACGTTCCGCCATTTTCTCGAAAGACTTTTCAATCAGCTCGCGCAGCGAGCGAGAAGCGACCGCCCGTTTTCCCGGCTCAAGTTTCTGGCCGGTTTCCGGGCTGTTCAGTTGGGTGGCGAAGGTTTCTAATAGGGCCTTTGTCGCAGCGCCGGCACGCTCAAGCGTAGGCGTCAGAGGGCCGTCGCTGTCGAGCAACACGTACAACATATGCAGTGGAGTGATCCACGCTTGTTGCCGTTGTTCCGCCAGCAGTCGGGCGCGTTCCAGCGCAACTTCCAGTTCGGGCGAGAGTTTGTCGAGATCGATAGCCATGACTTTATGTCACTCCAACCGCCGCCGCCGGGGCGGCGCTTGCCCCGCGTTGACGGGCCGATCGTCACCCTTGGGTAGCTCCCAGGGCGCGGGTTTCGCACTTACAGGTGCTGCCTCCACCAAGCGCTCTCTGGTAGGAGCCCCCGGCACTGCCTCGCGCATTGCGGGCTCAGGTTGCAGCGGTCGAGCGGTTGGTCTCTCTTGCGAAGCCGCATAGAAGCGGTGCCGAACGAAGAGAAGGGCGCTTCGAATTGGGTGGTAAGCCTGAATGCTGACGCGGACGTCCATTATCGTGGGCACGTCCGGGGCGTCGAAATCGAACTCGAAGTTACGCTGGCCCTGATACTTGGCTTCGCTCGTAACGAGTACCGGCTGACCCTTATGGGCCGAGCCTTCGTTGATCCTGATCTCCGCGGTAACCTGGACGCCCTTCTCAAAAGAAGCGCCCTGTTCGCCGGCCAGAATCAGCCGATACTTGTCGCGACCCTCAAGTCGGAGCTGTCCAAAGGTGAACAGCAGTTCGTCGGCGGACCCCTGCACGCGGGCGGGCTTGGCAGCCAGCCTGTAAAGCACCTGGCCGCCACGGTCGAAAATAAAGTTCATCGCTTCCAGCGAGGGACAGAGACGGAAGTCAACATACTTGCCCTCGAGGGCCTGTTCGAGGCGCGACAAGCCATTGAGAGCGGCCGCCGCCTCACGTACCTCGACAGCAAGGTCATCGTTGACCTGCCATCGGGGGTTAATCTCGAGCGTGCGTTTTTGCTGCTCGAGCAGAGGAATGAATTCGGTTTCACCAACGTCCCTCAAAGCTGTGAAATATTGAAGGGTTGACGGGCTCAAGTCGAGGTAAGCGGCGGCATTATAGAAGAAACGACGGAGGCGCCCGAAGAATGCCTGCGGGGATTGCGTCGGGTCTAGAACCTCCCAGGCGCAATCCTGCAGGGCCACAGCCATACGATTCACAAAGGAGGCCGTCTCGAAGTCGAGCTCAGTTTCGATGCCTCGTTCCTTGAACAACCGCAAATACTCTTGCATCGATCGGTAAAGCTCCGTGTACCGCCGCGTAAGGCGTGTGGCCTCTTCCACAAGTCCCCGCCAGGATGCTGCAAGCTGGCTGCAACCCACCATGGAAGCGCAAGCGGGAATGTAGTCAGGATCCTTCTCGTACCCCGCTCCATGCGGATGTCGGCGCAATCGGCCCACCGCCATGACGTGCGCCGCCTGGTCGGGCGGGGCCCACAGGCTAACCTGATAACATGGGCGCCGCTCCGTCTTCATCTGGGGGTTAAATTCATCGACGGGTCCGTCAACGGCGTCCTTTTTGTGTGGCTCGCAGATGATGTAAATAGGCAGTTCAGCAACACCCTCCAGCCCGGCTTTGGAGAAGCGTTGCCACACGGGGTGTTCGGGATCGATGTTGACAATGCCGCCCCCTGGGGTCAAGCCGCGGCACTGCGTAACGGAAACATCTATCGTCTGGTCGTCTTCGTCCACGGCCACAATGGGGTCGAAGCGAACGGCTCCACGTTCGCTTGCCTCCATGCGCGCCCCGCCTCCTATCAACCCATAGGCGTTCGTGGCGTAGCGCAGAATCCATAGCAGGTTCGAATCAAAGTAGCGCTCTAAGCGCAAAAAATGCTCCGGCGTGAGAAGCATTCCGTGTTCCCAGTTTACCGCCCCCAGGTTGATGTCGTCTGGTTTCATGAGTTGTTCCTGGCAGGCTGCCAACAAGCGCACAGTGGCGCCTTTACGCAGCCAACCCCGCACTACAGCCGGTGCGCAAGTGGCCCCGTAGCGCCGCCACCCCGCAACCAGCGATTCCGCAGCAGCCTGCTAAAGATATCTCCCTTCTTCACCCCGCCCGTCAGTGGTCCGCAACCCCCGCCAGAGCGGGGGCACGCGCCCATTCGCGTGCGTCCCCCAGGTACGCATTGACACCCAGACGTGAGTTTCCCCCTTCGAAGCCCAAGCGCGGCGACCGCTGACGATCGAGCACTAGCCAATCTACTTCGTAGCGCTGGTGCAGCGGAGCACACAAAGTTAGCAGTTCGCTAAGTTGCTTCCGTTCCAATTCCCCATGGAACTGATTGTAGGTCTTGAGAGGCACCGCACCAATCACGACCGTCAGGTAAGCTAAATCTTCAACTCGGTTTCCCAAAATAGCGTCTCGGCCCAGACGGCTTGCCTTTCCTCCAAGCAACGTAAGCTCGTCATTCACAAGCCGGCGGAAACTTGGTTTCCGGCGAATCTCGGCGACAGGCAAGTCAAAGACCACCTTGAAAGCAAAGCGGATGCCCTCTTCCCGCCCGGCGAGCCGGTGCAATGCCGGCAGAAGCAGGGCCAAGCCATACCATCGTTCCGGCGGCCAATGTTCGGGATTCAGGCCGAACAACCTGATCCAGCGCTCGCACGCGGCGTAGTTCCCAGCCTGGATGTCGAAGAGTCGAGCACCCTCCCGGATCCAATGCCGCTGTTTCTGGATCGGGTCGTCGACCACGCCCATGATTTCCTTCGTGCCCATTTCTGTTTCGCCGCCTTCATCCCAAAACCCAACCGGCAACGAATGAAAGAATCCCAGCCCTGCCACGGAGAGTGACACGGAAACGTCAGGTCCGAGTGAAGTGCCATGAGCAGGCGTCTGACCCACGACCCAATGCGAGGGCCAGCCGGCTCCGATCATGTTCAGGGTGATGCGCGACGCGGAAACGCCTAGACCCCATAACACTTCAAGCGCCGAGTCGACGGTGTGGCGGAAGCCCCGCTCGGGCTGGGAGAAGTCGGGCATGAGGGCGGGCTGCGCCGTATCTATTCCCATACCAGGTCCACCCGCAGTTCGGTATCGAAGAGAACTCGCCGCCCCAGCCGCTCGGTCAACTCTTGCTGGAGCTGGCGGCCTTCCTCCGCGGGATCGAGGAAGTCGTTGCGATTGAGCACGACCTTGACACGCTCGACGCGCCGCAGGCCGTGCTGGTCCCGGTCAAGACCGGAAGAAACATCGACCTTAAGAATCCGCCGGTCGATTGCTCGCGACGCCGCAACCAGGTCCGCACGCGTCACGATGCGGTCCCGTGAAAGCAGTGCCTCAGCGAAGCGCATTTGCGTCTCTTGTAGCGTCTCGCCCTCCGTCCCGCCCGCAGCAGCCGTTGGGTTGCTCAAGCTGAGCCCACTGAAGCTCCCCGGCCGTAGAAGCGTCTTGACTTGGCCGGGACCGACACGGTTGCCCGCTGATCCCGCCGTCACCCAAAGACGCAAGTTCGCGCCAGTGTCCTCGACTCCGTCCGCTCGGCGAGCCGGGCGCAATTCGATGCGCCCATTGCGAAGGGCGTAGCGTCCGAGGCCAGGATCGGTAGAGGGCTCAAACTCGGGAAGGTACGCCGACCCCTGACTTCCCACCACCGAAAGCGGGGCAACCAGATGCCGCGGCGTGCCGCCTTCGAGACTTACGGGAATAGATTTGCCGTGCCTTCCGAAGTCGATCGATTGATTGAAACACTCTACGTTCGAAGCGGTCACGGCGTGTAGCATGATTGAAGTTAGGCCGGTGTGAAGGTCGGGAATCTCTTGTGGCATCGAAATCCTGATCCAGGCCCGCTCGGCGTCGAAAAGGGATGAGGCGCCGACGCTGAAGAGCTTGCCCAGACCTTGTCCGAGACCCTTTGGAACCTTGCATACAAACCGACGTGACGGGGGCACATCCGGGAAGACAAAAACGCGACCCGAGTAAAAGCCGTCGGGGACAGTCGCGGCTTCAGCGTTATCCACTGTTGAGGATTGCGGGGCTACTGGCCGCAGCCATTCCAGCGCGCGGACTCCGGCATTGGCACGGTGCGGGCGCAGAATGCCATCTACGCTGAATTCTCCGGTGGGCTGTGCCAAGCACCATGTCTCGTTAAGGAGTGCATCCTGAATACCCCTGGCTTCGGGACTCATCAGGAGGAAAAGCGAATGGCCGCTCACGTGCGCGGGCTCCAGGCCCTCGACCGCGAAGAATATCGCCGGGCTTGCGCCCAAGCTTACTCGCACAGGCTCGAACGAAGGCCGAGCCGCCTGGAGGGCTTCCGGCATCTCCATGCCCTCTACGAGGCGCAGCCAACCGTCCTGATAGGTGGCAGCCAGCGTGATCGAAGCCCGGGATACGGTGATCGAGGCATCGGTCGTGAAGGTGAGCTTCTCGCCGCCTTCGGCTTCGCCAACGAGTTCGGTGCCGGCAGCGATCACCTCCGTGCCTCCTTTCACCGTGAACCGGACAACGGTCTGGGCCGGTCGCGCCCGCCGCCGCTCAATTCCGAGGCCAGTAATCAACTCATCCAGCAGCCCTAGCCGAAGGCGGTCGATTTCGTGGTACTGCGCCTCAATTTGGCTCGCGAAGGTGCGGAAAAGCACGGCAAGCACGGGGTCGGTGGTTTCGACGGAAACCCCAAAGTCCTTCAGGCGTCGGCGAAAGTCGTCGCGCAACTTCTTGTCAATCTCGGGTGCGGTAGCTGTGCCGAAAGACATAACATTGGCCCGATCAGGATTTGAGACCAAACACCAGCCCCTCGCCGCCGGCCGCCGGCACAAGGGTCAATACGTAAGAATCCACATCGCGCGGGGCGGAAGCTTCGCGTTCCACCGTCTCCAAGCGGTAATTCGTCACCCCCAGATCCACCAGCGCTTGGTTCAGTTTCGCCAGCAAATTCGGGATCAGTGACGGGCGACGCCGGGCGTCTTCGAGGAGATCTCGCAGGCCGAAGTGTGGGCTGCCCGACCAACTACCCCCTGGGGTTCTAGCCATGGCCTGGACCAACGCAATGATTGCCTCTGGCTCGTCGCAGCGCTTAAGAAGTCCCCCCTGCAATCGCAGCGGAAAAGCGATGAAAGACAACCGGACGCCTCCAAGGCCTAATTGCCCATCTTGATTTCCTTAATGCTCTGCTGATTCATCGCCGGTTCAATATCAAGGATCAATATGTGGTTCAAATGGGGGCCCGGCCCACTTCCCTCGGCAGGCGGGCTGCTGGTCGTCTCGAAACCGGCAATCCACCCCCTGAAGGTGTAACTGCACACTGCGTTCTGATGCGCATCGTCCTTCCAAAACTCGATCGCGATGTCCTTGATCTTGTCTCGGGTGACGACGTTAGCCAGACCGAAAAGCTTCTTCAGCGCGGCGTGCGGAAAGTTGGTGTCGTCGTCAAGGTTGACACAGACTCTGATCGATGTTTGGATGCTACCCATTTCTGGGATGCCACCTCTGTCCCTTTGGGTGGAGAATTTCACGGAGGTCCATATGGCATCAAACTTCGTGCCGTCCACCGTAACCGAGCTGCGATAACGTGAAGACGACATAATTCAATCTCCCATTTTCTTAGTTCCGCAAGACACGCCAAACTCTGGCAGACTCGCCCCCGGGCTCTGGCCTGCGGGCTGATGCGTACCACCCGAGAGCACTGCCTTGGAAACAAACCGTGTGGGCGTCCGCTGGATTCAGAAGTAAGCTGTTATACCGTACCTCAATTCGACGGCGAAGGCCTTAGTTGCTGATCTTCACTTCCTGAAAGTTCTTGCTGTCGAGAACGGGTTGAATGCTCATCTCGAGCAAGTTATTTCCTTTTGCGTCGTTACTGTGGGTTTGCAGGCGACTGATCCAACCCTTGAATTGGTAAGAGCAGACAACGTTCTGCCTGGCGTCGTCCTGCCAGAACTCCACTTTCACGTCCTTGATTTTGTCTTTGGTCACAACGTTAGCAAGCTCGAACAGCTTCTTAAGATTACCGAAGGGAAGGTTTTGAGTGTCGTGCAAATCGACCACTACGTTAACGCTTGAAGACAATCCACCCATCACGGGAACGCCCGACGCATCACTAGGGGTCGTCATAGCAAAACTGGCCGAAATTGCATCAAACTTCGTGCCGTCAACCGTTACCGTTGTTCTTGAAGGCTGTGCCATGTCCCTGCTCCTTTAAGTGAAATTCCTGCGGCCAAAATTCCGAAGAACTCTTATCGTAATGTTGCATTTTATAAACACCCTCAACCACACTGTCACTCCGTCGGTCGGCACATGCCGAGCTAACGCTCGTGCGACAGGAAACTCGTACAGGTAGTACCAGCAATGCCGCTTCCCGAGCGCAACATGTAAACACCACGTTACTCGCCCAGTCTCCTTTTGGGGAAGGGTGCCTTCTCAATCCCCATGAGGTTCGCGCTAGTTTTTGCCGAGCATCCGGCGAAACCGTTGCAAGAGCCACTCCAGACATCGCCCCAGGGCTGCCCGTTCCGGTCTTAAACCCGGGGGACTGCGACCGGAACTGGCGCAGGATGATGCTTAGGGGTTTCGTGGGTCGCGCCCCCTTGCCGGGTCCGAAGCCTGACTATCGCCAGAGGAGTCGGCACAGCATCATCAGATTCTTGCCAAGCCATCTACTCCCGGGCGCGAGCGGGCGCGCCACTTTGCATCGTGGCTGCTCCGCCTGCGTCCGCTATTTATTCTCCTCACTCGCCTTCTTGAATTCCGGAACATCCAGCTTCAGGACAAACTGCTCCGCGGGTCCTGTAGGCATCACCTCCAGCGTGATGTCACAGATGCCCTGCATGCGTTTATTGAAATCCTTGTCGACGCTCAGATCATACTTGAGAATCGTCCCTTGCTCAACCTGCTCATTAAGCAGGCGCTCCAGCGGCTTTTGGATCGACTCCTCCATGAACTCCCGCGTCAGGACCTGGCCGGCAACCTGCAATAGGTAATGTCGGCAGCAGCGCTCCAAGAACCGGAGGATGCGATAAGACGTGAAAAACTTGAGCACGCCATAAGGGTCGTCGGCCTGGGTGCGGCATCCGAAAAAGCAGAGATGATTGTCAGCGTCGCGGATGATCGGAACCAACTGGCGTTCCATGCTGAGTTGTTCCATTTCACCGATCAAAGGCTCAACCCGGCACTTGTCGCTGCCCGAAATCTGCCCAAAGCGCGAGCCGACCGGGCCCTGGGCCAGCCCCTGGGAGTCGTCGGCCCGGGCTAACGCTCCCGCAAATGCCACGGAGGGCGGCCCGTAAAGGTCATCGCCTCCTTCCGCGCCTTTTTCGAACCAGTGCCTGGGCCGAAGCTGCAGGTATCCCATGGTGACAACGTCAGCCGCGGCGCGGTCTTCCGGACGTTTCATGAACTCGTACTTTCCGCCCGGCAGAAAGTTCCTTTCCACGTTCTTGAAAGACTTCTCGTCGTCGATGTCGGTGACCAGTAACATCCCCCAGGCATTGGCGATGTCTTCGAGTTTCTCGCGCACCGGCTGAGGCAAGTATCCCGGTACCACCAGGTTGCAAATGTCATCGCGAAAGTTGAAATTGTCGTTGCGCCTGCGGCAGAAATCTTCGATCACCGCCACGTTCATGCTGAAAGCGTCCTTCATCGCTTTGGTGTCTGCGTTGAGGACATAGAGCTCCACAGGTTTCCGAACCTTGCCATCCGGCACCTTGCTATTTTCAAAGAAAAGCGCAATCTCGCGGTAGCTCCGCTCCAGGGGACGAATCTTCTCGAAGACTTGCGCCAGTATACTGTCGCGCGTTGCTTCCGCCTTGTCGATCTGCCCCTGGATCTTTCTGACGGTGCCTTCGTAGGAGTCCCCGATGCTGAGGAGTGTCTCGAAATTGGTGATCTGAGACAGGAACTCGGCTGCGGATTGAGGCGTGAAAATGCTGGTCAAATTACGAGTCTCATCCGTAAAGCCGGGGTGGAGGTCGGCGAAGATGTCACGCAGGAGTTCCCGGGCAGGACTCTCCGCCAGTATTTCTGCCGTGCTCTTAACTTCGCTCGCCACTTGTGGGTCCGCCATTAGGGTCTGCCTCCCTTTCCAGCTACCTTCTTGAGCTCTATCCGCAGCCGCCCGAGAGCTTGGATGATCTCTTTTCTCTGTTCGGGATTATCCCAGGCCCGTCTGACTGCCGGCAACTTCCATCGGTCCTTCAGCCGGTAGACGAGGTCAATGTTCGATTTCAGGTCCGCAAGATCGTTTCGAAGGTAAGCAACTTCTCCCTCTTCGTTCCGGACTTCTTGACGTTTCTGAAGGTTTTCGGGATCGAAGTCTTTGAGGCTTCGAAACTGAATCTCAGCGCGAAACTCCGTCTCCTCTTCCCCGGCCGTCCCTTTGAACGAGAGTTTGGGCTGGAATTTTGCAAACGCATCCTGCAAAGATTCGACCTTTGTCGGCTCCTCGCTCTCCGACGCGACCTCTTTGCCGACACGCTCCAACGTCATCGGCACCACAACCGCAGCGGTCGATGTGGGAACCTTGCGAATCGACGGTGTGACTCCTTTGCGGATAACCTTAACCAAAGGCATAGCTTATGACCTCCTGTCTCTCCCTAAGGCCAGCCGAGACGCTCCTGCGGGCCTACTAAGTTCAACTATCGTCCTTTGCAGCCCTCCTCAATTCCAGTCGGGTTCTGGTCCCCATCCGATTGACGGGGATGACGCGCGTGGCATCGGCCGGAGCGCGCTGAGGTGAGCCTGCGGCCTCCCTATCCTGTTGAAAGCCGGGCGGGGCCGGCCTTTTCGCCACCGGAACGGCTTGCGGGATAGCTCTGGTAGCAGGCGTCCAGCGAGCCACTTGCGGAGGTTGGAATCCGCCTCCATATGCTTCCGGCCAAACCAGCCGCGGCACCCAAAACCAGAGGAGCAGAATAGCCACTGCCAGCAAGGCAAACACCCCCACCGGGCGAAGAATGGGTGTCCAACCCGCAGGCGCAATCGCTGAACCCCCGTTCAGTAACGCATTCTCTTCTACAGTTTCACACTTTCCTTCGTAAAGGGGTTGGCCAATACTCGGTGCGGACCATGTGATGTCATCGCTTGCCAAGGTGGCGCCACCTGGTAGCTGCATAGACACTCGCACATGTAGGGTTCGTGCCGCAAGCCAGGCACGGTCCGACCACGGTGATTTGAAGGTCACCTGAAGGCCCTTAGAGATGGGAAGGGCTGGCTCCGGCGGCTTGAAAAATCGTTTCAAGTCTGCGGCGCCGGTGAACATATGGTATCGGTTGGTGATTTCCTTAAGAGCGGCTTCATCCACCTCACGAGGATCGCCGAATCCGATGGCATTCACCTGAATGTGCGAGTATGCACGGACTTTGCTTTCCAAAGTCTTACGCCCGTCATCCCCGGCTAATAGACCGGGGTCATCTCCAGGGTTGCCGACATCGTTTTCCCCGTCGGTCAGCACATAGAGTTGAAGGTCCGAGGATTCAGGGTTATTTCGTGGTACGCTCATCAGCTTTTCCAACCCCAGGTCGAAAGCCGAGTAAAGAGCCGTATTGTTCCGCGCCTCCGGAGCAGGAAGGTCCTCAATTTGACGTCGCGCTTCCTCGCGGGAGGTCGCGAATTTAGCTGATACGATACCATCCTGAACATGCCGGCTCTGGAAGGCCGCGATGGCCACAGCGTCACCCTCCTGAAATCCCTGAAGATACTCTTCGAGTGCCTCCTTGGCGGCCTCGAACCGGGTCTCTCCGGTATCGAGACGTTTGTTCATGCTGCCACTGGTATCAATCAGGAAGAGGGCAGTCCGCGTTGGGATCTGCGGACGGGTTTGCCCGAAGGAGGCGACGAAAAAGGGAGTGGCTCCCTGGTCCTCTACTATGACGCGGATACTATTTGTAAGCTCGTTGTCCGGGGGCAATGGTACAGCGATTGGCATTCCCTGAGTATTCTCAATTTCGAGTCGAAGCCGAAAGCAGGGTACGTCGGAAGCTTCGCACGACAACATTCTTACCTTATCGACGAGAACCAGCCTTCCTGCCTGAGCCTGTGCGCTACTGACAAACAGAAGAAAGGCGGCAACGCCAATTAGACCTCGCCAACCCATACCTCGCTTCATCAGTAATTGGGCCGATGGCCGCACAACTGGTCTCCCGCTTACTCTGACCTGGGCATATCACGTGCTGCAAATTTCAGTGCAGTTCTTCCGACGAGGATGTCGTCAGCGTCGCGCAATTCCCCTGCCTTAACCACCGTTCTGCCGCGCAGGCGCAACACAAAACGAGCCAAGCCAGCTTGCCCGCCGATATCCGGGTGTCGCGCCAAGTAGAACCGTCCGCGCTGGCCAAACACCACCGCGTGGCGAGGGGCGACAGCCGCGTCCGGAATGAAGATTACATTTCCGGCCGAGCGATCCATTGCCCCCAAATCCTGACTTCCAATCGTGTAGGATTGACCTTGCTCGAGAGGCCAATCACCTTTGGGAGGGCGGCTCAGTTTGCTTTGGGCGCGCCCGTCGCCGCTGCTGATAAATTGCAGCAATCCGTGCCGGACGGCGATCGGGGCAAGGGCTAATCCGAAAGAGATTCCCACGCCCGTCACGACGAATGCCAGGGCCTGAACGACGTCCGGCCCACGGCTTCCCAGGCTCGCAAAGAGCAAACCAGCCAGCACTCCCCCAAGCAACCCGCCGATGAGGCCGTACGGCGCTTTAAAACGGTTGCTGTTGATCCACCGCAACCCCAGGCCGAGGCCGACAAGTGAGCCCAGAATGATCCAACAAAGCACACGGGCGAGGGTCGGAAACGCCCCCGCAAGGTTAGTGGCGACGGGAATCTGAATGGCGATTGCGGCCGCACTGGACATCGCCCCGATTGCGATACCGAAGGCAACCGGCCACCGAGATCCCCGCTCACCAGACCGCCTCTCCGAGTAAGCAACGGTCAGCCCTCCCACGCATACGCCTATGGCCAGCGCGGCAATGAAATCGGAGGTCGGGAAGCCGCTTTGCTGTGACAGCGCGGCAGAAAGCAAGGCGGCCACGCCCCAGGCGAGCAGACCCCCTGCTGCACCTATAAAGGACGTGAAGTACAAACCCTCTGACGACTCCATAACCCGCCGCCTCCGTGGCGCCTGGCTCAGACCCACATTTTCCGAAACCCGTAATGACTAGTTAGAACTGGGGGATAGGCTAAATCCTTCACGGCAGCTTGTCAAGGCCATTCTCGACGCCTATACTTATGATGCCGTGGGGTCATCCTCTCAAGTCCCGGTCAGAGATTATGGTCGCTTCGCTCAGACTGTGTTCAAACACTCCAGCGTCAGGGAACTTCGCGTCCTCGTGGTGGGTGCGGGAGCGCTGGGGAACGAGGTTGTCAAGACGGTTGGCTTGCTTGGCATCGGCAGGGTTACCGTGGTTGACCCGGACACTGTGGAGCCAAGCGATCTGACTCGCTCGTTGTTTCTTCGGAGTGAGAACGCGGTGGGCGGCAATAAGGCGGTAACACTAGCGGGATTCGCAGGAGGACTTTTCCCTGACACCGCGGTGACGGCCCTTGGCAGGGAGATTGCAGACGTTGGGTTTCGAGAACTGGCGGCCAACGACCTAATTTTTGGTTGCGTCGATAATGATTTGGCGAGACTTGAAATTGCCTATATCTCGACCCAACTAAATGTGCCGGTCGTAGACGGCGGACTCAGAACCTCCGACTATTCGCGCGGTCGAGTGAGCTATTTCCCCGGACGGGACGGGGCATGCTTCTCTTGCCGCCTAACCCAGCAACGTCGGCGGGAGTTGCTGACAATCTGGGAAGCGGCGAGCCGACCCTGTTGGCTCGAGATGCGTGACCTGGAGAGACGGAGCTACCCCAGTACCCCTATGATGGCAGCGGTTATCGGTGCAATGCAAGTCGAGCTCGGACTGCGGCGGCTTCTTGCGCCGGACAAGTCTAGGGAGTCCCCTGCCACCACGGTAGAAATCGCCCTCGACCCGGTTCAACAAACGGATGCGTTCAGAATGACGGTCAGTCAAACCTGCCCTTTTCACGCACCTCCTCCCCCGCGGTTTGCAGCGCGTGGATCGCTGTCCTCGACTACAGTGGGAAGCCTGTTAGATCAGGTGCGCACGGGAGGGGGAGGACCCGGAAGCGCAAAGTTAGTACTGGATTGGCCCATTTGCACGTCCGCGCGTTGCGCTGAGTGCGGCTATCGATGGTCGCCGATGATAAGACTGGCAGCGCTGCGTAAGTCGGCAGCTTGTCCAGCTTGCAGCTCGCGTCAGTTCATCGAGGATGAGGTGATTCGGACCGTTGAGCGGAAGAGCCGATGGGCTGACTCGACCTTGGGAGAACTCGGCCTTCCGGAAGGGCATCTTCACCTCATTGAACTCAAAACGGAACCCCTGACATGAAACTCAACAGCATCGCAGTTCCCATAAGTTGTTGGTTCACTTTTGCCTTGGTACAGTCCGTGGCAACCATGCTGGGTACTCCCGCGGCGCTGGGAGGGGCAGTCGCCGTGGGCCTTCTGTTTCCGGCTGCGTTGCAATTCTTCCACGTGGAATTGAAAGCCGTTTGGCGCTTGCTGATGGCCACAGGGGCCAGTTTCGCCGGAATCGTACCCGCCCTGGTGGGCAAGCCTTCAACCAGTCTGGGGGTGGCCTTTTCACCCGTCCTGGCCTTTGCAGCGGCCGGGAGTGTGGTATTCGTCCTACAAGGGAAACACGGTCACTGTGCGCTTTGCAATCGCCGCTTCGTGCAAAGTGTTTGCTTCCGATGTCCCCGCTGTTACCTCGTGGTCTGCGATCGTGATTGCTGGGATTTTGACAACCTCCGATGCCGGCTGTGCCAACAGAATCGCGTGCTGGTCCTAAGCACGGATCCGCGATGGTGGAACGAGCAGCTTGGGCCTCGCCTAGCGCAGGGGCGATGCCAGCTCTGCCTCGCCTCGTCCTCCGAAAGCGACCTTCGAGCTTGCCGCAAATGCGGCTGGGCGCAGTGCCGCACGTGCTGGGATACTGCCAACGGCCGATGCCAACACTGCCATTGGCTCATTCCGGACTTACCTCCGCAATTGAAAGCCTATTTAGGGTCCTCATTTACATCGGGGGTTGGTTCCGCGAAAAAAGTGAAACTTGAGCGTTGAAGGGAGGCCATGTCCGTGCCCAAATATCAGATGTACTTTGATGCCGTCAAGAGTGAAGTACACTACAATGTCGAAATAGATGAAGGCGAACCCCTGGAGGGGGTCCTGGCAGAGATTCTGTACGAACTTCGTGAGCGCGGCGACATGTTGAAGGGGGAGGGTGAGCCACAGGTGGTCTGGAACGGGCGAGCTCTTGACTTCGGATCGACGTTACCCGCGCAGGGCGTCCGGCCGAATGACGTTCTCCGCGTTTCCACGATCGCCGCAAATGGGTGACAAAGTGGGCCACCATGACCATACAACTTCGCGAGCGTCGAATTGATAACGAATGGAGACTTCTGCAGCAAGTCATCGCCACGGGCGAAGGCCAAGTGGAGATACTAGGCCGCCACTTCGCCCCGGAAGAGACTCTTTTCCACGTCGTCCTTCACCAGACCTGTGGCATCCTCCCGACCGCTTCAGGAAAGACATTTGTTTTCTCACACATCGCGGATATCCGCTTTACAAGGTTCTTTCCTTCTGTCCCCATCGAGGTTAATTTGCGGGCGCCGGTTTTTCACCCGAATGTCGATCCCGGGAATGGCTTTGTGTGCTTGTGGAACAAATTCAGTCCCGCTGACACCGTCCTCGAAGCCCTCCTTCGTCTACAGCACGTGATCTCTTGGAGCTGGGTTAACCTGGACAGCGCCCACGTGATGCAGCCCGCCGCGATCCAATGGCACAAAGATCCTTTGCGACAAACTGAGCTGCCTCTGGAATTCAGCCCCATCATTTGGCCGAAGGGTCGCCTTGCAGGCGGCCAGTTCGACAAAAAACCACGTGATCAAATTCGCCGACGGCTCGAGCGCCTGCCATAGTAGTCTATGTAGCGCTTACGCCGATTCCTTATCCCCGAACACAGTCGCCACCTGGTCGAATAGGTGTTGCCTCTCACTCGTGGCGAACCGGAATGCTTTCACACTGTCGGCGGAGCGCCTGTGGACTGTGATCCTGTGCTGGGTGGTATCTCAACAACATCACTTCACATGTAATACTTCTGCTCAGGCTGGCCTCGACCGACGGACGGGAATGCTGCAGAGCACGAACGGGCGGGCGCTTAAGGCTTGATGGAAACGACGTTGAGGACCCCTGACACAGGTATGGCGTTGAACTTCTTGAATCTGCGCTTGGTGACTCCAAACGCGGTAAGCAGAGACCCGGCCGTGGTCGGCCCCGACGACGGCGGACGACAGGATGCCTGTTGAAGGACAGGGGTTGTTAAGGGTTCATCCCTCCCCCTTGTTTTCGCCGTGCCCAGCCTCCTCGAGGTCTGTTTCCGATGAGGCTTCTGGGTTGCGGATTTCTTCGGACTCGTCCGGAATCTGCCCATGTATGGATTGATGTTTTTTGCAATCAGAATGTGAGATTAAACTGTGGATCTGGACGTCGCGGGCTCGAATCCCGTCACTCGCCCCGGAGTGCCGCGGACCTTCAAAATAGGTCCGCACCCTGCCTGCTCATGTTGTTGCGCTTCGGGGAATAAGCCAGAGGCCTAGCCGATTCAAGACGAAGAACTACTCTTGATTTGACGGGCCGCGCGAATCGCGCTATTTTGCTACACGGTATCGACGAGGCGATTCCGGCAGCCCCTCGGCGCAGGCCTATGGCGTTTACGATCCGCAGCCTCAAAATTCGCGACCAAATTCTTCTCGTAACCCTTCCTCCTCTATTTGTTTTGCTTTGCGCGGTGGCGCTTTTCTTCTACGCGTACTGGAGCACCATCAGCACCGAGCGATCGGCGGTGCGGTCAGAGCAAAGCGTGGTGCGCAGTGAGTCCTTCCTGCGGCACGCCACGGAAGCCTCCGTGGCGGTTCGGGGATACGTCTATACCTACCAGAAGGATGAGCTTGCCCCCTACGACAAGGCCGTAAACGATGCCTTGGCGGACTTGATCGCACTCAACGACTTGGAGGCGGGAAACCCGGGAAGGGCGCAAGAGGTGAGTCGGATGCGGACGGAATTCGACCAACTGCAAAGGCAATGGGCTCTGCCGACGATTGAGAAAGTGCGCACGGGAGAGAATTTCAATGCCGCCGCGGCCTTGGTGGATGACGAGCGGCGGATGGATACGATCCGCTCGCAGGTGTTGAAGCTGCGGAAAGAGGATGAGGGGGAGACGGTGAGCGGGATGGTGGGCGCGGAAATGATCATGCGGCGCATGCTGGTGGTGGGCGTCGGCCTGGCCGTGCTCCTGGCCGGCGTCCTGGTTTTCCTGACCGGGGTGGTGACGCGCCTGATTGTGGTTCCGGTACTGCAACTCATCCGCGCTTCCGAGCAGGTGGGGCACGGCGATTTCTCTCCCGCTCTGCCTCCTGTGGTTGACAATGAATTTGGCATTCTCTCCCGCAGCTTTTCCGACATGACCACCGCCCTGCGGCGCGAAAGTGAAGAAATCGCCTCCTTGAACCGGTTTTCCGAGGCGGTCGCCCAGTGCACCTCGGAATTGGAGGTTTACGACCTACTGATGCATTCACTGAAAGACCGCTTCCAGCCGCGGCAGGTCATTATCTTCCAACTAAACGAGGCGGGGAATTATCTGGATGTCGTGGCTACCCTGGTTCCGCTTCCGACTGAGGTGGGAGCTTGGCCGGTGATTGAGGAACGGAGCAATTGCAAAGCGGTGCGCACGGGACGCTCTTTCGTGGTGAACGACGTGCAGGTTGAGATGCTCTGCCCCTCCAAATTCGTGCTGCCCACCGAGGGAAGCTACTTTTGCGGCCCGTTGATCGCCGGCGGTAATCTGAGCGGCTCTGTCCGTATAGAAGCGGCCAAGGATCTTTGGACCGCCGAACGCCGGCGCTTGCTGGAGAGTTATCTGAGCGGCGCCGCCTCGGCGCTTTCCAACCTGCGCCTGCTTGCCATAAAGGAGCAACAGGCGAACATCGATGTGCTAACGGGACTTTACACGCGGCGGTTTCTGGAGGAGTACGCACGCAAGGCCTTTGCCATTGCCAAGCGGCGCGAGCAGCCCCTGGGAATGATCATGCTGGACTTGGACCACTTCAAGAAATTCAATGACGTTTACGGGCATGAACTCGGCGATCGCATCCTGCGCCACTTTGCCAAGACGGTTACCAACTCGATGCGTGATACTAACCTTGCCGCCCGCTACGGAGGAGAAGAGTTTGTCGTCGTATTGCCGGATACGACGGCGCAGTCATGCCTCCTGGTGGCCGAGCGCATCCGCAAAGCGGTGATGATCATGGTGGTGCCTTCCAACGCGGAAAAGCCGCTGCCCCCGCTCACGGTGAGTATAGGGGTGGCGGTTTATCCGGAAAACGGCCAAACCCCGGAGGATGTCATCCAGGCTTCCGACAAGGCGATGTACGAATCCAAGCGCAATGGGCGCAATCGCGTGACGGTGGCATCAGGGCGGGATGATGTGGCGGACTGACGCCGCGCGTCAGAGAAACTGGTGCTCGTAGCGCCGATCCGAACCTGCCCCGACTTGGTCGGGAGGTCGGCGCGTGTTGGGCTAAAGCTCAGCGCAACAACAGCGACCCTGACCATAAATGCACCACGAGCTGTGCTATCATCATGGCCCTGCCACCGGTTTCGCCGAAGTGAGGATGGCGGTGAGGTAGCAACGACGACCCGGAGCAAATTATTCACGGACCGCGCCGCAGACATGTGCTCCGAGAACTGCAAATAAACCTATGGTAAAATACTCTCGAGAATTGCTGGCCCGCGCCAAGAAAATCAAGTTGCTGCTGATGGACGTGGACGGAGTCATGACCGACGGGAAATTCTATTACGTGACCGGGCCCAAAGGCGGCTTGCTGGAAACCAAAGGCTTTGACTCCCGCGATGGCTTGGGCCTCCGTTTGGCGCACCACGCCGGCCTCAAAAGCGGCATTATCACCGGAAGAGGCTCGCCCGTGATCGAATCCCGCGCCCAGGATCTGGGAATCCATTTCCTTGAGCAAAATGCCCTGGAGAAAATCACGCCCTACGAGAAGATCTGTGGCGCTGCCCAGGTGGTGGACGCGGAAGTTTGCTATGTGGGCGACGACCTTACGGATCTGCCATTGCTTACCCGCGTCGGCTTGGCCGTAAGTGTGGCCAACGGGGACGATCTGGTGCGCAAACACGCCCATTTTTGCACGCGCCGCGCGGGGGGGGCCGGCGCCGTGCGCGAGGCCATCGAACTGATTCTCACGGCGCAAGGGAAGTGGGGGGCCATCGTGAAATCCTATCTGCACGGCGACCGCGCGATTGACCTTAAACGCTAGGATGGCGCCACGCGGCGGGACGCTATTCCGCAGTCTTTAAAGCCGGCCCCGACGAGAAGGCGCCCGCCCCCCCTGCTCTTCCCGGCTTGCGGGGGCTTGTTGAACTCGCTTACTGCCAACCGCCTACTGCTTTACCTTGCCTCTCCCCGGTCTCGATACGCGTGCCCGCATCGAAGAAGATATCGCGCTGGAAAGCGAGCTTGCCAATAGAGTGGCGAAGGTGGAGATGGTGATGGGGTTCCAGCGCGGTCCCGAATACCACCCGGGTGAATAAGCCGACGTTTTCCCCTGCGGAGCTTGTGCCTGGGCAGCGGCAAACTTCTCCCCCCACACTTTCTCCACATTCAAAGCCATCGCATAGGGCAGAAACTTTTCAAACAGATCTGAAGGGATTTTGATAGGGGTGCGCGCGTCACGCGGGTCTGGCTCGGTTGTGGCCAGAAACATCCGGAAGGCTTCGATCCCCTCCGTCATCGCGCGCCCTGAGCGGCTTGGAGCCTTGAAGAGTTTATAGAAGAGATAGTTGATTCCCGCCATGACCAGGAGGAGAGCCACCACTCCGGGGGAAGAGGCCCACACCATCACGCCCAGTCCGGCCGCTTCGGCCAGAAAGAAGAAAAGGCAGGTCACGCTGAACACTATCGCGCGTTGGCGCGCGGAGGGCGCGTGGAACGGGTCGGAAAAAGCGTTCTGCCATGCGCCTATGGCGAGAAAGGCCAGGGCGAGGCAAACCAGACTCCAGGGCAGGAGCCCGATGGAGAGGAAGAGCGAGAGAAGCCCCTGCCCTCCCTGAATAAAGAATCCGCTACGAATGATAGTGGCAAGCGAAATCAATAAGCCGGGAATCAGGTAGCGGCTGTTGGCCATGAAGTAGAACTTCTCCAGGCTGAACCGCAGATTATGTTGGAGCGCTTCCAAAGCGCTGCCAATCAGAGTGCGATGGACAGGTTCCATTCGGATCGTATCGTCAGCCGCAAAAAGTTTGGCGAGGACGAGCTTCTCATCCGGAGAGATCTCCGGCGGGGGCGCCTCCTTGGAGCCAGGCCGTCCGGAGGTGGGCGGCGGGCTCGATTTCAAACGACCCAGAATGTAAGCGCCGGAGCCGTCGTCCAGAATGGCTAGCTGTTTTTTCACCGCCAAGTCGACCAAATTAGCGACCATGGCTTTCTGGTCAAAGTCCATGCGCCAGACGTAGCGCAGAGCAGCAGGCGATAAGTCTCGGGGAGGCTCGGATTCGGGAGTGATCTTGCCCCGGGCGGGACCGCGTCCTGCCATGAACCAACCCACGGTGTAATAGATAAGGAGCACAACCAGCCCCACAAGGCTGATTAAACTGGCTTGATTGTCTTCCAGAAAGTAGTGGTGCCTTTGCTCATCGGTGATAGGGCTCACAAATCCCTTGGGCCAGCGAGCCACAATGCTCAGTTCTTCAGAGGGTGCAAGGGCGCGCGTGGTGCGATAGACGGCAATGCCCTGGCGATCCACCGATGCGCTAAAGTCGCCTCCCACCGAGCCCTGCCGGCCCGTGTAGGCATCCAGCAGGATGGCCCCCGGCGCAATTCCCTGAGGCAAATGGAGGGTGGCCGTCACTTTCTGAATGGGTAATATCCATCCGTTGCCCGTTACATTCCAGTAAAGTTCGTCGTGGTCGGCAAAGTCTCCGAGTTCGCGGTCAACCGTGTAAGTAAGTTCATAGGTGTGCTCACCGGGCGGAACAGTTTCATGGCTTCTGCCCATGTAAATGCGCAGGCCATTCTCGATTTTGCGCAGGTAAAACTCCTCCGGCTGGTCGTCGCGCTCAAGGGACGTAACTTCGAAATGAATGACATAGGGATTGGCAAACTGGTCGTTATAGCGGGTAAGGATGTCCCGATAGATTGCCTGCCTGCTCTGCGTGCCCACTGTGAGGACCGTGACGGTCTCGCGTACCAGAAGGGTGGAGTCATGATTGACGGTGATGTCGCTGTCATAGGAAAGGATCTGCGCACTGCCCGGCGAGGGAACACTTCCCTGTGCGCGCAGGTATGAAGAGAAACTTCCCGCGACAATGACGAAGAGGGCAACGATCAGAAGCGTGTGTCGATTGATCATATTGGCCATACCTAACGCGAGATTCCCAGAAGTCACCTGCAAACCAGGTCCGCGCTTCCCTTTCTAATCCCGAGTGGTTACATAACGTCAATTTCCCTCATGCAGAGTTTTCGGCCGGAACATATGGGCTGCCTGTTTAGCCACCAACCAGCGAGGTGCCAACCGCCGGGCAAAAATCATCAACCGGTTGATGAATCGACCGACGGCCAGGCTGCGGCCACGGTCGAGAGCGCGCAAGCCCAATTCCACCACCTCTTGAGGTGATTGTAATCCGCCGGGAAACTCGCGCTGGCTGTATTGGCTGGCATCAAAGAAATTTGTCGCCGTGCCGCCGGGACACAGCGCCAGAACTTTTACGCCGTATCCTTCCACCTCTTCCGCGAGGCCCATGGAAAAACTGGTGACGAATGCCTTGGTGGCAGCGTAGACGCTGGTATAAGGCACAGGCTGAATGCTGGCCGTCGAGGAGACGTTGTTGATCCCGCCGCTACGCCGCTCGACCATGGCGGGAAGGAGCCGGTGGGCCAACTCCGTAAGGGTCATGATGTTCAAGCGCAGCATTTCCGCCTGGCGCTCCCAGGGCAGCTTCCAGAATTCGCCGTGCGCGCCGAAGCCCGCGTTGTTCACCACCAAGTTGACGGCAATTCCGCGTTCTTTGAGGGTTGCGGCCAGGCGTGCTGCCGCGCCCTCCACTGCGAGGTCCTGCTCGATGACTTCGATCCGCACGGTATGTTGCGCCGCGATTTCGCGTGCAAGAGCATCGAGTTTATCTTTTGACCGCGCCACCAGGACTAAATTCTTGCCGCGAGCCGCCAGGGCGCGCGCAAAACAAGCGCCAATGCCGCCGGAGGCGCCCGTGGTCAAGGCGAAGTAGTTCTTTACCGCTGTGGCCGCCGTTTTACTATCACCTTTTGGGCCAGACATACGCAGGCCTCCCGCGTCCTTTCACTCGTGCACTTTGCCTTTTGACTTGCCTTTCCTGCTCCGCAGTGACCGGTCACCCTTTCTCATACATTGGATTCACATGCCGTTGCCCCGTAGCTATAAGGGATTCGGCCTCGGCCCGAGACTTGATTCCGCCTCGCGCGCCCAGCGCCGTGCAGTTGAGCGCGGCCATGGCGTTCGAAAAGTCGAGCGCGCGCGCCATATCCCAGCCCGCCAACAAGGCATAAGCAAAGGCACCGTGAAAAACGTCGCCCGCGCCCGTGGTGTCCACCGTTTCCACCACAAATCCCGGCGAGTAGTAGAAACGCCCCCCATGATAAACCAAAGCGCCGTCCCGGCCCAGCGTCATTCCCGGCGTGCCCACGCGGTACTCGCGCGCCATGTTTTCGAGCACCTTAAAGGGGTCGGCGTGGCCGGTAACGGCCGGCAGGAAATGGGTCGAGGCGATCAAGTAGTCGAGGTAAGGAAAAAGCTTCTCCACTTTCTTGTAAACGGTGTCGAGGTCCGCCACCACCGGGACGCGCGCGTGGCGCGCCCACCGCGCCGCCACCAGCGCGGCTTCCACGTCGCAGCCATCCACGTGAAGCAGGCGCGCTGAGGTGATTGCGGCGGGCGTGAGGTCCTTGGGCTGAACCGCCAAGCGGGAGTCGCGATCCCAAAACACCGTGCGCTCGCCCGTTGCCTGATCGACAATGATATTGCCGTATTGGGTGGGCACTCCGTGCACCACCTTGGTGCAAGTCAGGTCCAAGCCCTCGCGGCGCAAACTGGCGAGCTGCATTTTGCCGGCGGGGTCATCGCCAACTTTCCCGATATAACGTACCTTAAGCCCCAGGCGGCAGCACGTGACGAGCGCCGTCGCCGTCTGCCCACCAGCTTGCACCGACGACGCCACCACGCGCTCCTTGCCACCCAGGGCAGGAAACTCGCGGACCGTCATGACCGTGTCCGTGGCGTTCAACCCGAGAACCGACCACATCCACCTTGGCGCCCGCCAATCACACCTCCGCAATGCTGCAAGGCACATACTCTACCACCGATTGGGAAATCGGGTGATCGGCTGACCCGGAGATCGGTCGATCGGCCCATCTAGCCATGGGTGAATTGTGATTGGTGATTTGCGAATTTCGAAATGGGCCCATTGATTCAACTTCAAGTTGGGAAGTGCCGATAGCCGAAACGGTAAAATATTTCACGTCAGGGTTTGGTGGTCGCCGCATTCCGTCTCGCCTCCCCTGCCCAGCTTCCACCCCGCAGAATTTGAAAGCTGCCACGCCTCCCCTCCTGCGCCTATCGCCATTGCTTTCAATAACATTCTGGCCTCGCAGGGGTAAGTGGCTTATTTATCATAAACATTCTGGCCTGAAGACAAATCTGACAGGGTCAGTTTTGTATCCCGTTTATTTTCATATACATTCTGGGTAATACTTGCATTTTAGCCCCATTTTTTGCCCTACTTCCCACACTGAGTTAACCCTTTTGCTTTCAGCCACATAAACTTTTGAAAAATCGACTCCGTCACGGCTAAGCCCTTTTCTTTTCTGATGTATTCTGGGTTCCAGCGGTATTGATCTCCAGAGCCGGCTCAGAGCTTGGTGATCCGCCAAAACTGGACTCATCCCAATGCATCCTCTCTCCGTAACCCCTCTGGCGTTGCCGATTACTTTTGGCCGGCCAAGCGCGAACCAGCCGTTGCTGATGCCTGCTTTTCCTCTCGGTGTTTTGTCCTCTCGCGCGGGAAGAATCCGAGAGGGCCAAGCGCCGGCGGGACGCCAGCAGATAGAATGATTATAGCCTATTGCGGAAACTTGTCAAGAACCATTTCGAGGCTAGCTTGGGGGAAGGGCCGTTCCCTCCGCGGGCGGGCGCGGCTCGGCAAAAGGATAAGCTTCGCCGCGGGCCGGGAATCTGTTAACATAGGGTCACAAGGGCGCAGGGCTTTCACTCCTTGCAGTCACACTTTCGCTAAGCCACCCGATGGTCCGACGACCCAATAATCCCATGGATCAATGGACCGATGACCCTTTGATCCGAAATCCGGCTGTGCCGTTTGACATTCCCGTGGACGCGGTGCGAAGGGGTAATCTACACTTGAGGCGGTTCAGGCTCAAAGGCTTCGAAGTGGAGGACTGCGACTGGCGAGGAGTCCCAGCTCGGCGGATCGAAAGATAAAGACGTGTTTTTGAGAAAGGAGAATTCCCATGCCCGCTGAAAATGCCGGCTCGCCTGGAGCCCTGGAGAATCCCCTGAAGAAGATGCTGCGTGAAGGTAAGCCGGTGATTGGCACAACGATTACAGTGGCGAGCGTCGAAACCGCGGCGCAGGCGGCAACGCTGGGGTTTGATTTCCTCTGGATCGAGATGGAGCACAGTCCGATCACGCTCGAAACCTTGCGCAATATCGTCCTGGCCACGCGCGGCCTGAAGGCGGTGCCCATCGCGCGCGTTCCCGTCAACGAGCTGTGGACGGCGAAACGCGTGCTTGATGCCGGAGCCCTGGGAGTTATTTTTCCCTTTTGCAGCACGGCGGAGTTGGCGCGGCAGGCGGTGGCGGCGTGCAAATATCCCCCGCATGGCCGGCGAGGTTCGGGGCCGGGCCTGGCGGCATTCCGCTGGCCGGCTTCCGAGGGCTACCACACCTTTGCCGACCAGAACGTCATGGTGGTGATCATCGTGGAAGAAGAGCGGGCGATCGAGCAGATTGACGCCATTGCCGCTACGCCCGGCGTTGACGTCATCTTTGTGGGCACCAGTGACCTCTCCTTCTCCATGGGTCTGCGGGGGCAATCGGATCATCCCCGCGTACAGGAAGCGCTGAAAAAGGTGGTGGCCGCCGGCAAGGCAAACAATAAAGCCGTCGGATTGCCGGTCAAGGATGCCGAGCAAATCAAGAGGTATGTGGATCAGGGTTTCCTGTGGTTCCAGACTCCGTCAGAGCTGGGATTAATGGCGCGCGGCGCGCGGCAGATTCTCGAACCACTGGGCCGCGCGGCAGAACCGTTGCAAAAAGGACTGTTTTATTAATCGGGTCATCGGGTCATCTGGCCATCGGTTCATCAGATCATCTGGTTATTTGAAAAACCAGAGCAGGGCCATGGGTGAGCGCCATAGCGTGTAAGCGGGACTTTCAGCCGCGGCGCGATAAGCGGCGGACCTTTTGCGGCGGCAGTATTCGGCTCTCCGCAGTTCGTTCGACTCATCAAGAAACTACGGCTGCTTGTCTCTGCCCAGATGTTCCTGGATCTGTTGAATGGCGGCATCAATCCACCAGCGTTGATGCGGGTCGGCTTTTTCGCGCGCCGATTGCAGCAGGGGAAGGGCAAGGGCGGGCTGGCGGACCAGCGCCGCCACCGCCGCGTCGCGCACGGAATAGTCAGGGTCATTCAGTTTCTCAATCAAATCCAAGACCTGTTTGCGCGGATCAACGTGGATTTCTACCTCGGCCACGGCGGGTGTGGGACCGATTTGCAAGCGGTCATCGACCGTCGCAGCTTCGATCCGGTATTGGCCGTTGGGGAGCCAGGGGAGGGTGGCTTCCCGCTTCTGCGTGGGGATATTCCATTCGCCGCCATTGACCCTCCAGGTCAACTTGACCTTGCCCTCGGTCGGGGGCACAAGGTGGAGATGAATGCTTCCCTCGGCGTCCGCGGCGGCGCGGAGCTTGGGCGGCGAGGGTGGCCGCCGGATACTCATGATGACATACTCCCCAAAGAGGGGAGTGGTGTTAAACCATGTCTCCAGGAACGCATCTCCCGCAGGGTCGATGTAGGCCCTTCGGACCGTACGGGAATCGATAAACGGCTGGCGGTCCTGAGGTGAAAACTGCGCCACGCAGAGTCCTGTGATGGCGCGGTAAAGCTGGCGCTGATAAGTCAGCCAATAGGTTCCCAAGTGATCTCGAGCTACAGAATCAGGTTTACTGAATCCGCAGCCGAAGGACCTCATGGGGGCTGGGGCACGCTTTTCCTCGTCACTGCCCGGCCACGGCTCGAACCTCGTGGCGCGCCACCCGCCGGCTTTTGTGTACTCCCAGGTTTTTTCGTCAACGGTTACAGCGAGATTACCGGCCCGGTCGAAAAAGGGCGGCCAAACCGCTTCAATATTCTGGAGTCCAGTAATATCTGAAGGCGCCCACTGCTGCCACATCTGCCCGTCGAAGTAGCGAACCTGCGGCGATTCATCGAGATAGCAGATTCTGCCATCCGAAGTGAAGCTGGGAACCAGGCAGCAGTTTGGCTTCAAATGGAAGTCCTTGCGGAGGGGGAGTTGTGCTTGGAGCGCTTCGGTGTATGTCGGGAAAGTCTCGAAAGATCCTCGTTGGGGGTCGAAAATGGCCACACTAACCCCCTTGGGTCCCAAGTACGTGTGATTCTCGCCATAACCGTTGGGGGTTATCCAAAAATTGACTTTCCCATCGGCGCCGGGCGCGGTGATTGTCATACGGAATTCGAGCTTCGTGTCACTGTGACTGAGGATGGTGGGAGGACCGGCGAGGGTAACGCCCGCAATCTTGAGTCCCGGAGTATTCGTCCCGAAATTGGTCCCGGTGAGAATGACCGTTACGGGTTGGCCGACAGCGAAAACATTAGGATCGGTGGAGGTGATAACCGGCGGGGCGTAGCTCTTCTCGCCTTCCGATCGGGCCAGGAACCAAGTCCGGCCCAGCGAATCCTCCATGGCTTGCCAGATTTCCCCGGCTTTGAAGGGGTGGGGGAAGGTGTGCTCGGTCCACCGGTGGCCATCCCAATCGCTGAAAGCGTTGCCCGCGGTGGCGAGAACTCCCAGAAGATGGCCGCGAGCGTCTTGAATGAGTAAGTGCGTGGGGTTCAGCTCGCGAACTTCGGGCGGGGCTTCGAAAGTTGCCAGTAAATCCGCGGGGCTTGCCGCAAGACTTCCCTGTTGGGGCGAGCTAATCAGTAGCCGCCCGTCGGGAAGCAGAAACAAGCCCTCGGAACCGTCGAGAGGATTGCCGTAACGCCAGTCAACCAGCACGGGGTTGCCTTCACCCTGGGGTATGAACCAGGGGCCGCTGGCGAAGGCGCCCAGCCAGAGATTCCCCTCCGTGGCAACGAACGGCCGGGCCGCCTGCCGATAGGAATTCCACCCCATATCGATCCCGTTGACGACGCGAGTCCATGCGCCGTTGCGCAAACGCCAGAGTACGCTCGACCGACCGTTACCACTGATCTCCGGCACCGGTTGCGTCACGGGCCCGGAGACAACGTAGGTATCCTGGCCAGCCCGAAAAATCTCTTGCACGTAAGCGAAGGCTTGGGAATCCGGCGCCCGAGCAGGCGTTGCCGTGAAAGTATGGATGTCAATCCGATAGAGTTGATCGTCAGCCACGGCCAGCCACATGTGGTCCGCATCATCAGGAGCAACGATGGAGAACCTCTTGTCCGGGATTCCGGCGATCTGCGGGTGATGCTCGAACTTCTCTCCATCAAAAATCAAGACACCTTGGAGTGAGGCCCATTTCGTTCTTCCGGCGAGGTAGTCCGACCAAAACCAGATGCGGCCACGCGCGTCCGCCGTCGCATAGATGGGATTGAATGGTGAATGGTCGTTCTGGGGGCGGCCCTCCTCGCGGAATTGGCCGTCAGGGATGGCATAGACACACTCAGCCTCCCCTGCCGGGGTGACGCGGAAGATGCGCTTCCCCTGTTCCGTGACCCAGGCATTTCCGCCGACGTCAACAAAGATGTGAGGACGGTCCCTGAGGCGCCCGGTAAATCGGGCGAGGACCTTTGATGTAGCTCCCTCGTGCCGGGTTACTAGGGTGTCAGCCCCATCGTTCCAAACGCCGTAGACCGCGCCATCAGATCCCCGCGCCAGGCCGGTCAGTTGAGAGTGCTCGGGGACACCCGCGGGCGTGAGCGGCTTCCAGGCACTTGCATCCCACCGGGAAAGGCTGCCGCCGCCAGCGAGGTTGATTCCCCAGACCTGGCCCGTCGAGTCTTGCGCCGCTTCCCTGATCTTGCTAGGGTCCACTTTCCAGGATTGAGCGGCGAGGCTGGACGCCAGACAAAAGGTGCAGAGGAGCAAGCTCGGCAAGGTGCGCATGATGGTGCCTCGGAATTTTGAATTCACTTCACCAGGTGTAATGTGCCGTGTAGGTGACCACCTTTTCCGCATCGGGAGGCACCTGCACGCGAAACTCCATGGTTTGGCTGTCGGTTTTCAGATAGGTGTCGGATTTCTCGGTGATCTCCCAGTTGCTGCCACGATAGAGATGTTCGGTCACGCGCACCTCCACGGGTTCCTTTTTGTGGTTGCGCAGTTTGATTTCGAACGACTCGTCGAGCGTGCGCTGTCCCATATCGATGTGGTAGTTCGTTCGGCGGCGCTCACCCTTGATGTCGAAAGCACTGCCGGTGGCGGCGCGAACGGTTTCATCGCGCGGTGTGTGCTTGATGTCATTCTCGCCGGTGAATTCCAGTTGGCCGTCGGCGTCCTGCCGGTAGAATCGCAAGCGGCCCGCCGGTAGGGGCATGCCCAGGTGGTTCGCCTCGGAGTTCACGAACTCCCGCATCACGGCAACGTCGGGATTCGACTCCGTCCCGTATTCGCTTTGTTGGCGAATAGTTTCCATGGTCCATCCCTGGTACCGGTTTGGGTCGATCTTCATGCCGTCGTAAACGTAATAGCGCTCGGACTTGATGCCGGCGGCGCGCACGAATTCAACCTGCTTGGTTCTCCTGATCGTGGAGCGTGGTGGGGCGGTGCAGTTCGTAGAGGTGGTATTCTTCAAAGGGCTTCTCGGTAACCTGACCAGGAATGCCACCCATTGCTCCCCCTATTGCCATCCGTCCGTTGATTGCGAAACTGTCGGCAAACCTCGGTTGTATTTTATTGACATTTCCGGCCATCAGCTTGATTCGAGCGCTGTCGAACGTCTTGCCGGTTTGATTGTGGATGGTCACCCAGCCGACCATGTCAAGGCGGTCGCCCTCTTCCGGAGCGACCAAGTTGTAATCCGCGTTCCAGTCCATTTGACCCGTCACGTAGCTGAACTCAGCATTCACCTGGCCGGGCTTATCCGTCATCAGAACCCAGTTGAGAGTAGGCTTCAGGATCGTGTCGTCGGTAAGAGTAGGGAACAAAGGGATTCCGGGAAGGTCAAAGCGCAATTTGCCGTCGACTTCGATGATGGCTTGTTGCATCCCCGGTTGATTGCCCGGATAGGGATATCCATAGGGAGAATAGGGCTGGGGCGGGACGTATCCGCTGCGAATGATCTTGCCCTGCACCGTCTCCGTGTGGTCGCCGCGTTGCACGAGAAAATCAATCGTCTTTCCCTCGTACAGTGAGAGAAGGAGCTGCTGCGAGACGGGGTCGGCGCGGTAATTCTGCTCGAGAATTTGCAACGCGCGTGCTCCCGTGGGGTCGCGCAGAATCACCGAATCGGGCTCGAGGAATGCGGTAGTGTCCGTGAACTGAATGTGATTCTCGCCCGCCTTCAAATCGAGGGGAATCAGCACTCGGACCACCGCGAAGTTCTGGTTGTAAATCGTAAGTTGAGGTTCGGCTGCCCACGCGGGCAGAATCCACAGGCAGAGGCCAAGCGCCATACCGCCACTCAGGCGTAATCTCATGTGACTGCTCCTCTCTTGGACTACTCGTTTACTGTGCCATTATGAACCACTTTTAAATGCGAAGGTTGCCTTGAATCTAAACGGATCTGGCATCCGTGGCGGGAGGCGCGATTTGCTTAGTTCTCACCATCAACATAAACAACAGGCGCGCCATGGGGTGGTGCTGAAGCTCCGAGCCGACAGCTAACAGTCAAACACAAGCCCCCAACATGTAGTAGGTGGCAGGGGGAGAAACCGTGCCGAGCCCCTGGCCGCGTGTCAAATGAGCCGTGCCGCGAGTCTCCTATACCGCACCCAGCGGCCAACAATGATAAGATTTCTGCTGCCCATGAGCATTCCTGCGGAAAAAAGCGACGGGCGCCTGATGCGCCAAATGTTCGGGACCATTGCCCCGCGCTACAACTTCGTTACGCGGGTATTCTCCTATGGCATGGACCGGCGCTGGAAGCGGCTCGGCGTGCGGAAGGCTCATTTGCCCGACGGGGCGAAGGTCCTGGACTTGGCGTGCGGCACGGGTGACTTTTCCCAAATCGTTTGTGACTCGCTGCCTGGCGCGCGCGTGGTGGCCGTTGACCTTACCGAATCCATGCTCCGCGTGGCGCGCCGGCGCGGCGCCTCCGAGGTAGTCTGTGGCGACGCCACGGCGCTGCCTTTCGCCGATGGGTTGTTTGATTGCGTTTTTGTGGGCTACGGCCTGCGCAACTTCCCCGACCTGACCCGGGCGCTCGCGGAGATTCATCGCGTCACGCGGCCCGGCGGCCAGGTGGTGAGCCTGGATTTCTTCCTGCCCTCGCACCGACTCTGGCGCATACTCTATCTGGGATATTTGTACGCCCAGGGCGCTTTCTGGGGCTTCCTGCTGCACCAGCGTCCCCGCATCTACACGTACATTCCTGACTCGCTCGGGAGTTTCATTTCCATCAAGGATTTCTCTTTGTTGTTGCAGCAAATGGAATACTCGCGGGTGGACGCGCGCCCTTATGTCTTTGGCGGTATCGGGCTGCATTGGGGAGTCAAGAGATAACGACAGCTAGACCATCGAGGGGAGCGGCTGTAGGAACTTGATTCCTGCTTCGCCCGCCAACTTCGAACCCGGGTTACCCACCCACACCACGCGGCCCAAAATGGCGCCTCCGGGGGATTCCCAAGGAAGCAATCGAACCAACCGTCCTTCGCAAATCGGCGCAACGCCCTCAACCCGACACCCATGTTGCGAGACTTCGACCGTAAACACCTCGTTCCGAATCTCCCCTTCATCTGAGTCCGTCAAGAGCACCAGGGCGAGCCGCATGGGACGGCGTTCGGACTTGCGGTGATCAGTGTGGGAGCTGTTAGCCATACCATATACAGTACCGCAGAAATAGAAGTAACTCAAGCCCACCCTTGCGCCCCTGCGTGCCGCGAACGTAAGCTTCACCACAAACCGCACAGACACTACGGAGAAGAGTACTTCTCCCTACGCTGGTAGAAATAGCCGTTGCTCAGTTGGTTGACCCACAATTTTTGTCTGCGTCTGTTCTCCGTGACCACCGTGGCCTCTGTGGTGAAATCCTTCTGGGGTTGCGCCTCTGCCGCGCGGTCCCACCTTTTTTGACTCTTAACCATCGACTTTCAGCTTTCCCCTAGCCTCTTACAGCGTTGACCTTTTGTAGCCTCTACAACTTATTACTCGCTATTGACTTTTATAGCGTAGATTGATATACTTCAGGAGTGATGTGGCGCGGTGCGGGATGGACGACGGAAGATTTTTAACACGGCAGACGGTAGACCGCACATCGGCAGAAGACGGCGGGGAGTAGCTTGACTCTTAACTCCTGTCTTCGGAGGTTCCAGCTTCAGCCAAGTTTCAGCGTCGCAAGCCTCCTCGTGGGGATGAAACGCCAGGCATTGAGGAAGGAACCAGGGGGATGCCCCGCGAACCCGCGATGTTGATGAAAATACAGCAACTTAGCGAATAATCAGGCGTTTACAATGGCCTCACCCAAAAGCCAAGCGTTTGAAAATAAGGCAGTTCAAAAGACCTGGCTTAAGCTGGGGCGAGGGGAGAAAAAAGACGCTAAAATGAAGGTATTACCCGACATCTTCATGAAAACACATGAGATACAGAATTGACCTAGCTCAAATTCACCACTGGACCGTGATGTCTAAGAAAAACAAGCTACTTATCGCTGCGAACCCGTGATGTTATGGTAAGGAAAGGGAGTTAACAGGGAATATGATTCACCGAGTCAAGGGCGGAGGTAGCTCGAAGTTGGAATATCGGAAGTAGGGTATCCGGTTGACTCAGGTAACCACAAAATGCAGTATACCGCCGCCCAAACGTACAACGTTTTGGGATTACCTGAGTCAACCGGATACCCCACTATCGGAATTTGAGAAGCGAACCTCTCAAATCGAAGATCGAAATCCGAAAGTTGAAGATCGATATTCGCAAATCACCAATCGCCAAGCGCAAATAGAAGATCGTCAATCGAAAATCGACAATTCCCCCGGCGCCCAGCACCGTCCCGCTGGTCTCAGGCCCCGTGTCCCGTACCCCGAATCCCGGCCCTTACCCCCCCGCCCTTGCCCAGAAATCCGCGGAAGGCAGGACGGGGACCAATTCGAAATCGACCAAGTCGTCCCAATGGCTGGCCCAGACTTGCAGCATTTCCGGATTCGCTGCTTCCATAATCTGGAAACAGCGAGACCCGCCGGAATCCACCCAGCTCGCGTGGTAGGCGACGCCTTCGGGGAGCATCCGCCCGCTGCGCTGGAAACGTTCGCCGATCGGCGCGACGTTGCCCGGTTTGAAATGTTCGATGACCATGAAGAACATGCGAGGAGTTTACACCCGCTTGCACGCGGGCGAAAGGCCAGAGCGAAAATGGAAGATCGAAAATCGAGAATCACCAAATGCCAATTACCAATCACAAATCACCAATCACCAATCACAAATGGCCCCTCGACAATCGTCGATCGACAATCGGCAATTTTCCTCCCAGACTCGCCTTGACGCTCGCGGGAGGCACGCCTTAGAATGACCTATCACTTTTACCACCGCGCTCGGAGAAGAGGGGGGTTATGTTAGACGGACCGATTCCGGAGGGGCTAACGTTCGACGATGTTTTGCTGGTTCCCAACAAATCAGCGATTCTGCCCACGCAAGTCGATACGCGCACGCGGGTGACGCGCCATATCACCCTGAACATTCCCATAGTCAGCGCCGCCATGGACACGGTCACGGAATCGCGCCTGGCGATTGCCCTGGCGCAGCAGGGCGGCATGGGCATTGTGCACCGCAGCATGTCGATTGCCCAGCAGGCGCTGGAGGTGGACAAGGTGAAGCGCTCGGAAAGCGGCATGATTGTCGATCCCGTCACCATCGGCCCCAAGAACCGGATCGCCGACGCGCTGGAAATCATGAAGAAGTACAAGATTTCCGGCGTGCCCGTTACGCGCGAGGGCAAGCTGGTGGGCATCCTCACCAACCGCGACCTGCGCTTCGAGGACCGCCTCGACCTGCCCGTGGAAGAGGTGATGACCAAGGAGAACCTGATCACCGTCCCCATGGGCACAACCCTGGAAGAGGCCGAGGGGATGCTGCACCGGCACCGCGTGGAGAAGCTTCTGGTGGTCGATGAGTCCTATAACCTTCGAGGACTCATTACCGTAAAGGATATTCAGAAGAAACTCAACTACCCCAATGCCTGTAAGGATGAACACGGGCGCCTGCGCGTGGGCGCCGCCCTGGGAGCCACGGGCGATTACCTGGAACGCGCGGCGGAGCTGGTGAAGGCCAAGGTGGATTTGCTGGTGGTGGATACCGCCCACGGCCATTCCACGCGCGTGCTCGACGCGGTGCAAAAGCTGAAGAACCAATTCCCCCATGTCGATCTGGTGGCGGGCAACGTGGCCACCTTCAATGGGGCGTGCGACCTGCTTCAGGCCGGCGTGGACGGCGTGAAGGTGGGGATAGGACCCGGCTCCATCTGCACCACGCGCGTGGTGACGGGCGCCGGCGTGCCGCAAATCACCGCCATCGCCGAATGCGCGCGTGCCGCCGCCAAGGCCGGCGTGCCCATTATCGGCGATGGGGGCATCAAGTTCTCCGGTGACGTTTCCAAAGCCATCGCCGCCGGCGCGAGCTCGGTGATGCTCGGCAGCCTGTTTGCCGGCACGGAGGAAAGCCCGGGTGAGACGGTTCTCTACCAGGGACGCACGTTCAAATCCTATCGCGGCATGGGGTCGATCGCCGCCATGACCGCCGGCTCCGGCGACCGCTATTCCCAGGAACGGGAAGTGGCGCGAGGCGAGATTTCCAAACTGGTTCCGGAAGGCATCGAGGGGCGCGTGCCGTACAAAGGCCTGCTGGCGGATTTGGTGGCGCAACTGGTGGGGGGATTGCGTTCCGGCATGGGATATTGCGGCTGCGCCAACATCGAAGAACTGCAACAGCGCGGCCGCTTCGTGCGCATCACCTCCGCCGGCCTGCGCGAAAGCCACGTCCACGATGTCATCATTACCAAGGAAGCGCCCAACTATTCGCTGGACTAACGCCACGGGCGGCGCTCAGGCGAAAAGTAAGAGTACGCCGGCAACAAAGGCCAGAAGGCTGGAAAGGGCAAAGGGCGCGGCGGGAGAGTAGCGCTGCCAGATCCATCCCGCCAGAAAGCTGGCGGGAAAGGCGGCGACGCCCGCAACCCAATTGAAGACCCCGAAAACCGAAGCCCGCGAATCGCCCGGGGCGAAATCGGCGATCCAGGCCTTGATTACACCTTCGGTTAATGCGTAATAACTTCCGTATATGGCAAATAGAAACCACACAAGTTGAGGCGTCCGCACCCAGGCGAAGCCCGCATAGACTGCCGCGTAAATCAGATAGCCCGTCACCACCAGCCACCGCCGCGGCACGCGGTCAGAGAGCTTGCCCGCCGGCCAGCTTACCGCCGCATAGACCACATTGAATACAATCCCCAGCGCCGGCGCTGTCCATGCGCTCATGCCGAGGTTCTGCGCGCGCAGGACCAGGAACAGATCGGAGGAATTACCGAGCGAGAACAGTCCCACCGCGGCGAGAATCAGCAGCAACTTGCCGTGCGGGAGGCGGATGGATTGTCCCACCGAAGGAGAGGAATGAGCCGGGGTGTTCGCAGTGCGCCGCACTTCCTTGACCGCGAACCAAGCCAGGAAGATGCTCGCCAGGCCCGGAATTGCCGCCATCCAAAAGACGCTGCGAATCTGCCCGGCACACAACCGCAGGAAAAGGATCGCGCTGAGCGGTCCCACAATGGCGCCCGAGGTATCCATGGCTTGGCGCAAACCGAATGCCGCGCCGCGATGCGCAGCATCAACCGAATCCACCATCAGCGCGTCGCGGGGAGCAGCGCGAAACCCTTTGGCGGCGCGGTCAGCGAAGCGGATCCAAAAAACCTGCTCCCACGAATGGCTCACGGCCAGCAGGGGCTTCACAATATTGGCCAACGTGTATCCCGCCGCAGCCAGAGGCTTGCGCCGGTCGAGGAAATCGGAAAGCCAGCCGGAGAGCAAGCGGGAAAAGCTGGCTATAGTCTCCGCAGCCCCTTCAATGAAGCCAAAGGCCATGGGCGGCGCGCCCAACGCGGTGACCAAGAACTGGGGCAAAAGCCAATAACCCATCTCCGTCGAGGTGTCATTGAGAAACGCTACCCAAGCGAGGACCCACACATTCCGCGGCAGGCGTGTGACCGGCTTGTCGGGCGCGAGACCTCCAACGGGTTGTCCATTTCGCATGGCCGTCTCATCCCCACAAAAGGAAAATCCCGGCTCGAAGAAAAACTCTTCGAGCCGGGATCGTAGAACTCAGGCCTATGTGTTGGCTGCCCTCCCAGGGCCTATTTCTTGTCGTCGCCTTCTGGTTCTTCGGGTGGAGGAGCCTGCTCCTTGGCTTTGGCCTCTTCCGCGGCTTTCTGTTTGGCCTCGGCTTTCTTAGCGCGCTTGGCGGCCAGCCGCTGGAGGACTTCACTGTCTACCAGCTCGAGCACCGCCAAGTCCGCGCCGTCCCCCCGGCGCCAACCGGCGTGGACCAGTCGCGTATACCCGCCTGCGCGCGTAGCGTAGCGTTTGGAAAGCTCATCAAAAAGGAACTTCACGGCGCTGGGATCGAGAAGATAGCTGGCAGCCCGGCGCCGGGCTGCCAAGTCGCCACGCTTCGCCAGCGTGATCACCCACTCCGCCAGCGGGCGGGCAGCCTTGGCCTTAGCCACGGTCGTTTCAATCCGCTCCCGCTGAATCAGTGAGGTCACCAGATTCCGCAGCAGCGCGCGCCGGTGCTCAGTCTTCCGGCTCAGCTTCTTTCCGTAGTTCCGATGTCGCATATGGTCGAATACCTATCCCTAAACTTGTGGCTGAGGAGGCTCAGGAGCCGGAGTCATCGGAGTGCCTTTATCATCAAATTTCAATCCCAGACTCAACCCCATGGCCGCGAGAATCTCCTTGATTTCATTCAGAGATTTCCGCCCGAAATTCTTGGTCTTCAGCATTTCCTGTTCGGTCTTCTGAACAAGTTCCCGGATTGTCGTAATGTTGGCATTTTTCAGGCAATTGTAGGAGCGAACAGACAGCTCCAATTCTTCCACCGAGCGGTCCAGGTTCTCGTTGTAGACGGGCGCCGGACGATCTGGCGCCACTTCCTGCACCTCGGGCTCCTCCTCAAAGTTGATAAAGATGTTCATATGATCTTTGAGGAGCTTGGCGCCCAAGCCCACGGCGTCCTGCGGAGTTATCGCTCCATTCGTCCAAACGTCCAGGGTCAATTTATCGAAATCCGTCATTTGTCCCAGCCGGGCCGCTTCCACTGTGTAGTTAACTTTCCGAAGCGGCGAGTGGACGGAGTCAACGGGGATATAGCCAATGGGAAGATCCTCATCAAAGTTCTTTTCCGCCGAAACGTACCCACGGCCGATTTTGACCCGCATTTCAATGTGCAGGCTGCCACCTTCGCTGACGGTGGCGATATAAACGTCTTTATCGAGAACCTCAACGTCGGCGTCTTCCTGAAGCATCCGGGAAGTCACTTCGCCGGGCTTGTCCACATTCAAATAGAGCGTTTTGGGACCTTCCACGCTTAACTTCAGCGGAATCTGCTTCAAGTTCAAAATGATATCCGTGGCATCTTCAACCACACCCGGGATGGATGAGAATTCGTGCATGACGCCTTCGATGCGCACCGCGGTGATGGCCGCCCCCTCGATCGAGGATAGCAGCACGCGGCGCAGGGCGTTGCCGATTGTCGTCCCGAAACCACGCTCAAAGGGTTGTGCGGAAAACTGACCGTACTTGTCCGTCAACGTATCGGTGTTTGCTACTAAGCGTTTCGGTTTCTGGAAACCTTTCCAAAGCATCGCTTTCAAACCTCCCTTGCGGCCCACCTGGGCGGGCCACCTCTCGTGCAAGCCGATCCCTATTACTTCGAGTACAGTTCGACGATCATCTGCTCTTGAATCGGGAAATTCACGTCCTCACGTTTAGGCAAGGAGATGACCTTCGCCTTCAAGCTTTCGCGGTCCAATTGCAACCAAGGTGGAACACTCCGGCCTCCGGAAAGATCCAGTGCGCGCTGCACCGCCGCCAATTTGCGGCTCGCTTCCCGCACCGCGACTTCCTGGCCGGGGACCACGGAGAACGAGGGGATATTCACCTTGCGCCCGGAAACTTCAATGTGGCCGTGGCGCACCAGTTGCCGCGCTGCGGCGCGCGAAGAAGCCAGACCCAGCCGGTACACGACATTATCCAGCCGGCGTTCCAGCATTAGCAACAAGGTTTCTCCGGTTACGCCCTTCATCCGCGCGGCCTTCTCAAAGTAGCTGCGAAACTGGTCCTCCAGGATGCCGTAAAGACGGCGCAGCTTCTGCTTTTCGCGGAGTTGGAGCCCGTACCCGACAATCTTGGGCCGACGGGATTTCCCATGTTGTCCCGGAGCGAAGTTACGCTTCTCGATTTCGCACTTGTCTGTCAAGCAGCGCTGCCCCTTTAGGAACAGCTTGACCCCTTCGCGCCGGCATAGCCGGCAAACCGCTTCACGATATCTTGCCAAACCAACCTCCTCAGGAACGAAACGTGCTCGTCCGATATCGTCCTAAACTCTTCGACGCTTAGGCGGGCGGCACCCGTTGTGCGGAATGGGCGTCACGTCCTTGATGTTGCGCACTTCCAGGCCGGCGGTGGCCAGAGCGCGAATGGCCGACTCGCGTCCGGCTCCCGGCCCTTTCACCCGCACTTCCACGCTGCGCATGCCGTGGTCACGCGCCGCGTTGGCCACGCGCATCGCCGCCTGCTGCGCGGCAAAGGGTGTGCCCTTGCGCGAACCCTTGAAGCCCAGCGAGCCGGCGCTGGACCAGCAAATCACCCGGCCGTCAGAATCCGTAATAGCAACGTGCGTGTTGTTAAAGGTGGCCTCAACGTGCACAATCCCGGTAGGGACAATGCGTTTTTCCTTCTTCTTGAAGACCTTCTTCTTGCCTGCCTTTGCTGCCGCTTTCGCCATATCGTTGTCAGTCCTCAGTTATCAGTCGTCGGTTATCAGTTCCCAGCCTCCCGCCCTCAGCCCACCTTAATGGTTTTGACTTAGGACGGAATACTGATAACTGAAAACTCTCGCTTACGTCTTCGCCAACGAGCGCTTCTTATTGGCCACCGTGCCCTTGCGCGGACCCTTGCGCGTGCGCGCGTTCGTATGGGTGCGCTGGCCGCGAACGGGAAGACTGCGCCGATGCCGCATTCCGCGATACGATCCGACTTCAATCAGCCGCCGGATATTCATGGCGGTTTCTTTGCGCAGGTCGCCTTCCACCGCTCCCTCTTCTTCCAAGATCGCGCGGATTTTGCTGGTTTCGTCTTCGGTCAGGTCATTGATCTTCTTATTCGGATCAATGCCCGACCGCATGAGGATGGAAAGTGACCGGGCCCGGCCGATACCATAGATGTAAGTCAGGCCAATCTCCGCGCGCTTCTTGGGCGGTAAATCCACGCCCGCAATTCTTGCCATCTCGACCCTCCCGTTTCATCCACCTTCGGCGCGACGCCGGAAAAATCCAGACCGCGTAACGACGGCGCTAGTCATCCTTGCCGTTGCTTGTGCTTGGCGTTCTCGCATATCACCCGCACCACTCCGCGCCGCCGAACTATCTTGCACTTTGTGCAAATCTTTTTCACTGACGAACGCACCTTCATAGTTACCCTCTTTTAATCTTAGGTGCCTGGCGCCGCGTCGGAAACTCGAAAATCGCTTCCCGCCCCACGTGTTTCGAGTTCCGATTTTCCAGCTTCGTTCACTCCCCGGCGCCGGCACCTGGGACCCACGACCTACTTGTACCGGAACACAATCCGGCCTCGCGTCAGGTCGTAGGGAGATAGTTCCACTGCAACCTTGTCGCCGGGGAGAATACGGATGAAGTTCTTCCGCATCTTTCCCGAAATGTGGGCCAGGACCTGGTGCTTATTATCCAATTCAACTCGAAACATTGCATTGGGCAGTGCTTCCAGCACCGTAGCCGTAACCTCGATTGCATCTTCCTTCGCCATACTTCTCTTGGGCCTCGACCCCGGCGCAGCGTCCCTCAGAAAGGACACCGCGGGGACAAATTAAAGACGTGTCAAAACGTCCGGTCCATTTTGGGTGACCGCCACCATGTGTTCGAAATGCGCCGACAGCTTGCCATCGACCGTAACGGCGGTCCAGTTATCATCCAGAACTCGCACCGCAGGCCCACCGGCGTTCACCATGGGTTCAATGGCCAATACCATGCCCGCCTTGAGCAACGGGCCATGGCCTGCCTGGCCAAAATTGGGGATCTGCGGTTCCTCGTGCATCGCCTTGCCGATCCCGTGGCCCACAAATTCCCTCACCACCGAGTAGCCGTTTTTTTCCGCATGCTCCTGGACGGTAGCGGAAATATCACCCAGGCGATTTCCCAACCGAGCCTTTTCCAGCGCCAATTCCAGAGCTTCTTCCGTCACCTTCAGCAAGCGTTGAGCGGATTCGCTGGTGGCTCCAACGGGGACTGTGATGGCGGAATCGCCATAGTAACCATCCAGCACTACGCCCATATCCAGGCTGAGGATATCGCCTTCCTTGAGCATGCGGCGCGGCGAGGGGATTCCGTGGATAACCTCGTCGTTGACTGACGCGCACAGGCAGCAGGGATAGCCACGATACCCTTTGAACGCGGGGCGCGCCCCCAACTCCTTTAGCCGCTTCACCACAAACTTCTCCAGGTCCAACGTGGTGATCCCGGGCCGCGCCTGCTCACGTATCTCGCCCAAAACCTGACGGACCATCCTGCCGCTGCGCCGTAACTTCTCGATCTCGGCTGGTGACTTACAGATAATCATGCCTTTGAAAGAAAATCCACCAGTCCTTTGGCAATGACTTCGGGCTCCTTATTGCCGTCTACTTCCCGCAGCACGCCCTGGCTGCGGTAGTACTCGATTAAAGGGCTGGTCTGCTGATGATACGCCTCCAGCCGTTGCCGGATGGTCGTCTCGTTATCGTCCGCGCGGTGCAACAACTTTCCCCCGTCCTTATCGCAAACCCCCTCAACCTTGGGCGGATTGAAGTGGATATTGTAGATCTCTCCGCACACGGAGCAGGTCTGCCGGCCGGTCAGGCGCTTCAGAAGCAAGTCCTCATCCACCTCGATATCCAGAACCTGAGGCCGCCCATAGCCCTTCGCCGCGAGCATTCGATCCACAAACTGCGCCTGAGCAATCGTGCGGGGAAAGCCATCGAGGATAAAACCCTTTTGGCAATCCGCATCGCTCGCCCGCTCTTCCACTATGCCGCAGACCACTTCGTCAGGGACCAGCCCGCCGGCTTCCATCTTTGCCTTTGCCGCCAATCCCAAAGCAGTTCGCCGCTTCACCGCATCGCGCAACATGTCGCCGGTAGAAACCTGCGGAATGCCAAAACGCTTGGCGACTTCCCGCGCCTGCGTTCCCTTACCCGCCCCGGGTGCTCCCAGAAAAATCAGCGCATGCGCCCGCATAACTTCCTCCGAACGCCTCATCGAGACGAAGACCGCCGTCCCCGTACCCTGCCCTTCTTCAAGAACCCTTCGTAATGCCGCATGATGAGCTGAGCCTCCACCTGCTGCACAGTGTCCATGGCCACTCCCACCACGATCAGGAGTGACGTACCACCAAAATAGAAATTCACGTTCAGCCCGTGCAGAACCCAGGTCGGCAAATGGGAATCGAACCAACCGGCGCCCATCCAGCCCGGCAGGTGGTTCAGGCGAAGGCCCGCCAGCATAAGCTCAGGAATGAGTGCAACCAAGGCCAGGTAAAAACCCCCCACCCAGGTGATTTTTGTGAGGACATCATCCAGGTAGTCCGCCGTGCGTTTGCCCGGCCGGATTCCCGGCATGAACCCACCCTGCTTGCGCACGTTATCGGCAACATCGTCAGGGTTGTAGACAATCGAAAGGTAGAAGTGGGCAAAGAAAATAATCATTATGATGTACGTCAGCGTGTAAAGCGGTTCCCCGTAAGCAAACGTCCTGGAGAACCAAGTAAAACCGACGCCGATGTAGCGGATGACAGCGATGGGGCTTTGGTCCAGGTGAAATAAACTCAGCGTTTGTGGAAATGTCAAAATGGAAACCGCAAAGATAATCGGCATTACACCGCCGCTATTCACCTTGAGCGGCAGGTGGGTGGACACGCCGCCCATAATTTTGCGCCCCACCACCCGTTTCGCGTACTGGATGGGTATGCGCCGCTCACCGCGTTCCACGTAAACGATGAAGCCGACAATGGCCAACATGAAGGCGAGAAGCACAAGCAGCACGAGAAAATTCCACGTGTGATTGATGAATACCTTTTCATAGAGATCGGCTATAGCGCGAGGCAATCCCACCACGATGCCGGCAAAAATCAATAGCGACATGCCGTTGCCGATGCCGCGCGCAGTTATCTGTTCGCCCAACCACATGATAAAAACGGACCCGGTCGTCAGCGTCAGTACGGTGGTGAAAACGAACGAAAATCCCGGGTGATTGACCAGGCCGACCCCCAAGGCGGTTTGCTTCTCCAAGGCAACAGCGATGCCGAAGGCCTGAAAGGCGCTCAATCCCACCGTCATCCAACGGGTATAATCGGTAATTTTCTTGCGCCCGAGATCGCCCTCTTTGGAGAGTTTCTCGAGATGAGGTGAAACCACCGTGAGCAATTGCAGAATAATCGAAGCCGTAATGTAGGGCATGATGCCCAAAGCAAAAACCGTAAGGCGTCGCAAGCTGCCACCGGAAAACATCGCCAGCAATCCAAACAGCGAGCCTCCCATTTGGCTGAACATCTGTTCGAAAGCATCGGCATTGATACCGGGGGTGGGGATAAACGCCCCCAACCGGTATACCGCGAGCATCGCCAGGGTAAAGAGGATGCGTTTTCGAAGATCCGGAATCTCGGTAATGCTTTTCAGAGATTCGAACATTACGAAAGGACCTCAGCCTTGCCGCCAGCTTTTTCGATTTTTTCAATGGCGGACTTGGAAAACAGATGTGCGGAAACGTGCAATGGTGACTTCAGCTCGCCGTCGCCGAGGACCTTCAGCCCGGCGCCCAGTTTCTTCACCATACCGCGAGCGACGAGGAGCTCCGGCGTAATCTTCTCTTCCGGTTTAAAATCCCCAAGGTCTTTTAGGTTCACCACGGCGTATTGCTTGTGGAAAATATTAGTAAAGCCCCGCTTGGGAAGCCGGCGGTGGAGCGGCATCTGCCCGCCCTCGAAGCCGGGCCGCATACGCATGCCCGCGCGGGACCTCTGACCTTTCGCGCCGCGCGTGGCCGTCTTCCCGTGTCCTGATCCCATGCCCTGCCCGATTCGTTTGGAGCGTTTGTTGGCCCCCACCGGCGGACGGAGTGTTCCAATGTGTATCGCCATATGTCTTTCGCCTATTTCTTGCTCTTCTTCGCCGGCTTGCTTTTCGCTGGCGAGGACTTTTTCTTTCGAACTGCCTTTGCGCGTTTAACGGCGGGAGCGTCAGCCTTCGCTTCGACCGTTTTTTCTTCCGTGGTTTCCGCAACTACCGCTGCTTCGCCCACGGCTTCCGTCGCTGGCACTGGGCTGGCTTCGGCGGGCGCAGGAGGCGCTGCCACCGGGGCGTGAACCGTATACTCCGGGATCAACGCCCAAGCCGGAGCCGGTGCCTCAGGAACAATCTTCAGCAGGTGGGGCACGGCGGCGACGATTCCGCGAATCTGCGGAGTATCGGGACGCACCACCGTGTGGTTCAGCTTGTTCAAACCCAGGCTCCGAACAATCGTTTTCTGGTGGTGAGTGAATCCGATTCCACTTCTCACCCACTTAATCCGAATCATCTTGAGGGTTTTATCCGCCACAGTTCCTCAGCCTCAGCTAGATTTCTTCCACGCCTTTGCCGCGCGTATTGGCGACCTCCTGTAGGTCGCGTAATCGGAGCAAAGCATCCATGGTCGCCTTGACCACATTGTAGGGGTTGGTGGTGCCCAGGGATTTGGTCAGCACATTCTGAATCCCCGCCGCCTCCACCACTGCGCGCACCGCGCCCCCGGCGATCACTCCCGTTCCGGGAGGCGCAGGCTTCAGCAACACCCTGCCAGCCCCGTAATGGCCCACGACGGTGTGAGCAATAGACCCCTGCAGGACATTCACCTTGGCCAGCGCTTTCTTCGCAGACTCGATCCCTTTGCGAATCGCCATAGGCACTTCGCGCGCCTTGCCCGAGCCATAACCGACAATGCCGGCGCCGTCACCCACGACGACGAGCGCGGCAAAACTTAAGTTCTTTCCGCCCTTAACAACCTTGGTGACGCGGTTGATGGCGATCACCTGGTCTTTGAGCTGCAACGCGTTCGGGTCAATCCGATTGGCCAATTCTTCCTCCTGCCGTACCCCCTAGAATTTCAGCCCCGCCGCGCGAGCAGCGTCCGCCAGGGCTTTGACGCGCCCGTGATAGGCATAGCCACCCCGGTCAAATACCACGCCGGGAATTCCCGCAGCCGTGGCGCGTTGGGCCAGTAGCTGCCCCACCACTTTTGCCGCGGCAATGTTCCCGCCGCTCTTGAGCGTCTTGCGCACTTCCTTGTCGCGCGTTGACGCTGCTATCAGGGTGTGGCCGCGGGCATCATCAACCACCTGGGCATAGATATGCTTGAGCGACCGAAAGACATTTAAACGTGGCGCCTGTGCCCGTCCGCTCACTCGGGCGCGGATTCTTACGTGAATCCGGCGGCGCGTCACTTCTTTGGAAACGATCTGTAACATCAGCAGCTCTCCGCTTTCCTTAGCATCAAACTACGCCGCTTTGCCTGCACCACCGGCAGCCGCCGCCGCCTTACCTACCTTCTTCTTCAGGCGCTCGCCGGTATACCGCACACCTTTGTTCTTGTACGGATCGGGAGGCCGCAAGCCACGAATTTTCGCGGCCACATGCCCCACCAGTTGTTTGTCCGCACCGCTGACTATAAGGTGCGTTTGCTTCTCCACGCTGACGGCGACCCCGTCGGGAACGGGGAACTCGATGGGATGCGAATAACCCAGCGTAAACGTCACCGACTTGCCCTTGGACTCGGCGCGATAGCCGATGCCGACGATGTCCAGGTGCTTCTGAAAGCCCTCGGTCACGCCACGAACAGCGTTGGCGAGCAGGCTTCGAGCCAGCCCGTGCAAGGCCGCCTGTTCGTCCGTCTCCCGCTTGAGGAGCAAATTGCCGTCCTGCTTCTCGATTTCAATTCCCCGGGGGAGGGGAATCCGCAAAGTTCCCTTGGGCCCCTTCACCGCCAGCGACCGCCCCTCGGCCTGCACGGCGACTCCCGCGGGCAAAGCAATTATCTTTCGGCCTATTCTCGACATAGTAGCATCACGTTCCGTCTGTCAATTCAGCGGCTTGGAAATCAAACCTCCGCCTTCTTTCCCCGCTCCGGACTCCGGAAAGCGGACCCCGGACTTAACCCTTAGGACACGCTACAGAGCACTTCCCCACCCACTCCCGCCTTGCGGGCGGATTTGCCGGTCAGCACTCCCCGCGGCGTAGTAAGGATGCTCACTCCCAGCCCCCCCAGGATGCGGGGAACCTCGTGCGCGCCCACATAGACACGGCGGCCCGGCGTCGAAACTCGATCCAGGTGGGAAATGGCGCTCCCGCCGTCGGTTCCGTACTTCAGGAAAACCTTCAGCACTTTCTTTTTGCCTTCATCGCCCACCTTGAAGTTGCTGATGTAGCCTTCTTCCTTCAGGATGCGCGCCACCTCGACTTTGAGCTTCGAGGAGGGCATGTCCACCCGCGGATGACGCGCTTGAATCCCGTTACGGATTCGGGTGAGCATATCGGCGACGGGATCTGTGACGGCTGACATAATACTCCCCATTTTGCGCTGGCTGAACCTCTCGTCCAGCGTTACCAGCTTGATTTGATGACGCCGGGGATATCACCCCGCAGCGCCAACTGCCGGAAACAAAGACGGCACATTTTGAACTTGCCGAGGTAACCGCGCGGCCGCCCGCAAATCAGACAGCGATTCCGGTGCCGAATCTTGAACTTCGGCTTCCTGCGTAATTTGGCCATCATGGAAGTGCGTGCCACGTTTTACCCCCCTGCCTTTTCACCCGCCGGCGCCGCGGCGGCCTGGCGGCGTTGAGCCTCCGAGCGGAAGGGCATTCCCATGTGCCGCAGTAACGCCATGGCCTCCGCGTCGGTCCTGGCATCGGTTACGATCGTAATATTCATGCCCTTGACTTTATCAACCTTGGAGTAATCAATTTCCGGGAAAACCAACTGGTCGCGAAGCCCCAGGGTATAGTTTCCGCGGCCGTCGAAGGCGCGCGTAGAGACGCCGCGAAAATCGCGGACGCGCGGCATGGCCACGTTGGTCAGGCGGTCAAAAAACTCGTACATGCGATCGCCCCGCAAGGTCACCACCGCCCCAATGGGCATGTTCTTCCGCAGCTTGAAATTGGCAATCGACTTTCGCGCCCGCGTGATAATGGGCTTTTGCCCGGTGATCTGACCCAGTTCCTGGGCCGCTGAATCCAACAGTTTGGCATTCTGGATGGCTTCACCCAGGCCCATGTTGACCACGATCTTGCGCAAGCGCGGAACGGCGTTCGCGTTGGTGTAGCTGAACGCCTTCACCAGGGCCGGCACGACTTCCTTCTGGTACCGTTCTTTCAGTCTCGGAGCCATGTTGCTTTCGTTCCTCCCGGCCTTTACTTATCCAGAGATTTTTCGCACTTGGCGCAGATGCGCACTCTCTTGCCTTCGGCCATGGCGCGGTGCTGGATGCGGGTGGGCCCGCACTCGCTGCAAACCAGCGCCACATTGGAAACGTGGATGGGACCTTCCTTCTCCAGAATTCCGCCGCGTATCTGCTTGGCGGGGTTGGGCCGCACGTGACGCTTCACCATGTTCACGTGCTCGACGTAAATCCTCGATTTGCCCGGCTCAACTTCCAGGACCCTTCCCCGTGTCGGCTGGCCAGAAGGCCCCCGGCTTCTTCCCGCAATCACTTCCACGATGTCGTTCTTGCGAATATCCATGGAAAATCCCCTTACAGAACCTCGGGCGCCAAAGAAACGATCTTCAGGAATTTCTTCTCGCGCAGCTCGCGTGCCACGGGCCCGAAGACGCGCGTTCCCACCGGCTCGTTTGCATCCGTGATGAGCACCGCGGCGTTTTCATCAAACCGGATATAGCTGCCGTCACGCCGCCGTTGCTCCTTCCGCATCCGGACGATGACGCATTTCACCACCTTGCCCTTGGGAATTGCGCTGTCCGGCGCGGCCTCTTTCACCGCGGCGGTAATGATGTCGCCCAAGCCCGCCTGCAATCCCACATCGCCGCCCAGCGGCAGAATGCAGGAAAGCTTGCGCGCACCGGAGTTATCCGCCACCTGGAGGATGGTCCTCATGCCAATCATATTTCCACCTCCGGCACGGGTGCGACCAATGTCGCCTTGGCAACGATCTCCACCACTCGCCAGCGCTTGCGGCTGCTCAGGGGACGAGTCTCCTGAATTCTCACCGTGTCGCCCACTCGGCACTCGTTCTTTTCGTCGTGGGCAAGGAAGTTCTTCGACCGCCGCACCACGCGTTTATAGAGCGGATGGGTGACCTGCCGCTCCACAGTAATCACCACCGTCTTCTGCATTTTATTGCTGGTGACTACCCCGACTTTTTCCTGCCGCTTCCCTTGCTCGGCGCTCTGCGCCTGTCCGCCCGCTGTTTCCGTCACCTTGCACCTACTTCGTTTGGGTTGCGCCGGTCTGGCGCTCACGCATCAATGTTTTAACTCTCGCAATCCCCTTGCGCAGCTCCCGGATGGCAAGCAAATGCTCCGATTGGCCGCCCGCCATCTGGAATTTCAACCGGAAGAGTTGGTCGGAAAACTCGCGTTCGCGAGTCTTCAGCTCGGCATCCGTCCATTCCCGCATGTTTTCTGCGGGCCATTTCCATCTTTTGTCCTTCTCCAGCTTCATGAGCTTCGCTCCACGACCGGTTAAACTGACTCGGCGCGAGATACAAACTTTGTCGGCAGCGGCAGTTTGTGACTGGCCAGCCGCATTGCCTCGCGCGCATCCGTCTCCGGCACCCCTTCCATTTCAAACAGTATTCGCCCCGGCTTCACCACCGCCACCCAGAACTCCGGAGCACCCTTGCCTTTCCCCATGCGGGTTTCAGCGGGTTTCTTGGTCACGGGCTTATCGGGGAATATTCGAATCCAGAGCTTGCCGCCGCGTTTAATGAAACGCGTAATGGCCACGCGGCTGGCTTCAATCTGCCGGTCGGAAATCCAGCCTGCTTCCAGGACCTTCAACCCGAAGTCCCCGAAGGAGAGGTCAGACCCGCGCCATGCCTTGCCGCACATGCGTCCGCGCTGTTGCTTCCGGTACTTAACTTTGCTCGGCATTAACATAAGTTCAATCTCAGTCGTCGATCTTCGGCTCCCGGTTGGTGCGCCCGGGCTCGGTGCTTACACCTCAGGATTAGCATCCGGGGGCGTCGGTTCCGCCACCGGAGCGGCGGCCACGGGTTCGGCCGCAGGCTTCTTTTCCACCCGACGCTTCTGCTCCAGAATCTCGCCGTTGTAAATCCAGCATTTCACCCCGATCACGCCGTAGGTGGTCCGCGCTTCGGCTTGCCCATAATCGATATCGGCCCGCAAGGTGTGCAGCGGCAGGCGGCCTTGCAAGTACCACTCCGATCGCGCAATCTCCGCGCCATTCAGACGGCCCCCGCAACGGATCTTAATCCCTTTGCAGCCGAACCGCAGCGCCGAATCCACCGATTTGCGCATGGCACGCCGAAAGGCAACGCGCTTTTCGAGTTGCAGGCAAATCGCTTCCGCCACCAGTTGCGCATTCACTTCCGGGCGGTGGACTTCCTGAATGTTAATGGGCAGCACTTCCCGCCCTGTGCGCTTTTGAATTTCCTGCCGGAGGCGATCGATTTCCGCACCTTTGCGCCCAATGATGATGCCCGGCCGCGCGGTGTGAATGGTGACCTTGAGCTTGTTGCCGGGGCGTTCAACTTCGATCGACGCCACACCGGCGGCCCGTAGCTGATCCTTAAGCCGGGCCTTGAGTTTCAGGTCTTCGTGGAGCAGGTCGGCGTATTCCTTCTTGGCAAACCAGCGCGACTTCCACGTTTTGTTGTATCCCAGGCGGAACCCGTAAGGATGAACTTTCTGACCCACCCCATGCCTCCTTCATTTCGCCGGCGACCCTGTGCCCTAGAAGCCGGCCGACCGCGCCAGCCGCGGCTTATTTTTCCGGCGCTGCCACCACAACTGTGATCGAGCTGGTCCGGCGCTGGTAACGATAGGCGCGCCCCATGGGAGCGGGCCGGACACGCTTTTGCCGCGGACCATCGTCAACAAAAGCCCTGGAAACTACCAGGTCGTCAACGTCGAGATTCTCCGCTTTCTGCTCGGCATTGGCAACCGCCGACCGCAGAATCTTTTCCACGTCGCGCGTGACACGCTTCTTGGTGAAATTCAGTATACTGAATGCCTCGCTGACGCTCTTGCCGCGGATTTGGTCAACGACCAACCGAGCTTTCTGCGGCGAAATTCGCACGTTCCTGTGTTTGGCGATTGCTTCCATCGATTCACCTGAATTTCGGATTCCCCGACCCGAAAACTAGCTGCCGCCTCCTGCACCTGCCGGAGGCGCTGCCGCCTTCGTGCCGCCGCTAACCGGCGGGGGCGCCGCCGCCGCGGCAGCTTTCTCCGCCGCGACCTTCACTCCGTGCCCCTTGAATGTACGGGTCGGTGAGAACTCACCCAGTTTGTGTCCCACCATATTCTCCGTGATATACACGGGAATGAACTTCTTGCCATTGTGGACGGCTACCGTGTGTCCGATCATCTCGGGCACAATCGTTGACCGCCGCGACCAGGTCTTAACAACCTTCTTCTCGAACCGCCGGTTCAGCAGCTCAATCTTTCTCATCAAGTGGTCGTCCACGAACGGGCCCTTTTTCAGCGACCTTCCCAAGTTGTCCTCCCTCTATTTCCTCTCCCGCCGCTTGACAATATAACGGTCCGTAGACTTGTTGTTCCGTGTTTTGTAACCGCGCGTGGGCTGGCCCCAAGGCGTCACGGGATGGCGGCCACCGGAGGTTTTGCCTTCTCCGCCGCCCAGAGGATGGTCCACCGGGTTCATGGCAACGCCGCGCACCGTCGGACGGATTCCCATCCAACGTTTGCGGCCGGCCTTGCCAATGGCCACGTTTTCGTGGTCCAGATTGCCGAGTTGCCCGATGGTGGCCACGCATTCAATAAACACTTTGCGGACTTCCCCCGAGGGCAAGCGGACCTGGGCGTAATCGCCCTCTTTGGCCAGCAATTGCGCGGCGCCACCGGCGCTTCGAACCATCTGGCCTCCCTTCCCGGGGCGCAACTCGATATTATGAATCATGGTGCCCACGGGAATGTTCTTCAGAGGCAGGGCGTTGCCGGTCACGATATCCGCTTCCGGGCCGGAGACCACGTGGTCCCCCACCTTGAGGCCCAGGGGATAGAGAATATACCGCTTGTCGCCATCCGCATAACTCAAAAGGGCGATAAAGGCCGAGCGGTTCGGGTCATACTCAATGGTCGCCACGCGCGCGGGAACGCCGGTCTTATCGCGCTTGAAGTCAATCAGCCGGTAGTGGCGTTTGTGGCCGCCACCACGGCGCCAAATGGTGATTTCACCTTGGTTATTCCGGCCTGAAATGCGGGTTTTCGGCTCCAGAAGTGGCTTGTGGGGCTCCGAGGTCGTGATTTCCTCGAAAGTCAGGCCCGTCTGAAACCGGCGTGTTTCCGTGTACGGTCGGTAAGTTTTGATTCCCATAACCTTCATCTTCCGCGGCACGCGCCGCTCGACTCATCAAGCTTGCTTACGCAATTTCCGTATACTCCGGAACTTTCTCCCCTGACCGGAGCTTGACGTAAGCCTTTTTCCATTCCGGGCGGTGGCCCACCGTGCGGCCCCGGCGGCGCTCCTTGCCCAAAAAGGTGGAAGTGTGTACCGATTCCACTTTCACCTTGAAAATGATCTGTACGGCTTCCTTAATCTCCGTCTTGGTCGCGTGCGGATCAACTTTAAAGCACAGCGTCCGGAGGCTCTCTTTCACCGCTAAACTCTTCTCTGTAACGATGGGCTTCTGCAGAATTTGGTAAGGGCTCCTATTCATCGCAGCGCCTCCTGGAGCCGCGCTAGCGCCCCCTCAGAAATCAGAAGCTGATGGTGGCTCAGTACGTGGTAGGGGTGCAGTTCGTGCCGGCGCACCAAGTCGCAACCCTTCACATTGCGCGAGGAAAGTTCCAGGTTACGGCTCACCGCATCGTCCACTACCAGTACGCCCTTTTCCAAACCCAGCTTTTGCAGCGCTCCGGAAAAGAGCTTGGTCTTGGGGTCGCCCAAATTGAACTCATCCACCACAGTCAGATTGTGGTCCTGGAATTTCGCCGCCAACGCCGACCGCAACGCCCCGCGCAGCATACCCTTGGGAAGCGCGTAGGAGTAATCGCGCGGCTGGGGACCGTGGGCAATCGAGCCGTGCCGCCAGAGCGAACTGCGGATGCTCCCCACGCGGGCGCGGCCTGTTCCCTTCTGCCGCCACGGCTTCTTGCCACCGCCGCTCACTTCGCCGCGGCTCTTGGTTTTGTGCGTGCCGCGACGCCGGCTGGCCAGGAACTGCTTGACCGCTTCCCAAAGCAGACTCTGGTTGGGCTTGGCGCCGAAGATCTCGTCGGCGATCTGGAATTCCCTCACCGTCTGCCCTTCAAGGTTTTTGACTTCAACGGTTGCCATGTTCGTCCTTCTGCTCGCTGCTTTCCGCCTACCGCCGGTTTTCACTTATGGGGCGCCTTGGCTTTGTGCATCACCACGTAGCCACCCTGCGGTCCGGGCACGGACCCTTCGATCAGAATTGTGTTGTCGTCCGCCAGCACCTGGACCACCCGCAGGTTCCGCGTGGTTACCTGCGCGTTACCCATGTGGCCTGCGGCGCGCATGCCTTTCATGACCCGCGACGGAAACGCTGATGCGCCAATCGAGCCCGGCGCGCGATGAAACATAGAACCGTGGGCGCCGCCGCCTCCGCCAAAATGGTGCCGCTTGTGGAATCCCGCAAACCCGCGCCCCTTGGAAACGCCGACGACGTCAACCAAGTCGTTGACGGCAAAAACGTCCACCAGAACCTTGTCACCAACTTTAACTTCGCCGCCATCCGGCGCCAGACGCACCTCGCGAAGGAAGCGCACCGGATTCGCGTTCCCCTTCTTAAAATGTCCCTCCATTGCCTTCTTCACTCGCCGGGGAGGCGGCACTTCCACCAATCCCAGTTGCGCGGCCTCATAGCCGTCCTTCTGCGCAGTCTTGCGCTGCACAACCACGCAAGGACCCGCCTTCAGCACGGTCACTGGAATCACGTCGCCGTTTTCTGCGAAAACCTGCGTCATGCCGAGTTTCTTACCGAGTATCGCGTTTACCATGTTCATCACTTGTCCGTAGACCGTGGTCCGCTGCAAAAGAAATCCGGCAACTGACTAAGGGCAACTGACAACGGACGTCCTTACTTCGTGTGCTCTTTGCCAAACGCCTTGATTTCGATGTCCACTCCCGAAGGCAGATCCAGCTTGGTCAACGCCTCGATGGTTCCTGAGGTCGGCTCCAGGATATCCACCAGCCGCTTGTGCGTTCGAATCTCGAACTGCTCACGTGATTTCTTGTCCGTGTGGGGCGAACGCAGCACGCAGTATTTGTTCTTGAGCGTGGGCAAGGGAATCGGTCCCGCCACTTGCGCCCCCGTGCGTTTTGCCGTCGAGACAATTTCCGCCGCCGACTGGTCAAGAATCCTGTGATCGTATGCCTTCAGGCGAATTCTAATTTTCTGGTGCAGCATCGTTATGTCAACCCTCGGCTCTCAGCCATCAACTTTCAGCCAAGCCGTCTTGCTGGCGGCTGATGGCTGACCGCTCTACTTCAAGATTTCGGCCACGGTACCGGCGCCGACGGTATGGCCGCCCTCGCGGATGGCGAAGCGCAGCCCTTTCTCCATGGCGATGGGCGTGATCAGTTCGATCTCCAAACTCACGTTATCTCCCGGCATCACCATTTCCGTCCCCGTCGGCAGCGTTGCCACTCCCGTCACGTCCGTCGTGCGAAAATAAAACTGCGGTCGGTACCCGTTGAAGAACGGCGTGTGCCGTCCCCCTTCTTCCTTCGTCAAGATGTACACCGAGGCGTTGAACTTCGTGTGCGGCGTGATCGACCCCGGCTTCGCCAGCACCATGCCGCGCTCCACGTCGTCCTTTTCCGTCCCCCGCAGCAGCACTCCGATGTTATCGCCCGCCTGCCCTTCGTCCAGCAGCTTCTTGAACATTTCCACGCCGGTGACTACCCGCTTGAACGGCTCCGGCCGCAATCCCACAATCTCGATCTCTTCCTGCACCTTCACCTTGCCGCGCTCCACCCGCCCCGTCACCACCGTGCCGCGCCCCGAGATGGAGAAAATATCTTCCACCGGCATCAGAAACGGCTTGTCAATCTGCCGCTCCGGCATGGGAATGTAGCTGTCCACCGCGTCCATCAGCTCGTGGATCGACTTCTCCCACTTCGCGTCGCCCTCCAGCGCCTTCAGCGCCGACCCCTTGATCACCGGTATCTTGTCCCCGGGAAATTGATACTTGTTCAGCAGGTCCCGCACTTCCACTTCCACCAGCTCCAGCAATTCCGGATCTTCCACCGCGTCGCACTTGTTCATGTACACCACGATGTAGGGCACGTTCACCTGGCGCGCCAGCAGCACGTGCTCGCGCGTCTGCGGCATGGGCCCGTCCGTCGCCGCCACCACCAGAATCGCCCCGTCCATCTGCGCCGCCCCCGTGATCATGTTCTTGATGTAGTCGGCGTGACCCGGACAGTCCACGTGCGCGTAGTGCCGGTTCTTCGTCTCGTACTCCACGTGCGCGATGGCAATCGTGATCCCCCGCGCCTTCTCCTCCGGCGCGTTGTCAATCGAATCAAACGCCCGGAACTTCACCTTGGGGTTCTCCTTCGCCAATACCTTGGTGATCGCCGCCGTCAACGTCGTCTTCCCGTGATCAATGTGCCCAATCGTCCCCACATTCATGTGCGGCTTCGATCGATCGAATTTTTCCTTGGCCATAGCTCAGTTCCTCACCCGTCAGAGATTCAACCGCCAAGCACTATCCCAAACCCGTTACTTCCCCACCGCGCGCCCTTGTATCTTGGCGATAACATCCTCGGCAATCGCCGCTGGCGCTTGTTCGTACCGGAGGAAGTGCATCGTGTACGAGGCCCGGCCTTGCGTGCGCGAACGCAGATCCGTGGCATAACCAAACATTTCCGAGAGTGGCACCGTGGAGCGGATGATCTGGGTCGAACCGCGGCGCTCCATGCCTTCCACGTGAGCGCGGCGGGACGTAAGATCACCCACCACCGGTCCCATGGATTCCTCCGGAACCACCACCTCAACCTTCATCACGGGTTCCAGCAGGATCGGCTTCGCCCGGCGAACCGCTTCCTTGAACCCTATCGAGCCCGCTATTTTGAACGCTATTTCGGACGAGTCCACCTCATGATAAGACCCGTAGGTGAGAGCCACGGAAACACCGTTCATTTCGTAGCCAGCCAAAACGCCGGTCTGCATCGCCTCGCGAACACCATGGTAGACAGGCGTGATGTATTCCCTCGGAACCACGCCACCCACGATCTCGTCCTTGAAAAGCAGGTTCAATTCCGCGTCAAATTTGTTGGTAGATTTCTTCTTGGTCAGCTCAGCGATTTCTTCCAGGTTGGGGTGAGGCAGCGGCTCGACCCGCAGTTGAACGTGACCGTATTGGCCGTGTCCGCCCGTTTGCTTGATGTGCTTCCCTTCCGCTTCCGCGCTCCCGAGGATGGTTTCGCGATACGCCACCTGCGGACGGCCCACATTGGCGGCCACATTGAACTCTCGCACCATGCGGTCTACCAGGATTTCCAGGTGCAACTCTCCCATGCCGGAAATCAAAGTCTGACCCGTGTCCGGGTCAGTGTTGACTTTGAACGTGGGATCTTCCTGCGTCAGCTTGGCGAGCGCGTTGCCCAGTTTCTCCTGGTCAGCCTTGGTCTTGGGTTCAATGGCCACGGAGATGACGGGCGCGGGGAAATCCATGGTTTCCAGAACGATGGGGGCATTTTCGTCGCAAATGGTGTCGCCGGTGGAAACATTCTTCAATCCCACCGCCGCGGCGATATCGCCCGCGTAAACTTCGGAAATCTCTTCGCGCTTGTTGGCGTGCATCTGAAGCAGGCGGGACACCCGCTCATTGCGATCGCGGCGCGGATTATAGACCGAGTCGCCTTGTTTTAGGTTTCCGGAATACACCCGCAGGAAGGCCAACTGTCCCACGAAGGGGTCCGTCATGATCTTGAAAATCAGCCCGGCAAAAGGCTCACTATCGTCCGCCTTGCGGATTAGCGTTTTCTCTTCGTCGCGGGGATCGGATCCTTCAACCGGGGGAACATCAAGGGGGGAAGGCAGATAATCAACTACGGCGTCAAGTAAGGGCTGGACGCCCTTATTCTTGAATGCCGACCCGCAGACCACCGGGAAAGCTTTCATGGCAATCGTGGCGCGGCGGATGGCGGCGTGCAAATCCTCAGCCGTGATCTTCTCGGCATGCACATACTTTTCCATAACCGCATCGTCCACTTCACCCAAGGACTCGATCAACTGCTCGCGGGCGTGCCCTGCTTTTTTCACGTAGTCAGCAGGAATTGGCAACACATCAAACGCCGCGCCCAGAGTTTCGTCCTGCCACACGATGGCGCGCTCGGCCACCAGGTCAATGAGCCCATCAAAGCTGTCCTGCGCGCCCAAGGGTAATTGGATGACGATGGGGTTGGCATGAAGCTTGGAACGCAACTGGCTCACACAGGTTCTCAAAATCCGCGCCCACCCGGTCCATTTTGTTGACGAAGACAATGCGGGGAACGCGATACTTGTCGGCCTGGCGCCAAACGGTCTCGGTTTGCGGTTCCACGCCCTCGACCGCCCCTAAAATGGCAATCGCTCCGTCAAGCACCCGGAGCGACCGTTCAACCTCCGCCGTAAAATCCACATGACCCGGCGTATCAATAATGTTGATTCGGATGTCATTCCAGAAACACGTGGTGGCCGCGGAGGTGATGGTAATGCCGCGCTCCTGCTCCTGCTCCATCCAGTCCATGACGGCGGTGCCATCGTGCACCTCACCCATCTTGTGCGTTCTCCCGGTGTAGTAGAGAATGCGCTCCGTGGTGGTCGTCTTACCGGCATCAATATGCGCCATGATGCCGATATTGCGATACCTCTCGAGTTGTACTTCGCGCGGCATAAATCCTTAAAAGCGAACAGACCCGGACCCGACCTCAATCCCTACGGATATAGGTCCGGCACCCCCGCAATAATTTGAGCCACAGTGCCCGTCGGTTGACGGGCGGCAAAACGGATAGTGGGCCGGGGAGGCGCCACATCCCGATTTGCTCGAGGTCATCCTGGTTGAACAGGATTACCAGCGGTAATGGGCAAAAGCCTTGTTGGCTTCGGCCATGCGGTGAGTGTCGTCCCGTTTCTTGATGGCCCCGCCGCGATTATTCGCTGCATCCAGCAGCTCCGCGGCAAGCTTTTCCACCATGGACTTTTCCCCCCGCTCACGCGCATAACCGATGATCCATCGGAGACTCAAGGAGGTCTGACGATTCCGATTAACTTCCACCGGCACCTGGTAGTTTGCTCCCCCGACTCGCCGTGACTTTACTTCCAGGGCTGGCTTGACGTTATCAACCGCCTTCTTGAAGACCTTCAGCGGTTCATCATTGGCCCGCTGCTTGATCAGCTCAAAGGCGTCGTACACGATATTCTGGGCAATGCTCTTCTTGCCTTGAAACATAACGCAGTTGACGAGCTTCTGCACCAGAGGATTGGCGTACACCGGATCGGGACCCGTTTCTCGACGTTCTACCGTACCTTTACGTGGCATCTACTAGTTCTCAGTTTTCAGTTGTCAGCCATCAGATCTCGGTCCGCAGTATAACTGAGGACTGATGACTGACGACTTCTTCTTAAGCAGCCTTCGGCCGCTTGGCTCCATACTTAGACCGGCCTTGCCGGCGATCCGCAACCCCGGCGGAATCCAGGGTGCCGCGGATGACGTGATAACGAACGCCGGGCAAATCCTTCACGCGCCCACCGCGAATCAGCACAATGGAGTGCTCCTGGAGATTGTGGCCCACCCCGGGAATGTACGTGGTCACTTCCATGCTGTTGGTCAAACGCACGCGCGCGACCTTGCGCAACGCCGAGTTCGGTTTCTTGGGCGTCTGGGTATATACGCGGATACATACCCCGCGCTTCTGGGGGCAGCCTTCGAGCGCCGGGCTGGAGGTCTTGTAACGTGGCGACTTCCGACCGAGGCGGACCATCTGACTAAACGTGGGCATTCCAAAACCTTTCGCTGTTCCCAAATTAGCGTCGCGGATGACGGACACATGTATGGGCGGTATTTCGGCTTGCGCCAAAACCCCACAACTTTATCAGAAACAAACAAAATCTGTCAAGGATTTCGCGCCGGGAAAGCTGAAATCTTAACGCATTTCCATGATTTCCCGTTCTTTGCTCTTCGCGTGACCTTCCAGTTTCTCCATGAAATCATCGGTCAGCTTCTGAATCTCCTCCAGGCCGCGGCGTTCATCGTCCTCGGAAATCTTCTTGTCCTTTAGAAGCTTTTTCAACGCCTCGTTACTGTCGCGCCGGATATTGCGCACCGCGGTGCGATGATTTTCCATCGCCTTGTGAAGGTGTTTCACCAGTTCCTTGCGCCGTTCTTCCGTAAGCGGGGGGATGGGCACCTTCAAAATCTTGCCATCATTCACCGGATTCAAACCCAGGTCCGAGGAACGAATAACCTTCTCGATGACGGACAGCAGGCTCGGATCCCACGGTTGCACCGTCAGCATGGCGGGGTCAGGCACTCCCAACGTGGCCACTTGATTGAGGGGTGTGGGCGTCCCGTAATACTCCACTTTCAGGTGTTCCAGCAAGGCGGTGGAAGCGCGGCCGGTCCGGACCCCCGCCAACTCCACTCGCAAATCCTCCGCAGCCTTTGCCATGCGGGTTTTTGCTTGTGACATCGTTTCTTTAATCATATCTACCCGCCTTTCTCACCCGGCGCTCAGGGGGCGACCAACGAACCCACTTTCTCACCTAAAACCACCCGCTTAAGATTACCCGGAACATTCAGGTTAAACACGATGATGGGCATGCGGTTGTCCATGCAGAGGGAGATCGCCGTTGTATCCATCACCGTTAAACCCCGCGAGAGCACATCCAGGTATTTGATTTCGGCGAACATCCGGGCTTGCGGAAACCTCTGAGGGTCAGCATCGTAAACCCCATCCACTTTGGTGGCCTTTAGAATGACCTCAGCCTTGATCTCCATGGCCCGCAGCGCCGCTGCGGTGTCGGTAGAAAAGTAGGGATTTCCGGTTCCCCCGGCAAAAACCACCACCCGGTTCTTTTCCAGGTGGCGGATGGCGCGCCGGCGAATAAAGGGCTCGGCAATCTCGCGCATTTCAATCGCCGTGACCACCCGCGTGTGCGACCCTTTTTTCTCCAGAGCGTCTTGCAGGGCCAGGGCATTGATGACGGTGGCCAACATCCCCATGTTGTCGCCCACGACGCGGTCAATCCCCATCGCCGATGCCGCCACCCCGCGGATGAAATTGCCGCCGCCTACAACCACGGCGATTTCCAGGCCCATTCCCCGGATTTCCGAGACTTCCTCGGCAATCCGTGAAGCCACTTCCGGATCGACGCCGAACCCCTGCTTGCCCATCAGGGCTTCGCCACTCAACTTCAGCAGGATGCGCTTAAACTTCGGTTGGCTCATGTGATCACGGACCGCCATCTGGCCGCGGCCTCTGCTTCCCCACCATCCCGGTGGCGCCGACCTGTTTCGTGGGTCCGAGACCTTTCCTCGCCCATCGGGGACGAGTTGCGGACCTACAAGACAGGTCCGCGCTACATCTGTTATCAGGCTGACGGCGCTGGCGTGGCGGCCGCCGCCTCAGCAGCGGGCTTCACTGCCGTCTCGCCAATCTTCAATCGGGAAAAGCGGCCGACTTTGATGTTCTCGCCAAATTTGGCGATCTTGGAGGCAATCAACTCGCGCACGGTCAACCCGCCGCTGCTGTCCTTGATGAAATGCTGCTCGTACAGGCAGTTATCCTCGTAGAATTTACCTAATTTGCCTTCCACGATTCGGTCCAGCACATTCTCCGGCTTTCCGGTAGCCGCCGCCTGTGAGCGTAGTATTTCTTTCTCGCGTTGCAACACCTCGGCGGTAACATCTTCCTTGTGAATAAACCGCGGGTCCGTAGCGCAAATCTGCATGGCAATGTCATGCGCCAGTTGCTGAAATTCCTCGTGCCGGGCCACGAAGTCGGATTCACAATTGACTTCCACCAGGACGCCGATCTTCCCGCCCGCATGAATGTAGGATCCCACCACGCCCTCGGACGTCGTTCGCCCGGCCTTCTTTGCCGCTGTCGCCAAGCCGCGTTTGCGCAACACGGTGAAAGCCAGCTCCATTTCACCCTGCGCTTCATCCAGAGCGCGCTTGCACTCCATCATGGGAGCGCCACTAATCTCACGTAGTTTCTTTACCTGTTCCGGGGTAACGCTCATTCTCGCTTAATTCCTCCCCACACGAAAAGGCAGGCGTGGTTCCTTGCCCCGCTTGCCCCTCAAAGGTCGTCATATGATTTCGCGCGTGCTATTGCAGGTCCGACGCTCCACGCCCGCGGGGCTTGACTTCGCCGCCCACTTTCCGCTTAAGTTTGGGAGTGCGCACGCGGCCGTCGAGATCTTCCTCGGCGGCCAGAACGGCAGGTGATAGGCCGGTTCCAGGATCCACGGCAAGCTCTTGTTCCACTCCCTCATAACCCGGCGGGGGTATCTCCCCGGCGGCAATAGCCTCACGCAAGCGCTGTTGTTCGAGTTCCTCAGCCGCCTTCTCCGCCGCAACTTTTTCTTCCTCGAGCCGCTGATCTTCCGCGGCCTGGCGCCCTTCCAGAATGGAATCGGCAATGCGCGAGGTGAAGAGCCGAATGGCCCGCAGCGCGTCATCGTTTCCGGGAATCACGTGATTAACCAGGTCCGGATCGCAATTGGTATCAACGATGGCCACCACGGGGATTCCCAGTTTGCGCGCTTCCTGAACGGCGATTTCCTCACTGTGGGAATCCACCACGAACAGGGCGTCCGGCAATCCCGGCATGTCTTTGATACCCGAAAGATTCTGTTCCAGGTGCTTGCGCTCACGCTCGAGGCGCAGCACTTCCTTCTTGGTCAGCAGCTCGTAACGTCCATCCTTGCTCATCTCATCCAACTCACGCAGGCGCGTAATGGACTTCTGAATGGTGGCGTTATTGGTCAAGAGCCCGCCCAGCCAGCGGTGATTCACGTAGTACATCCCGCAGCGCACGGCTTCTTCGGCAATGGCCTCCTGGGCTTGGCGCTTGGTGCCCACGAACAGGATCGTCTTGCCTTCCCGGGATAGATCCGTCACAAAGCGTGCGGCTTCTTTGAAGAGTTTAAGGGTTTTCTGCAGGTCGATAATGTAAATCCCGTTGCGCTCCCCATAGATGTATTCCTTCATCTTGGGGTTCCATCGGCGGGTCTGGTGGCCGAAGTGAACACCGGCCTCCAGGAACTCTTTCATCGTTATGTTTGACAAACCCTCACCTCGCTAAGAGCAGGTGTCAGGTATCAGGTGTTAGGTATCAGGGTCAAAACCTTCCTGACACGAAGCACCAGCAACTGACCCTTCGATTTTCAAGAGCGCGTATCAGGCTGTAGGATGGCAGGTTTTCTGACACCTGACACCCGGCACCTGACACCTTCATTTCCCTACCGCTTGGAGAACTGGAAGCGCTTGCGTGCTCCCTTTTGGCCGTACTTCTTCCGTTCCTTGGCCCGCGGGTCACGCGTCAGGAAGCCGCCTTGACGCAAACGCGACCGCAGTTCGGCGTTGAACAGCACCAGGGCGCGCGCGATGCCAAGCTGAGCGGCGCCTGCCTGACCGTGAATTCCGCCCCCGGCGGCATTCACCAAAATGTCAAACTTCCCCGTCAGCTCCGTGTGCGCCAGGGGGAACTGCACTTCCGCGCGCAGGGCTTCCGAGGGGAAATAGGTGTTGAAGGCCTGGTGGTTCACCACGATCTTGCCTTCGCCGGGGCGCAGGATCACCCGCGCCACCGCAGTCTTGCGACGACCTGTTGCCACATATTGAACAAGCTCAGCCACAGTCTCTCCGTTCTTCGTAGCGCCGCGCTTCAGCCCGGCACTTCGTAGCGTCGGGTTTTAGCCCGGCACCTGCCGCCCGAAAGGACGGCCCTACACCTCTGGGTGAAATTCTGGAGGATTCAAATTAGCGCGCCAGGGAAAGCGCATGGGGGGATTGCCCCGTATGGGGGTGGATCGATCCCACGTACACTTTCAACCGTCTTGCCAAGCGATCCCGCCAGCGGTTCTTCGGCAGCATTCCGTAAATCGCCTCGCGAATCAGCCTTTCCGGTTGCGTCTCGAAAAGCTTGCGCGCGGTGATTTCCCGGAGCCCCCCCGGATATCCCGTATTGTGGCGGTAGATTTTTTCGTCCAGCTTCTTCCCGGTCAGCCGAATCTTTTCAGCGTTGATGATGATCAGACCGCTGCGGTGATCGGACTGCGGAGTGAAGTCCGGCATATTCTTACCGACCAACACCTGCGCCGCCCGTGCCGCCAGCCGTCCCAGCACCCAACCCTCTGCGTCTACGACGTTCCAGTTAATCTGCCCTCTACTCGCCTTGGCGAAATAAGTCCCCACTCTACTCTCCGTGTGAATCCTCAGGTTACAAACCTTTATTTGTACTTGATAACACCGCACCTTGTCAACCGTCATCCGCTTCTTAGTTCTCAGTTGTCGATTGTCAGTCGTCAGAGCCCCCCGCGCGCGGGGCGCGGCAGAGTCCGTGATGGCCTTGGGGCCAAGCTGCTGATGTTGACAGACTGATTACATACATCAATGGCCTGCGGAGCACCTTTACACACCCTGAAGATCCGCCCGGAAATGAAAACCATGGTGAGGCCTGCTACCAGCGGGGTCACTCAAACCAGGGTGGCCATTAGGATAAGTATACCACGATTTGCGCGATTGTGGCCCGCCGCGTCAGCCGGAAAACAAATCGGCCCCCATTCCCTCCGAGCCCGAAAGGGGCGAATAAGCTTTCGGCGGAATGTGGCAGTTGTCTCATTTCTCGGCTGCCGCACTTACTTGGCATCACACAACCCCTGCGATAGCGGTCTTTTCGCCATCGCCCGCCGGGCACAGGAAATCTTACGTTGACTCATCGCTTGTGTGCGGTAAGGGGCGCGAGTATATTAGCCGTTCGGCCCGGATGTTCAAATGCGACGACGCTGTCCGTCTTGCCAAGGTTCACGGGAATCCTGCCGAAGCAGTGGCGAACCTCAACACAACTGGGGAAGGTTTGGCAGTCCGCGCGCTGGAATATGGAGAATGGAGTGTCCGGCATGAAAACTCTGTTTCGAGCTGCAGCCTTAGGATTCCTGATGACCGTTTGTCTCGCGTCGGACGCCGGCAGCTCAGGGCCAAAGCAATCGAGGAAGACGGATGATATTCTGCTCTCCACCCTGGACCGGGAGCTTGAGCGTGCGCACGGCCAACTGGGGAAACTGGACCCTCCAGCCTACTTCCTGAGTTATGCCGTTCACGATCAAAGCGTGGCGGTGGCGGTTGGAAGCCTGGGCAGTCTGGTGAATTCCACGCACGCGCGGGCGCGCAACGGCGACGTAACTATTCGCGTCGGAAGTCCCGCCCTGGACAACAGTCATGAGAATAATCGACCTTCGGCCATCAGCTCCGGCGACCTTCCGCTCGAAAATGATCCCGACGCTGTTTCCCACGCGCTGTGGCAATTGACCTATGGTGAATACCGCAAAGCGTCGAAGGCCTATCTGAACATCAAGACCTCGACGGAGGTCAACGCCAAGGAAGAGGACACGTCGCCGGATTTTTCCACTGAGGCGCCGCAGGTCCATACGGATTACACTCCCCTGCCCCCCTTTCCCGGCCAAGCGGTGTTGGAACAGATGGTGCGCAAATATTCGGAACCCTTCCGCAAGTACCCTTACATTTACAATTCCGCCGTCATGGTAATGGTGGAGGATTCCCGGCGGCACTTTGTTTCCACCGAGGGCAGCCGGGAGGTGGTCCCGTCGACCCTGGCGAGACTCATGATCCAAGGAGAAACCCAGGCGGATGACGGGATGGAATTGCTTCGGGTTGAAACCTTTCAGGCGGAGACGGTGGGGCACCTGCCGGGAGAGGCGGAGATGGCCGCCCGCATTGAAAAGATGGCCACGGACCTCAAGGCCTTGCGCGAGGCGCCCCTCGCGGAGCCTTATGACGGCCCCGCCCTGCTCTCCGGCCGATCCGCCGCCGTCTTCTTCCACGAGGTGCTGGGGCACCGGCTGGAAGGCCATCGCCAGCGCGGCGAGGAAGAAGGCCAAACCTTCACCAAGAAAATAAATACGCAGATTCTGCCGGAATTCTTGAACGTGGTCGACGACCCCACCCGGCGGACCATGAATAACGTGGAACTCGGAGGCTGGTACACGTATGACGACGAGGGCATGCCGGCCGCGGCCGTCAACGTCATCACCCATGGTGTTCTGAAAAACTTTTTGATGTCGCGCCTGCCCATCAAGGGGTTCAGCGTGTCGAATGGGCACGGGCGGGCGCAGCCCGGCTTTATGCCCAGCGGCAGGCAAGGGAACCTGATCGTCACCTCGACGCGTACGGTAAAGGATTCCGAACTCCGCCAGAAGCTTATCGAGGAGGTCAAGAAACAAGGCAAGCCCTACGGCCTGTATTTCGAGGATATTCAAGGCGGGTTTACCTTGACTCAAAGGGCCTTGCCGCAGGTGTTCCAGGTCCTGCCCGTGATGGTGTGGCGAGTCTATCCTGATGGCCGCCCGGATGAACTGGTGCGGGGTGTGGATATTGTGGGCACGCCGCTGGCGGCCCTGAACCGCATTCTGCTGACGGGCGACACGACAGACATCTTCAACGGCGTCTGCGGGGCGGAATCAGGCAGTGTCCCCGTTTCCGCCGCCGCTCCTGCCATGCTATTCGAAGAAATTGAGGTGCAGAAACGCCAACACTCCTTGAACCGTCCACCCATCCTGCCGCCCCCGGGGTTTGAGGGTGGCGATGCCGCCTCCCCGGCAAAGACAGGAGGCGCGCAATGACCGGTAAACTGACGAAATTGATATCGGCGTTGGTGCTGGCGCTTGCTATCCTGGTTTCAGCCCAGGGCGATCCCCAAAGCCCAGCCCCCACCCTTGAGGATCCCATCCTGCGGGCGATGAAAATCGAGCTCGAACGCTCCAAGTCGCAACTCAAGCTCGAGCAGATGGCCGCGCCGTACTACATCGACTATCGGATTGTGGACTTGGAGGAACGCATCGGGGAAGCGGCTTATGGCGCCCTACGATCGGGCCTGCACATGCGGTTTCGCTTTCTGCGTGTGGTGGTGCGGGTGGGCGACTACAAGCAGGACAGCTATTTCGGACAGGGGGAAGGGGTATCCGACCTCGCCCCCTTGGACAACGACGAGCTCGCCCTGCGTCATCACCTTTGGCTGGCCACCGACCGGGCTTACAAGGCCGCCACCGAGTCTTTGGCCGCCAAGCAAGCCCAACTCAAGCAGATGAAGATTGACCAGCCCGTGGACGATTTCGCCCACGCTGATCCCGTGCAACACCTTGAGCCACTGGCCAAACTCGACGCGGATGTTTCTCCCTGGCTCAAGACCCTCCAGGATGTGACGGCGCTCTACAAGACCGATCCCCAAGTACAGTCCATGACCTCCGCCATCGAATTCCAAGCCGCAAATCGTTACTTCGTCAACACCGAAGGCTCCATCGTGCGTACGGGCCAGACAAGCTATCAGGTGCGCATGGCAGCAAGTGCCCAGGCAGCGGATGGAATGCAGTTACAACAATCCGCTGGATACGCGGCCAGTGATTTGAGCAACCTCCCCACGGCGGATAACCTCCTGGGCCGGGGCAAAGAAATGGTTGGCGCATTGAAAGCCCTGCGCGCGGCGCCGCTTGCCGATGAAGAGTACAGGGGCCCGGTGCTTTTCTCCAATCACGCTGCTGGCATCGTGTTTGCGGACCTGGTAGGCGAGAACATTCGCGGCCGCAGGCCTAACCTGGGGCAGCCTGCGCGCACCCGGGGCGCTTTCGCCTCCAGCTACAAGAACCGCGTGCTTCCTGAATTCCTATCCGTCGTGGACGACCCCACGCTGGCGTCGTATGAGGGCAAGCCCTTGCTCGGCCACTATGAAGTGGATGATGAGGGAGTAAAGGCCGCGCGGGTGCTGGCAATCGAGAACGGGAAGCTGGTGAATTACTTGCTGGGCCGGCAGCCGATTCGCGATTTTCCCGAATCCAACGGGCACGGCCGCGCTCGGTCGGCCAACGCTCCGCCCGAGCCGAGCTTGGGCAACCTGATCGTCACGGCGTCGGAAACCGTGCCGCACGCTGAGATGAAGAAGAAACTCCTCGAACTGTGCCAGCAGCGCGACCAGCCCTACGGATATTACGTTGAGTCTCTGTCAGACCTCCGCGATCCCCACATGCTCTACAGAGTTTGGGCCAAAGATGGCCATGAGGAGCTTGTCCGGGGAGCCGTCTTCGAGGACCTCGACGTTCGCTCGCTGCGCAATGATCTGATTGCCGCCGGCGACGACATGTACGTCGCGAATCGGACCCAGAATATTCCCCACAGCGTTGTGAGTCCGTCCATTCTATTTGACGAGTTGGGAGTGAAACGCGAGGATAAGAATAAATCCACACTTCCGGAATACCCTCCACCACCTCTCACCCCGGCCGAATGAGCGGGGGTAAGATACAAGCGCGGAGTTATTCGGCCCCCAGACGAATTACTCCGCGGCTTTCCTTCTTGGGTGCTCAAAAACGTGTTGAGGTTGGAATGTTAGGAACCGCTCGCAACGAGAAATGCGAAGGGCCAGGTTTTCATGTTGCCAGAAGTCCCTTAAAGTCCCCGCTCGCTCATGGGCAATGGACAAAATGGCGCTTTAAGCCCTTTGCAGACTCCCACCGTCCACCGCGATGCGTACCCTCGATTGCGGCAGCGGCGCTATGTGCCGTTTGACTTTTTCACCGAGAAAAAGCACATGGAGAAACTCGACTACATGCACAACAACCCCGTCCAGAGAAGACGCGTCAGTTCTCCCGATCAGTGGCCCTGGTCGAGCTTCCGGTTTTATTATCCGAACTACACGTCCGTCTTGACCATGGACCGCCTTGCCTGATCCACAGGAAATCGCCGGGCTGCGCTCGCCCTGCGCCAGCCGACCGTCCTGGGTCATGTTCCGTGGGTCCCCCCGGGACGATAGCTCAGGGCTGCACCCTGCGCCAGCCCGCCGTTGGTGTAGCACCGACCTTGAGGCCGGCATGTTCGGAAGGCGTGAACTTCCCGTGGTAGAATGCTCACACTTCGTCGTAGTGATTCCCGCTTTCGGGAGGCCCCGATGTGGCGTCGACCGGCCGTATCTATCGTAATGCTCATCAGCGCAGTGATTCTGACGCTCCCCATGCCGGCGCAGCAGAAAATTGTGATCCCGGGCGTTAGCCCGGCACAAGCGGATGTAGAGGCGGGCTTCAGCCCGGCACCCGACGGCTCACGTTCCCGCCAGCCTTCCCACCTTCGATTTTCGAACACGTGTGGTGCCGCCCTAAAGGGCGCCGCTATAACTCCGGGCGCTAGCCCGGCAAAGCCCTTCACCCAGGAGCAGGTCGTAAGCATGGTGCGCGACGGATTCGGAGACGAGTCGGGCGGGAAGCTGATCGAGCAGCGCGGGATTGATTTCGCCCCGTCTGAGGACTTTTACCAAACCCTCAAGGCCGCAGGCGCCAGCGAGGCGTTTCTTAACGCCCTGCGCGCCGCCGTAGCGCCGCGCTTGAGCCCGGCAGGGAATGTAGCGCCGGGCTTCAGCCCGGCACCTGCTGACCTAGCGGCGAGTTTACCTCGCCATGGCGGCGTAAAGCCGCCTCTACGCCATGCCGCCCTGAAGGGCGCCTCTACAACCGCCGGCCCGTCCGCCAGCGCCAAGAACCCGCTGAACCAGGTGCAGGTTTTCGCGTTGCTGGCGGGCCAAGTCCCGGGCCACCGAGTCACCATGCTGGTCCAGGAACGCGGAATCGATTTTGAGCCCACGGATGACGGGGAAGTCCGCTTGGCGGGCGGCGAGGGCGAACAAATGGCTGGGTTTTCCAAAAGGAAATGCTTCCTCGCCTCATCTCCTGTCAGGGAAGACAAGCCAGGACGTCGGCTCGGATGCGATGGGCCGCCTCGATCATTTGTCGGGCGTCGGTTTCCGTCGGCTCATACAGGTCGCTGGGGTAACGCACGGCTACAGCGTAGTAACTCAGTTTTTGGCAGTCCTGCTGCCGGGTGGCCAGGGAGGGATTGAGGGGCACACAAGCCGCCAATAACGCCACCAGGTCATGGGTCAGGATGGGTGGCTGGCCGTGAGAAACCAGAAAGGCCTTGAGGAACTTTTCGGCGGCTTGCTGGGCATGAAAGCAGACCGTGTCCCAGGGAATCGCGGGCGCTTGCAGGTTGTTTTCGATGTTGAGGAGGTCGTGTTCAGCCTTGGCCAGCCACGTCCGGTAATTAGATCTAGCTGCGCTCATAGAGCGGCTTTCCCTCGGCTTCGATAACGGCGAGCAAGGTCCCCTTGACGCCGCGCAGTCTTTCGACCTCGGCGGGCGTGTAGACCACCAGATCCATCGACCAGGGGCGCAAACCGAAGATGGAGCTAACTTCCACCGCGCGCTCGGGCGGGCTCGCCACGCTCTCCATTTCAATGAAGAGGTCCAAGTCGCTTTCGGCCTTGGCCTCGCCGCGTGCGCGGCTGCCGAACAAGATGATGCGGCGAGGATGAAAATGCTCGACAATCTTCTTCGTGATGTCGGTCAGCAATTCGGAATCGGTCATAAGCCTGCTCCTATCATACCTCAGTTTCCGCTCTTCCGGCTCGGGGTGCTCCCATCAGTGTTCATGGATGCAGCGAAGGTGAGGGCGCTTCACGCATTTTCGTTAATCGCAACGTGTTACAATAGGCGCAATTCTGATTCCCGCTCTCGGGAGGTGCCCGTGTGGCGTCGACCGGTTGTATCCATTCTCACGCTCATCACCGCAATGATCCTGACGCTGCCCGTGCAGGCGCGGCAGAAGAGCGTAGGGCCCAGCGGCGCTGGGCCTTGGCCGAACGCGCGCCGTCGCCACAGCGGCTTTGGCGCGTCGGCGACTGTTCGGCCCTACATTGCGTGTGCCGGCGCATTGCCGGCGCTGCCCCCGCAGGCGCAGCAGAAGCCCTTTACCCAGGAGCAGGTCAGTAACATGGTGCGCGACGGATTCGGAGACGAGTCGGGCGGGAAGCTGATCGAGCAGCGCGGGATTGATTTCGCCCCGTCCGAGGACTTTATCCAAACCCTCAAGACCGCAGGCGCGAGCGAGGCATTTCTTAACGCGCTGCGCGCCGCTGTAGCGCCGGGCTTGAGCCCGGCATCTGCTGACGTAGCGGCGAGTTTACCTCGCCATGGCGGCGTAAAGCCGCCGCTACGGCCTGCTGACCTAAAGGTCAGCGCTACAACAGCTGCCTCCGAGCCCGCAAGCCCCAAGAAACCGCTGAACCAAGTGCAGGTTTTCGCCCTGCTGGCGGGCCAAGTGCCGAGCCACCGAGTCACCATGCTGGTCCAGGAACGCGGAATCGATTTTGAGCCCACGGATGACTACCTCCAGGAAGTCCGCTTGGCTGGCGGCGAGGACGAACTAGTTAGCGCACTCAAGAGCGCCAAGGTAACGAAGCCCGTGACCGTTGACCCGGCGGCAGAGGCGCGGCAAGCCGAGGCTCGACAGCACGTGGCACGCGGAGCGGAACTCGCAAAGAAAGGAGAGTACGCAGAGGCTGAGCAGGAATATCGCGCGGCCTTGCTGCTTGATTCTCAAAACGCCGACCTTTACATAAGCCTGGGCTTCGTTCTGGATAGGCAGGAGAAGTGGGATGATGCCTTGGCGGCGGCACGCGAGGCGGTGCGCTTGAACCCTAATTATGAATTGGCCCACTACAACCTCGGCGTCGCGCTCGGACGCAAGGGCGATTGGGACGGGAAGATCGCCGAAGAGCGTGAAGCATTGCGCCTGAACCCGAACGACGGCGCTGCGCACTTCAACCTCGGCCTTGCGCTTGGACATGAGGGCGACGTGGACGGCGCTATCGCGGAATATCGTGAGGCTCTGCGCCTGAACCCCAAGGATGGGGATGCACACGCCATGCTCGGCGACGAACTCGGGAGGAAAGGCGACTGGGACGGAGAGATCGCGGAGGAGCGCGAGGCGCTTCGCCAGAATCCGAACGATGCCTTCGCTCATTTCGCTCTTGGAATGGCGTTCGTTGCCAAGGGAGACCTGGGCGGTGCCCTGCAAGAATCCCGCGCAGCATACGAACTCGAACCCCAAAATTCGGCCTACCGAGGAGCGTATGAGCTTGTTTTGCAAGCGGTCAATCACTAGGCACAGTTTCGGGTCACAGAAACCGTCATCTGGATGGGCGCCAATGCTAACACCCCTCAAGCCCGCTGTCGGAGGACCAAACCTCAAATCTGATTTCCGAGTTCGGTCGGACATCCGAGAAGCCCCGTTGGCGAAATTCGGCGGCGATACGTTCGCTATCTCCTCTGCAAAAGATGTGCACCAATGCGCGAGGACTGATGTTGTCGAACAACAGGCGGCGGGCGCGGGCGTCCGCACACGGTAGGCTGTATCCATGGATAAAGACTTCTCGGACGCTGCGGAGCCGCCTCGCCGCGGACTCCCACAACGGCAGCCATAGCTGCTCCCAGTAGAATCGTTTGTCGGTATCTGGAAGAATCAACGTCTGCGTGTTGTCCACTCCGCAGCCGCTCCGCCCGATTCGCCTGTCCTTAATGTCGTTGTACCCTAGCAACTCGAGGTCACTTGAAAACATGAGCGGCGGTGGAGTGTTCCGGATGGGTTCTTTAAACCAGTTCACGCTCCCATGCATCTTGAATACCGTCAGAGGTGATTGGGGCCTCTCTGGGAAGAGGGGGAATCCGTAGCCTGTGCCTATGTCCCATTTACCTTCTGTTTTCAAAGCGCGCTCTAGCGCTACGTCGTAATTGAACGTGATGAGAGTGTCACCGACGGATGCACGGCGACGACCGAAATCCCGATACGCCCTAGTGGCGACTCTGCGTTTCTCTATGTGGTAAAAGAATTCGCGGATAGCGCTCACCAAATCTTCCCGCTGATAGCGCCTATCGAGACTCCTAGTTTCGCTTTGAGCAGCATCTGATCCGAGTTTCACTCGATTGTGGCTATCGCTGCCTAAAATACTCAGTATCCTTTCGAAGTCCTCAAGTGAACGGAAACGGTCCCGGAGCTGTGCAATAAGAACTCGGAACTTTTCTACCCCTTGCATTTGGACGTTGGGGTCGTCAAGCCAGTTTGAAAGTTCTAGTAAGAGATTAGACGCCAGCGGGTAGTCCGCGTGTGCCGAGGCTCCGGCGCCAAAAAGATATGCAATCATTTTAGAATCCGATTTTCTATAGCGAGCAAACGGGCAGCGAGCGATAACGGCGTAGAAACCCTTCATCCAACCCGCAAGCCGCTGATATGGCGGCCTAGCTTTTCGTAACAGGCCAGGGCCTCTGGGGTCCCTAATCTGTACAATAAAGTGGCTGCCTCTCTAATGGCCACGAGCAATTGATCCGTTTGTGGGGAAGCCTCTGTTGCAGCGCTCGTGAGTGCCTCTGCTAATCTGTGCGCACAGTCGCGTTCTTTGGGCTGAGTGCTCGTCAATAGAACCGCGACTGTGTCCTTCGCCATTTCGGCGATTTGTAGCCTAATTTCGATCAGGTGATAGCACATATTTGCTACCCGCAAATCAAGCTCAGCGGGATCGTTGGTGAGCATCCCAATTTGCTTCTTTTGTTCGGCGATGGTTTTGTTAAGTTCATCGTATATGTCGGAATCTTCTCCGTCAGTTCCACCGTTAGTCGGGCGTTTTGGTTGTTCGTCCATTGCTTTCTACCCCCTATTTACCTGTTAAATTAAACAAACCTAAACTTAACATGCCCGTCGTTACTGGTCCGCTGGTTCTATTATTGGCCAGGGGTCGGCGAGGTCCGCTCCTTTGCTTCCAGCGATAATATCGTCAATACTCGCTCTGCACGACACTAAATCTGCCGCGTCTTGATGAAACATTGCCACATTCCATCCAGATTCATGCGTGATGAGGTAAACTGTTGTTCCTTCTCGATTGAGTTGTGTCCGAACGATCTTACATCCGATTCCGTGGAGCTGTCGCACAAGCTCTGTCACGTCCATATCTCACCGCCTTACCATTACCCAACTGCCGGGGTCCTCGAAAGCAGGGTAGCGCGGAGGTACGCGTACTTTGCGTTCCTCCGCGGCTTTTCAACGCGCCAAAACGTAATTCACCGAAAAGGGCCGCAAAGGAGGGCAGACTACGCCCACCTTTGCGCTACCCCACCCGTATCACGCCCCATGAAATCCGGCCTTCGGGTAGACCCTATGCGTGGCTTTCAGCCGGGGCATATCGTTTGATGGAGATGTCCCGCGCGTGCTCCCGTGTTTTCGCCACGTCATAAGCAAGTTGCATACGGAGAAGGTGATCCATGTCCGGGCCGAACGCCTTTTCGATGCGCAGGGCCATTTCCGGCGTCAGTCCAGCCTTGCCGTGCAGAAGATCGGAGAGCGTGGCGCGGCGCACCTGCATAATCTCCGCCGCCTTTGACACGCTGAGAACCGAGGGCTTCGATGACTTCGGTTCTAATCAGGTCGCCCGGATGGGGCGGGTTCTTCATGGGCATTTCGGCCTCCTAGTGGTAGTCGATCAGGTCAATATCGCTGGCGGCGTTGGTCCGCTCGTCGTAGCGGAAAATCAGCCGCCAGTTTCCCGTGACCGTCAGGCTCCATAATCCTTTCAGTTCGCCTTTAAGAGGATGCAGCTTCCAGCCGGGAAAACGGCCGAGTTGCTCCAGCGTGTCGGCGGTTTCGAGGCCAAACAGAAGCTTGCGCAGCTTGTCGGCCATCGCGGACGGCACCCCTTTGGCGCTTCCTTCCTCATGGAGCTGCCTTAGCCCTTTGTGGCGAAAGCGGACAAGTTGCATGTTATCCTTTCACTCTTCCAGTATGTACGGTTATACCGTACACGTCAAGCGCTTTATTATGGAAGGAGCGGTCAATATACTTGTGACCGGGGACTTTTCCTTCCAATGACGGACCCACGGTCAATTCCCAAGACGAATCGAGAAGAGCAGTGACGAGTGGCGAGCCCATCAGCAGGTCGGAGTGGGCTTGCTTTGGAATTCTCAGTATTGATATTCTGAGAGGTGGAAACGGGAAGCAACCCGAGGAGGCACAATCCATGCAGGACATTTCTTTTACCGTCCACACGTTCAAGGAAGGACAAATGTATGTCGCCTACGTACCGGAACTCGATGTGTCAAGCTGTGGTGCGACTGATGAGGAGGCCCGGCGGAACATCCGGGATGCCGTCCGGGGATTCCTGGAAACGAGTGCTGACCTGGGGACACTGCCGGAGATTCTCGAAGAAGCCGGCTACGAGCATGACGGCGATACATGGCGAGCGCCGGAATTCGTATCCCTGGATCGATTGACACTGGGCGTGAAGTAGATGCCCCCGCTCCGCGCTGTCGACTACCGGACACTTGCCAAGGTCTTCGAACAAGACGGCTTCGCCTTCAACCGCCAAAGCGGCGACCATCTCATTTACACCAAAACCGGCATGAAGCGTCCCCTCGTGATCCCGACGTATAAGGAAGTTCCCGTGTTCATCATCAAGAACCTCCTCCGTACCGCAGGAATGAGCCGCGAACGATATTTCGATCTTCTGAAAAACTGCTAGTACCCGCCATTCTTGACAGCGGCCACGGTAGGTGCACCTGTGAACGTGGGCTCTCCCTTCGATGGCGAACCCACGGTCAATTCCCAAGACGAATTGAGAAAAGCAGTGACGAGCGGCCAGAAAGAGCGTCCGAAGTCCGGGGTCCGAAGTCCGAGGTCTTAAGGGCAGTGACAAGTGACGAGTGAAGAGTTCAACCGCGAAGATTCTTGTGTGAGGTGCTGTTCGAACGCTAACTCTGCGCTTGTAGCTTCCCATAATCCAAAGGGAGATTTTCGGTCGCGCAAAAGAGTGGTAAACTCGTTCCGTGCCGGCGCTTTTGCGGATTCGCGGTTACCGATTCTTTTTTTACAGTCTCGAGGGGCGAGAGCCACCGCACATCCACGTTGCTCACGCTGGCCGTTATACGAAGTTCTGGCTTGAATCCGTTGCCCTCGCGGACAACCGAGGTTTCCGCGGCCACGAATTGACGGAAATCCGGCAGCTCGTTGAGGAAAACCAAGAGTTCTTCCTGGAGAAGTGGCATGAGTACTTTGGTCGAGAGATCTGAGGCGCTCGCCGTAAATGTGTCTTGCACCGACGACGATCTGAACGTGGTCTTGTCCGACGGTCGGACCGTGGCGGTTCCCCTTGCCTGGTTCCCGCGGCTCGCGGGGGCGTCGGCAAAGCGAAGAGCCGACTGGGAACTCATCGGCGGTGGCGTTGGCATTCACTGGGAGGCCCTCGACGAGGACATTTCGGTTGCCAGCTTGCTCCAACCGGAGAGCTTCATGCGGCTGCCTGACAAGGCGCTGCGACCGACGAGCCCCGCCCCACGCGGTGCCAGGAAGGTCAAGCCTCTTCGCGCGGCTCGCGGATGACACGCAATCTGGCCGCGGTTTTCCAGACGAACCCACAGTCAATTCCCCAGACGAATTGGCCGTGGCCGCCTCCGGGTCACACAAGCTCAGGCGCCGTTCGAACAGGTGAATGCATCAAGGGCAGTGACAAGTGACGAGTGACGAGTTCAACCGCCAAGATTCTTGTGTGAGGCGCCGTTCGAACGGGTGAAGGCAATCACGAGATGCCGGGCTTGCCCTACCGGGCGTTCCGCATGTGCATGCGGAACCAAGGGGGGCGGCAAGCCGTCTCCCTACGGCGCAAGGCCACTCGGCGCAGCGCGCTGAATGTCCCCGCACGAACCGGCACTTGACAAGTGACAATTTTCACTTTACGGTGTATCCTGATGATTAGGAGCTTTAAACATCGGGGGCTGAAACGGCTCTATGAACGCGGCGACCGGAGCGGGATACGGCCCGATTTGCTGGATACGGTTGAGGACATTCTTGCCCGCCTCGATGAGTCCGACGCCCCGCAGGCACTTAACCTTCCGGGTTATCGCCCCATCAGCTCAAAGGTGATTTGGATGGCTTCTGGTCGGTGACGGTTCGGGCCAACTGGCGCATCATTTTTCGTTTTCAAGGCGCTGATGTGTTTGATGTTGAATTGATTGATTACCACTAGGCGACGGAAGGAAAGACACCATGCCCATGAAAAATCCGCCTCATCCCGGACGCAGTATACGAACCGCTTGCCTTGAGCCCTTGGGCCTGTCCGTGACGGATGGCGCAAAAGTCCTTGGCGTCACCCGGCAGGCCCTCAACAACGTGGTAAACGGCAAGGCCGCCATCAGTCCGGAGATGGCGATCCGGCTCGCCAAGGCGTTCGGCAGCACGGCGGAAACGTGGTTGCGCATGCAGCTTGCCTATGACTTGGCAGCGGCTCGAAAGGACGAAAGCAAGATCAAGGTTCGGCGGCAGAATCTCGAAGAACTCCACGCAACTTGAAATAGGCCATTGGGCTCGCCGGCGGGTACTCATGGTGCCGCCGTGGCGACCTCTCGCGACCGTCGGCTTTTCCTATGATGACAAGCCTACGGGCAATTCCAGCCGCTTGAGCTTGAGGCGGCCGGCGTGAACCTGGGCAAGGTCGTAGTGTGCCTGCTGCGTGAGCTACACTTGGGCGCTGCCTCCGAACACCTTCGACAGCCGCACGGCCATTTCCGGAGAAATCCCGCGCTTCTCGCTGTGCCGCTCTGATGCAAAGGTCAGGGACGGGGGCTTACTTGAAGGGTATATCCACTTCGGTGTAACTGCCCGTTGTCGCTGCATTCGCGGCGGCCACGACCCTTTCGACGTAGCGGCGCAAAATAGGCCACTGCTGATTGCCGATAACCACGAAGGCGATCTTCCGGCCTTTCAGGTTTTGCTGGTAACGCAGGTTTTTGTCAGTCGTCAGCAAAAGCTCGAAACCTGCCGCCTCAGCCGCCGCTATCAGTTCGCCGTTAAGAAGCCGCTCCCATCCTCGTTCGATGGCTTCAACAACCACATGGCCCTTGAGGGCATACCGGAGCGGGGCGGGAGTGCCGTTAACAAAGAGTATGAGCATCGGCCATGGGGGCGGGGGGTTGCGCCGGAAGCGCGTCAAGGCTTCGCGCCGCAAATTCGATCACGGCGACCACCTGTTCGCGGGACAAATGAAACCACTCCATGATCTCGCTGATCGAGGCGCCTACTTCCAGATTGTCAAAGACAACTGAAACCGGCGTCCGCGTGTCCCGGAATACCCATGCGCCACTGCGCTTGCCGGGGATGCTCTCGACGGCGGGGCATTGTGACCAATCGAGTGTCGGCATATCCTTACCCTCTCATTGTAGTTTTATACCATAGTTAGATGGCGGCATCACGTCCGGGCAGGGATGATGCTTGGCAGCCACGGTCAGCGCTCTCGTGGCCGTCGGCTTTCCCTATTATGACGAACCCACGGGCAATTCCCAAGACGACAAGGGCAGTGACGAGTGACAAGTGACAAGTGACCAGAAAGAGCGTCCGAAGTCCGAGGTCCGAAGTCCGAGGTCTTAAGAGCAGTGACGAGTGCCAAGTGACGAGTGACCAGAAAGAGCGTCCGAAGTCCGGGGTCCGAAGTCCGAGGTCTTAAGAGCAGTGGCGAGTGACAAGTGACGAGTGACCAGAAAGAGCGTCCGAAGTCCGGGGTCCGAAGTCCGAGGTCTTAATAGCAGCGGCGAGTGAAAAGTGAAGGGTGGCGAGCCGGCGGGCCGGAAGACCGCTGGCTAGTGGCAAGCGGCGTAGGGGCAGGGCTCCCGACTTCGCCGGGACAAGTTGCCCTACCCGGCGTTCTGCAAGGTGAATGCGGAGCCAAGGGGCGGTCCGTCGGTTGAGGGACCCCCTACAGCCTGCGCAACGCAATCACCGAGGAGACGGAGGGGTTGGGCTCTCTCTGCCCTCCCCGCCGGCATCGCCGACTTCAGGACATCCACGAGGGGTGCCCCTACTTGCCGAATACGCCGCCTAAAAGTCGCGCGTCCAGCGGATGGTTAGGAGATTCGCCTGGAAGTTGTTGGCGGTGATGATTTGCTCGATGTAATACGTGCGCTGGAGGTCCACGGACAAGCGCCCTGCCTTGGGGAAATTGACGTAAACCGTGCCGGTAACCAGCGGCCAAGTGAGCGGACCGTAGGCGGGAGGCTCGCCGCTGATCTCTCCATCACCCGTGGAGCGGTCGAAGTTGCCGGTAAGCCGCAGGCCAAAATACTTGCCGGGCTTGGCCTCCACTCCGGCCTGCACCACGCGATCCGCCTCTTGATCCCGCAGGAAATCATTGAGCGGCGCGGTGCCGCGTGCATACACGATGTCTCCCGCCGCAAAAATGCTGTCGTAGGTGAAACCGGTAAAGACCGAAAACCGGTCATTGAGGGCATAAGTAAGTGTCACCGTGTTGGAGTGGACGTTGTCCTTGAAACTCGAGTCGATCAGCTTGTCGTTGGTGAGGTTCAGATCGTCTTGCAGCGATACTTTCTTGTACGGCTGAAAGCGAGTGATCACGTGCCCGGCCACTTCCGTGTGCGGAGTAATGGCCGTGTAGGACGAGCCGTTGTCAAAGGTGTGGACGTCACCGCGCACGCTGAAGATCTTGGCGGGTCGATAGGCAAAGCTGAGTTCGGGCCAGGCGGTTTTGGTTCGCAGGGTGATGGCAGGCTGGACCACTCCGTCCTGGAGGGCTTCCACATCCGCCTTCAGCAGCCGAACTCCCGGCCGCAGCGTAAGCGATGGGGTGGGGGTAAAGAGCATGCTGAAATCAAAGTCGCTCAAGCCATCCCGCCAGACCTCGGAGTCCGTACCGGAAGCAGGGGTGGTGAGGGTGGTCGGTGTGGCAGACGCCGGGTTGGTAACGATGCTCTGAAGGCTGGCGAAATTCCCCACACTATTGGTGCTGAAGCGGGAGTAGCGGTAGTCGGCAATGATCTCCCACCAATCCTTGGGCTTGTAGGTGAGGGTCTGATACACAATGTTGTCCGGCTCCGTCACCGTGCCGCGCGCCGTCTGGCTGACCGTGTAGGAGGCGAGCGCGCCGGCGCTGTTGGGAGCAGTGCCGTTGTAAGACTGGTCGAAAGTGGCGGGTCCCTGGTAGCGATAGTAGATGTAGCCGCCCCGCCACTCGAACTTGGAAAGCGGCTTTCCGGTGAAGGAAAACTCGCTGATGGGAGTGGTGAGGCGCCGGTACTCCGACTGGGAAAGGGCGACCAGCGGTTCCAGCGTCGAGCTCGACGCGGGATCGATACTCAACTCGGGTGAGCCGACATTGTTCAGGGTCATATTTTCCGTGAACGTCTGGTAGCCCAGGTTGTAATGGAACGTCCAGGCACGGTACGTGTAATCGATTCCGCCGGTGAAGCGATTGGTTTCATCGCTGATGGGAGCATACAAGTAATAGGGATTGGCGCGCGCGAAGGTGCCCCAGTAAGAGGGAGAATCAAAGAAATCCAATGACTCCGTGGTGAAGGTGGGCCCGCTGTCGCTGGTGCGATAGTAGTCGAAGTTGAACCGGAGATTATTGGTGGCGTGCAGGGTGAAGTCCGCATTGCCAAACTTGCGCACCGTTCCCCAGGCGTGATTGTCGGTAAGGCCGGCGGAAAGCCCCGAGGCCACGGCGGTAATCGGCAGAATCACGTTGTCGTTGGGGTTCGAATAGAAGTAGCTCTGCCGCCAATTCACCCGGAAATCATAAAGATGCTTCTTGCTCACGGAAAGCTGTCCCATTTCAAAAGGCTCGCCCCCCAACCCGCTGACCGAGAGAGAGTAGCTGTCCGCAAAGAGATTCGCCCCTTTGGCAGCCTCGCCGAACATATTGAAGTCCATCAGGCGAAAGCCCTTCTCCAGGCCGGAGAGATCCTGGAACATGGGGACGTAGCCCTTCACATCGTCGAAACGGTATCCAACCGTCGCCGACCCCTGAGTGTTGAACCCACCCAAGGTGACGGGAGTTTCCGCGCTTTCCTGCGCCAGCAAGACGCTACCGTAAACCAGCAGCACTGCCAGGGAGATAAGTATTCGTTGCCCAAGTCTCATAAGATCTCCCCTTCACCGCAAGAAATTAGCATCAAGCTCCGAGCCGTGGATCGCGACATGGCAGCGGGTACACTCTCCGCTGGTCTGAAAGCCCAGGCGGCTGTGCGGGACTGCGGCTTGCGCGTGGAAGCCGGTGTGGCATTGCAGGCAAAGTTGCCGGCCCTCGCGCCGCACCAGCATGAAGTGATTGGTATTGCCGTGGGGACTGTGACAGATCACACAGCCTTCCACACGCACCGCCGCGTGCTCATAAACGTAGGGCCCGCGCTTTTCCACATGGCACTTGACGCAGGTCTCCCATTGGGTGGCATTCAAGCTGGAACGATTGATGCTGCCGTGCGGGTTGTGGCAGTCCGTACACTTCATCAAGCCTTCCGGCACCCGATGGTGCACGGGCAGGGCGAATTGCGCCTGGATGTTGCCATGGCAGGTGAAGCACAAATTCGGCTCGGAGGCCTTGAGCAAGCTGCTGTGCAACCAACGCACCGTCTCTGGGAGCTCGGGCACCTGAAAGAAGGCTGCCTGCGCGATCGGAAGGCTGCCCTTGCTTTGATCTTTGACCTCTTTCACCAAGTGAGGCGCGTGGCATTCGTCGCAGGAAACGCCTGCCGCCAAATGCTGCGAGTGGGCAAACCCTTCCTGGTTCTTGCCGGTGACGTGGCAAGTGAGGCAGCGCTCCGAGTTCTCTTTCGGGCTGGCGTGGAACGAGAAGATCAGCTTGGCGCCGGCCGTCTCTTTGGCCGAGTCACCCGCCGCTTGCTCTTCCGCTTCCGCGTGGGCTTTGCCGGGGCCGTGGCAGGTTTCACAGCCTTGCACGCTCATCGAAGGCGCCTTGGCGGAAGCAGAAGTCTCGCTCGGCGGAGCGTGCGGGGTCTTGGCAAACGACTGGGCTTCCGCGCTATGGCAACCCGCGCAGGTTTCCCAACCGACATAGTCGCTCGCCTTCCCCAGCATGGGAGCTTGCGACGCCACCGATGGCCCGTGAGCTGCTTCGGGCATCCGCTGGGCATAGGTCTGACCCGTGAAGGGACCAACGGCCAAGAGCAGCGCCCCAACCACCAGCAAAGGCCGGAGTTTGCTATCAGATCGGGAATTCATCGAGCTTTGTCCTCCCTCGACGGGGGTACACCTGCCGAATTCTCCTTTACAATCCACTACAGTCCAATACAATTACCATATAATGAATGCTTGTTAGCCGTTGACCGCCTGAACGCCATCACTAGTGCAAGTTCTGCCTCAACAAATCACAAACGAGATCACGTGAATTGTCGCCTCGCACCTTGACTTCAATCAGTTCGCCGCCCACATTCCAGAACTCACTAATGGAAGATATAATACTATACCGGCAGCGCAACAAGAGGGAAAAACGACTTTTTCACCGAGGCGCCATGCGTCAGGTCGTCGAGTGTTTCTCGCCGAGCAAGTTCCCTGGGCACAGAAGGATGGCTGCGAGCTGCCGCAAAACGTCTGGGGATTGCTCATGGGCCTTGTCTATGACCCGCTTAACCCTACGTCTCTCGTTTTCGGGGCGACCTACGTCAGTCATTCACATCGCAGATACCTTCTGCCGCAACCGCCATGAATTACCCGCTTTAAGTTGAAGAGGTCAGCCGCATAGGAAGAAGATGGAACCATTCGTCGTGCCAGCCGCTGTGCGAGGGGGCAAGCAACCTCAAGTCATCATTAACCACCATGGATTGTTACCACGGATTGTTATTGACTTGAAAACCCGGCTGTGTTAGAAACGGCCCACACCCGATCAGGGTAAGCGCAGGTTCACGGGTGCATTCCCAGCCCATACCCCGACAGGTGATGATTGCAGCGATGGAGTTCTTTGTTCGGGCAGCGCGTCTCAAAATGAACAATACCACGGTTTCATTGGAGGCCCAGCCCCCCAGAGCCGAAAAGGATGTGCGACTTGACCCCAGCCAATTTATCGAGATGTGCCCACGGCTAATGCGGTTATAATGAGGTCAGACCAGACGGGACAACGGCAGGGCCGAAATAAGAGTCCACTTTGAACGGCAATGTTTTATGGAATTTCTAATCTTCCTGCGTTTTTGACATTGAGGGCGCAAAAAAACTCACTCGGCCGAAGAGGAGATTGGGAGGAGCTAAGACATGTCAAACAGAAGGATTTTCAACAAATCGACGGTGATCTTGGTGCTGATAATGTCAGGCGCGCTCGCTTTGGGCGACCAGAAGAAGACCAGTGCACCGCCTGCCAAACCCGCCCCGAAAGCTGCGCCGGCAAAACCGGCCCCGGCAGTTAAAAGACCGGCCACAGGCACGGTGAACCGGCCCAACACGGGCACGCTCAACCGGCCCAACACGGGCACGGTGAACCGGCCCAACACAGGCACGCTCAACCGGCCCAACACGGGCACGGTGAACCGGCCCAACACGGGCACGGTGAACCGGCCCAACACGGGCACGGTGAACCGGCCCAACACAGGCACGCTCAGCCGGCCCAACACGGGCACGCTCAGCCGGCCCAACACGGGCACGTTCAATCGACCCGCTGCGGGAGGGGGCAACCGACCTATTCGAGGCGGGGGCAACCGACCCGGCGTTGGTCCTACCCACACAGTCGCCACGCGTGGTGGGGGCCGTTTGGATGTTGATCGGAACAATCGGCCGACGCATTTTGTGGGCAGGGGGGGCCAGGAAGCGAAGTTTGGCGCCCATGGACAAGTTAGGGAAGTCCATGATCCGCGGCGTAACATGACAGTCCAGCGCGGCCTCCGGCCCGGCGAAAGGCGAGTGGTCACCGAGCGCAACGGCCGGCGACTGGTCAGCGACGGACCGCACCGTGGTTACAGTGAGCGGCCTTATCTGAACCGCAATGGCCACGCCTACTATCAGCGCACCTATTATGACCACGGCCATGCTTACGCGCGCGTTTACCGCGACCACTACTACCACGGCGTACATTATTATCATTATGTGCCGGGTTATTACTACCACCCGGCATTCTACGGTTGGGCGTACAATCCATGGGCCCGCCCGGTGGTGTTCGCTTGGGGTTGGGGCCCGTCCCCCTGGTTTTACGGAGGCTATTTCGCTCCCGCTCCCTTCTACGCTTCCCCCGCGCTGTGGCTCACCGATTTCTTGCTGGCGGAGAACCTGAAGGAGGCCTACGAGGCGAAGCGCGATGCTGATGCCGCGGCGCAGGGAGGCGGCCAGCCCCCACCCGAAGGTGTTGCACCCGCTGCCACCGGCCAACTTACCCCTGAGGTCAAGGAAGCCATTGCGGCGGAAGTCCAGCGGCAGATCGCGGATGAGAAGGCCGCCGCCCAGGGGCCTCAGGCCGGTCCCGCGGCGGCGTCTGACCAGGCCCCACCCGCGGCGTTGGATCCCAAGCAGCGTCTTTTCGTGGCCTCCAGCAGTCTCACCGTGGCCGGGGATGATGGTCAGGAATGCGAGTTGACCGCCGGGGACGTAATGACCCGCATCGATGACAATCCCGACAATAACAACACGGTGCGCGTAAGCGTCCTGACCAGCAAGCAGCAGGATTGTAGTGTCGGGGCGATGCCGCGCGTCCAGGTAACCGACTTGCAGGAGATGCACAACAACTTCCGGGAACAGCTTGATTCCGGGCTCCAGACGCTGGCGCAGAAATCAGGCACGGGCGGTCTGCCCGCGGCCCCGGATACCCAGACCGTGGCTGGCGAGGTTCCGCCACCGGTGCCCGATCAGGGTGTAGACTCGCAGTTGGCCGACCAGCAGAAGGATGCCACCGCGGCGGAAGCGGATGTCCAGCAAGAGGTTCAAAGCGCGCAGTCGCCGACCGGCCAATAGTCGAGCCGGCCTTGGCGGGCCCACTCGGCTGTGAAGAAGCATGGCGTAGCGCCCCGACGTAGCGGGGCGCTACGCTTGCTCAGCCCCATGAATGGAAGCGCGGACTGTTCTGTAGGTCCGCGGTATTTTTGCCATTGCCGATTTTCGATTGACCTCATCGGAAATCGAATATCATAGATCATCAATGGACGAAACGCGGACCTCAGAGCTGGTTCGCACTACACGTGCTCAGGGCAGTCGCCACACTTACAAAAAACAGGACCGTTCAGCGCAGAGGAGGATTCTAAAATGAGGCACAGAATTGCCATAGTAGTCGCCCTGCTGGTTGTCAATATTCTCGCCGGGCCTGCGGCAAGTGCGCAGACCCCGGCGCCGCCTTCCCTGAAAGAGCAACTCGATGCGCAGTACAAATACGTGAAAATGGGCTCCGACTCCAACGGCCCTACGGTGCTGGAAGAGGGTACGGTTCTCGCCATCCAGAAGGGCGGCGTTCTGGGGGTACCCCCGGGGAGCCCCAAACCCTGCCCCGCAAAATATGAGAATGGCGCCCTCAAACCTCCCAGTGGTTGGTGTACAGGGGGAAGGGGGCTGGCTACGGGCCACGGCTTCGGCATGTTAAAGAGCCACATCCCCGGCGCCAGTAGTGCGCCCGAGGGCAATACGACCAACTCAAGCACGAAGTATTTCAACAAAGGGGATAAGGTGTACCCCTCCGGCATCACCGTCGACCTGAAAGATGAGAAAATCGCCTTTGACGTTGTGGCCTGCGACACCTGCAACCAGACCGATCCCCCCACATACTACAAGGCCGAGGTGGACTTCGAGTTTCCCAGTGGGTTCCTGGAGACGGGCAACGTAAGCAAGGTGGAAGATACCATTGGCGAGGTTTTCGCCATCGACACCTCGACCCCCGCCGCACCCGCTGCCGCCGCGCCGGCCGACCAACCCGCGGCGGCGCAACCGGCCGCGGCGCCCGCTGCGCCGGCGTCCATCGCCTTGGGACAAACCCCCGATCAGGTGGTCGCTGCGCTTGGCCAGCCGGATAAGATGGTCAACCTGGGGTCAAAACAAATCTACGTTTATAAAGACCTGAAAGTCACCTTCGTTAACGGCAAGGTCACCGACGTCCAATAGGGTTGGCGGGTGTAACGCGGACCTGTTTTTCGGCCCGCGGCTGTTTCGCGATTGCCGATGGGAAATTGCCGAATGCCGAACGCCGATGGTCGATTGGCCTCATGGCATATCTCCAATAATCAATCGTCATTGGACCTTGGAGCGGGCGTCCACCATGGCATGCGGAGCGAAGCTTTGGGGTGCGGCAGCTTGCTACCGCTTTAGCCCCTGCCAGCTTGCTGGCAGGGACTCGTGCCTACACGAAAAGAAAGCTAAGACATATCGAAGTGTGATTGGATTCCCGCAAGCAAGCTTGCTGGAGAGAAAGCGGCAACAAGCTGCCGCACTCCAAAGCTTCGCTCTGTGAGCCAAGAAACACGCATCTCCAAGACGAAGGGAACTCTCGGGTTCGGGAGCGCAAGGCGAGGCAAGAACCGCCCCAGTGCATCGGTGCGCTACATTGGCTTGCCATGCTACTCTAAAAGTCTCCCATGGAAGCCACCACCCATCGCCCGACGTGGAAGACCTTGTTGGCCTTCGCGATTATCTATCTTGTGTGGGGAACCACCTACTTCGCCATTCGTGTGGGCGTGCGCGAGGTTCCGCCGTTTCTTCTGGCTTCGATACGTTTCCTGGTGGCGGGATCCATTCTTTATGGCTGGATGCTCGCGCAGGGCGAGCGCTCACCGAGCGGGCGGCAATGGGCCTCCGCATCGATAATGGCCATCCTGTTTTTCGTCGGGGATTACGGACTGGTGTTCTGGGCCGAGCAGCGGGTGCCTTCAGGCCTTGCCGCGGTCATGATGGCCACCATCCCGGTATTCATGTCTTTGTCGGAAATCATCTTCCTGCGAACCCAGCGGCTCACCGTCGGCCTGGCCTTGGCGCTCTTCGTCGGGATAGGCGGAGTGGCCGTGCTGATGAGCCGCTCACTGAACCTTGGCGGGGAGCCCATCGAGACGCTGGGGGCCGTGGCGCTGATCGTGGCGGCGATGAGCTGGTCCGTGGCGTCGGCGCTCGCGCGCAAGCTGTCCTTGCCGCCTTCCAAGGTCATGAGTTCCGCGGCACAGATGCTCGCGGGCGGAGTGCTCCTCGCTCTCGTGGCGGGGGCGCTGGGCGAATTCCATGATTTTCATCCCTGGACGGTTTCGCGCGGAGCGTGGCTGGCGTTGCTCTACCTGATTGTGGCGGGCTCCATCATCGCCTTCACCGCCTACGTGTGGCTGATTCATCACGAATCGCCCACCAAAGTCGGGACCTACGCGTACGTCAATCCAGTGATCGCGGTGTTGGTGGGATATTTCCTGGGCGGGGAAGCGCTGGGGCTGCGGACCATCATGGGAACCCTGTTGGTTCTGACCAGTGTGTTGGCGCTCACGACGACGCGAGCGAAGCACGCCTAGCGCGGCCCCCCCGTTTTGGGGCTCCGCGCTATGGCCGCTCGCGTCAGAAGAGTTTCAATGAACTGATGACCCGATGAACGGATGACCCGATCTCTTCAGTACTCTTTCTCGCTGTCCCCGATTCTAACTTTGCCGGCAAAACTGCGGTAGACATGGAAACTGTATATGGCCACCAAGATCATGCCCACAATCCACCACGCCAATCCGATGCGCAGGCCGTAATCGCCGGCCTTGGCGTTATCGACGGTAAGCGAGTAAGCCGGATTGGTGCAGGCGGGCAGAACCAGCGGATACAATCCAAAAACCACGCTGGTTAACATGCCCACAATGTACGCGCATGACGCCAGGAAACTCTTCAAATCATCGCGCTTGCGCATGAACCACACCATGCCTGCCAGTCCCATGAGCGCCAGCACGGGGAAAATGTAACCCCAGGGGTGGGCGGACAGGTTTGCGGGAACCGCCGGCTGCACCTTGAAGGTAATCGCCGTGAGCACAATCGTCAGTACCAGAACAACCCACCACGCGCCTCGCGCCAAATGCCGGGAGCGATCCTGCAACGCGCCTTCGGTTTTCAGGGCCACCCATAGGGCGCCGTGAAGCACCAACGTGACTAGAGCCGCGACTCCGACGATGACCGTGTACCAGTCCAGAACGCCGGCATTCGGGCCCAGGCGGAAGTTGGTCCACAGCGCTTCAAAGAAGTAACCTTGGCTGTCCAAGGGAACGCCGCGCACCACGTTGCCCAGCGCCGCTCCATAGAAGACCGCCAGCAGAAGACTTGCCCCGGCAAAAACCACGTCCCAAAGCCGCACCCAGACGGCGCTTGCCACCTGTCCGCGGAATTCCACCGCAATGCCCCGCAAAATGAGCAACCACAGAACGATCATCAGGGGCAAGTAGAAGCCGCTGAAGCCGGACGCGTAGAGAGCCGGGAAGGCGAAGTACAACGTTCCGCCTCCCGCCAGCAGCCACACTTCGTTGCCGTCCCATACCGGGCCAATGGAGCGGATAACCTGCTGCCGCTCGCTGTCATCCTTCGCCACCCAAAAGTGAATTGCGCCGGCGCCGAGGTCGAATCCATCCAGCACCACGTACATCGCGATCATGATTGCCACCAGACAAAACCAAACCGTTTGCATGAAAGCGCCTCCTAAGAACAGCAGGCAGTAGGCAGAAAGCAGAAGGCAGCGAGTGCCCTTGTCGGATGCCGGAGCCCCGGCAGCGTATTCCCTGCCCCAAGTTGGGGACGGCAGTTATTTCTTTCGCCTATTTCTGTCTGGCGCCTACCGCCTAAGCCTTCCACTTTCTGCTTTCCGCCTTTTGCCTTCCGCGTTCTGCTTTCTGCCACCTGCCTACTGCCTAGTGCGTACTGCCTACTCCACCTTCCGGCCCCTTCTCAATGACCCGGTAAACCAGAAACAGAAACAGAATGCTCAACACGGTGTACATGCCCATGAAGCCGATCAGGGTGAACCAGACATTGCCGGAGGATACCTGCGGCGAGACGCCGGCTTCAGTGCGCATGAGCCCGTAAATCAACCACGGCTGACGGCCGAACTCCGCTGTCATCCAACCTGCCGTGTTGGCAATGTAGGGAAACGGCAACGACAGCGTGAGCGCCCAGAGCATGCCCCGCGAATCATAAAGCGTCCCGCGCCACAGCATCCACGCTGCCAGCAACATGATGGCGATAAAGATGGTTCCGAGGCCCACCATAATATGGTAGGTGTAATAGAGCAGCGGGATATTATCCGGCCAATCGTGCGGCGGGAAGGCGTCAAGCCCCTTCACCTCCGACATCCACCGCCGATAGGTGAGAAAGCTGAGCATACCCGGCACCACCAAGGGATTGTCCAAGCGCCGGTTTTGAATGTCGGGCTGCCCCACAATGGCGATGGGCGCACCCTGCTGGGTTTGAAACAAGCCTTCCATGGCGGCCAGCGTCACCGGCTGGTGGGCAGCCAACATGCGGCCCTGCGCGTCACCCGTGGGTGTAAGCTGAAGCAAGGAGGCCGCGAGGCCCGCTATGACGCCCACGCGAACGAAGGTCTTGGCATGTGCCTGGAACTGTTGGGTGAGCAAATAGAATGCTCCTATAGCCGCCATCACAAACGACCCCGTAATCACCGCGCCACTCATGTTGTGCGCGTACTGCCAGAGCGCCCAGTGATTCAAGAGCAGCCCCCAGAAACTCGCCAGCATGATTTCACCGCGCGGGCCCAGCGTGTAAGCCACCGGGTTTTGCATCCACGCGTCCGTGGCCACAATGAGATAGCCGGACATCCACGATCCCAGGAATACCAGGAAGGCTGCCCACCAGTGGCCGCGCGGGCCCAGGCGCTTCTCTCCGAAAATGAAAAGCCCCAGAAAGCTCGATTCCAGGAAGAAGCTGAACACGCCTTCCATGGCCAACGTCTGGCCAATCACTCCGCCGGCGGCGCGGGAGAATTGCGCCCAATTGGTGCCGAACTGAAACTCCATGGGAATTCCCGTCACCACGCCCATGGCGAAGTTGATGCCGAAGATGTTCGCCCAAAAGCGCGCCGCCTGGTTGTAACGCTCCTCACCGGTCCGCAGCGCCAGTGTTTTCAAGATCACAATCAGCAGCGCCAGTCCCATGGTGAACTGCGGAAACAGATAATGGAAAGTTACGGTATAGGCAAATTGCAAACGATGAATGGCTAATGCGTCAAGCATGAGGGCCTCGAATTCGGTGCCGTGATTTTTCTCCCCGGCGCCTCGCTTGCAACGGAAAAAGTGCGAGCGCCGGACGAGATTTTGAAGCGAAGGGCTTCACCTCAACCATCGCAGATGGGCGGAATGGGCCAAAGGTTTGCGCGCTGTACGCCTCGGCGGGTCCCGCTCCAGATTGTCGGGCAACACGTCGCACCCTGCCCATCCCCGGAATAGCACTTTTTGGATATCACCACAGGGGCTGCGAGTCAAGGCCCTGGGCTGGATTTGTCTCCCCGGCACCGGGCGAAACCGGCGGGAGTGATTTCTATTTGTGCGCAGGAATAATCCAGCCAGTTATCCGGCGTCAGGAACAGGCCCGCTCCCGCCGCATAGTAGTCATCGTATTGTTTTCCCACGCCGGAGTTGGGATTGCCATGGCGAATCTCACGGCTCAACTCCACCAGCGCGGCGAGGTCGGGCCGGGGGCGCCCGTACGCCCGCGTGAAAACATACTCCGTCTTCCAGGGCCGCTGGGGGTTGGCGAGATCCAAATACACCGGCGCGTAATCCCTCAGCTCGCCATTACTCTTGTCGTACCAGCCGATTTCCACCGCGGGGTTATTGAAGTAGACGGGGCTGACCGAGGGAATAATGTGAATGGGTAATAACGGCTTCCCTTCCCTATCGGGAAAGATCCGGAAATCATCCCGATGGATATGGCCGGCGTAAATCTCGCGGACCACACCGCGAAAAGCCGTCAATTCCGCGATCAACTTTTGCGTGCAGCGATCGGTCCAGAATGCCCGGGGCGCGCCCGTGGAGGATTTTACGGCGTCGATGCCGGGCAAAACGTGCATGATCAGGGTGGCCGTCCCGTCGGCATGCTTGACCCTGCCTAAGATTCCTCCCAGCCATTGGAACTGACCCCCGGGATCAGGATCGGCTTCACTACATGCTTGCGCGTTGCGGGCCGCCCAGAGGTTGCTGTCCACGATGACCAATTCATGGCTGGGCACGGCGGGGTTGGGCACGGCGTAATCCCCCGCCCGGGCAAAGGACGTGAGCGCCGTTTCCCGCGCCGCTGCGGGCAGGTCCCCCCACGCGCGGCTCCAATCACGGCCCACGCTCTCGAGGAAAAACTCACTGGGTTGCTCGTAATCACCACGGTCCGAGTCATTGTTTCCCAGCGCAGCGAAAACCGGCACGCCGGGCAGGGCCTTCGCGATCATGCCGTCGACGAAGCGGATCGTATCGCTGGCAAACTTCTCATAGGCTTCATTCCCGCCCCCCACACATTTTTGGTAACTCGTGTCGAAGTTGTGCGCCAGGAAATCGCCGGTCACCATCACGTAATCGTAGTGAAAGTGATTTTCCCGCGCTGCCGCCACCACCTCGTCGAGCGTCAACTTGAGAAGAGGGTAGTTGGTATCGCTGCCGAATTTCGAGAACAACTCAGGACTGGGGCCTTGGCATGCCGCCAGCGGCTTCACTCCCAGCTTCGCCATGATCACCGGGTCGGCGTAGGGATCAAAGTGAATGTCGGAGAGCATCAGGAACATGCCCGTGCCGGGATAAGGCTGCAACACAGGCTGGCCGTCCGGCAGACCGAAAACGAGAGCGGTGAGGGCTGAAATCAGAACAAAGATTTTGGGTGCCTCGCGGCGCAAGATTTTTCCTCCCTAAGTCCGATGTGAGACCATGCCGTCAGCCCGACTTCAGACCTTGGAAGTATACACGACAGAGTTGCGCCGCTGATGCGCTAGTAAGCATAGATCGTCTTGGATGTGGGGTGATTGTAAAGGCCGCAGAGATCCTGGCCAATTATTAAGAGATAAGTATTCTGCGCGCTAATCTTCCACCGGCGCGGGGACAAGCACCGGGACTTCCTCAACGAGCCCGATTTGGCGCTGGATGTTCGCCACCACTTCGCGGGAATAGGGAATAAAGTGGTGGCCGGAAATCATGAGGGTGGCGGCCATCCAGATTTTGGGGGGATTCAGCGCGTAGTGGCTGACGATCCTCCAAGCGTATTTCCAGTAGACTCGTTTGTAGGATGATCGGAGGCCTTGATGCCAAACCGACCGGGCGACGATGGCCACGATGCCGGCCGCGCCCGGCTGTTTCGCGGCCCGCTGGTTTTTCTTGATCTGCCAGCATTCCATTGACCGCCAGGCGCGCTCGTAGAACGCCTCCGGTTCGTAAATTGCCGCAAGCGTTTTTGCCAGCCCGCGCAGCAGCGCCGCCGGCGCCAATTTGGTGCGAAAGTTGGGAGGGTTGGTATCGCCGCTCGAGTGCTGTGAGTCTACCAGCAGGCGCCCCTCTTTTTGCATGCGCTCGTAAAGGGCGGTGTGCGGCATGGCGTGCAAGGAATTCAGCAGCGCCCAGGGAATGGCGGTGCGCTCGATGAATTCAATCTGACGATCAAAGATTTCATCCGTGTCAGAGTCGAACCCAACGATGAATCCGCCGGTCACCCACAACCCCTTTTCATGAAGTATGTCGATGCAACTCACGGGATCCACAGCCAGGTTCTGAAACTTATGTGTCTCCTGCAAGGATTCCTTCGAGGGGCTCTCAATGCCGAGGAAAACGTAGAAGAAGTTGGCGCGCACCATGGCCTCGACCAAGGCGGTCTTGCGGGCCAGATCCATGGAAGCCTCGGTGTAAAACATTATCGGAAATCCGTGCGCCTGCTGCCATTTTTCCAGCTCCCCGCACAATTCCAGCGCCCGGGCGTGATTGCCGATGAAGTTATCATCGACGATGAATAGCTGCTTCATCCACCCCAGCCTTAGAAGCGCGTCCAGTTCCGCCAGCACTTGTTGGGGGAGTTTGGTGCGGGGCTTCCGTCCGTAGAGAATAATGATGTCGCAGAATTCACATTGAAACGGACAGCCGCGGGAGAATTGAATCGACATGGAAGCGTAACTATTGAGCTTGAGCAGGTCGAAGCGTGGAACCGGGGTGCGGGTGACGTCCGGTTTATCGGTGATCTCATAGCGCCTTCTCGCCGTTCCCGCTTCTAGGTCGGCGGCGATTTCCGCAAACACCTCGTCAGGCTCGCCCACCACCACATGATCGGCGAGCGCCAACATGCGTTCCGGCTCACTGCTGGCGTAAGGGCCGCCCACGATGGTCCGCCGGCCCATGCGGCGGGCGCGCGCCAGAACATTGTGCATCCCCGCTTTCTGAACTTCCATTCCCCCCACCATGACCAAGTCGGCCCAGTGCAGGTCGAGGTCTGTCAACTCCTGCACCGCCTCATCGACGAGTCGCAAAGTCCATTCCGGGGGACAGAGGGCGGCAACCGTGATGAGCCCGAGCGGCGGCATCACCACCTTTTCGGGAAGCAATTCCAGCATCCCGCTGAATGCCCAAAAGGAATTGGGGATCTTGGGCCAAACCAGGAGAGCCTTGATTTGTTTGCCGAGAGGAGGAAAGGATAACGCCGCTTCGTGCGGCAGAGGGTCCGCGGGGATCATACAGGATCCTTTTACGTGGATACCCACCCTCAGCAGCCTTGCAGAAGGACAATGGACGCAGTAGTGGTTTTACTACTGTCGTAACCCTGCCGTTAGGAATGGGAACCACTTTGGCCGCTTCGCACGTGGAGCATCTTGGGAGTTGGATTCACACCGCGAACTTTGTGGACTCGAAATGGCGCGATTGGTGCGTTAGCGAAGGTCGTCAGCTAAGTCTTCAGGCCGGGCATAACTATACACCCGTTTGGGATTGCAAACAATAAAAAGGTGTCGGGTGCCAGGTGTTAGGTATCAGATGCCAAGTGTCGTGTATCAGGTTCCAAGTGCCAGCACAACCATATATGCAATACCTAAAACCTGAAACCTATTGTGCGAGGACGGAGTAAATATCCCCCGGCAAAGCCGGGGGCTTTAAGAAACAGTGAGCCGCTCAAAGCGGCTAGGCGGGGTCGCTAACGCGGCCCCGCGGGGTTTGCGCCACCTTCCGGTGGCTGCTCATCGCCAGAGATTCATCTGGTCTAACTGCTTGTCTTCTTCCTCCTGCTTCCGGATGTATTCGCGAATCACGGCTTCATCGCGGCCCACCGTGGACACCCAGAATCCGCGTGCCCAAAAGTGTTGGCCCACAAAATTCCGCTTCCGCTCTCCGTACACCCGTGCCAGATGAATCGCGCTCTTGCCTTTGATATATCCGATTACCTGCGACACCGCGTACTGGGGTGGTATCGCAATCATCATATGCACATGATCCGGCCGCAAATGCCCTTCTTCAATGGCGCTCTCCTTTTGCTGCGCCAACCGCCGGAACACTTCCCCCAAATGCCGCCGCAATTCTTGATATAACGTCTTCCGCCGGCATTTCGGGATGAACACTACATGATATTTGCACTCCCACTTCGTATGCGATAGGCTTTCTGCTTCGTCCATCGTGGATCTCCTTTTCGTTTGCTTGGCGGCTCACGATTAGGAGTTTCCGCGATGGACTCCCGGATTTGTCAAACTTTTACTGCCTCCCCGGCAGAGCCGGGGGGGCTCCCAACGGACTAGGCGCCAGATCCCGCATACCCCTGATACCTGACACCTGACACATGATATTCTCAGCCCTTTTGCGTTGAAGACAGTTGCACGCCCGTGGTGGTGACGAAATACTTCGCCAGCATGTTGGGCCGCACCCAAGCGGGCATGGATTTTGGCGATTTCAGATACGTCAGGAATTCCCTCACCACCTGCGCAAAGTGGGATTCGTGACCTACGCCGTAACGCGCCGGAATGGTGATGTGCAACTCGTCGCCGGCGGCTTCACACCCTACGCCCGGATAAGTCTCCTGGAGGCCCTCGATGCGGGCGCGTACGGCTGCCGCGAGGGTGCCCTGACGCCCCAATCCGTTTGCCGCCACGAACAATTCCGGCCGGTAATTCTCCTTATTCGTTTGGCGGACCTCGACGTTAGCGCGGGTCCCCCGGTAAATGGCATGATGAAAATCCACGCCCGCCGGTGATTCCCAATTCCAAAGCACTCTCAAGCGCACCTGGGCTTCGCGAACTTTATAATCCACCTGGTTGTTGCAGTAATAATCGAACTGGTCGCCGTGAACGTACGGCGCAAGCTCGGCGGGAAATGCCGCCAAGCCGCTGACCTGGTGAAACTGCGCTAAGGTGATGGGGGTCGGCCAACGCTTGCCGCTCTGGACTTGGATGTCGTGGCGATAATCCAGGGCTTGATCGGGAAACAGCGTCCAGTGCGCCAGGTCCACCACGTGCGTGCCGACATCGGCGAGGCCCTCCCCCTGATCCAGAATGTCGAAGAAAAACGTGGGACGCGGGATAGCAACTCCAGCCACCGTCTTGAGAATGTGATGGGTGCTCTCCATGAATACACCCGGATTATTCGGGTCCGGGGGAATCAGAGTGCCAAACACGTCGGGGTCATTCACCAGTTCGCGCTGAAGAATGGTGGTAATCTCGTGACGCTCGGTCATCATATCGTACGCCACCAGCCCCTTCTGGTCGGCCAAAGACAAGGCGGACTCGAGCACGGGAAAATCTTCCCCGCGGATAATCCAGGGCTTGTCCGACAATACATTCAAACCTGCATCGAGAGAGGCTTTGATCTTGCCGATTTTGACCCGATTGTGGCCCGCCAGCACTACCACATTGCCCGGCCGCGCGGCGATCATCTCCTCCAGTGACCTCGGACTACAGTGAACATCCAGTTCCCAGCTCGTGGGATTTTTGGCCCGGTGGTTGAATTGATCGATGAGCCGCAAGTGGTCCAGCAGGTCCGGACCGAGTGGAGCGTAAACGGCAACCCTCTTATCAATTCCCGGCAGCATTTGTTCCTGCACCAAAGCGGCGTGGAAGTGGGCGGGGTCAAGCGTGATGAGTCTGACAAAAACGGAATCATCCATAGGCGTGGCCTTTTCTTGTGGGGATGTGGAACTGCGCCTGGACTCTGCCGCGCGCCCCACAGGCAAGTGGGAATTTGCGGCGGAGGCGGTAAGCAGCGCGCTTGCCCCTGCCGTTCGAATGAATTTCCTCCGATTAATTTGCATGTGCGGAATAATATCCTTTCAGGCATACGGAGCGAAGCTATGCTGTACATAGCGACGCTCTGCTTTTCCTGCCAGCATTCGGCGGGCTGGCGCGGACGGTCGATCTTTAACTCGTGTGAACCCCCAAAGGCGCTCAGCCCAGCTTGGCCAGAACGGCTTCGGTGCCGTAAGGCGCGCGCTGCGGTCGGGACAGCAGGGCGTTCGCCTCCTCATCATTGATGTAGCGTTCTGCCTGCGGGTCCCACTTGAGCTCGTGATTCAGTCTCATGGCATCGTGGGCCACGAGGCAGGCGGAACAGGAACGATGCCCGACCTCCGCCGGCGCTGCCGGCGGCTTGCGCGTTATGATGCTGGTGAGCCAATCCAGGTGATGATCGTTGTTAGGGCTATGGTGCAGGTGGATTTCATTATCCTTAATGTCGGCCACCAGCATCTTGCGGTCGCTCGCATCTAGCGCCGGGCTGCCGGACTTGGCCACCGCCGGATCGCTGAGCGTTACGGCCTTCCCGCGCGTGACCCAAATCCAGCCGTCTTCGCCGATAAACTTGACGCCGGTCGGATACTTCTCGCTGATGAACACATCGGCGCCGTTCGCATAGTGCGCCCGCACATGAAACGGACCATGAACGTCCCACAGCCCTTTCTTGTGAAACTCGGCGCTGGCGACAATCTCCACCGGGCCGGTGTATTCGGTGTCCATGGCCCAGTGCGCCGTGTCAATGTGATGCGCGCCCCAACCGGTAATCATGCCGGCGCCGAACTGCTCGCAGCGCAGCCAGCCCGGCCGGTCGTAACGGGCATCCAGGGTCGCTGCCTGGGGGTGCACGCGTTTTTCCGTGTAATAAACTATGGGCGTAGAGCCCAACCACATCTCGTAATTCAGGTTTACGGGCACGGGCATTTCCGGTTCCACGTCCCCGGCGGGATCCACGGGCAATCCAATCAAAACCTGTTGCACCTTGCCGATGCGCCCATTGCGGACCAACTCGCAGGCTAAGCGGAAGTTGGGGTCGGAACGTTGCTGGCTTCCCTGCTGAAAAATGCGGCCCGTGCGCTTCACGGTATCGGCCATTTGGCGGCCTTCCTTGATGGTCAGCGATGCGGGCTTTTGCTGGTAGATATCCTTGCCCGCCAACGCTGCTTCCATGGCAGGTTGCGCGTGCCAGTGATCGGGCGTGCTGATGCACACCGCATCGATGCTCTTGTCCTCGAGCATCTCGCGGTAATCGCCGTAGGTTTTGAGCTCGGCGTACTTCCCCGCCCCGAATTTCTTTGCGTAAGCCTGCTCGAGCAGATTTTTCGCGTCAGCAATACGGACAGTATCCAGGTCGCACACGGCCACGTACCGGGCCACATCGCTGTTCCTGAGAATCCCCCTGAATTCCGAATCCCGCGCGATTCGGCCGCAACCAATCTGCCCCACCTGAATCAGGTTGCTCGGCGCGGTCACGCCCAACACGCGGGCGGGGACAATAGAGGGAAAACCGACTGCCGCTGCGGCGGTGAGCGATCCCTTCAGAAAGCTTCTTCGCGATGACGTCTTTTCGATTTGCATGATCCCACCTCCAAGGTGCAGCGACGAGTGACGAGTGAAGAGCGTACACCCATCCTCTCGCTCGTCATTCTTCACTCCTCACTGTTCTTTTCCCATCGCCCAAAGAATTCCCCCTAGAATCTGATTGTACAGAAGAGGATTGGAATAGTCCTCTTTGTTGTGGCCGAGGGCGAGGTAATACTCCCGGCCGCCATCGAATTGGTGGTACCAGGAAAGGGGCAATGAGCCGCCGAGACTTTCCTCGGGATGCTTGGCCTTATCGGGGTCGTCGAGCTTGGAATACTCGGTGACCAGGAGCACGTGAATATCCGGGTTGAGGTGGTCAAGTAAGTAACACTCATCCTTCCACTCGAACGTCGCGGGTAGTTTCCGTGTTGCGGGAAAATCCGCGTCCTTTACCCTTACGACAAACACCTGCTGGTGTGGGTGGCGCACGAACTTCCCCCCCAGCACGGAGGCGAAATACGGCCAATCGCGTTCCGAGCCCGAGGCGGAGTGGATACCCACAAACCCGCCGCCCGACTCGATGTAATGCTTAAAGGCATCCCGGTGGGTGTCGTTCAGGAACGCTTCGTTGTTGGTGTTGGCAAACACCAGGGCCTGATACTGCTTGAGGGTTGCGTCCGCGAACAAATTTGGATCGTCCGTGGCGTCCACCGCGAATCCGTTCTCGGAGCCCATTTTCTTGATGGCTTCCACGCTGGATTGAATGTTGTCGTGAACGTAGCCCTTGCCGTTGTGGGTGTAAACCAGAACGTGGTTCTCCGGCAAGGCCGCGGCCGCTGAACTTCCCGACAGCGATACGCGGAACTTCATGGTCAGAGGAACCTTGCTGTCCAGGCGGCGCAGTTGCAGGGCCGGATATTCCACGCCCACGAATCCGTAATGCCGCAAGCACCAGCCGTTGGGCGCCCCGGGATTGGAAGGGTCCTCGGTGACGCGCGTCGTGGCCAGCTTGCCGCCGAAATTGCCGGTCAACTCGGCCCACGCCGCGGGGACGCGGTCGCTGTCAGGCACGTCGTCCTGAGCGGCGGTGCGAATCCGGGTGTCGGTGCGCGGAGCGAAGCGGATTTCCAGCCCCCCGCCGTACCCTTTGTCGTGTTCGTGCGTGCCGCCAATATCGACCTCCGCGCCCGCCACGGAATGCAGGGTGACGGTAAGGTCGAGGTCGCGGCGCCCATCCACCAGCGAATGCGCAACAATCTCCACGTTCTCTTGCACCACTCGGCGATCGCCAACGTACCACCCGTCCTGAACCGCCAGCACCGCCTTGTCCTTGCCGGCCTTTTTGCTCTCCCACTTCTCGAAGCGGTCGAGAATGCCCCTGATCGTCCAAAGGTCGTAGGTCTTGCCATCAACAACGACGACGGGCCACATCCAACTGATCCCCCGGTGGTGGGGATGATCGGGAGGGAAATCGTCCGTGACCTCGACGCCGTTGGGCGCGTACACGGGGTAAAGATAGCAGCAGCGGGCGCGATCCGGTGCTGTGCCCTCTTTGAGCATGATCCCGTAATTGTAGACAAACACCGGAGAGCCATTCTCCGTCAACTCCACCGACTGGGAATTCACGTCTCGAAACTGGAACTGCCCGGCAGCCACGACCGGCACGACCACCAAAGCAAATAATGAAAGAATATAAGTTTTCAAGCTCTCACCTCTCTTCCTGCCCGTCCCTCAATTGCGGGGGATTGTAGGGAATAGGCCGGACAAGGCTGGTACCCGTTGGAGTGTAATGGCGCTGAATAGGCCGCCCAACATCCCTGCCTCCTTCCGGCACCGGCGGACACAACAGACGTGCTGCTAGAATTCCAAGGACAAACCGAATACCTAAGGGAAAACTCACTTCACATCTGCCGACCGATCTCCCTGGTAATTCATGATGTGGTAATAGGCTTCCCAGCCGTCCCAGAAAACGGGCGGCGGCAGGTGGGTAAGGTGGTCTGTGAGGTACTGTGAAAAGACTGCAAGCATCTGGTGGGTGCGATACACCCCCGTGAGCCAATCTCCCCGGTACCAGTTTTTCCATTGGCCGTATTCGGCTGCCATCTCCGCCTTGTTGATTTCATCGAGCGCCCCGAGGCCTTGCATCGCCGCCTGGCGAGCCTCACCTGTCTTCCCGCTTTGAGCTTCTTGGATAGCCTTGGCAACTTCCAGGAGCATCCGATTGCTCTCGCAATTGATGGCAACCATGGCCAGGACATGGGCGTGGTAAAAGGGCCGGCGCTCAACGGCTACGAGGGGCTCGGCTGCGAGAGCCTTCTTCCACAGCGCATCCCACCGAGGTTGCGCATCACCACATTGCTTTATCTCCCGCTCGATGGTTTGGGGGAGCCACCCGTTGCCCATGCCCCCCTCGTACGCACCCATCCCAAATATATGAGGCGGTGACCACGGGGGCGACTGGCTGGGGAGAGCGTAGAGTGGCGGGGAGATCATGTAAGTCAGCATCATCTGCCGGGCTTCCGTATGATAAATCTGGTCGCCGTACTCGTGCGCGGGATCACCGAAATGCGCGGGGGCGCGAAAGTATTCCTTATACACCTCCGCAACCTTGGACGCCGCCGGCGCGCCAAACTCAGCGCGCGACCAGGTCCGGATATAGTCGTCAGCGGCTTCCGGTCCGGCGGAGGGCACTCCCTTCCATGCCACGTCCATCACCGCTTTGGCGGTCAGTGGAACCGGACGAATGTCGCTAGTGTTGAGAAGCAGATATTGCGTGGCCCCGGCGTTGATGTAGCGGCCCAACTCGGAAAAAATGCGCTCGACCGGAACCATCTCGCTGAGCTGATTGGCGCGTCCATTCATCACCGCCACATGGTAGTAAGCCCCTTCCCCCTTTGCCGCCTGGCCCTTGTCCTGAAGATAGCCGTAACCGTCATCGGCCCAGACGGTGCTCACTTCAGAGGGAATGGTAAGGTCGCCTTGCTGCACCAGTCTTGCGCCTTCCATCCAAAGGCTGGTGATGAACTGGGCGTCGGGGTGGATGGAACGGACGATCTGCATTTGATCGGCTATCGCCTTGCTGATGAGATGGCCGAGCGCCTTGTTGTCACCCCGCACGCTCGGATCCATTGAGGCATAAGTGATGTCGGAAAGGCCCCGCAGGCCCACCGTCCAAATCACTTCTGCGCCGGGTGGATACTCCCGCATGGCGTTCTTCCATGCCCGCTCGACAATCTCGGGGTGGGTGGTGTAGTTATAGGGCACGTCTTTGGGCCAGCGCGCCACGTTCATTCCCAAGGGAATGGCGTGGTGTTGCGTGATGATCAGCCCGCGCTGTGCCGCCAATTTCACCTGCGGTTCGTCAGAAAAAATCCACGTTCCCGGCGTCACCATGTCACCTTTGAGGCGCAGGATGGTTTCAAATATCTTGTTCCAAACCGCAAGGGAGATTCCCGTGCCGTCTTTTCCCCCTGGGGCCCAGCCCGTCAACAAATCCTCGTCATTGATGAAAAAACCGCGGTGCTTGAAGACGGGAGACGGAAACCTTTTCTCGAGCGACCCAGGAAGCGCGATTTGGGTTCGCTTGGCCGGCTGATGATCGGTCCAGTAATATAAGGGGTCGATGCCAAGGTACTCTTCCGCAAATTCGTAGATGGCGTAGATGGTCCCCCGCATGTCAGCACCCGCCAACAGCACCACCTTTGTCGGCGGCTTCCAGTCGGCGCGGGTCACGGAAATCTCAAAAGACTCCGGGTCCGTCAGTCCGGGGGGCCGCATGTTTGCCGGAAGGTCGGATTGCTCACCGATCAGAATCGTCACCGGGGCGGCGTCCTCGACGCGATTGATGATTGTTGGTTTCTTGCCCAGCACTTTCTCAAAATCGCTTGCAAGGTCTTGCGTTGCTGCCATGACGGGCGAGGGAGTGTGGGGAACTAAGAGGATTGTGAGAGTGGAGTCAATCCTGAGCGGCTCATCCTGAGCCTTCGGGGCAGAAGGCTGTCCTGAACTCCCCAAGGCCTGCGCCCCGAATGCAACGGTCAGCGCCAGCAATGAAAGAATCAAAGTCTTCATGCTTTCACCATTCTTTCTGTGCATACCTGGAAGACAAGAGGGGCCTCCGAAACCCTGGAGGCCCCTTCTTCATCCGTTCGTTCTGGTCTGTTGAGAATCTCAAAATTTAAGAAACATCGCAAAACGGATTTGGCGGTCCGCCGTAGCATACGGCGCCCAATCCGAGGCGGACGTCCCGCTGATGATGTCATAGCCGCCATAGCTGGTGACCGCTCCATTGGCGAACTTGGCGTTGGAGACGGTGGTTGCAGGATTGGCAAAGTTGGGCGTGTTGGTAAGTCCGTAAGCCTCTGCCCGAAATTGCAGCTTAAAGCGTTCGGTCAAATTGAAGTCGCGAACCAGGCTGAGGTTGATGTTGAAGAAGCCCGGACCGCGCACAATGTTCCTGCCGCTCGTGCCAAAGCGAACGGCTGTGACCGGCGCAAATGCCAGGGGGTCAAAGTAAGGATGGTTGGGCCCATGCCCTCCCAGGATCTTGACTGTCAACTCCACCTGGTCAGCAGTTTGGGTGTTGCCCGGAGCATTAAGGGAGCTTCCGGAGGTCGTGACGCTGAACGGCGTGCCGCTCAAGCGGGTTAGGACAGGGGTCAAATTCCAGTCGCCGAGGATCTTCCCGCCGACGCCCGTGGTCACCCACTTCTGGCCCTTCCCGAACGGGGAATTGTAGACCGCGAACATTTCGAGGTTGTGCGGGCGGTCGAAGCCGGCGAGGGCTTTGTTGCGTTTTAGGACCTGGTAGTATGCCCAGGTCACATTGGTGTTGGCTTCGGTATCGTCATTGTCAATGGTCTTCGAGTAGGTATAGACGACCCCCACCTGCCCGCCGACCACGCGGCGGGTGAGCTGTGTTTGCAAAGCATTGTAGCTCCCGCCGGTCATGGGGCCATTGATGGTCATGGCGCTGGGGTTGCCGTATTCCGCATAGAGAGGAGTTCCGGCGTTCCCTCCGCCCGGGCCGGCCGCGTTGAAGTTGATAAACTCCGCCTCCCGCACCATGTGATTGCCCACGTATCCGAGTTGCAGGTTCCAATTGTGGCCCAAGTCGCGTTGCACCTCGAAGTTCCACGCTTCCACGTAACCGCGACGGTAGTTGTTGGGATAACCGTAAGTGCCCAAGTAGTGCGGCAGGACGTACTTTCCTGCCGTGAGGTCCGGGAACGGGAAGGATGGAATTCCAGCCGCCAAGCCAGCAGGAACGGTCGGGCCCACCCAGGTGCCCGTCGGGCCGGTGGACGATCCGATATAACCACCGGGGATGTAGGAAGTGGCCCCGGTGATCTGCTGGGAAATGACCGCCGGATAGACCCAGGCCATGTAATTCAAGGCATAGGGGTCGCTGCTCATGCCATAGCCTGCCCGAATGACCGTCTTATCGGTCAGGCGGTAGGCGATGCCGACGCGTGGTTCCAGTTGGCCCGGGCCAGTGGTCATATAAGCGTTGCTGGGCACTCCGCCGACTCCGCCCAAATAGGCGGTGTCCTGAGTCCAATTAAAATTGGCAGAGCCATAGTGACTTACTTTGGGGATGGGGTAGTATTCCCAGCGGACGCCGTAATTGACGCTCAACTTCTTCGTGATCTGCCAGTTGTCCCGGGCGTAACCGGCAAACTCCCACTCACGGGTCGTGGAAGGATTCATATAAACGTAATCCTTCCCCAGGCTCTGCGGCAGACCCAGGAGGTAATCCGCCCACGAGTTGTAGGAATCCGTCGAGGGCGCTGTCCCTCCCGCTGGGGCTTTCAATGACGTGACACCTCCGGTGAAGCTGAATCCGCCGCGCACGCCAAAATCCAGTTGGCCTTGGAATCGGTTCATGTCATAACGGTCGATGTCGCCCCCAAAACGGAAATTGTGGGCGCCATGGAGCCAGCTCAAGTTCGCGGCAAACGTGTACTGGTTGTCGCGAAAGAGGAAGGGATTGGAGACGGCTGTGTTGCCCAGCCCGCTGAGGCCGTTGCTGATTCCGATGTTGGGAATGCCACCTTGCAGTGGGCTGCCCCCTTGACCAGGGTTAATACCTGACCCGGTAATAATCGGATAATAGTTGGTACCGATGTCGGTGTTGGTGGCCTGATAGCGGGGCCGTGTGTACCCCACATTCGCATCCAAGAGCACGTGCGGCGAGAAGACGTATGTCCCGCCCACGGCGGCATTCTGCGTCAAGCCGTAAGCATTGCCGGGTTGCGAAACCGAGCCCAGAGCGCTTCCGCCGGCCGCGCCTAACTGCTGGGGATCGAATACATAGGTCGGTTCCGCGCTGTAACGAGCAAAGAGCGTGCTCTTGTCGGAAGGAAGATAGTTGATCTTCAGGTCCACACTGTCGCGACGAAATTTCAGGTCCCCGGCGTACTGATAGTTGTTGGCATCCCCGGCGGAAGCTCCACCATAATTGGGGGAAGGAATCAACGCTGCCAAGCTCGCGGACGCCTTGCTGATTAGGGCCGTGGGGATGATATTGGCGTTGGTAGGTGCGCCCCCGGCTGTCGAATCCCCGATCCACAGGCGTCCCGTGCCATCCGCGTTTCCGGTAGTGGGGTCGTAAATGCACCCTGCGGTAGGTGTGGTATCGCAGTTAGTCCCGGCCGGTATGGCGGACGTGAAATTCCCTTGCACCATTGCCTGCGTGGGAACGGAAATTACCCCCGTCCCAAACTGGCTCTCCCGATAGCCTTCCCAATCGCCAAAGAAAAACAATTTGTTCTTCTTGATGGGTCCGCCCAGCGAGAACCCGAACTGATTCAGAACGAGTTTGGGTATGGCGTGTCCGTAGTAAAAAAAGTTCCGGCTCTCCAGCTTGCTGATGGTGTTGAACTCAAAGGCGCTGCCATGAAGCTGGTTGGTCCCGGATTTGACCGTCACATTGGTCACCGCCCCGGCGGCATTCCCTGATTCGGCGTCGTACCCGCTGGTGACGATGTTCACAGCCTCAATCGCTTCCGAAGGCGGAACGTAGGCGATGAGGTTCTGCTCCCAGAAATTGGTGTCGATCGAGCCGTCGATCAGGGTGATGTTGGAAGTGTCCAACCCGCCACTCACGTACATGGCCAGCGACTGTGTGGGATTGCCCGCAAACGAGTGCGAGGCAACGGGCGGAGCCGCACCTGGTACCAGGACAAAGGAAGCCTGGAAATTACGATCGTTCCCCAAGGGAAGACTGGTAATCTGGGTGGAGTTCAGCTCGCTCTTCACGTCGCTGCGGTCGGTCTGAAGGGCCTCAATGGGGGCAGTCACCGTAATTTTTTGGTTAATCTGCGCCACGTTGAGTTGCGTGTCCACACGCCGTGCGGTATTGGCTTCTATCAGCACATTCTCGTGTACGACTGTGCCGAAACCCCCGGCCGAGATCGTGACCCGATAGGTGCCCGGTTGAAGATCATTGATTAAGTAAACTCCACGGGTATCCGAAACGCCTCCTGCCGAGACGCCCGTTCCCACATTTAAAGCCTCGATTTTCGCCCCAGGAACCGGGGCATTCGATGCGTCAGTGACATTGCCAGTGAGCGAGCCGTAAAGGATCTGCCCTTTGGCGGCCCCCGCGAATAGCAAGGTCACGATACAGAGCAAAGTAAGTTTAAGTCGCAGTTCTGTCCGTGCCATTGAATCCTCCTTGCACCGTTGAATTAACCGAAATCAGGTAGCGGAGCGCAGCCCCGCGCTTGGTTTCCATGACCCCAGCCCGGCCCGCAAGCGTTCAGACGAAACCCGCCCGGCAGATAGACACCCCCCACCGCCCGGCACGTACGTCAAAGGACATATTGTTGCACCCTCGTATTAAGTCGAGACCTCACAAACAATTGCGATTCAAGCTTGGCAATTACCGATTCAACACTTTTCAAGCAAAGAGCAGCGGGCGAAAATGCTTTTGCAAAACCAGCGCAATCGTGCCCCGCAACCGGGGCTGCGTGGCGTCGTCGGCGGGCACGATGCGTGTGGCTGCATGCGTATGAGAATACTGCTGAACTTCCCCCTGGATAATCGGACCCACGCGTTGCCACGCCCGCGTCACCTCGCCCACCACGACAATGGCGGCGGGGGCCAGGCCGTTCACGAGCATCGCTATTCCCAAACCCAAATAGCGGGCCATGAAGTCTAAGGCCTCGCCCGCCTTGTTATCGCCGTGCTCCGCCAGCGACAAAATCTCCGTGAAGCTGGTCTTTGCTGCTTGGCCAGGGTTCTCCTCCCGCTGGCGCAACGGTTCCGCCGTCAGGCGGGCATAATTCCGAACGGTCGCGGCATTCGAGGCGAAAACCTCCCAGCACCCACGGGCGCCGCAGTTGCATTGCGGCCCCTGGGGGTCCATGCACACGTGCCCGAACTCGCCTGCCGCGCCACTCGGTCCCCGCACCAAGCGGCCATTGGCGATGATCCCCGTGCCGATGCCTTCCGCTACGGTCACCGCCGTGAGGTCGCTCATCCCCTCGTGGGGCCCGGACCACACCTCCGCCAGCGCGCAGGTGTTGGCGGAGTTTTCAATGTGCACGGGAAGGCCCGTGGCGGCTTCGAGAGGCTCCCTTAGATCGACCTGATGCCAGCCGAGGTTGGCGGCGAAAACCAGACGCTGGGCGAGATAATCCACGCGCCCCGGCACGCTCACCCCGATTCCTTCATAGGTCACCTCGGGATGTTGGCTCATGAGGTGGCGAATATAAGAGCTCACCACATTGATGAGCGTGCCTGGATCGTGCGGCGTGGGAATCGCCTCCTGCGTGATAAAGCGGGCGCCCAGGTCCGCCAGGGCGATGGTGGTCAGGTGCGGCATGACGTTAATTCCGATGATCCCCGCGCGATCTGTGTTGAGGTGAAGCAGACGGGGCCGCCTCCCCACGGGCAATTGGCCCAGGGCTCCTTCCACCACCCAACGCTCGCGGATCAGTTCGTTGACAATCAGTGATACCGTGCTCCGCTGCAGGCCGGTCTGGCGCGCCAAGTCGGCGCGCGACATCGGCTGGTTTGTTCGAATCGTATCAAGAAGGCGGCTGCGGTTAATGTCCCGGGCGATTTCCGAACTGGCCACTCGCGGCCCTCCTTCTCCGGCGTTACCCTAATGCGGCGCCTGGCCCTGGAAGCGCTCTTACTTAGGCCCGTTGTTTCCAACACATTGCAACGCTTGCTGCCATGGCGGCTCGCGATGCTCAAGGATTAAGGGTCTGTTCGCTATCTCGTGTCGCACCTAGTTTGACATTCGAACAAAATGTGTACTCCTCTCGCCAAGGATTGTCAAGCGAAATCTGATTGGCTGGGAAAGGTCGGTTCGCAACCTCAATTCGCCCGCCTCGAGCCCAAAGTCTGAAGGTCTTTTGCGCCATCCGTCCCGCACCCTGCTGCTGACCTGCTCTTCGGCAAAGGGCTTTGCCGGGCCGAAGGTCGATGCCTTAGCCCTGACCTTTAGGCCGGATGAGCCGATTCCTTTTGGCCCTCAGCTTAAAAGTTGCGTCCTACATGACCGCGCCACTATAATCGGGCTTGGACTCTTCTGATGCAGGACCCCGTCGAGAATGATTCGCCACCGTCGAAAAGTGATCTACCTCTTGGGCTTCATGGGGAGCGGGAAGTCTACGGTGGGCAATTTGCTGGCAAGTGCGTTGGGTTGGCCTTTGATCGACCTCGATACGGTGATCGAAGCCGGGCAGGGTTTGAGCATTCGGGAGATTTTCGAAAACTCCGGTGAACCCTTTTTTCGCCAGATTGAGCGTGCCGCCCTCGTGGAGGCTTCCAAAGCCGAACCCGCGGTCATCGCCCTAGGCGGGGGCACGTTTGCCCAACCCTCCAATGTGGATTTGATCCGCGAGTCGGGAGGCACGACGGTTTGGCTGGATTGTCCGCCGGAGATCCTGCGTGCGCGCTGCCAAGGCTTGGAGCACCGCCCGCTGTTTCGCGACGAGCAGTCGTTTACGCAGCTTTTCATGGAACGGTTGCCCTATTACCGTCTGGCGGATTTTCGGATCTCGATGGAAGGACTTAAGCCGCAAGAGGTCGTCGAGCAAATCCTGAGTTTGCGGTTCTTCTGACCTGAAAGGAGCCTGCGCTGGACTCTCTAAAACGTCGTGCGTTGCTCATGCCGCTTGTCGCGCTGCTGGCCGGCTTGCCGTCGGCAGGCCTGTTAGCCGGTCAAACCCCCAACGTCACCCCTCCTGACCTAAACGATCGCGGCACCTTCGAAATTTCTGTTGCGGGAAAAATCGTGGGGACGGAAACTTTTGAGATTCGTTGCCGCTCCGACCGGATTGAGGCCCAGGGGGACGTTCACCTCATGGTGCAACAAAAGGGCAGAACTGTAGAGGTCCGCACCTCCTCGAACCTGTTGCTTGATCCTCATTTCGCCCCCCTTTCCTACACCTGGAACCAGAAAGGAGCGCATTCTTCCCAACTGAGCATTGACTTTCGCGCCCGCCCGGCCCACGTCCGCTATAAGACAGTAAATGGGCAAGAAGATCGGCGCGACTTTATGCTGGAGAAGGATATCGTTGTGCTCGACGATAACGCCATCGATCAATACGAACTGGCCCTGGCTCGTTATGATCAAGCGAAGGGCGGCACGCAGACGTTTCGTGCCTTCACTCCGCAGGAGGCGCTGCCGGGAGTAATCACGCTGAAATCCTTGGCCACTGAGTCCGTCGCCGTCAATGGAGATCAACGGACGCTCAGGCGGTTCCTTCTCACCACGGAATTGGCTCAGGTTAGTCTTTGGATTGACGATCAGGGCCGTCTCCAGCTTGTGTCGTCCCCCATCACTCAGTTTCAGGCGATGCGAAAGAAGTGATATGGACAACATTCTCGTGACCGGCGGCGCCGGATTCATCGGGTCCCACCTGGCGCAGCGCTTGCTCCAGGAGGGCAAACGGCTCGCCATCGTAGATAACCTGGATGATTACTATCCGGCAGAATTGAAGCGCGCCAACCTGGAGGAAGTCAGGGCGAGCGGGGAGTTTCAATTCTTTCCCACCGATATTCGCGACGCGGAGAAGCTTCGCATGGTATTTACCGCCTTCAAGCCCGATGCCGTCATTCACTTGGCGGCGCGCCCGGGAGTGCGCCTGTCGTTCGCGCAACCGGAGGCCTATACCTCCATTAACGTGCTGGGGACCACGCAAGTGCTGGAAATCAGCCGCCAATGCGGCGTCGGGCGCCTCGTGTTCGCTTCTTCCAGCTCGGTCTATGGACACTCGAGCCGCGCTCCCTTCCGGGAAGACGCCGCCATTGCACATCCCCTTTCCATCTACGCCGCCACTAAAGTTGCGGGCGAGGCCGTGGCCTTCACCTATTCGCACTCCTACGCCATCTCGGTGGTCTGCCTGCGCCTTTTCACCGCCTATGGACCGCGCCAGCGGCCTGACCTGGCGATTCGCAAGTTTGCCCACTTGATTATGGAAGGGGAGGAAGTACCTATCTTCGGAGATGGCAGCCTGGAGCGGGACTATACCTACATCGACGACATCGTCGAAGGAATTGTGCGCGCCCTCGACTTTGCGGGCGGATTCGAAGTTTTCAACCTCGGGAATTCCCACCCCGTACGCATCGATGCCATGGTGGACGCTCTAGCCCAAGCGCTGGGGAAACGCGCGCGGCGGAAATACATCCCCACGCCAGCCGGCGAAATGCGCCTCACCCACGCCGACCTCACCAGAGCGCGCGAGGCCCTCGGCTACTCACCTAAAGTTGGATTTGATGAAGGGATTCGCAGATTTGCCGAGTGGCTGAAGGCGCGCCATAGCCCACACACCCACTTCTCAAGCTCTTGAGTCGGCTCGTGGGGAAAACCTCAGACTTCCCGGAGACACCCAGTTGGCCCCCTCCGCCTCGGCACAGGCAGACTCGGGGAGAACTTGAGGCAGAGTAAACAAGCCGAAGCGGCCCCCGGACACTAGCCGGGGACCGCTTCCCTTGGAATTGGTTGGACGTGCGGCCTTTTGGACTTACAACCGCGTGGTCACTTGCCAGAACCCGCAACGGCACCCGCGTTGCCGCCCGCAGTCGCGCACGCCGCCGGCGAGAGGACATAGGGGCTTGCATAGGTTTTCGTATCCTCTAGGTCGTAAGCGCACTCGGCCAGGAGCTGCGCCGCAGCGGCCGAAGAGGCTGCCGCTGTCGCCGTCGAACCTGCCGCAGTGGCAGCGGAAGTTGCCGCATTGGCAGCAGAGGTTGCCGCATCGGCAGCAGAGGTTGCTGCGATCGCATTAGTATTCGCATTTCCGGCGCGGCTCAATGCTACGCCCGCCAGGATTGCTCCGGTGCCCGCAGCCGCCAGGATTGCGATATCAAAATACTCGCTGGTGTTGCCGCCGCCCCAACCCGCGCCGCCGCCCTTCTTCTTGTCAGCAGTCTTGGGGGTAATAACAATGGTCTGACCTTTGGCTACGTTCTTGGTTGCGCCACGAGCGTCCACATTCAGCGAGCCTTCCTTGGCAGTGATGACCACGGAGCCATTCAGCATGGCAACCTCACCAAGGGTCTTGAAGCCCGCCACTGGGGTTATGGAAATCTCGCCGGCTTTCACGCGCACGGGAGTTCCTTCCGTGGGGTGAAGCAGGGAAACGTTGCCTTGGCTCAGCAAGACAGTAACTTCATTACTTGAGTCGCGGAGGAAGGAAGCGACGGTGTCACGTCCGAAAACCACTCGGCTACTATTTCCAACGGCAATTACGGCAACGCCATCTCTTACCTGTAGGCTGTCCCCGCTAAAGATGGTCGTATTGGGCAGAAGCGACTGGCCGCCGACACTTGCGTTCATGCTGCCAGCCACAGAACCAATCACCGCGGAACCAGCAAGCGCCGGCACCGTTGCGACCGCCCCCATGAGGAGCGCAAACAAACAAAAACGAATTACTGTAGTCTTCATCATCTCCAAAAACTCCTTTTTGGGCTACGGAAGTAAACGGCGCTTCCCACACCCAGGGTGCAGTATTATTCGGGCCATTCCGTTTTCGTGCATAGATTATAAGTCTGCGAGCTTGCTTGTCAAGGTTTTTCTTTCGCAGAGTCTATTTTTCTTGCAATGCGCACAATCGTAATGCGCACGCGCCGCGCCTATCCCTCTGCCGACCTAACCTATTAATAATGCAGGTTGTTACAAGAGCATTGCGGAAACTTGAATTCTCGCAGCGTGAGAAATCAAACCATCAGGACAGCTATCCTTCTGATAAACCGTCTCCCGCGCCTCTCGACGCCAAACTAACCATTCTGGCACGTGCCTCAGGCCGGTATTACCGATTTGAAACCGTGGCCGCCGGCATCTTCAGGAGGGACCTCGGCATGGTATTTGCCGTGGGGTAAGCGAGAGGAGAAGAATTGTCCCGCATTGGCCCATTTGCATCTCTTAAATATCCTATTGCGATACAATTCACGGAGGAGGGTTAGCGACCGGCAGCAGTCCAATGTCACCTCGACGCTCCCGCCGAATCACAAAAGCCTCCACGGTTTCCGATATTCCTTAGTGAGTAACGCGTTCGCTTCGGCATCATCTGGAAATTGCTCGCGTTCAGAATCCCAAGTGAGTTTGCGTCCGAGCTTATAGGAGATGACTCCCAGCAAGCCCACGCTCGTGGAACGATGCACGGTGGCAACGTCGGAATGCGTTTTCTGCCGCGAACGCAGGCAATCAAGGAAATTGAGAACGTGGGGATAGTGCTGTGACGAGCCTTCACCATGAATGACGTTGGGATTCGTGATGCGGTCCGGTCCCACGCGGGTCGGCTCCGGCCAAAGCGTGTAGCCGTCGCGGTCCACGAAGAGGGTGCCATCGGTGCCGTAAAACTGCATCCCGTAACCGTGGCCGTCCGGCCCGTGGCCATTGGTAACGCGATTGGAGAACCGCACAACGAACTCTTTCCCGCTCACCGGCGAGGCAGGATACTCGTACACTACCTCCAAAGTGTCGGGAGTTTCGCGGCAATCATCTAGTAAGAATTTCCCTCCCGTGGCATGGATGGTGCGCGGAGCATCCACCTCCATCGCCCAATTCACGATGTCAAGCAGGTGGGTTCCCCAATCCGTCAGGATGCCGCCGGAGTAATCCCAAAACCAACGGAAGTTGTAGAGCGTGCGCGCGCGGTTGTAAGGGCGCGCCGGCGCGGGCCCCAGCCACAGGTCGTAATCAAACCACGACGGAGCTGGCGTGTCGGGCGGGCAATCCAAGCCCTCGGGATACTGATTGCCGTGAATCCACGTTTCCGCCAAGGTTACCTTGCCAATCCTGCCGCTGCGCACAAGCTCCACCGCTTTTACAAAATGCTCGCCGGAACGTTGTTGCGTTCCCACCTGAACCACTCGCTTGAAACGCCCCGCTGCTTCCACCATATGGCGGCCCTCCACCAGCGTGTGCGAAAGGGGCTTCTCCACGTAAACGTCTTTGCCAGCCTGGCAGGCCATAATCATGGGGATAGCGTGCCAATGGTCGGGTGTGGCGATAATCACCGCATCGATCTCTTTGCGATCGAGAACCTCGCGAAAATCATTGAACCCTTTGGCCGCGCTATTGGTGAGCATGATGCCCGCGTCGCGGTTCGGCTCGTAGGGATCGGCAACCGCGACGCAATCCACCTGACCGGTGCGCAGAAAATCGCGCAGGTCCGCCTGCCCCATTCCTCCCGACCCGATAAGCCCCACGCTGATGCGATCGTTCGCACCCACGACATTGCGGACCATGGGCCCGGCCGACATCGCCAAGCTGGCAACACCTAGCGCCGCGGATTTGCTGAAGTCGCGCCGACTAATCTTGAAGCTTTCCATGAGAACCCCCTGCCATGAAGGCGGTTGCAATTCCATGAGCCGCTGTGCAGGAGCATCGGACGGGCGGTGCGATCAATGCGCCAAGCAAGCAGCTTGCGGCACCTTGAGCTTGCGCGCGCACTATATCACAAAAGGTGCGTGCCAGACGGCAGTGAAAGAACTTCCCTTCCCACCGGCCCCAACACAACATTCTATCAGCCCCTGCTTTCTGCGCCCTCGTCTACCCGCGTCAACAAAAGGGGCTTTACTCCCACCCGGCAAAAGGCCAGAATGGGAGATTCAGGTATTTGACGGACACCTGCAAGGGAAGGTCATAATTCCTTGGCTTTACCAGCAAGAGATCTCAGCGGTATGGGTTTCCATCGGGGCCTTGGTGCCGCTGGCGCGCTGGCGTTGCGCGGCAGCGGGAGGTCCCGGACAGAGGCCGCGCGATGTCATCGAGAACTCTTTCATGAAATCCTGGATTAATTCCCTTCCCTCCCCAGGCCCCACCGCTCGCCGCCTTCTTGTGGCGGGCGCAGTGGTTATTCTCTTCGGCATTTTCGCAGTTGAAGTCACTACCTCCTCCCGCGATCTTTGCGCCACTTGGGACGAGCCCTATCACATTCTGGCGGGTTACCGCTATTGGCAGGCGGGTGATTACGGGATCAATCCCGAGCACCCGCCTCTGGCAAAACTCGTGGGGGCGTTGCCGCTTTTGTTCATGCATTTAAACGTTCCCCGGGTGGGGCGCGACGATTCCAAACCCACCGCGAACATTAAAGGCCGGGCGTTTGTTTACCGGAACGACGCGGACACCCTTCTCCTCCGAGCGCGTTTGGCCGAAGCCGTGGTGGGTTTGCTTCTCATTCTGCTTCTGTTTGAGGCCGGATATCGGATGTTTGGCCCCGGAGTGGCTTGGATCGCCGCCGTGCTTGCGGTCTTTGAGCCGAACCTGCTGGCTCATTCCACGTTGGTCACCACCGACTTTGCTTTCACCTGTTTTTATTTGGCTACTGTTTACGCCCTCTGGCGCGTGGCGGAGCGTCCCACACTACTTCGCCTGGCCGGGTGTGGCATGATGTGCGGATTAGCGTTTGCCTCCAAGCATTCGGCCATCCTGGTCATTCCCACCTTGGCGCTGCTGGCCGCCGCGGAGATCGCTTGCCAGGCCCAAAACGCAGGGCCGGATGGACCGACGCGACAGCGAATCCTCTGGAGGGAAATACGCATCTGGAGCGGCAGGCTGATCGTCATATTTGCGCTTGCCCTGCTGGTCCTGTGGAGTTTCTATGCGTTTCGCTATCCAGCACGTCCCGACCACTTGCCGCTTTGGCAGAGCGTCCCCAGGTACACTGAGGTATTGAAAGGACCCCTCGAAATCTCCTTGGTGAAAACGGCCGCGCGCTTCAAGCTGCTGCCGGAGTCCTATCTGTTCGGTTCTCATCGATGTCCTTTGGGTCACAGCGGGCCCGCGAGTGTCCTTTCTTCTGGGCCGACTTTATCCGCACGCCATGTGGTATTACTTCCCTGTCGCCTTCGTAATCAAATCCACCCTGGGATTCCTGGCGCTCTTGATTCTGGGAGCAGCCACGGTCAAACGCTGGTCAGGAGAATGCCACCGCAAGGCGGCATACCTCCTGATTCCGCCCGTGTTTTTTATGGGCATTGCCATGACCTCGGGCGCCAACATTGGCATCCGCCATGTCCTGCCCATTTACCCATTTCTGATCCTGGCCGCGGCGGCGGGAGCATGGACGCTTGCCCGTCGCCATCAGGCTTGGGCAATCGTCATCGTGGCGCTGGTGGCGTGCCACCTTGCCTCTTCCCTCCATACGCTTCCAAACTACCTCGCCTACTCCAATGAGATATTCGGGGGAACGTCCGAGACGTATCGGAGCCTTTCTGATTCCAATGCCGACTGGGGGCAGGGGCTGCGCGAGGCCGGGCAGTATCTCCAGCGCCGAAACATCAAAGATTGCTGGCTCGCTTACTTCGGTACCGCCGACCCCGCCTATTACCACATTCCCTGCAAGCCGCTGCCCGACCCCTTCCTGCGGTGGTGGGATGTCCCCATCCAAGTGCCACCGGAGAGTTACCGCGGCGTCGTCCTGATCAGTGCCACGGAAGCGGCCTCTCCTTACTGGGGTGGGGACAAACTCGACCCCTACAGCGGCTTCTTGCAGGCGAAACCGGCGGCCAACATCGGCGGCGCCGTTTTGGTGTTCGAGGGAGATATCGACTTGCGCCGGGCTTGCGCCATCGGCCACATGTACAAGGCATGGGATTTCATTCACGCTGATAAGCAGGAGGCCGCCATTCAGGAAGCGCTGAAGGCCGGAAAGATTGCACCTGATCACCCCGGCCCACCCTTCATTATCGGATACATCCTCGCTCAGGCCAAGCGAACGGAAGCCGCCCGCGCCCAGTTTGAACAGGCGCTTAAGCTTGCCGAAGCCGCTCAGCCGGAGTTTCAGTCGCTTTGGGTGCCGGCAACTGAGGCCGAGATCGCTGCTCTGCCTTGACTGAAACTTCGCCCTTGGTGATTGGGTGATTGGGCCGTTGAGCAAATGGCGACTTATCCATCGGGCCATCATTATTGTCATCGGATCATCAGGTCGCTTCGGGTCAATTTGCGTCCCGATGATTTTGCGATGGGTTGACTGATCCCGCTTCCCGTGGCCTCAGCGTTGCTACAAGTCCTTACAAATCCCCACAAGTCCCACGCCCTTGCGTGACAATGCCCTATAGCCCGTTTCAACCCCTGAATGTCCTTTTGAAAGCTATGTAACCATCCTATTTTCATTAACTTACATGATTTAGCGTTTTCTTCCTTGTTTTCAATCACTTACAAGATGATTCTTCATTTATGACCCCCCTCCCCGGAAGAGCTCCCCAACCGGAGCCGGAACCCCGCGATTTCGTTAGTCCAGAGTTTAAGCGCGGAGGTGGGGCGGAGAGAATGCCTCACATCAGGGTTGACAACCTGCATCCTCGATTTCGCATGGCGGGCAATCTTCGCGATCAGCGGCTGGCTATCAGCGTCCGGCCTATATCGGTGAGCTACGAATAATGAGCCTATAGAGATCAGCTATCAGACTAGTGCCAACTGCTCCTTCGCTCCCACCGTGGATTCTGTTCGGGTGGCAAGGGCATCTCCCTCCCGCAGCTTGTGCCACGCGGGGGGCGATTGCAGTGCGTAAAAGGTATTGGAACTTCCCGCATAGCTGGTGATCCCTTCCCTGCGGGGTGAACTCTGGCCGCACCTTCAGCCCCATAGGCAAAAGCTCCTCTCCCCCGGAGCAGCCTGCCCCCTGCGACGCGCTTTCGATAAACTCGACCAGGAGGTTACAAAATGGGTCCAACAAGCCCAATTCGCTCGCTGAAAACTTGACTCATTTGCACCATGTTTCGAACTTCCAGATTTCTATCCGAGCACGCGCACGCACACTCAAGGTCCACTGCGGGCGGGGCCGCAACCAACGGCGAGGCAGGGCCGACCTGCCCCGATGCATCGGGGTCTCGGCATTGATCGGACACGCGCGGGAGAAGGTGTGAAAAAAAACCGCGCCGAGCAAGAATATCTCAAGCGAAGGCGCAAAGTCGCAGACGTTGCCAAGAGAACAAAGGACTCATTCTTCGCGACCCTTGCGCCTTGGCGTCTTGGCGAGAGATTGTGGATTTTTTCGCACGTTCGGACGCCCGTGTCACGTTCTTGTCGGGCCAGCGGTGCTGGCTCTGGGCCGAACGCCATTCGGCCCTACAAAATGGCAAGGTAGACCCGCAGCCACATCGTCCTGCCGCACCCCCCGTAGCTTTTTGCAGTCTCCTTTTCCCTCTCCCCTGGGAGGCCGTCCCAATACTAGGTATATTAGACTTGTACACAGCGTAAGTTATTGATTATTCCTTATGGAAATTGTGAATTCCCCCCTTCTGAGACAGCCTCCGCGGGAAAGGGGGGACCGCAAGGCGGAGGCCCCACGCTCTGTTGGTCGTGGGGATGAGGGGTCATTTCCGCTCGTGCCGCAGTCCCACGAAAAACCTTCACGTCATCGCCCAAAACCGCCGATAGACGATACGGGGGAGTGTCGGGGGGCCGACGAGGGGGGCGTCCCCTTAAGCCTTCACTTAAGGGCCTCGGTATCGTCGGGAGCCGCGCTGCAAGCCTCATAACGTGGCCCACGAGGCCAGCCGTGGGGACATGCGAGGCTTTGGAGTGCGTGTAGCTTGCTACGGCTTTTGCCCCAGCCCGCTTGCTGGCTGGGACCCGTGCCTGCGGGTAAGGAATTCGCATACCGACGGAAGCCGTGATTAAAACTCCCGCCACCAAGGTTGCGGTAAGGAAAGCGGCAGCTTGCTGCCCCTTTGCCCCAGCCAGCTTGCTGGCTGGGACTCGTCCCTGCTGGCTGGGAATGCGAATACGGATCAAAACGGCGTTGGAGATTCCCGCAAGCGAGATTGCGGGAAGGAAAGCGGTAGCAAGCTACACGCACTCCAAACCTTCGCGCAGAATGCCGGCAGGGTTAAGTGTTTCCGCAAGCTGCTTAGCCTTTAAGTTAACGCCTATGCGGGACGCCCCTGCCACACCTCGGGGCACGGCCATCTCGCCGTGACGGCTGGCGGGCGGGACGGCGGGGTGGAGAGCGAATTGATTCATGTTTTCACTCGGCCCTACCGATAACCGATGTGGGGTAGTGTGTCACGCCGGGGAAGAAGATAGGGGTAGGGAGAAACGATTGAATTCGAATTCCCCTCCCTCCGAACCGGACGGGCGGGTTTCCCGCATCCGGCTCTCCAGTTGGTGGTTTTACCTCCGAGAGGACTGACCGGCGGCGGCATGAGCTGCAACCAAGGAGAACAACCCCTGCTCCGCAAAGTAGGCGTTGGGCCAGCGCTGATGATCGGCGCCGCGTCCGGGTCCCCGTCCCTTGCGCCGACGGCGCAGGAGGCTGCGCAAGCGCATGCGCACCCAGCCGTCGAGCGTCGGGAACGTGGTCTTATAGCTGTGTTTAAAATATTCGAACCAGCCCCCCAGGCGGCGGTTCAGATCGACGATGATGGCCGCCAGGCTCTGCCCGTGCGTGCGCCGGGTCCCGGCCCGAATCGCGTCTCGAAGTTTTCGTTCACTCTTCCGGCGCGGCCATTTGCGGCCTTGCTCGAAATGGTAACCGAGAAAATCGAAGCCCCCCGGTTGGGTGGCGTCCACGATCCGTGTCTTGACCGGATGCAACGTCAGGCCGGCTTGCGCCGTCCAGCGTCGCACCTCTTCCAGCGCCTGCTGAGCTTCCTCCGGCGTGCCACACAACACCACGAAGTCGTCCGCGTACCGCACCATCTCGAGGCCTTTTCCCGCCATCGTGTGGTCGAGGGCATCCAGATAGATATTGGAGAGCAACGGACTGATCACCGCGCCCTGGGGCGTCCCCGCTTCCGGCGTCCAGAGTTTCATTTCCCCCAGGATGCCTTGCGTCAGAAACGCTTCCACGAGCTTCAGGATTCGCCCGTCGGAGACCTTCTTTTTCACCCGTTCCAGCAGTTGCGGTTTCGGGATGGTGTCGAAGTAGCTCTTCAAATCCGCATCGACCACCCAACTGTAGCCTTGCTTGAGCAGCGTATCGACACGGCGCAGCGCCTCCTTGCAGCCCCGCTTCGGACGAAACCCGTAGCTTTGCGCCGCGAAGTCCCGCTCGAATATCGGCTCCAACACTGCTCGGAGCGCCGCCTGCGCCACCCGGTCACGTACCGTGGGAATCCCTAGCGGGCGTTGTTCCTTGCTGCCCAGCTTGTTGATCCAGCGCCGCCGCACCGCTTGCGCACGATAACTCTGATCTGCCAGCGAGCGCGCGAGCTTTTCCAGGTTCGCTTCCAAGTTGCGCTCGAACTCTTCCACCGTCACCTGATCCACGCCTGCCGCTCCGTGGTTCGCCTTCACTCGCGCAAAGGCTCGCCGCAGGTTGGGCAGCGCGTAGACCTTGTCCATCAGACTATGCCACTTGCCTCCCATCACTCCCTGTTCGAGAGCCGTCAGCATCCGTTCCGTCCAGACCTCGGCTTCGACCCAGGCCCAACGCGCCCGAATCTCTCCGGCGGGCTTAGCCGCATTTTCCGGCACTGCTTCCGGGACTTGCCTCGCTCCGTCCGTCACGTCTCCACCTTCCTGCGTCCCTTTGCTCCAGACCCGTTGCAGGCCCTTCGGCGCTCGTATGGACGCTCTGACTCCTGCTCGCTCCGACGCGGCAGTGCCGGAATCATCGTCCGGCGACCACCCGACCGGCTCCTGCGCGAGCAGGTCTCTCTGATTCACCCACCTGACCTTCCGTCCATTCCGTCTCCAACCACCTGTGCGCGCTCCGTCTCACCAAGGCACGTCACCTGTCGGTGGATCGAACCGAGATTGCTTCCCTGCGGGGTATATCCCAACGGGAACTCGGGGCTTCGTCTTTCGGCAGCAGACTCGCCACCTCGCACCGGCCGAATCGAGTTTCTCATCGTACGGACTAGCCGTTCTCCTCCTGCTGCTTCCCACCCCGTGTCACCACGACGCAGTTGCAGGCTGAATACGAGTTACGTTGACTCCAAGAGGAGTTCCACCTCTCTGATCAGGTGCGCTCTCAGGCGCACTGCCACGGCCATCCTGGCCGTGACGGCGCAGGGGCGGGAGAACGTGTGAGAAACTATACAATCTCGCGCAGAGACGCTGAGGCGCTGAGATTTGGAACCAGCAACTCCTTTAATCTCTTCTCGGCCTCTGCGTCTTTGCGCCTCTGCGCGAGATGATTTTGTTCGTTTTCCAATTCTTTCGCACGTTCGGACGCCCGTCCCCTGCCACAGCGGGCAGGATGCCTGCGCAGCCCTTCGTGGCATGGTTATCCTGGCCGTGACGGCTCACGGGCGGGAGAAGGTGTGAGAAAATCAATGGAAGAGCGAAGCATTTCACGCAAAGTCGCAAAGTCGCGGAGGTCGCAAAGCGAACAGAGAATTTGTTCTTTGCGATCCTTGCGCCTTGGCGTCTTGGCGAGAGATTGTTGACTTTTTCACGCCTTCATACGCCCGGGCCGGAGAGCGAATTGATTCATCTTCTCACTCGGCACTACCGATAACCGACGTGGGGCAGTGTGTCACGCGCGGGGAAGTGGCGCGGGCGGGGCGCGCCCCGGCTTGCCCAAATTAGGGGAGTGACTCACTTGAGTCATCCAGTATCCCACCACCTCACACACGCGCCTGTCATCCTGAGCCCGCAATTCCGGGCGAAGGACCTTTTTCATTTTCCGTAGGAAACGAGGTGCGGGAGCGCCTCGCGGTGTCCGCGTCGCGGTCGCGGCGCCCTGGGAAAGACGAAATACGGGGGTCCTTCGCCCGGAAGTGCGGGCTCAGGATGACAGTTTGCAGCGCAGGGTGTGCGGTCGGGCTGGCGGATGAGGGAAGTAAGTCATTTCCCAAATTAGAACACTACCGGGTGGAGCGCGTAGCCGCTGCTCATGCCGAGTGGTTGCGCTGGGCTTGGGTTTTGGCTTTCAGGCGGGCAAAGGCTTCCTCACCGTCGATGGGCGTCACCCTGCCGCTTTTCAGCTCGTCATAGCGGCGGTTGAGCATGTTGCGCGTTGGCGCCAACTCGTCGAAATATCCGGCCAAGGCATCTTGCAAAAGCTCGTCGGGCCCACGTCCGCTCTGCGCGGCGAGGTCGTTGAGCTTCTTTTCCACGTCAGGGGTGAAATGTACTTCCATCGTTTTCAGGATAGGGGAAAACCTCAAGTGTTGCAAGCTGCGGCCAGTGGATTGCGGTCAGTGGATAGCGCTCAGTGGATAGTGGTCAGTTGCCCTTCCCTAACCCCCAACCCCTGATCCCGAATCCCTAACCCCACGTCCCCAACCCCTGATCCCTGCTCTAGCGACTCCGGACTCCGGCCTTCGGACTATCTTTTTGCCGTGCCCTTCCGACGCGCCTGCTCGTCACTTGTCACTCGTCACTGCTCTTCCCACTGCTCTTCTGCCCGCAGTTCGAAATGCCGCGAACCTCACACCGCAGAGGGCGCTACGCTTGTTCGTGCGACATCGCCGAGACCCGTAGGCGCGAGAACCAAATCGATGTCCGGCGCATTCAGCCCCTCGCCGAAATTGCCGCCTGAAGAATCCCAATGCACCCGTGGCGCATGCGTTACTTTGCAGCCTCATATGTGATAACCTTCTTTCTAACAACCTATGGAAGCTAAGAAAGAGCTGTCTCGAAAAAACGTAATTACGAAAAGCGAAAAGACGATTCTGGCGAGAAGTGCAGGGAAGTGCGCCGCCTGTTTCCTTCGGGACGGTGATTTGGACGGCAAAATCGGGCAGGTGGCTCACCTGCGGGAGTGCTTACAATGATACGCAAATTTGAAGTCGAGAATTTCATGTCTCTTAAGAACGTATCGGTTGATTTGGGACCGCTGACTGTGTTCATCGGACCCAATGGGTCCGGCAAATCGGCTTTGTTTAAGGCTCTTGTGATTCTTTCCAGACTCCTCAATGGTGCCCCTGTTCGCGCACTCAAGACGGGAGAGTTCGTTATGGAGGCCGGAGTGACGTTTGACGACATCGTTTACAGCGGGAATTCCGGCCTGCCCATAAAGTTCCGGGTGTGGTTTGACGAAGACGAACAGGAACCGGGATACATTTTGGAGTTAAAGAAAGATGCAGGGGGGTGGGGCGTAACTCGCGAGAGAATCCGCCACGGAGAAAACTGGATTGAAGTTGATGAGGATCACCCTTTTCAACATCCCACAGAGAGGGGAACCCCCCGAGTACATACCCCGCCAATGCGTGCCAGCCTCACGTACTTGGTCCGACCTTTCCTCAACGATTCTGCGGCACGCGCTGTGATTGACCCAGTGACTCAATTGGCAAAACGTTTCGGCTTTGCATATCGATATCGTCCGAGCGCCAGCGATATCGCCTCAGTCTTTAGCCGTCCGACTGAACCAGGACATACTTTCTACGTAGCAGAAAACGGCCGTGGCGTTGCGGTTGAACTGCAGGATCTTCAGGGTAGCAGCCGCGAAGTCTTTGAAGCCATCGAAGGGGCTGTGTGCGGGCTGTTTCCCCACATCAAGGCATTTGGCTTCAGGACCGATTGGCGGGGGGTCAGGTTGACCTTCAGGACGGACCGTAGCGAGGATCTCATACCGGCACCACAGGAGTCCGACGGCGTTCTCCTAGCGACCTTTCTGTTTTGGAGGCTTTATACCGCGAAATCTTCCATGAAGGTATGCTTGGAGGAACCCGAGAATGGCCTGCACGCCTTTCTTTTGGCTGAGCGGTTTCAAGCACTGAAGAATTTTGCATACGGTAGTGGGGGTTCTCCCCGGTGTCCAGCTACTGGTGGCAACTCATTCGCCCGAATTCCTGCGGGCAGTTAAGTCGCACAAGCAAGCGCTTTGGAACGAGATCCGTTTGGTTGAATTCACCCCCGGTGCGGGGACTTCTGTGAGGGGTCTAAAGGATTACCGAGAGGCCGCAAACCTCATTGAGGAGTACCTCGTGCAGGTACAGGAAAAATGGAAACCGATCATAGAGGGATGGGGGAAGTCATAGTTACAGCACCCATCTCAAAAATAAAAGGCCGCCCGAAGGCGGCCCTTAAATGATATTGATAAACTTAACTGTGTATAGGCTACTACGACCCGTTGGGTTTGTCAAGCGGAAAAAGCATGTCTATTGCAACTCAATTTGGAAGACGCGGGCTGGCGCAGACGGTCGGTTCTTAGCGTCTACGATCCCCCAAAGGGACTCTCCTCGGGCAGGGCATTGTCGCGGGTATAGTCTCCGGCAGCGTGCTGTTTCACAAGCTGACTGAGTTGAGCCGTCAGCTCCCACAAGTCCCTTCGGGAAATCGCAGACCCCCCTGAGAACAGGGTCTGCGCCAGCGTGCGCTTGCTTTCATAGGACGGTCAATCAGAGTACGATTGACTGTGCCTACCCGCCCTTCCGGCCAGACCCCCTCCGATAAGGACGCGGGACCGGCAGGTTGACTCAGACCGACGACGGCGGTATGGTAGTAGCGGGTTCCCGGAACCTTCTCCCGATTCGAGCGATTCAGGGAACCCGGGGCAGCAGCAGACTTCCATCGAACCGTAAAGGAGGAGCGTATGACCCGGATGAACTATTTCTTGGGTTTCCTTCTTATTTCAGCGCTTTTCCCATTCAGTGCAAGCCAAGCAAGCGCACAGGACGAGGTTCAGGACATTCTCATCGGGGCGGAGTTGACTTCCGGCTTGGATATGGGGGTGAACAGCTCAAGAGGCAGGACCGACTGGCTCGAAAGCGAGAACGCGGATTTCATAATGTCGTACCCGGCGAATCAGAGCTGGGGCGCTGTTTTCATCACCGTCGGCAAGCCTACGGATCCACCCCGCCCCTCGCGAGACTTCTCAGCATATCGAACGCTCTCAATAGAAATGAAAGGGGGGCCGGGTTCAAGGACGATCGACATTGGGATAAAAACCAACACTCAGAGGGATGACGGAAACGAGAACCAAGAAGACAGTCACTTTGACGCAAGACTGGCAGGTGTACGAGTTCTCGTTGAGTGACTTCAAGGGAGCTGATCTGAGCAGATTATACGTTGTTACAGAATTTGTCTTTGCCGGTTCGCAACCCCAGACTGTTTACTTCCGCAACATCAAGTACCTGCGGCGTGATCCAAGACCCACAAGATGAGTGCGTAGGGACGGAGCCACCCAAGTCTGCCCCGCAGGGCCGCTTTCAGATTCAGATTCCAGAGACGTGAGCCGTTTCCATGAGGGGAGATCACTGTGTACACCCCTCTTCACCTGTAATTGCCCTTTCGAAGTTCCATCCGCCGCCGACCCGCACATAAAGCGCTGCCTCGAGGTGACAACTTTGGTTCCCTGCGCTGTTCTCTACTGTTACCTCAGCCAATTGGCGGCAATAGCTGCCGTCCGTCTCAATAGGCTCGCGTCTCCAGCCAGTGCTGTTTCTCGTAGCTGCGTCGTTTGGCTTTGGCGCGAATTCCGGCCCGCCGACTTCCCTGGTACCGACAATGTTTTCTCGGCCGTGAGATGACTTCAGGTCACGCAAGACACGTTCCCAAGAGGGATAAACTTCGGTAGTCAGATGCGGAGTCGCCGGGGTTCTGCTGATTCCCGAGGCTTTCTCTCCCGTTACCTTACGCGCGGAATGAGCACTGTCCGAGGACGATTGTGTGCTCGGGGCGAGGGAGGTTTCGGTATCCGGCGGGCCAGGCTTACTCTTGACAGCAGGCTCGCCGTTCCCAGGCGGTTCGCTCGGCTGCGACCTTCTTAATTCGACAGTCTGGGTCCCATCGGATGTCGGGCGATCGATGTTCTCCGTTGTGGGTTCGAATTCGGTCGCGTCTACACTGACCTGGAACGTCGGCTGGCCTGAGCTCGGGATCGAGAATGCACGTGTAAATCCCTCCCGGTCGGTGTTGTCTTCTTGCCGTTGTGCACCGTCAATGATTTCCACGTGCGAATTCGAGAGAGGCAAGTGGCTGTTCGCATCCTTTACTAGCAGTCGGAGGTGCACCACTGGCGGGTTCTTCGGCTTGTCAACAAATTGCCAGTATCCAACGATCAGCGTACCTGCTGCAGCTATGACTGCGGCCAGGACCACAGGGCTTCCCCATGGGCTTTTTCCATTTATTTGACCATCAGGTTCGTCCGCATGTTGAGTCTCCTCGCGAATATCGAGGAATCCTTTCGGGTTAGCTTCCACGGCTTCCGCACCGTCAATCTGGAGTGAGTGCCCCCAATTGGCACGAATCCGACACCGGTCAGGTGAAAGCGTGAAGCGTGGGGTGCCTCGCTCCGAGATGGATGACGCCACGAGCTCTTCGAGACCATCCAACGTAAGGGGGTATCCCGCTGCGTTCAAGCCCTTGAGGAGTGAGGTAACCTCGGCCCAGCCCTTGGGGTCCACGGAGATGCCAGCGGCACTCGGTTCGTGACGAAGTACGCGGGCAAGAAAGCGGCTCGTATCCTCACGGGGGCGCGCTGTCGCTCTCTCCCTCACTGCAGCTTCCTCTTTGCGTTTTGCTCTGCTTTGGTCTTCATGCTCCACCATCGCCAGTCTTGCCGGCGCCGGGCTTCGGATAAGTAACCCGACAACTGTGCTTTGGTCAAAACCAGGATTTCCGTTTTGACTTCCTGACCTTGCCGGATTATATACCCAACCGCCTTCCTTGGAGACGTTTCGATGAACCTTTCTATCAACCTTTCCAACCCGAGTGAGTATGGCCGCACCAGATCGACATAGGTGGGCGGTCGCCCGCTTTCCCTGTCACACCACCGTACGTACGGGTCCGTATACGGCGGTTCGACGGGTTGAGCAAGCGCAGCGCGGACCTAGGGTTCTGGTCCGGGGCCTTTAGTTGTCGATAAATGGACAAACTCGCTTTGGCCCGATTTCTGTTCATCATTCAGAATTCAAGAGAACAGTTCACAGTCCACAGTTTACAGTTCATAGTAAAAATCAAGAACGTCTTGACTGTTAACTGTCGACTGTCAACTGTGAACCTCTATTCACTCTTCACAATTCCCTCGGTCCATGCGAGTATTGCCTTCCAACCGCCATTGCCGAGGTTCGAACCATGCCCAACCAAGAACACCTTAGAATTCTCAAGGAAGGGGTCGACGCTTGGAAGGAATGGAGGTTGGAGAATGCAGGGATAAACCCAGGATTGTGGGGCGCGGACCTCGCTGGGGCAGACCTGCGCTGGGCGGACTTCATGGGGGCGAACCTCTGTGGGGCGAACCTGCAGGGGACAGACCTTCGCTGGACATGCCTCGTCGGGGCGGACCTGCGTGGGACGAACATCGAGGGGGTGGAGTTGCGTGAGGCGTATCTCAACAGGGCCGACCTGCGCGGGGCAGATCTCACCGAAGTAGACCTGCGCGAGGCCGACATGCGCGAGGCCGACCTGCGCGGGGCAAACCTCGCCAACTCGGATTTTGCACATGCGAGGGTGGATAACACCGTCTTCGGGGACAATGACCTCAGTACAGTTAAAGGGCTTGAGACAGTGCAGCACCAAGGCCCTTCGACTATCGGCATTGATACAATTTTCAAATCCAAAGGGAACATTCCCGAAGTCTTCCTGCGCGGCGCGGGTGTGCCCGAGGATTTCATTGTCTATATGAGATCGCTCGTCGGTAAGGCCATCGAGTTTTACTCCTGCTTCATCAGTTATTCCAGTAAAGACAATGCCTTCGCCCAGCGGCTGCACTCCGACCTTCAGCAGAAAGGCGTGCGCTGCTGGTTTGCGTCGGAAGACTTGAAGATCGGCGACAAGTTCCGCATGCGCATTGATGAATCCATTCGCGTCTATGACAAAGTGATGGTGGTCTTATCGGACAACTCGATCCGTAGCCCCTGGGTGGAGGAAGAGGTGGAAGCGGCGCTGGAAAAAGAGCGTAAGCAGAGCAAACTGGTCCTGTTCCCCATCCGCCTGGATGACGCGGTGATGGAAACCGATCAAGCCTGGGCCGCCAGCCTCCGCCGCACGCGCCACATCGGCGACTTCCGGGCGTGGAAAGATCACGACCAGTACCAGAAGTCGTTCGAACGCTTGTTGCATGACCTGAAGGCCTAGCGCCGGGCGGCGAAGCCGCAATCAGCGGCGTGGCATAGCCGACCTGGCCATGAACCTCGCGGGCGGGACCCCGACGGATCGGGCAAGCGCCCGTGCCGCGTTCGCTACGGGCCAGCGCCACTGGCCCGGGCCGAATGCCCTTCCTCCCCCAGAATGGCGAGTTTACCTCGGGGCTGTCCAAGTTAGCCGTCCTACATGCTATTTGGACAGGTTAAGCCCTTTAATTTCAATCCGCATGACCGCAATCCCCGAACCAGGTTCCCGTCGTTGCCATCCGCTGTCCGAGTTAGCGCTGGGTGCTTTGCAGTGGTGGAAAAGCTTCCAAGCCCTTGCAAGGAGGGCGGATTTCGGCCCTCTGGCGCCATCTTTATCCCGTTCGAGGGGCACGGACTGGCCAGCGGCTGCCCAAGTTAGGGTATTGCTCGCGCCTGACAACTGGCAGCTAACGCCTTTTTTGCCCGGCGTCTCTGCGCCTCAGCGGTGAATTGAATCTGTCAGGATTTTTTGCGGTGATTCGCCTTGGAATTCCTGCCGACCAGCAGGAACCCAGGCTAGCTACAGATGCAGCGGAGGGTGAGAGGGCGCAGAACGCGGTGGGCGGCATCAGCCCTTACCGTCAAACCGCCAGGTTGTGTGGCATTTGCTAAATCGTTCACGTTATTTGTCTTTCAGGCAGCTTTTCAACTTGAAATCAGAGCGCGTTCCATTTACGCGAAAAATTGCGCAGGCCGGCCCTATTTCAAGATCGACCCTCGCAATTACGCGGCTACATGGCGGTGTAAAGCCGCCGCTACAATTCGGCGCTCAATACTTCGGCACGGAGGGATCAACCTGATCCGACCACGCCAGGATTCCGCCCTTCAGGTTATGAATCTTGCGGAATCCGGACTTTATGAGCAGGTCAACAGCCTTGGCGCTGCGCATTCCGGATTTGCAGTGGACCACGATCTCGTCGGCCGAGTTCAGTTCGTTCATGCGCTTGGGCACTTCGCCGAGAGGGATCAGCTTCGAGCCGGGAATGCGGCAAATCTGGTATTCATGCGGTTCGCGCACGTCGATCAGAAGAAAGGGCTCATGGGCGTCCATTTTCTTTTTCACTTCCGCCGGAGTAATCTCAGGAATTCCGATATGCACGGGAATATGCTCCTCGCCGCGAATGCCGCAGAACTGCTCATAGTCCATCAGCTTGGTGATGGTGCGATGCGTCCCGCAGATTGGGCAATCGGGATTCTTGTGCAGCTTAAGCTCGCGAAACTTCATGCTCAGCGCGTCAAACAGCAGCAAGCGGCCAATAAGCGGCTCGCCGCGGCCTAAAATTAGCTTAATCGTCTCCATCGCCTGGATGCAGCCCATGATGCCGGGGAGCACGCCGAGCACGCCGCCTTCGGCGCAACTGGGAACCAGTCCGGGCGGAGGCGGTTCCGGGTAGAGGCAGCGATAGCAAGGCCCCTGCTCGGCGTAGAAAATCGAAGCCTGGCCCTCAAAGCGGAAGATGCTGGCGTAGACGTTGGGCTTGCCCAGCAGCACGCAGGCGTCGTTCACCAGGTAGCGTGTGGGGAAGTTGTCAGTGCCGTCGGCGATGATGTCGTACTTAGGGAAAATGTCGAGCGCGTTGTCGCTCGAGAGGCGCGTCTCAAAGGTTTCAATTTCCACGTGGGGATTGATTTCCAGCAGCGTGTCGCGCGCCGATTCCAACTTGGTGCGCCCCACGTCGCTGGTGCCGTGAATGACCTGCCGTTGCAGGTTGGTGTAATCCACCACGTCGAAATCCACCAGGCCGAGCTTGCCCACGCCCGCGGCGCCGAGATAAAGCGCGAGAGGCGAACCCAATCCGCCGGCGCCAATGCACAGCACCTTGGCCTGCTTCAGCTTCAGTTGGCCCTCCATGCCGACCTCCGGCATGATCAGGTGGCGGCTGTAACGCAGAATCTCGTCCTTGCTCAATTGCGCGGGCTGAATCATGGTTGCGGTGCTCATTTGCAATCCTCTTCTCCTATAAGTTGTCAGTTTTCAGTCGTCAGAAAAAACTCCCGCCCGGGGTGGCTTTTACTGAAAACTAATGACTGAGGGCTGATGACTTTTCTCGAGGAATGCGCCCGGGACTCGCCACCTCATTAGGGTGGGAGCCCAGGCTAACTACAGATGCAGCGCAGAACTTGCCCTGAGCGCAGTGGAAGGGTCTGCCCGGAGCGGAGCAATTGGACCGTGCCGCCGGCAATGGAAGGTACAATGCTGATGACGTCGTCCTCTTTCAGGGGAGTCTGTTCTTTTTGCAGGAAGCGAATGTCTTCATCACCGATGTAGATGTTCACGAAACTGCGCAACTTGCCTTCGTCATTGTACAGGTGCTTGCGCAAGTCAACGTACTGGGTGGTGATAGCGGCAAGAGCTTCCGCCACCGTCTTTGCGCGGACTTCCAGCGACTCCTTCTTCTCGGCGTATTGCCGAAGTGGAGTCGGGATAATGACCTTAACCGGCATTCGCTCTCCTTAATTTGCGATTAGTGATTTGCGCTTTGTGATTGAAAGACCACTTCACTTGCGATTTGAGATTGAACAAGCATGACCGCAGATCGCAAAAATCGCAAGATCACCCAATTAGCAATGACCCTCTCCAATTATTTGGATGCGTTACATAGCCAAAAGATTCCGGGTCCACGGTGATTTGCGACTGAAACAGATAATCGAGCCTCACGAGAATCGCTAAATCGCCCAATCGCAAATCACCAATCGCAAATCACAAATAATTCAATCACCGATGACTCAACCAGCAATCACAATTGTCTCTGCGCCAAAGGCCGACCGATCCTCGGCCAAAACCCAGCTCGTCAAGTCTGTTGGAGCCCCCCGTTCAACAGAAATTATAACATAAGAGTACCAGGGCCACGCGTGGTCACGGTCATAAACCGAGGGCCGCGCCGGGTGATCGGGGTGTGAGTGGTAATAGCCCAGGACATCAAGCCCGCGGTCGCGCGCACCCTTTTCCACGCGCAACTGGTCAAGGGGATCAATCAGGAAACGGTTCTTCTCCGTTTCCCTGCCCGGATCGTCCAGGGGCAAAAGCTCTTGCGCGCGGCTCGGATCGTGCCGCAGGTTGGCGAGCGGCACCACTTCCGTCACCACTTTCGCATCGCCCTCGGCTTTCCCCAACAGAATCCCGCAGCACTCGCTGGGATAGTCGCGCGCGGCGTGCTGGCGGATGGATTCAATATGCGGTTTGTTTAGGCGAAGAGGCATAGAGTTATCGGGTCATCGGCTCATCTGGCCATCGGATCATTGAATCATTGATTCATCGGTTCATTGCGCTGTCACGCCGAGCGGGATTATTCTGCGGCTTTTCCTCCTGAAATGTTAATAGACATTTTGTGGCCATCATGTCAAGAACCGCGCGGTCGGGTTGCGCCTGACTCGGAGCTACCCCGGTGGCCTGCTCTTTGCTTCCCCGCTTGGATCGGCAAGATGGAATGTTCCGCCATACTTGACGGTTACCCCCGATTTTTGCGGCCCAGAAGATAGACGGTGGAAGCGCCCAGGGCACAGAAAAGCCCGCCCACCTGCATGGTGTGGCCCGAACCCACCCTCTGGGCGACGACGCCCATCCAAAAGCTTCCGATGGGCATGCTCCCGCCGAAAACCAGAGCCCAAATACCCATCAGCCTTCCTCGCAGGTGATCGGGGGATTGGGTTTGGATGGTGCTATTGCCGATGGAATAAAACAAGACGATGCCGAACCCGGCGAAGAAAAGAAATAAGGCCGCGCTGACAGGTTGGTGCATGAAACCGAAAAGAATGATGAAAGCCGCATAAATGCCCGCGCCGGTATAAAGCGTTTCAACGCGGACGATCCGAGATCCCTGAGTGGCAACGAATAAAGCGGCGGTACATGCGCCGAGGCCATTCAAGGCCAAAAGCCAGCCATAGCCTTGGGCCCCCATGTGCAATTGGGTTACCGCAAAAGCGGAGAGCTGGGATCGGTAGGCCCAGCCTCCCAGCCCCATGATGGAAAGCAGGGTTACCGCCTGGGCGATGGTGGGACTGGATTTCAAATACTTGAATCCTTCGAGGGTATATTTCCAGTCGGCTTTCACCTTCTTGGGCGCGTAGTGCGAGGCGGGAAGCTGGATTTTGTGGAGCGCGTAAAGCACCGCCAAATAACTCATGGCATCCAGAAGAAAGCACCACGCAGCCCCGAAAGAAGCGAGCAAAAGGCCTCCTATAGCGGGCCCGATGACTCGCGCCGAATTCACCATGGCGCTGTTGAGCGCGATGGCGTTCACTAAATCGTTTTTGCCCACCAGTTCTACCATCAGGGTCTGCCGCGATGGCATCTCAAAGGCGGTGAATGTCCCCCAAAGGGCGGAAAAAATCATGAGATAGGCAATGTGAACGGGACCACGGAACAACATGACGGCCAAAGTGAGTGAAGAGAGCAGCGAAAACCAACTGGTGAAAGTAAAAATTCTGATTTTGGGAATACGGTCGGCCAGCGAACCGGCATAAACTGCGAAGAGGAAAACAGGGAGGGAGTTGAGCATGAAAACAATGCCCAACAGAAATTCCGAGTGGGTGAACTCGAAGGCAATCCAGCCTAAGGCGGCGGTGCGGGTCCAGGTGCCGATCTGTGAAACGGTTTGTCCCGAATAGAAATAGCGGTAATTGGGATTGCGCAAAGCGGAAAAGGTTTTGTGCCATCCTTGGGAAGGGGGAAGCCCCTCACTATTGGCCTCGGACTGTTGCAAGGTTTCCTGGGAGTTCTCTGGGCTCAATCATTCCCCCTGCTCGGCAAGGAAGGCATCCACGGTGAGGACCGTCGCTTGTGCGGCGAAAACCTTCTCGGTGAGAACTCGATGAACTTCCGGATCGGGGTCGAAACAGGCATCCTTGAGGACGACGCATCGGAAATCAAAGTCGGACGCCCGCCTTAGAGTGGACAGAGTGATGCCGCTCGTCGAAATTCCGAAGAACACCAGGTTCTCAATGCCGCGCGAGCGCAGAATCATGTGGAGGTGATTTTCCGAGAATGCCCCGACTCGCTGCTTATAGACCACCAGATCTTCAGGGCGGGCGATGGAATTGTGGAATTCGGCGGACGCGGTGCCCTTGATGAAGAGATTGTTTTGCTTCAACCTTTGAAAGCGAGACTCGGTATCGGGAATCTCCGGGTAGCCTGGGGAGAATCCCAGTCCCACATGGATAATTTGATATTGTTTCTTGCGGGCGAATTCCACGGCTTTGGAGGCCTTGGCGATGACGGCCTCAGCGCCGGGGACAAATCCCAAAATCCCTTTCTGGAAATCGAGAGTCAGCAAAGCTGTTTTCTTCGCATCAAGTTTCATGGGTTTTCCTTTCTGGTCTTTTTGATGACAGGGAATATGACCGCGACGACATCGAGCAACTTCTTCCGCCGGTGGCGCATGCATTTCCTTTCTTGGGCGTGACCCAAACTTCGTCCACCGGTCTCTGCTTGCGGGGGCCGATCCACCCCTAAGAGCGGCTTGTTTTACAGCTCGAAAGGCAGACGCCGCAGAAGAGATTTTAACCCCTAAACGGCTCGACAACTCCTCATCGGTCACATTTAACCCATCTCGGCACGGACGGTTATGTTGTGAGGTGATCAGGTTTACACTGCGGGCAGGGCATTTGGTTCGCAATCGAGATCCCGTTCCTAAGGTCGCGAGCAGGCGAAATACCCAATGTTGGGGCAATCTTTTAACCCTACCAGTTCGCGAAATAGGCGGTATGGACCCGTTGCCGGATTCATCTGTCCTCTACGGGTGTTGAATTTTCGGCCGTCAGACTCAGTGCCCAGCCGGGTTTGGCTGTGTTGCCTCTCGACTTCGCTCAGGGCGGGCCCGATCTTTGCCGCGAACAGGTAGGAGGCAATCTCCGACTTGCAACTGCGCCTGGAAGAAGGCGGCAAAACAGTCTTCTCGCTGGCCCCCGCCGGCATCAAGGAAATCGACATGAACAAGGTGCTTGGCGTGGGCGCGGGTAGCTTTTACATCCTCCTGAAAAACGGAAAGAGATATGACTTCTGGGCGGCCTCGCTGAAGGCGTCTGACACGGAGTCCATCGCTGACAGCCTCAACCGCGCCGTGCACTGAGCGGGCCTCCGGCGTCTGGGGGCCATCTCGAAGCAAGACAATGCCAGGTCGCGAGACATGTGGCAGGTCGGATTGGCGCGTTCCCAACCGGTTTTCCCGCTCTCTAAGTCGGCGCGAAGCTTTTTGTTCAGCGTGCTCTGCGGCGATTCAGCGGCTTGCGCCCCGCTACACATCCAGGCGATTCGCGGCGGCGACGCGGCCATACCAAAGGCCCGAATCCTTGACGGTGCGCTTCTGCATGGCGAAGTCCACATAAGTCAGCCCGTACCGGCGCGTGTAACCGCTGCCCCACTCGAAGTTATCGAGCAGACTCCATGCATGGTAAGCGCGCACTCTGGCGCCGTCGGCCATGGCGCGTGCCAGCTCGGCCAGGTGCTGGCGGTAGAACTCGATGCGGCGGAGGTCAGCAACACGGCCAGTGGCGTCGGGCGCGTCCATAAAGACCCCGCCCGTCTCGGTGATCTCGATGATGGGGTGGTTATAGTCGCGCGAGACCCGCATCATGAGGTCGTAGAGGCCATGCGGCCACATTTCCAGTCCGCCATCGGTCTTGGGGCCCTCGTTGGCCAATTCGATGCGGATTTGCGCCAGGGGATCGTGACTCGATACGTCTGGCGGCGCGCCATTGCTCGCGTCAGAAGCGAGGAGCCGGACATAGTAATGCACTCCCAACCAATCCAGGGGAACCTTCATGATCTTTTCGTCGCCCGGCTTGAATCCCATGGCTTCATAGGGAATCTCGCCGATGAAAGCCTGGGGATAAGCGCCACGGAAGATGGGTTCCAGGCAGTAGATATTGTTGTAATTGTGAAAGCGCGCGGCCGCGGCGCGATCCGCCTCGCTGTTGGTCTTGGGATAAACCGGCTCCATGCCGTAGGCGCTGCCCACAGTAGCTTTCGAGGAAGCCGCTTTGATGGCGCGGAAGGCCATGCCCTGCGCCAGATTGACGGTGTGCGCCGCTTTGAGAAACTGATCGATGTTTGTTTTGAAAGGAGGAGCGCCGCCCGTTCCATAGCCATCGCGAGTAAACTCCGTGGGCATGTTAAAAGGCGCCCAGACGGTAACCCGGTCGCCGAGGTTCTTCGCCAAAATCGCGGCAAAGTCGGCATAGTACCCGGCAAGGTCGCGGTTCGGCCAGCCGCCGCGGTCTTCGAGCGCCTGGGGAAGGTCCCAGTGATAAATTGTGCAGAAGGGACGAATGCCCGCATCCAGCAAGGCATCAACCAAGCGGCTGTAGTAGTCGATGCCTTTCTGGTTCACCTCTCCTGTGCCTTCGGGCAGGATGCGCGGCCATGAAGTGGAAAAGCGATAGCTCTTCACATTCAGTCGCTTCATGATGGCGATGTCTTCTTTGTAGCGGTGGTACTGGTCGCAGGCAACGTCGCCATTCGAGCCATCGCGAATCTTGCCCGGCGTGTGCGCAGCCCGGTCCCAGATCGATTCGCCCTTGCCGTCGAGGTTCCATGCGCCTTCCACCTGGTAGGAGGACGTGGCCATCCCCCAGAGAAAGTCCTTGGGGAAACGCGCCGCGGCGATTGCAGCGAGCGATACGGTGCCTGCAACCTGCTGTGGAGCGGCAGACTCCAAGGCCGCAATATTCTTGCCGGCAAGTAAAGCGCCGCCGCCCACCATCAGTGCGTCTTTGAGAAAGCTCCGGCGGTCCATGGGAACGGAGCTACCGCGCACCGTTCCAACACTTATCGGGAGAGAACTGCTGGCAAAATGTTTCATGCCCGCATTCTATTTGCCTTCCAGATCACTGTCGAGTGCAATTTCGCAGTTGGGATGGGTGTGTTCCCGGCCGGTCTTTCCGCGCTTCAAATGGGCACAAACGTCCGCGTATGATGATACGCTCTGCCGGCTGAGAAGCCAGGCTAATGCATTGGTCTGAACTGAACATTCATGAAGTGCTGGGAACGCAGCACCGCCCATCGCTTAACCCGGATTATTCATGAAGAACACTGGTGAGAAGCAGATGCAAGAACGTTTCACACAGAGTTTACGGAGTGTTTAAGGCATCGGGTTTCTCGAGCTGCTTGACCACAGAGAACACAGCGCGGCAGAGGCGCAACCAAAGGAGGCAGTCGGCAGAAGTCAGTAAGCAGTAGCAGAACGTCGTGTGCCTCGATGGTTGCCCATGGCTAATGGGACTGCCGAGGCGCTCTCCTCTTCTGCGGATCATAGTGAAGGGTGGAAGTTTCACCGTGATGCGACGGAGGAGAACGCCATGAACGAGTTTATCGCAAAACACCAGGAGGAGATCCGTGGCGCCCTGAGTGGGTTCGACCGCATGGTGTTGCGTGGCAATCTGCGGGCCCTGTGGGGGGTGCCGGGGATGGATTAATATTTGGCCACGGAGCACGTATGGTACAAAGACTTCGGCCGCCACGTGCTGCCGGTGAGTCGGCAGATCAAGCAAGCCAGCGTAGCCCGGGCGGAACGGCAAGGACGAGTCATTCAGTATGTGAGATCGAGCCGCGTCAGCAAAGAAGAGATGGCGCGCCGCATCGCGACAGAGCAGAACATCACGCAAGGTTTGGTTTGTGTCCTGAGCAGCGTCGAGCCGTGCTACACCTTCGATATTTACCGCGACCGGTCGTCCCGCCGTTTGCAGTTGGTGCAGCGCAACGCGAGTGCCTGCACCTGCATCAATACTGGATTCACCCCCAGGTGGGATTTCTGCCTGCGCGCATCCAGACTTGGTTTCCGTTCCGCATCCAAATCCGCCTGAACGGACGGGAATGGCTGGCGCGACAGATGGAGCAGCTAAGTTTGAAATTCCTTCGGCAAGATAATTGCTTTCCGCGGGTGGAGGACTTCGGGCAAGCCCCGCAACTGCCGGACCGCCAACTGAAAACCCCCTGGCCGCGCCTGCTCGACGGTCTGGGTAAGGAGTTGAATCCCCAGCACGCGGCCATTTTCCGGCGCTTTCACGTTTCCTACTATGGGTCGGCCTATCAGACCGAGTGGGCGCCCGATGTGGTTTTTCGCCAGGAAGCTTTTCTGCGGCGGCTGTACCCCAAGCTGGTCCACCACGGCATGACCACCTTCGGAAGCGCCGATGGGTTGCGTTTTCTCGGACGTCGGGTTCGCCTGGAGGGAACGGTGCCGACCTCTTTTGCCCGGGAAGTGGTCAGGGATGTAAAGGAGCGACCGGAGGGAATTCGGCTGAAACATGGCGTCAATGGGAATACCGTGAAGGCTTACGACAAGGCCTTCACGGCCGCGGGTAGCGGCCTGCGTTTCGCGACCACCATCCATCATGGGGAGGATTTTCGAGTGTACCGTCCCAAGGAAGGAGATCCCAACGGCCCCCGTGCGTGGCGACCGATGCGGCGTGGCCTTGCGGACCTTCATCGGCGGGCAGAGGTTTCGCAAAAAGCTAACCAGCGCTCCATGAGCGCCCTGGCCAGTGTCGATGACACCACGACCCTCGAGGAACTCACCCGCGGCTTGGAACCGCCCGTCTCGTGGCGAGGCCGGCGCCTCCGAGGTTTGCGCCTGTTTCACAGCGAAGATCAGCAACTGTTGCAAGCGCTTAGCCGAGGCGAGTTTACCCTTAACGGGCTGCGCAACCGCGATCTCCGAGCGCTGCGCTTCCACCGCGAAGCTCTCTCCCCTCGGGAAAAAGCACGAAGAAGTGCCTGGGTAAGCCGCCAGATCTGCCTCTTGCGCGCCCACGGCCTGCTGCAGAAAGTTGCGCATACGCACCGTTTTCTAGTTACTGCAGCCGGGCGGAAGATACTCACGGCTGCCCTGACAGTTACGCGAGCTACCATCGCACAACTCACCGGCCTGGCAGCATGAAATCATCGCAGACTGCAAAGAAACTCGTCGTTAGTAGTACAGAGCGACGAAGCCGCACTCATGTGGTTAGGGCGAACTGACCCCTCACCCGTTCCGATCAGATCGGGACACCCTCTCCGATTTCTGGGGTTCGATGGACCCCATCGGGGTCTTGAAATCGGGTTCCCCTCGGAGAGGGCGGCTTGATTCCCAACCTTCTCCCCGGGGTCGAAGATCCGCCGAGGCGGAAGAAGGTGCTGAGGTACGAAGCGGATGAGACATCTTGGAGTTCGACCCGCGCATTTGCAAGTGGTCCCCCCCGTGCCTCTGTAGTGCAATACCGTGAACGCCTGTTCTTTTTGGCAAGCATTTTGCGCCTCAGGTGTGGCGGCTCTCTTGCCCACTTGCAGCGAAAAGGAATTGGCGCTGCTGGCGGGTCCGGTCGCCGTCGGGAAGGTGCTGTCGAAAGCGTGCATGCCGCCAAACAATGACTCGATGAACAATCTGCTCATATGCTTGGAGCCGGCGCGGAAGCCGGGTTCGCGTGGACGGCGTTCTTAAGATAGGTCAACGCCTCTGCATCCTTGCGCTCGCCGACCAATACGAGACCCATCAGCTCATTGACATCAAATGCCCGTGGCGAGCTCTTGAGGAGCGGAAGTAGAATCTGTTCCGCTTCGACGAACTTACCTGACTCGTAATTCTTCACGGCGGATTGAAAGAATTGGTTCCGCGATTCCGCCGCCTCTGGGCTCTGAGCCTTAGCCTTCAGGAATCGGCCACCCCCGCCGTGGACGATGGCGCAAATCGCCAGTGCGGCCAGAGTCCTCAAGCTGTGGCGGCTCCGCAAATCCATAAGGCATATCCCAAAACCCCGCCTGCCCGTCCGGGGTCCGAGCCGTATTCTATCGCTGTCCCAACGAATCACACGAATTTCACGAGATAATTCTTACCCGCTTCGAGCGAAACTCGGACTACGGCCTCTTCATGGTGCAAGGGAAGTCCGGCTTTTTCCTCCCAGATACCGGCAATGCTCTGTCCCTTCGGGGGCCGCAAACGTTGTTCCCCCGACACTCGGCAGTACAGAACCGCCTCGCGCGCGCGGCCGCCCGTCCAGGTAACCTCCACTTCCACACCTCCCCGAGCCCGGAGCCCCTTGAATTGTCCCTCCGGCCACGCACGGGGCAGGGCAGGAAGAAAACTGATTGCCCCGTCGTGACTCTGCAAAAGCATCTCCGCGATGGCTGCGGTGCCGCCGAAGTTGGAGTCGATCTGGAAAACTACCGAATCTCCCATGCTGAACGTTCCCAGCAGGCTCGGCCCCGTACTTCCCGGCGCCAACAGGTTCAGCAGAGACTCGTATGCGCGATCGCTGTCCAGGAGGCGCGCCAGGATGCACATCGCCCAGGCACAGCTCCAGCCCCCGCGCTGCCCTCCTGCCTTCATTCGCCGGGCAAGCGAAATCCCCGCCGCCTGCGCAAGATCGGGGTTTTGCAGGGGTGTGATCTGGCTGCCCGGGTAGACCGGATACAAGGGCGACAGGTGGCGTTGCTCGGGCTCCGACTCATCGAAATCCACCGACCATTCCTTCAGTTGCCCGTGCTTGCCGATCTGATAGGGCAATAATCGTGCGCGCGCCCCCTCCAGTTTTTCGCGAAAATCGACATCCACATCGAGGAGCCTCGAGGCTTCGATACAGTTTCCGAATACTTCCCGGATCAGGGCCATATCCATGGTGCAACCCGCGCTTGTCCAGGATTTCTTCCCGTCCGGCATGAGAAAAGAATTCTCCGTCGAGAAGGAGGGGCAAGTGGTCAGGCGCCCTTTCCCGTCATTAATGAGCCAACCCAGGTAAAACTCCGCCGATCCTTTCATGACGGGATAGGCCCGTCGGCGAAGGAAGTCCTTATCCAGGGTGAACAGGTAATGCTCCCAGAGGTGAGCGCAGAGCCACGGGCCGCTCATGGGCCAGTTGGCCCAGGTTGGGTCGCCTGCCCCCTGGCCTACGGGCCCAGTCTGCCTCCACAAATCGGCGTTATGGTGTGATACCCAGCCACCCAAACCATAGTTGACTTCAGCCGTCTGCCTGCCGTTCCGGCTGAGTCCTTCAACCAGGTCGAAAAGCGGCTCATGGCATTCACTGAGATCACAGGTCTCGGCAGGCCAGTAATTCATCTGGGTGTTAATGTTGGTGGTCCAGTTTGAACTCCAGGGTGGCCGCACTTGGTCGCTCCATATCCCCTGAAGATTGGCTGGCTGCGTGCCGGGGCGCGAACTTGCGATCAGGAGGTAACGCCCAAACTGGAAATAGAGCTCTGGCAACCGCGGGTCCTGCGTCTGGCGAAACGTCCGCACGAGCTCGTCCGTGGGTTTGTCCTCGGAGGCGGAAGATCCCAGGTCGAGGGTCACGCGCCGGAACCATTTTTGATGTTCCGCAATGTGGTCTTCCCGCAACCGGGAATAGGGTTTCGTTGCGGCCGCCTCGACGCGCCCCCGGCACGCCGCAGCAATGGCTTCTGCTCCTCTATCGGGGAATCGTTCAAATCCCTTGAATCCTGTTTCGGCCGCCAATAAGAGGGTGACGGCGTGGGCGCCCCGAAGTTGAAGCTGGTCTCCGAGTGCGACGATGCTGCCTCCGTCGGGGACGGCCTTTACCCAGGCGGCAAATCGCATCCCCATTCCTTCCGCTTCGCCGTAGAGGGTGGGATCGGGCGTGTGCAGATAAATGGGGTCATCGTGTGCGGGAGCCTTGCCTTGCAGGCGCAGCGTGTCGTTGGCGGCAACTTTCACGTCAAAATGCAAAAGGCTGTCCATTGAAACGCCAAAGTTGAGCCCCGCCGGGTGCTCGGAGGCAAGGCGCACCACCAATACCTGATCGACGGCGGAGGAAAAAACCTCCCGGCTGAAGCCAACTTCGGCGACGCTATAGGCGACACTCGCGATGGCAGTGTCGAGATTCAATTCACGCCGGTAGTTCGACCACCCCGCCTGGCCATCAAGTTTCACGTAGAGGTTACCCAAGGGCAAATATGACTCGTTGTAGGGCCCCTGCATGTGTTTGCAGGCGTCGTCGGCTTCGACGTACTTGCCCTCGTCCAGGACCAAGTGACGAACGATGGGCAAATACTTCCTGGCGTCCGGGTTGTTCCAATCCTTGGGATGGCCGGACCAGAGCGTGTCTTCGTTCAATTGCAGGCGCTCAGTTTCAACTCCCCCGAAGACCATAGCCCCTAAGCGCCCATTGCCCACGGGGAGGGCCTCCGACCAGATCGAGGCGGGTTGCCGATACCACAGAACCGTCTCTCCACGCTCAGGCGCGGAAGGTGTCGCAGCCACAAGTCCAACGAATCTGGGGCTGGTTCCAGCTAAAGCGGCAACCATGAATTCTCGCCGCGTACAATCATGCATGTGATTCACTCCCGCGTGTCGTCCCATCTCCGCGGCCGTGAGCGTCACGGATTCTCGTGCAACCCATGCATTCCAGGTCCAAAAGCCCGACGGGTTTTGGTGAATTGTCGCTCGATGGGTCCATTTTCGTGCAAAAAGGCGAATTCAGGGGTGTACCCTTTGTGGCTATCCCTTTGTTTTCATGCACATAATCGGATCAATCTTCATTTTTACCATCTCTAGGGGCCGACGCCCCCTTTCAAACCCCAATCCCTATCATGACGATCCTTCAGTATATCATGCTACGCTACAAAGAAATTGCCACTGCCAGAGGCTATAAAATACCGCACGGGGACGCGCCGGCGGTTCGCCGCGGCCGCGGATTCCCCCCCCGGTTTCGCCCCACACGCCCGGACTTCCCTGCCCCTCAGCCGAAAAAAAGCCGGCAGGCAGGTGGAAAACCTGCACTGCCGGCTCGATAACGTCAGGGTTAAAACAGCTAGAAATAGAACTTCAGAGCAAACTGAATTTCTCGCGGGTCGTTGTTTCCGTTGACGAGAACCCGTGATTTGTCCGAAGAATATGCTACCGATGCTTGTATTGCTGGGATTGGCGAACTGAGGTGTGTTGGTCAAGTTGAAGAACTCAGCGCGGAATTCCAGGTGGGTCCTCTCCGTAGTCCGGAATTCCTTGAAGAGGGAGAAGTCCAGACGGTGGAAGCCGGGACCCCGTGCTTGCATGCCCATCCCTCCCAGGGCCGCGGTTTGCCCGATAGCGGTTGCCACGGCCGGAGCAGCAAAGGCATTAGGATTGATCCATTGGTTCACGTTGTGAGGCCCGCCGTCGATGTTCTCCCCCGGCACCAACAACGAGTTGCAATTGAGACCATCGTTAGACGCGTGGGTCTGTTGAGGGCAACTGGCTACGTTGAAGGCATAGCCATCCTGAAGCGTCAGGATGAAGTTGGTCTTCCACCCTGATGCCAACTGGTTTACTACTCCCGTCGAATTGCCCAGGAAACTATGTCCCCTTCCTATGGGCAGCTCGTAGCCCCCGCTGAAGTGGAAGAGTTGGGGGATGTCATACTGGGAGCGAGAATAGTCGTACTGGATTCCCAGTCCGGGAATGACCGGAGCCCTATAGGGGGAGGAGCCATTATTGATGCTCTGGCCATCCGTGAAGAGCTCGGAGTAGGTATAGTTGGCATTGAAGTACAGGCCGTGGCTGAGCCGGCGCTCGAAGGTCACCTGCGCGGAGTGATAGAAACTATTCCCTTCGCTGTAGGTTAAGGAGTTGTTCACCAGGTCAGGCATGGGTCTGTACTGCGCACCCTTCCCACCCGGCGCGGCATTATAACTCGGGGGTAAGACGGTGGTCGTGCTGTTGACGTTGGGTTGCACCGTGAGATCATGCGCCTGGTTGCCGACGTAACCGAGGCTGATCGTGTTATTGCGAGTCAGTTGGTATTCGAACGTGAGGTTGTAGGACTCCGTGTAGGTGGGCTTAAAGTGAGGATCATCCCCGTTTGGGTCGAGCCCGCCTACCTGGCTTGCGTTAAAGCTCGCCGCATCGTAGACGGGAGTGTATAACATTCCATTCTCCAGAGTGGCAAGGGAGCCGCCCCCGTAGGTGACGGAATGCACGTTATCCCCGAACCAGCTAAGGGTGTTATCGAAGGGATAGGTCTCAGTCTCATGGTCAAGGGGTTGCTCGGGCGGCCCGTAGTACAACCCATAACCGCCCCTCATCACGAGCTTATTAGTGATGCGGTAAGCCAATCCGAAGCGCGGACCGAAATCGGTCTTGGGGACAGTGAGGAAACCATTATCGGGCACACACTCGGGACTGCCGAAGTTGTCGTTCTGCAAGACGCTCAAGAAGGCAGGCGCGAGCAAACCCGCGTTGCAATACTTGTTGGCTATCTTATATACACCCCCTCCGTTGGGAGCGAAGGAGTGGAACTGAAAGGCCGCCTCTTGGCTGTTGTCATCCACGCCCATGTCAAAGTACTCCCAGCGAAGCCCCAGATTCAGGGTCAGCTTGGGTTTGACTTTCCAATCGTCTTGGAAGTAACCGGCATAGTAGTTGTGGGTGAAGTCGCGGTTAAATATATTGCTGGCAAACACGCCATCGGACCCCCCGGACTGTACTCCGCCCGGGACCGTCGTAGGCGCGGCCCCCAGCAACATCTGAGCTATCCCGGTTGTGCCCGTGCTGTTTCCGGGGACTTCCGTGTAAGACCCCTCGAATTCGAACTCACCGCGTGACCAGGAGGGCTGCAAAACAGCCCACTTGATGTGCTGGATTTCAACCCCGGCCTTGAAAGTATGTCCGCCCTTCAAGAAGGTGACGTTATCCATCAATTGGTCGGTCTGGTTGGGTTCCTCGCTGGGGAACCAAGCGGTGCTGCCCATGGTGGTAAGCCCCCCGATAGCTAGGGTCGGCAGGCCGCCGTTTCGATCCATCTGAGGAATTCCTTGAATGCCGAACTGTGCGGGGATACCCATTTGGTCCGCGTAGGCCTGTAGAGCGGTGGTTGACTGGCGGGTCACCCCTACACGGAATTCGTTGACGATCGTCGGTGAGAAGGAGTGGGTTTCGCTGAGGACGGTATTGAGCGTCGGGTTCCATTGATGGCCGCCGCCACTGATGGCCAGCGCTCCGCCGTCGGCGTAGCCTGGAAAGGGCGGCGGGTTGTACCTTGGGTTAATGGAAAAGCTGACCCGGCCAAACATCTGATCCCGGTCACCGAAGTTATGGTCCATCCGAATGTCGGATTGGTCTATCGTGTTGATGAGGGGCGGGTTGTCAGTTTGGTTGTTGAACAATGCCTGGTTTCATTGCAGCGGGATAAAGTTCGAGAAGCTTAATGGCATTCTGGATCCAGGCGGTCGGCAGGTAGCTGGTTAAGCTGCGAGATAATTGCCGCGGTCGTGAAATTCGTCACTCCCGTCAGGCTGCCGGGGAAGAAGGGGTCGCGCACAAAGCCGCTCGAGGCGGCGGTCAGCCCGGTGACAGGATCGATTGCACCCTGCGTGACGGGTCGGGTTGTGGCAGGATCGAAAACGGTTCCATTGGCGAATACTCGACCCAGATCGTCCGTTCTGGTACAAGTCCCACTTTGTAGACATGTGGCGTCGGTCTGGCCGCTAATCATGTCCGAAAGGTCGGTGAACCCGCTTGACACTTCCGCCGCCGTCGGCACCGTATTCACATGGGTTTGGCCTTGGCGGATGCGGGTTCCTTGGTAGTCGGCAAAGAAGAAGGTTTTGTTCTTGCCGTCGTAAACATGTGGGATAACCACGGGACCGCCAATGGTTCCGCCAAATTGATTCTGGCGGTACTCACCCTTCTTGATCCCACCGGAGTTTTCAAAGAATTGGGCGGCATCAAATTTGTCGTTGCGCAGGAATTCCCAAACATCGCCGTGGAGCTGATTCGTGCCGGACTTGATCGTTCCATTCAATATCGCGCCTCCCCCTCTGCCTACATCCGCAGAGTAGTCGGCGGTCTGCAGCTTGAATTCCCCAATGGCATCCGGTGGGGGAAGGTTGACGTAGTTCGTGCCCGCCAGGAAATCGAGTTGGTTGGTATTGTTATCCATGCCATCAAGGAGATAGTTGTTCTGTTCGGGCCGCGTGCCGTTGGCGCTGAATGACCCGGAGGCCCCAAAACCGCCGCTCCAGAATCCCGACATGTGCACGCCCGCAACGGTCTGCGCCAGGAACGTGAAATTCCTGCCGTTCAGGGGTAGATCGTTGACTGCCTGGCTGTCCCACCACCTGGCCCACCGATGCCGCTCTCGGTTTGCAGAGCAGGCGGTGCGGCGGTGACCTCCACGGTCTGCATCACCTGACCCAGGTTTAAGTATGGCGTTGATGACCACGTCTTGTTGGACGTCCAAGATAATGCCGAGCTGTAGAAATCTGGCAAAGCCGGTGGCTTCTATTTCCACACGATAAGTGCCCGGCCTAAGACCTGGAAACATGTAATACCCGGTGGTGCCCGTGTTCCCGACAAACTTGAGGCCTGTGCCTTCGTTTGTCAGCGTGACGGTGGTTTGTGGAATTACCCCGCCGGACTGGTCGCTCACCAACCCGGAGATTCTCCCCGTGTCGACTTGAGCTCGCACCGAGGTAGCCAATAATATCGGAAGGAGACACAGCATCCCAAAAACCGAGCAAAGTTTCGCCTTGCGAGAACGCACCGAGTTCCCGGGCAACCGGATGCCCCACACCCCAGGCGGAAACCACGCCTTCCGATAACCCATACAATTCCCTCCTCAGGTTCTTATGGGGCGACCCAATTTACTCCCCTACGCATGCTGTTGACGAAGGGCAAGGTATCAAGATAGAGAGTCACAGAGCTGGGGAACTCACGCGCTGGTTTCAGCGAGACGTTGTAAGGGAACTCCGCCATCAAGTTGGTTAGCGTGTCAGCGAAGCAACTTTGGCTCCCGCTCCCTTAAGGGTGGTTGGCTGTGCCTCCAAGGAACGCAAAGAGAATTCTTTGGCCGAGCGGGTTTTTGCCATCCTGATATTGGAGAGTCACAAACACTGAGTTGATTTCGGCAAGCTGTTGCGGGTCGTTTACCTTCAAGGCCCATCTCTTTTGCGCTGTGTCGTCCGCATACAAGATACCGAGATTTCTCACGGAGGTCGGTTCGCCGAGCCGCTCGCCCCAGACTTTAAACGCATAATTGGCGTTGGCCAATTTCCTCTCGTCCAGATCGTAGGCGTAGAAGATCAGGGACTTGCCTTCTGTATAGAAAATCCTTCCAAAGGACTTCGGCTTCTTGGGTCTTGCGTCCGCATCGTAGACATCCACGATGTGAAGATTCCGCGCGCCCATAAGGTCGGTAATATCGTGCCCCGCCGCAAGTAATTGCCGGTCCTGGTTGAGCGTGTCCGTCTGCGTCCTGAGCCGGTCCGAGAGCGTTCGGACCTCCCCCCGTTCGGAGGCAATTTCGGCCTCCGCCTCAGTCCCACGGGCGCGCGCCTCCTCGAGCTGCGCTTTGACACTAGCGAAAAGCCGCGCACGGCCATCATTCTCGCTGGCCAACTGTGTATTCAGATCGGTCAAGTGAGCCAGAGCCTGTTGCAGAGTCTGCTTTTCGGACCGGTTGGCCGCGAGGTCCTTCTCCAGAGCGCCAATCCGTACAACCAACGCGGCGTTCTCATCCTCAAGCGCAGAGATGGTCTCATTCGAAGCCTTGAGGGTGGCCTGGAGCTCCGTCAGCCGCGCCTCCGCGGCGGTAGCTGAGGCACGGGCTTCCATCCCGCGCCCAGTCACGGACTGAAGGGGCGACCTTAGGTCGCCGCGTGGCGACATTAAGTCGCCGCTACGAGCCATGCCTCGTTGGTGGACAGAGTGGTACCTAATCCCGGCCACAATCATTACCAGGGCAGCCGCCGCCGCGACCCAACGAAACGCCAGGCCGGGACGGAAGATTCGCTGCCGCTCTTCCTCGGGTCCAATTCCCGGGACATGGGAAAATGGTATGCCTTCGGCATTGGCCCGTTCAAGAAAACGTTTTTGCAACCCGCCATTCTCAAGATGGCGCAGGAGCGCGACATTCACCGCGTCTCGTTCCTCCGCCGGCATTTGCAGGAGAGAAGATGAGAAACCCTCCTGTGCCGCATGACACGACGGGCACCGCTCCACATGTTCAATCATGCTCTTGTATTCGTCTGGCGAAAGCCGTTCCGTAGCGGCCGGTGGGCAGACATTCTTAAGTGATTTCAACTTCCGCATCGATAGCCCCTTGGTTAGCGATTTCATACTTTACTTTGTTGGTTGGCCTTTTGCTCCCGTTCCCATTCCGCGGCAGCAAAAGCGATCGTAAGCGGTCGAGCCCGCGGTAATAATGATGCCGCACGTTTCCCAGGGAATCCCCGGTGCTTGCGGCGATGTCCTTGAGCGGCATATCCAGGAAATACGCCATGTGCAGCACCATGCGCTGGGAATAATTCAGGCTGTCCAGCCCCTCCCGCACCAAGCGGTGGGCTTCGGGATGAGTCAACAGCGCGTCCCCGCGGAAGCTTTCCCCGAAATTGGATGGACGGGGCTCTCGTTGACTTCGCTCGTAAAAACCCCGCACCCTGAGATACTCGCGGCGACTTAAGCTACGGTGATACGCGTACTGAAGCAGCCATACTTTGACAGTGCCCCGCGATGGGTCGAATTGACCCGCCGCCTTGTAGATCTCGAGAAAGACGGATTGCATCACATCTTCTGCTTCTGCCGGATCGCGGAGGATCTTGAATGCCACGCTTAGAATCAGCCGATGATACCGAGTGAACAGCACGGCGAGCGCATCGCCATGTCGGGAGCGAAGGTGCTGTAGTAAATCCTGATCAGGCAATCGGCTCAACTGCTCCAACGAAAGCCTGCATGGCTCCTTAATTTCCGCATCAAGGGATTCCATAACATTTCCTTTCACGCCCTTAGACCCTCACGGAACCTGCTGGAAGACCGCGTTGTTCACACAAGTCATGGAGAATCTGTATACCACATTTCAAGGCGAAATGCGCGCCGTGCAACGAATTTTTTATTTTTCGCGGGGGTTGGTACACAACAAGGGAGTGCAGGGCATGTCACCACCTGCGTTGGACACCGGCAAGCCCGCCGCTTAGAGCTACCCCCGAACAGCCATCTTACACACCAAGCCCTGTGCGCAGGCGTGGCAATGCGCCCGAGGCATAGGGCGATTTGTTGAAAGGCGGCTTCAGCTTGCGGATATGCTCAGGCGAGCCAGGTTTGCAAGGCTGCGGCTATTCGTTCGGGGGAGACAGGTTCCTTTTCGTTCCACAAGGGAAATTCCGGGGAGCCCGCCACCCAGGCGTAGGGCGTGGATTCAAACAAACCGAGGCAGACGCTTCGCTGGTACTCGACGTAACGGGTGGCGCCCAGCCACGTGTAATAAGCCAGCATCACGGCGTCCACCGCGCTGCCCTCGGGGTCGGGAACGGGCGGCTGGGGCGTGGCCCTTTCCTGATTTTCGAAAACCGCGACGCTGGTGAAGGGTTTGGGTTTGTTGCGCAGCCCAAATTCCCCGATAACAACCGATGGACGGGCATGAGTCATCGCCTCCACGGCACCCCATTCCACAAAGGCATTGCTGAGGAGCGGAGACCCGTTGCCGGTGAGAAAGAGCGAGCGAATAAACTCGCGGACTGCCGGGATATTTCCCACTTCCGGCGGACACCAATCGCTGACGTCCATGGAGCGCAGCCTGGCATAAATGGCGTCGGCATCGGAAATATCTCGCGCCATGGACTTGATATGGTCAAGAACCCCCTCGCGAAAAGGCTTCAACTCCTTAAAGCTGAGAAGCGTGGCCCGCGGTGGCTCCGGCGGAGCGCTTTGCAGGCCGCTCAAGAGGGTCCGCATTCTTGTCCCCGGCTCCAGCACCCAGACATCGGCGAAGCTCCGGCCGGGCCGGCGGACGTATTCCTCGAGAACCCCGGCAGCCGCCCGCCCATCGGCCAGCGGCGGTCCTTTGAGAATTCTTTCCAGGATGGACCGCGGGGATGAACCCTGCGCTGTTCCGTCCAGGCGCAAGAGGCGGCCGCCCGGCCATTGTTCGGCAACGCTCGGCGGATCGACCGGAAGCACGGATGGAAATATCAGCAAAATCAGGCGATTCACCTGGCTTAAGCGAGCTTGCTCTTGGGCAAAAGCCGAGCGGTCAATCTGCTGAAATACCCGGTCGATCTCCTGCCGCCACTCCAGGTAATAGGGCGACCGCGCCAGGATCGAGGCCTCCCGCATCGTCTGTTCGTGCGCGGAGAACTGGCGTTCGTTAATCCCCATGGAGGATTCGATCCTGCGAACTCCGCTAAAAAGGTCAGCAAAGCGATCGGGCGGAAGGCTGTCGAGAAAACCCACCAGGCTCTCCAGGTATCGCTGCTCGTAGGGGAATTTGAGCTCCCAGCGGCTCATTTCCTGATTCAGGAAGGGTTGGAAGGTGAGGGGCAGCCTTTCAATCAGGCCGTCTTCACGGGCCTTGCGAAGGGTAGTCGGCAGGTTGTCGTGCGGGTTCATGGGCAACGCTCAACTGGCACGGAGGGCGCCGGGCTGTGCCGCGCTTCAAGCGCTCAACTCGGCCAGGGTTCCTCCGATTGATTCCGTGGCTTTGCATCCCATCCACGCCGCCAGCGTGGGGCAGAGATCGACTTGCCGCACGGGCCGGTCAATCACCTGGGGGCGTGACAAGGGATGTCCAAGGCACATCATCCACACGCGCCGGCACGTGTCGTCGTTGGAGCGGTGATTCAGGAAGCCATTGGTATTCGAACCGTCCGGATCGCGGCCGAACTCCGGCAGTATGACCATCAGGGTGTTGCCACGATATTCCGGATTGGACTGGGTTTCCTGCCAAAGCTCGTAAATCAACCGGTCGGTATTGCGAATCCCGGCAACGTGCATCGAATACGATCCGAAGTGGGCGGCTTCGATATCGGAAAAATTCAGGAAGAGAATAGAAGGCGCGTACTTGCGCATGATTTCGACGGCGACGAAGTAAGTGAGCTGGTCCCCTGTCGCCGGGGCGTTGGCGTGGACGAACTGCTGGATGGCGGTTTCCACCGGCGCCATCATTTCCCCCGCCTGCCGTTCGCCCATGATGTTCCAACCGAGGCCCTCATAGTTGGACCCGCGCAGCACTGACTCGATTTCCTGCTGCACTTTCGCCCGGTCCATCATGTTCTGCTGGCGCCCTTGTTGGATCGCCGCCTCCACCGCCGCAACCAGGAGCTGCTTGGGGAAAACCACATTGGCGCCGTAAGTCGGGCCGTAGGTCCCTGCACTGCTCGCTCCGATCTGCTCGGTCATTACCTTATTGCTGGAAATCATCCAGACTTCGCCGGGAGCGAGTCCCAATTGCTTGCGCGAGTATTCGAATAGAGTCGGCGTTGCCGGGGGCTGCATTCCCCAATCATCTACGCGCTGCCAGTTGCCGGTCACAATGCTGGAGATGGAGTTGAAATGAGAAGTTACTCCCTCGTTCCGGACATTGGAGTAGAAAACCGCTGAGGGGAGCATATCTTGGTAAAGGTGAGGGATATTCCTCTTGCCCCTTTCGGAAAACGTCTCCTGCCGCCGAACACCACCCGGAACCACTACAATGAGTCTCCGACTTGGCCGATTGCCTTTTGCGGCGGAAGATGGTTGCGCACCTCCCGGGACAAGGCTTGCGACAAGAGAAGACGCGACGGCTTGAAGGAAGGAGCGCTTCGACAGGTCCACAAGGGGGCCTTTACCGTCATCGCAACTCATAGGCACGAGTCTACTAATCCGCACACCCTAAGTCAAGTTTACGGGCAGTGCTGACAGGCGGACTGACGGCCGTGCCCCAGCGTGGTGCCATCCAAGGCCGGAACCAGCATGGCTCTCCTCAGCGCTCTCCTGGAGATAATCCTTCCACAAAACCACTGTCCGGTTGACCTTTCGTGAGCGCCCGGGGGAGCCGGCGCCGCTATGAAGGCGGGCGCCGCGAGACCGCCGGAGAGGAATCCTCCTCGGGAGAACTCCGCTGAGCACCGGGCACGGTGTTCCCTCCCCCTCATTCAAACGTGATCGCGTATTCCCGGCCTGGTTCGAGGCGGACCTGCCAGACGCCGCCGGATTCGGTCACCGGGATTGTCCGCCCGGCGCATTGAATTCTGGCGATGCGCTGGCCATGCGGCGGCCGGAGTTTGAACTCGCCCGCGACGCCGGGGCGCAGCGCGCCGGAGACCGCCCGGCCGCCCTTCCAGGATGCGTCGACTTCCACGTTGCCGCGGGCGCGGAGTCCGTGAAAGCGGCCTTCCGGCCAGGCAGACGGCAATGCCGGCAAAAACGCGATCTCTCCGGAGTGGCTTTGCAAGAGCATTTCGGCGATCCCGGAAGTCACCCCGAAGTTAGCGTCGATCTGGAAAAAGAAGCGCCCGGCATTCAACAGACTCTCGGCGGAAGTGGAGAGCACGCCGCGGATGTGTTGGTAGGCGTGATCGCCGTCTTCCAGCCGCGCCCAGAGGTTCACGTACCAGGCCGCCGGCCAGTCGCGTTGGCCGCCGCCATTCTGCACCCTCCGCTCGAGCGAGATGCGCGCGGCTTGGGCCAGTTCGGGGGTGCCCCGCAGCGTAATTTCATCGGCGGGAAACAGCGCGAACAGATGCGACACGTGACCCATTCCCGGGTTAGGCTCGTCATAGTCTTCGCTCCATTCTTGTAATTGACCATGCTTGCCGATCTTGAGGTTCGGGATGCGCTGGAGCGCGGCTTCGAGTTGTGCGCGGTAACTGGCGTCGATGCCCAGGATCTGTGAGGCGCGCATGGTGGCATGGAACAGCACGTAGATGATCTCGTAATCCATGGTGGCGCCGACCGTCTGCTGGCCCACCGTTCCATCTGCCATGCGGTAGCTGTTCTCCGGCGAATAGGAGGGGTTGGTGACCAAGTGGCCTTTGCCGTCGTCGATCAGGAAGTCGAGAAGAAACTGTGTGGCTTCCTTCATCATGGGGTAGGCTTCGCGGGCCAAGAAAGCGCGATCCAGCCCATATTGGTAATGTTCCCAGAAGTGCAGCGCCAGCCACGCGGCGCCCATCGGCCAGACGCCGCAATAGGCGTAATCGACGGGCGCGGTGTCGCCCCAGGCATCGAGGTTGTGATGAAACACGAAGCCGCGGGCCCCGTACATCTCCTTGGCGGTGCGACGGCCGCTGTCGAGCGACATTTTCACCAAGTCGAACAGAGGCTGCGTGGTTTCCGAAAGGTTGCCGACTTCGGCCGGCCAGTAATTCATCTCGACATTGATATTGGTGGTGTACTTGCTGTCCCACGGCGGCGCCATGCTCTCGTTCCAGATCCCTTGTAAGTTGGCCGCCATGGTGCCGGGGCGGCTGCTGCCCATCAGCAGGTACCGGCCGAATTGGAAGTAGAGCGCGCAAAGGCCGGGGTCATCTTGGCCATTCTTGATCCGGGCCAGACGCTCGTCGATGGGCAGGGCCTCAACCGACGGATCGCTGGCCGGTGATGCCAGTTCCAACTCGACGCGCCGGAACAGCTTCTCGTGGTCCGCTATGTGCGCGGTTTTGAGGGTGGAGTACGGCTTGGCGGCCTCAGTCAAATACCGGGCGCAAGCCGAGGCGGGATCGCCGCCGCGATAATCCGTCGCGGCGACAAGCAACAGGGTCACGGCGTTGGCTCGCGAGACGACCACTTCGCTGCCGGAAGCTTGCACCTCACCGCCTTCGTTGAAGGCGCGCAGAACCGCGCGGAATTTCACGCCCGTCGGTTCGAGCTGGTCCTTTTCGGCCTTGAGGCGCTCGGGAGTCAGGTTCCCACGCATCCAGAAATTCGTATGGGCAATCGCTTCGCCTTGCAAGATGACACGGTCGGGCGCGGCCACGGTGGTCTGGCTATCCTGTTCGCGCGAGAGCGTGGCGCGAAACGACACCTGGCCGGGCCGGTCGCAGGTGATGCGAACGATCAACGCCTGGTCCCGCGCCGAGGAAAACACCTCGCGCGTGTAAGTCGCTTCGCCGATGCGATAGGTCACGCGCACAATGCCTGTGGCGAGGTTCAGCTCGCGGCGATAGTCGATGGCATTGTCCTGGCCGGAGAACTCGATGTTCAGGTCCCCCAACGGCTGATAGGGCGGCTGGCGATTCGGAATGCCCATCATCTTCCGGTCTTCCAGCGCCTCCGCCTCGCGAGGCTTGCCCTCGAAGAGCAGGCGGCGGACCTCCGGCAAAGCCTGGAGCGCCTCCGGGTTGACGCGGTCGCGTTTCTTGCCGTTCCACACCGTGTCTTCGTTCAGTTGGATGCGCTCTTTGCTGATGCCGCCAAAAACCATGCCGCCCAGCCTGCCATTGCCGACGGGGAGTGCGTCGCCCCATCTTTGGGCCGGGTGCCGGTACCAGAGCACGGGGTCCGCGGCAAACAACGGAGCCGCGGCGGCAATACACAGGAGAAGGGAACGAAAGAAAATGTTGCGCATAAGGACCTCTCCAAGCAAAATGCGGGGGCCAATCAAATATGCAGTTCGGTCTGGCCGGGGCCAGAAAGGGGGCCGAGGAAGGGACGACCGCCGAACATCCCAAGATCCGTTTCTACGGGGTGGGTCAGCGTGCGTCCTATGCCGCGGGGGCAATCGATCCGAAGGCCTCCGCTAACGGAGCATTCGCCGATGCGGCGACGTTCAATTAGAACTTCAAACCCTCGTCCCGGGTTACTGCGCCACCCGACGCTTCAGATTCTCCGTATACAGCTCACAGATCGGCCGCCGCAGCCCTTCTTTGGCTACCGGGCCGGCATCGGTGAAATCGAGATACGCGCGCGCATTCGGCTCAAACCGCGGCCATCGCGGGAGGTTTCCGCCATTGGGGTCGCCAGTTTTCGCGAAGTTGGTCCAGTAGCCCTGCATCGCCGCCGAAATCTCTTGGTCCGTGGCGTCGTACTTCGACATCGACGGCCCACGCCCCAGCGTGCCGAAGACATACGGCACCTCGCTGCCATGAGGCGCTCCCGGGGCTTCTCTTCCCGCCGCGGCGCGCGAAAACTGATACTGGTAGCCTGGATTTTTGGCGGTGGTGTGCCAAACCAGCTCCGCCATCGAGCCGCAGCGGAACTGCGAGTCCGTGGCCCACTGTGCCAGGACCGATCCCAACTCAGGGTCGGGCTTGGGCTCCGTTGCGCCGTTCAGTCCGTACAGCATCAGCGCGCGATCCGCCAACGCGCCGTATTCTTCTTCGATGGCGTTGCGGAGAGTACCGGACATCGGGAAAAACGGCTTCTGAAGCTCCTGGGAATTACTGCCCAGTAACAGCCCCACTGGTTGCTCCTTACCTAAAGAAAATACCTTCATCGGCGACTCTGGAAACACCCACCCGTCCACCACCACTCCCAGCGTGGGACCGAGGAACGCCAAGCCTTGTCCGGTTGCCTTTTGGAGCTCAGCGCTGGAGAGAGCGCGCAGTTCCTTCAGGACCGTGCTGCCGGTAATATTCAGCTTTGCGGCGAGGCTCTCCCCCTTCTTCTCCGCTTCGGCCAGCGGCGGCGGAGCAACCACCGGCCCGCTTTCTCCGATGACGCGCTGGAATAACCCTCGGCACAGAGGCGATGTCATCAGGATGTTGACGTCCAGCGAGCCTGCCGATTCACCGAAGATCGTGACATTGCCGGGGTCGCCGCCGAATCTGGCGATATTCTCCTGCACCCAGCGCAAGGCCAAAATCTGATCGAGCAGCCCATAATTGCCGGAGACATGGTGCGGCGACTCCTGCGTGAGCTCGGGATGCGCGAAGAAGCCGAAGACGCCGAGCCGGTAATTCGTGCTCACCAACACCACGCCGTGGCGGGCCAGGCTCTCGCCGTCGTAGGTAGGGATAGATGCTGCGCCCGCGAAATTACCTCCGCCATGGATCCAGACCATCACCGGCGTGCGCGGTTTCGCCGGCCACTCCGGCGTCCAGACGTTCAGATAAAGGCAGTCCTCGTTGCTGTTGGCGCCTTCCGCACCGCCTTGAACGCATGCCGGGCCGAAAGCAGCTGCATCGCGGAGGCCGGCCCAGGGCTTAACAGGAAGCGGTTCCCGCCAGCGCAGCTCGCCCGTTGGCGGTTGTGCAAAGGGGATGCCCTTGAAGACTGCGCCGCCATAGTTCGTGAGGCTGCCCCGAAGTTTTCCGCTCTTAACGGAAACCGTGGGACCCAGACCCGAGGCTTGCCCCCACGACAGGGCGCAAGTCACTATGCCCAACAATATGCTCGATAAAACGACGAATCTCATCGGCCGCGTCCCCCTAAATCATTCCGCTACAATTCGGACAGGAGGTTGTAGCACCTCTGGGTGACAGTGAAGTGCATGAATCCGGAAGTATGTGGCAGAGAAGGATAGAAGGATTTCCGCGGAGAGGATCCTCTGCCGGACTGCCGTCGTGGCGGGCTCCATGAAACCGCCAAAAATCAGGCCCCTGACCGGTGCTCCTGAGCGCTGGGCATTAACCGTGATCGCCAAATCCTGCTCTGCGGTGATGCACGCCATGGCGGCCGTCGGCAACAGCATTTGCCACCACCTGGTGCGCATTCGTTTGTAACTTCTTCCCGCGCGTCTATATATCGTTTTGGGGACCGGATGTCAAGGTGTAAGGTCTTCGGGCCCCTCGGCCCATAAGCTCTAACTTGTTTATTGACCGTTTTGGCTCCCTTGGAGTAGCCTCGGCCTACGGAAAACGGATCGCCGAACGCCCTCGCGGGAGCGAGACTTGGATAGTAACTGAAGCAGGCAAAGTCGCTGGCGAAGAGCGTGCCGGCCATAAGGGTGCCCATATTCACGGCCAGAACCCTCTGTTGGCGCCGGGCAAGCAAGCTCGCGGCTCCGTGCAGGAGATTGGTCTTGCCCGTGCCGGCTGCGAACCAGTGGGGGGCGTTGCTTGCGAGTTTGCACCATTCCACAAGGTCCATTTTAGCCAAATTCCTTTCGTGATGCGCGGCGTGGGAGAGATACTGGATATTCCAGATCTCTTTACAAGTCCTCAAAGCTCCTTGATAACCATTAGGCTCCCTTTGAATTCATTGCAACAAGCTGATTTTAAACAACTTACTTGTATTTGTGCCTACCCATTTGTTTTCAATGACTTACGGCAGCGGGCTTCATTTTTGACATCTTTTTGCCGGGCCGATCACTGGCCGGAGCCGGAACCTGACAATCCCGCCAGTTCAGAGGTTGACGAAAGGGGTGGGGTCGGGAAAGCAGCCGTCAGGCGTCAGTGGATAGTCGCCAGTGGTGAGTGGTCACTCACCTGGGGGAGACAGGCCCGATTTCAGGTCCGGTCTGAATCCGACCATCGGACTCCGGTAACCTAAGGGTCAGGAGTCAGGAGCCTGGAGCCAGAAGTTGGAAGTTGGAATTTAGAAGTGAGAAGCCAGAAGTTAGAAGTCAGCCTGCTGCCTCCTGCTTTCTGCCATCTGCCTACCGCCCGCCACCTACTGCCTGCCGCCTCCCGCTTTCTGCCTACTGCCCACTGGCCTGTGCCCAGCAGGCAACACGCTGATTCTAAAAGGTCCATGAAACTGCGAGTCACAGTCTATTGAATCCGGCCCCAACTGGTGGCAGGGCTGCCTTCTGCCTACTGCCCACTGCCTACTGCCTCCCCTCAACCGCCCGCCGCCTGAACCCGCGGAAGAGCAGGTGACAGGTGACAGGTGACAGGTTTCAGGTGTCTGGGTTCCTCCCGCGGCTCGATCCTTCCCTGGTTGCTAACTGACAATCGGGATACGGGAAACGGGACGCGGGATAGGGAACACAGGATAGGGGACACGGGATTACGCCAGTCGTCAGCGGCCAGTGGACAGAGTGGTTAGTGGATAGTGGTTAGTGGTTCTTCCCTAATCCCCAGCCCCCAGCCCCCAACCCCTAATCCCTGATCTCCAGCCCCCTATTCGCCGCGCACCGCTGATTGTATCTTAGAGATAATACTTGAAAATTCGAGCTGCGGGTGTATACTCCCCGCGACGAGACAAAGAATGTTTCAGGACATCAAAGCTTCTCTCCAGCAGCTTTATCGGGAAAACCAGCGCCCCTGGCAGGCGGGATTTAGCGGCAATGTAGGGCCGAGCAGCGCTCGGCCTGGGCCGAAGGCACTTCGGCCCTACAAACGACGTGATCCTGTTGCTCCCGCCGAGCAGGTTCGCCGCCCCGTCTACCGTGCACTGTCTGGCGTAACTGCCGCCCTATCTACCGTCTACCGTATGCCATCTACCGTATTTTCGATTCCCGCCATTGCCGAGATGATCGAAGGCACGCTGGACCGCATGCGCAAGTGCTCCGAGCAGAACAACCTGAATATTGACGCCAACCTGCTGAAACCACTCATCGAAGAGTCCTTTTGGGTGAACATCATTGGACGGGGCTACCCGCCTCCCAATCGAACCTTCCGCTGGTGTACGCAGCGGATGAAAATCGATCCGGTAAACGCCCTGGTGAAGCAGCGTGTGGGCCATTGGGGCGAGGCCATCCTGCACCTGGGAGCGCGCCGCGCCGAAAGCTCCACCCTTGGCTAGCGGCGCGAGTTGCCCCTCGAAGAGTGCTTTTGATAGTCTGTGCAACACCGAAGGAATTACGGAATGGACTTCCTCGTTGTCGCTCTCATCTTCGTTATCGTTCTTCTTTCGGTGCTCTTTAGAGCACTCGGTGGACGCCAGCGTCAACCTCAGACCTTGGGCCGCCTGTTAGAATCACGCGCGCAACCGGTTCTTCCCCCTCAGGTCCCTGTCGTTGCCGGTGTCACACCAAAGACCGCGAGTGCGCGAGAAGGTTCCATAGGGGCGTGGATTCCGCCGGGCGGTCAATTAGAGATTCACGGATATATGATCGCTGGCGGAATGATTTATGTGGGATCACACTTGGCGCAAGTCTCTGGGCATGGAATCGAGCCGGCGCTTATCAATCCGAACCTCCCAGTATTAGACCTCTCAGGATTATGTCGAGGCGAGGAAATACCCTACTGGCCTTCCTATTCTAACTTGTCCCCGAATGCGCGAGGGCTTTACCTGGGATGGCTTGCGGGGGGAAGGCAAGATCCTGCTGTCAGCATCGGCATTGTCTTTCTTTTCTTCTACGGTTTAGAGCGCAGACTAATTGCTGAGCGGGAAGCTGTCACGAACACAGAAAGACAGTTGCTGCTGGAGGAACTAAACCGTCTGCTGGGCATTTATGTACAAAATGGATCATTCAGGCATTACGCGAGCCAATTGCGTGACATGGTGAGGGTGTCGTTGCTTACGGCCGGAATGCTCGATGAGATTTGCCCAGAGCTGGAATGCGGCCTGGGTGGAGGAATCAATCTCGCGTTTCGAGTTATGCTCGGAAGGCTTGCGGCGAAAGGCAAGCCACTTAGTCCTGAGTTGGCGTTGAAATGGGTCGAATCGAGTCTAGGATATTACGCGCGCACTCCCGCTCACCGCTGCCGCCAGGAGTTCGTGCGGCTCTTCCAGATTCGGTACGGGCAGAAGTACGGCGAAGGAATTCTTCTCAGGGCAACCACCGCAAAGATCAGAGTCGACTACAAGCCAGCAAGCGCGTCGTTCTTGGGGCTGACAGTCAGCGCAACTGTGCTCAACGGAACCGCGGCTCTGACAGATGTGACGGACTCCGAGGAGCCAATGAGGGAACTTCGCGCTCTCGCGGAAGGATGCATCGACGAGCTTGACAGGTACAGCCAGTTGCTGGGGCGTAACCCGGACCGACGGCTGGCACCCGAAGCACTCGTTCTGTTACCGAAAGAATTGTTGTGCGAGCCAAAAGATGAGGGCTTAAAGTTTATTGCATGGTTAACCCGGACCTTAGACGACAAAGAGATCGCTACGATTGAGTTCAGGGAATTAGAGACCCAATGGCCCGAGATTCATCGGGAGCATTACGGAAAACATGACGCGCTCATGCTGGTGGAGTGCCTTGAAAAGTTGGGGTTCGGGATCGAACCGGACGTCCGCTTCGGCTCTTGTGCGCCGCCTTCCGACGGTAAGTTGGTATTCTTCAAATTACCGCCGGGCACTCCGAGCAGCCCAGACGCGGTGATAAACACGGCTTCGCTAACACTCCGTCTCGGCGCTATGGTATTGACGGCAGATGAGGTTAATAGGGCTGATACCGAGGACCACTTGTTAGGATATTTGTGCAGCGCGTTCCGCCTAACTGCGCCGGAAAGGCAGCGACTCCGGGCGAAGTTGCATTGGCTACTGGTATCCAAGCCAAACACATTCCGCGACAAAAAGCGGATTGAAAGCTTAGACCTCAGCCAAAGGACTACCATCGGACGGTACTTGGTTGGACTGAGCGGCGCGCACGGCCACATTTCCCCGTCCGGAGTCAACGCTCTGGAAAAAGTCTATCGATTGCTGGGTCTGGAATCGGAAACTTTATATTCAGACGTGCAGCGCACCTCAACCACTCCCGTCATCGTTCAGGACCCCGATTCGGGAGGCGGAGGATTTGCTATTCCTCCGCCTCCGACTTCTGATGGCCATCAGAAAGGGCGAATCGAGGTCGACATGACGAAGGTGGGCGCGATACGAGCGGAATCGGAGCAAGTTTCTGAGTTGCTTCGGCACATTTTCGTGGAGGATGATCAGACGTCGGCAGAAGCAGGCATCCCGGCCCCGGCGCAAGGGTCAATCCTCGGCCTCAGTCCGGCACAGTCAGCGTTTCTGAGGATCCTGGTTTCAAAGCCGTCCTGGGCCCGAGAGGAATTACAGCCGCTCGCCAGCGCCCATCAAGTCCTCCTGGATGGCGCCATTGACGCCATCAATGAAAAAACGCTGGATAACTTCGGCGAGCCCCTGTTAGAAGGTGCGGAGCGGATCGAAGTTAACTCAGCAGCATTGAAGGAATTGGGACTATGAACAAAATCCGGGAAAAAGAACGCGACGCCATCATTCAGTCGCTTGGGGCGGGCGTCGTGCCCAGAATCGGCCAGCATCTCATCCAGGTTGGACGGCTTCGCGAGGTGGAGGCTCTCCTCAAAGACATCGAGCGATGCGCGGAGGGCGGATCGGCCTTCCGGCTTGCAGTCGGGGAATACGGCTCCGGCAAGACTTTCTTCCTCAATCTGATCCGCTCGATTGCTCAGGAAAGGCACATGGTGACGGCACATGCAGACCTTTCTCCAGACCGCCGCTTGCACTCATCAGACGGAGCGGCAAGGTCCCTTTATTCCGAGTTGATGCAAAACCTCGCCACCAGGTCAAATTCCGAGGGGAAGGCGATGAGCAGTGTCGTCGAGCGCTTTGTGTTGACGGCTTTGGAGGAGGCTGAAGGAAGCGGGGCGAAGCCAGAAACCGTAATACACTCACGATTGCAATCCCTTTCGGAAATGAGCGGGGGATACGACTTCGCCGAGGTCGTAGGCGCTTACTGGCGTGGATACGACACGGGCAACGAGAATCTGAAGAATGACGCTGTGAGGTGGCTGCGAGCCGAATTCTCCACCCGCACCGACGCGCGTGCCGCGCTTGGAGTGCGAACGATCATTGATGATGCTAACTTTTACGATCACCTAAAACTGATGGGGCGTTTTGTGAGGCTCGCCGGATTCCAGGGATTGTTTGTGATGCTCGACGAGATGGTGAACCTCTACAAGCTCGCGAATACACAATCACGAAATGCCAACTACGAAGAGATTCTGCGAATGCTCAACGACTGCCTTCAGGGTTCGGCAGCAGGCTTAGGGTTTGTCATGGGCGGGACTCCGGAATTCTTGATGGACACTCGCCGAGGCCTCTACAGCTATCAAGCTTTGCAGTCTCGCCTTGCGGAGAACACCTTCGCCACCAATGGCCTTGTTGATTACAATTCGCCTGTCATCCGACTCGCAAATCTTACGCAGGAAGAACTCTTTCTTTTGCTGGGAAAGATCCGAGACGTGTTCGCGTATGGCGACTCGGCGCAATATTTAATTCCCGACGAAGCGTTGAAGCAGTTTATGGAGTATTGCCTGAAACGAATTGGCGAGGCCTACTTCCGTACACCACGAACGACCATCAAGGCGTTCACAAATCTCCTGTCAGTTTTGGAGCAAAACCAGCAGGCTTCGTGGCAAGAGCTGGTGGCTGAGGTTTCACCCGAAAAGGATGCTGATCCTCATCTCGCTACCGCCGCCATCGACGAATCGACCTCCCCTGAAGCCGCCTCCAGGCAGCCGGTCCCCGGGGGGGATGAACTCGCAAGCTTCAAGCTATAACTCTATGACTGATGGGGCAAAGTCCCGGGCCTTCGAACGTCTTCATCCGAAGGTCCAACGATGGGTGTGGGAACAGAATTGGACTGAGCTACGGGAAGCCCAAGAGGCTGCGGTCGATCCAATTGCGGAGGGCAATCGAGATGTAATTATCGCATCAACCACCGCCTCAGGAAAAACAGAAGCCGCCTTTTTGCCGATTGGTTCCCGATTGGCCAACGAGGCGTCTGGTCAAGGTCTGGCCCTCTATATTAGCCCTCTCAAGGCACTTATCAACGACCAGTTCCTGCGCCTCGAACCATTCTTTGAGCGTTTGGAGTTGCCCACCCGTCCGTGGCATGGGGACATAGCTGCATCGAAAAAAAAGGAATTCACCAAGGATCCGCGCGGAGCTTTGTTGATCACTCCTGAGTCTCTAGAGGGCATGTTTGTTAAGCAGGGATTTTACGTCCATTCAATCTTCCGAAATTTGCGGTACGTAGTGGTGGACGAGCTTCATTCTTTTATCGTCACCGAGCGCGGCAGGCAATTGCAATCGTTGCTTGCCCGGCTGGAGAGCGCAATTCATCGCACCGTGCCGCGCGTTGGGCTGAGCGCCACGCTGGGTGATATGGGCCTTGCGGCGGAATTCCTGAGGCCGGGCGGGGCAAGCGCCGTACAGACAATCGTTTCAAAGGCCGTGGGACAAGAAATAATGCTAATCGTCCGTGGCTATGAAGAGGCGGAGGCACCAAGCACGTCTGAGGGGATGGGGAAAGAAAACGATGCGGCGGAGGTGGACAACGCGACGCTCGCAATCGGCGACGACATCTTCAAGCAGCTCCGGGGAAAGAGCAATCTCGTCTTCGCCAATAGCCGCAGCCAAGTGGAGCTTTATGCTGATATGCTACGGGAGCGGTGTGAATTGGAAAGGCTTCCCAACGAGTTTTGGCCTCATCATGGCAGCTTGTCGAAGAATCTCCGTGAGAACGCCGAGGCGGCATTGAAAAACAAGGCCATCCCGGCGACGGCCATCTGCACCTCCACACTTGAGTTGGGCATCGATATTGGCGCCGTCGAGAGTGTGGCTCAAATTGGCGCGCCTTATTCAGTGACCAGCCTTCGCCAACGTCTGGGACGCTCGGGCCGGCGGGGAGAACCAGCGGTGCTTCGCGTCTACATCAAACAACCCAAAATCACCACTGCTACTTCAATGACAGATGAGCTGCGAGTGGAACTTGTGCAGGCCGTGGCCATTGTGCGGCTCTTGGTTAGAAACTGGTGCGAGCCGCCCAATCCAGATGGACTTCACCTATCAACTTTAATACATCAAGTTCTTTCATTGATCGCGCAGCACGGGGGGATTACGGCTGCACAAGGCTGGAAGGAGCTTTGCGCGGAAGGTCCATTCCACGGCGTCAAGCCGGAAATGTTTGCGCGCCTGCTCAAGGGACTTGGGGGCAAGGGTCTGATCCTGCAGTCCCCTGACGGAACTCTGCTGTGCGCACCGCTAGGCGAAAGGATTGTGAATCATTACTCCTTCTTTACGGTGTTCGTTACTCCGGAAGAATACCGCGTCATCGCCGGCGACACCACGCTCGGCACACTGCCTGTGGACAGACCGATACAAGAGGGCTCATTCATTATCTTCGGCGGGAGGCGCTGGAGGATCCTAAGCGTGGATGACAAGCGAAAGATCATTGAAGTAACACGGGCAGCGGGGGGGCGCGTACCGAGTTTTACCGGACTCGGGGGGCATATACACGATGAGGTGCGACATGAAATGTTTGCCGTGTACGAAGAAGGGGCGGTGCCGACGTTTTTGGATCCCACAGCAGCTCAGCTCCTTTTAGAAGGATGTGACAAATTCCGCCGGTGTCACCTTGATAAACGACCTTTGGTGGAATCCGGCGCGGATACCCTTTTGTTCTTGTGGGCGGGCGATCGGATTACGGATACGATCGCGGTTCAGCTTCGGGCTCGCGGCCTCTCGGTGGTGAATGAAGGTATCATGTTGCAACTCAGCAAGGTCAAGCCAGATCAGTTGTGTCAGTGTTTGAAAGAGGTCGTCGCCCAAGGGCCGGCCGACCCGTTGGTTCTGTCCCGCTCCATTGCTAACAAGCTCACGGAAAAGTACGATGCCTTTCTCCCAGAAGAGATGCTTTGCGAGGACTACGGGAAAAGCCGACTGGACACGGAGGGCGCATGGAGTACTCTAAGCCGCATCGTCGGCCCCAATCATCAAAAGTTCGACGATCTCGGATGAGACGAGCCAGCGGCGCCAGGGGGAGCGCCAACCGGAGCTTTTGCCCAAGATTCGCGAGCGCATTCGCGTAACCCTGGCAGAAGCTCACGAGTTTCGGCGCAGCGCCCGCTCCGCCGATGCCCGCTTGTTCTCGCGGCGGGTTTACCCCGCCACCTCGCTGTAGCGGCGGTCTCCGACCGTCGATCGGAGATCGACGCTACAATCTGGCGGGGTAAACCCGCCGCTACGAACCCCGCCCCGCTCCAGCGCCATGCAGTAATTCAGCACCGAGGAATGTTGGAAGGCAGTTCACAGTCCACAGTCCACAGTTTACAGTTTTCAGTAAGAATCCAGAAGGCCATGATCCAGCAATGGCCGCGTCGCAATCAGATCGGGATTCATTCCGCCGCCCTGGCAAATGGCGGGATAAACCCGCCTCTACGAGGTCATAATCCATGCGTAGAACGGCAACGTATCCATCTCGATTTGTGACGCACGAGACTGGTGCATTATCCGGCGTGGCGCTAAACTGGGTGGCGCTTGGGGAACGGAAGGCGCTCTGCAAACTCCTCGTCAAAGAAGCATGGACTCTCCCGCACACGAGCTCGACGGACACAAGCCGGTGCCCAAGGCGCATTTGTTGCGCATCCTGGGGGTGGGCTTCGGGGTGGCGGTCATCTTTGGAGGCACGATTGGAGTGGGCATCCTTCGGCTTCCGGGAACCGTGGCGGCCCAGCTCGGCAGCTTTCGCCTGATTCTAGCGGTCTGGATAATCGGCGGGATCTACGCCCTGCTCGGTTCGATTTCGGTCACCGAACTCGCCGTCATGGCGCCGCAAGCGGGCGGGTTCTATGTTTACGCGCGGCGGGCCTTCGGGGGCGGCGCCGGATTTGCCGTGGGATGGGGCGATTGGATCAACAACTGTGCTTCGCTTGCCTACGTTTCCTACGCCATTGGCGGTTACGTGGGCGCGCTCCTGCCGGGCCTGGCGGGCCGTGACAAAACGGTGGCGCTTGCCGTACTAGGAGCGTTTGCCGTCCTCCAATGGATGGGACTTCGTTTCAGCAGCAACGTCCAGAAGCTGACGAGTTCCGCGACCGCCATAGCCTTTCTGATACTGGCAGGGGCTTGCTTCTTATATAACGGAAAGGCGCACACGCCGCACCTAGCCGCGGCCAACCTCCCGCACGATCTGGTGAAATCCCCGGCGAGTCTGCTGCTGGCGATGGCGGCGTTGGTAACCGCGTTGCGCGCCGTGGTGGTGGCTTACGATGGATGGTATGAAGCTATCTATTTCGCCGAAGAAGATAAGAATCCGGCCAGGAATCTGCCGCGCACGATGATCGGGGGAGTGCTCTGCATCATCTCCCTCTATCTCATCATGAATCTGGCTTACCTGCACGTGCTCCCCATTCCATCGCTCGCTGCCTCCAAACTCCCGGCCGCGGATGCAGCGCAAATCATTTTCGCCGGACGGAGCGGCGAGTTCATAACCGTGCTTTCCCTGCTGGCGCTGCTCAGCTTCATCAACTCGGCTTTGTTGGGAGCTGCCCGCATCGTCTTTGCCATCGGGCGGGACGGCCTTTTCACCGAGAGGGCCGCCAGGGTCAGCGCCGGCGGCACACCCAGGCTGGCTATGTTGCTTTCCGCCGGAGCGGCCATGGCATTGGTGGCAACCGGAACGTTTGAGAGGATTGTGGCGATGGCCGCCATCATCTTCGTGGCCAATTATTGTGTCTGCTATATTGCGCTGATCGTTTTGCGACGGCGCGAGCCGCACCTTCCCCGACCGTTTCGCGCCTGGGGCTACCCCTGGACTACGGCGCTCCTGGTGGCGGGTTCAGGACTGTTCCTTGCCGCCAACGCCCTGAGTGATCCGAGCAGCACCGTCTATGCGGTTTTGCTGCTGTGCGCGTGCGTCCCCGCCTACCTGTTTGTGCGGCATAGGAGTCGCACGGGATTGGCATGATTGCCGGGGAGCGCCTCCAGGCTTGGCGTCGCCGGCGATCAGAGGAGCAAGCCTATGTTCCGCAACGCCATCGTTCGCAAACCAGGCAAGAACTTTCCAGAGGGACTGACTTCGGGAAAGCTGGGCGTTCCTTCATACGAGAAGGCCCTCGATCAACATCATGGTTATTGCCAGGCGCTCGAACTCTGCGGATTGCGCGTCACCGTGCTCGAGGCAGACCTGCGGCACGCCGATTCCACGTTTGTGGAGGATACCGCGGTGCTCACGCCCACCAGCGCCATCCTCACCCGTCCTGGCGCGCCGAGCAGGCAGGGAGAAGTGGCGGAAATCCACGAGCCCCTGGGACGATTCTTCCCCGCCATCCACCAAATCCGGGCGCCGGGCACTCTGGAGGGGGGCGATATCTGCCAGGCGGAGAACCACTTCTTCATCGGCATTTCGGAACGTACGAACGAAGAGGGCGGCCGACAGCTCGCGGAACTCCTGGCGCATGAGGGTCGCACTTCTTCATTTGTAGATATTCGGGGATTTGAGAACGTTCTGCACCTAAAAAGCGGTATTGCCTATCTGGGCGACAACCATCTTGTGATTAGCGAAGAGTTGCGAGAGCACCCCCATTTCCGGGGTTACAACCTTATCGGCGTGAATGCCAGGGAGAGTTATGCCGCCAATTGTTTGCGCATCAACGATCGGGTGCTGGTACCAGAGGGCTTCCCCCGCCTGAGGGAATCCATCGAGCGGCTCGGCTACGCGGTCCTGGCGCTTGATATGTCGGAGTTCGAAAAAATGGACGGCGGCTTGAGCTGCCTTTCACTGAGATTCTGAAATCACACAGAGGACTGCCCGGGGGACGGAGCGACCCGTGCGGTAAACCCTGTCTCTCCCCCAACGCAGGCAAAATCACTCCGCCGGCAGCGACTCCATGCCGTAGCGCCGGGCTTCCGCGGACATTAGGCGCGTCAACTCCGTTCGCGCCTCATCAGCCAGTCGTGTTGGTTTGTAGCTCTCGACGAGCCGCGTAACCTCCCGTCCAGCGCGTTCTCCCAAGGTCAAATGGCCATCAGCGGCCCAGCGGGCGCGGTTGGCTCGATCGATGACCGCCCCGGGGAAAAAGATTTCCTCGCGCAAATGGCGGCGCGTGTGGTCGGCAATCAGCAGATGCTTCTCGCGGCGCATTTCCTCAAAGATGGGAAGCGAAGGGAAATCCTCCCGCGGTTCGATTCCGCGCAGCAGGCGATCCGTCATGCGGCAGATCTCGTCATCCAATACCAGCTTCTCCAGGCTCAGGCAGCTCTCAAAATCCAACATCCCCGGACCCGAAATACTGTTGATTCCCGAAAGCGCCGCCAGGGTCGCGCCCACGCCCGTTTCCAGGCCCGCTTGCGCGTCGAGCAGTTTCGCATCGCTCAAGGCAATGTAACCCTGGGTGGGCATGCCCAGGCGCTTTCCGATCTCGCTGTTCGCGCAGTCGAGCATCATGGTCTCGACCGCACCCATGGGCGTGGTTTCATACCGGACGTCGAAGATGGCGGGCGAGCCTCCGTAGAGCATCGGCGCCCCGGGTTTCACGAGCTGGCTGATCACCGCGCCGCTCAGATTCTCGGCGGTTTGCTGCACCAGGCTTCCCACCAGCGTGACGGGCGCCATGAAACCGGAAAGCGGCATGGAGATCAGCTCCACCGGAATCGACCAGCGCGCGCAGTCCACCAGATTCTGGCTGGTCACGTCGCTCCACTTGATAGGGGCGGTGGGGCAACAGGAGAAGATGGTCAGCGGCTTGGCCCGCAACGCCGCCTCGCTTCCCCGCACCACCACTTGCAGGTCCTTCATGATCTCGAACGACTCGATGGTGAATGCCCCCGTCACCACCGGCTTCTCTCCATACAGAAGGCTCAGATAGAGCCGATAGCTATCGGAGATTTTCTCGTGTACGTCGGCGGGGATCATGGCGGTGCTTTGCGCGGCGATGTGTTCGAGGCCGCTCACTAACTTCACATAGCGAATGTAATCCGCCGTCGTGGGCTTGCGCATTTCGCCGGTGCGGGCGTCTAGGATATTGAGTGCGGTGGAGCCCGGGGTGAAATATACGTTGTCACCCTTAAAATCGTGCGTTTCGTTGCCCAGAACATCATGGAGTTTGAAAGAGTGAGGGACAGTTTTTAACGCCTTGTCGATCATGGCTCCCGTCAAGCGGGCATTGCAAGTGCTCGCGTCCACTACGGCGCCATGGTCGGAAAGCAGGTTGAGTACGGACGGGTTGTGAATCTCCACCCCCAGCTTGCCCAGCACCTCCCGCGCCTCGGCGATGATTCTGTCGATAAGTTCATGCTGCAACAGCCTCAGAGTTGGTCTCATGGGTTTCCTCAATTGTGATTTTCGCTGCTATCCTCCGCACCTTTCACGCTTTTCGCCTCGTTAGCAGTTATTCCTGCGGCAGGGCAAAGATATTGCGCAGCCGCCCCCAGCCTGATTCCACCAGCGCCTGGGCCAAATTCAAGGGAAGGCGTGCAATGAGCTCCAGGTAAGAGTGCGAGCCCTCAATAAAATCCTGCATCGCGGCAAGAAACTTGCGGCTGTGCGTCCCGAACTCTATCATGCGCGTGGTAACGCCGCCACCAAGAAACTCGCCGCGATAGAACATCCTGGTCAGGCGCGCCGCCAGCGCCAGGCCTCTGCCAAAATCGTTCCGCACGCGCTCCGGGTAAATCTGGGGGCAGTCTTCCAGCAGCGCCCCGGCCAGCAGTTCGCCGGAACGCATGGCGTAATAGATGCCCTCGCCGGTGACGGGGTCCACCAACCCCGCGGCATCTCCCACCATGCCCCACCCCTGTCCCGCCAGCCGCAGGCTTCCCCAGCTTTCGACGGAAAGCGCGGGCAGCAAGTGGCTGAAGATTCGCTGCCGGTCGGGGGCATAGCCGAACTTCCGCATGAATACGCTCAGACGCTCGCGCAGCGCGGCCATGGGCTCCTTTCCACCAATGCCCACGGAAACGTGGTCGGGCCGCGGAAATGCCCAGGCATAGCCTTCAAAGTTCTCGTAAAACTGCACGCGCAGGCGGTCGCACGAAACCGGCAGATAATAGCCCAAGGTCAACAGGAAATCGCGCGGGGGGAAATCTTCTGCGAACGTCCGCCGCAGGCGGCTGCGCGCCCCCGCCGCCAATACCACAAAATCCGCCCGATAAGTCTCGCGGCGGCCGGCAATCGCCCAACCGGAGTCCTTGCGCTCGAGGCGCAGAACCCTGTCGGCCACAATTTCCGCGCCCGCTCGCTCGGCGCGTTGCAGGAGCATCTGGTTCAGCGTGGCGCGCGAGTAAATCGCCACGGGCGTGCGCAGGTGAATGCTGATGGCCGCGCCCGAGGGGGCGGTAAACTCCGCGTCGTGCAGCAAAACGCCTTTGCCGGCCGCCTGCGCCAGGAAGGGATAACGCTGCAAGGCTTTTTGCGTGAGCCCGCCTCCGCAGGGTTTTTCCCAGCCGATTTTTTCTTCAAAGACGAGCACTCGATGCCTGCCGCTGCCTGCGCCGCGCAATCGCCAGCCTACCGCCAACTTCTCCGCCGTTGTGCTCCCCGCCGGCCCGCCACCGATGATGGCAATGGTAGGTGTGTTCATGGCGACAATTCTAACCGAATTCCAGTCCTTGCGCGCCATGCCGCCTCAAGGCAAAATAGAAGGATCATTTTTGTAATTATGACTATTCAACCACGCGCGCCCTTCAACTTTGCCCAAACCCTGCGGTTCATCCTGAGCCCACCCGCTTTGCTCAACGGGCGGCAGTTCGCTCCTTTGTTGGATTACTTTGTGGAGGGCGAGTACCGCCGCGTGCTGGAGCTCGGTGAGCAACTGATTCTCTACGGAGTGCGCGAGGAGGGGCCCCCCGCGAAGCCTTCTTTGCACCTCCGGATTCTGGCCGGGCGGGACGATGGCCACACGCAGGGGGCCGTGGCCCGCGAGGTAGCGCGCCAATTCTCGACTCACCTTGACCTCCAGCCATTTTATGCGCTCGCCGAGGCTGACCCGGTGCTTCGCCAACTCATCGCCCACTTCCACGGCATGAGGGTCCCGCAAGCCCCGCGAGTTTTTGAGATACTCATTTCCGCCATCATCGAGCAACAGGTGAACCTGTCATTCGCGCACAAAGTGAAAAAAGCGCTGATCGATACGTACGGACGTTCGGTGGATTTCGAAGGCCGGCGATACAGCGCGTTTCCCGAACCCGCCGCGCTGGCCGTCACCACCCCACGTGAGCTGCTGCGCCTTCAGGTTTCCGGCCCCAAGGCACGCTACATCATCACTATTTCACGCCTCGCGCTTGACGGCACGCTCGACCTGGAAAACCTGCGGCAGCTCGACCCGGCATTGGCCCACGAAACACTTCTGGAGCTGAAAGGAGTGGGGCACTGGACGGCGCAGTACGTGGGCCTGCGTGCGCTCGGGCATAGGGATTGCCTGCCCGCCGCGGACGTGGGCTTGCAGAAAGTCATCCAGCATTTTTACGGATTGCGCAAACGGCCAACCCCCGAGCGCGTGCAGAAAATAGCTCGCGCATGGCAAGGCTGGCGAAGCTACGCCACCTTTTACCTGTGGCTCACCTACTGGGAAAACGCCGAATGGAAAAGCCGGGTCCGGGAAGAAATCCGGGGGCGACGGTAGCGGCGTGCATCCGCTCGCAACGCTTGCTACGGGCCTCATTTATTGGAGGGTTGCTGAGGGCGGTTGAGGGCTTCGAGGAAACGGGGGAAGGCCTTTGAGTAGGTCGCGAGATTGTCCGACCCGCGAAAGTCCCCGATCACCTTGCTCACCACATCGGCCTTGCGGGGGTGATCCCATTCGTCGAACAGGTAATCGTCAATGCGGACGGGGAACAACACATTCTTGTGTTCGCGGTCTTCCTTCTGTAAGGCACGCTCGATTTCGCGAATGACGGGTGGGCTTTGGAGCGAATGCTGGGAGCAGATTACCACCAGCTTGTCATAATGCCGGATGGCGGTGTCAATCTCACCCCACACCAGCTCACCCCACTTGGCGTTCTCGTCAAACTTCCAGCAAAGGACGTTTTTCGCCCTTAGGTCGGCATAAAGCTGTTTGGCGAAGGCGTCGTCTTTGCTCGAATGGCTGATAAAACATTTGTAGTAATCCACGGGCTTGCTGACTAGCGACTTCATGTAGGTAAGGAATTCCTCGGGCACGCCCGCACCACGCAGGAAAGCATCGGGAATGTTGCCTTTGGATTTATAAATCGTGTCGATGTCGATACTTGAAGGGCCTTCGTTCCGAACTGTTTCAAGCCCTTTCACCGCGCTGAGGTCGGTGTTCCCGAACACTGTGCCGCTCACTCTAGAATATGTAAAATCCGCGTTATCGAGGTTTGCACCGCTGAGGTTCACCTTGGTGAGGTCCGCCGCAATAAGATTCGCCCCGCTGAGGTTTGCGTCGCTGAGGTCCGCCAAGCTGAGGTTCGCCCAACCGAGATTTGTCTGGTGGAGGTTTGCTCCCGTGAGATTCGCCAAGAGGAGGGCCGCCCTGCGGATGTCCGCTCCGCTGAGGTCCGCCCTGCGGAAATCCGCCCCGTTGAGGTCCGCCCCCGCGAGCTTCGCGCCGCTAAGGTCTGGGATCATCCCCTGAATCCCTAACCTCCATTTGTTCCAAGCTTTGACTCCTTGCGCGAGAATCTTGAAGTGTTCTGGGTTGGCCATGGTTTTAACCTCGGTAATGGCATTTGGAACAGAATACTCGCATGGGCGGAGAGAATTGTGAAGGGTGAAAGGTGAATTATGAATTCTGGATAATGAACATGAATGAGGCCAAAGCGAGTTGCCCCAAATCGGCAACAAAAGGCCGCGTACACACAAAACAGGTCCGCGATGAGCTTACTTTCACTTGCCCTTTCCGAGCAGGAGGGAAATGTAGTAAGCTCTTCGCAGCTTGGATGTCTCAGCTTGCGCCTTTCGTCTTCGAGGCAGCTATGCAACAGAGCGTAGTGTCCCTGATTAGCTTGGCGATGCTCAAGGTCAACGCGGAGGTGCAGAACCGCGATTATTTGGATTACCTCCTACCATTCATTCACGAAGCGATCGCGACGAAGAAGGTAGAACAGATCAATGAGATAACTGTTTGCGAGATACTTCGCTCCGATTACGGTCTCAACATCCCTAGACCGACGGTGGGCCTTTGCCTTAAGCGCATGTGGCGGCGTGGTGAGCTCGCTAGCGGAATGTACGGATATACTCCGACCAAAGCGATCCAAGCAACAGGCTTCGGCGAACTCCGCAAACGAACCGAGGAACGATTGGGCCAGCTTGTGGGTGAGCTTCTGGGTTTCGCCAAAACAAGATTCGCGGTCAAGTGGGACGAGGGTCCTGCGACAGACGCAATAGCTAGCTACTTGTCCAACTTCGGGATCGACTGCCTGCGCGCTTATATCTTTCACGCCCCGCTGCCAACGCCGTCGTCCCCAAAATCGCCATCTGCTAACTTCGTCGTGAGCTCCTTCATTCGTGAGGCACTGGTGACCTCTCAGGAGAGTTTCGACTCTGTTATGCTTCTGGTCAAGGGTTATATGCTCGCGAACGCGCTGCTCTGCCCCGATCTCAAATCCGCTGCCAAGAAATTCTCCCATCTGACGGCGTACTTGGACACTCCCTTCATTTTGCGGTTGCTCGGTTCCGTTGGCCAGGAGGGGTGCGAGGCGGCAAGAGAGACTATCAATCTCACGAAGCAACTCGGCGGCAGAATCGCCGTCTTTTCGCACACTGCCACAGAGGTCCACGGGGTAATCCTCGGCGCTGCGGGGCACTTGGAGGACGCTATGGCGAGGGGCCCGCTCGTCCGCGAGATGCGCCAGCGTCATGTCTCCTCAGTTGACCTGCTTCTACTAGGCAGTCGGCTCGACCACGAGCTCGCCACACTGGGGATTATTCGAGATCCGACTCCCGAATACAAAGTACCGTATCAGATAGACGAGAAAATTCTCGAGGCATCACTGGATGAAGATATTCGGTACCACAACCCTCGCGCCCTTCAGAATGACATCAACTCCATCCGGAGCGTGTACGCGCTACGGGCTGGGAAGGAGCCTGCTTCGCTAGAAGACTGTGTCGCGGTACTGGTTACGACCAACGCAAAGCTCGCTCGCGTGGCATACCATTACGGTCAGGACTTGGAGGGCTCGCACCAGGTCTCGCCAGTGATCACGGCCTTTAGCCTAGCCAATATCGCTTGGCTGAAGCAACCTTTTGCCGCAACGGACCTCCCCCGCTTGGAAGTAATAGCTATGTGTTATGCCGCCCTACGACCACCCGAACACCTCTGGCGTAAATATGTCGAGAGCGCCGACGACCTCAAAGCCAAAGGCCACATCAGCCACACGGACCACAGCCTCCTGCGGACCTCCTTGACCGTTCAAAAGGAGCTGATGCAACTTACCCTCGGTGCAGAGGAAAACCTCACGGATGAGACTGTCGCGGAGATTCTGCAACGAGTGAAGAAGGAATACGCAACGGAGGCCGACGCACAACTTCAGCTAGAGCGTGCCGAGCACTCCAAGACCAAAGCGCAGCGGCAGGCGGCCGAAGCAGCACAGCGCCAGCTGCTCGAAGAACGTGGTCGGCTTGAGGCTCGAATAACAGGGATTTCAACCTCGACCGGCAAATTGGCCGAGAAGATGATCTTTGTTCTGTTCTTTGCGGCTGTGATTATCGCTTCGATATTTGCTGGTGAGTCGGAAATTGTGCGTGCGTACATCCCGGCGAAATACTCAATACCGTTTCTCGTCGTTCTTTTCTCCTATACAGGTCATGTTCTGCTAATCACTGAGGGTGTGTTCGGATTTCCAGTCAAGAGACTGGCTGCAGGATTTGGAGACTTTGTCCAGCTTCGAACTCGTTGGCTCATCGAGTGGCTCCTTTATCCCAAGCAAAAGGAAGAGGCTTTCATAACCTTAGGGTTGGCCGAGCCCCTCCCTCAGCACAAGGAAGCGCCAAGCTCGAACCAAAAGGGCAGTACGAAGGCGTGAGCTGGCACGGACCCGGCTTTGGCATCCGCGATTTCCTGATGGGAGTTGTGGGTGCTAACGGCTCAACTCGATTAGCGTATAAAACGACACGCCGCTGGACACTATACCCTCGACAATGGCGCGCCAGTGGAGAGCCGCTTCGGGAGACCGCAGACGATAGAAAGCGACCGTGTTGGGCAGCCCGCAGCGAGGCAAAGCTCTTAAGAGCCAGCGCTGCCACCCGCCGCGCGCTCGCGATTTAGCGCCAACAGGCGTTCCAGGATTTCCGGATCGCTCAGGTCCTCCAGCCAGCCGTAGGCAGCCAGGACGGCCTGGCAGTCCTCCCCTTGGCCGAACGATCCCCCGCCATTAAGGTCGGTGGACTTTCAGCCCGGCATTGAGATCGGTCCGGCTAAGTCCTTGAAAACAATACAGAATTTTCCAATAACGAGGACGGCGTTTCAGGCTATGTCAATGAAAATAAACGCCTTACAAGCCGATCGTGCCACCATTGGTGGTTAATCTTGGGCAGTTACGGGTTATCCGCCACAGAAATACAGGACGGTGCTGCACCCGAAAATCGCAAATCGAAAATCCAAAATCTAAAATGGCCCGATGAACCGATGACCCGATCTTCCGATTCCTAACTCCTCAATTGACCCACGACGATGAACCCCAAGGCAAGGCCCAGTCCGACCCCCAAATGCGGTTCGATGATGGCGAAATAGATGAGGAAGAGGAACCAGGGGATGAAGACCAGGCGAGCGTGGTGCAAAAGGTAGTCGGTAAACAGGAGAAGGAAAAACGCGCCAAATGCTCCCGCCACACATCCCAGGAAACTCATCAGGCCGAAATGCTCGGGACGAACCCGGAAGCGATGAATACCCACGGCAACGAAAAAGGCTCCCAGAATAATTATGACCAGTGCAAAGCCCTTTTCACTCAGGAACCAATGCTTGCAGCTCGTCATCAATTGCTTGAGAGAATTCATTATCGCCAGCCGGGCGAGAGAAGTATAGACTTAGGAGCATGGCGGCGCCAACGCCGCCGGAGAAGCGGAGAGAGTTTATGGCCAAAACCAGTTCCATCGATCCCTTGGTCGCCCAGGCAGAGCATACGTTGGAGCAGGTTTATCTGCCACGCATCGTAAGTTGCCTCGCGCAGCTTTCACCCGAGCAGATCTGGTGGCGACCCAACGTGGCTTCCAACAGCGTGGGGAATCTGGTGCTGCACCTCACGGGCAATGTGCGGCAATGGATTATTTCCGGCTTGGGGGGCGCGCCGGATGTCCGCCAGCGTGACCGGGAGTTCGCCGAACGTGGTCCCCTGCCCCGCCGCCTATTGGTGAGCCGCCTGCGCCAGACTGTCAGGGAGGCGTGCCGCGTCCTGCGCAGGCTTTCCCCCGCAGACTTGGCGCGCGTTCACGCCATCCAGAAGTATCGTGCGAGTGGAGCCGAGGCCACCTTCCACGTCGCCGAACACTTCTCCCATCACGCGGGGCAGATCATCCTGCTGACCAAGATGCTTACGGGAAGTGACCTGAAGTTTACCCACCTTCCGGGCGAGAAAAAGAGGAAGACTCGGAAACTCCCGGCTTTGTAAGGGGCGCGGGGCGGCAGAACTGCCCCCGAAATGTGTCATGGCCATCCTGGCCATGCCGGAGCACGGGCGGGAACCCCGTGGCACAAGATCGCCCCATCGACCCCCATCACGCGCCCCAAATCCTTGTCAAGAAAACAATTGTTTAGAGTGTCCGAGTTCGAGCGTAGCGCCGCCATCTTGGCGGCTCTTTGCCGGCTTGAAGCCGGCGCTACATTTGAAATTAGGACACTACCAAAACTCGCGGCATTGCCATGTGGGGCGCTACTGAAGCACGTGAACCTGCCTGGCTTGAACTACGAGGGTCCCGGCCGGAATGGTAACCCCATTGATGGTGACCGCCTGGGGTTCGTAATAAGGCATGCCCCTGACCAGCAGGCTGTTCACGCTCGTTATACTCCCCAATCCCGTCACATTCGTAAAAGTCGTCTGGTTATTGGTGACGATATAGATGGGGACGCCGTTCAAAAGGGTGCAGCAGGGTGCGAGGGTAAAGACGCCAGTTTCATCATCCGACCCGATCTGTAACATCGAGCCCATTGTCCCCTGCATCGACTGCAACTTCAAATAAATCTCCGTGGGCTCGACCGTGAAGGGCGTGGAAGAAGTAGGCGTGGGAGGTTTGGTGTAAGCTCCGTGCACGACAAGTTCCTGACCGACAGCCAAATTCTGCGGCCCAAAGGAAAGGTTGGCGAAGTTCGGGCCCATAACCGAGGCCTGATAGGTCGGATTATCAGTAAGATCGACTTGATAAATTCTATCCATTATCAGCGTGGAAGTATCATCGGGTTCGGCATCACGCACCCATAGATTGAGTTGCGAAGGATTCCCGGCCGAATCCGTCTGAATGGAAACAATGGGGCCGATCAGAGCCGTACTGGGTTTCACCCCCGATTGGGTTGGGAAAGGGTTCTCAACCGCCTGGACTTCCACGGTTTTTGCCGCCAGGTTCCCCTGGCTGTCCAGAATGGCGTCGACTTCCACATAACTATCAGGGAGGAGATGGCCGAGGTCCGCATAACCGTAATTGTTGGTGCCGGCTGTCAGATTTACCGGCACCTCTGGCGCACCTGCCGTGGATGGCGAGAGGAGTTGCATCTCGAAGTTCCCAATGTAGGTGGAATTCGAGGTTTTATTCGTTGTCGATACGCTTCTGACAAAACCCCACAGGTCGTCCAGTTCGCCAAAGCCATTGGGATTGATGGCTCCCGTCGGGCCGGTCGCTAACAATTGCGTGAAGTTAGCCAAAGGAGTGATCTGGCCGGTAACGTTGCCGGAAGAATCGGTTTGGAGCATGTCCAGGACATTAAAATCGAGAAGCACGACATTGGTTTGGTTGGCGGTGATGGTCAAGGGCGTGGGGAGGGTGATGACGGGATTGGGGTTTGTATCGGTCGTGGTGATGTTGTGCACGGGTGGGCTCTGGGTCGGGTCATAACCCACAACCGTGGCAAGCTCGAAATGAAGATTCGCCTGATAGTAGGTTCCCGCCCGCACAGGGTACTCATACAGAATCGTGTTGAAATCGCGAAGTTGTTCAAGGTTCAATCGGATTTCCGGAGCGAAGGAGGGCGTGCTGGTAATATACCCGAAGGTGGCCTGCCCCTCTGCCGTAGTAAAACTCAAACCCTGCACAACGACACTCGCGGAAATCACGTTGCAAATCGGCACGTCTTGCACAATGGCGATTAAGGTTCCAGTGCCGGTGTTGGGGGTGGTGGTGGTCGTCGAGGAGCCGCAGCTTGTTAAGAATCCTGCCACCAGCGCCACTCCCATAATCCTCGCCAGCCTACTTTGGGGCGTCCGTCTCAAGAGTCTCCTTCAGTTTACGTCTGGGAATGGCATTCGGTCGCGGTCCCCCGGAGATCCCACGCTTACCCCGGGGCGATCAACTCAAAGCCGCGCCTTTTCCTCAGATGATGTTGGCCAGCCCTGGGGTTTTCCGCGGGCCGGGTTTGCAAGACCTGGATTTTGATAAATACCGTGAATTGACCGCAGAAGGCAAGAGGTATTCCACCTCCCCAGCACGCTGTCCCTCCCCGGCAGGGCCCTCCACTTTCCCTCCCTTGGCCCCGGGCGCTATTTCTGCTCAGCTTTACGGCGGCGAAGAAAGGTTGGCACCTCCAGATCGTTCTCCTGATCCGCAGGCACATTGGCTGGTGCTTCCACCGGGAGTTTCTCCTTCCTGGCCATCATGTCCTTAACGCTCTGTTGCGCGGTGCGCAGCGCCGGAGAAAGCGAAGAGAGCGGTTTGATCCCCATCCTCTCGGACTTAATCCCGGTGGCGATCACCGTAACTTTGACCGCGTCTCCCATCGACTCATCATGGACCGCGCCAAAGATGATGTTGGCATTCTCCGCCGCGGCCTTCTGCACGATGGTGGAAGCCTCGTGCACCTCATACAGTGTAAGCTTGTTCGAGCCCGTAATGTTCAGCAAAATGCCGTGGGCTCCGTTGATGCTCGCATCCTCGAGCAAAGGGCTGGCCATGGCGCGATTGGTCGCCTCCACGGCGCGGTTTTCTCCCGTGGCCACGGCGGTTCCCATCACCGCATAACCCATGCCTTCCATGATCGTTTTGATGTCGGCGAAGTCGCGGTTGATAATCCCCGTGATGGTGATGATATCGGAAATCCCTTGCACCCCCTGCCGCAGAATGTCGTCGGCGATGCGAAACGCCTCGAAGAAACTCGTCCCTTTATCCACGAACTGCATCAGGCGCTCGTTGGGAATACAGATTACCGTATCCACGCCCTGACTCAGCTCCGCCAAACCTTGCTCCGCCTGCATCATGCGGCGCTTGCCTTCGAAGGCAAAGGGCTTGGTGACCACCGCCACGGTAAGCGCCCCCAGCTCGCGCGCCAGACTGGCCACGATGGGAGCTCCCCCCGTTCCCGTTCCCCCGCCCAGGCCGGTGGTGACAAACACCATATCCGCGCCTTCCAGGGCTTCGATGATCTTGTCCGTGTCCTCGAGAGCCGCACGCCGTCCAATCTCCGGGTTGCCGCCCGACCCCAATCCCTTGGTCAACTTCGCGCCCAGTTGCAGCTTCAAGGGGGCCTGGGAAGACTGCAACGCCTGCGCGTCAGTATTGGCCACCAGAAAGTCCACGCCTTTAACGTCGGCGGCGATCATGCGGTTGATCGCGTTGCCCCCGCCTCCCCCGACGCCGATCACCTTAATATTGGCCCCGTCGCGAAGTTCATCGGAGAAATCAACTCGGATGTCATCCCCGCCGCCCTCACTCCTCATGGTGCTCACCTTCCTCTTGACGATTGTCGATGGTCGATCCGCAATCGTCAATCCCCTCAGTGGCTCAACTTATTCCAAATCCTTCCCCACAGCCCCGCGGATTCCTTGGTGTCACGCATTAAGCGCAGGCGATACCCGTGAATCACCAGCCCTACCAAGGTTGCGAACCCCGGGTCAGGGAGCACGTCTCCCATGGCCTCCAACCCGGTAGGAAGGGCCACTCGCACCGGCATGCCGAAAGCCGCTTCCGCCAGGGCCGCCAACCCGCCGAGCTTGGCTCCTCCACCGGTCAGAACCACTCCGGCGCCCAACTGCTTTTCGCACCCCGAGCGGCCAATCTCCGCCCGCACCAATTCCAGCAGTTCCATGGCGCGCGGTTCAATAATCTCGCTCAACATGGCGTAACTCACCACTCGGGATGGCCTTTCCCCCACGCTGGGGACGTCCAGCAAGGTTTCCGCGGGCTTGGAAGGGTCGCGCTCGCCCCAAGCCTTTTTCATCTTTTCCGCTTCCGGAATCGGCGTCCGCAGTCCCACGGCAATATCGTTGGTGAAGTGTTCGCCGCCCACGGGGATGACCGCGGTGTGCCGCACCACGCCCGCATGATAGACAATCAGATCCGTTGTGCCGCCCCCGAGGTCCACCAAGGCCACGCCCAATTCCCGCTCATCCGCCGTGAGGCAAGCTTCGCCGGAAGCCAGCGGCTCAAAAACCGTGTCCTGCACTCTCACCCCGGCGCGATTGACCGCCGTCACCACGTTTTGATGCGCGGTTATGGACGCTGTCACCAGGTGTACATCCACTTCCAAGCGCGCCCCCACCATCCCCACCGGGTCGCGGATGCCGTCCTGGTTATCCAGCAGGAATTTTTGCGGAAGCACTTGCAGAAGCTGGCAATCCTCCGGCAAGGTGATCCCTTGGGCCGTCTCAATGACTCGCCGCATGTCATCGCGTTCCACTTCGCGTCCCTCGGCGGCGGACTTCCCCAGCGTGATGGCTCCCCGGGAATTCACTCCTTTGATATGCACGCCGGCCACGCCCACGTAAGCAGAATCTATGGACACTCCGGCGGCGGCTTCGGCGGCCTCCACGGCTTTCTTCACCGCCAGCACCGCCAAGTCGAGGTTGACAATCACCCCCTTGCGCCATCCCTTGGACTCCGCCACGCCCACGCCTGCAAGTTCCAGCTTCCCTTCCGCGTTGGGCTTGCACACCAGGGCGCTGGTTTTAACGCTGCCCAGGTCGAGTCCGGCGATAAATTGATCCTTGCGCGCCATGAATTAGCTTTCCGCCATCAATCTTTAGCTCTCAGCCATCAGCTCTCAGCCCTCAGCTTTTAGTGCTGTCAGCCTTCAGCTTTCGGTCACCAGGAATTCGGCATTGCTTTCACTGATAGCTGAGAGCTGATAGCTGCCCTATTCCTTTCGTCCACCGCCGGCTGCCGCTCCCGGATCGTCTGCCGGCGCTGACGTTTGCGGTTCCACGACGACCTGATGGTTATAGCGCAAATCCACCGAATCGACTTTTCCGTTCAACTTCTGAATTTCCGGGAGCAGGGCCAGAAAATTCCGGAATCGCGGGAGAAAATCCTTCTGCCCGAAATGCACTTGCACGGTTTGTTGCCCACTAATGAGCAGGGCCTTGAGGTCCTCCGCATCCGCCAGATACACTTCCGAAATCATCCACCCGGCGCGGGGAGCTTCCGCCCCCAATTGCCGCATGAATTCCTGGTAAAGAGCCAGACGCGCGCGGCGCTCGTCGATGCTGGCGAGGTTCTCCAGCCCATAGACCACGGGGAAATCAAAATCCCCATTGTCGGGCTTCTCCAGCAGCATGCCGTCCTCATCCACCAGGCTCACTCGCCCGTTAACATTGGCGTAGGCCACGGGGGTCCGTTCCGTGATGTGCACCAGCAGCCCGTGGGGCAGGATGCGGGTCACCGACGCGGCGCGCACCCAAGGCAGGGTTTCCACCCCTCGCCGCCGGACGTCCAGGGACATGCGGAAAACGTTGGTCCCTGCCTTGAGGTTTCCCGTTAACGGCAACCCCAACGCGCCCAGCACTTCCTCGCGCGAAACGTGGTCGTTCCCCATCACCACAATGTCGTCCGGTGACGTCAGCACGAAAATGGGGGAGGTCAGCGCGAAGGTGGCCAGTCCATAGCCCACGATACCGACGGGTAGGAGCACGCCGACGACAAACAGCGCCACGCGCACGCGCCGCGAAATCCGGCTGCGCCGCACGGAAACCGCCTTCTGCCGCCGCAGATACGGAGATTCCTCTTGCGAATCCAACTCATCTGGAGGGAGAAGTCCGTCTTGTTCCACCAAAGCCATAGTTCTTCACCAGACCGATGTGCAGAGCGAAGTCAAAAGTCAAAACGCAAAAGTCAAAACCGGATTGCTCTTACTTTTGACTTTTGACTTTTGACTTTTGCGTTTTGACTTTCCCTTCTGAATCCTGGCTCCTAAGTCCAAGCTTCTTCGCCAGCGCCTCGCCCAGCTTCCAAACGCTTCCGGCGCCGATGGTGATAATCAGGTCGCCCGGCCGCGCATCCTCCACGAGCTCCGCCAACACCTGCTCTTCTGAGGGCGCATAGCGCGCGTTGTCCAAACCCAGTTCGTGCATGCGGCCCACCAGCAATTCCGAACTCACCCCGGGGATTGGCGGTTCGCTGGCGGCATAGATATCCAGCACGTAGACGCGGTCGCATCCCGCGAAGCAGCTCGCAAATTCATCCCGCAGGAACTTGGTGCGCGTATAACGGTGCGGTTGGAAAATGGGGATGACGCGCTGGGCCCCGCGCAGGCGCGCCGCGTCGAGGGTGGCGCGAATTTCCGTGGGGTGGTGGCCGTAGTCGTCCACAATAGTGATGCCATTCACCTCCGCCTTGATCTGAAAACGCCGGTCGGCGCCGCGAAAGCGCTCAAGGCCCTGGCGAATCTGCCCGGCGGTCAGGTCCAGCTCCAATCCCACCGCCACCGCGGCCAGGGCGTTTTGCACGTTGTGCCGGCCGGGAACGTGGAGGGAGAACGGCCCGAGCACCGTCCCCTTCACCACCGCGTCAAACACCGAGCCGGTGGGATTGAGTGCGCGAATCCTGCCTTGAACATCAGCCCCCTCGTCGATTCCATAAGTCACCACTCGCCGGCGCAGTTTGGGAATCAGAGTTTGCACCATCGCGCGCCAAGGTGGATCGAAGCAGACCACCACGGCCCCGTAAAAGGGGACTTTGTTCATGAACGATACGAACGCCGCGGCAATATCTTCAAGATCGCGGTAGTGGTCCAGGTGTTCGCGGTCGATGTTGGTGACCACGGCAATCGTAGGCAGAAGATAGAGGAACGAACGGTCGCTTTCATCGGCCTCCACCACCATCAAATCGCTTTTGCCCAGCCGCGCGCTGGAGCCAAATACGTCGAGTCGGCCGCCGATCACCGCCGTGGGGTCGAGTTTCGCCTCCGCCGTCATCACCGCGATCATGGAGGTGACGGAGGTCTTGCCGTGCGCCCCTGCCACCGCCACGTTGAACTTCATACGCATCAATTCCGCCAGCATTTCCGCGCGCGGAATCACGGGAATCTGCCGCCGGTGCGCTTCCTCGATCTCCGGATTGTCCGCGCGCACGGCGGACGACACCACCACCACTTGCGCCTCGCTGGCATTGCCGGCGGCGTGGCCCGCAAACACCCGCGCCCCCAGGCTCGCCAGGCGCTCCGTTACCGGCGTCGCTTTCTGATCGGAACCCGAGACTTGGAAGCCGAGATTCAGCAACACCTCGGCGATGCCGCTCATCCCGATGCCGCCGATGCCTACGAAATGGATCTTGCGAATTTTACCAAGCATAGCTCCCGCTGTAGCGGCGGTCTCCGACCGCCGTCGTCGATCGGAGATCGACGCTACAAATCTGCGCTCAGGGAGCGCTTCCAACGTACGGGCACGCCATGGCGTGCCCCTACGGTTTCCTCACAAACCCTTCCACCAAATCGGCTATTCGCGCCGCCGCGTCGGGCCGGGCCAAACTGCGCGCGCATACTTCCATCTTTTCGAGCGTCGCGGGGTCCGCCATCAATTCGCGGATTTCCCCTGCCAACCGCTCCGGGGTCAGTTCCGCTTGCACGATGACGCGCGCCGCCCCCGCCCGTTCCATGGCGCGAGCATTCTCCAACTGGTGCTGATCCGTGGCGCCCGGGAAAGGGATCAGTATTGCTGCTCGGCCCGCCGCGGCCAGTTCGGCCACCGCATTGGCGCCCGCGCGAGATATCACCAAATCCGCCTGGGCAAGCGCTCCAGGCATGTCATCAATGAAGGCGTAAACCTCAGCAGGCAAGCCTCGTTCCTGATAGGTCTGGCAAACTTCATTATAATCGTGTTCGCCGGTTTGGTGGACGATTCTAATCCCGGCGGGGAATGCCGTATGCTGGGGCGCGACAACCGAGGTTGCACCGGGTGTAGCGCCGGGCTTTAGCCCGGCACCCGGAGTGTAGGACCGAACGGCGTTCGGCCAAGGGCCAGCGCTGCTGGCCCCTACATCAGGGGTCGCGGCATTGCCGCCCTGTGCCGACCTAAAGGTCGGCGCTACGTTCAGCAGTGGCAGACTCGCCGCCATTGCTTGGTTGATTGCCCTCGAACCTTGGCTGCCACCCACCACAAGAATGGTAAAAGCCCCGGTGTGTTGGCGCGGTGGAATCTCAAGAAACGCGCGGCGCACGGGAAGCCCCGTGGCGTGCGCCTTCTTTCCATAGACGCGCGCCGTTTCTGCGAATCCCACCGCCGCGGCGCGAACGAATGGCGCCAAGAGGCGATTGGTAAGGCCCGGCCGCGCATTGGGCTCAATTAAAATCGTGGGAATGCGGGCCAGCGCCGCTTCCAGCATCACCGGCCCCGCCAGGTAGCCGCCCACGCCCAGGACCACCCGAGGTCGAAATTCGCGCAGGATTCTCGCCACGGCAATCGCGGTACGGGGCAAAACCAGGAGGTTGCGCAGCTTCCGGATGCCGCCGATGCCCTTTAAGCCCGCCGCCTCCACGGCACGCAGCGGGAAGCCCGCCGCCGGAATCAGTTTCGCCTCCAGCGGGCGGTGCGTGCCGAGGAATTCGATTTCGTATGGTCGATTCGCGGACTTCCCACGCGCGCGCAGTTCTTCCGCCACGGCCAGAGCAGGAAAAATGTGCCCGCCGGTTCCGCCCGCGACCATCAGCACGCGCGTCCTCTGCTGCATAAGAACGAAACTCGAAAATCGAAACTCGAAATTCGATCGCTGGTTTGCGAGTTTCGATTTTCGAGTTTCGATTGCTTCTCAGCTCGCCTGCTGGGAAATATTCAAAAGGATTCCGACGGCGACAAGATTGACGAGCAAAGACGATCCTCCATAGCTCACAAACGGCAGGGGAATGCCTTTGGTGGGAAGAAGTCCCAGCACCACGCTCATATTCACCAGCGCCTGCCCCACGATCATGACGGTCAACCCGATGGCCAGCAGCCGCCCAAAGTCATCCTTGCACCCCGCGCTCGCCCGCAACCCGCGAAGCAAGATGACGGCAAAGACAGCCGCGAGCAGGATGGCGCCGATAAAGCCCAGCTCTTCTCCCACCACCGCGAAAATAAAATCCGTCTGGGGCTCGGGCAGGAAGAAGAGCTTCTGCTTGCCTTCCATCAGCCCCAACCCGGTGATGCCGCCGGTTCCCACGGCAATATACGACTGGATAATATGGAATCCCTTTCCCAAGGGGTCCGAGTATGGGTTCAGGAAGGCCAAAATACGGTTGAGACGATAAGTGGAGTGGAAAATCTCCCAGTACAGGACGGGTAGGGCGAAAAGTCCCGCCAGGGCAAAATAGCGGAGGTTCAGTCCCGCGCAGAAGAGCATGGCCACCACCACCATGGCCAAAGCCAAAGCGGTTCCCAGATCAGGCTCCTTCAGCACCAACACTCCCATAATGCCGGCAATAAGGGTGATCGGAGCCAGGGTGTGCTTCCAGTCGTTCACCTCGCCTTTGCGCTGGTCCAGGAAATACGCCAGGAAGACAGTAAGGATGATCTTGGCAAGCTCCGAGGGCTGAAAGCTTGCCACGCCCAAGTGAAACCATCGATGGGCATGGTTGGTGGGGTGAACGAACAAGACCAGGACCAGAAGAATAAACTCGAGCGCCAGCGCGGGGAAAACCACCAAGGGACTTGCCAGCCGCCGGTAGTCCGTGTGCATCAAGATGGCTACGGCAAGCAGTCCCGCTGCCGCCCAGGCCAATTGCCGGTAGAGGAAATAATTCCCGTCGTTGTACCGCTCCGCCGCCATGACCGCCGAGGCGCTGAACACCATCAGGGCGCCAAACAGCACCAACGCCACCACGGCGACGAACAGGATCTTGTCGGATTGGAGTCGACGGGCCATAAGAAAATCAGAAACGAGTGAGGAGTGACGAGTGAAGAGTGACGAGCAAGCCGCATGACTTCAATGACCCGCGACGAGTGACAAGCAAACTGTGTGGGGAAGAAACAATCAAAACCCACCCACCTGCCGCCTGCTTAGCTGGCAATTGCCCTCCTGCCCGCCTTTGTTGCTCATCGCTCTTCACTCTTCACTCGTCACTCTTCACTCTTCACTGCTCTTAAACAGCTTCGGCTGCTTCGCCGGGTGCTGAGGGTTGGGTCCGGCGGCTTGCACTTCCGACTTCGGACTTAGGACTCCGGACTCTTCTTTTCCTGGACGCGACTCAAAGGGCATGGCCTCATCGTCGAGGGCCTCGACGGTGCTGGCCGAAATGGAGATCGCGGGTTCGTCCTCCGGCACTACCTGCGACTCCGACGCCGGCGTCTCTACGGCGTCCACTTCGTATACGTATTTCAACTCCATATGGCGCGAAGGGCTCGGGGCCGGTGGTTCAGGGGCCGGGACACGGGACGGGGAAGACGGGATATGGGATACGGGAGACGGGGCACGGGATTCGGGACTAGGAACAGGGAGTTCCGAGCGCGGGGATTTGGGTTCGGGGTTAGCGCTTGGGGGGAAACCCTTATCTCGAATTCCGGATTCGGAATCGCGGTCCGATCTCGCGTGTCCCATATCCGGCTTTTCGTGCCCCGTATCCCGTATCCCGTATCCCGTATCCCGTTTTTCGTGTCCCGTTTCCGCTGGCCGGGCTCCCCCCACGATCGCGGTCCGCACAGAAGGCTGTGTCGCCGCGGGGCCGGAAGCTTCCATGGCCTTTTCCAGAACCACCGGCTCAGCAACGGCCTGGGCGGCAGAAGGCCCCGCCGGTTTCGCCGCAACCAAGGGGACTTTCCTCGGCGCTGCCGTGGGCGCTGATGCCGGCGGCGGTTCAGCAAAAGTGATCCTGCCCGGCGACGGCTCGGGCCCCGGGCTTCGGACCTCGGACTGCGGACTGCGGACGACTCTCCCTTCCGCCACCTCGTTCGCCAGCCGCCTTACCAGCTCTTTGAACACGCGCCCGCGCTCTTCATAATCCTTGAACTGATCGAAACTCGAACACGCCGGCGCCAGCAGCACGGTATCGCCCGGGCGCGACCGGCCAAAGGCTTCGTAGACGGCGGTCGCAAGATCGCCCGCCTGCACCAGCTCCGCCTGACCCGCGAGTTGTTGGGCAATCACCGGCGCGGCGGCGCCAATCAGCAAAACCTCGCGCACGCGGTCCCGGATCAGCGGCAGGAGGGGCGCATAGGGCGCGCCTTTGTCCTTCCCGCCCATAATCAGGTGGACGCCGCGCTCAAAGGCCCCGAGTGATTTCACCGTGGCGTCAACGCTGGTGGCCTTGGAGTTATTATAGAAATCCACTCCCTGAATTTCCTGCACGAATTCCAAGCGATGTTCGACGGCCTGGAAGGCCCGCACGGCCTGGCGAATCGCCATGAAATCCGCCCCCAGCATGCAAGCCGCGGCGGTGGCCGCCAGCACGTTTTCCAAGTTGAAATCGCCTCGCAGGGTCACGTCGCGCGTTTCGAACAACACGCGTTCCAAATGCCGCACGCGGTAGTGGATTTTGCCCCCGGAAACGAAAACCCCATCGGGGAGCTCGCGCCGGCGGCTGAAAAACACGGCCTGGCTCGGGAGCGATGCCTCGAGTCCGGCTACCCAGGGATCGTCAGCGTTCAGGACGGCAAAATCCTCACTCCGCTGGTTACGAAAAATCCGGCGTTTGGCCTGCGCATAGGCTTCCAGATTCGGGTGCCGGTCCAGGTGGTTGGGGGAAAGATTGAGCATGACCGCCACGTGCGACCGGAATTCGTGAATACCTTCCAATTGAAAGCTGCTCAACTCGGCGACAAACCTCGTGCCAGGCTGGGCGCGGCCCACCGCGGAACTCAAGGCATTGCCAATGTTGCCGCCTACGAAGGTGGGAAACCCGGAGGCCCTGAGCATATCGCCCAGCAGCGCGGTGGTAGTGGTCTTTCCGTTCGAGCCTGTTACCCCCACTAACGTTCCTTCGAGAAACCAGGAGGCGGCCTCGACTTCCGGATAAACGGGAATTTTGCGCTCACGCGCCGCCACGAGCTGCGGCAGGTCCCAGGGCACGCCCGGACTGATCACGATGATTTCGTGCCGGAGAAACGTCTCGGTGCTTTGCGACCCGAGCTCGAGCCCCACTTTTTCCTGGAGGAGCTGCGGCAGGACTTCGGCAAATTCCGCGGGCGGCTTGCGATCGGTCACGGTCACCACCGCCCCACGGCGCACCAGAGCGCAAGCCACCGCCAGGCCGCTCCGGGCCAAGCCGACCACCAGCACGCGTTTGCCTTGAACGTCCATTATCAACTCTCCGCTTTCAGCTTTCAGCTCTCAGCGATCAGCTTTCGGCTATCAGCTCTCCCCTTTCTGAAAGCCCGCGAAGCGGGCGCTGTCATTTAGCCCACGGCGGCAGCCGTGGGTAAACAACCATCAAAATGATCTTCCAGCCCCGGCAGGGGCGGCATCGCGTAATTCTTCAGGAAAATACATATCGTGGGTCGTACTCGACTCCCTGTTTCTTCAGAAACGCCAACACTTCCTCTTGGAAGCTCATTTTTCGATGATGCTCTTCCTGATTCCCGATGTAGCGCTTCACCTGCTCCAAGCGCGATTTGCTGACACTGAACGCCGCATAACCAGCCTGCCACCCGAAATAGCGCCGGTTTGGCCAGCGATCTTTCACCCAGCCCGAAGAATTAGCCTTGACCTTTTCCATAATAGAGGCAATCGAGAGCGTCCGGGGCTGAACAAAAAGCATGTGAACATGATCGCCCGGGCCATTTACTAGCAACGACTGACCTCCCAACTTATTGATTGTGCCTCCCAAATAGCAAAAGGCTTCCTCTCTGATTTCGGGGGTAAGCCATGGTTGGCGGTCTTTCGTGCTGAAAAGCGCGTGAATCAAAATGTTGGTGTAGGTGTGGGCCATGGAGAATCTCCCGCAACCGGAGCCCGATATCGTCCCTGACGGGGCTCAAGAATCACTCCTTCTTCCGATTTTCCCACGGCTGGGCCATGGGCTAAATGATGGCGCCCGCTTCGCGGGCTGGCACTGACTCCGGACTCCTGACTCCGAACTCCGGACCGTTCTTTACCTTAACGCAGTTTCAATGTTGTTAGCGCAAAAAGCGCGAAAATCAGCGCGGCGATCCAAAAGCGCGTGATGATTTTCGATTCCTTCCAGCCCCCCAGCTCAAAGTGATGGTGCAACGGCGCCATGCGGAAGATGCGCTTGCGGCGCAGTTTATACGACCCCACCTGGAGAATGACGGAAAGGGCTTCAACCACGAAAATCCCGCCGATAAAGGGCAGCAACAATTCCTGTTTCACCAGCACCGCGACGGTGCCCAGCGCTCCCCCCAGCGCCAGCGAGCCCACATCGCCCATGAAGATTTCCGCCGGGTAGGCGTTGTACCAAAGGAAACCCAGGCTCGATCCCACCATCGAGCCGCAGAAGATGGTCAGTTCCCCAACGCGCGGCAGATGCTCCAGGTCGAGATACTCGGAAAACACCGAGTGTCCGGCCACGTAGGTCAGGACGGTCAGGGCAGAGGCTGAAACCAGCAGGCACCCGATCGCCAGGCCGTCCAATCCGTCCGTCAGGTTGACGGCATTGGAGGAACCCACCAGGACTAGAATCACGAAAAGTAAGAAGGGAAAAAACGCCAACGGGTACGTCCAAATGTTCCCGAGAAAGTGCGAAATCAGAAAGGTCGGGTGGAGCCGCTTGAAGAAGGGGAAGGTGAGCGTGGTGGAGTATTGCCCGCTCGCCGACAAGCCCACTAGAATCACGCCGAAAACAAAGCTGACCAGAATCTGCAGCCAGAACTTCCCCAGTGCCGTCAGCCCCAGGTTCTGTTGGCGCCGGACTTTCTGGTAATCGTCCCAAAAACCGATGGCCCCGAAGGCTATCGTCGTGCCGAGCGCGAGCCACACAAAGATGTTGCTGAGGTCCGACCAGAGCAGGGTGGGAACTATAATGCAGAGAAGAATCAGGACGCCGCCCATGGTGGGCGTTCCCGCCTTGGCTTGGTGCGCCTTCGGTCCGTCTTCACGGATGTATTGGCCAATCTGGAATTCCTTGAGCTTCCGAATCAACCACGGCCCCAAAGTCAGGGAGAGGAACAAAGCGGTGATGCTGGCGTAGGCGGTGCGAAAGGTAATGTAGTGAAAGAGGTTGAGGACGTGAAAATCTTGGTGAAGTTTGAGGTAGAGGTAGTAGAACATAATCGTCTTCTTGCACGCGCAAGCAAGAAGTCAGGAGCCAGAAGCTAGGAGCAAGGAGTCAGGAGCCAGGAGTCAGCATAGAACGGGCTGTTACCCGACGCTCGCCAGTGATGCCTGCCTAATCCAGCCCGTTTTCTGACTCCTGACTTCTGACTCCTGTATCCTTACCCTTTCAATTTCAACCTGCCTCGTGTCTTCTGACTCCTGACTCTGGCCCTTCCTATTGCACCCTGTCTTTTGACTCCGGGCTCCCGACTCCTGGCTTCTGCTTTTTCAGCAATTCAATTACCGTCTCCAAGTGCACCCCGCGCGAGGCCTTCACCAAGACAATGTCACCGGGCGCGATCAGGGTCTGGCAGAACTCACCCGCCGCAATGGCATCGGGGAAGAATCGCCCGTGCGAGGGAGGCATCCCAGCCTCGACAGCCCCTTCCACTAAAAACCGTGCGTCGCCTTGTACGCCAATCACCCACTCCGCGCCGCTTTGCGCGCACTTGCGGCCCACGTCGCGGTGCAACTCGGGCGAGGTAGGCCCCAACTCCAACATTTCACCCGCAACAACAATGCGGCGGCGCGCTCCCGGCCAGGCGGCCAGCGCCTCGAGCATGCGCTCCATGGCCAGGGGATTCGAGTTGTAACAATCGTTGATCATCGTCACCTCACCCGAAAGTGTAAGAATTTCACTCCGCTGGTGAAGATTCTGGAAACCCGCGAGCGCCTGGCGAATGTCCTCCGGTGGAACGGCAAAGACGCTGGATGCGGCAATCGCGGCCAGGGCGTTCTGGACATTATGTCTCCCCAGCATCGGCAATGCAAACTCGGACTTCCAGTCCGGTGTGCTTACGCTCAGGAGAGTTGTGGGGACTTCTGGAATCTCCACTTTCGTGGCCCGGAAGGCGGCATTTTCCGAAAATCCAAAAGTCAAAATCCGGCCGGGAAAACCTTCGGCAAACTTTCGCACGCGCTCGTCGTCTTCGTTCAAAACGGCGACGGCATCCGCACCTTTCGTCGCGAGATAGTCAATCAACTCGCGTTTGGCCAACGCGATGGCATCAACGGAATCGAAGAATTGCAAGTGCGCAGGGCCAACATTGGTCACCACGCCGACTTCCGGGTCAGCCAACCGCGCCAAGCGCGCAATTTCGCCGGGGGCAGACATCGCCAGTTCCATCACCGCCACTTCGTGCTCAGGTTCCAATCCCAGCAGCGCCAAAGGCAGACCAAAATCGTTGTTCAAATTCCCCGGGGAACGCAGCACGCGAAATCGCCGGCTGAGAATGGCCGCGATCATTTCCTTCGTGGTGCTCTTTCCGGTACTGCCCGTGACCGCCGCCAACCGCTTGCTCCATAGGCGGCGAACATCACGGGCAAGCGTCTGGAGTGCGCGGCGCGTGTCAACAACCGCAACCAGTGCGGACCGCCACTCCCCCGGAGCGCCGGCGTAAAAAGCCTCCTCCACCACCGCACCGGCAGCGCCCGCAGCGAGCGCCTGCCCTACAAACTGGTGCCCGTCAAACCGCGGCCCACGTATGGCGAAGAAAAGCTGCCCGGGCGCGAGCGAGCGCGAATCAATGGAGTATCCCGCAACGGGGCGATCCGCCACCCCACACGACGATCCTAAATACGCCGCCACCTCCCCCATCGTCAACTTCATATATAAGCTGTCAGCTCTCAGCTCTCAGCTCTCAGCTCTCAGCTCTCAGCTCTCAGCTCTCAGCTCTCAGCTCTCAGCTCTCAGCTCTCAGCTCTCAGCTCTCAGCTCTCAGCTCTCAGCTCTCAGCTCTCAGCTCTCAGCTCTCAGCGGTCAGCCCTGAGCCTCGGCTGAACGCTGGCCGCTGAGAGCTGATAGCTATTTCTCGTACCCCATCTCCGCTAGAACCTTGCGCGCCACGTCCCGGTCGTCGAAATCAATTTTCCCGTCTTTAAGGATTTGATAGGTCTCGTGGCCTTTGCCCGCCAGCACCACGACGTCGCCCTCGCGCGCCTCTTCCAGGGCCTTGCGGATGGCAATGCCGCGCTCGACCTCCGCGATGTAAGGCTTGCCCGTACGCTGCAATCCCACCAGGGCGTCCGCCATGATCAGCAGCGGGTCTTCGCTGCGAGGATTGTCGGAAGTCAGCACCACGAAATCCGCCAGCGTGCCGGCGGCTTCACCCATGCGCGGGCGCTTCGTCCGGTCGCGTTCGCCCCCGCAACCGAAAAGAACTATCAGGCGGTCACGGGTAAGTTCGCGCGCAGTCTTCAGAACATTCTTCAGAGCGTCATCAGTGTGGGCATAATCCACCACCACCAGGAATGGTTGACCCCCGTCGATACGCTGGAAACGTCCCGGCACCGCCTGAAGATTGGCGATGCCTTCCTCAATCCTGGCGTTAGTAATTCCCATGGCCACCCCCGTGGCGACTGCCGCAAGAATGTTCTCGAGATTGGCGCGCCCCAATAGCGGAGAGACGGTTTGCAGCTTACCCGCCGGGGTCGAGATGACGGCTTCCGTTCCCTTGGGACTGGACGCGACTTGCTTGGGCGTCACTCGGGCGTCGACGTTCAAGCCATAGGTGAGGCGGTTCGCATACGGCAATTCCAGCAAGCGCACGCCCCACGGATCATCGGTGTTGATCACCGCCCAATCGGGAGGTGGAGCGCCAAGACCCTCAAATAAGCGGCGCTTGGCCTGGAAGTAGCGCTCAAAATCCTTGTGGTAATCCAAATGGTCCTGCGTCAGGTTGGTGAACACGGCGACGGCAAAATGAAATCCCCAGATGCGCTCCTGGGCCAGCGCATGCGATGAGACTTCCATTACCGCCGCCTTGCCGCCCATTTTCACCAGATCGGCAAAATAAGAAAGCAAATCGAGCGACTCCGGCGTAGTGTTGGTGGCCACCTTGGTCTTGCCGCCCATGCGGTATTCAATCGTGCCGAAGACGCCGCTCAAAATCCCTGCCGCGCGAAGGACGCTCTCCACCAGATAGGTCGTGGTGGTCTTGCCGTTGGTGCCGGTGATTCCGATGAGTTGCAGGCGCTCGTCGGGGTGGCCGTAGAAGGTGCGGCCCGCCCCCGCCAAGGCCCGCCGTATGGCCGCAACCTGGATCCAACGCGTGGTCAATCCCGGTGGTGCGGCCCGCTCACTGACCACCGCCACGGCGCCCCGCTCCAGCGCCTGTGAAATGTAGGCGTGGCCGTCAGCCTTCTCACCTTGAATGGCAAAGAAGAGCGTACCCGGCCTTACCTCGCGGGAGTTGTAGGCGAGAGAAGAAACCTCCAGTTTCACGTCTGCGCCCGAATGCAGAATCGGCAATTGGCGGAGCAATTCGCCTAACTTCATTTCCCATCCAGACTATCGGGTGATCCGATGATCGGGTGAGCGGGTGAGCAAAGAGCCAACTCTGTTGGAATTGTTCTTGGTCACCCGATCACCCGATCGCCCGATCATCCGATTACCTTGCCATCCGCACCCAAATGCGCGTGCCGGAAGGCACCTTCATGCCGGCCATAGGATTTTGTTCCACTGCCAAGCCAGTCCCCACAACATTGAGGTCAAGGCCAAGTTTTTCGCACTCTTCGGCCACACGTCGCGCGGCCCACCGGGAGAAATCCGGAACGGTCACCAGCGGACCATCGCCCAGAACCACCGTCCCGGAATCAACACTCTTTTCAGGGGGGCGCAGCGGTGCGGGTCCATCTGACAAAAGCCGTGGGAAATAAGATGCCGGCTGCACGGGAGACGAGGCAGTTCCAAAGTATCCCCGATCCGAAGGTAGGAATTCCACAAAGTCCTCCGTTTTCTGGCCGGGGGCCTTTGAGGGTTTAGGAGTCACGATCTGAGGCCATCGGGAGGGATTGTCCTGCGGAACGTTCAGGTAACTAAGCGTCTGCTCTGCGATGGATCGGAATACCGGAGCTGCCACGTCTGTCCCGTGATGTGCTCCCACCGGTGAATCGATGACCACCAGAATAGTCACCGCCGGGCGTGTGGCGGGAGCAAAGCCGATAAAGGAAGCTACATAATGCGATTTTGAATACTCGCCGCTGGCATCGATCTTCTGCGCGGTGCCGGTCTTGCCGGCGGAGGTATATCCACCCAATTGCGCGGGTGTGCCGGTGCCATGATCAACCACCGTGGACAGGATTTGGCGCACCAATTCCGCCGTGTGCGCGCTGATGACGCGGCGCCCGGTGGCCGGCGCCAAGCCCTCGTGGCGGGCGCCGAGAAAGACATCGCGCACAATGCGAGGCTGAAACAGAATTCCGCCATTGGCGATAGCCGAATACACCGTAACCATCTGAATGGGCGTCACCCCAATTTCCTGCCCTATGGAGATTTCGCCGATGGAAATTCCCGACCAGCGGTGGGGGGGCTTTATCAAACCGTGCTCTTCGCCGGGCAAATCCACTTCGGTTTTCGCTCCGAAGCCAAAGGCTCCGATGTAGCGGTACAAGCGGTCCTCCCCCAGCCGCAGACCCAGCTTGATGGTGCCCACATCGCTGGAGTTCGCTATCACTTCCGTGACGGTGAGATCGCCAAAGGGCTTGTGGTCATGAATCGTATGCCCCGCCAGCACGATGCCACCATTCTGGCAGTTGATGACCTCCTGGGGATTGGTCAGGTTCTCTTCCAGCGCCGCCGACAGGGTCACACTCTTGAAAGTCGAGCCCGGCTCGTAAATCCATCCCACGGCGCGATCCAGGCGTGCCGCGTCAGAACTGGCCCCGATATCATTGGGGTTGAATGTGGGTTCATTGGCCAGGGCCAGAATCTCCCCCGTGTTGGGATTCTGCACAATCGCCACACCGCCCGCCGCCCGCGTGGTCGCCACTTCCTCTGCCAAGGCCTTTTCGGCGATGTACTGGATTTTCTCGTCGAGCGTCAGCACCACGCTCTTGCCGGGGACCCCCTCCCCGGTGCTGTGAAAGGTGCGGCGGTGGGCGTCGGAATCGATCTGCATGCGGCCGGGATGGCCCTTGATCTCGCCGTCCAAGGCGTACTCGACCCCGCCCAGGCCTTTGTCATCCAGGCCGACGTAGCCGATCGCTTGCGCGGCCAATTCCCCTTTGGGGTAAAAGCGCTTGGTCTCGCGCTGAAAATAGACACCCTTCAGATTCAATTCCCGCACGCGCGCCGCCTCTCGCGGCGTGACCCGGCGCTTGACCCAGCAAAAGGAATGCGCCGTCTGGAAGCGGTCGCGAAGTTCGCCCGCATCCACCCCCAGGACCGGAGCCAGGAGTGAAGCCACCTTCCGCGGCTCCGTGAGCTCGCTTCGCACCGCGTAGACCGAATCCACTCCCAGACTCATCGCCAGGGGGTTCATCTGCCGGTCGTAGATTTCGCCGCGCTCGGGCGCCACCTCAATAGTGTGCTCCTGCTGGCTCCGGGCGCGCGCCACAAGCTCTACGTACTGGATGACTTGGAAATAGTAAAGGCGGGCAGCCACGCAGCCGAACCAGATGAAGCAAAGCACGCACACTATCAGCCGCCGCCTCTCCAGGCGAGACCGATCGGGCTTCGCCGTGCGAGCATCAGGCTTGCGTCGGCCCATCGTCGCTAAGGCTCGTGTGGAGTATCTCCGTTACCCACGGAGAAGTTGCGTGCCAGCTCGGGACTTTCCCAGGCGTCCGCCGCGGGCTCGTTCCCACCCACCCGAATCACCTGTTGCGGGTTAGGCGTGACCATGCCGAGCCTGGTCCGCGCCAGCGTGTCGATCCTTTCCGGATCGCTGAGCGCCGCCTGCTCGAGCCGGAGTTGATGATTCTGCTCCTCCAGTGCCGCACGGTCGATTTTGAGTTGTTCAACCTGATAACCGTACCGCACGCACTGGAAATGCTGCCAGGCGAACATGAGCACAAAAAGAAAAACCAATACGCCCAATCCCAGGAGACTGAAACATTCACGGCGACGCTCCACGTCAACTTCCCGCAGCAAGCGGGAATTGTCGATGTGCTTCACAAAATAAAACTCCGGGAAATGCGCGCGGCCCGCGGCCGCACGGTTCCTCGGACGCCGTCTGGTGGTCGGAAATGTGACTGTCGCTGTAGCCATTTCAAGTACGGGGATTGGGGATTAGGGGTTAGGGATTCGAGATCCTCCCTAAACCCTATTCCCTAACCCCTAATCCCTGCTCTTTTCCGCCGCCCGCAACTTGGCGCTGCGCGCGCGCGGGTTGATCCCTACTTCCTCATCCCCCGGACGAACCACTTTGCGCGTTAGAATCCTCGCCCGCCCTTCGCCCTGCCAGCGCCGGAACGCCTGCTTGACCCGGCGGTCTTCCAACGAGTGAAAACTTAGGATCACCACCCGCCCCCCAGGGCGGAGAACCACGAGGACCCGGTCGAGGAACTGATCGAGATTATCCAGTTCCCCGTTAACCGCCAGGCGGAGCGCCATGAAGCTGCGCGTCGCCGGATGAATCTGGTGGAGGCCCGCCCGGGAGGGGATCGCTCGCGTCACCACCTGCGCCAGTTCGGTGGTTAATCGATACGGACGGGCCTTCACAATGGCTCGCGCTATACGGCGCGAGTGGCGCTCTTCCCCCAACTTGAAAAGAACATCTGCCAGCTCACGCTCATCAGCGTGGTTCACCAAATCGGCGGCGGTCATTTTCGAACTGGGATCCATCCGCATATCGAGAGGACCCGCCTGGCTGAAACTGAATCCGCGAGAAGCGTCGTCAATCTGCATCGAGCTCAGACCGAGGTCGGCGATCACTCCATCCACCGGCGGCAGGCCGCTGGCGGCGTGCAACGCGTCGATTTGTGCGAAATTACCGTGCTCCATAATCAGCTTCCCGGCAAAACCTGCAAGCTTTTGTCTCGCCACTTCCAGCGCCCGGGGGTCGCGATCCAGGCCTAAAAGCCTGCCGCTTCCCAGACGTTTCAAAATCTCTTGCGCGTGCCCTCCGGCCCCCAGAGTCGCGTCGATGTAGATTCCTTCCGGCCGGACATTGAGAAAATCAATGGCTTCAGGGACGAGCACGGGGACATGGACATGGCGGGAGCCGGGCCCCGGGTCCCGTAAGTCACTGGATCCGGGTTCGCGCTCTGCGTCGTCTTCGTGCAATGAATTTCCATCCCTACCTCAAATTCCGGCCGAGATGCGAGACTTGCGGCTCAGCGAACAGCATGGCGGAGGCCACCGCAACCAGAACCACTACGAATTGAATGGCGAAAAGAATTTGAACGATCAATTCCAGGGCACGCATTCATTTCTCCCGCCGCTATCCGAATTCCGAATCCCCATCCCTCAGATTCCCAAGCCGCCCAGCGTATCCATATCCTCATCGGGGAACGGCTGGGACATGGGCTCGCGGAGCCGGTCCATATTCCAGACTTCCAGGTACTCGTCGTGGCCGCCGATCACTTTCACTTCCCCTTGCATACCGGCCGACTCGCGCAAAAGCGAGGGAATCAAAATGCGTCCCTGCGCGTCGGCGCGGGCCGTCTCCCCCCAATAGTTGGTGCGATCCAAAAACCGCTTCTTCGCCTTGTTCATCGAAGGCAAGGGAGCTAGCTTCTCTTCGATCTTGATCCATTCGGGGTAGGGGTAGACGCGCACCGATTGGCCGTCCAGGCTGGTCACAAAAAAATCCACGTCCTGGCCATAGGTTTTGTCCAGATCAGCCTTAAAGGCCGTCGGGACCTTCAGCCGACCCTTGCCGTCCACTGTCGCTGTCTTGCTCCCGCGAAGCATAGGACCTGCCCCAAAGCCCTTCCGACTTCAAAATGCCCGTGAAATCGACAAATATTTCTACTTCTGGCTACTAATTACCACTTCTGACCACTGACTCTAATGGTGTCTGGGATCCTTGTCAAGAGTTTTTTTAATTATTTTTAACGACTTGCGGGTTTTTCAGGATGGCACTGCCGTTGGTGCCCGCTGAATCGAACTATACCACACTTTGTGCCATTTGCAACGCGGGTCTGCCCAGCCTGGTGGCCATTTTGTCTCATGACGCCGGAAAAACTTCGCGCCGCTGGGTGGCGAAAAACTCCAGCAAGCAAATTCATGATGGTTTTCGCGCGGATTGTGGGTCAGTTTCGTGTAGGGCACGCACCATGAGAGTGAACTCGTAGATGCGCATCGGGATCCACCCTGGCACGGCCATCTTGGCCATGACGTGACGCAAGCGCGACGCCCGAGCCGCGTATGGAATTAAAAATCGGCAGACAGAGACCGCCACTATCAATCGCCACGCCGATTTCTTCACAACTTCGAAAGCCGGGGGGGAATGGGGAACAATATGCTTGCACAATCCCTTTAGCAATTCTAATATGCAACCCGGAGGTTGCATATGACCAACGATCGCATTGAGAAGCACATGGAACTAAGGGCGCCGGTTCCCCGAGTCTGGAGGGCGCTCGCGGATTACCGCGAGTTCGGTGAGTGGTTCCGAGTGAAACTGGACGCTCCGTTCGTGCCCGGACAGAAATCCTGCGGTCAGATCACCTACCCCGGCTACGAGCACCTCAAATGGGAGATTGTGGTGCAGAAGATGGAGCCTGAACGGCTCTTTTCCTTCACCTGGCATCCCTACGCCATCGATCCCAAAATCGACTACTCGCAAGAAACGCCCACTCTCGTTGAGTTCAGGGTGGAGAAGAGCGCCAGCGGCACGCTGCTCACCCTCACCGAGTCCGGCTTCGATAAAATCCCCAGCCACCGTCGCCTCGAAGCACTCCGCATGAACGACGGCGGCTGGACGGAGCAGATGAAGAATATCAAACACCATGTCGAGTAGATTTCGTAGACGCGTCGGCGCCCATCAATGGGTTCATGCCTCCATCTTCGCTGCCCTGGGGGACGAAAGGAGGCTCTCGCTGGTGGCGAAGCTCTGCGGCGGTGAGCTGCGGTCAATCTCTCAGCTTACCGAGGGCTCCCACCTGACTCGACAGGCAATCACCAAGCATCTTCGGGTGCTGGAGAGTGCGGGAGTCGTGCGCGGCGTCCGCAGGGGCCGCCAGAGCCTATTTGCATTTAAGCCGGAGCCCCTGGAAGAGATCAGGAAATATCTCGACCTCGTATCCGCTCAGTGGGATCACGCGCTCGGAAGGCTAAAGCCTTTCGTCGAGGACTAATCCGGTAAATCTGGCTGCCGGAAATTGATTCGATACGAAATTCCCCTCCCGCTGCGACCGGGACTCATGCGTTACTTTGCGCCATGGCGTTCGCCTTGGGCCACGTGATACCGCCATCTTGGGGCTCCAACTTGTGCCCTAGCCTCCCTATTTTCATGCCGAGGAGGCCCTCCCCCGCCCTTCCCTGGACACCACGATCGACTCCAGTTGCGCTTGCTCGTACTCCCGTGATAGTTTTACACGCGTCTTAATGGGCGAGGGCACTGATGCGCATTACCTTGGAGGGGAGGAAAACCATGTCGATGAGAATGAGTAGACGAACCGCGTGCAAGCTGATCGCGGGAACGCTTCCGGCTTTAAAACTCGGGGCGGCGCAACGCGAGCCAGCATCCGGCATCGAGATTGAACACGGGCCTTTTGAGGGCACGCGTGCGTCGTTGAGCAAATACGAAGTCCCCGAATGGTTTCGTGACGCCAAATTCGGCATCTGGGCGCATTGGGGCCCGCAATCCGCCGTGGAAGATGGCGATTGGTATGCCCGCAACATGTACATCCAAGGCTCGGAGCAGAACCTTTATCACTGCGAAACCTATGGGCACCCCTCGAAGTTCGGCTTTAAGGACACCATCCCGCTCTGGAAGGCGGAGCAGTTTGACCCCGCCTATCTCATGGGCCTTTACAAAAAGGCCGGGGCGAAATACTTCATGAGCATGGGCGTGCATCACGATAACTTTGACATGTGGAAATCCACTTATCAGCCCTGGAATGCCGCCAACAAAGGACCGAAGAAGGACATCGTGGGCATGTGGGCCCACGTGGCGCGCGATGCCGGGCTCCGGTTTGCCGTGAGCGAACATCTCTGGATCACCTACAAGTGGTTTTCCGTGAATCACGGGCATGATGAAACGGGACCCTACGCCGGGGTGCCTTACGACGGCGCCGATCCCAACAACTCCAGCTTGTATGTCGATTCCGACCAAATTTGGGGAAAGCATCTGGACTGGGATGAAACCGGCATTCCCCTCTGGTGGAAGCGCCACTGGTACCTGCGGATGAAGGACCTGGTCGACAAGTACGAACCGGATTTGCTCTACACCGACGGTCCCCTGCCCTTCGAGGACTACGGGCTGAGCATCATTGCGCACCTCTACAACCTGAGCGCCAAGAAATATGGCGGGAAGACCGAGGCCGTTTACACCTGCAAGCGCGCGGAAGACACCGAGCACGGCGTCGCGGTGCTCGACGTTCGAGCGCGGCGTGGTGGGCGACATTTGGCCGCGGCCCTGGCAGACGGACACCTGCATCGGCCAGTGGCACTACAAGCGCGGCCAGGAATACAAAACGCCCAAGACCGTCATCGACATGCTGGTGGACATCGTGAGCCGCAACGGCAACCTGATGTTGAATTTCCCCCTGCCCGCCCGCGGGACTTTGGACCTGGAGGAACTGAGTGTCCTGGGGGAGATCACCAAATGGATGAGCGTCAACAGCAGCGCCATCTATAGCACGCGGCCGTGGAAGATTTATGGCGAGAGTCCGGTGGCAGCCGCGGCGACAAATGAAACTTCGTTCAACGAGGCGAAACGGAAGGATCTGACCGCGGCGGACGTTCGCTTTACCACCAAGGGCGACACTCTTTTTGCCTTTGTGATGGGCTGGCCGAAATATCAAGCCGTCATTCGGCCTTTGGCCACCAACACGGAACTGCGTGTCGGCAAAATCCAGAATGTGGAACTCCTGGGGTTCGACGGCAAGCTCGAATGGTCGCAGGACAACTCGGGCCTGAAGGTCGTGATGCCCGCCGAGAAGCCCTGCGATTACGCCATTGTTTTCAAGGTTACCGGCGCCATCGCGGCATGAGGTTGAAAGAGCGTTTACCGTTATGGAAGGATCTCAGACAACAAGAGGGAAAACCCTGGGAGCAGCTCGGGTTCCTCGATCTTGCCCCCCCGTTCGGCACTAACAACGCTGGGATGAAGAGCCTCGGGCGTATAGCGGTAAGCCTCCCGCGTCTTTCGATAGAGAAGCCAAACCGCCCGAACTCCTGCTTGCAAGTACTGGCGAACCTTGAGCATCAGGTCATCAGGCTGGTCATTCTTGGAAACGACTTCGATGACCAGGTCAGGGGCAATCGGCAGAGGCACTTCGTCAAGATCGATGCCTTTAATCCGCTCGCGACTGAAAAACATCAGATCGGGGCGGCGGACGGTATCATGGGCAAGCTTTACATCGACCTCATAAAGGACTTGTCCCAGGTTGTTTTCCTTGGCCCACGTGCTCAGCCGGCCGTGTAGCTCACCGCAGATAATATTGTGCATGGGCACAGGGGAAGGAGTCACGATAAGCTCTCCTCGATCGAGTTCATACCTCACGCCCACGGGTTCAACCAGGGCGTTGTACTCTCCCAGGGTCAGTAGAGTCTTGGTGGCCATAATACCCATCCTGCTGGATTCAGATTAGCACGAACTCTTTTAGTTAGCAGCACGTAATACGGCCTTGGCGCTTTTCTTGAATCAGATGCCGCGCGATTACGCCATCGTGTTCAAAGTTGCCGGCCCCATCGCGGGATAATCCGCTCCGGGTCGCCTGCCAAGGCGGCACCGCTTCCCGGCCACCCGTCCGCCGCTTTTCTTTTGACATCTAGGCTAGATATGCTATGATAGAGGTATGCGCGCGCCAGAGCCAAGGCCGGAGATCAACCCTTCCCCCATCACGCCCTACCCATTCGGAAGCCATTCCGTCAGCGCCCGGAAGTCTACAAGCCGGCAGTTCCCCATCGAGCCCGAAATGGCCACGATGGGTATCATTGCATGGGAGATCACAGGCACACCGGGAACCCGTGATGTTCATGAAAAAGCAGGGAGTTATCGACGATTCAGGGCGATTTTCATGGCTGAGGCTAAAAATCAAGTTATTGAAAAAAAGGAAGTTAATAGCGAAGTGCCGAGGCCAGGGAGAGTGAAGAAAAACAGATGCCAAAATGAAGGGATTACCCGTCATATTTATGAAAAAAAGTGAGATACATGATTGCCGGACTCAAATTTGTCGCGAACCCGTCATGTTTAAGAAAAATAAGCCGCTTATCACTCAAACCCCGTTATGTAAAAGAAATGAAAGGCGATAGACACGAGACGGAAGTCGGGAAACAGTGACACATAAGGAGATCCGAATAAGCAGGACTGGGGAGCCAAGATCAAGTCCGGATTCCCGGTCGGGAGGGTGAAGGGTAGGGGTGGGCGCCTGCACTTTTCTCATTGCAAGAAACTCCAACTTGCGCCCTGTCCTGCTACAATACTGTCCGGTCGCAGAAGCCAGTTCGTGCAACGCACATCTTGACGCAGGTCGAAAAGAGAATCCATGGCTCGAATCTGCCGGTCGCTCATCCTCATGCTATTGCTGGCTGCGCCTTTGGCGATTTCCGCCGACATGCCGGAGGGCCGCTTGATGCGGTTCGCCGACATTTACAAGGACAAAATCGTTTTCAGTTATGCCGGCGATCTTTGGCTGGTTGCTTCTTCCGGAGGCGTGGCGCACCGCATCACCACGGATCCCGGGCTGGAACTCTTTCCCAAATTCTCGCCCGACGGCAAGTGGATCGCTTTCACCGGGCAATACGACGGCAACTTCAATGTCTACGTGATGCCCGCCGAGGGCGGCGAGCCCAAGCAACTGACCTTTGAGCCTGACGCCACGTCGGTACCCGAGCGCATGGGACCGAACAACCAGGTCATCAACTGGCTTCCCGACAGCCGGCGCATTCTGTTCCTCTCGCGTCGCGACACGTTTAACGATTGGTTCGGACGCCTTTTCACCGTGAGCATTGACGGCGGCCTTCCCGCCCGTCTGCCTATTGACAAGGGCGGGCTCACGTCCTTCTCACCCGACGGCACCAAGATCGCTTACAACCGCATCTTCCGCAATTTTCGCACCTGGAAGCGTTACACCGGCGGTATGGCCCAGGACATCGCCATTTACGATTTCAAGAACAACACCTACGAGCGCATCACCGATTACCCCGGCACCGACACCTACCCCATGTGGCACGATGACACGATTTATTTCGGCTCGGACCGCGGCCCCGAGCATCGCATTAACCTTTACAGCTACAGCCTGAAGACCAGACAGGCGAGACAGCTCACCAACTTCAAGGACTACGACGTGGATTGGCCCAGCCTGGGGCCCGATTCGATTGTTTTCTCCAACGGTGGTTATCTATACACCTTCGACCTGAAATCCCAGAAGGCCAAGAAGCTCACGGTCTATCTTCCCGGCGACCGCGACCTGGCGCGCCCGCACTGGGCCAACGTCAGCCGCTTCGTGACCGACTTCGACATTTCGCCGGAAGGCAATCGCGCCGCCCTGACCGCGCGCGGCGACATCTTCACCGTCCCCGCCAAGGAAGGCAGCATCCGCAATCTCACCCAGACGCCGGGCATCCGCGAGCAGTATGCCGCCTGGTCGCCCGACGGTAAATGGATCGCTTATCTTTCCGACCGCAGCGGAGAACAGGAGATTTACATCACCCCGCAAGACGGCATGGGCAAGGAAACACGCATCACCACGGACGGCAAAATGTTTCGCATGCCTCCCGTCTGGTCGCCCGACAGCAAGAAGCTGCTCTTTGCCGACAAAGACCTGCGCCTGTTCTATGTGGATATTGAGCAGAAGACTCCCGTGCTCATCGATCAGGGAAAGTTCTTCGACATCACCCAATACGTCTGGGCCCCGGACAGCAAGTGGGTGGCTTACGCCAAGCAGGAGGAAAACACCAACAGCGCCATCTTTCTTTACTCGCTTGCCGACAAGAAAATCACTCCCGTCACGACGAGCTTCACAAGCAGCAGCTATCCCGCTTTTGACCCGGGGGGCAAATACCTCTTCTTCCTTTCCCAGCGCGATTACAACGAGGTCATAGGCGTTTACGATGCTGAGTTTTCGAACCCCAAAGCCACACGCGTCTACGTGGTCACGCTGCGCGCCGACCTGCCTTCTCCCTTCGCTCCCCAGAGCGATGAGGCCGGCAAGAAGCCGGATGAAGCCGCCGGCAAGGACGAGGCCAAGCCCGCCGACAAAGATCAGGCCAAGCCTGGCGAGAAGGACAAGAAAGAGGCGGAAGACGTCAGCAAGAGTTTTCGCATTGACTTGGCCGGCATTGAGAATCGCGTGGTGGCCTTGCCCATGCCGCCCGCCAATATCCTCGAGCTGCAAGCCGGCAAAAATGGGGTCTATTACTCCACCGCACCCGTCTCGGGCCTTTCCGGACCGCTGCCGGGCGAACATCCCGAAATTCATGTGTACGATATGAAAGAGCGCAAAGAGGAAGTGCTGCTGACCGGCGCGGCTTCCTTCGCACTTTCTTTTGATGGTTCCAAGCTGCTCTATAGCGGGTCGCCCAGCGGCGAAGCGGGTGATGACGATAATCCCGGACCTCACGATCGGACGTTCGGGATCATCGACGCCAAGCCTTCCGGCTCGCCGCACAAGGTGGGCGACGGCGCGCTGAACCTCTCGTCCATGGAAATGCAAATCGACCCGCGCGCCGAATGGCAACAGATGTTCAACGAAACGTGGCGGCAGGAGCGCGACTTTTTCTTCGAGGCTTCGATGAATGGGGTCGATTGGTCCAAGGAACGCGAACGCTACGCCCCGCTGCTGCCCGACTTGGCGGATCGCTACGACCTCAACTACCTGCTGGGAGAAATGGTGGGCGAGCTTTCCAACTCTCACACCTACGTCGGCGGCGGCGATTATCCCAACCTGCACCCTGTCAATCTGGGCCTGCTGGGCGTGGACTATGAACTCGACGCGGCCAGCGGCCTTTACCGCTTCAAAAAAATCTACCCGGGTGAAAACTGGGACGCCGGCCTGCGCTCTCCTCTTACCGAGCCCGGCGTGGACGTGAAGGAAGGCGATTACCTCATCGCCATAAATGGACGCGACCTGAAAGCGCCCAAGCCGCCCAGCGAGTTGTTCGTGAACACCGCCGGCGAGAACGTGACGCTTACCGTCAACTCCAAGCCCGCCGCGACGGGGGCGCGCAACGTGGTGGTAAAACCCATCTCCAGCGAATACGCCTTGCGGCAGCTCGATATGGTCAACACCAATCGGCGCAAGGTTGATCAGGCCACCGGCGGGCGCGTTGGATACATCTACATCCCCGACATGGAAGCGGCAGGCCTGAACGAGTTCGTCAAGCAGTTCTTCCCGCAGATTCGCAAGGAAGGGTTAATCATCGACGTTCGCTACAACGGCGGCGGTTTTGTGGACCAGATCATCTTTGAGCGGCTGCGCCGCATCCTGGCAGGCATGGAATCAGCCCGCAACTTTGCCAGCGCCACCATCCCCGACGTGGTTTTTCACGGCTCCATGGTCTGCGTCACCAACGCGTACGCCGCTTCCGACGGCGACTTCTTCAGTTACTACTTCAAGAAGTATCACCTGGGTCCGCTCATCGGCATGCGCACCTGGGGAGGCGTCCGCGGCATTCGCGGCTACATCCCGTTGGTCGACGGCGGCTACCTCACCCGGCCGGAATTCTCCCTCTACGGCCTCGACAGCAAGTGGGTCATTGAGAATCATGGCGTGGAGCCTGATATTGAAGTGGATAATACTCCCGACCTGGTCATGAAAGGCCAGGACCCGCAATTGGAGAGGGCCATCGAAGAGGTGATGAAGGCGATTAAGGAGCACCCGAAACATCTGCCTCCGCGACCACCCGACCTTCCCGCCTACCCCAACGGCCCGGGGTAAGGCAGTAGGCGGAAGGCAGTAGGCAGAAAGAAGCAAGGCCCAGGGCGGGGAGAACGCTTCCCCGCCCTTTTCATTTTCCCACGCAAAACCCACCCTCGCCCCCTTTGGGGGACAGCGTGGCCCGCAACCGGCGCTTTCACCAGTCCGTCAGCCGACGGGCTCGGGTGAAGGGTCAGCACTGTCGCGGGCACGCCGAGTTGGTTTGGGTCCGCGCTTCCATCGACGCTATCTTAATTTGCTCTTTGGCAATGGCTGGCAGGGGCAGAGCGCGTACACTTCCACTTGGCCCATTTGCCGGATGGGAATTGTGGAGATCAACAACCCGTTGTCCCCGACTCTAGGGTGTCGAACGAGACTTGACTAACCGTTCCCAAGGAACATGACGTGGACGTAGGTCCCCAGCCTGACGTTGAATGCCAGGTACCAGCCAACGTGGTCGGGGTCATCGTAAATAACGATTTGGTCGCCGCTCCACAGCCAGTCGCTGCAAAAGCCAACGTCGTAAGGGGCAACGCTGAAATAGAAGCCACCGAACCAGAAGCGGTTGGGTCCCCCGCCGGCTAAATGCCAAACGTGGCCACGGCCAATTCCGCCGGTAAAGTGCCCGTGCTGCCAAGGGTGATCGAGGTGATAGTGGGGGTTTCCAGGGCCGCCATCGTGTCCAATCCATTTGCCATCGGGGTGGACGTGCGGAGCATCGGGGTGCCCGGGCGCGTCGCTATAGTGCCGCGGTTGCGCTGCGGGCGCGGCATGAGGTTGGACATGTGCCTTGGCAGGGCCATGTTCGGGGATGTAATGCCCAGCCGCTTTGCCCCCCTGCTCTTCACCCTTGCCCTCACTGCGCTGGGCCCAAGCAGAAACTGAAAGCACCAGCAACACCACAAGAATTCCGCAAATACGTTTCATTTCCACCTCCTCCAGAGGTTGTACGGCGATGTTTTCAGGTCTTGCGACGTGAGCGTGGTTGGGCGTTGGGAACTGATTCCCTCCGCCTCCCGCTCATCACTATTGGTCTGTCATGTCTGACCCCATAAGCTTAGCAGAGGTCGGCGAATATTAGGAAAGAGCCGTTTGGCAGCCGTTTGGGTAGCGGCGGAGGTCCATGTTTTGTGGACGCCACGCAGCGCCACCATGCCGGCGCTGCAATCAAGGGTTGGTAACATCATGGAATCATCGCCCCATCCCCCCGCGGCGTTTTTTCTCGAGGGCGCGGGCTTTGCCATAATCGACGCGATGAGTAACCGCATCCTTGCCCTGGCCATTGCGCGTTTGACTGCTACGCGCGGCGCGCCTAAAATAAGTCCGGGACAAACCACACATGGCTCCTGAGTTTTATTCCATCACTTCCGTGCCGCCGCCTCGTGAACCCCCGCCTCACATGAGCAGCCGGAAGATCTTCGGCCAATTTGTTTTCCTGATTCTGCTTCTGCTTTCCGCCGGCATTGGCGCCCTGGCAGGACTGGTTTTTGTTTACTCTTCCGATCTTCCCAAGGTGCGCGAGTTGGAGGATTACCGCCCCGATGTAATGACGGAAATTTACGCGGATGACGGCACGGCCATCGGCAGTTTTGCCTTGGAGCACCGCGTTATTGTGAGCTACAACCAGATTCCTCCCGTCATGCGCAACGCGGTGATTGCCATCGAGGACAAGCACTTTGAGAGCCACTGGGGAGTGGACATTTTTGGAATCGTCCGCGCCGCCAGCAAGGATCTGCTGGAATGGCGCAAGACGCAGGGTGCAAGCACCTTGACCCAGCAACTGAGCAAGATGCTTTTCCTCACACCCGACAAGAGCTTCCGCAGGAAAATTCAGGAAGTGCTGCTGGCCATTCAGATTGAGCGATACTTCACCAAGTCGCAGATTTTCACCATGTACGCGAACCAGGTGGATCTGGGCCACGGGAACTTCGGATATGAGGCTGCGGCGCAATACTACTTTGGCAAGCATCTGAATGCGCTGACCCTGCCGGAGGCAGCGACGCTGGCGGGAATTCCGCGCTCGCCCACGGCATACTCCCCGATCGTGCACCCGGAAATGGCGCGGCGGCGGCGCAACCAGGTGCTGCTTGCCATGGCGGAAAACGGAAAAATCAGTTCCGCCCAACTTCACGACGCCATGGCGGCTCCCCTGGGATTGAACATCCAGCGCTGGAACTACACGGTTGCCCCCTACTTTGTGGAAGAAGTCCGGCAGTTCCTGGAGAAGAGATACGGAGCGGAAGCGGTGCGCGAAAAAGGCCTGCGCGTTTACACCTCGCTCAACATCAAGACCCAGGAGGCGGCGGAAGAGACTCTGAAGCAGGGCTTGCGCGACGATGACAAGCGGCGCGGCTGGCGAGGGCCGGAAAAGAACATATTGAAGACTCCCCAACTCGCTCCCGCCGGCAAACCCTTCACCCTGGAAACTTATGTGGACGACGGTTGGAAGCGCTTTCCTGCCGCGGGCGATCTGGTCCATGGCCTGGTGATGAGCGTTAAAGCTGATTACGCGGAAGTGCGTTTCGGCAATGTGATGGCGCGCATTACCCCGCCGGACTTTTCCTGGACGAAGTCCCAGCTTCCCGCCGCGGTGTTTGCCCCCGGGGATGTTGACCTCTTTCTGATCAAGGAGGTCAAAGGAACCACCGCCAAGGCCACCTTGGATCAGGAACCCGATGTGCAAGGCGCCCTGCTGGCCATTGACAACTCCAGCGGCGAAATCAAGGCCATGGTGGGAGGGTACGACTGGACGGAGAGCAAGTATAACCGCGCCGTACAGGCGGAGCGCCAGGTGGGCTCGTCCTTCAAAGTCTACGTTTATGCGCAGGCGATTATGGACGGGACTTCGCCCTTTGACACCGTGCAGGACGTGCCCGTGAGTTACAACACCTCCTCGGGAGTCTGGGCGCCGCACAATTACGACGACAAATTCGAGGGAACCATCACCGTGCTGCACGCGCTGGCGGAGTCGCGCAATGTTCCCGCCGTCCGCACCCTCGCCCGGATTGGAGTGGACAAGGTCATCAAGCTTTGCCGCAAGTTCGGCATCACTTCCCGCCTCGTCCCCAATCTGCCGCTGGCCTTGGGCGCCTCGGACCTGACACTTCTTGAGCATACCTCGGCCTTTACCACCTTCCCCAACGACGGGGTCCACATTACCCCGCGCATGGTGACCCGGGTGACCAATTACGATGGACGGCTTATCGATGATTTCCCTCCCGAGGTGAACGATGTCATTCCCGCGGCGACCGCGCGCATCATGGTTTCCATGTTGCGCGAAGTCTTCAACTCCGGCACCGCCATTTCCGGAAGAGCCTTCGCGGCCAAGCATCCGGTGGCGGGGAAAACCGGGACCACCAACGATTTTACTGATGCATGGTTCCTGGGATTCACGCCCTCTCTGACCTGCGGGGTCTACGTGGGCTTTGATGATCATCGCACCCTGGGGAATAAGGAAGAAGGCTCCCACGTGGCATTGCCCATCTGGCTGGACTTCATGGAACAAATCTTGAAGGACAAGCCGGCGGAGGATTTCGCTCACTCGCCCCTGTTAACCAACCCCAACCAAGTGGAGGAAATTCTGGCGAGTGCTGCCCCGGAACGCCTGCTGGCGCCCTCCGCGTCCCCCGCCGTCGCGGCGGCGGGCAGCAAGCCGATGCCGCAGACCACACTTCCGGCCGCACCTCCCGCAACGTCGCCCGAACCTCCCAAGAAGGAAGTCACCGTGCCGAAGCTCCCCGCCACTCCGCCTCCGGCCAATCCTCCCCGCCCGTCGGCCAAGAACACAGCCACAACCGCGGTTAAGCCGTAGGCCGGCAGTCGAGGCTTATCTCCATTGCCCACCAACACCGTAACCAGGGATGTCGGCGCTGCGTTAAAACATGCCGACCTCGCGAGGCCGCACAGGGCACGCTTGGAATCAGTACGCCGCCCGGAATTAGCGCGTGACTTTTGCATGTTCGGGCAATAATTGCGATTAGTTGTTGTCGATTATCTTGAAATTAGTGCATTTTCGAGCAAAAAGCCAAGCTCTAAGTATGACATTTTGTCATTGTTTCCTGTGTTTTCATGCACATAGCCGGATCAATCTTCATTTTTAACATCTTTTTGGGTCGGCCCCCCAGCCTTGGCCTGCTTCAGACTAACTTCCCTATTTTGCAGCGCCCAGTTCGTTGCCCCCATGAGTTTTTCTCAACTCTTTCTAATTCATTGGTTTTCATCAAGATAGTCGCCTCGGGCGGCGTATTGATTAACTTCCGTCGTGCCGCGTTCTGACCTCTGGGGATGGTTTGTCGAAGTTTTCCCCTGCACCCGGCCCCCTGCCCACGGCTTTCCGCTTCCCGCTTGCCGCCCGCCAGCGCTTGAATCATAGTCTAGTATAACACGGCTATATATGTTGTCAATTGAGAAAGAGGCTACATTGAAGGCGCAGGCAAGGTGTTGTCGCTACCGCATAGCAAACCACGCGGTTTATTCCGGCGTTAGGGGCGGCGAGTTCTCGGTCCGGAGATTCCGGCCTCAGCCCTTAAGGACATTCAGGCGCACCCAACCCCCAGGGGCGCGTTCATACTTCCAGAACCACCAGCCATTGCAAGCGCGATTGCAGATCGCGCTCCCAGCGGCAGAGGGGGACTTGTATGTTTTCCCCCGGAACCGAATTCTTCCGTCGCGTCGCACGCGGGCACGGAAGGTCTTTCTTTTGAAGCGGGCGCGGATACTAAACGGCTCTCTTACATATTTGGCCAGCGGCACGCTTCCCTTAAGAATTGTGGGGCGATCCGGCAGGCTGACCAACTCCTCACCTAGCCCCACCAGGCCCATTAATTCCGCGCGTTGATGGGCTTTAATCTCTCTTTTGAACTGGTGCACAAGGTTTTCGGAGGACGCAAACTTGCCGCTTTGCACATTTCCTGACGGTTTTGGCTTCACCACCCGCAATAGTAGGGATTCAAGCTCTCTCAAGTGCTTATTGCCAATGGTGAGATAGACGCTGAATCTGTCCCGATGCGGGGCGAGCCGGTCCTTCAGGTGCGCGTTCAGGCGCCAGCGAAGGTCACTTGCCAGCCCTACGTAGTAAAGCTTGCCGCGGCGATAGAGCGCGTAGACACCCTGCCGTCGCACGACGTATCGGCGGATAATGTGCAGGTATTTTTCCAGCGCATCCCGGCTGATGTTTTCAAGATGCTGGCAAACGAGTTGGGACGATTTCGGCATATTTAGGCGCCTTCAATGACTTTCCGTTCTTCCTCCGTGATGCCGTAGAGGTCGTAAACCAAATCGTCGATTTCCGCGTCGGTGGCGCCGATTTCGCGGTCGACGCGTTCAACTTGCGAGGGGGCGAGCTTGCCGGAATGCTCTTGCTTGTTCAATTCCAGCATCCGGTTGACGAGTTCCACCATCTTGTCGTGCCGGGCACGGCCGGTGAGAAGAGCCGCATACCTTGAAGAACAGGTCTGCGCTTGCTGGCCGTACCAGCTCGCTTTAAAGCGATTTCAGTGCAGGGCTTCGTAGCCAAGTTCTTTGGCGATCTTAGCAGGGTCACCGTAAAGGACGCGGTATGGTGTTTTCAGTTGCTCCAATTCAGAAAGGTCATGGATTGAGAACATCGGTTTACGGGCCTTTATAAAACGCTTCACCTCTTCTGTCGGCCAAAATAGTTCTTCAGTTATATTTCCGAATCGTGGGTGCGGACGCGTAAAGACCTTATCCAGCAGCGCTTCCTCCTCAGCAGTGCCACGTGGAACCCGGTCAAAGGTTTTGATTGCAATATCCACGTCTCCTGGCCGCTCTTTGTCGGTGAGGCAGCTTCCAAACAACACGACCGCACCAATGTAGCAGTAGAATTCAGGATTGTTATTGACTTGCTCAACGCGCTCCAACAATCCGGCCAATCCTTTTTCGATACTCTTCCGCTTCAGCCCCAAACCCTTCTTGTGATGCTGTTCACGGTAAGCCTGATTCAGTTCGCCCTGCCAATGCCCGTCAAGCGAGACAGACATGTCGTACGTCCATTTCCCACAGGCGCAATGGGCCTTCACCTGCACCCCGTCGTCAGATTCCTTCACTGAGTCTCTAACCAGCCGATGGCGAGGCGGTTTCGACATACATATTTTTTTGATTTTACTCACCTACTGCTCCTATCATTGCCGGCCACTATACCGCTGAAATCCTTGACTGCCAATGGCCCAGTTACTTTTGGCCCAGTTTCTTTTGCGAAGCGTTTGGACTTCCTGTGGCAATTCAACGTGGACAACGTGTCATGGTAGTGGCTGAGCGCGGAGTCTCGGGTTTTGAGACTCCGCGGCTCTTCATGCCTTAGGAGTAATGTACTCGAAGACCGCGTATGTCATAACGAGCGCAAACCGTGCATCACTTCGAGTAATCGCCGTCTGTCCAGTCGCGCTCGGTGTCTGTAGTACTTGATGCGGTCCCATATGCAGGAACCTATACAGATTGAGCACGGACTCTCGCGCCTTGTCTTTTTTCTCCCCGCCGAATTCTGCGAATAGATGATCCAAACAGTCCTTCACACGGTCGTCAAACCCGAGACTATTCGCTAGTCCTTCGAAAGCCAACCGCAATTCCGTGAGCACTTGTTTGTATTGCCCATTGGCAAAGAGCCTTTCCGCGCTCTCGACGCGCGCATATGCAGATCGAAAGTTGTCTCCAACCTTTGAAGACGGGAAACTAATTTCAACCACTTTGACACTGGAGAGCCCCCACCGCGAAACAACCTCATCGACCCAGTATGATCGAGGCACTCGGGTTTGAAGTTGTCCAGCAGAGGGAGCGAGTTCAAACCTCTGACTTCCCGGCAACCAGGCAACCCCCGAGAAACTGAAAACTAGCTGAGCGTCGGCCCCCGCACGGGCCTCTTCCAACTGCCAAACTCGTGCGCGGTCCAAATCGACCGTGATGTCCAGAGGTGCGAAAAATGGGTGCGGTGGTGGCTCCCCCACAATCGGGCCAAAATCGAAGTGAGCTATCTCGCCGATTTTGGCTGTTTCGATTCGGCCAGCTAAGCGCAGCAACACGTAACTCGTCCCCGCTTCGTGGCCATGTGGTAGCGCTAACTGAATCTTGAAACGCAGCAAAAGTCGCGGCCATGCCGCCGAACCTACACCGACCAAATCTGTGGCCTCAAGGCGTATAGTAACTGGTTGAACGCCTAGCACAGCAATTCCAACGTCAGGCATTTGAGTCACCCTCAATGATCTTTTTTTCTTGCTCTGAAATATCATAGAGTTCGTAAACCAACTTGTCGGTTTCGGCGTCGGTGGCGGCGATTTCGCGGTCGACGCGTTCAACTTGCGAGGGGGCGAGCTTGCCGGAATGCTTTTGCTTGTTCAATTCCAGCATCCGGTCAACGAGTTCCACCATCTTGTCGTGCCACGCACGGTCGGTGTGAAGAGCCGCAGACCTTAAAGAACAGGCTCGCACCGGCCAGCCTACTGGCTTAAAGGATGGTCGGCAGCGAATGTGAGAGATGTCACTCGCCTATTTTCGTGGCGAGATGCCGCATGAACGATTTCACGGCGTTAAACACATCCATCGAGCGCGTTTCGTCGTACGAAATTGCTACGTGAAGAGTCGGATTTCTCCATGCATCTTTCACCGCCCGCAGGTTCGCCGTGGCTGTAGAAAAGAACAACTCATCAGCACGCCACTCCAGGGAACGTTCCTTCAATGGCTTTCTAAGTTCATTATCACATCGTTTTAAAATCCGTTCCCAAGTCGGATTCTTGGTCGGGTCAATATCTGGATCTTTCAGAGAGGCCCCCAATGCACGCAAACCGCTTTCCATGACGCGCATGAGATGAAAAACACAAGCTGTAAAGCGTTCTAAAGCTAAACACACGGCTGCTTCCTCTGCATCGACAGCGATCGATGGGAACTTGTTGGCCACATCCTCCCCGAAGGGCTGATGGGCATCATAAAATTGAGCCTTTGATGGATCAATTTGTACAAAGAGTATTTCCTGAAGCTCATCTTGAAATCGTTGCCGCAATTCACCGGCCATATGCCCGAAATCATCTAATCTAACGGGACCGTTACTCAGGCACGAGAGCATCCACTCTGCATGTTTACTAGTCATCCGCAAATTCAGATCATCACACGCTCGCTTACAATTCCTTTGCCAGTCAATTATGGCTGGCAATTTTTCCTGGATCGACTCCTTCCGTTCGTCGGGCATACACACTTCGACTGGAACATTTGACGGGCCGGAAGGAAGGACATGAAACGCCTTGACATCATTCGGCGTCAGTATCGTCTTCGGCCATAGCTCTAAATAACTAAGGATTTGAACGATTTCAGCGAGTGGGTGTCCGTTTATGACTTTCATGATCCACGGGCTTAGTTGGCTACGAGTCTAAGAAGCAGACGAATTGTAGCACCATTCCTTCAAATCGGGGCCAAGCCAAAAATCAAACCTGACCACTACCGAACAGGTCTTGAGTACCTCTTCTCATCCGAGCGGGTGTAATATGATTGCCAATTTACATGCAGGTTTTGGCCATCTCTCCCATCAGGGATAAGGAGGTGAAATGCCACAGGCGAACGAACGCGATGCAATCGAACAGATAATCAAACGGGCCAACGCCCTTTCAGTCGAAGGACACTCGTCCGAGGCTGCCAAGCAGTTTCGGCGCGCGCTCGAACTTTCCCCCGAGAACGCCGATGCGCACGTTGGGCTTGCGCTTGCACTGGGCGAGCAGGGAATGAGCGAAGAGGCTATCGCCGAGTTCCGTTCCGCGATTCAGCTACGGCCCGATTATGTAATGGCTCACTTCTTCCTCGCCGAGGCCTTTCAGAATGGAGGCCAGTTGGATGAAGCCGTTGACGAATTTCGACAGACTGCGCTCCTTAGTCCTAAGGACGCCGACACACGCATGTCACTAGGGGACGCACTGGCTGAAAGGGGTGACATAGACGAAGCCAAGGAGCAGTACGAGACTGCGCTGAAGCTTGCCCCCGACGATGACACTATCCGGGAGCTTTACGAATTGCTACCACCTTACCTAAAGAAATAGGGGAGGTTCGCGAGCCGCCCCTACGTTCGGATGGCGCATCATCATGCGCCCCGACATTCATGGGCGGGGTGCGTAGCGCCGCCGTCACGGCGGCACTTTCCATGGCCGGCTGGAAGCCGGCGCTACCGGAAGGGACAAAATTCCAATCGAAGGCATTGATGCGATCGCGTTCGTCTTCCGCAAACAACACGCCCTGGTCATAAATATCCGGTCCGATCAGGGAATTCCCGCACATGATGTTGTATTTCAGTTCCGGCAGGATGTGTTGTTTGGGCGGCAACTGGGACTGCTCGCCTTCGAGTGCTTTCAAATACAAGCTCATCATTGTGATTTCGACGGCCTGCGGGTCGATATCCACGCCGAAAAGGTTATTGCGCAGAATCCTGGCCTTGCGATAGACGGAGAGGCGCTTTGCGCCATCGGGGTCGGTGTGGACCTCGCGCATGAAGTCGAGCGACGGGTGCGCGTGCCGCACTTCCTGCTCGGGATGGGCGAGATACCACTTCACGTGGTAGTCAATCAGGTATTGGAACGCGCCAATCAGGAACGAACCGGAACCGCAGGCGGGGTCGAGAATGCGAATCTTCTCAATCTGCTTGGGCGATTTGCCCTCAATGGCCTTGCCCACGGTCTCGCGCACGATGTAATCCACGATGTAGCGCGGCGTGTAATAGACTCCGCCCGCCTTACGCACTTCCGGCTTCTCTTCCACCTTCACTTGCTTGGGGGTGAGGCGGATGGTGTTGCCAAGGTAGCGCTCGTAAATCGAGCCCAGCAATTCGACGCCGATTACATCGAAGCGGTAGTGGCTGTCCGGCGGATATAGCCGCTTGATGATGCGCGCCAGCAGATCGGAATCTATCTTGATGGTCTCGGATAGATGCGGCTTAAAGATTTCACCGTTGAAGTCGTCATTCACCTTATGGAAAAGGTCATTCAGCCAGTCGAAAATGTGGAACTTGTCGCCGTGAATCTCCCAGTCTTCCAAAACCCTTCGCAACTGGCCGTACTCAAGCACCTTGCGGTCTTCCGCGATGCGGATGAAGACAATCCGGTCGAGCAACCGTTGCACCACTTCGTTTAACTGCCGGGCGGTGAGTTCAGGATTGTTCTTGTGAATGTTCTTGGCAAGGTCTTCCCGCCAGCCCGTCATCCTGTCCAGGAAGACTTCGTCAACCTGCCTGCGCAGCCGTGGCGCCCGACGGATTTTCGGGAGCAGAGCTTCCAGTGAAGCCGCCGCCACACGCTCGCGGGAGAATTCCCAGAGCTTTTCCGCATTCGCCGCGTAATCGGAATAGCGCAGGCCGAGCAGCAGGCCCTCTTCAGGACGCTTGGAGTCGGGCTCGACGGACGCATCGTAGAAATGAAACTCTTCAAAATTGGTGAGGATCACGAAGTAAACGCTCTTGGTGCTCCAGACGTAGCCCTTGGCTTGCAGAATGTGGCGGGGGGTGGCGAGCGGCTCGGAAGGTGATTTGGCTTCCACGTAAAACTTAGTCTGCCCGGCGATGCGGAAGTTATAGTCGGGCCGCCCGGTAGCTTCCATGTCGCCCTTTTCCACCAACACTTCCCGGTCGTGGTGCGACAGCCCGGCTTCGTTCTCCACATCCCATCCCAACGCCTTGAAGAACGGCGTGATGAGGTCCATGCGCGCCTGAGCCTCAAGATAATCCTTGGAACAGTAATAGTGCTGGTCGGCTTCAAACTTCTTGATCAGTCTTTCAAGGTCCGAGCGAAAGGTGGCAATGGAAGAGGGCAAAGTCGGCTCCTGGTGTTGACCCATTTTGAGCTAAGAGTCTAATGCCACCGGGCAACGGATTCAAGGGGAGCAAGCGTGCAGCGGGCGATCGAGTGGCAGAAGGGAGGCGTCGAATGTGCTGCGCTATCGCCGCACGTTTGAAGTGAAGGAATTGAGCGTGCCCGTAAGTGAAGCGCCGCGGCTCAAGAAGTTCTACCGCATCATCGCTTCCGATGAGAGGAGCACCGCCGTTCTGAAGCTTGCTTCCCCTTAACGGCGTTGCATGATAAACTTTGCCTTTCTCGGATGGCCCCCGGCCATTACCCTATACAAATTCCAAGGGAGGAAACCCATGAAAAAGGCAATGATGGTTGTTGGATTCGCCACGCTGGTTTGCCTGCTGGCGGTTTGGCCCACAAGGGCGCGCGCCCAAGGCATGCTCGAAAACGTCACCGGCACGGCTTTCGACCACGCGGTCCCCGCGGACTTTTACCTGGAGGGAAACCATATCCCGGTCGAGAAGCGCAACGCCGTCTTGTTGAAAAACGCCCAGGGAGCGCGCGTGGTTCTGGGCCTTATCGACACCACGGGATACAGCTCGCAAATCAAGCAGAAGTACATCGGCATGTTGATTACGGAAACCAAACTCTCCGTCTGCGGTAATGCCCTGGGCGTGGGCAGCTACGGGTTTGGGCTGGAACGCCCCGCCGCCACCAGCAATGCTGACGCCCCGTTCAAGATTTATAACCAAGCGGGCGAAAAGGTGGGCGAGTGCGCCGCCAAGAAAGACGATAGCCTCAAGCAACCGAAGCCGCTTGCCGTGACTGCCGCCAAAGATGGGTCGGCAAAACTCTGCTTGGGCAAGTACGTCGTCGAAATCAAGTAGCTAAGATCCCGCAGATTACGCAGAGTGCACAGATTGGAAAGATAAACGGAGGACCGCGAGGGATTAGGCCGGAGCGCCGAATCCCTCGTACGGCGGTCACTTTTCCCCGGTACTCTCATGAACACAAGACTATTCGCGGTTTGCTCGCGCTCCTGGGGATGGGGAGGTTGGTTTGCTCGCCTCATCTTCGTAATCTGTGCTATCGGTGGATTAGGAGCCGCCGCCCAAAAGCCCAAGCACACCGGAATCAAATTGGAAGGCTACGCGACGCTCGTCGAACCGGACAGCATCCTGGTGTTCGATAAGAAGAACCAGGAAATCAAAATCCTCACCGACAAGGACTACACTTCCCTCGTCGCCATCGCCGCGCCGGTGACGGTATGGTACACAACCGAAGGCGGCGTGAATCACCTGGAAGACATCGTGTATCCCTCAGGGGGAAGCTTCGTCCCCATGAACCAGATCGGGGAAGGCATCAAGCGCATCATCGTCCTGCCGCGGCCGGAAGATGTGGAGAATACCCATGGGTTGATCAGCGCGATCTCCACTTACCTTGCCGACAACGCAGGATGGTTTGTGGCGCCGCCCGAACTGGCGGAGGAGATTGCCAGCCGCAGCAAAGCTCCCTCTACCTCGCTCGATGCCATCAACCCCGATACCGGCGAAGTCAACGTGCAGCAATACATGGAACCGCAACGCGCGCTGATGACGACGATCGCGGAAGAATCGCACTCGGACGCGGTGCTGGAAGTGAGGGTCATCAAAGTCAAGGCCAAGGTCCGCGCCTCGGTCGCCTCCTGGGATGACATGACGGAGCCCGTTGCCTCGCGAAAATCCCGCGTCCTCTCACCGTTGACGGGATTGGAAGGCAGTGGCTGGGTGTACGCCGCCACCGCCGACATGAGTTTGTGGAGCCAAAACGGCAAGCTGCTTTGGAAAAAGCGCCGGGGGTTTGCCTTGCTGGGCGTGCAATCAGGTTTGAGCAAAAGCTATCATGAACGTCCCCTAACGGAAGTCTACGCGGACAGCAGCGCGATGCAGCGCTGGCTGGAGCAGACCTTGGGCGAGTTGGCGCCTCCAATCCATGGAAACCCTGTGGGGCCATCCCCGATTTCTCCTGAACCCCGGAATTAGGTTGAAGAGGCATGCAGGCGAGATACGCCAGAAGTCGCCAGTGGTCCCCAGAATTCTCACGCCCCAAATCCAATCAAACAAATGTCATCTACTGTCTTGCGCATTGTCATGTTTCGGGCTTAGAATGTTTCTGTGTAGGGGTTGCAGAAGCATCAATCAGCGTCTTGGTGAAGGAGGAGAGAATCCGATGAAGAAGATGGCGCTTTTGGTTTTCGCGGTCTTGGTGTTTGGAAGTCTTGCCTGGGCAGGCTCCAAAACTTTTACGGGAACGGTAAGTGACTCGCACTGTGGGATGCAGCACGCGACCCCCAGCGACGCGGCTGCCCAGTGCGTGGAGAAATGCGTATCCGGCGGAGCCAAGTACGTCCTGGTTTCCAAGGGGAAGATATTCCAGCTTGACGCCCAAGACAAGTTCAAGGGATTGGGTGGGAAGAGCGTCACGGTAACGGGCACAGTAAAAGGCGACAACATTACGGTTGCGAGCGTGGCAGAGAAGTCGAGTTAGTTCCGCGCGCATCGTCAGCCAGCTAAACGCGGCCGCTCGCGACCGGGGGGTGCGGGTTTGTCTTTACGAGGCGCGCCTTCTGTGGGCATCGCAGGAGCCGAGACACCAGCTTATGGCTCCGCATTTCTTTCCTTTGCGTAACGTCATTGACTCACCTCACATCTAAAATGCACACGTCATCGACGCGTTCCAGGCGGGGAGCACGAAGAAGCGATTCGAATTCGCGCCTGGTATCGGGAAACTGAATCCTACGGAGGTAGGCATGAAGAAACTGATTTTTTCAATCCTGGGATTGCTGTTGGCGGCGGGCCTCAGTTTCGCTTCGCCTGGAAAAGATGCCGCCAAGACTTATGTGGGTAGTATTGGCGATTCCATGTGCGGCGCCAAACACATGATGCCCGGCGAGAGCGCCAAGGATTGCACGCTGGAGTGCGTCAAGGCCGGAGCCAAGTTCATCCTCATCGATTCCAGCGGGAAGATTTATCAACTGAGCGACCAGAAGAAGCCCGAGCCGTTTGCCGGCGCCAAGGTGAAAGTCACGGGCACGCTCAAGGGCGACACCATCGCCGTCGACTCCATCGTCGCGGCGGATTGACCAGCTCAGAATTCCGGCCCGAAACGCACCATCGGCAGGCTCCAGGAGACAGCAGACCTGCCGGCGTTCTGATTTGCGTTGAAACCATCTTTCCCATCATCTTCGAAGTAATTGCCTGGGCAGGGCTCTACCTCCGCGATGCCCGTTTTGGCGCTCTGCCACTCGTGCACGGCCATCGCTGACCTGCTCAGGTTTGACCCTGAAACCACGGGGAGATCCCGCCATGACAAACGGAATATTGAGTTCCACGTCTTCACTACTGAGAGTGCCGGGCGCGCAACTCTATTACGAGGTGCAAGGTTCGGGTCCCGTGCTGCTGTTGATTCCCGGCGGCCCCGCCGATGCCGGCATCTTCTCGCCTCTCGCCGCGCTTCTCGCGGACAAGTACACCGTGGTGCGCTACGATCCGCGCGGCAATTCGCGCAGCGTTCTCGACGGCCCGCCACAGGATCGGGAAGGGGACCAGAACATGGATGTCCACGGCGACGACGCGGCGCAATTGCTTGCGGCGCTCGGCGGCGGGCCGGCCTTCGTGCTTGGCAGCAGCGGCGGCGCGCAGATCGGCATGAATCTGGCGGCGCGTTATCCGCACCTCGTGAAGACCCTCGTGGCCCACGAGCCGCCCTGCATCGAATTGCTGCCGAGCACCGACGAGCAACGGTCGTTCCCCGACGAGGTCTACCAAACCTACCTCCGCTCCGGCGCCGGCGCTGCCATGCGGCAGTTCATGGCGGGCGCCGGGCTCGCGGGCGGCACGGAGGCGCAGCGGAAAACGCCTCCGCCTCCCGAACTGGTCGAAGCAATCGCCCGCGTCCAGGGGAACGTGGACTACTTCCTCGCTCACGGCATCAAGCCGATCAGCCGGTATATCCCCGACCTCGCTGCCCTGGGCGCGGCTTCTCCCCGCATCGTTATCGGCGTGGGAGAAGCGTCTCCCGGCACTCTGCCTTATCGCACCGCTGCGGCCCTTGCCGAGCGGCTCGGACTGGAGCCCGAGTCCTTCCCCGGTGGCCACGGCGGCTACAACGATGACCCCGCAGGCTTCGCAGAAAAGCTGCACAAGGTGCTGCCAGGCGCCTGAATTTCAAAACCGGATGAAAACAGGTTGGGTTCCCTCAGGCCGCCCCATTGTGGCTGAGCCCCAAAGGGGCGCAATAACGAAGCCCAGGCGAAGGTCCGCCGATCACGATGGCGGACTGAAGGCCTGGGCTTAAATTACCCCCAAATTCTGTCGCCAGCCCTGAAAGGGCGAAATACGTGTTCCCCCATTCCGGAATCGCCCGCGACGAGCGGTACGTGGGGGATTGATTGTTCCGCCCCTTCAAGGCTCGGGTATCGGTTTGGGTCCCGTTGACCCAGGCCGTTAGCCTGGGCTGTGTTATTTCGCCCCTCTGGGGCTCAGATCGGCAAAGTGGGCGGTGGTAGCCGCGGTCAATGCTTTCTTGACCGTGGGCTTTTCCGACATTGCCAAGGCTGTTTAATGAAGGCGCGGGGACAATTCCAAGATGGTCTCGCAGGGAAGAAAGAACCTACAGTCAGGAAATCGCTGACTGTGGCCACCCGCTATTCGCTGGCTGGCGCAGACTCCTGCCTTGGGGAGTCTGCGACACGGAAAGGACCCGCACATGGCGGTGTCCGAAAACGGTCGCGGTAGGGATGCTGGTTACCCAGCACCCCCCGCACAGATCCGTACGTGCGCTGATTAGCGCATACGGCTCTTAACTTGGATGGGTAGCGGCGAAGCGCTGGGCGGGCCAGGGATGCCGCATGCACGGGACGGGCAGCCAGTGACTGACCAGTTGTCCCATTCGGCGCCAGGTGATGCCATGGCGTTGGCTGCGTTGCCGCAGTTGGTTGCGCCACAGCAAGGTCAACCGCGACCGAAAGGTCCACAGGCTGTCAAGGTTGTCCGGCACCGCGTGGTAGTTGAAGTAGCCCTGCACGACCGATCGGAGCCACTTGCCCGTCAGCGCCACCGAGTCGTGGCGGCGCACGCGCAGTTGCTGCTTCAGTTCCCGCAGTTTCTTGCGCAGGCGCTTGCCCGCCGTATGCCGCTTCACGGTAAAGTACCCCTTCCGGCTCTTCCCGCTGATGTGCGTGAAGCCCAGAAAGTCGGAACGTCTCGGGCTTGCCTTCTCCTCGCCGTTTCCGGTTGCTTTCGGCGTACCGCCCGAACTCAATCCGGCGCGTTTTCTCCGGATGCAGCTCCAGCCCGAACTTCCGCAGCCGTTCCCGGAGGTCCTCCAGAAAACGGTCCGCTTCCGTCTGGGCCTGGAACCCCAGGACCGTGTCGTCGGCATAGCGCACGACGATCACGTCCCCGCGCGCGTGTTTCTTTCTCCACGCCTGCACCCAGAGGTCGAAGACGTAGTGCAGATAGATGTTCGCCAACAGCGGCGATATCACCGCCCCTTGCGGCGTTCCCATCTCCGTCTCCAACCACTCGCCTTCCTCCAGGACTCCCGCCTTTAGCCATTTCTGGATGAGGCGCAGAATCCGGCGGTCGGCCACGCGATGCTGCACGAACTGGAGCATCCATTCGTGGGAAATCGAATCGAAAAATCCCCGAATGTCTGCGTCCAAAATATAGTTCACGTGCTTGCGCGTGAGCGCCACCCAGAGCGCATCCAGCGCTTGATGCTGGCTGCGCCCCGGCCGAAACCCATACGAAAAGCCCAGAAAGTCTTCCTCGTAGATCGCGTTCAGGATGGTCACCACCGCCTGCTGGACGGTCTTGTCTTCCAGCGCCGCGATGCCCAGCGGACGTTGCCGTCCGTCTTCTTTCTGGATGTACACTCTCCGCGAGGGCTGCGCTCGAAAGGCGCCGCGATGCACCCGGCTGTGCAGGTCGCTTAACCGGCCCTCCAGCCCGGTCTCGTACTCCTGCCACGTGACGCCATCGACTCCCGGAGCGGCTTTCCGCTTCAAGGCGTAAAAGCTTTCCCGTAAGAGATCGACGCTTAAGTGGTGGAGCAGCGCCGTGAACTTGGTTCCTGGTTGCTCTTTCGCGACTCTCCGCACACCCGCCAGCCCCTGGGACACGCGTGCTCCGCTCTGTGTCGGTGACGTGTTAGGCAAACGAGTGTTCTCCTTGTTCAGCGGCCTTCCCTCCCCCTTCTCCGCCGGCGATCTTCCGTCGTTGTTCGTAGGGTTCATCGGTACTATGCCGCGGTGCGACTCCTCCCCGACGTGCATGCGGGCCTTGCGGCCTCGGCCTTCGCCCGCCGGTCCCGATCGACTGGGACGTCGTGGAGGTCTCCCGGTTCTCGTGCAGAAAGTATCGAGGCGTGTCTGGGGTCTACGACTACGCAGGACCGTTCGGGAACTCGCGCTACCGCTCCCGTCCATGTTGCCTTCCGCACAGTCTGACAGCGTCGGCGTCCTGATTGCAGTTTTTCGGAGCTCAATACCCAGCCCACCTCTTCCCCTCCTTTACGCTTCACGGCATGCCTCGCGACACACCGCGCAAAATTCGGGGCCGAGTGGATCGCTACTCCTTTCTCGTAAGGATCTTCCATCCTCTGCTTCCTGCCGGTTTATCCCGGCGCTTTCCAGACATTGAAAGCCATGTCTGCGCCAGCCGGCCCATTCCTTGTCCACTGTATGCCGACAGGTTCTCAGCGCGAGCTGGCAGACCCCCGAAACAAGGGTTTGCGCCACCGCGCCGTACTAGACGCTAGCCGGAGGATGCTTGTCCTTCCAACTAAGTTTCAGACCGAGGCCCTCTGCCAGAGCCTCGTACTGCGAGCGAATTTCCTCTAGGCTGATACCGAGACGCTGAGAAGCCTCGGCCACGTGATCCTCCGTGATTGGCTCTTCAGGATCAAGCCAAGGCGGCTGTCTCCAGCGCTGCTGTAATAGTGGCATAGGTACGTCGTGGTGTTGGGCGTAATCCCACGCGTGTACAGCGGTTCTGCGGATTTCGGGGTTGGGGTCATGCAGGAGTTGTGCGAGGACGGCGGCCCCTCGTGCATCCCCAAGCCGCGCGAGCATTCCAGCTACCCAAACACGGACCTGTGGGTTGGGGTCGTCCACCCCGCGAGTTAGCAGCCCGATCTCATCCTGTCCGTGCAAGGCGGCCAGGGATCGAACCACAGCATCCCGTACACTGGGATGGGGATCCGCCAACTTGTTTACCAGCGGCCCGACTACCTCCTGCCCACCCAACATGCCCAGGGCTTGTGCAACCGCACTCCTCACAACAGGTTCAGGGTCGTCAAGCCTGCTTATCATCCGGCTGACGACCTCGTGCCCGCCCAATTTGCCCAGAGCGGCTACCGCCTCAATGCGGACACGAGCGTCGGCATCCTCGAGCTTGCTTACCAGCCGGCCTGCGACCCCAGCCCCGCCTATCCTGCCCAAGGCTTCGACAATGGCATTGCGCACCGTGCTGTCAGGGTACTCCAGCTTGGCACTCAGCGGCCCTGCCGCACGCGGGTCTCCGCTGCAGCCGAGAGCCCCAGCAAGCCACTTGAGCGTGAATCCTTCTTGTGACTCGGGACTTTCGAAAGCCCTTATCAGGGGCGGTACCTCGCCCGCCTTCGGCTGCCATATCGGCGCCCTGTCGGTCGACATCGGAGACCCCCTGCTCATCCAACTCAAGGCCCAGGCTGCAGCAGAGCAAATCGGTCGCCTGGAATGGAGGAGGTTCAAAAGCCCATCGATTAGCCCGGGGACGAGGACGGCTTTGCCCTCGAACGCAGCCTCCATTATTGAGAGAGCGGCACCGCATGCCTCCACCTCATCGTGAGACCCAAGGTGGCCGACCAAACAAGTGAACCACGCCTCGAACTCCCGTCCATCTCGTGGCGCACTGAGTACATGCGCCATGCCCCACAGGCCACCTGCGTTCCATCCCTCATCGGAACTCGTGCCGAGAAACTGCCGAACCAGACTTTGCATCAACAGGGGCGCCCAATGACCTTTGCCGAGCTCGATAGCGGTTGAGTCCATGCTCGTGAGGACAACACCGGTGCCATCATGTCGAGCTATATTTCTAGCCAACACGCCGAGGATTTGCCCAGCAGTCCCTTCACTTGCATTTGGCTCATCAACGAGGCAACGCGCCGCGAGGATTGCGCGCGGTCTGCCTGTTCTGCCAGCGTCCTCGGCCGAGGCGGGATTGGCAATAGCGCGCAAGACATCGTTGACGTTGTCGTCTTTGCAATCCGCCACGAGCAATCGCAACGCCTCTTGCCAGGACTCTGTCACCTCAAATTCGGTTTCTGGCCCGATGGCCACCCGCGCTACCTTGACCGAGCCAGCCAAAGGGGTAACCTGTTCCGCGAGCGTCTTCGTTTTGTCGCGGTCCGGATAACGCCCGTCTAGGAGCGCCCTAGCCGCGAGATACTCTTGGAAGGTGAGATGGCGAAACTCCCAGACTGCCTTCTCCTTGCCTTGCCCCTTGGTCCACTGTCCGCCGGACTTTATGACGATGCTGGAGCGAGCTTCCAGAAGGCCGAGAAACACGTCCGGCTTCCGGCGTCGAATAGCTCGGATGCTCGGATACTCCCGCCGAACCCTATCCAGCAGGTCGAGGACCTCGTCTTCTGCCAGGCTCTGAACACCACGGCTGCACATCTCGTAAGCCAGGAATTCTAGCTGAGGGATGGCTTCGTCCTCGTCGATCGCCTCGTAGTAGCGTGGGTTCCAGTTGAGAAGAACAGAGACAGCCTCAGCGTAGAGTTTGCTTCGGCGGCTGGGTAATTTGCCGACTTTTCGCTTCACTAAGGCCATCGTGGTAAGGAGCATTGGGTTGCCTGTCAACCTTTCAATGCGGTCGGTGGAATGTAAGGCCTCCACCAATTCCTGGGTCCTTTTTGCCTTTTCGGCTTCCGGCTGATGCTGTTCCGTGACTTCAACCCAACGCCGTGCGAAGAGGTCCTTGTCTGGTCGGGTCAGCTCAGCGACGACCCCATGTTCGAAGCCAAAGCCCATCCGATACGGCATGTCCCTATAGCCCACGATGCGAGAGGTCACTGCGATTGGGGCGCTTGGGTAACGGGCGGCGGTGCGCTCCAACTCCTGGCAAAACATCATCCGCACTTGCGGATTTGTGATCTCGTCCAGGCCATCGACAAGCAGCAGGGCCTCACCCCTGGCCATGCTGTCCAGAATGACAGCCCTCATGACATCCGCGTCTTCGGGCGCCAACTCGGTCTTTCGCAGGTGCTGCGTTAGAAAATCGGTGAAGGAGCGGCACAAATCGGCCTCTCCAAGATCGCGGCAGCGGATGAGGAGAGGAATCCAGCTTTGCTCCGGTAAAGTCCCCGCATCGGGAATCTCGCGCCAAGCAGCGTCGCCGCGGTAACGTAGTAGATAGGCCGTTGCCATCCACCGCATTAAGGTCGTTTTTCCGCCCCCGGGGTCCCCGAGCACCACTAATCGCGACACGACTCTCAGTCGCTCGCCCACCGAAAACTGCTTTTTTTGGTCTGACGGTGCGGGTTCCCGAGCCGTGCCTCTCCCCGCCTCCCAGAGCCGGTTGGTCTCGCGCCGCAGCTCAAGTTGGGAAAAGGCAGCAGCATCGGCGCCACGTTCGGGGGTTACCTCCACTGTCAGACGTAACGGCATGTAAAGTTGCCGCAAGAGGAGTTTTTGGGTGGCAATGTGGATGTCACCCTCGGGGAGGTTACTTAGGTCGATAATATCCCAAGCGGAGAGGGCCTTATCGCAGTAGTGATCAAGGGCGGCTTGCCGCCTGTCTGCGGAATAAATCCCAGCCGCCTCCTCGGCCTTCTGGCGCAGGAACGCGACCTGCTCGCGGAGATACTCGATGCTCAATTGGTGACGCCAAGCAGCCAGAATGGGATCGGAGAAAACAGCCCGGTCAAGAGCCTCAAAATAATCATTGCTCAAGAAGTCGATGCGCTCTGGAGGCGCACCGCCGCGCGAAAGTGCCGCCGTCATGGAGTGGACCAAACGCGCCTTGGCTGCCTTTCCCTCTTCAATGCCCCCCGCTCTCAGCCACTCCACTAACTCGTTTTGAAAAATGTCATCGCTAAGCAGCGACCAGAGCGGTCCTTCTTCGCGACTGACTCCCAGCCTGTCCCGATCGCGTGCAAGTTCAACACAGGCGAGCCGAACCTCATCCCGCAACGGGCGTCGCGAATCCAACGCCTTTCGCAATGCCTCGCCATCCTTTAGTGCCTCATCAAGCTTTCTTTGCCTTGCCTGGAGGATTTCCGACGTGATGCCGTTTGCCGCAAGACTGATTAGGAAACTCAGTAATGCCTCAATGGGGGTCATATTCCGCTCCGGAATAGCTCGAAGGTCGGTACCGGGGAGTTGGGTACAATGTGGTCCCCGCTTTCCAAAGTGTGAATGGCAACGTCTATTTTAGCACCCAAGATCAAAAAGCCAAGGAGCGAGAGCGCGGAGGTGGGCGCAGTTTGGATTCTTCCGCGGTTCATAGCATGGGAAAATCACACATAGCATCAGTACGCGAGCAGGAACCCCCGTGGACTGACGACGAGCCGCAGACGAACGCAAAGAGCGCGTACGTCTGATTGGGGCGGAATGGTGTCCGGCGGAACGGGGCGGAATGGTGTCAGGAACGTGTGAAGAAATGCGCTTTGAGAACCGCGGGGTATGGATAAGTCGGGAGGCACGATGATTTCACCTGGAGTGGGGGGTAATCCCGGCTACGGATGATCTTGCCCGGTGGGCGCCGAGGGCAGCAGGATTTCTTCCTCCGCACCTTTTGGCGCTTGGGTGCTCTGCCCTTACGCCGGCGCCAGAGCGGCTTCGGTCAGGGTGGGTCGCCGCCGCAGGGCGAACCATCGGGTCAGGTTATAACTCAGCGCTGCCCAAGTGGCTTCCAGGGTTGCCTTCAAGCGGCCGCGACAGCGGAACTGACGCAGGCCGCAGCGTTCTTTAATCCAGGCGTGGGGGAACTCGGCGAGGCGCGAGCGTTGGCCGTAAATCTGCTTGGCTTCTTCCGTGGCCATCTTGGCCTTGAAAGCCACGGTCGCCGCCGGCTCTTCCAGGCGTGAAATCGACCGGACCCAAGCGGGACGCGCTTTCGGCGGCGCGCACTGGCGGCGCAACGCACAGTTCCGGCAAGCCTCCCGCGACGGGCGATAGACGTGGATGCGAACCCCGTGCTCGCGGTTTTGTATGGCACGGTGACTCAGGATTTCTCTCGCCGGGCAAGTGAAGCCATCCTGCCCGGCATCATAGGGGAAGGCGCTGGCGAGAAACGCGGCGCTGCGGCCCTGGGCATCGCGTTCGCCGGGCTTCCAACTCTCCTGCCACGATCCATAAAAGTCCACTCCGGAATTCGCCGCCGCCGCGACCGAGGCATGATGGGTGTAGTCGCCATCGGCAACCACCTGCTCGGGGCGGCGTCCCAGCGTTTGCTCACAGCGGTCCAGGGCCGGTGCCAGTTGGTGGTGATCGACGGCGTCCGTGGTCGCTTCCACATTCACGATCAGCCCCTGCGCGGCGTCGGTCAGCAGTTGCAGGTTGTAGCTGGGAACCGTGCCCCCCTCGCCATTTCTCATCACGTGGGCTTCCGGGTCGGTGCCGGAGGCGCGGGCCACAAAACTGTCGCGATCGTCCTTTTTCTCGCGCTGCAAGCGCTCCACCTCGCGCACCGCCGCCTCCAAACGGCTCTGGCGTTGCCGGGCGGCACGCCGCCGCGCCGCCACCTGCCGCTGGGCCCTCTGCTCCTCTTCCGCCGCTTGTTCCTCCATCAACCGAACCTGCTCGCGCGCCAATTGCAGGTGAGCTTCCAGCGTCTCCTGGCGGCGGAACGTATTGCCGCCGGCGTTGGCCTTGATCTTCGTGCCATCCAGCGTTACCCGCTCCAGAGTGATCAGACCCTCGGCGCTCAGCATCCCCAGCACCTGCACGAACAAATCGTCCAGCGCCGCCTTTTGACTGCAACGAAACCCGGAAAGCGTGCGGTGGCTGACCGGCCCCAGCCCGCACAGCCACTGCATGGCCGGTTCATATTCGCACTGGCGCGCCACCTCGCGGGCCGAACTCATTCCCCGGCTGTAAGCATACAGCCAGAGACTGATCAAAACCTGCGGATCGGTATGATCTCTCCCCGCCCGCCCCTCCACCGCGGCGATGGCGGCATAATACCCGCTCAGATCCAGCCGCCCTACCAACTCCCAAATCGCGCGCGCAGGGTGATCTTCCGCAATCAGTCGCTCTACATCAATCGCCCGCATCACCATCTGCTGCCGATTCACAGCCATTAAACGGGGACGAGTAACCTTAGGGTCGGTGTTCATGTCTCCAGTGTACCAGAGCCCAGATATTTAAGCTATGTCAATTTCCAGTCTTTTTTGATTTTTTCACACGTTCCTGTCCCCGGTTTCCTTGCGCCACCCGCGGAGTCCAAAATGGGAATTCCCCTTGGCAGAGGTTCGACGCTCCAGTATAATTCAGTTGCCTTTTTGGCCTCCCAGGGTTGCGTCGGGAATATGCGCTTAGGGGGGATGAACCATGAAGCTGAGGTTGTCATTTCTCGCTGCATTCGCCCTGCTGCTGGCTTGCTTCACATTGACTATCCTCCTTTAGTCCTGTGGCCAATACTCTATGGGAGAGCCGCTCTGGAGGGGTATGAAGTTACTTTCCGCCAACGTCCTGTTTGTAGGGCTTCTCGGCGCAGGTTCCGTTCTCCTGGTGGGGGGAGCCGGACTCTCGCAACCTGCCGGCAGGCGCCATGCGCCGCCCGCGAGCCCACCGGCGAAGATCACTTTCGACTACCCACTCGAAGGCTCGGTTTTTCCTCCTGAGATCACCCCTCCCACTTTTCTCTGGCGCGATGCCAGCGAGACCGCCAAACGTTGGGTGGTTGAGGTCTCCTTTGCGAAGCACTCCGGTAGAATCCGAGTGGAGGCGCCCGGCGAGCACATGCAAGTGGGCGAGATCGATCCACAAGCGGGCGATCTCCTCCAACTGACTCCCGAGCAGGAGGCCCCGAGGACATGGAAGCCGGACGCGGCCACGTGGGCGCAGATCAAACTGGGGTCCGTGAAATCGCCGGCAACTATCACGATCACGGGGTTTGCGGACGACAGTTCAAATCTGCCGGTGTCGGGCGGCAGGGTGACAATCTCCACGTCACGGGATCCCGTCGGCGCCCCGATTTTCTACCGCGATGTCCCACTGATGACGGTGCCCAATACCGAGAGAGGCTCGATCCAGCCGCTGCCGACCTCCGCCATTCCCCTCATCAAATGGCAGTTGCGGAACATTGATGAGCCCCAGAGCCGAGTGGTAATGGAGAAAATCTACAGTTGCGCCAACTGCCATTCGTTTTCGCGTGACGGCAAGACGCTGGGGCTGGATGTCGATGGACCCCGGAGCGACAAGGGGTTGTACGCCCTCGTTCCGGTGGCCAAAAACATGGCCATCCGCAATCAAGATGTCATCCGCTGGAGTTCCTTTCAGGCGGACCTCGAGGCCAGGACTTCCGAGCCCGCCGTGAAGCGGTTCGGATTCATGTCGCAAGTCTCGCCGGACGGCCAGTACGTTGTGACCTCGATCGCGCCTCCCGCCCTGGGTAACACCCACCAAAAGGAAAACCCCGAGCTCGCGCCAGGGCTCTCGGATCGCCTTTTCAGCACGAACTATAACGATATCAGCTTCACCCAGGTTTTTTATCCAACTCGGGGCATCCTGGCCTGGTACGACCGGAAGGAAAGGAGTCTGAGGCCTCTGCACGGCGCGGCCGACCCGCAGTTCGTGCAGACCAGCGCATTTTGGTCGCCGGATGGAAAGTACCTGATCTTTAGCAGGGCAGAGGCCCGTGATCCCTATCCGCCCGGGGCTGCGAGGCCCCTGCACGCCAATGATCCGAATGAAACGCAGATCCAATACGACCTCTACCGAATTCCTTTTAACGAGCGCAGAGGTGGCAAAGCGGAGCCGATCGCCGGCGCTTCCGGGAACGGCATGAGCAACAACTTCCCCAAGGTGTCCCCAGACGGCCGCTGGATCGTCTTCGTGCAGAACCATAACGGGTTATTGATGCGCCCGGACAGCAAGCTGTACATCGTGCCTTTCGCGGGCGGCAAAGCCCGGCTGATGAATTGCAACACGCCGCTGATGAACTCGTGGCACTCGTTTTCGCCGAACGGGCGATGGCTGGCGTTTTCGTCGAAGGCGCGCTCACCCTACACGCAGTTGATGCTGACTCACATCGACGCCAAGGGCAACGACACTCCTGCGATTCTCGTGGACAACACGACTGCCGCCAATCGCGCAGTGAATATCCCCGAGTTTGTAAACGTGCCGGCGGATGGCCTGGAAAAGATCGACCCGCAGGCGATGGAAATCTACCGGGTGGCCAATGGGGCCTTCGATTTAATGGAGAAGGGGCAGATGGCCGAAGCCGCTCAGGAGTGGCGCAAGGTCGTGCAACTGGATGCGGACAATGCCAGTGCGCATCTCCACCTCGCTTTGGCGCTGACTGGAATCCACCAGGTGGGCGAAGCGGCGGAGGAGTACCGCAAGGCCTGCGATCTCGACCCTCACCACCCGGGATGGTTTGCCCACCTCGCGGCATCGCTGTTGCTAACCGGCGATGTGAACGGGGCAGTGGACAACTTTCGGAAATCGCTGGCGCTCGATCCTTCCAATCCCGGGCGGGAGGCGGACCTGGGGGCGGCGCTGTTCCAAAACGGGCAAGCTCAGGAGGGATACGAGCACCTGCGGAAAGCAGTCGACCTCGCTCCCAACTTCGCCGCCGGCCACAGTTACCTCGGGATGGCGCTGGCAGAGATGGGACGAATGGACGAGGCAGTCGCCGAACTGCAAAAGGCAATTGCCCTTGCCCCCACTTCCGTGGAGGATCACCTCAATCTTGGTTTTGTCTTGGGATTACGGGGGGACTTCGCCGGGGCCGTAGTCGCTTTTCAGAAGAGCGTGGAGCTTAGCGAAGGCAAAGATAGGCGGTGCCTCGCCGGGCTGGCGGAAGCCTATGACAAGGCTGGCCGTTCCGCCGAGGCCATCCAATCCGCACATCAGGCGCTCGATCTGGCCATCCAGGATCACGACGAGCAAATGGAGAAGGACCTGCGGGACGCTCTCGAGCGCTACGAACGCCACGCCGCAAAAGGACAGCCCCAGTAGCGAGCCGATTGCGTCTCTAGCCCGGATTATTCATGAATTTCCAGGGGCGGGGCAGGTGGAAGGCAAAGAATTTCGCACAGAGTTCACAGAGACAACAGAGAGATTCCCCTGTTTTTCTCTGTGCACTCCGTGGTCCAGGGGTTCGATAAGGCCCACGATTAAACCACTCCGTGAACTCTGTCCGAAACGTCCTTAAATATACCCTCCGCTCAAATCCTTCATGAATAATCCGGGCTAGGGGCTTCTACACCCGCCTCGAGCACAAGATGTCATACGCCTGGCGAGTTGGGTGGAAACGTGTCAGGAACCCTTTCCGCTTGGTCGGTCGCCGCGGCGACTCGTGGGGCACCCATGGGCTTTTCAGATCTCCCCAAGACTGCTCTTAGGGCCGCGTGCTCTTCCCACAGCTCGGCCAGGGCGAGATGTAGCGGCGAGTTTACCTCGCCATAGGGCGGCGTGATGCCGCCCGGAAAATGGCGGGGTAAACCCGCCGCTACATCCCTTTGGCGGGCACGCTTTTCCCCTTCGCCGGGCGTGACAGACTTCCCCGCATCGTTATCGGCGGATTCGAGCCGGAAGATGAGCGAATTTACTGCCGCGATCGGCGATTGCCGCAAATGCATATTCAGGCAGGCTGGCGCAGGGCCGGGAGCGCGGCTGCCGGTACAAGAAGTGTCGACAGTTGGGGATCGATCTGCGGGCGATGCGCAAGGAGTACGGGCGGTTCGCCACCCCCCCGCCTCGACCGCAGGGGATTTCGGCGTGGGAAGGCGTTTTTCGTTCCAAATCTAGGTAAGTTCCCTCAAAACGTAGTTTCCGAGTGGACCTTGACTGGATCTGGATCCTCTTGGTCCGAGCCTTACTCTAGTCATGGAGGGTTTCTTCAGCGGCTCCAACGCACGGTGCCTGCACTCTAGACCCGCAGAAGTTCGATCTCCCTTGCTATTCGGGTTGGCATGCGGATGCATCGTGTGGGAGTCTGAATGGTGGTAGGATTATGGGTACTTTAAGCGACAGTTGCCCAATCTCGCCGACCCGCTGCTGCCTATGCTATTGGCGGGCGCTATCCGAGAGGAACTTTGGGTGGTTGATTTCAACAAATTGAATTCGTCCCGATCTCAGTCTGCTCCTGCTGACCCCATCAAGATTTTCCAGCGCCTTCCCAAGCCCCCCACATAAATGACCTGTGGGAATCGCAAAGTGAGGCGCTTAGGTTATGGACAAAGCGCTGCGGGGAAAACGACTTGGTAATAAAGTTAAATACTGGCGGCGGGAAGACCCTGGTTGGGCTCTTGGTGGGGCAAGCTCTGATCAACGAACTGAAAAAGCCTGTCCTCTATTTATGCCCGAATAACCAACCCGTTCGTCAGACGGCCGATAAAGCACAAGAAATCGGCTTGGCCACAGTGACGTACGAAGCTGGACCCGGCGGTCTGCCCCCAGAGTTCCTGAACGGAACCGCGATCCTGGTAGCTGCGTACAAGGCCGTGTTTCATGGACGGAGCAAATTCGGCGTGCTCGCAACCGGGACGGAACCTGTCATGGTGGGAGGGATAATCTGCGACGATGCGCATGCTGCCTTGTCAGTTGTCCGAGACGCTTTTTCAATCTCGATAACGCACGCCGATTAACCTGAACTGTATAAGGAGATTACAACTCAATTTCGCGGAGACTTCGACGAGATCGGGAAACTGGGATCCTTCGACGACATTGTAGAGCGCCAGGACGCTGAAATACTTGAAGTGCCATACCCCGCCTGGGCGGCCAAGGCAGACAGCGTGCGCCAACTGCTTGCTCGGGATCATTCGAAAACCTTTAGGTACGAACTTCCACTGCTACGTAACCATTTTGAGTGTTGCCACGCCCTGATCAGTGCCCGCGAGATCTCTATAACGCCAATCCAACCACTTATACACCTGCTACCGACCTTCGAGGACTGTCAACGCCGAGTTTATATGTCGGCGACCATCGCGGATGATAGCTCAATTATCAGAACGTTCGATGCAAACCCAGAGGCGATTCGAAACCCTATTGTCCCGGAAACGCTAGCCGGGGTAGGAGAACGCCTGATTCTCGCTCCAGCCCTGACAAAACTAGGTGAGAGTGACGATCTCGGAGTCGCCCGCAAATTGGCCACCTCGATAGCAAAGCAGGCCGGTGTTGTGATACTTGTCCCCTCCGAGAGGGCCGCCGATCGGTGGAAGGGAACCGCCTGGCTCATGATGGGGAACAAAGTTGACCAAGCTATTGGAAACTTGATAGCGGGTGCCAGTCGAGGTCCGTTCGTTTTTGCGAATCGGTATGATGGCATCGATCTCGTCGGGGACGCATGCCGCCTCCTAATTATTGATGGTCTGCCCAAGAGTGCCAATAGCTACGAACTTCTGCGTGCTGAAGTCCTAAGGGCGAGCAGTTCATTAAACATAAACCTTGCCCAGAAAGTGGAGCAAGGTATGGGGAGAGCAACACGTGGCGCGGGGGACTACTGTGTCGTCTTGATCGTTGGACCGGATCTGGTTTCTTGGATCACGCGCACAGATAGCCTCAGTTTGATGACTCCGAGCACCCGGGCTCAGGTTCTAATGGGTCACGAAATCAGCAAGGGCCTAGGTGAGGAAAGCGAACTGGAGGCGACGATTCAGCAGTGCCTCCAACGTGACCCAGCATGGACCAGATATCATGCTGAGACTCTTGCCGACCGTGCCGAGTCCCCACCAGTGGACCTGGCGGCGATACAGGCTGCCTCCGTGGAGCGTGATTACACTCGGGCTTTCGTTACTAGGCAGTTCTATGATGCGGCGCAGATTGGGCTGTCATTTGCGAGTCAGCACCACAGCAACAAGAAACTCCGTGGTTGGTTTCTTCAACTTGCCGCCCGAGCCCGCTACTACGCTCAAGATCTCCCGGGTTCTGGGGGACTTCAAAAGCAGGCATTCACGGCCAACCCCATGCTCTGGGCCCCGCCTGGCATGGCCGACCTGTATACTCCAGCCAATTCAGTCGGCAATCAGGCCGAGAACATAATCACCCAGATTGCGAGATTTGCCCTACCAACAGGGCATCTGCAAGACTTTGAAACGGCCGCCAGCGGCTTACACCTGCGGCTTCGAGCAATCAACTTGAAGACGGCCTGAAGCGGCTCGGCGCGTTCCTGGGGTTGCACAGCGAGCGTCCCGAGCAGGAATATGGACTCGGCCCTGATGTCCTCTGGTTACCCGATGACGACTTCGGACTTGTCATCGAGAGCAAAGGCAAGAAGAAGGCGAAAAACGCCCTGGGCAAAGAAGATCATGGTCAGCTACTAGTGTCGGCAGAATGGTTTAAGCAGCAGTACCCGAACCGAAGGTGTCTTCGCGTTCAGCTCCACCCGACCGACAAGGCCACACAGCCCGCGATGGCGAAGGACACATATGCCCTGACGTTCGACAGCGTGGCGCAACTCGTCTGCGCGGTGAGAGCCGTGCTCACGGAGGTATGCCTTGCAACGACAACCACGCAAGCGCGTCTACGCCTGTGTGAAAACCTGCTGGTGCAACATGATCTAACGCCCCGGAAATTGGTCGATCGTTATTTGTCAAAGTTCGCCGTTGCTTGACCGAGCCCCACAGCCGGGTTCACAGAGACTCTATGACAATCGACGAATTCTTGAGAGTGTACCCGGTACGGGCGCCAAATCTTATGTGGTTGCTGGGTGCGGGGGCCCCTGCCGCAACTGGCATACCTACCGCAGGCGGTTCTCAATTGGCAGTTCAAGCGGACTCTCTTTTGTGCCGCTCAGAGGATTTCGGTGAAGGGTTGCGAAGACCTCTCGGATCCCGCGATTCAACAACGCTTGAATAGCTATTTTCAGAATCTGGGAGGGCTCCCACCAATAGGTTCCGCTGATGAATATTCCTCATATTTCGAAGCTGCTTACGCTGACCCCAAAGACCGTCGGTCTATCCTGCAAGGGTTCTTGACCGGAGTAAAGCCTAGCTATGGTCATCTCGCTCTTGCGGCGCTGATGAAAATGGACAAAGTGCGATTAGTCTGGACTCCGAATTTTGATAAACTTGTGGAAGACGCTGCGGTTCTGGTATTTGGGAGCACTTCCAGTTTCGTCGTTGCAACCCTTGACAATGCTTATGTGGCGATGGAGGCAATGAATGAGGCCCGTTGGCCGATTATTGCCAAAATGCACGGCGACTTCCAATCGCAGCGGCTTAAGAACACTTCCCAAGAGCTCCGATCCCAAGACGCAGAAATGCGCCGAGCCCTGTTGGAGTCGTCACGTAGATACGGATTAATTGTTGTGGGCTACAGCGGGCGAGATGAGAGCATTCTAAATACGCTTTACGAAGCTATCGAGACTGGTCACGGTTTTCCCGGAGGGTTATTTTGGTTTCAAAGATCCGATTCCCCGACATTACCCGGGGTCAACACTCTTATCGAGAAGGCTGCGGCGCGCGGCATTCAGGCAGAGCTTCTAGATATCCAGACGTTTGATGAGCTGTTGGGAGACCTTCTTAAACAGGTGGGAAACGTCCCTCCGGATATAGAAATAAAACTTGATCAGCATGCCGCACGCCTTACTGATGTTCCCTTGGACCCTCCAGGACGGGGTTGACCCGTCATAAGGCTCAACGCCCTTCCAGTGACATCTTGGCCGACCTTTCGTAGATGGCTGGTCTGCCAAATTGGGGGAACTAAAGACGTGCGGGACGCCATTATAAAGCGGGGGGGCCAGAGTTGTCGGGGTGCGATCACAAAAGGGTGTTTTAGCTTTCGGCAGCGACGCGGATGTGCGAAAGGCCTTTGATGCATTCCACATCACAGAATTTGACTGCCACTCGATTGAACCCAATAAACTCCGGTTCGACTCTGCGGACCTCGGCCTTTTGCGAGACTCTTTTGCTCTGGCGCTGCAATCCAGCGGCCCTTTTCAGGTCCAACGCGGCCGACATTCGGATGTACTCCATGCCGACTTCTCGCGGGCATCGGCTAGCCAGGTCGCAGCGCTCAGAGATTGCACAGGGTCACTGACAGGGACGATACCAAAGGCGGGAATTCCTTGGTCTGAGGTTCTTAGATTCAGACTCGACTTTCAACTTAGACGACTATGGTTGCTTATCGAGCCCACAGTACATTTCGGCGACGTCCCTAGAACAGAGCAGCGCTATGTTGCTGCTGATTTCGTACGGGAGCGACTGGCAACCAGGTATAACCGGCAATGGAACGCGCTCTTGGAGGCTTGGATTACCCTCATTATGGCAGACCGCAAGGAAATACATCTTGCTGCCTTTGGAATTGCCGATGGGATTGATGCCTCATTTACGGTCGGCAGGATTACGGGCTTCAGTCGCCGGAGCGTGAATACATGAGCAAACCATTCACGCTGCCAGGCCATAAAAACATCCAAGAGCCAGAGTTGCTGTTTCACCCTGACAGGCAACAAGATCGTAACACGCACCCCCTCATCGGCCTTCTGCGGTTTGGGCCGTTTAGTCGATCTTTGGTAAACCCGGTCTTGGACCCCATTAGGGTCGCTACTATCTTCCCTAACGGCTTAAGAAGTCGGGTTAATAACCTGTTTCGTGAATTTGAGCAGCGGCACTTCCCGCGTGAGCGCAAGAACTACTTGATCGAATTCCCTGGCTTCACGCGCGTATTTGGGTTGCGATTACCCCCAGCGTGCGAGGATACCCACATAGAACTGCCCAATTCGGCTGAACGCGAGATCCTGGATGCCAAGCATTCCCATCTTCGTCTAGCTGATATCTTGACGAACACTATGAACAGACTCGGCGCAATTCGGCACGAGTTCGACATGGTAATGATTTTTCTTCCGGAACGATGGAAACAAGCATTTTATGGTGGTGAGGACGACGATTTCCATCTGCACGATTACATAAAAGCAGTGAACGCCTCAAGAGGGGTCCCAACACAGATCGTGCTGGAATACAATGCACTTGAGTACCCATGCAGGGCTAGTGTCATGTGGCGACTCGGGATCGCCTTATATTGCAAAGCAGGCGGTGTGCCCTGGAAACTTGCTGATAGCGAGCCAGATTCAGCCTACGTGGGTTTGAGTTACGCACTCCGATACAGCGAAGCGGGACAAGTAACCTTTGTCACGTGCTGCAGTCAGGTATTTGATTCTGACGGAGCCGGCCTTGAGTTCGTAGCCTATGAAACCGACGACGTCCGCATCTTTAGAGATGACCCCTTCCTCAGCCGGACCGAGATGCGACGAGTCATGGCGAGAAGCTTGGCCCTATATCAACGAAGGCACGGCGGCAGAAGCCCAAAACGCGTGATAATCCACAAGACAACTGAGTTCAAGCCAGAGGAAGTGGATGGCTGTTTCGACGCATGGTGTTCGTCCGAGGGAGTTCACTTGTATCAGATCCAACAAGACACGCTCTGGCGTGGGGTGCTGATCGAGCCACCTCGGAATGCGGGGATGACGACGGGCGTTGCCTCGGCATATCCATGCAACCGAGGCTCTTATGTCCAGCTGGGTGAGCGTGAGGCTCTTGTTTGGACTCAGGGTAACGTCCCTGGAATAGGTGGGGGCGGGAATTTTTACAAAGAGGGAAAGGGAATACCACACCCACTGATCCTGAGGAGATTTGCCGGCCACGGGGGATGGCACGAGCAAGTGCAAGCTGTCTTGGGACTGTCAAAGATGAATTGGAATAATGATTCCCTTTATGACCGACTACCAGTCACCTTAAGCTACGCAAGCATACTCGCCCGAACCGTCAAGCGGATGCCAACAATCCACGCGAGGCCTTATGAGTTTCGCTTGTTCATGTGAGTAGCTAGAGTGCGTCAAATCGCATCGGTCGGGCTCTAGCGGATATTCGGCCTGCAAAGTCGCCGAGCCGTTAACCGACCTCTGGTGCGGGGCGGGAGGGGCTGTAGGCAGTGGGCAGTAGGCAGTTGGCAAAAGCCAAAAGGGCGGCGGACGCCTTTTTTGTGCTATGGCCGACCCGCCCCGATCCATCGGCCTCGGTGATCACCTCAAAACCGGCCATACATGAACAGGTCAAAACCGGCCAATGGGAGGCCGTCCGGGACTAACCTTTTTATCCTGCCGCCGGCTCTGCTGGCAAGTCCATTTTCGTTCGCCAACTCCGTGGGCCACACTTCAGCGGATGTCCGTGGTGGAGAAGGCGGTCGAGCATGGCGCTGACGGCGGCCGCATCCCCCAATAACTGTCCCAGAGGTAAGCCACTGGTTCGACCAGTGAGACTCGAAGAGGTTTGAGCGTTGAGCAGAGTAACATCTTCCTGCAAGGTGGCTTGATGAGAACGCATCCCAAAGGAGGATGTCATGTCAGACCTTTATCAGAGCCTATCCCATTCAAGATGGGACTGCAAATACCATGTGGTGTTCGTTCGCAAGCGACGGCGCAAGGTGCTGTTTGGAAAGACACGCCGACACTTGGGAGAAATCTTCCACGCGTGGGCCCGGCAGAAAGAATGCCAGATTCTGGAAGGGCACTTGATGCCGGATCATGTGCACATGTGTATCGCGATTTCCCCCAAGCACCCGGTGGCCTCGGTGATCGGGTTTCTCAAAGGGAAGAGCGCGATCGCCGTAGCCCGAGTGTGCGGCAAAGAGCGAAATTTCATGGGCGAACATCTCTGGGCCCGTGGTTACGCGGTGTCCACGGTCGGGTTCGAGTTGGAGCAAGTCCGCCCATACATCCGCGAACAGGAAGAAGCGGATGGAAGCGGCGGGCAGTTTTGAATCCATGACCAAGGCGCGCTTCGGCGCGACGCCTGAACTAACGGGTGACCGCCTTTGAGGCGGCCCCACTCATCAAGCCACCCGCTTTGCGGGGGGTGTCTGACTTGCTGTTTCTTTTCGTCACTCAAGACATTGGCCATAGCGGCTGAGGCTATAACGCCTCATGCCGTAGTCAATGTCCCGGGGAGTTTCTCCGTTGGCCGGTTTTCAGGTGATCATCATTGGCCGGTTTTGGGTGATCACTGAGGGTGACCACGGGCATTTTTGGTTCGCGAACCAGCGCCAGCACATGGCGGCTGGCTGGCCCGCCGTAAATCCCAAACTCGTGCTGAACGCAGACAATGTCCACGTTGCTGATGTTGATGAAGTCCGCCGCGCGTTGGTAGGACGTAAGATCCTGCTCGACGATTTCGAAACGGACGACGTTGGGATACTCGTAGCCTTCCTCGACATCATTAACCGACACCGCGAAGCACGGGCTTTGCGGGTGCCCCGCCGCTACAGCCGTAAGCAGGTCGGACGTGAAGGTGGCGATCCCCGTGCGTATTCCGATGAAGGTGGTCAGTGATTCCGATTTGAATCCGGTCGCTGGTTCCGAGGTGAATCCGGGCGTTTTCGGAGCGAAGCGACGCTGGCGTTCTTATGGTGCTTGAAGTGACCGGGATTGGTCAACTGGAATTGGGTTTTCTCTTCATCTTTTCTGCTTTCCTTTCTTGGAAATTAAGCCCGCCGCCGGCGCGGTGGAAATGTGGGAATCCGGCCCTCCTTTGCCGGATTTCCAAGCCCGGTGGGAAGGGTGGGAAACTCGTTCTGGGAGTTTTCCACGCTTTCCACGGGGCGGCATTTGCACGGCGCCCGCGCGGGGTTTGCGGAGCGTAGCGACGATGTTCATTCTTTGTCGCCGCGTTTCTTGCGCAGCGATTCGCCGCGCATCTCGATGCGGTGGGCGTTGTGTACCAGCCGGTCGAGAATGCTGTCGGCCAGGGTGGGATCGCCGATCTGCTCGTGCCACTTGGCCACCGGCAGTTGGCTGGTCAAGATCGTCGAGCGCCGCTGGTAGCGATCCTCACAGATTTCCAGGAAGTCCCGGCGCTCGGCATCGGCCAGGGGCGCCATCGCCCAGGCATCGACCACCAGCACCTCGAGTCGGGCGAGCCGGGCAAGCAGGGTGCGCAGACTGCCATCGGCGCGAGCCAGGGCCAGGTCGCGAAACAGTTGGGCGGCGCGCGTATACCAGGCCGTAAAGCCATCCCGGCAGGCCTTCTCGGCCAGAGCGCAAGCCAGAAAGCTCTTGCCGATCCCGGTGGGCCCGAGCAGGAAAATGTTCTGATGTTCCCGCACCCAAGCTGAATCGCGGTCGATCTCGACGTGATAGTCGATGTTGACGCGCGCCGTCGCCCACTGCTGCAGCTCAAAGCGTTCGCACGGCAGCGGCCCCAAGGCGGGCCGGTCCAACTCCTGGAACAAGCTGGCGCGGCAGCCCGGGCGCTTGCGAAAGGGCCGCTGATTGAGCTTAGCGAGTAACTCGCGGATCGCCTGGTTGAGTTCGGCCAGACTAAAGAACTTCCGATGCCGCAGCGCCGCCACGATCCAACGCTGCACGATCTGCACGCCGGTTTCGACCTTGGCCTTGTCGCGAGGCTTGTAAGGCCGCGTGGGCAGCACCCCCACCCCGTAGTGCATGGCCAGTTCGTGGTAGGTGCGGTTCAGATCGGGCTCGTAGCGGCAAGCCCGATTCACGCCGCTGCGGGTGTTGTCGGGGATGACCAGCTTGGGGACGCCGCCGAGAAATTCGAAGGTGCGGATGTGCGAGCCAAGCCAGTGCTCCAGTTCCTGGCTCGCGGTGGCTTCGGCATAAGTGTAGTTGCTGGCCCCCAGGACGGCGACGAAGATGGCGGCCTGGCGCTCCGGCCCGCCCTGGGGATCATGGATAGGAATCGTGGCCCCGGCGTAATCGACGAACAGCTTCTCTCCCGCAACATGATCTTGGCGCAGCACCACATCCAGCCGCTGCCGCCACTGTTGGTACAGTTCGCAAAAGCGGCTGTAAGCGTAGCCGTCCGGGTGGGCCTGGCGATACTCCTCCCAGGCCAACTGTAGCGTCAGGTGAGGATGGCGTTGGAGTTCTTCGTGGAGTTGGGCAAAATCCGGCAGGGGCTTGCAGGTCTCGTAGGCGCGCCGTGGGGTTCTCCCAAATAAGGCGGCTTCCAGTTGGCGATCATCCCAGCTTTCCGGCAGCGGCCAAGTGACCCCCGCCTCCCGGGCGCGTCGCAGGTATTCATAAACCGTGCCGTGGCCGATCGAGCAACTGCGGGCGATCTGCCGCTGCCCCAACCCCAGTTCGTAGCGCAGTCGGAGTACTTCTTTGAGCTTTCGCATGGACAACCTTTTCATGGGCAATGTGGTCCCTCCACCTTTCAGTGGAACCCCATTACCTGAGGTGTTGTCCAGCGTCCTTCGCCCGCCCCCTACCCGGCGGTCCAGAGCCCTGTGGAAATCGTTCCGAAATTAATCCGGTCAGCGTTCCGACAAGCCGCGGAAACTGACCGGCTTCATCCCGAAATCGTGACCGGATTAATCTCGGAATCCTGACCGGATCAATCTCGGAATCGCGCCCGACCTGCCCCGGAATCCCCAGCTTTGCCAATATAGCTCTACCGGGGAACTATTTTGACGTATTTCATGGAAGCCTGGAGGTGCTGAAAGGCCGAACCGCAACTCAGGTTGAGTTTGTTCGGAAGGGTGGAGTGAGGTCCGACATGCGGGTAGGAATTACAAACCACTCAGCATTCTATCCACTTGCGATCCGGTTTGCCAGCAGTCTTCCATGGCTCGGATCGGTCTGACTCGGTAAATTCCGTAATCCCGGTTCCCTTTGGCTGGGACACGGGCAAGGCGGTCACAGGCACGAGAGCGCAATTTGGCGTTGACACTGGATTGGCCGATCTGTATTATTCCAAGCAAGTGACATAATGTCGTAGTCGTATCTACCCGAGGGTTCGCAACTTATCGAAGTGCGCCCCAAGCCGTGGGGCGACGGCTTAACCGATTCCCAAAAGTGTGTCGGCCAAGGGCTCACTGCACATCATCTCGGTGGAGGTTAAGACAATATGTCAGTTATTCAGCCTGGCGCCGTCGTGACTCCTCCCTTTGTTGTGAAAGGATTAGTTCGCGAAACCGACGGAACCCCCATTGCCGGAGTGACCGTGCAAGCGTACGATCAGGACCTCAGGCTTGACACTCTGCTCGGGCAGGCACGGACAAATCAACAGGGCACCTTTAGCATTTCCTACCGGGCGTCTCAATTCAAGCGGCCGGGGAAGACCAGCGCTGACCTGTACGTCAAGGCGAGCGATGCGACGGGGAAGCAGGTGGCTGAATCGCCGGTCTGGTTTCACGCGCCTGCCACCACGGAAATCGACCTCACGCGCGACAATCAGCCCTTTCGAGGTCCCTCGGAAATCCAGTCGGTCCAAACAACACTCGCCCCGATCCTGCAAAAAATCGCACCCGAGGACCTGACCGCGTCCGACATCACATATCTGGTTGGCGGAACCGGCCTGAACGCTCTCCAGGTGGACCATTTCTCGACCGCCGCCTCATTGGCAAAGGCCACTGGAATCGACTCCCAGACGTTCTACGGCTTGGCTCGGTCGGCTCTCCCCACCGACCTGACCAATCTCCTGGCTACGGATCCGGCGGCTCAGAAGCAGGCGATCCAGGCTGCGGCAGCCCAAAACCTGATTCCCCCCAGCCTCGCCGGCCAGGCAGATGCCTTGGTCAGTAAGCTTCAGAGCGCCGCAATCACCCAGACGCTCGCGCCCAATGCGTTTCGGATCGGCGGGACGCTTTCGGTGGTGCTACCGAACGCGGCCACACAGAACATCTTTCTCACCACGTTCCAGCAAAACAAAGGCTCGAGCCAAGCGTTCTGGCAGGCGCTCGCGAACCAGCCGGGCTTCGACGCAAACACCCTAGCGTCTTCACAGTTCTGCGTTCAACTCGCCACGCTGACACAATACCACGCGCCGCTGGTCGCCGCGCTCTTCGCACAGCACCAGCAGAGTCAGGTGAAGTCGCTGTCGGACCTGGCCAAACTCGATCAGACCGCCTGGGCGAATCTGCTGAACAGCAAAACGGCCGCGGGCGCCGTCATCGGCGTCCCCGCCGGCGTGCCCGGCGCCAGCGCCGCCGAGCAAGTTCAAAATTACGCCGACGCGCTGACCCGCCGAATGGAAGTCGCATTCCCCACTGTCGCAATGACCGCTGGCTTAGCCGTGAGCAAGCTTCCCTACGCGCAAGATCTCTCTCAATTCCTGGCGGCGAATCCCGATTTCGACATCGCCGCGACCAACGCCGTTCAATACCTTTCCGGAAAACAAGTGTCAAAGACGGTCGCCCAACAACTTCCGGCTGTGCAGCGCGTCTTCAAAGTTGCGCCGAGCTTCACCCAGATGGAGCCATTGCTTGCAGCCGGGCTCACCTCCGCGCGCGCCATCACCCGCGTCCCGCAGAACCAGTTTGTGCAGAAATTCAGTTCTTCCTTGGGCGGCGATTCGGAAGCGCTGGCGATCTATAATCGTGCCCAGGTCTTTTCGGCAACGACTGTCAATCTATTCGGCAATTATGCCAGCGGGCTGAACCAGGGCGGCCCGGTCGTACTTCCGTCAGCACCCACATCGTCGCCCCAAATCGCTGACTGGAGCGCGCTCTTCGGCAGCCTCGATTACTGCGCCTGCGAAGATTGCCGCTCCGTCCTGAGTCCTGCCGCGTATCTCGTCAACCTCCTGCACGAATTTGTCGACGTCTACTTGAGTGACGGAGGCAGCAAGAAGGGAACGTCATTCCTCTTCGCCCGCCGCCCGGACATCAACACCCTTCAGCTAAGCTGCCAAAACACCAACACGACACTGCCTTACATCGATCTGGTTAACGAGCTTCTCGAGGACGCGGTGTCGCCCGGCACCGCTCAAGCCCATGACACCACCGACGGCACTTCCGACGACTTGGCCGCCATGCCCGAGTACATTAATCAGGGTGCGTACACGGCGCTCGCGCAGCAAGTCTTTCCCTGGAATCTGCCGTTTGATCTGGGCCTGGCCCAAGGGCGGATTTACCTGGCCAACCTCCAGATTCAGCGCTGCAATTTAATGGAAACGTTTCAGGCTTTTCCCACCGCTTCTGACTCCACCGACGCTACGTTCACCAGCGCCGACGGCGTGGCCTGTGACTACCTCAACCTTTCGCCGCTCGGTTGGAAGATCATAATCGGCACCGCTCCTAATCAGCCCTGGGAGTTTTGGGGCGTAACGCAAGCGGTTTGGCAGTCGACGTGGCTCGCCGCTGCCGGGGGACCGGCAGTACAGACATTTCTCAACCAGTCAGGCATCGGGTTTCAGGACTTGGTGGATCTGCTCACCACGCGCTTCGTCCAGGCGCTGGCGCAAGCGGGCAAGCCGATTGTCATCCAGTGGAACGACACGACCACCGAATCGTGCGACACCTCGCAGGCGCAGGTGATCAATCTCAGCCAGGCGGCTTTGCTTAAGATGCTGCGTTTCCTGCGGCTGCGGCAGCAGCTTGGTTGCAGTGTCCTCGAATTGGACGAAATCGTGAGCGCGTTGAATCCCACAGACCTGAACGCTGCGTTTCTCGATCAGGTGGTAAGTGCGGACAGGCTGCGCAAGTCTTTGAACCTGTCCTGGACCGAGATATGCGCTTGGTGGGGGCCCATTCCGACCTTGCCGGATGTTTCCGGCGGAACGTCTCTCTACCAGCGCCTTTTTCTCAACCCCGCGACGATCAATCCCCTAGACGCCACCTTCGGTCTGAATCCGGCAGGCACCGAGCTCGCGGACGCGTCGCACTTCATTGAAGACGCCGCGCACCAGCCGACGATACTGGCGGGCCTTCAGGTGAGCACTTCCGATCTCGCACGACTCCTAGGCGCGCTCCCGCTGGCGACTAGCGGAGTCCAACACAATTTGAACCTGGCGAACCTCTCCGAGCTCTTTCGCGCCGTCTCCCTGGCTCGCGCGCTCGGCCTTTCGGTGCTGGACTTCCTGACGTTTTCTGCCATGGCGAACCTGAACTTGAGTCCGAACTCCGGCGGGCCGCCGCCGCCGGCGCCGTTCGATCCGACGCGCGTGGCGGACGCGCAGTGGACCGCCAGCCAGAATGCCTTTATCCAGGCGTCGGGCTTTCGCCTCACCGAGCTGAATTATCTCCTTCTCGACCAGGGCGCGAACGCGTCCGGGTTGGCGCCAGCCAGCGCCGACTTGGCGCAGCAGCTTACCTCATTGCGCACTGGATTGCAGGCCATCCTGGCGCAGAATTCTGCGGGCAGCTCGCAGTGGCCGGTGCTCGCGAACGCGCTCGTGGAGCAGCAGTTCTCGGCTTGGCTACAGATTGCCGTGCCATCGCTCGACCTTTTGATGGGCTTGACGCCCGCCGGATTTCCGGAGTCCTACTTGCAGGTCTTTACTGACATCGCTTTCGTCACCAGCAGCCCGGCGATCGACGCTCCGGCAGTCGATGCCGCACTCACGCCCTCGGCACCTCCCGCAACTTTGCTCTACTACCAAACGAGGGCGCTGGTCAAATTGAAGAAAATCTCGACCTTAGTCAACCGGCTGGCACTGCATACCCCGGAACTGGCCTGGCTCATCGCCAACGCACCCGGCCAAGGCTGGCTCGACCTCGATGCCTTACCCGCCGCTTCGGCCGTCTTACCCCCCTCGCTCTACGTTCCCTGGACCAAGCTGATCCAGATGTGTCAGTTGCGTAATCAGCTCACCCCAGGGCAGCCATTCACCGTACTTCTGCCGGACACTGCTGCGGCACCACCGAAAGCGGCGTACCTTGCCACACTCACAGCCCTGGCCTCATGGAATTTGACCGACCTGGAGTTTCTGGTAGGAGCACAGGGCCTTAACTTCAGCGACTATTGGGATCCGGCTACCTTCGGCAAGCTCAATGCCTGCTTTGCTGCCCTCGCCACGCTGGGCGCTTCTGCCGCCCAGGTGAGTTCGTGGACCGACGTAAACCTCACCGTTGACCAAGCTAACGACATCAGTTCGGCGGTCAAAGGCCAATACTCGGTTGCGCAATGGCCGGGGATAGGAAAAACGCTGCGCGATCCCCTGCGTGAGAGCCAGCGCGACGCTCTGGTAGCGAGCCTCCTGTTCAACTCTCAGGCGGACCTTAATCAGCAGCTCACGAGCTCCGATGACCTATTCGGCTACTTCCTTATTGACAACCAGATGTCGGCCTGCATGCAAACTTCGCGCATCGTGCAGGCGACGCAATCGGTGCAACTCTTCATTAGCCGATGCCTGATGAACCTTGAAGCGGGCGTGGTGGTGGCGCCCGGCGCTGCCGCCGTTTGGACATGGATGAAGGCTTACAGGCTCTGGCAGGCGAACCGCGAGGTCTTCTTGTACCCGGAGAATTGGCTCGATCCCACCCTGCGCGACGACATGACCGAGTTCTTCCAGTCGCTCCAGCAGGAGCTTCATCAGAACGATGTTACGGACGACGCGGTAGAGACGGCCTATCTACATTACCTGACGAAGCTGGATGGCGTGGCGCGGCTCCGGGTCTGTGGCATGTACCACGATCTCGATCCGGCCAACCTAATCGATGTGGTATACGTGTTTGCCCGCACCGAAGGCACGCCGGCAACTTACTACTATCGCCAATTCGTCAACCAGTCGTATTGGACTCCCTGGGAGCAGGTGCAACTTGACATTCCGGGCGTCGACGTGGTCCCGGTGATTTACAACCGCCGGCTCTACGTCTTCTGGCCGGTGCTCAAATTGATTTCCGCCTCCACCGGCTCGGCGGGGGTTCCCAAGGGTGGTGAAGCCGATTTTCCGACGCCGCCGCCCCCGCAATGGATCCAAGTCCAGATCGCTTGGAGCCAGTATGGGCAAGACAAATGGACGGCCAAGAAAGTCTCGGATGGAATGCCACTCTTCGTCCCGGTGGCCAATGAGTCCTTTGGGCAGGGACCTTCGCTTCCGAACCAGGCGGCGACCCCAATCGATTCAGGCGCTATCAATTCCGACGGAAGCGTTGATCCGTCGTATTTTGCATTCAAGGCGATACCTCCCGCGTCCACAGACGCCGAGGACACGTTGGAGGTTGAATGCTTCATTCGCTCCTTCTACGAACCGCCGGGGACAATCTTCTAACGGCGTAAGCAGGAGGGTACGCGAGGAGAGCCGAACCCTTCAAGATTACGGCGCGACGGCGGTCCCGATTTTGATCGCGCAGGCGGCCGATGCGGGTCATGGGCCGCCAGAGATCCGGGTCATCCCCGGCCCGGCCGGGTTAGGAGGTTTCAATGGGTAGCTACCTCGGTCCCGCAGGTCTGTGGGTCGGACAATTCACGCTCTCCGGTTGTCACGAGCGAGTGACGGTTACGGCTGACGCTTCGCAGCTTACTCCGCAGATCTCCATCCCGATCCTGCCACCGCCGAACATGATCGTTTATGGCATGCAATTCGCCGGTTACGTGCCGTTGCCTGGAGTCGCCACCGGACCCCAGATTACGCTGCCCCAAGGCAGCGTGTCGGCGTCCGATACCGACATCGATCAGGTTGTCAATCAACTTTCGGAAGTGGAGGTGCTGGGATGGACCCCACCTTCAGAAACTTTGGTTCTTTATCCGCATCAGTATTCCGAGTTCTCCTCCCAGGACGTCTTTTTTGAGCAAGACGCATCGAAAACGTTCTTTGTGAGCACGAGGCTCGTGCTCCGGATTTGGAACTGGCCGGTCGTTGACACCACCTCGTACGCAAACCTCCATGCGCCGGTCAGCTACTACCCCCTGAATTTGACTCCGGTCGTGAATCTGCCGGCCACTATTTCCGCAGTGGTGGCAGGGGGGCCGGCGCCGTCAGCGGCCAGGGTTGCCGCTTCGTCAGCCGCCGGTGCGACACTGGCGGAGGCAATGCCGGGAGGGATACTGTCGTGGGGAGGTAACTGGATCCAGCCCGCGCCCATCAGGTTGTACATCACGGAGTTCCTTTACCGGCCCTTCTATCACCCTTACGTCTGCAACTTTATCCGCGCGTTGAAGCAGGGCGGCATCGACCAACTCCTGAAATGGCCGCAGCCTGGCGATCCGCTGTGGCCGCCTTTGCAGTTGCTCTCGAGTGATTATTTCCAAGCTTCTTATGATCCGCAGTACATTGTCTCCACGCCCTACCCGCAGGACGACGTGGACTTCAACGCGGACGGCGCATATTCACAATATAATTGGGAGCTGTTTTTTCACGCACCGCTGCTCCTGGCCACGCAGCTCAGCCAGAACCAGCAATTCGAGGACGCGCAAAAGTGGTTCCACTACATCTTCGATCCCACCGACCTTTATACCGCACCGCCCCCAGGAGCTTCGACCGCCTTTCCTTACGGCTTGTGGAAGGTCAAGCCGTTCTACGAGCAAACCACCGAAGAATCGATCGCGGACCTGATTGCGCTCGTCGACTCCAATGCCCCGGGCCACCAATCCGAGATTCAGAATTTCCAGCAGCAGGTTGCTGCTTCCCTTCAGGACCCATTCAATCCATTCGCCATCGCCAGGCTGCGCACCACGGCGTTCCAGAAGGCCACGGTGATGAAGTACCTGGACAATCTTATCTCCTGGGGCGATTCCCTCTTCCGCCAGAACACCCGCGAGACCATCAACGAGGCCACCCAAATCTACATTCTGGCGGACCAATTGCTTGGCCCGCGTCCGCAGCAAGTGTCGCGCGACGATTCCTCGCCCATGGCTTACAAGGATCTCGCCCCGCTGATGGACGCCGACGATCTTTCCGACCCTCTCGTGCAGCTTGAAAACGCGCTGCCCGTCAACGCGGGGCAGCTTGTCCCGCAAGTGCCCCTGCCGTACGCGCCCAGCCCGCTCGCCACGGCGCTCTACTTCTGCGTGCCTCCGAACGACCAGTTGCTCGGCCACTGGGACACGGTCGCCGACCGGCTTTACAAAATCCGACACTGCATGAACATCCAGGGGCAGGTTGAGCAGCTTCCGCTCGAAGCGCCGCCCATCTCGCCCGCTCTGCTTGTCGCCGCGGCGGCCGCAGGAGTCGATCTCTCCACGGTGCTCTACACCCTTACCCTGCCCCCTCCCTTGTACCGTTTTAATTACCTCTACAAGCAGGCAGTTGACTTCTGCCGGGAGGTGCACACACTCGGCGCCATGGTCCTATCCGCGCTTGAGAAGGACGATGCCGAAGCGCTCGCCCTGCTCAGGGCTACACAGGAAGTAAGTCTCCTCACGCAGATGCGCCAAGCTATCGCCCAAAAGGTTGAGGAATCGCAGGCGGAGGTCATCGATTTGCAAGCCTACAGGCAGCGCGTACAGGACCGGCACGATTGGTACCTGAGTCAGCCTTCGCTGTACGACTGGGAGATCGTCACCCTGACGTTAAAGGGTGCGGCGGCGGTCGCCCAGGCCCTCAGCGCCGCGCTTCATACCAGCGGTTGAGTCGCAAATCTGGTCCCGGATATAGACGCCGGGGTCAGCGGTTTTGGCGGGACGGCAACGGTGAAAGTGAAATTCGGAGGGAAGAACGTCGGCTCCTCCGCAGAATCCTTCGGTAAAGCGGCCGGCTGGGTCGGCACGCTGCTCAAAGGCTCAGCCGACATGTCTGACTTGGTGGGCAAAGCCCAGGTGCGCTCGGCAGGTTATCAACGCGAAATTACTCTTGCCCAGGATGAACTGAACGAAATCGACCAGAACAAGATTCCGATCGCAAACATGAAGGTCACGATCGCCCAGGATCAGCTTCAGGATCACGACCTTAAAACGCAAAACGCGCAGAAGGTGGCCCAGTTCCTGCAGAACAAGTTTACCAACCAGCAGCTCTACGACTGGATGATCGGCCAGATTTCCGCCGTCTACTTCCAGAGCTACCAGATGGCTTATCAGATGTGCAAGCGCGCCGAGGTCTGCTATCAGCGCGAGCTCGCCCTCTACACGACCACGTTCATCCAACCCGGCTACTGGGACAACCTTCATCAGGGCCTCTTGGCCGCTGACCAACTCCTGTACGACGTCCAGCGCATGCAGGCGTCGTACCTCGATAACAATGCGCGAGAATACGAGATCACCAGGCAGATCTCGCTGGAAACGCTCGACCCCGTCGCTCTCGAGACGCTCAAAGAAACCGGTACCTGCTTTATCACGCTGCCAGAGTCCCTTTTCGATACGGACTATCCGGGCCATTATCTGAGGCGAGTTAAGTGGGCGGGCTTGATTGTCAAGTTGGCGTCCGGGGTCAACCGCCCCGCCAACATCAACTGCACGCTCACGCTTTTGAAGAATTACATTCGCATCAACACTGATCTGCCCGCGGGGCCTGCCAGCTATCCCGCCAGCCCGGACATGGACCACGATAATCGATTTATGGGACAGGTCAGCGGGCAATCCATCGTCACCAGCAGCGCCAACTCGACCTCGAGCGTGGCCGCCGACTACGGGATGTTCGAGACGACGATTCACTACATCATCACGGACGATCGTTACCTGACGTTCGAGTTGTCCGGCGCTATCGGTTCCTGGCAAATTGAACTGACTCAGTCCGCCAATACCTTCGACTTGCAATATGTGCAGGATGTAGCTATCCAACTCCAGTACACATCGCGAGAGGCTGGCGCGCAGCTTAAGCAAGGGGCGACACAATCATTGGGGGCGGGTGGCGGTCCGGCCCAGGTAGCTCTCTTCCGTTCCGCGATCGACTTCGCGAGCGCATGGGGGAAATTCATCACTCCCACCGGCGCGCCGGCCCCGCTCGCTCTGCCTTTGACCGCCAGCGCGTTCCCGTTTACCCCGGGCATGCCCTCGATCAGCCAAGTCATTCTCTTCCTGAAGCTGAAACAGCCGGGGCTTTACAATAACGCCCAGCCGCTCGTGCTTCAGTTCACCCCGCCAGGAGCTGCTATTGCCACTCCCATAACGCTCAAGACGGTGAACGCACCGCTGACTGATAATACGATCCTTGCCGACCCCGCCGATTCAGCCTCCGCCGGCGCCGCGCTCAACTTTCCCTTGGCAATCACAACCCCGCCTCTTGCAGGGGGACTCGGAACCTGGACCCTTACGGCAAACCCAGCGGATATCCAGAATCTGCCTCCCCAACTGCAAACCACGATCGCGCCGTCCGGCAGCCCGGCATACCAGTGGCTGAATCCCGCGGAGGTCGAAGACTTGGGCCTGCTGTGTATCTATACGGTCCATTAGAGACTTTATGGACCCACCTGTTTTAAGGATTTGGTCGTTGTCACTTCATGGATGCGTAGTGAATTTGAAACATCCCCTGATGATTGCTGTCATGTACTTGCACTGAGCCTGCCTTTGGGGGCGGAACGGACGGCAGACCCCACGCTTCGCGCCGCGATGGCGTCACCACCGGTTAATACACCCAAATAGTCGATTCCAAGCCGTGGTTGTGAGGAGATTGCACGAACAACGGGCATTTTGTAATTTGGAATTTCCGTCTGAGCTTTCCGACGGCCCCTAACATCCCCCTGTTTTGCATGTTCTGACAATGGGAAGTCAACTCAGAGTGCTTCTGGAGTTTGGGTCTGCAGGAGAAGTTCTTGAAGGCCTGGCGCCCCCCGACATACGCGATCCGGCGATGACCGTAATCATACAAATGTTCGATAACCTGGCGCACCCCCCTGGCGTAATCCGGACTTTATTCTGCCTGTCAAGCTGGAATGGGGCTTGCGGTCTGGGAGTGGAAACAGCGCGAAAAGGCATAAGGAACCGAAGCTGAGCCCATGCGCGGAGCTTCAGGTCGCGAATAACCATTTCTTGTTCCGCAATCGTCGAGTATCATTATGCTTTTGGAGGGAGGAATCTATGATAAATCTCAATCGACCCACGAGAAGGCAGTTTGTTTCTACGGCTGCGGCGGCCGTGGGAGCCGCCGTATTGCCGGGCGGCGTTTTGGCGAGTCCCGGGCAGATCACTCCTGTCATGACGCCCGGAATGAGTAATAAAGCGGTCAGCAAGCAGAAAGTCCCGGGAAAGGTCGAGCCTTTCCCCATGCCTCAAGTTCGCCTGCGAAAGGGCCCGTTTCTGGAGGCCCTGGAAGCGGACCAGCGCTATCTCCACCTGCTCCCCTCTGACCGGCTTCTCCACACCTTTCGTCTGAACGCCGGGCTCCCCTCAGCGGCTGAGCCCTTGGGAGGATGGGAAAAGCCGGATTGCGAACTGCGCGGCCATTTCACCGGAGGCCACTACTTGTCCGCCTGCGCCCTCATGTATGCCAGCGCCGATGATAGCGATTTGAAGGACAAAGGCAATGCGCTGGTCAGCGAACTGGCCAAGTGCCAGAAAGCGCTGAAAGACGGTTATCTCAGCGCCTTCCCGGAAGAGTTTTTCGACCGGCTGCGCGAAGGCCGGGCGGTCTGGGCACCCTTCTACACCTATCACAAGATCATGGCAGGCCTCCTGGACATGTACGTCCACTGCGGAAATGATGAGGCGCTGGCGGTGGCCGAGGGCATGGCGAGGTGGGTCTGGCACTGGCAGGAGAGCATCAGCGACGAACACATGCAGCGGATTCTGCAAACGGAATTCGGCGGCATGAACGAAGTGCTCGACAATCTGTCGGCGGTGAGCGGCAAACCGTACTACCTGCGGCTGGCGGAACGATTTGAGAAGACGATGTTCCTTGACCCCTTGGCCGAACATCGCGACGAGCTGAAAGGGATCCACGCTAATACCCACATCCCGCAAGTCATCGGTGCTGCCCGTCGCTACGAGCTCACCGGTGATCCTCGCTATCACAATATTGCCTCGTATTTCCTCCAGGAGGTTACCAGCGAGCGGATCTATTGCACGGGAGGCACCAGCAATGACGAGTTCTGGCGCGCGCCGCCCGGAATGCTTTCGACAGAACTGAGCCAGCACACCGAGGAGTGTTGCTGCGGCTACAATATGCTTAAACTCGCCCGCCACATCTTCGGATGGACCGCCGACCCCCGCGTGATGGACTATTACGAGCGCACCCTTTTCAACAGCCGGCTGGGAACGCAGAACGTGCAAGACAGCGGAATGGGTTACTTCTACCCGCTCGCGTCAGGCTACTGGAAGTACTTCAATTCGCCTTATGACTCCTTCTGGTGCTGCACCGGCACGGGCGTCGAGGAGTACGCCAAGACGAATGACTCAATCTACTTCCACGACGACCACGGTATCTTCGTGAACTTGTTTATCGCCTCGGAGGTGAATTGGCCGGAAAAGGGCATGCGCCTCGAACAGCAAACCAATTTCCCCGAGGAAGAGGGTACGACCTTGGTCGTGCACACCGATAAACCCACCGAAATGGCCCTCAACATCAGAATTCCCTATTGGGCGACCCGCGGGGGGACGGTCAAGCTGAACGGAACGAGCGTTGGCGCCTTCTCGAGCCCTTCGAGCTACTTGGAACTGAACCGCACTTGGAAAGAAGGCGACCGAGTCGAGGTCAGCCTGCCCATGAGCCTGCGGGTTGAGATTTTGCCGGGCGACAGCACTCAGCAGGCCGCGATGTACGGCCCCCTGGTTTTGGCGGGACGGCTGGGAACCGAGGGTCTCACCAAATCGATGGCCTATTCAGGGCACGACACGGCCCCCACTGGTGACCCGATTCCCGTTTCCGCCATCGCCATCAGCGCCAAGGACCCGCTGGGCTGGCTGAAACCTGTATCCGGGCAACCCTTGACTTTTCAAACCGTGGGACAGGAAAAGCAAATTAGTTTGATACCGCTCTACAAGTTGTTCGGCGAGCGGTATGCGGTCTATTGGAAAACGGCCCCCACGGCGGTTTGAAGGCCCCGCCGGCTTCCGGGCCTCGCGGGGGGAGTAGCTGGACGAGAACCGCGGGCGGGGTCCACGCTAGTTTCCTGCGAGGGTCTCGATCACGCTCTTTCACAGTTTGCCTGATCCCCGCCCGTCACCAAACATGCGTGTTTCTTCCCGCACCTCAGTCATCCCGCCCCCGGGCGCGGCAGCAGCGGTGTTAACGAGTCCGGATTCAGAAAGTTTGACCCCGAGACCCTAGCGCGCAATGAACTGGCTATTCCGACCATCATGGTAGTTGACGACACATTTGACCGCTACCGGTTGCTGATCGATCCATGGGCCCCTCTTCCATGGGCGGTCGCGCGGTAGGCTTTAGATGGGCTGATAATCCAAGGTTTCGATCACCGATCCCAAATCGACGAACGGCAATTGTCGATGATCAAATGGTCTGACCCTTGTTACCATGCCACCAGGCTGAAGAGCAACTGCACCTTGCCCACGGCCACCAGATCACCCTCGTGGAGTTCCACCTTGGTCGTCAGGGGAAGGCCATTGATGGAAACCTTCTGGCCGGTTGCCGACAGGTGGTAAGCTTCGCCCTGCTTGGTGATCAGGGCGGAAATTTTCGGCGCGAACCAGCCCTTCAGCCGGACTACGCACTCGCTGGATTTGCCGATCATCGAGGTGCGGGCAGTGAGGAGGAATTCCTTCTCCGCTGCCTTGCCCTTGAGCACGGTCAGCTTGCCCATACGCGCGGCGCGCTCGACGGATGCGGCCGTCTGGCCTTTAGCAAATCCCTCCTGAAGTTCGCGCCGCATCTTGGTATCCAGGATCATGGTGCCCGTAAGCTTGGGCGCTTCCTCTTCCGCCTCCGGCTGCGGTGCGGGGGGCGGCGCCCTCACTCCCGCAGGGTCTCGGGAGAAGCGCACGGCGTGCTTGCCCACGGTGATGACGTCGCCGTAGGTGAGCGGGGCCTGGGTAATCCGCACTCCATTAAGAAACGTTCCGTTCAGGCTGTCCAGGTCCTGAAGATAATAGACTCCGGCCTGGGAGAAAATTCGCGCGTGATGAAACGACACGGCGGGGTTGTCAATGAAAATGTCGCCCTGCGGCGATCGCCCGATCGTCACCGGGTCTCCACTCACCGCGAGTTCCTTCAAAGCCGAGTCCCCGAAGCTAAGTTTCAGAATAGGCATGGGTCACCTTCGGTAAGCTGCATTCCAATCCAAAGCCCCTTTGTACCCTGTCTGAGAACACAAGTACAGAGCATACACTCTTGGGCAATATCTCAGCTTGATGTAGAGGCGGCTTTACGCCGCCATTTGGCGAGGTAAACTCGCCGCGACAAATTCAAACTGGGACACTACCCAATCTTGCCGGCACAGGAATTGGCGGATGCCCGAAAATCAAGCCACTCCCATCTTTGCCCTCCGCCATAGCAATTGGCGCCAACAAGCTACACGTGCCCAGGGCAGGACCGCAGGGGAGTAGCGGGCTGCATTCCTCAGACTCGCCTGCCTAACCGCCTGGGTCTTCCGCACGCGGGGTGGGTAGCCCCAAAAATCCTGGCGTTAACCTCTACTTTAGATTTCCAACTGGCTTGCATCCGGAGCAGGTTCGAGTTCTCCGACGATGAACCAATAGGCGAGGAGACCGGCCACTAAAACGCCTGCCGCGAGGGCGAAGCCCGGAAGGTAGGTGCCGGTGTGAGCAATCAGGAAGCCGGTGATGAAGGGCGCCAGCACGCCGCCAATGTTCCCCGCAAAGTTTTCAAAGCCTGTCCAGATGCCTACCTCATCGAGTGGCGCGCAGCATTGGAGTACGGCAAACAAGTTGCCGGTGGCCAGTCCGACGAGCGAGGCCCCTATGAGGAAGGCAAGAGCGCCCAGGGCAGTCTCCGCGCGGGCGGCGGGAATCAGCAGGAGTCCGGAGAGAAACGCTACCGTCAGCACGGTTTTGCGCGTGCGCGTCTCATTCCACCCCCAGTGAATGAACCAGTCCGTAATCCATCCACCCAACGGCTCGCAAACGCCGAAAACAAGAAAGGGCAACGCCGCGTAAAAACCCGCGCGCACCAGCGTTAAGTGCCGGACGGTGACCAGATAGTCGGGAAGCCATGTAATGAGCAGATACCAGTAGTAGTCGTAGCAGAAGAATCCGAGGCAAATGCCCAGCAGGTTGCGGTTAAAGTGCATCCGGCGCGCTGGTGGCGAGCCGGCATTCAGGGCGGCCTTCCGCGCACCCTGCAGATTCCTGGGAGCAGCCAGGAGCCAAGGTGCCACCCAGATGATGGCGATGAACCCCACCAGAGCGAACATGTGGCGCCAGCCGTAACGCATGATCAGCACCGCGATCAGCGGAGCACCCACCGCCAAACCCAGGCGCGTGCCACTATCGAAGAGCCCGGACGGGAAGCCGCGCTCCGGGGAAGGGAAGAGCAGGCTTACGATTTTGGTCCCGCCAGGAAGATAGATCGATTCACCCATACCCAGCAGAATTCGCAGCAGAATCAAGATGAGTAAGCTGCCGGCGAATCCCGTCAATCCACAGGCAAGCGACCAGACGGCAAAGAGCCCGGCGTAAAGCCAGCGGAGATTCCACCGGTCTGCCCACCACCCGACGGGGATTTGGATTAGGGCGTAAGACCAGAAGAAAGAGGAGAGCACAATCCCCTTGGTCTCGGGGCCGAGACGCAAATCGACGGATATCAGTGGCAAGGCAACGGAAATCGTGGCGCGGTCGAGATAGTTGATGAAGGATGCCACAAAGAGCAAACCCATCACCACCCAACGGCGCGAATTTGAAATAAGCAAAAGGCCGGCGCCGGTAGCGCGCCAGACCGTGTCCGAATTGCCAGGTTTGCTCATGCGCTCAACTCTAGGTGCAGGGCTTCGGCAGCATATCGTAATCCCCGGGAAGGTCAAGAGAAGAAAATGCAAAAACCTAGGAACCACTCGGCAGAGGCCCCGGCGGGTTCACTCGCGCCTGCCCATGGGCATGGAATGTGGCTCCGGCGAATGTGCATGGCGCCGCACGATTCATCGGGGGCGGGGGTTTATGCGTAGGGGCAACGGACTGGAAAAGCCGAGCATCACAATGGGCGGGGAGAAACTCGTAAATTTCGGTTGGCCACGGGGTGGCACGGTCATGCCAGGGCGTACGCGTGCGGGTTTTTGTCTTTTGATCCTTCTTGCTGCTTGGTGTGTGGCAGGGAAGGCTGCGGCTTGCCAGATGGAGCAAGCAAAGCTCAGTCTCGCCCATCGGCCGCTTACCGAGTATGCCCGCCACTCGCCGCCTGCGGCATCCTCATTGCACCCCATGGCTGACGATGGCCTGACTTATTTCTCAGTGGACCTTCAAGTCGTTGCGGCTTCTCCTTTTTCACCGCATCTCCTGACCTTTACGCGCTTTGCCATACTAGGTGCGGAGAAGGACCTGCTGAGCCTGACGCAACGAAGGCGCGAATAAAACCGAAAAACCTGCACGGTTAATGCGGCTGAGGGCATGGCTGCCCCGGCTTCGACGCCATCTCTCCTCGCGCGGCGCCGGGCCTTACCTCCCGGCAGTGCGGGGACCAAGCCGACAAGCTCCAGGGAGGGAGTCCGCTATGATAAGGAATAATCAGCAAGACAGGCAAAAGGGTTTCATTCTTCCGCGAGGAAGGGCCTTAGTGGTTGATCAAGACGGGAAGGATTTAGGCTCCTACGCAGGCGTGCTGCAACGGATGGGTTTCGAGGTGAAAACTTTTTCCAACTACAAGGATGCGGCGCGCTGCCTGGAAGAAGAGTCAGTGGACTTTGTCTTCGTGAACCAGGGCAGTGCCGAGTTTGAAGCGCGAGGGGTTGTGCAGTGCGCCCTGGCGCGGAACCGGCGCACGCCGGTCGTGGTGCTGACGCGAAGTGTCGACATTGGCTGCTACCTTGAGGCGATGCAACTGGGCGCGGTGGATTACGTAGAAAAGCCGCTGGCGCCGGCCGAGGTGGAACATCTGGTGACAACGCATTCGCAGCCGTGCGCGTTAGGAGTTCGCGCCAGGGTATGACAGGGGGGAGTTTGGCCCGCCCCTGGCACATTCAGACTCCACGCTAAGAGACTTACAGACGATGTCAGCTCCACCCGTAGCCCCCCAGGGAGTGCTATCCGATCTTGTAACACGGGGACGAGGAGGGAAGTGCGGAACCGGGGGTAATTCGCAACCCCGTATCGACAGACATCTTCGGTTCCAAAGTAAAGGGATCGGCTATTGCACTTTATTAACTGGATTCTAAAGCCTGATCTTTGCACTCTGATAATAAGGCATTTAGAACCAGTGAATCACATTTACAGATTTCCCGGTCTACCCTTGGGAATAATTAAATAAAAATTCCCTTGACAATTAATTATCGAGATATTACTCTTCAAGAGCTTCTTAGGATTTGGGGCAAAGGGCGAGTCCGGAGTTAACATAAATGGGGGCAATGACCCCGAGGCGGGGCCAGAAGCAATTTCCCTCATATGCTGGGGCCTCCGAGAGGGCTCCCCGGAAGCTCGAAGCCGAATCACCCAGGGCGCACGTTCAGACTGTCGAATCTGCGCGTCGAGTTCCTCAACCACTCGCGCCAGGCCCGCGACTGTGGGCGGACCAAAGGGTTGAAACGCACCAAGGACGGGAGGTTCCTCCTGGGTATGCTCAGTGCTCTCATATTCTGCGCCACGCTGACTCTCATCCCCACGCAATGGCCGGCTCACCTTTTCGATATCCAGGGGTAACGAAGGTTCCTTAGAGCTTAGCAAAACGCATGGAGTGACGTGGATTGATCGGATTCCCCGCAAGTAGGCCGGGGAGGGAGAACTTTCTCTCCATAAGCTCCATTCATTGATCCACTCGACTTGAATAAGGGGTTAATTCATTACAGCAAGGAGATCTCCCATGTCAAGCGACGCATTCACACATCGAGCGATCGAGTTTTCGGGTCGAAATGCAAGAGTGCTTCTGGTCGATGAGGACGCAAGCGATTTGAGGGGCCTTCACCTGATCCTGGAAGGCCAAGGATTCGAAGTGTTCACCTGCACGACCTTCGAATCCGGCATCCAACTTCTGGAGAAGGAATCCGTTGACTTCGTGGTGGTGAGCCAGGGCAGTCAAGCCTTTGAGGGACGCAGGGTGCTGGACCGCGCCATGAAGTTGGACCGGCACCGGCCCGTTCTGGTGGTAACGCGTTGTATGGATATGCCTTGCTATCTCGAAGCCATGCAAATGGGTGCGATCGATTACCTGGAAAAACCGGTTCCCGCCGCCGATTTATTGCGGTTCGTGCGTACACGCGTACAGTACGAGCAGGTGAAGATGCAACCAGCGGCAGTATGAGCCGGCGCCGGGCGCCTAAGCGACGGGCGCAGCCGTTTGGGGGATTTTCTCGATTCTCGGACTCAGCAATTGCACTACCCCCATCGTCAGGGGATGCATGACGCCGGCAATAATAAAGAGCGGCAGATAAGAATGGTGTTCCAGGATATGGCCTGCCACCCAGGCCAGGGTCGCCCCCCCGAAAGCGCCGGCGGCTCCTCCGATTCCCACTACCGAGCCCACATCCTCCTTCGGAAAGGTGTCTGAGGGGAGGGTAAAGACGTTGGAGGACCAACCTTGGTGAGCGGCGGTCCCGACAGAAATGAATACCAGGGCCATCCAAGGACTAGCGGAAGACACCGCCAGGATGCCGAGGGGCATACATAAGGCACAAGCCAGTAAGGCCGTTTTGCGCGCGAAGTTGACCGACCGGCCGCGGCGCAGTAAGTATCCGGAAAGCCAGCCGCCTGCGACCCCACCCGGCACCGCCGCCAGGAAGGGAATGAATCCGAAAAGCTGCAGGTGCTCAACCGATAGGTGGCGCGGTCCGAGCAGATATTTGGGCAGCCAGAAAATGTAGAACCACCAGACCGGGTCGGTCATGAACTTGGCCATGATGAAAGTCCATGCCTGCCGGTAACCGAAAATCTTCCCCCACGGCAGTCGCGGACCCGGCAGGTCCTGATCGTCGCCTTTTTCGGTCTCGATATGCTGGAGTTCGCCCGGGGTTATCCAAGCGTGCCGGCGGGGCAGGCGGTAGAGAAGCAGCCAGAAAGCGACGCAGACCAAGCCCATCGCGCCCGTCCCAACAAAGGCTACCTGCCAGCCCCATCGAATGAACAACCACCCCACAAGGGGATAAGAGATCACCGCCCCCACCGAGGTGCCGGCGTTGAAAATCCCAGTGGCTAAGGCCCGCTCGCGCTTGGGGAACCATTCGGCCACGGCTTTGATGGAAGCGGGGAAGTTCCCCGCCTCTCCCATGCCCAGTAAGCCGCACGCCGCGGCAAATGAGCCCACGCCGCGCGCTAAGGCCTGCCCCATGGCCGCGAACGACCACCAAACCATGGCCAGCGCGAAGCCCATCCGCGTGCCCAGCCGGTCGATGATACGTCCGAACGCCAGCATCATGACTCCGTAGGAAGCCTGGAAGGTGAAGATGATCCAACCGTAGTCGCTCTCCGACATGCTGAAGACTTTTTGCACATGATGGGAGAGGATCGAGATAGTGCCCCGATCGACGTAGTTCATGACGGAGCCAAAGAATAAGACCCCGCAAATCAGCCAGCGCAGGTGAGGTATCCGGAATGATCGCCGTAAAGGTGGGAGATCGGCGTCTGAGGGTCTTGCGTCCGCGAGTGGGGTTGTCACGATTCTCCTTCCGGCGAGCCCTCGACGTCGAATCGTCGAGTCTGTGCAGCGTGGAACTTGGGTGCGCCGCCATTGCGGCAGCGACGCGTCTAGGGATTCTTTACCCAAGCGTGGCGGGGGTCGTCGGCCCAGGCGCCATATTTCCGCTCCTCGCCTGCCAGCACCCAGGTGTATTGCAGTTCATAACCGGGGGCGCCCACGGTGGGGTGATATCCCTTGGGCAGCAGGACCGTGTCGCCATCTTCGACGACGAAAACATTGGAGAACCCCTCGGGGTCACCAGCGGCAGTGTAAGTCCAAATAAACCCGAAGCCCTGCGCGGGCTTGACGCGGAAGTAGTAAACCTCTTCCAGCACTGCTTCCTCCGGCGGGTTGGAGCGGTCATGCTTGTGAGGGGGAAAACTTGACCAGTTGCCGGGGGGATTCACGGTTTCGCCGGCCAGCAGGCGCTCTGCCGGCACGTTTTCACCCAATGCCGAATAAACCGTCCGCTGCCAGTTGTCGCGCCCCACCTGTTTGGTGATTACCGTGGACCCTTCGAGCAGCGCGGCTGGGGCATGGGAGGTTGAGGGAGCGGAGAAAATTCCCAGGTCCGCCGCCGAGTCCGCTTTGATTTCCAGTTGCGAGTTGGGCGGGATGTAGCTCATTACCGGCGGTCCGGAGAATACGTCGGCGCGTTTCCCGATGGCGCCATAGATTTCCTTGCTGCGGCCGCCGGTGCCGATCATCAGGGTAACGGCGCCGGAGAAGATATCGAGCACATATTCGCGAGCGCCCGTCCGGAGAGAGTGGCGTTCACCCCGATCCAGTTGCAAGGTGGCGAAGTCGAGGAACCGCATGGCGCCGGGCTCGACGATCTGTTGGAACTTTCCATTCTTGCGGGCTTTGATATGACGGTCCATAAGCACCTCGAAAAAGCGGTGGTCAGTGGCTACCGGCGGCGGAGCCGCTGTCCACTAACCACTATCCACGAACCACTGCATTGCCTACTTTCCCCCAGCGTAACGGCTGTAGGCCGCAGCGATCCGGGCCTCGGCCGCGTCGCCGTGGTGGATGAGGACACGGTAGCGGAAGGTCAGCGAATCCCCTTTTGCGATCGTGACGCTGCCATCGCGCTTGGGGTCGTTGTAGAAGTCGTGCTCGCCAAAGGGATTGACCGCGAACAGTCCGTAATCACGCGCGTGCCAATAAGTGGGATGCTTGAGGTTGGCGGGATTATCGAAGATGGCGATGCCAAGGGATTCGCCATCCACCACGCCCGAGTAGTCCACCCAGTTTGCGCGTTTGCCCCAGATTTCGTCCACCCCCACCTTGCCTTCCGAGTTGACCATCTTGAGGCCGGGTTTCGTAAGTCCATTGACAACGCGGATGGCGAAGGTGCCCTCTTTAGTGTCTCCCATCTTAAGCGGTATGCCTTGATCGGCGGTCAACGTGAAGGTGCAGTCAATGACGCGCGTGGAGGCGTCGCCGCGGAAGGTGTATTCCTGGGTTTCACTGCCGATGGGCTTGCCGTCGGGGCCCTCCAACTTAAACTCTGCTTTCAAGGTTCCGCGCCGGCCGTTGCGCTTGACCTCATCGAGCTTCTGGAAAACAGTCCGTCCCTTGGGCAGATTCTCACTCGAGTAAACCACTCCGCTGGCCGTCTGCGCCGTCTTCGTGGGTTGGCCCTCGCCCCAGAAATCGATTCCATTGATATCGCCGTGAGCAAAGAACAAGGCGCGGTGGTGCGGGTGGTCATGGCGCTCGCCGGGGATGTCCGTGCGCATAGGGAATCCGCGCGTCACCACGGTGCCTTGCCCCGAGCGCAAGGGGGACATGTAGGGCTTGGGTGAGTTCGCGCCAAAATAGAAAGTGGTAAAGGCCTTTCCCCCGATTAGCACGTCAACGGAATCCGTTTGCTTTTGGAATGTCACCATTTCATCGACCCCTAACAGGAAGTCGCAGGGCAGGAGAATGGCGAAGGCGAGCAGGCATCCGGTCTTTTGAAGGCAAGTCATGGGCCGAAGCCTCGCGTACCAAGAGATATCACTGCACTCCTCGGTTGTGGTGGCAACGTCCTCCACGTCTTCGGGTCCTGGCGCCACAGGAAGATCATCACGGCTGAGTCACACACGGGAGCGCTGGAGACGCGTGCCCCGACCTTGGGATTATCGGTACCTCCGCACGGGCTGTCAAGCGAAGCAGGGAACAAGGCGACGGATGTAATCCGCGGCGGAATGTCAGGGGCCAGCCGTGTTTGGGGAGATAATATGTCCTCCCGGGGGAATCTAACCTTCAATCCCACAATATAGTAGAATATAGGCGGAGTCAGTTTGCGCCGCCGGACTGGGTGGTGTTTCCTCGCACCGTGCGTGGGGCGCTTGTGGGGGCGAGGCAGTAATTCGATTCGTTGCAAGAATTCGCCTATGTCTCAATCGCCTGCCCTTATATCACCTTCCACGACGGTTACGCTCAGCCAGCAGGCGGGGTTCAGGCTGAAGCAAATCCGCGAGCGCCTCGGTCTGACGCTGCGCCAGGTGGAGGAAGCCAGCCTGGAAATCGCCGATAGCGAGCGCAGTTCGGAGTACGTGGTTTCGACTGCGCGTCTCAACCAGGTTGAAAACGACGGGTCACTCCCGAGCATTTACAAGTTCTACAGCCTGACGGTCATATACCGGCTCAGCATTGAAGAAATGATGGGCTTGTATGGAATCCATCTGGGCAAGATGGAGCATCACCGCCACGCCACCCTCCAGTCTTCCACCCATCTCTTCACGGTCGAAGTCGGCGACCCGGCGCGGCCCATTCGTTTTCCGGTCCGCTTTGATCCGGGGTTCCGGCCGGAAAAGACCGCTTTCCTCTCCCGCCTGATCGAGTCCTGGGGGGAGATTCCCGCGGGATTGCTAAGCCAGCTCGATTTCAAAAAATACCGCTACGGCTTCATCGGTCTGGAAGATCAGATGATGGTTCCGCTTTTGCGTCCGGGGTCCATTGTGCAGCTTGACGACTCGAGGCGCAAGATTGTGAACTGCGGATGGCTGACTGAATACGATCGCCCCATCTATTTTCTGGAAAGGCGTTACAGCTACGAATGTTGCTGGTGCTACCAACGCGGCAAGGAAGTGACCTTGCTTCCCCATCCGTTGTCTCCCGCCGGGCCGCAGACTATCCGCATTCCCGATGAGGGCGAGGTGCTAGGGCAGGTCGTCGGGGTTGCCATGCGGCTCGTGCAGTAAGGGCCAGAGATCCGTTTCGCGCAGAATTGTCAGCATGATTTCAATGTTCTTGTCAAAAAGCTCCCGCGCCAGCGGATGGCAGCCCTCCGGGGGAAGGATCTGGTAGGATTTCAGATGCCTCCAGACTACCACTAACCGGGCTTTATCTTCCTTCAGGGATTCAAAGAAATCCAACAGATCTTCGGTTTGCTCCTTCAGCGGCAGGGCGACGAGCTCTTCAAAGACCCGCACGTGGCACTGGCGCAGGCCCTCGTCAACAGCTTCCGCGGCGTAGCGCGACTCCAATCCGTAGTGGTGGTAATGGCCGGTGTTGTAGTCGCGCAGCGAGGCCAGATAGACCAGTTGGCTGAAATGTCCCTCCAGGCCCGCCAATGTGCGCTCCTCAAAATCGCGCACCAGCCGCTCAACCTCTTGCGGGTTCGCGGCGGCATTCGGATTGGGGGCTTCACCTTCAGACACGGCCGTAAGCTGTGGGGAGAGAGTTCCTCTCGCCCGACTTAACCTTTCTGAGTCTTCTCGAATTATACACGCTCGTACGTCCGATGGCGGCACTCCTTTGCAGTGCGCGAAGTTGCCATCTGAGCCACGCGCGAGAGTTTCATTTGATTCTGTATGCCCTGCCGAGCGACAGAGCCGCAAAAGAAAGTCAAAAGGAAGAAAGTAAAAGTCAAAGCCGGGTGCGCCTTGCGGCGGCGCAGGCCAGTGTGTGTGAAAACGTCGCTGGATGATAGGAACGCGGGGTTTATTCAACGCGAGTAGATGCTCAGATTTGGAGTGCGGCCAGCAGCTGCGGACTGCACTCCATGTTTCGCAAGCCCGCACAAGCTGAAGTAGTTCTCCGGTTGTCCCGCTTTGGCGGCGCAGTGACCGTCAGAGGGAGGAAAGCAATGTTACCAGGAATCGACGGCGGCAAATTCCTGACTTTTCCGCTTCGCCTCTTCACTTGCTCTTGCAGTTCTGCCACCGGTGTGACCGGGGTTAATGCTACTTTGGAAATGTGAATTTCAGCTCCCGCCCCAGCGAAAAGGCTGGTTTCTTGCGGTTGCGGATAAGCGCGGCGTCTTCCGAGAGCGCCGAGACCAGTACGGGCATGGCGATGGTGGAATCGCAATGCACGGTCACCATGCTGGCGTCGTGAGCGATCTTGCCCCAGCTTTGGGCTTCTTCCAGCGTGCAGCCAGATAGCCCGCCCCAATGCGGGGCGTCGGTTACGACCTGCACCGCGTACTTGTGCCCTTCAGTGGAGTGGCGCATGAACGCCGCCGTAACTTCCGTTTGCTGCACGAAGTTCTTGGGTGTTCCTCCGCCAAAATAGACCACACCGCTGTTCGGTGAGTCGCTGGCCAGGTGCGCGGTTTCCAGCACGTCGCCGATGACGTCGAAAGTAAACTGGTTCTTCCCCTCGTGGCGGTTTTCGGCAATGCCGATGCCGATGGAGGAGTCGCCCACCGCCGGGCAGTAAAGGGGAATGCCCGCTTTATACGCCGCCGTTACGATGCCGTCCTCTTTGGCGCACGGGGAGAGTTCCTTCCCCAGCAAGTAGAGGAACTCGCGTGTGGTGTAAGGCCGCGATTGATCGAGCGTCGCGGCAAAGCGCCCAATCAGGGCGTCGGCTTGGCGAAATTCCTCTTCGTCCGCCAGCACGTCGTACATGCGGTCGATCAGGTGCTTTTGCAGGCGCACATCGTCGATGTTGGGTGAGCACTGAAAGTGCAGCCGGCCCAGGGTTTCATGAATATCGTGAAAAAGGTTGGCGCCGGTCGTGACCAGGCAATCGATCAGGCGGTTCTTGATCATGTAGACCACCAGCCGCCGCATCCCGGCGGGCACCATGGCGCCGGATATGCCCATCATGATCATCACGCGATCGCCCAGCATCTTCTTCCAAACCTGATAGGCGGTGGCCAGGTTGCGGCCTTGGAAGGAGATGCCCTGCATCTTCTCCAGCAACGCGGAGACGCTCTTGCGGCCATCGATTCTGAGCGGCCGCGTAGGTGTGGAAAGGATTTCGGTTTTGCGCATTTCGCCCCCTAGCGTTTCAACAGTCGTTAGCCTGGCGGTTGGGAACCCCGTAGCGGTCAGGAGGGTGGGCGGGAGAGCGCACCTCGCCCATCATTTACTCTCCTATTCCAAGCAAAATGGCGGCAGATAGCACCGTGGTCCAGAGACCGCGCTTGTCTCCGATTGCCGATTGCGTGATGTGCATGGTGCGGACAATCTTGTTGGAGATCTGGTAAATCTCTTTTTTCTCGTTCCAGCTTCGGTCGGGATCGAATTCAACGCCCAGCGTGGTGGCAAGCATTTCCGCGGCCAGTTCTTCTGCGTATTCCCCCGCCACCTCTTCCGTTTCCCCAAACGAATGGTGCTCGGAGAGGTAACCGAAGGTGTTCCGGTCACTGGGGAGGGCGACACCAACGGAAGCGGCAATGAGGCGATGCGGTTCGCGCGTCGAGTTCTCGCTCATCACCACAAAGGTCACTTGTCCGGGCTTTAGTTCTTTCACCCCCTCGGCGCGAGGAACCATTTTGCAACGCGGAGGAAAAATGCTGGAAACCCGCACTAAGTTGCACGCGGCGATGCCCGCGGAACGCAGCGCCAGCTCAAAGCTGGTCAGTTTTTCACGGTGTTTTCCTACGCCTTTTGTAAGGAACATCCGCTTGGCTACGAACATTCCGCTTCCTGCTTTCTCCTGGAGGTGCTGGACTCAATTCATGCCTTCTCCATCAATCCAATCCGCACTCAGGAAGTGAATTTCCGCTCTCTCACGGAGATTTGTACCGTAACAAGAACTTCCGAAAAGTGTCAATGGATTTTTGGGCTTTGTCATCTGTCCGTATTACAGGTTTGTTACACCCTGGCCGGCGAGAAAAGCTGCGGGAAAACGCGTAGGTTCCGTCCTTGCCCTCAGGATGGCAGCAGAGAAGCGTTGTTTCGCAACCCCTAAAATCGAGGAGAAGAGGGGGAAGGAATTATTTCTTAAACCCCGCAGGGGCGGCATCCTCAGAGCAGATCGAGCGGGATTCTTAAGCCGTCCCGACCAGATCGGAGTTCCGACCCTACTTAGCGTGCTTGCCTCCCGCCGCGGGGGTTCATCCGCCCTTCGAATGCGGCGCTCTTCCTCCCGGATCCACCGCGCCTCCTTCCCGCCCGCTAAAAATGCGGCTTCCGAAGGGGCTTGACTAAATTCGGAGTGCGGGATATGTTGACGCTTCGTTTCGGTATGATCTGCATAAGTATTCCTGATAACAGGGAAAAATCTTTTTTATGGAGGGTGTATGAATCCGAAAGCGGTGTTAGAGTACGCAAAAGCAGAAAACGTCAAAATCCTCGATCTTCGCTTCACGGACCTGCCGGGTCTGTGGCACCACGTTTCGTTTCCAATCCACGAATTGGAGGAGTCATCATTTGAGGAGGGGTTCGGGATGGACGGCTCCAGCATCCGAGGTTGGGCCGCCATTCATGAGAGCGACATGCTCTTGGTGCCGGATCCGACCTGGTACACGCTCGATCCTTTTACCGACACACCCACCCTGGTCATGATCGGCGACATCATTGACCCCGTCACCAAGCAGCATTACGTCAGAGATCCCCGCAACATTGCGAAAAAAGCCGAGACCTATCTGGCTTACACGGGCATTGCCGATAAGGCCTGCTTCGGGGCAGAAGCGGAATTCTTTATCTTCGATAACATCCGTTTTGATCAAGCCCAGCAGCATGGCTATTACTTCATTGACGCGGAAGAAGGCCGTTGGAATTCCGGGCGCGAGAAGGACAATCTCGGCTACCGGCCGCGTTACAAGGAAGGCTACTTCCCGGTTCCTCCCACCGATCACTACCAGGACTTGCGCAGCGAAATGGTCCTGGCGATGGAAAAAGCCGGACTCGACATCGAGTGCCATCATCACGAGGTGGCCACCGGCGGGCAAGCGGAAATTGACCAGCGGTTCAACTCCATGGTGAAATCGGCGGATGGAATGATGATCTACAAATACATCATCCGCAATGTGGCCCACCAGTATGGCAAGACGGTCACCTTCATGCCCAAGCCGATCTATCAGGATAATGGCTCCGGCATGCATACTCACCAAAGTTTGTGGAAAGGCGGGAAGCCCCTCTTTGCCGGTGACCGTTACGCGGGCCTGAGCCAATTGGCCCTCCATTATATTGGCGGGCTGCTGAAGCACTCCCCGGCGCTCGCTGCGCTGATTGCCCCCACCACCAATTCCTATAAGCGCCTGGTGCCGGGGTTCGAAGCGCCCGTCAACCTTGCCTACTCGCGGCGCAATCGCAGTGCGGCCTGCCGCATTCCCATGTACTCGGCCAGCCCCAAGACGAAACGCGTGGAATACCGGCCCCCGGATCCCTCCTGCAATCCCTACCTGGCCTTTGCCGCAATGTTGATGGCGGGATTGGACGGAGTGGAAAACAAGATCGATCCCGGCGAACCGCTGGACAAGGACATCTACGATCTCGGTCCCGAGGAAATGAAAGCAGTTCCCTCCATGCCCGGCTCGCTCGAAGAATCGCTCCGTGCCCTGGAAAAGGACAATGACTTCCTGCTCAAAGGCGACGTTTTCAGCGAGGAACTTCTCGAAACCTGGATCGATTACAAAATGAAGAACGAGGTGCAGGCTGTGAACACGCGCCCGCACCCGTACGAGTTCGCGCTGTATTACGATATCTAAAAGAAGCTGTCAGTGGTCCGTTGCCCGTAGTCCGTTGTCGAGGCGTCGATATGACGCCGGCGGGCGACAATGCTTGGCCGCCGGAACGCCACCCCATGACGTTCTGGCGGCCATTTCTCTTTCGGCGCCGCGCGTGATTCGGCGGACACTACTTGCTCATGACTTCCAACGGCCAACAATCCACCAACTTATGACAACGGACCACGGACAACGGACCACGGACAGGTTATAATCTCCCGGATGCGACCGGACTTCGAGGCAGTAGACTTTGAAGATCGCGGCAAGGCCGCCGGCAACTTGGAGCGCCTGGCGGAACAGTTGGCGCCCACGCTGCTGACCCCGTTGGCTTCACTGCTCTCCCAGTCGCCTGATCCCGACGGGGCGCTCAATCTTTTGGAACGCTATGCGCAGGGCGCTCCGCCGCAGGTCCTGGGTGATCTGGCGCGCTACCCCACCGCCCTCTCCTATCTCATCGCCATTTTTGGTTACAGCGGATACCTGGCGGAGACCTTGCTCTCGGAGCCGGAGTTGGTGGTGCAGTTTGCGCGCGACCGGAATTTCACCAAGCTGAAATCCAAAGAAGACCTGATGCAGGATTTTGCCCGGTTTTCCACCACTGATCCGGACCCCTGGCTGGCGGCCTTGTTGGCGCGCTTCAAACGCCGGAACTACATCCGCATCGTGCTCAAGGATGTGCTTCACCTCTCGACGCTGGGCGAGACGACTTTGGAGCTTTCCGCCCTCGCCGACGTCATCCTCTCTGACGCTTACTTGTTTTGCGACCGCGAGCTGGAAAAGCGTTATGGACAGCCGCAATACCGCGACCCGCAGGGCCGCATCGTGCGCGCCGGCTTCAGCATCGTCTCCCTCGGCAAGCTGGGTGGAAACGAGCTGAATTACAACTCCGATATCGACCTGCTTTTCCTTTATTCCCACGACGGAGAGACGGCGGGGGGGAACGAGCGGGATTCCAACACCACCAATAAGGAGTATTTTGTGCACTTGGCGCATGCCATCACGCGAACCATCACCCAGGCAACGTCGCAGGGCGAGGTGTTTCGCGTGGACTTGCGGCTGCGCCCCGAGGGTGAGCAGGGCGACCTGGCGATTTCACTGAATTCCGCCCGCGAGTATTATGAGCACCGGGCGCGCGACTGGGAATTACAGATGCTCATCAAGGCGCGCCACTCCGCCGGCGACGCCAAGCTGACGCGCGACTTCCTGCGCGGCGTGGAGGAGTATGTTTACCGCTCGCCCGGAGATTTCGTGGCGGTGGAAAGCGTTCTGCTTTCGCGCGAAAGGATCTCCAAGAAGCTGCGGGAAAGCCGCGGGGAGGCGATTGACGTCAAGCGCCATCGCGGCGGCATCCGCGACATCGAGTTTCTGGTGCAGTGCTTGCAACGCCTGCACGGTTTGCACGACCACTGGGTGCGGTCAGGAGGAACCCTTTTCGCCCTGCGCAAACTCAACGACAAAGGCTGGCTTTCCAATCAGGATTACGCCGCCTTGACGTCCGCCTATGAGTTCCTGCGCAAGGTGGAACACCGGGTGCAAATGGAGGCGGGCCAGCAAACGCACCGGCTTCCCCCTGACTCCGGCGCGCTCGACCGGCTGGGGCGCAGGACAGGCGTGGAGGCGGCGCCCGGCGAGCGTCCGGGGGATGTGCTGCTGCGCAAGATTTCCGACGCCTTCGCGCTGGTGGATGAGATTTACCAACGCGTGATTCATCGCGGGGACGCTTCCGTGCCGGGAACGGCTTTTGTGCTCAAGCCCGCTCCCACGCTCCTGCCCGATGCCGGGCGCCAGTCATTTGACTCGCTGCTGAGCTTCTTGGAGGTGCAAGCGCCCGAGGTGGCCCGCATCGTGCGCGAAGCGGACTTGCCGGAACGCGCGCGGCGAAATACCATTCGCCTGCTGACGGCCCTGGCCGGCTCGCCGGAACGGTTTGCCCCGGCGCTGGCGAAACCCGCCAGCCTGCGCCGTGCCCTGGAAGTGGCTGGCGCCAGCGCCTACCTGACGGAACTGCTGATCCATCACCCCGAGGACCTGGAAGTCCTCGCGGCCGCCGATCTCACGCCCTCCGATAGCGCCGCGAGCGGACAGTTGGATATGGGCTGGGAAACTTGTCCCCTGCCCGAAGCTTATGCCTGGGCCTCCGATGCGGGGCTCGATTTGCGCGAAAAAATGGCGTTTTTGCGCCGCCAATACCGCACCCGGGTCTTGGAGTTGGGCGCGATGGACTTGGCGGCCGGCGGCTCCGCCTTCTCCATGTTGCAGCGTTGGACGGCGAACGCCGCGCATTGTATTTCCAGCGCCCAGGTGATCGCGCGCAATTCCGGGGGGTGCGATAAGGTTCCCACCGGCGATGATGTGCCCTTTGTGGTGTTGGGTTTGGGCCGCCTGGGGCTGAGTGAGTTTGATTTGGCTTCTGACGCCGACTTGGTTTTTGTGGCCGGCTCCGGGGCGAAACGCGAGGACCTGGAACATTGGACCCACCTCGCGGAGAAGACCATTGAGGTGCTTTCCAGTTACACCCGCGAGGGCACGATATTCCCCGTGGATACGCGCTTGCGTCCGCGCGGACAGGAAGGGGAATTGGTGGTGACCCTGGAGGAGTTCCTCAGCTACGTCGCGGAAGACGCGCAGGCCTGGGAGTTGCTCACTTACTTGAAGGCCCATCCTCTGGGAGGAGACACCGAACTCGCCCAAGCGCTCGTGGATCGGCTCCCGGCGGCGATCGCGCACCGGCTGTCGACCTATGCTGACTTTGAAGGGGAACTCCACCAAATGCGGCGGCGGCTGGAACGGGAAATGGCGGTTCCCAGCAGCAATACCAAGACCGCTCCCGGGGGTTATTACGATGTGGACTTTGCCGTTTCCTGCACGCGCTTGCGGCGCGGGGTGGCGGCCTTGCCCGGAGCCAACATGGCGGAGCAAATTGCCGCCCTGCGCGCGGCGCAGGCTATTTCCGCCGAGGACGCCGCGGCCTTGAGCGAGGGCGCGGGATTCCTGCGTTCCCTGGACCACATCCTTCGCCTGGTGACGGGGAAGGCGCCGAGCGGCCTGCCGGAAAACACCGCCCACGCGGAAACGGCCGAAAGTGTGGCGCGCGGCTGGAAACTGATCGCTGAGGGGCAAACCTTGGCCGGCAGGCTCCGCGACACACAACAGCAACTTCGGTATGTCTACCGCCGTTTGGTGGGCTCAGAGTGATGGACGATTTACGATTGACGACGTCCGACGGCTGATTGACGATTGCCGATTGAGTTAAATCGTCAATCGGCAATCGACCATCGGCAATTCAAACTCACCATTCGCGACGACGGCCGCCCCCGCCCCCGCCGCCACCGGAATGACCCCGGCCACGGCCCCCGCCGCCTCCAGGGCGATGTCCGCCGCCCCCTCCGCCGAAGTCGTTGCGCGGTGGGCGCGCTTCGTTCACTGTCAGCCGGCGGCCTTGCAGGGTTTGCCCATTCAGGCCGGCGATGGCCCGCTCCATGTCCTCACCCTCCGCCAGTTCGATGAATCCGAAGCCACGCGATTGCCCCGTGGTCTTGTCCCGAATGACGACGGCCGAAGCTGCCTGAAAACCCGCCCCACTGACGAATTCACCTAATTCCGTATCTGTCACCTCGTGAGGAAGGTTCCCCACGAATAGCTTTTGCGGCATGAGATGCTCCCGATGGTGAGGCGGCCTCGATCCGCCACCTTCACCTTTTAGATTTGCACGACCCGATCTGTTGTGGACCCCGAACCTTCGACGTTCGTCTTCCGGAAATCGGCGAGGCCCGTCACTCGAATTGGCCGGTGGGCAAATGAAATCCTTTCTTTGCGCCTTCGCAGAGGGATTTCATCGCGCTCGGCAGCCCGAAAACCAAACCCCAATCCATTCTGACAATGCCTGTTCCTGGATTGGCAATGGTGAAGCACGGACAAGGCGTGAAGGCTTCAACCCCGCGCCATGCCGTGGGTCGCGAAAGCAGATGCCGCTTGAGCCGGATGCCTGCCCCGAGACACAGCAATACTCATAAACTTCGTGGGGGATTCTAGCACGCATTTGGCCTAATGAAAGGAAAAAAGCAGCAGGGTGCCCCCTCCGGCCCCCCCGTTTTTTCCGGGGCGCAGCCAACGCCTGGCCCGGCTGTTTGACACGCAAATTTTCACCGAATAGGACCGTACTCCAGTCCGGCATGCACTCTCGATATGTTTAGTGAACGAGCGGGCCGTCTAGGAACTCAAGCCCTGCTTGGCCGGCTTCCGCCGAGCCAGGCTTGCCGACCCAAGCCACCCGGGCGTGCATGAAGTTTTCAGGAGCGGCGGCCAGATGGAGTCGGACAAGCTGCCCCTCGAGAAGAGCGGCGTAAGACTGCAATCGCATACCCTCTGGGGAGAGATCAACACTCATTGCAGGGCTTTCAACACCCTCGCTCCCGACCACAAGCGTCACCGGGATTTGCACCCGCTTGCGCTCCGACCTGCGGTTGACTAACTGTGAGCCCTCAGGCATATCAAAATGGTCGCACGCTTAGTGGCTGAAATCAAGCCTGCCGGGAACTCTTTGAAGCTGACGAGCCTGCTTGTGCACCGAGATGTCTGCCTTAGCTCGGGCTGGGGGGCCGCTGCGACATCACGGACGCCTGAATCGGGGGTGGCGGGTCCAAGTGCCGGAGAGGCTGGAGACCTGGGGGAAATCAGCCTGTCGCAACTCGAGGGCGGGCTGGGTACGCGGCGAGACAGCCGTGACTCCTCACCGGGAACTGCTAGGCGGCACCCGCCGACCGGAACCCCAGGAGCCGCTTAGTCGGGGGTAGCACAGGGGGGGCGAGGAGCGCGCTGTGCAAGTCGTCATAGACCTCCTGGGCGGCGGCGTAGCGATGGGCGCAGTCCTTTTCGAGGCAGCGGAAGATGACGGCAGGAAGGTGAGGGTCCCGACCTCGCGGCAGCGGAGGAGGCGACTTGGTCATGATGCCGAGGGCCGTTTCGAAAGGGGTCCTGCCGGTGAAGGGCAATCTGCCGCCGGTCATTTCGTAAAGCACGACCCCGAGCGCCCAAAGGTCGCTCTGGACGCTGGCCCGCTCGCCCCGCAGGATTTCCGGCGCCGAATAAGACAGGGTGCCCCCTCCTTTTGCGGCTTCGTATTGGGACGCGGAGGCCGATGCCTCCTTGTTTATGGACCCTTTTGGCAGCCGGAGGGCGAGGCCAAAATCCAGCAACTTGACGACCCCGTTCGGCTTGACAATTATGTTCGTGCTCTTTACGTCGCGGTGAATCACCCCGCGCTGGTGGGCGTGCGACAGGGCGGAGGCAAGCTGCGCCCCGTAGACCATTACCTGTTCCTTCGTCAACCCCTTCGCGGCCAAGTTTCTCAGCAGGCGGCCCTGCACGTATTCCATGACGATATAGGCCCGCCCCTGGTCCTCACCCAAGTCGTAAATCGTGCAGAACCCCGGGTGATTCAGGCGCGAGATGGCTCGGGCTTCGCGAAGCAATCTCCGCCGCACCGCCTTGTCGGAGTGCCGCTCGCACTTGAACACCTTCAAGGCCACGTGGCGTGCCAGGCGATGGTCCCAAGCGCGATACACGATCCCCGAAGCGCCTTCTCCCAATACCTCCTTGAGTTCGAATTGCTCGAAGAGGTCGCCAATTGCTGGCTGGCAATTTGTTGTCAGCGGCGAAGGCGGCACCTTTCTGGCTGAAAGGTCATCCCTCTCAAGGAAGAGGGCATCCTGCAACAGCGCACCGGAACTCCACATGGATTTCCTCCTTTTCAGGAAGAGAATTCTCTTACTGGAGCACAACTACGAAGCGCCCGGCAAGGGAATGCCATTAGAGTGGCCAGCCAAGAGAGCTGCTGGCGCAATGTGAAAAACTCAGCAGCACGAGTGCAACGACCCGGCGCGCTTGTGATTGCATATTCAACATGCGGTGACGTCTGGGTGCGTACTCCAGCTAAGCAAGCAGGAAAACGCACCATGCTAGAAAGTTTATCGGCGCTTTACATGGCAATTCTTGGACAGAGTAAGGAAGGTGACTCTGAAAGCAGCTACGACGTTTCGAGACGCTGCGGACCCAGCCGCTGAACAGCTTCGCCCCTGCTATGGTCGCCAGACTGCGGTAATAAGTGCCTTGCCACATGATTGCCTAGTAATGCGCTATGAAATTAAGTTCATATCGCAAATTAAAAATTTAGTCAAGTAAAATAAAGTAACTGCTATTTCTTGGGGGGATTTCGGACAGTCTAGCCATACTTCGCTTGCCTGCACCAAAGCAGGGTAGCGCAGAGTTTGTGCCTTTGAAACTCTGCGGCTCTTAAATGGCAAACATCCACTTTTTGTTAACATGCGGCTTCGGCGTTCAAGGTTCAGTGCGAGGTTTATGGCAGGGGAAGGGCCGCAGAGTCTCTGGAACGCGAGACTCTGCGCTAACGCGTTTTGTCGTCGACACGAGCGGAAACGTTGCGGCCCACCACTACGACGCGGCGGGGAACCTACTTTCGATAGCACGCCCTGCGAAGTGGGGGCGGTTCGCGAACCGCCCCGACGAGAAATCCGCGATCCCGCACTCGACCTGTTCCCCCCAAGGCTGTCCAAAGTAGCGGGAAAGCATCGCACATCAGGCGGCTCTGCCGCCCCGCTGTGGGGAAAGGCTCCGCCTTTCCGGCCCAGCTTGCCCCATTTTCTCCCCCTCTGCGCCTCCGCGCCTCGGCGGTGAAAGCGATCTGTGAATCCCTTGTCCCGGCGCCGGGCCGGGCGCCTTGTCCCAATCCCTGGGTTTTACAATGTAGCCTCCTTTTTGTCTTGACGAAGGCCGCCCTTTTGGGTATACTAGCCTATGGAGAACGGGAAGCAGAAGGCGGAAAGCAGAAGGCAGAAAGCGGAAAGCAGAAAGCAGAAGGCAGGAGGCAGCCGGCAGCGAGCGCTTTGGCGAGTCCCCGCGAGCCGGGATATGCGCCAGGCAAAAAGCGCAAAGCCCAGCGCGGGGGGGGCGGCCACAAGCCGCTATTCCCTAGCCACTGTCCCCTGACCGCCGCCCTTGGGAGGTTTGCATGTCTCTAAACCCAAAACGGAGAATAACGGAGAAGGGCTCGCTCCGGAGCCAGCAGAACGGCCGCAAGTCGCGGGGCGCGGTGACGCCGCAGGGCAAGGCGCGCGCCGCCTCGGCCAATTTGCGTCACGGATTCTACTCGGAGGCGCCGGAAGAGGTCCTCCTCGCGCTGGGAGAAGACCCGGCGGACTACCAGCGCCTGGAGAAATCATTGCACCATAATCTGGGGGAGGGGTTGAAAGAAGAGCTGGTGCGGCGCCTCGTGCGCGCCCTGTGGCGGATGCAGCGCGCCGAGCGCATGCAGGACGGCTTGGCGGTGCGGCGCGTGCGCAGCGGGTTGAATATGGATGATCTGGGGATCGCCCCCAGGATGCTGCACAACCATCGTATTTACGAGAGCCTGTGCGCCATCGGCAGGAGGCTGAACCGCCGGGATTCCTCCCCTTCGCGCGCGGAAATCGCGGCCCTGGTGAACGCCTTCGGGGCCAACCCGCCGGATGACATCCAAAGGCTCTTTCCCCTCCTGCGGGCCTGGGGGGAGGAGGCGTCCGCAGCGCCCGGGCCCGCCAACGAAAACGGTGGTCGTGAGCCTAACCCTTCCGCAGCCGAGGAGCAATCGGCGCGCCGGAAGCTTGACGCCGCACTGAATGAGATCATGGGCCCGTACCTTGAGGCGCAAGATCAGCTCAGGGAGGAATATCAGAAGGTCCGGTCACCGGAGAATATCGCCGCGCTCATGGCTCCCCGGGACGATAGCGCCATCCTTATGCAAAGGATGGAAGATTCCAGCCTGCGCCAGATTTGGCGGCTCACCAATATGCTGGCCAACCTCCAGAACGGATCCCTGGGCTAAAAAAGTGAAAAATGAAGATTGCTCCTCATAGTTTGTTGATAACAAAGGGGCAAAAAAAGTGCTCCTCATTGATTCATGAAAACAAACAAGTTAGCGTTTCTTTATAATCAATTGAAAATAAATGAGATATAGGTTGACGCCAGGCCGAGCAAGCCGCAATTCCTGATTTGTGAATGCATCTTGCCGTTTGGTTTGTCCTTTTCGCTTGGCGGTAGTGTCCTAATCTCAAGTGTAGCGCTGGCTTCCAGCCGGCAGGGAGCCGCCAAGATGGCGGCGCTACGGTCGAATTAGGACACTACCCGCCCGGCCGCAAGTTGTGCGTTGACGCCCGGCAAGCCATGGGGCATATTCTCGATATGACTAAAACCCCACCTGCCAGCACGAATTTTGAAGGCCTGGAAGTGGTGGCTTTTGAGAGCCGCCATGCCCGCGAAATGGCCGCCCTGATCGCGAAATTTGGAGGCGTGCCGCGTGTGGCTCCGGCCTTGCGTGAGGCGCCGCTGGAAGAAGACGCCGCTGCCCTGGCATTTGGCGCCGAGCTTTTCGCCGGGCAGCTCGACGCGGTCATCTTCATGACCGGGGTCGGCGCGCGCCGGCTGATCGAGGTGCTGGAGACGCGACACGCGCGCGAGAAGATCGTGCCAGCGCTGGCGGGAATTACCGTGGTGGCGCGCGGGCCGAAGCCGGCCAAGGTTCTGCGCGAGCTGCAAGTGCCCATCACCATTACCGTGCCGGAGCCCAACACCTGGCGCGAAGTCCTGCAAGAGTTGGACGAGAATCCGCGCGGATTCACCCTGGCGGGCAGCCGCGTGGCCGTGCAGGAATATGGCGTTTCCAATGAAGCCTTTCTCGCCGCGCTCAAGGAACGCGGGGTTGATGCGCTGCGCGTGCCGGTTTATCAATGGACGCTTCCCCGGGACCTTCAGCCCCTGCGCGAAGCCATCCAAGCGCTGGTGGAGGGCCGGGCGCAGGTGGCCTTGTTCACCAATTCGGCGCAAGTCGAGCACCTGCTGCGCGTGGCCGAGGAAAATGGCGCGAAGGAGCGACTGCTCGAAGCCTTGGCGAAAGTCGTGGTGGCCTCCGTGGGCCCGAAATGTAGCGAGACTCTGCTCAGTCATGGAATCGCCATTGATCTCGAGCCCGAGCATCCCAAAATGGGACCGTTGGTGCAGGAAACCGCGCAGCGGGCGAAGGAGCTTTTGAGAAAGAAGTCCGAAGTCCGAGGTCCGAAGTCCGAAGTCGAGAGTCAGGATGCAGATGATCCCGAATCGCGTATCCCCTATCCCGTATCCCGTGTCCCGTCTACCGAGTCCCCTCCCCCGTGGGAAGACTCGCGTTTCCTGAGGGCCTGCCGACTTGAACCGGTTGATGCCACCCCTATCTGGCTGATGCGCCAGGCGGGCCGCTACATGAAAGAATATCGGGATTTGCGCGCCCGCGTCCCCTTCCTGCAACTGTGCAAGAACCCCGCCCTGGTTTCGGAAGTCACCGTAACCGCGGCGGAAAAACTGGGCGTGGATGCCGCCATCATCTTTGCCGACTTGCTGCTGATTGTTGAGCCCTTGGGCCTGCACCTGGAATACGACAAGGGGGAAGGGCCGGTGATCAGCCCCGGACTGCGCGGCGCTGCGGACATTGACCGCCTGCAAGAGGTCGATCCGGAACAATCCCTGGGATACTTTTACGAGGCCATTCGCCAAACGCGTTCCGATCTGAATCCGCGCCTTCCGCTGATTGGGTTTGCCGGCTGCCCTTTCACCCTGGCTTCCTACCTGATCGAGGGGGGAGGGTCCAGAAACTACCGCCACACCAAAGCCTTGATGTACCGCGACGCGGGCGCCTGGCGCGCGCTGATGGAGCGCCTGGCGCGCAGCCTGGCCCGCTACATCAACGGCCAGATCGACGCCGGCGTGCAGGCCGTGCAGGTTTTCGACACCTGGGTGGGGTGCCTGGGGCCCGCCGACTACGCTGAATACGTGCAGCCCTATACGCGCATCATGTTGCAAGCCGTTAAGCCCGGAACGCCTATTATCCACTTTGGAACTGGAACGGCGATGCTGCTCGGAGCCATGCGCGACGCGGGAGGGGACGTGATGGGCGTCGATTCGCACGTGGAGCTTGACGAAGCCTGGCGACGGCTGGGCCCGACCGTGGGCGTGCAGGGGAACCTGGACCCCCTGGTGCTCTATGGCGACCAGGATTTCATTCGCCGGCGCGCCCAACGCGTCCTGGACCAGGCCACCGGCCGGCCCGGCCACATCTTCAACCTGGGCCACGGACTGCTGCCGGATACTCCTTACGAGAATGTGGCGGCCCTGGTCAAAATGGTGCATGACCTCAGCAGCGAGCAAATCGCCCGAGGGCATCGATCCCCGCCCAGGGGGAAACTTAGCGGGAAGAGCCTGGATCAACACTAAAGCTCCACCTGCTGTTGCTCGTGTTCCCATCAATCTGGGGGAATGGCTTTACCACGAACCCCACACGGAAGCGACAATGGAAATGGTCTTGAGGATGATGCGGATGTCGAAAAGCAAAGAGGCATTCTGGAGGTAGTAGAGGTCATACTCGAGTTTAAGGAGATTGTCTTCTTCGCTGGCGGCGTAGGGGCAACGGACCTGCGCCCAGCCGGTAATTCCCGGGCGCACCAAATGTCGCAAGGAGTAAACGGCGTACCTGCTTTGCAGGATCTGGACAAAGATCGGCCGCTCCGGGCGCGGCCCCACAAAGCTCATTTCCCCCTCGAGAACATTCCACATCTGGGGAATCTCATCGATGCGCAGTTTGCGCAGCCATCGTCCCACCCGGGTAACGCGTGGGTCATCGCGCGAAGCCCAGACCGGGCCCGTCATATCCTCCGCCCGGCCCACCATGGTGCGCATTTTGTGAACGCGGAAGGTTCTACCTCCCTTGCCCACCCTTTCCTGGGAGTAGAAGACGGACCCTCCGTCCTGAAGCTTGATCAGAACGGCCGCCAGTGCCAGGAGAGGGGAACTGAGAAGCAATCCCGTGAAGGCGAGGCAGATATCCACGAGCCGCTTGATAACCTGAAAGCTCGTTTCATTGAGCGAACCGAAACCCTCGGCGGTGGCCAACCACCTTTCGTCGATGAACCGCGCGGGAAGCCGCTCGGCGAATTCGGAAAACAGGCGGGGCAGGTTCCAAACCGGGACTCCCCGCAAGCGCAGCTCGGCGGCTTTGCGGAGCGTGGAAGGATCGAGTGAATGGCCAGCCAGGACGAGAAGGTCGAATCCGCCCTCTCCGCTGGGAACTCCGTTGGCATCGAGGTGGTCCTGCGCGTTCCCTGTTTTCGCCTCCGGCTGCCCGATATGCGTCTGGGAAAGCGGGGAGAATTCCCGGATTAATTGGCGGGCAATTTCCACCGCGTTGGGATTCCCCATGAGGAGGATGGCCAGGCTTCGGCGGCGCAGGCGCAAGAAAATCCCGAGCCGCCACCCCAGGAGGGAGAAGACGAAGAGGATGTTGGCGATGGCGAAGATGCCGCGGCCGAACCGCACGTCGGGAGCGAAGTAAAAGAAGAAAGAACAGGCGGTGACCGCAATGATCAAGCCCAGCAGAGGCCGGCGCAGATTCTCGGCGGAACTCCCTTCGGGTTGAACTTCGTAGGATCGAGTCAGGTAAAGGCAGAGGGGGTAAATCATGAAGCAGAGGGCCGCGGCGGTGCCGTACTGCTCGTACAGTGGCTGAACAAACGCGAGGCGAATGTAGGTGGCGGCCGCCAAACAGAGGGCGAGGAAAAGAATGTCTCCCACCAGGAGGGCCAGTTTGATTTTGATTTGCAGCGGGGCCTTCATCGGGGTGCCGGGTTCTCCTTCAGCGGGCGGACAATCCTTTCAGTAATGATTCGTACTGCTCCACCACGGCCTGGGGGGAATAGTGAACGGCCATAAACTCCGCTCCATTCCGCCCCAGGCGTTCACGCAAGCCGGCATCATGGTAGAGGGTGGTGAGTGCCTGGCAAAAATCTTCCACGTTTCCCGGTGCCGTGACGATGCCGGCGCCTCCGCCGCGCAAGACATGTGCCAAGTCAGAATTCTCATCCACGCTGGCAACCACCGGACGCGCGGCGAGCAGGAAATTATATATGCGGCTGGGGAACGATGTCTTGCCCACCCCGGGCTTGGAGGTCAGGACAAGAACGTCGGCGGTGGCCAGTATTTCCGGGATAAACTCGCGAGGCTGCGTCGGCAGAAACTGTAAATTGCCCAGACGGCGTTCGCGGGCTAGTCTCTCCAGATCCGGCTGCTTCGATCCTCCGCCAATGACCAAAAAAACGAGATCGGGAATCTGGGCCAACTTTTCCGCCGCCTCCACCAATAGTTCCGTACCATGTGTGTACCCGACATTGCCCATGTACATGACGACGTATTTTTCATTGAGCGCGTGCCGCCGGCGGAAAGAGTTGGCGCGGGGAAGAGGTGTGACCTCCGTGGTATCGATGAAATTCGGGATGGTGACCACCTTTCCCCGGTCAATGCCCAGAGCCCCAATAGCCTCCGCGAAAGACCCTGTGATCACCGTGATGCGGTCCGAGCCCCGGTAAATGCAAGTCATCAGTCCGCTCATGGCGCGCACAAGCCAACCCGCCCGCACTTCCTGGCTGGCCAGATAAGCATCGGGAAACAGGTCCTGGGCATTGTAAATCACCGGGCAACGGCGGAAGGCCCGGAGTAAAAGGGCATTGAACCCCAGCCAAAAAGGGGGCGAGACGATGATGATGGCCTCGGGGCTCTTTATAAACAGGCCCGCGATCAAGCTGGTCAGCGTGAAACTGGCATAGTTCAAGAACTTTGCCGTCTTTCCCTCGGATTTAGGGAATGCCCAACATCGCATCACTTTCACGCCTTGGCGGAATTCCTGCCGGAAAGGCCGCCACCAGTAACCCGGGGGGACGCTGGGGAGTTGGTAGTGGGGTGTGCCCGCCAGCACCGTCACTTGATGTCCGCGCGCGGCGAGCTGCTGCGCCAAGCCGGTGATCAGGATGGCATTACTCGTGAACTCGGGGGCGTACTGAATGCTGTAAATCAACAAGCGCAAGGGATTCTTATGAGCCGAGCCGGGGGAGTGCGGCTGCGGTTAAGTCCTCCTTTCCGGGGGAGTAGTTCCGGCCCCGCGACTCGCCGGGCGGGAGAGTTGCTCGAAAACCCGGTACACTTTTTCCGCGCCCTGCTGCCAGGAGAAGTGCGCGGCGCGCACCAGGGCGCGGCGCGACAGCGCTTCCCGGAGGGGCCGGTAGGAGAGCACCTTGAACATTTTATCGCCAAGGTCGCCGGGATCTTCACCGTCAAAGAAAACCGCGGCGTCGCCACAGATATCCGTCATGGGACGGCGCCGGCAGCAAAGAATCGGCGTCCCGCAAGCCAGCGCTTCAATCAGCGCGGTGCCGCACGCTTCCAGCAGCGAAGGGAAGACAAAACATGCGGCGTGGCCGAACAACAAGGGCATGTGCCGATGGGGAACATAGCCGAGAAACTTAACCCGGTCAGCGCAGCCCTCCCCGGTGACCAGCTTCCTGACCCGGCCGATATACTGTGCGTCCCACACGCCGCCCGGAACCACCAGCGGCATGGTGACTTTGCCCGCTTTCACCAGGGAGACGTAAGCCTTGGCCAGATTCAGTAAATTACCGTAACCGGCCAAGCGTGTCACGGTAAGAATATAGGGCGGCTCGAGGCCCAAGTGCTTGCGCAATGCTGCGGCGGAACCCGCTGCGGGGGGGCGGAAACCTTCCGTCACGCCGGGGTAGCTGACGATGATTTTATCCGGGGGCACACGTAAATGCTCGACCAGGAATTCCTTCTCCCAATCGGAAATGGCGATGATGGTGTGGCTGCGGCGCAGAGAGATTTCCGTCATCATCCGTATTAACCCAAGCCGCGCCCGCAGGTGCAGCGGGTTGTGGAATTGCCCGGCGAAAAAGGGCTCGACATTTTGCAGAATGATGATGCTGGGTATGGGTGAGAGAAGAATCGCCATGTTTTGAGTTGTGTAAACAGCATCAACCCGCTGAGCGCGGAGAACCCAGGGAAAAACTAGCTGTTCCCAAAGCACCCGAAAGGCGCCGGACCGTGGCGCCCAGCGAGGCGAGTGAAAGAAGAAATTCGGTTGCTTCACGTCCAGCTCGCCAACTTTAGCGGGGGGAAGGAAAACCTGGTAATGGTTGTTGCGGTCCAATTGTGCCAGGTGGGGAAGAAAATTCCGCAAATAGGTAAGGCTGCCGTAGGACGTTGCCGTGAGCCCGAGAATGGCAATATTCATTATTCCATCCACCGCCGCGCGAACCCTCGCCGAGCCGCTCCCGGCGTAGGGCAGGAAACCCTGGCACTCGTTTGCACTCTTTTGGGCATGGCGAGCCACCCGCAGATTGATTTGCCCCGGACGGGCAGCACTGCGTCAGCACGCGGGCGTGTGCGCGAGAACCGCCCGGTACGCGCCCAGGGCTTGCCTGGCAACAGGGAAGAGCATACGCTGAATGTCCTGAACCTTTCGCCTGTTGACTACCATCTCCTTGAAGCCTGGGCAATCAGCGAGAAGCTCTCAGCGCATCATCCCCTTACTCGCCATTCGGATTATTCCTCATCGGGCCGCGAAGGGCAAGCTTCACTTGCTCTGAGCATGAACAGGCAAAAGCGGCGATCCACTTGGCCTACTTCTTCCGCGTTCTCTATGTTCCAAGGCTCTCAACATCGTGGGCTCGGAGTGCTCTGGGGTTCCTGTCGAGACTCGCCCGTTAGCGAGGGATACGGAGGCCCGCCCCCAGTCAACGGTGCAAAACGAGGCCCCACTGACAGTTGACAAATTGTCACGAGTCGTTCTATATTTAAATTCGATATCGAAACAGGGCAACGAAAATCAATATGGATGACACAAGTCTCTACGCGGGGCTGATCCGTCTACACATTCTCCACCACGCCGCCGAAGAGCCTCTTTACGGAACTTGGATCGCTGAGGAACTCGCGCGGCACGGGTACAAATTGAGTGCGGGAACCCTTTATCCCCTTCTGCACGGTTTGGAGAACAAGGCCTATCTGCGTTCCTACCTGGAGCGCAACGGGAAATCCGCGCGGCGCATGTACCGGATTACTCCGATAGGCCGCAAGGCGCTGCGAACGGCGCGTCAGCGTGTGCGCGAGCTCTTCGGCGAGATGTTTGGGATCGAGCATCACCCCTGACGGCTGCGGGCCAGCGGGGCTGGCCTGACTTCGGTCCCGGAGGTTACGGATGGAAATGACTCTGCGCGCTCTCATCACACTTATCCATGGCTTGCTGTTTGGCGCCTTCTTTCTGACGGCGATCTACGGACTTGTCGTGGAAATTCTACGATCCGCCTATGTTGAGCAGCCATCACCCCTTACCGCGAAGGGTTATTCCCGCGAACGTTTTTATCTCATCGGTACGGCTGGGCTCGGCTGGGCCGCAGTTCTGACGGGAGCTTATTTGATCTACCCGTGGTATCGCGCCATTCCGCCCGCGGGCCTTACGGACCTGGCCCTTTATCCGAGATATCTTCTGAAATCGAGCCCCACGACGGCGGGATGGCACGACCTGGGAATGGAATGGAAAGAATACATTGCCTGGATCGCTCCCATTGCCATGACGATGGTGGCCTACGTTTTGACGAAGTACAAGCGGTCGATCAGAGAGCATCCACAAGTCCGCAGCGCCGTCCTGGTTTTTGCGCTGGCGGCTTTGGCAGCGGGTGGAGTCGCAGGATTCTTTGGAGCCATGCTCAACAAGTACGCACCCGTAAACGGCGGCCCGACAATCCGTTGGAGGGGAAAAAACCAATGAATCATCCGCATCTGCCAGGAGAAGAGTTGACCAAAACTCAGGGGGAAGAGCATCTTCCCAATGGACCTGCGGGAGCCGCCATCCTCTCGGCGGGGGTCGGGTGTTCGGTCCTGGGGATTCTTGCGGTCTTTGCAGATGCCTCCAAGCCTCTGGCCAGATGGTTGACGTTTTATTCGCCCACGGGACCGCTCTCCGGCGTGAGTTCCGTGGCAATTCTGTTGTGGCTGGTGACGTGGTTCATCCTGGCGAAGCGCTGGCGAACCAAGACCGTGGCCATCGCCAAGGTGAATGCCATTGCATTTCTTCTTTTGGCATTGGGAATACTGCTGACTTTTCCACCGTTGTCAGATTTTCTCCAGGGGAAATGAGCCGGTAGGGGAAGAAGGCGACGCCAAATTCCAATTGAGGAGCATGAATGAAGGTCGCTCGCAGTTGCGCAAGAATCTCGCTTTTCGTGCTATTGATGCTTACAGCGGCGAATCTATGGGCGGGGCCTCCATTTCAAACCGACGACCCGGAGCCCGTGGAATTCCGCCATTATGAGGTCTATGCATTTGGCAGTACGGACGGTACCCCGGTGGAAACCGATCCGGTGGGGCCGGCGTTTGAAGCCAATTGGGGCGCTGCTCCTAACCTGCAACTGCACATCATTTTGCCTTTAGGCACCATCCTTCCCTCCAATAATCCGCTGTATTTCCCCGCCGGAGTGGGTCCGAGCGCCTATGGGATGACGGACACGGAGTTGGGGGCGAAGTATCGATGGGTGAAAGAAACCAAGCACCGCCCGGAGTTTGGGACCTTTACGATGTTGGAGATCCCCACCGGCAGCTATGCCAAAGGATTGGGCGTGGGAAAGGTCTGGTACAAACTGCCGGTGTGGGCGCAAAAAAGCTGGGGACACTGGACCAGTTACGGCGGCGCGGGATACCAGGTTGTCCCACAGACAGGCTATCGCAACTTCGCCTATGGCGGGTGGCTGCTGCAAAGGGACCTGGGGAAAAAGCTTACCCTGGGAGCAGAAGTCTTCTCTCACGGGCCAGAAGGGATTGCAACGCCACAGACCCAGTCTTCCACGATGGTTGATATCGGCGGCTATTACTACCTCCGGAACCCCGGGTGGCAAATCTTGTTTGCGTACGGCCACTCGGCCTTTGGCCAAACCGAGAACTACGCCTATCTCGGCATGTACTGGACTTGGGGTTCGAAGAAAGGAAAAGATGCCACTGGATTCCTGGCACACCCTCTTCCGTCACTCTAAAGCAGGAACGAAGGTTTGATTCAGGTGTTGGATCCGGTGTGCTCGCCCGGTTCACGACGACTCGACATTTTGAATCGGGTAACTTCCAAGCCTTTGCCGATGGGCAGGGTTATGGATTCCACCTCCGGCAGTGACCGGACATGAGCGAGGTAACTCGTCATAACGTGGGAGATCACATTATCCGCGACCACGATTCCTCCGGGCGCAACATTAAGCATATCGAAAAAGCGGATGTAGTCTTCCTTTTCGCAATCGATAAACACGAAATCGAATTCTCCCATGCTCGCAAGCACTAACCCCGCGTCCCCCAGGTTGAACTCCACGAAGGGAGCCAGATCCAGCCGGTAGAGCGTCTGCCGCGCCTCGTCCTGCCGCTGCCGGTCCCTTTCAAGGGAAATGACCTTCCCTGAAACCTGACGTGCTGCGGCTGCCAGGGCGATGGTGGATAGGCCGCTCGAACCGCCAATCTCGAGAATCCGCTTGCCGCCTATGCCCGCGGCCAAGGAGCAAATGAACTCCGCGCTCGTCGGCTCCAGATTGCGGTGACGCTCGGATTGGGGAAGCCCAAGTGCATCCTGCCGGAGCTTTCGCTCCCACAAGCGCGCGATCTCAATCCGGTCGAGTTCCTTCAGCATCGCTCTATGAATCTAACACGAGAGACGGCTTCGCAGGCAGGCCGAAAATCGCGAAATGGTAGAGAATCTCCGCTTGCTTCGCCACTCACTCGCGTGGAGGGCAGATTCCCTCCGGACAACACGGCGCTGGACACGCAGGGGATAATTTCGCAGAATATCAATGAGGCCCGAGCAACATGCGCCGCCGTGGGCCCGCAGCCTGGATGGTGTACCTTGGGAATTTCCCCGCTCGCCCCGAAGGACCTGACTCCGGTCGCCGATTACGTGCAAGGGAGCTTTGTTCCCCTTTCGCGCCTCACACATGATTGGGAATTTCATGCCGCACTCAACCTGAGTCCGGCGGAAGAGCGCACCATGGTGCGCGAGCCGGTGCAGGCCATTCCGGCGTCAATTGCCCAGCGGCTGGGAAAAGTCCGCGTACTGGCGGTGGCCTATATTGCCTGCCTGGATACCGGCGACGTTATTAGCCGCCATAAGCCCAAGGGGGAAGCGCACACTGCAGCGTGGGTGGAAACGCCGGAACGCATCAACCTGCTGCTCGCCTGCCGCGAGCTGGACGCTCACGACACGGGGTTTGAACTCCTGGGAAGCGTGGCGGAACTGCTCCGCCCGCGCCTGACCAACTCGGAGATCACGGCGTATAGCGAGATTGTGGAGGAGGAAATCCGGCACGGAGTCCGCGGCGAAATCGACGAGGATGCCCTGAAGGCGAAGCAGGCCTACCTGCCCATCCGCGCCGGCCGCCGCTCCCGCGCACAGTTCGAGTCCTACCGCGATATTTCCTTCGTCAACACCGCCGCCGAGTATTTCCACGGACTGTGGCACGACGTGCAGATTCGCATCGGCCCGGAGCACTTGCCCGTCGCCCAGTTGCGCCGCCGCATGGATCTGATGGCCGAGCTCTTTCCCCCTAACGCCGGCTACCGCGTGTTTGATGAAGCCATCGAAAAAATCGAGTAGCAGGAGTGAGAGGGCTCTTGGGTGGAATAGAGAAAGGACAAAGAGCTTAAGCCTACAGTGCAGTGTTTGGTGGCGGGTTAATTCACCACAGGGGGGGCTGGTTTGGGGACGTCTTCCTGCAAATGAAAGATGGTCCGGACGACGTTGATGAATTCGGTGCGGTCCGGCCGCTGGGCGGCTTGCTTGAGTTCTGTGAATGGCGTGTGGAGAATCTTGTTCACTAATCCCTGCGTCAAGGCTTCCAGCGCCTGCTCCTGTTCCGGCGTGAGCTCGCCGAACATCCGCCGCATGCGCTTCATTTCCGCCAGGCGAATTTCCTCCACGCGCCGCCGCAAGGAAACAATGGTGGGCACGACGTTGAGCTGCTCCTGGCGCGCCCGGAAAAGTTCGATCTCTTCGTCCAGAATCTGATCCGCCACTGCCATGGCTTTTTGCCGTGCGAGAAGGTTGTGGTGGGTGACTCGTTCCAGCCCGTCGATGTTGACGAGCGTGCAGCCTGCCACTTCGCGCACCGCCGGGTCTATATCGCGAGGCACGGCGATATCAATGAGGAAAATCGGGCGGCCCTGGCGCTCCGCCATCAGGCGCTGCATGTCGTCGCGGGTGATAACGTAGTGCGGGCAGCCGGTGGAGCTGATAACGATGTCGGCGTCGCGCATGGCTTGCCAGATCTCGCTGAATTGAATCGCCAGGCCGCGCAACTCCTGCGCCAGGGCGATGGCCTGCGTGTGGGTGCGATTGCTTACCAGCACCGTGGCGACACCTTTGGAAACCAAGTGGCGCGCGGCCAGCTCGCCCATTTGCCCGGCGCCGATAATCATCACTGTCTTGTTCTGCAAGCCGCCGAAGGCTTGCTCCGCCAACTCGACGGCGGCGGAGCTCACGGACACCGGCGCTTCCGCCACGCGCGTTTCCGCGCGCACGCGCTTGGCGGTATTGAACACGCGATGAAAAACGGACTCTAATTGGTTGCCGCAGGTTTCCGCTTCCTTCGCCAGAAAATACGCTTGCTTGACCTGGCCCAAGACCTGCGGCTCGCCCACAATCAATGAATCCAAACCCGCGGCCACGCGAAACAAATGGCGCACGGCTTCTTCTTCTCGATGCAAATAGAAGCATTCCGCGAAGTCGTCAAAGCGCACGCCGTAGAACGCTTCGGCGAAGCGGCGGAATCCGGCCATGCCCTGCTGCTTTTCGAAAGCCACCAGGACAAATTCCACGCGGTTGCAGGTGGAGATGATGACAGCCTCTTCGATTTCCGGTTCGCTCTGAAGCCGGCGGAGGACTTCCGGGATGATCCGCTCATTCAGGGCGAAGCGCTCGCGCAATTCCAGGGGAGCTTTTTTGTGACTGATTCCCACCACCAGCAGATTCATGAGTCCGAGTCCTTGACAAGGTTGTAAAGCCCTATTTCAGGGGCGAATGAGGCTTAAGAAGGCTTGCTAAACATCGCGTAGTTAAGACCTCAACGAGTCGAAGAGGGCAAATGCGATGCCAACCTGAAATCCAGAGTATGAGTAAATATTCAACACCGAGAATGAGGGATTCATCCTTTATGGTCATATAGTTGCGCAAGTATCGAAATCATTTGACTATAAGTCGCATGTCCGGCGAGTTGAGTCACGCTGCGTAATTTTCCACAATGACAGCAGAAATTTCACTCAACCTGTTTGCTTACTATCAACTACACTTGCGCGTCGCCCGCTAAGTTTCGCTATATCCTAACTGTACAAAATCTCTACAGTGACTTTATGGTGGTATTCAGAATGCTTTCGTGATAGTTGGATGTGTCAGGAGAGATACTTTGTGTCCGAATATGCTGCGCACTTCATTTCAGGAGGTCGTAACCCTATGAAGCTTTTTCAGACTCTATTACTGCTGGCCTTTGCCATCGTTCTGGCGTTGCCGTTCGGGATGGGCAAGCCCGAATACGGCAAAAAGGAGGGCAAGGCTTGCACCTTCTGCCATCCGGCAGGGAAGTTCAAGGAACTCACCGGCGCGGGGCAATACTACAAAGATCACGACCATTCCCTGGATGGGTACAAGGCGCCCGAGCCCAAGTAGCAGGAGACGATCGGTCGCGAGGGTTGGGGAGAGCGACGCCTCATCCTGTCCTCGCCGACCAAGGTCCGGTAAGGTGCAGTACGGTTCACTTAATCGGCTACAGGATGTCAATTCGCGATGGGTTCCTGGGCGACCCCCTCCCCCGTCCCGGCCGGAAAAAGCGCCGGCTTCGGGCCACGCATTATGGAAGGGTACCCTCTCTCCCCCAAAGGGGCGAAGGGAGCAGTAATCTGAATTCAGTTCGTTGTCCCCCAAGGGGGTGAGGCGCCTTTTCAGCCTCATTGGACTTTGATAGACCCCCCTGGGGCGTTTAAGAGCGCATCGTGCGGAGGGGTCAGCGGTGGTAGAATACGCCTCATCCACGGGGCCAGTTACACTTAGGGCAAGAAAGGACTCTGGTTTTGCCGGAACCCACGAGCAACAATACCCAGGACGTTCGATCCAAGTTTCGCGAGGGCCTTGCGCATCTGATTCGTCCCGCCTTCTATCTCAGTCAGAATCTAATCAGCCGCGCGGGCGTGGTTTTAGCCACGACGTCGGGCATCACCCTGGTGATTGCCCTGGCATCGATGTTGGTAGGTTTTCAGCCGAATCCCTATGCGGGGATTCTGGTCTACATGATTTTGCCCGCGGTCTTTGCCATTGGGCTGGTATTGATTCCGATTGGAATCTGGCGGGACTACCGGCGCAAGGGCCGGTCGGGAGATCTTCCGGCGATCTACCCCCACGTGGACTTATCCCACCGCGGGGTACGAAGCACCGTGATGTTTGTCGCCATCATGACGGCCATTAACGTTCCGATTTTCGCCATTGCCACTTACAGCGGGACGGTTTTCATGGAGTCCACCCAATTCTGCGGCCAAACCTGTCACTCGGTGATGGATCCGGAATACACGGCCTACCGGCGGTCTCCCCATGCGCGCGTGGCCTGCGTGGAGTGCCACATTGGCCCCGGGGCCTCGTGGTTCGTGCGCTCCAAGCTTTCCGGCAGCTACCAGGTTTTGGCCGTGACCTTCAATCTTTATCCCCGGCCCATTCCCGAGCCCATTCACAATTTGCGCCCGGCGCGCGAAACCTGCGAGCAGTGCCATTGGCCCGAGCGCTTTTCCGGCGACAAATTGGTGATCAAGACGAAGTTTGGCGATGACGAAAAGAACTCCTCCACCAAGACCGTCCTGTTGGTTCATATCGGCGGGCGCAACCCCGATAGCAAGCTGGTGGGGATTCACGGCCGCCACCTGGGTTTGGTGACCTACATAGCGGGAGATGCCAAGCGGCAGGAAATTCCTTGGGTGAGTCATCGCAATGAGGACGGAACGGTGACGGAGTACGCTTCCACAGAGACTCCTCCCAAGGCGGACCTCGTGGCGCACGGCGAGCGGCGCACGATGGATTGCATGGACTGCCACAACCGGCCCACGCATACCTTCGACCTGCCGGAAAACGCCGTGGACCGGGAAATGGCGGCCGGGCGCATCAGCCCGTCTCTCCCCTTCATTCACAAGGTGGCGGTTGATCTGCTCAAGGTGAATTACCCCAGCCGCATGGCGGCCCAGACCGAGTTGCCCGAAGCTCTGCGCGAATACTATCGCCAGAACTATTTCGCCCTCTACAATTCCCAGCGCGCGCGGATTGAAGAGGCGGCGAAAGGCATTCTGTACATTTATCAGGGGAACGTTTTCCCCGAAATGAATATCACCTGGGGGACCTACGCCAATAACCTGGGGCACAACGATTTTCCCGGCTGCTTCCGCTGCCACGATGGGAACCACAAGTCGAAGGCCGGCGGCGAGATTACGCAGGATTGCAACGCCTGCCACGCGCTTCTGGCCATGGACGAGCCCGACCCCAAGATCCTGCACGAACTGGCGGGAGGGAATTAGATAGGTTGGAGGACTCATTAGGAGTTGAAGGAGTCAAAGAGTTGAAGAAGATGAGGAGGTTTTTTCGACTTTTTTATCTTCTTCGACTTTTCGACCTCGTTCTCAACCTCAGCGCTTTTTCGATGGTGTAATGAAAGTATTCCGAATTCCAAGGAGGAATCCATGAAGTTATTCAAAGTCCTGATTGCACTCGCCGTTCTTAGTGGCGCGTTGGTTTCAATTTCCACGGCTAAGCCTGAGTACGCCAAAAAGGAAGGCAAGGGCTGCAAGTATTGCCATGTCACCCCGGGGAAACCCGATCTGAACGACACCGGCAAGTGCTATAAGGCCAACGACCATTCGCTGGCCAAGTGCAAGGCTCCCTCGGGCAGCTAGAACGCGTGGGAGGGAAAGAATTTCGCACAGAGGCCACGGAGGAAAGACACAGAGACCACGGAGAGGTTTCGAGATGTTCTCCGTGCCCTCTGTGATCGAGCGGTTCGCCAATTCCAGAGATGAAACGCTCCGTGAACTCTGTGTGAAACGTCTTCGTGGACAGCCGAAAGGCTGTCCGTGCTTGGGCTGAGAGCATTGTGGTGTTTTTCCGCAACCAGCCAAGGCGGAAGGATGGGGGTGTCACTGTGTCCGTTCCTGGGATACCGGATAAGGTTGTGCAACCCGGCCGTCGATGGGTAAACGTCCTGCTGGGTAGCGGCTTGGCCGCCTCGGTGGTTTCTTTTCTTTACCCGGCGTTGCGCTACATCATCCCTCCGCCTATCGCGGAATCCACCAGCCGGTCGGTGGTGGCCGCCAAAGTCGCCGAGCTCAAGAACAATTCCGGAAAGATCTTCAAGTTTGGGTCGAAGCCTGCTCTCCTGGTGCGAACGACGGATGGCACATATCGCGCCTTTTCCGCCGTCTGCACGCACTTGAACTGCACGGTGCAATACCGTGATGACCTGCACGAAATCTGGTGCGCTTGCCACAACGGACTCTACGATTTGGAGGGGCGCAACGTAAGCGGCCCGCCCCCCCGGCCCCTGGAAGTTTTTGAGGTCCACGTCCAGGGCGAGGACGTGGTGGTGACAAGGAGCGCGTAGCCATGAGTGGTCCCTATCGAAAGGTTCTTGCCTGGCTTGACGAACGATTTGGCGCCGGGACCATCGAGGAGTTCCTCCGCCACAAGGTCATTCCCATCCATCGCCACTCCATTTGGTACTACTTCGGGGGCATGACGCTATTTCTTTTCATCGTCCAGGTGCTCACGGGGATTCTCCTGCTGCTTTATTACCGTCCCACGCCCAACGACGCCTTTGAGAGCGTGCAGTACATGATGACGCAGGTGCGCTTTGGCTGGCTCATCCGCTCCGTGCACAGTTGGTCGGCGAACCTGATGATCTTCACCGCGTTCGTCCACATGTTCAGCGTCTATTTCCTCAAGGCCTACCGCAAACCCCGCGAGCTTACCTGGGTCACGGGAATGCTCCTGCTCTTTGTGGTGATGGGATTCGGATTCAGCGGCTACCTGCTGCCGTGGAACACCCTGGCGTTTTTTGCCACCAAGGTGGGAACGGAAATGGCGGGCTCGGTGCCCATCGTGGGGAAGTGGTTCCTGGTTTTTCTGCGTGGCGGTGAGGAAGTGACGGGCGCCACGCTAACCCGATTCTTCGGGTTCCACGTTGCCGTTCTCCCCGGCCTGGCCACGTGCCTGTTGGCTCTTCACCTCCTGTTGGTGCAGCAATTGGGAATGAGCACGCCTCCAAGCGTGGAGCGCGCCATCGCCGAAGGACGCGAAACCCAACGCGTCATGCCCTTCTTTCCCAATTTCCTTTTGCGCGACATGATCGGCTGGTACGCCGCGCTGGGCGTGCTGGGAGCCCTGGCCGCGATTTTTCCCTGGGAACTGGGAACCAAGGCCGATGCCTTCGCCGCCGCCCCGGCGGGAATCCGCCCGGAATGGTATTTCCTGTTTATGTTCCAAACCTTGAAATACCTTCCTTCCAAAGTACTCTTTATTGACGGCGAATTGCTGGGGATCTTCGGTTTCTCGGCGGCGGCGCTGGTGTGGGTTGCCGTTCCGTTCCTCGACCGGAAAATCGGCTTCGGACGCACGACACGGTTCTTTACCGGCGCGGGAGTGTTCGTCATCGGGTATATGATGCTGTTCTCCTGGTTGGCGCTGCGCTAACGGATCTATTCACCGCAGAGGCGCGGAGGCGCAGAGCAAAGAAGGTGTAAGGTATCAGGTGCCAGTAAACCCCCGACACCTGATACCTGGCACCTACTTTGCGCCTCCGCGCCTCTGCGGCTAAAGAATAACGGGATGGAATCTGCCATGAAAAATGCGGGTGCGACACTCCTTATATTGATGTGCGTGCTGGGCTCGGCGGGGGCGGATTCCGGCAAGAACTCCTGCCTGGACTGCCACGCGGCGTTGGATGACGCGCGCTTGGTGAAGCCGGCCAAACTTTACGAAGGCGACGTTCATCATCAAGCCGGATTGACCTGCGCCGACTGCCACGGCGGCAATCCCAACGATGACTCCATGGACGCCATGAGTCCCGCCAAGGGTTTTCACGGGGTCCCGAAGAAGGCCGCCATTCCGGAATTCTGCGCCCGCTGCCATTCCGACATCGCCTACATGCACCGCTTTAACCCCAAAATGCGCGCCGACCAGTTGAGCCAGTACCTCACCAGCGTGCACGGCAAGCGGCTAAAGCAAGGCGACGCCAAGGTGGCCACTTGCGTGGATTGCCACAGCGTCCACAACATTCTCGCCGTCTCGGACACGCGGGCGCCGGTATACATCGCGAACGTCGCCACTACCTGCGGGCGCTGCCACTCGGACGCCGCCTACATGAAGCCGTACAAGATTCCCACCGACCAGTTGGCGCGCTATCAGAAGAGCGTACACGCCGCCATGATCGCGCAGGGTGAAACTTCCGCGCCCACCTGCACTACTTGCCATGGCAACCACGGCGCCACTCCGCCGGGCGTGAATTCCGTCGCCAACGTCTGCGGAACGTGCCACGTTTTCTTTGCCCAACTGTTTGAGAAAAGCCCGCACCAGTCAGCCTTCGCCAAAATGGGATTGCCGGGTTGCGTGCAGTGCCATTCCAACCACGAAATCGTGAAGCCCTCGGATAGTTGGGTGGGATCGGGGCCGAATTCGGTGTGCGCCACTTGCCACGCGAGCGGCGATGCCGGCCTCAAGAGCGCCCAGGCCATCGCCCAGGATTTGGGGCGGCTCAACCTTGCCATCGCGCAGGCGGACACGGTTCTGGATTCGGCCGAGCGCGCGGGCATGGAAGTGTCGGAAGCCAAACTCGAGCTCGCCAGCGCGCACGAAGCGCTGGTCAAAGGACGCGTCAACGTCCACACCTTCCGCGACGCGGAGGTTCTGAAGGTGACCGAGCCGGGCATGGAAATCGCCAAAAAAGCGAATCAGGCAGGCGTGGCCGCCCTCCAGGAATTGAACGTCCGCCGCAAAGGCCTGGGCGTTGCCCTCATTACCATCCTCGTGGCCATCGCCGGGCTGTATCTGAAAATCCGCCAGATGGAGTCCAATCCGTAGGCCTAGGGGCATCCTCATCGCTCCGAGCTACACCTCTGTGCCTCCGCGTCTCCGCGGTGAGGTGCGCCTCCCGCAAAATTCGCGTTTGCTTTGTGCGAGGCGAATTCACTAAAATCAATTGATGATTCGGAGCGAAGCCATTTCCTAAGGAAGGGTAAAAGTCACTTGAACGGAAAACACCATAAGCTTTGGTCGCTAGTGACAATCCTCATTTTGGCGCTGGTGTGTGCCCAGCGTAGTTACGCCCAAAATGCTGCACATGTAACGCCCAGCAAGCCGGCCCCGCCAACCGCGGGACTCACTGACGCCCAACGCGACAGAATCTTGACCTTCTTCCGGGAGAGCAAAGGCATTCCCGATGTTGTAAAACTCTCTATGGACGCGGTGCACACTTCGCCCGTGATCCCCGGCTTCAATGAGGCCACCCTTACTTTGGTTGAGGGCCAGAAGCAGGTGCCAATACCCGTGCTGATTTCCAAGGACCTGCGTTTCTTGATCGAAGTTGTGGGCGGCATTATTGAACTCCGCGAGAATTCCCACGCGGAGATGGCACAGCGCATTCAGGAAACATTCAAGATTCCTCCCAGCACCAAGGTTGCGGTGGGAACGTTCAAGCCCTCCCCTTCCCCGGCCTTTGAGGAAGCGACGCTTACGGTGGGTGAGGGCCAGGTCCAACGGGAGAAAACAGTGCTTCTAACCCGGGATGGCAAACACCTGGTCGTATGCGATCTTTACAATCTTACCGTTGATGTTCGGCAGCAAGCGCTGCGCACAATTTCGCTCCACGACGAACCGGCGCAAGGGCCGGCCAACGCCCCCGTGACCATTGTCGAGTACGCCGACTTGGAATGCCCTACGTGTGCGCGCGTACACGAGTTCCTGGAGACGCAGGTGGTGCCGCGTTACGGCAATAAATTGCGCGTGGTTTTCAAGGAGTTTCCCCTTCCCATGCACGACTGGTCGCTCGTCGCCGCGGTGGCTTGCCAGTGCGCATATGAGATTAATCGTGCTGCTTACGTGCCTATGCGCACCGCCATCTTCCGCAACCAGCAAATGATCAATCTTGCCAACCTTCGCGATACGCTGCTGAGCTTCGGCGAGCAGGCGGGATTGGACCGCGTGCAACTGGCCGGTTGCCTGGACGCCAAATCGTCGTTCCCCCGCATCCAGCGCGACATAGCGGAAGGCAAGCGCGTGGGCGTGGAGGCAACCCCCACCTTGTTCATCAATGGGAAAATGTTGGTCGGACTCCCCTCCGAGGATGCTTACTTTCAAGCTATCGACGAGGCACTTAAGAACAGAGGGCAGTAAGCGCGAATCGAAGCGCAACAGGCGCAATAGGCACTTGACGCTGGGGGACGGATGGCATATTGTTAGGTTCCCTCATGCTAACAAATGATCATGACGCCCGGCGGGTCAAGCGCGTGGTCTTCACAACGCGCGCGGCACTAGGCACCGGCTCCACCGAGGGCGCGCGCATCGTAGATGCGGCGACGATTGACCTTTCCGAGGCGGGTGTTCGACTCCGATTGTCCGGCCAAGTTGAGCCCGGGCAGATTGTGGAAGTCTTCCTGGGCAAGCATCCCGAGCGCTGCCGTGTAGTGTGGACCAACCCCACCCCCGCCCGTCAGGAACTGATTGCCGGGCTTGAATTCATAAGGCCGCTGCCCGACGCGCCCTGAGGGACTTCTCCTGCCAGCGGTTTCTCTCCCATTACTCAACCCCGGACAGTCCGGATTTCTGGTCACTGCCCACTGCCTACTGCCTTTTGCCCACTGCCCACTGACTACTCCTGCTGCTCTCTACCATCCCACCGGCTTGCCCCGATTCTGTTCCTCCAGCCACTTTTCCAGCGGGGCAAAGTAGTCGCGGATGGCGGTGGCGTCCATTTGCCGCTGGCCGGTTAGAGTCTCGAGAGCGTCGGGCCAGGGGCGGCTTTCTCCCATTTCCAGCATTTTGGCCAGGCGCGCGCCCGCTTCCTTGTTGCCGTAAATCGAGCAGCGATTGAGCGGCTCCGTGCAGCCGGCGGTTTGCGCCAGCGCGCGATGAAACTGGAATTGCAGGATGGCCGCCAGGAAATAGCGCGTGTAGGGAACGTTCGCCGCCACGTGGTATTTCGCCCCGGGGTCGAAGTCCTCTTCACTGCGCGGCGTGGGCGGGGCGACGCCCTGATACTTCAACCGCAGTGCCCACCAGGCTTGGTTGTACTGCTCGGGCGTGATCTCACCGGAGAAGACCTTCCAACGCCATTGATCGATGAGGAGTCCAAAAGGCAGGAAGGCGATTTTCTCCAATGCCTTTTGCATGAGCAGGCCCAGGTCCTTGGAAGGATCAGGCGCCTGGCTGATCAGCCCGAGCTTCACCAGGTAGGGCGGGGTGATGGAGAGCGCGATGGAGTCGCCGATGGCCTCGTGGAAGCCGTCATTGGCGCCGTCGCGAAACAGGTAAGGCTGATGGCGATAGGCACGCTGATAAAAGTTGTGCCCCAGCTCGTGATGAATGGTGGAGAAATACTCGGCGGTGATATCGATGCACATTTTCACGCGCAGGTCCTGATCCAAGTCCACCTGCCAGGCGCTGGCGTGGCACACCACGTCGCGGTCGCGCGGTTTCTTGAACATCGACCTTTCCCAAAACGTCTGCGGCAGGGGATCAAAGCCCAGCGAGGTGAAGAAGTGCTCGCCGTAGCGCACCATGCCGATGGCGTCGGTATTGCGGCTCTGCAAGATTTGCGTCAGGTCGTAGCCTGGGTCCGCATTCGGCGGCGCCACCAGGGGATAGACACTCTCCCAGCTTTGCGCCCACAGATTTCCCAGCAGGTCGGCGGGTATGGGACCGCTGGCGGGAACCACCTGGTCGCCGTATTTCTCCCGCAACCTCCAGCGCACGTAGGCGTGGAGTTGCACGTAGAGCGGGCGCACCTGCTCCCACAGGCGGTCCACTTCGCGGGCAAAATCATCCGGAGGCATGTCGTACTTCGATCGCCAGAGCGCGCCGGTGTCCTTGAATCCCAGTTCCCGCGCGCCCTGATTGGAAAGCGCGACGAAGCGCACAAAATCCTTGCGCATGGGCCGGGAAATTTGGTGCCAGCCCGCCCAGGCATCGCGCAGTTCCTTGGGGTCGCGGCTCGAGGCCATCAAACGCGTCAGGTCCTCGACGTCCAGGCACTTGTCTTTGCCGGGCGGGCACCACTTTCCTTTGCCGTAAGTGCCTTCCATGCGCGAGGCAATCTCGGTGATCTCCGCACTCTCGCGGGGATCAGCAGGAGTGGGAAGCACCAGGGAAACTTTCAGGAGCAGCATCTTTCGCGCCAGGTCGGCGGGCAACTTCAGGCCGTCGAAGCGCGTGGCCTGCTTGGCGAATTCCACCTGCGCGGCAATGGCGCGCTCGTCCGCCTGGGCCGCCAGAATTTCCGTGTCGTCGGTGATGTAGGTGGCCTTTACCCAATCGGCGCGGCTGGCGTTCACGCTGAGTTCAAGAAGTTTGGCTTCGGCGTTTTTGATGAAGGCTTCCGCCTCCGCTACCGTCGGTGGCTGCTGCGCAGAAAGTTTCTCGTCGGCGTTTGACATGGACACCACTCCCAATATCATGATTCCCACAACCAGACCGATTATTTTGCAAGGTCCCAACCCTCGTAGCATGTTGCTCCCCCTCATTTGAATCCAACTTGCGCCGGGAGAAGTCGCCCCCCCGGCTACTCAATGTACCCCCAGCGGGGATCAAGAATGGACAAAGCTGAGAGCGTATTTGGGGCGCAAAGGGTTCGCACCTTCCGCCTGCCTAACCAAATCGCCCTGTACATTGAGAACGACATAATTTCTTGCGCATACCCCTGCAGCAGCAGTCTATGACGGCCGGGATTGTAGCGTCGATCTCCGATCGACGACGGCGGTCGGAGACCGCCGCTACAACCGATTTCTGCAAAGCAGCAGCAAAGGGTGTGGCCCTGCAGACCTTTCCGCGGAATTTCGAGTCCCGAATTCCACCCCCGACACCTGTGTCATAACACATTCCAACTCCATTTATTTCAACGGCATCACGGCTTTTGATGTATAAGTGCCTATTTTTCTTTAACATGACGGCTTGGCGGTGAATTTGAGCCAGGCGATTCTATATCCCACTTATTTTCATCAAGATGACGGGTAATACCTTCATTTTACCATCCTTTTTTCTCGCTCTTCCCTGGCCAAAATCTAGCTCGTGTAACATATTTAGTTTCAGTAGATTGACTTTTTGTGGCGACCATTGAAACTATCCAGTTTCTCCGCTAAGCTACTGTTTTTTCATAAACATCACGGCTTCGCGGGGTGTTTCCCAATTTCCTTCCTATCGGGCATGGCGTTTGATTTTCAAAAGTACTTCCAAGAAGAGGCTCTACCCCTGCCAATTGCCCACTGTCCGCCCCTGATCTTCTCCAGCTTGCCACCCAACACCTGCCGCCGGCGTGCCTATGGATTTCCGCCTACCCCGGCGCGCCGGGACTCGCCCAAGATGCAGAAGATGCTGGCCCCGGCTTTAAGGGACTTGCCAGTAGCGCTCGCCGCCCACAGGCAGTCCCATGCCCTAACATATACAGGAGGGCGGTCTTCGTCAAGGTAAAAAGAGGCTACATGGTAAAACCCAGGCATTAGGGATAAGGCGGAAGGCGGTAGCTGCTGCGACCGCACTCCAAGGCGGGCCTCGCCCGCAGGTAAGGCCCCCGCATCGGACTCCGAGCCACAACACACGTTGGGTTGCGGCTCTGCCGCGCTGCGCCACCAAACTTGCCTCGGTGGTCGTCGCCGATCTCTTGTAGTGCTCTGCGGCCCTTGCCGGGAAGAATTCCTGCAAGCAACTACCGGAGGGCTTATAATCCAGGTCTAACCTATTCCCTGCCGAAGGATTTCCTTACGGGTCACTCGTCACCGGCCACTATCCGCCGGGGCGGTGTTGACCGAAGGAGGACTATCATGGCTTCCGCTCACACCTTGATTGTCGAGCCCGATGACGGCCGCACCCTGGTGCTCCAGGCTTTGAACGCGGCGACAAAGAGCATCGATCTTACAATTTACGAGCTAAGCGATCCGCAGATCATGTCGGCGCTGGAGGCGGCCCAGGCGCGCGAGGTGGCGGTGCGCGTGCTTTACAACTGGTACTCCTTCACCCCCCAAATGCAGCAGGCGGACATCACCCCGGCGATTCAGCAGCTCACCAAGGCGGGGATTCAGTGCCAACCGGCGCCGCACACCTTCGAGGTAACGCATGAGAAGGCCTTCGCCATCGACGGCTCCACCGCCATCGTGATGAGCTTCAACCTCATGCCCGCATACTTCCTCAAAACGCGCGACTTCGGGATTGTCACCACCGTGCCGGCGGAGGTGGCGGAAATCGAAGCCGTGTTCCAGGCCGATTGGTCAGGCAATGCCATCACCCCGAAGGTGGCCTCGCTGGTGTGGAGCCCGGTTAACTCGAGCGCCAAGTTAACGTCGCTCATCGCCAGCGCCAAAGCAACCCTTGATATCTACTGCGAAGAAGTCGATGATCCCGGGACTTTGGGGGCGATGGTGGCGGCGGCCAAGCGCGGCGTGAAGGTGCGCTTTATTGCCGCCGTGCTCGCCGGGGAAGGCAAAGTTAACGGCAACGCGCGCGGGGTCACCACCCTGCAAGCCGGAGGAGTGAATGCCGTCTGCAAGTCGTTCCTCTATATCCATGCCAAGATGACCCTGGCCGATTACGGGACGTCCAATGCGCAGGCCTTTATCGGCTCGGAAAACTTCTCCTGCGTCTCTCTGACCAAGAACCGGGAGTGCGGGATCATCGTCACCGAGCCCGCGATTCTCGCCCGCCTGAACACCACTTTCACGACCGACTGGGCACAGCCCAGCGTCACCGTCACGCCGGACACTACGCCGCTCACGCCATGCAAGGCAGACTCGACTGCACCCACAATTGCCCCGAAAAATGGTGGGACCAAACCAAAGCCAAAGTCAAAGCCAAAACCACTCAAGGTCAAGGCCAAAATCAACCCCACCAAGGCCAAGCCTCGCTGATTCTACCGCCGAGGCAGGGAGATGCAGAGAGAAGGCCGTTTGCCTTGAAATCTCTGCCTCCCGCGCCTCGACGGTTCGATGCTTCTGGCGCCCGCAAGCGCTCAGGATGACAGGAGGGGAGAGTTTTTCGCAGCCTGTTTCAGCCGCGGCGGCCCTCCCCATCTGCCCTGCCGCACCCCATGAGCTTGGAGGCGTGGCGAGAAATGCGGGCTAATGACCCAGTACCTGCCGGAGTGGCCGCTCTTCCCTGCGGCCATTCACGTATTTCTCGAAGTCTCCCACCGTTTGGTCAACTCGCTTCGCCTCTTGGTAGATAGCGTTCGTCAGGCCATTCAGGTCGGTAAGAGCAACATCAGACTGATGGTTATTCAGCGTGACGATCGCGTCCGTGGTGGTGCCGGCTAATTCCACGGACGCCGGCGCGATATGCTCAATAACGTTCTCCTGCAATGGCGAAGCCTCGGCCTCATTTGTACGGAGCCGGTAAAGCATGTCGTTCATATCGTTCACGTCATCAGCTACGCTCGACAGGAGGTTGGCATCGCCCTGCCAACCGGTTTGATAGGGATCTCTCAGCAGTTCTTGAATTTGACCGGCATTGTTCTCAACGCGGATCGCCTCCATCCGCATCTGGTCGAGGTTGGACGATACTTCGGGCGAGGCGTCCATATTGGCGAAGGTGGCGGGCGCGCTGGTTTGAAACGCTTTGGGAGATGCCAACAGGGCCGCAGGGGCGAAACAAACCACCGCCGCGACCAAAGCGCCTTTACTTACAAAGTTGAACCGCATGGTTTTTTCTCCTTCTTTGTCCACAAACCGCCTGGACAATCAAACACAGAGGTGCTATCACTGACCTCACATTTGATTTGATGCGTAACATGCGCTGGAGGGATGCCTATATATAGAATATCTAAAAATGAAATGGGCCGCACTTCCGCCCGAATGCGCCGGGGGTTACAAACATCGCCGGCCAATGGGGAAGGGCGCCGTCCGCCGGGAAACTGCCCAGCCGCCCCGAGGCGGAAGCACCGTCCTTGTAGCGGAGATGGTTATACCCGCCGTTCACCTCGGTCCGGCCCATTCATGCTTCGGAACCAAGCCGGCCTCCTGCCGCCGGCCCCCGGCACACCCCCAAGTACGGCGGAGGCCCTTCCCCATCGCGTGTACCGGCCCACTCTCGCTTTCAAGGTTGGTGGTCTCCCGGGGTCACCACGACCAAATCGAAAATCTCCCGCTCCAAACATGCCGCCGCCTCTCCATAGGAAGAGAAGGAACGGACTTCATAACCCCGCTGTAAGAAAAGGGCGGAATAGAGCTCGAGATTCTTCACGTTTTCATCGACCAGGAGCAACCTGCCATTTGACGGTTCCCAGCGGCGCAGGGTCTTGGCTTCAAGCACACTCGGACTTCCCACAACTCACCTCCGCACATTGGAATTCGTCATTCCCGGGCTTAGGCCTGAGGACAGTGGGGGCTGGGTAGAACGCTTGGCGCGCGCGCCTGGCATCGGGCACCGGGAGCAGAGTGCGTTCGGGGGTCAACGCCGGAGGCAGGCTTTTCGGATTTCTCATTCCCGCGGGCGCCTTGGGCGCAACGTTTCGCTTAACGCGCCCGAGCTCTGTCTGCGGTTGCCGGCTCGCGGTCCCGGAGAGCAATTCGCGAAGCCGGAGCCGCGCCTTATGGAGTTGTGACTTTGACGTTCCCTCAGTGATGCCTAACTTCCGGGCAATTTCCCGGTGGGCATAGCCCTCCACGTCGTGGAGAGCGAACACCCGGCTGAAGCCCGGCGGCAACTGCGCCATAGCCCGCTTCAAATCCAGTGGGTCAATGGCGCCGATCGCAGCCGTGTCCGGGTCGGGCAATTCCTCGGGGGAAGGCGCCTCTGGTTCGCCCACCTCTTTCCCCTCGCCGAGCGGGCTCTCCAGCCGCGATTTCTTGCGGAGACTCATGAGCGCGGCGTTTACGGTCAGACGGTGCAGCCAGGTTGTAAAGGCTGATTCACCCCGAAACGAGTCAATTTTGCGCAGAAGCTGGATGAAGACTTCCTGGGTCACATCTTCCGCGTCGGATTTATCCCATAGCATGCGCGAGCACACTCTGAACACGCGTCGAGAGTGCATTTGATAAAGACGCTCAAAGTCCACTGCCCCGCCGGACCGGGGGATGTCCCTCGTGCTACAGCGCATCAACTTTCCCGGGAGAGGAGCGGAATGCAGATTGTTTCCCAACACGGCCACCTCCTTTGGGGGTTCAGCCTCGGCCGGCAGCAGCGGGGCTCGCAGCAGGGTATGGGCAGAAACAGCGGCATCGCAGATTGCCCGGCATACCGAAACCCTCAAACCTAGCCTGTCGAAAGGCTCATCAAGTTCCTGAGATTGCCAGGAAGGGAACGGAGCTCATTAGCAACCGTAATCGAGTTCGCAATCCCGGCTTGACCCAGGTGAACAGGACACGAAGGAATTGGAATTAAGCGATGGGCGGAGAACGTAATGCGTGGATGGCGAGAGTCCCAGGAGGCTTCAGGAAAACAGTCTCCCGAAGGGATAAGGAAGGTTCGATGCGCGGGAATTCGGCCGGAAACGCGGATGTTTTGGCAGGCAGCCTACTGGGCGCGACCTCGTGGCATGCTGCGGTCATCCTGCTGGCCGCAGAAGTGTGTGCGGGCGGCCTGACTTGGTGGAGGAAAGGACGTTCTGGCCCCCGTTGAGAGCGCCAGGGCACTCAGGAGCAAGATCCCCACGAAGCTCAAGGCCCGCCGGGAACACCTAAGGAGGGTTCCGAGGGAACCCTTCCGATGATTTCCCACAGCCAATCTGAACAAGCGACGTAACCTCCCAGGTGATCCGTCGAGGGCAGCCCCGATAGCCTCTTGGGGTTCAGTTACCTTCGAGCAGGTAACAGCCCTTGCGAAGAGCCGACGAGGGAAAAACAGCCCCATGACAAGAAGTCCCAATCAGTCTTTGGACGTCAATCCTGTCCAATAGGATGCCCGTTGCATTATGAAGTTTTTTTGCTGTGGGAATGATGCAGGTTTCTTACTTGGACTCCAGCTTTTTAACGCGGCGTGTGCGCCGAGGCCGAAAGGTCGTCTGCCATCGGGCTCGGAACACTTTCACCCGCCATGGCTTCAACACCGCCTCCTGAATCCCGAAAGCCCCCCGCGCGTCCCGTGCCCCGCGTCCCGTGCCCCTAACCCCGCGTAGGCCGTTATCCCTTTGACGGCCCCCCTGAACTCGGATATAACACCGCACAGGGGGAAAACATGGACAATGCGAAGAAGGTCTTCATCGGACTTTGTCTGAGCCTTTGCCTGCCTTTGTCGGTGCGGGGGCAGCTCGTGCAGGATTTCAATCCGCCGCCGGCGCCGTGTTGCCTGCCGGGATTTGCCGCCCATTTTGCCGAAGCGCTCCAGGACTGGAACCAATTGGGCCGCTATCATCAGGACAACTTGCGCTTGGAAAAAGCGCCACCGGTGGCAGGCCGCGTGGTGTTCCTGGGCGATTCGATAACTGACGGGTGGGACTTGGCGAAATACTTCCCGGGAAAACCCTATGTCAATCGTGGCATCAGTGGACAAACGACTATGCAGATGGTGGTGCGCATGCACCCTGATGTGATCCACCTCAGCCCGGCAGCATTCATCCTTTTGGCCGGCACCAACGACATCTCCCGCAATACCGGGCCGGAGACGTTGGAGATGGTGGAGGACAACTTTCGCGCCATGTCCGAGCTGGCCGAAAGCCACCACATCAAGATTATTCTCTGTCTGCTCACTCCCGTCAGCGACTACACCAAGCGGAAGCAGACCGACAGCCGCCCGCCCGCGGATATCGTGAGCCTCAACCACTGGATCGAGAGCTATGCGCCGGATGTCCACGCGAAGGTGGCGGATTACTATACGGCGCTGGTGGATGACAAAGGAATGTTGCGTGAGGGCTATTCCGACGACGGCCTGCACCCTAATGCGAAAGGATATGAATTGCTGGCGCCCGTAGCGGAAGCCGCCATCGAACTCGCGCTCAAGTAAAAAGGGTCCAGAGTCCCAAATCCGGAGTCTCGGGCCGAACCACACCGCCATTTTCATGCCCACCCGTTAGTCCGGTCTTCTACTCCAGACTCCGGGCTCGAGACTCCGGACTGTTCTTATGCCTGCCACCGAGATCCGAATCCTGACCAAAAACGATGCCGCGGCCTACTGGCATTTGCGGCTGGAGGCCCTGGAGCGTGAACCTGAATCCTTCGGGGAAGCTGCGGAGGAGCATCGCCAGACCACTGTAGAATCAGCCGCCGAACGTCTCGCGACAAATCCCGACGATAATTTCGTTTTCGGCGCTTTCCAGGCAGGCGAACTGGTGGGCATGGCGGGGTTCTTCCGCTATCAAATCGCCAAGGCGCGGCACAAGGGGAGGATTTGGGGCGTCTATGTGCGCGCGAGTGGTCGCGGGCAGGGAATTGGGCGGGCACTGCTGATCGCGCTGCTGGAGAAAGTCAAATGCTGCCCGGGTTTGGAGCAGGTGACATTGACAGTTGTGAGCGGGCAGGCGGCGGCGAGGGCCCTTTATCGCTCACGCGGCTTCGAACCTTACGGATTGGAGCCTCGCGGCCTGAAAGTCGGCGGGCGTTACCTCGACAACGAGTACATGGTCTTGAAACTCCGGGAATCAGGCCGTTGATTGATCGGGTCATCTGGCTATCGGGTCATTGAAAGAGCTGCCCGTTGTCCGTCGTCAATGGCTTCTTACTTTCGGTTTCGCAGCCTCAACTGCTCCGGAGAACACGCCAAGGATAAAAGAGCGTCCTTAAATGACCCGATGGCCCGATGACCCGATGCTCAAATGATTTGATGACCCGATGGCCCAATGATCAAATGCCCCGATGGATCAGTGACTCGATTCTGAGTAGTAGCCATCGCGAGCTTGCACAATAGCATCTTTCTTCTTCACCGTCAGTGCGATTTTGTGATACCCGGGCGCCGTGTCAGGCGGGTCGGGCGTATATCCCAAGCTGTATTGATTGCGCAGCTCTTCCTGGATTTGGCTGAAGGATTCATCCATGGGGTGTTTCTTGGATGCCTCGAAATAGCCCCCACCCGTTTCCTTGGAGAGTTTTTCAAGTATCTTCTTGCCGTTCGGCCGCGATTCTTGCTGATGTGGATACCCGCCGCCATGATGGCCCCCTCCCATGCCACCCATTCCTCCCCCCATGCCGTGGTGGCCATAGCCGCCGCCTCCGCCGCTAGGTTGCTCTTCGGCGAAGAGGATGGAATAAACCAACGTGTCGGCGCGCTGGGCCGCCTCGATGGCGCTGGCCAGAGTTTTCTTGCTCCCGCGGTCCACTCCGTCAGAAAGAACGATTAGGGCTTTGCGGCCCCCCTGCTTGGCCATGATGTCGTTCGACGCCAGGTAGACAGCATCGTAAAGCGTGGTGCCACCACCCCATCCGCCCCTGCCGCGACCCCCGCCCCCTCCGCGTTGCCCCTGCCCGGAGTTTGTGGAATCGCCGCTGTCTTCATCGTCACGCTGCTGGATTTGCAGGAGGCCCAGAGCCGTCTGCAACTTCTGCCGCGAGGAGGTGAGGTCCTGGAGGAGTTCTACTTCCTTGTCAAAGTGAATGACAAAGGCGAGATCCTTGTCAACGCGCAGCACTTGGTCAAGGAAAGTGGCACTGGCGTCGCGCTCCTCACCCAGCACGTGCCGCTGGCTGAAACTGGTGTCAACCAATAGCCCGAGGGTCAGGGGCAGATCGGTTTCATGCGAGAAGTAGCGAATTGTTTGCGGACGGTCGTCCTCTCTCAACTCGAAATCATCCTGGGTGAGGTTGCGGACGATCGCTCCTTTCTTATCCCGCACGGTGGCGAGCACGTTGACCACTTTCACGTGCGCGGATAGCGGCGGGCCCTGGGCTTGGGGTGCCGGGGCTGGCGCTCCTGTTGCTTGTTGGCTCCGAAGCGGCTGATCCGCCAGAACAAGTGGCGCCAATACCAGGAGGATAATGCGGAGTCCTCCTAGCATGATGAATCGTCGCGAGCATTCATTGGCGCCATATTGCACTGCCTGCTTGACCGCATGTATTGTCATCATTGGTGGCGTTCCGTCTTTCTGTCGAGGGCGGCGAGTTGATTGCAGACGTTCATCCCGCGGCAATTCCGGCCCCTGCCCTGTTCCCACTCCCCCGCAACAATGCATACGGGTAGGAATTGCTCATTGTGACACACATTGGCTCGCAGGTTGGATGGGAAAATGGGGCCCGAAGGTTGCGTGTTTCCTGCCCAAGCGGCGCGGGAACGAACGGCGGGCGTTATGTTCTTCCGGGGCGCAGGGGAACTTGCCACGGAAGCTATTGTACTCTGACTCTATTCTCGCTAAGATGCTGGTGGAGAGGGGATGCTCCCAGGCCGCAAGGCTCCTGAGGGATAAGCTCGCGTCGGACAACCATCGGAGCGTATGCGGAGGCAAAATGCGTAATTACCTGATCGTGATGGTCGCTACCTTGTGTCTGGGGACCAGCTTGGCCACCACGGTCCGAGCCCAGGGTGTAACTTGGCGGCAGCAGGAAAAGCTCCTCAAGACGCAGCAGAAGCAGCAGCGGAAGGCCCTCAAGATTCAGCAGAAGAACGCGAAGCGGTCCTGGAAGGCCCGGCGCACGACCAAAGCTGAGCGCACTCATGCCAAGCATGAAATGCAGCGCGAACGGCGCAATTTGGCCCAGAAGCAAAAGGACGCCAAGCAGGATATGAAGGACCGCCAAAGATCGGATAAGGATTTGCACCGCGCTTATGGCCGGTAAGAGCGGTGCGGCTGGCATGGGCTGGGTTGGCATGGTTTAGGCCCGGGGAGGTCGCCATGAAATGGAGCGCTCGGTATCTGGCGATTTATCTGCTTGCCAGTTTGACGATGTGGGCTCAGACCGGGCAGAAATCCCCCGATCAGTCAAATCCGCAGGGACAGCCTGAGCAACCGAATGAACGCCCCACACTCGGTCCTAAAACCGGACCGGGATTAGAATCCGGCCCGCTCACCTCTACCACGACAGACCTTCGCAAATTGATGCGAATTCGCACTCTCTACATCGAGGACATTGACAATTCGCTGAGCGACAAGCTGGTTGTGGCCCTGGGAAAGTGGGGGCGGTTTCATTTGGTTACCAAGGCAAAAGATGCGGACGCAACCCTGCGGGGATCGTGCCTGGAATCGCGCCGTTTGAAGCACGTACACTCCGAAGTTTTTATTTCCGACCGCAATGGCGCGTCCATTTGGCAGGACACCATCTACCGGCCTTTCAATCCTCCGGCGCTGGATCAGGCCGTCAGTGATACCGCTGACTTGGTAGCTGCACATTTGGAGCGCACCGTGCAGGAGGCCGAGCGGCAGTGAAGACAAGCGATGGGGCATGATTTTTGTTCGTGGCTGGTGGCGGCGCGATGGCCTGCCCAGCGGGGCTTCTGAATTCCCACAATGTCCAAATTGATGACGTTTCATAAAATCCTTCCCGGATGTGAGGAGGGGAGCCCGGAAGCATGGAGAGCCTTCCTGGCGGACTACAGTCCCTTGGCGCTCCAGCTTTTCGGTGTCTACACGCCCTGGACTCCTGACGCGCGATTGGATTGTTGGCGCGATGCCCTCCGTGCCTTGAGCGCGAATGAATGCGCGACGCTGAGGAGTTTCTCGCATCAATCGGAGCGCGAGTTTCTGGTGCATTTGCGCGCATTTCTTCACGAGCGAGCGGCCGCCAAGTTGGAATCAGCGCAGGATGCCGCAGACCCTCCCGCGCCCACCATTCAGACGCTCGGCGCCCTGCTCAGCGGCCTGCCTCTGGTTCAGCAGGAAATCGCTTTCCTGACCCTGGCCGGGTATTCCCATGGAAGCATCGAAAGAATTCTGCGGGTTACTCCCGCTGTGGCGGGCGAGGGGTTGGGGCGCCTGCGCTCGAGCTACGCCGCAGTTCTCGACCGAAGCGAGGACCGGTGCCTATGGCCCGCCTCATGGATGGGCATCTGCGGCGTGGTGCGCGCCGACGGGCATAAGGATTGCACTCCTCTCCGCCAGCTCATCCGCATTCTTGACGGCCAAGCGAGTTGGTATGACAAGTCTCCGGCGGAAGAGCATCGTGCCAAGTGTCTTCATTGCCTGGAGCTTTGGACCTCATTGCTGGAAGTTGTTACCTGGGACCGCACGCGCCAACCCTGGCCACAGGACAAGATCGAATCTCTCATGGTGGATATTCCACAAATCCCCGATAATGGCCAGAAGTCCCTGCTTAACCGACTGTTCGGTAGGTAGAGAGGATTTTGGTCTATGCGCAATCACCGCCAGGAGTTTTCGGATTTCTCACCGCTGGTTTATCTCGACTGTTCTTACCAAGGGCCTTTCCCGCGGGTCACTGTGGAGCGGATTCATAAGGCTATCGAGCTTAAGTCTTACCCGGATCGATTGAAGGAGTCGGAGTACTTTGGTCTGCCGGCGAGCGTCCGCGCGCGAATTGCCCGCTTGACCGGCGCCGACGCGGGCGAAATTGCCCTCACCACCAGCGCCACGCAAGGAATTGGCATCGCGGCGGCGGGCTTGGCGCTGGGCGCGGGCGACGAAGTGGTGGTGGCGAGCACGAACTTCCCCTCCAATCTTTTTACCTGGCTCCATCTGCGGCGGAAAGGTGTGACCGTAAAAGTCATCCATCCGGGCGCGAAGGGACTGACGCTCGATCAGGTGGCGGCGGAACTGACCCCGCACACGCGCGTCGTGGCGCTCGATTGGGTGGATTATTCCACCGGCTATCGGATCGATCTTGCCGCTTTCGGCTCGCTGATTCACGACCGCAGCGGGATATTCGTAGTGGACGGCACGCAAGGGGTGGGCGCGAGTGAGTTGAATCTCGGCGCGCTGCCGGTGGACGTCATGGCCTGCGCGGCGTACAAGTTCTTTCTCGGTCCGTATGGGACCGGATTTGCCTATGTGGCGCGAGAATTGTTGGGCAAACTCGATCTCCCCGTCATCAATTGGTATTCGGTGGAAGGCGCGGAGGATTTCGATTCACTCCCGAGCGAGGAGTTCCGATTGATCAACGACGCGCGGGTGTTCGATTGCGGCGAAACCGGAAACTTCATCAACTTCCATGGCCTCGACGCCTCCTTGGAATTCGTGGAAGGGGTCACGATCAGCACGGTGTACGCCCACTGCCGCCGGCTGCTTCAGCGCTTGGAAGAAGGATTGTGCGTCCGGGGTTACATTCTCTCGGCAGGGTCGTCGCCCGGCCACGAATCGACAGTTTTGGGCTTCCATGCCTCAACTCGCGAGGCGACGGCGGAATTGCACCAAAAGCTCGCGGCAAATCACATTGCGGTGAGTTTACGCCACGGCATGATTCGGGTTTCGCCGTACCTTTACAATGATGACGCCGATATCGAACGGCTGCTGGCATTAGCCTGAGCGAGACTGGTAACTAGAGATTTGAAACTGGAAATTTGAAACTGGAAATTTGAAACTAGAGATTTGAAACTGGAAATTTGAAACTGGAAGATCGAAACTGGAAATTCGAAACTCGAGAATCGACAATCGGCAATCGACAATCGACCATCCCCCATCCGCCATGCACCTTCGTCCCTTCCGCCCCGATGACCTACGAATCCTCTACCAAATCGATCAAACCTGTTTTGCTCCGGGGATTTCCTACACGCGGGAGGAACTCGCGGCTTTCATTGGCCACCGTCACGCGCAAACGTGGGTGGCCGAAGAAGCCGGCGAGATCACGGGCTTCCTGATTGCTCAGCGTGAGCCGCGCAAAATCCTGCACATCGTCACCATCGATGTCCTCGAAGCGTGGCGCCGGCGCGGGGTAGGTTCGCTTCTCATGCAGGCGGCCGAGCAATGGGCGCAGGATCACGGTCTGCGCATGATCGGACTCGAAACCGCCCAGGACAATCTTGCGGCTCAGCGGTTCTATGCCGCCCGGGGATACCGCAAAGTCGACGAGATCGAGCAATACTACATTGACGGCACCGCCGCGTGGGTGATGGTGAAGGAGTTGGCTTAGAAGATCGTCCGTGGTCCGTTGTCCGTGGTCGGTTGCCAGCGGGGTAGAGTCTCGCGTTTCAGAGACTCTGCGGCCTTTCCCCTGCCATAAATGTGATTCTGCACCTTGAGCGCCGAAGGCGCATGTTAACAAAAAGCGATGTTTACCATATCAAGAGCCACAGAGATTGAAAGGCACAAACTCCGCGCTGCCCTGCATTGAGCCCTTCACTAGACGCCCTTGGCGGGTGGCGGTGGAAGAACATACCGCGGATGCGGGCCTCCGAAATGAAGTGTGTCAAATATCTTCAGCACCAATTCCTGTTGCGCGGATGTGAGGTCTTTGCCCCAAAGACAGAGCGCATTCGAGTCACCGACGTTGCGGAAATACACGCCCGTGATCCCGTGGCCCGGTGTTCTGGGACTCACTACTTTTGCGCCACGCCCCCCGATGGACTTGTGAATGACGACATATGCCGGTGTCTTTTCTTCTTTAAGAGGGTTTGAGTATCTGCCAAAGTCAAACGTCAGCACGACACCGTCACCGGCAAACTCGCCGACATAGGAATCAACACCTACTAATTGGTGAAACTCCCACCCTGACGGAGCCAGAATCGAAAACGGACCAGCGTCAACTTTGTGCCAACCCGACTCCTCGGCCCCGGGTCGCCGCGCATCGTTGACCTGAACGGTGGATTTTGCCGAAGCCCCCTCGCCACTTGCCGAAGACAACAAGGCAAGAAAACCGATAAGCACCGTGCTACAGATGGAAATATTTAATCGCATTTTTCTCTAGGGTTTATCCGGGCCCTGATCGTGCGGTACCCAGCCTCCTTGGCCGGCCCGTGGGCGCCACATCAAGAGCGCGAAGGGTACTTTCTTATTTGCCTAGGCGCACTAAACCGGTCATACACATTGCACACACCGAGAAGTAAGATGGCGACGAGCACCCATTTCAAGGTTGACTTACTGGAAAGCGACGCCAAACACGCCATTAGGGCTCCAATCAAACAAACCGTATCCAGCCTGTTCGGTTTGGCATCAAAATAGCGAGAAGACAGAAAAGTCAGCAGGGCGAAGCCGGCGGCGATTTCCACTAACGGGATTCTGGGGACCACCAAGCTTGGGACTGATATGGTCCGCCCCAGTGCGCACGCAACAAGTATGCGTAGCGTGCCCAAGGCGCATGCTGCGCAGAACCACTTCGCCCAATAGCCCACGGTCAACCACAAGATCACGATGGGAATAAGCGCAAACAAGACTCCCACGCTTACGCCCTTAAGCGTTCCAGCTTGCGCCGCCATCATCCCAATCCCGAGAGCGCCCAAGAGCAGGAACGTTCCGACAACCGTCAGGGCCAGGCGGAAGCCCGACTTCACTTGGTCGTCAAAATCGCGCATATTCATCTGGCCCTCAATTCTCACAGCGTGATGAGCAGGCCATCATCCGCAAGCGCCGAGGTAAACCCCAGATCAATGGCTCCCTTATGTGTTCGATCTTGAAAGAGCAACAGGCAGAAGCAAGGAAACGACTTGCGTTGAGAACATCGACAAATGTTTGTTGGTTGCTCATCTAGAATCTTGTTGAAATGAGCTGGTGGCCACGACACGCTTATTGTGTCGTGGGTTTTTCCATCATCCGCGATACGATTCTGGCAGGCTGGCGCAGGGCGAGCCCAGCCCTGCGTTTTCGTACGAATCACATTATCCGGAGAATCGCAGAGCTGATCTCGCGCTGCGCCAGCCCGCCGTTTCCTCAAACTGTTGGCCAATTCCGAAGGGCCTGAGGACAGGATCAGTCCGCGCTCGGGTCGTTGCCGTAAGTTACATGGCCCGTGAGCCGTGAAGTCATAAGGCGTAATACGGTGCGAAGGGGTGTCTCGCCCTTGCGCAGGAATCGAATTCCAAGACTCTTAATATGTCCGATCGTCTTCGCATCCGTTACGACACTCAGACAGAAAGCATCGAGTGCAGGGTAGTCCTTGGCAATTAGCTCGCACAGATAGACTCCGGCCCTTTGCGCATCAACGCTTCCCTCTAACCGGGCACCAGGGGAGAGCATGATGTCCACAGACACAAGGTCGATACGCTCTCGTTTCAGGATATCGACAGCCGTGCTGGCGTCTCGTGCCTTAAGCACGCGATAACCCTCGTGCTTGAGAGCGTCCTCCAGCGGCTCTAAGAACCCTTGCTCATCATCGATAAGAAGAATCGTCTTTGCTGTCACGCAGCCTCGCCTTGCCCTCCAGGGCCTGTACGGGAAGGGTAACAGTGAACACGACCCGGCCGTAACTGTCAGTTGACGTCGTGATCTCACCCTCGTGAATCAGGACAATTTTCTTTGCAATGTAAAGTCCGAAGCCTGTCCCGGCAGGGTAGAGGTTCCTTGCGTCTTGAGTCCGGTAGCCACGCTCAAAAATTCGCTGACTGTCCTCGGGCTTAAGCGGTATTCCGTGGTCTCGCACGTTTACGCCCACGATGTCCCTCGAGCGGTCATGCGCCCCGTCAATAACGATGTTGGAGGTAGGTCGCGCATACTTTACGGCATTTTCAATAATATTGCTGAAAACCTGGCTGATAAGCGGCTTAATGACCAGAACGTCCGGTGCTTTGCTCAGGGGCGCATCCTGGACTCCAATCTGCAGCTCCTTGTCCCATCCCTGAGGCTGGAAGTCGTTCGCAAGGTTAACGAGCAACTTACAAAGATTGACCTTCTGCAAGGGCTCGCGCAGGGCACTCAGACTGTGGTCTGCCTCGAGGTTCGACATTAGAGCAAAATTCTTGGCCAGATGAACAGCTATGCTCGCCTGAGAGTAGACTGATTTGAGCACTTTTTTCCCGCGTTCAATGCCTACGCGGGCCTCGGTAATATTTTCAATATGCCACTTGATAGCATTCAACGGAGCCGCGAGCTGATGTGATACATTCTGAAGATACTCAATCCGCTCACGGTTCACCCGCTCCAGCGATTCTTTCATGGAACTTATCTCTCGTTTCGCACGGTCCAGATCGGCCTCGAGGACTCGGTTCTTCCGCTGAAGCTCCAAGACGTCTTCACTTGTATCGGGAGCCATATCAGCCTCCAAGGATTCACGTCCTACTGGCTGGTTGCCGCAAGTTCGAGACGGATCTGGTCGCTAACAGCGGCAATGCCGCAGCTAATGTCAAGGTATATTACCCCACTTAGGTCGCTCGGAAGATCAAGTGGGCCTTTATGTAAGAGAAAGACTCGCCCGGAACGCCTGCCCAACGTACCGAGGAAAAAACCCAGCTCAAGAATGACGTTCTGCCTTGCACGGCGCTTCTCCTCCCCTTTGTCATCTGCGCCAGCAAAGTGGTCGTCAGGGGTCAGAAGTACGAAAGCGAGCTCCGAAGCGCCGGCTAGGTCCTCGAACTTTTCCATCAAGGTACGGCCAAGATTTGGTTGCTCATGCAAGATTATGGGCTCGGGCAGTCCGAGAGTATTTTGAAGATAGTTTTTGACCTCAAGCTTTGTTTTCTCGTCGTGACCGTGGACAATAAAGGGACGGGGGCGGGGCGTTTGGATCTCAAGCCCCAGCATACCGTAGATTATCGAAATGAACTCTCCGAACTTTGGGGAAGACCACCGGGTCACATAACGTGCCTTCGAGTCCGCTTCAATCACTGCACGCGGGGCGGGATCCTGATTCGCGGTGTAAATAAGAATTGGCAGTTCGGGGCGGCGACGGCGAAGTTCACGATAGACAAGCATGCCAGTAGACCGCGCCCCATCGGGATTATCCTTCGATGCCTGATGTGACTGGGGCATGATTAAATCAAGGACGACAAGATCGCAACGTGCGATCCGGTCTGCATCCCTAATCGCATCATCGGCAGACGATATGCGGCGCACCTCATGTCCTTGCTGCCTGAGGTTTTCGACAACGAGCTCCATAGCGTATTCGTCGTCTACGAGGATAATATTAGCCACGGCCTAACTGCTCCATGGGCACTGTACAGCTTTTCGCCCGCAATGTCCACAATTCCGAATCCTGCCTGAAACCGAGAATCCAGGCATGCACCATATTTCCGATTTACCGACATCATAGCTTCCGCCGCCTTCCGCTAGGGATTAGGGATTGGGAATTAGGGGCTTGCTAGGGATTAGGGGCTGGGGATTGGGGCCTTGCAACCACCCCCCGGCGCGAACGCGCCGGCCCCTCCTAAATCAGGAGGGGAGTCCGCCTGTCCGCCCGTCCGTCCGCCCTGGCAGCCTGTGGCGCGGAGAATCCGCCGGTTTTCCTCTGTATTTCCAACCCGCGAATCTTCGCGGAGCGCGAAGCAGGGTAGCGCAGACTCTCGCATTACAGAGAGTCTGCGGCTTTTCCTCCGCCATCCGCAGATTTTAATCGCCCGATTTGCTTCCGGGTGTTCATAATCGGGCGTGGGCTGCGCGCAAGAACAAAGAACCAGTCCGACAAAACTAGCCCTCGCAGCCGTGACGTGCCCGCGCATTATACCCCTGTAATGAGCATCCCGGACCGAAGAGCCGCAGACTCTCTGTAATGCGAGAGTCTGCGCTACCTTCAGAGACGCGCTACCCTGCTGGCGCAGAACTGGTAGCCACGGACAGCGCTTTCCTGTCCGTGGGCTTTTCTGAGGCGCGAGATCGCAATCGCACGTAATCAAATTGATTCGTGTAAGCCGCACCCGGTGGACATTTGGCACGCCCGCAGACTCCCGCCACGATCCAGGTCTTTCAGGCTGGCACGGAGAGCACACGCAACCCTGTTCGGCTGGATGTGCGGTAAGCCCACGGACAGGAAAGCACTGTCCGTGGCTACCCGCTTTTCCAGCTTCCTCGAACAGAGATAATGTCGCAATGTGGAAGACACGGATCACTGAGGGTTGGTGCATCGCCAGAGCCCCTCTTTCCACACTCCCGGTTGCCACCAACAGGTTCCCTGTGCTGCTACGAAACCTGTGGGCCTGTAAAGCCAGAGATGCAGGGTTAACCCTCCTGGCTTCGCAGGGGGATTCCAATCTTTTTCGAGCGTGTAAGGCGCGCCGATCTCCGGCAGCGTTTGCTCGCCTGCTCCAACTTCCGTGCCTGTTGCATCCACCACCCGCCAAACCGCTTGATAATGGTCGAGCGGGTAGGATGGAATTTGGTCCGCGCCTCGCCGCGTGATGATGGCGGTGAAGCTGGTGGGCGGCGAAGAAGGCGGCTCACTCTTGGGCCAGTGCAACTCAAGCTCGAGGTTTGCCGGAGAGTTGTACTTTTGGAATGCAGAGTAGATCGGATGACGCTGTCGGTCCTGATCGACAAAGTCTCCGTCGCTTCCGTACCCCGGCTCCAAGACGGGCACAGGCACCGTTAGTTGAGTGCGGGGGAAGTCCTCATGAGAATTGAAGGGTGAATAAGACCAATATAGAACTCCTGCAATCCAAGGGTATTTCCCAAACAGCGCCAACTCCATTCCGATGCTGGCATTTCTGAATTGTTCTCCCTCCTGCACATTTTTGGTTAGCGGCACATAGGGGGCGGTTTCTGAGATAATAACCATTTTGTTCGGATAATCGCGTCCGATTTTCTCGATCAGGCTCGGAAGGAGACTTGCCGGACCGTGGCCCATGCCGTAGTACTCATTCCACATGACAAAGTCCGCGTAACTTGCCGCTTCCTGGGTGGGATCTTTTACGTGAGGCAAATAATCGTCCGCATAGCTCACCCAGTGCTCCGGATCAAGCGATTTGACGAAGTCGTACATCGTTTTGAAATAGGCCACACCTTGCGGCGTGTTGGAGGCACTTTCATTGGAAAGGCTCCAAGCGAAGATACTGGGGTGATTGCCGTGCTGCTCGATCACTTCGCGCATCATTTGCTTGGCAAGCGCAATGGCCGCAGGATTTGCAAACTGGTTGGCGTCGTACTGCCAGACTGGAATCTCAGGAATCAGCAAAATTCCGTGCCGGTCACAGAAGTCATAAATTTTGGGATTTTGCGGATAATGCACCGGTCGAGTGAGCGTCACCTGCAGGTTCTTCATGTCATCAAAGTCATGTAAGATCGTCCCCTCGGTTTCCGCCGAACCTTCCCATGGGGAATCTTCATGCCGGTCGATCCCGGTCAGGCGAACCACCTGCCCATTCAGGTAAAACTGCCGGTTGCGGATCTCGATCGTCCGCACGCCAAAATTATCAACACTGGAGTCGAGCACGTCTCCATGAGGGTTGGTGAGTACGGTTTGCATCTGGTACAGGTTCGGGTTGTCGAAGCTCCAAAGCTTGACTGCGTTCAAGTGCAGTTTCACCGAGGCGACGGCAGAGCCCGGCGCCAACGACACAGATTGAGTTGAAGAGCCCGCCAAGGCTCCATCCGGCGCCAATGCTTTTAATGTCAGAACAGCTGAGCTGATGCGGGAGGAGTAGTTCTCCAGATGAATATGATCAGTAACCGTAGCTTCGTCGCCGTCAACTGTGCTGCGAATCTGCTGCCATCTCAACAATTGCGGAGCGCTGATTTTAAGCCAGACGTCGCGAGTGATACCCCCATACGGCCACCAGTCATACCATTCTTCCGGGTGGTGCGCAAATCTCATAGCCCAACCCGGGATCGTGGCCATGCCGGGTTGATTGTCGATTTCTACTGCCAGGTAATTGACTGACTTGAGGTAGGGTGTGATGTTGAAAAAGTAGCTGGTGTATCCCCCTTCGTGGCTCCCAAGTTCGATTCCGTTGAGCCATACATGTGATTTGTAGAACGTTGCGCCGAAATGAAGCTCGACATGCTGTTCCGGGAATCCGTTAGGGAAGGTCAACGTCTCGAAGTACCACGCATGACCCACGTAATAGTAATATTTCCGTATCGTGTTCCAGGTTCCCGGCACGCGCACCATCTCCGTATCCGGGGGCATGTTCTTCATCCACGCTTCAGATTCGCCTTGATTTGAAGGGTCCGTCTTAAATCGCCAATATCCGTTGAGATCCACACGTGTGGACGCAATGGCTGGACAGCCGGTCAACAAGATCAGGCCCAAAATAATTGCGGCGCTTCGGAGCCACGCTCCGGCCCTCTCGGATTTAAAGCTCATTGGAAACCTCCGATCATCGAGTGTGCGGGCAACCTAATTATGAGCAGTTTTTTTAGGGAAAATGGGTAACACTTTTTTGTTCTGAGTGATGGTGATCACTCTGTTTCTTTGTAACCAAGTTTCCACCGCCCGACGTCGGGCGGTTTCGACTTGGGGTTGAGTGTGAACTGCCAAGCAGGGTAGCGCGGAGGTAGCGTAGTCCAGCTTCCTCCGCGGTTCTTAACACGGAAACATGCACCATAATCGTAACGCCCATGCATGAACCGCCCTGGACGGCCGAAGAGCCGCAGACGAACGCAAACAACGCGTACGTCTGCGCTACCCCGCTGGCACGCCATCGTTTATCCGAGCTTTCCCCTCACCATCTCGCGCGTGCTGGAATCAATCAAGGTGGGCGCCACGCTGCGCTACCCGCTCAGGGCTGGGCAGGAGGAGCGGCGCTGGCTTGCGGACCGGGCTCGGTGACGCCGTTACGCCGCAAAACCTCCGATACCTTTTTCGCGCTGGCAGCGTACGGCCCCTCCGGGCTTAACCGCAGGTAGGTATCCATCTCGGCCAGAGCCTTGCTGTATTCGCCGGTTTTGAGATAGACGTCGGCAAGTTTGGCATGAAACTCCGCCGGCATATCAGGATGGAGTGACTGGGCGGTAAGAAAATCCTGCGAGGCTTCGTGGTATTTCCCCAGGGCAAAATGCGCCGCCGCCATCTCATAATGGAAGACCCAAGCATTGGGCGATAGTCGCAACCCCTGAGAGAAGATTGTCTCACTGTCTTGGGGCTTGTTTTGCGCCAGGTAGAGCCGCCCCAACTGATAAAAGGCATCCATATAGGTGCTGTCGCAGTGGATGGCTTGCTTGTATCGGGTCTCGGCGCTCGCCGGTTGGTGCGCGACAAGATCCACTTCCGCCAAAGCGCATTGGGCGCGCGCGTAGCACGGGAACGCCGCAACGGCTTTTTCAAAGTGGTCCCGTGCCTTGCTCAAATTCTTCTCCCGCCAGGCGCGTGCTCCCTTCTCAAATTCCCTGCGGGCGGATCTGGGAGCCGCCTGATCGGTCATCGCGGGCAGAGAACTGAGGTTGATCTTGGCTTTGTCCAGGGGCACAAGGAAAACCTGAACGGAGCTCAAGGTGGTCCCGCCGCGCGAAAGGTCAACAGACTCTTGGCAAGTTTGATAGTTTTCGGCCTTGAAGGTGAGTGTATAAATCCCCCGGGCGAGCTCGTCGAATTCAAAGGTCCCGGCTGAATCCACGGGTTGGCTCGCTATGGGTGCACCCTGTTGCGTCTGAAGAAAGACCATCACCCCTACCGGGGTCGCGTTCCCATCCTTCGTCTCCACCATGCCACGCACCGTCATGTTGTGCACGGGCGGGATAAACTGCGGATTCGACTGCTGCCCAAGGGAGGCGAGCGAAGAAAAAAGCACCGTCCCGCATAGCAATCCTGCCCGCGGGAAAGAGAGGATACTCGCCATGGCACTTTTCCTGGCTGGAAATTGTCCTAAGAGCCCCTGAGTTTTCCTGACGGCGGCAATCTAACACCAAACTGGCCGCAAAGCAACCGGATTTTAGGCGCCGATTTTTTGGCGCGTCAGCCGCGACACGATGGCGAACGCGGCAGCGCAGGGTCTCGCTGTGCAGAGACTCTGCGCTGCCCCGCTTTTGCGTCATTACCGCGCTCCGGCTAAAAGCTATTTCATTGTCTCCGCACGCGGCGCTTCACACACAAAATTCGCGGCATCTTTGGTATCGCCCGTTCCCTTGTAGTGCGCGACCTGCGGATACGGACACAAGGGATGCGTCATGGCGACGCCCTTCGCCGGATTATTGTCAACGAACCCGGTAGCGGTGATGCGATCGGGCGCCACGCCTTTCTCCACCCACTGGTCGAGAGCCAGCACGACATCGTGGTCGGCGTCTTCTTCCGGCGGTTCCCCAGCGTTGCCGAATATCGTCGCCCCGGGACCGCCCGCGCAGTGCGACATCGTCGGCACCATGAACAAGCGGTAGAAGTCCCGCGTTTTGCCCATCGTCTTTTGCACGGACTGGAAATAATCAACGCTGCCCTGCGGCGGAATGGCGGCGTCACCCCAGCCGTGATACTGGATGAGCTTGCCTCCTCGCGCCTTAAACGCGCGAAGATCCGGATCATCGGAATTCAGCGTGGGTCCGAACTTGTCGTCCGCCAGTTTTATGTCTCTATCGAGATTCAAAGACTGAACGTCCCATTGGGGATTGGCGAACAGGAAATCGCGGAAAAAGAAAGCCGCGAAGAGCTTGCCGATTCCCAGTTGCGGCGCGCTCCTCCCGGTAATCCATACGGCCCAATTCGCCGGAAACGCTTCCACGCCCGGCGAGAAGCCCGGGCCGATCACCGCTCCGGTTCGCGAATTCTTCATCGGACGGTAAATCTTTTGCGCGGCCTGCATTTGGGCCGCCGTCAAACAGTCCGCTGCGTCGTCGCCTTGGCACTCGACCACGGCCGGATCGAAATGGCACCGCTCGGGATTTTCGATGAACCCGTCTTTCGCGCCGTCTAGGGCATCGCAAGCGGCAATCGCGGCATTTTGCAGGACCGGCAATTTCGCCGGGGGAATGTAGCTGGCCGGTGTCGCCAGGAGCGCCTGCGCATCCCACGCTCCACGAAGCTGCAGCGCGTCCCAGTGAATCGCGGGTGCGCCCGCAACGATTCCTTGAAAATCTTGCGGATATCGTTGTGCCTCGGTCAGCGCTTCCCGGCCGCCCTCGGAGCAGCCGACGAAATAATTGCGGTGAGCCTCCTTTCCGTAAAAGGCGCGCAAGATGGCTTGGGCTTGAACGGCGGTTTCGTGTACGGCCCGATAGCCGAAATCGGTTACTTTTTCCAGATGCCCGATCGCCCAACTTTGCCCGGGACCGATGCCGTGTCCGTCGTCTGTGGCGGCCGTGGCGTATCCGTGCAGCAGCGGCCCTGCCATCGACGCGAACGGAATCATTCCGGCAAATCCACCGTTGCCCACCTGCTCGAATTTTCCGTTCCAGCCTGATGCCGGAAGCCAAACCTCGAAATGGATTTCGGAGTCGCTGGTCGGCCGCGCGATGCCTGCCACGCGGCAAAACGCCGGCAGATTCATCGTGGGCGCCGGTGGGCCCATGGCGGCGGGTGGTTTGAAGCTTCCCGCGGCAACGGCCGTTGCGGTCGTGATCGTGGCATTCGTCAGCGTGAGATTCGCGAGAGCTTCGCAAGATGTGTGGGCGGACGCCGTGACGGGAAAAAATGCCGCGATGAACAAGGCAAGCACGATGCACGGCATGGCTCGAAGACCCATAGAATCCTCCTGTAGGAAAAGCTTGTCTAGGGAATGACTGTATCTCCCCATCGGTGCGAGCAAGTGAGTGGCGAGCGACAGCGCGTAGCCACGGACAGCGCTTTGCTGCCCGTTGGGCTTTTCCCTTGATACTGTACCTCCAGTCGAATACGGCGGCAATGGCTGCGCACACCATGGAGGATCGAGGCAGGGTAGCGCGGAGGAGGCTGAAGTCCATCCACCTCCGCAAAACCTGCTGGGGACGCACACAGACCAGGCATTTCATGCGGCACCCGCAGACCTGCGGAACAGCTCCACACCACCCATCTTTTTCGTGTAGGATGGCCAACTGCGGGTATAATCCTTGGTATTTTCCGCGGCTGTTGTGAGGAAGGGGAATCCATGTCGAATTCGCTGACTTCTGCCGATCGCCGGGTCATCGCGATTACAATTGTCGTTGCGGCCATTTCTCTGGGCATTGGGGTGAAGTACTTTTCTCATGCTTTCCCCGAAGCCGCCATCGAATTCCGAGTGAACCGTGATGATTCCACACCCCTGGCCACAAAATTCCTGGCCGATCGCGCCCGGAGTGTCAGCGGCTACCGGCACGCTGCGGTGTTCGACTTTGACGACGACGCCAAGGTCTACCTTGAACGCACGCAAGGTCTGGCACGCATGAACACCCTGACGCGCGGCCCCATCCATCTCTGGCGTTGGTCGCATCGCTGGTTCCAGCCCCAGCAGAAGGAAGAATTCCGCGTGGACGTGACTCCCGCCGGACAGGTGGTGGGATTCGAGCACGAAGTGGCGGAATCGGCGCCCGGCGCCAACCTGGATTCGACGGCGGCGCGAGTCCTGGCGGAAAAGTTTCTCGTTGAGGTCATGGGGCGAGATATGTCAGGTTTGGAATTCGTTGATGCGGTCAGCGAAAAGCGTCCGGCTCGGACGGATTCCTCCTTCACTTGGAAGCAGAAAGATGTGGACCTGGGTGACGGCAGCTTGCGCCTGGAAGTGGGAGTGCATGGCGACCAGGTGGCGAGCTTCCGCGAGTTCGTGAAGGTTCCCGAGGGTTGGACGCGCGACTACCAGAAGCTGCGTTCCCGGAACACCGCCGCGACGGTGGTCGACGAGGTCCCCTGGATTCTGTTGTGCATCGCCGGGCTTGCCCTCCTGCTTCTGGGCCTGCGCAAACGCAACGCGCCCATTTATCTCTCGCTGGGTTTCGCCTTGGTCGCGGCGCTGCTGTATTTCTTCGGCCAGATGAATATGTTTTCGCTGGCCGAATTCGACTATCACACCACGGATTCTTACTCCAGCTTTGTCAGCGGCTATGTGGTGAATAACCTCCTCGTAGCCCTGGCCGTCGGAGCGTTCATCTTTTTGCTGGTGGCCAGCGCGGAGCCTGTCTATCGTGAAGCTTACCCGCGCCTCCTGTCGATTCGGCGCTACCTGAGTTGGCAGGGATTGCGGACGCGCTCCTTTTTTATAGCGAACGTGGTAGGAATCGCCCTCACCTTCTTCTTTTTTGCCTACCAGACGGTGTTTTACCTTGCCGCCAATAAACTCGGAGCGTGGGCGCCGGCCGAGGTTCCCTTCACCGATCTGCTCAATACCCGCTTCCCCTGGGTGATGGTCCTGTTCGTCGGATTTTTCCCGGCGGTTCTCGGAAGAGATCCAATTCCGTGCTTTTGCCATTCCCTTCCTGCGGAAATTCCTTAAGTCGGGCCCCGTGGCTATTGTACTGTCGGCCTTCATTTGGGGATTTCTGCACTCGGCTTATCCCAATCAACCCTTCTTTATTCGTGGACTGGAAGTGGGTTTTGGCGGCGTCATCATCGGCCTCGTCATGCTGCGCTTCGGCATTCTGGCCACGCTGATTTGGCATTACTCCGTCGATGCGCTTTACACGGCCTTCCTCTTGCTGCGCTCTCCCAATCATTACCTCATGCTGTCAGGGGGAGTGGCGGCGGGGATCATGCTCATTCCTCTCATCGTGGCCCTGGCGGCATACTTGAAGACCGGGACATTCGCAGAGGAAGACACTCTCCTGAATGTCGCAGAGAAAGCCCCCGCATCGGTCCCCCTCCAGGAGGAGGCCGCCCCATCCGCGCCGCCCATGGCTTACCAGCCGCTTTCCCCGTCGCGGCTGATTATGGCGGGTGTGCTGGTGCTGATCTTTGCGGGTCTGGCCATCATCCCTGTTTATCGATTTGGCAAGGGCATCGTTCTGCACGAATCGCGACAAGACGCACTGCGCATTGCCGACAGTTTCCTGCGGCAGCGGAAGATTGACCCGGCGACTTACCGCCACGTCGTGTGGATCAATGACAATGTCAACTCCTCGGCGCTGCACTACTTGGCGGAGCGCAAATCCCTGGAGCAAGCGGATCAGATTTATCGCCAGGCGACCAGGCTCGCCTTGTGGTCAGTGCGTTACTACCGTCCCCTGGAAAAAGAGGAGTACCAGGTGTTTGTTGACCCTGTTTCGGGAGAAGTTTTCGGGTTTCATCACGCCTTGGAAGAGAATGCCCCCGGCGCTTCGCTCTCGCCGGACCAGGCGCGCGAGATGGCGGAACAACAGGTGCGGGAACACGGGTACCGCCTGGAGGACTTCGAACTGCAAAGCTCCGATGCCACCAAACGCAAAGCCCGCGAGGATTACACCCTGGTCTGGCAGGCCAAGGCGGGCGACCCTCGCAACGTGGGCGACGCGCATTATCGGCTGGCAGTGGACATTGCCGGAGATCAGGTAGCGGGCTTCGCGCGATCGTTCAAGTTGCCCGAAGATTGGGAGCGAGCAGAGGAAAGCAATACCCTTGTCAATAACGCCTTGAGTGTGGTTTCTATACTTGCCATCCTCGCCTTGGTGGCGGGCGGGCTGATTGTGTTCGTGAACCTGGTCCGTTCCGGGCAGATGCAGTGGAAGCGCTCGTTGAAGTTTGGCGTCCTGGTTGCCATTCTGGGGTTCCTGGGGACGCTCAATAGCCTTCCCCTGGCCAACCGCGGCTACGACACATCCATGCCTCTCCCGATCAGGAAATTGGAGCTCGTCGTCAGCGTCATTGTGGTCCCCCTCTTGGCGGGATTGCTCGCGTGGCTGCTGATTGGCTCTGTGGCCAGCCTCTACCCTGATGTCTGGAAGCTTTCGAGCGGAGCAGCGAGGCGCGTGTGGCGCCGCGATGCCCTGGTGGCATTGGTTTTGAGCCTCGCCGCCGGAGCCGGATTGGCGCGCGTGAATGCCCTGCTCATCAGCGTTTTCCATGCCCACGCTCCCATTAAGGATGAGCTTTTTTCCGCGGCCTTCAGCACGCTATGGCCGGCGGCTGGGTTCTTCCTTTCGAGCCTGACCCGCACCATGATGTTTGGGGCAGTGGTGGCGCTGCTCATCTTCATCATCCGCGTGGGGTGGAGAATGCGTGCCTGGTGGTTGTGGCTGGGGTTGGCCCTGGTGTTGGTGACCCTTGGACCTACCCACGCGCACTCTCTCGCCGCCTTTGGCATCGGCTGGGTAATGGAACTGCTTCCTCTCTTGGTGGCAGCCGTCGTGGTGTGTTTCTTCTTTCGCGATAACATCCTGGCGTACGTGATGGTTCTATTCTGTGCTCAGGTGGCCGAACCGCTGGTGGATTTGTTCTCGCAAAAGAATGCCTTTTTCCTTCAGAACGGCGCGGCGCTCGCTCTCCTTTCGGTCGCTGTGCTGGTTTGGATGCTTTGGGCTTCCCGCGGGGCGGAAGGGGCGAAGGCATAAGCTTTCAGTGACTGCGGGTCAAGTGGCATCTTCCTTGACAAACCGAACGGGTGAGCTTATCGTTGGAACGGTGGGACGTTGCGCGATACGGTGCTTTGGGTAAGGGCTTGCAAAAATGGCGACAGCGACAAAGACCAAATACGAAGAGACCATCGATGAGATCATGGACGGGATTGCCAAGCACCTAAGTTCTCTTCCCGAGGATGAGAGAAGGAAGAGAATCAAGGCTGCTGCATCTTATTCTTTCGAATCTCAGCCACGGCGGTCCAAAATTTCGACTCGAAGAATCGGCACTGGTCGCTCCCTCGTTCTACGCCGAGCCTCGAAGTAAGAATCTCCATATAAGCTTCGAAGTCCTGCCTTCTGACTGCTTCCCTGATTAAGGGCTCAATCTCTCGTACTTCCCTGCGTGTGACTCCTAACACGTCTTTCTTGGGGCTTCGTTTAATCGCCATAGATGGTCTGCATGCCTCGTTAATCCTCGCGGGTTCACGGGTTCGATCAGTTCCCTTACCCGCGCCTAAATCAATTTCACCGATTCCAAAAGCTGGCTCTCGCCGTTTCGCCACAGGGCGTACTTGAGGTGGAATCCGTCATTCATGGACGCGGCTCCGATTTCCCCGCGCGTGTTGATGGCGATCACCGCCACCTCGCCGTCCTTATTCTGCGGGTCGGTCTTCACCATGTGTTTCAACAATTCCATGCAAGCATCCTGCGGCGCCGCTCCCCGCGCCATGAGGTGGACAATCGAGAGGCTGGTGCAGTAATTGGTCATCAAGTCGCCATCGCCCGTGGCCGATGCCGCGCCCACGTTGTCGTCCGCATAAACCCCGCAACCCACCAGCGGTGAATCTCCCACGCGGCCGGGAATCTTATAGGCCAGGCCGGAAGTGGAGCAGCCGGAAACCACGTGCCCCTTCCCATCCGCCGCCGCCATGCCGATGGTGTCGTGGTTCTCCGGCGTCACCCAAAACGTTTTGTGGTGGGGATCGGTTTTCCACTCCTGCCATTTTTGCAGGCTCTGGGGGGTGAGAAGCGTTTGGGGCTCAAATCCCATTTTCAGCGCGAATCGAAACGCGCCTTCACCGGCAAGCGTGGTGTGGCGTGTTTTCTCCATCACCAGGCGCGCGACAGAGATGGGATTCTTGATCATGTGTAGGTTGCACACGGAGCCGGCGCGATGGCGGGCGCCGTCCATAATCGCGGCATCGAGTTCCACCACTCCTTCGGCATTGGGCAGCCCGCCATAGCCAACCGTCATCACGTCGGGATCGCTTTCCGGCACGTTGATGCCTTTCTCCACGGCGTCCAGCAAGCTCCCGCCGCTCTTAAAAACTTCCGCTGCTCGTTCATTGGCGGCCTTGCCCCAGACCCATGTGGACAGGAATGTCGGCCCGGCGTCGGGGGACATTGCCGCGCTGCCTTCCAGGGCGGCAAACGCCGCCGTTCCCGCTACGGTTTTGATGAAATCGCGTCGATCGACTGGTTCCATGTTGCCTCCTTAGGACGAAACGCGAAATTCGAAAAGCCCAAACCGGAAATTTGAAACTGGAAACTGGAAACTGTCAATTCGCGACGAGTCTTGGTTTACGACTTTGGATTAGCGAGTTTCGAGTTTCCAGTTTCCGCTCTTCCCCATCCCCCGCCGCCGGGTGTTTCGATTTTCAGCACGCTGCCACGCGGAGCGTTGAAGGCGGCCTTGCCGGCCAGCTTACGTTTCCAGCCTTGCTCGGTGAGTTGGTTTATTCCCGGCCGGCCTGGTCCGCCGCCCGCCAAGCCGTACGGGCCAAACCGGCGGCGATCTGAAAGGATACTACCGCGAACGTCGGTAAGGAACTCAATTTCCCGCGCAATGCCTTCGCCTCCCCGAAACTTTCCCGCGCCGCCTGATCCTCGGCGCAGCGAATAGCGACGTACCCGCACCGGGTAGGCGGATTCCAGCGCCTCGATGGGAGTGTTGAGCGAATTCGTCATGTGAGTGTGTACGCCGTTCAGGCCGTCGGCAGAAGGCCGCGCCCCCATGCCACCGGCGATGGTTTCATAATAAGCGAAGGGCTCGCCAGTGCGCGGATCGACGCCCCCGAAGGAAAGGTTGTTCATGGTCCCGGAGCTGGCAGCGGGAATGCGCAGCGGCAATGCTTGCGCCAGCGCGCGCAGCAGGACGTCCACGATTCGCTGCGAGGTTTCGACGTTGCCCGCGGCCACGGCAGCCGGCGGCCGGGCGTTCACCACGCTCCCCAGCGGCGCGCGTACCTCGATGGGGTCCATCAGTCCGGCGCAGGCAGGTACATTTTCACCTAGCAAACATCGGAAGACATAAAACGCCGCCGAGTACGTGATGGCGAAGACGGCGTTCACACATCCAGCGCATTGCGGCGAGCTGCCCTGGAAGTCCACCGTGGCTCCCCCCCCGCCAATTTTGATGGCCACGCGCAAACGGACCGGCTCCGAACTCACCCCGTCGTTGTCGAGAAAATCTTCCGCTGAGTACGTGCCCGCCGGAATCTTTGCCAGCGCTTCTTTCATGAGCCGGGCGGAGTATGACTGCAGGGCTTCCAGGTAGAAGCCGGTCCGCGCGCTTCCGTACTTTTGCAGCAGCTCTTGCAGGCGGCGCTCACCCAATCGGCAGGCTGCCACCTGGGCCATCAAATCACCCTCGCGTTCACGCGGCGTGCGCACGTTGGCGAGGAGTATGGCAAGCACATCGCGCTGAATCTTTCCTCCGCGCGCCAGCGCTACCGGAGGAATGCGTAGACCTTCCTGATAAATCTCCTGGCTGAGTCCCATGGAGGCGGGTTGCGCTCCGCCCACGTCGGCATGGTGAGCGCGATTGGCTACGTAGAAAGTTGGCTTGACTCGGGGCTGGTGAGACACACGAGCTGAAGATCTAACAGAAAGGTCGGCGCAATCCGAACCGACGCGCACAGCTTGCGGTGTCCGTAATCCCGAGTCGCGAGTCCCGTATCCCGTGTCCCGTGTCCCTCGCTCCACACCGGCATGGCCAGGGTGATGTCCGGCAGGTGAGTGCCACCCGCGTAAGGATCGTTCAGCATGGCGATGTCGCCGGGGCCGAGGTCCAAGGCCCCCCAGGCAGCGGCGACGGACATGGGCATGGAACCCAGATGCACGGGCATATGATCGCCCATGGCCACCACGCGGCCCTGCCCATCGAAAACCGCGCAGGAATAATCGCGGCGTTCTTTGATGTTGGGCGAAAAGGCCGAACGGCGCAGAGCCGCGCCCATCTCCTCCGCTGTCGAGTGGAAGAGGTTCTTGAAGATTTCGAGTTCGGCAGCGTCAATACCCATTATTTCCAATCCTAAAGGAGCGGCAAACGACTTGCGACTAATGTGGGGTGACCTCGCCTGCCCGTTCAAGACAAATCATGGTTTGCCCCTGCGCGAAGCGCTTTGGAGTGCGGTAGCAGCAGCTACCGCTTTCCGCCTTTTGCTTATACCGCAATCGCGAAATCGCCAGAACGAGAAAAGCGGTAGCTGCTGCTACCGCACTCCAAAGCTTCGCGCAGAATGCCGGCAGGGAAGCTTCTTCCCGCAACCCGTAAAGCACCGACCTTCCAAATCCGTGATAGGAAGTTCGGGATAGAGTCACCGTCGCCTCCCCAAAACCAAGTTCAGATGTTCGTCAACCTTGCAGGCGAAATCGGGGGGCACCACGGTGGTGGCGCTGTATTCAACGATCACGGCAGGCCCGCGCAGCGCGGCGCCCGAGGCAAGAAGTTGGCGCTCATAAATCCCCGTGCGATGCAGTTTCTCTTCGAACCATACGGGCGTGGTTTTTATAAGAGCCTCTCGCGATTGACGCGCCGGGCTGGGTTTCCGCGTTCGCCCGCGGGATTTGGGAGTAGGGATCACGAGGCGAAGGCGCAGGTTGACGATTTCAATCGGGCGCTCGGGGTAGGCATAACCGTAAGCCTTGGCGTGCTCGCGGTGAAAGCTCTCGCGGAAGCCGGCAGTGAAGGGGACCGACAACTCATAGGATTGCCCCTGATAGCGCAGATCCACGCGGCGGGTAACCCGGGCGAGCGCAGCGTTGAACCCCTCGCGGCGAAGCTCGGCAAGAGCGGCACGGTGAAGATGCGCGAAACCGCGATCGAGCTGGCGCAGCAGATCGCGCTGGGATGATGGTCCACCGGCGGGCACGGGCAACAGAACAGACTGCGACACGTCCCTGACCACATCGGAGAGCAGGATTCCCAGCGCCGAGAAAGCGCCGGGATTTTGCGGAACGATGACCGCGTGCAATCCCAGCGCGCGGGCCAGGTCGGCGGCGTGCAGTCCTCCGGCGCCCCCGTAACAGATGAGCGAGAAATCGCGCGGATCATAACCGCGCTCGACGGAGATGACCCGCAGGGCTTTTTCCATGGTGGCATTCGGAACCGCCACGATGCCTGCGGCGAGCTTGACCGTGGAGGCGAAGCCCGCGTGGCGCGCCGGACCCGCGAGGAATTTCTCAAACCCGATCTCCGCAGCTTGCGCATCCAGCCGGAAAGTTCCTCCCAGAAAATGCTCGGGGTCGAGCCGCCCCAGGATCAGGTTAGCGTCAGTCACGGTCAGCCCCGCCCCGCCGCGTCCGTAACAAACTGGGCCAGGACTCGCACCGGCGCTCTCCGGTCCCACGCGCAGCGCGCCGCCGGCATCAACCCGCGCCAGCGAGCCGCCGCCCGCGCCCACGGAATGCACAGCGAGGACGGGGACGGCAACGGGCAGCCCGGCCAGGGAAGTTTCATGGGTGGTTTGCGGAGGGCCGTCCAGCAGGCAAACGTCGGTGGAGGTTCCGCCCATGTCAAAACTGATGGCGCGCTCGAGGCCGATTTGCTGCGCCAGCCACGCGGAGGCCACCACCCCGCCCGCCGGTCCGGAAAGAATAGTACGAACGGGCTGCTGCCCCGCGCGCGCCGCCGTGGAAATGCCGCCGTTCGATTGCATCACATAAATGCGCTGGCGAGGGGGCACGCCACGGCGTGCCCGTACGGCGCCGTCCTGCGCCCCAACGCCGCGCATCCGTTCCTCCAGGTTACGGAGGTATTTGCCCATGCGCGGGGCGAGATAGGCATTGATGACCACGGTGGAAAGCCGCTCGAACTCGCGGAACTCCGGCAGGATTTCGTGCGAGATGGAAAGGGGAAGGCCCAGGCTTTTGAGTGCCGCGGCCACCCGCCGCTCATGAATAGGGTTGGCGAAGGCGAACAGGAAGCAGACGGCGAGCGAATCCGCCCCGGATCTCTTCACCCGGCGCAGTAAACGGCGAATTTCCGCGCGCGAAATTGGCAGAAGGACCTTGCCGTCGGCCGCTATCCTTTCCTTGACCCCGAAGCGCAGCTCGCGCGGCACCAGCGGAGGCTCACGCTGCACATTCAGATCGTAAAGGCGGGGGCGTGCTTGCCGTCCAATTTCCAGAAGGTCTTCAAAGCCCGCCGTAGTGATCAGCGCCACGCGCGCGCCACTACGTTCTAACAAACTGTTCGTGCCCACCGTGGTTCCGTGAATGAGTTCCAGCGCGGAAGGCGCCGCTTTGCTGCCGCGCCGCCCATCCCTGTTCCGGCGGCTGGGAGCGATCTCTTCCCCTGCCAGTTGCAGGACTCCTTCGACGATGGCGGCGCCGGCATCCGCGGAAGTGGAAAATACCTTCAGGACTCGCACCCGCCCATTAGCCTGGATCACGCAATCCGTGAACGTGCCGCCGGTATCCACTCCGATCCGCATGGATTGAGGCAGAGTCGAAAGCCTCCGTGTGCCTCCCACTCTTCTCGACATCCCGTCAAACCCCTTCCTTAGCCCGGTTATTCATGAAACCAATGAGCGGAGCGCAGACTTAAGAGCGTTTCACACAGAGTTCACGGAGTGGATTATCCCTTGGCAATGTCGAACTACTGGACCACAGAGCGCACAGAGAACATCTCGGGGGCCTCTCTGTGGTCTCCGTGCCTTATCTCTGTGGCCTCTGTGCGAAATTCTTTCCCTCGCTCAATTGCTCGAATCAATTCATGAATGATCCGGGTTCGCCCACGTTATTCATGCGCCCGTGGGGCGCCCGCCAACAAGGTCAATCCATAGGTCATGGGAATCACAATGTTGGTCTTGCCAAGAAACTGCCGGGCGCGTTCGATCGCCAACGCACCCTGGCAGGAAACCTTTTCCACGAGCTGCGCATGATCCTGGAAGCGTTGCTCGGTGTGGAATGCTTTTTGGCGTACACACTCGAAATGGGTCATCGCGCTGTTACTGTGCCGCACCTTATCTTCCTCCACCGCATAGAATGCCCAGGGGGAATCCGGCAGGTGGTCGAAAATCAGCACATCGGGAGCCAGAGTGGCGGCGTGCCGCAAAGCCTGTTCAGGATCGTCCATCTCGTGCAGGGAAAACTCGAAGTACACAACATCTCCCGCACGTGACGTTTCGCAAAAATCCGCATTGACGATTTCCACCTGATCTTGCAGTCCCTGGGCGGCGATCCTCGCTTCCAACTGGCGTATGGCGGCAAGATCCTTGTCAATGGCGATCAGTTTCCCGGTTCCACGGCCCAGCTCGATGAGCTGGCCGCCGCCCGCTCCGACCGCCAGGACCTCCTTGCCGGAAAAATCATAGAACTCCCTGATGTTCTGCATGATTTGGTTGTAGTCAGTAGCCATGGGGCGCCTTCCTGTTCCGGCGGCTAGCATATCACCGTGTGAGGATGCTTCAAAATGAAGGGGACTCGATGGTCGGTGGGCGGCCGCGCTGCAACCGCGGCGACCCGTCCGTTAGGTTCCCGCTACGCTTGCCTTGCGCCCAGCGGAAACGACGCGTGCGCGGTGAGGGTGACGCCGGCGCGCTCACCCGCAATAAGTTTGTAGTAGCCGGCGGCGGCGATCATGGCGGCATTGTCCGTGGAAAGTGCGGGGGAAGGGAAGAAGACCTGGAATCCTCCATTCCCTTCGCTGAAGCGCTGGCGCAAAAGGGAGTTGCACGCTACGCCCCCGGACACGAAGATGTTGTCAAGGCGCGCGAGATCGGCGGCGGCGAACGTGCGCTCCACCAGATCCTGCACCACGGCATGTTGGAAACTGGCGATTATGTCAATCGTCATTTGCGAACAATGGTTGCGAATGTCGTCCAGGGTAGGCCGCTCTACGGTCTTGCGCCAGGCGCGACGCTCTTCCGCCTCGCGAGCAAGCTCTGTGCCGCGGACGCGGTAAAGCACGGCGGTCTTAAGTCCGGAAAAACTGAAATCCAGAGGATTCCCTCTCATTTTTATATGGCCAAAATCCACGGCATGGGAATCGCCAAAACGGGAGAGCTTATCGATAACCGGGCCGCCAGGATATCCCAGGGCAAGGAGCTTGGCGACCTTGTCAAAAGCTTCTCCCGCGGCGTCGTCGCGCGTGTGTCCAAGCTGGGTGTAGTCGAATCGCGAGGGATTTTGCGGGTCGTCGGCCGCGGCGAGCGTGGCATGAAACAAGCTGGTATGGCCCCCGGAAACCACCAGGGTGACGGCGGGGAGCCGCGCTTCCGCCAGGGGCTTGCCGGCGGCGCGATCCATTTTGTTCTCCAGCATGACGGCGTGGATGTGCCCTTCCAGATGATTTACGCCCACCAGAGGTTTGTTGAGAGACAACGCCAAGGCTTTGCCGTAGACCAATCCCACCAGGAGCGAGCCGATCAACCCCGGCCCTTCGGTGACGGCGATGGCGTCTACATCGCGCAGCGTCAGGCCAGCCTGGCGGCAGGCTTCATCCACAATCGGCTCGATAGCGCGCAGGTGTTCGCGCGAAGCGAGTTCGGGAACTACCCCGCCGTACTTTTCATGCGTCAGGACCTGTGAGGCCACCACACTCGAGCGAATCCGCTCGCCATCGGCCACCACCGCCGCCGCCGTTTCATCGCAACTTGACTCAATTCCCAGTACCAACATCATATTGTCGATTGTCGATTGTGGATTGCCGATTGTCAATTGCCGGCGGATTGTTGACGATGGTCGATTGATGATTGTTGATTGAGAGCGAGGGGTGTTTTCTTGGTAGTCAATAGTCAATCGTAAATCGGCGATTTCCCCCATATATTTTGACGGGGTGGAAGAAAAAGGAATACACTGAACGTCACAAGGGAAGTTCTGTCGCCTTGACATCACAATTCGAGCGAGGAAACATGCGCATTCACAAGGCGGTGTTACCTGTAGCAGGCCTGGGGACGCGTTTTTTGCCGGCAACAAAGGCTCAGCCCAAAGAAATGTTGCCCATCGTGGATAAGCCACTGGTGCAGTATGCGGTGGAGGAAGTTGCTGCCTCCGGCATCCCCATGGTGGTGTTCGTCACCGGGCGCGGCAAGCAGGCCATTGAAAACCACTTTGATGTCTCCGCCGAACTCGAGCAGGAGTTGGCCGGGAGAGGGAAGGAGGAGCTGCGCCGCCAGCTCCGGAGGATTTCCGGCATGCTGCGTTTTGCCTACGTCCGGCAGCAAATCGCCAAAGGATTAGGCGATGCTATCCTGACCGCGCGCAACGTGGTGGAGGATGAACCCTTCGCCGTGCTGCTCTCGGACGACATCATTGTGAATGAGATTCCCTGTTTGAAGCAGATGCTGGGGATCTATGAACGCTTTGGGCACAGCGTGATCGCGATTCAGCGGGTTGCCCACAAGACGGTTTCCCAATACGGCGTTATCCGCGGGCATTTGGCGCCGGGATGGAATTGCCAGGGGCGGCTTTACCGGATTGAGGACATGGTCGAGAAGCCCTCGCCATCCAAGGCCCCCTCCAACTTGGCGGTGATTGGGCGTTACATCCTGACCCCGGCGATCTGGAAGGCCCTGGCCAGCACGGGCGCCGGCGCCGGAGGGGAAATCCAGCTCACCGATGCGCTGTGCCGGCTTCTCGCCAAGGAACCCGTTTATGGTTATGTCTTCGAGGGCAAGCGATACGACGCAGGTGACAAGCTCGGCTTCCTGCAAGCCACCGTGGAAATTGCCTTGCAACGGCCGGACATGGGCAAGGCGTTTCGCACGTACCTAAAGTCACTGCCACTCTAAATGCCGGGATTTGGGTTCTGGGTAGTGGGTGATGGGAAGAGTCCGCGAGTGTTCCTACGGCTGACACCTGACACCGAAGACCGAGGGTTGGACACCTAACACCCAGAACCCAGCACCCAGAACCTGTCCTCAGTCTTTGGCGGGACTGGTCTTGGCAGTTTCGGCCGGCTTGCTGGATTCCTTTTCCTTCTTCTCCGTTGCTTTCTTCTCTGTTTCCTTTTTCTCTGTTGGGGGGGAAGAATCGGCAGACGAATTGCCGCTGGCATCTGACGACTTCTTCGCGTAATCGTTGACGTACCAACCCGAACCCTTGAACCGGATGGCAGGCGACGAGAACCAAGCGCTCGAGCTTCCCCCCACAACTTTCACAGATAGTCAGGATCGGATCCGAGTACTTCTGGATTTTCTCCACCCTTCGCCGGCATTTTTTGCACTCGTACTCGTACAGCGGCAAGAAAACCTCCTGGTTCGTGAAGACCCTAAGGAATTATAGCGCTGCGCTGCGGAAGCGTCAAAAGGCCGGCAGATAACGGCAGACAGGATGCGGTAGACGGCATACGGCAGGCGGTAGACGGTAGACAGGGGAACTTGTACCCTGTATCCCGTCTACCGTATCCCGTCTACATGCTTCTGCTCCAACTTCCACTCCACCTGCGAAAGAACTCCACCCAGAATGCGCGCGCCGTTCGAGGTGAGGTTCAAGTCGAGTAAAAAATGGCGCAGCTTGATCAACATGGCGGCGCGGCTTCTGGGTTGGAGATAGCCCGATACATCCAACACGCGCGCGGCACGCTGCAAGATGTGTTCGAGCGTTTGCAGGTTGGCGGGCTGGGAACGATGGGTGGTAAGGCGCGGCGGCCGCGCCGGGACAATGCCCGCACGGGCCAGTTCGTACGCGCAAACCGCGACGGCCTGCCCCAGGTTCATGGAAGGGCATTCCGGCGTGGTGGGAATACGCACCAGCGCGTGGCAGTAGCTCATGTCCTGGTTGGAAAGGCCGGTCTTCTCCGCACCGAAGAGCAGGGCGGCTTCTCCCCGCGCCTGGCGGAGTCTTAGCCAAGAACCAAGTTCGGGCAATGGCAGGAGCTCGCGATGGGGAATTCTGCGGGAGCCGGTCGTGGTGCCCATCACCAGCGTGGTCTCGCCGATTGCGCCGGCGAGGGTAGGAACAGCGCGCGCTCGCGCCATCACCGCCTCGGCGCCTACCGCCGATGAGCGCGCCTCCACCCACGTGGGTTCAAAAGGAGCGACGACCGCCATTTCCAGCAAGCCGAAATTCGCCAGGGCCCGCGCCGCCGCCCCGATGTTCAGAGGATTGCGCGGGCGCACCAGCACCGTGCGCCAACTTAATTCCAGGGGTTTCATGCCAGGAATTGTAACAGCAAGCGGCGGCTCGCGGTGAACGCAGATATCCCCTTGCCCCAAGTCGAAAGCTCAATGTCACTTCCCCTTGCTATTTCTGGGGCGGAGGGGTGGCCGGCGCGGTCTGATCCTTGGGTTTGTCGACTTGTTCCACCGTCAGGATGCGCACGCCCGACTTGAACTGCTTATAGTCGGTATAGCGAACGACTTCCTTCATGTGGACGGGCGGGCCGTTGGAGAAATAGAGGGTATCATCGGCCATGGTGTAGGTGGGAAACCAGAACTTGCCATCCACTTGCTCGCGCCAAGTGGTAAACCGCGGGAACAGATTTTCCTGCCCGTGGTGGGTCTTGTCCTGGGGCACCTGTTTGCCCTCACTTTTGACAATCTGCAAATCCCGGTCGTTGACCCACACAATGCCTTGGAAGTATTGCCGGTTCTTCTCGATTTCCTTGGGCCGGATGGAGAACACGTAGGCGGTAATCTCATCCACTTTGACGTGGCCCAAATACTTGATGTCGTATTCCGGCAACTCGTCCGTGGTGAGGACAAAGGGTTGAATGTTGCGAAACCCCTCAATGTCCTCCTTGGTGACAATCAAGCCCTTCAGCGTGTTCAGGGGCGCATAGGTAACCTTCTCGATGCGCTTGCCGCTGTCGTCATAGAGAATGTCCCACTCTTGCTCAAAGGTTCCCACCACTTCGTTCCCGGGGCCGAGTTCCTGAACCTTGTTAATCTGGTGGTAGGTGTAATTATTGCGAGCCTCGCGAAAGATTTTCTCTTTGGCGGCAAACTCCGAGATGATGTGCTGGACTGCTGCCGGATCGGGATCCTTCAATCCCGGAGAGTTCGCCACCGCCGGGGCCGCCGGCGGAGGTTCGTTCTTTGCCGATGCGTGCAAGACCGGCTCCGAGGATGATGGCGAGGCGGGCGCGGGGGAAGGAGCACTTGACGCAGGTGCGGCTGCCTGGGCGCTGGCTTGCCGCGTGTGCAAAACGGGTTCGGAAGAAGAGGGCTCAGCCGGGGCGGTGGACGCTGTCGGCGTCGAGGGCGTTCCCTGCGGCGCCTCTGCCGCGCGGGGTTCGGGGGCGTCGGGAGCGTTGGGTTTGCCCTCTGGTGATGGTTCCGGTGCGGGTGAGGCAGCCAAGGACGGGCGCTCCAGCGAAGGTCCACTGGCGGTAGAGGTCGCCTGCCGCGTGTGCATTACCGGCTCGGAAGCGGATGGCCCCGCCGGTGTCGAGGAGGCCGCCGGCGACGGTCCCGCGGCCGAGAGGGCCGGAGTGGGTGCGGCCGCCGCGGGTGCAGGTTCAGGGGCAGGCGCGCTCACCGTGGCTGCGGCGGCTTTGTTTCCCGCCTTCTGCAAGGCATCAATCAAATCGTCGCTGGCGCCCAGGTCGTGGAACTTCTTGGCCAGGTTGGGGTTCATCTGGAAGCTCACACCGCGCTGTTCGACCATGGGAATAATCTTGCTGGATGAGCTTCCGAGCAGGAGCAGCGTGACGTCGTCCGTCGACAGCGGTTGGTCCGGTGGGGCCGCGGCCAGACACAGCAAGCACGCCATCATCAGCACGGCTATTCCCACCACCCATTGCCTTGTAAGGTTCGAATTAGATTTCATCGCGGAGTCCCTGTCATTGCCCACGCTTCCCACTCTTCGGACAGAGTCCTAATGGATAGAGTCTTTCCTGCCGCCAAAAGTTGTATGGACGGCCCATTCGTATGGGCGGGCACGAGTTCTAATACTAAATCACCGGTCCTACGGCAAAAAACTGCCCCCGCGATGGAGGTGAGTCTCCACGCTGGGGTGGCCAGCGCCGCGGCAACGAGAATGACCGGGTATCTGAGTTCAGGAGAGGCATGGTCCTCATCTCATAGACGGTCAGAAAGATGAAGGAAAACCCGTGCGCGGAGGTTCCAGACCATGGGAGCGCCCGCTATGGTTCGTAATTCCCAATGGCAGCTTTGGCGAATGCACCTTGCCGGCCTCGCGCGCCGTTCGCGGGCCTGAGCAATGAACCTTTCTCCTGACGGATAGGTCATCGCCATCCTCCCCACATTCATCCCGTGGTCTGAATGTGGGGTTTATAACCGCTGGGACGAATGGCCGCTCAGCGCGCTCGCCGGCGATTCTTCAGGCGCATCTGGCGCAGCTTGTTGGGCTTTCTCTTCGGTTTGGAGATGGCGAATGTTACCGTTCCCACTCGGCGGACTTTCCACTCCTTACCAGCGGGCGTACTTTGATCCGTTTCCATAAGGTCTTTTCTATTCCTCCCGGAACGACTTGACACGACGATTATAGCTGATATTCCCATTTCCTGCTGAGGACATCACGCCGCCGTAGCGTCCTGATTTGACGTAATGGTTTCAAAAGAGAGGTTCGGGCCTTTCAGCCCCAAAGGCGCGGCCTAACAAGGCCCAGGCCGAAAGTCCGCCAATCACGATCACGGACCTGCGGTCCAGCATTAACGCAGTGGAGGAAGGCGGCGGAGCGGTTAGCGCGGGGGGTGGTTACGAGCTTCTGGACGGGTCGGCGACTTCCCGCCAGGGGCAGTTACAGGCCCCCAATGCGCAATCCGTTATACCTAGTGGGAAGCCGCGGAAGGTTTGATGTCGGTAAATCGGAAATATGGCGCTTGGAACATCTGAAAAAATCGACCTTACCAATGTTGCCATTATGATTCTTCAATTGGTTACATTGTGAATAACATGACCAAAATCGAGTTTTTCACACGTTCCAGTCCCGGTTTTCCCCAACGCCGATGCCGTTAAGCACGCGCTATCCGCTCAGAAAAGGGATGGTCGCTCCGTCCCCCCCAGAACGCTGGAATTGAGGTTGCCCGTAGTGTGGGTACCCTCGTGGCCGCCCCAAGCAAAGACCAGATTAACTTGGGGAAGGCCGCCGGCGCGAATCGTCACTCCCACGCCGTAGCTGTGTTTGAAATGGGTGAAGTCCAGATCATCGCGCGTCATCGCTACGTGACCGGCGTCGGCCAGCGCCATGATTCCGATCGGCCCCCAGACGGAGTGCTCGGTGCTCAGGCGAAAGAGCATGGCGTTCGGTGCGCGCCAGCGATAGTCGGCGTAACTGGGAAGCAACAAGGAATTGCCATCGATGTCCGTTCCACCCAACGTCGGCTGGAAATAGAATGGGACCGAGTGACCCGCCGGAGCCATCGATTCGGTCAGCAGCACATCAAGGCTGATGGTGCCCTCGGCATTGCGCACGTAGGTCTTCTTGTCGCGCGCCTGGGGCAGCGTCTTGGGGCTCTCGTCCGGCCCGGCAAGGTCCACCCCCCCGACGGTGGCGGTCTTGCCGTAGAGGCGCAGCGTGCGGCCGAGATCAAGGTTGTACCGTCGGAACGAGTACTGGGAAGCGCTGGGAGCGATGAACTCCTGCAGCGTGCCCGCGTAGTCAAGGTTCAGCCGGCCGTTGAATTCGCGGCTATAGCGCAGGCCTTCGCCGAACTGAAGAAAGGCAGGTTGGTTGGCAAGTCCCGGCGCGGTGGCTTCCGTATAGATATTATCCAGCGAGGGAAGGGAGGAGCTGCTGCTGCCGCGAATGTCAACGAACCGGCCGTCGGCTTCAGCAAACAAGCCCAGTCCGGAATTCTTCAAGGGAATCAGCGTATTGGCGCCCACGATGCCCTCATTCATGACGTAGAGAGATTCCTGTGAGACCGTGGTGAAATTGCCCTCGCCGTAATATAGCAGCTTGTTGAGCGAGGTCACCTGCGCGTAAACATTCACGCCGGGACTGAGTGGAAGTTCGAAGGGTTTGACCGCCGCTGCCTTCGTGGGGCGCCGGGTGACGTGCGTTACCTGCATTTTCTCCGAATGCACATGAATGGCGTTCAGGTAAACGCCCGCTCGCCACGAAAGGTTGGTGGTGGCAATGGCGTCGGCATCGATGTGGAAGCGCCAATTCTCGGTGGGCTCGTGCTCGAACACCAGTGCCGGACCCAGCCCTTCCCCGTTCTGCGGCGAGAGGCTGCCGAAACCGATATGAAACGGCTTGCCGGTGAAGAGATCGCCCAGGCACCCGCCGATGCTGCCGGTGGATTTCTGCGGAGTCGAGGGCGTAGCGTTGCCGGAGGTGCTGGGCGCGCCGGGAGGGGTGGAGGGGCTGGAGAAACAGTCCTGCGCCACCTCCCCCTTCTCGGTATCGACTTCGCCGGCGAACTCCCCCTGTTGTGCCCAAACCGATGAAACCGCCAGCAAGCACCCCAGCATTCCGGTCAGAAGACCCAGCCACCTCTTCATAGTGCGACCTCCGTTAGTCCCTCGGTTTCTGCGCCTGCCGCAGATACGATGTTGCCTTGGCGATGAACTCACCGGCATGGCGCTCGGTGCGCATCCGGCGGAGGCTGTGCTTCTTCTGCTCTTCGGGCGGAAGCATGTCGTGCAGGGCCGCCACGTGGTCGCGCAGCAACTCCGACATGGGGCGCCGATCCTACGTGGCGCTGGCCGGCGGAGGATCCATCAACACTCGCTTGGCGTGAGGTTCGCCGCTGCGCTTGTGCGGGGTAAAGATACCGGGAGTCTGGAACGTCAGAAAGTCCTGGCGCGGCGCGGGCAGGGTCAGCAGGTTGTCGAGAAAGGTCGGGGCACTGGTCTCGCGGGGTGACCTTGGCCCGTTGAAGTTGGGAAGGAAAAACTTGCTGACCGTTGCCGGTATCGAGGAGTGATTGAACACCTGGGTGGGATCATTCCTCCCGTCGATCACCGTGCCGGCGGGAATCCAGGGGGAAATAGCGATGGCGGGCACGCGAACACCCAAGCGGTCGAATTGAAACCCGTAGGTTGAGTCCTTGAACTCGTCCGGTGTGCAGGCGGGCGGCGGGACGTGATCGTAAATGCCACCGTGCTCGTCATAGACCAGGAGGAGCAGCGTGTTCTGCCAGACGTCCACATTCGGGTAGTCAACGAACAGCGACATATAAACCTTGGCAATGAACTCCTCCCCGGCTTTCACACTGTGGTCGGGGTGCTGGTCCATGGCCGGCAGATAACCGTTGCCCACCGAGTGGTCCGCGTAATTGGGCTCGACGAAACTGTAATCCGGCAGGTTCCCCGACTTGCAATCATCCACAAACTCGTCGAACAGGCCGAAAAGCTGAGGTTGGTTCTTCAGCAGAAAGGGCAGGGCGATGGTCCCGCTCGTGTCGTCGTAGTAATAGATCTTGGCCGTATGGCCGTTCTGGACCAACCGCTCGTAGATGGTGGGGTACTTGGCGAGAGTGTAGTCCAGAGAACTATTGTCCAGATGGCCGAAGGAGGTGCCAAAGTGGGCGAAGACGCGGTTGGGAACGGTGGGACCCGGCAGCGACGCGTGCCAGCGGTTGAAAAGCGCGTATTGCTGGGCCAGGTTGTTGATCACCGGCGCGTTGGGCGCGGTGAAGTAGTTCATGATCAGCCGCGAGTGGCTTACGTCCTGGCGCTTCGAGTAATAGGCGCGAACGAAGCCGTTCATGGGCGGATCGGCTGCCAGGGAGGCATTGCCGGGCTCGGGCCAATCTCCGTAAAGCTCGCAATAAGTATCCTCGAAGTGGTGGCCGGGGTCGGGTTCCAACTGGCCCTGGTCCTGGGCGGTCGGACTGACGTTCGCCTGCACGCCCGTGGTGTCGAGATTCGACTCATTGCCGGTAACGCCGTCGATCCTGGGGTCACGCGACTGCAGTGAGCCCAGGAGATGGTCGAACGAGCGGTTCTCCATCATGAGCACAACGATGTGCTTAAGCTGATCCAGTCCTGGTAGCATAGCTCCTCCCTTGGGCCCATCGATGCATGTGCTGGCCCGTCAAACTCCATCCCACGGTACGCCTCCGGTACTCCGCCACGAAACGGACAATGGCGCAGTGCTGCTTGAGGCCAAGACCTGTTGAACTTCAGTTTCTATTTTGATTTCCCAGGGTAGCAATCAGTATAAGCAAAACTGCTGCTCGGCGCAAGCGTCGTTCAGAGTCATCAGCGGTTACGGAATGAAGGGGGGAGAAAAGGGGTCGGAGAAAAGGTGGTGGAGAAAAGGTGTCAGACCTTTTCCCTGAACACCGCCTTTGTTTGGGAACAACCGCGGAAAAGACCCCTCATCCCCACGACAAGCAGAACGTGGGGCCCCCTGCCCGCGACGGCTGGTGAGAACGCCCGTCGCGGTCCACCTTCTCCCCTTGGGAGAAGGAAAACACAGTCTTAGCGCGCGTGCGCGTGCGCTCGAAACATCTTTTTTCTCTCTCCGAGGGGAGAGGGTGTCCGGCGACCGGCGTTCTCACCAGCCGGGGCCGGACGGGTGAGGGGTTACTTGCGCGGGAGAAAGCGCAGAGTCTGTGCATTTCAGACTCTGCGGTTCTTCATTTGATAAACATCCAATTGTTGTTAATGCCCGATTGGGAGAAATGGTTCCTGGAACGTGTGAAAAAATTGAATTCGAACCCCTTTTCAACCGTGTAACGTATTGAAAATGCATAGTGCTGAAATCGGTAAAGCCAATTTTTTCACACGTTCCAGACACCATTCCCAGCTACCGCCCCCCTGCTGCGATGTCTATACCTCCATTTTCCCGGTAGTGCGCTACTTTGAAAATTCAGTATATAATCCTCCACATGATTACCCTCATAGCCCTTCTGGCCTTCAGCCTCACGCCACAGCAGAATCAGGATACCGCTGTCGTCAAAGAATTGATGAGATTGGAAACCGTTTGGAATGATGCGCAGAAGAACAGCGACGCGGATTCCCTCGATAAACTTTGGGCAGATGACTTGGAGGTGACGGTCCCACGAATGCCCGTTATGTCGAAATCCGAAGTGCTCGGATTCGCCCGGTCAGGGCGCATGAAATTCCAGAGATATCAGACCTCAGAAGTGAAAGTACGAGTATACGATGAAGTTGCCGTGGTGTCCGGTCGACTTCAGCGGACTCGCACCCTTAACGGAAAAACCCTTGATGACGATTGGCGCTTTATCAAAGTCTATGTCAGACGCGATGGCCGTTGGCTGGTCGTCGCTTTCCAGGCGTCGGACGCCGCGCCGCGTTGAACCTTCCTAAGCCGCTCTTTCCAACCTCCGCTCTTCGCTCTCCCATAGTGCCACGAGGGGTCAATGGTGTCAGGAACGTGTGAAAAAATTGAATTCGAACCCCTTTTCAACCGTGTAACGTATTGAAAATGCATAGTGCTGAAATCGGTAAAGCCAATTTTTTCACACGTTCCAGGAACCATTTTATTATCTGGAAAACACGATACTGAAGTGCGGGCGCCCGAGAAATGGTTCCTGGAACGTGTGAAGAAATGCGCTTTGAGAACCGCGGGGTATGGATAAGTCGGGAGGCACGATGATTTCACTTGGCGTGGGGGTAATCCCGGCTACGGATGATCTTGCCCGGTGGGCGCCGAGGGCAGCAGGATTTCTTCCTCCGCACCTTTTGGCGCTTGGGTGCTCTGCCCTTACGCCGGCGCCAGAGCGGCTTCGGTCAGGGTGGGTCGCCGCCGCAGGGCGAACCATCGGGTCAGGTTATAACTCAGCGCTGCCCAAGTGGCTTCCAGGGTTGCCTTCAAGCGGCCGCGACAGCGGAACTGACGCAGGCCGCAGCGTTCTTTAATCCAGGCGTGGGGGAACTCGGCGAGGCGCGAGCGTTGGCCGTAAATCTGCTTGGCTTCTTCCGTGGCCATCTTGGCCTTGAAAGCCACGGTCGCCGCCGGCTCTTCCAGGCGTGAAATCGACCGGACCCAAGCGGGACGCGCTTTCGGCGGCGCGCACTGGCGGCGCAACGCACAGTTCCGGCAAGCCTCCCGCGACGGGCGATAGACGTGGATGCGAACCCCGTGCTCGCGGTTTTGTATGGCACGGTGACTCAGGATTTCTCTCGCCGGGCAAGTGAAGCCATCCTGCCCGGCATCATAGGGGAAGGCGCTGGCGAGAAACGCGGCGCTGCGGCCCTGGGCATCGCGTTCGCCGGGCTTCCAACTCTCCTGCCACGATCCATAAAAGTCCACTCCGGAATTCGCCGCCGCCGCGACCGAGGCGTGATTGGTGTAGTCGCCATCGGCAACCACCTGCTCGGGGCGGCGTCCCAGCGTTTGCTCACAGCGGTCCAGGGCCGGTGCCAGTTGGTGGTGATCGACGGCGTCCGTGGTCGCTTCCACATTCACGATCAGCCCCTGCGCGGCGTCGGTCAGCAGTTGCAGGTTGTAGCTGGGAACCGTGCCCCCCTCGCCATTTCTCATCACGTGGGCTTCCGGGTCGGTGCCGGAGGCGCGGGCCACAAAACTGTCGCGATCGTCCTTTTTCTCGCGCTGCAAGCGCTCCACCTCGCGCACTGCCGCCTCCAAACGGCTCTGGCGTTGCCGGGCGGCACGCCGCCGCGCCGCCACCTGCCGCTGGGCCCTCTGCTCCTCTTCCGCCGCTTGTTCCTCCATCAACCGAACCTGCTCGCGCGCCAATTGCAGGTGAGCTTCCAGCGTCTCCTGGCGGCGGAACGTATTGCCGCCGGCGTTGGCCTTGATCTTCGTGCCATCCAGCGTCACCCGCTCCAGAGTGATCAGACCCTCGGCGCTCAGCATCCCCAGCACCTGCACGAACAAATCGTCCAGCGCCGCCTTTTGACTGCAACGAAACCCGGAAAGCGTGCGGTGGCTGACCGGCCCCAGCCCGCACAGCCACTGCAAGGCCGGTTCATACTCGCACTGGCGCGCCACCTCGCGGGCCGAACTCATTCCCCGGCTGTAAGCATACAGCCAGAGACTGATCAAAACCTGCGGATCGGTATGATCTCTCCCCGCCCGCCCCTCCACCGCGGCGATGGCGGCATAATACCCGCTCAGATCCAGCCGCCCTACCAACTCCCAAATCGCGCGCGCAGGGTGATCTTCCGCAATCAGTCGCTCTACATCAATCGCCCGCATCACCATCTGCTGCCGATTCACAGCCATTAAACGGGGACGAGTAACCTTAGGGTCGGTGTTCATGTCTCCAGTGTACCAGAGCCCAGATATTTAAGCTATGTCAATTTCCAGTCTTTTTTGATTTTTTCACACGTTCCTGTCCCCGGTTTCCTCAAGGCGATAAACGTAAACGTAAAGACTCTGGATAAAAGCATAGAGGGTGGTTTCGGCATGACGATCTGGGCTGTGCCCAGTGATCCCGATACCAAATGGGTCCAAACAATCTACAGTACTGGCGATAAACCTCATGCACACACAGATTACACTGAAGCCACTGGATCGCCGACCGACCCGGCTCCGATCCACGGGAGCACATCCGATCAGGGCAACGAGAGCATCCTCTTTGATTCGCCCTCCTTCGGTGACGCAACCGGGGGCTCAATGTCATTTGTCTCGACTGGGGTTCAAACGGACAGTAATGGTAATTTCACTGTCGGCGGATCATTTACCTGGGGATTCACAGTGAAAAAAGGCGTGACCAAGATCACGACGAAGCCGAGAAAGTCAACCCCAACCGAGCAATACGGCTCGCTTCAACTGATCAGAAGGGAATACCCCGGATTCAAAATCATCCCATGAACAAAGTGAAGGAGGAGGAAGTATGTCTGCAATACGTATCGGCCAGCTACTCTTGGTTGGTTTAGGGGCTGCCCTGGCCGCCGCGCCCGCACAACAGAAGTGGCCGGCGGCACCCGCTGTGCTGACAAAGTGCCTGTCCGGCAGGGACTGCGCTGTCCGGTTCCTGTACCGACCTCCGGTGGCTTCATCCTTCGTCGCCCCGCCGGCAATCTTTCGGGCGGTGGAGAAGAAGGACCGTCGTTACGGCACATGGACGTCGAACATGCTCGCAGGAGACATATTTTGGATCTCACCACAAGAGATGCAGAACTTGCTAAAGGGCCTGGCGGAGTTGGATGTGATCTGGATGGAGTCGCCGACCCCCAGGGAATTCAAGAAAGAACTGGATGAGCGTCCGCCTTTACCCGAACTGCCATACAAGATTCCGCAGCCGAACGGGAAGGGAATGGAGATCGATGTATCCTGTGGTGCCGGATCGGCGGAAACAGACCTGGCGCGAGAAAAGATTTGCGATTCCATGAAGCGCCTCGACAGCGCTCTCCAGACTCCCATTGCGGTATTGTTCTTCCGAGGTTATCGCGATGGGTGGGGCTGCAAAGTGCCCGGCTTCGATGAGCGCACACCTGTCCCCGAGGCCGTCACTGGCAACGAAGCTGCCATCTTGGTCCATTTAGTACCCATCGCGAGAGAGCTTCAGTCTAAAGGAGCAGAGATTGATTGGGAATGGGAAACCAGCTTTGACCTTCCAGGGATTAATTCGAGAGACTACTATTTCTTCTTCATCTACAAAACGCCACGGAAAGCAAAGGGCTCTCCCCCAATAGGCCGGTTTGCTGTAAACCTGCACACGGCAGACGTGTGGGACCTGGATGCGAGGAAATTGGTGCAGTCACCCGAAATCGAGGAGGTTCAAACCGTTCTTCGCCGAGAACATTACATTTCCGCATGGTGGATCGAACAGTACCGCAATAGTCCGCTTGAAGACGCCGGCAATTAGTCAGGTGGCGGTCGCAGTGGGCTGGCGCAGGTACAGCCCTGAGCGGGGTAGCCCGTCTATAACGGCATCGGCGTTGTCAAGCGATAGTTCTCCGTGGGGGTGGCGGTGAGGTTTTTCTCGCGCCTTTCCCCTGTGCGATTCGTTTTGGGCTCAAACCGACCAAGGCTCGCCTCGTCGAATCTCACGATGGAACGCTGGGGTTCCACCACTCATCTATGCGATCCCGCCGCGCGTTTTCACCCTCACGGGCGGCGGGCACCATGATTCACCGTACGACCTCCCCGCCGTCGTGCGGGGAGGCCCGGCGCCCAATCAGACGTTCGATCCCGCCTGCTGCGGAACCACCGCGCTACTCGGGCTACCGGACATGTGAACGAGCTGCGTGTAGTTGTGGCGCGTACGCAGCATCCAGAACAACCGCACCGCCAGACGGCGAGCGACCGCGATTTTCGCCACTCCGCTCGTCTTCTGTTTCTTCAAGCGTTGAGAGGTGCGACGCAACTGCGGATCCAGGCGCGCCGCCGTCTGCGCGGCTTCCACCAACAGCCAGCGCATCATCGTGTTCCCTTGCTTACTAATCGAACCCAGGCGCTGCCGACCCCCCGAGGAGTTCTCGCGCGGATTCAGCCCGCAGTAGCTCACCAGCTTGCGGCTGTTGGAGAAGCGCTCGACCGGTCCCACCGTCAGCACGAAGGCCAGCGCCACCACCATGCCCACTCCCGGATGGGTGCGCAGCAGGGCTACCTCCTGGCGCGCGCGCCCGGCTTCTTCCACTGCCCGGTCCAGTTCCCGCACCTGCGCGTCCAAGCGGTCCAGCGTCTCCAGCAATTCTTTCCGCCTTCGCGCTGCCCAGGGCAACAGTGCGAGGCTCTCGAGCTCTTTCCTTCCCTTCACGCTCCACAGCTTGCCCTTCCGGCACACTCCCTGGCTGATCGCCAGCGCGTGCAGTTGATTCTTCACCTGCGTGCGCGCCCGCACCTGCTTCATTCGATGTACCAGTAACTGCCGCAAATCGCGCTCTTCCAGGGACGGTACCCAGATGCGCGGGAAACGGCCGGTGCGCAGCAAATCCAGAATATGCTCGGCGTCGCGGGCGTCGGTTTTCTGATAGCGCACTTCGCTGGCCCGAAGGCGCGCCGCGTCCCCCACCCACAACTCGTGCCCAAACTCTCCCATCAGCCGCTCGAACCCATACGCGGGAAACGTCGCTTCGATCCCCACCACCGTTCCCCGCGGAAACTGCGCGTAGAACTCTCTCACTTCCTGGCCCTCGTGCTCCAACCGCCGCTTTTTGATCTCTCCCGTTTCCGCTTCGATCCAGGCCACCACTTGGTTGCGCGTGTGTACGTCACATCCGATAAAATGCTGCAGGGCTTCGGCTCCTTTCCCGGCTCGCCTTGGTCGTTGAGCACTTCCAAGTCTAATCCTAGTAACGCTCAACACAATCCAGATTGCTTTGAGACCTACCTCTGAATGCTGGCCATCATGGTGCTGGTCAGTCGCGTGCTGGCGACCGGCCCTGTCTATTTTGCCGATGGCCCGGCGCATGTCAGAGTGGCTCTCGCTCGAACGCACCTGGTTCAGCCACACGGATATTGGCTTTTCAGGCGGATCGTTGTGTTGTTGCTGGTCACGGCGTGGCAAGCCTGGACGCAAAACCGCAATTTTGAGACCACGCCCCGTCTTGAAAAACCCAAGCACTCGCATGCGTTCTTGACTGGCCCTTTGCGCTCATTCACTTTCCCAAGATGAAGTCGAAGAGCTGCTAAGAGGGGGCGTCATGTCTCGTCGTGTTCCAGTAATCGTCCAAAAGCAAGGCATCAGCTTTGTGCTCACATCGGAAGCCCCATTCGAACTGCGTTGGGCTGGAGCGACACCGGAACCTCATGATAATGGATGGCAATATTCCGCATGGGTGAGAAGCTCCGAAGAAGCAATTCAATTCAGATCCCTTCCCTTGAAATGGTCGATCACCTTTTGAGTTCTCATGTCACAGTTCACCAAAAATTATCCTCTGTTCGGCCGACGTGAGCCAGCTCGCCAGCCACGGCATTAATTAGACCTGCAATCCCTGTGATCCCACCGAAATAGATGGAACCTAATGGTAAGGGAGGCTTCGCAGCAGTTCCTGATCCGCCGATGGCGGTCGTTGGGTTGACGTGGAACCCCGGCGCGGGAAAAAGGCCTGTGAGGTTCCCATGGGGGGCCGTAGCGGATGAGCAGAGATCGAATCCGGATCAGGGCTCATGCGGGCAACTTCCGCCCAGAAGCGTTCAGATCCACCTAGTGCGGACAGGTAATCCCGCCCTTTCCAGGGGCGGACCGAATTGGTGACGGTCGCACCAAGCTGGATTTGAAGGTCCCTAAGCATGTTCTGATACTCAGGCGACTTGCTCACATCGTACTTTTCTTCTGGATCACTCACCCAATGATACAGTTTTTCGTTGCCCTGCGAGTCGCGGAGATATTGCCATTCGGGAGTTGTCAAGCTGATTCCGGTCTGTGATAGTTCTGATAATACAAATTCATCAAAGTGGCCGGGGTCAGACCCGGGCCGCCAAAAACGCTGGAGGCTGGCCCGTTGAAATGGCGGGTTGTCCATACCGGAAAGTTCAAGGACTGTCTCAAAGATCTCTTGTATCCCGACCAACCGTGAAACGCGAAAGCCTGATGGGACATGGGGCCCCAAAATCACGAGAGGAACATGCACCTCTTCTCTGTAAAGGCTATTACCATGACCATAAGCGCCGTGCTCGCCGAAGGCCTCGCCATGGTCGGAAGTAATGATGACGATGGTGTTATCCCATCCTGGAAGGCGGGAAAGAGAATTCAAGAGCTCATCTACAGAGGCATCCAAGAATGCCAAGCAGTTATCGTAGCTGGTAATAAGGGTTTCAGTATCCTCGGCGGAAATGTGCCCTTTGCCGTACTCGCCCAAATCTGATCCGATCCTGCGGATCAGCCATGGCGACACCTGGCCGAAACGGGAAGGAGAGTGCCCGGGGAGTAGATATGGGTCGTGAACATCGAAATAGTTTATGAAGAGGTAGAAGGGCTTTGGCGAGCGGTGTTGAAACCAGCGGAGAACGTCGCGGTTGATCTGGCGCGCGTCCCTACGGTCCATAGGCCCCGGCTGCACATACATGCTGTAGGGTTTTTGGAGAATCAAGCTGCCCAAGAGCAAGTTTCTGAGATTATGTCGCACCGAGGTGCTATCGTCGTCATAAAACTCAAAGCCGTTCCCCATTCCCCAGCCCAGCTCGCCGTAGTCAAGATTGGAAGTGAAACCCGCAGTCTCGTAGCCCCGTGAGCCCAACACGTCACCGAGGGTCCACCAGCTTGGGTCCAACGGTTTGGCGGCATCAGCGCCGTGCTGATGCGGGAGCAAACCGGTAAATATCGAAGCATGGGAAGGCAACGTCCAGGATGAAGCCGCAATGGCGTTCTCAAACACGGTGCCCTGACGCGCCCACTTGTCGATGCCCGGAGTGGTGCGGCGAGGATATCCGTAAAGAGAAAGGTGGTCCGCCCGCACCGTGTCGAGTGTAATCAGGATAATATTGGGTTTGCCTGCCGACGCTGGGCGTATAGCCGCCACGCGGGCTCGATAGATTGATGGCCTTATGGCATAGACGCCCACGCCGAGCAACGATACGACAAACACCACGGCGAGAAGAACACTCAGAGTTTTAAGAGGGAGGAGGCGCCCCACTATGGAAGCCCCCCATCCCCCGAGAAGAATCCCAGCTCTCATGGCCAGGCTGAACGGAGTTGGGTATGGGCCCATCAAAACGAGAACTGCATACCTTGGATCCTTTGAAATTGCGAGAACCAGCATTGCCACCAGATAAATTCCAAGAATAATAGCAATGATGCGCCAAACTCGGCCGCTTAGGCTGTCAACGAATAGTCCCGAAACCATACCAATAAATCCACCAACCAAAGCATAAAGTAAGGGACCCAGAAATAGGATCACGTAACTGACACTGGGCTTGAAAAGATATGGCGGGGCGGGGTACCTGAGTTTATACAGGGCCTCGAGGACTCCGACAAGCAGTCCCACCAGAGCACCCACAGCCGCGAAGCGGCTAACCGAGAGCTTCGGAGGGAGTTTATTCTCTTTCATCTGCTCCTCGCTGCAATTCCGTGGAGGGCTGACGCGGAACCAGGGACGATGGGGTGCCTCGCCGTAAACTCCTCTTCCGCGGCAAGGTGCTCGCCCAGCTCGCGAATGGTGCGTTCTCCCAGGGAAAGCAGCACACTGGGGTCGCCCGAGAGTTGGTAGGAGGCCATCTGCCTTTCAAACTTGTCGAGATCGATCCCCAGGCGCTCGTGCCCGTCGCGGAATGCCTGGAGTTTTGCCATCGTTTCGGGGCCTGGCGCGATGGTGCGGAAAAAATCATTTTCTTCCCGGCGGCAATGGTCCATGGCATAGGTTTTGAAAAAGTGCACAGTCATGTGCAGCGCCGCGAGCGCCGCCTGCCGGTCAGAGAGATTTTCACCGCGGTGCAGAGCCAGCCCCGCAAGGATCGCCTTCCAGTCCTGCAAGGCGGCGCGTATCTTTGCGTGTTCTTGCCGCCACTTCACCACGTCAGGCGGCGCAACGGCGGAGGGGCGCTCGCCACTAGGCAGCGGTGTTTCGGCTTCCAGATACAAACTCTTGAGCCCGCGCGCCGCGAGCACCCTGGCAACCTCTCGCCGCGAGGGAAAGCCATGGGTTAAGAATTGTCCGGGCGTGTCATTCCGAAGGTATCCGCCTGGAAAGGTATCGCAGTCCACGGTGAAGAGGTCGCCCGCCGCCACCATGGAAATATTCATTTCATAATTCTCACGCGTATTGAAGAACAGCCGCGAGCGCGGGAAAGCAAGATGATAGAGACTCAGGATCAAGCGGTAGTCGTCGTCCGCGACGGTGAAGCGCGAGGGCTTTTGCGACGCCAGCACGCCGCGCGCGGGCTTGAGGCGCGGAATGCCGATGGCGTGCGGGTCCAGGCCGTAGGCGCGGCGCATGTAGTTGCCGTGCTCGATGGTGGCCAGCGCGTCATAGCGCCAGTCGTAGAGGCCCAGCAGCGCGCCCAGGGCGATTTTCTTGATGCCTGCCGCGATAACGCGGTCCCACAAATCCAGGCGGTATTCGAAATCGCGCTTGGGTGAGCCGGCCACGTGCCAGCGGTCGAAGTGCGGTTGGTGATAAGTCTCCTGCCATTCCACCACCCATTCGAGGCCCGCCCCGCGCAACCGCACGTAGTCCTCACGCTTGTAAACAGGGGAGCACAGCCCCACCACGCCGCCGCCCCGGCGGTCGAGCTTCTGGCGGGTCAACTCCACGTAGCGCGCCACCGCGTCGGGGCCGAACTCGGGGTCCTCTGAAAGCACCAGCTCAATCTGCCGGTGGCCCCAGGATAGAATCAGGTCGAGCTCGCGGCTGAATTCGTCCAGGCTCAGGCGCACGCGCTCGGTAATGGCATTGCTTTGGCGATAGCCGCAGTAGAGGCACTCGTTTTCGCAGAAGCTGGAGAGATAAACCGGAATGACAAACTCCACCGTGTGCGGGGCCAACTTCTCGCGAACGCGCTGCGCCGCGGTGTGGATTTCCACGCGCCGCTCGGGCTCGCGCGCCCAGGCCACGAGCGAAGCTGCGTCCTCCACGTCGAGGCCGGGGTTCTTCTCCACCCGTTCGATGATGGCTTCGTGTGAACGCGCGGGCTCCGGCAGCATTGCAAGAGATTCAATGCGGGCGCCGGAGACTTGAAAGACTTCGCTGAAGGTTGACACTGCGCTTCTACCTCCTAAAAGGAACACATTCAGTTTAGATGGTTCTCAGAGAAATTCAAAGCAATCCCCCATCCAATTTGAAGCTGTGACGGCGGGATTACCCCGCCGGGTTCTCTTGCGATCCCGCCCAGCCGTGGGGGCGTCGCGATAAAACCGGGACAGGGTCCGCCGCCTTGACATCTACCTAACCCTTCTCCAAGCTGGAAGCGTGAAGTATGCTAACACCATTATTTTCATCAACATCGCGGAGAGATTACCGTAACTCATTGTTTCTCAACAACATCGTGGAGAGCCAGAAACCTGATATTTTCTTTCTGTTTGTTTTCAATGACGTTCCAGCTTCGCTCGTCGATTTTTGGGGGGAATTTTTTTTGTAGCCGGCGCCATGGCAGAATAGGCTAAGCCACTTGATTTCAATGACATGCATTGTTGCACGGTTTTTGCCGTTCCACCTGTAACCCATTTTGTTTCATGTACATCGTGGAGAGCGCGACCAAAATTTCTTGTCCAGGTTACCGCATTTCAGGCTAACTATCCTTGCTTGAATGAGATAAAGCTTGAAGACGTTTTGCCGCTAAACACATAAACCATTTTGTTTCTAGTACATCATGGAGAGCCGAGGTCTCCTCAAATCCTTCCACGTGCAGCTCCTGGCGTTTCATCTTCGCGCCCCCCCGCCTTCTTCCTTCTCAATCGCAATCGCCAAGCCCGCCTTCCTGCTCCTGAATCGCAAATCGTCAATCATCAATTTAGACGGGCGGGGATGGACAGAGAAAGGGAGAATTGCGTGCGGACATGGCAACACCTCGCAGCAACACGTTATTAGTTTACCGTTCTACGCTATGATTGTCAATAGCAGTCAGAGGCTACAGCATATCGTTGGCGAGAGGCAGGCGAGCGCGGACCGGCTTTGTAGGTCCGCGGCGCTTGGGCACCTTCGGTGATAAAAACCGCAGACCTTGAAAAACAAGCCGGCGCCATCCCGTTTGGACTACCCGCTTTCCCCACTCAACCTTCCGAAACGTTTTCGAGCCCCGTCAAATGATTGCATTACGAGGTAAGCGGGTGTATTGTTGAGTCTGCGAGAAAGTCACAGGGAAAAACCCAATAGACCTCAAATTGAATAGGAGAATCCTATGACTGCACAAAATGTGGATCAGTTAAAGGTTTCCTTTCGGGGGGAGCTTGTCCAGCCCACGGATGCCGCTTATGAGTCAGCACGCAAAGTCTACAACGCGATGATCGATAAGCGCCCGCGACTCATCGCGCGTTGCGTGGACGTCGCCGATGTTATGGCGGCGGTGGGATTTGGGAGGGAAAATGGCTTGTTGACCGCAATCCGCGGCGGCGGCCACAATGGCGCCGGCCTCGGGACCTGCGACGACGGCCTGGTTATCGACCTCTCGCGAATGAAGGGTGTTCATGTAAACCCTGCAGCCGGAACCGTTCGCGCTGAGGCTGGGTGCGTCTGGGGCGACGTGGATCATGCTACCCACGCCTTCGGCATGGCTACGCCCTGCGGCTTCATCTCCACCACAGGAGTGGCCGGCCTCACCCTCGGCGGAGGGATCGGATATCTCACCCGCAAGTACGGTCTGACGATCGACAATCTTGTCAGTGTTGATATGGTTTTGGCTGATGGGAGCTTTGTAACCGCAGATAGTGAACGGAATTCCGACCTCTTTTGGGCGGTGCGTGGAGGTGGTGGTAACTTTGGCGTGGTCACTTCCTTCGAATTTCGGCTCCATCCGGTGAAAATGGTCCACTTCGGCCCAACCTTCTGGCCGCTCGGCCAAGCCGCCAGTGTTCTCCGTGCCTATCGAAATTTCATCAAGGAGGCTCCCGAGGAGGTAAGCGGCTTCTTCGCCTTCCTCACCATACCACCCGCCCCCATGTTCCCCGCGCATCTCCACAACATGAAAGTGTGCGGTATCGTGTGGTGTTGCACCGGGTCTGCTGAACAGGTAGAAAAATCTCTCAAACCGATGCGAACGCTGGGCAACCCCCTCCTTGACCACGTCGGGCCGGCGCCATTTCCGGCGGTGCAGAGCCTCTTCGACCCCCTGTTCGTTCCCGGCCTGCAATGGTATTGGCGGGCTGACAACTTTACTGAACTGACCGACGAAGCCATTGCCCGGCACGTCGAAAACGGGTCAAAGCTGCCCACCATGCTCTCCACTATGCACCTCTATCCTGTCAATGGCGCGGCACAGCGAGTGGGCAGAAACGAGAACCGCCTATAGTTTTCGCGAGGCGTTATTCGCCGAGGTCATCGTGGGAGTGGACCCCCACCCCGCCAACCGCGAAAAGATCACGGCTTGGTGCAAGGACTATTGGGAAGCCCTGCATCCGTATTCGGCGGGTGGCGCGTACGTAAACTTCATGATGGAAGAGGGCCAGGACCGGGTTCGGGCCACCTATCGAGACAACTATGATCGCCTGGCCGCCATCAAGAAGAAGTACGACCCCAGGAACTTCTTCCGGGTGAATCAGAACGTTCGGCCGGCCGAATAACTTTCGACCGGCAAATGCCAGTTGGCGCGGGCCCCGGTTCTTTGGGGGTTGCACTTTCCCCCAAGACCCGGGGAGCTGCGCTTTCCCTGTCGCTACAGTCCCGCGGGATTATCCAGCCAATAGATCGTCATCCCGGACAGCAGCTTGGGATAGAAGTCGGTGGATTTTTGCGGCATGGGGCAATCGGCGAGGGCGTTGGCGTGAACGGCTTCGACCGGTGTGGGATTCAGCAGGAATGCGATCTGCCCTCTCTTCTTCTCCGCCGCATGGCAGGCGAGCGCCGCGTCGCGGAAGTAAGTCAGGTTCTTTTCCTCGCGGACGGCTTGCGCATCGATGCCCAGCAGGCGTTCCAACACCAGGCGGTGCAGCAGGACGACGTCCAGCCGGCGCAGCGTGGGAGCAAGGTCGGTGAGAGCGCCGTCAAGATCAAAATCCGGACGCAAGCGCAGCAGAGCCAGTCTCCCGGCGCCCGCATAGGCGCCCAACGCCGGCCGCTCGCGCCCCACCGCTCGGAGCCGGGCAAGGAATTCCGCCGTCCACTCGCTTGGCGGCCCTTCCACCACCACGTCTTCCCAGTCGAAAATCGTGCGCGCCGCGCCGGCGAACTTGGCCCAGCCGGAGCGAGCCAGGCTGTGCGCCAGCCGGTGCGTGGGCAGGATAGTGAGCCCGTCAGTTTCGATGCGAACACACGTCACCATCACATACTCCGCGCGCCCGTCCTCCTGGCCGGTTTCCCGGCAGTAATTGCGATAGGCAAGAGCCGTTTCGTAACGATGATGGCCGTCCGCGATCACCAGCCGCTTGTCACCCATGGCGGCAGTCACTCCGGCAATAATCTTGGGATCGGCGGTGCGCCAGGCGGTGTGCCGCGTGCCGTACTCATCCGTCACCTGCTCCCAGGGCTGCTCCGCTGCGGGCGCCGCCAGCAGGCTTTCAATCGCCCCCCCAGGGTCGCTATAGAGCATGAAGATCTGGCCGCAATGGGCGCGAGTGGCCTTCAGCAATTCCGAGCGGTCGGCCTTGGGGCCGGAAAGGGTCATCTCGTGACGATGCACCACGCGCGCCGAGTAGTCCTCCAGACGCAACAAAGCGATAAAACCACGCCTTTCCTTGCGCACGCCGGGCTGGCCGGGAACTTCATATTCTTGATGATAGGGGTAAATGGCCGGCCCTGGCTCTGGAACCAGCACGCCGCTCTGGATCCACGCCTGGAAATCGCGCGCCGCGCGGAGGTAGACGTTGTCCGCGGGCCCGTCCTCCGGCAGCGTGCGTCCACGAATGATGCGCGCCAGGTTGTACGGGCTCAAACCGTAGTAACGCTCCTGCATTTCGGGAGAAATCTTGTCATAGGGTTGCGTTACCACCGCGCCGAGGTCGGAGACTTTCCGAGAGTCATAATGCACTGCGCGAAAGGGGAGTATCTCTGCCATGTGCTTCACTTCCATATAGGATAGGTACAAAGGTCTAAAGCTACCATACCACCCGGCTCGCGTCGAGGACTGTGTGCACCCGCCATTTGGTGCTGTCCTGATTTCAGATGTAGCGCCGGCTTCCTGTCGGCATTGAGCCACCAAGATGGCGGCGCTACGTTCAAATTAGGACAGCACCCGCCATTTCATCCCGCATGACGTAATTGTCAATCCACGCTAGAATGAGAAGTTGGGAATTACAGCCGTCGCTTTCACCTGTTGCTCGCCGCGAAAGCCATCGCGCTGAGCACGCATTCTCGTTCGAAAGGCCGCGCCCATGGCTGAACTTCGTTTGGACCCATTTACCCGGCGCTGGGTGGTTACGGGCAAGCGTCCGGTAATGCCGGATGTTCACGATGAAAGCGGGGTTTGCCCCTTTTGCCCCGGCAACGAGCATCTGACGCCCGCCGCCATCCGCGAGTGTCGCGACTCGGCCGGCGTGTGGACGGCCCGGGTTTTTCACGATCGCGCCCCGCTGTTCCTGGTGGAAGGCCGTGCGGACCGCCGGGCCGAGGGCATGTTCGACCGCATGAACACCGTGGGCGCGCATGAAATTGTGGTCGAGACTCCAGTGCATGGCATGACGCTGGCGCAGCTTTCCGAGCAGAATCTTGCCCACGTGCTGGAACTTTTCCGCGATCGCATCCTTGACTTGAAGCAGGACCGCCGCCTGCGTTACGTCTCGCTTTTCAAGGATCAGCATCCGCCCTCCCCGACCCTGCGGGGGCACGCTTATTCTCAGGTGTTGGGTACGCCGGTGCTGCCGCAGTTGTTGGAAATCGAATTTCGCTGGAGCCGCGCGCATTTCCTGAAGCGCGAGCGGTGCATTTACTGTGACGCGCTCCAGCAGGAGCTGCAAGAGGAGAAACGCCTGGTGGATCAGAACGAGGATTTCGTCGCCTTTTGTCCCTTTGGCTCGCACTGGTCGTACGAACTCTGGATAGTGCCTGCCCGCCATTCCTCCTCGTTCGAGAGCGACATGGCGGAACCGGGCCGGGTGGCATCACTCACGCCTTTTCTCAAATCCTGCCTCCAGCGGGTGGAGAAAGTCTCGCCATCCCTCCACGTGGTTGTCCACACCGAGCCGAATTTAAATGCTTGGAAGCCCACCGAAGATTGGTGGAGAACCCTGCGCGATGATTATCATTGGCACATCAAAATCCACCCGGATGTTGAGGGGAGGCGGCGCTTTTTGGGCACCGAAGGCTTCTACTTCAATCCTATTCCGGCGGAACAGGCCGCCCTGGTATTGCGCGCGCTTGAACCCGAAGTCGAAGCGCCACCGCCTGCTTGAATATGAACAACCCCGTGACGACAAATTGGAAACAAGTTCGGCTGTTGGTCTTTGACCTTGACGGAACCCTGGTGGACAGCAAACGGGACCTGGCATTGAGCGTCAACGCCATGCGGACGGAGATGGGGCTGCCTCCCCTACCCCTGGATTTAATTACCTCCTACATCGGCCAAGGGGTTACGCAGTTGGTGCGCCGCGCTCTGGGAAGCCATGCCACCGACGAGAATGTGGAAAAGGGATTGGCGTTCTTTCTGGCTTACTACCGCGACCATATGCTCGATAACACCGCGCCTTATCCGGGAGTGGCCGAGACGCTGGAGAAGCTCGCTGCTCATAAGCTGGCGGTGCTGACGAACAAACCCGTAAACTTCAGCCGCGAGATGCTGACGCGCCTCGGGTATGCGCCTTACTTCGCTTACATATATGGGGGCAACAGCTTCCCGCAGAAAAAGCCTGATCCCATCGGCTTGCAAAGATTGATGGCAGACCTTCAGGTGGCGGCCCATGAAACTCTCATGGTGGGCGATTCTGATACCGACATCCTCACCGGGCGGAACGCCGGGGTGTGGACCTGCGGCGTCACATACGGATTCGGGGCACAAACGCTGCAAAAGGTTTCTCCCGATTTGGTGATTGACGACATGCGGGAACTGCCTCCGCTGCTGAACGGCCGACGCGGTGCGTGACGCGGGGAGAGTAGTGTGAAACCTGCGCGGTGAGCGGTTCGTGCCGAGGCCGGGGCTTTAGCGCCGATCTTCCCATTGCGCGGTGATAGCCACAAGGTGGCGGTGTGGGCCCGACGCTCCAACTTGTCCTATAACTTTGGCATCCAAGATTAGGCGGAAACTCCTATGACCAATGTGCTGGAAGCGATTAGGCGGGGGGCGACCCGCAGGCAAATAATGAAGAAGCGCTCTGTCCGGTGGTTCGCCGGCATCCTCTGTTTGTGGGCGGGCCTTTGCCTGTTGCCTGCGGCTTCAGGTTTTCCCCAAGAGCCGCAGGTGAAACCTCCAAAGGAACCCTCGCCAAGCCCTGCGCCCGGCGTGGCGGGGGAGGAACAACCGCCCGCCGGCGATTGGGCTCCAAGCTTGCTTTACGGTATCCTCAGCTCCCCGAATGCGGAGGCCCCAGCCGGGTTGCTGCGCGCGACGTTTGCCGCGGGACCCGCCATTATTCCCCAGCTTGCCGCGGCCCTGCAAGACGATCGTACGGCCGAGTATGCCGCCCAGGCGCTGGCCTATATCGGGGGCGATCAGACGCTGCCGATATTGTGGAAGCTGCTTTCCGATTCCCGCGACCTCAATTTGCGGCGCTTCACCTATAGCGCCCTCGCCGAGTTCGATTCCCCGCAAGCCACTGACATGCTCTTCGATGTCATCAACAAGTCCGACAGCGAACCGGACCGCACCGTGACGGAGTCCGCGGTAATTGCTCTCACCGTGCGCACCGACACGACGCTGCTAACGCGGATTCAGGCCTCGGAGAAACTGCTCCAGGATGTCGTTATTCGGGACGACCTGGACAACGCCCGCGTGGTCATTGCCGAGCGGGCGAAATACCTGGCCACGCCGGAAGGGAAGAAATCCGGCGGCTCGATTGAATCCGCCGTGCGAACATATTTCCTTCCGGCGCTCGAACCACCACCTGCGCCGGAAGCCAGGGCCGCCACTCCCGTCAATAAAAGTGTGGGGAAAGCGCCCTCCGCGGCCGCCGCTTCCTCACTGAAGCCACCGCGGCCGCTGATTACAGTGGATGTCCGCAGCGTCACCTTCTCGCCCGACAAGAACCGTGCCCTGGCGCAGGTGGTCTTCGCAGACCCCGCGGCGATGGCCTATTATGATTTCATCCTGCAAAAACGCTTCGGCAATTGGACGCTTGCGAGCGTCTGGATGGGACCTGAAGTCGAAAAGAAGGCAGTAGGCAGTGGGCAGTGGGCAGTGGGCAGTGGGCAGTAGGCAGTGGGCAGTAGGCAGTGGGCAGTGGGCAGTACTTAGAAGTCAGGAGCTAGCATTGGGCGGCTTACCTTCTGACTCCTTACTTCTGACTCCTTGAACTTATGCGACACGTCATCGTTGGAACGGCCGGCCACATCGATCACGGCAAGTCGGCGCTGGTCCTGGCGCTGACCGGTACCGACCCCGACCGCTGGGAGGAAGAGAAGCGCCGGGGTATTACCATTGACCTCGGCTTCGCTCATTTGGATTTGGGCAAGGATCTGTGCATAGGATTCATCGACGTTCCCGGCCACGAACGCTTTGTGAAGAACATGTTGGCGGGCGTGGGCGGCATCGATCTGGTCATGCTGATCGTCGCCGGTGACGAGTCCATCAAGCCTCAGACGCGCGAGCACTTCGACATCTGCAAGCTGCTGGGAATTCGCCAAGGCCTGGTCGTCATCACCAAGTCCGATTTGGTGGAGCCCGACGTATTGGATTTGGTGCGGCTGGAGGTGCAGGAATTCGTTGCGGGTTCGTTCCTGGCAGGCGCGCCGATGGTGGCCGCAAGCGCGCGCACTGGCGAAGGATTGGAGGACCTCAGGAACGAACTGCGGCGGCTCAGCTTAGCCGCGCCTCCCAAGCCCGCCGACCTGCCCTTTCGGCTTCCCATCGATCGCTCCTTCGTGATGAAAGGATTTGGAGCGGTTGTTACCGGAACGCTGATCGCGGGAACGGTGGAAAAGGAAGCGGAAGTTGAGATTTTCCCCCTGGGAAAACGCGTGCGCGTCCGCGGCATCGGGGTCTACAACGCTCCCGCCGACCGGGCCACCGCGGGCCAGCGAACCGCTTTGAATCTGGCAGGAATCGAGGCCCGGCAGATTGCCCGCGGCATGGTGCTGGCTGCGCCGGGCCTGTTCCAGCCCACCACATCCCTGGATTGCACACTGAGCCTTCTGCCCGGCGCCCGGCCATTGAAAGACCACACGCAGGTGCATTTCCACTGTGGAACAACCGAGATGCTGGCGCGGGTCGTCCTGCTTGAGAGCAAGGAAATGAAGCCGGGAGCAAAGAACTTCGTCCAGCTTCGCCTGTCAGAACCGGGCCTGTTTGTGCCTGGTGACCGTTTCATCGTGCGGCAGTTCTCGCCCGTCACCACCATCGGAGGGGGCTGCGTGCTCGACAATGCCCCCCCCAAGCACTGCCCCGGTGATCCGGCCACGCTCGAATCACTGCGCGTATTGGAGCGGGGAGAACCAGAGGCGCGGCTGGACCTCCTTGCGCAGCGGGCGGGCGAAGCTACCCCTGCGGCTCTGGCGGCTCGCACGGGCTGGAACTCCGCAGAGGTTCTCCGAGTGGCAAAATCCCTCGAAACGCAAAATCGTCTGGTGCTCCTCGGCCAACCGCCCAGCCTGCTTGTCCACGCGGCGCACTTCGAGGGATTGACAAAGTTACTCCTGGAGCAACTCGAGAAGTTTCACGCCGCAAATCCGCTAGTGGCAGGGTTACCCAAGGATGAGCTGCGGGCCAAGTTGGGTGCCGGAAGGGCGGCGCACTCTATCCCCTCGATGGCGCTGCTCAACGCTCTGCTCCAATCCCTGACCCTATCAGGCAAGATCGACGTGCAAGGTGAGACGGTTCGTCTGGGCGGCCGTACCATACAATTGTCCGCGGAGGAAATCGCGGCGCGCGATCAAATCTCCGCGGCCTTTGAAAAGGCAGGGTTGGCCGTGCCCAGCGTGGCGGAAGTTTTGGCCAACTTGCGTCTCGACCGGGCCCGCGCGGAAAAATTGCTGAGGATACTTTTGAAGGAGAACGTGTTGCACCAAGTTACAGGGGACCTGATCTTCCATCAGTCGGCGCTGCGTGAGCTTCGCGAGGTCCTGGCGCGCCGCAAAACACAGAACAACCGCCTGGGGGTGGCGGACTTCAAGGAGCTGACCGGACTCTCGCGCAAGTACGCTATCCCGTTGCTCGAATACCTCGATCGTGAGCGTGTCACGCGCCGCGAAGGCGATCAGCGAATTATTCTCTGAGAGGAGTCAGGAGACAGAAGTCAGGCGTCAGAAAAGAGTAATCGGCAGAGTTTCTCCGATTCCAGCTACGAGCTCCTGAATGCTAGCTTCTTACTCTTCCGCAACCGTCTTGAGAATCTCATAGAGCAGTGAAATCGGAAGGCCGACCACATTGAAATAACAGCCGGAGACGTGCGTTACAAACTTTGAAGCCAACCCTTGAATAGCATAAGCGCCGGCCTTGTCAAAGGGCTCGCGACTGGCCACATAGGCGCGAATTTCGTCTCCGTTTAGCTCGCGGAAGGTCACAAAAGTGGTTTCGTGCGTGAGCGCTACAATCTCCTCAGGCGACCGAACCAAGCAGATCGCGGAAATAACCTGGTGCGTCTGTCCGGAGAGCAAACGGAGCATGCGGGTGGCATCGGAGGGTCCGCTGGGTTTTCCCAGAATCAAACCGCCGATTGTAACAATCGTATCTGCTCCCAAAACCAGGCTGCCGGCAGGCGAGCGAGCAGCCACCGGCAGCGCCTTGGCGCGTGCGGCCCGCCCGGCGTACCCTTCCGGAAGTTCTCCCGGAGTCGGCGGCACCTCTTCGACGCCGCCGGAGATTACCTCAAAATCGAATCCGGCGTTGCGAAGCAACTCGCTGCGGCGCGGAGATTGGGAAGCGAGGATCAACTTCATGAATGTGGCATTATAAGAACATAACAAGCCCATCTCAAGCCATTTCCTCGCTGCGCGTAATGTGTTAGACTGGCAAATCCTCCAGACTTCAAAATTCGGCGCTGGGGAACACCAAACGTGGATGAAATCGGGAAAATCCTACCTTCTCTGTTTAGAAGACAGATCCGCCGCGAGGACCCGCATCTGCTTGAGATCCTGCTTCCGCTGTGGCCGCGCATCGCGGGCAAGACTATGGCACAACATTCCCAACCTGCCCTCTTTGCGTCCGGCGTGTTGACCCTAGCCACGGATTGCGCCACGTGGGGCACTCAGCTCCGGCAGATGACCGAGGAAATTCGCGCCGAGATCAACGGCTTTCTGCGCCAACCGGTTGTGCGGAAGTTGAAAATAAAGACGGTGACTCAGCCCGGCCTGTTCTCTCCAGCCCGGCCCTCGCGCGGAACCCCCCCGCCCACGCCCCCGCGAGTGGAACACGCAATGGACACGGCCTCGATAGCTGACCCGGAGATTGCTTCGGCGCTGGCAGCCTCTTATGCCAAGTATTTCAATCGCCCTCGGAGATAGATAAACGCATGACTTTCACCGAAAAGGACGTTCGCTACGTAGCCGACCTCGCTCACTTGGAGTTGACAGAGGAAGAGATCAAGAAATTCCTTCCCCAGATTGATTCGATTTTGCAGTACGTGCAAAAGCTAAACGAGCTGGACACCTCCGCGATCGAACCCATGGCCCAGGTCACGTATCCCGGTTCCGAGAACGCCACCTTCCGAATGGACCTGCCACGCCGGAACTTTTCCCAGGACGAGGCCTTGGCGAACGCTCCCGAGCCGGGCGCAGGAAGCTTCAAGGTGCCGCGAGTCATCGAGCGGGAGGAATAAACTCCGTTTAGGATTCTTGATTTTGGATTGGCTCCGGGACCGCACCAGCATGTTTTTTATTTTTCGATCCGAAGTGGATAAGGCAGAGACTATTAACGCATGACGGATTTCACTACTCTAACGATCAGCCAAATACATGAGCTTTTGAAGACCCGGCAGGCGACCGCTGTCGAAATCGCCCAGGCCCACCTGGCGCACATCGAGCTGAAGGACAAGGAAGTCCGCGCCTACCTCAGCCTGTGCCCCGAGCGCGCTCTGGCGAAGGCGAAGAAGGTGGACGAGGCGATCGCCGCCGGCGAGACGCTCGCCCCTCTTGCCGGCGTGCCTGTAGCGGTCAAGGACGTCATCCTCACCCGTGGAACGCGCACGACCTGTGGGTCGCAAATCCTGGAGAATTTCGTTGCGCCTTACGACGCCACGGCCGTCGAAAGGCTGGAAGGCGCTGGGGCCGTCGTGCTGGGCAAGACGAATTGCGACGAATTCGCCATGGGCTCATCGACGGAAAACTCCAGTTTTTATCCCACGCACAATCCTCGCGATCTGACTCGTGTCCCGGGGGGATCAAGTGGTGGTTCGGCTGCCGCCGTGGCAGCGAAGCTTGCGACCGTCGCGTTGGGATCGGACACGGGAGGATCCATCCGCCAGCCCTCGGCGTTCTGCGACATCGTGGGCATGATGGGAACCTACGGCAGAGTTTCCCGCTACGGTTTGGTGGCCTTCGCCTCCTCGCTTGACCACATCGGGCCCTTTGGGCGCTCCGTGCACGACGTGGCGCTGGTGCTGCAAACCATCGCCGGGCGTGACCCCCTGGATTCCACGTGCGCCGTTCTGCCCGTGGACGATTACGTTGGCGCGCTGAACGGCGACATCCGGGGGATCCGCGTCGGGGTTCCGACGGAGTACCTCAAGGGATTGAATCCTGAAATCGGCGGCAACATTCAGAAGGGCATCGACCTATTCAGCAAACTTGGCTGCGAAATCGTGCCCATCAGCCTGCCGCACACCGACTATGCCATTGGATGCTATTACATCATTTGCACCGCCGAAGCCAGCTCCAACCTCGCCCGCTACGATGGCGTACGTTATGGATTCCGCTCTCCCCAACACGACGATTTGGACGACATGTACAGGAAATCGCGCAACCTCGGCTTCGGACCGGAAGTGAAGCGGCGCATCATGTTGGGAACTTATGTATTAAGCTCCGGATATTATGACGCCTACTACCTGAAAGCCCAGCAAGTGCGTACCCTTATCACTCGCGATTTCGTCGAGGCGTTCGACGAAGTCGACGTCATTGTCACGCCCACGTCTCCCATTCCGCCCTTCAAGCTCGGCGAAAAGGTGGACGATCCGCTCCAGATGTACCTCGCCGACATCTACACCGTCACCGCCAGCTTGGCCGGCATCCCCGGAATCAGCGTGCCCTGCGGTAAGACTCCCAGCAAACCACGCCTGCCCGTGGGCATGCAGATCCTCGCCAAACACTTTGACGAGGCGCGCCTGCTGCGAGTGGCCGATGCATTTGAGAAGGCCGGCGGATTTGAAATTAGCTGAGGCGATAGGTTAGGAAATCCAATGCGGGGTCAGCCATCAGCCGGAACCGAAATGCGCACCCGTTCCGGCTGAAAGCTGGCGGCTGATTGCTGACTGCCAATTGCTTCTTTACTGCGTTCTCGCTTCGTCCTCGTCGGCCAGTTCTCCTCCCACCGCAGTGGCAGGAGTGGCAGTGATAGCTACTTCCGCCGGAGTCGTGACTTCCGGCTGTGGCGGCTCGGGTTCCGTGAGCAGCTTGAAGTTCCGGTAGAATTCCAAGCCTGTGCCGGCCGGAATTAGGCGGCCCATGATGACGTTCTCCTTCAAGCCACGAAGGTGGTCCACAGCCCCGCGGATGGAGGCTTCCGTGAGGACGCGTGTCGTCTCCTGGAATGACGCAGGCTGAGATGAAGGAATCGGTAGCCAGCGACGCCTTGGTAATGCCGAGCAGCAATGGCCGTCCGGTGGCGGTCTTACCGCTTTTGGCCTTGGCGCGGTCGTTCTCCTCGCGGAACTTGAACTTGTCCACCTGCTCGTCCAGCAGGAATTCCGTGTCGCCCACTTCTTCCACCTTCACCCAACGCATCATCTGACGCGCGATCACTTCGATGTGCTTGTCATTGATGTTGACGCCTTGCAAACGGTAAACTTCCTGGATTTCATCGACGAGATACTTCTGAAGTTCCTTCTCACCCAGGACCGCCAGAATATCATGGGGGTTGCGGGGGCCATCCATGAGCGGCTCGCCCGCCTTAACGCGTTCACCTTCCTGCACGGAAACGTGCACGCCGCGCGGCAGCAAGTATTCCTTGGTCTCACCCTTATCCGGAACCACCAGAATCTTGCGCTGGCCTTTTACCACGTCCGCGTAGCGAATGAGGCCGTCGATTTCCGTAATTACCGCGGGTTCGTGGGGTTTGCGCGCTTCGAAGAGCTCAACCACACGCGGCAGACCACCGGTGATGTCCTTGGTCTTGGTGGTCTCACGCGGGATCTTGGCCAGCACATCGCCCGGGCTCACTTCATCCCCCTCTTGCACCATCAGGTGGGCGCGTGAAGGCATCAGGTATTTCTTGGTCCCCTTCTTTTCGTTGCGAATGACGATTTGCGGCTGATATTTCTCCTCCGAAGCTTCTTTCACTACCCATTGCGACAAGCCGGTGACTTCGTCCACCTGTTCCTGCACGGTGATTCCCGCTTCGAGGTCCTTGAACTGCACCGTGCCGGCGACTTCCGTGAGGATCGAGAAGGTGTAAGGATCCCACTCGACAATATTCTCGCCCATTTTCACCGCGGCGCCCTCCGCCACCTTGATGCGGGCTCCGTACACCACCGAGTAACGCTCTCGCTCGCGGCCTTTGTCGTCCACGATGGCCACCGCGCCATTGCGATTCATGACCACGTGGGCGCCTTCCCGATTCATGACGGTCTGAATGCTGTGGTACTTAAGGAAGCCGTGGTTCTTTGCCTCCAGAGTGCTCTGCTCGGAGATTCGGCTGGCCGTACCGCCGATGTGGAAGGTCCGCATGGTGAGCTGCGTCCCAGGCTCGCCGATGGATTGCGCGGCAATAACTCCCACCGCCTCGCCCATTTCCACCACCCGCCCGGTGGCCAGGTTGCGCCCGTAGCAGCGCACGCAAACGCCGCGCCGTGATTCACAAGTCAATACGGAGCGGATCTTTACGCGCTCGATGCCAGCCGCCTGGATGGCTGCTGCCAAGTCCTCATTAATTTCCTGGTTGACATCGACAATAACATTACCTTCGTAGTCCTTGATCTGCTCCAGTGAAACTCGTCCCACGATGCGGTCGCGGAGGGGTTCCACCACTTCTCCGGCCTCCACGATCGGTTCCACGTAGATTCCGTCCAGCGTGCCGCAATCGAACTCAGAAATGATCACATCCTGCGCCACGTCCACCAACCGGCGGGTGAGGTAGCCGGAGTCCGCGGTCTTCAGAGCCGTATCCGCCAAACCTTTGCGCGCGCCGTGGGTGGAAATGAAGTACTGCAACACATTCAGCCCTTCACGGAAATTCGCGGTGATGGGTGTCTCAATGATCTCCCCGGAGGGCTTTGCCATCAGGCCGCGCATGCCGGAAAGCTGGCGGATTTGCTGCTTCGAACCGCGCGCGCCGGAGTCTGCCATGATGTAAATGGGATTCATCTGGCCGGTGTTATCCTGCTTCTCCATCACTTGGAACATCTCGTTGGCCACATCGTCCGTGACGTTTGACCAGATGGCGATCACCTTGTTGTAACGTTCACCGTGGGTGATGGCGCCTTCCTGATACTGCTTCTCAACTTCGATAACTTCCTTTTCCGCCGCGCTCACCAAAGCTGCCTTACTTTGCGGCACTACCAGGTCGTCAATTCCGATGGAAATTCCCGCTTTGGTGGCGTACAGGAAGCCCAGTGTTTTAACGCCATCCAGCATCTGCACCGTGGTTTCAAGGCCGAAGCGCAGGTAGCAGTAGTTCACCAGCGCGCCCAAGCCCTTCTTGCGCAGCAGGCCGTTGACGTAGGGCATCCCCTTGGGCAAGTGGTCGTTGAAAATCACCCGGCCCACCGTGGTGTTAATGAACTGGTTCTTGATGGTGATGGGCTCCGTGTGCAGCACGTCCTGATCGTCGTAAGCCGTGGTCAGGTCGATCACGCGGCCCGTGTAACGCAGGCGAATGGGAGTCAGGGTTTCGACTTCACCCGCCTCCAGCGCCAGAATAACTTCGTCGGAATTGGCAAAGGCGCGGCCATCGCCCTTGGCCCCGCGCTTGTCCTTAGTCAGGTAGTAAACACCCAGTACGATGTCCTGGGTGGGGACCGCGAGGGGCTGACCATTGGCGGGCGAGAGAATGTTGTTCGACGACAGCATCAACACCGACGCCTCGATTTGAGCCTCGGGTGAAAGGGGAATGTGTACAGCCATCTGGTCGCCGTCAAAATCGGCGTTGAACGCCGTGCAAACCAGGGGATGGATTTTGATGGCCTTGCCCTCGACCAGCACCGGCTCGAAAGCCTGAATGCCCAAACGATGGAGCGTGGGAGCGCGGTTCAGAAGCACCGGGTGGTCCTTGATGACTTCTTCCAGAATATCCCAGACTACCGATTCCTGGCGCTCCACCATTTCCTTCGCCGCCTTAATGGTGGTGCAGTGGCCCGCCTGTTCCAGGCGGTGATAGATGAAGGGCTTAAAGAGTTCAAGCGCCATCTTCTTGGGCAAGCCGCATTGGTGCAGTTTTTGCTCCGGCCCCACGACGATCACGGAGCGGCCGGAGTAATCGACGCGTTTCCCCAGCAGGTTCTGGCGGAAGCGGCCCTGCTTGCCTTTCAGCGTATCTGACAGGGATTTGAGCGGGCGGTTGTTGGCCCCGCGCAGCACGCGGCCTCGCCGGCCATTGTCAAAGAGTGCGTCCACAGCTTCCTGCAACATGCGCTTTTCGTTGCGCACAATCACATCCGGCGCGTGCAGTTCAATCAGCTTCTTGAGCCGGTTGTTGCGATTGATGACCCGGCGATAGAGGTCATTCAAATCAGAGGTCGCAAAGCGGCCACCATCAAGGGGCACGAGGGGACGCAGTTCGGGCGGGATCACCGGGATAACGTCAAGAATCATCCACTCCGGTTTATTCCCCGACTTGCGGAACGCGTCCAACACCTTCAGGCGCTTGGCGTATTTCACCCGCTTCTGTTGGGACGGGTCACTCTTCATTTTCTCGCGCAACTCATCCGCCAGCGTCTCGATATCAACCTGTTTGAGCAGTTCCTTGATGGCTTCCGCACCCATTCCGGCGCGGAATTTGCCCGGAAATTCCTGTTGCAGTTGCCGGTAGCGCTCGTCCGTGAGCAGTTCTTTCTCCTTCAGGGGAGCTTCTCCGGGATCGACGACCACGTAATTCTCAAAATACAGTATGCGCTCCAGGTCGCGGAGCGAGATATCCAACAGGTGGCCGATGCGGCTGGGGAGTCCTTTGAAGAACCAAACATGCGAGCAGGGAGAAGCCAGCTCGATGTGCCCCATGCGCTCGCGGCGGACCTTGGAAAGGGTCACCTCAACCCCGCATTTATCGCAGATCACGCCGCGGTGCTTCATGCGCTTGTATTTGCCGCAAAGACACTCCCAGTCAGTGACCGGGCCAAAAATGCGGGCACAAAACAGCCCGTCACGCTCCGGCTTGAAGGTGCGATAATTGATGGTCTCAGGTTTGGTCACTTCGCCATGCGACCAGGATCGGATCTTCTCCGGCGAGGCGAGGCTGATGCGAATGGCATCAAATTCACCAATCAGGCTTACTCGATCATAAGGGCTGCTGCGGAACAAGGTTTTCCTCCTTTATAGGAGAGAAGAAATTTGTCGAAACTGCGCCCCCGGGGCGCCGGCGCGATGTGCGGCGCGAGCCCGGCGGCCTGTCACTTCCCTACTCAGCACCCACAGGCGCCAGTTGTTCCTTAGGCTTCTTGATTAATTCCACGTCGAGGCAGAGGCTCTGCAACTCCCGCACCAGGACGTTGAATGACTCCGGCACGCCGGGCTCAATGGCGGCCTCGCCTTTGACGATAGCTTCATAAATCTTGGCGCGCCCGTAAACATCGTCGGATTTCGCTGTGAGGAGCTCCTGGAGGATGTAGGCCGCTCCATAAGCTTCCAGCGCCCACACTTCCATTTCGCCGAAACGCTGGCCGCCGAACTGCGCTTTGCCTCCAAGAGGTTGCTGCGTAATGAGGGAGTAAGGCCCGATCGACCGGGCGTGGATCTTGTCGTCAACCAAGTGGGAGAGTTTGAGCATGTAGATGTAACCGACGGTAACCGGCTGTTCGAACTTATCTCCCGTCATTCCGTCGTAGAGACTGATCTTGCCGGAACGCGGCAGGCCCGCCTTTTCCAGGAATTCCTTGATTTCCCGCTCCGTCGCGCCGTCGAAAACGGGGGTGGAAAAAGCGACGCCATTCAGTAAGGTACGGGCTTGATCGAGCACCTGTTCGTCATCCATGTTGTCCAGGGCCGCCACCATGGGATTGTTGCGGAAAAGGCTTTTCAACTCTTTGCGCAGCAGTTCGGCGCGAGTTTCCGTGGAGAAGAGTTGGCGAATCTTGGTTCCCAATTCCTTTGCCGCCCAGCCCAGGTGGGTTTCCAGAATTTGGCCCACATTCATGCGGGAGGGGACGCCCAGAGGATTCAGCACCACTTCCACCGGAGTTCCATCCGGCATGTAAGGCATGTCTTCCTCGGGAAGGATGCGGGCGATTACGCCTTTATTTCCGTGCCGGCCAGCCATCTTATCGCCAACGGAGAGTTTGCGCTTCATGGCGATATAAACTTTGACCAGCTTGATGACTCCGGGCGGAAGTTCGTCGCCCTTCTTCAACTTTTGAATTTTCTCGTCCGTGATCTTGCGCAGAATGTCGATCTGCCGCGAAGTCATCTCTTCGACTTCATCGATCTTATCGATAAGGGTCGGATCCTTCTTCGCGATCCTCATGCGCTTCAGGTTGCGCGTGGTGACGCGGGCAAGGACATCGCGGGTGAGCCTGGTGCCCTTGGTGATCAGCCGCTTGTTGGTTTTTTCGTCGTGCAGGTCCGCCAGCAGCTCTTCCCCTTCCAGCAATGCGCATAGCCGCTTCAAGCGCTCATCCTGGAGGATGCGGATTTCGTCATTCAGGTTTTTCTCCAGGCGGGTTACCTGCGAGCCTTCTATGCTCTTGGCGCGTTCATCCTTATCGGCGCCCTTGCGCGAAAAGATCTTCACATCCACAACGATGCCTTCGATTCCGGGAGGGCACGTCAGGGAGGCATCGCGAACATCTCCGGCCTTTTCGCCGAAGATTGCCCGCAGCAGTTTCTCTTCCGGGGTAAGTTGCGTCTCGCCCTTGGGCGTGACCTTGCCGACTAGAATGTCGCCCGGCTTGACGTAAGCGCCGATGCGGATGACGCCGCTTTCATCCAGGTCCTTCAAAAGGGATTCGGAGAGGTTGGGAATGTCGCGAGTAATTTCTTCCGGTCCCAGCTTGGTGTCACGGGATTCGATTTCAAACTCCTCGATGTGGATGGAGGTATAGGAATCTTCCTTCACCAGTTTCTCGCTGACCAGGATGGCGTCTTCGAAGTTGTAGCCACGCCAGGGCATGAAAGCCACCAGCACGTTGCGGCCCAGGGCCAGCTCGCCACGATCGGTGCACGGACCATCGGCCAGGACCTGTCCGGCATGAACCCGCTGTCCTTTGTGGACCACGGGTTTTTGGTTGATGCAAGTGTTCTGATTGGAGCGGCGGAATTTGATGAGCTGATAGATGTCCGCGCCGACCTCGCGGGAAAGCTGCCCGCTATGGCCGTCGCCCTCGACGCGCACGATAATACGTTCGCTATCAACGCCATCCACCACCCCGTTGCGCCGGCAGATGACGACGGCGCCGGAATCGCGCGCCGTGACTTCTTCCATGCCCGTGCCCACCAGCGGCGCTTGCGCCCGCAGCAAGGGCACCGATTGCCGTTGCATGTTGGAACCCATCAGGGCGCGGTTGGCGTCGTCGTTTTCGAGGAACGGAATCAGGGAAGCCGCCACGCTGACCAGTTGCTTGGGGCTGACGTCAATGTAATCGATCTCATCGCGGCGCTTGAGCACAAAGTTTCCGGCTTGCCGCGCGTTGACCAATTCATGAATGATCCGGCCCTTGTCGTCAACGCCCACGTTGGCTTGCGCGATCACGTACTGGTCCTCTTCCCAAGCCGACTGGTAGAAGGAGAAGGGTTCGTGTTCAACGAGCTTGCGCTTCTTCTCCCGAAGTTCTTCGTTGGTCTTATCGACCGTACCTGACTCCACGTGCTCGCCCACTTTCCAGGGCCCGTCGCCTCCGTGCGTCACAGTAACGTAATCAACGATACGGCCGCCGCGCACCTTGCGGTAGGGGCTTTCGATGAAACCGTATTCGTTAATCTGCGCGTAGCACGAAAGCGATGAGATCAGGCCGATGTTTGGACCTTCCGGCGTCTCAATGGGGCAGATGCGCCCGTAGTGCGTGGGGTGAACGTCGCGCACCTCGAAACCGGCGCGCTCACGGGAAAGGCCACCTGGCCCCAGGGCGGAGAGCCGCCGCTTGTGGGTAATCTCGGAGAGCGGGTTGGTTTGATCCATGAACTGCGAGAGTTGCGAAGATCCGAAGAATTCGCGAATCGCCGCCATGACCGGCTTGGCATTGATGAGGTCGTGCGGCATGGCGGTGGACATTTCCTGGTAAACCGACATCTTCTCTTTAATTGCCCGCTCCATGCGTACCAAGCCCAAGCGGAACTGGTTTTCAATCAATTCGCCGACGGCGCGAACGCGGCGGTTCCCCAGGTGATCGATGTCATCCACGGAATACATTCCGCCGGGGTTCTTCTTCAGGGTCAGAAGGTAGCGGATGGCCGCGTAAAAGTCTTCCGGCTCCAGCGTCCGCTTATCCAGCGGCAACTGCACCGGTGAGTGCTCAGAATGATCGGTGGCCAGCGTGCCTTCACAGGCGCGGACGACCTCGGAACAGATATTGGCTTCCCGTTTGCCCACAAACATCTTCTCGTCATCCACGACAACGTAGAAATTGGCGCGCGGGAAATTCCGGGCGTCTTCAATCTCGAATTCCGTGGACTTGTCATCCAGGCGGCTCTTGAGCTTGGAGTAGTAACCCAGCTTGATATTGAATTTCAGCCGCCCCACGCGGGAGAAATCGTATTTCCGCGGGTCGAAGAACATTCCATTGAACAGCGACGTGGCGGTTTCCAGCGTCGGGGGGTCGCCTGGACGCATCTTGCGATACATCTCGATCAGCGCTTCTTGCGGCGTCTTCAAGCTGTCGCGCTTCAGGGTCTGGCTAATAACCGGGCCGCTGTCGTCACGTTCGGGGAAGAACACTTGCAACTCCGGAATTCCGGAATCCAGAATCGTGTTCAGGACGGTGGAGGTAATTTCACTGTTGGCTTCCAGCAGCACCTCTCCCGTGGAGGGGTCAATGATATCGGCAGAGGTGAAAGCCCCTTCCAAATCGTGGGAAGCCACTTCCACCTCGGTGATTTTGGCCTTTTGGATTTCCTTGAAGGCCGCCGCCGTAATCTTGCGTCCGGCCGGCACCAGTGCCTCATGCGTGCGGGGGTGATCGATACTCTTGGAGATCCGGTTGCTAACCAGGCCTTCGGAAACCTCCCAGAACAGCTTGCGGTCTTTGAGCGAAATCTTCTCAATCTGGTAAAAGGCCTTGTCAATTTCGGAATCGTTCTTCAGTCCCAGCGCCCGCAGAAAAATAGTGGCCAGAAATTTGCGCTTACGGTCAATGCGGACATAGAGAAGATTCTTGGTGTCGTACTCAAATTCGACCCACGAACCGCGATAGGGAATGATCTTGCCGAGGAAGTAAGTCTTCTGGGAATTCGCCTCAAAAAAGACTCCCGGCGACCGGTGCAATTGGCTGACGATAACCCGTTCCGTCCCGTTGATGATAAACGTCCCATTCTCCGTCATCAGGGGAATTTCGCCGAAATAAACTTCCTGTTCTTTGATGTCGCGGATGCTCTTGTGGCCGGTATCGGTGTCTTTGTCGTAGAGAGTGAGCCGGATAGTGACCTTAAGGGGCGCCGCAAAAGTCATGCCTCGCTCCTGGCATTCGGTCACGTCGTACTTCAATTGGAGCGCCACGGGGTCGCCGCACTTATTACAAAACGTCACGACGTTTTTGTTGAAGGTGCCGCACTTGGTGCAAAGAACCTCGCCCACCTTGAAAGGATCGGTAATGACCGTGTGCCCGCAGTTCTTGCAGGTGCTGCGCAAGTGGTGCAGTCCCTTCAAGCTTCCGCATTTGCACTCCCAATTGCCGATGGAGTAATCCACAAAGTCCAATTGCGCGATGCCGCGAAAATCGGTGATGGGAAAGACGGAATTGAAAACGGCTTGCAGGCCCACATCCTCGCGTTCCGAGGGCAGAAGGTTCATCTGGAGGAACCGCTCATACGAACGCCTTTGGACCTCGATGAGATTAGGAATCTTGATGACCGTCGGAATTTTGGAGAAATTAATGCGCTGACGCACAGCGCCGTTCCCGCCGTTAGGCATTCCTTTTGCTCCTTGCTTGAAATTTCAAAAGCCGCTCGGATAATGGTGACACGGGTACCTTACAAATTTGGATGCACACTTTGCCTGTGAGGATGCAATCCAATCACCCCGATGGCCCAGCAGCCCATGGGTTCATCCGTGCCACTTGCGAGTGAGGGCCTTGCCACCAGGAAATCATCCCCAGGGAAGTCCGGGCTTAACTCCCTTCTTCCCTGGAACCTGGCGGGAGGACGGTTACTTCACTTCTACGGTAGCGCCAGCTTCGGTGAACTTCTTCCGGATGGTCTCCGCCTCATCCTTGGAGACACCTTCTTTAATCGGCTTGGGAGCGCCGTCAACCAAGTCCTTGGCTTCTTTCAGTCCCAGGCTGGTGACTTCGCGGACGGCCTTGATGACATTGATCTTGTTGGCGCCAATGGCGGTCAGGACCACCGAGAACTCCGTCTGCTCTTCGGCAGGAGCCGCGGCGCCAGCGGCCGCACCTGCTCCCGCTCCCGCAACCAACACGGGAGCTGCGGCGGCTGCGGACACGCCCAGCACTTCCTCGAGCCGCTTGACGAGCTCAGCAGCTTCGAGCAGGTTTAAACCTTTTACCTCTTCGACGATTTTTTCTACCCGTTCCGACATGCTAGATTCTCCTCTTCAATGTGGCTAACAGCTTACAGCCCAGAGCCAACAGTTCCTCAAAAGGTGAGATCTCAACTGTTAGCTTTGGACTGCCTCTCGGAATTTCTTCTCTTTCACGCCCTGCTGAATGACATAGGCGAGGTTGCGAGCCACGCCCGACAGCGTTGATGCCAGCCGTTGCGCCGGTGAATTGAACAAGAACAAGACCTTGGCAAGCACTTGTTCCCGTGGAGGCAAGGTTGCGATGGCGGTCCAGTCAGCCAGGGAAACAACCCTTCCCTCCACCACTCCGGACTTAAAGCTGAGGATGGGGTTTTCCTTGGCGTACGCCGATAACGCCTTCGCCAGCGCCACGGGGTCGGTTTCGGTAAAGGCCAGGGACGTCATTCCCTCGAGCTTTTGTGCAATCGGCTCGACCGATGTTCCCTTGGCCGCGCGCTCAATCAGGCTGTTCTTCACCACCTTATAGCGCGCGCCCGTTCCCGCAATCTTCCGGCGCAGATCAAAATCCTGGGCCACGGTGATCCCTTGGAACCCCGACAGGATGATACTACGCGCTTTCTTCAGCTCCTCGTGGAGCCTCTCAGCACTCTTCTTCTTCTCTTCCCGATCCATGCGAACTCCTTGGTACAGTGGCTAGCGGCTGGCGAACCGATCCTGCTTACCACTAGGAACTAGCCACTAACGCTCTTACGCTGCCTCCACCGAAGCCAGATCGATCGCCAACCCCGGCCCCATGGTAGACGAAATCACGATGCTCTTGACGTACTTCCCCTTGGCCGATGCCGGCTTGGCTTTGACAACACTTGAGATCAGCGCGCCCGCATTTTCCGCCAGCTTCGCGGCGTCGAAGGAGACTTTACCCACCGGGCAGTGGATGATGCCCGTCTTGTCAACGCGGAACTCCACTTTGCCGGCTTTCACTTCCTTGACGGCCTTCGCCACATCCAGCGTGACCGTCCCCGTCTTGGGGTTGGGCATCAGCCCCCGCGGTCCCAGCACCTTGCCCAGGCGTCCGACGGACTTCATCATGTCAGGGGTGGCCACAACGGCATCAAAGTCTATCCAGCCGCCTTGTATCCTCTGCACGATGTCGTCACCGCCGGATTCATCCGCGCCTGCTTCGCGGCCCTCGCGCACCTTATCACCGGAAGCGATAACAATCACGCGCTTGGACTTTCCCAGCCCGTGCGGCAGAACCACCGTTCCCCGCACCATCTGGTCCGCGTGCTTGGGATCCACTCCCAAACGCATGGCGACTTCCACAGTCTCATTGAATTTTGCAAACGCCGCCTTTTTGACCAACGGCATAGCATCCGTCAGCGTGTAGGCAGGCTTGTCAACCAGCTTGGCGGACGCCTTAAACTTCTTTCCCACCTTAGCCATTCCAGCAACTCTCCTTCGAAAATCGAAACTCGAAACTAGAAAATCGAATCTCGCTTTCCGCCACTACGGTTCCACGTCTTGCTAACCGCGGCATCATGCCGTCAAACCGAAACTCAACTTCCCAGGTTGCCATTTGCGAATCTCGAGTTTCGAGTTTCGTTCACGCCGTCACCTCAATCCCGATGCTGCGCGCCGTGCCCTTGATGGTGGCCACTGCCGCTGCCAGGTCCCGGGCGTTCAAGTCAGGCAGCTTTAGCTTGGCGATCTCTTCCACCTGCTTCACTGTCACTTTTCCAACTTTATTGCGGTTGGGCTCCCCGGAGCCCTTGGCAATTCCCGCCGCCCGCTTCAGCAGCACGGCCGCAGGAGGCGTCTTGGTGACAAAGGTGAAACTGCGGTCGTGATAGACCGTGATAACCACCGGGATAATCAAGCCTTCCTGATCCTTCGCAGAAGTCTTGGCGTTGAAGGATTTGCAGAAATCCATGATGTTCACGCCATGTTGGCCCAAGGCCGGCCCCACGGGGGGGGCAGGGGTGGCTTTCCCCGCCGGAATCTGAAGCTTTACCATCGCCGTAACGCGTTTTGCCATACTCTAGTCTCCAAAAACCTCGAAATTAGAAACTGGTAACTCAGCAATGCAAGCCGCACCGGGGTATCAGTTTCGAGTTTCTAATTTCCAGTTTCCGATCTTAAATCTTCTCCACCTGGTAGAAATCCAACTCCACGGGCGTCGCACGCCCGAAAATGGTCACCATGACACGCAGTGTGGAGCGGTCTTCGTTGATCTCGTCCACCATCCCATTGAAGTCCTTGAAAGGACCGTCGGTAATTTTGATATTCTCTCCCCGGTCAAACTTGAGCTTCGGCTTGGGATGTTCGGCCGCCACTTCGACGCGATGGACGATCCGGTCAACCTCTTCGGCGCTGAGGGGACTGGGCCGCTGCCCGGAGCCCACAAAGCCCGTAACGCGCGGCGTGGAGCGCACCATGTGCCAAGTGTTATCGTTCATTTCCATCTCCACCAGCACGTAACCCGGATAGAAGAGCTTGGGAGTGACCACTTTCTTCCCCTGGCGCATCTCGATGACGTCTTCGGTGGGGACCATGATCTCTCCGAACTGCCCGGTGAGACCTTCCGCATCGATCCGACTCTTCAGGGTCTCCGCAACCTTCTTCTCAAACCCCGAGTAAGTGTGAAGGATGTACCAGTTCTTTGCCATACTCGTCTTTCCAGTATTGAGTTCTGTTTCAGTCAAGCCTTCACCAGCCTCCAAGAGATTTTTCCTCAGCCGCGGTGCAGGAAGTAGTCCAGCAAGCTCTTTACCGCTTTGCCAAAACCCATATCACAGAAATAAAAATAAATCCCGAAGAGAAATGTCGTCAGAATCACCATAACCGTCGTGCCGTATACCTCCTGCAACCCAGGCCAAGTCACGCGCTTGGTTTCAGTCTTTACCTCGGAAGCGTATTGCTTTAATCGCCCCAAAGCTCCCTTTGCCTGCGCCAGGGTGCTGCTATCGTCTCTGGCTTCATTACCCATGTCACTCTCGATCCAGTCGAGCGGTTCATCGCTCGCTCCAGGGAATCCTCACGCCCAAAAAATCTGGCAGGGGCGGAGGGATTTGAACCCCCATGACCGGTTTTGGAGACCGGCAGATTAGCCGTTAATCTGACGCCCCTTTAAAACCAGTAGGCGGTAAGCAGTAGGCAGTAAGCAGCAAACCTTGCACTCCCGCCATCGTCGTCCGAAGACTGCCTACTGCTTTGTGCCGACTGCCTACTTAACTTCTTTGTGGACCGTATGGTGCCGGCACGCAGGGCAGAATTTCTTCAGCTCCAACCGGTCCTGGTTCTTCTTCTTGTTCTTCGTCGAAGTGTAGTTGCGGTTCTTGCAGTCACCGCATTGCATTGTAATGATTTCGCGCATCTCTTTTAACTCTAAGCTTTCAGGTATCAGCTGCCAGCTATCAGCTTCGTCCAAGCGGGCCAGCCGTATCCGTTGGCTGAGTGATGAGAGCTGATTGCTGAAAGCTTTATCGCTGTCCCTAACCAGCCCGGCCCTCAGTCGTTTGCTTTAGCTGAAGGCTGACTGCTGACAGCTCTACTTCAAAATCTCGGCGACGGTACCGGCGCCGACGGTATGGCCGCCCTCGCGGATGGCGAAGCGCAGCCCTTTCTCCATGGCGATGGGCGTGATCAGTTCGATCTCCAAACTCACGTTATCTCCCGGCATCACCATTTCCGTCCCCGTCGGCAGCGTTGCCACTCCCGTCACGTCCGTCGTGCGAAAATAAAACTGCGGTCGGTACCCGTTGAAGAACGGCGTGTGCCGTCCCCCTTCTTCCTTCGTCAAGATGTACACCGAGGCGTTGAACTTCGTGTGCGGCGTGATCGACCCCGGCTTCGCCAGCACCATGCCGCGCTCCACGTCGTCCTTTTCCGTCCCCCGCAGCAGCACTCCGATGTTATCGCCCGCCTGCCCTTCGTCCAGCAGCTTCTTGAACATTTCCACGCCGGTGACTACCCGCTTGAACGGCTCCGGCCGCAATCCCACAATCTCGATCTCTTCCTGCACCTTCACCTTGCCGCGCTCCACCCGCCCCGTCACCACCGTGCCGCGCCCCGAGATGGAGAAAATATCTTCCACCGGCATCAGAAACGGCTTGTCAATCTGCCGCTCCGGCATGGGAATGTAGCTGTCCACCGCGTCCATCAGCTCGTGGATCGACTTCTCCCACTTCGCGTCGCCCTCCAGCGCCTTCAGCGCCGACCCCTTGATCACCGGTATCTTGTCCCCGGGAAATTGATACTTGTTCAGCAGGTCCCGCACTTCCACTTCCACCAGCTCCAGCAATTCCGGATCTTCCACCGCGTCGCACTTGTTCATGTACACCACGATGTAGGGCACGTTCACCTGGCGCGCCAGCAGCACGTGCTCGCGCGTCTGCGGCATGGGCCCGTCCGTCGCCGCCACCACCAGAATCGCCCCGTCCATCTGCGCCGCCCCCGTGATCATGTTCTTGATGTAGTCGGCGTGACCCGGACAGTCCACGTGCGCGTAGTGCCGGTTCTTCGTCTCGTACTCCACGTGCGCGATGGCAATCGTGATCCCCCGCGCCTTCTCCTCCGGCGCGTTGTCAATCGAATCAAACGCCCGGAACTTCACCTTGGGGTTCTCCTTCGCCAATACCTTGGTGATCGCCGCCGTCAACGTCGTCTTCCCGTGATCAATGTGCCCAATCGTCCCCACATTCATGTGCGGCTTCGATCGATCGAATTTTTCCTTGGCCATGGTGTGCTCGCTTCAGTCGGCACAGCTAATTGCCGAACAGTCTTGGAAATTCCTACCTCAACTTCTCGAATTCGTCATGGTAATAGTTTCTAAGCTCATCCTGCTTGGAGTCAGGTAACTGCGTGTCAAGATCCAGCGGATGCTGAGTTCGCGGGTTGTGGTGAGCAGTGGCCCTGCTCGTCTGCAATGTCTAGAGCACGTTGGCAGGATCGCACGCCCCCCTCCTGGCAATTCCTTCCTGAGTGCCTGAGCTGCTTGCTCGCGTGCCCGCTGGGGACGATCCACGGCAAGCCTCCGAGCAATTGCCGCTCGGAGCTGCCCAAACGCATATATATCTTCACTCTGTCTAACCACAAATCCCTCGTATCGCACATGCACCACAGTCTGACTCAATGATCTCTGGAGCCGATGAGCGGAATTGAACCGCTGACCCCGTCCTTACCAAGGACGTGCTCTACCAACTGAGCTACATCGGCCAACCGCGCCGCACGGCGCGGGAAACTCGAAATTCGAAAATCGAAGCCCGCACCTTTCCCTTGTTGTAACCAAGTTCCGAGTTTCCAGTTTCGGGTTTCAAACTGGAGCGGGAGACGGGAATCGAACCCGCGACCAACAGCTTGGAAGGCTGTGACTCTACCACTGAGTTACTCCCGCCCCTCATGGAAACTGCAAAACGGAAACTAGAAACTGCCGCAGCAAAGTTTCCCAATTTCCAGTTTCCGGTTTCCAATCTCTGGTGGACAGGGGAGGGTTCGAACCTCCGTAGACCACAGGGGTCGGCAGATTTACAGTCTGCTGCTTTTGACCACTCAGCCACCTGTCCGCTCTGGTTCATATTTTCAAGCCCCCTGGCATGCGCGGACGCAGTCTCGTGCTCAGCCCCGAAGATCGCTTTCATTTAAGCCATGTGGGTCGATAATGCGGTTGGGCACGGACACACATTTCTGCCCGCGCAATTCTGAATAAGCCAGATTTGATAAACCCGCTCCCTATTTATACCGACCGGCGACTGCTTCCCAGGTTGCTTGCGACTGACCTCACTCAAACTGGAGCTGGCGAAGGGATTCGAACCCCCGACCCTCTGATTACAAATCAGATGCTCTACCGGCTGAGCTACGCCAGCCGCTGCAAACTTACTATTATACTAATCGGCAGGCAAATTGCAAGGAAAACCGAAAGATTTTTTTGGCCGTTGAGATAATCATTTTGCAGGAATCCTCTCCCTGCCCGCGACGAACTTAGACCCTCCACGCCCAACCCTATTCCCCTCTGGTAGTTACGGAAACCGCCGGGGAATTGCGCCGATCTGGCCTGTGGCTTGGCGCTCGCCAGCGAAATAACCGCCTGCACCGGCTTTCGCGGAAACCCTCAGCACAAACAAGCGCAGGTCTCCAGCTACTCGTGCAAGTATTTCATCGGGTTTACAGGGGTCTCGTTGACAAGTACTTCATAGTGCAGGTGTGGACCCGTCGCCCTGCCGGTCATTCCCACGGCGCCAATAACCTGCCCGCGTTTTACTTCCTGGCCCACCACCACAAGAATCTTGCTGAGATGCGCGTACTTGGTCGTCATCCCAAATCCGTGATCCACCAAAATCGTGTTACCGTAGCCGGACTGGACCCCCGCTTGCAGAACGATGCCATCACCCGTGGCCTCCACTCGGGTCCCGGTGGGGGCGGAAATATCCACTCCCGTATGGAAGACGCCTTCCCCACTGAAAGGATCCAAGCGCTGGCCAAAGCCCGCCATGATTTGCCCACGAACGGGCCAAATAGAGGGCACAGTTTCATGCCCAAAATCTGCGGTGGGAACGAGCCCCAACGCGGGGGATTGGGCGGAAGGAGCAAGGGCAGCATTCCTGATCAAATTGAAGGCATATAGGGAAGCTCGGTAGCTGGACTCAAGAGTGGAATTGGTCTGCGTCGCCAGCACCATCGCCGCTTCGGGAAAACGCGGGCGACGGGCCTCACCGAAACCATAGGTCAAGGCAACTTCGGTGGCCAGCGATTGCAAAGAGTCGAGCTTGGCGTTGGTGGTGGTCACCGCATTTTCCAGGCTTCGATTCTGCGTTTTTAGGGCTTCGCGCTCCGTCCGAAGGTTGTTGTAATTCGAAACCTTCAGCAACATCCGCGCATAACTGTTAGCCAACGCGGCGATGGTCATAATCCCCACGACGCTAAACGCCAACACCAAATGAATCGCGTAAAATGGAAGGCGGATTCTGCGGAGATTCCCATGCGCGCCCGGAAAAATTAGGAAGGTATAAAACTTCTTATCCATTTATTAAATCACCCAAGTTTAATTAATTCGTAGCTGGTTGCCCCAAGTGAGTTACCTAACCGAGGGCTGGATATGAATCCTGAACGAACCGCGTAAGGATTACGGGGTGCATCGTATTGAAGATCAAACCGATTGTCAAGGAAATATGACAAGCGTCCTAAGTTTTCCTCAGCCGATATCAGGCGGAAATGGTCGATTCTTAGTCTGAGCAGACTATTCATCGCGAGGCGATCTGGAAGTCCCCCGCCCCTTCATGTCCAGCGCCAAAGGCGATGAATCCCTAGCGCACATAGAAGCCCTTGTCGGAGGGACAGAAAACTCTGTCCAGAAGAGGGAAGAGAAATGACGAAGGACCCGCCACGCTACGAATAGGTCGCCGCAATAGCTCGACAATCACCGCAAGAGCTTCGAGCGGGGCGCTCGGCCCGAAGACGCCTACTCAGATGTCGTCCCGCGAGGACTCTACGATAAGGGCTGCGCAGGTTCCGAGCCAACCTGTTTTCCCATATCTTCCCGGCGGACTTGCCATGGACCATTCCTTTTCGTTTACCCTCCTCGCCGCCTGGGCCGACCAGAAGCATGATATTTGTCTCCGGATCAGCGGCTCACCCGACGTCGAGGGCGCCGTGGTGGAACTGGACGATCTCACCACCTTCACCAACCGTCTTACGATGCTGTTGAAGGGCTGTTTCCCGGAGGCAATAGGGAGAACGGGCGACTTGGGCGCACCCCTGTCTTGGGTTTCACTTGCGCAGTTTCCCCGTCTGGAGTCGGCACAACAGGCTTCGTGCCTGGAAGTTCGCCAGCTCTATCGTGCCCACACGCACCATACCCCGGAGCACCTCGAAGGGCTCAGCGAGCAGATCCGCACCGCCCGGCAGCTTACCACCGACGACGCCTTCATCCACAGTTCGGTATTGATGATCGAGATTCTGGCCGAGCAATTGCGCGTGGTGGGGGCGAGCGGCGAAATCGCAGGCAGCCCCCGTTCTCACCTTTGACCTTTGCGCTTTGCGTTTTGACTTGTTCTCGTCTCTCCGGCACGCGAGGGATGACAGGGCAACGGGCGATGCCGAAAGGCGCAAAAACGTATATCCCCGCCGACCAAACCCCAGAGCGGCACACTACCCCTTATCGGCAATCTGCAATGTCAGGTAAGAAGGTGAATCAACTCGCCAGCTTCTAAAATCACAAATCAACCAATGGCCCGATGGCCCACTCTCCGATTGCCTATCGACTTGGGGGAAAATCCCGGTTAGCATCATGGAGATTTGGAAGAGGGGGAAATCATGAAGCGCATATGGATTAGGGTCGCGTGCGGAATAGCGAGCGTCTACTTCCTCGCGGGAATGCCTGCGCGAGGACAGCAGATGCCCTCGGGGAAACCCTTCGATTTGATCGATTGGAACGGCGGAAAGTTCATTTACGGTGCGGATTATTATCCCGAGGCTTGGCCGGAAACCCAATGGGAGAAAGACGCAGCGATGATGCAGGAGGCGGGAATCAACTTCGTCCGCATGGGAGAGTTCGCCTGGGCGAAAATGGAACCCCAGGAAGGCCACTTCGATTTTGCCTGGCTTGATCGCGCCCTCAAGGTGCTAAACGCCCATGGCATCCGGGCCGTACTGGGAACCCCCACGGCCTCGCCACCCGCCTGGCTGTACGCGAAGTACCCCGACATCGCGGCGATGGACGCAAACGGGGTTCGCTATCGCTACGGTTCACGCCGCAATTATTGCCTTCACAACCCGGATTTCCTTGCCGCCACCACGCGCATCGTCACCGCCATGGCAGAACACTTCAAGGATCATCCGGGAGTGCTGGGCTGGCAAATCGACAACGAGTTGGGAGATCCACGCTGCTTCGATGCCGAAACTCAAGCCGCATTCCAAGATTGGTGCCAGCGCAAGTACCACACTCTTGACGCGCTGAACGCCGCCTGGGGCACGATCTTTTGGGGCCACACCTATCAAGCCTGGGGAGAGATTCCTTTGCCCTGGAACACGCTCTTCAACACCTCGAATCCCAGCTTGGCACTCGATTTTGACCGCTTCCATAGTGATTCGACGCGCGCGTATCTCGACCTCCAGGCGACGATTCTGCGCAGAATTGCTCCCCATCAAGCCATCACGCACAACGAAATGGGCACGTACTCGGGAGTTGATTATTATGACTTGAACCGCTCACTGGACTTCGTTGCCTGGGACAACTATCCCATTTTTGATAAGGACTACGCGCATTATGTCGGGTCAGGGTTATCGCAAGATCTGATGCGAGGATCGAAGGACAACCACAACTACATGATCATGGAGCAGGAAGGTGGCGCGGGGGGCTGGTCGGTGTTCTTTGGACGCCAGGCGGCGCCCGCGCTCTATCGTGTTTGGGCGTACCAATCGGTCGCGCACGGCGCCGATGGCGTTTGCTATTTCCGCTGGAGGACTTCCCGCTACGGCACAGAACAGTATTGGCAGGGTATCCTCGACCAGGATAGCTATCGCAATTCCCGCTACTTCGTGATAGCGCAAACCGGGCGGGAACTGGCCCAGCTCACGCCATTGCTGCACGGGTCCAAAGTGGTCTCGCCGGTCGCTATACTTGTGTCGCCGGATTCCCGCTGGGCACAACAAATTCAGCCGGGGGTGGACGACTTCCAATACGATCGGCAACTCCATGACTTCTATGACGCCTTTCGCCGCGCCGGGGTGAATGTGGATGTCGCCTTCCCGCCAAGCGACCTTGCCGCCTATCGCTTGGTGGTAGCGCCCGCACTTTACGTGACCGACCAAGCTCTCGCCAGCAAGCTCCAGGCGTTCGTGAAAGGCGGCGGTACGCTGATCCTCACGTTCCGCTCGGGCGTCAAAGATGAACACAACGTGGTGACGGACCGCACGCTGCCAGGTCCCTTCGCGGATATCGCCGGCGTGGCCATTCACGATTTTGATCCTCAGGTCAATGAGGAACAGGAAATCCTGGGACTGGGTGAATTGCGCTACCCTGCCCGCACTTGGTCCGACATCCTCGATCCCTCCACAGCCAAGGTCCTCGCGACTTATGGCATGGGCTACTACGCCGGCAAACCGGCCCTAACGGAAAACAACGCGGGAAAAGGCTGGGTCTATTACGTCGGGACCGAATCCAAATCACCTTTCTTCTACGACCGGCTGATTTCGCTCGCCGCCAAGAAAAGTCAGGTGGCTTTAAATCAGAAGATTCCCGTTGGCGTTGAGGTGGCAGTTCGCCAAAAGGGAGACAAGAGGATTATGTTCGTGCTGAATTACACCAGCGCTGAACAGACCGTGCCGCTCGATCAAGTTTACCAAAACGCCCTAACCGGCAAGCCGGAACCGATGGACGTGCAAATTCCTGCGCTTAACGTAAAAGTGCTGACGGAGAAGTGATACCGAGGATTAGGTATCAGCGGTCAGAGCCGAAACTCGAAACTCGCGACCCAGGCAGCGAGTTTCGAGTTTCTGATTCTCGAGTTCCGACCCTAACCCACGGGGGTATCTACCTTCCCAGGGACCCGGAGACGAATCCGCTGCCGCACTCACGTTTCGGGCCGCGCGCCGGAATTGCCCCGCAAGCAAATGAGGGGTTCCCTCTTCATTGAAACTTCAAGCGTCCTTCACGTCACAATCACAAATGCCCTCCACAATCGGATTTGATTCAGCGATCGCATTCATCGTGGTAACTGAGGCCCCGACTTGTCTCTTTTCCTCCGCGACGCACCCGAAGACCGCAGGATGATTCCGCCGCCGGACGACCAAAACGAGAATGACGCGACTGAAATTTCCCTACCCAAAGCATTTGCCGAAAAGATTGCGCCCTTCGCGCAGCCTGCCGTGCAGCACCTCTTACGCTGGCGGGAGCTGAACGACCTTTACACCTGTGTCAACCAGCCGGAGCGCGAAGATCAGATCTGGGAAAGAATTCTGCGCTCACTGAATGTCGCCTACAAAGTTTCTCCGGAAGACCTTGCCAATATCCCTGCGCGTGGGTCTCTGGTGGTCGTTGCGAATCACCCTTACGGAGGAATCGAAGGAGTCATTCTGGCCGCACTGCTGCGCTCCGTTCGGAGTGACGTGAAAGTGATGGCCAATCTGGTGTTGTGCTCCTTTCCCGGGCTGCGCCCATCGCTGATCCCTGTTGATCCGTTCGGGACACAAGCAGCCGCGGTGAGCAACATCCGAGGTCTTAAGGCCGCGATCGAGTGGGTGCGGACGGGCGGCGCGCTGGCAGTATTCCCAGCCGGGGAAGTCGCCCACGTCGATATGAATCAGTGGGCCATCACCGACCCTGCCTGGCATGAGGCAGTGGCTGCCATCATTCGCAGGACCTCTGCCGCGGCGATCCCTGTGTTTTTCAATGGCAGCAATGGCCCGCTGTTCCAGCTCTTGGGCATGGTTCACCCCCTGGTGAGAACGGTGATGCTGCCCTCTGAACTGCTGAACAAGCGTAATCACGTTTTCGAGGTCCGAGTTGGCCATCCTCTTTCCTCCCGCAAGCTAAGCACGTTCCCGAATGATGCTGAGATGACTGCCTATCTCCGCTGGCGAACCTACCTCCTGGGACACCGCAAGGAATCGGGGAAAGCGCCTGGCAGTTGGGCAGGACTAATAAAAACCGCCCGGCGCGCGCCACCCTCTGTTCTCTCACAACCGGAATGCGGTCCACTGGAGCGTGAAATCCAGAATCTCCCTTCCGATCAAATCCTCCTGGAAAGCGGAGACGATGCCGCAATTCTGGCAAAGGCGCATCAAGTGCCGCGAATAATGCGCGAAATCGGCCGACTACGGGAGATTGCTTTCCGCTCGGTCGGCGAGGGAACCGGCAAAGAAATCGACTTGGACCAGTTTGATTCCTACTATGACCATCTCTTCGTTTGGAAAAAGACCCAGCAACAGATTGTGGGGGCTTACCGCCTGGGAATGACAGACGCAATCCTGAAAAAGTACGGTAAGAAGGGCCTCTACACCAGCACACTGTTTGACTTTCAAGACGGCTTCTTTAACCGCATCGGGCCCGCGCTGGAGCTGGGCCGGTCGTTCGTTCGGCTGGAATGCCAAGGTTGTATGAACACCTTGCCACTTTTGTGGAAAGGAATCGGCCGGTTTGTTCTGCGCAATCCTCAGTGTAAGATTCTGTTCGGGCCGGTCAGCATCAGCAATAATTACCATCCCCTTTCTCAAAACATGATGGTCACATACTTTCAACAAAACCATCTGACAGAAGAGCTTTCCCATCTTCTAAAACCGCGGGCTCCCTTCAAGCCTTCGCGCATTCATCCCCCGAACCCCGCGCCCGTCTGCTTCAAGGTCAAGGATGTGGAAGAATTGTCAGAGCTGATCTCCGAGATCGAGGCTGACCGCAAACAGGTACCAATTCTCCTGAAGCACTATTTGAAGCTGGGCGGCAGAATCGTGGGCTTCAACGTCGATGGCCATTTCAGCCACGTTCTGGATGGCCTGATTGTTGTGGACCTCACCAAAACCGAGCGCAGGATACTGGAACGGTTTGTGGCCCCGGAAGGCGCGCGCCGCTTCCTGGCTTACCACCATTGTGATTCACCTTCCGCGGAACCCGCAGAATCCCCAGCCGCAGCTTAACCCGGCATCTGGAAAATACAAACTCCTTACTCTCCTCTCCATCGGTGTCGAGGCTGTGAAGGGAGCAGGCCCAAACTAATAATCAATACCCTTCAAGTAGTCCTGTGTTGGGACATACCGGAAACGGTCGGGATTAGAGTTCACCAGGGCATCGGCGGTGGAGCTCCCGACGGTCCCGTGTCCGACTGTGCCATTGCCGTACATATTGTTATCCCGGATGACGGTCTGATCGAGCCGATAGTTGCTGAAGGCTTGATCGAAACCCATCCCCTATCCTGCTTTTTGGCGTCCCTCGCCCTTGCGTCGAAACCTAAAAAAAATCCTGACCTTTAATGTATTGCGACGTAGGAACCTCCTCGACCCGATCCGGATACGCTCTCTCCCAAGCCTCGGCCGTGCGATTCCAAACCGTCACATGCGTATCCGGGTCTTGCACATCATGGATCACGGTCTGATCCAGCAGATAATTGCTGAACCCTTGTCCGTTTCGGGAAATGTCGTCCTCGTGTTGGTGAAAGGACTCGTGTTGGGCGTCGTTTTGAGCTTCAACACTGTTCATCCGCGCGGTCGCCGTGGCGCCGATTTGGTGAATGTTATCAATGGCTCGCTGGTTGGCCGCGTTCATTGCCTGCTCATGGGCTTGCCAGTTCTGTTTCATCTGAGCAATGTAGGGAGCCGCCTGAGCGCTGGCGCGAGATTGCACGAGCTGCGTGTTTACTTGATAGCTGGCCATAACGGCGGCGGCGGTGGCACATTGCTGGTCAGTGGCCCCCAGAGGGACCTGGTACTGAGAGGCTATAAAGAAGTAGTCGCCGCATTGATCGGGGGCTGTCCTACATAGCAGCATCTTCAATTCCGCCATGCCTTGGCCGTAAGGATTCACCTGGCCCGAGGCATCAACGCAGTGCCCTTGTGACCCGGACGTTTGCTGGACGCTCGCAACCTTAAGTGGCGCTGGGCCCAGGCCATTAAAGGCTCGAAGCCGTTGGAAAACGTCCGCGAAGGACTTTGCCAAGTCGGCGTTGCTCGGGTAGAGAACGAGATGCTGAAGGGGCTTAATCCCCATGCGCATTTGGTTCTGGTAGGCCTGGCTGTAGGGATCTTGAGCCATAAAGTACATGTTGAGCGAAATATGCTCCCCCTTGGGACCGGCGATCAGTGTGCTTCCACCACCGCTCCTCGGGTCCACGTTCCACCCAGAGGGAACACTGAAGCTGGCGGTACTGTCGGGCAGCACAACCTGATGCATGGGAGGAATCGCTCCTCCTCCTCCCGCCCCACGCGCGGAAGGCAAGGCCGAACTTCTGCCCGGCGAGGCGCTGCCGGTTACCGCCGCCCCCTCCGGATGCCACAGGCTGAACAGCTTGGTCAGCATGGGGTTGATGGTCGAGCCAAAGCGGCTCGACCAGTCCGACAACATCGCCGCTTCCACCTGCCGCGACCCGTTCAGCGTGGCCATCACCAGTCCTGCCATCTGTTTGTTTCCCTCGGGGTGGTCGACCGCCGTGAAGAAGACCCCCACCGTCTCCGTGCCACGAAATCTGAAGACCCGGCCGATTTGCGGCCGCTCGCCACAGTCGTTATGCACCATCCGCAACATCGTGATCAGGCCGCTCCCCTGGTTGGTGGCCCCGGTCACCGGACCATAGACGATTTTGCCGCCCTGGGGATTGTTAACAGTTTTCATCTGAGTTTGGGCTATCCCTGGGCGCGAGCCGATCCCGACGAAGAAAAGCCCTAGAACCAACAACACGGAAAACCGCTTATAACTGCACATGAGGTTCACCTCTTTCTGTTTTCCCGGAACTTCCCGGGAGTTCACCGCAATTTCCATCCGCGGGCTGGCGCCGCGGGTTGCGCTCTAGTGTTGCGATCTCACCAGCCCGAGTTCGATGTCCGCAGCCAGGTGTCAGTAATAATCCCATCCCTTCCAGAAATTGGGCGTATCGACAATTTCAAAGCGATTGGGGTCCGCCCTTACCAGCGCATCGGCGGTGGAGTTCCAAACCGTGCCGTGGCCGATTGTGCCATTGCCATCCATATTGTTGTCCTGGATGACAGTTTGATCGAGCAAGTAGTTGCTGAAGGCCTGATTGCGCCTATCCTGGCTGTCTTGCCCGGCCTCCCAAGTTCGGTTTTGTTCATCGTGGGCGGCGGAGCCAGCCTGGGCCCGCTGCATTGCGGCATTGCCGATGGCGTGGATTTGGGCGATGGCGGGAGCGGCCATGGCGTTGGCTTCCTGAGCGACGACTGCCTGATTGACCTGAAAGCTCGCGAGCATAGCGCCCACAGTGGCGCGCTCCCTGTCTGCGAGGTTGGGGGGGATGAGGCTCATGGAAAGCGAAACCATGTAATTGCCCATGGGGCCGGGAGCAGTGGTGCACATAAGCGCCTCGATCTCCGGCATGTCATTCTCCGCCCCGCCCGCCCAGGACAGCATGGCCGGTGGCGTGAACGCACCGTTGGCCATTGGGGCCGGGCACCTGTTGAGCCTGGGCAACCCGAAGGTCGGGGTTTCCGCCGTTCACACGCCAAAACTGTTGGAAGAGACCCGGGAACGCCCGAACCGGATCAACGTTGGACGGATAAACGATTTTGCCATAGGTGCCGGCGGGACCGTAACGCGGGTTGGTTGCCAAGCGGGTGTAGTTGAGGCCCACCACCTCGGAATGCGGGCCGTTGGCAATCATGGTGCCCTGGGTGCCTTTGAAGGTCCACCCGTCGGGGATGCCAACGCTGGCCGAGTTGTCGGAGGCCACGACCCGGTGAAGCGCGGCGGGCGGACCCAAGCGGCCGCCGCTCGCGGACCCGGAAGCTTGCCCCGCGCCGCCAGGATGCCAGACGCTGAACAGCTGCTTGAGCATGGGGTTCACGGTCGAGCCAAACCGAGCCGCATCGTCCGAGACCAGGGCCGCTTCAACCTGATGGGGACCGGATGGGGCGGCAATCACCATCCCCGCCACTTGTTTGTTTCCTTGCGGGTGGTTCACCACCATAAAAAACACCCCGACTGAATTCGTTCCCCGAAACTTGAAGACTCTTCCAATTTGCGGCCTCTCCCCGCAGTTGTTGTGCACCATGCGCAACATTTTGCTCATGGCTGCCGGCTGGCTGGTTGCTCCGTCCGCCAGTCCGTACACGGTTTTTCCGCCCTGGGGATTGTTAATGGTTTTCAGCGGGGTTTGGGCTCCCGCCGTGCGCGAACCGATCGCGACGAAGAACACCCACAAGATTAATGACACAGAAAATTGCTTGTGATTGCGCATGATTGTTCCCTCTTTCTGTTTTGGCGGAACCGCGTGGGAGATTACTGGAGTTTTCCTTTCCGCCTCACGGATCTTGTTTGCCGCGCGCCCAGCCGGTTCGCTCCTGCAGAGGGTTTTCTTTCTTGCGGTAGCCGCAGGTGCCCAATATACGGCTATCCACGGTCGGCCACCTCCGCTGCTCGGCATCGCCCCATAAATGGGCCTCGCCCCGTGCCTCTACCCATCATGGGCAGCCCAAAGGCTGTCAATGGTCTGGAAAACCGCTGCTGCCGTGACCTATTGGCGTGTGTGACCGGAAGCCAAAGCGCCGGCTTACCCGGGAGGTGTCAGGGTCTCCTGTGGCACTCCGCAATCGAGTCGCCCATCGCACGGGGCCACTCGCGAGTGTTTATTCTGATCCGCAAGTCCCCGCTACCATGGCACGAGCCAATACAGAAAGGCAACGCGGCCCGCCACCTGCTGCCACGACAGGAGTGAGGAGCAGATTGTGAAGCGCCGGCGAATTTGGGTAACTGACGCCGGGTAACTGACAAGTGGTGATTGGCGATTTTCGAATTTCGATCTTCGAGTTTCGATTTCCGATTACTGAGGTCGGCGATTTGATTCATGATGTCACTTGGCGCAACCGATAGCCGATATGGGGTGGTATGCCACACTGGGGTTGGGCCGCGAGTTCTTTCATCCTTTCAGCCTTCGTGCTTTCCTTAGCATCCTTCATTTCGCACACTGTCCTTTTCCGTCTTGTTGCCAATCGTCGCCTTTCGCTTCTTTAAACTAACAACCTTTATTTTCAGCAACATCCTGGAGAAAGCGATTTAACTCTTTTGTTTTCATGAATATCCTGGAGAGGCGAAAAGCAGACATTTATTCTTCACGTATTTTCAACAGGTTACAGATATTCAGCCTCATTTTTTACCCCTTTTTCACCCTAGCGACAGATTGTTGTCTAACCATATTATTTTCAATAATATAGATTTTTGCAGGATTCTTGTTCATCGTTGTTAGCCCCCTTTTTTTCTATAACATCCTGGAGAGGCATGCCTTTGATTTCGCCCCGGATTATGACACTCGCGCTAACTCCTTGCATTTGAATGAAATAAACAGTTGCGACATCTTGCCGCTAAGAGCTAACCCGTTTTGTTTCTAATACATCTTGGAGTGCCGCGGTTCTCTATAGCGCTGAATCTTGGTACCGCGTGTGCCGGCCACCGGGTCGGCACGTGCTGGGATAAGGAGCGGGGTCGGGTTATCGAAGGAAATAAAAGCGGAAAAGTTCCAGCTCTTTAGTCCCTAATCGACACTCCTTTCCAGTATATCAATCTACGCTATTACTGTCAAGAATAGCCCGCGAGAGTTCGAGGCTATGAAATTGGGGTGCAAAGGGGGTAGCGAAAAGGCCCTGGGCAGGGGAGCCGTCGCTCATGGCCAGTCACTGTCCGGTTCCAGCTCGAACCGGCGTCATCAGAATTCAAACCAAAACCAGATTAGGATGGTAAATGGCGCCGGAAACGTGTCGCGCCACGGCGATGAGGCGGCGTTCCGGCCCGAGGATTTTGATGAGACTCATGGCGGGAGCGTGCCCAGGGCCCTCACCCCGGCCCGGGCGGAGCGACTGGGCCAGTTCAAACGCGTGGCCGTGCCGCACCGAGGCTTCCTCGCGGCCCCGCACCACCAATTCCGGACAATCGGGAAGCAGGGCTTCCATGCGGACAAGGCAGGAGTTCACGTTGCCTTGCTGCGCGGTTTCTTGCAGGCGATCGAGGGTGACCGCGCGGTTGAGAGTGAACTCCGCCACCGCGGTGCGCCGCAGGCCGGCCAGATGCGCTCCGCAGCCTAACTTCTGCCCAAGGTCGTGCGCCAGGGAGCGGACGTACGTTCCGCCGGAGCATTCCACCGCGAACTGCACTAGGCCGCCTTGGCAGCTCAGCAATTCCAGGGCGTAGATTTCCACTTCCACCGGCGTCAAGTTTACCGGCTTGTGTTGGCGCGCCAGCTCGTAAGCGCGCACTCCTCCCACCCGCTTGGCGGAGTAAGGCGGGGGTGTTTGCAGCAGGCGTCCCGTGAATTGGCGAAAATGCCCCTCCAACACCGAGGCCTCCACGCTCACCGGAAGCGCTTCCGACAAGGGTTCCCCGGTGGCGTCGTAGGTGTCGGTGGAGAAACCGAAACGGATAGTGCCCTCGTAGGCCTTGCGTGACTTCAGATAGAATTGCGCGAATCGCGTCGCCTTGCCGACGGAAACCGGCAGCACGCCTGTGGCGAAGGGATCGAGCGTCCCGAAATGGCCCACTTGGCGCTGGTGCAGGATCCTGCGGACTCGCGCCACCACATCGTGGGAGGTGATGCCCGCAGGCTTGTCAATGACGAGGACGCCCGACACTTCGGTCTGGGAAGAGGCTGTCATATTAAAAGGTCAAAGGGTAAAGGCTAAATAGTAAAGTCAGGAGGCCTACGCGAGCTCAGTAGCAACCAGTTTTTAACCTTTACCCTTTATCTTTTACCCTTTAAGTTGATTTCCTGCAGGAGCAGATCAATCTTCTCTACCGTCTCGGCGCCGTGGTCCAGAATAAAATCCAGCTCCGGAGCCCGCCGCAGCGCCAGCCGATGGCCGATTTCGTGGCGAAGAAAACCCGCCGCCGAGGACAGCCCTTCGATGTTGTTCTTTTGCTCCTCCGCGTTGCCCAGGACCGAGACGAAAACGCGGGCATGATGCAAATCGGCGGTCAACTCCACCCGAGTGATGGTGGCAAACCCGATGCGCGGGTCCTTGACCTCGCGCGAAATCAGTTCCGCCAACTCCACCCGAATCTGATGTCCCAAACGTTCTGCACGGCGGCCTGGCAAGCTCATCGGAGATAAAATACGAAACTGGAAATTGGAAACTCGAAACGCGCCGGGAATCTCCGGTATCGAGTTTCCAGCTTCGAGTTTCTGGTTTCCATTTTCGCCTCAAAAGAATTCCAGCACGTGGTCGGCAACGTCATCACCCAAAATGCTTTCCGATTCCGCCAGGACCTGGCGAAAAACCGAATCCAGCAAAGTCCTGCTGTCGGAAATCGAAACCACTCCGAGCGTGGCGCGCTGCCACAAATCTTGATGGTCGAGCTCGGCCACGGCCACATTGAACCGCGCACGCAAGCGGTCCTTCATTTTTCGCAGCACCGCACGTTTTTCTTTGAGGGAATGCGCGTAGGGAATTTGAATTTCCAGGGTTAGCACACCAACCGGCATCGCGTTAGCCCCTCCAGGGGACTGGAGGGCTCAATATTGAGACTCGAAAATCCAGACTCTGCCCATCACTCACGAGTTTCGAACTTCGATTTTCGAATTTCGTCCTTCCCCCGGCTTCAGGCCATGGCAGGCTCGGCCACTCTCTCTTTCACGTAAGCCTCAATGACGTCGCCAACCTTGACGTCATTAAAATTCTCGAGTGATATCCCACACTCCATGCCCGACTTCACTTCCGCCACGTCGTCCTTGAAGCGGCGCAAGGAGCGGATTTTGCCCTGGTAAACTACCACGTGGTCGCGCACCAGGCGGATTTGCGAATCCCTCGCGATCTTGCCATCCTGGATAACACAGCCGGCCACTGTCCCAACTTTGGTAATACGGAAAGTATCACGAACGTCCGCTCGTCCCAGGGATGTCTCTTTGTAAGTGATGGCCAGCAACCCCACCATGGCTTTCTTGATTTCATCGGTGACGTTGTAAATGATGGAGTGCAAGCGGATGTCGACGTTCTCGAGCTGAGCCAACTCGGTGGCTTTGCGTTCCGGCCGGACGTTGAAGCCGATGATGACAGCATTGGAAGCGGACGCCAGAAGGACGTCCGATTCCGTAATGGCCCCTGCCCCTGCATGGATGACCTTGATCTTCACCCTCTCGGTGCTGAGTTTGACCAAAGTCTCAGCGAGGACCTCCACCGAGCCTTGCACGTCCGCCTTGATGATCAGCGGCAGTTCCTTCACGTCCCCCGCCGCCAGTTGCGCGTGCAACTGCTCGAGGGTAAGGCGCGCCGTCTTGGCGAGCGCTGCATCACGCAGCTTCGCCTGCCGGTGCAGGGCAATTTGCCGCGCCTTGAGGGTATCCTCAATCACCTGGACACGATCGCCCGCCTGCGGAACATCCTCCAACCCCAGGACTTCCGCGGGGGTCGATGGGGGCGCCTCCAGCACCGGGCGTCCATGGTCGTCAAACATGGCGCGTACCTTGCCGTAGATTGCGCCCACAATAAACGAGTCGCCGATGCGCAAGGTGCCGTTCTGAACCAGCACCGTCGCGACCGGACCGCGCCCGCGGTCAAGTTTGGCTTCCAAAACCGTCCCGCTCGCCAGGCGCCGGGGGTTGGCCTTCAAGGCTTGCATTTCGGTGACGAGTAATATCATTTCCAGCAGAAGATCCAGGTTCTTGCGCTGCTTGGCTGAGACTTCCACCGTTACGGTCTGTCCGCCCCATTCTTCCGGCATCAAATCAAGATCCGCCAACTGCCGCTTGACGCGTTCCGGCTGGGCATCGGGTTTGTCAATCTTGTTGATGGCCACGACAATCGGCACCTTGGCAGCCCGTGCGTGATTGATGGCCTCCAGGGTTTGCGGCATGATGCCGTCATCCGCGGCCACCACCAGCACGACGATATCTGTCACGCGGGCGCCGCGCGCGCGCATCAAGGTGAAGGCTTCGTGGCCGGGAGTATCGATAAAGGTTACCTTTTTCCCCTGCCCCACCACCTGATAGGCGCCTATCCTTTGCGTGATGCCACCCGCTTCGTGGGCAGCCACGTTCGTCTCACGCAGCGCATCCAACAGCGAGGTCTTACCGTGGTCGACATGGCCCATCACGGTGATCACCGGAGCTCGCGGGATCAGATCTTCCGGCCGGTCCGTCTCTTCAACTTCCTGAAGGACTTCCTCCTCGTAGCTGACAATGGCTGCTTCCGCGCCAAAGCTGCGAGCGATTTCCACCGCCGTGGGTCCGTCGAGCGTCTGGTTGATGGTGGCGAAAATCCCTTTATCCAAGAGGCGCTTGATCACGTCCTTCGCCCGCGCTTCCAGCTTCTCGGAAAGCTCCTTGATGGCGATTCCTTCACTGATGGTTATCTTTCGCGTGATCGGAACCTCTTCCGGAACCACCGGCCGGGGAGGCGCCAGGGAAGGTGCGGGGCCGCGCCGCATCAGAGGTGGCGCTGGCCGGCCCATTTGCGGACGAGCGGGTGCAGGGCCGCCCGTTGCCACTCCCGCACCCGCAGCGGGGCGCGCCGAGGTTGGGTGCATGGGGCGAGGCTCACCGGGACGCCGCGAAGGCCCCGGACGTGCTGGCGCAGGTTTCTGGATCACTGCATGGGGATAGATTGGCTGGTTGGAACTGGGCCCAGCGTGTCGCGGCGTTCGTTGCGGACGCCCCCCGCGCGGCTGCGCGCCGGGTGGCGGCGGTGGGGGCATCTCCGGCAGCCTGGGGGGAATTGAAACCTCACCTGCGGCGCCGGCGCGCGCGACGGGGCCGGCAGGAGCTTCCACTCCGCCTTTCATGGGTAAACCCGTTGACCCGGGCCGGGCCGGCGTGGGGTGGCCGAGAGGCGGCACGGGGGAAAGCGCCGGAATCCGTCCCGCAACCATGGCCCTAGCGCCAGCGCTGCCGATCACGGCGGGGGCCGCCGGAGCGGACCGATCCAACAGGCGCTCCACCGAGGGTGCGAGCTTGTGCGCAGCAGGCGTGGTGATGGGTCCAGCGGCAGCCGGGGGGACAACGGGCTTGGGCGGAGCCACCACGGCCTTGCGCGCGGTCGCTTTAATGTCGGCAATCGAGCGCGTCAGCGGATGCAGGTCCAACTTAAGGTCGTGCAACTTTTTTAGGTCCAGCCCTGGGAGCAGGTGTGGCGCTTCGACTGCGGACGCAGGTGGCGCCGTCGCGCCCGGAGCCTCTTCTCCTGTTTCAGCGGCAGATTCTCCATCGGCACGGAAATGCGCCCGGACTTTGTCGGCAAGGTCGTCATCGAGTGCACTGGAGTGAGACTTCTTATCTGGAATTCCCAGCCCGGCCAAGTACTCTATGACCACATTGCTCTTCACTTCCAGTTCACGCGCCAGTTCGTTGATCCTAATCTTTCCCATACGTGGTTCGCTTTCTCCCTTACCCCTGCCCAGACGTTGGGCCTGGATTCTGCCGGCCGGTTCGATAAAAGCCCTGGCAGCCTTTGTTTATTTTTCTCCACCTCCTGCTCCCTCCGGGCCGGATTCGCCCGGTACTTGGGTATCGCCGTCTCCGGACGGCTCGATTTTGTTGTTTTCCCCGGCTGGCTTTTGCTCTTCCACGGTCTCCAGTCCGGCAGCCTCCGCGGTAGCTTCGAGTTCATCCGTGGCGGCGATTTCTTCCGCGGGGGAACTCGCGGGCGCCGCCTCATCCGCCGGGGCTTCTGACGTCTCCGCCGATTCCGCTATCGCGCCCTCTGCCACCTCACTCGCGGCCTCAGCGCCCGGCTGGTCGCGCTCAAAGTAATCCGTTACCACGCGGCGGATTCGATCCACCGTTTTCTCTCCCACGCCCTGAATCTGCATCAGGTCTTCGGGAGTCATTTGCGCGAGCTGCTCCACGGATTCGATGCCGTGCTCGCGCAGCTTCTCGAGGGTTTTATCGCCGAGTCCCGCCAACTCGGAAATGGGCGCGCCGCGCATGGCCATGGCTGCCATCTGCGATTCGATTTCCTGCCGCTTCTCTTCTTCACTCTTGATGTCAATGTGCCAGGCCAGAAGCTTGGCCGCCAGCCGCACGTTCTGGCCTTTCTTGCCGATGGCGAGCGACAACTGGGAATCATCCACGATAACTTCCAGGTGTTTCTCCCCCATGTCGAGGACGGAGACGTGATTGATTTTCGCCGGGCTCAGGGCATTGGCGGCGAACACCAGCGGATCTTCGTTGTACTCGATGATGTCAATCTTTTCCCCGCGCAGTTCACGGATGATTGACTGCACGCGCATGCCCTTCATGCCCACGCACGCGCCCACGCAGTCCACGTCCGGATCCTTGGAGTAAACCGCCACCTTGGTTCGCTCTCCCGCCTCGCGAGCGATGGCCTTGATCACCACCGTGCTGTCGTAGATCTCCGGAACTTCCATTTCGAAGAGCTTTTGCACCAGGAGGGCGTCCGCCCGCGAAACCACCACCTGCGGCCCACGCGCCGCGCGATCGACTTCCTTGATCACGGCGCGAATGCGATCGCCAATCTGGTACGTTTCCAGGCGCGATTGCTCCTTGCGCGGCATGCGGCCTTCCGTGCGCCCCAAATCCACAATGACGTCCGGACCCTCCATGCGCTTCACGGTGCAATTCACCAATTCGCCCACGCGCTGGTTGTATTCCGCGTAAACCGTATCGCGCTCCGCCTCGCGCACTTTCTGAAAGATCACTTGCTTGGCCGCCTGGGCGGCGATGCGGCCGAGCACGTCGGTGGGCTTGAGTATCCGCACCTCGCCCTCAACAACCACTTCGGCATCATACTTCTGCGCATCCTTCAAACTGATCTCGTGGTCAGGGTCCTGGACTTCTTCCACAACCTTCTTTACGGCGTGGACTTCCACGACGCCGGTTTCCTTGTTGAAATGCGACTGGAGGTCCTCGGAAGTCTTATAATACTTCCGCGCCGCTACCAGAATGGCATCTTCCACCGCAGAGATAATAATCTGCGCGTCAATACCCTTCTCGCGACTCAACTGGTCAATCGTTTGAAACAACAGACTTGTCGTCACTATCTTTACCTCAATCGGCTGACAGCCGACAGCTAACAGCTCACAGTTATCAATCACTGTCAGCCGTTAGCTGTTGGCTGCTAGCAGTGTCGATTACAGCTCAACCACCAACTGGGCTTTGCGAATATCGGCAAGATCAATGTCCTGCAGGCCGTCGTCGCCCCGGTCCAACCGCACCCGGCCATTTTCAAAACCCGCCAGGCGTCCTTCCAAAACCTTCTGGTCCCCAACCGCTTCTTTCAGCACCAAGCGAGCACGCCGCCCCACGAAATAGGTAAAGTCAGCCGGCTTGGTGAGCTTTCTGTCCAACCCCGGGGAAGAAACCTCCAGCACATACCTTCCCGGAAAAGGATCTTCCACGTCGAGCATCGCGCTCAGTTGCTCGCTTACCAGTGCGCAGTCGGCGTGTGAAACACCCGCCGCTTTGTCGATGTAAACGCGCAACAGAGCGTTCGAGTTGCCCCCCTTGAGTTCAACGTCCACTAAGTGCAGACCCTCGGAAGCCGCGACCCGCTCCGCCATCTCCCGGATTTTTTCGAGATCAACCATCAAGCGCGGCGGTTACGCACTCTACACCGGTGGCGGGTCCGCGCTCAGGCGAACCCGACCCGCAGCCTAACAAAAAAGTGGGCTTTCGCCCACTCTGTGCGTTCGCCAAATAAAGTATAGCCCCTGTCTACAAATAATTGCAAGGAGTTCGGAGCATTTGTCATCTTCTTAAACAATCACCGCAGAGGTGCGAAGACGCAGAGCATAGGAGGCGTAAGTTTCCAGGAACCAGCATAACCCTAACGCCTGAACCTACTCTGCGCCTCCGCGCCTCTGCGATGAAGCCGACGTGCGCGCCGACCATCCCTCCCCGCAGGCATTTTCATGTTATATTGGAATTTCGCCAGGGCTCTCATTTGTTGGGTATTTAACATTTTTCGGTACGCAGGGGGTCATCCTAATGCTATCAACTGGTTCCTAATCGTCGGACTCCGGAGAGTTCCCTTCCCCGAGCAGCCCGGTGTTGTGACCAGCGACCAACCACAAGGAGTACGCGTCTTGAGTGAGTATAAACAACCGGCAGCAGCAAGCGGCGACGAGCGCCGTCAATACGTGAATTTCGGATTCTATAAAGTCGACCCCGCCTGGCGCCGGCTGCCGGCGGAAGACCGCCAGCGCGGCAAGTGCCAGTTCATCGACGCGGTCAAAAGCTACGAGGTCGATGTGATGGCCATTGCCTACTCACTCGTCGGCGTTCGCGGCGATTGTGATTTCATGCTTTGGCGCATCGGGTTCGACCTGCTGAAGTTTCAGGAAATGATGGCGAAGCTGCTCGAGACCGATTTGGGGAAATATCTGTCCACCTCCTATTCCTATCTGTCGATGACCAAGCGCTCCGTTTACGTGGACAAGCATACGCACGCCGGGCAGGAAGGCACGCGCCTGAAGCTTATTCCCGGACAATTCCGTTACCTCTTCGTCTACCCCTTTGTCAAAAGCAAGGCCTGGTATCGTCTCACCAAACATGCGCGGCAAGGCATGATGGACGAGCACATTGAGATCGGCCACCGCTACCCCACCGTGCGCTTGAATACCACTTACTCATTCGGCTTGGATGACCAGGAATTCGTGCTGGCCTTCGAGAGTGATAAGCCCGAACACTTCGTCGATCTGGTCATGGAATTGCGCCATAGCGAGGCCACCAGCTACACCGTTCGCGACACCCCCACCTTCACCTGCATCCACCGCGAACTGGATGAGGTGCTGGATTTGTTGGGAGGCTAAAATCCATTTTGGATTTCGGATTTTAGATTGACAGCCCTGAAATCCATTTGGGATTTTAGATCTCGGATCAGTGCTGTCCCATTACAAGTCGAACAGGCTCAACTGGATACCTGGATCGACATCGGTAGATTGCTCGTTGAAGTTGGAAAAACCCTGTAAAATCGGGGTTTTTTCGAAAATCGTGACACTGAGAATTTCGAGAATTTGATAGAGACTCATATCCAGTCCGAGTCGTTTTTTGGCAATGGCGACCAGGACGTAGGCCGCCAGGGCGACCCACACTTGTGTCTTCACGGCGTTCTCGGAGGTGCCATAGAAAGCCTTGATGCGCAGGTGCTGTTTGATCCAGCGAAAGAACAATTCCACCTGCCAGCGTACCCGATAGAGTTGGGCGATGAGCAAGGGAAGCAGGGAAAAATTGTTGGTCAGGAAGGTGAGCCGGGACTCCTTCTCGGCGTCGAAGTACACGATGCGGCGCAAGGTGTGGGGATAGCGTTGCGCCGTGCGGATGCCGGTGAGGCGAATGATTTGGTCGCAGCGCACGCCACTGGAGCGCTCGACCGGGCGCGAGGTGCGCAGGTAGAACTGCAAGTTCTTTTTGGCGCGGGTGACGAAAAAGGCGCAGGCTTGCGTGAACAGATAGAGACGCGCGAAGTCCACATAACCGCGGTCGAGCAAGTAAAACGCTCCCGGTTCCAACCACAGTTCGTCGAGGAGATTGACATCGTGGACCTGTCCGCCAGTCACATAAACACTGGTGGGAATGCTGCCGCGCACGTCCAACAGGGTATGCAGCTTGACCGCACTTTTGTGCCGGCGAAATTTTCCCCAGGGAAACAGCGCGAGGCACAAATCGATGGTGGTGGAGTCGAAGGCATACACGGTCTCGGACAAGTCCACGCCGAAAGATTCGTCGCGGTAAAGATCGCGCGCGAAGTGAATCAACACTTGCGCGAAGTCGCGGTAAATGCGCCAGTCGCGAACCTCGTTGGCATGGGCCAGCGTGTTGCGAGAAACTTGTCCCCGAAAACCCATATGGTAAAGTTTGGAGGGCTGGGCGCGCAGACAAGCTTCGATATCGCGCAAGCTGCGGCGATAAGTGAGTTGAGCGAACAGCAAGCAGAGGAACTGATCCCAACAAGAGAAATCCTTGACGTAACGATTGCCCTGGTAGCGGTCAACGCAAATCTCGAACTGGTAGGTCGGGAGGAAATCCAAAAGCTGGGAGAAAACGCTGCGGCCAAGATTCATCTGCTGCCTCCGGCACGGGCTGGAACACAACAGAATGATGCCAAAAGAGGCGCAGAAAATTGAAATCGAAAAATAACATCCCAACCCCTTACTTCGTTTCGATCATGCAGTTACGGCGAAGCGCCCCAACTTTCTTGGGACAGCACTGATCTCGGATTTTGGATTCACGGCCCTGAAATCCATTTTGGATTCTAGCTTTTGGATTGACGGCCCTGAAATTCATTTTCGGATTTAGCTTTTGGATTTTGGATTGATGATGGAATTTCATTTTGAATCTTGAGTTTTGAATCTAGAATTGAGTCGCTGGCCAAAACCACCATGCCCGCAAAACCCAAGCCTCCTGCGGATACCGAAATGACCACGAATCCAAAACCTAAAATCCGAAATCTAAAATCGGCTGGTCCAAAATCGAAGATCAAAAATCAAAAGTTCTACACCTCGCCCGCCCGCTTGCAGAAGATCTTCGCGGCGCTCGATACGCTCTTCCCCCAGGCAGAATGCGCGTTGCGGCACGAGAACGCCTTCCAACTTCTCGTCGCCACCATACTCTCTGCCCAGTGTACGGACGAGCGGGTGAACAAAGTCACGCCTGAGCTTTTCCGCAAGCACCCCACCCCCCGGGATTTCGTCGCCCTGCCGCAAGACGAATTGGAGCGGGAGATTCATTCCACGGGCTTCTTCCGCAACAAGGCCAAAAGCATCATCGGCGCCGCCACCAAGATCGTGGAGGACTTCGGCGGAAAGGTTCCGCAAACCATGGCGGATTTGCTCACCCTGCCCGGCGTCGCGCGAAAAACCGCCAACGTGGTTCTGGGGACGGCCTTCGGCATCGCCAGCGGCGTTGTAGTGGATACGCATGTCTTCCGCATTACGCACCGCCTGAAACTTACGAGTCAAAAGACGCCGGAGAAAGTCGAACAGGATTTGATGAAGTTGACACCGCAAAACCGGTGGGTTTCCTTCGCTCATCAGTTGATCTGGTTCGGCAGAAAAATCTGCGCCGCGCGCAACCCCCTCTGCGGGGAGTGTCCTCTGGAATCCCTCTGCGACTCACCCGATAAAACGGCCTGAGTTCTTTCCCATTTCATTTCTGCCATCTCAAATCTGCGCTCTCGAGCCGCCCCTGCCCCCGGCAAAGGACTTTGTACGACCTATACCCGGGGCTTTTCCGAGCATCGTCGAGAAATCGGAAAAGATATGACGTAAGCCAAGACTTAATACGGTAGCTAAAAGAAGTGTTGACAAGCGTATTGGCTGTGTGTATATTGGTCCCGCTCAAGCAAAGGCTATTCGCGATTACAAATGATTTAAGCAGCAAATGGAGAAGCCCCGCGTTTATGGTGCGAGGGCAAGGCTCCGGGCTTATTACGCGACAATCGACTGTTCCCGCCCAAACCATTCGGCCTGTTGGCGGACATAAGGCTTTCCCGGGCGGGTAGCGTCTTTTCGCAGGACCCAAGTTCGGATCAGGAGGCATATTTCCGTGGGGCTTGCCAATATCAAACACATTGTTGTCCTCATGATGGAAAACCGCTCGTTCGATCACATGATGGGTTTCCTTAAGAGTCTGAATCCGTCAATTCGTGGGGTATTGGGAAACGACTGCTCCAATGCAGACCCCACAGGCAGAACCTTGCTTGAAATTAGGGAGGCATAACTCATGAAATCAGCAAAGGTCAAAATTGCACTGAGCTCAATTTTCTTGAGCATGGTAGTCATTCATTTGCTGGGCGCCTCCGCGAATGCCCAAGCGCCTCAACCCAACGTAACCCCCTATAATTGGCTATCGGTTCAACTGCAGATGCAGCCTGGACAGTCCTACCTGGGGTTCATGCTGAGCACGGTGAATCCGGCGCTAAATACCTTCGATAGTGTAATCCGCCAGGATCCCGCCTACATCGCCAAGAATTACAAACAGCTTCAGGTGGATTTGATCACCCAAAAGGCGGGTGTCGCGATCCGAATCGACAGCAACAATTACTTTTTTAACGTCGGTTACAACAACGGCACGGGCGGAGCGGACGACCTCAAGAGCGGCCGCAGCTATGGAGTTGGTCCCACCAACCGGCAATCAGATCCCAGCGATGAGGCCTATTTGACGGAGCTGGCGGCTTACTACCAGAACGAGCCGGGCAGCATGCAAGACTCTTTTCACGCGCTGCTCCTCGCTCTCTTCAATTGCGATACATCGGGGTGGAACTCCGATTCCGCGGGATATCACGCGATGTCGCAATCGGGGCAAATCGTAGCCACAGATTTTATGGCTATTTATACGGCAGAAAGCGATCGACACATCATGATTAATCTTGCTCCCAAAACTCATCCATGGGAAATCGATTTAGCTGCGGCAACGTTCGTATCGGAGTTCGTCTCCGTGACGGGCAAGATTATGCACGATGGTCAATTGCAACCCGGTACCATCGGTCAATGGTGGGCACAGGGAACCAGTGGCAGCGGCATCGGCGAAACTCGCGCCGACCGAATCAAGTTACAGCAAAAAATCGCCGACTACGAATTTACACAGCATCCCGATCTCGTAACGACGGTCAACGGCATCATCGGGGCGACGTCAGGCGATGACCCCATCCAGGGAATCTTCCAGTACCTCAACAGCCCCAATGGTCCAAAGAACTTGAACAATGCCAGCGGCAACAATCTCATGAACGCGCTTTTGACGTATATGGCGAACGTCAAGCAAGACGCCCCAACGATTGCCGGTCTACCGTAACCCAACTGCTTCTTGCGTAGAAAGCGTGCATCGATTGGTAACGGACCTTTGAGGGGCGAATTGGTAAATCAGGCTGAAATCCGGCATTTGTCCTGGAGACTCGTGGCGACGAGGCCCGGGATGTACCAGGGGCCGGGCGTGGAGGAAGCCTAAGCGTGCAGTCTTGGCCGTCTCGTCGGGTTTGGCATTAGCGCGTAGCCACGGTCAGCGCTTTTCCGAACCTGCGCATTGCGCCGGCGGACGGACGGCGGTCAATTGAATCATTAAGGGTGGTGGCAACCCCTGGGGCCCGGCCCTTAACACCCCAAAGCCATCGGTCATGCCCGAAGTGGTCACGATGGCGTGTGGGAGGAGGAATGGCTATGGACAAAGTCAGGAGTATTCTTCCGAGCATCGGTCTAGCGGTGATCGCGCTCCTGGGAATCCTCATTGTGTTTTGGCTAAACCCGGGCGTGATCCGTTTCAAAGCTTTCAGCGCCGCGGAATTCACCCAGCAACTGACGCCGCTCGCCCTTGTCGCCCTCTTTATTGAGCGTGGCCTGGAGATTATTCTCACCGCATGGCGGGGAGGACAAGAGGCAAGGCTGCGGCACAATGTCGACAAGGCAAAACAGATCGCGGATAAGGATCCCTCCAAGCTCGGCGACCTGCACGCAGCCGAAGATGTCCTCACCGACTTTAGTTCCGCCACGCAGCGAATCGCCCTTCCCGCCGCCATCGCCCTGGGAATTCTAATTAGTGCTTTGGGAATACGTGGTTTCGGCACGCTCCTTGACACGAGTGTGTTTGCGAAACTGCCCGCCGCGCAGCAAACCTGGTTTACCGTCATGGATGTCCTGCTCACCGGGTCGCTGCTGGGCGGAGGATCGGATTTTGTGCACAAGGTCATTACCACTTTCACCGATTTGATGGAGGCGACATCGCAAAAGGCCAAAGCATAACATCCGGCACGGCGAGAGGTGACCCATGCTGAGCGATTTACAGAAGAAAACCGCCCAGGCAATCGTGAATATTTTCGAAACGGGAAGCGCGCTGGGCAAATATGGGAATGTCACCTTGCTCCCGGGTGACACGGGACATTTGACCTACGGCCGGTCGCAAACAACCTTGGCCAGTGGTAACTTATACCTTCTCATCAAAGCTTATTGCGCCGCGGCGGGCGCGCAGTTCGCTGCCCAACTTAATCCCTATCTGCAACCTTTGTTGGCTCGTGACACGACTTTAGACACGGATATGACGTTGCGAGGCCTCTTGCGCCAGACCGGCAACGACCCGGTGATGCAGAGCGTTCAAGACCAGTTTTTCGACCAGAATTACTGGGCCCCCAGCGTAACGGATGCGGCCAATTCCGGCGTCAGCAGCGCCCTGGGAACCAACGTGGTTTACGATAGCCATATTCAGGGAGCATGGCTGACCATCCGAAACATCACCAACACCAATCACGGTCTGGCCGGCGCCATGGGCGAGCAGCCTTGGATCGCGGCGTATGTGAGTGAGCGCCGGAATTGGTTGGCCAACAATGCCAACACTCTCTTGCACAGCACCGTGTACAGGATGGATGCCTTTCTGCAACTTATTAACGACGCCAAGTGGAACTTGCCTTTGCCGCTCACGGTACGGGGAGTCTTCCTCGATGCGGCCGTCCTCTCGGGGACGGGAACCAATCCCCCGGCGCCCCCCGGTCCGGATGCAACCACCCTCCAACTCCAGTCACCCCCTGTGCAAGGGGATAACGTCAGAGCTCTTCAGCAGGCTTTGGCAAACGCCGGGATCAACGTCATGGTGGATGGAACTTTCGGGCCAGGCACGGACGCGGCAGTGAAACAGTTTCAAGGGCAGAAGGGATTGAATGCTGACGGCATCGTGGGACCGGCAACGCGCTCGGCACTCGGGCTCTGACTTACGCGATTCGCACGGTGGTGCTGTCCTTGTTTGCACGTAGCGCCGCCATCCTGGCGGCCCCGTGCCGGCTGGAAGCCGGCGCTACAAACGAATCTTGCATGACCAGGCGGCCGCGGAAAGCGATTTTCGGCGCTGACCCAGTTTGGAGGTGCCCGGGCAGGAGATGGTCTGAAAAAATCCCCGCGTAACTTTCACTGCAAAGCCGCGAAGGCGCAGAGGTCTGAGAACAAAGAGGCATTTCTCTGCGTCTCAGCGTCTCTGCGGTGAGAATTGCATTTTTTCACACCTTCGGACGCCCGTGGCACGAAATCATCGCGCGGCATCAACGCTCTTGCGGCTAGCAATACAGGCCATGTAAACACTTACCAAACCGCTCTAGCGGGGCGGCCCTGCGCCGCTCGGATTGATTTTTCCGTCTGTTTTGCCGGGGCCAGGGGCCGCGACTGCCGGCATGACGTTTTGCCGTGGTTCCTCAACCCCACGTGTAGCCTCGATATATCTTGACAAGAAGCATAGTCATGATATGCTAGACTACGGCGCCAACGGCGAGGGCAGCAGCCGGGGCGCGCCTCGGGCAAGTCCCGGCGAGTCGCGATCGGCAGATGCCAGCCACGGGGCGCTGGGAATACTCCCAGGACCCAGTCCCTGAAAGCCATCGTGCAGCATGGCAGAACTTGGAAAGGACCCCACGTCAGGCGACTATACTCATGAAAATAAAGTTGGTTAGGTGAGAATTGGGAGAAACGCCATGGGGGAACAAAATAGCCAACTCTTTCAAAATAGGGAAGTTAGGCTGATGAGGTCACAGGCGGTGGCGCTGCAACAAAAAGATGTTAAAAATGCAGAGTCCTCCGACTATCTGTATGAAAACACGTTTGAAAATGACAAAGTGTCATGCGGCCAATTCGCCTTTCTTGGGGCAAAATTACCTGGCTTTCGCGGTAATTCGGGCCAAGGGTAGTGCCCTTAAAAGCCGCCCTGACCGGCTGCGAAGTCTCAGCACATCCTAAGCGGAGACAAGTCTGTCGCGTTCGATGTGCATCAAGCGGCAACCGTGACGTCGGCCTGAACAGCCCGGGGCGAGAGCTGAGGCAGCATCATCGCCACCTAGGCGCGAACCCGGGTCTCCACTGAAAACTGGTCTGCGGCTTATGGAATTTGCGCATCTCATCCGTTATGACAAGTAGAGAACAAGTGCCGCCCGTAATCTCCGATGAGGAGCTGGTGCGGCGTTTTCAGGAAACGGGGAGCAGCGATTGCTTTGCCGAGCTCTTCGCCCGGCACCGCCGGAAGGTCTTTTCCGCCTGCCGGGGATTCTTCGCCGATGGGGCCGCGGCGGAAGACGCCACGCAGGAGACTTTTCTGCGGGCTTATCAGCGGAACCGCAGCTTTCAGGGTGGAAACTTTGCCGGATGGCTGATGCGGATCGCGAAGAATGTTTGCATCGATCAATGGCGGAGGCGCCGGGCGCAAGAGGGGATGGAAGAACCCCAGGTGACCGGAATTCCTGCGGCGGGAGCGCTTGAATCCTGCGCGGAGCTGCACTTGGCGGTCGAGAAAATCCGAAAGGAAATTGCTTTTCTTTCCCCTGAACAGCGGCGTTGCCTGGAAATGAAAATCGAAGGCTATTCCTACGAGGAAACCGCGGCGAGCACTGGTCTTTCGAGGGAAGCGGTGAAATCGCATCTGCAAAACGGCCGGCGAATGTTGTGGCTGAAAATGGAAGGAATGGGCTCCCGAAGGCGATGATGGACTGGAACGAGGACAATTTTCTGGAGAGGCTGGCGCCGCAATTGCGCCGAGAAGGCGCGGCGGAGCAGGGTCACTGTCCGGACGCCGCTACCCTCTGTGCCGTGATGGAGGGAGAGGCTCCAGACACGGCGCGGAAGACCGTGGCGGAGCACGTGGCGCAGTGCCCAGCCTGCGCCGATCTTCAGCGCCGTCTCGCGGTATTCGATCAAGAAGGGCCACCCGAGCCCGAGGCAGTGTGGAAAGAGACGCGGAATCGGCTTGACCACTGGCTGGAAAAGTTCCTTCGTTCGGAAGCCGCCTTGGGCGCGGCGCAACGGGCGAAGCCTTTTGGTGGCACCCTGAGCTGGGAAAACATTTCCAGCCGCTTCAGTTCTTGGAAGGTCCAGTGGGCGCTGGGTGTGGCGGTTGTCCTGGTTTTCATCGCGGGCGCCGTCCTTCTGAAGGACGTCAAACGTCCGCGGTATCCATCGGTGGAAGTTGCAACCCGCCCATCAGTCCCGCAAGAGCCGCAACCGTATGGCGCGCCCGCAGAGGAGCCGGGAAAGAAGGGTGCAACGCCTTCCCTTGCTACTCCCGGGGACCGCAATCAGCCAATGCGAACTTCCCAGGGTGTGGCGCCATCCCTCGCGAATTCCGAGGTTGCCCCAAGCCCAACGGGCCCGACGACGGCGGTGGCGCCGCCAGCCCAACCGGAGGCACTAGCGAGTGGTACACATCCTCCGGCAACTCCCGCACCACCCGGCGTCGCTTCTGCACCCCCTGCCGATCATCCGCCTTCGCTTCGGCTTGAACCCGGCGCTCGCCTATTCACGGTAGTAAGGTCCATCCACCACCAACCGGACGGGAGTTTCGAGTTTGAGGGAGTCTTGATACTGCCCCTCGCTCAACCCGGCCTGGTTACCCTCGACCGGGGCACGGAGGTCAAAGGCGCGGGGACCGTGAGCCATGGCCACACGTCGCTCGCCGTCAAGGAGTTAGTTGTGCAGGGGGCGCGTTACACCCTGAAGGATGGCGACGGCACCATGAATGCCCAGACGCCCGGGACCGACGGAGACGTGCATTTCGATCGCAGCCAGGCTCTCGAAATGTGGTCGGCGTTTGTGGCGACATATGAGCAGGTCCCCGGCCAACCCGCGCCGCCCGCCCCGCCGAAGTGATTCGTCGGAAATATTAATAAACGCAATATTCTTTTTGCTATTGCCGGATTCCCTCTGCAATCGCCAGGCGGAAATGTGGTGCGGAAAGGTCTGTGCTTTGTCTGGAGTGCCGGCAACAAGCTCTCCGCCACGGAAGATGTGGGAAGACTATGCGCGGCGCCGCTGGCCTACTGCGGGGTCACAATCCCTGCGTAGGCAGGGAGAAAGCTACTGAGGGGCAAGTTAAAGACCCCGTCCGGATCGGGATGCCGCGCCCACGGGTTGCGAATGTTCACGGTGGCCGCCCCGGAATCGTAGCCGAGCACGGTGTAGCAATGCGCGTTGACGTACCACGTGGCAGTATCGGATGCCAGAGATTGGCCCTTGGCCAGTTCCTGGTAAAAGCGGCTGCCGCCGGTGCACGCTACGATGGGCAGACCCTTGTCAACGGCTTCGGCCAGGGCCGCGCCCGCCTGGGGTGCGGATTGATTCTGCTGGAAACGCGTACTCCCCGCCAGCGTTTGCATCACGCGGTCGGCAATGCCGCCTTGGCCCACGGCTCGATATGCGCCAAACAGCTCGCCATTCTGCTGGATCATCGTCACCATCTTGTCGAAAAACCCACCCGTTTCGAGCAGACCGATCAGGGCGTCCTTCACCGAATCGGGGACCGAGATGGCGGCCATCTCCTTCTTGAGGCCCGCCTCCAGATCGGCGCGATCGATGTTGCCTTGCTGGTCCACTTGGGCGCGAATGGCGCGATCATAGGCCAACACCAGGGGATCGCTGGAAGCCACCAGTTGTTCGGCGGGCTGCTTCAGCAGCGGAAAGATGTCACTGCCCTCAATCGCTTGCAGCAGCGACTGGCGCAACACCCTCTGCGCGTAAGCACGGAACAGCACCGCCACCCATAGCCCGTCGGAAAGGTCGTACCCGCTTTCCCGCGTGTAGCGAAGGTCCAAAGGATAAGCGGTCTCCTTCTTGCCGTCTCCGAACGTCACCGTGTAACTGCCGTCAGAGTTGGATTGAATCATCTTGCGAAGGGTATCCTCGCGGCGCTGTGCCATCGCCGCAATTACGGCGTGAAAATAGCAACTCCCCAGAGTACCTTGGCGCACCGCCTCCGGGGTGACGCCCTTTGCGCCGTAAAGATCGTCGGCCGCTCTGGCCCCCGGCAAGGTTGAAAGAAAAGCCACAACGCAAAGTGCAACACTCGCGCGCTTCAGCATGGTTTGCTCCCGCAGATTCACTCTCACGATGAACCTTGATCCAGAACTTGTGGCAAGGATACAAGGTGTTCGGGAGGCCGTCAAAGGGTTTGTTCAAACCTCTCGTCGAAGTCATCGGGTCATCGGATTGACCTACCCTCGGGCTCGTACATTTCATAGAGGGGAGGCCTACCGTCAGACCTAGCGCTTATGCGATATCTTTTGCCACAACATCACCGTGATGCGGTGGAGTAATTGTGTGAGAGCTTTCCCACGCCATGTGAAGGGTGGGGACCGTTACGGGGACTTTTGCCACAAGGGGGACTTCCCTAATAGGCGGTCTGGAGCGCTTCTGCCGCGTTAGCTTCTTCATTCCGCCGGTCGCGTCAGGTCGCGAAGCGCCCATACAGAAACATGCGCGGTGGGTGACGGGGAGGCGGTTCGCGAACCGACCCTACGGAATTCATGGCGTTCCACGAAAACCACTGTGTTCGCGTAAGTCATCGCGTTCCGGTAAACCGTTGCGTTCGCATAGGCCACCGCGTTCGAGGAAAACCACCGCGTTCAAAGGTGCGAAAAAATCCCCTCATATTTCTCACCGCAGAGGTGCGGAGGCACAGAGGTCTGAAAACAGAGAGGCATTTCTCTGCGCCTCAGCGTCTCTGCGGTGAGAATCGCATTTTTCCACACCTTCGTTCCCGGGTTCTTACCTAGCCGCAACAAATTGAACCGAAGCTAGGCGCCGGCGGTTTTCGCCTCGCCTTTTTCGATGGGGGCTTCGATCAGGTTGCCCCATTCCGTCCAGCTCCCATCGTAGTTGCGAACCTTTTCGAATCCCAGAAGGTACTTGAGCACAAACCATGTGTGCGAGCTGCGCTCGCCGATGCGGCAGTAAGCCACGGTTTCCTTGTCGGGGCGCACGCCCTTCGCCGCGTACAGTGCTACGAGATCGTCGTAGGACTTAAACGTTCCATCGTCGTTCACGGCCTTCGACCAGGGAATATTGGCGGCGCCGGGAATGTGTCCGCCGCGCTGCGCCGTCTCCGACATGCCTGGAGGCGCTATAACCTTGCCGCTGAACTCGTCGGGCGAGCGCACATCCACAAGATGCGCCGGCTTCCCGGAAAGAACCTGGAAGATGTTGTCACGCCGGGCGCGCAGGCTGGTGTCAGGCACGCCGGCGTGATAATGCGTGGGCGTGACCAGAGTCACTTCGGTGGTAAAAGGCCTGCGTTCCAGTTCCCACTTCTTGCGGCCGCCGTTCATCAGGCGTACATCCTTATGGCCGTAAATCTTGAATTGCCAAAACGCGAAGGCGGCAAACCAGTTGTTGTTGTCGCCATAGAGAATCACGGTATGGTCGCTCGAGATTCCCGAGGCGCTGCAAAGCTCCTCAAACTGTTTGGCGTTGGGAATATCACGCCGGACGTGGTCATTGAGCTGCGTGGTCCAGTTCCATCCGGTGGCGTTTTTGATGTGACCTTTTTCGTAGGCGCTGGTATCTACGTCCACTTCCACAAGCCGGACATGAGGGTCGTCGACATGCGCAGCGACCCAATCCGTACTCACCAAAACCTCGGGGTGTTTGTAATCGCTCATTTCGGAAATCCTCCTGTTGAGATTTGTTGTCGCAGTTTCCAACTCTAAATATGAGTGGCGGAATGAATTAGTTGAGGCGGCTACAACAACAAGTACAGCATCGGCCGGGGAGGGCACTCTTTGCTGGTGGATGCGAGGTGCGATTCATACCATTTTCATTTTTACCACGTCATGGACAAAATGGCAATGTTCTCGGCAGGGGTGTCATTTGGAATCGGATGCATTTCGAAACACTCGCCATTCATTCAGCCATCCTGAGTCCCGGTTACCCGTGACTTTCGGGGAACAAGCCTGGCCCGCGTCGGGACGTTTAATGTGGAAATTCATCTGCTTAAATCCGAGCCGTCAACTCAAAACGTTCGTGACCAGCGATGCGAAGCGTCGATCTGGACTTCTATGACGGAATGTAGCTCATTCCGAAATACCATATTGACTCACTTCCGTTTTACATTGACCTTTGCATCAATTTTCGCGCTGGTTGCAATTGCAATCAAAAGGGAAGGCATTTGATCTGGCTGACCGCTACTCGCTGAGCAGGCACGGCGAGGTAATGCGAACACCAGTCGAAGTCAAGAACGGAGGCTAAAAGTTAAGCGTGGGAGGTTCGCAAGTCATTGATCGCATGGAACGCGGGGCGACCTTTCGTCGGGTGGGAGTTGTGGAAAATGAACTCCGACTTTCCCTCCGTTAGGGCCGCGCAACACAGAATTTGACTCCAACTACAGAAATTTGTTATAGATAGAAATAGCAATTATTGCGGCAGGTTCCCTGGGCACCCCGGATAATTGCCTAAGATATTGAAATGAAAACACTTAAATCTGCAAAACGATACGCCATCGCAAGGCCGCGGAAGTCTGCGTCGAGGGTAAGCCGCGCCGGCAGTCGAAAACGAAGCATCCGGCGACTGGATGTCCGGTCGCGCAATAACGGAGCGGGCAGGCTCGTTTCCAGCGCAACCACCAAGGCGAGACATAAGGGCATGCTTTCTCCAGTTCCTGAAAAGCCCCAAATCGATCCCCAATACCAGACTGCCGTCAAGAGTTTCGAAACCGGGGTGCGGGCTTTTCGAAATCAAAACTATGACAAAGCAGCGGAGATTTTTGCCAAGCTCGTCGAGAGTACGGCGCGCGATGTGGCGGATCGCGCCCAGGTCCATCTGCGCCTGTGCCGGCAAAGGACGGGCCGTCCCGCGCCGCATCCCAAGTCAGCCGAAGACTACTATGCGCTGGGGGTCGCCTGTTTGAATGCGCGCGAGTTCGGACTGGCGGTCGAGCACCTGAACAAGGCCGACAAGTTGAAACCCCATCAGGATCACATTCATTATGCTTTGGCAGTGTCGTACGGTTCCGGAGGAAATACCGACGCCGCCATCGCTCATCTCGAGGCTGCGTTCGCCTTGCGTCCCGAAAACCGCATCCACGCGCGCCGCGATGAAGACTTCCAGGGGCTCGCCGCCGATCCCCGCTTCCGGCGCCTGGTTTATGCGGCAGGAAGTTAGCAGAATTCTCGATTGACGATGTCCCATTGAGGATGGTCGAATGACGACAACCGATTGACGATGGCTTATCGAGGATTTCCCGCTTCATCAACCACCCATCACCAATCGACAATCGTCAATCCCCCGCGATGCCAGCTCGTCGCAAGGAATCGTAGCCGTTGATGAAAGTTGTCGCCATCGGAGGGGGCACGGGTTTATCAACGGTTCTCCGTGGCCTCAAACACCACGTCAGCGAACCCGCACGCCCCGCCCAATTCCGGCCTGAGATCACGCGGCTCACAGCCCTGGTAACGGTCACCGACGAGGGCGGCAGCTCCGGCCGCCTGCGCCGCGATTTCCGCATTCTTCCTCCCGGCGACATCCGCAATTGCCTGGTGGCGCTCGCCGAGGACGAACAACTTCTCACCCAGATCTTCAATTACCGCTTTTCCCGCGGCCGCGGATTGCGCGGGCACAACCTGGGCAACCTCTTTCTCACCGCGCTCACCAATCTAACCCACGACTTCGCCAAAGCCGTGCGCCTGTCAAGCGAGGTGCTGGCCATTCGCGGAGAAATCTTCCCCGCCACGCTCTCCGACGTCCACCTGGAGGCTACGCGGACGGATGGCGTGGTCGTTCGCGGGGAACGCAGCATCACCAAAACGCGCGTGCCCATCCGGCGCCTGCACCTTGTTCCCAGCCGCTGCCGGCCACTGCCGGAAACCCTGGCGGCGATTCAGCAGGCCGACCTCATCACGGTGGGGCCCGGCTCGCTTTACACCTCGCTGGCGCCCAACCTTCTCGTGCAAGGCATCTCAGAGGAAATTGCCCGGTCGCGCGCGGTGAAAGTGCTGGTCTGCAATCTCATGACCCAACCCGGGGAGTCGCGTGGCTACTCCGCCGCCGATCACGTCCGGGCGCTGCATCAACACGCGGGGCGCAAACTGTTTGACCACATCGTCCTCAACACACGTGCTCTGTCAGGTGCGCTGCTAGGACGGTACGCCACCGAACGCGCCGCACCTGTCGAGCTGGACCTCGACGCCGTGCGCAAGCTGGGAGTCAAGCCTCTGTGCGCCAACTTGCTGATCGAGGACCAGGTCGCCCGCCACGATCCCCGCCGCCTGGCGCAATTGCTGCTCTCCCTCGCCAAAACCAAAGGCCGGTAGCTGCTTAGGCTGAGTGGCGAACCGCGAATTTACACGGAGAGCACACAGTGCCTTGACTTTTGGGCGCCAGCTTGGTAACAGATACATATCGGGCCTCGGGCTATGGGGAAGTCAGGCGGTCCCGGGCACGGTTTGAGGGTTCTATGTATACCCATGAAGAACGCTACGTTGTCGACAAGCATGGAAATCGAGTAGGCGTCGTTCTTGAAATGGAAGAATACCAAAAGCTTCTCGATGATGTGGAAGAGTTGGAGTCCATCCGCGCGTTTGACCAGGCCAAAGTCTCTGGGGAGACTCCCATCCCGTTTGAGCAAGCCGTTTCGGAGATCGAACGGCGTCAGACATGAACCTTTCCCTTTTCATCCTGCCTCGCGCCCAGAAAGAACTCGCCCAATTGAATTCTGTTGCATACTCTCGCGTCCGCGAGGCCATTCGCGAGCTTGCAAAAGACCCGCGACCCCCTGGTTGCCTCAAGTTAACAGGGCGCGATGGTTGGCGCCTCCGCGTCGGTGATTTTCGGGTTGTCTACGAGATCGACGACAAGCAGTGTAATGTCACTGTCCTCCACATTGGCCATCGCCGAGATGTTTACCGGTAATTTGGCCTTCCCTAGCGGGCAATAAGAATGCGCGGCCGACGGAAGGATTCTCACTCGGGAATCTCGTAGGGGAAGGCGCGGCGAAGTTTTTCCGGGCGCTTGTCGGGATGGAAGCCGGAGGTCAGGAAGGCAAGCCATGCGGCGATTTCCCCCGGCTCGGCAGAGAGAGCGCGCAGATCGAGGCCGCCGTAGCTGTAGCGGTCGCGGCTGTAGGGAACCAGGCTCTTCTTGAAGAAAAACACCAAGGTATGGCCGGGCTTGGGCGAGAAGATTTTCATCCGGGCGCGATTGGGAATGCCGTTGGGCAGCGGCGCCAGCGCCACAATTTCCAGGCCCGCGCCGCTTGTCTCGATGTCGAACGGATCGGCGGAAGCTCCCGCCGCCGCGGCCACCGCGCCGGCAATAGGGTTGGCCTCGATTTCCGCGCTGAGCTTTTCCGCGGCCGTGGGTCGCGCTGGATTCGCAATCATCGTCTGGAGCCTCGGCTCGGAATTCGGATATCGTCCCCCGAATCCCCAACCCCTATTCCCTAACCCCGAGCCACGGGCGGCGCGAGGACTTCCGAAGCGGTAATCCTTTTGGGCCGCATCTTCCAGGCGAAGTACGGACGCGCCAGCCAGCGCGCCAGCGCCATTTCCGCGTGGTAGAAAGACGACGCCAGATTGCGCGGCGCCAAATACCGCGTATCGCCCGGCTGCACAATCAAGCTCACCTCAATGTTGGGCGTAACATCGATGGGAATATTGTTGCGGCGGCAAGCTTCATACAAGTGGCGAAAAACCCTCAGCATGTCTTCGTAACGCGGCGTTGGCCACTGTTCCATGTCGGAGCCGATGGTGGGGCGGAAAATGCAAACCGTGGGGAAGGCGCCGATGCCGGTGATGTAGTCGATGGCGCGCAGGGTGTCTTCGAGAGGCTCGACGCCGGCAATAATCTCGCCCGAGCACGATCCTTTGCCCAGCTTTTTCGCGGTGTATTCGAGGGCGCGGAAAAAGGTTTTTTGTCCCACCAATCCCTGCTTGCCCGGCAGGAAGCGCGCGAAATACTCCGGGTTATGAAACTCGTAACAGAAGCTGAAGTGGTCCGCCCCGAGATCAATCAAGCGGTCATACTTCCAGAAATCCAGCGTGGGAATCTGTTGCAAACCCACCAGTGTGCCCACGCGCGTCTTGACCGCCTTCACGTAAGGCGCCGCCTCGTCCAGGTCGCTCCCGGTCTGATAGCCGGAATTGAAATGCACGAACGTGGCCCCAGACTCCTCTTTGGCCGCGCGCGCCACCTCCACCACATCGTCAACGTCCTTGCGCGCCACCTCGTTCACGCCCACATTCAGGCCGGTGGCGCAGAACTTGCAATTTACCGCCGGCGCGTGGTGCCAGAACCCGCACGAATTGGAGATGTAGATGCCAAGATAAGTCCCTTGCAGCACTCCGACCTTGTGCATGGGAGTGCCGCGCCGTGTCTCCCTTGTGTACCAGGCGGGCTCCGGTGGTATGCGCACCGCATAGCGATGGCCAAGCCGTGTGTCATTAACCCGGTATTCACCCTGGTCACGGACCAATTCGTAGCACGACTGCTGCGCGAAATCCTCCTCCACCGGCACGTTCACCCATACGTCTTTGATGGGGCCCGGAATCACCAATTCCAAGCCGCTGCCCAGTCCGGCGCGCGTGCGGGAAATAAACCGCGCATCGCATTCGAGCGTGCAGGAAGGGTCAATGCGGATGCCCTGGCAGAAGAGGTCAATCTCAAGTTCGCAGGGATTGAGCAGTCCAGGCGGCTTCGAAGGGGAAATAGGAGCAACCGCCGAAGGGGCATCGTCTGTCACACCAGGTTTTCCTACCGTGGACATTTACTCACCTTTGTGAACTATCTGCACGAAGCGGGCCACGACCGGCGATCGGGCCATCGGTTCAGTGGATATTGGGCCACCGCCCGAGCTAAACAATGAGCTTTTCTGCGCCGGTAGGGGCTCATCCATGGCTCTGATTATTCTCTCACACCTTCCAATACCGCAATTCTGCCTTCTTTTAGCTCACCGTCACGGAAATCTGCGCGGTGTGGGTGGCGCTGGTGGAGGTGCCGGTTATGGTAACGGTCCCGGATTCCCCTGTGGCAGTAGTCGTACCGCCACCGCTGCTGCTGCCGCCGCAACTGAGGCCGGCCGACAAGAGGGCTGCGAGGACCGCGCCGAGCGCCACGTGCCGGAAGTTCCACCCGGCGATGGGCACGCCGCGGGGACGCAGTTTGCGCAAGGCGATCAGCAGCAAGCAAAGAAGCGGAGCGACGGCAGCGACCCACCATCCGCCCAAGCGCGGGTTGCGGGGAAGCGCAGGGTAGGATGTCGCGGAGGAGGAAGCGGTTAGAGTGATGGTCGCGGTGCCGTTGCCTCCCATGGAGCCCACCGAACAAGTGACTCCCGCCAGCGTGCTGGCTAAGGTGCAACTCAGGGTCGCATTCGCGGGGATAAAGTTGTCGATGGGGGTCAAGGTGAGGGTGGTCGTGCCACTCGATCCGGGGGAGATCGTCAGGCTTGAGGGTGAGACACTGAGGCTGAAATCCGGCGTGCCGGTATTGAAGACGAAGGCGGTGGACCAGGCCGCCGTGCCGCTGCCTGGAGTGGGCACCAAAGCCTGCACCTGCCAGTAGTAAAGGGTGTTCGCGGCCAACGCCGTAGCCGGCGTGTAAGAAGTGGTGGTGGTCGTTACACAGCCGCTACAGGTCGCCGTGGGATTGGTAGTGAGCGAGGTGGGGCTGGTGGCGACATTAATTTGGTAACCGGCGGCACCGGTGACCGCCGTCCAACTGAAGGTGGGCGTGCTTGGGACCGCCGTCGCCCCGGTGGCAGGCGCGGTCAGCGTGGGCGCCGGCAGGTTTCCCGTTCCCGCTGAACCCCACGCTGTTACGAGGTTATAGGCATCAATTGACCCGAGGCCGCTCGCCTGATCGTAGCCCACGCCGGCGTTGAAGCCAATTTGCAGCGGGGCGATGCTCGGGCAATCGGGAGTCCCGGCCGTGCAAGGCACGATGTTGTTGCCGGTGGTGATGTCATGAAAAGCCGCCGGTGACGTCACCGCCATGGGGTAGAGGATGGTGTTGATGTTGCCCTGGCCCGGCGGAGTGTTCGGATACTGCTGGTTGATGAGGGCAACAATCCCCGCAAAAGTGGGAGCGGCCGCGGAGGTTCCACCCACCACCGTGAGGGTGTTGTTCGTGGTGGGGTCGCTGCTGACAAGGCGGTATCCATTCATGCAGTTCCCCTGCGAGCAGATCAAGAGGCCGTCGTGGATGGGGGAGGCGTTCAAGGAAAGGTCCGGGACGTCGCGCGTGTTGTCGTTGGGCACGCCGGGGCCGGTCTGCCAGGTCGGTTTAGTGTTAAAGAATGTGCTCGCTCCGCCGCCCCCCGCCAGCAGACCATTGGTGGTTGACGTATCGTTCCATGCCACCTCGGGAATGTAGGAAAGGGCGGAAGGGGAAACATCCGCGCCATTGGGAGCCGGAGACCAGTAATCTCCCGCGCCTTCGTTGAACTCCGTTCCCCCCATCCCGGTAACGTCGGGATCACTGGCGGGCGCATCCACTGCCAAACCGTGCGTGGCAGAGGTCACGATGGTTGTCGAGGTGGAACTATCGCAATCGGCTGCGCCGGAATCGCCGGCCGCAGCCACTATGGTCTGTCCCTGCGAATTCGCCAGTTGGGTGATTTGCTCCAAGGTATTCAGGTTTGTGGAACCCCAATTCGCTTCGCAGTCACCATAGCTGACGCTGAGTACGGGCGCCAGATCCTGGTCAATGGCATAGTAGAGCGACTTGGTGATAGCGTCGGTCGAGTTCACATAGATAATCGTGCCGTTCTTGGCTACGGCGCCTGACCATTCAAGATCCAGATCCGCTTCCGAGATATCCGCTGAGCTCGTGCCCGGATCGGTTCCATTTAAGATAACAGTGGGGTTATTCGCCGGCAGGTTCGCCAAGGTGCGAAACGTGGTGATATCGCTCATCTCGATGTCTGTCTGGCCCATCACCGCAATCTTCTGCCCGGTGCCATCAATCCCATTGCTGTAGAGGGCGTTAAGGTCATAAATGGTGGCGAAGTCCGCGGGCGCCACAAAAGTGTTGCCGGTGATGTAGGAAGTGAAGTCAGGCTCGTAGTCCGCCTGAACGTGGCGGATGACGCTACGCGGTTTGAAGTGGTAATTGTCCAGCGAGTTAAAGCCCAGCACCACGCCGGCGAGGACGGCGGGGATGGCCGGCTCCGACGCGTTGGCATAGTACGTTTTCCCGCCCCGGGAATAATAATGAATCTCCGTGTGAAAGGCGGATTGCACCTGCGCGGCGGTGCCGGAGAAGCTGACCCAGCGGCGGCTGCGGGCCGTGTGGGTCACGGTGAATCCCTGCGACTGCAACCAAGCGACGACCGCCGCAATATCTTTCGCACTCAGCCCGAACCGATCCGCGAACTGCTCCGGCGTCAGCCAGTGACGATAGAGGAGCGAGGAGGGGTCTTGTTGCTGCTCAAGCAATGCCGCCAGACTGGCCTGCTGGTCCGCGGTGGATTTGAAGACCAGGGTGACGTTTTCCAACTGGAGAGTATCCGGCACGGGCCCCTGATCATTTTCCTCCCGAAAAATGGGGCGACGGTTGCCTTCCAGCCACACCAGGGAAGAGTCGGCAATAGGCCCCACAATGCGATCCTGCGGCGGCGATTGGGTGAAGGAAATCCGGCTAAACTCGCAGAGCAGCCCCAGAATCGCGAGCCCATACAGAACAAGAATCGTTTTGCGTCGCATTAATCTTCCATCCTCTCGGCTAACCCTTCTATTCAAAACCCCCAATACCCGGCGTCAGCGTCAGCAGAGGGAACGCCGGTGGGAGGGACCTTCCCAGCAATGCCCACGTAGACGGCGCGGCCATAGAAGAAAGGCATTCCCAAAACCACGTAATCACTCGCCCCCAATGGCATTCCCCCCGCCAGATTGCTGAAGGCAGCGTTGCTCCCGCCATTCTCCGCCGAACTGTTCCACAACGTTGTGCCGTCACCAATCTTGATGCTGGCCGGCGCCGAGTCGCCGCTGCCATCAGTAGCCGTGAACGGCAGGCTGACGGCCGAACTTGTGCAATAGAAGGTGTTATTCTGCAAACAACTGGTGATTCCCGTGCCGGCGGAGGCCGCTGCGACCGTCGTGGAATCCAGGAAGAAGTTGTAAAACTCGGAGCTGTCGATGAGGGCCGGATAGGTGACGTTATTGTAGGTCAGGTAAATCGAAAAGTATATCTGCGAGTTCAAGGAAATCGCATAGGCTTTCGCACTGCTGCTGAAGGCATTGTCGCTTTGCGTCCCAATTCCGAAAGTCAGGGTACCCGTTGCCGAAGCCGCGCCAACCGCAGCCAACGGGCCCATCGCGAGGATGACCCCGTTGTCGTCGTTATTAAAGAACCCGACAGGATTCGAGACTTGCGTCGCGGTGGGGACTTGCGCCAAGATGCAACCACTGCAGGGACAGAGCCAGTAATAAGGCAGGACAGAAGCTCCCGTGCAGGCGATCCCGCAATCTTGCAAGGTGTTGCCGATGCCCAGAATGCCGTTCGCCTGGAGCGCTGTGGAACTGGCAAGGTTGCTTCCACTGCCCGCGCTACAAGAGCTGGGTAGGTTACTCGGTGTGGCGCTGCTGGAAATGACCTGAAGAGGAAGACTGGCGGCCTTTTCCCCCGCCATGGAAACATCCGCTTGTTCGACCTGCCCCCAAAGGTAGTCAGCGGCAAAGGGGATGCACTCATACACCGGGGCAGCGTTGCTCCCTGTGACCGGTTTGAGAGAAAGGCCGCTCACTCCCGGCGCGGAAGCGAGAATGCGCAACCCCGAAGAACCCGTGTCCACTTGCACGTCGGGGATAGTGACGCAATTGGTGGCGCTGCCGGGGTTGCAGACTTGCACCGACACGTAAGCAAAGTTCACGGCGTTGTTGGCCGGTCCGGAGTTGACCGCCACGGAAACCGTGTTGGCCACCGGCGTCGTGGTGGTGGTCGTAGTCGTAGTGGTGTTGCTGCCTCCGCCGCAACCGGCCAGAACCATCAAGCCTGCCAGCACCACGAAGAGGCGTCCCAACACGAGGTTTTTTCTGAGCTTCATCGCAACGCCTCCGCCGTGACGTTTTTGGGCAAAAGGCCGGGCACGTAGGCGCTGCCATGGTAGTTCATCATGCGCCCACTGCTGAAGTAAACGAAGTCCGGCGTATTGATGGCGAGGGGCCCGCGGTGCTGCACCCTGGCTTGCGCCGCCTGCTGCACGCGGGGGAAATAAGATCCCAACAATTGCGGCAAATTGGGGATGAAATGTGCATGCCAGGATATGGCAAAGACCTTCCCCTCCGGCGAAACATATTCGCGGATGACTGCCCCGTCAGAGGTAGTAATCTGGTGAAGTTTGAAGCCCGTATGGACCTCCTCGCGAATTTCACCGCGAATTGCCTGCTGGTCCAACCCCACCGATCCTTCATACTCGCCCAGCGCAGCCCAAGCAGGCGGAACTCCCAACATTAGGATGAGGAGGATAGTTAAACTGGTTTTCATCAAGTGACGCCCCTGCCTTTCTTCCGTGTTATCCCCGGCCCTACGGCCCGAGCGGCCTTTCTCCACTGAATGGTCTTTCGTAGCTACGAATCGCTCTAAAAATACCACAGAGTGCGGGGAAGAAGTAGGTGGTAGGTGGTAGGTGGAAGGTGGGGGGGAGGCGGTAGGTGGGAGGATCGAGCGCCTCTGCGCGTTGGGGAAACCGGGATCGACAGGGAAAACTTGCAGGCGCTGTCATCCTGAGCCCGTTCGCTTCACCCAGGGTAATCCTTGCGAAGGGTTTCGTTCTCCGCTCACCCCTTTACTCTCTGCCACCCTCCAGTTACGGTAGGGCCTAAAAGGCGAAGTACCCGTTGGGGGCGCTTACGTTGTTGGGGGCGGTGGTACCCGCGATCCCCACGAACACGTTGCGGCCAAAGAAGAATGGCAGGCCCAGGTCAAAATAATCCGTCGACAAGCCTTTGCCACTCTCACCTCCCAAGGAGTTGAAGGCAGCATAGCCGGGGCTATTGTCAAACAGTGTATCGGCGTTGGCAATATTTAGCGTCGCCGCCCCCGAGGTCCCATTGGCGCCGTTAAGAGTGAGGGATAGAGAAAAAGTCGAATCGGGGCAGTAGTAGGAGTTATCCGAGCAATCCGTGATGCCGAGGGTAGCAGGATCGGAGACATAGAGGGCATTCGAGCCCGTGTCGAGGGTGCCTCCGGAACTGTAGGAAACACCATTGTAGACAACCTCAGGAAAGTTGCCCTTGGCATCCACGGCGTAGAGGGTGGCGCTCCCTAGGGCGTTGTTGGATTCGGTGCCGACCCCGAAAATCAGCAGTCCGGCCGGCACCAAGGTCGTTCCTTCCGCATTGGTGTAAGGGAGAGAGGGCGCTCCTGTGGGAGGAATAGCCGGCAGGCTGATCTCCACGCCGTTGTTATCCTGGGCAAAGAAGGCGACGGGATTCGCCACTTGCTGCGCCACGGGAACGTAGGCCGTCTGGCACACATTCTTCGGGCAAACGTAATAAGGATATCCGGAGAAGACTTGGCCCGCCGCGCAGTCGGGACCGCAATCCTGCGGGGAACCGCCCACGCCGGTGCCCACGCCCAGGATGCCGTTGGCCCCCAGCGCCTCCACGGTGTCAAGGCTGGGGCCGGAGCCAAGACTGAGGCAGCCGGAGGTAGGAACGGGAAAATTGGTGTCGCCGATCACCTGAATGGGAACCGAGGAGGCCCTTTCGCCGGCGAGGACCACATCGGCAATCAGCACCGGTCCCCAGACGTAAGAGGTATTGCCAAACTGGACGCATTCCTGCACCTGATTTCCCGTGGAGTCCAACACCGTTCCCAGTTCGGTGGAGGGAACCGTGGTGAGCTGGGAATTGAGAATTCGCAAACCCACTGAACTCGTATCCACCAAAACGTCAGGAATAGTTTGGCAATCTATCGTGACCGGCAGGCAGACCGTGACGGAGGTGAAAAGCCCGTTGTAGTGGGCGGTGCTGGAATTCCCGGTGTTCCCATTGGGCCCGAAATTGACGAAGAGGGGCGCGCTGTTGCTGACCGTCAACGTTAAGGTGGTGGAAGCGGATTGGCTGGTGTCAGCCTGGTTGGTGGCGGTCACGACCACCGTAGGAATGCTCGGCGCGGTCGTGGGCGCCTGGTAAAGTCCGGAACTGGAAATGGTGCCCACCGTCGAACTTCCACCCGCCACGCCATCCACATACCAGGTGACAGCGGTGTTGGCGGGTCCGGTGACAATGGCCGTGAACTGCACGGCCGCTCCCGCCATCGTCGAGGAGTCTGTAGGCGCAACGGCCACCGAAGCGCTCACCGCCGGGGCCGTAATCGTTACGATCGCCGAACCGTAGGGATAGGTTTCCGCCGAACTGGTGCACCTGATCGTGACCGTAGCCGGGCTGGGGACGGAAGCCGGCGCGGTGTATAACCCCGTGGAACTAATCGTGCCCAGCGTGGAATTCCCGCCAATGATGTTATTGACCGACCAAGCCACGGTGGTGCTGGTCGGGCTGACAATGGTGGCGGTGAATTGCAGCGGCGCTCCCGCCTGAACCGACGCGGAAGCGGGTGAGAGGGTGATGACCGGCAATGGGATGTCGTTGCCTTCGCCGACGCCAGTAGCACAACTGGTCAGAAACACCGCACTGGCCATCACCACCAGAAGGCTCGCCAGCGTGGCCGCGGAAACGTTCTTTCGCCTCATTGCACCACCTCCGGGGAGAGGTTCGTGGGCAAGAGGCTGGGCACGTAAGCGCGACCGTGGCTCCATCGCATGTGCCCGCCGCTGGTAAAAACGAAATCGTCCCTCGGAATAATCACCGGGCCGCCGTGCCGCCCCGTTTGCGCCTGCGCATACTGTTGGAGATGTGTCCCGTACCTTTCTTCCATTGACCCGCGCCGCCTTTTTCTCGAACTACCCTTCCCCGGGAAGGGCTCCCTGTGTAGTGATGGGCCTCACCAAAATACCACAGACTGTCGCAAACCATCCAGTCCTGCGATACGGTAGTGACGCATTTTGTGGTGGCACGGACATCTTGGCCGTGACTGCTCAAGGGCAGGACACCCGCGCCACTTCGAAATACTCATCGACTGTCGACAACGACACTTCGCACTTGGATGCCGGGGCCCGAATCGTGGTTGTAGCAGATAAGCAGGGAGGAAAGGTGAGGAGGAGCGCAAGGCCGATGGGTGAAATAATCGGCCTGCGCCCCTACTCGGATTGCAGACTAAAACGCCCAGTAGCCGTTGGGATACGTCGTGCTCGTACCGTAAATTCCAACGAAAATCGTGCGGCCAAAGAAGAAGGGTAACCCGAAATCAAACATATCAGTGGATGCGCTACAGGTAGCCTCCGCTGTGGAGACGCAGCTTGCGCCCCCGAGATTAGAGAATGCGGCATTCTCGTTGCCGGAGAACAGCGTATCAGCGTTATAGATACTAATGTCGCCGTTGCCTGACACCGAGGTGCCATTGTCATCCGTCAAGGTAATGCTCAGATTCAGCGGGGAAGCCGGGCAGTAATAGCCGTTATCGGAACAATTGTCGACGGTCACTCCCGTGGCGGAGTTTAGCGTGCCAGCGTCGAGTATAAAGAGGCCGTTCGACCCGCTGTCGATAAAGCTCCAAGTTATGGGCGAACAGTCACTCTGATTGTTGACATCCTGATAGTTAACGCCATTGTAGCTAGCCTGTAGGAAGTCGCCTTCGCAATCCACCTCATAATAAGTCTGAGTCGTTATCTGATTATTGGATTGGGTGCCGATGCCGAAATACAGGGTGCCCGTGGCCGTAGCCTGCCCCGTCGAAGGTATGGACGGTAGATTCAGCATGACGCCGTTCGTGTCGGAGGAGGAAAACGCCGCCACGGGATTCCACGCCTGCGCCGTCAAGGCAGTGGGTTCTACATAGGTGGCGCCGGTGCTGGATAGGTACGCTAGGTACTCCCCGGACACGGTGCTGATCGATGTGCAACCAACACCACAATCCTGGGGAAAGAGGCCAACGCCCAAAATACCGTTGGCCCCGAGACTGGCAACGGTATCGTCATCGGCTCCGCCCGTGGGTGTGCTGGTGCCAGGGTAGACCAAGCACGGATTGGCATATTCCGCACCTTCGTAAGAGACGTCTACAGGGGGAGTCCCGGTACCGATGACCTGAATGGGAATCCCCGCATTCGCGGTCCCGCCCGGGGTGGTTACAGCCGTTTCCCCACCAATCTGGACGGAGGCCATCTGCATCGCACCCCAGGCATATGACAAATCCCCAAACTGCACGCACTCATAGAGGGGGTAGCTGGTCGTAGGATCTGTGATTTGGGGCAGGTTTAGACTGTTGACCTGTGTGGTTACGCCACTCGCGCCCGTCCCCAGAAGACGCAGGCCCACCGAGCCGGTATCCACCAAAACATTGGGAATACTGGTGCAGTTGGTCGTACTTCCCGGCGAACATACGGTGATCGTCGTGAAGATCCCGTTGAAGTACGAGTCAGCTCCTTGATATCCCTCGGGTCCAAAGTTAACGCTGACGGACGCGGTGTTCGCAAGGGTGGTCGATCCCGTCAGGGCCACGGTCTGGGTCCCGTCCCCATCCACAATGGTTAGGGTGCCATTGAACGTGCCGATCGCCGTAGGCGCAAAGGTCACGCCGTAAATTACGCAAGTACTGTTTGCTGCGACGCTTGTGCCGCAATAATTGGAGGGGGTTGGACTTGGAAGAGGAGCGAGGTAGAAGATAGGACTACCCGCCGTTATCGTGAAGCTGGAAATGGCAAGTGCGCTGGTGCCGGCGTTAGTCAGCGTGACTGACTGAGGCGCGCTGGTAGACCCAACTGCCACGCCAGAAAATGTAAGCGTGCTGGGGGAGACAGAAGCACCGGAGCCCGTTCCGCTTAAGCTCACCGTCTGCGGGCTGCCACTGGCGTTGTCGGTGATGGTCAAGGTACCGCTCACCGTCGTGGTGGAAGCGGGAGTGTACGTCACGCTGACCGTGCAACTTCCACCCGCAGCGATGGCGCTGCCGCAGGTATTGGTTTCGGCGAAACTGCTCGGCAAGATCGAGAAGCCAGTGAAGGTCAGGTCGGCGGTTCCGGAATCAGTGATGGTCACCGTCTGAGCAGCGCTTGCAACGCCCACGCTGCTTGAGAAGGTCAAAGAGGTGGGCGAAAGCCCAATCGCCGGGGTGCCGGTGGTCGTGGAGTTGCCGCTAGAGCTGCCGCCGCACCCTGCCAAAACCATCAACCCCAACATGGCAACAAAGAGAAAACTCAAAGTAACTAGGGAAAGGGTCTTAGGTTTCATTGCACCACCTCCGCCGTGAGGTTTGCGGGAACCAAGCCCGGCACATACGCGCGTCCTCGGAAGAATCGCAAGTGCCCCATACTGGAAAACACAAAATTGTCACCCTGGATGGTTATCGCCCGGCGCCGTATATGTTGCGTTACTTGACCCTGTTGAAGGTTGGTCATGTAGGATCCTAGCAACTGCTGGAGATTGGGAATGAAATGCCCATGCCAGGAAACCCCGAAGACGATGCCCGCCGGCGAGACGAATTCGTTCACCACACTGCCGTCCGGCGTGGCGATCTGGTGGAGGTTGTAGCCCGTTTTGGCTGCCATAACGTGCTGACCATGTAAAACTTGGGTATCGGCATTCACCGACGATACATCGCTACCCAGCGCAGCCCATGCGGGAAGATTTCCCATCATCAGTATGAGCAGAAGAGTATAGATACTTTTCATCGTTTGCCATTCCGCCTTTCTGTGGGTTTCCGAATTAGCCATAAGCTTGGACGGCTTTTTGCCGCTAAAAGGTTTCCAAGAGCATGTTAAATTATTGCAAAAAATGCATTTATTTAACCCGGATTAATAATGAACGGAGGGCGCGAAGGGCGGCTCTGCCGCTCGGCTCTGGGGAAAGGCTCTGCCTTTCCGAGAGCCTGTCCAGGCTCGATCTCGCGCACGCCGCGAGGCTCAGCCTCGCGGCGTGCGCACAGGGGAGCGGAGCGCCACGAGCGGAAAGCCGAAGGCTTTCCGCACAGCGGAGCGGCGAAGCCGCTCCGGATGCGTTCCGTCCATGAATAAACCGCGTTAAGGCAAGCGCCAAAGCAATGCCTGATTGCCTTGGTGCTTACGATTATATGTTACGCCGAAAGGGCGTGACAGGATGTGGAAAAAACGCAGGGGCTGTCATTCAGAGCTTTGACGCCGGTCCGCCGCCCATGATGGCAGAAACTCAGGCCGAGCAAGGGTAGGGCGCACCTGTTTTCGGTCTGCCGGTCTTCCTTCCCAGTTGGCGACGAGCCACGGACCGATAAACCAGCGCCCGCGCAACATCTGCCCCCGGCCGTTCGTCAGCCCCTTAGCCGGGTTATCTCACCCCAACCCGAAGTTCTTAGGGTCCGGCCGGACAGCCCCTTCCGGCAGGCTTCATTCTCTTCTTGACGAGCCCAAAGTGTTAGGCTAGAGTAAATAAGTGCGTGTCGTGGCCGGTTCTGCCCCTGGGTCAATTTACGGGACGGCTGGCAGTCCGTTGGGGGAGTGATGTGGCAGGCCGACAAACTGTCCGGATCGTAATGCGACATTTTGCCCGTAAGCGAGCAAAGTGCCCAAAGCCGAGAAGTTATTGAAAATAAAATGGTCGAACCCACGGTTTTTCTCCTCACAAAGCTGACAACATACTGAAACTAAATCCACTTACAATCAACTAGGCGAAAGGCGAAAACAGGGGTGCAATTTGACCGATATCGGAAGCGTCAAATTGTCGCTGGTAGGCGGCAGAAGGGGTCTGGCTTGGGGAGGAATTCGGGTTAGGACCGGCCCAGAGTGGTGAGGAGTCCACCCGTGCAATCTACTTCTCGACATTGCGCAGTTCGAGCACAAGCCGGTCGATGGAGGTCTCCAGGGTCACCAGCGCGGCGCCGGTGTCCTCGAACTTCCCTTCCCTTGCCATCTGCTCCAAGGTGCGCGCGGCATCATACGCCTGGGGTGCGGCTATATCTCCCACGGAACCCTTCAGCGCGTGCGCGGTCCGCTCGAGCAAGGAGGCGTTACGCTGTTCCGCGGCATGTTGAACACCTTCCAGAAGTTTGGGGCACTCTTGGAGAAACATCTCGATGATCTCCCGGCCCAGTACTTCGTCGCCCTCTACCCGGGACAGGAAGCTGGGTTTATCAAATACCAAAGGGGAAGGAGTCTTGGCCGGCGTTGTTGCTTCCGGCGGCGTTGCCCCTCTTTGGATGATTTCAAACAAGGCCCCGGCGCGAAGGGGTTTGGCAAGATACCCATCCATGCCAGCGGCTCCACACGCCGTTTCCTCGTCGGGCGTGGGATTAGCCGCCATCGCCACGATCGGCAGGCATCCCCCGGTCTTGCGCTCGATCTCGCGGATTGCCCGCGTTGCCTCCAATCCATTCACACCCGGCATCTCCGTATCCACCAGCACCAAGTCGAAGCCCTGCGCAGGCGTGTCCTGCACGGCGGTGATGACCTCCCAGCCGTCCGCCGCCAGGGAAACCTGGTGGCCGCGTTTTTCCAGCAGGCGGCTCACCAGCGCCCGGCTGACCTCATTACTTTCCGCCAGCAGGATACGCAGCGAGCGTCCGAGTTTCCGTGCGGAGCCAGAGATCCCCAAAGGAATGTTTCCTGCCACCGGCTTTTCCAGCGCCTTAGCCAAGGCCTTAATCAGGAGGGATTCCCGAATCGGCTTGGAGCAATGGCCCACCAGTCCCAACTCGTCACAACGGGTCGCGTCAAGCTCAGCCGCGGTGGGAGGTAGCATCGCCACGATGGGGGCGTGGAATCCCGGGATGCGGCGCGCCTGCTCCGCCAAAGCCAATACGTCGGCGCCCGGGATTTCCGCGGCAAAGAGCGCCAGCCGGAATGGCGAGGCGGAATTCTGCGCCTCGCGGATTGCCGCCAGGGCCGCTTCGGCGGTCTGCAAAAGCCTTGGAACCATTCCATGATGGCGCAATATTTCCGCCAGGATTTCGCGGCTGGCCGCGTGGTCCTCCACCACCAAAACCGGCACGTCGCGCAGGAGGTCGCTTGCCCCCTCATCCGAAGGCGGGGCCACGCCGGCGGCCAAACCCAAGCGCACGGTAACGTGGAAAGTGCTTCCGCCCGCCGGCCCGTTCTCCACCCTGATGGACCCGCCCATCATCCTCACCAATTCCGAGCAAATGGCCAGCCCCAACCCCGCACCCTCGAATCGACGGGTCAAAGAACCATCCGCCTGGGTAAAGGCCTCGAAGACCTTCTCGATTTTGTCGGCAGGAATTCCCACCCCCGTGTCCGCCACGGCAAGGTGCAGCGCCAGCTCGGTTTCATTTTTCGATTCCACCCAGGCGCGCACCACCACTTCACCCCGTTCGGTAAACTTGATGGCGTTGTCAACCAGGTTCACCATAATTTGTTTCAAGCGCCCCGGATCACCCACCAAGGGCGAAGGAATAGCGGGGTCAAGACCCCAGGCCATCTCCAGGCCTTTGCGATAGGCCCGGATTGCCAGCGGACGAAGAGCTTCTTCCACCACCTCCGCCAGGATGAAGGGGGTGGCTTCCAATTCGGCTCTTCCCGCTTCGATTTTAGAGAAGTCCAAGGTGTTGTCGATCATCTTCAGCAAGGAGTCGGCTGAGGACGCGACCTGTTCCAGGTATTGGCGTTGCTCGCTGTCCAAGTCGGTGGCGAGGGCAAGTTCGGTCATGCCGATGACCGCATTCATAGGGGTTCGAAGCTCGTGGCTCATGTTGGCCAGAAACTCACTCTTGGCGCGATTGGCCTCCTCGGCTGCCTCCATGGCATCACGGGTAGCAACCTCCGCTTGCTTGCGTTCCGTAATGTCCTGCACGAGCTCGGCAATGCGGACCACCTCTCCCGCCGAGTCGCGGATGGGGAAGGTGCGGTCCCACACCCAGCGCACCGTTCCATCGGGCCGAATGACGCGGTATTCCCACTCTCCGCGGCCGCGCGGGGAAAGTTCCAAGCTGGCGGCGATAACCGGGCGGTCCTCCGGGTGGATGTCGGCCAAGAACGAACGAGGACTCGCGCACAAACTCTCGCAGCTTCGGCCCCAAACCTTCTCATAGGCGGGGCTGACGTAGAAGACCTTATTTACCTGCGGATCGAACAGCAAGAAGACCTCTTCTACGTTCTCCGCCAGTTGCCGGAAGCGTTCTTCGCTTTCCTGCAACATTTCCTGGGCGAGTATGTGATCGGTTATGTTGCGGGAGACGCCGAAGGTTCCGATGACGTTCCCGCGGGCGTCACGCAGGGGCATTTTCGTGGTGGAGGCCCAGGTCACACGGCCATCCGGCCAGGTTTCTTTCTCCTCTTTGGCCAGCATCGGTTGGCCCGTTCGGATGATTTCCTGCTCGTCGGCAAAGGCAGGCTGGGCATGTTCACCGGTAAAGAAGTCGAAGTCGGTCCTGCCTACGGCCTGGGCCGGATCGCTCAGCCCAAATAATTTCGCGTGTGCCTTATTGATCCGGGTAAAGCGGCTCTGGAGATCCTTGAAGTAGATGAGGTCGGGGAGATTGTCCATGAGGGTGTGGAGCAGTTGCCTCTCCTCAATCAGCGCCTCCTCTGCCCGTTTGCGCTCGGTTATGTCTTCCACGATCCCGTCGTAATATAGAACCTGATCGTTTTCGCCGCGAATGGCTCGGGCACTTTCGCGGACAAAGATCGCCGACCCGTCCTGTCTTTTCCAAACAGCCTCCAAATCCTTGACTTCCCCCTCCCGCGCCATGCGTTCGTGGAAGACTTGCCGGGGATAGGTGGGTTCAAACCCCTGCTCTTCCAGGTTCCGTTTAGACAACTCTTCCAGATTCCCGTACCCCAGCATCTTCACCAGCATGGGGTTTGCCACCAGGATCTGGCCCGCGGGGGTGGTGCGGTAAATGCCCACGGTAGCGTTTTCAAAAAGGCTGCGGAAGCGCTCCTCGCTGACTTTGAGCGCGTCTTCCGCCAAGCGCAGATCAGTGATATCGCGGCTGATTCCCCACGCACGGATGAGCATTCCGTCCTGAATGACCGGCATTTCCGTTCTGAGCATATAGTGAGGATTGCCCCCGCGATCCGTGGTTCTGAAGGTGATGGTGCGGGCCTGAAAACATCCTTGGGCGGCCGAGAAAAACGTGGCGAGCATATCCTCGCCCATATCTTGAATCAGCTCGCCCAAGTGTTTTCCGGTGACTTCCTCGGCCCTGCTGTACCCGATTTGGCGAGCCGTGGCGTCATTGCATTCCGCCATGTAACCCAGCTTAAGAAGCTGCGTAACCATCTCCGTTCCGTGCGAATTCGCAGGGATGGGATGGTCAAGCTCGATTCGCCAAACGGCTTCGATGGAGCGCGCAATGAATTCACGGTAGCGCTGATCGCTGTCCCGCAGGGCTGCCTCAACGCGTTTCCGCTCCGTGATATCGTGAATGATGCCGATGATCCCGACGATTTCCCCGCCGGCGCCAAAATGCGGGCTGTAGACACAGGAGACCCAGCCGGACTTGCCGGTGGCAGGCACTCGAAAAGGCGTGTCCGGGGTCTGCACCACCTCCCCCGCCAAGGCGTGGTGCATCAAGCCCTCCACCTTCTGCTCTCGTATGTGCGGGAAAAGGTCATATGCGGCCTTTCCCAGAGTTTCCGAGGCCGGGACGCTGGTCAGTTCTTCCATAAATCGGTTCCAGACCTGATAGCGGAGCTCGCGGTCATAGACGACGACGCCTTCCTGGGCATTGGCGATAACCTCGCGACTGAACTGCTCGCTCTCGCGCAGAGCCTTTTCCCCCTGCTTGCGCTCGGTGATGTCGCGGGCGGAGCCACAGGCAAATTCCCGGCCGGCAAATCGCACGTAGGTGATAATAAGCTCGACGGGGAATTCGCTTCCGTCCTTGCGCCGGTGGACCGTTTCCAAAGAGAAGAAGCCTTGGCTGCGAAGGCATTCCCACAGGCGCTTCAGGATCTCGGGAGAGGCCGCGGGGAGCACCTCGTTCATCGCCTTTCCAATCAACTCCGCCCGCTCGTAGCCCAGGGCTTTGCACCCGGTGTCGTTGACGTAGATGAGTCGATTGTCGATGTCCGCCCAATAAGCACCGTCGTAATGGACATCAATCGAATGCTTGAACAAGGCGAGTTCTTCTTCCGCCCGCTTGCGAGCAGAAATGTCTTGTCCGATGGCCACGAAGTGGGTAATCTCACCGGTAGGGCTGCAAACCGGCGTTATGGTCAATTCCTCGTCGTAAAAAGTTCCGTCCTTCCGCCGGTTGACAATTTCCCCTTGCCACACCCGGCCGGACAGGATGGTGTTCCACATGCCGTGGTAGAATTCCGCGTCATGCCTGCCGGATTTGAGCAGGCGGGGGTTCTTGCCGACGACCTCCTGCAAGGTGTAGCCTGAGAGGGCCACGAAGGCAGGGTTGACCCACAGGATGTTGCCGTCGCCGTCGGTAATCACGATTCCGGCGGCAGCAGCCTCCAAAGCGGCGGCCTGCAAGCGGACCTGCTGTTCCACCTGCTTGCGCTCCGTCACATTGCGGGCGATGCCCTGCACTCCCACCGCTTTCCCATCCTCGTAAACGGTGCGCCCACGAACCTCCACGGCCAGCCGGGCCCCGTACTTCGTGATAACTTCGAGTTCAAGATCTCCCGGCGCGGCCCCTCCCCCCTCCCTTTCCAGGGCCCGAGGCAGGAAATCCCGGTATTCGGGAGCGACGATCTGCGCGATATTCATGCGCAGCATTTCTTGCCGCGTGAAACCCAGAACCCTGACGGCCGTGTTGTTCACGGAGGTGAAGTTCCCCTGAAGGTCACGCGTGTAAACCATGTCAATGGCGTTTTCCAACAAGTCACGGTAACGATTGGTGAGAGCCGCCTCGCGCCGCAGCCATTCCCGGATCTCCCGGGTCTGGGCGCGCACCTGCTTTCGCAGGATCATCACCCACGCGGCCGTGACCAGCATCAGGGCACCCATCAGTCCCAACACCCCGCGTGTCCGCTGAAGGTCCCACCACGGAGCCTTCTCCAGCACCTCGATGTCGTCGGGCGAGCGAACCAGCAGGCGGAACGCATGGGAGGCTCCGTTTTCCTCAGGCAACACCTCGCAAATTCCGGTGATCCGTATTCGGCTTCCTACCTCCAACCGGTTGAGCCTTGTCTGGGCTCCTTCCCCGAGCACCTGGGCGCGGAAAGCCACCGGGTCCGCGGCCACCATCAGTGAGGAAGAACCGCCCTCCTTAATGAACTGGAACATCCGGCCTTCCACCCGCACCAGGGATTTGTCGTAGTTCCCCTGAAGGGCTTCCTCGACGGAGATATCGATTGGCATCGGCGGCGGTCCACTGGCAAGCTTGCGGAACTCGCCATCCTCAAGCCCTCTCGATCCGTCACCCATTGATGGAAAGCCCCACGCTTCTACCACGTCACCGGGCTTGACGGTAGTTGACTGAAGTGTGTCCACTTCCAAACTTTCCGTCGCATCCTTGATGTAGAGCGCCCGGAGAGGCCTCTGCAACATCACAGTTCCGCGGACCTTCACGCGGTGGCCAGAGGTGGTTCGCACGCTCAGCCGGGCAAGGTCGCGAATCGATTCCACGGCGGGAGTTTCTGCCGTCAGAGGGCTGGGCTCCAAGACTCGGACAGAACTTATGTCCTGGACGTAAATGACTACTCCGATCAGTTGATGTTTTGGGTTGAATACTCCCCCGCAAACGCCTTGAATCTGGACTTTGGAGTCAAGGAGTTTAGTCCGCGCGCCTGGGGGGTAATTCTCGACTGCAACCTTGACACGTCCCAGTCCTACGGCGAGGGAAAGGGCGAGTTGCTTCGAGGGCAATTGAATTTGTGTGGAATGGACAATGCCCGCGATTTCAACCCACCGGCTGTCTTGCTGCCCTAAGCCCAAATCCTCATATCGAGGTCGGCGCGGCACGGGGAGCCGCCCCCGGCCGAGGACATGAATCTCGGGCTTTTCGATCTGGTTCGAAAACCATCCATGGCCGGTAACTCCCTCAACTTCCACAAGGTCACCGGCGGAGAGGCCAAGATCCTTTGGCGGCATCTCCACATAAATACCGTCGGTAGAATCTTGCGCAAAAAGCACTAACCTGTGTTCTCGTGATGAAGACCCGCCATAAAAGGTAACCACGCCGCGAATTCGGACCGGATGCGCCCGCTCGGCGTCTTTTTCCGAAAGGGCATGAATATCGCTGACCCTCGTTATGACGGGGGAGGAACGAGGTTCGGCGGGGGCAGAGCTTTGCTGTCCCCACATCTTCCCTAGTCCCAGGAACACCAATAGGCAGGAGGAAAGAATTCGGAATCGTGGCGCTAACCGAGTGTTCATCGCAGCAGCTAACCGGAGCCTTTCACCACGCGGGGTAGCTCATTGTGAGCTGACGGAACGGTGGGGCTGAACAGGCTGCGGAAAAACCCTTCCCTCCTGTCATCCTGCACGGAGCGAACGATCTCGCGCGGTGTATTTCCAAGGCCGCACGAGAATCTTGCTCTGCTCAGGACCGCCTGCGGCCCCTCAGAATGACCGCCTCGAAGCGTCTTCACGCAGCCCGTGAAGCCCCCTTCCGAACCCGTCGTGAGAAACCCGGACGGAGCTTTCCTGCCTTTTCGCTCCAGACCCACGGGAGTATTTGCCGTCGCACTGCCGCCCTCCCACATGTGGACTTTGAGTTGCCTCCCGGCAGACAATCAGCCCCATCACAGGAACTGAAGCCCGGCGGTGGCTCGTGGAGGCTGCAGGAAAAGTCTTTGGAGCACCGCCATCGCGCCGACTTGCAGCCGGTTTCTCCTCTAAATTCAATGGAAGGCGGCCAGATGCTCGCTAAACTGGGCCTCGCGGCGGCCCTTTCATCAGCCTGCCCGGGTGAATCAGAAAATGCCCCCGAGAAAGCCCATGAAGCCTTCTTCTACTTTTTCGGCAGATTGCGCGATAACTTGACGGAAAGATGACAATGTTTTGCGCGTACGGGGATCCAAGGTCCCCAGCTTCGCCGCGACTTGATTTCATCCCGCGGCGGTGATTGCCTTATGCAGACGTGGAACTCCTTTTCTGGAGCCACTTCCGCGTGCGATCTCAGTGAATCAAGTTTGCGTTTTCTGGTTTTTTGGCAGAGATTTTTGAACGTGCGACTCTTCACTTTTACTTTTTGCCCTTTGATTTTCCGCTGCGACTGCACCGCACACCCGACCTTAAGCCTTGCCCCTTGCCTTTTCACTTCCAATGGCGGCTCCACCGCGCCGTGCCCTCGGCGACGCGTTGTGCTATGATGCCCTCAATATGGCAGGAGCGACACATCAAAGCCGTAGGAGGTGATGACGTGCTGCGATTTAGGTGGCAATCTGAATCTCGCCGAAAGGAGATGAATCGCCATGTGTAAATCCCAAAACATTTATAAACTGAGCAAGGTTCTTCTCTTATCCTTAGTCGTGTCCGTGGGGCAAGGGATGCTGTGGGGGCAGCAAGGCCAGACCCCTGTGGAACCTCCTTCCTCCCCCGTATATACGCGGGTCATCGACATTCTAGAACTTACGAAACCGGAAGCGGCGCGGGGGTATCCGGTCCGACTTCACGCAGTGGTTACCTATTATGACGATTATGAACAGGCGGGGGTACTTTTTGTGCAAGACTCCACGGGGGGCATTGATATTGCCAAGCCGTCAAGGGAACTTGGCCTTAAAGCCGGTGACCTTGTGGAAGTCAAGGGAGTCACCGATCGTGGGACGTATAGGAACGTTATTGCCAAATCCGAGGTTCACGCTCTGGGCAGAGCACCGCTACCGGAGCCCCGGCGCACCCGCCTGGACCAATTAGAAATAGGACGGCTAGACAGCCAGTGGGTTGAAATCGCCGGCGTTGTACGCACTAGTAAAATTGATGAGCAAACGAAGAAGCTCATTCTTGGCTTGGGCGTGGAGTCAGATAACATCAAGGTTGTAGTGAGGTATCCCGAAAGCGCGCGCCCCAATCTGCTTCATTCCAATGTCCGCATCCAAGGCGTCTGCGGGGGCCAATTCGATGCCCAACTTAAGTTCATCGGAATTGTCATCCTTGTCCCCGATATCAGTTTTGTCCATAACCTGGGGACGAGTCCCAGCGCCGAAGAATCCACCCCCGTGGACTCGATCCGCGAGCTGGCAGGGTTGAGCGCGCGCCACTGATCGGCGGCAAGGCGGCGGATTTCGTGGGCCTTGGAAAGACACAGGTGAGCTTCTTCGTCTGAAACGCGCAACCCATGGTGCCTCTCTAGGGCGCAGCGATAGAGCTCTCCCGCCATCTTCTCCAGAGGATCTGAGACTCCTGTCCGCCGCCGGCTCATTATGGGTTTTACCGCAGTCCCTCCAATCCCCCTCCGCAGTGTGCAATCTGAGTTAGCGCCCAGGCTGAATCGTCATACCCTGTGCCATCTTAGGTTGCACGGTACTGGCCGGCACTGGCTTCAAAGCGTAGTTGTGGATGGACCCGCCTACGCCCACGCCGATGTGTACAATGGAAACCCAGCGCTCCAAGCTATGGTGGCCGGTGCGATGAAAGAGGTAAGAAACTCCGATGGAAGCCGCCGTCCCCGCGAGTTCAATTCCCACAAAAAGTGGCCGGTTATCGACAATGGAGTTGGAAAGCAGCCATTCGTAATCTCCCTGATCGCGCAAGTGCCGCGTGGAAGCGTAGTCCAGCATGCGGACGGCGCCGACACCGGTGAAGAGACAGATGTTCTCGGTGTCCCAGAACTTGTGCGTCTGCGCCGAAGTTTTGGATTTGGCGGGCGGCTTGGCCGTGGCGGGCGCGCCTTGGGGCGTCCCCGGATTTTCCTGCGCCCACAATCCCCCGGAGCAGGCCAGCAGCAACGCGCTCAACAAGATGTTATAGACCTTTAACATGGGCTGAATTCTAAGTGTAATCGCCCCCGGGTGCCAAGTGTTTTGCGCAAGGCGCAGGCCTTCGCCAGCGACGCGATGGGCCGCCGGGGAACTTCGGACACCGCAGAGCGGTTACGCGGGCCCTTTGTGTAAGCTGCACAATGAGACTTATGCATACAACAACCTCGTGAAGGCAGTGATGATCGAACCGGGCACGTCTGACAATCCCTCAGCCGATTTCTGCCGGGTGTACAAGTTCTTCAGGGGCAATTCCAACCGGAGGATTTGCGCGAGGCATTCGCCGACCTTTCCAAGAGGGCCTGAGCGGCGGAGCCCGGAGCTTTCAGCCGGCCCACTCCAACAATCCCGGGATTCCACGTCTCGCCTGCAGGTGCCATTTCACCCGCCCAACTTTTGGCGTATAGTGTTCGGCGGAGGTTGTAACTTATGCCTCCGGCTCCTTCCTGCCACCCCCGGGAATTGATAACGGGCAGCATGGCGGCCGGCGAAGCAACTCGCGGAGCTCCGGGCAATCTGCCATCGCTGAGGCGGCGCCGGGGGGGATTTCCGTGTGGCGCGCCAAGGGGGCAAAGTTTGATGGGGGAAGGTCCTCGACATCATGAAGGGTCTAACGCTGGCAGACTACAATCGCCTCATCTATGAGGATGTTCCGGACCCACAGATCGCCGAGCACGAAGTGCTGGTCAAGGTGCGGGCGTGCGGGATCTGCGGCAGTGACGTGCATGGCATGGACGGCTCCACCGGACGTCGCCGCCCGCCCATCATCATGGGCCACGAAGCCGCCGGGGTGATCGCCGAGGTGGGCAAACAAGTCACGGGTTGGAAGAAAGGTGACCGCGTAACTTTCGACTCCACCATTTCTTGCGGCGTGTGTTGGTATTGCCAGCGTGGCTGGGTGAATCTGTGCGACAACCGCCGGGTGCTAGGGGTCTCTTGCGAAGATTACCGGCAGCCCGGAGCCTTTGCCGAATACATAGCCCTGCCGAATCGCATTTTATACGCTCTCCCCGACTCCGTCTCCTTCGAACAAGCCTCCATGGTGGAGCCCGTGTCCGTGGCGGTGCATGCCGTGGAGCGCACCCCGGTTTCCCTCGGAGACACAGCGGTGGTCATGGGGGCCGGGATGATTGGCCTCCTGGTGGTGCAAGCCTTGCGCGTGGCGGGGTGTGGAAAAATCATTGCAGTCGATTTAGAGCCGCAGAAGTTAAAGTTGGCCCTCGCCCTCGGCGCCGACGTGAGCCTGAAAGCCGATGAGTGCGACCTTGCGGCGGAAGTGAAGAATCATACTCACGGGCGAGGGGCGGACATTGCCCTGGAAGTGATCGGATTGAGCCCCACCATCAACACGGCGGTGGCGTGCTTGCGCAAAGGAGGGCATCTGACCCTGGTGGGCAACTTCCGGCCCGCCGTGGAAATCCCGCTGCAAGCCGTCGTCACTCGGCAATTGACGCTGGCAGGAAGCTGCGCCAGCAATGGTGAATACCCAGCCTGTCTGGATTTGCTCGGCCGCCGGGCCATCAATACGGAGGCACTGGTCAGCGCCACTCCTCCCCTGGCGGAAGGCGCGGCCTGGTTCAAACGTTTGTATGACCGAGAACCTGGGTTGTTAAAAGTCATATTGCAATGTTAAGGGAAGCGCTCAAAACCGCCATCGTCGGCTGCGGAAAGGTCGGGCACCTGCACGCCAAGGCCCTCAGCCGCGCGCCGGAGTCCGTTTTCGTTGCCGCTTGCGGCAGGGATTTGGCGCGCACCGAGAAATTTGCCGCCGCCTACAACGTTAAAGCCTACGTGGACGTGGAGGAGATGATCGCGCGCGAAGACGTCCAGGCACTGACCATCTGCACTCCCCACCCGCTGCACGCCTTCCATGCCGTCAAAGCGGCCAAGGCCGGCGTTCATGTCCTGGTCGAAAAACCTCTGGCATCCTCGCTCGCGGATTGCGACGCTATCCTTCAGACGGCGAAAAAGCATGGGACCAAGGTAGGAATGATTTCCCAGCGGAGATTCTACGCTCCGTGCGCCCGCGTGAAGCAGGCGATCGAGGATGGCAAGCTGGGCCGGCCCATCCTCGGTTCCGTCGCCATGTATAGTTGGCGGGACGAGGCCTATTACCGCAGCGACCCCTGGCGCGGGTCGTGGCAAGGCGAAGGCGGGGGAGTGCTGGTGAACCAGGCGCCGCATCAACTCGACCTGCTCCAGTGGTACATGGGTGCGATCGAGGAACTTTTCGGCTTTTGGGCCAACCTCAATCATCCTTATATCGAAGTCGAGGACACGGCGGTGGCGGTGTTGCGTTTCAAGAACGGCGCGCTGGGCAACATCGTGGTGAGCAATTCCCAAAACCCCGCGCTCTACGGAAGGGTTTACGTACACGGCAGCAACGGCGCATCCGTAGGGGTCCAAACCGATGGCGGGGCGATGTTCATCGCCGGAATGTTGACCATCACCGAACCTCCCATCAACGATTTGTGGACCGTGCCGGGGGAAGAGGGACTATTGAAGAAATGGCAGAAGGAAGATACAGATTTCTTTCTTAGCATTAATCCCGTCGAATACTATCACCAAGTCCAGATTTCCGACTTCTTAAAGGCCGTCATGGCGGGCCGCGATTCCGCTGTCCCGGGGGAAGAAGGCCGTAAAACCGTGGAAATCTTCGAAGCGCTCTATCGCTCCCAGCGAGACCAGAAACCCATCAAGTTCCCCTTGGCGCCGGAAATAGGCGGGCGCGATGCGCGAGGCCGCTCACCAGGGCAGTAGTGCTACAGATTGGCCAACTTCCGTACGAGCCCTTTAGATACTCATTCCAGCGACCCAAGCACACACCGTGGTCTCGGGAGGCACCGCCGCTCGGCCCCAACCTTGGCTTCCCCCGGCGAATTCGCCGGTAAACACTTTGCGCCAAGGAATGATACATCCTCTTAAAGGCTATATGGACCGCGAAGGTAACATATGCGGTTTGGCGATAACACGGCCAAGAGGACAGCCTGGAATTCGCGACACGGCATTTGGTCGCTCTGGCGTGGACCTAAACCAAGATTGTGGGATGGGAATCTCCCAACTGGCAGGCAGGGCGCACCGTTTTCATATCCGCAAGGGGCGTTTGCACTAACGTTTTTCAGGCACTATCTCGAAAGCTCAGAGGAACCGGAAACTGGGATTGGGGTACCTGTTATACCGTCGATACCGGTGCCCATTCCTTCTCGGGGTGCCCGCGGTTTGAAAGGTTCTACAATCTCACCGCGGAACATTTACCCGTCGCAGCAAGTCCTGGCGGCGCAGGTCTTGGGGGCGTAAGCAGCACTTAGACCCATGCCAGGAGAAATCCATGCGGCAGTAAGAAAAGACATCGTCAAGTTCCACCGACATTTGCGCATTGCTGACCCCCCTGCGTGAACGATAGAGAACCCCGGACGACCGCCGGGTCGTTCCCGCCTCCCACGCGGAAGTCCCTGCTGGCTAAGGCACCATAACGCCGAACCCGCTGCCTTCGTCCGACGAGTCGTCCAGCTTATAATCGACAAGGTGAATCCCGTCGATCTCCAAATCGGCGCGATAGCGCGGGCTGCCCTGCCATCCTGCATAGATAGTGAGCGGCGTTCCGGGGCAGACATTGCCTCGGAAAGTAGGGCCGTTCTTCTCTCCCGAGTCTGACACGTACAGTTCACTGGCCGACACCGGATTGAGACCGAAGTTCGTCATTTGCGGGGCCCACCCATATGCGATCGTTCCCGCAGGCAGGGGTTTCGCGTTTTCGTTCGGCTTGCAGGTGATTTCCTCAGATTTGGCACTCAACAACATTCTGTGCGTCCAATCCGTCTCCTGGGGAGGGAAGAAGCACACTGCCCGGTCACGCGCGAAGGGGAAAAAAGAGCACCGTCCGCCGTGCGGGAAGGAAAAGGGACCGGGACCGGCGACGACGCGCTGCACTTCCAGGGCGCGAGCGGGACCGAGCGCGAAGGCCAGGTGGACGTTTGCGGGCACGGATTTCACCCGCTCGAAGAAACCCCTGTCGAGCGCGAAGATTTCGCGGGTGCGCGGGCGGCCGGCCAGCAGGGTTTCGTTCTGAGCTTCCCACCCCGAATCCCACCTCGGACCTCCAGGAACTTCGATTCTCACCCACCTGCCGGTCGATGCGACTCTTGAGCCTTCGGCTATTCCAGAGACCCGAAGCGGCAATGTGATGTGGACTTTGTTTCTCTCCGGATAGCCGCCTTTCAGTGATACGGGCTTGACCGGGTCGAAGGCCAGTTGCACGGGAAGGGGCGACCCTGCGACAGGGGCCGGATGAAGGTGGGCGATGAGGGTGCGGTAGGGAGTCACCGCGAACACGATGGGGATTGCCACCGCCACGCCAAGCAGCAGAGTCCGCGACCGGATCGTCCAGCGCCGGGCGTACTGCCACAGGACCACGACAATGGCGGCGGCATAAGTTCCGTAAGTGGTGATGGCGGTCGGGATGTCGGTCGCGTTCATTACGCCTATGTTCGGAATTCTCATCACCAGGCCGTCTTTGGCAATGACATAGACAAGTACACCGAGTCCCGCCAAAACAAACTGTCCGATGCCTGCCGTGACAACCGCCAGCACGCCAACGGGCAGGATTACCAACCGCACCCAGTGCCACTGGAAATCCAGCAATCCCCAAATGTACCGCGTCGGGTCAAAGCCTGCATGCCACAGCAGGAAAACCTGAAGAACGAAGAGCGGGAGGTTGACAAACGTGAGGATAAAGAGAATCTTCTCGGCCAGTAGCTGTCGCCAATCTCAGGGCCGCGTCACCCAGAATTGCCGGTCGCCCACTGGACACTCCGCGTGCACGGCCCGCAGAATCAGGAAGATAAACGAGGCAGGCATGAGTAAAGATAGGATTTGTGCAGAGGCAGAAAAGCCGAGGCCAACGAAAACGGACCCCGGCTCCTGCCCGTGGCTTGATGCCTGCCATCCGTAGGCTGTTACAATGGCTACCATCACCACAATTTCCCGCCAGAAGTGGCGAACGTCGTTCTTGAAGATGTGCAGGATTTGGTTTTTCATACCGTGCTGCCTCCGGCGGAGGGGCGCCCAGCCCGCGCCATGGCGACGAAAATCGCCCGCAAGGACATCGGCCCAAAGGTCACGTCGCGCACCTCGCCGAACAAGGTGCGGATCTCCGCGCTCGTGCGCTGCGCGTCGAAGCGGCTTTCGATGAACCGCAAAACGTGCTCGGAGGCGGCGACGTGCATCCAGCTCTCCGGCCATTTCCGGTTGAGGGAGGGCAGGGTGTGAAGGGTCAGCTCGACCTCGCGGAAGCGTTGCAGCAGGGCCGCCCTTTCTTCGGAAAAGCACAGATGCCCTTCCTCCAGATAGCCGATGTGGCTTGCCAAATTCTCGATTTCTGCCAAGTCGTGCGAAGAGACAAAAATCGTCGCTTCCGACGCCCGCTCGACTAGGCCCTCGATCAACTGGTCACGCACCAGCGGGTCGAGGCCGCCGAAGGGCTCGTCGAGCATGATGAGCTTGGGGTGATACGCCAGCGAGCTCAGCATTGCGGCCTTCATCCGCATACCGCGCGAGAGCTTGGAGAGCTTTCGGTCAAGCGGCAGGTCGAGTTCCCGTACTAGGTCGCGCTCAAGACCCAGGTCCCAGGTGGGATAAAACGGTCTGAGGAAGGCGAGAAGGCGGTGGAGATCCATCCAACCGGGCATCTCCTGGTTCTCCGAAACATAGCCGATAGTCGTAAACGCCTCGCCCCGGAGGCGCGTGGAGTCCGTGCCCAGCACCTCCGCCCTGCCACTGGTCGCCGGGAAGATGTTCATCAGAACCTTGATCGCCGTGGTCTTGCCCGCGCCGTTGGGTCCCACTAGCGCGTAGATGGCACCCTCGGGAATATCCAGATTGACGCCGCCGAGGGCCGTGACCTTGCGAAATTTCTTCACCAGATTTTCGGTTCGAATCGCGCTGCTCATCGTTTTTCGGGTCCTCCCCGGCCTGAGGTCTCTCCCTTGCCGCCCAGGCGCTCCCAGTGCGCCGCGACGGAGGCCGTCATGTCGTCCAGTTCAATGCCCAGTTTCTTCGCCTCGACCACCAGCGCTTCGATCTCTTCGCCCAGCAGGCGTGTGCGCTCCTGCACAGTGGGCTCGGGAAGAGTGGCCACCACTGTGCCCACGCCGATGCGAGTCTCCAGCAGATTGGACGAAACCAGTTGCGCAATTATTTTGTGTGCCGTGTTGGGATTGATTTTGAGTTCCTTACTGAGCGTACGTACCGAAGGGAACACGTCGCCGGGACGCAACCGGCCGGTTATCATCGCCTTCTTGGCAGCGTAAACCACTTGCTCGTAGAGTGAGATGCCGGGGCGAAAAGCTACCCTTGAATGGAATCACATGTGTACTAATACACCTAGTACTACTGGATTCTCAAGAAGAAAAAGGGGTAGAAGCCGCTGGGCAGGCGATGGGGGCAAAGAGTCCCGCCGCCGGATTCGAACTGGGAAGTCGCCTTCACGTCACGCCGGTGGTTTTGCGCTTGGATCGTGAGCCCAGTGGTCCCTCAATCAGGAGGCGGAGCGTGGCGCTCTACCTGGTTATGGGCGGCGGGAGGTTTATCGGTTCACACTTGGTGGAAGAGTTGGTGCGGCGCGGCGAGTTAGTCCGCGTTCTGGATAACCTCTCCACTGGGCGCGAGGAGAATCTTGCCGCGGTCCGACGAGGTCAACTTCCGCCAGGCGGACATTCGCGATCTTGCCTCCATCCGCCCGCTCTTTGCCGGAGTTGATTACGTCATCCACCTCGCTACGCTGGTTTCCGTGCCGCGCTCCATGGAAGATCCAGTCGGAGACCACCCTGGTGAACCTCATCGGCACGCTGCACGTTCTGCTGGCTGCGCGTGACGCCCACGCCAAGCGCTTGGTGATGGCGGCAACTGGCGCCGTTTACGGCGATGATCCCGCTCTGCCCCACGTGGAAACGCAGTTGCCGCAGC
>CAVQAP010000023.1:0-232998 GCA_963710405.1 uncultured Acidobacteriota bacterium | reverse complement strand
GCCGCCCGCGCCGGTAATGCGGTGAAGAACTAATATCTCGACCGCCGAGGCGCTGAAAAGGACAGTAGGTGTCAGGTATCGGGCGTCAGGTGTCGGGGTTTTACTGACACTTGGCGCCTGGAACCCAATACCTGCATGGCTCCGCGCCTCTGTGGTGAGCTAACAGCCGAATCATCCGAAGAACAGGAGATTTCATGAGCGATTTGAAAATGGGCCGACTTGCTGTGTTTGACACCACTTGCGGTGAGATTACCTGCGAGCTTTTTCCTGACCAGGCCCCGATGACCGTCCAAAACTTCGTGGGGCTCGTGGAAGGAACAAAAGAATTCGTGGATCCCCAAACCCACCAGCGCACCAAGCGGCCTTTCTACAACGGCTTGGTTATCCACCGGGTGATACCGAAATTCATGATTCAGGGAGGCTGCCCGCTCGGCTCGGGAACCGGAGGGCCCGGCTACAAGTTTCAGGACGAGTTTTCCAAGGACCTGTCTTTTGACCGGCCCGGGCGCCTCGCCATGGCCAACTCCGGCCCCGGCACCAACGGCTCGCAGTTCTTTATCACCGTGGCGCCCACGGATTGGCTCGATAACCATCACACCATCTTCGGCCAGGTTATCAAAGGCATGGACGTGGTTAATAAAATTGTCAATACCCCGCGTGGGACGAGCGACCGGCCGAAGACTCCGGTAGTAATGAATTCGGTGAAAATCGTGGAAGTGAAATAGCAGGAATCGTTGCTGAGCGTTGGGCGGACCTGTTTATTGGATCCGCGCTTCTTATTGTAAGTGCGAGACTTTACCGCAGAGGCGCTGGGACGCGGAGGCCAGGCCGTTTGTTTCGATTCCCAGCACCTTGGAGTGCGGTCGCAGCAGCTACCGCTTTCCGGCTGTGGTTCCTACGGACATGCCTTCCGATTATCCGATTGTCAGAAGATGTCAAGGGCATTCCTCCCTGTTCTGGTCCCGAATCCGCAAGGCCTTCCGTCGTAGGAGGGCCGTCAGCCGACGGACCGCCCCCTGGTTCCGCATTCACCCTGCGAAACGCCGCGTAGGGCAACCTGTCCCTACGCCGCTTGCCAGTTACTGGCAGACGCCCTCCGGAAAGTCGGCAAGCTCTCCCAAGGCGAGCAGAACGCCATCGCCTCCCAGATTCTTGCCACGCTCGAGGGTGAAGAAACCTGGGAAGGGACGCTGCGGAAGAGTCCCATCAAGCTCGGCAAACTCGCCGCCAACGCGTTCGACGAGCATCGGCGCGGCCAAGTCCGCCCCCTGGATGAGATTCTGCGATCCCATCGCGCATCACGCGCGAGTTCAGGGGGACTTTCGCTTCACTTCCCGACGACCTCCGCCGTCAGGCGCAACGCGCTTACCGGTTGTTTCGCACGGACTCGCGCCATCCCGGTCTGCGATTCAAGAAAGTGGATGAGGAGAGCAATGTCTATTCGGTGCGGATTGGATTGGGTTACCGTGCGCTCGGTGTCACGGAAGGTTCAGCCATCGTGTGCTTCTGGATCGGCTCGCACGCCAAGTGCACCGCTTGCTGGGCTGATCACGCTCGGGGGTCAATCCAGCGCCCGAATTGCACGCAGGTCGGGGGTGATTTAAGAGGCGCACTACCAGGAAGGCGCCAGAAGTGGCTGCCACTTCCCCTCTTACTCTACGGCCCGCCCAATTAATTCAAGTAAGCCCCTCCCCAAAGCAGGCCGGGAGCAACTGCCGCCATGAAAATAAGAGGTGTTCGCGAATGATCTCCAATCGTACGAAGTCGGGTTAGAGCCTGACACAAGCTTGCGCCGCAGGTTACCGACCCCAGATTCCCGCAGGTCTTCGATACCAGAGGGATCCTGTCCCGGGAGACGTTGGCTTTTTCGGCTAGAATTTCGACGACGCGCGGGTTGGGTTGGTGTAATGCGAAATAATCGACTTCGCTCCGGAGTTTCCCACTCAGATTCTCCAGAGTCCCGATAATGCGATCCAATTCCGTGATAGCGGCGTGAGCCAGTTGCTCTCCTTTGAATTGAACATTCAGCCCGTCATTCTCAGAGACTTTTACGCCAAGAGAAGAGGCGAATGTCCCGGAGCAGCCCCAAACGAATTCCCGGAGCCTCACGGAGCCCACTCGGGGACCTGTTGCAGCGTTCGTAAGAACAAATGCGCAAGCCCCATCACCAAAGAGCCCTCGAAATTCCCCCGGCACATGAGGCGCGTTGAGCCTTCGGCTGTGAACTTCCGAGGCCACGACAAGTGTCACACCTTGCGGTCTTGTGCGGAGCAGACTCTTGGCCACTGCCAGGGAGTAAATCAGGCGCGCGCAAGCTCCGCCCACATCTAAAGCGCCGCTGATTTCGCGCAGAAGCAATCTTGAGTGTAAAGACGCCGCAAACGAAGGGAAACCCAGGAACGTTGTGCTGGTCGCCACCACGAAATCGATTCGTTCCACGGGGACCTCTGCCAATTCCAGAGCCATGTCGGCTGCCCTCTGTGCCAGAGCCAGTTCGTCTTCGCCGTCGGCGGCAACGCGCACACTCTCAATGCCTGCCCCCTCGCGGAGTTTGCGCAAGGGGAGAGCCATTTCACGTTCGATCTGTTCCGCGCTAACGGTCAGCGAACCCAGAGTGTACCCCCAACCCTCGACCAAGGTTTCGCATTCACCCTGCAGTCCCGCAATGCGGCGTTCCCCCGTCTTGTCACCGGCAGCGGGTTTTTGAGCTGCGAGAATCATTTCCGCGAGCGCGTGAATGCTCTTTGGCCGGTCATCCGGCCAGGGGTTGCCGAAATCTCGAATGCTCGTAGCCGATTCGAGGCTAATCAACGTATCCACCCACGCCATTGAATCGAGCGCGCCGGTTTCGACAAGGTCAACCTCGTCTTTGGGAAGGGGCGAAAGCTTGCTTGCCACGGATGTTCGAGCGGCCGCGAGTGCGGTTTCCAATTCGAACGGTAGACTCATGAGGAGCACTCCTGAGATGGTTGAGTCGTACGCGGGCTCAGAGGATGTCCAACCACGAAACATCCGGTTGCGGAAACAGGGAATCCAGCATCAGCCAGCACTTGTGTCCATTGTCAGCTCTCGCCAGACCTATCCGCGCAAAGGCGTGAAGAGCCTGCAAAAGCTTGTGACGAATGAAGCGGTTTAGATAACGATCGAGGTCAAAGTGGCCCCCGGACTTGGCGAGCCGTTCCATTACCTTGTCCATAAAGCACCGCCACTCCCGGTCAACAACGGGAAGGCTATTCAGTGTTTCGCCGGAAGTCAGAACCAAGCGTGCCCGCAGCGTTACGCGGTTGGGGTCTTGAAAGACCAGGAACCGGAGGTTTCTGTACAGACAACCACAAATCGAACTGCCTGCCTGGCTAGAGTCCACCCAGGCGTTTCCGTCCTTTGTGTCGGCGTGCAATTCGCAACCGAAAAGTCCTTCCAAATCTGTCGAAACCTCAGCACGCCGAAGCATGTTGATTAACTCGAGCTCGCTCAGGCATCTGCCACTGGCCTGTAGCCCGAAGGTATTCTGGTCCTCGCAGTGCGGCGGGAGAACCGATGTTTGGCGAGAGGCGAAACGAACGCCATTACCACGCCGGTAAGGAAAAGACCTCTCCCATGCGAAGCCCCGTGGGGGAATCGGGCGGACGGAACGGAACAAATTCTCAGTCGCGGGCTCTATCCCAATTACACACAGCCCCGAACCCATTTCCGTAATGTCAGAGAGAATCAGCTCTCGCATGACCTGCCTTTTTTGATTTCTTTTTACCCGGGGGGTCGGTCGTGACCAGATGTTTGATTTCGATCTGGCGACCTTGTGCCTGCCAGTATTGTGCCAGCATCTCGGCAACCAAGCGCCGATGACATTTTTCCGGATGCGCCTCAGAGCATAAGAGGGCGACTCTTCCTTCAAATGAGGCAGGATTCACCTGATCTAGCACTTTCCGCTGTTCCATAAGTTCCAGGTACGACTTCTCGTATTGTTCCCAATCGTGCGATTTGCGGTAGGCGGTGCGGATTTCATCACTGGGTGCAAAAATGGGTTGATAGTCGTAAGCGATTCCTGCCACGCGGTGAAGGAAGAAGGCGAGGTCCGGATACTTCGCAAATCCTGCAAGTTGCCCGACACGATTCTCCCGGATGTCGATCAGTTTCTCAACTTGCGCCTCTTGCAGAAGGCGGAAGAACACCTCTGCGGTTTTCTTCGTGAAGCCGATCGTGAATATTGTCGATGTCATTTGCCGTGCTACCAAGTGTCGAGCACAAAGGGTTTGACGCGGAAGGCGTACCTTTCGGCTTGAAGCCGGTAGGCATTCTCCAAGGCCTCGGTGCGCGCCTCGGGGAAGAGTGTATTAGCTGCCACGGCCTCGAAGCCGGTGTCAGCGAGCAGTCGATTCTCGGCCGCCTCTTGCGTTTCGAGCTGCGAACCTTTGCGGATGTGCAGAGGCACGATTCCCCGCTTGGTCAGTTCGGGGCAAACCATAAGAAAGCGATGGCATTCCAAGGGGTCTTCTTCGGCGCACATCATGGCTACGGAGCGGCCAGGCATTTCCTTTTGCAGGCGCTCCAGCCCCGCCTGAAACGCATAGGATTTCCTACGCGCTTGGTAGTTGACCAGGCCATCGGGGCGATAGGCGTCCGCATCATCCGGCCGGCCGCCCAGCTCCTCCCCCAGAAAGAGGTACTCAAGCTGTTCGGCGCGCAGCAGTTTTTCCAAACCAGGCAGGCTAAATTGCGGTAAGCGCGCGCTCTGCGGAGTGCTGCGCACATCCACCACCAGTTCGACGCCATGATCTTTCAACAGCGCTGCGAAGTTCTCAAATTCCAGGATGGAATGACCGACCGTGAAAAGCGGGTGAAGGCCGTTCGCATTGGATGGGTCACAATTTCCAGACCGCACATTCGTTTCCTCTTGGGGTATTGTAGCAAATACACATTTCGCGGCCACATGTTTTCCCGGACTCAGGCAGGTGAAAGCCTCACTTATTGGTTTCCCCGCAGGCGGCGCGGAGGGCGGGGGCGTTGGCGCTTACGGCTTGCCAGGCTCGGGAACTTGCAAGGGTCCACGAGCGCCAATCGTGGTTTTCGGGGGGCGACCAGCGCTCGAGCAGCGCTTTTGCCAGCGTGCGGCGGGGTGCCGGGCTCAGGGTGGGAAGGCCGGCAACGATCTCCGGCACGGCGTCGGCGCTAAGCCTCGAAATATAGGCAATGTCGAAGACGTGCCCGGCGCGGGCGCGGGCCATGTTGGTGCGGGCAATCAGGGCGTCGGGGTTCACCACGTGCAGCGTGGCGATCAGCAGAAAGCCCGCCACAATGGCTCCAAACGCAAACCTTTCGCGGTGTCCGCGCAAAACCGTCAGGCAGAACCAAAGGAACACCGTGGCGAGCCACCCCATGAAGGCGGTGGGGTAAAGGCGCGCCTCGCTCAATCCATATTCCGCCTGATACAGCCTCATGCGTTCGAAGGCCGACGCCATGATGACGAAAAGGAGCGCGACTTGCGCTCCTGCGAACCACCCGAACGCGCGCTGCCCGCGGGCGTCATCCGGCCGCAAAAGCCAATGGACAAAAAGCAGAAGGGGCAAAACCAGGGCGGCCACCGCCACCAGCTCGAAGAATCCGCTCCGGGCGTACTCCGCGTAAGTTAGGCCGGTGGTGGCCTGCACCAGCGCCGAGCCGCCAAAGAAATATCGCACCTGCACCACCACGAAAGCCAGGAAAAGCAGATCGAGCAGGCCCAGCATCACTCCGGTTTCGATTGCACCGAGAGAAAAAGGCAGCACGAACTTCTCCGTGCCCAGGCTCAGCTCCTTGCCAAAGAGCAAGCCGCGCAGGTACCCTCCCACGCAGATGGTTATGAATGCAAACACCACCAGGTGCGTGAAGTCAAAATGGAAGATGCGGTGGATGAGGTTCTGGAATACGGCGTCCGCGGCCATGAGGAGCGCCCCGAAGATCAGCAGAGGGAGAAGGGAAAACGCCGCGCCACGCAGCACCGCCAGACCGCTTCGGGACCCACCACTCGCCGACTTCTTCCATTCAGATTTTCCAAAAAGAAGAAGGAAGATTCCAAACGCTGTGTTGACTCCCGCAATGACGCCACCCAGAGCATATTTCATCAGGCTGGAAACCCGCAGCCGCCCTCCCTGGGCGCGCAATACCGCGAGAGACAACGCCGTCAGCAGCGCCAGCAGGTTGAGCGCCTTGAGAGCGAGCGATTCGTGCCAAAGGAAGGCCAGGGGCGCGAGCACAATCGGCAGCAGAATCCACCCACCGCCTTCGGCAAAAACCTGGCGACGCCGGCGCCCCAGCAGAAAGATGGCCGCCGCTAGGAGGCCGCCCCAAAGGGCGAAGTTCAGCCCCCAGGGGAAGCATCGCAGCAGCGCGTCACCCAGAACTCCCAGGGTGAACGCGGCTGCGAGGGCGGATAATTCCAGTTTCGCTGTCACATTCACGGGTGGAACTCCTTCTCGGAAAGGAAGCGGGGAATCTTTCCTCCCCCAAGGCATCTCAAATTACGGCCGGGATTCGCCCGAAGCGGCGGTGGCGCGTGGAAAAGTCCTGCAAGGCGGCGTCAAGCTCGGCGGGGCCAAAGTCCGGCCATAGGCATGAGGTGAAATACAACTCGGCGTAGGCAATTTCCCAAAGCGGGCAATTGCTCAGGCGCTGCTCGCCTCCGGTGCGGATCAGCAAGTCGACGTCGGGCGCGGGTTCGCCATCATGCTCCTTATCCGCGAGCAGACGGGCAAAACTTTCGGCGGAGTCGTCACTCACATGCCGGAATCGCCGCGCGGCGTGGAGGATTGCATCGCGGCCGGAATAATCGATGGCCAGGCGGACGCGTAGTTGCACCGCCCGCGCGCTTGCCGCCTCGATTTTTTCGATCGCATCGCGCAAGGAAGCCGGCAGCCGGTCGCGCCTCCCGATCACCGAAATTCCGACGCCGTGAGCTGCGAAGGCCGGCGCATCCACCCGGAAGAAACCCTCGAAAGTGCGCATCAATTCCGCGACTTCGGTTTCCGGCCGGCCCCAGTTGTCAGTGGAAAAGGTAAAGAGGGTCAGCACGCGAATGCCCCGGTCGAGGGCGGCCGCCACCACCCGTCTAACCGCGGCGCGGCCGGCGCGGTGACCTTCTGCGCGCAGCAGTCCGCGCACCTCCGCCCAGCGCCCGCTGCCGTCCATGATGATCGCCACGTGCAGGCCGGATTGGCGCGTAATCGTCAGATGATCACCATTGCCATTGTTCATACGGTCTCTCCACCAAGTTCGCTGCCGCCCGGATGGGTGCCGGCGCGAGGGCGGCGCTTTGGTAATAGGTCAATTTGGTGCTGTAGCGGCGAGTTTACCTCGCCAAATGGCGGCATAAAGCCGCCTCTACATCAAATTGACCCAGTTGGAGCGCGTTCGCGCAATGTACTTTGCAATGCAAAGTACTAGAACAAAAAAACTTGCCGCGGCGCCTAGCGTCCGCGCATGGCGTGAATCAGCGCTTCCATCTGATCCAGGTAACGTTCCAGCGCGTGCCGCCCGGCGGGACTGAGGCGATACACCGTTTTGGGCAACCGACCCTCAAAGTACTTCTCGCACACGATGTATTTCGCTTCTTCCAGCTTGCGCGCGTGGACGCTCAGGTTGCCGTCGGTGGTCGAAAGCAATTTCTTCAGATCATTGAAGCTGAGCGATTCATTCGCGGCCAGGGCGCTGACAATTCCCAGGCGCATGCGCTCGTGAATCAGGCGGTCGAGCTCCGCCGCGGCGTTCATGGGCGCCTCGCCACGCTCCCGGGGAGCGACGCGCACGGTTCTTCTTGATTCCAGCGGGGAACGCCCGCGGAAGGGATTGGATCTAGCCACCGTACCTCCTTGCAATAATGGTTCCGAACAGAATGTGGAGTCCGCCAAACCCCGCGGCCATCACCGCGTTGGCCCACGCGTCCGGGCAAAACAAAGCCGCAATGCCCGCGAGCATGAAACACAGCCCCATTACGGGGACTACGCGCGCGGAAAAGGTCCCCGCTGACATCACGCCGACACCATAAAGAAGCAGCCAGATGCCGGGCAGCAGGCGGCCCAGTCCCGTGCCGTAAATCGCGCCGGAAATCACCGCCCCCGCCAACAGGGGAGGAACCAGGCTGAGCAGGAATTGGCGGCCGGGCCGCGAGAGAACAGGCGTGCCCACGCGCCGCGCTTTCCAGTAAATGCCCAGCGCGCCGAGGGCGAAGGCGCACAACGCCGCCCCAAGCCAGGTGATCATCCAAGTCTTGGCGCTGGTGGGAGGGGGAGCCACGCACGCGGCGGCCAGCGCTGTTACGCCCATCGCCACGCCACCCCATCCCGGAACGGCGGTGAAGGAGGCCGCGTTCTCCATGGTTTCGCGGATGAAGCGCAGGTCATCAATAGCGTGCGCGTGCAGCGGGGCGGGTCGAAGGCGGCGAGAACGAACGGGGCCGGCACAAGGCATGGGCGTGAACTTATCAAAGGCCCAAAGCGTTGTCAAGTACTTTGTAATACAAAGTTGCTTTTAAGAAAGGACATTCCAGCGTCGATTGTGGACGCCCTCTACCCCACGGCTTGCCCAAATCCCAGCCATTTCCTGAGGTAAGCCATTTGCCCCACGTGGTAGGCCTCGTGCAACGAAAGGAAGGCGATCTGCCCGCTGATCTTCCCATCCAAGGTGATTCCCTTGGAAACCGGTTCTGCCAGCGCCTCCGGGGACGCGCCGGCCAATGACGATGCCAGCCGGGCGGACACGTCATCCCAAACCTGGGTGAGCTCGGCTATTCCCGGGTACTCGCCGGGGGCCGCGAGCTTGGCGCCCCGAGCAAAGAGCCCTTCCCAGGGGGCAGACCATTCCTGGCCCAGCAGCTTGAGGACCTTGGCGCGATGAACGACCACGTGCCCCGCAATCCACAGGAGGTGGTTCGAATCATCTCCCGGTCTGGCCAGCAACCGGTCGGGAGGAATCCCCTGTATTGTTTTCTTGAAGAGACCGGTGTTGGTTTTGAAAATGCCCGCGATATTGAAAAAGTCAGTGCCCATGGAAACTCCTCCTGATGGATCTCCGCGAATGTGGCGCTTCGGGGATTGGCAAAGATCGCGAAACGGTAGTCCGCCCGAAGAAACTACCGCCCGGTTTTAGATGTTCAGAAAGGATTCCCGATTCTTCCTGGAAATGGAAAGCTCACGGCCCCCAAGGGTCAGGATTGGCGCGCCTGCGCGGCTTGCAGGGCTTCCTGGCGCGCGTGGGCGAGGGTTTTGACGGTGTCGCCCGTGGGGCGAAATTCCATGGCCACGTAGCCGTGGTAATTCAGCTCGGCGAGCTTCTTATAGATGTTGAGGTAGTTGATTTCCCCGGTGCCGGGCTCGTGGCGGCCCGGAACGTCGGCGATGTGGAAAAGGCCCGCCTTGCCGGCATGTTTTTGAAGGTTGGTAATTAAGTTTCCGCAGGAGATTTGCGCGTGGAAGAAGTCGTAAAGGAATTTGACCTGGGGATGATTCACTTCTTCGATGATCTTATAGGCTTCCGGGACTGACCACAGGTAGTAATGAGGATTTTCCTCGAGATCGATATTTTCCAGGAGCAGAGTGATGCCCTTCCCTTCCACTAATTCCGCCGCGCGCTTGAGGCCTTCCACACAACTGGCGTGTTGGGCTTCCGGCGAGAGGCCGGGCACCACGTTGCCCGACAGGGCGATCAGCGCCGGGCATTCGATCTTCTGCATGATATCGAGTTCCTTGCGCACGTCCGCCAGAAAGGCCTCGCGGGCACTCGGGTCGGCCACGCCGTGACGAAGGCCGGCGGTGGTATCGAAGGTGATGCCCAACTCAGCGCGCTTCTTGTTGTATCGGCGAAAATCATCCTCCGTCCATTTCGCGTACTCGCCGACCAACTCCACCGCGTGGTAACCAGCTTCGGCGACCTTTTCCAAGCGCTCCTCGAAGGGGAGGTCGGTCAGGATCGTCCAAAGCATAACGGAGATTTTGAACGGCGCTTCCGCAGCGTCGGAGGCGGCCGCGGCGCGCGGCACGGCCGCCAGCGGATCAAGCGAAAGCGCGGCCGATCCGAGGGCGGCTCCCGCAAGTGTTCTGGAGAAATTTCGTCGATTCATGGCTGGCCTCCGAACTGGCGATGATCCTGTTATTATCCCGCAGAGCGTCCGTACACAGGGAAAAAACTGCTACGCCTATCGGCGTCGCGGCTCCGCACGCTGCGAAGAATCCTTGACGGGTGTAATTCTGAGGAGGCCGCCCGCCATAAGGATCGGCGGACCTTCCATGGCGGCGACCGGCGAACAATCCCGCACTACCGTGAACGCAACGCACCTTCAGCAACTAACCGCCAGCCATTAACCGCTGTTCTGCAAATAATCGCGCTCGTCCTCGGCCGTCCAGGAATCAACAGAGCGGATTTGGCCGCTCGGCCGGTGGGGATAGACCACCGCCTTGCCGTCGATGGCGCGCGCCTTGATCATTTGCAGGAATTCCGCCGTGTGCGCAAGATCGCCGATGCGCGCGATGTGATTGCCCGCGTCGATCTCGTGCGCGGCCATCAACTCCAGCGTGCGCGCCACATCCCAGGGCGAGCCGCCACTCGAGCCGGTGATGGTGGTTTCCTTGTAGTGCACCAGGCTGGTGTCAAATCCCACCGTGTCCTCGCCTTTCCTCAATCCGCCGAAAAGATTCAGGACGCCGCCGCGGCCCAGCAGGCTCTGGGCATCGGCGATTGCCTCGCGCGCACCGACAGCAACGATCACGTCGTCAGCGCCCGCATCTTGCGTCAGCTTACCCACGGCCTGCTTCAGATCCTCGCGCGCGGGGTTGAGCGTGCGAAGTTCAATGCCCAGTGACACTGCGCGGGGGCCGAGGAGCCTGCGGACGACTTCCAAGCGCGAATCTACCAAGTCCGCAGCCACGATGGCGCGCGGCCGAAAGCTCAGGGCCAGGGCCACGTGCATGCGTCCCATAGCGCCTGCTCCCAGAACCACGGTAACGCCTCCGGCCTTCAATCCTTTTGCCACTCCGCGCGGGGCGAGCGGGTTGTCCTGGGTCAAGTGGACGTGGTGATCCTGGGCCGAGATGACGCAGGAAAAGGGTTCGCTCAAGGCGGCATGGGCGCAAGGCAGAGAGGCATCGGGAAGCGGAAGCAAACAGCCGGCGGCCAGAATCTCCTCGCCAATCAGGATGTATTCCGCCAGATGCCCGCCCAGAGTGTAGCCCACCGCCACCTTGCTGATTCCGCGCGCGCCGTTGCGGTAGCGCTCGCGATGGTTGATCGGGGCGCAGTCCACGGCGGGCTGGATAACGTAGCGCTTTCCCGTGGAGAAGCGTCCGCGCAGACCGGAACCAATCTCAACCAATGTGACGGAGCCTTCGTCGCCCAGGATAAGGGGAAAACGCGCCACGTCCCACCCGTAGAGGAGCGGGTGGTTCGGCCCTTGTTCGATCAGCTTGATGAGGGATGTGCAGATTCCGGCGGCGTCCACGCGCGCCAACATCTGTTGCGGGCCGGGGCGCGGGGTCGGTACCTTGCGTACCCTCAAGTGGGAGAATCCCGTTCCCGCCAGGACCACGGCGCGCATTTCATCCGGGATGGCGGGTGCGCGCGGGGATTCATCTCCCGCGCTCTTGCTTGCCTCGTGAGCCATGCCGTCCGTCCCGCCTTGCACCACGTTTCACTCCCGGGTCTAGAATACGCCGTCGGCCGCCCTGCCGCTTGGATCTTAGTGTTCCGAGCCAGCCGTCTGGGGAGGATGCCAGCGCGCGCCCCTGGCGAAGGAACGTAACCCATCGGCTGACCGAGTGCGAATGACGCAGCTTGGGGCTGTTTATGGTCGCCGAAATGCCCGCGAGGGGTCAACCGGAATTCGCGAGTGGAACCGCAGAGGTAACCCGTGCCTGCTCCCAGGGACGGAAGTATCCGGACGGGTTAAGGAGTGTTTGGGGGCCGTTGCGCCGGAAGGTCAGTTTCACCTATAATGCTTTTGGACCCGAGAGAATCGGGATTTGTGCTATGCCCTCGCCCATTGTCCAAAAGCTTCAGGAGGAAATCCTAGCGCTGGAGCACGAGCTGAACTCCGAGCTGCCCAAGGAGTTGAAACGCGCCCGGGCCCTGGGTGACCTTAGCGAGAACGCCGAATACCATATGGCGAAGCAGCGCCAGGATTACGTGAGCGCGCGCCTGATGCAGCTTAAGAACCGTCTGGCGGACCTTTCGCTCATCAACATGAACAACATCCCGAAGGACCGCATCGCCTTCGGGTCAAGGGTGACTCTTTACGATGTCGACCGCGATGTGGAGATTAAGTACCGGTTGGTCACCAGTGAAGAAGCCGACGTCAGCAAGGGGCTGATCTCCACCACCTCCCCCATTGGGCGGGGTTTGATGGGCAAGAAGACGGGTGACGCCATCAAAGTGACTACGCCCAATGGCTCCCGCGAGTTTGAAATCCGCGCCGTCCTGACCATTCACGAGCAGGCGTAATTACCTCCAGCGGACTTGCTCCCGTCTGGAGCGCGGAGATTTTCCATGGTAACGCGAAAAATCGGCGACACGCTTCGGTACGTCCTTGACGCCATTGTCCGGGGCTTTGCCGCCAGTGGCATCAACCCCAATTTTCTCACCTTCATTGGATTTGCCATCAATTGTCTGGCGGCGTATCTGTTCGCCTACGGGTTTTTTGGCTGGGCTGGCGCTACCATCGTCCTGGCTGGCATTTTCGACATGACCGACGGCCGCGTGGCGCGCCTCTCCAAGCGCGTGACCGCCTTTGGTGGATTTTACGATTCCGTCATGGACCGCTACTCGGACCTCAGTTTGCTGATTGGATTGCTGATTTACTACGGGCGCATCAACCGCTATTCTTACGTCTGCCTGGTTGCCGTCGCCATGATTGGCTCCGTCATGATCAGTTACACCCGCGCCCGCGCCGAAAACCTGATTCCCACCTGCAAGGTGGGGTTCCTGGAGAGGCCGGAGCGCGTGGTGTTGATCATCATTGGGGCGCTGTTTGACCGCATGGCGCCGGTGCTTTGGCTGATTGCCGTGCTGTCCAACGTCACGGTCATCCATCGCATTCTCTATACGCGCCAGGAGGCGCGAAAGTTGGCCTCTCAACAGGCCGCATCCCGACCCCCCGCGGCGATTCCGCAACTTGGTTAGAGGTTCCCCGCAGTTACGAGTATGGTGGCCGCCCATCAATTCGAAATCCCAGCCGGCAACATGGTGGAAACCCAGCTTCGCCAGCGAGGCATCCACGACGAGCGGGTGCTCGAGGCCATGCGGTCGGTTCCCCGCCATGAATTTGTGCCACCGGAGTTAGTGGACGCAGCCTACGACGACCGCCCATTGCCCATTGGGGAGCGGGAGACAATTTCCCAGCCTTACATGGTGGCGGCCGTGACGCAGGCAGCGCAAGTTGCGCCCGGAGACAGAGCTTTGGAGATTGGCGGGGGCAGCGGCTACCAAGCGGCAATTCTCGCCCATCTGGGCGCCACGGTTTGCACCGTGGAAATCAATCCCCAGCTTGCGGAGAAAGCGCGCGAACGCCTGGAGCGCCTGGGATACACACGTGTCGAGGTGTTCGCAGGCGACGGGAGTGAGGGCCTTGCCGCCCGCGCGCCTTACGATGTGATCCTCGTGAGCGCGGCCGCGCCCAGAGTGTCGCCGGTCCTGCTCGGCCAGATGGCGGAGGGCGCCCGCTTGGTGGCGCCGGTGGGAAGTCTGCGCTATCAGGAGCTCTTGTTGCTTTCGAAACAAGGCGGGCAAATAATCACCCACCACCTCGATCCCTGCCAGTTTGTGCCTCTGCTCGGAAAGGGTGGGTGGCCGAAGGAAGAAACCAGGAGTTAGGAAGGGGAATTTAGAAACTGGAAGCCAGCAGTGCGTAAATGGCGAACGGTAGAAGGAATCCGTCAACGGTAAACTATAGCACTCTGACGTCTACCGTATTCTGACTTCCAGCTTCTAACTTCTAGCTCTTAACTTCTAACTCCTGATATAGTCTCGCTCCATGCCCGAACCATATCTCAGCATCGTGATTCCCGCTTTCAATGAAGCCGGCCGTATCGTCAGCTCAATGGAGGCGGTTGAGAATTACGTTCGGGGGAAAAACTTCCCCGTGGAAACGATTGTGGTGGACGACGGCTCGACGGACAACACGGTGGAAGTCGCGTCTGCCCACGCGGGAATTCGCATGCTGCGCAACGACGGCAATCGCGGCAAGGGATTTTCAGTTCGGCGCGGAGTCCTGGAAGCGCGCGGGGAGTTGATCCTCTTTACCGACGCTGACCTATCCGCTCCCATCGAGGAAGCTGACAAACTGCTGGCGGCGATGGAGTCTACCCACGCCGATGCAGTGGTGGGTTCGCGGGCGCTCGAGCGCGAGCTGATCGGCGCGCACCAATCACTGTTTCGCGAATGGGGCGGCCGATTCTTTAACCTGCTGGTCCGGATTTCGACCGGCCTCAGGATTCATGACACCCAGTGCGGCTTTAAACTCTTCCGGCGCGAAGCCACCCGCCGCGCCTTCGAGCTCCAGCGCGTGGAGCGATTTGGGTTCGACCCGGAAATCCTCTTCCTGGTTGAACGCTTGGGAGGCAAGGTGGTGGAGGTTCCGGTGCGATGGAATCACAACCCTGCCACCAAGGTGCATTATCTCCGGGATTCCGTGCGCATGACACTCGACTTGATGGTTCTCCGCTGGCGGGCTTTGACGGGCCAGTATGAGAAGGCCGTAGGCAGTGGGCCGTAGGCAGCGTCGGTGATCGGGAGATCGGGTAATCGGGAGATCGGGTGAGCAATAACCAGCGCTGGGTGTTGTCGCAGTTTGAACGTAGCGCCTCCATCCTGGCGGCTCTGTGCCGGCTGGAAGCCGGCGCCACACGTAAGAGAAGGAGGACAGTACCCAGCGCCGACCGAATTTCCTTCTGCTCTCCCGATCTCCCGATCACCGGATCACCCGATCCAGTCCACCGGTGGACCACTAACCACTGGCCACTGGTCTTGCAACTTTTTCTTGACTTAGCGAAAACAGCGAATTAATATCGGCCCATCGCTAGAAAGGAGGTGATCCATGTCGATTGAAAGTGATAGTAACCTTAGCGAGGGTGCTGAGGCTTAGGCGCAAAGCACGCGCTATTCCGTGGGTCCCTCTCACTAGCTAAGAGAGGGTGTAGTGGCAAGGCGCTGCTGGGCGCCGTTCCTGTGTAAGATTCGAGATAGGAAAAGCCAAACCCATCAGTATCCCGGGCCCCTGGTTGTGCGGTCAGCGTACAACCAGGGGCTTTTGATTTTTGGGGAGGGATTTCGACCCTGCAGTGGTTCAGGCCACCGCAAAGCTGCGATTCTCGGCGCACCAGGGCGGCGCGGATTGGATGGCTTCCAGAACTTCCTCCGGCTCGCTTACGATCGTCCACATTTCCCGGTGCCGCGTGTCCATGAAACGTTCCGCAATGCAGTGACCGAGCGTGGCCACCACTCGGTCGTAAAAACCGCGAGTATTCACCATGACGATGGGCCCGAGATATTGGCCCAGGCGCTTGAGGGTTATCGTTTCGAAGAGTTCCTCCAGCGTGCCGCAGCCGCCCGCCAGAGCCACGACGGCGTCCGCGCCTTCCAGCATGCGGTGTTTGCGCTCGCGCATGTCCTCGACAATGCGCATTTCGGTCAACCGCTTGTGCCCCCACTCGAGCTCCACCATGAAGCGCGGTATGACGCCGATCGCCTTGCCCCCCGCCCCCAGCGCCCCTTCCGCCAGCCGCGCCATGGCGCCTGTTCCGCCTCCCCCGTAAACCAGCGTCGCCTGATGGCGCGCCAAGTGGCGGCCCAGGCGCTCGGCGGCCTCGAGATAAGCTGGGTCGCACTGCTTGCTCGACGCGCAATAAACGCACACTTTCAAGTCACCCACGAACAATCCTCCCCTGACTCGACCCAACCGTTACCGCAGCCTTTTTATCATTTCGAATGCTTCCAGAATCACCGCTGTGGCCATGTCCGTCAAATGGTATTGCGGCAGATCTTGGCGGCGCGCCCAGCGCGCGTCAATCACATCGGAAGCGGGGCGCAGCCGCCCGCGCTTGCGGCGGCAGAGATAATCGGCGATGACAAAATGAAACTTCACTCGGCGGCCTTCGCGCATGATCCGGTCAAACACCAGGATGCACTCCAGGGGCTCAATGTCCAAGCCGGTCTCTTCCTTCAACTCGCGCTCGACGCCGGCCGCGAGCTCCTCGCCCAGTTCCAGCATGCCGCCGGGAATGGACCACTCGCCTTTCAGCGGCTCGCTGCCACGGCGAATCAGCAGGACGCGGTCGCGATGAATCACCACACCCCCCACCCCCACCAGCGGATGATCTGGGTACTTACGTTTCATGGGTCGCCCCGATGGCGGACGCAGTGGAGGGCCACTTGAAGACGTGGCCACACGGTATCGGCCGCCCTTCCACAAGAAGAACATCTACTATAACAAATGCTGAACCTCTGGCAAGATCAGAACACGAGATGCCGTGTCGAGGGGATTCTTCTCGAGTTTTGTTCGCGATTGACAAACTCCCCCGGGCGTCTTCAGTATGGCTCCAGCCGGTGAAGCGGAGGCGGGCTCTGCCGGCGAGCGACCGCTGAGGATTAGCCGGTCGGAGGCTGATCGCAACGATCGGGGGGCGGCCGCGGGTCGCCCCTCCTCCTATATCCCGACAGCTTCCCCATGCCTGGAAAACGCACCGGCGGGTTAAGCCTCATCCGCTATTGCCATTCTGTATAAGTTGCATATAAACTTAATATCTTTACAGGTGTTTCCTCCTTAATGCTGACCCCGGCGGGCGGGAAGCGGTCGGCTTCCCGCCGCCTGCCGGGGATGAAGCACGGCCCCGTGGGCATTGGATTCGTGCTCTTCAGGCGCGAGCTTTCCGAGTCGGCTCGGTCCCAGTCATCTCTGCGGGCTCGCCAGGTTGCCCTGGTCCCGATGAGGTTGTTCGGGAGCAGGTCCCTATCAGACCGCGGTCTTGGTGGACCTAGCGCTACGCCGGGTTTCCTGCTCCAGTGCGCCGACTTTGCGGCCCCAACAGTCTTCCCGATAGGAGTAGCCGTGCTTCAAAACTCCATACACACAACGCGCCAAGGAATGGGCGATGGCGGCCTTGGCGACGTTCGGTTTCTTGCCGCGGCGCAGGCGGTGATAACGCCGCGCGAAAGGATGGGCGTGCTGAATAGCCACGTTGGCGGCGGTGACGAAGGCCCAGCGCCGCCAGCGCGATCCCTGGCGGGTCAGGGATCCGACACCTGCACGTCGCCACTGTCGTAGTAGCTGGCCACCAGCCCGGTGTCATTCGCCACGGCCTCGGCGGAACGAAAGCGCTCGATCGTGCCAATCTCACTCCAGATGACCGGCGCCAGGATCGGGCCAATGCCGGGAATGGTGCGCAGCAGGGCGAGTTGAGGGAACTGTCCCTCCACCGCCTGCAAGTGCTGCTCGCTGATTTCGATCTCCTCCTCCAGGAACTGCAGCAGGCGCTGGATCTGGGGGATACTCTCGCCCAGGGGCAACGGCAACTTTTGTTGCTCGAGCCAGGCTCGTCCGGCGGCCCCAAAAGGGTCGCTGCCCGGCGGCACCAAGCCCTGCATCCCCAGCAGACTCTGCAGATGATTTTTCACCTGGGTGCGCAGCTAGGCCAGCCAGCAACGCTGCCGCGCGCGCAAACGCAAGGCGCGAGTCTCCGGCGGCGGAAACCACGCCTCCGGGAGCGGGTCCACATGGTGCGCGGCCGGCTTGCGCGCCAAGCGCTCGGCATCCAAGCGGTCATTCTTCTGCCGACGGTTGCTGTCGATCCCCGCCGTGTGCACCCAGCGCGTGCGCTCCTGCCACCCTGCCTCTTCCAACACCCTCATGGCAAAGTACCCGGCCGTGCTCACTTCCAAGCCAATCTCGGCATCGGGAGGAAGCTCCGACAACAACTCCCGCCACCCCTCCCGCGTGTTGGCGATCGACTTCCGCACCTTGATCTCTCCCTGATTCAGCTCCACCACCTTGCCGCGGCGCTTGTGAACATCCACTCCCACCGGCGTCCCAACGGGCGTTATACTCGCCTTCATAGCTTTGTCTCCTCGATGCAAAACTCTCGGTCTTAACCCGAGGACCCGCTAGTCGCTGCGCCGAACCCCCAACCCGGTCCACCGGCTTTCCATTTTCGAGAGTAGTACGCCCAGCGACGCGGCAAGTCAAGTGAAATGAGGTCAAGGGGGTCGATTTGCCGGAGAACAATTGAGAAATAGCCTGCCCTGGATTCTAAGTCCCGAATTCCCCCCACCCCAAATTCCCACGGCCAACAAACGCGCATGTCATCCAACCGCGCTTGTCGTCCAACCGCGCTTGTCATCCTGAGCCCGCACTTCAGGGCGAAGGACCCTTTTCATTGTCCGTAGGAAGCCCGCCGAAGGTGCGCCAGGCTCTTCGCCGCGCTGCGGCGCTCAGAGAAGAACGCAATGCCAGGGGTCCTTCGCCCTGAAGCGCGGGCTCAGGATGACAGTGTTTTTGGGTTGAGGGGAAAAACTGATGATCGTGGTTTGCAACTGACAGGATAACAATGCTTTTGGTTGGCGCGAGCAACGCTGCGGGGAAAATGCGTGACCATGTTACTCTGCTGTGTGAAAATCTCCGCTCTCCCGGAGGCGGCACGCGATGCGCAAAACCTATTCCGTTTACATTATGACCAATAAGACTCGCACCCTGTATACGGGTGTAACCAACGACCTGACAAGGCGCGTCGCCGAACACAAACTCAAGTTACTGCCCGGCTTTACCAACCGATATAACATCACGCGTCTGGCATACTATGAAGACTATAGTGACATTCGCGCCGCTATTACGCGCGAAAAACAAATCAAGGGGTGGCTTCGCGCCAAAAAAGTCGCCTTGATTATCGCCGCCAATCCCACGTGGAAGGATTTGAGAGAGGGATGGTACGGAAACACGCCCGGCCTTTCATCGTAAGCGGGAAACGCCGCTTTCCGTGAATTGAGCACCACCGCAAATTTCCACGACCAACAAATGCGCTTGTCATCCTGAGCCCGCACTTCAGGGCGAAGGACCCTTTTCATTGTCCGTAGGAAGCCCGCCGAAGGCGCGCCAGGCTCTTCGCCGCACTGCGGCGCCCACAGAAGAACGCAATGCCAGGGGTCCTTCGCCCTGAAAAGCGGGCTCAGGATGACAGTGTTTTGGGTTGAGGGGGAAAACTGATAAGGGCGCGCCAGCATCCCCCAAATGGCCATCCCCCGCCCAAGCGCCGCTGCAACCGTTTTTTGTTTTCAATGATTCCGGTTCGACTTGAGGGGTGCCAATGCTGCTCTCGATGAGACGGGCTTGCACAAATAGCAGGAACAAGCAAATTTGGTCTTGACATACAATGTGATGCATAGTATAGTGCAATGCATGGTAGAGAACGCCACACAGCTTCCGCTGAGCGAGAACCTCTCCCTCGAGTTGCGCCGCGGGGCGTTGGTTCTAGCCGTCCTTACTCAGCTTCACCATGAGCAGTACGGCTATTCGCTGAAGAAATCGCTGGCGGATAAGGGCTTGGAGATCGACGAGGGCACGCTCTACCCGCTGCTGCGGCGGCTGGAATCGCAGGGGCTGTTGCGCAGCCGCTGGCAGTTGCAGGACAGCCGCCCGCGCCGGTATTACGTCCTCAGCCCGTTGGGGGAACAGATCGAGCGGGAATTGGCCGCTAACTGGAAGTCTCTAACCCGTGCGGTGGACCGCCTGTTGGCGAAATGAAAGGAGAACTAGCCATGGAACTCATCGACCGTTACGTTCACGAGGTGGGCGAGCACTTGCCCTACCGCATGCGCGCGGATGTGGAGGCGGAATTGCGCTCGTTGCTCATGGATGCCTTGGAAGAGCGCGCCGCCGCCGCCCGTCCTCCTGATGCGGAGCTGGCCGCCGCTGTCTTGCGAGAGTTCGGCCCGCCGCAGGAAGTGGCGCAGCGCTATGCTCCCCAGGCGCAGTATCTCATCGGCCCGCGTCTCTTTCCGGCTTACAAGCGGACCCTCATGGTTTTGGCGACAGTGTTTGCAGCGTTGCTGCTGGCCTCGGGTGTTCTGAGTGCATTGCGGACAATCCAACATGCCGGTCAGGGTATCGCGCCAATGCCTCTCTTCGGCGGACTCCTGGGCATATTGCTGTCGGCGGGATTTAATTTCGCCCTGGTTACCCTCGCCTTTGCCATCACCGAGCGCGTAACGTTGCACCGCGAGCTCACAGGCAAGAATTGGGAGCCTCAGTCGTTGCCCGCCCTCCATGACCCTGACCGCATTTCTCCGGCCGGCCGCGTCATCGAAGTCTACCTGCTGCTGATCGGGGCCGTATGGTTTAACTTCTATCCGCAATGGGTGGGATTCGCGGTCATCTATCAGGGCGTCACGGTCATCCGGTTGCTACGGCCCGAATTCTCGATGTACCTGCCGTGGCTCAACGTCTTCTGGGCACTGGACTTTGCCTACAAGGTGTGGGTGCTGCGCCTGGGCCGAAGGACCCGCGAAACCCGCTGGGCAAGCTTCGGCCTTAGTCTGCTCGGCGTCGTCATTCTCTACTTGATGATCTCGGGCCCGCCGGTCTTCCGTTTCGACACGCTCATCAAACAGGCCCTGACCTTGTTTCTGCTGTTTCAAGTATTCATTAGCGGGATGGAGCTTTACCGCATCCTGGCCCACAAGCCGTTTGCACCGTGGAGGGGGCTACGCTCAGTGCGCTTCTGATCGGGCGCTTTTCTCCCGCTGATGCCCAGCGGCCATCGCGCGTGGTCAAAACGTCAAACCTTCAGCTCGACAATGGTCGCTCCGCTGCCGCCTTCCTGGGGCGGGGCGGGGTAGAATTTTTCCACCTGGGGGTGATGGGCAAACATCTCGTGCAGGGTCTTGCGCAGAATGCCCTTGCCGTGGCCGTGAATGATGCGCACCCGCGAGCGGCCCCCCAGAAAGGCCTGGTCGAGGAACTTGTCCACGCGCTCGCGGGCTTCCTCCCCCGTATTCCCGATGACGTTGAACTCCTCGGGAACATCGTCCTGTTGCGAGGCGGCCACTTTCGCCGCCGGGGCCGTCGCGCCCCCCGCCATCAGGGGCTTCACCTCATCCCTCGCCACCCGCATTTTCATTTGCCCCACGGTTACTTCCACCTGTCCCTCCAGCAGAGCCATAACCACCGCGGGGGTTTTGATATTCATCACCTGCACGCGATCACCCACCGCCAAGGCGCGCACCACCAAAGGCTCCTGAGGCGTGGATGCGGGCTCACCCAGCGATTCCAGAACCTGGGTGTTCCATTCCTCTCGCGCTTCCCGCACCAAGCCGGTAGCTTTCCGCTCGCCCCGCGTCACCACCTTGGCGGGAGCGGCTTGCCGGCGCAACTCCTCCAAGGATTGTTCCCACGTCTTGGCGTACTGCTTCAAGGTGTCTTCCAGGCGGGAATCGAGCTCGCGCAACTTGGCGCGGCGCTCTTGCTGGAATTGGCGCTCCATCTGTTCGTGGCGTTTCTCCAGTTCCTGCTTTTGGATTTCCAGCGCCTCGAGTTTGCCTTCCATCTCGTTGCGTTGCTGGTGCAGGCCCGCAACCAGCGCGGCGGCCTCAGCGTCAGCCGGATGGAGCAGGGACCGCGCCTTCTCCACGATGCTCGGTTCCAGGCCGAGGCGCGCCGCAATGTCCAGGGCGCTGGACTTTCCCGGCAATCCCACGAGCAATCGATACGTGGGCTGGAGCGTCGCTTCATCAAACTCCATCGCGGCGTTCTCCGCCTCTGCGGTTTCGGCGGCGTAGGCTTTCAGGCGCGAATGGTGGGTGGTCACCACCGTCACCGCGCCGCGCCGGCGAAAGTGCTCGAGAATGGCCACGGCCAGCGCCGCGCCTTCGTTGGGCTCAGTGCTGGCGCCGATCTCATCCAGCAGCACCAGGTCGTTCGCCCCCACCGCTTCCGCCATGGCCTCGATGTTCGTCACGTGGGCGGAGAAGGTGCTGAGGTTGGCGGCAATAGATTGCTGGTCGCCGATATCCGCCAGCACGCGCCCGAACAACGGCAGCTTGACTTCGCCGGCGGGCACGGGAATTCCCGCTTGCGCCATCAGCACCACGATGCCCAGCGCTTTCAAGGTAACGGTTTTGCCGCCGGCGTTAGGGCCGCTGATGATCATCAGGGTCTTGGGCGTTTTCAATTCCAGGCTCAAAGGGACGGGCCGGCGATTCCGTGCGCGCAGGGATTTTTCCAGCAGGGGATGACGCACCTCGCGCAACCACAGAGCGCGCTCCGGGCGGATTTCCGGAGTGCAACAATCGTATTGCCTGCTGAATTCACCCTTGGCGAAGGCCCAGTCGATTTCGGCAAGGATTTCCGCCCCCCTTTCCAGGTCTTCGCGGCGCTCTTGCAGCTTGCGGGTGAATTCGCCCAGGAGGCGCTGGACTTCAGCGAACTCGCGGTCCTGCAATTCCACCAGCTCATTGTTGAGCGCCAGCGTCTCCAGGGGCTCGATGTAAACCGTGGCGCCGGAGGAACTGGCCCCATGTACCACTCCCTGCACGCGCCGTTTTTCCTCCACGCGGACGGGGATGACGAAGCGGTCGTTGCGGATGGTCACCACGGCGTCCTGAAGCACGTCGTCCTTGGAGAAGCGCCGCAGCATGTGCTCCAGGTTCGACTGGATTTCCACCTTGACCCGCTCGATGGCCCGGCGAACGCGCGCCAACTCGGCACTGGCGGAAGACTCCACGGTGCCGTCGGGATTGATCTTGCCGCCTAGTTCCGTTACCAGGCTGCGGAAATCGGGCAGCGCGCGCGCCAGTTCCGAAAGGCGCGGCAGGACCGAAGGCGTGTCCAATGGCGCCGCCGAACCCCGTGCTGGGGTTGCCGCGGCGGCCGCTGGGCTGCCTTCCCCAGGGCGCTGTTCAGCAGGGCCGAACGGCGTTCGGCCCTCCGCACCCCCGTGTTGGGCGCTACGCGATGCGGCGCCATGCGCGAGCGTGCGGTACATATCCAGGCCCGCCCGCGCCACTTCCACCAACGCCAGAATCTCCAAGGCGGCGAGTGCCACACCTTCCACGCGTAATCTTTCCAGCAATGCGCTAGGCTCGCACAGCGCCGCCAAGCCGGGCCGGGCACCCTCGCGCAAGTACTCGCGCGCCTCGCCTGCCAATGCCAGATCGCGCCGGATTTTTTCCAGGTGGGTGTGCGGTTCGACCTTTTCTAGCAGTGGCTCGCTGATGGGGCCGGAAAGATAACCGTGCAATAGATCAATAACGGCAGGGAATTCCAGCACCTCGCGGGAGAAGGGGTCAATCGTCCTGTGCGTCAAGTCGGAGTCAGCCATGATGGTGTGTCATTGTAGCAGAGGCGGGGGAAGGATTTGGGATTCAGGCGTCAGGACTCAGAATTTAGGCTTGGGGATTTGGGGTTGTGAACACTGGAGGCGAGACAGTCGGTTTCGACCGGCGCTTGCTCTCGAGTTTCTGCGGGGGTGACTTTTGCCTGGAGAGACAGGGTATTCAGTATCTTTCATTCCGTCATTTCAGCGTGTCCATCTTGCCCATTCAGGTGAACAAAGGACTGAGAACCAAACGCCCCTTCAGGAATCCGGCCGAGCTGAGCCACTCGCAGCGGCGCAAGCACGTTCGGTGGTTCGTCGAAAACGTTCACCGTCCCTCCCCTACGATCAGGGAATGCATGGCAGCATTTCGCACTCACGAAACCGCGCCGACAACCGATTGCATTTTCCCGATCGGACGGATTATGATGAGTTCATAACCTAAACACAGGGCAAATGGTTTTTCGAAACTGACGGGAGGAAACATGGCCCTTCGCACCAGCGTCGATTTGAGGCTTGATCCCTCCGCAACCTTCGAGGCGATGATCGAGGAATTGTCTCGCGCACTGTTGCGCCTGGGGATGCAGTTCCAACCCGGAGCGGACGGTCGGGTGATGGAAGGTGCTGTCGAGGTGGGGCGGGTAGTGCGCTGGCAACCGCCGGAAAAGGTCGAGATCGAATGGCACGCGGCAAGTTGGGATCCTGCGGAAGCGACATCGATGGAGCTGCGGTTCGAACCGATCGAGGGTGGCGCTCGGGTAATGCTGGAGAACCCCGGGTGGGGCAACCTGTTGGGAGACCCGGGCAATGAGCTTGCCGGCTGGTTCGCCAGCGAGGCTGTGGCCCCTCTCCTCAAAGCGATGGCGCCACGGCGCTTGGGCGATTGGATCACCGATCGCAGGGCGCGGCGTCCGTCGGGATCCCAGTCGCGCGCATACTATCGCGACCCCCTTTACCATCGCCCCAACTTCCAAGCCATGCTGGCGGTGCTCAAGCTGGAACCTAGCGACTATTTACTCGAGGTCGGTTGCGGGGGTGGGGCCTTCTTGCACGACGCGCTAAAAAGTGGGTGCAAAGCGGCAGGCATCGATCACAGCTCCGAAATGGTAAGGGTGGCGCGCGAGCTCAACCAGGCGGCGATCCAACAGAACCGGCTGGAGATTCGCGAGGGTGATGCCGGCTCACTGCCCTACCCCGATGGGACTTTCACTTGCGCCACTATGACTGGGGTATTTGGCTTCATATCCGAACCTCTCAAAGCGCTTTCCGAGATTCGACGGGTTCTCAAGCCTCACGGGCGCTTTGCGCTTTTTACCGGCACCAAGAAGCTTCTGGGGACACCCGCCGCGCCTGAACCCATGGCTTCGCGCCTGCATTTTTACGAAGACGCCGAGTTGTTGGAGCTTGCGAAAAAGGCGGGATTTGCTGAGGCGCACCTGGAGTACCCCGACTTTGAGGCTCTCGCGCGCGAGGCGGGAATTCCGGAAGAACATCTGGAACTATTTAAAGGCCGCGACAGCGGGCAGCTCTTGCTGGCACGCAAGGATTAACGAAGGGTAGGCCGCAGGTGGCAGATCGCAGGTGGTGTATCGGCAATACTCGGCCAGACCACAGCGGCCCCTCATGCCATCTACCACCTACCTCAGATTCACATTCGACAGGAGGAAATAGATGGACTTGCAATATCCCATAGGAAAATTCACCTGGAATCGCGCCGGCGAAGGATTGCTGGCCAGCGAGGCGGAGCGGCGCGAGTGGCTTGCCGACATCGAAGAAACGCCGGGCAGACTACGCGCGGCGGTGGCGGGGCTTACGGACGCGCAGCTTGATACTCCTTACCGCCCCGGCGGCTGGACCGTCCGCCAAGTGGTACACCATTTCGCCGACAGCCACATGAACGCCTACGTGCGCGTTCGCCTGGCGCTGACCGAAAACAATCCCACCATCAAGCCCTATGACGAGAAACTCTGGGCGAATTTGAGCGACGCGCGCACGGCGCCCCCCGAGCTTTCCCTGACCCTGCTTGACACCCTGCACCAACGCATGGTCATGCTGTTCCGTTCCATTAAACCGGAGGATTTCGCGCGCGCCATGAATCATCCCGAGCGGGGGCCGCTGACGCTGGAGAAATTCCTGGCGATGTATGCCTGGCACGGGAAGCATCACGTGGCCCACATCACCGGCCTGCGCCAGCGCTCCGGCTGGAAGGCGGCCGGCGCGTGAGACTCTCGCGCGCCCCGCTATTTCTGCACCACCAGCAGAGTGGGGTACGAGGTCGCCAGGGTTGAGGGGCTGAGCATCACGAACTGGGAATCGGAAATGACGATGCCGGCCACGGCGCCGTTCGAGGAGCTGACCACAAAGGTGCCGTCGGGATTCACCGTGTAGGTGGCGGCAAGGAGCGGCGCGCCCACGTCCTGCGTGCTCGTCGAAGTGAAGTCCGTGGTGCCGGTAAAATCCCCGTTGCCGTCAGGGGAGACGGAGTCCACCTCCGCCTGCGGGCTTTGCAGGACAACCTCCGCCATGCCGCCGGAGAAATCTCCCGCCAGGGAAGCGTTGCTGAAGGGACCCGCCGACTGCGGCTCCAGTGCTCCCGTGTCCACGCCCGGCGCGGTATCCACCAGGAAGCCCGTATTCAATCCGGCCAGGTAAAACACGGGCGTATCGCTCCCGCAGCTTTGCGTGCTGCTGCTCAAGGTCACACGGCCGCTGGGTTCGACGGCGTATGTACACGCGAGGGTGCCGGCAACCTGCATGGTGCCTGCCCGATCCATGTAAAAGTTGATCGTCATGACGCTGCTGCCATCGGCGCTCGCCGTCTCCATGGAAACGGTCGAGGCCGTACCTTCCAAACTCAGCCCGTTGAGGTAGAACACCATGTTGCCGTCGAGTGAAGCCTGGGTGAAGCCGGCGCCGCCCGCCGGCACGCTTTGCTGGTTCATTTCCCCGCTCGAAAAGGGGCCGAAGTCGGCGTTCAGCACCAGCAGTTGCGAAGCGGACACGGCGTAGACCGTAATGTTGACGTTGCTCTCTCCCACCGCCAGTACTCCCGTGCCGCGGCCGTTGGCATCGAGGGGGGTGTACGACCCGGCGACGTCGGGGGCCGCCACGGTGGTGAGGTTCCAGGCATCGTTACAGTCCTGCTCGAAACCGTTGAAGGTGTTGCTGCCGGCGCCGAGCACGCCCACGCAAGCGTCGCGCCCGCCGAGAGCGGCGGGATCCCACCCCACGGTGCGGAAAACGTAACTGCCGCTCAAGCCGCCGGCGAAGACGCTGGAGGTTTGCAGCAGAAGCTGGCCCGTGGCGATGTAGGCGCTGGCGCTGGGGCTGTCCCACTCGATCATCCGGCCGCTGGCGGCAATTTTGGCGGACGTAGACCCAAGAGCGAAGCGCGTGGCAAAGGTTCCAAACGGTGTCGCCAGGGTGGCGCAACCGCGATTGTCGGGTCCCACCGAGTAAGAGCTGGCCGAGGTTATGATGTCTCCCTGTTGCGCGCCGAGAATACCATTGGTATCCGCCTCGCCCGCGGTGATATTGCCGGCCCCGTCGGCGGTGAACGAGCCCACCACGGTCAGGAAGCCGGCGTCGTTGAATCCGCTTAGGCTGAAGGCATAGGACCCGCTGAGGACGACGTTATTGCCCGCGCTCGGGCACTCTGCCGCGGCGTTGACGATCGCAATGCTGAGCGCTTGCGTTTGGGTCTGAGGCGGCGAACTCGAATCCGTTGCCATGATGGCGAAACTTGCCGTCCCGGCGGATGACGGCGTCCCAGCAATGGCGCCCGTCGAGGCGTTGAGGGACACATTGGGGGGAAGTGCTCCGCTAAAAACGCTCCAGGTGTAGGGAGGCGTACCGCCCGTCGCCGCCATCTTGGCGTTGTAAGGCGTGCCCAGCGTGCCATCGAGCAGCGCCGAGGTGGTGATGGCCAGCGGCCCGGGAGCGCCCAGGGCGATGACAAAGGACTGGGATTGGGTCTGCGGCGTCGGGCTCGAATCCGTTACGACGGCCGTAAAGGTGAAATTCCCTTGCGCCGTGGGGGTTCCCGCGATCACCGCCGAGCTCGGCACCATGACGAGGCCGGGGGGGAGCGAGCCCGCCGCGACGCTCCAGGTGTAAGGAGCGGTTCCGCCGCTCGCATCAATCTCCGCCAGGTAGGTGGCGCCCTCGGACCCGGCGGGCAACGACGCGGTGGTGATGCTCAGCGCCATGACCACGGTGAGGCTGAGGGTCGCTCGCGCCGATCCGGGACCGCCCGGCGCGGCTGACGAATCGGTGGCTTGCACCGTGAAGGTGGAAGTCCCGGACACCGTGGGGTCTCCGCTGATTGTCCCGGAACTGCTCAAGGACAAGCCGGTGGGCAAAGCGCCGCCGGCCAGGCTCCAGGTGAGTGCGCCCACACCCCCCGTGGCTTGGAGAGCGGCGTTGTAATTGGCGTTCGGTGTGGCAAGGGGAAGCGTGGCGGTGGTAATGCTGGGCGGAGGATAAACCACCACGGTCGCGGAACCATATGCGGCGGGATCGTCAACGTCGGTGGCCATAACCGTGATGCTGAGGTTGCCTGAAACCGCGGGCGGGGCATTGTACGTTGCCGTGCTCAATGTGGTGCTGGTAAAGGTCCCACAGGCCGTGCCCATAAGTACCGCGCCGGAACAGCTCCAAGTCACGCCCTTGCCGCTCGCGTCGTTTTCGATGGTCGCGGTGAATCTCACGGTTTGCCCCTGGTCGATGTTCTGAGCCGAAGGGGAAAGGGAAATAGCGGGGGGAGTGGGAGGGGAAATCGCAACTTCACCTGCACCGCCCCCGCATCCGCCGATGACTGCCAAGCCGCAGATTGCCAGCACGAGTCTTTTCATGCGGACGATGCCTCCTGGGGCGCGAGATTCTCACCAAGCGTTGGGAAGTGCGGAGCGGCGCCTGTCCCGACTTGACCGAGCCCCACATTAGAATTCCTTCATGTTGGTTATCGGCGGATGAGGGACACAGGATGAGGAAATTTAAGGGGAGAACGCCTGAAAGGATGCTCACCACCAAGACACCAAGGCACAAAGGAAAGCTATGGATGGGAGGGAACCGCTGCGGGGATACCCTGTCTGCCGTCTACCGTCTGCTACATCCCGAAGACTGAACCCATTTCTTAGAGAAGATTTTCCAGAGCTTTCTTGGTGTCCCTTGAGGACTCACGACGCTAATGCCAGTGTTAGGCCCCGCATACTGTGGCACGAGGGACGGAAGACTAATCTTCGCCCGGCTGGTCAGGCGGTCCCGAACCGTCCCCCAATTCTCCTCACAAACCACAACGCCAAGGCAAACCTTTTGCAGCCACTCGGACTTCGGCTGCTCGCTTGCAGCGATTGGCCTAAAACCCGCCGATGCAGCAACTCGCTTCACCGTTTCACTACGTGGGATTGCGCAAATTCTGACAATGCTTGGCCCGTGTTGCGATGCGTCCCTCATGAGTGATAGGAGAGCGTTGTCTAACCCTGACTCTATAGTGGGTTCAGTGTCCCTCGCTGTTACGAAAGCGTCAATGTGGAAGGAAATTGCCTGTGGGGGATCCCATGAAGCATATGCGGAGATCTGGCCTGCGACCTTGACCACGAATCGCCTACGTGGTGATTCCGGGTACCCCGGCGCCAGGGCATCACGAATAGCGCTCGGCTCCAGGCCAAACGAAGCCAGGAATCGTTCCACGTCGCTCCGCTCGTTCTCAAGGAGGACGGAGGAGCCAATCTCAACCCCGGTAGTTTGGCTTGCCCTGAGTTCATAGTGCGGGTTCCACTCAGCGGGGCTCAACGATTCGGCAAGCTCAGTGACTCCGACGATCTCAAGTCCGAATCTCTCAAATACGGTCTTTTGGCACCGCAGAATTGCCTTTTCGCTCGTTACGAATCCGACGGCCCTATTGTGGATTGCGGTAGCAAGGTGCATCAGGTCGGACTGGTCGCGATCCCTCATGGACTCTAGGCGCGACCTCTCCGGGAATACCATCCTGCCGAGTTCTAGAGATAGTCGCCGGCCCTCTGCCTCCGGAGGGACGGGAAACTGCGGTAACGTTGTAGCGAACTGGAGCACGGGATCATCCCCGGTTTTGGGAGTCGATTTACGAAGCTCCTGGAGCAGTTCGGGCGCAGCATACAAACTCACGGCGCTTGCCATTGCGGCGGAAACGATGCGACGTACATCCTCACCCCGATCCCTATTCTTGAGAAGATCGAGAAGCACGTTCACGTCTAGCACGTACACCGGTGCTCGTTGGTACAGCCGGTCCACAAGGCACAAGTCATGATCTGTTGGTGTAGTGGGTGCCTCCAAGAGATCAAAGAGGCTCGGGGTGCCGAGGCGCCGCTCGCGGAGGAGAATTTGCCTGTTACGCGCCCCCCCACCGGCTATGGTACGGACACCCGAGAAACCGTGGGCCTCCCAAAAGCGATTTGCCTCCAAATCTCCCGCGACCTTTGCATTCACTATGAGGTAATTGAGGGACTCAGCTTCCTTGATGAGCTGTCGAATCAAAGCCGAACCAACCCCGCGCCTTCTGAACGACTTTGCAACAAACACTTGAAACACTCGAAGAATTGGAAATGCGCGGCCGAACATGATATGGCCTGCGTAAGACGGCTTCCCGTTAACCTTTGCTACGGCAACCCACAGTTTGCCTTGAGCAGCAGCATCCGAATAGGCCGCTGGGGGAAGGAAACCCAAAGCCAAGCGGTCGGAATCAGCAGCGCGGCAGACCTGATCCACAAACCCGACGACCTCACTGGCGTTTATAATGATCTTGAACTCGTTATCTTGCATGACAGGGGCTCCGTACTACAAATCTACCCTCGCACAACGCGCGACGAGCCGTCTAACGAGCGGGGTAGCGCGGAGGTGCGCGTTGTTGGCGCTCCTCGCGGCTCTTGGTGCGCCCGTCACGTTTCGTGTTTGAATGCTATTAACATGGTTGATGTTCCCTTGTTAAGAACAGCGGAGGAGGCTGAACGGCGCCACCTCCGCGCCACCCCGTCCCGGCATGAACTGCTATAACATTCCCGCGCGAATGGGGAGCGCGAATAGCCTACGGCCAGGACAGCACTGACCGGGGATTGTATCTACCCGCTTATGAGACACTCATCAGTGCGTTGTACAGACAACTTTCCAGTTTTGTCTGGCCAATGGCGCGAATAACCTCGACGACTTTGGGGTGGACAAATATCCGGATTTTCCCTATGGACTCCCCAAACGCCTCAACGATGTTAGACCAGACGTTCGATTCCTCCACTCTAATTCTCACCAACTCGTCTGTATGATATCGCCAGCGATCCGTCTCTCCAAAAAAGCGCAACCCGTACATGCCACTAGTTCTTTCACCGGGAATATCTACGAGCACGAGTGGGTAAGACTCTGCAGTCGCATACACTTCGTTCAAAGGGCCCTCATCAAAGCTCCGAGTCTCCTTCTTTTCTTCGGCAGTCATGTTCTGTAAGTGCCGAAGAATTTCATCCTACATGCGATAGTCCAAGTTAAGGCGTTCGCTTGCCGATCCTGCGGGGGCAAATTTGTGGGCCTTCGACCAGATGTCCTTGCTCTTCTCTTTGCTGATGACCAGGACGCGCTTATAGAGCGAACGACCTGCCAGAGCTTCTAGGAGGCGCCGCCCTCGATCTCCACACTGCCGCCATAGCCACGCCAGAACCTGTAAATCCGCTATATTGATTCCAGGCCAGAGTGGGAGTTTCATTCCTTGGTTCTTTGATTCTTCAAAAAGCTCTTGTTGAGCTGCTGGTAGCTTATTCTTCAGAATCGTATCCATAAACCCTTCCCGGAGCTTCTTTTTCGTAGAATCAGGAATGTCCTGAAATTCTTGATCAAAAATGCTACGCGACCCATAAGAAGAACTCTCCATTTCACCGGTAGGTGAGCCCCTTTCCTGGGTAGATCGGGCCAACATATCCCAGACTGCACGATGAAGCATGGCCTTTATGCTCCTTGATGTGCGATGCCAATAAACGGCTCCAAACATGCAGTACCTAGTAAAGGCGACGGACTCAGCGCTGACTTTACCATTCTCATGGACACCCATCGCAGCCCACATTGACTCATTTTTCGCTTCATGCACCACCGTTAGAACTTTACTAAGGCGCTCGAAATCTATTGCAGCACCGTATGGAACGTTCAGTTTCCTGCTGTCTCGAACCAAGTAGTCCAGCTTATCAGCATCGATGGGCCCATCCACAACCGAATGCAGGATGCGGTCTTTGATAGGAAGCGTGAAGACATCCGCGTTTGCTTTTAGGACATCCTTGACCCTTTCCGACAGCCGCCCGCCGCTGCTTCCACCCTTCCACAGATCATCAAGTAGGCTGGCCAAAGAATCCTGGTCTTCAATGCGCTCATCCAGAAACCGGAAACCAATTTCTTGATGGTTGAAGAATCTTGGGTCCGCCTCCTCCAGGTCGTGAGCTAGCGGATACTGGCCGATATCATGCAATAGAGCCGCCAAGAGGCACGCCCGAAGGTCGCCTTCGCCCATTATCTGGCGGAAAATGGGATTAATGGGGTCATTTAAGAGTGCATGAATCAGGCGGGCAGCGGTCCCGTAAGTACCCAAGCTATGCTCTCCCCTCGTATGATCTGCTCCAGGATAAACATAGGTAATTAGCCCCAGTTGGCTCACAGAACTCAGCCTCTTGAATGCCGGATGGGCCAGCACCGCGAGCAACTTCTCACTTGTTGGTGTTAGTCCGTGCATTCCAACTTGGACGCCCTCACCCGAGAAAAAATCGAGTTCCGGGAGCTGATTCTGGAGCTTGTACTCGCCGGACAGTTTTCCCATGTCCGTCAACACGTCCTGGATATTTGAGTACTTGATCTCTTCGAGGAAGCTTCGAGGGAAATCGTAAGGCTTGAAACGCTCCGCCGGAATATGCCCATCGAGGAGTCGCGTACCCAAAAGTCGCATATAACGATACTCGTATGGGGAGATCCCGTCGGGATGCGTGGAGGCGAATTCGTCGAGCAACTCCAAAATCGTGCAACCCAATGAATACAGGTCCCAAACCACCTTGATATCCTTGGGGGGAAGTGTTCTCCGAACCCTATCCCGGTTTGCGGTCCGCTCGGCGTGGACGAGCTTGTCAGGGTGGGCATATAGCTCCGTAAAAGCGATCGTTGTCTCAGCGTGCATGCTCAATAAATCAACCGCTGCGCCGAGATCAGAAATGATAGCTCTCCCAGATGAAATCAGGACGTTCGATGGTTTAATGTCGTTGTGCGAGATATTTCGAGAAAAAAGGAACGCGATGCCTTCGACTACCTCTCTCATCACTCTGATGAAATCAGTGAACGTCGTGCCAGGCCTCCTGAAATATTCGGTGGGCTTTTCTCGGTCGTCTATGAAGTCCATAATGTAAAAACCGCGGGACAGGGTGCCATCCATAATCGAACCAGCATAATAGAGTTTAATGACGTTTGAGTGAGTGAGTGAGTGATGCAAGCGTTGTTAGCTCTCTCGCAATCATGGTGTTCAAGGTCTCTTCGCGGATTCCAATAGGGCGGGCGACCTTCAAGGCCCGATAGACTTTTCTGGTCCCATCGTGTTGTAGGCTAGTAAGATTCTTGTCGATGACCTTGAATACAACCCCCGCGCCACCGCGGTCTATCGCGCTATCAATGAGGTAGTTCCAGGCAATCTGCCGCGCGATTTGTGGAAGGATTCGCTCCATCTGATCCCTCTCGGCTCTTAGCTCAGAACTGTTTTCTTGGCCCGTTGCATCACTGTACACAGATTCCAACGACTTGAGGAGTTCTTCAGACAAGGGTGGCCCCTGAGCGGAATCCTTTGGTTTAGTCATGTACCCTCCCGAGCTTCTAATGTCTTTTACGCAAGTGAATTGTTATGCAAATGGAATCTGCGATGATCAAGTGTATACCTCCATTTGTCATATTGCAAGAGTCTGCGTTGTATTATGATGCCCCAGCATCCATGTCAAGCTTGGTTCGTAGGAAGGCCCACAGGGACCCTTAGCAAGCGTGTGGCGGGCCTGTCTCGGAGGTCCACGGCTTTTCCTGCACGGCAGCCCCCGCTATTTCGGTTCACAATTACCTCTCGACGGCATCGCGCGCAGCGTCTTGGAGTGCGTGCGGCTCGACGCCGCCTTGGAATTCGGAAACAAGGATGACGTAGAACGGGCATGGAAGGCGAGCGTCTAAGGGGGTGATGGTCTCGGAACCCGAGTGAGAGAGAGGGGGGGCAGAAGCGGCGTCGAGCCGCACGCACTCCAAGGCGCTTCGCGCCGCATTGAATCAGGCAACCAGCGAGAGGGCAAGAGGGCGGCGACGAGTGACAAGTGACGAGCGACCAGAAACAGCGTCCGGAGTCCGAAGTCCGGGGTCCGGTGTCCGAGGTCGAAAAGGACAGAGGCGAGTGCCAAGGAGGGGGCAGGCAGGACTGGGCGCGCATTCTCAGCCGGTGGCGCGGAGTTCTAGGAGTTCGCTGGCCAGGCGCCCGGGAGGCACTCCCGCCCTCCTCTCTCATTTCCCGCGCCGAAACCGGTGGAATTGCCTCGCGCAGAGCCGCTGAGAAAAAAGGACAATAGAAAGAGAAGAGTTATTAACATCCACTCGGCCAACTCTTTAGCTCTCTTCATATATTTATCCTCTGCGCCTCCGCGTCTCAGCGCGAATTCAATCCTCATGCCTCTGTGCCACCGGTACTGTGCGGTGGACACCTTCGTGCCGCCGACGCCGCTTCCCCCTCCCGGAACCCGCCTGCGCGAATCTATTTTGCTTGACCCAAAGATGTTGTACCATGTGCGCGAGGAAATGTTGGTAGTCCGCCTTGGGAACATATGACTGGCGCCAACCCGGACGGTTTGGCCGGATGCCGCACGCGCTCATAGGACGGAGACACGGCGTCGAGTCGGCTCGGCGCATGGCGCGAGCGAACGGCGTGGGTCCGGGCCAAGGCACTAGGGAGCTATTTACTCGGGATTGTTTGGCAAACGCTGCCCGCGCCGCGATTAGGATTTGGGGCATCATGTCCGGCGAAGGTATAGCGCGGCGGAATCCCGAAAAGATGAGAGGTTGAAGGATGAGCGAAGACCCGACGAACGTTGCGGCCACATCCGGGGCCGATTTGCGGCCCGCGCTCCGGAGGACGAACCTGGCGCTGGTTTATCAGGAGATTTTGACCGTCATATCCCGCCTGCGGGCAAACCGTCAAGCGGTTATGGATGCAGCCTCCTTTCGCCGCTCGATGAAGGCGGCCCTGGCTGCCGCGGAAGCTGACGCCACCCGCAAGGGATACACGCCCGAAGACGCACGTCTGGCCACCCTCGCGGTGGTGGCCTTGCTCGACGAATCGGCAGGAAACGCGAATGACCCCATTTTGGCGGATTGGGCCCGCACGCCGGTGGAGGAAGAGATGTTTGGCGAGCACACCTCGGGCGAGATCTTCTTCGAGTGTGTTGACCGACTGCTGGCGCGCGGCGATTCCCCCCAGGACGCGGATGTGTTGGAAGTTTTCGCCCTCTGCCTGCTGCTGGGATACCGCGGACGATACCGCGCGAGCGAACAAGGGGACGTGCGTCCCATCATCGCCACCATCGTGGAAAAGGTGCAGCGAATTCGAGGACCGCGGCGGCTAGCTCCCGACGGGGCGCCTCCGCAGGATGCCGTGTTGCGACCCCCTCAGGATCCTTGGGTGCGCGCGCTCATCTTCGGCACACTGGGAGCTTTGTTTCTCGCTGTCCTTTTTTTTGTCGGCTTCAAAGTCGCTCTGCTTTCCGGGGCCTCGGGACTGCACTCCATCGGCCCGCTTGCCCCTGAATAGGAAATGCCCGTGAACACTACGTGGAAATACTGGGTTGTCGCCATCGCTCTCATCGTGTGGTGGGCAATAGCTTGGCTGGCGGGTTCCTGGTTGAACCTGCAAGGGGTTGACCTGGGGATTCTCCGCAGCGCGCTGATCCTGATCGGCTTGGCTGCTTTCATCACCTCTGTGTGGTGGTTCCGCGGACTTGATGAGGACCGTGCGGCGCAAATGGCGGAAGAAGCAACCGCGGGCAGCGATGAGATAGACATCCTGATGCGAAAAGCCCGGGTTCGGCTGCGCGCCTCGCAACCCGGCGGGGCGGCGTTGGGCGATTTGCCGGCGGTTCTCGTCCTGGGTGAAACCGGCTCCGCCAAGACCAGCGTCGTCCTCCATTGCGGCCTTGAACCCCAACTGCTCGCAGGCTTCCCGGCCCAGAACAACATTCCTATTCCCACCCGCGCGTTGAATCTGTGGTTCGCGCCGCCGTTTATCGTGGTGGAAGCCGGTGGCCCTTTGCTGCACGAACCGCCGCGGTGGGCGCGTCTGGTGAAGAAGTTTGCGCCCCGCGGGATCAAGATACTGGGCAGAGGAGATGTTGCCTCCCCTCGCCTGGCGCTGATCTGCATCGATTGCGAAAGTTTCCTTACCCCGGGGGTCGCCGAAACCCTGGGGGCGAGCATCGACCAATGGCGCGCGCGCCTGCGCGAGACTTCACAATTGCTGGGAATCAACCTTCCTGTCTATGTGCTTTTTACGCGGGCTGACCACCTTCATTTTTTTCAGGACTACGTGGAGCCTTTGAGCAACGAGGAGGCGTCACGCGTCTTTGGCGCCGCGCTCCCCGTGACCGCTTATGCCGCCCCCGCGTATGCGGAGCTGGAAGCCGCCGCGGTTTCCGCCGCCTTCGACAATCTCTTCCATGCTCTGGCGGATTGGCGGCTTACCTTGCTGGCGCGCCAACTCGATGCGGCCCAGGCGCCCCCCATCTACGAATTCCCGCGCGAGTTCAAGAAGCTGCAATCCATCCTAGTGCCGTTGTTGGTGGAGATTTGCCGGCCCGGCGCGTCTCCAACCACGCCCTTTCTGCGCGGGTTCTACTTTACGGGAATAAGACCCCTGGTGGTCACCGCGCCGCGGGAGGCTCCGGCGCACGAGGAACCGGCTACGCTCGCCGATTTGAACGCCACCCACATGTTTGATATCAAGAAGGCGGCGGCCGCCGCGCAACAACCCGGCGGTCCCGAAGCGGTGGAAATTCGGAAAATCTCGCAATGGGTCTTTCTTCCTCAACTATTCAAGGAAGTACTTTTCCAGGACGCGACGGCCCTCACCACCAGCAGATTGAGCACAAAAATCGGCCTGCGAAAGAGGTTTGCCCTGGCGGCTGCCATGGGAATTCTCCTGGCGTTGATGGTGGGCTTCACGGTTTCGTCCATACGCAACAAGCGCCTGGAAAACCAGGTTATGGCGGCAGCGCAGGATATTTCCGAGGTTCACCCCATCGCACGGCAACTACCCTCTCTAGACGAGCTGAATAAGCTGGACGCGCTCCGCCAGTCAGTGGTAACGCTCGAGAACCTATCAGCGCGAGGGCGCGCCCTTCAGCATGCGCTGGGGGCTGTACGTGGGCAATTCCCTTCTTCCCGACGCCCGGAATATTTACTTCCAGCATTTCCAGGAAATGCTCTTCTCGCCGGCGCAGACGGCTCTGCTGCAAACCCTTTCCTCGCTTCCCGCCGTTCCCGGGCCCAACGATCAATACGATCCGGCGTTTGAGGCTTTAAAGGCCTATCTCATGACCACATCCGATTCCGGGAAGGGCGATGGCGCGTTCCTTTCACCCATGCTCTTGCACGCGTGGGCGGCGGGCCGCGATGTCGATTCGGAGCGCAAGCGTGTGGCGCAAAGTCAGTTTGACTACTACGTCAGGGAATTGAAAGCCGGCAATCCCCTGCCCTTGGAGAATGATGCGAAGGCGGTAACGCGCGCCCGAAATTACCTGGCGCAATTATCCGGGGCCGATCGGGTTTACCGCTCGATCCTCGCGGCGGCGGAAAAAGCCAATCCTCCCATCGATTTTAATCGCCAGTTCCCCGGCGCCACAGAGGCCGTCGCCGATCCAACCGAAGTGAGCGGCGCTTTCACCAAAGGCGGCTGGACCTTCGTACAAGGCGCCTTGGAGAATCCGGAGCAGTATTTCGGCGCCGAGTCATGGGTCCTGGGCCAGGAAAACGCCGCCCCCGCCGACTTGGCGAAGCGCGCCGATGATTTGCGCCGCACTTATCAACGCGAATACGTGACGCGATGGCGCTCCTTCCTGCGCGACGCAGCCGTGAATCATCCCGTCAGCCTGGGCAATGCCTCGCAGGAACTTCAGAAGCTTTCCGGCGACCAGTCCGCGCTCCTTGCCTTGTTTTGTGTTGCCGCGCAAAATACGGCCATCAATCAGCCGGACGTGACCACGGCTTTTCAAGCCGTCCAGTCGGTCGAGCCGCAGGACTGCCTGAACCAGCCGGGGGGACCGGCCACGGCCGCTTACCTTAAGGGCCTGAGCGATCTTCAGGCCTGCGTGGACCGCGCTGACAACAGCCCTGCCGAGCAAAAGGATTCCGCCAAGGCCCAGTGCACGGGCGATGTCGCCCGGGCGGAACAGGCCGTCAACAAAATGGCGGAAGGGTTCCAATCTGACCCCGACGCCCACATCGACCAAACGGTGAAGAACCTGCTACTGGTCCCGATCAACACCACTGCCGCGCTCCTGCGGCCGGGCCCCGTCAGCGCCGCGGCCTTGTGCGAGCAAATGAGTAGTCTCGAATCCCAATACCCCTTCCGTCCCCAAACCTCCCAAGAGGTTTCTTTGCCCGGCCTCGCCAGGGTGTTCGCGCCCACCAAGGGCGCCCTGTCCCAGTTCTACGCCACGGCGCTGAAGAATCTTCTCCTCACCCAAGGCACTGTGTACGCCCCCAATCCTGCTTCCAGGCAAGGGGTGAACCCGCCGTTTCTGAGCTTTTTCAACCGCGCCATGGAAATGCAGCGGGCACTCTATCCGGCCGCGGGAGATCAACCGCAGTTCCGCTACGCACTGCGCCCGCGCTCAACGGAGAGTGTCAGCAGCTTCAACCTCAGCATCGACGGGCAAAGTTTAGGCGACCCCGCTCAGTTCAGTCCCTTGATCTGGCCGGGAACTACCGCACAGGGAGTAAGGCTGACCGTGAAGATTCCTGGCGGCGCCGAATTGGGATTCCCCAGCTACGACGGCCTCTGGGGCGTCTTCCGCTTCTTGGAAGACGCCACCGTGCTCCAACACAACGGGAATATCTACACCCTTCAGTGGGTCCTGGGCGGCGACCGTCCCGTAACCGCTCCCAACGGTAAGCCGGTGGCTATTCAGTTCGACCTGGATACCTACGGCGCTATGCCGATTTGGGAAAAGGGCACTCTTTCGAATCTGCGGTGTGTGCCGGTGGTGGCCCGGTGAGGAACGGGACAGGCGACATGGGATTGTGAATTCGGGGCTCGCAATTCGGATTCCAAGGGCGCGGTTGGAAGTCCGCCGATCTTGATGCTGCTTGCCGTCCGTCCCATCACCTCTCGATTAATTGACGTACGACGCCTAAATTCCCCTTACGCAGGGAAAGTCCGAATTCGTAAAACTCAGCCCGAGGCCGCAGGCCGCTCGGTTCCAGGGCGAAGGGTTTCCTCCGGGGGCATCCCCAAGAGCCGGTGCAGTGCTGCGAATAGCTGGTCAAAGTCCACCGGCTTGGAAAGGAATTCATCCGCGCCGGAGCTCATGACCTCGGACTTTTCCTCGGGATTAATACTCCCACTCACGACGATGACCGCGATATGGGAGGTCTTAGCCATCATCCGGAGTCTCTTCAGAAACTCACGTCCGGTGCCGGCTGGCATGTTGATATCCAGGATAACAGCGTCCGGCAGGAGCCGCATCGCGGTCATCCAAGCCTGCATGGCGTCAAAGGCGGTAGCGACCTCGATTCCTTTTGCTGCAAGCCGGGCAGCGAGGAGGCGGACGTAGACCCGATCGTCGTCAGCAATGAGTACCTTCATATGTCACCTTCGGCTGCTGGGGATGCCGCCCGCCGTTGAAGGCGGACGGTCCCTTCGGCAGAATGAATTGCGAGTGCGCGTGAAAACCTCGGATTTCGTGCCTCTGCGATTGGAGAGTCCATAGCTCGCCTCTTGGAAAAGGCAAAGAGATGCCAGTGTTCGCACAGACTCCAGTACGGAATTCCAATCATCGACCTCCGGTGCCACTGATGATAGGCTTCTGCTTGCCACTGAATGCACTCGGCGCCTGGTTGCGTGCTCCCCCTCGCAGGCAGGGGCACCCGGCATCGAGGGCGGCATTCTCGCGTTACAACGGGCGGAATCGACGCACCGTACTCCATTTTCACCTTCAAGGCGCTATAGCTCATGTGCGCCGAACAGGTTATGACGACGTGCAGGGCGAAAGCTCGCAGTCCTCGAGCATCACCTCGAGTTCGGCCAACATGATCTCGTTGACTCCCAGGTAGGCAGCTTCCGGACTGTTCACCAGCACAATGCTGGGATCGGGCCGCAAGCTTAATCCGAACTTGCGCACCGCGACATCGGAAAGGCGAATGATCGCCATGATGGTGTCCCTCGGATCGCAAGTCTCCTGATGATGATCGCGGGCGAGCCGGCAGTAAACCTCGGGAATCCGGCGCTGCTTCAAGAAATTGAACCCTAGTTCGGTGTGGGCGCTGGTCAAAACCTCCTCGACCAATTCGGCCGATAGTGCGAAGTTGGGATCTTGCGAGGTTCTGAACTCGTCCAGAGCCCGGATGAGCACCAGCTCGCCGATGTTGTGCAGCAAACCCGCGATCAGAGCCTCTTCGCGCTCGGAGTAATTGAGCCGGTGCGCCAACCAGTCGGCGGTGAGGGCCGAACTGGAAGCGTGACACCAGATGGCCTGCACCATCGTACGAAGCGAGGGATCGTGGGCCTGATACTTGTACCGCTCGGAAACCATGAAGACTATTTTCGTGAGCTGTTGCAATCCCATCCTCAAGACCGCTTTGCTGATCGTGTTAATCTCGCAAAGCCCGCCAAAGAAGGCCGAGTTTGCCATTCGCAGCACCTCGGTGCTGAGCGCCTGGTCGCGCATGATCAGGGGCTCGACTTGGCGCAGGTCACAGTCCCCTTTCGACACCATCGCCTGCAACTTGAGGCCGGCTTCGTCGAGCACCGGCAAGGTGAAGGTTTCTCGTTCGACGAGGTGCGCAATGCGATCCAGCAGGGAAGTGCTCTCCGTCATATATCCTCCCCCGAAAGGCGGCGCAACTCACCGAGCGCCCGAGGCTTGGCCAGCCGGGGCAGTTGACGAATGATCTCGTCAAAAGTCGTCCGGCCGAGCAGCGCCTTTTGAATTCCATCCTCCAGCAAGGAAACGAGCCCCGTTGACTCGGTGCTGACCTTCCGAATTTCGAACGATGTCCGGTGGGCGATCAGAGCCTCTTTCACCATCTCGTTCAGCACCAGCAACTCGAAGATGGCAATGCGGCCGTTGTAGCCGGTGAATTTGCACGCTTCGCAGCCCCGCCCGGCCTTGAAACGGAACACCTGGAGCTCGCAACTGTCGTAGCCCAGGCGGCGCAATTGGTGAGGGGTCAGGATTTGATCCTCGGCACAATGCGGGCAGACCCTGCGCAGAAGACGTTGCGCCAACACGCTGACGACGGTCGAGGAGATCAGAAATGCCTCGATTTCCATATTCATGAGGCGCAGCAGGCCGCCGATGCTGTCTTCCGTGTGAAAGGTGGTCAGCACCTTGTGGCCGGTGAGCGCGGCCTGAATCGCTGTCTCGGCCGAAAACGTATCGCGGATTTCCCCGATCACGACGATGTCCGGATCCTGCCGGACAATGCTCTTGAGGGTGTCCTCATAGGTGAGATTGATCCTGGGGTTGATGGAGCATTGGCTGATGCCTTCAATGACGTACTCCACCGGGTCTTCCGCCGTGATGATACTGGTCTTGGGATCATTGAGGTAGTTGATGGAGGAGTACAAGGTGGTGGTTTTGCCCGATCCGGTGGGCCCGGTCACGATCACCACCCCGCTAGGAGTGTCCAGAACATTCTCCAGAAAGCGCTGCAACATCCGGGGGAACATCCCGATTTCGCGGATCTCAAGCAGTTGGCTTCGGCTGCGCAGCAGGCGCATCACGATCGTCTCACCATACATGGTGACGTAGGTGGACAGGCGGATATCGAAAGATAACCCTTTACATTCAAAGAGCATCCGGCCGTCCTGGTGCCGGCGTTTTTCGGCGATATCAGCCTTGGCCATAATCTTGATCCGGCTGGTGAGCGGAGGAATCCAGTCCTTGGGAAAGTCCTTGTAGTTAACCAGCACGCCGTCCTGGCGAAAGCGGATGCGAAGGCGGTCCTTCATGGGCTCGATGTGAATATCGGAAGCGTTGGCGTCCGCCGCATCGTTGATCAGCCGGTTGACCGTTTGGATAATGAGATTGTCGTTCAGGACATCCTCGGCTCCCCTGATCTGACTCGCTTCATATCGATCCAGCGCTTCGATGATTTCACGCAGCCGCGCAATCCCGATGATGAGATCCGCGCCAAAAAGCCTGCGCGCAGCCTTCAACGCCCCCTGGTCGAGCGGATATACAAAAGCCACCACCACTCCGTCGTCACGACGGCTCAGGGGTAGGAATTCATTTTGGCGATACAACCGGGCCGGCGCGAGCTTCATCAGTTCCGGATCCAGACGCTCCCCATTGGGGGAGAGCCGGGGATAACCCAATTGCAGCGAGAACATCTCGATCAGGACCTTTTCCTCGAGGATGTGATTCTCCGCCAGAATCTGGCCCAATTTTTTCCCCGGCCGCGCATGTTGTAGAGCTAACGCCGATTTCAGGTCTGACTCACGGATCAATCCCAGCTCCAATAACAAAGTCCCCAGCGGAATCCGAGCGTCGCTGGCCTGCAGCGCCTGCTGGATCTGGACGAGTGTTACGTAGTGGAGATCTTCGAGCACCCGCAAGAGTGGCTTGGGTGAGGCAAGCTTGTCTCGAATCCGCCGCCCATAGCGCCATTGTTCCGGGGTAAGAAATCCTTTCTGAAGGAGCAAGCCTACAATCGGCTCTTGTGTCTTGGTTGCCGTGTCCGGTGGCAATCCACGGTCGAGGCTGAGGGTGATGGGTGCTTGCACGCTCACGTTAAGGATTCCTCCGGTGCTGAAACGGACGCCACCGTTACTGTGAAATGGCGGTGGCGGCTGGCCTCGGCGTCAACAATATCAGTCCGCAATCGAACGAGGCGTCTGAACTGGACGGCTACCGAGAGATGTGTTGGTACAGGCACCCCTTCGATCTTCCGCCACGAAACGCAGCACATATTCATCCCTGCCCTGGCCTGGTCGACAGCCGGCGAGGTACTTTATCACCTTGGCATCTTCGCCTGAGCTGTCGCGCCAGGGTGGTCGGCAGCCGATCTATCGATGCCCAAAACTGGCCGGCGCCGGTCCGAAGCCCTCCTGGGTGCAGCGCGAGGTTAAGGTCTTCCAAGAGAAGAACGGGCTGTTGTCCCGCGGGACTTAGGAACGCCTCCCTGCGGCGGTTCCGGGCGGAAGTAACTATTGGCACGCTCATTCGCCGGCTTCCAGAGATCCTTCCGGGCGTGGTTCAGCTCTGATCGTCTGCCCACACCTAACCTCATCGGCGGTTTCCTTCTTAAACCTTATCGGCAGTTGCCTCCTTAAATTGAGCCCATTCTCCGAACTCCCCCAAAAAACTGGGGCGATCATCCGATAAACTGGACAGAAATGTACCGGAAGGAGCATGCAAGGGATAATAGTTGCGGGATTTTTGCGATACCGCGTGGTGGGGGTAGCCAGAGCGTAACCCCCTTGACCTGCCTATTACCTATGGGCTGGACAGAACCTCAGGGAACCTGCGGTGCTCCAGGTGTTTGGGGTGAGCAATTGAGTGGGAGGTTACTATTGCCGAGCACATGCGCCGCGGAGTTCAAGAACAACGCCGCGCTAACCCCTGGCTCAAACCTCCACGACAAACGTACGAAAGTCCCAATTCGGAGAACCGGGGAAACCGGAAAACGGACCTATGGTTACATTCGCATCACATTGGCAAGCATGCTGCAATTGCGCTTCCCCGCGTTACTCTCCACTTCTCGGCCGGTTTATTTTGCCGGCGTCGATGTCAGCTTGCAGAATGCCGCTCCGTGGGACGGAACCTTGAACGTCGAGCCGTCCCTAACCGTCCCCACTTCCTTTCGGGCCCAGAGGTCACGCAACGCGCAGGATGGCGGCAGTCCCAGATCGGACCAGTTGACGTGAATCCCCTCCTCGCCGGCATTGCCAACATTGAAGACCGCAAGATATTTCGAAACTCCATCCGGCGCACTCGAAACCCACGCGATTGCGTCACCACGCGAGAACAGTTGGTGGCTCTCACTTCCCTTCTGGTTCGCCTCCAGAACCTCCCCGTTGGTGATGAGCGCCAGGGTTGCAGGATCCAGGCTGGGCAGATCGCCACCAAACATCAGGGGCGAGCGAGCGATGCACCAGAGGGTGATGAGGGTGCGCTGCTCGTCCGGGGTAAAGCGCGTTTTACGATCGTCGCCCACCTCGCCGCGAATGCCGATGCGGCCTAACGGGAGCATGTCGGCGTCCGGCCAAGCACCCGGCTTGACATACGGGCTCCAACGGTCGAGAAGATCGAAAGCCTCGCGCAGCGATCGCCAGGTGTCCCAGAAATCATTGGAAACCCGCCAAAGGTTGGCGTTCTCGGCCAGGAAGGCGGCATGGGCCAGAGGGGCCGGGCCCGGCGAGAGGCTGAGCACGATGGGCCGGCCCGAGTGCACAATCGCCTTGTGCAGAGCGGCAATCTCATCCATCTGCAAGGGGGAGGTCATATCATCGGCCTTGATGTAATCCACACCCCACGTGGCGTACATCTTCACGATGGAGTCATAGTACGCCTGGCCGCCGGGGTGCTTGGTGTTGACGCCGAACATGTCCACCATTCCCTGCCAGGGACAAACGTTTTTGGTGTCGGCCACGTCGGCCGCCGTGTACGAGGTGCCCAAGATGGGCAGCTTGCGGGCGGCGGCCTCGCGGGGAATGCCGCGCATGATGTGAATCCCGAATTTCAATCCCTGGGAATGAACGTAAGCCGCCAAGTGGGTGAATCCCGAGCCGTCCGCCGCCGAGGGGAAACGACCCACCGCGGGCACCAAGCGCCCGTACTCATCCAGCGTCACATTGGTGGGATCGGGAATGTATCCGTGCGTCTTGGGCCGTGGCGTGTACCATTCGATGTTGACGACGATGTATTGCCATCCGGATGGGGCCAGATATTTCGCCATGTAGTCGGCATTGGCTTTGACCTCGTCTTCTCGAACCGTGGTGCCATAAGCATCCCAACTGTTCCAGCCCATCGGGGGCGTGGGGGCCAAGGGCGCTTGCGCGCGGGCCGGCGCGGAAAGGATTATGACCAGAGCAATCCCCGCAATGAATGCCATTGTGTGACGCATTTCCATCTCCTTGCTTTGGATGTTATTGCAGCCAGTCGCCTTCGCCAAGCCGGGCGATCCTTTCGGCCGTAGAGCGATCATTATACGCCAATGCGCGCGTCTCACCGTGGCGTATCGCGCCATCTGAGATATGACTCGCTTTGGATGGGGCGGCTATCACGCTCATCGATGCAAGGGCAGCGACGGCGGTGGTGTCGGACGCTTTCGCCGGCGCCCAGGGCAGCGGCGCATCTATAGGGCCACGGAGCGGGCTTGAGAGGTTGCGGAAAAAAGCTTCCAACCTGTCATTATCCGTGCATTTCCGTCAATCTGATTGTGGCTAGAGGGCGAATGCCCGCCACTCCGAGGGTCTATTCGTGATTACTCGCAACAGATTCTATTCAAATGACTTATACGCATGGCTTCCGCTCGGCGAAAATTCGGCCCTGCATTTTCAAGGACATAGCGGGTTCTTCCGGCAGGGAGTTTACCCTCAGGGAACCTCCCCCGCAAGGCTCCTGACCGCCTTGGATTCACTAGGATGAGAGCCCCGGCGCGTTTTTCCGCAGCCTGTTGAATCGGTCGTTTGCCCGCCCCGGAGAGGGAAGCGACTTTCGTCACTCGGGCCGGATCATTCCGAAATCGGCTATGGTTCAAGCAAAGGCAATTTGACAACAATTGAGAACGCGGCAAGGCGTTTTCCTGGGCCCACGCAACAGGCACTTGTCCAAGGAGGCCGTACGGCCAATTGGCGCCCAATGGACAGGAAGGTGACTTTTCGGGCTGAATCCGCAACCGCGCTGGTCAGCCGATTTGATGGACCTCGCGCAGGCGTCGTTTCGTGGGTAGGGTGAACTCTGTGATCTACCTCGACCACAACGCGACGACGCCGGTCTTGCCCGAGGTGCTGGAGGCCATGATGCCGTCAGAGGAAGTCGACAGTTGACAGTCGACAGTCAACAGTCAGGGCGTTCTGGGTTCTTACTGAGAACTGTAAACTGTGGACTGTGGACTGCATTTAGGAAACGGTGCGCGAACAGGTGGCGGAACTGATCGGGGCGCACCCGCTGGATGTGATTTTCACTTCCTGCGCCACGGAAAGTAACAACACCGCCATCGCGGCGGCGCTGAAGGCTAACCCGACCAAGCGGCACATCGTCACGTCGCTGGTGGAACATTCCTCCGTGCTGAATTACTGCATGGCGCTGGAAAAAAGTGAGGCTCCCCTCCTGAATCAGGAGGGGCCGCGCGTTCGTGCGGGGGTGTTACAGCGGAAGCGGCGACTCGTACGGGTAGGGCTTGCCCTACCCCTGTCGATGATCGATGCGATCATGAGGGGGCGGCAAGCCGTCCCCCTGGACTTTGGCCTTTTGAGGCTCAGGCATTCGCGTAGCAGACGGCCGAGGCGAGAGGGAAAGAGGATTTCTCCGGCTTCGTGGCCGAGGGTGGGGTAGACGCGAAGGGGGAGAAATTATCGAGGCCGAGTCCGCGGCCCCAGACCTCCGCGCGCAGTTGGTGGAGGGCCTGTTGGGTGGAGATGCGGGCGGAGGGCGAAGGGTGGATCCACTTGGGGCGCGGCAGCAGGGCCTGGCGCGAAGCGGCGAAGGCGCGCTGGGTGGCGAGCAGGAGCAAGGCGTAGGCGGCGACGCTGAGGGCGGGAGCGGATTCGACCGAGCGGGGATCGCGCACCTGCGCCTGGCCCACTCCCAGCAGGGTTTTTTCTTCGCGGAGATTAACCTCGATGTCCCAGCGCTGGACATAGGTTTCAATGACGACTTGGGGGTCGAGGTTTTCCTCGGTGCAGAGCAGAAAGGCGGGCCGGCGATAAAGCAGCTTGGAGCCTTTGCGCAGACGATAGGCGAGAGGGGCGATGACGATCAGTCGAAGGCCACGAGGAGTCGGCGGTGGGCCGAGCCGGGGTCGGCGTCGAGGGCGGCGCGCGGTTCCTGGATCTGTTGGCGAGCGCGTTGGCTGAGGCGGTCGGCGCGGGCTTGGGCGCGATATTCCTGCTGCTCGGCGGGGGTGGCTTTTTTCCTCGGCTTGGCCGGCGTAGGGGCATGGCGGAAGGCGACGGGGACCAGGCGGGAGGAACCGTCGGCGGGGAGAGCGAGAGAAATTTGCAGAAAGCGTTGGGCGCGCACGAAGTTGGTCTGAAAGCGGGGGCCGAGGGGATCGCGCCGCCAAGCGACCCCGGGGGTGTGCAGGCCGGAGCGGCGCAGGAGGGAATCATCCCGGCAGGCGCGCACGGGAGCCTGGGGAGGCTGGGCGTCGACCACGGCGCGGCGTACGACGGCGAACAGGGTCGGGGCGGGAAGACGGTCGTGGGAAAAGAGCCGGCAACCGGAGGTCCAGTCACGAAACTGCGCGCCGCAAGTGGTCAACAGGCCGGTCACGGTATGCCGTCCCAAACACAGCAAGGAGCTCAACGCGAGGGTTTGGGCGTGCGCGGCAAGGCGCCGCTGGTGGAAGCCGGGGCCGCACTGGCGCCAGAGTTGCTCGAAGTGGGCGAGGATGCCGGCAGAGTTTTTTTAGCACGGGGCCGGGCGGCGAGGCTCGTCGCAAGGCGAGTAGACTTTTGTCTTCGACGAACCACTCGACGGTTTCGCCGCGGGAGAACTCCAGGGCCTGGGCGAGGGCGGAAGGGAAGTTGATGTACCACTGCGCACTGGCTGGGCGCTTGATGAGTTGCACTTTGGTGGGGAAACCCATATGAAAGCCTCCCTTTGATATCTAGTCATGTGACTAGATATCAAAAACGCGGCCTTCCTGCAAGAAAAAAGTATGGACAGAATTTTGTCTAGTTAAAGGCCAAAGTCCAGGCCCCAGCCAGCTTGCTGGCTGGGACTCGTGCCTGCTGGTATTGAATGCGAATTCACTTCGAAACGGCGATGGCACTTCCCGCAAGCAAGCTTGCGGGGACAATTGAATTCCCGCAAGCAAGCTTGCGGGGAGGAAAGCGGCAGCAAGCTGCACGCACTCCAAAGCTTCGCTCCGCATGGACTGAGAACCCGCGTGAACCTTCGCGAACCGTAGCGCCCCAGGGACCACCACCTGATTCGCGGAGGGAATATGAAGATGGCACTGGCCTTTTAAGCAAGCCCGGCCAGTACACGATTCAAGTCCGTCGCTGGGACGACGAAACCAAGTCCTGGGTGAAATCCAACAAGCTCACGGTGACGGTGACTCCGTAGAGAAGTCCGCGTGACAGATAACTCCGCAAAGACGCTCGTGGGGTGGAAAACTCCGCGCCACCCGTTTCGCCCATACCCCCGGCACGGAGTTCTGGCCCAGTTGTTGGGCTTGGCTGTGTAGCCTCTTTATACTTGACTCAGGCCGCCGCTGCATGTATACTAGCCCATGAGGCTCCCAGAAGGCCGATGGAGGACTCAAGATTGCCGATTGTTGGCTCGTGATTTCTAACCTCTGGCTCCTGCCTCCCTCAATGCTGAAGGGCCCTCTCATGCCAATGATGGAAGATTCCGAACCTCGGCAATTGTGGTGGCTGACAAGAATGTTCTTGCTGATCAGCCGTCCCCTGGGCGAGACGGAAATCAATGAACATTGTACCTCAGGCGACTATATTAATGAAAATACAGCTAGTTAATGGAGATTTGGGAAAACCCCGATGAGGCGATCGAAGAACCAAGTTTTTGAAAGTAGGGAAGTTAGTCTCCTATGGGTCAAAGGCAGGGTGCGGAAACAAAAAGATGTTAAAAATGAAGGGTCCTCCGACTATGTGCATGAAAACAAAGCGCGAGCTGGACAAGATGTCATGCGAGCGACGCGCCATTTTCGATGTATATGACGGGTGTCGCCGTAGCTTGGCATGACGGGCGGAGGGTTCTCGAAGGGAAAGCTGGTTATTGCACTAACCGCCGGGCCAAGGGTTTTCAAGGGCCCGATGGCCAGGCGAAACTTAGCTGGCTCCGACCCCCCGAATCTGTTATAAAGCGCTAGTTGCCTAATCTCAAGAGGGAGAGTTTAATCTTGCACAAACTAATGACTCTTTTTCTATTAATCCTCATGGGTGGAGGCGCACTAATGGCGCAGGAAGGCGCCGCCCTCTCTCCGCTCGTGGATCGCGTTGGACAGACCGGGTTTCTACAATTGCAGGCGGAGAGTTTCAACGATCTCACCCCCCAGCAAAAGGCGCTGGCTTTCTGGCTCTCGATGGCGGCCATAGCCGTGAATCCCATTGCCTACGACCAGAATTCCTTTTACGGGCTTGAACTCAAGCATCTGCTCGAGCAAATCCTGACGCACTCGCGCGGTGTGGACCCCGCCGTTCTCAAGAAGATCACCGACTACACCAAGCTTTTCTGGGCGAACCACGGCAATCACAATGTGTTTACCTCGCAAAAGTTCTTGCCTGAATTCACGCCGGAGGAATTACAGGCGGCGGCCCTGCAAGCGCTGAAGAATCGCGCGGCTTTAGGCTCGCAGGCGAAGCTTCTGAAAGACCTGGACGATCTGCGCCGGCCGATTTTCGACGCGGATTTTCAGCCCTCGCTCACGGTAAAGAATCCCAAGGACGGTGAAGATCCGCTGGCGGCAAGCGGCAACAATCTGTACGAAGGCGTGACCATGGCCGACCTGAAGGATTTCCACGACAAGTACCCGCTCAATTCCCGCCTGGTGAAGAAAAACGGGAAATTGGTGGAGCAAGTCTATCGTGCCGGCGGGGCGGGCGCTCCTGCCGGCCTGTACCAGGAGGAGTTGAACCGAGCCATTCGCTACCTGACCATGGCCCTCCCTTACGCCGATGCGCCCACGAAGAAAGTCCTGAAGGATTTGATCCGCTATTATCAAACCGGCGAACCGGTGGACTGGCGGCAGTTCAACATCGATTGGGTCCACGATGACAGCCAGGTGGATTTTACCAACGGTTTCATTGAGGTTTATAAGGATCCGCGAGGGCTGAAAGGCGCGGCGCAGGCCTACGTGACGGTGGTGGACGAGAAGATGAATAAGCTGATGAAGGAGTTCGCCGCGAGTGCCCAGTACTTCGAGCAGCGGGCGCCCTGGGACGACAAGTACAAGCTCGAGGCGCCGCATCCGCCCATCGTGAACACCGTCGAGGCCCTGATTATGACCGCCGATTACGATGTCACCACCATCGGCGAGAATCTGCCCAACGAGACGGAAATCCACGACAAGTATGGCAGCAAGAGTTTCATCTTCACCGGTTCCATGCGCGCGCTAGCGGCGGCGCAGGGGAACAAGGTGAGCCAGGAATTTGCCTACTCGGAGGAAGAACGCGCCCGCGCGGAGAAATACCAGATGCAGGCCAACGAACTTCTGGTGGCCATGCACGAGGTGCTGGGGCACGGTTCGGGGAAGATGAATCCCAAGTTGACGGGCGAACCGGCCGTTTATTTGAAGGAGTATTTTTCAACGCTGGAAGAAGCGCGCGCCGACCTGGTGGCCTTGTGGAACTTCTTTGACCCCAAGCTCGCGGAAATGGGAGCGCTCCCCAACCTGGAGGTGGCCAAGGCCGCATACGATGCCCAGGCACGCGCGGCGCTGGCGCAACTTCACGAGTTTCCCACCGGCGACACCATTGAGGAGGATCACCGCCGCGGCACGCAACTGATCGTGAACTTCATCCGCGACAAGACCGGCGCCATTCAGCCCCTGGAGCGCGATGGCAAGGTGTATCTGGTGGTGAAGGACTATGACCAGATGCGCAAGGGCGTGGGCATGTTGCTGGCGGAGCTCATGCGCATCAAGGCGGAAGGGGATTACGACGGAGCCAAGGCGCTCATCACCCGGTACGGTATCCACTTCAACACCACGTGGCGCGACCAGGTGGTGCAGCGCTACAAAGGGCTGGACCTGCCCACCTTCTGGTGCGGGATCAATCCGGATCTTGTGCCCGGCGCGAGCGGCAAGCCCGGCGATGTGAAAATCGTCTACCCCCGCGATATCGTGAAGCAACAGCTTCGCTATGTGTCCATCACGGGCCGCTAAGCGGTTGACGCGGCGGCGCAAGATTCCCGCGGCAAGACGATGAAGGACAAAGAAGGAGAGTGAAGTCCTCACTCGGTTTTTTCCATCACGATCACCGTGCTGTCGTAATCTCCGTGGAAATTCAGATTCAGCCCGTGGTGCATGAGGAACGATCCGCTGACGAGCGTCCGTTGACCCGCCAGCTTGTCATCGACGGTCTTGATCCGGTAAAGCGCGCTTTCATCGAGACCGCGTAAATAGATGGTTGGTGCCGGGCGCAGCAATTGCTGTGAATGGTAGAAGGCAAACAGCGCCGCCTGCTTGCCATCGGCGGAAAGGTACTCGTTAGCAGTCAGGTCGCCCTCACGAGGGGAGAACAGGCGGTAGAGGTTGCCCTCCTGCACGGTTTGGCGGATGCTCTTGTACGTGCTCACCATCTGCGTGGCCAGGGCAAAATCCTCCGGCGACCAGTGGTTGAGGTTGGAGCCAATGCCCAGCGCGCCCTGCATGGCGACGAGGAAGCGGAATTTGAGCGGGGTCGACCGCCCGTTCATGTTGGGCACGTCGGTGACCCAAGCGGACATGACCTTGGGCGCGTAAGCGAAGCTGAAACCCTCTTGGATGCGCAGCCGGTCAAAGGCCTCGGTGTTGTCGGAGGTCCAGACTTCATCCACGCGCTCCAGGATGCCCAGGTCCACGCGCCCGCCGCCGCCCGAACAAGCCTCGATCTCCAGGCTGGGGTGCTTCGCGCGCAGGCGGTCGATGATCTCATACACGTTACGGACGTACTTCACCCAGATTTCCTTTTGTTCGGCGATGGGGACTTCCGGCCAGCCGGGCTCGCCGAAATGGCGGTTCATATCCCACTTAATGTACTTTATGTTGTTATCTGAAAGCATCTTATCCAGGACTCCGAAGATGTATTCCTTCACATCGTCGCGCGCCATATTGAGGACAAGCTGATTGCGGGCTTCGCTGCGCGGACATGTCCGGGAAAGTTCATGGCCCAGTCGGGATGTTGGCGGTAGAGGTCGCTATCAGGATTCACCATTTCGGGCTCGAACCACAATCCGAAGTCCATTCCCAGGCTGTTGACGTATGCAATCAGGGGGTGCAAACCGTTGGGAAACTTTTGCGGATTCACATACCAGTCGCCCAGGCCGGCATGGTCATCGTTGCGCTTGCCGAACCAGCCGTCATCCATCACGAACAGCTCCACGCCGAGCTTGGCCGCTTTCTCCGCCAGGACCTTCTGCCCCGCTTCGTTCACATTGAACTCGGTGGCTTCCCAGGAATTGTAGAGCACCGGGCGCACGTGCGGCCGGGCGTGGTCAGGCAGGATTTCATCGCGCTCGAAGCGGTGCAGAAGCCGCGAAGCCTCGCCGAAGCCTTGATCGCTGAATCCACCGTAGTAAGCAGGCGTGCTCAGACTCTGGCCCGGCGCGAGGGGCCAGGAGAAGTCGAAGTCGTTGTAACCGCCGGTGACGCGCACCTGCTGGGCGGCCGGCGTCTCTTCCACCGCCAGTTTCCAGTTGCCGCTCCAGCCCAGGGCTCCGAACCACACGCGCCCGTGCTCTTCATCCGCTTCGCCTCGCGCGTCGATAGCGAACCAGGGGTTCAGATTGTGACTGGTGTTGCCGCGCCGGCTATCAAGGACCTTCGTGCCCGGATTGATGGGCTCGCGAATGAGCTGGGTTTCGCCCGCCCAGCGGCCGGTGAGATAAGTGAGCCGGTAGCCTTCACCCGCCGGCACATACCAAACCCCCGACTGCGCGCTTTCCAGCGTCACCACCTGGGGAGTGTGGTTCTCAACCTCCGCCTGCTTGCGGATGATGTCTTCCTTGGCAAACACCTTGTAGGTGAGGCTCACGAACAAGTCGTATTGGATATCCTTCAAGCGGACCACGAGGGTGTCGCCGTGAATCTCATGCGATACATACTTCAAAACCAGGTCGCGATCGCCGTCGGCCAAAGTCACCTTCAGCGCCGGCTCGTTGTAGTAGCGGCCGCCCCATCCCGGGTATTCGATGTTGGTCATCGTCTCGCTGGAATCAAACGAGGCGTGGTCGGGACGGGTGTGCGCCGGGAAGAGGTCATGATCACTCTCCAGCTTTTCTCCCCAGTAGAGGCTTTGCAGCTCGTTGCGTTCGTTGAGGCCAATCGCGTACGTGGTTCGATCGGTGGTGAGAACCCACACTTTGAGGCCGGGCACGTATCGCACCGGCGCATCGTTCATAGCTGCCTCCGCGCGCCGCTGGGGCGGCGCCCACAAAGCCATCATGATCACGGCGCTCAGGCAAACCGCCCGGCGCAGGTTTCTTCCGAAATCGCTGGATTGCATCTCTTCCTCTCCTCGCCTCCTGGTTGCTCTAACACTGGCGGACTCAGGAATCCTTCAAGCATCGCATTCATCACGATTGCTGGTACACAAAGCCAACAGGATACCCCTTCGGGAGAAGTCTCACAAGGATTGCGGAAGTCCAGAGCATTACACCCGACGGGTGACTGCGATGAACACATTACCTCAGACGCCGCTGTCGTTCAAGCTGGAGCAGAGGGAGACGATGGTGCCTCGCCAATGACCCCCACAACCAAAGCACACCATGCTCTTGAACTCGGCGCTTCGATGGGTTATAGTCGGACTTTAGGCCAGCGGGAGTAATTCAGCGGTAGAATGCCAGCTTCCCAAGCTGGACGTCGCGGGTTCGATTCCCGTCTCCCGCTCCATCTTTCTCAGAAAACCAGGAAATCCCGGCGAGGGCGCGCGCAAGCCCAGCCTGTTTGCATCCCAATTACAGATGGATTTGTCACTATTCTTGAGGCAGATAATTAAGACTCGAGAATCTGCATAGGGTGGGAGAAGGGCTTGGTCGGTAGGCGTCTTCGCGCCCCACGGTTCAGCCCATCGGAGCAGCGTCCGCCGCGCCTCGTGACTTGTAATTCCAACGCGTCGCCAGCAGCGCACCGGCAATCAAGGAGAGCACTACGAACAAATAAAAGAGAACATCCCAACTGTAATGTGCCGTCACGAAAGCCACGACGAACGGGGACGCGATCATGCCCAGGTGTCCGATGCCGTCGATGAAACCCGAAGCAGTGGCGGCGCCTTCCTTCGAACCGACGTCCTGAGCCGCTGCGCCTGACATCAATGTGTCAGGCCCGTAGGTCATAATACCGACCAGCGAAATGCCAATGGCGGTCCACAGGTGCCCCATGGCGCTGAGTCTTGGCAGGATCAGAGCGGTCAGGGCGAGCCCCCACAGCATCAGCGCTCCCACTGGAAACCGGCGGGATTGGAACAGCTTCTCGGAAGCGTAGCCGGCGATGATGGCCCCGAGGAATCCCACCAGCTCGTATAGCGATGAGGTGTAGCCTGCGTCCTCGGCGGAATACTTCAGACGCTGAGTCATATACAAGGGCAGCCAGAAAAGGAAAGCGTACCGCGTAAGAATAAGGAAGAAATACATTGATCCAATGAGCCACAAGGTGGGTTCCGCGAGGACCGCACGCACCGCCGATCCATACACGCCGATTGTGCCGGGCGTTGCAGAAGCGGCGCCGGCAGCGGTCGAGATCAGGCGGGCCTCTTCCACCTCCGGCAGGCCGACGTCGGAGGGGTTATCCCGCACGAAAAACACATAAATCAGAGAAATGACTAGCAGCAACAGGGCGGGCAGCCAGAAACCTCGCCGCCAGCCCCAGCGCGGAACCAACCACACGGTGGTCGCGACGAATGTCGCAAATACCGTGGCTAGGAATCCACCGAGCACGTAATTCGTACACCACCACGCCATCACAACTCCCCGTTCCGTAGGACGGAACCAGCAGGCCATGGTTTTTACCAGCCCCGACCAACCGGTGGATTGCCCGGCGCCCGCGAGGCAAGCCAACAAGATGAGCCATCCGAGCGATGATCCAAAGCCCAGAAAGAGGTTGGCGCCGACAACCACGAATAGCCCTGTGCCCACCACCACCTTTGTCCCGAAACGGTCGGATAGAAGGCCGCAAACAAACTGGCCGACGGTGTAGAAGAGACTATACCCGAAGACCAACTTCGCCAATTGGGCATTGGTGTACCCGCGATCCTGCTGGAGCAGCGGCATCACCACGCTGATGTTCTTGCGGCAGAGGTAAAACCCGGCATACGTGGTCCAAGTGATGATGAAAATACGCCAGCGCCAGTGCCGGGCAGAGCGATTGGCAGAGGCGGAGTCTGAAGCCGCATTCGGTATGACTTCAACCGTGGAAACGTTCATAGGACTCTCAGGTTGACGATTGGCCAAACTTCCACAGGGGAGCTTTGCCGGGTAGTGTGATCCCGAGCGACACGAAGGGGGGATCGAATGAGTTTCGATACTGAATCGCCTTTGTTACGGCAATGTGAGCACCGGATTAAGCTTCAAGGCGTTGCTGAAACCGGCGGCGCCGCGTCGTGAGCAGAGGCAGGCGGCATGAGAGAAGGACATTTAGTTCGAAACAGGATGTGAGCGCACAGCGGCCTTGTTACCTCTAAATCATCATAGGTTCATATTGGCATAACCTGCCGTAACCATACTGGCCCTGTCTGATTACTGTAGTCTGGATTCTTCACAACACTTTAAAAGAAGCCATGCCTCCTCGGAGGGGCACATCTTGAGGCAATCAGTTTCAAGGCGGGAAGCCGCACGGTTTCCCGCAACCGGATTCTTACTGCGAAGAAGAGAAGTTAAACAAAATTGAATGGAGGTCAAATGAAGACGCGATTCTCGACAGTGGTACATACCTGGCAAGTGGCGGCATTAGGTTCTCATAGCCGTGCTTTCGCTCAGCAGCCTACCGGCGGTCGCCCAGTCTACTTATGGGACCATCGTCGGCACCGTCACCGATTCCAGCGGCGGAGTGGTGCCTAACGCAAAAATAACCGTGCAGAACCAGGCGACCGGCATTGAGCGTACGGCTGCGACCGATGGCACCGGCGATTATCTTTTTGTGAACATGGATCCGGGCACATACACGATTACAGCTTCCGCCCAGAAACTCACGACCGTGAAAAATGAAGGAGTGGATCTGCCTGCCCGCGAAACCGTGCGCTCAGATTTCAAACTGCAAGTTCAAAGCGCCAGCCAGCAAATTGTGGTTACTTCCAAACAAGAAGTGGTGAGCGAAGATCTTACCGAGGCCAGTTCGATGTCAGGCAAGGAAATCGATACCTTACCCTTGAATTTCCGGGCCACCAATGCTCCCAGTCCCATCAACATCGCAACGCTCACTGCCGGCGTCAACGAAGACCCCGGCGGTAACCTGACCTTCTCCGGCCAGTTGCCGACGGCGACGTCGTTTACTCTCGATGGCACCTCGATACAGATGGTCCGTCTTGGTGGTCCAACTCGTGACCTGTTTCCGTCTGTCGAGGGGATCTCGGAGTTTCGCGTCAACACCGCGGGCAACGACGCGGAATACGCCCAGCCCACGGACGTGACCGTGGTCACCAAGAGCGGCACCAATCAATTGCACGGCAGCGCCTTCTGGTACTTCCAGCGCAAGGATTGGAACTCCATTGATCCCATCGCCGACTACAACCCCTCTTTGAACGCGAACACTTACGGCGCGTCGATCGGCGGCCCCATCATCAAGGACAAGACCTTTTTCTACTTCGACTATGAAGGCGTGCGTTTGGACCAGAATTCCCTGATTGCCACGCAAACCGTGCCGGCGGCGTGGGCCTCCGGCAACTTCTCCGGGGTCCCGGGCCTGACCCTCACCAATCCCTTGACCGGCATGGCTTATTCCGGCAACCAAGTCACCAATATCGACCCGAGGGTTTCGAAGATCCTAAAAGACTTTTTCCCCACGCCCACCAGCACCAGTTCCAACATTGATTCGACCGGGAACAATTTGATCTCGACCATACCGGGGAAGTACGCAGTGAACGGGTACGACGGGCGGCTTGACCACGTTTTTAATGCCAACCACCGCATCTTTGGCCGCGTTACCCAGAAGAGCATCACCAGCAGCGGCACCGACGGCACAGCCGCTACCGGGGCGCTGGGATCCACCGGCGACACCAGCTACAATCCCCTGATGGGAACGTTCACAACCACCACCGATGCCACCAATGTTGCCGTCGCTTATAATTGGGTCATCCGGCCTGACCTGATGAACGAATTGCGGGGCGGGTGGACGCGTGCGAACTTTAACTACACCTATCCGCAGGCGCTGCAAGGCAACTCGATCATCTCGCAACTGGGCATCACCGGCCTGCCCGGCCCGCCCAAGAACGGATTGGGCGGCGTGCCCGTTTTCTACGCGGGAAACCTCCTCGGCGGGGCCACGAACCAATACGGGCACCCACGCATAAACGGCAACGGGATTTTGGAGTTGGGCGATAACCTGACTTGGATACGCGGCCGCTTTACCACGAAGTTCGGCTTCGATTTCCGCCGCCTCAACTTCCGGGATAACATCACCTTCAACCTGGGCGATGAATACGGGGACTACTTCTTTAGCGGCGCGTACACTTGTTCCGGGGCGGAGAGCCCCTCTTTGCCCGACGCCTGCTCCGTGGCGGAAATGCTCCAGGGGGATGTGGATTACGCCCTGCAAGCGCAAAATGGGCCCGACGGCAAACCTTTTGGGTATCACTACTCCGGCTTCGGCCAGACGGAGTGGAAAGTGCGGCCCAATCTGACCGTGACGGCCGGTCTTCGCTACGAGATCAATACACCTTTCCAAGATGCTACCAACCAACTGGGCAACTTCAATTACAAGGTTCCCGGCGGCCAGTTGGTCGTGAACCCCAATGAGAATATCAATCCCCTTTGGAAGGAGGCTGTGGGCGACATTCCTTTTGTGTCCGCCAGTTCGGTCGGCCTGGGCCCCGGGCTGCGTTACACTTATTGGGATAACATCCAACCGCGTCTGGGCTTCGTCTGGATGCCCACCTCCAGTCATAACACCGTGGTGCGCGCTTCCTCGGGGATCTACTCGGTGCCGGTTTTGGGGGCGGTGCTCTATTCGCTCCTGGGGATCGATACCAGCTACTATGGGACCTATCAGCCGACCGAATCCACTCCCATCTTGAATTTCAGCAACGTTTTCTCCGGGACACCCGGCGTTTCCTCTTTCCCCGGCTATCGCCGCGCCAACCAATGGGATCTGAAGGACCCGCGGGTTTACCAGTGGAATGCGGCGTTTGAACAAAACCTCGGTTTCCAGACGTTGTTACGGCTCAGTTACACGGGCTCGCATGCGGTGGACCTAATCTATAGCCCCGACCTGAACCAGGTGGCGCCGAACACCGCTTCTTACACCGATCCGAACACCGGCGCCACTGTATACGGATACAAAGCTCTGGTCGCCACCCCCGCATTGCGCCAGCAAAACTTGAAGTTTCCCAACTTCTTCGAGGTTCTGACTCGCAATAACGGACCGAGCGACAAATATCAGGCGTTCATGATCGAATTGAATCGGCGCTTCGCGCAAGGGCTGAGCTTTAACAACAGCTATACGCTGTCCTCGAATAAGACCAACGCGCTGGGTCCGGCTCCGAATTCGGCCATTGGCACCGGCGGGCAAGGCGACAACGGCGCCAACGTTAACAACATTTACAACATCACCTCCGATATGGGAAACGCCTACTACGATCCCCGCAACAGCTTCATCAGTACGTTGGTCTACGACCTGCCGTTCGGCCGCGGTAAGACCTATCTCAACAACGTCAGCCATGCCCAAGATCTCGCACTCGGCGGCTGGAACGTCACCGGCATCACCTTCCTCCGATCGGGGTTCTGGGAGACTCCTTACTACCCGAGCAGTGTGTATGACTCTTCTGGCACGGACCCTAGCGAGCGCTCGGTGAAGCAACAACGTCCGGACTGCGGCGGAACCAGCGGTTACCTCTCCAGCCCCACCACCTCCGCCTTCTTTAACGCGGCCGCTTACGACATACCTGACCATCCCACGGACGCTGCCGGCACAGCCGAGCCCATCGGTCGCTTCGGCAACTGCGGCGTGGGAATTCTGGAGGGACCGCATACCGTCACCTTCTCCATGTCGACGGGCAAGAGGTTCAAGGTGACCGAGCGCTTCGGTATTCGCTACGAGGCGCAATTCTCCAATTTGTTCAATATCCTCAATTGGGGCGAGCCGAACATGAACATCACCGGCAAGTTCGGCCAAATCACCAATGCCCAGGATGTTTCGCAAGCTGGGCCGCGGACGATACAGATGTCTTTACGCTTCCAGTTCTAGCGCAGTGGGGTTCATCAACGGCGCCGGCGGCGTGCAGTCCGCCGGCGCCATTCCCCCAACCATCGGAGATTTCAGCAGAATGGAAAAGCAAAAACTCCTCTTTACCCCCGGTCCCTTGAATACCAGCGAACCCGTCAAGCGCGCCATGCTACGGGACTTGGGCTCGCGGGATTCGGAGTTTCTCGAAGTCGTGCGGAAAATCCGCCAGCGTTTACTGGAGTTAGGAGAGGGTGCCGGCGGCGATTATGCGGCCGTTTTGATGCAGGGCTCTGGCACTTTTGCGATTGAGTCCGTCATCTCTTCGGTCATGCCTCGGGATGGAAAACTTCTGGTTCTGATCAACGGCGCTTACGGGCACCGCATGGCCAGGATCGCACAGACCTTAGGCATCGCCACGGAAACCCTGGTCTTCCCCGAATTCCTCCCTGTCGACCGCATTGCAGTTAGCCGCACTTTAACGCGTGAACGGGCCATTACTCACGTGGGACTTGTCCACTGCGAAACCACTACGGGAATTCTGAATCCATTGGTGGAAATTGGCGGGGCCGTAAAGCAGCACGGCCGCGTCTTCCTGGTGGACGCCATGAGCAGTTTCGGAGGCATGCCCATTAGTCTTGCTGCGTGCGGAATCGACTTCCTCGTTTCCTCGGCGAACAAGTGCATTCAGGGTGTTCCGGGATTCGGATTTGCGCTGGCCCGGCGCGATCTCTTAATTGCCGCTGAGGGCCGCGCTCGCAGTCTAAGCCTCGACCTCGTGGCTCAGTGGAAAGGCCTGGAGTCGGACGGGCAATTCCGCTTCACGCCCCCGACGCACGTTCTCCTCGCCTTTTGGCAGGCCCTTGAGGACCTCGAAGCGGAGGGTGGAATCGCCGCTCGCGCGGCCCGGTACGCCGCCAATCAAAAGGCCCTGATGACGGGCATGACCGCGCTGGGGTTCGATGCCTATCTCGAACCGGCGCACCAAAGCAGCATTATCACTTCCTTTCATTATCCGACCCACCCGAATTTCGAGTTTCCCAGGTTCTATCAGTATTTGAGCGAGCAGGGGTTGGTGATTTATCCCGGCAAGGTAAGCGACGCGAATTGTTTCCGCATCGGGACCATCGGACAACTGTTTCCCGACGACATTCAGTCGCTAGTGGCGGCCATCCGTCGAACGCTGGAAGTCATGAAGATCGATTCGCCCCGCGCCGGGAGGGCAGAGGCCGCAACGATCGGAGGAGCATAAAAATGGTATCTGATAATCAACATCGCTATCAAGGTCCGGTGCGAGCCGTTATCTTCGACTGGGCAGGAACAACCGTCGATTACGGCAGCAGGGCTCCCGTGGACGCCTTTATCGAACTCTTCCGCCGGCATGGAGTGACAGTTACCGCCGAGCAGGCGCGCGGGCCCATGGGCTCGCACAAAAAGGACCATGTGCGCTTGATCCTGGCCATGCAGCCGGTGGCGCAGCAATGGCAACAACGGTACGATCGCGCCGCCTCGGCGGATGATGTCGAAATGCTCTTCCAGGAATTCATCCCCCTGCAAACGGAGGTGATCCGCCGCCACACCAACGTCATTCCCGGAGTGGCTGAAGCCGTCAAGATCTTGCGTCAACAGGGCATTGTATTCGGCGCCACCACAGGCTATACCCGCGCCATGATGGCCGCGCTATTGGTGCAAGCCGCGGCGGCAGGCTTCGCCCCGGAATCCAACGTGTGTGCCGATGAGGTCGCCGCCGGCCGCCCCGCACCCTGGATGGCCATCACGGCGGCGATGCAGCTCGGTGTTTACCCCATGCAGGCCTGCGTCAAGGTGGGTGATACGCTGGTGGATATTGCCGAAGGGCTGAATGCCGGCATGTGGACCGTGGGCATCACCAAAACAGGCAACGAACTTGGACTCTGCCCTGACGACGTGGAGGCCCTGCCGGCACGCGAATTGGCTACTCGGCTTAACGCCGCTTCCAACCGCTTCCTGCAAGCGGGCGCGCACGCTGTGATTCCGGAAGTAGCAAAGTTGCCAACGGTCATCGCCGAAATCAATGAACGCCTGGCGGGCGGCGAAAAACCCTGAAAGTCCGCCCGGATTCTGCGCCTACCAGGAGCCCGGCCACCACACCCTGGTGGTCCGATGTGCCTCGACATACTTCCCATTCGGCATTGTATTTGCGGCGTATCCTGTTATTCCGCGAAATCTCCGTGTTCCGATAATACGTCGCCATGAGGTGTTGGTGGTGACGCCTTGGAAGCCGCGCGCGTCTGCGGGTATCTCCGAAAGTCACGTTGGATCACCCGTCCAGCTTGACAGTGTCGAGTGTGGATTCCTATAATTTGTTTTGTGGTATGCTGGTTTGGTGCTGGCGAGCGGGAATAACTCAGTGGTAGAGTGCGACCTTGCCAAGGTCGAAGTCGTGGGTTCGAATCCCATTTCCCGCTCCATAAAATTCCGTCAATAGTGACGAGTGGCAAGTGACGAGCAAACATGAATCTGCCTCAGATTTGTTGCTGGCCACGAGTCACTCGTAATCGTTTTAGGGCGCGGTACCCAAGTGGTAAGGGAGAGGTCTGCAAAACCTTTATGCGTGAGTTCGATTCTCACCCGCGCCTCCAACATCCCTTCCGTCAAGCCTGACAGTCGTATTCGTAGAGTCTTATTCTTGTGGCCGCGGCTATTTTCTTCCCAGCAATCTGATGCGAGCGACAAAGGAGTGCCCCTGGGCGTCCGAAAAGGTCATGAAGTGGGGCGAGTCAACGTTGGAATCGACATAGGAATAATTGCCACGGTCCGTGACGTTGTTCACACCAACCCGGAACGCCCATTGGTACCCGAAGAGAGTCACTCGGCGCTCCAGGCTCAAATCGGCGGAGAAGTAAGGCGGAAAACGCTGCGAATCCGGTGCGCCCACCACCTCCTGTGAATCGTTCTGCAAGCTGAACGGGAAGCCCGAGCGCCAGTCGAGAGTGTAAGCCAGGTCGGTCTTGTGGGTGAAAGGAAGCCAGCCCCACGAAAGGAAACGGTTGGGAGAGTCCCACGCCAGGGGGCCGCCCGCCTGGGGGCTGAACAGGACATTATCAAGGCTGTATCCGAAGTCCGCGTTGGTAAGCGCTCGCGATCGTGTGTAAGAAGCGAACACCACATGATTCTGTTTGAAGACGTGACGTACGCTCAGCCCGGCGGAGTCGTAGTGGTCGCGCCGGTTGTTAGTCAGAATGAATTGGCCGGAGAAGGGGCCATCGGGCGAAGTGGAGGCGCCGGGATTGACAAAGGTCCATATGTTGCGGGCGCGCCGATCCATGAGCTCAATGCGCAAGTAAGTGGTTCGTGGCAGTTTCTGCTCGAATGCTACGCTCGCGTTGGTGACAAACGAGTAGCGCAACTGGTCCGGGTTGATAGTGAAAGTGCTGAGAACGGGTGGCTGGAGCAGGTTCATCCCGGTCGCGTCGTAAAAGGTGTCCGTCCGTGTGCCTGTAAGCGACCGAGTGAGAATGTCCAGGTTGCTGGGGTCGCGGTAGACGCCGACGCCCCAGGAAATCTTGCTGTCGCCATTGCGTTTTACCATGAAGGTGGAAGCGAGGCGCGGTGAGGGCGCCACGCCGCGGACAATCTCATCCCAATCGAAGCGCACGCCTGGTTCCAGGAGCAGCCTTTGCGTCACTGACCAGCGATCCTGCGCATAGCCGCTTGCCTCCGCGTCGTAGCGCGTGAAGGGCGGGGCATTGGTGAAGCTGACGCTGCGCGAGAGTGTGCCGTCATCGCGCTCAACCAGGCAAGGCTGCCGGTTGTATTCCTGATGATCGTCGAGCCAATCGAAATCCACGCCCAGCTTGAACTCGTGCCTTCCCGCTTGGTGCAGGGGCGGAAAAAACAGGTTGCCGATTACCTCCGCCCGGTCTGCCCGTCCATGGTTGGTGAGATAGTAATTTCCAGTGGTCCCGTTGGGGGTGACGATGTAGGTTTGATAGCCCAGGGGCACCGTGCTGCTGGAAAAGCTGCTGGTGGCTATGCCCGCTTCCAGCAGCAGTCCGCTTTGGAAAAGGTGCTGATCCTTGGCGCTGAACATAATGCCACTCGTGGAGTAACGCTGCGTGGTGGAGATCGGATCGAGGGGATCCAGTCCAAATTGCCCCGAGAATAGGGAATTCACCAGCAGACTCACCGTGAGATTGTTATTTTGCGCCAGGTTCATTTGCACTTTGGAGAAGTTGCTCCCGCGCCATATGCTGAACCGGTCGCCGCCGGGGGGAGCTCGGTAAAAACGGACAGATCGTATTCTCCCTCCAGCGCATCCATAAACCACGCCTTGCCGTTGCGGATGGGACCTGACACCATGGCGCGAGGCGTCCAGGTGCTCAAGCTGATGCCTCTCTTGTCCTGAAAGCCGGGGATGAAATCGGTGGCGGTCAGGCGCCAATGGTCGTCGCCCATACCCGTGCGCAAGCTGATGATGCCACCTGAGCCTTTGCCATACTCCGCTGAGTAGCGGCTGTTGGTCACGTCCGCGGACCGCAGGGCATCCACGCTGATGCGCGTCAGGAACAGGCCGTTAGCTGGGTCGGAAACATTGAAGCCGTCTATTTGGTCGTACACCTGCCGCGTGCTTGCGCCATCTACATGAATTTGCCCTGTGGAATCCTGGAGCACTCCGGGCAGCAGCGGCAGGGCATAACGAATATCTCGCGTCACCGGGTAGGGCAGATCAATGATTTGCTCGCTGCTCAGCGTTCCACTCGCCTGGGTCTTGGCGGGGTCGATGGCGGGGGGCGAATAAACCACGTTCACTTTCTCGGAGAATTCCCGGATATGGTTTAGGGTCACATCCACGTTGGCCATTTCTCCCACATGAATTCCCGGCTGAGTGACCGCGAAAAACCCCTCTTTTTCCACTTGCAGGTTGTATTCACCCGGCTGGAGACCGGAGAATTCCTTGCGGCCGGCGTAATCGGATTCACCGTGCAAGGCCGTTCCCGTTGGGGGAGTTACGGTGATGCGAGCCGAGGCAACCGCTGCGCCATTCTCGTCCACGACGGCCACGTGCAGTCCCACGCCCGCTTGGTCGTTTACGGATTGCGGGGCCGGAGACGCGCCTGCCGCCGCCGTTGCAACCGGCAGCACGAGGGCCAGCAACACAAGCACACGGAGCATCGAGGAGGCAGCAACCCACGCGATGGGTTTCGAGATGCGCTTCCGACTTGGGATTCGTCGCCCCATAGCGGCTATTCTCTCGCACAAAAGGGCATTATGGTAGCCCTGTGTACGATTCCGGCGATGGTGTGGCTAGGGAGCAAATCAATGAATTGCTCCCCAAAACCTCTTTTTTGAAAATCTGTAATCAGCTCGAAATGCGTGTCTCAGGATAAGCGCCCTGAAAAAGATCGTGCAGCGTCTGGAGCGAGACTGCTTCGAAGCTGGGGACAATCATATCCGCGTGCGTTTCGCGACGGAGCACCTCCGCGGGAAAGGTGGAGGCGATGGCGACGCACTTCATCCCGGCGCGTTTGGCGGCTTCGATGCCAACAAAGGAATCCTCGAAGACCGCGCAGGCAGCGGGGTCTACTCCCAGCTTAGCGGCGGTTTTTAGGTAGATTTCAGGATGGGGCTTAGGATGGGAGATCGATTCGACCGTCAGGACCGCGCGGAAGTATTCCCCCAGTCCGAGCGCCGAAACGAGGAAGTTCACGTTTCTGGCAATGCCGGCGGACGCCACCGCCATGGCGATGCCCCCCGCGTGGCATTCTTCGATAAAACGCCGCACCCCCGGAAACGGGCGGGCATGGGGACCAATCTCCTTGCGGAAATCTGCCTCCAGCTCTGCGCCCAGCTCAGCCAATCGCTCGGGGGTGATGTCCTCGCCGAAATGGCGGCGAAGAGTCATTTCATTGGAGGGTCCCAGGACAGTATTGGGCAACTCCTGTTCGTCGTAGGGAATGCCATGCGCCTGCAAGAAGTCCATCCACTTGCGAAGATGGAAAGGGTTGCTATCGACCAGCACGCCATCCATGTCAAAAATAATCGCCGCGGGAAGTAAAAGGTTCTGAGTCATAGAATCAACAGGCTTGCGCCGCTCACCAGTCTCAGTGCGGCGCCGGCCCTTGGGTTACTTGCACCAAATCGCCGGGCCGAACCCATTTGGCGAAGGCGGCGCGAACGTCTTCAGGAGTGAGTGCCACGTAACGGCGCGCGGCTTGGAGGGGCTCGTCCAGGGGAAGCCCTATGATCGCCCGGGAGAGCATTCCGCCGGCAATCGCGTTGACGCTCGACTCGGAAAGTGGAATTTCTCGCAACAGGAGGGCTTTCGCCTGCTCTAGTTCATGGTCCGTGGGAGGAACAGTTTGCATGTCCTTCAAATCGCGGGCCACAATGCTGTGGGCCTTCGAGACGTTGGGCGGATCGCAACCGTATTGGACCTCGTAAACCCCTCGCGTTCTTCCCACCTCAAACGAGGAGGAAACGGTATAGACCAGCCCACCCTTCTCGCGCAAGTCGCGATAATAGCGGGTGGCGTAGAAGCCGCCCCCCAAAACGTGATTCCCCAGTTGGAGGGCGTAATAATCCGGGTTGAAGCGGTTCGTACGCAGAGTCTCCGCCAGGGTCACCTCGTCCTGAACCCGGCTGGCATTGGGGACGGCCGTGGCGGCGGGCGGCTTGGCCGGCGCCGTGGGCAGGTCGGTTTCCGGCTTGGCGCCCTCCGCCTTCCAGCCGGCGAAGTATTTGCTGATCACGGCCTTGGCCTCATCCGGCGTCACGTTCCCGATTACGACGATGGCGGCCAAATCGGGCCGGTAAGTCCGTTGGTAGTAATCTCTGATGTCCTGCAACGTCAAGGATTCCACCGTGGCCGGCGTCGCGTGCCGCAAACTCGGATCATCTTTCGGGAAAAGCGCGGAGCTCAGGGCCTGGTGCGTCAGGAAATTGGGACTCTCGAGTTGGCCCGCCACCGTCCGGGCCAGCTGCTGCTGCAAAATCTTGAAGGCGTTTTCCGGCAGGGCTGGGGAAAGTTCGTTTGTCGCCAAGAGCTGGACAGCCCGGTCGAATTCTGAAGGCAAAGCCTGCACGGAAAAGGCCGTCCCGGCAGACTCTTCCGCCCCAATGTCATCGAGCGCCCTCTGAAAAGCCAGCCGATCGAGGGTGGTTGTTCCATATTCAAAGAGATCATTGAGAAGACTGCCCACGCCCTCCTTGCCCTCGGGCGCTTCGACCTGAGGATTGTTTTTGATTTGGCCCCACACACTGACGGTGTTGCTCACCGACTCCGGCTGGACAATCAGTTTCAAACCATTGGGCAGCGACGTGACCACTGGCCGCACGCTGGATTCCGGCACGGACAGACGGCTGAGCGCCTTGGCCGCCCATTCGGGGAGGGCAACCTCGTGGGTCTGCGTAGACGCCAGCGACTCCTGGCCGCCAAACGAACTGGAAGAAATCGGCTTGCCCGCCGCCTGCGGAGTCAGGACAGCGGTGATGGCCTCATCGAACTTAAGGTATTGGCCGGCCACGCGGCTGACCTCCGCCGGAGAGGCTTTGGCAATGGCCTGGATATCGTCGTCGGGCGATTGCCGTCCCTCGATGGCGACCGCTTCCGACCACGCCATGGCCAGTCCCGAAACCGAGTTCCTTTGGAATTCGGCGTCGACGATCTCGTGCCGGCGGGAGGCCTCAATCAAATCGGAAGGCAGGCCGTTTTTCACGTCATCGGCAAGGATTCTTTCGATCTCATTGACCAATTCGTCTCCGTTACCGCCTTTGGGGTAGACCGCCACCGCATAACCCAGACTCGCCTCCGGTAAGGTCGACAACTCGAACCCGGCATCGAGCGCTTTCCCTTCGGGAACCATCTCATACAAAGAACCGCGATGGCTGCTCAGGACGTCAGCAAGCAATTGGGTGGCGGCGTAGTCCGGGCTGTTCGATCCCGGCATCCGAAAGGAAACCACCGCCAGCCCGTAAGGAAGGTCCGTAGGGAGTGCTAGCGCCTTGCTCTGCACAGCTTCCAGATTGACTTGGGGCCGCGCGGGGAGAGGCTTTTTGGGAATGCCGCCAAAGAGGGTTTTAACTTCGGCTAAAACGCGCTCCGGCTGCACATTACCGGCGATGACGAATATCGCGTTGTTGGGGACGTACCAGGTATCGTAGAAGTGGTGGAGCATTTGCCCGGTGGTCTTGTCAAAGGATGGCCGCGATCCCAGCGCGTCGTGGGCGTAGGGCGTTCCCTGGAACATAGCCTCCAGCAACTGCGTGTAAAACACGTATTGCGGATTGGAGAGGTCCTGCGCCACCTCCTGCTCTATGGCGGGACGCTCCTCGTTCCAAAGGTCGTCGGTGTCCAAGGCTCCGCTCATGCGCACGGCCTCAACGTGCAACGCCACATCCAGGTCTTCGGCCGGGACCGTGAAAAAGTATTGCGTCACGGTTTGCTGCGTGTCGGCGTTGAAATTGCCGCCCATGGCCGCCGAAATGTCAGCCAGTTGATCCGCCGAAAGGCCCGGGCTTCCGCGAAACAACATGTGTTCCTGGGCGTGGGCCGTTCCCGGAAATCCCTCCGGCGCCTCGTTCGAGCCCACCTGATAGTTCATGACCGTCGTCACAACCGGGGCGAGAGTATCCGGGACGATCACCACTCGGAGTCCATTTTCCAAGGTTGCCCGCGTGACGTTCGCAGCCTGTTCAGGCTTTGGCCTTGCTGAATCGAGTGATGCGCAGAAGAGTAAGGTAAACGCACAGGTAATGAGAGATACTCTGCGGAAATTCGACCCGCGGCCAGGCCGCTGGAAATAGTGTGAGCACAACATGAGATTCTCCCTTGGGGTGAGCTTGCGTAGCCCGGAATTTGGCTGTCTCTGGCCTTCCCGTCTTCAAGAGTACTCAATTCGCGGCAGATTGCATAGGGCCGTGGGGATCATGCGATTAATGCGGCAGGGGGCGCAGACTGGCGAGAAGTTTTTCGGGTGGAAGGGTATTGAGCACGCCCGACTTTTCCATCCAACCGCGGCGCGCGGTGGTGACGCCGTAGCGCATCAGCTTGAAGTGCTGAGGGTCGTGCGCGTCGGTGGAGATGATGATTTTCATGCCGCGGTCACGCGCCAGCTTCACATGGCGGTCGCATAGGTCGAGGCGTTCGGGGTTGCCGTTGAGCTCCAGGATGACGCCGGTTTTCTTGGCCGCGGCGAAAACCTTTTCCAGGTCAAACAGGAAGGGGTCGCGCCGCAGAATCTGGCGGCCGGTGGGGTGGCCGAGGATGCGCACGTATGGATTCTCGAACGCACGCAGCAGGCGCGTGGTCATTTCTTCCGCGGGCATGGTCATGCGCGAATGGACGCTGACCAGCACAATGTCAAATTGCTTCAATAATTCGTTAGGATAATCCAGGCCGCCGTCGCCCAGGATGTCTACTTCCGAGCCCGCCCAAATTTCGATGCCCTTCACCTTTTTGCGCGCGGCGTGAATGCGGCGAATGTGCTCGACGGCGCGCTCCTCATCCAGACCGTTGGCGACGGTGACGGCCTTCGAGTGATCGGTGATGAGAATGTATTGATAGCCGAGCTGTTTCGCGGCGCCGGCCATCTCTTCAATGCTGGCGTGACCGTCGGAGGCGGTCGTGTGCATTTGCAGATCACCGCGCATGTCGCCCAGCTCGACGAGCTTGGGCAGGTCACCGTTTTCCGCCGCCTCGATTTCGCCCAGACTCTCCCGCAGCTCGGGGGGGATCCAGGAGAGGCCGAGTTTGGTATAGATTTCCTCTTCCGTGCGGCTGGCCAGAACTTTCTCGCCGTGGAAAAGGCCGTACTCGTTCAGTTTCCATCCGAGGCGCTTGGCGCGGTCACGCAGCGCCACGTTGTGTTCCTTCGAGCCGGTGAAGTATTGCAGCGCCGCGCCGTAAGCGGAGCGGTCGAGCAGGCGCACGTCCACTTGCATGTCGTTCTTGAGCTTTACGCTGACTTTGTCTTCACCCTGGGCCAGAATCGAGGCGATGCCGGGGAATTTTAGGAAGTGGCCGGCGATGCTCGCGGGGTCGCGGCCGGTCACCAGCAAATCGAGGTCCCCCACGGTTTCGCGTCCGCGCCGCAGCGAGCCGGCCGGCGTGACTTGCTCGACGGCCTTCGAATCGCGCAACCAGGCGGTGAGCACTTCGGCGGTTTCGTACGCCGTGTCCAGGCGGAATCTGCCCGCGGCGCGCCGAAAGACCTCAATGGCCTTCAGGATGTTTTCCTCTGACTTCTCGCTCATTCCCGGCAAGCTACGCAACCGGCCTTCTTTGGCGGCGGCTTCCAACTCATCAACGCTGCTGATTTTCGCCTGCTGGTAAAACAACCGGACTTTCTGCGGGCCGACGGTTTGCAGTTGCAGCAGGTCGAGAAGACTGCGCGGAACTTTCGCGAGCTGTTCCTGGTGGTAACTTGATTTGCCGGTTTCTACGATCTCGGTAATTTTCTTGGCCAGGTCCGCGCCGATGCCGGGGATTTCCGTGAGCTTGCGGCTGGGATCCCGCGCGATGTCCTCCAGGCGCTCGGGATAGCTCTCAATGGAGCGCTTGGCGCGGTCGTAGGCTGCGGCTTTGAAGGTCCACTTGGGATCATCCTGAAGAATCTTCATCAGGTTGGAGATTTCCTCGAAGACAGCAGCAATTTCACGATTTTCCATGTGTGCCTCCACCCGGGACGATCAGAGGGAATAGTTTACTGCGAAAGTGGTGGAAACGGCGGTGGGTGTTTGCATCCACTACGGAGAAGCCGCGCGCCGACCGGTTCTCTAAGTCGGAGACTTTTCTTCGCCCACAGGGGATGCGCTGCGGACCTGCAGAAAGGGTTCGCACTTCGCCTGCTCACCGGTTACGTTCCCAGACCTCTTCATTCTGGTCATCCATGAATTCTCTCCCCGGATGGTAATGAGCGCGCAAACAGGCGCGGAGGGGGCTTAGGGCCTTCCCGTCTGCGCCCGGACTGCTGGGGACGTTCGAGCCATGCGGACCACATCACAAATTGTACCCGGTGATTCTCCAGCATCTCTACGGCGTTCTGAACTTGGTCGGGGCGAGTGTAGCTGCTTTCTGTGACAAACGACACTTCGGCCGGATTGCGCAAGCCGAGCAGGAAATATTCATCGCAATCGTCGGCCTGGAAATAGAAATCACCGGGATGAGTGTGTTCGAGGATCCAGCGGTATTTTGCGTAGCGGGCGGGGTCGAGAAGAGCCGCGCGGCCGGTGGGCGAGTTGAGGTATCCCTTCCAGCCGGTTTGCACGATTATCGTTTGACTTGCCAAAGCCAGCAGTCCACATGCCCAGGCCAGGCGCATGAGTGCCCGGGGCTGCTTGGCCTGGGATTGGATCAACCAGACGAAGAGGATCATGGCGGGTGGCACCACCGAAATCAACCTGAGCCATATGGGGGAAAATGCAATGCCCAAGAACAAGAAAAATCCCATGATGGCGATCAGCATGGCGCGGTCCCACGGTTCTTCGCGATGCGTCCTCGCGCGGCGGCGATGTTGCACGAAAAACAGAACATAGACGGACGGGAGCAAGAGGTGGAGGAAGAGCCAAACCAGCAGGGCCGGCGCCTCCAGCCAAAGAGGCACGTCCGGCAGATCGGCCCCGTAGACGTAAATGGTTCCCCAAAACCATTTGGACCAGTACTTCATCAAGAAAACCGCCGTGCTGTTGAAAAACAGCCCGGGGCCAACCTTCCACGCCAAGTAAGCCAACACGGGCACGGTTGTGGCGAGAAACGGAGTGAGCAGATACATTCCGGCCTTGAACAGCCAGCCCCAACCCTGCCTTTTCGCGCGGCACTCCCAGAGCAGGAAAATGGCGAACCCGGCAATGGCTACGATCCCCCGAGATTGAGTGAACAGCGTGGCGAGTGCGCATAGCGCCCCTGCCGCAACCAAGCGCGCGGGGGTTCTTCGGGGCATCAAGATGGTGATGGCCGCCATACAGGCCAAGGTGCTGAACCAATGGTGCGTGGGGTCACGCTCCGTCGCGTACCCCAGGCCCAGAAAGAGCAGGCTGGGCAAATACACTGACGCACCGCTCAGAAGTTGTTTCGATATCGCGACGCAAGTCCACGCCAAGCCGATCCCCAATAGCACCCAAGTAGCGCTGGGAATCCAAGCGCGAACACCAAACAATTTGAACAACAGCAGGTAGAACACTTGCGTACCGGGCAGGGTAAACTGGAAAAAATCCCGATAGATCACCTGGCCCTGGAGCATTTTCGTGGATTCCAATAAATAGATGGGCGCGGTATCTCCCTGGTAGATGGGTGTGTGAGGGAAAATAAAGGCGTCGAGATAGAGGCAGCCGATCGCCACGATATAAGGGAGCACCTGTAGCTGGGTCAACGGATTTTGATGAGAGCCTTTGATCAAATCACCATTCTCTTCACGGCACGCCCCGAAGGCCGGACCCACCCAAAAGGTGCAGGATAACCTCAGCCGGAGAGTTGCTTGTACTAAACTTTGGGGGCGCCCCAGGCACAACCTCGACTCTTGAATTCTCTGCATAATGTGAGAATTATTCAAGGGATTTCCGGGCACCCTGTGATCCTAAACACCGAGTCATACCTCTGTTGGGACTTTCGAGATAGCATGGGCAGCCTCCTGGCCGCGCGGAGCCTCGACACGGCTGTAAAACACGATACGATAGGGATGATCGCTCGGGGAAAGACGCGGACCACAAATTCGGTGGTCCGCGCTTGTATCTACCCGCTCCTGCCCACCCCATGCGGCTCGACAGCAAACACGAGGTCAGCCGTCTGGTCCCCGCTCCCTGAGGCCTCGAGCCGTTTTACTGCGGCTGAGCTTTGATCAGAGTCAGTTGGCCCTCCGGCTGCTTCCAGCCGATGAAAAGGAAGGCGTTTTGAGTGTAGCAGCCAAAGCCAGCAGTCAACTTTGGCGAGGCTTCGTAAGTTGACACCAGATCACCCGTCTGCATGTCGTAAACGGCGTAGAGCTTGGGATAGCCCATGATCCCCTTGGTGGGGTCGCCCAATGTTCCGAAAACCAAGGCTGCTCTTGCGCCCGACATCGAGCTTTGGGTCGGCCACAGATCGGAGGCGGGGGGCTTCAGCACCATCTGCCGGACAAGCTCGCCTGCCGGAGAGACCACGAATACCATCGGTGATTTTGTATTGCGAAAGATGTAGGCATCCCCGTCCCAGCCGATAGTCACCGTGCCCGTCACGATGGCCATTTCCAGGCCGGCATACGCGGGCTCGTTGTTATACTGCCGCGGAAGCTGGTCCTTGTCCTTTGCGTTCTCCGTGCTCACATCGCCGGATAGGGTTACGTCCTTCACCAGATGCCCGTATAGGTCGAAGATGGCTGTGTGAGCCTGCGGGAACGACTCGCCCTTCTTTTCGTTCATAACGAAACCGCTGACGAGCAATTCGCCGCCCGCGAACGCCACAATCTTGAAAGGGTAAAAATGTGGGATGCCGAAATCGATAACGCCCTCATAATCCCCGTCGTTCGCGAACTTCACCAGCGCGGTTTTCCCTTCGCTGTTCTGGGCGGCGACATAGACGTTGCCGCGGTTGTCGACGGCGTAGGAAATGACCCGGGCCTTGCCGGCGCCCTTGAAATCCCCTTCCGGCACGCCGGCCAGGGTATACAGCCTTTCCACTTTTCCCTCCGCTGTGACCTTGGCGACATCGCCGGCGAACATCCGAAGGTAGACATTTCCCTGCTCGTCGCAGGTCGCAGGGACGGTGAACAGCGTCGAGGTTCCAAGGGACCCGGTTATCGGTTTAATTTCGGTAGGTGTGAGCACGGGTAAGCTCTGGGCGCGGCTCGGAACGGTCAAAACCGGCCCCACCACCATGGCTGCGACCCCGGTCAGAAGTAGGTACAAACCTCCTCGTGTCATGTGCGCCTCCTTAGTCCTTCCGAAAAGAACTCCGAGCGTCCACCATGGTGCACTGAAAGCAGGGATCCGTCAGGCCTGCGGAAGCCAAAGCGCCCTTGAAGTCGAAGGCAATTATGAATCGGCGAGAGGATTTCAGCGGCAAATAGCGTCGCGCCCCTCTCACCGCGGGCTGAACGACCGAACCTCCAGTTCGCCTTCTCGCTTTGGCCGAGGAAGAGGTATTCGTTCTCGCTCTCAGGTCCAAATCGTGCCCAAAAACCCGCTGTTTCTTGCAAAACTCGGGTAAGTTCGACGTAATTGTCCGATAATGGTGATGACATTTTGCCCGCGCTTTGTTTGTTTTCATACATCGAGTGGCTTCGGTCGTCGAAAAAAAGCATTCTTTTTTTTCGGAGCACCCAGTTCCGCGTGCAATCCCCGGGTTTCCTCAACCACCGCGGCTTCGGCTTGGCGAAACATCTCCACCAGTTCGGCGAACAACGGATGGGCGGCCTGTTCCGGGGTCAGGATGGCCCGCGCCGTTTTGTGCACCGCGCAAGGCGGGGCATCGAGCAGGGCGAGCATGAGATGGTGATAAGGGCGCGAACGGCCGCCCTCCCGCAGACCGTTCATCCGCGACTGCGCCTTCCCCCGCGCCGTGCGCGGACCGGTGGATTTTTGCGCGTTGCGGCGGTTGGCTGCGATGCGGGCGGGAGACACCGTGAGGGGCTTGCACAAGGACATGACGGCACCTGCGAAACCTACAAACCTAGTATATGTAAATGGACTAGTACCGTCAAGAGAAAAAGTGCCGCGGTGGCGTCTCAGCCGGGCGAATTCGCGGCGCGTTGGCCCCGGCAGCGGGCGGCGTCCCGATAAGATCGGGACACGTTCCGCCGCCTCGACATCCAACTGAGAGCCTTCCGCTTGCCGGGGAGAGGCTAAGTTCTTCACCACCGAGGCACTGAGGCACAGAGGGAAACTGGCGGGTTTGCCGCGCCACAGGCTGCGAGGGCGCACGGTCGGGCGGACGGGCGCCCCTCCTGATTCAGGAGGGGCGGAGCGCTCAGCGACTGGGGTGGTTACGAGCTTAAGGGCGGGTCGGCAGCTTTTTGCCAGGGGTGGTTACAGGACGCTGTTGTAGTCCGGCTGGGCAGGGCTGTCAGCGGTAACCGATACGCCCATACGCCCGTAATGAATGAGGAGATAGCCGACGCCCGCCCCCGCCATTTGCAGGGGGCTCCTTCCGGGCTCGGGTGGCTTGAGGAGGTACTTGCCGATGACGTACCCCCCCGGCGAGACGACGTAGACCGTGTCCCGCTGGTTCCCGGAAGGACGTTTCCGTGCCGCAACGCCTGGGCACAGGCTAGTGTAGCGGCGTGTACCCGACCACTTCGAGAAGCCCCGACTTGCTTTGCCGTGTGAATAGGAACTCGCCCTTCCTGGTCACGCAGCCGGGGATGCCGGCGTCGGAAGGGACGCCGTAAGTGGAGGTCACCTTTCCCGTTTCCGGGTCAACCACGGCGATCACCAGGTTTCGGTTGGAGTCATTGGAGCCTAGCAAGGGCCCGTAGTGAACGACGATCTGCCCCTGTGCGTTCAGGCCTGCGCTGATGGCGGTCAGGCCCTCTCTGGGCGGTGTTATGTCTGGCTTCGGCAGAACGGTTCCGTCGGAGGAGAAAACATCCAGCTTCTGGGGTGCTCCCCCGCGCAGCAGGTAGACCGTCCCGTCGGGCGCACCGAACATACGCCCTTCTGAGAGGCCCGTAACCAGCCGACGCCAGGCCTGCTTTTGCGCCGCCTGCGGGTTCGAATCGGACTGGCCATCGGGGGGCTTGCCGACGGCGGGATTCTCGCTCGGCGTTGGCGTCGCCGCGGGCGCCGGTCCAACGTCCTGCGCGAGGGTCAATTCCCGGAGAAAATCTCCGCTGCGGTTAAAAAGGCCAGCAAATAGCGTAGAATGCAACGCGTCCCCGGTCTCATCATGCATCTGCCCCACCAGCAGGACGTTGCCGTCGGGGAAGGCGCCGAACTTGACCGGACTAAAAAACTCTTCCCGAGGCGGACGAAGCCTGGCCACAGAGTCCACTTTCCCGTCGTCGTTGTATCTTGTTACGAACCATGCGCAGGTTTGATGAACCCCAGGGGGCGGCTTGTGCTCACAAGCCTGCGCCAAGTTGTACACCACGCCATTCGGCGTTACATAAAAGGCGTGGCTGGCAAACCAACCATAGTCCTGGAAAGGGCCGACCGGAAACGATACGACACTTTTGGAATCGATCGATACCTTCCTCAGCGGGAGATTGAGTGGCTCGCGGCTCCGAGCCTTCTCCATGATGGCATCAACGGATAACGTTGTGTACAGAAGGTAGATGTTGCCGTTGGTGTCGCACTGTGTACCGGCCACCAGGACAAGCGGCGGTGGCGCGGAGATTTCCACATTCCTCGAGGGGTAGAGGTCTGCCATTGCCGGTGCCGTGCTCCCGCCAGGCGGTTCAGCTTGCCCCTGCGCATTCCCGTCGGCGGCCGAGCCCAAGACCGCGAGCGCCATCGCGGCCGCCAGCCATGCGCCCACACACTTCAGCCGTGATCCACGAACCATAATCGTCACCTCCCTTTCGTGGCCCGTCAACTCGCCGTGATAAGGCTGACCACTGAGTATTTGCCGTCGCATCCACGGACGAATAGGAACGGCGTGTCCAATCCAAGGGCGAACATTTCATCCGGTTTTGGGTCGCGTCGCAGGGCATTGTACCCACATCCGTTCTGCGGCGGCCCTATCATACATGCCATGCCAAAGCAGCACGTTCCTCTGCACTGGTTCGGAAACCATTGAGCAGACACACCATAGCCGACCGGATCGCCCGGGACAATGATGTTAAATGAGGAATTGCCACCTATGCAGCCGCCGAACATGCAAGTAACGTTTCCGGAATAGTAGTAATCGGTGGCAATGCAGCTACCTCCAGAGCAGCCGGGGCACTGAGCACCGGCCCTGGGCGCAAATCCGAGCAGCGCGACGCCCGCAATAAACAAGCAGACAACGCTAAGGGCTGGGTGTTTCATCGAGTCACCTCCATACTCTTTGGATATAGGATGGTGAGGATATTACCCCCCCCGACACCGCCTGTCAAGATCTTTTTTGCAGGTCTATTTTGCGTGTAGCAGGGCCCCCGCAGGCGCCGGATTGCGGGTGGCCGCGGGACGGCTTGTGCCCAGAGGGCTCTCGCGCCGGGCAAAGACTAACCTATTATTGTAGCCTCTCAATCCGCTAGTCGGCCATCGGCTTGGTCTCCCGGGTTCAAGCGCGGAGTTTCGCATTCCAGAAACCCCGCGGTTCTTCTGTTTTTGGATTCCTCTCGCAGCCGCTCGCCCAGGACGCGACGCGGCGCAAGACCACCCCACGCACGGAAGAAAAGCCGCGGAGTTCCAAACCCCGGAACTCTACCGGCTGTCCGATCCTGAATTGATTGACGAGCGTTTGGATCTAAAGGCCCGTAAGATCAGGCAGATTGCCTGGCGTGCTTACGCGCCGCCCACGGGGATTCGCACGGAGCCGAGAGCGCCGGAGCCGGGATCGCGCACCACCAGTTCCAGCGACGTCGCTCCCGGCACGAGGTCTACCGATTTCATTATCCGCAACCCTTGTCCCATAAGGCGTTGTGCTCCACCGGCCGCGACGCGCATTTTCAGGTCGTATCGGGCCGCATCCAGAACCTTGCCGTCCGGTCCAGTCTGAGCAAGAACCATGGCCAGTTGCACGCTCCCGCCGTCGCTCCCACCCGGAAGCGTGAGGCCGTGCGCGTCCACGTTGATGCCGAGGAGGGCGCGGTCCTTATGATAGGGGACAACCTTGTCGGTTCCCAACACCCGGCGGGTGTCGGTCTTATGGGTGACTTTTTCGAGCGTGACCCTCAGCCCCAGGGCCGGCGAGTCCAGCGGGCTGTAAAGGGCTTGATTGAACAGGGTGTCAACCGGGTCTACGGTCTTCGCCGTCTGCGCGGTTTTCGCAGCTTCCCGCGTGGCGAAATATCCTTGGCGGTAACGCAAGTGGGCGCCGGGCTGCGAAACCTTTACCTTGAGCGCATGGTACTGATTGTCCCAGCGGATGTCATGAGGGTAAAAACCCAGCGTGTAGCTGGCCTGGGAATCATCCGCGGCGGCGCGCATGACGCGAGCCAGGTCATTGGTGTTGACGAACGCTTGCCCGCCGGTGGCGCTCGCCAGTTCCTTCATTGTGCCCTGCGTTGAATAGAGATCGTTCCAATCCGCTGTCCCGGGCGCCCCTGCCACCAGCCCGCGCGGATCGACGGGATAAATGGCCAGGTCGGCCCGGTTCAAAGCTGCGTTTAGGGTTTTGTACGCCCGATCGAAATCCGCCGCAAAGTGGATTTGGTCCCGCGTGTCGCCTGGCTGGCGATTCCCCACAAAGCCAACTGAAACCGGAAAGCTGCTGGAAACCCAGATCAGGTTCTTTCGCCCAGGAAACTGCCCCAGATAGTTCGCAATAGCCATCAGCGCGTCCAAGGTGCGCTGCACGCGGTCGACCTCGAAGTAGGCGCTCTGATGCCCCTGGAATTGGCTCATTATCGCCTCCATCTGAGCCATGGCGGCGGCCTCGCCCGCCGCTCCCATCGAAGCGCCCGCCGCTGCGCCGGCGGAGGCGCTGGTGCCTGCCCCCGCAGGTGCGCTTGTCGTGGTACTGACCGTGGCCGACGGGTCGACGGATGAGGGAACGGGGGAGCCCATCACGTTGACCGATGCTGTGTCCGCTTCGTCCCAATTGGACTGAGGCGGCGCCGAGCCCCCGACTTCCCTCGGGTTGCGAATCTTGGCATTTCTCAGAGCCGCCAGCAAGAGTTGCGGGTTGCTGGTAAAACTTTGCAGCACGTCGAGGCGCTCGCCCAGCGCAAAGATGGCCACGCGGTCCTCCGGCCTGAGCTCTTCCAGAAACCGCACCACTTCCGCGCGCGCCCAAGCTTGGTCCTGAAAGGCGGTATTCAGGCCGTCGAGCAGAACCACCGTGACGATCGGCTGCGCGCCCTGGACGCGGTTGGAAAACACATTGGGCGGCAAGGGCTCCACCGCGGTGGGAGTCGCGGGAAGCCCCGAAAAGACCTCGATGGGAATCTCTTTGCCGTTGTCATAAAGCTTAAAATCGTCTTTCGTCAGGTTTTTGATCGCCTGCCCATGGGAATCCCGGGCGACGACACTGACTTCCACCAGGCGCGTCTCGACTCGAATGACAGCCTCTTCCTTGGCGGCCTTCTCCTGGGCGGAATCGGCCGACGCGGCAAGCATCGCAAGGAAGCTCAACAGCAGGACGGCATGCCATTTCATCGTCTTTCCTCCCTTTCCCAATCAGACGCGAAGAATCGGGCCGCGTCTTTCCGTGAGTTTCCTATTATACCCCAATCCGCTCCCCGGCGGGTTTCGACTCGAATGACAGCCTCTTCCTTGGTTGCGCGGATGGTCGCACAAGTGCCCATCATCACAATTGCCGCGACGAAGCCTAGGAACATCATGTTCCCGGTCTTCAGGCTTCATCGGCTCCTTTCCCGAAGCCAACGCCTCCGCTTGGGCTGTCCGGACCTATACTTACGGAGATTATGACGCCAGATGCCTTACCGCTGTTAATCTCTCTAATGCGGCCGCCGTAAGGCCGGCACCTGCCCGCCCAAGGTTGGCGAAGTAGCAGACCCGCCCATCGGCAATCCTCCTGTCCCAGGGCCGTACTCTCAGTAGGGCCGCTGGCTTTCGGTGATGCCGGGCCAAAGGTCGGTGCGGAACGGCGATCAGGCCTTGAGCGTCAGTGGTGTAGAACGTGACGGCGGCGCGCAGCGCCCGGCCGTCAGCGGGCAACGTAGTGAACCACCTCAAGGTGTTGGTTGTCTTCGCTGGCCCCCAGGAATAAGAAGACGTCGGAAGATTGGGCGCAGGCGGGGACATCAAAGTGGGTCTCAGCCTGCACCACCCGGTAAATCGCGGCCTCCTCCCCGGTCTCGGAGTTCAGCACTCGAATGTAGTCCGGCTGGGCAGGGCTGTCCGCGGTAACCGATACATTCATACGCCCGTAATAGATGAAGAGATAGCCGACGCCCGCCCCCGCCATTTGCAGGGGGCTCATTCCGGGCTCGGGTGGCTTGAGGCGGTAGCTGCGGATGATCTCCCCCGCCGACGAGACGACGTAGAGTGTGGCCTCGCTGGTTCCCCGAAGGACATAGACGTTTCCGTCCTGCAAGCCGAAGCCGAGCGTGCTGCTCGCTAGCCCGACCGGGTTCTTCCCCTCGGACTCGAGTTGCTTCACGCGGGAAGGCTCCGGCGGCTTGGATTCGGCGCGCGACTCGGCTCGGGCGCTGGCGGCCACCGGCCTCTGGCGGTCGACCACCTCGCCGAGCTTGAGCGGCGTGAGGAAAGTCCCCTGCCGGTCGAAGACGCCTGAAAAGGTTCCCGGGCCGTCGTCCAGCATGGCCGTTCCCGAAAGCATGAAGTTTCCGTCGCCGAAGACGGCCATCCGCAGAGGCTGAATGCGTTTGTCAGGCTCGTCACCGACCCTAAAATAGGAGTCAACCGTGCCATCGTCCTTGTATTTCACGATGAAGTACGCGGGCTTGGGCTTGTCGGCGTGCTCGCTGCGGATGGTGCTTGCCAGCGCGTACACCGTGCCCCGCGGGCTCACCGCGAAGGCAAGCGAGGCCAGCGGCCGATAATCTGGAATCGCCGGGAGCGGGTATGGGAACACGCTCTTCGAGGCTGGGAAGACCCCCGAGGGGCCCTCGCCCGTGAGCGATCAGGGGGCCCGTCAGGCCCTGCAAGGAAGGTGCGTAGAAGGCATAGATGTTTCCACTTGCATCGCACAGGATCGGCCAGCCTATGGCGCCGGGAGGCGGAGCCGAGAAATCGACCGTCTGCGCGCGGTTTAGGTGGTATATTTCCTGGGGCGCTTCCTGCTCGTTCCGTTGCTGCGGCTCCTGGCCGCACCAAGCCGGCGTCGAGGCTAGAGCAAGGGCGGCAACAAGCCCGGCAAGACACGAAGCCCTGCGCATCTTGCATGAAGGTCTCATCTCACAGCCTGCCTTTCTCGGGGGAGGCGCCCTCGCCGGGCGCCCCGCCCACACTATAGGGCTAACTTCGGGCCACCAGCCGCCCCCGCGAGTCCCGCCCCCACAGGGGCGCGCATTAGCGACCACAGGTCAACGGGCCGCGAGGAGCGCCAGCGAGCGCACCCTTCGGCCGATCCTACGCGGGATAGGAACGAATCGGCACGGTCACGAGCGCATAGCGTCCGTGGCAGTCCCGCACCCAGACCCGCTCTGCGAGCTGGGTTGGCTCCGCGTCAACAAATTCGCCGCAAATGAGCCCGGTTAACTCTTGCGCCGTCGAAGCCTGTGCTTGGCAGCAGTAGACATAGTCCATATCATACTCATATATTATCCCGTAGCTTTCGGTCACGCACTGTGGAATGGTGATGATTCCGCTGCAGCCCTGCATCTTGCACTTCACCGTGATCGGGTTGAGAACCTGGCCGCAACATATCTGCCCCTGCGCCCGTGGCACGCCCGCCAGGAGCAGCACAAACGTCACTGTAACCGTCGAAATCAGCCACGCTGTTAGGACCTTGCCAATCATAACCCACCTCCACCGGAGCCAACGTAGTTACTCCTACTTCGGGGCACTGTGCGACCAGGCGGGCGATTCTCCGATCCCACCGATGGCCGACAGAGTGGGCTCCGTAAGCGAGTTGCAGTTAGCCCCCTGCGGGGCGGAGACTCGCACCCTCTCTCGATGCCGGCGACAGCTCAGGACATCACGCACACTTTCAGGTGGGCATTCGACGGAGCCGTAGGCTTGGCATATCGAAGCAACATATATCATCTACCTAATGTCACTACACCGCCGTCGCCGTCCACCGTGATGTGCTGCCCCGCGCGGATGCGGCGCGTGGCCACGCCGGTTCCCAGCACCGCGGGCACGCCGTATTCACGCGCCACAATCGAGCTGTGACTCAGAGGGCCGCCCACATCCGTAACGATGCCCGACGCCATCGCGAACAGCGGCGTCCAGGCGGGCGTGGTGATGTTGGCGACGAGAATATCGCCCGGCTTCATCCGGTCGAACTCTTCCGGACCGTGAATCACACAAGCCGGGCCGGTCACCCTCCCTGGGCTGGCGCCAATTCCTCTAATGGTGCTGCTCGCCGCCTGACTGCTGCGCGCAGGCATCCAGCGGCTGAAGTCCAGGCCGAAGAAGCGGGCGCCCCCCTTAACCGGCAGCGCGGCAGGCGGCGTGACACCGTGCTCCCGCCCCCAGGTCTCACGCCGCTCCGCCACCGCGCGCCGATCATCCTCCGCGGGCCGGCCGGCATCGAGTCGGCTCGCTGCCTCCTCCACCTCTTCCCACTTCAGCCAGAACACCTCGTCGCGTTCCGCCATGGCGCCCGCCGCAACCATCCGGCGTCCTGCTTCGCGCAAGATGCGGCGCAGCACCGGCCATCCCAGGCCAACGTCGGCGAGCGCATCCTCGCGCAGCGGCGCCGAACGTTGCGCCCAGCCGAGCACGCGCTGGAACAATGGCCGGCGCAGCCCGCCGAGGCGCGCGAGCAACGATTCGGCGGCCTGCTCCCGCGCCGCCGCTGCCGCCGCCTGCCGCTCGTAGGGGTCGCGGCCTTGTCCCGTAATGAAGTATTTGAGCGTTTCGAGCAGCGCTGCCGGGGCCTCGGCGGGGACGCGCTTGGAGAAATCCAGGTCGTAGACGGCGTGACCAAACTGCTTCAGATGTTCCGCGAGGCGTGCGGTGAATTCGCGCCAGCTTTCTCTGTCGGCTATAGGCGCCAATGGCGATTCGTATGCTGCCGCAAGGTCCTTGCCACTTACCCGCGCCAGATATCCGGCGAGATCGTCTTCACGGCGCGACCACCTCGCGAGATCGTAGAGCGACTTCTCCGCCCGGATCGGCGCGCTATCGAAACCCAGCAGGAAAGTAAGTGCGGGCGGGTCACCCGGGCGCTTGATGAGGCGGGTGTACGCGTTGGTGAAAAGGGCTTCGCTCAGATTTGCGGCGGCGAGGACGAACTGGACGGTCACATAGTAGCTTGCCGCCGCCTCCACAATCAGGTGCGCGCCGGCGAGCAATTCCCGCGCGGGCGTCGCGGCCAGGTCGCGCCCGGTCCACTCGCTGACCACGTTGGCATAACGCGGATGTGCTTCCTCGGCCCATCGCCTCCGCGCCGTGCGCAGCATCCCGACCAACCTGCGTCCCCGCGCCGTCAAAGTGAAAAACAACCGCACCGATTGCCACGCCGTCAAGGCGATTTCGTAGTAGGCATAATCATGGATCGTCAGGAGCGCAAACGAGTCGCGCTGGAGCCCCATCGCCTCCGTCAATGTTTTCTGCGTTGCTTCGTTCCACAGCGGCAAGGCCAGCGTCGCGAACAAGGGTGAGAGCGGGTCGGGTAGCAATTCGGCCACGGCGTTTCGGAAGTATCGCCCTCCCTCTCGCGGAACCTTCCATTCGAGCGCCGCGCGGGGTTCGGGCAGCGCGGTCACCGGCCGCGCCTGCACAATGAAGATCCGTCCATCGCCGATGGCCCATTCGATGTCCATCGCCTGCCCGTAGAGCAGTTCGATCTTCACACCCAGCCGTGCCAGATCCGCGGCTTGTGCCGTGTTGAGCGCGGCTCGTTGGCGCTTGTCGACAGGGACAGGCTCTTCGCACGTGCCTTCGGGCGAGCGCACCGTCATGACTTCTTTGCTGGCGATTTCCTGTGATGTCATCGCTCCGGTCTGTTTGTTGATGACAATCGTGTCGGGCGTCACGCGGCCACTGACGATCGCCTCCCCCAAGCCCCATGCCGCGTTGATCATCAGTTCGTCGCGCGCGCCCGTCAGCGGATTCGCGGTGAAGACCACGCCTGCCACCTGGGCCGCAACAAGCTGCTGCACAACCACGGCCATGCTGACGTCTTCCGGCCGGATTCCCTGTCGCTGGCGGTAACCGATCGCGCGCCCCGTCCACAACGACGCCCAGCAGCGCTTGACTGCGTGGATCACTTCCTCGCCGCCACGCACGTTGAGGTACGATTCCAGTTGGCCCGCGAAAGACATGCCCGGTAAATCTTCCGCCGTCGCCGATGAGCGCACCGCCACGGGAGCATCGGCGCCAAGTTCGCCGTACCACCGCCGTATCATTTCGGCGATGTCATCGGGTATCATCCCTTGGGCGAAGAGCGATTGGATTTGCTCCGACGCGCGATCGAGCGCGGCGGGGTCGTTCGCCTGTGCCTGTGCCGCGGCGGACAGAATCCGGTCGCCGAGATGGTTCTCCTCCACATAGCGGCGATAGGCTTCGGTGGTGATGTGGAAGCCGGGCGGAACGGGCAGGCCGGCCGCTACCATGCGCGCCAGCGATGCACCCTTGCCGCCCACCCGCTCGAGTGTCGCCTGGGGGCTATCAAGATTGAGAATGAAGGGGCAGGATCGAGGTGAAGTCATCTTTGGTTTCGCTCCTCTCCAAAGCACGCCTCCCGTGTGCAACTGATCTCCTGCACTCGATTCCGCCGCAGTATACCATGGCCTAATCTCGGCGCCGTGATCCGCGTAATTTCGTTAATGTTACGCGCCGCGCGTGGTAGTGTCACCTATTTCCGTATCGCCAGCCCCAGACCCCCGAACGTTCGGTTTTGTCCGGCATATTCGGAAACAACACAGTTCGATGTTCAAACTGCCTACCTGTACAAGTCATCGCCAGGGTTCATCAGCGTTTAGTTCCTCGCTTTTGGGGATTCCTGGCACACCCGCGGCCTTGGCGAGCGCACCACAGCTTTCTATCACCACACGCGCGGCGCTCCGACAAAGTTGCTTTGCCCGGCGGAAACTGGAGGCGCTCATCGACAATGCGGCGATACGTGTCGAATCCACAGAGGGGAGTCATACTCCCAGACAGTACTCCCTGCCCCCTATTTTACTTCACAGCATCAGCGGCCGGCCTGGCGTCCGTATCCGGCTGCCGATGCCTGTTCCGACAATGACCCTGAGGATTTGACTCAGCGGCCGGCAACTTGGTGTCATCGCGGGGAGGCGGGCATGAGACAGACTGGACATTTCGGCACGAATGGCCTAAATTGGCCCCTTCAGTGAACGAGTCGTTCGCGTCTTAGGTACAAACGTAGGAAATCCTGCGAGGGGCTTATTATGAATACGATCCGCAAAGTTATGATGCTGGCAATGGGCGTCCTGGCGGTATTGGCGTTTCAAGTCTTTCCCGCCGCGCCTGGCAGTGCAGCTTCCGCCGCTGCGCCCGACGATGTTCCTCGCAGCATCGCGCCTTACTTCACGCCGGCCACATCGTCCCCCAAGGCGCCGGACGCCGACGGCTTCCTCCGGCGCTGGCTGCTTCTCGAGCCGATCAAGAAGCCGAACCGCACCAATACCGTGTTTACCGACAGCTATGTCCGGAGCGCCCTGAATACCGAGTACTTCCCCAACCAGTTTGCCGTCATTCCGCACGACGGCGACAAAGTGACGGTTGCCGGCGAGGAACTCGCGTGGCATGCTTTGGATTCCGCCAATTTCAACGTCAAGGTCTTTCGCTTCGCCTATGGCCTGAACAAGCCGACTTACGGCGTCATCTTCTGGGCCGTCACCGTCGTCAACAGCCCGCGCGAGATTCCCAACGCGCGCGTGGCCGTCGGATCCAATTCGGCGTCCATGTGGTGGCTCAACGGCAAGGAAGCCGTCGACCTCTTCGGCGATCGGCGCATGGTTATGGATGACTGCGTCTCCAAACGGCTCACGCTCCATAAGGGCCGGAACGTCATTCGCGGCGCCGTCATCAACGGCCCCGGCTTAAGTGATTTTTGCCTCCGCTTTATCGACGAGAACGGCGATCCGATCAAGGACATCACCGTAAACCTTGAAGACGCGGGAAAGTAATGAGTCATCCTTTTTTGGGTCTCTATCGTTTTTTCTTGGAGCTTCTATGAAATCCTACATTCTGGCCGCAGCAGTTCCCACCTTGCTCGCTCTTTCCGTGTTACGTCTGGCATTGGCGGTGGAGGGAGAACCCTACATCCACGATCCCTCGACCGTCATTCAGTGCGACGGCAAGTTTTACGTTTTCGGCACCGGGGGCGGTGGGCTGATATCCGACGACGGCTGGACCTGGCACCCCGGGGCCGTGCGCCCCGGCGGTGGCGTGGCCCCCGACGTCATCCACATCGGGGATCGCTACTACGTGAGCTATGCCCGGGGAGGCGGCGGGATGTCAGGTGGACACGCCAGCGGAGTCCACGTCATGTGGAGCAAGACACTCGACCCCAAATCCCCCGACTTCGGGTTTAAGGACGACACCATCGTCGCCTCGTCGGACGGCGTCGAGGACTGCGATGCCATCGATCCGGCGTTCTTACTCGACCCCACCGATGGCTGGCTCTGGCTCAGCTACGGGACCTACTTCGGCTACATCCGCCTCGTCGAGCTCGATCCCAAAACCGGAAAACGCATCGCCGGCAACCAGCCCGTCAACATCGCCATCGACATGGAAGCCACGGCGTTGATGTATCGCGACGGCTGGTACTACCTCCTGGGCACGCACGGCACATGCTGCGACGGCGCCAACTCCACCTACAACATCCGCGTGGGCCGCTCCAGGAAAGTGACAGGCCCCTACCTTGATAACATGGGCACCGACACGCTGAGAGGCGGCGGCAAGCTCGTTGTGGCCGCCAGGGGCCGCTTTGTCGGGCCAGCCCACTTCGGCCTGCTGGATCTGGGCGACGGCGTGCAGAAATTCTCCTGTCATTACGAGGCCGACCTGGACCGCAGCGGCCGCAGCGTGCTGGACATTCGTCCCCTGCTCTGGAAAGATGGATGGCCTGTTGCGGGCGACAATTTCCAGGAAGGCACCTACGAAATCCAGTCCGAACGCAGCGGCTATGCGCTGGAGCTGGCGGTGGATTTCGTGCGCATGGCCGGGCGCGGAATGGGCGGTTTCGGCCCCCCTGCCGGCCCCGGACCGGGCGGTTTCCGAGCCCCGGCCGGCCCCGTGACCCCGATTCCGGCCCAGGAACTCTCCCAGGAGTCACCGAACTGGCCGGCCGGTAATATCGACATTCGCATCGGCGACTACCTGTTCCGGCCCCACCAGAAGTGGACGATTACCCCCGTCGCCAACGTGGGCGGCTATCCCGGCTCGCCCTATTTCAAGATCGCCATCGCCGGCACCGATCGCACCTTGGCTGCAACCGCGGACGGTGAAGTGGTGGCAGTTCCCGCCTTTACGGCCACTCCCGAACAACTGTGGCGGATCGACCAGTTGACCGATGGTACTTACCGCATCATGCCCAAGTCGATGCCCAATTCCCAGGAACCCGTGGCTCTGACTGCGGTGGGCGCCAGTACGCCGACGCTGGCCAAGTTCGACCCCAAGAGCGATAAGGCGCGCTGGAACTTTAGAAAGCCTTGAAGTCAACAGATCAATAATCGGCTACTTCTGCTTGCCCTCGGGGGTGAGGGTCAGCAGATAGACGCTGTTTTCGAGCATCGGGAGCGTCGTAGAGAAGTCGCCCTTCACTTTCGCATCGGATACCGACTCCGGTTTGCCCGAGGACAACGAATTGAGCATTGCTACATCTTCGCGGCTGAGATCCATCGGACGGCCCATCTCCAGGTAGCGGATATAGGGATCGTTTTGCTGGTAGCCGATGCGATAGATCGTCAGCTTGCACTTGCCGGCGGGGAGGTTGGTGAGTTTGACTGTCGCGGGGCCCGTTTCCCCGGCGATCCGCGAGGGCATCCGCCACCTCTGTCAGGTCCTCTGATTCTTCCGCGCGCTGGATAAGAGTCCCTCCGCCGGAACAAATGTGTCCATGCAGACCGGCAAAAGGCAAGCTGGCGCCTAGCGCCGCACACTTGAGGCACACAGGTGTTACCGAGAACCTGCTTTTATCGGGGTTCTCGAGTGGTACTACTGATGGGGGGAAGTCAGTGACGTCTTCTCCCGAGTTTCCCAAGACGGCAGACCCATCATCATCATGCATCATCCTTTCCTTTGGCTGCAAAACGGACGGCCTAAACTTGCCGTTAATGGGACGGCCACAACTCAGTTATGATCGTGCCCGAAAAGTCGCCGTTGCGGAGAATGGCTGCCAGCGACCTTATGGTTTGTCCTTGGAGCTAGGCTGCCGATGCACGAACGTGCCGAACTTGTCCGGCCGGGGTGAGGGGCGATGCTGCATTTCCGTGTGCTTCCGCTTCGTGCCCCCGCGATCTCGCATGACACGGTGCGATGCACGGGCGTAGAATACGTGGCCATGCGCGTCTCTGGCGCCATGCCGCCCTTGGGAGTCATCATGAAACTCAAATTCACCATTATCTTTATCGTGTTTCTTGCCGTGGGCGTAGGTTACGCTCGTCCGGAGGAAGCACAAAAGCCTCTGACAAAAGATCAGGTCATGGGGCTGGCGAAGGCGGGGATGGAAACTTCCGAAGTGGTCGAGCTCATCCACGAGAATGGCATCGACTTTGCTTTGACGGACGATTACCTCCAGGCACTCGGCAAGGCGGGGGCGCAGGAGGCGGTCGTGCAGGCGCTGCGCGCCGCCCGACCCAAGTCGTTGACCCAGGATCAGGTCATGGAGTTGGTGGCGGGGCACGTGCCCAGCCAGCGCGCCGCCATGCTGGTCAAGCAACACGGCATCGACTTCCTGCCGGACGAAGAATATCTCAGGACCCTGCGCCTGGCAGGCGCGGATGACACCCTGATTGCGGTGCTGCGCACGGCGGGCGAGGCTGCGACGGCGCAACTCGATGTCGAGACTTCTCCGAATGCCGAGGTTTATCTCGATGGCGAATCGCAAGGCCACGCCGACGCCCAAGGTGAGCTGGCAGTGAAGGCGAGGCCCGGCGCACGTGCACTAGAGGTCTCCCCGGAGGGCAAGAAAGATCTCGAGCAGAGCGTTACGCTCGCGGCGGAGCAGGCTACACGGATCGAGGCACGGCTGGAGGGTGTTGCTCCATCGCCGGGTGCGCCGCGCGAGAACCCAAAAGATGGATTGAAGTACGTGTGGATTCCCCCTGGAACGTTTATGATGGGCTGCTCGCCAGAAGACAGCGCGTGCTCCGATGATGAAAGGCCGTCGCACCAAGTGATGATTACGCAAGGCTTCTGGATGGGCCAGACGCCGGTCACGGTGGGGGCCTACAAGCACTTCGCCGGCGCCGCCCGCCGGCACATGCCGGATGCTCCCCGCTTCAACAGCGGCTGGGCGAGTAAGAACATGCCGATTGTGGAGGTAACCTGGGATGACGCCACGGCGTTTTGCGGCTGGGCAGGAGGGCGGCTGCCCACGGAAGCGGAGTGGGAATATGCCGCGCGCGGGGGCAGCACGGAGGTGCGCTACGGGCCCATCGATGAGGTTGCCTGGTATTCCGACAACAGCGGCGGAAAGACGCGTGAAGTGGCGCAGATGCGCGCGAATGGGTTCGGGTTGTTCGACATACTGGGGAACGTTTGGGAATGGGTGAACGACTGGTATGGGGGGAATTATTACGCCGCCAGCCAGGAGCGTGATGCGCGAGGCCCGGACAGCGGCCAATACCGCGTTCTGCGTGGCGGGTCCTGGTACCTCGATCCCTGGCGCGTTCGCGTTTCGGTCCGCTACTTCGTCAATCCGGCCAGCGGGGGCAACGACAGCGGGTTCCGTTGTGTGCGGGAAGTGGATATTCCTTGATTCTTTTTCCTTTTTCCTTTTCCCTATTCTGTCTTTCGTTGATGTTTGAGGTTCCGGGGCGAAGCCCCGGTCGAACGCATTTTTGGAGCAGGTGTAGCGCCGAGCTCCGCCGTTGAGGTCCGCGCCAGCCGCGTAGGCCTTCTTACTTTTGCACTTTGCCTTTTGACCTTCTCATGTGGCTCTGCCGCCCTGCGCTACCCCTCACGCGGTCATGCATCGCTGCTTGGCCAGGGGACAACTAGTCCCTTCGCCATCCGGCTGACATCCCACAACCCACGCCTTGTCAGTTATCAAAATCGTATCCCAGCGTAAGTGCCCTTCTCGCAGTGTGATAACCCACAGACCCGGGTCGCCCCGGCCCTCCTGCTACAGTTCACGATCACATTCGTCCACAAGAATGAGTGACTTAGGCGGCTTCTGACAACAGTTGATTCATGGCCCGCCTTTTGCACTGGCAAGGCTAGGATGAACTGGTTCGCCCCAGAATAAGTGAGCGCGAGCCTTCCAAAGCACATACTCGCCCGGCGGAGTGGCGCGCCGGGTCAAGCGGTCGGGGGGTAGTCATGCAGAAAGTCGTGATTCTCGGTGCAGCGGGCAGGGATTTTCACAACTTCAACGTCGTGTTCCGCAGCAATCCTGCCTTCCAGGTGGTGGCTTTCACGGCCACGCAGATTCCGAACATCGACCAGCGCCGCTACCCGCCGGAACTTGCCGGTACGTTGTACCCATCCGGCATCCCCATTGTGGCGGAAGCGGAAATGGAACACCTCATTCACGGACAGTCCGTGGATGTGGTGGTCTTTGCCTACAGCGATGTGTCGCACCCCACGGTAATGCACTTAGCCTCGCGAGCAGTGGCGGCGGGCGCCGACTTCTGGCTGTTGGCGACGGAGCGCACTCAAGTGCCGGCGCGTGTGCCGGTGGTATCGGTGTGCGCTACGCGCACGGGTTGCGGCAAGAGCCCGGTATCGCGGCGGGTGGTCCAGGCGCTGCGGGAGCTGGGCTGGAAGGTCGTGGTGGTGCGCCACCCCATGCCCTACGGTGATTTGGTGGCCGAACGCGTGCAGCGATTTGCCACGCTCGCTGACTTGCAGACGGGGCGCTGCACCATTGAAGAGCGCGAGGAGTACGAACCGCACATCCGCGCGAGCACGGTGGTGTATGCGGGCGTCGATTACGAGGCCATTCTTCGCCAAGCCGAGCAGGAAGCGGAGTTGATTTTGTGGGATGGCGGCAACAACGACACACCTTTCTTCCGCTCGGATCTGGAAATCGTGGTGGCCGACCCCCACCGCGCGGGGCACGAGTTGGGATATTTCCCTGGCGAGGTCAACCTGCGGCGGGCGCAAGTGGTGGTGATCAACAAGGTTGACACGGCTTCGCCGGAAGGCGTTGAGACGGTCCGCGCGAACGTCCGGCAGCACAATCCTGCGGCCACCATCGTTGAGGCGGCTTGCAAGGTCAGCGTGGCGGAGCCGGAGAAGATAAAAGGCCGGAAGGTACTGGTGGTGGAAGACGGGCCCACGCTCACCCACGGCGGCATGACGTATGGAGCAGGAGTGGTGGCAGCGGCCCAATTTGAGGCCGCCGGGCAAGTTGATCCACGCCCCTTCGCGGTGGGCTCAATCGATGAAACCTTTAAGCGTTTTCCCCACCTCAAGGGACTCTTGCCCGCCATGGGTTACAGCGAGACGCAATGCCACGAACTGGAAGAGACCATCAACCGTACTCCGTGCGATCTGGTGCTGGTAGCAACGCCCGTCGACTTGGCACGGCTGTTGCGCCTGAACAAGCCCTGTCTGCGAGTGAATTATGAAATCGAAGAGCGCACCCAGCCCGGGTTGGGTGAAATTCTGGAGAGGTTCACCAAAGGTCTCGCAGCGCAGCGCGAGCGGAAGATTGCCTGATGGTTGATGGCCGGGGGTTCCGGCGAAAGCGGAAATCCGGCCCCATTGTCCCGACCCAAACCCTCGGGAATTGACCCGGCGAAAGCAGCGAGTTGCCCAGGAGAGAATTGCTTATGCGAAAGCTCAACATTGTTCCCCCCATGCCGAAACAAGCAGGGCCGCTTCTGCGCCCGTCAACGATGGCGCGCCGGCACTTGATTTCCATCCATGATCTGATTCCGCAGGACATTGAATTCCTTTTGAAGCTGGCGAAGGAAGTAAAGGCGGCTCCCGCCCGTTACCATACTGCGCTCGAGGGCAAGACGCTGGCGATGATTTTCGAAAAGCCAAGTCTGCGCACGCGGATAACTTTCGATCTGGGCATCAGCCAATTGGGCGGAAGGGCGCTCTATTTAAACTCGGAGGAAGTGGGATTGGGCAAGCGTGAAGCCGTGAAGGACGTGGCGCGCAACCTCTCGCGCTGGGTGGACGTCATCATGGCGCGTGTGTATTCGCACCAGACGGCGCTTGAATTGGCGGAGCACGCCTGTGTGCCCGTCATCAACGGCCTCTCCGATTTCGAGCATCCCTGCCAGGCGCTGGGCGACTACTTGACGTTGCTGGAGAGCAAAGGTAGGCTGGAAGGCGCAACCCTTGCCTGGGTGGGCGACGGCAACAACGTAGCACATTCGCTGATCTACGGCGCAGCGCGGTTGGGCGTCCACATGCGTCTGGCCACCCCGCCCGGCTATGAGCCGGACCGCTCCGTGGTGGCCGACGCCAAACGTGAGGGCGGCGACGTGACGCTGACGCACGATCCGGCGGAGGCGGTGAGGGGCGCCGACGCGGTGTACACGGATGTCTGGACCAGCATGGGCAAGGAGCAGGAAGCCGAGACTCGCCAGGAAGTATTCCGCTCCTATCAAGTGAATTCCCAACTGATGCGAGTGGCGGGCCCGCAAGCGGTCTTCATGCATTGCCAGCCCGCGCACCGCGGCCAGGAAGTGACCGACGACGTGATGGATTCCCCCCGTTCCATCGCCTACAACCAGTCGGAGAATCGCCTGCACATGCAGAAGGCCATTCTCCTGGCGCTGCTTTCCTGAGACGCTTTATGCCTATCGCCGTGGTGGCCATTGGCGGCAATTCCCTGGTGAAGCCGGGGGAACGCGGCACCCTGGAAGAGCAGCGAGCCAACCTCAGCATAACCTGTGAAGGCATTGCTGCCGTAATGGCGGCCGGCTACCGCGTGGTGGTGACGCATGGCAACGGCCCGCAAGTGGGCGACGCGCTGCTGCGCTCGGAAATGGCCGCGGCGCAAGTTCCGCCTCTTCCCCTCGATGCTTGCGTGGCGGAAACGCAGGCTACCATCGGTTACCTTCTCCAACAAATCCTTCAGGAAACTCTTCAGCGTCACGGTTTGCGACGGCCGGTGGTGACCATGGTGACGCAGGTGCTGGTTTCGCGGCGTGACCCCGCCTGGCGCCATCCCTCGAAACCGGTCGGCCCTTTCTATTCACAGCAGGAAGCAGAACAGCATCGCACCGCGCAGGGTTGGACAATGGTCGAGGATTCCGGGCGCGGCTATCGGCGCGTGGTGCCCTCGCCGGAGCCCAAGACGATCATGGAGCTCGCCGCCATTCAGGGTGCGCTTGCCAGTGACGCTCTGGTGATCGCCTGCGGTGGCGGAGGCATTCCCGTGGTCTTCAAACGTGAGCGCCTGGTGGGAATCGACGCGGTCATCGACAAGGATCGCGCCTCCAGCCTGCTGGCATGGGAACTGGAAGCGGAACTCTTCCTGATCTCCACCGGCGTGGAGCAAGTGGCGCTCAACTTCGGCACGCCGCAGGAACGCGCCGTCTCCAACCTGAGCGTGACCGAGGCGCGCCGTTACCTGCGTGAGGGCCAATTCGCCGCCGGCAGCATGGGGCCGAAGATTGAAGCCGCGCTCGCCTACCTCGAACGCGGTGGGCGCTTGGCCATCATCACCTCACCCGAGCGCATTCCGGAAGCCTTGCAGGGAATGGCGGGAACGCGAATTGAAGCCGGTAGTCGGTAAGCACGAAGCGAAACACGAAACTTGGACTTCGGATTTTGGATTCTGGAATCTTTTTTCTCGTACCCCCGCCACAGCACCCATTCCAGAACTCTTAGCAAGTCCCCAGAGCTCAATTGCAACCATTAAGATCCGGCAGAATGGCTACAACCACCTTGTTTTCAACGACATGACGGCAGCCATCCAACACGCGAAGTTTCTCCATTGTTTTCAATAACTTCCAAGCTTTGCGCCCGGGTTCTTGGGCCACCCTTCTTACTACAGAGCGACATAAATGCCCGCGCATTCGGCTGTAGCCGCGGTCTGCCACCGCCTTCGTCGATTGGAGATCGACGCTCCAATTCATGTCGCTCTGTACAATTGAGCCTGTCCAACACACTTGACAGCGGCCTTGTCGAATCTCCCCGATTGAAGTTTTTCCGAGCCATACTTGACAACGGCCTTGTCGATTCCCCGCGATTGAAGTGGTTCCGAGCCGTACTTGACAACCGTCACGTCGAATTCCCGCGATTGAAGTTGTTCCGAGCCGTACTTGACAGCGGCCTTGTCGAATTCCCGCGATTGGAGTTTTTCCGAGCCAGGTTGAGCGTCGCGGGCTGCTTGCAGCATCTTGTAGGAGGCAAGCTGTCATCCGGCCTGACCAGCGCTTGGACCCCCGCCGCCTGAGTCCCGACCGGCCGAGCCATCCCAGCCCTGTGAAGCGATGAAAGAACGGGTTCGAGCCACGGGTCATCACGGATCACCACGGACAATGCCTCGGTTTTTAATCTGTGCGAATCCGTGCCCAACCGTGGCTTTGAATTCATTCACACCCTCTGCGGCTGGGTTTTGGGATTCCCGACCTTAAGGGTGGGCCAAACGCCCTGGGAATCAGCCAGAGGCTACAGATTTGAACCAGGATAGGGTGGAAAAGCCGCAAGTTTCAACCGCGGGTGCTGCTCTCGGATTCGGAAGCGGAATCCAGGGAAGAGCCGCGAACCGAAGAATCGGGAGTTCGCGCTACCGTTGCTGTTGCATGGGCGCAACGAATCGTTGCTCAATCCGTTCATTTGTGGTAACTATTTCTTCCTACTGGTCCGCTTCCCATGACGCCGCTGGAAACCTATCTGCGTGAACTTCGCGACATCCGATCTTCGGGCGCCGCCGTCAAGGAAGCCTCCTACTATCCCGCGCTCTCGAACCTCTTCAATGAAGTCGGGAAGCGCCTCAAGCCTCGGGTCCGTTGCATCATGAACCTCGCCAACCGTGGCGCCGGGCTTCCCGATGGAGGCTTATTCACCGCCGAGCAATTCCAGAAACCTTCCGAGGCCGAACCCCTTCCCGGTCAGCCGCCCGCGCGTGGCGTCATTGAGGTGAAGTCCACGAGGGATGACGCTTGGATGACCGCTGACGGCGAACAGGTTTCCCGCTACTGGGGCAAATACCGGCAAGTGCTGGTGACAAACTACCGCGACTTCGTTTTAGTCGGACATGATGCGGAGGGCAAGTTTGCCAAACTGGAATCATTCCGTCTGGCCGACAGCGAGAGGGCTTTCTGGGCCGCCGCCGTCCATCCGAGCAGCCTTTCCAAGAAGATCGAAGCACGGTTCGAGGAATACCTCTTGCGCGTCATGCGGCACGCTGCCCAGTTAGCCGCGCCGGAAGACGTGGCGTGGTTTCTGGCTTCTTACGCTCGGGATGCGAGGGCGCGGATTGAGGGCGTAGAACTTGACGCACTGGCGACGGTGCGTACGGCCCTGGAAGAAGCTTTAGGGCTGAAATTTGAGGGTGAGAAAGGCGAGCACTTTTTCCGCTCCAGCCTGGTTCAGACCCTTTTTTACGGTGTTTTCTCCGCTTGGGTGCTGTGGGCCAAGCAAAACTCACCGAATTCCAGAGCGCGATTCGACTGGTATACCACGGCGCGCTATCTGCGCGTGCCGATGATCTCCAAACTCTTCCACCTGGTAGCCGACCCGCAAGAACTCGAAACCCTCAAGCTCACCGAAGTGCTGGACTGGGCGGCTATGGTTTTGAACCGCATTGACCGCGCTTCGTTTTTTAACAGGTTTCAGGAATCGCACGCGGTGCAGTATTTCTACGAGCCGTTCCTGGAAGCCTTTGACCCGGAACTGCGCAAGGACTTGGGCGTCTGGTACACGCCGCCGGAAATCGTGAAGTACATGGTGGAACGCGTGGACACCGTCTTGCGCGAGGAATTGAATCTGCCAGACGGGTTAGCCAACAAGAATGTTTATGTGCTCGATCCCTGCTGTGGCACAGGTTCTTATCTTGTGGAAGTCCTTGACCGAATTTATCGCACACTCAAAGAGCGTGGCGAGGATGCTCTGACTGCAAGCGACCTCAAGGAAGCGGCTCAAAAACGTGTCTTCGGATTCGAGATTCTCCCCGCGCCTTTTGTTGTCTCACACTTGCAGGTCGGCTTATTTTTGCAGAACATGGGCGCGCCGCTGTCCGAGAGGCCGAGGGAACGGGTTGGCGTTTATCTCACCAACGCTCTCACCGGCTGGGAGCCGCCCAAAGGCCCCAAGCAGCGCCTTATCTTCCCTGAGTTGGAGGAAGAACGCGATGCCGCCGAGCACGTCAAGCTTGATGTGCCCATCCTGGTAATTCTCGGCAACCCGCCCTACAACAGCTTCGCGGGAATTGCCAGCATGGATGAAGAACGTGATCTTTCTGAGGCCTACCGCGCCACCCGGCAAGCGCCCGCCCCACAGGGCCAGGGCTTGAACGATCTTTACGTGCGCTTTTTCCGCATGGCCGAAAGGCGCATTGTTGAGAAGACTGGTAAAGGCGTGGTGTGTTTGATTTCCAATTATTCATGGCTCGACGGTTTATCCTTCACTGGCATGAGGGAGCGGTATCTGGAAGCGTTTGACACGATCTGGATCGACAACCTCCACGGTGACCGGATCATTTCCGAGTATGCGCCAGACGGGAGAACCAGCGAGACTGTGTTTGCGGTGCAAGGTAAGTCGCCGGGTATAAAGATTGGGACTGCTATAAGCCTGCTCGTCTCAAAACAAGCCGCCCTGAAGTCAAAGGATGCCGTAGTCCTCTATCGGGATATGAATCAAGCCAGAGCGGATGAACGTAGACAGGCCCTGGTCGCAGGCCTCACCGATGACCATCTGGTGGAACGATATGCAACATTGGAGCCGGTCATTGGGATCGGCCTTCCTTTCAAGCTGCGAGCCCTCTCCCCGGACTACCTGAAATGGCCCTTGCTGCCCGATTTATTTCCTGTCTTCTTTCCGGGTGTACAGACCAAGCGTGACGATTTCGTGGTGGACATTGACCGCGAGCGGCTGATCGGACGGGTGAGACAATATTTCGACCCTAAAGTCAGCGACGAGGAGATGAAGCGCTCTTGCCCCCGAGCGATGGAAGACACCCCGCAGTATCAAGCCACGACTGTGCGAGCATGGCTGTCGAAGCGAGGTTTCCTAGAGCAGTACATTGTTCGTCACTGCTACAGACCGCTTGATGTGCAATGGCTTTACTGGGAACCGGAAGCTGATCTTCTCAGCAGGAGGTCACCCGATTACTTCCCCCAAGTCTTTGGTGAGAACCTTTGGCTCGTGTCGCAACGCAAGCCCAGGCGTGAGTGGTCGAGGCCCCAGTTCATTCGAAGCATCGGGTGCTTGGACTTGATGGATCGTGGGGCAAGCTGCATTCCCCTTTACCTCAGGCCCACAAACGAGACAAAGCCCCTCCTTACTACGCATGACGGCAAAGACCCGCGTATGTTGGCGAACGGCACGCGGTTCAACATTAGCGATTCGTTGCTGGCTTACCTCACGCGCGCTGGGAACATTGACAACGCACCGGACGTTTTTTACCACACTCTCACCATCCTCCACGCCCCTGACTATCGAAGGGAAAACGGGGGTGCGCTGCGCCAGGACTGGCCGCGCATTCCGCTGCCGGACAGCAAGGAAGCATTACTAGCCTCGGCGGCACTGGGCAGACAGATTGCCACATTGCTCGACGCGGAAACCGACGTAGGGGCGGTTCGCGAACCGCCCCTACAAAGAATCGGCACCTTCACCTTGCCACACGGGACGACTCTGGATGAAGCGAAGCACTTTGCCGTTACCGCCGGGTGGGGACATGCGGGCAAGGGCGGCGTCACCATGCCAGGCAAGGGGAAGATCATCGAGCGCGCTTACACCGAACAAGAGCTGGCTGCTGTAGCGGCGGGTTTACCCCGCCATCCGAAAAATGGCGACGTGAAGTCGCCGCTACTGGGCGACCGCACTTGCGATATTTACCTGAATGACGTGGCTTACTGGTCAAACATTCCACTACGGGTTTGGGAATACACCATCGGCGGCTATCAGGTCATGAAGAAATGGCTTTCCTACCGCGAAGAAAAACTTTTCGGCCGCCCCCTGACGAAAGAAGAAGTCCGCTACGTGCAGGAGATGGCCCGCCGCATCGCTGCCGTCCTTCTGCTCGAACCGGCGCTCGACGCGAATTATCAGAGCGTGAAGGCACACACATTCCCGTGGAAGGGCTGAATGCGTTGTGGCGGCGGTGTTATGGACCTAGGTTTTCTCTCACCCTTTATGCCGCCACACATTGCGGGGTCAAAAACACGGGTACTTCAAGCGCGGTTTAATCTGCTAAAATGCCTCCAATGCAATTTCTGGATTGGTTAAACCGTTACGCGAACTTGTTGCTGGTGGTGGTAACCACCGTCTACGTGTGGCTCACTTGGTGGAGCGTGAAGGCCCTTAAAAGCGCCAGCCTTCGGGAACGCGAAGTGCGGCACCTTGAAGACATAAAACGATATGTCGTCAGTCCGCTCATCGAATGGATAGATTCACAAGCAGTACGTAAGCTAAGCGGGCAATTACCTCTCATCCAGGTCAAAACGGTCGCTGTGCAAAAGGCGAGCGCCCCCCTCGGCGAATTGACTTACGACTATCCGCGAGAACTGGATTCAACCTTATGCGAACCGAAAGAGATTTCGAGTGGTCTCTATTTGCACGCAAAGGGTATTCACTTCGGAACGGAGCTTTGTCAGTTTGAAACTTTGCTGGAAACGGCACGGCATCTTGTTTCTGATATTGTCGCGTTGGCAAAGGCCTGCGCGGATCGTAGCTCAAGCTCGACAAGCCTCCAGCGTGTCCCCGTGGATGGTAGGGTAATAAGCGCAGCGGATTCGGATGCCTTCGTCGAGATTTGCTTTCGAGATATCCTTCTTGGCTTCCCTAAACCGCGAATAGTGTTCCATTCGGAGGATGCGGGTGTCTTGCGGGTTCAGGATGGCATCTCCGGCCAAGTCCTCGGGAAGGGACCAGAGCAGGCGGTTAGGCCATGGGCGGAAGCCAGCGTAGGCCGGGTTCAAGATGAGTGGGCAAGAAGCGGACTTCAGGGGAGGATCGGGGCATTCCTAAATGACGCTTCTAAGGTCAGCAGAACGCTTGAGCTTGTTTATTTAACCCATGCATTGCCGGGGGATTGCCAATACGTCGGAGGCTAAAACACTTAGCCTGTCGTGAATAAGGCTGAGAACGACTTAGCCGCTCAATTCGACCTCATGAACCCCCCGATGGCTCCCCATTCCGCTTCCGCCCGGCAGCCTGTTGACTAGTCCATGGTGGAATGAAAGGTGAGAGCGAATGAACCCTCCCCGTCAAGAAGCACCATCCCCCGAACAGCTTGAGGCGTTGAATGCCAAACGGCGTGCGGAGGGACTTCCCGAAATTCCACTGCGTATGTTCAAGGAAATAGGCCTGTCCATTGACGAAATCCCGGAAGACGAAAACCCGTGGAGAGACCCACGCTACGTCACCCAGATTGCGCTCACCGACCGTGAGACGGGGCAAGTGTTCTACTTCAAGGTCGCACGGATCAATGCACCCAACTATCACAATCCGCAAATTTACCACTCAGGGTTACTGAACGGCCTAAGTGGGAAAGCGCTTATGACGGTCTGGACGCTTTGGGAGAAGATCCTGGAGCGCCAAATGTTCAAGGAGACCAAAGATGAAAACGAGGAACATCGCCGCTCGATGAGCGACAACAGCCATATGCTGGCGCGCGTCCGCGAGATTGTTAGACCCATGATCCAGCGTTTGGTAGATGTCAAAGCGGAGCTGACAGAACTGCACGACCCCTTCCTTCTCGGGCGCGGGCTGGAAAATACCCTGGAAAAAGCGGTCGATTCGCTTCGTGAGTTAGCAACTAAGGCTGGTGACAATCCCACCGTGGGCGAGATGGATTTGTTAAGCAAGCGGCTGCTCAGTGTAGAATGGGTTTCGGACAGGCCCGCGATTGCCTATGCAGCGGACAGCATTCTTAGAAAGCACTCGAAACCCCCATTGAAAGTTGCCGATATCCTGCGGCGGATAGCAACCTTTGAAAACAAATTCCTCCAGGCTAATGTAGATGATTCTGGTGCGTCAGTGGCCCGCGAAATATCCCGCTTCAAGGAAGATCCCGAGCACGTCCGAATCATGGACGGGCTCATAGAGGAGTTGCTTGCCAGCGATTGGTACGTTTGGCCACCGGAGGCGGCCCCCGATAGAGGCGCTCAGACCGAATCTCCCACGGGGGACAAGAATCCCACAGGCCGCTCGTAGCCAGGACAGAACTAAGACCTCCCCCTATATCCCTCGTTCTAAATCTGTCCTGAGACAAAATTGTAACCTACCCCTCGCACCCCGCCTCCAAAATTGCGTTTTGACAGTCCGGCTCGGTCCCAGGTATCTCTAAAGGGGATGATGCGTAGGTTTTTCTAGGCCAGCAGGAATGCGGTTGCGCCGGGGGCTAGGAGGAACTGTGCGGGTAGAAATAATGAGCTGGGTAAAGTTCATAACAGTCGTCTGGCCTCTCATTGGTTTTATTGCGATTTTGGCCTTCCTCGTGGTCTTCTACCGCCCCCTACGCCGAATCCTGGAGCAATTTAACTGCAGAGATGTCGTACGTATCAAAATAGGACCCATCGAGATTGTGAAGCGGAGCCGCCCCATGTACACGCGTACCCGACGCCGATAGAAAAAGCAAGGGGGTGGGACACGGGCCTCATCTAACACATCAACCGCAACCCTGCGGGGGGGGAGGCGAGGGCGGAGGCGGCGGAGGAAACAGCAATCCCGGAACGCCGGCCGGAAACTATACCCTGACCGTCACCGGGACCGCCTCGGGCGCGGCCAACTTGCAGCACAGCATGTCCCTCACCCTGAAGGTGAGCTAATGACCCTGCGGTTTATCGGGTAGGTCGATCAAGGGGGTAGCGCGAGGTAGCGTAGTGCAGCTTCCTCCGCCTGACCCACACGCAGCGCTATCATGCCCAAACCCGCACGGCGGGCTACGGCCACATTTACCAGGGCCGCTACAAGTCGCTGCCGGTGGAAAGGGGCGGCCATTTCCTGACGCTGGTTCGCTACGTGGAAAGAAACGCCCAGCGCGCCCGGCTGGTCAAGAAGGCCGAAGACTGGCCCTGGTCGAGCGCGTACGCGCGCCATTGCGGAAAGGAAAAGCAAAAGCCACGGCTCAGCCGGTGCCCGGTCGCCGCGCCGGAGGATTACCTGGCGTGGCTGAACCACCCCCAAGCGAAAGAGGAAATTGAAAAAATCCGGTATGCCCTTAAACGCAGCCGGCCGTACGGTTCGGACTCCTGGGTGTCGAAGGTGGTGGCGCAGTTGGGATTGGAAAATACCCTCCGCAACCCCCGGCGCCCCAAAAAGGGTACCTGAACCCCTTCTGATACCCCTTTCTCCTCCGAAAGGGTACCTGGAACGTGTGAAAGAATTGAATTCGGACCCCTTTTCAACCGTGTAACTTATTGAAAATGCGTAGTGCTGAAATCGGTAAAACCAATTTTTTCACACGTTCCTGACACCCTTTTCTCTCCTGACACCCTTTTCTCCCTCTGACCCTTTTCCTTCGACGTTTTCTCCTATCACTTTTCCGGAGTGGATGATTTGGAGATCTCGGCAAGCCGCTGCGTGATCCAGTTGACCGGCTGCTCCTGAGCCGATGGCTCCATCGTGCGGGCGATGGCCAAGGCCTGGTTGTAGTGGATTGCGGCCTCAGCATTTCTTCCCTGGTCCTGGAGCAAGCGCCCGAGCGCGCGTTGCGCATCGATGAATTGGGGATCGACGCTGACGGCGGTCTCGGCATTTTGCAGCGCCCCCGCGAAGTCTTTGCCCCTGCGCAACCGCCAGGCATCATTGACGTACTTGATCGCCCGGGCCATGGGGATGGAAAAGTCGCCGTTATAGACGGCGACGCCATTCTGGATTACCGCATCCGGCTCACGCGCAATAAAGTCCTGATAGGGGTTTAGCTTCTCTGTGCCAAACTCGTATCCAACCAGATCCGAGTAGCTGATGAATACGGGGCCATGAACAACGGGCGGAACCTCAATCTCCATCCCCACCCACCCGGTATCGGCGGTGGGCAGCAGCTTGCACGGAATGCCGTAGTCGCTGGGCAGAATAAAGGGAGCGACGAAATAGGCGAACGAGCAATCGTGAATGTGGTGCTGGTCCACGTAGGCTTTGACGGCGATTAACTGCTGCCCCCAATCGGTATTCGAGTCGGTCAGGTAGCGGTGCGTCTGGCTGGGGCCTCCCCAGGCCTCGTTGGCGTATGCCATGTAAGTTGGAAAACCCATGAGCGAGCTCAGGCAGTGAGCAATTACGAGGGCCGCGACGGCGTAGCGCCACGTTTTTTTATTGCGTGCCAAGGCGCAAGCTCCGCCCGCCGCCAGCAAAATTAGGAAGGGAAGAGTTGGCAGTATATGACGGATGCCGATGTTGAGCGGCAACGCAATCACAACGGCAAGATAGACCGCCACCGGCACGACCAGGTAGTATATCTCACGAGTAAGACGGAACCTGCCGGTCAATAGAGCCGCGGCGGCGATGCCGAGCAGTCCGATCATACCCAGTGTTAGTTTGATGGCCATCGCCACGGGAAAATAGAACCAGACGCCGTGGCTATAGACCTTGCCCAAGATGTATGTGGGCATGCCGTTGCTCATCTGTCTCACGTCGGCGAGACCGTAGAGATAACTCTCCGGGAGCAGGTGATAGCGGGCAAAGAAGCGAATGCCTTGGGCCTCGAATGGCTTGAGTCCCCGAACAGAGGTGGCCAGATCTGGACCGAGATGCAGCCCGGGCGGGCGCGCCGAGTAGCGAAATCCGTAAAACGCCCACAGGACGAGGATGGCAAGCGCCAAGATGGCCGCCAGTCCGCCGAAGAGCTTGAATGCGTGCAGGCTGCAGGCCCTCAACCAGGCCACGCCCGAAGTCGAGCGCCGCAGCGAAACACAGCGCACAACCAACTCTCCGGCCACGAGGACGGCCAGCATGGGCAGCAGCAGAATCGCGGAGTGTTTGGCGGCCAGCGCCAATCCGCCGGCCAGGCCAACCGTGAGCAGCCGTAACAGGCTGGGCGCTTTGACCCAGCGATACAGACTATAAATGGTGGCCAGAAACATACAAGATACGGTTGTGTCGGTTGTAACAAAGGGACCGTTGGTAAGGAGGGTCGGCTCAAAGGCGACCAGAGTCATGGCCATCAGCCCCGCTGCCGTTCCGAACATTTCCCTGCCGGCCAGAAACGTGAGCAGGGCAAGAAGTAGGACAAAGACCGTCACGCACATGCGGGCACGGAAGATGATGGAGTCTGCCGTGTAGCGGCCGCCGTCGCTTGGGCCGTTGCGGAAGATCATCTCCCGGCCGTCCAGATAGGATTCCAACTTGAAATAGCGGCCTTGCAGAGGCGGAACGCGAAGAGCTAATGGGAGCAGCGGGAGCGCCGCGACCATCTTCGCCAGCGGAGGATGCTCAGGATTGAGTCCGTAATCGTGGGTCTTGAGCGACATATAGCCGGCAAAGATGTGGTCGCCTTCATCCCAACTCAGCGACTCGCCGCGGACCGAAAACACAATCTCGGCCGCCATAATCAGCAGCACCGAAAACACTGCCACCATCGTCCATATCCGAACTTTCAATTGGACCTCTTGGAGAATTCAATTCCGCCAGTTCTGCCGGCAGCAATTCTCGAGACAAGAATGTATCTCTCCCGCTGGAAACGGTACAGGGAAATGTGGCAAGGGGGAGTCGGGCGTCGCAAACCGGCTACTCTTGCGAGTCAAGCACCTATTTTGATTGAACGGCAATCCAACGGCAAGGAGGCCGCGAACACGCGCTCTATCTGCGCTCTGCTTATCGGATTACGGCCGCTTTTTACGGTCTTGAGTGTCATCCGCTGGCCTGCATGTTGTTGAAAGAACGTTTGGTTGAAAATTCGATTCCTACTTGCGCCGGATCAGAAACAATCGGCGGTGATGTGGACTAATGGAGCATTTTTTTACCAAATTGCCGCCACGTCTCTCGCGGATGCTAAGGAGATTGAGAAACGATAGGGACATTGAGGCGATTTGCGGGTTGTGCCGCGGGAAAGGCCGCAACATACACCTACGACTCGTTCGGCTTGATGACGGCCTCAACCGGCAGCGGGGTAGCGAGAGGTGGCGCAGAGTTATTCGGCTCCGAGACGAATCTATCTGCGGCCCTTGCAAGCGCCGTCCGGATACCGTGTTCCGTGCGGCGCTCATGGATCCCGTGCGCCAAACAGGCGAATTCCGACGCGGAGAGAATCCGCCCCCGGGGTAACAAGCGGCAGGTAACAATGGGCCAACGGTCGGATACCCCCAGGCGTCGAAGGCGCGACATGGCGCCCATTATAGGCCTCGAACCCGCACCCGCAAAACGTCCTTTCCCCAACAAGAGCCGCAGACGAATCCGACGGTCGCGAAACCCGTCCACCGACGGGCCGAGGGATACGTCGGCGCCAGCCCGCTCACGGCAGCCTCTCCCGAGCATGTCGGCAACGGTTCCGGTTTTTGCAACTCGGCATTAGATTCGGTAATTATCACGCATAGCTTATTAACCAAATATATGTTGACATTAGGGGAGTATGGGAGTATAGTACGCTCGTTTTCTTAAGGAAGTAATTCGGCACAGCGCCTATTCCGTGACGGCTAGTCCGGCATCCACAAGCGGGCCGGAAGGGACACCTCATGCGTTCCAGCACCAGTGCCGTGAAAGGCCTGCCATCAGCCCTCCACCCCACCAAAGGCCATGGCCATTTTAAAACGTTCACGCCAGGCGCGGGATACTGGAGGAGCCGGTGGTTTCTCTCGTCAGGATGTACCCAGGTCTGAAGCACCGAGCCTCATTCAACGAGGCCGCCTATGGAAGGAGGGCTCAATGAAGCGGAAAGTGAGTTGGTGGCCGAGTGTGGTGATGTTGCTGCTATTGGCCGCCCCCGTGAGCGTGGCGCAATCCACCGGCGACGCCGCCCCAGCCCCAAAGGATAAGCAAAACTCGAGCACCAAGAAGGCGACGCGGGTGTACACGAATGATGACTTCCCCAGCGGCAACGCCGAACCGGCACCACCCACGCCGCCCGAGAACCCTGCTTCCCCGGGGGCGAGCACCCTCTTGCGAGTTCCCACGGTCACGGGGGAGTCCAGCACGGGCGTGAGCGTTCCCTTGTCCCCCGACAACGCGACAACCCTCATCTTTATGGCCTCTTGGTGTCCGCACTGCAAGGCGCTCAAGAATATTTTGAACGATCCCCACTCGCGACCGTATTGGGCTAAGAACAAGCTGCTATTTCTCTTTCCGAAAGACGAATGGGAGATAGCCAAGTCGAACCTCGAGGACATGGCCAAGGAAGGCAAGATCAAGGAAAGTGATGTCCCGGCGCTGCTGGAACGGGCGAAGAACGAGGCGGGCTCCCCCTACGTCCTGCATCCCAACGCCCTCGATGAACTTCCCGGTGATTACTATTTCTGCACCACGCCGAAGGAAGTAAATGGATATCCGACAGTGCTTTCGGCCCATGGGTACACCGATCGACGGGATTGGTTGGTCAATGACCTCAAAATGCCGGATGACTTGTTTGAACAGCTTGAAGCTAAGTATGACTCTGAAGGTCCAAGCCCGCCGGCCAAATAGCGGCGAGGTGAATGGTGGTGGATAGCGCGGAGGAAGGGGTATTTTGGCTTCCTCCGCGGTTCGTAAGATAGGAACATCAACTACATTAACATCCAGACGCGAAATCGTATGGACGGACGAAGAGCCGCAAGCGACCGCAAAGAACGCGTACGATTGCGCTACCCGCTTCCCACCGTCAGGACCGGGTCGGCGCCCGGATCTTCGTTTTCGTAGCTCAATACCCTGCTCACCGGTACCTCTGTCTACGCTTCGCCTGCCGCCTCACGACGACCGGCGCAAGACTCGAGGCCAGGATGGAATCGCTTTTCCTTTTCTGTAGGGCTCTTTCATCCACTACAATATGCCGGTTCATCCCGGCGCACCCTGACACGTTTTCCCCCTGTCATAGCGGCGGCAGCACCGAAGTGACTGTGGCTTGCACGCCTCAATGCGGATCTCAATTCGGCGGGCTTTCGAGGTGGGTGGGAGCTGCGGAAAAGGTTTCCAGCAGAGCGATTAATTCCTTGGTGCGGATGGGTTTGGCGATATAGCCATCCATGCCCGCGGCCAGGCAGCGTTCCTGGTCGCCGCGCATGGCGTGGGCGGTCATGGCGATGATGGGCAAGTGTCCCCCGGCGCTCTGTTCGCGCTCGCGGATGGCGGCAGTGGCCTCGAACCCATCCATCTCCGGCATCTGCACGTCCATCAAGACCACATCGAAAGTCTCGCGGTCCAGCGCGGCGAGCGCTTCGCGTCCGTTGGTAGTCACCGTCACGGTGTGTCCGTGCTTTTCCAGCAGGCGCTCGGCGAGCTTCTGGTTGACGGCATTGTCCTCGGCCAGCAGCACGTGGAGCTTGCGTTTCTCCTCGCGCAAGGCGTGCCGGGTGACCAGCGCCGCCGACTCGAGCCCGGACCGCGAAGTACCCAGAACGTGTACCAGGCAGTCCAACAACTCCGACTGGCGGATGGGTTTGGTGAGGTAGGCGGCCACGCCCAACTCCCGGCAACGCGCCGCGTCGCCGCGCTGCCCGGCCGAGGTCAGCATGATGATTTTGCTTTCCGCGGCGGCAAGGGAGTTTTGCCGCAGCCGCTCGATGAACGTGAAGCCATCCATGTTGGGCATGTGAAAATCGGTGAGGATAAAGGCGAAAGGATACGGGGATTGCTGCACCCACGCTAACGCCGCCGCCCCACTCTCCGCCAGGGTGGACTGCATTCCCCAGTGGCTCAGCATCTCCTCGAGGATGCGGCGGTTGGTGGCGTTGTCGTCCACCACCAGCACGGCCAGTCCCGCCAGGGTGACGGCGGCCACGGCCTGGGGCGCTTGCGCCGCCTTGCCCACCCCCAGGCTGGCGGTGAAGTGGAAGGCGCTGCCTTCTCCCTCCACGCTTTCCACCCACATCCGGCCGCCCATCATCTCCACCAGGCGTTTGGAAATGGTCAGTCCCAAACCCGTGCCCCCGAAATTGCGCGCCGTGGAGCCATCGGCCTGCGAGAAAGCCTCGAAGATGAGCTTCTGCTTTTCCGGCGCGATGCCAATTCCCGTGTCCTGCACCACGAAATGCAGCCGGACCTGATCTTGCCGACGCGACTCCAAGCTAACCTGGAGGCCCACTTCGCCCTGAGGGGTGAACTTGATGGCGTTGCCAATAAGATTGACGATGATTTGCCGCAAACGGCTGGGGTCCGCCACCACCACCTCCGGCACTCCCGGGCGGAAATCGCAGGTCAGCTCCAGACCGTTCTGATGGGCGCGCAAGGCCAGGGTCTTGAGCGTGGGCGCCAGGCTCTCTTGCAGCCGGAACTCGATGGACTCCAGTTCCAGCTTGCCCGCCTCGATCTTGGAGAAGTCGAGGATGTCGTTGATGATGATGAGCAGGGACTCGGCGGAGGATTTGACCATGTGGGCGTATTCGAGCTGCTCGGCGTTGAGCCCCGCGTCCAGCAGCAGATCGGTCATGCCGATGACCCCGTTCATGGGAGTGCGAATCTCGTGACTCATGTTGGCCAGAAACTCGCTCTTGGCGCGATTGGCGGCTTCCGCCGCCTGCTTCAGCCTAGCCGCTTCTTCCAGTTGGTTACGAATAGTCCGCGTCTGTTGCCGGACGCGGTACCTCAACTCGGCCACCCAAAAGAGTATGGCCATGACGGCCAGAATCGTGACGCCTAGTGCCGCCAGCCCCCGCCGGGCCGTTAGCCAGGGAGGGCTATGAAGCACCACAACGTCCTCGGGTGATCTCAGGAGGATGCGAAAGGCCGTGGGTCGCGAGACGCTTGAGCCCAAGGCCTTCAGGTCGGTAAAGCCTTGGACCGTGCAAACCCCGGTCAGTTCGAGCTCGCTGCCCGGTTGCCACTCAGGAATCTTGCTGGCCTCCGAACCGGCCACCAGGACTGCGGAGAATAGTTCGTTGCCCGCGGATAGAACCAGCACGACGTCGCCCCCGGCGGTCTTTTCGTTGGTCAAAACGCCTTCGATCCGGACAAGTTGGGAGTCATGGTCGCCGGAGAGGGCTTCTTTGTAGGTCACGGGCGTGGCCCCAACAGGTTTGCCTGTGTCTTGCCGCTTGAAGATGGAGTCCTCCAGGGTGGGGTTATACGCGCCCGGCGCGGGAAAGCCGACCACATCGGCAATGTTTCCAACTTGGAGCAAGGTCGTCTGCGAGGTCTTAACGCAAAGCCCTTGAGGGCCGTCCTGGATGCACAGTAATTCCCCCGGCCGATCGAGCGTTACCCGTCCCCGCACGTGGACGCTGCGGATGTCGGCAGTGTCGGCTCCGAACCGCAACAAGTTCGTGACCGGCTGGAGCGGCAGCGAGAAAGCATCCGCCGGGCCCGCTTCTTCCACCTTTAATTCCTGGAGAGAAGGAAAGAACAGGTGAACGCCGGTCATCTGGCGATTCTTGGTGACGAAAGGGGCGGCGTTGGCGTGCATGAGGACCTTGGCGCCGATCAAACGGTTATAGTCCACCCCGTCCACTCTCACCGTGTTGGCGGGAACCAACCCTTCGGCCATGTGTAGGGTTAGGGCCACGTTTTCGCTCGAGACCTGCACCGTGCGCACGACACCCTCGACCTCGACCCATCGGGAATCCTCCGCCCCCGTCAGCAGATGCGTCAGAGTCATGCGCGGGGCCGTAACAGGCACGTGCGATTCTCCGATTATTCTTATCGTCGTCTGATTAACGACCGACGCGTATTCTCCCGGTCCGCTCACGCCTTGGAGATCGATGAGTTGGCCGGCGTGAAGAGATGAAGCGAGATGTCTGGCCACCGTAGCAAAAACGCACCCCGAGTCATCGTGGATCCACAATATGCCATACCTCGGGTCGATGGTGGCATCATAGTAGGTCACCACGCCCCGCAGGTGAACGGGGTAGGCCCGCCCCGCCTCCTCCGCCGAGAGGCTGTGGACCTCGTGCGTCGTTGTCAGGGTCCGCAAGCTATTCTGCGGAGTCTGCGCCTTCAGCCCGGCAACCTGGGCGATGCCCGCCAATAGCAGGATGGGCGCCACGGCGTGTAGCCCCCACCTTAAGCTCAGTGAGCATCTCCGTTCTTTCCCGTCCATGAATTTTGAAACCATACAGTCCGCCGGGAACCATTACTTCATCCTTTGTTATCGGCACATCCGCGGAGTGTCTTTAGTCCAGTGTGTAGCAAAGGTCTGCCGATTTTTTGATCCGGCGTTTCGGACTTTGCCGGGATGGCGCCAGCCACGCCGAGGGTATGTGATATACGAACCTTTAATCCCCAATCCGATCCTGGGGAGCGCGCTGCTTCGGCGGAGGATTAAGTGCGGCATCAGCAACGGATGTCAGGAGGGATGGTGGCGAAGGCAGCAGCAGAACACGCGGTTCTTAAGGTACGGCCGGACCGCCCCTATCATCGAGGAATGGAACGCCGACGGCAGCCTGGGCGAGCGCAGATCGTATCGGCGGGCGGCGCGCGGCCGACTTGCCATGTGGCACGGGGATCCAGCCCGTACAGGCCAGGGCCAGAATGACGATGCGATGCGGCTGGTTACCGAAGCCCCGTCCGGAATCATCCCCTAGCCGGCAACTTCGAGGGGCTACTCATACGGGTCGGGAGCACCAGCAGGCAGGCGGACCTGCTGGCGCAGGCGGGCGATGAACGGTTTCCATCGCGGGTCACGTCGCAGGGCGAGCGAGAGAGGATCGTGCGGCGTGCAGATCACCAGCCAGGGCGTCCGCTGTTCGAGCGCTCGATCGAGGAGGGGGAAGGCCTCGTCCATCTCGCCTACCCCGGAGTACACGACCGCCAGGTAAAAGGGCGAAACGTAGCGTTGCTGGGATGCCTTTTCCATCTCGGCCAGAATCCTTAAGGCCTCAACCCGGCGCCCCGCCAAGCCGTAGGCCAAACCCAAGGGGGCTAGGGCCACCGCCGGCCGCTCGGGCTGAAGCAGTTTAAGGGCGGCCTCGAACAGGGGTACTGCCTGGCTCGGCCGCTCGAGGGCGATTTCGACCAGTCCCGTTTGCCAGGGGGCCACCCACAGCGAGGGATGGCGCTGGTATGCCTGCTCTCCCACCTCCCTCGCCTTTTCTAGCTGTCCTTGGAACAGCCACCAGGAGAGCAGGGTAAGATCGTTCCAGGGCGAAAGCGGGTCGAGTTCGCAGGCGCGGTCCAGGTGCCGGCGTCCCTCCTCAAAGCGCTGAAGCGGTTCGCCTCCCAGGATGTGGCCATAGAAGATGTGGGCGGGCGCATAACTCGGCCGCAGCTCCAGCGCTTTCTCGAAATGCTGTTGCGCTTTGGCAAGGTCCCATTCCCCGTCGACCGCGATCATGGCGCGCGCCGCGTGCGCCTCGGGGAGGTTATCATCGAGCGCGAGCGCCCTTTCCGCCGCTGCCATCGCCCTGTCGCGGACTTCGGCCGGAGGGACATACTCGAACCCCCAAGCGGCCATGCTCCACAGGGCCTCGCTGAGTCCCGCCCAGGCCGGGGCATAGGTGGGATCCCGGTCCACCGCTGCCTGGAACTGATCGACCGCCTGGCGGAATTGCTCCTCGCGTGTCGGGTAAGCAAGTAACGCCCTGCCCCGGAAAGTCGCCTCGAGGACCTCGGGATCAACTCGACGGGACGTCTTTAATCGCACGGTTTCCTCGGGGGTGACTTGCACCCGAATCTCGTCCGCGATCGCCTGCACTAAATCCGACTGCAAAGCCAGCACGTCAGCCATCTCGCGCTCATAGTTGCTCGCCCACAAATGCCGGTCCTGCCGCGCGTCGATGAGCTGGGCGGTGATCCTGACCCGCTTTCCGGAGCGCATGAACGAGGTCTCGACGATCCCTTCAACTCCCAACTCTTGCGCAATCTGCGGTGCGGTCTCGTTTGTCCCTTTGTAGTGCATCACCGAGGTACGTGAGATCACCTTTACGGCCTTGATTTGAGAGAGGTCGGCGATCAGGGCGTCGGTCATGCCATCGGCGAAGAACTCCTGCGCAGGATCCCCGGAGTAGTTTTTCACCGGCAGCACAGCCAACGATTCGATGCGCGGCGCGGCGGACCCTGGCGCCAGCAGGTGGCGCAGATGGGCCGCCCCGAAGGCGAAGATCAACAAAACCGCACCAACGCCCACCCCCCAAGCGATCAGCCTGCGTCTTGGCAGCAATCGCCCCGGCCGCGTAACTTCATCCGCAGGAAGGCTTTGCCCGCCATCTACGGGACAGATAAAGCGATAACCAAGCCGCGGGATGGTTTCGATAAAACGGGGATTCTCCGGCGAGTCATTCAACGCCTCGCGCAAGCGGCGCACCGCATGGTTGAGGCTGTCTTCAAAATCGACATACGTCTGATCGGGCCAAAGCGCGATGCGAAGTTCCTCGCGCGTCACGAGTTGGCCGGGGTGTTCCAGAAGCAGAAGGAGAACCTGCAGAGGCTGCTTGGTAAGGCGGACCGTCACATCGCCATTGCGCAACTCGCCCGTGCCCGTGTCGAGACTGTACCCAGCAAAATGCATGAATCTCGGGGAGGGCGGCACCTTTTCCCATGGCGTCCCCCCACTCCCGACGGGATTATAGCACGACTGACGACCCGAGCAGTCCCCAGGGGGATTTTTTCACAATTGCGACAAAGTGACTGTTTGCGATTTCGTTCATCGGCATTTCATCCTCATTTCATGCCGGTTTCATTGACTCGCAGGGGCCCCTGCGCAATGCTCCAGCAGCAGAGAAACTCATACGCAGCGGGTTGAAACGCAGGACGCGGAGGCGCCTCCACCAGACCGGCAACCTGCACGAAGAACCGATTCTGTCATCTTCTTTCCTCCGCCGTGATCTCGTTCGCTTGGGCACGCCCGACCGGCTCAAACGCCCGTGATTGAGGCTTGTCGTGCCAGTCATAGATATCCAGCCGGAGAATGACTCTGCCGCTCGCGGCCGGACTGCTGTTGGCACTGGCGCTTTCCGGTTGTGGTGGCGGTGGTGGCGGCGGTGGGAGCACGACCAATCCCGGCACACCCACGGGAACCTATACCTTGACGGTAAGTGGTACAGCGGGTTCAGGCTCTTCGGCGATAAGCCATAGCACGATCCTGACCCTTACGGTGAGTTAGTCGCAGCGGGAATTTGGTGGTATTGCTGCGGCTGGAAGGGAATGGCGGTATTGGAACGACCGAAAACTCAACTGGGATAAATCACACGGGGGCCGGTCCCCAATTAAGGAGAAACCATGTCAAAGATGATTAAAATCAAGATGGCTATGATTCTTCTCGCGGTGATGCCGCTGTGGCAGGCGTGCGGTGGCGGGGGCGGGGGCGGGGGCGGAAACGGTGGAGGCGGTGGCTCAACGACCTTGACTTTAGAGACAAAACCCGCCAGCCTCCAGGGCGGTAGTTCGACCACTTTCACGGCGTTTATTACCCACAACAACGGCAAATTCCTCGGCGCCAGTTGGACTCTCACCAGCGGCGGCAGCAACTGCTCTCCTGCCTGCGGCTCGCTCAGCAACCATACCAATACCGGCTCCTCAGGGAACGGCGACACGGACACCATCCTCTACACAGCTCCCAATTCCTATTCGAATTCCATCACCATCACCGCCACTTCCGTTGAAAACCCCTTGTCCTCAGACTTTGATACCTTCACTATCCTGGGGGGCCCGGCCGTGACCACAACCTCTCTACCGACTGGCACGGTAGGGATTGCCTATGCCTTGACTTCCCTTCAAGCTACCGGCGGCAGCCCTCCTTATAGCTGGGCGGTAAGCAGCGGCTCGCTTCCCACCGGGTTGAGCCTGACCGATGGCGCGATTTCAGGAACTCCCACGGCGGCTGGAACATTCAGCTTTACCGTTCAGGCGACCGATAGCGCCGGCGCCACCGCGAGCGCCAGTCTCAGTATCGTTATCGTGTCGAGCAGCGCCGCCGCTTGTACCCCTCCGCTGGGTAACGAAGCAGCCCTCGATGGCCAGTATGCCTTCCTTCTGCAAGGCTTCGATACGAGTGGCGCTCCATTCGCCGTGGCAGGAACATTTACGGCGGACGGCAGTGGGGGAATTTCGGCTGGCGAAGAAGACCTGAACACTTATACCGGCAACCCCGCGCAGAATCTCCAGTTCAAAGCCTCGAGTAGCTTGTACGCCGTGGGCTCCGACAACCGCGGCTGCTTACAGATCGCTACTTCCGCCGGGACGTCGAATTATAGCTTTGCCCTCGGATCCTTCAACGCGGGGGTCGCCGGCGCGGGCCAAATCATCTCCTTCGACACCTCCAGCGCGAGCGGCGCGGGGGTAATAGAGCTACAGGACCCCTCCGCGTTCTCGACCGCGCAAATCAGCGGCAACTATGCCTTTGGAGTGGCATCAACATTTGCGGAGGCAGAACGCTTTGCCGCGGTGGGGTCCTTCGCCGCATCGGGAGGGACGATCAGTTCCGGGTCGGCGGACACCAATGAGAGTGGCTTCCTCGACGTTACCACGACGACCTCGTTCCCGACGAACCCCTTGGGCGTGACCGGTACGTACAGCGTAGATGCAAGCGGCCGCGGCACAATGCAGCTCACCATTGGCGGCAATACCCACGCAGGGGTCTTCTACGTGGTCTCCGCGGGCGAATTACTGCTTATGGCTACTGACGCACAAACCGCTAATCCTATATTTACCGGCTGGGTCTTGCAGCAATCCACTGGGACTTTCTCCAACTCGTCCCTGACCGGAACTAGCGTCGGCTATTTCAGCGGGTTTTCCAGTTCGGTTAGCGGGGCAAAAGTTGAAGTCTCGCTGATTCAGGGCGACGGTGCAGGAAACTTAAGCGAAAACAAGTTCCACAATGACGGTGGAACCTGCGCCACCGCCAGCGCGAGCGGGACATACAGCGTCGCGGCCAATGGACGCGTCACGAGCCCCACCAGTGGCGCGCCGATCTTTTATATGGTGGGCCCCAACCAGGCATTCGGCATGAGTGCTGACACTTTGGTCTCGTTCGGAGCGGTTGCGCCACAAAGCGCGGCGCTATTCTCGGATAGTTCGGTTTCGGGCACGTATGCGCAGGGGACGCTTATGCCTGTAACCTCCAACGTGGTTGACTATTCGGGCGTCGATACCTTCGACGGCGGGGGGAACTTCTCCGCAACGGTGGACGCCAACCTGCCGGGAGGAACTCCCGATCCCGGCGTCGCCACCCCTGGTACCTACGTCGTGGATTCCACCGGTCAAGGCACCATCCCGGCCAGCGGAACGGTCAGCAGTTACCTATTCGTCATTTCGCCATCCGAATTCGTCTCGTTCAGTTGCGGGAGTGCCAATCCTTCGATCTTCGTATACAACCAATAACCCTGCTTCTCCTCAAAGCCTCCGGACACGCAGCATGTGTCCGGAGGCTTTTTGTTATGGGACGACGTGCGTGGGCGAGGTTCCGCAGAGTTATTCGGCTCCGAGACGAATTACTCTGCGGCCCTTCCCACCACCGTACGGATAGTGTTTTCCGCGCGGCGCTCATGGATCACCCGCGCCCAACAAGCGAATTCTGGCTCTGAGAAAATGCGCCGACGGAGTAACACACGCGCCAAGGGATATAGAACCAACGGTCGGACACCACCAAGCGTCGAAAGCGCGACATGGCGCTCATTATAGGCCGCGAACCTGCACGCTCAAAACGTCATCTCCCCAACAAGCGCCGCAGACGAATCCGCCGGTCGCGAAACCCGTCCACCCACGGGCTGGCGGATAGGCCTGTGGTGAAACCCTGACTCCCCATCGGCTGATCGTTTTCGCCGCGAAACGGGGTAGCGCCAAGGTGCGCCTACTCTGCGCTCCTTTGCGGCCGTTCCCCAATTCCCTGCGGGTTCATGCGGGCGTGCTCTGGTGGTGATTGACAATTCCGTTTGAACAGCCGCGGAGGAACGCGGAAGGGCGCGCACCTCCTCGCCACCTGTTCCCACAAACCCGACCTCTGCGGGGGTGCATGTTAGAAAAGTGATGGAGACCAGCAGGCAATCCTTGGTGCAGGTCGGCGCTCCCGGAAATCCTGAAAGCGGCCACTGAGCTTACAGCAGCGAAGGTCGATAATGGCGTTGGCGCCGCGCAAGGTCCAGTACATGCTGGCGCGTTTGAGGCGCGTGCCGATGGCCACCCTACAACCGGCTTCGACCACGCCGGTAGAGGTACGCAGACCCTGGGCGCGGAATTCGGGGTAGCGCCTGCGGTGACGGTTGGTCTGGAAGTAGCGGAGAGTGCGGCGGGCGTCTTCACAGGTGGAGGCATGGCGCCGGACCGCAGCGAGCAGAGCGCAGAAGCGGCCTGTGTCCAGTTCTTGCTGTCGCCATTGGGCCCAGGCCGGAGCGCGCGGGTGGGAGGGAGCGTAAAGAGTTTTGGCGAGGTTGCTATGCTGAATGGCTCCGTGGTCGTTACGGCCAAGGATGGCGCCTTGCAAGTGGAAGCTCAAGGTGCAACCAAGAAGGTAGCCAAGGGACAAACCATCGTCATCTCCCCCAGGACCGCCCAAAAAAAAGGGGGGGCAGGCCGGGGCATGACCGGAAATACTGCTCTTGAAATTACGGCAGTTGGCGCCGGCAGCACCGCCGCGATTCTGGCGGGCGTAGCCATGAGCCGTGCCGGCAACTCGAATACGGCGGCGACCGCAGCCATCTCCGCTGCCGACGCGGCAACCTCTACTGCCAACGCCGCGAATTCGACGGCCGCAGCGGCAGCGGCAGCAAATGCGCAATTACTGGCCGAGTGCTTGAGTGACCTGCAGGAGACAGGGACCTACACGAGCCCGTTTGTCCTCTCCCAGTCTCAATGCAACACTCTCCCCTAGGCCGTTGCAGGGCATGGTGCTTAGCGCGTGGTGACGTCCATGTGTTGGCGTTGGTCACCTGGCAGGGCTGGGGTTTTGAATACGGCCTGCTCCCGTGCCTCGGCAGAGTGAAGAAAGATGTGTGCGCTACCCGCGGGTTCGGGATGACAGCTTGGGAGAGTTTCTCCACAGCCTGCTAATCTCCAACCCCGAGTCCCGTGCTGCGGGTTCTTTTACACCAGGAGCTTGTATTTCTCCGCCTTACGGTAGAGCGTACGCCGATCGATCCCCAGGATTTCCGACGTTTTCGCCTTGTTGCCCCCGGTTACCTTCAGGACGTGCGCCATGTAGCGCCGCTCCACCTCTTCCAAGGGCGGCAACTCGGCGTAGAAATCCTCCAGGCGTTTGATCTCGTGGGTTTCGGTGCGCACCTTTTCCGGCAGGTCCTCGGGTACGATCACGCCCGTGCGGTTGAGCGCCATGGCCGATTCCAGCGCGTTTTCCAGCTCCCGGACGTTTCCCGGCCAGGAATAGCTCATCAGCACGGAGAGCGCCTGGGGAGAGATAGAAAGAGCGTGCTCGCGATCCCGGCTCATCTTCTTCAGAAAATGCTCGACCAGCAGGGGGATGTCATCCAGGCGCTCGCGCAGGGGGGGGATGTCAATCTCGATGACGCGCAGGCGGTAGTAAAGGTCCTGGCGGAACTTCCCCTCCTCGACGCATTCCGCCAAGTTGCGATTGCTGGCGGCGATGATGCGCAAATCCACTTTGACCACTTCGTTGCTCCCGATGCGCCGCACTTCCTGTTCTTCCAGGGTACGCAGGACTTTCACCTGAAGGGCTGGGCTCATCTCGCTGACTTCGTCCAGAAAAACCGTTCCGCCGCTCGCCTCCTCAAAAATCCCGCGCTTGTTTTCCGTCGCGCCGGTAAAGGAGCCGCGCACGTGCCCGAAAAGTTCGGTCTCGAGCAGGGTTTCCGTGAGCGCGCCGCAATTCACGGCGTAGAAGCACTGCTCCGCGCGCGGACCGTTGTAGTGGATCGCCTTCGCCACCAGTTCTTTCCCCGTCCCGCTGGCGCCATAAATTAGGACGGTGGAACGTGAGTCCGCCACCATGGCGATTTTCTTGTATATCTCCAGCATCTTGGGGGAGTTCCCCACCAGGCTGGAGAGTTGCACCTGGGTTCCCAGTTGGCGCTTCAGGCTGCGATTCTCGCGTAGCAGCTTGCGATTCCCCAGCGCGCGCTGGACCTGCAAAAGGACTTCGTCAATCTTAAAGGGTTTGGAGATGTAATCGAAGGCGCCGGCCTTCACGGCTTCGATGGCGGTTTCCATTGAGCCAAAGGCCGTAATCAGGATGACCTCCGACTCCGGCTGAACCGCCTTGTAGGCGCGTAGCACGTCCAAGCCATTCAGGCTCGGCCCCAAGCGCATGTCGCTGATGATGACATCGAAAAGTTCCCGATTGCCGATTTCCATGGCTTCTTCGCCACTGCCGGAGGTGTTGACGCGATAGCCCTCCTCGCACAGGACTTCGCGCAGCAACTCCCGCGTGTCCTCATCGTCGTCCACCACCAGAATGTTTGCGGAGATTTCCGTTTCCATGGTCATTGTCCAGTGACAAGGGATGAGTAACGAGTGACGAGCCGGCAGGGATCGAAATTCGAAGATCGAAACTCGAAAATCGCAGCGAGTTTCGAATTTCGAGTTTCGAATTTCAGGTTTTGAGTTTCGTCATTCTCTTGCTCGTCACTTGTCACTCGTCACTGCTCTTTCGTCACTCATCACTGTCATCGGCCCCGGCGCCTCCACTTTCTCGCGGCAATCCTGCGGCAGCCGGATGGTAAACGTGGTTCCCTGGTCCGGTGCGCTTTTCGCCTGAATGGTCCCGGCGTGCTGGCGTACGATCTGGTCACAGATGGCCAGACCTAATCCCGCGCCTGTCCCGATTTGCTTGGTGGTAAACATGGGGTCGAAAATGTGCGCCAAGGTTTCACGTGCCATTCCCGTGCCTGTGTCCGCGACGACTACCTCCACTTCCCGCAGTTCCTCCGGACCGGACGCTCGCAGCTCAATGCGGAGTTGGCCTCCGCGGGGCATGGCATCGGTGCTGTTATTAATCAAATTCAAGAACACCTGGTGCAGGTAACCGGAATCGCCGTAGACCTTGGGGCAGTCCTTGGCCAGGTGCATTTGCACACGAATGTTTCTCGACTCCAGAACCGGGGACGATAGCAGGACGGCATCTTCCAGCACGTGTCCCAGGTCCACCAGATCCAGACGCAGTTCGAACTTGCGCGTCCAGGAAAGCAATTGCCGCACCGTCCGCACAATGTTTTCCACCTGCTTTTCGATGACCAGGAGCCGCCGGGCGGTGGACTCATCATTGCTCTTGCGCCGCGCCAGCAACTGCACGTGGCCGGAAATGGAATTGAGGGGCGTGCCGATTTCATGCGCGAGGCTGGCCGCGAGCTGCCCTGCCACGGCCAGACGCTCCGAGCGCGCCAGGTCTTTCTGCGTCTCGAAAAGCTCCTTGTTGATGCCCCGTAATTCCTCATTCCGGCGCGCCAGCTCGGCCGTGGCTTCCTCCACCTTGCGGCCCAATTCATTGCTGAAATTCTCGATGCGCCGCAGCATGCGGTTCAAGTGGGCGGCAAGCAAGCCAATTTCATCCCAGCTCTTCAGGCGCGCCCGAACGTCGAGCTGCCCCCTTTCCGCCGATTCCATCACGTGAATCAAATCCTTTACCGGCCGCCGCACGGCGCGCAGGAAAAAGAAGTGAATCACCAAGACCACCACCACGAAGCTCGCCAGCATCAGCAGCAGGTTCCGCAGCACCAAATCCCAGGTGACGGCGTTCAGGCTGGAGCGGGAAACCGTGAGAATCAGACAGCCAATCGGCTTGCCTTGCGCCCTGACGATCGTGCTGATGATCCACGCCGGGGGTTTCACGGTTTCAATGCTCTCTTGATCCTCATTCGCCCGCAGGTACTCGTTGTAATTCTCCACGTGGGGAATGTTGTCGAGCTCCAGATGTTGGCCGGCGGGATTGGTGGTGGCCACCAAGTGGTGATTGGGGTCGTGCACATAAACGTCCGCCTGGATGATGCCCGGCAGATCGAGCTTAAGTTGGCGCAGAGCAGGACCGAGGACGCCGGGCCTGGCCAGCGTGTCGGGGGCGGCAATCTGGTGAGCCGTCAGGCGCGCCTGGGCCAGAGCCTTATTGTAAATCTCACTCTCTACGGGGTCCTGCGTCAGGAAAGTGGCGATGAGAGTTGACACTCCGAGCACCACCATGACGGTCACCGTAATAATGCCGATGATCTTGACTTGCAAACTCAGGCGGTCAAACATCCCATTCACCCCAAGCAGCTTTCAAACTATCACTGAGTATCCCGGAAGGCAATATAACCCGCGCGGCGTCCTTTTCTTTCGGGTCGATATTTCTTCATTGCAGTATGCCTGCTCAAGCGGCGCGCCAAATTGGCCGAGCTGGTAGCCACGTCACGGGTTTGCTCACTTGGGTTCTCCTTAGCCGGTAGCGCGGAGTTCCGGGGTGTGGAACTCCGCGGCTTATCTTCCGCGCGTGCGGTGGTCTTGCGCCGCGTCGCGTCCTGGGCGAGCAGCTGCGGGAGGAATCCCAAAAAGGAAGAACCGCGGAGTTTCCGGAATGCAAAACGCCGCGCTACCTGGTATGTGGAATGGCACCTGCGCCCGGCGTGGGCGCCGCTGTTGTTCGAAGATGAGCAGCGGAGAGAGGAACGCAAGCGACGTGATCCGATTTCGCCGGCTGAGCCCTCCGCCGCGGCCCAGGCCAAGAAATCCTCGCAGCAAACGGCGGACGCTCTTCCCGTACAGAGCTTCGCCACCCTGCTGGCCGAGTTGGCCAGTCGGGGGCGAGTGACCTACGAGATCAAATCCAGAGATGTGAAGGTGACTTGCCAGCAGGTGCCAGAGCCGACGCCCTGGCAAAAGCGGGCCTATGAACTGACCCGCGCATTCCCAGTAACGGGGAATTGAGTTTGGCACTGTCTCTCTGCACGTCAGTTGAATACCGTCCAAAGCCTATAGAACTTCGGGGTAGTCGGTGTCGGCTCACTTCTTCTCGGTTTGGGCGGCGTTCTCCATGGACTTGGTTAGGACTCCTTCGGCTTCCATTTTCTGAGTCGTTGCTCGCATCTTCTCGGCGAATCGCCCCTGTGGGTCGATTCGCAAGTAATCTTGCATCATCGCATAAGCTTTGTCATACGTCTTCTGTGCCAGATAGGCGTCCGCCGCTCTCACATAGTAGTACGAGGGGGGTGCGGGGTTAAAACTGAGGACCTCCTCGTACTCTTCGGCTGCCCTGGCGTACTTACCCAGGCCGAAGTCTGCGATTCCGAGCTGGTAGTATAATTCCCACGAGCTCGGGTCAAAGTGTACGGCCTCGCTCAGGGTCTTTTCGCTCTCCCCAAACCTTTTCTGCATATTCAGAAGCTGTCCAAGCACCAAGCGTGCCTGTTGATACCCCGAGTCACATTGAATCGACTTGCGCAGGGACGATTCAGCCTGGGAGAAATCCCCCGAGGGGATCAACACGATGGCCAGCTCGGTTTGCGCCCGGGCATAACAGGGATATACGGCAATCGCTTTTTCAAAGTGAGTGCGAGCCTCCGGATATTTCTCTTTCAAAAGCGCCTGAACTCCTTTATCCAGTTCATGGCGCGCTTTCTGTGGCGCCTTCTGGTCTGTTAAAACGGCGGGAGCAGCCTCATTGCTTTTGCTTTGACCCACCGGCGTAAGGACGACATTGATGACGCTACGATATTGGATGAATATCACCTCGTCCAGGCGTTGCTGATAGGTCTTAAATCCTTCCGCCGAGACTCGCAGGAAACAGGTGTTGCCGGGCACGATTTCAAACTCGAACTGCCCGTCGGAATCAGCCTGTTTGGTTGCCATCGGCGTGTGATCCACGGCTTCCAAAACCACGATTATGCCGGTACGTATGGCTTCACCGTTGGAGCTGCGGACCTGACCGGCAAGGACAACGGTCTTCTTTACCGCAGGTGATGAAGCTAGAGGCGGATTGGGGCTGCCGGACTGCCCGGCAAAGCTAAGGGCCACCCGGCACCAAGTCTGCCGAACCGAAAGTACGGCGAGGTTTAAGGCAAGGCAGAAAACGACTCTCCCGACAGGGGCCCCTCGGATGCCTTCCGTGTAACGGGGTGCGGGTGGCATGGGTGTCTCCCAAGAACCCTCGACGACTCAACATTAGCGCCGCGCTTCAAGCCTGTCAAGTGCGCGTGACAGTGCGCGTGAGACAGTGCGCCTGAGACAGTGCGCCTGAGACAGCCACGGCACGCTTTTTGTGCGCGGGTCTTTGTCATGCCCGATTGGACCGAGGTAAGCAGGGTAGCGCATCTCGCTGTCGCAACTCAGCGGGTCTGCGGCTTTCCTACGCCCGAGGTCGCACACATGCCAGAAAAAGCTCGGCCCTTGCGCGCCACCGCAGGGGCCAGGGTTTGAATCACCCCGCCAGAAGGCGTTTGCATTCCGTCTGGTCCGGTGTTATAAGCATGGCGTTAGCGGAGCCAAGCCCGGGGCGTCTTGCTCGGGGTTCGAGCAAGGGTGGGTTGGCCGACCCACGCCACCTACGCTCCGTGACGGCGGGCGATTGCCATGAAGGAAAAAACCGCTTTGGCGGTGCTCGTTGTCGTGAGCCTGACACTTGGCGCGGGCGCGTCCTACGCGAGCAAGAAGGAAAAGAAGTCCTCTGCGGAACGGCCAGTCAAGGAGCAGTTTACGGCTACGCTGAGCCCGCCCCCCGCGAACCAGAATGCCACCGCCACCCTTGTGGTCGTGGACTACACAACGGACGCGGAAATGAAGGACTACGCCGCCGCATACCTGCAAGGCGGCGACGGCGCGCTTCACGCTGCGTTCCACAAGGGCATGGGGTACTTCACCGTGGGCGGTGGTGCATTCGGATTTGTAGTGGTGCGGTCCATTCCCAACGTCTCCTCGCGCACTGAATTCATGATCGGCATCGCGCCGCTGGAGCCGCTGGCGCCGCTCGAAGGCTCCACGGAAATCTTCAGCATCTACCGGCTTCACGAGGGCTATCCATACAGCCTGATCAACCTGCAGTTGGATGGCAACGGCAATGGCAGCGGAGCCTTGTATCAGTTTGTTAGGCTCCAGTTCGACGCTCAGGGGAGTCCGCATGTCATTCCCGCGGAGCGATTTCCAGTAAAGTTAGTTGACGTCCACCTAGTGAAGAACTGACTGGCACTAGCGGGCGTTGCACTCTTTGCCGCCCACAATATGATTCCCGAGGTTAGCCGAAGCCAACTGGCGCGGCTAGGGATTCTTCGAAATGGTCTTGACATCGGAAACCAGCGCCGCCAAAGCGTGGTAGGCGGCGTCCTGGCGCAGATCGTGATAGCGCTGCACCTTTGCTTCAACTTCGGGACGTGGTTCCCCCGCAGGGGTACCCTGATTTCCGGTGGGCACAAGGCGGGGTTCCACGGGATTTCCCTCGGCCTCATAATCCACCCGCGTTGAGGCTTTATCTGTAACCTGGAGCTCCGCGCGCCAGCGGAACTCGTCCTGCTGTGGGTACGTGGCAAAAAGCGGCGACTCAAGAGCAGCCACCCCCCCAGGGCCCAGGATCACGCGAAACTCGAAGCGCACGATAGCATCCACGCCTTGGGTAGCGCAGTCTGCTTCCAGTTTCCAGGGCAACTTTGAGAGCAATCCTCTGGGTCCGCTCTCCCTCTTCACCAGCTCGCGCACATCAAACTGTTCCGGCCTCGGAACCTCGCCTGGGTAAACGGGCCCCTTTAGGTTGCTTGTGTCAACGCAATAGGTCCTGACCTTACTGAGCGCGGCGTCGTCCAGAACCTTGCCCGCCAGCTTCGCCCCGGCGGCCGCACCAGGCACCGCCCCGCAAGCGAGAATAGCGAGCACCCAAAGCTTTAAGCGCATCGCAGTGTCTCCTTCCTTAGCGAGAGCAAGAAACTCGTCCCTGCGGGCTGCTACGAGCTGTTCGCTAATCCCTAACAGGGTGCTGAAAAAGTCCGAAATTGGCCTTTTCGGCCGTGCTCATCGCGTAGAAGTCCTTTGTTTTCAGCGACGGCTATGTGCCTAGCCGCGCCAAAAGAGACTATTTCAGCGGCTGCTAATGCCTAATTGCTTTTCCCTGCTTTACTCCGCCGTCAGCGTCAGCGTGACGTCGTGCTTCAGGCGCCGTCAACGGGGCCTTCAACCCGTCAGCGCGGGTCTATGGCGCGGGTGGCGGGGCCGGTCAGCAGGTCCGGGAAGGGGCCCGGCAGGCGGTCGCCCGCGACAGGCTTCCCATAGAAATCTGTGTCGATGGACTTCCATGCCGCGACCGGCTTAATCTGGCTCTGAACCGTGAGCGACAGCGTGAGCTTGTCCGGGTCGAGCGAAGCTGTAATCTGACCTTCGGCGCCATTCTTGTCCCAGCCGCGCTGCTCGCGCCAGGATTTCAGGTTGTCCCACTCCGGCGGGTCGGGAGTCTTGACGCGCAGGTAGGGAGAACCGAAGCCGAAGGGCCCCTGCGCCGCGGCGTAGAGATTGCCGTCGGCATCGTTGCGGCCGTTGGTAAACTCGATCGCCGAGCGGCCCATGCGCACGAAGATATTGCCGTACACCATCAGGGCATGCACGTCGTTGGTATGGCCGAAGATGGGCCGCGGACCGTTGATCCCCGAGATGGTGTCCACGCCCACCTCGTCGCAGTCGAGGAACAGGTTGTAGGCGATGATGACGTTGTTCGTGTCGCGGATCAGGATGCCGCCCGTCAGCTTGGAGAAGATGTTGTTGTCGATCTCATTCAGCTCCTCGCTGCCCTCGATGTGAACGGCGTGCGGGTTGACGTTGCCGGGAATGTCGGCAAACAGATTGCCGGTAATGCGCACGTTGGCGTTGCCGATGTCGAGCCAAATGCCGTTGGCGTGGCGGATGTGGCGCACCACATTGTTGCGGAAGAGAAGATTGCGCGCGTTGTGCATCTTTGTGCCGCCGGACTCCGACATCATGGCCGCGTCCTGCCAGCCGATCCACTCGAAGAGATTCCGCTCGACGAGCGTATCCCGCGGACCTCCCGTCCCGCCCAGCCCCTCGATGCCGCAATAGCGGAAGGTGTTGCCGCGAATGACATCGAAGCCGACCGGCGCGGGGGGACGGCTCGCCATCCAGTCCTCGTTGCCGATATCCAGGCCCACGCTGTTGGCCCACTCGAAGGTGTTGTCCTCGAAGATGAAATGATTGCCGCGGTTGGTGGAGACCATGCCGCGTTGCGGCACCGGAAAGCCGTTGCCCGCGTGCTGGAAGGTAATCCCCCTCACGCGAATGTAGGACTGGTAGCGCTCGAGCGGCGAAAACACCTGCTCCTGGGTGGTGATCTCGATGGTGTGCCGCGCCGGGTCGTCATCGTTGGCCAGGCGGATGTGCAGCGTCATCCCGTTGCTTTCGATCCAGACCTTGCCGGCATAGGGCGAAAACTCCTGGAAGAGCGGCGACCAGTGGACCGTGCTGAAGAAGTTCATGGACTGCTTCGACGGACCGGCAAGCTCGGTGGAAAGCTCGACCGGCTCGAGCGGCTGGCCGTCCACGAACACGATGCCCCGCCGTCGGAAGTACGTCGCCATGTTGTCCTCGGCATAGCGCAGCCAGTACCGGTTGCCTATCACGTTGTCCACTTCGAAGGGGTTGTACCCGTGAAACAGCGCCGGATCTAGGGGCAGTTCCCAGGCCTGTACCGGCTTCTTCGTGGCAGGATCAAACCCGAACATCCAGCCCTGGCTGGGACGCCAGCCGGTCACGACGGCGGAACCCTTCACCACAACCTTCGCGCCGGGGGCGGCCTCGTAGCTGATCATCGCGTCGGGGCCGGCGCCACCGCGCGCCGGACGGACAAACTCGCGGTAGACGCCTTCGGCGATCACCACGCGCTCGCCCGGCTTGAGAATCTGCGCCGCACGGCCGATGGTACGGAAGGGGCGCTGCTCGGTGCCGGGGCCGTTATCGTCGGCATTCGCCGCCTGGCCGTTGACGTAGTACGTGTGCGTAAAGTGGAGCGGTTTCTCCCAGGAGGCGAACTCGGCGCCGCTCGGCAGCGTCGAGTTGGAAGCGGAGACTTGAGATACGGCGAGAAGAACAAAGAGCGCACAGGACAAACAGCGATTCATGACCGGAGGATCCTTCTTTCCCACGCCGGAAGGAAGACGCAGCGCCGGGTGAAATCTCTTGCGGGCACAATGGTAAATCACTTTTCCTAGCCTGTCGAGGAATACACTACGTACGGAATACACTACGTCGTAAGAGGGGCTGGAGTGGGTGCGACCCCGTTGCCGGGTGTACGGATCAGTTGCGGCTGATAGGCGGTATCGATAGAGATGCCTCGTGCGCGTTGAATCCCAACGACGCCCCCGCTTACGCCCACTTCGCATTCGCACTGGCTCGCGCCGGCAAGCTAGAAGACAGCATCCAGGCTTGCACGAATTCCCTCGATATTCGCCCGAACGACGCGAAGGGCGAGCAGAACCTGGCGACGTTGCTGCTTCAGGCTGGACGCAGCAACGAGGCCCTTGGCCGCCTTAACCGGGCTGTGGCTCCGCACCCGGAATCAGCCGACGCGCACAACGTGCCCGGCTTTCTCCTGGCCCGGACCGGGAGGCGCGACGATGGCGTCGATCACCTGGAGAAAGCCGTGACCCTCAAGCCGGATTCGTTCCAGTTCCGGTTCAATCTGGGCCGCGTGCTAGCCGCACGGCATAGCTTTGCTGAGGCTATCCGCCGTTTGAAAAGGCGATGGAGCTTTCCAGGGCCGAGGAGCCGCAGACCATGGGCAGTCTGGAAATGCCGGCGGCTCCGCACTCCGAGGGGGATGCTTCGCGGACGCCAGCCGGGTTGCGCGCCGTGCCCTCGACGTGGCCACGCGCGAGAAAAACTAATCCCTCGCCGAGAAAATGATAGACCGACTTGCCTACTACCAATCTCACACGGCCAAGCCATAGCTTTACGATCACTTCGTCCGGACGTTCGCACGTCAACCGGCGCCTGGAGCGAGAACTCGTCCTGGTCCAACCCCGGCGCATGTTTACTTCTTGGGCCGTAAGTTATCGAAAGCGTATGAGCCATTTTGGCCATTGGTCACTACATGACCGTTCCCTCCCCCGCCAAAGGCTGCGGCGGATCCAGCCGGGTGATGCCCAGGGCCTTCAGGACCTCCTGCCCCGGACCTTCCCCTTCGAAGTAAGTCGAGGTAATGTCGTAAAACACCAAGTCGGCGCGCAAGCTGAAGAGTGTGCGCAGTTGGGGGTAAATCTCCTTTTCGATGCGCGCCTTCTCCGCCCCCAGATCGTCGAGCGTCTGATACCAGAGACGCAACTGGTCGAAGCTGACCTTCACTCGCCGCCACGGCTTCCACTGCGGCTGCCAGCGGCTCACGCGGCCATTCGACACGTAGGCTTGCTCCAACCACTCCGCCAAGGCGTGCTCCCTGCCGGGGTGGCTGAGTCGATTGGCGGTCAGGACGAAGGCGGGCTTCGACAACGGTTGGCCGTGACGACGGCGGGGGTGCTTCCCGTCCAGGATCAATCCCAGCGCCAGCTCGTCCCACAAATGGCGGGCGACCGAGACGGGCCCCAAGCCCAAGCGTGCGGGGTCGAGGCTTGGTCGACGCGGGACCAGCGCGGCGAAGGTTGGCCGTCCTGCAGGAGGCGGACCAGAGCGTCCAGGTGCGGGGTCAACAGGTCTTTACGGCCGACATGCAATACGACACGTTGGCGGACCTTCCCGCCGTGGCGATAATTCTCGACCAGGCGGAGATAAGTGTGATCCCCGGTTTGGGCTTGGCGTGGGATCATCTGCAAGTGTTCGTGAGGCGCAGCGCGGTCGCGGGTCATGTGGCTGGCACAAAAACCGAATCCTCCAAGAAACCAGTACCGCTTGACGCTTCCTTGGCCACGGCAATACTGCGATCGCAGGGCATGGCTCACCATGTCACAGACTCAGACTTTGTTTTTGCGGGGGAGTCCGGCAACGCCCGCTGGCAGGGGATGATTCTCAAGGAATATATCCAGCCTGCGGCTGTCAAGGTAGGGATTCAGGGGAAGGTCAAATGGCATGCCTTCCGACACAGCTACCGGGCATGGCACAAGCGGGACAGCGCTCCGGTGAAAGTGCAGAAAGAGCTGGTGCTGCATTCCAACCTGAAAACGACTTTTGAGATTTATGGTTTGGGACCGGGTGTCACCCCGCAGAATCGGGCAGCTATCAGCAGGGTGGTTAAATTGCTTTTGGGGGCGTAGCTCGTACCAGTTTGTACTTATCGGGTTCGGGACTTTGACGCCAAGTCTCGGGTTTTGTTGGCTCCTCGGCCAGGACTCGAACCTGGAACCCTTCGGTTAACAGGTGCACGCCCGGGGTCTGCGATAGATTGCGAAAGAGTGAGATTAGCCAATATCCATGCGCCTTTGGTCGTAGTCTTGCCATTTTGCCAGGTGGTATAAATTACGACCATTTTTGATCGAGGTGTGCACCAAAATGGTAACAAAATTTGGCTGCCCTAAAATAGTGCAACATGAAAATCAGCCGGGCCGGATCTCATGGTTTACCCTTGCCCGCCGCCGTTCGCCGCGTCCTAGGGCCGATTCTGCGCAATGGCGGGGCATTTTACGCGATTGGCCGACCCAGCCAACCGTCATGAACTTCACGGCACGCCGTGCGACCGGCACCGGCCTAGCGCCGTTTGAGGCTATTCCCTCGCCCGCCATCCCCGAATCGGTCATCTCGAAGTTCAGCCCTTGCGCACAACAACGGGACCGGTTCGGCAGCACGTTCAGGGTTCAACCAGATTCGCAATCAGTTACGAACGGCAGCGGGTCGTGTCGCCAGAACCAAGAAGCAAGCCGCTGGCCGGGTGGTGAAATGTGTATGTGTTGGCGCTTTTAATTACGCTTTGTCGGCTGGGTGCCGGAGGCCGATACCGCGCAATTGTGAGCGGTCACTGAACTCGTGGCAGCGGCCACCGGCGGCACACTCGCTGACAGAGAGCTTTTTGCTTCCTACCGGTGACCTGCCTTCTCAGCCCTGTCTCAAATTCCAGTCCCACGCTCAAACGCATCTCAGCCACTGTATCTTACCCGGTCAAACGTCTTCCGGCAGTCCCGTGAACACTTGCATTGCTGAACGGCGGGTTGCAGACTTCAGGCCACGACCGCACGGGAATATGACCGGCGCGCAAGCACTCGCCGTTTCGCGCCTTTTCATAAACTATGCTGACTCAGTGCGCCGTGCTAAGCTAGGTCAACATGAGCCAACAACCTCAATCCAAATCGGTGTTTTTTGCCCCGGATTTTGATACGTTCAAACAGCAGGAAACGACGTTTGTTATCCTCAACCTGTTCATCCTCGCTACGCTGCTCCTCGTGCACACTTTGTTTGCCTCTTACTGGGGGTTCCCCTCCGCATCCATGATCGCTATCCTGGCAGGGGCCCTCTTCGCTCTGGGCGTTGAACTCTTTTGGTTGGTAGCTCGGACCAAGCCCCTGGGCCTAAACGGCATGACGATGCTGACCTGGGCTTCGATTTGCTTCAATATTCTCCTTGCGCTCCTGCTGCAGGGAGTCACCAGCCGGGAGGAAACCCAATACTTCGTTATTATGGTTATGCCCATCCTGATTGCGGCGTTTCGCCTGACCTTGCCGTTGGCGCTGGCAGTCGTCGCGTTTGTGGACGGCATTAATCTTTACTGGGTCTGGCATTTTGCGCGATTCCAACCACGGGCACCGGTCAGCGAATATTTTGAGGCCGGAACCATTTCCTTGGTCTATGCCGTGGTGGGTGTGCTGGTATGGTTGCTGGTGAATCAACTGCACCAAAAGCAGGCACGACTTTCCGCGAGCCTTGTGGACATCGAGAAAGCGAAGGAGCGGCTGCTTCAGGAGGAAAAACTTGCTGCTGTGGGACGGCTTGCCAGCGGAGTTGCCCACGAGATCAGGAATCCGGTCTCGACAATTGTCAGCGCACTATCGACGGCCCGTGGAAGTAAAATGGCGGCTTCCGCGCGCGAGGAGATGTTTGAGATTGCGGCCAAAGAGTCGGGCCGCCTGGAAAGGCTGACCACCGATTTTCTTGCATATGCGCGTCCGCGCAGCCCACAAAAGACGCTAGCTTCCCTCGATGATACTCTTGGTTACGTCGCGGATGTCTGCCGTCCTCGCGCAAACGAGAGGGGCGTGTCCATCCATGCCCACTCTTCCGATGGCTTGATGGCGGAAATCGATGCCAGCTACGTGCAGCAGGCGCTGGTGAATTTGGTGATGAATGCGGTCGAAGCATCGCCACCCGAGGGCCAAGTGGATTTGCGGGCTGGGGCAAACAGCGACGGCTCGATGCGGATTGAAGTTGAAAACGCCGGTTCGTACATTCCACCCGCATCCGTGGCGCGGATCTTCGAGCCGTTCTTTACGACCAAAGCACAAGGAACCGGGCTGGGTCTTGCTATTGCGCGCAACATTGCCCACGCTCACGGTGGCGACTTGGTTCTTTCCGCAAACGAACCAGATCGCGTTTGCTTTACGTTGACATTCCCGGCAGCGCGGAAGAACTCACACCCTACTTGAGGCAAGGTTCATTAGGGGGCGAGCAGCGCACCGGCTTGAGGGTTGATCCGGTAATTCGCGCCAATTTAGGAGCAGCCTTTCCTTCTGCGATGTAGTGGAGATGACAAGGGTAAAACCCTAGGTGTTGAGATCATGGGCAGAGTATTGATTGTGGATGACGAGCCCCATACGCGCCGCGTGCTGGGGCTGAACCTTCAGCAGGACGGACACGACGTGTCGGAGTGCGCAGGAGTTCAGGCGGCCCGAAAAGTCCTGTTCGCGAATGATTTTGACGTCGTGCTTACAGACCAAAAGATGCCCGACGGAGACGGTCTGCAAGTGTTGGCGGCGGCAATCGAGGCTGATCCCGCCGTTTCCGTCGTGGTCATCACGGCCTTTGCCACCGTCGATCTGGCAGTAGAAAGTATGCGGCAAGGGGCATTTGATTTCATTACGAAACCGTTTCAGCCCGAGGTGGTGCGGGCTGCGGTCACCCGCGCGTGCGAGCGCACGCGGCTTCAGCGCGAAAATGTTCTCCTGAAGGACACAGTGGTTCGTCTGGAGGGTTCGCCGGAGATCTATGGCTCGAGCGGGGCGATGCAAGCCGTACGAGATTTGATCGCGCGGGTGGCGCCGACCGGCGCCACGGTCCTGATCACCGGTGAGACGGGCACGGGTAAGGAACTGGTGGCTCGCGCTATCCATAAGAATAGCCTGCGGGCCTCCAAGCCCTTCGTGGCCGTGAACTGTGCGGCTTTTACCGAGACGCTCTTAGAAAGCGAGCTCTTTGGCCACGAAAAGGGTGCCTTTACAGGCGCCGACCGAGCCCGCCAAGGGCTCTTTGAGGCGGCGCACCAGGGAACCCTTTTCCTCGACGAAGTGGCAGAGATGTCGCCCGCCGCGCAAGCCAAGCTTTTGCGAGTCATCACGGACGGCCAAGTGTTGCGAGTTGGGAGCATTCAGCCAAGGAAGGTGAACGTGCGCCTGCTGGCAGCTACGCATCGTGACTTGCCACAGCGTGTGGCTGACGGGATCTTTCGACAGGACCTCTACTATCGGTTGGCGGTAGTACCGATTGCCATCCCTCCACTACGCGAAAGGCGGGATGATATCGGCGCCCTTTCAGAGCTGTTTGTGCGTCAGGTCTCCATTGACCTCAAGCTGCCGAGCCGAAGACTAATGCCACAAGCCCTCGATAGGCTGAGGTCCTATGATTTTCCCGGCAATGTCCGGGAGCTTCGAAATCTGATTGAGCGGGCCTCGATCCTTTCCGCGAGTACCGAACTGAATGCAGATAGCTTCCCTGCGGCGCTCGGTTCAGGCCCACAATCGGAATCAGGAGGTGCTGCTGGCGCTAAATCAACATCCCTTTTCGACATCCTTCCGGAGGTTAATGACTTACGCGATTTCCTTGCCGAGGCCGAGAAAACACTCATCCTGAGGGCCTTGAAGTCCACGAATGGGGCACAGGCGGAAGCCGCTCGCCGCCTGGGGATTTCTCGCAGCGACCTCGGGTACAAGATTGTGAAGTACGGGATAAGCGATCCCCACCTGTAATTCATGCAATTGCTCCCGGTGTACATTGTTTCAGGTGGAATTGGCCCCATCATCATTACAGGTACATTGTTGTTTTACCTTCTGCGCCCAGCGGTGTGAGTGCTGTTTGTGCGTTGCAAAACATCGTTTGTTGGTTGAGAGATTCAACCTGTTCAGTGGGAAAGCATTGCCCGAATGACTGCAACCTCTGCGGTGCAATATCCAATCTGGCTGCTCATCGCCGCTTCGGCCATTGCGGTGTTGGTGAAGGGTCTGCAAATCCCTTACACGGTCGCTCTCGTGCTGGCGGGATTGCTCTTGAGCCTGCTCCGCTTGCCGCTCCCCTCCCCACTTCACTCAGATCAGAGCCCCAACTGGCTCACACCGGACGTAATCTTGATCCTGTTTCTCCCTGCTCTCTTCTTCGAGGGCAGCCTTTAGATTGATGTGCGAAACCTGGTGCGAGATTCCGTTCCAGTCTTACTTCTTGCCAATGTTGGCGTTCTACTGGCAACGTCCCTAACCGGGTGCCTGGTGCATTGGGTTATCGGTCTGCCAATTTTAATCGCACTCCTCTTTGGCGCGATTATTTCCGCAACCGACCCAATTGCGGTGCTTGCTCTCTTCAAGGACCTGAGAATTGACAAGCGGCTATCAACCATCATCGAGGGCGAAAGTCTTTTGAATGATGGGACGGCTGTCGTAGTCTTCCAAATACTGCTCGTTGGCGCCGTGTCAGGCAGGTTGGGCTGGGCCAAGGGAGCCGGGCAGTATGCAATTGCAGTCGCGGAGAGCGCGGCACTCGGATTCGCTATGGGGTACGTCGTCAGCAAGATCACAGCAACGATCGACGATCCCCAGATAGAGATCACTCTTACAACGATTGTTCCCTATGGCAGCTATCTCTTTGCGCAAAACCTCCATCTGTCGGGCGTTATTGCCACCGCAACTGCGGGTCTTATAGTCGGTAATTTTGGTGCGAAGAGAGGCATGAGTCCGCGCACCAGAGCAGCTCTCGAAGCGTTTTGGGAATACATCGCGTTTGTCATGAACTCCCTGGATTTCCTGCTCATCGGACTGGAGGTTCACATTGACGCGCTCGTTCATGCTTGGAGCCCGATATTGATCGCCATCGCCGCGGTTCTTCTCGGACGGGCAATTGCAGTCTATATCCTGGTTCCGGTGAGCAATCTTTTCGGACGGACCGTTCCCGGTCGTTGGCAACCTGCGGTCGTCTGGGGCGGCTTGCGCGGCTCCCTGGCACTGGCTCTCGCCCTCAGCCTCGGCAGCGGCTTTCCGTATCGCTACCGAATTCTAGACTTGACCTTTGGGGTCGTCGTTTTTTCCATTCTGGCGCAGGGCCTCACCATCAAGCCACTTATTAGAATCCTCGGCCTCACGAATGGAACCGCCCCCACCCGATTTTGAATGGGGAAATTACGGGCCCGGCCTCATGCGGTGCCGAGAAGCATACAGCTTAGATCTGTTGAAAGGTCCCTGGCTCGCCCCGCCCTCACTCGTCGCTCCTCTCAAGGCGCTATCCAAGCGAGGGTGAAGATTTCGTGGGTGCTGGCGGAACGAATCACCAGTGGCGAATCGTCCGGGGTCAGGCCGCTCCACCAGCCATGGCCGGGTCCGGCCTCACTGATGGCTACGATCTGTTCCCGTTTCCGGCGGCTAGTACTCAGGGTCCGGTCTCAGGCGGACCGTGCAGAGTGATTGCGGAGCTCACTTTAATATGTCAAGTTTGGTGACGAAATTACGAGACTTCGAGGGAGGTGGACACTCTATGGGAAAGCAAGGATGCCCATCTTTTTGGAGCCGGGTAACAATCCCATTGCCGCGCTTGGCAGCGCGCAGAGAAGCAAATATCGCGATTAGGAGGATTCCACAGACAACTCCGAGCGAAAGTGCTGCTGGAATCTCGACGAAATGCCGAACTAGCATTTTTGCTCCCACGAAGATCAATATCGCTGCCAGGCCCGTATGCAGGTAGCGAAGTCTCGCGGTGACTGCGGCAAGAAGAAAGTATAGCGACCGCAAGCCGAGAACCGCGAACATGGTAGACGAGTATACGATGAGCGGCTCTCGCGTGACGCTGAAGATGGCGGGAATGGAATCCAGAGCCAGCACGATGTCGGTGACTTCAACCATGACCAGTGCCAAAAACAGAGGTGTGGCGAACCGTCGCCCGTTGCGACGGGTAAAGAAGGATCCTCCATAGTCCTGGAGCATGGGGATAACACGCTTTGCCCACCGAACCACCAAATTGGTCTGTGGATCAGGGGCTGTCCTCTCATGACGTAGTAATTTAATTCCGGCGACCAGTAGGAAAATCCCAAAGACGGAAAGAATCCAGGCAAAGTGCGCCAGAAGAGCCACGCCCGCCGCAATAAAGACAGCCCGCAGAGCAATCGCGCCCAACACGCCATAGAACAGCGTCTTGTGCTGGTACTTCGGGGGTATGCGGAGCGAGCCAAAAATCACCGCAAGCAGAAATAAATTGTCCAGGGAGAGCGACTTTTCCAAAATATAGCCGGTGAAAAACTGGAGTCCGCTTTCCGCTCCTTTCCAGAAATACAAGCCGATGCCGAATACGAAGGAAAGGGCAACCCAGACCCCGCTCCAGACTGCGGCTTCTTTGGTGGAGATTTCGTGAGGGCGGCGGTGAAAGACCCCCAGATCCAGAACTAGCATCGCCAGGAAGAATACTGTTAGCAGCATCATCCAGATCAGATTATTCATTGGCTCTCCCAAGAGCGACTACTCGCGGGCTGGTCGTAAGTTAGATAACCGGCAGGCGTGCCACCCGTCCGCCGGTCGAGAGGCGGGGCAAGGCGCTCTCGCGAGGAACTGCTTCGAGCGCCCGCCGCCGTGCTGGCGAATCGTACGTGCCATATTAGCCCTCCACGCGCAGGTTATTCGTAAGGGAAAAGTACGTACCTGCAAACGCGGCATTGCTCCCTGCCTTGGCTTTGTCCAGAGGGGAGTTCACGACACCTTCCAAAGTCACATTTCCGTTTTTGACGATAATGTGGATCGAGGGCAGCGCCGTGGTTGCGTATTGGATAAAATACGGGTCGTTGTAAATCGCCCGGGCAATGGCAAACCGCAACTGGTCGTCGAAAATCGAGGTGGGTAGAACCTCAAGGTTATTCTGCAACTGGGAAACACCCTTGACGTAAGCCAGGAAATTCCCGATGTCAGGCTTCTTGGATGGCTCGCTCACCTCGCCGTCAACTGTCAGCACGCCGTTTTCGGCTCGCAATTCGAGATGATCGAAGATGTTGTAAAACGGATAGGTGACGATTTCCTTCCGTGCCCTTTCGACGATCCGTTGGTCAGTCACATTCGGGGCAGAAACTGTGATCTGCCCGACAACTTGGGTGACCTCATCAACCTTCTGCGCGGCCCGCTCGGCGGCCTGTTTCATACCCACGCTATCGACGGTTCCGGTGAGCGTCGCAATGCCATTGCTAAACGTCACCTGCACGTCGCCATGCTGTGGAACCCGGGCGGAATAAAGTTTGTTCTGGATTTCAGCTACGACCTGAGCGTCTGTCGGACGCTCTTCGGCTATCAGCGCTGGAGCGGCAGCCAATGCGAAAACGAAAGGAATTGCAAACAGAGACATTCTACGCATGTGAGTATCCTCCTGGAGGCTTTCCCTTTGAAACGGGGCGACAGTGAATCGCATTCTCAAGCGTTTCTGTCGTTGCCTCACGCACACCTGATTGCAATCGAGGAGCCGTAGTCGCAAGACGGTGGAAACAAAGGCACTGGCTCCAGACAACTCACCATTCTGGGGGGCTGGTGTCGGAATCTTCAGACGACCCAAGCCTACAGGTGTCAAAAGTTTTGGACCGCGCGGAGCACTACGTTGCTGACCGCGGCTTCAACTGTCGTTTTATCCTTGAGTTACAAAAACTGAGCTAATGGAATGTCAAATGCCCTAAGCAGGGATGTTCCAATTGCAGAGCGCAGGGGACTCACGTGCGAATATCGAATGACCTGCGACTTGCTCAGAAATGAAAAGACCATAGGGAAAGGAGAATATTCCAATGAGCGTAAAACTGACAACCTGCGAAAAAGGTGATGTAACCATCGTTAACGCCAGCGGAAGGCTGACGTTGGGCGCAGGCACCAGCGCCCTCCGCACGACGATCCGGGATTTGGTGGAAGGCGGTTCCAGGCGGATTGTTTTGAACATGGCCGAGGTTACCTACATCGACAGCTCCGGCATCGGTGAACTGGTGGCCGATTACACGACCGTCACCACCGCCGGAGGCAAGGTGAAGTTATTGAACCTCGCCAAGCGTGTGCATGAACTTCTGAACATCACCAAGCTGTACACGGTCTTCGAGCGCTTTGAGGATGAGGCATCGGCCATCGCCAGCTTCTCGGTGGCCAAGCCGGCTGAACAGTAGGCTCAGATCTAGTCGAGCCTGGGAGCGATTTCGATTCGGACGGACGATAAACCGCCCCGTCGCTCACTCAGGTTTCACCTTCATGACCACAAGTGTAATGTCATCCCACTGCGGGCTTTCCGCCACGAAGGCTTGCAGTCGTTCCGCAATGTGTTTGCAGATCTCCACCGCGTTTAGAGAAAGCGACGAGCGAACAATATCGCTTAACCGCTCTTCGCCGAACTGCTCCTTTCGGGGATTCCACGCTTCTACGACTCCATCCGTGTACGCGACTAGGACGTCCCCGTCGTGCAGGAGGACATGCTCGGACTGATATTGGCTTCGTGTGAAGATCCCGATCGGAAAACCTCCGGACTCCAGGCTCTCGGTCATGCCTAGGCCGTCCGCCGGCGACTTGCCGTTCCTGAAAAGAAGCGGCGGATTATGCCCGGCGTTAACATAGTGGAGCGACTGGTTGGAGACGTCAACGAGAGCGAAGAAAAGCGTCGCATACCGGTCGTTGGCGGTCAGGGAGTGGAATGAGACGTTCAGCTCGGTCACGAAGCGGGCGACCTCGCCTCGACTAACCGTCAGGTTCGTTCGCACGAGACCTTGCAGAGAAGCCATCAACAGAGCGCTAGAGAGCCCTTTGCCGCAAACGTCCGCGATCGCAAGACCTATTTGGTCTGGGTTGTACGGAATGAAATCAAAGTAGTCGCCACCCACCTCCCGGGCTGACTGGTGGAAGAAAGCAAAGTCCAGGCGGGGATAATCCGGGGCCTTCGATGGAAGCAGGCGTTCCTGTACCTCACAGGCGATTTGGAATTCTTTCTGGGCGCCTCGCCGTTCGGTTTCATATTCATGTTCATCCTGAAGCGCCTGCTTCAGACCATTTGCCACTGCCACGATAACCGTCAGCACGATGAGCTTTTCAGCCACGTTCCAGTAAGGAATCCACGCATAGTGGTAGAAAACCGCTCCTCCCCATTCCTCGATGACCCAGACGAGGGCACTGGCGAAACAACTTACGTATCCCCAGCGGGTTCCCAGGAACCAATCTGCATAGAGAGTTGGGATCAAATATAGAGCGAAAAGCGATAACTCTTGATCAAGGAAGTCGAGCCATGCAATCAGAACGAACAGAACGAGGAGCCCCAGTTTCTTGACAACTCGTGGCTGGCGCTGCCAGTGCCGAATGGCATTCATCAGCGTCCCCCTTTCCTCTCGCTGGCGAATTGCTTGACGGGAGTGCTGCTGCGCGTCGAGATTGAGTCCATTACAATGATCCGCATTGTCCCCAGTAACATCGCTCTGGTAACGGTCTGCTTGGTTCATCCGCAAGTTCTGGAAGGAGCTTGTCCACGCTGTGCTGGGCAGATGATGCCGATTGCGGTTTACTCGCCACCGGGCCACCGCTCGCGATATTAACAATGGCTCACTAAAGCCTTGAAGTCCATCAAAGGGGCCCGGGCGGAAGCCCCTCGCTGCCCTGGAATTTCTAACTGCGGCTAGGGGGACAAGATTCCAAATTACGGGGTACGCGACCCCACTCCACAATTCAGGCGAATGCGCAACGGAGGAATTGGGTCTCGATCACCGATGCCAAATCTTGTGGGTCCGGACTTTCCAGGTAATCGAACGCCCCAAGATCCATGGCTTCAAGGTAGCAGTGCATGTTCACGACCCGCGCAACGACCAGAACCGGAACTTCCGGGTGGAGTTGCACGGACCGTTCCAGCACCTGGCGCCCTTCAAATGCCGGTGTGCCTTGGCTGACGATCACGATGGAGACGGATTCGGTCTCAAGACGATTGATGCCTTCGGCCGGGAAGGTACACATCAGGGTCTCGTACCCCCTAGCGCGGAGATATGCCCCATAGACTTGAAGATCTTTAGGCTCATCGAAAATCATCAATACGGTAGGGGCGTTCACCTCGCGCCCTCCTTTCCAGACAGTTGATAAGCTGCCGCCGTCTTTGCCTCAAGTTCGCGCACGAGGTGCTCGCCCTGAAGCGCCGTGTGGACGAGAAACAGCGCGCCAGTGGCGTAAACGAGTAGGAATATGGCGAGCAGTGCCGTATTCATGCGCGAGTCGAGTTCGCGCCCCACCAGCCTGGGTGCAAACAGTAGACCCGCAAAACCCAAAGTGAGCATGATGAACAGCTCCCGGGTAGTTTCGGCCAGGGACTGGTGTTCCTCCAAAGCAGCCTTAAGTAAAGGTGCGGAGTCAGCGAGTTTCATAGCGGTCTCTCCCGTCGTGACGGCCACGAAAGTCATCGCCGTTCCAATCGCCATAAGTGTCAGAGCTGACCATAGAAATGGCCGTCTTTTTGGGGCCGCAAGCCCCATGCTCACAACTACAAAGAACGGGGCGACCAAGAGCAGGATGATCGGGATGTGCTCGATGAGTGCGTGCAGTCCATTTCGGTCTGTTGAAAGTTGAAGCATGGCGAACTCTCTTTTATTCTTGCTGCTCTGCAAACCCCGACCCACCCTCGCGAGCGCTCCGCGTTGTATCAGGCTGGCTTTCTTGGGTTGGCATAACCAGTGCGCTCTCGTCTGGAAAGCACTTGGCCCATAAAAAGTGAGGTGGCCGCAGCCTGGGTTCGGCCACCTCACAATCTTTCGCCCAACGCGCAGAAAGGCTCATCAGCTTGCAGTTGACTGCAGCTTTTCTTGGAGGCGATGGAATTCTGCCTCGTGCTCGCCAAATTCCACATAGTCGCTGACCAGGGTTGCCAGTTCCTTGGCCAGATCGTAACCGGCCTTCGTATAATCCTCGTAAGCGGAGAATTTGACGTTGCTGTCATTGTCGTTGAGATGATTGATCGTCGCTTGAGTATTATCCGCGAGTTCTTTCAGCAAGGGGTAGATGCGATCGATCGCCTGTTGCTGCCAGGGCGAGGCCGTGTCCCGGGCTTTGTTGAGCTCGGTAAGAAGCTCGCCGGCCTGGTTGATATGCTGGGCCATCATGGTAAGTCTATTTGCGTGACTGGCATGGCTCATCTGCTTTCCCCTCGCCCACAGGGCAAGATGGTCGGCATCGTCTTCCAGGGCGATCGCCTCAGCCTTGACTTGCGAGAGAAGCTGCGATATTTCCTGGGTGCTTCCGGATGAGGTGTCCGCGGCATTGGAGGCGGGCGCGATCGAAAAGCAGCCCGCAACCAGAAGGGACAAGATTAGGATGTAAGGTGTTCTCTTTTGACTGTTCATGGTTTGTCAAATCCTCCTATTCGTCAGCGGGCGATTGTGTTGCAATCTTCGCTCGCTGCATGGGCACGCTGGGAAACTCGTTGAGTCCTGCCGCCCACGCCCCCCTGTGAAGCACGCACTGGTCCAGTCGATGTTTTTCCGGCAACCACCGTAAAGTCTTTGAGTTATGCGCAACTTGCGCTGCCGGATTAATCCCGGGGCGTCAAAGATCCTGGACAAGCCACGCCGAGTTGTTCGAAAGCTTTTACAACCGTGAACTCACCGAACGCTCGTGCCCGTGCATTTTCAAGGATCAAAGTTGGCGGAGATTTGCAAAGGGAGATGCCTTATGGGATGTTGGCACCCGGAGAGGCAGCGGCGGAGGGAGCCTCCGCCCAACGCCTTCGCGATAAACCAGCCGAGGAACGCCGACAACGCCCCTCTTTTTATGAGAGGTTACAGGCACTCGAAATACCTAAACTGTCCGGCAGGTGGGGTAGCCCCAGAAACGTAAATGCCGGAGTTTCATGCCTCCAAATGCCGAAAAGCACAATGTCGAATGTTGAAGCCACCATGCCTATAGGCTAATCGCGCACCCTTTGCCGCTTGCTTTGGCCGCATACATTGTCTTGTCTGCATTCTGTAATGCGTCCAACATCGATTCCGGGGCCTGCTCGAATGTCGTGTGTCCGATGCTCGCGGTGATCGCGAAACCTGCATCGGCCTTCCGGCTCGCAATCGCCAAAGAGAGATGTTGACACAACACAGTGGAATCCGAATTCCGAGTAACTGGCATAAGGATGGCGAACTCGTCTCCACCGAGGCGGGCAGTCGAATCAGTCTTGCGGGTGTTCTCCCGCAGGAGGTCTGCAAGAAGCTTCAACGCCAAATCGCCGACGTGGTGCCCTCTGGAATCATTCAACCTCTTGATGCCATCGAGATCGATGACCGCCAATGAAAATACGCCCCCGTAGCGCCTCTGTCTGGCGAGTTCCATTTCAGCGATCAACTCAAAGCTCCGCCGGTTGTGCAGTTTCGTGAGCGGAAGGTGCGTTGCCAGCAGCAAGGTTTCCAAGTGGTGTTCTCGTGCGGCCCTGGCCAAAACAACGACCAACAACAGCCCGGCAATACCGATGAACCCTTCGATGGATTTTGCAGCGGGGGAAAGGTCATAGGAGAAAAGCGAAGCGATTTCGCAGAATACGGCCAGAGAAAATCCCCAAAGCACAGTGCGCATTCGTTCAGAATGAAGAGCAATCGCTGTCAACGGAAATACATATAGAATTCGAAGACGAACGTCCACGGTGCTTGCGTTGTCAAGCCGGCAAATTCCGCAAATCAAAACGATGCTGGTGATGAAAACGGCCCGTTCCGGCGACCTACCAGGAACCGCGAAACGGCTTATGCATGAGCATGCCAGTGTAGTGCACCAAAAGAGGCATTTACGTAGGGGGAGCGAACACCGGAATAATGTTCAGGATGAAAACTGAGATATAGAGAATGAGCATCTCCACCATATGTGCACGTCAGCCTGCCACGGAAGGGGCCTTACGCTGTTTCTTGACTCCGCCGCACTTAGCGATTGGCGTACGGAAGGAGGGCAAAGAAGTAGACCCCCGGGGACCAGCGCGAGCAAGGCAACGGTCAGGGCGCCCACTCTCACTATGGCCATCTTACGGTCCGGCGGTCGCGCTGACTCCTCGTTCAACATTTGGAACATGGGAACCTCCTTGGCGCGCTCAGTCTCTCATGCCCATTTAGCCTGAGACACAACCCCACGGGAGACAATCCGCTTCGAAACCAACTCGTCCGTCGCGCCACAAAGATGCGGGCGTTACTCGCGATCCTTCGCGCTAGATGTCCCAATAGGGCGGCTCCCTCATCGAGGGTGATCAAGAGTGCGCAACCTGCAAACAGAAGCGTCACTACTAACGCTGCCAGGATCAGGCAAGCTGCGGACTCACAGACGATATACATAGGAATTTTCCCCTCCTCCCTTTTTGTGGAGAGGCACATGCCGTTAACGCCGGTACCCTCATCACCGTTTTGGTGAAGCGACCTTGGGGAGAGCGGTCCCAATCCATCGTTCAGGCCGTTCCCACCCGGTGCATTTGTGTATAGACTACCCACGCCAAGTCCTGTGGGTCCGGCCTTTCAAGGTAATCTCTCGCGCCAAGCTCCATGGCTTCGAGGTAGCAGTGTATGTCCAAAACCCGCGCAACAACCAAGACTGGGATTTCGGGGTGACATCGAAGGGAGTACTCCAGCACCTCCCGGCCCTGAAATGCAGGTGTTTCTTGGCCGACGATAACTAGTGAGACCGTGTCAGTCTCCAGGGAATTGATTCCCTCGCCGGGCGAGGCACACATCAGGGTTTCATATCCCTGGTCGCGGAGAAAGTTTCCGTATTTATTAAGATCATGGGGCTCTTCGAGAATCAGTAGCACGGTTCGACTTTTCACCGCACGCTCTCCTTTCGTGACAATTGGTAGGTTGTTGCCGTCTTCGCTCCAAGATCGCGGACCAGTTGCCCGCCCTGAAGCGCGGTGTGCACGAGAAAGAGTGCTCCAGTTGCATATAAGAGCAAAAAAATGGCGAGGAGTGCCGAATTGATGCGGGAGTCGAGTTCGCGCCGCAGCAGCCTGGGCGCAAAGAACAGAGCTGCAAATCCCAAGGTAAGCAGGGAAAACAACTCCCTAGTCGTTTCGGCAAGGGTCCGATGTTCTTCCAGTGCAACCTTTAAGGCAGGTGTGGAGCCAACGACTCCCATCGCGGCTTCCCCCGTCGCGAAGGCGACAAAAGTGGCCGTCGTGCCAAGAACCATGATGGCCAAAGCTGAGCCTAGATATAGCCGTCTCTTGTGAGCCGAAAGTCGGATTCCCACAATGACCAAAGACGGGGCGGTCAACAACATGATGATCAGGATGTGCGCAATAAGCGGATGCACGTGGTTCGAATTTAGGGAAAAATGTAGCATAAGGAATGCCTTTGACCGTTAGTGAATCGAACCCCCCAATTCACCCACGCGCATGCTCCGCGCTGACAGGCGGCCCTCGCGGCCCCCTGTTGGGCGTAGATTGAAGGCCTGAGCCCGGCTGCTGGTTCGTGGCCAACACTCTGAAGACGAAGACCGGTCCCGTTGGCCCACTCCGCAAGGGAAAGATTTCGAAGCGGAGCTCGTCCGGCGAGGGCTCTTTCATTTTTGGTCACCTCTGGTTGTGAAGCGAGCATCCTGATTCACCGCTTTCCACCCATGCAGAAACAGCAGGGGCAATGCCAACCATTGAGTACTGTTTGTCTCTTTCGCTAGAAGAGGTTATGTGGGTCGCCGCCCATTTTCTTCCCCGCCCGTCAAAAACCTTGAACAAGGGGGGCGTCAACTGTCCAAATGTTCGGACGATCTGCGTGACCCCCTTCGCCCTAGCACCCTGATTCCAAAGAAGGAGCGTCTACAAAAGAATTGGAACTCAGCCTGCCTCATGCGGGTCGTACGTATGTTATCGGAGGGATGGCCCGCGGGTTCCCCGCGCGCTTCGACACTTGATCCGGGTGGCGCGGTCGACTATCCCTCCATAGCTGAATGTCACAGGAAAACTCTGCGATGGAGGGCTGAAATCATGTCCAAGAATATGGCGTGTCGGATTCTATCCGGGCTGGCTTGCACACTCGCTTTCGTGTCGATCGCCGCGGCCCACGAAGTGACGATCGGGCAGCGGGCGAAAATTGGATACGGTCCTGAACTGCAACCGGGTACGTATCGAGTTGAGGTCGTAAAGAACGAGGATTCCGCCGAGGTCAGTTTCTTCAATGGAGGCGACTTGGTGGTGACGGTTCCGGCGACATTGAAAAAGGAATCTGTGAAGTGCAACAACACGGAAGTCCATTCGGAAGAAGTTGATGGGGGACGAGTAATCACCAAAATTTGGCTCCAGGGATGGAAAGAGAGTCTTGTATTTATGCAGGACACTCCCAAGGCTGAATGAAGAGGTTCGGCTTCGGTTTTATTTGTGACTCGGGTTGGCCCGCAGCACCTTCCTGGCTTTAGGCCTATTAGATCTTCAGCCCTCTGCTGGGGGGAAGCATCTGCGAAGGAGGCTTAAATCATGTCCGAAAGAATTCAGTGCCTGATTCTTTCTACTCTTGTTTGCACGCTCGCCTTCGTGTCTATGGCGGTGGCTCAGCAAGTGACGATCATGGACCGCGCGAAGGTCGGAAACGGGCCTGCGTTGCGATCTGGCACGTGCCAAGTTCAGGTAGTGAAGAACCAGGATTCCGCCGAAGCCCTATTTTACAGAGAAGGAGATCTCTGGCTGCGCGCCCCGGTAACCCTGGTCGAAGAAACTAAGAAGGCTCGACATACAGAAATCCATTCCAAGGAACTAAATGGCGAAACGGTGATTACCAAGATTCGGCTTCAGGGGTCGAAAGAGAGTCTGGTATTCGAACTGGACATCCCTAAGGGAGAATGACAAGGTCGGCATCGCCCTCACTGGGACGTCTCGATGCCATTTCTTAGCATCCGCGCCACGAGAAGGTCCGGAAATCCGGATGTGCACCCTACAGAGAAACAGAAAACTCTATAGTGAGAGATGGGACCGCGCACAAAGGACAGGCGTCTATGGCATTTACTGCTGGTGGCCCTGCCCCAACGGGGCTAATGCTCTTTTTCTGACCCGCGAGCGATACGGAGGCGCTTGAATGGATACCTTTGCGGAGGTCTTCTGTCTGAGTGTTCTGGCGTTTTACTCGCTAATCCTTTTGGCGTTGGTTGTGCCACCGCTGATTAGGTATGGACGGTTTAATGTTCTGAACCCAAAGCAGACGAATTCGACTAGAACCGTGAAGGCTTGTCTCCACGAACCTCCCCGGCCCAATTAAGGCTGGCGCTGGAGCCCAAGCTCGTCGAGCCACCGGCCGCCATTTGGTTGGCCTTGGCGTCGGCTGGAATATCTCGCTGAGAAGGAGAATACTATGCCAAATGAAGGTCTATCCTCCGTCGAGCCAAGCAAGAAAGGCTTTAACCTCACCCAACTCGAAAGACAGGCCATTGCTTTAATCGTATCTGGCTACTCAAGTGAGGAGATGGCAATGAAATTCGGCATTGGCGAGCCTGCAGTCCGGCAGCACGTCACATGTATCTGTGACAAACTATCTGTCTCGAATGAATTCGAACTGATACTTTTCGCCTTACATCATCGGCTGATCGATACCCATCAAAGTGCTCAGCCTGGTGATTGAAGAAGCTCGCGATTGAAGATCATATGCCTCGTGCTCGAAGGCCTGGCAATCCCCGAGCGAGCGGCGTTCGAGTTTGGTCGGTCTATGAGGAAAGCTCAGGCAAGCCCGTAGAGACGAGCGTGAAGAGAGGCCGCCATGTTTGCAATGATTGACGAGGCGCCAGCACGGTCCGAGTATCGCAAGCTGAATATTGTGAAGACCGCCGCCGAGACTGTTGCTATTGCCGTCTTGGGCGTGGCGGTTTTTCTTCTTGCTACCCTGGCCGCCATGGGCGCGGTGCTCTTGTTCTTTGCGTTCGCTCCTCACGCCATTAGTTAGGCCACGGCCTCGACTGTCCGTGGTGGATGAAGAGCAACGCGAGCGGGTAACGCAAACTTCCGGTCCCGCGGGAGGGGGTCCGGGGCAAGACCGAACGCGCCCTCGTCAACAATAAGAGTTTGTGGGCCGCACTGGCGAAAAGTGATGAGCCGGCCATCCACGATTCGAACGGGCGGCACAGCACGGGCATGCAGAAGACGGAGACTATTTCATGCGCAGCATCCATACCACAGACTCAGGGGGAATCATCGACACGGAATCCCACGCTTTTGCATATGAGTTTCATCCAGTCGAGGACCCAGTCGGTTGCTATCTTTCAAGATTTCGGCGCCCGGTTTCTACAGCATTCTCAGCTTTCGGGCACGGCTTCCCACTGAAGTGGTCTTCGTTTTCCTCTGCGACTAAGGGCGCCAACCAAGCATGTAGTTCTGGCAACAACTTGAATTGAGGGAACGGGTTGTCCCGCCACGGAGCATTCTGTAGCGTTGCCATCGCCAGAGCCTCGCCGCTTCGGCGAGGATGCCGAAGTATCCACGTCGTAGCGAGATTATCGTCAATTCCTCAGTGGTACCTGCAGAAGAAGGGCTTTAAAGTCATCTCGAGTTCTTCTTCCGGTTTTATATCGACGATGCTCACCTGTGCGAGTTCCATTGCGGGATTGCCGGTCCAACGCTGTGACATCAAATCGACGCCTGCCGCATCAGTGGTTGGGGCGCTATAGCCGAAGATTGTGAGCATGTACGCTTCGTCCAAAGTCTTTTTCAAGACAGACCATTCATTGGCGATAAATGGGTCCGATTTGTAATCCTTGTTCCGGACCGGATAAAGAAGCGTTGTCGCCGTCATCAACTCGCCACATTTCTGACACTTGTCGCTACGGAATCCCTTCACTCCGTACTATGTGCACACTGCCACATCAACATTGCCCTGGAAGAAAACCATCTTTGGCAAGCTTGCTGCATTTCGATTGCGAATGAACGTGCGTGGTAAGAAAGGGTCCCAATTGAAGGTTGCGATCAAGTCATTCTCTCTAAGCGAGAGCAAGAGGTAATCGTAGAGCGGCGCATCGGGCAGGGCTCGGTTTGGACAAGGCGCACGATGAAAAGTACAAAGAGGCCCTGGATCTGCTGACGATTGCTTACACAAAAGGGAAGCGGTTCCACTGGACGGCGCCACCCACCACCTCAAATCAGGAGGACCGGGATGAGTGAACCCGAGTCATTTCCCTCAGCACAAATATACGAGAGCAAGGAGGTATGAACTGTGAAACACGAATTGCAATTGACGTCTTTGCCTGCGGGACTTCCGGCCGCCCGCAAAGCTGACCGGCAGGCAAGCGACACCGGCTCCGCAAGCTCGCCGAGCGCTACGCCAGCACCACAGGTAAGGCCACACCCACAGGGGAGAGAGCCGGGGCCCCGAATTAACCAAACTGCGGCCGAGAGCCGGGATCCGCTCCTCACCGTCGAAGAATTTGCTGACGCGTTGCGGGTCACACGGGCTTGTGTTCGGAGGTGGATTCTCACTCGGAAAGTCGGGGCGGTGAAGGTCGGCCGACTCGTGCGCCTTCGGTCATCCGAACTGCGCCGCATTGTTGACGAGGGCTCCCGGCCTCCCGCTCAGTCGCGCTAAAAAGAGCTTGTCTTTATTAACCTAATCAGCTTAGGAGAATAACATGACAGAAAGCGACCTGCGACAGTTCACGAGTTGGTTGGGCAAACGCAGCTATGAGGCACGATTGCAGCGTTTCGGCATTACCCGTATCCGGGAAATTGCCCGCGAGAATGACAAACAGGGCGGCAGGCCCCCTAAGCCATGGGGCGGGCTCAGCGAGGCGGGAAAGCGCGCCCGCTTGAGACGGGAAAGGGAATCAGCGAAGGGAGGGAGATGGAATGCTTTACCAACGAGGAAAGGAAAAAACTTGGTGGTATCGTTTCCGATTTGGCGGGCGAATCGTGCATGAGTCGGCGAAGACGCTGAGCAAAACTGTGGCTCGTGAAGCCGAAAAAAAGCGTCGGCGCCAACTTGAGGAATCCTGGAACCGGATCACCCGGCGTACCCTGCCCCCCACATTTGAGAAAGCCAGTGCAGATTGGCTTGCCATCAAAACGGTTACGCTCTCACCCCGAAGTGTGGCCATAGAGCAAGCGAATCTGCGTCACCTTCGGCCGATTTTCGGAAATCAATTGGTCAATGAGATCACCGCGGCGGATATCGCCAAGTATCAGCAAGCCAGACTCGCCGAAGGCGCGTCACCCAAGACTGTCGACCTTGAGGTGGCCACGGTTCGTATGATCCTCCGTCGGAATCGGCTTTGGGCAAACCTTCAGGTGGACGTAAAGATGCTGCCAGCACGGGATGACGTGGGCCAAGCCATCAGCCATGAGCAAGAAAAACGGCTGTTGGAAGAATGTAGCAAGAGCCGTTCGCGTTCGCTCAATCCTGCCGTCACCCTCGCACTCTCTACTGCCATGCGCTACTCGGAAATCAGGCTCTTGAAGTGGAAGCAGGTTGACTTTTCCGGCAAACAAGTATGGGTGGGGAAGAGCAAGACAGAATATGGCGAGGGCAGGCCGATTCCCATGAATGACCGGGCCTTCTTGGTAATGAGCATGTGGGCTGAGACATTCCCGAACCATCGGCCGGAGCACTACGTATTCCCGACCGAAAAGTACGGGGCCGCCGGTGATGAGTTCAAACCTTGCACGTATGCAACCGAGCCGACAGCGCCAATTGGAGATTGGAAGGAAGCATGGGAAGCCGCCAAGAAGCGCGCGAATGTGTCCTGCCGGTTCCACGATCTCAGGCACACAGCCTGTACCCGGATGCTCGAATCCGGCGCCCCACTTTCAGTCGTGGCAACGATCATGGGTTGGAGTCCATCCACCACCGTGAGGATGTCGCGGCGTTACGGGCATATCGGGCAGGCAGCACAGCGCGAGGCGGTAAAACACCTCAACGGGGCCGATTTTGGCGGAGTTGTGCACCAAAATGGTAACCAAATTTCAGCGGAGGAAAAGGGTGTCACGCTAACCCAGTGAAAGGATTGGCTCCTCGGCCAGGACTCGAACCTGGAACCCTTCGGTTAACAGCCGAATGCTCTACCATTGAGCTACCGAGGAGTGTATTTGCACGTCTAAAATCGGCAGAATCAGGCTTTAAGTTTATAGCACAGAGGGAAAAGTCTCGTCAACTTCCCCCCCCAAAATTGGCAAGGAGGTAACCCAACTTAGCGGCGGCGGATTCTATTCCGACACTATCGGGACGCAGCCTTTGGGAATCGAAGACGGCACAAGTATGGAGGGGTAAACGGGCCGGCACGAGAGTTGGCCCGCGGCCTAACGCACAGAAAGAACCGGCGAACCACTGAACAGGTCCGCAGTGCGATTGCTGCAATGCGCACCAGCGAGGATTTTGATTGCAGTTGCCGACGCGCTCAATATTCTTGTCAATTGTGACTAAGGCTGCTTTTCAGGTTCAGTCGGGGGGAATGGTGGGGGCGCGGCGGTTTCCTCCGGGGGCTTCGGCTCCCCTGGGGGCGGGACCTTGTGGGAAGAACTCAGCATCATTGTGGCGCTCGGCGCTTCGGCCATGGGTTCAGGGTCGGCCACCTCCGGCTTCGCAACCGCCGGCGATGAGGCTGACGCCTTCGGTGGCGTGAGGGTGAGTGCGGGCGTGGAACGTTTCGCCGGCGTGGACGCCAGGATAGCCGAGGCCGAGGCTGGCGCCTTCGGTGGCGCGGCGGTGAGTACAGGAGTCGAACGTTTCACGGGCGTGGACCCAGATGCCGAAGGTTTCCCTGGTGGAGCCGGTTGGGCCGGGTGCGGGGTTTGAAGTCTGCGGCGGAGTTCATCCGCCAATTGCATCGACCTTGAGATCTCGCTCGGCGGCGCGACTGGCGAGGGTGCTTGCTCCGCGGCCGCGCTCGGCACCGGCAATGGCGGTGGCACGGGCGCTTTATCCTCCGCCGCCTCGCTTGGCGCTGGGATTGGCGCGGGCGCAGCTGTTTCCACCACAGGCGGGGTCACCGCTGGGGGCTGCTGCACCTCTTCTGTCTTCGCATGGGCGGGCGGCGATTCCATCGGTTTGCCCCGAGCCTCGTCAACCTTCTTTTCTGAAGGCAAATTCTCCCCCGGGCCCAATCCTTCTTCCTGGCCTTGCTCGCGCCCTAGCTTCCGGGGACCCTTTTGAATTTGCGCGAGCAGATACGCCGCCTGAGTGCTGGCCGGGTCAAGTTGCAGCGCGCGCTGGTATTCGTGTTCCGCGACGTCGGGGTGCCCCAGGCGCATGGCGCGCTGGCCCGCGCTGATCGCTTCCCGGACTTGCCGCAGGCGGTCGCGTTCTTGGACAGCCCGCACCTTCAGGTCGAACACCCGCGCGTCGCTGGGATCCACTCCCTGCGCTTCCGTAAGAATCCGGACAGCCTCACCAAATTCACCTTGCTCAAAGACTTGTTGGGCTTCCCCCAGCAGCCGGGCTAACTTCATCTGCCGATCAAGCTCCAGCAGTTTCTGGTCGATTTCGGCCGAACCAGGGAACTTCTGTTGCAATTCCAGAAGGCCCAGTCGCGCCTCGTCGAGTTTCCCCTCGGCAACCAAGTTGCCGATTTGCTGTAACTCCTCCCGGAACCTGTCTTCCCGCTCCCACGCGGCCTGAGATTGCCGAATCTGCGCCAACGCCATGGTAGCCTGGGCATTCGTCGGATCGTGTTGAAGGGCTCGCCGAAACTCGCGCTCTGCCGCGCCGGCCTCTTTCTGGCGCATGGCCAATTGGCCGGCGCTCAAGGCCTCACTGATTAGCCGCAGCCGGTCACGCTCCTGCAGCGCCCGCACTTTCAGATCACGCGCCTCATTGTTCTGGGGATCCAGCCGCAGGGCTTCCGAAAGCTCCCGAACGGCTTCCGCATATTCACCTTGGCGAAAGGCGTGCTCGCCCTCCTGCCAGTGTTTCCGGGACCGGATGAGCGGGTGCAATATTTGCAGCTTCACGCGGACCTCATCCAGGCCGGGGCTATCTTGTTGAAGTTCCATAAGCCGGCTTTGCGCTTCTTCGTACTTCCCTTCGGCAACCAGGTTGTCCGCCTGCCACAGTGCTTCCTTCCGGCGGAAATCCTGCTCGCGCGCCAGCCGGTCCTGCCGGATTTGCCCCAGAAGATCGGCTGCTTGGGCGTTACTCTGGTCGATTTGCAGAACTCGCTGCAAATCTTTTTCCGCCCCGGTCAGGTCGCCTTGCTTCCAGGCCTTCTGGCCGGAGCTCAATGCCTCGCGCGACTCGCGGGTGCGCTCCTGCTCGTGCAGGGCCTTCTCCTTGAGGTTGCGAGCCTGGGTGTCCGGAGGGTTCAACTTCTGCGCCTCACTCAGAATGCGGGTGGTCTCCGTGAACTCTCCGCGGCTAAAGGCTTGCTCTGCTTCCGCCACCAATTGTTTGGCTTTGACGGCCGGCGCCAGCCGCTGGAGTTCCACCGTAATCTCGCTCTGAAGCCGCTTCGCATCTCGATGGGAATTGTCGAGAATCAGGACCGCCCGTACTTTTTCCTGGGCGCCGCTGATATCACCCTTGTTCCGAAGATCCTTTGCTTCCACCAGCAGGTTGCCAATAAAATTCAGTTGCAGGCCGCGGGCGATGGGAAGAAGATCACCCAGCATTTCATCCATCGACTGGTAGCGCTCCTCAACATTCTTTTTCAAGCCTTTGCTAATCACCGTGTCGAGAGCAGCGGGCACTCCCGGGCAACGGCGGCTCAGGGGTTCGGGTTCCGTGCTCATAACGCTCGCGACGACGTCGGCGACGTTCGATCCCTCGAAAGCCTTCTGGTAAGCAATCAGCTCGTACACCACGGCGGTGACGGACCAGAGATCGGACCGGCTATCGACGTGCCCGCCGTTGATCTGTTCCGGCGAGGCATAGTAAATGGTCCCCAGGAACGTCCCGGCCTTGGTGAGGTCGGTGGTTTCCAAATGGACGATGCCGAAATCCACCACCTTAACGTTGCCGCCATTCGTCACCAGAATATTGGCAGGCTTCACGTCGCGATGAACAAAGCCATGGTTGTGCGCATGGCCGAGGCCCTCGCAGAACTGCTGCACCAACTTCAGCTTGGCGGCAAGAGGAATTCTGGCGCGCCGCTTAATAATGTTCCGGAGGCTTTCCCCCTCCACCAGTTCCATGGCGATATAAGGGCGGCCGTCCGCCTCCCCCAAATCGTAGATGGTCACGATGTTGGGGTGCTGGAGAGTCCCGGCGGACTGCGCCTCACGATAAAAACGCTTGAGGGTTTCGGCGTCCGAAACCATTTTCGGCGCGATCGTCTTGAGGGCCACCAAACGCCCGATGAAAGGGTCCCGAGCCTTGTAGACAACCCCCATGCCGCCCTGGCCGAGTTCCGCCACGATCTCGTACTTGCCGATCTTCCGCACGATTTTTTGGTCCATCAGCTTGAGCTCTCGACCTTAGAGATCTCTGTAAGGATCACCGTGATGTTGTCGGGGCCGCCGCCCTCATTGGCGCGCGTAACCAAGCGCGTGGCTTTTTCCTGAAGCCCCATCTCCAGCTCCAAGGTCCCCACTATTTCTGCCGGAGAAACAACTTTATAGAGGCCGTCACTGCAAAGCAAAAGAGAATCCTTCGGCTCCAGGTCCGTCGCCGTCATCATGACTTCAATTTCCGGCTGCGCGCCCACCGCTTGAACCAGCATCTCCTGAATTTGCGCATCCACATTGATGGGGTCTTCACCCCGGCTGCGCAACTGGCTTCCGATGGTCTGGTCTTGCGTCAATAAAATCAGATTGCCGCGACGGAAAAGGTAGGCGCGCGAGTCCCCTACCTGCGCCAGCTCCGCGCACGCTCCATGTAGAAGCGCTGCCGTCAGGGTTGTCCCCATCGTCAGGTTCCCGACGTAAGCTTGGGCGTGGGCGAACAGGGATTTGTGCGCGCCCTCGACGGCCTTTTGCAGGGCAGTGGCCAGGTCCGGCTGTCCATTTTCTGAGGGGGAAAACTGGTTAACAATTTCTTTAGCGAGGTTTTCCATACACAAGCGGCTGGCCATATCGCCGCCAAAGTGCCCCCCCATGCCATCCGCGACCGCCACCAGCAATCGGCTGTCTTCGTCGCCGATGAGGATAGCCCCCCCCTTTGGGGAAATAGCGCTGCCCCCCAGAAGAAGAATCAGATGATTGTCTTGGTTGTTGTGCCGTTTGCGGCCCACATCCGTGGCGTGAGCCACCCGCGCGCAGAGACGGAGGACCCTCTTGTCTTGGCCGCCAAGGGACGGCACTTCTGGCCCGCGATCCGCCACGAGGAAGACTCCTCCCGCTCCCGCACTGTGGGTCACAACCTGCACCGGAACTACTGTACCCATGCAGTTTAACTAAAAATCCCGGAAAAGCAAGCTGCGGGAGGATTCCGCGAATACCCCGTGAACAGCGTGGCGGGCCTTCGCGGTGAAAAGCGGAAAACGATGGAATCCGTCCTGCGACCCTTGCCCCTAATGTTTGAATGCGAATAAGAGGAGCAGCGCCACCGCCATCAGAAATAGGCTACTGAGAATAAGGATCGGCACCCAGCCCTTCCGCTTCCTGCCGTCGGATTGCCAGGGCGTGTCATGGGCAAGGTAAAGCGCTGGGGGTGACGGCGGGGGCGCGTGGGAGTAAAGAGGAGGCTGAGGCGCGGGGACGCGAGGGGAAGACGCGCGTGCGGATGCGATGGCCGGAGCTGCGGCCTTCGCCGCCGGCCGCTCGCCTGCGGGTGGAACCCGGGGCAGCCTCACCGGCGGTTGCGGGCCGGCCACGGCCCTCATGTTTTCGAGCATTCGCACGTGCTCCCCTGGCCGCACCCGATCCGCCGGAGCGGAAAGAGGGGAGGAAATCGGCGGCGCGCCTCCCGCGGCGGAAGCGGAGTCGCCCGCTGGCACTTGGGGCAAGGGTTGAGCTGGCGGAAGGGGAGGCTCCGGAATTGACCAGGCGCGTGGTTGCAGCTCCTCGCGGGCCGGTTGAGTTTGCGGAGACGAGGCCGGAACAGTGATCTGGCTTGTAAACTCCGCAGACTGCACATGATCACGGGGAGAACTAGGAAAATCCAGGGCGGGGCGATCCTCGATCATCTCCGCGGGCAGACTTTCCCCCGGCGGCGGGCCGTCGGGCAATGCCGCCGCCGTCGTCGGCGCTGCCGCCGGCTCTTCCCACGCCGTAGGTGGCTCGACGGACCCCGCAGCAGCAAAGCTCCCTGATTGATCTGGCAGATCCAACCAAGCGGAATCCGAGCGAGGTTTGCTCGTCTCGAATACCACGTCAAATCCTTCGGCAATCTCCTGTCGAGGAACCTTCTCCGCCGGTTTCACCTCCGGTTCTCGCTTGTCGTTCGCGCCGGAGATGGACACAGATGCCGCAGGTTGCGCGGGGTTTCTGCCGTTCTCCACCAAGAACTCCGCAAAACCCCGAGGGACTTCCGTTTCATGGCGACTGGCGTCCGGTGTCTCGCCAGGTGCTTGCATCGGGTTGGGAACCTCCACGTCGCTCGGCGCTGCGGGCACCTCCATCACTTCGGGGGGCGTTAGCACGAATTCCACCGACTGACCCGAGTTATCCTCGGCCTCTTCCCCTGCGGGCACGGCGGCAGACACCGACTCAGGTACAGTGCCGGGCACAGGGAGATCTGAAATGGCGGCACCAGGAGAGTCGTGAGCGCTCGACGAAGACGGCGAAGACAAGAACTCCGGCGAAACCTCAAGTAGCTCGGAAGGACTCTCTGGGCTTGGCTCCGAAGTGGGGGGCGTGGGAGTGGGCGTCGGGTGTCCGGCAAGGTCCCCCACGGAGGCGTTTTCCCAAAACTCGAAAAAGGCTGTGGTGCCGCTCTCGGGTGCTTCGGATGATGCGGCGGGGATATCATCCGGCGGCTCCAAAGCATTGTGGCTTTCTTCCGAAGTGGAAACGACCGGCGGCACGAGCGGCCCCGAGGAAGGGGAAACGGGCGCGCTGGGCGGAGAAAACAAAACCCGCAAAGCCTCGGCGTTGAATGCGGTGGTGGTGTTAAGATCCGCGGGGCTCGGAGCTTCCTCCCCAGGTTGAGACTCCCCGCCTTTTTCTGCCGGCGCCTCCGGCACCAACTGGAGCCACTTACGAAGGTTAAGGCACTCCGGCGCATCCGCGGTCACTATATAAATGCGCCCCTCGTCTTCTCCCATGTCGAGTAAATGCCGGCTTTGCTCGACCGACGCGCGGCGAAGGAATAGGAAGACCAGTGACGCCAAATCGGGTTGAAGACCGGGGGTATGGCCTGCGGCAAGATGGTGTACGAGCACCAACCGCCCGGAGGAAACCTGGCGCGCCCGGAACGACTGGACTTCGCCCTCACTCAAAGCGGACAGAACCTCGTATTTTCCCTGGAAGCTCACCGTTCCGCTCCCGCCTCCATAGGGCCTCATCTTACCACGAAATCGGATCGCGGGACTCCACTGCCCGCAAGGGGGTAGTGTCCTAATTTGAGCGTAACGCCGCCATGTTGGCGGCCCAATGTCGGCTGGAACAGGCTGTTGAAAAAGACTTCAATTCTGTCATTCCTGTCGATCTGAAAGTGGACAGTGTGCCACAGCCCACGACAAGTCATGACTCGTCGCGAATAGCGCTTAAGCTATTCAATCGAAATGACTTATATTCAAAGTTCCCGTCTGGCGAAAAATCTCGCCCTGCACTTTCATGAACATAGCGGGATCTTCCGGCAGGGATTTTTCCCTCAGGGTGCTTCCCCGAAGGGCTTCGGGCCGCCTTGGTTGCCCTGATCGCCGTACGGCTGACAGCTCACAGCTTGCAATAGCGGTGGGAATTCAGGTGGCAGGCGCGGGTGTCAGTTTTCAAGGGTGGGAAATTGCCGATTGCTGATTTGGGATTGATGATTGTCGATTAGCGATTGGCGATTGGTGATTTTCGAGTCTCGATCTTTGAATTTCGAGTTTCGATTCTTGAAGTCGGCAGATTGATTCGTCTTCAGACCGAATCCCGCCGATAGCCGATGCGGGGAAGTGTGCGCCGCGCGGGTAATTGAGTGATGATCGAGTTTCGGTTTTCGAGTTCCGAGTTCCGAGTTTCGAGTTTCGAATTTCTCCAGTCGGCGAATAGATTCATGATCTCAATGGGCACAGCCGATAGCCGATACAGGGAGGAAGCAGATCGAAGCACAATCGCGTATCCTCGGTTGGACCCGGCAAGGTACTCATCAAAATCAGGGCGACTAATTGCAACGCGGTGCCCGAATCTTTTCCACAGCTCATTATGTGACCCTTCGTATATCGCCTCAATAACAGCCACCGCAGCGATACAAGCCCTTGGGCGCTTGGTGTAGATCCAAACGCGGGTACCAGGAGGAACATTTGGTTTCCGACGGCGTAACTCAACAGTTTTTATGCCTGCAACTACGTTGTCACAATGCTGGGGAAGAAGAGAAATAAGGATGTCACTACACATGCGGGATACCCTCGTGGAGAATGGAACGTAACTGTTCGTGACGTATCAAGCGGGACGTTACTAGGTTGCTGCCATCCACACAGCCAAGTTTGCGCAAGCGCCCTAAAGCTACGGGCTTTGTGAGTTGGAAAATAGAATCAAATATCGTGACTCCCGTTATGCCGCTCGCTCCAATGCGTTCGATTGCCGTATCCTCAAGTACCCCCCGTGGCTTGGAGAGCGGCGTTGTAATTGGCGTTCGGTGTGGCAAGGGGAAGCGCGGCGGTGGTAATGCTGGGCGGAGGAGAAACCACAACGATGGCGGAACCATATGCGGCGGGATCGTCAACGTCGGTGGCCATAACCGTGATGCTGAGGTTGCCTGAAACCGCGGGCGGAGCATTGTACGTTGCCGTGCTCAATGTGGTGCTGGTAAAGGTCCCACAGGCCGTGCCCGTAAGTCCCGCGCCGGAACAGCTCCAAGTCACGCCCTTGCCGCTCGCGTCGTTTTCTATGGTCGCGGTGAATCTCACGGTTTGCCCCTGGTCGATGTTCTGAGCCACAGGGGAAAGGGAAACGGAAACAGCGGGGGGAGTGGAAGGGGAAATCGCAACTTCACCTGCACCGCCCCCGCATCCGCCGGCGACTGCCAAGCCGCAGATTGCCAGCACGAGTCTTTTCATGGGGACGATGCCTCCTGGGGCTCGGAATTCTCACCACGCGTTGGGAAGTGCGGAGCGGCGCCTGTCGCGACTTGACCGAGCCCCACATTAGAATTCCCTCATGTTGGTTATCGGCGGATGAGGAGCGCAGGATGAGGAAATTAGAGGGGAGAACGCCTGAAAGGATGCTCACCACCAAGACACCAAGGCACCAAGTAGCGGCTGTAGCGCGGGTGTCCCCACCCGCGTTCTGCCTGGATCATTACCTCAAACACGCGGGTGAGGACACCCGCGCTACTGACCCATTTCTTATAAAGTAAATTCCAGAGCTTTCTTGGTGTCGTGGTGTCTTGGTGGTGAAACCGATCTGCTTGTCTCGTTACGTCGAATACGCGGGTGGGGACACCCGCGCTCGTCGCCTCCATTTCGCAGGATTCTTACGAGGTTGTCGGGCGGGAGATCCAGCAGGCTTGTGCGGGGCCATCCTTACTTACGAGGCGGACCTCATGGTCTTTTGTGATCTCAAATTCGCACGTCCCGAAACACGCATTTGCAGTCGTAGGAGTCGCGCTTTCGGACGAAAACAACTCGTAACAGTGCCGCTGGTCGAGCGGTAGATCAGAAAGGTCAACGTGCAGGTCGCGGTCGCCGAACTCAACGCACTGCGGACTTCTATTGGTACAATACACGGTTTTGACCAAGCCTTTCTGCGCCAGCTCCGCCAAGTGATTCAGGGTTTCGGTGTGTGGATGCCCATACAAGTTTGTTGTGAAGTCAGCAGATATTGCGACAGTCATACCCTCCGCAGAAAGCTCCAGGAGGACCGATGCGTCGCAACCGTGACGAGAACCGTGGTGGCTTGTTTTTAGAAAGTCTGCCTTGGTCGGAAAGTGTTCCGTCACATCCTCCAGCGCCCTGAAGACTGACTTCCACTGTCGCTTCCCAGCATCGCCGCCAAGCACAATGATCGTTTCCCCGAACATTAGGCCGAGTACAACAGATACACAATTGTTCTCCCTTTCCTCACTCGGAGACGTTGAAAATGGATTGCTCCAGAGGACGGACTCATAGTCCTCCACCGCCGCGGAAGTGGGTGCTAGGCAGTAAAGCCGGACGTCATCAAACGTTCTCACATGAGCAGGCCCGATAAGACGACGGTATGAGAAGCGGCGTCGATAGTCCTGCTTCGCCTCAGACTTTGCGCTCTCCCGCTCGTCCTGTTTCAACCTGTCGGCAATGTACCGCAAAATGGCGGCGAATTCTCTTTCGCGCGCCGAGTGGTAACGCACCTCTTCCGCCGTTATTACCGGCCGATGGCCCGGACTTGCATCTGAGGTCATTTTCGCCTCGCGAGCAGCTTGCCGGAGACCCCTGTGGATATCCCTTACAGGCATCGCCCCGAAGATCCAGAATCTCTTTACAGTTCCGCCGTTGTTGTGCACATGGTGGATTACAGTCATCATACCCTTGAAATGGTCGTAGTCTGGGTGTGAAAGGCAGATGAACTCGAGGTCCTTTATTCCCAGACGATTCAGCCAGGCCAAGACCGGAGGGACTGCTTGCTCAGGGGCAAAATGGCAATCGACGAGTCCCCACCCCTGTCCCGGTAACTCGAGAAGAATGCAGTCCCCTTGCCCTACGTTAAATATGATCAGCCGCATGGCGGCCAGGCTCCAGTCTATTCGGCTCGGTCTTCGTCAAGCAGATTGTAGTCATCTTCGGAAATGGAAACTTCGGCTGGCGACTCAACGTGCTCAAGCGCCTCCGGAAGATTGATGAGGGACAATCGAGAAACCACAGCATCAGCAATTGCGCCCAAATAGTGCACAACCTTGGCACCAAGTAGATCTGCCCCAGCCCGCCGCAATCTCCAGGTTGGAAAGTCCCGGCGTAAGACCCCTTTGGAAGTGTCAAAGTTAACACTGCAACAATCTTGTGCTATTCGGGCAACGACCCCGGTATCGCTCGCGATCTTCTCTAATTGGAGAGCGTCCAACGTGGCAGATACAGCCAGCCATGCGACTTCAGAGATCTTCTGTTTGCGAACGGCCTCTGCAGTGGCATCGACCAGCCTTTCCGGGTTGTATGGCTTGCTAAACCAGGATTCAGCCTTCAATCCCAATTCCTCGGCCTGCTGGCGGTACCGACTCGTGGCGCGGTCCGCATAAGCGGTCGCCATGATGATCGGAGTGCTGGGATTGCTTTCCTTGATCCGAGCGGCAACTTCGACACCGGAAGCGTCGTTCTCGAGAAGACAGTCCACTACAGCCGCAGCAACTGCTCCCCGAGAGGCATAGTCCATGGCCTCGTCACCGCGGGCGAAGGAATGCACCTCAAACAGGTCGGGGTATTTAATCATGGAAATGGACTTGAAGTCCTCCACCTGATACGGCTCATTCTCCACAAACATCACGTCTGATGGATCTAATATTGAGGACTCCAGCAGTTCCTGGTGGATCTTTTGAAAAAGACTCGATCGGTCTACTAGGTTCATACGATTTACCCTAACCGTGCGGAACTCGAGGGATTGTAATTTGGAAAGAGGCGCCGCTGCCAGCCCCAGCGGACCTAGCATCTACACTTCCGCCGTGCTCGCCCTCGACAATGCTTTTAACCAAGAACAGTCCCAATCCTGCACCCCCGGTCGTTGTGTAGCCGGGCTTGAACATTCGAGCAAGCGCCTCAGCGGAAAAACCGCATCCGTAGTCAGTTACCTTGATAACAACTCTTTCTTCGCCTGTCTCCCGTCCCCCGTCGTGCCAGAGTTCAGTAGCAATCAATATCGGCTGTTTTCGTCCCTCCTCCGACGCCTTCATCGCGTTAACCAGCAAGTTGACTATCACTTGTTTCATTTGGTCGGGATCGGCGAGCACCGGGTGGGAGGGCAGGCTCAAAGCCCGCAAGCGCCTTTCGTCCTTTGCCAAGTATGCGTGATTGTAATCCATTATCTGCTCTGTGGTAACGTCTAGGGGACGGTCTAGCTGCTGGCACAGTGAGAGCTGAAGTTCGATCCTCTTTTCCTTAAAGTCCTTCCTTGCCACCACGCGCGCTAACTCAGCCGCATCATCGATGATGTCGTTGAGGTAGAACCAACGCTTTTCAGGGACTATTCGTTTGGTCACGTCCAACATGCTCTTGATAAGGCGCGTCAGCCGTTCGCTCTCCTCCCCAAGACGATTCACTAAGCCCTTTTCCTGAGATCCTGGGGAAAGCTTCAGTCCTATCTCAAGGCGTTTCGCCGCGCCACCGATGTTTTGAAGGCCATTCCACACCTCATGCGCAAGGGGCGTCGCTAGGGCTTGGCCAAGTGCTCCCGAAGCAAAGCTGAAAGCCTGGCCGGTTAGTGCCTCCACTCGATCTGTCAGTATTAGGTTGTTCAGGGAGAGCCCTGCGTTGATACTGAGAGTCTCAACCAAGGCGCGCTGTCTCTGGTCGATGCTGTCCCATGGCGTGTCAAAACCCAGGATTAGCATTCCGTGGGCCTTAGGGCGGGGCGGAATTGGCACTAAAACCAGTCCCTGAGCTGTCTGGAGGCTCAGCCCATGGAACAGGCAGTGACCATCAGGTGGGATCCACACGACCTCACCGGCATCGAATTTTGCAAGCGCATCCCCGCAATCGGGACACGGAACAACGCAGAGTCCCAACCACTCCTTTTCAATTGATTCGCGAATCTCCCATCGCTCGTGAGGCGGCTCGCGTACAGCGAGGCCGCAAACGTTCAGCGTCAATCCTTCGGCGGTTCCCAGGACGATCGTCTCGAAGAGTTTTTGCCGATCGGTTGTAGCATGCATGCTGGCAATGGCATTTAAGGCAGCAAAAAGACGCTCTGAGTGGCGTTGCGCCCGCTCAAGGTGTTCGATTCGTTCCAGAGACTGCGCGACATATCGGGAAAGTATGTCGAGTCTACGACAGACTTGGCCCGCCTCTTTCTCGTCCAGAGGTTCAACCTTCTCCCAAAGGGTTAGCAGCGAACCGGTCTCGAACCCCAGATGCTTTTCCACTTCCTCGGCCCTCGAGCGAGCCTCACTCTCCTGCTCTCTTCTGCCCGGTCGCCGTTGACCGCAGAAGATTGTCGCGATGTGCTGGGAATCTAGAATGATTGGGGACGCCAAGTCAACCAGGCCTGCGTGGCACAAATAAACGATAGCACGCCCGGCCTGAGCTGCAGACTGTCCCTTGCGTAGGTCGCACTCCATGCAGGAGTGCCCATCGTCTTTCGAGCGGATAGCGGAACAGAACTCAGAAAAGCGGCCCCGCCCTTCAAATATATACTCAGGCATGTTCGCGGGTACAATAGCGTATGCGCTGAATGGGCCGATCAGGACCTCAACGAGCTCAGCGAAGCAGGGATCTTTCAAAACTGCCGACTTAAGTGTCTCACTTGATATGGTCATTTCGGCCTCCTGGAAAACCACCACCCACTTCCAGCGTGCCGAGTTAATCAGCATCCTCGAGACAGGTTACGCGTTTCTTATATACAAACTTTACTCCATTGTAAGCCTATCATACAATTTAGGTTTGTCAATTGAATTGGTGCCCAGCCTACTCGCCAGCGGCCAGCGGAACATCTGTCCTCGCATTGCGCATCAGTTCCCAGGGAAGCGTTGTCGCTTCCCCGATACCGGTGACAATTTCGACCCGGGCATCACGCTGATTCGTCCGCAGTGCCACCCAAAGGTCGAGATCGTCATCGTTCGATTGGAAAACACCCTGGAACGACTCACGGCCGATCGCGGCCATTCGCTTTTCGATCCGGGCGGCGATCTTAGGCGCGGGATCGAAAGGGTATTGCAGGAGATCCTCGAGGTACCAGCGCACCTCTTCGCTATGCTGCGAACTCCGCTCAAACTTGAACCGCGAAATGGCCGTCTGGCGTGGGCCATCACCTTCGAGCGGGTAACTGCGGCCAGCGCCCCGCAGTCCGTGGACATTTTCAAGGCTGGGCGGCTGAGGAAGGGCCGAGCAGGAAAGCTTCGGGCCAGCGCAGGGAAATCGTTCGGGGCGAGGGTGTCAGCTTCGCTGGCGGCGTGCAGCGCCGCGCGTCGGAACCGCGAGAGCAAGTCCGCAGGCAAAGGGCAAAGGAAAAGTGCAAAGCTCGTCAATGGGCTACCGTGTAGGCTCAGAATCCTCTTGACAAACTTCCGAATATGTATAGACTAGCATGTGCGGCTGACAATGGAATGGGTGATGGGCGATTGACGGCCGGGAAGACGGTAGATAGGAAACGCCAGACAGGAAACGGAAGACGGGAGACAGGAAGGGTCGATTGGCGATTTGGGATTGCTGATGGGTGAATGCAGATAGCTGACATCTGAGTGCCAACGCCGACTGGCCAGAAGGCGATTATGTTGATGAAAACACAGACTGTTAAGCATGATTTGAGAAATTCTTCCCATCCCCTTCAAATTTTCAACCTATTGAAAAAAAGGTGGTTGGCGAATCCTCGCGTCACCGGGGGAGCGTCGGCAAAAAGATGTTAAAAATGCAGAATCCTCCGACTATCTGCATGAAAACACGTCCGAAAGTGACAAAATGTACACGCAGTGGTGCGTACTTGTTGGGCAGGGCAAAAGTGGTTTTGCCATGCCGGGGGCAACAAAGGGCAAGCGTAGAAGCCAGACTGGCTGAAGGGGTGTGCCCGGGTGAGCTCGATTCCTATTGCTGTCCGATCAGCAGGGTCGGGAACGTCAAGGTGGGGTTGCTGACGATAACAAACTTGCTCGCGGAAACGGCAATACCCACCGGGGTTGACCCGGAAGAAATCGTGCTGAAGGTTCCATTGGAATTGAAAGAGTACGTGTCGGAGCCGGCAGCAGCAATGGTCTGGCTCAGGGTGGAAGTGGAGTCGCTCGTGCTGGTAACAACTCCATTGCTCGCCAGACTCAGAATGCCCACTTCCGCCGGCGCGGATTGGTCCACCACTTCCGAAGTCCCCAGGTAGTAAGTTCCGGCCAAGGAGGCGCTGGTGAGGCCCGTGGTCTGAGGTTCAAAGGATCCCAACTCGATGGCGGCGTCCGTGCCCAGCACGAAGGCGGTGTTGAGGGAATTCAAGTAGGCAATAGGAGGATTGGCGCTGCACCCACTGCCGGTCAGCGTCACGCGGCCAATCCCCACAACCGCATAGGTGCAAGTGGGGCTCGAATCTTGCCAGGCGCCCGCTACATCTTGATAGAGCTCGGCGGCGAGCGAACTGCTTCCGTCGGCAGTCTCGGTGGCAATCGACACGTCGCCCGCTAAGCCCGACAGCCCTATCCCACTCGAATAGGAGGCAACGGTGCCCTTGAAAGAAGATTGGCTAAAGGCCGAGGAGCCCAGCGGCACGTTCACCAACTGCCAATCCCCACTAAAGGTGGGGCTGGAGTCGGAGTTGACAATGAAGAGTTGCGTGCTGGATATCCAGTAGAACGTGAGGCCGGAGGTGTTTGCCCCGACGGAAATGATCCCGGTGCCGCGCCCGTTCGTGTCCGCAGTAGTGTAAGTGTTGAGCAAGGTGTGAGTGGGAATGAAGGAGCTAGTAATATTGGAGAGCGTGCCGTTATCGTTGCAGTCTTGTTCCAGGAAACTGAAATTGTAGCTAGTGCCCGTCACCACCCCCACGCAGGCGACGCGCCCGGAAGCGGATGGGTCCCAGCCCGACGTCCGTAACGCGTAACTTCCGGTGAGGGGAGAGAGAAAAGCAGAGGGGGTTTGCTGAAGGACTTGCCCGACGGCAATATAGGCGCTGGCGTCGGGGTTGTCAAACTCGATGATGCGGCCTGCGGTGGCAACACCTGCGGAAATGCCTCCCAGAGCGAAGCGGGTGGAGAACGTCCCGAAGGAAGTGGCGAGAGTGGCGCACCCGCGGTTGTCGGGCCCCACGGAATAGGAGCTGGCGCTGGGAATGAGGTTGCCGTTTTGGGCGCCCAGAACGCCGTTGGTGTCCGCTTCTCCTGCCGTGACGTTGCCGTTGCCGTCGGCGGTGAAGGAGCCTACCACGGCAAGAAAGCCCGTGCCATTATAGCCGCGCAAGCTGAAGGCGTATTGTCCCACGAGGAGAGAATCGTTGCCGGTACTCGAGCACGCCACCGGCGCGGGATTGATGGTGATGCTCAGGGGCTGAGTGCTGGTTTCTTGCGGTGTGCTGGTATCCGAGGCGGACACGGTAAAGGGATATGTCCCGGGCGTGGCCGTGGGAACGCCCGAAATCGCTCCCGTTGTTGGGTTGAGCGCCAACCCCGTCGGCAGCCCTCCCGCGGTGACTGTCCAGGCGAGGGGCGGCGTGCCACCGGTGGCCACCAGTTGCCCCTGATACGCCGTACCCACCGTACCCTCAAGCAGGGAGAGCGTCCTGATGGTCAGCGGTCCCGAGGGGTTTATGGTGATGGAGAAGTTTGAGCTTATGTAATACTGCTGTATGGGGCTGGAATCGTACACCTCCACCTGGAAGGAGTAAGATCCCTGCACTGTAGGCGTTCCGGAAATCACCCCGGTGCTTTGCTGTAATACCAGTCCCGAAGGCAGACTGCCGCTGTAAATGATCCAGGTCAAAGGAACTAGTCCCCCGGAGTGAGGAAGGGTGGCGCTGTAGGCAAGGCCCAGCGTGCCATTCGGCAATGAGGTGGTGGGGATGGTGAGAATACCGACGATGGTGAGGCTGAACGTTTGTTGCGTTGAGAGCGCCCCCCCCGGGGCCGCCGAAGAATCCGTTACTTTGACAGTGAAAGTGGAAGTGCCCCCGGTGGTGGGCGTTCCATAAATCACCCCCGCACTGTTCATGGACAACCCTACCGGCAGCGCTCCGCTGACGAGGCTCCAATTCAGGGGCTGCACGCCGCCGGTGCCCTGCAGAGGAAAGCTGTAAATATAATTGGGGCTGGCGACGGACAGATTGGTGGTGACGATACTCGGCGGCGGCATGACGTAGAAGGGAGGTGAAATAGCGGACTGGGTGGGTTGGGCCACGGAGGTGGCCGTCACCATGACGGCCAAGGTGACTGCAACCGACGCCGGAGCGACGTATGTTGCCGACGTGGAGGTAATGTTCGTAAGTGTTCCGCACCTCACGCCGGAGCACCCCGGCCCGGTCAGGCTCCACGTCACGCCCCCGCTGGTGTTGCCCGGAGTGTTGGAAGCCAAGCTCGCGTTGAACTGTATGCTCTGCCCCTGGTCGATGTTGGGCGGAATGAGAGGATTAAGCGTCACGACAATGAGCTTGGAGGGCCCGTTGCCACCACAACCACACATCAACACCAGGATCGAGAGTGCCAGCGCGAGCTTCTTCATTATGTATGCCTTCCCCCTACCGTAACACATCCCTTGGGACTTTGGGTATATCGAGGTATACCACTCGCTGGGGTGACGCAGGCTGGGGCCACCGGCGGAAATCCTCAAGAGAAAGATGATGAAACTCCGGCAAACGCTGCCTCGCACCTCGCCGAAATCGCGCCACGCGGCCGCCCCTGCCGGCGAATCCTCAGCAACACCCGTCGCCGCACCATCTACGCGATCCGGAAGAAGAGGTACGATCGGTTCACGTGAATGTGAACGAAACCTGAAGCACCACCGAAAACGGGCGATCTAAAGTGGCGAGTATGGCCAATCTTGCAGAACGCAAATGTAAAACCGCATTCTCGCCAGGAGGGACATCCCTATCCCCCGGCAAGAGCAATCTATATTTCTACCTGCGTCCGCAGGTATTGTCAATTCCTCTTGACCAGACCATGCCCACTGACGATTCAGTGGTCATCATGCTTCTCCCCCCATTCCGTCCGTGGCTCAGTTTGTTGTAGGGGGGCCAGGTCGGGATTGTAGAGTGTAGGATCGTTTGTTATTCCCGATTTTCGATTGCCGGTTTTCGATTGCAAAACTGTAGCGCGCCTGCACTCCAAGGTCTGCGGGTTTTTCATCCCAATGGCCCGCTGGTTTGAGAGCCGCGGACCTTGAACCCCCGGTCCGCACTAGCTCGGCTTCGGAGAGGAAGCCACCGGGACAAGGAACCTGTGTGGCGGCGTCCACACCTTGACGCCCAATCTCTCGCACGCCTGCTCAAGCGATTCGTCTCCCTTTTCGCAGACAACGACCGGCACCGCTGCGTGGACTCCATACTTGATTTCAAGCATCAACTTGCGACTATGGCCTGCCCGATCACACGACGGTTGCGGTACTTTCTCAGGAGTTTGTCGTCAATCTCGGACATGTGCCCTCCTCTGAATTACTTCCACGCCCCGCCGCGTGCAGCGCGTTTCAGGTATTGGCCGCGGCCCGGCTTGCCGAGGAACCGGCCGTTATCCACGATCACTTCCCCGCGCGAAATCACGGTGCGGGCGTTGCCCTTGATTTCAAAACCCTCGAACATCGAATAGTCCACGCGCATATGATGCGTCTTGGCGCTCAGCGTGTGCACCGCCTCGGGGTCCCAAATCGCCACGTCGGCGTCGCTGTTGACCGCAATTTCACCCTTGCGCGGGTACATGCCGAAAATTCGCGCCGGAGTGGTGGAGGTAATTTCTACGAAGCGATTCAGAGTGATCCTTCCCGCGTTCACACCGTGGTGATAGATCAGTTGCAGGCGATTTTCGATGCCCGGGCCGCCGTTGGGAATCTTGGTGAAATCATCTTTCCCCAATATTTTCTGGTCGGCGAAGCAAAACGGGCAGTGGTCGGTCGCGACAACCTGCAAGTGGTCGTGCTTGAGCCCATCCCAGAGCTTGGGTTGATGCTCCCTGGGGCGCAGCGGCGGAGTCAGGACGTACTTGGCGCCTTCAAAGCCCGGGCGCGCCAGGTCGTCGATGGAGAGCAGGAGATACTGCGGGCAGGTTTCGGCAAACGCGGGCAAGCCGCGGTCGCGCGCCTCGCGCACTTCATTCAGGGCGACTTCGGAAGTGAGGTGGACAATGTAAACCGGCACGCCGGCGATTTCCGCCAGCGCGATGGAGCGGTGTACAGCTTCAGCCTCCGCCCGCACCGGCCGCGTGAGCGCGTGGTAGATGGGCGCGGTCTTACCCTCGGCCACGGCGCGCGCCACCAGCACGTCAATCACGCTGCCGTTTTCCGCGTGCATGCAGACGAGCGCGCCGTTCTTGGCGGTCTGCGCCAGCGCTTTGAAAATCGTGCCGTCATCCACCATCAGCGAGTGGGGATAGGCCATGAACAGCTTGAAGCTGGCCACGCCCTCGCGCACCATAGCGTCCATATCTTCCAAGCCCGCGCCCGCGAGGTCGGTAACAATCATGTGCAGGCCGTAGTCGATGGTGGCGCGGCCCTCGGCCTTTTTCCACCAGGTTTCGAGCGCGTCCCTCATGCGAGTGCCGCGCGCTTGGGTGGCGTAATCGACGATGCAGGTTGTGCCGCCGAACGCCGCGGCGCGCGTCCCGGTTTCAAAATTATCGCTCGACACGATGCCGCCCAAAGGCATGTCGAGATGGGTGTGAGCATCGATGCCCCCGGGGATCACGTACATGCCCGCAGCGTCAATCACCCGGGTGTCGGAACCGGCGGCGAGGCTTGACCCAACCTGGCTGATGCGTTCGCCTTCAATCAACACATCGGCCATGCGGGTTTCTTTTGCGGTAACGACCGTGCCGTGGCGAATCAACGTTGTCATAAGGACCTCTCACGGATCGGGTCGTTTATACATCGGGTCATTTACAGACTCCACGGTTCTTCCATGGCTCAATCACCCGATGGCTCAATGACCCGATTTCTTCGCTCGCCCGATCACCCGATTATCTGCTCGCCGTACGCTGTGCCCAGGACTGGAACGGCTTCCCGGTTTCAATCTTTTCCATGGTGATCGAACCCGGAACCGGGCACACCAGCCAGCACGGGCGTGTGCGCCGCTTCTTTCACCCATTCGGTGATCATGCAGGAATATTCGGGCGCCTGGTCCGCAAAGATCAGATCGCGAATCTCGTTGAGATGGTAATACGCACAAGGATTTGTGTAATCGTGTGGACCTCCGCCCCCGAGAGTGCTCCTGTTGACCGTGCAGGCGCTCGTCTTCCGTTCCACCGAATGCCACGGTGCGCCTGCGCGCGTTGCCGACAGGCACAGCATCTGTCCACTTAGTGGCAGGTTCGTCGAATCTCTCCACCACTCAATCCGCTTATGAGCATTGGCGTCCGTCGCGAGCGGAGCCCATTGTGCTGTGTGCCGAGGCGTGGGAATAGTCAAGAGAATGAGTGTGGCTAGCGCCTGACCGAGTCTTGACATGCCGTCGCCGGCGACATCTGGCTGGCAACGAGTCTTGGCTTTTGCCTCGCCGGCATACCGCATGCAAGCTGATGCTCCAGGTTATTGCACCGCGAATGAGTAAATGTTGACGCTGAACGGCGGCACCGACATCGTATCGGGCACCGACGTGACTTCCTTCTCCTCCACTTCCACTCCCGGCTTCTGGCCGACCGTGATGGTGGCATTGACGCTCGAGGGGGCCATACGCCACAGATGCCCCTGGTTTGAGAGCTTGGCGCCATCGATGGAAATGCTCAGGCTCTGCTCGGAATCCGACGGATTCAGCACGGCGAACGTGAGAGTCTCGCGATCGGCACTCAGAGCCGCGCTCACATCCAGGGGATAAGTGTCGCTGCCCGGATTGACCGCGGGCTGGTCGCCGCCGGCGGGGTAGATCGGCTTAGGCTGCGGCGAGTTCCCGGATACTTCCACCGGAATCGTGCCGAAATGCTCGCGATACATCTTGAACAAAAGACCGGTGGGATTCAGAACCGCCTCGGCGCGGTTTTCGCTCATCATGGCGGTTGCGAAGGTGAACGCGCCTAACTGATACAGATCCGAATGGCGGAACATCTCGTGGAACGCCCAGGCATAAGCCGGCACCACTTTGTAAGAGTTCATCCCGCCGCCCATGTAAGCCCACTCGTCGATGGCGATGGGAACCGGTTTGGCCCTGAGGGCGGGGATGCGCTTCAGGTACTCCTGGTAGTGCTCATACTTCACGCGCACTTGCGTTGCGGGGGCGCGCTCCCATTCAATCAGCGGCTGCGGTCCGATGTTGACCTTCTTACCCGTCTTAAGATCGAGGTGCATATCGCTCGAGGAATAGTAGTGCTCGCTGAGCATGTCGATGTTGTCCAGGCAGTGGGCAAGCAGGTTTCCGCTCCAGTCGGCCTTGGAAAGATAGTCAGGAACAATCTGGCCGTTGATGCGTCTTGCCTGGTCGGCGCCGGCCATGACGTCGGGCATGGCTCCGCCGGCAATCAGCTTGATCGATGGATCCACCTTGCGCATAGCTTTGGCGAACAGATTGTGCTTCAGTTCGAATTGATCAAGCGCCATGGCGCCCATTTGGTAATCGCCCCAGGGCTCGTTGCCAACGCCCCAGAACTTAACCTTGTAAGGCTGCGGATGGCCGTTGGCGGCGCGCCATTTCCCCATCGGCGTGGTGGCCGCTCCGTTGGTGTACTCCACCAGCTCTGCCGCCGACCAGGCGTCGCCGAACCCGGCATTCACCGTGATGTAAGGCTCCACATCGAGCAAGCGGCAGAGGGTTATGAATTCATCCGTGCCCACATCGTTCGGCTGCACCGCGTGCCAGACCGGATCGAAAATCGGCGGTCGATTGTCCGGTTCCCCAATCGCGTAGCGCCACTCGTAGGCGGAAACAAAGTTGCCGCCGGGAAAGCGCAGGACGCCGAAATGCAGTTGCTTCAGAGCGGCGATCACTTCCGCGCGAAAACCTTGCACGTTGTCGGCCGGCATTAACGAAATGGCTCCGACGTGAAAAGAGCCCGCACCGGTTCCGACAATCTCCAGCCGGGCGACATCGCTATCGCCTTGCGCCTGGAACGTTAGCGGGAACTTCCGATATTCTGAGCCGATCTTGTTGATGGCCACCGTTTGGCGATCACTCGCGGCATCTCCCCAGACCAGACTCACCTTCACCGTCGCGCCAGGAGTGCCCGCCAGGATTATACGGCCGGTATAGGATTTCCCTTTGCGCACCGCCAAGCCACTTTGCTGAAATCCGTGCGGTTCTTTCCGGTCAAGTTTCACTAGCGGAGTTTGTTCGCCGGTGTATGGGTTATTCGTATCCATCGTCACGAATTCGTCGCCGCCGATCGGCGCCCAATGCCGCCGTGGACCGCGGCGCCTCCACGCGGGACCGGCGGGTACCTCGGGCTGCTTCGAGGTGATGGGATAGTAGAACTTGCGGTCTTCCAGCATTTCCGCCCAGACGCCTTCGTTGACGATGTTTCCTCCATGCTCCAGAAACTGCCCGTAGAGGTACGGGGAAATCGGCGCACCAGTCTTGGACGCATCGATGGTGGCGTGGACTGGTGGAGTTTGAGCGGAACAGAGAACTGAGAAAGATAAAGCCATAAGCACCAGAATCGGATTCTTAATCTTCAAAGGCACGGTATCATCTCCTCCTCATGCAAATCCCGGGCAACACACTCTCTGGGTAGTTTGAAAGGCAGGTTTTGAACCGTGGAGCTATTCCGCTCCACGGTTCGCTTCCTGGGGTAGCTTCCTTAAAAGAGCCTCGGGGCAAAGTCCTTCAAATCGCGGCGCCAAGTCTGCCACTCATGATCGGTGCCGGGTGATTCATAGAAAACGTGCTGAATATTTGCTTCGAGGAGTGACGTGTGCAGCCGCAGAATTCCGGCGCGCATTCTCTCGGGTTCTGCGGTTCCCACACCGAACCAGAGCAAGTGCACCTTCTTGGCAAACGCGGCCGGATCAGCAAATGCCCCGTTGTAATCGGTCTTGAGATCCATTCCCCGGTTCCCCATCATCTGCATCCCGCCCGCTCCACTGAATCCCCCGATGTAGGAAAACAGATCGAGATGATTCAGCGTAATCTGGAACGTCTGCATTCCTCCCATCGAAAGGCCGGCCATGGCGCGATGATCGCGATCCGAGAGGGTTCGGAAGGTCGAATCAATGTAGGGGATCAGAGCCTGGGTCACGTCATCTTCGAACGCCGACATCATGTCCTGCATCGCCTTCATCATTTCGGGAGAACCAAAGGGCCTGCCGGTCAAATCCGGCGGCGCTTGGCCGGCATGCCGGGCGTACCCATACGCCATGACGACAATCATCGGCTTGCAGCTCCCAGCCGCAATCAGATTGTCAAGAATGAAGTTCGCATGCGCCTGCCGAATCCACCCCGTCTCATCCTCACCGCCACCGTGTTGCAGATAGAGCACCGGATAGCGCACCTTAGTCTGCGTATCGTAGTTCGGCGGCAGATAGACCAGCGCGTGCCGCCAGGTTCCCGTCACCTTCGAGTTGTACCAGACCTCACGCACTTGGCCGTGGGGTACATCTTGGGCCGAATAATAGGTGGAGCCTGGCTCTGGGACTTCCACTGCGCTTGCGGGCTTACCTCCGCCAAAGTACGCTTCCGTGCTGGGGTCGGCGACTTCCGCGCCATCAATGATCAATGTGTAATAGTGGAAACCGGGAACCAGGGGTGGTGTGGTGACGGTCCAGAATCCGTCTGCCCCCTTCTCCATGTCCACTTTCGGCCCGCTCCAGAAGTTCAACCTGACCTTTGTTGCATCGGGAGCTTTTATGCGAATCTGGACCTTTCCCGCGCCATCAACACGGGGATACTCTGCTCCCCAAACGTTGGTCGCAGAGGGGTGAAAATCGCCCGGCTCTTGCGCCCAACAGAGACTCGATAACAGCACCACCATTAGTCCGAACCGCCACATATGTTCTCTCCTCGCTTGAGTTTAAGTTCAACCATGGCGCGCGAGCGCGATGGGGCTTGCCAATAGCTTCGAGACTTGAAGACCCGCATCTCCAGGTTGTGTTACTGCTCAACTGAGATTACGGTGACAGATTTGGGCTCTAACTTCAGCGCCAGCTTGCCGCCTTGGACTTTGGCGGAAACGGGTTTCGGCGCGACGGTGTGGGGGGCGTCGAAGGTGTTGACGCTGTCAACTTTGGGTGCAGTCAGAGTCTCTCCGGCCGCCGATTTAGCCGTCATGCCGGCCAGATTAGCTTCGATTTCGACCGGCGCGTTGGGATCGAGATTGGTGATTTCCAGCCACAGCTTGCCGTTCGCGTCTTTCGCTGCGATGGCATCCACGCGCGGCAAGGTGATGTTGTTGTGCGTATAGGCGCCGGCGTCAAAACTAACCGGCACAAACGTGGCGTCCTGGAACGGCACATACATCTTAAAGACGTAGTAGGTTGGGGTCAAAACCATTTTTTCTTTGTCCGTCATGATCATCGCCTGCAGCACGTTGATCATCTGCGCGATGTTGGCCATGCGGACGCGGTCAGCGTGGCGGGCGAAGATGTTCAGGTTTAGGGCCGCCAGAATCGCGTCCCGCATGCTGTTTTGTTGCACCAGGAAGGCGGGATTGCTGCCCGGCAGTGGCGCATACCATCCGCCCCATTCGTCCACGACGAGGGCCACCTTCTTGTCCGGATCATACTTGTCCATGATGGCGGAATGCGTCCTAATAAGACCGTCCATCTCCAAGGTGGATTTGAGGATCTGGCTGTACTCGGTCTCTCCGAATCCCACCGACGCATACGCAGGCGGCCAGTTCACCACCGTGTAGTTGTGCATGGAAAGGCCGTTGATGTCCCAGCTCCAGGTGTGCTGCTGATAGGCTTTCATGACGGTTTCCGTCCACTCGGTCCACCGGGGTCCGTTGCCGCCAGGACCCACGGCAATCTTCAACATCTGCTGTTTGTCCTGCTGCGCCGGATTGAAGTTCCTAACGAAGCGGCTGTAAATCTTCATCCGGCTCAGATAATAGTCGGGCGTCATGTTGCCGCCGCAGTCCCAACTTTCATTGCCGAGGCCAAGGTAGCCGACTTTGTAGGGAGCAAGATGACCGTTGCCCGCGCGCTCCTTGGCCAACGTCGTGGGCTGGTCGGTGGTCAGGTATTCCAGCCATTCGGCGGCTTCCCGCGGAGTCCCGGAACCGACATTGACGGAGATGTAGGCATCAGCGCCGATCTGGTTCAGGAAGTCCAAGTATTCATCTGTCCCAAAAGTGTTCGGCTCGACGACGCCGCCCCAATTGGGGTTGAGGGTCACGTCGCGCTGAGCGCCCACGCCCTTGCGCCAGTGATAATCGTCCGCGAAGCAGCCACCCGGCCAGCGAACGTTCGGCACCCTTATGGCTTTCAGTGCAGCCACCACATCGTTGCGGATGCCGCGGGTGTTGGGGATGTTGGAGTCTGGCCCGACCCAGATGCCCTCATAAACGCCGTGTCCGAGGTGCTCGGCGAACTGGCCGAAAATGTTGCGGTCGATCTTCGCCCCGCCCTTGGACACATCCACGGACAATTCAACTTTCTGCGCCTCAGCAAAAGGCGCGGTGGCGCCTATCGCCATCAGGGTGAAACCGAGAAAAAGCGCGCGGATGAGGGATGCGCCCGGCTGAGTCAGAACCATGAACGGCAGGGCAAATTGGCGGCTGGAACTTGTGCTTCTTGGGGACGAGAAAAACATTCTTGTTCTCCATAACTGGCCGACGCCTGGCTTGACCGGTAGAGCGGGGCTGGTGGGCCTGGGGGTCGCAATTACTTTAAAGATTTCATCTGCTGAATCCTGCCACAATTGTTGCCGATTGTATACACAATCCGCGTTGATCCTCCCGGATATGCCGGCCGCGGCGACAGGCTGAATCGCCGGGTTACCGGTTCACCGGGAATCAGTGGCACCGGCGCAAGGGAGTCGACTCCGTAGTGCCGACAGCAAACGTAGCGGCGAGTTTACCTCGCCACTCTTGCACCTTGAATCTGCCATCTCCGATCCCCCCGCGCCACGCCTCGTACTGCCACCGCCACTCTTGAATTTTGAATCTGCCATCTCCAATTCCGCACGCCGCCCCCCGTGCCCCGTGACCCGTTTCCCGCGTTTTCGTTACTCTTCACTTGTCACTTGTCACTGTTCTTCTGACCTCGGGCTCCGGACTGTGTTTTTTGCCGCCCCGAATTCCCAATCCCCAACCCCTAATCCCTGCTCTTTCGCCCGCTCTTCGAGTTGCCGCCGACCTCACAACGCAGAGGCTCCCGCTACGCGTGCTCTCGAAAAAAAAGGGGCAGGCAACAGTTGCCGGATGGAGGGGGGAGATGTTGGAGTAACGCGCGAAGTCCTGCACATTGAGAGTCAGAATCCTGGTGATCCCGTACACGTTCATCGCTGCGGCGATATGGGCATCGTGGGTGTTCTTGCCGGAAACCTGATGGGTGGCAACCAAGCGCTCCCATTCCTGGAACACCATCGCGGTTTCGGGCAAGAGAGTGAACAACCGCTGGAAGGCGGCAAGTTCCGCCGCCGCGGTTCTCAGCCGTCATTCCCAAGCCGTTTTCGCTTGTGGGCCGAGTCGCCACGGCCCAGAATTCCATCAGGTTCTGAGGGGTTACGCTCAAGGTCTCGTTTCGCGTGCGCAGTGTGGCAAGGGCACGCTCGACGAGGGCACAATGGGGATGGTGCGGCTGGAGCAGCCGCAACAAGATGTTCGTGTCGATTAGAATCGCCATTTACTGGCCGCGTGTGCCGTAGATCGATTCGCGATTGGTGGCCTCATCGGAGAGCAGAGGGGTAGTTGTGGGGTGGCTGTGAACCCAGGCGTGAAATTCCTCGAGCCACTGCTCCGCGCTCGTTGCCTTCGCCGGGGCGCGCCGTTCTTCCAAACGCCGCTGAATGGTTTCAACTCCCACACCCACCACGTCGTCAGGGGTTCTGATCAGGCCCGCTTCGATTGCCCGGCCAATCACCTGCTCCTGCTCTGGCGAAATCTCAATCGTCATATCGCGTCCCTCGGTCTATTCCCTCACTTCTGTTCAGGATAAGGCGCTGGCCGAAGGGAGTCAACTCCGTAATGAGCGACAGCAAATGTAGCGGCGGGGAATTTATCCCGACTCCCTCGGGACCCCGCCAGTTTTGAATCTTGAATCTGCAATCTCCCATCCCTAATCCCCAACCCCTAATCCCTGCTCTTCCGACCCCGAACTTCGGACTCCGGACATCGGACTGTCTTTCTTGTCACTCGCCACTCGTCACTGGTCACTGTTCTTGACGTCCTTTCCAGAAATCGCAGAGCCCCAAGAACGCAGTCCGCACGAGTCAGCGATTATCAGCCTGGCTGGAGAGCAAGACTTTTCTCCTGCCGGTGTTTCCCTCCGCCGATAATATTGGTGATGGCAGACCAATTAGGGCTAGAATACACGAAGCTAGATAAACCGATGGCTACCGCATTGATGACACGCTAGGCGAAGCCGAGAGAGTACACTCCTCTCCCCTCGGTCTGGACAGGGGAAGACGCCGATCTGATCGAAAGGTTGCTCCAGTTCTATCCGCGCCAGAACCCTAAGCGTATATTGGACGCCACGGTTAACGGCGGTAGATTCTGGCGGGGAACCAAGCGCACGATCATTGGTGTGGACATAGATCCTTCCTACAAGCCAACCGTGATCGCTGACAACACTCAAATGCCGTTCGGGGGTGATTTCTTTGACGTGGTCGTTTACGATCCGCCTCATATCCCTAATCAGGGCAGAGACCACCAAAAGGATTTCACTATCAGATTTGGGTTAGGGCCTCGGTCGCCAAAGGAAATGGGATACACCTTCTCGCACACCTACCCGCCGTTCGTTCTGGAAGCCTATCGAGTTTTGAAACCCGAGGGTATTCTTCTTTGTAAGATTACAGACTACGTTCACCATCATCGCTACCAGTGGGCGCACGTTGAATTTATCCTTGCAGCCAAGGAAGCCGGATTCAAACCGTGCGACTGCATCATCAAGATTCGTAAGGGGCCGATTATCGACCCAAGGTGGAAGACGGCCCATCATTCGCGCCGTCAACACTCTTACTGGCTAGTCTTTCGTAAATCCAACAAATGTGAATAGACCCGCTGTGACAAAAAAGGCCCAGACCGGTCAACACCGAGCAGGTGCAGTACGAAAACCGGACACCCCGTCCCACTTAAATCCGCCTGCTTCAACCCGTCAGGTCGCTTTCTACCAGTTGCTCGTCGCTGCACGGAAGAAGTGGTTCTTGGACGCATTGAGCGAGGCCCTCGGACAAATTGAACCTGGAACAGTGAAGGCTCAGATTGTCAAATTCGTGCCAAATGAGGCTCAGATGGCCTTGGCTGTGGCTGGTCTGAGGGACGAGCACGTTTTCCCTTTACCAGTTGTGCTGGGAGCGAAACCATCCTTGGTGGGTTATTATCGGCTGCTTCTTGGGGCCTCCCAGAAAGCTTTCTACCAAGGCTCCACTCATATGAGCGCATTCAAAAGCATGGAGGAAACGGGCACGATTAACGATAAGCAGGCGGCGAAGCTTCCGGAATTCTGTAAAGCTATGGCAGTGCCGATGGCGGAAATGGTATGCCAGATTTCGACGCTTACAGAGCGAGATCTCCGCGAACTTCCCCTGCTCACGTTCGGAGCCCAGTTGCAGGGTTTCAACAACACTCAAATTGGAAAGAAGGCAATGCAGGATGTTTTCGGCACCATCAAAGCAATTGTCGCCAAATATGTCGTCAAAATCGAGCCCAATCGGCTGACGCTGAAGAATTCTTCGGGTCGAATCGTCTATATCGATCGTGCCCACGACCCCGACGTAAGCATCTATGAAATGATGGGCGATCAAATGCACAGAAAAGTGGCAATTGAAGTGAAGGGTGGGACGGATGTAAGTAATGCTCACAATCGTGCGGGAGAGGCAGAAAAATCGCACCTGAAGGCGAAGGAGAAAGGTTTCAGGGATTTTTGGACAATCATCTCCAAACACGGCTTGGAACTGGCCAAACTCCGGCAGGAGTCGCAGACCACGACGGAATGGTTCGATGTCACTACCCTGCTTGCGCGTAAGGGAGATGATTGGGAAGCGTTTCAAGCACGCTTGGCTGGGGCAGTAGGAATTCCAATCAGCAAGCAAGACGGCATCGACCCTGTCGATGTCAGTTAAGTTATTGTAAACACAGATTAAAAACTGTGATTCTCGTAAGCGTTTGAAAATAAATGAGTTATTTTTAGCTGGTTGGGCTATCTCGGGCAACATTGGGCAGTAGTGGACTATCCACAATCAAAAGTGGCCGTCGGGGATTGTCAGGCAGAATTCGGGAAAAACTGGCTACTGTCCCACGATCTCCCGAATCTTGGCCACGAGGACGCTGGGATCGTAGATGGGCTTTTCCAAATAGGCGTTGGCGCCGGAAGCGGTAAGAAGGCGCTGGCGGTCGCCTTCCATGGCGTGGGCGGTGGCCAGAAGAATGGGCAGCGACTTGCCCGCAGGAATTTGGCGGATCAGTTGCGCGAGCTCCAGTCCATCGATCGAGCGCCCCTGATGGCGGCAGTTGCGCAGCGACACATCCAGGACCAGAGCGTCGAATGCAGAGGCCGCGACCTGCGCCAGGATGGCTTCCACGTCCTCGTTGAGGGTGACTTGGAAGCCGCCGGCGCGCTCCAGCGCCAAACGGTAAAACTTGGCGACTAACGAATTGTCTTCCACCACTAAAACACGCAGCATGATGAGTCCGTTAAACAGGCGGCGCTACGTAATGAGCGTTCCATCCTTGCGCGGCTTTCCTGGAGCCATGCCCATCCAGAATCCAGGATTGCAGATTCAGGCCGGCCACGCCCGGGGCCGGAGTGAGTTCTTCCGCCTATCCCGATTCCCCGGGACTCGCAAAGGCCTTCGCCGCCTAATGCTTACCTTTCTCCCCAGGAGCTGGGGCACTCAACGCTGATGGCGGAAGCCACCTCGATCCGCGCAGAACTTCTTCCAGCCGCGCCAGAAACCGGTCACCCTCCAAGGGCTTCACCCAGATCTCCGGCGTGATCTGGAGAAGGGAGAGTCGCTCACGAACATCCGCGGGATCGTAGCCGGTGACCATAAAGCAGTAGATCTCGCGAATCAAGGCGCCGGTTTGGAGTTGGGCCACCAAATCCGCGCCGTCAGCCAGTTCCGCCCCCGGCCGCTGGGGGAGGGCCAAATCCACAATGACCACCTGGGGGCGAAAGCGGCGCGCGGCATCGAGCGCGTCGTCGGCGGTGGCCGCCGTCAGAACATAATAGCCGTGCTTAATCAGCAGCGTCCGGAAGTAGCGGCGGAATTCCGGATCGTTATCAACCACGAGAACTCTTATCCCACTCTCGTCCCCAGTTGCCGCCAGGGCTTCCTTGCCCTTCACGTGTACGGCGTCTTCCTGTTCCCGCCGCACGGGGAGCGACAACGTCACCTTGGTCCCGCAACCCACGCCTGCGCTCCATAACTTTATGCGGCCGCCCATCATTTCCACCAAGCTGCGGCAAATTGCCAGTCCCAAGCCGCTGCCCCCTTGCTGGCGGGTGAAAGAGCTGTCCAACTGGTGGAACTTCTCGAACAAGTGCTGCTGCTTTGACGGAGCGATGCCAATGCCCGTATCCTGGATTTCCAACTCCACAAAACCACGTTCGGGGAAAGACCGCGCGCGCAGCGTGATCCATCCCGTGTCGGTGAACTTCACCGAATTGCTCAACAGGTTGATCAGCACTTGTTTGGCGCGCGCCGGGTCCGCCGTCACGGCGGGCAGCGGCGAAGCCTCCGTCTCATCGATAAAAGTCAGATGCTTGGATGCCGCCTGGACGCTCACTACGGCTTTGGCTTCCTGGATCACCGACTTCAGGTCGACGGCCGCCGGAGCCAAGCGCAGTTTGCCCGCCTCGATTTTGGCCACGTCCAGCAGATCGTTGACAATAGAAAGCAGGTGTTCGGCGCTGGAGTAGACGTCGCGAAGCAGTTCGCGCTCTTCGTCGCGGCTGTCGCACAAGCCATCGAGAATCAGGCGGCTGAATCCCAGAATGGAATTGAGCGGGGTGCGCAACTCGTGCGAGGTGGTGGCCAAGAACTCCGTCTTGACTTGGCTCAACTCCGCCAATTCGAAGTTGGCGCGCTCGAGCCTCCGGTTCAGATCGCGCAAGTGGCGAATACTCTCCTGGAAATAGGACTCGCACATCATGTTCAGGTCGATGTTTAGAATCTTGTCCAGGGCGAGGCGGGTGATTTCCAGTTGCAGGGGCTCGGAGCGGAAGGCTTCACCCAGGCTTTCCTGAAGGTGGGTGCGCACCACGCCCATGGCGCTGATCATGTAGCGCTGGGGCAAGCCGATCATCACGTGGCGTACCCCGATTTTGTAACGCTCAGCGGCGTAATCCTCATCGAAGGGGCCGCGAAACAAGCGCTTGGCATAGACTTGCAACGTGCGCTTCAGGCGGTCGATCTGTTCCTGGCCCCCGGTAAATACCTTACCGGCCTCGGGATGTTGGGTAATCTGGGCGTAAAATCGCTCCGACATGGCCGGCAGGTAAGGGTTCATCCGGGCGCCGACTGCTGCAAGCAAGCGCGCATCCTCTGCGCTGAAGCCGACGTACCGTTTCATCTCCTCGAAGAATGTTTCGGGCTTTCTGGTCACCTTTTTTGCCTTGTGGTAAAATTAAGCACTGAGTATCACTGAAAGGGAAATATCATAACATTGGACTGGGCACGGCTAAAACGACTTTTGCGGTTTCCGCCCACTTTCCGCCAAAACCTGGTGGTGCTGGCAACATCGCTGGCCGGAATCGTCCTGTTGGTAGGCTTGGAAGGTTACCGGCACGGCTTGACCCTTCGAGTGGGGTTGGCGCTGGCGTTGTTGGCAGCACTCTCTGCCGCCACGGGGATGCTCATATACCAGGAGCGCCAGTCTTGGGCGATTCTGGGTGACCTGCGTGCAGCGATTAGCAAAATCGCTCCCACCTATCCCCCTCTGGTTAAGATCACACCACCTTCCAACAGCACCGTGGCGCTCGAGAAGGAAATTCGTTCGCTCACCGAGAACTGGCGTGAGTTCTGCGTTCACTGCCAGCGCATCCACGATGCCGAAATGGTGCAAGCTGAGCACCTGGCCACCATGGGGGAGCTGGCCGCCGGCGTGGCGCATGAAATCCGCAACCCGCTGGCAGGCATCGCCGGCGCCATCGAGATTATCAGCAAGGATTTCCCCAAGGAGCACCCCGACCGCGAGATTCTGGACGACCTCCGGCAGGAGGTGCGGCGCATTGAGAAAGTGCTGAACGATCTGCTGGCTTACGCGCGCCCCAAGGCCCCGCAGTTCGGCATGGCGGATTTGAGAGACACCGTGGCGCACACCTTGCAGTTTGCCCGCCAGCAGATCGGCAACAAGAACGTGGAATTCTCCATCCAAATCCCTTCGCCCCTCCCGCGTTTCCGCATGGACCCCGAGCAACTGCACCAGGTGTTGCTGAATTTGGTGCTCAATGGTATCCAGGCGCTTGACCAAGAAGGGAAGATCACCATTCAGGCCCGAGTCACGAGTGGCTCAGGCCCACCGAACCGGCCCAATTACATTGAAATCTCCGTCAGTGATACGGGCGCGGGGATTTCGCGCGAGCAGATCGAGAAGATCTTCCGGCCTTTCTACACCACCAAGCGGGGGGGGACAGGGTTAGGGCTTTCACTCTGCCGGCGTATCATCAGCCAGCACGGCGGGACACTGACGGCAGAAAGCGAAGTGAATAAAGGGAGCCGCTTTATCATTCGCCTTCCCATGCGCGAAGCCGTTGAGGAAGCCAGAGAAATCTATGCCTAATGAAAAGGTTCTCGTGGTCGACGACGAAAAACTGATCCGCTGGTCCGTGCGCCGTCAGTTGGAAGAGTGGGGTTACATCGCCATCGAGGCCGAAAGCGGCACGGGCGGCCTGGCGCAGATTCGCGCCGAGGCGCCGGACCTCATCCTCCTGGATGTGCGGCTCCCGGATTTGAGCGGCATCGAAGTCCTGCGCGAGATCAAGCAGAACAACCTTTCCATTCCCGTCATCATGATTACGGGCGACCCGCAGCTTGACGATATCAAGACGGCGATCAAGCTGGGGGCGTTGGACTTCATCAAGAAGCCGCTTGATTTCGATGAGCTGCAAATTACCCTGGCCAACGCCATTGACCGCTCCCGCCTGCGCTCTGAGCGCGACAGCCTGCGCGACGAGGTGCGCAAACGCTCCGGCTATCACGAGGTAGTGGGGAAATCTCCCCGCATGATCGAGTTGATGAACTTCACTCGCAAGGTGGCGGTGAGCGAAACCTCCACGGTGCTCATTCAGGGAGAAAGCGGCACCGGCAAGGACTTGATCGCCAAGGCCATCCACTACGACAGCGTCCGCGCGGATAAGCCCTTCGTCGCCATCAACTGCTCGGCAATTCCCGAGACGCTGATGGAGGCCGAGCTCTTTGGGCACGAGCGCGGCGCCTTCACCGACGCCAAGGCGCAGAAGAAGGGGCTGTTTGAAGTCGCCGACGGCGGCACACTCTTCCTGGATGAAATCGGCGAGCTCTCGACCTACTTGCAGGCGAAACTGCTGCGGGCGCTCGAGGATCAGACCATCCGCCGCATTGGGGGCGTGAAGGATATCGGCGTGGATATCCGCGTCATCGCCGCCTCCAACCGGGATCTGGAGCAAGGCGTGCGCGATGGGACCTTTCGCCAGGACTTGTTCTACCGGCTCAGCGTCATCCCCATCTTTATTCCGCCCCTAAGGCATCGCAAGGAGGATATTCTCCCTCTCGTCGAATTCTTCATCGAGCGTTACAATTTCCGTTTTCGCAAGACGCTGAAAGGCATCACGCAGGAGACTCGTGAGCTGCTGCTACAGTACGATTGGCCGGGAAATGTGCGCGAATTGAAAAACGCCGTCGAGCGCGCCATGATCCTGGAAGAATCGGATTACATTCGCCCCACGTACCTGCCCATCCAGGTGACCGGGCAAACGCAGGGGTATGACGCCGCCATGCCCGTGAGCGTGCCGGAAGGAGACGATACTCCTCTCCTCGTCACCAACACCGCGGGCTCCTGGCGGCCGCTGCCGTCGGGAAGAATGATCCCGGTGCTCGAACTGCCCAAGCAGGGGACCTCGCTGGAAGAAGTGGAACGCGAATTGGTGGGCTTGGCGCTCCGCCAAACCGCCGGCAACCAGACCCACGCCGCCAAACTGCTCGACATCTCCCGCGATGCGCTCCGCTACAAGATGAAGAAGTTCAACTTCGATGGGGATACTGATACATAGCTGCGATAGCTCGTGTCGAGGGATAGGGTAGAGTGATGGAGTTGGTCGCCAGCAAATTCCGAACCTTCCGCGAGGCGGAGGCCGCCACGCGCGACTATTACCGCCGACTTTCGCCGCAGGAGCGCTTGGAGATTCTGTTCCAGCTTCGGGCGATGGCGCACAAGGAGAGCGATGCCGCTTCCAGAGGACTGGCGCGCGTTTATCGAATCGCTCAACTCCCACGGCGTTGAGTATCTGGTGGTAGGCGCGGTGGCCCTGGCCCACCACGGGTTCCCGCGCTACACCGGGGACCTTGACGTCCTGGTCCGCAACTCCCCGGGTAACGCCAGCCGGTTGGAGTCGGCTTTGGCGAACTTTGGATTCGCCGCGCTCGGTTTGAAAGCCGCCGATTTCGTGGATTCCTACCGCGTCGTCCAACTCGGTGTTCCGCCGGGCCGGATTGATATCCTCACCTCCCTCACCGGGGTAACCTTTGACCAAGCCTGGGCTGGCCGAGTTGAGGCCGTCATCGAGGGAATCCGGGTCAGCTTCATCGGCCGCGAGGCGTTGATTCTGAACAAGCGGATCACCGGAAGGGCAAGAGACAAGGCCGACCTCGAAGCGCTGGGCGCGGGCGAGTGACGGCTCCTGCTCCCGCACCTCTCGGGCCTGCCTAAACACGCGAACCGTCTTAACGCCGCGCTGGTGATCGGAGCCTGCACGTCCATTCTTAGCACCGTGTGCGCGCTGGCTCCCCGCACTTTGTTGCGAATCCCATTCTCTTTCCGCGCATCTGAATGAACGAGTGGCTTTTCGGTCCGGTGCCAAGCGGTCCGAGAATCGTTATCGCCGTTCGTCGGAGGGGACCCATGGGATTGCTTCGCGAGGCGGATGTGGTGGAAGTGCGGGAAAGGCTTCGAGCCCTGGTGAACCCCGTCACGCTGGTTCACTTTACCCAGGAGGTGAACCTGGAATACGGCCGGGAAGCCCGGCAATTGCTCGAGGAGCTGGCGCAGATTTCCGATAGACTCTCACTGCAAGTCTTCAATTATCTTCTCGACAAAGAGCGCGTCGCGGAATACGCCATCGACAAAGTCCCGGCCACCGTCATTCGCAACGCCAAGGACTACGGCATTCGTTTTTTTGGTCTGCCCGCCGGGCACGAGTTCGCCGCCTTGCTCGACGCGATTCTGATCGCTTCGAGGGGGGATTCGGGATTGCAGCCGGAAAGCCGCGAGAAGCTGGCCCAACTCACCCAGCCGCTTCACCTGCAGGTTTTTACCACCCCCACTTGACCCCACTGCCCGCCGGCCGTGCGCCTGGCCTACCAATTCGCCGTAGAAAGCGACCTTGTCCGCGCCGATGGCATTGAAGCCACCGAATTCCCGGACCTCGCCGAAAAGTTTCGCGTTTTCGCCGTCCCCCGGACCATCATTAATGGCGGGGCTTATGTGGAAGGCGCTATGCCGGAAGGCTTCTTTCTGGATGCGATTCTGAAGACGCTGGAGGAAAGTCGATAGTTGATAGTCAATAGTCGAAAGCGCTTGCAGGTCACTTTCGACGATGAACTATCGACTATCAACTATGAACTATCAACTGTTTCTTCAATACTTCAGAATCGAATGCACCGCGTATTGGCTCAGCTTTTCGCGGCCCTTCAATTCTTTCAGCTCGATCACGAATCCGATTCCGGCCACGCGCCCGCCCAGTGATTCCACCAGGCGCGCGGTGGCGGCGGCGGTTCCCCCGGTGGCCAGCAGGTCGTCGATAATCAGCACTTCCTGCCCCTTGCTGATGGCGTCGCGGTGAATTTCAATCGCGTCGTTCCCATATTCGAGGCTGTACGGCATGGTAGCGCGCTCGGCGGGAAGCTTGTTGGGCTTGCGCGCCGGCACAAACCCCGCGTTCAGGCGGTAGGCCACCATGGGGGCGAAGATAAACCCGCGCGCCTCGATGCCGATGACCCGATCGATTTTCTGCGCCAGAAAAGTGTTGGCGAGAACGTCGACGGCCCAGTGCAGGCCCACCGGGTCTTTCAGCAGCGTGGTGATGTCGTAAAACAGGATTCCCGGCTTGGGATAGTCGGGGATTTCGCGAACCAGCTTCTTCAGATCGATCACAGGTCCTCCATAGTGGTGCTGGGTGTTGGGGACTGCGGGCTGGGGAAATGGTGAATTTTGAATTATGAAATATCGCGCACGTTCTGCGCGCTGGACAAGTGGCCACACTTCCATAATTCAACCTTCATAATTCATAATTGATTCAGCACCCAGCCCCTAGCACCCGGAACCGAGTCTTACCAGCCTCCCTCAATGATAAAGCGATTGTACCGGGTGTCCACCGGCTCGTCCGACTCATCAATGGCGGCGACGCGGGCGCTACGCGGGCCCTCCGCCAGTTGACGCTTCAACTCCTCCAGAGCCCAGGCATCGCCGATGGCGTAGACTTCCACGTTGCCGTCCCAAAGGTTTTTCACGTATCCGCAGACGCCGAGCTGCGACGCCCAACTCTCCGCGAAATAGCGATAACCGACGCCCTGGACGCGGCCCGTGACCAAAAACTTCCTGGCGATTTTGGGAGCCGTCTTGGCCATAACACCAATAAAGGTTAAAGGATAAAGGCTAAAGGGTAAAGGAGGGATAGAGGAGAGAGGGTGATGGAGGACAGGTACACAATGAGGAGTCGCGCTTAGTTCCCTGCTGGATCCAAACGGAGCCCAGCTTTCCCTTCGCCTTCCCCCTTTTATACTTTAACCTTTACTCTTTAGCCTTGAAATTGGCGCCCATCACTCTGCCGTGGGAAAGTACCCGGGCTTCCAACGCAGGGTGACTCCGCGGCGTGTGGTTTCAACTTTAATGGACCGGTAAGTTCCGTCGAGGGCGTCTCGCACAGGTTTATAGGCAATTGTGTATTGCTCGCTCAAATCATGCCCGATGGATTGCACCGCCTCAACCAGGTTGGCCAATCGATCCGCGGAAAGCATTCCCGTTTGCACCCCGGCGCCTTTGTTTTGGGAGGTATCCCCGATTTGCTCATGGGAAAGGTAACCCGTTTCCAGGTCGGCGCCGGGAGTTTCGCGCAAGGGGAAATAGGGGTAGCCGCCGGTTTCGGTGGCGAGGGCTTCAAGGATTTTGTCTCCGGGATTCGAGAAGCCGTAGGCGGCCGTGCCCACGGTATAGATCATGGTCTCGGCCATGCGCGCCATGGAAACAACCTGGTCCAGCGTGTGCTGGCTTTGCACATCCAGTCCATCACTCACGACGACTAAGACCCTTCGCACCTCCTCCGGCGGGCCGGTCTTGAGCATTTTCTCCCGGCAAGCAAAGTAGATGGCGTCGTAGAGGGCTTTCCCGCCGCCGGATTTAAGCTCCAGGATTTTATCGCTCAGCACGTCCGGGTCGTAGGTAAAGTCCTGGATGATGGAGCTCGAAGCGTCGAAGGTCTCGAGGAATATCTGGGTCTTGGTGCCTCCATTGCTCAGGATTGCTTCCACAAACTGCTGGGCCGCATCCTTTTCATACGATAGTTTGGGGCGCGCGCTATTACTGGTGTCGACGATCAAACCGATGCGGAGGGGCGTGCGCGTTTCCCGCTCGAAGTGGGTGATTTTTTGCTCCACTCCGTCTTCAAATACCTTCACGTCGTCCACGCTAAGGTCAATAACTCGCTGCCCGCGCTTGTTGCTGGCGTTCAGAGGGACGTTAACGAGTTCGACGGTGGCGCGAATAGTAGCCGCTTTCGCGGAAGGTCCGCTTTCCCCAGGGTGTGCCGTGTTCCCCTCGGGGGCAATTGAGGCAGGAGCAGCAGGGGGCGTGGTTTGTTGAGCCGCAGCGCGGAGCGCGCCCGCTCCCACGGCTATGGCGGCTACTGCCAGGAGAGCGGAAATCGCTTTCAAGTTCCTCCCGCATTCCCTCGTTCGGCCTTTCCTCCCTGATGCCATGCGCATGACTGTCTTCCTGTCGCGGGTTGGATCGCCAGCAATTCTGTTTCTGTCCGGCAGACCTGAAACCACTATTTTAAGCCCAATGTCCCTCTTAAAGTAAACGCAGGTCTTCAGCCCGGATTATTTCTCTGGGAGCGGGGCTGGTGGAAGGCAAGGAATTTCACACAGAGTTCGCAGAGATAAAGCACCGAGACCGCAGAGAGATTCCCGTGTTTTTCTCTGTGTACTCTGTGGTCAAGTAATTCGATAATGCCATTAATTAAACCACTCCGCGAACTCTGTGTGAACCACTCTTAAACCTGCCCTCCGCTCAAATCCTTCATGAATAATCCAGGCTAGGGTAGGAACGTAAGGCGATGGAGCAAGTTCCCGAAAGGAGGCCGGATATCACAGCTTCCACTCGGGCCGATCCTCTTCAATGCGGTCCCAAACTCTTGTGAGTCTGGCCGGGTAGTTGGTGATGAGGCCGTCCACGCCTTCCAGAATCTTGCGGCGCATGTGAATGGGGTAATTAACCGTCCAGGGGATGACTTGCAACCCGGCGCGGTGAGCGCGGCGAATGAGCCCGCGCGAAGCAATGGCCCAGTGCGGCAGCAGGGCCTCCGCGCCGAGCGCGAGAGCCTGGCGAACGGGCAGCAGGCGGCCGGAGAAATCCAGCCCCAAGCGCGCTTGCTCGCTCAATTCCCTCGTCTGCTGAAGCGACGGCAGGTCGAAGGAGACCACTCGCACCGAATGCCAAAGGCCGGCGCGCTCGATTTCCTGAAGGATCCTTGCCGCGGCGCCCGGCTGATAGTCTTTGATTTCCACAAAGGCCTGGCACTGCCGCGCTTTGACGAAATGTAACGCTTCCGCCAGCAGGGGAATGCGCGCTCCGGCGTAACGTTCGCGCGCGCGCAGGCGATGACGGCGATTGAACCACGACCCCGCATCGAGCCGGCGCAACACACTCGCCCGATGTTCCCACACCCAGCCGCTTCCGGAAGTGGTGCGAGCCAGACGCGCGTCGTGAATGACCATGGGAACGCCGTCGGAGGAAAGTTGGACGTCGAATTCGAATCCGTCCGCGCCTTGGCGCAAGGCCAGTTCGAAGGAAGCCATGGTGTTCTCCGGCGCTTCGCCCGCCGCGCCCCGATGGCCGATCTTGAGCGGTGGCCAAACCAGTGGGGCGGGGCGACGGTCGAGAACACGCTTGAGAATGGGTGAAAAAGCAGCCAAGTCAGTTCACCGCGGGGCCAATCCTGGTTTTGAACTCGCTAGGGATTTGCCGGCGCATGGCAACAACCCGCAAAGACATTGAGCGAGGCTTGGCGTCGCTCAGGAGTCCAGCCCAGCTCCCGCGCAAAGATGTCCGCCACGGCGGGAGTTGCTTCGCGCAACGAGCAAGCTGCAAGCCAGTTCAGGCCGGAGCGCCGCACCATGAAGTCTTCCACGTTCGCCGCCATTTCGTGCCGGATGGCGAACTGGACCTCCGCCGGGAGCACCGATGGATTTCCCGCGAGCGGCTCGGCAAGCGCGGAGTTCTCCCGAATCGTGCCCAGCACCTCCCGCCAGCGGCTGCCGTAAGTCCGGGCGATCCGTTCGGCGATTTGCGCCGCCACGCCGAAATCTTTCGTGGCCTCCTCTGTGGCCTTTTTGACAAAATCCTCAAAGGGCCCCGTGTTCCCACCCGGCAGCGGCTTAGTCCGGCTCACCTGGGCGGAGGCGATGGGGGCGCCCAATTGTTTGGCGATACGGTCGACCAGCTTTTCTCCCAGGGCGCGCGCGGTGGTGAGCTTTCCCCCGCATATGGAGATGAAGTTTTTCATCCCGGGCTCCTGATGAAAGCGATACTCGCGCGTGTTGGCGGATGCGCTGCGGCCGGGCTCGATCACCAGGGCGCGCAAGCCGGCGAAGCTGCCCAGCACATCGCGGGCGGCGAGCGGTTGGCGCAGGATGCGGTTCACGGCGGCGAGCAGGTAATCAATATCGGCCTGGTCGGGTTCCACGTTGGCCGGGTCGCCGTCAAAGTCCGTGTCGGTGGTTCCCAGCAGCGCGTGGCCGTGCCAGGGCAGCATCAGAAAGATCCGGTCGCCGCCACGAATAGCGGCAAAGAGCGCGTGGTCCGGCGCCACTGCCGGCAGGATGACGTGCGTGCCCTTGGTGAGCCGGATGGTTTTTGTCCCATCGAACCCCGGCAGGAGCGCGCGGACGTGATCCACCCACGGGCCGGTGGCATTCACCCAAATGCGCGCCGCGAGCTCGTAACGACGGCCGGTAAGGCGGTCCTCGACTTCTGCGGAGGTGATGGCGGGAGGTTGCCCCGGCGCGGCTGTCTGAAAGGCGCGAATCTCCGCGTAGTTCGCCACCGCGGCGCCGCTCGCGGCGGCGGCCAGAACCATCTCCAACGTCAGACGCGCATCATCGGTTCCCGAATCGTAGTAAACCGCCGCCGCCCGCAAGTCTTCGGAGCGCAGGGCGGGAATGAGCCGCAGCGCTTCCTCGCGGTTCAACATGCGATGGCGGTCGCCACGGCCCAGATTACCGAGTAAGTCGTAAATCGAGAGTCCCACACGAATCTTGAGGGGATAGTAAGGGTCGCCGCGATAGATGGGTAGGACGAAAGGCAAGGGATTCGCCAGGTGAGGCGCCAGAGCGAGCAAAGTGCGCCGCTCCGTGCGCGACTCGTGTACGAGCTTGAAATCGAACTGCTCGAGATAGCGCAGCCCGCCGTGGATGAGCTTGGAGGAGCGGCTGGAGGTGCCGGCGGCAAAATCGCGCGCGTCGATCAACGCCACCTTCAGGCCGCGCAACGCCGCTTCCCGCGCCGTCGCCGCCCCATTGATCCCGCCGCCGATGATCGCGAGATCGTAGGTTTGCTTTGACAATGAATCCAGGTTTCTTTGCATGGTAGGAGGTCCCGTTTAACTAATCAGGTTAGCACACTTGGGGCGTGTCGCGCCTGAGGTGTGATGGGTGGAGCGGAGGCAACGGTGGCGGTGTGTCCCATTCCGATTGATTTCGTACGGTTGCCGCGGGGGTATCGGGCATGAGAAAAACCCACGGACAACCACCCACGGACTGCGGCCCGCTCGAAATTCCTATTGCCGTGTTGATAATCAATGGGCGATATTAGTTCCGAGAAACGGAATGCCTCCCTTAAGCTACCGCCAACACGAGGTCAGTTTTTGCGCTGATGTTTCAAAGTGGTCCGACAAAATCTTTGAAACCCATCCCAACCTTCCTTTTGGCTCATCGGAAATTGAACGATTCGGACGCGGCAGCCTGAAGAGGCAAGACTTCCGTGTTTACGAACGAAAAGAGGGTGGGCGCGCCAAGCTGGCCCTTTGCGGCGGGAGCTTCGCTCTGCGCCAACCCCCGTCGCTTTCATGTAGGCTGACGGAAAAAGAACGATCTGGTAGAGTTAGAATGCAACCCTGGAACAAACTGCCATGACACCGTTCGTTATCTTTCGACACTGCGTAGAAGCCATCCGTCAGGGAGCGTTGATTCGGCGCGTTAGCAGCACCGACAAGGAGTTCCACTTCCAGAACTGGTTTAAAACGAGACTTGAAGACGTCGGCCTGCACTTTGAAGCCGGTGGGCGAAACAGTTACCCGGACTTTCGAATGGTCACGTCAACGGACGGATATGAGTTGAAAGGGTTGGCATACCCCGGCCGCGACGCTAACTTCGACAGTAACAGTCAAGCGCCCTCTGGATTTCACAACGGACGAACAATCTACTATGTCTTCGGTCGCTATCCCAAGAACCCCGACGGTGACACATATCCAGTGTTGGACCTGGTAATGTGCCACGGTGACTTCTTAAATGCGGATCATGAATATAAACACAAAAACAAGAGTGTTAAGGGTTTCGGCAGCTACGGAGACATCATGATTCGAGATCGGAAGATGTACGTCGTGCCCACACCCTTTCGTTTAGTTCAGGGCGTGGCGCACGTACAAACCCTCATCCTGCCATATGAATTCAAGCCCGACAATCGCGACAGGCCCCGGTTCATCGAAGTCGGAAAACTCCTGCGCCGTGAGGCCGACGAGATTATCATAGGCTACTCTTTCGATCTTCAGACCAATGAGCTGATCCCTAAAAAGATGGCAAATCCCGACGCGGGCCGGGAGCACCGATTCCGAGGCTGGCGGGTCAAAGGCTCGCCGAAAGACCAAGTCTCCATGGCTCATTATAATCCACTCAATATGACGGTAGATTCCGCCGATGAAGAGGAAGATGCATAATCGACGCATAATCGAAACCGACTCCTTCCCATTCGACTTCATCTCAGGGCTCGCCGCCCGGGAAAGCTGGCGGAAGGAAGTCCACCGACCTATCTACCACATTCATAAATGGTGGGCCACACGCCTCGGCTCAGTATTTCGCAGCATACTCCTGGGTGCCGTGCTTCCAGAGACCTGTGATTTTGCCGCCGAGTTTTATAAAACTCACAAGCTCTCAGGCATCACCGTCTTCGACCCATTCATGGGATCGGGTACGACGGTAGGGGAGGCTCATAAACTCGGCCTGACCGCGCTGGGACGAGATATTAACCCTGTCGCGGTTGAATCGGTGCGGACGGCCTTCGGACCGCTCGATCGCAACGCGCTGGAGACTGCATTTGAGGAGTTGTCGAGCGGCGTAGGGGAACGCATTAGGAATCTTTACCGCGCCAAGGACTATGCCGGTCGCGCTTGCGATGTGCTTTACTATTTTTGGGTAATGCAGGTGCCCTGTATCCACTGCCAACGACCAGTTGACCTTTTCCCCTCCTGGGTAATTGCAGCAAACGCATATCCTAGCCGCAAGCCCGAGACCCAGGTGCTCTGCCCCTCGTGCGGTGAAATATTTCCGGGCAGGCACGGCCAGGAATCCGCAACCTGTACTTCCTGTGGATTCAAGTTCAACCCGGAGCGTGGCTCGACGGAAGGTTCCAAGGCAGCGTGTCCATGGTGCCACACGACATTCACAATCCTCGACGCGGTTGGCTCTCTTGCATCACATCCCGCCTTCCGGCTTTATGGGAAGCTTGTTCTCACCCGCGACGCTCGAAAGGAATATCTGCGAGCCACGAGTGCCGACCACGACGCATACCGGGAGTGCACTTCGCAATTGCAAGAGGAAAGCGCACGGGGAAACCTCATCCTGCCAACCCTGAGTCTTGCCGAAGGTTACAACACGCACCAGGCCCTTAGTTATAAGTTCAAGATTTGGCGGGACTTTTTCAACGATAGGCAGCTTTTGGCTACGTCATGGCTTCATAAGGCAATTTGTGATATTGGGGATATTCCGACGCGCCATGCACTACTGACATTGTTGTCTGGCGCACTCGAGTTCAATAATTTGTTTGCGTCGTACAAAGGAGAAGGGACCGGTGCGGTCCGCCATATGTTCTCGCATCACATTCTAAAGCCGGAACGGACGCCAATCGAAGCCAATCTGTGGGGAACATCCAAAAGTTCGGGATCGTTCTCAACCCTGTTTCGAACTCGCCTGTTGAAAGCAATTGAATACCGATTGAACCCGACCGAGGTCAACGGATTAACCGGCAACGGTCGCGTGTGCGCGCCATCCTTCAGCGGGCACGTTGAGGAGGGGTGGCCTGATGATGGACGCGTGCCTGAGCGTGCGATCTGCTTGTCGTGCGGAGATTCCGCGAATTCTTCCTTACCTTCCGGCAGCATCGACTTGATCGTGACCGATCCGCCCTTTTTCGATAACGTTCATTACTCGGAACTTGCGGATTTCTTTTATGCGTGGCAGCAACTTCCCGGGCCTGCGGGTACGGGCTCTCCCATGACGACTCGCAGCAGCGCGGAGGTTCAAGATAGCGACGCAGAAAGCTTCGCCAAGAAATTGAAGGGTGTCTTGCAAGAGTGCGGACGCGTTCTTAAGGACTCCGGCCTGCTGGTGTTCACATACCATCACTCACGCGAGGAAGGATGGAGCGCGCTCGCTGAGGCCATTCTTGGCGCCGGCTTCGTGGTCGTTAACTCTCAACCAGTTAAGGCGGAGATGTCGGTTGCCACGCCCAAAGCTCAAGCCAAGGAGCCCATTCAATTAGATATTATCCTGGTTTGCAGGAAGAGCAGCTACTCATCTCCAGCGCCATCGTCCGCTGAAGAGGCCGTCGAAGCGGCCAAGAAGAAGACTGACCGGTTCCATGCGGCGGGATTCAAACTCTCCCGAAACGATCAGAAGGTCGTGCTATTCGGCCAGTTACTCACAACGTTAAGAACGCCAGCCGAGTCAAGCTGCTTCGCGCGGGCTGAAAATCAATTCGTGCCCGTTGCGTACTCCGAGATCCCCACAACATCGCAGTTGGGATTGGATTTCTGACCGGAGTGCATCCATCCGTACCATGGAAGTGCAAAAGATGGAGCAACGCCGGCACGGCGGCGGCAAAGACGACGTTTCCCAAACGGAACTCGCTGTGGACGCCTGGAACCACGCACACGGCGAGGTCCGTGAACCACTCCCAACGTGGGTGGAGGACGAAAATGGGTAATCCCCAAAAAAAGGTGGAGATACCGGAGGGAGACATCAGGCTTCCGGCTGCGGAACACATGTTCGAATCGACCACGATCTATTTCGGCAAGAATCCTGCCGTGAGCCTGGTGTGTGACAGCCGAGCCGAGGCAGAACTCCTGGCGGCGATTGCAGAGGCGGGATACCGCGGCCCCATTTCCATTCCCACCACGGAGGAAGGATGCCGCAACCTCCACCAGCGACTGCAAGAGCGCCTCACCTACGCCCGTGCCCACTTTGAGGAATTAGCCCGGGAGCGCGCCGGAAGCGAAAGGTTGCAAGCGCAAATTGTAGAAATTCTTTGGCGTTGGTTCATCTACGGCGGTCCCAAATCAACTGCGCGGGAATCCGGGCAGGCGTAAGGCGGATATCTCTTGTAAGTTCCCGGTTTTTTACACTCGCCATCGCCCAAAGGTCGGCTCTGCCTTCCCTTCACTTCCAGCCCTCACCACTCCCGCCTATGAGCAGCAAGCGGACACGGTGATCGAACTTAAGTTGGAAAGGGCCGGAATTGGACTTGCCCACCAGTTGGACGCGAATTCAATTCTCAGCGCCGCGGGCGTTGACGCCGTCGCGTGCCGGGAGTAGCATTCCTTTCCGGGGCAAGCGGGAATTCTGTGCTGCCATTTTCGTCATGGTCTTTGCGGCTTGCTAGCCCGGCTGGCGGTCGTGATCCTCCGAATAAAAGGACAACAAGATGAATTCAAACCGTGCGCGTTTACCCATCCTCCTGCTCGAGCTCGTGGTATGGGGCGTGGCTTCTTTGCTCGCCCAGTCTTCATTGACCATCAATCTGAGCGTCGATGCTACCCAGGCGCCGGAGAAGATCATTCGCACCCGCATGGTCATGCCGGTGAAGCCCGGACCCCTCACCGTTTACTATCCCAAGTGGATCCCCGGCGAACATATGCCCTCGGGGCCCGTGGGGAATGTGGCGGGGCTCACGTTCACGGCCAACGGCAAGACGCTGCCTTGGAGGCGCGACCTGCTCGACGTATATACCTTCCATTTGGACGTGCCAGCGGGGGTGGACCGCTTGGACGTGGCGTTCGATTACCTCGAGCCCAGCAGCGGGGCTTTTAGCGCGGGCGCTTCCGCCACCGACAAACTGGTGGTTTTAAGTTGGAACGAGAATGTCCTATATCCCGCGGGGATTCCGGCGGAAAACATCTCCATCCGGCCCACACTGCGCCTGCCCTCAGGATGGAAATTCGGGACGCCTCTGCCGGTGGAGAGCGCGGCGGGCGACGAGGTGACGTTCAAGCCCGTCGCACTTAACAGCTTGGTGGATTCGCCCGTCATCGCCGGCGAGTACTACCGCGCGGTGGATATCACGCCGCCGGATGAACCGATCCATCACGAAATCGACATTGTGTCCGATAGCGCTGAAGCTCTGGAGATGACTGAGGACATGCGGAACGGTTTCACCAACATGGTGGCCGAAACCGGAAAGCTCTTTGGGGCGCGGCATTATCGCGATTACCACTTCCTGCTCACTCTAAGCGACCACGTGGCGCATTTCGGCCTTGAACACCCGGAGTGCAACGACAGCCGCACGGGCGAACGAAGCCTGCTGACGCCGGAAGGGAGACGCGAGGTCGCGGGCCTGCTGGGGCACGAATTCGTGCATTCCTGGAACGGGAAATTCCGCCGCCCCGCCGATCTCGCCGCCCCTTACTACGAAGCGCCGATGAAGGACGACCTGCTCTGGGTTTACGAAGGACTTACGTCATACCTTGGTCCTTTGCTCGCAGTGCGCAGCGGCTTGTGGACTCCCGAGCAGTATCGCGAAGACCTGGCGACGACGGCCGCGGAAATGGGTCCGGGGCGCCCGGGCCGCACCTGGCGGACTCTCCAGGACACTGCGGACGCCGTCCCCGGCCAGTCCTTCCGGCGCGGCGGCTGGATGAGCTGGCAGCGCAGCGTTGACTATTACCCTGAAGGCGATTTGCTCTGGCTGGAAGTATCAACCATCATTCACGATCAGAGCCACGGGCAGAAATCCCTCGAGGATTTCGCCCGGGCGTTTTATGGCGGCCCCAACCTAGGTCCCGAACTGAAACCTTATACCTTTGACGAGCTCGTTCGGGCCTTGCAAGCAGTTGTGCCCTACGACTGGGCCGCATACTTCCATGACCGCTTGACCTCACTGTCCGCACAAGCCCCCATGGGTGGGATTGAGGCGGGCGGCTGGAAAGTTGATTACACCGACAAGGCGCCGGAATCTCCCGGGACCCCCCGATTCGCAGGGACCTTGAACACTCTTTACTCCCTGGGATTGCGCATTGATAGGGATGGGGCCGTGCAGGATTCGGTGATGGGCGGACCCGCTTATTTGGCGGGAATCACGCCGGGGATGAAGGTGGTGGCGATCAACGATCGCGCTTACACACCGGAGTTGCTCCACGACGCACTGAAAGCCAGCACCAAGAATGATGAGCCCATCCGCTTCCTGGTTTTGAACGACGATTACTACAAGACCTGCTCGGTCAACTATCACGGCGGCGAGCGGTATCCCCACTTGGTGCGCGTGGAAGGAAAACCTGATCTGCTCGATGACATTGCCATGCCGCTGGTTGGGCAGCATTAGCCGCCTGGGCAGGGCATTGAAAACGATGTGGTAACGGAGTTGCGCCTGTATAACGACCAGGCGGGAGGTCAAATCCCACCCTGCTGCCCTCACTGGTCGCTCCGACTTGATGCCGCAAGCGTGGCCCGCAAAAAGCAACCCAAGGTCACACCCGTAGCCAGGCAACATCTTGAGAATAAGGGTGATTTGATGCGCCTTTGGACATCTGAGGGCGAGCAAAAAACTAACCCTACTTTACCCAGCGCCATTACCATTAAAGACCGAGTGGTCCTGTGCCGATTTAACTAGGGGGTAGTGAAGGGAAACTCGATGAACAACAATCTGCTCCACGTTATCCGAACTGCGAACCGCGAAATCCAAGCGTTCATTGACCTGGTTTCACAAGACGGCGCGAAGGTGCTGGAATTCCGGGCCGCAGGCCGCCGACTCACGAAAGTGGACCTCCAGCTAAAACAGGTCGCCCGAAGTCTCGCCGCCCCCCGGTCAACCACGCCAACAGCCAAGGATGAACTCGAGGTTTTGATGTACCGAGAGAACCTGAAGGCCCTTAAGAACGCCTTGGAAACACTTCAGTTCTCGCTCCTGACGGAGAAATCTCGCCTGGAGAATGTGCGAGCGAACTTGCATGCCGCCTGCGCCTGGGCCATGTCCCTGCGTGAAATCTCCTGAGACAGGACTGTCGAATCTTGGCGCTCCCCAATGTCAGAAACAATGGAAGAGGAGCGATCATGAGGCTGGCACGAACGGAATTGCCACGCCGATTTCTTCACCGCTTTGCATATGATGGGAGCGGGCAGTAAAGGTTCAATTCAATGTCGAGGGGCACCAAGCCGCCATTTGGTCCGTCAGTTGACGGATAAACTCGCCGCTGCGGCATCAGATTAGCTCACTCCCGAGCGGGCGGCACGCAACATTTACCTACGCAGCCAAACACAGATGAGCCTGGGCTTCCAACTACAAGTTCTCTTCGCGCTGCCGGCGGCGGAACATCCAATCCCAAAAACTCATCCCCCGCCCTCCTCATTCATATCGCAACGCCACCATGGGATCGACTTTCGTCGCCCGCCGCGCGGGGATATAGCCCGCGATTAGGGCGACAACCGATAGCCCTGCGACCGCCGCAAACATGGTCACCGTGTCGTGTGGCCCGAGCCCGAACAGCATTTGCTGGAGCGCTCGCGTGGCCTCGAGCGATATACCGATTCCCGCGAGGATGCCGACAGCGAGAACGGTAATGACGTTGCCCATAACCAGTCGCAGAATCGAGCCCGGCTCCGCCCCCAGCGCCATGCGAATGCCGAATTCAGGCTGTCTCTGCGCCACCAGATAGCTGAGCGTACCGTAGAGGCCGATCATCGCCAGCAGCAGCGCCAGAGCGCCAAAAAAACCGGAAAGGAGCGCCAGCATACGTTCCTGAACCATCGAGTCGTTCACCTGCTCCGCCAGGGTGTGAAATTCCAGAGGAATTTCTCTGTTCACTCCGGCCACCGCAGCCTGAACCGCCGAGACCATGGCAGAGGGACGCACTAGCGTTCGCAGTTCGAAACTGTCCCCCTGAGGGTGCACCGGTATTTGCGCCGCGGGGAAGAAAAGCGTGGGCTCCGTGTCTTCGCGCACCAATTGGTACTTGGAATCCTTTACCAGTCCTACCACCTCAATGGGAGGGCCGAGTTCCCCCGAAAACTGAACGATGCGGAAAGTCTTGCCAACGGGATTCAGGTTGGGAAAGAAGCGGCGCGCGAGGGTCTGATTCACAATCGCCACCGCCGGTCCGGTCTTGGTGTCGGCGCTCGAAAAATTGCGACCTGCGAGCAGCGGTATGCGCAGCGTTGCAAAATATCCCGGCGAAACACTGTTGACCCAAGCGACCGCGCTATCACCGGTCAGCCCCTTGGACCAGTCCGTACTGATCTTGCGGTCCCAGACTCCCCCATCAATAGGTGTCATCACGGAGCGGCCCACTGATTCGACGCCGGGAAGGGCCCGCAGCCGGCTTTCAATCTGCTCATACGTGGCGAATTGCTGGTTTTGCGGCACCTTTGCGGTTTGGAGATTTGTACCGACCAGCAGAACGTTGTTGCGGTCAAAGCCCACGTCCAGCGCGGCGAGCTTCGAGAAGCTTCGAAGCAACAAGCCAGCAGCCACAAGCAGGACCAGCGAGAGCGCCACTTGTCCAGAGACAATCCACTGGCGAGCGCCGAAGCGCCCATGACGCTCGCCTTCGAGGGTATGGCTGCCCTTCATGGCCGAGGTCAGCGACACTCGAGTAGCGCTCAAGGCCGGCAGCACACCGAACAGAAGGCCGGTGAGCACGGCTATTGCAACCGTAAATCCCAGAACGCGGGTGTCGAGCGAGAGGTCCAGGAACACTGCGTTCCTGGCCGTCGAGATGTGCCGCACCAGCAGCCCACTCCCCCAGCGCGCGAAAAGAATTCCCAGCAGCGCTCCGGCCGAAGATAGCAGGATGCACTCGGTCAGCAACTGGCGAATCAGCCGGAAGCGGCTCGCGCCCAGAGCCTGCCGTAAGGCGATCTCCTTGTGTCTGGCGGCGGCGCGGGCCAACATCAGGCTGGCGATATTGGCGCAGGCAATCAGCAACACGAGCCCGACGACAGCCATCAGGATGTTGAGCGGCTGGTGGAACTGATCCCGCAAACCGAAATTGGAAGTACCGGTGGCGACTGGAACCGCCACGAGGGACATTTTGAGAAAGGCCTTTTGGTTCTCCGCGTCCCAGCTCTGAGGCAAGGCGGCGGAAAAGACCGGCGGAGATATCCCTCCCAGCCGAGTCGTCAACTGGGCGCGGCTGAGGCCGGGCTTTATACGGCCGACCACGCTGAGCCACCACCAGCCGCGCTCATCGAGCCGCGATTCTTTGGCGTCAAACATCGTCGAAGTGCAGATGGGGATTGCCACATCGAACTTGCTGCCCACTTCCATACCATAGAAGCCGGGAGGCGCGACACCAACGACTTCAAAGGGGTGGGTGTTGAGCGAAAGGTCGCTGCCAATAGCACTCGGGGTTCCGCCATAGTGCTCCTGCCAGAATCCATAGCTCAAGACCGCCACGCCGGGGCACCCTCGCTCGTCGTCGGAGGGTGCGATCAAGCGGCCGGCAGCGGGGTGAAGCCCAAGAGTTCGAAAGAATTCACCGCTCACCCAGATTCCCTGGGCTAAATGGACGGCTCCGCCCCGCGACAAGTCGAACTGGTCACCTCCCCAGGCAAAGACATCCGAAAAAACATCCTGCCGGTCGCGCAACTGCTCCCAAAGCGGATTCGTGAAGCTGGCCATCTCGCGAGCTTGGCGAGGATCTCGAAATCGCACCTGAAGCAACTCCTCGGGTCTTGACACCGGAAGCATCTTTAAAACCACGGTATCGATCAGGCTAAAAATCGCCGTGTTGGCTCCGATTCCAATGGCCAGGGTGAGAACTGCTATAACCGTGAAGCCGGAATTCTTGGCCAGCATCCGGAAACCGTAACGGAGGTCTTGTAGCAAACTGTCAAGCCAGCGGAAGCCCCACATGTCGCGCGTGACCTCTTTGACCAGGATGACGTTACCGAATTCACGAAGGGCTGAAGTGCGCGCCTGCTCGAGGGATTCGCCTTGCTCGGAATGTTCTTGTGCGGCCATACGGAGATGCGCCTGAACTTCTTCCTCCAACTGCTGGTCGCGCTGCCGCCTGCGAAATAACCAGTCCCAGAGACTCATGCCGCGCCCTCCTCATTCATATCGCAACGCCACCATGGGATCGACTTTCGTGGCGCGGCGGGCCGGGATGTAGCACGCGAAAAGGCCAACGGCCAACATCAGGAATGACACGAAAAGAAAAGTGGCCGGGTCGGTGGGTTTGACCTCATACAGCAAAGTTGAGACGATGCGCGCCAGTCCCATTGCCCCAACCAAGCCAAGAAGAATGCCTGCGGCAATCAGTACGGCGCTCTCCCTCAGAACGAGCCGCAAAATCCCCGCGGGCGGCGCGCCCAATGCGATGCGCACGCCAATTTCATGGGTCCGCTGCGAGACCAAGTACGCCGTCACGCCGTAGAGAACCGACCACGGTGAGAACCAAGGCCAGCAGGGAAAACAAGCTCAGCAGTTCAGTGCGGAAGCGGGGGGACGCAGAGGCGGCGAAAACAATTTGCTCCATCGTCTGGACCTGGGCGATGGGCTGGTTCTTGTCCACTTCCAAAATCACCCGTCGGATAGTCTGCGCCAGGCTTGAGGGCTCCACCCGCGTGCGCACAACATAAGCCATGAAGGGAGAGACCCAGGCTTGGAAAATCGGCACGTATATTTCCGGTATGGGATCCCTGGCGAGTCCGTCCTCGCGCACATCACCTACCACTCCCACCACTTCGCGGCGCTTCTCCCCGCCCATCCCTCCGTACAAGCGCTTGCCCAACGGATTCATCGCCAGACAGAATTTCCGGACGAATGCCTGGTTCACCACGACTACGGGAGGGGCGTCCTTCCCGTCACTCGGTAAGATCGAGCGGCCCTCGAGCAGAGGAATACGCATGGCACGAAAATAATCGGAGGAAATCGCCTGATACACGACATTGGTTCTCGTTACCGCGTGCCGGCGCGGGTTGTCCGTCCATGCGCACCGGAACTTGGATGCCCCCCATGAGCGACAGGGAACTTGCTAGCGCCACCGACTCCACGCCGGGCGCCGTGCCAATCCTCTCAAGCGTCTGTTGATAGAACGTGGCGCGGTGGGCCGAGGAGCCATAATTCTCCCCCGACAAGCCCGTCCCGAAGGTCAGAACGTTATCCGGTTGAAAGCCCAGATTCACAGAGGTGAGGAGGAGAAAACTCCTCACCATCAGGCCCGCGCCGATCAACAGAACCAGAGAAAGCGCCATCTGCGTGATGAGGAGAAAACGGTTGAGATTATGGCGCCGGATTCCTCCGGCTGATACCAAGGCTTCCCCAGGAGCGTCGCGAAGGGCCAGATTGGCGCCCGGAAGCGCCGGGGCAAGGCCAAACAACATTCCTACCAGGAGTGAGGAAACCAGCGTAAACAGCAACACCGGGCCGCTGAGTTGCACCTCGGCAAGTCGGGGGATGGCGGTGGTTGCCGTCGCGCGCAGCGCACGAATGCCCCACACCGCGATGGCCAAACCCACCCCCCCGCCCATCAGCGAAAGCAAAGCACTTTCCGTCAGCAATTGGCGAATCAGCCGGACTCGGCCCGCCCCGAGGGCCGTCCGCAGGGCCATTTCTCGTTGCCGCGCCACCCCGCGCGCCAGCATCAAATTCGCCACATTCGCACAGGCAATGAGCAAGACAAAAGTCACGGCCCCGAAAATGATCAAGATCGGGAGCCGGGCATCGCCGGCAACATCCTGCTGCAACGGTACCAGCCGCAACCGCCAATCCGCATCGTTCGAATATGCGCGCTCCATCACGGGGTGCATCGCGCCCAATTCGGCCTCGGTCTGCCACAGCTTTAGGCCGGGCTTCAGTCGCGCGATGGCGGCAACGTCGCGGTTTCCACTGGCCGAGTCTATGGGGGAACTCCAGGGTTGCCAGATATCCGTCTGCACCGGAGGCTCGGTCCGTGGGAAGTGGAACCCCGGCGGCATTACTCCCACCACCGTGCGGGCTTTCCCGTCCAGCGTAAGCGTTTGCCCCACCGCAGTGCGGCTGCCGAAAAGACGCCGGCGCATGGCGTCGCCAATCACCAGAACTTGGTCGCGGCCCGCGGTGTGCTCTTCGGGAAGAAAGGTACGGCCTTCGGCGGGAGGAATGCCCAAGGTGGAGAAAAAACCTTCCGAAACCGTCACCGTGAGGGTCTGTTCCGGGTCACCAACGCCGGTCAGAACCGCGGCCCCTTCCTGATAGTATGCAATCCCCTGGAAATCGGAGCTCTTGCGGCGCACGAAATCAATGTCGGCGGGAGAACTCATCCAATGGTCCCCGCCACTGCGGGCATTGGCAGAATAAACCCGCAGCAAGCGAGCGGGATCGTGGTAGGGCAAAGGCTTGAACAGCACCGCGTACGCGACGCTGAATACCGCAGTATTGGCGCCGATGCCCAGCGCCAGCGTCATTATCGCAATGGCTGTGAAGCCAGGATTTTTGCGGAACTGGCGCGCGCCGTATCGGAGATCTTGCAGCAACTCATCAAGCCAGCGGAAGCCCCACATGTCGCGCGTGATTTCTTTGACCAACGAGACGTTGCCGAATTCACGAATGGCTGAAGCGCGCGCCTGCTCGGGGGATTCGCCTTGCTCGGAATGTTCTGGTGCGGCCATCCGAAGATGCGCCTGAACTTCTTCCTCCAACTGCTGGTCGCGCTGCCGCCTGCGAAATAACCAGTCCCAGAGACTCATGCCGCGCCCTCCTTATTCGTAACGCAACGCCACCATGGGGTGGACTTTCGTTCCGCGACGTGCCGGAATGTAATTGGCCAAAAATGTGACACCCATCAAGAGCAGCGGCACGAGCAGGAAAACAAAGGGATCCGTGGGACTTATATGATACAACTGGCTTCGCATAAACCTTGTCAAACCTAAGGCGACAGCCAGGCCAACACCTATCCCTCCAATTGCCACGATCAAGCCTTGGCCTACCAGCAGACGCAAGATGTCACCTGTCTTTGCCCCGAGCGCCATGCGGATACCGATCTCGTGCGTGCGCTGCGCAACGGTGTACGACATCAGCCCGAACAAACCCACCGCCGCCAAACCCACCGCCACCGCGGCAAACGTACTTAGCACAAAACTCGAAAACCGCTGCCGGCTCGTGGAATTGGAAATCCACTGCTCCATCGGACCGATCTGGTAGAGCGCTGCGCCTTTATTGATCTGGCGGATGGCCGTGCGCGCAGCCGGGACGAGCCCATCGGGAGAGCCGGCGCTTCTAATGACAAATCGCATCGAGGACGGAGGAACGGGCCACTGGCGAAGCGAAAGGTAGAAGGCCGGCCGGAAGTCCGCCGCGGGCCCAAAGTCACGGACATCTCCGGCCACGCCGATAATCTCCAGCGGAACGTTCTCCATCAGTATCTTCCCCACCGCGTCGTCATGAGGATACAGTTGACGCGCCAGAGATCGGCTCACGACCGTCACATGCTTCGAGCCGGCCGCGTCGGTCCGCTTGAATCCCCGCCCCGCCAACAGGGAGATGCCCATGGTCTGAAAGAAATCCTCGGTCACGATGCGCCGCGTGGCGGGAAGCAGGTCCGACGAGTTTTGCGGCGGCCGATCCGCGCGATACACACCGTTCCAGGGTCCGCCGAAAAAGGGGAGCTGGTCCGCGCCCGCGGCTCCCGTGGCGCCGGGAAGGGCGCGAACCCGCTCCAGCATCTGATCGTAGTCCTGCTGGATTCGCTGCGGGAACGCTTCGGATTCCGGCAATTGAACGCTCAGCGTGAGCAGGTGGTCAGGCTGTAGCCCGGAATCCACCCTCTGAAGCCGGGCCGCACTCCTCAGGAGCAGGCCCGTCCCCACCAGCAGCACCAGGGAAAGCGATATTTGGCTCCCGACGAGAAATTGGCGGAAAGTCAGGTGCCGGAGACCCTCGGTGGCGCGGCTGGTGCCCCGGAGGTTATCGGTCAAATTAAGTCTCGATCCTCGAAAAGAAGGTACCATGCCGGCCAGCAGCGTCGTCACCGTCATCGCGGCGATCGTCGCCAGCAATGCGTGACCGTCGATCTGGATCAAATCGAGGCGCGGCAGATCGCCGGGCGCCAACGCTTTCACTGCCTGGATGCAAAACTTAGCCAGAAGCAGCCCAAGGCCCGCGCCGCTTGCGGTGAGCACGAGACTCTCGATCAACAACTGGCGGCCGACCCTCCACGAAGAAGCACCTAAGGAAAGGCGAACGGCAAGTTCGCTCCGGCGCGACAGAATCCTTGCCAACAGGAGAGAGGATAAGTTGGCACACGCAATGAGCAGAAGAAGAGTGGCGGCTCCCATTAGCATGACCATCAAGGGGCGGACATTGCCAAAGAATTGCTCATGCAGAGGTACAAGTGATATGCCCCAACCGCCTTTTGCTTGCGGATGGGCATTCGAAATGCAGGCAGCGATGGCGTCCATCTGGGCTTGGGCTTGCTTCAGGCTGATGCCGTCAGCTAGCCGGCCAATCATAAAGAAGTTGTTGTTGCCCCGGCCGCTTTCCTCATCCCCACCTCGCTGCATGGGAAACCACAAACTGACCCCACTGGGATAATCGAACCCGGCGGGCATCACGCCGACGATCGTGTAAAGGGCGTTGTCGATGGTCATATCCGTGCCCACCACGTCCCGCTTGCCTCCCAACCGCCCTTGCCAGTAACCGTGGCTCACCATGACCACGTTTGGCCCACCGCTGACTTCCTCTCCTGCCAGGAAAGATCGGCCGTAGTGTGGCTGAATTCCGAGCGTATGGAAAAAGTTTCCCGAGACTTTGGCCGTCGTAACACGTTCTGGCTCGGTCTTGCCCAAGACAACCCTCCCGGGTTCCCAGATGCTGCGCGCGGCGACCGACTCGAAAACGTTGGACTGGTCCCGGTAGTCAAAGTAGTCCAAAGCCGACAACGAGTTAGGCTGTCCCCTGTTCGTTGTCGCTTCGACCCAGACCAAACGGTCAGGCTGGTCGAAGGGAAGCGGTTGGAGCGCTACTCCCCAGAGTGCGCTGAACATTGCGGTCACGGCCCCGATACCCAGTGCAAGAGTTATCACGGCCACAGCTGTGAAACCGGGATTCCGCTTGAGTTGCCTCGCGGCATAGCGGAGGTCTTGTAACAAGTCTTCAAGCCAGCGCAGGCCCCACATATCGCGCGTGACCTCTTTAACCTGGATGACGTTGCCGAACTCGCGAACGGCTGAGGCGCGGGCTTGCTCGGCAGTTTCACCTTGCTCCATGCGCTCCTGCGCGGCCATGCGAAGATGGGCTTGGACTTCGTCGTCCAGGTCCTCTTCGCGCTGATGCCGGTGAAACAACCAGCCCCAGAGACTCATGGCTACCCCTCTCCGGGCACGGGATTCATAATCCCGGCGATGGCGCCGACGATCTGTGCCCAACGCGCCTGCTCCGAAAGCAATTGCTTCTTGCCGGCTGGAGTCAGACGGTAAAACTTGGCGCGCTGGTTGCTTCCCGTCAGCTTCCACTCCGACCTCACCCAACCCTGCTTCTCCAGGCGATGCAGCGCGGGATAAAGCGACCCGGTCTCAACCTGCAGGATTTCCCCCGAGCGCCCCCGAATCGCCTGGCTGATGGCGTAGCCGTGCTGCGGTCCCCACTGCAATGTCTGGAGGATGAGCATGTCCAGCGTGCCTTGCAGTAATTCAATGCGGTTTTGATAGCGTTCCCTTTTTGGCTTCATGATGTAGGCAATCTACACCCATGGATGTAGAATGTCAACCCCCTTTTTAATGGGCCATTTATAATGCGACTTCGAGGCGGAGAGTGCTGACCCTGCTGCCGTTGATGGAGCGAAGCCTTGGAGTGCGTGCAGCTCGCTGCCGCTTTAGTTCCAGCCGGCTAGATGGCTGGGACTGGTGCCCTCAGGAAAAGAAGTGAATGCACATCGAAGTGGGGAATAGGTTTCCCGCGAGCGAGCATGCGGGAGAGAAAGCGGTAGCAAGCTACGCGCACTCCAAAGCTTCGCTCTATGTGGAGGGGGCGCAGCCAGGAGATTCGGGCGCCTGCCGCAAAAGAGGGTGTATCACGGACTTACACGCAGGTCCGCGCCACTTTTCTCAGGGGGTTATTTCACTGGTTTTCACTGCGTGGGCAGGTAGTCGAACAAATTCACTTGGGATATCTGTGCGCCGGCCTCCACCAAAGCTTGTTGGGTAGTTTCGGATTGGGCCAGGTCAGTAACCGCAGTGGACATGTCAACGTCAAGCGTGCTGCCTTCGGTTTCCGACAATTGCGTTTGTTCCTGGGTCAGGAACGTTTGCGCGTTGTTCAGCCGGTCCACGGAGTTTCCGTAGAAGGTCTGTTGCGTGCTGACATAGTTCAGAGCGTTCTGGACTTCCGTGGTAGCGCCGCTTATATTCACATTAGTATTGAGCGCATTGGACAGATCCTGGAGGGATTGAAAAACGTTGGTTGTAGCATTGCTAAACAACTGGCTGCCCGGCAGGTTGATGGGCATTGCCTGGCCCTCGGAAATCTCCACGCTGTTGGTATAATCGTTTCCCTTGTAGGTCACGCCGGAAGCGGCGGAGGCATCCGCCACGTAGGGTTGCGTAGTCGTGGCCGTACCGGAAAACAGATACTCGCCATTATAAGAAGTATTCGCCAGACCCATTATTTCTTCTTGAATGCCTTGAATTTGCTGGGCAAGGGCTTGCCGGTTCGAGGCGTTGAGGGTTGAATCCGACCCCTCTACTCCCACGGATTGCGCGGTCGTCAAAGCCTCGACAACGGAACTTATCGCCGAGTCCGCAACATTCAGCGACCCTGTCAAGGACGTAATGTTCTGCAAGTATTGGGTGTCGGAGCTTGACTGCATCCGTTGGACCACCAAGCTGGCTACCGCGGCAGGGTTGTCAGAAAGGGAATTCAGCTTTTGCCCGGTCAACACCTGCTGCAAGGCCTGATCCTGCTGTTGCGCATTCGTCTGCAATCCGCTCAGGATCACGCTGTACATATCGGGATTAACGCGTATGCTCATGCTTAGCTCTGCGGCAACATATCGATGGTCGCCTGGTTGAGTTCATCGGCGACGGAGATGACCCGCGCCGCGGCTTCGTAAGCCTGCTGGTACATGACCAAGTTGGTGGCTTCCTCGTCCAGGGAGACCCCGGAAATGGACCCCTGCTGGTTGGTAAGTTGCTGCAAGACCAGACCGACGGCTTCTTGCTCCGAGGTGGCATTGGAAACGTCGTTGCCAACCTGGTCAATCAGGCTGGAATAATAATCTCCCGCCGTTTGGCCGGAAACGATCGGTTCATTTTGGAGGTTGGCCAACGCCGTGGCGTTGCCGTTGTCTCCTGCGGTGCCATCGGAACTGGCGGCGATTTGGCTGGGATCGGTTAACGCCACAGTCATGGTGGCCGCGGCGCCCGCATTGGAGCCAGGGGTGGAAGGTGTAAAGGACGTGAAGAAATCATCACCTTTTTCAAGAACACCTTGCGAGACAATCAGGTCGTAACCGGCAGTTTGTTGCGTGTTCACGGCCGAGATAATGCCAGCAGCCAGATTGTCGAGGGAAGATTGCGCCGCAGGGATGCTGTCATCGCGGGAACTGATAAGACCCTGGAGCTGACCGCCGGCGATGCTGGAGGTGATGTCGGTTCCCTGGGCAAACACATCTTGCATTCCCGTGGAGCTATTGACCTGAGTGGTCAAGGCGTCGCTCTGATTGCCGGAGACAAGCGCAGTGCCATTGCTGGTGGTCACGGACACGCTGCCGTCATTGGAATAAATGACCGCCGTGTCGATCAGGCTGGAAAGGTTCGCAAGGTCTTCGTCACGCTGATCCTCAAGCGAGCCAGGGTTGTTCCCGGAAATGGAAACTGACTGGATTTGCTGATTCAGGCTGGCCACTTGGGCCGTGAGCGTGTTGACTTGCTGAACGGTCTGCACCACGGACTGGTCCAAACCCTGCTGGATCGTTGACATATTCTGGCTGGTTTGGTTGAAGGCGCTGGCAAGGTCTTGACCCGCGGTGATCACCGACTGGCGCAGGGAAGAATCTGTGGGGTCGGTGGCGAGGGACTGAAAGCTGTTGAAGAAATTACTCAAATCGGTCTGCAGGCCGGTGCCCTGGGTCTCGTTGAAAAGGGCTTGCACCTGGTTCATCGAATCCACGTAGGAATTCAGGCTGGATTGCTGGGAGGTTTCCTGGTCGATACGAAGATTCAGAATGTTGTCCCTAACACTCTGTACACTGGACATCGTAACGCCGGTGCCCACCAACGTATTCCCACTGAGAATGGGGGGACTCTCTTCCATGACCGCAACTTCACGCGAATAGCCGGGAGTGTTGACGTTGGCGACATTATTGGCGACCACCTCCAGGGCGCTTTGTTGTGCCATCAGGGATTGCAGGGCGACGGACATGGTACCGAAAAGACTCGACATAGTCTATTTCCCCATCGAGGCAAAAGGCATCCCTTTGGATCGAGTAATCGGGAGCGGGTACTTGCCGGAATAGTGTGCCAGGAAATTCAGCAAGACGTTTACCGTTCGGCGGGAACGCCGGAGCAGTTCCGAGTGGACGCGGCTCAGCCTGCGCACGTCGGCCTGAATGGCTTTGAGTCCGCCCAGCAATAAATGCAGTTGGCGCGCCGACATGGGATCAAGCTGCGCCTCGAGTTCGCCGAGCGTGGAGGGAATTTCGCCCGCGGCAGCCAAGCCGCGGAGTTTCTCTTTCATGTTTTGCAGCTCAGTGTCCAGGAGGCGAATTTCCGTGCAGAGGTTCTCTTGCCGGGCGATGTGCTGGTGCATCTGCCGCAAGTCGAGGGTAACGTAGGCCGCCCGGCTCTCATCGAGGTCGGCAGCGAGCAAACGAAGCGTGGCCAAACGCCGTTCGAGCAATTCCAGGTATTGCTGCACTTCGTGTTTCATAATTAAGCCAAGATGTCGAGCTGGTGGTCCGATACCGGTTCCGGTTCAGGCGCTAACTCCGGTTCCGGGTCCTGGTTCTCGACCGGAGGCGGCCGCACTTTCCTGACGGCCTTCCTTCGCGCCGCGAGGTTTTCTTCCGGTGTCCGTCCTCCGTCATCGGAGATTCGTTGTGCCGGGGCAGGAGCCAGATCGTCCATGACTCCTCACTCCTATCGTCTACGCAAGTCGAAGTTGCCCTGCTAGCTGGTCGGATCCAATGGCCTCACTCAATTGCTGATCGGAGATTTGATAGCTGCCATTGCTTACGGCTTGGCTAAGAGCGTTTACGCGCTCCTGCCGAACCTCCGGCAATTGGGAAAGGCTGGATTGCAACTGTTGGACCTTTCCGCCATCGACAGACAGTTCTGCCTGATCCTGGCCGGAATCGACTGAAGTGGGGCGGTTTTGCTGGGTCGGCGACCCTGTGTTTGCAACCTTTTGCGGTTGCAAATTTTCGGGAAGTGAAAGAGGGCCATCTACTCGCATATACTACCTCCTAAAGACATCAACAACCCTATCGACGGTTTAACCGGAAACTTTAGCCCTTTGATGCCTTTTTAATGCTTCGGTAGGGGGAAGAGTCTGAAGCGTAACAGGTCAAGCCCTATGCGGCGCGTCTAGGGAATGTGGCCTGATCGCTGCGCGGTGCCGGGGGAGGCTGGCTCCTGTTCCTGCGCCTCTCCCGCCGGGGAACTCGTGCAGCGGCCCGTGGCGGGAATCAAGGGAGATTCATCGTCTCAGTCGGTTGGCGTAAACGGTTAGCCGTGGTTGCTCTGCGAACGACCGTGGCAATTATCATCCCCCGGCCGGCAAGCATCAGGTTCTCGGCATCATAGCAAAGCCGGGTTCGTACAGCCCTCATGACCCAGAATGCGATCAAGCCTCCGACACACGCAGGTTTGATCGGCCCGCGATTACTCGCTAGCCGCCGCTCTTGAACCGAGCCACGAAATCCCTCCGCACCTGCCGGGAGCCGTCTGTGGAACCGCCATCCACCACCATGGCTTCATTGGCCGAGTGGGAGTCCCGGGCCAGCGCCGAGCCCACAGCAGCATGGATGAATTAGCGTTGGTTGTAACACGTGATCACGACACTGAATCGCATCGCTGGCACTGCGGGTCCAACCGGATCGATTATGCTCCACCAGGAGCCTGTCGGAGATAGATTTTCTTGTACGTAGAATCAACAACTTAGGGAGATTTGCGTGGCTGTAAGTTATTGATTCTTCTTCGGCAAACCGTTATCTCCGACAGGCTCCTAGAGACGGCGATAGATCTGATCGCCCATCCACTCCGTCAATTTCAAAGGCAAGTACTGCCAGATGAACCGCGGAGGCAATGCGATGTTGAAAGAGGAGTCGAGGTTGCCGCTTTTCGGCACGGGAGGGGCTGGAGTTATATACCGATATAGGCGCGTCGGCTCAGCGCCCCATTTGCTCTTGAATTTCGCCAGTTGGTCGTTGCCTTCAGGAACCTCTCCAAAATCAAGGGAGCGGAAACCTTTATGGCATGCCTCGTTGATCGCATGCCATTGAATGGCATCGTTGGCCCGCAGCGAACTGTACTGGCGGAGCATCCCACTAAATGCGTATGAAACTGTTCGCCCTAACATTAGGAAGACCGCACCGGCAATCAGCTTTTCCCTCGCGGGTTCACCGTGCTCGGCAATCAGCACTTCCATCATTCCGCCAGGCTGCAAGGTCTCCCAAAGCGTAGCGAAGAAACGGAACGGTCGAGGAGGAATCACATTACGGCGCATGGTCTCCAGGTATGCCTCGTACCAGTGGCGCAGGTCGGCCTCAGTCTTCGCCGGGCGCACGGTCACGCCCAACTTGGAGGCCTTCTTCACGGACCACTTGATTTTGGCTCTTTCTTCACCATCGGGGACGCGGTAATGGTCCTTCGATGGGTCGGGTAACCGGAGGAGGTAAGACAGTCTCCATGGCCTGCAAACAAGCCCATCGACCAATCCATCGAGTTCCTGCCCCTGCGTTTTGATCTGAAGCCGAGTCCCGGGCTTCTGAGAAACGCGCCGGACTGCCTCTTGAAGCACGGCAACTGTCGCTCGAGAATCAATGGAAAGCGGACCGGCTATTGGCGTGCGCGGGAGAGACGAAAGACGCCGCCCCGCCAGCGCTCCACCTAAATTGAACGGAAGCCCTCGCGTGTAAATCATGGGGAGAATCGCCAGAACCCGGTCAGCCGCATCCACACAACTCAGATAGACACCCTTCTGCCCGTACTCTCCCTCAAGGGCTCTTAGCCACGCGGGATGGTGATAGATTGACCCGTTCGGATGCCCCATCACAAAAGACTCCCACCGGGGGTCAGTTTGAGGATTCATTTCGGTGATCTGGAGGGCCTGGGAGCTCTTTTCTTCCGTTGTCAGCAAATCAGTTCACACCTTTATGGTGAGTTCCTTGCGTGGGTCGCGCAGCATCCCTTCCGTAAGGGTCACTTTGAGCGCCATCGCCTGCTTCCCTTCCGGCCGAAACCAGATGAAGGGTAGTGTTTGGTCCTTCTTTGCTCACGACGGCAACCCTGCTCATGAGTAATACCGGAGATCTTCGGCTTAGCCGAGGTGCCTGTAAAAAAGGCCCCCTGCCGCGCTTAGAAGGCGAGCAGGAGTGTGTCCAACGAGCTGGCGTGCCATTTGGGCACCCCAACTTCGCCGTTCAAGATCGGCCACGTCGCCACCATATTTCCAATAAGTCAAGGTGGACCGGGCTGCACCCCAGCGGTTCTTGAAATTGATGAGGCCGAGGTCACCCCACTCGGATCGTCCCATGTCTAATTCCACAAGGCCATTGGACTTAGCTTCCTGGATAGCTTTCCAGAACAAGAGTTGCGTGCCCCCTAGGTTGCGGAACCGTCGGTCGGAGCACCCGTACTTGTAAACGAGCGTGGACTTGTAGCTTAGCGTGAGGATGCCCGCCACGGGGTCACCGTCCTTGGAAGCCACGCGAATTTTCAGCTTCTCGCCCATGCACTCAATCAGATTGCGGAACCAGGCGAGCGGTTGTGGCGGCAACAAATGCCTCCGGCGCGTCAGCACGAGCAGACGGTAAAACTTCTCCAGCAACAGTTCCGAGCGACCCTCTTCGTAACTCAGGCATTCGCGCTCCGCGCGCCGAATCTTCCTCTGCACACAATCTCTGTGCAATCCCCGGAAGAGGCCTCCTACGCTGGGATGCAGGTCCATTCGGTGAATGTAGAAAGTCCCAGATTTGCTCAAGTTGGGAGAAAGTCCTAAGTCGGAGTCGAGGGGCCTCAACTCGATGTACTTTAATCCATTGTCTTTCCACTTGCCCCGCAGCGCCGCCAAGATGCAGCATAACTCGGCAGGTTCATCAACAAGTGGATCGCAGTGGTCAGAAAATGGTAAGGATACAATTCGATCCCCGGTTAGCCAGCTCGATACCCTACAAAACACGAGGCCATTCGTTAGTTCGCGTCCGGGGGGAGATGTGGTCAGAACAACCGGTTCATAGCCATAGGTTCGCCTCAATGCCTCCAGCCAGTCCGGCGTGTGGAATACAGAGGCTCGGGGATGCCTTTCGACCAAGGCAAACCACGACGGGTCATGAATGGGGTCAATTTCGCGAGTCTGCATATACTTTAGTGCGCATCAGGCTTCGTATACCAGCACATCAACACTGCCTGAACCTCTGCCCTTGCCCTTCGTCTGCACCAAGGCGCGCCTGCCTCATTCACCGTGAAACCCCGGAAGATTTATCAGTTGGTGATGAAGTGTGAAGAGCGCAAGTTCCAGCCGATTAGAAACGCCCAGCTTGGTAAAAATGTTCGCGATGTGACGCTTGACGATATCTCCGCTGATAGCCAAATCGCCCGCGATTCTCTTGTTTGTGCTGCCCCCGACGATTTTGCGGACGACCTCCAACTCGCGGCGCGTCAGCCCAAAGTTGTGGCGAGACGTCACTCTTTTAGCTGGCAGTGAAACCTCCTCCGCTGCCGGGGATGGATACCTTTCCACGAGCCCACTCCTGGGAATGTTCTTTGCCATTAATCGTGTGCGGGAGCAATTGCGATGCCAGAGCCTCGTTCCGGCGGCCGAACCACTTGGTTTGAGGGAATTCGCTACGGCGTGACCTAAAAACTAGACAAAATGCTTGTCGTTTGGCCGGCTTGGTCGAACCCGACGCCCGGTAGGCTGCCGACTGGGCTGTCTCGTCGCACGCTGGATTGGCTCAAATGAGGCATCGGAGGTTTAGGAGAGGCGAGAGCAGCCGGCTGAAGAAAGTAGAGAATCCAGGCAGTCCTAATCTTCATCAGTTGGAAATTTGGCCCTCTTGAGCCCGCCTGATCCCATGTCTTTCCATGCGATAAATCAACGTTTTGCGGCTGATATCCAAATAACGAGCGGCGTGAGTTTGGTTCCAGTCACACTTGTCGAGCGCCTTCATGATCAGTTCCTTTTCTATTGCCTCAAGGCTGATGCCTTGGGGTGGCAAGCCTATTTCCAGGGCATCCACGCCCGCCCTTTCCTGACGCAGGAACTCCGGTAAGTCGTGGACTGTAACCTCGTCGCCGCGAGTCAGAACCACCACACGTTCCACTACATTTTCGAGCTCACGCACGTTGCCAGGCCAGCGATAGCGTGCAAAATAAGGCAGCAGAGCGGGCGGCAAATCCAGATTCGGCCGGCTGTTCTTTTGCTGGCTCCTGGCAAAGAAACACTGCACCAGGTCCGCGATATCCTCCACACGCTCCCGCAAAGGCGGCATCGCCAGAGGGATCACGGCGAGGCGGTAGTAGAGGTCTTCGCGAAACGTGCCGTCCTCAATCATGACCTGGAGATCTCGATGAGTCGCGGCGATGATGCGGACGTCAACGTGGTGTCTCACTTCGGAACCCACCTTTTCGACCTCACCTTCCTGGATCAGCCGGAGTAGCTTGACTTGCAGATCCAGTGGCATATCGCCAATTTCGTCCAGGAATAGCGTTCCCCCATCGGCCATTTCGATCTTGCCCTTCTTGTCGGCGACCGCACCGGTAAATGCACCCTTCTTGTGGCCGAAGAGCTCGGATTCGAGAAGGTCCTTGGGAATCGCTCCGCAGTTAATGGTGATCAGCGGGCCATCCTTGCGCGCGCTGTTGAAATGGATGGCTCGCGCCAGCAATTCCTTCCCAGTCCCCGTCTCTCCTCGAATGAGAAGGGTGGAGTTCGTTCGCGCCGCCCGCGCCGCAACGTCCAGTGCTTGCAGGAGGGCGTCGGAATGCCCCCGGATATTCTCGAACCCATATTTCTGATTGAGATTGGCGCGCAAGGTCCGGACTTCCTCGATGAGTCGAAGATGCTCCAGGGCACGAGCCACCACCAGCGACAACTCCTCCGGGTACACGGGCTTGGTAAGAAAGTCGTAGGCGCCGCCCTTCATGGCTTCCACCGCCGTCTCCACGGTTCCGAAGGCGGTGAGGACGATGACGACGGTTTCCGGGTACTGCGACTTGACCTGCTTGAGTATCTCGATACCCGAAAGGCCGGGCATCCTCAGGTCCGTAACCACCAGGTCGTACCCTCGAAGCTGCAACAGCGAAAAGGCCTCCTGGGCCGAAGCCGCGGAAACGACCGAATAGCCGTCCTGTTCCAATTCAACTTGCAGCACTCGGCGCAGGCTCTCGTCGTCGTCGACCACGAGGATTTGGCGCGTGTTCATATGTGGCTCGTGGGACGGGGAAGCGAAATCCGCATCGTGACCCCACCGGGTGAGTTGCGGGCCACCCTCAGCGCCCCTCCATGCTGGCTCACGATCTGGTAGGCCACGGACAGTCCCAAGCCGGTGCCGGTTTCCTTGGTGGTGAAGAAGGGATCGAAGACCCGGTCGAGATTTTGCGCGCTGATTCCGCAGCCCTGATCCCGAACGTCAATCGTGACCTTGTGCCGGTCCTCCCGCACCGCCAGCACCACGGTCCCGCCCTGGGGCATAGCCTGAATTGCGTTCATGACCAGATTGAGCAAAACCTGCTTCATCTGCTCAGGGTCACACTCCAGCCGCGACTGATCCGGCCGGATGTCCTTCTTGAAATCCCACCGATTGGCTTCTCCCGCGTGTCGCGCCAGAACCATCACCGAGTCCAGCAAGCCTTCGATGTGGACCGTCTTCAAATCAGGTGGGCGGGGCCGGGCAAAGTTGAGAAAACTGGTCAACAATTGGTTGAGCCGGCGGCTCTCCTTCTGGATGATATTGAGAAACTCCTGACGGCGCTCCTCAGAACCGCGCTCACGTTGCACCACTGCGGCCGCACCTTCAATGCTCGCCAGGGGGTTACGAATCTCGTGTGCTAATCCCGCAGACAACTGACCAAGGGCGTAGAGACGCTCTGCGCGCTTCATGGCTTCAAAATTCTCCCGCAGTTCCCGATGGGCTTGATCCAATTGCGTACTGGTCCTGCGAAGAGTCAGCTCCTGCCTTCTCTGCCGGTCTGCCAGCAACCCGGCGAGCGTTCCCACCATGCAAAACACACATACTTGGAGGCCCTGGTCCAGAATCTCGACCGGGCGCACCTCCCATATGTGTGGAGTACCGATTGCAAACGCCGTGCCCGCAAGCAGACCGACGGTTAGGCCCCCCCGCCAACCTGCGTCGAGAGCTGCGAATACGATCGGGATAAAGTACAGCCTCTGCATGATGTACAGCCAGTGAGCCGAGGCCAGAGGCGTGAGGTACTGGAGAACCCCGATTATTGCCACGACGGCGAAAAGCATGACCAGCAACCGCCATCCCTCCAGATTTCCCGGCGCTTTGCTCCCAATAAAACCCCACTCAGTGTTAGGAGGCAAGATCTGGCCTTCCACCGCAGCGTCTGCTGTTTTGCTAGAATGCGTTGCCATCGACTATCACCCCTGAGGGTACGCCGATTTCTTCCTATCTTCAACCGCACAACCTCAGCGCAGTCGTGTCCTGCTTGGGCGCTAAATGGACTGATTGGGCGCGCGAACGCCGATCTCGCGACCACCCGGCCCGCAAGGTGCAATTGGATGTCCATCAGAGCGGCTACTACCGGAAGACGAAAGAGCCAATGGAAGGTCCGAGTTGACATGCTAGAGCAGGATACCACCACTCTAAATATGTCGAGCAAATAAGCCAACCAGTCGGGTGCCTGTCCGAATTGGGGCAGAAGTGCCTCAATTGAGGCAATTGCCAAATCCGTCACCAGTGTGCCTGCGCCCTCGAAAACTATGCTGAGCAGGCACTTGGCTGGATTTGGAATGATAAACTTGTATATTGGATATTGTTATATTGCCTAACTTTAAATTATAGCATCACCGAATCTTTCCCTGATTCTGCTGCCCCCGGTTCAAAGTCGGCTCAAGCTGGTGAACCAACATTTGCGCAATTCCTAACCCCCCTCGGCGCGCCAATGCCACCGATAACGACTGAATTGTCAATGAGTTCAAGGTTTCCGACCCTGCCAGCGGAGTATCCCCCGTGAGAGACGAAGAACCCAACTTGAAATCCCCCAAAAGCTGCGAGATAAGAATGCCCTCAAATTCCTGGGCAGCTTTCCGCAACTTTTTGTGCGTGGCGGTTTCCGGCGAGTTCCCGGCGAAATTGACCCCCTGAGGCGTGGCGAGCGCCAGTGATCCTGCGTTCATGGCGGCAAACGTCATATGACTTCCAATTCCGCCTGCAAAGCTCCGGCAGCGCGAACCGCTTCCAGGATGGCAACAATATCGCGGGGGGTGGCGCCGATGGCCTGGAGGCCGTTGATCAAATCGTCGACGCTGGCGCCCTCGCGGAGCTCAATGCGGCGGGCGGGACTTTCCGTAGCTTTTACAGTGGTTTGCGGCACCACCTGGGTGGTGCCCTGGGAGTAAGGCAGAGGCTGCGATACCTTGAATTCCGTAGTGATCACCACCGACAGATTGCCGTGCAGAACGGAGCAAGCCCCCAAACTCACCTGCTGACCCATGACAATGGTTCCCGTCCGTTCATTGACGACGACCTTGGCTTGCGGGTGAATTGCCACCATCAGGCTTTCCACTTTCGCCAACAGGCTGGAAACCACTTCCGCGTCCTGGGCGGGAACCCGAATCTCAATGCGGCGGCTATCGACGGCCCGCGCCAAGCCCTTCCCCAGTTCGCGATCAATGGTCGCGGCAGCTTCCGTGGCGGTCTGGAAATCCGGGTCACGCAGCAACAAGGAGAGCTGGCTCAGGTGGCTGAGGTCTAATGCCGCATTCCGCTCGACGATGCCGCCGCCGGGTATGCGCGACGTGGTGGGGTGATTGACCTGGACGGAGGTTCCCTTCCCCCCGGCGGAGTAGCCACCGTTGACCAAGGGCCCCTGCGCTGTGGCCCACATCTGACCGTCGGGGCCGTGCAGCGTGGTGAAGAGAAGCAATCCGCCATCAAGGCTCTTAGCGTCTCCCACCGAGGCGACGGTGACGTCAATGGGCGTGCCGGGGCGGGCAAAAGGCGGGAGCGTGGCGGTGACGAAAACCCCGGCGACGTTTTTCACCACCACCGCCGAGGCCGTGAACTGAACTCCCATCTTTTGCAACAGATTGGCCAAGGTCTGAACCGAAAACACCGTCTGCTGGCTGTCGCCCGTGCCGTGGAGGCCCACTACCATTCCGTAGCCGATCAGCAAGTTGTCGCGTACGCCCTCGACCGTGGCCACGTCGCCCAGGCGGACTTTCCGGGGCGCCTCGTCCTTGCCCGCCAGCATGCCAGGCAGCAAGAAGATTTGCAGGCCGAGAATACCAAGCCATGTTCTGAATCGCATGATGTCAGAACCCCACCAGTTTCAGGATCAGCCGGACCAGCTTGTTGGGAGGCGCCACCCCGTCGCTGATCACGCCCTTCCCTTTTAGCTCTACTTCCAGGTTGCTAATGGCGGTCGAGGCCACGGCATTGCTCGCATTGATGTCCCCCGGGCGCACCACGCCATGAATGATGACCGTCTGGTGCTGGTTGTTCATGAACATTTGGCGCACCGCCTCAATTATCAGAAATCCGTTGGGCAACACCTCCACTACGCGGCCGGAGAGGCTGGTGGTAAGGACGGAATCCGAGGACGTCTGCCCCTGCCCATTCAGCGCCTGGGTGGAATTCGGTGAGAAAATGTTCTGAATGCCGGCGGTGGAGCCGGGGATACCCATCACACCGACCCCGGAACTAGCCGAAAAAGTGCGCGCCGTTTTCACCGCTCCATCCTCTGCCGCGGTAGTCGATTCCACCACCTGAATCACGATAAGATCATTCACATTCCGCGCTTTGTAGTCGCTCGCCATGTCTGAGTACGGGCTTTGCGGAGTCCAGAAACTTCCCGTGCTCGGCGTCGATGCCTTCATCGCCTTAGCGCGCTCGATGTATTCCGCCAGATAGTCCTTGGTGGGCTGACCTTTTTTCTTGCTACCGAGCCCGACGGCGTAAACCGGCAGGGTAGAAAGACAGACCGTTATGATGAGCACCAGCCGAAATCCGAAACTTGAAACTGGAAATTCGAAACTCGCAGCTTGGGTTTCGAGTTTCGAGTTTCCAGTTTCGAGTTTCCCGTTTTGCCTTTCACGTTTCGAATTCATCGCCAACTCCACTTTAGAAACTGGTCCGCAACAGCCCTTCGTCCACCACTTCCGCCTTCATCACGCGCGCTGTAGCCAGATCGCGCACCAGAATGCATTGGCCCTTGATTCCCGGCTGCAAAGGAACCACGGTGGTCGTAATTCGCACGTTTTGTCCCAGCATAACCAGGGTCGCTGGCCTTCCCGGTTTGGCCAGCACTGGGAGCTTGCAGCGCGCTTGGCTCACCCCGTGGCCTGCCGCCGGACTTTCATTATTGGGCAGGCCACCAGCATCTTCTGAATTCCATGCGGGAAGTGAGGTTAGCCCCAAACTTTGCGGATCACGTCCCGTGGTGACCTCAAAGGGAAGATACTGCGGCTCATGGGAGGTCCAGAGTTGGAACACAACCTCGCGGCGCAGAGGGTCGTACAGGACCTTCTTAACCTGCAGTCCCGTGTCAGCCTGGAGGGACGGCGCCAAAGATTGAATGTTCAAATCTTCCGGCAGCAATTCTTCTCGACCCGAGATTCCCTTTTGGGCCAGATCGTTTTGAATGGCCTGGAAGATCTCCCGGCGCGAAATCGGGCGGAGGCCGCGCTGGGGGCCCCCATCACGTGCTTGCGAGGGCGACGCCAGCCGCTTGGGCAACGGAGCGTCGGCGGGACGCGCATTCGTCAGGGGCAAGAGCACCGACAAAAGCAGGAGGGCGATTACGATTCGGGTTTTAGGGGCCACGGGCATGAGGTTGCGCACTCCGCTAGTGGGACATCTGGTTAACGTCTTGCAGCATCTGATCCGCCGCCTGCACCACCTTCGAGTTGGACTCATAGGCGCGTTGCGTAACGATCATCTGAATGAATTGATCCACCACGTTGACGTTGGAGTCTTCGAGCATGCCTTGCTGCAAAGTGCCCAAGCCTTGCGACCCGCCCGGCGTGCCCACAATGGGATCACCCGAGGCCGTGGTGGGGGTAAACAGACCGCTGCCATTGCTCAGAAGGCCGCCGGGGTTGGGGAAAGTGGCCAGTTGAATGACGCCCACCTGCTGCGCGCTCGTTTGCCCCGGCATGGTTACGGTCACGGTTCCGTCTGTCCCCACGCTGATGGCGGTGGCGGCGGAAGGAATGGCAATCGACGGTTGTAGTTGATTACCGTTGGCAGTGACAATATTCCCTGACTGGTCCAATTGGAAGCTTCCGGCGCGCGTGTAGGCGATTTCGCCATTCGTCTGCATCACTTGAAAGAAACCCGCGCCTTGAATCGCCAGGTCCAAAGAGTTTCCCGTATTGTCATATTCGCCTTGGATCTGGAGAACCTCGGAAGACGCGGCGCGCGTGCCCAAACCGATTTGCAACCCCGCCGACACGGTGGTTTGCTGCGTGGCGGCGGAGCCCGGCACCACCATCTCCTGATAAATTAAATCCTGAAACTGCAACCGCGTCTCACGAAAACCCACCGTGCTGGCGTTTGCCAGGTTGTTGGCAATGGTATCGAGATTGAGTTGCTGGGCGAGCATACCGCTGGCGGCCGTGTACAAAGCTCGAAACATAATCCATCTCCTTCAAGTTTCCATCGTAGCGCCGGGCTTTAGCCCGGCAGGTGCCGCCCTGAAGGGCGGCGCTACAAGCGCCGTTGCCTACGACACGCGCGCGAGGTCCTGCGCGGGCTCGGCATTAAACACGGTATGGAACATGGAAAGTGCCTGCTCCAAAAGCTGGGCGTGGCGTTGCAGCGTCATCAAACTGATGGCGCCCGTCACCGCATTCATATTGGAGCCTTCCAGCATTCCTTGCGACAGGCGCGGGTCGTCCGCGGGTTCATCCGACTTGTCGGGCGCCTGGTAGTAGGAATTCCCTTCCGCCGTCAGGACCGTTCCCGGCTTAAAGGTAACGAGCTTAATGCTGGCCACCACCGCACCCTGTTGCGAAATCGTGCCATCGGAGCTGAAGGTAATTTCCCCGCCGGGTAGCGCCACCGCGCCTTCCTCACCCATCACCTGGTCGCCGGTGGCTGTCAAAAGGTGGCCGTCGGCATCGGTGTGGAAACTTCCGTTGCGGGTATAGCGTATTCCCGCCGGGGTCTTGACCACGAAGAAGCCTTGACCTTCCAGCGCCAGATCGAGGTCGTTTCCGGTCTTCTCGAATTCCCCGGTTCGCATGTCCACCGCCGATCCCCCCAACACCCCGTAGTCATTCACGGCTTGGTTGAGAGAGCTGAGGCGATGGTTCCCCATGCTCGCCTCGAGTGAACTGTAGAACTCGAGCTGCGCTTTGTAGCCGGTCGTGCTCACATTGGCCAGGTTGCCGGCGGTTATATCCAAGGCGTTGGTTTGAGCGATCAGACCGGTGCAAGCGGCGTAAAACCCACTGTCCATTTCACTACCCCCGCGGAATCTCATTGCAGGACTGAGACCATGCACGCCGAGCCGGACTTTATCGATATAACTAGTTCAGGATGAACGTCTTAATGAATCGGAGGGCAAAAAGGAGGGAAGATATACCCCAGAAGATTCTGCCCAGCCTGACGCCAGGCTGGGCAAGACCTGCCCGGAGAGACTGTTCGGTTCAAAAAGGAGGGAGGGTCTCGGCCAGCCCGGGCACATCGAAAATTGGGTGGCGGCGCAAGCAAGCCTCGGACCGGGGGCTGCCCAAGCTGTCTGCCGTGCAGGTAATCCGGTTAATGGCAGTGGGCATCATTCGGAAGCTACGCCGGGCGGTTGACCCGGGGTCACAACGCGGCAGTGGGAAGATGTTGACGTGGGGGGAAGTGAACCATGGAATGCGCGTGCTCAAATTCTTACGGAGCGAGGAGGAATTCCTGTCTTTGCTCCGCGCCAGGAGTACCTCCGTCCGTCTGGACCGCGCTTGCCCCGCTATTCCCTCCTATGGTATATTTATAAGTTGTCTGCATAAAATTGCATGGAAAACGTTTATCGACGGTCGCAGATCGTGGACCTCCTGCGCAATGAAGAGGTGGAAACGCAGGATGACCTTCGCCGCAAGCTGGCGCGCCGGGGCATTCATGTAACCCAGGCAACGGTTTCGCGCGATATCGAGGAACTCGGCTTGGTCAAGACGCGCACCGGTTATCGCCTGCCGGAGGCGGCGGAACCGATGGCGCCTCCCCCGCCGACCCTGGCCATCGTGCTCAAAGAATTCCTCACCGAGGTGCGCCAGGCGTCGAACCTGGTGGTGCTGAAGACGCGCCCCGGGAACGCTCACTCCATCGCCGTGGCGCTCGACGCCACCCCCTGGGAGGAGGTGGTCGGAACCGTGGCCGGCGATGACACCATCTTTGTCGCCACTCCCAGTGCGCGCCAGGCGGAAGTGGTACGCAAGAGAATCCGTGCGCTGGCTGCCGCTTGAAGGAAGTCATCAGTCATCAGTTTTCAGTAATTAGTAAATCCCTCTAAAAGGGGTGACGATCACCAAGACCGAGACTGACAACCGAGAACTGACGACTGAGAACTGATTAGAAAAAGGAAGCGGAATTCAAATCTATGTCCACTACTTCTCCATCACCAATCAAGCGCGTGGTTTTAGCCTATTCGGGAGGGCTTGACACCTCCATTATCATTCCCTGGCTGCGGGAGAATTACGATTGCGAAGTCATCGCCATGGTTGGAAACGTGGGCCAAGGCGACGATTATGCCGCCGTCCGCCGCAAGGCTCTGGCCAGTGGCGCGGCCAAGGTTTTCGTTGAGGATCTGCGCGAAGAGTTTGTAACCGGCTACCTGTGGAAGGCCGTAAAGACCGGCGCCATCTACGAAGGCAAGTACCTGCTGGGGACTTCCCTGGCCCGGCCCTTGCTCGCCAAGACCCAGGTGGAGATTGCCCTCAAAGAAGGCGCCGACGCCCTCGCCCACGGTTGCACGGGAAAGGGGAACGACCAGGTGCGCTTCGAGCTTGCCTACCAGGCCTTGGCGCCCCACCTGCAAGTCATCGCCCCCTGGCGTGAGTGGTCCATCAAGTCGCGCGAAGACGCTCTGCAATATGCGGAGAGTCACGGTGTTCCCGTGTCCGCCACCAAAACCGATCTGTACAGCCGCGACCAAAACTTATGGCACCTCAGCCACGAGGGTGGGCCGCTCGAAACCCAACTGGGTGAGCCCCCCGATGACGCGTGGAAACTCACCACCCATCCCGCCCAAGCGCCTGAGCATGAAGGGAAGGTCGTCATCAGCTTTGAGGCGGGCGTGCCGGTGGCGGTAAATGGCAAGCGCCTGGGCCCCGTCAAGCTGGTTGAAACACTGAATGAGATCGGCGGTCGTTACGGTGTGGGCCGCACCGATCTCGTGGAAAACCGGCTCGTAGGAATCAAATCGCACGGGGCGTACGAGACGCCCGGCGGCTCGCTGATTTACGCCGCCCATCAGGAGATGGAATCCCTCTGCCTCGACCGGGAGACGCTTCACTTCAAACAACATGTCGCATTGCGATATGCTGAGCTGACTTATTACGGACTGTGGTTCACCCCGCTGCGCGAAGCGCTCGACGCCTTCGTTGATTCCACCCAGCAAAACGTGACGGGGAAAGTAACCTTGGGCCTTTATCGTGGCAACATTCGCGTGCTGGACCGCGAGTCGCCCAATTCTCTCTATGACACCAGCATTGGCAGTTTCGTGATGAGCGCGGACTACAATCAGGTGGACGCCAAAGGCTTCATCAACATCCTGGGCCTGCCGCTGCGGCTGGAGGCGGCGCTGCGCAAGAAGCAAGGAGCGAAGCCGGCGCGGAGGAAGAAGGGATGAAGCTCTGGGGCGGACGCTTCCGCGGCCGGCGCGACCCACAGTTCGAAAAGTTCTCCGAGTCCTTTCCCCTCGATCAACGTTTCGTTCTGTACGATCTGCGCGCCAACTTTGCCTACGTCAAGGCGCTTGGGCAGGCGCGCGCGTTGAAGCCACGCGAGGTTGGGCGACTTTCCGCGGGTTTGGAAGCTTTGCGCCGAAAGATTCAACGCAACCCGCGTTGGGCTCACGGGCAGACCGCGGAAGACGTCCACACCTGGGTCGAGGCTGAACTCGAGCGGCAAGTGGGCGACGTGGCGCGCAAGCTGCGCACGGGCCGCAGCCGCAACGACTTGGTGGCCACGGAAATGCGCCTGTACGTGAAGGACGCGACGCTCAACCTCGAGCGCGCCCTGGTGGATTTAATGGCCGCCTTGGTCAGTCAGGCGCGGCGCCACTCGCAAGTGATTTTGCCGGGATACACGCACCTTCAACCCGCCCAGCCTATCCTGTTTTCGCATTACCTACTTGCCTATTTCGAGATGTTCAGCCGGGATGGCAGCCGCCTGCGCGATTGCCGTATCCGCGCCGATGAGCTTCCCCTGGGCGCCGGGGCCTTGGCGGGGACCACCTTCGCGATCAATCGTGAGCGCTTGGCGAAGGAGTTGGGATTCGCCCGCGTGGCCCGCAACAGCCTGGACGTTACTTCCGACCGCGATCCCGTGGCGGAGCTCCTTTTCGCCTGCTCCCTGTGCATGGTCCACCTGAGCCGCTGGGCGGAGGATTTGATCATCTACTCCTCGCCGGGGTTTGGCTACGTGGAGCTTGCCGACGCCTATTCCACTGGCAGCAGTATAATGCCGCAGAAAAAGAATCCGGATTCGCTTGAATTGATTCGCGGGCGCTCGGGCACCCTGCTGGGAAACTTGATGTCCATGCTGGCGGTGATGAAAGGCCTGCCGCTCGCTTACGATCGCGACCTCCAGGAAGACAGAGGCGCGATGTTCTCCGGCGTGGACACCACGTTGGGCGCGCTGGAAATTGCTGCACGCGTGGTGGCGACCTTGCGTATCCGCCCCGAGCGCATGAAGGCCATGACTCAGCTTGGGTTCCTCACCGCTACCGATCTTGCCGACGAACTGGTGCGGCGCGGCATTCCTTTTGCCGATGCGCACGAGCAGGTGGGGAAGTTGGTTCGGCATTGCGTAGCGGAGGGCAGGACTTTTCAGGATTTACCGGCGCAGGAAGCCGCGGAGTTCGTGCCGGGCTGGGATTCCCACCTGCACAATGTGGCCACTTCCATGGAGCGCTCCGTGGCCCGCCGCAATGTAACCGGCGGCACCGCATCCAGGCAGGTGGCGCGCCAGATCGCCCGCGCCGAGCAGCTTGTTGCGGAATTGCACCGCAGGCTCCACTCTGCCGGGTAATCCACAATACAGTTTACATAAGGGGTTGAAGGAACAATCACCTCAAACCTGCACCGAGAATCGCCCATCCAAAATCGAGGGCCCAAAGCCCAAATTGGTAATCTTCGGTGTGGAGTTTCTTGGCAGAAGAGCGGAAAGATCTGGGGATAACCTCGCTATGCCGTTACCACTTCCGTCCGGACCTTGGCAAAATCCATCGTTCCTAATCCCCGGTCCTGCGCGAGGCGCAAATAGCGCAACTGGCTGGGCTCGATGTCCCAATAGGCCTTGGCCACGTAGGCATCGAGGGCCACGGGATCGGTTCCGGCCACCAGCGTTTTCTTCAGAAGCACGTCGGCCAGGCTGCCGCCGGTGGGCCCGTTCCGTATGAGCACGCGGTAGGCGTCGATCAGGGTCAGGGTGGGACGCATAACGTCTGCGAGGTCGGCCAAGCTTTCGTGGATGCGCTGGTGCAGGCGGTTGCGCGCCCCGCCCAGGATGCCGTACCAGTTCTTCATTCCCAGCGTGACCCCGGTCATGCCGTGAGCCTTGGCTACGGGAAAGTTGATGACCTTGTCGGCCGTGATGAAGGGCTCAAGCACGGGCCACTCACCCAGAACGTCACCACGCAGGTTGACCTCACGAAACAGGCGCTCCTCCGGCAGCACGACTTCCGCCCCCTCGTCGCGCGCGGCGCTGGCAATGCCACTGCGCTCAAAGCACCGGTGGGGTTCATTGCAACTTACGTCGGTGACGATCACCTTCTTGGCGCCGGCATTGAGGCACTGCCGCACCATTTCCGCCACCGCCAGGGGGTTGGTGTTGGCGGCTTGCTCGGGAGTGCGATCCCACCCAATATTGGGCTTAATCACCACCACGTCGCCCCGCGCGATGAAGCGCCCGACGCCTCCCAACCCTTCGAGCGCCTTGCGGACCAGCGCTCGGGGATCATCCCCCTGAGCTACCACGATTTCCGGATAGCGGGCGTCGGCCGGCGTGGCGAATCGGTGGGCGAGCGCGAGTGGAGCTTCCTCCTCCGGCCGATGACTCCGCTTGTGGAGCCAAAGCCCTGCTGCCACCGCAGATGCGCTTAGGCCTCCGACGCGAAGGATTTTTATGAGCGCCTCGCGCCGGGGCGTTGTGGGGGGTGCGGGATTTTCGGGCTTCTGTCGGGTGTCTGTCATGTTTGGGGTGCCAGGCTCCAGATTCGCTTCCCAAGCATCCAAGGATTTGCGAGAATTGGCAACCGTATTGCCTTTGGTTCCATTCAGATGAATGAGCAAATGGGCTTCCAAAGCACTGACCATCAAACGCCAGAGGCCACCTGGACGTTGCGGGGCGTTTTGCTGCTCGTGGGCTTCACTGCGGTAATCGTCCAAGTCGTGATGATGCGCGAGTTACTGGTGGTCTTTTATGGCAACGAGCTCGCCTTAGGAGTGGTACTGGCCAACTGGCTTATGTGGACGGCGGTTGGCGCGAGCTTGCTGGGCCGATGGGCAACGCGCACCCGCAATCCGCGAAAACTCGTAGCGGGGCTTCAGGCACTGCTGGCTTTCGCTCTGCCCCTCACCTTGTTGGCCGTGCGAGCCAGCAAGGGCTTTTGCCAATCCACCCCTGGAGAAATCCTGGGACCCGTCCCGATGTTTCTCACTTCCTTCGCCACGCTCAGTGTTTTCTGCATGATCTCTGGGGGTTTGTATGCGGCGGGCAGCCGGTTGTTCGCGGACATCTCCGCCGCCTCCACCGCCACGGCCACGGGGGCAGTTTATCTGCTGGAAGCGGCGGGTTCGGGAGTCGGCGGATTGCTGGCCGGACTGGCGCTGGTACGGTTGGCGAACCCGTTTGCGATTACGGCGCTACTGGGTGTACTTAATCTCCTTGCCGCTTGGGCGCTTCTTGCTCGAGCCAGCGCCAAGCGCCGGGCTCTGGCCGCGAACTTCGCGGTGATGACAGCTCTTGTCGTCATCGTCGGTTACGAGTTCCAGCCCGTTTCGCTCGCCCGGTTGTGGCGCGGCTATCATCTGGTGTCAGCGCAGAATTCCGTGTACGGCAGCTTGGCCGTAGTCGATACGGGCGCGAGCCGGAGCTTGTTTGAGAACGGCCTGATCGTGATGACCGTGCCTGACCCTTCGGCGGCGGAAGAGGCCGTGCACTTTGCCTTGCTCGAACATCCCAATCCGCGCCGCCTGCTGCTTATCGGCGGTGGCGTGAATGGCTGTGTGGCGGAGGCGCTGAAACATCCCAGCCTGGAGCGCGTTGATTACGTCGAACTCGACCCCATGATCTTCGCTATCGCGGCGCAGTATTTCCCCGAGGCGTGGGAGAACATCCGGCGTGACCCGCGCGTGCGAATCCACGCCATGGACGGGCGGCGGTACCTCAAAATTACCTCGGACTCCTTTGACGTCATTATTGTGAACCTGCCTGACCCGCATACGGCGCAGCTCAATCGCTTTTACACGGAAGAGTTCTACCGCGAAGCCGCCGCGAAACTCCGCCCCGGCGGAATCGTGTCATTTCAGGTGACCTCTTCGGAGAATTACATCAATCAGGAGCTCGCTGATTTTTTCCGTTGCCTGGAGGCCACCCTGCGGCAAGTGTTTCCAGAAGTCCTGGCTACTCCCGGCGAGTCCGTCCATTTCTTCGCGGCGGCCAAACCCGGAACGCTGACTGCCGATCCCCGGGAACTCGTGCGCCGGTTGCGGGCGCGCCGCCTGCAGGTACAATATGTCCGAGAATACTACCTGCCGTTCCGCATGTCTCCGGACCGCATGCTCGATTTGAAGCTTCAAATCGAGCCTCTGCCCTCCACGCCCATCAATCATGATTTTGTTCCGGTAGCCTATTACTTTGACGTAGCGCTGTGGAGCGCCCCCTTCCACCCTACTTACGCGAAGTGGTTTGAAGCGCTGGCAGGTATGAGCTTTAAGCGCGTCCTGGGGGCCACCCTGCTGGCGCTCGCGGCGCTGATTCCGCTGCTGTGGATGTGGCCGGCGGGCTTGACGGGCAAGCCGGCGGCGCGTGCGCGGCGGTCAGCGGCCTTCGCGGTGGCGGTGGTGGGTTTCACGGAGTTGGGTTTGGAAATCATGCTGTTGCTCGGTTTTCAGGCGCTCTATGGATACGTTTACCACGAGCTCACCATTCTGGTGGCGCTGTTCATGGTGGGAGTGGCACTGGGCGCCTGGTGGGCGTTGCGCTCGCCGCCAAGTCCGGGCCGAGGTTCTTTGGGGCGCGATTTGCGGTTCCTGGCGGGATTGCAAATCATCCTGGCGGCGTCGCCGTTGCTGCTCTATGGATTGTTCATTCAACTCGGAGGGGTGAGCAGCATGGGCGGGCAGCGCGCCGCGAGCGAGATTCTGTTCCCCGCGTTGGCGCTGGTGGCGGGACTGCTGGGCGGATTCCAATTCCTGCTGGCCAGCCGCGTCTACTTTGCGGATGGGCTGCCGCCAGATGGTCCGCCGGGGCCGAGCACCGCTAAGTCCTACAGCAATGCGCATTCTGAGGGCGCGCGCGAAGCCGACCGCTCGCCCGGCGTGCTTTATGCCCTGGACCTTGCCGGAGCGTGCGCCGGAGCTCTGGCACTGAGCATTCTGCTGATTCCAGTTTATGGATTTCTGCGCACGGCGGTGCTTATGGCCGCGGTGAACCTAGCCCCGGCGCTTATGGCGGCTGCCTCCGGCCTAGCGATGGCAGACCGAGGATCGTCTCAAAGCCGGTGAGTTTGATGCTGTAGCGGCGAGTTTATCCGTCAGCCGACGGACCAAAAGGCGGCGTCCCGATAAGATCGGGATATATTCCGCCGCCTCAATATCAAGCATTATTCCGGCACCGCCCCTCGGTACAAAAGACCTCCACTTGCCTATAAGCGTGTTGGTGGAAATAATCCTGAACCGCCTTGTCCGCGCCGTTCGCGTCACCGATGATGACGGGCAACTGTTTGCGGATGATTTCGTCTAGGCGGCCTTTTACTTGGTAGTCAAGACGCGACAGCCGCCGCGACCCTCCGAAGAAGACTCTCATCATCGCCGCCTCCGCGTGCGCGTGAGTAACTGTAGCAGCTCTGTCCGCTCGGTCCGCGCCGTTGTGGGCAAGGGGAGACCATCCGTGAACATCCAATGCAGGGGGCACACTCACTACTTCGTGCGAAACGAGCTTAGCCCGGAGTTGTCAACAAGCCGGTCCAGGGTCTTGGGAGTGAATACTTTCCCTTTTGTGGAGAGGATCAACTTCTTCATATCGCTTCGCCGCACACCAAAGCCGCGCCCAGCAATACAAGCTATGACCTCGTACTTGGGCTTCCCAACTGGCTGACCCTTCAGGCTGAGGGTTACAAGGTTCTCTATCCTCGTGACTTTATCCCGGGCGGTACCATCGTCTTCGGTAAATTTAGCCTCGATTATTACTTTTGGGTTGAACTGGTTCGGAATGATGAAATCGGGGGTTTGTTCAAACCCCGGGAGGTTTTCAGCTCGCTTTGTTTTCTTGAAACTGATGCCGGCCGCCGATAGAACATCTTCTATTCCTGACTCTAAAGGATCACCAACAAGCTCACTCACCGAGTCACGGTGTCCGGCAAAGGGTCGCCCAAGGAAACGCTCATAGAGCAACATGGGGTATGGAACCCCAAGGTCTGCTACCGACTGTATGCCGCTTTGGCCGTTCTTCGTATCACATTTATCCAAACGATGAACCTTGTCGGGACTGACGACAGGAAGGCCTTCCTTGAATAGGTCGCAGGCCGTTTCAATCATGGCGATAATTCTGTCCGACTTCGCTATCTTTCCTTCCAAGGGCTTTAACGGTTCAAGCCTTATTTTCCGATCGAGGGAGCGAGCGTACCCTTGCGGAATTTCGACTCTCTGCCGCTGCCTGGTGATGTACGCCCATTCTGGTGGTGTGAAGCCGAGCATCGAACGGAGTACGACCAAAGAAATCGGGCAATCAATCACCGCTTGGATAATGCACTCTGGCTTGATTTCTTTAAACGCCTTTGTCAAGTGCTTTAGCTTTTCGTAGCCGCTATCGAATGTAGGGTAGTCGACAAAGCCATTTCCTTTTGGCATGACCCAAAACTCTGACGCCAGACTCCCGAGCACTGCCTCGATGTAAGGGGCCGGGTTAGCCTGAACTTCAGAAAATGGAACTTCGAAAGGCTGTTTGAGCATTAATTTTCGGGTGGGAAATTTAAGGCAGAAGAAGCAACTGCCATCGCCGGAGTCGGCGCTCCCAAGATCGACCTCTCAATAGTAGATTGTCCCTCCATTTTTTCAATCTCCTTCGAAACGGCAGACAGCTTGGCTGGCGTCGGGATGGTTTTGTCCCAGTTCCGGTGAAGGTGCCAGATAGCGAGCCTTATGAGGTGACCACGTGTCATACACCTGATGTCCCCGATGCCTACATTGACACCTCCGTCCCGGAGTTTTTGCACATCCTCTTTGACAAGGTGGGCCACCGAATCCGGATCATCGGCCAACAGATGCCGCTGGGTTACACCCGTAGACCTGCATACAAAAACTGTGTCAATTATGGAAGAGTCGGTTCCGTTAATATGAATCGACGCTCCCATTTCACCCGGGCACGGCAGCGAGGCAGAGCACGTGAGTCCACCGTCTAGGATGGCTGCGGCAATTGGATAATAGGCATCCATTCTGTTGTGGTGATATGTAAAGACCAAGGGCGCTCCCGGTTTGAGGGCGATCGCCATCTTCTGAAAGACAGCGGAGAGGCCCTCCGCAAAATGCTCAAGGCCTCGGCTCATATTGATATTGCCAGTTAATTCTCCTGTGTTTCTCGTTGAAACTTCGCCAAAGAAACCGTGCTCATTCTTGATTCGCCGCAACCAGACATAACAAAAATCCATGAGTTCAGCATATTGGACGTTGCCGAAGTAGGGAGGGTCCGTAAACACTGCGTCGAGACTCCCTGGCGGCAAGTCAGCCGCGGCTGCATCACCGCAACGCAAGTCAATCACTCTCGAATCGGTTGCAGATGTTCCATTCTTGCTACTGCCAATCCATTCGCCGTGAATAGGGACCGTCACTTTGGACCCCCGAAAGTGGCGGATCTCGAAGGGATGATCGCAGTAGGTCTTGGCTCTGACATACTTCTCGACAATGTTCGACCAACCGCCGCTCCCCACATTCGTTCCCTTGGCCTTATCGACGATTCCCAATAGGTTCGACTCGCATTCCACTAGTCCAACTGGGAAGCCGTGGACCGAAAAGATATCAAGCGACTTCAATGCCATGGTGTCATATCGACAGAGCATGTTCTGATACCGCAGCAGGTCCGACAGGTTGGTGGCTAATGCGCGGCGAATCCGTTCCGTGTGCTGTTCGTTGATAAGTCCGCATATTAATTCCAGCCCCGTCAACTGCCGAGGATTGAACATCTCGGAGTAGTGCCGGTAACCCCACCGATGGAGGCGGTCTGTTTCGTCACCACTAGGAATGGATTCTGTAGGCACGAACTTGTGGCCCATTCGTTGGCTTGCGCCTTCAGCTTCGGCGAATTTCGCGTGGTCATTCTTATCGGGCTTCTTGAAAAACCGTCCGAGATGCTGACTCTTGCATTTGAAGCAGCAATATTCGATTGCGAACATCCGATGGCGCGGAGGACCGAGCTTGTTATTGGGGTAAGTAACCCGATTTGTGCAGGTGGGGCACTTGCATGAGCCCCTTCTCGCGGGTCCTGCCAGTGAAAGAGGTGCCCCACACACCTTACATGGTCCGGGGGCATGCGTGTCGGCGCACTCGGAAAGGTCTCCGCAGGCAGCGCACACAAGGACATTCGCAGGATGTCTTCGGTCCTCGGCAAGCAGATAGCCGGGAAATAGATCAACATCTTTACCACATTTGGTGCAGGCTTGGATTTTGACCCAAAGGAAGTATTTCACGGGAGCGGCTGTAGACCCACAAAAAAGGCATTGTGTTCGGTATAAGTGACCTAGCTTTTCCTCAAGATCTGCCGAAACTCTCTCCGCTGCTTTTCTGTACTCCGTGAGGTCAATGTTTTCAATCTCTTCTCGAACGATCCAGTGAGCCATCGGATTTATGTCGTATCCCAGCACGCTGCAACCAAGTCTATTAGCCTCAAGAAGCGGCGTTCCACCACCCATAAAAGGGTCCGCAATCCGCTTACCCGCGAGATTGTGAGACTGATAGAACACCTCACGCTGTTTTCCCCTACTAAACTCCGACAACAGTAGAGAACGGAAAAGTGTTCCGGGCCGCCGTGCGAACCACTTGTGTACAGCAATGACAGGGCGATAGTTCTGCTGAATCTGCTTTTCCCGAAGAGCGAGATCGGCAATAAATGAAATGTCAAAGTTCTTTTCGATCATTTGCCTCAGTGCGCCACATCGTAACGGTCAAATGGCACATCCTGCCTAAAGTGGATTCTATCACCTCTTTTGGAGGGCCGAACGACGTTTCGAGCTAAGGGCTTGAAGCTAACCGCCGACCATCTGGCCTTGGCCCGTTCGCTTGGGAATTCGGCCCTTCCTAAAGTCATAGGTGTCATCGGCAGGGGCTAAGGACATCATGAATGTTTTTTAATGTCGGAGGTCGGTGATTACGGTCACAGCTTTGCTGACGGCGGTCAAAGGGACACAGGACCCGGCGTTAGGGATCCGGTGTTGGGATTAGGAAGAGCAAGTATGTGGTCCGGGGTTTAATGCGCAGGAACCAGGGCTGGCGGTTCGGGGTTGGAGGAGGCGAGGGCAGGCGTTAGCTTTCGGCCTTAAACGTTCGACTTTTCGACCGCTATTCAGGGTTGGCAAAAGTTCAGCCGAACTCGTAGGAACTGACGTTGCGTCTTGGTGGGGTGCGGCTCGAAACAAGGCCTCAATGCAGCGCACGGTTTCGGATGCCAACAGGACACCGTCGCAGTCGTTTCAGACCTCGGCCGACCGACAGCGCCTTCGGAAACTATGTCATGTAGGCACTTGGCAGGGTTGGGCCGGATGGGGAGGGGAAAACGGCCGTGTCGAAACTGGCCAAGCTGAACCACTACCGCCGCGTGGACTTCTGCGCACGGCCACGCTTACGGCTGCGATGAACCTAGCCCCGGCGCTGATGGCGGCTGCTGCGGGATCATCAAGGGGGTAATCTCACGATCCGGTCCACCCATTCTTCCGGCTCAGTAACGGCCCGGATCAAAATCAGAGTGTCGATGGCGGCCGCGGGCGATACGGATTCTGGAACCCCGTATTTCGGGAGTTTGCAGGATTGCCCCGTTGGGAAGGGCTGTTCTCAACAGTTATGAGTAAACACCAGGCCACTAATCGGCGAGAGGCGTCCTGGAAATCCTCTAAGGAGTGGAGAAGATGCTGAAAACGTCACTTATCACCCCTGACCCCGCAGTTAAAGGGCGGTGGCGTAGCCCGATGACTGTTCGTGGCCGAATTGTAGAGTCACTTCCGTGGAGGACAAGTGCGGCCACATCGATCGATCAGTTTCCTTGAACCCAGCCGCAGAAGCTTCGGGAAGAATACACAAAAGAGCAAAGGTTTGTGTAACCGCATCGGCATGCGCTTCGTCACAGCGAATGAACCGTTACCTTCAGAACGCGCAGCGGGTAGAAAGGAGGACGCATGAAACGTCACTCCCGTTTAGCGCTCATCGCATCCCTACTTCTCATCTCTGTCCGACCGGCCTCGCAGGCATTCTCCCAGCAGGGCATTATCACCACGTTTGCTGGCGGTGGGCCCAATAGCTCCACGGCGTTAGTAGCGGAAATTTCCCCTGCGGCCGTGGCGGTGGACGCCCACGGCAACATCTTCATCGCCGGCGAGTCAATGGACCAGGTATTCAAGGTCGATCCCGCAGGCAATTTCAGCGTCGTGGCGGGCAACGGCACCGCAGGCTTTGGTGGCGATGGCGGGCCAGCCAGCCTCGCCATCCTGAGCACGCCTTCCGGCGTGGCCCTGGACACTCAGGGTAACCTGTTCATCGCCGATGAGTCCAACCAGCGCATCCGTCGCGTGGACGCAGCGACAGGGATCATCACCACGGTAGTGGGCAGCGGGCAACTGGGTTTCAGCGGCGATGGCGGACCGGCCATCAGCGCCAAAATGTACAATCCCATTAGCGTGGCCGTGGACGAGCAAGGCAATCTGTTCATCTCAGATAACTTTAACTGGCGCATCCGCCGCGTGGACGCGGCAACAGGAACCATCACCACGGTGGCCGGGAATGGCCAGAACACCTATAGCGGGGACGGCGGACCCGCCACGGCCGCAGGCCTTACGGACCCGCTGGGCGTAGCCGTGGATGCCCAAGGCAACCTGTTCATCGCCGACTGGAATTTTATTCGTCGCGTGGACGCGGCCACCGGAATCATCACCACCTATGCCGGAAGTAGTTCCGCGCAGTCTCTCGGCGATGGCGGGCCGGCCAGCACCGCCAGCCTTAGTGGCCCGTGGGGCGTGGCTGTAGATGCACAGGGTGATCTCTTCATCGCCGATTCGGGCAACGGCCGCATCCGGCGCGTGGATGCCGCAACCCAAATCATCAACACGGTGGCGGGCACTTTCCCGGGCCCCCCTGGCGGCGATGGCGGGCCGGCCACAAGCGCGAGCATAACTAACCCCGAGGGGGTAGCGGTCGACTCTCAGGGCGACCTTTTCATCGCGGATTTCGGCAGTGGACGAATCCGGGGTGTGGACGGCATAAGCGGAATCATCACCACGGTGGCGGGAGGTGGAAGCGGTGGGGACGGCGGACCAGCCACGAGCGCGGTTCTGCTCTACCCCGCTGGGGTTGCTATCGATGGCTCTGGCAACGTATTTATCGTAGACTTCTTCAGCCAACGTATCCGTCGCGTTAACGCAACTTCGGACATCATCACTACGGCGGCGGGCAACGGGATTGTGGGCTATACCGGCGACGGCGGCCCGGCTACCAGCGCCAGTTTCGGATACCCCTATGGCGTAGCCGCCGATGCCCAAGGCAACCTGTTCATCGCGGATACGAACAACAATCGCATCCGCCGCGTGGATGCGGTGACAGGGATTATCACCACGGTAGCGGGGGGCGGGCAGTATAATAACCTTGGCGATGGGGGGCCTGCCACCAGCGCCTTCCTAGGCGGGCCTTACAGTGTAGCGTTGGACGCGCAGGGGAACCTTTTCATCGGGGACCCAGGAGACAATCGCGTCCGCCGCGTCGATGCTTTGACAGGCATCATGACCACCGTGGCGGGTAACGGCACGGCAGGTTTTAGCGGTGACGGAGGACCCGCGACCAGCGCCAGCCTAAACCTCGGGATCTTCGGTGGCGTAGCGCTCGACGCCGAGGGCAACCTCTTCATTGCTGACTGCTACAACAACCGCATCCGCCGCGTCGATGGCGCGACGGGAATCATTACTACGGTGGCGGGTACGGGCGAGTCGAGTTCAACGGGCGATGGCGGGCCGGCTACCAGCGGCACCACCGGCTTTCCAGGCAATGTGGCTGTGGACGCTCAGGGAAACGTCTTCATCGCCGAAACGCGCATTCGCCGTGTGGATAGGGTGACGGGGATAATCACGAGCGTGGCGGGCAACGGGAGCCTAAACGACGGGAACGGGAGCGCGAACTTTGGGGGCGATGGCGGCCCGGCGACCGGCGCCAGCCTGGGTTTCGCGTTCGGGGTGGCGTTGGACAGTCAAGGGACGCTCTTTATTTCCGACACGCCTTATAACCGCATCCGGGTGGTGCCGTTGCCGCCCTTCGTTGCCCTGACTCCTGCGGCCTTGTCATTTTCGAGCCAGCCAGAGGGAACGACGAGCACTGCCCAGACCATTACCCTTACGAACACCGGGCTCGTGCCACTCACCATTTCCAGTATCGCGATTGCCGGAACGAATGCCGGCGATTACGCGGAGACGAGCACCTGCGGCAGTTCGCTGGCGGCTGGGGCAAGCTGCGCAATCAGCATGACCTTCACTCCTACTGGGACGGGGTCCAGTTCGGCGACGCTGACGGTTACCGACAATGCGCCGGGAAGCCCTCAGAACTTGCCGCTTTCCGGCACAAATCAGGCCCCGGATTTCTCACTGACGGTCTCGGGATCTCCGGCGTCAGCGACCGTCAACGCCGGCGGGACAGCGACTTACAAACTCAATATCACTCCCCTGGGGGGCCTATCGGGAACAGCAGGCTTCACTTGCACGGGCGCCCCGCTCGAAGCCACCTGCACGGTGAATCCCGCGTCCATCAATCTGAGCGGGTCCGCGTCTGCGCCGATGACCGTGACGGTGAGCACAACGGCACGCTCCGCAATCTGGCCGGGGCCGAAGCCGCCCGCAGCGCCGTGGAAATGGGTGTGGATGTTGGCGACGTTGTTAGCACTGGGAGCGATTCTGATGCGCGGGAATCGTCTCGCGTGGAGGCACGCATGGGTCCTTCCGGGGTTGGCGATGCTCGGTTTCGCGCTCAGTGCGGGCTGCGGCGGCAGCGGAGCCACTGGAGAAGCAAGCGGCACGCCGGCAGGAACTTACAACCTGACGGTAACCGGGAGCATCACTTCAGGAACGACCACGCTGCAACATAACGTTCCCTTGACGTTGACCGTTAACTGAAGAGCTGGAGCAAGCCGCATTCCCAAGTACGTGGTGTTTTCGAATAAGCCGCCGAGGTTCGACACAACGACCGCAATCAGGACGAATGCGATCGCCGCGCTCACGGAAACGCGCCAACCGGACGTATACCATCTAACCTGGGAAGTGGCGAACAGGGGATCACCCCGGTCAGCGCCCGCAGTATTTACCGAGGATATCCACCGCAGATAAGTGGTGATGAATCCCCTTCCCACCACTAAAGGCCCCCGAAGTCTTAGGGCTGTATCGAAAGGCGACGATACCGTCAACAGTCTGTTTAGAATCTGGTCCGTCAGAGGTCTGGCCAAGTATGCAGAAGCACTCATTGGTCCACAGCATTCGGCGGCCTTTGACAATTGCAGCCGCGAGAGTCGATCGAGGTTAGAATTCATTTTCAGGGACGCACTACACCAGAGGGCTCGGAGGTTTGCGGGGCTGGCGTTCGAGAACAGACATCTTCCTTGATGTTTCTGTTGGCGGAACTGTCGTAAACTGGGTGGAAGGCAATGGTTGGGAAGATTGTTGCGCAAGAGGTGCGCTGCGAGCGGCACTCAAGAATGGGGACGCTGCGATGATTGACACTGTCCTCCCTGGCAAGGGCAAATTGATCGTGCTCACCGCTCCGCTGACGGAGATCATCGATCATGCCGGCTACTTCATCCAGATGGCCTTGGCATCAATGCCGAAGGGCATGGAAGCCGTCATCGATCAGAAGTATCCCAAATGGCGCGAAGTCGAGCGCAACCCGGACGGGTCGGCCCGGTACATGCCGGCGGGCGCCAGGCTGTTGGAGGCGTCGCTTCTTCGGGAATTCCCCGCTGAAGATGTGGGCTGCTGTTTCCCCGATGACCTCTCCCAGTTTATCGGACCGCGGACGCGCATCGTAGGGGTTTCCACCCACAATCCCCTGGGAGTGACGTTCGCGGCCGGTGTGTACGCCTCGGTCTTTGGTTCCTCACGTGAGCCGATCAATGCGCTCTACGCGAAGCAGTTATTTCGTACCCTGCGAGAAAACCCGCACCGCTCTACCTTCCAGGTGATCGTCGGGGGCTCCGGCGCCTGGCAGGTTTCCCAAACCGACAGCTACCGGGACCTCGGGGTCGACTGCGTTGTGGAGGGCCGCAGTGAATCGGAGCAGACGCTGGAATTGTTTCACCGGGCAATCCGGGGTGAGGCACTGCCCCGCTTCGTGGAAGTGAGCCATCCGAAAACCCGCGAGGCG
>CAVQAP010000022.1:0-266969 GCA_963710405.1 uncultured Acidobacteriota bacterium | reverse complement strand
CTACGACGTTTGAGCCTCGTCGCCCGGTGCCGCGCTCGCCCCGCCGTGCAGGTAGCTCTCGACGCAGTTCTGGCCGCGCCGTTTGGCCAGGTAGAGCGCCTTGTCGGCGGCCGCGACCAGCTGGTCCGGCGTGAGCGGTTCGTCGATCACGCACGATACGCCGATGCTGACGTGACCCGGCGGCAGCTGCGGCACGACCGCCTGACGGCCGCGTTCCTCGACGGCCGCTCGCAGCCTCTCCGCGGTCGCGGTCGCCCCCTTCGGCCCGCAGGTTCTCGAGGCTTGCGACCTGCCCCCTCGCGAGGCGCGGGCCGGTCGCTCGTCGACCTCGCTCTGGCCGCCGCGGAGCGGTCGGCCTCGGGCGTGAGGGCGGTGTTGGGCAGGAGGGCGGCGAACTCGTCGCCGCCGTAGCGGCAGACGACGTCGATGTCGGCCCGCAACGTGTCGCGGAGCACCTTGGCGATGGCGATCAGCGCCGCGTCGCCGGCCTGGTGGCCGTACATGTCGTTGAACTGCTTGAAGTCGTCGACGTGAGCATGATCAGAGAGAGCGGCGTGCGATACCGGCGAAAGCGGGCGGTCTCCTCGCGGAGGCGGTTGCGCAGATGGCGGTAGTTGAAGAGTCCGGTGAGGCCGTCGGTCAGCGCTTCGATCTGCATGGCCTGGTAGGCGCGCCCGGCGTGCAGGGCGGCGGCGGCGTGTTCGCCGAGGCCGCGGGCCAGCTCGAGCTCGTAGGGGCTGAACTCGCGTTCGCTCGACGTCTCGACGAGGAGCAGCATGCCCAGCATGCCGATCGCCGAAGATGAGCGGAACGTGCAGGTGCGTGAGCTCGTCGACGGCTTTCATGGCGCTTCTCACGGTCGGCGGCACGGCCGTGTCGGTGGATTCCTCCACCACGATCTCGCGCTGCTCCACCGCCTGCCGGTCGCCGGAGCGCTCCTGGAGCGGGATGGCGACGTTCGCCGGCTCCAGCGTCACCGCTCCGAACGAGGTGCGCGGGACGAGCGTGTTGTCGGCCGCCATGAACTCGTAGATGGCGCAGCCGGGCATCTTCAGCGCCTCGGCCGCCGGCAGCGGGCCATGACGGTCAGGAGGGTCTCGTCGAGCTACCGTCTGAGGTCAGGGCACGGCTCGCCTCGAGGAGCGACTGCAACGAACGGTTCTGCTGATCGAGCCGCTCGAACAGGTCGGCGTTGCGGATCGGCGATCGCGGCCAGGACCGCGACCTGCGAGAACAGCTCCCTCTCGTCGGCGGTGAAACGCCGCAGGAACGCGTCTCGACGAGACCGAGCACGCCGATGATCTCGCCGTCGAACTCGAGCGGCGCGTCGAGGGTGGTTTTCGCTCCAGCGGTGCCATCGCGGGCCTCGGCCGGTGAAGATCGGGATCGTCGCGGTGGACCTCGATCATCTTGCCCTTCATGCACGGTCGGCAGGAAGCTGGGCGCAGGTCGGGGTGGAAGGGTTCGCCGGTCACCTGCTGGCTCACCTGGTGACGCGGCTCGCAGACCCAGGGCCCCTCGCCGCGGTCGAGCTCGAGGTCCCAAAAAGCGAGATAGGTGAGCAGGTCGTTCTCGGCGTCGTAGCGGTGGATGTCGCAGGAGTAGACGTCGAAGGCGTGGCCGACCTGGCGGGCGATCGTCGGCCATGACATCGCCGACCTCGAGCGTGGACGCGATCGTCGCGCCGATCTCGGCGATGATGGCCTGGCCGTCCTTCATGGCGTTCCGCACCTCGCGCGCCCTGCCCGCTGTCGACCGGCCGCTGCCGGCGCGGCGGGCCGCTACCCTAGGTATCGGTGCGCAGGACGTGCGCACTTAACTCCACCGTGATGTCCGACCTTCGCTCGCCCGGGAAGGCGCTTGTCAAGCCTGCCGGCCGGCAGCGGCCCCGACCGGCACCTGCTCCGGTAAGCTCGTCGCAGCATGTTCGCCGCGGCAGCTTCGTGTGATGGTCTTCGAGTATCTCCGGCCGCCCCGGGGCCGGCGCCCCCTCCCGACGCCCTGCGCGCCGCTGCGACGACCGCTCGCCGACTGCCGGCTCGCGCTCGTCGCGACACGCGGCGGTTGATTTCTTCCTCGGAAATGTCATCGGACAAGCGCAATTTCGCCGCATAGTAGAGGCAGCGGCGCACCGGCAATTGCCGGTGCATGATGTCTTCCTGCGGCACAAATCCAATAGTGGATTTCAGCGCGTCCAGGTTTTGATACAAATCCATGCCGTTGTAGAGCACCTGCCCGGAAGTCGGTTTCACAAACCCATTCAGCGCGTTCATCAGGGTGGTCTTCCCCGCGCCACTCGGCCCCAGCAGGCCGATCAGTTCCTTCGGCTTGACCACCAGGGAGAGATCGTCCAAGAGCAGTTTGGGCTGGCCGGTATTGATATCGGTTACCTGGAAATTCAGGTGTACGGAATCCAGCCGCACCACCCGCCCGTCCGGAACATGCGTGAGGGTGCCACCATGAAAATGGAGCTCGGAGGGGCCAATGACCACGCGGTCCAGCTCCTGGAGCTCGTGGCGTTTCACTCGAATGCCGTTCACAAACGTCCCATTCACCGAGCCCAGGTCCACAATCAGGCTTTTGCCGTCCTGTTTGATGATCTCGGCATGTTTCTTGGAAACGATGGGATGGGCGATAACCACGTCGCAGCTCGGGTCGCGCCCGATAACCAAATGGTCCTTGGCCAGGTCGATGTTCTCCATCTTAAGCTGCCGCTCCAGGCCGGAGCGAAAGATCAGAGACTTGCCGGCATAACGGCCGAAGGTGATGTAGTCCCCGTCGTGCAGGTCGGCGGACTTGACGCGGATTCCGTTGACGAAAGTGCCATTGGCGGACTTGTCCGTCAGCTCGACCCCGTCCCCTTTGAGGGAAAACTGGGCGTGTACGGCGGATACGGAGGCATGCTCCATCACCATCTTGCAGCGCGCCGCATCGCGGCCGATCACCAATCCCTCGTCGGGTATGTCTTCACTCTTGACCGCGAACTTGTCCACAATCAGGTCCAAGTGGGGGCGGGCCATGAGATCGGTGAGCTTGATGGCCACGGTGCCGCCCGTGGCACGATCCGCCTGCTGGGCGGCGGCAATATCCGCCTGGCTGACAACCGAGGTGTGTACATGGCCATCATCTTCATCACTGACCGTCTTGTGTACCGCCGCCGCGGCCTGCACGGGAACGAACGATTCCACGCTGAACAGGTGCTTGCCGCCCGCGCCAAAGGAAACCTTATCGCCGGGCTTTAGAACCGCCTCCTGCACCCGCGCCTGGTTGACGTAAGATCCGTTGGCGGAGTCGCGGTCGCGGAGCACCACTTCGCCGGCGTCATTCAGGCCCACCCAGGCGTGCTGGCGGGAAATTTGATCGTCCGCGAGGATGATTTGACATTTCGTTTGATCGCGGCCGACCACCAGCCCTTTGGCGGTGATATTAAAGGTGCGGCCGGAAAGGAGGCCGGAAGTGGCCACTAAGCGGAAAGCGGGGGGAGCAGCGGGAGGAGGGCTAACCACGGCAGTGGCAACGGCTTCCTGGCCGCGGCTCGGGCCCACAGGAATGGCCATGGTGGGAATAGCCTCCTGCTCCACACTCAGGACACGGCCACAAACCCGGCAAAACCGATACCCACCCTCATTGACCTCACCGCACGTTGGGCATTTCATGGTATAGTCCTCGGTTTTCAGTTCTCAGTTTTCAGCCACGCGCCTCCTGGCCGGCAAGCCAGCAAGGCCAACTGATAACTGGCAACTGACGACTGACGACTTCCTAAGTTTGCGTCTTAAAATCTTCTTCGTTGAATTCCTTGCTCTCGACGGGGCCCGTAGCGCCCGCGGGAGGAAGTCCCTCCCCGGAAAACTCCGCGAGGATCACGGTGATGTTGTCCGTCCCGCCGTTGGCGTTCGCCTTTTCGATGAGGGCTTTACAGTTGTCGGAGAGCCCATTCCCACGGCCGGCGTTCTCCAGCAAATCCGCCTCCGGCACCATGTTGTAAAGACCGTCGCTGCACACCAGGATTCTGTCGCCTTGATTTACCCGGACGTAGGTGACCTTTACATCCAGCGTCTCACTGCTTCCCACCGCCTGGGTCAGAATGCTTTTTCGGCTGTCCTTTTCCGGATCGACCGGCAACTCGGCGCCAATGTCCTTCAGGTAGTTCAGGAACGTCTGGTCGCGTGTCAACTGGGTGATCTGCTTATTACGGAGCAAATAGCAGCGTGAATCTCCTACCTGCCCAACAAAGAGGTGCTGGCCAAAAAGGGCTGAGGCCGTGGTGGTGGTTCCCATGCCGCGGTAGGCGGGATTGGCTTGAGCCTTCTGATAAATGATCTGGTTGGCGTACTCGACGGCCTCGCGCAAGAGGATGACGAAGTTGGCCTCGCTAACCGTCCCCAGCGATTTGAGGTTGTCATACAAGCGCTTGGGAACGGTGACGGCAGCAAGCTGGCTGGCCACCTCGCCGCTGGCTTCGCCGCCCATTCCATCCGCCACCATAAACAAGGAGCCCAGCGGACCCAAATCGTGCTCGCGGAGCGTGGGTGAAACGCCCACTTCTCCGGTGGAAAGATTGCAAACTACGAAGTTATCTTCGTTGTTCTTGCGGACGCGACCCATGTCGGACATTCCGAACAAGGTCACGTGAATGGCCTTCGCATTATTCCCTGTTGTCTCGGCCACGTCCCTCACCTTCCCCCGGTTGCGGTTACGCCTAATCGTAACCTTAAGTGAAGCCGCTCTTGGCAGGTGTTGCGGATCAGTCCGAATTCAACCCCCCAGAGACCTCACTTTCGCCCGGTAACCTTCCTTGCACTTAGACCGCTACGCGCAACCTGTTTCGCCAGCAGGCTGGCTGGGATGGAATGATATGACTGTTCCTTCTTACCACAGCCGCAGCCCGGTATCAAGCCAGACTATCAGGGATTCGGGATTAGGGGTTAGGGATTCGGGTGCGGTCTGCGAACTCCCGCGCCGCCCCCGGAACTTCTTGCCTCGAGCCTTGCGCCGAGTCCCTTTCCCAAACCCCTAACCCCAAACCCCTAACCCCTATTTCGGGCCTGTGCGAAGTTCGTGGACGATTTGCGCGGCCACGTTGCGCGCGCCCTCCAAATCCAGCGGCGGCAGGGAAATGGCTGCCACTTTAGGATGCCCCCCGCCCCCATAACGCTCGCAGATGCTCGCCAGGTTGGCCGCCTTGGGGGCGGCGCTCCACGGATTGCTGCCGACGGCGATCTTGATCCGCTCTGGCGACGAGCTTAACCCCACGCAATAGACCGCGGTGGGGAAGAGATAGTACGGTATGAATTTGTTGAAGCCCTCCACGTGCTGGTCCGCCACATCAAAGAAAACCACCCCGTCTTGCAGCTCGGCGCGCTGGCGCAGCAGCTCGATGGACTGCAAATGTTGGGCGTAAAGGGACTCGAAGGCCTTGTGGATCTCAGGCTGGGCGATGATTTCCTTCAGGGGCCGGGAGAGAAGGTGCGGAATCAGGCGCACGCAGAAATCCGGTTCGCTCGATCCTTCGATGACCAGGGTCAACTGGGTGGCGGGCTCGCGCATTTCCACCGCCGTGCGAATGTCCGGATACTGCGCCCCGTCAATCAAGTCCGCCCAGTGGACCAGGTCCGCCAAGTCGGGAGCTCGAAATCCAAAGTGTTTGCCGGTGGTTTCGGCAATGAACTTGGTGCAGGAGCGGAAGTCCGGCCCGTAGAATTTTTTGCCGCTATGATCGTGGCGGAAATGCTCGGCATCCGCCTGGGTAAGAAAAGCGCTCTGGTGATGATCGAACCACCACGTCAGGCGGTCCGAGCTGGAATACTTGAAATCGACGATGACGTTCTCTTCCGCGTCGAACAGTCCCGCATCGAACAACTGCCCGGCGCGGTGGACCATTCCGTGATAGCGAAACTCCGCTTGGGGGTTGATGCACTGCCGGTAGAAGCGCGTAAACACGGCCGCCGAGCAGGCTCCATCGAAACACCGGTCATGAAAACAAACCAGAATTGCCATAGGTCTTGAGGGGAGGTGCCGGCACTCCTTGCGCCCGGGACCACCCAAGCGAGCGAAACCCCATAAAATGCCTTCGCGGCCTCGAATTGTCAAGAAGAATTGCGCGGAGGGCTGTCCCAGTACGACGTAGAGGCGGCTTTATGCCGCCATGGGGCGAGATAAACTCGCCGCGATATCATCAAACTGAGACACTGCCGGCGCGGGGCCGGGGCGACACCAAGGTGGAATCCGAGATCCCTCAGACGCGGCGCGGACGCCTCAAGCCACTACGGCGCGGGGGCCTTGAGGAGCGGCACAGTATCTCACTCTGCCCGCGCTAGGGGATTGTTTTGGTAACCTTCACTTCGAACACAAAGCGATGGGTGGAGGCCACGTCGTCCATTTCCGAAATCACCGTCGGCTTGTCCAGGGCTACAACGGCATCAACGTCGGAACGCACCTCTCGAACCACAGGGTGCTGCGGGTCATGCTTAGGGTCCTGCTCGTCCCCCAGACTGGAATACTTCCAGTTGGTGTCGATCGAAACCCTGCCGTTCCCCATCGGCATCAGACGGCAGTCAATGCTCATGCCAACATCCTCTTCAAATTTGAAATTGCCGCCTTCCACGGCGATAGGGACATTGCTGCCCACGCGGAGACGTCTCGTTTCGGTCCATTTGAGGGGCGCAGGAGCTTCAATCCGCATGGAATAGCTGCGTGAGTTGATCTTCTTGCCGCTATCCAGCTCACTTACCGTGAAATCCACCTTGTACGAATCGGCGGGTATGGGCTGAGCCTCAGTTTGCTTGGCGGGTTCCTGCGCCGCGGCCCAGGGGAGGCAAGCGACACCTGCCAGGAGCAAAGTCAGTCCTACGGTTGTGACAATTTTCTTTCGCATAGGTTCCTCCTCGAATTCTTGCAACGCTCAGGTGTTCGCCGAAGCGGCGGGTCGAAATCGCCGGGCCGGCAAATCATCCCGTTTTTACTTTTCGTCCCCAATTTCCTTTGGCGGGCCGAGGGGCTCGATCTTGATGGCCGTAATAGTGAGCGGGGGAATTTCCAAATCGTGCTCAGTGTTTTCCTCTTCCCTCCGCAGGGACGGTGGCGACGACCCTTGGAGCGACTGGGCGTACGCTACGAGCAGCCTTTCCTGCTCACTGAGCGGATGGGGGGTAGGGAACTGCTGCGGGCGTGTGTCAACCCGTCTCGGTGCAGCGGGACGGACTCGCTTGTGAGGTCGAAGCGGCTGCACGGGCGGAGCGGCCTTGGCGACCACGGGCGCGGAGACGTCTGCCGCGGGTCTCGTGGCCCGCGCGGGTTGCTGGCGCGGCCGGTAAATCACCAAGCCCGTCACCACCACCGCCACTCCTGCTAATCCCATGGACCATGCCCACGCCGTGCGCCGGCGCGCAGCCTGTTGCCGGGCGCGCACTCCGGCCAGGACTCGGCCCTCCAGCCCCGGGCGCGGCTCGGCGCCCGCGTAATTCCGCAACGAAGCGCCTATCAATTCATCGACGAAGCTCTTTTCCTTATCGTCCATGCTCCCTCTCCATCAAGCCCGCCAGTTTCCCGCTCAAGACGGTGCGAGCTCGCGAAACGCGCTCCCGCACTGAACCCTCGGGGATTCCCAGTACCTCCCCAATTTCCGCGGAGGTCAGTTTCTCGATCGTGGAGAGCGTCAGGGGGTCGCGCAGTTCCTTCGGAAGGCTTGAGATCAGCCTCTCGACGAGCGCCAGAATTTGAGCGTGGGCAGCCACCTCTTCCGCGCTCGCCCCCGCCGCGCGGAAAGTTGCAACTACGTCCACCGCTTCCTCCAGCGAAACCGCCACCGCCTGCCGTCGTCGATCCAAGGCCACGCGCCACGCCGTCCGGGCCAGCCATGCGCGCGGGTTGCGGATTCCGGCCCAGTGTCGCTCTTGCCGCAGGAAGCGCAGAAAGGTCTCCTGCACGGCGTCCTCGGCATCGTGGTGGTTCCGCAGCACCGCCTGGGCAACGCGGTAGACGTGCCGGGAGTGCTCGCGGACGGCCGCCTCAAACTCTCGATCCTTCGCCTCCGCGGATAGGAGCGCTTGACTCAAAATCACCTGCCCCATCGCTGCCATACAGCCCTCAAGGATATGACGAATGGCCCGGGCCGGGCGTTCAGATTTATTTGCCGGCAGCAGGGTAGCACACGCGGCCGGGCCGTAAAAGGAGGTCAAATGTCAAAAGTGAGAACACGTAAGGGCAGGAATCCCTGCCTAAGAAATGCGAAATTGCGGGTCCGCGGTGCAAAGGCCGTGCTGGGAATCGAACCCGGCAGAGCCTGAGGAGAGACGCTCAGCGGGCTCGCGGCCCGCGGGCAGCGCCAGATGCCTCGACCGGTCAACGGCATCATACCCGAGGCAAGGCGGAAACGTGGGAGCAACCGGATTGCCTGGCAGGGCCATGGGGTGATTGACACGCGGGCAATTACGCAGGCCATTCCATGCCTGCCGGCAGCGCTCCTGGAGGGCTGGGATTTTGTGCAACTTCTTCGGGGTGGCAAGCATCTCTATGTCTATCGGATGCACAGGGAAAATTGCGTTGTCCCGCGGGTGGCGGGTTATGGGGAATTATAGCTATAGAGAGCGACATAAGCGTTTGCGCATTCTGCTGTGGCGGCGGTCTATGACCGGCGGCCGGCGCGCACAGAGCGCCGCTACAATTCATGTCGCGCAGTTTAGCCGACAGGGCTAAACAGACAACTTGAATCCAAGCCAAGAAGAGGCGGAGCCGTCAATTTGAGAAGCCGGGGAAAATATCGGCACAAGTACTGGGTGCGCGCCGCGATTGTGGGCGTGCTGCTCGCCGGCGAAATCCACCTTTTCTTTGCTGAAATCCTTCACCACCATGACGAGGTCGCCAGGGTTTGCCAGATGGAGCACCGTGGTGGAACGTACCTGCACCCCGCCCAGGACCTCAACCCCCTCTGTCCCCTTTGCCAGATTGTTCGCAGCGGTTCAGTCCGCCCCGCGGTCCAAACGCTGGTTCAGAAGCCGCAGCGGGTGTCCGCTTATCTCCCAATAACTCGACTGGCGCGATATTCCCCCAGTTTCACCATATCGCTCCTTGCCCGCGCCCCTCCTCTCTTTTCCTGAGAGCTTTGCCCCATTTCAATTCGACGCAAAGAATCTCATTAGCCGTGAGGAGGGAAGACATGCTAGGAAGGCGCGCATTGTTGTATATCTTGTTTTTATCTCTTTTGATCACCGCTCTACCCGCTTGCGTCGCAGGCGCGAGCTCGAGCGGTGCCGGTAATATCGCGGGCACGGTCACGGACCCCACGGGCGCGGTGATTGCCGGCGCTACGGTGACAATCCAAAATCCCGTGAGCGGCCTTCAACGCACGGCCTCCACGGATGCTTCGGGGGCGTTCTCTTTCACCAACATACCATTTAATCCCTATCACCTGACGGTTACCGAGGCAGGGTTCACCCCGCATGTGGAAGACGTGGACCTCGACTCCACGGTCCCCGTCAACCTCAGCATCAAAATGGAACTGGCCGGCGGAAAAACGACGGTGACGGTGACCACCGAGGCTGGAGATCTGATCGAGGTTGATCCTACGACCCATACGGATGTGGATCGAGCCCTCTTCGATACGCTTCCGCTGGAAAGTCAGTCCTCCGGACTCAGCTCATTGGTGACCTTGACGACACCGGGAATCGCCGCTGACTCCAACGGCCTCTTCCATGGACTGGGCGACCACGCGTCGAACTCCTTTTCCGTTGATGGCCAGCCCATCACCGATCAGCAGAGCAAAGTTTTTTCCAATCAGCTTCCGGAAGATGCTGTGCAGTCGCTGGAGGTTATCGAGGGAGCGCCTCCGGCGGAGTTTGGAGGCAAGACCAGCGTGGTGATTGTGGCCACCACACGTTCCGCCTTGGGGCAGACTACGCCGCACGGAGAAGTGACGGCGTCCTACGGGAACTTCGGGACTGCGAACGGTGGATTCAATCTCGGATACGGTGGAAAAAACTGGGGCAACTTCATCTCCGCCAATGGATTGAATACCAGCCGGTTTCTGGATGGGCCGGAATTCAACGTCCTGCACGACCGGGGGAATGAAGAGAACGTGTTCGACCGCTTCGACTTCAAGCCTTCGGAAAAGAACACCATTGGCCTGAATTTTCAGTTTACGCGCTCTTGGTTCCAGACGCCCAATTCGTACGACGCCCAGGACGCCACGGCGTGGACCGGACTGGTGGCGGACAATGCAGGCTTGGGCCCCAATGGCGTGCCGGTGGGAGCCACCGATCAGCGCTCGCAGATCAAGACGATTGATGTTGCTCCCTCCTGGACGCGCCTGATCAACAACAACACGGTATTCACCTTGGGGGGTTGGATGCGCCGTGATGGATACAACTACTATCCCAGCGGCGACCCGTTTGCCGACCTCCAGCCTGACCTTCAGCTCCAGACCATTGGCCAGACACGCTACCTGACCAATGCCGGCGGCCGCGCCGAGCTCTCATACGTTAAAGGGATCAATAATATCAAGTTGGGGGCGGTGTTTCAGCACACATTTCTGACCGAGGACGACAGCTTCGGCGTGGTCGATCCCACCGCCAATGCTCCTTGCTTGAACGCTGACGGGAGCGCGTATACAAACCCGGGGCTTACCAATCCGGCGAATTGCACCGGGCCGCTCCAGGTGAATCCGGGTTTTATGCCCATCCTGGCCTGCTACGACTTGACTCGAACCGCCACGTTACCGCTCTCCGACGGTTGTGCGAACACCACCAGTGGCTTATACCCCTATGATGTTCACTCGGACATCAAAGAGGTGGCCCTGTTCGCGCAAGACTCCCTCAGCTACAAGAACTGGAACCTCAATCTCGGCCTCCGCGGGGACCTATACAATGGCATCTCCATTGCCCGCCAAGCGGAGCCCCGCGTCGGCGTGGCTTACAACATCAAGAAGACGAACACGGTATTGCGGACATCTTACGCCCGCACCATGGAAACGCCCTTCAATGAGAACCTGATCCTGGCGAGTAATGGCTGCGCCGATCCCGTGATCAACGCGCTCATGTCGTCAACCGTCAGTCCTTGCGTCACCAACAAGCCGCTTGCCCCCGGCAGCCGCAATGAATTCCACGCCGGGCTTCAGCAAGCCTTTGGAAGTCATTTCGTGGTGGACGGCGAATACATCTGGAAGTACACGCAAAGAGCCTTCGACTTCAGCGTGCTGGGCAACTCGCCGATCACTTTTCCCATCGAGTGGGCGAAGTCGAAGATCCCCGGATATGCCCTTCGCGTTAGCGTGCCCAATACCCACGGCTTCACCGCGTATGCCGTGATGTCGAGCGTGGCGGCGCGCTTCTTCGAGCCCCAAGTCAGCGGCATCGGCTCAACGCCGGTGGGAAGCGAAGTGTTCCGCATCGACCATGACGAAAAGTTTAACCAAACCACTCACCTGCAATACCAGCCATTCAAGCGCGGCCCCTGGGTGGGCTTCAACTGGCGCTACGATAGCGGACTGGTAGCGGGACCCATTCCGTGCGCGGGCGGCAATTGCGCCAATGGGCCGAACGGGACCGACTCCATCGTGGATGCGTCGATTATCACCCCCGATCAACAGTTCCAGGCCGGGCTCGCCTGCAACGGCGTCTTTGCCACCCCGACGATGGGGATCAGCTCAACCCTCGGATACGGCGTGTGCCCGGCGAACGAATACACTTCCAAATATGTGAGCGTTCCGGCGCCCGGCACCGAAAACGACGATCACAATCCGCCCCGCATCGCCCCCCGCAACCTTTTCGACCTTTCGGTGGGCGAAGACAATCTCTTTAATGGTGACAAGCACAAGTGGAGCCTCCGCTTGACCGCGGTCAACCTGATGAATAAAGAGGCCCTCTATAACTTCATTTCAACTTTCAGTGGAACGCACTACGTGACGCCACGCGCGCTCACGGCAGAACTCGCGTTCCACTTCTAATCTTGACGGCCCCCTTACGCAGGCCCCGGACGGACACAACTTCAGTCCGCCGGGGCCTGCCGGAGTTTCCAATGCAAAACATGCGATGAAAGGCGGGATTGCCAGCGGGCTCTGCCGCCCAGGTTGGAGGGGTGGGGCTTGCCGTACCCTTGGGTTTCTACATTTGATGTTTGCCCAGCCCCTCCGCCTCGCAGCTGAAAACGCAGGGCACATCCGCGGGTTGGCGACGAGAACTCACGTGCAGAGCTGCCCCGGCTGTGGCCACAGGGCTAGGGCCAGTTCACAGCCAGGGAGTAGATTTCCCGCGCGCCAATCGAGCGTGTAATCAGAGGCGAGTCGTCGGGGGTGAGGCCCAGCCAATCCCCCTCGGCCCTTCCTCTGAGGCTGGCGAGCCGCTCGAGTTGACCGTTCGGAACCTTCATGCGAAACAGGGCGCGGTCCCCGGCGGTGACGTCGCCGTTGAAATAGACGGCTTCTTCATGACGGGACCACACGAGGTCGGGGATATTGGGCAGGGTGGCAAGCTTCACCCACCGGGTGGTGCGGAAGTCGAACAGCATTAGATTTCGGGAGTCTTCCGTCAAGGCGGCAATGTACCGGCCGTCGGGCGACCACCGTGCCGTCCACAAACCTTCTGATCCCGGTAGGACTGACAATTGGTGTGTCCTTAGATTAAGGATGTGGATGACCAGCGGGCCCCTTGTCCTTGCCGAGGGTTGAGTCATCCCACCAAATGCCACTTGGCTGCTATCGGGTGACCAAGTGGGCGCTCCCTCCTCGTCCTTGAAGGACGTTACCGGCGCATAGGACCCACCGCCAGCGGAAACCACCCGCACTCTCCACCCCTGCCCCGGGTCCTCGCCCATGAATGCAACCCACTTCCCGTCCGGAGACCATCGAGGCAACTGTACCAAGATCGGGGGTTTAGTAATCTGCACTTTGTGGCTGCCGTCAATTTGGCTGATCCACAAGCTCGCCCCCCCAGTGACTTCCTTCTCGCCGGTGACATACGCAACGCGTTGCCCATCTCTGGAAAAGTCTGCGTAGATGGCAGAAAAGTTGGGGAGGAAAGGCTTAAACTCTCGCGCCAGGGCATCGTACTCTTCAAATTGCGGATGGTTCATTCTTCTTCCCATACCGAACAGCCGTGCGCTATCCGGACTTATGGCGGAAACAAATAAGTCCAGCGGTCCGAAACCCAGGCAGGCAGGTTGCCCCGAATGATGGTTGAAAGGTCCGGACGATACCGGCAACGCGGAGGGGAAATCGTGGCCCCCACAGGATGAGTGTGCAATCAGGTATTCCCCGTTCGGTGTCCATAGACCATAGCTGTCCCCGAGGCCGGAAGGTAATCCGGGGTATGTGCAACTGAGGCCGTTCCCGTCGCGGTCCACTTGCCAAAGAGACTCTCCGGAAGGTTGAAACCGAGTGAAGCAGAGCTTGCTGCCGCTGGGTGACCAGTGCACACCGCTCAGTTGGCCGGACATGGTCACGATTCGGCGCGCATTCGTGCCGTCGGGATCGCACAAGTAGACGCCGCCTTCGGTGGTGTAAGCTAAGGTCCTGGCATCCGGTGACCAGGAGGCAGAATACGCCCGCAGATTCCCTAAGCGCCGTGGCTCGCCTGTGAGCAAAGGCACAACTTCCAGCGTTCCCGGTGCGAATTGCCTGTTCTCAACCACCAGCAAGTCACGATGGTCCGGACTGATGTCGGTGATGGCGGAATCCGCCTGGGCGCCAGCGATGGGAACCGCCGCACCGCCGGAAGCGGAAACTTGGGCGATGACCCAACCGGTTTGGGCCTGCTCGACAAAATAAACGCGCGCTCCATCCGTGGCCAGGTCCCCGTGCTTGTCCCGACCGTCGTTGGTGATCTGGTCATATTTCCGAATCTTCGGTTCCGGCGACGGCGTGGCCAGCCATACCGTGGTTGCTATCGCCACGAGTAACGCCACTCCCAGCATCGCCCCCTTCTCCAGGCGGCGAATATAAAACCCCTTGTCTCGGAGCACTTCGCGGCGATCTGGGGGCACGGTTGCGGCCGCCGGGCTTATCCCGATTCCATTGGAATTCAGGCTTGGGGCAATCTCTGTGGCAGGGGAGGCGGACAAAATGACTTTCACTGGCGCAACGAAGCGATATCCCAGCTTAGGTTCAGTCTGAATAAACTGTTGCCCGCTGCCATATTGTCCCAACGTCTTCCGGAGCTGGCTGATGTTGAAAGTAAGGCTGTCTTCCTGAACCACTGTATCGGGCCAGACGCGTTCGATAAGCGTCCCCTTTTGAACGACATGGCCCGCATTTTCGATTAGAACGAGGAGGGTTTCAAATGCTTTGGGTCCCAGGCGAACCCGCTGCTGTTGATACAGCAAGACACGCTCCGCTGCAATCAGCAAAAACGGGCCAAACTCGTATGCGCAATCGCCTCCGCGTGGCATGACCAATTCTCAGGTTTATCTCAGAAAAATTTGAGGTTTCTCTAAGGACTTCAGCGCCCCAATATTGTCAGAATTTCCCTTCAGCGATCGCGAATCCTGTGGGCCAAGCCCATCTGGAAGTTTACCAAGAGCCCTCGCCGGATTCAAGTGTAGCAATGATTTGCGAGTGGTCAAATTTGGGCGTAACGCCGCCATCCTGGCGGCTCAGTGCCGGCTGGGAAGCCGGCGCTACAATTGAAATTAGGACACAATGATTTGGAAGTGATGCAGTTTATTGAAGGGACAATTTAGCTGCCTTCAGCTTGCAGGCAATTTCTCAAAGTCTTTTTTGTCTAAAACTCTATCTCGCGGGCAAATAGATTTCGCGTGTCAATTGGGATCACTGCCCGCGCGGAGGTGACTCGTGCCCACACGTCTATGCGTTACCCGTCAGCGCCAAAGCGCCGCCAAGCGCACCCTGTTCCGCAGCGGGTGTGTTTGCCTTGCCTTTCTCGCTTTGGGATGGTTTGGTCTTGTTCCCAGGACTCAAGCCGCAGAGAGCAATCTCGCGGACCAGCAGGCTTCCACCACGCCCACGAAAACCCAACGCGAGCTGGTGGCGAACTATGGCAAACTGCCTCTCAGTTTTGAGGCCAACCAGGGCCAAGTGAGCGGCCCCGCCAAGTTTCTCTCCCGTGGCCGGGGATACACGCTCCTGCTGACCGGCGACGAGGCGATCCTCTCTCTCGCGAAGGCGGCGGGCGGAGCCGATGCCGGAGGAAAGCCCGGCGTTACAACATCGGTTGGCAAGCCCACAACGGATAATGAATCCAAGGACACGGAAAGCGTTCTGCGCATGAAACTGATGGGCGCCAGCGCCAACGCCGCCGTGACGGGCGCGGAGGAATTGCCGGGCAAGAGCAATTATTTCATCGGCAACGATCCCGCCCAATGGCGCGCCAACGTGCCCAATTACGCCCAGGTGAGATATGGGAATGTCTATCCCGGCGTCGATTTGGTTTATTACGGTTCCCAAGGCGGGCAATTGGAGTATGACTTCGTCGTCGCGCCCGGGGCCGACCCGCACGCCATCGGTTTGAGCTTCCAGGGCGCCGGGCAACTTCGCGTCGATAAAGAGACGGGAGATTTGGTATTGACCCTGGACGGCAGCGAACTGCGATTCCGCAAGCCGGTCGTGTATCAAGAGGAGTCCACAGTTGACAGTCGACAGCCGACAGTCCAAGACGAAAAGCGCAATACGGCGGACACTCCAAAATCCAGAATCCAAAATCGAAGATTCCTTGACGGGCGCTTCGTTTTCACGGGAAAGAGTCAGGTTGGGTTCGAAGTGGCCGCTTACGATCACCGCGCTCCACTGACCATCGACCCGATCCTGATCTACTCCACCTACTTGGGCGGCGGGCAGTATAACATCGGGTATCGCGTCGCGGTCGATGCTTCCGGCAACGCTTACGTGGCGGGCGCCACCAATTCCACTGACTTCCCAACCACCGCAGGGGTGTTTAGTTCTATTCAAACTGGCACTTGCTACAAGCAGCAGCACGGTGTTCTACAAGCCACTTTCGCTTGCCCGGATGCGTTCGTAACCAAACTTGATCCCACGGGCACGCAGTTGATCTATTCCACTTACCTGGGGGGGACCGCGCCTGCCGGAGCTACGGGTATATCGGTGGATAGCTCGGGCAACGCTTACGTCACCGGCAGCACGAGTGCGAGGGACTTCCCCACGACGACGGGGGCTTACCAGACCAGCGCCCCACTTTCCGGCAGTTGGAGAGGCCATACCTTCACGACGAAGCTCAATGCTACCGGTGCTGCTCTCGTTTACTCGACTTATCTGGCGGGAACTCATGACGATTACAGCACAACGTCAGCCCTCGACTCCAGCGGCGACCTATACGTGGCAGGTTTCACCACATCGAAGGACTTCCCCACCACTGCCGGGGCTTTTCAGACGACCATCTCCGGCAATTCCTGCGAGAATTACGGGCAGCAGTGGCCCTGTCCCGACGGCTTCATTGCAGAGCTGAACCCACAGGCCACAGCGCTAATCTACTCGACCTTCTTAGGCGGCAGTGGCTATGACGCGGTGCTCGGCTTGGCGCTTGACTCCACCGGGAGCGCTTACGTAACCGGGGGGACCTCCTCGACGGACTTCCCCACCGCCAATGCTCTGTATTCCTCTTTTGGCGCGACAACCTGCGGCACCACCCAGGGGGGATATCCCAAGCCCTGCTTCCACGCCTTCGTGGCCGAGCTAAATCCCACGGGGACCGCGCTTACCTATTCCTCCTTCCTGGCAGGGAATGGAGATGATTCCGGCTTCGGTATCGCGGTAGATTCCACGGGAGCCGCCTATGTGACCGGAGCGACAACTTCCAACCCTTTTCTCGCGACCGCCAGTAGTACGATCCAGTCCAGCTTCAGTAAAGGCACCTGCATCACTTCCCTGAGCTCCGCTTTTTGCCCTAACGCCTTCGTCGCCAAGCTGGCCCCGCTCGGTGCCTCTCTTGCTTATTCCACTTACCTGGGGGGCAGCGGATTCGACTTCGGATGGTCCATCGCTGTGGACAGTGCCGGAAATGCCTATGTGGTGGGCGGCACCGGCTCGGTTGACTTTCCTACAGACGCTACCACCGGCAATTTTCAAGGGGGCAGTTGCTCAACCGGGAATGTATTCAGTACCAAGTACAGCTTTAATTGCCCTAACGCATTTTTGTCGGAGATTGACCCCACGGGCTCCTCGCTACTGTTCTCAACTTATCTCGGTGGCGCCAGCGGGGACATTGCCTTCGGTGTTGCTCTGGATTCTGCGGGCAGCGCGTACGTATCGGGCTCGACCCTCTCGTCCAACTTTCCCATTTCCGCCGGCGCCTTCCAGAACGTCGATGACGGGGAAAGCAGATGCTTTCGTTAGCAAGTTCGGCCTGTCGCCGGCGGCGACGCCAACATTCTCAGTTCCGGCAGGGAACTACAGTTCGCCGCAGACGGTGACGATCTCCGATACCACGACGGGGGCTACGATCTACTACACCACCAATGACACGACGCCCACGACGAGTTCCACCCAATACACGGGCACGATTACGGTCAATTCCACGGAAACGATTGAGGCGATTGCGACGGCCGGCGGCTATGCCACCAGCGCCGTGGCCACCGCCACGTACACCTTCGGGTCCTTGCCGATCGCCGGGGTTTCTCCCGCCACACTTACTTTCGCGGCTCTCGCGGTCAACTCCACCAGCACCGGGCAAGCCGTGACGCTCGCCAACGCCGGGAGCGCGGCGCTGGCGGTGGCCAGTATTGCCCTCACCGGGAATTTCGCGCAGACCAACAATTGCGGCACCAGCGTAGCTGCCGGCGGTTCCTGCACCATCAACGTGACCTTCTCGCCCCTCGGCGCCGGTTCCCTCGAAGGTACCCTGACCATCACGGACAACAGCAACGGTACGGAAGGCAGCACACAGACGGTGAGCCTGAGCGGCACGGGGCAGGACTATACCATCACCACGCCCTCCGGTTCCTCGGCCTCGGCCACCGTCGCGCCCGGTTCACCGGCCACTTACAGTTTAAGCGTGGGCGGCGAAGGGGGATTGTCCGGGAGCGTGAGCTTTAGCTGCACCGGGGCTCCCTCCGAAGCTACCTGCACGGTTTCGCCGAACCCGGCCACGGCGGGAAGCTCTCCCACCACCGTCACCGTCACGGTTACCACGACTGCCCCTTCGGCCGGTACGCCACGCTCTCGGCCGGTTCCTCCGACACCCCTACTGCCGGGCCTCAGAGGTCTGTTGATGCTCGCCTTGGCGCTGGCGACGATGGCCTTGGCCATCACTCGCCGGAACCAGCCGGGCGTAAGCCGGTGGCAATCCCCCATCCTCCCACTCGCCGCGGGATTGTTGCTGACTCTCGCACTGGCAGGGTGCGGCGGTGGAGGTTCGGGCGGCGGCACGACATCGAATCCCGGCACACCCGCCGGAACCTACTCGCTGACGGTGACGGGCACCACGGGGTCGGGATCTTCTGCCCTGAGCCATAACGTGACGCTTACGTTGACCGTGAGTTGATCGTAACGAGGGAACCTCGACCGCCGTAAGGTCTGCACTGCACAAAGCGGAGGGAATACTTGTCCCTCTACTATACGGCAGAGCGGCTCTGCGGCTGAAAACGTAGGAACTCGATGGCACGGCAAACCGTAACTCTACAGCCATACCGAGCCGCGTCAGCGCGCTTAAGAATTTGGATGTTATGGCCTAGCCGGGAGATTCTTCCGAGTCCTGGAGCGCCGCGGCCTTGGCGGCCATCTTTCCGGCCTTTCGGCGCTTCCCCTCGCGCCGGTAGAGATTGGCCATGTTGGCATACACCGTCGCCAAGGTGGGAACGTCCGGATTCGGCTGCTGGGCATCAATCGTCAAGGCGCGGGAAAACACACGTTCCGCTTCCGAGAACTTTCCCTCATCGGTATAGGCAACGCCCAAGTCACTCAAGGATGCCACCACCTGGGGACTCCCGGGTCCATACACTTTCTCTCTGATCGCAAGGGCTCGCAGGTAAAGCAAATCCACGTTGACTTGGTTGCAGTTCAAGAGGAGTAGTCCGGCAAGATTGTCAAGACTCTGAGCCACGCCGGGATGGTCCGGTCCCAACGCCTTCTCCCGGATGGAAAGCGCGCGCCGGAAAAGGGGCTCGGCCTCCGCGTACTTCTTTTCCGAGCGATAAAGCTCTGCCAGATTGTTGAGGCCGGAGGCGACGTTGGGGTGGTCCGGTCCCAAGGATTTTTCCGCGATGCTGAGCGAGCGTACGTACAACGGCTCAGCCTCGGAATAACGCTTCTCAACACTGTACAGGGCCGCCAGGTTGTTGAGGGATTCAGCCACATCCGGATGCTCGGGGCCCAGGGCGGCTTGCCGGATGGACAGTGCCCGCCTAAAAACCGATTCGCCCTCTGCGTATTTGCCTTGACGCATATACAGGGCTGCCAGGTTATTGAGGCTGGTCGCAATTTGGGGATCGCCCGGACCTAAGGTTTTTTCCTCAATGAAGACAGCCCTCTTGTAAAGCAGTTCGGCTTCCCCGAACTTGCCCTGCTCCCAGTAGAGTTCCCCCAAGTTGTTCAAGACGTTAGCTACTTCGGGATGGTCCGGACCCAGGGTTTTCTCGCGCAGGGCGAGGCACTGTCGGAAAAGCGCTTCGGCCTCCCCATATCGGCCTTGGTGTGTGTACAAGACCGCCAAATTATTCAGCGTAGTGGCCCGATCAGTGGTTGCCGGGTCCTTGTCCTTCTCCCAGATTTCCAGGGCGCGTTGGAAAAGGGGCTCCGCCTCAGCGTATTTGGCCTCACGCAGATAGAGTCCGGCAAGGTTGTTCAGCGTCATGGCCAATCGATGATCATAGTGTCCGAATGACTCCGCTTCCTTTTCCGCCTGCACAAACTGCGACTCCGCTTCGCGGTATTGCCCTTGGCCGTAAGCCCTCTGCGCGGCAGTGAGGGTGCTGTTCCATTGGGTCGGCTGCCCGAACAACACGCCAGGTACCGCAATCAAACAGAATGACCACGCGATGAGGTTTCGCATTCGGCGCTCCTGAAGATCGCTTGCTTTGTACGCTGGTGACGCAGGGAATTGGGCGAAATCATATGGGGACTTGGGCCACCCCCCCGTCACCAAACAGGCGACGTGAATCCGACGGATTACTGCACTGGTCTTCCTCACTCACCTGAAAGAAGCGGAGGCAGGTTATATGCCAGTCGGCCATCGATTGTTCTGGCCTTAGCGCGAGGTCCCGCCGATGGTATTGTACATTGGCATGAATTGATCCCCCGATATCGCGCCGGTATGGTCGGAGGATGGAGTAAGTTTGGAGCGCAAAGTGCTCCATCGGCAGAGCGTATTCCTTGGACTCAATGATTCGGACATTAGGTCGGAGGTTTTCCCCCGGTTTCGAACGACTTCCCAAATCCGACTGGGGAATTTCACGAAATCAGAGTGGCCTTGAGCTGTCGCAGATTATCCCATAATCGCAAACTACGCGCGGTCCTTGTAGGGACTGCCCTTTTGGCGCAGATCCACCTCTTGTTTGTGGTGGAGTTGCACCACCACGGGGCCCAGTTTGGCCTCTCTGGGAGGCAAGGGCAAGTTACGGCGCAACTGACACAAAGTAAGGCATCCCCCAAGCCCGATGCGGTTTGCGATGCATGTCTGGTGTGCCGCCAGGGAGCTGTCCAGCTTGCCAGTCCGGCACACTTACCGTCGAGAGGCTTCATAGCCTCGGCACTCCCCGCAACTGAAGCGTGCAAATTCGCTCGTTTATTGCCTTCCCGCCTTTCCTCACGCGCTCCTCCCCTCTCCTAAGTATTCCAAATCCATTTTGTCGCAGTCCGCGACCCAAAACTCATCATTGAGGAGAGCTGCAATGAATTTGCTTCATATTTTCTATCATCTTACTTGTATTTCGAATTTGAGTGGCAGGCAGACCCGCAACTCTGCCCTGCAACGACTAGCGCTGGCATTTCTTTTTCTTGGCACCTCACTTTCCATCGCTGGGCCCTGCGCATTTGGCCAGTCTCTTGGCACTGCCGGAACTATCGGCGGAAAGGTCACTGATCCCAGCGGCGCCCCTATCGCCAACGCACGCGTGAGCCTGTTCAACGACCTGACCATGTACCAGCGGGAGGCCGTAACCTCAGCCTCCGGCGAGTTTCAGTTCACGAATATCCCCCCAAATGTCTACCACTTCGAGGTCGATGCTGCCGGCTTCCAGCATCACCATCAAGACCTAACGGTTCGGAGCGAGGTGCCTCGGAGCCTCGAAATTCGCTTGGGTTTAAAGGCGCAACGCACTGAGGTTACAGTGAAGGCCGAGGCTCCCTTGGTCGAAACCACACCTCCGGCGCACTCCGACGCCGATAGCGCCATGTTTTCAAAGATGCCGACGACTTCCATCGCCTCCGGACTCAGTGACATCATCACCCTTGCTACTCCCGCCGTGGTAGCCGATTCGGATGGCTTCTTCCACTCACTTGGCGATCACGCCCAAATGAGTCTTTCCGTTGACAACCAACCCATCACCGACCAGCAAGGCAACCTCTTCTCGACGCAGATTCCGCTGAACGCTATTGAGTCCGTGGAAGCGGTTTATGGAGGAACCCCTGCCGAGTACGGCGATAAGACCTCGCTCGTGGTAACTGCGGTTACTCGCTCGGGGCTCGGACAGAAGCCGCATGGCAGTTTTTCCGCCGAATACGGCTCTTTCGGGACCATTGGTGAGAAAGGAGATTTGGGTTTCGGTGGCAGTAAGTGGGGGCAATTCTTCGCGGAGAATACTACCCGCTCCGGCCGTTTCATGGACACCCCCGAACACACAGCCTTCCACGATATCGGCAACAATGAGAACATCTTTTCCCGAACCGACTACCAGCCCAGCGCCAACAATATGTTCCATCTCAACGTCATGGCAGCAAGGAACTGGTTCCAGGTTCCGAACACTTATCCCGAGGTGGCCTCCGGGCAGGACCAGGTGCAAATGGTGCGAGGCTACAACCTCGCCCCGGGATGGGTTCGAGTGTTTGGGCCCAATGCCACTTTGGCGGTGAACGCATTCGCGCGCGAGGACTATGTCAACTACTACCCGAGCCGAAATTTCTGGGCGGACCAACCCGACACCGTGGCGCAGAACAGGACGTTAACCAACCTCGGTCTGAAGGCGGATTTCAATTATACGCATGGGCGGCGCCACAACGCCAAGATCGGCGCCCAGTTGACCCACACCTTGCTGACGGAGCACTTCAGCCTCGGGATCACAGACCCCACTTACAATCCTCCTTGCTTCAATCCCGATGGAAGCCCAGACACCAACCCCACCCCGACCGATCCCGCCGACTGCGCGGCCCTGGGACTGACATCGAATCTTACACTCGACCAGGGAGGTACTTACAATGGTGGTTTCAAGCCGGGCTTGGTGCCGTATGACCTGACGCGCGGGGGCAGTTTATTTGGGTTTCATGGCCACGCGGATATCAGGGAGGAGGCCTTCTACGCCCAGGATAGCATTCGTCTCGGGGACTGGACACTGAACCCCGGGTTACGGATTGACAACTATGACGGTATCAGCCGCGGTTGGCAACCGGAACCTCGGATGGGTCTGTCCTATCACTTTGCTCCCACGGGGAGCGTTATCCGGGTGGCTTATTCGCACACCTATGAGACCCCCCTCAACGAGAACCTGGTGCTCTCCAGCGCCACGGGCGCGGGCGGCCTAGCGACCAATGTTTTCGGCGCGTATGGGAGCGTGCCGCTTGTACCTGGAATTCGCAACATGTACAACGCCGGCCTGGAACAGGCTCTGGGCTCACATTTTGTGTTCGATGGCGACTACTTCTGGAAGTTCACGCACAACGCCTTTGACTTGGACAATCTTTTTACCACCGCCATCTTCTTTCCCATCGAGTGGGACCGTTCCAAGATGGAGGGCTTATCCTCGCGGTTGTCCCTTCGTCAATACAAGCGCCTGTCCGGCTACGTTAATATGGGGCATACGTCGGCCCGCGTCTTCGGCCCGGAGAACGGCGGTTTGATTTTCAGCGCTCCCATAAATGTCGGCGTCCTGCGCATCGACCACGACCAAAACTTCCAGAGCACAACTTACCTTCAGTATCAGTTGAAAAAGAATGGACCGTGGGTGGCGTTTACTTGGCGCTACGACAGCGGCATCGTGGCGGGCGCCGTTCCGGACCTCCCCAGCGTGCTGGGGTTGACCGCCGACCAGCAAGCCCAAATTGAGTTCTATTGCGGTAATCAGGTGGCGACGCCCTGGAACGGAATCACGACCTGCAATCCTTCTTCAAACTGGGGAACAAAACTGGTAAGTATCCCGGCACCCGGCACGGAAAATGACGACACGAATCCCCCGCGTATCCGTGGGCGCAACCTGTTCAACCTCGGCGTGGGGAGCGATAACCTCTTCCACACCGACCGCCTGCGCTGGACCTTGCGCTTGGACGCTTTGAACCTCACGAACAAATATGCGCTGTTCAATTTCCTGTCAACCTGCTCCGGGACGCACTTCGTTGCACCACGCACCTACCGGGCGGAGTTAGGCGTCGCTTTCTAAGATTGCGATCTCGATTTGAAGCATCTTGACGACGAGGGTCTGTTTTGACGATCAAAGAGGCGCTCTACAATTTCCTTTCCACCTTCAGTGGAACGCACTATGTGACGCCACGCAAGCTCACCGCCGAATTGGCGTTCCACTTCTAACCTAAACTGCCTCCTTACTCAGGCCCCGGACCGGACACGACCTCTGTCCGCCGGGGCCTGCCTTTGTTGCTAACGCCGCCCGCTCGGGCCAGTTGGGCTCTCCGCAATTTCGCCGCGCGTTTCGGGCTTGGGGATTGGCTTCCGGGCCGGCGGGCGGCGAATTCCTAGCCTCGTGACTCCACGCCACCGCCCTTCATGAAGCCGGAGAGCCTGCCACAAGCCTTCCCTGAGCCGGGGAGAGAGTCAGCCAAAACATTCTCCCCGGCTCGGCCTTCCCTTTCGCCCACGCTGCGTCTCCCGCGCAAACCGTCTTGACAAAATCGGCCCTTGCTCGCCACCCATGGGGGTCAACGGCGGAATGACTTAAATGCCCGGCGAAAAGTCCAGCTAGGCTCTCAGGATTATCGGTTGTCAACAGGATTGTTGACTTCTCAACTATTAATGGCCTAAAAGAGTGGGGATAAATTTCTCCTCTGGCCGCAAGCCCCCGCCCAGTTGCACGGGCGCTGGGGCAGAGTAGAGAAGGTTGTGGCTCGGTTTCAGGTTTGGGGACTTGAAATTGCTCTCCACCTTTCTTCCCCCGGCGGGCATTAGGAGCATATTGGGTGAAGGGGGAATGTTAACTATGAACGCAAGGCTCAGGACGACCCAAAAAATGGCGAGGGAGGCCTTTGGATTGCTGCTGGAGATGCGCGAGCGCAAAGACGCTTGCCAACTTCTAACCCAGGCCATCGCATTTCTGGAGGTGCTGGCGCGGGCGAAGGAGATCAACGCCCCGCCCATCGTGCTTTCTGTTCGCGTGATGCAATTGCGGAAATTTTAGACCGCGGACCACCCTAGTGCCTACGTCCAAACCCACACATACAAAATCTCGAGTATCCCTACACCTCATCCTCAGCAGCCCACATTCCTACTCCGGGGATGGAGTCTTGTAGGATCTGCCACGGGGAAACCCTTCAAGCGCAGGTCGTGGGAGTGGGCTTCAGGTACAGCACAAACCGGGCTTAAGGGCCTTCCCCCCGGGAAGGCCTTCGTGCGGGCAGGCTACGCCGCTACACCGCGCGAATGCTCAACTCTTCAGGATTGAGAAAACCAAATCCTGCCTGGCTGCGTCCACACTCCCCCCTCAGCGCGGCGAGTGGGGAACTCTGGGCAATGGACGGGGCTCCATCCCCCTGAGCGGCGCTATTCTTGCGCGGGCAGGGCGCCGCTGGGCACAGCCGCCGGGGCAGCTTCCTGAGTCGCCTTGAGCTTGGCCATCTCACGTTGCAGATCGGTGGCCAGATCCTCGAGGATCCGCAGTTGCTCGGTCCGGCGTTGAACCAACGATTCCAGGCGCGCGACTTGTCGCTGTAGTTTATGATTCTCGCGGCGAAGATAGATGAAGCTTCCGCCGGTGATTCCTGTCTTTGCTCCCGCCCCCGCTTCGCCGCCCTTCCCCAATTCCCCGGGTTTGATATCGGGCAAGGGCGCGAGCCGGGACTGGGTTTGCTTAATCAGTGTATCCAAATCCTTGCGCTCAGCCCCTGGCGGGCAAAGTTGCCGCAGGGCATTGAGCCGCGCCAAGTCGGGGTTATTGCGTCCCCTCTCCCAGTGTTGCACCGCGCCTTTGGTGGCATTGAGTAAACGGGCCAAGCCCTCCTGGCTTACCTCGATCCGCTTGCGGACCCTGCGAATGACCTTCATTGGAGTCATAGCTTCCATTTTGCTCACCTCATCTTTAAAATAGTCCTTGACAAATTCAAGTTCTAGCCTAGAATCTTTTTGTCTGCTCAGGGAGTCTAGCCGAACATTCCTTGGCTAGGCATCGGCCCCGCTTGCGCTCGTACACGTCTCGGGTGAGCGTCTTTTTCCCTCTGCTCCTCACTCTGAGCAGTCCGTCCTTGAAGCAGTAGCTTTACGTGGACGATACTTGCAAGATAATTAACCAATGCTATCCTACTCGATTTATTTCTACCCTTCCGCCTTCGCCGGCGCCATCAGAGCCAAAGCTCCCCACCTGCCGGGGCGTGGATTTGCGCCCCCCTGGGGAAATGCGTCCCTGGCGATTCCCCCCTCAGGAGGCGCTGCCCCGCCTATATTGAAATGGTTCTCCACGGGCGTGGCCTACTCTCCCTTGGCGCATTCTCGGCTAGGGTTCTCGCCATATCTGGGCCTTGACACGGCTTATCATACCACGTCCTGCACATCTGCAAGCAAGACAAAACGATGTCTAGACAAAAAGTCTGGGCCAATAATCGAGAGGGCCCTCTACTTCCCCACCCGCGGCAAGGTCTGCCCGGGCGTGCGCCTTTATCTGTCCCGTAGCCCAGTGCGGACCGCGGCCTGGGGAGGGGCGGCGCCTCATTGCCCGGGTATTCCCTATCATCATGGATTTTATAATCGCTTGATCCCAAGAAAGGACCAGATAAATGCCTAATCTTATATACTCTTTGCCACCGATCATCAGTGTTCCGCCCCGCCCAACGCCCGAGCCTTCCGGCGCACTCGCCGTCCAGCCTTGTCTGGCTCGCATCCCTGCCGTTGCCGGGCTGTCAATCTCTCTCCCTGTTCCCCTCCCGGTAAAACCGGGCGCCCGCCCTGCCCCCAAGCAGTTGGCGCGATGCTCCGTAAAAGGCTGCGTTTTCCCGGCCTCCTCTCCGCAACACCCACAGTGCCACTACCATGAACTCCAACGATCGGAAGGGGCGCTTTTTCAATCACATCAACCATCGTATTTGCTCACGCTCCACGTGCCCCTCGGCGTTCCCGACTCTGAGCTTGACGATTCCCGTTATCGGGATCGAAGGCAACAGGCGGCGGAGCGCGAGGCGTTCCTGTTGGACGAACCCGGTGAGATGGACAGTTAAATCCGAGTTCAGAATCCAAAAGCCGCCTAACTGGATTGGTGACGGCAAGTTGTCTTGAGAGAATTGGACTTCGCGCAAGTTGGCTTTGTAATGTGACTACTGCCGCGTCCCTCCGACTTGCGTCAAGGGGCAAATCGGGCGAAGTGTGCCGGCAGATCGCCACTTCGCCCCTTGAGAACCTATACCTGATTCCCCTCCGTCCCTTTCCAGGTCATCCAAATAGGCCCCCTAGTTTCGTTTGCCGAGGCCAACCGGCAGATTTGGGTTTTTCCACCGAAGGCCGGCGCGGTTTAGATGGCTCCCATCCTCAGCATTAAGAAACCCCCGATCGCTTGCCGATTAGAGGATTGAACGCCCGCCGGCAAGACCGTGGTCATTGCGGGCGTCGGCAGGTTGGGAGGAAGCATGAAAGTCGTCATCCGGGTTGTTCTTATGTTCTTTTTCATTCAGTTTGTAGTGGTTATGACCATTATGGTCTTGGCCCTGCTCTTGGCGCGGCCGGAGGTTCCGGCGCTGAGTCGAGGGACCGGGAACGCCTGGCGACGGAGTTTCGCATTTGTCATCCACCTGCCGAAGCGAATTCTCCGTTCTGTGGCGCGTTTGATGCACCATATGCACCTGTTGGGTAGTGTTCATTAATGCGGCGCAACCTGAAGCGCCCACATCCCGATGGGAGACTCTCGGTGTGCTATCGGCCTTGCCCCGAACGAGGGGGCGTGACCTTTCCTGCCACAATGCGAGCGGGCCTCGTGTGCCCGGGTCTCTTGCTGCTTGACCCGTTCGGCCATCGTGGCGGAGGGCACCCACGTCGGATATAATGGGGTAGAGCGGGGGTTGGCGGATGAGATCCATTTGGGGAACCCGTGGAGCCGTGGTCTTTACGGTACTGGCGTGGTTGGGATCCACCGCTTCCCTGACTCCAGATTGGGCTCAGGCCCCTGACAGGCCCGACACGGCAGGTTCCTTCCCCACTGCTCCCCCTGCGGCGACCAACTCGACAGATCAGAGGGTCGGAGAATCCGGCGTTTGGCATCACTTTGGCGAGAGCCCGGGTGTGCCATCGCCAGCGCCTCCCCCATCCGGCGTGTGGCGCCGTTTTGGGGAGGGAAATAGCGCGTCATCCTACCCCCGAGGATTCCCAACTTGGCGGAGCCCGGGGTCGAGCCGCACTCAGGGGTTGGAACAATTGATGTATGATCTGGTCAACCGCGACCGAGCCGACCCCGCGAACACGCTTGAAACCAAGGGGCGAGCCTTACCACTGCGCTGGAACGAAAAGTTGGCGGCCGTGGCGCGAGCGCATTCCCTCGACATGCTGAATCGAGGGTACTTTGCTCACGATGACCCGCAGGGAGGATCCGTGGCCACGCGCGTCGAGGCCGCCGGAATGGAGTGGCAATGGGTGGGTGAAAACATCGCCATTTACAGAAGCGCGACGCGGGCCGAGGCGGCGTTCATGAGCGAGCCGCGATTCACCAAGAATCATCGCGCCAACATTTTGAACGCGAGCTTTACGGACATCGGCGTCGGCATCGTGCAAGCAGCGGACGGCAGGCTCTTCATCACGCAGGATTTCTATACCGGCCCATCGCGCCCTGGAGCCCGGTAGCGGAACTCCTCCAGCGGCAACATCGGGGAGCACCGCCCTTTTCAGCCGCAGTGCGCGATCCGCTTGTCATCAGGAACTTGTTTTCATGGCCTTGTTGTTAGCTCGGCAGCACTCAACGTGCGCCGCACCTCGCAAGGACTTCCTCCGCCTCCTACCAAGTCTCCAACAATGTCCCCATTCAAGGCTTTAGGCGGCAATGAGGGGCGGCTAATGGGCGCAGACTGCCTCAAGACCGGGCCGTTTTCGCCGATAGGAAACAGGAGAGGCCAAAGGATGTTGGACCTTCAAAACGCGGAAACTCTTCGCGCCGCCTTGGAGAGCTTGCAGACGGGCGTTTGCATGGTGGACCAGGACCGGAAGATCTGTTTTTGGAATGACGGTGCGGAGAGAATCACCGGCTATTTGCGCCAGGATGTCCTGGGGCGCTTTTGTGGCGAACTCCTTCTGATCAACTTTCATGAGAACAAGGCAGCCTTCTGCGAGCACTCCTGCCCACTGGTATCCGCCATGCGCGATGGCCAAGCCCGTGAGTCGCGCGTGTACCTCCATCACAAATCCGGGTACGCCGTCCCTGTAAGCTTGCGGGCGGTTCCGATCCGGGACGCTCACGGCCGGGTGATTGGGGCGGCGGAAAGCTTTGTGGAGAGGCCCTGCGTGTCCGCGCGGAGTCGTCCCGACTATGACCTGGTAGTGGACCACGGGCTGGATGGGGTTACGCAGCTCCCGGACTGTTTTTCTACGGAAGCACGCCTGGCGAATCGCTTCAAATATGCTTCCGAACACATTATTCCCTTTGGTCTGCTCTGCATTCAGTTGGATCGGCTGGATGACCTGACGGCAACTCATGGTCTGGATGCGGCGGAGGCCATCTTGAATGTCGTCGCCCACACGCTGCGCAACGGTTTCGACCCCCTGGACTTTGTGGGACGTTGGTCGGAAGACCAGTTCCTGGCCATCGTCGCGAATTGCGATGACGGGGCTTTGACCACCACCGCCGAGCGTCTGAAGCGGCTCGCCCAATCCTCCGAGGTCGTTTGGTGGGGAGATCAGTTGTCCGTTACCGTGTCGGTGGGTGGAACGGTCTTGCAACCCGGCGAAGCCATCGAACTCCTTTTGGATCGTACCGGAAACGCGCTTAATCAGGCCGTTGCCCAGGGCAACAATTGCGCCATCGTGCTTTGCGCACCAGAAACGCCACAGCTTAAGGAGAAATGACTCAGGTGTTCGCGATCATAGGAATCGTGGTGGTGTTCGGGGCGGTGGCCGGCGGCTATTTGATGGAGCATGGAAAGCTCCTGGTGCTCATGCAGCCGGCCGAGCTGCTTATCATCGGAGGAGCGGGCGTTGGAACACTCCTGATTTCCAATCCCGTCCACATCCTCAAGAGCATCGCCGAGGGCCTGCCGGAGGTTATCAAGGGGTCCAAATTCAACAAGGCGTGGTACCTCGATTCGCTGAAGATGATGTACGAGCTCTTTGGCCGCGCGCGCCGGGATGGATTGGTGGCGCTGGAGAGCGACACCGATGACCCGGACAAAAGCACGGTCTTCTCCAAGTATCCTGCCTTTCTTGGTGACCACAATCTTCTGTGTTTCGTCTGCGACACCATGCGCTTGGTGGCGAGCAACGCTGTCGAGGCATTTGAACTTGACCAGATGGTGGAGTCGGATATGGACGTCCATCACCACGATTCCACCCAGCCCGTGGCGGCGCTCAGCACCATGGCGGACTCACTTCCCGGCCTCGGCATCGTGGCGGCAGTCCTGGGTGTGGTCATCACCATGGGGGCTTTGGGCGGCCCGCCGGAAGAGATCGGACACAAGGTTGCCGCGGCGTTGGTGGGCACGTTTCTGGGGATTCTGCTCTGTTACGGTTTGGTGGGGCCGCTCGCCGCCAATATGGCCAAAGCTGCCGATGAGGAGCACGCCTACCTGCAAGTGCTACGCGTGGCTATGGCATCGTTTATCAAAGGAACCGCACCAATTATGGCGGTGGAAGTGGCGCGCCGGGCCATTCCCGGTCACGTGCGCCCAACGTTCCAAGAGCTTGAGTCTTATTGCCGCAACAAGGGTGAAGCGGCGGCGCCGAAAGAGGCGGCAGCGTGAAGAAGGAGCCCGCAGATTGGTGATGGGTGATTTGTGATTGAGAATTCCGGCGCCGGTGCCAATTGGCCAACGGAGCCTTCGCAGAGCCTGGAATGACCAAGCTTGGGGTGCCTCTGTCGAGGAAGAGACACTGCGACTAGAATCCACAAATCACCATCCGCAAATCACCATTGGTGCAATTCACTATGGCGGCAGTTCGACCCATCATTGTCGTCAAGAAAAAGAGCGGCCACGGCGGACACCACGGGGGGGCCTGGAAGGTGGCCTACGCTGATTTTGTAACGGCCATGATGTCCCTTTTCATCGTCCTCTGGCTCATGAATAGCAGCAAGCCCATCAAGGAGGCGATAGCGGGGTATTTCAAAGATCCCGCCGGGACTTCCAAGCTATTGGGTGGCAATGGGAAGGGGCCGGGCGAGAGCTCCGGGGAGGGCCCGGGGGATAGCCTGACTTTATCCAAAGACAACATGTCAAAACTGAAGGACAGCCTCCAGGGCGCCATCCAGCGGGTCCAAGACCTTAATAAGCTGAGAAATCAGATTGAGATGACCGTTACGTCGGAAGGATTGCGCATTGAGCTTTTGGAATCGGCTAAGAGCACATTCTTCGACAGTGGCAGTCCTGATCTAAACGACAGCGGCAAGGAAACGCTCATTGCGCTGGCGAAGGAGTTAGGTGGCGTTCCCAACAAGATCTCGATCGAGGGCCATACGGATTCCAAGCCTTTGGTCCGGCATGGGGGCGAATACGGAAACTGGGAGCTTTCCGTGGATCGTGCTAACGCTGCCCGGCGGCTGATGCAGCAAAATGGTCTGCGCGCGGACCAAGTGACCCAGGTGAGGGGTTACGCTGACCAGCACCTTCGTAGGGTCGATGCTCCTGAGGATCCTTCCAACCGGCGAATCTCAATCCTCGTGCAGTATGCCTTCAAAGACGCCGCCCAAGCCCCTGACAAAACTCCACTCAAGGATCCCGGCAAAGGCTCGAATAAATGAAAATCCCTTTTGGGGGTCATGGTGCGGCGGTGACCCCCCTGCCGCTCTCACACCTAACTATTTGCGGGGAATCACAGGCTTCAAGGATAACCACATGAGCCCGCGCAATATCTGGACGCCGCCCTGGTCCCCGCTGGATTCCAGGCGCGATTCCCGGTCCGGCTCGCCGCAGCCTACCGCGTGGAGAATTTCCAAACCGTCGTCGAGTGGTAGGTTTGACCGGGTGTTAAAATCGTGGATGGGAAACCCGGCTGATTGGGCGAATCGGGATAGTGCTGGGTCTCCAGGCATAAGCCGCTGCGCTTTTCATAACGATGTCCGTGCTTGCCGTTGACCCCGTCCAGGAAATTGCCCGTATAGAACTGCACTCCCGGCTCCGTAGTGTCAACCACCAGCACACGACCGCTCGTGGGATCGTAAACGCGGGCCGCCAGCACCAAGCCCGGGCCCGTCCGGTTGATCACGAAATTGTGGTCGTAGCCGCCCCCGAGGACCAATTGCTCATACTTGTCATTGATCCGCGCCCCAATGGGCGTGGGCTTGGTGAAATCGAGCGGTGTTCCCTTTACGCTCTCAATCTTCCCGGTGGGGATCAGGGTAGCATCCACCGGGGTGAAGTGGTCGGCATTCAGCATAAGTTCTTCGCCGAGAATCGTGCCGCTGCCCTCGCCCGCCAGGTTGAAGTAGGAGTGATTGGTGAGGTTGATGGGTGTGGCCTTGTCCGTCGTGGCGTGATAATCGATGCTGAATTCGTTCTTCTCGTTGAGCGTATAGGTGACGGTCACGTGGAGGGTCCCGGGAAAACCCTCTTCGCCGTCAGGGCTGGTATACTTGAGGACCAAGCCAACTTCGCCGCTCTTCTGGAAGGATTGCCCCTGCCACACGACCTTGTCGAACCCCTTCACGCCTCCGTGCAGGGTGTTCGGGCCGTCATTTTTCGCCAGCGTGTATTCCTTGCCGTCGAGCGTGAACTTGGCATGGCCAATGCGATTGCCATAGCGGCCAATGAGCGCACCGAAAAAGTAACACTTGCCCAGGTAGCCCGCGAGCGAATCGTATCCCAGCACAACATCAGCCTCGTGCCCGGCTTTGTCGGGGGTTTTGAGTGACACAATGATTCCGCCGTACGTCATGATGCGGACTTCGATGCCGTGCGTGTTGCTCAGCGTGTAGAGCTCGACGGCTTTCCCGTCGGGTGTGGCGCCAAAAGCCTCTTTCTTAACCATTAGACCTCCCTGCGCAGAAGTTGGAACCCCAGAGCCCGCGCAAAAGGGAATCAAGCTTAAGCACAACCCGAACAACAAAAGCATGCGGCGAATCATGTGGGGCCTCTGGTGGTTGGAATGGAGAATGATAGATTGACGAATGTTCTTTGTCATTTCTCGTCGGCGTTCAAAACAATCAACCGCAGGGAATTATCCTCGCCCTCGAGCTGTGTGTCAAGCTTTGTGTCAAACCGGTGGTGTCCTGATTTCCATTGTAGCGCCGGCGTCCAGCCGGCAAAGAGCCGCCAAGATGGCGGCGTTGCGCCCAAATTAGACCACTACCGTCAAGTCGGAGTTGGTCAATTTGAGGCCGTGGCGCTGGACTTTGATCGAGCAGTCCTGCAAGAAATTGTCCCCGGTCTGGTCCTCGGCGCGGAATCAAAAAACAAGGTCTGGAGCACCATGTGCGCTGAAGCTGGACCTCCGGCACAGAGGGAACCCTTGATTTTATGGTTGACAAGAGTACTGACTGCATGTTTAATGGACGGGTCAAGGGACAAAAAGTCTGACATTCCATCTGGTTCAATTAACAGAGAAACCCTCCGTTTGTTCTTGAGGGCGCACACTGGTTCCCGCCGGCGCCAATGACAGCTCCGGCCAAAATGAGAGGAGGAAACATGGGCTCGAAAGTGTTCGAAGAGAAAGACCCTGAGAAACAAGTCGTGGAAAAACAAATCGTGAAGGAAGTCGGGAAGAACGAGAAGGCAGAGAAAAACGAGAAGCTGGAGAAAATCGAGAAGCACGAGAAGAACGAAAAAGCCGAGAAAGAGTCCAAGGACCAAAAAGACACTCCGGACACCAAACACAAGCAGGAGAAGGAAAAGCACGAGAAAGAACACAAAATCGAAGGCAAGGAAGGCCTGCTGGAGAAGACGCACGTTGACACACTGCCAACCGCCGCGGCCCAGCCGGCCGGCATTGGAACCACGAAACTTACCGACAAACTACCGCAACTCGAAACCAAGCTTCACAAAGAGGTCAAGCTCGAGATCAAAGAGATCAAACACGAGAAAATTGAAATCAAAGAGCACAAGATCGAGTACAAAGAGTACAAAAATGAGAAGATCGAGTTCGAGGGAGTTGTGGGTCTCCCTCAACCGGGCGGCCCCGTTGAGCAGCGACTTGCCACCCTGGAAGCAACGGTGGCGCAATTGCTGCACTTCATCCCCGAGAACCTGCGGCCCGACCTTAGTCAGGGGGCGCTCAAGCAGGAACCCGACGCAGCAAAGCCGGCTGAACCCAAGGCGGAACCGCACCAAAAAGGCAAGAGCTAATCTCGGACAAGGGCAGGTCCAGCACCTGCCCTTTCCTTTGAGCAAACACACATGTGGCTAGTATTGTGTTCTTCCACCGATCCTTCGGGCTTGTGGGTCTACGAAGGCCTCAAACAACTTGGTGTCGCCCCTTTGGAACTGGTGCTTGCGGAGTGGTTAGCTCATGGCAGCCGCTGGGAGCACCGGTTGGATGGTAGTGGCACACACCTGAAGATATCCCTGCCCGACGGCCGCGTCTTGTGCAGTTCGCGAATTCGCGGCGCGATCAATCGTTTGCTGGCGCCCTCACCAGGAGTTGCCGAGCAGGCTGCGGCTTCCGACAAGGAATACGCCCAAGCCGAGCTGCAAGCGTTTTATCTAAGCTGGCTGAAGGGACTGCCGGGTGTCGTTATCAACCGGCCTATGCCCATCGGCTTAAGCGGGCCCTGGTATCATCCCTCCGAATGGGCCTGCCGCGCCCATCGCGCCGGCTTGCCGGCTCCGGCTTATCGCCAGAGCAGTCACGATGCGTTGGAACAAGGCTATCGCTCGCTGGCTCCCCAAGGCGCCGCGATGTTAACCCTGATCGCCTTTCGCGGCGAGGTCTTCGGCGGGCGGGTGCCCGAGCCCACTGCCCGCGCCTGCGCGAAACTTGCCCAGGAGGCCGGGATGGAGGTCCTGGGAATCCAGCTCTATGCCGACGAGCACGGCGAGTGGAACTTCGCCCAGGCAACGCCATCTCCCGACCTTTCGATCGGCGGCGCGCCCTTGCTCCAACGCCTGGCGCAGGCCTTAACCCAGGGAGGGTGTCCATGATCCTGCTTTGTGGCATTCCCTCGGAAACGCCGTTGCAGTTGGTAACTTCTCGCCTGGAAGAGATGGGTGCGCCGTTCATCCTGTTCAACCAGCGCCGATTCGACGACTGCGAGATCTGGTTCGAAGTCAGCCACGGGGAAGTGAGTGGAGATCTGCGCATCGGAGAGCGCATTTACAAATTGCAGGAGTTTGATGCCGTTTACCCCAGGATGATGGATGACCGGTTCCTCCCGGAGTTGTCCCACGAACCGCCGGATTCGAGCTTGCGGACCTACTGCCGTTCCTTCCACGATACTCTGACGCGCTGGATGGAGATCGCGCCCGCCCTGGTCATCAACCGTTGCGCACCCATGGCCAGCAATATGTCCAAGCCTTATCAGTCGCAGTTGATCCGCGAGCACGGTTTCCTTATCCCCGAGACCCTGATAACCAATGATCCCGAGTTGGTCCGCGAATTTCGGGCCCGGCATGGGCGCGTGATTTACAAATCCATCAGCGCCGTGCGGTCCATCGTGCAAGAGCTGAACGATGAAGACGAACAAAGATTGGAGCGCATTCGCTGGTGCCCCACGCAGTTTCAGGCCTTTGTGGAAGGAACCAACCTGCGGGTGCACACCGTGGGGAACGAAGTGTTCGCCACCGCGGTGCGAAGCGGGGCCACGGATTACCGATATGCAGCGCGCCAATCGGGCGAGCCTGCCGAGTTGCGCGAGGTGGTCCTCTCCGGCGAGTTGACCCAAAAATGCCTGCGCCTTTCCCACTCGCTCGGCCTGGAGTTTGCCGGCATTGATCTGAAGGTGACTCCGCACGACGAGGTCTACTGTTTCGAAGTCAATCCCTCTCCCGCCTTCAGCTACTATGAGGCGAACACCAACCAGCCCATCTCAGCGGCGGTGGCTCGCCGCTTGGCAGGCCGGGCGCCCGGCCTACCATCCTGACCGGCCCTTTTCTCAAACCTCGGGCCCGATTGTTTCACCACCAGGGTTCACACTCTTGCTTCTTAGGTTTTGCGCCTTGCCTTTTGACCTGTTCCTCTCGCCGCACGCGGGAAGGGTGTTGAACATTACCAAGGCGTGTGGTCCTATAATTAGCTGGACGGCTTGCTTGGCAGAAAGGAACAAGGAAATGGATGACCCCAAACTAACAGATATTCGCCGGCTGGTGGACCAGCATGACAAGCTCATTTACGAAGCGGTCAAGGCCGGAATGGTGGCCCAGCTTTCGCGTGAGAATCAGGTCATCGCGCGGGCAATGCAAGAGCACATGCACCTGAAGCACGTTCACAATGCTCTGGAGTTCGCAGACCTTCGTGAAGGAGAGCCTTACGAAATCACGGTCGACGGCAATCCCGTGAGCCCCATGGCCCACGTCACATCTCATGCCGCCGTCAAAGGACAGATCGAAGAGGACCCTTTGGTAAGGGCCGCTTTTGAAAAAATGGTGGCTACCGGCACCTCACCCCATCACGCCGAACACGTCCTTGCTGCCATGTTCATGGAGCTTATGTGGGAGGAGGGCCGAGCCGTCGATGCCGGGGGCGATCCCGAAAAGCCAAAGGCAACTTACTATCGCAAAATTAGAAAACTCACCGGGGATTCGGCCTTTCGCAAGAAAACCACGCGAAAATTCGCCGACGATCACTCGGTGTTTGAGTAGAGGGGTCTTGAACTCGACCGTATTTGGCAAGTCCTGAAGGTTTTGATCGATGTTGCAGAAGGTAGGGGTGTCGAAGGCCAGGAACTTTGCGCCCACTCGCCCCTCCGTAATAAATCGTCAACCGTTGCGCTTCTTGCTAGGTTTGACCGGTGCCTGCTGGCGCGAGTTACGCACCGCTTCGAGTCGGCTGGAAACGGCGAGTAACTCAGCCATTATGCTGGGCGGATTTCCGGTATTCAGCATGGCGCGGAAGACGGAGTAGGGATCGGTTCTTGATCCGCCCTTGCGCAGCGTTTTCTCGTCGTTCACCCAAGCATAGACGATTACTTTCTCTTGGCTGGAATAACGGAAGAAAAGGCGATAACGCCCGTGGAATTTCGCCCGGAACCAATGGCGATTGTCCGCGCCCAGCGTATTGCCCTGACGGAACTCCGCCGCACCGGGATCGCACGGAATGATCTCGCGTATATAACGATTGATCGTGGCAAGGAGCTTTGTGGCCGAATGTTCCTTGTAGTGCAGCGGGGCTTTCGTTTGCAGAGTTTCCACCTGGGCGGTTAATTTCTCCAATTGCTGTTGAAAGAGCGGGTGCAGGTAGAGCGTCCAGCCATGGGCCTCCATCAGATGATGGTATCCTCTTCCAGAGTTTCATTCGAAGGGACGGAAACTTCCTCCACCAAGCGGTCAATGCGCCGTGCCAGCTCGGGGCTCATCGGCTTGATCGTTTCAGGCGCCTTGGCAATATCGTTCGCGAGGAAGGCAAGAAACGATTGCATCACGGGATCGCGGCGCTTGTTGACCGGCTCGGCAACCGATACCAGCATCCGGCCGGGCGCGATCACGTGGGCCTTGACCTCTCCGGCAAACTCGGGATGGCTCTTGAAGAGAGCACGATCAAAGCGGAAACCATAGGAGTTCCCCGTGCGCGTCCGCTTGCCACGGTACTCGTTTCCAATCGAAGCCTCAGGCGCCTGGACGGATTTGGTTTTGGTGACTGGCATAATTTCCCTTCAGAACATGTTATCACATTTGTGCTTACGTTGCAGGAGGTGAAGCGCAGACCTCCCCGGTTGGGGTCTGCGGTTCTTCTGGAGACTCGCGCTCCCGAACCAGAGGGCAGGCGTTCGTCAATGAGATTTTCGGTTTTTGCAAAGGAAGAACCGCTTCCGCGACGGCCAGCCTACCAAACAAGATTTCGAGTGAGCCTTGCCAAAGGTCAGCCGCCGCGAGGCGCAAACTCTGCGAGCCAAGACTTGATTCGTTTCTGCTGAACAGCAAGCAGATTTTGGACGCATTCAGGACAGATGAATCGTCTCTCGAATGTAGTCCCCGGCGTTAATTTAACGCCCAGTTTGTGCTTCGTTTCTGCCCTGGTTTCATAGTTCCAGAAAATCAGTCCTTTTCCCGTGTCAATCGCCCGCTGGACATTATTCTCACCTGCCAGAACTGCGGGATAACTACGTTTTCTACCGCCAGTTTCAAAGAAGCAACCGCACAACTGACATCTTCCTAAGCCTATTTGATCCAAAAGCAATAGGTTGAATCTGGCCATCGGCGAATAGAAAGGGCTGGACCGGATCTCGCTGCAATGCCCCTGGCGGATCTGAATCAAACCGATGCCAAGATGACTGGCAATGTCTATTTCCTCGGGAGTAAAAGGCTTTTTCCTGGATTCAGCCAAGTAAATCCGGTTGGCATACACCCTATATCCGAGAGTTTGGCCGCTTGTAGTCGCAAATGGGGAGCCAGTTTTCTTGACCTCAACAGCTATCGTTTCAACATCACCGGTGAGGTCTCCCCCAGTGTCCCTTATCCCAACTACATCAATCCTGCCATAGTTTGAACCCGTGTCCACTCCCGTCTTGAAGCAAAGAAAGTGACGTTTCATCCATTTTGCGACAATCGGGTACAGGGAAGGTTCTCGTTGGATTTTCACGCGGTAAGTTTACGCTTCTCAGTTCGATTTGCAATACTAAAGGTAATTTCTATCGCATCCAACGGACGGGAGGGCGGGCAGGTATTGACGTTTGCGCTTTGACTTTTGACTTGCTCTTGCGGCATCGCCGCCTTGGGCAGGGCAAGCGCAGCCCCTACGAATTTGTGGTGGCACAGACACTCGTGCCTGTGCTCAAGCGTGATGCATGGTATGCATAGGGCACAGGCAGGAGTGCCTGTGCCACGCTACTGGAGGTGGGTTTCGCCCATGAGGTACTTATCGACGCCGCGGGCGGCGCGGCGGCCTTCGGTGATGGCCCAGACCACCAGCGATTGGCCGCGGCGCATGTCGCCGGCGGCGAAAACGCCGGGCACTGACGACATATAATTCGCATCGGTTCTCCACATTGCTCCGCGCATCAAGCTTCACGCCCAGCGTTTCAATCATGCCATTCTTGACGGGGCCCAGGAAGCCCATAGCAATCAACACGAGGTCAACATCGATAGTGAACTCGGTTCCGGGAATAGCTTCAAACTTCGGTGGCGGGCACACGCGGATGGCGTGCAACTGTTTCACCTTGCCGTTTTTGTCGCCGGTGAAGCGCGTGGTGGCAATCGCCCAATCGCGAATGCCGCCTTCCTCGTGGGCGCTCTCGGTGCGTAACTGAAGCGGCCAGAGCGGCCAGGGAGTAAGAGGTGAGCGTTCCAGCGGCGGCTGGGGCATGATCTCAAATTGGTGAATCGACGCCGCCTTTTGCCGGTGCGCGGTGCCCAGGCAATCCGCACCGGTATCGCCCCCGCCGATGATCACCACGCGTTTGCCCGTGGCCAGAATTTGTCCCTCCACAACATCGCCGGCGCCACGGCGATTTTGCTGGGGCAGATACTCCATGGCAAAGTGAATCCCCTTCAATTCGCGCCCCGGCACGGGAAGGTTGCGAGGGCTTTCCGCCCCGCCCGTCAGCAATAAGGCGTCGAACTCACGGTTTAAATCTTCCACCGGAACGTTTTTGCCGACGTGCGAACCGGTTTTGAACACCACGCCTTCCTGAAGCATCTGGTCAAGGCGCCGGTCGAGGACCGCCTTCTCCATCTTGAAATCCGGAATGCCATACCGCAGCAGGCCGCCGATGCGATCGGCCTTTTCGAACAGGGTCACCGAATGTCCCGCGCGGTTAAGTTGTTGCGCGGCGGCGAGTCCGGATGGCCCCGAGCCCACGATGGCCACGCGCTTGCCGGTGCGGCACAGGGGCGGTTCTGGCCGAATCCATCCTTGCTTGAAGGCGTGCTCGATAATCGTTTTTTCGATGTTCTTGATGGTCACGGGCGGTTCATTGATGCCCAGCACGCACGCCGCCTCGCAAGGGGCGGGGCAGATGCGGCCCGTGAATTCCGGAAAGTTGTTGGTGGCGTGCAGCGTGCGGATGGCGTCTTCCCACCGGTCGCGGTAAACCAGGTCGTTCCAATCGGGGATGATGTTATTGAGGGGGCAGCCGGTGTGGCAGAAGGGCACACCACAATCCATACAGCGCGCTGCCTGCGTGCGCAGCTTTTGCCCGGGGAACTCCTGATAGACTTCCCGGTAATCATTCACGCGCTCTTCCACCGGCCGGCGTGTGGGCACCTCGCGTGCGGCTTCCATGAATCCGGTAGGCTTACCCATGCAGCACCTCCCGAGGGGAAGGCGTGGGGCTTGCAGGACCTGGATTCCGAATTCCCGATTCCAAAGCGGCAGGGGTTCGCGCAATTCCCAGCACGCGCTTAAACTCATGCGGGAAAACCTTGATGAACTTCGGCAGCATCGTCTCCCAGTTGTCGAGAATCCACTTGGCGCGGGGGCTTTCGGTGAGATCCGAATGACGCGCGATCAAGGTTTGGATGAGGTCGATATCGGCGTGATCGACCACCGGCTCCAGGTCCACGCTCGAGCGGTTGCAGCGCACGCGGACGAATTCCCCCGTCTCATCAAGAACGTAGGCGATGCCGCCGGTCATGCCCGCGGCAAAGTTGCGTCCGGTCTTGCCCAGCACCAGCACGGTCCCCTTGGTCATGTACTCGCAGCCGTGGTCGCCCACCGTTTCCACCACGGCCGTGGCGCCGGAATTCCGCACGGCAAAGCGTTCGCCGGCCATGCCGTTGAAGAAAACCTCGCCGCTCGTGGCCCCGTACAGAACCACGTTCCCCACCAGGATGTTTTCCTCCGGCTGGAAGGAGGAATTGCGCGGCGGGTAGATGATGAGCCGGCCGCCGGAGAGTCCTTTGCCCACGTAATCGTTGGCCTCTCCTTCCAAAGTCAGGGTGACGCCTTTGGCCAGAAACGCGCCGAAGCTCTGCCCCGCCGAGCCCGTGAATTGGAAGCGGATGGTGTCATCCGGCAAGCCTGCTTCTCCATAACGGCGGGCAATTTCGCCGCTCAACATGGCCCCCACGGTGCGGTGGGTGTTGCGGATGGGAAGGCTGATGGAAACCTTTTTGCCGCGCTGCAAGGCCTCGCGCGCGTGGCCAATCAACTGGTAGTCCAGAGATTTCTCCAGGCCGTGTTCCTGCTTGATGGTGCAGTGGCGCCCCACGCGCGTGGGCACGTGAGGATTGTAGAGCACGGCGGAAAGGTCCAAGCCGTTGGCTTTCCAATGGTCCACGTCGTGGCGCTGGGAGAGGCAATCCACGCGCCCCACCATCTCATCGAGCTTGCGGAAGCCGAGTTGCGCCATGATTTGCCGCAGGTCCTCCGCGATATAAAAGAAGAAATTGATGACGTGCTCCGGCTGGCCCTGGAATTTCTTGCGCAGCACGGGGTCCTGGGTCGCCACGCCCACCGGACACGTGTTCAGGTGGCACTTGCGCATCATGATGCAGCCCATGGAAATGAGCGGCATGGTGGAGAATCCAAATTCCTCGGCGCCCAACAGAGCGGCAATGGCCACGTCGCGGCCGGTCTGAAGTTTCCCATCCACCTGAAGGCGCACGCGGCTGCGCAGGTCGTTCATCACCAGCGTCTGCTGGGTCTCGGAAAGCCCGAGTTCCCAGGGGATTCCCGCGTGGCGAATCGAGGAAATGGGTGAGGCGCCGGTGCCGCCGTCGTACCCGCTGATGAGGATAACGTCGGCATGAGCTTTCGCCACGCCCGCCGCCACCGTCCCCACACCCGATTCAGCCACCAGCTTGACGGAAATTCTTGCCTGCGGATTCACGTTCTTGAGGTCGTAGATGAGCTGCGCCAGGTCCTCGATGGAATAAATATCGTGGTGCGGCGGCGGAGAGATCAATTGCACGCCGGGGATGGAATGGCGCACGCGGGCGATGACCTCATCCACCTTGTGGCCGGGAAGTTGTCCGCCTTCGCCGGGCTTGGCGCCTTGGGCGATTTTGATCTGGAGATCGTCAGCATTGACAAGATAGTTGGTGGTGACGCCGAAGCGCGCGGAGGCCACCTGCTTGATGGCGCTGCGCCGCCAGTTACCATTGGCGTCGGGCTTGAAGCGCTCTTCATCCTCGCCGCCCTCGCCGGTGTTGGAGCGCCCGCCGATGCGATTCATGGCGATGGCCAGGGTTTCGTGCGCCTCCTTGCTGATGGAGCCGAAAGACATGGCGCCCGTGGCGAAGCGCTTCACAATTTCCTTTGCCGGTTCCACATCGTCAAGGGGCACGGGCGGTCCAGCAGAATTCATGTCCAGCAGGCCGCGCAGCGTATAAAGATCGCGGCTCTGTCCGTCCGCGATGCGAGCGTATTCCTGGTAGGTGGGGAAGCTTGATTGCCGCACCGCCTGCTGAAGTTTGCTGATGGTGAGCGGATTCAGGATGTGGCGTTCGCCGCGCTCGCGGTATTGATAGCTGCCGCCGATTTCGAGTTCGGTGTCGGAATCCGCGGCCGGCTGCATGGCGAACTTGTGCCGCAGCAGAGCCTCGCGGGCAAGAATCTCCAGGCCCACCCCTTCGATGCGCGAGGACGTCCCGGTGAAGTAGCGGTCCACCAGCGATTTGTTCAATCCGATGGCCTCGAAAATCTGCGCGCCGCAATAACTCTGAAGGGTGGATATCCCCATCTTGGAGAGGACCTTCAGCAGGCCCTTGTCCACGGCCTTGATGTAATTCTTCAGCACCTTTTCAAAGGTGTACTCGGGAGGGAAAAGACCCTTGGCGTGCAGGTCCTCCAGCGTCTCGATGGCGAGGTGGGGATTGATGGCGCTGGCGCCATAACCCACCAGCAGAGCGAAGTGCATCACCTCGCGCGGCTCGCCTGTCTCCACGATCAGGGCCACTTGATTCCGGGTCTTCTCGCGGACCAGGTGATTGTGTACGGCGGAAAGCGCCAGCAGCGCCGGAATCGGCGCATACTCTTCATCCACGCCGCGGTCGGAGAGAATCAGCAGGGTGTAGCCGGATTTGATGGCCAGTGAGGCGCGGCGGCACAGGCTGCCCACCGACTCCTGCAAGCGTTTTTCCCCCTCGCCCACGCGGAAGAGCATGGGCAGCGTGGTGGCGAGGAAATCCCCCGTGCTCACGCGGCGCAGTTTCTCCAGGTTCCAATTGGTGACGATGGGGTGGCGCTTTTTGAGCGTGTGGCAGAGTTGCGGCGTCTCTTCCAGGATATTCCCTTCGCGCCCGATGTAATCGTAGAGCGACATCACCAGGTCCTCGCGAATGGGATCGATGGCGGGGTTGGTGACTTGCGCGAACATCTGCTTGAAATAGCTGAAGAGCAGTTGCGGGCGGTCGGAAAGGCAAGCGAGAGGGGTGTTGACGCCCATGGACCCCACTGGCTCCTCTCCCTTGGTGGCCATGGGGATCATGATGGTCTTCAGGTCTTCGTCGGTGTAGCCGAAAGCGCGCTGCCGCATTCGGATGGTGGAATTGTCGCTGGCATGGACGCGCTGCGGGTCGGGGAGATGTTTGAGCGTGACCTGATTTTCCTTCAGCCATTGGGCATAAGGCTGACGCGCCGCCAATTGCTTTTTGATTTCCTCGTCGGGGATGATGCGCCCGCGTTCCGTATCCACCAGCAGCATTCGTCCCGGCTCAAGGCGGCCTTTGAAGGAAACCTCTTCCGCATCGAGCGGCAACACTCCGGCTTCCGAAGCCATGATCACCAGGCCGCGATTGGTCACCACGAAGCGGCCGGGGCGCAATCCATTGCGGTCCAGCTTGGCGCCGATCGTGCGGCCATCGGTAAAGCACACGGCGGCAGGACCGTCCCAGGGTTCCATGAGCGAGGCATGATATTCGTAAAACGCCTTGACGTTGTCCGGCATGGTGGGATCGTTCACCCATGCCTGCGGAATCAGCATCTCCATCACGTGGGGAAGGCTGCGCCCCGCCAGGGTCAGCAGTTCGACGGCGTTATCCAGGTTGGCGGAATCGCTGCCGCCCGGCGCGATGAAGGGCTCCAGCTTCTTGAAGTCGTCGCCGAAAAGCGGCGAGGCCAGCACGGAGGTGCGCGCCTGCATCCAGTTCACATTTCCGCGCAGGGTATTGATTTCACCGTTGTGGCAAATGTAGCGGTAGGGATGGGCAAGGTGCCAAGTGGGAAAAGTGTTCGTGGAGAAGCGTTGGTGGACGAGGCAAAGGCCGCTTCGGACTTCCGAATTCGAGAGCTCCAGGTAGAAGTTGGCAATCTGGGGCGCGAGCAGCAGGCCCTTGTAAACGATGGTGCGGCAGGAAAGCGAGGGGATGTAGAAGAAACTCTTCTCGCGCAAATCCGCACGGCCGATTTCCTTTTCGGCGCGTTTGCGGATGACGTAGAGTTTCCGCTCCAGCGCATCCTCGTCCATCCCGTAGGCGCGCTTGATGAAAACCTGCTCGATGTAGGGCTGCGTGCTGCGCGCCAGGCGTCCGATGGTGTTGGCGTTCACTGGAGTGTCGCGCCAGCCGAGCACGCTCAGGCCTTCATCGCGCACAATCTCTTCCACGATGGCCTCGCACGACATGCGTTCGTGCGGCTCCACGGGAAGGAACATCATGCCCACACCATATTCGCCCGGCGAGGGCAGGGGAAAGCCCAGGCGCGAACATTCCGCCTCAAAGAAAGCGTGGGGAATCTGGATCAGCACCCCGGCGCCATCACCGGTTTGGGGATCGCACCCACAGGCCCCGCGGTGCGTCAGGTTGATGAGGATTTCGATCCCCTTGAGGATGATGTCGTGGGATTTTTCGCCGGAAATGTTGGCCACAAAGCCGATTCCACAAGCGTCGTGCTCGTGGCGCGGATCGTAAAGGCCCTGCGCCTTCGGCAAACTGGGAGTAGTGAATTCTTCGCTCATACCACTCGCATTTCTGATCTCAGATCCATACCAGCACGCCGGGTGCCGCTCCCAGCCTTTCCTAAAACTCGACAATTCTTGTAGACACGCCCGAAACCTCTCCTGACAAACTCGGGAGGGCGGCGTCCTTCCTTTCGAGCGGATGTCTAGAGGCGCGGGTCAGCAGCGTTTATTCCGGACACGTCAGAGGCAAGAATTTCTTGCGGGAAACTCACCCGCGGGTTCTCCTTCGCGCATGGCTAAAGGGTAGCGAAATCAACGCGATCAACCTGCCTCTTGGGGTCGTAGGCCGTAGGTGGAAGATGGAATGCCGGGACGCTTTGCTCTTGACGATGAATACCCCTGATGCCGCCTACCTTATCCCCCTATGCCATCTACGACCTGCAACCTACCGTACCAACCAGAGACAAGCTCCCCCCTCACGACGCACCCTCTATTATCCCCGACTCCCGGCCCACACGTTAATGAATTGTTTTTATAGGGGGGATAAGCTTTGCAACTGGGCTGGAGATACTTTTCACCGCCGAGGTGCAGAGTAGGTGTCAGGCGCCGGGCGTCAGGTGTCAGGGAAGGGAATCGGGACATGGGACACGGGATTCGGGGCTGGGGGCTCGTCGGCGTTTTCCCCACATGCCACCTGCGACCTGCCACCTACCATTTGGGGTTACGACGTTCGGAGTAAACTCTTAGCTGTCGGCTGTGAGGTGTTGGCTATCAGTCGTCAGCTATCGGCCATCAGCTTAGGGCCTTCATGTTCTTGCTAGCTTAAAGCTGATAGCTGAGCGCTGAACGCTTCTTTTCTCTGATCGCTGACCGCTTCTCTTGCGCTTGCCGCTGGGGCAGCGGGCAGGAGAAAAGCCTGCGGACAGTAGGCCACTGTCCCTAGCTCGTATGTGCCCGCTTCCCCCCCCCGAGGATGATACCCACCTTCCGGCACGAAGCATTGTGTGCTTTGCGTGACTCCGGCCAAAGTGCTAGTATTGCCTTCACCGTTATGACCACCCACGGACTCATAGCTCCCACGCACCGCTCCATTCGCAAGTACTACGAAAACGTCGCCGCCCTGCAGGCCCAGGGTGTGCTGAACGAGATGAGCGTGCGTTCGCCCTTCGAGTCCCTGCTCCAGGAGACCGCCCGGCTCAAGGACTGGACCTTCATCGCCGAGCTTTCGGGGATGTCCGGCGGCGCGATCATTCGTCCTGACGGCACCTTGCGCGACCGCAACACCCTGCCGCGCGGCTACTGGGAGGCCAAAGACACCCAGGACGATCTTGACACCGAGATCAAGCGGAAGATCGCGCGCGGCTACCCCCTCTCCAACATCATCTTTGAGGACACCCAAACCGGCGTCCTGTTTCAGGGCAAGCAGAAGATCAACGGGCCGTACCATCTCGGCAACCCCCAGGAGTTGGCCGCCCTTCTCAGCCAATTCTTCTCCTATACCGAGCCGGATATTGAAGGCTTTGAAGAAGCGGTGGACGAATTCAAGGAGCGCGCCCCCGACCTCGCGCGCGGCTTGGTGGAGAAGATCCAGCAGGCGCACAAGGATAACGCGCGATTCCAGGCCGCTTTCGAGAAGTTCTTTGACCTTTGCCGCACCGCGCTCAATCCCAACATCCGCGTTGAGGCCGTGGATGAGATGCTGGTGCAACACCTCCTTACCGAGCGCCTGATCCGCACCGTTTTCAATAACCCGGAATTCGCCAAGCGCAACGCCATCGCGGCGGAAGTGGAGCGCGTCATCGATGCCTTGGTCAGCAAGAGCTTTGACCGCACCGAGTTCCAGAAAAGCCTGGACCGCTTTTACGTCGCCATCGAAAGCACCGCGCGCTTGCTGCCCGACTTCAGCGAAAAACAGCACTTCCTGAACACCGTTTACGAGCGCTTCTTCCAGGGTTACGCGGTGAAGGTGGCCGACACGCACGGCATCGTTTATACGCCCCAGGAAATCGTCAACTTCATGTGCGCGAGCGTGGCCGAGGTGCTGGAAAAGGAATTTGGCAAGAGCCTCTCGAGTCCCGACGTTTTCATCATCGACCCCTGCACCGGCACCGGAAATTTCGTGGTGAACCTGCTGCGTCGCATGCCCGGCCGCGACTTGCCCCGCGTCTACCGCGAGCAGCTTTTCGCCAATGAAGTGATGCTCATGCCCTATTACATCGCCGCGCTCAACATCGAGCACGCCTACTACGAATTGACCGGCAGTTATGAGCCTTTCGAAGGGCTGTGCTTTGTGGATACGCTGGACCTCACTGAGGCTGCACAAGGCGGCCTTTCGCAGCTTTACGTGACCGAGAAAAACGCAGAGAGAGTCGAGCGGCAGCGGAAAACACCGATCACAGTGGTGATTGGGAATCCTCCGTACAACATGAATCAGCAGAATGAAAACGACAACAACAAAAATCGAAAGTATCCCGTGATTGACAAGAGGGTAGCCGACACCTATTCAAAAGATTCAGGCGCCAGTAACAAGGGAGCACTTTCCGACCCGTACGTGAAGTTCTTTCGGTGGGCTAGTGATCGGCTTCAGGAACGAGAGGGTATAGTTTGTTTCGTTTCAAACAATAGCTTCATTGACCAGCAGGCGTACGATGGGATGAGGACGCATCTCCTCACGGATTTTACAGAAATCTACCATGTGGACCTTCACGGCAACGTCCGCAGAAACCCTAAGCTGAGCGGTACAACACACAATGTTTTCGGCATCAGAGTTGGGGTCGGAATTACTCTCGCGGTAAAGAAGAATGGGAGCGGGGCGTCCCAGGTCTGCTATTCTCGCGTGCCCGAACAATGGCGAAAAGAGGAGAAACTTAGTTGGCTAGGTAAGGTAAAGTCCATCGGCAACGTTTCCTGGGAGAAACCAGATGCAGTCGGCGGGAACAGTTGGGGCCAATCCGTCCCGTCTAAGGATTTTGAACTGCTTCTTCCAATCGGCACGAAAGCAGGAAAACAGAAAAAAAGCCCATTCGCCGAGGTTATCTTTCGAACATTTAGCCCTGGTTTCCAAACAAACCGCGACGAGTGGACATACGGTTTCGATGCGGCCTCTCTGGAGAGAAATGTCAGAGTGCTAATTGATAATTACAACGCTGAACTTGACCGCTGGCGCAGAGCAAAGAAGCCCGAAGACATTGACGATTTCGTGACAAATGATCCAACGAAGATCAAATGGTGCAGCAGACTCAAACAAGCCTTTAAACAGGAAATGGACGCAGAATTCAATGAGGCGGGGATCAGGTCTGCGCTTTATCGGCCATACACGAGACGACTGGTGTATTCTGACCCAATTCTTACGCATCGCAGGGGACTTTTCCCTAACTCTTTGCCCGATGAGCCCGCTGAAAAGGAAAATCGCCTTATTTGGACTAAATCCGGAACGGACTGGCCGTTCTTTGCTTTAGTCTCCAATCATATCGTTGATGTCCTGCCTCAGGGCGCGTCCCAGTGTTTCCCTTTTTACATCTATGGTGAAGACGGCACGAGCCGCCGGGAGAACATCACCAATTGGGCGCTGGAACATTTCCGCAACCATTACAAAGACAAGAGAATCACCAAGTGGGATATCTTCTATTACGTCTACGGCATTCTGCACCATCCCGAATACCGCGCAAAATACGCCGAGAACCTGAAGCGCGAACTGCCGCGCATTCCGCTGGCGAAGGATTTTTACGGATTCTCGAAGGCCGGGAAGGAACTGGCGCGGCTGCACATTGAATACGAAAAGCTCGAACCGTGGCCGCTGAAGTTTATCGAGACGACCGCGGTAGCGCCAGGCTTGAGCCCAGCACGTGCCGCCCGAAAGGGCGGCGGCGCTGTAGCGGCGGTCTCTGACCGCCGTCGTCGATCGGAGATCGACGCTACAATCCCGGCGGTGGGGACACCGCCGCTACAGGGTGCCTCCGTAGCGGCGAGTTTACCTCGCCATGGCGGCGTAAAGCCGCCTATACGAAATGCCGACCTCAAGGTCGCCGCTACAATTCCCCTTTCCTATCTCGTCGAGGATAAAATGCGCTTGGCCAAAGACCACCGCTCGCTCAAGGTGAATGATTCCCTGACGCTCAGCGGCATCCCACCCGAAACCTTTGAATACCGCCTGGGCAATCGCAGCGCGCTGGAATGGGTGATTGACCAATACCAGGTGACGGAAGACAACCACAGCGGCATCCGCTCCGACCCCAACCGCCCCGATGACCCCGAATACATCGTGCGCCTCGTGGGCCAAGTAATTCGCGTTAGCCTTGAAACCGTTAAAATCGTGAAATCCTTGCCCGCCCTCTAGCGGCGAATGAGCAAAGGATATGGCGAAGAAAGTCCAACTGGTCTGCCAGCATCTGGAGAACATCAGCGGCGATGTTCTGGAGGATTACCAAGATATTATTCGTGAGTACGTCTCCCGATGCCAGGGTGTCTATGCCCAAAGAAGAACCACGCACCGCAAGAACGGGGGGTCCGCGCTGATTGAAGTCGGGCTCCAGGTGAGCGAACTCGTCCCATTTTGGATAGATGGTAGCCACGGTCAGCGTTTTCCGTGGGCTTTTCGCACGCACGACACCCCAGGGGCAATTGCACGCAACCCATTTCAATTAGGTGTTGACCACAACCTGAGGAATCCACGGTCAGAACTGCACTGACCGTGGGTACGTTGCTCACCATTGAAACCACGCCCGTGTTGAGCAAGACTAGCCTCCCGATAGGTCGGGGCGGCACTTTGTGTCTCAGTATGGAAACGTGAAGAATTGAGATGAAGGGCCGCTCACCATCAACCGCGCGGCCGACACTCCCCCGCATCGTTATCGGCTGAAACGACCCGATGAATGAGGGGGCGCCACCAGTGCGTTGTCATGGGTGAGCCCCGCACACTCCCGCTCGCATTCATTCCCGCTGTTTCATAAGGGGTCAGATTCCGAATAACAGCACGCTGCATTCGGCGAAATACGCCCCGGCGCGGGCAACCACCCCCCGCCGCTCAAGGCGCCACTGTCACCACCCCGGCGCTCGAAGCGCCACCCCTCCCTTCGACAGGCTCAGGGCAGGCTCTGAATCAGGGTTCCTTAGAAGCTCCCCTCCTCAGATGAGGAGGGGTGGCGCGGCGAGCGACGAGGTGGTGCTGACTGGGGATGGTGCTGATTAGGGGTGGTCCTGATTGGGAGTGGCGCTGGCCAGGGGCACGTGGGTGGTGTTGACACTTCTAACGACTTATCCACCATTCACCCGACATCGTGATAAGATTCCCCTACCATGAGCGTAGGCGATCGCCTGCGGAGTCTGTTTCGGATTTTCCTGCTCTTCACGGTCCTGGTGGCTGTGGCGCTGCTCAGTGCCATCACCACGATCCGCATGACCATCCATGGCCGGCAGGAGAACATGCCCAAGCTCGTGGGCGCATCCCTCGAGTCAGCGCAGCGCATCGCCGGCGGTCTGGGCCTGGAACTCAAAATCGAGGACAAGATCTACAGCACGCAATTTCCGCCAAATACCATTGCGCAGCAAATGCCCCCTCCGGGAACGTCCTTAAAGATTGGCCATCACGTGCATGTGCTGGTCAGCCTGGGATCTCCGCAGTTGACCGTACCGAGCGTGGTGGGAGACAGCGTGCGTGCCGCCCGGATCACGGTGATTGAGCGCGGGCTCACGGTGGGGGACGTGGCCGTCCTCCCCGCGCCGGGCGACCCGGACCAGGTCGTGGCGCAGGATCCGCCTCCTTCTACGGCCGAGGTGCGCACGCCGGCAGTGAACCTGCTCGTTTCCGGTGGCGAAGAACCTCCGGCTTTCCTCTGCCCTCGATTCATCGGCCAGCCCCTTGCCCAGGTGAGCCGCGTTTTGGAGAGAAACGGGTTCAAGCTCGGAAAAGTGACGCCGGTGGCCACCAACGGCGGATCGCAAGGAATCATCCTCACGCAATACCCCCCGGCCGGGAGCAAAATCGGAGCGGACGCGGTCTTCAGCTTCCAGGTCACGCATTGAGCGCGGGACAAAACCGGGAGATGGGACGGCGAACGCTCCTCCTCATCCCCCTGACCTGAATTCATACCCTCGATTTCACCTCCATGAGGAGCGGAACACTTCGCCCGTGCGCCGGCGATTCGCGTGGAGGGCTGAAGTTTGTGGCTGCCGCGTTTGCAAATCGCAAAATCGCTCCCTGCCAAAACCAGGTAGTCCACAAGTCCCCGCAAGTCCTCACAGGCGAGGTCCACAGGCAAAATCGAGAGGGCGAGCGCGCGCGACAATATGGGTTTGGCGTGCATCGGGCGCAATTCGGGCGCAAGTTCGGATAAATAAAGCTAACATGTCATTATTTTCGTTGGGATGCGGGGATTTTGTCGGTAAATTTGCCTCGCGATAGTTGAATTTTGCGGCACTCGATTTGCTGCGATTCCATTGGAGCCGGCAGAAAACCGACGGGGAGTCATATAGTCACCCCTGCCGGTCAAAAACATGCGCATTTTGCCCCAATCTGACCCTCGGAAGAAACCCATGTTGAATATGCCTGGTGACATACAGCGGACATTAAGCCCGATCCCTCGGAAGGAACGCCGCCAGCGACTTTTCCAAATCTTGGTTTTACTCGGTACTCTGTGGGCATTCTCGGTTTATCCACAATCGCTCTTCGCCGCGGACGACTGTCTTTCCTGCCACGGACCTGAAACCGGCATGGTGAATTCCCAGGGGAAAGCCATCACGGTAAACCCCACCTCTCTCGCCCACAGCGTTCACAAAGATCTCGGTTGTGTGGATTGCCACGCCGGGGCCGCCAAGAGCGGGCACACGGCAAAGACCGCGTCGGCTTCCTGCCTCACCTGCCATGCCGATGAGGGCGTGAGGCTCAGCTCGAGCGCCCACGCGATGTTGGGCGACCCCAAGGACAGCTCGACGTGCATCGCTTGCCACGGAACGCATGACGTGGTGAACCCCGCCACCCGCGGCGTGCAATTCTGCGCCGCCTGCCACGCGGCGGAAGTGACTCAATACAACGCGAGCATTCACGGCCGGGCGCACGCCAAAATGAACGGCGACGCCCCGACCTGCCAAAGTTGCCACGGTCCGGCTCACCAGGTTGTGCCGTCGAGCGACGCGAAATCGCCGGTGAGCAAAGCGAACCTGCCTGAAACCTGTGGAAAGTGCCATTCCAGTCCGGCGCTGGCGGCCAAGTATATGTTCGCGGTGGCCAAGCCCGTGGAGGCTTACGCCGCGAGCGCGCACGGTCGCGCCATCCAGCAGGGGAACTTGAACGCGGCGTCGTGCAACGATTGCCACGGCGTACACAACATCCTTCCCGCTTCCGATCCGCACTCGAAGATCTGGAAACAGAACGTGGCGTCTACTTGCGGACAATGCCACAAGGACGTGTTCGACACCTACCGGCAGAGCATTCACGGGCAGGCGGTGGCAGCGGGCGTCATGGATGCCGCCACCTGCACGGACTGCCACGGTGAGCATCGCATCCTGGCGCCCGGAAATCCCGAATCCACGGTTTCTCTGGCCAACGTATCGCAAGTCACCTGCTCGCGCTGCCATGCCGACACCCAGTTGATGGGGCGCTTCAACGTGCCGGCCTCGCGCGTTCCCACTTATGAAGACAGTTATCACGGCCTCGCTTCCAGCTCGGGCCGGCAGACGGTGGCCAATTGCGCCAGTTGCCACGGGGTACACAATATCTTTGCTTCTAGTGATCCGCGCTCCACCGTGAACAAAGCGAATCTGGGCAAGACCTGCGGCAAGTGCCACCCTGACGCCGGGCAGCGGTTCGCCATCGGCTCGGTGCACACGCTTCCCACCTCCGCAGCGGGAGGACGCGTACTCGATTTCGTGAAAGCCTTCTACCTGCTGGCCATCCCCGTAATTCTCCTGTCCATGCTCCTGCACAATTTCTTGGATTGGTGGCGCAAGGCGCGCCTGATGTTGGCGCATTACCGCAGCGGCCACGGACAAGTGCGATTGACGCTGAATGAGCGCGTGCAGCACGTGTTGCTCCTGACAAGTTTCATCACCCTGGTGGTTACCGGCTTCGCGCTGAAGTATCCGCACTCCTTCTGGGCGGAGCCCATTGTGCGCTGGGAGAAAGACTTCCCCCTGCGCGGATTGCTGCACCGGATCGCCGGCGTGGTGTTGATGGGCACGGGTGTTTATCACTTGATTTACCTGTTTACCAAACGTGATGGCCGCCGCTGGGTAAAGGACATGCTTCCCAAAGTTCGCGACGTGCGCGAGGCGGTACACACGGTGGGATACAACCTGGGTTATCGCCACACGCCGCCGCGTTACGCGCGCTTCAACTACATGGAGAAGGCGGAATACTGGGCGCTGGTGTGGGGGACCATTGTTATGGCCATCACCGGCATCCTGCTGTGGGCTCACGATTCGGTATTGGCTTACTTGCCGCACGCCTTGGCGGTCCTGGAAGTGACCACGGCGGTACACTTCTATGAGGCCATCCTGGCGACGTTCTCGATCCTGATTTGGCACTTCTATTTCGTGATCTTCGACCCCGACGTTTACCCCCTGAAGTGGACCGTCCTGACCGGCCGCGCCCCCGAGCACGAGATGAGGGAAGAAGAGGAAGAGGCCGCGGAGCAAAACCCCGATCAGAAGAATTCTCTGGGAGGCGCCGCGAGCAAGACCCCGCCCTCGACCGCCTCACCCACCGGCGAACCCGGCGGCATCGTTCCGCATACGCCGGTTCCCGGCGGCAAGGGCGTGAATTAGAGGAAGAATCGTACCCGCTGCCAGATTGGACCCTGATGTCCGCAAGGCTGTTCGCGGTACGGGGAGTCGTCGCGGCGACCCGCCCCCTCCGTGCATATTGCCGCTGAACCAGAATGTAGCGCGGGTGTCCCCACCCGCGATTTTGTCACGAGTGCGCCCCACCCGCGATTTTGTCACGAGTGCGCCCCACCCGCGATTTTGTCACGAGTGCGCCCCACCCACGATTTTGTCACGAGTGCGCCCCACCTGCGATTCGTTTTCTCCGTCTCAAAGACGCGGGTGGGGACACCCGCGCTACAAAAGACGGCTTGCAGACCCCTGGTTCCGCATTCACCCTGCGGAACGCCGTGTAGAGCAACCTGTCCTGACGGAGTGGCGAGCCCTACCCCTACGCCGCTTGCCACTGGCCAGCGGTCTTTTGAACCGCCTGCTCGTCACTCGCCACTTGGCACTCGCCACTGCACTTGATGCACTCACTCGTTCGAACGGCGCCTCGCACAAGAATCTTCGCGGGTGGGCTCGGCACTCGTCACTTGTCACTGCTCTTAAGACCTCGGACTTCGGACCCCGGACTTCGGACGCTCTTCCTGGTCACTCGTCACTGCCCTTCTCAATTCGTCCTGGAAATTGACCGTGGGTTTGTCATCCCAGGAAAAACCCCAGCCCCAAGGGCGTTGCTTGAATTAACCACATTTGTGGTATGATTTGACTACCATGTTTGACCTGCGCTCCAGGGCACGCCAGAGGTTATTGGCGTATTACTTCACGAACCCTGCTGCCCGCCATCATTTGCGGGATTTGGCGGATCGTCTGAACATTGACCCCTCCAACCTCTCGCGAGAGCTGCGGCGTTTGGAGGGCGATGGACTTTTCAGGTCGGAGGTGAGTGGGCGTCAAAAGTATTTTCGCCTCAACCCCGAGTATCCCCTATTCCGGGAGGTCCGTAGCATCGTCGCGAAGACTGTCGGTGCGGTGCCCTTGCTAGCACAAGCGCTCAAAACGATTGTGGGCATCGAGGAAGCCTGTCTTTACGGGTCGTTCGCGCGAAACCAACAGGACGCTGCGAGCGACATTGATGTGCTCGTAATCGGCGCCCCTGGTGCCGAAGCTTTGGCGGAGGCCATGCGCAAGCTCGAGCGGCGACTTGGGCGGGAAGTTAATTACACGGTTTTATCGCGCCATGAATTCGAGTCGCGCCGCTCCCGAAAAGATGCTTTCCTGGACAGTGTATGGCGGAATAAGCGCGTTTCGTTAATTGCTCCACATGAACAAACTGAAGCCCCACAACGTTGACTGGGCGCAAATCGAGCGTTTCCTCGCGAGCGCCGACAGGAAGCTGGCCTCGGCGCACAAAATCCTGGCCTTCGATGAGGAGGCGTGCTTGCAACAAGCCTACGAAGCCATGCTCCGGGCTGCATTGGGATTCATGTTCAGCCACGGCTTCCGGGCAAGGAGCCAACCCGGCCATCACCTTGCCCGTCCATTTGCGCGGTGCGAATGGGTCGGCATTTCATTGGTGGTCGAGTTGAGCAAGGTGTGGGGGGACGGCTTGCCGCCTCCCTGGTCCCGCATTCGCCCTGCGGAACGCCGGGCAGTTGGTAGCCGCGGTCAGTGCCTTCCTGACCGCGGGTTCTTCTGTGAAATACGTAAACTTCCGGCGAGGAGCAGGCGCTCTGAATTCGGGATGCGCGTGTGAGAAGAGCCCACAGTCAGAAATTCGCTGACTGTGGCTACCATTTCGGGGTTCCGCATTCACCCTGCGGGACGCCGGGTAGGGCAAGCCTGCCCCTACGCCGCTTGCCACTAGCCAGCGGTCTTCTGGCCCGCCTGCTCGTCACTCTTCACTTTTCACTCGTAACTGCCCTTGATGCACTCACCCCTTCGAACGGCGCCTGAGGTTGTGTGACCCGATGGTAGCCGCGGCCAACTCGTCTTGGGAATGGACCGTGGGCTTGTCTTGATAAAAAAGCCCACCGCCACAAAAGCACTAACTGTGGCTACGCCTTTACAACGGCCAGACTTGGTAGTATCTTATCTATTGGGAATAGTTAAGAGGAAGGAAACGATGTACCGAGAGGACAAGACCGGAGGCGCGCCGATGACGACCGTGACCATCTCCCTCCCCGAGTCCCTTAAGGGCTTTGTGGAGCGGCAAATTGCCACGAAGGATTATGGCAACGTCAGCGAGTACTTCCGCACGCTGTTGCGCGAAGCTCGGGCCAGGGAGGAGGATGCCAGGCTGGAAGCGTTGCTGGTTGAAGGCTTGACATCCGGCGAGGGAATTCCCCTGAGCAAAGAGTTCTGGAAGGAACTTAAGGGCGAGGCCGCGGGGATTGCACGCAAGCACCGCGCGCGGAAAAAGCCTTGAAAGCGATTATCCTCCCAGCGGCACGGGATGACATCCTGCGTCAGTACCGGTACTACCTGGTGGAGCAGGACAAGCTGGAAGTGGCCGAACGCTTCTTGAGCGCCGTCCGGAGAACAATGGAGGGGATCATTCGCACGCCGCAGGGCGGCGCGCCCAAGCGCCTTTCCCGGGAAGCTCTCCGCGGCCTGCGATCCTGGCCCGTCAAGGGATTTGAGGATGTGCGCATCTATTACCTGGCTCACGAGGGCGGGGTTCGGGTGGTGCGGGTATTGCACGGAAAACGCGACATCAATAACATTCTCGAAAAAGAAAGCGGTGACACGCCGCAGTAAGTGCAGCGTGGACTTGACTTGTTGACTTCATGGCATTCGTGCGCGAAGCGTGAGAAGAGCCGCAGAGCTTGAAATGCGGCTCTGCGCCAGCCCGCCGCTTGCCACTAGCCAGCGGTCTTCTGGCCAGCCTGCTCGTCACTTGTCACTCGCCGCTGTCCTTATCAATTCGTTTTGGGAATGGACCGTGGGTCCGTCAGCGAAGGAAAAGCCCGCAGTCAAGGGCGCACTGACCTCGACCGCTGACTATCTGTTTTTCGTAGGGGGTTGTCCCAGTCGTCGGGCAAGCTGTTGCCCGCTTTATAGTACCGATGTTTGCAGTTGTGGGCGCGAACAACCTGCGAAACCATATAGAAGAGCAGCCTTTGCTGGGACTCGGAAAAGCTGTGATCCAAGATGGTGGCCCAATTGTCGAAGATTTCCCGCCGGACCGCAATCTTGCTCACCTTGACAAGAATATGTTCGAGATCGAGAGCACCCATTGATCGTGAGTTTATGTTGCCAAAGGCAGCCCCATCCCGCTCCGCCAGAGCTTTCATTTGCCTCGCAACGGCAAGCTCCTCCCCGTATTTATCAATTGACCGCTCAGACTTTGGCCGGTGCATCTCCGCGAGCTTTTCATATTTGCTGATAGACCTTTGAATGCGCCTGCAAGAAGCACACAGGGGAAGGCGTTTCCCGTACAATTGCCGATCGGGGTCTTTGCACCAGGAGCAGCAAGTGTCTGAGAACCGACGATCGAGAAAGCTCTGGATCTCATCCCCTTGATCGACAATAAGATTAGTTTGACGCATTGGGCCCTCCTTTGCGGCCCTTTCGGTAAATTGCGTTACCATGCGCGCGGTCGTTTCACAGCACGCCGCTGCCCACCATGACCGCGCAAAGATTGGCCGCGAAGCCCAGGACCTTTACACAACATTGGGGCGGTGAAAAACCGCGGAGGGACGCAAAGTACGCGTACCGCGCTACCCTGCTTCGGCCCACTTTCGGAGAAGTGCTACGGCTTCTTCCAATGAAGAGATCATTTATCGACTCCTGGTTTCAGGCCAGTGATAGCGCGAGAGGTTCCCACAGACCGAGGCCTTCCATGGGCTAGCCTTCCTTCATTTTTTCTACTCTCAGAGTTGAGAGGCACTTTCCTATGTCTTGTTCCATGAGGCGGTAGCGTTGCACGATTCCCATTATTGCGTGCCCACATTCCTCATTCACGTCCTTTATGAAGCCCTGATAATCATCCGCCTTGCTCCCGCTCGCGCGTTGGTCTGACTCAAGCGACTGTATAACCTGAAGAAGTCTTAAATTCACCATGTTCCTCCCCATTCTTGATTTTCTACGCGATGTATTATAGCTCGCTGGGGCATGACGCGTAGCGGCGACTGTTTTGTTAGGTCCGCGGCCTTTGAGTGCCATCGGTGAGAAGAGGCGCAGACCTTGAAGAACAGGTCCGCGCCACTTGCTGTCCCGGTCGGGTTTGAATCCCTCGTCACCGTAGAGTAACATTGTCGGGCGGAGGCTTTATGAGCCCATTCGAGATAACTGGTTCGAGCTTGGAGTTGCCAAGACTTCTGAACGGCGTCGAACTAGCCCCGGAACCAGGCAACGCCAGGTTCCATCTAGGCACGGCACACATTAAGCGCGTTTCTCAAGAAATTGACGGTCGAACTATTCCAGAAGTGTCCCTCGGCCTGAACAGCACCGGAACGAGCGATCCCTTCGCCTGTTGTATATTCCTTGATGTTCCGTCGACAAAAGCAATCGCCCTCAAACTGCTCGAAGCTATTGGGGAGACGCCAACGCCCGGTAGAGGGTAACGCGGACCTGTTGCAAAGGGGCGGCGAACGGGTTGCGCCTTTTGCGATGTGTGCAGTGTAAATAGCTGACAGCCGGTCACTGCCACGGCTTATTCCTTATTTCTTCATATGGGGCAACAGTTGCTCGTAATTCTGCTTATAGGTCGCGTCCGTGGGGTCGAGCGAGTAAGCCGCGCGGTATTCCTCCAGAGCACCCACCCGGTCGCCTTTCGCCTCCAGTGAGGAGCCCAGGGCGAAGTGCGCCTCTGCATTACTTGGGTTCAAGCGCACTGCCTCGCGGAACTCAAAGATCACTTCGTCCAAGTCTCTCTTCTCTTGAGCCTCATGCAGTAATACAGCCTCCGCATACTGCCCCTTCTTTATGAGTTCCCCTTCCGGTGCCATGTCCCGCATCTGGATCTCTCTGCCGATCCACTCATGCACGTCCGCGTTCTGCGGATTTAGGCGAACAACCTCGCGGTACTCAAAGATTGCCCCGTCGTGGTCGCCCTTCCCACTGAGCGCGTGGCCAAGGCCCAAGTGCGCGTCCTCGTTCTTCGGATTCAGGCGGAGGGCCTTGCGGTACTCAGACTCGCTCTCTTCCCAATGGCCCATCTGCCTGAGCACATCGCCGAGCTTGACATGCACGGCATCGTTGTTGGGGTTCAGGCGGAGGGCCTCGCGGTATTCCTCCGTCGCGCCCTCCAGGTCACGCTTCTTTCCGAGCGCATCGCCGAGGCCGACGTGCGCCACATTATTATTGGGGTTCAAGCGTAACGCTTCGCGTTCTTCCATTATCTCGCCATCCCAGTCGCCCCTGTTTCCGAGCGTCCAGCCGATGCCGGCGTGCGCCTCGGCATCATTGGGGTTCAGGCGTAGCGCTTCACGGAATTCCGCTATCGCACCGTCCCAGTCGCTGTTCCTGGCGAGGGCAAAACCGAGGTTGGCGTGCGCCATCCCATTCTTGGGGTTCAAGCGTAATGCCTCACGGTATTCCGCGATCGCGCCGTCCCAGTCGCCCTTGTTTCCGAGCGCCAGGCCGAGTCTCATGTGCGCCTCATCGTTCTTCGGGTTCAAGCGCAACGCTTCGCGGTCCGCCGTGGCGCTATCGTCCCACTTCTCCTGCATGGCCAGGACAGAAGCCAGGCCCTCGTAAAGGTCGTCGTTGTGAGGGTCTAGCAGCAAGGCCGCGCGATACTCATGTTCAGCCTCTGCATACTGCCCTTTCTTTGCGAGTTCCGCTCCGCGCGCCACGTGTTGCTGCACCTCGGCTTGCCGAGCCTGCGCCGCCGGATCAACGGTCGCGGGCTTCGTCACCTTGGCATCCTTCAGCGCGCTGATCAGTTCGTCCTCGCCACCAGCCAAGCGAACTTCCTGAAGGTAGTCATCCGTGGGCTCAAAATCGATGCCGCGTTCCTGGACCAGCATGGTGACTCGGTGGCTCGGCACTTGGCCCACCAGCAGGGCGAAAACCTGCACTTGGTTCAGCGGCTTCTTGGCGCTGGCGGGCTCGGGCGGCTTGGCGGCGCGCAGCGCCTTAAGAAATGCCTCGCTCGCACCAGCGGCCTTGAGGGTTTGGATAAAATCCTCAGACGAGGCGAAATCAATCCCGCGCTGCTCGATCAGCTTGGCGCCCGAATCATCTCCCAGTCCGGCGCGCACCATGTTGCTGACCTGCTCTTGGGTAAAGGGCTTTGCTGGGCTGGTGTCCGGGGTTGTAGCGGCGCCCTTTAGGGCGGCACCTAACGTGTTCGGAAATCGGAGTTGAAAAGGCTGGCGGGAACGTGAACGGTAAGGTGCCGGGCTGAAGCCCGCCGCTACATCCGCTTGTGCCGCGCTAGTGGCCGGTGTTGTAGCGCCGTCCTTTAGGGCGGCACTTTGTAGGGCCGAGCGGCGCTCGGCCTTTTGTAGCGGCGGTGTCCCCACCGCCGTGCGGCGGTCGGAGACCGCCGCTACAGCACCGCCGTCCATGAGGGCGGCATACCGTAGCGGCGGCTTCACGCCGCCATGGCGAGGTAAACTCGCCGCTACGTCAGCGTGTGCCGGGCTCAAGCCCGGCGCTACACTTCCTGGCGGCCTCAAGCCCGGCGCCACAATTCTTTGCCGTGCCGCCACGGACACAGGCAGAATCATCGCGATGATGAGCAATGGAATGAATACAGCCGGTCAACGCCACACGGGCACCTCCCGAAAGCGGGAATCACTACGACGAAGTGTGAGCATTCTACCACGGGAAGCTCGCAGATTCTGAACGCGGCACGGGCTTGCCGGTCGGCAGGTACACGGCTCGTAATCTTCTAGTATTACCTTGCCGCGGAGAGGTGGCATAATGAGGGTATGAACAGCAGCCAAGGAGAGCGCACGCTATGACCGGAATCCAGTTCGTAACCGATGCGAAGGGCCGCAAGGTGGCAGTTCAAATCAACCTGAAAAGATACGGCGCGGTGCTGGAGGATTTTTGGGACGGGTTGATTTCGGAATCGCGCCGCAACGAAAAGGGCATACCGCTGGAAACGATCAAAGCCGACCTCGTAAGGCGCGGGCGCTTGCGTGAGTAGTTATACGGTCGAGGTCAAACCTCCGGCGCGAAGGGAACTCGAAGCGCTGCCGGATAAGATGCTGGCCCGTGTCGTCCGAAAAATGGACTCTCTCGGCGATGCACCCCGGCCCGCAGGATGCAAAAAGCTGAAAGGCTACAAAGATCAGTGGCGCGTCCGGGTGGGTGACTGGCGCGTGGTGTACATCATCGATGACGCGGCAAAGCTTGTCAGTATCACCCGCATTGCGCACCGGCGCGAGGTGTACGAACGCTGACGGGCGCGCGCTCTCTCCTTCCCATTGACAATGACCCCGCCGGAGCGAAATCAATCCCGCGCTGCTCGATCAGCTTGGCGCCCGAATCGTCTCCGAATCCGTCCCGCACCATGCTTACCACCTGCTCCTGGGTGAAGGGCTTTGCCGAGGTTGGTGTTGTAGCGCCGTCCTTTAGGGCGGCACTTTTTAGGGCCGAGCGGCGCTCGGCCTTTTGTAGCGGCGGTCTCCCCACCGCCGTGCGGCGGTCTCCGACCGCCGCTACAGCACCGCCGTCCATGAGGGCGGCATACCGTAGAGGCGGCTTCACGCCGCCATGGCGAGGTAAACTCGCCGCTACGTCAGCGTGTGCCGGGCTGAAGCCCGCCGCTACATCCGCTTGTGCCGGGCTGGTGCCCGGCGCCACCTCTCTTGGTTGCGCCCGGGCAGACAGGGCAAAGGCCAACGCCATCGGCAGGAGGAAAATCAGGATTTTGCGCAATCGCATGGCCACCTCGCGCGCCTCGCGTGGACTGGGAAGAATCTACGGGCAGATTCTACTCCAAACGAGGGGAAATGCTATACCGCCGATACAGCTTGACGTCCTCCTGGGAAGGCTGTAGGATAGCCTCAACTGGGCACGAGCAGGCTCTTTCCCCTCACCGGCACGACAATTCCTGGACCGACAGGAGGCACCATGAAGTGCAGACGCGCCACACGGGTTCGAGCCAAAGCCACAATCGATGTGGGCTTTGTGGGCGGAGACGATAAATTTACCGCTTCCCTGCTTGATCTCAGTCCGTTCGGCCTCTCGGTTAAGACCAGCCGCGAGGTCAAGGCCGGAACCATCTTCAAGCTCGGAGTCAGGTCAGGCACCGACTGCTTTCGCGCGGCGGCCATTGTGCGCGCCCTAATTCCCGGCGGGTTTGCCGTGGAGTTCCTCTCCATGAACCCCACAGACCGGGAGTTGATGCGCCGCGATTACGCCCGCCTGCAAATGGCAGCCCGCGAGGCCAAGACAGGATGAGGCTCTCGTGGGTGCCCCGAACCCGTCCCTGCCGGCGGGGAGGGGAGAGACGAGCCGTCCCCCTACTCTGACGACGCCTTTGACCTGGCCAAAGTGCGTCAATTTGATGTCGTAGCGGCAGGTTTATCCGTCAACGGGCAAGCTCGCGGTGAGGAAAGCGGCAGCAAGCTACCGCACTCCAAAGCTGCGCATCCACGCAGGGAAGATGACTTCACCGTTTCACTTGTAGGCAAAGATCGCGGCGTAGAGGATAAGCAGGATCAGGACCAAGCCGATGGTCAGGGCGGTGAAGCCGAAACGCCGCCAGAAGGTGACGACGACGGGGGGCGGGGCGGGGATTAGATGCTTTTCCAGTTCACCCCGCTCGACCAGCTCGCGGTACTCGCGCGGCCGGTCGAGCTTAAACTTCTCCAGCGGCTCGCCCTCGGTAAATACCACCGTGTCGATAGGGAATCGCTCCGGGCGGAAGTGGGTGTTGAAGAAGTGTACGGTGAAGATGAATCCCACGGCCAGCAGCGCCTCGTCGCTGTGGACGATGGTGGCCACGTTGATCAGCGAGCCGGGGAAGAAGCGCGTGAAAAATTCCGGGAACCAGAGGAACAATCCGGTGCTGCCGATTATCGCCACGCCCCAGAACACGGCGAAGTAATCGAACTTCTCCCAATACGTCCAGCGGCCATATTCGGGTCGGGGGCCACGGCCCACAAACCATTTGAGCGAAGCGATGAACTCCCGTCCGTCGCGGCGATTGAACACCATGCTCTCCGGACCAAAGATGAACTGCCGCCAGGTTTTGCCGCTGGCCCGATGCTGGCGGAACAGGTCCCAGAGGTGCAAGCCGAAATAGGTGAAGGTAAGCACGGCGCAGAAGCGGTGGATGAGCCCTGCGCCCTCGAATCCTCCCAGCAAGTGCGAGAGCACCTGCGCCCACCGCGTGTAGGAAAACTTCAGCATCATGCCCGTGGTCGCCAAGCCCAGAAAACTGGTGATGACCATGAGGTGCAAATTGCGGTCGAACGGCCGGAAGCGGCGCACGTAGTCGGCCCCCTGCAATTTGCCGTTCGCCTTCAACTCCCGGCTGTACTGGAGCGAGCGCGGCAGCCATGCCGCCGTGTGCAGTCCGGCCACCACCAGCGTGCCCATGAGCAGCGAGGTCATGCTCCAGAAAGCCAGGAACAGAAAGGGATACTTTTTGGGATCGTGGTGGGTGGCGTGGGTCAGATATCCGGCAAAGCGGCGGTTGGAGCCGGGATGGCACTGGGCGCAGGTCTTCACCACGTTGGCGCGACTCAGCCGCGAGGCCGGATCGTTTACCGAGCGGACATCATGGGCTCCGTGGCAGTCGTAGCACTTGGCGGTTTTCACGTAACCCAGCTTGGAAACCTTGCCGTGGTAAGTGTCAAAGTAGGTTTTGCTGATGGCCTCATGACACCGGCCGCATTGGTCCATGATGTGGAGGCGGAAGTCGGAGAGATCGGTGCGGCGGATGGTGTGCGCGGAGTGGCAATCGCTGCACACCGGCAATGGCTTGGAGGTGTGATTCACTTCGGGCGAGTGAATGCTGGTGATGAAAGACTCGTAGATGCCGTGATGGCACCGCCCGCAGGTGGCCGCCACGTTGCGGGGGTTGACGCTGGAGCGCACGTCGCTGGCGGGGAGCTCGCGGTGAGGGGTGTGGCAGTCGGCGCAATTGGCCGTTACTGTCAGCCCACTCTTCAGCAGCCCCTTGCCGTGAATGCTCTCCTCATAATTCTCCACGATGTTCGTCTGTGTGCCTTTGTAACGCAGCGCCGCCTTTTGCCCCGTGCGATGGCAACTGCCGCACAGGGTGGGAACGTTGCGCGAGAAGGTCGGCGACTGGGAATCGTTGTGGCTGAGGATTCCGTGCTTGCCGTGACAGTCCGTGCAGGCGGGCGCGTCGGGGCTGCCTTGGGCCAGCAACTGGCCGTGAATGCTCTGCTGGAAGTCCTCGGCGGCGCCCGCGTGGCAAACGGAGCAATCAACCTTGGCGGTGATGGTGGTGCAAGGCCGCGCCAGCGATGGGTCACCGCCCGTGTGGCATTGCCCGCAGGCAATCCGCGCGTGCCGCGACCCGGCAAGCTCTTTCTCGTCCACGAACATGGAACGCCCGCCGCTGGCCGTCTTCAACTGCGGGTTGCCATGGCAGCGCTGGCAGTCCTGATCCGCCATTCCCTGGGCATAAAAAGCACGCCGGATCGTGTGAGGCTCGTGGCAGTCGACGCAGGCGGGAATCAGGCCCGGGTGCTTCTCCCACAACTCGCCGCGAATGACCTTGCGGTGTACCGTCTCGATCAGCGCATGGCATTTCGTGCAGGTTTGGGCGATGTTCTGTTTGGAAATGGAAGACCGGGGATCGGTGTGCGGCAAAACGAAGTGCGCGGTGTGGCAACTGGTGCAAACGGCGGTGACCACCAGACCCCGTTTGAACAATCCTTCGCCGTGGATGCTTTCGGTGTAGTTCGCCAGGATATGGTCCTGCGGGATGTTGTGCGAAAGCGAGACAGGCGAGCCTTCGTGGTGGCAGCGGCCGCACAAAAGGGGAATCTGGGTGGTCGTGGTGGGAGAGCCGGGATCGCTGGGCCGAAGAATGTTGTGCGTGCCGTGACAATCCTTGCAACCCGGGGCCAGCGCGTCACCGCGTTTGGCCGCTCTCCCGTGCAGGCTTTCCGCATACTGCTGTTTCTCATCGGCGTGGCAAGCGCCGCAATCAACCGGGGTGAGCTTGGCGGGGTGGGGAAAATCCTTTCTGCCTTCCAGATCGCTGTGGCAACTGGTGCACTCCAGGGTGGCGTGGGGAGAAGCCCGCAGAGCAGCCTCGTTGAAGGGGGGCGGGACGTTCCGGCTGGCGCTTGCCGGTGCGGCGGCCGGTGTCATGGCAATCCAGGCACGCCTTGCTTCCCGGCAAAGGCTTGGGTTGCTGGGCGTGTGAATTCAGAGCAAAGAGGACAAAGACAACGCTTGCGGCACCAAAAGTCACCAAAAAACGCTTGCCCACGCCCAAAGTCATACCATTTGTCCGAATTACTGCGCGCTTTCCGTGGAATATCCCAGCAAGCCATCACACCAGCAATCCGGTAACCAGTGGAATTGGCGCTGCTGCATGAATGCGCCTTTGGGACGCCGTGCTGAACTATCATCTCCAGAACTCAGTGAGAACGGTGAGTCAGAACCCCGCCTCCCTTACGCAACAATATGCTTGCCCTCAGGGCAGAGCGGGAAACGGGTATTGTCCTATATTTGAACGTAACGCCGCCATCTTGGCGGCTTCTGTGCCGGCTAGAAGCCGGCGTTACGCATCAGATTAGGACACTACCCGGAAACGGTACTGTTTGGAAATCCTACCTTCCTGTGCTAGATTATTATCGTTCGATTTGTCAATTGCCGAGTCTGCGTTGCGTTAGGGGAAGGGACGCAACCCTGAATCCTGCAAGGACGTCAGGCACTCTGCCCGCGACCGTCCCGTGTATGCAGATGGGCCGTGATGTCAGTCCCCTGGAATAGAGGCGTGTGAATGGAAAGACCCTGCTCCCGTTGCGGAACCACAAAGACTGAATCTGTCCGGCACGGATTCATCCACGACACGCTTTGGAACATGGGCTACCACCTGCGGCGCTGCTCGTATTGCAGTCGCTGGCGCCTATTCAAGCGGGCGGACCCTACCAAACCGCACCCGGACGATTTGACGATACAAGAAATGCAAGAGAGCTTCAAGCGAAGGATTGCCGCAGCTTCCGGGAAGCTGCCCGCAGATCCTGAAAGACTTGGGGGAAACATGGCTTCTGATCCGATGGAACCATCCCGCGAACCTGAGGCCCAGCCGAGCACATCATCGGTGGATGTGGCGGAAGCGGCCGACGAGGATGAAGAGGATCGCACGTGCCCAAAATGCGGGAGCGCCGTCTTTCGCCGCTCCCACCGCCGATGGTATGAACGGCTGGTAGGACGCGACAGGATGGCGCGTTGCATGAAGTGCGATCACCGCTTTCCCTACCCTCGTTAATGCATCCGGGGTGGCGGAAAATCAAACGTGTTAACGTTGAAGTTTGGCCACCGCTAGGCAAAACCACTCAAATCGTGATACACCTTCCCGCATGAACTCTGCCCTGGTAACGCGGCGCATTGCCCAGGCTTCCGGCATTGTCATGGCGAGCGTGCTGGCCAGCCGCGTGCTGGGCTTCCTGCGCGAATGGACGGTCGCGCACCAGATTGGCGCGAACGCCTCCACCGATGCCTATGTCTCGGCCTTCACCTTGCCGGATTTCCTGAACTATCTGGTGGCGGCAGGCTCTCTCAGCATCACGTTCATACCGGTCTTCACCAAATACGCCGCGGAGAACCGCGAGGAGGAAGGCTGGCACGTTTTCTCCACAGTCGTCACGGTCATGGGAATGCTGTTGGCCGCCGTGGTGGTGGGGGCGGAGATTTTTGCGCCGCATTTGGTGGACCTGATCACCCCCGGCTTCGGTCCCGCCGAGAAGGCCCGCGTGGTTTTCCTGACGCGCTTGATGATGCCGGCGCAGTTTTGCTTTTATCAGGGCAGCATCCTGAGCGCCGTCCAGTACGCCAAAGGGCAATTTGTGGTGCCCTCGCTGGCCGGGGTGATCTACAACCTGGGGGTCATCGTGTGCGGCGTGTTGCTTTCTCCCCGCATCGGGATCACCGGGTTTGCCATCGGCGTTCTTGCCGGGGCTTTAATCGGAAACTTTCTCCTCCAGGTTTATGGCGCCCGGCGCGCCGGCGCCCGCTTCCGGCCCAACCTGGATATTCGCCACCCGGGGTTCTGGCTGTTCATCAAGCTCACCGTCCCCATCATGCTGGCGCTCTCCCTGGTGTTCACCGACAACTGGATCATGCGCTGGTTTGGATCGTTCCTGGTCAAAGGCTCGATCTCCTGGCTGAATTACGGCAAGACGCTGATGCAGGTCCCGCTGGGAGTGGTCGGACAGGCGGTGGGCGTCGCCTCCTTTCCTTTCCTGGCGCAGCTTTACTCGGAAGGCAAGCTGGAGGAATTAAACCGCACCCTCAATGCCACCCTGAAGGGTCTGATTCTGCTGCTCATGCCCATTTCCGCCCTCACCATCGCCCTCGCCCAGCCGGTGGTTTTTCTGGTTTATTCGCACACGCGCATGAAGGCGCCGGACCTTCAAGCCACCGCCGCCACCCTGGCGGTCTTTTCCCTGGGCATGTTCGCTTGGGGAGCGCAGAACATCCTGGCGCGCGGATTCTATGCGGCGCGTGACACGCTGACGCCCGCCATTACCGGAACGGCGCTCACTTTCCTCAATCTGCCGGTCTATTGGTATCTGGTCCACCACTATCAGCATCTGGGATTAGCGGCGGCGAGTTCGGTGGGAATCATCGTGTACACGCTGCTGCTCTTTGGCCTGCTGAACCGGCGGACGAAGAATCCGGAATCCGGCGAAATGGTTTGGTTCTTCCTCAAAATCACCGCCGCGTCGGCGATTGCCGCGGCAGTGTGCTTCAAGCTGACCCGGATTCTGCAAGTGCGCATCGGCTGGCAATCCACTCTGCACGCCCTGGCGGTTTTGGTGATCGTGAGCTCGGTGGGATTTGTCCTTACCGGAGTGCTCGCCAAGCTCTTCCGCGTGCGCGAACTGGATTCCTACCTGGCAAAGTTCCACCTCTGACGCGCTTGGCAATCGGAACATCGGGTCATTGAGCGATTTGTGATTTGCGATTTGTGATTGGTGATTCTCGAAGTCAGCTTTCTTGTCACTCGTCACTACCCTTGTAGTCGGGGATCCGGAACATCTAAGACCAACGGCGCGAGCAGCCGATGGAGCGATCGGCGGATGAGTCGATACATTGATTTGTACGATCATCTTATTTATTTTCATTAACTTACATAGAAATCACATTAACTCCTTTGTTTTCACCAATCAATGAGGAGCACTTTTTTTGGCCCTTTGTTTTCAATGAACAATGAGGAGCAACCTTCATTTTTGTGTTTTTTGGGTGGTGGCTGATCTTGAGGTCGAATTTTGGAAGGTTCTTCCCGTGATGCGCGTGGCCTTCATCGCACATCTAGGCTATACCCATCGACTCGCTGCGTCAAGAGACAAATTGCCCCATTGACAAAGAAGGCTCCGACGGTGCTCTATTGCCTCTCAGCGATAGTTTGGGAACAAGCAGGTCCAGGACGGTGTCTAAGGAAGTATGAGGCCACTTAATCGCAAGCGGAAGATTCTGGGATTTTTCGCCCTCGCCGTGATTGTCTTGCTTCTCGCGCCTTTCGTGGCGGTTCAGGTCCAGGAGCGGATCTTTCGCCATCGGGCCGAGCAGTTGCTCGCCGATATGCGCTCGCTCATGATGCACAAGGCGAGCCCAACGGAAGAGCAAGCGGTATTTAAACGATGGAATCCCTCTGACGTTGAGTGTTCCGCAGAGGCTTGCTGGTTTAAGATCGACTTATGTTATGGTTCCTTCCCGCACGTTTTGGACAATAGCGGCGTGCCCGATATTGATGTCTTATGGGCACTGAACCAGCTCAAGCTTTGGCTGCGCCCATTCAGGATGTATGGTGGGCGCCTTGCCCATGTTCGCGCCTATGCTCAGGTGGTGCATGGCGTGCTGGTGGACATAACCTTTCGGGTGGATCTGGAGGTTTCGCCCCCTCCAGATGACTGGAGCACGGTCAAGGAGATGCACCAACAATACATCCTGTCCGCGGCGGCTGCTTCCACTCCGGGCTTTTCAATTCCGGCTGAATGGCACGGATTGACTCTCCATCCGAACTACGTTATCGCTGAAGGGTACCCCCCGGCGAGAAACCTACGGCGCACGCCGGACGTCTATGCGGTGTTTGGCCCCCATGCCGATCCTGCCGATATTGCACGCCTGACGGCCTTTGACCTTTCCTGCCTTACGAGTTTAATGCCGTGTCGGAAATCTAGAGACATCATGCCGGAGGCCGCGGCCCAGTATGCAAAAGAGGAGCCGCAGCTTGCACAGGCGCGAAAGGATCACGTGTGCGGCCCGGACATTGTCGCCCTGATGGCTCGGGGCGCTGGTAGCGCGGGTGTGGTCGAGGTGACGGGGAGTCGCGTTGAGCCTCATTTGAGTGAAATACCCATCCCCATCGTCCGTTTGGTTCGAGACTTCGAACTGACCAGTGACTGGAAAACCGGCGAAAGCCACGAACTCCTGATTCTTGACCCCAACACCAACCGGGCCGTGACCGTTCTTCCTCCCGAGGTGCGCCTTGGCAATCGGTTTATTATGCTCGCCGAATCTGGATTCCATTACCGCTGGGTGGAAACATACGATTGCGGCACCGTCCCGCTGAATCCCGCGAATCTGGAACTCGTGCGCGATGCCATCGCGGGCAACCTTCCTCCCGCGAAGCCCTAGCACGTGTCGCCCTCCCGGCTTTGACGGGACAGGCGTCGGGCGCCTCTACAAAAGCCGGCGCGGCGCTCGGCTTTGACTTTTGGCCTTTCCACTTTGCCTTTCGACTTGTTCTTGAGATTCCACCCCGCTGCGCTACGGTTGCTCTCTAACGCACAGAGTCCATGCGCCCTGGGGCATGCGACTGGCGATGAAAATGCGCGAAGCGCCTTGGAGTGCGGTAGCAGCAGCTACCGCCTTCCGCCTTCGGCTCATACGGCAAATGTGCTGGGGAGGGAGAGAAAGGCGGTAGCTGCTGCTACCGCACTCCAAGGTGCCTTCGGCACAGCCTTTTTCATGACACTCGATGCAGATTATTCGCTCCGGGCCCGAGAGGGAAAGGCCGGAGGCGGCACCTCGTGGTTGAGATGCCGCCCCGGTAAAACCCCACTGCGCGATTATTTGCAGCGGCAGGACGGGGTGTCTCAGCGCGAAAGGTCCCTCCGCTGTCACATTCACCGTGGTGCCCGGCGCCGGAAGCGTCAGGGTGACGGTGGCATTACCGTTGCTGTCCGCCACGGCAATCTCCTTCGTGGTGGAGCTAGTGGAGGTGGCGGGATAGACGCCCCCCGACAAGGAGCCCGCGCTTACCGTAAACAACACGGAGGCGCCGGCGGCAAAGGAAGGCCCGCACGGTGGGCTTCCGCAAGCGGGAGTACCTACGGACAAACCCGGATTCAGGGTGACGGAAACCGTGCCTTGCGTGCCGCCCGCGCCCGTTGCCGGGGTGTTGTTGTTCGTCAGGGTGGCGGGTGGATTCCCGATGACGATCCAGCTTTCCTTGCGCCTAATTCGGCACAACGAAAAGGGTGATCGACTGCGCCGGGAAGGTATAGTTGGCGATGGTGCTCGCCGCCCCCGCCGAACCCGGCGTCACGGTCGCGGTCGGCTGGGCGACGATGGCGGCCAAGTTGGCGTTGCTGTAAAGGTAGGCCTGCGCGCTGGTAGTCGTCGTTGCCAGGCCTTGGATCGAGAGCGTGCTCGTTAGGTCGCCATAGGTCTTGTTGATCACCACCACGGTTACTGCGTTGTCCGCGCTGCGCAGCGCTCCGTAGACCGACAGAATCCCCTGGTTGCCGGTCGCCGAGGCCAGCGCCGTGTCGCCAAACATCGATTTGTTCCCGTCGTAGTTGCGGTAGATCTCGTATGCCATCAGGCCGGGAACCTGCGTGGTTGGATCCGGCGTTCCCCAAAGGGTTGCCAGATCGAGGCCGTACATGCCGAAGATGCCCAGGATGTCGGCCTGCGCCAAGGCGCCGTTGATGTGCTCCTGTCCGCCCCAGTTGTACTCGGTAAAGGCCACCTTGGTGCCGGGGTAGTCCCTGGCAACCCAGGCTTGCACCATGGGAATCAGTTGCGGCGCCTGCAGCGGAACATTGCAGCTCGAGGTGTAGTTCGGGTCGGTGACGTAGTTCGGCTGCGGCTCGTTGGGATCGGTATAGGTTGGGTCCCAGAAGACGCGCGTCGAGTTCAGCCGCGCCTGCTGCTCCCCGGTGTCGCCCGCGGTGCTAAAGGCGACGCCATTCCCGTTGTAGGTGGCCGCGTAGTAGGTGTGCAGGTCCAGGTAATCGAGCAGGCGCGCGCCGTAGGTGTTCGAGGCGGCCGCGAATTGCTGCAAGTAGTACTCGATGAGCGGGACGCCGCCGTGCGCCTCGCGATCGACCGGATTGCTCCAGGGCTGCCAGCAGGGGCCGCCCCCGCTGCCCCAACCGCTCTCGACATCCTTCTTGGAATAGAAGTAATCCCACCAGTAATCCATCACCGGGCCGCTTACCCCGGCGGTCGGATCAGCGTTCTTGACGGCCTCGGCCGTGGCAATACTAGTGTTTGTCAACTCGTCGTAGGTGAAGGGCAGGGGATGCACATCGATGTGCACGCCGTCCCACCAACTGGGCTCGTTGTCCAGCTCGTAGATGGCCACGCCGCCATTGGCCGCTTTTCCGAACTTGTTCACCAGGAAACTCACCCAGGTGCTATCGAAGGTAGGGGGATCGACCTTGTAGTAGGTGTCGGTGGGATCGTTCACCACCTTGTTGCCGTTGATCAGGATACCGTTGCCGCAGTCGGTCCGGTTCGGGTTGACCGCCTGCTGCGCCCCGTACTTGGCCACGGAGAAGCTACACGCGGAGTTGTCCGCCGGCACCCATCCGATGATGGGAACCGTTCCCAGGGACTTGGCCCCGACGGCGGCATCGTTCTCGACCTGGGTGTTGAACCCGCTGGTGTTGGGAGCGCCGCTGGGCGTGTTAATAGGGTTGCTGTTGTCGATAAAGTTCTCAAAGTACCAGTCGCTGCCTTTGGCGTCAAGGTCGTACAGGTAGTTGTAGCTGGTGGCTTCGTTTCCGCCCCAGCGATCGATGGGAAGGCTGAAGGCCGCGGCTTCCGCCAAGTTGCTGGTGCCGAAACTCATGCCGTAGATGTAGGGGCTGATGGCGTGGGTTTGCCCCGAGGTGCTGGCATTCACGGTAAGCGCAGGGCCTGCCGCCGCAGCCGGCTGGGTGAGGGTTACGGTGGTGCTGCCGCTCATGCCGCTGGTGACGCCCGAGGTGCTCGTGGCCGTGACCGTCACCGTCGCCGGAGCCGGGTAGGGCGTGGTGTAGAGGCCGCTGGTGCTGATGGTGCCGGGGCTCAGGCTGCTGCCCGAAGGCGCGGCCACCGACCAGGTCACTGCCGAACTGGCCGTGCCGTTGATCGCGGCCGAGAACTGCATCTGGCTGCCGATCGTGGCGCTCGCCGGATTCGGCGTCACGGCCACCGCGGGCGCGGTCGGCGTCGCACTCACTTGGGCCGAATTGGCGCTCGTGCCCGCCGCGTTGACCGCCGCGACCACGTAATAATATGTGGTGCCGTTGGTGAGTCCGGTGTTGGTGTAGTTCGCGGCCGTGGGGGTGCCAATCTGCGTGTATGGTCCGCCGCTGGTGGTGGAGCGCTGGACTTTGTAGCTGGCCGCTCCCGTGCTCGCGTTCCAGGCGAGGGCCACCTGAGCGTTGCCCGCGGTAGCGGTAAGCCCTGTAGGCACGGGCGGCGCAGCGTTCGGAGTGGCGCTGGCCTGGGTGGAGTTGGCGCTCGTGCCCGCCGAGTTTGCCGCCGCGACCACGTAATAATAGGTCGTGCCGTCGGTGAGTCCGGTGTCCGTATAGTTCGTTGCCGTGGGGGTGCCAATTTGCGTATACGGTCCGCCGCTGGTGGTGGAGCGCTGGACGTTGTAGCTCGTCGCGCCCGAACTTGCATTCCATGTCAGGCTGACCTGGGTATTCCCTGCCGTGGCTGCCAAGCCTGTGGGCGCGGACGGGACAGTAACCTGGCCGCCACCGCCTCCGCCCCCATTGCCACCACTGCCGCCACCGCAACCTGACAACAGAAAAAGCACGACGATGAATATGCCGGGAACCCTCATTCGAATCATAAAGGACATCTCCGAAACCTCCATTCAGAGCCACCAAGACCCGTGATTATACATCCCTCGGAACTGTTTGGTCTGGGGAATTCTCCAACTGGATTCAGCAACTTTCTTTCGGTGGCCTGCCTTTGTATGGAGGCGATTTCGACAGGAATTCCGGAAGCCGTTTTGGCCCTTCCGGGCGGGCTCAACTCATTGCTGCGGGTGACTGCCTCGAGGCCGAACGGACGTCACACCATGAAAACCGGCGGACACTCAACCGAGGCCAAACCTGCTCGGGATGCGAATCCCTAACCCCTACCCCCCCGTATACCGTATCCCGAATTTCGAACTCCCTTGCGTTTCCTCTCCGGCTTTCCAATAATGGTGACATGCTGACACGAAATAACGTTCGTCTGACGCTGGAGGGCGCGCGCGCCATCCTGGCGGCGGCGGAAGCCCAAGCGCGGAAGATCAAGGTTCCGCAGAACATCGCCGTCGTGGATGAGGGCGGCCATCTGCTGGTATTTGCCCGCATGGACGGCGCCAAATTATCTTCGGTGGAAGTCGCCTTGACCAAGGCTCGCGCCGCCGCGCTGCGCCGCGCTCCCACGGGACCGTCGCCCGCGGGCGAGCCCAGTGTGATGCTTTCCCTCGGCCTAGCGCTCGCCACCGACGGCAAGCTCACGTGCATTCGCGGCGGCCTGCCGCTGATGGTTGACGGCCAATGCGCGGGCGGCATCGGCGTGAGCGCCGGCACGGAGGAGGAAGATGTGCAGGTGGCGCAGGCCGGCGTGGACGCGTTGGCGAGGCTTTCCTAGTGACTACCACAGCTCATTCCGCGGCGAAGGTGACGCCGGACTATTCCCGCGGCAAGGAGCTGGCGCACCAGATTTTCCTGGAGACCATGGCGGCCATCGACGTGCGTCACGCCATGCTGACCAAGGTGAAGTTTGAGGGGGGCGCGCTGATTGCCGGGGAAGCCACGCACCCTCTGGCGCGCCCGCCGCGCGTGGTGGCGTTTGGCAAGGCAGCAAACCGCATGGCCGCCGTGCTGGAGGAAATCCTGGGCGGGTGGATTGAAGCCGGAGTCTCGGTGGGGCCGGCCGAAACTCCCAAAAAGCTCGCGCACTTCCACTACTTCGTCGGCGGCCATCCTTTTCCCAACGCCGGCAGCCTGGAGGGCGCGCGGGCTGCACTGGAACTCGTTTCCCATCTGACCCTGGAAGATACCGTCATCTTCCTGGTGTCCGGCGGGGGTTCCTCCATCCTGGCGCAGCCATTCGATGCGAGCATCACCCTGGCCGATTTGATTGAGTTCAACCGCGCGCTGGTGACCTCACGCCTTCCCATTGAACAAATCAACGTGTTGCGCAAGCACCTTTCCTCGGTAAAGGGCGGCCGGCTCGCCGAGCGCGCTTATCCCGCGCGGCAACTGACGATCTTCATCTCCGACGTGCCCGAAGATTTGCCCTCCATGGTGGCCTCCGGACCCACCATGCCGGATGAATCCACCGCCGCACAGGCTTGCGAATTCGCCGAACAAGACAACCTGGCCCGCCAATTCCCCGAGAGTATCCGAGGAATCTTTGCGCGCCGGGAACTGCCCGAGACTCCCAAGCCGGAGGACCCGCGCTTTGCCAATTCGCACTACTTTTGCCTGCTCTCCAATCACGACGCGGTGCGCGCGGCCCGGTCGGCAGCGGAGACGTTGGGCTTCGCCGCCGAAATAGATCGCGGGATCTGGGACGCTGAATTTCGACAGGTGGTGCACTCGAACGTTGGCGCCCTCGACGCGCTGTCACCGGCGCACCAGGGTCAACCCGTTTGCCTGGTGGTGGGTGGGGAGGTAACTTGCCCGGTCACCGGCCCCGGCATGGGCGGGCGCAACCAGGCCTTCGCTCTTTACGCCGCGCAGAAGATTGCGGGCCAGCGCCGCGTGGTGCTCAGCGCCGGCACCGACGGACGCGACGGGAATAGTCCCACCAGCGGAGCCGTGGCCGATGGGCAGACGGTTTCGCGGGCCCAGGGTCGGGGCCTGGACCCCTCCGCCTACCTCGCGGGAAGCGACGCCTATTCGTTCTTCCGCACCTTGGGCGATACGCTCGATACTGGGTTCACGGATAATAACGTTCGCGACGTCCGCATCTGGCTCGACTTTGGGGCTTGACCGTGTGAGTGAGAATTTGCCAGCGATAGAATTGTAGGCGGTAGGCAGAAAGCAGTAGGCAGACAGCCGGAGGGCGGCGTTTCTCGAGGCCGACCTCCCGTCCCCAAGCATCGGAACAGGTCATCCGGGTACTTTTCGGAGAATCCAGAGGGAAAAGGACCTTGCCGCCACCCCCAATTTGTCGTGACAAGGTTGGCGGCTTTTCCTTGCCAATTAGTGACGAGCCGCGGACGTGCAAAATAGGTTCCCGCTGCACTTGTTTAAGACTATCACCATGGAAAACCTCACCGGAAAAGTCGCTCTGGTGACCGGCGCGAGTCGGGGAATCGGCCGGGCCATCGCTGAAGCTCTGGCAAAAGCTGGTGTGGATGTGGGCGTCAATTACTTCCGGCATCCGGCGGAGGCCGAGGAGGCTTGCGCATCCATTCGGCGCTTGAGGCGGCGGGCGCTGGCCGTGCCTGCGGATGTCTCAAAATCCGCCGAGGTTTCGCGCTTGGTGAAGACGGTCGCGGAAGGACTGGGACCGGTTGACATTCTGGTCAACAATGCCGGCGTCTCGCGTCCCCAGCCGTTGGAGGATATCCGGGAAGAAGATTGGGATGAAATCATCACCGTGAATCTCAAGTCCGCCTTCCTGGTTACCCAACAGGTGGTGCCGGGAATGCGCGCGCGCCGCTGGGGTCGGATCATCAACATATCCTCGGTGGCCGCGCATACGGGCGGGGTGGTGGGACCGCACTACGCTGCGTCCAAAGCCGGAATGTTGGGGTTGACCCACTCCTACGCCAACCTCTTGGTGCGCGAAGGCATTACGGTAAATGCCATTGCCCCGGCGCTCATCTATACCCAGATGACGGCAGCGAATCCTCGCGCACGGGCCGACCTGATTCCCGTGGGACGCTTCGGCCAAGTCGAGGAGGTCGCGGATGTGGCCGTCATGTTGGCGGGGAATGGTTACATCACCGGACAAACGATCAACGTGGACGGCGGGTGGTGTATGACGTGATTGGGTCGCGATACGCGGCGAAGCCGCCATTTGGGTTCGTCAAACATCCCCTGACCCGTCGGGACGGAGAAAGAATTGTCTTCGAATACCGAATCTCTATCCAAGGCCGCTAAAACTGCCCTCTTGGCCCGAATCGCCCATGCGCTTACCGTGTGCGCACGTGATACCTACGAAGTCGGAACCGAGAATGTTTTAGAGCCTCAGGTTCTGCGGGCCTATAACGAACTTCTGCACCGCGTTACGGGGGCAGTGACCGCGCACTTATGGGGAAGCGAAGGTTACTCGCTCGAAGGCATTCTTGAGATGATGCAAGCCTTCGGGGAAAGATATAAGCGGGTTAAAGAAATAAAGTGGGCCATTGAGTCAGCTCAAAGGCCGTTGTTCCAAAGAGGAAAGGCCGCAAAGTAATTCCCCTCGAAGCGGGATAACTGTGCGCTAACCCCATTCAGAGCTAAGAAGGAGAGATTCAATGCCGGAATCAATCGGATTCATTGGACTCGGACTCATGGGCCAGCCGATGGCGCTGAACCTCGTCAAAGCCGGGCACAAGCTGGCCGTTTACAATCGCACTCCGGGGAAATCCGCTGCCCTGGAGGCGGCGGGCGCGCGCGTGGCGGCATCACCCGCTGACGCCGCACGCGATGCGAGCGTCGTCATCATCATCGTGAGTGACTCGGCGGCTGTGGAAAGTGTGGTGACCGGCAAAGACGGCATCCTTGAAACCTTGCGTGCTGGGACGATCGTGATCGATTCCAGCACCATCAGCCCCGCCGTCAGCCGTAAGATGGCCTGTCTGGCTGCCGGCAAGGGCGCGAGTTGGCTCGATGCCCCCGTTACCGGCTCAAAACATGGCGCGGAAAAAGGCGAGCTGACCTACATGATCGGCGGCGAGCGCGAAGCCTTCGACCGCGCCATGCCCATTCTTCAGTTGCTGGGGAAGAAGCACATTTATTGCGGCTCGCACGGCCTCGGCCTTTCCGCCAAGCTCGCTCAGAACACCATTCAGGCCACCATGGTCGAAGTCTTCTGCGAGGGCTTTGTGCTCGCCGTCAAGGCGGGCGTGCGGCCGGAAACCATGCTGGAAATCATCCAGTCCAGCATGGCACGCGCCGGCATCACCGACTTCAAAGCCCCGTTCATATTCAAGGGCGACTTCACCCCTTACTTCCCCCTCAAGCTCATGCACAAGGACCTGGAATTGGCTGCTGAGGCGGGCTACGCGCACGGCGTTCCCATGCCGGTGCTGGCGGCGGTGAAAGAGGTCTACATGGCCGCCAAGGCGCAGGGCAAAGGCGAGCTGGACTACGCCGCGATTGGTACCGTTCTGGAGGAGCTTGCCGGAGTGAAGGTGCGCACTTGACAGGCTGCCATAAAACGCCCCCATGCTCTTATCCGGCGCCCATCGTTGTCATCCCGATGAAGTTGCTACTTTTTCGAGCATCCTCGCAATCCCACATTGATTCTCGCCTCTGCCCAAACCGCCTCTCACGGCTTTGAGCCGCTGCCCGATGGCGAGGTAAGCTCGCCGCTACTTCCTCAAATTGACCCACTAACACAGCGAAAGTGAGCTTGCAATACTGCTGGCGAGTGGTACACTGCGAGCGAATTGGTGTGGAAATAGGAGGTTGTCGTGCGCACAATGCGTTGGGCTGTGGCGGGAGCGGCAGGCGGTGTTCTGTGCGCGCTGCTGGTGGGGTGCGGCGGAGGCGGCGGTAGCGGCAGTACAATCCTTCCCCCTCTCACCACGGCGGTCACCTCGGTGACGGTGGCGCCGAATACGGCCACCATTGGAACCGAGCAGCAGTTCACGGCCACGGTGACGGGAACGGGCAACTTCGCCACAACCGTCACCTGGTCGGTGACGGGGCCTTCCTCCTGGACAGGCAGCATCGGCTCGATCAGCAGCAGCGGGCTCTATGAGACGCCCTACCCAGCGCCGGCTACCGTGACGGTCACGGCCACCAGCACTCAGGACACGAGCGTGAGCGGCAGCACGACAGTGACGCTCCAGGCTCCGGCGGCGGCGGCCGGCCCGGCGCTGACGGTGGACGCCGGCAACCAGACCCATGCCATTAGTCCTTACATTTATGGCATGAATGGGTACGCGTTTAAGAATTCCGTGGACGGGCCTGCCAATCCCACCGTCATTCGCTGGGGCGGAGACAACACCTCCCGTTACAACTACCTACTGGGCGTAACCAATGCCGCCGACGATTTCTACTTCGAAAACGCGACCGGCGCCATGGGGCCCAACGGCCAGTTCAACGGCTTGGTCACGAGCAATAACTCCATCGGGGCCAGCACCCTGGGCACGGTGCCCGTACAGGGCTGGGTGGCCAAGGACAGCACGTCCTGCAGCTTTCCCACGTCCACGTATCCCAATCAGCAGTCCGCGGACGCCACCAGAGGCTGTGGCAACGGCGTGTACGCCGAGGGGGTGAATGGCTGTACGAACTCTGCCGGGTGCAACATAACCGGCAACGATCCCACCGTCACCAGCATCGCGGAGGGCCCCGCGTGGGCTGGCAACTGGGTTACTTCTCTGGTAGGGACGTTCGGTACGGCGGCTGATGGCGGTGTAGCCATCTACGACCTGGACAATGAACCCGACTGGTGGGACGCCACACAGCGGGATGTGCATCCCCTGCCCTTTACCTACGATGAGTTGACCAACAACAATATTGCCACCGCATTGGCCGTCAAGACTGCCGATCCCACCGCTGAGGTCGCCGGTCCGGTGATCTCCTTTTGGTGGGATTTCTTCTATTCCAAGCTGGATGTCGAGTCCGGATGGACTGCTGGGGGGGGCCCATGCTATGAGCCTTGGAGCAATCCGGTTGACCGGAAAGCCCATGGGGGCACCGCACTCCTCCCGTATTATCTGCAGCAGTTCGCAGCGTATGCAGCCGCGAATAACACCCCCCGCCTGCTGGATTACCTGGATCTGCACCTCTATTTTGGCGCTGAGTATAACGGCTCGGGCGTCGGCCTCTCGACCGCGGGAGACACCGGCGAGCAAGAAGCGCGGTTGAACTCCACGCGCGTCTTCTGGGATCCCACGTATACCGATCCCAATTACCCTCAACCGAACTACTTTACCGACTCGAACTATACCGCAAGCTGCTCGACCCCTTTGCAGGCTCCGCAAATGATTCCGACGATGCAGGCGTGGATTGCCAACAACTATCCCGGCACCAAGACCGCTACCTCTGAATACAATTGGGGCGGGCAGGAGCATATCAACGGGGCACTGGCGCAGGCGGACCTGCTTGGCATCTTCGGAGCATACGGCCTCGACCTGGCGACTCTCTGGGGCCCTCCGGACGCCACGCAGACCCCCGGCCTGGTGGCCTTCGAGATCTATCGCAACTACGACGGGAAAAACTCGCAGTTCGGGAACGTAGCTCTGGCTTCAACCAGCGCCAATCAAGGCTTGCTCTCGGTGTACGGTGCGCTGCGCACCGCCGACGGGGCGCTGACCGTGGTGGTGATCAACAAGACTTACGGCGATCTGAACACGACCCTCTCGCTGAACAACTTTACCACGGCGAGCACCGCGGCCCAGGATTTCCTCTATAGCAACGCCAACCTGGCCGCCATCGTGGCGCAACCGGCTGTGGCGGTGGCGCCCCCCTCCGGAGGCGGAACGGCAAGCACCATCACCACCACTTTTCCCGCGGCGTCGATCACCCTGCTGGTGGTGCCGCAGTAAGGGGCTCGGGGCCATACCGCCAAGTGAGGCCTGCCGCCGCACGCCGTGCGATTTCGACTGGGCGTTGAGGGTGAACCGCCGAGACCCGCATTAGCACGCTGGTTGGTTGATCCCGTCTAAGATCTCCCTTCGCTTGCGGGGAGTAGGGGCCTCCTGACCGCCTTCGCGTCGTGAGAGACCATCCCGGCCGCGCAGACCACCCCCGCGCCCAAGGCGCCACCCCTCCTGAATCAGAAGTCTCGACCACCCTGGCGCTTCCGCGTCGCCCCTCTTTAACCGGGAGAGGAGTTCCCAGATGATGGTGCCTCGCCATCCTTCACGATTGACGTTAGGAAACACTTGACAAGGGTCACAAAAGGCAGCATTCTATATCCGACTCTTATAGTCGGATATAGCCATGCTGAAACTCTCCAAGAAGGCCGATTACGGGTTAATTGCTGTAAGGCATTTGGCTGAGCAGCCCCTTGCGGAAGCGTGTAGCGCCAAGGAAATCGCTCACGCCTACGGAATTCCGACCGAATTGCTCGCCAAGATACTTCAGAAGCTCGCCAGGAATGGCCTTTTGGTATCCCAGCACGGAACCAATGGTGGTTATGCGTTGGCCCGTCCTGCCAGGGAAATCTCCGCCTTCGAGGTAATCCGCGCCATCGAGGGGCCGCTATTCATCACCAGTTGTGTTACCGACAAACGCGAGTGCGGGCAGATGACCCGTTGCACGGTCCGCGAACCCCTTAAAAAAGTAAATGAAACCCTGGTGAAGGCCCTGAGCGCCGTAACGATTTCCAGTCTCTCCACCGACGCCCCCGTCCTGGTGCAAATCGAGGGGAGCCTATCGTGAAGCTTCCCATTTATCTGGATTACCACGCCACCACGCCCGTCGACCCGGGCGTCCTGGAGGCGATGCTCCCGTTCTTCACGGAGAACTTCGGCAACGCCGCCAGCCGGAATCACAAGTTTGGCTGGACGGCGGCCACGGCGGTGGAGAACTCGCGCAAGCAGGTGGCCAAGCTGATCAACGCCAGCGCCAAGGAAATTGTCTTCACCTCGAGCGCCAGTGAGTCCAATAACCTGGCCATCAAGGGCTTGGCGAACCGCTATCGCGAGCGTGGCGGCCACTTCATCACCATGGCCACGGAGCACAAGGCCGTGCTCAATTCCGCCAAGCGGCTCGCGCAGGAAGGCTTCAGCGTCACCTATGTGCGCACGCGGCCCGACGGGTTGGTGGACCTCGACGATCTGAAGCGCGCCTTCACGGAAAAGACCATACTGGCGAGCATCATGGCGGCGAACAATGAGATTGGGACGTTACAGCCACTGGCGGAAATCGGTCGGCTGTGCCACGAGCGCGGGGTGCTGTTTCACACCGACGCGGCGCAAGCTGCGGGCAAGATTCCCCTCGACGTTGAGGCCATGCAGATCGATCTCCTTTCTATCGCCGGGCACAAGATGTACGCCCCCAAAGGCGTGGGCGCGCTCTACGTGCGCCAGCGGGGAACCCCCGTGGAGCTTGTGCCCATGATGGACGGCGGCGGCCACGAGGGCGGGCTGCGCTCCAGCACGCTGAATGTGCCGGGAATTGTGGGCCTGGGCCAAGCTTGCGAGATTTGCCGACAGGTGATGCCGGAAGAATCGCGGCGTCTGGCGGGGTTGCGCGACCGGCTGAAAGACGGACTGCTGGCGGCGCTCGACAGCATCCACATTAACGGCGGTCTGGAACATCGGCTGCCGAACAATCTCAATGTGAGCTTCCCCGGCGTCGATCTTGCAACCCTGATGGCGGCGTTGAACGACATCGCGCTTTCCTCCGGCTCCGCTTGCAGCTCCGGGACTCCGGAACCTTCTTATGTTTTGCAAGCGCTGGGCGTCTCCGCGGAAGTTGCCAACACGCCGTTGCGCTTCGGCCTGGGCCGCTTCACGACGGATGAGGAAATCGATTACTGCCTCGGCCGCGTGGTGGAAACCGTAAAGCGCCTGCGCGAGATGGGTGGAACGGCGGCAGCGTAGGAATTGTCGATTGACGATTGTCGATTGACGATTGAAGGAAATGCGACCTGAAGATTGTAGTTGAGGGGAATGACGATGAAGCACGGGGAAATTGACGATTGGATTTTGGCAATCGTCAATCGGCAATCAGCAATCGGCAATTAACCATCGTCAATCGGCAATTCTAGGAGGAATCATAATGGCAACGCCTCAAACCGACGTCGAAATCCTGGCGACGCAGGAATACAAATACGGTTTCATCACCGACATTGAACAGGAAACCGTGCCGCCGGGGTTGAACGAGGAGGTCATTCGCCTGATCTCCGCCAAAAAGGGCGAGCCCGAATGGCTTTTGGAATGGCGCCTGAAGGCCTATCGCCATTGGCTGAAGATGCAGGAGCCCACGTGGGCCAACGTGAAGTTCCCTCCCATCGATTACCAGGCCATCCGCTACTACTCCGCGCCCAAGAAGGCCTCCGCCAAGCGGCCCGAGGACATCGACCCCGAGCTCCTGAAGACTTACGAGAAGCTCGGCATCCCCCTCAAGGAGCGCGAGCTGCTGGCGGGTGTGGCCGTCGACGCCGTGTTTGACAGTGTCTCCGTGGCCACCACTTTCAAGGAGAAGCTGCGCGAGATGGGCATCATTTTCTGTTCCTTCTCGGAAGCGGTGCGCGAGCATCCGGACCTCGTGCGCAAGTACCTGGGCTCGGTGGTTCCTTACACTGACAACTTTTACGCCACGCTCAATTCGGCCGTTTTTAGCGACGGGTCGTTTGCTTACGTCCCCAAGGACGTGCGCTGCCCCATGGAGCTTTCCACCTACTTCCGCATCAACGCCAAGGATACCGGCCAGTTTGAGCGCACCTTGATTGTGGCGGACGAGGGCGCCTACGTGAGCTACCTGGAAGGCTGCACGGCCCCCATGCGCGATGAGAACCAGCTCCACGCGGCGGTTGTTGAACTCGTGGCTCTCGATAACGCCACGGTAAAGTATTCCACCGTGCAGAACTGGTATCCCGGCGACAAGAACGGCAAGGGCGGCATTTACAACTTTGTAACCAAGCGCGGCAAGTGCGCGGGGGTGAATTCCAAGATTTCCTGGACGCAAGTCGAGACCGGCTCGGCCATCACCTGGAAGTATCCAAGCTGCATCCTCCAGGGAGAGAATTCCGTGGGCGAGTTTTACTCCGTCGCCGTCGTCAACAATTACCAGCAGGCGGACACCGGCACCAAAATGATTCACATCGGCAAGAACACCAAGAGCACGATTGTCTCGAAGGGCATAAGCGCCGGGCGCGGCCAAAACAGCTATCGGGGCGCGGTGCGCATCCTGAAAGGTGCGGCCAACGCCCGCAATTACTCTCAGTGCGATTCCCTGCTGATCGGCGACAAATGCGGCGCCCACACGTTCCCGTATCTCGAGGTGAAGAATTCCACGGCCACCGTCGAGCACGAAGCTTCGACTTCTAAAATCGGCGAAGATCAGATCTTCTACTGCCGTCAACGTGGAATCTCGACAGAAGATGCGGTAGGCATTATCGTCAACGGCTTCTGCAAGCAGGTGTTCCGCGAGTTGCCCATGGAATTCGCCGTGGAAGCGCAGAAGTTGTTGGGCGTGAGTCTGGAAGGCAGCGTGGGGTGATGGATCAGGAGAAACCATGGCTACGAAAACGCTCTTAACAGTTGAAGATTTCCTGCGGCGCTCGGAGACGCCAGACGTGCGCTACGAGCTTGTGGAAGGAGAACTCATCACTGTGTCGCCGACGATGCCAGAACACAACGATGTCCGGGATACGTTACTTGTCGCTTTGCGAAACTTCCTGGCGGGACGTGGCCTGGGGCGAGTCTGGTCGGAGCAGGCTTTCCACCTGTTTGGCGACACCGTGCGAATTCCTGATATTGCGTTTGTGCGCGCTGGGCGCTCGATTGAGCCACGCCAACTGCCGGAGGGCGCGCCGGACCTGGCGGTTGAAGTCATTTCGCCGAGCAACACGCCGCGTGAACTGGACCGGCGCATTAGTGATTACTTCGCTGCGGGTTCAACGCGTGTTTGGCTGGTCTTCCCCGAACATCGCGAAGTGTATGTACACGGTTTGTCCGGCGTCGTTCGCCGCCGGGATGACGAGACCTTGGACGACCCCGAGCTGCTTCCAGGTTTTTCCGTCAAGGTTTCGAGCCTGTTCGAGGCCGCCTAGGGGCAGTTCGCGAACCGGTCCTACATCAGAATGTGCGGCATCAAAATGGGCCAGGTAACGAATGAGCCGCGGGAGAAAGGGAACAGCAATAGGCGACAACACATAGCTCATGTGCGAGCCACGAAGTGAGAAAACCGCAAAGAGGGGACCACAACCATGACCAACCTCCAAGACATAGTTCTCGCCGCAACCCGAGTTGTAATCGCGTTCATGTTCGCCTGCCATGGGGCCATGAAGCTCTTTGGCGCTTTTGGCGGACACCCCATGCTCCACGTTCCCTTGATGCTGACGGCCGGAATCCTCGAATTCGGCGGCGGGATCCTGATTGCGTTGGGACTATTCACTCGGCCATTAGCTTTTCTGTTGAGTGGCGAAATGGCAGTTGCCTATTTCAAGGCACACCATCCCGGGGGCTTCTGGCCCATCATGAATCATGGAGAACTGGCGGTGGTTTACTGCTTTTTCTTCCTCTATCTGTCAACGCGCGGCGCCGGAACGCTGAGCATCGACGGGCTGCGGAAGAAGGCATGAAACTGGAAACTCGAAATGGGAAACTCGAAACTGGAAACTGAAAATCGAGATTGGAAATTAGACCGGACCCGAATAAGCCGGAATTTGAACCGCGCCGCGTTATCAACATCGCACACGGCGTCCAGAGCTTCAAGTTTCCGATTTCCAGTTTCTAGTTTCCAATTTCCAGTTTCCGATTTCTATTTCCCACAAGGGAGCAATGAATGCTAACGATCAAGGATCTGCACGCTAATGTTGGTGACAAGGAAATCCTGCGCGGGATTGACCTGCAGGTGAACGTGGGGGAAGTGCATGCCATCATGGGGCCGAACGGCTCCGGCAAATCCACGCTCGCGCAAGTGCTGGCGGGCCGCGAGCTTTACGCCGTCACGGGCGGCGAGGTGACATTCGAGGACAAGGATTTGCTCGATCTGTCGCCGGAAGAGCGCGCGCGGGAGGGTATCTTCCTCGCTTTCCAATACCCCGTGGAAATTCCGGGGGTTTCCAACACCTATTTTCTTCGTGCCGCGCTCAACGCCGTGCGCAAGCATCGCGGCCTCGAGGAGTACGACGCCATGGACTTCCTCACCCTGGTGCGCGGCAAAATGAAGCTGTTGGAAATGGACGAGAGCCTGATGTCGCGCTCCGTGAATGAAGGATTTTCCGGCGGCGAGAAAAAGCGCAACGAGATCTTCCAGATGGCGGTGCTGGAACCGAAACTCTCCATTCTGGATGAGACAGACTCCGGCCTGGATATCGACGCCCTGAGGGTTGTGGCCACCGGCGTCAACGCCCTGCGCTCTCCCGACCGCTCCACCATCGTGGTGACGCACTACCAGCGCCTGCTCAACTACATTGTTCCGGACTTTGTCCATGTGCTTTCGAACGGACGCATCGTTAAGTCCGGCGGAAAAGAATTGGCGTTGGAATTGGAAGACAAGGGATATGGGTGGCTTGAGGAGGCAGTGGAAAGCGGTGTGGGATTGCAATGAGTAAGCGTAGCGCGGACCTGTTTTGTAGGTCCGCGGCTTTCCCCAGCCAACGAAGGATGTATTTGCTGTGATGGAAGAACAAGTCAAAAGTCAAAACGCAAAAGGCAAAAGTCAAAGCCGATATTCCAGAATTACTGTGGACACGCGCCGGTTCCGGCTTGGGTTTTCACTTTTGACTTTTGCGTTTTGACTTTTGACTTGTTCTTCCTAAGCGAGCGGGCCAGGGCATTCGATATGCGCAGAGGAAGGAAAACAGAAATCTGATGACTGCTGTTAAAGAACAAGAAGGACTCTACCTCAAAAGCTTCACGCACCTGGAGAAGGCTCTCAATGAGAACGCGCCGGCGTGGCTCGCCAAGCTTCGCCACGCGGCCATCGAAAGTTTTGCCGAACTCGGATTCCCGACCACTCACGAAGAAGAGTGGATTTACACCAATATCTCGGAGCTGGCCGCCACGCCCTTCGCGCCGGCGCGGGTGAAGCTGACGGAGGAAATTCGGCAAAAGATTGCGCGCCTGCCGCTGGCCGATTTGGGGTGCAGCCGCCTGACATTTCTTAGCGGTTGCTACGTTCCCGAACTCTCGAAGCTGCGCGAGGTTCCCAAGGGACTGAAGGCCGGCAGTCTGGCGTCAGCCTGGAAAAACCACGGCGCGCTGCTGGAGCGGTACTTGGGGCGCTACGCGGACGCGAAGACCCACGCTTTCGTCGCGCTCAACACCGCGTTTTTTGAAGACGGCGCTTTTATCGAAATTCCCAAGGGCGCGGTCCTGCAAAAGCCCCTGCACATTTTGCAGATTTCCCACGGCGGCGGCCGGCCCACCGTCGCGCACCCGCGCAATTTGATCCTAGTCGGTGACACCGGCCAGGCCAGCATTGTGGAAACCTTCTTGAGCCTGGAGGAAGACACCACGTTCACCAACACGGTTACGGAAATCGTGGCCGGCGAGGGCGCGCTGGTGGACTATTGCAAGGTGCAGCAGGAAAGCGACGCGGCGTTCCATTACGCGCGCGTGCAGGTGCAGCAGGAGCGGTCATCGAGCGTGGCGACGCACGCCATCCAACTGGGCGGAGCCCTTACGCGTGAGGAAGTGAACACGGTGCTGAATGGTGAAGGGGCGGAGTCACTCTTGCACGGTCTCTATGTGATTACCGGGCGGCAGCACGTGGACAACCACACCATCATCGACCACGCCAAGGCCCACTGCTCCAGCCGCGAGATTTACAAGGGCGTGCTGGACGGCAAATCGCAAGGCGTCTTCAACGGCAAGATTATTGTCCGCCCCGACGCGCAAAAAACCGATTCCAAGCAGAGCAACAAGAACCTGCTGCTTTCCGAGAACGCGATCATCAACACCAAGCCGCAACTGGAGATTTTTGCCGACGATGTGAAGTGTACGCACGGCGCTACCGTCGGCCAGATTGATCCCGAGGCGGTCTTCTACCTGCGCTCCCGTGGCATTTGCGCCGCAGAGGCCAAAAAGCTGCTCACCTACGCTTTCGCCAATGACGTCATGGAACGCATCAAGTTTCAGCCCCTGCGCGAAAAGCTGGCGGAGAGGCTGTTTGCAAGGCTGGCAAGGAATTGACGATTGCAAGGATTGGTGATTTGCGATTGGTGATTTGTGATTGAAAGAAGTGCCGATTAATGATGGTCGATTCCCGATTGACTGATGGAGATTCCAATCCGTCAATCACCAATCGAGAATCGTCAATCGACAATCGAAAATGGAGTATCGATGGCAACAACACGCAATCTGGTACAGACCGCGTTAGTCGAACCGCCGGCGCCGCCCGCGTCGTTCGATGTGCGGCGAATCCGCGAGGACTTTCCCATCCTCAAGCAAAAGATGCACGGCAGGCCGCTGGTGTATCTTGACAACGCGGCCACCAGCCAGAAGCCGCAGGCGGTCATTGATGCCCTGCTGCACTATTACACACAGGATAACGCCAACATCCATCGTGGCGTTTACCTGCTCAGCGAGCGCTCCACCGAGGCTTATGAGGACGCGCGCGTCAAGCTGCAACGGTTCTTGAACGCCGCCGAGCCGCGCGAAATCATCTACGTGCGCGGCTCGACGGAAGGCATCAATCTGGTAGCGCAGACTTACGGCCGCCATCACATCGGCGCGGGCGACGAAATCCTAATTACGGCGATGGAGCATCACTCCAACATCGTCCCCTGGCAGATACTCTGCGAGGAAAAAGGCTGCCGCCTGCGCGTCGGCCCCATCAACGATCGCGGCGAATTGATTTTGGATGAATTTGAAAAACTGATCACAGATCGCACGCGCCTGGTGAGCGTCGCCCACGTTTCCAACGCGCTTGGCACCATCAATCCGGTCAAACAGATTGTGGAAATGGCCCATGCCCGGAACATCCCGGTGCTCGTCGATGGCGCCCAGGCCGCGCCCCACATGAAGGTCAACGTCCGCGCGCTGGATTGCGATTTTTACGCGATTTCCGGCCACAAAGCCTTCGGACCCACGGGCATCGGCGCGCTATATGGCAAGGCCAGGCTGCTGGAATCCATGCCTCCTTACCAGGGCGGCGGCGACATGATTCTCTCTGTTACCTTTGAGAAGACCCTCTACAATCACATCCCGAACAAATTCGAAGCGGGAACGCCCAACATCGCGGGGGCGATTGGCTGGGGCGCTGCCATCGATTACCTCGCGCGTATTGGCATGGAGAATATAGCCTCCTACGAACATGCCTTGCTGACGTACGCCAGCGAGGCCATCGGCCAGATTCCCGGCGTGCGCCTGATCGGCACGGCGCGCGAGAAGGCCGGGGTCCTCTCCTTTGTGCTGGAGGGAATCCACCCGCACGACGTCGGCACCGTGCTGGATCAGGAAGGCATCGCCGTGCGCACGGGGCATCACTGCGCGCAGCCGGTGATGGAGCGCTTTGGCGTGCCCGCCACGGTGCGAGCCTCCCTGGCCTTTTACAATACCAAGCAGGAGATTAACGCCCTGGCGGCGGGCCTGGAGCACGTGAAGGGAATGTTTGCCTGAGAGAATCGGTGATTTGTGATTGGTGATTGGCGATTGCGGAAATGGAGGATTGGCGATCAACGATTCAGGATCGGCGATGAACGATGAACGATGGGCGATAGAAGCGGTGGACGATTGGAATTCGTCAATCACCAATCACCAATCACCAGATTTTGAGGGATTATGTCCGAACTAAGCAACCTCTACCAAGAGGTCATCCTCGATCACAGCAAGCGGCCGCGGAATTTCCATCCCATCGAGAATGCTGACCACCAGGCCAACGGATACAATCCTCTGTGCGGCGACAAGGTCACCATCTATCTCACGCTTGTGGATGACCGCATTACGGACATCAGCTTTCAGGGTTCCGGCTGCGCCATCTCCACGGCCTCCGCGTCGATCCTGACGGAGACGCTGAAAGGTAAAACCCGTAGGGAAGCTGAAGCCCTTTTCGAGGAATTTCACAGCCTGGTGACTGGCCAACCGGTGAGTTCCGCGGGCGGGCCCGCTCTCGGCAAGCTGGCGGTATTTTCCGGCGTCTGCGAATTCCCCGTGCGCGTCAAGTGCGCCTCGCTCGCCTGGCACACCATGAAGAGCGCGCTCGAGGGTAGCCCGGCAGTGGCGAGCTCGGAGTGATTGAACATTTGTGATTGGTGATTTGTGATTGGTGAATGAACGGATCGATGATTCGGGTTTTGTCGCTGGTGATTGAAGGGGTCGCTGATTGAATGATTCGCCGATTCGCAATCGACAATCACCAATTGACAATTCCGGAGGAGTCTGAATGCCTGAACAGAATTCTGCCGCCGCCGCTTCGGCGACCGCACTCAACGTTTCCGAGATCGTGGCGCTCAACGATAAGATCGTCGAGAGAATGCGCACCGTTTACGATCCGGAAATCCCCGTGAACATCTACGACCTCGGATTGATCTACGAGGTCAAGGTGGAGCCCACGGCGGAGGTTTACGTGAAAATGACTTTGACCTCGCCCGGTTGCCCTGCCGCCGGCACGCTTCCCGGTGAGGTGGAAGACAAAATCACGGTGATCCCCGGAGTCAAGAACGTGAAAGTGGATGTGGTGTGGGAACCGATGTGGGATAAAAACATGATGTCGGAAGCGGCCAAGCTGCAATTGGGATTCTTTTAGCATTGGTGATTTGCGATTGGTGATTTGGACATTGGTGATTTGTGATTGGTGATTTGTGATTGAAGGAATTGGCGATCGCCGACAGATAGTTCCCAATCATCCTTGGTTCAATCTTCGATTCTTGCAGTTACCGACAACAATCATCAGAATTCGATTCTTTTCAATCACCAATCACCAATCGCGAATCACAAATGATTACTTCTCCTCTCGCTGAATATCACCGCACCCAGGGCGCCACGCTCGCGGAATATCACGGCGCCATGGTTCCCGCACAGTTCGCCGACCCCGCGGCGGAGAACCGCGCCGTACGCACCGCCTCCGGCCTTTTCGATTTTTCCTTTCGCGCCAAGTTTCGCATGAAAGGCCGTGACCACGCGAAGCTGCTCCAGCGCCTGGTGAGCAACAACGTCAAAAAGCTCGCGCCCGGCCAAGGCACTTACGCCACACTCCTTAACGCCCAAGGCCACATCGTGGTGGACTTGCGCCTCTACTGCGCCGAGGATTGCTTCCTCGTCGATACCGATGCCGACTTGCGTGAAAAAGCCATCCAGAGTTTTCGCCGCTACATCATTGCCGACCAGGTGGAAATCGACCCGCTCGATCTCTACGCGTTGGCGTTCCAGGGGCCACTGGCGCGAGGATTGCTCGAGAAGACGCTCCACATCGACCTGCCGGCGATGCAGGAGTTTAGCCACTTCGCTTCGAACTACGCGGGTTTCCCCATCCGCGTGGTTCGCGCTTCGAGCACAGGCGAAGAGGGCTACGAAGTGTGGGTGAATGCTGCCGGGATGGAATCCGTTTGGGGCGCGGCGTGCGGCCAGGCGCCGACCTATGACATGCTTCCCTGCGGGTGGGAGGCGCTGGAAAGCCTGCGCATCGAGTCCGGCATTCCGCGCTATGGGACGGAACTCGGCGAAGACGTCATTCCCCTCGAAGCGGGCCTCTTGAACGCGCTCAGCTTCAACAAGGGTTGCTACATCGGGCAGGAAATTGTGGAGCGCGCCCGCAGCCGCGGCCATGTGAATTGGAAACTGATGGGATTGATGGTGAATTCCGAGCAGCCGCTTCCGCCGGGCGAGAAGGCAGTGGTGGAAGGAAGAGAAGTGGCTGAGGTTACCAGTTCCTGCCTATCACCCACGCTGGGCAAGACAGTTGCACTCGCCTACGTGCGCCGCGAGTTCACCGAGCCCGGAGGTAAACTCACCTTTGCAAGCGGCGTCACAGCGGAGGTGGCTGCGTTGCCCTTCGTCCCGCCCGCAACGAAATGAGAAGCGTTGCGCGAACCCATTCCGCAAGTCCGCGGCTCTTCCTTGCCCATCTGGGGCTTTGATTGTCGATTGCCGATTGTCGATTGCCGAAGGAAAAGCCTCAAAACCTTTAAGGATTGATCCTCAATCCGGAAGATGGAAATGCAGGTTTGGGCAATCGAAAATCGGGAATCGGCAATTGTCAATGGGAGAGTTGCAATGTCATCAGCACGAATGAGCCGGCGATAATCAACACGGAAAGCACGGCCAGCGCATTCCACATGTTCTCGCTGGGGCGCGTCGCAGGTTCACCTTCCGGAATAAGGTAGCCGAGCACGAGGCCACTCGCCAACCCACCAAAGTGCGCGGCGTTATCCACGGCGAAAAAGAGGCCAAAGATCGCAATATAAATGACCCACTTCCAGAGTTGGCTGCGATACTCCTTGCCCAGGTGTCCGTGATGGAAGCTCGCGCCGATCAAGATTCCAATCAGTCCCATGATAGCGCCGGACGCCCCCACCGACATTCCAAAGGGGGACCACCAAAGGCTGACCACGAACCCGAAAACTCCCGTCACCAGATAGAGCACGGTGAATTTGGTCGCGCTGAAGAGCGATTCCACTTCCGGCCCCAGATCCACCAGGCACCACATGTTCATGCCGATGTGGAGCAGGCCGGCGTGCAGGAACATGGCCGTCACCAAGCGCCACCATTGACCCGCCAGGATGTAGGGAGCCTTGGCGCCGAGCCGCATGAGCACATGTCCGTCGATGCCGCCCATGGAGGGCGCTCCGTACAACTGCGCCGCCTCGGTATTCTGCGTCATGTACCAGGAAATACCGTAAAGCGCGAGGTTGGCGACAACGATCACGGAGGTCGCAGTGGTCGGAATCGGGATCACGCCCAGGATGCGGCCGGGCGTGCTGCCGCCACCGCGGGCGCGCACGGGGCCGGTGGCCTCGCCGCAGAGGGGGCACACCTTGGCGTCGCGGTCAATCAGGGCTCGGCAGTGCGGGCACATGCGGACCGTACTACTGGGCATGTTTTCCTGCGCGCCCAAAGAAGAGCCGAAAGCCTTCTTGAGCCGCTGCCATTGGAACCACAGTTTGGGAGGTAGGGGCATGCTTAGGTCCGAAGTCCGGCGTCCGAAGTCCGAGCTCCGAACTGGAGCTGCAAGTTTAGACGTTTCACTCTTTCCATCCTCACAGGCAAACTCAAACTTAGATTATATCTGACACCGCGATGGAAAACTGCGGAAACTGCCGGTCGGTTGCCTGCGCCGCGGGGCCTCTGCATGAAATTGCGCCCGCGCGGGCTTTGTTTTTGACCCCGGACTTCGGACTCCGGACCCCGAACTATCTTTCCAGGAATTTCATTTGTGGCGCGCCAGCAGCTTGGCTAGAATAGTCGTCATCAGGGAGGAATCGAGTTATGAATTTCGAAGATGCCGGCCGAACCCTCGATCGCGAGTTCGAAAAGCTGCGGAAGTTTATCAACGACGAAGTCCGTCCCCAAACCAAAAAGGAGACGGCGGAGTTCCTGAGAAAGTCCGCAATCCGCCTGATGAAAATGGCGGAGCGATTGGAAAAGGAAGAGACAAAACCCTGACGCCGTGCTGAATCACCCTACGGAAGGACCGGTGGGAAGACGTCAATCCCGCGCTGCCCGAATCGGCGCGGCGATGGTGATGCTGATTTGCGCCACGGCCTGCCTGCACCACAACAAGGCGGCTGCTCCTTCCGCTCGCAACCTACCTCCGCCGGCTGCCACCACAACGTCGCCGCCGTCCTCTCGCACTTCGGCAGCTCCAGCCGCGCCCATCATCCAGGGGGAGGAGGGGATTGCTTCCTGGTACGGCCATCCCTATCACGGGCGTCGTGCGGCCAGCGGCGAGATTTACAATATGTACGACATGACGGCCGCGCATCGAACCCTGCCGTTTGGCACTCAGGTGCGCGTGCACGACCTCGAGAACGGCCGCGACGTGGACGTGCGGATCAATGACCGCGGACCGTTCGTGGAGGGCCGCATTATCGATCTCTCCTATGCCGCGGCGCAGGCCATGGGAATGTCCGGCATTGCGCGCGTGCAACTCGAAATCCTGGGACTCGGATCAACCGCGGAGGCCGCCGTCTTTGCCGTGCAGGTGGGCGCATTCCGCGACCCCGCCAATGCCGGCCGCTTGAAGGCCCTCATCGAGGCGAGCTACGGGCCGGTGATTATCCTGAGTTTCGACCGCGGCGACGGCCTCTTCTATCGCGTGCGCGTGGGCCACGAGAGTTCCGAGGGCGCGGCGCAGGCGCTGGCGGAAAAGCTTCGCAGCGCGAATTTGGCGACGGAGACTTTTGTCGTCAGGGCGAACTAATGGTGGATTGCCTCTTCTGCCGGGTCATCGATCGAAAGTCCCCCGCCAAGATCGTTCATGAGGACGAGCGCGCCATTGCGATTGAAGACATTCACCCGCAGGCGCCGGTCCACCTGCTGGTGCTTCCGCGGAAGCACCTCCCTTCTCTCAAGGAGGCCATGGCCGACGACGAAGGGTTGCTCGGCCATCTTCTTCTTGTGGCGGCACAACTGGCGCGGGAGCGGGGGCTGGAATCCAAGGGCTATCGCACCGTGATCAACAACGGCGCAGGGGCGGGGCAATCCGTGTTCCACCTGCACGTCCACGTGCTGGGAGGCCGCCGTCTTAACTGGCCGCCGGGGTGAGGTATCGGAGATTCGAGATCTGAGAGTTGAGATTTTCGATTTGAAATACCGCTGTCCGTCAGTGCACCACCGCCAGCAAATTCTCCTCATCAATCATCACGCGTAGCGGTTTTTGATGTGTGGTGAATTTGAAGGTAGCTCCGCGCGCGTCCACCACCACCTGTCCCAGCGTGACCCGCCTATCCCGCGCATAAAGAGCGACCACCCGAATCGGCATCTCAAAATCTTCGGAGACATTGCTCTGAGTGATGGTCCCGTGCACGGCATAGGAACCATTGGCAAGTGCGCGAACCTCACTTTTGAACGTGTAAGCGGGGATTCCCGTGTCATAGACCCACTCGTTAAAGAACCAATCGAGCTTGTGGTTTTCTTCCAGGTCACTCTCCGGTGTCATGTATTTTTCCGCGTGATGAATGAAATCTTCAGTGGAGACAGCCTGACCCTGATATCGGGTCACAAAGTCGCGCAACATGTGGAAGAAGCGGGCGTCTGAACCCGTCTTGGGATCAGTCATCAATCCCCGCAACATGTGAAGAACCCAGCAGGCCTTCTTGTAAACGATGTTGGAGTATCCTTCCGGATCCAGAGAGCTGGAGAGCCTCTGCCCGAGCCAGATGGGACCGCCCGATTCAACGGTGGCGCCCTCGCTGGTCTTGGCCAGCAAATCATCCTTGTAGATGTGCAGCAGATGGTGGAACTTGTGGTTACCGTCCTTGCCCTGTTCCAGGAAAAGGGCTGCGGCGTAATCCGCCAGCCCTTCGGAAAGCCACTGGTCGTGGTAGGTCTGCCAACCCAGGAGGTTTCCCCACCATTGATGAGCAATTTCATGCGCGATCATGGTCGGCCCCAGGGGATCGTCCCCTTCCTTGCTCAAGCCCAGTTCCGACCTTTCGGTCTTGGGGAGAAAGGAAAGAGTGGACAGGTACACAAGTTCCGGCCAGCCCTGGCCAAAGCGTCCCGGAATTTGCGCGATGGCCAAGCGGGGGTAAGGAAATGGACCGAACACGCTGGCGTAATATTGCACGGCCTGTGAGGAGACGTCGGCGACGTCATTCAACAGGGCGGAAGGCTCGAGGGGAATCACCTCTAACTGAAGTGCAGAGCGAAGGGCCGGGTATGATCCGCCCATGACTATGGGCGGGGGCGGCTCGTTGGCATGCTGTTTTTCCAGTGAACTTTCTGCTTCCCGCGTGGCATAAACCGTGATGCGCGTCTTGCCCGCGTGCCGCTCGACCGAGGTATAGGGGCCCAGGTTAAAGCCGGCTACGCGGAAAACGCCGTCCGACCGCCAACGGCTCTCCGCCTCGCCCTCCGTCGTCTTCTCCTCGACGCGCGCGCCGGTGGCCACCAGCACCAGCTTGCGCGGGTAGTGGAAGGTCATGTCGTACTCGCTGGGCAGGCCGATATCGATGTTGGGGTACCAACTTCCCCGCGCGCCAACATACAGCACGCCGTTCCCGACGTCGGCGATAACGTTGCCATGATAATGGAAGATCAACCGATACCGTTCCCCAGCCGGGTGAGGGTGGGGAAGCACCACTTCGACGTGATCGTAGGCGCGCGCCTCCCCTGGGCCCTGGATCACCGTGACGTTGCGACCGTGATCGTCCTCGACTCCTGCCACCGCGAGCCAGCGTGAGAGCCCAAAGGAGATCACGCGATCTTGCCCCGAACGGGATTCGAGCTGAATCTCCGCCCGGCCTTCCAGGCTATGGTCGGGATGAATGCGAACGTCCAGGGTGTATGCCAGCGCCCTGGCGGTAACATCCCAGGATGCAACCGGGTCATCCACCGAACGATGCGTGGGGAATGAACACCAGGTATTGTTGAATTTCCGGGAGCCGGCCTCGCCCAACGAGCTTATGGAAAAGGGTTCCGCCAGGCGCTCGTCGTCAACGATCTCGAATACTCCCAGCTCCTCCCCGTGTACACGAGCGTAGAAGTAGGGATGGTTGCGGTCGCTGAGCATGTCCATGAGGATGCGCACGCCAGTTTCAAAATTCGGGACGAGACCCATGGCCGCCCACTCTTCCAGGAAGGGGCCGGGTTGCTCGGGATCATCCGGATCAGGAGGGCGCGACGCCGCAAGCAATTCTCGCGCAGTCCGGTCCGTGAAACGCATGTAAACGGTATCGATCTTCTCCTCCAGGATGGGGGACTGCGTGAACTGCGCCAGACTGCGCTTCTCGGCCCGGTCGGGCGGGATCATCAAAACTTCACCTTCTCCCCAGAAAACGGCCCCGGTGATCTCGCCTTCGACCGGCGTCAGGAAAGCGATGAAGCCGCGATTAAGATACATTTCCATCCGTCCGCGCGTGACGTGGGCGTCGCGGATCGCATAGATGTGGGTGCGGTCCAAGGTGACGCTGTTCAACTGATTCAGCAGTTGGAGGGGCTCGGGAGGGCGTGGCGCGGCGCCGGTTTGAGCGTAGAGCGCCCCAGCGAGCAACCCGAGCGCGGGCAGCGCCAACTTGCGCCCCAAACGGCAACTCCGCCCCGGAAAGATTTCCACGGAGCCCATGTTACACCCCTTCCAGAATTCCACTGTAGCGCGGATGTTGGCCCTCATCAACTCGACGGACCTCGCACCCTTGTTATATGATGCGGGCACGATGGCAAAGACCACCAAAATCCGCCTGCCCTTCGCGCCCAACGGGAAAGCTGCGTGGATTGGGTGCCTGTTGTGTGTCCTGCTCCTGCTTCCCTCGCTGCTGCTCGCGGATGTTATCTACCTGAAGAACGGTCGAAGGATTGTTGCCCAAGTCACCCAAGAGGACGAGAAACAGGTCCACTATGAACTGGACGGCGGTGAATTTGCGATTCCCCTGTCCATGGTGGACCACGTGGAGAAATCGGATGCCCCCGCCGCCGCGCCGGCGCAGGAACCTGCCCGCCCGAGCCGCGATGTCCCCTTGCCGCTCACGCCGCCCGTGGATACCTCGCTGGGGGAAGGATCGGCGGCCATCCACGATGATGCTGTGGACGAGGCTTACCTGACGCAACTGGCGGACGAAGCCATCGACCATCCCACACCGGATAATCTTCATAAACTCAAACAAGCCTTCCAGGCGGCAGCGGTTTTTCTGACGCGCCAGGGTGACCCCGAGGGGGCCATCCTCAAATATCGCGAGGCGCTCAAGTATCTGCCGCACGACCAGGCCCTGACCCTGGCGCTGGGCTACTTGTTGTGGAAGCAGGAACATTATTTGGAAGCCGTCGATCTGTTGTTGCCGGAGGCGGACCGTTATCCCCAGTCTCCGGACTATACGGCGCTCTTGGGCGCGGCCTACTACGGGATGGAGGATCTCGATCAAGCCATCACGCAGTGGAACAAGGCGCTTGCCATTCACGACAATGCCCAAATTCGTCAAGCGGTGGACAAGGCGCAACGCGAGCGGGAGGTTTCCGGCGCTTATTCGGAATTGCGCAGCGAACATTTCCTGCTGCGCTACGACGGCCAGAAGAACGAAAAGCTGAGTGGCGAGATTTTGAACAGCCTGGACGGCTCCTTTCAGGACCTGGTGCTGGACCTGGATTATTCCCCCCCGGAGGCCATCGTCGCGATTATTTATCCCAATCAGGACTTCCGCGACATCACCCGGTCCCCCTCCTGGGTGGGCGCTTTGAATGACGGGAAGATTCGCGTTCCCGTTTCCGGCCTGACGCAAATGACCCCGGACCTGGCGCGCGTGCTCAAACACGAGTTGACGCATTCCTTTGTCCGCCAGATCACGCTGGGCCACTGCCCCACCTGGTTCAACGAGGGTCTGGCACAGCTTGAGGAAGGCGCCACGACCGCCGGGATGGGAAGCCGGTTGGCGCAAGCCGTCGCCGCCGGGAAGACTCCGGCTCTTGCCTCGCTGGAAGGGTCTTTCATGGGTTTGTCCCCGGATCAGGCGGTGCAGGCTTACGCCATGTCCCTGGCCGCGCTCGAATACCTCCGCGATGCTTTCGGCATAGCGGAAGTCCGCCGCATGTTGAAACAAATGCCTTCCTCGGACTTCAGCACCATCCTGCAAAACGATTTGCGCATGGATTATCCCACCTTCGAAACGGAAGTAGCCAATTACGTGGTGAAGAAATACGGGTCGTAACAGGTGGCGAAACCGTGGCCGCTTTTTGCTGGTGCCAGTAGTACCAATGGGTCATGGACGCACACGGGCTTTGTTTCTATCATTGCCAACTGGGGGACACCATGGACGAAAGCCTAAAATCCGATCGGTCCTTAAGTTCGCCGAAACCCTCGGAAGTCGAGGTGGTGCAGGCGCTTGTCGAAATCGAAAAAGCCTCGAAGGACGCACCGGCACAAAGCGGCGAGCCGCCGTCTAATCTCGCGCCGCAAGAATCGTGGGCTTCGAGCAAGGCGCTGGTTGTCATCTACATAGCAGTGATGGCGGCAATAATCGTCTTCCTGGCTTGGGGAGCCCAGCGTGTGGTCAAGCGACTCCTTTCGTCCTCGTCCCCAGCGGGGTGGAGCAATGGAAATGCCGGCGTGGCGACTGGCCGCACGACTGACGCCGCGAGACAGGCTGAAGCCGAAGGACTCCTTGAGCGCGTTGCCGCGGGAGATCTCGCCGCCGCTAACCAGGTCTTGGCCCAGTCGGACGGATGGACCGGCAAGACTCAGACCACGCCGAAAACAGATCAATTCATCACCACGGGCATCAACGGCAAAGAACTACAGGCACGAGCAGCAGCTATCCAGGCGCAACTCGCACTCAACGGCATTCCTCGCGATGAGAGCGGGCTAAACACACTCGAAAAAGCCGTCGGAAATCCAACGCAACGTACCTGGGCGTTGTGGTTGCTTGGGGCTCTCGGAAACCGCGGCGTCGATCCTGAGCACACGGCAAAGATCATTGACGCCTACCTTGTTGATCCTGATGTGACCGTTCGCAGATTTGCGGTAATCGGCCTTGCGCTTCTGGCCACCGATGAGACCATACCCATGCTCCTTGATCGATTCCGCAATGATCCTTCCCCCGCCGTGCAGGAACTCGCTGTATGTGGATTATCGGAGTCTGGCATGTACACCCACGGACAACGCATGGTGGCGGCGGCAAGCCTGGTGGGATGGCTTGATGACCCCCTGCTGACCCAACAACAGCGCGCCTGGGCCGCCCAGGGGCTTCGTTATATTTCCGGCAAAAACTTGGGAACGGACTCCGCAGCTTGGCGGCACTGGTACGAAAGCACTCCCTGATAATGGGCATGGGTACGCAAGCGAGTAGCTGGTAGCGCGGAGGCAGGCGCACTCCCTCTTAGATCGTCGCCATCAAGGCCGCCAGCAAGGCCGCGCGCTGGGGTAATTCCGAAATGACGACGTGCTCATGGCGGGCGTGGGCTCCGTCGCCGGTTCCTCCCAAGCCGTCGAGCGTGGGAATTCCCAGGGCGGCGGTAAAGTTGCCGTCGGAGCCTCCTCCGGTGGCGGCTTCCTTCATCTCCAGTCCCATTTGGCGTCCCAAATGGCGGGCCTGGCGAAAGAGCGCGGTCGCCATCTTCCGTTCCAAGGGAGGACGGTTGACGCCGCCGGTAATTTCCAACTGGGCCTGGGGATGAATGGGCGACAAATCGCGCATCTGCTTTTCAATTTTTTCGCGGTCGAGCGCCGTGGGCACCCGCACGTCAACGCGCGCCACCGCCAGTTCCGGAATCACATTGGAGCGGGTGCCGCCCTGGACAACGTCCACGTTAAGGGTCAGCCCCCTCTTGGGGCGGGACAGGTTTTCGATGCGTAGGATCTGCCGGGCCAACTCGGAAATGGCATTGACGCCCCCCGAAGGACAGATTCCCGCGTGCGCCGAGCGGCCGCGAACCGTCACCTGAAACTCCCCCACTCCCTTGCGGGAAGTCTTGAGTGCCCCATAGGCCGCAGCGGGTTCCAGCACCAGCACCGCGTGGGCGCGGCGGGCCTCCGCCAGCAACTCGTCGCGAAAGGCGATGCTTGACACCTCCTCGTCCGCATTCAAGAAGAAACGCACGGGGCGGAGAGGAGTAACCTTCAAGGCGGCGAGCGCCTGCACCGCCCAGAGGCCGCAGACGATGCCGGATTTCATGTCGAGAATTCCCGGCCCGTAGGCGCGTCCCTCCTTTACCTGGTACGGCATCTCCGCCAAGGTGCCGGTTTCCCACACGGTGTCCATGTGGCCCAGCAGCATGAGGGGCTTCGCCCCGCGCGCCCCTTCCCAGAACTCCGCCACCACGGCCGAACCTGCCGTGGCGTGGCCCAGGAGTTGGATTTTTCCCCCGCTGGCTGAATTCATGGGCAAAAAAGTTTGCCATGCGGTCAATTGCCGCTTTGTTTTGACTGGGCGATTCAATCTCCACCGCTTGCCGCAAACAATGCACAAGCGCGTCCAATTCCGATTCGCAATATGCCAGCAACGCCTTGGGGTCCAACATGCTTCCTCCTGCGCCGGTCGATAGGGCTAATCGCCTAACGGGCTGTACTCTCCTGTGGCGCAAATCTTATCACGTCCTGGCGCTGGTGGGTCCGTTGCCTGCCTGGGGGGAGTGCGATGGTTTGCGAGATTTTTGGGGGGGTAACAATTGCTACAACCTGAGACAATCTTCCTTTTGACAAAATGGTAAAAATCGTATAGCCTACCAAGGTGTTAAGGTCTCCCCCATCAGGGAGGCATTATCGTCACGCGGACAAGGGGAAAGAGGTTTAGGCGCAATCTCGTTAACGGGAAACTGCCAAAGAACCCCTGCGAGGCCAGAATGTTTATGAAAACACAGCGGGTTAGCGAGGAATTGGGGATGTTGTAATGGCCCCAGCAGAAGGCCAAGTCTTTGAAAACAAGGAAACTACAGAAATCCCGCATACACGAGGCCGGGAAAAAGGGGGAACAAAAATCGCTTCCATTACCCAGAATGTCGCTGAAAACAAGCGAGATATGAAATTGACTTGGCTCAAATTCACCCTCAGGCCAGAATGTTATAGATAAATAAGCCACTTATCCCTGCGATGCCAGAATGTTATTGAAAGCAAAGGAGAAATACATTGGGCGGAAGCCCGATGGTGATCCCAGGCAAGCGACGCCGCAGGGGCCGGATTCAGGACCCAGGCGCACGTCGGGAATCGCAAATCTGCATTTCCAGAATCCTGGGGGGAAAGGGCAGGGTGCAGCCCGATCCTCCCGGCTTCTCGCTGAGAACTTCTTGGCTGGGACTGTGAACCCCGTTTGGAATCCGATGAAGCTCGAAGCGTTGCAACGAAACAATCCTGTAACTATCTCGGTGCTAATCTTCTCTGTATCTCGCGCCGATAAATTATTTGTTACTGACAATGCTCGCGGTTCCGTTTTATCCTAGAATTTCTCGAAATGTCCTCAACCGCCGGAAGGGGCGGCAAAATTGAGTAAAGTTTCTTTCGCTCTCGTTATTCATGCGCACCAGCCGGTGGGGAATTTCGATCACGTCATCGAAGACGCTTACCAGAAATCCTATGCGCCATTTGTGCGCACTCTCGACGCGCATCCGCGCATCCGCGTGAGCCTGCACTTCTCCGGAATCCTGTTGGCGTGGCTGGAAAAGCACCATCCGGAATACTTCCGGCAGCTTCGCGAACTGGTGGAGCGCGGCCAGATCGAACTGGTCGGCGGGGGCTATTACGAGCCCATTCTACCGATGATTCCCGATGCCGATAAGATCGCGCAGCTTCGCAAGCTGGCGGATTACCTGCGCCAACACTTCGGCGCAGTGCCGCGCGGAGCGTGGGTGGCCGAGCGGGTTTGGGAGCCCACGCTGCCCCGTCCCTTGGCCCAAGCGGGCGTGGAATACGTCATTCTGGACGATACGCACTTTCTCGCTGCCGGCCTCCAGCCCTGGCAATTGCACGGCAGCTTCGTTACGGAAGAGGATGGCCTTCCCTTGCGCCTGGTGCCCAGCATGAAATCCCTCCGCTACACCATCCCCTTCCAGGAACCGGCGGAGACGTTGCGGGTTCTACGGGAAGGCATCAACCAGCAGGACGCTCTCTTCGCCGTGGGTGATGACTGCGAGAAGTTCGGCGTGTGGCCCGGCACTTACGAGCACGTTTTTAAGAACGGCTGGTTGGAACGCTTCTTGAAGACTCTTGAGAACTGCCAGGATTGGCTGGAGACAACCACCGTCGCGGATTACCTCGGCTCGCACCCGGCCGTGGGGCGCATCTATCTGCCCACGGCCTCATACGCGGAAATGATGGAATGGTCCCTTCCGCCCACCGCCTCGACGGAATTCAAGGCGTGTTTGGAAGAGAGTGAGCGGATGCCGAATGGCGAGCGCTTCCTGCGCTTCTTGCGCGGAGGACTTTGGCGCAACTTCCTGACCAAGTACACGGAATCCAATCGAATTCAGAAACAAGCGCTGGGGGTGAGCCATCGCTTGCAGACGCTGAGCAATCCGCCGGAAAGTGGAACGGAAAAAGCGGCGTTGCTCACGGAAGCGCAGGAGAACCTTCTTGCCGCCCAGTGCAATGACCCTTACTGGCACGGCATATTCGGCGGACTCTATGCTCCGCATCTGCGCAGCGCCATTCTTCGCCATCTGATTCAGGCGGAGTTTCAACTGGATTGCGCGGAAGGCCGGAGCGCCGCCACCCGGCCCGAAATTGTGACCACGGATTTCGATCTGGATGGGCAGGAGGAGATCCTGATCCGGCAGAGTGTTTCCGGCATGACGCTGCACCCCGCGGATGGCGCCACGGTTTCAAGCCTGCGCTTCCAGCCCGCGAGCGTCGAGTTGGTGAACTCCCTCATGCGGAGGCCCGAGCCCTACCACGCGCTGGTGCGCAAACATGTTTCCTCCCAGCAGGCGCCGCGCGAAGGGCCCGCTTCCATCCATGATCAGGTGCTGAGCAAGGAATCGCACTTGGATGCACTGCTGCGCTATGACCGCTATGCGCGGCATTGCTTCCGCACCTATGTTTTTCCCAGCGCCAAAAACTGGAAGGACTTTGAATTTCTCCGCTTGGAGGAGAATGGCGCCCTGGCGCGCGGCGCTTGGAAGGCCGCGCCCCTCAAGGCCCCCGCGGCCGCCATCGAATTCCGCAGCGTCACGGAGGTCCGCTCGAACGGCTGCACGATGCGCGTGGATGCGCTCAAAACCTTGGCTTCCAAAGTAACGGGTACGGCCTGGCAGATTGAATGCCGCTCGGCGCTTTCGGCCGACCGCTCCTGCCCTACAGGCATGGCGTTGGGCCTCGAGTTGGTCCTGAACTTTCTGGCTCCAGACGCCCACGATCGATATTTCCTGGCCAAGGATGTTCGCCGCCCGCTGGAATTTCGCGGCGAAATCGATTCTGCCAGGCTGACACTCGTGGATGAATGGCAACGCGTCAAGATCACCCTGGAGACACGGCCGCAAGCCTGCTGGTGGATCGTGCCGATTGAGACCATTTCCCAATCCGAGTTGGGATTTGAGCGCGTGTACCAGGGCTCCGCGATTCTGGCGGTGTGGAAAATCGATCCACCTTCCTGGCGCACTGTGGCCTGCGTTTTGCAGATGGAAATCACGCCTTGGGAGAGTACCCACGCTGCTGAGGAGTGACCTGCGGCGGGAATTCGCTGCGAACGTCTGCTCGATTCGCAGCCCTTGGAGGTTAAGCATGGCCGTACCACAGGAATTGCTCGAGATGCTGGTCTGCCCGGCGTGCAAGGTGCCGGTTCGGCTCACGCCCGACGGACAAGGCCTGAAATGCGCCCAATGCCGGCGTGTCTATCCCATCAAAGATGATATCCCCGACATGATCATCGAAGACGCCAAGGTGGATGCGGAGTGACGCCGTCGCGCGGCGCCTCACTGGGCAACATATGATCGCGGCTTCCCTTCTCCCCGATTTGCCGGCCGGGGCGCGCCTCCTCATTCTGCGTTCCCGGTCCATCGGCGATATCATTCTGCTGACCCCGTCGCTGCGGCTTCTCAAGGAGTGGCGGCCTGACCTGCGCATCTCGGTGATGGTTGAATCCCGCTTTCGCGAGCTCTTGCAGGGCAACGCGGCAGTGGAGGAAATTCTGACTCCCGGGGAAGGGTCCGGCTTGCGCAAACTGCTCTCGCGCCTGGCCGTCATCCGCGGACTTCGCCGGCGTGGTTTCTCTATCTGCGTGAACCTGCACGGCGGCCCCACGAGCCGCCTCTTTGCGCGCTGGAGCGCCGCGCGCTGGCGCGTAGGCTTTGCCCATTATCGCGGCACAAGGCTCTACAACATTCTGGTTCCTGATGCCCGGACCATTTTGAACCAGCCGTCTCTGCACACGGCGGAACATCAAGCGGCGGCGTTTTTCTATCTGGGGCTGCCGCGGACGGAAATTCCGCGCGCCCAAATTTTCTTCGGTGCGGAACATGCTGTATGGTGGGAGGCCAAACGCGCGAGCCTGGGTATCGCCCCGGGACAGGCATACGCTATCGTTCATCCCACCGCTTTGTACAAGACCAAGGAGTGGGCGGCGGAAGGATTCGCGCAAATTGGCGAATACCTGGAGCGCCAAGCCCGCATCGCGCCCATTTATTCCTGCGGACCGGGCGAAGCGCCGGTGCTCGATGCCGTGGAAAAAGCCGCGGGCGCGCCCGTGCGGCGATTGGAGGGCGTGAGTTTGGCGCAATTTGCCGCGGCGCTTGCAGGGGCTCGGTTGTTCGTGGGAAATGACAGCGGCCCTGCCCACATGGCCGCCGCCCTGGCCCGGCCCGTGGTGGTCATCTTCGGATCTTCCAGTTCCCCTATTTGGGGGCCCTGGCCGCAGCGAGGTTCCAGCCCCCGTTCGCGCGTGGTGCAGAACCGCTTCGACTGCAACCCTTGCCCGGGTGACCGTTGTTACCAATTCCCGCGGCCTGAGTGCATCCTTTCCGTGACCTTTGACCAGGTGAAGGGTGCTGTGGAAGAGGTCCTGGCCCACTCCCCATGACGCATCTCACCCCAGCGCTTTGCGAGTGGGGGCGCGCATAGATTCAACTTGCGGCAGGCGAGCGAGCTTGCACACGGTGTGCGGGCGCTCCGGCATTTCAGAATGGGGAGAAGGCAAGCCCTTTGCTTTGGCGATCGACCACCAGTTCGCACGGAGGCGTTTCATCATTGATGGCGACCGTGACAATAACGGTCTCCTTGCCTTGGGATTGCGATCCCAGGATCTTGAAGGTACGGATTTTCCCGTAGTCGCCGTGCTCGCCCCAGTTGCGGAGGAAATCCTCGTAAGCGTACGTGGCGCTGGGCTGCCAAAGCCGGTAAGCTTCAGGGTAGTTGCCTTGTTCCAGCGTGGTGAGAAAGCGCGAGACGGCGCGTTCCTCAGGGTAATTGCGAACAAGGATGTACACTGCCCCGCCTACGATGATAACGGCCAGGGCAGCCAGGATGTAGCGTCCTATCTTTCGCCGCGGTTTGGGTGGTGTGGCATCGAGCAAGGTCATGGCCGGTTCCTCCCGGGAGCCAGGAGTATGAACATCCTCCCGAGCACCCCCATTATGTTAGATGCGCGGGCGAATTGCCAAGAGGGTAGGTTAGAGGGAGCGCTTGAAGAGGGCGGTTTCAGCCACCACCATGGCCAGGGTAAACAGCGCCAGGAAAGTCAGGTCCCCGGCAATGGCCATGATTCCGGTGTTCTTGAGCAGCAGCGCTTTGAAGGCGTGCACGGCGTAAGTGAAGGGATCAACCCTGGAAATGGCGCGCATCCAGGGCGGAAACCCATAGATCGGATAGACCGCGCCGCTGGGGAAGTACAGCAGCGTATTGAGAACGCCGAAAGTGGCGCGTGGCACCAGGGGGTCGTTGACGCGAACCATGAGGAAAAACATCATGCTGATCAGCGCCAGCGAGGTCAGTACGATGACCAGCAGAAGCTTCACCATGCGGAGGGGTTCCAGCGGATTGGGTATTCCGGCGATGACGGACCCCACTGTGGTCAGGACGATCCCCGCCAACACCGCCTTGGCCGCTCCGGAGAGATTAAAGCCCATGATCAGCTCAAGTTTGGATATCGGCGTAACCAGATAACCTTCGTGGAGCCCCCGCGCTTTATCATCAATGTAGATAATACCTCCTCCGATCATGGCGGAAACGAAGATGGCCATGACGATGGAGCCCGCCAGGAGGTATTGGATATAGGGAACGTAGGGATAAAGCTCCACCACCGAAAGGGTGACCTCGCTGGGGACACGCGGCGGGGCGCCGCCTTGATTGTAAGCACTCACAATATCGCTGAACCCGGCTTCCAGCGCGTCGACCGCGAAGTTGTCCGTATTGTCTTCAATGAGCGCCACCTGCGGCGCATCCTTGGCCAAAACCCGGCGCGAGTAATCGGGCGGAAAATTCAGCACCCCATTGACTCGCCCATCCCGCAAATCGCGCATGGCCTTTTGGAGATCGGAATAATCAACGGTTTCAAAGGTCCGCGCGTTGGCGGCGATGGCCCCACACATTTCCCGCAGCTTGACGGTGGGCATGCCATGATCCTGATTCACCACCGCGACACGCAGGTCCCGGATCTTCCCGCCAAACGCGTATCCCAGGACCACCAATTGCACGATCGGCATGACCATTGACACCAGGATGAGCGTGGGGCTGCGTATAAACTTGCGCAAGTCGCGTTCCACCAGTGCCAGGATTCGATTCATAATGGTCTACCTTTGCACTCGGGCAAAGAGAGTGGGAGCTGCGTCCTGCAAGGAGTCGCGCAATTGCCGGCCCGTGTAGTGCATGAACACATCGTCGAGCGAAGTGCTTTGAACGGAAAGCGAAGTCACGTCTATTTGCGCATCGCGGGCCGCCACCAACAGCGCCACCGTGGTCTTCGGACCATTATCGGAGCCGATGCGGAACACGTGGTCTTCAGCTTTCACGTCCTGCACGTCCGGGAGGTTTTGCACGGTTTGGAGCCACCCCTCCGGGACCCGCGAAAACCCGACTTCCAGAATGTTGTTTCCGGGGATGGAAGCCTTCAACTTGAGGGGCGAATCGAGCGCCATCAGCTTGCCGTGGTCGACAATGGCAATGCGATCGCAGAGCTTGTCAGCCTCGTCCATATAATGGGTGGTCAGCAGGATCGTCAATTCCCGTTCTTTCTTCAGCCGCATGAGCATTTCCCACACGCCCACGCGCGAGGCAGGGTCAAGGCCCGTGGTGGGTTCATCGAGGAAAAAGATGCGCGGCTCGTGCACAAGTCCGCGGGCAATTTCCAAACGCCGCCGCATGCCACCGGAGAAATTCTTTACCGGTTTATCCGCCCAAGCAAACAGATCGACTGCTTCCAGGAGTTCCTTGGCCACCTTAATGCGGCGCTCACGCGGAACACCGTAGAGTTTGGCAAAAATCTGCATGTTTTCCATCGCGCTCAAATCAAGATCGGAGGTCATAGCCTGGGGAATGACACCGATGGATTTGCGAACCACATCGGCATGATGAACGACGTCGACGCCGAGAATGCGCGCCACGCCGGAGGTGGGGGGGAGCAGAGTGGTGAGCACGCGGATCAGCGTAGATTTCCCCGCGCCATTCGGGCCGAGCAAGCCGAACACTTCGCCGTGTCCAACCGTAAAGGTCAGGTTCTCGATCGCGCAAAAGCTACCGAAGCACTTGCGCAGCTTCTCAACTTCCACCGCGTCGTTCGTTTTGGACTGTATGGGCAATGGTTTCATCGTTGCAATCCCGGCCACCGAGTGGAGACTTAGCGGACGTCTTCGAGGGGCAGCGTCACATAGGCGGTCAGGCCGGGCCACAGCCGGCGGTCGCTGTTGTCGACGCGCAGACGAAGTTCGAAAGTTTTGATGTCCCGCTTGCTTTGGCTCACGTCACGCTGGGTGGCGTAGTCAGCGTCGGCGCCGCGATAGAAAACGGTTCCCTCACGCTCCATCCCATCGGGAAAACGCACTTTCATGCGATCGCCCAGGCGGATGCGATCAAGGTACGTTTCCGGAACATCTGCGCGCACCCAGAGGTCATCTGGATTGACGATGGAGACGATCGGCTGGCCAATGTTGACCACTTCACCTTGAAGTGCGGCCAGTACAGAGATGACCCCGGAAATGGGGGCGTGGATTTCCGTATAGTCCAGGCGAACCTGCGCCTTTGAAGTCTGCGCGACGGCGGCGGCCCGCTGCCGTTCCATCGACTCCAATTGGCTTCGCCGTACGGTGATCTGGTCTTCGTTCGAGCGGGCGAGGGCGACGGCGGCGCGCTGCACTTCCACCTGCTTCGCCAGAGACTCAACGTGGGCTTGCTGCGCCTCGAAGGTGGCTCGCGCTTGATCCAGCGCCTGCTGCGAATCAATATTCTGGTCGAAAAGGCCCTTGGTGCGATGAAAATTCACGCGGTCGAGTTCCAAGTCCGCTTTGGCTTCATTTTCCTGCGCCTGCGCCGATGCCAACGCCGCCTCTGCTTGCCTGATCTGGTCGCGCGTCTGCGCCTCCTGGTACTTCAGCGCCGCCTCGGCTTCCGTCACCTGCGCGGCAGTCCCGCGCTCGGTGTGGAGGTAAAATGACTCGTCGGCGCGCAATTCCTGAGGCTCGATGACCGCAAGCAACTGCCCGGCCTTCACCGTGTCGCCCTCCTTCACCAGCACCTTCGCAAGCTGCCCCTGAATCTGCGAGCTGGCCACCACATCGTTGGTGGTGACGATGCCGGTCAGTATGAGGGGCTGGGGCGCTGTGACAGCTTTGTAATAGATCACCCCGCCACAAAGAACAACTACGATCACAATGGACAAAATAATCTTGCGTTTCATTATGCTGCTGCCTCCGGGTTACAGAAGAGGGCGTAGCGGATGAAATTCAGCACCTCTGCCTTCCTCGCGGCTAAGTTGGCTTTGCTGTAAGGGTCCTGCCCGGTGACGACACGGAAAGCGGGAGCGATGTTGAAGTAGTGCGCGGTTAAGCCGGCAATCGACACCAGGGTGTGGCCTTTGTTCATCCGGCGAAATTCCCCCGACTTCATTCCCCGCTCCAGCAACCCCTCCAAGAGCTTTTTGAGAGGGACCGAGTGCTCGCGAATCATACGCTCTAAGGCTCGATCGCCCTCCATCATCATGCGCTGAAAGATGCGGGGGTAATTGGGGTGGGTGCCGATGAAGTCAAAGTGATTGCTTACGTACCGCAAGAGGATAGGCCCCGCCGGGCCCTTGGCCGAAAGGACCTCCCTGACTTGCTGTTGGAATTCCCGTACTTGCGAGCCCACGACTGCCTGGTAAAGCCCTTCCTTACTCTGGAAGTAATAATAGAGCAGGGCCTTGTTCACGCCCGCGGCTTCCGCAATGGCGTCGGTTCGCGCTCCTGCCAGGCCGTATTCCGCGTAAACCTGCTCGGCGGCCTTCAGGATCGCGGCTCGCGTCTCCGCGCTGTCGTGATGCCTTAAGTGCGCCGAATTCTCTTTCGGGGCCGCCCGTTTCACCATTTAACTAACCAGATAGTTAAATACCATAACTCTGCCCTCCGTGTCAAGAGCAATGGGAATCCAGAGGGAACCGGAGAGTTCAGCCGCAGGCCTGGGGCGAGTAAGTGAATCGCGTGCGGCCTTTCTCCTGGTAGCGTTCGAGGGCCAATTCGATCAGGCGGTCTAGAAGCTGGGAGTAAGGAATGCCGCTCGCTTCCCAAAGCTTGGGATACATGCTGATGGAGGTGAAGCCCGGGATGGTGTTGATCTCATTCAGATAGACCCTGCCGGTTTTGCGGTCGAGGAGAAAGTCCACCCGACCCATGCCGGCGCCGTCTATGGCCTGGAAGGCGCGGATGGCCACTTCCCGCACCTGTTTCGTTTGTCGGGCGGTGAGTTCCGCCGGAATGACAAGCTCCGACCCTTCCTTGATGTACTTCGCCTCGTAATCATAGAATTCATTCACCGGAACCACTTCCCCCGGCGCGGAGGCCTGGGGGTGATCGTTTCCCAGCACGGCGCATTCGATCTCACGGGCATCGAGGCCTTTTTCAACCAGAATTTTCCGGTCGTACTTCGCGGCCAAATCCAACGCGGCAGCGAGTTCCGGCCGGTGGTGAACCTTACTAATCCCTACGGAAGATCCCATGTTCACGGGTTTCACAAACAGCGGGTAGCGCAGTTTCCTTTCGATTCGCCTGCGGACCGCCTTGGGATCCTTTTCCCAATCGGCGCGCAGCACCAGCTCCCAGGGAAGAACGGGAAGGCCGGCGTCGCGAAACAGGCGCTTCATCACGTCTTTGTCCATGCCTGCCGCCGACGCCAGCACTCCCGCCCCCACATAGGGAATGTCCGCCAACTCAAGCAATCCCTGCACCGTACCGTCTTCACCGAAGGTCCCGTGGAGGACGGGAAATACAACATCGACCTCCGGCCGTGTATTCGGAGCCGGAACCGAGCGCGACAGCGGGAGTAATTTGGGACCGGAGGGATCCACCGAAGGCGTAACGGGATCGCCACTCTCCAGCACCTGCGGCAGCAACCGCGCGGCTCCTGACCCAATTCGCCAATGCCCTTCGCGGGTAATACCGATAGGCACAATTTCGTACTTAGCTGGCTCGAGGGCGTCGATCACCGAGGCCGCGGATTGCAGCGAGACGTTGTGCTCGCCCGAGCGTCCGCCAAACAATATCCCAATGCGGATTTTGCTTGTCACAGAATCTTCTTTCCCAGGGCGGAGGCCGCGAGTCCCACACCCAAAATTGCGGTCTTATTCATAACATCGATGATCGGATTGATTTCAACCAGCTCAAAGGCGACCATCTTCCGGCTATCGGCAACCATTTCCATGGCCAGATGCGCCTCGCGGAAAGTTATGCCGCCCCGAACCGGCGTGCCCACACCGGGGGCCTCGTGGGGATCGAGCACGTCCATATCGAAGGATACCACGAACCCCGCAGTGCCTTGGGAGGCGAGGGCGATGCCTTTTTCCATCACCGCGCGCATGCCCTGTTCATCGATTTCGCGCATGGTGAAGGCGTTGACGCCGGAGTCCAGGACCATCTGCCGTTCGCGGGAGTCGAGGTCACGGATGCCAATCAGAGCGCACTTTTCCGGCCGCATCTTCGGGGCGAAGCCGCCAATTTGCGTCAGCGCATCCGGCCCGCGGCCCAGCGTTGCAGCAAAAGGCATGCCGTGCACGTTACCGCTGGGGCTGGTCTCGGGCGTATTCATGTCGGCGTGGGCGTCAATCCAAAGGCATCCCACCTCCTGGTTGCGATTGCGATAGAACATGGCAACGCCTGCCTGCGTGCCGATGGCCATCGAGTGGTCGCCGCCAAGCGCGACAGGGAAGTAGCCTGCCTCCAGCGTCTGGCAAATTCGCTGCGCGACTTCTTGCGAAGTCTCCGCAATTTCCTTCAAGTACTTGGCGCGTTGGTTGCCAAAGGGCTGTTCTTCCGGCAGCCGCACATGGATATTGCCGCTGTCCTCGACCTCATGCCCTAAACTCTTCAACACCTGGTTCAATCCTGCGGCGCGCACGGCCGACGGCCCCATATCCACGCCGCGCCGCTCCTGGCCAAGGTCCAACGGGACACCGAGGATTTTGATTTTTAGCACAATGACCTCTGACACAACTACGATTGTTCCCGTACCTCAATCTGCGCCGTCAATTCCTTCCATGCAACCGAGTAGTGAGGCTGAGTCGTCCAGGTCAACGCCTGGTCGCAGGCCTCCTCGTCCAAAGGTCATCATCCGAAATCTCTTGCCTCGATGGGCGGGTTTCCAGCGGGCGAGCGCCTCGCGGAGGCTGTTGTTAATCAGGGGGGTCAGGGTCGTGCCCTGTTCCGCAGCCCGTTTCTTGGCTTCGGCATGAAGCTGATCGTCGATTCGAATTGTGATTCTCATAAGCCACAACTCGTCCATGTTGTTGGCGTCACTTTAGAGTTTCAGGCGTCAGCTCTCAGGGCGTCAAGCGGTACAACATGCGCGGGAAGGGAATGGTCTCACGCACGTGTTCGAGCCCGCAGATCCATGCCACGACGCGCTCGATGCCCATACCGAAACCCGAATGCGGCACGGTGCCGTAACGGCGCAGGTCGAGGTACCACTCGAATGCTTTTCGCGGCAACCCCTCCTCCTGCTGGACGCGTTGCTCGAGCAGCGCCAGGTCAGCCAGGCGTTCGCCGCCGCCGATGATTTCGCCGTAGCCCTCGGGAGCGAGCATGTCCACGCACAGCGCCACTTCCGGCCGCGCAGGATCTGGCGCCATGTAGAATGCCTTCACCTGGCTGGGGTAGCGATGAACCAAAAGGGGCTTTTCCGATCCCTCTGACAGCAGGGTTTCGTCCGTGCCGCCGAAATCTCCGCCCCACTGAATTTCACTCCCCTTGCCCTGAAGGGTTTTCACGGCTTCGTCATAGCTCATTCGCGGGAAGGGAAGCTTGATTTTCTCCAGGTTCTCGATTTTCCGCTCCAAGGTCTGGAGTTCCGGCCGCCGTTTCTCCAGCACGCGTCCGACGACGAAGGCCACCAATTCTTCGCCCAGCGTCATGGCGTCATCCAGGTGGGCGAAGGCGACTTCCGGCTCGACCATCCAAAATTCGGTCAAGTGGCGGCGGGTCTTGGATTTCTCGGCGCGGAACGTCGGTCCGAAGCAGTAAGTTTTGCCCACGGCCATGGCCGCCGCTTCGTTATAGAGTTGCCCGGACTGAGTGAGGTAGGCCTTGTCGTCAAAGTAGTTGACCTCGAAAAGCGTGGTCGTGCCCTCACACGCCGAGGGGGTGAAGATGGGAGTATCGACCAGGGTGAAGCCGCGGTCGTCAAAGAAATCGCGCACGGCCTTGATGATCTCGTGGCGCACCCCCAGGATGGCGCGTTGCCGCGTGGAGCGCAGCCACAAATGCCGATGGTCCATCAGGAATTCAATCCCATGGTCCTTTGGGGTAATGGGGTAGGGTGTCTCCGCCGGAATGCGTTGCAGGACTTCCACATTCATTACGTCGAGTTCAAAGCCGCCCGGGGCGCGCTTATCGGCTCGCACCTTGCCGGTGACGCGCAGCGAAGATTCCTGCGTCAGGCCGCGCACCGCATCGAAAACCTCCGGCGCTACGGCGCTCTTCACCACCACGCCCTGGATAATTCCCGTGCCGTCGCGGAAGAGCGGGAACAGCAGCTTGCCGCTTTCTCGCAGGTTATAGAGCCAGCCTTGCAGAATCACATCCTGGCCGGCGTATTCGGAAACTCGGCGGATTTCAACGACAGGGGGCAAGGGTTCATTCCTCCTCGGGAAGGTTCTCCATGCGGTCCATGACCTCCGCCAAACGTGAGAGGCTGGTCTTCTCCGGTCCATAATCACGAATCTCAAAGAGCACGGGGAACTGCCCATTACCGCGGCGCAGGTCGCGAACCGCCTCCGTCCAATCAATCCCGCCGTCGAAGGGCATCAGGTGATCATCCTTTTCGCCGCGATTGTCATGGACATGAGTGGAAGCAATGTGCGGGCGCAGGGTTTCAAACGCCCGGTGCAGGCCCTGGGTCATGTGCGCGTGGCCGGTATCAAAGCAGACTTTCACATCCAAGCGCGAGTACTGAAGAAACTCCACCAAATGCTCCGGTGTCCCCAGTTGGTTGGGAACATTTTCGAGCAACAACTGCACGCCGCGTTCCTTGGCATAAACCTTCAGATGCTCAAGCGAAGTCATGGCCGCGTCAAACTTCGTTGCATCGTATTCCTCGTCCGCCACTCCCATGTGTACGATGAGGTAACGAAAAGGCAATTGATCGGCGATGTCGAGGGCGCGCTTGATTTCATCCATGGAATCGATGCGCAGTCGGCGCTCCAGGTAGGCGATGGAAACGGCGAGCCCGCCCAACTGCCCCCAATCCGCGTCGGCGTAAAGCGGAGCGTGGACGGAATGCAGGTTCACTTGATGGTCGCGAAACCACTGGGCCACGTCGCGCACGTGGCCGCGGTCCGTGTAGTCCAGGTGTTGGCGGGCCGCAAACAGTTCAATGTTCTGCAACCCCGCCCCCAGGATCTTATCCAGGATGTGGGAGCTGAGCCGCTCATTGACATAGAGGTATGTGGAGAGACCGTATTCCATCAGTAGCCCACCGCCTTTCCCTCGGCGCGGGGATCGGAAGCGCCGAATCGCCACCCGGACTCGGGAGCAATTTCGATGGCCTCGCAGTCACCTATACTATCGCGAAAAGTCACCGGGTAGCCGGCCTGCTGAACCTTTTCAAGAGTATCAGAAGAGAAACCGACCCGCTCGAATACCAAGAGGTCCGGCGTCCACTGGTCGTGAAAGCGTGGCGACGTGACGGCCTGAAGAACATCCATCTTATACACGAGGACATTGAGCAAGACCTGCAACACCGTGTTGGTGATCGTGCTGCCGCCGGGCGAGCCGAGCACCAGGCGCACCTTCCCGTCACGGGTTACGATGGTCGGCGTCATGGATGAGAGGGGACGCTTGCGCGGAGCAATGGCATTGGCTTCACTCTGCACCAGCCCAAAAAGGTTGGGTGTCCCGGGCTTGGCGGCGAAGTCATCCATCTCGTTGTTGAGCAGGAATCCCGCGCCTTCCACGGTCACCCCGGAACCGAACCACCCATTCAGCGTGTAAGTATTCGCCACCGCATTGCCCGCGGCATCGACAACCGAAAAGTGCGTGGTGGCGCCGGATTCGAAGACCTGCGGCGCGCCGGGCCGGACCGGGGCCTCCGGGCGCGCGCCAAGCATTTCTTCCCGCACCTGGGCGGCATAGCGAGGCGAGGTGAGTCCGGCCACCGGCACGGAAGCGAAATCCGCGTCGCCCAGGTAGGCAGCGCGGTCGGCGTATGCGCGGCGCATGGTTTCAGCCAGCAGGTGAATCCAGGCGTAGGAGTTCGCGGCGCCCAAATCGAGAGGTTCGAGCACGTTGAGCATTTCAATGAGCATCGTGCCGCCGGCGCTGGGCGGAGGGACGCTCAGAATATCAAAGCCGCGGAAATGACCCAACAAGGGTTGGCGCAACTTGGGCTGGTAGTTTTCAAGATCCTCGCGCGTGATGAGGCCGTCGTATTTCCGCATGGTTTCGATCAGCGCCTTGGCAGCCGCGCCGGAATAGAACGCCTGCGGGCCGCGTTTGGCGATGGCGGTGAGCGTGCGGGCCAAGTTCGGCTGCCGGAAGAGCGCGCCGGGCTCGTAGAGATTTCCATCGTGCAGGAAAATGCGGCGTGAGCCGTCAAACTTCTCCAGGAGCGGCCGCTCGGAACGAAAGTGCTCGGCCAGCGAATAGCTCACGGGAAAGCCCTTCCGCGCCAGGCGAATGGCCGGTGCCATCACGCGCGCCAACCCCAGATGGCCATACTTCTCTTCCGCCAAGGCCAGTCCCCGAACCGTACCGGGAACTCCCGCCGCGCGCGCCCCGATGGTGCTGGCGCCGGGAATCACATTCCCCTGCGCGTCCAAGTACATCGCGCGTGTTGCCGCCGCCGGCGCCTGCTCGCGGTAATCCACCACGATGGCGTCACCGCTCGACATGCGAATCAGCATGAAGCCGCCGCCACCCAGGTTTCCTGCTTGGGGAAAGGTGACCGCCAGTGCGAATCCCACCGCCACCGCGGCATCCACCGCGTTGCCGCCCGCCTTCAGGATTTCCACGCCCACTTGAGAAGCCAGCGGCTCACTCGATGCCACCATGCCACTGCGTCCCGCCACCGGTGCGAGGCCGTATGACGGCAACGACAGCAACGCAGCGAGAAGTGCAGTGGCGGGAATCAGACGTTTGCATGGCACAACAATCACCCGCGCGGGTAACTGAACTTCCTGACCTTGGGCGCCTCCACAAAGTTACCAAGGAATGACTGTAGGGGAAAAGGCAGGGGGACGTCAAGGCAGGCACGGCGTGCAGGTTGCGTGGTCACGCCGTGCTAGAATGAGCGGGTGACAACGCGGCTTCATCTTTCCCGGCGCGCCACATCACCGGCGAGGGGACAATTTCAATACGAATGAGGCACCTCCATGAGAATCTACCTGGGAGTCACCGTTGCGGGTGACCGCTCAACCGTGGAAACCGCAAGAAACATGGTGGCATGCCTGGAAGAGCTGGGTCACAAGGTGCTGACCCGCCACCTGGTGAACGACGATGCACGCGCCGTAGACCGTACCCTGGGCCCACAGGCGGTTTACCAGCGCGATATGGCGTGGCTCGGGGAGTGCGACCTCTTCATCGCCGAGGCATCCGGCTCATCGTTTGGCGTGGGCTTCGAGGCGGGTTACCTTCTCGGCGCAACTACAACCAAGGTTATACTGTTATATAATATACACGCTAGAGATAAGATATCATATCTAATAACAGGGAACTCCCACCCGAACTGCACGCTGGTTCCCTATTCAAGCCCCGCGGAGGTCGAGGCGTTCATCAAGGCTCACGTCGGTCGGGGTGAGCCTGACCCGCGAACCACCGGGTAAGGCGCCGTCGCAGCGTAGCTCTGATCCCAAATGCAAGGATGCCGATGGATTGGGAATTTCTTGCAGCGCTCCACGAAAAATGGGAGCCCGTCTCCAAGCCCGCGCGTCTCGGTTGGCTGGCTTTTTACGGGATCTTTCTGCTCTACGCGCTGACCGATAAGTCCGGGTACCTGCTGAGCGATTACGTGTTCGTGCCCATTCATGAAGGCGGGCATTTGCTCTTCCGCTACTTCGGCCACACCTTGATGGTGGCGGGCGGAACCCTTTTGCAACTCGGCGTTCCCCTGATGCTGGCCCTGTATTTCATTTTTCAGCGCCAGGCCACCGGCACGGCGTTTTGCTCTTTCTTCTTCTTTGAAAACTTCCTGAACGTTGCCACCTATATGGCGGACGCTCGCCGCCAGGAGCTCCCCTTGATTACGGTGGGTGATCCAGATTTTGTCGAGCACGACTGGCTGACCATGTTTTCCCAAATGGGCGTGCTGCAATACGACACTAAAATCGCCGCCGTGGTGCGGGCGCTCGGCTGGCTGGGAATGATCGCCGTGGTTGTCTGGCTTTGGTGGCGAACTAGACCTTCTGGTCATCCTGAGGGCCCCCACGCCCTTCGACCCTTTTCACGGGTCTGATCTTTCCGCCGTTTGCCGCGGCAGCTCATCCTTCATTGTGGACGCAGCGTGTGGCCATCCAGCGCGGCCGGCGGGGCCACACCCAGCAGGCTCAACACGGTCGGAGAAATATCCAAGATAGAAGGCTGGGCAGGGAATTGCCGGTTGGAAAAGAAGATTCCCTGGGTATCACTGGGGTCGGAGGCGCAGTGATCGCCGCTCCATTTCTTCATGTTGGCCACGATAATGCCCGCCGGGACTGCTCCCAGCGAGGTTTGCCACGAGGTGCGATAGCCGTCGCGAAAGCTCATCTGCAAATCGGGCGCCTCACTCGCGCGCGCCCCATGGAAGATCTCGCTGGCGAGATAGACGTTTTCAATCACCCGCTCGTGGGTGTCGGGGTCTTCGAGAGCCAGCAACCTCTTGCGCAGGTCTTCGAGAATTCGCTGGGCGTCCGGGCCGGGGTCGACGATCCCGTATTTCTCGCGCCCGCGCAGGTTTAGGTACACTTGCCCCAAGCCCACCGCGTAGGCCTGGGTGCGGGTCCAATCGGTGTTGGGGAAGAAGCTGCCTTGGCCGAACAGATTGTCAAGGTTGTACTGTTTTTCCTCCGCATCGGGATTCTTAAGCGTCATGAAACCGTTCTTCACCAGCCAGGTATTGGTGTTGAATCCCTTGCGCCAGGAATGGAAGCCGTGGTCGGAGACGATAATCAGGGTGCCTCCGGGCTTCATGGTATGCATCACGTCGCCGACAATGGCATCCATGCGCTCGTAAGTTAGCTCGATGGCATCGCCGTATTTTGCGGCGAGCGCTGGGTCGTAGCGCGGGTGCTGCGGGTCGATCAAGCGCCAAAACATGTGGCTGACGCTGTCTGTAGCCGTGAAGACTGCCACCAACAAGCTGGGCGGATCATTCTTTAATTCATCCAGCAGGATTTCCCGCTCCTGCTGCATCGTCCGCCAGCAATCCTCCAAGAATACGCCCTCGTCGATGCGCTCCTCATTGAGCGCCCAGGTGTCGTGCCACCAGCCCAGGGTTTTCATCAGGCCGTGCTTTCTCGCCAATTCCGCCGTGTAACCGGGCGGCGAGGAAATCGGGATGGGTGGATCTTCCGGGTCCAGGTTCAGCGCCGACATGTACACGCGCAAATCCGGCGACGCCTGCAAGATGTAAAACCGGCAAGTGGAGCTCAAGGAGAGAAACGGCGTGACGCGGAATCTGGCGTGGAACCAGTCACTCCACTGCCGCTCCCCGAGCGCGGCGGTCTGGCCTTGCAGATTGATGGTCACGGTCTTGCCGTCGGGCGAGACCTTGAAATCGATGGGGACTGACAGGCGCGTGAACTTGTCGTTGGTGGGATCGACGGGGCCTTCGATGGTTGTGGCGGCGTGGTTGTCGCTCAGTTCCAATCGCACCAGCTTGCCGCCAAATTCCGTGTCGCTGGCGTCCCACGGCGTCAGGTCGGAGCTGAAGTAGAAGAATGTCCCCCAAGTCCCGCGCAGGTCCGGCACGCCCAAGCCCGCCCACAACTTTCCTCCCGGAATCGCCGTGGGCGGAAACTCCAGCGGCATGCGAATGACGGTGGTTTTATAGCCCGCATCGGCCGCCGCTTTGTAGAAGGGCATGCCGCTGCGCAGGTTCGTCACTTTTGGCGCCTTGAGGGGAATCATGCCCCAAAGAAACTTCGCCCGCTCGCGTGAGACCAGCGCCAATTCCGGCAGGTAAGTTTCCGGATCGCGCTTCAGAAAGTCGAAAATCCCTGTCCCCCCCGGGTTGAGGCCGGTGGCAAACGATGCCCAGGCCACGGGCGATTCCGGCGGGTTGGTGGTTCCCAGCGGTTTGAACGTGCCGTCGTGTGCCAGGCGCGCCAGATTGGGAAGCTTGCCTTCCGCCATCCATTTGGCCGCAAGCTTGGGATCGGTGCCGTCAAAGCCCAGCACCACCACTTGCTGGGTCACCGGGCGCGTGGCCACCCGCCGGTGACAACCCGTGAGATAACCTAGAGCGGCCAGCCCCGCTCCCATCAGGGCATAGACGGCCAGCCGCTGCGTTATGGACTTTGCGTTCAGCATAGCTTGTTATTGTAAGGAGGCCATTTCCTTCCGTCGAGCGAAAAGTCAAAACAGTGGCAAGTGACCCCTGAGGTGGAACGAGCAAGTGGCCGCGCGCGCTCCATTCCTATCCAAAAGCCCGAAGAAAGGAAGGTTCGCGTCAACGGCATGAAGACTGGCACCCAGCACGCATGTGCCGTCCCACGCATGTTGCTCAGACCGACTTTCTACCATGTTGGCACTGGCCCCAGCCGGGGGTTTTGGGGTCCAATTTACGGTGCAATCCGAAGATTCTATCGCGAAACAGGCGTGAAGACGACATGACATTTTGTCTTTTTCGAATGTGTTTTCATGCAGATAGTCGGACCACCCTTCATTTTTAACATCTTTTTTTCCCAGACCCTCCCCCCAGACCGCGATCCGACTAACTCCCATTTTTTCTACCACTTGATGGTTTGCTGGCCCCGTCGTGTTTCCCTCGCCCCATCTCCTAAGCCCTTGTTTTTTCATTAACATAGTCGCCTTAAGTGGGGTTTCCATTCACCTGTCGCCGCCTAGAACTGCACCAATGCGCCGCCAAGTTCCTCTCCGCTATTCTCGCTTCGTTCATCAAAGACATCACCCTCTTGCTTTAATCCCACCCGGCAAAACCGCCTGCCTGGAATGCAAGGCAGAAGCGGGTTCTCGTCCCCGGCAAAGTTAACGCCATCGTCAATTATAGGCCCGACTAACGATCCTGTCAAGGGGAAATGGCCTACATATTATAGCCTACTTATGGGGAGGATGCCCACATCAAGGATCGGGGACGAAGGGAGCCGCCCCGCGGTGCGGGCGCCGAGGTTGATTTTCCCCTCCTATGCCCGATACCGCAGGACGGGCCGCTGGGAATTCGTCCCGCCAAATCTGTCGCGCTCAACGGATGACGGACAACTGACCACAGGCCGCTCTCCTATTCTTTCCCCAGCCTTGAAAACGACCGATCGATGGTAAACGATAACGTGGCGCGGGCGATCTCGACGTAATTGACCAGGGCCTCGCGATAGAACGTCAGGCTGCGCTCGCGCACGGCGTCTTCCGGCGCCAAGGGGGCCACCATGTGGTGGGTTTCGTGCAGCAGGATGCTGAGCAGGCGGAAGCGCAACTGCTGCTCGTGGAATTCCTCCAAGCGGCTTCCGGCGATGAATTGGGTATCGAGCGCGGTGTCCGTCAGCGGCAGCGCCAGCCAGCTTTCCACGCGGTCGAAGGCGATGTCCATCTCGCCCACGGCGGCGCCGCCGAAAGCTTCGTGGGGCTCCGAGAAGGGCGCCTCTCTCACCACCGGGTGCCGGTGGCCCAGGCATCCGCACGTGTTCTTGCGGCGCAACTGGACCACGACAAGGCCCGGCGCTTGCGCGAGTATTTCCTCGTACGCATCGCGGCAGCGCGCGGGCGTCTCCGCCCAATCGCGCTCGACGGCGCGCGCCACCTGGGCTGCCCTTCCCGGGTCGCGGTAGCGATGCGCGATCACCACCACGGGCCGCGAGCGGTCGGGGAAAGCCGCCAGCCGATACCTCCGCCCCGCCAGCCACTCGATCCAGCGCGCCGCCCGCGGGCGCGACGCGAGGTAGTTCTCGACGGCTTGCGCCAAAGGTGGATGGTCTGGTGGCATGAATCCTATTCTAACTCTGGTTGGACGGAAGGAAGAACAAGTCAAAAGTCAAAACGCAAAAGTCAAAAGTCAAAGCCAGCGGAAGCTGCGGGTAAACGTAATTCTGCGGCACAGCATTAACCCGCCCATAGGAGTTTAATAGCGATTTCGTTCTTTTCGCAGGATCTCAGCGATATTGAGATAAATGGGCCGGCTGCCGAAGATCTTTTTCTGGCGCGCGGCAAAATCAGGACATGCGCCGGTCTTGGACGGCTCGGGAACGATTCGGCCCAGCACTTCTTCCCGCTTGCGGAGGACCAGGGTTTCGCCGCGGCGAAGCGGGGCCTCAACCTTGCGGGAGAACTGCTCGCGGACCTCCCGAACCGTAACACTCTTCATGATCCACATTTTTTGTGTATCGGAGGGAAAAAGTCAACTGAACAGAGCCCGAAGGCTAGGGGCCAAAGGGTAAAGGTTAAAGGATAAGGGATCAAGTTAAAAGGGCACACGTTTACAGGTGAAGATGAAACAATCTCACACTCAACTTTTACCTTTTAACCTTTACCCCAGGACCAGCGGCTTCTCCCCCGGCGCCAGGATATCGGGGGGTAATCCCATCAACCGCGCCAGAGTGGGCGCGATTTGCTTCAGCGATATGCGACCGAGGTTTTTCCCGGGGGGGATTCCGCGTCCCACGGCGACGAACATTGCTTCCATGCCCGGCGTCGAGGGGAGGTAGCCGTGGGTACCGCGATCCTTAGGCGAATCGCTGACTACTGGCCCTTCCAACCGGTCGGAGAATGAGAAGCCGGGCGCCGCCTCGATCATCAGTTCGGCGTCGGGGTCGGATTGCAGCGCTTCGAGTTTTCCCCGGTCGACAATCTCCTGCACCGCACCCGTTTCACGCAGGCGATCCAAGGCTGTGGCCAAACGCCTGCGGTCATCGGCCGAGGGTTCCTCCAGCCAGTAAATCGCCAGCGAACCGCCGGCGCTCACCGCCCCCAACCGCCGCAAGGCCAGCGAGCCGTCGGCGCCGCGCGCGAAAAGTCCATGCTCGGCGAAAACCACCAGGGGCGCAGCTTCCTTCTCCACCGGCACGAAGCCGTGATCGGAAAGCACCACGAGGGTGGTGGCGGGGTCGGAGGCAATGGCGTCGCGAATCGCTCCAATCGCCCGGTCGGCCGACTTCAGCGCCGTGAGCGCTTGCGGCGAGGCCGGGCCGAATGCGTGCGCTTGCGAATCGTACCAAACGAAATGCACCAGCAGCAAATCCGGCCGGAAATGATTCCACAGGTAGAGCGCCGCTTCGCCGCGTATTTGGTCAGGGTCAGACTTGCTGAGCATCGGCGCCAACATTTGCGCCACCTCGGCAAAGAGTCCGGGCGTCGAGTGCCGCGCGGGGGTTTCAAAATCACGATGCGGGTCGGCCACGGCGGGGTTCCAGATTTCCGGAATGTTGTGATCGATTCCTGCGCCGGCGCTCGCCGGCCAACTGAGAGCGGCGGTGCGGCGGCGGCTGGCGCGCGCCGCGTCCCACAGCGTGGGGGCCCGCAGCACGGGCGCGAACCAGCACCAGGGCCGGGCTTTTTCCGTGGGATCGAGCGAGGCGAGGTGGCTGTAAATGCCATGCCCGCGAGGGGGAAGGCCGGTCACAATCGTCGCGTGCGCGGGGTAGGTGGTGGTGGGATAAATGCTCTCTACCGCCGCCGCGCTTGCTCCCGCTTGCTCGATGGCCGCAAGGTTTGGGAAGCGGTGGCGCGATTCAGCGGCGCGATAAATGTCCGGCCGCAGGCCGTCCACGGATAGCACCACCAGGCGGCCTGGCGATGTAGCGTGAGGTTTCATTTGCTCCCCGGCAGCTTCGTCCCATCATAGGGACAGTATTTATAGGCCCCGCTCAGGATTTCGCCACAAACCGGACACTTCTGCTTCGGCAACAGAGCTCCCACTGGCAATCTCCACTTGAAGGCCCGCTCTCCTACGTCCACCTCGCACGAGCCTTCCTTGAGAGGATCGCAGATTCTTGTGCCATCGATCTTGCTCCCGGCAAAAACGTAGAAGTGAATGTTCTCGCCCAGGGCCCCCACCGTCCTGGCCATAAACGGCTTCATCAAACCCAGCAAGGCCGGCACACTGGCATCCACCTTATCATCCGGCAAGGGCTTGTAGACGTTGCCTTGGGTGTCCTTAAGTTGAACGAGACCTCGAATCTCGTCTTCGGTTCGATAAGTGACCGCTCCGAAGGATCCGATGTTTCCATTGGCAACGCCGACGATGAAGTAAGAGTGGACCACCTTGATGACGCTCTCCAGTTGCTCCGGCGTCACACTGGGGTTGGCGCCCACGCTCGCTTTCCAGAACTCTTCCGGGAGCCACCAAACCAAGTTCAGCTCCCCGGCCGCAGTGGAAGCCCTTTCGGTGTCCTGGACCAGCTCGTTGACATCGATTCTCTGGTCCTGCGCCGCCGCTCTCTGCCCACCACCCAGGATGAACCCCACCGCAGCTAATCCCATCCAAACGAAATTCCCCAATCCTCTTTGCCGGTGCCTGATCAATTCCTACTCCATCCTCAGCCCATCGCGGGCCGGCCTTTGACTTCCCCGGCCCCCAGAGGTCTGTTGCTGGACACCTGCGGGTCCCCGTGGGGAAAAGAGGGCGGCAGATTGTTTACCCTGCATCCAAACTTGAAGTCACCACCGCGCCAACATTATATGCGTTTTCTGAACAGGCTAACGAGGTCTAAAGACGGATCGAGCTCAAGGTTTCATCTCACGGTGGGCAATGCCCTCGACGTGCATCACAAAGGCCTCCGGCTTGCCAGGGGGAGCAAGCTCGAACTTCACCTTCAGCGTTCCATCCTTGTTCTCAACATAAGTGAGCCTTTGGCGGGGAGCCTGTGGGCCGCCGTCGCTGAGAAAAGTCAGCACCTTTCCATCCTCGCTGAAGGTTGTGGTGTAATGAATAACAAAGCCCTCGCTATCGAAATAGATGGCGCGATTGGGAGTAGCGTCAGCGTCACGATAAACCACCAACAGGTCCTCATGCGTGAAGGCCGGGCGCTGCGGCGTGGCGGGGAAATCCAGACGGTTCCTCCGCACGAGAATCTTCCCCTGTAACTCGAGCTGGAAGGAAAACGTACCCTCTCCCTTGCCTGGCTCGCCGTGACCCTCTGCTGTCCACGTGCCGACCAGGAATCTGTATGGCCCCCAGACATCCGGCGCCTTGGTTTGTTGCGCTCCCTCCCATGCCGGAAGCAGCAAAAGACCCAGACAGACAAGCGTTAGGCGTTTCATCGTCTTCACTCCTCGCGTTGAGCCGAAGCCGCTGGACATTGTTTACCACGTTTCCAGACATCCCGCTACCAGCGGGTAGTGGCACGGGGTAGTGGCACGGGGTAGTGGCACGAGTGCCCCGCCCGTGACCGGTCACGGCCAAGACCCCGATGGATCGGGGCAGGCCGGCCGTGCCATCACAAGATGAGCCGTGCCCACTGCCGCGCCAAGCCCCTCGGAAGCGTGCGGCGTGCTATAATCAGCTATCCAAGGCGATGGAGTTCGCCTTCAATCGTCCTTCATTTTGGACTGATGACTCCTGGCTGCTCTCGAGCGCCAGGAGTTTTTTGTTGGGCGCAGGGGGCCTGCAGAAGGGGACGGTACATTGCGAATTCTTCTTTTGATCGTGTTCGGCTCGGCCGGGACGCTTGCCCGGTACGCTTTGCAGGGGATAATCCAGTTCCACACGGAATCGACGTTTCCGGCAGGCACGCCGGCGGTGAATCTGGCGGGTTGCTTTCTTTTGGGCGGCATTGGCCAGTTTGGTTTGGACCACCTCTCTTTTCCCCCTGACTGGCGCGTTGCCGTCACCATAGGCTTTTTCGGGGCATTCACCACCTTTTCAACTTTCAGTTGGGAAAGCGTCCACCTTTTTGAAGATGGCGATTGGATTCGTGCTTGCTTGTATGTGACCATCAGTGTGCTGGGCGGGCTCATGCTGCTCCGCGCCGGTATGCGAATGGCGAAGTGGTTCTGAGGGGAGGCGTTATGGAACACGAGCGCTTTGAGGGCGAACGCACCCTGATGCGGATTCATATCGGCGAATCGGACCGCTGGCAAGGTTTGCCACTCTACGAGGCCCTGATCAAGCTGCTTCGCCGGGAAGGTTTCAGCGGGGTCACGGTGCTGCGCGGCGTGGCGGGCTACGGTTCCACCAGCCGCCTGCATACCGACAAGGTTCTCCGCCTTTCGCAGGATCTGCCCATCGTCCTTGAAGTCATCGAGTACGCGGAGCGAATCGAAACCCTTCTGCCCAAGCTCGATGACATGATCGGTGGCGGGCTGGTCACGCTGGAGAAAGTTCGCGTCATCCTCTATCGGTCCAAGAAGTGAGGGCCCCTTATTCATCCATCGCGGCCCCAGGCTTGAACGAGACAGATACCCATGGCCGAGAGTCGAAAAGAACTATCGTCGCCAACGCTGGCACTCACACCCGCACATTCAGCCGCTCTCGCGGCGCGGATGCTGACTCTCGAGCAGGACTGCCGGGAAATCGAGCGCTTTCTGGACGGCTATGCCGGCATCTACTACCAATACTTCGGAGCCTTCCCCGATGAGACTCGCCGGATGATCCGTACTCTCATCGCCGAGATTCTGCAAAGAATCGCTCGCATCCGATTTGACCTCGGCCTTCCACAGCGGCAAATTGAGGTTGATAAGATGCTCGCCGCCCATCTTTCCCAGGTTTGGGTCACCCTGCATGAAACCAAGGCCCACTCGCTGCGAGGTTTCGGCAAAGTATCGGACGAACTGAGCGCCTATCTCGAACCCCGCGTGGAAGAACTTCTGGGCCTTGTGACAAATCTGCGAGGCGTAATCGAAGCGGGGGAGAAGCCCACCGGACGGGAAGGGGAGGCCGAGAAGTGAGCGGGATGGATCAAGCGGACCAAACATCAGGCGCTTTCCCGATTTCGGGTACGGGGCGCGCTTTGATTATCGACCGCAAAGCTGAAAGCCTCCTCTTGCATCAGGCCATGCGGAAACGAGAAAGCATGCTGATTTGCGGTCCGGCGGGAGTCGGCAAGACGGCGCTCATATCCAAGGCTCTCGCCGAGCTTCCTGATGATATTGCCCAAGGTGTTATCTTCGTAGACGGTATCGATGGCTTGCAGCCGTTCCTTCGCGCCCTCCTTCAGAATCTCCACGAGGCCGGAGACGCAACTTTGCGCAAGCAGTTGCGGGCCGAAGGCGTGGGCGCAGGGGGCTTCAAGAGCTGGCTCAAGAGTCGGTGCACCAGCAGGCTCAAAGGTGCGATTTATCGTTCCATGCAGGCGGCCAATTATTGGGTATTTCTCGATCATGTTCCTCCCCTCACCCTCGCTGTGGCGAAAGTAGTGCGAGAATTGGTCTGGATGCGCAGTACTCCGGTATATCTAGCGGCCCGGGGCTTGACCACGGAGGAAATTGGACACGCGGTGAAAATATACTGGAATGATCGCCAGCGATTGGCGCTGGAACCACTCCATGAATCAGCAGCACGCGAATTGCTTGAGTCGTGCATTCGGCGCTTGGGCTTGGCTCGACTTGATCTCGCCGGCTTCCGCGAGGCAGTTCTATCAATGAGTGGCGGCAATCCGGGGGTGTTGGTGAAAATGTGCAAACTTGCCGCGGAGCCAAGGTACCGCTATGGCTCACGCATCAAAACCAAGCTGATTCACATTGATTGTCTGATGAGCTTCAGTGGCCGGGATTCGCAAGCTTGCAGGGCTTGAATGGCGGGGTAAAGGACAGAGGAACCCATGGCTTTGGACGAACTCCACGCGCGGCGCCTGGCGACAATCGGGAAAATGTTTGACGCGGCTTTGGACCGGATGGAGCAGGTTCTCCGCGCAGTTGAAGAGACCACCGACAGCGGTGACCCCCGCCGGCTGTCAGCGGAGGATGCCCAATTCATCCGCGACAAGATGGCGGCGATTCGAAGCCGCCTCCACGAAGGTCTTCAGCACTTCTCCGTCCGGCTGCAAAAGCCCGAGCCCAAACAGATGCTGATCGCAGAGCTTTCCACACTCTGGGTCATCCTGGAAAATGCCCGCCCCGCGCGAATGAAGGGGTACGGGCGGGTGTTTGCCCCTCAGGACAAGGCGGAATGGGAAACCCTGATGCAAGCGCTTATGCGCGAAACCGAGTCGATTCGTTCCACGGTACTGAAAGGAGAGAAGAAGGGTTGACTGTGTACGGGTCTCCTATCTCGCTATTTAAGACCCTCCTTCCATCGCCATGAACTTGCAGCCTGAAGACCAGAGTCCGGCGCCACTTGCCAATGGGAGCGAGGTTGACGTCGCCGGCAGGCTGCTGCGGCTGGCGGCCTGGGGGGAGAATCTCGGCGCCGAGTCTATTGCCGGCGAAGCCCGCGCCTTGGCGGCGCGCGTGTCGGAAGGCCGGTTTTACCTTGCGTGCATCGGCCAGTTCAAGCGTGGCAAGTCAACCCTGATCAATGCCTTGATTGGTGAGCCCATCCTTCCCGTGGGCTTCATTCCCGTAACCGCCGTGCCCACGGTGATCCGCTACGGCGCGCACAAAAAGGCGCGCATTCAGCTCCGCGACGGCGGATGGCAGCCCATCGCCGCCTACGATCTCGAACAGTACGTTTCCGAAGAACACAACCCGGAAAATGCCAAGGGAGTAGAGGGCGCAGAAGTATTTGTGCCGAGTGCCCTACTCTCCACCGGCATGTGCCTGGTCGATACGCCCGGCTTAGGGTCGGTGTTCACGGGCAACACGGCGGCAACGCAGGCCTTCATCCCCCACATCGATGCTGTCCTGGTCGTAGTGGGCGCGGATCCGCCGCTGGCGGGCGAGGAATTGGCGCTGGTTGAGGCCGTGGGGCGGCAGGTTCAGAATCTCATTCTGGTTCTCAACAAGGCCGACCGTGCCACCGACGCGGAAAAGGCGGCGGCCCACCGTTTCACCGAACAGGTACTGGAGAAACGCCTGCGTCGTCCCGTGGGACCAGTCTTTGAAGTTAGCGCCGCTGAGCGCCTGGAAAATCGCGGGCCGGAGCGAGATTGGAAAAGACTGCTGGCGGCACTTGAACACCTTATTCAAGGCTCCGGCCGCGAGCTCATTCAAGCCGCCGGCGAACGAGGAGTGCAGCGCCTGAGGGAGCAACTGCTGGCCATCATCGCGGAGGAGCGTGAGGCGCTCGAGCGGCCCATCGAGGAATCCGAGCGGCGAATCGCGGTGATGAAGGAAACCATCGCTGAGGCGGAACGCTCCATGCGCGAGGTCGAATTCCTCTGGATGGCGGAGCAGCGGCATCTTTCCGACGTGTTTGTGGACCGGCACAAAGAGTTCCTCAATTCCGTTTGGCCTTCGGCAGAGGAGGAATTCAAGCGGGCCGTGCGATCCCTGCCGCGCACGATGGGGCCATCATACCGGCGGGCCATCATGAGCGCGGCCCAGGAAATCGCGCAGCGGCACGTTCTGCCCTGGCTGAAGATTGAGCAAGAGGAAGGGGAAAGGGAATATCGGCGTGTAGCCGGCCGTTTCGTGCAAATGGCGAACGACTTCCTGAAGAAACTTGCCGACGCGGGGATTCGCGAACTGGCGCGCATGCCGCACGCACTCGACCCGGAAACAGGATTTCGCACGCGATCGGAGTTCTTGTTTCGGGACATGATCGAGGTTGCGCAGCCGGCATCGCCCCTTCGCTGGCTGGCCGATTTTGTACTGGGGCTTGTGTGGGCCCATGGCATTATCCAGCGTGACGGATGGGAATTCCTGGGCCGGCTACTGGAAGTCAATTGCTCGCGGGTGCAGAATGACATCCTCAATCGCGTGCAGGAAAGTCGCGCCCGGTTGGAAGTTGAGATCCGTAAGCTGCTGCACGAAGTCAGCCGCATCGCCGTCGAGGCCTTGACCCATGCGCGCGAGGCGCGAGCAGCGGGAGCCTCAGCCGTGGAGGCCGCCGCCGCGCGGCTCGACCGGCTGGAGCATGAAGTCATCGATTTGTCGGTCGAGCAAAACCCCTTCAAACAACCCCAGGTGCGCAAGAGCGGGACGGCGGCCGCCGAGCCTTACAAGGCGTGAATGTGAATCGGCCCACCGCTCGTGTGCAAACGCAATTCCTCTCCGCCCGAGCCGATCGACCCGTGCATGCTGGATTTGCTTACCGTACCCACCACGCGCACGGGCAGGTCGCTCGAAACCGAGCCGCCGGAAGTTGAGGCGTCAAGATTCAAGTTCGCGTTGGGGTCAATCGCTACTTCGATGGGCCCGCCGGAAGTTTCCAGGTCGCCGCCGTGACGGTTGCCGGGACTGTAAGTGGCCCGGATCGGCCCGCCGGAAGTCTTGGCCTCCACGTAGCCGGAGACGTGATCAATGCGGATGTCTCCGCCGCTGGTGTGAGCCTGGAGGTTACCCTCGAGCGCTTCCACGTGAATCGGCCCTCCCGAGGTTTCCACATGCGCATCCCCCGTAACCTCGCGGACGTGGATCGGCCCTCCCGAGGTGTGAGCTTCCAGGTTTCCGTTCAATCCCATAACGTCGATGGGGCCGCCCGACGTTCTCACATCAGATCCGCCACGCAGGCCGGAAATCGTAATGCCCCCTCCACCGGTGCGAATATCCGTGCGAGTTTCCGTGGGTACTTCGACTTCAAAATGCACCGACATGCCGTGCGACCAGCCCGAATCGTACTTGCGCTTAGCTGTCACGCGAGCTTCCCCCGCGCTGCCGGAGAAAGTAAAATTAAGCTCGCTGTTCAAATCATCCCGGTCGGAAGTGATCACAACGTGCGCTCCCGATCGCGAGGAGCCGGTCACCGTGACGCTCCCCACATCCGATTCCAATACAAACTGGCCCTTGGGTTGAAGCTCCAAGTTCTTCTCGATGCGGGACTCCGCCGCGGCCGGCGATGCCATAACCAGGAGCGCTAGGGCCGCTGCCAACACTCCCAAAGTTCGATGACTTCTCATTTGTTCCTCCTGCTGAATCCTTCTCATGATTTGTTACGTTAGACGGACGGCACAAGTTCCGGGTAGCAAAGAAAATGGTAGACAGCATACGGAAGACGCCATACAGTACGGACCGCAGCATCCGTCGCCTTTTCCTGTGTAGCGTCTACCCTATTCCGCCCTCTTATCACAGGCTGCTATAAACGTACACGCCGCCCATGCGCACGCGGACTTTGATGTCCTGATCGCCGTCAGCATTCCAGAACATGATCCTGCGGCCCCAGCCCGCGCTGTTTTCACCGTGCAAATCACTTTGCACATAGCCCAGGATGGACCGCGCATTCAACGAGCGAAGGCGGTAAATGGAGGGGACGTCGATTTCCACGTCCCCGTAGTTGACGTTGATTTCCTGTTTGCCGATGAGGCCGCTCACACGCACATCTCCATCCACGCACTTTAGAACCATGTTGGCGTCAAAAGGCATGTGGATGCGAAAGTTCACGGTGAGCTTGGACTCGTCCCGGAATGGCCGCCACGGCCGGCGGGCGGGATAAAGGGTGCGCAATTGAACCTGCTTGTCTTTTCCCTCGAGCACCACTTGCACCTCGTCGTAGAGCGGCTGGGCGTGCTTCTCATCCTTGGCCTCCACCACCTTTTCGGCGTCGATCTCCAGGTGCGGCTCGTCCCAGCCCTCCACTTGCACGTCCCCCATGCGGGCGTCGATGGTCAGCGTGCCGTAGGAAAACATCCGCGCGGAATAATGAGAGGTCTTGCTGAATTCGTCGGCCCGGAGCGCGGCCGGAAGCAGGAAGATGACGCACAGCAGGCAGACCCGGGCACGAGACGCCGTTGTATGAATTCGGGTTGGGGTACGGATCGTCATGCAACCGCTAGCTTCCTTCTCTGTGCCCTCTGTGCCACAAAAGCTTTCACACAGAAACCACGGCGCGTCTCTGTGCCCTCTGTGTTACCTCTTTTCTGGACACAGAGGTCACGGAGGATGACCCTACCGAACGCCTGCCTTGCGGAAGGGCTTTGAGGACACGAGGCCTTCACCTTCCTTGATCACCAGGATGTGATCGGCGGGCGGATTCTCGACCTTCTGTGTTTGCCCGCTGGGCCAGCGAATTTCGATGCGGTCGATGGCGGCGCGGTTCCCCAATCCAAAGTGCAGGCGCAAATCGCTCGAGGAAAGATAGCTGCCGCCGCTGCGCACCGTGTCGTATTGAGTCAAGCTACCGGCGAAAACCTTCACCTCCGCCCCGATCCCGTCGCGGTTGCTGCTGGTCCCAATAGTCCTTACGAGAATCGAGTGGTTCGGGTTCTTGCGAAGGTGCCGCAGCAGTTCCGGCGCGCCGTTCATGTTGGAGACCAGGATTTCCAGGTCGCCGTCATTGTCGTAATCCGCCGTAGCCAGACCCCGGCTCACCTTGCGCAGGGCCATTCCCGGTCCTGATTGCAAGCCGACCTCATCAAAGGTCCCATCGCCGCGATTGTGGAACAGCAGACTTCGCTCCGCGTAAGTGATGCCGGTCTGGTAGCGGTCGATCTGGGGAAAAGTCTGGCCGTTCGCCAACATGATGTCCTTCCAACCGTCGTTGTCGTAGTCCAGGAACTTGGCGCCGAAGGTGGTGAAGAGCCACCCCACACCGCCGATTCCGGCACGATAGGTCACATCGGTGAAGGTGCCGTCATGGTTGTTGTGGTAGAGGTTCTTGGCGTCGTCGGAAAAGTTGCCCTTCACCAGGTCTCCCCAGCCGTCGTTGTCGTAGTCGGCGAAGTCCGTGCCCATGCCCGCCTGCTCCTGGCCCTCGCTGCTGTAGGCAACTCCCGCCTCCACGCCGACGTCGGTGAAGGTGCCGTCGCCGTTGTTGTGGTAAAGCGAGCTGGGCGTGGAATCGTTGGCCACGTAGATGTCGGGCCGGCCGTCGCGGTCATAATCGCACCACACCACGCCCAGACCGTAATACTTGCCGGCGTCGATCCCGGCGCGCTCGGTGACGTCGGTGAAGGTTCCATCACCATTGTTGTGGAAGAGGAAGTCGCGCCCCCCGGGCAGGCCGCGCGGGCCGCAGAAGGTCGAGATTCCACGGTAAGTGCAATTGGGCGCGCTGCCCATGTCACCGAGCTTGAGGATGTCCACGTCGAGGTAGTCGGCGACGTAAAGATCCAGGTGGCCGTCATTATCATAGTCGCCGAAGCCGCAGCCCATGCCCCAGCCGCCGCCGCGCACTCCCGCCTTTTCCGTGACGTCGGTGAAGGTGCCGTTGCCGTTGTTGTGATAGAGGACGTTCCCGCCGTAATAGGTCACGTAGAGGTCGTCGAAGCCGTCGTTGTCGTAATCCGCCACGCAAACGCCCATTCCCCAGCCGGTGTGGTCGAGGCCGGAGCGCGCGCTCACATCAGTAAAGGTGCCGTCGCCATTGTTGTGGTAAAGGCGGGAGCGTGGGCTGGCGCCCTGCTTCCATTGCTCAAACGTCGAGCCATTCACCAGGAAGAGATCGGGGAAGCCATCGTTGTCATAATCGATCCAGGCAATGCCGCCGCCGCCCTTGGCCTCGATGATGTAACGCTTTTCCGGGCCGCCGCTGGTGAGGGAGAAATGAATTCCCGATTTCTCCGCCACCTCGACGAACTGATCGCGCTGTGCGTCCGTGCGCAGCGCGCCAGTTCCCTGATGCCCGGAGGCCGTTGCTCCACTTGTCCGCGCCGGTGCGGGGGCCTGGGCAGCGCGCCCGGCGAACGTCACCAGCGCCAAGCCGGACATCAACGCAACACCCGCTAGGAGCAGGAGGGTTTTCGGGAATGAGAACTGACGGTTACGCAGGGTCATGCGCATGCGAGTCCCCGGCCACGACGATGAATCGGGCGCTTAGAATCAGTACACTTCTTCATGCGTTCCAAGGGTCAAGAGGAGAATGCTCTCAGATCCTTCGTATGGAACAAACTTAAACACGATCCGCAGGTCGTAACTCGCGCTGCACGCCCAGGATCCTTCCAGTTCACCCTTAAGTTTGTGAGTCTTCAGGCGGGGATGAAAGCAGTCTGTGGCGAGCAATTCCAGGGTTGACTGGAGGTCCTGTGAGGCTAGCGGATTTCTCTTTAGGATTCTCTTGGCTCTGCGAACAAAGGCGTTGGAGCGCAGTAAGAGCCGCGTCACGAGAGGATCTCTTTCATGAGATCATCGGGCGTAGTGGGCCGGAGGGCGCCACCTTCAAACTCCCTTTGCGCTTCTCGGATGTCGGCTGCAAGCTCGGCACGCCGGCGGTCTGCCAATCGCCGATTCAGGACCGCAACCAGCGTTTCCTGCTCCTCCAGCGTTAGGCGATCGGCAGCATCCACAACAACATGAAATCTCGAAGGGGGCTTGGGATTCTTCATGATTTCCCCAAGATACCACTTCGACCCATGGGGAGCAACCTGAACGAAGGGCACCAAACTCTGAAAGGCCGATCCAATCTACGGTTGCACACTCGCCCCGGCGATGCCGGAAAGCTGCTTCTCCCGGCGCGCGTGCAGGGTGGCGCACACGGCAAACTCGCGCGCCGCCGCTTCCTTTTCTCCCATTTGCTGGCAGAGGCGCGCCAGGGCGTAGTGGACTTCCACATTGTCCGGGTCGGATTTCAGCGCCGCCGCGAACTCCGCCTGCGCCTGCGGCAATTGCTTCAGCTCGGCATAAACCCGCGCCAAGCCGTAATGCGGTTGATATGCCTGCGGATTCAGCCGGGTTGCCTCCTCGAACTGCTTCTCCGCCTCCGGCAATTTTCCGTGTTCGAGCTCGATGTTTCCGGCCAGCCAATGGGCAGTGGGGAATTGCGGGTTGACCTGTATCTCCAGGTAGAATTGTTCCAAAGCGGATGGAAGGTTCCCCAAACTCTGATACGCGAATCCCAAATGATAGTGCGCCAGGGGCAAGGCGGGATTGAGCGCCAGCGCTTTCCTGAACTGCTCGATGGCGGGGGCGGTCTGGTTCTGGTTGTGGTAGGCGTGGCCCAGCAACATGTGCGCTTCCGCGTTCATGGGGTCAAGGTGCAGGAAGGTCTCAAGCGACTTGGAGGCGTCAGGATAACGCTTCTCGGCGAGGTCCACCAATGCCAGGTCAAAATAGTTTTGGGGCACGCCCGGGTCATACTCGATGGCGTGCCGGAAGGCCGTGCGGGCATCTTCATTCATCCCCTTTTTGAATAAAACGACGCCCAACAGTTGTTGGAGGTAGGAGGATTTGGGATACTGTCCCACGGCGGCCTGCGCCTTGCCGAGGGCCGCGTCCAACCGGCCAGTCCCAAGGTCCGCCGTCACCTGTTCGGCGAGCGAGTCTTCCGATTCCTGCGCCCGCAGCGCTCCCGCTGCCCACAAGCAAAGCAGGAAAAGACATAGCGCCGCGCCCAAACCACGAATTGTTTGCCGGCCGCTCACACCACGATGGTACGTCCGGGAAAAAGAGAGAGTCAATCAAGAAGGGCGGCGGGTAGTCGCAAGTTCAGCGCGGACCTTTTAGGTAGGTTCGCAGCTTTTTGCTGCCATTCCAAAGATCAGGCTTAAAATGAAGACAAAAGGCAACGTATCAGCCACCCGCTCGCACGATATTGTCGGTTCGCCCTGCGGTCAACCTGGGGAGGATGCCTCCACGGGCAGGGCGCAACCAAGGCGGAATCCACCCTGGGAGAGAAAAGTCACTGTTGCAACCAGCCTGTTTCGGAAGATATATTGGTTTTCCGCCCAGGGTCACGGAATTGGAGATCGAATGGTTCCGCCCGGGGCGGATGCGCGCAGATTGGGATTTTGCCCTGTCCCGGCCAACTGATCGTGCATGCGATGGAGGGAGGATAAGGTGATGATGCGTAGGTTTTGGTTAGCCGCAGCGGTAGTTGTGCTCATGGCTGTTTCCTTGGCCGGGGCGGAGCCGCAACCGTACCAGAATTTCAAAGTCACAGTCTTTATTCCCGTGCAGCTCGTCGAGCGGATGGACCACGATCCGGCCTGGATGCAATCGAGCTGGGAGACCATCAGCAGCCGCCTGCACGTGGACAAAGTCTTCATTGAAAACTATCGCAGCGGCACGACTGCCGATGACGCCGCGCTTGACCACGTGAAGAGTTTCTTCCAGTCGCACGGCGTGGCAGTGGCCGGGGGCATGGCGTTGCTGGGACCGGCCAGGCAAGCGGAATTCCGCACCCTGGACTATACCGATCCCAAGGACCGGGCGCTCGTCGAGCGTGTCTCCGCCCAGGCGGCGCGGCATTTCGACGAATTCATTCTCGACGACCTTTTCTTTACCAACACCAAGAGTGACTCCGATATCGCCGCCAAGGGCAAGCGCACTTGGGAGGAGTTCCGGTTGCAGATGATGGATGAGGTTTCCCGCGATCTGATTCTGAAGCCCGCGAAGGACGCCAATCCCAAGGTTAACGTCATCATCAAATTCCCCAATTTCTATCCGTCGTTTCAGGGAATGGGATTCGACCTCGAACACCAACCCCAGATATTCCCCGAGATCTGGACCGGCGATGAAACACGCGATCCCCTGGTCACTGACCAGCAATTGCAGCAGTACGAGAGCTATGAAATCTTCCGCTACTTTGAAAACATCGCGCCCGGACGCAACGGCGGCGGGTGGGTGGATTCCATCGCCATGGGCTCCCTGGATCGGTACGCCGAACAACTCTGGGACACGATTCTGGCCAAGGCGCCCGCCATCAACCTGTATGAGTACTCGGACCTGTCGCGCCTGGCGGAGCCGGGTGACCGCACCGCCTGGCAGATGCGGCCCACGTCTTTCAATTTCTTTGCCATGTTGCGTGATTGTTGTGGCTTTCCCGGCAGCCCGGGGGCCAAAGATGCGCGAATGGCGGATGTGGTGGCTTACGCCCTGCGCCGGGTGGATCAGGTGGCGGGCACGCTGGGCACGCCGGTGGGCTTGAGCAGTTACCGCCCGTATCAATCCAGCGGCGAGGACTTTCTGCAAGAAATGGTGGGCATGATCGGAATTCCCGTGGAGATGTATCCCGAATGGCCGCAGGCGAAGACCGTGCTGCTGACGGAGGCGGCCAAGCAGGATCCCGACATCGTCACGAAAATCGAGCAACACGTGCGCGCGGGAGACAAAGTGGTGATTACCTCCGGCCTGCTCCGCGCGCTCCAGGACCGAGGCATGGACCAGATTACCGACATGCGTGTGACCGGCCACGTCCTCGCCGCCACCTCGTATCTGGAGGGCCCCGGCTTCGGAGCCGGCGCCGAAATCGGCGCTTCGACTCCTATTCTATTTCCCGAAATCCATTTCTACACCAACGAGGATTGGGCGGTCGTGCGCGGCCTGGCCGACGGGCGTGGCGTGCCGCTGTTGCTGGTGGATCATTACGGGAAGGGAGATCTTTACGTCTTGGCCGTTCCGGAAAGCATGAACGATCTCTATCGCCTGCCCTCCGGGGTGCTGGACGCCCTGCGGAGATATCTGGGGCCCGAACTACCCGTGAGGCTCGAAGGCCCGGCGAAAGTGAGCCTGTTCGAGTACAACAACGGGGCCTTTGTGGTCGAGTCTTACCTCGATCATCCGGCCGCTATTAGGATCACGGGCAACTTCGGTCATATGGAGAATTTGATGACCGGAGTGACTCTGACCGGCGAGCCGCTTGCCCCGGCGGGATGGGCAATGTTTCGCCCCCGTCCCGGCCAAACCACCCCGGTGGCTCGCTCCTACGGCTATGAATTGCAGATCGAGCCGCACAGCTTTGTGGCCTTCCGCGGACAACCGTGAAAAGAAGCCTCAGCAGCTTCTCTACGTCAATTGAACGGGGCGTGCGTACGCTTTTACTCCAAGTCAGGCAGCTCCTCGCGCGGCAGGAGAAGGCGGATGGATCTGGCTTGCCAGGGTGTCCTTGCGATCAGTCCGCGCGCTTCCATTGTCAAGATCATCTGGTGAACAGAAGGTGGGGACACCCGGAAGAACCGCTGCATATCGGCTTCCGCGGGGGGCGTCCATGGATTTTGCCGTAGTAGTGAATGAACGCCAGATACTGGCCTTGCTTCGGGGTGTAGGGTTTCTTCATGGGCTGCCAAGGATTCTACTCCGGATATGCGCGGTATTCTTCTGAAAACAGCAAGCGTGGCGTGAGCCTGTTCGGCAGGTACGCGGCTTTTGGTTTCCAGGATGGGACAAACCGCGGAACCTGAGGGCATGTACGCGCACGCGAAACAATCCCTACTTCCCCAGCCCAATCCGGCAAGCCTGCGCCTCGCGCGATTGGCTTTCCTGCTCCAAGTAGGCGCGGGTGCGGCGGGTCAATTCCTCGAAGTCCACTTGGTGCGCGTCGAATTCCGGGCCGTCGACGCAGGCGAACTTCACCTTGCCGCCCACCGTAGTGCGGCAGCCGCCTCTGGAGTGCTCCTTGACGGTCGCGGCTCGATATCGTAGGCTGGACGCTTGGCATGGGTCCGAACTCTCTCGCTCCGATTCTCACACCTCACGGTCATCTCGCCTTAGGTCCGGTAGATGAGGGGCCTGCGCTGGACCCCGGTCTCGCTCGCCGTCTCCAGGATGCGTTCGCGCGAGGCTCCGGTCACGGCCTTCTCCAACTCGGAGCGAGCGAAGTCGGCGCCGTGCTGCCGCCGGCTTTCTCCTACTGGCGAGAATTTGCCACGCGATACGTAACGGCCCTTTGCACCCTTCCCGAGGCCGCCACCGATCCCTCGAAAGCCCATGTTCCGCCCCCGCCGATGGGTGAACTCCAGCCCCTGGCCCTGGCGTCACCCCCCATGACGGGCGCGGAGTACCTGGCCGCAGACGTTCTCGAGCGTCTCTGGCAGGAGATGGATGCGGCTTTGGCTCTTGAGCTGGCGGAGTCGGGAAGCTCCCTCCAGGACTTCCTCAAGCACCGGAACCCGGCGTGGAACCTGGTGGGGCGGGTACACTTCAACCTCGCCGAAAACCGTAAGGATGAACAGGCTCCCTTCGCGTTTCTCGCCACCTACACCACGCGGCTTTCCGCCCACGCGAAAGCCCAGCACCTTCCGCTCGGCCAGGCGCTACGCGAATACGCCGGGGCTCAGAACAAGGATCGCCTGCTTTCGTTGCTGCTTCCCGTTCAGCGCGCGGCCGAAATCTGCCCCTGGCTGAAAGCGATGGTGGATTCGAGCGAGATCTTCCATCCGCTGCGCTGGGGACCCGGTGACGCGTTCCGCTTTCTCCAGGATGTGCCGCAACTGGAGACCGCCGGGGTGGTGGTGCGGATGCCCGCGACGTGGCGAGCCAGCCGCCCGGCGCGCCCGAAAGTAACGGCCACAGTGGGCGGAAAAACTCCCTCCAGACTGGGCATGGACGCCATCCTCGACTTCCGCATGGAGGTCACCCTGGATGGCGAGACTCTGACCGCCGCTGAGATCAAGGAGCTGCTGGCGAAGTCGGATGGGCTCTCGCTGGTCCGAGGGCGGTGGGTGGAAGTGGACCATGCGCGGCTGAGCCGAATGCTGGAGCAGTTCCAGGCCGTCGAACGCGCCGCCGCCGCGAATGGCCTCAGCTTTGGGGAAGCGATGCGCATGGTGGCCGGCGCCGAGGCGGGGGCCGAGGATAGCTCCGATGCCGATTGGGCGCAAGTCGTGGCGGGACCCTGGCTGGGCGAAATGCTGAAAGGTCTTCGCAGCCCGGAGGGGTTGGCCCGCGTCGAACCGGGCGCCGCGCTGAACGGCACGCTGCGCCCCTACCAGCAGGTGGGTGTGCGCTGGCTCTACTTCCTCTCCCGGCTCGGTCTGGGAGCGTGCCTTGCCGATGATATGGGCCTGGGCAAGACCGTCCAAGTGTTGGCGCTCCTGCTCGTGCTCAAAAGCCGCGAGGAAGTGGCGCCGGGCAACAGCCCGGCACGTGCCGCCCTAAAGGGCGGCGCTACGACGCCCACGCCGGAAAGATTACCGAGCTTGCTGGTGGCGCCTGCCTCGCTTATGGCCAATTGGGCGGCGGAAATCGAAAAATTCGCGCCCAGCCTGAAGGTGTTCGTCGCCCACCCGTCGGCCGTTCCCGCCTCCGAACTCAAAGCGCTGAAACCGGAAGGGCTCGGCGACGTAGACCTGGTCATTACAAGCTATGGCTCGCTTCTCCGCGTCCCGTGGTTGGCGGAGGTGCGATGGCGACTGGTGGTGCTCGACGAAGCCCAGGCCATTAAGAATTCCGAGGCCAAGCAAACCCGGGCAGCCAAGAAACTGAACGCCCAGGCGCGGTTTGCGCTTACAGGCACGCCGGTGGAGAACCGCCTGGGCGACTTGTGGTCCATCTTCGACTTCCTCAACCCCGGACTGCTCGGGTCGTCAAAGGAGTTTACGAGTCTGGTGAAGCAGCTTGCGGAGCGGCCCCACAATGCTTACGCTCCGCTCCGCGAGTTGGTGCAGCCTTACATTCTGCGGCGGCTGAAGACCGACAAGACGGTGATTGCGGACCTTCCGGACAAGACGGAGGTCAAAGCTTTCTGCCCGCTCACCCGCAAGCAGGCGGCCCTTTACGAGCAGGCGGTAAAGGAACTGGCCCAGCAGCTTGAGACCACCGACGAGGGCATCCAGCGCAAGGGCGTGGTGCTGTCGTTCCTGATGCGATTCAAGCAGATTTGTAATCACCCTTCCCAATGGCTGGGGGATGGCGCCTGGGCGGAGGAAGACAGCGGCAAGTGGGCGCGCCTGCGCGATATCGCCGAAGTCATCGCCGCCCGACAGGAGAAGGTCCTGGTCTTCACCCAATTCCGTGAGGTTACCGCACCCTTGGCGGCTTTCCTGGGATCGGTGTTTGGGCGTCCCGGCTTGGTTCTGCACGGGGAAACTCCGGTGCGAAGCCGCCAGGATTTAGTGCGCCGATTTCAGGAAGACGAAAGTGCGGGGTTCTTCGTGCTTTCGCTCAAGGCCGGGGGCTTTGGCCTGAATCTCACCGCCGCCTCGCACGTGGTACACTTCGACCGGTGGTGGAACCCGGCCGTAGAGAACCAAGCCACCGATCGCGCCTTCCGCATCGGGCAGAAGAAGAACGTGCTGGTGCACAAGTTCGTCTGTCGCGGCACCGTGGAGGAGAAAATCGACGAACTCATCGAATCGAAGCGGCAACTCTCCCGGGACTTGCTGGAAGGCGGCGCCGAATTGCTGCTGACCGAGATGAAAGACGAAGAGTTGCTCAAACTCGTGGCTCTTGATATCAATGCCGCGCGGAAGGAGGCGTGAGCCTTATGTTCTACGATTACGGGTGGCGACCCTATGTGACGGTGGCAGAGCGGCGGCGGAAAGCCGCGCGCGAGATGGAAAAGCTCAAGAAGAAAGGCCATCCCGTCTCGCCCATCGTCATCGAGGGCCGCACCATTGCCAAGACTTTCTGGGGAAAGGCCTGGTGCGACAACCTGGAGCGCTACAGCGACTATGCCAACCGCCTGCCCCGCGGCCGAACCTACGTGCGCAACGGTTCGGTGGTGGACCTGCAAATTGGCGGCGGTGAGGTCAAGGCCCTGGTAAGCGGCTCGGAGATTTACCAGGTGGCGGTGAAGGTGACGCCGGTCGCGAAGACGCGATGGCAGTCCATTTGCACGGATTGCGCCGGCGCCATTGACTCGCTCGTGGAGCTTCTGCAAGGGCGCTTCTCCAAAGGCGTCATGGAACGCCTCTGCCGGCAAGGCGCCGGTCTTTTTCCTTCACCCCATGACATCAAGCTCTCGTGCAGTTGCCCGGACTGGGCGACGATGTGCAAGCACGTGGCGGCGGTGCTTTATGGCATCGGCGCGCGCCTTGATGAGCACCCCGAGCTTCTCTTTAAGCTGCACAAGGTCGATGAGAAGGAACTGATCGCGAAGGCCAGCAAGGGGCTGCCCCTGGGTGGGAAAGCGCCTGCGCCGGAGAAGACTCTGGGCGGCGAAGACCTCTCCGCAATCTTTGGGTTGGAAATGGCTCAAGCCGCGGCCCCGCTGCCCACGGATGTCCCGGCCCCGTCGCCGGCTCCTCCGGTGAAGCCAAAGCGGACCAAAAAACCAATCCGCAAGAAAGCCAAAGCCTTGGGGCGCGCCGAGAAACCAAGGAAGAACAAAGCGGCGCGTGCAGCAAGGCCCGCCCCCTTACCCATACCGACACCATCCAGTGATAATCAGCAGCCGCAATGAACTCTGGTTGCGCCGCTATTGTCCCAGCCCGATTTGGCAGGCGTGGGTTTCGCGCGATTGACGTTCCTGGTCGAGGTAGGCGCGGGTGCGGCGGGTCAATTCTTCGAAATCCACTTGGTGCGCGTCGAATTCCGGCCCATCCACGCAAGCGAACTTCACCTTGTCGCCCACGGTAACGCGGCAGCCGCCGCACATGCCGGTGCCGTCCACCATGATGGGATTCAAGCTGGCCAGGGTGTGTACGCCCCACTCGCGCGTAAGCGCTGAAGCGTAGCGCATCATGGGAATAGGCCCGATCACGTGCGCGGCGCCCACGGGCGAAGTTTGCTTGGCTTTCCAGGCCCGCATCAAGTCCACCACCGTGCCCTTCATTCCCGCCGAGCCGTCGTCCGTGGCCCACTCGACTTCATCACATGCCGAGCGGAGTTCCGCGTCGAGAATGATCTGCGCGGACGAACGCGCTCCGCACAAAGCCGTAACGCGATTGCCGGCCTTGCGAAACGCGCGGGCCACGGGCAGCAGCTCCGCCACGCCCACGCCTCCGGCAATGCACACTACGTGCCCGGCGTTTTCAATTTCCGCGGCCTTGCCCAGCGGCCCGAGCAAGTCCGCCAGAACCTCGCCGGGGTCCATCGCCACCAGCACGCGGCTGGTCTTGCCGATGCCTTGAACCACCAGAGTGATGGTGCCTTTTTCCGGGTCGCCGTCCACCAGCGTCAGGGGGATGCGCTCGCTTTCCGCGCGGGGACGCAAAATCACGAATTGCCCCGCTTGCCAGTGCCGGGCGATGCCGGTGGCTTGCACCTCGAACCAGGCAATTTCCGGAGTAATCAGGCGCTTGGCCAGGATGCGATTTTCCACCGTTGCATTTGTGGCTGCTTTTGTAGCGCCGGGCTTCAGCCCGGCATCGGTAGGAGAAGGTGCCGGGCTGAAGCCCGGCGCTACATCGGGTACATTGGCTCCCATACCGCCCGCGGTGGCGGGCTTGCGATCTTTCAACGCTTCATGAATTGCCGCCGCGGCGGCGCGCCCGTCGCGCATGGCCAGAATCACGGTGGAGCCGCCGCGCACCACGTCGCCGCCGGCAAACACTCGCGCCATGCTCGTCTGCCCCACGGCATCCACCGTAATCTTGCCACGGTTCGTTACGAGCTGCGGCGTCGAGCGCTGCACCGTGGGGTTGGGACTCTGTCCGATGGCCATCACCACGGTATCCACGGGGATGCGATACTCCGAGCCTTCCATGGGAACCGGCGAGGGGCGCCCGGACTCATCGGGCTCGCCCAGCTTCATGCGGATGCACTCCATCTCGCGCAGTGTTCCCTTATCGTCACCGAACAGACGGACGGGGGCCGCCAGAAATTCGAAATGAACGCCCTCTTCTTCCGCGTGCTCGATCTCTTCCAGGCGAGCGCGCAGCTCGGCACGCCCGCGGCGGAACATGATGGTGGTCTCGCTCCCCATGCGCTTGGCCCAACGCGCCGCGTCCATGGCGGAGTTGCCGCCGCCCACCACCACCGTTCGCTTCCCGATATAGACGGGAGTGTCGGTTTGCGGAAAGCGAAAGGCCTCCATCAGATTCAGCCGTGTAAGGAATTCGTTGGCGGTGTAGACTCCCACCAGGTTTTCGCCCGGGATGTGCATCAAATGCGGCAAGCCCGCGCCGGTGCCGAGGAAAACCGCCGCAAAACCTTCCGCGAACAATTCCTCCACCGAGTAGGTTTTTCCCACGATCACGTCTTTGCGGAATTCCACCCCCATGGCGCGCAGCCGGTCAATTTCCCCGCCGATGATTTCCCTCGGCAGGCGGAAATTGGGAATGCCGTAAGCCAGCACGCCGCCCAACTGGTGCAAGGCTTCAAACACCGTCACGCGGTAGCCATTCCTAACCAGGTCATAGGCCGCAATCAGGGAAGCCGGACCCGAGCCAATCAGCGCGACGCGCGCCCCCTGAGGCGTGGGCGCGGAGGTAGCGGCGGGGGCCGAGGTTTCCATTTCGCGATGCTTGTCCGCGGCAAAGCGTTCGAGCGAACCAATCGCCACTGGTTCGAGCTTTTTCCCCAGCAGGCAGGCTTTCTCGCAGAACAATTCGTGCTGGCAAACCCGTCCGCAAATGCCCGGAAAAGGGCTTTCCTCGCTGATTTTTTGGAAGGCAGCGTCAAAATTACCCTGCGCCATTAAGTCGATAAAGCTTTTTACGTTGATGTGGAGTGGGCAGGCTTCGACACACACGGGATCTTTGCACTGCAAGCAACGTAGCGCCTCAATCCGGGCTTGCTCCAAGGAGAAGCCCAGCGATACCTCGGCGTGGCCTTGGACGCGCTCTTCCGGCGTTCGCACCGGCAAAACCTGCCGAGGCGCCTTGGGATTTCGCCGCAGCTTCGGCTTGGCTTCCCCCGGGCGTGCATCTGCTTGCTTAGGACTCTGTGAATCCACCATTTTCCCCCTTGGACCCTCTATACGCTGCGCGCTTATACCCAGCGAAAGCGTTTCCCTCGCGGAGAACGCGCTTGCGGACGGTAACATCTTCCCTCAGTGACGGCCCCACGCGAGGTAGGAGCAATTCAGGTGCCAGCCACAATGGGACGGGCATCCTGCTCGGGTGAAATCATGGCCAAAGCCCCGATGGAAGGGGGCAAGCCGGCCACGTCGCAAGGGCTGGTTCTTACATCGTGAAACATACAATTTGTCCTCCATGACACAATGTCCCCCATGTCTCATAGCGGTTGTGTTTGACTCTAGGCTGTTCCATACTTCCGCTGGACTCGAATTTGTCTCTCGCGAATGGGGGTGTTTGAATGGCAGTCTCAACTCAAACAGTGGTGAAGACAGCTTACGACTCCGCCATGGAGAATTTTGAACTCGCGGCGGATGCCTTGAACTTAACCGTCGATGTTCGCAACATGATCAGGTCCCCGGAGCGGATATTGCACGTAAATCTCCCGGTGCGGATGGACAACGGGCATATTCAAAGCTTCGAAGGTTACCGGGTTCAGCACAGCACGGCGCGGGGCCCGGCCAAAGGCGGAATCCGGTATCATCCCGGAGTTACGCTGGCGGAAGTGAAGGCCCTTGCCACGTGGATGACCTGGAAGTGCGCAGTGGTGAATATTCCGTTTGGCGGAGGCAAAGGGGGAGTGACCTGCAACCCCAAAGAGATGTCGCTCACGGAACTTGAGCGTCTCACGCGCCGTTATGCCAGCGCGATTCTGCCGCTCATTGGCCCGGAACAAGACATTCCTGCTCCGGATGTCTACACGAACTCACAGGTGATGGCCTGGATCATGGACACCTACAGCATGACCAAGGGCTATCCCATTCCCGGCGTCGTCACCGGGAAGCCCATTGCGCTCGGCGGCTCGCTGGGGCGGAATGAGGCCACCGGCCGCGGCGTTTACTATACCGTGCAGTGTGCGGCCGACCACCTGCGGATTCCCATCAAGGGTTCGAGGGTGGTGGTGCAAGGCTTTGGCAATGCCGGTTCTATTGCCGCGCAGTTGCTCGACAGCAATCAAGCTTATGTAGTTGCTGCGAGCGATTCGCGCGGTTGCGTTTACAACTCGAATGGGCTCGACATTCCCAAGCTCATGATGCACAAGGAGAAGACCGGAAGCGTGGTGGGCATGCCCAACTCCGAACCCATCACCCCGCAGGAACTGCTCGCGCTCGAGTGTGACATCCTCATCCCCGCCGCCTTGGAGAATGCGATTGACGCCTCCAATGCCGGCGCGGTGAAAACCAAGATTGTGGGTGAGGCGGCCAACGGACCGGTGACGCCGGAAGGAGACGCCATCCTGGAGAAGAACGGCGTGCTGGTGATCCCCGATATACTTTGCAATGCCGGGGGCGTTACGGTCTCCTACTTCGAGTGGGTGCAAGACGAGCAACACCTGTTCTGGGAAGCGCAGGACGTTTACAACCGCCTGGAACGGGTGATGAAGAACAGTTTTGGCGAGGTGCTGAAGATCTACCTCGATCGCAAGGTGAGCATGCGTACCGCCGCCAACATGCTCGGCATCAGCCGCGTGGCTGAAGCTACCGTGTTGCGCGGCCTGTATCCCTGATATTGATGCTGGAATTTTGCACCTTGAATTGCGGTTGAGCAGGCCGGGGGCTGCACTCCTCCGAGGCCCCTGGCCTGATTTTTTCTCGGTGGAATTAATAACGAGAAGTCCCTTTCAGGTTGTGACCCCAACAGGAGCAGATTTTATGGATACTGTGGCATTGAGCGCGAAGTTGCTTCGTGTGGTGAACTCGGCGGAAGCGATTCTTCGCCGGGTCAGTGCAGAAGAAAGCCGCGCGCCAGTCCTGGCGGGCGGATGGTCACGCCGGCAAGTGCTGGGCCACCTCATTGATTCCGCCTCGAACAACCATCAGAGGTTCGTGCGGGCGTCACTCGCAGACTCTCTGGAGTTTCCCGCCTATGACCAGAATGGCTGGGCGCGAGTACAATCCGCCGAGGAGGCAGATTGGTCCCTGCTGGTGGCGCTTTGGGCGAATTACAATCGCTATCTCGCGCACGTCATGGCTCACCTGTCGGTTGCTAAGCTCGATGTCCCCATTCGAATCGGCCAGAACGAACCGGTGACGCTGGCATTTGTGGCCAAGGATTATCTGCGTCATCTGGTTCATCATCTCGGCCAGATGGGCGCCGCGGCAACCGATGAGTAAGTTTTGGGAAGATCCCCGGGAGAAGGAGCGACGCCCTGCACCGGCTCGCAGGTTTGGCAGGGCGAGTCTCTGGAAAAACCGCAGACCTCTCATGGAAGGGGGGAAATCATTCCAGGATGAGCCAGAGCATTTCACGCCAAGGCGCAAAGCCGCTGAGGTCGCAAAGAAAACCAGGGAGTTGCCTGTTGCAAGTCTCAGCGCCTTGGCGTCAGATGGTTTGTTCCTTCACGGCTTAAAGTGGTCTGATGCGCTACGACGGCGCGCCCGCAAATTGGCGCAGGAGCGAGCGGAGCTGGTCGCGCACGCGGCGGAATGCCGCCAGCCTTTCTTCTTCCGAGCCCTGGACTGCGGCGGGATCTTCAAGGCTCCAATGAAGGCGTTTGGTTCCAGCCGGAAAGATCGGGCAGCTCTCCTTGGCGTTGTCGCAAACGGTGATGACGTAATCGAAAGCCTGTCCCGCAAACTCGTCCACGGATTTTGACCGGTGGGTCGAGATGTCGATTCCGATTTCCCGCATGGCGGCGATGGCCTCCGGGCGCACGTGGCTGGGTTTGGTGCCGGCGCTCGCCACCTCAAACGCCGCGCCCCCATCGTGCCGAAGCAGGCCCTCCGCCATCTGGCTTCTTGCCGAGTTTCCCGTGCAGAGGATCAAAACTCGCATCGATTATGACCTTTCCCATAGAATCTCGAATTCCAGCGGCCGGCTTAGGAGTGGGCTTGGGGCGGCGCCTCTTTCGCGACAAACCCCTCGATCTTTCGCGCGATCTGGTCGCGAACACGCCGGAAGACAGCTAACTTCTCCACCGCCGTACCTGCTGCTGCGGCAGGATCTTCAAGACTCCAATCGACGTACCAAATCGCGCCAGGAAGAACCGGGCATTTCTCCCGCACTTTATCGCAGACTCTAACGATGTAATGGAACCTTTGTCCCAGGAACTGTGCCACATCTTTGGAGTGTTGGCCGGAGATGTCGATCCCAATCTCCTTCATGACCTCCACTGCCGTGGGGTTGAGTTCCGTGGGCTGGGCTCCTCCACTAAAGACATCGAAATAGTCGCCGGCGAGATGCCGCAAGAATCCCTCCGCCATTTGGCTGCGGCAGGAGTTTTCCGTGCAAACAAACATCACTTTTTGCTTGATCATGGTCACACCTCCATGCCCATCCGACGGTAGCTGTGGCCGCGTTCTCGTTTCAGGAGTGATTGGCTAGCCCTGAACCAATTTTGCTTCGCCCACCGGCGCGGGAGTCGGTGGAGAGAAAAGCCTCTGAAAACGTAATGAGACTCCTACCAATCCGATCAATACCGGAACTTCCACCAGTGGACCGATGACGGCCGCAAAGGCCGCGCCCGAGTGAATTCCAAAAACCGCCACCGCTACCGCAATGGCCAGCTCAAAGTTGTTGCTCGCCGCGGTAAAGGACAGTGTCGCCGTCTTGGAATAGTCAGCGCCCAGCTTCTTGCCCATGTAAAAGGAAACCAGGAACATCACCACAAAGTAGATCAAGAGAGGAAGCGCAATGCGCAATACGTCCAGAGGCAGTTGAATGATGTATTGGCCCTTGAGCGAAAACATCACCACAATGGTGAAGAGCAAAGCCACTAGCGTGAGCGGGCTGATGCGGGGCACGAACTTCCTTTCGTACCATTCCCGCCCCCGCGCGCGAAGCAGGGTGAAGCGGGTCGCCATTCCCGCCAGAAACGGAATGCCCAGGTAGATGAAAACGCTCTCGGCGATCTGCTTCATGGAGACATCAACTATTGCCCCTTTCAGGCCGATCCACGACGGGAGCATGGTGATGAAAAACCACGCGTAGACAGAGTAGAACAGCACCTGGAAAACAGAGTTGAAGGCCACCAGCCCCGCCGCGTATTCGGTGTCGCCCTTGGCGAGTTCGTTCCACACAATCACCATGGCGATACATCGGGCTAGGCCGATCATGATCAGGCCCACCATGTATTCGGGATAATGCCGCAGGAAGGTTATGGCCAGGACGAACATCAAGACGGGTCCGATGACCCAGTTCTGAATCAACGAGAGGAATAGCACCCGCTTGTTGCGGAAGACCTCGCCCATTTCTTCGTAGCGGACTTTGGCCAGCGGCGGGTACATCATCAGAATCAGGCCCGCGGCAATGGGGATGGAGGTGGTGCCCACCTGAAACGCGGTGATCGCCCGCACCAGGCTCGGCAGGAAATAGCCGGAACCTACGCCCAGGGCCATGGCGAGGAAAATCCAAACCGTAAGATACCGGTCAAGAAACGAGAGCTTGCGCGCCAAGTGTTCGGACATTCGTCTGTACCTTTCAATTGTGAAATCGCACGACTGGAAGGAGGCTCCCCCACCTCAGGGTCTAACGGCAGCGAGCAGCGGCGCTACGCGACCGGCTTCTTCGCCCGCACGAAGGCGCTCATGAATTTGCCGTCCACCAGGGGCGCGATCGCGTCCACGTCGATCCCGCTGGCGGAAAGCTGAGCTCGCGCGTCCTCCACGCGGTAAATTCGCGTCGGTTCCATGGTGACCACTTCAAACCCCGCCCGCGCGAGCTTGGCCAGGTATTCGTTCTCCTCGAGCGCTCCCGCCATGCAGCCGACCCAGAGCTCCATGCTGCGCTGAATGGCGGCGGGAACCTCTCCACGCACCACAATGTCGGAGACGGCGAACCTGCCGCCGGGCTTGAGCACGCGATAGGCTTCCCGCAGCACGCGGTCCTTGTCACCAGAAAGGTTGATGACGCAATTCGAGATGATCACGTCCACGGAATTGTCGGGGAGGGGGATATTCTCAATTTCGCCCTTGAGGAATTCCACATTCTCCACTCCGGCTTTGCGCTTGTTGTCATTGGCCAGCGCCAGCATCTCGTCGGTCATGTCCAGACCGTAAGCCTTGCCGGTGGGGCCCACGCGCCTGGCGGAAAGCAGTACATCAATGCCGCCTCCCGACCCGAGATCGAGGACAGTCTCGCCCGGCTTCAATTCCGCCAGCGCCGTGGGGTTTCCACAGCCCAGGGAGGCCAGCAGAGCCTCCTCGGGGATTTGGCTGGTTTGGCTGCCGTCGTAGAGGTTGGAAGTGATGGGGTCAGCGCAGCCTTCCACTGCCGGCGCCGCACCGCAGCAGGAACTGCCTCCCTTGACGACGCGCAACGCCGCCTGTCCGTATTTCTCTTTCACCGCTTCCTTAATACTCTGGCCGCTCATTTGTTCTTCCTTTCCGTGCCCATTGGAGTTTCCGTTGTAGCGCCGGGCTTCAGCCCGGCACCTCCCATCTCACCTATATCCCGCCTTCGCATCTTCGATTTCCGAACATGTTTGGTGCCGCCCTAAAGGACGGCGCTACAACCGCACCTCGTGGTTCACGTTTCACCCGCCTTCGCATCTTCGATTTCCGAACATGTTTGGTGCCGCCCTAAAGGGACGGCGCTACAACTGCACCTCGTGGTTCACGTTCCACTCGCCTTCGCATCTTCGTTTTTCGAACATGTTTGGTGCCGCCCTAAAGGACGGCGCTACACGTGCCCTTACCTGCGGGGCGCTGCGCCAGCTCCCGGGGCCGGTCCGATGGCGACGAGGTCGCCGGGCTCGAGGGCCTTGTTCCGGGTGCAGCACTCCGCATACAAAAAGTTGATGACCTCCTGCAAGGCTTCCAGGTTCGCCGAGTACCACAGGAACGTGCCCTCGCGCCGCACGTTGACGAGTTCCTCATTCTTGAGCTTGTCGAGGTGATGGGAAAGCGTGGAGGCGGGGATTTCCAGCTCCTCCTGGATATCGCCTACCACCAATCCCTGCGGGTGGGCGGTGAGCAGCAGTTGCATGATGCGCAGCCGGGGTTCCGCCCCCATGGCGGCGAACATGTCCGCATAGCGGGTGACAACCTGGGAATCCTTGCGAGGTCTCATATTTCGATTATACCGGAACTATGGATGGATACAAGCAAATTCTTACACTACCGGCCCTACACCATCGAATTGCTCTCGATGGGTCTGTTTGATTTGCACGATCATTTGTTTCTTCTCCTTTTCCGCACCCGTTTCTCGCGGGGCACGAAAAGCGAGAGTGGGGCTTGCTCGCAACTGCCCAGGGCTGGCTAAGGGATTTTGAATCTGTGATTTGCTCTTCCGCTAGCCACTCGCCACTATTCACTCGCCACTGCTCTTCAGCTTCCTGTTCCCTGTAACCTGTCACCTGTGCCCTGTCTTTCCGCTCGTCACTCGTCACTGCTCTTAAGACCTCGGACTTCGGACGCTCTTTCTTGTCACTCGTCACTGCCCTTGTCGTCTTGGGAATTGGCCGTGGGTTCATCATTGAAGGAAAAGCCCGCAGGCACAGAAGCGGCAACGTACCTGAACCGCTCCGCGCCTGATCACGCGGGCACTTTGGCGACTTGATAAACGGTGGGCCGGAAGGTGAGGGGAGGAACGGGTTTGCCGTCCGCCTTGGCAGCTTCGATCCAGGCGGCCTTGGCCTTAAGCACCTTGCGCCTAAGGCCAGTTCCGTGCGCCGTGCAGAATGCGGACGATTTCAATGACATCCTCGCGGATGCGGTAGACGGCCAAAAAGGGAAGACCCGGAAATACCAATTCGCGGGTGTGTAGCTTGCGGCCGGGGCGGCCTTGGTGGGGAAACCGGGCGAGCAAGCCCACTTTTTCATAGATGTTGAGGGCCACGCGCCGAGCCGCTGCCGGGGCATCGTGGTCTCGAATGTAGTCACATATATCAGTGAGATCGCGGGTGGCAGGATCTGTCCAGCGAATGCGCATTAACCGGGATAACGGCGGTCGATGAGCTTGCCGATTTCCTCGTGTTCGATAAGTTCACCCCGGTCAGCGGCGGCTAATCCCTTTTCCACTTCCCGGACAAACCATTCGTCGTAGTTTACGAACCGCTCCACCGCTTCCCGCACCAGGGTGCGGGTGTCTAGGCCCTGCTCCGTGGCGAGGCGGGTCAATTTGGCTTCCAGGTCAGGGGTGAAATCTACTTCCATACGCCTCCCATCGTAAACAGGAGGAACCTGCGTGTCAAGGGCAGTCACCCTCAAGCCCGCGCGCCGTAGGGGGAGTCGCCGCGGCTGAAAGTCCGCCAATCTTAATGGTGGACGACCCGCCCTCTGGTTCCGCATTCACCCTGCGCAACGCCGGGTAGAGCAAGCCCGGCTTCTCGTGATTGCATTCACCCGTTTGAACCGCGCCTCACACAGGAATCTTGGCGGTTGAACTCTTCACTCTTCACTCTTCACTCGTCACTGCTCTTAAGACCCCGGACTTCGGACGCTCTTTCTGGTCACTCATCACTCGTCACTGCCCTTGTCGTCTTGGGAATTGACCGCGGGTTCGCGATCGATGGGGCAGCCGATGGCCACAAACGGTGCTTCTGTGCCCGCCCTCATTCCTGCCGCGCGTGACGCCGCCGCCCAAATATGATATAAAACTACGAAGAGAGGGTAAGCGTATGGCAACACTCGATTGGTCACAGTGCCCCGCCGTCGAAAGCGTGGCGGACAGACGCAGCGGCGCATGGGTATTTCGCGGTACGCGGATGCCGGTGGCTACGGTTTTTGAAAATCTTGAGGCCGGTTCGAGTATCGAAGAAATCATCGAGCAGTTTCATGTAACGCGGGAGCAGATTCAGGCGGTGCTGGAATTTGCCGCCCGCAGCCTCGAAGCGCCACCGATTCCTGCCGGCGCAGCGACATTGACCGATGCGCATTCTCTTTGACCACGGCACCCCCAGCGGCATTCGCGGGGCGCTTTCCGGCCACGATGTTACCGAGGCGATAGAGCGCGGTTGGGACACGATTTCCAACGGCGATTTACTCAAAGAAGCAGAGGCCGCGGGCTTCGACGTTTTGCTCACCACCGACAAAAGAATCCGCTATCAACAAAATCTAAGGGGCCGCAAAATCGCCATGGTCGTACTGGGGAACTCCACCTGGCGGGTTGTGCGGCTGCATCTTGACCGGATTGCCCAGGCAGTGGCCGAGGCAACACCCGGCGGTTATGCCGAAGTGGATATACCTCTCAAATAAGCCCCCGAAGAGCCGCAGAGCTTGAAACCCGGCTCTGCGCCAGCCAGCCCGTTCGAACGGCGCCGCACACAAGAATCTTGGCGGTTGAACTCTTCACTCTTCACTCTTCACTCGTCACTGTTCTTAAGACCTCGGACTTCGGACGCTCTTTCTGGTCACTCGTCACTGCTTTTCACAATTCGCCTTGGGGATTGACCGCGGGTTCGCCACCGAAGGGAAAGCCCGCGGTCATGAGATTTCTGCAAAAGCAGGTTGGATTCGGTACAATAGAAGTGTGGAGTTCGAGTGGGACGCCAACAAAGCCGCGGAGAATCTGCGCAAGCACAAGGTCTCATTCATTGAGGCCGCTACCGTGTTTGGTGATTTCCTCGGTACCACCGCCGCTGACCCCGCTCACTCCGCCGGCGAGCAACGTTACATCACGGTGGGGCTGTCGAGCTTAGGGCGGTTGCTGATGGTCGCTCACGCCGAGCGGGGTGACCGGACCCGAATCATCAGCGCTCGAACCCTGACCGCAAAAGAAAAAAGAGCTTATGAAAACACAGAAAAATAGGATGAACGACGAATTGCGCCCCGAATATGATCTCGGGCAGTTGCTCAAGGGAGGCGTGCGCGGCAAATACGCCAAGCGCTACCACGCAGGCACCAATCTCGTTCTCTTGGACCCCGATGTCCACAAGGCCTTCCGAAGTGGAAGAGCCGTTAACGACGCCTTACGCCTGGTCATCGAGTTGCGGAAGGTGGGAAGCTCCAAGCACGCGTAGCGCGGCCCGTTTGTAAGACCGCGGCACTTGAGCGTGACCGAACCGAAAGTCGCAGAGCTTGAAACGCGGCTCTGCGCCAGCCCGCCGACTTGGTTTCTTTCCGGCGATCCCAATCAAGGGGCTTGTCGTTCTCAATATACTTGTTGGCACCAACAAGCGATACGTTCTAATCATCGCCGTGTACCGGCTGCCTAACTCGACATTCGCCTTACGCACACTCACCCGCAGTTTGCGCGCATACCCTAGCAGGATGCTGAAAAAGTCGAGATTTAACTTGATAAGTCATGCGTAGGTATGTTACGTAATCCTTAGGAATAATCCTAAGGAGGATATGAGATGCGCGGAGAAGACCTTCATCAGGACCACCTTTACAGCTACGTGTCGCCGGAACAGCGGGTTCCGGCGGATCACCCTTTGCGGGCCATCCGTCAAATGGCCAATATCGTCCTGGAACGCCTTTCCCCGAAACTGGGCCGCCTCTACTCGACGGTGGGCCGCCCCTCGATCCCGCCCGAGAAGTTGCTGCGGGCTTTGCTGCTGCAGGTCCTCTACACCCTGCGCAGCGAGCGCCTGCTGATGGAGGAGTTGGACTATAACCTCTTGTTCCGCTGGTTTGTGGGCTTGAACCTGGACGATCCGGTCTGGGATGCCACCGTGTATTGCAAGAATCGCGAACGCCTGCTGAAAGGAGAGGTGGCGCAGGCTTTCTTCGAGGAGGTCCTGAAATTGGCGGGCGAGCACCAACTGCTCAGCGATGAGCATTTCACCGTGGATGGAACGCTGATCGAGGCTTGGGCGAGTCTGAAGAGCTTCCAGAAGAAGGATGCGGCGCCCACCCCTCCGCCGGAAGATCCCGGCAATCCCACGGTGAATTTCCACGGGGAGCAACGTTCCAATGCCACGCATGCCTCGACCACCGACCCGCAGGCCCTGCTCTCTCGCAAGGGTCCGGGAAAAGAAGCCAAGTTGAACTACCTGGGACACGTGTTGATGGAGAATCGCCACGGGTTGGCGGTGCAGACCGCGTTGACCCAAGCGACGGGGACCGCCGAGCGCGACGCGGCCGTGACCATGGTTACCGCCCAAGCCCCGGCCGGCGGCGTGACTCTGGGTGGGGACAAAAACTATGACACCCAAGGCTGTGTGGCCCAGCTGCGCGACGCCGGCGTCACCCCGCACGTGGCGCAGAACACGGGGCGGCGCGGAGGCAGTGCCATTGATGGACGTACCACGCGGCATCCCGGCTATGCCCTCAGTCAGCGCGTGCGCAAGCGGGTGGAAGAAATCTTTGGCTGGGTGAAAACCGTGGGCGGCATGCGCAAGACGCGCTTCCGGGGAAAGGCGCGGGTGGGCTGGATGTTCACCTGGGCGCTGGCGGCCTACAATCTGGTCCGCATGCGCAATCTGTTGCGGGAGGCGGAAGGATGAGGGAGAGGTGTCTTCAGAGCACGAAAATCGCGCTCTCGGGGGCCACGCCGAGCCCCCCAGGAAGGGCCTCCGACCCTTACTTGAGCATCTTGAAAACCCTTCACTCCGCCGAATTTTATTTTTGAGATCCATTTTTCAGCATCCTGCTAGGAGGAGGCTGGCATCAAGACTCAATAGCGCTGCGCATACATTGAAGGTGCGCTCTCTCGTGTCTTTTTCGAGCGAAGGCAGATCATCGTCCAGCTCCATTAGCTCTTCGAAGGCGTGGAAGGCCAGAAACACGCGTTCGTCATAACACCTGCCCATCGTTTTCCACAGCAGCCGATGCAGAAGACGAAAATCAAACGAGCGCAGAGCGGCAGCCTTTAGCACTTCGGCGCCGGTGTAGGGGGCGCGGCGCCGGAAGGAACGCTCAAAGGAGAAGTATTTCTCGGCATTTGCAAGCTCAGCCCGGCATTTCGCGTCAAATAAACCCTGCCCTCGGAGGAAGCGTTCCACTGCGAGCAGGACAGCTTCTGGTTTTCTTAGTGTCCTTTTCCCTTCATTCAGCTCGTCTGCCTCATAAAACATAGCCTCGATGATCGCCCAGAGCCCGAACCTTGAAAAGAACGCATCCCACGAGAGGCCGTAAAACGGGAGATATAAGAGTGAGAATGCTTTCAGGGCCCGCCCCGCCCGATTAAGCGAAGGATATGAGACTACCGGGTGCGATACCATTTGTTGAATTCTCCGCGCGTGCAAACATCCCTCTATCCCGTGAACGCTCATTATACATTCACAAATTAGGGTACTCGCCTATAACTGCACATCAGTATTATACGCGCTCGGGGATGTGCAGGAGAGGGATGGCGGAACGAGATTGGTGTGCTTTCGCTGACAAACTGATTTTCTAGGTCAAGGTTTCCAAGGGACCCACTTGGGGCCGTGGAAACTCGAGATCGCCGCCGACGGAAAATGCAACCTCTTTCATGCAGGGTTCCATTTGGTCCGCGTCCATCTGGCTTTGTAGTGCACTCCGCGCCCACAATTGTTTCAGCGCATCCGGGTCTGTCCGCCACCTCGCAAAAAGCAACTGCAGTCTCGCAATGCGATCGAGCGCCCACTTGAGGGGCAGCTGCTCGGACAATCGATCGGCTGGACGCCCAAGTCGCACAGCTTCACGTTCCAGTAACTTTAGGAATGTGTTGTAACCATCCAAAGTCGCCTCAACACCCCGTAGACCAATGCCCAAAAGCAAGCGGTTTCCGTTGAAATTCTCCGTATCCTCATAGAGATCTTCCACGTCGTCCATTACTTCCGAAGCTGCATCGTAGACACCCCATGAAGACAAGCGAACGGCTCGCCGAGTTACAGGTGCACATTCCTCTAACAATACGCGAGAAAGCCTCACGTCACAGGTCTTTAGGTAGTAGTATTTAGGAAGGTCTGGAAGATCCTCCGCGCCGCCGTGGCGAAGCCCCTCTTCAACCTTCTGGTAACACTGGATGTCTCGAAGAGGTTCGTCTATTCCCCCTCCGTCGGAAAGGACCCCTAACTCCTTGCGGATACGGCCCCATAATCGGTCCAGTTCTGCACCCTGAATGATCCAACTCGACTCAAAGTAGCGGTCGAGCGCATAGATGGCGATTTGAAGATCCATAAGTTTTTCCCACATTTCGGGAAAGTGACGGACTCCCGACATTGCCGCGTGCTCCAAAAGTCGGCGACCGGCAAAGAGATGCCTGGCTTTTGCTCGGCCTCGGCTGTCGTGAATACAGGTACTCATTTGGGATAAACGGTAAAAACCAATTCAGATATACATTCCGTTACAAATGCAGCGACTACGGTCATGGTAAAATAAATGAAAACGAGCGCAAATGCAATCACGTAAGAAGTTTTCGGGGCGAAAGCCAAAATAGCTGCCCCTTGACCAATGCTCTGAATTCTTATGTCGAGTAGGTAACCCATGCCCGTGAACATCAGAGCGAACCATCCCAGTACGATTAGGAGAGCAAAAACTAATCGCAGGAAATACAGCTTATTGTGACAATAAGCTGAATCGAGATAGTCTCCGACCTTTTGTACTAGGGTCTCATGTTTATCGGGTGTCAACAGATCTACAGCCAAGCGACGGAGATCTCCACGCCGGTCTTCCTTCACGTTGCGGCGGACCGCATCTAGCATCGTACGCACCGTCGGGAAGCACAATGCGAGACTTGCAAGCACGACTATCCAGGCCACATTGACAAGCGCCATTATAGTTTACCTCGCTTCATTGGCCCCTCGCTTGTGAAATGAGGACAGCCATAGGCCCATCCAACCGAGCATTATGACGCCTACCGAAACCAGTAGCGCAAGAAGTGGAGCACCATCAATAAGGCCTTGCCCTTCCTTGCCCCCCCGTGCGATTCCAGCAACCACGCATACAAGAGCAGTTCCAAAGGCAAGCAGCATCGCGAGCAGCGCAGCACTTCTCTGGCGGTGAGCCGTTTCACGACGGAACACAGCGATGAGGAGCGGTACAAAAAAGACCACCTGCGCCGCTGCAACAACATTGAAAACGTCTGAGATCCGGGCCACTTTCGTGCATAAGACTGCAATCAGCGCCGCCAGGAAACCGAAGATTCCAGTGTAGAACTTCGCCGAGCGGATATATCGCGCCGAGGTCGCATCATCGGTCGTCCGGGGAAGTACAAGGCAATCCGCTAACAAAGCGTAAGCGCAACAGTTCAACAGCTCATCAGCAGTGGACAGGACAGCTGCAACGAACCCCCCGACGACCAAGCCGGCTGCCAGTGGCGGGAGACCCAATGAAGCTAGGACGATTTGGAACGGCGGAGATCCATCCGGGTTCCATCCGTGTTGTCGTGCGTAGAAGCCCGCCAAGATGGCAACCACAGCAGCGAGGACGATACCAGTAGCACCTCCGAGCAGTATACCCGTGACATTTTGGCGCTCTTTCCAGGCTACTCCCCGTTGCCAAGTGTCGAGCGCGCAGACCGGCATGGGAACAAATAGAGCCAGTGCTGCCAGGCAAAAGAGGATGTTTTCAGCGATGCCGGGATTGGCAAAGCCAAGCTTTCCGGTGCTAGGTGGCACAGCACCCAAACTAGGCGACCAGTTCAGATGTGTCGAAATGAATCCCAGAAACAGAAGGATGCCGACCCCAGAAAAAATGTCGAGCCACATATCTGCTAGGGCTACGCCCCGAAGCCCGCCAGCAATCGTGAACGCAGTGCAGATAACGGCAAAGAAGACAGCAATCGTAATGTTTGCCAATAGCGGAACACCTGCCCACCGGAAAAGAAGAATGCCGCCGTAGTATTCAATGCCGACAAGCCCCACAAACGCCGTTATGGTCCATATGGCAGCCCATCTTCTAATGCTTGTCCATCCGGTGCACTCTTGGTCAAATGTTGAGCCAAGTGCTTGATGTAGCGTTTGGTCTTTTGAAAAATAGTAATTCAACCTTGGATAAAGCAGAGCAAGAAGAACTGTGCCAAGGAAGAAAGCAACGGGAACCGATATTGACCACCATCCACGGCGTGCTGTCTCATAAGACAAAACCAGGAATATAGCAGTGAAAACAAGATTCGCCCCGAAAAAGGCAGCCAGAAACCTGACAGCACCCAGGGCACGCCGGGCGAGAAAATAATCAATATAATCCTTCGCTTGCCTCTTTGCAGTGCGACCCAGGAAGAATGCTACCACCGGCACTGAGAAGATGAGCAACCAATCAATAGTTGATAGCGAAAGCATTGTCACCACGCTTCGCTAGGTTTCTCCTAGCATTGCAGAAGTATACATATAAGGGGAATAATTTCAAGTCGCTCTTTTCAGGATCGGATTTGGCTGTGGAAACGCGAGCCAAATGACAGTTCGGGTTCAGGGTAGGCGCCTCAGGGGATTCCGCGATGGCCCCGTCCCAGTCACCCTTGTTGGCGAGCGCACAGCCGAGGTTGGTGTGCACCATGTCATTATCCTGGTCAAAGCGCAGCGCCTCGTGTGCTGCGTATTCGGCATCATCCCACCTCTGCTGTTCATCAAGGACATAGGCCAGGCCCGTGTAAAGGTCGGGGTTTTGAGAGTCAAGTAGCAGTGCCGCGCGGTATTCCTGTTCAGCCTGCGCATACTGCCGCTTCTGAAAGTATTCCGTTCCGCGCGCGACATGTTGCCGGACCTGGGCTTGCCGGGCCTCGGCAGCCGGATCGACGGTCGCAGGCTTTATCACTTTGGCGTTCTTGAGTTCGCTGATTAGTTCGTCCTCGCCGCCAGCCAAGCGGACTTCCTGAAGGTGGTCATCCGTGGGCTCGAAATCGATTCCGCGTTCCTGGACCAACATGGTGACTCGGTGGCTCGGCACTTGGCCCACCAGCAAGGCGAAAACTTGCACTTGGTTCAGCGGCTTCTTGGCGCTGGCGGGCGGGATGGCGGTTGTAGAGGCGCCCTTTAGGGCGGCATGTGCCGGGCTGAAGCCCGCCGCTACATTTCCTGCCGGGCTCAAGCCCGGCGCTACGGCGGCGCGCAGCGCCTGAAGAAATGTCTCGCTCGCGCCCGCGGCCTTGAGGGTTTGGATAAAATCCTCAGACGGGGCGAAATCAATCCCGCGCTGCTCGATCAGCTTGGCGCCCGACTCGTCCCCGAATCCGTCCCGCACCATGCTTGCGACCTGCTCCTGGGTAAAGGGCTTCTGCTGTGCCTGCGGAGGCAGGGACGGCATTGCGGCGGCACACGCAATGTAGGGCCGAACAGTCGCCGACGCGCCAAAGCCGCTATGGCGACGGCGCGCGTTCGGCCAAGGCCCAGCGCTGCTGGGCCCTACGCTCTTCTGCTGCGCCCAGAGAGACAGGGCAAAAACCAACCCCGTCGCCAGAATGAAGAATGTCAGCGTTTTATGGAATCTCATGGCCACCTCGGGCGGCTCGCGTAGACTGAGAAATTCTATGGGGTGATTATACCGAAAATAGCAAGCGTGGCGTGAACGCGTTACGTAGCGCGGACCCCCGATTTTGGGGTCCGCGGCTCTTCCTTCGCAAGAACCACAAATCTCAAATGTGCACGCCTGCCCTTGGGTTGGAAAGTGGAGGAAGAACCGCAGACCTCAAAAGCGGAGGTCGCTACGATCGCTCACTGCGGTTGAAGTCGGAATCCGAGCTGCGCCCCGGCTCTGCGAATGCGATCATCAAGACTCAGGAGTTCCACGCCGGGTACAACGGAGCGCACGGCCAATGCCGACGCCAGGTGAATCGCGTCAAGGGTGCGGACAGGCTCCAGGGGAAAGGGACGCCGGGCTCGGTCCAGAATGTCCGAACTGACTCGCCACAAGTGCCAGAGGGCAGCCGCGGCATTCAAGTGCGCGCGTCGATCGGCGGCCGTGACTTCATCGATTTCTCCGAGCGTGAGGGCACGAATCAGCACGCGATCGCACTCCACGAGCGTAAGATCGGAGGCCGTTACCAACTCGGCTCGGCGGAGCGCCTCGCGCACGGGGCCGCCGCCTTCCTCCCCCAGCAGCCATGCGAGCACGGCGCTGGACTCCGCGTAAAGCTTCACCGGGCGCCACGCTCCTCATGCAAGAGTTCCGTGGCTCGGTGTGGTTTGAGGAGCCGTGGGAGCTTGGGATATACCGCCGAATTATTTGGCGCGCCCAGCGTGATTTGTCCGCGCCGCGCGAGCGCCGCCAGCCCCCCAGGGACGCCTTCCGCATCCCTCCCTTGGCCCGGCGGAATGAGTTCTGCGACCACTTCGCCGCGATCCGTCACCAACACACCCTCGCCGGACCGCACTTCCCGAACGTACTCGCTCAAACGGTTCTTTAATTCCCGGAGGCCCACGCTTTTCATGACTTCAATGTAGCTCGATGAAGCTACATTGTCAAGGCCGGCGTTGGGCGACGGGCGATTACCGGTAGAGGCATGGCGCCTCCGACGAACACATAATCGGTCGGCGGCCTCGAGGGTTTGTATAAAGTCCTCGGACAGGGCGAAACCAATCCCGCGCTGCTCGATCAGCTTCGCGCCCGACTCGTCTCCCAATCCGTCGCGCACCATGCTTACGACCTGCTCCTGGGTGAAGGGCTTTGCCGAGGTTGCTGTTGTAGCGCCGTCCTTTAGGGCGGCACTTTGTAGGGCCGAGCGGCGCTCGGCCTTTTGTCGTGTCCCCACCGCCGTGCGGCGGTCGGAGACCGCCGCTACAGCACCGCCGTCCATGAGGGCGGCATACCGTAGAGGCGGCTTTACGCCGCCATGGCGAGGTAAACTCGCCGCTACGTCAGCGTGTGCCGGGCTGAAGCCCGGCGCTACATCCGCCTGTGCCGGGCTAGTGGCCGGAGTTGTAGCGGCGTCCTTTAGGGCGGCACCATACATGTTCGGAAATCGGAGTTGCGCAGGCTGGCGGGAACGTGAGAGGCGAGGTGCCGGGCTAAAGCCCGCCGCTACATCCGCTTGCGCCGGGCTAATGCCCGGGGTCACCATTCTCTGTCGCGCCTGCACGGGCAGCGTCAGAATCAATGCCGTGATGAGCAATGAAATGGTTACGACCGGTCGACGCCACATCGGCACCTCCCGAAAACGGGAATCACAACAATGATGTGCGGGCATTCTACCACGGGAGGGTCAGACATTCTGATTCATGCACGGGTGCGCCGATAGGAACTGGCCCTAATGCCCCAAACAGTAAGAGGCAATAGGTGGGCTTTCTGGACAGGGAGGAAATGTCATGGGCACGCCCTTTGTCCATAATCAATGCCCCATGCCCTGCCCTTTACTGTGTTCATGCGAGTCGCTCGCTGATTCGTGCCCGGCATTTGCAGCCGCGTGGCCTTGGTCTTGGCCGCCCACTTCATGCGCGGTCTCTGTTGCGGACTGCTTCGAAACGTCGCGGCTCAACTCTTCGCCCAATTTCTGCGCGTCGTTAGTATAAGTGCCGGGACACGGGACACAATTATCCTTGCCCGCGTGAGCTTTTCATGTCATGACGGTGGCCTGTATCAGCAAATGACGAAACCGCGCGGCGCAAGCCCGCTCGTTATTCAAAGGGCCGGAGGCGACCGCAAATTGCACGTGCGCTACACCAGCGTCTGAAGCGCTACGCTTGCCGGGTGGGTCGGCTAGGGAAGGGGAGGTTTTTTTCACAGCTTCTCAAGTGAGGGGACCGACCCGCGACAGGTGGCGGACCCGCGGAAGCGCGCGGGCATGATCGAAAAGACGCTGGTCGGCGGTGACGAAAAGGCAATCCAGTTCCACGGCGAGGGCGAGGAAAGAGGCGTCGTAAAACGTGAGGCTGAACTCACGCCCTAAACGGACTGCGCGCTTCAGAAGAGGCGTGGCAGGAGGAGCAACCACAAAGGGGAGCGCTTCCAGGTTCTGGATGGCCTGGTCCAATGCCCCCAAACCCAGACGGGTTTTGAGGAGCAGGATGTTTCCCACCTCGTACAGGAGCAAAGCGGGGACGTGGACTTCAATCGGGCGGCGTTCCACCTCCTGGCGGAGCTGGCGGGCTTCTTCCACAAGCTCTTCGCCACTCGTCTTGAACCACTTGATGAGAACCGAGGTGTCAACGACGATCTTTGCGCCCATACCGGCGATCACGATAGTAACGGATGATGTCCGTCGAGTCCCACTCCCCCACCCACGCACTCTCCAGTTCCCGCAAGGGAGCTATTGCGTCCTTCCACGATCGCCGGGCCCGCTTCTCTCCCAGCGTGACGCGCAGGGCTTCGCGGATCAACTCACTGCGCGTTCGCCCTTGCGAACGGGCGGCCCGGTTGACCTTCTGGAGAAAGTTACCGGGGAACGAAACCATCACTTTGGCCATCGGGTTTCTGCCTCGGAACCTAGATTAGCAGGCGCACAGGAGCGAGGCAATACTTTTTATATACCTGGAACAGGACATCCTGATAAGCGGAATTCGCCTTGAGTTCGCGCTTAGCAGTGTTGATTTTATCCAGCCCGATCAGGCACACGGGCGATCAATCAAACCTGGAAGTAGCGGTCAATGCTCCATGCCGTAGCCTTGTCCGTGTTCATGCGACTCGCTCGCTGATTCGTGCGCGGCATTTCCAGTCGCGTGGCCTTGGTCTCGGCCCCCAATTTCATGTTCGGCTTCCATTGCGGACTGCTTCGAAACGTCGCGGCTCAACTCTTCGCCTAATCTCCCTGCGTCGTTGGTGTGAGCAACGGGACACGGGATACGGGACACGATTATCCTTGCCCGCTTGAGACGGAGACATACGCCAGCCGGGAATTGTAGGGGCGAGCGGCACTCACCCTGGGCCGAACGCGCGCCGTCGCCATAGCGGCTTTGGCGCGTCGGCGACCGTTCGGCCCTAAATTACCCGGTGTCCACGTGCATCAGTGCGCGGTCGGCGGTGGCTCCCTGGCTGCTATGATCGGTGACGGCATAGCCGTAATCGACGCGCAGGTGCTCCCGGATGTTGAACTGCACCTCCCGGCCGGAGTCCAGCCGATTTCGCGATGATTATGTCAGGACCTCCTTGGCGGCGCGGGTTCCGGTTGGCGGAACTGGATGGCCAGACTAACGGACATAGTGGCAGGGGTCCAAACGGTCGAACAGGAGCGGGGGAAAGCGACATTTTGACGCTTTGCTGCGGACCCTGGCAGCAGCTAGGACTTCCGGGGATTTGTGGACTATCCACAATGCAGGGTACGGAAAACCCAATTTGAACAAGCCTGAGGTCAAACCTTCTACCGCGCGGTCGCCAGTCGAATGCCGGATGATCTCGACATTGGCGCGCCCAGCAGGACGGATTCGCTTGAGTCACTCGCGAAGCAACAGCCGTCGCCCGCGATATTCAAAATGAATCAATGACCCGATGGCCCGATGGCGCGATGACCTCAGTCCATCAACATCCCGCCGTTCACTTCCACCGTCTCACCCAGGATGTAGCGCGCGGCGGGGGAGGCCAGAAACACGATGACGTCGGCGATCTCCTCCGAAGTACCGGCGCGGCCCTGGGGAATACTCGCCACGAATTTCGCCATGAGCTCGGGCGAGCTGTAGCGTTCATGATAAGGGGTCGCGATCACTCCCGGTGCAATTCCGTTGACGCGAATTCCGTGCGGCGCCAATTCCTTGGCCAAGCCTTTGGTGTAAGTCAGCAAGCCGCCCTTGGCCGCCGCATAGGCCGCGGCGCCCAGGCCTCCGCCGTTCCGCGCGGCGATGGAGGTGACGTTGACGATGCACCCGCTGTGACGCGCCGCCATCTCTTTCCACACGGCTTGGACGCACAAGAAGGCGCTTTTCAGATTCAAGTCCATGATCTGGTCCCAATATTCTTCGGTCATATCCGTCAGAGTGCGCCGCGAGAGCAGATCGCCGGCGTTGTTCACCAGGATGTCAATCCGCCCCCACTGTTTGCGCACCGCCGCCACCAAGGCATGAACATCAGCCTGGCGCGTTACGTCGGCGCGAATCGCCAGAGCCTCGCCACCCGCTTTGCGAATGGTTTCCACCGCGTCTTCCGCGCCCTTTTGATTTTTGAGGTAGTTCACTCCCACGCGAGCGCCTTCGCGCGCCATGGCTTCGGCCGTCGCCCATCCGATGCCGCTTGAGGCCCCCGTGATCAAAGCCACTTGTCCTTGCAATACCATTCCTACCTCCCTTTTGATTCGCGGATTACGCGGGTTTCACCGATGCCCCCTGATTCTTATCGGTCCCTTCGGCGTAATTCGCATAATCTGCCAATCGCTGTTTCTTCTCCCGCCAAGCCGTATGTAACCGAATGCCGTATCCTAACGCATCCCGCGCCGCTCGCCAACTTAACTAACCGCGAAGTCCGGGTGCAAAGAATACGCAATCGATAAGCCGCGCATTCATTGCGTCTCCCGGCTCGTGACTTCCATGCCGTACCCTATGCCACATTGGAACGCACTCATGAGCCCTCCCCAACTTAGCGCGCCCAAATCCGGTTGGAGTGCGGCCGGCAGAAATGAGCGGCGCGCCTCGACATCCCGGAACCCTTGCAAGAATAAAGGCTTCTCTTCCTATCTCTGCTCCCCGGACCTTTCTGGGTGTTTCCCTTCCTTGTGGGCAGGGACTTGCTTTTTCTGGACGTGTGCATACAGCGGACGTGTCTCAAGCAGGTCGGAAGGGAAGCAGGCGGGAGTCTGGGCAGGCGTTGTTCGTACTCTTGGGACTGGCGCTTCTTGTTACCGCCGGCAACCCCGGGTGCAGGAGTTCTTCCCCAGGCTCCAAAGGCCCGGGCAAGGACTCCCGTGCTCCGCAGATCAAGGCGGTTCTGCACCTTGAGAGCTTTGTCGTGAACCTGGCCGATCCCGAGGATAACCGGTTCCTCCGTGTCGGCATTGACTTGGGACTCGAAAACCCGCTTCCCGCCAAGGAAGGGAAGGGAGGAGAGGGTGAAGTGCCCATCGCGCGCGTCCGGGATTCCATTTTGGGGGTGCTGTCAACTTGGCACTCTGACGCTCTACTGGCTCCCGAAGGCAAGCAGAAGCTTAAGGAAGAACTCGTTCACGAGCTCCGTGCGCGGGTGCCCGAGCTGGGAGTGAGAGAAGTCTATTTCACGGATTTTCTTGTGCAGCGTTGACGTATGGGAAATGAGGCTCAAACCCGTGTGGTGGACGCGGTTCCCTCGCCCCAGGAGATTTGGCCGGAGGCCCTGGAACTGCCTTGCCAGCTTTGGGTCGCCTTAGAGGTTCCTCATTTCACCGTTCGTGACCTGCTTTCTCTCGGCGCCAACTCGCTGGTGGATACCGAGCGCCGGGAGGGCGCGCACGTGCCGGTGTTGGTGAACAGCGTCATGGTGGGGTGGGCGGAATTTGATGTGATTGATGGCCGGTTAGCAGTCCGGATGACGGAAATGGTTTGACCCGAGTCACCGGACCAGACTTGGGGGAAGGAAGAGAGAGTTATGGAAGTCAATGCGGCGAGCCAGACGACATCCCCGCCGGGAGCGGCCTGGGCGGCTGCCAGAAAGACCCTATGGCAATGGGTCCGCAGCGCCGTAAAGCCCCGCAAGGTCCGCCGCCTGCGGGTGTGCGAGACCTTATCGCTGGGCGAGCGGCGCTTTATAGCGGTTATTGAATTCGACCGGCAGGAATTCCTGGTGGCAGGAAGCGGAAACTCCCTCTCGCTCTTGGCCCGGCTGCACGAGGGAAAGGTGATAGCGGAACCATCTTTGCCGGGCGCGCCGCGCCCTCTTTTTTGAGAGAGCTGTGAGTTTTTTCATGAAGCGCTCCTTTCCTCGACGTTTGGCGAAATGGCTGGCGATGGGAATCGTCGCCGTGGTGTTTCCCGCAATGGCTTGGGCCGCGCCACCCATCGCGCCCAACGGTCTGGTGATTCCAGGGCTGACACCGGGCGGTACATCGGTGCCGTGGAATATTGTCATCCTGCTCACCCTTCTGACCTTGCTGCCCGCCCTGCTGCTCGCCATGACGCCATTCGTAAGAATCCTGGTCGTGTTCCACTTCCTGCGCCAGGCGTTGGGAACGCAGAGCACGCCCACCAATCAAACCCTCATCGGTCTCGCTCTCTTTTTGACCTACTTCATCATGCAGCCCGTGGGCGCGGACGTTTATCAGACCGCCATCGTGCCTCTCCAAAACAATCAGATCACGGCCATGGAAGCGCTGGACCGGGGAGCAGTGCCTCTACGGCGGTTTATGCTGAAATTCACGCGACAGAAGGACCTGGCCCTGTTTGTGGAGTTGGCGAAAGAACCTCGTCCGCGCCGTCCGGAAGACCTTTCCATGCGCGTGGTGATTCCCTCCTACATCCTTTCGGAATTGAAGACGGGATTTCAAATCGGAACGATATTGTTTTTCCCCTTCCTGGTCATCGACCTGGTGGTGGCGTCGATCACCACGTCGGTGGGAATGATGCAGTTGCCTCCCGTGGTGATTTCCACCCCGCTGAAGATCTTACTTTTCGTCATGGTGGACGGCTGGAACCTGGTCGTGGGTTCACTGGTGAAGAGTTTTTATTAGGGCGGTGGTTGGTGGCTGACCACTCGATAGTGAAAGGCGTTCTATGACTCCGGACATCGTCGTGCAGTTGGCTCGCGAAACTCTCCTGATGGCTCTGCTGCTGGCGTTGCCCATCCTGGCGGTTGCCACCGTGGTAAGCCTGCTGATCAACATTGCCCAGGTGATGACCTCCATTCAGGAGCATACGGTGGCCACGGTCCCGCGAATTGCGGTTGTGGCTCTTACCACCTTCCTTATGTTGCCGTGGATGTTGCGCAAACTGATGAGCTTCACCGTGCAGTTGTTTGCGGACTTCCATCGCTGCCTGGGTTAAGCCGCGAGGAGTGAAACGTGGGTTCGGGACTGGAAACAGTGGTCGGCCGGGTCCTGATCGTGGGCGCGCGGGTGAGCGCGGTGATGGTATTCGCGCCCTTCTTTGGCAGTGCAACGATTTCGCCCCGCATCAAAGCCTGCCTCACCTTGGCGCTGACGGCCGTGCTCTACCCCGCCGTGGCGGCAGACTTGCCCTCCTTATCGGGCGGAAGAGGGTGGCAGATTGCCGGCGGTGAATTCGTTATCGGCCTGCTTATGGGGATCACTCTCCAATTCGTCTTTGAGGGAGTGGAAATGGCAGGGCAGGTCGTGGGTTTCCAGGTTGGGCATTCGCTGGCAACTGTGTTCAATCCTTTGTCGGATGCTGACACGCCTATCCTGGCAAATTTCTACCAGGCGGTGGCGCTGCTGATCTTTCTCCAGTTGGACGTTCACCACTGGGTGCTGCGAGGGTTGGTCAAAAGCTTTCAGTATTGTCCGCCCGGGATGGTGGTGGCCAATACCATGGTGGCCGAGCAAGTCTGGCGGGCTGCCGGGGGCATGCTGGTCATGGCGGTGCAGATTGCCATCCCCACCCTGCTGGCGACGATTCTTATCGATATCTCCCTGGGCTTTCTGGGACGGGCATCCCCACAGCTTCCGGTGCTGTTTGTAGGAATCTCGGTAAAGAGCGTCGTGGCGTTCCTGGTGGTGATGGGGACTTTGCGGTTTTGGCCGGGGTTGCTGGAAAGGTATTTCGGGGAAGCGCTAGGCACGAGCGAGCGGCTGATGCATTTGGCACGGTAGGGAGCAGAACGCGTGGCAGACGAAAGTCGCACTGAACAAGCAACACCGCGGCGGCGGCAACGAGCCCGGACGGAGGGCAACGTCCCGCGCAGCCGGGAACTGCCCGCGGCGCTGGCAGTGATGGCGGTGGTGCTGTTCCTCTGGTGGTACCCGCCCGGCTGGAAGGATGACTGGCGCGAGTTCATGGAACGGGCTCTCAGCTCCGCCGTTCACACGGATATGGCGGCAGGCACGCCGGTGCTGAGTGGGGTGGTGTGGAAAGTCTGCCTTTGGGCCGGGCCCAGCCTGGCCTTGGCCTGGCTGGTAGCCCTCATCGGCAGTTTTGCCCTGGGCGGGTTTGTGATGGCCCCGTCGGCTCTGGCTCCCAAACCGGAGCGGCTGAATCCCGCCAACAATCTCGGGAAGTTGTTTTCCCTCGGGGGACTGCAAGGGCTTTTGAAGTCGCTGGTTCCCTCGGCCTTTGTGCTCTACATCGCCGTGGCCATCATGGTTCGGGATTGGGGCCAGATCCTGCAAATGTGCCGGGTGGGCGTGCGGTCGTCGCTGGGTTGGCTGCTGTCGCGCATCTTCGAGATTTCTTGGAAGGGCGGCTTGGTTTTCACCCTCTGGGCGGGATTTGATCTACTGCTCTCGCGCATGAACTTCGAGCGCCAACTCCGCATGTCTCGTCAAGAAGTGCGCCAGGACTTCAAAGAAACGGAAGGCAACCCGGCCATCCGCGGACGCATTCGGCGCTTGCAGAGGGAGATGCGGCGCCGGCGGATGGTGCGCGACGTGGCGCGCGCCACGGTGGTGGTGACCAACCCCAACGAATATGCCGTGGCGCTCGATTACAAACCGGAAACCATGCCCGCCCCGGTGGTGGTAGCCAAAGGCCGTAACCTGCTGGCGCACCAAATCAAGCGCGAGGCGCGCTGGCACGGAATCCCGATTGTGGAGAACCCGCCCCTGGCGCAGGCGCTCTATCGCGCCGCCGAAGTCGGCCAGTCGATTCCGGCAAAGCTGTACGCCGCGGTGGCGGAAATCCTGGCTTTCATTTACCGCACTCAGCGGCTGGTGAACCCGGCCCAGGCCCCAGGGGCAAACCCCTTGGGCGCGCATTAGGCGACTGGAAGGAGAGAACGAGGAGGGAACGAAACCGCCTGTTCGGCCCGGGGAGGGCAATGCGGCACCATCCCCACGACGGATAAACCCGCCGAGCTTTTCGGTTGCCGAAACATTTGTAGATATTAACCATGAAACCCGCACTTCCCAAACCGCCTCCCCCGAACAAACCCAGCTCCCTGGACTGGATCATTCCCTTAATCGCCGTGGCGTTGGTGTTCGTGATGCTGGTCCCCTTGCCTCCCTTTCTGCTGGACCTTCTCTTGTCAGCCAGCCTCACGGCCTCCGTCCTGGTTCTGTTGGTGGCGATGTACATCACGCGCCCCGTGCAATTCTCCGTGTTCCCCTCTTTGCTGTTGCTGTTGACATTGTTCCGCCTGTCCCTGGGGCTGGCGAGCAGCCGGCGCATCCTTCTGCACGGGAATGAGGGCGCCAATGCCGCCGGGCACGTCATTGGAGCCTTCGGGCAGTATGTCGTGGGGGGGAATTACATTGTCGGCTTCGTCCTGTTTGTGGCTTTGATCGCCATTCAGTATCTGGTGATCAACCACGGCGCGGTGCGCATTGCGGAAGTGACAGCGCGCTTCACCCTGGACGCTTTACCGGGAAAGCAGATGGCCATTGACGCGGACCTGGGCGCCGGGCTGATTGATGAAGCCCAGGCGCGCGCTCGCCGCGAACTAGTGGGCCGGGAAGCGGAGTTCTATGGCGCTATGGACGGCGCGGCGCGTTTCAGCCAGCGCGATGCCTTGGCCACCGTGCTCATTACCGCCATCAATATCATCGCCGGCTTTTTGATTGGGGTCTTCTACCATGGCGTCCCGCTCAGCGAGGCCCTGAAGACCTACACCATCCTCACCGTTGGGGACGGGCTGATCACCATGATTCCCTCGCTGCTGGTTTCCGTGGCGGGAGCGATGGTGGCCACGCGCGCCTCTTCCGAATCAAGTTTGGGAGCGGACCTTACTCGCCAACTCCTTCCGCGCAGTGAACCCTTGTGGATCGTTTCCGGCGTGATGGGTACGCTCGGGCTGATCCCGGGCCTGCCCAAAATCCCCTTCTTCCTCATGTCCGGAGTTCTTGCCTGGATTGCCCGCCGGGCCCAGAGGGCAGGCGCGGGTGCAGGAGCGGGTGCGGGCAAGGCGGCGGAGAAGGTGGCTGCCACCACGTTGCCGCCGGAGAAGGCGCAAGAGCAATTGGAGACGCTGCTGCGGCTGGATGATTTGAGCCTGGAAGTGGGCTACGGACTTGTGCCGTTAGTTGACGCGGCGCAGGGTGGCCAGTTGCTCGCGCGCATTCGCGCCCTGCGCAAGCATCTCGCTCTGCAACTGGGCTTCATCATTCCTCCCGTACACATTACGGACAATGTGCAGCTTGGTCCGCGCGAGTATGTCATCCGCCTCCGGGGAACGGAGGTCGCGCGCTGGGAAATGGCGCAGGAGAGCTTGCTGGCCATCAGCTCGGAGGCGACGGCGCAACCCCTGGAAGGGCGGGAAACCCGCGAGCCGGCTTTTGGCGTGCCCGCCAAATGGATTGCGCCCAACCTTCGCGACCGGGCATTGACCGCCGGCTATGCCGTGGTGGATCAGACTTCGGTTTTGGCCACCCACCTGGCGGAAGTCATCAAGCAGCACGCGCACGAGCTGTTGACCCGGCAGGAAACCAAACGGTTGCTGGACGCCAACGCCGAACTACAGCCCAAACTTATGGAGGAGCTCGTCCCCAAACTTCTCAGCTTGGGGGAGGTGCAAAAGGTGCTCCAGCAGCTTTTGCGCGAGCAGGTTTCGATTCGCGACCTGGTCACGATTCTGGAGACGCTCCTGGACACGGCGAGCGCCAGCAAGAACCCCGTATTGCTGGTGGAAACCGCGCGGCAGGCTTTGGGCCGCGCCCTCGTTCAGCCCTTGCTCGGGGACGATGGGAAGTTAACGGTCATCCAGCTTGATACCGCGGTGGAGGAACAACTGGCGCAGGTGTTGGACCCGCAACCGGCCAACCGTTCGCCCAGCGCCCTGCAACCTTCCATGATCCGCCGGGTGCTGGACGGCATAAGAAAACTGTTGGGTGAGCCGTTGTCGGTTCCTTCGCCCATCGTTCTTTGCAACAGCCCGACGCGGTTCCACCTACGGCGGTTGATGGAGCCCTTCCTCCCTCGCCTGGTGGTTCTGTCGCCTGCGGAGATTCCCGCCGCGGTATCCATTCAGTCCCTGGGGGTTGTGCAGTGAAGAAGTCCGGAGTCCGGGGTGCGAATTCCCCTTGCGCGCCTAATGTGCGGAAAGGGGAAGAAGCAACCGTTCGACGAAAGGAAAAGGGTAAGAACTATGAACGCTGCCAAAAGAGCCTATGAGTCCGTTTCCCACATGGAAGCCGGGGATGAGGAGCGCCTGCTCTTGGAACAGCTCCCGCAGGTGCGCTATATCGCCCGCCGGATTCACGACCGCCTGCCTTCGCACATCCCGTATGATGACCTGGTGCAAGCGGGCATTTTGGGGCTCATCGAAGCCCTGCACAAATTCGACCCCGGCAAGAATGTGGAACTCAAGACGTACGCGAAACACCGGATTCAGGGGGCGATACTCGACAGCTTGCGCGATCTCGATTGGAGCCCGCGTCCCTTGCGCAAGAAAGCGCGCCAACTTGAGCAGGCGCACCAGCGGCTGCGGGCGCGGTTTGGGCGTCCCGCGACGGAACCCGAACTGGCCATGGAATTGGGGATGGAGTTAATGGAATTACAGCACCTGTTGGGCGACTTGCGGGGACTTGACCTCGGCAGTTTACACGATGAATTCACCGAGTCGGGCCAGGAACGCGATACTTTAGCCGCACCCACCGAGGGGCCTGACCAGGAGCCCTTCACGCGTTGTCTGGAAGGGGAGATCCGCGGACTCCTCTCCCACGCCGTGAGTGAGCTTCCCCCTCGCGAACGGCTGGTTCTCTCTCTTTATTACTTCGAAGAACTCACCATGAAAGAGGTGGGGGCGGTACTGGGAGTGGGGGAAGCGAGGGTTTCGCAAATCCACTCCGCCGCCCTGGTTCGCCTGCGAGCAAGAATGCGGAGTTTACTGGAACCCTCGCCGCCGCGAATGGATAGTCCGCCTCCCCCCCAGACCAGCGCCATGGAGACGTCATGGAGAAGATTCTAACCCAGGACGAAATCGACGCCCTTTTTCGCGCCGCGCAAGGGCGAGTGGCCGAGAAACCGAAGGCCCCGGTGGCGGAGCGCGTGGTGGCGGCCTGCAATTTTCGCCAGTCGGCCCGCATCTCCAAGGAGCAACTCCGGGCAGTCAGCCAGTTGCACGAGCTTTTCGCCCGCAATCTTACCCATTCGCTCGGCGCTTACCTGCGGCTCGCTTTCGAGGTCAATTTGGTTTCCGCCGAGCAACTCAATTATGGCGAGTTCCTGCAACGCATCCCGGAGGTGACTTACCTGGTATCCATGGCGCTTCGCCCCGTGGCAGTTTCGGCGGCGATCGAGCTCGATCTGCCCCTGGCGTTTCCAATCATCGACGTGCTGTTGGGAGGCCCGGGCCGGGCGGAAGCCGCCGTGCGGGAGATCACCGAAATCGAGGAGCAGATACTGGAAAGTGTGGTGAGAATCATCGGCAGAGAGTTGGAAAACACCTGGCATCCGGTGCTGGAAGTGCAGTTCACTTTTGACCAGCGGCTCCGCCAGGCCGACATTTCCCGCCTCATGCCGCCCAGTGAGAAAATCCTCTCCCTCAGCTTCGAAATCCGCATGCCCGAAGCGCGCGGCATGTTGAATGTCGCCCTGCCCGCCGCCGTTTCGAACGCCCTTATGCGCAAGCTCACGCAACAGGCTTCCTACCGCAAGCAGCGAGGCAGCGTGGACAGCACTTCGCAAATGCGCCGGCGCCTTGACCACTGCACTTTCCCCGTCCAGTTGGTCCTGCCGGAGCAGCCCGTCCGCGTCTCCCAAATCCTCTCTCTGGAGCAAGGTGACGTCCTGAAGCTGAATTATTCCCTGGGGGATACCGGCAATCTGTTGGTGAGCAACAAGGCGCTGTTCAACGCGCACCCCGTCCGCCTGAGAGATCGGCGCGCCGCGCAGGTGGATGGGCGCGTGCGATCCTTGGACACGGTACAAAAGGAGAACGCATGAGCACCGGGAATCAGGCCTCGCCCAGCCCGAAACTCCAGGAGTACCTGCAAGCCTGGGGGGCCAGCATTGGCCGCGTCCTTCAGGAGGTGGCGGGCGCGCCTCACACCTGGCAGCAACTCTCCCCCGCCGCAACGCCGCCACTGGTGGCATCCCTGAAGGAGAACAGCATTGGTGTCCAATTCGAGGTAACCCAGCACCTGTCCGGCAACCAGGGATTTGTACTGTCGCTGAAGGATGCGGTACGGCTGGCACAGCTCTTACTGGCGGAGCCGGAGGATGGCAGCTCGGTGATGAGCGATGACCATCGCGATGCCCTCGGCGAGTTGTTCCGCCAGTTTGCGGGCGCCACCGCCTCCGCCCTCAAAGGCCTGGCGGGTGGAGAAGTGAGTTTCAAATGGCTGGGTTTGGATCCGTTTCCGGGCGAGCCTGCCGCACAAGCCGCCATGCAATGGAGCAGCCCGGGACTCACCCCTCTGACTCTGCTCCTCGATCTCAGTTCCGCATTGGTTACGGCGTTGAACCCGGCCCCCGCGCCGGCCGCCCAGGCGCTCGAACTGCCCGCTCCGTCCCCGCCGCCCGCCCCTTTGGCCCCGAAACGTGATCCCAAACTCGAACTCTTGATGGATGTGGAGTTGGACGTTACCCTGCGTTTCGGCGAACGCCAAATGCCGCTGCACGACATCTTGGACCTGAGTGCCGGGTCGGTGGTGGAACTCAACCAGTATGTCCAGGACCCCGTGGAACTTCTAGTGGGAAAGAAGGTGATCGCCCGGGGAGAAGTCGTGGTGGTGGACGGGAGCTACGGGCTGCGAGTGTTGGAAATCATAAGCCCGATGGAAAGAATTGAGTCCTTGAGAAACTGAGTGAATCGGGCCATCGGATCATCGGGCCATCGGGCCATTTAAAACCAACCCCGTGATCAGGCGATAGACCGATGAACCGATGGGTAGATGAATCGATGGCCCGATGACCCGATTCCCCGGAGCCTTCCGCATGGCAAAGATGAACGCAGAGCACTTGGCGCGACAATGTGAATTACCTGCTTGCTCCCGCCGGCGGCGCTTGTGGTGGGGGTTGCTGGAGCCCCTGCGCGGCTACACCCTGGATGGTCACTGGCTATGCAGTCCCGAGTGCTTTGGCCGGGCCCTCACCGCCACGATCGGCCAGTTCTTTCTCGGAACCGTCCACCCCCCGGCCAAGGCTCACCGGCTTCCCCTGGGACTGCTGATGCTTTCGCGTGGTCTTGTCGATAACGATCAACTCAAACAGGCTTTGCAGGCGCAGAAGGATTCGGGCAGCGGGCGCGTGGGGGAATGGCTGCGGCACATTGGGGCCGTCAGCGAAGAGCAAGTGACACAGATTCTCGGCATGCAGTTGTCCATTCCCGTCTTTCCCCTCAACCAAAGCCGGCGCTTTCTGGAGTGCGCCCATCTGGTGCCCTTTTCCCTCCTGCAAGTGGCGGAAATGGTCCCCGTCCACCACATTCCCGCCAGCCAGAATCTCTACCTGGCCTTCGTAGATCGCATTAACTACTCGGCGCTCTATGCCGTCGATAAGATACTGGATTGTCACACCGAGCCGTGCCTGGCCGTACAGTCCCTGGTCGTCCAAGCGCTGAAGGATTTGCGCGACCGCCCCCGCCCGGTGGAAATCCTCGTGGATGACATTTCTGAACCCGCGGAAATGGCGAGCACGGTTCTGGCCCAGGCCGAAAGGCTGGGTGCGGCTGAGGTTCGCGTCAGCGGATTTGACGGCATCATCTGGGCGCGCCTCCTCACCCCTTCCGGTTACACGGACATCATGTTTCAAACCGCCCGGAACCCGTCGGAATTGATTGTCGCCCCCGAAGCGCGGGTATAATTCTCCCTTCCGCGCCGTCCTTGGGCTCTGCCGGCCTGGCCCCTGACACAAAATGGTTTCCTTTTCCACCTGGGCGCAGTAATCTCTCTTGATCCGGGGTCGAGAATTCCCCAATTGCGCGATCAAGTGAATTCGAAAGGAATTGAGATCCCGTGGAATAACCTGGAGGCGAATCAAATGGCAGCGTGGCAACGCCCTACCAAATTTGCAATCCTCTTGCTCGCAATCCTGGCACTCTTGCCGGCAACTCGCAGTTATGAGCAGCCGCCGGCGGCAGCGCCTGACAACGTCCGCCTACTGACTCCCCATCGGGTGGCAGCGGCCGGATTTGCGCAAGCTTCCGCAGACCCAATGGCGTCCAAGACGGACTTCCTCGCCTCCGACCCCTCGGGATGGGTTGATATAACGCCTCGCCAGTCCCTGCAAGGATGGACGCGCGTGCCCATCCCGCCTGATAAACCCTTGGATCCCATAAGCCAGTGGAAACTCGACAAAGAACGTGGAACCATCCTCTGCGAAGGCAACCATGGACACGAATGGCTGCGCTACGATCGCGAATTGGCCGATTTCCTTCTCCACGTGGAATGGCGTTTTGAAAAACGTGAGGGATTGCAGGGGTATAACAGCGGAGTTTTCGTACGCAACGATCGGGAGGGGCGGGTGTGGCACCAAGCCCAAGTGGGGCCGCTCGCCTACATTTTCGGCCACACGCTGATCCACGGGGAGCTGTCGCCGATGATCAAGACTCCTCCCCCGGCGGTAAATCCCCTCCACCCCATCGGTGAGTGGAACACCTACGAAATTCGCTGCGAGGGCCCGAAAATCACCCTGTGGGTCAATGGCGATTTGACCGGCGAATTCGCAGCGCCCGAGGTTCCTAAAGGCTATTGGGGGTTGGAAGCGGAAGGCTACCGGATCGAATTCCGCAACCTCAATCTGAAAGTCCTGCCCTAACCCGAAGGGAATTCAACTGGTACCCGTAAGCGGAATAAGCACGGAATCAACAAAACCCGCCGGCCCCGCGACTGCTTATGGCTCGCCGCCGAATTCCAGGTCACAATATGCTTAGGCGACAATTCGTCAACTGGACGCGTGCTGTAAGATGCACGTTTTATTCTGTGGCGACTGGCTAGCGAATGCTTCAGCTATCACTGATCGAGCTGGAAGTGCCAGAAGTCGTGGGAGGGAGACCGCAAGGCTAGGCGTCTTGAGGGCACACACGGGTGCGGGTTCATTGACCATCGCGTAGCTGATCGAGTTCAGCTTCCATGTCCGCACGCTTCCCGTGGGCGTCCCAATCGTCGGCGATTCGCCGCAGCAGTGCGCTTGTACGAACCCATTGGCGTGTGACCTCCGCCCATTTTCGGTACTGGCTAGCGAGAACCTCTTTCCTGCTCGCCACCGTCAAATATCTGTTTGGAGAAGGCGCCGCGCTGATTAAAACGGCAAATCGCGATGCCCGATTCAATCTGGTCCGAGGACAGATCTTCGATTAATTGCCTAATCGGCTTTGTCGGCCATGCGCCGTCTTCTGCATCCAGAGGTGCATAGGCGAGAATCTGCCCGATTAGCTGATCCGTGATGACCTCTCGGTCTGCTCCCCGCGCGAGACTTCTTACCTCTGTGATCCATGAACGAAGGTGACCGACATCGTGTGCGCCTTCAGAGAAGCTCGGAACCGTTTTCATCGATTGGAGCACCTGATACGCTAGTCGCGCACGCGATCGGCGTTCATCCGTTATTTCGCCTCTCTCCCCAGAAGCCGGCCTGAATGCATCAGATATTACGCTCACGAGAAGCTTCGGCGACTTTCCAAGCAGTCGATTGAGGGCAGTAGGCTGTGCATGGAATTCCAGCAGCGGCAGATACTGATACTCGATCGTCGCGAGTTTCTCGAGGTCGGCGTCCTCCCGTTGCTGTAGAGCCTGTATCATGTGGACAATTTCATATTGGACGTGCCGCAACTTCCATCCCTCTTTGCTCAATTCCAAGGCGAGCCCCTGAAGCGCTTGAATGCACTTAGCGGTGGAGAGTAAGCCTTCGTGATAGGTAACCATTTCGATAATCGCGCTGAACCGCCCAACTGCTGCGTATTTATCAAACGCGAACTCAGCATCTTCCTCCGAAGAAGGTCGGAAAGCTCGCTTCCGGCTCCAGTACTCCCTCTTGATCTCCGGTCCCAACGCCCCGACGAAGTCCCAGGTTCGACGTGTATCTTCCCATCTGAAAAAAAGACTCGCCCCGGTCGCGGAATCGAGCCCTGTTGCGAATTGACCGAGCCAATCGTCCCAACTTTTCCCGCGCATCACGTGCGCTGCCCCAGACAGCGACATCGCAAAATCTGCGTCTACGCCAGACCCAGTCGCGGTGGCGAGGGAGATTGCATTACGGAGAATGTCGAGGTCCTCAGTGGCCTCAGCAAGTGCGTATCCGACGAAATGAGGATTTTTCGTGGCTTTCGCCAGGTCCAGGACTGCCGAAACACCATGCTCCCGCAGTAGAGCGCCCACAGCTTCGCGCCGATCGCGATTAGCTTCCGCAACGTAATCTTGTCCCGATGGTGATCCGGCACGGGGGGCAAACTCGTCGAAGAGCCACAGGATCTGGCGAACCGGGTCGCGGGGTTCAATTTCCTTGCAGAGTTCCTCCAGTTGGCTTAGTTGGTCCGACTTCAGCGCCCAGGGCGCATCCTGAAAGTTTCGATGTCGCTGCACAAACTCGTTTAGTTTTGACCAAAGCTGAAACACGGCGTCAGGGGTCGCGGTTTTCGCACTCGTCCCCATCGCAGCAACTGCGCGCTCACGCGTTTGGGCGTCTACCTGCGCCAAGCTATCAACGAGTGCTGACAGACGATTGATGTCGGTCCCGGCCAACTCGACAGCTAGGTCTGCAAACTGTCGATAAGCCTCTTGCACATCCCCGACTGTGATTGCTTTGCTTTTCGCTTCGCCGAAATCCCTTAGATGGGGCTTGGCCGTGCCACTCGAAAAGTCATGACCCGTCGGAAGCAGAGACATCACCAAACGGAGCCCAACTGCCGGGCGCTTACGACAGATAGAGCGGAGGGTCGCGATCCTTTCTTCCAGAGACGCGTACGTATTGGGACGCCAAGCGAGGAAAATGTCGCGAAGACTGCCAAGCGGTCGATTCGCAAGCTTGCCACCTGGATCGAATTCGGCGAGGGTCAGCAGGATAGACGTAGCTTGGTGAAGGTGTTCCGGGCCCCACGCCATTGTCTCCAAGGCCCAGAGGAGGTAAGTGTGAGGGCTAAATGAGCTCCAGATCGAATCGTCCTTTTTGTCGCGGAAAACGATTGGCGTCCAATCTTTACTGTCACCCTCGAGCACCCGCTCGAGGGCGTGTGCCAAAGGGTGTGGCGCGGCCTCAGCAAGCCGAGGAAATTCCGCTTTTAGGCTCGCGAGCATCCGTATATCACTTGCGAGTCCAGGTATAGAGCCGACCACACTTTCCACGTACTGCTCAGGGGCACTACCTATCACCCTAAATCCTGCGGCCTCGTGTAAGCCGGAGATGAACAGAAGGGTCCTTGCCAACCCGCGCCTTAGCCACTCGGAGTGGCAAAAATCTTCTCCCCTTGTCGGAATGACTGGCCTCTTTTCCTCCGGAATGTCAAGCGTGCGGTCCCTTTCAGAGAAAACCTTCAGGCAGGCCTTACGAAGACGTTCTTGGGTCCCAATGTCGACGAGGCGGCCCAGCAACGTGAACGCGTCTTTGGGTGAGCGAAGCGTCCACACCGGGTCCTCGAGATCCAAGGGTGCGTCTGAGAGCGACGAGAGCCTCCGTGCCTCTGTGTCGACGTCCGGATAGGATGCTGCGCCACACAGGTTGGCAACAACGGCGCAATCGTTTTCGTTCGAAGCGTTCCATCCTCCGGCCAAAACAAGAGGGACCAGCTTAGGATCATTATGCCACTTGGGAGGTGTCGCTGTAGCGCGCGGAATGAGTCGCGAAAGTACCGTGACGCTCCGACCGCACATGCCTGCCAATCGGAACGCATCCTCATCTTCCATGCCCATCGACTTCAGCCCCGCAGCGAAGTCTTTCGTATTCATACGCTCAAGCACTTCGCAATTGGTAGCTCGGTCCTCGCTACCAAGCGCAAGAATAACTTGATTCGTTCTCGCCAGTGCGGGGCCCATCGACCTTGCCGTTGGCCCGAGTATGAAATTTAAATGATTGGCGGTCGGCACAGTTCGTGCCGCCTCTAAAGTGTCCAGGATAAGCGTCTTGGCGCGCAGAAAACGGGAAGTCTCCGTCTCCCCCCCCATAATCGCCGCCACCACGAATGCAGATGCTTCATTTGGCGAGTCGGCCTGCCACACATCAAGACCCGGAAGTCCAGCGCTCAGCGCATCACATAGCCGCTTTGCCCTATCTTCCCTCCCTTTTAGTAGGAGGTCCTCTTTGAGCGGAGGGTCAAAGCTGGAGAAGTATTCCTCCCAGAAATCCTGAACCGTTCTAACCCCGAACGGAGGAATGATGCCAAGTTTGCGCGCAAGAGGGATGGCGACGGCCGGATAATCTGCGAGCCACAAATCTAGTGAGTTTGCATCAAGAACTCGAACCTTTTTCCACTCACCAGAGGACCGCTTCTTCTCCCATTTTTCAGGTCCCCCTTCCCAAATGCGGGAAGTCACGAAGATGAATGTCAAGTCGGATCGTTCTGCTTGGCTTAGCTTTTTCGTTCGCTTTCGGTAGTCGCGGCTGGCCTTTGACCTATAATCTTTTCCCGCACCGAATTCCCATATGGATCGCCTTTCCGGTACGAATACATTACCCTCCACGACATCGGCAACTCCGTCGAAACCGTGCGTTTGCGAAGCGTCGCCGTGCGGGAAGCGATACGCTTCCAGTCTCGGACAGGAAGCTCGGATCAGCGAGGCGACAATCCCCGGTAGGTCAGCCCTGGCGGCCAGACTGTTGGACCACGAGTCGAGTTGTTGCGCTGTGACAATGCTGTTCATGGCTACCTCCACGCGATGCCTGCCTCATCTGATAAGCGACAGACAGATTCCGATAGTCACTTACGGAAACAGCCGTAGACGGCATTATAGCGCCGGAACTGCAGCTAGTGCCTGCTTGATGCAAAAGGCACACGCTTAAGCGCTTCTATGAATGACAAACGGCACATTGAACCACTCAAATTCACCCACTTTGACCATAAACGTTAAACCGTAGGGGTAACTGTCGGGTTCCCCACCGTGTGGCAACGAGCAGTGGTTTGGTGACGGTGGGCCTTTCTCATGCCCGACACGCCAGCGGCAAGTGCGCGTGGTTAATCGTGCGGGGGCGCGGCGGACGGCGGTCTCCGCCAAGGCGGGGCAAGCGCCGAGCGCCGCTACCCGCCCCTCCAGTTGCCCTTCCCGCGAAAATTGCTAGCCTCTGACTACCTTTTATTGGTGTTGACATATATAGCGTAGAATGATATACTAGAAAGGATTGGCGAATGGCTATTGAAGATTAAGGAGCCAGGAGCCGGGACACAGGTGATAGGTTACAGGTTACAGGAGGCAAAGGGCAGAAGGCAGTGGGCAGTGTAGCAGAGGGCAGAAAGCAGAAGGTGGCAGGCGGCGCACGCCCTTTGGAGTCCCGGCGCGCCGGGGTAGGCTGGTTCCTAGCTCCTCACTCGTCACTTCTAATGATTAGCCGTCCATTCGACAAGAGGAAAGTTAACGAAAGCCCCCGTGAGGCGACTATGTTGATGAAAAAACACCAGGTTAGGCAAGAATGGGATAAGCGCAATGAGGGGGGCGTAAAGAATCAAGTCTCTGAAAAAAAGGAAGTTAGCCAGATGCGGGTCGGGAGAGGCGCAGAAGAAAAGATGTTAAAAATGCAGAGTCCTCCGACTATCTGCATGAAAACACATTTGAAAGTGACAAGATGTCATGCGAGCAACTCGCGTTTTATTCGTGGAAAATGCACGAATCACGCCATAACTCGGGGCGAATTAGGGCCTTTGCAGGGGGTGGAGGAACACTCCCATGCTTCCAACCTGGGCTTGGCCAAGGATCTCACTCTGAGTGTTTTCCACGGAAGGGAGGATTCTTCGTCAGTCGCCCGCCATCAAGGTCGGCGGACCTTTCGCCGCGGCCCCGCCACCACCCGGCAGGCGCCTGGCCCTCTCACCGGAGCGAGGGACCCGCGGTGGTGTAGTGGTCTCATTTGGAAGTGGCAAGGGGGTCCCACCTGTGAACGGTCACGGCCAAGATGGCCGTGCCACAGCAAATGACACCTCTACCCGCGATGGCGGGAGGTTGCCGCGCGCGGCGCGGCTGTGGGATACTCACCCCATGATGACCCTGGAAGATTGCCGCCGTTTCTACGCGGATGAAGTCCGCCTTGCCGCCAACATCGGTTCGCCCGCGCTCATTGAGGCGTTCGCGCGCGTGCCACGGGAGAAGTACCTCGGCCCGCCTCCCTGGCAAATTGGCTCGGCTGAGCAGCGGGCGCTCTCGCTCGTGGGCATGGGTAGTTTGAATTACACGCCGACCGAGAACCCGCAGGATGTGTATCACAACGTGGTGATCGCTCTCGACGCCGCCCGTGACATCAACAACGGCCAACCCGGCGCCTTGGCGCGCTGGATTGACGCGCTCGACCTGAAGGCCGGCGATCGCGTCTATCACCTGGGCTGCGGCGTGGGCTATTACACCGCCATCATGGCGGAGGTGGTGGGGACCGGCGGCGTGGTGGTGGGAAGTGAAGTGCACACGGAGTTGGCGGCGCGGGCGAAGGAGAACCTTTCCGGATACGCGAACGTCACGGTTCATGTGGGTGACGGCGCGGCGTTCGATCCCGGCGTTTGCGATGCCATGTTCATCAATGCCGGAGTGACGCACCCCCATCGGCCTTGGCTCGAACGCCTGCGCGAAGGTGGCCGGCTGGTATTGCCCGTGACCATGGCCATCAATCCGACCGTGGGTCAAGGTTTGATGGTCAAGATCACTCGCGAGCGCGGCGCGTTTTCTGCGCAGATCGTTTCCGTGGTGGCCATCTTCTCCTGCACCAGCGTGCGCGACCCGCAACTGGAGCCCGTTATCGCCAAGGCATTTGCCGGCCGCGCCCTGTTCAAGTTGAAGTCCGTCCGCCTCGACGCGCACGAACCAACCGGCACGTGCATCCTGCACGGCTCGGACGTGTGCGTGAGCGGCGCCGAGCCCGAGGCAATTTCTCCCGCCCCGACGGGCTAGCTTGGCGGGAAATCTTGCGCTAAAGTTCTTCTCGCGCTAAAACGGGCGTTAACAGCCAAGGGTAATCTTCCGCCTGGGCACGACGCGCCAGGCACGCTAGAGAAGGAGGACCTATGACCAAGAATGAATTCTATGAACTTGTGATGCAGTCGGTTCGGCCCGCCGAAAAGCTGATCGGCATGGTCCCGGCTGACAAGCTGAATTGGAAGCCCGGCCCGACGTTCATGAGCACCGGCCAAGTCATCTGCCACCTGAGCGACGGACTCGGAGGTGGATTGGAATCATTGGTGAGTGGCAAGTGGCCGTCCATGGAAGAAATGGATGCAGGCATGAAACTTGAAAACCTGCCCTCCTGCGGAATTCAGGAGGCGCTGAGCAAGCTCGCCAAGGACAGCCAGATCTTGCGCACGACCCTCGATGGCATCAGCGAGGCGGACTTCACCAATCGCGTGGTTTCCGTCCCCTGGGGATGGAACGCCAAACTGGAAACCATGGCCGTTCACTTTCTCGGGCACTTCAATAATCACAAGATGCAACTGTTCACTTATCTGAAACTGCTCGGATTGCCGGTTAATACGGAGTCTTTGTACGGAGGTTAACGAAGGAAATGGAAGGCCAAGCCCCGCCCCTGCGGACTCGGGCCGCGCGCGGCGAAGCTATCAAGGGATAGGCTGGAGCAGGTCACACGCCGGCCACACGGCTGCGGCGCTCGAGCAGGAGAACGTCGCGCCAAACGCCGTGCATTTTGCCGAGGCGCTCGCGGCGGCCCACTTCACGAAAGCCGCATTTCTTGACCAACGCCAGGCTGGCGAGATTCTCCGGGAAGATTCCCGCCTGAAGTGTCCATACGCCGTGCTTCTCCGCCCCGCCGATGGTGGCTTGCAACAGAGCCGTACCGATACCTTGCCCCCGATGGCGCGCGCTCACGTAAAGGCTCGCTTCCGCCACGCCCGCATAACAGCAGCGGTCGGAAACGGGGCTGAGCGCGCTCCAGCCGAGAACAACGTCAGCGGCGCGCGCCACCAGGCGTCCAAAAGGGAGGTGCGCCGCATCCCACTTCTCCCATGTGGGAGCTGCGGTCTCGAAGGTGGCGTTCCCGCTGGCAATGCCTTCGAGGTAAATGCCGCGCACCTGTTCCCAATCGGAGGGCAGCAAGTCTGCCAGGAGGAAGTTCATCTCCATTACACCGCTGCCGGAGCAGGCTGCTTGCCGCGGTGTACGATGGCGGCAACGATGGTGCCGAAGATGGCGCCGACAATGATCGTCCAGCCAATCCACAAAGTCAGTTGGGGCATCACAGCCATGTAGAGGTACTTCTCCGCAAACGCCAGCGTCGCGAACCCGGGAGCCACGGCATCGTAATGCGTTCCCCATCCGGCGCCGCCATTGCCCCTCATGGCATAGTACATGACGATCAGCACGGGGATGCGCGCCGCAAGCGCATAGGCCAACAGAACTCGCCCCAGGGAGCGCCATCCGATCAGGGGGACAAATCCGGCAATCAGCGTCAGAATGAACGCGCCCAGAGTGAGCACGGAGGGATGCTTCATCGAAAGTTGAATCAGCACGCCGGCAACAAAGAAGGCGACCAACCCGAGAAAGGCGAACAAGATCGCTTTGCCGAAACTCGCCGGTCTTTCTACCGCCGCCAGCTTGAGGGCAAAATAGGGCCCGAAAATGATGGGCAACCAAGAGATGCCGACCAGTGCAGCGCCCCCACCCGCTGCCGTGCTGAACCAGGGTGTGGGCCAGTGTTTGAGTTCGCCGACCACTCGCAGGATGGTTACGGCGAGGGTTATCACCGCGGGGATGGCAATGAGCCGGGTAATGTGAACAGCCTTCACGTCTGCCATGTGATCCTCCTTGATTTTGGAATTCTGATGATAGCAGGATACTAGCGCATTTCTTGGCCATTTGCGCGATTTTTTGAGACGGGTTCGAGGTCGTGGGGCAATCCACTAGTTGGGGCTACCAGAGCCTTTCTCTCGCGAACGTGTTCTGATCTCGGTTTCAGAGGTGCGCTACGCTCGCTTTTAGCATAGAATGCTTTCGTGGATCGAAAGCCCGCTCCTCGCCCGCGCCGGGCGAACCTTGTAGAAGTCGCCGTGATGGCGGGGATTCGCAACACCCTCACCTACCTGGTTCCCGATTCCCTCACCCTTCAGCCCGGCCAGCGCGTGCAGGTCCCGCTCGCGACGCGCAAAGCTACGGGGATCGTGTTGCGCGCGGGCAGTACACTTCCGCCTGGAATTCAGGCCCGGCCCATCTTGCGCGTGTTGGATACTGAACCCGTCATCACTCCAGAATTGCTGGAGCTGGGCCTTTGGATTGCCGACTATTACGTGGCGCCCATCGGCGAGGTGTTTCGCGCCATGCTGCCTTTGCGCTCGGCCACGCGCCGCGCCCGCCTGGTCCGCTTGAGCGCGCTCGGGCAGCAGAAGCTCCAGGAGATGACTCAGCCGGGTGCAGCGCCGGATGTGGCGCAGACTGTAGCGCCGGGCTTTAGCCCGGCACACGCCGCCCTAAAGGACGGCGCTACGATGCCTGAGAGTGAGGCCGTGCAGGACGGCCTTACTGCCCTTCTCACCTACCTCGCCACGCGCGGCAGCGCTTCCGTGCAGGTGCTGCGGGCAAGGTTTTCCGAAGCACTATTGGAGGCGCTGAAGGAGAAATGGGTCGTCGTTGATGAAGTCGAGCGCGAGCGCACCCAACGGCAGGTTTATGCGGTGCGGGTAGCCGGCCCCGTGCCGGAAAAACCAATGCGCCTATCGCCCGTCGCCAAGAGAATTATGGAAGCATTGGGAGCGGAGGGGTCGGCGGACCATCGCGAGCTTCTCCAAACCGCTCGCGCCGATCTTGCCGCCCTCAAGAAGCTGAGCGCCGCCGGCCTGATTGAACTTGCGCCTGCAACGGCCGGAAGCCGTGGGGGGGCCGAACGCCGTTCGGCACTGCAAACTGGAGACTCCTGGGCGGAAGCCGATTCTCCCCTTGTCCTGACGCCCGCGCAGAGCACGGTGCTCGGCGACCTCACGAAGCAACTCGAGGCCGGACAATTCCAGACCGTCCTCCTCCACGGAGTGACGGGCAGCGGGAAGACGGAAGTCTATCTCCGGCTGATTGCCCGTTGCCTCGAAATCGGCCGCACGGCTCTGATGCTGGTGCCGGAAATCGCTCTCACCCCCTCCGCCCAGGCGCTGTTCCTGGCCCGCTTCGGTTCCAAGATGGCGCTTCTGCACAGCGCCTTATCCGAAAACGACCGCCACGAGGAGTGGTGGCGAATTCGTCGCGGCGAAGCTCAGGTGGTGCTGGGAACGCGCTCGGCGATCTTTGCCCCACTTTCGAACCTGGGAGTGGTGATTATCGATGAGGAACACGACACAAGTTACAAACAGGAGGAGACCCCGCGCTATAACGGACGCGACGTTGCCGTAGTGCGCGCGCGCCTGGCCGGGGCGCTGGCCGTGCTGGGCTCCGCCACCCCGTCGCTCGAGTCTTACTGGAATGCGCGTGAGGGGAAGTACCGGCTGGCGTTGCTTCCCGAGCGCGTGGAAGGTCGAAAGCTCGCGGACGTGGAAATCGTTAACATGCGCCAGGAATTCCGCGAAACGCACACGCAGATTCCCGTCTCCCGCCGCCTGCAACAGGAAATCGAAGCGCAACTCGCGAGCCAGAAGCAAACCATGATCCTTCTGAACCGCAGGGGATATTCATGGTTCCTGTTGTGCCGCAGTTGCGGCCAGACGCAGCGCTGCGTGAACTGCTCTATCTCACTTACTTATCATCGCCGCGAGCATCGCTTGCTTTGTCATTATTGCGGTTATTCTGCGCCCGTGCCCGCTCGATGCCCGAATTGCGATAGCGGGCATCTTTACTACGTGGGTGAGGGAACCGAGAAGGTGGAAAAAAAGTTTGCGGAGCTTTTCCCCACCGCCCGCGTCGCGCGCCTGGACCGCGACGTGGCGCGCCGCCAGGGCCAGTTCCAACACATCCTGAACGAATTCCGGCGCGGCAAGATCGAAATCCTGGTAGGCACGCAATTGATCGCCAAGGGACACGATTTTCCCGGGGTGACGCTGGTCGGGGTGGTCTCCGCGGATATCGGCCTGGGGCTGCCGGATTTTCGTTCCGCCGAGAGGACGTTTCAATTGCTCACCCAGGCGGCGGGGCGCGCGGGGCGTGGCGAAAGTCCCGGCCGCGTATTGGTGCAAACGTTTTTTCCCGACCATTACGCCATTCGCATGGCGGCAGAACAAAACTACGAAGCGTTCTTCCATAAAGAAATGCGCTTTCGCCGCATGATGCATTATCCGCCCGTGACCGCGCTTGCCAACGTCATTGCCCAAGGCTCAAAGCTCGAAAATGCCGCGCTGGTAGCCAAGCACGTGGGCAATTTCCTGATCCCCCTGGAGAAGTCCACCGAGGGCCTGAAGATTCTGGGTCCCACGCCCGCGCCCCTGGCCAAATTGGAGGGCCGCTTCCGCATTCAGTTTCTCATCAAGTGTACCTCTCGAGCTCGGCTCAGCACCATCCTTCAGCGGCTGATTGTTTACACCGATCAGCAAGGCGTCGCCCAGCGCTCGCTGATGATTGACATGGACCCCATGAACATCATGTAGGCAGTGGGCAGAAGGCAGTAGGCAGAAAGCAGAAGGCAGTGGGCAGTAGGCAGTATCCATTATTAAGTTCTGCAGAATACAGTGCCGGGTGAACCCCCTCACCCGGCGCTGCGCGCCGCCCTCTCCCCCAAGGGGGCGAGGGGCGGGGGTGAGGGCGTCGTTGTCACTCAATTATGCAGTATTCAGAAGGCGGGTGGGCAGTAGCCGTTTCCCTTCCTGCCTACTACCAACTGGCCTGTGACTTCCGCCAATTCACGGATTATTCAATCCGGCCTTGCCGGTGGCAGATCTGCCTTCTGCCTACTGAACTCTGAATGGCGTGGGAAGAAACGTGAGGACGAGAATGATCGCCGCCACCAGCGCGAGTATTTTTCTCCTGCGCCCGAGTGGTTCTACCGGCTCGATGACCCTGGGATGGCGAAGACCCAGGAAGAACAGGACCACTGCCCAGGCGATCCAACCATACCAGCAGAAGAATCCCAGCGGCAGCAAGACCAGGAAAAGGCCGCGCGAGATGTTCCGGCATTTATCGCCCAGGACCGCATAAAGAATGTGGCCGCCATCGAGTTGCCCGACCGGGAGCAGGTTTAGAGCGGTGGCGAAAAGCCCCACCCAAGCAGCGCAACCCACGGGATGGAGAAGAATCTCCGACGGATTGATTCCCGGCCGGAACAGTTTGGTGAGGAGGATCACCGCCAGAGAATTACCCAGTGAGATCGAATCCGGCGTGGTTGCGGGCATGGCGCCTTTAGCCAGAAAGGTGGCCAGGATCAAGGCGGGGATGGCAAGCACAAAGCCCGCGATCGGTCCCGAGACCCCCACGTCAAAAAGCTCGCGGCGATTCACAATGGGAGACTTGATGCGAATGAAGGCGCCCATCGTTCCAATCAGCGTGGGAGCAGGGATGAAATACGGATAGGTGGCATGAATTCCGTAGTGGCGGCAAGTAAGGTAATGGCCAAGTTCGTGCGCCAGCAAGATTGCCAGGAGCGTGGAGGAAAACGGCACGCCTATAACCAGCAGTGCCGGATGGCGGCACAATTCGCGGAAATAGGCGAGCGAAATGTCCCAGTCGAATACGGGAATGTTGTGGGCATAGTTCAGCGCGATGTGCGTGCCCACAACCAAGGTGGTCAAGACGGTGAGCAGGAAAAGAGCAAGATGAAACGGCAGGGAATTGTACCAACGCTGGCGGGGCCTTGGCGGCCAGTGAACAGAAACCCACCCCGGAGAGGACCAAGATATTTCGTTGACCTGTGGCTGGCTGATACGCCCGAATTGGGATTCATCGCCCATACGCAAGTGGGGAAGAATCCTATTCTCGCCCGCTCCCGGCCGCCTGTAAATAGGTTAGGAGAGAGATTGCAGTTCCTTGCCGGGCTTAAAACGCACAGCTTTGCCAGGTGGGATACTCACTTCCGCCCCGGTTCGGGGGTTCCGCCCGATGCCGGTTTTGCGGGGCTTCACATTGAAAACGCCGAAGCCACGCAATTCAATGCGGTCACCCTGCGTCAGGGCTTTCTTCATGGATTCAAACACGGTCTCGACGGCCATCTCAGCTTTTGTCTTGGTGATGCTCGTGCGATTGACGACCTCATTGATGATGTCCAGCTTTATCACGCAATCCTCCTGAAAATACAGGCTTTAATCCTAAGAAGAGAGAGAGGCATTGTCAAGAATTTTCTCCTCGATTATTATTCTTTTCTTTTTCCTTGCCGAACGGGAACGCTTTCGTGGCTTCGCGCCACGACCACGAACCCGCATTTCACACGAGGTGAGACTCCATGGCGGTTAAAAATGATCGCTGGATTCGCAAGATGGCCACAGAGCACGAGATGATCCGTCCCTTCGAGGAGAAGCAGGTTCGCGAAGGCGTGATTTCCTACGGGCTCTCGTCTTACGGATACGATCTGCGCGTCGCTGATGAATTCAAAATCTTCACCAATGTCAACTCGACGATCGTTAACCCCAAACAGTTCGATGCGCGGTCCTTCGTCGAATTCCGAGGGCCGGCGTGCATCGTCCCGCCCAATTCCTTTGCCCTCGCCCGCTCGGTGGAATATTTCAAGATCCCCCGCGACGTGCTTACCATCTGTGTAGGCAAATCTACTTATGCCCGCTGCGGTATTATTGTTAATGTGACACCACTCGAGCCGGAATGGGAAGGATTTGTAACGCTGGAAATCTCTAATACCACTCCCCTGCCGGCGCGCGTTTATTCCAACGAGGGCCTTTGCCAGATTATCTTCCTGGGGTCGGAAGAGATTTGCGAGACTTCTTACAAGGATAAGAAGGGGAAGTACCAGGCCCAACAGGGAATCGTGCTGCCCAAGGTTTAGAAAAGCAGTGGTCAGTGGATAGTGGTTAGCGGCCAGTAACTGACCACCATCCACCCGTCGCTCTCCTTATGAAAGCATTCGTTTGGATACTGTTGGCCGCGCCCTTGCTCGCCCTTGTGGGAGGAAGGGTGGGGTATGGCCAGAGCGGGAATTCGCCTGCTCCCTCATCGCAAGCCGCTCAGACGGCTCCTGCCCGCAGCCACGTTCAGCCTGCTTCGCCGCCGGCCACCACCTACACCCTCACGCCGAAGCGCCGCGCCCAGGCCCTTGCCTATTCACGTTCACTTTATATCCTCTATTTTCTCGGAACTCTGGTTTCGTTAGGCATCTACCTTCTCCTCTGGCGTGCGCGCATCGCCACGACGTTTCGCGAGTGGGCGCGCAAGGTTTCACCGCGCCACTTCCTCCAGTGTTTGATTTTCGTGCCGCTGTTTGTGGCGGCGGCGACGCTGCTGAATCTCCCTCTCGATTTCTATTCCGGTTATGTTCTTGAGCACCGCTTCGGCCTCGCGACGCAAGGCTTGGAATCATGGTTTGGCGATTTGGGAAAGGGTATGCTCGTCACGGCCGTAGGGGGTGTCATCGTGGCGTGGGTTTTCTACACGGTGGTCCGCCGCAGCCCGCGCCGTTGGTGGTTTTATTTCTGGCTAGCGTCCATTCCTCTCGTCCTGGCTTTCATCCTCATTGAGCCTTACGTCATTGAGCCTCTGTTCTACAACTTCACACCCCTCGAGAAAACCCAACCCGCCCTGGTCGAGCGGATTGAAGGCATGCTCAAGCACGCCGGCCTTTCCATACCCCGTTCGCGCATCTTTGAGATGGACGCGAGCTCCCGTACCAACGCGGTGGATGCCTATGTCTCCGGTTTGGGCGCGAGCAAACGCGTTGTGGTGTGGGACACAACCCTCAAGACGATGGGACCGGATGAGTTGTTGCTGGTTCTTGGACACGAAACCGGCCACTACGCGCTCCATCATATTCCCAAGGAATTTGTTCTCGACGAATTCGTGGCGCTGGTCTTTTTCTTTTTGGGATTCTTCGCCGTGAATCGGTTGGTCGAGAGGGCCGGCCCGCGCGCCGGGGTCGAAGGGATGGGGGATTTGGCGTCACTTCCGCTCGTACTCGCCGTCCTCACCGTACTGGTGTTCCTATCGGACCCACTCGTGAACGGCATTTCGCGCCATTACGAGCATCAAGCGGACCAATTCGGCCTGGAAGTGGCTTACGGTGTCGTTCCCGATCCGAACGCTGCCGAAGTCCACTCCCTGCAAATCCTGGGGGAAGAAGATTTGGCGGACCCCGATCCCAATCCCTTCGTCAAGTTCTGGCTTTACACCCATCCGCCACTCGACGAGCGCATCCGCTTCGCGGCAACTTATAAGCCCTGGGCGGAAGGGAAGCCGATGGAACTCTTACCAAAGCCGCGCTGAAATTACCGAGCAAGGACTATCGTTACCCGCCGTTTTTCGACCCAGAATCAGAAATTCAAAACCGGAATAGGGTGCTGTCCTAATCTCCGATGTAGCGCCGGCTTCCAGCCGGCATTGAGCCGCCAGAATGGCGGCGCTACGTTCAAAATAGGGCAGCACCCGGAATAGGTGCGCCTTGCGGCTTTTCTCGCCTCTGTGATAACTTCGTAAGTTTGAGGTTCCCGAGGAATTTTGGCTGAGCAGAGGCGAGGATGATTCTCACCCTGGCGGGGCGGATTCCCCGCATTGCCGCGTCGGCCTACGTAGCCCCCAGCGCCGACGTGATCGGCACCGTAGATCTGGGCGAGAACTCCAGCGTGTGGTTCCAATGCGTGCTGCGCGGTGACATTGAACCCATTCGCGTGGGAGCGAACAGCAATATTCAGGATGGGACCATCGTCCACACTTTCGAAGGCGCTCCAGCGGTCGTGGGAGATTGGGTCACGGTGGGCCATCGCGTGGTGCTCCACGGCTGCACGGTGGAGGACAATTGTTTGATTGGCATGGGCGCGGTGCTGCTGAATAACGTGCGCGTGGGTGAGGGGTCGATTGTCGCCGCCGGCGCCCTGGTGGCGGAAGATACCGTGATTCCCCCCCGAAGCCTTTACATGGGCGTTCCCGCCAAGCTCCGGCGGGCGGTTACGGAGGACGAACAGGCATTCATCAGAATGCATGCCGCGCATTACTTGGAATACAAGGAGCGATACCTGGCTGCGGAAGCCAAAACCGCCGTCAATGCTCAGAGCGTTTCACACAGAGTGCACAGAGCCGATGGTCTATGACAGGACCGCCCGGCTGAAGCACAGAGGTCACAAAGAAAGCGTGATGCTCTCTCCGTGCCCTCTGTGAGCCAGGCTCAGTGGCCTCCGTGTGAACCTGTATTGGATTTCGGAAGGGACTTGGTGTCAAATCGAGTCGAACCAATTCGCTCCGTGAAGGGAACGCGCGACCTCTTGCCGCCTGACACCAGCCTGTGGCAGCGCGTCGAGGCCGAGGCCCATCGGGTTTTTGCCGCTTATCACTACGGCGAGATTCGCACGCCCATTTTGGAAGAAACCGCCCTCTTCGCCCGCGGCGTGGGAGCCGAGACGGATATCGTGATGAAGGAAATGTATACCTTTCGCGATCGCGACGAGGAATCTGTCACGTTGCGCCCTGAGGCTACTGCTTCCGTGGTGCGGGCTTACATCGAGCACAGCCTTTACAACCTGGGCGGAGTGCACAAGCTTTACTACATCGGGCCCATGTTCCGCCGCGAGCGTCCGCAGAAAGGCCGCTACCGCCAGTTCTATCAAATCGGAGCGGAGGTCCTGGGGTCCGAGAACCCTCTGATCGACGTGGAACTCATCGAGATGCTCCTGCTGTTCCTGGAGCGCGTCGGCATTCGCGAGTATCAACTGCTACTCAACTCCGTAGCCTGCCCCACGTGCCGCGCAGCTTATCTGGAAGTCCTGCGGCAGGCGCTTCAGGACGTCAAGACCACGATGTGCGCGGATTGCCAGCGGCGCGCGGACACCAACCCGCTGCGCGTGCTCGATTGCAAGGTGGAAGCGGACCAGCCGATCATCGAAAAGCTGCCCAAAATCATCGACCACCTTGACCCCGAGTGCCGCCGGCATTTCGAGCACGTGACGAGCGAGCTCAACAACATCGGCATCCGCTATCAAATCACGCCGCGTCTGGTGCGCGGGCTCGACTACTACACGCGGACCACGTTTGAGATTACCAGCGGCGCATTGGGCGCGCAGAACGCGGTGGTCGGCGGCGGGCGCTACGACGGGCTTTCGGAAATGTTGGGCGGCCCGCCCACTCCGGGCATCGGCTTCTCCATCGGCCTGGACCGCTTGATTCTGGCGGTGCAGGCTGCGGCGGTGCTTAAGCCCGGGACTCCTTTGGCGGCTTGCGTCGTTTGGATGGGCGAGGCCACGCTCCCTGCCGCCTCGCGGCTGGCGCGGGAGCTGCGCGCGCAGGGTTTGAGCGTGGAGATTGACTACGACCCTATGAAAATCAAGAAAGCGATGGGCGTCGCGAGCAAGCTCCAGGCGCGCTATGCCGTCATCATCGGCGAAGGCGAACTCGCCAGCGGCAAATATCAAGTCAAGGATATGGCCACCGGCCAGCAGGACGAAGTGGAACCAGCACTCATTGTCCCTTATATAAGGAAACGTGCTCCGGAGGAGAAAGAGTAGCGTACTTGCAAGGAAGAAGATCGGATGCTTGGGTACAATGACGAATTGCTCGAACGGCTTCAAGAGTACAGGAGCAGTGCGTTCCCAGACTGCTTATTTGAGACAAAATGGTCTCACGTTTTCAAGGAGGAATACGCCTCACACAATATTCTGACAAAGCCTGGATCGTCCGAAGGCGAGAGGAGGCAGGTTATAGCGGGAATCGCGATCAAAAAGCGTCAGACGTGGTTTCGCAGCATGAAGAGCTCGCAAGCCTTGGCCCAGAGTGTTTTTGCCAACTTGATGGTCTACGGCAAGGTGTTCTGCCTTGTTGGATTGCACGGCGATGATGGCGAGCCCCTCTTCATTAGAGGCACGGCGAACGACGTGCAATGTAAGTTGGAATTCGAGGTCGATTACCTTCGCGAGCTGCAAAGCACAAATGTGGATGTATTCTTTGACGGCAATTATCGTGTCGCGGTCGAGTGCAAGCTCAGCGAGTCAGAAGTCGGAACCTGTTCGCGCCCGAAGCTTGACAAAGGCAACCCAGAGCGCTGCAACGGGAGTTTCACCTTTCAGCAAGGGCGGGCGAATCGATGTTCTCTGACCGAAATAGGCGTTGAATATTGGACATACGTCCCGAGATTATTCAAATGGCCCGCAGACGTGGACAATGCCGCGTGCCCACTAGCTGACACTTATCAACTCGTGCGCAACGTCCTAGCGGCGTGTGTCAGACCGAGCGGTGGGCTCGGTGCAGGCCATGCGGTGTTGCTCTACGACGAACGGAATCCTGCGTTTCATGAACAAGGCAAAGGGCTGAGGGCGTGGACGTATGCAAGGAATAGCTTGAAAGACCCTACCCGGCTGCAGAAGTGCAGTTGGCAGCAACTAACCAAATTCCTGCGTGAGAACGACAGGGATTTAGCTTGGTTGGCCGATGGCCTCCATCAGAAATACGGGTTCTGAAAGTTTTCTTTTGTCTCGCAAGACTAGCTACTTTCAAACTGGGGAATTGATTTGAAACTTGACCTTCTTGGTGATCGCGAGCGCACGCACTATTGCGGCGAGCTGCGCAAGGAACACGCCGGCCAGACGGTATTCGTGGCCGGGTGGGTGGATGTGCGCCGCGACCTCGGCAACCTTATCTTCCTGGATTTGCGCGACCACACCGGCAGGGCGCAGATCGTTTGCAATCCCGCTATCAGCGCGGAGGTGCACGACCGCGCGGAAGAAATTCGTCCCGAATACGTAGTGGGAGTCGAGGGCGAAGTTGTGGCGCGCGCCCCCGGAACGGTGAATTCGCAGCTTGCCACCGGCGAAGTGGAGGTGATGGCGCGCAAACTGTTGGTCCTGAATGAGGCGAAGACGCCACCCTTCCCCATCGAGGATGAGATTAAAACGAGTGAAGAGACGCGCCTGCGTTACCGTTACCTGGATTTGCGCCGCGGCCGCATGCAGCGCAACCTGCGCCTGCGCCATCGCTCCAGTCAAGTGGTGCGCGCGCACCTGGGCGAGCATGGCTTCCAGGAAATCGAGACGCCCTTCATGACCCGCTCCACGCCGGAGGGCGCGCGCGACTACCTGGTTCCCAGCCGCCTGCACCACGGCCAGTTCTATGCGCTGCCGCAGTCGCCGCAACTCTTCAAGCAGCTCCTGATGATTAGCGGCTTCGACCGTTATTACCAAATCGTGCGTTGCTTCCGCGATGAAGACCTGCGCGCTGACCGTCAGCCGGAATTCACCCAGATCGATATCGAAATGGCCTTTCCCCAGCGCGATGTGCTGTTCGATATCATCGAGCGCCTGATGGAAAAGCTTTTTGCATTGGTCGACGTGAAAGTGGAGCGGCCGTTCCCGCGCATGGCCTTCGACGAGGCGATGGAAAAGTATGGCTCCGACAAGCCGCACACCGGATTTGGCCTGGAATGGAAACGCCTGAGCCTTGCACCCGGCGATGTCGAGAAGGTGCGGGTGGCCGAGCCCATCAAAGCCATGCGCGTGCCGGGGTGGGGTGGCGCTTCCCGCAGCCAGCTTGACAAGCTTCAGGAAACCGCGAAATCACTGGGAGCGGACTGGTTCTCTTACATCAAGGTAAGTGCGGGCGAGGCAGCATCGCCCCTTCTAAAGGCACTGGGACAACCAGCCGTGTCGGCGCTCGCTGCTTCCGTGGGCGCTCAGCCCGGCGATCTGGTTCTGCTGCTGGGAATCAAATCGGCGGCCAGCCGCGGCGCCTTCCGAATGTTGGACAACGCCTCGGGTGAACTGCGGTTGGATATCGCGCGCAAGCTGGAATTGCTCAAACCGGGCACATGGAATTTCCTCTGGGTGGTGGACTTTCCCATGTTTGAGTACGATGACAAGGAGAAGCGCTTCGCGGCCATGCACCACCCCTTCACCTCGCCCCGCGAAGAGGATTTAGACACGTTGGAAAGCGATCCCGGCGCCGTGAAAGCATTGGCTTACGACCTGGTGCTGAATGGCTCGGAGATTGGCGGCGGCTCGATTCGTATCCATCGCCAGGACATTCAGCGCCGGGTGTTCAAGGTTTTGGGCTTGAGCGAAGAACAAGCGCGCGAGCGTTTCGGATTTTTCCTCGAAGCTCTGGAATACGGTACGCCTCCGCACGGTGGTATCGCGCTTGGTCACGATCGCATCAATGCGCTGATGGCGGGCGAGGCGAGCATCCGGGAAGTCGTTGCCTTCCCCAAGACTGCCAGCGCCGTGGACCTGATGTGCGAGTCGCCCGCCGGGGTTGATCGTGAGCAACTGGACGAGCTGGGACTTAAACTGAAGTAGGATTGACGATTTTCGATCGCCGATTGACGCTTGAAAAGTCCTCTCGCATCGGAGAAGCAAAGACCCGTCAATCGACAATCGACAATCGTCAATCATCAATTCCATGTCCATCATTCACATTCTCCCCGAAGCCGTAGCCAACAAAATCGCCGCGGGCGAGGTTGTGGAGCGGCCTGCATCGGTGGTGAAGGAATTGCTTGAGAACTCTTTGGATGCGGGCGCTAATCGGGTAGAAATCAGCGTCGAGGGCGGGGGCAAGCGCCTGATCCGCATTGTCGATGACGGGCAGGGAATGACGCATGACGACGCCCTGCTGGCCTTCGAGAGGCACGCCACCAGCAAGATTCGCTCGGCGGAGGACCTGTTCGAGATTTCCACTTTGGGCTTTCGCGGTGAAGCGCTGCCCTCGATTGCTGCCGTCTCGCGGCTGGTGCTGGAAACGCGGCACGCCTCGGAAAACTCCGGGACGCGCGTGGAGATTGCCGGGGGCAAGCTGCGCGATGTGAAAGAAGTGGCATGGCCCGCGGGGACGAGCATCGAAGTGCGCGACCTTTTCTATATCACCCCGGCGCGGCGCAAATTTCTGAAGTCGGAATCCACCGAACTTGGTCACATCGCCACCTTGGCCACCCACTATGCGCTCGCGCACCCGGAGAAGAGTTTCCGCCTGAGTTCCCTCACCAATGAAATCCTGAACGTTCCGCCGGTGGCAAACCATCGCGAGCGGTTGTATCAGGTGATGGGCGGGCAGATCATCGAGCAGCTTTTGGAGATGGCGCCGGTGGAGCGGCGGGTTTTGACCGCGACTCAACCCGAGCCGGCGGAAGAGGGCGAGCCTGCCGGGGAAGCGCCCCTGATCCGGGTGCAGGGCTTCGTTTCCCGCCCGGAAATTCAAAAGCTGAACCGCAACAATATTTACTTCTTTGTGAACAGACGGCTGGTGCGCGACCGCGTGATTCTCCATGCCATTACGGAAGCCTACCGGAACATCCTGCCCTCCGGGGCATTCCCCGTGGCGCTGATTTTCCTGGAAATCCCTCCGAGCGAGGTGGACGTGAACGTCCACCCGTCGAAGATCGAAGTGCGGTTTCGCCACGGGAACTTCGTACACGACTTGGTGCGGGACTCGATTCGCCAGACGCTGCTCGCCACACGCCCCGTTGCGCCCTTTCCCATGTCGAGGTCCGCGCCGCCCGCAGGACTGGCGGTGGAAGAGGCGGACGTGGTGGATCGGCTGGCGGAAGAGCCGCCGCTGATGCGGGGCGCGATGATGCCCGCTCCCCCGGCGCGCTCGTCCGGCCATGGGACGGCCAGAGACTTTCATCTATCGCCCGCGCGCATGGAGCCTCGACCCCAGCGCTTGCCTCTGGAATCAAGTCTCGCCCCTTATGCGCCCGTGGCGGCTTCAAACGTCGTCCCCGATTTGCCGGTAACGACGGGGGAGGGGGCGGCCACCGAGATTCCGCGCGAGTTGCCCCTGGACCTCCAGCCCTTGGGACAGGTGCAGGAGAGTTTCATCGTCGCGGTAAACTCCGACGGCCTCTGGATTGTCGACCAACATGCCGCGCACGAACGCGTGCTGTTCGACCGTCATGTCCGGCTGCGGCAAGAGAAGAAAGTGGAAGTCCAGCGGCTCCTCATGCCGATTATCGTCCAGTTGAAGCCCGAGCAGCAGGTCACCTATCAGGCCATTGCTGACGAATTGGCCGCGAACGGTTTCGAAGTTGAACCGTTCGGCCAACGCACTGTGGCCATCAAGGCCGCGCCCGCGGACCTGCCGACGGATGAAGTTGAGAAGCTGATGATGGAAGTTCTGGAAAGCGCGAGTCAGGAGACGGCAACCCTGTCACTCGACGATCTGCGCGGCAGGATCGCCGCCTCCATCTCCTGCCACGCGGCAATCAAAGTGAACATGGCGCTGGAGCGGAGCAAAATGGACTGGCTGTTGCAGGCACTCGGTGGAACGGACTGCCCCATGACCTGCCCGCACGGCCGGCCCACGGTGTTGCGGTATGGAATGAAGGATTTGATGAAGGCGTTTAAGAGAATCTAGCCATTTGTGATTGGCGATTTGTGATTTGTGATTGGTGATTGGTGATTTGTGGTTGACGGTTTTTCACTGCAATTCAGTGCTTACCCTCAACGCCCGAAGGGTTTTTCAATCACAAATCACAAATCGCCGATCACCAATAACGAAAGATAATGCCTAAACCTCTGGTAATCACGATTGACGGCCCGGCGGGCGCGGGAAAAAGCACGGTAGCGCAAAAACTTGCCACCCGGCTGGGACTGATGTATGTCGATAGTGGGGCCACATATCGCGCGGCGGCGCTCAAGGTGCTGGAAGCCGGTGTTGACCCCCATGATGAGCTCGCCGTGGCCAAGCTGGTCGGCGCGACGGATTTGCAGGTGACGGCGGGCGACTGCGAACCTCGCGTGTTGGTCGATGGCGGCGACGTGACCGCGCGCCTGCGCACGCCGGAAGTGACCTTGGCCGCAGCGCAGGTCTCGCGCTTGCCGGAAGTGCGCGCGAAGCTCATCCAGATGCAGCGCACCTTCGCCCAGGGCCGAGGCGTGGTAATGGAAGGGCGCGACATCGGCACCGTGGTATTCCCGCAGGCGCCACTCAAGATATTCCTTAAGGCCGATGTGGAGGAACGCGCGCGGCGGCGGCTGAAGCAAGATGCAAGCGAAGGCCGCGAGGCGACACTGGAAAAGACCGCCTACGAAATCGGCCGCCGCGACCAGCTTGATGCGGAGCGGAAAATCTCCCCCCTCATGCCTGCCCCCGACGCCGTGGAGATCGATTCCACGCTGCTCCTGGCGGACCAGGTGGTGCAACGGATTCTCGATCTCGTGGCGAAGAGGGGATTAGGAGAACGGGGAAGGGCGGGGTAAAGCGGGTGTGGCGCGGACGCCCGTTTGGTGAGGCCGTGGCTCTACCTCTGCCATAACCGCATATTTCAAAGAAGGGCGCCTGCCCTCAGCTTGCCTTTCCTTTATGGTTCCTTCGACCCGCGCACACGGTTTTGATTTTTGCGTTTGGTCTCTTGCTTTGAGCGTGCCGAATCGCTAACCCCTCAATACTTCACGTCCGTAAGCCGCCCGGTGGTCTCGCCGCGCAGCCACACATAGATTGGCGCGTGGGGGGAAGGCGGCGGCCAGGGAAGTTCCACCTTGAGCGTTTGTTCCTGGGGATTCGAGCCCGGAACCGGGGTGGGAATCCCTTGCACGGGAAATCCCGTCTTGGCGTCCCAACCCGTCTTCTCGATGATTTGCAGATCAATTCCCGTAAGGGTGCCAGCGTATAGTGTGGGGCCGAGTTGCTCCTCGGTCAGCGCAAACTTTTCGATGCGCGGCAGACGGATGACGCCGCCCAGCACGATGGGGTCGGAACTGCCCGTGCTATCCGTGCTGATGGTCGCGGCCAACCTGCAACCGGACTGGCCCACCACCCCGGGATCAACGGAAAGGAACAGCTCGTTATCTCCGGCGAAGTCCAATTGCGCGATAGGTGTTCTGTCTCCCGGGTGAAGAGCGAGTGGCGCCCGGAGGAAGCCATCATTGGCGCAGGCGAGACTCAGCGTGGGGTGCGCATCAATACTTCGGGTCAAGAGCGAAAAACTTGTGGCCGCCCCTGCCGGTATTTCCCCCTCGTTCAGGTGTACATCCGGCTGCTGGGCGAGCGAAAGGCTGAAGCCGGCGATCTTCGGACGCGGCCCCGCCACTTCCAGCGCCCCGGCGAATGGGAGCGGGGCTTGGATGTCTTGCACGTAAACACTGCCGGCCATCAACTCTCCGACATGCGCCGTCGCTTGGAGCTTGACCGTCGCTTTGCGCTCCAGCAAATCGTGCGCGTCGGGCTTCACCGCGGCCAAGTCGCATACGGCATCGGGAGTAGTGATGCGCGTGATACGCTCGAGTCGCGTCCCCCGCAGAACCAAGGTTTGCTGGGATTCGCCCACGTTGGCGCGGAGGGGTAGATTCACGAGCGTGGGATTGGGAGGATGAATCACCAGAGCAACATCGTGGGCGGAGCCGTTCGTTTGCGTCACGATCAAGCGATAGCTGCCCGCGCCCCACGCCGACGTATCCACATCCGCTTCCATGCTTTCCTGGTCGCCCTGGGCTTCCCCCTTGGGTAAATCAAAGGTGATTTCCTTGGGCGTTGCCTTCTTGTCTCCCGCTTTGGCCATGGCCACTTTCTCGACAAACTCGAAATCCGTCCCGATCAATTGCGCTTTCACCAGGCCCGTGCCCTCCACCAACTTGTCCGCGGAATCCTGCGCCACCTTTGCTTTAGTGAAATCTCCCAACGGCCGCAAATCCACGTCGCCCTTCACCTGAAGGGGTTCCCAGTCCCACAGAGCGGCCAGGTGATATTCTCCCGGCGGCAGCTTGGTTTTCGTCAGGTCGATATCCAGGGAATCGTCCGGGGTTCCCTCTTGCACCTTGAGGGGAATATCGGCGTGATCCTTGGCTGAGACCAACTCCCAGCCGTGCGCCCGCGCCAAAAGCTTGCCGTCCTCAGGCTTGGAAAAAGGAATCTTAAGGGTGGATTTTCCGCCGATGGGGACGTGCGCTGTCTCGGCCAGGGCCACGGCGGGCGCGGCGGCATTCGGCACCTTCATCATCCAAAGGTAAGCTTCCCGTGTGCGCGGTTTGGGCGGCTCGTTCTTGGCGCAGAGCGCCAGGCCGGTGGTCTCAAAGGGTTGGGTGAAGGCGGAGCGAAAGTCGGTATCGGGGAAAACCAGCGTGCGCATGTTCAAGAAAAGCGCCGCGCCACCCGCCGCCAGCCCTACGGGCGAACCGAAGAACATAGTTGTTACCGCCCCCGCCAAACCCGCCGTCTGCGCCATCACTCCCGCGGGCGTGGAGGTGATCGGATCAAATGTCTGCAAGGAGGGCAACGTCGCCTGCAACAAGATCGCGGCCTGTTGGTTGGGGGACTGGGCGGTGTCAATTTTGGGTATCGCCACATTGTAATCAGTCCCGAATCCCGCCAGCGCCGCGTTCACATCGCGGTTCGGGTCCGGCTCCTGCTCGTATTCGGTCAACGCCTCAACCAAGGCTCCCACCTTGGCCGTTGCCTCGGCGTATTCGGTCAACTCCGGAATCAAGTCGGGATTCTTGATCACCATCGAGCTGACCTTCTTCACGTCCAGCCCGTGCGGGCCGAAGACCACTCCCACCACGCTGGCCCGCGCCGGAACAGTCCATTCCTGCGCGTCCTTCGCCGCCAGAGCCTCCAGCACGTGGATATCCTGCTTCGCCTCCTTCTTCTCGTCTTTCGCGCTCTCCTCTTTTTTATCTGGTTGCTCCTTATCGTTCTCGGCTTTTCCATCATCCTTGGAATCAGCTTTGGGAACGGCAACCAGTATTAACGCGATCTTGGCCTTGTCGCGGATGGCGGGCGGAATGTGCAAGGGTTCATACTTCACCTTTTCCCCGGCTTCAATGATATTCATGTCCGCTAGCGGCAGGGGCGGGCCGCCCTTCGCCGGTTGAACCAACAATCGAAAGCGGCTGACGTCCAGGCTCCCGGCGCAAGGGGGGGCGGCAGCGGCGGAAACTTGACGAGCGCTGATCAGGAAAACCAGAGAAGCCAAAAGGAAAAGTGGTGGGACAACAAAAAACAAGCGTGGATGCGTTTTTTTCATCTCTCCCGGGTCCGTCGAAGCATTTGAGCCTCAATTATATACTGATGCAAACGAAATGCACGGGGTGGCGTGAGTAACTGGCATCCGCCCGTCGAGGCAGTCATAAACCCGAACGAGTTGTAAGTGTATGTTTTGGTAACGGTGCAGGTCCGCGCTCAGCGGCGTAGCGCAGACTTTGTGCCGTTCAAAGTCTGCGGTTCTTAACAGGGTAAACGTCCACTGTTTGTGAACATGCGGCGGCGAGCAAAGCCCAGAACCACGGGTGGTGGCAGGGGGAAAGCCGGAGACTCACTGCGAGGCGAGAGTCTGCGCTACCCTGCTTCTCGTTCACGAGGTTCCCCGTGCAGTCTGTCGCCGTCGTGGCCGAGCCGATTTCGTCCGGGTGATCGAAGATCATGCCGCCACAATAATACTCCGCCAGGAGGCGTCCGTTAAAGGGAATGAAGCTGCGCGAGTTCGAGTCGCCCGTGTAGCGCAGCAGCAGGTTGCCCCCCGCGCCGAGCCGCGCCACTAACAGGTGCATACCTCGGGCGCCGAGTCACCTGCGGCTTCCCTCAGTGCCCGGCCTCACGAGTCACGGCATCTTCTGCTGGTGCAGCCCTAACCTCGCGAATCGCATGAGCCGCCAACTTGGTCTTGAATGCTCCGAGATGACCCCAACCGGGATGGTATGACCTACGGATTGACTCCGGCAGTCTGGGATCCGGCAGAGGCGGTCCGTAAAATTCACCCTCGACCACCACGTAGGCTCGCCGTGAGTGGTCAAGCATCTTGCGCAGCTTCTCTTTGTTCCGGTTGGACTGAAGCGCAAGCTCCACCCAAGTGCCCTCTTCGGGGCATGACGGTCCCACTAAAACCGTATGATCTAGACTAGGCCCGTAGATGCCGGAAACGCGCACGTTCTCGTGATTGCCCGCGCTGATTTCCTGTTGCAGAGAGCAAAGGGAAGACGCCTGCGGCTCCTTCGGCGCGGACTGTCCAAAGCACATTCCTGCCATCGAGAGCAAGGCAGCGATACGAAAGATCTTCTCCACCATTTGACCTCCCCGTCTCCAGCACTACTATGGAAGCCCATTCAGAACCGAACCGCCCTGATTGGTGGGCGACAGAGGTCGTCCATTGCTGCGGTAAATCGGCGAATGGGCCAGGATGCGATCCACCGTGTCTGTGAGTTGGCCACGCATCCTTAACCCGGTGCCCAGAATGCAGTCGCTGAATCCACAGGCGAAGTGTTCGCTCGTGTTCCCTGATCTTAAAATCGAATCCGTGATGGCGTACGCATTTTGCTCCGACTGGTACCGAGTGATATCCATTCCAACTTTGGAGTACGGTGAGGTATTCGTGAATGAGATGGAGCTAGCCACACCCTGCGCATCCTCCACGTGTTTCCCTTCGTGGCCAACGGCTGCTTCCAGGTCACTACCAGAGAGTTCTGAGCTAATTGTTACGACTGATTGTGCGATTAAATGTCCTTGCGCGTCTCCGACCAGAGTCGAAGTTGTATCCCCACCCTCGCCCTTTTTGTCCAAATCGGCGGAAAACCCAACACTTACCTTGTTACCGTCTGGTGCGTCCTTCGTCGGATCGCCGTATGCTTTGGCGGCAGCAACAACACCAGAGTCCTGCGATTGCAGGGGGCCGGCTGGCGCAGAGCGAGCCCAGCTCTGCGACTCACGTATCGGGCCATGCCCGCCGATATTATAGTATGCCCATCTACGGACGCCATTTCCAGCCCGGCCAGTTGCAGTTTATCACCACCAGCACTTATCGCCGCAACCGTCTATTTATGTGTCAGCGCTTCTGCTGGATTTTTGTCGAGACGCTGCGCCAGGTCCGCCAAGAAACCGGATTCCTTCTGCTGGGATGGGTGTTAATGCCCGAGCACTTTCACCTGCTCATCCGACCCCAACCCGCCGCAGCCACCGTCCGCTTCATGCAGCAACTGAAAAAGCGATCCGCGCAGGAGATTATTGCTATCCTCGCGCGGAATCAAGACCATCCCCGGTGCCGCACCCTGTTGGCTCGGCTGCGACTGCCTCCCACCGTCCACAGCGATGCGTACCATCGGCTGTGGCAAAGGCGCTACGTCCCCTTTAATGTTTTCACCGAGAAAAAGTACTTGGAGAAACTAGACTACATGCACAACAACCCGGTAATGAAAGGACTGGTGGATTCTCCCGATCAGTGGCCCTGGTCAAGCTTCCGATTCTATTATCTGAACGATTCGTCTGTTTTGAGCATGGACCGGCTCGCTTGATTCGTGCTTAGATCGCAGAGCTGGGCTCGCTCTGCGCCAGCCTGCCGTGGCCGTGGTGAGTGAGCCGATTTCGTCCGGGTGGTCGAAAATCATGCCACCGCAATAATACTCCGCCAGGATGCCACCGTTAAAGGGTACAAAGCTCCGCGAGTTCGAGTCGCCCGTGTAGCGCAGCAGCAGATTGCCCCCCGCGCCATAGGCTTCGTCCGTCGTGCTGGCCGGAGTGATGTCTTCTGCCCGCCGCCCTACTTCAGGTAATGTCCGGCTGCCGACAGTCCGTAGGCCACGATGAAGATTGAACAGACAACCAGCACCACCGCCAAAGCAAACCGGATTACCCCTTTCAAGCCGACCGGTAGGGTCTCTGACTTGATAGGTGGGATGAGTATGGTGGTCACGATGGTCGCCGTCACTGTCAGGGCTGTTAACACCCACCAGTAAAAATGTGCCTTGGTGCCGGCCTCCTTGAGTCGCCATGCGTATGAAGGAAGGCCGTACCAGTCGCCGTAAGCCGAGGCCCAAAAGGCATAATTCAGGAGTGCGAACGAGGCGCCACAGATGAGAGGCACTAGAGTTAGCCAGTACCAGGATCGGCGTTTCGAATTGGAGTTGGTTGTGTTCATTTCCACTCCTCTTTGTACGCATCCGCAGACCAATGTTCTCACTGGCATTCTGCTCATCTCATGAGCAAGACTTGCTGTGGTTGCCGAGGTTATCGTTTACCTCGACGCAACTCGTCGGCTGGTGCTTGTCTAGCTGATTCATGTACAGTTGAAACAACCACTGCGAAAACGGAATTCCAATGCCATAGTTTCGTGGATTCCCGTACTCGTTGCCAGGTGTCGCCTGTGGCCCGATAAACGGCGTCCAAATCGGATGAGCGAGTGCCTGCGCAGAAAAATGATTGTAAACATCCCCCCAGTACCCTCCTGGGTCAAGGTCTCCAAAATCCAATCCTAAATCCTGAAGAACGTCTTCGCACAGGGTTGTGCAGTTTTGGGACAGGAGTGACCAATCCGGGGCAGGACCATTCTTCAGGGCCTCAATTAGGTCGATAACCTTCTGAGCTTCCTCGGGAGATGTTTGAATTGTAATAGTGGCGAACTTGCCCGCCGCATTGTCGGCGGCTCGGTCGCTCATATCTCCCTGATTCAGTGCACCCGGATACTTGCCAAAAGCCCCCGCCTTACCCGCCGGGTAAAAGTCCAAGAACGCAACTTTTCCGGTACTTTGATTGAGAGCACCCATCATAATGTGCCCCATGTCGCCGGAACCGCCGGTCTTCGGGCGGTAGAAAATCGTAATATCCTCCCCATCCCTGTCGATGTATTTGAGCGGGTTGTTTGCAGCGTAGGCGTATTTGTTCAGGGTGTTCGATGGGTTTATGAGGCGTGCACGGGTGAGGTTAATTCGATCCGGCACTATCCACCTTCCCATATTCGACCCGTAGTAGCGCGCCCCAAAGTTATCGTTCCCGGTTTCGGCGTCGCGTTCTTTGCCGGTGAACTTATAGGTGTTGCCGCTGCTGGATGTGACGGGACGCTCCCAGCCAAACGGGTAGAAGTCGGAATCGTCGAGCAGATTCCCCGTCGAGTTGATGACCACGCGCGAGGACCCCAACTGGTCGGAGAAGTAGTAATCAACACTCCCTGCCGCACTGACGCGCGCCACCCGCCGGCCGCCCAAGAACACGTAATCATCCAGCAGGTTTCCGCTCAGGTTGGTTTCCGTCAGCACCTCGCCCTTGCTTCCGTACCAATAGAGTTTGCTGCCCGATTTCTCCACCCGCCGCCCGTCGCCGTCGTAGGTGTAAGTGTAACCGCCCGCCACGGCAGAGGTCATTTGCCCCTCGGCGTTGTAAGCGTAGGTGTGGGGATTATGGCCGGAGGGGCACGCGTTGGCATCCAGCAGGTCGCCCGCCGCGTCGTAGCAGTAGCCCACGATCTGATTCTGCCCGTTGACGCTCACGCTGGAACTGGGCGCGGCCCCCTGGGTCAAAGCGGTGGTCAGCAGGTTGCCCCACGGGTCGTACCCGAAGGCCTGCCCCCAGGCGTTCTGGCCTGTGGTCACCTGCGTCGCCGCCAGCGTGATCCGGTTCAGCGCGTCGTAGGCGAAAAACTGCGAGCGCGTGTTGTCCCGCCCGTTGAGGATCGCCCTCACGTTGCCATTATCCGCCACCCCCAAGCCAAAATCATAGGACAGATCGAATAGGTCGGTCCCGCCGGTCGAGGAGGCTTGAATCCGCGTGGGCTGGAGGCGCGAGCTGTACGCCTCGCTGAAATTGATGTTCCCCCCTCCCAGCGCCAAGCCCGCCAGCGCCCCTCCCGGTGTATAAGTGGCGCTGGCCGCGTAGGTGTTCGTGGCGTCATTGGCCGACAGGGGAAGCTCCGCTCCTCCCACCTGGTAAGTCATCACCCGCCCGCTGGGATAAGTCAGGGTTCTCCAGGCTTCCCTCCAGATAATAGGTGTAGGACGTGGTTTTCGTCACCCGGTTGGTGGTGCGCTGATCCGCTTGCACTCGACCCATCTTGTCGTACGTCCAGGATTCCGTCCCCGCCGCATCCGTCATCCCGGAGCGCCGCCCAATCGCATTCGCCGCGCTTCCCCCCTGGTCGTACGAGTAGCTCACCGCCGGGTCGCCGCTCGAGTAGGTTTTCTTCAGCAGCCGGTTGTCCGCGTCATAACCCGGGGCCGTGTTACATGAGGATCCCGTCCAGGTTCCATAGCAAGTCGTTGTGCCGCGCGCGTCGGTTTTGGACGTGAGGTTGCTGTTGGCATCGTAACTATACACCGTGGTCCCGGATTCGGGATTGCTGGCGCTGGTGAGGCGCGAAAGGGAATCATACACGAAGGTTCGCGTGCGCCACTGGCTCGAATTCGATGTGCCCCCTTGCTGCTGTACGCTCAGCAGATTGTCCAGCGCGTCGTAAGTGTAATAGGTGGGGGGATCTCCTGGCCCCAACGCCCCCTTCACCGGTTTCTTCAGGTGCTCGGGGCTCAGAACTCCGTGCTTGCGGTCGGCCAAGCGGCGGCCCCGCGTCCGGTGGTCCTCGATGCGCGCCATCAAACGCTTCCGGTTAGCTTGAGGAATGAGCGCCGGGGAAGCGCCGGAGGGCTTGCCGGGCGGATCAAACAGCATGGTGGGATTGGTGGAAGTGATCCAGAACCAGGAGGTGGCGCTGAGCATGGGCCACACTTCAAATTCCCAGGGAAGGCCGCGCGCCGCCAGCGAATAGCCCAGCATCGAGTCCTGCCCCGTCGTGGCGTTCTGGGTGGTGTCCCACACCGTGAGCTGGCCGTTGACTAGAGTTGTCAGGAAGGTGTCCTCTCCTTGCGTTCCGGTGCCGCCAAATAGCGTATTGAAGTACGTCTGGACGTCCGGCACGTTCTGGAGCTGCACCAGCGCGTCCACCATCCCCCAGGTGCCCTCCTGCCAGACGCTGGCGGGTGAGCCCGAATAGCCGCCCGGCGAATCGTTGTAGGGTTTGAAGCCGGAAAACGGCGTGAGCTGTTGGTAGGTCAGGTTGTACGATGAGTTGGCGCTCGATTCCAAAATCTGTTGCTGGGTCAGATAGAAATTCTGATAGACAAATTCCAGGCATTGGGTGGCGATCGCGTCATCCCCGGCCGCGTGGGCCAGCAGGGCGCTCCAAGTGCCTGAGGCATCCAGCGCTTGCGAAGTGTCGAGGGCCGTCCCGCTGACGCCTTGGGCAAAATGCCCGGGCGTTCCGCCGTTGGGAGCAATGTAAAGAACGCTCGAGACATTAGCCCAAATAGTGTCCGCCTCACTGCTGATGGTGCTGGCCGTGGTATTGAGCGAGTTGGCCTGCGCCTGGGTGATCTGGTTCTGTTGCCAAAGCTGTGCTGCCGCCGTGGGAAGCACCCCCGCGGCCAGCTTGTAGGCAAAGTAAATGTCGCCCTGGTGCTCGGTCAACACGATCTGTCGCAGCCCTGGCACGTATTGGTATCCGGGATTCTGGTACGTGCCCCAACCCATGTAGTAGAGAGAATTCGTCAAATCGCTCGCCGAACTCTTGAGCGTCTCCAGGAAATTGATCATCTTCTGCACGTAGAGGGCCGGCGTGTAATCCTGGGATTGCTGCATGTACACACAATACGCGTACACGACCCAGGCCATCGCCCCAGCCTCGATATACGCTTGATCCACGTTGCCGTTGTAAACGTCGTAAGAAAAACTGAGGGAATTTGCCGGCTGGAGATTCCCCACGCTCAGGTTGTTGAAGTACGTGTCCCCGGCAAAGCCCAGCGTTACCTTGAACCCGGTAATGGACGTAAGCGTGTCGCCGGTCAGCGAGGTGATAAGCGCCGGGAGGCCTTCCAGCGTTGTGCCGTAGGCGCCGGTCCCCAGGCCATTCGGTATCGTTATGGCCTTGCTTGCCGAATTGTACGTGGGAAGAGTTGACGTGTCCGAGGTCACCAACACGTCGGTGACCATACCCGTCGAGCTCGTAACGCCGATGTCGTAAATGTAGTTGCTCCCCGTGGTCGACGGCTCTTTGTGCTCGAAGCTGATCATCGTGTCACTCAGGTCGGGGAGCTGGTTGCCGACATAGGTGAAGGTGGCGCCCGCGGCGTTGGCATGGAAGTCGAGAGAGTTGAGCGCTTGACCGTCATTGGAAGGCTCGGTGGGGTCAGAGATGTTGGTCACGGTGCCGTTGGTGGCAGACCAGTTCGACGTTCGAGCCGTCCTCGGCGTTCTCCAGCATGCGGGTGGCCATATAATCCGGGTTGTTGACCCGGTAATTCAATTGCTGGATGATATCGTTGGCGGACGCATAGTTGCCGGCGGCGGAGTAGGCGATGATGGCCAGCGCGTTGTCATAAATGAAACTGCGGTTCTGTATCGCCGCCTCACTGGAGAACCCCGGCCAAGCCACATAAAGAGGATCGTTGGTTGGAATGTCAAAAGAGAGCGGAAGTCCCTGCAAACCGGCAAGCGTCTCCAGCGAGTCGTAGACGGTGACGTAGCCGGAAACGGGATCTTCGTAAGCAACCTGCACGGTGAGCTTTCCCGCCCCCTCCACCGGGATGACGCTCGATCCGGCCCGGGCATGGTGTGAATCCTGGACGATAATCGGCACATTGTCTTCCTGGACGTACTCCATATCCGTATCCACAAACAACATGCTCTTGTATCCCGCGAGTTTCTTGCCCACCCCGGAGTTGGAATGCACAATCCATCCTGCGGGGATCGTGGCGAAATACGACTCTGGCGCCGGCGGCAGAACTGAGGTGGGATAAAGCACCGCCAGGACTGCACCCTCGCCGATCCGCCCGTTGAAACTCCAAGTAGCTGTGCTTGCGCTTGTGCTCACCAGAGACGCCGACCCTTGATAGTAGAACACGTCAGCGCGCGTAAAGAGGTCAACCCGGTACGCGGACGCTGAGTTGAGAAGGTTGAAACAGTGGCCCGTAAGGGTCTGGCTTGCGGTTGCAGGGTTCTGGTACACATTTAAAAACACATTGCCCTGAGGAAGTGCCAGGGGAGAATAGTTGATGGGGAAGCCGTCGAGTCCGGTGGAGCTGTCGGGCGTCACCCCTGCCGGCGGATCGATCACGATGTTTTCGATAGCTGTTTGCGGGAGCGTGGACAGGTCCGCGACGGAGTAAATTCCTGATTCCTGGAATTGCGGCGATGATTGTGTCGGTAGTGCATTGCCCTCCCACACGCTGGCCCCCGGCACCTGCTGGGATGCCAGCCAACCTTCGCTCTCTGCCGCAGCCTGCGCGAGTGCGCCGGAGCTGGACGGGTCCTCCGAGCTAATCGCGGTGGGAGCAATCTGTGCCGTGCCGGGTTCGTCCACCTCCGTGAGCCGGCCCAGCGCGTCGTGAACATAGCCCCGCTGCGACCCGGCTTGGTCCGTCACCGTGGTCCTGTTGCCCGCATAAGCGGTCGATACGTTATCCGCTGCTGCTGTTCCATCGGGGGGCACGACCAGCGTAACGCGCCCCAGCGCGTCGTAGGTATAAGCGGTAGTGCCGTCGGTCGAACTCCATCCCCCCCGGTGAGGGTTGGATTTTCTCCATACCCGGCCTAGGCCATCGTAGGTCGTGTCAGCGTAGTCGGGCCCGCCGGGGTCCGAAGTGACGGCGGTCTGAGTGACGTGGCAGAGCCCATCCAGGGTGGCAGACTCATTGTAGGTCGAAGCGCCCTGGATCAAGATAACTGTGCTGGAGGGTTGGCCGCAAGCGTTGCCTCCGTATCCGTAGGAGCTCTTCCCGCCATCAGGATAATCGATCTCGGTGAGGCGATCGAGGGGGTCGTTGTAAACGTATTTCGTTGGCTGGGAGTTCTGGTCGGTGGACTGAGTCATCAAACCCGTCGCAGAATTGTGTTGGAACTCCACATTATGCGCCACGCCGTTGGTGGGAGGATATTGGATCTGGGTCACATAGAGATCGTTGCTGTCGTAATAGTAGTAGGTGATATTCTGTCTCGGGTCGGTCATGGAAGTGACCTGGCCGTGCGAGTCGTAGCGATAGTCAGTGGTGGCGTCCCCCTCCCCTGTGCAGTTGATCAGGCACTTTTGTGTCATGACGAGGGCGTTGCCGTTCACGTCATAGCTAGGGTAGTCCGTCTCCGCCACCTCGCTTCCTCCCGCGGAAACCACCATGCTGGATGGCCGGTCGAGAATACCTTTGCCCGACGAATTCCAATAGGTCGTGACGGTCTGCCGCAATAGCGATGTGGTCGGCGGGGACGACGGCATCGTCGTGGGGCAACTCGTCCCGAAGTCGTATTCATACTTCCCCGTCACCAGCGCGGGGCCCAACACGGTGTCCGACAAGTAGTAGAAGAGCGTTGAGGAGGTCGGGTTGCTTCCCTCCTCCATAGTGATCGCCTGGCAGCCCAACTTGTCCGCGTCCTGGTCCCACCACATCTCGTTTTTCGTTTCGAGAAGGGTCGAGCCGAGATCGTTGTAGTAGCTGACGGTCTGCTCCACGGGGATGGGAGTGCCAAGACCAGCAAAGGGCCCAAAGTTGTTAGGCTGAGAACCGGGGACCCCGCCGGCCGAGTATTGGTATATGGTCTCAAAACTCGGTTCGCCCGTAGGCTTGCTGGTGACGGGGGTCTGTCTCCACCACGGGGAGCTTGACCAGTTGGTGGTATAGGGGCCGAAGTCCTGCTCCAACACTTCCGTTGTCCCATCGAAGCTCACGAAACGCTGTGCCACGCCAAAGCTGTCATACTCGTACTGGCAGCCGTTGGCATTGCCCAAACTATCGCTGAGGACGATGAAGTTGGCCAGGGGCCTGGTTCCCCACACGTAGCGGACGTAACCACCGTCAGGATAAATGATCTTGTTGAGCAATCCGTAGGTGCTGTCGTACTTAAACTGATATTCCTGGCCATTGGGCAGCGAAATCGCCGTGATGACGGGCTGGGTCTCCTGATCCGCAGCGATGCCGCCGTTGCAGTACCCATCGCTGAGCACCAGATTGTCGCCGGGCCGAGAGAAGTTGGCAGAGGCCGTGCCCCAGGTGATGGTATAGGAGGGAGTGGGCAGGCCTGAGATATTCACGGTATTGCCACTGCTTCCGAAGCCGGAGGAGGAAACCGCCCGCCCCACGGTGTCGATGATATTGAAGGCCCCGCCCCCAAGGTCATCGACGCTTGCCTGGTTCCCGTTTCGATCCGTGACCGTGGTGGCCAGGGCAGTCATTGAGCTATTCGAGCCGGGGTGGTAAGCACTGCCGTACCCCGGCAGAGAGTATTGAGTCCCGTCAAGGTCTGTGACCGTGACGGGGAAAGGGTAAGTGCTGGCCATGGAAGCACTGTAATAGTCGTCACCGCCGGAATAGAAAGAAGTGGGCGGATACTGAACGCGCTGGCAGTCGGTCGAAGGAGGAACGTAGCTGAGCCCCAAGGCGTGCCGCCCCCCGGTGGGATCCTCAAAGACATAGTCGATGAAATAGCTGCAGGTATAGTAGTACGGCATGTTATCTATAATATACTGCCGTTGTTGCGTGGCCTCTGTCTGGGTCAGCATGGGTACCGTATAAGACCAACCGCCGGAAGCAAGGTAGCTGTTATTAGACGCCCAAGTCCCGGATCCTTCGCCGTTATCTGCAACAAGGTGGACGCCGTTGGAATCGTAGGCAAAAGAAAAGGGGATGGTGATACCGCGGCTCTTGGGCACGGGCACGCTGATCCGAACGCTCACCGAACCGTCGCCCGGATTCACGGTCTCGCTAAGCATCTTGATGTAGTCGTGGCCGGCCCCCGGAATGGGCGTGGACGTTTCACCGGTGACATTGGTGATTTGACCGAAAAGAACACCGGGAAAGAGGAGAAGCAGTAGAGCACCACAGAGAAAAACCATCGGATTGCTCGCGAATTTCAGCACCTTCGGCATGGCGGGCCTCCTTATTGGGAACGGCAACGACGCTCTGCGCAACACTTACTGGGGGAATTTAACAAAAATGTATTAACGCTGCGTATAGTATATGTCAAGAAGAAAATGCAGGAAGAGTCGAGTATGCGCAAAACTTAACATACGTGGGGTCATAATGTCCCACTTGCAATTGCGAGGGGCGGGAGCGAGAACCTTGCCCCGGGTTTGAAAGAGGGACAATATGGCACGGTTGGAGAGGGCCGGAACAGAACGAGGCAGTTTGGCGGTGTGCAGAGTTTGATCGTGCTGGAACAGAACGTGGCGAAGGGACAATTTAGCACATTGCCAATTTGTCCGGAATATTCAGGCCGCTCTACCTGACCACGGTGTGAAGAACTCAAGGCCACGGATTCACACGGATTCTCATGGGCCAGAACGGAAAGTTTATCGGCGCTGATCCACGCGGCCCTCGGGCTCGACCCAACGTTTTCGCCGGTTCACGGTTTTTTCGCAACCAAAGGGGAAGAGGATGGGTCGCCCGGTTGGGACTCAGCAGACCAGATGCAAGGCGGACCCATGGCAAGACGGACGCGTCGTCTGCCTGCCGTAAGGACATCCCGATGATAAAACCGGAAGCTTGACCAGACCCACGGATCGGAGAACTGGTAGTGTCCTAATTCAAACGTAGCGCCGCCATCTTGGCGGCTCTCTGCCGGCTGGAAGCCGGCGCTAAAATTAGGACACCAGAACTGCCCCGTCTTCCCTGGACGGGGTTGTTGTGGATGTCGTCGAGTCTCTCCCTGTGCTTTTCCCCGGTGAAAACCTTTAACGGCACATCGCGCCGCTGCCCCACTTGATGGTAGGCATCGCTGAGGACGGTGGCAGGCGGGCTCCGCGGGCGAGCAACCCACTGAGCAATCGCCGCTTGGAGGCGGTCGCAGCCAGTTCAGCACGGCGCGCCACCGCGCAGGGCGTCGATTCCTGTCGAGAGCGGGCAAGCAACCCCTGACGGATGGGCGCTCGGAGGCAGTCGCAGCCAGTTCAGCACGGCGCGCCACCGCGAAGGGCGTCGATTCCTGTCGAGAGCGGGCAAGCAACCCCTGACGGATGGGCGCTCGGAGGCAGTCGCAGCCAGTTCAGCACGGTGCGCCACCCCGAAGGGCGTCGATTCCTGTCGAGAGCGGGCAAGCAACCCCTGACGGATGGCCGCTCGGCGACTGATGGCCATGATCCGGGGGGCGGCCGCACCTCGCCCCTCCTCCGGCTGTCCCCGAACGCCCGGCTGGGGATTCAGACTGAAACCTCACGGCGCGCTTCCCATCCTTGACATGTTGACTGAAAGCACAAAAACCCTGCGCACAGACATTTAGTCCAACTTTCCGGCAAAGCCCTTGTCATCCTATCGGGTGTGGTGGCCATTTGCCCTTATCTTTAGGGTATCCACAATACAAATGCTTGGTCCATGAGCGAAGACCACTGGGGACTTGTGGACGCGTGCAATCCGGGCCCCCCTCCAAATTCTTAAGAAAAAACCTGAACACATTTGTCAGCACCCAGAAGGAAAAGTTGCAGGGTAAACCCGCTGTGGGTTGGACAACTCAGCTACAGTCCTGCCAACTGCCCATTGCCAACTGCCCAACCGTTCCCCGGCCTAAAGGATAATCCCAAATTGCCGATAGGATAGCTGGTCGATGCTCCACCGCCTGAGCCGTTTGCCGCCGAGGTTGAAAGGAGAAGGGGAATGGGTGCCAGTTCCATCAGTTCGCTCCTGTCCAGTTTGAATACCAGTGCCACTAACGAGTCGCTGGCCCAGCTTCTGGGGGAATCCAGTTCTTCCAGTACCACTTCCACGGCTTCGAGCGCCACGGAAGCAATTCAAGACGCGGTGGACGCCATCCTGAACTCTGCCACCAACACTTCCGGAAGCGGGATTGACGTGACCTCGACCGTAGACGCCATCCTGGAACTCGACGCGGCCCCGGAGGAAACCTTGGACGCCCAGGTGGCCGCGGACAACGCAGAGACTTCCGCCTTGCAAAGCCTCCAAAGCGATATCACGGCTTTTCAGAGCAGTCTCGAGTCCCTCACCGATTTCACCGGGGATTTCGGGGCGTTGTCGGTGAGTTCCTCGAACAATGATGTGGTCAGCGCCACGGCGGCCAACGGAACGGCCGCGGGAACGCACACGATTAGCGTCACCAATCTCGCCACTACATCCGCGGACTATACCGCCTCCTTTTCGTCGGCTACCGCCGAACTCCCAACGGGATCGTTTGAACTTCAGGTGGGGACGAATGCCGCGGTGACGGTCCCCGTCGACAGCGCCGACGGCACCAACACGCTGAACGGTCTGGCGAGTTACATCAACAACCAAAATCTGGGTGTTAACGCCACGGTGATCACGGACAGCTCGGGGGCCCGCTTGGCCTTAGAAAGCCAGACTTCCGGCGCGGCAGGCCAGATAACTCTAACCGACAACACCTCCGCGGATTTCTCCAATAAATTCACCTCGGCATCGGCGACGCTCCCCAGCGGATCGTTTGATCTTAAGGTCGGCACAAATGCGGCGGTGATGATCCCCGTGGACAGCGGCGACGGCACCAACACGCTCGCGGGACTGGCGTCCTACATTAATAATCAGCCAAATTTGGGGGTCACGGCCTCGGTGGTCACCACCGCCTCGGGCGCCAGCCTGGCGCTGGTGCCGCAGAGTTCCGGCGCGGCGGGAGTGATAACCATTTCGGACGACACCACGGGGAGTGGCAACGGGATGGGTTTCCCCAACTCGTACGACCCCGCCAGCCCACCGGCAAAAAACGGCATGGGTTTTACCGACGCCGTGGATGGGAAGGATGCCGCCCTTACCGTGGACGGCATCCCCATCGACAGCGCCAGCAACACGGTGACGGGGGTCATTCCGGGTGTGACCCTGACTTTATCCGGACCGTCGAGCACCCCGGTAACCCTCCAGATTTCGCCCGATTTGACCCCCATTGCCACGGACATCAACAATTTCGTCTCCAGTTGGAACACCTTGATCCAGGCGGTCAATGCGGGTATTCAGACCAATGGCAGCACAGGCGCGGCCGGCGCTTTGTCAGGCGACACGTCTGTGGATTTTGTGCAACAAGAGTTGCTGTCGGCCCTCAGCTCCAGCATGTCCGGAAACAATGGCGTCGTCAATTTGCAATCGATTGGGATTGAAATGAATGACGATGGGACGTTAAGCGTGGACAGTACGACGCTGAATGAGGCCCTGCAAAATAACTTTTCCGCTGTGCAAAACCTGTTTCAATCCACATCAGGCGTGGGCCAGGCGCTGCAAACGAGTCTTACGTCCCTGACCGATCCCACGACCGGTCCCCTGAACGTGGACATGAATGGAATCAGCAATGAGGTGACCGACCTCAACAGCCAGATCAGTGATTTTCAGGCGCAACTCCAGCAGACGCAGACGCAACTTACGGCGGAATACTCCACTATTAACACGACGCTCGAGCAAATGCCGGAGACCATCGCCGAGATTAACAGCCAATTGAATGCCCTCAACCCGTCGAATTCAAACTCATGAGGCGCCCCATGAGCCACCCTGCTCACGCCTATCGTCAATTCTCCGTCCAAGGCGCCACGCCCTTGGGCTTGGTGGTGATGCTTTATGATGGCGCCATCGCCGCCATGAAGCGGGCGGTTGCCGCCATCGAGGCCCGCGACATTCAGAAGAAATGCGCTGATCTGAACCGGGCGCTGGCAATCATGGCACAACTCGAGGGGACCCTGAACTTTGCACAGGGAGGCGAAGTGGCCAAGACCCTCAAGGCCTTGTACACGTTCGCGCGCGCCGAAATACTGAAAGCCAACATCCAGAACTCCGAGGAAATTCTGCGCTCGCTGATTGAGAAGCTCTCCAGCGTTCGCGAAGCCTGGTATCAGGCGGAGCACTCGTCGCCACCTTCCCCCTCAACCCCTGGGGGCGAAGAAACCCCCGGCGCACTTTCGCCCACTCCGGAGCCCGGCTCCTGGCGTACTTCCGCCTAAAGAAGAAATCTCAAGAAGTGCCATTCCCGCTAGAGTCGAGGGGCAGCCACCCCTTCCGCCGCGGGCAGGCCGGGCCCTCTGCCTATCCCCATGAGCCGTTTCCCCCCTTGCTCGGGCGTCAGCAAGATTCCGTTGTCCCCCAATACAAAAACATTCATGACCGCAACTCAAGCAGCCGATTAGAAGGATTATCTGAACGCGGAATAGCTTGCCGTGTGCCGCACGGTGCAGGGGTGGCCACAGCGGGCTCGCCGGAAAGTTGGAAGATGTCGGACCGGAACAACGAGACTTCAACCGGAGTCGAGGGCTGGGAACTCACCCTGGAGCCTCGATCCGGCCCGCGCCATTGCGGTTCGAATCAGAGGGAGAAATTCAACCATGGGCGATATGGACGACATCGTAAAGGATTTCCTCGTTGAAAGTAACGAGAACCTCGATCAGCTTGACCGGGACTTGGTGACTCTAGAAAAAGATCCGGCGGCCCGGGAGGTCTTGGCCAGCATTTTCCGGACGATTCACACCATCAAGGGCACCAGTGGCTTCCTGGGTTTCCCCCGCTTGGAATCCGTGACCCACGTGGGTGAGAACCTGCTCAGCCAGTTGCGCGACGGTCGCCTGCTGTTGAATGCCGAGATTACTTCCGGCCTTCTGGCCATGGTGGATGCCGTTCGCCAAATGCTGGTGAATATCGAGACGACCGGCCAAGAAGGGGAGGGCGATTTCACCTCCCTCATCGAAACGCTGACGTGTTTGCAGGGGGGTGAAATGAAGAAAAAGAAGAAGTCCGCCGCGGAGGTGGCGATTCCGCCTGCTCCCTCTGCCGGCTTGCTGCCCGCCGACACCGCCCCACCCTCTCCCCCTGCTGACTTGCCGCCAGCGCCCCAGGTTATGGAAGAGCCGGATTGCGAGCCCGAGAAAGCCGACCCCAGTCTGCGTCTGGGAGAAATACTGGTGCAAGCCGGGGGGGCTAATCCAGATGTGGTCAACGAGGGTCTGAAGCTCCAACACGAGGGTGACGACCGCCGCCTCGGTGAAATCCTTGTGGAAAAGGGGGCCGCCAAGCCTGCCGCCGTCCAGGACGCTTTGCAGGTCCAGGCGGAAGCGCGCGGTCCGGCCCTTTCCGACAGCAACATTCGTGTCGATGTGAGCTTGCTGGATAAACTGATGAACCTGGTGGGGGAACTCGTGCTGGCCCGCAACCAGATCCTGCAGTTTTCCTCGACGCAACAGGATACGAGCTTCCTCAACACCTCCCAGAGGCTCAACCTCATCACCACGGAACTGCAAGAAGGCGTCATGAAGACGCGCATGCAGCCCATCGGAAACATTTGGAGCAAGTTTCCCCGCGTGGTGCGCGACTTGGCTACGGCATGTGGCAAGCAGGTCAACATCGAGATGCAGGGCAAGGAGACCGAACTCGACAAGACCATCATCGAGTCGATCAAGGATCCCCTCACCCACCTCGTCCGCAATGCCATCGACCACGGCATCGAGATGCCGGATAAGCGTCTAGCCTTGGGGAAACCCCCTGAGGGCCACCTCTTGTTGCGGGCCTTTCACGAGGGAGGGCAGGTCAATATTGAAATCTCCGATGATGGGGCGGGAATCGATCTCGAGCGAGTCAAGCAAAAGGCCTTGGAAAAGGGCTTGATTGCTCCTGATCAGGCCGCTCGCCTGAGCGACCGGGAACTTTTGAACCTGCTCTTTCTCCCCGGATTCTCGACCGCCGATAAAGTCACCAATGTTTCCGGCCGCGGGGTGGGCATGGACGTGGTGAAAACCAATATCGAGAAAATTGGCGGCACGGTCGATATTCAAAATCGTCTCGGCCAGGGAACTACTCTGAAGATCAAAATTCCCCTGACCCTGGCGATTATCCCCGCCCTCATCGTGACCAGCAACGGCGACCGCTACGCGATTCCGCAAGTCAGCCTCTTGGAACTCGTCCGCCTGGAAGGGGAGCAGGCGCGCAAAGGCATTGAGATGATTCACGGCGCCGCGGTCTATCGCTTGCGCGGGAAACTGCTGCCCCTGGTGAACCTGAACCACGAACTGCGCGTGGACGGGAGTAAAAATGTTACGGAGCAGAAAGGCCCGGAAGGCTCAACCGCGCTCGCGGGAGCAGGTTCTGACGCGCAGGCGCTGGACTTTGCCTCGGCTCGCAGCAAGCACCTGCTGTGGAAGTCGCGCTTGCGGGACTTCCTGGATGGCAAGAGCACTCTGACCCTGGCTGAGGCCATCTCCCACAAGGATTGCGCCTTGGGAAAGTGGTTGTACTCCTCCGGATTGCAGCAATTCGGCAAGCTGCCGGAAGTGCAGCAGTTGGAGAGCCTCCACCAGCAGTTTCATGGGGTGGTCCGGGAGGTTATTTCTTTGAAGACCTCCGGCAATACGGCGGGCTCGGAGCGGGAGCTGGCGCGGGTCGAATCCCTCTCGGCGCAGATCGTTTCCCTCCTGAGCGGACTCGAACGCCAAATGGCGGAAAGCAATGCCGTCAACATTGTCGTTTTGCAGGCGGATGACCGCCATTTTGGCCTGGTCGTAGATGAAATCAACGATACGGAAGAGATCGTCGTCAAGCCTCTGGGCAAGCAACTCAAGGGTATTCCCACTTTTGCCGGAGCCACCATCATGGGCGACGGTCAGGTGGCCCTCATCCTGGATGTCCTCGGGGTGGCCCAACTGGCCAATGTGGTTTCCGAGGTTCGCGACCGCTCCGTGGGGGAGAAGGCCGCGGAAACGGAGTCCCGGCACGACGACGGGGAATCGCTCCTGCTGCTGGGAGGGCCGGATGATGGACGAATGGCCATGCCCCTGTCCCTCGTGGCGCGCTTGGAAGAGTTTGCCCGCACCGCCGTCGAGCAGACGGAAGGTCGGCACGTGGTTCAGTATCGAGGCCAGATCTTGCCTTTAATCCACCTCTCCTCCGCTCTGGCCGAGCGCCGCGAACAACCCCGCACTTCCGGCCCCTCTGAGCCCGGAGGAGAAGACGAAAAAATCCAGGTGGTGGTTTATACCGACCAGGGCAGAAGCGTTGGGCTGGTTGTGGACCGCATCCTCGACATCGCCCACGAGGCGGTCAAAATCAAGCAACAGTCGGGCCGCCAGGGGACTTTGGGCTCCCGGGTTGTCCAGGGCCGCGTCACGGAGCTGCTCGACGTGAAGGGCATCATCCAGACGGCTGACCCGAACTTTTTCAACGAGGCGGTGGCGGCCTAGTGCTTATTTGCGGGATTAGGCAACCTCATGGGTGGACGGATGAGCGGGACAGGTGTCGCCCCGCCCTTCCGAGGGCCTTGAGGAATGTCGCTTCAATGCGACTACGTACTAGACAAGGGGGTATGCCATGGCAGGGAAGAAACAGTTTTCGACTTTTGTGGTCGACCAACTCCTCTTCGGCGTGGGAGTGGAGAAGGTTCAGGAGGTCATCCGCTACCAGGGCATGACCCGCGTGCCTTTGGCGCCTTCGGTGGTGAAAGGCCTCATCAACCTGCGCGGCCAGATTGTCACCGCCGTCGACCTGCGGCGCCGGTTGGGTCTGCGGGAACGCGCCTCCACCGATCTCCCCATGAACGTCGTCATCCGCCACGAGGACGGCGCCGTCAGCCTGCTCGTCGATGAGATTGGCGATGTCCTGGAAGTCGAAGACGATTCCTTCGAGTTGCCCCCCGGGACCCTGGCGGGAGAGGCGCGGGAGCTCATCCGTGGAGTTTACAAGCTGAAAGACACGTTACTGATTGCTTTGGATACGGACAAGATGCTGAATCTGGCGACGACCGCCGCGATAGGCGCCTAGCCAGGAAAACATACCGAATGGAGGATCATATGAAAAGTGAACCAGAGTTGCGGAAAAACAAAAAGGACTTGGATGAGTTGAGTGCCTTCGCGGCTGAGTTGAAAGTCATGAGCGATGCACACAACGCCGGGGACATCGATGCGGTCATGCCTGAGGAGAAGTTCGAAGGCATCTACCGGACGATGGCCAAGAGTGTCAACGACAGTGTGGGGTTGCACGTCAAAAACGTTCTCAAGATTCTCAGCATTGTCGGGGCTTACGCGGAAGGGGACCTCAACCCTGTCCTCGAGAAGCTGCCGGGCAAGCAAGTTATTGCCAACGAAAAGATGGATCTGCTCCGCAACAATCTCCTGGGTGTAATCAGCGAGATGACGCGCATGGGCGAGGCCCAGAAGGCGGGTGATATTGATGCCTACGCGTCCGAAGACAAATTCACCGGCGCCTACAAACAGATCGCTGCTGGTGTCAATGGAAGCGTGCGGTCTATCGTAAACAACGTTCTCAAGATTTTAAACATCCTGGGGGCTTACGCGGAAGGAAACCTTACCCCCGTTCTTGAGAAGCTGCCCGGCAAGCAAGTCATTGCCAACGAGAAGCTGGAAAAGCTACGGAACAACCTCCGCACCCTGATCGCGGAAGTAAGTCTGTTATCCACGGCCTCGGCGGAAGGCAAGCTGGCGACCCGCGCCGACGCTAGCAAGCATCAGGGCGACTTCCGAAAGTTTGTCGAGAGCATCAACGGGATGTTGGATGCCATCCTGTTGCCCATTGGCGAAGGCAATCGCATTCTGGCCCAGATCTCCAACGGCAAGATTGACGAACTGATCGCGCAAACCTATAAGGGCGACCACGAAAAGATGAAGCTGGCGGTGAACAACGTCGCCACAGTACTGCAAGGCTTGCAGAAGGAGATGGCAGGGCTGACGGAGGCATCGCGGCAAGGACAACTCTCGGAACGTGGCAAACCCGACCACTTCCAGGGTGCTTATGCAGGTATCGTGAAGGGCGTCAACGAAATGTTGGACGCCATCCTGCTGCCCATCGGCGAAGGTAACCGCATCCTGGCTCAGGTGTCCAACGGCAAGATCGACGAGCTGATCGCGCAAACCTACAAGGGCGACCACGAGAAGATGAAGCTGGCCGTGAACAACGTTGCTGCGGTGGTGCAAGGCTTGCAGAAGGAGCTGGGGCGGCTGACCGAGGCGTCGCGTGAAGGACTGCTCTCGGAACGTGGAAAAGCCGACCAGTTCCAGGGCGCTTATGCGGGCATCGTGAAGGGCGTCAACGAGATGCTGGATGCCATCCTTCTGCCCATCGGCGAAGGCAACCGCGTTCTGGCTCAGATCTCCCGCGGCAAGATCGACGAACTGATCGCCCAAACCTACAAGGGCGACCACGAGAAGATGAAGCAAGGCGTGAACAACGTCGCGGCAGCGCTGCAAGGCATGACGGGGGACGTTACCATGCTGGTGAATTCCTCGTTGGAAGGCAAGTTGGCGACCCGTGCCGATGCCTCCAAGCACCAGGGCGAATACCGCAAGATCGTGCAAGGTATCAACGAGATGTTGGATGCGGTGGTGGGGCCGTTGACCGTGTCCGCCAAGTATGTGGACCAGATCTCCAAGGGAGCTATCCCGGCCAAGATCACCGACACCTACAAGGGCGACTTCAATGAGCTGAAGAACAACCTGAACGCTTGCATTGATGCCGTGGGCGCGATGGTGGCCGATGGCGTGCTGCTGGTGAATTCCTCGCTGGAAGGTAAGCTGGCGACCCGCGCCGATGCCTCCAAACACCAGGGTGACTACCGCAAGATAGTGCAAGGGATCAACGAGATGTTGGATGCGGTGGTGGGGCCGTTGACCGTGTCCGCCAAGTACGTGGACCAGATCTCCAAGGGAGCCATCCCGCCCAAGATCACCGATACTTACAAGGGCGACTTCAATGAGCTGAAAAACAACCTGAACGCTTGCATTGATGCCGTGGGCGCGATGGTGGCCGATGGCGTGCTGCTGGTGAATGCCTCTTTGGAAGGCAAGCTGGCGACCCGCGCCGATGCCTCCAAGCACCAGGGCGACTACCGCAAGATCGTGCAAGGGATCAACGAGATGTTGGATGCGGTGGTGGGGCCGTTGACCGTGTCCGCCAAGTACGTGGACCAGATCTCCAAGGGAGCCATCCCGCCCAAGATCACCGATACTTACAAGGGTGACTTTAATGAGCTGAAGAACAACCTCAACGCTTGCATTGATGCCGTGAACGCGATGCTGGCCGATGGCGTCATGCTGGTGAATGCCTCGTTGGACGGCAAGCTGGCGACCCGCGCCGATGCCTCCAAACACCAGGGTGACTACCGCAAGATAGTGCAAGGGATCAACGAGATGTTGGATGCGGTGGTGGGGCCGTTGACCGTATCCGCCAAGTATGTGGACCAGATCTCCAAGGGCGACATCCCGGCCAAGATCACGGACACCTACAAGGGCGACTTCAATGAGCTAAAAAACAACCTGAACACGTGCATTGACGCCGTGAACGCCATGGTGGCCGATGGCGTCTTGCTGGTGAAGGCCACGACGGAAGGCAGGTTGTCGATTCGCGCCGATGCCTCCAAGCATCAGGGTGACTACCGCAAGATCGTACAGGGTGTGAACGAAATCCTGGACGCGGTCATTGCGCCGGTGCAGGAAGCTGGGGGAGTGCTGCAAAAGGTGGCCGCCGGGGATTTGACGGCGCACGTTCAAGGCGACTACCAGGGCGACCATGCGCGCATCAAGGACGACATTAACCTAATGGCCGACAAACTCTCGGGGAGCATGGGGCAGATCAGCAATAACGCGCAGACCCTGGCCTCTTCTTCCGAGGAGCTTTCCGCGGTCAGCGCGCAAATGAGTTCCAACGCGGAAGAGACTTCCAGCCAAGCCAACGTGGTCTCGGCGGCAAGTGAGCAGGTTTCCAAGAACATACAGACGGTGGCGACGGCGACGGAAGAGATGAGTTCCAGCATCAAGGAAATAGCCAAAAACGCTACGGAAGCGGCCAAGATCGCTACGGCCGCGGTGCGGACGGCGGAAAGCACCAATGCCACAGTCGGCAAGCTGGGCGAATCCAGCGCCGAAATCGGTCAGGTGATCAAGGTCATTACATCCATCGCCCAGCAGACCAACCTGCTGGCATTGAACGCCACCATTGAGGCGGCGCGAGCCGGCGAAGCCGGCAAGGGATTTGCGGTGGTTGCCAACGAGGTGAAGGAACTGGCCAAGGAAACCGCCAAGGCCACCGAGGATATCAGCCGCAAGATCGAGGCGATCCAAGGTGATACCAAGGGAGCCGTGGAGGCCATCGGCCAGATTACCACCATCATCAACCAACTGAACGACATCTCCAACACGATTGCCAGCGCCGTAGAGGAACAAACCGCCACTACCAACGAGATCACTCGCAATGTGGGCGAAGCGGCCAAGGGGAGTTCACAGATTGTCGAGAATATCGTATCGGTGGCCACGGCCGCGAAGAGCACTACGGAAGGTGCCACCAATACCCAGACAGCCGCCCAGGAACTGGCAAAAATGGCAGCAGAACTCCAGCGACTGGTCGCGCAGTTCAAATTCGAGGGAGGAGGAAGCGGAGCGGGGGGGGGCAGAAGGGCACTCGACACCGAAAGTGGTCCGCGAGGCACACTTGGCCAGCCGGGCCAAACCCTCGTCGGGCATTACCACTCGCCTCCAGTAAGGAAGCAAACTGGCCCTGGCGGGGAGAGAGGGGTTCGAGAAGCTGGCAACGAATCTCGGACCCCTCTTAGTTTGTGAGTCGAGCTTGAAAAGATGACTTGGGCCGCCCGCGCCGTCCAACGGGTGGCCACCGCGTCACGGCGGGAGTTCTCCCTTCCATTCCCGGGAGGAGATGAGAATTGGCCTTCACCTTCTTCTTTCGCGATCAACGCGTGCTGGACGCAATTGTTCAACACGTAGTACCTAACGTCCTGGGGCGCAGCATCATTCGGGTATGGGATGCCGGTTGTGCCAGCGGCGAAGAGGCCTACTCCCTGGCGATGTTGTTGTTCGAGAGTTTATGGCCCTTCGCCTGCGACAACCTACGCATCGATGCCACGGACATCGAGGAAAACAGTCAGTTCGCGAACACCATTGCCACAGGAATTTATTCCACCGAGCTCTTGAAGGGCAGCCCTCATCAAGACCTGCTGGCCAAGTATAGCGCCCCTGCGGCCCGCGCCGGCTACGTGCAGTTCGACGCCGCGCTGCGCCATTGCATCTTCTACCAGCGGCACGATCTGCTGTCACTCCGGCCTGTTGGCAACGATTTCAGCCTGGTCGTGTGCAAGAACGTCCTGTTGCACTTGACGTCCGAGCAGCGCGTGGAAGTGATCAAGATGTTTTATGAGGCGCTCTCGCCCGGTGGTTACCTGGCGCTTGACGAGCTCCAGGAACTCCCCGCCGAAGTGGCGCCGCTTTTTGTCCGGGTCCTGGGCGACGGCAAGTTGTGCCGAAGAGCCGACGGTGCGTGATGAGAATCACCCTTCTTCACGGCAACCCGCAGAACTATTCCGGCAACGCCTACTTGGTGCGCGGGGACTCGAATGAGCGCGAGGATGTTAATACCCTGGTAGATGTGGGAGTTGACGGTTCGATTTGTGGCGAAATTGAAAACCTGTGCACCGGGATCGGAAAAAAGAAAGTGGCGCAGGTGGTGTTAACGCATGGCCACTACGACCATGCCGCCGGACTGGGCGCGATCGTGGCGCTCTATCACCCGCAAGTATGCGCCTTTGCGCCGGGCAAGCATGTCGATGTCCTCTTGCTTGACGGCCAGGTTCTCCGCCTGGGAGATCGGGAGTTTGAGGTCCTGCATACTCCGGGACATTCGGAGGATTCGATTTGCTTGTATTGCGCCGGGGAACGGACCCTTTTTGCCGGAGACACGCCGCTCGATGTGAAGACACCGGGAGGTTCCCATCCGGGGGAACTCCTGGCTTCACTGGAGAGAATCGCCAGCCGCGACGTGGCGACGATCTATGCGGGACATGCCAATCCCGTAACCTCGGGGGTCCCGGAGATGCTCCGCCGGACGATTCGGAACATCCGCCAAAGCACGCTCAGTTACAGCTGCAGTGGCGGTGTCTCAAGGCCCAATCTACACCCTGGCGGGGGGAAATAAGCCTCCCTACGCGGGGCGGGAGTTCGGCCCGGCTCGCGAATATTGTGTTTGGAGAATGCGTCTAGCTGTAGCGCCGATCGGCGCCTGTCCCCACACAGTCGGGAGGTCGGCGCCTGCCCGGCAAAACCCAGCGCTACAACAGAGTGTTGGCGTTGAACAAGTGAGGGGAGCTTCGACCGTGCATATTATCACCTCGGTGTTCCATAGGCAGGCTTGGTTGACCGGACTTTCGCATCGGCGCAAGCGCAGGGACGATTTCGGACAATTACCCCCCTTTTTTCGATGAAAAGTGTGGACGGCAGGCGGAGTCCCGTCTCGATCACCACGGCAGAGACACGACGCGCTTTTGGCAAGCCGCCAATATTCTTAGGCTGCCCCAACTTCAGCTCGGATCCAATGGCGGGGGGGGGTGTGATCGGTGGGCAGAGAAGGGCCGGTGGAATTTGCAGTAAACCTTTCGCCCTCATGGCCGAAGGGTAAACAGAAGGGATGACTCGCCATCGGAGGGAGCCACCGTGCGCGCACTGATAATTGACGACTCAAAGGCAATGCGGAGCATCTTGGGCAGAATGCTTCGAGGGCTGGAGTTCGAAGTTGTCGAGGCGGCCAATGGCCGGCAAGCCATGGAGCGACTCCAGGGCCTCGGCAAGCTCGACATCGCCCTGGTAGATTGGAACATGCCGGAAATGAATGGCTTGGAGTTCGTTCGCGCCGTTCGGGCCGAGCACATGTATGACGGAGTGCTTTTGATGATGGTGACCACCGAAACCGAAATGGAAAACGTGGTTCGAGCACTGGCAGCGGGGGCCAATGAGTACGTCATGAAGCCCTTCACCCAGGAGATCATTCTGGAGAAACTGCGAATCTTCGGGATGGCAGGTTCTTAGTTTATGCCCAAGATCAGGATTCTGGTCGTTGATGACTCGGTGGTCGTTCGACGCATGGTAAGTGACGTGCTTGCTGCCGATCCGCAACTTGAAATTGCCGGAACCGCTGCTAACGGTAGGATTGCCCTGGCAAAAATTCCCCAGGTCAATCCCGATATCGTCATTCTTGACGTGGAAATGCCGGAGCTGGATGGGCTCGGCACGCTGGTGGAGATCCGCAAGTCGCTTCCCAACCTCCCCGTTATCATGTACAGCACCCTTACCCAGCGTGGGGCGGAAGCCACCCTCGAGGCGCTCTCCAAGGGCGCTACGGACTATGTCACCAAGCCCTCCAACGTCGGAAGCGCCGCGCAGGGGTTGGAATGCATTCGGACTCAACTGATTCCGAAGATCAAAGCGATTTGTGGCCGTGTCTTGGGGTTATCCCTTCACTCCCCTCTGGCCATGAACGTCGCTTCCAAGAAGCTCCCGCCGCAGTTCGCCGTCCCTCGCCGTGAGGAGCGAATCGATGTTGTTGCCATCGGAGTGTCCACCGGCGGACCCAATGCCCTTGCCAGTCTCATTCCCGCGCTTCCGGGCGACTTTCCCGTACCCATTGTCATCGTCCAACATATGCCTCCCGTCTTTACTCACCTCCTGGCGGAGCGCTTGGCTGCGAAGTCGCAAATTGGGGTGGAAGAGGGTTACATGGGAGCAATCCTGGAACCTGGGTGCGCTTGGCTGGCTCCCGGCGACTTCCATATGGTGGTAGCAAGTGACCACAGGCAGGTGACGCTTCGCACCCACCAAGGCCCGCCGGAAAACTCCTGCCGCCCGGCAGTAGACGTACTATTCCGCTCGGTGGCGGAGGTCTACAAACCTCACAGCCTTGCGGTGGTGATGACAGGGATGGGCCAGGACGGCTTGCGCGGTTGCGAACACATCCACGAGTCCGGCGGTCAAATCCTGGCGCAGGATCAAGCGACGAGCGTGGTTTGGGGAATGCCCGGTTTCGTGGCCAACGCCGGTCTGGCCGACAAAGTTCTGCCCCTGGATCAACTCGGCATGGAAATCCTCCGCCGGGCTCGAAACGGCCGGGAGTCAACCAGGGAGTTTAAACCCGCCCTCCGGACGGTGGAGTCGAGCATTCAAAGATGATTCTCAGCCTACCGGAATTCAACTATATTCGCCGCCTGGTCCTCGAGCAATCGGCGATTGTGCTGGAGGAGGACAAGGGATATCTTGTCGAATCCCGCTTGTCGCCATTGGCCCGCCGCGAGGGGTTCGCTTCGCTCGACCTCCTCGTCCAGCGGATGCAGGCCGAGCCCTTTCACGGATTGCACCGTCAGGCCGTGGAGGCCCTGACCACTAACGAAACCTCTTTCTTTCGCGACTTCCACCCTTTCGAGGCCCTCAAGAAGTCGGTGCTGCCGGACCTTATCGCCCGGCGGGAAGCGGAAAGAGAGTTGACCATTTGGTGCGCGGCCAGCTCCTCCGGACAGGAGCCCTACAGCCTGGCCATGCTGATCCGCGAGAATTTTCCTCAGTTGGTGAGCTGGACGGTTCACATCCTGGCCACCGACCTCTCCACGGAAATCCTCGCCCGGGCGCGCGAGGGACGCTACAGCCAACTCGAAGTGAACCGCGGTCTTCCCGCCACCCTCCTGGTCAAGTACTTCCAAAAGCGGAGCTGCGATTGGTGTCTGCGGGATGACATTCGCAGCATGGTGGATTACCGGCCCATAAACTTGTCCAGCGCTTGGCCGCTCCTGCCGCCCGTGGACCTGGTGATGATGCGAAACGTGCTCATCTATTTTGGTGTCAAAACCAAGAAGGAAATCCTCGCCAAGGTTCGAAGGATTTTACGGCCTGATGGCTATTTCTTCCTCGGCGGGGCGGAGACAACCTTCAGCATCGATGATTCCTTTGAGCGCGTTCAGTTCGAACGTGCGACCTGCTATCAACTTCGGAAGACCTAGGGAGCTGTCATGCTGGTTACCGAGAGTGCTTTTTACAAGATCATTCAAGAAACGTGGACGTCCACCCTGGGTTTTCTGGTGGATCGTCGCGCGTCAGCGGAGTTCTCCCCCTTCGGGGCATTAACCGTGTGCGTTAAACTCACGGGCGCCTGGGATGGCGAATTGCGCTTGCACTGCTCCCCCCCCTTGGCGCGATTAATCGCGGCCGCCATTTTTCAAGGGGAAGCCGATAACGCCGGCAGCGAGGAGACGCTCGACGCTTTATGTGAGCTCATCCACATCATCGGTGGGAACCTGAAGTCGTTGTTGCCCCAACCGATCACCCTTTCGCTTCCCTCCCTTCCTGATCCCGCCGATTGGGCGCAAATCACACCCCAGTGGCAACTGGTGTGCAGGCTGCCGCTTGTGAGTGAAGGCCATCCCTTCGTCGTGGCTCTTTTGGGGGATCTTCCCGCCATGAAGGATGCGGAAACTCCGGCCGATTGGCTAAGCCAACTGCCCGTGGGAAACCTGTAAGTGCTGTTGGCGGACTGCGGTAAGAACGGTGCGTGCGACTCCCCGTCAATCCGCTGGCATCGACCCTATTCCTTTTGGCCGTCCCTTGCGCATCGCACACCCGGCCGGCGGTGTAGCTCTTGGCGCTTTGACTTCCCTTGGCGGCCAGGGTGCGCCGCGGCTGGTGAGGAAGCATTCGAGCCGCAGGCGAGCGCTTCCCCGGTGTTTCACCCGAGGAAGCGCCGCACTTGGCGATAAAATCGAGGGTAATATAGCCCGCAAGGAATTGGGCCAAGCGGGGTAGGATGCCCGGCGGCAGCGGAGACTCTGGGGAGCGAGCCGGCAGGCAGGCTTTCGGGCAGCGTGCCTAAGCGCTGGTGGCTTTGGCGAAACTGCTGATGGCCTTGGCTTCGTCGTCGTGGACGTCGAAGACCGTATAGAGTTTAGTAATTTGCAAAAGGTCGTGAACCTTCTTCGTAAGATTCAGAAGTTTCAAGGCTCCGCCCTGCTTGGCGACACCCGTAAAGGCGCTCACCAATTCACCGATGCCCGAACTGTCGATGTAAGTGACGTCGGCAAGGTTCAACAGAACGTGCTTATTACCCTTGCTCAATTGGTCGCGGATCAGCTCCCGCAACTGCGTGCAGCCCTCTCCCAATGTGATTCTGCCGCTCACATCGACGACCGTCACGGAATCAACTTGTCGTATTGTGGCTTTCATGCTCATGGTCGGTTTCTCCTTGTTTAGTCTGAACTCCGGAACTCAGGCGTTTGACCATGGTCACTTCCGTCCCCGCGCCGTTAACTTGTTCCACCCGGAACTCGTCCATGAAGGAGCGGATGAGAAAGATTCCGCGCCCGGACACGTTCAGCAGGTTTTCGCTTTGCAGCGGATCGGGAATGTGTTTCGGATCGAAGCCGGTTCCTTGGTCCCGGATGCGTATTTCCAGCCGGTCGCTAAGAATCTTAAACTGCAACCACACGCTCTTGCTGGAATCATTCTTATTGCCGTGCCAGATGGCGTTGATCATCGACTCGTGCACGGCCATTTCAATGCGATGCTGTTCGTCCTCATCGAATCCTGCGGTTACGGTCACGCGGCGAGTAATTTCCTCCGCCACCTCGACATTCTTGAGGTCACTTTCCAATGTCACCTCAACGACGCTGCTCTCTGGATTCATAGGGTACAGGTAGGGACGCAGATCCCTCTCCTGAAATTACCCCACGAGTGCGAGAATGTCAACGCGGGCGTTGACTTTCTTCCGGCCCCTCGCCCGCACTACCGGGTCACGGCGGCGCCAAAGGGGCGGGACGCGCCGCAGTACAGCTCTCTGGGCGCCCGGCCGGCAACGGAACGCCACGCTTTCGGGGAAGGCCCCCGGCACAATTCTGAGTGCCGACACTCCGCCCCCCCAAACGGCGTAGAGAATATTCGAATCCTGGCCGGCCGTCAATGATTTCGCCCAAGATCCGTCGCAGAATCATCGTTGTTCCCTGAGGAATTCCAGCTTTTGGAGGTTGGCGAGAGCGTCGGCATTGTTGGGATCAAGCTGCAGCCCCGCGCGGTATTCGCGTATGGCGTCGTCGGTGCGGTCGATGCCCGTATAGAAAAGCGCCAGGATGAAATGCGCCCGGCTGTCGGAAGGGTTCAGCGCCTCAGCGTCCAGAAGAGCGTGCTCGGCGCCGCCGCGGTCGCCCTTGAGCAATTCCGCCCATCCGAGATCCCAGTACCCCTGCGGGGTGGGCTCGATCTGCACGGAGCGGCGCGCTTCCGCCTCCGCCTCGCGCAGCCGCCCCCGGTCAAAATAAAACTCACTCAAGGCGATATGGGCACGAACGTTGAGGGGGGCAAGATCTTCCGCGGCGCGGAGCTGAGCCTCTGCTTCCTGCAGCCTGCCCAAGGCTTCATAAGTTTTCCCCAAGTCCAAATGAGCGTCGCTGTAATTCGGCCGGATCTCCAGGGTGCGCAACAAGAGGGCTTCCGCTTCGGAATAATGCTTCTCCGCGTTGGCCGCCAAGCCGAGATTGTGCAGGGCGTATTCGCTGGTGGGTGCCAGCCGCAGCGCGATGCGCCATTCGTTTTTCGCCGCCTGAATTCTTCCCTGCGCCCAGTATGTGGTTCCCAGATTATTGTGAATGTAATAGGCGTCCGGCGAAACCGCCAGGGTCGCGATGTAGAAGGTGATGTTATCCCGCCAATCGCGATTTCGGGTGACGATGCGAAACATCCCCAACGCGGCAATCAGGCCGGCCGCGAGGGGCAGCGCCAAGCGCCGTCGACTGCCCCGAGCCGAAAGCGAATTCCATCCCTCGATGCCTGCCCACCCCAAGATCCAGCACAATCCCAGGGAAGGCAGATACAGGTAGCGCTCCGCAAAGGGGTTGCTGGTCATCCACCGAACATTCAATACCGGCGCCAGCGTCAAGAGCAGCCAAACAACTCCGAACGCCGCCTGCCGGTTGGACTTCCGGAGGACCACAAAGGCCGCCACGCCAATCGCCAGAGCCACGACGCCGCCAAGCGCCCAGGGTAAGAGCACGGTTACATTGGTGGGAAAAACGTAATAAGCGCAGAGTTCGGCCGGCCACACAAGCTTCCAGCAGTAGCGGCCAGCCAGGGCCAGAGCCGAAATCATCAACGCCCCTTTCCCAAGCCCCGGCCAGCCAACGTTGGGCGCGAATCCTCCCAGGTAACGGGCGCGAAGCGCCAAATAAACCGCGGCGAGCAACCACAATGCGCCATAGCGGCTAAACTTCTGGGCCTTCGTTGTTTCCGCCCGATCCTCGCGGAAGCGGTGCTCGTAAAGTGCCGCCAGCAATGGCAGCGTGAGCGCCTGCTCCTTGGAAAGCAGCGCGAGCACAAAGCTTCCCGCCATGGCGGCCTGAAGCGGGACCGAGCACTTTCCTCCCGCGCGCGCGGAGGCAAGATAAGCCCAGAAGGTCAGAAGGAAAAAAAGCGCCAACTCGAGTTCGGTGACCGCGGCGATCCAATCCACCGCTTCACTATGAATGGGGTGGAGCGCAAAAATACTCGCCGCCGCCAACGCCACCGCGGCCGAGCGAAACATCCTGCGCGTCACCAGAAAAACGAGGAGAATCACTCCTTCATTCGCCAGCAAATTAACCAGGTGGAACAGCAGCGCCCGGGGCCCGGCAAGCTGATAGCAGAACAGGTATCCCAGCGACATTATCGGGCGGTAATAGTTGGTGGAGCCGCGGAAATCGCCCATGAACGACCACACTGCGGAGGTGAAGATTTCCCGCAAGTGATGGAAGTTCCGAATGTAGGGATTAACCAGGATTTGATCGAAGTCGTCGTAGACAAAGCCGTTGCGCAGAGAGTTAAGATAAGGGAGAACCGCAAGCGCAGCCAGGATGAGGAAGTACAAGGCGGTATGCTTGTTTCTCTGGAGCGTTGGAGATGGCGCGCCATCGACCCCATTCGCGGCGGGGGATGAAGGGTTGTTCGAGTGGTCTGGGTTCACGGATTTAAACTCTTTCAATTTAGGATGCGGTCCTGGACCATGCGCGTCGAAATCACGGACAGTGAATGCAGGGGCGATTCGCGAACCGCCCCTGCGTGTCACTAGCGGCGGATAGCCATCCACCGCCGTGCTGCCGGCACCATTACTGCCCAAAAACCAGCAGCGTAAACGTGCCGGGAATGGCCTGCGGCCAGGGATGCGGGCGTTCCGGCGTGGGCGCAGGTGGCGGACCGAATTCCGCCGTCACCAGGAAGACGTGATGCGTCTTCAGATCAAGGGCCATGGTGCGCGCGCCACGCTGGGTCGCGACGCTGGCGACGGGGGTGAACTTTTCCGGCGAGTCTTCATGAACGACGTTGAGCGTGCCATCGCCGTTGGAGCTGAAGGCAAGCTGGGTTCCGGGGTCGAAGCGATTGGCGTCCACACCCTGGCCGATCTCGGGCGTCGCCAGCACCTTGCCCGAGTCTGCGTCCACCACGGCCATCATCTTGTTGTGGCAGCCGACGAAGAGCCGGCGATGTTCCCTGTCCATCGCCAAACCCGAGGGACTTTCACCCGGCGCGAGCGGCCAGCGAGCTGTTATCGTGAGCTTGTGCGAATCGATTTGGAGAAGTTCGCTCTGGTCTTCCAGGTTGTTGTAGATGTGCCCCAGCCCGTCCGCAGCAGCGAATTCCGGCCTGCCTCCCAGCGTAATGGTCCCGGCGGGTTTTCCCGAGGCCGCATCGATGGCCGTCGCGTCACCGCCATGACCGTTAAAGGTGAAAACGCGCTTGGAAGCGGGGTCGTACACAATGGCGTCCGGCCCATTGCCGGTGGGCGCCGTCCCCAGAACCCTCAGCGTTTTGAGATCAAAAATCGTGACAGTGTCTGCCCGGCCGTTGCTGGTAAACCCGCGGCCGAGTTCCGGCGCCAAAGCGATGCCATGCACTCCGTCGGTGCCGGGAAGGTCTCCAACTACCGCATAGGTATCGGCATCCAACACCATCACGTGCGTGCCCCGCGAGATGTAGACGCGGCGCGCCTCACTGTCGCAAATGAGATAGTCCCAACCTCCTTCGCCCCCCAGCGTAACCTTCTTGAGAAGATGATATTCTCCCTCTGCCGCCGCAAGAGGGCGACCGGAAAACGCGGCTGCGGTCAACAAGGCCAGGACGACCGCACAGACCATTCTTGCCACCAAGAACTCTGCGCCCATGCGGCGCGTGATGCGCTGATTCATAACTCCTCCTTAAGGGAACGAGTCCAACCTATCATGACCAATCTTATAGGAAAAGGCGTGCGCTCGGAAGGGTCGTGGTGTCATTTGGAATCGGACCGTTCTCAAAAAACGGGTCATTCTCGCGAAGGAGGGATAGTCGTCGCGCGTTTCCAATAGTCTGCGCATTGGCTCCCCGTTCCCTGCCTTCACGGGGGAAAGGTTCGCAGGATTGGCCGACGCTCCAGGGGGAATTTGACTCCAAATGACACCGCTACCCAAGGCCGCCACTCTTTGCTTTTCCCTACTGGGACGCTTTAGAATAACTGAAGCGAAAAGCCGGGCTCGCGGCCGCCAGCGCCATCAGCTTTGCGTGCCGTGAGTTTCAATCTTCCATTTAGTCTTCGCTCGGGAGTGAGCCATGGGGCAAGAAGGTTTCTCGATTCTGGTTTTGGGTGCAGGGAAAGCGACGCGCTTCAAATCTGCGCAGCCAAAATTGCTTCATCCGGTCGCCGGCCGTTTGCTGGGCGAGTACGTTTTGCGCACGGCCGCGGCGGCCGGAGCGGAAAAGCTTTACATGATCATCGGCCATCAGGCGGAAGAGATGCGCAAGGCCTTTACCCGGCCGGGCCTCGAATTCATTGAGCAGACCGAGCAACTGGGCACCGGCCACGCGCTGATGGTGGCTCGTCCGGCGCTTGAATGCTGCCCCAGCGGCGTGGTGGTGGCGCTGATGGGTGACGTGCCCCTGCTGCAAGCGGAAACGCTGAGCGCGTTGGTGGCCGCTCACCGCAAGGAGCGCGCGGCATGCACCATCCTCACCATGCGCGTGGACAATCCCACCGGTTACGGGCGCATCGTGCGCGAGGGGGGCAAGCGGGTTTGCGCCATAGTGGAAGAAAAAGCGGCCAGCGCGGCGCAGAAGAAGATCCGCGAGGTCAGTACCGGCATCCTCTGTTTTTCGCGCCCGCCACTGCTGGAGCACCTGGGTGAGCTTTCTTGCGCCAATGCTCAGAAAGAGTATCTGCTGACGGACCTCGTCGAGATTTTCAACCGCCACCACCTTAAGGTAGCGGCGTTTGAGGCGGCGGCAGAAGAAGCTCGGGGCATCAATGACCGCGCGCAACTGGCTGAGGTGGGGAAGACTCTGCGCCTCCGCAAGGCGATCGCTTTGATGAAGGAGGGCGTGACCCTTACCGACCCCGAGGCCACGTACATTGATGAGGAGGTAACGGTCGGCCCCGACACGGTAATTGAGCCGGGCGTTACGCTACGCGGCCGCACGCGTCTGGGAAGCGGTTGCCGTGTGGAGCCCGGCGCGACGATCGCCGACTCCATTCTTGGCGACGGCGTCACGGTGCGCCAATCCTCGGTCATAACGGATTGCGAAATCGGCGAGGGAGCAACGATCGGACCCTTCGCGCATCTGCGCATGGGCGCGGTGATTGAGCCCACGGCGCGCATCGGCAACTTCGTGGAAGTGAAAAAATCGACCATCGGCCGTGGCGCCAAGGCCCTGCACCTGACCTATTTGGGAGACGCCAAGGTGGGCGCGCGCGCCAACATCGGCGCCGGCACCATCACCTGTAACTACGACGGCGTGAATAAGCATCCCACCACCATTGAGGACGAGGTTTTCATCGGCAGCGGAAACATGCTGGTAGCGCCGGTGCGGATTGGCAAGGGATCGTATACCGCCGCGGGCTCGACGATTACTAAGGATGTGCCGCCCGAATCGCTCGCCATCGGGCGTGGCCAGCAGGTCAACAAGGAAGGTTGGGCGCGCGAGAAAAGGACAGGCAAAGGCCAGGACAAGAAGTGAATTTGCCCGCAAGGCCCCAGCCCCGCTCTCATACTGTGGTAGTCGCACACGCAGCAATCCCTGTGCTACCCGGCTGGCCGCACTTTTTACTTGGTGCGCGTAAGATCTACCGAGGCATCAACGGCGCAGGTTGCCGTCATTCCTCGTAACTTATTTTAAAAACAGCCTGTTAGATCTCGTTCTGATTGGCACCCGGCGTGCTTTCCTTCTGCACAGGAAGCCGACCACAGGCGGGGCGTGAAGCTTCCGGAAGCAGTTTCGCAAGAGGAAGGGAGAGACTAACATGGCAATGGACGAAGATACTGTCCAAGTGGCACTTCCGACGGAGGCGCACCCGGAGGCAAAGGGCGCCATCAGATTTGTTTTGATTTTTCTTGCTCTCGCAGTCCTGGCCGCGGGGGAATTGTTCACGATCAATAGGATGAGCACGCTGCGCCAGCAGTTGACCACGCAGCAGAACCAGTTCCGGGAAGACTTGAGCGGGCAATTGCGGGATCAAGTTTCGCATCGCCTGACGGCCATCGAGCGGCAGAACGCTCAGGACCTGGGCGCCATCAAGAAGGAAATCGACGATGCGGCCAAACGCGTGGGCGCGCAGGGCGGGGAATTGAAGCGTGCGCGCACCATGGTGGCGGAACTTCAGGATCAGCAGCGCGCTCAAACGGAGCAGCTCAAGCAAGAGCTTGACACCAAGGCCGACCAGCAACAGGTCGGCGCACTGACGCAGGATGTTTCCTCGACGAAGACCGACCTTAACACCACCAAGCAAAACGTCAGCACCCTGGCGGCGGATTTAGGCATGGCGCGCAGCGAAATGGGCAACCTGATTGCCCGCAACCACGATGACATCGAATACCTGCGCAAGCTGGGAGATCGCGACTACTTCGAATTCACCTTGACCAGGAACCGTGCGGAGAAGGTGGCGGGCGTGAGCCTGACCCTGAAGAAGACAAACGTCAAGCGCTATCGATTCAACCTGACGACGCTGGCGGACGATATGGAAGTGGAGAGAAAGGATTGCACCATTAACGCACCCGTTTACTTCTATGTGAACGGCTCAAAAAAACCTTACGAGTTAGTAGTAAATCATGTAGAATCGGATCAGGTGAAGGGGTACATCAGCACTCCGAAGAGTGTCACCGAGGTTGCAGCGCGCTCGGAGGGAGCACGTTAGCAGATGCCGCGGGGAGACCCAGTCACCGGGAGTGGGTTTCCCCTCTCAGTTTTCGAATTCTCAGGATCAACCGAGCTGGATAAAGCGCCAGGGTCCGGCCATGAAATGACCTTTGAGGAGGTACAACATGGTCCAACGCGCTTTGCTGGCCGTTATACTCGCCACCGCAGGAATCTCACTCGCGCAGGCAGAAACACTGGTGCAGGCGGAGCCTTTATCCGTCCCCGCCGGCACCATGCTGCATTGCCGCATCACCGAGACCTTGACCACCAAGCTGAATGTTCAGGGAGATGCTTTCACCATGAGCGTCGCGGAGCCCGTTAGTCTTAACGGCCGCGTGGCAATTCCGGCGGGGGCCACGCTCGCCGGGCGGATAACCCGGATGGAGCGCCCCGGCCGCATTAAGGGCGTGGGCCAGATGCGGCTGACCGTGGAGCAAATCACCCTTCCCGATGGCCGCAGCTTTCCCCTCGGCGCCACGCTGATGACGGCCTACGGGGTTGACAACGTTAAGGTGGTGGGAAACGAGGGATTGGTCAAGGGTCCCAGTTCCCGCACGCCGGATTTTGAGGAAATTGGCGCGGGAACCGCCGGGGGCACGCTGCTGGGCTTGCTCTTTGCCCACCCCGTCATCGGCGCCACCGTGGGGCTTACGGCGACCACCGTCGATCGCATGCGCCGGCGCGGGAAGGATTTGACCCTCCCCGTGGGAACCCAGCTCAATTATCAATTGACGCGAGAGTTGGCAATCACGCGCGACGCTGCGCGGGCCACCGCCGCCAATCAAGTGCGGGGCGGCGGCGAATAGGTTTCCCCGCCTCCGGCATGACCACTGGAATTGGGGCGACGATGCGTCTCCGTCCGCAGGTCCCGCAGACACCGCCCCTCCGACCGCTTGCTGGAAAACTCCCCGCCCGGTGTCATCCCGGCGCGTAGCTACTCGCACCGCCGAATCCCAAGAGAGACCGCATCACCGCTACGGTTATTTCTTCTTCGCGATATTCTTCCCTATGTTAAAGGTGGGACCCACGGAGAACCGGGTCGTGAGGCGGCCGTCTTTCAATGTATCGCTGAACAGATGATCGTAAACCAGGTCCGCTTGCACGCGCAGGCCGATGTGTTTGGTAACATTAAAATCAGCGCCGCCCCCGAACCCATAAAAGGGCGTCGTGTCGATCTTCTTCCCGGTAGGCGCCAAGGCTGAGACGATAATCTGATAAATCGCATTACTCCCAGGTTGGGGGGTTGCGACCTCGTGGATGGCCCCAACCGAAGGCCGAATAAAGAGGGTCAGCTTTTTGAAATGCCGATACTCCAGTTGCGGCCCGCCGGCAAAGGTTTGAGTCCGGGAATTAGACGGTAATGCAATGTCGGCTGCGGTGTAGCCGGGAGGGAGTTCACCCGCCGCCGCTAATTCCTCCAATAGGCCGGTTAATTGCTCCTGCCACGCGGGCGTCAACAGGCCGGGCGTCAGCGTCAAACTGCCACCTGAGATGCTGTAATCGAACCCTAGGGCTAGCCAGGTCTTGGGATTGACTCCAGCTTGAAAATGAAATCCGTTCTCAAAAAGGCCCACCTTAGGGCTATCGAGGAAAGTATATCCGCCGTAGAGGTTGTAACGCGAAACGTAGTCCTGCTGGCCATGTGCTGCGACGGAAGCAAGCGGCAGAGCAAGGGCAAGTAAGAGGAGCGTTGTGGCCGCCCGGCGCGTTCCGGCGCATCTGACCTTGGTTGAATATGACATGTTCTCTCCTATATGTAAGTTATTCATCGTTCCATCGATCCGGCCGGGTTCAGTGTGGAAGCAGGAATCCCCGGTTTGTTCTAACTAGACTTTCTCCCTAGGGTTTGAACTGGTGAGGAATGGGTCTCCATGGCCGGTAGAAGTATGGCGGGGGAATGAGAATTGGCGTGAAGCACCAGGCATACAGTCCGACTCTTTTTTGACGATCACACGCGGCGGATGCACCGGGTGTCGGCGGGACAATCCCACCCTCGATTTTGGCCCAACACGTATATCATTGAATTGCCGTAGGTGCACCACAAAAAGTTACAATGTGGATTTATAGACAATATAACAGAGTTCACTACGGATCGTGACGATTGATCGTTTTCGCCTTGCCGTCGTGGAGGCGAGCATGTCCGTGCTCGTTGCTTCGCTCACGCGGTTTTGGGGCAGGGCATGGACTGTATTCCGCGCAAAACGGAATAGTGGCCTTCAAAGCCACCGGAGGGCTGCTGATTCAATGTGCAGCCACAGGCTTTGCATCTTCAGCGGTTGCCACACGGGCAGACGCGGAACTGCCCCTGGCTGACAACAGAATCCCGCCCAACGCATAGCAGGCCGCGCCCGTAAGCACGCATGCGCGGATCGAGCTTTCCGTGGAAATAACCATGGCAATGAAACTGGCCAGCACAGAGGCTGCGCCATTTAGCGCCCACATCCAAGGCAGATTTCCCTCTTGTCCAAGCTGACTTGCCCAACGCATGCCGACGGGGAAGCAGAAACCCATGATGAAACCACAGGGCGCGACCAACGCCAATGAAACCAGGATGCGCCGCCACAAGACTCCGCCCACGGCTCCATGGATGGCGGGCAAAACTACCAGCGAATAGGCCACGAGCACCAGTGCGGAGAGCAATGCGGGCACGCGGCTTCTCAGGTCTGAGCTTAAAGGTACTCGATCCGATGTCAGGCTGCCCAGCCCGGCGAAGAGAATCAATCCTGCCAGCACCACCGCCAACGAATAGATGGGCTGCCCAAGAAAAATCGAAAGTTGTTGCATCATGCCCATTTCCGCCAGCATGAATCCCAGTCCGATGCCGATGAAGTAGAGGATGGCTCCCGTCGGCGCGGGGGCTGAACCTTCCTGCACACGGGTCCATCGGCGCGCCGGCCACACGATGGTCAGAACCACGAGAATCAAGGCGGCCAGCATGAAGATGGTCAAGTGCAAAAGCGGCAAGAGGACCTCCCAATGCACGCCGGGAATTCGCAGGATTCCGGGGATGGCGTGGAAGCGCACAAAGCTGAAAAAGTAAGGGGAAGAATCGGTGGGCGGAGAAAGATCGAAATAATCGTTGGAGCGCAGCGCCGCCAAGCCTGCCAGCGTGTGCTGCTGCAACACGGGGGTCAGCTGCGGCATCGCCAGTTCCTCCCCGGGCAAATAGAGAAGCTGGTAATCCAAGTCCCCGGCTGTGGTGCGAAGCTTCTCCAGATCCTTAGAGGTGAAGGGCTGATTGCTTACGAGGAGCGTGGCCAGGTCAGCCTGGCGGATCATGGCCAGGTGGGTTTCCGTGTCCTTCACCCCTTCACTGAGCAGGGTGGCATAGGCCAGGGAGAAAAGGCGCGTGGTCTCATGGAAATCCGGCTTATGGTTCCAGCGGCTGAAAGCGATGATTCCTCCCGGCTTTAGATGCTGATAAAAGACTCGCCATCCATCCAGCGAATAGAGCGAATTCTCGGTGAGTGCCATGGCTCCGGCAGCGGTGGCCGCCCAGGTGTCAACCACCGTGGCCTGAATGAGATCGAATTTCTCGTGGCTGCGCGTCAGGTAACTGCGGCCTTCATCCTGGTGTAATTCGAAGTTGGGGATCTTGTCAAAACCCGAATAACCTTGCATGCGCCGCGAAGTAACATCCACAATGCTGCCGTTGATTTCGATTCCCACGATGCGGTGAAAACCGAAAAGGGCGCACGACATGACGTCTCGCCCGCCGCCCACGCCGATGACGGCGGCGCTGCCGCCCGCTCGCAACCGTGCTCCCATCGAGTTCACCTCGTAACGGAGAAAGTCCACGTCTTTAAGATCGCCCTGAAAGTGATAAATCCCCGTGGCGGCATCGTTGTCAATATCGATGTAAACCACCTCGCTGGAAACGGGCGGTGCCTGCGGGCCCACGAAACGCGGCTCCCATTTCGGGGCGACAACCCGCACCCGGGAAATGGGGTTCCAAGTCTCATAGAGGATGTCGGTGCGGGGGTCGAGCTTTCCTTTGGACCAAATCGGTTGAATGCCGTGAATCGTCGACGCGTTCAGAGCCGCCAGCACCACCAGCGCTCCGGCCCAGAGGTAGCAGCGCCGGCGGAACCGCGGCTGGGAGGCGAATTCGGCATAGGCGGATGCGCTCAAGAAGACCAGCGCGGAAATCACCAAAACGGCGCTCGGCGCGTCAACCAGGTTCAAGAGAATCAGCGAGCCGAAGCATCCCCCCGCCGCGCCCGCGAGGTCCGCGAAGTAAACCCGCCCGATGGGAGCGGAAGCTTTGGTGAGCGAGAGGCACACCACAATTCCCGCAAAGAAAAAGGGCACGGCGATGAAGGAGCAAAAAATCAGGAAGCTACAAACCGTTTGCAGGGCAAAGGAGACGCCAAGCGGGATGGCGAACATGATCACGAGGACGATAGGCATGGAGACGGCCATGGCAAAAGATGCCTGCGCCATTCGCTGCCGCACCTGCTTCGGATCGAACAGCGCGGGGCGAAGCTGCACCGCCAGCGCGCCCGCGGTCATCCCGAACATGGCCATGGAAACGGAAACGAAGGCAAGATAGTACCAGCACGTCACGCTGAGCAAACGGGTCAAAGTGATTTCGTACATCAGCGTGCTTGCGCACATCAAACCCAAACCTAGAAAAAAGGCGATCATGGTCATCCTCTTGGTAACAGGAGACGGAAGTCAGGAGACAGGAGGCAGCATGAAACCTCACCTCTCCGGGCCTCCGACTCCTCCCTCCTGAATTTCGGTTGCATCTCCGGTTCCGGTGGGGATATGTCGCGTGCCCCGGAAAAGGGCGGATTAGTATAGCACCGGGGAGAAATGGGTTGGCGACTACTTGTTGGCTTGCTTACCGGTTTCGCACTGTTAGGCTGCCCATTCGTGCATATTTCGGTTCCGTCAGCCTAAAATGTCGCTCAATTGTCGTTCAATTATGCAGAATTGTCCGATTTTTTGCTGGGCATTTTGCCTGAGATTTGTTTGTTTTCATACACATACTGGCTTTGAACGTATTTTTTTAACATCTTTTTTGGCCACTTTGCCTGAACTTCTTGAAAATTAATGGTTAAGGTCGGAATTCGCAAGTCTCCATTCGGCGAAAGCCTCTGGTTCTGGGGAGAGCGGCAAACTCAAAAATCGAAACTGGAAACTCGAAACCTAGCCCCCCAGTCGAATTTCAAATCTCGACTCTGACTCTCGACTCCTGATTCCTAGCTTGTAGCTCCCGGCCCCTAGATAAGAATATAGACAATAGTAGGCTCTGTCAATACAAAAGTGAGCCTAGAATATGCTGCCCACAGAGCAGACAGGATGTTTGCTCGGGGGGAACGAGACAACCGGCGGGCGAAAGCGCGCAAGGTGGCGTCCCCCTCCCCCTGGGCTGCTCGTGCGGCTGCCAAGCCTTTTTCCATGTGCAGGGAAAGACCGTGCACGTTAAGGGGGGTTGAGCGCCGTCCGGAGCAAGAGATCCTCGTGGAGGGCACTGCCAACGCCATCCCCAATGCCCAGCGACGCGGCGCGCATTTCCGAGGTTAGGCCGTTTGAACGCCCAAGGGGTTCGTTTCCGGGTGCCCGTTATTCGGGAGCAACGCAAGAGTAGAATCGTGCGGATTACTTCCGCTATGCCGACTTCACAGGACCAATTACTGTAAAAGCAGTGGCTCTTTTCGGCGGGCCAGGACGTAGACTGCGGACAGGGCAGCGGTGAAGCACGCCCCGGCGCCCACTGCGAGCGACCAGCGCGGGCCGAAGTGGTTGGCGACCCAACCGACGATCGGAGCGCCGATCGTCGTTCCCCCCAGTGCCACGCCGACCCGGAGCGCCATTACCCTGCCCCGCATGGAGGGTTCTGTCGAGAGCTGCATGATGCTGTTGGTGCCGGTGGTCAAGGTCAGGGCAGCCGCGCCGCTGGCCGCGAGAGCTGCCGCAAACCACCAGTATCCCGGCGCGAGTGCGGCTAGAGTACATCCCAGGCCGAGGACACCGGCTCCCATCGCGAGAGACGCTAAACCTGGTTTCTTTCGGCCAGCAGCAAACAACGCTCCCGAAAGTGAGCCCACGGCCATGAGGGAGGAGAGCAGGCCGAAAGCACGTGCGTCGGAGTGGAAGACATTCACGGCCATCGTAGCGATGAAAATCGGAAAGTTCAGTCCAAAGGTGCCGATCAGAAACAACATGACCAGGATCGCCCGGAGGTCCGGTCTTCTCCACACGTAGCGAAACCCTTCTAGAAATCCAGAAGTAGTGCGATGCGCTCTGGCGCTTGCACGCAGTTCCGAGAGACGGAAGAACGATATCGAGAGCAGCACTGCCGCGAATGAGAGCCCATTGAGAAGAAAAGCCCAGCCGATGCCAACCTTTGCAATCAGCAAACCGCCAACGGCGGGACCAATCATCTGGGCAGCATTGAACGAGGTTGAGTTCAATGCGACGGCATTGGGAAGGTCCGCATCGCCCACCATCTCTGCCACGAAGGTCTGTCTTACCGGAGCATCCAGCGCTGCGGCGGAACCGGACAGGATGGCGAACACATACACGTGCCAGAGGCGTATGACTCCTGCGATCGTGAGAACTCCCAGGATAAGCGCAAGCACGCCCATCGTTGCCTGGGTGAGCATCAGGAGCTTGCGCTGATTGAGGCGGTCCGCAGCCGATCCCGTCCAGGGCAGGAGCAGAAGTTGCGGGGCAAACTGCAGGCCTGTCACAATACCCAGCGCTGACGCATTGTGATGGGTCAGTTGCGTCAGCACAAGCCAGTCCTGAGCAACGCGCTGCATCCACGTACCGATGTTGGAAACCAGGCCGCCCGCCGTCCACAAGCGGAAGTTGAAGCTTCTGAGGGAGCGGAAGGTGCCGGCCACTCGATTCTTCATGGGCGCGTCGGCGTGTTGCCCCCATGGAACTGGCCGAAGTGACGCGCCGAAAAGATGCTGACGAGCAGCGCGCCCAGTCCAAACGCAAGGAGGTGGCTTGTCGCCCGCGGATGGAAAGCGCCGACGTGCGCGAGGAGCAGATATCCAACTAGCGCGTTGAAGAATCCCCAAACAACGTTGACCGTTGAAGAGGAGAGCCCTTTGCCGGGTGGTTTGGCGAAGGGACTCTGGAAGGGACGTCCCATCGTGCCGGCGACAAAATGAGGAATGGCGTTTGCCGCAAAAACGCCCCCAAAGAAGTACGATACAAGCCAAAGCCAATTCATAATCCAGAGCTCCTTCTTTCCGACTACAAAATGGACATATGAAAGAAGCAAGACGCAGTGGGTTCAATCCTCAACCAGCAGCGTAAGCAGTTCGAGCGCCGCCTGAAGCTTCTCCTGCTCCTGAGCAGAAAGCTTCTGCGAGATGGTCGTGGTGAGCCAGTCCTGTCTCGCGGCCCTGCCCTCCCGAATCAACTTCAGGCATTTGGGCGTGAGAGACATCAGAATTTGCCGCCCGTCGCTCGGGTCAGGTACACCACTGACCAGGCCGGCTTCCTCGAGCGGCGTCACCACAGCGCTCATGGATTGTGGGCGCATGCCTTCCGCTCGCGCCAAACTTGAAACCGTAGCCGAACCCTCCTTTTCGAGTCGAAGAAGAACAGAGATCTGTGACGGCGTCAGATCGCTGCGTCCCCCATGCTCGCGTAAACGCCGCTTGAGCTTACCGCCTACCGTACGGATCTCGGCAGCAAGCGTCGAAGCGCGCCTGGTCTGAGCATAAGACTTTCGCTTGCTCACCAGATCAGCATCTCATATATACAGGTAAACTGTAAAGTTTAACTGCACACATGTTTCAGCCGCCACCTTAGTGGAGCTCTCACGCGCATGGCCGGTCTGAGACGCTGGTCCTTGTAAACGCGCTTGTAGTGATTAAAGGAGCCAACTGCCGGATCGTCGGCCACTGGGAGACAATCCGAGTGCTTAATTGAGGTGTAGCCGCCAAATCGCCGACGTGGTGCCAAGCTGACCACGTCAGTTCCCCTCGGATCACACCGCCCTTTGCCGCTATGGTGGGGAGGAGACTCGCGGGATGGGCGAATGCAAGGCCTGCGTAGGTTTCACGCGCCGATGTAGCGGGCGTAGAGACTGCGGGCCACGGCAGGGTCCTGCGTTCCCTTCACAATCACGCGGCCGTCGGGAAACACCGTTAACTCGTAAGGGTCCAGAGAACACTTCAACAGATACCCATTAGCCTGCACGGGGCCAAACTGTTCGAGCCGTACTTTCAAAGCAGCGAGGTCGATAGCCCGCGATTCGGTTTGATGAATCTGCACGGAATTCCTGCCGCACATGCTGACGTGTGTGGCGCCGCCCTGTTCGAGGTAAGCAAACTCGTGGTCCACGCAAACCCGGCATTGGGGATCCTGACGCACTTTCAATTGTTGGAAAGAATTGCACCAAAGGTCGCAAGCCACCAGTGATTCGTGCAACTCGGATTCCCGGCCCAGCAGGATTTTGAGCGCTTCTGTGGACTGAAGGGCGGCGGCCCAGGAGACGGCGGGGCCGATGACGCCCACGGTGTCGCAAGTCTCGTGCATCCCGGGCGGGGACTTGGGAAATATGCAGGCCAGGCACGCCGTGCGCCCGGGGAGAATCGTCATGGTGGCGGCGTAACTGGCCACCACGGCGCCATAAATCCAGGGAATCCCCAGTTTCACCGCCGCGTCATTCAAAAGGTAACGCGCTTCAAAGTTATCCGTCGCGTCCAAAACGACGTGAAAGCCCTCGATGAATCCCTCGATATTGCCGCTGTCCGCGTCGGCCACGATTCCTTCCACGTACACGCCGGAGTTGATTTGGCGGAGCTTCCGTTCCGCCGCCACCGCCTTGGGCAGGCTATCCCTTGCATCGGCCTCGTCAAAAAGCATCTGACGCTGGAGGTTCGATTCCTCCACGAAATCGCGATCCACAATGCGCACCGTCCCCACGCCCGCGCGCACCAAGGCATTGGCCTGCGCCGTCCCCAGCGCCCCGCAGCCCAGAATCACTACCTTCGATTGTCGCAGCTTTTCCTGCCCCGCCGCGCCAATGGGCGAGAAGAGAATCTGCCGCGAGTATTTCTCCGATTTCATGAAGGGCCTATCCCTTCTGGACGATCTTGCGCCGCACGCCTCCCAACAAAGGAAGCATCTCCTTGCGGCCTCCCAATTATACCCTGCCAACAGAAATGTCGCGCTGACCGGCTTGACAACAGGGGGAGGGGCCTGTGGGAGGGGCTGCGAATCCTAAACAACGCGGCTGCACACCACAAACGGATTTCTCCTGTCCGATGCAGGCGACTAATAAAGCGTTCCGGAGGGCGAGAATAGGCGACCCAACGGGAGAGGGTTTATCTTCCGGCAAAAAGTGCCGATAAACACTTCGTGGACTTCTGCCCCACATTGCCCGATTCGCCCATTGTCAATCGTAGCCCGACTCGATTTATCGCTCGGCAGCCGATTTTTGATCGCCAGGAGCACGTCTACGGTTACGAACTCCTTTTCCGTTCCGGGATGGAGAACCGCTACACTGCCAGCGACGGCGACGCTGCGGTCCGCGACGTGGCTGACAATTTCTTGAGCGCCGGCGCCAAGTCACTTACCGCCGGCCGAAAAGCCTTTATCAACTGTACCCGCCAATTCCTGGTGAACGAGTATGCCACCGTCCTGCCCAAAGGGGAGACCGTCCTCGAGATTCTCGAGACGGTAGAACCGGACGCCAGGTGCTCGCTGCTTGCCGAAGGTTAAAAGATATGGGCTATGTGATCGCTCTGGACGACTTTGTTTATTCCGAGAAAACCCGGCCCTTCGTCGACCTGGCCGACATTATCAAGGTCGATTTCAAGTTTTCGGCGCCGGACGACAGGCAGCAAGCGGTGGCCCAATTCGCGCCACTCGGGATCCAACTGCTGGCGGAGAAGGTGGAAACACGAGCCGAGCTCGCGGAAGCTCGCGACAGCGGCTACGTTTACTTCCAAGGATATTTCTTCTGCAAGCCGCAGATTGTCCTCAGCCGTTACGTTCCGGCTTTCAAGCTTCACTATCTACGGATCCTTCAGGCCATCAGCAGACCGGAGTTGGACCGAAGCGAAGTCGTGGCGCTCATTGACCGCGAAGTGTCGCTCTGCTACAAGCTCCTGCGGTTTGTGAACTCGGCCCTTTTTGGCTTTCTGCGCGACATCAGCTCCACGCGGCAGGCGCTGGATCTGCTTGGCGATAAGGCGCTCCAGAAATGGGCGACCATAGCGGCAGTCCTGGGCATGGCGGGAAATCAGCCCAACGAACTGGTGCTGACTTCGCTCACGCGCGGCCGGTGCTGCGAATTGCTGGCCGCGAACCTGGGCGCGCGAAATGACGAGCAGAGCATGTTTCTTCTGGGAGTCCTATCGCTGATGGACGCGCTGCTGGGCCGGCCCATTGCAGAAATCGTCCCGGAGATTGCTCTGCCCGACATGGTTCGAGCCGCCCTCCTGGGAAGGCCCAACCGCTACCGGGAAATCCTCGATTTGGTCATGGCCTTCGAAGCGGGAAAATGGAGCGAGGTCAGCGAACTCGCACTCGGCCTCCAACAGGATGAGGCGCAACTTTCCGCCTCATACCTGGAAGCGATAGATTGGGCGCAGAAGTTGTTCCAAGTCTGAAGCGTTTTGCCGCGCCGCACACATGAAATGCAGTGTGTGCCCCACCCACGAATTGAGCCAAGGCGAATGAGTTTTCGAGAGATTTCTGGTGGGCCTGGGTAGAATTGAACTACCGACCTCACCCTTATCAGGGGTGCGCTCTAGCCAACTGAGCTACAGGCCCGTTCTTCCTCGCGGGGGGAGCACGCACAGGGGCTTGCATCACCTTCGCGAGAGAATTACCAGTATAGGCAGACGCTCAGTTTCCCGCAAGAGGAAACCTTGTGCAAACTGTTGTCAGTTGTCGGTCATCAGTTTCAGTAAAAGCTAACACCTCGTGCGAGGTTCTTCCTGACGACTGACAACTGATGATTGAGGACTTTTCCCTGTCCCCGTGGTCTTTTTGCGGGCTCTGTGGTACAAAAGTAGTAGCGGGCAATCGCGGGCTTCGCCATTTTGACTCTAATCAAGAAGTAACCTTCTGTGCCAAGGACAGCGACTCATGCCGAATGTTCGCAAAGAGATTCTTCCCAACGGGCTGACGGTTCTTACCGAGCCCATGTCGTCGGTCCGCTCCGTCTCCGTGGGGATATGGTTGCGCACCGGCGCCCGCCAGGAGCGCGTCGAGGAAAACGGCGTCTCGCATTTTATCGAGCACATGCTCTTCAAGGGGACCAAGCACCGCAGCGCGGAGGAGATTGCGCGCGCCGCGGATTCCATTGGCGGCCATCTGGATGCCTTCACCGCCAAGGAGACCACCAATTACTCCATCAAGGTCCTGGACGAGCACCTGCCCCGCGGCTTCGCCATCCTCGCCGACCTGGTGAAGAATCCGCTCTTCGATCCCAAGCACATCCTTAACGAAAGCCGCGTCATCCAGGAAGAAATCAAGATGGTGGAGGACACCCCGGACGACCTGGTACACGAGATCTTTACCCAAACCTATTGGCGCGGGCACGCGCTGGGGCGCCCGATTTTGGGCACGCGCGCCAGCGTGCGGAGCTTCGATCGCAAGCGCCTACTGGGCTACTTCCGCCGGCACTATACCCCCAACAATATCCTGATCGCCGCCGCCGGGCACGTTCAACACCGCCAGATTGTGAATCTAGTCCAACAAGAGTTCGGCGACCTGCCGGCGGGCCCTGCCCCGCCCAGTGGCCCGATTCCGGTTGCCCACCCGCACCTTCAGGTGCGGCACAAAAAGGATCTGGAGCAGGTCCACCTTTGCGTGGGCGCGCCCTCTTATCCGCAGCCCCATAAGAACCGCTTTCCGGCGTACATTCTCAATTCGGTTTTGGGGGGCGGCATGAGCTCGCATTTGTTCCAAAATATCCGCGAAAAGCGCGGGTTGGCTTACGCCGTATTCTCCAGCCTCAGCAGCTTTCACGATGCGGGTTGCCTGAGCGTCTATGCGGGCACGGCCGTAGACAAGGCGCGGCAGGTCATCGAGCTGGTGCTGGCCGAGTTTTGCGAGTTGAAGTCAAACCCCATCAGTCAGGAAGAGTTGCAGCGCGCCAAGGATTACCTGAAGGGGAGCCTGCTGCTCAGTCTTGAGTCCTCCACCAGCCGCATGGGGAATGCGGCGCGACAGGAAATGTACTTTGGCCGTTACATCTCCCAGGACGAAATCGCCCGCAGCGTCGATGCCGTCACCGCCGAGCAGGTGCTGGCGGTGGCGCAGGAGTTCTTACGCCCCGAACGCCTGGCCATCACCGTCCTCGGCCCCATCAACGGTCTCAAGCTCTCACGCGCAGAACTCGGCTGCTGAACCGACTGCCTGCTTCACCTCGCGGGTTTTGCTTCTCCAAACATTCGCGTTCCGTCCTATAATCGTTGTTGACTCCGATGGGTGGGATTCGAAATATGCGACAAATGAAAGCGGCTGTGGGGGATAAGGAATCACGCTCAAGCATCTTTTTGTCGATCCATTCCTGCCCGATTTCACCTCCGACTTGTAGCTTCCTGCTCGTCACTTGTCACTTGTCACTCGTCACTTTCCCCAGCCAGGAGGCCGCGTGAGCCTGCGCGTTTGCGTCCTGGGCAGTGGCAGCAAGGGCAATTCGACCCTGGTGGCAACGGAGAAGACTCGCCTGCTGGTTGACGCGGGCCTGAACCGCCGCGAAACCTACGCGCGCCTTGCCGCCGTGGGAGAGCGCCCGGACGGGTTTGACGCCATCGTGGTTTCTCATGAACACGCGGACCACGTGAACGGCCTTCGGCTGCTGGGGATCGATTGGAAGGCAACGATTTATATTACCCGCCCCACACACGAGGTGCTTTCGTGGAACCCCAAGCTGGGCGCTGTTGAGTTCTTCACCCCCGGCGAAAAATTTATCGTCGGCGACATTGAAGTCACGCCGTTTTCCATCCCCCATGACGCCGCCGACCCCGTGGCCTTCACCCTGGAATCGGAAGGTATCAAGATCGGCGTCGTCACCGACCTGGGTTATGTGCATGAAGTGGTTAAGCAGCGAGTGAAAGGCTGCCAATGTCTGATTTTCGAATCGAATCACGATTTGGATATGCTCAAAGTCGGGCCCTATCCGTGGCACGTCAAGCAGCGCGTGATGGGCCGCCACGGCCACCTCTCGAACCTGGCGACGGCGGGATTCCTTACGGAAGATTTCGATGGCGCGGCCCAGGTGCTGGTGCTGGCGCACCTGAGCGAGACGAATAATCACCCGGAAATTGCCCGCCTCACCGCCGAACAGGCGCTGGAACAGCGCACTCGCGGCGAGCGCACGGCGCTGCACGTCGCCAGCCAGAGTTCACCGACTCCGGTGTTCTATTTTGGGTAAAGTCCACGACGTACAATCCAACGACGCAGGTACAGTCAATAAATTCGATGTTTGTGCTTACTTCGAAGCAGCGGCCGCCTCGTGGCAAGAGAGATCCCTTGCTCCACTTTGGTGGATGATCTACCCTCTTATCTGCCATGTACGCGCAACCGACCGAGTTAAAGTGTCCATTCTGCTACGTCCAATTAAGTGCAGAGGCCGTTCGTAGCTATCGACCTTTTAGCTGCCCCAGTTGCCACCTTTTGATTGAGCCACGCCCACGCTTTGGGCTCGGAAGGTTTGGCTGCCTGTCAACTTGCGCAATATACATATTAGGTTTAATTCTTTTCGGTATGCGGTGGTTCTGGACGCTCAACCTGGGTGTTGTAGTTATAGTCATCGTGATTGCAATGGGGGTGAGTCGGGCGAGGAGTTTATTCCCTAGCGCTCTCCTACTTGTTCCTTACTTACTTAGGACAGAACCCGAAAACATGTCTGCATTGGCCGAGTTTTTGGATGGAATTGCAGGGGCACCTACCTGGACGGATGAATTTGATAAGAAACTCGGAGGCGCCAAAAGGCGTAGGACGTTCGATGATGAATTGGAGAATGTTGCAATTGAATTGGCCGAACTGTACCGAGACATGCTTCGAGGTGTCCAATCGCACGGCCGCCGGAGAGTTAAACAGAGCTTTGAATTGGATGAGCTGCGGATCGAATTGCGCGCGGTTGCTCGAGACCTCCGAATTGCTCGCGGTTGATAACACTTCTTTGGATCAAGGGCCCGATGATTTTTGACTTTGGGTCCAATAACTATACCGGCATCTTGTGATAGCATTATCTCTGCGCTTTACACCGCAATTGGGGCGTAAATCGCAAATCTCAAATCGCCAATCGAAAATCCTATGATTCCTCGCTACACGCGCCCGGAAATGGGCCGCATTTGGACGGACGAAAACAAGTTTCAGAAATGGCTGGACGTGGAAATCGCCACGGCGGAGGTGGAGGCGGAAGCCGGGCTGATCCCCAAGACCGCCGCGCGCGCCATCCGCAAGAAGGCTCGGTTTGAAGTGGAGCGCATTCTTGAGATCGAGCGCCAGGTGAAGCACGACGTCATAGCTTTCACCACCAATGTGGCCGAGCACGTGGGCCGCGAGGGACGCTACCTGCACTATGGCCTGACTTCCAACGACGTGGTGGACACGGCGCAGGCGCTGCTGGTGCGTGAAGCCTCCGCCCTGTTGATGGCGGGCCAAAACCGCCTGGGCGAAGTGTTGAAGCAACGCGCTCTGGAGTTCAAGCACACTCCCATGATCGGCCGCACCCACGGCATCCACGCCGAACCCATTACGTTCGGCTGCAAGCTTGCCATCTGGTACGCGGAAAACCAGCGCAACACGGAGAGGTTGGCTTACGCCGCCGAGCAGATGCGCGTGGGCAAAATCTCCGGCGCCGTGGGGACATACACGCATTTGCCGCCGGCGATTGAACGGGGAATCTGCGCGCGCCTGGGCTTGGAACCCGCCCCGGTGTCGTCACAGGTCATCCAGCGTGACCGCCACGCTTTCTACCTCTCCACGCTGGCGGTGGCGGCGGCCTCCTTGGAGAAGATCGCGCTCGAAATTCGGGGTTTGCAGCGTACAGAAGTGCGCGAGGTGGAGGAATACTTTTCTCCCGAGCAGAAGGGCTCCTCGGCCATGCCGCACAAACGCAATCCTATTACCGCGGAACAGATTTGCGGCCTGGCGCGCGTGGTGCGCGCGAATGCCCAGGCGGCGCTGGAAAACGTGGCACTGTGGCACGAACGTGACATCTCCCACTCGTCCGTCGAGCGCGTGATCCTTGCCGATTCCACCATTCTCCTCGATTACCTTCTCGCCAAAACCTCGAACCTGATCGAGAAAATGTTCGTCTATCCCGAGCGCATGCGGGAGAATCTGGACCTGTTGAAAGGTTTGATCTTCTCCGGGCAGTTGTTGTTGGACCTGGTGGAAAAGGGAGTGGCGCGCGAGGAGGCCTATCGCTGGGTGCAACGCAATGCCACGCAGGTTTGGGAAACCCGCGAAGATTTCCGCACATTGGTGGAACGGGACGACGACATCCGCCGGTACCTCAAGCCCAGTGAAATCGCGGAGGTCTTCAATGTGGAGCGCTATCTGACCCACGTGGATGAAATCTTCGAGCGCGTGTTTGGCAAGTAGGGGCGCGCAAAACACTTTCGGCCCTACAAACGATTCATCACGCTCGCAAGATACCCCGCCCCGAAGCCATTATCGATGTTGACCACGCAGACGTTGGGTGAGCAACTGTTGAGCATGCCCAGCAACGCCGCGAGGCCCCGGAAGCTCGCGCCATATCCGACGCTGGAAGGTACGGCGATCACGGGCACGCCCACCATCCCCGCCACCACGCTGGGCAGCGCTCCTTCCATGCCCGCCACGCAGATGATGATGCGCGCTTCACGCAAGTGATGGCTCTCACCCAGCAAGCGATGAATTCCCGCCACGCCTACATCGTATAGCGACTGCGTGCGGTTTCCCATGATGTCCGCCGTCACCAACGCTTCCTCCGCCACCGGAATGTCTGACGTGCCGGCGCATACCACCAAAACCTTTCCTTTGCCGCACATTTTGCGCTCGCGCCGAATGGAGATGGCGCCGGAGAGCGCGTGAAACTCCACTTTCGGGTCGAGTGGTCGCAGCAACTCGTACAGACCGCGGTCCCCGCGCGTCACCAGGATGTTATGGAGGTTGCGCAGCATACGGCGCACGATGCCTTCCACCTGGGCAGGATCTTTCCCCCGGGCAAACACCACTTCCGGAAATCCTTGCCGCAGAGAACGGTGATGGTCGATTTTGGCGTAGCCCAGGTCTTCGTAAGGCAGCGTCCGCAGGCGGTCCAGGGCGTCCTCCACGGAGAGCTTGCCCTTCCGCACCTGTTTCAACATGCTGGTGATTTCTTCGGGAGTCATCCCATTCCTCCGTCGCGATGGCGTAGCGGGCGCCGATCCCCGGCTGCTGAATGCTGGCCGCTAATTTTGCTCAGACTGCCAGTATACCAGTCCTCACTGGGATTCTCACTTCCGGCATGAGCGTAGACTTTGCGGCTTGCGCCGTCATACAATAAAGAACTCGGCACAGAGCTTAACGGCATACACGGTGGGACACCAGGGCAGGGGTGGTCCGGAGCCATCGATGAAGACAACATCAGAAAGGCATCTAAGTATTGGCGCGATCGCATTCCCCGGGATGGATCAAATGGATTTTACTGGCCCCTTCGCAGTTCTTTCACGGATTCCCAACTCCGCGATCCATGTGATCTGGAAACAAGCGACCCCGATTCGAGACTTGCATGGCCTGATCATCACGCCGGAAATGACATTCGCGGAAGCACCTCCACTCGATCTGCTTGTCGTACCCGGAGGCTTTGGACAAGAAGCCTTAATGGATGACGATGTCGTACTGAATTTTATTCGGCAACAGGCCACCAGCGCCAGGTACGTATTCTCCATCTGCACCGGGGCCTTGCTTTGTGGCGCCGCAGGCTTGCTCCGGGGTGTTCGGGCCACCACCCACTGGTCAGTTTTTCATCTCCTTAAATACTTCGGAGCCATCCCGGTCAGTGCGCGCGTTGTGGTCAACGGGAAACAGGTGAGTGCTGCCGGGATCACCGCGGGGCTTGACGGAGCTTTGCGAGTGGCATCACTCATGCGTGACGAGCACATCGCTCAGCAGATTCAGCTTACCCTCGAGTACGCTCCGGACCCACCCTTCCACAGCGGCACTCCCCAGACCGCCACCCCGGAGGTCCTGGAAGCCGCGCGAGCCTCGTTCGGGCAGATGGCGGAGACGAGACTTGCAACTGCTCGGCGCGTCGCGTGCCGCCTTGGGATCGAGGGCTTCTCAGAAACTGCGTGAGATAGAAATAAAGGCGTACCCGGCCCGCAAGTGAGTGCCTTCGGGAAAGCCATCCACCGTGCCGCCCTTGATTCCCCCAACCGAAGCAGGCATCTCTTCTTTCCACTAGAAAACCTTAGCCCCACGAGGGATTCGAGTTGCGAGGATTATGCCGTGATTCTCACTTCCTTGACTTATCACGATACGCCTACTAACATCGCGTGCGATGGGTATTCCCAAAACTGTACGCAACAAACGGATCATTCTAGGCGTCACCGGAGCCAGCGGTGCGGTTTTCGCACGGCGCACGCTGCAAATGCTCGAGGCTGATCCGCGAGTGGAGAAAATTCACCTGGTGATTTCCGCCAGCGGGCTGAGGCTTCTGCGCGACGAGCTGGATTTGGATATCTCGAAACAGGCCCAGATTCCGCGGTTGTTGGCGGCGCAGTCGACCCGCAAGACGGAGTGCTTGCGGGACTCTGATATTGGAGCTTCCATCGCCAGCGGTTCGTACGCCGTGGAGGGGATGGTGGTGATTCCGTGCACAACCGGCTGCCTGGGGCAGATTGCCGGGGGAATTTCCGATACCCTCATCGAGCGCGCGGCGGACGTCTGCCTGAAGCAAGGCCACAAGCTTATCCTCGCCGTGCGTGACGCGCCCTTCAATCGCATCCATCTGGAAAACATGCTCCGGGCGCAGCTTGCCGGAGCCGTGATCTTTCCCATCATCCCCACGTTTTACCATCGGCCCAAAACTCTCGATGACCTTGTCACCCAGTTCTGCTGCCGGGTGCTGGCGCTCCTTGACCTCGAACAGATGGAGCAGTATCGCTGGGAGGGGGACGGGAAGCGGGGTAGGGATTGATTTATTGGGCCATTGACGCATTGGGTCATCGAGCCATTGAAAAGCTGACCGTGGTCGGTTATCCGTCGGCAGTGGTCCCAAGTATTCGCTCTCTATGTATCGCGTGCAACGGACAACGGACCACGGCAAGCTGACCTCGCTTCAATGGCCTGATGGTCCGATGACTCGATAGCTCGATGGTCTTTCGCGCGCTCATCTCGGTCCTGTCGCTCGCCGGCCTTGCCGATGCGCTGTACTTCACCTTTGCCTACTATGGCCGAATCAAGAAAGCGCGCTGGGTTCCGGAAGTCCTCTGCGCCCGCGAGGGTTCAAGCTGTGTCACGGTAGTGCAAACGCCTTACGCGCGGGTGTTGGGCGTGCCCAACTCGGTGCTGGGAATCGTTTATTACCTCTTGGTGATCGCCTGGGCAATCCCAAAGCGTTCTGCCGGAATCAAGCCGCATCTCCACGCCTTTGAATACGTGGCCCCGCTGAGCCTGCCCTTGCTGTTACTCATCAGCGCAGGAACAATCGTTTTCGGTTCTTACTTGATTTATGCTCTCCGCCGCAAGCTTCACGTGGATTGCCCTCTCTGCTATACTGCGCACGCCATCAACGCCGCGCTTTTTGTGCTATTTGTCATCATCTTCTAAGCCGGCGTTCCGAGGTCTTCCCTCGCACCCGATGCGAGGTCACGGAGGTCCTGATGAAAACTCATCCACCTTGTTCAGTTCGTTTGGTTCTCTTCTGGTTGCTGCTCTGCCCGCTTCTCGCGCTGGGGCAGGAGCTCAAGCCCCTCATTCTTCCCGCCCCGCAAACGGGTGGGGGCAAGCCGCTGATGCAGGCCTTGAAAGACCGGCACTCGACGCGCGAATTCAGTTCCGACAAGCTCTCCCCTCAGGTGTTGGCGAATCTGCTCTGGGCGGCATTCGGCATCAATCGGCCGGACACGGGACAGCGCACCGCGCCTTCGGCGATGAACCGGCAGGAAATTGATATTTACGTTGCTCTTCCCGATGGGCTCTTCGTATACGATCCCAAAGGGAACAAACTTGATCCCATCCTGGCGCAGGATGTGCGCGGCGCCACCGGCGTCCAGCCGTTCGTGAAGGACGCGCCCTTGAATCTCGTGTACGTCGCTGATTTCGCCAAGACGGGGAAAGGCTCCGAAGAGGATAGGAATTTTTACACCGCCGCGGACGCAGGGTTTATTGGGGAGAACGTTTACCTCTTCTGCGCATCGGAAGGACTTGCCGTGGTCGTGCGCGGCAGCGTGGATCGGACGGCACTCGCCAAGCTGATGAAACTTCGTCCAGACCAAAAGATCCTGCTGGCGCAAACCGTGGGTTATCCGAAGAAGTAGGGAGTGCTAGGGAAACGTCAGGCGGGAATGAGTTGGAAGGTATCTGGCATTTGGTCCCACGTTTTGCCTTCCAATTTGCGTCCGGCCTTCTTTTTGCTCACGCCGCCCCATTGCTTAAAGAAGAAGGGAACGTTTGCTTTAACACATTGATCTCTGATACCCGTAACCCACTCGGGGTCCATCCGCCGCGCTCCGGGACCGGATTCTCCCCCAGCTATGACCCAGTCGATTCTTTCAAGGTCCAAATCATACAATGGCCCGAGTAGAGGTTCCAAGGAAAGGAACTTGACCTTAGCGGCGGTCTGCCGGAGATGGTCGATTCGGAAAGTATATTTTTCGCTTTCCACACTGACACCCATCCACATGTGCGGCATCCAGGGGAGCTTTGGGCTAAGTTCCAATAGCCGATCGGAGCGTTTGGTTAGAATCTGATATTGGTGCCAATCGGCGCGCCGCATGACGTCAAATGCGCGCAGCACAAATGCCACCGGAACTGATTTGTGGAATAGATCGCTCATGGAATTTACAAATATGGTTTGGGGTTTCTTCCATCGGAGTGGCAATTCCAATGCCTGCTCGTGCAGCGTCAGCTTAAAACCGTTGGAGTAATTGGGCTGACCCATGGCTTGCAGCCGGTGGGACATGCGTTCGGCATAACAGTGTTTGCAACCCGGACTGACCTTGTCGCAACCCGTCAATGGATTCCAGGTTGATTCGGTCCATTCGATTGTCGAGTTGGTTGCCATCGGTGCCTCCTTAAACAGGAAAAGTAACCATTACGTCAGGACCAAAACTAACTTCGCCCTTCACAACTCTTCTCTTCCCGGCAGGGGGCTGAGTCTCGATTCTACCTTCTTTTTCGAGCTTCCGCAGCACGTCCTTGTAATTTCTTTCTACAAATCTCCGTCCCACACTGTGGCGTTGATATATCTCGTTCATCGTGATTTTACAGCCTGCAAATTCAGCGATTAACATCTCCGCGAGTTCATCGAGTGGCCTCCAGAGTTCGAACAACAGTGGAAACCGTTGATCAGCTGGATTGTACCCAAATGATGGAACGCCCTGGTCTGTGGATGAACTCTCCTTTGCCATTATGTTTCTCATTATCTCAAAGCCCTTGAAATGTTTGCTTACAAAGACTAGATGATGACTGGTTCGTTTGCCACCTTCATTCGTGAAACGAAACGGAAGCACGTGCTGGCCTCCAACTTCCTTTAGTGCTTGCGCGAATGCTTCAACGACGCATGTTTCTCTATCCACTGGTTGAAGACCGTGCGCCTCCAGTCTCAGCTTGTGCAGGCGCTCTGGTCCGAACAACACCTCCATGTGAGGTCTAAATACCTCATTATCCAACGCAGCATTAATCCTGTTGTAGTTGAAGAAGATTATTAGGTCCGATCCCCAACCTTGTATTAAAGAACTGATTAGGGTCAATGAAACACCCTTGTAGCCCCAAGGATCCAAGAACCAAAGCGTCGGCACATCGTTTCTGAGCCCGATGGAGTCGAGCAAGCTCTTGTCAACATCCTTATTGAAAAACCGGGGTGCGAAATGAAGGCGTTGAATTCCGCCCAGGCTTTTAACGGCGTTCTCCAGTTTTGATGCCGAATCCCTGTCATTATCATTAAAGATAGGTTCGAGTCGCGAAATCAGCTCTGTGTTCGCGAGGACGTTTCGCAAAACGTGGAGGGGGGTTGACTCTTTCCCGTCCCGGTAATGCCCAGGGCCCGAGAATAGATCCACATAGCGCAACTGTTGGATTGCCTTAGCCCTCGCGATGCCGACCATGACACTTGTCCACGCAACAAAATACTTCAGGACAATGTTCTGTTTAACCTGCGACTGCCCAGTAACTTCATCAAAGAAATCGTCTGTAGTCAATGTAAGGTCCCTTGGCCGTAAGGTCAACTAAAGTTATAATATTACTGCTTCGAGTAGTTCGATTGCAAGCAAGCACTCACATACTTGTGGGGAGAAGCTCCAATGAGGCATCATGGTAACTCACCTATGGGCGAAGGAAATGAGACATTGGTGTCACAACCGGCCGCTCCGGCCAACGGGGTCTCTGAGGGTTCTCGTCGCCAAGCTGCGCACCACGCTCGAGATGATCAAGTTCGAGCACTCGATTTTTGCTCTGCCCTTCGCACTGGTGGGAGCGATGCTCGCGGTGCGCGGCTGGCCGGCGTGGCGGGAGGTTTTCTGGCTGATCGTGGCGATGGTGGGCGCGCGCAGCGCCGCGATGACGTTCAATCGCATTGCCGACCGCAGATTCGATGCCCTTAATCCGCGCACGCGGCTGCGCGCTTTGCCCTCCGGTCGCCTCACCGTGCGCTTTGCCGCGGGCTTCACGGCGTTTTCTTGCGGATTGCTGGCACTGGCGGCATGGGAACTCAGCCCGCTGGCCTTCAAGCTTTCTCCCCTGGCCATTGCCGTCCTGCTCCTCTATTCCTACACCAAGCGTTTCACCTTGCTTTCGCACCTGGCGCTGGGAATCGCGGACGGGCTCGCTCCCGTTGCCGCCTGGATTGCCCTGCGCAATAACCTCAGTTTGAGCGTGTTGCTGTTGGGTGCCGCCGTGGCCTTCTGGGTAGGGGGATTTGACCTCATCTACGCTTGCCAGGACGTGGATGTTGACCGCCGCGTGGGCATTCATTCCGTTCCGCAACGCTTCGGGGTGGCAGCGGCGCTCTACGGTTCGATCGTGTGTCACCTTGCCATGGTGGCCCTGCTCGTCGAGGTGATGAGGCTCGAAAGCCTGGGCTGGCTCGCCATGGCGGGACTGCTCCTGATGGCGGCGTTACTCGCTTATGAGCATTGGATCGTCCGGCCCTCAGATTTGTCCCGCCTCAATGCGGCATTCTTCAATGTGAATGGCTATATCAGCCTGCTCTTCTTTTTCACCTGGGGAGCAGATCTATTGCTTCATTGAGCCATCGGGCCATTTAAGGGCTGTCCGTGGTCAGTTGTCCGTCGTCAGTGGCCTCGAACTTTCGATGTCCGCGCTTCCCTGGCAACGGACCACGGACCACGGACAAAGGACAGTCCTTAAATGACCCAGTGATCCGATGACCCAATGGCTCGATGATTCTATTGTGTTTGTGGTGGGACGAGCATTTCGCGGAAGACCAGGGACTCAAAAACTGCCAGCACGTGCTTGCGGTAGGTGAGCACCCGCTCCAACATGCCGTGATACATGGGATCGCGCTCTGCCAAACGCTGCCAACGCTCCAGCACGTGCGGAGGAACATCGATATCTTCCCGCAGCTTTTGCAGCGGGTGCCCGCGCAAAAATAGGCCGTAGAAGAACGCGGCTTCTTGCTGCGGTTCGGCGAATTGGAAATTCGCAGTAGCCATACGCTTGGGAACCCAAAGGCAATTCTACCCAGAAAAGATTCCGGTACGCCAGCAAAATTCTTTCCTTGAGCCCCCAGGTGGAAACATAATGATAAACCCCTTGTCAACCCCCAATCAGTGTCCATGCGGGTTTGGCTGTCGTATCCCGGCAGGAAAAGTGCCGCATGGGGAGTTGCGACGGGATTGCCGGCCGCGACTCCCAACGCAAAAATCCGCCTTTAGCGTTACAATTGTGCTCCCAAGGGAGGGGGCAAACGATTATGGCTGCAATCAAAGACATCAAGGTGAATGAACCGCAGAAGCGTTTGCGGGGGGCAATGCCGAAGATTGGGATTCGACCGGCGATTGACGGGCGCCGCAAGGGCGTGCGTGAGTCGCTGGAAGCGCAAACGATGGGAATGGCGAAAGCCGCCGCGGATTTCCTGACGCAGAACCTGCGCCATTCGAACGGCCTGCCGGTGGAATGCGTCATCGCGGACACCTGCATTGGCGGCGTGGCGGAAGCGGCCGATTGCGCGGACAAGTTTGCCCGCGCGGGTGTGGGCGTGTCGCTCACCGTGTCGCCCTGCTGGTGCTATGGGTCGGAAACCATGGACATGGACCCGCTCATTCCCAAGTCGGTGTGGGGGTTTAACGGCACCGAGCGTCCGGGCGCAGTATATCTGGCCGCGGTGCTGGCCGGGCACAATCAGAAAGGCTTGCCGGCCTTCGGCATTTACGGGCAGGACGTGCAGGACGCCACCGACACTTCGATTCCCGGCGATGTGCAGGAGAAGTTGTTGCAATTCGCCAAGGCAGGACTGGCGGTGGCGGAGATGCGGGGCAAATCCTATCTGTCGTTGGGCTCGGTCTCCATGGGCATTGCCGGCTCCATGGTGAATGCGGACTTCTTCCAGAACTACCTGGGCATGCGCAACGAGTACGTGGATATGTCGGAGTTCGTCCGGCGCATCTCCGAGAAGATTTACGACGAGCGAGAATTCGATCGCGCCCTGGCTTGGGTGAAGGCCCATTGTCCCGAGGGTAAGGACTGGAATCCTCCCGCCGCGCAGAGGTCCCGTGAGCAGAAGGACGCCGATTGGAAAACGTCGGTGAAGATGGCCATCATCGCCCGCGACCTGATGGCGGGCAATCCGCGTTTGGCGGAATTGGGTTACGGGGAAGAGGCCCTGGGCCACAACGCCATCGCCGCGGGATTCCAGGGTCAGCGCCAGTGGACCGACCATTTCCCCAACGGCGACTTTATGGAAGCCATCTTGAATTCTTCCTTCGATTGGAACGGCATTCGCGAGGCTTTTGTTTTCGCTACGGAAAACGATTCGCTCAACGGCGCCACCATGCTCCTAGGGCACCTGCTGACCGACACGGCGCAGATTTTCGCCGACGTGCGCACCTATTGGAGTCCGGCGTCGGTGAAGCGCGTGGCCGGCCACAAACTGACGGGGAAGGCGAGCGGGGGCATTATCCATTTGATTAACTCCGGCGCGGCCACGCTCGACGCCACGGGCTGCATGACGCGTAACGGCAAGCCCGCTATGAAACCTTTCTGGGAAGTCACTCCGGAGGACGCGGCGGCCTGCCTCGGGGCCACCGAGTGGGCTCCGGCGTCGCTCGAATACTTCCGCGGCGGCGGCTATTCCTCGCAATTCCTCACCTGCTGCGAATTCCCCGTCACCATGGCGCGCCTCAACTGGACTCTGGGCCAGGGACCGGTGCTGCAACTCGCCGAGGGCTACACCGTCTCGCTGCCGCCCGAGGTCAACAAGGTCCTGGATGAGCGGACCAGCCCTACCTGGCCCACCACCTGGTTTGCGCCGCTGCTGACCGGCCGCGGACCCTTCCGCGACGTTTATTCCGTAATGAACAATTGGGGCGCCAACCACGGGGCCATCAGTTACGGGCACATCGGCGATAAGCTGATCAGCCTGGCGGCCATGCTGCGCATTCCCGTGTGCATGCACAACGTCGGCGAGGAGAGAATCTTCCGCCCCAGCGCCTGGACCCAGTTCGGAACCCACGATCCCGAGGCCGCCGATTACCGCGCCTGCGCGAATTATGGGCCGGTGTATGGGAGAAAGTGAGGCGCTGCCCACAGCTCACAGCCGACAGCTAACAGATCACAGCTCGCCACCTGGCGTAGGGGCGGTTGGCGAACCGCCCTTGCTCCCATGCTATGTCAATCGTGCTGCGAATCCACTGGGCAGTTCCGCGCTTCGTCCGCAGTTCATAATCAAAGGCCGCCGGCCTCGATAACAGGTTCGCGCCAAGCTAGCGCACGACTGCCAGCGCGGCAAACCTGGCCAGCGCTACGGTTCACCTCTCGAAAGCGAAACAACGACCTTTCACCGCCAATAAAACCACGCTATTCTACGGGCCGCAAAACTCGATCTTGAGAGGGGCAAATATGGGAAGCTTCCAATATTCGAAAGCAATAATCAGCAGAATATATCCATGTATTGCATTGCTGGCACTGTTCTCTTTTACGCCGGGTCTGTGCGCCCAGGACCACGAAAGGGCGCAAGGCGAGCCGCGTTTTGATGGCGTGGTGATTGAGTCTCTCGATGCCGACGCGTGGAACGGCATGGTTTTCATGGCCAAGGCGTATCAGCAGCGCATCTCATTCGGTTTGCGGGTGGGCTCGCGCCGGCGTGATTTCCTGGACGGCGAGAAGATTTTTGGGGCGGTGAGCGAGGTGGGTCCGCACGCTCCGGATGCTTCCTACTGCCGCGTGAGCTGGCAGCATCGCCCGCAGAAAGCCCCGGTGACGCTGGAATGGTCGCGCATCGACGCCACCACGGTGGCGGGCCGCCTCAATTCCACGCAGGGCCTGCAACTGGTGCTGGAAACCTATTTCCCCAACTCCGCCGCCGGGCAAGCCGGGAATTACGAGGTGGATGAAGCCCGCCACGCCATTTTCGGAGAGGCCTACTTCGACAAGGTTCTCAACCACGTGGCCCGCTGGGTGGTGATGACGGACCGGCCCCTCACGGGCAGCGGAGCTTATCCCTCGCTGGCCGATTTGCGGGCGGTCATGAATGGCCCGGGACGGCTGGCCCCCCCCGCTCCTAACGCCTCTCTCCAGGGTGCGGCCGGACTAGAGTTTGCCGATTCCGCTCCCGCGCATTTTGTAGCGGTCATCGGTTGGGAAAAGGAACCCTTGTTGAATCAGGCGAGCGCATGGCTGGCTCCAGGAAAGATCGATACCATTCTGAAGGAGAAAGCTGACGCCTATGCGGCGCGCCGCCCCAGGGTAGGGGGATGGTTTGAAGGCGCGCCCGAGGCCATCGGCAATTCCATGTTCTGGAATACCCTCTACGCCCCCCAACACGATCTCATTTTCCCCAGCATCAGCCGCCAATGGGCGCGCGGCTGGGGGGGGTGGGCAGTGGGCGAGTGGGACTGCTTTTTCGGCGCGCTTCTGACCAGCCTGGAGGACCCGGCGCAAACCAATGCCGGCATTCACGCCATCCTGTCGTCGCAAACGGAGTCGGGCGTTGTCCCCAATGTGGCGTCGGAGGAAGGAATCACTCCCGACCGCTCGCAGCCGCCCGTGGGTTCATATGTCGTTTGGAAGGTTTACCAACGGCGCGAGGACCGCGCTTTGTTGGAATGGGCCTATCCGCGCCTGAAGAAGTGGCACGAGTGGTGGCTGGCCGATCGTGGTGACGGGCAACCCTGGCGCGATGGCAATCGTGACGGCCTGCTCGAGTGGGGCAGCGACCGGGGTTGGGCGGCCTCCGTCGGCGGGAGGGGCAAGCTGGAGGCGGCCAAATGGGAAAGTGGCATGGACGACAGCCCCATGTACGACGACGCGATTTACGATCCGCACACCTACACGTTGAATCTTGCGGATGTGGGGCTGAATTCACTCTACGCTCTGGACGCGGAGTGCCTGGCGAAGATCGCCACGATCCTGGGCAAGGATGAGGAAAGCCGGAAATTCTCCGCTGAGTACGAGCATATGAAGCAGCTTGTGCGCGATAGACTTTGGAACGAAAAGGACGGAATCTACGAGAACCGCTTCTGGGACGGGCATTTTTCCAGCCGCCTCTCCCCCACGAATTTCTATCCCCTGTTCGCGGGCATTGCCACCCCCGAGCAGGCGGAGCGCATGATCAAGGAACATCTGCTGAACCCCCGGGAGTTCTGGGGTAAGTACGTGGCCCCGACGATCGCCCGCAACGACCCGGCCTTTCCTGACCAGAATTACTGGCGCGGGACCATTTGGGGGCCGACCAACTATATGCTCTATGAGGGCATCAATCGTTACCGGTTCGATGAAGTGGCGCTCCAATACGCGGAGAAGAATTATGACTTGTTCATGGATGACTGGCGGATTAACCAGCATGACAACGAACAATACTACGCCTGGGGCGGCACAGGCGGCGGCGATCCGCACTACACCTGGGGAGCGTTGCTGTGCCTGGTGCCGCTGGAACAGTACATTGACGTGAATCCCTGGGAAGGCTTGCGGTTTGGCGCTCTCGGCCCGCCGGCGCCAGGGGATTTCCACGGCGCGGTTTGGCGGAACCACACTTACGAGATCACCCTGGGACCCAACAAAACTGCACTCGTGCGCGATGGGCAGGAACGCTTTGAGGCTAATGCCGGCGTGGTGGTGCGGGATTACCAAATCTCGCCATCACGGCTGACCTTCAACTTGAAGGCCCAACGCCCGGTCGTCGCCGTCACGCGGGAATTCGATGGCGGGGAATTGAACCTGGGAATCGACGGCAAACCCGCCGGGAAGGTGCGCGTGCAGCAGGGGCGCGCGAGTTTCGAACTCCCCGCAGGTGAGCACGCAGTGGAACTGGCGAGGTGACCTTGCGGGTTAGGCCAGGCTGCGGCCATGGGTCTCGGGCAGGGCGAGGGCGTGCGCCTTGGCACGCGGAGTGCTGCAAAAAGTCTGGGCCGGTTTTCGTCTGGTTGAGTGGGTGAGTACGCCCACCGCTGGAGAAGGGGCGGAAAAACCGCCCGGAACCTTCTCACCGCTGCGACGCGGAGGCGTAGCGAGATGAAAATAAAGGGCTTGCTCTCCGCATCTCGGCGCCTTGGCGGTAAACATAGTGGTTTTTCACAGCTTCTCCCCCGCCGCCCGCGCTTGAAGTTCTGACCCGCTGAGAGCACTTCGGAGGCATCCCGTGCCAAAGCCACCATCCCCGTCAACACGACGCTCATTCCTGAAGCAGAGCTTCATGCTGGGGAGCGCACTCGGCGCGTTGAAGCTGGGTGACGGGCGCGCCGCGGCGTTACCCTCCGCCGGTGAAGCGGCGCGCTCTCGCGTGGTCATCGCCCGCGACGCGAAAATCCGCACCTCGGCGACAAGTTTTGACTCCGCGCGCGTGGCCCAGTTGCTCGACCGCGCCCTCCAGGCATCCTTTGGAACCGATTCGCCCCTCGAAGCTTGGAGGAAGGTGGTGCGTCCGGGCGAGGTGGTGGGGCTGAAAGTTAATTGTCTCGGTGGCCGCGGCAACGCTACGCACCCGGAGCTGGTGGAGGCCATCACGGAGCGCCTGCGGCAAGCGGGAATAACCCAAATGGTCATTTGGGACCGGCAGAACTCCGACCTCGAACACGCCCGCTTCAAGATCGTCGAGCGCGGCTCGGGCGTCCGCTGCTTCGGCAACGATGTGCTGGGCTTTGAGGATGACCTCTCCACCTTCGGCCAGGCGGGCAGTCTTTTGTGCCGCACCCTGACGCAGGTTTGCGACGCGGTCATCAACCTGCCCGTGCTCAAGGATCATGGCATCGCCGGGGTCACGCTGGCGCTCAAAAGCATGTTCGGCGCGATTCACAACCCCAACAAGTATCACTCCAATGCGGGCGATCCCTATGTGGCGGACGTTTACGCGCTTCCGCCCATCCGGCAGAAGGTGCGCCTGCACATCTGCGACGGACTCAACGCCCAGTACGACGGCGGGCCGTCCTACATGCCGCAGTGGATGTGGCCGTACAACGGCCTCCTGGTCTCGCGCGACCCCGTCGCGCTGGATTACACGGGGTGGAAAATCATCGAAAAGAAGCGCGCGGAAGTGGGCGCCCGTTCCCTCCGCGAAGTAAAGCGTGAGCCGGCGTATATCTCGACCGCCGCCGACGCCGCGCACCAGTTGGGGACTTGCGATCCGCAGCGCATCGAGCGGGTGGAGATTTGAGGCGAAAGTCGTCCTTGGTCCGTAGTCCGTGGTCCGTTGCAATGAGTTTGCGGTTGGTAGGAGGACTAAGATCTGAGCCGATTAGCGCAAATTTTCGGTTTCGACAACTGGGTCTTGAATTGTTTTTGAAATATCGGAACAGGCCCACTATTCGAGAATAGCCGCCCCATCCGGGGCTTGAATCTGAGTGGGATTTATGAATAAGACCTCGAAAAGCAAATTGAGCGCTCTCGGCCGCCGCGACTTTTTGCAAGCCGCGGCGTTGCCCTGCCTGGCGGTTTGCGGCGGGGCGCTGGTGGGAATACCGCCGGCAGTGCCCTTATATGCAGCCCCGCCACCCGCGGAAGACGACAGCCAATTCATCCGCGAGGCGAAGTTCTACGAAAAGCTGCCTTACAAGAAGACCAAGTGCAAGCTCTGCCCGCGCGAGTGCGTGATTGATGACCAGGAACGCGGTTACTGCGGCGCGCGCGAAAACCGCGGCGGCACGTATTACACCCTGGTGTATTCGCGCGTGGTGACGGCGCACATCGACCCCATTGAAAAGAAGCCCTTCTTTCACTTTATGCCCGGCGCCGAGGCCTTTTCCATCGCCACCGCGGGCTGCAACGTGAATTGCAAGATGTGCCAGAACTGGGATATTTCCCAGGTGCGTCCCGAGCAGGTACGGGCCACCTACGCGCCGCCGGACAAGATCGCGGCCCTGGCACGGGAGAATAGCTGCCCGGTGATCGCTTACACTTACAGCGAGCCCGTGATTTTCCTCGAATACGTGCTCGATTGCGCCGCCGCCGCGCGGCCGGCGGGGGTGCGCAGCGCGGTGGTGAGCGGCGGGTACATTCAGGCCGACCCCCTCAAGAAGCTCTGCGCGCAAGTTGACGCCATCAAGATCGACTTGAAAGCTTATTCCGAAAAGTTCTATAAGGAGGTTGTGAATGGTGAGCTAAAGCCCGTGCTGGAAGCGATCCTGACCATTCACAAGGCTGGGGTTTGGAATGAGATTGTCTATCTCGTCGTCCCCACACTCAACGACGGCGATGCGGAATTCCAAGGCCTGGCGCGCTGGGTGAAATCTGAAGTCGGTCCTGACGTGCCCCTGCACTTCTCGCGCTTCCATCCCGAATATCTGCTCAAGAACCTCCCCCCCACACCAATTGAAACCCTGGAGCGCGCCAAGGCCATCGCCGACGCCGAAGGGCTCCACTACGTGTACATCGGCAACGTCCCCGGGCATCCGGCGGAAAGCACCTACTGCCCGCATTGCAAGAAAAAGATCGTTGACCGCACGGGGTACTCCATTAATGGAGTCTATATTCAACACGGGAAGTGCCAGTTCTGCCACACCGCGATTCCGGGAGTATGGACGTAGTCGGGCGAGCGCCAGGAGTCAGGAGAAAGAAGTCGGAAGGCAATAGGCAGGTGAGCGGGTGGGAAGAGCGAAGTCAAAAGTCAAAAGGCAAAAGTATGAAAACATCGGCTTTGACTTTTGCGTTTTGACTTTTGACTTTCTCTTCCGTTTGGTGCCTACTGCAAAGTGCGTAGTGCCTACTGTCCTAAGGTGATGACATGAAGAATTCCAGGTACTTCCTCTCAATTGCAATACTCGCCGTATTGGTTCTCGTAACCTGTGGATCCAGCCACAGCGAGACGCCGAAGGTTCGCCCCGCGGGCGTGGCGGGCGGCTTCTACCCTGCCGACCCCAAAGAGCTCACCGAGATGATGGATAGCCTTCTGGCGCAGAACACCGTGCCGCAGGTTCAGGGGCCGCTGGTGGCGCTGATTTGCCCGCACGCCGGCTACATTTTCACGGGGCCGGTGGCGGCAGCCTGCTTCGCTCAGCTCAAGGGGCGGAAATACACGCGCGTCGTGATCATCGCCCCGTCGCACCATGTTAATTTTCCCTTCTCCTCGATTTACGATGGCGAAGCCTACGCGACCCCTTTGGGTAATGTTCCCGTGGACAAGGATTTTCGAGCCGAGATGGCGAAGTTGAGCTCTACCATCAAGGTTTCCGACCGCGGCCACGTGAAGGAGGCCGAGAACGCCGAGCACTCAGTGGAAGTGCAATTGCCCTGGCTCCAGCGCACGCTGGGGGAATTCAAGCTGGTGCCCATCATCATGGGCGACCAGAATTACAATATCGAGCGCGCGCTCGGCCGGGCGCTGGCCAAGGCCCTGCTGGCGGAGACGCCCGAGGCGCGCGCCCAGACGCTTATCCTGGTGAGTTCCGACCTCTCGCACTACCACGATTATGCCTACGCGAATAATATTGACCATCAAACGCTCCAGGCCATCGTGGATTGGGATTACCTCAGCCTGTCGCGCAACTTCGCCATGTGGGAGCGTGGCATTCAGACCTGGGAAGCCTGCGGCGGTGGCCCCATCGTCGCGGCCATGATCGCCGCCGAAGGCCTGGGCGCAACCCACGCGCAAATCCTGAAATACCTCAACTCCGGCGACACCGCCAACGACAAAACCCGCGTGGTGGGTTATGGCGCCGTGGCCATCACGGCTGCCGCTCCGGCGGACGCCAAGAAAAGCGCGGAGTTCTCCCTGACCCGCCAGGAAAAGGAGGCCTTGATGAAGATCGCGCGTGCATCGGTAGAGACCGCGGTGCGCGATCGTAAAATGTACCTGGTGGGCTCGACCGGATTTCCGCGCCTGGAGGAAGCCCGCGGCGCCTTCGTTACCCTTAAGGAGCATGGAGACCTTCGCGGATGCATCGGCTACATCACGCCGATGAAGTCCCTGGCGGAAACCGTGCGCGACGTGGCGGCCTATGCCGCGCTTGAGGATACCCGCTTCACCCCCGTCACCACCCAGGAACTGCCGCTCCTCGAATACGGAATTTCCGTCATGTCACCCCTCCGCCGTGTCCTGGATATTAAGGAAATCAAGGTGGGTAAGCATGGACTGATTATGAAGCAGGGAGATATCGAAGGAATCCTGTTGCCGCAGGTGCCGGTGGAGGAACATTGGGACCGCGATACGTTCCTCGTAGAAACCTGCCTCAAGGCCGGCTTGCCGCGCGACGCCTGGAAGGACGACGACACCGATATTTTCATGTTCACGGCACAGGTTTTTGGCGAGCACTCGCTTGATGCGGTGACCTTCCCTGAGCAGCCCACCGCTCCTGCGCGGACGCAACCATTACCGCCGGGGCTAGGTTCACCGCAGCCGTAAGCATGGCCGTGCGCAGAAATCCACGCGGCGGTAGTGGTCCAGCTTGGCCAGTTTCAACACGGCCGTTCTCCCCTCCCCATCCGGCCCCACCCTGCGAAGTGCCCACATGACATGGTTTCCGAAGGCGTTGTCGGTCGGCCGCAAATTCAGCTTGCCTTTGCGGATTCATCGGTAAACACCAGGCGAAAAGGCAGGAGCCATTTCCTCGAACCCCTGGACAACGATCCGCCCAGCGGACCACGCAAAGCATACTTTCCGAGTGCCTGACCATCCGATCGGAATGCGGCGGAAGCCAGGCCCCGTCGGCATTCAATCGGGAAGAGGCGGAGTCGCTCCGGCCGCTGCATCCCAACCGTCGGGGAGGTCGCCGTTGTCCTCCCGCAGGTATTTCCAGTGCTGCGGCTTGATTGATGCCAGCAATTCCTTCCGGCTCTTCACTGCGAGCGGCCGGCCGCGGTAAAGTTTCCCCATCTTCTCCATCAGCCGTTCCGGGAAGGTGCTGGTGAACATCAGTAACGGCCAGGTGAAACCCGGCCCATTGGTTTTTCGCAACTTCCACAGCCAGAGGAGAAACGCGCCCAGGCGCCACGCCGGCGGTCCCCACCAGCTCTGCAGGGCAGTATTCACGCTTATCTTCCAGCACTTCATCAGAACCTGCCACTGCAGGGGGGTCATTTCGTGGGTTTCGATCACCCCTTCTTGCGTAGCCAGCCGGGTATCGTGGAGCGGCGTGAAGATCGAGGGGACGAAGAAGGCGAAAAGCCCGCGTTGCTCCACCTCGTAGATCAGATCGAGCGTGGCCATCGAGTCTGCGTCGGTCTCCCCCGGATTCCCGATCATCAGGGTCAGCACAGGGAACCAGTTGTTGCGGTTGAGAATACTTAGACCTTGGATGACCACGCTGGGCCATTCCTCGATGGGGAAGGGCGCCGACTTGCCCGGCATGATCTGTTTTGCCATGCGAACCGAGCCCGTCTCCAGGCCGATCAGCGGCGAGAGGATTCGCCCTTCTGGATGGGTACTCAGGCGCGGCAGCTTGACGGGGCTCTTGTCGAGCAGCACCGCCGATAACTGCTCGATCAGTTTCGGGTCCACCACCGCGGGCGCCATGGTGCTGTGGCTCAACAGGTGGTGCTTGACACCCGGCGCGTTGACCACATCCGTGAAAAGGTCGACGAGCGCTTCGCGATGGGGGAAGTAGAACGGCGTGGCCGTACGCACCTGCCCCCACAAAAACATGTCCTCGGTGGCGAGCGAGATCAGGTCATTGCCTTCGCGCACGTTGGCACGCACGGCTTCCATAATCTTGTCCTTCGGGAAATCAATCTGCGGGTTCAGGTCCGGCAGGCAGAACTGACAACGCCGACCGCATCCGGTGGTCATCTCGACCACCCCGAAGGTGGTGCGCCTTGTGGGGGTCAGCAG
>CAVQAP010000021.1:0-59934 GCA_963710405.1 uncultured Acidobacteriota bacterium | reverse complement strand
TGTTGTAGTCTACTTGGTTCGGTTGGTCTTGCTACTGGCCCAGTTCGCCCAGCGGGACCCGGCCGCCCAGCATCACGGCGGCGGATTCGAGGAACAGCGCCGTGCTGTCCGCGCGTTTGCCGAAGGCCACGCCGCGCAGGCCGAACTGCTCCAGAAACTCCTCGACGAGGCCTTTCAAATCGCAGGTGTCGAACTTCGCGTCGCGCTCCTCACCGCTCCAGAAGGGCAGGGCCCGCTGGCCGGTGAGGGCGATGGCCACGCGGCGTTCTTCCTTCGGCGCGCTGGATTCGGACCCGGCGCGCTGAAACACGCGGCCAATTTCGAACAGCGCCACGTCATAGTTCTTACGGCTGACATTGTGCCGTAGCGAATGAATCAATCCCGGCAGCAAACTCGGCCGCAGCACGTCCATGTCGCTGCTGAGCGGATTGGCGAGCAGGACCGACTCCGCACTCCGAATTCCGAGTTCCGCACTGGAGATCAAAGTTTGTCCCTGTGCCTCGTTCAAGCCGAGCCCGGTCAGAATCCGGCGCGCCTCGGCAATCTGGTCATACACGGAATCGAACGCATTGGCGCCGAGGGCGCCGCGCGGCGGCGTGGCGGGGATTTTGTCCACGCCGAACAGCCGGCCGACTTCCTCGATCAAATCCACCTCGCGCTTCAAGTCCACGCGCCACGAGGGGATGCTGAAGGTGCATTCGCCAGGCTCCTGCCTGATGATCGTTAATCCAAGTTTGGTCAGGTACGAAATCTGTTCCGCGTGGGAAATCCCGACGCCGAGCAGATCCTTGGATTTTGCGAAATGCAGCGAAAGCTCTTTCACTTGCGCGGGGTTGGGATACGCGTCCACCACCCCGCCGGCCAACTGGCCGCCGGCGGTTTCCAAGATCAACTGGGCCGCGCGCTGGCTGGCCCAGTCGCAGATGCCCACGTCCGCGCCACGCTCGAACCGGTAGCTCGATTCGCTGCGCAACCCGAGTGCCTTGCTGGTGCGCCGGATGTTGGTCGGTGAGAAATGGGCGCTTTCGATCAGCACGTCCACGGTCTGGTCGTTGATCTCCGTGTTCGCGCCGCCCATGACCCCGGCGAGGGCGATGCCCTTATGCTCGTCGGCAATCAATAGCATTTCGGCCGTCAAGGTGCGTTCCTGATTGTCGAGCGTCTTGAATTTCTCCCCGGCGGCGGCGCGGCGGATGATGATCGTGGGAGTTGAAACGTTGAAGGGTTGAAGGGTTGAAGCGGGTGAGGCTTCAACGCTTGAACGCTTTGACCCTTCAACGAGGTGGTAATCAAACGCATGCAGCGGTTGGCCGATTTCGAGCATGACGTAATTCGTCACGTCCACGACGTTGCTGATGCTGCGGATGCCCACTTTTTCCAGGGTGGCGCGCAGCCACTCGGGACTTGGCGCGACCTTAACGCCCTGGAGGACGCGCGCGGTGTACCGCGGACAAAGTTCCGGGTCTTCAATGCGCACCGCGACCAGCGGGTTGAGAGTTGAGAGTTGAGAGTTGAGGGCCGGAAGCGCCGGCAATTTGAGCGGATTGCCGGTCAGCGCCGCGATTTCGCGGGCGATGCCGATGACACTGTTCAAGTCCGGCCGGTTCGGCGTGATTTCGAGGTCATAAACCACGTCGCTGCCGCTGCGCCCGAGATACTCGGCGAAGGGTTGGCCGACCCTGGCGTCCTCGCGCAAGATCAGCAGGCCCTCTTCCTTTTTGTGGCCGATGCTTTCAGGTTCAATCCCCAGTTCCTCGTACGAGCACATCATGCCGTGCGATTCCACGCCGCGAAGTTTGCCCACTTTGATGGTGAACGGCTCTTTTTCGCCGGGCTTCAACGGCAGCGAGGCACCGGGTAAAATGAGCGGGACCTTGTCGCCGGCCTTGAAATTTTGCGCGCCGCAGACGATCTGGCGCTCGCCGGCGCCATCGTTGACGCGGCAGAGCGAGAGCTTGTCGGCGTTCGGATGCTTGTCGCGCGTGACAACCTGCGCCACGACGATGCCGTCGAAGGCGGCGGCGATTTTCTGCACGCCCTCGACCTCGAGACCGAGCATGGTGAGCCGCTCGGTCAGTTCGTCCGGCGACCAGTTGAAATCAACGTATTGTTTGAGCCAGTTAAGGGTGACTTTCATTTGGAAATTAAAACTGCCTCAAAAACTTCACGTCGTTTTCGTAGAAGAGGCGGATGTCGTTGATGCCGTAGCGCAGCATGGCAATCCGCTCGATGCCGAAACCGAAGGCCCAGCCCGTCCAGACGGCGGGATCGTAGCCGACAGTTTCAAACACCTTGGGATGCACCATGCCGCAGCCGGCGATCTCCAGCCAGTCCTTGCCCATCTTTTTGACGAGCGCATTGGTGAAATCAATCTCGTAGCTCGGCTCGGTGTAGCTGAAATAGTGCGGACGAAAGCGAATCTTGACGTCGCTACCCATTAATTCGCGAAAGACGAATTCCACCGTGCCTTTGAGATCCCCCACGGTGACATTTTTGTCCACGTAAAGCCCCTCGATCTGATGAAAGGTGGGATTGTGCGTGGCGTCGGCGTTGTCGCGGCGATACACGCGGCCCGGCACGATGATGCGCACGGGTGGCGGCTGTTGTTCCATGACCCTGATCTGCACGGAGGAGGTGTGCGTGCGCAGCAATAGTTGAAAGTTGAGAGTTGAGGGTTGAGAGCTTTCAAGCTTTGCCAGATAGAATGTGTCCTGTGAATCGCGGGCGGGATGGTCGGCGGGCGTGTTCAGCGCGTCGAAGCAATGATACTCGTCCTCGATTTCCGGCCCGTCGGCCACTGCAAAGCCGATTTTGCGGAACGCGCGGACGATGTCGTCGGTCACCTGCGTGAGCGGATGCAGTCGGCCGAGGGCGCGGCGGCGTCCGGGCAGGGTGAAATCGGTTGGTTCCTTGGGGAGGGCGGCTTGGAGTTCGAGTTGCTCCCGGCGCGAAGCCAGCGCGGCTTCGAGTTCGATTTTCGCGGCGTTGATGAGCTTGCCGGCGGCGGGTTTTTCCTCCTTCGAGAGGGTGCCGAGCTGTTTCATCAGCGCGGTGAATTTGCCGTGCGGCCCGGTCCACGCGCCCTTGGTCTGTTCCAAGGCGGCGAGGTCCGGCGCAGCCTGCAATTCCGCCAGCGCGGTTTGTTTCAGCGGTTCGATTTGATCGAGAAATCCAGCCATAATTCAGTTGTGGCGGGAGGATAACGGATGGGGGCGGGAAGCGAAAGCAAAAGGAGTTTTCGGCGAGTTTGCACCGGAGCGCCGGAATGCTGGAGTTCAAGCTTCAGCTTGTTCCGGTGACACACTAAAGCGTGAACTCCATCGAGCCGTGCCAGAGGCCGGCGCTCCGCCGCAGGGTCGCGGTGAAGCGGCATGAATGCAAATCAGCACAAAAGGAGTTTTCCATCGCCCGGCAGCCGGGAATGTGCTAAAGATTACTTGAATATGGCCACGAGCACCACCGCCACGCCTGCGCGCCCGACCGCGCCGGAGGGGTGCGTTGCGCGTTCGCTGGCCGACACCCTGGCCGAGGAACCGTCGCTGGAGGCGGTGACGATTGACCGCGCCCAGCACAAAATCTCCGTGGCCACGCTCGGCCGCACCGACGTGGAAAAGCTCACCGAGCGCATCACGCACAAGCTGGCCGCCGTCCAGTCAGCCGATGCTGAAAAGCAGTGCCGCCTGTTGACCGCGGGAGAGGAATGTTCCACCTGCCGCCATCCGCTCACCGAAGCCGAGCGCCGGAAAATCACCATTCACACCGAGGGCAACGCCACCACCATTGCGCGCGTCACCTGTCCCACGGCGCCGAAATTCTGGCGCTGGCGCGACCTGCCGTTTCCGCGCATTGAACCCCGCACCATCGAGTTGGAGGAGGTGGACGAGCAGCATGCGGACGAATGGAAATGGCAGTTGGCCGCCGCGATCGTCTGTGGTGTGTGTGGCCTGCTGGCGGCGCTGGTTGTGCCCGAACAATTCCGGGTGGCCGCGTTCGTCGCCGCGTATCTGGCCGGCGGCTTTTTCCCGGCGGAAGAAGTCTGGGAGCGGCTGCAAAAGCGCGTGCTGGACATTCATTTTCTCATGCTGGCGGTGGCGGTGGGCGCGGCCTGCATCGGCGCCTGGGCGGAAGGCGCCACGCTGCTCTTTCTCTTTTCCTTCTCCGGCGCGCTGGAGCATTACGCGCTGGGCCGCACCCAAAAGGAAATCCGTTCCCTGTTCCGCGAGGCGCCGAAAACCGCCATCGCGCTGGATGCGAATGGCCTCGAATCCGAGGTGGCCGTGGAAAAAATCCGCGCCGGCGCGCGCCTGCTGATCAAACCTGGCTCGCAATTCCCGGTGGACGCCGAAATTGCCCGGGGCAACACCGCGGCGGACGAATCCAATCTGACCGGCGAAGCCCTGCCGGTGGAGAAGAAGATCGGCGATCTTGCGCTGGCGGGCACCCTCAATCTCTGGGGCGCCGTGGAGGTGCTGGCCACCCGGCCCGCCGCGGAAAGCTCGCTGCAAAAAATCATCAAGCTCATCAAGGAAGCCCAGCAGCAAAAAGCGCCCGCGCAGCACTTCGCGGATAAATTCAGCACGTATTACACCTATGGCGTGCTCGGCCTTTCCCTCGCCATGTTTTTTGTGTGGTGGCAGCTTTTGCATCTGCCCGCCTTCGCTTCCACCGCGGCCTTGCACAGCGCCTTTTACCGCACGATGACCCTGCTGGTGGTTTCCTCGCCCTGCGCCCTGGTGCTGTCCATTCCGTCGGCGGTGCTGGCGGCGATTGCGTTTGGCGCGCGGCACGGCATCTTGTTTCGCGGCGGCGCCGCTGTGGAGAAACTGGCCGCCATAGACGTGGTTTGTCTGGACAAGACCGGCACGCTCACCACCGGCGAACTGCGCGTCGAAAAAGTCGAGAGCTTTCCGCCCGGACGCGCAGATGAAATCGCGCGGCTGGCTTATTCGCTGGAAAAATTGTCCACCCATCCGCTGGCCCGGGCCATCACCCGCTATGGCAAACAGCAGGGCCTCAAGCCAATCGAGTTCCAACATTTTGAATCCGTCACCGGCCAGGGTCTGCAGGCCACGCTCAACGGAGTCCAATGCCGTCTCGGCGGACGCGACTGGTTCGCTTTGGAGCGCCGGAATGTTGGAGTTCAAGCTTCAGCTTGTTCCGGTGACACGCTAAAGCGTGAACTCCAACGAGCCGTGCCAGAGGCCGGCGCTCCGGCCGGAAGTTTCCGTCGAGCCGGGGCGGTGCCCGGCGCTCCGTGCGCGGAGTTGCAAATCGGGCCGCCGGTGGACGCTGGTTTTTCCGAAGTCTGGGTGGAGGCTGGCGCTTTGCTGGGCCGCGTGATTTTACGCGACGACATCCGGCCGCAGTCCGCCAGCGTCATCAACGAGTTGCGCGAGGAAGGCCTGCGGAGCGTGGTGCTGACCGGCGATCGCAAGGCCGCCGCCGAATATCTGCGGAAGGAATTAAAGCTCGATGACGTGCGCGCGGAGTTGAAACCGGATCAAAAAGTCGCCGCCATCCGTGAATTAAGCGGGCAGGGGAGCCGCGTGGCCATGATCGGCGACGGCGTGAACGACGCCCCGAGCCTCGCCGCCGCGCATATCGGGGTGGCGATGGGCGCGCGCGGTTCCGACGCGGCGCTGGAGCAGGCCGACGTGGTGCTGATGCATGACCGGTTGGAGAACTTTCTGGGCGCGTTCCGCCTGAGCCAGCGCGCCCGCGCGGTCATCCGCCAGAACCTAATCATTTCGCTGGGCACGGTCGTGGTGCTGGTGAGCTTTGCGATGCTGGGCAAAATCCCCCTGACGCTTGGCGTGGTTGGCCACGAAGGCAGCACCGTGGTGGTGGTGATGAACAGCCTGCGCCTGCTGTTTGGCGGAACTAAACTCACCAATACTGATGCACCAGGGGCTTGATGTCCCGATCGTATAAGGCCCTGATTTTCTTCATTGTGGCCTTGGGCAGGGGCGGCAAAGCCGACGCGGCCACGTTTTCCATCACCTGGCTCGCGCGTTTTGCGCCGGGGATGGAGCAAGTCACGGCGGGAAATTCCAGAATCCAGCGCAACGCCAGTTGGGCCAGCGTCGCGTGCTTCGGGGTGAGCTTTTTCAAGTCCTCCACGGCGCGCAACGCCGTTTCAAAATCCACGCCGGCAAACGTTTCGCCCCGGTCAAACGCCTCGCCGTGGCGGTTGAAATTCCGGTGGTCATCCTTCGCAAACTTGCTGGCCCGCGAGATTTTGCCCGACAACATGCCCGACGCCAGCGGCACGCGCGCGAGGATGCCCACCTTGCGGCGTTTCGCCTCCTGAAAAAACAGTTCCGCCGGACGCTGCCGGAAAATATTGAAAATGAGCTGCACGGACTGGACGTTTGGATATTCAATGGCCTTCAAGGCCTCCTCCACTCTTTCCACGCTCACGCCGTAATGCCGCAGTTTTCCGGCTTTCACCAGATCATCGAGGATGCCAAAAACTTCCGGGTGATAAAAAACCTCCGGGTGCGGGCAGTGCAGTTGCAGCAAATCAATCGTGTCCGTGTTGAGGTTGGCCAGGCTGCGTTCGATCCACGCGGTCAGGTTCTTACGGCTATAGCCTTCCGGCGTCTGCTGGGGCAGGCGGCGTCCCGCCTTGGTGGCCACGTAAAACGGATCCGTCCGCTCTTTTTTGAGTTGTGCCAGGAGGCGTTCACTGCGGCCATCGCCATAAACGTCGGCGGTGTCGAAAAAATTCACGCCGCCGTCGAGCGCCGCATGGAGTGCGGCCAGGGATTCATGGTCGTCCACGTTGCCCCAGGCGCCGCCGATGGCCCAAGCGCCAAAGCTGATTTCCAGAGATTTTCCAGCCGGTGCGTCCAAGGTGGCGGTATTTCATGCGGGCCAGTTAAGCAGAAACCGCCTGGCGCGCAAAGCACCAAAAACCGGGGTGAGTGACGAATGTCTAATGTCTAATGACGAAAGAATTCCAAATGCCGAATAGCGAAACCAGCCAGACGCGGCTGTTTGCTCACGGTTGCTTCGTCATTGCTTCGTCATTCGTCATTCGTCATTCGTCCGTCTGGTTTTCCCGCGTGACAGCGGGCGTTTTGTGAGGCATTTTCTGGCGATGACAACCACCGAGGCCGCCCGTTTGCTGGACCAGTTTCGCGCCGGAAAGATCCCGCGCGAAAAGGTGCTGTCGGCGTTTCAGGCCGCGCCCGTGGCCGATCTCGGCTTTGCCCAGTGGATACCCACCGGGCGCTGCGCAAGAATTTTCCCGAAGTCATTTTTGGCGCCGGCAAGACCAGCGAACAGGTCGTCCAAATCGCCGCCAAACTGTTTGCGCTCGGCCAGCCGGTGCTCGTGACGCGCGTCTACGCCGAATACGCCCGGGCGCTGAAGAACAAACTCACGCTGGCCGTGTATCATGCGCTCGCCCGCTGCGTGACCATCGAGAAAACACCTTTGCCGAAGCGCACCGGGTTCATCGCCGTGGTCTGCGCCGGCACGAGCGACTTGCCGGTGGCCGAGGAGGCTGCTGTCACCGCCGAAATCATGGGCAATCGCGTCGAGCGCGTCCATGACGTGGGCGTGGCCGGCTTGCACCGGATGCTGGCGCGGATGGAATTGCTGCAAAGCGCGAACGTGATCTGGCCGTCGCCGGCATCGGAACGCGCCTTGCCGAGCGTGCTGGCCCGGCTGGTTTCCAAGCCGGTCATTGCGGTGCCGACGAGCATCGGTTACGGCGCGAGTTTTGGCGGCATCGCGGCGTTGCTGGCCATGTTGAACAGTTGCGCCAGCGGCGTTTCTCTCTTTTTTTTCTATTTACTCGCTGCCATATTCATCATTTGACGAATAAGATGATTTCAAAAAAGAAAAAAGAGAAGAAGAAAAAACCGAACTACATCTCCATGACATGCCATATGAGACATATATCGCATGTCATTTCGATCTGTACATCTTCAAACAACTTCTTCATTCTCATCACTTTTCTCATATTCCATTATTCTCTTCTTTTGTTTTATTCTGCAAGGGTTTGGCGGATTACATATATGTATAGAAAGATGTGATTCATTCATGGATATGAGCCGTCGTCCTCCGTTAGACTGTTTGTGTGTATTTTGGTGTATAAGCAATGCGACTATGTTGTCCGTCCGTCTTTCTGTCTAACTAGGAAGGGGGTGAGCGCGAGCGAGAGAGAGAGAGAGAGAAAAAAAAAGCGAACGACGTTCGTAGACCGCTATACTTTCTCTCTCTCTTTTTCCTTATATTCTCCAGTCGTCCGTCAGAAGCAGCATAACACTTTTTCTGTCGTTGCAGATCGACGTCTCTCGCACTTTCGATTTATCCTATACAAATAACAACCACTACAAAATGCGTGAAATAGTTCATATTCAAGCTGGACAATGTGGAAACCAAATTGGTTCCAAAGTATGTAAATAGTTTTAGATAAGACCATTTTATCGTTATTTAGTTTATATTAAATAAACAGAACAAAATTCGCAATTTTCTTAATTATTTCTTTGACAGTTTTTCTTTTCGGATTAATATATATGATCGGTTTTGTCCTTGAATATTTACCGACTTATTAAATTTTCAAGCAAGAAAATTTGTCATATGCTCCAGAGACGAAATGCCAAACATGGTGCCGAATTTCTGAGCGGCCTTGGCGACCGCCCTTTCACCGTCATGATGGAACAGCCGCTGAAGCGCAGTCGGTGCGCAGAACAGGGGCATGTCTATTTTCTGCCTCATGACGGTTATCGACATGTCAATGCTCTCGACACCAGCGAGAACGTTGGGCACCAGATCGCACCGCTCGTAGGCTTCGGTATTTCTCCGATACGTAACCTCATCGTCCGCCCCGCCGTCGATGTAATGGAAGATGGGCCCCGGCAGTCTCCTCCGCGCCATCGACCGGAAATCCCCGATGTTGTTGCATCGATCGATACGCACGGGCTCCTCCACCTTCGCGAACTATGGGGCAACAGGACAAAGTCTTGCGCATGGGCTATGTCCGTTAAACCTGCGCGCCCACAAGCTTCCCCGCTTACCCTCCGCAAGCGCCGCCAAAATGCCTCATATTGTGATATTGTTTGTTAAGCCGCTGTTTTCCTCGTCAGATTGCACTATGAAAGCATGCGAGTTGCGTTATCCTAATAATGATCAGGCAATGACGTCATGAGGTCACGAGCGAATGGAACCCGAGCGACAGTGCCCGCGGTGCGGCCATAAAATCCCGTGGGGGCAAACACAGTGCCCCTTCTGCCCGGGCCAAGGCGGATATTTCTGGTTCTCTCCGGCGCGATACGTTTCTGCTGATAATCTTCGTAATCCTCATTCTCCTCTTTGTCATGACGGGTTTTATCGTGAGGACTTACCATGCGGTTGAAAGCGGACTCGCCGAGGATTGGTACACACGGGGCGAAGACGATCTTCGCGCCGGCCGGGCGCAGGCGGCACTGACTGACTTCCATACGGCCCTGTCCTACTCGCGCGACAATGCGCAATATCAGTTGCGGCTGGCGCAAGCGCTGATGGCTGCGGGGAATTCGGGGGAAGCGCGCGCCGAAGCCCGCACCTACCTGCTGAACCTGCTGGAGCACGAACCTGGGAACGGCACTGTGAATCTGGAGTTGGCACGGCTGGCCGCACGCGATCATGCCGTTGCGGACGCGCTGCGCTTTTACCATGGAGCGATTTACGGTGAATGGAATGACGATCCGGTGGTCAGACGAAGGGCAGCGCGGCTGGAGCTGGTGGAATTTCTGCTGGATGCCGGCCAGAAGGATTCCGCCCGCGCAGAATTGATCGCCATGGCGGCCGACCTGCCCGAGGATCCTAACTTGCAGGTCAAGGTGGGATCTTTGCTCTTGCGGGTTGCAGGTTATGATGACGCCTTGAAGCTGTTCCGCCGAGCGCTCGTGGAGGAACCCGGCTTGGCCCCGGCATTGGCCGGAGCCGGCGAGTGTTACTTCCAAAACGGCGACTATGCCCGGGCGGAGCATTACCTCACGCGCGCGGTGCAGCTAGACCCCCAGTTGGTGCAGTCTGCGGCGATGCTTGACACCGCCCAAACCGTCCTGAACCTTGATCCTTTTAACCGCCGCTTGGGCAACACGGAGCGAGCCCGGCGCGCCGTTCTTGACTTTAGCTCCGCCTTGGGGCGCCTGGAATACTGCGCGGAGCAACGAGGAATCGATTTGAAGGCGCCGGGCAGCAACCTGCTCCAAGCACTAAACGCCCAAGCCGCTGAGCTTCAGCCGCGCGCGCAGGAACGATACCTCAGCCGCGATCCCGAGTTGCTTTCCCGGGTTATGGACGTGGCGTTCGAGATTGAGCAGGCGACCGCGCACGCCTGCGGTGAACCCCAAGGCCAGGATTTGGCGCTGCTCTTGTTGGCGCGCGAGCAAGGAGGAGTCCGCCCGTGAGTGCGCCCCCTGTGACCTCCCCTGTCTCACCGGAAGGACATCTGCCTTCGGCGTCCGGCGTTTGGAGGGAACTGCGAAAGCGCTTGAGCTGGACGCCGGAGGGCGTCTCGCTAAAGGAAACACAGCTCTTTCTTCTCCTGGCCGTAATCATTGGACTGTTTTCCGGGTTGTCCGTCGTCCTTTTCCGGGTCGCCATCGACTGGACACAACTGATGGCCTTTGGCTCCGGGCTGACCCCGCCCTGGACGCGCGCCCTGATGGTCCCGACAATCGGCGGGCTGGTGGTGGCTTACCTGGTCATCCGGTTTTTCCCCCGCGTCCGCGGCAGCGGTGTGAATCAAACGAAAGCGGCGGTTTATATCTTTGACGGCTATATACCCTTCAATACCGTCATCGGAAAGTTTATAACCTGTGCTTTGGCGATTGGGACGGGGCAGTCGCTGGGACCGGAGGACCCATCCCTGCAAATGGGCGCCGGGATTGCCTCCGCGCTGGGGCGGCGGCTGCGGTTTTCCCGCGAGAAGGTGAGCCTGATCGCCCCGGTGGGCGCCGCGGCGGGGCTGGCGGCGGCGTTCAACGCGCCGATTTCCGCGGTGCTGTTTGTTATTGAAGAAGTCATTGGCAATTGGACCGCCGGGGTGTTGGGCGCCATCGTGCTGTCAGCTGTTGCCAGCGTGATCGTGTCACGCTGGTTCCTGGGCGACCAGGCGCTGTTTCGCATTCCCGCCTATCATCTGGTTCATCCCGCGGAGCTGCTGGCCTATGCAATAGTGGGAGTGATGGGAGGAGTTTCCTCACTGGCCTTTGTCAAGCTGGTCGCCTACGCGCGGCCGCGGTTGAAGGCCCTCCCGCGTTGGACGCATTACCTGCAGCCCGCCGTGGCGGGGTTGCTGATCGGCGTCATCGGTATCTGGTTTCCCCAGGTGATGGGCGCCGGCTACGGCTCTATCGATCAGGCCATGCACGACCAATTTACCTGGGAGATTCTGGCGCTGCTGGCGGCGTTCAAAATCCTTTCCACCAGCTTTTCCTTTGTCAGTGGCACGCCCGGCGGCATGTTCGCGCCCACGCTTTTCATCGGCGCTATGCTGGGCGGTGCGGTGGGCGGCGTCGAACATCACTTCTTCCCCTGGCTCACGGGCGGGGTGGGCGCTTACGCCCTGGTGGGCATGGGCACCCTCTTCGCCGGGTTCCTGCGTGTCCCCTTGACCTCCGTGTTCATGGTGCTCGAGGTGAGCGGCAACTACTCCATTATTCTCCCGGTAATGATTTCCAATACCATCGCCTATCTGATTTCCCGGCAGTATCAGCAGACTTCGCTTTTCGATTTGCTCTCGCGGCAGGATGGCATGAACTTGCCCTCCATGGAAGAGCTTCGCGAAGAGGCCACGCTGCACGTGGAAGACGCAATGCGGGCTTATCAGGCCGCCGTGCTAAGCGCCGAAGACCCCATCCAGGTTGCTCTCACCGTAGCGGAGGCTTCCGCCGAGGCCTTTATCCTGGTCAAAGACGGTCCCGAGAGGTGGCGCGGGATCAAGAAGGACGAACTGCGCCGTTGGGCGCCGCAAATGTGCCAGACGGACCCTCTCCACGACCTGCTCCCGGAAGCGACCCTTCCTTATCTTCATCCGGACCAGCCGCTCGGCGAAGCCCTGCGCCGCCTGGGCGACTGGCCACTCCTTCCGGTGGTCAGCCGGGCCAATTATGGCAAGCTCGAGGGCGTGCTGAGCCTCCCTGAAGTCCTGGCAACTTACCGTAGGGCCCGCGTGTGAGCCGCTCCCCGCGGCACCGGCTTGACCTTGCACGCTTTCCCGTGGCGATCCCCTCTTGCGCTTCACTGCGCCGCAGCAGTCCCCAGGATTGACAATTCAGGAGTTGCTCCGATACGGTGGGTAGGGTGCTGGGGTGTGCCTCGGGTCGGGGTTGAAGCCGTATGAGCTTGGATGCCTTCTTTGCGCTGCTTGGAGGGTTGCTGGTTCTGGCCTTCGTGGCCAACCGGTTGGCGCAACGGACGCGTGTGCCCGACGCGGTGGTGCTGATCCTGACAGGCCTGCTGTTGGGGCCGGTTTTCCGCCTGGTGGACGCGGCGAAGTATGAGAGTGTAACCCGGGGGTTCGGCACGCTGGCCTTGATACTGATCCTGTTTGAAGGCGGCCTGGAGCTCGAACGTCCGCGAAACCTTGCGGCACCTCGGCGGCGGCCTTGTGCTTTCCTGGTCAGCGTACATCATAACGGCGACACTGGTCGCCGGCGTCGCCCGGTGGTCGCTGGGCCTCTCCTGGGACGGGTCGCTGTTGGCCGGAGCGGTGCTTGGATGCGTCAGCAGCACCATCATGCTTCCTGTCCTGCAACAGATTCCCATGCGCAAGCCCGTCAAGCTCACCCTCTTGGTGGAGAGTTCCATCGGGGACGTGCTGGCGGTGCTCACCGTGGGCGCCCTGCTGAACGTCTCACCGTCGCAGGGCTCATTGCTTAAGGATCTGGTGGGCGGTTTTGCTTTTGAGGTGGGCGTTTCGCTGGTGTTGGGAGTAGTCGCCGGCTTTCTTTGGGCCCGCCTGATGCCCCTGCTTTCCGACCAGCGCTTCTGGCAGGCGCTGACGTTTGCCGCTGTGTTGCTCCTCTATTCGGGGACATCCGCCGTCAATGCCAGCGGGCTGTTCGCGGTGCTGGTGTTTGGCATTGTTCTGGCGAACCTTTCGCAGATCAGAAAAGAACTTCTTCCCGCCGACATGGGCCTTGACTTGCCTGTAAAGGAAGTTCACCACCAAATCCTCAATTTCCATTCCGAGCTGGCTTTCCTCATTCGCACGTTTTTCTTTGTGATGATCGGCGCGGTGGTGCATTTTTCCGGACTGCGCTCGGCTGCCGTCCCGATCCTCGGGTTCGCGGGAGCAATTTTTTTGGCGCGTTGGCTGGCCGTGAACCTCAGCCGCTGGACGTGGAAGGATATCTCCCCGCTGGAGAGGGAAACGATCGTTTTGCTGCTTCCCCGCGGCCTGATTACCGCCGTGCTGGCGATTCAAGTGATCGAGGAGCGGGGAGCGGAATTTGCCTTCCTGCGTGCCGTGGCATTTGCCGTCATTCTGCTCACGAATCTGCTTGTCGTCCTGGGCAGCGTTCGGGCCCGGCGTGCCGCACCGATAATTGCGCCTGCCCCGCAAATTCCCCAAGAGGCTGTCCTGGAATAAGCGAGCCGGCCGGCTGAGCTTAGCCGCCCGGGCCGTCGTTGGATAGGTATTGGTCGAGGGAATGGAGCTCGCGCGCCAGCTCGTCCACGCGATGCTCCAGCAGGTTGCGGATGGAGAGCATGCCGGTGAGGTGGCCCTTGGCGTTGACGATGGGCAGGTGGCGCACGTGGCGCTCCACCATGTGGACCAGGGCATCTTCTTCGTGGCTTTCCTCGGTGATGGTCTCGACGGGAGAAGTCATCACCTCACCCACGTGAGTTTCCTTGGGATTTCGATGCCGCAGGACAACGCGCAACATCACGTCGCGCTCCGTGAAAATGCCGCGCAACTGGCCGTTATCAACCACGGCGACAGCGCCCACGGCATTTTCGGCCATCATTTCTACGGCTTCCAGCACTGTCGCGGTGGGAGCGACGGCAGCAGCGGGAACCCTGGCAATTTTAAGGAGACTCATTGCGGCCTCGGGGCAAAGTGGATTTTAGTATTAAGCCGAACAGATTTCGATGACCCTGAAGGAATAAGATAAGGCGGCAAATGGCGGAAGTCAAGATGGCAGGTGGGGAAGGGGTACGAGTACGGCAAGGCGTACCCCCACTTTGGTTTGGCGTTCGTACATTTCGCCCGGCATCACATGAGGCTTGCGATAGCCGCGGTCCCCGTGGCGGAGCAGTCGAGGAGCTTCTTCGTCGGGCCGAGTGCTCCCTACTGGTTTCCATGGGGCTTGAGGTCTAAAGCCTCCATCACCTCCAGAACGAATCTGGCCGAAACTGTCGCCGGTCCGCCACCCATCTCGATGCCAACCTCGATTGCCTCAAATATTTCTTCGAAGGAAGCGCCACTTGCCGCCGCCTGCTCAATGTGCCACTGCATGCACGACTCGCAGTCCTTGACAACCGAGATTCCGACGGCAATCAGCTCCTTTTGCTTCTTCGGCAGCGCCCCGTCCGCAAACGCAGCCTTTTCCACCGCTAGAAAGCCTTCGTAGACCTTGGACTTGAGCTTGACCAGTGTCGCGTGGGCCTTACTGCGTCTCGCGGTGACCTCTTTTAGCTTATCCATCAATCCGTCTCCTGCTCTAGGAATTTCATGTCCCTCGTGAAGCAAACCTTGGGCGCAGCTAATGGGCTGTTCAGGTGCTCGCCAGGAAGTTCTTTGGATTCGACGAATCGTTCTCACCGGCTCGGGGTGAGGCTCTGCCCGAAGTAAGCAGGCGAAAGGCTGCCCATGCTCAGGATCGCACCGTGGGAGAGTTTTTCCGAACCCTTTAAGAAACTAACGCTCTAACTTCTGACCTCCGGCCATCGAGGGTCAGCGACTCTCTCTCGAATGGAAACGATCCTATCTGACCCTTTCGTTCCCACACCTCGTCCGGCACCACGTAGGGCGTGCGGGGATCCCCGTTGCCGACGCGCGGGTTCAGTAAAGGAACGGAATCAACCTTCTCGTCCGCCTCGCATACTCATCGAAGGCCGCGCCATAGTGATCGTGCAGATGAGAATCAAGTATCGGGATGTTTACGAAAAGGAAACCCGCCAGCATCAACGCCGGAATTACCACCGTTTCCCATTTCCCCGAAATCAGACACAGGCCTGAGAATGAGATTTCATCCCCCAAATAGTTCGGGTGCCGGCAATATCGAAAAAGTCCCTGAGTGTAGAGCCTCCCACGATTTTCACTTTGCTGTTTCCACAAGTGCCGGGTGTACTCAGCATGGGAGTTCATCCACGACCCCACAAGAAACAGAACCACGCCGGCGGACGCTGCCACACCCAAAGCATTGGGGTTCGTTCCCCCGGCGATACCCAGCCACAGAAAAATGAACAACAACCAAGAGGCGATGGTGAACACCTCGCTCCAACTCACGCCGCGTTTGAGCAAAACGAACTCGGTGAAAAGAATGCGGAAGTAATAAATGGAGAACGCGGTGCCAAGAGTAATTCGCCGGGCCGCGTTGCCGGGCACGCCAATCCAATAGAAATAATGGCGCGCCTTTTCGAGCCCCCCAGCCAGCAACAGCCACCACGCCAACGCAATCCATAATCCCACGATCAGGGCGAGTGTAATTCGTTGTGCCCGGGAGTTCCCCCCCAGTTCATACATACTCCGTCGCAAGTCACTGCGCTGCATAAAATGCCACCGACTAACCTAATGATTATCTGTCCTGAAAGAGCCGAAGATCGCTTCCCCATGCGGTTTGCGGCATTACGCACTGGCGCGCCTTCAGATTCTGCCGGTCTTGCACTGTCTCGGCTGCGCATCATCTGCCCGGAAGCCGCCGCGGTGCCCCGCACACCCCGGCGGATTGGCTCCGCCGGGGTGTGCTCGGGTTTTTATCATCGATGCGCCTACACCTCGTCCGGCACCACGTAGGGTGTGCGGTAACCGCGGTCGCCGTCGCGGAGCAGGCGGGAAGCTTCCGGGTCGCCGATAACCGCCATCCTCTCCGGATCAAACTGCAAGGTGCGGCCCACCCGATACGAGGCATTCCCCAGGTGCAGCAGGGTGCAGGAGATGAGTCCTTCGGCGATGGGGGCGTTCAGATCTTCCTTCTTGCGGCTGCGCACGCATTCGATGAAATTGGCCCAGTTGTTGCCGCCGGCGTTGGCGTGAGGCCCGGGCTCCTGCTCCTCGCCAATCCACGACTTGTAGCTGTCGTAGCCGTTCATGGCCACGTAGCCCTTGGAGCCGTAGAAGATGTTGCCGATGGTGTTCTGCGGCCCCGCCTTCCTTTTGGCCTCCGCAGCGTTGCCGAGCGCGGCGGGCACGTCACCTCCGCCGAAAGCGGGCGAGCCAATGTCCGCTTCATGATTGGTCATCCAGTGGCGAACCTCAAATTCCATCAGCCGCTTCTTCCCGTCCGGCATGGTGAATTCATACCTGACACTCAGGACGTTGGGAGTGGTCTGGTCATCCTCAAACATCACGTGGGCGCCGATGGCCGCAACCCGCGTCGGGTATTTCACTCCCAGCCCCCAACGCGCGACGTCGAGCTCATGGATTCCCTGGTTGCCGAAGTCGCCGTTGCCGGTGTCCCATACCCAGTGCCAATTGTAGTGGAAGCGATTCCTGGTGAAAGGCTTGTAGGGCGCGGGACCGGTCCAGAGGTCGTAGTTGACGCCTGCGGGCACGGGTTCCACCGGGGCGTGACCAATGGTGTCGCGCCACTTGTAGCAAAGACCGCGTGAAAGATATACATCGCCGATCAAACCGTCTCGCATCTTCTGCACACCTTCGATAATGGCTTGGCCGGAACGGCTATTGGTGCCGTGCTGCGCGATGCGGTCGTATTTTTCCACGGCCCGCAACAATTGCTGGCCCTCCCAAACGTTGTGGCACATGGGCTTTTCACAGTAAACATCCTTGCCGGCCTGGCAACTCCAGATGGCTTGGAGAGAGTGCCAGTGATTGGGCGTAGCGATGGAAACGGCATCAATAGTTTTGTCTTCCAACAGTTTGCGCAGGTCGACAAAAGTGGCGGGCTTCTTGAGCCCCATCTGATCCATCTCGCCCAAGCGCCTGCTCATGACGTTGTCATCGATATCGCACAAGGCGGCGATTTCAACGTCAGGCATTTGGGAGTATTGCTGGACGTGCGCCCAGCCTTGGCCGTTCAAGCCGACCACGGCAACCCGCACGCGGTCGTTGGCCCCGAAAACCCCTTCCGGTTTGGGGAAAAAGCTGATTCCCCCCAGAGCTACCAGTCCCGCCCCGGTTCGTGCGGAAGTCTTGATGAAGTCCCGCCGATTGATCTCAGAATTGTTAGCCATTGCACCCCCTCCTCAAAGTCCGGGGGGCAATTATACCTTTGCTGCGAAGTAATGGCCAAAAGAAGTGAGAGTGATCGGTCCATCGGCTCATCGGGTCATCGGTTCATTTTGGCTTGCGAGTTTGGATTTTGGTTTGGCGGACGGATTCGCGAACCGCCCTCGCGACAGCTTCGGGAATTGGCGATTCCGCGCTGCCAATTCCCACCCGTAATGTTTTGGAAAGAAAACTCAGACATAATCTCGCCATCTCAATCAAATCCGGCGGTTTTCACTTGACCCTGGCCATGAAAGTGATAGGCTACAAAAAGCACAGGTGGATCGGGGCGGAAATGCGCAACACCAGGCAGCAGACGGCAGACAACAGAGGGCAAATGGGGAAGGCGGTAAGGGCTACAAGCCGGGGTTCAAAACTCGGGAGTCACGATTCAGGCGCCGGGGTAATCCTCCAGAACCCGGCCCCCGGGACCCAGTGCCTTAGGGCTCACTGGCCTGCTCCTGAAGACAAAACGCCAAGTCCGTGAAGGGGAATCCGGAGAAACGCCCGCGAAGCCGTGATGTTTATGAAAGAAAAGCAGGTTAGAGAAGAAACTGAGGGGATATCGATGTCCAAGCAAAGAATCAACTTATTGAAAGAAAGGGGGTTAGCAAAACGCCTCAAGGGCTAAAATAGAGGTGGAAAAAAGGATGGTAAAATGAAGGGATTACCCGTGATGCTTATGAAAAAAAATGAGATGCAAGATAGCCCTTCGTCAGGTATACCTCTTGGCCGTGATATCCATGAAAATTAAGCCCCTTATCCCTGCTACCCCGTCATGTTATTGAAAGCAAAGGAGAAATAGCCTGGCCATCCAAAGCCAAACCCGCAATCAGCCGATGGCCCGATGAACCGATGAAACGATTTCCGAATGGCCCGATCCGCGAGCGAAGTTTCTCCTTGCGCGGCCTCTGGCCCGAACCCATAATTGAAGGTCAGGCATTATCGCAAGCAATTAATTCTGGAGGCAATGGAATATGGCTGCAGGGACAACTGTCGGAACCCCGGGTGGACATGCGACCGGCAACACCAGCCGGGTCAAGGAGATTCTGAACTGGTACGAGAGTGATAATCCCGGCGTCAAGACCAACCTGGCGCGATTGCTCAATGCGGGAAAGCTGGGGGGGACGGGAAAATTCGTGATTCTGCCCGTGGACCAGGGGTTTGAGCACGGGCCGGCGCGAAGTTTCGCCGTGAACCCGGCCGGATATGATCCCAATTATCATTTTGAATTGGCGCTGGCGGCGGGCTGCAACGCCTACGCTGCCCCCCTGGGGTTCATTGAGGCGGCGGCCGCCCGGCACGCGGGTGAAATTCCCTTGATCCTGAAAATGAACAACCACGATGTGTTGCACGACGAGAAGGATCCCATTCCCGCCGTGACTGCCGGCGTGGGCGATGCCTTGCGCCTGGGTTGCGTGGCCATCGGCTTTACCATTTATCCCGGCTCCGCGCACGCCCAGACCATGTACGAACAACTGCGCGAGGCGGCGGAAGAAGCCAAAGCCTGCGGATTGGCCGTAGTGGTGTGGTCGTACCCGCGCGGCACGAGCCTTTCCAAGGACGGCGAGACGGCGCTGGACGTGGCCGCTTACGCCGCCCACATTGCCGCGGAACTGGGCGCGCACGTCATTAAGGTGAAGCTGCCGACCGATCACATCGAGCTACCGGAAGCCAAGAAGGCTTATGAAAAAGCCAACGTGCCGCGCGCCACGCTGGCCGAGCGCGTCCGGCATGTGGTGCAGGCGGCCTTCGACGGCCATCGCATCTTGATCTTCTCCGGCGGACCCAAGAAAGACAGCGACGACGCGGTGTTCGACGAGGCGCGCGCCATCCGCGACGGCGGCGGGTTCGGGTCGATCATTGGCCGCAACTCCTTCCAGCGTCCCAAGGAACATGCGCTGAAGTTTCTGGGCACGATCATGAAGATTTACGCCGGCGAATTGCCATGACGAAACGAAACTGGAGAATAGAAACGCGAAGATCGCAGCGAGTTTCGAATTCCGAGTTTCTATTCTCGTCTTCCGCCCTCCGGGAAACCCATGCCCACTATCCTGATCGTTGAAGACGAAGCAAAAATGCGGCGGCTGCTCGAGCTGAACCTGGCCGAGGACGGTTACACCATCCTGACCGCCGCGGACGCCGAAGCCGGTCTCAATATCCTGCGTCAGGAAAAGATCGATTTGATTGTGACCGACCTCAAGCTGCCGGGGATGAACGGCCTGGAATTCCTGCAAGCCGCAAAGCGCGCCAACGCCACGTTGCCCGTGGTGGTGATGACGGCGTTCGGCACCGTGGAGACGGCGGTGGAGGCCATGAAGGCGGGCGCCAGCGACTACGTGCTGAAGCCCTTCGCCATGGAGGAAATCAAGCTCATCCTGCGCAAGGAATTGGATGTTCATCGCCTGCGTGAGGAGAACCGCTCGCTCCGTGAAGCGCTGGGCCAGCGCTACCAGTTTCGCAACATTGTCGCCTACAGTCCGAAGATGCAAGAGGTCCTGGCGACAGTCGAGCGGGTGGCCCCCACCAATTCCACCGTGTTGCTGGGGGGAGAAAGTGGAGTGGGCAAGGACCTGATCGCGCGCGCCATCCACGAGCACTCGCGGCGCGCGGCGGAGGCCTTCGTTAAAGTCAACTGCACGGCGATTCCGGAAAACCTGCTCGAGAGCGAACTGTTCGGTTACGAGAAGGGCGCATTCACCGGCGCCAACACCACTAAGCCCGGCAGGTTCGAGCTGGCTGATAAGGGCACTATTTTTCTCGACGAGATCGGTGACGTGCCGGGTTCGATCCAGGTGAAGCTGTTGCACGTCCTCCAGGACCGCCAATTCGAGCGCCTGGGCGGAACCAGAACCCTCAAGGTGGATGTCCGCGTCATCGCCGCCACCAATCAGGACTTGCGCGCGGCGCTGGAGCAGGGAACGTTTCGCGAGGACCTTTACTACCGCCTGAACGTCGTGCCCATCAGCATCCCCCCGCTGCGCGAGCGCAAGGAAGAGATTCCCTACCTCGTCGATTATTTCATCGCCCGCTTCGCCCGCGAGTCGGGCAAACCCCTTACTGCAATCACGCCCTCGGCGCTGAAACTCCTGATGGATTTCCACTGGCCCGGCAATGTGCGCGAACTCGAAAACATCATCGAGCGCGCCGTGGCTCTTTCCTCGGGCACGGTCATTGACGTCGCGGATATCCGCCTGGATGTCGCCCCCGCGATTTCTTCTGCCTCCACTGCGACCGATTCGACTCCCTTTCCGCCCGCCGGGATGACCCTGGAACAATTTGAAGACGAGATTATTCGCGAGGCCCTGCGCCGCGCCAATGGCAACAAGAGCCAGGCAGCCCGCCTGCTGGGACTCTCGCGCAACGCCCTGCGCTACCGCCTGGCAAAGATCGGAGTGCCGGATGAGGAAGAGAAGTAGGGGGGAAAGTGCTAAGCAGGAGACGGTGTTTATTTGGACTTAGGATTTGGCTTCGCGGGTGGGAAGGGTCTTCAGGATGGTGTCCAGGATTCCATTGACGAACTCGACGGAACCTTCGCCGGAAAAGCGGCGCGCGATTTCGAGCGCTTCGTCGATTACGGCGTGGGGAGGAGTTTCCGGGCAGTGAACCAATTCGTAGACGGCAACCCTAAGGATGCTTCGATCGACGGCCGCCATGCGTTCCAACCGCCAGTTTGCCGCGTGTTCGCGGATCAACGGGTCGAGCTGTTTGATGTCGTTCACCGCGCCTCGAAAGAGTTCGCGGGCGAAACTTTCCACATCGCTCGCGGCCTTGCGCTCGAGGAAAAATGAGGCGGCAACCTGTTCCGGCGCGTTGCCTCCCAGTTCCCACTGGTAGAGCATCTGCATTGCGTATTCGCGAGATTTTCTTCTTGAAGGCATTTGTCCTTTGTCAGTTGTCCGTGGTCCGTAGTTCGCAGTTCATGGTCAGTCGCAAGGTGAAACCAACCCGCATCCCGAAAACTGGCGCGAGTCACAGTCTACGATTTCCTATGACAGAGAGCAACGGACTGCGGACAACGGACCACAGGCTACTTTCCCGTGAACTTCGCCGGCCTTTTTTCCAGAAAAGCGCGCGTTCCTTCTTTCATATCGGCGGTGGTGCAGCAAAGCCCAAAGAGCGTTGCCTCCAGGAACTGTCCTTCGGCCGCGGACATTTCCATGCCGTGATTGACCGCTTCCAACGCAAACTTGATGGCGAGCGGGGCATTGGCAATGATCTTCTGGGCCAATTTTTCCGCCGCCGCCAGCAAATCCGCCGCTGGCACCACCTGGTTCACCAGGCCCAGGCGATGGGCTTCCGGCGCGGTCACGGGCTCGCCGGTCAGAATCAATTCGAGCGCGCGGCACTTCCCCACCAGGCGCGGCAGCCGCTGCGATCCGCCATAGCCAGGGATGAGTCCAAGTTTCACTTCCGGCTGTCCCAGGCGAGCAGTTTCCGCGGCAATGCGCAGGGTGCAGGCCATGGCCAACTCGCACCCGCCGCCCAGCGTGAAGCCGTTGATGGCCGCGATCACGGGTTTGCCAAGGTTCTCGATCAGATTGAACACCTGCTGCCCAAACTGGGAGGTTTCCTTCCCCGCCACCGGACTTTGCCGGGCCAGCTCGTTGATGTCGCCTCCCGCCACAAAAGCTTTCTCGCCGCTCCCGGTGATAATCACGACGCGTACTTCTTCATCCTTTTGAAGGGCCTGAAAGCATTCGAACAGCTCCTCCATCACTTGGTGGTTGAGGGCGTTCAGCTTCTCCGGCCGATGAATCTTGACGTAGCCGATGGCATTCCGCTTGTCGTATTGAAGTGTTTCATAAGCCATGGATTTCTCTCCTGCCATTGCGCCGAGGTTCGGGGATTTGACCCAGGGCGAGCCCGCCGCACCCGTAAGCATTCCGATTCAGGACAACCCTCTTCAGCCCAAAACTCGAGCCAAGAGCCCAGGTCTGTCCCCCGCTTTCAGGGAAACAAGCGGCGAGTTGATTGCGCCGGATGCTCCGGTGAGGGTCGTCGAAGAACTGCGGCCTGGGGACCGAACTTAACGGCGAGCATAACCTCAGTCGAGGGACGGCGAGTGAGCCACCTTGCCTCAGGACTTGGCTGCGCCACTCTTCCATGCCGCGGCGCACGCGGAATGAGCGCGCATGGGACTTGCGATCCTAACCTGAATTCAACCGGAGAACCTGGAAATCAGAAGGTGTTTCCCGCCTTTTTTGTGCGCGTGGTCCAGGGAGACTTCCAAGCGGTTGATCACCTCGGTGACGCCATCCACGGCATCAAAGTTGGGTCCCAGTGGGACGTCACAGACCGCCGCGCAGAAATCGCCGGCCTCCGTGCTGCTCGCCCGAACTTGCGCCAGCGCGCGGCGCACTTTCTCCACCATCAGCCCCGCCTGGGCCAAAGCCGTATCCGGAAATACCACGACGACCGAAAGCGGGCTGTAGCGAATGGAAATGTCGTTCTGGCGCAGGACGGAGGCAAGGGCTTTGCCAACTTGCAGCACAAAGCGCTGTACGCCGGCATCGCCCAGCGACTTCATCAGCGCATGGGGATTCTCCGGCTCCAGCAGGCATACCGAAAGCGGCTGCGACTGGTCCTTGGAGCGGCGGGCTTCCGATAGCAAGCAGTCCAGGTAGGCACTGCGCGGAAGCAGGCCGGTTCCAGGATCGGCGCCGGCCAGCGAGCGCTCCCGCCGCCGCGACTTGGTGTTGTTGACGGCGATGACCACTTGTGTGGCGATGGCTCTGAGCAGCAGACTTTCACCGGGTGACCAGGCACGCGGCGCCTCGCATTGTTCCAGAAGCAACAATCCCACGGCCGTCTCCTTATCGATCAGCGGCAACGCTTGCATGGAGCGAATTCCCAATTTCTGTATTTCCGCCGTGAGCGCCGAGAGCAAAGGAGCTTGGGCAACGTTCTCGAACGACCATCCCCCGGGGCTGGAGGCGGCCTGTTCCATGAGGAAAGCAAAAAGCTTCGCTGCGGCCGCAGGGTCAGAAGGAGAAGCCAGCGGCGAACAGTATTCCGCGCTGAGCACGGGAGGCACGTCCGGCAATCCCACCGCTCCCCAGCAGCGGCTGGCGTTCAAAGCACGGCAAATCTCATTGACGGCGACCTGGAGCACTCCTTGCGGAGTTGATTCACGATAGATGTTGGCAGTGATTTCAGAGATTCTTCGCAGGTCGTCAAGCGATTGGAATGACGCAGCGCCCGGGGAAGCGGCATCCGTCCGGGGAGGAGTCGCCGCGGCGGCAGCGGGCGGTTTGAACTTGGGAATGTATCCCGCGGCTTCGTACAAGTCGCGGACCCTTTGGTTCTTTTCGTCCTCACCGGGGAAAAGGCGGTCGATCTTCTCCAGCGTCTCTTCCCGTTTGGAAGTAAGTTGATATTGGTGGTACATCTCCCCTTCTACCAGGAGGTCTTCCAGGGATTCGGCTTTTTCCGCCGCCGCGCTCGTGGCCGGAGACAGGCGCACGGAAGAAGGGGGTTGCAAGCGCGAGAGAATATTCTTGAACCAAATCGGGTCAATGTGTCCTTCCAGACTCACCAACTGATCGTAGTGGCCCTCGCCATACGGGTCAACGTCCAGAATGCGTTCCAGCGTGTCTCCTGCTTTGCGATAGTTCTCGTCGGCGTAGTAAAGGTTGAACAGACGCGCAAGAGAACGCCGCAGCCCGTCCTCCTTGTTCATTTCGTTATAAATGCCACTGAGGATTTCCAGGACCTCCAGGTTCGACTCGTCTGACTGGTACACCTGCTCAATGATTTTCAGGAATTCGGACTGCTTGCCCTGCTCGAAAAGGCGATCTTTGAGTTCGTTCGCAGCCCCCAACACTCGCTGGACTTCCCCGCTCTGGAGCAGGCCTTCCATGGTTTTAAGGACAAGATCCACACGTTCGGATTTGGCATGGTAGAGCTTCCAACAGAGCGGCTGTGCCTGGATGTAATTACCAACCCCGAGCAAACCCTTGCAGGCCAACTCCAGCACTTCCAGGTCATCGGGCCTCTTCGTCAGCAGCGGCTCAATCAGTTTCGTGGCTTCGGCGGCGCTTCCGCGCTTCAAGCAGAGTTCCGTGGCGGCGATGGCGGCAACTTCATCCGTCGGATCAAGTGTGTGCGCCTGGTCCACAAGCTTCTCCCAACGGCTTTCATCCCCGGCGCCACGGGCGAGCTGTGCGGCGTGAAGTAGCGTCGGCATCGCCACTTTGGTTCGACCTGAGCTGCTAGCCAAATTGGCGAGCTCAACGTTTTCCTCCAGGTTGTCGGGGTCGAGCTTGACGATGTGGGTCAGGCAATCGAACATCTGCCCGGTCGAGTCGGCTTCGCGGTAATGCCCCAGCGCCTCTCGATAGGCATCGAGCGCCTCGGTGTTTTTTTGGCTTTTTTCGAGCAGGCCGGCCAGCTTCATCAAGGTCACGATATCCTGCGGCGACAGCTTCAAAACCTTCTTGCAGGTGGCGATAGCCTTGGGAATGTCACCCCGCTTGATATAGTGATCCGCAAGCTGGATCTGATAGCGCAAGGCCTCAGCCGTGCGGCTTACTTTGATGCTCAGGTCGCCCAGGTTGATGAGAGCTTCTTCGTCGTTGGGTTCGTAACGAAGGATTTCCTGATAGGTCTCGATCGCGGCTTCGAATTTCTGCCGCTGGAGATACTTGTCAGCTCGTTCGTAAAGCTTGTCCAGGTCTGGCATGGTTTCGTGTAAAGGCTTTCGTGACCTCGGTGGAGTTTCCTGCTGACTCCCAATTTGACAGGATAGCGCCCTTTTGCTAGATTTTCAAAGGGTTAGAAAATTGACTCGCGGTTGGCAAGGGCCTGCTCCCACCACTCGCACCACGCGGTGACACTCTCCTTGGTTCGCATTCTGCGCAGAACCGGCGAAACGAAGGTTTCATGACCGACGCTCGCTTCATTCGCAACTTTTCGATTGTCGCTCACATCGATCACGGCAAGTCTACGCTGGCCGACCGCCTGCTTGAAATTACCGGCGCACTTTCCAAGCGCGAGATGTCGGAGCAGGTCCTCGACTCCATGGACCTGGAACGCGAGCGCGGCATCACCATCAAGGCCCATGCCGTCCGCCTGCATTATGTGGCCCGCGATGGCCACGAATACCAGCTCAATATCATTGATACGCCCGGCCACGTGGATTTTTCCTACGAAGTCTCGCGCAGCCTTTCCGCCTGCGAAGGTGCCGTGCTGGTGATTGATGCCTCGCAAGGAGTGGAAGCGCAAACCCTGGCCAACGCGCAACTGGCGATGAACAATCGTCTCGCCATTGTGCCCGTCATCAATAAAATCGACCTTCCGGGCGCTGACATCGAATCCACCAAGCAGCAGATTGAGCATGCCCTGGCGCTTGACCCCAAGGAAGCCATGCTGATCAGCGCCAAGGCAGGTTCCGGGGTTGCGGAGGTCCTGGAAGCCATTGTCGCGCGCATTCCTCCCCCCGCGGGATCTCCCGAGGCGCCGCTCCAGGCGCTGATTTTCGATTCCTGGTTCGATACGTACCGGGGGGTGGTGGTTCTGGCGCGGGTTGTCCAGGGTACGCTCTCTACCGGTATGCGCATAAAGCTCTGGTCAAATAACCAGGTCTACAACGTCGAGGAGTTGGGTGTCCTTACGCCCAAACCCGTGCGGGTTGAGCAACTGGGGGCCGGCGAAGTGGGATTTGTCATTGCCAACATCAAGCGCATTTCCGAATCGCGGATCGGGGACACTATTACAGATGACTCGCGGCCGGCTCCCGGCCCTTTGCCGGGCTTCGAAGAGATCAAATCCATGGTCTTCGCGGGTCTCTATCCGGTGGAATCCAGCGCCTATGAGAACCTGCGCGACGCCATTGATAAGCTGAGCCTCAACGACGCTTCGCTCATCCACGAACCGGAAACTTCCGAAGCTCTCGGCTTCGGATTCCGCTGCGGCTTCCTCGGATTGCTTCACCTGGAGATCGTGCAGGAGCGGCTGGAGCGGGAATTCGGCATTGATCTCATTACCACCGCGCCCAGCGTTCCTTATCGCATCACCACCAAGACGGGAGAGGTTCTGGAAGTCCACACACCCACCCGGTTTCCCGTGGCGGGAGATATTGAGAAGGTCGAGGAGCCCATCATTCGCGCCCAGATTTTCACCCAGGATGAGTATCTGGGCGGAATCCTGGCGCTGCTCGAGGAGAAGCGCGGCGTACAGAAGGGGTTTGAATACGTGTCGGGCAAGCGCGTGCTGCTGACCTATGAGTTGCCGCTGAACGAAATCGTCCTGGACTTCTATGACCGGCTCAAGTCGGTTTCACGCGGGTATGCGTCGCTCGATTATCACTTTGCCGGCTACTGGGTCTCGGACCTGGTGAAGGTCGATCTCCTCGTGGCGGGTGCGCCGGTGGACGCGCTCAGCTTTATCTGCCATCGCGACGCCGCCTTCGCGCGCGGACGCTCCCTCTGCACTCGCATGCGCAAACTGATTCCCCGCCAGATGTTCGAGGTTGCCCTCCAGGCCTCCATTGGCACGCGCATCATCGCCCGCGAGAATATCGCGGCCATTCGCAAGAATGTGCTGGCCAAGTGTTACGGTGGCGATATCACGCGCAAGCGCAAGCTGCTGGAGAAGCAGAAAGAAGGCAAAAGGCGCATGAAGCGCGTGGGCCGCGTCGATATTCCCCAGGAAGCGTTCCTTGCCGTCCTCAAGGTTTCGGACGGCTAGCACGGCGCGCCCCGGAGCGCAAGTTGTGAATTGAAGGCAACTATTGCGCCATCCATGCCTTTGGCCCCCACGCACTACAGGGAACTGGCTAAGGATGGCAGGGAGGCACATATGGAAGTCAAAAGCGTCAACATCGAAAAGCCCGCGGACATGAACTTTATCCTCGGCCAGTCGCATTTCATCAAGACCGTAGAGGACCTCTACGAAGCTATTGTGCAAACCGCGCCTCAGATGAAATTTGGTGTGGGTTTTTGCGAATCTTCCGGACCGGCGCTGGTCCGCTATGCGGGGAACGCCCCCCGGCTCATCGAGCTCGCGCAAAAGAACGCGCTGGCTCTCGCCTGCGGTCACGCCTTCATCATCTTCATGGAAGGCGGGTTTCCCATCAACATTCTGAACACGGTGAAGAGCGTCCCTGAGGTTTGCCAGGTCTTCTGCGCCACGGCGAATCCCGTGGAAGTGATCGTGGCGGAATCCGCACAAGGCCGGGGAATCCTAGGTGTGATTGACGGCACGAAGACTCGCGGCATCGAGACGGATGCCGACATTCAATTCCGCAAGGAATTCCTGCGGAAAATCGGGTACAAATTATAGAGGGGGGCTTTTCAGGGCTGAAACCCCGGAAATCATCGGAGCACCATCCGGCTTCGAAGCCGGCAAGTGGCTGCACAAAATGCGATGACTTCAACTTCACCACGCGCGCCTGGGGACTGTCGAACTTCCAGAGGTGTCTCGGTTGCCGCCCTTGCTCTGGCAGCCTTGAGCCTTTTTTGTTTCTCCCTCCCCACGAGCGCCACGGGATTGGCGTTCGGCGCGCAAAGCGGCGATGACGCGCCCGCAGCTACACGGACGTACCCTGCCACTCGAGATCCTTCCACAATTGCGGCCTCGCGAAAACCTTCGCCCACCCAGGATTCACGGCTACGCTCGATTGTGAAATCGAAGATCGCGCTGGTGGTCGACGCCAATACTTCCGAAGAGCTGCTGGTGAAGGATGCGGAGCGGGTTGTGCCCATCGCTTCCATTACCAAATTGATGACCGCCATGGTGGTCCTCGATGCCAAGCTCCCGCTGGGAGAGATGCTCAAGATCAGCGACGATGATCGGGACCGGGTGATGGGGACTAGCTCCCGGCTGCGAGTCGGTTGGGCTCTGAGCCGGGAGGATATGTTGCACTTGGCCTTGATGTCGTCGGAAAACCGGGCCGCCGCCGCACTCAGCCGCTATTACCCCGGCGGGCGGCCCGCATTCATCGCAGCCATGAATGCGAAAGCGACAGAATTAGAAATGACCAAAACGCACTTCGTCAATCCCAATGGCTTGACAACTGAAAACGTCTCCACCGCTTCCGACCTGGCCAAACTCGTTCGAGCCGCCGATCAGTATCCGCTGATTCGGGAATTCACCACGGACCCCGGGTACGACGTACGGATCGGCCGGTATGCCCTTCCCTATAGCAACTCGAATCGCCTGGTGGGCCGGCCCGATTGGGACATCAAATTGCAAAAGACCGGATTTACCAACGAGGCGGGAGACTGCTTGGTGATGCAGCTAAATGCCGCGGGGCGCTCGCTGATCATGGTTTTTCTGGATGCCAATGGAAAGCTTACGCGCTTTGCCGACGCTCGCCGCGTCCTCAGGCAGTTGACGCTGGCGGAGAAGCGGTAGGCCGCAGCGGACCATTGGTGATTCGCGATCGGGGATCTGTGATTGAAGACGACAAGCCAACGAGTCCATGCCCAGCCTTCCAAGCCAAGCTGAGATTTGTCAAGTCACGCTGAGCAATCACAAATCACCCATCGCGAATTGCCGATTCCAGGCTTCGCGCCCCAGCGATCTGCTCAGGGTTTTCGATCTTTGACAATCCCGCTTAGTTCACCCTTCGCCAGGTGGATGAACACCTCGGCGCCAATCGCGATTTTCTCTGCATCGCGGACAACTTTCCCCTCCGCGTCCCGGGTGATGGAATAACCGCGTTCCAAGATCGTGCGCGGGCTGCGCTCTTGCAAGACTGCTTGCAGTTGCGCCAGGCGATTGCGCCGCTCCGTCAGAAATCTCCGGAAGTCGTTCTGAAACCTCTGCTCGCGCTCTTCCAGAACGGCGCTCTTCAGCTTAAGGTGCCGCAGGAAATCGTATCGCACCACACCGGCGGAGGCGCGCAGCCATTCCTGCCGCGCCGTGTGCAAGCGTGAGCGCAGCACCCGTTCGATGGCGCCCACGCATTCATCCACGCGCTGGGCGCGTTCGGTGATGCGTGCAGCGAGCGTTTGGAAAACTTGATGCATGCGCAGTTCCGTCAGCGCCTGCCGGGCTTCGGAAAGCTTCAGGCGAACCATCTGCGCCATGTGCCGTACGCGGTCGTAAAGCTCGCCTGCCAAATCCTCCTTGCGGCGGACCACAAGTTCCGCCGCGGCCGAGGGCGTGGGCGCCCGCAAGTCAGCGACAAAATCCGCAATAGTGAAATCGGTTTCATGGCCGACGGCGGAGATTACCGGGATCTTCGACGCGGCGATGGCCCGCGCCACGACCTCGTCATTGAACGCCCATAGGTCTTCCAGCGAGCCTCCTCCGCGGGCGACGATCATGACGTCAACGGGTGCCTTGCGATTGAAGAATTCGATGCCCTGGGCAATTTCCTGCGCCGCTCCCTCGCCTTGGACTTTTACCGGAAAGAGCAGCACGTTGATGTTGCGGAAACGCCGCTGGAGAATCCGGAGGATGTCGCGGATGACGGCGCCCGTGGGTGAAGTCACCACGCCGATTGCGCGCGGCAGCATGGGCAGAGGCTTCTTACGCGCCGGATCAAACAGGCCCTCGGCCGCGAGCTTCTGCTTTAGTTGCTCGAAGGCGAGTTGCAGAGCGCCAAGTCCCGCCGGTTCCAGGTACTCCACGTAGAGTTGATATTCACCGCGCGCTTCATAGATGCTCAACCGCCCGCGGGCAACCACCGCCAATCCATCCTGGGGCTTGAATTTCAAGTAACGCGCCTGGCTGCGAAAGCACACGGCACGAAGCTGCGCGGTTTCATCTTTGAGGGTGAAATAGAGGTGGCCGGAACCGGCGGCGCGAAGATTGGAAACTTCTCCAGTTACCCAAACGTCCGGAAAGCGCGATTCCAGAAGTCCTCGGATCTCCTGGCTCAGCTCCGTCACGCTGTAGATCTTGCGCACCGGCCCGAAATTGAGGGAAGGTTGGGTCATGGAAGAAGCGGTCAGCTCTCAGCCGTTAGCCAGAGCTCTAGCTGATAGGTGATGGCGGAGAGCCCAATCCTACTTCTTTGTCAAAAACGAAATCACCCAGAACAATAGCGTCACTGCGGCGCTCAGCACCAGGCATGTCACAATCGGGAAATAGAACTGGAAGCTTTTGCCCTTATAGGCAATATCGCCGGGGAGCCGCCCGCGGCCGAGGATAGAGAATCTCGATCCGGCCATTACGATCAATCCCAACACCACAAGGATAATGCCGATGGCGACCAGAAACCGTCCCAATTGAAAATGCAAGGCGCTGCTCATCCTTATCAATGGTCGCCGCCGTGCAGGTGGATGTCAAGCCTGGAAACAAGCCGGTGGCCACCGCAGAGACGCGGAAGCGCAGCGTATGGGGACGAAATTAGGTTTCAGGATTCAGGAATTAGGACCTGAAGTTCGCATTCCTTCTTTTCAGCCTCAGCGTTTCGGCGCTTCTGCGGTGTGTTCCTGATTCACACTAAACCAGGGCGATGCCGGGGAAGAAGTAACCTATTTCGTAGGCCGCTGTTTCCGGAGCGTCGGAGCCGTGGACGGCGTTGCTCATGCTGTTTGCCGCATAGAGTTTGCGAATGGTGCCCGGCGCGGCGTCGGCCGGGTTGGTGGCCCCCATTAGCTCGCGCAGGCGGAGGATGGCATTCTCGCCCTCCAGAACCATCACCAGCGCGCTGCCTGAGCTCATAAAACTCGTCAGTCGGGCAAAGAATTCTTTGCCCCGGTGAACCGCATAGAAGCCCTCGGCTTCCTTTTTGCTAAGGTTCACGAGGCGGGCCGCCACAATCTTGAGTTGATTGGCCTCGAAGACTTTGATGATGTCGCCAATGTGCCCTGCCGCGACGGCGTCGGGTTTAATAATGGTCAGTGTGCGTTCGAGTGACATGAATCTCCTTAGTTAAGCTCTCAGCTCTCAGCTTTCAGCTAATGCCTAGCGCACCCCCGTCGGGCTCCGGCAAGGAGGGGGGCTGGGGAATGGTGCCGATAGCTGACGGCTGATAGCTGAAAGCTAATGTGCTAGCGCGTGCGCCATCGTTTCCCCAATCAGCGCGGGACTTTTGGCGACGGCAATTCCGGCAGCCTGAAGCGCCGCGATTTTGTCCGCGGCGGTCCCCTTGCCGCCGGAAATAATCGCTCCGGCATGGCCCATGCGACGGCCGGGCGGCGCCGTGCGACCGGCGATAAATCCCACCACCGGCTTATTGACGTGGGCTTGCACAAAGGCCGCGGCCTCTTCCTCCGCCGACCCGCCGATTTCTCCAATCAACACGATGGCGTGCGTGTCCGGGTCCCCATTGAAAAGCCGCAGGACGTCAACAAAGGTGGTGCCAATGATGGGGTCGCCGCCGATTCCGATGCAAGTCGATTGCCCGATGCCCAGCGCGGTGAGCTGGCCCACCGCTTCGTAGGTCAAGGTTCCACTTCGCGATACGACCCCCACGTGCCCGGGCAAGTGAATCTGGGCGGGCATGATGCCAATCTTGCACTTGCCCGGAGAAATAATACCTGGACAGTTGGGGCCGATCAGGCGCGTCGGCTTGCCGGACAGGAAACGCGCGGCGCGCAGCATGTCGAGCGTCGGGATTCCTTCCGTGATGGCGACGACGAGCGGAAGCGCGGCGTCCGCAGCTTCCATGATGGCGTCCGCGGCGAATGCGGGCGGAACGAAAACGACCGAAGCGTTCGCCCCCGTCCGGTCCACGGCTTCCTGCACGGTGTTGAAGACGGGAATGCCGTCGATGCCGGTACCGCCCTTGCCCGGCGTTACGCCCGCCACCACCTTGGTGCCATAGGCAACAGCCTGCTGGGTGTGAAAAGTGCCTTCACGGCCAGTGATTCCTTGCACGACCAAGCGGGTGTTTTCATCAACTAAAATTGACATAAAATTGGATCATTGCCGCGCCAGCGCCACCACTTTCTCCGCGGCCTCCTTCATGTCATTCGCCACCGTGAAGTTCAGGCCGGATTCCTGCAAAATCTTCTGCCCGAGTTCCACGTTGGTTCCCTTCAACCGCACGACGATGGGCACTTTGATGCCGAGAGTTTTGGCCGCGGCCACGACGCCGTGGGCAACGATATCGCAGCGCATGATGCCGCCGAAGATATTGATCAGAACGGCGCGCACGTGGGCGTCGCTCAGGATAATCTCAAATCCGCGGCGCACCTGCTCTTCGCTGGCGCCGCCGCCCACGTCCAGGAAATTTGCCGGCCGACTGCCCGCGTACTGGATGATGTCCATAGTGGCCATGGCCAGGCCCGCGCCGTTCACCATGCAGCCCACGTTGCCATCCAGGCGGATGTAGTTGAGCCCATAGTTTGAGGCTTTCACTTCCAGCGGATCTTCTTCATCCAGGTCGCGCAGCTCGCGGATGTCCGGGTGGCGAAAGAGGGCATTATCGTCAAAGTTCATCTTGGCATCGAGCGCCAGGGCGCGGCCGTCGCGGGTGATGACGAAAGGATTGATTTCCACCAGCGAGGCGTCCGTGGCCTCGAAGGCGCGATAGAGGTTCTGGAAGAGGCGCGCCGCGTCGTTCACCACCTTGCCCGCAAGTCCCAAGCCGAAGGCCAGCTTGCGCGCCTGGAAGGCCTGGAAACCGACACACGGGTCGATGAATTCTTTCAGGATTTTTTCCGGATGCTCGGCGGCCACCACTTCAATTTCCACGCCCCCTTCACTCGAGGCCATGAAAACGGGCCGGCCGGAGGCGCGGTCAATAACGATGCCGAGGTAAAGTTCGCGCGCCACGTCCAACCCTTCCTCCACCAGCGCGCGTTTGACCACGCGGCCCCCCGGCCCTGTTTGATGGGTTACCAGGGTCATGCCCAGTATTTGGCCCGCCCAGGCGTCCGCTTCCAGGGGATTGTGAGCCAGTTTTACGCCGCCGCCCTTGCCGCGCCCGCCGGCGTGAATCTGGGCTTTGACCACTACGGTCCCGCCGCCCAGCTTTTCCGCCACCGCCCGCGCGTCCTCGCGTTTCGTAATCGTCTCCCCGTGTGGCACGGTGACGCCAAATTTCGCCAGAATCTGTTTTGCCTGATATTCGTGGATTTTCATGGTTAAAGAAGCTGTCAGCTCTCAGCCCTCAGCTCTCAGTGAAGGGCCTATGCTCAATCTTTCTCTCCCGCTTATTTTTCTTGAAGGCGAGAAGCTTCTAGCAGCCGCATCCATCGGGGCAGCCTTTCGGGACTGGCAAAGATCAACTGAATATAAAATCAAACTTTGGCAAAGCCGGCGAAGCGGCTTACACTAGAATGTTCAGCTCGCCTACCCCGAAACTAAAAAGTATAGGGAATCCGCGGGAGAATTGCAATGAAGGGGACGGGCGGGCAGTGTCCTAATCTGAACGTAACGTCGGCATCCAGCCGGCACGGAAGCCGCCAAGATGGCGGCGTTACATTGAAATTAGGACACTACCGGCGCTTTCCCCAACCGGGGCGGGACGGGTGAGGTGGTCGCCCAGGAACGATTTGGGAAGTGGAAGAAGATCGCAACTTGCCTCGAGCCAAATAAGTCGCCACCGATGCGGGTCCAAGCAAGAAGTGAATCCGTTACCGCGCGGCGTGAGTGTCAAAACACCATGACGATTCGGGATTCCATCGAAGCCATCAAGGCGCAGACGCACCTGACGCGCGCGGAAGCTCGCGCCGTGATGCAAATGCTCCTGTCAGGCTCCGTGGTGGATGAGGAGATTGTAGCGTTTCTCGCCGCGTTGCGCGACAAGGGCGAGCAGGCCGATGAGCTGGTGGGATTCGCGGAGGAAATGCGCGCCCACGCCGCGCAGACATTGCTGGCGGCGGGAGTGCGGGTTGAAAGCATATCGCGCCGCGAGCCTTTGCTCGACACCTGCGGCACGGGCGGCGATGGCCGTGGGACGTTCAACGTTTCGACGGCGGTGGCGCTGGTGGCCGCGGCGGCGGGAGTGCGCGTGGCCAAGCACGGCAACCGCTCTATTTCCAGCCGTTGCGGCAGCGCCGACGTGTTGGAGGCCCTCGGTGTGGCGATGGACTTGCCGCTGGAACGAATTCCCCAATGCCTCGACGAGACGGGAATGGTCTTCCTCCTGGCTCCGCGTCTGCACCTGGCCATGAAGCACGTCATGAACGCGCGGCGCAGCCTGAAAACCAAAAGTGTTTTCAACCTTCTCGGCCCGCTCACGAATCCCCTGGCGGCGACCATTCAGCTGGTGGGTGTTTTTGATGCGACGCGCACGGAAATGATGGCGGAAACACTGCGCGCCGTGGGTACCGAGCGGGCGTACGTGGTGGCGGGCTCCGACGGCATTGATGAGATCACCACCACGGGGCCGACGCGGCTTTCCTCCAGCACGGACAAGGGGGTCGAGACACGCGACGTGCAACCGGAAGAATTCGACTTACCCCGCGCCTCGCTCGAACAACTGCAAGGCGGTGACGCCTCGACGAATGCGCGTCTGCTTCTAAGCGTGCTGAAAGGTGAGCGCAGTCCTTATCGCGATGTGGTGCTGGCGAATGCCGCTGCGGCTTTCACCCTGGCGGGGAAGGCGCAAAACTTTGCCGGAGGGGTGGGGCAAGCGGCAGAGGTGCTGGACTCCGGCGCCGCTCGCGCCAAGCTTCAGTCGCTCGTGGAGTTTACGAGCCGATTTTGCGCTTAATGGAGCACCCGCTTAAGGCGACGTTGTGGTTGCCCGCAGCCTCCAAGAATTAGACATAACTCACCGGTGATATAATCGCTCCAGTGCAGTTATAAAAGGTGGAATCAGGGTACCGTGTGCGCGGATGTATACATCATTGCCGGACCGAACGGCGTTGGCAAAACAACGTTCGCGCGGGAGTTTCTGCCGCGATTTGCTGATTGCCGAAACTTCGTCAATGCCGATCTGATTGCTGAAGGCGTGGCCCCGTTTTCGCCTGAGGCGGCAGCTTTCCGGGCAGGTCGGCTCATGATTGATGAGATCGTGCTTCTGGCAAGGCGAAATGCGAACTTTGGCTTTGAAACGACCCTCTCGGGCCGGAGTCAACTGAAATTAATCCGCGATCTCAGGAGGCGCGGTTATACCGTCCATCTGTTCTTCATATGGGTGCCCACTGTTGAGCTCGCGCTTACGAGGGTACGAGGACGTGTGATGAGAGGTGGCCACGATGTCCCAGAAGCAGTTGTACGACGGCGATTTGAACGGTCGATCAGCAATTTCTTCCAGCGGTATCGGGCCATGGCCCATTCCTGGATAATCTTCGACAACTCTGGGAACGCCCCGGAAATCATTGCGTTTATGAAGGACGGAAAACTGGGCATAATGCGGAAGCATCTCTACCAAGAGCTGTTTTCGCATTTCGGGTGAGGAAGATGAAAGCTTTACCTCAAAACGTGCTGGATTTGCCTCTCGAGGAGCGTGCGCTGCTGGCGCTAAAGGCAGCGGTGAAAAAGGCCATTGCCGAGCGCATGCGAGAGGGGCTGCCGGTTTACGTCTGGGCCGATGGTAAGGTTGTCGACTTGACTGGCAAGAAGAGGCGCGCCGGTTCGCGGCGCGCGTCGAAGCGCGCGCCCAGGGCCAAGAAAGCGCGCTGATCTTTCTCGTTCGCGCATTCCTAGATTTGCAAGAAATTCCCCAGAAGCTGCTTGCCCGGGTGGGTGAGGATTGACTCGGGGTGAAACTGCACGCCTTCCACTTTCATTTCCTTATGGCGAAGCCCCATGATGAGGCCGTCGGACGTGGTGGCCGAGACTTCCAGGCAGGCGGGCAGCGTCCCGCGCTCGACGATCAGCGAGTGGTAGCGCGTGGCGGGAAAGGGATTGGGTAGGCCCGCGAAAATGGTCTTGCCGTCGTGCTGGATTTCACTGGTCTTGCCGTGCATCAGATGTGGCGCGCGGATCACGCGTCCTCCGAATGCCTGTCCGATCGCCTGATGGCCCAGGCAAACCCCCAGGATCGGTATCTTCCCGGCGAAAGCCGTGATGACGTCCAGGCAGATTCCGGCTTCGGAAGGAGTCTTGGGGCCGGGCGAGATCACGATGCGCTCGGGCGCCTGCTTCGCAATCGCCTCCACCGTCGTTTGGTCATTCCGGACCACCTGGAGATCCGCGCCTAACTCTCCCAAATACTGAACCAGGTTGTAGGTGAAGGAATCGTAGTTATCGATGACGAGGATCATGAGAACGCCTTTCCGCCCCCGAATTCATTATAGGAGAAAATCGCCGCCTGTCCACCCGTCGCCGCTTTCCAGTACACTGTGACCTGGTTTGCGCCTATCGGCGTGGTACCAGACAGGCGGGAAAAAAATTTCACACAGAGTTCACGGAGGGGACCACAGAGGGCACGGAGAAGAGCAATAGCCCGGACTTTCCCGGCGGCCTCTGTGTCTATTCTCTGTGTGCTCTGTGTGAAATTCTCTTTGGCGCGAGATCTTCACCTTGTTGCGGGGTATCGGATTCGACCGGTACACCTACGCGGAGGTTCCGGAAAGCTGCGAGCCCATCCGCTTCATGCCCTATTATCGCGCCCTGTGGCAATACCATGCGGCTGCTTGATTTACGGTTGACGATGGTCGATTTTCGATTGATGCAATCGCCAATCGTCAATCGAGAATCGGCAATTCATGTATACCGCAGCCAGCGGAGCACTTCCACCAGCGAGGGCCGCTTTCCGTACATGAGGATCCCCACGCGATAGATTTTCGCCGAGACTTGCACGATGCCCGCCGTGGTCAGGAGGCTGAGGAGGAGAGAGAGCGCGATTTGCCAGAAGGGCGGCATCTGTAACGCAATGCGCAAGACCATGAGGACGGGAGCGAAGAAAGGAATCAGTGAGAGGAGCACTGAAGTCCCTGAGCTCGGGTCGCGCATGATAACTGGATAGATAAGAAAGGAGACGACGAGCATTAGAGTGACAGGCAGTTGAACCTGCTGCAATTCTTCGTCGCTTGAAACCATGGCGCCCAGGGCCGCATACATGGACGCATAGAGAAGGTAACTGACGAGGAAAAAAACGGCCGCATAAACCAGTAACGATGCCGGCAAATGCAGATTGGGCAGCGATGCCCCCGGCACCATCGCTGAGGCCATCGACGCTCCATAACCAGTGAGCAAGATCCCGCTGAGTCCCCAGATCAGGTACTGGGTAAATCCCACCGCGGCAACACCCAGAATTTTCCCCGTCAGCAGATGAGAGGGCTTGACCGAGGAGGCCAGAATTTCGACGATGCGGGTGGTCTTTTCCTCCACCACCGAGCGCATCGTCGCGACCCCATAAACCACAAGCGTGATGTAGAGAATCATTACGACGACGAGTCCCACGATAAAGGTTTGGCCTTTTTCTTCGGATTCTCCTTTCTCGGTGACTTTTACCATCGATATCCCCACGCCCCGCACGAACTTACTCAGGTTGTCGAGGTGAACGCCATGATCGCTAAGGCGGCGCTCGACCACCGCATCGTTGACAGCGCGGCCTAGTGCCGCCGTGGTTTGAAAATCGCCCGGGTTCCGCGTGTGAAATGCCGCGGCTTTGCCCTCCAGAATATCCTTCGGCACCTCGAGAAAGCCATCGAGCCGACCCTGACGAATCTGCTCGTTCAGTTCCTGGCGTGCCTTCTCCTCAGACGCAGGCCGGTCCCAGACGCGAACGATTTCGTAGGACGGTTGGCCATTCGGCAACTTCTCTTTCATCCCGGCCGCAATTTGCGGAGCGAGGTTGCCGAGATTATCCAGAAGGGAAATCTTCAGAGTGTGATCCGTCTTGCGGGTCGCCAGGACCAGCGTCAGGGCGAAGATCCCCACGCTAAAGAGCGGAAGTCCCACCGTGCTGAGAACGAATCCCTTGGTGCGGACGCGCGTCAGGTATTCACGTTTGACCACCAGCCAGATTTTACGCATGCGCCTCCCTTACCGTTTCGATGAAAATATCGTGCAGGGGCGGCTCTACCAGCTCGAAGCGCGTCAGGCGCACGCCGCGCGCCACCGCCGCCTTGAGGATTTCCTGGGGGTCCGCGCCGGGCCGCAGCTTGGCCTCCACTACCGCGCCAAAGTGGTTTAGTTTTTCCACCAAATCCGGCCGGTCAAGAAAATTGTCGTCGCCCGCATACTCGATGCGCACCGTGTTCTTGCCATACGACTTCTTTATCGCGCGCAAATCGCCCGCCAGCACGCTGCGCCCGTGGTTGATCAGGCAAATGGCATCGCACATCATTTCCACCTGTTCCATGCGATGAGTGGAAAGGATGATGGTGGCGCCCTTTTCGCGCAGGTCCAGCATAATGTCTTTGATCAGCGTGGCATTGACCGGGTCGAGGCCGGTAAAGGGCTCATCGAGAATCAAGAGGGGAGGCCGGTGAATCACCGCCGCGATAAACTGGGCTTTTTGCTGCATCCCCTTGGAAAGATCGTTGATTTTCTTTTCCGACCAGGCGGTGAGGTCGAGGCGCTCCAGCCATTCATGGACGCGCACGGTGGCTTCCGCCTCGCTCAATCCTTTTAGCGCGGCGAGAAAGACCAGAACCTCGCGCACCTTCATCTTGGGGTATAACCCCCGCTCTTCGGGGAGATATCCGATCAGGTCCTGCGTGCGGGCGCTGGCAGGCTGCCCCAGCACCTGGATGGCGCCTTCATCCGGGACCAGGACGTTCATGATCATGCGGAGAGAAGTGGTTTTGCCCGCGCCGTTGGGGCCCAGGAGTCCAAAGACCGCGCCTTGCTCGACGTGCAGGCTGAGGTCGGAAACCGCCACGACCGTGTCAAAGCGCTTGGTTACGTGTTCAACGGCAATAGCTTCCATCGGTGAGTCTTTCCGCTACAGGGTCGTAGCTAAGTTGACGCGGGAAATCGAAATGTCGTTTATAACATCAAATGCTGGTGTAATGCAATTTGGCGCGGATCGCCGTTGCGCCGAAAAGTGTCTGTACGGAATAGAAGGTATCGAGTAAGATTAGGCTTCCTTTTCAAAAACACGCGGGGAGATGCAAGCTAACATGCGCAATGTAGTGATTATAGGTTCGGGGTGCGCGGGGCTTACCGCCGCCATCTATGCGGCGCGCGCCAATTTGCAGCCGCTGGTCATACGCGGCGTGGAAGCCGGCGGGCAGTTGACCCTGACGACGCTGGTGGAGAACTTTCCCGGGTTCCCCAAGGGTGTGCAAGGACCGGAATTGATCGAGTTGATGCAAAAACAGGCCACCGAATTTGGGGCGGAGTTTTTGGAAGGTAACGTGACGAAGGTTGACCTTTCCCAAAGGCCTTTCGTGCTGGAGCTGGGCCAGGAGCGCGTGGAAGCAAGGACGCTCATCATTGCCTCGGGGGCCTCGGCAAAACTCCTCGGTTTGGAGTCCGAACGCAAGCTGCTGGGGCACGGAGTTTCCACGTGCGCCACCTGTGACGGTTATTTCTTCCGGGGGAGGGAAGTGGCGGTGGTGGGCGGTGGCGACACGGCGGCGGAAGACGCGCTGTTCCTGACGCGATACGCCAAAGAGGTCAGCATTATCCATCGCCGCGAGCAGTTGCGCGCCTCCAAAATCATGCAGGACCGCCTGCGCCGGAATGAGAAAATAAAATTCATCTGGAACTCCAAGGTGGAGGATATTCTGGACGCCGAAAAGCGCGAGGTTTCCGGAATAAAGCTCCGCAACGCCAAGACGAACGAAGAAACCCTCAAGCCTGTGGACGGGGTCTTCATTGGGATCGGCCACGAGCCCAACACCAGCTTGTTCCGCGGGCAGTTGGAGACGGACGACCTCGGGTATCTCATCACCCGGGAAGGATCGAGGACCAACATCCCGGGGGTATTTGCCGCCGGTGACGTCAAGGACCGCGTTTACCGGCAAGCCATAACGGCGGCGGGTTCGGGCTGCACGGCGGCGATTGACGCGGAAAGGTTTTTGGAAGCGGAGCAGTGAATTGATTTTGGATTTTCGATTTTGGATTAGAGCCTGTGGCCGGCCAGCCTCCTTCCAAGATCGAAAATCCGGAATCCAAAATCTAAAATCCAAAATTCTCCTATGCTTCGTTCCCTCCTGCTCTATCTTTCCGATCTCGACGGTCCCAAGAAACTACTCATGGGAAACCCCCTCGGCCGCCGCTTGGCCTCGCGATTTATTGCCGGTGAGGAACTTGCCGACGCTCTGCGCGTGATCCGGCGCTTGAATAGCGAGGGTTTCACGGTGACGCTCGATTGCCTGGGTGAGAGCGTCCACGAAGCCGCTGCCGCCGAAGCCGCTTGCCAAACTTACTTGCAACTGCTCGATCGCCTCGCGGCGGAGAAGCTCGACTCGCACGTGTCCGTGAAGCTCACGCAACTGGGTCTGGCCATTGACGAAGGGCTGGCGCGGCGGAATTTAGCGCGGCTGGTGGAAAGTGCGGCGCGCCACCGCAATTTTGTGCGGGTCGATATGGAAGGCTCGGCGTTCACGGACGCCACCTTGCGGGTGTTCTGCTCCGCGGACGCTCCTCGTGACGCGATGGGTATTGCCCTTCAATCCTACCTCCGCCGCACGGAGGCGGACGTGGAAGAGATGCTAAAGCGCGGCGTCCGCATCCGCCTGGTCAAAGGAGCTTATAAAGAACCTTCGGATATCGCTTTCGCCCGCAAGCGCGATGTGGATAGGAACTACCAGAAGCTTACGGAAAAGCTTCTTGCCAGCGGGATTTACCACGCCATCGCCACGCACGACGAGCGCATCATCGCGGCCACGGAGCGCTTTGCGCGCGCGCACGGCATTGCGGCGGAAAACTTCGAATTCCAAATGCTCTATGGCATCCGCCGGCAACTCCAGCGCGCCCTGGTCCAGCAAGGGTGGCGGGTGCGCCTGTACGTTCCGTTCGGGCGGGAGTGGTATCCTTACTTTATGCGCCGGCTTGCGGAGCGGCCCGCCAATCTCTTTTTCCTGATGCGCAATCTCTTCCGGGCCTGAAATGGCAGTGACAAGTGACAAGCGACGGGCAAGACGGAAACAAGTGAATCAGCATTGAGGAGGCACCTCAGGTTTTAGCTGAAAGCTGATAGCTACTCGTCACTTGTCAATGAACTCATGGATTATCCTGACGCTGTAAGTGAATTCGCTCGTTACTTGGCTCGCCCCGCGGAAAAGGTACGCCTGGATGAGGCGGCCCTGCTGCTGGCGCGCACGGAGTATCCGGCGCTGGATATTTCCGCTCAACTGGAGCGGCTGGACGCGCTGGCGGCACGCGCCAAATGCGATCCTCGCCAGTCGCCCCACGACAATATTGCCAATCTCAATCGCCTCCTTTTCGAGGAGGAAAAATTCACCGGCAATGAGGAAGATTATGATGACCCCCGCAACAGTTACTTGAATGATGTTTTGGATCGCAAAGCAGGAATTCCCATCACCCTCGCACTCGTTTACCAGGAAGTCGCGCGCCGCTGCGGCTTGCCGGTGGTGGGAGTGGGATTTCCCGGGCACTTCCTCGCTAAGTATCTTGCCGCCTCGGAAGAAATCCTTTTGGACCCTTACCACGGTGGCGCCATTCTGACCCTTCAGGATTGCGAGGAGAAACTGAAAGCCCAATTCGGGGAAGAGACGGAATTCCGGCCGTCGTTTTTAGCAGTCTCGCCGCCCAAGCAGACCCTGACCCGCATGTTGAATAACCTTAAGGGCGCCTATTTCCGCCGCAAGGAATTTGCCAAAGTCCTGATGATGATTGAAATGGCCCTGGCTATCGACCCCACCTCCCGCCAGGAGATTCACGATCGCGGCATGATCAACTTTCTCCTGCGGCGCTATGGGAAAGCGCTGGCCGACCTCCGCGCCTACCTCAGCCTTTCTCCTGCTGACGACCCGCAAATCCGCGATGTGCAGACGATGATGCACCGGATTCGCGCGATGCATAACTGAATGGTCCGGCTGCCCCGCCGCGGCCACCACTTCACGAAAGAGAGTTAACCCATGATCAGGAAGATACCTAAATCGAGTTTGCGGCAGTTTCTGTCTGTCTGCTTCCTATTGTTCGTGTGCGCGCCTACTCGCGTCGTGGGCGCTCCGGGTTCGATTCACATTGCCCAATCCTCCCAAACGGTCGAAGCATACGACTTCGTCGAAGTCACTCTGAACATCGCGTCCCCCGATGTGAAGAATCCGTTTACGGAAGCCGCTGTTTCCGGGCAGTTCGGAAAAACGGGGGAAAACCGGCGGTTCGACGTTCGAGGGCTTCTGTGATTCTGCGGATGGCAGCGTTTTCCGCGTGCGGTTTATGCCCTCGGCGCCGGGTGATTACACCTATACGGTGGCTTATCGCCAGGGCGGCTTCGAGTGGTCGCACTCGGGCTCCTTCCGGGCCACTGACGGCCACCGGCGCGGGCCCATCCGCGTCGATCCTGATTACCCCTGGCATTTCATCTGGGAAGGCACCGGGGAACATTACTTTTTCAATGGTACGACAGCATTCTGGCTGATGGGCTGGCGTGACGACCGCGTAATTGACTACAGCATCGAGCGCTTGCACCAGTTGAAGATCAATCGGATGCGCGTGCTGCTGGCGGGTGCCGCCAATGAGTTTTGGGGCGAACCGGTTATCCTCGGCGACAACTTCACCATGTTCCTGCGGCCCTGGATGGCCGAGAAGCCCACGAGCTATGAACTCCCGGGGATTGACTTCACTCGTTTCAATCTCCCCTATTGGCAGAAATGGGAGCGCATGTTGCGGTTTGCCCGCGACCAGGACATGATCATTTCGGTGGTCCAGGAAATTTCCACCGACATCGCCATGGCGCCGGCGGCGAGCGAGGACGAGCGCCGCTACCTTCGCTACGCCGTCTCCCGGCTGAGCGCGTTTTCCAACATTACCTACGACCTCGGAGATGACCTCGACAGTTTCCGCGACGAGAAGTGGGCGCACGAGACGGGCACCTTGATCGAAGGTTGGGATCCTTACCATCACCTCGCCTCCAGCCACCCCGTGCATCGCGAGCACCAGGACCGCACCTCCGCCTGGTTCGGATTCACCTCCATTCAGAACTGGTCACACCAGCAACATGCCCTGATGTTGGAGGAGCGCGAAATTCAGCAGAAGACGGGGCGCATCATCCCCCAGACGAACGAAGAGTATGGATACGAGGACCACTATCCGCACTGGGCCGCGGCCCCTCCCGGAGCGTCGGCGGAGACTTTGCGCCAGATGGCGTGGGACATCGCCATGGCCGGCGCCTATGGGACGGCGGGCGAGAGCGCACGGCGTGGCACCAACGTCTGGCCGGATACAGGCGGAGGCTAGGTCAACGGACGCGGCGACGATACGCAAGTGATGTTTAAAGGTTACGCACACATGGTGGATTTCTTCACCAGCTTCGAGTGGTGGAAAACCTCGCCGCACGACGAACTGGTCAGCAAAGGAGCTTATTGCCTCGCCCAGCCGGGAGAGATTTATGCCGTCTACATCCCCATTCGACCACTGTGCGGAAACGCGGAGCACTTTGGATTTGAAAACGAGTGCGGAGATATCACCCTCAAGCTTGAGCCGGGTGAATACAAGGCAAGATGGTTCAGCGGCACGACCGGGGAGATCGTTCCCCTGCCCTCTGTCCATGGGCCAGCCTGGACTCTTCCCAAGCCGCCGGGCTGGCTGGATTGGGCGCTGCTGCTTCAGAAGGCGGCGAAGTGAGGGTGACTGGCGGAGAGGGTGGGATTCGAACCCATCGGCGTCCTGTCCTATCTGTAAGTTACAGATTCCATGTTGCCGTACATGCCAAACATGCCACCGTTGCCATAGACGCTTGCACGCTATTGCACGCTGGGCCGGATTGAGAAGGTGAGAGACAACGCGCTCTCGCCAGTCATGCTACCGCGAGCGGTACTCCTTCCACGTGACCAGCGGCAGTTCCGAATGTGCGGCACGCTTCAAGTACGCGCGCTCTCTCCCGCTCTTTCCTTGCCCTGTTCGATATCTTCTACCGGCTCGGAGGGCGCAGGCCAACTCTTCGTGTTCACGTTTTACACGGACGCCTGTACGCCCTGCGCGTTGTGCTCTGAGAAGAGGCGCGGGTGTTCGTTACCGACTCTGACCTCAGCCCACACACCATCGGTCAACACTGTAGAAATCCTGACACGGCATTATTTCACACGAAGTGTCTCTCCCCGCTTATCCGACGCGATGAAATCCGGCTCGCCAGCTACCTCGTCGAGGACTATGGGGCGTAGAAGAGTGTAAATCGCGGGCGCGCCCTGCGCCCTCCGGTACCGCCCGAGGTTCCGCTAGGGCGCGGCCGTCAAAGGGCCCCGGAGGAGACTTACACACAGATGCTCGCCCGTGTTGGTCCCCTGGCGTTGACCTCCGCCGGAGACCAATACCAAAGTACAATAGACATCCTGCGGTCGAGTCGCTCATCACAGCCGCATGTTGGCTAGTTACGAGGATGGCGGGGACGTTGCCGGCGAGTTGGCATGGGAGTGCCGTCGGAGACGAACGCGGGATTGGTCATGAGGGATTCACAATGGGCGACATTCCGCTCATATCGGTCGTCGATGACGACGAGTCCGTGCGCGAGTCGCTAGCCGGTCTGCTAAGGGAGCTTGGGTTTGCGGCTCGCGCGCTCCCGTCAGCGGAAGAGTTCCTCGCGTGCGGTTACGATGACCAGACCCGTAAGGGCGAGACACGGCACCACTAGAGGTGGTTAGGAGTATAATCTGACGGGCCAGGAGGGGAAAATGCAAACCCGCGGCTACGCGACTGCTCGGAGACAGACGCACCCCTATGCCATGTTACCGACCGCGCCATGAAGTGCTTCGGCATAGCTGGGGGAATACCAATTTCCCCAGTAAATTCCATACTGGCTGATGGGAAAGGCGGCTTTTGGTTGGATGGACAGAGAAGGAATTCTCTGGGCGACGAAACCGGACGGGATCGACAAGTTTCGCGATCCGCGGGTTGCCCGTTTCTCGGCCTTAGAGGGCTTGGGGAATGATCGGCTGATGGGAGTTCTAGCCAGCAGAGACGGCACCATCTGGGTCGCAAACCGTGGCTCTCTCGATCACATCGAGAAGAATGGGACCATCTACTCCATTCGCACCGGGGAGGGTCTTCCGGGTAATCAACATGGATGTCGGCTCTGGGCTACGGTCAATGACGGCCCAGGCACAAGCTTCCACTTTACCCTTCCGAAGTGCCACGCAGGGGCAGTAGATGCGGGAGTTGCAGGAGTCTGACGCGATTATTGCGATTGTGGACGACGACCCCTCGGAACCGATTGCCGCTTTTTGTTCTCTGCTACGTGGGCCCTGGTTGGTCCGTCGTGCTTTGGGCGGACGCGAGCGTTTACCTCCTCTTGGAGTAGAATGTTAGCGACATGGAGCGGGCGAAGTCACAAATGCGAACTACGCTAGCACTCATTGCGCTTGGCGCGTTCAACATGCTCCGTCTTATCACGGGGGACAAGGCGGTTGCATGAGCACTATCCGCCAAAATACAGCGTGGGGCTTGCGGGGTGCGAGCCGGATCTTGCTTCTCTGCATTATTCCCGCTTTATATGCCGTAGCAGTTGAACCCCGCCCAGCCAAAGTCGGAAGTGGCGGAGCCAGGAACACACGCTTCGCGCATCTGACCACGCAGGCGGGCTTGCGCGGGGACCGCGAAGGGAAAGCTGGCTCAACTTCCCGCAACTTTCAGAATATCCCCGCGCAGGGCGGCCGTGCCCGGGTGACAGACCTCAGATTCACCCATCTCACCACCGACGATGGCCTATCTCAAAATAATGTTGTTGCCATTTTGCAGGATCGCCGGGGCTTCATGTGGTTTGCCACTGGAAACGGCCTCGATCGCTATGATGGTAACGCCTTCGTCGCGTACAAAAATGACCCCAACGATCCCGGGAGCATAAGCGACAACTTCATTATGGATCTGATGGAAGACGATCAAGGTTATTTGTGGGTTGCCACCTTATATGGAGGCGTAAACAAATTCGACCCCAGAACCGAACGCAGTACCCGCTACCTTCACGACCCCAAGAACCCCAACAGCATCAGCGGCGATTGGGTTGAGAGCATCGCCCGCGATAGTCGCGGCTATTTGTGGTTTGGTACCACAGACAGCGGCCTGGATAAGTTTGACCCGGCGACCGAAACCTTCACTCATTACCGCAATGACAGCGATGGCCAGTTTGTTGGTAGGATTACTGACGTTATCGAGGATAGCCATCGCGATATCTGGTTTGTGGGCGAGCGCGGCCTATTTCATTTGAACCCCCAGACTGGAGAGATTACTCGCCCTCCTGCAACCCTGCCGGGCCTAGCCGCAGATTATGTCTATGAAGACAACGTCGGCAACTTGTGGATGCTAACTTGGTCCCCGATCGTCGGGCTCGTCAAATACGATCGCCAGGCAGAGCGACTCACGAAGTACCCACTTGGCGCCGGTGCTGTCGGCCTGGCTCGTAGCCACCTTCTCGATGATGGGGGGAATGGATTCTGGGTGCCCTCAAGCCTGGGCCTCTATTACTTTGACCGGCGCACAGAACATTTGATGCGTCTCTTTCAACACGATGAGACCAACCCGAATAGCCTCAGTGATAATGCCGTTGTCTCAATATATCGGGATCGGACCGGCTTGCTGTGGCTGGGCACTGGAAGTGGGGGGCTTAATACTCTCAATTTCCAGCAAGAACAGTTCGGCCGTTACCGGCATCGCCCCGGCGACCCTAATAGTCTCTCACCGGGCAAGGTCACTGCGATTTATCAGGAGCCCAACGGTATTTTGTGGGTGGGGTTCTTCCCTCGCGCCCTGGATAGCTTGGATCGAAAGACGGGAAAGATCACGCATTATCTTCCTGACCCGGAAAACAAAAATGCCCTTGGCATAGGCAGTGACCTTAATAGCATTTACAAAGATGCACGCGGGTATCTCTGGTTGGGTGGCTGGGGTAGCGGTCTTGATCGGTTCGATGAACGCACTGGGCGATTCAAGCATTACCGGCACAACCCTAGTGATCCCAACAGCTTGATTTCTGATAACGTTCTCAGCGTTTTTGCAGATGGGGGCGGCCACTTATGGGCGGGACAAGTTGGCGGGCTTGGCCGTTTTGATCTAGCAACGGACTGATTTACCAATTACCGGCCTGATCCAAATAACCCGGCCAGCTTGGCAAATAGCGTGTGTCCCATCTATGAAGATCGTTCCGGCGCGCTCTGGTTGGGAACGTGGGCCGGCATGCTGAGCCGCTTCGACGACAAGACGAAGACTTTTGTGAACTACACGCCCGACTCGCGTGACCCTCACAGGCTCCACGGCGGCAATATCGGTACCATCCATGAAGACCGGGCCGGAACATTGTGGCTGGCATCCACAGATGGACTGTACCGGTTCAACCGTCAAAACGAAACGTTCACCCGCTACACGGAAACGCAGGGCCTGCCGAGCAGCACCATTCGGTGCATTCAGGAAGATGGATTGGGCAGGCTTTGGCTCAGCACGCAGAAGGGCATAACCCGGTTTGATCCTAAGTTGGAAACCTTTAGAAACTACGACGTGTCCGATGGCTTGCAGAGCAATGAGTTCAGTACCGGTTGTTATCAAGCCCCAAACGGAGAGATGTTCTTTGGCGGCAGCAATGGATTCAATGCATTTTTCCCCGAAAATGTCCGCGACAATCCCTACGTGCCGCCGGTAGTGATCACGAGCTTCAAAATCTTCAACAAACCCGTTCCTATCGGCGCTAAATCGGTACTTAAGATGGCCATCCCATACGTCGATTCCTTGACTCTCTCCTACCGGGATAACGTCTTCTCATTTGAGTTCGCGGCGTTTAGTTACGCAAATTCCCATAAGAACCGTTATCGATTTAAGCTCGAGGGCTTAGAACCTGGCTGGAACGAGGTGGGCAGCAAGCAGCGCCTGGCCACCTACACCAATCTGGACCCCGGGAAATATGTTTTTCGCGTGCAGGGTTCAAGCGGCGAAGGCGTATGGAATGAAGAAGGGATGTCGCTGCCCATTCTCATCACACCCCCGTGGTGGAAAACAAGTTGGTTTCGCGCGGGGTGCCTGGCGGCCCTGCTTGGATTGCTCTGGGGGCTTTATCAACTTCGTGTGCGAGAACTGCGGCGAGAGGAACAGAAGTTCCGCGAAGCCGTTGAAACCATGCCGGCCCTGGCGTTTGTTGCTTTGCCCGACGGCTACCGTACCTTCGTGAACAAGGGCTGGGTGGAATATAGCCGGATGACGGTGGAGCAGGCGTCAGGCTCTGGCTGGCAGGCGGCCGTGCATCCCGACGATCTCAAGAGAGTTATCGATAAATGGCGGACGGCGGCGGCTCAGGGTGGGCCGGTGGAGTATGAGACGCGGTTACGTGGCGGCGCCGACGGGCAGTATCGCTGGTTCCAGACGCGCCTCGCACCCCTGCGCGACAAGCGGGGCAAGCTGGTGAAGTGGTGCGGCGTGGCCACCGACATTGAAGACCGCAAACGTGCCGAAGAGGAGCGCGAGCGGCTGCGCCAGCTCGAGGCCGATCTCGCGCACATCAACCGGGTCAGTATGATGGGAGAACTGGCCGTCTCAATCGCTCATGAAGTCAACCAGCCGCTTTCGGGTGTGGTGGTGAACGGCAATGCTTGCTTGCGTTGGCTGGCGGGGGATTCGCCCAATCTTAACGAAGCCCAGGAAGCGGTCCGGCGCATCGTCCGCGACGGCAAGCGAGCCGGTGAAGTGATCGCCAGGATTCAGGGCCTGACCAAGAGGGCGGCAACGCCCCGCGAGGAGCTGAACCTGAACGACACCATTCGGGAGGTCCTGGCGCTGGTCGGGGACGAAGCGAAAAAAAGGAACGTGCTCATCCGCACGCAGTTTGCCGCTGACCTTTCACCGGTTTCCGGCGATCGCGTGCAGTTGCAGCAGGTGTTGCTAAACCTGGTCATGAATGCTATGGAAGCGATGAGCAGTGTGGCTGACAGGGCGCGAGAACTGGTGATCACCACGCGAAACATTGATGCGGACCAGGTGCAGGTAACGGTTGCCGACTCGGGGACAGGTGTTGACTCGAACACAATCGACAAGATCTTTGAGTCTTTCTACACCACCAAACCCGGCGGCATGGGCATGGGACTTTCCATCAGCCGTTCGATTCTCCAGGCCCATGGCGGGCGGCTCTGGGCTACGGTCAATGACGGCCCCGGCACCAGCTTCCACTTTACCCTTCCCAAGTACCATGATGAAGAATCCATGGCGCAGTCTGAGGCCGTTATCGCGATTGTGGACGACGACCTGGCAATTCCTCTGTCAATTCGTTTCTTTTATCATCTCGGAGTGAGCAGGATCACGGTCTGTTGGTCGTTTCTTGAGGTACACTATTGTGACTCCCATCGGACTGGGTGGCGTTACTGTCTAATGCTTTTCGGATGCGAAGGTGGGAAAGATGGCTTCTTGCCGACGGCTTTCGCTTCGGGTCAGCTGGCCCCGCACGACGATTGCGGCTGCATTGGCCTGCCATCTCACTTGCATATTATTGCTGGCAGACTCGGTTTCCCATGTGCAATTGAGGCCACGTGAGTTCCAATTGCACCCACGGAGGCTTAAGTTATTGAAAATACGTAAGGTGAATCTGTGGAAATCTGGGTTTATTGCACGCTGGCAATGCTTCTAAAACTGTAAGTTATTGATAATAGATGGATTGGCGGAGAGGGTGGGATTCGAACCCACACCCCCCGTTCATTCTACGTAAGTTATTGAAACCCCGTACCGCACATACCGCACAGACCGCACAAATCGCAGGGTTCACACACAAAACACACACACGCCTCTTTACGGCATACGGCTCCGGCGGTGGCGCGACTTCACTGTAGCCCTCGGGGAAGTGGAAGGTACGTCTTCTTTTCTTGACCCAAGGCGCCGCCCCACCCGAAAACGTACTCCTCGAACTTTCGCATCGCCTCGACCTTATGCTCCTCCCAATCTCGGATGAAGTCCCACTTTTCCTTTAGCGGGTCGCACATCCAAAAACTCCGGAGCTCCGTCAGCTCGGCATCGGAGAGCATATCAGACACGATCAAGAGCAGCGTGCCACACCCTGGACAACACCTCTTTTTCCTGCGGGCGAAGTCCCACTTACAGTGCGGACACTTGTAGCGTTGCGGACGGCATCTCAAGGGGATCCTACAAAACCCGTAGCATATGCCCAAGCTCTCGCCGCGACAACCTGGACCTTTCTCGTTTTGTTGTTTCCGTTGCGTTACTTGAAGCTCAGGGAAGTTGGCATCCCGGAGCCGTAGGACATTGGCAGCACTTCACCGGCAGTTCGCCGCCCAACCTTGGCGGCTCCTGACCCCATGGTTGCAAATCCCACTTAGCAAGTCTATCTGATTGGTTTTGCGGGACGGCTGGCGACTGAATACACGCAAAAACGCCCCAGGAACGGTCAAGTGGTACTCAACTGGTACTCGTCAGCATGTGTCCTTCCCATCGAGTATCAGGCCACGTTATGCTGGAAAGCCACTAGTCGTGCAGGACGACGCTGAGGAGGCCACGGTGGACGGTGAGCCCGCCGTTATACTTGATGAAGCCCAGCTTCCTGAACTTATTCATGAAATGACTGATGCGTGAACGGGTCGTGCCGACCATCTGTGCCAGACTCTCCTGATTGATGCTGGGAAGGACTGTTTCGGCTCGACTTTCCCTGCCAAAATGCGAGAGCAGCAAGAGAATTCGAGCCAGCCGCAGTTCGCTCGACTTAAAGAGATGGTCGACAAGGTCCTCTTCATACCGGATGTTGCGGGAAAGCAGGTGCGCGACGAATAGTTCCGAGACGTCGTGCTGTTCATGGAGCATGCGCACCATGGCAGGCTTGTCGATTCTGACCAGCATGCAATGGGTCATCGCAGTTGCAGTTGCCATACGCAAGGGCTGACCGGCGAGACACCCCTCGCCGAAGAAATCGCCGGAGTCCAAAACAGCCACAATCGCTTCCTTACCTTGTTTCGACGTTACCGAATGTTTTACCTTGCCACGTTGAAGGAAGAACAAGGAATCGGCAGGATCACCCTGCCTGTAGATGTAGTGTTTTGGTTTAGATTCCAGAACAGTCTTCCCGTAGGACATCTCAGCGAGGAAGTGTTCCCAATCAAAACGCCTGGTTTTCTTCAGCGCGATGGCAGTCTCCCATTGCTTCCCATAATCAACACCAAGCGTTAGGAGTAACTACAAATTCCCAATTTGACGCCAACTACCCCGAATGATACACCCAGCGAGAGATTCCAGCGCAGTTTTTTCTCTGGGCGGGTTCCAGGTGCTAGGACAGACTCCCGTCTGCCCCAATGCGAGGCCCGAACCGGCTGACCGTGGCCTTCCCATTCGGTTTTGTCCCTCCCCTCCCTGTGGCTCTGGACCGATTGCTCTGCGGCCACAGCCTCGGCTCTCCCGCCGGAATTAACAGCCCGACCACCCGCTGGTGCATCCTTCCAAAAAGCCGTCGCGCCAGTCCGAGGCTCTTTCATCCTGATGAGTAACTACGAAGTGTGGGGATCCGTAATTTATGAGACCGCCGCCGGATCCTGTTGCTCAAGGCCTAACGGTTCGAGGCCTGCCTAAGCTCTAAGTCACAGTTTATCAGGTTATTACGGTCATTAACTTTATTTGGTAAATTTTTGAGAAGAGCATGGATTTTGGTTGACAAAGTAAGTTAATTAACCTACTCTGGTTAAGGAGATGAGACATTCTACTCCCACCTTCCAGGTCATCTGAACTAAGTCAGGTAATCTGCAATCGCACCTCTTAGGCGAGATCCAAGGAGGTCCCCATGTTTGCTCGGAGCGTTTCCATACATCTAAAGCCCAATCGTGTCCAGGAATTCACGCGCATCGTTGAGAATGAAGTCATTCCGATGATGGGAGGACTGAAGGGTTTCCAGGACAAGATCATCTTAGTTGCCTCAGGTGGATTGGAAGCGATTGGCCTCAGCTTCTGGGATGAGAAAGAGGATGCAGAAGCGTACGGTCGCGGAATGTTTCGAGAAGTCCTGAAGGCCCTGGCGAAGGTCATTGAGGGGACTTCTCGGGTTGAAACGCGCGAGGTCTCGAACTCGACCTTCCACAAGATCCCTGCCCACGTGGTTGCCTGAAGGCGCCATGTATTTCATTCGGCCTGGGTGGCCAACGCAGGTCGCCCTCGCTGCTGTCCGTTGAACAAAACTAAGGAGAAACGAGGCTTCCCATGTTTACGAAACTCACGAAATGGCTTTCCATTATGGCATTGCTTCTCGGCGCGTTTTTGACCTCTTCGGCGACCTACCGCATCGGCCTAGAGATGGTAGTTTGTGTGGCAGCACTCGTGGTAGTCGTTCAGGCATTCCGCATCGGCAGGTACTTCTGGGGAATCGGTTTCGCGGCCATCGCGGTGCTCTTCAATCCCGCCGTGCCTATCGCGCTTTCTCACAATGCCTTTCTGTTGTCGGACTTGGTTTGCATCGGGGCGTTTCTGGTCTCTCTGGCCGCATTGCAGTGGGAACCGACGCTCTCGATACCGTCGATAACAGGTCGAACTCCGGGGAGCGAATCGCTATGAGGTTCGCAGGCCTGGTGACTTGAGCGCTGTAAGGCCTCCGATTTGACCTTCCACGCCGTGTCCAGTCGCCTTGTAGCCTGAAGTTACGAGCCCTTCCTTCGGCGGCGCCCACGAGTCCGCCCTCTATATTCTTGTCTGTCAAAAAGGACTTTAGTCAAAGGAAGAAAAGAGGTGTCCAATGCTTACGAGAATCATGAAGCGGGTTTCCATTCCGGTATTGCTTCTAGCGCTTCTGTGGCCCACGCCCGCGGGCTACTACGTGCGGCTGGGAGTCGCGGCATGTGTGGCGGCCATTTGGGCCCTCGAGGCGAACCGCAGTAAGTACCTTCGCGGCGCCGCCTACACGATGGCTTCCCCCAAGGTGAAATATGAGAATTAAGGTCAACCCCTACTGAACTAAGCATGAGAGGAGACTCAAGATGAATTTTAGACCGCTGCATGATCGAATCCTGATAAAGCGAATTGAAGAGAAGGAGACGGTGAAGGGCGGAATTATCATTCCCGACTCAGCCAAAGAGAAACCGCAAGAAGGCGAAGTGGTCGCCGTCGGAAACGGGAAGAAGAACGAAGATGGAAAGGTTGTTCCTCTGGACGTGAAGGCGGGCGATCGCATCCTCTTCGGCAAGTACTCCGGCACAGAAATCAAGATGGACGACGAAGAGTATCTGATCTTGAAGGAGGAAGAAGTGCTGGGCGTCGTGGAAGGCAAGGCGGTTACCGCGAGCAAGAAGAAGTAGGTCGGTAGCCGATGCTCACAGCCCGGTGGCTAAAATGCCGCGGGGTGCTGCCGCAACCGAGCAGCGACAAAAGAAGACATCGAAATCCTGGAGGAATTGACTATGGCAAACGCAAAGCAAATTGTACATGGCGAAGAGAGCCGTCATGCGATTCTCCGCGGAGTGAATCAACTTGCGGACGTAGTGAAAATTACGTTGGGTCCCAGGGGACGCAACGTGGTTCTGGACAAGAAATTCGGCGCCCCCACCATCACCAAGGACGGGGTCACAGTGGCGAAGGAAATCGAGCTGCCGGACCCGCTGGAGAACATGGGCGCACAGATGGTCCGCGAGGTCGCATCCAAAACCTCCGATGTGGCCGGCGACGGCACCACCACCGCCACCGTTCTCGCCCAGGCGATCTTCCGCGAGGGCGCGAAGACCGTGGCCGCCGGCGCCAACCCCATGGCCGTGAAGCGCGGCATTGAAAGCGCGGTGCGCACCATTTGCGGTTACGATGAAACCGGCAAGGACGGCAACAAGAAGCACATCAGGGGCGAGATTGACAAGATCTCGAAGCCGGTCGAGGGCGCGATGATCGCGCAAGTCGGCGCGGTTTCTGCCAACAACGATCACACCATCGGTACCATTATTGCCGAAGCGATGAAGAAGGTTGGCAAGGACGGCGTCATTACCGTCGAGGAAGCCAAGACCATGGAGACGACACTGGAGGTGGTCGAGGGGATGCGGTTTGACCGCGGTTATCTCTCTCCTTACTTCGTCACCGACCCCGAGCGGATGGAGTGCGTGATGGAAAACGCACTGGTCCTGATCCACGAGAAGAAAATCAGCTCGATGAAGGACATCTTGCCCCTGCTCGAACAGATTGCCAAGTCGGGCAAGCCGCTGCTCATAATCGCGGAGGACGTTGAAGGCGAGGCCTTGGCGACCCTCGTAGTCAACAAGTTGCGAGGAACGCTGCAGGCTGCGGCCGTAAAGGCTCCGGGCTTCGGCGATCGCCGCAAGGCCATGCTGGAAGACATCGCCATCCTGACCGACGGCAAGGCCATTTCCGAGGACCTGGGCATCAAGCTCGAGAACGTGAAGCTGGGAGACCTCGGCCAGGCCAAAAAGATCACCATCGACAAGGATAACACTACCATCATCGAGGGTGCCGGCAAGAGTGCTGACATCGAGGGCCGCGTCAAGCAGCTTCGTACTCAGGTCGAGGAAACCACGTCCGACTATGACCGCGAGAAGCTGCAGGAGCGCCTTGCCAAGCTCGTGGGCGGCGTCGCCCAGATTAAAGTTGGTGCGGCGACCGAGACCGAGATGAAGGAAAAGAAAGCTCGTGTCGAGGATGCCATGCACGCCACTAAAGCCGCTGTCGAGGAGGGCATCGTGCCCGGCGGTGGCGTGGCGCTGGTGCGCTGCATCCCGGCCCTCCGCAAGCTGAAGGGCGACGGGGACGAGCAGATCGGCATCAACATCGTGACGCGCGCTCTCGAAGAGCCTCTACGCATGATCGTCGCCAACGCCGGTCATGAAGGCGCGGTGGTCGTGGAGAAAGTGAAGTCGAACAATAACCCAAACTACGGCTTCAACGCGGAGACCGAGCTTTTCGGCGACCTCGTCGCGGAGGGCGTCATCGACCCCACCAAAGTCACACGCGCCGCGCTCCAGAACGCTGCGTCCATTGCTTCGCTGCTACTCACCACCGAGGCATCAGTCAACGAGTACCCGGATAAGGAAGAGAAGGCTTCGGCAGGATCTCCGGGAGGCATGGGCGGAGGGATGTACTAAGAGGCGGCCGTTGCTAGTCAGGCTGGTTTCGCGGGAGGTGAAATATGAGAATTCAGATTCGGCGCACTCGCTGCTTGCGGTTCTTCAGCCGAAAGGGAGCCTCTAAGCACCTGGCTGGATGCGTTGCGTCTGCGCCGTGTGGTTCCAATCGTCGAAGGGACTTGGTGATGAGAAGTGAGGATAAAACTAATGGCACAAACAATCGAGATCGGGACGCTCCTCATTATTAAGGAAGGCACGCTTCTGCCGGAAAGCTTGCCCTTAGAAAGCGATCCGTATTTGAAGGGCTGGAGGCTGGTCAAGAATCTGGGTAGCTCTGGAATGGACCGGAAACTCTGTGAGGTGGGATGGACCTTTTTCTACATGGCCAGTGAGGTCAATGCGATGGCCTTCGGTTCTGATTCAGAGAAAACCACCCGCAGGGCAGTTGAGAAGGCCATTGCAAACATGAAATCGGACAGGTTCAACTGCCTAGAGATTTCCCGAGTGGCCGTGAAGAATTTCGTGGGGCTGCCCTACGTCACCGTCGTTGGCCATCCGCGACATATTCAGGAAAGGGTACACCTCTTCCACGCCAAACGCATTTCGGAATGGGATCAAGCGAGGTTCGCGGCCATCTGAACAGAAGTGCAATCGTAAAGTATCAAGTCCCCTGAAGGAGGACTACCATGATCAACGCTCGCAGACTGATAGTTTCAGCATTAGGGGCCATGCTGGTGGGGGCGCCCTTGATTCGAGCGCAAGATGTGAAGCCGCCTGAAGCAAAGGTGAATGTTGTCCAACCACTGCCAATTCAAGAAATGGGGTCGCAGCAAGGGCGCGTGCTCGACGGTTGGCTGCAAGCGGTCCCTATTGCGGCGCCTGCAATGGGCACGCTGGATCTTTCCCGTTACCGGAATTTTCAGTTTGGAGAGACACTGCCGGCAGTCGCGAAACAGGCGGGCCTTACACTGTCTGACGCGAAGCTGATCCATGAACGCCCGGCGGTCATGCAAGAGCTGGAATGGCCGATCTGGCTCGGAACCGGATCTGCGCCGCAAACGGACCCGGTCAAAACGGTCCTCTTCAGTTTTTACAACGGAGAGTTATATCGGATCCTGGTCACTTACGATCGGGATGAAACCGAAGGGCTCACCACAGGGGACATGATCGAAGCGATTTCGACCAAGTACGGAGCTGCTACCAAACCCGCTAACACCGAAATCGCCTTTTCTTCGGATCAAGTTTACAACGATAGCGAACTCATCATCGCGCGTTGGGAAGACGCCCAGTACTCGTTTAACCTCTATCGTTCCAGTTACCAACCGACTTTTGGAATGATTGCATTCTCGAAAAAATTGGATGCCCTAGCCCGGGCCGCGACCGGAGAAGCCAACCGATTAGATGTGCAAACGGCTCCCCAGCGGGAGATTCAGCGTCAACAGAGGGAAGACGGGAAGAACCGCGAGGCGCTGGAAAAAGCCAGGCAAGAGAACAAAAGCAACTTCCGTCTTTAGCGTTCAGCGACGGCTCAAAGGATCCGCGCTGCAGGGCACTCAGGAGGTCGAGGCATGTTAATCCAATTCGCCGGGTACGACATTGAAGCTAATTCCCGGATTTATAATTTCGATGTGGTGGACCCACCCCGAGAGGCACGCGAATTCACAGTGGCAATTGAGTCCAAGACGTCTCGTTGGGGCTCCTTGAGACTTCAGGATGGGCCGGGCATCTGCTTCGAGCGATTGCGGCACGAATTGGAGCGGGAAACACCCGAGTTATGCGCCGAGTCCCACCTGCGCATTGGGGAGAAGGATATTCAGGAATACCTGGCGCGCCAGCGTCCGCAAAAAAAGGCCTTTGGGCATATATCGGAGCTGGTGAATCCCTTGAACCCGCACCAAGCGCGAGTATTCCCTGCAGCCGACAAGCCTCTTGCGGGTTTCCGGAGATGAAAGCCGTTCCCATGAAGGAAGAAATCTCGGCGCTCCTGTTGCACCAGCCCACTGGACCACAGCGCGTCCTGAAAGAGGCTCTGGAAGGGTGCTCGGTCAAGGTCAATTGGCTGAGAAACTGCGGAGAGGCTTTGGCGCAGCTTAAGGGGGCGGATCCACCCCACCTCGTTTTTACGGAAGCGTTGCTTCCGGATGGCACCTGGATGGACGTCGTCAAGCTGGCGCTTGAGGCTCTTAAGCCCGTGAAGGTCATCGTGGTGTCGCGCCTCATCGATATGAGGCTCTATGTGGAGACGATGGCTGGCGGGGCATTTGACTTTATTGTGCCTCCCATGACCAGCGATGAACTCGCTCACGTCCTGGCGTGCGCAATAGACAGTGTTTTGGCCCTGCGGCGAACGCAGGCCCTGGCCGGGGCCGTTTAGCCCATATCGTTGTCGACGAAGCCACCAAGACCCACAGCGCTTGGCAGGGATAAAGGAAGATATGGGCATGTTGCCCTTAGTTAAAATCTTCGACCACTCCGAACCCAACCCTTCTTCTGCAATACGCGATCGCTTGTATTCTCTCCATCCGAATGCCGAGCGTGCACTCCATTTGGCACAGCGCTGTTCGTTGTTCTTCCATGATAGGAGTGAAGACACCGCGGCGTTCGCTTGCTCGCCTGGTACTAATGGTTGCTCCTGGCGGAGAGCCGCCTGACGCGGCGGTTGCTCGGGGCCATGTTGCGGCGAATCGCGGCGCTGCCACTTTCCGGGAGATATCAGAAACTGACCAGCAGGGAGAGAACCCCATCAACAAAGATATAAGGGACAGGGCAGTGTCCGAGAAATCAGTCCGAGCGGAGGAAGCGCCCGGCGGGTGAGGCTTGTGATGAGGGCCAATGCGCGCTTTTTCGACATCTCCTAAAGGCCACTGGGATGGAAAACTGAACCGAATCGCTGCAAAATGGGGCAGTACGATGTATACTTCCTCCGTCCGAAATATGTGAACGGGAATCCTGGAAGACATGTGGGTGAACGGACGCTATGCGCCTGTGTTTGATTAACCCCTCCAACCCGCTGGTCAGCATCGTCAGAGTCAAGGAGAGCCGCTGGAATCGTTTCCGGGTGTGGAAACCGCTCAGCCTGATGGTTCTCGCGGGACTAACCCCTCCGGAGTGGGAAATCACCATCGTGGACGAGAACCTCGGCGTGCCCGACTATGCGGCCATGCCGCGGCCGGACTTGGTGGGGATTACCGCCTTTACCTCGCAGGCGAATCGTGCCTATGAGGTGGCCGCTCACTTCCGACGCTTGGGCGTGCCCGTGGTCATGGGGGGCATTCATGCCACCATGTGCCTGGACGAGGCCCTGGAGCGGGCGGACTCGGTCGTCACCAGGGAGGCCGAACGTGTCTGGCCGCAAGTCCTGGAGGACAGCCGGCACGGGCACCTGAAGCGCCATTATGACGGAGGGTTTGCCGAGATCGGCAGCGTTCCCCCCGCCCGGCACGATCTGCTGACCGGGAGTTATGCCATGGGAGCCATTCAGACCACGCGCGGGTGTCCCATGAACTGCACCTTCTGCAGCGTGACGGCGTTCAACGGCGCCCACTACCGGCTGCGGCCTATTGCGGATGTCGTGCGGGAATTCCAGTTGATCCGGGAGAAACGCGTTCTGCTGGTGGATGACAACCTTATCGGCACACGCCCGGAACACATCGCCCGCGCCAAGGCCCTGTTCCGCGCCATGGCCCAGGCGAACCTGCGAAAGGAGTGGGTTACCCAGGCTACCATCAACTTCGGCGATGACGAAGAACTCCTGGCGTTGGCGGCGAAGGCCGGGTGCCGAGGTGTTTTCATCGGCTTTGAATCGCCCACGCCGGAAGGGCTTCGGGAGCTCGGCAAGAAATTCAACCTTCTAAAGGGCCGGGACTTCCGCGCCTCCTTGCGGCGAATACAGCGGCACCACATTCTGGTGGTGGGTTCCTTTATCATCGGTCTGGACAACGACCAGCCGGGCATCGGCAAGCGCACCGCAGCCGCCGCCAGCCAGTACGGTGTGGATAATCTCAACGCGATGTTTCTGACTCCCTTGCCCGGCACGCGCCTGTGGGAGCAGATGAAATCCCAAGGCCGCATCGCCCTCGATACGTTCCCGGAGGACTGGAAATACTACACGCTGACCTTCCCGGTGGCGCGGTGTAAGCATTTCTCTCTGGACAGCATCATCGAAGAAATGATTTCCTGCGACCAGAAGTTCTATTCCCTGCCGCGCATTCTGTGCCGGGTGTGGAGCAACTTAAGGCAACGCCGCGCGCCGCTGTTCGCCGTGCTAGGAGCTCTTTCCTACCGGAGCAATCTCCGGCTGAATCGCCGGGCATACGCGGAATTTAAGCGTCAACGGGGTCATAGGTTTCCAGGTCGGCTTGGTGTGGCAGAGTCCTTTGAGCAGAGCGCGCAAGGGGTTGGGAGGCAGGAGTGAGGAATGCTTACATGTTTGTATGGGCAGTCTAATTATGAGCGAATTGTTCGAGGAAAAAGGCTAACACTTTTTGGTTCTGAGTGAGGTAGGAGCTTTCTTCTTGTCCCACTTCTGGCCGTTCCAGCGCAAATTGGCAGTCCGCATAGCGCGGACAGAATCGCTGCTTCGACCGCCAGTGACTCTAGGCGTCGTCGATCGTTCTAATTTTGAATGCCGGAAACCACTAGATTCGAGATTCC
>CAVQAP010000020.1:0-48508 GCA_963710405.1 uncultured Acidobacteriota bacterium | reverse complement strand
CCGTTACCTCACCAACTAGCTAATCGGCTGAGCCCCCTCCTCCAGCGGCCCTTGCGGGCCTTTGCTCCCAACGGCTCGCGCCATCAGGATGTTATGCGGTATTAGCCCAGGTTTCCCCAGGTTATCCCCCACTCGAGGGTAGGTTAGCTACGATGTTACTCACCCGGTCGCCACTTTACTCACGGAGTTGCCCCCGCTTTCTCGTTCGACTTGCATGTGTTAGGCACGCCGCCAGCGTTGATTCTGAGCCAGGATCAAACTCTCGTTTGAATTCGGCTCGCGCACAGACTGCCAAACTTTAAGCGCCTGCACGCTGATCTTTTTGAGTTTCCCCTGCCGCGGTTGCGCCGGTTTGCACCAACGAACCCAACAGAAGATCTCCGCCCCGTTCTTCGCCAAAAGAACAAGGCGTCGCTCAGCGATCGATACTAAAACTTCGATTGACGTGGCTTGCTCAACTCAGTTGTCAAAGAGCTATAGGCCCCGATGTTCTCGGGGTCCCCATTTTGGGGAAGGTTGGCACCCGGCGCCGTTTTTCGGAAACCTTACTCGGCGTCCCGACTGCCATTACTCTGAAGAGGATTGGTCTTACAGAGCGATTTTCAATATTAAGGCCACATTGCGCTTTTGTCAAGCGCTTTGCAACCTTTTTTTCTAGCGGAAAATTGCCTTTCCGCGGACCCTTGCCACGGGGATTACGCCGGCTTTGCGGGAACGCTCTCCCACCATCTTAACCTCATCCTGAATATGGCCGGAATCGGGCCATCGCCTCATCGGACCATCCTTGGTGCGGAATTACTGCCAGGCATTATGTAGCGGCGGGTTCACCCCGCCACATTGTAGCGTCGATCTCCGATCGACGTTCGGCCGGTCGGAGACCGCCGCTACAGCCCAATGGCGGGGTAAACCCGCCGCTACAGCCCGGCTACCGCGTGACCTACTTGCCGGTGGACCGCGAGTGCTTGCGGCTTTTTTTCTGCTTTAGCTGACCACTGATAGCTGAAAGCTGACTGCTGGTTTTTTGTTGGTTCAACTAACCACTAACCACTAACCACTGATCACTGCCCTTCCGGTGTGGGCGAACAACGAAATCAGGAGTGTTGTTCCCGGTCGAACGGATCGCGGAAATCTGCCGGTCGTGAGGCGTGTTGTATCACTGCGACGCGGTGCAAGGAGCGGGCAAGGTGGAGATTGACGTGCGAAAGATTAGGATACCGTCAACCGCAGGTCCGCGGTGACGGGCAATTCAAAGAGGTCGCTCCGCAGCAGGCGCGTGGAGAAAAACATTACTTCCAGGTTCTCCACTTGGCGTGTGGTGGGATTCAGGCGTGCCACCACATCGTCGCCCAATTCCTCCGATTCCTGGGCAGGATAGGGCGAGCACTTATCAATGTGCAGGATGTCGGCTTCCCGGTCATACTTAAAAGTCAACTTCGCGTCCATTCCACCTCAATACGGCAAGTCGGCAGCTCACAGTCGACAGTTAACAGTAACTCCGGACCCGATTTCTACGGTATGCCGTGAACTAGTTCCTCGCTCTCCCGAATCCCTAGTCCCGAGTCCCTAACCCCTGTTTTCCATGATGTCATCAAACCAGCGTGAGAACAAGCGGGCATGGGCGGAACGGGTGCTGCGCCGAGGGGCACGCCTACACCCATTTTGCCCAATACGAGGAGCAACGCTGCCAGTTTGAGTCCACCCAACCCATTAGCGATTTCGACCAGACCGTGGAGCAGATCAAGAAACTGCGCCTCGCAAAGCCGACACGCGTTCGCAAGGGAGCCGCGGAGTAATGAGCGAACCCAATAGGAAGAGAGCGGTTCATCACCACTCACAAGCCCCTTCGGGAAATCGCTGGCTCCATAAACCAGAGGTCTGCGCCAGCCAGCCTGAATCCCTCCCCCGTGACTCAAAGTCCGTGGACTTATAGTGCATAAGGGCTGATCCTTGTGCAAATGGCTAAGGGTCCGTCAAAACTTCTCGTGCAATTCGGTGGACGGGTGCGTGAGTTGAGACAGGCGACGGGCATGTCTCAAGAGGCGCTTGCGGACCATTGCGGCTTGGACCGAACGTACATAAGCAGCATTGAGCGGGGGAAACGCAACGTTAGCCTAGAAAACCTGAAAGTCCTTGCGAGGGCGCTCAATGTGAATCTATCAGAGCTGCTGGAGGGCCTGTGAACACGGACTCGCGATTGTTTGGCTAGCGACACCGAAAGCCTACCTTTCGATCTTCTCCGAGGGCAATATATGGCTAGAAAACCAGACTATGGGCGAGGCCCCCAAGCGTTCCTCGAGTACGCGCGTTTCATAGTCGAACATCCGAACTACGCCGGGATGCCAGATGTTTACATGGACAACGGGGACATTCAATGGGAGGCCCCGTCGAACCGGAAATCCGGAAAACATAAGGACACGCACCACCGCCGCCGGGATTGGTGGAGAAGAAAAGCGGTTGAGGTCGGTGTAGATCAGAATGCCCCGCACTGGATCAGCAGAACGGCAAAGATCATCCACCCAACGAAGAAGAAGCCGTGTAAGAACTGCGGACGGGTGATGGACATTCGATATGCATACCCTTCGGCCACGCTTCGCCGTCGCCTCGAAAAGGAAGATTTTGTAGACGAGAGCTTTCCGGTGGATGCACATGAGCACATTAAAAGCCTCGTCACGCGCCTTGTCGAACAGTTCGGAGATCGCGCGTTTACATCTCTCCCCGCATTGCTCGGCACACCGTCGGTAAAGGTGCCGGACCTCCCGCGCGAACTCCAAGCTTGGTTGACCTGGATAGAGAGGAGCTATGTGCCGCAGGAGCCTTCCACTCTCAGTCCAGGGGCGATGTCGAATGCGCCGGACCGGCTAGACGGATTTCATTCGTTTAATCTGTGTTGCCGCAGCAAAACTGATCCCGGCCGTAGTAAGGAGAATCTGCAGTCGTACACGACTGACCGAAGAGTGTTCGAGTATTGGGTCGAAGGTGATTGGGTGGCAGCCGATAGGCTGATGGGCCTCATTCGCTCCGCCAAGAATCTCAAGGAGGAGGCCTGTGTCAACGGGCATGCGGGACCGTGCTCGGCCGATCACATCGGCCCAATATCCCTGGGCTTCGTGCACAGGCCGGAATTCCAGCTCCTCTGCCGGAACTGTAACAGCGCCAAGAATAATCGGATGCCGGTGAGGGACGTTAGGCACCTGCTCGCAGGGGAGGGCAGAGGTGAGCAAGTCGCTTCATGGTATTGCAAGGCACTATGGGACCGGCGGAAGGGAAGCGTCGTCGATGAAGAGACGGCGCTTAGACTCAGTAAGCTTCTTCGGGATAATCGCCACACCTTAATGCGCGTTCTGGAACGGATTGCTAATGCCGGCCATTTCGCTTTCCTGGCCACGTTTCTCGGATTGGATTGTGCAAAGCACAACGTCGAGTTCGTGAACCTTCGTGTTGAGAACCACCTCACTCGATTCGATCAGTTAGTTCGTTCAGCTCGGAGAACAAAATATGCCGTCGAGCAGCAGGCGCGCCGCCTCCGCGTCGCCTTTGACGCACTTCGAGATTACGTCGGCAAGGAAAATCGAAATGCATTCGTGATCTCCAATGACCAGATAGAAAAGACGATCAGAAAGGCCATCTGCGAACTTGACGCCGAGTCGAACCGCATAAAACGGCTGGACGAGGAACTGAAGAGTGTCCTTTCCGCTGAAGTTCCTTCAGATGAGGAGTTGCGTGGTGTCGTCGTAAAGGTGCCATCTGCCCAGAACGAGCCGGCGGAGTTCGCCCGAGCGCGGGCGGTGCTGCAACATGCGATGGACCTTGTAGCCGAGGAACTCTCCGCGCTGTGGGACGACGAACGCTACGTAAGGGCGCCGCTGGACGACGAGATTGAGGAAGATTAGGCCGGCTGGGCTTGGCAGAGGTCTGCCGTGAGGGTGGATAGATATTCCTCCGCAGAAATGAGCCCGCGCATGAACCGCTGGTATGGATGCAGCGGCTCGCACAAATAGTCCTTCGTGGACCCATCTTCTCCGGGGGCCAACGGGGGTAGATCGGAAAGAGCATCGCTAACCGTAATTGCCGGGGGCAAAACGCCAAAGAGCGTGGCTTGTGCATCGAGTTGCGTGATCGGAGGCGGGGGCGAAAGAGGTTTTGAACCGCCTACGAGTATTACTCTCGTCCTGCGCTGAGGAATGCCGTATTCCTCGGCTTTCAGCTTCCAGGCGGAAAGGCACTTTGCTTCGTCGAGGAGTTCGCGTCGGACCATCTCGAACATCCGGCCTCCATCCATGTTGAGCAGTCCAGTGACATTCTCAAACACGAAACCTGTCGGCTTGATTCCCTGTAAGACGTTCTTATATTGACGGAAAAGCCAATTCCTTTTGTCATTCATTGATCTCCGGTTTCCGGCGGTAGAAAACCCTTGGCAGGGTGGGCCGCCGAGCACGAGGAGCGGGAGCTTGGGGTTTCGTTGCTCCTTGCAGGTTTCTAGCAGCCTGTCAAAGACCGCGGTGTCCCGAATGTCACCGAGGATGGCCTTCTCGTCGATGTTCGCCCGATAGGTATTGAGGTACGACTCTTCTATGTCGTTCGCAACGATCGGTTGCCAACCGGCCCACACGAAACCCAGAGCCAGGCCGCCGGCACCGCTGAACAGATCGACGAATTGCCCCGGCTTTGGGAAACGAGACGCTATTTGGTACGCCAGGAGTGGGGGAACGGCATTCCCGATTTGCTGGTTTATTGAGCCTTTGTTGCCTTGGAACACAAATGAATCAGGGAACGACTGCAGGCGCGCGGCTTCACGCTGCGACAGAACGCGGTGCTGGCCGCCATCGTAATGGAGGTGGCAACCGTTTCCCGGTCGGCTGAAATAGGTGCTGATGGTATACGCGGGAGCCTCGGGATGAAGTCTGCCGTAATACGTTGAGCGGCTGCCTTCCCCCGCCGCATAGCTCTCACGAATCTGCTGGAGGCGCTGTGATGGGACACTCTTGGGGATGTCCTTCCAATTTCCCCCAGGTGGAACTGCGCGGGCAATCATCAGGTCAAGATCGCTGAGGCTGGCGGTGTAGTGATTCCATATTTTTACGTTCTGCGGCATAGTCGTTTCTGCCGCCCGGCCCCACTGGGGCATGGACAATAGTTCGGTCGCTTCATGGCCCTCTATTTTGGCGAAAGAGGAGAGCAGCTCTGCCATGTCGTCACGGCTCAAGCCGTACAACCGAGCCACCTCGACTTCGAGCCTAGTGCTGGCTTGCGCATCGCCGGCGGCACTTTGGTCCACAAGTGCTGCCAAGGTGTTTACTATGCTGCCGTCCGTCAGGTGCGGGATATGCACTTCTCGCACAGAGCCGAGGGAGATATGGGCTGTAGCGAGCCGGCTCCGTACCTGCGCCTCAAACACAAGAGAGTTTATGACTGCCAAAAGAGCCTTTAGTCGCGGCAAGTTGTCGTCCCGGAAATATGCGACACTCAGGGAATTCCCGGTGACGATTCCGGGAGGAATGATCGTTGCATGCATTCTTCTTTTTTGGTTCGGCCGTGCGACATCTCGCCACACGAGCCGGTGACGATCGGCCGAAATCGGAATGCGCGGCCCGCGATGGTTGACGAAGCGCGTCGGTTGCTCGGCAATGCCATACCGCTTGACCATACGGCCCTTCATGAAAAGGTAATCACCTCTTTCGCTAAGAAAACTCTCGTGGCCGGTTTCGTCGAGCTCGCGTCCGGCCCATAGCCCGCCCGCCTCCTGGCTCTCTAGGTCGTTGAACTTTGGTAGGTGGCGCCACTTGGCCTGCATTTTTACGACGGCTAATCCGAATTGAAGTGGCACAATAAAGCTGCCCTCGTCCAGCTGGCGCCACTCGTCAGGGGACATCTTGAGGGAGTTCTTCGAGAGGTCCTTGCCATAGACTGATAGAACAGGAGCGGTGCCGTTCTGGGGCGCCCGAGAAGCAACAATGGTGATGCTCGGCTGGTCCACGTTCTCGAAAAGTCGCGCCTCTGCTGCGTAGAAGGCGAGGTCGTGTACACAGTGTTTGGATAAAACCCACTTGCGTATATTCCCGAACATCTGGTCCGCGAGGAGCGATGACGGGGAGACAATCCCTGCCACACCCTCACGAGAAAGCAACCGTAGGGATGCTTCTACACCACACCGCGCTAGGTTCGTTCCCCAACCTGAGAACCGTTTTAACGGAGCAGACAAGGGATAGATCTCGCGCAAAACCGCGTCGTGCTTTTTCAGAAGACGGATATACTTCTCGACCTCCTGCGGGGAGAGGCCGGTGAGCTCCCGCCGATCAGGCTTTAAGACCTCCCAGGGTGGATTCGTGATGCACAGGTCGAACTGTCCCCAATGCTCTGGCGCGCGGGTAAATGAATCGCCTGAAGCTGCTGTAACCCGTGCTGTTAATCCATGCTCCTTTGCCGCTCTGATGATTTTGTCTTTGGCCGTGTTCAGAGCATCTTGATCGCAGTCCCATATCGTTATGTCCCAGGTGCGACGTGTATGCGTTAGAACGCTTTTTTCCAGCAGACATGTGATCAGCCGGCCGTCGCCACAAAACGGTTCGATGACTCTCAGCGTTTCCTTCTGGGGAATCCACGCACGGAGAACGGCGTCAACAAGATGGTGGGCTATGAAATCGTGGGTGTAGAAACGTCCCGTGACGCGAGACAGTAGGTCCTTGGGGTCGCGGACAGCGTCTGTCCCGCCGGTGGTCCTCAAGAGTTTTACGTGCTCCATGTCGCCTTCGACCCCGTTAAACAACTCTCCGTTCATCTTCCGGTCTTGAGGCGAGGTAACAGGCTCAAATTGTCTCTGGAATTCGAGAAGATGATTCATCGACCCACCTTGCCTCGACTATCTCAGAGCGCCTCACCAATTATCTCACACTAGGATGAGACTGGGGAGGATTCCGCAACAGTCAATATATCGGCCGGAAAGCCCTCTAGGATGAGCGCGGAAAAGATTAAAAGTGAGCCGCACGAGGAGTGCATAGTCCGAGTGTCTCGATGCCCTGATCCAGCGGCATGGGCAAGATGCCTTGGATTACCGGAGGTATTGTGAGAACCGGTCGAGTTAAGGAAAACGGTGAAAAGCAGGCTTGGCGGCACGCGTGTCCCAAGGCACAATACCCTTGCCAAGCGGGCGCTTTGTGACAACCTTGCTAAGGACGAGGGCTTGGCAATAAGCGTCCCGCAGCCGGCGACGCTCCGGACACGTAAGCCCGGCATATCCGTTTCAGTATGCACTCGTCACAACGAGGGAATCTTGCCTGACAGACAGCCCTTCCATGGGCAAGTACGTTGACGTGGAACTTGTAGCGGTCGGCGGGCTGCACCAGGGATTCGAGAAGGTAGTGTGCCTGTGCCACGGGAACCGTCGTGGGCAACAAACCGACGCGACGCGCTACTCTTATCACATGAGTATCGACCGGAAGCACCTTCCGACCCAAAGAGTATAACAAAACACACCGCGCCGTCTTCAGATTCACCCCGGGCAATCGTATTAGGTACGCTTCTGCGTCCGGCGTGGGGCGCCTCCGCAGAGGCTCGAGCGTGATGCTGCCGAAATCGTTGTGAATCTGGTTCAGAATTGCTTTTATCCAATTCGCTTTCTGTCGAGCAAGACCGGCGCTCCTTATCAACGTCCTCAATTTGCGAATATGAACTAATCGGGCCGATTCCCAGTCAGGGATGGCCTGCTTGAGGTGCTCGTAGACCCGCTCGTAAGATCTCCGCGTCGTCAGTTGCGACAAGATGATAAATATAATTTCATCGACCGGGTCTGACTTGTTGTTGTGTCGTGGTGAGTGGTAAACCTCCGCCAGCAACTGCAAAACCCTTTCCGCTTTGTTGCCCAAGCTTGTGCCCATCATGAAAGATTGTAACCCATGCCCTACGCGGAGTGCTGGTGTCAATTTGGATGGGGCACTCGCCGTTCGAGGCGCTGGCGTAAAGCTTGTAGAGGGGGCGATTGCCTCGGGGGTTGGGTTTCTGGAGCAGGTAGGCCCAAACCTCTTCGGTGGAGAGGAACTCGATGGGATTCGACACCCAGACGCGGGGCAAGTCGGGATGCCGCCGCAATCCGTTGCGCGTTTGGCGGGCCGCCACGGTTTGGGCGCGGGTGGAGCTTTCGGCGCGGCGCGCGCCCGCTTGTAGCGGCGGTCTGCGACCGCCGCGTTTCGGCGCTCATAGAGCGCCGCTACAACGAATTCCCGGCACGCTGCTTCACCAGGGCGTTTACCGGGTCGATTTTCAACCCCTCGGTGGACCAGCGAAAAGTGCGGTTGGGCGGCGGGGGAGGTGGGGGCGGGGGCGGAGGTGCAAACTCGTTCACCATCACCATTCAGGCGAGCGGAGCGGGAGTCAGTACACCTCAGAACATCGGGACGATCACGGTTACGGTGAACTGATTCGACCCGGCCTGCTCCGGAAGGGGATCCTCGAGCCGGTTCACCTGTAGTATTTTCCATCCTCGCCAGTGCTCACGGCGAGTAACCGATCTACTGCCTGGATTTGGAGGGTAAGTCCTGAGCTCCCATACCTGCATGACGATCCTGCGGCGTGGAGTCTCCCGTCCGATCACATCGTAATGGCGCTGGGGAAACGGTTTTCAGATAATAATCAGCATCCAAATTGTCCCCCCAGGCGGCGGAAAACTGTTTCGCCTCCGGCATACGCTTTGACCGGATGGCCGCGTTACCTTTTTGTGTCCGGCATGTGCTTTGACCGGATGGCCGCGTTACCTTTCTTGTCGCCTCGCGTCTACGAACGCCTGACTGGGGATTCAAACTGAGGCACTACCTGTGGCCACGACCGCGCCCGTCCAATATTTGACTTTTTGACCGAAGAATTCAACAGCCCAGCGAGCGGACATATAGCCCGTTTTTCCGGGATAAGCCCTTGGCAGCCTTCGAGGTGTGATGGCCACTGGCCTTTATCTTCGGGGTATCCACCTTACTGAGGCCCTGTCGAGAAGGAGCGGGGACTTCAGGGGACTTGTGGCAACTTGCAAGTCTGGCACTCCTCTGTCACCATGAAAAACTCATGCGGTGGGTCGAATCACAGGTTGACGCCGAAGCGGTGCGGCGCTTGGCGCGCGAGCTGAAAGTCTCGCCCCTGATGGCGCGCTTGCTCGTGCAGCGAGGGCTTGCGGAACCGGCGGCGGCGCTGGCGTTCCTTCACCCCCGGCTCGGGCAACTCCACGCGCCGGAGCTGATGGCGGGAATGCGTGAGGCCGTCACGCGCTTGCGCCGCGCGCTCGAACAACGCGAGAAGATCCTGATCTACGGCGACTACGATGTGGACGGCACCATGGCCGTGGTGGTGCTGCTCACGGCGCTGCGCATGTTGGGCGCGGAGGTGGAGGCTTACGTCCCCCATCGCCTCACCGATGGTTACGGCATGCGTGTGCCGGTGGTGGAAGAGGCCGCGGCCAAAGGCTTCCGCGTGGTCATAAGCGTGGACACGGGCATTCGCGAGCACGTGGTGCTGGAGCGCGCGCGCGAACTGGGCGTGGATTGCATCGTCACCGACCATCATCTGCCCGACGGCCACTTGCCTCCCGCCTGCGCCATTCTGAATCCGCTTCGGCCGGACTGCGCCTACCCGGAGAAATCGCTGGCGGGTGTGGGCGTGGCTTTCAAGCTGGCGCAGGCGATGCTGGGTGAGCGGCTCTCAGAGCGGCTGCTGCAATCCTACTTGAAGGTTGTGGCCATCGGCACAATTGCCGACGTGGTTCCCCTGCTCGGCGAGAATCGCGTCATCGCCCGCTTCGGCCTCGAGGCTCTGCGCCAACCGGCGCAATCAGGCCTCACCGCGCTGATTGAGCTCGCAGGCCTCGCGGGCAAGGCCATAACCGCCGGCGACGTGGGCTTTCGACTGGCGCCGCGCCTGAATGCCGCCGGGCGCATGGAAAACGCGCGCGATGTTATCGACCTGTTCACTCTATTCGACGCGGCGCGCACGCGCGAAATTGCCGAAAAGCTGGACCGCCTGAATCGCGAGCGGCAGCGCGTGGAGGAAGAGATTCTGCGCGCGATTATGGCGAAATTAGAGGAGCGCACGGACCTTGCGGAGCAATACACTCTGGTGCTGGCGGGCGAGGGATGGCACCGCGGCGTGATCGGAATTGTGGCACAACGCGTGGTGGAGCGGTATCATCGTCCCGCGCTGGTGATTGGAATCGAGGACGGAGTGGGGGTGGGTTCGGGACGTTCCATCAGGAGTTTCCACCTGCTCGACGCGCTGACTTCGGTTGCCGACCTCTTCCAGCGCTTTGGCGGACATGCGCAGGCGGCGGGCTTCGCCTTGGCCGTAGAGCACATTCCGGAACTCACGCGGCGGTTTGAGGAGCACGCGCGCAACGTCCTGACCGCTTCAGACCTTGAGCCGGTATTGCGCGTGGATGCGCCGATTGATCTGGCGGAGGTGGACTGGCCGCTTTACGACGAAATGATTCAGCTCGAGCCCTTCGGCATGGGAAACCCCACGCCCGTGTTTGGGGCCTGCGGGGTACCTTTGGCAGCCGCACCACGTATCCTTCAGGAAAAGCATCTAAAATTGCGAGTGGGAAGTGGGGCGCGCACATTTGACGCGCTGGGCTGGGGCTGGGCGGCGCGAATGCCACCGCTCGTAGCGGGCCAGCCGGTGGACCTGGCGTTCACACTCGAACAGAACAACTATCAGGACATGGCCAGTCTGCAACTCGTGATAAAGGATCTGGTGGTGACTGAGGGTAAAGGTTAGAGATACAGTTTGATATTGTGGCGGCGAGTCTATCTCACCCTGTGCAGATGTGGCCGCGAGTCTACCCGTCAGTTGACGGGCCACGTGGCGGCATTCCGATGAGATCGGGGCAGGTTCCGCCGCTACATCAGCGTGGGCAATTAGTGGGGAAAGGGGATTCGTGGCAACCCGTGGATTAGGTCTGGAGAGGGCACGGCGCCAAAAGTGGTTGACCGGCATTGTGGTGGGAGGTATTTCCGTGACCGCCCTGGCCGTCAGCCTGACCTATTGGGGCGGCTCGACCCACCACACCGCCCCCGTACCCATTCCCCCCAGTCCCGCCCCTGATGTTCACCAACAACTTTACGGCTATACCTTCACGCGCTCAGACCAGGGCCGCCCGGTCTTCACCATTCATGCTGCGCGCACGGTGTCTTACCAGCAGGACAAGTCCACGATGCTGGAGGACGTAAGCGTGGAGGTTTTCGGCCACAAGGGAAGCAACAGCGATATCTTGCGAACGCGCCAGTGCGAGTACAACGCTCTATCGGGCGACTTCTTTGGCTCCGGACCCGTCGAGATCGAGTTGAGCGCGCACTCCAGCGACATTCCCGGCTCGGGCTTGCGGGGCAAACACCGGGTCATCCTGGAAACATCCAAGGTGGCCTACCATCAGAAGGATAAATTGGCAAAGACCGATGCGCCTGTTAGTTTCCACATGGGGCCTGCCTCGGGGACCGCGCGGGGGATGGTTTACGCCACGGGCGCCGGTTGGATGGAGCTGAAGCACGATGTCGTGATGGATTTACAGCAAGGAACCGATAAGGCTCCCCAACCGCCCATCCACATGACGGCGAGCGCGCTTCGTTATGACAAAGTCAACGGCCTGGTGGCGCTGGCAGGCCCGGTGGAGGTAACCCAAGCGAAGCGCCACGCCGTGTCGCAAAACGCCAGCATCGCGCTCGACGACCACAAGCGCATTTTGCGAGTCAATCTGGATGGCCAGGCGCAGGCTTTCGATCCCAATCCGCTCCGCAGCGTCGAGCTCAACGCCGACCGTGTGCAGGGGGATTTTGACCCCGCCTCCGGCGAATTGCGTCACCTTGCCGCGGAAAAGGATGTTGTGGGTGAAACCAAAAGCAAAGGAAGCACCAGCCGTCTGACCGCTCAGCGGTTTGACCTGGATCTGGGCGGCAAGCATCCGCAACCGCTTCAGGGTGTGGCAACGGGCGACGTCCACATCAACTTGCAATCTCAACCGGTACTCAACCTTTCGGAGAAGACCACTACTGGCATGGGCCCGGAGAAGAAGACCTTGACAGCAGCCGAGGTGCGATTTGAATTCCGGCCTGACACCAACAGCCTGAAGGACGTTGAAACGGTCGGCCCCGGAACACTCCGCGTAACCCCTGGCGACCCCAAAACCGGGGAGAAGGTCATCAATGCCGGGCAATTTGTTATGACCTTTGACGAGCACAGCCGCATTGAGTCCCTGCGCGGTCTCGCTCCCACGGAGGTACTCTTCCTCCCGCCCTCGAGCGCCCCCACCGGGAGCACCACACAGCAGACCCAAGCCGACCGCCTGGACGCGATTTTTGAGGTCGGCACGCAAACTTTGAACGAGGTGCGGCAGACCGGGAACTTCCAATACCGCGACGGTGACCGCCATGCGAGCTCAGACGATGCACAATTTGATGCTCACTCACAGACCATGCTTCTCCTCGGCCACCCGCAGGTCTGGGACACCAGCAGCCGGGTCAAATGCCAGAGAATTACCATCGATATGCGCACCAATACTTCCGTCGGCGAGGGCAAGGTGCAAGCCGTCCATCTGCCGCCTCCGGCGCCAGGGGCTCCCCCTGCCACGACTCCGGCTCTGCCTACCAATGTGTTGGCGGACAAGATGGTGGCGCGGCGGCAGAATCAAACCGTCCACTACGAAGGGCATGTCCGCGCCTGGCAGGGGACAGACGTGGTGGAATCCTCAGCGCTGGATGTTTACCGCACGCAGAAACGGGTGAGTTCGGGCTCGCAGGTGGTGACCACCTTCCTGCAACCCGCCTCAATGGTCAAGGAAGAGAGTGCCACCCCTTCAACAGCGGGGACGCGCCCGGTGACGGTCCACGCCGACTTCTTGGAGTACCTCGACCAGGGGCGCCGCGCCCGTTACCACGGCAATGTGCGCCTGGTGACAGAAAGCACTACGATGCGTTCTGACCGGTTGGATGTCTATTTCACCCAAGGAGACACGGTGCAAGGGTCGGAAGTGGATCACGCCGAAGCGGACGGCCACGTGAAAGTCACGCAGCCTGGCCGCGTGGGGTCGGGCGACCATGCAGATTATACCGCCGGACCGGGAAAGATCGTCCTTACGGGTGGCCCGCCTTTACTGGCCGATGAGGAAAAGGGCTCTACGACAGGCCAGCGTTTGACTTTCTTCATTCGCGATGATAGGATTTTCGTGGATGGAGGTGACCAGTCGCCCTCATTATCTAAGCACCGCGTCGCACAATGAGCGACAATGCAAATTCTCTCCACAGCGGATCTGACGAAGTCTTACAAGGGCCGGAAGGTTGTTGATGGTATTAGCCTTAGGATCGCTCAGGGAGAGGTGGTGGGGTTGCTGGGGCCCAATGGGGCGGGCAAAACTACCACTTTTTATATCATTGTGGGCCTGACCAGTCCTGATGCGGGCCAGGTCCTTCTCGACGGAGAGGACATTACGAATTTCCCCATGTATCTCCGGGCGAGAGAAGGCATCAGCTACCTTCCGCAAGAGCCCTCCATATTTCGCAAACTCACGGTGGAAGAGAATATAATGGCAGTTCTTGAGACGCGGCCATTGACGGAGGACCGTCGCCGGGCGCGCTTGGAGGAGTTGATCGAGGATTTGGGTCTTCAGCAGGTTCGCCGGAGTTACGGCTATTTGCTTTCCGGAGGGGAGCGGCGGCGCGTGGAAATTGCCCGCTCGCTGGTGATTTCCCCCTCCTTTATTCTCCTCGACGAACCATTCTCCGGTATTGACCCATTGACCGTACTCGATATTCAGAAGATCATTGTTCGTTTGAAGGAGTCCGGAATCGGCGTGTTGGTGACGGACCATAACGTGCGCGAGACGTTGCAAGTTACTGACCGCGCCTACATAATCAATAACGGACGGATATTCCGCGCCGGTTCGCCGGAGGAACTCGGCAACGACGCGGAAGTCAAGCGGGTTTACCTAGGCGACTCCTTTCGCCTGGCAGTTTAAGAGCAGTGGCTAGAGCTTAGTGGTTAGTGGCTAGTGACGGGAAATCGGAAGGCGAAAATCGAAACTCGAAATTCGCCCTGATTTTCGAGTTTCCAGTTTCGAGTTTCCGCTCTTTTGGCTAGCAACTAACCACTAGCCACTAGTCACTGCGTTCGAGGAACTATGGGTGGCCCTTCTCCCAGAATCGGCCTGAACCTCAAGGTGGCGCAGAAGCAAATCCTGACGCCCGGCCTGGTTCAGATGGTCAGCGTGCTCGCGCTCAACAAGCTCGAACTGCGCGAGATGATCAACCAGGAGATGATTGCCAACCCGGTGCTGGAAGAAGTCCCCGAGGACGTACCTACCCTCGAGGATGTGGCCAAGAAGACCGAAGCGGAGAAACCTGCCACCCCTTCTCTTGAGCACGTCACGCACAATGGTGACCATCAGGACTCATTTGAAGAAATCGACTTTGGGTCGTTCTTCGACGAATACCTCGACCCGGGTTACAAGTCGCCCGCCGCTGAGGTGATCGAGAAGCCCTCGTTTGAGAATTTCCTTTCCCAGCCCACCTCCCTTTCCGACCACTTGGAATGGCAATTGAGCCTGTCCATTTGCGCTGACGAAGTGCGCGAGGCCGGCCATTCCATCATCGGCAACCTGAATGAGGACGGGTACCTCACCGCGACGCTGGAGGAGCTCGCCCAATCCGGCGGCCACCAGCCTGCGGACGTGGAAGCAGCGCTGGCTCACGTCCAGTTGTTTGACCCGTTGGGGGTAGCGGCTCGGGATGTGCGCGAATGCCTGCTGATCCAATTGCGCACCCTGGCCCCGGAAAACACCTTGGCCCAGCAGATTGTTTCCGACCATCTGAAGCAGCTTCAGAACAAGCAATACCGCGAGATTGCCCGCGCCCTTGACCGGCCGGTAAAGGCGGTGGAGCGCTGCGTGGAAATAATCCGCAAGCTCGACCCGCGCCCCGGCCAGCGCTTTAACAACGCCCAAACGCGCTTGATTGAGCCCGATGTGGCTTTTGTCCGCACCGGCGACGGGTACCAAGTGGTTCTGAATGAAGATGGACTTCCGCAGCTTCGCCTCAGCCACCACTATCGGCGCATGTTGGGTGAAGACGGCACCACGCGCGAGGTGCGCAACTATGTGAAGGAACGCTTCACCTCCGCGATTCAGCTCATCAAGAACATCGAACAGCGCAAGCAGACCATCATCCGGGTATGCGAGGCGATTATCCGCCGCCAGAAGGAATTCCTCGACAAGGGCATCGATCAACTGCGGCCCATGATGATCAAGGAAGTGGCGGAAGAAGTGGGCGTGCATCCCTCCACCGTCAGCCGCGCCGTGGCCAACAAATACGCTCACACCCCCCAGGGTGTTTACGAGCTTCGCTATTTCTTTTCCGAGGCGGTCCAGGGGCCGGCGGGAAGCCTTACATCTTTGATCAATCTGAAGCGCCTGGTGAAGAAGATGATCGAGGAAGAAGAATCCGTGCATCCCCTGACCGACGAGCAGATTACGCATCGTCTGCGCGATGTGGGTTATTGTGTGACGCGCCGCACCGTGGCCAAATATCGCGAGGATATGCGCATACCGAGTACCCACCAACGCAGGGTCAAAGCATGAAAAAAGAGTGACGAGTGAAGAGTGACGAGTGACGAGCAAAAGGGATTATCCCGGCGAGTGCCGGGGGCGTTTGCTTGTCACTCGTCACTCTTCACTCGTCACTGCTTTTAGGAGGTGGCTTCATGCCCATTGAGTTTACCGGCCGGCAAGTGGAAATCAGTCCTGACCTGCGCCGTTATGCGCAGGATCGTCTTAGAAAAATCGTTCGCCTACTGGGCGAAGAGTTTGATCTGCACGTCATCCTGACCGCGGAAAAGCACCGGCGGATTGCCGAACTCACCCTGAAATTCCATGACCGTACGGTGGTCGGCGTGGAAGAAACCGGCGACATTCGAACCTCCATAAATGGGGCGATTGATAAGTTGGCCCGCCAATCCGTGCGTCTGCTCGATCGCCGCCGCACCAGCAAACGCCGCCCCAAACCCACCGCCGCTGTCCTGCTGAACGTTTTGGGAACGGGAATCGTGGACCAGGAGGAGCACCGCATCGTCCACTCGGAGCGCGTGCCGCTGAAACCCATGAGCGTGGAGGAAGCCATCGAGTCGCTCGACCGCTCGCACGCGGGCGCCGTCGTCTTCCGCAACCCCGACAGCGAGCGCGTCAACGTCATCTACCATCGGCCTGACGGCCACCTGGGGCTCATTGAGCCGGAACCGTGAAAACCGTAGGCAGTAAGCAGTAGGCAGAAGGCAGCGAGCGCCTTTTGCGCGTCCCGGCGGGCCGGGATCTGCTGTCGATAGGTATCCGGGCAACCCCGCTGGCGGTTCATGATTCAAACAGACTTCGATGTAGTCTTCCCAAGGTTGCCACGTAATCGCTCAATTGCGCTCATAACTGAATAGGGAGATACGGATGTTAGCGAATAACGCACACTACAGGCGCGCTTGTCTCGCCGGCCTTACATTCGTTTGTCTGTTTATTTTATTAGCCCCCTCGCTGATGGCGCAGGGCACGGGAGGATTGATAGGCACGGTGACCGACCCGACCGGCGCCCCGGTGGCGTTTGCCATGGTCACGGCGACCAGCGAAGACACTGGCCAAGTGCAACCTGCGGCCACGACGACGGACGGCACTTATAGGTTTCGTCTGCCGCCGGGCAACTACCGTTTGACGTTCGAGTCTCCCGGTTACAAGGTCGTAGAAATCCCTGCCGCAAGGATCGGCGTGATCAAGACCGTCGTCCAGAATTGCGAGTTCGAGGCGGACGCGCAAGCCCAGAGCGGGACAACTGCAGAGCCTGCTCAGAAGCCGGCGCCGAGCCCTTCCAATAACCCGGCGGCGCCTTCGCTGGAGGATCTGGGCATCACCTCGGCTCAGGCCAAGGGAAGCGCCCAGGCCCAGGCACTGCTTGACAGACGGACGCACATGCTCAAGGTTCATCAACGGCTCGGTTTGATAACGATTGGTCCCTTCGCCGCCACGCTCATCACTTCCGCCTTCGCCGGTGGGAAGCAGACCAGCTCCACCAGCCGTGACCTGCACGCCGCTCTGGGCACGGCGACGGTGGGTTTGTATTTCACAACTGCTTACTTTGCCATCCGGGCGCCCAGAATAACCGGCACGCAAACTCGCGGCCCCATCCGTCTGCACAAGACCCTGGCCTGGATTCATGCTCCGGGAATGGTCCTGACGCCCATTCTGGGGGAGATCGCTTTCGCTCAAAAGAGCCGTGGGGAAAAGGTTCACGGGATCGCCTCAGCGCACGGGCCGGTGGCCATCGCAACGGGTGCGGCGTTTGGCCTTGCGGTTGCATCTGTATCTTTCAAATTCTAATGAGGGCTTATGCTTGGAAAACTATTGATAGGCTTCTTACTGCTATCACCTCTGCCCCTTGCCGGAGCGGATAGCCAATGGGTGTTGGACCAAAGCACCCTTACCTATCATGTGTCTCACCCGCTGCATCAGAGCGAGGGGGTCAGCCATGCGGCGCGGGGCAAGGGCGTTTGCCACGACGGACAATGTGATTTCTTGATTGCGGTGCCCGTGAAGTCATTCGATTCGGGGGACAGCAACCGTGACCTGCACATGCTGCAAGTGACGCGCGGCGCGGAATTTCCCCTCGTGACCGTGCGCACCCGCCTTCCCGAATCGGCTTCCACGTCGGCAACCATCAATCTCGATCTGGAGATCCAGTTCGCCGGCCAGACTGTCCAGTACAAGCAGGTTCCTTTCCAACGCGTAGCGCAAGGAAATGCGACCCGGATCACCGGAACAATTCCGGCAAAGCTAAGCGACTTCAAGATCGACCCGCCTTCACTCCTAACGATGCCCGTCAAGAACGACATTCCGGTGCGCGTTGACCTGACCTGGCATCCAATGTAAAGGCTTGGCAGAGTGTTCTTCCGTTCTGGTTGGCGCATGCGAGCAACGTCGATATAAGAACTGCGAGGTCGCTTGTTGAACAGCACTCGGGCAATGTCCTGCGCTCAAGCGGCGAAGGCAGGTTTTTCGGCAGGTCCAAAATAGGAGGCGAAGAATGAAGAAGTTCGCGGCAGGCGTAGTCTTAACCCTCGTTTGTATCATCGGGGGAGTGTACGCGCACTTCGCAGGAGGCTTTGCACCCGCGGCTGCAGCGTTGTTATTCATAACACACACAACTCGCCTCTGGGGCGGAGAACGGCCTGTTGCGCGCTAACCCCCAATCCCCAACCCGAGTATCGTCCCCACGAATCCGCTTCATGGAAATGAAATCCTCTTGTAATACTGCCCTAACACAGCACTCGTGGATTCAAATAGCCCTACCCTCCAAATGTTCAGCCGGTTACAAAGGAGATTGAAAATGAAGACTGCCCAAAGGTGCTTGATAGTTTTGGCCGCGATCATCACCGCGAGTTTCCTTGCGTGCAGTGGGAACAAGAGTTCTTCCGAGAGTGCAAAGCTGCAAGGCGCGGAGCGAGCTTTCCCGCCCCGCTTTATCAAAAGTGGTTCAAATCCTACAGCGCCACCCACGATGGCGTGCAGATTGACTACCAATCGATCGGCAGCGGAGGCGGCGTCAAAAGCGTCATCGATAAGACCGTGGACTTTGGCGCCAGCGACGCGGCGATGACCCCGGAGGACATGGCCAAGGTTGACGGCGGCGTCCAGCTCCTGCCGATGACGGCGGGTTGCATTGTGCTCACTTACAACCTCAAGGGCGTGACGGGCTTAAAACTCTCTCGCGCGGCCTATGCGGGAATCTTCCTGGGAAAGGTCAAGAAGTGGAACGATCCGCTCATCACCAAGGACAATGCCGGCGCGGCTCTTCCCGACGAACCCATCAATGTGGTCGTCCGCGCGGATGGCAGTGGCACCACATTCGTTTTCACCAAGCACCTGAGCGCAATCAGTAAGGAGTTTGCCGAGAATCCCGGCGTCAATACCCTTCCCAATTGGCCTGTCGGGACTCGCTCCAAGGGCAACGAAGGGGTGACGGCCAGCGTCATGACGACTCCCGGATCCATCGGTTACATCGAATACGGATACGCCAAGAGCCAGAACCTGCCCATGGCCGTTCTGGAGAACAAGTCGGGCAGTTTCATCGAGGCATCAACAGCGTCAGCGCAGGCGGCCCTGGCATCGGCGCAATTCCCCGATGACCTCATTGCCTGGGTTCCCGATCCGGAGGTCAAGGACGCCTATCCGATTGCCACCTACGCCTGGCTCATCTGCTACAAGCAATACAAAGACAAGGGGAAGTTCCAGCTTCTTCAGAGCCTCTTGACCTTCTGTGTGACCGACGGGCAGAAGGAATCTGAGGCTCTCGGTTACATTCCTTTGCCGCCAGCAGTCGCGGACAAGGATAAGGCGGCCATTCAAAACATCACTCTGGCTCCGAATGCGACATAGATCGGCGCCGGAGATTGCGCTATTCAGGAAGCCAGTCCCTCGGGTAGAAATTGGTTACGGCTCGGGGCGTCGAAAAAAATTAGGAGAATCGTGGCAGAAGCAAAAGCGATAACACAACCACCCTCGGGTTTGCAGCGCGCGACGGATTCAGTTTTTCGCGGGCTCTGCTACACGTTCGCGTGGCTGTCAGTCCTGGCGGTCATCTTTATTGTCTTGCGGATTGCCTTCGCTGCCGCGCCGGCAGTTCGCCAGTATGGCCTGGGGTTCCTCACCACGCGAACCTGGGATCCCAATAAGGAACAATACGGGATTCTCCCCGAAATCTGGGGCACGATGTACACCTCGGTGCTGGCGCTGGTGATCGGCGGAGCTTTTGGCGTGGCGGCGGCGGTCTTTTTGAGTGAGGGCTATTTGGGTGAGTTTGTCTTTTCCATGCTGAAGATCTTCCACGTGGAGTTCCACCCCTTTTGGGGGAAGATGCCCGAGCGCGTGGAAGATATATTGAAGAACCTCATTGAATTGCTCGCTGCGATCCCCAGCGTCGTTTACGGCTTGTGGGGGTTGTTTGTCATCATTCCGCTCATTCGTCCGGCGTGCAACTGGCTGCACCTCAAGATGGGTTGGTTCGCTCCTTTTGGCACCGACCTCAGTGGTCCCGGCGTTCTCCCCGCCGTGTTGGTTCTGTCAATCATGATCCTGCCCACCATCACCGCCATCAGCCGGGATGCTTTGGTGTCGGTGCCTCCTAAGTTGCGCATGGCCGCATATGGATTGGGAGCAACGCCCTGGGAGACGATTATGGCCGTGATTCTCCCCACCGCCGCCCGCGGAATCTTTGGCGGTATTCTCCTGCCTTTGGCCGGGCGCTGGGAGAGACCATGGCGCTGGCCACGCTGGTCGGCAATGCCAACTCGATCACCATCTCGCTCTTCTCGCCCGCCAATACCCTGGCGGCGTTGCTGGCCAACACCTTTCCCGAGGCACAACATAAAGAAGTGGGAATCTTGATGTACGCCGCCTTGGTCCTTCTGGGGATAACTCTGGTCGTCAACATGATCGGCGCCTTCATTCTGCAACGTGCTTCCGCCGGTTTGGAAGGAGCGAAGTAATGGCGATTTCCGATACCTCAGATAATTCCATGCTCTCCACCCTCCCGGACGAACCGGAGATCAACCCCTTCGCCGGTGTGGATTTCAACGAGTTGGAGAAGTCGCTGCGCCGTCCGCGCACGCTGGTGAATGTGCTGTTAAGCGGGCTCGTGACCTGCATGACCCTGGTGGCGCTCGTCCCGTTGTTCTCCGTCATCTGGATGCTCCTCTGGCGAGGCGGCAAGAACCTGACCCTCGCCTTCTTCACCCAACTCCCCCCCGCCCCCCTGGAGCAGGGAGGAGGATTCGGAAACGCCATTGTTGGAACTCTGATGATCGTGGTGCTGGCGGCCCTGATCAGTGTGCCGCTTGGCATCTTGAGCGCCGTATTTATGGCGCAGGCACCGGAGAAAGACCGCCTTGCCACCGCGGTCAGATTTGCCGCCAAGGTACTAACCGGGTTCCCCTCGATTTTGGCGGGCGTCTTCGCCTATGGAGCAATTGTTCTGACCACGGGTGGCTACTCTGCAATTGCCGGAGCAGTGGCCGTCTCCATCCTGATGCTGCCCACGATAATGCTGACGGCCGAAGACGCCATTCGCATGGTCCCGGCAAAAATGAAAGAAGCGGCAATCGGCATGGGAGCGACGAAAACTCAGACCACCCTCATGGTGCTCTTGCCCACGGCCTTTCCGGGAATTCTTACCGGCATCATGCTGGCCGTAGCGCGCGCGGCGGGTGAAACCGCACCGCTGCTTTTCACCGCGCTCTTCAGCAATTACTGGCCGCTCTCCGGCCACCATCTTAACCTCATGCAGCCTACCGCATCACTGGCGGTGCTCATCTACAACTTTGCCGGAATGCCGTTTCAAAATCAGGTCGAGATGGCCTGGTCCGCGGCGCTGGTGATGGTCCTCATGGTGCTGATAACGAATCTCATTGGGCAGACCCTTTCGGGACGTCAGGTGCAATCTTAGGAGCAAAGAAGCATGTCACCCACAAGCCAAGCGCATCAACCGCAGCCCATCGGAAAACCGCATGGGGACAATAGACAGAAGCCAGTGGACCAACAGGTGGTGATCGACTGCCACATCAAAGAACTGTATTACGGGACCTTCAAGGCCGTTCGGGACACTGCCATTCCCGTCAAGAAGAACACCATCACGGCTTTTATTGGCCCCTCCGGGTGTGGCAAGAGCACCGTTCTGCGCTGCCTCAACCGCATGAATGATCTGGTGCGGGGCTTTCGCTTCGAAGGCCATGTCCACTTCCGCGGCCGGGACATTTACCATCCGTCTGTGGATGCCGTGGCCGTTCGCCGTTATATCGGCATGGTGTTCCAGCAGCCCAATCCCTTCGCCACAAGCATCTTTAACAATGTGGCTTTCGGCCTTCGGCTAAACAGTTTCAAGGGAGACAAGCACGCCAAAGTCGAGGAAGCCCTAAAACGCGCCGCCCTCTGGGAAGAGGTCAAAGGCAAGCTGCACAAGAGCGGGCTTTCCCTCTCCGGGGGGCAGCAACAGCGGCTGTGCATCGCCCGCGCCATCGCTACGGAGCCCGAGGTGCTGCTGATGGATGAACCTTGCTCCGCCTTGGACCCCATTGCCACGCGCAAAATTGAAGAGTTGATGCTCGAGCTGAAGACCCGGTTCACGATTGCGATTGTTACACACAACCTGCATCAGGCGCAGCGCGTCGCTGACCTTACCGGGTTCCTCTACGTCGATACCACCCAGGGCGGCCGTACCGGCTATCTGGTGGAGTACGGAGAATCGCGGCAGATATTCGAGGAGCCCAAGGAAAAGCACACCATGGATTACATCCGCGGCGAATTCAGCTAGCGCGCGGACCCTTGAGGGTTTGGTTGCCCCCTCCTCCGCCCCCTTCTTCATGGTTGGGCGGGGAAGGGAAGTGTGGCGTGCGCAGGGCCTTCCGCGTTGCACGCGTGCCACTCATCAGGAAGAGGATTTATGGGATCGGAAAGCAGGTTTATCTCGAAATTCGGTCGCCTTCTGCTGGCCCTGGCGGTATTGGGACCCTTGGGGAACTTCCTTGCTTGTTCGCGGCAAGGCTCGGGGAAGCCAGTCCCCTCAATTCCTCCGGGCGGCGTCCTTCTGCAAGGAGCAGGGGCCACATTTCCGTCTCCGCTTTACAAGAAGTGGTTTGCCGCCTACCAGCAAGCTCATCCCCAAACGGTCATCACTTACGACATCGTGGGGAGCGGCGAGGGCATGCGGCGATTCGTCGGCCGCAACGTCGCGGAGGAAGACAAAGTGGATTTCGGCGCCAGTGACGCCGCGCTTTCCGATGCCGATATTGCCAAGGTCAAGGAGGGCGTGGTGATGCTGCCGGTGACAGCCGGGGGAGTGGTGCTGGCTTACAACCTTCCCAGCGTCCCGCAAGAACTGAAACTTTCGCGCCGCGCCTATGCCGGAATCTTCTTGGGAGAGATCAAGAACTGGAACGATCCGATCATCGCCGGCGCCAACCCCGGCGTCACGCTGCCGAAACTTACCATCGTCACGGTGGTACGCCAGGATGCCAGCGGCGCCACTTTCGCCTTCACCAAACACCTCGATGCCATCAGTGAAAAATGGCGGAGCCAATACGGCCCGTCCACTCTGGTGGATTGGCCCGGAAATGCCATGCGGGCGAAAGGCAACGAGGGCGTGGCCGGGCTTCTGCAACATTCCGTCGGCGGCGTGGGTTATGTGGGGTGCGAATTCGCGCACCGGTACGGACTGCGGACTGCGCTGCTCGAAAACAAGGCGGGGAAGTACGTCGCGCCCACGGAAGAAAACTTGCGGGCGGCGCTGGCCTCGGCCGAGATGCCGGAGAATCTGCGCGTTTATGTGCCTGACCCCGCGGCCCCCGATGCTTATCCGATTGCGACGTTCACTTGGATTCTTCTCCGCAAAAGCTATGGTGATCCCGCCAAAGCCCAGGCGTTGCGCGACCTTTTTGCTTGGAGCTTGGCCGATGGGCAAAGCTCTGCTGCCGATCTCGGTTACGTCCCCCTACCTCCAGAGGTCGTGGAAAAAGCCCAGGTGGCGTTGGCAAACGTTAAACCCTGATTTATTGCTGCGCCGGAGGGAACGCTGGTGTGCGCCCGGCAGCCGTAAGGGAAAAACTACACTTAGTGAGGATGAGAAGAGCACATGTCGAAAACCAATCTATTTCTCAATCTGTTTCGCGATAAAGAAGCGGTCAGCTTTGCCGCGGGGAAGGAAGTCATTAAAACCGGCGATCCTGGCGAAACCATGTACATCGTTGTCGAAGGGGAGACCGAGATCCTGGACGGACCGGCCATTCTGGAGGTCGCTGGCCCGGGCTCCATTGTGGGTGAGTTGGCACTCATCGACGACGAGCCGCGCAGCGCCTCGGTGGTGGCCAAGACTGACTGCCGCTTGGTGCCGGTCGATCGGCGGCGGTTTCAATATATGGTGCAGGAAACGCCGTCTTTTGGCCTCGCGGTGATGAAGGTCCTTGCCGACCGGCTGCGCAATAAGAACGTACGAACTCGTTCCGGCATGGAAACTGCGGTTTGACTGCCTGCTTTCCGTGCGCCCCTGCCGGCTCGCTGCGACGGACGCACTGCATTCCCTGCCGCCTCGGACGTCTACACTCCCCTGTCCCTTGGATCTTACCTTGGGGCGACGGTTCGGAACTCTGGAGAAGCCGTGATGATAAACCGGGAACGATAATCGCCCGTTCCTGTGGCTGGACGTGGCCAAGGCTTGGTAACCGAAAAACTGCGATATGGTTTCGACGGAGCCATCCAAACAAATCCTCTTCATAATTTGGCATTCATAATTCATAATTCTCCTGACGGCTGGCAATGGACTTCGAGCTGCCGACTCCGGACGCCGGACTCGGAACCCCGGACTCCGAACGAGGGCCCCAGGCCTCCCCATGAAGAAGAAAGCCTCCGCGAAGAAACACGCGAAGCAGTTCGTGCTCATCACCGGGATGAGCGGTTCCGGGAAGGCTTCCGTTCTGAAGTCGTTTGAGGATCTCGGCTACCACTGCGTTAACAATCTTCCCTTCGACCTGATTCTGAAGTTCGCCGAGATGTGCCAGCAGCCGGGGAGCCGCATTGACCGCGCCGCGGTGGTGGTGGACATCCGCGGCGGCGAGGCGCTGAGCCAGCTCCCCACGCATTATCGCGACCTGGCGCGTAACAAGCTCTTGCGCCCGTCGCTGGTCTTCCTGGAAGCTTCCGACAAGGCTCTGATCCGCCGCTTCGAAGAGACGCGCCGGCCGCACCCGCTGGGCCGCGACTTACCGGTGCGCGAGGGAATCCGCCTGGAGCGGATGTTGCTGAAGCCCATGCGCCAGCTCGCCAACGTGGTGATTGACACCACGCGCTTAAATGTTCATGAACTGCGCGAGCTGATTCAAACGCGCTTCGGGGGCATCGCGGCACGCCGCTCCATGCTGATTTCCACGGTTTCTTTCGGCTACCGTTTCGGCATCCCCACGGATGCGGACCTGGTGTTCGACGTGCGCTTTCTCCCCAATCCCAACTTTGTTGCCCGGTTGAAGAACAAAACCGGACGCGACGTGGGCGTAAGCCGCTTCATGAACTCCTATCCGCAAACGCACGAATTCCTGAACCGGCTGATGAACCTGCTCCTCTACTTGTTGCCCCACTACATTCGCGAGGGGAAAAGCTACCTGACCATCGCCATCGGTTGCACAGGGGGACGCCACCGCTCCGTCTACCTGGCAGAAGAGGTGGCAAAGGCGCTGGCGCGCGAAGGCTACAAAACCAAGGCGTCACACCGGGACATTGGGAGATAGGTTTCAGGTGGAAGGTTACAGGTGACAGGGGTTCGGGACACATGTTGCGCTGTTCGAGTTCACCCCCCGTACGAAAATCGTTAGGGCGGCATGGGGCATGGCGCATCCCTCGGCGCGGGTGCGGCCATGGGACTAAAGGCGGATTTGCATACTAGTGCAGGCGATTGAGGCGGCTTGTTGCATTCCTAATCCGGAGAGTAAAATATGCCGTTTAACCCCGGAGGCACGGCGATGCTAATCAACAATGGGAAAAAACCGGAGAGTGATGTGCTGCGGGCACGACACGAGGCCGCAGACCCCAAAGCCCGGAGGCGTTACATCCTCTTCTGGGCACTTGCCGCCTTAATGGTGGCAATCATAATGGCGGAGTGCTGGCCCGTAAAAACTCTTGAGACTCCACGCTGGGATGTATGGGTCGTTGACGAAGACGGCAATCCGCTCGAAGGAATGACCGTGGCATTGATGTATCATAATTCCTCGGCGGAGACAGAGGGTCACTCGGAGGAGTTGATAACCGGCGCCGACGGACACGTCGTGTTTCCGCCTAGGACGATTAGAGTCTCGACATGGAAGCGGGAATTTGCGATCGCACGGACAGCTCGATCCGGAGCCCACGCACGCTTTGGCCCGCACGCGGGCGTGTTCACTTTCGGACATGGTCTAGCGGGCTTCGCCGTCAGCTCCGGCATAATCACCGATTGGACTGGCGAACCTGCCGCAATGGAATCGCGAATCGTTGCCAAACCCAAGGGCTGATAAGGGTCGGCGACTTAGGGATCAACTGAACCTGACCGACTCAGGATGACGGTAAGGAAGCGTTCTGCCGCAAAACTCATAGTCAGCCCCCATGGCCCTTTCACCCGACCTCAGCACATTCACACCCGTGGGTCGGCGCGGCACCTGCTGAACGAAATCTCTCCCCGCCCTCGGAAGCCTCGCCCTTACGGCTGTCCCTAAATGGCCGGCCCTTGATTACTCACTAGTACACAAACCCCCGGAAGAAAATCTCCTTCTAACCGGATGCAAATAAAAGAGATGTTTCGATTGGCAGGACGCCAGCGCCCCCCTTGTTGCTATTTCCTTGACGAATCCCCCCTCCGGTATCTAACATCGTTGGTTTTGATGGGATTAGGAGTAATTCCGCCTTGGGGGCGGCAGACGGAATGAGTCAAGTTCAACGCCTGCTCGGTTTCATACGGCCTTATAGCTTCCGCCTGGTCTTGGCGGTCTGCTTGATGGTTGTCGTGGGGCTCTGCGAGGGAATCACCGCACTTCTTATCAAGCCGATTTTCGATGTCGTCCTCACGCCCAACGCTTCGACCTCGGGAATTGTCCTGTTTCAAATATCCCATTTCCATCGCACGCTTTACCTCGAGGATATACTTCCCCGCTTTATCCACAATGTTTGGACCGTGGTGGCTATCACCATCATCGGCGTGGCGCTGGTCAAAGGTATTTCAGAATTCCTCGCCACCTATTTCATCAATTACATCGGCCACTCCGTGGTGCGCGACCTGCGCAACCTTCTGTATTCCAAACTCATCGTGCAATCCATCTCCTTCTTTCACAGGAACCCCACCGGCCGCCTGATGTCCGCGATCACCAGCGACATCGAACGCATTCAGTTCGCCGTTTCGCAAACGGCGGCGGATATGTTGAAGCAATCGTTCACCCTGGTGTTTTTGTTGGGCGCGCTCTTTTATTATGATTGGCGGCTGGCGCTCATCTCCATGGTCTTGATTCCGCTGGTGGTTTTCCCTTCGGCGAAACTCGGACGTTACATCCGCGCCTCCAGCCGCAGCAGCCAGGATAAGATGGGTGAACTCAACAATGTCCTCCAGGAAACCTTTTCGGGCATCCGCATCGTTAAGGCCTTCGCAATGGAGTCGTTTGAAATAGAAAAGTTTAAGAGCACGACACGCCGCCTGCTACGGGTCAGCCTGCGTTGGGTGCGGGCACAGGCCGTATCATCGCCGCTCATGGAAGTTCTGGGCGCCATCACCATCGCCGGCCTGTTGTATTACGAACGCCGGCTGATCCTGCACCATGCGCAAACTCCTGGGGGCTTTGTGGGCTTCCTTTATGTGCTGCTGAAATCCTACGAACCGGTGAAGCGCCTCACGGGCGTCAGCAACTCCTATCAGCAGGCTCTGGGCGCCTCCGAACAGGTGTTCCATTACCTCGATTCCGAAGCGGAAATGGTGGACAAGCCCGGGGCCGTCACGTTGCCTCCATTCGACCGCGAGATTGCCTTTGAACAAGTGGAGTTTGACTACGAGGACGGTGTTCCGTTGCTGCGCGACATCAATCTGCGCATTAGTCAAGGCGAGGTGGTGGCGCTGGTGGGCTCCAGCGGAGCCGGCAAGACCACCCTGGCCAGCCTCATTCCACGCTTCTTCGAAGTCACGCAGGGACGCATCACCATTGATGGCTACGACGTTCGCGACGTCAAGCTGCAATCTCTCCGCTCCCAAATCGGCATTGTTACCCAGGAGACGATACTTTTCAACGACACGGTCTACAACAACATTTGTTACGGCAGCCGCTTGCCCACGGAAACACAAGTGCGGGAAGCTGCGCGGGTGGCGCTGGCGGAGGACTTCATCCTGGAGATGCCGCAGGGCTACGAGACCATGATCGGCGAGCGCGGCCAGCGTCTGTCGGGCGGGCAACGACAACGCATCGCCATCGCCCGGGCTTTGCTGAAGAATCCGCCCATTTTGATTCTGGACGAGGCCACCTCCGAGCTCGACACGGAATCCGAGTTGCTCGTCCAGCGCGCCCTGGCCAACCTGATGGCAGGCCGCACCGTGGTAGTGATCGCGCATCGGCTCTCCACCGTGCGGCGCGCGGAACGCATTGTGGTGATCGACCGCGGCGCCATCTGTGAAGTCGGGACCCATGAGGATTTGGTCAGCCGCGGAGGCATTTACCAACGCCTGCACGATTTGCAATTTGTGGATGTAGAGCCATAAAAGGCAGTGACGAGTGATGAGCCAGCAAGGACCGAAATTCGAAAATCGAAACTCGAAAATCGCGGCGAGTTTCGAATTTCGAGTTTCGATTTTCATCTTTTGCTTGCTTGTCACTCGTCACTCGTCACTCATCACTAGGGACTTCCCATGATTCGCAGCATGACAGGTTACAGCCGGGTGGAAGCCGAAGAGGCGGGGATCGCTCTCACGGTGAGCATCCGCGGCACCAACCATCGTTTCCTCGATCCCCAGTTGCGTCTGCCCTCCAACCTCGAAGCGTTTGAGCCCCTCGTGCGCCGCCTGCTCAAGGAGCACGTTTTGCGCGGCCACGTGGAAATCTCCGTGGGATTGAACGGTTCGGGGGCCGGTGAATTTGAAGTTGACCGTAAACTCCTGGCGGGTTACTTAAAGGGATACCAGACGCTGAAGCGGGAATTTGGCGCTGCCGCGGAGCCCGACTTGATGGCCTTGCTGCGCGTTCCCGGCTTGGTGGTAAGCGGCACTGGCGAGTTGGCGCCGGAAAAGCTCGGACTCATCGGCCCGGTGTTGGAGCGGACCATGGCGGAAGCCCTGGCGAAGTTGAACGAGATGCGCGCCCGCGAAGGCGAGTCCCTGGAGCGGGACTTGCTGGCGCGGTTAGCGCGCCTGGAAACGCTGCGCGCGAGCGTCTCCCGGCTGGCGGAGAAGGCGCCGCAGTGCTATCGACAGCGCTTGGAAGGCCGCATCCGCGATCTTGCCGGCAGCGTGGAAATGGACAGCGGGCGCTTGGCACAGGAGGTGGCGTACCTCGCTTCGCGCTCTGACATCGCGGAGGAGTTGACGCGCTTCCAAAGCCACTTGCACCAAATTCGCCAACTTTTGGCGGAGACTTCGGAAGTAGGCAAGAAACTCGATTTTCTGCTTCAGGAGATGAATCGCGAGGCCAACACTTTGCTCTCCAAGACCACGGACGTCCCGGAAGTAGGATTGGAGATTACCCGGCAGGCAATCGAGATGAAGACCGAAATCGAAAAACTACGCGAGCAAGCGCTGAACATAGAGTGACAAGAGCAGTGGCGAGTGATGGGCCAGCAAGGATCGAAAAGCGAAACTCGAAAATCGCGGCGAGTTCCGAGTTTCCAGTTTCGATTTTCGTCTTTCGCTTGCCCGTCACTCGTCACGGAATTTAATGTGGCCAAGAAACAGAAGACCCCGCCGGTGCGGGGCAGCATCATTGTGATTTCGGCACCCTCGGGCGCGGGGAAATCGACTCTGACCAGGCGCCTGATAGCCGCTTCCCCAGGCCTGCGCTTCTCTGTTTCTCACACCACGCGCGCGCCACGGGCAAACGAAAAGAATGGCCGGGATTACTTCTTCGTGTCGCCCCAGATTTTCCAACGAATGGTGGACCGGGGCGAGTTTGTGGAATGGGCGGACGTCTACGGGCATCTTTATGGCACGGCGCACAAGCAGTTGCAGGCGGCTCAGGAAGCGGGCCAGGACATCCTGCTCGATATCGATGTGCAGGGGCATCAGCAGGTACGCCAACGGCTTCCGCAAGCGGTGAGCGTGTTCATCCTGCCCCCGTCTTTTCAGGAGTTATCGCGGCGCCTGCGCCACCGCCACTCCGATGCGCCGGAAGAGATTGAGCGCCGGCTTGAAACCGCTCGCAAGGAAATTGCCCATTGGGGCGAATACGACTACCTGGTGGTAAACGATCACCTGACGAGTGCCACCCAGGCGCTCAAGGCAATTGTTCGCGCGGCGCGTTTCCGCCGCCTCAGCCAGGCCGGGCGGGCGGAGAAAATCATCCAAACATTTGGAGGGTAATGTCGCATGGAACTACCACAGAACCTGGATAGCAAATTCCGCTTCATCCTGGTCGCTGCGAAGCGAGCAAGGCAACTTCAGTCGGGGGCCAAACCCCTGATTCAGGCTCCTTCAAAGAGATCGACGCGTGTGGCGCAGCAGGAAGTTGGCGCGGGGCTGGTGCCGATCGAAATGGTGTCGTTGACGGATATCGAAAAGAGCCACAAGAAAAAGACGGCGAAGTAAGGGGAGGGCAGTGCTTAGTGGATAGTGGCCAGTGATTAGTGCCTGATGATGAGCGACAGCATCCAACCACTCATCACCACACCCTACCTCTGACCACTAATCACTAACCACTAGCCACTGAATCTATGCGAGTTGCCTTAGGCGTTTCGGGAGGGATCGCTGCCTATAAAGCGGCGGAGTTGGTGCGCCTTTTCCAGGATAAGGGGCTGGACGTGCAGGTGGTGATGACCCGCAGCGCGCGGGAATTCATTACGCCGCTCACTTTCGCCGCGCTATCCGGACACAAGGTGATCACCGAAATGTTCGGCGGGGACGAGGGCTCTTCCAACGTCGAGAGCGCCATCGAGCATATCGCGGTGGCGCAATCGATTGCCGCCTTCGTCGTCGCTCCCGCCACAGCCAACGTGCTGGCCAAGATGGCGCACGGCATTGCCGACGATTTCCTCACCACTCTATGCCTGGCCACCAAAGCGCCGCTGATTGTCGCCCCGGCCATGAACGTCAACATGTGGGAACACCCCGCCACCCGGGAAAACCTGGAAACCTTGCGGCGCCGTGGCGTGCGCGTGGTAAATCCTGATGAGGGTTACCTAGCTTGCGGCATGACCGGCGCCGGCCGTTTGGCCTCACCGGAGTGTATTGCCAGAGCGGTGTTTGAAACCCTCGGCCTCCGCGAGGATCTGAAGGGCGAAGTGGTCCTGGTGACGGCGGGCCCCACGGAAGAACCTCTCGACGCGGTTCGCTACATCAGCAATCGGTCGAGTGGGAAAATGGGTTACGCCCTCGCCGAGGCTGCCCGCCGGCGCGGAGCACGCGTTCTGCTGGTCTCGGGACCCACGCACGTGGAACCACCCGCCCTCCACACCTGCGAGCGGGTGCGGACGGCCGCGGAAATGGCCGATGCGGTGCTCCGCCACGCCGATTCCGCCACCGTGGTCCTGATGGCCGCCGCCGTCGCTGATTTCCGTCCCGCTGCCCCCCACGCCGGAAAAATCAAGAAGCGGAACGGCGCCCCCGTGGTGAAGCTCGAACCCGCGGCCGATATCCTTGCTGAAATTTCGCGCCGCCGGCAGAAGGGGCAGATTATCGTCGGTTTTGCCGCCGAAACCGAGCACTTGGCTCAAAATGCCGCCGCCAAGCTCCATGCCAAGCGCCTCGACATGCTGGTGGCGAACGACGTTTGCCAGGAAGGCGCGGGCTTCGATGTAGATACAAATATCGTGACCCTGCTCTTCCCTGACGGGCGCAAAATAGCATTGGAGAAAATGAGCAAACTCAACGTCGCCAATCGCGTGCTCGACGCCGTCGTAGATATTAGGAGCAAGTCCGGAGTCCGGAGTCCGGGGTCCGAGGAGGCGTAGCGCGGACCCCCGTCTTTGGGGTCCGCGGCTTTTGCGTTGCAAGATGGACAAATCCCGAAGCTGCACCTCGGGTGCTGGAGAGTGAGTTGAAATGAAAACCGCAGACCTCAAAACCGGAGGTCTGAGCTACAGTCGCATAGTGGTGGCACGGTATCAACGGTTGGTCTTATGGACGACTCAACACGCAAAGAACTGACGGCTTGGCTGGAGTTCTACCAGGAGCTCGGCATTGATGGGTTTTATCGGCGCGAACCGGGGACGTTGAGAACTGGTTTTGAGGCGGTGAAGCCCGCACAACCGGCAGTGACGCAGCCTGCACCATCGCCAGCAGCGCCCCCGCCGAAACCGGCGCCTGCGTCGGCTCGTGTGCCCTCGCCTCCCGCGCCGAAGCGCGCCCCCGTAGCTGCGGACATCGGACCCCGGACTTCGGACTTTGGACACATCCTTCGCCCTCCGACTCCCACCTTCAGTCTGTTTGAGGCAGCGCCTGCGCCGCGTTCCGGCCCGGAGACGCTGGAGCAGATTCGTCAGGATTTGGGCGAGTGCCGCCGGTGCAAGCTCGCGCCGACGCGCAAGACCATCGTGTTTGGCGAGGGCAATCCTCACGCCGAGCTGGTATTCATTGGCGAGGGGCCGGGCGCCGACGAAGACGAGCAAGGCCTACCCTTTGTGGGCCGGGCCGGCAAACTGCTAAACCGTATGATGCAAACTGTGGGCCTGAAGCGCGAAGACGTTTACATCTGCAACGTGGTGAAGTGCCGGCCGCCGATGAATCGCACCCCGGAGAAGGATGAGGTTGATGCCTGCTCTCCCTTCCTCTATCGCCAGATTGATGCCATCAAGCCCCGCCTGATTTGCTGCCTGGGCGCGCCCGCCGTCCGCACCGTGCTGGGCATCAAGGAAGGCATCACCAAAATTCGCGGCCAATTCTACGATTTTGGCTCATGCAAGGCGCTCGCCACCGTCCACCCCGCTTACGTCCTGCGCAACCCCCGCGAAGAGAAAATCCTGCGCGAGGACTTTGAAAAGATTCGCGACTTCCTGAAAAATCCTTAGCTGGGATAAAGGGGTTACGCGATGAGTACAGCATTGGCAAATCCCACCGAGATGATCCGGCGAGGAGCACCTCATCTTATCCGCTCCGATGAGGAGCTCGCGGAATACACGGAAGCGCTCTTTAAGCTGACGGCGAAGTCTCACCCGACGCGGGAAGAGGAAGAAGCCATCGAGTTGCTGACCCTGCTCATTGAACGGTATGAGGCGGAGCGCTACCCGGTGTCGGACGCCGACCCGATCGAGGTACTACGGTTTCTTCTTCGTCAGAACGGACTTTCGCAAAGGGATATCGCAACGGAACTGGGAAGCGAGAGCACCGCTTCACTGGTCCTTTCCGGCAAGCGTCGTTTGAACCGCGACCACATCGCGCGGCTCAGTCGGCGGTTCCATGTTTCGCCATCAGTTTTCTTCGCTAGCGAGTAGAGCAAGCGCTAGCTGGACTCCGCCTACGTCCTGCGCAACCCCCGCGAAGAAAAGATCCTGCGCGAAGATTTTGAAAAGATCCGCGACTTCCTGAAGGGTGCGTAACAGGCACGAAGGCATGCTCCGCCGGCAAAGTCCTGCCTCCACCGTGGTTTTTCGCTCGCCAAAACTTATGACCGGCCTCCTCCCTATACGGTCATTTTGTCATGCTGTATCCTATTTTTTGTAGGTTATTGTAACTGGTTTTATTTTCAGTGTTTTCTCAGCTTTGGTATACAAAAAATGCCCTCTCCTGACCTCTTGTTTTCAATAAGTTCCCAGCTTTGGGGTTTTCCCGGCTGATGGACATGATGTCAATCTGTAATTTGGGTGTGAGAGGCTACAAGTATGGCTCATAAAACCTTTACGGCCCGGCTGCGGATTCCCGAACTGGCGCTGGACAAGTCCTTCACCTCCATTCTATTGTAGCTTATAGCTATTGTATTGTCAAGACCAATATGTACCGTATGGTAGTAGGCCGGGGACGGCTCGCGCCCCTTGTTTTTGCGCGCCCCAGGGGAACGGTAGTGGTTCAGTTTGACGTCGCAGGGGCGAGTTTACCTCGCCAGTTTGCGGCTTAAACAGGCTGCGGAAGAAATCCCCATTAGCGAGGTAGCGGCGGCTTTACGCCGCCATAGCTCCAATTCTCGCCATGCGAGCATGGCGGGATAAACCCGCCGCTACGACTTTTTCCGCAGCCTGTTAAAGCCGCATTTACACCAAACTTTGCAACTACCCGCGGAGCGCCGCCGTTGCAGTTTCCGCGCATACAAGCTACATTGGAAGAAGCAGTTGCCTTAAGCATGTCGAAGGGCTGGTACAGGAACTCATTCATGGGTTTTCACGAAGCGCTTTTGCATCCGGCCGTCCCCGTGACTTTATTCGAGGTGGTTCCCCCTGCTGCGGCGAAGCCCGAGGCGCTGGAATCCTCCCTGCACGAGCTCGCCCAGTTGCGCGGGCGTGTGGATGCCATCAACATTCCCGAGATTCACGACGAGGACCGGCCCGGCGAGCGCACCAGCAAGTTCATCGCGCGGGTTGAGCCCCGGGTGCTCGGCGCGCGCATCAAACGCGAGCTGGCGATAGACGTGGTCATCAATCGCGTCACCGTTCACGACGCGGAGCCGGAGCGCTGGTTCCGCGGAACCTGCGGCGCGTGGGACATCCCCAATTGGGTGCTCGTCGGAGGCGAGTCGCCGGAGATACGTTATCCCGGTCCCAATCCCGCCGAGGCCGCCCAGTTGGTAAAATCCCTGGGTATTCCCGCCACCCTCGGTGGCATCACCATTCCCAGCCGGGTAAACGAGCCGGACCGCATTCGCGCCAAGCACGCGCAAGGGGTGGATTTTTTCACCTCGCAGGTGATGTTCGATTCGAACGATCTGGTGTGGCTCATTCAACGCCTCAATGGTGTTGACGCTCGCGTGTTCATCAGTTTTGCCCCCGTCAGCCACCGCCGTGACTTGGAATTCCTCCGCTGGCTGGGCGTGGACATCCCGCGCGACCTTGACCGCTTCCTGCTGGGGTCCGAGCAAGGCGACGCCGCTCCCGCCGATGTGTGCCTGGAGCGGTCCCTCAACCTGGCCCAACGCATACTGATGGACGTGTTTGACAACCTCCCCCCCGATCCGCCCCCCATCGGCTTGAATATCGAACACATCAACCGCCGCAATTTCGCTCCCGCCCTCGCCATGCTCGAGCGGCTGGGGAATCTTTACGCCGGTTTGGTGGCGGCACGGGCATAGTGCAGGATTGCCGATTTTCGATTGTCGATTGCCGATTGAGATTAAGCCGGATTAGCGCAGACCTGTTTTGTAGGTCCGCGGTTCTTACATCCCAAGATGCACAAATCTCGAAGACGCACTGCGGGTTTCGGAGCGCGAGTCAAGAGAAGAACCGCAGACCTCAAAGGCAGAGGTCTGATGTTATGAAAGTCGCGATGCCTCCTCGGGTGCCGCTAAACTGGAGGTGGTCCAGTTTAGCGCGGACCGCCGGTTTTGCGGTCCGCGTCTTTTCCGTATGGTGATGCGGGGATCAGATTCGCGCCCTGGGATCGGCGGGCATTCTCAGGCGGTCAAGGAGGAGGCCGCAGTGCCGCTATGGCTCTTCGGGACTCATGCCCGCCTACTCGTGCAAGCTCGATCATATGGGGATACGATACGACGCTGCGTGCGAGATTGCCAGGGAAGAGACGCGAACCGCAAAGCCGGCGGTCGCGCTACGTGCCTCGGGGATGGCCAGGTGACCGGAAATGGCAGGTGGCGTGGACCGCCGATTTTGGGGTTCGCGGCTCCTGTCCTGAAGGCAGGGTGACGGTCAAAGCCGGGTGCGGGCATAGTTGAGGCGTTGGATACGGTTATCTCTTTAGGCGGGAGGAAAACGAATCCTTGTCCATAAAACATGTCAATCGCGCGACGATCCCTGCCGAGCTAAGGCGGAAGATTTCGGGGACGCTGGTGGACTTAAATGGAAGACCAGCGATCCTACTCGGTTTCTTCATCATTGGACTAACGCTGTGCTCCCCATTTTTGGTGGACCGAAGCGGACGGCAATCATACCAAATTGGCTTCCTCTATCTGGTGGCTCCATGGCTTTGCCCGGTTCTTTGGGCCGTTGTTTTCACACTTTTCCCGTACCGGCCCATGCGCGGGGAGCCCTATATCGACCTGCCGCGTGAAGTTGACAAGAGCGATCCCGTGGTGATGCGCCTGGTGGAGCTTTTCAAGTCCGACGAGGCTCGTCGCCATATTTGGCGGCAAACCCTGATATGGTCGGCGATTCTGCTTCTCGTCGTGTGTACTCTAGCGATTCTATCCCCAAATCCCCTGAACTGGACACCCCCATCCCCGCGGAACCATTTCCTGCTGACAGGGAACCATTCTTTTGGGGTGGGTCTGATCTTCTTCGGTCTCGGTTCCATGTTTGTTGTGTTTGGCGATTATGTGGGCTGGGCCCTGAAAACGTGGGCCCAGCGCGAGGCGGCGCGTAAGGAGGTGAAAGGGTAGTTGCAAGGTTCCAAGCGAGGGGGCGTCAGGCAGCAGGCCCACGGTCCCGGCCGATTGCCATCAATAACGCCCAGTTCCGTGCGTCTTCGCGCAGAGAATGTGGGTGGAAGCACGATTGGCTCGGATAAATTGGGGTTAAAAGGCAGGCGTTTAGGCGTTAGCAGATTGCTTGGAATTGCGGCGGTGGTTGCCTTTGCGGAGGCAATTGCGGACAACCTGTACCAGTTCATCTGACTTAATAGGCTTGTTCAAATACTCCGTTGCCCCGGCGTTCATGGCTTCCAGATAGGTATCCACCTCACCGTACGCGGTGAGAATAATTACCGGGATCTCGCTTCCACTGCTGCGAATGGCCTGGAGGAGGTTCAGACCATCGCACTCCGGCATGCGTAAATCGCAAATGATCAAATCAAAACTGATGGAACGCAAAAGTCCGACGGCATCGCAGGGATTTGAGGTCGAAGTGACTGCGAATTTCTCACCAGATAAAATCCGCTGAAGGACGCGCAGGAAATGCGGATCGTCATCGACAATCAGGATACGACCGCTGATCTCCTCTTTTACAGGTGCTCCGGCTCCCAAACTCCCCTCCGGCTCAGAATGTCCCACCGCGTCCCACATTACCCCGGCATCCTTGCAGCGTGATTTTCGTCAAGTACACGCTCAACCGAAAATGGAGCACGTAAGGAACCAATTTTAGAAGGACATCGTTGGGGGACACTGCCCCCTCCCGGGCGCGTGATACTCTGTCACCAAGGGAAAACCGCACGCTTTGGAAATCAGATGCGCGTGCGGCCGGGTAAAGGAAATTCCGAGGCGGGACCCCTCTCGCTGAGCCAGGCGCGAGTCGTGCTAATGAGAGCCAAGAAGATTAGGCCGCCCGCGTAACGGCAGCAGCGCCTTCCTTCTTGCCCAAACGACGGCGGATCGTGCGGGGATTGATCTTGAGCAGTTGCGCGGCACGCAGACGATTGAAGCGCGTGTACTGGAGTACCGTACGGATCACGGTGTCGTGAATTTCCCGCATCGAGGTTCCTATCGAGAAAGTCAGCGTGAAAGTAGGTTGCATTTCCATGGGAGAGACCTCCTTAAAAGGTGTTACGGGCCTTGGACCAGCAACGAATTCCTTCACGTCGCCCGGACCACGAACAGTAGAAAAAGGTTTCACCATAGCCTCCTAAAAATATAAGAGCTTCTCACATACCGCCCTTTTGTCAGCATTTTGAGTTCCTTTTCGTCCGCCTGCATTTTATTCAAAGTCAGCGGTGGGAAGCTCCCTGAAACCGAAAAACGGACAAATTGAGTATCATCACGCTATTCCATGTGGCTTTTGCCCCAAATTCCGGCCCGGAAGAGATGGCTGATAGTTTCTAGGAAGGGAGCCAACTGTCGAATCCCTGCCCATTATCAAGGAATTATGGAAACCGGACATTTTTGCCGGGCTGGCAACAGAGATGCCGATTAGGGTGACCTTGAGGCCAGCAAGATTCGGGGATGCCTTTAGATCAGGAGCACTTCATGGCTAGTCGTCAATCCAGTTTCGATAGGTTCCTCCAATTCTTCAGCTCGCTGAAGTGCGGATTGCTGTTGCTGGCGTTGCTGGGACTTGCGGTGATTTCTGGAACTTTTATTCTCCAAAGGCCCATGACCCAGGAAGGGCAAATTGAGCAGATCTACGCTCCGCAGGTCGTCCGTCTTTTGAACGCCCTGGGGCTGCTTGACGTCTTCCACACATGGTGGTTCATGCTTCTCCTGGGTCTTCTGGGAGCCAACATCGCGCTGGCGTCCATCGAACGTTTCCCCCAAGTGTGGCGGCTGTTCGTGCGGCCACATTATCTCGCCGACGAGGCCTTCGTCCGGGCGCTGCCCTTCCAGCGCGAGATTCCCTTAGGCCCGCACACTCCGAAGGAATCGATGTGGCTGGCTGCGCTCACGCTCAAAGACCTTGGCTACCCGCCCCGGCCGGATGTTCTTCCGAAGGGCACGCTTTACGTGGAAAAGCACCGGCTGGTGCGTCTTGCTCCTTACGTGGTCCACGCCAGCCTGTTAATCATCTTCGCGGGAGCGATCATTGATGGGACGCACGGCTACAGGGGGTACATCAGCCTCCAGCCAGGGATGAGCACTGATGTTGTCGAACCCCTTACCACGCCGGGAGCCCCCCACCGCCTCAGGTTCACCTTGCGTTGTGATGCCACGGGCATGGACGCTTACCCGGACGGCTCCCCTCGGCAATACTGGAGCCAACTCGCGGTGATGCAAAACGGCCGCGAGGTGGCGCAGAAGAAGATTTATGTGAATGATCCTCTCACCTATGGCGGAGTGCGGTTTTTCCAGGCAAATTACAATTCCACCGGGTCGCCAAGCAAGCTCTTTATGGAAGCAAGTTGGAAGGAAAGCGGCGTAGAAAAGCACCAAGCGCTTATATTGGCTCCGGGGACAGCGGCGCCGCTGGATGAGCAGGGGTCCGCCGTCGAGCTAGTCGATTTCATTCCCGACTACGTATTGCAGGGCAACCAGATCTCCTCGCGGTCCGACGAGCCTCGCAATCCTGCGATTGAACTCCAAGTGACGCGGCCCGGCAGTCCGCCCACTCATGCCTGGGTTCTGGCCAAGTCGCCGGAATTGAATCCGCCCAACGACACCGGCATCAGCTTCCGGTTTGTGAGCGTGGAAATGAATGCCACCACGGGCTTGCAGGTGGCGCGTGAACCCGGTCAATGGCTGATCTGGGCGGGGTGCCTGCTCCTGACCACCGGATTAATGATGGCCTTGTACCTCTCGCACATCCGCATTTGGGGTATAGTGGCGGCGGATCGTGAGGGGCAGCCCGTGCTCCTGTTGGGTGGGCAGCCCAGCAAGTATCGCGAGAACTTTGAGCGCAAGTTCCACGAATTGACGGATGAAGTCGAGGCCGCCTTGGTGCAATCGCCCGGTGAGATAAGTGAGGACGCACCCGCGGCGTAAAGTGGACAAAGGGCTAAAGAGCACCAATGGGCATCAATGGGCATTGCAAGGCATGGACACCCGTAAGCGTGACAACGGGCAAAATGTCACATGCAGATTCCACCCGGCACGCGGGCATTCCGGGCACAGCAGGGGAAAGGGAAGAGGAGGAGCGAGTCATGGCGAAAGCGATAACGCACATCCCGGAGCGCACTCAGCCCAGCGCCGCAAGTTGGATCTTGTTAGTGGTCAGCGTGGGGTGTTTGACGGTGCTGGCGATTTCCGTGCCCCATTTGATCGGCGCCGAGGGCTGGTTTGCGGGCGCGCGAGCGGGCGAGAAGTTCCTGTACGTCGCGCTGATTGCTTATCTGGGAGCATCGGTGTTATACGGCTCATCTGTAGCTTTGCGCCGGGCGGACCTGTTGCAGAGCGCCGTCTTGTTCGCGCGCGGCGGTCTGTTGCTGCACACCGTCGCCATCCTGGCGCGCTGGACGAGCTCGGGCCACCCCCCGCTTTCCGATATCTATGAAATGGTATTGGTATTCTCGTGGGCGGTTGTCGCGCTGCACACACTGGCGGAATGGAAGCTGAAGCTGCCTTTTCTGGGAGCCATTACCCTGCCCATTGCCGCCCTGGCGCTCATTCTGATGCAAGTGCTGCCGGGAGAAATCCGTCCGCTGGTGCCGGCCCTGCAATCCACCTGGCTACAGATTCACGTGACGCTGGCCATGCTGAGCTACGCGGGTTTTACGATTTCATTTGCCGTGGCGCTTCTTTACCTGATCAAGGACGGCGTTTCCACGCGCAATTTCCTCACTTGGTGTTCGGCGTTGGTGTTGGGCGTGTACGGAGCCATTGTGGCCACGAGCGTCAATGGCAACATGGCGCTGACCCTGGCCGCTTGGGACCCCGCCACGCGGGAGAAAGTGATGCTCGCTCCCCGGCAGGCGTTGATGGTGCCTCTCGAGTCCCTGGGCTGGCCCTTTTTCATCGCCTTGGCGCTGGCCACCGCCACTTTGGTCATCAATCTTACCGCTACATTCTCCCTCCGGCCCGAACGCTGGGACAGGGTGTTGCGTTGGGTGTTCTGGGCGGCGCTCGGAGCTCAGGCCCTGGCCTTGGCGCTCCTGCTGGTGAAGGTGCAGGGCGGACCCTATTCTCTCCCCGGATACGCCCAGGACTTCCAAGTGCGCCTGGCGGATAGCCCCTTCCTGCTGGCGGGCGTGGCGACGGCCTTGTTCGCTTCCATCGCCTGGAAGGTGCTCGACTGGAAATACGATTCCATCGCTGGTTATCTGCCCAGCCGTGATTCTCTCGACAGCTTGATTTACAAAACCGTGGCCATTTCCTTCCCCCTGCTGACGTTCATGATCATCGCCGGCGCCTACTGGGCCAACCGCACCTGGGGAGCGTATTGGAGTTGGGACCCCAAGGAGGATTGGGCACTCATCACTTGGCTAACCTACGCGGGTTACATCCACATGCGCCTGACGCGCGGCTGGCGTGGAAGGCGCTCGGCGTACTTCGCCATTATCGGCTTTGCCGTCGTGATGTTCACCTTCTTCGGCGTCACCTACCTGCTGCCCGGCCTGCACGCCTATGCATGAGCGAGGCTGAACCGGAACTCCTGAAATCTTGCGCTAAGTCAAAATAAGTGTTGACATTCCGCCGTTACCTGAGCATTATTAACCGGAATTTCGATTCTCATACCGGGGCGCTATATCATAAGCCCCGTGAGAAGGCCGCTCACCGCGCCTCATTGCGGTGAGCGGTTTTTTTGCGCCTCGCTCCCATGCCTCGCCTCGTTCCGTGCTAAGCCAACACATCCCCTGCTAGGATAATATGACCGAAGCAAGAAAAAATATTTTCGATTCTCCTCAAGAATTTGATATTCGTCATTGACACGTATCTTCGAGAGTAGTATCAGATTATACTTGCAATACTCTCAGAAGCAATGTGCGGAATATCTCTGCCGTTCCAGCGAGGTAGCGCAGACTTTGTGCCGTTCAAAGTCTGCGGTTCTTAACACGGTAAATGTCCACTGTTTGTGAACAGGCGGCCGCGGAGATCAAAGCCCGGAACCGCGAGTGGTGGCAGGGCGAAAGCCGCAGACTCTCTGAGAGGCGAGAGTCCGCGCTTCCCTGCTGGATGGGGGAGAGGACGATATTTTTCTTGACAGTGACAAAGACGGTCGATTAGAGACGAGCGTAATTAGTACGAAAGACATAGACTACCGCCCGGGTCTGCGTGGCGTCTGGCGCGCGCCGCACTTCTCCAGATGGAGGTTAGCAAATGAATCCCTTTAATCGAGCTTCACACAGGAGTGGCTCTCTCCACTCTACTCTACTCTACTCTACTCTACTCTACTCTACTCTTGATCACGTTCCCGAACGCTTCCCACAACCAACGGCCGCGTCAAGGCGGCTAATGAAACCGATTTTCTTGGCGCTTTGCATCGCCGTTTCGACGCAACTGTTCGCCCAATCCGGCAACTTCCAACAAACCGTGAATGGGGGAACCCTGAAGTACCAAGTAGTCTACGGCTCGGGTCCATGCGGGACGGGGACCACCTCGGGCTGGTCATTCAGTGCCTTCACCTACACCGACAGCAACGGGTACATCTGGACCCTCAGCGGTGGCGGGGGGTACGTCCTCTCTACCGGCAGCGGCAACGGGTGCCCGCCATCGGGCCCCGTCCCGAGCAGCAGCGTAGTCGTGACCGGCGGCTGGGGATTTAACATCGAGCTTTATCCCGGCCCTACCGATTACCCCGGGGTAAGCTACGTCACCATACCTCATGGCTACATCAGCCCGAAATACATCGTGACCTCTGTGACCTACGCCCCACCCGGCCCTTCGAGCTACGTCGAGTACGGGAGCGACACCGTGACGGGCAACCAACTGTCCACTTCAACCTCGTTCACCACATCAACCACCGTGACCCAATCGGCCAGCCTCAAGGCAGGCATTACCCACCCCTTGGCGGGCGGAAGCTTTGCCACTGGTTGGAGCACGCAAGACACCTACACCCAAACTGATACTGAGACCGTCGGCTCCTCAGCCACATTTACGACCGACCTCCAGATCAGCCAGGCCTACAGGACTCCGGGAGCCCCGACCACGTGGGGCGGCTTTTGGCACTCCAGTTTCAACCCCCACGACTACGACCTTGTGTGGTTCTGGCTGAACGCCGACGAGCTCTATAACACGCCGAGCACCGGCAACGTCACGTGGTTGGGCTACGCTTGGGACGCCTGTGACACCGCGAACGGCATCGACGTGTTCAACCTCGGAGCGGGATACCTTGACAACGACTGGTCTTACAATTTGCTCGGCACCGGGGTCGATAATGCGCTAGCGAGAGGCTGGACCACGACCGTCCAGCCCAACGTGGCTCCTCAATGCAACACTCAGACGTTTCCATCTGGGGGGTCGGGACCAGCCATTACACATGGCCCGAACTCCGACTTCACCAACATGGCTACGGCGGACCCGTTGCTGAGCCAAAGCTACGCATTGAACCTCAAGTCCAACGGGCAAACGACCGGCGATGGCCGCTACACTCGGTATGCCGGCTTCATCGAGAACAATCAAATCATCCCTCCAGCCGAGACGGACCTCGTCTACAACCAGGCCCTCCCCAATGGGCAACCCGCAGTCGCAACAGGAAAGCTGGCCTTGACGAACTCGTCTGATTTCGCGCAAACGGCAACCTACACTAGCTCCCAGACGTTCGGTGTTGACAGCACCTTTACCAACACGTTGTGGCTGATCAGTTTCGACCAATCTTTGGCGACCTCGAACACCATCACAAGCACCTTCACAACCAAGCAGGACATCACGACCTCGACCTCCGTCTACGGCGACTACTACATCGTTAGCCCGACCTGCACCGTGGTCGCCGGTGTCTGCAACCCGATTTATAACGGCCCAGTCCAATGGGACATTTATCAAGACAACAACTTCGCTACATTCATGTTTTGGCCGCTCAACGGCCTGTGATCAGCGTGCGGCACACGTTGGGGGCGATCCGCGGATCGCCCCCGCGCCTTCCTACAACCATAAGGAGGCCGGAGTATATTATGAGGACTTTTCTTGCCATCTCGCTCTCCGTGCTTTGCTTCGCGGCCCTGGCGAGGGGCCAAAACCCGGTGCCCTTTGTCACCCAGCCGCTGGTGCCGGGCGCCGTGCCGCCGGGGAGCCCCGTGCTCACGCTGACGCTTAACGGATCCATGTTCGTCGCCGGGGCAACGGTGAACTGGAACGGGCAGCCGCTGAAAACCACGTGGGTTTCTCAAGGCCAGCTCACGGCCCAGGTCCCGGCGGCCAACGTTGCGTCCCCTTCCTCGGCTTCCATTACCGTCACCAACCCCGGCCCCAGCGTGGCGTCGAATGTAGTCTTCTTCCATGTCATGAACCCCCAATCCACAGTCTATTACGAAGACGCGCCCGGCTATCCGCAGGGCGCGCAATTCGTGGACGGTCAGCCTGCGGGCGTAGGCCCCGGCCTGATCTCAGGGGATTTCATCGGCAACGGGAGACAGGACTTGGCCTTTCCCGTCGAAATCGGCGGAACAACCCCGGCCAGCGATCTGGAGGTTCTCCTGGCAAACGGAGACGGGACGTTTGCGCCCCCCCTGTTCGAGATGCCGCTGCCCAACCTGAACGGGATAAGCGTCTTCGCGGGGGGGGATTTTACCGGCAACGGCAGGCTGGACTTGGTCGGAAACGCGTATGCAGGTTTAGGCGGCGATTGCGCGAGCACGATTTACGTCTTCCTCAACAATGGCGATGGAACGTTTTCTATGGCGCCGGGCTCGCCCGTCACCGTCGGCCCGTGCCCGATCGGGATCGCCGTGGGGGATTTCAACCGCGACGGTAAGCTTGATTTGGCGGTGGCGGACCTCGGTGACATATCCACTCCAAACTCGGGCTCCGTCTCAATCCTGCTGGGCAACGGCGACGGCACCTTCACCGCGGTCCCTGGAGGTCCCGCAACAACCGGCCTCCTCAACCCTAGCGGGATCGTCGCGGGAGACTTCAACGGCGACGGCATCCTGGACCTCGTGGTCAACAACATCAACGGATGGTCGGTTAATGTGTTGCTGGGCAATGGCGACGGCACTTTTCAAAGCGCCCCCGGGTCGCCTTTCACGGCCGCGGCTTCATACCAGTACGGGCTGGTCACGGGCGACTTCAACGGCGATGGGAAGCTCGATTTGGCCGAGATAAACTGGGGTGCGAACCCTTCAACGGAAATCTCCCCAGGCAGCCCGTTTGGCATGGCAGTCAGGGTCATGCTCGGCAACGGCGACGGAACTTTTAATGTGCTCAACGGCTGCTGCGGCTTCAACGACTTCGGAACCCAGCCACAGGGCCTGGTGATGGGCGATTTCAACGGTGACGGCATACTTGACTTGGCTATAAATAGCTCGGAAATGCAGCAGACTACCCTGGGTAACTTCGTGCAAGTCCTGCTGGGCAACGGTGACGGGACGTTCTCGCCCACTGACTATGCCGTGTTCATGAACCTGCCGCCCAGCGCTTTCGCGACCGCCGACTTCAACAATGACGGCAGGCCAGATTTTTATGTTGCCACCGGATCCGGCGGCGGTATGTGGTCGTTCCTCCAGGTGCCGCCCTCGGCGTGGGCCTACCCGCCGCCCGATTTTACCATCACGGCCCAGAATTCCTCGTTTTCGATCCAGGCGGGTCAGACCGTCACCGACACCATCACCGTATCTTCCCAGAATGGATTCTACGGGCCGGTTACCGTAAGCGTAAACTGTTCCGCCCCCGCCCTTGTCCCCTGCTCGCTTTCGCCTTCCAACAACCAGGGAAACTTTGCGGAGATGATGCTCCCGCTGGAAGTTTTCTTTCCCACCCTGACCATTGCCACCTACGGGACCCCTTCAGCTTCTTCGAGCGGACCGGTTGTCCCGACCGGGATCCCGCGTGTTTGGCTTTGGACGGCTCTCATCGGGCTGGCCGCCTGCGTGGGTTCCATCGCCGCCCGGCGGAAGCGCGCCGCCGCCATCCTTTTCCTTGTGGCCGCTACCCTGGCATTTGGCGGGGCGTCGTCCTGCGGCGGCTCGGCGCCTGCGTCCTCGACGACCTACGGCAATACGACGCCGCCCGGCACCTACACGATCACCGTCACGGCAAGCTCGCCCTCGGGCGGAGGCCTGTCGCATTCGGTGGCCATCACCCTAACCGTACAGTAGGTGAGCGGCTTTCCCCCTGCCCCGGCCCGCGGTTCCGGGCTTTGCTCGCCGCCGCATATTCACAAAAAGTGGACGTTTACCATGTTGAGAACCGCAGACTTTGAACGGCACACATCCTGCATTGCAATATCGTGAATTCTTGTTTTCTTGACAAGGATTTGGGGCGCGCGATAGGGGCCGATGCGACTCCTGTGCCACGGGCGTCCCGCCCGTGCTCGGGCATGGCCAGGATGGCCATGGCACATTTTGGTTGCCGCTCCGCCGCGTTGCCCTACCCCGCTGCAACGATCGGACGCAGCCGGTGCGCTTCCAGGTGGGCACGCAGGCGAACACGTCGGCCAATTACTGCTTGGTGTACAATTACTATGCGGGGGTGGGCAACCCCACGGGTTGCACCAACGCTCCCGCGCAGGCCGCGAGCGGCAACAATGGCAACGTGGCCGGCTCTTGGTACCAGGACAACGTGAACCCCTCGTTCAGTCATACTGAGGCTTACGGCTACGACGGTGTTAACCGGCTGACCTCCGCCGTGGCCACGGGCAACAGCCTCTACAACCTCGCCTATAGCTACGACCGTTACGGCAATTCGAACTGCGTGCTCAACGGCAACACCAATGGCCCCTGTGCGCAGTTCGCTTACAACGCCGCGAACCAGATTACCGGCTACGGGTACGACGCAGCGGGGAACACCACGTACGACGGCACCTATACGTATACGTGGGACGCCGAGGGGCGCTTGAGCACGTCGTGGCAGGGCGCGACGCTCGAGCACACCTACACCTACAACGCCTTGGGCCAACGCGCGGAGGATATCCCCGACACCCAAACCGGTAATACCCAGGAATGGTTTTACGATCCCTCCGGCCAAGTGCTGGGCGACTTCTTCGCCTATCCTCCCCAGCCCGGTTGGTGGCACATGTTGGTGCCGGCCTTGGGGCGCACCTTTGTTGACGTGGAGGGCTGGTACGTGGGGGCAGCATGGATCTACCACTACAATGCCCTGGGTAGTCCCCTCACCGCCACCCGCCAGGATGGCACGGAGGTGCTGGACACACAGTTCTACCCGTGGGGGGGAGGTTGGCTGAACGGCGGAGGGTGGGGAACGTGGTCAACGGGTATCTACGCGGGCCTGATTTACTTCCAGTGTCAATTCGTCCCGTGCATGGATCAATCGCAAACCCGCGACTACCCTGGTTACCACTGGATGAGCCCCGACGCGCTCGGCGGCAGCATCACCAACCCCCAGTCCCTCAACCGCTACGCCTACGCCCTCAATAACCCGACGACTTTGACCGACCCCACGGGGCTGCAGAGCGGCTACGAGTGCCAGGCCGAGGGCTACAACCCAAACTGTTGGGGGATTTATCAGGCAAGCTGGGCGCCCGACGACAGCAACAGTTGGCAGTTGCCGAACAACATCAACTGCATGGCCGGGGAATACGGCTGCGCCGGGACGCCGAGCCAGATACAGTTAGCCGAGGCGAGCTATATCTACAACAACTGCATCGGGTGCGTCTGGGTCCACGGAACGTTGTACGGGCAGTCGATCAGCGAGATATTCTCCAGCTTTGCCGCGTGGGCCAACTATGCCACGAGCCAAGCTGCGCTGCCCGAGAACCAAGCATACCAAGTTTACATGCTTGCCTGCCAATACGCGACCAATCCGTGCAGTGGGACCAACGACTCGGTGTCAGTTTGGCTGAAAGGAATCACCTATAACGGCCAGATCGACAGCCCCCTGGATGTCGCGGCGGCTGCGCAAGATGGCTTCCAGGACCCGACGGGGATGATGCACAACGGAGATGATTCCTGGTATATCGACAGTTTTGCGGGGTTGTTCGGCTTCGAGGTAGGCCACGTCGTGAACGATCCGTACGGGATGGAAGTTCACTACGACGATTTCGGCCCGCTGAATCCCTTGCACTATGTAATACAGGTTCCGCTCGGTGCGATCATCCAGACACCATCTCAGCCCTACACGTGCTCGGTTATCGGAGGTTGCCAGTGATGAGGCGATCGTTTAGCGTTTGGCCGTTGGCTGTTGTGCTTAGCGTGCTCCCCGCGTGTGTGCCCGGATACGGGGCTACGGGTCAAGACATACGTGTCCATGTGGTCGATCCCCATAACGGCCTTGACGTGCAGGGTGTGCGCGTCTGGCTCTACTTCGGAAGCCCGCTCAGGCACCCGATGCCTAGCGATACCCCCCGCCTGGAGGGGCGGACCGGACCCGATGGAACAGTCGTCTTTCACCTTGCATCCCCTTTGCCTGACCAACTGTTTGTGTACCCGCCCGACCGGGCCCTGGTTAGTGGCTGCTCTCACGGGGACTTCGTTACCAAGCAGGTACTTGACGTGGGGGTGGTGGGGGACGCCGTTTGCAAAGTAAAGAAGTGGAAAGGGATATCGACAATCAAGGCCCGGCCTGGGGAAATCATTCTGTTCGAGTGGAAACTGCGATGGTGGGAGAAGCTCCAGGACTAGGGTTTCCTCGCAGGGAGGCTGGGGCACCTCGGACTTTGGACGTTTGTGACGAGGGGCATCTCGTTCGGTGGCCGGTAGCACGCCCTATGGGTGCGTAGCCGTCGGTTCGGCGGTTTCGCCGGGACCTGGATTGAGTGCTGTTGCTGTGCCAACCTGCCGTTGACGTGGAGCAGGGTAGCGCAGACTCTCGCCTCGCAGTGAGTCGGCGGCTTTCTCTCTGCCACCACCCGCGGTTCGGGGCTTTGATCGCCGCACCCGCCTGTTCACAAGTAGTGGACGTTTACCATGTTAAGAACCGCATACTTTGAACGGCACAAAGTCTGCGCTGCCCTGCTCTTAAAATCGAAGTCTCGACGTGTTCATGGACGGGGCAGGCGAAACGGCCGAGCGCCGGCCCCTCGGTTGGGGCGCGGGCGTCCCGCCCGTGACGTTCATGGCCAGGATGGCCATGCCACGCCTCCGGTTGCGTCTTCGCCGCGCTGAGCAACCCCCGCCGCCAAGTTCACAAATTCTTGTGCAATTCTTCCAGCGCTTGCTCGGGGGCCGTGATGAGCTTGACGATGTCCATGGCGGGCGCGAGCCAGCCGCGTCGTAAGCTGTTCAGTTGGCCCTCTTGTTTCAGGCATTCGATAACGGGTTGCCAGTAGGGGGCC
>CAVQAP010000019.1:0-371959 GCA_963710405.1 uncultured Acidobacteriota bacterium | reverse complement strand
AATGGCGTCATCCATAACAGGTTGAGCAGGAGGGACAGGGGAGACATGGGCGGTTCCGTTCGGGGCGTTCCGTTTGGGCGTTTTCGCTGCTTGGAATGTCGCGTTAACGACTTGTCTGGCATCTAGGGATGACATCGACGCTCCGCCAGCCCTGGCGCGCAGGCGGAAAATGCGTTTTCCGTCATTGCGTTGCAGGTTCACAAAGCGCCTCGTGTGAACCCCGTGCCAAATGCGGTGCAGTCAAGATCAGCGCGCGGCCGGACGATGAAAGCAGCTTGGTCGCTCATGAAATCTCCTGTTCTTCGGATGATTCGGCTGTTAGCTCACCACAGAGGCGCGGAGCCATGCAGGTATTGGGTTCCAGGCGCCAAGTGTCAGTAAAACCCCGACACCTGACGCCCGATACCTGACACCTACTGTCCTTTTCAGCGCCTCGGCGGTCGAGATATTAGTTCTTCACCGCATTACCGGCGCGGGCGGCACGATCACCGCGGTCTTGATGGTGTCGAGCAAGGGGAAAGATTTTTCCAGGTACGCTTTTCCCTCGGTTTGAATCCGGCCCTGGTCAGGACCGCGACCGCTGGGCCCGCCCTCGCCGTATTTGCTATAGAGTTTGTCCACAACCTCCATGCCGCTCGTGACCTTGCCGAAGGGAGAGAATCCCATGCTATTGAGATTCGTATTATTTCCCAGGTTGATGAATAACTGGGTGGTGCGAGTGTTGGGACCGGCGGTGGCGAAAGTGAGCGTCCCGCGCGTGTTGCTTTGGGTGACAGGATCATCGGGAAAGTTGGCGTTTTGCCAGACGTTGGAAACCTCCGGCCGGGCGCTAATTCCGAACTGCACGATAAACCCCTCGATGACGCGGAAGAACGCCGCGCCATCGAAGAAGTGATATTGCACCAGATTGTAGAAGCGATCGGCTCCGCGGGGCGACCACGCGCGCGTCACCCTGACCACGAAATCTCCTTTCGTGGTGGTGAACTTAACATTGAAGACGGCAGGAGCTTGCAGCTTGAGCGACGCCGGATCGAGGAGCGATGCGCTGCTCCCCGGCGCGGCCGTCTGCGTTGTCGACCCCGCCTGGGGAGCGGCCCACGCGGCGGACCTTGCCATCTGGGCCAAACCCAGGGCTGCCATGATCAAAACTAGAAAGGTTTGCTTCCGCATACATCCTCCAGATTTTCAGCGTTGCGGCTCGGCCGCACGCCGGCATGAATAAAAACCAAAACCAGGAATTATTCTCCCCTCGCCCTTCCGGGCGCGAGGGCGGTAAACTCAAATTAGGCCCGGCGCCAATTGCATTCCTCCGCGGGATGGTTGCTGCTTACTGCCCACTGCCTACTGTTTACGGCCTACGGCTTCAGCGCGCAGCCTGCACCTGGCGCGACACCTGCTCCACCTGGCGCATGACGCGCAGGACATTACCTCCCAGGATTTTCTCCAGATCCTCCTCGCTATAACCGCGACGGGCGAGCTCGCGGACCAGGTCGGGAATTTTGGAGACGTCTTCCATGCCGCGTGGCGGGGAGTCAATGCCGTCGAAGTCGGAGCCCAGGCCCACGTGATCGATTCCCCCTATCTTGACGGCATGGTCAATGTGGTCGGCGATGGCCGTGTAAGACGGCGCCGGCAAGTCCTTGGTGAATTGCTGTTCAATCCGGACTTCTTCGATGTAGGAGAGGCGCTTACCCTCCTTTGCGTAACGCGCGCGCGCCGCGGCCAGTTGGTCATCGACCTGCTTTTCAATCTTCTCGAAGCCGTCATGGTAGGCCTGGCTGAGGAATCCGGAATAGAAATTGATGTCCATAACCCCGCCGTTTTTGGCCAGGGCGCGAATCATATCATCCGTCATATTTCGGCGGGCGTTGCACAGAGCGCGGCACGATGAATGGGAGGCAAGGAGCGGTGCTTTGCTAACGGCCAGAGCGTCGTAAAAGGTGTCATCGGAAACGTGCGAGATGTCCACCATCATGCCCAGGCGGTTCATGCGCGCGACGGCTTCGCGGCCCAGGGGCGAGAGGCCTTTCCATCCGGGCTTGTCGCCGGAGGAATCGCCCAACTCGTTATTTTTGGTGTGGGTCAGCGTCATGTAGCGGACGCCCAGGCGATAAAAGATGTCGAGCACGCGCAAATCGCCTTCAATCTCGTGGCCGCCCTCGACTCCCAGCAGGATGGCGATTTTCCCTTCACGGTGCAGGCGCTCGATGTCGTCGGCGGTGGTGGCCAGGCCCAGCACATCGGCGTGCCTCGCCACCTGCTGATCGGTCGCGTCAATCAGGTCCAGGGCGCGGTGGATCAGGTCCTGCTTGGGCCAGGTCACATCCACCCAGATGGAAAAGAATTCGGCGCCCAAATGCCCGGCGCGCATCTTGGGAATGCTGATCATGTACGGGCTGGCGGGGTCGGCGAGGTCGTAGCCTTCCTCGAGCAGGGCTTGCGGCGTGTCGGCGTGCGTGTCGATGATGATCGCGTGATCCAGCGCCCGCGCCGCCACCTGGGGCGCGTCTCGAGGCGCTTGGGCGAAGGCCCGCGGCAGGGCGGCCTGCCCTACGCCAAGCACCAGCAGCGCAAAGGTCACGGCATGTCTTTCCAAGCGTCGAAGGGGCATAAGTGAGGAATTATCAGGATGCGCGGAAGCTTTTGTCAAACCTAATCTCATGCTCCTTCGCCTCGTTCCAACTGGAGGGAAAAGCCGGGTATGAGGGAATTCGCCGAAAAATGGAATGCCTCGTTGCTTGCTTTCAATGGCTTGAGTATACTCGCACCGGCATAATCGTTGCCAGTCTCGGAACTCTCTACGGAGCGAAGCGTCATGGCGGAAACAGATGTGGCTCTTCTTGCAGCCAAGCTCGTTAACGAGATGCGCGAGGCGGGGAATGCTTCCTCCCAGCCGGATTTGAACCGCTTTGCGGCGCAAATCTCCAATAGATTCAAGGCCAGGAAGGATGAGCTCGCCATCTTGCGTCTCTCTGCTGACGCCAGGATGCTGATTTTTCTCTTTCCCGTCAAACTCTCGCAGGTCGGGGCTATTCCCCTCAACGCCCCCCACTCGCTGGCCGTCAGGACCATTCGTGCCAAGCGCGGCGAGATCGTGAACGACTTCCCGACCTATAAACACCAGGCGGTTTTCGAATCCGTCAACATTTCTGACCAGGAAGAAGCTGCGCCCATTCAGAAGATCATGAGTTCGCCCATGATGGTGGAGGGGAAGGTGGTGGGTGTGATCCAAGTCAGCCGCAAGATGCGTGAAGGCGAGCGAGTGGGTCCTGACTTCACGCCGGAGGACCTGGCGCAACTCGCCAGGGTGTGTGCGATTCTGGGGAAGTATCTTGCGGATTTGCCGGCCCCACCGTTGATCCCCCGGAAGCCTTCCCCGGAGGGCTAAGGGGCGCGCTGACAGTTGCCTCACCCACCTTCCCAGCGGCAAGCTGATCGCGATCCGTGGGACGGAACGGCGGATTCCTTGGATCGCCCTTTCAGGTCTTGGGCCGGGAAACAATCCGCCAACCTGGGCCGCTGGTCCACCATTAAGGTCGGCGGGCCTTCGGCCCGGGCTTTGCGAGGTCGCCCCCTCGGCGCTTCTTCTCAAATTGCCACACTACCCTGGCGCCCACGGTTGCTGCCGGAGGGAGAGGCCCGCATTTCGGAAAAATGGAATGCGTCGTTGCTTGCCCTCACTAGCTCCAGTATAATCGATAAAAATCCTGGAGCCTTCAACGGAGCGGACCCCGATGGCGGAAATAGATCTGGTTCTGATTGTAGCCAAGCTAGTTGACGAGATGCGAAAGGCGGGGACTCATCCCTCCGACCACGATCTGAACCGCTTAGCGGCGCAAATTTCCAATGGCTTTAAGGCCAAGAAGGATGAGGTTGCCATTTTGCGTTATTCCGCCGACAAGGGGATGCTGAGTTTTATCTTTCCCATCAAACTCGCGGGAATCGGGGCTATCCCCCTCACCGCCACACACTCGTTGGCCGCGAAGAACATTCGCGACAAACGCGGAGATATCGTAAATAACTTTCCCACCTACAAACACCCAACGGTTTTCGAAGCCGTCAACCTTTCCGAACAGGAAAAGGCCGTGCCCATCCAAAAAATCATGAGTTCGGCCATGATCGTGGGGGGGAAGGTTGTGGGCGTGATCCAAATCAGCCGCAAGGCGCGGCCGGGCGAGCGCGTGGGTCCTGACTTCACGCCGGCGGACTTGGCGCAACTCACCGCCGTGGGTTCAATTCTGGGGAAATATCTTGCAGAACTGCCCGCCTCTTCGCCGCCTACGCCGAAGGCCCACGCCAAAACCTAATGAACGTGCGGGGATGTCTCGCTGCTCCTAGTCGTAATACTCCAATCCCAAATGTGTGATCAACTCTTCGCCGCGCAGGTGGCGCAGGGTGTTTTTGAGCTTCATGAGTTGGATGAAGAGGTCGTGCTCGGGGTAGAGGTGCGGCGCGCACATGGGGCTCTTGAAGTAGAACGAGAGCCACTCCTGGATCCCCAGCCGGGCCAGCTCTGGGCAGCGTTGAGCCAGATCGAGGAACAAAACCAAATCGAGCACCAGGGGCGCGGCCAGGATGGAATCGCGGCAGAGAAAATCAACTTTGATCTGCATGGGATAGCCCAACCAGCCGAAGATGTCGATGTTATCCCAGCCTTCTTTGTTGTCCCCGCGTGGGGGGTAATAGTTTATGCGCACTTTGTGGTAGAAGTCCTTGTAGAGCGACGGGTAAACCTCCGGCTGCAAGATGTATTCGAGCACCGAGAGTTTGCTCTCTTCTTTGGTCTTGAAGGATGCGGGGTCGTCCAGCACTTCCCCGTCGCGGTTGCCGAGGATATTGGTGGAGAACCAGCCGTGCAGGCCGAGGAGCCGTGCCTTCAAACCGGGCGCCAGGATCGTCTTCATCAGCGTCTGCCCCGTTTTGTAGTCCTTGCCGCACACGGGCACCTGATTTTGCAGGGCCAAGTCCATAAGGGCGGGAATATCCAGCGTCAGATTGGGCGCGCCATTGGCGAAGGGGATTCCCAGTTTGAGCGCCGCGTAGGCGTAGATCATGCTGGGAGCAATGTCCGGGCTGCTCTCGCGCAGGCCTTTTTCAAAGGCCTCGAGCGACCGATGCACGGGCTTCGTTTTGAGAAAAATCTCCGTCGAGGCGCACCAAATCACGATGAGCCGCGACAGGCGGTGCTGCTTCTTGAATTTCTGGATATCGTCCATGAGCTGGTCGGCAAGGTGCATCTTGCTCTTGCCCTTCTTTACATTTTCGCCGTGCAGGTTCTTGACGTATCTCTGCTCGAAGACCGCGGGCATGGGGCGAATGCGCTTCAGGGCGGGCTTCACGGATTCCACCAGCGCCCGATCCAGCACACCGGCTTTGAGCGCCGCGTCGTAGGCGTTATCCGTGAAGATGTCCCAGCCCCCGAAGACCAAGTCGTCAAGTTTGGCGAGAGGGACGAAATCCTTAATGAGGGGAACGCGCTTATCGGTGCGCTTCCCCAGCCGGATGGTCCCCATCTGGGTCAGCGAGCCAATGGGTGGCGCCAGATTACGCCGGATGGCTTCCACCCCGGCGATGAAAGTCGTCGCTACAGCGCCTAACCCCGGAACGAGGACGCCAAGTTTTCCTTTAGGTTCTTCGATGCTTGCGATTTTACCGTTCACGGTTGTGTTCCTCCTGAACTTCCAATCTCTCGTTTGCCTATCCCTTGCGGGCATGGACGCAGCAGGGGGGCGTTGCCATGCCTTCCCTCCGAACCACGGCGGCGCACGGTTGCGGTCCGGCATCGCATCCGACTGCCACTGGCGCTCCTGCTACGCGTCGAAACGAAAAATGATGCGCTATGCCGTCGAAAATTGCAACGACATTTCCATTGCAGGCAGTTTTTGCCTTCACCGGAATATTCGCGTACGATGGTAATTCGAGTTCTTTTTCATTTCGGGCGCGGGGGACGCGACGAACTGCACCCGATTGGCGGCCCTGATCATGAGCAACATCCGCGTTCGCTTTGCGCCCTCGCCCACAGGGTACCTTCACGTAGGGGGGGCGCGCACGGCGCTTTTCAACTGGCTCTTCGCGCGTCATGTGGGCGGGGTTTTGATTCTCCGCATTGAAGATACGGATGTGGACCGCTCGCAGCCCGAACTCACCGCGGCCATCCTGGAAAGCCTGGAATGGCTCGGCCTCAATTGGGATGAAGGGCCCATCTATCAATCCCAGCGCCCCGATCGTTACCGCGAGATGGCCTTGAACCTTGAAAACACAGGCCATGCCTACCCTTGTTTTTGCACTCAGGAGGAACTTCAGGCCAGGCGCGCCAAGGCGGAAGCCGAACGTCTCGCCTGGAAATATGACGGCGCTTGCCGCGCGCTCACGCCGGCGGACCGGGAGCGGTTGCGCGCGGAGGGCCGTGCTGCGGCGGTGCGCTTCCGCGTGCCGGATTCCGGCCAGACCAGCTTCGAAGACCAGGTTTTTGGCCACATTGAAATCGACCATCGTGATCTTGAGGACTTCGTGCTGCTGCGCTCCGACGGCCATCCGACCTACCACCTCGGGGTGGTGAGCGATGATCTTGACCTGCGCGTCACCCACGTGGTTCGCGGCGCCGACCACATTTCCAACACGCCGAAGCAGATTCTAATGTACCAAGCCCTGGAAGCGCCCGTGCCGATCTTCGCGCACCTGCCGCTGATTCTCGGACCGGATAAGCAACGCCTGTCGAAGCGGCACGGGGCGACTTCGGTGGGCGCCTACCGCGAGCAAGGAATTCTACCGGAAGCATTGATTAATTTCCTGGCGTTGCTCGGCTGGACGCCTCCGGGTCAGCGGGAGATTGTCCCGATCGAGGAGATGATTCGCGATTTTGATCTTGCGGCGGTGTCCAAATCGAATGCTGTTTTCGACCTCGAAAAGCTGGCGTGGATGAACAGCGAGTACGTGCGCCATATGCCAGTGGAACGATTGCTGCCGTTGGTGGAGCGAGAATTGACGGAAGCGGGACTGGGGAGACGGGTGACGGGAGACGAGACACGGGACACGGGTTACGGGACTCAGTCTCAAGAAAAGATCAAACAAACCGTTTTACTGCTGCAATCGCGGGCGCGGACGCTCAAGGACTTCAGCGGCGCCTTCCGCGCTTTTTTCACCGACGAATTCGCCTATGATCCCGAGGCGGTGAAAAAGCATTGGAAAAACGCATCACTTTCATCGCTTCTTGACACGCTCGCGCAAAGGCTGGCGGCAACCGATCCCTTCGATTTGGCCGGAACGGAGCGGGAGCTGCGCAGCCTGGCGGATGAAAAAGGTGTGAAGGCAGGATTGCTGATCAACGCCACACGCGTGGCGCTGACCGGCCAGGCGGTGGCGCCGAGCCTGTTTGAAGTAATGCTGGTGCTGGGGCGCGATTGCGTGGTGGCGCGTTTGCGCCGCGCCGCGGATAACTTGCGCTCCGGCGGGAAATAGTTGGCTGCTGCCTGCCACAGAGGGGTATAGCCCCAGTTACATGTCCATCAGCCGCGCAAGGCTGCTCTGCGCCCCGGCTGCCGGGCGCTCGCAGAAAGCGACGCTAATTCCCGTGAAATTCCTGCCGGCAACCTCAAAGGCACAAAGTAGTCAGCCGGATACAGGTAGTCTTCTCCTGATTCGTCGATGACCCGGGTATAGCCTTCCTCCGCCGCCGTCCGGTCGGGCAGAAGCTGATAAACCTTCCGGGGTTCCAAGTCTTCCGCGCCGTCGTTGCGGATACAAAGCACAAAGCTTGATCGTGGTTTCTCGCTTTTCATGATTGTCAGTCCAAAAACCGCTTAATCTTCCAGCCCCTTCGACCCACGCCGTGTGCTTCATACCAATGCACTTCGGCCCGTCGAATCGAGCCACTGGCTAAGCGAACGACTGCGATGCCCTTCTGCTTGCGCCACTGCCGGCCTCCGTAGCGCTTTCGCAAGTACCTCTGTCTTCGGATACCGCGCCCCGCAGCAATGATCTCAACCTCAGAGATCTCGCCCACGATCTCGAAGTGCATCCCCCTCCATTCCGCGGCCACAAGCAATGCGCGATTCGAGTCATGTGGCGCCGTGGCGGACCCACCCGCCTTGCCGGCAGCCCGAAACCCTTAAGCTGCGTCAATCTTCTTGCGCAGGGCTTGGTAGGTTTCCACCACCACAATTGCGGCGGCAAGGACGGCTCCTGCCGTCGCCAGCACTTCCGAGGCATTCCTCAAGAACCTCAGCAGTTTCCACATGCTATCGTCCTCCCAGCGGCAACCAGACGCCTTCTGGTAAGTCTTCATTATACCTTTCCAAACCGAGAAATGTCGCCTGCACCCCTTGCGCGAAGATCTCCAGCATGCCGCAGCAGCGTGGCAAGGAGAACCGTTTCTTGCCCGCGCTACCGGGATTGAAGAAGAGCCTGCCGGCAAGAATCTGTGCGCAAGGCTCATGGGTGTGGCCAAAAATCACTACCCGGCAATGTTCCGGAAAACTCTCCAGAAATCGGCGGCAGTGCTCAGCCGCTTTCCCTTCCAGGGGACTCGCCTGGGCCCAATCGCGTAACCCCGACTGGGGCTTGGGCAATTCGTGCTGCATGTGGATTCTGGCGATGCCCAACGACCGCGTCAGCGTGGGCGCGAGGCCCAACGCCGCCGCATCGATATTGCCCTGCACCGCCTGGACGGGCGCAATGGCACGAAGTTGATCGAGGACGGCCTCGGATCCGACGTCACCGGCGTGAAAGATTTCTTCGACGCCTTGCAACAGTTGCGGAAGATGGGGATCAAAATATCCGTGTGTATCGGAGACGACGCCGATTTTCATAGGGGTCAGGAGCTGGGAGCCAGGAGTCAGAATCGAAACTCGAAAATCGAGCCTCGAAACTTGAAACTCGAAAATCAAAACTCAATGCTTAGGCCGTGCGAATTTCGAGTTCCGATTTTCTATTTTCGATTATTTCTGACTCCTGGCTCCTGACTCCTCCGCCACAATTTTCTCCACCAAATCCTTGCACAGGGGGCAATGCGGATGGTTTATTCGGCAGCCGGCTATGCTGGCGTTACAACCGCAGGGGCAGGGTTCCATGTTCAGGCGGAACAGCACGCGATTTCTTTGAGCCTTCGAAAGTGAGCTCAAATCGAGGCCGGGAATCTCCGTCGCGTCCGTGGGAACGAACTCCTGCGCGGCTTGGGGACAGCCCGCAGGCGCCGGCCGAAGGGGGGCAGGCTGAAATCTCGCACGGCTCGGAGCCATGGCCCACACCAATGCCGCAAGGAGGATCAAGCTCAGCGCCACCATGCCGGCGGAACCGCCGGGTTTGCGGTCGGGGGCGGCGGGCGGCGGAGTACTATTGTTCGAATTTGATTCGTTGGAAGACATCGGATTCCACCGGCTTCAACGGCACGTTGCCAGGAACGACCCTTATGCTCACACTCAGCGGCACACTGGCGGGGGGCAGGCAGGCGTGATCGTTGCAGGCTTGGTAGGCGAACTTCGCCTTCAGCGTATACGTTCCCGCCGGCACTTCCTTTGCGGCTTGCAGCAGCGTGCCCACCACCACGGCGCCTTCATACACCGAGAGCGGGACGTTCTGAGAAGGCAAAGCTCTTGGGTGTCCCCTTCGGGTACACCACATCCTTTACGGTGAACTGGTCGCTGGGATCCACCTTGAGTTCGGTGGGGATCAAGTAATCCAGCGACGGCTTATGAGCGTTGATGTGATAGCCGGCAGCCACCTGCGCCAGCACGGCCAGTTTCAGCGGGGAGTTGGAGTGCGCCCCGTCCGTGGCCAACACCGCATGGGCCTCGACCACGGGTTTATTGTTCTGGGCCCATCCCAGGCTCGCTGCCATCAACGTCAACCCCAATCTCCACAAAACCGTCCGCATATGCCGTGAATCTCACTCCGCCGAAGTTTGAAATCTTACTCCTAAACTCTCTATCTTTGCTAAGGTAATTCAAAATGTCATCAACAGCTTTTTTTAATTTGTCGTGCTGCCGGGACTCTTGGTCTTTAAAAATGCGTCCAACTGATCCTGCGCGAGCTTTCGGCTGATGCTACAGCTCCGATCCACCTGGCGGCACCTGAGCAAGCTGAGCTTGCAGCCACAGGTGCATTGTTGGCTTGCCAAGATTTTTTTGAAGGCCTCTTTCTGATCGGCCGTCAGTTTGCTTAGATCAATGCCGGGCACTTCCGAATCGATGGCGGCGGGGTTGCCCAATTCGATCTTGTCATCGCCAAAAACCTGCCCTACCTGCTGAAAGCTTTTGTCTTCGTCCGATGGACTGGCCGCCAGCAGCTCCTTGATCTCTGCCTCAAAGACACCGAGACTATAGGCGCCAACGTGCTTCGCATAAATGCGGCCGTCGCGCCCAATCAGGAAGGTGGTGGGGAGACCGGGCATGCCGCCATACAGCTCCCCCAGCCGGTCGTTGCCCACAGCGACGGGGTAATTCATCTGCAATTCCTTGTAGAAACCCACCACAGGTTCCGCGCTGTCGTCCATGGAGATGCCGATCATGGTGAAGCCCTGGTCGGCATAACGCTTTTGTAATTCAATGAATCCGGGAATCTCAATCCGGCAAGGTCCGCACCACGTCGCCCAGAAATCCAGCAGCACCACCTTTCCCTGGTAGTCACTCAGGTTGAGCGGCTTGCCGCTAATGTCCGTCAGCGAAAACGCCGGCGCCAGGGGATGGATTCCCTCGCTTTTCGTTTGTGCCCTCACGGCGGGCGCGATCCAGTAACGGTTCAGGTAGTACAGGCCAACTACGAGAACCAGGGCCAGCAAAGCGCCAGCGGCTAGCTTGGATTTGGGGGATGCGGGTTTCTCCACGGGAGAACCCTGGGGCGCCTCGGAAGCCTGGGGCGTATTCTCACTGGGTATCTGTTCTTCCACAGCCTGCACCTCACGGTCATTTATTGTTTGGGGCGCCTGGGGGCGGGCGCTGCCGCAACCGCACGCGCGTTGCCGGCCGCATCTCCCCCGCCCGCTGGATGCGCCCGGGCAAACCTGTCTCGCTGCGCTGCCTCGCCAGCTTGCGGAGCGTGCTGCTCGTCGCTGCTCCCCGCGCTTGTACTCAGTCCCTCGCCCCGGTGAACCCGTCGCCAGATGAACACCATGGCTATCCCGGCCAGCGCCAGCAGCGCAATGAACTGGGACGTCGAAAGCAGGTGATTAAACACAAAACCACGGTCTTCGTCGCCGCGCAGGAATTCCAGGAAGAATCGCGCCACGGCGTAAAGACCCACGTAAGCGAGGAAAACATCGCCATCCCGTTTCTTCCTGGGGAACCACCACAAGAGCAACCCGAAGATCGCGAAAGTTGTCAGGGATTCGTAAAGTTGTGCGGGGTGCAAACGCACTCCCAATGGCACCCCAGTAACATCATGGGCAAAGGTGCTGGAAAACACGACTCCCCACGGCACGGTGGTGGCCTTGCCGTAATCGCAGCCGGCGCTAAAGCATCCCAGCCGTCCCACGCTTTGGCCCAGCGCCACGCCGGGGGCCAACACGTCGGCAAGCTTCCAAAATGAAAGCTTCTGCACCCGCACATACCAGATGGTGAAGAAGAGCGCCGCCAGGAACCCGCCGTAAAAAACACCGCCCGCCATGAGGGTGGAGAAACTGAAGATCTCGCCGGGATTAGCGCGGTAGTAACTCCAATCCGTCAAGACCATCAACACTTTCGCCCCGACCAGGGCTATCAGAATCACCCACGTGCACAGATCCAACATCCGTGCGGAATCCAGGCCCACACGGCGCCCCAAACGCATGGTGGTATAAACCCCACTCAGGATTGCCAGCACCAGCAGGATGCCGTAGGTCGGAAGGTGGAACTGACCGATATTGATCAAAAATGGGTGCAAACTTTCTCCTCGCTTGAACGTTCCTTGGTGGGCGCCAAAAGGGAGGAGCTAAAGCCCCGCCCCCCCCCCGTGGTGACAAATCCGGGTCTTACAATGAAAATCGGTTCAAGAATGAGAAATACCCGGAGATAATCGTCAGCTTGTTAAAGGCCATCAGCGCGCCCAGCGCAATTAATAGCACACCTGATGCCACTTCCACCGCCTGCAAATGCTTGCGGAATCCTCCGTAGAACTTCAAAAATGTGCTCAGCCCGATACTCGTGAGCAAGAACGGAATGGCGAGTCCGGCGGAATAGACTGCCAGCAGAAACATGCCCTGCAACACCGTCTGCCGCTGGGCGGCAAGTGCCAAAATCGCAGCCAGAATGGGTCCGATGCAGGGAGTCCACCCGAAGGCAAACGCGAATCCCAACAGAAACGCTCCGCCCAGGCCGCGCCGCGGAGCGCCCGTATCCAGCCGCGCCTCACGATACAGCAGCGGGATCTTTACCAAACCGGTCAAGTGCAATCCAAAAACAATCACGATGATGCCGGCGATGATGTTGAAAGTCGAGCGCTCGGCCAACAGGAATCGTCCTACCCAGGTCGCGGAGGCGCCCAGAATCACAAAGACCAGCGAAAACCCCGCTACAAAAGCAAAGGAATTGCGCAGCACCCGGCGCAGGAGCTCTCCGCTGGCCTCTCGCTTCAGCTCTTCGATGGTGGCCCCTGAAAGCATCGAAACATAACCCGGGACCAAGGGGAGCACACACGGTGATAAAAAGGAAACGATCCCCGCCAGAAACGCGATGGGAATGCTCAACTCGTGGGTCATGATTCGACCGTGCCCCTCACTTTATTAGACGCAGCAGACTCTTTTGGGTGACGGAAAGGGCAGGGAATTCACACTCCGCCCTTGTACCCGCTTGCAACTCAAGTGTACCATAGCGCCGTGAATTGACGGTTGCCGAAGGACAGTTTTCGATGGTCTTCAAACGACAATCGGCCATCGAAGAGCGGCCACCAAAAAGGAGCCTCACCCAACTTGTTGCGCGCCATTATCTTCGATTTCGATGGCATCATCGTGGACAGCGAACCGCTCATTTTCAAGTTGACCCAGGAAATGGCCGCCCTGGAGGGTTGGACCGTCAGTGAAGAAGAGTATTATCGTGACTACCTGGCGTTGGACGACCGTGGCATCGTCGAACATCTGTACGCCAGCCATGGGCGATCCTTGGATACCGCGCGGCGCGACGAGTTGGTAGCCTGGAAGGGGCAACGCTACGAGGCGATCATTCGCGATGGTCTGCCTCCCATGCCGGGCGTCGTAGGGTTCGTCACCGAAATGGCCAAGCATTATCCTTTGGCGATTGCCAGCGGCAGCCTGCGCGCGGAAATCCACCATCTGCTCACCAAAATGGATTTGCGCGAGAAGTTCTCCGTTCTGGCGACAGCGGACGATTGCCAGCGCTCCAAGCCGGACCCGGAAGTCTACCTCACAGCCCTCTTCCACTTGCGGGCGTTGCCAAACTTCCTCGACCGATCGCTTCAGGCGGAGGAATGCCTCGCCATCGAAGACGCGCCCTTGGGAGTGGTCGCGGCGCAAGCAGCGGGCTTTAAATGCCTGGCGCTCACCCACAGCCGGTCGCCCGCGGAACTCCAGTATGCGGATTTGATCGCGTCGGGGTTCGCGAACGTGGACATGCGCGACATCCGCACTTTGTTCCTTTGATGCAAGAAATCCAACGCCGCCCGTTCTATAATTGAGACCATTCAGCCTGTTGTGAGAACAGGTAACCCGGCTGTTTTTCGGGGCGAGCAAGAGAGAGGCCGGAGGAGTTCAAAGCGCAGTGCTCGTATCACCCGGATCGGAAAGGTGAATTAGGATGAAACAACAATCCCCAACGCGGCTTATCCTGGCAATCATCCTGTTAGGTTCACTCGCTGAGGCTCGGGCGCAGACCACGGTGACCTCGACCGACCAGGACCAGAAGGAACTGGCGGTCACGGTCTATAACTCCAACGTCGCCCTCGTGCGCGACGTCCGCCGCGTGCGTTTGCCTGACGGCGTCATTGACCTGCGCTATATGGATATTGCCGCCCAGGTGAATCCGGCGACGGTCCACATCGTCTCCCTCACGGCCCCCAAGGAATTGGGCGTGCTCGAACAGGACTACGAGTACGACCTGCTGAGCCCGCAGAAACTTCTGCAAAAATACGTGGGCAAGGAATTGACCCTGGTCCGCGTCATTACGGAGAACAATTCCACCAGGGAAGTTCCCACGAAGGCCGTGCTCCTGGCGGACAACGATGGGCCCGTTTGGAAGGTGGGGAATGAGATTATCACCGGCATGGGAGCTGACCGTTACGTCTTCCCCGACCTGCCCGAGAACCTCTACAGCAAGCCCACACTCGTCTGGCTGCTGGACAATCGCCGCGCGGGTGAACAAACGGTGGAGGCATCCTATCTGACCAATCAGGTGAACTGGAATGCGGATTACGTGCTCACCGTACACTCCGATGAGAAGTCGGCGGATTTGAACGGCTGGGTGACCGTGGTGAACCAGAGTGGCGCGTCTTTCCGCAACGCCCAACTCCAGTTGGTGGCAGGGGAATTGAATCGCGTCGCGCCATCAGGGGGCACGAGGATTCGCATGCAGGCCATGGAATTGAAAGCCGCGGCCGCACCGCAATTCGAACAGGAAGCGATTTCCGAGTATCACCTCTACACGCTCCAGCGCCACACGAATATTCAAGAAAATGAAACCAAGCAAATCAGCCTGTTGGCCGCGGCCGGCGCGGCGGTGGAGAAGGTCTTTGAGGTTAACGGCCAGCAGTATTATTACCAAAACCCCCAGAGCCCCGGCCAGCCCGCCAAAGAGCCGGTCAAGGTCTTTATCAAATTCAAGAATTCAGAAGCGAACTCGCTGGGCATTCCACTGCCGGCGGGAACCGTGCGCGTCTATGAGGGGGATTCCAAAGGCCGCGTGCAATTCATCGGTGAAGATCGCATTGACCACACTCCCAAGGACGAAACGGTGAGCCTCCATATCGGCAACGCCTTTGACGTGGTGGCGGAGCGCAAGCAGACCGATTTCCAGCGATTGGGCTCGCGCACGGTGGAGGTGGAGTACGAGGTTTCGCTTCGTAACCACAAGCCCGACCCGATCACCGTCTTCGTCAACGAGCCCATCGGGGGTGATTGGACGATGCTCAATTCGACCTACAAATTTGAAAAGACGGCGGCCTTTGCGGCGCGCTTCACCGTGCCGGTGGCGGCCAATGGCGAAGCGCAACTCAAGTATCGCGTGCGGATTCATTGGTAGAAAGCGCGCCAGTGGCATCCATGGTTGCACCTTCTCCTCTACCTGATTTGCCGGCATTCACCGTTCGAGCTGCGAGGCTCACCGACGCTCCTGCGTTCGCGAGCCTCGCCACCCAACTCGGGTACCCTTCATCGCCACGCCAGGTTGAGCAGCGCATAGCCATGCTGCTGGATGATCCGAACCATCTCCTGCTGGCGGCAGTCGCGAGAGGCAACGTCGTGGGCTGGGCGCACGCCTATGTGTGCCACTTTGTGGAAAGCGATACGTTTGCGGAACTCGGAGGTTTGGTGAAGGAATTAATTAAAATTGCGCGCGGCCCTTGCTGGCAGCAACACTCTGCGCGGATCGGAGTGTACAGAGCTCAATTCTGCACAGGCGTGTGGGGCGCGCCGGAGCTTTTACCACGTGGGACACAGGTGTGGGCTGGGGTTTGGCCTTCTCGGGGTCCTCTGCCCTAGGCGTGAAGTCGGAAAGCCAGGACAAAACCCGAAAATAGATTGCAGCCATCCTTTCCTGTTCAACCGTTTGCATTTCCACGGGATTTTCACTGACCATGCCGGCCTTGGCGCCGCGGTCGGCAGCAATGCTAAAGAGTGACACGACTCCCGCCAGGATTAAAATCAGAAACGGGATGGGTAGAACTTGCTTATTCCTCATGACTTTCTTCCAACTGAATGTTGCTCTCTTGTTTGTAAAACTGAAATCCGAAATCGAACTGCCTACATTATATTTGACGTTCTGTGCTGAATTCGGTTACTCCCAGGCTGAACTATTGCGGTCAGACTGCTTAGATGCGCAGGTATGGGGGATTGGTTCGCGAAATTGCCTCCAAGCCCCACCGGCCTATAGAATCAACATGCAATCTCCGTAGCTGTAGAACCGGTAGCGGGCCTCAACGGCGTGGCGGTACGCGCTCAGCACAAAATCCTTTCCCGCAAATGCCGAGACCAACATGAGCAGCGTCGATTGGGGAAGATGAAAGTTGGTCAGGAGTCCGCTAACGGCCCGGAACCGGAAGCCGGGAACAATGAACAGGCTTGTTTCGCCGCGGCCCGGTTTGACGACTCCGCCGTGCTCGCCGGCCACACTTTCCAGAGTGCGGACACTCGTTGTTCCCACGGCGATGACGCGCCGACGCTCGGCGAGAGCCCGATTGATGGCGGCGGCAGCGCCCTCTGAGATCTCGTAGCGCTCCGCATCCATGTGATGGTCTTCGATTCGTTTCACTCGCACCGGCTGAAAGGTTCCCAGTCCGACGTGCAGGGTGATTTCACAGGTTTCCACGCCGCGCGCGGCGAGTGCGCTGAAAACACGCTCGGTGAAATGCAGCCCCGCGGTCGGCGCCGCCACGGCCCCTCGCACTTTGGCGTAGACAGTCTGATAGGTGGCGCGGTCTTTGGCTTCGTCGGCGCGATGAATGTAAGGCGGCAAGGGAACGTGTCCCACACGCTCAAGGGCTTCTTCAATTGTTCCCGTCCCCGCTCGCAGGCGCACCCGGCGTAGGCCGTATTCGCCCCGGTCCAGAACTTCCGCTTGCAATTCGTCGTTGCCAAACACCAGCACTTCACCCGTTCGCACTTTGCGGCCGGGATGGACCAATCCCTGCCAGATGTCTTCGCTCTCCTGCCGGGTCAGCAGGAGTTCGGTTTCCCCGGTCAGGAATCCGCGCTGGGCAGGATTGTTTTTTCCCATCGGCTGAGCGGTAATCCCTCGCCGCCGGCCCAGGAGGCGGGCAGGGAAGACTTTGGTGTTGTTGAAAACCAGAAGGTCATCCGGTCGTAGGAGTTGAGAGAACTCGCAAAAGGTTCTGTCTTCCCACCGCCCTGCCGTGCGGTCGAGCAGCATCATGCGCGAAGCATCGCGCTCGGCCAGCGGCCTTTGGGCAATGAGTTCGGCAGGAAGCGTGTAGTCGAATTCTGCGAGAAGCATGCGGCAGCAATTATGAATTATGAATTCGGAATTATGAATAGTTTTCTGTGATTGCTGTACGTTGGATTCGTGCCTGGTTCTCGGCGTTCGGGACACGGGATTCGGGCCTTGGACTGGAAACGCAGTTTCTTGTCGCTCGCCACTCTGCATGTTCCCCTGTGGTAAAGTTAAGAAATGACCGCGCCCACAGTCACCATCACTTCACGTGGAATCGAGCGTCTCGCTTCCGGCCATCCTTGGATTTACCGGTCCGACGTCGTCACCGCGGAGGGAGTCGGGCCGGGCGTGGTGCGTCTGATCGATAAGAAGAACCACTTCTGGGGGCAGGCTCTTTACAGCAGCCAATCGCAAATCACCTTACGCTTTCTAACGCGAGAAGCTCGGCCCTTTGACGCCGCCTTCCTCGCGGAGAGAATCCGCGCCGCGGCCACCTTCCGCCAGCAGGTGGCGCCTGGGGTGCAGGCCTACCGGCTGGTCGCTGCCGAAGGCGATTTACTTCCCTCCCTTATCATCGACCGCTACGGCGATTGCTTCGTCATTCAAACTCTCAGCCAGGGTATGGATCGGCTGAAGTCCACGGTGGTGGAAATCCTGCAAAAGGAATTCGCACCTCGCGCGATCCTGGAGCGCAACGATGCCGCCGTGCGCGCACTTGAAGGCCTCCCAGAGCAAAGTGGTGTGTTGGCGGGGGAGGATGTCCGCGAGGTGGTGGTGGAAGAAAACGGCGTGAAGATGTGTTTCGACCTGTTGCAGGGGCAGAAGACCGGCGGGTTTCTTGACCAGCGCGAGAATCGCGCCGCCGCCGCGAGCTATGCGCGTGGGAGGGCGCTGGATTGCTTCACCTACACGGGCGGATTCGCTTTGGCCCTCGCGCCCCGCTGCGATTCGGTTCTGGGCGTGGATTTATCCGCCGACGCCCTGCGGCAGGCGGAGCGCAGCCGGGGTCTGAACGGTTTCGCCAACCTGGAATGGAAGGAAGCCAACTGCTTTGATTTTCTAAAGGCTGCCGATCAGGAAAAGCAGCGCTTCGACATCGTGGTGCTCGACCCCCCGGCTTTCGCCCGGCAGAAATCCAACCTGGAATCGGCGCTGCGTGGCTACAAGGAATTGAATTTGCGCGCCATGAAAATCCTCAACCCCGGCGGCTATCTTGTCACCTGCTCGTGCTCCTTCCACGTCAGCGAAGCCGACTTGCTGGAAGTGATTGCCGAGGCCGCGCTGGATGCCCACCGCACCATGGTCGTTGTCGAACGCCGCACTCAGTCGCGCGACCATCCCATTTTGCTCACCGTTCCAGAAACGCATTACCTGAAGTGTTTAATCCTGCGGGTGCTGTGATGGCGTTTCATTACGTCATTCAGGGGGATGGTCCGCGCCTCGCCCGTGCGGATGCGTTCCAGCGCAGCTTCGGCCAGATACACGTCCCCCATGTCTTCCAAGTGCTCCAGGAGAGCTTCACGAACATAGGAGGTCTTCGTGCGTCCAGTGCGGCGGGCCAGCCGCTCCAGGCGTTTTTCAATGGACGAGGAAAGTCGAATCTCCAGTATCATCACCTCGCTATACAGGTATAGCACTTTGGGGTTATGATGACCAAATGTAGTCGGTGTTACACACGCTTTTTTCCAGACCTTTTCAGGGTTAGACTATTGTGGTGGGAGGAGGGTGGCAATTGTGAAAAGCTATGTATTCAAAGTCGTTGTCGAACCGGACGAGGACAAGTGGCGCGCGAGCGTTCCGGAACTTGAGAGCCGCGGGGCGGCGACCTGGGGAAAAACTCGCGAAGAGGCGCTCCAGAACATCCAAGAGGTGGCCCAGATGGTCATCGAGGAAATGCTTGAGGACGGCGAGCCAGTCCCTGCCGGGGTGACGATGTATGAAGAACCGCGCGTGGCCGTAACTGTATGACGGCAGTCGATTACAGTCATCTGAGGTCGCTCACAGCTCGGCGTCTAGTTGCTGCCCTCCTGCACGAGGGCTTTTTCATGGCCCGCCAAACGGGGAGCCACCGATACTACAAGCAGCCGGATGGCCGGCGAGTGACGGTAAGCTTTCATCATCCCTCCGATACGTTCCCACTGAAGACACTTCGAAGCATGATCGAGATACAGGCCCGATGGCAAATAGAGGATTTAGAACGACTCAAGTTGTTGTAATGGCAGTCTTGGCTGGAGTTTCATTCCTCCTGCCGTTTGCAACGGCTCATGGCCAGACGCCCCCACCCACCCTGCGCGCACTGACCCCTTCGGCAGCCGCATCGGCACAAATCCAAGTGCTCATTTCCCCGAAGCAGCCTTATGTGGCGGAGCCGGAAGCCGCGCGCATCGTGCTTCACATCCACAATCCTACATCCCAAACGTTGTGGCTTTATCGGCGCGCCCGCGGGAAGCGCCTGCCGGAGGAACTCGTTCAGGAGGAAAATCAGCCCAACAAAACCGCGGGGGGCTCGACGGTGGAAGTGAAGTTGCAACCCGCCGATTCGCAGGCCGCGCCAGCGGTCAGCTCACCGGCGGTGGCAGCCGTGCTCGAGTATGTCAATATGCCGAAACCGCGGCTGGTGAAGCTCGCGGCCGGCGGCGATTACGAGGAAACGTCGATCGTGCACCTGCAGCCGGCGATGGCGGAGGGGCAGAAAGCGATTTGGGGTGCTTACCGATTCGCGGTCGTCTACCGAGCGAGTTACTCCAATGGCGATCAATTCCAACGCAACCTCGGCGCCCTGCTCTGGCAAGGTGAGGTGACCAGCAATACTATTTCGATCGAATTACGCCCGCCCCTTCCCGACTCCGTGGGAGTGGTGAGTGGATCGGCGGTGGGCCCGGACCTCCAGCCGCGCGCGGGCGTGCGCGTTTCGCTCAGCAACGAGCAAGGGCAGTTGATCGATCAGCGGGTCACCCAGGCGGATGGGAAGTTTTCTTTTGCCCATCTGCCCCTGGCCCTCTACTGGGTCACGGGGCGCCGCGAGGATGCCACGGAAGACACCATGACTTTTCATCACGAGGAGCTGAGCAGCGCTACCCCCAGCGTAAATACGCAACTGGCTTTTTTCACGCCCGAGATTTACGAGGCGAAGAAACTAGTACACAAGCCGGTGTTGCTCAGGGTTTTTGATGCCGGTGGTCAACCCGAGGGCGGAATCGATCTCGATGCCGTTTTTTCCAATGGGGATATCATCGATGACGTCAAGGCTGTAACCGGTGACGACGGCACCGCAGCGATGGAGCTGCTGCCCGGCCGCAATGCCCTATCGCTTAAGCGGCGCGGCTGCGCCGAGCAGGCGGCGCGCGCCGACGTTGCCACGGGCGGAGGCGTTGACAACTTCAAGTTTGTCTTTGATTGCGTGAAGAAATGAGCGTGAGGGCAACCCCGCAAACATGCACAGTTTCGTAGGGGCGGTTCGCGAACCGCCCCGGCACGGCGCCACGACGCGTTCGCCCCCCTTTAACGCGGAAAGTGACAAAGGAGATTCACCATGCGGAAACTGGGCGTTTTCAATCAGGTGACGCTGGATGGCTACATTGCCGACAAAAATGGCGACATGAGCTGGGCCCGCAAGTACGATGCGGAGTGGAATGCGTTTGTCCAGGAGAACGCCAGTGGCGGAGGCGAGCTACTGTTCGGCAGGATCACCTATGACCTCATGGTCAGCTACTGGCCGACTCCGCTGGCGATGAAGAACAACCCCGCGGTGGCCGAACGGATGAATAATCTGCCCAAGGTGGTGTTTTCGAGGACCCTGGAAAAGGCGACGTGGAATAACACGAAGCTGGTGAAGGGCGACATCGCGGCAGAAGTACGAAAGATGAAGCAGGAGCCCGGGCCGGACATGGTGATCTTGGGAAGCGGCAGCATTGTGGCACAATTGGCGCCGGAGGGCTTGATCGGCGATTACCAGATCGTGGTGAATCCGGTCGCTTTGGGCAAGGGCAAGGGGATGTTCGATGGTATCAAGGAGAAGGTGACATTGAAGCTCAAAAAGACTCGCACCTTCAGCAATGGGAATGTCTTGCTTTGCTACGAGCCAATGGCGTGGCCATAGGATTCACTTCCCCATACTAGGAAACTTGCTCGTCCGTCACCGGTACAACACTGTTCGCTTTCGCATGGTCGAATCCCACAAGCGAACATGCAAACGACAAGCCACACCCCATCGGACACGATTTCTCCTTAAGATACAACCTGTTACGAAACACTCAATATGGCACCAGTATTGCCCCCAAGGGAATGGTGGTTTGTCGTCTGCCTAAGACGGTTTTCGCCAAGGGGGAGTTTATGGCGAACATGGAAAGAATTCGTGAGGCTTTATCGGGTCCCTTGGACCCCGCCTACCTGAGGCAGAGGGCCGAGGCGGGATGGGAGCTGGTTGGGCTGGAATGGCAGCGGCAGGGGGAACAGCCGGAACCGCCGGAACCGCAAGGGGGCCGGGGTATTGAGGATGTCCCCTACGGCTGCCGAGTGGCGCCAGACTGCACGCACCTGGAGGAGAATCCCGCCGAAGTCGAAGCGCTCACCACCATGCTGGAGTTGATCGTCCAGGACCGCTCCATGTCCATGATGGCCGAGGCGCTCAACGCCAAAGGTTTTCGCACCCGGAACGGAGCGAGCTGGACGGTGGTGACGGTCTACAAGATGTTGCCCAGGCTCATTGAAGTCAGTCCGCGGATAATGGCGAACCCGACATGGGGGGAACGCAGGAAAAGGCTCTTCTGAAGCGGCAGCGCAGACGCTGCCGTGGCGTTTGCGGCTTTCTCATACCCCCGGGGCTAGGACCGCGGACCGGAGAGCAGGGCCTGCTCGCTTTGAGGTCAATCAGATCTCCTGCAAAGGATGGGGCGGGGGGAGGCGCCCTTCGACCATCATTTGCCGCCATCAAGCGTAAGGTTTCTGCTCAATCATCCCAAGTCCGTCCTTGTAACAACGCCCGAAGTCAGGTAGCAGATGAAACACGACAGTCCGCAATTCAAGAGGATCCCATCGCAAGTGGTGGTCCCCCAGCCACGCCGCATACGACTTCTTCCTTGACTTTCTTAGGCTATGGTGTATACTAGTAAGGAGGCTAGATACGCTGCCATGCCTTTGCCGAAAAGTCCTGCCATGACTCCCCGGATAGAAGCCAACCGTCGCCGGGCGTGCAAACGGGTGGGGCCCGCATTCGGCGCCGGTTCAGTAATCCGACGCGGCAGGGAGGGATTTGAGCGGGCAGCAAGAGCTCTTGGCACCGCGCAAAATTGTAGCGGCTTTTTGTCCATTATGGGAAAAACTCCCAAAGCTGATAACTTATTGAAACCAAAGGGCAAGAGATGCCGTCTTCTCTTTTCCAAAGCTGATAACATACTGAAAAAAAATAAGTTACAAGAATCCCTCCGAATATTGAAATCGCATGACAAATTGCCCGACTCAGGTGCCCCTGTTCCCGATGGGTGCAGCGGAAAATGCACAGCGGTGTGAGGTTTCTGGGCTGGGAAGAAAAGGCGCGGACGGCCCGCCAAGCGGCGGGCCGCAGCCTGGCAGATAGGCCCCACCCCTCACATCAGTGACTGCATCACCTGATCCAGGACTTCCTTGGGCGGCCGCACCTTGGATTCCGGGAGTGTGGCCAGCGGTTCGTCCATCACGTTCAGCAGGTCGAGGAAGTTAGGCCGTTGGGGCTCCACGTAAAACAGGCCGGTCACGATCTCGCCCTTGTCGTGGGATTCGGTGAGCATGCGCAAGGCTTCGCCCTTGTTGGTGGGGTCGTACTCCGCGGCGATCTTGCGCAGAAGCACTTTCGAACCGTCGTGCAGGGTAATCGTGGTGGTTGTGCCCGGGTCATAGTCCACGGATATATCTTCGAAAAACGGCACAAAGCTCACCTCCGCGAGCGGCGAGTCGTGGTCCTTGACGTAGCTATAGGACTTGGTGGAGCCTTCGTGGTCGTTGAAGGTGACACAGGGAGAAATGACATCGAGCATGGACGTTCCGTTGTGGGCGAGCGCGCCCTTAATAAGCGTCAGCAATTGGCGCTTGTCGCCGGAGAAGGACCTGGCCACATACGTGGCGCCGAGCTGAATGGCCAGCGCGCAAGTGTCAATGGGTTGCAAATCGTTCACCACTCCGGTCTTGAGCTTCGAACCGATGTCGGCGGTGGCGGAGAACTGGCCCTTGGTGAGGCCATAGCAGCCGTTGTCTTCAATGATGTAAACCAGGGGAAGGTTGCGCCGCATCAAGTGCACGAACTGTCCAATGCCGATGGAGGCGGTGTCGCCATCCCCGCTCACTCCCAGGGCGACTAGGTTACGGTTGGCCAGCAAGGCGCCGGTGGCCACCGACGGCATGCGCCCGTGGACCGCGTTCACCCCAAAAGCGCTATTCAGGAAGTAGGCGGGGCTTTTGGACGAGCAGCCAATGCCGGAAAGCTTGGCGACGCGATGGGGTTCAACACCCATTTCAAAGCAGGCTTCAATGATGCGCTCGGAAATGGCGTTGTGGCCGCAGCCCGCGCACAGCGTGCTCTTGTTGCCCTTGTACCGGGCCATCTCCAGTCCCAGGCGATTGGTCTTGGGGGATGGAGAAGAGGGAACAGTGGTGGTTGCCATACTAGTTTGCCGCCTCCTGGGAAGCAATTTCGTCGGTTACGGTACGCGCGTCAATGGACATGCCATCATAATGGCGGACGCTGCGGAGCCTGGCGATCTCGTCCGCGCTGCATCCCAGCCTCAGCAAGCCGAGCATCTGGGCGTCGCGGTTTTGATCGACGACGTAGACGCGCTGGTAGCGCTTGATAAAATCATGAACCTCCGAAGTAAAGGGGAAAGCCCGCAAACGGCAATAGCCGGCGTCGATATCATGCTCGCGCCGCAACTGGTCAAGGCTTTCCTCCACGGCCCAGTGGCTGGTGCCATAAGCGATGATGCCCACTTGGGGCTTCTCGGCTTCCACGATGATGGGCCCCGGAACCTTGAGGCGAGCGGTCTCAAACTTGTGGGCCAACCGGTCAACGTTGTTCACGTAAACGTCAGGCCGCTCGCTGTAAATGGCCTTTTCATTGTGTCCGCTGCCGCGGGCAAACCAGCCGGCCAGGCGCTCCGGGGTTCCGGGCAGTGTCCGGTAGCCAATGCCGTCTCCGTCCACGTCCTTGTAACGCTCAAAGCCTCCCATGCGGCGCACATCCTCGGCGCTCAGGACCTTGCCGCGCGCGATGGGCTTGGTGGGATAGGAGAAGGGGTCAGACATCCAGGTGTTCATACCCAAATCGAGGTCGCTCATGACGAAGACCGGGGTCTGCAAGTCCTCGGCAAGATCAAACGCCTCGATCGCCATCGTAAAACATTCACTCACCGAACAAGGCAGGAACATGGGGTGCATGGTGTCGCCGTGGGAAAGGAGGGCGGTGGAGAGGATGTCGCCCTGCGCGGTACGGGTGGGAAGGCCCGTGGAGGGTCCTACGCGCTGGATATCGAAGATCACCGCAGGAATTTCCACATAGTAGCCGAAGCCGGCAAACTCCGCCATCAGGGAAATGCCCGGTCCGGACGTCGCGGTCATGGAGCGCGCCCCGGCCCAGCCGGCGCCCAGCGCCATGCCCAGGGCCGCGAGTTCATCCTCCGCCTGCACGATGGCAAAGGTCGCCTTGCCGGTTTCCTTGTCGATGCGGTAGCGCTTCATGTAATCGGTGAGTGTTTCGCAGACGCTGGAAGAGGGAGTGATGGGGTACCACGTCACCACCGTAACGCCGGCAAACATCGCACCCAGAGCGGTGGCGGCGTTACCTTCAATCAGGATCTTGCCTTGGGTGGCGTTCATGCGCTCCAGGGAGTAGGGGTCCGCTTTCACCAGGTTTTTTTCGGCGAATTCATAACCGGCGCGCGCGGCGTTCCAGTTCAGGTCCGCGGCCTTGGCCTTCTTGCGGAATTGCTTTTGGAGCGCCTTGTGGATTTCCTCCATCTCGATGCCCAGCAGCTTGGCCAGGATGCCATCATAAATCATGTTGCGCACGAGCTTGCGCAACCGCGCGTCGGGACACACCGGCGCAACCAATGGGTCGAACGGCACGGGGTAAAAAATCACGTCATCGCGCAGCCGTTTCAAATTGAGGCGCTCGTCGTAAACGCACGCCGCGCCCGGCTTGAGGCTCAGCACATCTTCTTCGGCGGTTTCCGGATTCATCGCCACCATGTATTCGCTATCCCGACGCCGGGCAATGTACCCGTGCTTGGAAGCGCGGATGGTGAACCAGGTGGGGAGGCCGGCGATGTTGGAGGGAAACAGGTTCTTTCCGGAGACCGGGATCCCCATCTGAAAAATCGCGCGCAGCAGAACAAGATTGGCCGTTTGACTACCCGAGCCGTTTACCGTCGCCACCTGGATGCTGAGGTCGTTGATGATCTGTGCATGTCCCGCGGGCGACGCGGCCTCTTGCGGCTCAACGTGAGTGGTTGCCATCGGATTCCCCTTGAGTACCCTTTCTTGAAAATGGGAAGCAAATTGGAATTACTCCCTGCCGCGTGCGTTGGGTGCAGGCCATGAGGTCTCGACCGCGAGGTGCCCCCATGCGGCGATTCTGCCGGGAAGAGAGAGGCAAAAGGGAACAAGCATTCCGTCCGGAGCTAACTCCAGACCCATCGGAATTTGATCGAATGATTAACGACCCTCTCCCACAACAATTCCATTATAGCAAACCTGAGGCACAAGCTGGCTTAGAAGATGCAATCGTACACTCGCGTCATGAGATGGAATGGCTGGCGGACAGCCGTTAGGGGAAGAACCTTCTCATTCTGGGGGAGAGAGACAGGGGAAGAGCACCGAAGCACTTTGTCACGCTTTTTTGACCTTCACGGGAGGAATTGCGGGGGCGGTCTTATCTTCAATTGCCGGCTGGCCGCGGAGCCGGGTGCGCATGCTATCTTCGGTGGAGCGAATCAACTGCGCCCCGCGCGACGCCAACTGGTCCATTAGATTGGTTCGCAGGTCCATCAACGAAGCCGCCGAATCTTCATACGCTTGCTGAAGGCCGTTCCGCATCCGCCCTTCGGCCTCCTGGATGATGGACTCCGCCTGCTGACGAAATTCTTCCAGGCTCTTGCGGGAAAGTTGCTCCGCTTGTCCGCGCAGGGCTTTGAGAGTCGATTCCACCAATTGCGTGGAACGCCGCTCGAGTTCGGCAAGTCGCTGCTCGATCGACGGATCGGCAACGGCAGTTGGCCCCACAGTCGCCAACGCAGCAGATTCCGCCACGGCTGGCGGCGTGGGCGCAGCGACCTGAGGGATAGCGGGAATGCGAGGGAGGGAAACGGGTGCGGGGGCCCTGGGCGCCGCCGGGGATGCAATCAGCGCCGCCCGTTCAGTTTGCATTGTTCGCCCACGCAGCATCTCTTTGGCGGCTTTTTCCCAATCAACGGGCGGGTTGGGCACGCCCCAAAGATTCTGCGGCCTTATCAACTGTATGGCAATCTCGTGCCCGCTAGCTCCCGGTTCGGCATCCCAAACTCTGGCGCAGACACCTTTCCCCGATGTCCCAGCCTGGGGACATTCAAGTGTGACGAGCATGCCTACCAGGATTTGATAGGCGGATCGGAGCCTGCAGCCGTGCAGGTTCACGCTCGAGGTCTGAGTAATCTCCCGAAAAGGGGCGCCGGAAGCATCCTTGCCGGAAAGGACCACGGTCGTGACGTAGTCAACCCGCGAGCTCAACCTTCGCCCGCCTAGAGGGTCTTCCCATTTCGCCGTGCGAGAGAACGGGTTATCATCCATATACGACCGGCCGTCCATCAGGCGGTGGCCGCCTGCTCTGCTGACCGGACCCGGATAGCTCACCACTGGGAGGTCCGCACTCGGTTGCGGCCTCAGTTCCATTGCTTCACTACTCCTATTCTATTCTATAGATTGTCAGCGCTTCATGCAATTATTCCTGGAAAGCAGAACGCGCCATACTGCTGAACTCGTTACGTGGCTGAGGGAACGCGCTGCCCCACGGACCCTCGATCTGCACCCTTCTTCCCGCCGCGAGCAGCCAAGAGCCAAACACCCCGTGCGTTTCATCAGGACAAGTGGGTTGACGCTTCCGCCCTGCTAACACTTTCGGCTGGGTCAAAAGTCCCTTTTATGACCAATGGGGGTTTGTCTAAGGCCCGCCAACTGAAGCTAATCGACTTATTTTCATTGACTTCGCATAAGCCACGCAGGCAAGCGCGAGACCGTTGTTTGTGGCCATTCATATGCATGACGTGTGCCTTTGGAGATCCTTGGAGCAACTCGCCCCACGCTATAGGGTTCTAAGTGAGCCGGTACGGGCAGCGGCCCCAGGAGGATTCTGATGAAGGTCAAAACTCTGATTTGCAACTGCAAGGGCCTTGATCCCTTCCGCTACGCCGATATGAACTCACTGCCGTTCGAAATCGAATCGGAATTAGACGTCACCTATGCTGCCGTGCATCCCCAGCTCTGCGCCGAAGGTGGAAATCAGATTCTCCAGGATGTCCTACGCGCGGCCGAGGATGATCCCGACACTTACGTGATGGTCTGTGCCTGCGCGGAAGAGACGCAGATGAAGCTTTTCAAGAAGGTTTTGCGCAACACGGAGTTCGACGAGGCCCATTTTGTGCCCTTGGACGTCCGCAACACGACCAATGACGGCATCCTGGACCGGATCCGCGAACGGCTGAAGGAGCTTGCCGAACCCGACAAGCCAAAGCATTGAGGCCCGCTGGGGAATAACCGGTCCGGTTATTCATGTGATACCTGAAGGAAAGTGGAGTGCCCTTGCTGAGTTATCTTCGCGAGAAATTCCCGTGGTTTCCCACCATTGACTACGACGCCTGCCGCGCGGACCTTCAGTGCCTCAATTTCTGTCCGCACGATGTCTTTGAATGGGACACCAGGACGGGTAATCCCATCGTGGCGCATCCACTTCGCTGCCTCCCGGGCTGTGAAATCTGCATCGAAGGCTGCACCACCGGCGCTATTTCCTTGCCCACCAAGAGCGAGGTTCAGCTTGCGTGGAAAAGGCTGCGCCAAGCGGAGAACAAGCCCAACACCGCAGATCATTTCGAGAGGTTTTAGAGCCGCGCCAAGGCACTATCTTCAAGGCCCCCCCAACAATCCCCAGGAATCTCAGCATTTTCATGGACCTCCGGGCGCCAAATGCACATGGAGCTGCCACAAGAGAAACTCGCCGGCATCCGTCAGTTAATCGATCCGCTTGGAAATGGGCAGGCCCGTCGAATGGCCGGCCCGGGTGTCGTAACGGAGGAGAATGGGGCGGTCCGTCGCCGTGGCCGCCTGAAAGCGCGCCGCCATTTTTCGCGCGTGCAGCGGGGCAACACGCGTGCCGCCATCCCCGGTCATGAAGAGCACGGCGGGGTACTTTGCGCCGGGCGTCACATTCCGATACGGCGAGTAAGCCGCAGGATACTTGATACCTTACACTTACTTTGCTCCTCCGCGCCTCGGCGGTGAAAAAATCTCAGATGATGGGGAATCGTGGCGCTGGCTACTGCCGTGGGGAGGCGAAGCAGGCGGGGTTACATGCGAGCGGCTAAAGAACCTTCCGGAACTTCCAAATCTTCAAGCTTATGTTGGCAGCGGGGGCAAATCAGGATGATGCTGGCGACGCGTTCGCCCTCTACGCGCTGCACGTCCCAACCCGTGCGCAAGGCTTCCCCCGCGCGTGGCAACCGCCGATCGCAGTACCAGCAGCGCCCCTTGCCCGTGGAGCAGATGGCGTGCAATGCGTCTTCCACATCCAGCACGATCCGTCCGGGTGTTCTAACTGCGCTCAAAACCACCTCCGAAGCATCTCGAGTCATGTCCAGAAGCCGAAGGGCGCCCGATGAAGGGTCGTTCGTGTAAGAAGCTCACACTGCCCTGAAGTATTTTCGCACTGCCCAAGCCGACGGATCGCCTACCATCAGTGAATCCCCAAGCATTCAGAATAGCTTGGGCTAGTTTCAGTGCCTGTTTGCCTTTCGTTGCCCCGCCCAATCTGTTTGTCAAGCAAGCCGGTTGCCAGGAATTCCCCCTTGCTTGTACCCGGCAACTCCATGTATCCCCGTCGGCGGGACTGCGCGCTCGTGGCCAGTCTTTAATCTGCCACGCGGGCCCCGGTATCGCACGCCCTCAGTGCCTCGCTGCCTGCTGCCTTCGGCCTACTTTCCTTTTACGAGCACCCGCTGGTGCTTCCGCAATTGAGGCACTTATAGCAGGCGCCGTTGCGGACCATGATGGCGCCGCAATCCGCGCAACTGGGGGCGTCATCGCTTTGGTTAACGCCCACCAAGCCTCCCTGGCTCATGGACGTAGTAAATCCGCTCGGCGGCGGGGCCTCCGCGGAGGCGCGAGTGAACTTGGTGGCCAATTCCGCGGCCTTTTCCACTTCTTTGCCATTCAACGACTGCAGGCTGGCATCCTCGCGGGGCTGCGCGTCACGGGGCAGGAACTTCCACGCCAGCCAGCGGAAGATGTAATCCATCACCGACTTGGCGTGGCGGATTTCGGGGTGATGGGTCCAGCCGCTGGGCTCGAAACGCGTATGGCTGAACTTGTCGCACAGCACCTTGAGCGGCACGCCATATTGCAAGGCCAGGGAAACGGCGGTGGCGAAGGAATCCATCAAGCCGGATACCGTCGAGCCCTCCTTGGCCATGGTGATAAAGATTTCGCCCGGTTGACCGTCCTCGTAAAGGCCCACGGTCAGGTAGCCCTCGTGCTGCCCCACCGCGAACTTATGCGTAAAAGCCCGGCGTTCGTCGGGCAGCTTGTGGCGGTAAGCTTGCGGGGCGGATTCCGCCTTCACGTCCTTGCTATTCTCTGACATCTGGCTCCTGGCCTCCGGCTCCTTCTTGGCTTTCGCGTTGGAGGTGTTCAGCGGTTGCGAGCGCTTGGAGCCGTCACGGTAGATGGCGATGGCCTTGAGTCCCAGCCGCCAACCCTCGGTGTAGACGCTGGCAATCTCCTCCGGCGTTGCCTCTTCCGGCATATTCACGGTTTTGGATATCGCGCCGGAAAGGAAGGGCTGCACGGCGGCCATCATGCGCACGTGGCCCATGTAATGGATGGAGCGCTGGCCGTTGGCGGGTTTCAGCGAGCAATCAAACACCGGCAGGTGCTCCGCCTTCAGGTGCGGCGCGCCCTCGATGGTGCCGTGCTGGTCGATGTAATTGACGATTTCCGAGGCTTCCTGGTCCGAATACCCCAGCCGGAACAGCGCCGTGGGTACCACGTTGTTGACGATTTTGATCAGCCCGCCGCCCACCATCTTCTTATACTTCACCAGGGCCAGATCCGGCTCAATGCCCGTGGTGTCGCAATCCATCATGAAGCCGATGGTCCCGGTGGGCGCCAGCACAGTCACTTGGGCGTTGCGGTAGCCGTACTTCATGCCGCTTGCCCGGCACTCATCCCAAGTTTTCTTCCCCGCTTCCCACAGGTTCTCCGGAACATTGCGAGCATTGATTTGCTGGAGCGCGTCCCGATGCATGGAAATCACTTGCAAGAACGAATCACGATTGACGGGGAAGCCGGGGAAGGACCCCAGCTCCGCCGCGATGCGCGACGACTGGAGGTAAGCCTCGCCGTGCATGAGCGCCGTAATGGCGGCGGAGAAGTCGCGGCCGCCGTCGGAATCGTAAGGCAAGCCGTTGGCCATCAGCAGCGCGCCCAGGTTGGCATAACCCAGTCCCAGCGGGCGGAAGTCGTGCGAATTCTGGGCGATTCGATCCGTGGGGTAGCTGGCGTTGTCCACCAGGATTTCCTGCGCCGTAATCATGATGTCCACGGCGTGCCGGAAGGACTCCACATCGAACTTGCCGTCAGGAGTGAGGAACTTCATCAAGTTCAGTGACGCCAGATTGCAGGCCGAGTCGTCCAGGAACATGTACTCGCTGCAAGGGTTGGAAGCGTTAATGGGCGCCGTAGCCTTGCAGGTGTGCCACTTGTTGATGGTGGTGTCAAACTGCATGCCGGGGTCGCCGCACTGCCATGCGGCCTCCGTGATCATCTTCATCAGGTCGCGGGCGCGATAGGTGCGGGCGAGTTCCTCGGTGCTGATGTGGCGCGTGGTCCAATCCCGATCTTCCACTACCGCCTTCATAAAATCGTCGTTGGCGCGCACGCTGTTGTTGGCATTCTGGAAGAAGATGGAGCTGTACGCTTCGCCGTCGATGGCCGGATCGTAACCGGCATCCACCAAGGCCCAAGCCTTGCGTTCTTCCTTGGCCTTGCACTCGATGAATTCCTGGATGTCGGGGTGGTCGACATTCAGGATCACCATCTTGGCGGCGCGGCGCGTCTTGCCACCGGACTTGATGACCCCGGCAAAGGCATCATAGCCCTTCATGAATGAAAGGGGGCCCGAGGCCACACCGCCGCCCGACAGCGCCTCCACTGAGGAGCGGAGAGGCGAGAGGTTCGTGCCCGTTCCCGAACCCCACTTGAAGAGCATCCCTTCCACCTTGGCCAGATTCAGGATGCTTTCGAGGTTGTCTTGGACGGAATTAATAAAACAGGCGGAGCACTGCGGGTGCCGGTAGGCCTCGGTTTCCTTCTTGATGCCCCCCGTGGCCGGATCCCAGAACCACCCGGTCCCACGGGAGCTGCGGTGGTACTTGTGCCATAAGCCGCAATTGAACCAAACGGGTGAGTTGAACGCCGCTTTCTGCCGCACCAGGATGTGCGTCAATTCGTCGTGAAAACCCCTGGCGTCTTCCTCGCCGCGGAAGTATCCGCCCTCCGCGCCCCACTGCGCGATGGTGTCGGCCACGCGGCTAATCAGTTGCCGCACGCTCGATTCGCGCTCCGGCGTCCCCAGCTTGCCGTGGAAGTATTTCGACGCCACGATGTTGGTGGCGGTCTGAGTCCAATCCTTGGGCACTTCAATGTTGCGCTGCTCAAAAATGACTTTGCCTTTGTCATTCTGGATGGAGGCGGTGCGCACTTCCCACTCGATCTCTTCCAGCGGCGGCGCGCCGGCTTTGGTGAAAAGCCGTTTCACGGTGATGCCATGTTTGCTTGATATTTCCGCCTCCGGGGCCCAGGTCTTGGTTTCAGTCAACACAACATCCCTCTCTGCCATAATGCTCCTCCAAGAAGTTGGCGTCACGCCCTCGTTTGATTTTTCGCTGGTGCGGCCTGGTTACAACGGAACAGCTTTTTGATCGCGAGTCCCGCTGCCGGTTAAGCCCCCCTCCGGGCGGAATCCGGCTCCGCAACGGCACCGACGGAATTTAACTCCGCTTAATACGTTTGTCAAGAAAAAACACTATATGTTGTGGTTTAGTGGGCGGTATCGACAAAATCTTGTGGAAAACTTTTTGGGGCTCGGGATACAAAATGCCGGATACGGGGCACGACATTGCCCTCTGAGGGGCTCGTAGTTGATTTGCGGTGGGATTGGGCGTATGGGACAGAAAATCGAGATTTGCGCCAAACCCCTGACTTCTAAAAGAGCATTCGGGACCGCGTACCCCGTATCCCGGTTCTTAGCTCGGCAGGGGCGCGCGCAGGTTGACCTTGGAGAGCGACTTCACCAGCGCCATTTCCACCGTCTCCTTCGCCAATCCCCGTGCCACGGCAATCTCATCGACCAGAAGCTGCCAAGAGCGGTCCAACATTTTCTTCTCGCGGAAGGAAAGGGGCTTGGCTTGGTTGAGGATGATGAGTGCTTTCAGGACTTCGGCCACCTGCATCAGCGAGCCGCTTCGCATCTTCTCGGAGTTCTGTTTGAATCTCCCTTTCCAGTCGCCCGGGGATTTACACCGGCCCTTCTGCAGGTAATCAAGGATGCCGCCGATTTCGCTGCTCTTGCTGACGCGGCGAAGACCCACGCTGGCCACACTCCCCGTCGGCACCATCACCCGCATACTTGTAGAGCTAAGCTTTAGTAAATAAAACATTTCTGGCTGACCGGTAAGATTGCGAGTAGAAATTTGTTCGACGATCCCGACCCCTTGATTAGGATAGACAACTTTGTCGCCTATCTGAAATTGGGCAAGTTGCATGGAACTCCTCGAAGGTTGTGAATACTACATACCCCGTCATAATAACTCCAAAACTGTCTGAAGTCAATTAAACAGCAGCCAAGGTGTAAGTCAAATGACACCACCCGCGATCAATTGGCAGCAGACAAACTGTGCCATGCATCCTATAATAGGGTAGAACTATCTCTTGCAGGGCAAGGTGAAATAATTGTTTAGACACGTGATCACGATGTTGGCTGTGCTGTTATTTATTCCCAGCCAGGTTTTATGGTTATGGCAAGTGCGTGCGCTGGGCATAAGATTCATCCGCAACCAGTCCGCGCGGCGCTGGTTGGGCTGGTCTGGAGTAGGCATCTACTTGGCCCTGCTGGCTTTCAATATGTTTGGGTCGAGAACTGCTCCCGAGCCCGCCCATCTGACGCTCAAAGCCGCGCTGCTGCAAGCGCCCTTCCGCTGGTGGTTGCTCTCATCCCTGCTGGGGTTTGTGGCGATGGCCGCCTTCTACCTCTGTGGCCGGGCGGGCAGAGCGATTCTTTGGGTGTACCGCAAGGTGCTTCCCCCGCCGCGCCCCGGGCGTGAGCGATTGCTCTCGCCGGAGCGCCGCCACTTTCTGGCTCGAACGGCGGTGGCCATGAGCGCTACGCCCTTCGCGGCCTGCGCCTATGGTCTGCTCATTGAGCGCACCGAGGTTGAGACCACGCACCAGCCGATCGTGCTGCGGCGTTTGCCCAAGGCCTTTGAGGGCTTTCGCATTGCCCAGCTTTCCGACATTCATGTGGGTCCCTTCATGCCGGCCAGCGACATCCGCAGATACGTCACCATGGTGAATGATTTGCACCCGGATTTGGTGGCGCTCACCGGTGACTTCGTCACCTGGGAGGCCTCACCGCAGAGGGCCGTGGTGGAAGCCTTGTCCGGACTTAAGGCGCCGTTTGGCATATTTGGTTGCCTGGGAAACCACGAGCAATGGGCAGGCGTGGAGAACTCCATCTCCCGCCTCTTCGCCGAGCACGGAGCCAGGATGTTGCGCCTTGCGAATGCCACGATTGCATCCTCCGGCGAGCGCTTGAACTTAATCGGCGTGGATTACCAGACCCGCATGCGCTTCGGCCCGCCGCGCGATGGGATTGTGAGCGAGTACTTAAAAGGCGTCGCTCCCCTCATGTTGCCGGACACCGTCAACATCCTCCTTAGCCACAACCCCAACACCTTCGACCGCGCCGCCGAACTTGGCATCGACCTCAGTTTGGCCGGGCATACCCACGGCGGCCAGGTGACGCTGGAATATATTTCCCCGGACCTTTCCCCCGCCCGCCTCATCACCGCCTACGTGCGCGGCTGGTTCCAAAAAGGCGAGTCGCAGCTCTATGTCAACCGTGGCATCGGAACCATCTTCTCCCCCGTCCGCTTCGGCTCCCCACCGGAAATCACCTTATACGAATTGAAACGCGGGTAAGGACCACCGCCGCTCGGCCTCATGCCTTTCTCCGCCGGGAATGAAGTCTGGGGTGATGACAGCCGATAAGCTGTGCCCTCCCTACGGTTTTCGGTTTACCGCCTGCCGCCTACGGCTTGCTGCGCAATACCTTCCGGTCCCGGACCGCGTTGACACCTCATGTCGCGCTGGGTATGTGCCGATAGTAACGAATGGAATTAAAAGGAGGTGACTTCGGTTCCGCCGGCCCCGGTGAGAAATCTTCGCTGAGGCTGGCGTGTCTTTATTGCGTCCGGGTTGATCCCTCCTCAGCTACCAGGAAGCCGCATGAGCATTTTGCAAACCGCCGCCACGGAACCCGGCGGCAGCCCTGCTGCCGCAACTCCCTTCGTGATCGCCAGCGTCCTGGTGATCGACGATGAGGAAACCGTTTGCAACTCCCTCAGCGCGCTGCTGAAGGCAGACGGGTTTGACGCGGCCACGGCGCGGAGTGGGAAAGAAGGGATGGAGCTGCTGCGGGCCCGGCCCTTCGACGTGGTCATAGCCGACCTGGTGATGCCGGGGATGGATGGCATCCAGACGGCCGCTGCCTTGAAGGCAGTTGATCCCGACATAGAAGTGATCATCCTGACCGGGCGCGCCACGCTGGAACTCGCCATCGCTGCGCTCCGCCAAGGAGCCTGCGATTTTCTGCGGAAACCCGTCCCCTGGGGGCCCCTTCGCCATTCGCTTCTGCGGGCTCTGGAAAAGCGGCGCGGCAAAGCCGGGCGCCGGGCAGCCCTGGCGAGCGCCGTCATGGGGACCGCCCAGGAGGCAATTGTCCTTTTCAATAGGGAGGGGGTTGTCTGGGAGTTCAACCCTGTGGCGGAGAAGATCTTCGGCATTTCCCGCCAGCAGGCGGTGGGCAGGAACTTCACAAATTTTGCCATTCCCCCAAGGCTCATCGATGTCTTCCGCAGGCACTTGGAGGCAGCGTACCGGGAAGGAAAGGATCCCCTCGACGGATGTCTGGAGGTTTCGGCACTGCGGCAGAACGGCGAAGAGTTTCCCCTCGAGATTTCGACCGCCGTCATCGAGACGCCGCAGGGCAAACTCCTGAGCGCCTTCGCCCGCGACATTACCGAGCGCAAACACGCGGAGCAGGCCATTCATGACAGGGAGGCCAAGCTGCAGGTTATCTTCGAGGGGGTGGAAACAGGCATCTTCCTCATCGATCCCGAATCGCACCGGATTGTGGATGCCAACCCGCTGGCCCTGAAGTTGGTCGGTGCGTCGCGTGACCATGTGGTCGGGGCCGTGTGCCACAAGTTCGTCTGCCCGGCGGAGGTGGGGCGCTGCCCGGTTACCGCCCTGGGGCAGACGGTGGACAACGCCGAGCGCGTCCTGCTGACGCCGGCGGGAGGGCGGCTTCCCATCATCAAAACCGTGCGGCCGGTGGTCATCGACGGGCGCCCGCTCCTTCTGGAGACCTTTGTTGATATTGCCGCGCGCAAGCAAGCGGAGGGAGCGCTGCGCGAAAGCGAGGAGAGATATCGGGTTCTTTATGAATCGTCACACGATGCCATCATGATGCTCGCCCCGCCGAAGTGGGAGTTTACTGCCGGGAACCCCGCGGCCATCGCCCTGTTCGGGGCGAAAAATGAGCAAGAGTTTGTGGCGGCAGCCCCCTGGAGGTTATCCCCGGAATACCAGCCGGATGGCGAGCTTTCCTCAGTCAAGGCGTCCCGCATGATCGCCATCGCCATGGAGAAGGGAGCGCATTTCTTCGAGTGGACGCACAAGAAGTTCAGCGGGGAGGAGTTCTTTGCCACCGTCACACTGACCAGGATGATCTACCGGGGACAACCACTTTTGCAGGGCGCGGTCAGAGATACTACCGAGCGCAAGCGCGCGGAAGCGACAATGGCCGAACGTCATCGCTTGGCGGCGCTGGTAGCGGAAGTGGGCGTGGCGCTTACGGGGGCCGAGAACATGCGGCAAGGCTTGCAGCGCTGCGCGGAGATCCTGGTGCGCGACGTCGATGCCGCCTTCGCCCGGGTCTGGACCGTGAACGAGGATGAGAAGGTCCTCGAGCTCCAGGCCAGCGCCGGAATGTACACCCACATTGAGGGCGGCCACGCCCGCGTACCCATGGGGAAACTCAAGATCGGGCGCATCGCCGAGAGTGGAGAGCCGCACCTAACCAACTCGGTGCAGAATGATTCATGGGTGGGTGACCCGGGATGGGCGCGGCGGGAAGGCATGGTGGCGTTTGCGGGCTATCCCTTGAAGGTCGAGGAGCGGGTGTTGGGGGTGCTGGCGGCGTTCGCCCGCCAGGTCCTGACGGAAGCGGCGGTTCAGGCCTTTGCTTCCGTCGCCGATAATATTTCACAGTTCATAGAACGAATACGGGCGGAGGAGGCGCTGCGTGAATCCGAGGAACGCTACCGCACACTCTTTGAACGCAACCTGGCCGGGGTCTTTCGTGGACTGTTCCGGAGCCGGAAGCTCATCGACTGCAATGACGCCTACGCGCACATCCTCGGGTATGACTCGCGGGAAGAAGTTCTGAATTACGGCAAGTTACACGCCTTTTACGATGCGGCGGAAGCTCAGAATGCCCAAGCCCGTCTGCTCAACGAAAAGGCCGTGTCCAACCACGAGGTCCGCTTTCGCCGTAAAGACCAAACCCCGGTGTGGGTTCTCTCCAGCGTCAGCCTGATCATGCCGGGGGAAAGTGATGACCCGCTCATTGAGGGAACCCTGATTGACATCACCGAGCGCAAGCAAGCGGAGGAGCAAACCCGCCTCCAGACCGCCGCCCTCGAATCCGCCGCCAACGGGATCGCCATCGCGGATCGAGAAGGCCGCATCCTCTGGATCAATTCCGCCTTTACACGCCTGACCGGCTATTCTCTCGAGGAGGTTCTCGGCCAGACCATGCGGGTGCTCAAGTCGGGCGAACAAGACGCCAACTTCTATCAGAACCTTTGGCAGACCATCCTCTCGGGAGAGGTGTGGCGGGGAGAACTCGCCAACCGGCGGAAGAACGGGAGCCTCTACATCGATGAAACGACCATAACTCCCGTACGTGACGCCAGCGGGACTCTTACCCATTTCGTGGCCATCAAGCAGAATGTCACGGCGCGCAAGCAGGCGGAGAGAGCCCTGGAAGAGCGCACCGTCTACCTCAACACTCTCTTTGAAATCAGCCCCATGGGCATCGTGGTGCTTGACATCGAGGGTTGCATCGAGATGTCCAACTCGGCGTTTGAAAGACTCTTTCTCTATTCGCACGAGGAGATCGTGGGGGCCAATCTGGATAGCTTCATTGTCCCGGAGCACCTGGCTTCGGAAGCGAAGAGCATGAACGCCCTGTGCCAGAGCGGGGCCGGTGCGCAGATGACGACCCGCCGCCGGCGTAAAGACGGCGCCCTTGTGGACGTGGACATTTACGGAGTCCCGCTGGTGATCGAGGGTAACCTGCGCGGCATCCTGGCCCTCTACCATGACATTACGGAGCGCCGGCGGGCGGAAGAGAACCTGGTCAAGTATGCGGAGGACCTGGAAATCTCCCAAGCCGCCCAGGAGGAACACGCCAGGGAACTGGCGCGCCTGGTGGAAGAATTGGCCCAGGAGCGCGAGCTGCTGCGCGCTCTTATGGATAACCTTCCGGACTATATCTATTTCAAGGATCTTCAAAGCCGCATTATTCGCACTAATTTAGCGCACGCCAAAGCGTTTGGGTTAAGCGACCCGGCACAGGTCGTGGGCAAGACGGATTTCGACTTCTTCACCGCGGAACACGCCCAGCAGGCCTACTCTGATGAGCAAGAGGTGGTCAATACCGGCAAGCCGATGATGGCCAAAGAGGAGAAGGAGACTTGGCCCGACGGCCGTGAGAACCTGGGTTTCCACCACTAAAATGCCCCTGCGAGACGCTAACGGAGCCATTATCGGAACGTTTGGCATTTCTCATGATTTCACCCAGCGTATGCAGGCCGAGGAGACATTGCGAGCTTCCGAAGAGCGCTACCGGGAACTGTTCGAGAACGCCAGCGACATCGTGTACACCACCGGCCTGGATACACGTTTGACCTCCCTTAACCGCGTGGGACAGCAAGTCCTGGGGTACTCGGCGGAGGAAGCCATCCGGCTAACCCTCCAACAATTGGTTGCTCCCAAACATTGGGAAGCGATCGAGCATAGCCGTGAGCAACTAATGGCAGGTGAATCCGACATCACCATGGAGGTGGAGGTTACCGCCAAGGACGGCCGCCCGATGACGCTGGAGGTGAAACCCCGCCTGATCTATCAAGGCGGGAAGCCCGTAGGAGTGCAAGGCATTGCCCGCGACATCACCGGCCGGGACGCCGCGGAACTGGAATTGCGGCACGCCCAGAAGCTGGAATCCGTGGGCCGCCTGGCGTCGGGCATTGCCCACGAGATTAATACGCCTATCCAGTTCGTGGGGGACAACACGCGCTTCCTCCAGGATTCTTTCGGTGATTTGCAGGCCCTCCTTACCAAGTACCAGGAACTGCGTGACGCCGCGGAATCCGGCGCCATCCGCCCCGAACTGCTGGCGGAGGTACACCATGTCGAGGAGACGTCGGACAGCGCCTACCTGCTGGAGGAGATTCCCAAGGCCCTCTCCCAAACCCTCGACGGCGTGACGCGAGTCGCCACCATTGTGCGCGCCATGAAGGAATTCGCCCACCCGCAGGGCGAGCAAATGTCCGGCGCCGACCTCAACAAAGCGCTCCAGAGTACCCTTACCGTGGCGCGCAATGAATTGAAGTATGTTGCCGACGTCGAAACTGAATTCGGGGAATTGCCGCTGGTGGTTTGCAACATAGGAGATTTGAACCAGGTTTTCCTGAACCTTTTGGTGAACGGCGCTCATGCCATCGGGGAAGTGGTGAAGGGCACCAGCGGGAAAGGTACGATCCGGGTGCGCACCGCGACGGAAGAAAAGACGGTCGTGATTGCCATCTCGGACACGGGCGCGGGCATTCCGGAGGCCATCCGCAATCGAATTTTTGATCCTTTCTTCACCACCAAGGAAGTCGGCCGGGGTACGGGGCAAGGCCTGGCGATCGCGCGGTCCGTCGTGGTCGAGCGCCACAAAGGGACCCTGACCTTTGAGACGGAAGTGGGGAAGGGAACGACCTTCTACGTCCGTCTGCCTATCGATCCCGGGGAAGCTTCCAAGGAGAGGACAGCGTCATGAGGAAAGTGCTATTTGTGGACGACGAATCCAGAATCCTGGAGGGGCTGCGGCGCCTGCTGCGCCCCCAGCGTAACGAGTGGGAGATGGCCTTCGCCCCCGGGGGTGAGGCGGCGTTGGCGTTGATGGAGGCTTCCCCCTTTGATGTCATTGTCTCCGACATGCGGATGCCGGGCATGGACGGCGCCACTCTGCTTTGCCGTGTGCGTGAGCTGTATCCCCAGGTGGTGCGCATCGTGCTCTCGGGCCACACGGAGCTTTCCACGGCGCTCCAGGTGGTTCCCGTCGCCCATCAATTTCTGGCCAAGCCCTGCGATGCGGAAATGCTGCGCGTCGCCGTCGAGCGCGCCTGCCATCTCAAGGCGCTGCTCAGCGATGAGTCGATCCGGCGCACGGTGACCGGCTTGGGTGACCTGCCCTCGCTCCCCCGCACCTATGAGGCGCTGATGCAGGCGGTGGCGGACCCTGACGTGTCGATTCAGAAAATCGCCAAAATCGTCGAGCAGGACGTGGGAATCTCCGCCAAGGTCCTGCAACTGGTGAATTCCGCCTTCTTCGGCATTACCCACTCCATGACCAGTATCCCCAGCGCGGTCAGCTACCTCGGCATCAATACGCTCAAGGACCTGGTGCTTTCCGTGGAAATTTTCCGCGCCTTTAGACCGGAAAGGAGTTTGCCGGGGTTTTCCCTGGAAAACCTCCAGCGCCATGCGCAGCTTACGGCGCACATTGCCGCCCGCCTGCCCGTGCCCAAGCACCTTGCCGACATTGCCGTGGTGGCAGGCATGCTCCACGACGTGGGCAAGTTGATCCTGGCTTGGAAGCTCTCCGGCCACTTCGGCAAGATGCTGGTGGAAGCGCACGAGGCGCACTGCCCGGTGAATAAAGTGGAAGAAGGCGAGAACGGATTCAGTCACGCCGAAATTGGCGCCTATCTCCTGGGGCTGTGGGGGTTGCCTTACACGGTGGTGGAGGCCGTGGCCCTTCACCACGGCCCCAATCGCGTCCCCCATCAGGACTTTGACGCCAGTTCGGCCGTCTATGCCGCCAATCTCCTGGCCCATGAGCTGGAGGAGTCCTCCCAGGGGGCGGTGCCCACCTACAACCTGGAAAACTATCATGAGGAATTGGCGGCGCTGGGGGTCGCGGAGATGCTCCCCGCATGGCGAACTATAGCCAAGGGAGTGCCGGATTTGTTGTTGGAGGTGTGAATTGCCGGATAAAGTTCTGTTCGTCGATGACGAGCCGGTCCTGCTCCAGGGGTATCAGCGCCTGCTCCGCCGGGAGTTTGACGTCACCACGGCGGTGGGTGGCGCGGCGGCGTTGACCATGATCCAGCGCCTGGGCCCCTTCGCGGTGGTGCTCTCCGACATGCGCATGCCGGAAATGGACGGCATCGAGTTCCTGCTGAAGGTCAAGACCCTGGCCCCCGATACCGTCCGCATTATGCTGACGGGCACATCCGAACTTCAAATTGCCATCGATGCGGTGAATGAAGGAAACATTTTCCGCTTTCTGAGCAAACCGTCCAACAAGGAAATCCTGGTCAAGGTTTTGAACGAGGCTTTGGCGCAGCACCAATTGCTCTGTGCTGAAAAGGAACTGCTGGAGAAGACGCTCCGGGGCACGGTCTACGTCCTCACCGAAGTACTCAGCGTGGTGAGCCCGGCCGCCTTCAGCCGGGCAATGCGTGTCCGCCGGTATGTCCAGCACGTCGTCAATCGCCTGTCGCTCGGCAGCCCGTGGAAGTACGAAGTGGCGGCAATGATGTCGCAATTGGGTTGCGTCACCCTCGACCCCGAGACGATTGAGACCGTGTACGCTGGCGGCGAACTCGCGCCGGAGGAGAAAGCTCAGTACCTCAACCACCCGGGGGTGGCCCGGGACCTGCTCAAGAATATCCCCCGCATGGAACCCATCGCCTGGATGATCGCCCACCAGTACCAGGCGTCCTCGGCGGAGGTTGATGTTGACGCGCCGCCAGGGGCGGAAGTGGCGCTGGGAGCGCGGATAATTCAAGCCGCGCTCACCTTTGACGCCCTTCTGCGCAAACACCAGTCCCGCGTGGAAGCCGCCCACTACCTCACCAAGACCTGCGAAGGGCTGGACACAAGAATCATCGAGGCCATGGTGGAATTGGACCCTGAAATCACCGGCAATGAAACCCGCACTCTGGCCCTCGCGGATCTCGCCCATGGCATGATCCTGGATCAAGACGTCCGCACCGGGAAGGGACTCCTGGTTGCCGCCAAGGGACAGGAGGTTACCCCTCCGCTCCTCCTTAAGCTCAAAAGTTTCCTGGGCAAAGGAGCCATCCCCAATCAGGTGGCGGTGTCGCAACCGCGCGGTTCGTGATGCGGTAAGGGGCTGGGGGTTTGATTCCCCGCGCGTGGGCTGAGAGTCCGCCGGGGTAGGGGTCCGGGTGGGGGGGAGGGGGCGAAACTGGCCACGTGGCGGCTCCCGGCGTGGAGATCGGCGCGCAAAAAGTTGGCGCTGCCGTCGTGCCGGGAGATCCGCAGCGTAAACACAGTCTTGGGCGGAATTCTCGATTGCCGATTGCAGAATCAAATCATCGGATGATCGGGCCATCTGTAATTGGCGATTGGTGATTTCCGAGTTTCGGATTTCGAGTTTCGATTCTCGTCGTCGGATTGCTTCCTGTTCTCGCCGGAAATCGCCGATGACCGCTGTGGGGAAGTGCGTTGCGCGGGCCTCGAGTTGCAGGCGCGGCGCATGGCCGCCACCCTCTCCCCAGGAGGCCGTTTCAAAACTACCGCCGCAGTTTTGGGAGGGCGCGTCGTGGGGCGTTTGGTGCGCCAGTTGCGGGGTCCCGGGTGTAGAGACGCACACCGTAGGGGACAGCCGCTTGCGGCCGGGATCGATGCTGGCTTCCGCCTCGATTCGACGGCCGCTTCCGTTCCCATGCCCGGACCGTTTAAGCCGGAGCCCAGGCTCCGGCGGCCCAGTGCGGGTAGATCTTCTTCAAGTTATAGGTCGTGCACAGCAGGGCCCACTGGGTGCGGACATTTTCGAGTCCCCGCACGGTCCAACGGCGGAAGCCCATGGCCTGTTTAATCGTGGCGAACACCGGCTCCACGATGGCCTGGCGTTGGCGCAGCAACGCCTGCTGGGCCGGATCGCGGCGCTTCTCACGTTGGCGCATGATCGCCGCACGCTGCGGACTGATTTCGATTCTTCGCCCCGTGCGACGGCGGCTGCACAACCCCCGCACCGGGCACTGCGCATAAGCGGTGCAAGGATAGCTGCGCACCGGTGGCTGGGGCGGACCCTTCTTTTTCTCTCCCTCAAACTTCAGCCGCTGCCCTTGCGGACAGATCACTTCATCCGCCCCACGGTCGTATTCAAACTTCGAACTCGCGTAATCCCCGCGCTTCTCCCCGCCCGTTTCCACTCCCGGCGCCACCAGCACTTCGTACCCCTGGGTCTGGGCGTTACCCAACTGCGCGGCCGAGGCGTAGCCGCCATCGGCCACCGTTTCCGCCGCCACTTTTCCCAGATTCGCTTGCGTCTCCTCCAACATCGGCATCAACTGCGCGTTGTCCGACTCGGCATTCACCGCCGTCTGCGCCACGATGATTCCCGCCTGTGCCTCCGCCACGGCCTGCGCATTGTAAGCCGGATCCTGGCGTCCTTCGCACGGCATCAGCCGCGCCTCCGGCTCCTGCGGGTGCAGATGATCGCGCTCGGCCGCGTCCATCTTCTGCAGCGACTCCCGAATCGCCGCGCGCAACTGCACCGCCACCTGCAAGTTCGCCGGCAACCGGTACTAGCCCCCCTCCGTCTTCTCCGCCGCCTCCACCGCCGCTTCCGTCTCCGCCAGTCCCTCCTCTACGCGCGCCAGCAGCTTCTCCAAATCCTCCCGATGCTCCACCGTCCGCCGCGACGAGGCCGCCGCGATCTTCGTCCCATCCACGGCGTGACAGGTCATGCCCACCAGCCCTTGCTCCGCCGCCACCTTCACCGCTGACCGAAACACCTGGCGCAGCGCCTTCCGGTTCGCATGCCAGAACCGCCACAGCGTGCAGTGATCCAGCTCGTGTCGCCCCGTCAGCCAGATCAACGACAGGTGCTCCCGACACGCCCGCTCCAACTCTCGCGTCCATCGAATGCGCGCCAGATATCCATATAACCACGCCTTCAACAACAAATCGTTCGCCTACGCCGGCCGCCCCTCTGCACTCGGCCGCTCGCGAAAACCCAGCGCCCGCAGATCCAGCGCCTCCACGAACTCCCGAAGGAAACGCGCCGGATGATCGCGCCCTACCCAGTCCTCGATCGACGGCGGCAATAAAAAGATCTGATCGTAATTCGCCTCAATGTCTCCGCTCATGCCCCTTCCCTAAGCACCCCGAAGACCACTTCCCGCGCCGAGTTTTGAAACGGCCTCCTGGGGAGAAGGTGCTGAGGTATGAAGCGGATGAGGGGTCTTTGCCATCGACGCCGCGGCCCTCTTTACGCGCACGAGGAGGTTGGTTAAGAAAACAAGCATTTACGATCGTGCAATGCAGAGCGCGGTGGCGCAGACTTTGGGCCGTTCAAAGTCTGCGGTTCTTAACCTGGTAAACGTCCACTTTTTGTGAACGTGCGGCGGCGACGATCAAAGCCCAGAGCCGCGGGTCGTGGCAGGGGGAAAGCCGCCGACTCACTGCGAGGCGAGAGTCTGCGCTACCCTGTCCTCGAAAATAAAATGGTTCCTGGAACGTGTGAAGAAATGCGCTTTGAGAACCGCGGGGTATGGATAAGTCGGGAGGCACGATGATTTCACCTGGAGTGGGGGGTAATCCCGGCTACGGATGATCTTGCCCAGTGGGCGCCGAGGGCAGCAGGATTTCTTCCTCCGCACCTTTTGGCGCTTGGGTGCTCTGCCCTTACGCCGGCGCCAGAGCGGCTTCGGTCAGGGTGGGTCGCCGCCGCAGGGCGAACCATCGGGTCAGGTTATAACTCAGCGCTGCCCAAGTGGCTTCCAGGGTTGCCTTCAAGCGGCCGCGACAGCGGAACTGACGCAGGCCGCAGCGTTCTTTAATCCAGGCGTGGGGGAACTCGGCGAGGCGCGAGCGTTGGCCGTAAATCTGCTTGGCTTCTTCCGTGGCCATCTTGGCCTTGAAAGCCACGGTCGCCGCCGGCTCTTCCAGGCGTGAAATCGACCGGACCCAAGCGGGACGCGCTTTCGGCGGCGCGCACTGGCGGCGCAACGCACAGTTCCGGCAAGCCTCCCGCGACGGGCGATAGACGTGGATGCGAACCCCGTGCTCGCGGTTTTGTATGGCACGGTGACTCAGGATTTCTCTCGCCGGGCAAGTGAAGCCATCCTGCCCGGCATCATAGGGGAAGGCGCTGGCGAGAAACGCGGCGCTGCGGCCCTGGGCATCGCGTTCGCCGGGCTTCCAACTCTCCTGCCACGATCCATAAAAGTCCACTCCGGAATTCGCCGCCGCCGCGACCGAGGCATGATGGGTGTAGTCGCCATCGGCAACCACCTGCTCGGGGCGGCGTCCCAGCGTTTGCTCACAGCGGTCCAGGGCCGGTGCCAGTTGGTGGTGATCGACGGCGTCCGTGGTCGCTTCCACATTCACGATCAGCCCCTGCGCGGCGTCGGTCAGCAGTTGCAGGTTGTAGCTGGGAACCGTGCCCCCCTCGCCATTTCTCATCACGTGGGCTTCCGGGTCGGTGCCGGAGGCGCGGGCCACAAAACTGTCGCGATCGTCCTTTTTCTCGCGCTGCAAGCGCTCCACCTCGCGCACCGCCGCCTCCAAACGGCTCTGGCGTTGCCGGGCGGCACGCCGCCGCGCCGCCACCTGCCGCTGGGCCCTCTGCTCCTCTTCCGCCGCTTGTTCCTCCATCAACCGAACCTGCTCGCGCGCCAATTGCAGGTGAGCTTCCAGCGTCTCCTGGCGGCGGAACGTATTGCCGCCGGCGTTGGCCTTGATCTTCGTGCCATCCAGCGTTACCCGCTCCAGAGTGATCAGACCCTCGGCGCTCAGCATCCCCAGCACCTGCACGAACAAATCGTCCAGCGCCGCCTTTTGACTGCAACGAAACCCGGAAAGCGTGCGGTGGCTGACCGGCCCCAGCCCGCACAGCCACTGCATGGCCGGTTCATATTCGCACTGGCGCGCCACCTCGCGGGCCGAACTCATTCCCCGGCTGTAAGCATACAGCCAGAGACTGATCAAAACCTGCGGATCGGTATGATCTCTCCCCGCCCGCCCCTCCACCGCGGCGATGGCGGCATAATACCCGCTCAGATCCAGCCGCCCTACCAACTCCCAAATCGCGCGCGCAGGGTGATCTTCCGCAATCAGTCGCTCTACATCAATCGCCCGCATCACCATCTGCTGCCGATTCACAGCCATTAAACGGGGACGAGTAACCTTAGGGTCGGTGTTCATGTCTCCAGTGTACCAGAGCCCAGATATTTAAGCTATGTCAATTTCCAGTCTTTTTTGATTTTTTCACACGTTCCAGGAACCATTTCCCCCCCTCCTCGCTACCTGCTTGAGGAGCAACCTCGGTCAGGGAATTCGCTTGAATTCGATATTCCTACCGTCGTCCAGGTGCAATCCCAGCACCTGCGCGGGGCCCTCGGCGGGCTGGAAGATGCATTCGTCGCTCGAGGTCGTGGAGTAGAAATCCTGGCTGCTTTCGGGCAGATACTCCTGCTTTTCCTCGTCGTTTTCGCGAAGGAAGAGATGGCCGTCTTCCACGGTCACGGTGAGGACGATGCCCTCCTTGAGTGCATAGCGGCCGGTGAGGCGCTCAAGCTGCGCCTGGGTCAGCTGCGCGCGCGTATGCTCCTTGAGTTTGGGCAATGGCGGCAGCTTGTCCCAGGACGTGTAGCCATCCCAGTCGAAGGGGAAGCCGGTGGGGCCGAGGAGCTGGTCGATGAGCGGCTTGAAGATGCCCTCGCCGTTTGAGGAGTTGGTAAGGATGAGGATGCCGTCGCCGTGCTCGCGGAAGCAGAGCGCGAGGTGACGCCAACCTTCATCGTGGCCCTCCTTGAAGAAGGCCTTGCCGTAGGGCGATAAATAGATGCCCCAGCCGAGGCCGTAGCTGAGGCGGATGGGGTCGTTGGCTGTCGTGGTCTCTTCGGCCAGCGAGGGGAACTGATGCGCCGAGTGGATGGCGATCTGGCGGTTGAAGATGCGGCCGGTTGTCGGGATGCCAAGAGGTCTGCTGCGGAGCAGCGCCGAGAGGAAGGTGGCGTAGTCGCGCAGGGTGGTCTGCATGGAGCCGGCGGCGTCGGCGTGGGGACAGCGCTCAGGGCCGAGCGAGCGGCCGTACTCGTCGTAGCCGTTGGCGAAATCGGACTCGAAGCGGGGCTCCCAGACCATGCTGGTGCGGGTCATGCCGTCGGGCTGGAAGAGGTACTCGTCCATCAACGACGGAAGAGGGCGGCCGGTGGCGGTTTCGACCACGAATTGGGCGAGTTCGATACCCTCGCCCGAGTAGCCGTAGCGGCTGCCGGGCTCGAAGTGGATATGGAGCTTGAGGTCGGGTTCCAAGCCACGAAAGTTGGGGAAGCCGGAGGTATGGCTCAGCAGCATGGGCAGGGTGAGCTTGCGCCAGCGCTTGTCACCCTGCAGGTCGGCGTAGGCAGAGTACTCAGGCAGAGGCTTGGGCAGATAGGCGGCAATGGGCCGGTCGAGGTTCAGCTTGCCCTGCTGGACTAGCCGCATTACGACAGTTGCGAAGGCCGCCTTGCTGAGCGAAGCCGAGGTCATGACCGAATCCGGGGTGAGCGGCAGGCCTTTCGCTGTGTCGCGCAGGCCGTAGGCCTTCAAATAAGCTATCCTGCCGTGGTGAAAGACGGCCAACCCTACGCCGGTGACGTGCGCCTCAGCCATGAGCTGAGAGACCGTGGAGTCAATCTGCGTTGGCAAGAGGCTGCCGCCGTCCGGTCGTTGTATGGCTTGGCTCTCAACCGAGGCCCACGAGGCGCCAAGAACCAGCGCCGCTGCTAGGATCGCTCTTCGTTGCATAGATTCCCCCAGTCTCCATTCTCCATATACGGATGCGGCGGGTGGGAAGTTCCGCGGAGGGGGGTAGCGCAGACTTTGTGCCGTTCAAAGTCTGCGCTACTTAACATGGTAAACGTCCACTTGTTGTGAACGTGCGGCGGCGGCAATCAGAGCCCGGAAGCGCGGGTCGTGGCAGCGGGAAAGCCGCAGACTCTCTGATATGCGAGAGACTGCGCTACCCTGCTCGTGACGAAGTTGGGCTAAGGTCGATAAGCCTGCTTCAACAAATAACCTGTGAAGGAAGCGCAAAAGTATATCGCGCCGAGACGCAGAGGCGCGGAGGCGGCAAGGAAAATAAAGCATATACTATTTCGAATCTCTGCGCCTCGGTCCGTCGGGTGACGGACGAGATTGCTTGTTGTCTTACACTTTCCAGAGTGCAGCGAGGAAAAACCGCGGACCTCCAGGACAGGCGCGCTACGCTTCCTGCTTACAGCCAACAGCTCACAGCCAACAGCTTACAGCCAACAGCTTACAACCAACAGCTTACTGCCAACAGCTTACAGCCAACAGCTTACAGCCAACAGCTTACAGCCAACAGCTCACAGCCAAGCCAACAGCTTACAGCCAACAGCTCACAGCCAAGCCAACAGCTTACTGCCTACTGCCTTCCGCCCGGCGCAGTGCGGCCTGAAAATAGGGCAGCGTCTTGGCCAGGCCGGTTTCCAGACTGACGTGGGGTTCCCAGCCCAGCTTTTCGCGGGCGATGGTGATATCCGGCTGGCGGCGCTGAGGATCATCTTCCGGGAGGGGTTCAAAAATGATGGGACTTTTGCTTTGGGTGGTGCGCAGGATCGCTTCCGCCAATTGCACCATGGAGACTTCTTCCGGGTTCCCCAGGTTGATGGGTCCGGTCTCTTGCGACACCAGCAGCCGGTAGAGCCCTTCCACCAGATCGCTGACATAACACAAGCTGCGGGTTTGGCTGCCCTTGCCGTAGACGGTCAGGGGCTTACCGGTGAGGGCCTGGACCATGAAATTGGGCAGGGCGCGGCCGTCCTCCAGGCGCATGCGTTCGCCGTAGGTGTTGAAGATGCGCACGACGCGCACCCGGACGCCGTGCTCGCGCCGGTAAGCCATGCTGATAGCCTCGGCAAACCGCTTGGCTTCGTCATAGACGCTGCGCGGACCGATGGGGTTCACGTGTCCCCAATATTTCTCCGGCTGCGGACTGACCTCCGGGTCGCCATAGATTTCCGAGGTGGAGGCCAGCAGGAACACGCTCCCCTGCGCCTTCGCCAATCCCAACGCGTGGTAAGTGCCCAGCGCTCCCACCTTGAGGGTGTGAATGGGGTGGCGAGCGTAATCCTTGGGACTGGCGGGCGAGGCGAAGTGCAAAATGTAATCGAGCGGGCGGGCAGGGAAGTTGGGCTGCCCGGGCGCTGCGGCCAGCAGGGCGGGCAAATCAATGGGCAGAGTTACGTCGTGGAGCACGAAGCGGAAATGCGCGTGCGAGAACAGGTGCTGGATGTTCTGCTTGCGCCCGGTGATGAGATTGTCGAGACAGATCACCTCGTGGCCCTCGGCCAGAAGGCGGTCGCACAGATGGGAACCGAGAAAGCCCGCGCCGCCGGTGACCAGGGTCAGCGGGCGGAGGTTCGGGCGGGGCGGGGAAGTTGACATAGAGGCTATCTTCGTATGCTTTCTCCGCGCGCTGCAACTCAGGCCAGGGCTTTGCCGGCAAGGGCGCGGGGACCGGGAAGCTTAGCTCCCTCGCGGCCCATGCAGAGGTACTCGAAGCCGGCTTGGCGGACCACGCTGGGCTCGAAGAGGTTTCGGCCGTCCACCATAACCGGGACTTCCATGAGGTCGTGTACGCGCCGGAGGTCGAGCTGGCGGAATTCCTCCCACTCGGTGAGCAGGAGCAGTCCTTGCGCGCCGCGCGCCGCTTCATAGGCGGAAGGACAGTAAGTAAGGTGCTCCGTCGTGGGGGGAAACACGTGCTGGGTGTTGGGCATGGCTTCGGGATCGTACAGGCGCAGGTTGCACCCCTCCTCCAGCAAGGCGGGGATAATCTTCAGGCTCACCGCTTCCCGAATGTCGTCGGTGCCGGCCTTGAAAGCCAATCCCAGAACGCCCAGGGTTTTGCCGCGCAGAGTCCACAGCGCCTCGTGCACCTTGCGCAGGAAAATGTCCACCCGGCGCTGGTTGACGCGCTCGACTTCCTGGAGCAGGCGAAAATCCGCCCCGTGCTCCTCCGCTAAGTATATGAAGGCGCGCAGGTCCTTGGGGAAACAGTAGCCTCCATAGCCGATTCCGGCGTCGAGAAACTGCGGACCAATGCGCGCATCCAGGCCAATCCCCCGGGTTACGGCGGTAACGTCGGCGCCCACCTTCTCGCACAGGTCCGAGACCATGTTGATGAACGATATCTTCGTGGAAAGAAAGGCGTTAGCGGCGTGCTTGATCAACTCGGCGGTACTTATGTCCGTTACCACGATAGGCCTCTGTAGGGGGCTGTAGAGACTTGTCAGGACTTCTCGCGCACGCTCGGTTTCCACTCCGCACACAATTCGGTCGGGATGAAAAAAATCCTTCAGGGCCCGGCCTTCGCGAAGAAATTCCGGATTGGACGCGACATCGAAATCCGGCGGGGCCGCCGGGGAAGGTTGGCCCACAACGGACTCGCCTGCGGCCCGTGGGGACTTCCCGAGGTTGTAGCGCACAATCGTACGCTTCAGCCACTGCGCGGTTATCGCCGGCACGGTGCTCTTTTCCACGATGAGTTTGTAACCGTTCAAATTGCGCGCCACCACCCGCGCCACTGCTTCCACCTGACCAAGGTCGGCTTGGCCGCTGGCTTTTTGCGGGGTGCCAACACAAATGAAAATGATGGAGCCGGCGCGAACCGCGGCTTCAACATCTTCGACGGGCTGAAATCGGCTGCTCTGGAGGTGCTTCGACAACAGATCCTTGAGGCCGGGTTCAAAGAAAATCGGATCTCCCGCCCGGATCAGGCCCACCTTGGTCTTGTCGTCGTCGGCACCAATAACTCGCCGCCCCAATTCCGCCAAACCCAAAGCGGTGGGAAGCCCGATATGCCCTAACCCCAAAACCGTGATTGTGGCGTCGTCAAAATTCATCTCTTTCACCCCGGAGTGGTCATTCAAAGTTTATGTTTTCATACTAATTGGTGGGGAAGCGCAGTGTCAAGTAGAGGGCATGAGTAGAGCAGGGTCCGGTCAAAGTCGCAGGCCGATGAGGCGAAGTGTTTGGGGATCGGAGCGCGCGCAGCGCCGGAGCGCCGGAGCGATGTAGCGAGCGCCGGCGAGGCGGAGCAGCGAGATGGCCAAGTTGCGAAGCGAGGCCATCACTTGCGCGCCGGCGCCGGTGCGGACGCGCGAGCGGTCTTCATCGAAGGTGACGCCGCGCACCCCATGCAGGCGATTCTCGATCGTCCAATGGCCGCGGCTCATCTCCGGTAAGCAGGCGGGGGCGGCCCGTTCGGCGGGCAGGCTGCTGAGGCCCTGCACGGTTTCGCAGCGGTATTTCTGCGCCACCATCTCCGTGACCTCGCGCCGGATGGTGAAGACTTGCGCCGCACAAGGGAAGTCCAGATAACCGCGCAGTTCCGTGCTGGTCCAGATGGAGCGGACTTCCACGCGGCCGTGGCCTTTATCGATCGTGGTGTGCTGAGGGGGGAATAGCTTCCAGGTGCAAATCGGCGATGTCGTGGCGCAGCGTCGGCTGATGGTCTTTGGCGATGAACAGGTAATCAGCCCGCTTCTCTTCCACCAGATAGCGGGCCGTTTCCTTCTGCGTGTGCAGGGCATCGGCCGTGACCACGGGGCCTTCGAGCGGCAGCGGAGCGAGCAAGGCGGGAAGTTTGGGAATCTCGTTGGTTTTCTCTTCCACGTCCATCTGAGCGACGACTACGGCTTCCTGGTGCAGGATGGCGCTCAGCAGGTGAGGAGCCGCCTGGCCGGCCGCGTGACTGCGGCGCAGACTCTTGCCATCGACCGCCACCCCGGGCCGCGACTGCTGCCGCGCCACCCACTGGCCGATGTGCGCGTCCAGCCGATCGGCATCGAGCCCTTGCAAGACGCGGCGAATGGTCGGTTCCGAGGGCGGGGTCCGGCGTTTCGCGCCCAGCCGCTGGAGCGCCTCGCGGGCGAGTCCCTGCGCCCATTCGCCAATGGCGCAGAAACTCCGCGCCCCTGACAGCGCCGCGCACACCGCGATGCCCACCACGGTGACCACCGGGTGGCGCACCACGCGCGGCTGGCGCGGGTCAACCAGGGTTTGCAACAAATCGATCAATCCGCCTTCTCCTTCGAGCGGAAGGGCATTGACGTTGCTCATGTGGGACTCCTGCGGTGAAGTGTGGGGCGGAGGGAACGGAGCGAGCAAACGCGCCACCGCATCCGCCCCCAGCGGGCGGACGAACACCAGCTTGGGCTGACCGTGATGCCAGTAGTGACGATTACGTTTGGCGAAGCCGCGCGTCTGTCCCAACAACTGCCAGCCCGCCGGCCGGTAGCAGGTGCCGCGGAAGCGCGCGCTGTCGACGAAGGTTTCCGCCAGCAGGAGGGGATGGCCGTAGTAAAACTCCCAGTCCCGGCTCAGCCGTTTCAGATTCAAAGCTAAAATGCGCGAGGCCAGATTCGGCTCGCGCCCGCCCGGCAACATCAAGAAGCGCACATTGTTGGCGAGGAAGCGTAAGCGCCGCCATTGCAGCGCGCGCTCCCAACCAATCCAGCGGTCACGCACCCCGCATTTCAGCGCCGCCGATCCCCAGCCCAGCAGCGCCACCCATTTTCCGTCGAGGCTGGCGACATAGCAGAGCGATTCCCCGATGGGGTGTTCAAAGCCCAAGCAGTGATGCCGCTGCATCAACGCGCGCCAAGCCCCCCGCTCCTCCTGCCGGATCGGACCCACCTCCAAACGGGGCTTCAACGCCGCGCCGTCCATGCCCGCAGGCTAGCAGATTCGTCCCAAAACAGTCAGCCCCCCTTCGCGTTCAACTGTCTTGTGTTACTTGCGGGACTTTGACGGAGCCCTGCCCCCCGAGCCAGCAGCTTCGGAATCGATGAAAGGACAGCCGTAGCCTGACCCAGTAATCAAGCATCATTCAGCGTTTCACTTGGGGATCTGCTAACCCTTCCTATTTTCGCATTCGCAAGAAAGGCTTGCTTGGGTTGAATTCTTATGGTATATGTACCATAAGATGAAGGTCGCACCGAAAGGTCCGCAAGCTTCGCGACTCCGGCAACGCAAGTTCGAACTGGTGCGCCGGTTCCAACTTCCCGACGATCTGCTTCCCGGCTCCTTGTCCCAATCGCATCTCCGCTGCGGCAAGCCCACCTGCCACTGCGCCGGCGGCCCCGGCCATCCCGTCTGGTCGCTCACGTTCATGGTGCAGGGCAGGAAGCACGTCCAGCACATCCCCAAGGAGTGGGTCGAGGACGTCCGCCGCCGCGTCGAGGCCGGGCGGGAGTTCCAGGACGCGGTGCGGGAAGTTCTGGCCGCCAATGCCCAACTCCTGGTGCTGGCTCGCCAGCAGAGGCGTAAGCCGCGGTGAAGGGGCCGACGCCGCGTCGCCTCAAAAAGTATGGGGCGAAGTGTCTGGGCCTGAAATCCTACTTACAATGTCCGGGCGATGGCCGCCCCCACGGACGCTTTCCCGCCGCCGCTCTGCTCTGGGGTTTGATCATGGGAGTATTGCTCCGCCGCGCGGCCTTTGCGGGCATTGAAGCGTTGGTGCGTTCGCGTGCCCGCCGCGCCCTGGAGGTTTCTCCGAGTTTCGGCGATGACGCGCCCGGCTATTTTACCGCGCGGCTCGACCCGGCGGTGACGCGGCGGGCGGTGGTCACCGCCGTGCGTCAAGCCAAGCGCCACAAAGCTTTCGACGACTGCCGCTTCCTCGGGCTGGCCTTGGACGGCACCGGCGCCGGACGGTCGCGCCAAAAAGTTTGCCCTCTCTGCCGTCCCTATCGAAATAAAAAGCGTGAGATCCCCAGTTATCACCATAAGCTGGTCAGGCTCAGAGCTTGTGACTTTTTTGAGGGGTGCGAAGTTGATGCCGGGGAGGAGGGGTGCCGGGGAAAGGGTAGGCGCGGGGGAAGGTTTTGCCTGCGGATTTTGGTTGCGCGGGTCGTTATGATATGACAGAATTGCATAATGGATAACATTAATATTACAGATGATTTTAACTTGGAGACGGATGACCCCCGCCAGGCCCGCCGGCGGCCTCCCCAGGCGGCCAAGGAGCCGTCGCAGGGAGCGGTGCGGCTGCGGCGGCAGGGAAAAAAGGCGCAGGCACGCAAGCCGCGGGTGAGCACCACGGATGCGGAGGCGCGGGTGATGAAGATGGCGAACGGAGGATTTAATCCGGCGGCGAATGTGCAACTGGCGGGCGATACCGCGAGCCGCGCCGTGCTGGGCGTGGAGGTAAGCAAAGAGGGGTCGGACTCGGCGGGGTTGAGCGCGCCGATGCGGGAACAGGTGGAGAAGTGCATGGGCGGTAAGGTGAAAGTGAAGGAGCATTGGTTGGACGGCGGATACGTGCGCTACGAGGATATCGAGCAGGCGGCCGACCAGGGTGTGGCCCTCTATATGCCGCCCAAGGGGGCGGCCAACCCGCAGCGCCGGGGGCAGGAATTGGACCCCAAGCCCGGCGATAGCGCAGCGGTGAAAGCCTGGAAGCAACGCATGGCGAGCGAGGAGGGAAAGCAAATCTATAAGCAACGCGGGGCCACGAGTGAAACCCTCAACGCCGACTTACGGACCTTCCGCGGGCGGGGTCGGATCACCGTGCGGGGCTTGGCCAAGATCCGCTGCGTGGCGCTGTGGTGCGCGCTGGCCTACAACATTGTGCACCTCGGGGCGGCGCTGCTCACCTAGCGAACGGGCAGGGCCACGAGCGTGGGAGCGTCAGGAAAGCAAAGGGACCAGAAAACCCCTCGCTCCGCCCTCCCAACGGCCATCTTCCGCGCCGTCCGGGCACCAATCCGGCGTCGCGCCCAATCGATGAGGGGCTCTCGCCCCCCCCACCGTAAGTCGCAAAAAGTCACAAGCTCTCAGTGTGGTCGGAACCGGCCTGACCTTGCCGGTGGATGTCGAACCCTACGGCCCCGGCGATAGCGAGTACAACGCCGCCCGTCGGCTCCTGCGCCGCACCGTTAAAAACACCGGTCGGCGCTTTGCCGACTACTAGGTCGCCGATGGGGAATTTGCCCGTGCTCCCTTTCTCCATGACGCCGGCAATCTAGGACGCTACGTAGTCGCTCGCCTGAAGAACAATCTCCCGGAATTGTTCGCCGCCGCCCAGCAGCGGTTTCGCCGCCAGTCTCCCCACCAGGTTTTCTTCCACGGCCCCGACGGGGTGGAGATTTGGGAAGCTGATGACTTTGACCCTTGGCAAACGCTGCGCTGGGAAACCGTGAGCGTGATCCGCTACCGGCAGCACAAGCCCAACGGTAAGGTGTACGAGGCTTACTGGCTCACCAACTTGCCTTCCCACCGCGTCAGCAGCCGCACTCTGTTTCTTATGGCCAAGAGCCGCTGGGAAATCGAGAACCAAGGGTTCAACGACGCCAAGAACCGCTACGGCTTCGAACACGTCTGCCACCACCAACGTCACAGCCTGCTGGTCGTCTGGCTGCTCACTTGTTTGGCTCTGACCCTCGAACGGCTCTACCGGGTGCGCTATCTGCATCGTGGTACCCACCCCGTGCGGGCCGCCATCGACCTGCTCCTGCTTTTCCAACTGAGCCTGGGAAGCACCGTCACTACACGCACCGACTCGAGTTGATCATTGCCTCTGCTCACCTTGCTCGGCCGCTTTGCTGTTTTCCCCCGCCACGACACCACGCCTCGCTGTGGTGTCCTCAAACTGCGGAAAAATCCGCCTAGAAAACAGCCGCCCCCTCCCACTGCCCTCGCTCCTCATCCCCCAACGCGCCCCAAGCCCCCTTTCAGCACTTCCTTTCGGAGACATTCCGAGGCCGCTGACCCGGCCCTCATCCTATTGACAACATGGTAAGGCAGACCTATACTAAGTCGCGACGAGCTTTGTGGGCCAAGCTTGGCGGAACTCGTCATGGCGGATCCGTGCTGCAGCGGTGGTTGTAACTGTGGTCAAAGCGCCCAAGATACCGCTTCCGGGGACACACCGGGCGTCATCTTAAGTTCGACGGCGTTGTTAAGAGCAACATTATAAAAAGGGATGGGGTGACAGAGGGGGAGTCCCTTTTTTCTTGCGGTGTTTCAGGAATGGTTCTTTTCGGTGGATTCAGGGGGAAGCAGGGCGAGACGGAAAGTTAGCTGAGGCGTCTTATTCGCTAGCGTAGTTTGAGCCTTACGCACGGGGGCGGAAAGATCCAATCTTAACTTTCCCGCTGAATGGCAATTGCCCCGGAGGCCGAGGGGAAACAGATCAGCCGGGCGAGACCTCTGGGGACGAAGCGGATGAGTCGCCAGCCGCAGACGCCATTGGATCCGCTACAGAGCACCCCAGGGAAAAATGAATCCTCGTACCCTGCGGAGTCGCCAAAATTCTGCCGACGATATATATATTGCATTTGACTGCTGTAAGCAGGAGAAACGGCAGATTCATGAAGGGCATCATAAGATTTTGCCCACCTGGCTTTCGCGGCGGTCGTGGTTCGGAGAGCGCCGAAAATCTTGTTGCGGTGTTTAGGATTCCTTCCGTGCTATGCCCCCCAGCGGCGGGCTGAGCCATATTGTTCCTGCTGGACCAGGTTCGCTGCGCCGCATCGGCGGGAACCGATTGCCGCAAATAGCCGCGCGTACTGGAGTTGAATGCCGGAGTGAGGTGGGCCGATGGTTGATAAACGGGCGGCGGTTTCGGAGCCGCAAAGAGTTGCGAAGGCAAGTGGGCTAGGGATCGCGGTCTGTCTTTTGGCCGCCTTGGCCTCAGCGTGGGCTCAGCAAGGAACGGTTGCTCCCGTGGGGCCGACGGTGGCGGCAGCGAAAGAGACTGGCACCACCGAAGCGCGCCCCGACCTCCCGAAGATGCCCTCCAGCGATTATGTGGTGAGCCCGGAAGACGTATTGGACGTTTTTGTCATGGACGTGCCGGAAGTCTCTCGCACCTACCGGGTTAGTTCCAACGGATTTCTCACCTTGCCCCTGCTGCCAGAACCGATTGCCGTTACCGGCGAAACCCTGGATCAACTCGCCCACTTGATTGCCACCAAGTTCCACGACGCCGGCATGCTCAATAATGCGCAAGTGACCGTATCCCTGCGGGAAACAACGTTGCACTCGGTGCTGGTTTCCGGGGAAGTGAAGACTCCCCAGGCGTACCCGATTTTTGGCCCGACGCGGCTGCTCGATCTTCTGGTTAAGGCAGGGGGAATAACCAATAGCGCCGGCGACGAGGCGGTCATTTTGCGCGGAGAGATGGGGGCACGCGCCGATCTGGCCGAAAGCGCCGAAACGGGTACGGTGAACCCCTCCATCAATGGGCAGTCCTTTACCTTGAACATTCGAAAACTGGTGGAGACGGGTGGCGACACGACCAATATCCTCCTCTACCCAGGCGATCGAGTTACGGTGCCGCGAGCCGAGCTCGTTTACATTATGGGAGCCGTGGCGCGCCCGGGCGGATACGTGATGAACGAGTCCCGTAAGCAGATTACGGTGGTTAAAGCCTTGGCATTGGCCGGCGATGTGAGTCCCGTTGCCAGAAAGAATCACATGGTCATCCTACGCCAGGATCCTTTTGGCCCGGAAGATAAGCGGGTGGAAATTCCCGTGGATTATAAGGACATAGTGAAAGGGAAGATTGCTGATGTGAGATTGAAACCCGACGATATTCTTTATGTGCCCGAAAGCGCCAAGGCCAAGGCTATGCGCACCACCGTCAGCTCCGCTACCGCTGTGGCGACGATGGGCGGCGAGGGGTTGTTGATTTATCACTGAGGGTTGGGATGATGAGGGTATTGCTCAGTTAAATCATTCCGAGGGGAGCTGGAGAGTGTCAGACAACGATTCTTTATCGCCCATAGAACGTAATTTGCCACAGCGGATCACCGACTTCGCGCCGACGACGCTGGATCTTGAGGCGCAAGGGGGTGAACCGCACTTCAACCTCGCTTCCTTCTGGCACATCGTCATCAAGCGCCTGGGGACCATCATTACAGGTACCGTTGTCGTGCTGGTGCTGACGGGGGTTTACACCTTCGAGATGGCACCGGTATATAGGGCGACGTTGACAGTTGAAGTGGAGACAAGCTACACCCAGCTCCAAAGCCTAAACGAGGTCTACCGCCAAACTGGCGGTGAAGGTGAAGATTCGACGTTTCTGGCCACCCAGGTGGAGGAACTGAAGAGTGACAGCCTGGCGTGGACGACGATGCAGCAACTGGGAATTGACCGCCAGGCAGCCGTCCCAGCAACGGGCGCCAATTCGGGGAAATCTCCAGCCCAAATCGCCGCAGCCCGCAAGACCATGATGATCGCGGGATTTAAAGGCGGACTCAAGGTTGAGATCGAGAAGGGGAGCCGCATTTTACAGGTGAGTTATGAGGGCGGAAATCCGGATTTGGCCGCAAATATTGTCAATACCTTAATCAATAACTACATAGATTCTAATTTCCAGGCGCGAAACGACTTTACCCGCCGTGCTTCGGGCGGAATGGAACAGCAATTACAAGACTTGAAGATGAAGGTGGAGCAATCTCAGACGGCTTTGTTCGACTACGAGCGCCAAAACCTTATCATCAACGTCGGGGATAAGGAGACGGCTAGTGATCAAAGGTTGGAGGAACTGAGTAGGGACTACACCGGCGCTGAGGCCGAACGAGTCCAGAAGGAATCGCTTTACGATCTGGCCAAGGCCAATCAGTCGGAGATTGGATTCATTGTGCAGGACCCTATTCTCCAGAATTTGGAGGGGAAATACAACGATCTCAAGGCGTCCTATGCTGATGCCCTCGACCAATATGGACCGAACTTCCCCAAAGTTGTTCGCTTGCGTGACCAGCTTACGCAATTGCAATCCCTCATGGAAAATGCGCGAAAGCAGGCCATTAAGAAAGTTCATAATGATTATTTGTCGGCGGTCAACAAGGAGAAGATGCTGGGTGACGTCCTGATGAAAGAGAAGGAGAATGTCGCTGCGCTCAATCACCGCATGATCGAACACAATATCTTGAGGCGGGAATTCGAGACCAACCAGACGCTCTACGAAGGGCTCTTGCAACGCATGAAAGACGCTACGCTTTCCGCCGCCTTGCAAGCTCCCAACGTTCATATTATCGATCCCGCCCCCGCTCCCGTGGAACCGGTCCGCCCGAACAAGTTGAAAAACATGACCGCAGGCCTGCTGGTCGGTTTAGTGCTTGGGATCACTCTGGCCTTCGTGCAGGAAGCCCTCGACAGCTCGGTGCGGACTACGGAAGAAGCAGAAAGACTGGTAAACGCTCCAGCTTTGGCGGTTGTTCCCTCCGATGTCAACGGGCGCAAGCGAAGGCAACTGGCGGAGGGTAATGCTCTAAGCCTTGCGGGACCGAACGGGGTTGGCTTGGTAGTCCTCAAGCGGCCGTCCTCACCTTTGGCGGAGTCGTTTCGAAGCTTGCGGACTTCGGTTATGCTCTCCACCGCGCCGCGCCCGCCGCAAACTTTACTCGTCACCAGCGCGCAGGTGGGCGAAGGGAAGACTTCCACCGCCACCAACCTGGCGATGTCATTTGCCCAGAGGGGGGGGCCGGTTTTGATGATCGATGCCGACTTGCGCCGTCCTTCCGTCGCCAAGACGCTGGGCATTCCCAACGAGAAGGGTTTGAGCAGCTTCTTGACGGGGGCACACTCTCTGGATGATGTATTGATCCAGTATGAGCACGTCCCGAATCTCTGGATCTTACCGGCGGGTCCACGGCCTCCCGATCCCGCGGAACTCCTCTCTTCGCACATGATGGAGGCGACGCTAAAGGACTTGATGAAACGGTTTGCCCAGATTGTCATCGACTCTCCCCCGCTGCTCTTGGTTACGGACGGCGTGGTCCTCTCCGCCATGGTGGACGGAGTCATTCTGGTGGTGGCCAGCGGATCGACGGCGCGGGGAGCGCTTACCCGCGCTCATCGGATCCTTGAAAACTCGGGGGCGCGGGTTCTGGGGATGGTGCTCAATAAGGTCGACATGCGGTTCGACACTTACTACGGGTCATATTATGGCCCCTATCATCAGTCTTACTATGATGAGGTATCGGTATCGAGCCCCTCCCACTCGCCGGGAGGCCACGCCAGATCCAAGGATTCACCCCGTCGAGCATGAGTATTCAGAGTTGTCTGCGAACGAATGCGGATTCCCTCTCCCGCGCGGCGGGGGCGGACTTCAGATCATTTGCGAATTGTTGCTTGCAGGATTGTTCACGAAATGAGCCAACTTTCCAGGCCTGACCTCTCGGGTGAGAGTGCTTCGATCCGGCGCAGTTCAGTTGACATCTTTGAACGCCCTTTGCGGCCTCTGTGGCGAGCCGCCCTTTTCTTGCTACCTATCATTGCCGTTAGCGTTGGGTTGGCCTGGAAAGGAATTCTCGTGGCGCGGGCGACCTTCCTAGTTGACACGATTTCCATCCCCGACATTCAGAAAGCACTCCGGCAGGATCCGGATAATTCTGACTTGGTCCATCGCCTGGGATTGGTTTATTCCTACGATCCCGCGAACGTGGATTTGTCAAAGTCCGTGAAATATCTCCGCAAGGCCGTGGACCTCAACCCTCGCCGCTGGGATTTTTGGGCGGACTTGGGGTCAAGCTGTGATTTTGTGGGTGACACGGCGTGTTCGGATGATGCCTTCGACCGGGCTTCGGCCCTCAACCCCATGACACCGGCCTTGCAATGGTCGATAGGAAATCACTATCTGCTCACGGATCGCCCCGAGAAGGCTTTCTCCCACTTTCGCAGGCTCCTGGAGTTGGACCCGCAGCATTACTTCGATCCTACCTTTCGGTTGTGCCTTCGCGCAACTCGGGACCCGCAAGCGATCTACACGGAGGTTGTCCCGAATGGAAAGGACGCTTCGGTGCGGTTCGCTTTCCTTAGGTTTATGAGCTCCCTCGCCGATTACGAAAGCGCCATGCGGATTTGGGGGCAGATGATTTCCGGGCCTGATCGTTCCCCCAACTTGTCTTTGGTAGAGCCTTTCCTGGACTTTCTCATTGACCATAATCAGATTCGGGATGCCGTCAAGGTTTGGAATGACCTTCAGCACGCTGGAGCCGTCCCGCAGGCTCCCAATTCACAAGCCGCCAACCTTCTCTATGACGGGAATTTTGAGAGGCCACCCCTGAGAGTCGGGTTTGACTGGCACCCCGGTGATTCGCCGGATTTGGTGTTTGATTTCGCTGATCCTTCTGCTTACAAGGGCGCAAATTGTCTGCGGATTGATTTCCCCGTGGGTCGAGATGCGGATTACTATTTGTTGAGCCAGGTCGTTCCCATCGCACCGAACACGCGGTATCGATTAACGGCTTACATACGATCTGCCAATCTCACTTCCGATAGCGGGCCGCGGTTGCGAGTGGACGAGGTGGGTTGTGGGGATTGCGGCATCCGGACGAGCGATCCGACGCTGGGGACTACTCCCTGGCATCCGATCGAGGTGGAGTTTGTCTCCCGGCCGCAGACTCAAGCGGTGAAGGTTTATTTTTGGCGGCCGGAGGATCAAATGGCCCACCGCGACATAAGCGGCAGCGTCTGGCTGGACGACGTTACACTTCGCCCCGTGGCAGATCCCGGATCTGAGGTTGTCCAAGAGAGGACCCGGTGACCATCCCCATGCCGTCAAGGTTTCCCGTTCATCACGGCGGATTGCTCGCGCAGGACGACCGCCGAATCTCCTTATCTCCATTTCATGTTATCGCCCGAGTCCTCCTCATCGCCACAATCTGTGGCGCCCCCTGGGCTTTCGGCGCCGTGCAACCCTGGGCATGGGGGACCTTGCTGGTTTTGGCGATGCTCACCCTGGTTCTGTGGGCGGTGGGTTGCGCTCACCGCGGCGTTCTCAAGATTACCTGGTCGCCGCTCTATTGGCCCTTCCTGGCGTTTCTCATCCTGGCTGTTTTGCAGTTAATTACAGGTTGGAATACGGACCATGTGGCGACGCGTGAGGCAGTCCTGAAAATTATCACCAATTTGGCATTTTTCTTTCTGGTGGGCCAACTTCTCAATGCCCAACCGGAGAATGGCAGCGCTTTGGAGTTGCTCGGCCCCATCGTAACCCTTTTGGCTTTTTCCTTGTCTTTCCTCGGTCTGGTGCAAATCTCCTCCGGGGGTGCGCGAAGTATTTACTGGACTTATACCCCCTTAATAGACACCGCGGTTTTCGGACCGTACGTCAATCACAATAACTATGCCGGCCTGATGGAAATGCTCGTCCCCATTTCCGTCGTGTACCTTCTTTCCCGGCACTCGAATCTGCTCCTGCGACTCTTGATGTGGGGCGGTGTGATTATCGTCATTGTTTCCGTCTGGATGAGTGGTTCCAGAGCAGGCGCAGTGGTCCTGTTGATTGAGGGGTTAGTATTGACAGGCATTCTGATTTGGCAGCGGCCGCGCGGGGTGTCCCCACTTTTGTTCGTTGTGCTGTTGGGAGTTGCGCTGACATCCGCCGTCTTTTTCTCCTGGCTGGTTAGCATGGGGCGCGTGGGTGGCCGTGCCTGGTCAGTTTTTGAAACCCATCGATCCTTGCGCGTGAGCTTTGGCGACCGCTGGTGGGTGGGAATTGACACGCTTCATATGGCGTGGAGCCATCCTTGGGCGGGCGTAGGAGTGGGATGTTTTGAGTGCGCCTTTCCAAAATACATGACGAATCCTATGGACCTGCATTGGATCCACGCCCATGATGACATCTTTGAGGCCGCGGCGGAAACGGGGTTGCCTGGAGTCCTGATAATGGTGGTGGCGATCGTGTTGTTCCTTCGTAAGGGGTTTGGCCAAATCAGGGACCGTCTGCGGTATGGGTGGGGTTGGATTCAAATCGGCGCGGCGCTGGGCGCTTTGGGATTGTTTTTCCATAGTTTTGTCGATTTCAACTTGCGCATTCCCGCCAACGCCGCATGGTTTGTGGTGTGTCTGGCCATTGCCACCCACTCCGGTCCTGCTCAGAAAATTCGCCGGAAAATCGCTCCGGCTCCCAACGCCAACCGAGGGAGTGAATTCCTCACATAGAGGCGCCCACCGTGATAACATCGCGTTTGACGACTTTTCTTCCCGCCAGATCCCGTGGGGTTAAGCATAAATTGAAAGGCGTGAGCAGGGGTGTGGAGAGTGCATCGGAAGGGAGGGATGCGGCTTGAAGGGAGTAATCCTAGCAGGTGGAACAGGTTCCCGGCTGTATCCCTTGACGAAAGTCACCAACAAGCATTTGCTGCCCGTTTACAATGCGCCGATGATTCACTATCCCCTTTGGACCCTTGTGAATGCGGGGATCAAGCAAATCCTCATCGTTACCGGCGGGCGCAATGCCGGGGACTTTCTGCGCTTGCTGAGCAATGGGAAGGAATTTGGCCTGAAACGCCTGAACTACGCCTATCAAGAAGGTGAAGGCGGGATCGCCGATGCTCTCCGGCTGGCTGAGGACTTCGCGGAAGGCGAAAGGATTTGCGTGATTCTGGGTGACAACATTTTGCAAGGGAGCATCCAGCAAGCCGCCAACAACTTTGAACAGCAGGCCCGAGGCGCCCATATCCTCCTCAAGGGTGTCACCAACCCGGAACGGTTTGGAGTGCCGGTTTTCGAGGGGGATCGGATTATTCGCATTGAAGAAAAGCCCGCTCATCCCGCGAGCCAATTCGCGGTGACCGGAGTCTACTTCTATGACGCGTCGGTCTTCGATAAAGCTCGCGTGCTTGAGCCTTCCAGCCGGGGAGAGTTGGAAATCACCGACGTGAATAACGCCTACCTTAAGGAAGGCACCTTGACATACAGCATTTTGGAAGGCTGGTGGACGGATGCAGGGACTTTCGAGTCGTTGCGTCTGGCGACCAATCTTGTGGCGGAACCTCCGGCAAAAAGCTAAAGGCCAAGCGTGCAGCGGATTGGTGGTATTGCTGGCGCCAGGTTCACCGGCAGAGAGACATAAGGGTTGATATGAAGCTTGTGGTGACGGGCGGGGCAGGATTCATCGGTTCAAATTTTATTCGCTACGTTCTGGCCCGGTATCCCCGGTACTCCATCCGCGATTTGGATAAGCTGACCTATTCCGGGAACCTTCACACACTTCGCGATGTGGAGAAGAATAAGCGGCACACCTTTGTGCGCGGGGACATATGCGATCGCCATAAAGTCCAAGAGGTCTTGCGAGGGATCGATGCGGTCGTTCACTTCGCGGCGGAATCGCACGTTGACCGGAGCATCTTGGACAGCACCGCCTTCGTCAGGACCAACGTCCTCGGAACCCAGTGTTTGTTGAACGCTGCCCGCCAGGCGCGCCTCAAGCGCTTCCTTTTAGTGAGCACCGATGAGGTCTACGGAAGCGCTCCGCCCGGGGAGAAGTTTGCGGAGGAATCCGTTCTCGCCCCTAACAGCCCTTACGCCGCCAGCAAAGCCGGAGCTGACTTACTGGCGCGCGCCTATTTCCGGACTTATCGATTTCCGGTTATCATCACAAGGTGCACAAATAATTATGGTCCTTACCAATACCCGGAAAAGTTCATCCCCCTCATTATTATGCGCGCGCTCCAGGGGGAGAGTATTCCCGTGTATGGCGACGGGTTGCAGGTGAGGGATTGGATTCACGTCATGGACCATTGTGCCGGCCTGGATGCTGCTTTGCACAAAGGCCGGGAGGGAGAGATCTACAATCTGGGAGCCGGGAACGAATGGCCCAACCTGGAGATTGCACGCCGTGTTTTGCAGCTTGTCGGCAAGCCCGAATCCTTGCTGACCTCTGTTCAGGACCGACCGGGTCATGACCGCCGGTACGCCCTGAACAGCGATAGGGCGCGCAGGGATTTGGGTTGGGCGCCGCAGATAACCCTGGAAGACGGACTGAAACAGACGGTCGATTGGTACCTGTCCCACGGCGAATGGATCAGGCGCGTGACGGCGCGCGCCTATCGCGCGTATTATCGCCGGCAGTATGACCGGCGGGATTCCATGCTGGCGGAAGTACTTAAGCGCGGAGGAAAGAAGTAGTGCGAGTTCTCGTCACGGGCGCCAAGGGGATGCTGGGTCGGGCGCTGCTGCCGTGCCTGGAGGGAGAGCACGAAGTGGTAGGAGTTGATCTCCAGGACTTCGACATTTCCCAGGAGGCGGCGGTGGAAAAGGCTTTCCGCGATCTGCGGCCGGAGTTTGTGTTTCACCTCGCCGCCTACACGGATGTGGACGGCTGTGAAGCGAACCCCCGTATGGCGCGCGAGGTCAACACCGGGGGAACACGGAATATTGCGAAATCCTGTGCCGAAATCGGGGCCATTTTGCTGTATGTTAGTACGGACTATGTATTTGATGGTTCGGGGGAAAGACCCTGGAGGGAGGACGACGTTCCCAACCCCCTTAGCGTTTACGGACGCTCGAAATTGGGTGGGGAACAGCACGTGCAAGCGCTGCTGGCCCGGCACTTCATAGTTAGATCTTCTTGGCTGTACGGCCCGCAGGGCAAAAACTTTGTGGCCACTATTCTCAAGATCGCCAGGGAGAGGGATGAGTTGCGGGTGGTTAGTGAGCAACGGGGCTCGCCCACGTACACGCCGCACTTGGCTTTGAAGCTTGCGCAAATGCTGCGCGTCCAAAGCTATGGAATTTACCACGTGACCGGGGCGGGGAACTGCAGTTGGTTTGAATTTGCCCAGGCGATCCTGAAATTGGGAGGATTCGATCGAGTGCGCGTGGTTCCGATTTCGATTCAGGAATCAGGACGCTTAGCCCCGCGGCCGGCCTTTTCCGTGCTGGAGAATCGCCGCGGGGGGATGAGCAATCTCGGCGCCCTTCCCCATTGGAGGGAAGGATTGGCGCAGTACCTCAAGGAGGGCCAACGCTTGGGCGAGTTCGTTCTACCCGCGCCCGAATCTAGGGAGAAATCGCTCACATCGGGGGTGACGAGGTTATGACCGTTCCATCTTTGAGGTTGGTGGCTGAACGTGACGGCGTCCGCCTGGTCATTTTGCCTCACACCCAGACTGGCCTCGGGGATATCATTAAAAATCCACGAACGCAGCAATTGATTCAAGGTGTTGAAATCGAGCCGCTGACGCAGTCTCCGGACGACCGCGGTCTGTTTGCGGAGCTCTTTCGCTTTGGCGAACCGGGGTTGGGCAGGGATTTTGATCCGGCGAATGGCAGCCGCATTCAGGTTTCCTTCACCATTTCCTACCCGGGAGTCATCAAGGCCATTCATTATCACTTTGAACAAACGGATCTCTGGGCGCCGCTGGCAGGTATGTTCCAGGTTTTCCTCTGCGATCTTCGTGAGAGCTCCCCGACTTGCGGGAGGCTGAACACGATTTTCTTGGGCGCCCAGCGCCCCTGGACGTTGCGGATTCCGCCTGGCATCGCCCATGGCTACAAAATTGTGGGGACCGAATCCGGGATGCTGGTTTATGCCACGAACCGGACCTATAACCCCAATGACGAAGGGCGAATCCCGTTTGACGATCCGGGAATAAACTACGATTGGGTGACCCGGTCAAAGTAGTGCGCGGACGTTGTGTTCAGAGGAGAGTCCCGGGCAGGGAATTTACAGGAGGGGTGCAGTTTGAAGGACGTCGCTGTCATCGGAGCAGGCCCGGCAGGCATACACGCCGCGTTTCTATTGGCGCAGGCGGGGCTGGATGTTGTTCTTTTCGAGGCCCAAAACCGGGTTGGCGAAAAGGCCATTTGCTCTGGCGTCGTCGGCGACGAAGCTTTTGCCCGTTTTGATCTTCCCACGCAACCCATTTTGTCAGAGATTCGTTGTATCCAAGCCGTCTCGCCGGCGGGGAAGAAGCTGGAGCATCGGACGGAGGAGCCGCTGGCGCAAGTAATCGATAAAGGTGAGTTTAACCGCGCCTTGGCGCAACGCGCCATCGGCAGCGGGGCAACGTTGCGGCTCGGCTGCTGGGTGAAGTCTCTGGAAGTTCAAAAGCATTCGGTGGGAATCAATTATCGCTCCACGGAAGCCGGCCCGGCGAGTCTCCAGGCGCAGGTTGCCATCATCACCACTGGCGTTAATGGGTCCCTGAACCAGGCACTGGGGTTGGCGCATCCCCGGCAATACCTACGCGCTGTCCAGGCGGAGATGACCCTGCCGCCTAATGGCCATGGCAATGCCACGCGGGTTTTTGTCGGCCAGGGAGTTGCTCCCGGGGCTTTTGGATGGGAGATACCTCTGGGAAACAACCGTTGGCGGGTGGGGCTTATGACGGAGCAAAACCCCGATCCTTACTTCGCCAAGCTGGTGCGGAGAGTTTCGCCCCACGCCGACCTTTCCACATTGCAGATCGATCGTAAGGGAATTGCCCAAGCCTCCGTGGGGCACTGTGTGGCCGACCGCGTTATTGCTGCGGGTGAAGCTGCCGGGCACATCAAGACGACGACGGGTGGGGGAATCTATTACGGCCTGCTTTCCGCCGAGCTGGTGGCTGACGTGGTGATTCGCGCTTTCCGCAGCAAGAACTTCAGCACTCGAACCTTGGGCGAGTTCGAACGCTATTGGCGATCGACTTTCGGTAACGAGTTGATGGTCGGTTATTTCGCCCGGAAACTCGCCAGCCATTTTTCCGACAGGCAAATTGACAAATTCTTCGATGCGGCGAACGCCACGAACCTGCTGGTTCGATTGAACGGCCGGTTGAAGTTCGATTGGCACCATCGTGCGCTGTTGGCAACTTTGCGAGCTTTGCTGACCCCACCGGGGGGCTTCGGGAACAGGTGTTAGGTGGCGAGGAGTTAGAAGTTAGAACCGAGGGGTGGAACCTCGGAGCTGGAATCCGGAAGACCCAGGCTACTCATCGCTTTTTACTTCTAACTCCTGGCTTCTACCTTCGAACTTCCTAGAGTCATGCTCAAACGCCTTTTTGATATTTCGCTTTCCGGGCTAGGTTTGATTGTTTCCTCACCGCTTTGGGCAACGATTGCCTTAGCCATTAAGATCGAGGATGGAGGCCCCGTCTTCTATGGTCAACCGCGCGTAGGAAAGGACTGCAAGGAATTCCAAAGCATCAAGTTCCGCTCCATGGTACCGGACTCGGATGCCAGGTGGGGCGTTGTTCCCGCGAAGGAAGGTGATCCTCGGATTACGCGTGTGGGCCGGGTCCTGCGCGCCACGGCCATGGATGAGCTTCCGCAGCTTTGGAATATCTTCCGTGGTGACATGAGTTTTGTGGGACCCAGACCGGAGTGGTCGGAACTGGTGAAGCAATTTCGCGTGGAAATACCCGGATTCGATCGCCGTCACGCTGTCACGCCCGGGCTCACCGGGGTCGCCCAGATTTACGGCCATAGCGAAGTGCATCGGCGCCAGAAGCTCCGTTACGACCTCCTTTACATCAAAAGGCAGAGCTTTGGGTTGGATCTTCGCTTGGTCTTGATATCTTTCCTTGTGACCTTTACCGGAAAATGGGAAGAACGCTCAAGAAAACTGCCGTGGCTGCTGGGTGGTCGGCGCGGCGCCAAAAAGCGAATTGCGTCGGCGGCCAAGCCCTCGTGTGAAACGCCACTGGAGCGAAGCTAACCTGAAATCAAAAGGGATTTCCGCCGAGTCATGGCTGAGTTGCAGTCCCCCTATGGATATACCACCCGTGACCGCAAAGGCATGGTGCCCGCCCTGCACCGAGATTCTGGGAGCCCCCGTTCATATTGTTGATATCGAGCGCGTCTTGGGCTTGATGGAGCAATGGATCCGGGCGCGAGGCCAGCCCCATTGGATTGCGGTGACCGGCTCGCACGGTGTGCTCGAGGCCCACAAGCATCCCGATTTCCGCGCCGTTCTCCGCGATGCCGACCTTTCCGTGCCCGACGGGCGGTGGGCGGCACGGGCGGCGGCAAGAAAAATGTCCTGCGGCACCCATCAGGTTCGCGGGGCGGACTTATTGTCGGCTTTTTGCGAGCTCTCCCGCCAGAAGGGCTTTACCAATTACTTTTATGGTGATACGGATGAAACTCTGGCGTTGGCGTGCGAGCGGCTGCGGCAGAAGCACCCGGGGGTAAAGATCGTAGGCGCTTACTCACCGCCTTTTCGCGAGCTTACTCCCGATGAAGACGCGCAAGTTATTGAAATGATTAATCAGGCCAACCCTGACGTGCTTTGGGTGGCGCTGGGCCTGCCCAAGCAGGAGAGATGGATTGTCGCCCACCGCCACCGGCTCAAGACTCCGGTGATCGTAGCGGTGGGGGCGGCGATCAAGTTTCACAGCGGAAGAGTGGTTCCCTCGCCGCGTTGGGCCAGCCAAGCCGGCTTGGAATGGTTCTGGCGTTTGTTGCACGAGCCCCGCACCGTGTGGCGAAGGGCTTTGATCTATGGTCCACAGTTCATGGCTCTTTCCTGGCTTGACGTGTTGTGGCACAAGCTGCGCCGGCAAGGAACCAAGGGCTCATAGCAGGCAAGTTTTCCGCTTTTCCATCCCGAGGTGGGGAATCCCCGCGCCCCCGAAAACCCTGCGCTTCTCGCCAGCCTCTCCTCCACTCGGCTAGCGGCAGGATACCCCCGCGCCTGCATCCTTAATACTCATCTGCTCTTTGCCTCTCCCTATCAAAGGCAGCAAAACCGATTTGAATTTCGGCGTTTCGACCAAGCCATCGCACTCAATGCAAGCCGGGCAGGTATAGGGCGGCGCATTGCTCATGCTCAATAAGTACATTAATATGAACAACTTGTTGAGATTGTTCCGCCTTGTCGCAGCTTCGACTCGATGACCTCAAAAAAGTTGTTGACAGCGTTCTCTGTCAGTTGTACATTGTATGTGTACATTAGACAATGGACACTGAGATCCCAATTCTGCGTATTGACCTTGATTCAGCTGTACCCGTTTACGAGCAGCTCGCCAACAGGATTCGTATGGAGCTGGTGTCGGGAAGGCTGAGGCCGGGGCAGCAATTGCCTACGGTGCGCGACTTGGGGCTCCGCTTGGGCGTACACCACAATACGATAGCCGAAGCTTACCGGCTGCTGGCGCGGGAAAACTGGCTGGACCTGCGCCGCGGGCGGGGGGCCACGGTGATCGAGCGGACGCATCCTGCTCCCAGCGAGCAGGCCCAGGCCGAATTCTCCCAACGTCTGCGCGAACTGGCAGCCAAAGCCGTGGCCCAGGGCGTTCCAGTGCAAGCCGTCGGCGCGGAAATGAAAGCTCTCGGTAACAAGATCACCGAAGGAGAAACCCCATGACCGCTCGTCTGCGTCTGACTCTTACTCTCGCCGCGATGATAGCTTCGATGTTGGCAATCTCGCCGGCGCGGACCCTCGCCGGCCTGGCGCCGCAGTCCCCATCCCTTGCCACGCCACAAGCCGGAAGCACAACGCCATCCGATCAAGGCACCGAAACCCTCGCTCGCGATATCGTGAATGATCTCGCAGCGCGAAACTTCGACAAGGTGGAAGCGCGCTATAGTGCTGCCATGGTCCAAGCCCTGCCCCACGGCAAGCTCGCCGCGGTGTGGGACCAAGTCGGCGCGCAGGTAGGATCATTCAAGTCCATTCGCAAGGTCGATCTTGGCGAAGCCGGAGGAAACCGCCTGGCCGTGGTGACGTGTGATTTCGAGCGCGGCGCGCTCGCGGTCAAACTTGCCTTCGGTGGCGATAATCACCTCGTCGGTTTGTTTTTCGCACCCGCTGAATCCGCCACCAGCCCGTGGACGCCACCCGACTACGCGCACCCCGCCTCTTTCCGGGAGCAGGCCGTCACCGTCGGCAAGGACCCCTTGAGCCTGCCGGGAACGTTGACGCTGCCCACCGGCAAAGGTCCCTTCCCCGCGGTGGTACTTGTTCACGGCTCCGGCCCGAACGACCAGGACGAGACGCTGGGGCCCAACAAGGTATTCAAGGACCTGGCTTGGGGTCTGAGCAGCCAGGGCGTCGCCGTGCTGCGCTACAACAAGCGTACGCTTCAATACCCTGATAGTTTCAAGGGTGAGTCCACTGTAAAACAGGAAACCACTGACGACGCCACGGCTGCCGTCGGCCTGCTGGCGGGGCGCCCCGAAATCGACCCCCAGCGCATCTTCGTGGTCGGCCACAGCCTGGGTGCGGCGTTGGCCCCGCGCATTGCCAAGGGTGACCCGCAGGTGGCCGGCATCGTCATCATGGCTGGAAACACACGTCCCCTCGAGGATTTGGTGGTCGAGCAGGTGAAGTATCAGGTTAGCCTGATGGGAAAGTCGACCCCCGAGGGTGACAAGGCCATTACCGACGCGGAGAAATTCGCCGCCGAGGTTCGGAGCCCGGATCTCAAGCCCAGCCAGACTCTCAGTGTGCTGGGTGCGCCCGTTCCCGGCTCGTATTTCCTCGACCTGCGAGGCTACGATCCCGCCGAGACTGCCGCCAGCTTAAAGATTCCGATTCTGGTGCTGCAAGGGGCGCGTGATTGCCAGGTACGAATGGCCGACTTTGACGGTTGGAAGCGGGCGCTGGCCGGCGACACTCGCGCCACCTTCCACCTTTATCCGAATCTCTACCATCTGTTTATACCTGTTCCCGCGAGCGATACCACCGCCTTGAGTACGCCGGCCGACTACCAACAGCCCGGCCATGTGGCGCCGGAGGTCATCAACGATATCGGCGGCTGGATCCAGGCGCAAAATGGGAGGTGACTATGAGCCCCTTTTTAACCGTGACTCTGCCATTCCTTCTCTCCATTATTCTGGTGGGCGGCTTGCTCTACTGGATGCCGGGCCTGACGCGGCCGGACCTATACTTTGCCGTCACCGTGCCCCCCACGTTCCGCGACACGGATGAGGGCCACAGGATCCTGGGCAGCTATCGAACGCGAGTACTCATCAGTTCGCTCCTGGCCCTGGGCTTGGTCCTCGCGGGCGGGCATCGCCATTCCATCGCCCTGCTGCTGGTGTCTCTCGTGGTGCAATATGCCGGCTGCCTTGCCGCTTATTTGCATAGCCGGCAGCAGGTGAAGCCGCACGCCACGGCGCCTACCCAAGTGCGGGAAGCGACGCTCGCTCCCAGCGCCGCGAGCCTTCCCGGCGGATGGCTATTGCAAATTGGACCCTTTCTAATGCTGGCGGCGGCAGCCCTCTACTTGCACTATCGCTGGGCCGATATTCCGCTCCGCTTCCCCATCCATTGGGGGCTGGACGGGAAGCCCAACGGCTGGGCCCAGCGCACAATTGCCGGTGTCTACGCCCCCTTGTTCATCGCCACCCCCATCTGCTTGATGCTCGCCGCCTTCGCTTACGGTATGAAGCGCTGGTCGCGGCCCATTCGCCTGCGTGGCCAAGCCGGTCAGTCGGAAGAGAGCTATCGCCGCACTATGACCGGGATAATGGTAGCCACAGAATACTTCCTGGCGATTGTCTTCGTTTGGGTGTCTCTTCTCCCTTTCAGCTCCGCCTCCGGACATCCGCGCGGCATCGGGGCCGTGCTCGGATTGGAACTGGTGCTCGTGATTGTCACCATCGCCGTGCTCGCTCGGAAAGGACAGGGTGGAACGCGGGCAGTCGCTACGGCGCCGGCTGCCGCACTCGGCGAGGAAACGCAGCCAGTGGGCGATCGTACGCTGGATCGCTACTGGAAGGCGGGCATGTTCTACGTCAACCGGGACGATCCCTCCCTGTTCATCGAAAAGCGCTTTGGCCTTGGTTACACTTTCAACTTCGGACGCCCGATGGCCTGGGTGATTCTGGTGGTCACCCTGCTCGTACCATTGGCAGCAATCATACTGGCCAAACTGGGGAGCAAGTAGTACGGTGGCAGATATGATGGCAAGGCAAGCGTCGTGCGGCGCGGATCGGTGAATCAGGCCCGCGCTACCTCCAGGAATCCGCGAGGAGCCGAAGCGCCGCCTTACCGGCAGCCACGGCTTCCTACCATTGTCGTTTGTGCCTCCATCGAGATTGCTTTTCCCCGCTAAATTGTGATTGCACCGTGTGGATGGTACAATGCCCTGAGTAACCAGGAAGGTTTCCCTGCAATATCTTTGTGGGCCTTCCTGTTGGTCGTGCCCGACTTGGTGAACGGATTTGGAGTTGACACCGGTCATGAGGAGTTGAACATGCCGCAACAATGCGAGTTACTGGAGAAATGCGGATTCTTCCTGAATTTCAAAGGAAATCCGGAAGCCATAACAGAAAGCTGGATAAGACTCTACTGTGAAAGCTTGGAGAAGTCGGAGCATTGCGAGAGAAAGAGAATAAGAAGAGAGACCGGCAAACCACCTGCTGACAATATGGCGCCGACGGGAAGGATGATTGTGATCAATAGCGCCAGTTCCGGAAGCGCCGGCTGACCTCAAAGGCCGGGCGGATGGGCGGGAATTAGCGAGGCGCGGGCGGACCCGAACCAAATGTATAGGGTCCAGCGGGCTTGGGCCTGGCCGAACAGCCGCCTACCCTTAGGATCGGCAGACTTTCAACCTCCTCGGCCACCACGAAGCGCGCCAAGATCCGTGCTTAGAAAAGAAACCCCCGCATTGCCAGCTTGAGTTATCCCGCCCTCTGCCAAATCGGATTTCACCCCCGCGGCGTGACACGGCGCAGGCAGGCGGGGCAGCTACGGCCGGCTTGCCGGGCCGGTAAGCGGAGCGTACATTTCCGGGCGGCGGGCGGCGATGCGATCGAATTCCCACACGCCGGGTTGCCGGACCACACGATTGCAGTCGGCCGCGGGAGGATCGATTTCGCCGTAGAGAATCGTCTCTTCCGTCTCCCCTGCTTCTGCCAGCTTCGTGCCGTTGCAGTCCACAATCTGTGAATGGCCGGCAAAGCGGAAGCCGCGCTCCTCGCCCACGCGGTCGCAAGCAATGACGTACAGATGATTCTCGCTGGCGCGCACCGGCGGGGTGTGCTGCCAGGTGTCGGAATCGTGCGGCCAGTTGGTGGGGATGGCGAGAATCTGCGCGCCTTTCAACTTGAGCACGCGCCCGGATTCAGGGAAGCTGCAATCGTAGCAAATGCTGATGCCGATCTTGCCGTGGGGCGTGGCGAAGACGGGGAAGGGCTTATCGCCCGGCGCCGAGTGCCAGTCAACGCCGAGGCAGGGTAGGTGCAGCTTGCGATAGGTCCCCAGAATGCCTTGTGGCGTGACCACGGCGGCGGCGTTGAAAATCCGGTCGCCGGCGCGTTCCAGCAAGCCCACCACGACGGTGCAATCGAGGGCCCGCGCCGCGGCCAGAATCCTTTCCGTGGAGGGGCCGGGAACTTCCTCCGCCACGGGCGCCGCTTCTTCCCGGCTGACGAAGCAGTAGCCGCTCAGCGCGCATTCGGGAAACACCACCAGCTTCGCGCCCGCACTCGCGGCCCGCTCCAGACGGCCGAGAATCTGCTCGAGATTGTGTTCCTTGGCGAGAATCTTGACGTCCATCTGGACCGCCGCAGCCTTCATGCGCTCCTCCTGAGTGCCGGCGAGGTACACTTATTCTAGCAGCAATGCCGTTTCCCCGCCGGACCCGCCGGGAAACGGCTCCGCCAAGACCCCGGCAGGGCAACCCCCACGCCGTCCCCGCAACTTTATTCCTCTTGATGTGTTTTGACGATGTGTTTTGACTTGCGAAAGGGACCCCGCATGAGTAAGATACATCCCGACATTCCCCGGGGTTGTACAAATCTACACTTAACTTGGAGGAAAAATGAAGAGGACAATCATCACCTTGACCGTCATGCTTGCCGCTTTGGTGTTGGCAATTGTGTTGAGGACACCCAAGGCGCAAATCCTTAACTCCTCGACAGCCATCGCTGCCCCCGTCCCGGCGGCTATGGCCGTCCCGGTGCCGAATCATTGTCCGAACATCCATGCTGCGATCGAAGGCCTCCGGTCAGCAGACCAAGAACTGAAAGAGGGCGCCCATGATTTTTGCGGTCATAAGGTGGCAGCAATGCGGGCTGTACACGAAGCCATCGAGCAGTTGCGAGCCGCCGAGGGTTGCGCTAAGTGCATGTAAGCATGAAATAGTGGAACAACCAGAAGTCATCTTCAATTCGTGAAAACATGACAGGGGCACGGCGCTCGACCGTTTTGAGCGTTGTGCCCCTTGGTTTTTGCTCAGACCGGTCGCCGGTGGGCTAACGAGTCCGTTTGCACACGAAGCCGGACGTTCGCAAATACAGGAATGAGGCATGAGCAATCCCCCGCAACGCGCTTGCGGACCTCGAGGAGGCTTGCCTGTCACCAGCGGCATGAGCGGCGGCCAGTTTCGTCGGGTTGAAGAGGGCCGGCAAGCAGCGCGGACCTTGAACCGCAGGTCCGTGCTACTTTGCTCGATTAAAAAAGGGCCTGTGGATGGACAACGGTGATGCCGGGATAGCGCGTGAAGTCGCGAACGTTTAAGGTGAGCAGATGCGTGACCCCGTGGACGTGCATCGCGGCGACCAACCGCGCCTCATGCACCCGCGCTCCGGAAACCGCATGACCCAACACCAGCCGCCGCCATTCGGGGTGGATGAGTTCGTTTTCCGGCAACAGGGTGAAGGCCCGTTCGAGGCGCTGCGCTCGTTCATCCGCCTCCCTCGGCAACAGGCCGTATCCGTTCCGGTCGGGTGGCCGGGTGCAGACGTTCCAAAACTCAACGATGTTTTGGGGGACATTACAGAGTCGTTCGCCGCGCGCCTTCAGTGCGGGGACGGCTCGGCGAACCAGCGGAAACTCCGGATCGTTCGATTTGATGAGGCGTAACAGGATGCTGGTATCCGCCAGGTAGAGTAAGCCGGGCATTAATCGTGGCCCTGGTAGAAGCTCTCCCGGGTCAGAGCCGCCGGCGGCAGGTACGGAAGTTTATCGGAGCCTTGCGCGAGGGCATCGAGTTCGGCCTCAAATTGCTCCAGGTTTGTGGCTTGCTCCGCACGCCCCATCCCGGCCTGCTGTTCGAGCAGGGTTTGGACATAGGAATTGAGTTGCAAGCCGAGCGCTCGCGCCTGGGCTGCCAAACTCGCTTCCACCTCGGGCGGCAAGTTCAAAGTGATGGCCATGCTGTTCCCTTCCTTCACTTTCCACGCTCCGACTTAGTTTATCGCCCCTCTATGGCCATGTCTATAGCCAGTAGCCCGAATCTTCGCCATGTCCGCGGCTTTTCGGCCTTGTGCCCCGCGGGGCGGGCGCGGAGATGATCGCGGTGTGACCCCGGCGTCTGCCGGTGCGGTGCGGCCGATTTGGCCTGGTAACGGTCGCGCACTCCTGGCCCTTGATGGGCGCACGCGGATTTGAAAATGCAAGGCTCGATTCCGGATGAAAGGCCGCGGACCTAAACCATAGGTCCGCGCCACCATGCTTGCGACGACGGGGGCGTTGACTTGCGGGGACCGTCCGTTATACACTTTGTATGACGATGCGCTTCGAATGGGATGCAGCGAAGAGCCGAATCAACCAGAGGAAGCACCACGGTTTGGATTTCGAAACTGCGGCTCGCGTATTCAACGACCCGAGTATAGTTCTGATCGAGGATCGTATCGTCGAGGGAGAACAGCGATGGCACGCGATCGGAGCCGTCTCCGCGGCTCTCCTGTTGGTCGTGCACGTTTACCGTGAGGACGAAGTCGATGGCGAAGAAATCATCCACATCATCTCGGCGCGGGAAGCGAATCACCGTGAGCGCCGAATCTATCTTCAGCAGGCCGCTGAATAAGCGGCAAAAGGCGGCCCTAGCCCGCATCGCGAGGCGTCAGGCCGCCGGAGACGATTCCGATATCGACTACTCGGACATCCCTCCGCTGACCGATGAACAACTCGAGCAATTCCGCCCTGCGCCCAAGGTGCTGATCGCCGCCCGCCTGGACCGCGACATTTACGACTGGCTCCGGCGCTATGGAGCCGGCTATTCCACCCGCATCAACAACATCCTGCGCGCGGTGATGTCCAGAACCCGATAGCGTCCGGATGGCAGCATATATGCTATCATAGACTTTGCGCCGAACTGTGATAGACACGAACGTTCTTGCCGGGGCGTTGCTCAAGCGAGCCGGGCACAACCGCGAGGTGATTCGTGCCTGCGTGGAAGGCAAGTGGAGGCCGCTGATCGGGCAGGCGCTATTTATGGAGTACGAGGACGTGCTCGGCCGAAGGCATCTGTTTCGTTCGTGCCCACTCTCGGAGCGCGAGCGACAAGAGTTCTTTGCGGCCTTCCTGAGCGTCTGCGAGTGGGTGGAAATCTACTTTTCCTGGCGGCCCAACCTGCCGGACGAGGGAGGCAATCACATCGTTGAACTGGCCGTGGCCGGAGGTGCCGAAATGATCGTAACCCACAATGTGCGCGATTTTCGCCGCGCCCAACTTCGATTTCCCGGCCTGCGCACCGTTTCACCGTACGAATTTCTTAAGGAGCTTCGATGAGCACCCTCACCATCCGGTTACCAGAACTGAAACACGCACGCCTGCGCCGGCTGGCCCATAGCCGGAAGATCAGCATGAACAAGCTGATTGACGAGTTGGCGACTGTCGCCCTCGCCCAACACGACGCCGAGCTAAGGTTTCACGCTCTCGCCGCCAAAGGGTCTGCCGCCAGAGGACTCGCCCTGTTGGATAAGCTCGACCAAAAGCTCCGCCGGCGATGAGGAAAAACCCATCTGGAAAATGATGGTCTACGAGCGGCTCTTCGTTGACGAGGGCTACACGATGGGACGGCGTGGCCCCTGCCAGGGAAGAGACGCGGACCACAAAAAGGGTGGTCCGCGCTACCTCGCTTCCCGGCGTGGCTGAATTCTGACATTCCTCCGCTGACGGACGAGCCATTGGCGCGATTCCGCCGCACTCCCAAAGTACTGGTGGCCGCTCGCCTGGATCGCGACATTTACGAGTAAGTAGCGCGGACCTGCTTCGCAAGGTCCGCGGCTTTTCGGCCTTGTGCCCCGCGGGGCGGGCGCGCAGATTATCGCGGGGTGACGCCGGCGCCTGCCTTATCGGTACGACCGATTGGGCTTGGCAACGGTCGCGTGCTTCTGGCCATTGATGGGAGCGCGCGGATTTGAAAATGCGAGGCTCGATTCCGGATTAAAAGCCGCGGACCTAAACCGCAGGTCCGCCACCTGCTTCGTCTGCGGCTTTCTCATATTTCCCATTAATGAGGATGTGGATGCACGTGGTATTAAGAGCCGCAGCGGAACGCAAAGTACGCGTACCGCTGCGCCACCCGCCATCAACGCAATCAGGTCAGGTCACGCACGTTCACCGATAGCTTACAATCAGCCGGAGCGATGTTAGTTCGTCGGCGGTTTGTCGGTGTCTTTCGTTCCTGGTTTCGCTTCTTCCTTGTCGTCAACGGGCTTGGAGAGATGGGGTTTGCTTATCTCTTTGGCGCCCTTATCGGGATCCACAGGCGTGACCTTGATCCCAGTTGCAGCGGCTCCGGCGGTCCATTTGAAGTAATAAGTTTTGCCCGCCTCCGCCTCGAACCGGGCCCGCTCGTGTTCTTTTTGCCTGGCTTGATTGGCGGCCGCCATGGCGGACATGACGGCGCTTCCGTAGTACTCCTTGGGCAATCCGGAGATCACAACAGTACCCGCCGGCACTTCCATGAATGCGTATTCACTGTTGAGGAGTTTGGCGAGGTGAGTGCCGTTGATATAAAGCTCGTCGTGTGAGGACGAGCCGGTGAATCTGTATGTGCGGTAGATACAGACGATGGTTTTGCCGCTAGATGGCGCGGGCAGTACGGCGTGAGTATTGGAATCCTGGGCAACGGAGATGGGCCCGGTGAGGAGAAACGCCACTGGGATGAATGCCAGCACAAGGCTTGCGAGTGACCGGCAAGCTCCCCTGAGGCAAAACGCTGTGACGCTACTGAAAACATTGTTACGCATGGGATCGGTCCTTTCCTTGGGTTCGGAATCTCGTGAGCAGTATAGCATTAACGTCGAAGCCGCCACTTTAAGTCTATTCATGGCGTCCTCCTGGTAGGTATGTCTTTCAAAGAATGTAAACCGGAATTTCCATTCTGGGCTTTCTCTCAGGCCGAAAATATACACCTGACCACCGCTGAACGCAATTGTCAGTCGGATTTGCAGTGCCAGGTGCTTCCACAGGCCACGGAACGGCCAGCTTTGTTCCTCCAGACAACCCCAAGGCCTTACTTCGGCGGCTGGCGCAGGCACCCGTTTTTTGGTGTCGGCGATCCCGAACGGACGTTCTCTTCCGGCCCCGTGCCATCGAGAGTATACTCGCCTCCGCCATGCCCATCTACCACCGCGTTTACCGTCCCGGTGAACTCCCCTTCATCACCACCAGCACCTCGGGAGGTTCTACTATGGGCAGGATGCGTCCACTCTCCGCATGGACCGGAGGGGTTGAGCGCAGAGTCTCGCGCTTCCAGAGACTCTGCGGCTTTCCCCTTGTTCAGCCTTCCGGGTATGGCCAGGAGGCATTAACTAGAAATGGATGTTTGTCAAATAAAGAGCCGCAGAGTTTGAAAGACATACACTCTATGCTACTCGCTTCGTGTTCGAGAAGCATCGTAACGCGGCTCGAATTGGGGAAGGCCCGCGGAGCAGGAAGCGCGCAGCGCAGTACTCCGCAGTTCCGAGCTGATGTGGCACGCTGAAGCGCAAAACTGCGCCCCGCGCCAGCCAGAGGGCATGCTGTTCAGCCACGCCCGGCTTTTAGGCGCCGGGTGGAATCCGACGTCAAACGCGATGCGCTTTCGGCCACTTCGACCAGAGAATGCAAAGCCTTATTCACGGCCACGGAGTTTGGAAAGACCGCCGCAACCTCTGGATCAAGCACGACGACGTTCGAGCTTGCCCTAATCCGCTCGTAGTACTTGCCGCGCTCAAGCTTCTTGAAGTCAGAGCGTTTGTACTCCGGGCGAAGCTCATCGGATGTGGACTTAACCCTCTTCATAAATTCGCCTCTCCGTCCGAGTTGCAATGCGAGCACTGATGATCCGGATGGCTTCATCACGCTCGGTATGGGATACAACCAGAAGCTGGCCGGCCGGGGACATACCAAAAGTGATCAGCCTTTCCTCGCCTTCCGAATGCTCGGGGTCGGTGCCCGTCACCGCCAACGGGTCGTAGAAAACACTCGAAGCTTCCTCGAATGAAACCCGATGCTTGCGGAGGTTGTGCGCAGCCTTAGCAACGTCCCATTCAATATGCATGCCGTGACTCTATCGCTTTCCATGCTCCACGGTCTGACATTTGTTCAGGACGACCTGTCCAAGCGGCAATGGAGGGCCGGACAGTGGGCACCCGTAACAATTACTGCACGCATAACTTCCATTATAACATCGGAACGCGGCCCGAATTGGGGAAGATGCGCAGAGGAACGCCAACCGCACCTGCCTCCGCGTTGCTTTCCTGCTTGCATGGACGTAGTGGCGTGCGATTACGGCGTGAGGTTTTTCTTGGCCGCGCTGAAGGCGGACTCTTCCAGTTCGACGCGCTCGCGCAGAACGCGTTCGACCCAGCTTTCCAGGTTGGTGGCGCGATGCAAGCCGGCCAGGAAAGCCGCCCGTGCTGCCAAGTCGCCAGGAATCGAGAGGGAAGCGGGCTTGGCTCGTTTAACCCGGACCGGGGCTTCCCAAGCGGAATCGTTTTCCGACTGCGAAATCACCCGCCGGTCGATGGATTCTTGGCTCCGTGACGGAGTTTTCTTCTCGATTGTCTTCATAATGGCCAGCCGGTAATAATGCGAACAATGCTGCCGGGCTTCACCTGAAAAATCAGTTTGAGCTTTCGTCCGCCCAATGAATTCCCGATCAACTGAAAGCGATCGCGAAATTTCTTGTTTCGCCGAACTTCGAAATCCGAAAAGAAGCACTCGACAGCCTCATCGAAAGTGACTCGATGCTCAGAAAGCTTGTCGCGCTCGAAAGCATATTCGCAATCTTCCGGCGTGAATCGGCGCCAATCGACAACATTGTACTACGCTTCACGGCTCAGGGAATCAGCTTAAGGTGGGGGAAACGGCGGAAGTCCTTCTTGTTGAATGTGGCCAGCACCGGGGTTTTGGTTTCCTCGGCCACGGCGACAAGATAGGCATCCACGATTTCGATGTCGTGGGCGCCGTAAATCTCGATACACCGCGAAACCACCCGCGGCTCAAGCGCCGTCACGCCCGGAGTGTCGAGGAGGGCCTCGAGCAACCCCGTGATGTATTCCCGGCTGGCCCGGTAGAACGATTCCAAGGTCCAGACGACTTGCGCGATCACCAGGCTGGGGACGAGCAAGCGCAGGGTGCCCTCGCCCGCCTGCTCAAAAAGCCGTAGCGCCTGCCGCCGATGGGACCGATCATCTCCCAGAGCGTGGCGCAAGATTACATTGGTGTCCAGCAAGACTTCTTCAACCATGGGCAAGCTCCCGCGCCGTCCTGGCGGCCACCGCTTTCTTCACGCGACGCCGGACTTCCGCGTCCGAGAGCCCCGCCTGCGGAGAACGCAAAGTTCCAGCCCAATGCACGATGGTCTTCCGCACCGGGCGCACCTTGATGCCGTCGGCCTCCTCCTCAAAGGCCACCCGGCTGCCCGCCCCCAGATTAAATCGCAGGCGCAATTCCTGCGGCAGCGTCACCTGCCCCTTGACGGTCAGTCGTGCTGTTTTCATACACCTTTTCCCCAGCTTCGGTATTACCATATCACAACAAAGTATTACCAGCAACGGGTGGTGGCGGCGCGAAGCAGCGGGCAGCCCACAGCTATGCGTACTTCGCATTCCGGTGCGCCTTTTCACTTCGTGTTCGCGGCGAAAAGCATCGTAACGCGGCTCGAATTGGGGGAGATCCGCTGAGGAATCCGCCGGTCGCGAGACCCCTCCGCCAGCGGGTTGAGGGATGCTTTTACGTTGCAATACCTTGAATTCTTGCTTTTTTTAGCAAACATATTGGGGTGCGGGTTGGAATCAACGAGGCCCGTCATCCGCTTCATACCTCTCTCAATTCTCCCCTTGACAAAAGGCGAACAAAAAACGAAAGTAGGGGGGGGGGGAACGAGTCGAGATCACAAGGGGGTTCTGGATGGGTTGCACTTCACTGCGGGGCCCTGTGGAAAAAACGTCACTTGTCGGCATAGCGCGTATGGCGGCCCAAAGCCCTTTGGTGCGGGAGCGGGCGGAGGTGGAGTACTTTCGCCTGGAGGCGCGCTCCACGCTGAATCGCGAGTCCAGCGGCCGCATGCCCTTTGCCTGGACCATCAATCCTTATCGCGGCTGCGAGTTCGGGTGCCATTATTGCTACGCTCGCTACACCCACGAGTTCATGGAGATGTGGGACAGCCGCGATTTTGAGCGGAAGATCTACGCCAAGACCGGCGCGGCGGAAAACCTGCGGGCGGAGTTACGGCAGGGGCGCGATAAAGGGCTGCCCATCGCCCTGGGCACAGCGACGGACCCCTATCAGCCGGCCGAGCGGCAATTTGAAATCACCTGCCGCCTGTTGGAAGTCTTCGCGGAATTCCAAGCGCTCGACCTTTCCATCACCACCAAATCGGTCCTGATCCTTCGCGACGTGGAACTGCTCCAATCCCTCGCGGCGCGGCATCGCTTCAGCGTGCACATGACGGTCACCACTCACGATGAGCGCTTGGCTCGACTGCTGGAACCCAAAGCGCCCGCGCCCTTCCTGCGCTTGGAAGCCGTGAGGAAGCTGGCCCAAGCCGGAATCCGCGTGGGAGTGAACGCCATGCCCTTCCTGCCGGGACTGAACGACGCGCCGCGCACGTTGGAAGCGCTGGCAGCGCAGGCGGCGCAAGCCGGCGCTCAGTTCCTTTACGGCAACGTCCTGTTCCTTCCGCCTTCCGCCGTGAAGCAATTCATGCCGTTTCTGAAAAGGGAATTTCCCCATCTGGTCAACCGCTACCGGAAACTCTATGCGCGTTCAGCTTATCTGCGCGGGGAATATCCGGAAAAGATAGCCCGTCTGCTGGCGGAGTTGCGCACGCGCTACGGCCTGGATGGCAATCGTGGGGAAGTGCCTGCCGCGGCGCGCCACCCGCAAATGGCTTTGCCATTCGAGATGCCGCCGGGCGGGGAGGAAAGACATCTGGCGCTTACCGCGTGCCACAATCCGCCATGAGCAAAGGGTGGGGCGTAGACTCGATTCACGCGCCGGGCAAGACATGTCGCCACAAAAAAATCCGCCGGCCTGGTCCCCTTTGGGGGGAAGGGCCGGCGGTTCTGCGAAGGATTGAATGCTGTCAATCCAGCAAGGGACACACTTTAGGGCCGGAACCCATAGCCTCGGCCGTAGAACCCGCGGCCGTAGAATCCGCCCCCGTAATAGAACCCGAAGCCTGGTCCCCAATAATAGGGGTAATAGGGGCCGTAGTAATAGGGCGGCGGATAGGGTGCGCCGACGTATCCGGGCGGTGGCGGACCTTGCGGCGGCCTTTGCGCGGCACGCTGAGTATTGAGGGTTCGGGCATCAACAAAGGCCTGCGGCGCTCGCGCGGTGGAGAACGTGACGGGCTTGGCGAGGCGGAAAGTCAACTGCGACTCCGGATAAATGATGGTCGGACGCCCGCGCGTTACCAACACGCCTACCGTCGATGCCAGCAACCCGGCTCCAGCGCCCATGGCCGCGCCCGGGCCCCAAGCTGCGGCGCCGCCAATGGCCGCCCCGGCAGCGGTGGTCGTGACAATCGCGCCGGCATCGCGCCCCTTCGAGGTGGGGCCGGTGATGCTCGTCAGCTCTGTCTGAATGGGAATCTGTTGGCCATCCGCCAGCGTCAGCGAGCTCAGCGTGATTTGCAAGTGGGAAACGCCTTTCACGCGCCCCGCCTTTTTGGCTTCAATCACATGCCCGCCAATCGTTTCCCCTCGCTGCGAAACCACCAAGCCGGCCGCTACCAGGGGCCGCGAAAGGGTTGCGGAAAAACTATCGCCGGCTTTGTTCTTGTCAGAAGAAAGGAACTGGTCCACCCGCACCGTCACGAACGCTCCCGCTGGGATGGTGATTTTCTCCGGCACGGGGAGGGGTGCTGGATAAGCTTGCGGAGCAGGCGCCGCCGGTGGCGCTGCTTGCGCGGGCGGAGGGGAGAATCGATGCCATCCCGGCGCCGGGGCCGGAGGAGCCTGCTCCGGGTTCGTGGCCGGAGCTTGCCCGGGATCCGTGGCGGGATTCTGGGCGGGGCTCGCACCTGGAGCCTGCGTCGGATCGGTGGCCGGATTCTGGGCCGGGTCCGTGGCGGGATTCTGCGCAGGGTTCGTAGCGGGGTCTTGCGCGGGGTTCACGGCCGGGCTCTGCGTTGGCTCCGGGGCCGGAACTTGCGCCAGCGCCACCATGGACACGGCGAACAAGCCCAGTGCGCAATAGATTATCGCTTTCCGAATTGATTTGCTTAGTTTGGTCACCATAGCTGCTTCCTCCCAATTACCGCAAAGGATAACGGCAAGTAGTATGCCAAACCCCTCTATGCGCGTAGGCTTATGAAAATAGGATGGTTGTAGCGATGCGCGCCCCTTCTAAATGGCCTCCTTTCTGGCCATTTACCACCAGAGGCGGTGGATTTCGGCCACCCGGCCTGTTGGCGCAGGGGCGGGCCCTTGCCGCCGCCAAAACCAAAAGGGCGGGGAAGCGTTCTCCCCGCCCTTGGTCTTGCTGCGTTCTGCCTACTGCTAAGCGCCTACTGCCTACTTGCCAGTTGGCGGAGCCCCGATATGATCGGGATAAACTCCCCCGCCGCTACGTTTCGTTCTTACTGTTGACTGTCAGCTATCGACTATCAACTGTTTTTAGTACATTCCGCCGCCCATGCCGCCTCCCGGAGGTCCGCCGTGGCCGCCGGCGTTCTTATCTTCCTTCTCCGGAAATTCGCAGACCAGCGCCTCGGTGGTGAGCATGAGTGAGGCGATGGAAGCAGCGTTTTGCAGCGCCGTGCGAGTCACCTTGGTCGGGTCGATGACGCCGGCTTCAACCAGGTCGCCAAAGGTTTCAGCCTGCGCATCGAAACCAAAGTGCGCGTTGTTGTTGTTCCGGACCTTTTCGGAAACCACCGCGCCTTCATGTCCCGCATTGGCGGCAATCAAGCGCAGGGGCTCTTCCAACGCCCGCTTTACGATGTCGATGCCGATCTGCTCATCGCCCGTGGCCTTGAGTTTCTCGAGAGCGGGGATGGCGCGCACCAGGGCCACGCCGCCGCCGGGAACAATGCCTTCCTCGACGGCTGCCTTGGTGGCGTGCATGGCGTCCTCGACGCGAGCTTTCTTTTCCTTCATTTCGGTCTCGGTCGCCGCGCCCACCTTGATCTGAGCGACGCCGCCCACCAGCTTGGCCAGCCGTTCCTGCAGCTTCTCGCGATCGTAGTCGGAAGTGGTCTCGTCGATTTGGGTGCGGATCTGTTTGACTCGCCCTTCGATGGCCGCGTGCTTGCCGTCGCCTTCCACGATGGTGGTGTTGTCCTTGTCCACCGTGATCTTCTTGGCGCGGCCCAGGTCCTCGAGCTTCACGTTCTCCAGCTTGATGCCCAGGTCTTCCGTTATCGCCTTGCCACCCGTGAGGATGGCAATGTCCTCCAGCATGGCCTTGCGGCGATCGCCGAAGCCCGGCGCCTTCACCGCGCTGCACTGCAGGGTTCCGCGCAGCTTGTTCACCACCAGGGTCGCCAGGGCTTCGCCCTCGACTTCCTCGGCGATAATCAACAGGGGTTTGCCCGCCTTGGCGATCTGTTCGAGCAAGGGGAGCAGGTCTTTCATGGAACTGATCTTTTTCTCGTGAATCAAAACCAGCGCATTTTCCAGCACGCATTCCATGCGCTCGGGGTCGGTGACGAAGTAGGGCGACAGGTAGCCGCGGTCAAACTGCATGCCCTCGACTACTTCCAGGGCTGTCTCCATGGTCTTCGATTCTTCCACCGTGATGACGCCGTCTTTGCCGACTTTCTTCATCGCTTCGGCAATGATGGTGCCGATGGTCGAGTCGTTGTTGGCGGAAACCGACCCGACTTGCGCGATCATCGCCCCCTCGACGGGCTTGGAAATCTTTTCCAGCTCGCCCTTGACGTGCTTCTTGCTTCCGTCCTTTTGGGGTTCGTCATAACCGCAAACGGCGCGCACAGCCATCTCAATGCCCCGCTTGATGGCCATGGGATTGGCGCCTGCGGCCACCGTCTTGCACCCCTCGCGGTAAATCGACTGCGCCAGAACCGTCGCCGTGGTGGTGCCGTCACCGGCCACGTCCGAGGTCTTGGAAGCCACTTCCCGCACCATCTGGGCGCCCATGTTTTCCAGGGGATCCTTCAGCTCGATCTCCTTGGCCACGGTCACGCCGTCCTTGGTGATCAGGGGAGAACCGAATTTCTTGTCCAGAACCACATTGCGCCCCTTGGGACCCAATGTAACTTTCACAGCGTTGGCCAGCTTGTTGACGCCCCGGAGAATCGCTTGGCGGCTGTCTTCGCCGTGTATAATCTGCTTTGCGTTTGCCATCTTGCCTCCCTCCAATTCCTTTCCCCCCCTCCCGATTTAGTCCCTCGGGATGGCGGAGTTGATTAGTTCGAATTTGGCCTCGCGGCGTGTCCGCGTTGGGCGGAGCAATTCGCCGCATGGAGCGGACAGCGGTGCTTACTTCTTGCCCGCGGCCGCTTTCGTGCCCTCGATTACTCCCAACACTTCGTCTTCGCGCAGGATCAAGTACTCGTTATCCTCAACCTTGATCTCCGTGCCGGAGTATTTGCCGAACAGGATGCGATCTCCCGCCTTGACATCGAGGGGGATGATCTTCCCCTCTTCCGTCTTTTTCCCATTGCCCGCAGCGATCACTTCGCCCTCCTGCGGCTTCTCTTTCGCCGAGTCGGGGATGATGATGCCGCCCTTGATCGTTTCTTTTTCTTCTACCCGCTTCACTATCAGGCGGTCATGAAGAGGTCGTACCGTCATAATGAAGTCTCCTTTCCTCCTCAGATTTGCCCGAGATTGGAACCAGCGGAATTTGGCGGGTTTTGCTCCCGCCCGGAGGCCCCCTCGGGCTAGTGCAATCAGGTTCTAATGGATCACTCTTGGCGCCGCCTCGCGATTTGGATTCGCGACGCTTAGCACTCACCTGTTACGAGCGCTAATCTATTCCAATCGAGAAGGCTTGTCAAGGGTAAAAATTGGCCTGGAATCAACGAATTAGCACTCGGCATGTGTGAGTGCCAATTAACGACATGTGTCAATGGTTCCTTTATGTCATCCTAAGGCTATGATTGCATTAATCTTAATTGTAATTTGGATTGCCCTTAAGCTCGAAAAATCCCTAGCCAAGGGGCTGTCACAATTCCGGCTTGCGGACTGGGGTAATGGGCGCGACATGAACCATTGCGGGGTGTAGTCATTTCCCGTGCTTCTCCCTGCCAAGCCGGGGGCGGGATTCCTCGCCGCAACCTATGGGAAATGCGATGCCGAAGGGCTGGATTCCCGCCTGCGCGGGAATGACTTGTTCTTGGGGGGAAATCCCAATCGAAATGAACCCCGTACGCAGATTTGTTCTGAGTCGCGGCATCCCTTATAATGGCAAATCGCCATGAAATGCCAACGTCGTCAGTCTCGCCTCTCGTACGCCCGATATTCTCGCGCCCTCGGGCTGTGGGGGTTGCTTTTACCTGCCTGCCTCCTGATGTTTGCCGCCACTGCTTCCGCTCAAGAACAAGAAGAAGATGAAGAACCACCGGCCGAGAGGCAAGCCGCGCGATTGGCGCCCGATCTGTTCCTCCCCCAGATCACGGGGGCCTTGCAGGGCGTAACAACCCGGAATGTCGCTGCCTTGGCGAAAGCTCTGCACGTTGGCGAGAAACTGGAAGCCACCGCCCCCGGCGGTCCCTACAACACGCTTGTGCCCTTGCCCGGCTCGGGTCAGTACGGCGTGCCGGATATGCTCTTGCAGTGGGCCATTCCTGATGTCAACGGCGGATTGGAGGTGGCGCCCGCTCCCGACTCGCCGCCCTTGTGGGCGGTCTACCTGCTCTCTTGGGATGGCGCCCGCTGGAAGGCCTCGCGCCTGGTGCCCGAGGTCGAAAACTTCACCCCCATCCTGGTGGATATGGGCCCATCCGTGGGGCGCGGCTTGGCGGTGGTGATTCAAGAGGGCGATGCCGAAGTTCCATACCCTGTGGTTTTCCAGCTCAAAGGCCACGCGGCGACGATCCTTTGGGACTCGCAGGCGGACGACAGCCGCTTCCACCCCCTTCTCGAGGGACGGGTGACCTTCCAAGATCATGCGGGTGCTCCCGCGGAGATGATCGAAACCGGTCGAGCCGACCCGGGCCTCCTCCAGGTCGAGCCGCGGGGGCATCGTGGCTTTCAGGCCCGCGTGGTTTACCATTGGGATGGCAAGGACTTCGTTCCGAACAGGCCCGAATACACTCTTGACCACGATTACACCCTCTATCGATTTATATCGGCGCTCCATTTGCACGATTACAAGTCGGCCTATGCGCTGGTGGTTCCGGCAGAATTCCTCAAGACGGATTCGCCCACGCTGGATGCGTTTCGTCATTTCGTTCAGGATAATTGGCCGGAGTTTCTTCAGGATGAGGTGTTCCAAGCTCCCGAGATGCCTGCGGGTTCGCCTGACGAACACATATTCGTGTTGTCCAAGCCGGATAAGCGCTACGTTTACCATCCGGTTTTTTCCAATGATGGTAAATTCCTCCTGACCGGCCTCACTCGGACGCAGGAAGAGTTGCCGGCGGAACCTTAGCCGAAACTCGAAATTCGAAACTCGAAACTCGCCCACGCGACATCGAGTTTCGAGTTTCGAATTTCGATTTTCGTGCCCATGACTTTTTCACACGCTGTTCTTCTCTTTGTGGCCGCGGTGCTGGCCGGCGCCATGAATTCCGTGGCCGGGGGCGGCAGTTTCTTCTCTTTTCCCGCCCTCATCTTCACCGGCGTCCTTCCTATTCCCGCCAATGCCACCAACACCGTGGCGGTCTGGCCGGGGTCGGTGGCGAGCGTCTTCTCCTACTGGCATCGGCTGGCGAAATCGGCGCGCGTCATGGCGCCGATGATTACCATCAGCATCATCGGCGGCGTAGCGGGCGCGGTGGTGCTCCTGCACACGCCGCAAGCAACTTTCATGCGCCTGGTTCCGTACCTGTTCGGAATCGCTACCTTGCTCTTCGCCTTTGGCAAGCGGCTGACCGGGAAACTCGGCCGTGTGATCAAGCGCGCCGGGCCTCCCTCCTGGCCCACGCTCATCGGCCTCACCCTGGTGCAGTTTTTCATTGCCCTTTATGGCGGCTTCTTTGGCGGCGGCATGGGGATCTTGATGCTGGCGATGCTCGAAATGATCCATATCGAAGATATCCACGCCATGAATGGGCTGAAGGCGCTGCTGGGTACGGCCATCAACGGCGCGGCGGTAGTGACGTTCATCATCGCCCGGCAAGTGGAGTGGCCGCAGGGGATTCTGATGGTCGTCGGGGCCGTGGCCGGGGGCTATGGCGGCGCCCACTACGCGCAGAAACTCGACCCGCGCTGGGTGCGCGCGACGGTGATCTGCGTGGGCGCCGGAATGACCATCTACTTTCTTTGGCGATACTGAATTGGCGGGATTGGGGACACGGGCCACGGGATTAGGGATTCGGAATTTGCCATTCGGAATCCTGCTTCCCGGACCCCGAACCCCAAGTCCCGAATGCCCCTGATTTGTCCTGTCGCCCCCCATTCCTTAACTCCTCCGATTTCCGGAGTGCGAGGGACTCCAGCGGAGTTCACAAATCGGCCCTCCACAGCCGAAGAGCGGAGTTGTTTCCACTACCGCAGGCTCCGTTCAGCCGGAAGTGTTTTTCCTCCACCTGCAAGCGTTGCGAACTCAGCCCGCTTTTGCCGAATTCTCGCGGCTACTGCCCTTTCGTGCTTCATAATTCGGAATTAATAATTCATAATTGTTCGGTATGACGGACGAGCAGACATCCCGGCCATCGGAAAATCCGTATATCGAGTTTGTTCACGTATCCAAGGCCTTTGGCGGGCAACCGGTGCTTGATGATGTGAGCTTCGACGTGCGGCGCGGCGAGATGGTGGCGGTGCTGGGGCGCAGCGGGGTGGGCAAGAGCGTAACCCTCAAACACATTCTGGGTTTTCTCAAGCCCGACGCCGGGCAGGTGTTTGTGGCGGGCCGCGAGGTTTCCGCCCTGAGCGAAGAAGAACTGATGGACGTCCGCCGGCGCGTGACCATGGTGTTTCAATCCGGCGCGCTTTTCGATTCCCTCACCGTCGGCGAAAATGTTGCCTATCCTCTGCGCGAGCGAGTCCTGCGCGGAATTGTTGTGAGCGAGGCCGAGATTCAGCAGCGCGTTGATAACCTGCTGGCGGATGTGGAATTGGAGGGCATGCGCGATCTGATGCCTTCCGACCTGAGCACCGGCATGAAACGCTCCGTGGCCATAGCACGTGCGCTGGCGGCAGACCCCGAGTGCATCCTTTACGATGAACCCACCACCATGGTCGATCCCCTGATGGCACAGACCGTCGGTGACCTGATCCTGAAGCTCAAGCAGAAGAAAGGTCTCACCTCGATCGTGGTGACCCACGATGTGAAACTGGCGCACAAGCTGGCGGATCGCGTGGTGTTCCTGGTGGACGGCCGCGTGGCGTTCTTTGGCACGATTGCGGAAATGGACCGGTCCACCGTGCCCATGGTCCAGGAATTCATTCAGCTCGATGAGGTTTCGTTTCTGGCCACATAAGTCCACAGATTTCGCAGATTTCACAGATTACAGAGATAAAAGACGTGTGGACCTGTGAAATCTGCGAAATCTGTGGATTGGTAGAATGCTTTTGCTTTGCGAGGAGGCGAGGGCTCAATCCGTGCTTCTTCTGAATCGTCGTGAAGTCGAACGCCTGCTCGACCTCGACCGCCTGATCGAGGCACTGGGCCCGGCCATGGCCGATCTGAGCGCGGGGCGTGTTTCCATGCCCGCACGCAATATCGCGATGGTGCCCGAAGGGCGAGGGTTGCTGGGCGCCATGCCGGTCTATCTCCGTGCAACGCGCACGCTTTCCACAAAGCTGGTGACCGTCTTTCCGGAAAACGAAGCGCACGGCCTGCCCAGCCACCAAGCAGTGATTCTGGTTTTCGACGCGGAGACGGGATCGCCGCGCGCCCTGATGGATGGAACCTTCATCACCGCGGCGCGAACCGCGGCGGGCTCTGCCTTGTCCGCGCGCTTATTGGCGCGTCCGGACGCCGGCGTTCTGTTGATTATGGGGAGCGGGGTGCAAGCCCGAGCCCACGCCGCGGCCATTCCGCGCGTTCGCCCTATCCGGGAAATTCGCGTGGTGGGCCGCAACCCGCAGAGAGCCGCGCGCCTCGCAACGCAGATCACCCAGGAGCAGGGCATCAAAGCCTTTGCGTGCGAGCCGGTGGCGCAGACGTTTGCCGGCGCTCACATCATTTGTGCGGCTACCCACTCGTCAGAGCCGGTGGTGAAGGGCGCGTGGCTCGCGCCGGGCGCGCACGTGACCTCCGTGGGCTTGAACCCCGCGGGATGCGAGGTTGACGCCGAGGCGGTGATGAAATCGCTGGTCGTCGTCGAAACGCGCGAGGCAGCACTCGCTCCCAACGCCGGGGGCTCGAATGACTTGAAATGGCCCATTCGCGATGGCCTGATAGGACAGAATCATATCCACGCCGAAATTGGCGAGCTGATTTCAGGAATCAAGCCCGGCCGCACCTCCGCTGACCAGATCACGCTGTACAAGTCTGTCGGCGTCGCCGTTCAAGACGCGGTCGCCGCGCACCTGGTGCTGGAAGCAGCGAAGAAAGAGGGCGTTGGGCGGGAAGTGGAGCTGGACTGAACGGAACTGAATGTCAAAAGTCAAAACGCAAAACTCAAAAGTAAAAACGAAGATGCCCTGCTTGTTAGGTTTAAACTTTGGACTTTTGCGTTTTGACTTTTGACTTGTTCTTTGGCCATGCGAACCAAACCTAAGATGACCCTCGACCGTGTTCTCTCGCGCTTCGGCCTTGGCTCGCGCACGGTGGCGCGCCAGGCGATTGTGGCGGGACGGATGAAGGTGAACGGCCGCAGCGTGCGCGACCCGGATATTTGGGTAAGCCCGGAGCTCGACACGCTGCAATTGGACGGTCAGCGCCTGAAGCCTGCGCGTAAACGCTATTTGCTTTTCTACAAGCCCAAGGGTGTGATTACCAGCCACGGCGACCCCGCCGGCCGCGAGACGATTTACCAATACCTGGGGGAAGAGAGCAAGTGGGTTGCACCCGTGGGCCGTTTGGACAAGGACACTTCCGGCCTTCTGCTGCTGACCAATGACACTTCCTTCGCTAACTTCATCACCAGCCCGGAGTCGAAGGTCCCCAAGACTTATCTGGTGAAGACCAACGCTCTGCTCAGCGAGGAAGTGATCGCGCAGCTCAATGCCGGGGTGGAAATGAAGCGCGGTGATTTAGCGCAACCGCTCAGCGTGCGGCGGCGCGAGGATCGCGGCAAGTACACCTGGCTGGATGTGGTTTTGACAGAAGGCAAGAACCGCGAGGTGCGCCGCATGGTGGAGGCGGTGGGGTTTACGGTCTTGAAGCTCGTCCGCACGCGCATCGGGCTTCTGACCCTGGAAGGATTGCGAGTGGGAAAGTGGCGGGAACTAACCCCCGGCGAGGTGGCCGGCTTGCGGAAGGCGGGTGGAAGTCAGCAAACGTAGCGCAGCACGGCGGCGCGGGAGGCCTCTTCCTCTCCCGAGAAGTTTGCTTTCTCCCGGCAAAATGACTATCATGACTATTATGACTATAATGACTACAAGAAAGGAAGGCTTCAACATGGGCATGGACATTTGGACAATCGCCCAAGCAAAAGCGAAATTCAGCGAAGTCATCGACAAGGCGCGATCGCTGGGCCCGCAAACCATCACGCGGAATGGACGCAAGACCGCCGTGGTGGTCGCCGCCGATGAATGGGAACGGAAAACCCGGCGCAAGGGGAACCTTGCTGAATTCTTCGCGTCGTCACCCTTGCGGCGGTCCGGGTTGAGGATTGAGCGCCTGCGGGGTGGTATGCGTAAGGCGGGTTTATGAGTTTCCTGGTTGACACCAACGTCGTCTCCGAATGGGTGAAGCCCGTCCCCAATCCGGGCGTGGTGCGGTGGCTGGCCGACGTCTATGAAGACGACGTGTTTCTTAGCGTGGTGACCCTAACGGAGCTGCGCTATGGCATCGAGCGCATGCCTTCGGGGCGGCGTCATAAAACGCTGAGCGCGTGGTTGGAAAACGAGCTGGCGATGCGATTCGAAGGACGGGTGCTGGCTATTGATGCAGCCATCGCCGACGCGTGCGGCAAGCTTGTGGCCAGAAACGAGGCTGCCGGGCGCCCCATCGAAGCCATGGATGCCTTCCTCGCGGCGACTGCCGAACTTTACCAATTGACCCTCGTAACCCGCAACACCGCACATTTTCACTTGATCGTAAGAGCCCTCCTGAATCCCTGGGCCTAAAGAGTTCCCCCCTTGTTGTGTCAGAGTTTTGTCACGGCCACCCATTTTTACCAATTCGGCGCCAAGGTGTGGCATCCTATCCAGGGACCGCCGATTTCATTAGCAGGGTGAAGCGGCGGCGTTCGTACCTTATGGGCTTACCAACAATTCATCTCCTTGCCTTCGCCTTGGCGCAGGGGGTCATGAGCCCGATCAGCGCCTCCTTGGGGACTTCCGCGCCCCTGGACGTGGGCTTTCGCCAGATGTATGACCTCGAGTTTGGGGACGCTCACAAAACATTCGAGACTTACGCCAAGGCCCATCCCGAGGATCCTTTCGGCCTCACGTCGGACGGCGCGGCCTACCTGTTTGACGAATTCAACCGGCTGGGCGTTTTGCAGACGGAGTTATTCGTGGACGACGAAAAGTTCAAGGGAAGAGAGAAACCCTTACCCGACCCTGCCATGCGGGAAAAGTTCAATGGGGCCATTGCCCAAAGCCAAAAGCTGGCGGACGCCACGCTTGATCACCTCCCCAACGACCGCAACGCTTTGATGGCCACGGTCCTGAATCTAGGCCTGGAATCCGATTACATGGCGCTGGTGGAAAAGCGTGACCTGGCCTCGCTTGCCTTCACCAAACGCGGCGGGTTGGCGGCGGAGAAGTTGTTGGCGGTTGATCCCACGTGCTATGACGCCTATCTGGCCGTCGGAGTGGAGAACTACATCCTGGGTATAAAGCCCGCGCCGGTGCGCTGGCTGTTGCGGCTCTACGGGGCGGAGACCGATAAGGAAATAGGCATCCAGAAGTTGCGATTGACGGCCACGAAAGGACACTACCTAATGCCTTTCGCGCGGCTTCTGCTGGCCGTGGCCGCCCTGCGCGACAAGAATCGCGACCGGGCCAGGGAACTGCTTCAGAACCTGGCTCAGGAATTCCCTGACAATCAACTTTACAGGAGGGAACTCTCGCGGCTCCAGTAAACGCTGCTCGTTCCGTGCGGAGGCGCGGGTGGAATGGCAAACATGAAGATTGCGAGCGTGGGTAGCGCCTTCCCCAAATATTATTATCCGCAGATGGTCCTGAGCGAAGCGCTAAAGAAATACTGGCAGGGCCGCCTCGACAACCCTGACGTTGTGGACAGGATGCATGCGCACGCGGGAGTTGACGGCCGCTATCTGGCGTTGCCCGCGGACGCTTACTACGAAATGACGACTTGGGGGCAGGCCAACAACGCCTGGATTGAGTGCGCGCAGGAGCTTGGCCAGCAGGCGCTCTGCCGGGCTTTGGCGGGCGTGGGGCTCAACCCCCAGGAAATTGATGCTTTATTTGTGGTCTCGGTCACGGGTATCGCCAGTCCTTCGCTTGACGCCCGCCTGGTCAATCGCATGGGGTTGTCGCCTCGCATCAAGCGCATTCCCATTTTTGGTTTGGGTTGCGTAGCGGGGGCAGCCGGAATCGCGCGCGCGGCCGACTACGTGCGCGCCTTTCCCCATCACGTTGCCGCGCTGCTTTCGGTGGAACTTTGTTCGCTGACCCTCCAGAAAGAAGATGTCTCCATGGCCAACCTGATTTCCTCGGCGTTGTTTGGTGATGGCGCCGCCGCGGCCATTGTCGTCGGCGCGGAAAGAAATTACCCGGGAGCGGAGATTCTGGATACGCGATCCGTTTTCTATCCGCAGACGGAACACATCATGGACTGGGACATTTCCGAAAAAGGTTTCCAGATTGTGCTCTCGCCGCAATTGCCGCAACTGATTGTGGAACATCTGGGCCATGACGTGGACGCCTTCCTGGCGGACCATGGCCTGGCCCGCAAGGACATCGGCCGGTGGATTCTGCACACGGGCGGGCCCAAGATCCTCGAAGCCACTGGCACAGCGCTGGGGTTGTCAAAAGAGGAAATGGGGGCGTCGTGGGACTCCCTGCGCAAAGTGGGCAACCTTTCCTCCGCCTCCGTGCTTCTGGTGCTGGAAGAAGTCTTCGTGAGGCGGCGCCCGGAAGCAGGGACATACTCAATGTTGGCCGCGATGGGACCGGGATTCTGTTCGGAATTAGTTCTTCTCCGGTGGACTTAATGGGCTCCGGTTTAATGCAGACGGATGTTTTCATCGTGGGAGGCGGACCCGCGGGTTTGGCCACGGCCATCGCGATCCGGCAGCATGGTCTGCACGTAGTGGTGGCGGATCCCGCGCGGCCGCCCATCGATAAGGCCTGCGGAGAAGGCTTGATGCCCCACGCGGTCACCGCACTGAAGGCGTTGGGCGTGACGCTCGGTCCCTTGCAGGCCGTTCCCTTTCGCGGCATTCGCTTCATAGGCGAAGGCAGGTTGGCGGAAGGCGCCTTCCTCTCGGGTTGCGGATTGGGAATTCGCCGAACCAAGTCCTGTTGCAAGGGGATTTCAAAGTCCAGGTTCTGGGAACCTTTACCCTGCACGGGGCAAGTCATCCGCTGACTTTGGTCATTCAGGCGAATCTCGCGGGAGAGCAGTTGACTGCGGACACGCATTTCACGGTCCCCTATGTGAGTTGGGGCTTGAAGAATTCCAGCACGATGTTCCTCCGCGTTAACGATACCGTTGATATAGCGAACCACGCAGTGGGCCACATTAAGCTCCCTGCTGCCGAGTGAATACTTCAGAAGCAAGGGGGAAGGGAATTCAACCAGAGCTATCTTTCCCTTCCTTCGCGGTAGGCAGTTGAGTACAATCTGTTTTCGATCGGCCGAGCACGGCCGCGCGGCGAATTCCGCGGTCAGGTTCTTGTCCTGGAGATTATGAAAAAAGCCTTGCGCATCATATTTGGAGTCGCCGTCGTCGGCCTGGTTTTGCATTGGGCCGACCTGGCCACGCGCGATTGCCGGGTTGCTCCCTACGTGTACGACGATTGCATGTGGATGGGGCTCCGCACCCGCCTGGACTTGCCCGCAAGCCGCTTCCTGCGTATGGCGGTTCTGGAATGTGTGGGCATTGCTCTCGCCCTGCTTCTCTACCTTACCTTTCAATATGTGTTCCCCTTTCGAAAGGTGAAGCCTACCGCGCCCGATTCCTCTCCGCCACTCGCTGCCCCGCCGCCGAGGAGTTAGGATTCTCTATGAAGCGAGGATTTCTCACCGCCGTCGCTGCGGGTCGTTGCGTATTTATGCCAGTCCTCGCCGGGCAGAGTTTAGGGAGTAAAATAGGAAATGGGAAATTCATGAATCAGGGCATCTCAAGGGGAGAAATGGTAAACCGTGGCGCAACGCGCAGTCCACTTGTCATTGCCACCGCGTTCGAAGTCGCGCTAATGTTCACCGGAATTCTCGTCTACATCTGGCGCTGGCAACATACCAGCCCGCGCGCTTGGATGGGGCTCTTGGCCCTGATTCTGGTGAGTCATGTGCTGCATCGAGACAACCTGCGCGGGCTCGGCTTGGGCCAGAGCGACCTCGCCGCCAGCGCGCACTGGGTGTTGCCTTTGGCCATTGCCTTGTATCTGCCGATGCTTATCTATGGCTTTGCCCTCCGCCGCTTGGTGCTGCTCCGCCCGACCTGGCAATCCCTTATTCTCCTTTTCGGCTATGGCAGTTGGTGCGTATTTCAGCAATACCTGACCCAGTCTTACTTCCACAACCGGATGATGCTGGTCATTCGCAACCACCACGTCAGGTGCGCGCTTATCGGGATCATGTTCAGCGCCACCCACATCCCCAACCTCATCCTGATGATTGCGACTTTGATTGCGGGCGTTGTCTTCGCGGAAGTGTTCTCCCGCTATCCCAACATCTGGCCCCTGGCGCTGGCGCAGGCGGTGGGTGGGCTTCTGCTCGCCGCTGTCGCGCCGGAAACGTTGATTCATCACATGCGCGTGGGGCCGGGGTATTTCTTTTACGGGATTCGGTAAGTGAAGTAGGCAGAAAGCAGAAAGCAGAAAGCAGAAAGCACCAACCCATCCCTGGCGCCGTGCAAGGCCCACCCTATTTGGGACAATAAACCTGTGCGACTGGTTGCTGCCTTCTGCCTTCCGCTTTCCGTCTACTGCTTCCTCTCGCGCCGGCGCGGCAAGTACGGCAGGTCGGCGATTTGACCTTCGAATTTTTCGGACCAGCGGCCGGGAATTGCCGTGCCACACTGAGGGCAGGCGCCTTTCGCGGTCAGGCGATAATCCAAAATGTGGTAACCAAACCTTTCAATAAGTAACTCGTGGCACTGGGGGCAGTGGGTATTCTCAAGCTCGCCCACTTGGCCCGGTAGATTTCCCGCATAGATATAGCGCAATCCGGCCGCCTTGCCGATTGCCGCCGCCCGCGCCAGGTCGCGCGGCTGAGTGTCGGCGGGGTCGGTCATCTTGTAATCCTGGTGGAATGCCGTGACGTGCCAGGGAATGTCGGGAGAAACGCTCGCCACGAACTCCGTAAGCCGCTTCAGCTCATCGTCGGAATCGTTGAAGCCGGGAATCAGCAGGGTGACGATTTCAACCCACAACCCCATGGCGTGCAGGCTGCGAATCGTCTGGAGAATGGGTTCGATGCGTCCGCCAAGCTGGCGGTAGTGGTGGTCGTCGAAGCTCTTTAGGTCGACTTTGTAGAGATCCACCCATGGGCGCAGGTATTCCAGCACCTGTGGGGTGCCATTGCCGTTGGAGACGTAGGCGGTCACGAGCCCCGCGGCTTTGGCTTCCTTGAAGATGGCGACCGCCCACTCGCTGGTGATCAGCGGCTCGTTGTAAGTGCTGACCAGAACCTTCGCGCCCTGTTCGACGGCGTCATGAACCAGCTCGCGGGGCGATGCACCCGTGGGCCGCGAAACCGCGTGCGGGTCGCGCAGGGCTTGCGAGGTGACCCAGTTCTGGCAATAGGCGCAGTGCAGGTCGCAACCGAGCATGCCAAAACTGAAAGCCAGCGCGCCGGGGTAAGCGTGATGGAAGGGTTTCTTTTCGATGGGGTCGCACTGCACTCCGGCGGCGTAACCCCAGGGAACCTGGAGCTTGCCCCCTTGGTTGAAACGGACCTTGCAGACGCCCAGTTGCCCTTCCGGAATGCGGCAGCAATGGCCACAGGCGAAACAACGCACGAAACCGCGGTCGAGCTTTTCGTAAAGCTCGCCCTCGCGAACGTTGGCGCTAAGAACGTCTTGGAGCGTGGCCATAAGTCACGAACCTGGAACACACGAAACCGGAAATTCGAAACTCGAAACTGGAAAATCGAAAGTCGAAATCCACTCGGTACGAGCTGCGAATTTCGAGCTTCGCGATCCTCCTCTAATATTATACTCCTAGCTGGTACGCCTGCTTCGAGCACGCGGCAGGACGCGTATGTGTGGAAGCCTGGGTCCCCCGCGCTAAACCGGCCCGTCGCGATTTGGCGTTCGATTTTCGAGTTTCAAGTTTCGAGTTTCCGCCTTACGACTGCTTCCGCCAGTTTTGGCCGCCGTCTGCGGTGACCCACTTTGTGCCGGAAGTCGTAGTGATGGTGAGATTCTGCGGGTCGTGCAACTGAATAGCGGTGATGCTTTCTGTGACCGCGTTACCCTGAGAGCTAATGCCAGTCCGATTCCACGTGGCGCCTCCATCGGCGGAATGATAGAGAGCGCCACCTTCCCCGCCCGCCCAAACATCATTGCCGAGGGTGGCAATCGCCCCGAACTTGATGCCGTGGGCCACCTCGACCGGCTTGAAGGTTTTCCCACCGTCGGTGGAGTGTTGCACCTTTCCTTCGGCTGAAACGCTCCAGAGCGCAGCGGGCGGCCGCATCGCAAATCCGAGGCCCTTTGACGATGCCCGCATTTCGAGCGTGGGCGCTTGGGCTGCCAGGCGAACAGGTGCCTGAGCGGGCGCTCGAGGAGCAACTTGCACGGAGGCCGCCTGCGCCGGGCTAGCGCCGGCATTCCCTCCCGCGACTGCGACGTTCTGCCTCGTAATACGCAAGCTTTCGCGGCCAACTTGCGAATCCGCGCTTGCTTTTGTTACCTCCTCGGATGTGACCGGGGCAGCGGGAGCAGCCGCGGGAAGGGGGGGAGATGCAGGAGCGGCTTCTGTGGCAATCTCGGGTCCTTCTTCACCTTTTTTCTGCTCAACACTTGCGGCCGGAGCGCCCTCAGTTCTGAACACGGCAGGCGGCCGAGATTCAGCCATCAAGCGCGTTTGCTGCTTGGCTTGGGCGCGTGCGGCGCGATCATTAAGGCCCAGCTCTCGACGGGATCTTGATGCGTTTCCGGTCGCCGTCAGCTCGTTGGAGCTTTCTCGCGCTTCAGTATGCCCCTGCGCTTTGGCAGTTATCGAAGAAGATTGGGCTGAGGGCGTCGGGGCGACACTTTGAGGAGCGCTCGAACTCACCGCTGGAACCTCCGGATGCGTTCTTTGCGAAAGCTCCGGATGCCCTTTCCACAGGCGCGGATGCAAGACCACGACTATGGCCAGAGCTCCCAGAACTGCTGCCATGGCACCCCAGCGGAGAACAAGCCAGGGGCTCCAGCGCCGCCCTGCCTCCAGACGATCTCGCTCAGCCACCGCACTTTCCGCGGGCAGGGTGAATGCTGCAATCTCCCGGCATTCCGCGCAATGGGCAAGATGATTCAGCACCTGCGTGCGTTCCCGTTCCATAAGGGTCTTCTCCACAAATGCCGCGAGCAGGTTAGCGTCGGGATGCTCGGTACCCTGGAAAGCCTCCGGCCCCAAAGCGGGGCTGGTGGACTTCGGCGTGCCGCTGTTTGCCTTCAGCCGCGCGAGCGCGATTTTGGGAAGTCCACGCATGTTCTTAGCTCGGTGCAACCGTTCTGCGGGAGCGGCGATCTCCCATCACCGAAACCCCAACCTGAGATCGACGCTTTGCTGCTCCCTTCCGGACTTACGGCAGGGTTTCATTGCCCCTACCCATTCCCATTCGACTTCCGGCAGCCTCCGTCGTGCCGCTGCTTGCCGTCTCCCGTATCCCCTACCCCGTCCTCTATTATGGAACGGTTTGCTGCCCCTTTTCTTGCACTAATCGGCGGCGCACATCCAAGGAGAGTTCGGTAACCTCGACTTCCATGGTCTGTTCCGCCTCTTTCCGGCTCATGCCGCGTTTCATTAGGCCGGAGAGAATGGCCTTGCGCGTCCCGGCCGTGATTCTCTCTAGCTTGCGGCTGATGGTGGATTCGTGCACGCCCAGCAGGCGAGCGATTTCCGCCAGCCGGCGGCCATCAAGGTAATAATTGGCCAAGATGAATTTGTCTTCCGCCGCCAGGGACCCGAGCGCTTCGTCGGTGGCCTCGCGCAATCGAACGTCGATGGCCTGCGTGGGGTCGGACGCCGCGGCCTCAAATTGCGCTCCCGCCTCGGTTTGTTCTTCCAAGCTTAGCAATCGCTTTTGGCGGCGAAAGCGATTCACATATTCCTGCGCCAGGACGGACCGCAGCCAGCCCTCCAGTGAGCCGCGGCCCGTGAAGGAGCTGAGCTTGGAGACTCGCCGGTCATCGGCGGTGCGCGTTCCGTAGAGATCAGCGTAGAGGGAATCCGCCAACTCGCGGGCATCCGCCTCCCCCGGCACCATGGAGTGCGCCGCGCCAAAGAGCTTTTCGCGATAGCAGGTCAGGAAAATCTCCCAGGCAGATTCGTTGCCGGCGGCGCAGGCGCGCGCCAATGCCAGTTCCTCCACGCGAAGGTGGGTGAGGAAATCCGAAATTTCTGAAGGACCAGCCGTGACCGGCAGATATTTGGCGGTGACTTCTTGCAGTACGACGGAAAAAGCTTCCGGTGTCAGGCCGAATTTCTCCGCTCCCGCTTCGCGGTAAAGTTGGACCGCGAGCGACTCCGGAATGTCGATCTTCACTGGGCGGGTCGCGGTTTCCTGGCTGCCGCTCATGTATTTCGACCTTGGCAAAAGACGGTCGTCAGTTATCAGTTGTCAGTCACAATCTAAGACGGGTCCGCTTTTACTGATGACTTAAGACTGAGGGCCGACGATTGTCCTTTGTCCGCCTACCCCCAGCCGGGCGCCCGAAACTTGGATGCAAGAATTATACCTTGAGTCGTTCTTTTCACAGACCGGGACTTACACCTGCGGTCAACCCTTGGGAAAGGAGACGATGATGACAAGAGAACAAATTCTGGGTTTAGGTCTGATGTTAACTTTGGCAATAGTGATGGTCCTGCCGCTGGAGCCCGACCTTGGTGAAGCGGGTCAAGTTGGGTCCACTTACATGGTGCTGGCGCCCATCAGCCGCGGCAACTTGACCATCTTTCCGGTCGTCAGCGATCGCACCCACGACACACGAACCTTTCTGACCCTTGATGAGGGTGTGCGCTCAGGCGAAGTGGTGGTGAGCGAGGCGGGCAGCGTGCGGCCGCTCATTCGTGGGCACCAACGATACATTCCCAGCGATGGCGCGGAAGTGAACCGACTGGTTTTGGTGAACAACTCGGACCGTCCCCTGATTCTGCTGGCGGGTGAGATAGTGACCGGCGGCAAGCAGGACCGCGTGGTGGGCAAGGACCGCATCGTTCCGCCCAAGAGCGACCCCATTGACCTCGCGGTGTTTTGTGTCGAGCCCGGGCGTTGGGTGGCGGCCAAGGCTGACTTCGGTTCGTTTCATTCCCAGATGGCGCAGCCCAGCGTGCGGCGCAGCGCCATGGCCGATCAAGATCAGCAAAAGGTATGGGCGGAAGTGCGGTCCACGCAGCAATCCCTGGCGGTGGAGGCCAGCCCTGCTGCCGCCGGCGCCATCGGCGGGACTTCCTCCTACGCCGGCGTAATGGCCAACGACGAGGTTACGCGCAGGGTTGATGCGGTCGCCGCGCCGATTGAACAATCCTACCTGGGGCTGATGCGCGAATTGCGCGAGCGGAATGCGGTGGGCGTGGTTGTGGCGGTGAACGGCCGCATCATCTGGGCCGATATGTTTGCCAGCACGTCGCTGCTGGAAAAATACTGGCCCAAACTGATCCGCTCCTACGCGGCCGAAGCGCTGACCCAGGGCCTCGGGATTCACCTTATCCAGGAAGGAAGGGGGATGGGTGTGAGGGGCGAGCGTCCCGGCGTGAAAGATGCCCAGGCTTTTCTCGATGATTTCGGAGCTCGGCACGAGACGGAAGAAACCGAACCCGGCGTCTTTCGGCGCACCGAGCTCACGGGCAGCGACTTCACCGCTTTCGCGCTGACCTCGCTCCTGCCGGGAACAGGGTTTGACGTTCACATTGCCAAGATGGTGGATTGAGGGGGGAAGGGAATTGAAACGAGGAGTGGAGGGGGCAGCTTGCTGTTTAGGAGCCGTCCGGTAGTAGAGAAAGCGCAACCACCGCTACCCGCTCTGTGGTAGATTTGCATGGGCGAACGATGAACATCAAGTGGCCGCGCCGAGGCGATGGGCCCGAACCAAGGTCCGAGCCTTTGTGCAGCCGGCTTACGAAGTTGAGCCCGACTCAAGGGTCCTACGCCGAATTATCCCTATGACCCGATTTTTGAACTGACCCAGGTGGTCCAGGGAGCTGCGACCATGGAGAGCAACAGCTTCGGCGGCGCGGGCCCTCCACTTAACTGGCCGAAGATGAATCCCTACAACCACTATCCGTCTAACCGCCTGACCTCGGCGCCGAGCCGCAACTACGCGTTTGACGCAAACGGCATCACGCGGACCTATGCCAGCGGAAAGGCGTGCAGGCGGGATTGGCGACGCAATTCTTCCGGACCGGGTCTTTACGCGCTGATCCTTAGCATTGTTTTGATCTGTGTCCAACTGGCGGGTTGCGGCTCGACGACTTCGCCCACTTCGCCCAATGGAAGCGGTTCCGCGCCGACCATCACTTCCTTTACGGCGGATCCCACAAGCATAAACTCCGGTACGAGCAGCACACTGAGTTGGACGGTAGCAGGGGCGGCGAGCATTGCCATCACGCCGGGGACATTCACCTCCCCATCCGCGAGTGGTTCAACGAGCGTGAGCCCGACGGCCACGACCACCTACACGCTGACTGCCACCAATGCTGCCGGCTCGAGCACGTCTACGCTAACCGTTACCGTAAACACGTCAAGCAGACCCGTAATCAGCTCGTTTACCGCCAGTCCCACCAGCATCGCTTCGGGTTCCAGCAGTACGCTCGCTTGGGCGACGACCGGGGCGGCGAGCATTGCCATCACGCCGGGGACATTCACGTCCACATCCGCGAGTGGTTCGACGAGCGTGAGCCCGACGGCCACGACCACCTACACGCTGACTGCTGCCAATGCCGCCGGCTCGACCACAGCCACGGCAATCGTCACCATAACAGCGTCCGGCGGTCCACTGGCGATAACCACCACTTCCTGCCCCGGCGGAACGCAAGGCGCGGCGTATGAGGGCTGCACCATCGTCGCCAGCGGCGGTTCTCCACCTTACGCCTTTTCCGTGACCGAGAATTCCAACGTTCCTCCCTTGCCTGAGGGAATGTCTCTCGATGCCACCACTGGCGCCATCACCAGCTCACTGATTGGCGGTCAAGGCACTTATACCCCCGAATTTGTCGTCACGGACTCAACCAGCGCGCAGGCGACCCAGAACATCGCTTTCGCCATCAACGGCAATAACGCGTTCCTCGCCAACATCTTTCCGTCAACATCGATTTTCCACCACAGAGTGGACGCCGCCACCACAAGCTTGCCCGTTGATACTTCCCCCGCCGCGCCGATGTACAGCGGCTATTTGCCAGAGACGGTTAAGCCGTTCTTCGGGAACAATTCGGGTGCTCCCTTTCCCAATGGAATACCCGCCATCGAAGTTCCCTACAACCAGGCAGACGTATCGGTTTCGACCACTCAATATCAATCCTATTTTACCTCGGGTCCAATTCCCGCCTATGCTCCGGTGGAAGGTACCAGCAACTCGACGGGAGACCGGCACGTGCTGGTCTACCTGGAGGCAGGCGGTGGAAACAATCCCGCCCTTTACGAAATGTGGCAGGGAATTTACGAAAACGGCCCCTGGACTGATTCCTCTAACGCCCTTTGGCCCAACGTATCTTCGAATGACCTGACAGCGCAAGGGATGGGAACCTCCGATGCCGCGGGACTTCCCGTAGCGCCGCTGCTCGCCAATGCCGACGAGGTCATCGGGACGGGCACACCCAGTTCACCCAACGGCACCATTCAGCATCCCATCCGATTTACCCTCAACCATATGTTGAACTACTGGGTGTGGCCGGCTACGCAAACGGCGGGCGTGGGGAGTTGCACGGCTGCGGGAGGGGCTTCCATCCCCGTGGAATCGGAGATTTCGCAATCTTCCCCTCCCGCAAGCTGCACCATGTCCGGAGCCGCCGGCGAAATCTATCGGCTCAAAGCTTCCGTTGCGCCGCCCGCTTGCGCCGCCACCAGTCCACAAGCGGCCATTATCATCACCGCCTTCCGCAACTACGGAATCATCCTGGCCGACAACGGAGATAGCGGCGGGCTGATCGGCACGCCCGACGCTCGCTGGGACGATAACGATCTTTCCTGCCTTACCAGTCTCACCTTATCGGACTTCGAGCCAGTCAACGTCTCGAGCCTCATGGTCAGTAATGACAGCGGGGCCACCAGCCATTAGCCCAACTGCCGGACTCACGGATACTTGCGCGCTACCCGCTTCGGATCGCGGCACGAGACGGAAGAAACCGTACCCGGCGTCTTTCGGCGCACCCAGCTCACGGGCAACGATTTCACCGCCTTCGCGCTGACTTCGCTCCTGCCGGGGACAGGGTCTGACGTTTACATCGCGAAGATGGCGGATTTGAAGATACGGCGGTTTCCCAACTCCCGCGCAGGCGTCGCACGTATTCGTCGGCGTGCTCATCTGACCATACATCTTTGCCGGAGCCGCGCAGGGCCAGGAGGGGGTCCTTCTCATCGGTGAGTGCAACCTCGGCGTTTTCGGGGGTTGATATTGACATTCGCGACCTCCTCTAAGAGCAGGTAGCAGAGCCGCAGAATGATACAAACTGCGCCTCCCATCGGCCCACCCGCTGCCTGCTTCGGCAGTTCCCGTAGCTCGCGCGTTCTTACGCGCGTCACTTAGTCTCTGACTTCGACACTGACAGGTACGTAAGCTTGGAATCGACAAAGTGGGCCCGTATATCGGCCCCCAGGTCATACGTCCCAAACTCTTCCTCAACATCCTTTTCCGAGAACCAGGGGTGTTTCTTGCGATCTTCTGCTAACTCACTCTCTGATGCCTTCTTACCCTGCACCCAAAACGAATAGTACAGATCGGTCTTGTTGCGAAAGCTCGGTTGTCCAAGGATAGCGACCACTTCCGCTGGACTTTGTCCTATATGCAGCCCGGAACTTGTATTGACGGCGACGGAAGTGTCCTTCAATTCTACACACAAGCGTCTCCCGTCCCAATCAGGACCCTCGGCAAAAAGATACGCACCGTAACTCATAAATGATTGTTCAAAGACCAAGTAAATCCTTTCCGATTTCTGCACTGAAACGTAACACACCTGCCTCCGGAGATGGCCGCTTCGAACACCTCTTTCGACGATCGGGGTCGTCCCAAGCTCGGAAGCTGCATCTTCGAACTCGTCGTCACCTAATTTGACACCCGCGATCCGGAAATTGGCAGCGTCTGGGTCACGAGCTTGGAGCTTGACTCCCCGAGGCAGAGATCTTTGCATGTGGGCATCGGTCCACCAATCGGAGTCATCGCCCTCGTAATCAAACCGGTATGCGTGAGTGGCTGCCAGGAGCTGTGGAGATATCAGAGCCATAATCAGGAGCTCCATCAGAAAGATGCGCCTCCGCACCCCCCACGGCCACGACAAAGGGCATTGCCTGCCCCAGGTGCAAGCTCGATCCCGTAAATCAAGCGTTTTCACCATGACGATCTCGCGTGGGGTTATCATACCAGTACTAACAACCACGGAGTAAGGCATATTGAGATTGGCACCGTGCTTTGCGCTCCTGGCCACGGATGGCAGTCGAGTCATCGAATCCGCGCGGTGAACAATTAGGCGTGGAGTTCTTCTTGGGGTCTCAACGGCACGATCTGCCCGACGCGTTCCATGACTTTCTTGTCTTGGGCCGCCTTCTTCAGGTCGTACTCTGCTTGCAGGCGAATCCAGAATTCGGGAGTGCTGCCCAACAGACGGGAAAGTTTGAGGCACATGACCGCAGACAGCGGTTTCCGCTCGGCCAGAATATCATGAGCCATTTGACGTGACACGCAACTGATCATCGAGTGGATGGAAGTAACCCCTCATCCGGCCCGCGACGGCTGGTGAGAACGCCTGTCGCGGTCCACCTTCTCCCCTCGGAGAAGGTGGTAATCATCGCGGGGCGCGAAAGCGCCCGAAATACAATTTCCCTCTCCGCAGGGGAGAGGGTGGCTCGCCGCTGGCGCCTTCACCAGCCGGGGCGAGACGGGTGAGGGGTCACTTCCTCGGCTTCTCCGCCACCGCCCCCGGAGATAAGCCGCCACCCCATCAGCATAGGGGTTCATCCCGATCGGTGTCTCCATTTTCCCCGCGGGGCGACGGTGCGGAACAGCAATAGGCTAAGCAATTCAAGGAATTTGTCTCTTGATACGCTTAGGCTATGAATATATACTAGATGGTTGTTCGTCGTCCGAGGCCACCGTGCCGCTGCGCAAATCTCCCACCCTCACGCCCGCCATGCTGGAAGCCAATCGCCGCAATGCCCGAAAGTTAACGGGCCCGCGCACGGCGCGAGGCAAGGCCCAGACGCGCATGAACGCCTTGCGGAGCGGGGAACGATCGGCGATTTACCAGAACCTCAAGCTGGGCCTCCTTTTCGCCCTTCCCGGGCGGGTGGTGGAGTGGGCCCACGCATTACTGACCCCGGAAATGGCTTTGCACCCGCTGCTCCGTGAGGAAGCCGAAATCATCATCCAGGCGGAACGCGAAGTCAGCGAACATTTCCATCACTTGTGTGCCCGGCATGAGAGGAAATGAAAAAGGGGAAATCTTTTTGACAATCAAAGCGGGAGTGTGATTGAAAACAAGGGCCTATGGAAAATGGAATGGGATGCGACGCCCCGATGTTATTGAAAATGAATGTGTTGGCGCAGTTATGCCAGTACGTGTTTGCAAACACGATGGTTAGGCTATAAATCTGGGTGCGAAGCCTGCTATGCCACGATCTTATTGAAAATTATGCTAGTTAACAGGATTTAGGGAGAGGCAGGGATTTCCACCCGCTAAATCAGCCCAAGAAATGTTATCATCTTGGTTCTAAGTCAGGAGAGGAAAGAAAGGTCCTTTACGCCGATGCGGTGCCTCGGCGCTCGGGATGACCATCGAGCGCGCATCGCCCTTGGCGGCCTGCCGATTCCTGCTATTTTATGAGTTTGAACACCTCCATTCGCAACATTGCCATCATCGCGCACGTAGACCACGGCAAGACCACTCTGGTGGACGCCATGCTGCGCCAGAGCGGCATCTTCCGCCAGGGTGAGGCGGTGGTGGAGAGGGTCATGGACTCCAATGAACTCGAGCGTGAGCGCGGCATCACCATCCTGGCCAAAAACACCGCCATCACCTATCACGGCACGCGCATCAACATTGTCGATACGCCCGGCCACAGCGACTTTGGCGGCGAGGTGGAGCGTGCCTTGAAGCTGGTGGACGGCGTGCTCCTGCTAGTGGACGCGAGCGAGGGTCCCCTGCCGCAGACTCGCTATGTGTTGCGCAAGGCGCTGGAGGCCAAGCTGCCTCCCATCGTGGTGATCAACAAGATCGACCGCAGCGACGCGCGGCCGCAGGAGGTGTTGAACGAAGTCTACGACCTGTTCATCGACCTTGACGCCACCGAGGAGCAACTCGAATTCCCCATCATTTATTGCATCTCCAAGGACGGCATCGCGCGCGAGACTTTGGAGGGCGCATCGGAAAACCTTCAACCTCTTTTTGAAACCATTCTGCGCGCCATTCCCGCTCCTGCCGGCGAGCGCGACGCGGTGCTTCAGCTTCTGGTTGCCAACCTGGATTACAGCGAGTACCACGGGCGCCTGGCGCTGGGCCGCATTTTTTCCGGCGCGCTCAGGCGCGGCGACGAAGTGGCCATTGCCAAACTGGACGGAAGCTTTCAGAAAACCCGCATTACCAAACTCTACGGGTTCGAGGGGCTGGACCGCATTGACCTGGAAGCCGCCGAGGCCGGGGACATCGTGGCCATCGCGGGGGTGGAGGGCATCACCATCGGCGAGACCGTGACCAGCGCTGAATCCCCCGCGCCGCTCCCGCACATTCCCATTGATGAGCCCACCATCTCCATGGTCTTTACCATCAACACCTCGCCCTTTTCCGGGCGGGACGGCGCGTACGTGACCTCGCGGCACCTGCGCGAGCGGCTCGACAAGGAACTGCTCACCAACGTGTCGATCCGCGTGGAAGATATGGGCACCCACGACTCCTTCAAGGTGATGGGCCGGGGTGAACTCCAGTTGGCCATTTTGATCGAGATGATGCGGCGCGAGGGTTACGAACTGGCGGTGGGGAAGCCCGAAATCATCACCCATACCGTGGATGGCAAGCTCCAGGAACCTTCCGAGCAACTGATTATCGACGTTCCCCAGGAATTTGTGGGTGTGCTGATGCAGGAAATCGGCATACGCAAGGGAGTCAATACCAAGATTGTGAGCCACGGCACCGGCCACGCCCAGAGCGGCCGCGTGCGCCTGGAATTCACCATCCCTTCCCGCGGGCTCATCGGCCTGCGCGGAGAAATCCTGAAAGCCACACGAGGCACGGCGGTGATGAATACCCTGTTCGATGGTTACGTCGACTGGCAAGGCGACTTGCCGACGCGCCTCACCGGCTCGCTCATCGCCGATCGCGCCGGCCGCACCACCGCCTACGCGCTGTGGAACCTTCAGGAGCGCGGCGACTTGTTCGTGCAACCCGGTCTGGAAGTCTACGAAGGCATGGTGGTCGGCCAAAACTCGCGCTGGGACGATATGGACGTGAACGTGGTCAAGGAAAAGAAGCAGACCAACATGCGCGCCTCCGTGGCCGATGAAGCCATCCGCCTCATCCCCTTTCGCCCGCTGACCCTGGAAGAATCCATCGAGTTCATTGCCGAAGATGAGCTGGTGGAAGTCACGCCCAAATCCATCCGCCTGCGCAAGAAAATCCTGGAATACAACAAGCGGCCCAAAAAGCACAAGCACCCCATGCCGGAGTGAACGAGATGCGCTGGACAAAGTCTTGGCCAAGGTGGAGGACGCGCATGTGGCGCTGAACTAACCGGGTTATCTCGCCACAACACGAAGTTCTTAAGGCAGGGCCGGACGGCGCCTCCCGGCAGGTTTCATTTTCTTATTGACGAGCCCAATACTTTAGGCTAGAATTGATGAATGGACATCGAGGCCGGCACTGCCGTTGACGCGATTTACGGGTCGGCTGGCAGTCCGTTGGGGAATGATATGGCAGGCCGACAAACTGTACGAATGGCAATGCGACGTTTTGCCCGTAAGCGAGCAAAGCGCCCAAAGCTGAGAAGATAGTGAAAATAAAGGGTCGAACACACGGTTTTTCTCCTCCCAAAGCTGGCAACATACTGAAACTAAATCCACTTAAAATCAACTATGAGAAAGTGGAAGGATGGGTGCAAAGTGTCAGAGTTGGGGAGCGCCAAATTGTCGCTGGCAGGTGGCAGAATGGGTTCGGCTTGCCGAGAAATCCAGGCTAAGGAGTCTTGTTCCCTGGCCCGCTTGGAGGAGGGGGGAGGACCGCAATGCCGAGGGGGCGCCACGTTTCCTTTGTGGTGGGAGCGAGGGGGCTGAATCGGGGAAAGCGGCCGAAGTGGACAGTCAGGACGTGAGTTCCACTTCACGCCGGGGGCTCCGAAGGCAGGCGAGCACGAGCGGTTTTTCCCGCGGATCGACCCGCACCTCAACGTCCAGCGTGTGGCAGGCGCGCGCCAATTCCGATGCATCCGGCGATTCCAAGTGAAAGCGCTCGAGCATACATCCTTGCGGTGCGTCCGCGGCAGGATGAACCGAGTCGCGGCCCCACTCGATGAAGAAGGGAAGCAGCCCGCCACGGTCGTCGCGCAAGCGAAGGAGTTTCCAACTCAGAATTTTTCCGTCGGGACGCGCGCGCGCACCGTCGTGCGGCCCGTCAATGGGGAAGCCTGCCGCCGCCGCGGTTTGCGCGAGGGTGTTCAGATGCGGAGTGTGTACCGCCCAGCCAATCAGTCGGGGTTCATGCAGAGTGAGAACCTGAGAGAACCAATTCGGCGAGGATTGCTCGGGATCAGGCGCGATGATTTCCAGATAGCAGTCCGGCCCGAGTGCGAGCAGCGCGTTCCGTGTGCCACGGCCGGGATGAACACCGCCGAACGCCGCGCGCACGCCCGTCCGCTGCTCCACCCAGGCAATGCCTCGGTCGAGGTCATCGATTCCGAGGATGAGGTGGTCAAGACCGGTCAGCACAAGGCCTCCCTGCGTGAAGGTGTGGTCAGTATGTGGCAAAGGCGTCCCCCCCGTGAGCAGTCACGGCCAAGACAGCCGTGGCACCGCAATTGTGGATCGGCATCACGCGGCGAACTTATACCCCTGGCCATGCACGGTGATGATGTATTTGGGTTGTTTGGGATCGTTCTCGAGCTTCTGCCGCAGCCAGGCCACGTGGACGTCCACCGTGCGTGTGGAGGGCGCCGAGGCATAGCCCCAAACATCCCGCAGGAGTTCCTCGCGGCTTACGGTCCGGCCCCGCTGTTCGAGGAGATAACGAAGCAGTTGGAATTCCTTGGTAGTAAGCGAGGCGGGCGTGCCGTTGCAAAACACTTCGGAATTCCGCAAATCGATGCGGAGCGGCCCAATATCGTAAGAGTCCGGCCCTTGATTGCCTGCCCCTCTTTCCCGCCGCAACAGGGCCTCGACTCGCGCCAGAAGCTCGGGCATTTCAAAGGGCTTGGTGAGGTAGTCGTCGGCGCCGATCTTGAGTCCCTTGACCTTGTCGGCCGTCTGGGTGCGCGCGGTGAGCATCAGGATGGGGGTGGTAAAGCCGCGTTGCCGCAGCTCCTGGCAGACTTCGAAGCCCCCTTTGCCCGGCAACATGACATCCAGAATGATGAGGCCGAAGCGATGGCGCGTAGCGCGCTCCACCACCTCGGTTCCGTCGTAAACCGCATCCACCGTGTAGCCCTCGCTGCGCAGACGATCGCTGAGCGTCAGCACCAGCCCGGGTTCATCTTCGACTAACAGGATATGAGAATTCATGGGGTCCCACTTTTCCTTGAGCGCTTTGACCGGCCCGGAGCGGCGCAAGTCCTTTCGGCATGCAGGTCGCCGGGACGTCTCAACCAGCTTTGGACGCTTGGAGCTTCAATCCCGCGGTTCCGGCATTTCTTCCCATACCTCCCAGCGCGGCGCAGAATCCCGGCTAGGCTGTGCTGGCCGCGGGAAAATGCAGAGTGAACGCGCTTCCTTCGCCCACGCGGCTGGTCACCGTCAGCTTTCCGCCCATGGCCTCCGCGGCTTCTTTTGCCAGGCTCAAACCCAATCCGGTGCCATGCGTCTGCGAAGCCCGGGCGGCATTCCCGCGGTAGAAAGGTTCGAAAATGTGGGCAATCTCGCTGGGCTCAATTCCTTGTCCGCGATCCTGGACGGTGATCAAAACCTCCCCCGCCTCCGGTCCCGATCCGGCGTGGGCGCGAATGGCCATCCATCGGCCCCCGGCGCCATACTTCAAGGCGTTGGTCATGAGATTCTGCAGGCAGCGGCCGAGCGCTTTCGGATCCGCCATGACTGGAGGAAGGTCCGGGGCAACTTCCTTCTCCACCGTAAAGCGATTGGCGGCGGTGAGCTGGGCCAAATCGGCTACGGCGGAATCAATCGTCTCCCCCACGCGGACGGGGCGCGGCTGGTAGTGCAGGCTTTCATTGCGCGTGGCGGCGAAGAGCAACACCTGCCCAATCATGGCGGCAAGGCGCTGGGCCTCATTGCGGATGAGCGCGCCATATTGCTTTACTTGGGGGCCAGACTCCACGATGCCATCGGCAAGATTCTCCGCCGCGGAGGAGATGACGCTCACGGGGGTGCGCAGCTCGTGGGACACCCCGGCGACAAAATCCATCTGCATCTTCGCCAGTCGCCGGATTCTCAGCGTCCAAATCACAACCAATGTCACGCTGGCGGCGAGCACCAGCAACACCCCGAAGCCGAGCAGCAAATCCTGTCGCCAGATGACCGCCACGGTCTCCGAGAGGGAACCGCCAGCATGCCGGACTACCAATCGCCAACCTGCGGCGGAAGCGGCGGCGAGGATCGGCGCGGCCAGGAAGCCTCGCGCGCGCGCCATAATCTCAGGCCCGCCTTCCGGGGGAGGGAAAGGCGGCGGCGACCCTCGCTCGCGTCTTGCGGAGCTTCCCGGCTGGCCGGGATTTCTCTGCCGGGCTTCAAATCCCCGCCCTCGGTGCTGGCTGAAAAGTTGCAGGGTTTCGTCCGGCGAGGTCGCAAGCTCCGGGGAGGGTACGGTTTGCCATGCGTAGATGAAATGGGGAGGAGTCGCGCCATCGATGATGGCTACATTATAAAGAGGCCCATCCGGCCCTTCGAAGTATCTCCTGGCAAGCTCGGGGAGGAGTCGATTGAGCAAGACATTGCGATCCAATTCGACAATCATGAATCCGGCGGGCGAGGATTCCTGGGGTCGATCTCTTCGATTCCTTCGATTCCACCAGCCCGGTTGGGGGATGGGGCGCACCATCGCCAGCGGCTCGCCGTGAAGTCGCCAACGCAGCCCGCCAAGACCGAAGTCGCCGCCCCGGTTACTAAGCGTGGTCACCAGATCGGAAGGATCGCAAAGTGCTCCGAGCCGCGCCGGGCACGCCGTGGCCTGAAATGTGTCTTCCTTCTGGGGATTGAATTGGAGGAACGAATAGCCCTCACCCGTTTGCTTCTTCCAAAGATAATAATTGGCGACCAGTTCGCGGTGATCGGAGGACCGCGCCCAATCTCCACAATCCTGAGCGTAGAGATCCTCAACTGCGGCAGCCTGATTGGGCGGCCGGAAGCCAAAGCCGGTGCAAATCCCCGCCAGCTCGCGACGAATATCCTCGCGAAACCCATTCATTCCAGCCTCGAGCGCGGCCTGCTTCCTTTCGAGTTCCGCCGTGCGAATCTGATTGCTCCAGCGGAATTGCAAAGCTCCCAGCACCACCAGCAACACGCTGAGGCCGGCGATGATCCCTATCGCGCCGAGAGACTGTTTGACCTTTGTGGCCATGGACTTATTATACGTTTCAGATGCGCGTGGCGCTACATAAGCTGCACGCGGTCGAGGATTCCGCGTCCCTTTCGCTGGTATTCCTCGCCTGCCAGAGGGCAAAAATAAGTCAAAACGCAAAATGCAATAGGCAAAAGTAGAAATCGGGATTTTGCCTTGTCCGGTCGAAAGTTTTGGTTTCCTAGCGAGAGTTCTCGCGCGCAGCGCCGTGGACTGCACCGGCTCGACGCCGCCTTGGAATTTGCGAACAAGGGTGGGGTAGAACGGGCAAGAAAGGCGAGCGACTAAGCAGGCAATGGTCTCGGAAGGAGAGTGAGTAGGAGGAAGGGCTGAGGCGGCGTCGAGCCGCACGCACTCCAAGGCGCTTCGCGCAGCCTTAGGTCGGGCGACCAACGCGTGTCTTTTTATCTTGACAGCAGTTTCCGTCTAAGATAAATTTAACCGGTTGGTTATAAATCCAACTAGTTAGATGGAAAGGAAAACAAGAATGGATGATCTTGGAAGCAAGCGTGGGAGAACGCACAATGCAGAGAATGCTCGAGAAGCAATTCTCGATGCGGCTGAAGCAGCATTTGCGGAACATGGGTTTGATGGCGCTCGGGTCGATGCCATAGCGGCAACCGCTGGATACAATAAGAGCCTTATATTTCAATATTTTAAAGACAAACTTGGTTTGTATGCGCAGGTCATTCGACGCGCGGATGACCAAACCCGCGAGATGCAAAACGAGGCCCTCAGTGCTTTGCCCGCTGACAAAACTCCTGACGCAGGCCAAGTCAGGATTCGGCTCGCCAATTTCCTTGGTCGGTATTTCGATTTTCTCGCCGGCCATCCACGCATTTTGCGCATCTTCATGTGGGAGATGGCGGAAGGATGGCAGACCTTCTCGAAGATCGTTTCGCAGCGCGATTTTGATGATGTTGACCAACTCGCCCCTGTCCTCGGGTGGCTGCAGAAGGCCGGGCTGTTGCGCTCCGAAATCAACCCCATATTTCAGATGACACTGGCGACTTTGGTGTGCCATGTCAATCTCGCCATCCTGCCAATTCAGAAGGTTTTTCTGCCGGGTGTTGACCTCTCGTCACCTGCCGCCCTGGAGCGCATCCGCGCTTTTGCCATCGATTTCATTCTCCAGGGGCTTCTGCTTGCTCCCTCGGAGGCAAAGTCTGGTCAGGAAAACAATCGCCCTGCATAAGCAAATCCCTAAAAGCGAGGCTCGAAATGACTACTGACAAATCCGTAACAAGCGAACTCGGAATCTACGCATGCCCCGTGTGCAAGTGCCATTTGCGCCAGGAAGAGGGTGTGCTCCACTGTCTCACCTGTTCCCAAATCTATCGCATCCGGGAGGGAATCCCTGACTTCATTCAGGAAGAACTTTCTCAAAGTAAAGACGCCGTGCTGAGGAGAATGCGCTTCATCGATCGGATGGCTCGCATCTACGAAACCAAGCTATGGTATCCGATCGTCCTAAATCTCTACGGGGGATTCCTCAGCCCATCTTTAGCCCAACTGATTAGTACTGTATCAGAGAAAGTCCAATCGACACAGGGCCGGGTGCTTGATATCGCCTGCGGCCCCGGCACCTATGGCCGGCGGGTTGCGTCACCGTCGAAGGAGGTGTTCGGGATCGACGTATCCATGGGAATGCTCCGGCAAGGCGCAGCCTACGTAGCAAAGGAAGGCATTCCCAACGTGCATTTCGCCCGGGCAAGAGTGGAGGCCCTTCCCTTTGAAAGCGGCCTCTTCGACGCCACCCTCTGTTGTGGCTCGCTTCATCTCTTCGAGGATACCGTGGTGGCTCTGCGCCAGATGGCCCGCGTCATGAAGCCGGGAGCTATTCTTGCCGTCTTTACTTTCACCGCAGGCTGCGGAGGCATCCTGAAGTTTCGCCGTGTGCGCGAGTGGTATCGCAGGGAACAGGGCCTGCATGTCTTCGGCCTGGAAGAGATGGAGCGGTACTTGGCCTCGTCCGGTTTTGAGGACTTCCAGCCCCAAGTATCCGGCTCCATCTTGACCTTCAGCGCTCGAAAACAAGCCGCCTGACAGGTGGCGCGGGCCTGTTTTTTAGGTCCGCTCTACCCTTGCCCCAGATGATGCCATTACGGGAATCTCCAGTAGGCAGGGGAGCCAACAGAATGGCTGGCCCAAAAAGTACACTGTGCGGTCAGTTTCTACCCGCCACGCCATCAAACTCACGCCATGAAGACCTCTAATCGACTGTATTCACAAGGATTAATCGAGGGTTGAGTTTGGCGGAGAGATTGCGTAGAAAACCTTATGATTTCGAGGCGAAGTTACAATCGGGGATGAGGTTGGGAAATTATGGCCACCATAATAGGGGAATGAAAGCCAGCGCCGCGGTTCGTCGCATCCTTGACGGTTGTCCTGTCGAAAGAGGGTGCCCACTACGTCGGGGAGACTAAAAACCTGAGCGCGACGGGGCTCTGTCTCCACCCGAAAGAAGTGTTCCCCGTCGGTAGCAAACTTCACTTGGTCTTTGGTCAACCGCCCGAGTTGCCCCGATTGAGTATGGAAGGAATCGTGCGGTGGTCTGAGAGTGGAAAGGGAGTCGGGGTAGAGTTCACATCGATCAGTCCGGGTAATCGCCAAGCCATTCTAAGATTTGTAAACTCGCAGTCCCACGGTGAGGATGCTTAGGAGGTTGCTCGTCCTCACTTTGAGTCTCCGGTCTCGCGGCTGCAGGCTGCCCAGCACCTGCATTTCTCTCTTTTCCCCGTGGGCAACTCTGTAGGCCTTCTCCGCCTTGCGGTCGAGCGGAAAAGTGATTCCATGCGTCGCCATCCGGAGCTTCTCTTGTCATTATTGGAGCACGTGCGCGCTGCACGCTCTTGCTCGATTTGTCTCGCACCCACTACTCCTTAATCCCTCCTCAACCCAGGAAAGAAGCTGTTTTCGCGTCAGTTTGCAAGATCAGCCAGGCTTTTCCCGGCACTCCCTACGCCGCTTTTCTGAATGCGCTCCGGCGTTGGCAAGTCTCCCCGCGCTAAAGGAGGAGCATCACGCCGCGGGCGGCGAGGCTGATGACGATGGCCAGCGCCAAGAGCGCGCCGGAGGCGGCGAGCGTCAGACGCCAGCCGAGTTCGCGCATCATCGAGGCCAGCGTGGCCATGCAGGGAAGGTAGAAGGTCACGAAAAGGGTGAAGATGAGAATTTGCGCCGCGGTCATGACCCCCAGAACGTGCGTGGTGCCCAGCGCCTGCATTAGCATCAGCAGCGAGAGCTCTTTCCGCAGCACGCCGAAAATCAGCGTCAGGCCCACCGAGCGCGGCAATCCCAAAAGCGCGGTCAGTGGCGAAAGCGCGGCGTTGATGCCGTGTTGCCAGCCGTAAAAATCCACCAGGCTCAGCACCACGCTGCCCACCACCAGCAAGGGAAACGCAATCAGCACGAACTCGCGCAGGCGCCACCAGGTTTTGAGCGCCACCACGCGCGGGGCGGGCACGCGATAGGCGGGAACTTCCATCAACATGCCGGGTGAAATCTCCGGCCAGATGCGCGCCAGCAGGCTCCCCGATAATGCGACCACGATGATATTCAACACGTAAATCCCCAGAGCGTAGTTCGCGCCCAGGTAAAATCCCACCAGCGCGAAAATCACCGTCATGCGCGCCGAGCAGGGCACCAGGACAGCCAGAAACGCGGCGATAAAGCGGTCGCGCCGGGTGGTGAGAATTCTTGTCGCCATGACCGCCGGCACGCTGCATCCATAGCCGACCAGCACGGGCAGGGTGGCGGTGCCGTGCAGACCCAATCGGTGCATGGCCGCGTCCATCAGGTAGCCGACGCGCGAGAGGTAGCCAATGTCTTCCAGAATTGCCAGGCCCACCAGAAACGGCAGCAGATAGGGAAGCACGATCGCCACCGCTCCCGCAGTGCCCAGCACCGCTCCCTTGGCGCCGGCAAACAAGGCGCCTTGCGCGTTTATGTGCTGCGCCATCGCTGCTACTACGGCGTCAAAAAGGATCAGGATGCGACCCTCGCCCAGCTTTCCCACGTCGAAAATCAGGCGGAAGAATCCCAGAAAGACGCCCATCAGCACGGCGTAGCCCCAGATGGGGTGCATGGCCAGGCGGTCCACCTGCTCGCGCCAGTCTGCCCGCGGCCGGGCTACTCGCGCCACACGCTCAAACAGCGTGAGACAGGCCGCATGACGCGCCGAGGAGATGGCCGCGTCTGCCGGCTGCCCGGTGTGTACGGCGATTCCCGCCTGCGCCCATTCCACCACGGACGCCATTTCCGGCTCTTCGCGCCGGACTTGCCGGGGATCGCTCTGCACCCACTGCAAAGCACGGAAACGCGGAGGAGGGAAGACCCCAATTTGCGATGGGTGATTGGTGATTTGTGATTGACCCTGTGTGTGCTGGGAATCTGCCGGAGGCAATATTGCCGGCGGCGGAACGGGAAGCACCGCCACCGCCGCCGTAGCTCGCGGGTCGTGCCGGCCATCCATTTCGGGAGGATGTCCGCAGCACGCCGGCGAACAACGCGAAGTCCGGCAAGGCAATCCGCCACCATCAAGGGCGCGTGAAGGTTCTGACTCCCGACTTCTGACTCCTCCGTTCTGACTCCTGACTCCTGACTCCGGACTCCGAACTCCGGACTCCCTTGCATTGCCCGCCGCGATCTTCTCCGCCAGCCCTTGCACCATGCTTTCGGCTTCCGGCGCATAGACGAACGCGTGCGGACGTGTTCCCGTCCGGGCTACGTCCTGCGCCGTGCGGAAGGTTTCAATAATGCCGCGCCCGCGGCCGCCAATGGCTTCCACCACGGGCACTCCCAGGGCATTTCCCAGGGCGTGCGAATCGATAGTCATGCCTTTGCGCGCCGCCTCGTCCATCATGTTCAGGCAAACCACCATAGGCGATTCCAGGTCCAGCAGCTCCAGCGTCAACTCCAGGCTGCGGGCCAATTGCGAGGCGTCCACGACGTTGACGATGACGTCCCAATCGCCGCCCAGCAGATAGTCGCGACTGACCTCCTCCACGGGTGAGGTGGGCGTAAGGGAATAGAGGCCCGGCAGGTCGATGAGGTCCATGACCATGCCGCCGACGCGCGCCTGACCGTGCGTGTACTCCACCGTCGTGCCGGCGAAGTTGGAGGTGAGAGAGCGGTAGCCTGCGACGGCATTGAAAAGGGTGCTCTTGCCTGAATTGGGTTGGCCGACCAGCGCGGCTTTCACGGTAGGACTTCGACGCGGATCTTCTCCGCCAGTTGCTTGCCAACAGCAACACGGGTACCTTTGTTCTCAATGACCAGCGGTCCGCCAAAAGGGGCGCGACGCAGAATCCGGACGAGATCGCCGGGTTGGATGCCCATTTGGTTGAAGGAACGTCGGACTTCCCAACCGCCTGTGATTAAAAGGATTCTTAACTCGGCTTGATTTCCCGCTTCGTAGAGACTGATCGGTGAGTTAAAGTTCGCGGTGTCTCGCATACGACTGTTCATAGCGCAAAATGGGGTCCACAATACGCCCAAATCTTGCAACAGGTAGCCAATGCCGAAAGTGGCGATTTGCAAATGGTTTGCAACTAACGCAATCCCCATTTGGCCTTTGGACTGGGTCATTTTGGCGGTGTGAAGTGCGGGGAATTTCACGCCATAGGGGCTTATGAAGCGGTCGTGCTCCCGCAATGGTACTTAGGCTTTTTGACCGCTTTTGACCCTTTATAGCCCCTGGTCAAGCAAAAGTAGCCGCGCCTCGATGTCCCGCAGCCAAGGTTCGTCGCGAATGCCGGAAAGGTTGGCGCGGACGTTCGCAATTCCTCCACGCCGCGCCGTCCCTGCCAAATCCGACGCCACCTTCAGGTCGGAAGCCGCTTGCGGAATGGTAATCCGCGCCAGACTGGCGACCTCGCCTCCCACCGCCGCCGCTAATTCCGCCGTTTCCAGTGGCACCGCGGAAGCCTGCTTGCTTGCGGCCTCAATAGCCTGGTCGCGGGCGGTCTGTTCCGCCTCGGTAGATTTGGGCAGCTTGAAGGCGCGCATGACCGCCTCATAACTCTGCGCGTCGCGATCGACGATGTCCATTAGCCGCTCGCGCATCTTGGCCAGACGCGCGCGCGCAGTTTCCAGTGCGGGATAATGGGCGCTGAGCGATTTTCGTTTCAGCGACACGCCGCAAACCATTTCCCCCAACCCCGCTGCCAGCGCCCCCGCCAGCGCTGCGACGCTGCCGCCACCGGGCGTGGGTGTGGGAGCCGCCACCGTGCTCACAAACTCCTCCACCATAGCGCGGAGGGAGAGATTGGCAGGAGTGGGCGTTTTTTGAGATTTGAAATTTGAAATTGGAAACTCGGCAGAGCCTTCCGGTGAGTTTCGAGTTTCCAATTTCGAGTTTCCAGTTTCGACTCTCGACTTTCGCTCTGCCAGCACTCGTTCCAGGCGGTTCTCCACCACCAATTCCGGCCGGAAATTCTCGACGCGCAGAAAATGGACGGCAGCGTCCCCCAGCGCCTGGCGCGGAACCAGGCCCACAATCTCGCTGCCCACCGCCTGAATTCCCAGCGCCGCCGCTTCCTTTGTGACAGCCTCAAAAACCACCGCCAGCGAGGTGGTTTCAAAATCCGTCAGGTTCATTGACACCTGCGCCAGGTTGCGCGCTTTCAATTCCACTCCCATCGCTTTCACGCAGGGGAATCCGCCGCTCGAAGCGCGAATCTTCTTGGCGATGGCCTTGGCCGCCCCGACGTCCGGCGTGTTCAGGTTGATGTTGTAGGCAATCAGAAACTTGCGCGCTCCCACCACCGTGGCGCCCGCCGTGGGGTGCAGCGCGGCTTCTCCGAAATCGGGTAGGCGCGCCGGGTTGGAGGCAATCTCCTCGCGCACTCCCTCAAACTGGCCGCGCCGGATGTTCTCCAGATTGGCGCGTTCCGGCTTGCGCGCCGCAGCTTCGTACAGATAGGTGGGGATTTTGAAGCGCAGCCAGGTTTCTTCCGCCACCCATTCCGCGACGTGGACGCAATCTTCCAAAGTGACGCCGGAGAGGGGCACAAAGGGCACCACGTCGGTAGCTCCCAGGCGCGGGTGCGCTCCCTGATGATGGTTCAGGTCGATCAACTCCGCCGCTTCGCCGATGCCGCGCAACGCCGCTTTGCCTACGCTCTCGCGGGTTCCGACGATGGTGACGACCGAGCGGTTGTGGTCCGCATCCATCTCGCGATCGAGCAGGTAGACGTCCGGCCCGGCGAGCAGGGCGCGAACGATCGCTTCCACCACCGCGAGGTCGCGGCCCTCACTGAAGTTGGGTACGCATTCAATAAGAGTTTGCATGGTGTGAATGTATCACGAGACGGGTGTCCGTGGTCAGTGGCCCGTTGTGAGTTGTCATAGCAGAGCGGACAGCTATCATCACTCAGCGGTTGGTTCTTTTCGCCGACAAGCCTGGATTACGAGGCATGGTTTTCCGTCCTGCATTTCCACCGCACAGTGAATCCCGCTTTCCAGAAGTTATTGCCTTCCGCGGAGCGTATCTCATTTTTTTTCATCAACATCACGGGGTTGCGGGGTAATGACCCTTGTTTGACCAAGAAACCCTGATTTTAGGCGGTCCTTAGGCTGATATCTCACTTTTTTTCATATACATCACGGCATATTTTGTTATTTCTTTTATTTTCACTAACATCACGGCTGTCGAAAAGTGTCATAGTGTGTTTTCAGCAAGATTCAGACTTTGCTCGTGTTTCTACGACGCGTTTTTTGGGTGGTTTCAGGGCCACTGCGGCGACCGCCAGGCCCGGCGGATGGCGCGCCTTTGGCCCTGGCCAGTTCCCGTTCGGCCCTGCGATCCTCCGCAGCCTTCTGGGCAGCAGCACTCGCCACTTTATCCCAGTGCTCCCGCACCAGGGCGATATCCGCCTCCTGAAATGTGTTCACCATCTCGGCGAACCTTGGATGCGCGGCCTGTTCGGGAGTCAGGAGCGCCCTCGCTACCTGGCCTATCCCTCCGGGCGGGGCGTCGTACAAAGCCATGTAGAGGTTTTGCACGAAGCGCGACCGCGCCCCCGTCTGCAGGCTGTTCATTCGCGACTGACCCTTGCCTCGCGCCGTGCGCGGGCCCGTCGATTTCCTCGAGTTGCGGCGGTTGGCCTCAAGCCGGGCCGGAGTCAGGGTGGGAGACTTGCGCAAAGACATGGCGGCGCCACACGACTACCATCTCCTAGTATACACCCTAGGCTAACCATGTCAAGAGGTAGAGGGTCCACGAATGGCCTTGGGGTGCTCTGGCCGCTTGTGCCGGCGCGCTAGGGCCAATCGCCTTGGGTCGTCAAATCTCATTATTCCTGGCGTTTCTGACGATAGATATATGTGCGGAGCCGGACGAGGTGGATTCAAGATTCAAGATTCAAGATTCAAAATTCAAGATTCAAGATTCAAGATTCGAATCAAGATTGGAAGACAAAATTCAAGACGCCAGATAAACAGCGGAGGCAAACATGAAGTACGACCGATTCGAGCAATTGCCCGTGTGGCAGGCGGCGGTCGAGCTGGCAGCAGCCGTGTACGCACTGACGGAGCAGCCCCAGTTTCGGCGGCAATACTCGTTGCGAGACCAGATCGAACGGGCTACGGTTTCAGTATCCAACAATATCGCCGAGGGGTTTGAGCGGGGAACAAAGCAGGAGTTGCTCACATTCCTTTATATCGCGCGCGGCTCGGCAGGGGAAGTGAGATCGATGCTGTGCCTGCTGGAAAAAATCCCGGGCTTTGCTGGTCGGGAATCGGAAATTCTGAGTTTAAAATCCAGAGCGGAGAGCATTTCCAAGCAGCTTGGAGCCTGGGCACGGTCGCTGCGCGATTCGGACCTGAAAGGTGAACGCTATGTGGATGAGAAGACGCGAAAGGCAGACATAGCGCGGAGAGACCGGGATGAGTTTCTCCAGGAGTTGGAGCAGATTCGAAATGGGGGCGCCCGGAAGTGCGGATTCAAAATTCAAGTTTCAAAATTCCAGACCGGTAATAACCCGGAATCCTCCATAAGTGCGGATTCAAGATTCAAAAACAATAATAACCCGGAGTCCTCCGGAAGTGCGGATCCAAAATTCAAGATTCAAGATTCCAGACCGGAAGCCTCGATTCCGGCGGGAATTTAGGCTGGAGATCGAGGTCTGAGGAGCGGAGGAATTTGAACGGATTTTGTTTTAGGCATATACGATAGCGGCAAATTGCCCGGCAGGATGTTGAAAAAGTCCTTCTTGAGTAAGCTACAGTACTAGCCCAGACTGAAAACAAAGAGCTTGCGGGTGCCGAAATGGGCAAAACAAGCGTCTTTTCGGATTTTCCAGCATCCTGCTAGTGAAAGGGGGCGCGACACAAAAGTTCTCGCGGTTGCAGCGCAATAATCGGTGCCTTTGCTCTTGCATGTTTGAATCTTGAATCTTGAATTCTAATTTTTGAATTTTGAATCTTGAATTTTGAATTATTTCTCCCTATCGCGAGTAAACAATCCTCCCCCTCTTCACCGTGGTCACACAATGGTTCACCGCGAAATAGTATGGGATTTCGCGATAGTCTTCGACATCCAGCACAATCAAATCCGCCTGCTTGCCCGCTTCCAGTGAACCCACGCGCCCGGCGCGAGCGAGGGCGCAGGCGCCATTGAGGGTCGAGGCGGCGATGGCCTCCGCCGGCGTCATCCGCATCTGGGTGCAGGCGAGCGACAGAATGAATTGCATATTCAGCGTGGGACTGGTGCCGGGATTGAAATCCGTGGCCAGCGCCACCGCGGCGCCGGCGGCAATAAGCTTTCGCGCAGGAGGGTATTGCTTCAATCCCAGATGGAAATTGGCTCCCGGCAACAGCGTGGCGACCACGCCCGAGCGTGCCAAGGCGCGAATGTCCGCGGCCGAAAGCTTGTCGAGATGGTCGGCCGAGGCTGCGTCCAACTCGATGGCGAGGCGCGCGGCGCCGGTGCGGGAAAGCTGCTCGGCGTGTATTCTTAGCGCCAGGCCGAACTTGCGGCCTGCTTCAAACACGCGACGGCAGTCATTCACGCTGAACGCGCCTCGGTCGCAGAAGCAATCGATGAATTCCGCAAGTTTTTCTTTCGTTGCCTGACGCTTGGGTGTTGTAGCGCCGCCCCTCAGGGCGGCATGTGCCTGGCTAAAGCCCGGCGCTACATCTGTTCCGGCGGCGAGTGGGATCAGCCGCTCGATCACCTGGTCCACATATTGCCGGGTGCGCCCGTGAAAGCTCGCGGGAAGGGCATGGAGGGCAAGCAGCGTGGGGACCAAATCAAGGGCCGCATCTGATTGCAACGATCGAATGACGCGCAGGATCTTCAGCTCCTGCGCGATGTCCAGCCCGTAGCCGCTCTTCACCTCCACCGTGGTGGTGCCGTGCGCGGCGAATTGCTCGAGAAATTTTTCTGCTTGTCGAGCCAGAGACTTGCTGCTTGCTTCCCGGACTTTCCGTGCGGAGGATTGAATACCTCCTCCGGCGCGCGCGATATCTTCGTATGTCTTACCGCGCAGGCGCAGTTCATAATCGTCCACCCGGCTGCCGGCAAAGATCAAATGGGTGTGGGAATCGACAAAGCCGGGCATCACCACGCGTCCACGGCAGTCGATGGCCTCGGCGCGCAGGCGCAGCGCCTGGCGCTCCAGCGAGCGTGTCGAGCCAATGCGCAGAATGCTCTCCCCCTCCGTCAGCAGGCCGCCGCCGGGGATGATTCCCAAATCGCCAAGCGCCGCCCCGCGCCGTGGAACCGGCGGGCCTGACAGGGTCAGCAGTTGCGCGGCATTGCGGAAAAAGAGCGGACGTGGAGTGGCGCGCGTCATTGGACGAAACCGAGCCTTTTGGTAAAATACCTCGAACCAGAGCCAGGAGGTGGCACTTTATGCCCAGCTACGAATACGCGTGCAAAGCGTGCAAGAAGACATTTTCCCTGACCTTGACCATCGCCGACCACGATAAGAAGCGGATCGCCTGCCCAAAGTGCAAAAGCAAAAAAGTTGAGCAACAGTATGGCTCGTTCTTCGCGGTCACGTCGAAGAAAAGCTGAGAGAGCAGTGACGAGTGACAAGTGACGAGTGACGAGCAACCAACCATCGTGCCAAGTCACAAGTGACGAATCAGATCCTGGTCTTTCTTGCTCGTCACTCGTCACTTGTCACTCGTCACCGCACTTCCGGTATCTTCACTCCCGCCTTCTTGGCAAAATCAACCGCTTCTTCATAACCGGCGTCTACGTGGCGAGCGACGCCGATTCCCGGGTCGTTGGTCAGCACGCGATTCAGCCGCTTCGCCATCTCCGGCGTGCCATCCGCCACGGTGACTTGCCCCGCGTGCAGCGAGTATCCAATCCCTACTCCGCCGCCGTGGTGGAATGAAACCCAACTGGCGCCGGAGGCGGTATTGAGCAGCGCGTTCAGCACGGGCCAATCGGCGATGGCGTCGCTGCCGTCTTTCATGCTCTCGGTTTCGCGGAAAGGTGAAGCCACGGAACCGCAATCCAGGTGGTCGCGACCAATGACGATGGGCGCCTTCAACTCACCTTTCGCCACCAGATCGTTCATGCGCTCGCCGAACAAAGCGCGTTCGCCGTAACCCAGCCAGCAGATGCGCGCGGGCAATCCCTGGAACTTCACATGCTTCCGCGCCAGGCGAATCCAACGATTGAGGATGGCATTGCCGGGAAAAAGCTCCAGCACCAGGTCGTCGGTGCGGTAGATGTCCGCGGGGTCGCCGGAAAGCGCCGCCCAGCGGAACGGCCCGCGGCCCTCGCAAAATAGCGGCCGAATGTAAGCGGGAACGAAGCCGGGGAAATCGTAGGCGTTCTTCACCCCCCCGTGCTCGAACGCCATGGTGCGGATATTATTCCCGTAGTCGAAGGTGGCCGCTCCGAGCTTCTGCAATTCCAACATGCCCGTGACATGCCGCGCGATGGAATCGTATGAGCGCTTGAGGTAATCTTCGGAATCTTTTTGGCGGAGTTCGGCGGCCGCTTCCAGGCTTAGACCCGAGGGGATGTAACCATTCAGGGGATCGTGCGCGCTGGTCTGGTCCGTGAGCAGATCGGGAACAATGCCGCGGCGCGCAAGCTCGGGAATGACGTTGGCGCAATTGCCCACCAATCCCACCGATACGGCTTGCTTCAGCCGCACCGCGTTCTTGAGGATGCGCACCGCTTCATCCAGCGAATTGACGCAAATGTCGCAGTAGCCCTCGCGAATTCGACGCTTGATGCGCTCCGCGTCAACTTCGATGCCGAGGAAAGCGGCGCCGTTCAGGGTGGCGGCCAGCGGTTGCGCTCCACCCATGCCGCCCATGCCGCCCGTCACCGCCAGTTTGCCGGCCAGGCCGCTGCCGAAATGCTTCAGCGCGGCGGCGGCGAAGGTTTCATAAGTCCCTTGCAGGATTCCTTGCGTGCCGATGTAAATCCAACTCCCCGCCGTCATTTGGCCGTACATCATCAGGCCCAAGCGCTCGAGCTCGCGGAATTTCTCCCAGGTGGCCCAGTGGCCCACCAGATTGGCGTTGGCAATCAGCACGCGCGGAGCCGCTTCGTGCGTTTGGAATACGCCCACGGGCTTTCCCGATTGCACCAGGAGCGTCTCATCATTCCCAAGCTCCTTCAGTGCCCGAACGATGGCGTGATAGCAAGCCCAATTGCGCGCGGCTTTGCCTGTGCCGCCGTAGATGATCAAATCCTGCGGACGCTCCGCCACGTCCGGATCGAGGTTGTTCATCAACATGCGCATGGCGGCTTCCTGCTGCCACCCCTTGCAGGATAATGTGGTCCCGCGCGGCGCGCGCACCGGCTGGTAGGAATCCTCAGAAGAAACCGTGGGCCTTTCCGTGTCCGTCTGTGCCATGTTGATTCTCCCTCTGGGGAATCTTAGCCCAACGCTGGAGGAAGTGAAAGGGAGGTGGCGGAGGTTCAAGAGTCGAAGAGTCGAAAAGCAGGCACTCGAATGCTCCGGCAATAGCCCGGGGCTCACTGACAGGCCCCACCTGCTGGGGTTTGTTGATAATTTGACTGGTCATCTGACTGGTCATTTGCTATGATAAGGATTATGAATAGCATGGAAAAGGTGATCAGTGCCACCGAGTTCAAGGCAAAATGCCTCAGGATTTTGGACGAGCTCGAGTCCCAGGGAATCGTCATTACCAAGAGGGGCCAACCGGTGGCCAAACTCACCCCCTTGCACGCCGTGGACAACTCGAAGCTGATTGCCTCGATGAAAGGCAAGGTGGTCATCAAGGGAAATGTCTTTTCCACGGGCAGGAAGTGGAATGCTCAATCTTGATACCCACATGCTGGTGGCGCTGATGGCCGGCGACGTGAGTCCGGCGGAGTCGGCCTGCGCGATCAATCAACCCTTGGCTATTTCGGACATTGTTCTCTGGGAACTCGCCATGCTCGTGCGGCGGAGTCGATTGAAATTGGATTTTGACAGCCCGGAGTTCCGGGTGTGGCTGCGCCATCTCACCGTCATTCCCGTCAGCCTGGAAATTGCTCGGCAAAGTACTCACCTTGATTTTTCCTCTGATCCGGCGGATGAGATTATCGCTGCGACGAGTGTGGTGGAAGGAATTCCTCTGCTCACGCGGGACCGCCGAATCCGCAAATCCCGCATGGTCCCACTGGCGCTCTAGGCCTCCGGAGTTCACCTGCCCCGGGGAGCGGGAAAACTTTAATACACCGATCTCTGGGTCACGGCATCACCCGATCGCCCGACTCCGCAAGAACCTCTTGGAATTTTGCGGCAAAGTGATACACTTTCACGGCGGCATGGGCTCAAGCGAAATCAAGACTCTCAACGAATTGTTCCTGACGGCGGTCGCCAAGCACGCCAAGCCGGACTGTTTCCTGTCGAAGAGCGCGGGGCGCTACCAGGGCCTGTCGTCGCAGGACGCGTTGCGCAAGGCAGCGGCGCTGGCTTCGGTGCTGAGCCGGCAGGGCGTCGGGCGCGGCGACCGCGTGGCCATTCTCTGCGAAAATTGCGCGGAGTGGGCGCTGACGGACTACGCTTTGCTGGGCATGGGCGCCATCACGGTGCCGATTTTTACCACCCTGCTCGAGCCGGACGTGGAATACATCCTGCGCGATTCGGGGGCGAAAGGGATCGTGCTGGCCACGGAGACGCAGCTCGCCAAAGTTGAGAACGTGCGGCCCCAACTGCCGGATTTGAAATTCATCCTGGCCATGAAATGCGCCAAGCGGCAAGAAGCGAGGGCGGAGTCTTGGGAGAGCAGCGTCGCACTTGAACTGGGGGAGGTGACCAACGCCGTCGAGTCATTCACGGCGCAGGCGCTGGCCGCGAAACCGGACGACATCGCCACGATTCTCTACACCTCCGGCACCACGGGCAGGGCCAAAGGGGTCATCCTGACGCACCATAACATCCTCTCCAACGTGCTGGAGTGCGCGAAGATTTTTCCCCTGGACCGCAACGATGCCTCGATATCGCTTCTTCCCCTGTCCCACATTCTCGAGCGGACGCTTGACTTCCTTTGCTTCTGGAAGGGCGTGTCGATTGCCTACGCGGAGAACCTGGACTCCCTGCCGGTGAATCTGCGCGAGGTCCGCCCCACCTTGATGGGCGTGGTTCCCCGCGTGCTCGAGAAGATTCACGATCGCGTCATGGAAGTTGTCCGCACTGCGCCTCCGGCTCGGCAGAAGATCTTCTACTGGGCCCTGGGGGTCGGGAAGCAGGCCTATCCCTATCGCCTCAAAGGCCGTCCTTTGCCGCTGGGGTTGCGCATGAAACATGCCGTTGCCGACGCGCTGATCTTCTCCAAGGTGCGCGAGCAATTGGGCGGGCGCTTCACCATCCTGGCTTCCGGCGCCGCCCCGCTGGCCACAGAGCTGGCCGAATTCTTCTATGCCATGGGCCTTCCCATATACGAAGGCTACGGCCTTACGGAAACCTCACCCGTAATCGCCATTGATTATCCCGGTCATACGAAGCTGGGAACCGTCGGCCCGGTGCTCGGAGGGGTCGAACTCAAGTTCGGAGAAGAGAGTCCCGATCCGGAAGGCGGCGCGGGACGCGAGATCCTGGTGAAGGGTCCCAACGTCTCACCCGGGTATTACCACCTCGACGAAGAAAACCGTGTGGCGTTTGAGGGAGGATGGTTTCACACCGGCGATCTGGGGACGATGGACGACGAAGGGTACGTCCGTATAACCGGGCGCAAGAAGAATCTTTTCAAAACCTCGGGAGGCAAGTACGTTTCCCCCGAGAAGCTGGAGAACCTCTTCCAGAGTCATCCTTATGTTCACCAGATCGTGGTGTTGGGCGCCGGACGCAAATTCGTGGGCGCTTTGGTGGTGCCGGTTTTCCAGCGCCTGGAGGACCACGCGCGCGCGCACGGCGTGATCTTCCACACGCGCGAAGATTTGGTATCGGATCCGGAAATCCACACCTTCGTGCAGCAACTCGTGAATGAAACCACGCGCTGGTTGCCGCCACACGAAAGGATTCGCCAGATTGTTTTGCTGCCGCGCGAACTGTCCATGGGAGAAGGCGAGGTTTCACCCACCTTGAAAGTAAAGCGGCGGGTGGTGGAAGAGAAATATCGCGAGGTCATCGAGGAGATGTTTTCACGGCACGCGCCGCAGACGGATCGGGAGATCAGGAGATCGGGAGATCGGGTGATCTCGTGATCGGTTTTCTCGTTGGCCTCCCGTCCTACTTGATGTGGTATTCGCTCCTCTTTGTTCACCCGATCACCCGATCATCCGATCATCCGATTCAGAAAATGTGCAACTTGATGCTCAAGTACTTCTTGGGGTTCTTGCGGAAATCCGCCAGGAACTCCTTTAAGGATTGGGAGCTTTCCTTCAAATTGTCGAAGAGGGTGGAATCCGTCGAGAGTTTCCCTAGCGTGCCCTGGCCCTGGTCGATGCGCGCGGTAATGGTGTCCATATGAGCGAGGGTTTCGTTCATGTGATTGTAGAATTGCTCGTCCTTGACCAGCTTTCCGAGCGTGCCGTGGCCCTGATTGATCCCATCGATCAAGGTGTTGCCATTGGTCATGAGCCGGTTAAGATTGTTGTAAGCCGAGGGATCGGAGATGAACTTGGCCAAACTTCCCTCCCCATGTTGGACTTCATCGATGACCTGGTCCAAGCGGTTGAGCGTCGCCACGGTGCGGTTGTAGAGAGTCTCATCGACCATGAGTTTTCCCAGCGTCCCTTCGCCGCGCTGGACGCTATTCACCAGGGATTGTGCGGTGGAAACGGTAGCGTCCATTTTGTTGTAGAGCGATTGATCGTAAATCAGTTTGCCCATTGACCCCTTGCCGCTCTGGATCTGTGTCGTGATCTCATCAAGTTTCGCGGACAGGGCATTGAGGTTCATGATGACCTCGTTGGTGTTTTGCATGACCACGGCGATGTCAGCCTTCTCGGCGGTCTTGAGCGCCCCGCCATCTGCAATCGGTTCATAGGCGGTCGTACCGCGGGTTATGTCCACATAACTATCGCCCAGCAATCCGACCGTTTCCACCGAGGCCACGGAGTCGGCGCGGATCTCATTCTGATAGGTGGTTGCAATTTTCAGGTTGACCTCCACGGCGCGTTTCTTATCGGCGTAAGGAGAGATCCGGATTTTGACAACGCTGCCCACGTAAACGCCGGTAAGGCGCACGTCCGCGCCCTCGCGCAGACCCCCGGCGCTCGCCAGGTAAGCCTTAAGAGTGTAATGGTGGGTGAAGATTCCTTCCTGGCCGCTAATAAAGAAAACCCCGATGGCAAAAACGACCAGGCTGACAATTACCAGGATGCCGACTCGAAGCTTGGCCAACTGCACACGCTCTTGTTGAGGCATAGTTGGTCTCCTCCACGAAGTTCAAAACTCTATTGTAGACCATTTTAAGCCAGGAACCTGCGCAGGTATGGATCGGGCGAGTGCGTGAGCTCCTGCTCGTTCCCGTGAAAGTAAACTCCGCCGTCTCGTAGGACCAGGAAGCGCGTGGGGGCTCGAGAGGTGGCCGGGGTGCCCGGGGGGACGGGAACCAAGGTCTGCTTTTCCGCGGAGAAGACATAGTTGGCCAGCTCGTAGGCATCCTGCAAGCGCTGTGTGACCACCACGGAGGTGACGTGTTGCACGTCGCGCAGCTTGGCAATCAGGACATTGATGGTATAGCTGGTTACGGGATCGAGCCCCCCGGTGGGCGAGTCGTAAAGCATAATGGAGGGGTTGCTGACAATGGTGCGCGCAATCGCCACGCGGCGCCGCATTCCCCCGGAAAGCTCCGAAGGCATTTTATCGATGGCCTCTCCCATTTCCACGAAGCGCAGAACCTCGCGCACGCGCTGTCCGATGGCGGACTCGTCGCCCACATGCTCTTCCCGCAAACGATAAGCGACATTGTCAAAAACTGACAGGGAATCGAACAGCGCGCCTTCTTGAAAGACAATGCCCATGCGTTGGCGAAGGGGCTGAAGGCTGGCCTCGGAAAGGGGAACCAAATCCTGCCCCTCAATCAGTACTTGACCCCCGTCGGGCTTGAGGAGACCCAACATCAGCTTGAGAAGGACGGACTTTCCCGAGCCGGTCACGCCCAGCAGGAACAGGGTCTCACCGGCTCCGAGAACAAAGGAGACACTGCTCAGTACCCGCTTGCCCTCAAAGGAGAGGGAGACGTTGCGAAGCTCAATGGCCGGAGTGCTCATACGGGACACGGGATACGGGACACGGGATTCGGGATACGGGGCGTGGGACTCAGGACTCGCGATACGGGGCTCCGGATTTGGGCCTGTGTGCGGCCCGATTTCGACCGGACTCCAGCATGCGTATCTACGTCACCACGCTCCATTCACTTGAAGTTTCGCCCGAGCGTCGAACCCCGAGCCCCGTATCCCGTACCCCGTTTTAGTAGAACCCAATCGCCATCAAAAACTGGGTGATGTAAAAGTCAACCACAATAATGAGGACCGAGGCCACCACCATGGCGCGGGTGGTGGCGCGCCCCACGCCCTCCGTGCCGCCGGTCGTGTGCAGCCCCTGGTAACACCCGATCAAGGAAATGATGATGGCAAAGACGAACGGTTTCAGCAGCCCCTGGAAAACATCCTTGTATGTCAGGGACTGATAGGCGGAGGTCCAATACTGTTCCGTGCTCAGGCGCACGGTTAGATAGCTTACAAAGTAGCCTCCCACCAGGCCGCAGAAATCCGCCAGGATGGTCAGGAGGGGCAAGGTCACCGCCGCGGCCACCAGGCGCGGGACGACGAGTTTGCGCAGCGGGTCGGTGCCCAGGGCGCGCATGGCGTCAATTTGCTCGCTCACCACCATGGAACCGATTTCCGAGGCAATGCCGGTACTGTTGCGGCCCGCCATCATCAGCGCGGTCAGCACCGGGCCGAGCTCCAGAACCAGAGCCAGGGCCACCAACTCACCCATCAACCCCGTCTCGCCGAAGGTGCTCATCTCGCGGTAGGCCTGCAAGGCCAGGATGCCGCCGGTAAAAAAGCCGATCAGCACGACGATGGGCAGAGAACCGAAACCAATCGAGTCCATCTGCATGAGCGTGTCGACAAGGTAGCGGGGCGAGGTGAAAGCGCAGCGCAGGGAGTCAAGCAGTAGAAAGGTGAATTCCTGAACCGCCTGTACCCAGCGTTTCAAGGCGCCTGTAATCATGTCAGTGATCATCGGGCTCGATCCGTCATTCGTCAGGAAGCGATGGGGATGACTGAATGGCCACTGTAGCCAGTGGGGCGGGCGAAGTCAAGCGTGAGAATCGAGCGTGAGAATCGGGTGACCGGGTGAACCGGTGATCAGCTGAAACGGCGATGGGGTGAACAAAAAGGCGGGTTGGCGCAGAGCGACGCGCGGGTTCGAGGAAGAGTAAGCAGCACTGCCACTCCTGGCTGCGCGGAAAGAAAGCGCAGGCAGGAGTGCATGTGCCACGCTACAGGCTGCGGTAAACGTCGCGACGGTGCCCGATCCTGATTACCAGAACGATGAGCCGGACATCCTCGATTGAGTAGATGATCCGATAGTTTCCGGAACCGAGCCGAAACAGGTTCGACTCACTCTTTAATTTCTTCACCCCGGGCAGACGCGGATCGACTGCCAACCGGTCGATGCGTTCTTTGATCCTCTTCTGGTCATGGCGGGGAAGCTCTGCCAACTGGCCGAGCGCGGAGGGCAGGATCGTAACCGTGTAGGTCGCCACTAGAGGCCCAGCTTATTCTTCGCTTGCGCCCAGGGAATCAGCTTCTCGCCCTTAGCCTTCGCATCGGCCAGGGCCTTCCGCGCTTCTTCCGCGTCCTGGCGGTCCTCAAGTTCCTCGAGTCGCGCCAGGTCCTCGAGAGGGATCAGGGCGGCGAGATTTCTGCCGCGGCGATGAAGGACGACCCGCTCACCGCCGTAGGCGACGCGGTTCACCGTCTCGGCGAAATCCTGGCGCACCTTGCCAGCCGGAAGACGGACAGCCGAAATTGACGTTTTGCTCGTTTTGTACATCTGGCTCTCCTGTACAAGAATAGGAGCAATTCCGGTTTGTGTCAAACCGGTTCTTAGCTTAACGAGCCGAACCGCCGCATACGGACCCGTACGCACGGTGGTGCGGGAGGGGTGAGCGGGTGCCGCTCCCCCTATCTCGATCCCGGGTCAAGCCGCAGTCGGCGACGGGGGGCTCCCGAGCTATACCCAACCTCCCGCCCCAGCCATCCCGTGATCCCCTGTTCCATCCGGTTGCAGCACTTTAAGGTTGTACGTGTCGTCCGGCACACGGCCACGTGGGTTCACTGGACGCGAGGGCGACTTTTTATGCCGAATCCCTAGCAACATCGCAACCTCCGGACTGCCGGTAACTTGCTGTGGGAAGAGTGAATTGATTCTGCTGCCGCCACCGGAGAGTGTTTTCCGCGTGCGCGACGATCCACCAGTTGGGTGTTTGCGCTGTACCCGACGACGTCACTCGGCCAAATCATCACCGCAAGCTCGATCCCGAGGGGAATTAGACCTCGCCTCCTGAAACTCGCCGGCCCATCTTTGCGTCTGATCAAGCGAGGTAACCCGTACTTCGCTGATATAATGTGCGCCTGGCCACAGTAATTACTGTGTGCCGGACGCGACACGGGGTTTGGCTCGATGGAGATCGGCAGCCCCAAGCCTGTAACACGCGGAAATGCGGTACGATGGAAGGATTCAAACGGGGAGGCTGCTGGTGGCGGTTCTGACGAGCGGTAATCTGCGCATCTTGGGGGATAACTCTTCCCCTGCGAGCTTCGAGGCAACCCTTTCCGCGCATGACTGTGGCCCGCTGCTTCGCGAAGAAGCGCGCACGGTACAGATCAACGTTGGGAAGCTGTGCAATCAAGCCTGCCATCACTGCCATGTGGACGCCGGCCCCAAACGCACCGAAGTCATGGCGCGCGAGGTGGTGGAACGAACCATCGAGCTTATTGCCCGGAGCGCGACAGTTGAAGTCGTCGATATTACCGGCGGCGCGCCCGAGCTGAATCCCCATTTCCGCCGGCTGGTCGCCGCGGCGCGGAAGCAAGGGCGCCACGTGATGGATCGGTGCAACCTCACCGTGCTGGTCCAGCCGGGAATGGAGGACCTGCCGGAATTCCTGGCCGCACATCAAGTCGAAATAACCGCCAGCCTTCCCTGTTACACCGCCGAGAACGTCGACCAGCAGCGCGGAGAGGGAGTGTTTGAAAAAAGCGTTCGGATGCTGCAAATGCTCAATCGTCTGGGGTACGGGTTGCCGGGATCGTCCCTTGCCCTGAATCTTGTCTACAATCCTCTCGGCCCCTCGCTTCCTCCGCCGCAGGATGGGCTGGAGGCGGAGTACAAAAAGCAGCTCCGCGACCGCTTCGGAATCGAGTTTCATCATCTCTTTACGCTTACCAATCTGCCCATCCAGCGCTTTGCCAATTTCTTGCGGATGAGTGGGCGATACGCCGCATATATGGGTTTGCTCGTCAATCATTTCAATCCCCGCACCGTGCCCCATGTCATGTGCCGCTCCCTGGTCAGTGTGGGATGGGACGGGAAACTCTATGACTGTGATTTCAATCAGATGCTTGATCTCAGTATGTCTCCTGCCGCGGGCGCGTCAGGACTCACGATTTGGGAACTCGACAACTTCTCCGGTTTGTCCGGGCGGCGCATCCGGACGGGCAGCCACTGCTATGGCTGCACGGCCGGTGCAGGGTCGAGCTGCGGAGGGGCTCTGGCCTGAGGACGGGCGCACGCCTTGCTCTCCTCTCCGGCCTGGTTAATATGTAAAGGGTCTATGCGAAATAAACTTGGAAACAAGACACGGATTGTGCTGGGCCTTGCCTTCCTGATCGCTCTGGGCGTGACGATGTGGAAAGCGCCCGCCCGCGAATGGGCCCTCGCCTTCATTCATTACGTCCGGAATCTGGGTTGGATGGGCTTCTGGCTCTTCGCTTTGGCTTATGTTTTGGGCACACTTCTGATCTTTCCCGCAACGCTTCTCACCCTCGGCAGCGGATTTCTGTACGGAGCGTTTTGGGGAACGGTTCTTGCCTCCCCCGCCAGCGTTGCGGGCGCCACCATCTCCTTCCTTCTCTCCCGCTCGTTTGCGCGCGGCTGGGCGCAAGGGATGGTGAGGAAATACCCGCGCTTTGCCGCGGTTGACCGCGCGGTGGGACGGCATAGCTTCAAAGCGGTGCTCTTGCTGCGCCTGCAACCCCTCAATCTCCCCTTTTCGGTCCTCAACTACGCCTTGGGGCTCACCTCCATCAAGCTGCGGGATTACATTCTTGCCTCGTGGCTGGGAATGCTTCCGGCGACGATCCTTTTCGTCTACGCCGGCTCGGCGGTTCGCAATCTCGCCCTGCTCTTTCGCCCCGGATCTTCCGTGCTGACTTCCCAGCAAAGGCTCCTGTTCTGGGGAGGCCTGGTCGCCACGGCGGGGCTGGTGGTTTTCTTGACCAAATTGGCCCGCCTTGCTCTGGAAGAGGAAATCGAGGAGATTCAGGCGCCAACAGGCCGAAGCGAGTAGGGGATGCGGGAGAGGTTTTTCAGGTATCGGAGGTAGCATGGACCCGCAGGGCTGCATTTGCGTGTTCGCGAAGCCTCCCCGAGCGGGCACAGTTAAAACTCGCCTGGTGCCGGTGCTCGGAAGCGAAGGTGCTGCCGCGCTCGCCACGGCATTTCTACAGGATACGTTCGAGTTCGTTGCTTCTTTGCCTTGGGCAAAAGCCGTGCTTGCCACCACGGACCATCTCGATTCCTCCCTCGTTTCTGCCCCGTGCGAGATATGGCTTCAGGGTGAAGGCGATCTGGGGGCTCGCCTGGAGCGAATTCTTCAGCGGGCCCTGAGGGGTGCTTCGATCGCCATGGCGATGGGCGCCGACAGCCCGGGACTCCCCCGAACGTTTCTTGAGCAGGCCCGTTCCGCCTTGCAGAAGGTGGATGCCGTGATCGGACCCTGCGAAGACGGTGGATTCTATTTGCTTGGATTGCGCCGCTGCCCTGCCGGCGTGTTCGGAGGAATCTCGTGGAGCGAGAGTGGTACATTTGCCGGGACACTGGCGAGTCTCCGAAGAGCTGGATTGACCGTCGAGGTTCTTGAGCCTTGGTTCGATGTGGATCGGCCGGAGGACTTGGCGAGGTTGCGAGCGTTGATCTCCACCGGGCGAATTCATGCCCCGAGGACCCGCGAAGTGCTCGATGAACTCCTTGCCGGCTCCGCAAAAACCGGCCCCTTGAAAGTTTCTGTAATCATTCCCATCCTGAACGAGCTTGAATGCCTGTCGGAAACAATGTCGGCACTCCGCCATCAGGAATGGATTCACGAAGTGATTGCCGTAGATGGCGGCAGCACCGATGGCACGCTAGAATGGCTCCGGCAACAGAAAGGGGTGAAAATCATTGAGGCTCCGGCGGCAAAAGGGATTCAGCTCAACGCCGGCGCCCGGGGAGCATCGGGCGACACGTTGCTCTTTCTTCATGCTGACTGCCGCTTGCCTTCCGACGCTGAAGCGGCCCTGACAAGAGCTTTGGAGTCCCCTTCGGTTGCGGGTGGTTGCTTTTGTGTGCAGTTTGCCAGCCGCAGGCCGCGCAGGTTGGGAATCGTGGCGGCCGGCATCAATTTGCGGACGGTGCTCGCGCACACCGCCACAGGGGACCAGGCGATTTTCGTTCGCCGTGGCGTCTTTCAACAGATCGGAGGCTTTCGTGAATGGCCCCTTTTTGAAGACGTTCGATCTCGTGAGCCGGATGAAGCGCCTCGGCAAGTTCGTGGTAATTCGCTCGCGGGCAACCGTCTCGGCGCGCCGCTACCTCCGCAACGGTGTTTCCCGGACAGTCATGCTTGTTTATCTGCTGCGCCTGGGATTCTGGGCGGGTATCTCCCCCTTCACCCTCGCCCGATGCTACCAGGGGGCAGACGCACAACCGGAACCGAGGCATCGTCCATGCGCCGGCTCGACGCGAATCAACAAGACCGGCACGACAGATTGCCAAAGATCGACACCTCATGGTGAATAGGTCCCGGGGGAAGATGGCGAGACCAGCACTACCCTCCCCCCGTGAAATCAACCAGGAGTGGCTCACCAACGGGGTGCGCGAGAAGTTTGAGAGCCGCCATCACGATGCGCTTCTGGAGCTCATTCCCGTGCGGGGCTCCCAGCGGAAACCCCAGCGGCCGATCCACTGCCAGTGCGCGAGGCGGACGGACTCGCACCGTTACCGCGCGCAGCAGGGTAACCGAAACGGTGGGTATGCCGGACTTCTCGATCACACTTTGGATCAGCCCGACGGACTGATGACAGAGGGGTCATACCGGCGTCAGCAAAACCCCATCCACTTCATCCTCTGCCAACCGGCGCGCAACCTCTGGCGCCGTGACACTTACCAATCGCCCCGGAGCAGAGATCGAGCCCATGAAACTGTAGTGACGCGGCGCCACCTCCCCGATACGGCCCTCGGCCTCCAATTCCCGCAATCGATCCAGTGGCAGCGCCAGGTTCTTATCACTTTCAATCCCGGAATGATCGAAGGCATCGCTTTTGTGAGCGATCTGCAATGTGTCCAAGTCGGTTTCGAGCGGAATCTCACGGAAGGAATAATCGCCGCCCCGAATCGACGGATCGAAGGGCGCTTGCTCGGGAGAGAAAAAAGCTGCTGTGGTCACCACGGCGATTCGTGATTGGGAGAGCGGCTTCTCCAGCGCCGCACCAGGACGCCAATCAAACTGGCGATGCCGGTAGGTCGCCATGAAGATTCGATACTGCAATTTCAGATCGGATAGCTCGGCCATCGCTGGGTCCTTCGATAAATAATGAACGCTCAGAAGAAACGTATGCGGCACTCTTATCCATCGCTGCTCTCAACGCTCCCTTTTCGCGCACCCTAGTGTTTATCAACGCACGCGCAATGGCAATCCGAATTTCCGGGCAAGCGACGGCGTAGGCGGAAACTGTATTGAGTGGCGTAAAGCCCCGGATTCGGAACGAAAAACGTCCATCCATGATTGTATGGAGATTCGCGATTGCCAAGGGCACTGCCTTTTCCCTTTAAGCAGTCTAGCTCCTATTTCCAAATGGGCTGAAAAGGGTCTTGAATCCCGCGCGAGAGAAAACCGGGCGCAGGATCATGGGTAGAGGGCCGATTTGATAGTGTAGCGGCCAGTTTACCTCGCCATGCGGCGGCGTCCTGATCGCATCGGGACAGGTTCCGCCGCCTCGACATCAAATTGACCCACTACCGGATCATGGGATTCTTAGCGAGCCGACGAGGTCCGCGAGGTGCAGCCGCTTGCGCCGGCAATAATCGCGGATGCCCTCGACAATCCGCAACGACGTGCCGGGGTCATAGAAATTGGCGGTGCCCACTTGCACGGCGCGGGCTCCGGCGATGATGAATTCCAGCGCGTCTTCGGCGCCGGCAATGCCGCCGATGCCGATGATGGGGATTCGCACGGCGCGCGCGGCCTGGTAAACCATGCGCAGCGCCACGGGCTTGATGCCCGGCCCGGAAAGCCCCGCCGTGACGTTGGAGATGCGCGGCGCGCGCGTCTCCACGTCGATGGCCATTCCTACAAACGTGTTGACCAGCGAGAGCGCGTCCGCGCCCGCGCCTTCCGCCACGCGCGCGAACAGCGCGATGTCCGTGACGTTGGGCGAGAGCTTGACAAAGAGCGGATAGCGCGCGGCTTTCTTTGCCGCGGCCACAACTTCCTCCGTCAGGTGCGGGTCGCTGCCGTACACGATGCCGCCACAGCGCGTGTTGGGGCAGGAGATATTCAGCTCATAGGCGGCAATGCCTTCGCCTGCGTTCAGGATTTCAATGCACCGCACGTAATCTTCCGTGGAATAAGCAAACACATTGACTACCGTGCGCGCTTTGAGCGTGCGTAGAAAGGGGAGCTTCTCGCCTAAGAACCGCTTCGCCCCCACGTTCTGAAGCCCAATGGCATTCAGCATTCCCGCGTCGGTTTCGTAAATGCGGGGCGGGGGATTGCCCTCCATGGGTTCCGGCGAAATGCCTTTTACACAAATTGCGCCAAGCTGGTTGAGGTCGATGAGGGGGGAGAATTCCTTGCCGTAGCCAAACGTCCCACTGGCCGTCCACACGGGGTTTTGGAATCGCACGCCGGCAATCTCGATTTCCAACTGCGGCGTGAATTCCTGCGCCGGCGTTGCCGCGGTCGTTATTTTGGGCAAAGTGTGCGAGTTCCAGAGGTCCCGGCTTCCCTTGACTCGTCCTCGCCCTGATTTCGCTTTTTGTTCGCTCGACGGCACAGTACACCTGTCTTTAGTAATCAGCGGCCATTTGTGGGGATTCTCGGTTTATCCACAATGGAAAATGACCCCCTGCGCAAATAACCAAAAATTCAGCACGTTGTTTTTCTCAATTTTCAATCCCGAATCCCCAGCGTCTTCTCTGTCTCCCAGATAATTTTCTCCGCCCAAAACACCGGCCCTTCCGTGCAAACGCGCTGGTAGGCTTCGTGGCCCGTCCCCTGGACGCGAATCGAGCAGCCCAGGCAGACGCCCAGCCCGCAGCCCATGCGATTCTCCATGGAAACCAAACAGGGATGGCGAAAGCGCTTGGCCAGTTCCACCGTGGCGCGCAGCATCGCCCCCGGACCGCACGCCAGGAGCAGGAATTTCTTGTTGGTGTGCTTGGTCAGGTAGTCCTCCAGCGGCCGAGTCACAAAGCCGCGATATCCCGCCGCGCCGTTTTCCGTAGCCAGCAACATGGCACGCACCAGCGGCTTGAATTCCTCCGCGCCCACCAAGTCGTCCTTGGTTCGCGCCCCAAAGAAAAGCCGCTGCTTGAATCCTGCCCCGGCCAACTGTTTTGCCGGAAGCAGCAGCGCGGCAATGCCGATGCCCCCCGCCACGTGCAGGATTTCATCGCATGCGTGGGCGCGCGGCAAGTATTCTTCCTCAAAAAACCCGTGGCCGAGGGGCGCGAGCAGCCCCACCTTGTCGCCGGGCTTGAGTTCCCCCATCAAGCGCGTGCCGCGTCCCACGATTTTGAAGAGAAGCTGGAGGATGCGCGGCTCCGGCGTCTGCCGGGCCGGGCCGCCATTTACCGCCCGGACATCAAAGATGCTCATGGGCCGGCGCAGCAGCACGTCAGACCGGCCGAGGATTCGCACCATGGCGAACTGGCCCGGGCGCACGCTCGGCGCTTGCCGGGGAGCATCCAAACTCAAAAGGTAATGGCCGCCGGTGAGGGATCGATTCTCGATGACCGCCACGGTTTCGTCAAGCATCGGCATTATGCTAACACAGGTTGCAGGTGCCGGGGGCCTGGTGACAGGGTTAGGGATTAGGGATCGGGAGTCAGGGGAAGCGCGCGCCCGATTCGAAAATCGAAATGCGACACTCGATCGGGGCTTCGCGAGTTTCGAGTTGCAAATTTCGTCGCTTCCTGGCGCCTGACACCTTCCTTACAGGTGCTTCTGAATCCATCGCCGGATGTGCGGAAGCGCGTGGCGGGGAAACTTGTGCGTGGAATCGTAAAAACGGAAGTCGAGAGTTGCGGCGCGCCGCCCCAATTGCCGGCGATACTCCAGATTCTTCTCCCGCGAATACCATTCATCCTGCCGGGCAGCGATGTGAAGTACATGGGTGGCGGCGGGGCGGTAGTGCGGGTTCTCATTCCAATCACCCGGTACGCCGCCGCACACGGCAACGGCGCCGCGAATCGCCTGCGGATGCGTAAATACATAGCGGTAGTTGGGGGCGCAGGTCTGCGAAAAGGCCAGCAAGAATACCCGTTGAGGGTCGGCGTGGTATTTCCGCACGGCAAGTTGGACGATCGTTTCCAGGTCATGGTGGTGGAGTTGGATGGAATCCTCCATCTTGTACGTCGTGCCCCAGCCAAAGACCACACGAAGGCTCTTGGGATTCTTGACGAGTCGGCGGAAAAACTGGAACGGGCCTTGCAGGGAAATTACCACCATGTTGCCGTCCGCGACATGCCGGGCAATCCGCATCATGGAATCTTTATCCCCTTCGTAACCGTGCATGGCCACCAGCAACGGCCAACGCTTGCGCCGGGCATGGTTGTGCGGCAGCTCGACTTCGTAGTAGCGGCGGATGGGGCTGCGAAAGAATTTTTCCATAGGTTCAGTGAAGGTTTAGTCGTTGCGTCCTTCCCATCCCTAAATGATAGCAGATCAGGACGGGGAGAAATCCAGCCCAAATCCCAGACTCTCAATAGTCGATTGCCTGCGTGCTACTAGCTTGGATTATTCATGAAGGATTTGAGCGGAGGGCGGGTTTAAGAGCGTTTCCCACAGAGTTCGCGGAGTGGTTTAATCAATGGCATTATCGAACCACTGGACCACAGAGTGCACAGAGAAAAACACGGGAATCTCTCCGTGGTCTCTGTGCTTTATCTCCGGGAACTCAGTGCGAAATTCCTTGCCTCCCACCAGCCCCGCTTCTAGAGATTCATAAGTAATCCGGGCCAGGGCAACCGCGCATATTGGGTGGAGCTGCAATAGCCCCTCGCTCATTGCCCTCCAAGGCCGTGCCGCGTGGCTCGCTGAAGTTTGCGAGGTTTGTGCCGATGGAGTAGCCGGAGGGCAAACTCGTGGAAGTGTCGCACCCGCTTGCCCGGCGGCTAATGGGTCTGTGCCTGATGCTGATATTGCCCGTAACGGTATTCGGGCGACAGGGTGAGCATTCGCTGCCCGATGGCGTTTGTGGCAATTCCCAAACCATGCTGGAAGCCAGCCGGGAGGGCAAATTCATGGTCCAGGAGGCGCTTGCCGCAAGCATGACGTGGGGTGATAAGTCCCTGAACGAATACGTTAACCGATTAGGACAGAACCTGGCGCGGAGCAGTGGAAGCCGGCAGACTTTTGCCATTTACGTTCTCTACAACCCCGAAGTTAACGCGGAGTCATTTCCCGGCGGATACATCTTGATTAATTCCGGCGCCATCAGCCTGGCGGAAAGTGAGGCCGAACTGGCTTCCGTTTTGTCCCACGAAATCGCCCATGAGAACTCCTGTGATTGGCGAGCGCAGCCTTGGAAGGGCAATCTGTTTGAGTTAATCACTCTGGTTCCGGCGGTGGCTTGGGCAGGGCCGGCGGGGATCGCTATTGCTTCCGGAAGCGGCTGGGCGACGACGCGCGCGCGCGCCCGCTTCAGCCGGGCAGAAGAGCAGCGGGCCGACCGCTTGGCGGCTCAGTACCTGGTCCGCGCGGGCTACGACCCCCACGCGTCCGTGCAATTCTTCCAGCGGCTTCAGACGGAACAGGAACGCAGCGGACGGGAACCGGGGGGCTTGCTGGCCACGCACCCGCGCACAGTTGATCGCCAACAGAAGTTGGAGAAAATCATTCCCCATCTCCCTCCGCCCGATTCCGCGCCGCACGACGAAGCGGAATTCCTCCGCATGAGGCGGGCCGTCCGGGAATACGACGAAGTTTACTCGCGTGCGGTCGGCGTGCGGGTGCCCGGGCACGACGCGCCTCCCCCCGTGCTTTCCCGCCGATCGGCGCCTGGTGGAGAAAGCAGTACGCAGTGAGCGTAAAACAGACGATAGATTGCAGAGAGCGGTAAACTGGCACGCGCAGCGCAAATCTCTATGGCTCTGCTTATGCGCAGCGGCGTACTCTGCTTCAGCCAGCTGCCGCTGCATCTCTCGGCTATTTGAGGAGCGCACAGTTCGGATGAAGCTCCAGATTAACGTATGGCCTTCGTTCCACCTCCCATTGTCCTTTCCTCTTCCACATGCGGACACTGTCCTCGGCAGTGCTCGTCCAGTCGCCGAATCCCCCGTTGGGCCATTTTATTCGCGCACTTGACGCAGAGAAACCTGTTTGTCCCAACCATTCGAACCCGTTCAGTCTGTCGGCCTCGGTGAGTTCGTCGGCCTTTACCCAAACAGACACACCCTTGTACTCAAAGACAAATGGCCTGCCGGCAATGTTGTGTTCCACATAACTCGCCCCACAATCCGTCAGCCGGTCATTCCAGTATTTCTTAGCGAATTGTTCGGCCTCGTTTTCGAAAACCCCTGAGCAACCTGAAGATACGAGGGCAGCCCCGAGTATGAGCATCACAGCCAAAGTAAAAAGGAAGGCGTGATAGCTGGATGAAGCAATATCGCGTTGCATAGTGTCCCCCCTGTATAGGTTCCAGTGAGTTGATACAAGGTCTTTATTTCAAAATCAAGGCTTTTTGTTTTTAGATCGTCCTATGCGCCAGACCCGAAGCCCAAACGCCCAACCCTGCCCTCGGTCATTTGGAGTTTTGGCGCGCCTCGCCTACAATGCTTAGGTTCCGGGTGTTGCATGTTCGCCTTGTTAAAAGCCTCATTGATTATCGGTTTGGTGGCGCTCAACGCGTTTTTCGTGGCCACGGAATACTCCCTGCTGAGTGTGCGGCGCACTCGCCTGGAGCAGCTTTCCAACGAAGGCAATACGCGGGCGAATCTGGTGCTCACCTTGCTTTCCGATATGGTGGCTTTGTTTTCCGGGACGCAACTGGGCATCACCGTTATCAGCCTGCTGATGGGTTGGATGGGCGAAGCCATCATGGCCGACGCCATCGAGCACTCGCTGGAAGGCCATCTGAGCCGAATCGCGCGCGCGGCCGTGGCTCACTCCATTTCCGTCGGCATCGCATTTCTGCTCATCACCGTGCTGTTGATGGTGTTGGGTGAGCTTGTCCCCAAAGCCCTGGCCTACGACAACGCCGAAAGATTTGCCTTGGGCGTGGCGCGGCCCATGTCTCTTTTCCTCAAGCTAAGCCGCTACCCCGTCCGCATGCTCGATGCCCTGGCCAACGGCGTGCTTCACTCGTTGCACCGCTTTCCCGGCCGAGGCCACGGCCCATTGCCCACGGCCGAGGAAGTGAAACTGATTGTGTCCGGGATTCGCAAGCGCGGCCTGCTGGACGAAGAACAGGAGGAGATGATTCACAGCGTTTTCGATCTGGACCGCGTGCGCGTGCGCGAAATCATGGTGGCATGGAATCGCATCACCTGTCTGCCGGTCACAATGAATCTGCGGACGCTGCTTGACCGCGTGGTAAGGGACCAACACTCCCGCATCCCCGTTTATGACGGCCCGCCGGACCAGATCGTCGGCGTTTTGTACACCAAGGACCTGCTGGCGGTGATGGCGGAAAGGGCGCACGCCGCGACCCCGGTGGATTCCGGGTTTGACTTGCACGCGGTCCTTCACCAGCCGATGATTGTTCCCGAGGGGATGTCGTTAACCCAGATGCTGAAGGAGGCCCGCCGGCGGCATTCGCAAATGGCCCTGGTGGTGGATGAATTCGGGACCTTTGTGGGTTTGGTGACCATCGAAGACGTGCTGGAACAGATCGTAGGCGAGATTCAGGATGAGTACGACCGCGAGGAAGCAGCCATCCGCAACGTGGGGGAAAATGTGCTGGTGGTGGACGCCTCAATGAGCCTGCGCGATCTGGCCGGCGAGCGCGATATCATCCTGCCCCGCGGGGCGGGCTTTGAAACGCTGGCGGGGTTTGTGCTGGCGCGGCTGGGATTCATTCCCCAGGGCGGGGAGAGCTTCGTTTTTGAATTCCGCCGCTACACCGTCTTGGAAGTGGAAGGCCGCCGAGTGTCAAGGGTCCGCATTGAGACGCTGCCGGGGGCCCGGGCCGCGGCCAAGCCTGCCGCCGGGAGCGCAGGGGACTAAACGGGATTCCTCCACCAAACGGCTCGCCATCAGGCGGATTCGGGAATCGCCGCGCCAGGCGTTCCCAGCACTACGCCCACTTCCGCGCCCCGATTCACATTCAGGACTTTTGACGCCGAACCCCGGTTGGTGCATATCTCGATGTACCCGGAGCTGCCCACGATGGCGAACAGTTCCCCCGGCTTGCCCATCGAATATGCCAGGTTCAGACGAGTAATCTCCTGCTGGTTGATGATGATCTTGAAGGGGGGCGGGTTCTCGGCGAACAATTGGGGAAGGTCTTCCGGGCGGAGATTCGTGAGAATATTACCAAACTTGTCAATCTTCAGAGTAATACCTTTAATGAAGTTGTCGCCCACCCACTTGGGTTTGGGCGAGGTGAACTTGGTGTAATCGCTGATGGGCTCACCGAACTTATCGGCTTCCACCCACTTGCTCAGCCAGCCGGCCACCGGAGCAAAGACGTCGCGTCCCTGAAACGTGGCACTGACGGGATTGAGGAAGTAATGGTCAGAGGTGACGTGGCGAACCTCCAGGTTCTTCTCCTGCCCGTAGATCAACGAAAGTACCCCGTTATCAGGAGCGACGAATCTATAGTCCATGCTGCGTACCAGCAGGGGACGGCGCGTGGTTCCCACTCCCGGGTCAACGACGACGAGGTGAATCGTCTCGGCGGGAAAGAACCGATAGCTTTGAGCCAGGGTGAAGGCCGCGTCGAAGATATCGTAGGCAGCCACTTGGTGGGTGATGTCCACGATTTCGACCTCAGGATTAATGTTGTAGATGACGCCTTTCATGGTGCCGACAAAGTGGTCGTCGGTGCCAAAATCCGTGATCAAAGTAATGATAGGCTTGCGAACCAAGATCTTCTCCTGTTCTTTGCCCGCCCGCGAGCGGGATACTGTGGCGGTGAGTTTATCCGTCAACTGACGGAGCAAATGACGGCGTCCCGATAAGATCGAAACAGGTTCCGCCGCCTCTAGAGCAGATTGACCAATTACCGCGCGAGCCGCTCACCCTGCACCACCCCTCACATCATGCGCTGGATGCGAGCGAGATGCGTGAAGTCACAGTGGGGGTCCAATTCCAGGGCGCGCAGCCAGGCGCGGACGGCGTTATCGATCTCCCCGAGCTCGATAAAGCTGAAGCCCAGGGCCTGATGCACGAAGGCGTCCCCGGCGCGGTAAGTCAGAGCTTCGGCATAAGCCGCCTGGGCGCCGGCCCAGTTCTTAAAGCGCAGGCATTGAAATCCACGCTCGCAGGCCGCGGCCCAGGGCTCAAGGCCGGGCGTGGTTCCGCGGGGAAGAGGCCATTCCTGCTGCCAATCCCGCAAGCGGCGGGCACAATCCTGCAAGCTGTCGCGCGCGGGTGAATTCTCGAAAATGGCAGCGGACAGAATCAGTTCGCGCAGGGAGCGATTCAAGTCCTCGCACGACGGATTGGAGGAGTAGAGCAAGTTCAGGCCCGCGCGATAATGTTCCCGGCTTTCGATCAATGATTCCACCTTGATCAGAAACTCTTCCGCCTTGGCGTGGTGCGGGTCAATCTCCAGGGCCCGGCGGTAGCAAGCGGCCGCCCGGTCCAACTGGCCCAGGCTTCCGCAGGCGTTGCCGAGGAGGTAATGCGCCGGGGCGTCCATGGGCGCGGCCTGCACGGCGCGGGAAAAGGCTTCCACGGCGTCGGAGGGCCGCTGGGTTTCCAGGTAGCACACGCCGAGTTGGCTCCAGGCATCAGCGTTGGCGGGGTCTTCCACCACGAACTCTTCCAGCAGGCTGATGGCGGCGGGAAAATCCGCCTGGCCCAGGGCCTGGAGGGCGCGCGCGCGCCGATCTTCGGATTCAGATTTTGTCACTGCTGTTTCCATCCACGCGGCGTGAACCGGCGCTTTTCCCGCCCGGTCCGTTCGCGGAATTTGGCGCGGACCCGCTCCAATTGCGCGGCGGCGTTCGCGCCGTACCGAGGTTCTCGCTGACGTGCTCGCGCCGGCTCATGCCCACCAGGGCGGAAGTAATGCCGGGCGTGGAGCGCACAAATTGGATAGCCCTTTGCGCGTCCTTTTCCAGGCCGGGGAACCAGGTGTGGGTTTCCTCGGGAAGATTCTCCGTCAGCTTCTGCTGCAGCAGGCTGGCGCTGGCGAAGACCATCATGCCGTGGGCGCGCGCCACCTGCAAAACCGGGACGGCCTTGCCGTCAACGTGTTGCGTGCGGGCTGACAGGGCCTCCGGCATGGCGAGATTGTATGGCAGTTGGATGGCGCGGAAATGATGGCCTTTGCCGCCCACCTCCTCCGCCAGGCGCAAAAGGCTCGGGAGCGAAAGGGCCTCGCGCGAATCCAGTCCGACGCGGTAGCCATTCCAGGTGGCGGTGCCATAAATGCGGATTTTGCCTTCGCCCACGGCTTTCTCCAGGGCTGCGAAGGCCGCGCGCATTCGACGTTCAAATTCCTCGCGCGCCACGTTAGCGGCTTGCGTTTCCGGGTTGTGCAAATAATAAATATCCAGCGTTTCAATACCGAGATTCCGCCGGCTTACGTCGATCTGGTTTTCGAGATACTTTGGCGACATGACGTGGCAGCCGGCTACCACCTCCTCCGGACGGAGAAGGCCGGGATCGATCAAGGTCCGCTGGAAGTAATCGGAGGGATCGTCGGGCTCGTTGGCGTCAAAGTTCAAAAAGCCGCCTTTGGTCGCAATTACTACCTCATCGCGCTGCACCTTGCCGCGGGAGATCACCGCTGCCAGCGCCTGGGCAATGGCGCGCTCGCTGCGTTGATGGCGGTAATTCACCGCCGTATCGATCACGTTGATCCCGCTTTCCAGGGCCTCCGCTACCGCCTCGCGATAAAGCGTGTCGCAGGCGGCGGTGGGTTCGCCCAGGTAGGTTCCGATCCCGATGGAGGAAAGCCAAAGGTCCTGGAACTCACGGAAGTGGCCGGGTAACTTCGCCTCGAAGCGGCGGCGGAAACGGTCCGTCCCTGCGGGCGTGGCGTGGCCTGGAATCGACATTTGCGGGAGTCCCCCGAGACCCCGATTCAATTTAACACGAAAATCAAAGGGCGAAATTCGAAAATCGAAATTCGAAACTCGAAACGCGAAATTGGAAACTTGAAATTCGAGACTCACAACGGTTCTCGATTTTCCAGTTTCGATTTTCGAGTTTCGTGCTCTGTCAGTCCATATCCGCCTTGACCAAAAAGAGGGGAACCGTGCTCTCGTGCCGAACCCTGGTGATGGTGGTGCCATGGATGAGGTCGGAGATCAATCGGTGCCCGTGCGTGGCCATGGCGATCAAGTCGCAGTGCTCGGCTTCCGCGGTTTTCAGGATGGCGCGAGCGGGCTCGCCGCTGGCATGGCGCGCCGTGACCTGAAAATTCTCGCGGCTGAGTTCCGCACTGACCCTCTCCAAGTACTCCCGGTCTTCTTTTATTTCCTGGGAGTCGGAAAGATTCAGGTTCTCCTGCCATTGCGCCGCCCACCCGGTGGAAACGTGTACCAGGACAATCTCGGCGCCGGTGAGGCGGGTCAGTTCCTTAATTGGCGGCAAGAGGAAAGAATCGGCCTTGCTGTGGTCGAGTGCCACAAGTATTTTCTTGAACATTGCCAGCCTCTCGTAATCGGGTGATCGGGTCATCGGGCCATCGAGCCATTGAAAACCAGTAGGCGCGCGGCTGGTGGCTATTATTCAGTGATGAGCAACAGGCCGCTCGCCAAGATCCGTTCGTCTTTCAATGACCCGATGACCCGATGGCTCGATGACCCGATCACCTTATCCAATCTCGAACCGTTACCACCAAAAGATAGGCATTCAGGATCGCAATGACCGCGGCTGTGATCCACGCCAGTATTTGCAGCCATCGCGGGTTGGCGAATTCACCCATCTTGCGCCGGTCGCCCGTAAACAGCACCAGGGGCACGACGGCAAAAGAAAGTTGCAGGCTCAGGATAACCTGGCTGAAGATCAGGAGCTTGGCCGTTCCTGACTGGCCGAAGAAAATGACCGCAATCACGGCGGGGATGATGGCCAGAAGGCGGGTGATCAAGCGGCGCAGCCAGGGAACAAGCCGCAGGTTAATAAATCCCTCCATTACGATCTGGCCCGCCAGGGTTCCGGTCAAGGTGGAGTTCTGCCCGGAACAGAGCAGGGCCACCGCAAACAGGATGGCGGCCGCGCGCGTTCCCAGCAGGGGCGTCAGGGTGTGGTACGCCTCCTGAATTTCCGCCACTTGCGTATACCCGGCGCGGAAGAACGTTCCTGCGGCCATAATCAGAATAGCGGCATTAATCAAAAAGGCAAAGTTCAGGGCGAAGAAATAGTCCAGGAAATTGTACCGCATGGCCGTCTTCAGGCCTTGGGGCGTGCGGTCAATGGCGCGGGTCTGCACCAGGGAGGAGTGCAGATAAAGATTGTGGGGCATGACGGTGGCGCCCAGGATGCCGATGGCAATGTAGAGCATTTCCGGGTTGGTGAGGATTTGCGGCGAGGGTAGAAACCCCTTGGCGATCTCCACGGCGCTGGGGCGCACCAGGAGCAGCTCAATCAGGTAGCACCCGCCGATGATCCCGATCAGAGTGACCACCACGGCTTCCAGATAGCGGAAGCCTTTGTTCTGGAGATAGAGGATGGCCAGCACATCGAGCGCCGTCAGGCAGACTCCCACCACCAGCGGAATGTGAAAAAGCAGGTTGAGGGCGATGGCGGAGCCGATGACTTCCGCCAGGTCGCACGCGGCGATGGCGATTTCGCACAGCACCCAGAGGATAATGCTGGTTCGCCGCGAATAGTGGGCCTTGCAGGCCTGCGCCAGGTCCATCTGCGTGACAATCCCCAGCCGCGCCGCGAGCGCCTGAACCAGGATTGCAATGAGGTTGGAAATCATCAGGACGGAAATGAGTTGATAGGCGAAACGCGATCCCCCGGCGATGTCGGTGGCCCAATTACCGGGGTCCATGTACCCGACCGCCACAAGAAATCCCGGTCCGGAGAAGGCCAGGAGTTTTCGCCAAAAGCCGGCGCCGGGAGGGACAATGACACTTCGGTGTACCTCCGGCAGGGAAGGAGTTGCCGCGGCGTGATGCTCAGAAATGGCGGGTGCGGGGTCCATAAAACGATTAGTCTAAGGGGTAAAGTTTAAAGGGTAAAGGATAAAGGACTCATGCCGATTTTGTAATAATGCCTTTGAATACCTCAAATCCGCGATCTCGAATCACCCGTCGCAAATCCCCCATCGCAGATTACCGGGAGCGCCGGCTTTTTGCGGGCTTCCCTGTGGCCGGCGAAAACCCCGCGCTGGGCGTGCTGGACCGCAGTGTCGCCGTCCGGGCCAAAAATCTGCTTGATCCTAATGAGGGCCCCACGGCTCATCTCGAAAATTCCTTGGGGAGATGTCCGACGCTCAGAAGACCGCGTCTGCGCCCGACCGTAGAAAAGCGCGCGGTTTTCGAGCCGGGCCGTTCTCGAAACGGCCCTACAAGAACACGGCTGTCTCTCGACCGGGGCAATTCCCGAACCGCGGCATCCTCTCATTTCCGTCTCGGGTAACGCGCTTCTACTAACGTGCGCATGCCGCCGCGCGCGGAGAACTCCCCCTTCACCAACGCCCGCTTCGGCTTCGCGGCGCGCGCCACGTCGTCCAGGATGCGATTCACGGCGTTTTCATTGAAGATTCCGAGGTTGCGGAAAGCCACGATGTAGGCCTTCAGCGACTTTAATTCCAGGCAAAGCTCGCCGGGAAGATAATGAATCGTGATGGTTCCAAAATCCGGCAGCCCTGTGCGCGGGCAGATGCAGGTGAATTCGGGAATGGTGATAGTGATCTCGTAACCGTGGTACTGGTTATCCCAGGTTTCGATGACGGGCAGTTCGGCGTGAACCCCTCCGCGGGCGTGTTCGGACGTGTATTCAGGTGTGTGCGTCTTTCCTGGCATGGCTTCCTCCCATACATTCAGAATAAACTGAAACGGTGCGCCTTTGCACGTCCCATTCCCACGGTTGGATAGTCACCCATATAAGTGGCCGTTGATTCCACCGGGGCAGGGGTCAACCATGAGCAGCCGCAGGTATTTACCAGCGGACATCAGTTTCCCACGACCTAGCCAATCTGTCAGTTGACGGGTTTACCCCATGAGGGTTCGGCCCCTCGAAGGCCGGAACCTTTTCTCGTCTCCTGCTACTGACACCGAATACGTACCCTTGGGGATGATCGCCTTGCCTGCCTCCGAGACCATGCTCAGGTCGCGCGGCTTCAGCTCGAAGCGCACCCTTTGTGACTGACCGGGATCGAGGTGCACGCGCTGGAACGTGCGCAGCGCGCGCATGGGCGCGCCGGCCACGCTGGGGAAGCGAAGGTAACGCTGCGCCACTTCGTCGCCGGCAACCTTGCCCGTGTTGATCACGGTGACTTCAGCGGCCATGGGCCGGCCGGCAGTTACAGGGTTGGTGGGAAGCGTGAAATCGCTGTACGAGAAAGTCGTGTAGCTGAAACCGTAGCCGAAGTCGTAGAGCGGTGTGCCTTCGAAGTAGCGGTAGGTGCGGCCTTTCATCGCATAGCTTTCGAAGGGCGGAAGTTGATCGACGCTGGTGTAAAAGGTGATAGTTATGCGGCCGACGAGATTGTTCTTGCCGGAGAGGGTTTCCGCCACGGCCGTGCCACCCTCTTCGCCGGGATACCACGCTGCGAGGATGGCATTGACGTGCTCCTTTGGCCCAGTTGACCGCGAGGGCGCTGCCGTTGGTGGGGACGAGCACAACGGGCTTGCCAGTGGCGGCGACGGCTTCGGGCAAATCCTCTTCCGGCTTGGGCAGATCGAAGCCGGTGCGATCGCCGCCCTTGAAGCCGGCTCGCTCACCGGCATCTCCTCGCCTTTAAGTTCGCCGGTGATGCCGAGGACGGCCCTGTCGTCTTTTCCCTCAGGAGTCCCCGGCATTGAGACTCAGTCATCAATTAAAATTTTGTTCCGCCGGCAGGCCGAAAATTCCTGTCTTCGCGGAACCAGACACCCGCTATTCCGGCAAGTCGATCTGTCCTTCTACACGGAAGTGCCCGGTGACCCCCGGGGCTTCGGTATCAGGCTGACCGCCGCCGATGCTGACGGTGTAATCGCCGCCGGCGATAATCGGACGGCCGTCCTCCGTCACCATGCCCAAGTCCCGACCCTTTAGCTCAAAATGAACCTTCTCGCTGGCGCCCGGATCCAGGTGAATGCGCTGAAATCCCCGCAGAGCTATTTGCGGCGCCCCGTTTACCGGCGGGAATTTCAGATAGAGCTGCACGACTTCGTCCCCTGCCAACTTTCCGGCATTGCTCACCGTTACATCAGCTCCCACTGGATCGCCCGCCTGCACGCCTGTCTGGGGGAGGCTGAGATCGCTAAAGCTGAAGGTCGTGTAACTCAGGCCATGGCCGAAAGGATACAGCGGCTTGCCCCGGAAGTAGCGGTAGGTGCGCGCTTCCATGGAGTAGTCCTCAAAGTGGGGCAACTGATGGATGTTCCTGTAGAAGGTAACCGGCAGACGGCCCGCAGGATTATTCTTCCCGCTTAACGTTTCCGCGATGGCCGCGCCGCCTTCCTCGCCGGAGTACCACGCCTCGAGAATGGCGTTGGCGTGCTCACTCGGCCAGTTCACGGCCAGGGCGCTGCCATTCATCAGCACCACGACCAGGGGCTTGCCGGTCGCCGCGACGGCTTCGATGAGAGCTTCTTCCCCCTCGGGCAGATCGATGGTGGTGCGATCTCCCCCAAAAAATCCGGGTTCGTCCACCGGCGACTGTTCGTTTTCGAGCTGGCTGGTGATCCCGACGGCGGCAATGACGAGATCGGCATTCCTCGCCGCGGCGATAGCTTCGGGTGAAGGGGCATTGTCCACTTTCGCCCAGATGAGCTGCGCGTGCGGCGACCCTCCGCCCCTATTTCCGTACCGAATGCTGAGCGCGACCTTCTGCCCCTTTTCCAGATGCACGCGCCCGACCCTCCCTTCGAATGCGCGGGTTCCATAATCCATCGCCACCGGTCTGCCGCCCACCATCACCATGAGAAAGCCCTCAGCCCGTAGGCCAATGAGGTATTCACCGGAATCCGGCGGCGTCAGGAATCCCGTCCACTCCATGGTGAGGGCCCCCTTCCCCGCCACCTCCGCCGGCAGATTGCTCTCGCTGAGGTTGATATTCGGCTCAACCCGGCTCGCCAGCGGCGCCGTCCTTGCTCCCGGACCCATTCCAAATCCTTGCCAATTGCGGTATTCCGCTTTAAGACCGGGTTTGCCATCGGCCGTCGTCAGCAGATTGTCCGGCACCGGATTTCCGTCGTTGCGCAGGAACTGGGTTCCCGGAACGAATGTGATCTTGGCTTTCGGGAACTCCGCTTTGAGGCCCTCCAGCATGGAAACGCTATGCGTCGGCGATCCGTTGTAATTGCCCAGCAGGACCCGGGTCTGATCCGCCAGCGGGCCGACCACGGCGATCTTGGTAATTCCTGATTTGAGCGGCAGAGTGCCATCATTCTTCAGTAGCACCATGGACTCATTCGCGAGCTTGCGGGCCAGCGCGCGGTGTTCAGGGCTGTCAAGTTCCTTCTCCTCGATCTTCGTATACGGCACCATCTCCGGCGGGTCGAACATGCCCAGCCTGATCCGCGCCGTGAAGAGGCGGATAAGCGCCGTGTCCATCGCACTCTCACTGAGGTAGCCTTGCTGGACAGCTTCGTAATACGGCCTGTAGTCGTGGTCGTCCGGGACCTTGGCAAAGTCGATGCACTCGTTATCCATGCCACGCTCGACCGAGATGGCGGAGGCCTGGGGCTGGGTGGGGCGGTAATGGTGGCCGTTAAAAATGTTGCGGACAGCGTCGCAGTCGGACACCACATACCCTTGGAAGCCCCACTTTTCGCGTAGCTGATCCTGCAGCAGGAATTCATTGGCGCACGCCGGCTGACCATTGACGGCGTTGTAAGAGCACATGACCGAGCCGGCCTTGCCCTCGGTGACGGCGGCGCGAAACGCCGGCAGGTACGTGTCTTCCATGTCGTGCTTGCTGACGTCAACGTCGGCAAAGTGGCGCGTCGTCTCCGGGCCGCTGTGCACGGCGTAGTGCTTGGGCGTCGAGATCACGCGGTAGTACTTCGGGTCATCGCCTTGCATTCCGGTGACAAAGGCCACGCCCATGCGGCCGCTGAGGAAGGGATCCTCGCCATAGGTTTCCTGGCCACGGCCCCAGCGCGGATCGCGAAAGATGTTGAGATTCGGAGCCCAGAAATCGAGGCCTTCCATGACGTTGCTGTGGCCGGCGCGTTCTGCCTGCACGTGCTTGATGCGGCCCTCGATGCCGATGTCCACAGCCATGGCGTGGACTCCGGGTGCGTCAAAGGTAGCGCCGAGACCAATGGGCTCCGGAAACTCCGTCGTGCCCTCTTCGGCGACACCGTGCAGCGCCTCACTCCACCAGTCGTATGCCGGAACCTTGAGCCGTGGAATCGCGCGCGACTGGTTCACAAGCTGCGAGGCCTTCTCTTCCAGGGTCATGCGGTGTACCAAGTCCGCCGCACGCTGCTCGGGCGAGAGCATGGGATTCATGTAAGGCAAATTGGAATTGTCTTGCGCAGTGGCGGCGCAGGTCATAAGGGCCATGCACGCGGTGAGGACTGCCAACATAAACTTTCCAGGATGGTTCATCTCTTCCCCCTATAAGCTGTCGATTTGTGGCTACGGGCAACCTGCCTGAAAACAGAGATTCCGGCTGAAAAACGGCATCACATGATTCTGGAAACGATCAGCAACTCTACTCGTGTGAGTGCCTTGATACACTTCCAAGCTGTTCGCGATTCCGTACTTATCAAGAACGTCACGCAGCTTGCCGGTATTGATTCGCAAACCGTCCCGGTCACCCACGTCGATCGCTATGGCGCGATACTGACGCAGATTGCCGATGTACTGATCGATGAAAGCCGGCGGGGCATTAGCCGTCCATTTTGCGAGCACGTCCGGCTGAGGCACGCCGTCTTTCGTCGGCAGGTCAAGATGAAGCGGCGGATTCTTCGGATCGGGTGACCATGCGGCGGCGGTGGCGAGCTGGGCGCGGGCAAAAAACGGCAGGTTTGCCGAGCCGGCAGGCGCTTTCACCGCCTCCAGAGTCCTGGCCATTTCCGGGTTCGCCGGTCCGGCGGGCCGCGGAGATAAGCAGCAGGGGCTCATGATGTACAGGCTGCCGAACACCTCGGCATGCTTCATGCCAATGCGGGTCGCACCGTACCCTCCCAGGGAGTGGCCCACCATGCCCCGGCTCAGCCGATGGGGAAGCGTCCGGTAATGCCCGTCGATGTAGGCAACCAGGTCGTGCGCAATGAAGTTCTCGAAATCTCCGGTGGTGGCCGAACTCGAATACATGGAACCCTTGTGCATGGTTTTAGAATCGGGCAGCACGACGATCATCTCTTTAGCGCCTTGGGCAAAAGCACCTTTATGGTTTGCGGCACAGTGCCATCACCCGAAGCAATCTTGCCGTTCTCATCGAAATCCCCATCATCTTAAACACGCCTGGGTAAAGGCGGCGGGTATTATACAGGCACGGTTGCAGCCTAATTCCCCGCATTTGCGGTCTCCCTTGCGGCCGCTCCGTACCAAGAGGGAAGAGCACCCCAACCCAGTTAAGACGGTTCGCTAGTGGGCCCGACTATTGTTGCGGCTCGACTCCAGAAAAGCAAGAGCGATTGCAAGACATTCTGCGGAGTCCGCCATTTCATAACAGTTGGCGTTGCCACCTCAGCCGCGCCTGACCTTGAACGGCCCGGGACTGCTTTGGAACAACGTATTTCAAGGTGCCTGAACCGAAATTGCCTTTCCGGTGTATTCAACGGTTTTGTCGGGGTTGGCCACCGGCGCGACCCCTGAGCCGCGCCCGGCGGATACCCATACAATTCTGAATTGAATGCTCGCAGGCATTCCCGGATAACGTCCTTCTCGATCTCCAATCGTCAGAGTTCGCGCTGACTGCGACCAGTGAATTGGGATGACAGAGTGGGCGCCTTTTTCATAGTCGTAGCTATCGCCCGCGTCTTGATACATCTCGAACTTGCCCTCGGCTCCGGGGTAAACCCGTAATTCGATTGGCCCCGCGGGCTTCTCGTCGGCGTACTCAATTTCCGGGCCGAGGGGAAGAATCGAACCGGCGCGCATGTAGAGTGGAATGCGATCTAGAGGGGCGTCGGCGTCAATTTCACGGCCTCCCTGCTGTGGCGCTCCCGTCCAAAAGTCGTACCACCCTGGGGAATCTGGTAAATACAAAGTTCTGCGACTAGCGTTCGGCTGAAGCACGGGGCTAACCAGGATTGCAGGCCCAAACATGAACTGGTCGCCAATGTCACGAGTATTTGGGTCGGTGCGCCAATCCATCACCAGTGGCCGCTGGATGGTGTAATCCTCGTTGGTGACGCGCCATGCCAGGGAATAGATGTAGGGCATAAGACGGTAACGAAGCTTGTCGTATTCAATCAGGATCGGCGCAACTTTGTCGAAGGCCCAAATCTCATTTTTCGGCCGGTGTCCGTGGGTGCGGAAAATAGGACAGAAGATTCCGTACTCGAACCATCGTGCGTAAAGCTCCTGATATTTTGGATCATCAAGAGGGTTGGCATGAGGCGGCCAATAACCGCCGATATCAGTCGTCCAGTAGGGGTATCCGGAAAGAGCGAAGTTAAGTCCCGCGGCCACTTGATGTCTTAAACCCCAATAAGAGCCATAGACGTTGCCGGACCACACGGTGGCGCCAACTCGTTGCTGGCCGAGGAAGGCCGACCGCGTCAGCAAGAAAACGCGTTTCCGATCGGTAGTCGCTTTCCAATGCTGCTGGATGCCGAGAGTGTGCATGAACGGGAATATGTTCGTGTACTGCGCGCCGTTGCCGATGGCGATTTGCTTGTCGCGCAGGATCGCATCGCCCATGTGGGGCCAGTATTCTTCCGGTTCTGCGCTGTCGAGCCAGAATGCATCCCAGCCCTGAGAGAACAGCTTGCTAACGAGCTTATTCCAATAAAAGTCGCGGGCTTGAGGATTGGTCGCATCGTATACATGAGCATTGGGAATGTCGAAGTGTTGGGCTACGAGTTCCTGGTAATTTTGCGACTTCGTATCGAAGAGCCCCCACACCGAGATCATGGCGTGGACATGTTCATCGTGCAGACGCTGGAGTTCCGCGGGGACATCGGGGAAGTTGGAATTAAACACCGGATCGCCTTCCGTCTTCCACCAAAACCAGTCCTGCACGATGGCATCGAGCGGGATATGTTCTTCACGGTAACGATGCGCGATGCCTAATACTTCCTCCTGGGAGACGTAACGGTCCTTCGACTGGAAAAACCCATAGGCCCACTTAGGGAGCATCGGCGTGTGCCCAGTGAGGTTTCGATATTCGTGGATGATCTGGTCCAATTCCGGGCCGTAGATGAAGTAGTAGTCGATCGATTTGCCCGCGAGCGATCGCAGGTTCAATGCGAGCGGGAAGCGATTATCGACGTAGGTCAGAGAGGCAGTGTTCCACATCAGCGCATAGCCCTTGGTTGACAGCAGCAAAGGAATAGCAACATCGGTGTTGTTCTGCGCGAGTTCAACAGTGGCTCCGCGGTAATTGAATAGTCCACTTTGGTGCTGGCCCAATCCGTAGAAGCCTTCCGTTGCGTCCGGTCCAAATCTGTCTTCGATGTGGAATGTCTTCTCGCCATTCAATTCGGCCGGTTCGTAGGTGCGCGGAATGGCGTTCCCCTCGAGCAAAAGGTTCTCGTTTCCTACGGTGCTGTAGTGTACGTTACCCCATTTGAGCGAGAGCGCAATCTTGAGATTGTCGGTCGTGAGCATAGCCGCATCTGCTGTTTGAGACACCTGGAACTTCGCGCCTGGACACGATTCCTTCGAATCCAGAACCCATGGTTGGCGCTGTTTGATTGTGTCAGGCGGCTCGGGCGTGGCTACAAAATGTATGACCGAGGAACGGCAAACGGAAATATGGAGACTTTCGTTCCCCACCGTAGCACTCATGCCGTCCGGAGCGGGCGCATACTTGACGGGAGGCAGGGGAGGCACGTCCCAAAGCTGAGCGCTTGCCTCCGTTGTGCTCCAGAGGAAACAGCACCCGGCGAGAAAGAGTAATGTCCAGACGCTCCACCGTGGAGGGAAGGTCGTTCTCATGGCATTCCGCAATGGGTTTTTCTGTATCCTTCCGTTGTCGCCCGGCACAATTGTCGATGCCGAACGCAACCTGGACACCCCGATCAACAAGATTCTATAACGAAACCAAGCAAGCCATGCGTGTTCGCGGGATCTCAATGTTCAATACTCCTTCTGCTGACGCGATTTTGATGCCCAGATCGGTGGGATATAAAAGCTTCGGGTCCCCGGTCGCCAATGGTATTCTCATTGTCGCGGGACCTTCGATTCTCCAGGCCGCTAGCAAGGTTTGTTGCGGAGACCGCATTCCCAAAGCAATCGGCGCTTTCGCGTCGGTCACGTCAGACAGGCCGAGTGGATAGAGGGGCACTGCCGCAGGAATGTGCTTGCGAAGAACTTCTTTATACAACCGGATGCCTTCGGATACCTGTTTCCGTGCTTCCGTAGAAACTGAATCGAGGTGACCGCTTTGGTGAATACGGCACATCATAGCCGTGACCATATTGAAGCTGGCTTGATCGGCGTCAGCGTTCGCCAGCGGGTAAGACCAGATTGCGAGTTGCTCAGGCAAAACCGCCGCAGACGCGCCCACCAGAATTGCGGGGAGCTTTAGATAATCCTCCTGGTCGGTCATGGATTGTATCTGCAGACGGCTGAGCATCGCGTAATCCATGCGCCCGCCCCCGCTGCCACAGTTTTCAATGATCAGGTCGGGGTAACGGTTCAGAATACTGTCTAACCATGCCAAGTGGGCGCGGTTATGCTCGAGCAAACCTTGTCCGAAGCTATCCGCGTTGAGCTCGGTTCCTTGCAGCGAATCGACGTTGTAGTCCATCTTAATATAGCAGACGCCGTAATCGTCCACGAGGCGTGCGATCACCTGATCGAGGTAGGCCCTCACTGCGGGGTTGCGGAAATCAAGCAGAAACCGCGAATTCTTTAGCACCCTTTTGCCATGACGCACGAAAAACCAGTTATCTGGCTTTTGAGCCAGCAAGGATTTTGCCCCGGCTACCTCGGGTTCGAGCCACAATCCCGGAATCATTCCAGCTTGCCGGATCTGATCGAGCACAAACTTCAGACCGCGCGGCCATCGCGAGGGAGAGGGCTGCCATGAACCGATGGTCGGACTCCAGTCTTCATGCAGATCGGCATACCACCCGGCATCGATTACGAAGTATTCGCAGCCTGCCTTAGCAGCGGCGGCGATCATTGGCAATTCCTTTTCTTCCGTCGGGTCGCCCCAGAGGCAGTTCATATAGTCGTTGAATATGACGGGGCATCGCAGATTGTTATCGCGCGGTTTTTCGCACGCGACGCGGCGATAGCGTGTCAATGCCTCGATGGCGTCAGCGAACCCGCCGTGCACACATCCGACTGCCACCGGAACAGTTTCGTAGGTTTCTCCAGGATTTAAACGCTTCCACGCCGCGGAGTGTAGATCGTCGGGGCCGCCGAGGTAGGCATAGACGTCGTCGGCGTGGTTACTTCGCGCCGAAACATTGGAGATCTCCCAGTACCAGGATCCATCGTGTTCAATCTGCCAGAACCAGATCAGACCTAGTCGGGTGTTTTCGGCCATAGCCATCGGCAGATACCGCTCTGTCGACCAAGTGCCAACACTTCCTGCTTGAGCTTCCGACCAGCTTGTGCGCTCGTTTTCGACAAAGCCCATTTCCGACGGACGGAGCGTATGCCACTGTCCTTCCGCCATCCAGCTATTCAGGGCAATATGGATGCGGAGCTCACGGTCGTAGTCCTGTGGGGCGGCAAGTGCGTGGAGCATCGCTGAACTCAGGAACTCGATACCTACAGACGAAGTCCCTTCATTGGTGACTCGCGAATACCTTCGGACTACGGGAACCCCATCATGGGCCTCATAAACAGATTCCACACGGAGGTGCAAAACCGGGTCCGTATGAAGGCACACCAGGCGGTTGCATCCGCCCGTCGACTCCTCGCGCTTCCCGGCAAATAGTAACCGTGCGCCGGGCTGCCCGACGCCGGATTTCATGCCTTGATCGGGAGAATCTTCCCCGCTGCATTGAAGTGCTACTTCCACTCCGGAAGAATTGTCAGCGATCGGCACGTTGGCGGGGACGAGTCGTTCTTGGCGCAGTTTCCCAGCCGTCACGTCGAACGTGAAAACCAGGTCACGGGTTTTCCACTGAAACGCCTCTGGGGCATTTGAAGCAGAGGCAAAACCGGAACCACGCGGCAGAAGAGCCCCGAGTGCCGCGGCCCCACTAGACCTCAAGAATGTTCTCCGATCAATGGACATGTAGGTTGCCTTCTTAAAGCTTGCCGATTGACTCAAGCGGGTCGCCGAGCCTAAGAACTTAGTCTCCCGTGACCGATGACCGTTCCGATAGCCGCGACGTTGTGGCTTCTGACGGCTTAGGAATTGGTGCTACCGTGTTCTCTTGGGGGCGCCCAGAGACACTCGCAGGTGGGGCCGTCAACTCACGTACCCGCAACTCCGCTTTTAAGACTAAGCGATTTCGCTCGCCACTCTCAATATGTCGATCCGGGGCTTGGATCACTTGCAGCAACTTTTCTGTAGCCCGCTTGCCCATTTCGTAAGACGGTTGCACGATTGTCGTCAGCCTTGGACTATAGAGTTCAGACCAATCAAAGTCGTCAAAGCCGACGACGCTTACGTCCTGGGGGCACTTCAGGCCGAGATCCTTGAGAGCACGCATTAAGCCCAGGGTCATGCGGTTGTTACAGACAAGGATGGCTGTGGGCGGGTTCGCAAGCTTAAGCATTTCCAACCCCGCACTGTATGCGCCCTGAATGGAAAAACCCCCACGTCCAAGGTACTCCTCGCGCAGCGGAAGATGTGCCTCCTGAAGCGCCTGGCGGAAGCCCTCGAGAACGTCCAGATCCGGTCAAAGTGGTGTCCGGGCCGGCAATGATGGCAATCTGCTGCTGGCCCAACTCAATTAGGTGCCGAGTAGCTTCATAACTTGCGAGCACATTGTCAACAACTACAGCCGGACCTTTGAATCCCTCGGGTTCGCGGTCAAAGCAGACAATCGGGGGGCGTCGCATCGCCAGCCGGCTCACTGCCAGGCTGGCTTGCGTGGAGGCTAACAATATGCCGTCCACACGCCGACGAACGAGCACGGTAAGCAGTTCGCGCTCCTGAGCCGGATCTTCATTGGAGTCACACAGGATGACCGCATAACCGTTGCGGCGAGCCTCGGTTTCAACCCCTCGAAGAATGTCGTTGAAAAAAAGGTTGGTAACATCCGGGAGGATAATACCGATCGTAAACGTTCGGTTAACTTTGAGGCCGCGCGCCACTTCGTTAGGATGGTAATCGAGAGTAGCGATGGCGTCATCGACGCGCCCGACCACCTCCGGCCTCACCCCTCCTCGTCCATTTACAATCGAAGATACAGTGGTCACCGAAACGCGTGCCAGCCGAGCAACGTCACGCATCGTGTAGGATGCGGACCTCTTCATCAATAAACCACCCACCCACAAGTATTTCGCAAAGGTGCGAGAACTATAGCGGAGGGAGTATACGCATTTCCGATACGGTCTGCAACGGCTTCTTTATGATAAGTATCCAAAACGTTAATTCGCTACAAGATTCAAGCTAACTCTTACGCCTTAAAGCAACTTATTCATCATATTTTCTTAGCTACAGTAACGTTACAACTTTTTCTTGACAAGCCTCCTTTCGGGCGGACCTTCCCCCCTCGCGACCGGCTGAAGCTGTTGCGGGCCAGCCAGATGCGGTGATTCGTGGGGCGATTTGTTGTTATGTATACAAAAGATTGTTATTGACAAGGAAGACTAATTATGATATACACAAGTCATGTATATCACCACCGTCACAAACCGAACCTCTTCCCCGCCATCCTCCTCCGTGAATCTTCTCGCCAGCTCGGCTAGGTCAAGAATCGCACCCTCGCCAACCTCTCCCACTGGCCCACGGTCCGCGTCGAAGCCCTTCGCCGCCGGCTACTTCAAGCTGGCAGCGGGCCAACGCGCCCGCACCACCCTAACCGCCCACTCGTCGTTCCCCTTGGGCACGCCAAGTTCGTTAGGCGTCACAGGCTAGCAGGTGGAGCGCGGACCTGTTGTGTAGGTCCACGGCTCGTCGCCATCCGCAAAGTCTCACTTACCAAAAATAGTTAGCGACGACGTGGGGAGGGCCGGGGACAGAATCGGTAACGGTGGTTTCGACGACGATTTGCATGTTCTTCTTGTCCCATCCGGCTGGAGCGGAGCGCATGCCTTCGGCAAACGAGTCGGGAGTGGAGATGAATTCGCCCGCGGCTTCGGTGCCGTCGACACCGATACCGGCTACGGCAATCAGAACGTGCCCGGTCTTGGATTTCAGCACGCGGGTGATAACGCCAAAATCCTCGAGCACATGGTCTTGAGAGCCCACGCGCATCCCCCAAACCCGTCGTGAGGCGGTGCGGTCTTCGATCCAAATGCGGTCGCTTTCAATGTCTTCCGTGAACACGAAATGCAAATCGGAGGTCAGTTGCAGAGTCCAGGGGTTGTTGAATGCCCCCACCAGCACGGTGGGGGAGTTGCGAATGTCCTCGAAGGATAAATCGCTCCCAATCCTGACCTGGCAGGGTTTGTTGATTCGGCCGAAGAGGCCAGAAATGCGGGTGGCCGCATAAACGTCCCCGGCAGCAACCCCAAAAGCCGGAACGGGAACCATATCGCCCCATCGCAAGGGCTCACTGGGATTCAAAGGAAGCAACTTATTGTACCTCTCCACATTGGTCTGGAAGGCGTCGGGGTGAGCCTTGGCGAATCGGCGGTATACGTCCTGGGATGGCCGATAGACTACAGGTTTGGCCAAGCAGATCAGAACAGCTTGGGATGTCCCGAAAATCGGGGACCAGAACTGGTTCAGAGGGGACTCGGATGACTTCCCAAAGTGAAGGCGCAGGGTGGCCAACAGCCCAGCTAGGCCCAGAACGGCAATCGTCGGGACCAGCCATAGCTTGCGGCGAGACTTCGCCAGCGGGGGTATGGGGAGCTCGGCGCGAGCGGCGGCCGCATTCCAACGAAACTCGGGGATGTACGAGCCCACCGGCAACTCGATGCGAACCGACGAGGAATTCCCCTGCTCATGATAGAACTGAGCCAGCCTTTTGCGCACCTCCCCGGCCTGGACTCGAACCACGCCATCTTCCCCGGTGGCGTAATCCGCCGGGCGGTCAAACAGGTCCACGCCAATGGTTCGCTCTTTCAGCGGGGCGGTGTCCCCTTCCAGGGTATGGCCCACCACATAAGAGAGGAACTCTTGCGACCGCTTGCTGGTCCTGAAGGCATGGCTATTCAGGATCTTCTCCAATTGGCGGTGGAGAGCGGCCTTGTGGTCTTTGCTCAGCGGGGGAGCCTGCTTAGGGGAACTTGCCTCGGCGTTCAGCCCGGATTTGCCCTTCATGACGGCACCTCGCGGTGGAGGCCCAAGACTTCCGACAGAAACGCCCCCGAAACCGCCGCGGACACACGCATCGTCCACCCTCCGGCGCTTGAAAGCCCAAAAACGGGAGCATCGGCGCGGCACATGCGTTCAGGTGTCACGCCGCGCGAGACTACTGGGTTAAAGCGGAGGTAAGTTACCTCCGGCAAATGTTCCTACTCCCTGGCCGGTTATGGGCCACAGGAGAATAGGGTAACAGGCACCAACATCCTACCTCTTACTGTTTAAAACTGCAATCTACCTTGACGGCTCAAAGCGTAACGACGTAGGTTGCGCAGCGACTACTCTTTGTGCCCTCGGGGGAGGCGCCCTTTGCCCTTTCCAGGCTTGTTCGGCACACCCACCAGGGTTTGTGCCCCTCTTCCGGGGCGCCTTCGGAGGCGTGAGTTTTAATGTCAGCTTTGAACAACTGCAGCTTGGTCGAGGGTCTTGGGTCAATTCAGACGGAAATGCCTTTGCGGAGGGCAAAGATGAGACAATTTGCGTTACGAGTGTGCAGGATGTTCAATGACCGCAACCACAGGTCGAGGCTTGCGATTGCGACCGTTGCATTTTTGGGGCTCACGCTGCTTGGCCCTGCCGTGCCCAGAGCGTGGGCGCAGGCTCAAGCTTTCGATGCCTCGTTGAGCGGCTCTGTTTACGACAAGACGGGTGCCGTCGTTGCGGCAGCCACGATTACTCTGTCCAACCCGGCAATAGGATTCGCCCAAACGTTCCCCACGCAACCGGACGGCAGGTTTACGTTCTCCTTGCTGCGTCCGGGGACCTATTCCTTGAAAGTTGAAAAGAGCGGTTTTCGGACGTACGTGCAGTCCGGAATTGTGTTGGAGGTTGGCCAGGCAGCCACGCAAAATGTGACCTTAGAATTGGGAGCAGTCACTCAAGAGGTTACCGTCTCGGCGGGCGCCCCTATGCTGGAAACCGAGGACGCCAACGTGGGGACAACCGTCACGCTGACCCAGGTCTCTGAGCTTCCCCTCGATGTGCGGAATGTGTTCGGGCTGGTCTACCTGAATGCCAGCGTCAACAACAGCTCGCAATACCAAGTCGTTAACGGGTCTGGGCAAGCCGACACAGCCGACCAGGACTATTACTTCATGAACTTTGGAGGTGGGCGCTTCGGGACAACTGGCGTGCTCTTGGATGGCAGTTGGGACGTTGGTCCTGACTGGGGTGGATACATGTACGTCCCCTCCGTGGATAACACCCAAGAGTTCTCAATCCAAACCAATACTTTCAGCGCCCAGTACGGTTGGAGCACTGGAAACGTCGTGAACGCCGTCACCAAGTCAGGAACGCGCGACTTTCACGGCGACGCTTGGGAATTCCTGCGCAACAACGTTTTCGACGCCAACAACTACTTTAACAACGCGGCAAACACCCCGCTCCCCTCGTTCAGGCGTAACCAATTCGGCGTAACGGCCGGTGGACCGCTGTATATCCCGAAGCTTTACGAAAAACGAGATAAAACCTTCATATTTGGCGATTTCGAAGGTCTCCGCCAGAGTACGCCCATCTCGTACACCACCACAGTGCCCACAGCCGCCATGCGCACCGGCGACTTCTCCGCGGAGCTGGGGGCATCCAACGGCTCTGACGCTTTGGGCCGGCCTATTTTGGCGGGCGAGATCTACAATCCCTTCAGCACCCGGCTGCTCACGAACGGCGGGACGGATTCAGTTTCGGGCTTGCCAGTCGCCTGCCCTGGCAGCCCTGCTCCCGCAACCTGCTACTATCGCGATCCCATCCCGGGCAATATTTTGTCGTCCAGCACGGTGCCTATAAATGCGGTAGCAAGCAACTTCCTGCAGTATTGGCCGAAGCCAACCTCCAGCGCCTTGGACAACAACTACACATTTGCAGCCGCCGCCCCGTCCCTTTGGGATGAGTATTCCATTCGCGTTGACCAAAATATCAGCGATAAGTCGCGAATGTTTGCACGCTGGTCATGGAAGAAGGAGTACAAGACACTGGCAGCGGATGCTTTCGGCACCAGCGATCCGGGTGGAGGGGGAGGGCTCGCCTTAGACAATCGCTGGGACATGGCAGCCAACTACACGCGCACTTTCAGTCCCACCTTGGTGATGAGCGCGAACATTGGCTTGGTCCGTTGGGCCGAGGGTAATACAATGCAGGCATACCCTTTCCAACCTTCCACTCTCGGACTGCCGTCATTCCTTAACAGTATATCGAATGAGTTCCCTGATATTGGGATAACCACCATGGGTGGTTTGGGACCGGGATCGTTGTCCAGCGGCGGGGGTGAAGGTTCGTTCCCCCGAAATGTCGGGAGTTACTCGGTGGACGTCACCAAGACTCATGGCGCGCATACCATGAATATGGGGTTCATGGGTGTCGTGCAGCAAGATCTGGGCGGCAGGTTGGCTGAGACAAACTTCTTTTTCCCGCAGACCATGACCCAGGGTCCTGATCCGACCGGATGCTCGACTTGTAATGACACCCAACAAGCGGCGATCTCCGCGACCGGCTTCGGGTTCGCCTCTTTCTTGCTGGGGACCGGTAATAATACTTCTGCCAACGGGTCCAATGTGGGCATCGGGGGGACCGCGGTCAATGCTTTTGGGGCCTTTGAGAGAACGATGTACGGCTTTTACTTCCAGGATGATTGGAAAGCCACGCGGAAGCTCACCCTGAACCTGGGGTTGCGCTACGACCTTCAGCCGGGACCCACCGAGCGCCACAATGGGACGCAGTGGTTCAATTTCACCGCCGCGAACCCTATCAGTCAAGCTGTCGGCACCACCTATCCGGGCGAACTCGTTTTTACTAACAGTAACAGCCGTGCTGTTTACAATCCCCAGCACTCGAACTTCGCACCACGTCTCGGATTGGCCTATCAGTTGACGGATAAGCTGGTCATGCGAGGGGGCTTCGGTATGTTCTATGTTGAGGCTTTCGAACTTAGCCCGCCCAATGACGGTTATTCCCAGGCCACCCCTTACGTGGGCACCGTGGATGGGATTACGCCTGTGAACACGCTAACCAATCCTTTCCCGAACGGATATATCACCCCTCCCGGAAATGCCTTGGGGGGGTTGCAGGATGTGGGCAATTCAACCACAGCGGTTGAGCACTATCGGCCGACACCTTACGTCGAGCAATGGATGTATGGCCTGCAATATGCACTCAGCAAGAACGACAAGATCGACGTTACCTATGTCGGCAATCACGGCCTCAAGCTGCCGTTTAGCGGAGTCCCGGCGGATCAGTTGCCCACGGCGGATTACGCCCAGGGCAACGCACTGCTGAACTCGGTCACCAACCCCTTCTATGGTCACATCACCTCAAGTGGCTGTGGCCTCAACAATCCTACCGTGCCGGCAGGTCAGCTCGAGTTGCCTTTCCCCCAGTATTGCGGAGTAAACGATGATCAACTGCCGGGCTCATTCTCTACTTACAACGCTGCGGAGATAACATTCAGCCATCGCTGGGCTCAAGCCCTGCAAGTTGGAGTCTCCTACACCATTTCGAAGTTCATTGACAATGACGCGGGGCAGGCTGAATGGGCAAACATCGGATCAGCGGAGGACCGCAACGCCTATGATCGCATCGCGGAAAAGTCGCTGGATGGCGATGACATTCCGCAGAGTCTGGTTGTTAACTATGTCTACCAGTTGCCAGTGGGTCATGGCAAACGGTTCGCCTCGGACCTCAAGGGGGTTGGCGACGCCGTCCTGGGCGGGTGGCAACTGTCTGGAATCACCACATACAAGGCCGGCTTCCCTTTGAGTATTACTGAAGCAGCTCCTTCCCAACTCGGGTGGGGCGCCAACCAGCGCCCAAACCTGGTCGCTAACCCACACATCTCGAATCCGTCGGTCTCTGAGTGGTTTAACATCGACGCCTTCGCAACAGCCGCGCCTTACACATTCGGGGACGTACCGCGTTACATGCCAAACCTGCGGGCGCCGGGATTCAAAGACTGGGACTTGGGTATAGAAAAGTGGTGGCATTGGCAGGAGAAGTTGCGAGTTCAATTCCGAGCAGAATTCTACAATGCCTTCAACAACGTGGATTTCTACGCTCCCAATCAGTCCTATAATCCCTCTCCCACTAGTGGGTTTGGAACGATTACCTCGGCATATCGTGCCCGTGACATCCAGTTTGCCTTGAAGCTATACTGGTAGGTTGGATGAGCTGGCGCATCTCTCACCTCAGACAGCCCTGGGGGCCCGATAGGGTCCCCAGGGGTTTCACTTTTCCTTTCGGGCGGAGGGTTCATGACGGTCGATTCTCCGCTTGAGCTTGGCCTACTTGCCATCCGAAATGCTGTGCGACCCGATTTGCCAGCGCGAGACCCCGAATTAACATGCCACTACCTCGTAGCTATAGGAAATGCGGTAATGCCTCGCCTGCGGGCAAGGGCAAAAACCTTCGCCCTTCTTTTCATTTCAGGTTGCCTTGTCACGACCACCCTAACAGGCCAGGGGGTGGTTAGTTCCGATGAGACCCAAGAAGGTCTTGCTTCCAGGGCTGAGGAGGCCCAGCGTAGCGGTAATTACCGTGCGGCAGCTCAGATCTATCAGGAAATGCTGAAGACTGCGCCCCACTCCGCAGAAGTCCGCGCCAATTTAGGAACGATGTATCATCTGCTGGGTGAATATGCGGCGGCAATCCCCGAGTTTCGTACTGCCTTGCAGGAGGACCCGCATCTCTTTGTCCCCAATCTGTTTTTGGGTTTGGATTTGTTGCAGATAGAAAAGCCCCGCGAAGCCGTTTCCTATCTGGAGCGGGCACACGAAATCAACCCTCGTGATGCGAATGTAGTTCTAAGCCTGGGCCGGGCCTACAGGGAATTGGGCAGCTTCCTCAAGGCTCGGACGTCCTATGACGAGGCTGTGCAGTTGAATCCTGGGAACCCACGCGCTTGGTTTGGTTTGGGTTCGACGTATCTAAGTTTAGAGGATGAGGGTGTCGCGCATTTGGGAAAAGCCTACTTAAACTCGGCCTACTTCCAGGCTTTGGGGGCGGAATCCTTCGTGCAGGAGGGCCGCCTCAACGATGCGGTTGCGATTTACCACCGGCTGCTGGAGACCCGATCCAGTCCTTCCTGCCTGCGTGCTGACTTCGGTTTTGTCCTTATGCAATTAGGCAGGTCTACGGATGCGGAAGGGGAATTTCAGACGGAGCTCACGAACTCTCCACGTTGCTCAATGGCCCGTCTTGGCCTTGCCCGCATCGCGGTTGGCCACGGGGACATGACCACAGCAGTTGGCGAGCTTTCACATGTCTGGCAGGCTGACCCTAACTATCTTTCAGCGAATGCCCCCATGTTGTGGCAGGGCTTGAGTACCGAACAACTTGAAGGCTTAGAGACGTCACTAAAAGGAACACCGGTTCCCGACGGCGCCCCACCCGAACTCAGAGATGCACTGTTGGCGGCTCTGGCGAGATGGCGTAAAGATCCCGTCGAGACCTTCGCAGAAATGTCCACAAATTTCCTGGCGGGCTCCGTCCAGCCGGCTCCTGATGTGGGTGCGCAGAGGGTAAGCCAGGCGAGAGCTGCTCAATTCTACTCGCAGGGAAAGTACACCGCTTGCCAAGAAAGCTTGAAGCCTGCCCTGTCGAAGCTGGGCCCCCAAAACTCCCTGGTCCTTGCTGAGTGTGCTTACGATTCCGGCGACTTCCGGACGAGCTTTCTAGCGAGCCAGCAAGCAGTCGATGCCGATGCGCAGAGCCCTGCCGCATGGTATTGGCGAATCAAATCCAGCCAGGTCCTTGCTGTGAATGCCTTGGTCCAGGCTGGCAAAGCCGAGCCCAATTCGCCCGCAGTCCACGTTATGCTTGGAGACGTTTACCGGGAAAGAAAGGACTTCAGCGAAGCGGAAAGCGAGTACCGGAAAGCGATTGAACTCAAGCCTGGAGACGTTTCTGCACACCTTGGACTTGCTGCCACTTTTTACAATGCATTCCTTCTCGATAAGGCCTTGCCGGAGCTGAAAGCGGTCCTCCAATTGGCCCCCCAAAACCCCGAAGCGAACTTTATGATGGGGGATATTCTGGTTCTTCGCCATCAGTTCGCGGAGGCAGAGCCTTATGCGAAGGCGAGCATAAGCGGGGATGCTTCGAGCCGCGCGAAAGCGCATGCGCTCCTAAGCAAGATCTTCGCATCCCAGGGACGCACGCTGGAGGCCATAGCAGAGTTGAAGCAGGCCCTTCCCGAAGATCATGACGGAACTTTCCACTACCGGATCGCCAGACTTTATCGACAGGTTGGAGACGAAAAAGCTGCGAGCGAAGCCTTGAGGCAATCGGAGACTCTTCGCAAGGAGCGGGAACGCAGAAGTCAAGCCACCATCCAAGCTGTCAAGTAGCCAACGAATCGGAGGGCTACTGCAAGCAAATCTTGAATCTTGAGCGTAGCCTTAAGGATCTCGGCAAGATCCGCGAACTCGGAAGAACATAAAGGAGATACTATGAGCACTCATAAACTCAATCGCAGACAGTTTGGCAAGAGGGTAGCTTTGGCTGGTGGCGTGGTGACGGTGGGTTCAAGTCTGGAACTGGAAGCGGTTCCGCCGGTTCCGGCACAAAACCAGCAGGATTGGTTGCAGGCGAAGTACTTTCAAGGGGACGTGTTAGGGACCGACCTTTCCCAGGACACGCTTTACAGGATTGGGCGAGTTGCGTCCGCTGCTGAGGAGGATGGCGACGCACAGTTCACTGCGCCGCTCATCGCCCTTTCGCCCAAGCTTAAGAATGGCGCCGAGGCCGGCACCGCCTACATTCGTGTGCGGCTGTACGGTGACCAGGTTGTGCGTATGCTCATTTCACGCACGGAGCGGTCATTTGCCGACGAGAGTCCTATGCTCGAATGGGGTCCCGGTATGGGAAAGACCCCAGCCCGCTTAAGTAAGGACGAGGATGGTTGGGTCGTCTCGTCCGATTCCAGGGGGCGAATTAAGGTCGCATCGGGTGATTTTGCTCCCGTGATCTCGCCGGATGGGCTGGTCAACATCGAGTTCCAAGGTCAGGACCACTTCTTTGCGGCCCGCGGAGAATGGGACTCTTTCGCCGCCTTGTTCCTCGATCGAGCTAGTGGCCCCCCGACGATGGGTATATCGCTCTATCTTCATCCCGGGGAGCATTTCTGTGGGACCGGGGAACGGTTTGATCGTATTGATTTGTTCGGCCGCCAAATCGATTTGGTGAACGCCGATGCCTTGGGCGTCAACAGCGACCGCGCCTATAAGAACATTCCTTTCCTCATGAGTTCGCGACGTTACGGCCTGTTTGCACACTCGACAGGGCGAATGCGGCTTGACATCGGCCATCATTCCACGCGCGCGGTGCAATGGCTTCTGCAAGACGACGCTCTCGATATGTTCTTCATCGGTGGCGGCACCCCCGAGCGAGTCCTTTTCAACTATCGCCGCATTACGGGCTTCCCCAAGATGCCGCCAGTTTGGTCATTCGGTACATGGATGAGCCGAATGTCTTATCATTCGGATAAGGAAGTGAGTGGGATTGCCGCCAGGCTGAGAAAAGAGCAATACCCCTTTGATGTCCTGCATGTGGATACCGGATGGTTCGCTACGGAGTGGAAATGCGATTGGACATTCTCCAAGGAACGGTTTCCTGATCCACCCGATTTCTTCCGGCGCATGCGCGAACAAGGGTTTCGGGTTTCCCTGTGGCAGTATCCCTACATTACTCGCGATCTGCCGCTGGGGAAGTTCGCGCTGGAGAAAGGCTTCGTGGGAAAGCCCACCGACCCCACCAGCGGTGTGGACTTGGGGTACACCATCGACTTCACCAACCCTGACGCCGTGACCTGGTACCAGGGGATGCTGGAGCGGCTTCTGAAAATGGGCGCGTCCGCCATTAAGGCGGATTTCGGCGAGTCCATCGATACCCAAGCAATTTACAAAGACGCTACGGCCGCCAGATACGGTCATCTGTTTCCACTACTCTACCAGAGGGCGGTATGGGAGATTACCCGCCGAGTGACCGGGGAGAATATCGAATGGGCCAGGTCAGCTTGGGCCGGCAGCCAGCGGTATCCCCTCCACTGGGGAGGTGACAGCGCATGCACCTTTGACGGGCTGGCCGGCACTATTTGCGGCGGCATGCACCTGGGACTTTCGGGATTCGGATTCTGGAGTCATGACGTTCCGGGATTTTACGGAGTACCGAATTTCATGGAGACGAAGCCCTCGCCGGAACTCTACATCCGATGGACCCAGGTAGGAACCTTCACCTCACACATGCGTTACCACGGCTCGACACCTCGTGAGCCCTGGGAGTATCCCTCGGTTTCCGACATTGCACGCCAGTGGCTGAGATTCCGGTATGCTCTGCTGCCCTACCTTCTCTCCCAAGCGGAGCTGTGCAGTCGAAGCGGCTATCCAATGTTTCGTTCGCTCATCCTCGAATGGCCCGACGATGCCACAGTTTGGGCGGTTTCCGACGAATACACACTGGGAGACTCGTTTTTGGTCTGCCCGGTGCTGGACCCTTCGGGCACCCGCGATGTTTACCTGCCGGATGCCAAATGGGTGGATTTCTGGAACGGCGGGATCATCACGGGGCCGCAGCATATGAAGCAAGTTAAATCACCGCTGTCCAGGCTGCCGCTCTATGTCCGTTATGGTGCCAGGGTTGAATTTGCGGAGCCGGTGCAATACACCGATCTGCTCCCCAAGGCGCGAAAGTTCTCGATTCTCTTTGACGACAGCTATCCAGGGTTCGATAAGAGCGAGTTGAAATCAGTGGTCAATCTCTAACGAAGGTCGAGGAAGTCAAACCTTGAAGTCGCCTTTGCCTGATGGCAGACTTGGGAGGCAGCCGCCGCCAAGCCGCAATAGTGAGAAGGAGATTCGGCCAGCATGAGCAAGAGCATTGATTTCGCCTGGACTCGATCGGAAGACGGCGTAGATCCGTGCCGAGTCCCGAAAAGGAGGCTTCTCACCGGCGCCCTGATGCCAGCGATCGGTCTGGGCACCTTTGGCTCCGACCACGTCGCTGCTGACGAGGTCGCTGAAGCAGTCAAAGGCGCGGCATCTGTCGGCTATCGCCATATTGATTGCGCGTCGGCCTATGGCAACGAGAACCGGATTGGTGTGGCCTTGCAACAAATCATCAAGGGTGGACTCAAACGCGAAGAACTGTGGGTCAACTCCAAATTGTGGAACGACAAGCATGGGGAGGGCGATGGCGTCGCATCCTGCAAGAAATCGCTTGTGGATTTGCAGTTGCATTACCTCGACCTGTACCTCGTTCACTGGCCGTTTCCGAATTATCACCCGCCCCACTGCGATGTGACGTCGCGGACCCCCATGCCCAGCCTTACATCCACGACCATTTCATGAAGACATGGCGCCAGATGGAAAAGTTGGTGGACATGGGGCTGGTGCGGCACATCGGCACATCAAACATGACGATTCCAAAGCTCAAGCCCTGCTCAGGGACTCGCGAATTAAGCCGGCGGTCAACGAGATGGAGATCCACCCGCACTTCCAGCAACCGGGACTGTATGAATTCGTGCGCTCCAACGGGATGGAACCCATCGGTTTCTGCCCGATTGGTTCTCCGGCCCGCCCCGAACGCGACCGGACTCCCGAGGACACCGTGGACGTCGAAGGCCCTGTCCTGGTGCGGATCGCAAATTGGTTGGGCGTTCATCCCGCCGTTGTTTGCGTACCGTCTATGAGGGCCTGCAAAAGATGGGGATCAGCGGGAACGATTCCGTGCTGATCACGGGTCTGGGACCGGTGGGGCTTGCCACCGGAGCCCTTTGCCGCAAGCTAGCGCGAGCAGGATCGTCGGCATTAACGTTGTCGAAGAGCGCAGGAGCCTCGCTAAAGAACTCGGTTTGTGGGATGATGTCCTGACCAGCGGCCCGGACAACGTTGCACAGGTGAAGCACCTGACGGGGGGCAGCGGTGTCGAGCGCGCGTTGGACTGTTCCGCGAACGATTTTGCTCGCGCCACGGCCATCCGCGCCACCCGCAAGTGGGGGAGGATCGTCTTTCTGGGCGAGGGCGGCAGAGTGGAGTTTAATCCCTCCCCGGACATCATCCACGACCAGAAAACAATCTTCGGTTCGTGGGTCACCTCAACCTGGCTCATGGAGGAGCGGGTGGAACGTCTGGTCTGCTGGAACTTGCACCCCGCCGATCTGGTGACGCACCGGTTCCGGCTCGACAGAGCGGGCGATGCCTACGCGCTGATGGCCTCGGGAAAATGCGGCAAGGTCGCAGTCTGCTTTGACGAGGAGCTCAACTCACACTGACTGCGCAAATGGCGAAGGGTGGAGACCGCCGCGCGTATGGAGACGGAATGAGCGAGGAACAATTCTTCAGCGGGATGAAAAACATCGCCAGCTCAACTCCCAGGAGGTATTAAGCGATGACCACTGCCCCAGATGCTAAGTTAGCTAATGCTGCGATAACGAGTTGGCAATATAAGCTTCACGAGCGAATTCCGCTCCTCGGCCATCGCAATTGGATTGTCGTCGCCGATTCCGCCTATCCTGCTCAATCGCGCGAGGGGATTGAAACGATCCTGTTGACCGGCAGTCATATGGAGGTTCTGGAAGAAGCGGACGCACCAGGCATTTCGGCCTATCGCCAACATTTGCCGGGGTTGCTCAAGAACTGCGCGGTCAATGTCCGGCCTCATGAAGAGATCATTTCGACGCTCGACCAGGTCGGACAGACGTTCCACGTGGTGATTATCAAGACGAATATGACACTACCCTATACGTCCGTTTTCCTGGAGCTTGACTGTAGCTACTGGAGCGCGGGTGCCGAAAGTAGGCTCCGCGCCGCGATGGATCCCCGCATGACGCGGCACGGCTAGCACGACCCAAAATTGAAGATCCCGGAGTCTCACATATGCCTGACACGCAGGAAAATCTGACCCAGTATCGCTCGGCCCGGTTGTTCTCACCCGGTAACACCTTGCCCTTTGTTCTGGTTACGGCACTGTTTCTCCTTTGGGGCATTCCCAACAATTTGAATGACATTCTAATCAAGCAGTTTATGAAGTCGTTCGAAATAACCCGCTTCAAGGCAGGACTGATTCAATCAGCCTTCTATATGGGGTACTTTCTTCTTTCCATGCCTGCTGGTTTCCTGATGCGGAAGTATGGCTACAAGGCAGGTTTGGTGACGGGACTTTTCTTGTACAGCACAGGTACTTTCTTGTTTTGGCCGGCCGCGCACGTTCGGCAATACGGATTCTTCCTGTTGGCTTTGTTCGTGATCGCCAGCGGTTTGGCCTTCTTGGAAACCGGGGCGAACCCTTTCATCGCTACGCTGGGTGATCCTCGAACTTCCGAACGGCGGCTCAACTTTTCCCAGGCGTTCAATCCCGTGGGAGCAGTCATCGGAGTGCTGGTCGGCACGATCTTCGTCTTTTCCGGTGTCGAACTGAGTCCTCAGCAGGTGGATTCTCTGAAGGCCGCGGGCAAGTGGAACGCGTACCTGCAGACGGAGACCCTGAGAGTCGTCGCCCCGTATCTCGTGCTGGGGGTGATCGTCTTTGTCTGGGCGTTGCTGATACTTGGGACCCGCTTCCCCAGAATTGCTGAAGAGGTGGAATCCGGAGGCCGCCAACGCGGCCACTTGCGAGACCTGCTGCACTACCCGCACTTTGTTCAGGGCGTGGCGGCCCAGTTCTTCTATGTCGGAGCGCAAGTCGGCACATGGAGCTACTACATTGCATACATCCAGGATTACACGCGGGAACCGGAAAAGATTGCAGGCTACTTCCTGACCGGGACGCTTGTGGCATTTGGGGTCGGGAGATTCACGGCGACCTATCTCATGAAGTTTATCCAGCCCAGCAGGCTCATGGGGATTTATGGCTGCATCAATATGGCCCTGGCGGGCGTGGGAATTCTGTTCCCAGGCTGGGCCGGCGTCTTGGCGGTATTTCTCACCAGTTTCTTCATGTCCCTCATGTTCCCCACGATCTTTGCCTTGGGAATCAAGGAGTTGGGACCCAATACGAAGCTTGGTGGATCCATCATCATCATGGCAATTATCGGCGGTGCGGTTTTCACCCCCATCATGGGATTGGTGTTCCAGATGAGCCATAGCATGGCAATGGCCTTGTTCGTTCCGTTGTTCTGCTACGCTTTCATCACCTATTACAGCTTCATGGGCTCGAAGGTGCGTCTTCCGGATTTGCCGGAACCCGTCGCGTGACACGGATTCAGAGCAGGAGATTGTCCCGCGCGGCGTGAAAATCACCCCGCGCAGCTTGTGGGTGGACGCGGAGGCGGTTATTCAGGCGGCTTGCTGAAGCCTGATGTTGTAGCCCATTGTCAATCGTTCAGGCTGATCGCGGCCGCCCGAGGCAGGTGTCCGGTATCACCTTCTTGGAGTTTTGCGTTCAGATAGGCCTTCTCCTCAGGGAATAAACCACGAATCGTTTTGTAGTGATACTTCCGTGTTTCTGTTTGCGGCTCCCGACAGAGAGAGAAACGCGAACCAGCTTTGTGCGTGGTCCGTGTGAAATGAGTTGCCGAGCCATCCGGACAACCGGACAATAAGACGCCTCCTGCCGAAAGGAGGGCACACAGTCCGCACACATGTGCGTCGGAGATTCGGATTTATCGGGGTTTTGAAAGGGTGCTAATGATGGGGGAAGTCAGTGGTTAACTCTAGATGCTGGGCGTGATCTGCAAGAGTTTTTGCCCTTGAATTGAGTCTCCACCCTTGCTCCGCGAGCACCGAGGCCGAGCCCTCCCTGTCGCAAATGCGGCCGGAGCGCGAGAAGGTCTGAACTTATTGAATAAACCCGATTTTCTTGCATGCAAGCTGCCGAGAATACGAACCCGGGAGACCATAATTCAATTATTTCACAGCTTCTGAGTGGGCATCCTTCGCGAAGGGAAACGAAATAGGACAAGCCAAGCTAACGCCTGAAGGTAATTCCCCTGCGAGCGATCTTCAGGAGCAGACGCAGCCACAATTCGCGCGTGTTTTCCCACCATCGCAGTGTCGAAACGTCGGCCCCGGCAGCCCGATTCCATCCAACTCGCCCGCAATCGTTTTCGATACAGAGGCCATTGCCGTCGGCTAAGCGAAGAGTACCTCTCGCCTTCGATCTCGTCGACATTGCTTTTACGAAACCTAGGACATTACGCGTATCGCACTATGAATTGTAAACACGACCGGCTATCACACGAGCATGGGCGTAAGACCCCACTCCAACCTGAAGCTCCCCCTCTCGCAGTTGTTCTCTCTGTTCTGCTAAGGGCATTCAAAACCTCCCCTGGCCGGTTATTGATTGTGGCTGGAGCTCCGGGGAGATGCAAATGTAGAATAGGTTTGTGGACACACCGATCCGACAGCTTGTCTTGCCACAAGGTGGCGTAAATCAGCGATCCCCTACTGAGGTCAAAATCGCACTTTACAGATCTCTGTTTCGCGGACGCGAAGATGTTTACCCGCGCCGCTTCGAAAGCCGCAAGACGGGCAGGGCAGGTTACTCGCCGGTGTGTGGTAATGAATGGGTTCAGGGAATCTGCGAAAAGCCCAGAATCAAATGTTCCGAATGCCCCCACCAACGTTTTCTTCCCGTAACCGACGATGCGATTCGGTGGCATCTGAGGGGTCAGGACGACCATGGCCGCGATTTCGTCATGGGCGTCTATCCAATGCTGCTGGATGAAACCTGTTTCTTCCTGGCGGCCGATTTCGACAAAGCGGCGTGGCAAGACGATGCCGCTGCGTTCTTGGAAACTTGCCGACTAATAAGCTTGCCCGTTTCTTTGGAGCGATCGCGGTCGGGCAAAGGTGGCCATATATGGGTTTTCTTTGATGAAGCCGTTCCTGCAACCTTGGCGCGCAAGTTAGGCGTGTACATTCTGACGGAAACCATGGAACGCCGTCCCGACATCGGCTTGGATTCCTACGACCGTTTCTTTCCCAATCAAGATACTCTTCCGCAAGGCGCCTTCGGAAATTTAATTGCCTTGCCATTACAGAAGCGGCGGCGGGAATTGGGGAATAGCATTTTCCTAGACGAGCGATTTACGCCGTTCCCTGACCAATGGGAGTTCTTGTTCTCGATCCGCAGAAACAGCCGCAGTGAATGATCATGGCGCCTTACAATGAAGATTGTAATCGTTTCTTCGGGAGACGCAAATGGAAACCAAGCCAATCAGCCTAATCCAATGGCTGGGACCAAACGAATATCGTGAAACCCAGGCCGCGCTCTCGGCCTTTGCTGAGGACGAGGTAAGAATCTTTCATGCTGATGTCCTAACCAAGGTGGAGGCAAAGCACGCTCTGCAAACTTGGTTTAGCGAAAACCATGATAACACGCAGTATTGTTTTCTCGGTGCTCACGGGATCATGGCACCCGACGGCAGAGCGATTGGGGTCGGGGCGTCAGACGAAGCCAATGAGTTCGCTAAATGGCAGGAACTGTGGGATTGGTGCGATCTGGGTAATTTGAAGGGCGGCTTGTGGTTAGGCGCATGCAATTCCAGCGATGCCGCTGCCGCACTTTCGCCCTTTCTCAATTCACTCCAATGGGCTATCCCTCACATTTATGGATTCAGCAGTTGCATTTACCCCAATGAAATCGAAGAGATTTTAAAGAAGCTGATAGCGTTTACCGATATTGAGAATTTCCCGGACCTCAACGAGGAACCCGCGGAACTTTGTAAGGCCGTGCCCGGCACAAAAATCGAGTTATACTACCCAGCTCCGACCCTGGCCGGAACCACAGAATATGTAAATGTGGATGAGATGCTGGAAAAAACTGGGTTGGATTTTCGGCAGTTGCTTGAGCAACAAACCAACCGTCGCCCGAGGTGATTAGATTGGGCCTCATCCATCGCTCAGGTTTGCGCCTGCCCTATGGAGCGGAAATGGATCGGATCATCTCCCCGACACACTTCGGCCCGGCTTGCTGAGAAGGGACTACGCTTTTTTGGCGTTAATGCCAGAGGGTCGGCGGCTATAGGCCGGAGGACACATAGCCTGGCTGATGATGATATTGGAGGTCAAGAATTGCGAAAGCCATCACAGAAGGTTGTAGAAGCCGAGTGTTTCGTCCTAAAAGATAGCCAGGGGAGGGAAAGGGCGCGACTCGATGTGGACAATGGCATTCCCACCTTAAGTATGACCGACGAAGCAGATAGGATTAGGCTTTGCCTCGCGGTTTACGATAGCGGCCCTAGCGTCGCGCTTTACGATACCGACGAAGAAATACGGGCGCTGCTTAAAGTTCTTCCTACAGGCCCCAACCTATCACTTTTCAAACATGAGGGTAGGGTCATGTTTGGCAATCTCACTGTGTCGCGGGATGGAAGGCCACTCCGCGTGGCGCAGAAGCTTCGGCCACAGATCGAACTTACGGTCGGGCCCGAGGGGCCCGCGGTCGCGGTTTATGGAGTTGAGCGGAGTTCACGCGCACTGATTACCGCTGAGGACCATGGCGCGGCTCTATCGCTACATGCCCCAGATGAAAAGTCAAAGGTCGAGATACACGCTGACGTAAAGGGCGCTGAAGTTCTGCTTTTCGCAGCGGACGGTCGGCCAGTCCGCACCATCCAGTAACGGAGGTTGCTGGCCACTGCAAAGCCAGTTGTTATAGGCCTGGGCTGAGGGTTTCTATGGATCCTTCTCGCGTGGGACAACCATATATTGCCGATCGGACGGAATTGCGTGAGCGTGTGGGGTACTGTTACGGGGCGGACGGGCATGTACTGAGCATTTTCATGCGGTCGCCCGATCGAAGGAAGGTGGAAGCAGTCCGCAGAGGCAAGTGTCAATTCGCGTTGGTCATTGGGCCGGGAATATTCTTCTTAATGTATCGGTTCGGGAAAGCCATTGGGTGGTCGGATGCCCCTTACTGGGGCGCCACCGTACCTGCTTATGAGCGAGCAGTGCCCCCTGAGGGGTGGCCTGAGGGGGGCGTGGTCCTCCAGGTGGTCTTGGTTGACGCTGCAACTGGTCTAATCCGTGCACTACGCGACGTGCCCCTGTCCCCAGGTTTTGCCTGCGAGCTGCACAACGCCATCAGGCACCACGCGCTACTTCCTTTGTTGGACAAGAGAGGCTTCGACCTAGCATTGGCAAAAATGCGTCAGCTTTGTCCGACCGACCGCCGCCTCTTGCAGCGCGCCGTGGCCTGTACCGGGCCTGTTCCGCCAGAAAAACTTGCCCACCGTATCTGGCTTCGGGAGCACCAGCTAAATCCAGTCTTCGACTTGCTGAACTGGTTTTCAATCCACGGCGATGGCGACAAGGAAGCAAACATATACGCGGCTAATGTGAGCCGCTCGCTCGATGCCGAGCTTTTGAAGCAGGGATTTATGCGGGTGGATGGCACTTTCGAGATCCCGCACGAATGAACTACCGACCGTGCGCAGGGTTTGGAGGCGATCACGAGTTGCCGATTCCGTTCGACGGCTGGGGCCGCATGGAAGTTGACCTGCTTTCCGCCACATTGAGAATCGCCATCGAATTGGGCGGCGGCCAACATTTTGGCGATGCCGACGCCTACCGGCGAGACCGTCGCAAGGATGCATTGCTTCAGCAGAACGGTTATCTGGTCCTCCGGTTCCTTGCCGAGGACCTCGGCAAGTATCTCGATCAAGTAGTGGATGCCATTTTGCGAGCCTTATCTCATCAAGACGCCGGAACCTCCGGAAAGACTTCGTGAACAAACCCGAGAATCCCAGCCTCACTATTTATTTGACACAGCCTAGATTCATAGGTATAGTTGATAGGCTAGCTTATGTCAAGAAACGAAGGGGCGCTGTCCATATCGAGGCTGCAACAGTCCGGCCCTCCCTATCATGAAGATCCTATTGGAACAAGGTATCACCATCGGGGACTCGACTACAAAAAAGGATGTTAATTTATATCGACCGAAGCCGGAATGTATATGAAAACAAAGGAAACAGCGACAAAATGACCATGAAAATGTCGGACATTTACGGCAATTCGACATGCATTTTGCAGAGAAATTCGGAGTTGGATGGACATTTTAGCTCGGTTTGCACTTTTGGAGCGGGTTTTGCGCGCATATTCCGGCGGAAAGCAACCCTCCCGGTCGAGCGTAGTGCGCAGCGCTTATTCCCTCAGCACGGGGGCGGCTAGGCCCGCTCAGATTGGGAACTGCCTCGCCCCTATTGTCTTGAGCGTCTTGGGCCGGAAGCGGGCGTCTTCGTTCGCTTGGGATCCACAAATCGGCGCGGCGACAAGGCGCAAAATGCGGAAATGCGTCGGTATGGCGAATTCGAATCGTTTGACGAGCAGCCCATCCCGGAATTGAACTCGGAAGCGCTCGACTTCCGAGCTGCTTCCGAGCTGTCTGCACCTGTCCGGAAACTGGCGCCATCCGCTTTTCGCAATCTGCGAGTCACTACCGAACACCACGGACGCGAGGTTCCGACCGTCGGCGGATTTCTCCTTTTCGCTAGGAACCGATTTGACCGCTTTCCTGATGCGTGGTTGCAGGCGGGTCGCTTCGCAGGGAGGGAGCGGGTGAGGATCTTGGACTCGAGCGAAATTCGGAGCTACCTGCCACAAGCGGCCGATCAGGCAATCGCGTTCGTTCAGAAGCATCTGGGCCGTGAAGCAATAATTACGGGGGCGCACGATGTTGATCGGTGGATGGTTCCGATGGTTGCCCTTCGCGAAGCAATCATCAATGCCATCGTACACGCCAACTACGCTGAAAATGGCGCTCCCATCCGCGTGGCCGTATTTGATGACCGCATCGAAGTGGAGAATCCTGGCATCCTCCCATTAGGTCTTACCATTGAAGACATACGCAGGGGCGTATCGAGGCTGCGAAACCGAGTGATCGGCCGCGTCTTCCATGAACGGGCCTCATTGAGCAATGGGGAAGTGGAATTCAGCGCATGACGGCGGCGTGCGAGGATGCGGGACTGCCCGTTCCGGTTCTTGAGGAAATTGGGACCCATTTTCGCGTAATTCTATCAGCAACACCAACCGGGACGATTCGCATTGATGAGGTGGATCAAGTGATCCTACGGCTCCTCGAAGATGGACAGGGCCACTCGACAGCGGAGGTCGCCGAGGCAATTTCGCTGTCTTCGCGCGCCACACGAACGCGTTGGCCCATTTGGTGGAGCGAGGCCTCGTCATCGATGTAGGTAGTGGACCGCAGGACCCCCGGAGGCAGTACTTCCGAGCCCTAAAACAAGGCAACGTCCTGATAGTGAAGGTTACCTATTCTTAACCACCGTATACGCCGCCCTCTCACGAAACTCATTACAGATTCGATTGGCAACGCCGTCTACCTGCGTCCGTTAAGGTTTCGATGGTTGCCCCTACCCGCCGGTTTCCTAAAAGGATTGAGTTCTGGCACCTATCCAGGTTCCTTTGACACTCTGCATAGGGAGGACCCGATTATGCGGCAATGCTACCAACGTGGTTGTTTCCGGCGTAGACATCGTAAGTCAGGTCCGGATTGCAGGGAGTTCCTCTGGCGCGAAAACGACGTAACCGGAAAGCGTGTACGCCGGACGGCTGTGATCGGTACGGTCACCCAGTTTCCGACGGTTGACTCAGCCCGTGCAGCCGTAAATGGATTACGAGTGCAAATCAACCAAGACCGCGGTCGCCGACATGAACTGACGATTCACGTAACGGATTTGGTGGATCACTACTTGCAGCCCGAACTTTCGGACAATGCGGATTGGTACTCCCATGCTACGCGAGTTGTTTACCTGCAATTTCTCAAAGATGGATACGGCCGCACTGGGCTGATGTCAATATCCGGGATGTCCGGACGGTGGCTGTTGAACATTGGTTGAGACGACTACAACGTGTCGATGGCAATCCCCTAGCCAACTCCACTAAGGCGAAAATCCGCAATCTCATGAGCGTGCTGTTCAGCCATGCTATCCGTTACGAATGGCTTGAACAGGGAAAGGATCCTATTACCTTCGTCCGGCAGAGTGCAAAGCGCATGCAAAATCCCGAAGTCTTGGAGCCCGGCGAGATCCAAAGACCTTTGCTGGAATTGAATTCAAGTTTCCGCGTGATGGTTATCCTGGAGGTGACCACAGGGCTTCGTCGCAGCGAACTGTTTGCTCTGAAATGGGGCGACGTTAATTCCTCCGGGTTGCGGATTGACGTCCTCCGCTCGATCTATTTGCGCCACATTGGCAATTGCAAGACGGAAGCATCGCGGAAGCCTGTCCCCTTGGAAGAGCGTGTGGCGGCTGATCTCTGGATGTGGAAGGAGACAAGTCCATATCGGCAAGCTGATGACTGGGTTTTCGCGAGCCCTCATAACCAAGGGAAATACCCGTTCTGGCCAGATGCCGTACTACAACGGGTCATTCGGCCCGCGGCCTTGCGGGCCGGAATCAAGAAGAGAATTGGATGGCATACCTTCCGCCACACCTTTTCGACGCTGCTCATTGCTAATGGGGAAAATGTGAAGGTCGTTCAAGAACTGATGCGTCACGCCAGCAGTCGTTGCACACTTGAGGTTTACTCGCAGGCGCAGGTCAAAGCAAAGCGGCTAGCGCAGCAGCGATTGGTCCAGATGGTTCTCTCTGATGAGGCCGACAAGCTGGCTCCAGTGATTCAGTGCAGCGCACAGGTCGAAATGCAGTGAAGACAACCACCGACGTACGGGGTTGGCGTGGCCAAGGTGGGTCAGTAGATACAAGGACTTCGGCTCTTATTGGAGCAATGTGGAGCAACGGGAGAGGGGAGCGAAATCGCCAACCTATTGAAAGCAATGGTAGGCCCGTGGGGACTCGAACCCCAGACCTCTACCGTGTCAAGGTAGCGCTCTAACCGGGCTGAGCTACGGGCCTGCGCCAAACTAAAAAAACCCTTCCCAAATTATCGCAGTTCCCACACCCTGTCAACGAATTGCCTCAACATCTGCCGTCGAGGTTCTTTGCGACGGGCGAGCAGATGAAAAAGAAGACGAACGTTGCCAATGGTCAGAAGGACCTGAGAGCGCGTATGCACAGGTATTATCACCCCAAAAACAAGCGCAAGTGCCAACCCACCTCGGCAACTCGCAAAATAGCCGCTTGGTGAATTGCAGAAGCAGACCTTCCGCCATGCCCCACTATGGCGCCGTCATGGGAGGGATTCAAGAGGCAGGAAACCACCCAGGGCGGCAATGGGCGCACGTCAGAAAAGTGAGAAAAACCATCAGGCGGCGCTGGGCGTAGATCGGCGCTCCCAGAAATCTTGGAAGCGTCCACTGAGCTTGCAGCAGCGAAGGGCGATAATGGCGTTGGCTCCGTCCAAGGTCCAGTGCATGCCGGCGCGTTTGAGGCGAGTGCCGATGGCCACCTTACAACCGGCTTCGACCACCCCGGTCGAGGTGCAGAGACCCTGCGCGTGGAACTCGGGGTAGCGCATGCGGTGACGGTTGGTCTGGAAGGAGTGGAGAGTGCGGCGGGCAGCTTCACAGATGGAGGCATGGCGGCGGACCGCCGCCAGCAGAGCGCGGAAGCGACCGGTGTCAAGTTCTTGATGTCGCCGTCTGGCCCAGGCCGGGGCGCGCGGGTCGGCGGGGCCATAAAGGGTTTTGGCGAGGTTGCTGAGATGCTCTTTGGCGTGGAAGCGATCGACGATTTGCCGGGCTTGGGGAAACAGGTCGGCGGCGACGTTCCAAATCCAAGGCGCGCCATCTCCCAAGACCACGGGGCGGGGCGCTTGGGGGAAACGGCGGCGTGTGGCTTCGCGCCAGACCCGCTCGCTAAATTCCGAGCGCTGTGAGGCGGTGTCGGGAGTGGCGGCGCTCTCGAGGGCGGCGGAGTAGGTTACCGAACCTTCGTCGCGCACGGGAGTACCGCGTTCATCGCGAGATTCGGCGCTCCACACCGTGCAGAGCTTGACCTCGCGCGTTTTCGCTGACCCATCGGACTGCTTGCCCGCCCGTCCCGCCAACTCCTCGGCGCGCAGCGGGACGCCGGTTCCATCGATGCCGAGGTAGAGAGTGCCAGAGAGGGGAAGATCATCGTGGGCCGGCTGGGTATCCCGACGCTCGTCGGCGGCGATCTCTGCTCCCAAGCCTTCTGCCGTTCGTTCCACCTGCTTGGCGTCGACGGCCACCCCCGCCAGTTCTTGCAGCAGGGTGCTGCCTTCCTGAAAACTCACCAGCGCTCCCACCGTCCCGACCATGCGCGCGACCGCCGGAGACAGGGAGGAGTTTTCCAGCCCCAGAGTGCGGTCGCGCGGACAAAACCCGCCCCCGCAGGAGCCGCAATGATAGTAAGCGCGTTGCCACTGGAGGGCACCCAGGGCACTGTGAAAGTGTTTCGAGCGGCGCCCGGCGTAGCGCGCCTCACCCCCACAAGGGCACGGCAGGCAAGGTCCGGTGTGATCGGAGGTGTCGGCATTGAGGCGCTGTTCGACGGCGCGCGCGGCCAACTGCAAAACCTGTTGGCGCACGGCCATTTCCAACGCCTCCAGATCCAGGGCGTCGACGGCCTGGCGCCCCACCAGCGCCTCAATCTCGTACACGATGTCGGTGGCCAGCAGGGCGGCGAGCGAAGTTTTTTTTAACCGAGGTCGGGTTGGGGGCGCTCGCCGCGGGCATCTGCGCATCGCAGATCTGGGCGCTGATCGTAATCAGCTCCCGCACCAGATCGCGAAAGCGATGGTACTCGGCGATCTGCTGGCGGGTGTGCTCGACGGCCACCCCCTTGGGGATCACGCGCGTCAGCGTTTTGCGGGCGACCGCATGGGTCAGCGAATAACACGGTCCGTGACCGGGCGCATCCTTCTCCGCACAATGGCAGGTCGGCTTGCCACACTTGCGGAAGCGCTCGACCAAAGACCCCGGACGCATATCACCGATTTCTGCCAGCCGTGCCTTCAACTGGTCACGCTTGAGCTGCAAAACCTCGAGCGGCGAAGGGTGGGACATGGGATTCTCCTCTCTGACAGTATTATAAGCTGTCAGAACAAGAAACCCCAACCGCTTTCTCACTCCTCCTGGGATTGTGCAACTCTGATGTCGTGCGCCCGGCGGCAATCCCTCGATTGCATTGGAAGGCAAAACTGGAGTAGGATGGCAAGTTGGGCTTGTGTTGGGGGAGGGTATGGGGGCGGCCTACACAGGGCAGCTTCCTGCGCTTGGCATATATATCCATTTCAATTTTGGCGCGCAACCAGGAGAATGGAACGAGCATGGTCAAACCTCTTGAGTACCTGACCTATCGTGGCGGGCCCGGGCACTGGTCCTGGGTCTTGCACCGGTTGTCAGGAATTGGTGTGTTTCTATTCTTGTTAATCCACATCGTGGATATATCCATAATAGGATGGGGCCCCGTATGGTTTAACAAGTTGCTTTTTCTTTATCGCAACCCCATCTTTCGCGTGGGCGAAGTGGGTTTGGTGGCGGCGGTTCTCTACCATGCCATCAACGGCGTCCGAATCTGCATCATGGACTTCTGGCCGGAAACCATGGCGTTCCATCGCAACTTCAACTATGTGGTGGGCATCATCTTTACGGTTCTTTTCATTCCCGCGGCCGTCTATATGTTGAGCTTCATTGTGAAGTAGGGGGGATTCAATGAGTGGAGCGGCAAATCCGAAACCGGAAAGCGGGCTGGAGCTTTACGCCTGGCTTTTCATGCGGGTTTCAGGCCTTGCCCTGCTTTTCCTGGCTCTGGGACATCTGCTGATCATGCACATTATTCATAACGTCGATCATATCGACTTCCAGTTCGTCGCGGCGCGTTACGCCACGCCCTTCTGGCGAACATACGACTTGCTGATGTTATGGCTCGCCATGATTCACGGTGTGAATGGGGTTCGCACCGTGCTGGTGGATTACATCAACCCCCGCGGGTGGCGGACGCTCTCACTGGCTTCACTCTTCGTTGTGGGGTTTGTTCTCTTGACGCTGGGATCGATTGCAATTTTGACATTCCAGCCGCCTATGGCGCCGTAAGTGAGCGTGGGGAGAGCGTGCGAATTCATGACGTCGTCATGAGTCATCAATTCTCGGAAACGGCTTTCTGAAGACTGATAACTGATGACTGACAACCTCTTCTGAGGCTTAATCACATGGTCCAGCAGTATGACGCAGTGGTCGTGGGATCGGGGGGCGCCGGCCTGATGGCCGCGCTGCAAATGGCCGGGCACGGGAACGTCGCGGTGCTGAGCAAGCTCTATCCCACGCGCTCGCACACGGGAACGGCGCAGGGCGGTATTGGCGCCGCGCTCGGCAATATGGAAGAAGACCATTGGGAATGGCACATGTTCGACACCGTCAAGGGCAGCGACTACCTGGCTGACCAGGACGCCGTGGAGATCCTCTGCCGGGAAGCCGTCGAGACGGTTTACGATCTCGAACACTGGGGCCTGCCCTTCAGCCGCACGCCGGAAGGGAAAATCGCCCAGAGGCCCTTCGGCGGACACACCAAGGAGTTTGGCAAAGCACCCGTCCGCCGCTCCTGCTACGCTGCCGACCGCACCGGGCACATGATTCTTCAGACTTGCTACCAGCAGTGCATCAAACACGACGTTCACTTTTACAACGAGTATCACGTTCTCGACCTACTGATTGAGCAGGGACGCTGTGCAGGAGTGGTGGCGCTGTGCCTGGCCACGGGGGAGATTCACACCTTCCATGCCAAAGCGGTCCTTTTTGCCACAGGTGGTTGCGGCAAGATGTTCCGCGTCAGCTCCAATGCGCACTCGCTGACCGGCGACGGCATGGCGGTGGTCTATCGCCGCGGCATTCCGCTGGAGGATATGGAATTCTTCCAGTTCCACCCCACGGGAATTTATAAGATGGGCATCCTGTTGAGCGAAGCGGCGCGCGGTGAAGGCGCCATTCTGCGCAACAATTCGGGCGAGCGTTTTATGGAGCGCTATGCGCCCACGCTGCTGGACCTCGCTCCACGCGACATGGTTTCGCGTGCGATTTACCGCGAGATTCGCGAAGGGCGCGGCATCGGGGGCAAGAATTACGTTCACCTTGACATGACCCACCTGGGGAAAGAGGTTTTGGATAAAAAACTTCCGGACATCACCGAGTTTGTCAGGACCTATCTCGGCATCGAGCCGCTCACCCAGCAGGTCCCCATCCAACCCACCGCCCACTACGCCATGGGAGGGATTCCCACGGATGTTGACGGCCGCGTGGTGATCGATGAGAAGAACACCCCGCTGCCCGGTCTTTACGCGGCGGGCGAAGTGGCCTGCGTCTCCGTGCACGGCGCGAACCGTCTGGGGACCAATTCGCTGGTGGATATTCTGGTCTTCGGCCGCCGCGGCGGCCGCCACGCGCTGAAATTCATCGAGGAGAACGATTGGGTTCCCCTGCCTCCCAAGCCCGATGAGCCCGCACGCGCCCTGGTGAGCCATGTGCTTAATTCCGCCGGCAAGGAACGGGCCGCCGATATCCGCGATATCCTCCAGGACGAAATGATGGACAAGGCTTCGGTGTTCCGTGACGCCCAGGGCCTTACCGCCATGCGCGCCAGGCTGCGTGAGTTGCGCGAGCGCTACCGCCAGGTGAAGTCGGAGGATCATGGTACGCGATACAACACCGAGTTGCTGGAAGTGATCGAGCTCGGTTGTTTGCTGGACCTCGCCGATGTTCTGGTGGAAAGCGCGCTGGCACGCCAGGAGAGCCGCGGCGGCCACTGCCGGGAAGATTTTCCCAAAAGGGATGATGCCATCTGGCTGAAACATACGCTGGCGTACCAATCACCCAAGGGAATCGAGCTCAAGTTCAAGCCCGTGATCATCACCAAATTTCAGCCCATGGAGAGAAAATATTGAGGGATCGAGTCATTTGGCCATCGGGTCATCGGGTCAATGGAAAGCTGTCATTTGTCCGTTGTCCGTCGCAAGTGATTTTCCGAAATGAGGAGAGTAAGGCCATACACAACGGGCAACGGACAACTGAGCACGGACAGCTTTTCTAATGACCCGATGGCCAAATAACCCGATTCTCAGGAGTTCACCATGCAGGTTACTTTGAAGATCAAGCGCTTCAATCCCGAAAAAGACAAAGAAGCCTGGTGGGGTGAATACAAGATTGAGGCCGAGCCCACCGATCGTTTGCTCGACGCGTTGAATTATGTGAAGTGGTACAGGGACGGCACCCTTACCTATCGTCGGTCGTGCGCCCACGGAGTTTGCGGCTCGGACGCGATGCAAATCAACGGAGCAAACGCGCTTGCGTGTAAATTGCTGCTCAAGGGCCTGGGCCAAATGATTACCGTTGAACCGCTGCGTGGGTACCGCGTCATCAAAGACCTGCTCGTGGACATGGACACCTTCCTCGCGAAGTATCGCAGCGTCAAGCCTTACCTGATCACCCAAGGGCCCGACCCGGAAAAGGAACGCTTGCAGTCGCAGGAGGACCGCGAGAAATTCGACGACACGACCAAGTGCATCCTGTGCGGCGCGTGCACCTCGGGGTGCCCCTCATTCTGGGCGGACGGTGATTACATCGGGCCGGCGGCCATCGTGAACGCCCATCGCTTCCTCTTCGACTCACGCGACGAGGGCGGTGAGGAGCGGATGCAGGTTTTGAATACGCTCGACGGCGTGTGGCGTTGCCGTACAATTTTCAACTGCGTGGAAGCCTGTCCCCGCGGCATCAACGTGACCCGCGCCATTGGCGAGGTGAAGAAAGCGCTGCTGTACCGGAAAGTCTAGGGTTTAGGTTACAGGTGACAGGTTTTAGCTGAGGAAGAACCGCCGACCCCAAAAACGAGGGCCATCGCTACCTGCTGTTCCCCATAACCTGTTACCTGTCACCTACTTGAGATTCTGATCCAGGAACGCCACAGTGCGTCGCCATGCGTCTGCGGCGGCAGTTTCGCGATAACCCAACTTGTTGTCGGAGTTTTCAAAGCCGGGGCCAGCCCCCGGGTAAATCTTCACCACGATCGATTTGTGGGCGCTTTCCATGGCGCTTTCGAAATCCCGGACGTTGCTGGCCGAGATATAACGGTCATCCCCGGCGAAAATTGCCAATACTGGCGCGTGAATCTTCTGAATGTCTGCCGGGTCAGTAGGCATCTCGCCATAATTCAACACGCAGGCGGCCAAAAGAGGGTCATTTACGGCCAGCAGCAGCGACCACTTTCCTCCCCCCGACCAGCCGATGGAACCTATTTTTTCCTTGTTAACGTCCGCCCGCGCGGCGAGGGAATGAATCCCCGCCTCCATGTCCCGCAGGGCGCGCGCGGGCGGGGTGCTTATCATCAACTCATAGGCCAATGCGGGGTCATGCGCCACCTGCCCGCGGTAGAGATCCAGGGCCAGAGCCACGTATCCCTGTCCCGCCAGCTTGCGCGTCTGTTCCCTGACCCAATCCGTCAAACCCCAATCTTCATGAAGCACCAGGACGGCCGGGTGTTGGCCGGGAGAATCCGGCGTAGCCAGATATCCCGCAATCGTTTCGGAGCCGCTCGGAATGGTGACATCTTGGGTTTTGACAGGCGCCGCCAGAGCGCTGGCCGCGATCGCAAGAAAACTCCAGCCCGCCAGTACAGTAGTACGCCGCATTACCAGTCCTCCGTGAACATTTCACCCATCAAGCGAAGCCTGACGGCGATATTATACTTGAGGCAGCGCCACGCCTGCCGCGCTTTCCGGCCCGGCGTGCGAAGTGCCGCTGACCTTTAGAGCCTGCCCAGGCTTAGCCAAGCGCCGGCACGCGCTGAGCCAAACCTCCGGACGAGAAGCCACGCTGAGAGATTAGGACTTAATCCCTTCACCGGCCAAGAATTTTTCTTGACAGCGGAGCGATCCATCCGCTATAAATAAGGTATATTTATACAGCATCTGTATAAATATTCTTTGAGGAGATGTGGGGTAGACGGAAGCATTGCGCACGCTAATCGCGACAGAAGCTTCAAAGGGGGCCGGGGCTGATTCGCCCACGCATCCCGTGGTTCGCGCCGCGGTGATCGGCGCCACGGGCTATGCGGGTTGCGAACTCCTCACCATCCTCGCCCGCCATCCCGCCGCCACCGTGACCTGCCTGATGTGGGCGGGCAAGAAAACGTTGGCGATCGAGGAATTCCATCCCAAGCTGCGCGGACGTTTCTCTCTCCTCTGCGAATCACTGAATTTGGAACAGGTCGTAAGTTCGAGGCCGGACGTGGTTTTTCTCGCCACGCCCCACGAAGGTTCACACCAAATCGTGCCTCGCCTCCTTGAGAGTGGCTCGCGCGTGGTGGACTTGAGCGGAGCCTTTCGCCTGAAAGATCCCGCCGCCTACACGCAGTGGTACGATTTTGAACACCACGCCACGGAAGCCTTGGCCGAAGCGGTTTACGGCATCCCGGAATTCGCTGCGGCGGCCATTGCCAAGGCGCGGCTGGTCGCGAATCCCGGCTGCTACCCCACCTCCGTGATCCTGGCGCTCGCTCCGCTCCTGAAGGCAGGCTGGGTCAACGTGGGGGCGGGTATTATTGCCGATTCGAAATCCGGCGCCACCGGCGCCGGCCGCACGCCCAGCGAGAAATTGCATTTTCCCGAGGTCAATGAGAACCTGCGCGCCTACGGCCTTTTCCGCCACCGCCACGTGCCGGAAATGCTTCAGGAGTTGGCGCTTTCGTCAAAAGATTTCATCTTCACGCCCCACCTTTTGCCGATTACGCGGGGCATCCTGACGACGATCTATTTGCGCCTCGCGCAACAGCGCGAGCTGAGCGAGATCGAAGACTTATTCAAGAATTTCTACGCGACGGCGCCCTTGGTGCGCATTTTAGCGGCGGGAACGTTGCCGGAGATTCAGGGCGTAGCGACCACGCCTTGTGCCGACATCGGCTTTGGTCTGGACGTGCCCACGGGGCGGCTCATTCTGGTCTCTGCCATCGACAACCTGGGGAAGGGCGCGGCGGGGCAGGCGGTTCAGAACATGAATGTGATGTTCGGCCACCCGCAAGAGACGGGATTGCTCTGAAATCTCAAATCCGAGATTTGAGATTTGAAATTTGACACTTGAGATCCGAGAAATGAGATTGGTCATCAAAATCGGCGGGCACGGCGCGGAGGACCCCAAAGGCCGCAGGGATCTGGCACGGCAAATTGCGGCGATTCGCCGGGCCGGCCATTCCGTGGTGGTGGTGCACGGCGGCGGCAAGGTGTTGACGCGCACCCTCGCAAGCATGGGGATTGCTACGGAGTTTCACCAGGGCTTGCGGGTCACCGACTCAGCCACCCGCGACGTGGCCATGATGGTGCTGGCGGGGCTGGTAAACAAGCAGTGGGTGGCGGAATTTGAATCCCTGCGGCAACCCGCCTTGGGGCTTTGCGGTGGTGACGGCAGCATGGTGCGCGCGCGCAAAATGACCGTCGGCACGAATGGCAGCAAGCGGGACTTGGGCTTCGTCGGCAGGCCGCACAAGATCAAGACCACGATACTGGATCTTGCTCTCGATGGCGGCCTGATCCCCGTGGTGGCTAGCCTGGGCGTGGATGCGCGCGGCGAATTTATGAATATCAATGCCGACGACTTGGCGGCAGCTCTGGCGGTGGCGCTCAAGGCTGACCGCTTGCTCTACCTCACCGAGTCCGGGGGGGTCTGGGACGCGGAAAAGTGCTTGCTGCCGATCGTGAAGCTGGGAGACATCCGCCGCATGATTAACCAGGGAGTTGTGCGGGACGGCATGATTCCCAAGCTGCTTTCTTGTGCGCGAACGCTGCGTCAAAACGTAGGCGAAGTTGACATCCTCTCGACTACTGTTCCAAACGCCTTGCTGAGCGCCGTCGAGCAGGGGAAAACTGCCGGAACTCGAATAGTGAAGGGCTCATGAACCGCGACCAAATTGCTGAACTCGAAAAACACGTATTGATTCCCACTTACGACCGGCTGCCCATCCTCGCCGTGCGCGGCGAGGGGTGTTACATCTACGATGAAACGGGGAAGAAGTATCTGGATTTTCTCGCCGGCCTGGCGGTCAATGCACTGGGTTATAACCACCCGGAAATCATGGCCACGTTGCGCGACGGGGCGGAGAACCTTCTGCACGTTTCCAATCTGCTTTACCACCCGTTCCAAGCGCCGCTGGCAGAAAAGTTGACGCGGCTCTCGGGCATGGACCGCGCCTTCTTTGCTAATTCCGGCACGGAAGCTATTGAGGGGGCAATGAAACTGGCGCGTGCCTATGCGCGCAAGCACGCGGTGCCGGGGCCTTTCCAGCGCTTTGAGATTCTGGCGATGGAAAACTCTTTTCACGGGCGCACCTTCGGCGCGCTTTCGGCGACCTGGACGAAGAAGTATCGTGAGCCTTTTGAGCCCCTGCCGCCGGGCGTCCGGTTCGTCCGGCTGAATGACACGGCCCACTTGCGCCAGAGCTTCACTCCCCAGGTTGGGGCGGTGCTCGTGGAAGTGATTCAGGGTGAAGGCGGCATTGGTGAGATTCGCGAAGATTTCCTCAAGACTGCCGCCGAACTTTGCCACACGCACGGGGCGTTGTTGATTTGCGACGAGATTCAATGCGGGCTGGGGCGCACGGGGCGATTTTTTACCTACTCCAAATTCGGTTTGCAGCCCGACGTCGTAGTCGTGGCCAAGCCTCTGGCCGCGGGTCTGCCGCTGGCCGCCATCCTGGCGCGCGAGGAGGTGGCACAGGCCTTTTCACCCGGCATGCACGGGACCACCTTCGGGGGCGGACCGCTGCAATGCCGCCTGGCGCTGAAGGTCTTGGAAATTCTCGAACGCCCCGGCTTTCTTGCCCACGTGCGCGAGGTGGGCGGTTACTTCCGGCAGGAGCTGGAAAAGATGTGCGCCGACTTTCCGGTAATCAAGGAAGTGCGCGGCGAGGGGCTGATGCTGGGTGTGGAATTGCACACCCCTGGAAAGTCCGTGGTGGGGCAGGCGCTCCAGGCAGGGCTGCTGATGAATTGCACGCAGGAGAAAGTGCTGCGCTTCCTGCCGCCTTTGATCATCGAAAAGCAGCACGTCGAGGAAGCGATTGGGATTTTAAGGCCGGTCCTGGCAGCGCTCGCACCTTCGGCCGCGATGAAGGGAGTAACTACCTAATGGCAGTTATGATGAAACCGTTCAAGAAACCGGAAACTTTAAGCGTGAGGGATCTGCTGGCTGACCAGGATCTGACGCGCGCCGACTTGCGGCTCCTCTTCGATCTTTCCGCGCAGGTCAAGGCGAAGCCCGCGGAGTACGCGCAGGTGTTACGCGGCAAGCAACTGGCGATGATTTTCGAGAAGCCCTCGCTACGCACGCGAACCACCTTTGAAGTCGGCATGACCAGCATGGGAGGTTTCGCCGTCTACCTGGAGCACACCAAGCCCCGATTGGGCGAGCGCGAAGCCGTCAAGGACATTGCCCGCAACCTCGATCGCTGGGTGGATGGCATCGTAGCCCGCACTTTCGCGCATGAATCGGTCCTGGAGTTGGCCGCCAACGCCGCTATCCCCGTGATTAATGCGCTAACCGACCTTTTTCATCCCTGCCAGGCGCTGGCGGATTACTTTACCCTGCACGAGAAGTTTGGCGACCTGACGGGTTTGAAGCTGGCCTTTGTGGGTGACGGCAACAACGTGTGCCACTCGCTGATGGTTCTCGGCGCCAAGCTGGGAGTCTCGGTTCGCGTGGCGACGCCGCCTGGTTACGAGCCCAAGCGGGACGTGGTGGAAACTGCGCGCGCCATCGCCGCCGAAACCGGCTCGACCATCGAAAGTTTCCATGATCCGCTGCAAGCCGTCGCGGGCGTGCATGCCATTTATACAGATGTTTGGACCAGCATGGGCCAGGAATTCGCCGCCCACTTGCGCAACCAGGTCTTCGCTCCTTACCGGGTGACCAAAGACCTCATGGCGGCCGCCGATCCCAAAGCCGTCTTCATGCACTGCCTTCCGGCTCATCGCGGGCAGGAGGTTACCGACGAGGTCATCGATTCGCCCCATTCTATGGTGTACGACCAGGCGGAAAACCGCCTGCACGCCCAAAAGGCGCTCATGATTCTGCTGATGCAGGATGCGCAGGGGTAGAGGCCCGTCGTTAGAGGCGAAACTCGAAATTCGAATTGTGGACCCCGGGTTTCGAATTTCGAGTTTCGATTTTCGAGTTTCGCCTCTGACACCGGGCGCTCATTTACAGAACGAGGAGACGCAGTTGACGATTCGTAAAGCCAAACTCAAAGATGTGCCGGAAATCCACCGGCTGATTACTCACTATGCCCGTAAGCGCATCCTGCTGCCGCGCACTTTGATCAACCTTTACGAAGACGTGTGGGAATTCTTGGTGGCCGAGGACGAGGGCAAACTGGTGGGCTGCGGGGCGCTGAAACTTTATAGCCAGCAACTCGCGGAAATCCGCTCGCTGTGCGTCGATGAAACATTGAAGTCCAAAGGCATTGGATGCGAGTTGGTGAAAGCACTCCTTGACCAAGCTGAAACTATTGGCCTGAGGAGCGTTTTCGCGCTCACCATCACCCCTGCATTTTTTGAGAAGCTGGGATTCCACAAAGCTCCCCGCTTGCGATTTCCCACCAAGGTCTGGCGCGATTGCCTGCGCTGCGAGCGCTACACTTGCTGCGACGAAACGGCATTGAGTATCGACCTTGCCGACCGGCACATGGCGGTGGGGGAGCCCGCAAGCGAGACGGTGGAAGTCGCAATCTCAACCGCGCCCGCCTGATGCCGTGAAACCTGCTTCAAGAAACTCTAAAGGTTTTCAACCCCAATCACGGTAAGGGGAGAGGTGTCCGTTTGCCCCAGGTTCATTGACTGCCTCTCCATCTGAGCGGCGAGCAGTTCTAGGTCGCCGTAAAGAGGAAAAAATCGAAATCGAAAAATTTCCTCGGGATCCTTTACTTCCCCATGCTCATGTGGTTACGCCGGATAGACGAAGCTTTTGCCGGACAGTATCGCACTTGGGTGTATCATCACATGCCAGCGATGTTCCGCATAGTTAGTGGACTCGTCACGAATTTAGCGGCTGACTTCGGCGGGCGGACGCGCACTGTCGTGGTTCCAGGCATAATGGCGGTTGATTTCGGCACCAAGCGCATCGGTTTGGCTGTATCTGATGCGCAGAGGATGATGGCCCGATGCCCGGGCACGCTGGGCGGAATCGCGCCGGAGAGCGCGGGCAGTATATAGAGCGAGCCATGGCGGGGTACAGCGTTCAAGATTCTCCTTCCCTGCCCCAATGAGCCCGCGCCTGAGTCCGAAGCGGCCAAGGAGTCCCTCGATCCAGCCCGAGATTCAGAGACGATCCTAGTGGTGGAAGATGAGGAAGGTAGGTGGTCGCGACGCTGAAATCCAAAGGCTGCAAGGTGCTAATGGCAAAAGGACCAGCGGAAGCTCTTGCCGTTATGGAGCGCAAATAATTAACGATTCAACTGTTGCTCACCGACGTGGTAATGCCGCAGATGCGCGGCGAGGATCTAGCCACGCGTTTCTCGGCGCGGCATCCCAATGTCCACGCGCTTTATGTGTCGGATGGACGATGCCGTCGTGTGCCGCGGGATATTGGAAGCCAGCGCGTTCTTTCTCCAGAAGTCCTTTACACCCAACGTTCTGTCCTGTAAAATCCGCGAGTCACTAGACCGTAAGCGCGAGCCTCAAACCGAACCAAACTGGGGAGGACGACATGTCAATTGCCAAGACTAATGCTTCTTCACATTTCCAACAGGAAGGGAAAGCCTTGCTTAACGGACTCTTAGCAATCCTGGTAGTGGCCGCGGCCATTGCCGTTTACTGGTTGCTTCCACCCTTGCATCCGCCCGCCGTGTCGGGCTCCCTTCAGCTCACGCATGACGGCGTAAGCAAGTTGTGGGTAGGAACGGATGGCTCCCACGTTTACATCCGGGAGAAGGGGGCCGACGGAGTATTCCGGGTGGTTCAGGCGCCCGCCGCCGGAGGGGACGTGGTTCCGGTTGCCGCGCCTTCGCCCAATATGGTTTTCTTGAATGTCTCACCCGACGGGTCGGATTTGCTGGTGCGAGATCAACAGGGCACGGCAGATGAGGGTGCACTCTGGTCCCTGCCAGTGTCGGGCGGCTCGCCTGAGCGGCTGGGGGGCGCCGTCGGTCACGACGGCGCATGGTCCCCGGATAAGAAGAAGCTGGTTTACGCCCAGGGCAACGATCTCAACCTGGCTAACGGCGAAGGAACGGAAGCGCACAAACTTGTATCCTTGACGGATCGCGCCTCCGCGCCGACTTGGTCACTCGATGGATCCGTGATCCGTTTCACGATGCCTGATCCGAAGACTCATATCAATCTGCTTTGGCAGGTGGCGGCGGACGGCAGCGGCCTTCATGAGCTCCTGCCCGGTTGGAATGCTCGCTCGGGAGAATGCTGCGGGGTTTGGATGCCGAAGGGCGATTATTTTATCTTCGAGTCAGGAGGACAAATCTGGGCCAGGCGCGAGGCGGCGAGTTTTCCCCGCCGCGCCAGTCGCGCGCCGACGCAGGTGACGACCGAGGCCACCACCTACGCCGCCCCCATGCCTAGCAAGGACGGCAAGAAGGTCTTCGCCCTCGCCGACGTGGCGCGTGGCGAGCTCGAACGCTACGACGCCAAGTCCAAGGGGTTCGTTCCCTATTTGGGAGGTATCTCCGTGCAGGACTTAGCTTTCTCCAAGGATGGGCAATGGGTGGCTTATATTACCTTCCCGGAGGGTACGCTCTGGAAGAGCAAAATCGATGGAAGCGAACGGCGTCAGCTCACCTTTTCGCCCCTGTTCTCCGGCCTGCCTCATTGGTCACCGGACGGTAAGCAGATTGCATTTTGGGCCTACGTCCCCGGCAGAGCTTCGCGGATATACTTGGTTTCGGCCGAAGGGGGCACACCGGAAGAACTGATCCCCAATGACACCCAGGCCCAAGAGGACCCGAATTGGTCGCCGGATGGCAATTCAGTGCTTTTGGGGGGGTTGGGGAACGCTCCCGTCAGCATCCGCGTTTATGATCTGAAGACGCACCAGATTTCCCCGCTCCCCGATTCGGAGGGATTATACTCTCAGCGCTGGTCGCCGGATGGCCGCTATGTGGTCGCCATGCCTGGCGATTTCCAGAAGCTGTTGCTGTACGATTTCAAGACCCAGAAATGGTCCGTGCTGGCTAAGATGAGCGTGGGTTATCCGTCTTGGTCCCGAGACGGCCAGTATGTCTACTTCGATGAAGTGTCGCCTGATCCCGGCGTGTGGCGCGTGGGCATACGCGATCGAAAAATCGAGCGGGTGGTCAGTCTGGAGGGATTCCCGGCCACGGGAGTCTACGGGTTTTCGCTCAGTCTCGCCCCGGATGACTCCCCGCTGTTGCTCAAGGACGTGAGCACACAGGAAGTGGTGGCACTTGATTGGATGGCCCCTTAGGGGCGGGCAATTTCCTAAGAGCTCCATTCACGCAGGAGAAGACTGGCGAAAGTGAGGGGAGGTGTTGCGCGGCGCGCGTGCTACGATACCAAGCGCCTTGTTTTCGGAAATCTCAACAGCCCGGGTGTCGTTCTTCCGGCCGGATTGACCGTTGGCCGTGATCTTGCCCTTCGCTTCGATGAAATCCGGACACACCCACCCGTTCTTCCTGCCTCAACTGAGTCGAACGGTGGTTCGGCGAATTGACGCAAAAACGCATTCGTCGAGGAAGCTTCGCCAGCGTGGCGGAATTGCAAAACTCCATCCACCAATACTTGGATCAAAACCACCGACAGCCCAAACCCTTTGTGTGGACGGCGCGCATGGAAGAAATCTTGACCAAGGTGAATCACTGTAAAGCTATTTTGAATTCATAACACGAGGAGCTTCGCGGGATTGCCAGGGGCATGATGTATGACATGAGGGGATGAAGACGAACCATGGTGGTTCCACGCATTCTGGCGATTGACTTCGGCACCAAGCGCATGGGCTTGGCGGTGTCTGACGCGCTGGGGATGACGGCCCAAGGCCTGCCCACGCTCGAACGGACGCGCATTGCCGACGACTTGGAGCGGCTGCGTTCGCTCGTCGAGGAATACTCCGTGGAGCGCGTGCTGGTGGGAAACCCCATCGGCCACAGCGGCGGCGAAACCGCCATGTCGCAACTGGTCGCGGAATTCGTGGAGAAACTTCGCCGGCGGCTGCCTTGCCCGGTGGAATTGCGCGACGAGCGGCTGACGAGCGTCGAGGCGAATCGAACCCTGCGGGATGCGGGGTTGAGCATCGGCAAGCGGCAACGCGCCGTGGACCGCATGGCGGCGGTACTGCTCCTGCAAAGCTACCTGGATTACCTCGAGAACGAGCGCCGCCGCGGGAGTGGGGCCGAGGGATGAAGCGCACACTCGCAGCGGCGATCGTGGCGCTGTGCCTGGCGGGCGCGGCGGGGTGGGGGGTACGGGACTTTTACCGGCCGTACCGCGGTTTCACCGGCCGCGAGATGCTGGTGATTCTTCCCGGCAAGGGCGCCCCCGCCATCGCCGACCTTCTCGTTTCCCACGGTGTGCTTGCCCACCGTTGGCCCTTCCTTGCCCGTTACTGGATGGGGCGCAAACGCCGTCGGCTGAAAGCGGGTGAATACCTTTTCGACCGGCCCTTGCGCCCCCTTGATGTTTACCGGAAATTGGTGGCGGGGGATGTGTACCTTTATTCCGTGGTGATTCCCGAGGGCTCCGACCGGTTCGATATCGCCCGCATTTTCGCCCAGCGCATGGGCATTGATCCCGCCGATTTTCTCCGCCGCACGGAGCAAACCGCGCTCATCCACGACCTGGACCCTGAGGCCCCATCGCTCGAGGGTTACCTCTTCCCTGATACCTATCGATTTCCCCGCGGGGTCACGGCAGACACGGTGATTGCCACCATGGTCGGCCGCTTCCGGCACGTGCTGCAAACGAGGTTTCATGACGAGGCATCTCCCGGCTCAATAGACCTGCACTCCGTGGTCACTCTGGCCTCGCTGGTGGAGAAGGAGACTCCCGACCCGGCGGAGCGGCCAGTGGTGGCCGGGGTATTTACGCGCCGGTTGAAGAAGGGCATGTTGCTCCAGTGCGATCCCACGGTGATTTATGCCGCACGCCTCGCCGACCGACCTATCGGGGTCATTCAAGCAACCGATTTGAAATTCGACTCGCCCTTTAATACTTATGTCCATACGGGCCTGCCACCTGGGCCGATTGCCAATCCGGGAGAAATCTCGCTGCGTGCCGCTTTCCACCCGGCGAGCGGCGACGCCCTCTATTTCGTGAGCAACAATCACGGTGGCCACCTCTTTTCCAAAACCCTAACTGAGCATCAGCGCAATGTGGTGAAGTACAAACGGGAACTTGCGGCAGCCCGGCGCAAAGCTTCTGCCCAGGCGATCGCCTCTGCCAAAGCCACTTCGCCCAAGGGGAGCGTCAAAACACCGAAAGCGGGAGGGTCAAGTAAAGGTGTCCCCCAAGGCCAGCAAAAAGCAAATCCTTCTTGAATTCTTCCAGGCGCGGGAGGGGAAGCGCCTTGAGGTGGGCGATCTTCACGCCGCGCGCAACGAACTTCGCCGCCACCTCGGCCCCGGTGACAGAACTTCCCTCGGATACATTGCCTCCATCCTTCGCGAGGCCGGGTACGAGGTCCGCTATGAGGACCGCTACTCCGACCCGGTTTTGCCGGAGCCCTATGCGAGCCGGCTGAAAGGCCTATTGGAATTTCGCGACTTGGCCAGCGCCGAACAGTCCTTGCTGCGGCTCGATGCAATTTTTCGCGAGTATTCAGGCGCGGCGGACCAGCAAGGCGCCACAATGGTTCGCGCGCTGGTGAAAAAAGGCAAACTGCGCGCCCAGAGCATCGCCGCCAACCCGCGCGTGCAAGGCCAGAAGCGCGAGGAAAAGCAGGAAATCGCGCGCTGGTTTCAAGTGTGGCTGGAAACGCCCGACCTCTTCGCCGATTGGCTGGCGCTGCGAAAATCTTCGGAGGAATTCCGCCAGCTCTTTGGAGAGGACGATGGCGCAGAAGAGTAGCACGGACCCCCGTTTTTGGAGTCCGTGGTTCTTCTTTGGCAAGGATCGAAAATCTCAAAGAAGGACGCCTGCCCTCGGGTCCGACAGCGCGAGTCTCAGGCAGAGCCGCAAACCTCAAAAGCGGAGGTCTGCCTTTGTTTAATGATCCGGGAAGGGCCGGGAGCGTCAAACCGGACGGCACTCGAGCAGAGAGGACGCCTCGGTTGGGATGATGCGAGTAAGCGCAAAACCGCTGGCCGCAAGGAGCGAACGGAAGTCTCCTTCGGTGCGTTCGCGGCCGCCAAACACGAGCATCAACAGGGCCATCAAACCAACGGGGCGGGCATTCGAGTCAACCACACCTTCGACAAGAAGGAGAGTCCCCCCGGGACGGATGGCGTGGCGCGTATTGCGGAGGATTCGGGCGGCATCCTCGTCCGGCCAATCGTGAATGACACCCTTCAGCAGGTAGGCGTCGGCGCCCTCGGGCACGAAGTGGAAGAAATCGCCTCCCACGATTTGACAGCGTGCGGCGATATCGCCGGTCAGAACCTCGGGAGCGCGGGAGACCACCTGAGGCAGATCGAACAGGACGCCGCGGAGTCGTGGCGTGGCCAAAAGAATGTCGCGCAGCAGCGCGCCCTCTCCTCCTCCCACATCCACCAACCGGTCGAACCGCGAAAAGTCGTAGGCAGCGAGCAGCGCGGGCGTGGTCCAGGCGACGCCCTGGGTCATGACGGCATTGAAGACCGTGGCATCGTCCGGATGGGTGGCGAGATACTCGAAAAAGCGCTGCCCGAAGATTCTTTGAAAGGCAGGCTCGCCGGTGCGAACCGATTCCTCCATCTTGCCAAGGGGACGCCAGAGAAAACCCGCAGGCAGAAACAGGGCGGCAGCGCGCTGTGACTGGGGATGATCCGCGCGCAGCAATTCCGTGAGAGGAGTGTTGCGGAATCGGCCGTCGGGTGTGAGCGCAAACATTTCGAGTGTGCTGAGTGCGCGCAGCAGACGGTCGAGCGTTGCGGGGTGCGCGCGTGATTCCGAAGCGAGCTCGGCGATGGTCTTGGGGCCGGAGGCCAGCAAGTCAGGAATGCCCAGTTTGGCTGCAACATGGATGGCCTGCGCGGCAATGATGCCGGGCCAGAGGTATTCCATGGGGTTCGTCGGCATAGCGGTATTCCTCCTGTTGGGGAAGGCGTGGCCCTGAAATCCACGCCCACAACTATGATTATATCTCTTCAACTTTCCGCCTCGTTCCACTAAAATGACCACCATGCCTGCAAATGAAAAAATCATTGTGGCACTGGATGTCCCCAGCGCTGATGCCGCCATACAAGTTGCACAAAAGCTCCACGGGCACGTGGGGATGTTCAAGGTGGGAAAAGAACTTTTCACAGCGGAGGGCCCGGTGGCGGCGCGCTATCTGGTGGCCACGGGTGAACAAGTCTTCCTCGACCTCAAGTTCCACGATATTCCCAACACCGTCCGCGCCGCCGCGCGGCAGGCGGGGATGATGGGAGTGAGCCTGCTGACGGTGCACGCTTCCGGCGGGCGCAAGATGATGGAAGCCGCCATGGAAGGCGTCCGCGCCGCCGCGAAAGCGAGAGGCGTTGAATGGCCCACGCGAGTGCTGGCGGTCACGGCGCTTACGAGCCTGGGACCGGATGATTTGGCGGAAGTGGGATTCCAAGGCTCACCGGAAGAAGTGGTGGTCCGGGTGGCGCGGCTCGCGCAAGCCGCTGGGGCGGACGGCGTAGTGGCCTCGCCGCGTGAGATTACCGTCATCCGGCAAGCCTGCGGCCCCAACTTCCTGATTGTCACGCCCGGCATTCGTCCGGCGGCGGGCGCATGTGATGACCAGGCGCGCACCGCTACTCCCGCCAGCGCCATCCGTGCCGGAGCGGACTACCTGGTGATCGGGCGGCCCATTACCGGGGCGGCCGAGCCTGCCTCGGCGGCCGACGCCATCGCCGCCGAGATGGAAAAGGTGCTCGCTGCCATGCCGTCGTGAGTCGAGCGGGGACGGCGTCGCCTCGGCGTAATCGCTCCGGTATCATTTCCACGAGGAGAATCGGCCTCTCTCATGAACCATGAACAGCTTGGGCCACCCGGCATCACCATCGGCGGGCTGCAAATATGGGTGCATGGCCGCACACCCTCAGACTCTCCGGCCTCTTTGAGCGACTGGCTAACCTTGACTGCACATTGTGGTGGAGAAGGCGCCGACGTTTGGGTTCACGGGCAGATCCTGATGCTCTCGGAAATCAGGAGGTGGGTGGAGGACTGCGAAAGGGCCCGCCAGCATCTTTCCAGCCGCGCGGAATTGGGCGGCGTCGAACCTCAGTTGTTTGTAGCGATGATGGTTTCTGACAACCTTGAACGGGTGCAGGTGATGGTGAGCATTACTCCCGATTACCTGAGGCAGCAGCACAAATTCATGTTCGAACTGGAACAGTCTTACATTACTACTATGATCCGGGAGGGCAAGACGGTTTTGTCCAACCTGGGATATAAGGTTGATACCCCATGACCGAAAACGAGATTCTGGATATCTTTCGCAAGCATTCCGCTCTTCTGGAGGGGCACTTCATTCTCTCCTCGGGCTTGCACAGCGATCGCTACGTGCAGTGCGCGCTGGTGCTGCAACAACCGCGCGTGGCGGAGCAATTGTGCACGCAGTTGGCGGACAAACTGCGCCACCTGGGAGCTGCCGTGGTGGCCGCGCCGGCGCTGGGGGGCGTTCTGGTGGCGCACGAAGTGGCTCGCGCCCTCGGAGTGCGCGCGCTTTTCACCGAGCGGCAGGAGGGCGCCATGACCCTGCGCCGCGGCTTCAGCTTGAACCCCGGCGAACCCACGCTGGTGGTGGAAGACGTCATCACCACGGGACTATCCACGCGCGAAACGATTCAAGCCGTGGAACAGGCGGGCGGCAAGGTGGTGGGCGCGGGTGCGCTCATCGACCGCAGCGGCGGCGCGGCCGACCTGGGCCTGCCCAAGGCCGCGCTCATCACGCTGAAGATCCAGAATTACAATCCCTCGGAGTGCCCGCTCTGTAAGGCGGGAATTCCCGCCATAAAACCCGGGAGCCGGGTGAAGAAGTAAGAGGCCGCAAACCACAGTTCCAGGCTCCGCCTTGCCTCGCGCATTGCAAAAACGCACCACGCTCCTTTCGGCGATCTGGTGCGGCAGGTTTTCTAAGTGCGCGGTTTCAGAAGTTCGCGCGCGTATTGGGGTCTGGGGTGAGGGGGGGCCTGGCAACATGCCGTCGTCAAACATTACGCGGGATACGACACTGGTGAGATAATCTCCCAGTCGCGACCATACGCTCGGAACCACCGAGGGCCACGTCTCTCAAAGGGTGCCGCTATCGGGTCGGGGGCGGACGGAAATTTCCATTGCTCTCTCCACCGAATTGACTTTGGTAAAAGAGGGGCGGCTCAGCCGCGCTGCGCCCCTGCGCATCCGCAATGGAAGCTCCTCTAGGATGGGGCTGATGCCCTTATGCTGTTATGGCACAGGATGACCGCGAAGGCCGGAGTATGACCATCGGGCAGCCGCCCACTTCCCCCGTCGATATCGCGGCGCTTCTGCGTCACGCGTTCGGATTCAATTCATTCCTCCCCAATCAAGAAGCGGTTTGCCGGGCCGTCGTCGAGGGGCGTGACGTGTTGTTGGTCATGCCCACCGGGTCGGGCAAATCGCTCTGCTATCAGTTGCCGGCGATTGCGCGCGGCGGCACCACGCTGGTCATCAGCCCTCTCATCGCTTTGATGGAAGACCAGGTGGCCAAGCTCAAGGCGCGCGGCTTTGCCGTGGAGTGCATTCATTCCGGGCGCCGCCGCATGGACTCGCGCCAAGCTTGCCGCGATTATCTAGCCGGAAAGCTGCAATTCCTGTTTATCGCCCCGGAGCGGCTGCGTGTGGAGGGCTTCCCGGAGATGCTTGCCAAGCGCCAGGTCTCCCTGATCGTGGTGGATGAGGCGCACTGCATTTCCCAATGGGGGCATGACTTCCGGCCCGATTACCGCCGCCTGGGCCAGTACGTGCCCAGCTTGCGGCCGGCCCCGGTCATCGCGTTGACCGCCACCGCCACGCCGCCCGTGCAGGACGACATCGTGGAGCAGTTGGCGCTCATCCAGCCGGCGCGCTTCATCCACGGCTTCCGTCGCGCCAACATCGCGATTGAGGTGGTGGAAGTCCCGCCCTCCGAACGTTCCCCCCTCACGCGCGAGCTTTTGGCCGACCCTGCGCGCCGTCCGGCGATTGTCTATACTCCCACGCGCAAGCAATCCGAATACCTGGCCGACGCTCTTGGCGTCGAACATAGCGCGGCTGCCTATCATGCCGGCCTTGATGCCGAGCGTCGCAAGCAAGTGCAGGAGGAGTTCCTCGCGAGCAAGCTGGAAATCATCGTGGCCACCATTGCTTTCGGCATGGGGATTGACAAGCCCGACATCCGCACCGTCATCCACACCGCCTTGCCGGGAAGCATCGAGGCTTATTACCAGGAAATCGGGCGGGCCGGACGCGATGGCAAACCCAGCCGCGCCGTGTTGATGCACTCCTACGCCGACCGCTACACGCACGATTTCTTCTTCGAGCGCGATTATCCCGATATCGCGATTCTGGACGGAATCTTCCGCCTGCTCAGGGACCAGCCACAGGAGAAGCGCGAACTCCAGAAGCTGTTGCCCATGGACCCCGAGGTGTTCGACCGGGCCTTGGAGAAGCTGTGGACGCACGGCGGCGCAGTGGTGGACTTCGCCGAGAACGTCAGCCGCGGCCACAACGCCTGGCGCGAGCCTTACCTTGCCCAGGGCGAGCACAAGCGCGAACAGATCGAACGCATGATTCGCTACGCGGAAAGCAATCAGTGCCGCATGGCCAGCGTGGTGCGGCATTTCGGCGACGTCGCCGACGGCGAAAAACCCTGCGGCATCTGTGACTATTGTGCGCCGGAAAAATGCAGCGCGCAACGCTTCCGCACCGCCACCGAGGCGGAGCACGCGGCGCTGCTGAGGGTGGCGGCGGAGTTGCGCGCGGTCGGCACGAAATCCACCGGCAAGCTTTACTCCGAGTTGTTTCCCCACAAGGAAATGAGCCGCGACGATTTCGAGGACTTGCTGGGGGGCATGGCGCGCGCGGGAATTGTGCGCCTGGACGATGCGGTATTCGAAAAGAACGGGCGGCAGATTCCCTATCGCACCGCCAGGCTTACCCGCGCGGGCGTGCAGATGGACGCGCAGACTCCGCTGGAATTGGTAATGAAGGAGCGCGAGCCGCCTGCCCCCCGCAAACGCAGAAAGAAGGTAGGGGCCATCCCCACTGGCCCTGACCGGAACGCCTTTCGGCCACCGGGCCTTCCGCCATCCGCAGATCTATTGGAGGAGGTAATGCGACCGCCGAACCCGGCTCGATCGCGTCCTCGTTCTGCGCAACGGTCTCAACCTGCGCCGCAGGCGAAACCCAACCCGGAACTGGAAGAGGCATTGCGAGCCTGGCGGCTGTCGGAAGCCCGGCGGCTGGGCGTGCCCGCCTTCCGCATCTTCACCGATCGCGCCTTGAGCGGCCTGGTTAAGCTCCAGCCCACCACCAACGGCGAAATGCTCGCCGTCCCCGGCATCGGCCTCCGCATCGCCGAGAAATACGGTAACGAAATTCGCCGCATCCTGCACCGGAGCAGCGGGTGATCGGGCCAGAGGAAGATCGGGCCATCTGGCCATCGGGTCATCGGGTCATTGGATCATTTGGGATTTGCGATTGGTGATCAAGGGATTCACGATTCGCGTTTCAGGTTCCACTCCGGCACTTCGGACTCAACCGATTTTTACACGCACCGAAATCTGGGGCGCTCCTCAGATTCGACAGCGGGCGGAATCGCTTTTCCAAATCGCCCAGCAGCTATGGCCGCGGCCAGCTACCCTCCCCGAGGAAGAACCTGTAGCCGCGCAGCCGCGGAGATTGGCAATAAACAAACACTTTGTTTTCCTTTCCTCCTCCGCGCCTCTGCGTCTCAGCGCGAGTTTATCCGTTTTTCACATCTTCATGCCCCATGGGCTACGATCTTTCACCGACTACCCGGTCTGGCGCTTTCCGATCTTGATGTTTTGTCATGACGTATGGTCTTGCGGCATTGGCCGGATGGTTTGTGCGGAGATTATAGGCTGTAGCATGTCATCAAATTACGCTCTTGACACCAATGATAATTTAATGTAGACTAGACTGTAGGGCAAGAGGGGGCGCCACGCGAGGGTTGCGCGTCTTGCTTGGCCCCATGGTTCGGTGGCACAACAGAAGTGGCGAGGGTGCGGCAAGGATTTCTTGACTCAGAAAAGCAAGCCGCACCCCTAAAACCGGGGCTGCAAGTGTGGTGGTCAACGGCCATGAAAACTCCAGGCGAGGCGACTATATTCATGAAAAGAAAGCTGGTTAGTTGAGATTAGGAAGAAATGCGATGGAGGAAGCAAAGAATCAAATCGTTGAAAAAAGGCAAGTTAGTCCGATGGAGGTCAGAGGCGAGGGGCTGGGAAAAAAGATGTTAAAAATGCAGAGTGGTCCGATTATGTGCATGAAAACACGTTCAAAAACGACAAAATATCATGCGAGCGTTGCACATTATTCGACGCAAACTGCGCGGATTACACGCTAAATACGGGCGAGTTGGCGCCTTTCCCGCCTGCCCAGAGCGGGGGAAGGGACCAGCACATGGGGATAATTGCGGTTGATAAACTCTTTTGGCGGCAGAGCGCATCGCGAAGCGCCGGGGTTACGGATGGCGGTGCAGAACGTGCGCGTTGATGTCGGGCCAGAATTCGCGAAAGGCATTGGTGAGGGCGTCGCGCCCGATGGCAAATCCAAACTTGCTGGCGATCCCTCCCACGGTCCGCGTCTGGCTGGGATAATACGCCAGCGAAATACCTTGCGAAATGCCCCTGCCCAGAATTTCGGAAGCGTTGAAACTGGCGTGCCCCTGATAGTCCGGTGTGATGATGACGCGGGAGGTGGAGTAGACGATTCGCTTCCAGACACTGCCCCTGCCCAGGGAATAGTAACGCTCGTCCTGATGGAAAACTGTGGGCAAGGCGAAGATGACCAGATAGTTGCCATCCGTCTTATCCACGAACCCACGCCAGTAATATCTCCCGAATCCGGGCAGGCCTTTGCCCAGTTGGGCGTGCGTATTTGTTCCCTCGGCCAGGGCGGAGGTTATGCCCACGAAGATAAACGAGGAGTAATCGAAACTGTTTTGGGTGGCGATGACGAAGGCCTGTTTGGGTGTCGGTGGCGGCGGGGTCACACCGGCGCTGACGGCGCGGAAATTAGGCATGATGCCGAGGATGCGCTGGGTTTGCGGGTTTGCAGCGGGAGCGCCTTGGTCCCCCTTCTGGGGAGCGGATGGCTGCGGTTTGCCGCTTGCACTCGGAGTTTGGGGTTGATCCGGCTGCGGGCTTTTCTCCGGGCTTTGGGCACCGGGGGATGCAAGCCCGGCGGATTCCGGGACTGCTCGTGATGAGGAATTCGGCCTGACTTCTTGGGCAGAAACGCTGGTTGCGGACAATACGAACGCTAGCAATATGAAGAATTGCACGCCGCGGCACGAGTCCGTTCGGACCTGGAAGTTGCCTATTCTCAATGTGGCTACCCCGCATTCAAGAGTATATGGAATCTTGCCGGGACAGTACAGGGTCGTTTATGGCGGTGGAATCGGAAGCTTCGCGGGTTCGACTCCATCATTCCCCCTATATCGCAAAACGTGCTGGGACGCTTGTGGTCCTAGCTTTCGCCTGTCGTCGTCAACGTGGCGCCTTGCACAATCACGGCGCTTCGTTGCGCCGGCATCCCCGGATGATGGCCATGCAGATACGCTGATCGAAGGAATCCGCCTTTTTCCCCGTCTACAGGCCAGGTTAGGGGTCCAATTCCTGCCAAGTTATAGATGCCCCGTCAGTGCTTTGACGCTTCAAACTGCAAAGGAGTTTGCTGTTGTTCCAACTTATTGGAAACGATTTGCCTTATTTGACACACGGGGGCAGTACATCGGGGAGGGACTACGTCTTGTGTCTGCCGTGGGTGAGATAGCGGTGAATGTCCGGCCAGAATTCTTTCATCTCAAAGCCGGTGGCATCCCAGCCAATTTGCGTCCACCAAACGTTGACGTTGCTTCCGAGCGTCCGAGGGCCGGGATGATAGATATTGGAGAGGGCTGCGGCCGTGCCAGCGCCGAGGATTTCAGAGTAGTTGAACTGGGTTTTTCCCGAATCCGCGCGCGTGAGGAAAACCCGCAGGGCGGCATACTCGGCACGGTGGAGGAACTTGCCTTTTCCCAACTGGTAGTAGCGCGGATCCTGCCGCAAGATCGAAGGGTACACAGCGCCCGCCATGAAGTTCTCGTTGGTGTTGTCAGCAAACGCCAACGCGTAGCGTTTGCCATAGCCTTTGAACCCCTGCCCAAAGGTGGGGTTGGTGTTGCTGGCCTGGTTGACGCCGGACTCAAGGGCGAGGAAGGCGAATTCAACGGGATCGAAAGTCCCCTCCGCCACCAGCTTGAATTTTTGCCCGACGGTCATCGGAGGCAGCGAAGAGGCATTCTCCACGGTCAAGTAGTTGGGCAGGGCAAAGAACAGTCGATCATTTTTGGGCACGTTAGGATCCGGAGCGGGCTGACTTTGTGCGGCTCCCGGATCACTCGCGGGTTTGGTTTGGGTTTGTGGCGTAGCCGTCTGAGTTTGTGGAGATGCGGGTTGAGCTTGCGGAGTAGCCGGCTGGGTTGGTGACGAAGCCGGAGGGGTTGATTGCTCCGCCTGTTGGCCCAGCAATTGATGAGACATCCCCAGAGTGCAACAACAGAGGAGAATCAGCATGGCGCCGCGCGGCATAGGGTATCGTTTAATCATCAGTCCAGTAATCTCCAATTCCACGAATCGGCGCAACAAGGATTTCCCTCGAAGACGGTATGCGGGCCGGCCACGTTATTAGTTCGACGCGGCAAACCGCAAGGGAGTTACCTGGTGTTCTATCTTATTGAAAACAATTTACATTATTTAACGAAGGGGGCCAATACCTGTGGGGAAGGGTTAAGTTTTATGCTTGCCACGCACAAGGAACCGGCGAATGTCCGGCCAGAACTCTTTCAGTTCGTAGCCGGCGGTATCCAACACGATTTGTGTGCCCTCAACGTCGGCCGTACTGGCGATGGTATGAGGGCCGGGATGGTACAGATTGGAGAGGCCCGCGGCCATGCCATTACCGAGGAATTCGGAGAAATTGAACTCATGCTTTCCCGACGACTCCGAGCGCGTGATGACAACCCGTATGGCGGCGTACATGAAGCGGCGGAAGAAGTTCCCTTTTCCCATTTGGCAATAGCGCGGGTCTTGATGCAGTAAAGTGGGGAAAATGGCGCCTGTCCCGAAGTTTCCGATGATGGCGTCGGTATAGTCCGTCCCGAAACGTTTGGAGTAGCCGGAAAACCCCTGGTGATACGTGGGGTCGGCATTATCGGCTTGATCAATACCGGCTTGGATGCCTATGAACACGACTTCAACCGGATCGAAGCACCCCTCCGCCACCGTTTTGAATTTTTGCCCGGTCGTAAGCCGAGGCAGCGAGGAGGCATTCTCCACGGTCAAAAGGTTGGGCAGGGCAAAGAAGATGCGGTCATCCTTGGGAGGTTTGGAAGCTGAAGCGGGTTGGTTCTGCGCGGCGCCGGAGTCGCCCGCGGGCTTGGATTGAGTCGGTTGTGCAGGTGGTTGGGCCTGCGGAGTAGCCGGCTGCGCTGGGGGAGTAGTTGGCTGAGTTTGTGGAGTAGCCGGCTGAGTCTGGGGAGGAGCAGTTTGGGTCGGTGGCGTCGCCGGGGGGGTTGTCTGCTCCACTTGCTGGGCCATCACTCGATGAGATAGCGCAACGGTGCCGACGAATAGAATGGCCAGCATGGCGCCGCGCGGCCAGGGGTTTCGGTTAATCATGAACTCAGTATTCTCCAATTCAACATATGGGGCAGGAAGCCGCATCTGCTGGCGCACACTTGCCGACCGGCAACGTTACCCCTTTGACGCTGCAAGAGTCAAGGGAATTATCCGGCGATGTATTTTCTTGAGATCGCAGGCCCTGGTTGGGGCTAACCACGTTCAATCGCCCGCGAGAAGGGTCATAGGTGGCGGCCGAACCACTGTACGGTGCGTGCGATCACTTCCCGTTCCCAGGGGGCGGAAGTATACACGTGGTCCGCTCCGCCGATGATGGCGAGCTCCTTGGCATCGGCGCCGGCAGCTTGGAAGAAGTCGCGGGCGTGCGAAACCGGGATAACCATGTCCTTCTCCGCATGGACGATCAGAGTTGGTCCCTGGAAGCGCGCGAGATGCCGAATGGGCTCGACCTTCAGCATGTCCTCTTCCAGGCGCGGGTTGAGTTCGTGGGAGTCGATTTCCATGGCCCCCGGCTTGCCGGGAATCTTCTTGACCGAATGCTTGACGAGTTCGCGCAGGCGAGCCGTGTGCGCAACGGCGCTCCACAGCACCACCGCCTTGGCCCGGACGCTGCGCGCCAGGGCTGCGGCCACCGCTCCACCCAGGGAAAGCCCCAGCAGGCCCACGCGCTCAGGGTCGATGCCCGTCTGCCCGCGCAAGAAAGCTACAGCGGCGCGCCCATCAGCAACCTCACCGCGCAGGGTCATCTCGCGGAATTCGCCATCGGATTCCCCCGAGCCATAGAAATCAAAACGCAAGGAGGCGATTCCCGCTTGCGCCAGGGCTCGCGAGCACTTGACGAACATAACATGCGCTTCCGTTCGACTGCCCTTGAATCCATGGAAGAACACCACACCGGGTGCGGCCCGGTCCAGCGCGGAGGTGGGCAAATGCAACATGCCCCGCAGCGTCTTGCCTGTGGCGTTGGGGAAATCTACGAATCGCTCCGTTCCGGGGTTCTTCACGGGACCATGACCTCTCGAAAGAGTGACTATTGACTTTACCAGAGTGTGTCAAGGGGTGGGAACATCAAGCTTCTACCCCAAGCAGCTTTCAACGGGCCAAAGGGAGATCTGTTTATCGGCTCATGGACCCGTCGTATCACCAATCCATTGCGGCATCGAGAGAATGAGTGATTATCGTTTTTCGATGCCCAGAATCAGCAATCCGATTTATCGCCCTCACCGAACGCTGACGAAAATGAGTGGAGAAGCGTGCCATCGCCCCCGATGGTGAATGGGCGGCGCTTCGACGGTATTCGAGATACTATGGCGCTCGCAAGGCGCTGGAGAGGTAATTCAGTGAGGCGGGGGCGATGAGCCGGTAGGGAACGACACTGCGATGCTTGACCTCGCGCACGGCGATGGAATCGGCAAATACCAAATCGGCGGCGGCGAGCGCTTTGCGGTCGGCAAGGGGAAGCAGGAACTCTTGCAGCACGTGGCGGCTTCCGGCGGCAGTGGCCAACACGCGGCTGGCGGTTTGCAGAAATCCCGCGCTGACGGAAACCACCGCCATCACGGAGGGCTCGCGCCGCTTGCGGATCATTTCCACCTGCTCGTCCGCCGAGCCGAACGCCAGAGGGATGGCGGGACGGTCCAAGGGAAGCAGGGGATTGACGTCGGGGATGGCATATTGTGCGGCCACCGCCAGCGCGCCGATTCCCAGGCCGGGGTTCGCCGCCAATTCCAGTCGTGAGCAGACCTCCACCGGCCAGTTGATCGCGGCGCGGATTTCCTCCCGCAGCAGGCGGCGCAGGCCCGCATCGGCTTCCACCACCAAAATGTGATCGGGCGGTGCAGCCAACAAGCGCTCGCGCACCCGCTCGCGCAATGATTGGAGCGAATACCCTTGCTCTCGCGCCACCCGAATCAGCGTGTTGATGAGGTCGTCGAGGCCGGTAGCTGTGCGGGGATGAGATCCATCCTCCAGAGCTCGAACCGTGACGCGGCTGCCTCGTCGCCCCACTACCCACATACGCCGTTCCAAGTCCTGGTATGCCTCGCTCACCGTGTTGTGGTGAATCTTCAGTCGGCGCGCCAGCTCGCGTACGCTGGGTAGCGCCTGCCCCGGTTGCAGCTTGCCCGTGGCGATGTGAAAGACGATCTGCTCCGCCACCTGTTGCCGAAGAGGGATTTCGCTCTCTTTGCTGATGCGGATGTCCATGAACTTGGCGCGCCCCGCGTTTTGTGCCGCCCGCAAGCGCCTTACGCCCTTCGTAATATACGCCGGAGGGGCCGCATTCGGGAGGGAAAATGTGCGGTAGAACGGCCAACTCACCGCCGAGGCGCGGAGGCGCAGAGGTTCGAAAACAAGAACTCCTCTGCGTCTCCGCGCCTCGGCGGTGTGACAGTCCACAAACTGTGACGACCCCGGTGGCGGAGGTCTTGCAATTGGCTCATTCTCGCACGCGAGGATGAAAATCATGGGGAAACTGAAATGACCAATTCCGGTCGCGGCGGTGGTGCTAAGGCTTTCAGCGGTGCTCGACGCGGACGGCGCTTCGTCCAGGCTTCATGAGCAGGGTTTTGGCCGCGAAACCGGCCGGCAATTGAACTAGAATATTGAACTCTGCAGGGAATTACCCAGATGGCAACTTCGCGCGGATACTCGGAGGTTCTGAAAGAGCGAGGATTTGTGTTCCTGCTGGCGGCACAGGCGCTGGCGGTGTTTGACGACAACACCTTCAAACAACTCCTGATGCTCTTCGTCACCGCCAGCGTTGCTTCCCTGGCCACTCGCAACCTTTACATTTCGCTCGGCACCGCGCTCTACGTGCTGCCCTACATCGTGTTCTCCTCCTATGCGGGCCAGGTGGCCGACCACTTTTCCAAGCGCCGCGTGATCATTTTCCTGAAGATTGTAGAGGCCACGCTCCTCATCCTCGCCACCTTTGCCATGTTCGCCGGGCAGGTGATGGCGATGCTGGCAGTGCTCTTTCTGCTGGGGATTCACGCCTGCTTCCTCGATCCGGCCAAAGAGGGAATCCTGCCGCAGATCTTTCCCGACGAGGCACTCTCGCGGGCCAATGGACTGATGCAGCTTACCGTTTACACCATGATTGTGTCGGGGCCGGTGGCCGCCGGGCTGCTGCTCGACGCCTTCCTTTCCAAACCCCACATTCCCGTGGCCATGCTGGTGGGCACGGCTTTGTTGGGACTGGTCATGGCCACCGGCATCACCCGCGTTCCCGCCATCGCTGCGGGAGAACAATTCCGTTGGAACGCCTTCCGCGAGTTCCGGCAGGACTTCGCGGAAATTCGCAGCTCGCGCCCGCTTTTCCGGACGGTTCTGGCCATCGCCTATTTCTGGTTCCTGGGCGCGGTCTATTTGCAGAACGTGATCGGTTACGGCCGCGATCTTTTGCACCTGAGCAATAGCGGAATCAGTTACCTCACCGCTTCCGTATCCATCGGCGTGGGCCTGGGCGCGTTTGTGGCGGGCAAACTCTCCGGCGACCAGGTGGAACTGGGTCTGGTGCCCATTGGTTCGGTGGGCCTCGGTGTATTCGGCGTGTTTCTGTATTTTGGCCATCACTCCTTTGCTCAGGTATTCATCGGGCATTTTCTGTTGGGCTTCTCGGGCGGGATTTTTATTATCCCACTGCAATCCTATTTGCAGGCGCACGCGGGCGAGCACTCCAAGGGGCGCATCATCGCCACCTCGAACGTCTTGACCTTCACCGGCGTGTTTCTGGGCGCGGGCATTTTCGCGTTCCTCTCCGGTCCCTGCCGCATGCAGGCAAACCAGATTCTGTTGGTGATGGCGGTGATTTCCTTTGGCGCCACTTGGCATATCTTGATGGTCTTGCCCGATTTTATGGTTCGCCTGTGCTTCTTCTTGTTGACACACACGTTCTACCGCATCGAAGTCCGCGGCGGGGAAAACCTGCCCCGGCGCGGGCCGGCGCTCCTGGTTTGCAATCACATCTCCTTTGTCGATCCGTTCCTGATTGGCGCTTGCACCCCGCGCTTCGTTCGCTTCCTGATGTACCGGCACTTCTATGAGACGGCGGGCATCCACTGGTTGGCCAAGATGATGGGCGCGATTCCGATTTCGGAAGCTGACAAGCCGCGGGAGCTGGTGGAGTCGCTGCACACTGCGCAGGATCGCTTGCGCGAAGGCGACCTGGTTTGCATTTTCGCGGAAGGGGCCATTACGCGCACGGGGAATCTGTTGCGTTTCCGGCGCGGCTTTGAGCGCATCACGCGCGGCCTTACGGTTCCTATCATTCCCCTCCACCTCGACCGCGTGTGGGGCAGTATTTTCAGCTTCGAGCGCGGGCGCTTCTTCTTTAAGTGGCCGCGCCGCATTCCCTATCGCGTCACGGTGAGTTTCGGCGCGCCGCTCCCCTGCGACGCCAACGCTTTCCAGGTGCGGCAGGCGGTAATGGCGCTGAGCGCGGAGGCCTACGCGCTCCGCGGACATTCGCAACGCCCGCTGCCGGAGCTCTTTCTGGATAGCGCCCGCCGCAACTGGCGCCGCTTCGCCATGGCGGATTCCACTTCCGGCCCGCTGAACTTCGGGCAGGCGTTGACTGGCGCGCTGCTGTTCCGGCGCCATGTATTGAGGCAATGCCCGAGCGAGAAGATGATTGGCGTCCTGTTGCCGCCCTCGGTTCCGGCAGCGTTGATCAATTTCGGCATCTGCCTGGCGGGCCGCGTGCCGGTGAACTTGAATTACACTTCGTCAAAGCAGGCGCTGGACTTGGCCATCGAGCGTTCGTGGCTCAAGACAATTTTCACTTCGGAAAAACTGTTAAGCCGATTGGGAATCGAGAAGCTACGCGGCATGGTGATGATTGAAGACGTGGCGAAGGGCTTCACTCGGGGCCAGAAGCTGGCTTGGGCCGCCATAGCCCGCGTGGTTCCCACGGCTCTGCTGCGCCGCATGCTGATACCGCGCGAGGTAAAACTCGATTCGCTGGCCACGGTGATCTTTTCCAGCGGCAGCACGGGGACGCCCAAAGGCGTGATGCTGAGCCACCGCAACATCGTTTCCAACCTGGAGGGCGTGCAGCAGACGATCAACGTGAATCGGAGCGATTGCCTGCTCGGGATTCTGCCTTTTTTCCATTCCTTCGGTTTCACCATTGGACTCTGGCTGCCGGCGATTTCCGGATTCGGCGTGGCCTACCATTCGAACCCGCTGGAGGCGCGGAAAATCGGCGATCTCTGCCGCAAATTTCGCGTCACCATCATGATCTCCACGCCCTCCTTCGTGGGGGAATACGTACGGCGCTCGGAGGCGGAGGATTTCGCCTCCTTGCGCGTGGCAATTGTGGGCGCGGAGAAGATGAAACCTGAACTCGCGGACGCCTTCCGCGGGAAATTCCGCCTCGACCTGTTGCAAGGCTACGGATGCACAGAGCTTTCGCCGGTGGTCTCAGTGGAAACCTCCGGCTACAGCGGCAGGGATCAGAAACAGGTCGGCGCCAAACGCGGCACCGCCGGTCACCCGATTCCCGGTGTCGCGGTGCGCATCGTGAATACGGAGACCTTCGCCACGCTCGGCCCCGGGCAGGCGGGCATGATGTTGGTGAAGGGCCCGAGCGTGATGATGGGCTACCTCGGCGAGCCGGAAAAGACGCGTCAGGTCCTTTGGGAGGATGGTTGGTACATTACCGGCGACGTGGCTCAGCTCGATGAAGATGGATTTATCAAGATTACCGGCCGTCTCGCCCGCTTCTCTAAAATCGGTGGCGAGATGGTGTCGCACGTTCAAGTGGAGGACGCGCTGCACAGCGCTCTCGGCTGCTTAGAGCCCCGCATGGTGGTGACCTCGATATCCGACGAGCAGAAAGGCGAGCGCTTTGTGGTGCTCCACACGGAGTTGGGGTTGAGCGTGGATGACTTGCTCAAGCGCATGCGTGATTCCGGACTTCCCAAACTGTGGGTGCCGCGCAAAGAGAATTTTATCCCGGTGCCCGCCTTGCCGTTCCTCGGCAGCGGAAAACTGGATTTGAAACAGGTGAAGGAAACCGCCGAGAGGCTCGCCGCGGCTGGACCCGCCAAATCGCCGGAGTGAGGGGCGCGCCACGCATTCCCCCAGGATGGCGAGGTAGCAAACGCCGTATTACCTTTGCAGTGCTCCCCTGAGGCAGGGTTTCACCGGGTGGGCCACAAAATGATCGCACGATTTGTAGACCCGTCTGCTGGGAAGATGTATACTCCCTTCCGGCGCGCTGCTCGATTCACGTCCGGCGGTGGAAAGTCTTGGTTGGACTGGCCCCATCACCGGACCGGTGATTTCAAATTAAACGTTTGCTTGCGACGCAATGTTTCTTTCTAGATTAATCGTTCGCCTCTGCCTCTGGCTGCTGGCCCACACATTCTATCGGGTGGAGGTTCGCGGTGGGGAAAACCTGCCGAAGAGCGGCCCGGCGCTGCTGGTGTGCAACCACATCACGTTTCTCGATCCTTTCCTGTTAGGGGCGGGAGTGCGCCGTTCGATTTGCTCCCTGATGCCGCGGCGGTTTTATGAGGCGAGCGCCATTCGTTGGCTGGCGAAACGGATGGGAGCGATTCCGGTTTCCGCCGCCGACCCGCCGCTGGAAAGGGTGCGGACGGACCAGGCGGCGCAGGAGCGCCTGCGTTCGGGCGAACTGGTTTGCTTGTTTGCGGAATGCGCGCTGATGCGCGCGGGTGATTTGCCCCGCTTCGCGCCCAGTCTGGAGGCCCTCACGCGCGGCCTCAACGTGCCGGTGGTTCCCGTACACATCGACCGCGAATGGGGAAACATCGTGGGCTTTGAGGGGGGACGGTTCTTCTTCAAATGGCCGCGCCAGATTCCCTATCGCGTCACGGTGAATTTCGGCGCCGCGCTCCCGGCCGGCTCCAGCGCCTTCCAGGTGCGGCAGGCCATGTCGTTGCTGGGCGCTCAGACCGCCGCCCGGCGCGACGCCGTGCAACAAACCCTGCCGGCGGCGTACCTGGATTGTGCACGGCGCAACTGGAGCCGCTTGGCCATGGCCGATTCTGCCGGGCGCGAGCTCACCTTCGGAAAGGCGTTGATTGGCTCGCTGCTCTTCCGGCGCTTTGTGGTGGAGCATTGCCCGGGAGAGAAGATGGTGGGCGTGCTCCTGCCGCCCTCGGCGCCCACGGCGGTAGTGAATCTTGGCATCACCCTGGCGGGGCGGGTGGCCGTGAACCTGAATTACACCGCGCCCATCCAGGCCGTGGATTCGGCCATTGAGCGCTGCGGAATCAAAACCATCTTCACCTCGGAAAAACTGCTGGAGCGCTTCGGTTTCCCCAAGCGGCCGGGCATGATTCTGCTGGAAGATGCGGCGCAGTCATTTTCCAAAATTGACAAGCTGGTGTGGGCGGTGTTCGCTCGCCTGACGCCCACGGCGCTTTTGCGCCGAACGCTAATTCCACGGGAAGTGACCCTGGACTCCCTTGCGACGGTGGTCTTCTCCAGTGGTTCCACGGGAACTCCCAAGGGCGTGATGCTGACCCACCGCAACATTATCTCCAACGTGGAAGGCATGCTCCAGACCATCAACGTGGACCGGAACGATTTCCTCCTGGGGGTTCTGCCCTTCTTCCACTCGTTCGGCTTTACGGTGGGATTGTGGCTGCCCGCGGTCGCCGGGTTTGGCGTGGTTTTTCACACCAACCCGCTGGAGGCACGCACGATTGGCGAGCTCTGCCGGAAGTACCGCGTCACGCTGATTATCGGCACACCAACTTTCGTGTGGGAGTACGTCCGGCGACTGGAGCGCGAGGATTTGGCCTCCGTGCGTGTGGCCATTGTGGGGGCGGAAAAAATGCGTTTGGAACTCGCCAAAGCCTTCTGGGAAAAATTCCATCTGGATCTCTCCCAGGGTTATGGCGTTACGGAAACTTCGCCGGTAGTGTCGGTGGAAACGGCCGGACGCAACGCGCAAAGTCAAATGGGCTGCTTGGAGCCGGGAAGCGTGGGCCGGCCGATGCCCGGCATCGCCGTGCGCGTGGTGGACACTGAAACGTTTGCGCCCCTGGGGCCCGGCCAGGAGGGGATGCTGCTGGTGAAAGGGCCGTGTGTGATGGCGGGGTACCTCGATGAGCCGGATCTGACGCGCCAAGCCCTTTGGGGAGACGGCTGGTATATTACCGGCGACGTGGCGCAACTTGACGAGGATGGTTTCATCACCATTACCGACCGGCTGTCACGCTTTTCGAAAATCGCCGGCGAAATGGTTTCCCATGTCCACTTGGAGGAAGTGCTGCACCAAGCCCTCGGCTGCCTGGAGCAGCGGCTGGTGGTGACGGCGGTGTCCGACCATCAGAAGGGTGAGCGCTTCGTGGTGCTGCACCTCGATTTGGGATTGGAAGTGGAGCAATTGCTGAAACGCGTGCGCGATTCCGGATTGCCCGCCCTGTGGCTGCCGCGCCGTGAGCACTTTTATCAGGTCGAGGCGCTCCCCGTGATGGGTAGCGGCAAATTGGACTTGAAGCTGGTGAAACAAACCGCGCAAAAACTCACCGCCGGTGTAGCGGTGGCGTAAGAACCTCTACTCTCAAAACTCTATCTCCAGAGTTCGCAGGTCACTCTCCAATTGCCCCGCATTCACGAATTGAATGGTGTGCAGGCCCAGCCGCCGCGCGCATTCCAGGTTCAGCGAGCGGTCGTCGATGAAAACGCACTCTTGCGGCTGCCGCTGCGAGAGGTCGAGCGCCAAGCGGTAAATCTGCGGGTGGGGTTTGGTTACGCCCAGGTAGCAGGAGCTGAAGAAGACGGAAAAGTATCGACGCAATCCGAATTTCTCAATGCGGTGTAGGTTTAATTCCCGTGATTCGTTGTTGAGCGTGGCCATGAAAACTTTCCGCGTTTGCGCCAGCCGCCCAATGAGGGCGAGCGAATCGGGCAGAGCTTCCGACTGCGCATACATGAAATCGCGCACCTCTTGCTGGCGAAAGGTTCGAGGTCGGTAAAAGATGGTGCGTTCGAGATACTGGTCGAGGTCGAGCTGGCCGGTTTCGAACGCCGCACTCAGCATATGGTGACGGCCCTCAAAATCGTTGCTGTCCAGGCCGAACTTCTCCACCAGCCTGGCGCGCTGGAGTTGATCCCAGCCGTTGGTCAGCAACACGCCGCCCACGTCGCAAAACACGGCGGAAATATTAGCCACGTTACCCCTCCCGTAAAGATCAGCCTTTGGCCAATCAGAGCCCTGCCCCATCAGAATTGAAAGCATATGATAGCATGATGAATAGAAGGGAAGGGCTGGGTGCGCTGAAGAGGATCATTAGGCGTTGGTGTACCACTTTACGGTCAATGCGGGGCTGTGGAACGTCCCCGGGCGGCGTCGCCTTGTTCGCCAGTCACTGTTTTTAGAAGTTGCGCCCCGCTCCCCCGCCTGCCTAAGATTGGGAGCCTTTTGATTGGATTTTGCCGGAGGTCGCCCATGCCCCTTGAACTACACCAACTGAAGAAGCTCGATGATTACCGCTTTCTGGTGCCGCGCGGCACGAAGCCGGGGATGTTGACGGACGCTCTCGTTTTCACGGATGAACGGCTGCTGAAAGACCTGATGAAGGACCTGGCGCTGGAGCAGGCGATCAACGTGGCGATGTTGCCCGGCATCGTGGGGCGGTCGCTGGCCATGCCGGACATTCACCAGGGTTACGGTTTCCCCATCGGCGGCGTGGCGGCTACGGACCCGCACCACGACGGCGTGGTTTCACCCGGCGGCGTGGGATTTGACATCAACTGCGGTGTGCGCCTGCTTGGCAGCTCGCTGACGCGCGGGGAAGTGCACACCAAGATTCGCGAACTGGTGAACCAATTGTTTCGGGACATCCCCTCGGGCGCGGGGCATGGTGGCAACATCCGGATTTCCTATCCCGATCTCGATAAGCTGCTCCAGGACGGCGCCGCGTGGATGGCGGAGCACGGCTATGGACGGGGGGAGGACTTGACCCACTGCGAGGAGAGCGGGGCCATGGACGGCGCGGACCCCGGCGCGGTAAGCGATCACGCGAAAAAGCGCGGCTTGCCGCAGGTGGGGACGCTGGGGTCGGGCAATCATTTCCTGGAAATTCAGTATGTGGAGCAGGTTTTTGATCCTGGCCGCGCCGAGGCGCTGGGGCTTTGTGCAGGCGAGGTGGTGGTGCTCATCCACTCCGGCTCGCGCGGGCTGGGACACCAGGTTTGCACCGATTACCTGCGGGAAATGGGGCCGGCCATGCACCGTTACAAAATTGACATGCCGGACCGCCAATTGGCGTGCGTGCCGGTGAATTCACCCGAGGGAAAAGCCTATCTTGCCGCCATGCGCGCGGCGGCGAATTATGCTTGGGCCAATCGGCAAGGGATTACCCACTTCACTCGCCAGGCGTTCAAGCGGATTTTCGGCGAGCAGGAGGAACTGCGCGTCATTTACGACGTGTGCCACAATATCGCCAAGCTCGAACGCCACCAAGTGGAAGGCCGCGAGCGCGAGGTGATGGTGCACCGTAAGGGCGCCACGCGCGCCTTCCCGCCGGGCCATCCGGACGTGCCAGAAGTTTACAGGCACGTGGGCCAGCCCGTGCTGATTCCGGGATCGATGGGGACTTCCTCCTATGTGCTGGTGGGCGCGGAGGGCGCCATGCAGGAAAGTTTCGGCACCACCTGCCACGGAGCGGGCCGCGTGATGAGCCGCACGGCGGCCAAAAAATCGCATTACGCCCAGGACGCCAAGCAGCGCCTGGAAGACCTTGGCATCATTGTGCGTGCTGATTCGCGCGATGGAATCACGGAAGAGATTCCGGAAGCTTATAAGGATGTGGATGCGGTCATCGACGTCGTCCACAACGCCGGATTGGCGCGCCGCGTGGCACGGCTGAAGCCCATGGGAGTGATAAAGGGGTAGGGGATTAGCAGTCGGTGGCGAAGATTGGGGCTTCGGGGATTGGTCGCACATTTGTGCGGAGCACACCCTTCGTGCTCCGCACCGGACGGATACGGTAGCTGGGAGAGCAGTGATTGCCGGTGATGAGGCCGGCCCTCCGGTCACACCTGCCTGGCAAGATAATTTTGAATACCGATGCTCTCGATGAGTCCAAGCTGTTCTTCCAGAAAATCGACGTGCCCTTCTTCGTCCGCCAGGATTGTCTCGAGCAGGTCAGCCGAGGCATTGTCACCGGCTTTGCGGCAGGAAGCGACTGCTGCGTTGTATTCGGCTACGGCATTCTTCTCCAGCGCCAGGTCGTTCTGGAATTGCGATTTCACGTCCTTGCCGACAACGAGTTTGGGCATATCATTCAGGTTGGGCGTCCCTTCCAGAAAGAGGATGCGCTCGATGAGTTTTTCCGCATGCGTCATCTCGTTGATGGATTCTTTCTTGGTGTGTTTGCTCAGTTTCTCATAGCCCCAGTTCTCGCACATTTCCGCGTGGATGAAATACTGGCTGATGGCCCCCAGCTCTTCCTTCAGCATTTTGGCCAGAACCTCGATAACTTCCGGTTTGCCCTTCATATTTGCTCCTTTTATGCGCGGACTTTCTCCCATCCCCCGAACTACCAGAGATAAATGGAAAAACGGCATTCGTCAAGTGGAATGCGCGGGAGGTGCGGCGGGAAGCTCCCCACCCTCGACCGGGACTTCCGGCAGCCGTTCGTTCGTCCCCCGGCTCGACCACAGGAAAGCGATCCAGGAAAATGCGTAGCAAACCATCCCAGTCCAAAAGGCCGCGGAGATTCCCGCATACAAAGAAATGACCACGGCGAGCACCGAGGCGCAAACGGAAGTGGCGCCGTTGATTCCCCAGAGCCACGGCGTCATGGTGACATCATGGCCGGATGCCGACACCATTCCCAATGGGAAAGCCATGCCCATCAGGAACCCGAGAGGGAAAAGAATTCCGACTCCCACCAAAATTCGTGTTGGGGTAACTGCACCCTGGAAAGCCACCAGCGTCCTCTGGGTAAAGATTCCGAAAGCGCACAACACCACAACCAGCGCACCGATCCGCACCGCTCCCTCCCGCGGCAAGCAGCGCCTTCCCGTACTCTGTGTCGTGTAGCTTCCCAGGCCGCTGGAAAGGAGCAGGGTGAAAAGCACTACCGAGAGTGCGTAAGTGGGGTGTCCCAGGAAGATAATCAGGCGTTGCATCTGCGAAACTTCAATCAACATAAAGCCCAACCCGATAGCGGCAAAGTAAAGCACGTGCGGCCATGCTGTCCTAAGAGCTAGCTTGTTGTCGGCCGCCCACAAAGGCAGCACGATGCAGAGCGCGGTAAGAATGGCGATGACCAGGAGCATCGCTCCCAATAAGGGCGCTGCGTCGGGGACCATGCTCAAGCCCAGCGCGCTACGACTCGGCCGAAACATGTCCCTGAATCTCCCCATTTGGAAGAAAAACGGCCGATTGTCGGTGGGCGGGCTGACATCCGAACGGACCCTGGTCATCACTTTTTCGAAATCATGCCCGGAGGCAAGGGTTGCGAAGTTAGGGTCCGCGGCAACTCGCGGGCTGAGGACGATGGTGAATTTCATTTGCCTCGACACCGCTTCCACCTTGTCGATATCGGTTTCGGAGAAAGGCGCAACGCTGATCAACACCGTAGTGGCGCCAATGGTGAACCCCGAGGTGATCTCTTCCCAGGCATTTCGCACCAGGATAATATGTTGGCGCGGATTCGAAATGCCCAGCCGCACCAGAGTGGCGGCGGCCAGAGAAGTCAGCCGGTAGGCTTCTTCCGGCCGGCCCTCGATGAACCATCGAGAAAAAGAAACAACGCCGCCGGGCGTCAGTCGCGACAGGAATAACTTCCATGCCTCGACCGTGTAAAGCCCATTTTCGGTCAGAGAAAATGCGCCGGCGGCGGTCGCCGCCCAGGTGTCGATGAAGGAGGCCTGAATGATGTCGAATCTCTCTTTCGATCGCGCCAGATAACTTCTGGCCTCATCATTGACAAAAGTCACTCTCGGGTTCCGGTCGAGATGACCGGTGTAATCACCGAACCTTCCATTCACCGTAGCCAGGATGTCTTGATTCATCTCTACCGCGCGAATGGATTTTTGATCGAAGGCAAGCGCGGCGAGGATATCCCTTCCGCCACCGGCTCCGATGATGAGAACATTGGAATTCCGGCGAACGTAATGGACGATCTCTTTAACATCGTATTTCAAGTAGGTAACCGTGGTGAGATCGCCGGTAAACGAGGTTAAGGTGGTTTCCGCCGAGGCATCGATCATCAAAGGGAGAGCAGAGACTGTGGTGCCGGTGGGGTAAGTTGAACTGGTGCCCTCGGTAATGGGACTCATGCGAGTGTGGGGATAGCCAAGGACCGTGAGGCGTGAAAATGAATTCCACTTCTCATAAAGAGGTGTCGGCTCAACTTCACCTTTCACCCAGATCAGATCCACGACCGGCCTGCCTCTTCTTGCGGCAATCGTATTGGCAATCAGTAAAGCCCCCAGTAGGGCGCTGAAGAGTAGAGCCGTCCGGTGAAACCTTTCATGCCGGCCCTGGGATGCAAATAAAATGGAGGCAAGCGCCGCAAGAAGAGCGGCAACAAAAACGGCGCTCAAGCCGTCGGTGAGCTTGAAGACGCAAATGAGAAACACACATCCGGTCGCCGCCCCGGCGAGATCGACCGCATAAATCCGGCTTACTTGGCGCGGAAACTTGGTGAGCGCCAGGCACACGCAGATACCGCTGTATACGAAAGCTGCGGATAACGACGCAAAGGTCACTACCATTGACGCCAGACCCTTAAGGGAGATGCCCGAGTAAAAGGGGACAAACAGGTGGGTGAGGATTCCGATTACAATCCAGACAGCGAACAGGAAAGAACTGCGCCCCATCTGATAGACGGCTTGATCCTGCCGGGAGTATGCGGGGTGCAAATAAACTATGATTCCGCCGACGGTCATTCCGAACATGGCAATGGAAATCGCCATGAAAGCAAAGTGGTACCACATGGTGACGCTAAAAATTCGTGTCAAAAGGATTTCATACATGAGGGTGACGAGCGTCACCATAAACACGCCGGCATAAGTTCGCGCGCCAGCACGTGTCTCTGATGATTTTATGGAAGGAGTGCCGCGGTCAAGCGGCATTTCCGGTTTAGCTTCTAACCGCCCCATTGCATACCTCCTTCAGCCTAGCATTGAACGAGATCTGAAAGGGCTGTTTCTATTCCCACCCACGGGGTGTGTACCTCCAAGGCTCATTCCTCCGGTTTAGACACGCATAAATACGGATATAAATAACTCCCGGCATGCGGGGGAAAACTTCATCTCGATTATCCGGGCTGGCGTCTGAGGAGATATCCGTCACGGGGGGGCGAGTCATCATCTCCTGGCGGGGCGCAGCAGAATCGATCGGCCCGCCGTTGGCGAGGTCCGGCGACTGGCAGTAGAGGACTGATACCTGCCGGCGCGACCCTGACCTTACCCCGTCCCCCCGCCGTTGTGCTTTTTCCTTACGTGGGCGATCAAGCTGCGGAGGCTGTCGGCGAGCTCCACCACTTCGCCGTCTCCCTTCACGTCAAACTCGATTTCGTAATTTCCCGCTGCGGCGTGGTCGACCGCTTGTTTCAGGTCGGTCAAAGGCTTTACCACCTGGCGCGGCAGCACGAAGCTGACCCAGACGCTCACCAGCAGGGTGATCAACGAAATGATGCCGCCAATGATCTCGGCGCGGATCAGCAAGGCGCGGGCGTGGGCGTGATCCCTCTGAACGCGTTGCCAGCTACGGTTTTCGAGGTCGGTGGAGAGGTTGATGATCCTCTGGCTGGCGGTCGTCAAATCCCGGGAGGTTTGGCGAATCTCCGGGTCGTTCTGTTCCACTTTTGCCGCCACTTCCGTGTCAAAGGACTCAACGCGGGCGCGCAGCATATCAATCAAGCGGGCGCGGCTTTCGCGGGGAGACTTATCCAGGACGTCATCCAGGTCCTTCTGATAAGTCCGCACCACCTCCCGCAGGCTTCCAATGGGAGGCAAGTTGTTTTGCCCCAACCGCTCCACCGCGTGGTTGAAACTCAATCGGTAGAATGTGATCTGCGCCTCCAGATCGTCAAGCGTGGGCCTTTCCTCGGGTTCCAAGGTGCGGCAGGCCTGGACGGTTTTCTCGAGTCGCAGCAGAGATTCGCGATTGCGAGCAATGTCGTCGGGGTCGTGCAGAAGGAAGTAATTGGTTTCCGCCCGCCGGGCGTCAAGCATCTCAATGGAGGCGCGTTCGGCGTCGGTGGCCACGGGAGCATCGACGTTGACGATGCGGTCCACAATCGAAGCCATGGCAAACAGGTAATAGACCGCTATGAAGATAACCGGCACCAGAATCAAGCGCACCAGCGCCAGGCTGGATGCCACGCGGCGGCGCAGGGAGAAGCCCTGAAGGAGGACGATGAATGAACTTGGCGAACGCCAGACCATACGTTAGTATCCCCGCCATTGAGCAGGCGAGCACCCAAGATTACATGTGACGGCGGCATCTTACTCCAAAATGCTGCATTTGTGGTGCGAATTCCGCCGGACGGTCGCCCTAGGCGCAAACGCCACCAGAGCTTCGCACCCGCGAAGGAGAATCTCCGTTAGGCTCCGGGTGCGCAGCTACGGAGGGAACTTTCTTGTCTCGAAAGCCGTATACTGAGATAAAGGCGGTCGTTTGATGGGAGGAAGTAAAATGTTTTGCCCACAGTGTGGAAAGGAATATTCCCAGCGAGTGAATTTCTGCTGTCATTGCGGAACGGTGCTCTCCGCGCCAGTGGCCGCTAACACCAAAAAGCTTGCGCGCTCGCGCACGGACAAGAAAATCGCAGGGGTGTGTGGCGGATTCGCCGATTACCTCGATGTGGACGTGACCCTGGTGCGAATTCTCTGGCTGATGCTGGCGTTCTTTGGAGGATGGGGGATTTTCGGTTATATCATCGCTTGGATCGTCATGCCGGAAGCGCCCCTGCCGCAGACCTCGGCCGCCACGGCGGGGTCGGCAGTTCCCCAGCCGGCGGGGAACGGCTGAGCTACTGCTTGAGAATCCAGCCCCCGATTTTCTCGAGCGCCAAAGGCGACATGGTTTCTTCGATTTCGGCGTACTCGCTGGGGGCCCCGGTTCGGGCAGTTTGGAAAAGATGGTTCAAGCCGGGAAGTTCGTCGGCTTCAAAGTGCTTATTGCCGCCTTCCGTTAAGGCCTGACGAATCGCGGGCAGATTGAGCGAGGGCGGCACCTGAAGATCTTTTTCCCCGTTGAGGGCCAGCACCGGACACTGGACTTTTCTCAAAGCCCCCGCCGGGTCGTAGGCGAGGAAATAGCGGAACCAGGGTGAAGTGATCGCGTGGATCTGCGCGTCCACTTGCGCGTCTGTGCCTTTTCCGGCCAGCCTCTTCCGCAAATCACTTTCCAATGCCGTCTTGTCTTTCCCATTCTTCACCAGCGCCAGCACTTCGCGTTCCTCGTTGGCGCTCTTCTCCGCTTCCGCCGGGCTCTGGCCGGCGGCCTCGGCAATCAGGCGCGATTGCGCCACCAGGATTTGGTCCCCCGGGACCCCCGACCCTGCCATCATCACGATGAAGGCGACGTCCGGGTCACGGGCCGCCACCATGGGCGCGATGATCCCGCCTTCACTGTGACCGATCAGACCGATTTTGCGGGGATTGACCTCGGGCCGCTGCTTGAGGTACTCCACGCCCGCCTCCGCGTCCGTGGCAAGATCCGCAGTTGTCGCCGAGGCAAAAGTCCCGCCGGATTTTCCCACGCCCCGATCATCAGCTCTTAGTACGGCGATGCCCTGGCGCGTAAGGTAGTCCGACAAAACCAAAAATGGCCGGTGACCCATCAAGGCTTCGTCACGGTCGTGAGGTCCTGAACCCGCAATCAATAGCACCGCGGGAAACGGCCCTTTACCGGGTGGGATCGTTAGGGTCGCGGCGAGTGTGATGCCGGCCACGGGGTTTGGGTAGCTGACTTCCTCATCGCGATAAGGGTAGGGCTTTACCGGATTTTGCGGGCGGCGCCGCTCCAGTTCCGCCGCATCCTTGACCCGCTTGAGCACCAAGGGCAAAGAACTGCCGCGCTGGGTCCATGTGCCGTCAATGGTCGTAAGGTCTTTGGCAATCTCGCCGTCAAACTCTCCCGCCATTTGCTTCAGCTCCAATTTGAGTGATGCGCCGTTGCGCGTGACGGAGGTCACGGGCAAGCCTTTGGCATTTTGGTCGGGGCTGTCCATCGTGGCGGTGAGGCCATCCTCAGTGTTGGTGACATGGAACACGATGCGCAGTTTCATCACCCCCGCGTCGAGAGTGCCCATCCAGGCGCCATCGATATCCGAGGGCTTGGCGGGTTTGGGCGCAGTCTTGGCCGCAGCGGTGGCCCGTTTGAAAACCAGTGGCAGGGGTTGGCCCTGCGACCAGGTACCCTCGATTTGCGTGGCGGCGGCGTTGACCTTGCCCTCATAGGCGCCGCCCACTGCGTCCACCGCGAACTTCAGTTGCGAATCCTTGACGGTAATGGCGCTGACGGGAATGCCGTTGACTTCCTGATCGACACTGTCCATCGTGGCCTTTAGTTCCCCACCATCGCCCTTGGTAATGTGCAGGACGAGCCGCAGCTCAGCGCCGCCGGCTTTGAGCGTACCTTGCCAGTCACCGGCAAGGTCCTGGGCGTTCGCAACCAAAACCGCGGAAGATACAAAAACCAACATCATGGCCAATAATTTCATAAATCACCTCGGGATGATTTTGCAAAGATACGCATACGGATCCACTTCAAAGTGGCGGGGCGAGAGCCAGGGGAGGACGGCAAACATACCCAGCGTCCCGAGCATGATTCCGGGGTTCATGACGAAGAGAGTCCACTTGGCCGTATAGCCATCCACTATGCCGCGCGCGTTCCAGTGCGAGGGGACGCGTGCCGGCAACTGCGGGTAGAGGATAGCCGTGGCCAGCAGGCAGGTGATAAGCAAGGCGAAACCGAAAAGGAAGTACTTCCGCGTCATGCTTGTTTCCTCTCTTTGTTTTCCGTCGAGTGGAGCAAGTCCATGGCCCACGTCAGAACGTCCTGTAGGACGGTGGTATTGACTGAGTACCAGATCATTTGCCCCTCGCGACGGAAGCGGATTAAGTCGGCATCCTTCAGGACAGAAAAGTGGTGGGACATCGACGGCTTGGTCATTCCAAAGTGTTCGGCCAAATCCCCCGCCGTCATTTCACGATCACCCAGTAATCGCAGGATCTGCTGGCGCGTGGGATCAGCCAGAGCTTTGAAAACATTATTCATAAGGCATAAGGCGCTAATTAGTAAGACGTGTAATTAGGCGATAGTCTAATTATCTCTCGAAGAGATTCTGAAGTCAAGCCCATTCCGGCGTACGAACGTTTCCAGAGCCGCTCTTCGGCCCTCGAAGTGCAAAAAGTCTTATGTTGTGGGGGATAATCCGGACACGTTGTCGGTCCCGCAGCAACGGGAGTGAGAAAATGCGCAGCCATTTGGGTTGTACAGGGTCCGTAAATCTAGGCCGTCTCGGGCAGGATACCCAGAAGCGTCTGGAGCTGATTCCCGCCACTTGGCTGGAGTATTCACCGGAAACATCCTCGCTGGTCGTGCTCCATGTACAGCCAGACGATGTTCCGCCGCTGCGTGAGGTGACCGGCGAGTTGCTGGATTTTCTGAGCACGGTTTCCGACTCCGAGCGTGCCCAGATTCCGGGTGGCGCCCTCTACTACCAGGATGAACCGACAGGCCAATACGTACGCCTGAAGGTGTGGAAGGGAGGCTTCCTGGCGGTTGCCTGGGCCCGGCCCGACTACACGCACGCCCAGTGGGAACCTTTCCGCAACCAGCTCATCACCCTGGTCTTTGAACCGTACCAGCGGCTCAATGGAACGGTAACCTTCGAGGGCAATCCCAACGCCGCCGACGACCTGCGGCGCATCATTGATCAGACCACGGGGCAGTATTCGCAGGGAGACTACACCATATCCTCATCGGTCCAGGGGGTTGAGATTACCCTTCGTGACGTCAATGCGGATGTGCTGACCGTGGTCAACGCCTTCCGGTACATGGCCAAGACGGGCACGCTGAGCGGTGAGATGGACGTCAGTTCGTTCCGAGCGGGCGACCTGGAAGACTATTGCCGGTTTTCGTTCCGCGCCGGAGAGGCCTGGATGGCGCGGCCCGTGCTATGGGCAGACACGCCGGAAACATCGCTGTCACCTGCCAACGCAGTGTCGCACGCGGCGTGATAAAGACAGTTTTCAGTCATCAGTTTTCAGTTCTCAGTAAAAGACCGTGGGGGGCGAAGTTTTCACTGACAACAGACAACTGACGACAGACAACTGCCTCTCAAGGAGTTCATCATCATGGATTATGGTTTCACTGAGTATCAAACGGCCATTCGCGACTTGTCGCGGGAGATTGCGGAGAAGGAAATCCGGCCTATTTCGGCGGAGTACGATCGCGAGGCCAAGTTTCCCTGGCCGGTGGTCAAGGTGCTGGCGGAGACGGACCTGTTCCGCGTTTATATCGACGACGCCTACGGCGGCATCAGTGACGGCACTCCTATCATGAACATGGTGATAGTCACCGAGGAACTCTCGAAGGCATGTGGCGGGATCGCGCTCAGTTTTGCCGGCACGGCGCTCGGCACGCTGCCCATTATTCTTTCCGGCAGCGAAGAGCAGAAGCAGCGCTGGCTGCCTGACATTGCCGCGGGAAAAAAGCTGGCGGCCTTCGCGCTCACCGAGCCGCAAGCCGGGTCCGACGCCGGCGCCGTGCGCACTACCGCCATTCGCGATGGCGACCATTACGTGATGAACGGCACCAAGCAGTGGATTACCAACGGCGGCGAAGCGGAAATCTACTCGGTCATTTGCTTGACGAACCCCGCCAAGGGTCCGCGCGGAGCCTCCTGCATCGTGGTGGAAAAGGGCACTCCCGGCTTCACCTTCGGCAAGAAGGAGGACAAGCTGGGCATTCGCGCCTCCGCCACGCGCGAGCTGATTTTCCAGGATTGCCGCGTGCCCGTGGCCAACTGTTTGGGCCGCGAAGGCACAGGCTTCATCACCGCCATGAAGACGTTCGACGTTTCGCGTCCCGGCGTGGGCGCGCAGGCGGTGGGCATTGCCGCCGGAGCGTTCGACCTGGCGCTCGAGTACTCCTGCACGCGCCGCCAATTCGGCTCCCCCGTGGGCTCGTTCCAGGGACTGCGCTTCATGCTTGCCGACATGGCCACCAAGGTTGAAGCCGCGCGCGCGCTGGTATACGCCACGGCGCGGTACATCGACACCAGGCCCAAGGAGCGCCCCACGCTCTACGCCGCCATGGCCAAGTGTTTTGCCTCCGACGTGGCCATGGAAGTTACCGTCGACGCCCTCCAGGTTTTTGGCGGTTACGGCTACATGCGCGACTATCCGATTGAGAAGTACATGCGCGACGCCAAGATCACCCAGATTTACGAAGGCACCAACCAGATTCAGCGCGAGGAATTATCCAAGACGCTCATCAGCAACTTCCACTCGCGTCGGCCCGCTGCAGCGCGCGCGGCGTAGGGCGGATCTGCAACCCGCATCGACTGACGGCCCTCTCTCTTGGAGAGAGGGTGGCCTTCGGATGATGGACGCGCGAGGGGCCACTTCACAGGCTACGGAAAAAAGCTTCCATGCTGTAATTCCTGCCAATCTGAAAATGGATAGTGTGCCACAGCCCACGGCAAGTCCCGAATCGTCGCGAATTGCGAGTAAGTCATTTATTAAGAATGAGTTGCACACAAAGTTTCCGCCCAGCGAAGAATCCAGCCCTGCATTTTCATGAACATACGGGGATCTTCCTGCGCGGAGTTCACCCTCAGGGGGCGCTCCCAAAGGCCTCCGTACCGGCTTTGGTGCTCCGGATGAGGGTCCCGTCGAGTCTTTCCGCGGCCGGACCAGCCCGGGACATTCATGCCGGAGGCGCAAGCAGGTGTGAAAAAATGAACATGTGGCGCCGAAGGGTGTGAAAAAATGAACCATCTCGCGCCGAGACGCCGCGGGCCAGAGATTTGGAGCAAACAATTGCCTTGGATGCTGTGCTTTTGCGTGAGAGGTTTTTTCCGGCCGTGGGATGGCTTCAAAGCCTCTGGCGCAGGGGGCTACCAAGCACATGCGGCCAACTGTGGTCGGCGGAATCTTCAAAGCCTCTTGCGCAGGGGGTTACCGAGCACATGCGGCCAACTGTGGCCGGCGGAATCTTCAAAGCCTCTTGCGCAGGGGGCTACCATCGTTCCCGCGGCCGCGGGCCCCGCGCCAAGATCATTTGGTGTTTTCCCGGAGATCGTTAAGTCTCTGACGGGCGAATATTCTGACAGATTCGTTCCGGTCCTTCACGGCAATCTTCGCCAGCAATGCCTGGTCGGTGAGGTTCGCGATGGCGCCCAGGCGGAGTTCCGGAATCTCCGCTGAGGAAAGCTCCGCCAAATCGTCTTGCGTAAACACCGCATTGTGCAACAGTTCAGCCAGCAGAGCTTCGCCGCGTACCTTGGCGGGCCGGAACCCAAAGGTGTGCGTGCTCGGTGGAAAGTCGGTGGTCCAGTTCGACTTGGCCAAGGTCTCACCGCCCTGGCTCAGCACGAAAGTAACCAACTCGCCTGACATCTTTCCCCCGTAATACGAGCGGGATACAGGGATCCTGCTCGGTGCGAACACAATTTGGGGAAGCCGGTTGCGAATGCGTGGTTCCATAATGGCCAGCTTGATTCGCGCCATGGACTTTCCGGCTTCCTCCGTCAAGGCGCCGAGGTTGCCTGCCTCGCGTCTTAGGGCGGGAGCGGCTTTCGCCAGTGCGGCCTGGTAAGTCACCTGGCCGGAGGCGGATTCGCGACCTTGCGAGTCCTTGTCCCCGGCGGCGATCTTGGCCAGCGCGGCCTGGTCGGTCAGTTTCCCGCGGGCAATCAAGCGCACCCACGCGTCCTTGTCCTCGACGGCAATCTTCCCCAGCAACGCCTGATCGGTCAGTTTCCCGACGGCGGCTTCGCGGACATTCGCGTCCTTATCCTCGACGGCGATCTTCGCCAGCAACGCTTGGTCGGTCAGTTTCCCGACGGCAAGCCAGCGGACATTCGCGTCCTGGGCCTCGACAGCCGCCTTCCCCAGCGCCGCTTGGTCGGTCAGTTTCTCGACGGCAGCAAGACGGACATAGGCCTCCTGGTCCTCGACGGCGATCTTCGCCGCCGCGGCTTGGTCGGTCAGTTTCCTGACGGCGGCAACACGGACATTGGCGTCCTTGTCCTCGACGGCGACTTTCGCCAGCGCGGACTGGTCGGTCAGTGTCTCCACGGCGGTTTGGCGGACATCCGAGTTCTCGTCCTCCGCGGCCACCTTCGCCAGCACGGCCTGGTCGGTCAGTTTGCCAACGGCGGTGTTCCGGACATCCGCGTCCTTGGCCTCGACGGCGATCTTCGCGAGCAGCGTCCGGTCGGTTACTCTCCCGACAGCGGTGTGGCGGACAAACCGGTCATTGCTCTCGACGGCCACCTTCGTCAGCAATGCCTGGTCGGTCAGTTGCCCGACGGCGGCCTCGAGTTTCTCACAGGCCACTTGATCCGCCAGCGCACATTTGCCCATGAGCTTTTCTATGTCTTTCGAGCTTGCACCAAACAGTATGTTCGTGAATAACAGGCCGCAGAAAGCCCAAACAAGCGCATTTCTGTTCATAGGCCCAAGCCTCCTTGAGGGCTCTCAATACTATCACCAGCCCGCGAGGTTTCGGCGCATTTCCGCCGCGCGAAGCTCGCGGTGGATATGGTGCCCACGGCGCAACTTGTCCCGATGTTTTAGTGCCGTGGGAGAACCGGCCACCCAGGGTGCGTCAGCCCGTCAGCCGGCGGGCGAAAGATCGTAGCCCACGGCGCAAGCCGTGGGAAAATCGGCCCCACCCACCCCGCCCCAGCCCCTTATTGATTGCATTTTCAGCCAGCCCGCAAAGCGGGCGAAAGATCGTAGCCCACGGCGCAAGCCGTGGGAGAATGGCCCCCCCCACGCCGTTGCGAGCCCCGAAAGGGGCGAAAGAAATCACGACCAAATATAACGCTCGTCATAGGCGATGCCATTCTTCTGGAGGAAGGCGATCAACTCCTCCTGGAAGGTCACGCGGCGGTGATGCTTCTCCTGGTCGCCAATATAGCGCACCACGGCTGGCGCCAGGGAATGGCTGACGCTGAACGCTCCATAGCCGGCTTGCCATTCGAAGCCACTATAGTTCCGGCTCCGATGCACCCAGCGTGAGGAATTGGTTTTGACCACCCGCAGGGCATCAGCCATCGCCACCGTGGGCGGCAACGAACAGAGCAGGTGCACGTGCTCGGGCCTGGCGTTTGCGGCTCTGAGCGCGCCGCCAAGCTCGCGCACAATCCCGCCCAAATAGGCGAGAAGGTCGTCGCGAAGCGCAGCGGTGATAAGAGGCTCGCGGTCCTTGGTGCTAAAGATAACGTGCGTGAGGAGGTTCGTGTAGGAGTGTGACATGTTCTTTCGCCCCTCCGGGGCTTGAGGGGATTTTACTCGAATTTCTAACCCACGGCTTGCGCCATGGGCTACGATCTTTCGCCCGTCGGCTGACGGGCTGGCATTACTTCACGAGAATGGAGCGGGGTAGCGCAGGGGTGCGCGTCGTTTGCGCTCTACCGGGGTTTCTTTGGCATTATGTTGTTGCATGTTAATAACATGGCTACGGTTCCAAGGTTAAGAACCGCGGAGGAGGCTGAAGTGCGCTACCTCCGCGCTACCCCGCTTGCATTCCCCCATCGTTGGTGACGCCAGTAGCGTAAAGCGTTCCCTCGGCGACGCCCGCGGCTCCGGGTCCAGGCTCTTATTGTGGCGCGGTTGCGCCGGGCGGCTTCCCCTGGGGAGGCACTTCTTTGCAGTCCGGAGGGATTTCAAACAATTGAGGGTCAGGCTCACCCCTAATGATGTGTGTCAGTTGCCACGAATAGCGTGTCCCGATCTCCTCGCGGATCACCTCATGGATGTCATCAGAAATCCATAGATAGCCTGACTCCCCCCCTTCGGTCTTGATGAGTACCTTCCGGCAGGTGAGTCCCTCGATCTGCGCTGTCTCCAGCGTACCGGGGGTCTCCTCCACGAGTCCATCAAAGACCCAATCATCCCGCTGGGGAGAGGCAGGTATTCCCAGCGGGACTCGCCGAAACGTTCCCCTAGCGGGGTCCAGGTGGTAAAGGTAAAGTTCAGGGTTAGGAATGTCGCCGATCAGGATGAGCTTGCCTTTCTCGGGCGGGGCACCGGGCACATCGTGCCACATCGTGAGGGCTTCCTCCCGCCGGGTCCGTCCTTTTCCATCCCGCGAGATCGTGCCACACATGACCAGAGTCCCGTCACGTCCGTCGAGATCGTGCCACACATGACCAGAGTCCCGTCACGTCCGTCAGGAAGATTATGTCGGAGCCTTTCCTCGAATCTTGCCTGAAAGGGGGCTCCTTTCACCTGCCCACTGTAGTAAACGTGAGGCCCCATGCCCACGTCACTCCGGCCGCCGCGGGATGCGTCGGATTGCCCTATCGGGACCAGGGGAATCAGAAAGAGCACGGTCAGAGACCAACGCATCGTCATGATTGCCCTTCGTTCCACCAAAGCAGCCAACTGAATCAAGCGGGGAAGTAGGAAAGGCTGCGGTGGTCCACGCCGCACACCGTAAATGGCCTGTCCGGGCTTTGGCGAGCGGAGACAACACGTTCAATCCAGTTCCCGTACTCGTCATAACGATAGGAGAAAAGTGTTTCAGAGCTGGGAGCCCCGCCCTCAGAGGGGCCATTTGTTTCCTCGACACGTCCCCGGTCATGAGTCGTGAGCGGCCCCGGACCGTGATATGATTTCTCCTCGCTCAGGTCGCCGTGCTCGTTGTAACTCATCAACCTCCGCTCGGCGCGAATGGAACCCATATACAAGACCGTCTCCACTCGTCGTCCATTGGTGTCGTACCGGTGCAGACGCCTGGACCGCTGGCCCCCTGCCTCAAGTCCGAACGCAGCTTTCATACTCTGCAATTCCGCACCGCTCAACCCAGCATTCATATCTGGGGGAAGAGTTACCTCCGTCTCGGTGCTCTGCGTCTCTTCCACCAGCCGCCCTGCGTCGTCATAGCGCAGGATCACTCGGCTCAGTACCCGTTGTTCTGCGTCCCTAAACAAGGTTTCTGCTGGTCTGTCATGGTCGTCGTACAACGTCGTCACTGAAGTGGTGCCCGGGGCAGCGAAGGCCGCGTCGGTGCCTTCGACGCTGAATAACAGCGCTAAATTGTGCTGAGCCGGCACGGAGTGAAAGACTTGGGTTTTCGTGTTGTGTTGATCGTCATAGGTGAGTGTTTGCAACGCAGTTTCGGCGCCGTCTCCGGCCTGGGCTGCTATGCGCTGAAGGCGTCCGTCTTGGTCGTAGTGGTAGACAGTAGTAGAAACCGAACCGGTCGCCAGGCGTGTTTCGGTTTTCAGGACCCTTCCACCCGCGTCGTAGGTAGAGATCCACTCGCAGCCGTCTGGCTTACGGTGGTGATACTCTACCATGCTTCCATCCGTCCGGAAACGAGTGGTTATTAACGAGGTTTGCTGCTTAGGTTCGGTATCACAGCCGTTGGCGGCGCAGGCTCCGACAAACGCCGTTGCCTCCAGCCGGCAGACGCTCACCTGCCCCCGCAGCCCGTCTTTTGCCTGATCGTACATTCTTCCTCGTATTTGGTAGTCAATAATCTTAGCACGTCACAGGTCGCGGCCGCTCCGCACGCTTGTGCGCCGGGTCACGAGTCTCCGTTGGAGTGAATTTGACAGCCCGCGCTCGGCTGGGATGCCTGCCCTCCGAGTGCGTACGGTCCTGCGGAAAATACCCCTGCCTTGCTGCTACAAGCCCTGCTGCTCGCAGAAACACTGCGCGTTGTTTGGAACCGCTTCGGTAACCGGAAGGCAATAGTAGGTGCCCGACTGGGGGTCATGATACCAGGGAATCGGTGCCCGAACGTACGGGGGACACCCACCTAACAGCGAGGAGCCGATTCCCACCTTTTGGGCGCAAGCGCATGTCGCGCACCCATTGGTCGGAGTTATATATGGGTTATAGAGGCAGACCCCCAACTCCTCTATGGGGTCATAAAAGCAGACCCACGAGAACCCGAGGTTCAAGAGCCAAGATGCGTAGCCTGTACCCAGGCTACCCATCTCGGGTCAGGTTCCACCGCCGTAGGCGGCTATCGTATAGTCTCCGAGGTCGTCGTCGTCAAGCTCCAGGGAGGCATTCGCGACGGCGTAGCCGCCAGAAGGCACGCTCTGGTAGCCGGAGCCCACCCGCCCACTGGGACTATAGATTTCGGTTGAGACCCAGGCGCTGTGCGCTTGCATGCCTCCAGCGTTGGTCACGCCTGTCGCGTAGATGGTTCCGTTGGAGCCAATCGAGTAACTCACGGATTCGTGAACGTACTGGCCAGAAAGCAAAGGTGCGCAACTCAGGACGGCCCCTATCACTTGCACCATTAACCACGGACGAAATCGGCAGCGGCCTTTGCCGGGCACGGCCGCCCCATGCAGACATTTCATGCTGAGCCTCCTTTCCAATCGAGTCTTCGCGTCAAGCGCGGCTCACTCCCCACTTTGCGAATTCGGCGTGGGGAAAGCCTTGATGGTGCGCTTGAAGGCGAGCATCCGCGCTTGAAACTTGGCAAAGCCCTCCTGGGTCAGGCCGGTGCGCAGGGCCTCCACCGTGTCGGTGACCGCGGTGTTGGTCTGCTCTTCGATATCCGACAACTCCCGCCACTCGGCGCTGTCGCGTGCGGGTTTGGGCGTTGCCTTCAAAATCCCTTGGGTCTGGGTTCCCAAGTCGTTGAGCCGGTCGCGAAACTCGCCCACTTTTGCCAGGAAGTCCGCTTTATCGTCATCCGACAGGCCAATCATCCGCAGCTTGGCTTCCTGCCGGGCCTTTTGGGCGTCGGTTGGATTCTCCGGCTCCATGATAGAGAGAAAAAGCATCTTGTATGCGATGTCATCTGGAATTAGCTCGGGGTTCTTGGCCCCGTCAATGGCGCCAGGGGGGAGAGCGGGCTCAGCCTGAGGGCCAAGCCCGGCGGCAGAGGCCGCCGCCCGCCTGGCAGCAGCCAACGAGCTGGTCGGGCAGGAGTTACAGGTGGCTGAGTGCTCTTTTGGTCCCTCCGCCGTCCCGGGGCGCATTATTACGAATGCACATGCTGCCAGGGTGAGGAGTCCCAGCAGCCCAAGAAGGGTTTTTCGTTTCGCGAGTGTTTGCATAGAGCTCTCCTATTACTGTAACTGTGTACTACCTTTCAAACGGTTGTTCAAGTGTAAAAGTGGGACACTTTGGAGAGAAACAGGACAGGAGTGGAAGGTTTCAAAGGGCGCACAGCACCTAGCACCCCGGTGGGACAAACTGACCGGATGGTTGCATCGGCCTCTTGCTGGAGTGCAGCTTCCGCGCGGAAGCTTCGCCCGGAGGCTGGCCCGAATTCGCCAACTGCTTGCGGACTTCACACGGGCAGCAGCCGAAAGAGGTTCTTATGAATCTGGCGAATGCTCGCTCAGATTCGTAGCCCAAAAGGAAGGCAATTTGCTTGAGGGACGCTGCGGGGCTGTGGCGGAGCAAATCTATTGACCCCTCAACCTGCAACTCGCGCCTGAACTCTCGAAACGACTTGCCAGCGTTCGATTGAAAAGCTCTCTCAAGGGTGTGGCGTTCCACCCCTACTGCCGCCGAAATGTCCCCGAGTCCCCGCCGCGGATTCTCTTCCAGGGCCTTCACGGCTTGCTCGAACACGCCCATCAGGTGGTAGGCCATAGGCGTACAATCCTATAATATAGGTAATGGCCTCGGTATACTCTTTGCTGCCCGATAAGTCAAGTGACTTTTCAATGCTGAGTGGCCAGGAAGTCTTGCTCTGCCAGCAGGTAGCTATCACAATCAGCGCAGTGCTGACCGTGGGCTTTTCTCTCGCCTAATATCCTGGCTACGGAATGGAGCAAATCATGGCTTTTTGGTCGCGGCAAAGGCCCTGCCGGGCACGCCCGGGGCTTTGGGCCTGGAACAAATGCCAAAAGATCGCGAGCGAGACAACTGGTGGTATATACTTCGCGAGCGAGAGGCAAAATGGAGATTCCGGCTAAGATGAGTGACGCCAGAAGTACCGCCCGAAGACTGATGCGAGAATCGCTGGATCGTGGCGATGCGTTGAGTTGGTTTGAACATCTGTACGATCAGGCGAAGGGCGACACGACGGCAATTCCCTGGGCAGATTGTGCGGTCAATCCTCAGTTGGCGCGATGGCTAACAGACCGCCAAGTGAGATCGTTGACAGCCCTCAACGTCGGCTGTGGACTCGGAGACAACGCCGAGGCGCTAGCCGCCGCAGGCTATGATGTCACGGCGTTCGACGTTGCGCCTTCGGCAATCAAGTGGGCAAAACTCCGATTCCCGCATTCGCCTGTACTCTATGCGGTCGCTAACTTACTTTCTCTGCCACAGGAATGGCGAGAGCGTTTTGATCTCGTTGTCGAAGCGTTCACATTGCAAGTACTACCGCCAGCGGAGCGAATTCGAGCGATGCACTCGCTAGTAAGCGCCTTGTCACCACAGGGCACATTACTCGTAATCTGCCGCGCTCGGGAGGTTCATGATCCGGAGGGCGCAATGCCTTGGCCGCTCACGAGAGTAGAGATCAATCAGTTTCTAACCGAGAAGTTGAACGTTCAGCGGTGGGACGATTTCACTGATCAGGAGGTGCCGCCTGTACGCAGATTCCTAATCGAGTTCAAACGTTAGGCAGCAATTTGAGTTGCCATGCGTAGGCTCCTGCCATGAGGCACACCGGCACAAGCGTTCCAATTCATCCAATGGCCTGCCATATCCAGAGCGCTAGGCTTCTCGAGTTGTGTTCGACGAGGTTGCCTGGCTCCCCATCAGCATCCCGAACCGCTCCCTGAATGCTTTCTGGCCACGGTGTGCGATGCGAATCGCCCATATGATGTAGACAGGAGGCGCATGGTGCAGCCAAAAACAGATCCGAGCGGGTAGCCACGCTCAGTGCAGTGCTGACCGTGGGCTTTTCTCGCGCCTAATATCGTTGCGGCAACGTTACGTCATCAAACTTGGCGGGGCATGCCGTTTCCTTACCCAAAGCAAAACTGCTGAAACCCCACCACCGCCCGGCTTCCGGCCTTTTCACCAGCCTTTGCGCACGGGATTCAATCTTGTCATCATGGGATGCCTTCGCCATCAAGTGAAGAACCGACGGTCAGCAAATCACTGACCGTGGCTACGCCCTGCCACCGCTTATCCATGCTTGCCGAAATGCCACCTTCGCGGCTACACTGAGAGCACCATGACGGTTATCGTGAAAAGCAAATCGCCCCTTACCGTACCCGATCAAGTGCGGCGCCGGGCCGGTTTCAAACCCGGCGACCAAGTGGAATTCAAGGTTTCACGTGGCGTGGTAACCATCCTGACCAAACGCCTTACGTCCTGCTCACCTGATGATACCGTGACGGAAGAGGAAGCGAAGAAAGTACGGCACGCCCTGAAGCAAGTGCGCGAAGCGAAAACGACACCCTGGTCACGGGTCAAAAATGAATTGGGTCTGTGATCTCACGCATCCTCATTCGGTCCGGCAAGACATACTGACAAGCATCGCAGAACATGCGCAAACGACTCAAACGAAAACGGCGCTCCTGCCCTCTCTGCAAGCCACACAAGATGGGTCTCGAAGGCCGCTGGAAGCCCAAAGATCTCTCACGGCTTAAGCAGGCCGAGTCGGAAATACGGCAGGCGACCCGCGAGGAGTGAAGGTCTGAATCGAAGCCACGGATGACACAGATGAACACGGATAAAAATGGCTGACAACAAATACACGGCTGAACACAAGTAAACTTGGCTGAGCACCAATGATCTTCTTATTTCAATCCGTGTGAATCCCTGCTAATCCGTGGCCTCGCATTTCCTCCCCCCAAACACCCATTTTCTGAAACCTCAGATTGCGATAGACTCTCGAACCAGCATCCTGCGCATGGCGGAGGTGTCCTAATGGTTCGAACGAAGGAAGTTGCTGCGAAGGAAGTTATTGTGGGAATCGACATGGGGGGCACGAGCCTGCGCGCGCTCGTGGTGAACGCCCGGAACGAAATTCTGGCGATTGAGAAGACTCCCACCCGCGTGGCGCAGAAGCCCGATGGGTTGATTCGCGACCTGGCGGTGATGGTGGAGGACGTGGTGGCGTCGGCGGGCCTGCGCAAATCGCAATTGCGCGCCGTCAGCATCGGAGCCCCGGGGGCGGTGGACCCCGAGCGCGGCATGGTGTATCACGCGCCCAACCTGGGTTGGGACGCGGTGCCTCTGGGGGCGAAGCTGGGAAAGTTGCTGAACGTCCCCGTGTTCGCCGAGAACGACGTGAACGTGGGCGTGGCCGGCGAATACGCCTTGGGGGCCGGGCAGGGGGCGCGGGAACTTGTCGGCATCTTTGTGGGGACGGGAATCGGCGGCGGCATCATGTCCCAGGGCCGGCTTTATCTGGGCTCGCGGGGCGCGGCGGCGGAGGTGGGCCACATGATCGTGCAGGTGGATGGCCCCCTGTGCGGGTGCGGGAACCACGGCTGCCTGGAGGCGGTGGCCAGCCGCACCGCCATGGAACGCGATGTGCGCGCGGCCATTCACGCCGGGCAAAAAAGCTGCGTGCTCGAGATTATGGAGGAGCGCGGCAAGGATCGCATGACCAGCAGCATCATCCAGCGCGCGCTGAAGCGGAATGATGCCGTCATGCGCAAAGTGATGAAGCGGGCGGAATACCTTTTGGGATTGGCGGTGGCGAGCGTGGTGAATTTGCTCGATCCCAACTGTGTGGTGCTGGGCGGAGGAATCGCCGAACGCCTGGGCGAGCATTTTGTGGGGCCCATCCGCAAAACCGCGTACGAGAATTTCCTCCGGCGTCACGACGCTGAACGCGTGAAAATCGTTTGCGGCACGCTGGGAGATAACGCCGGCCCGCTGGGGGCGGTGGTCCTGGCGCGCAGGCGATTGGAGAAGTGAGCGGCGAGGGCGTAGCGCGGACCCCCGTTTTTGGCGTCCGCGGCTCTTACCTTGCAAAGACCGGCACTCTCGAAGACGCACACCTGTCAGCCGGTTCGGTAGCGCGAGTCTAGGGAAGAACCGCAGCCCTCAAAGGTGGAGGTCTGCGCTACACTTGTTTGACCCGTATGGGCACTAATTCCGCCACACCTCACGAGCCCGCATTCGACCGCGCCAACCAGCGCAATGCTCTGGCGGCGGGCTTTCTGGGTTGGACGCTCGATGCCTTCGACTTTTTCGTGCTCACCTTTGTGCTGGTCCCCGTGGCGCGCGACTTCGGAGTTTCCATCGTGCAGATCGCGGCCACCATCACGGCCAGCCTGGCTATGCGTCCGGTGGGCGCGTTTTTCTTCGGACTGCTGGCCGACCGCTACGGGCGCCGCTGGCCGTTGATGCTCGACATCGTTTTCTATTCGATCGTCGAGGTCCTTTCCGGCCTCGCTCCCAACTATAAAGTTTTTTTCGCCTTGCGCCTGCTCTACGGAATCGGTATGGGAGGCGAATGGGGCGTGGGGGCGTCGCTCGCCATGGAATCGGTTTCGCCCCAATGGCGCGGCATCCTTTCGGGCTTGTTGCAGGAAGGTTATGCCTTTGGAAACCTCCTGGCGGCGGTGGTCTATGCCCTGGTCTTCCCGCACTGGGGTTGGCGCGCGATGTTTTTCGTGGGGGGATTGCCCGCCCTGCTTTCGCTTTTCATCTTTGCCAAGGTGAAGGAGAGTGAAGCGTGGCACCAGTCGCGCACGGACTGGAGCGCTTACGGCAAGGCCATCGCGCGCCATTGGAAACTGTTCCTCTACATGGTGCTGCTGATGACCACCATGAATAGCATTTCACACGGCACCCAGGACCTGTTCCCCACTCTGCTGCAGAAGCAACGTCACCTCAGCCCGCAGACGACGGCGATGATCACCATGATTTCCATGGTGGGAGCGATTGCCGGCGGGCTGCTGTTCGGCCTTTACTCCGACCGGCGCGGACGCCGGCGCGCCATGGTTACGGCGGTGATCTTTGCCCTTCTGCTTATACCTGCCTGGGTTATGTCGTCAACGGTCCTGCTGATTATCCCCGCGGCGTTTCTGATGCAGTTCATGGTGCAGGGAGCGTGGGGCGTCATCCCCGTACACCTCAATGAACTGTCCCCCGGCGAGCTGCGCGGGTTCTTCCCCGGCTTCGCTTACCAGCTCGGGGTGCTGTTCGCTGCCAGCATCACTCTGATCGAAGCGGTTCTGGCCAAGCACCTGACATACGCGCAGTCTTTGGGATTGCTCGCGGGTCTTGTCCTGCTAATTGGCGTGCCGGTGATCGGACTGGGGCCGGAAGCGAAAGGGGTGGCGTTCGGGAAGGCAGAATGCAGAAGGCAGTAAGCGGAAGGTGGAAGCCAGTCGGCAGCCAGCGGCGCGGCGGGACAGCAAAAGCAAGTCAAAAGGCAAAACGCAAAAGTCAAAAGTGAAAAGCCCTTCTGTCCTCAAGCCTCAACGCTTCCGCGGTACTTACCGTGCGAAGACCACAAATCTTGAAGAGGTGCCCCTGTCGCTAGGTTTGGTAACGTGGGTCTCTGGAAGAGGCGCTTGGAATTTTGGATTTGGGATTGGGGGAGAGGGCAGGCGCGGCCGTCAATCCAAATCCGAAATCTAAAATACGAAGCGCCTTAAAGTGAATCCATAAATACCATGTAGGAATTTGCCCAGAGGTGGGTGGGGATGGAGCCGCGCGGGCGGCTGGTGATGATGATGTGAAAGCCGCGCGCGGCGGAGGCGATGCGCGCTTCCAGGTCCGCCACGGGAGCGGCCGGGCCCGCCTGGGGTTCCACTTGCGCCAGCGCTTCCAACACCGGGTAGATGATCTCTGCCGCGGGGGCCATCAGCGTCTCGAATCCGTCGGCAAGGAATTGCATCTGCGCGTCGATTTCGTAAAAGTGCCACGCCAGGCAGGCGCAGAAGTTGACTCCCTTCTCGAATTGCGCCAGCGTTTTTTCGTTGGCGGAAGGCAGGCTGGAGTCAAAAACCAACACCAGCCGCCGCTCATCCTCGCGCGTGAACTCACGCACCTTGAGTTGCTGGGCCTTGGCCGTGGCTTTCCAATCCACATGGCGGGCGCTGTCGGTTTCCACATAGTCCCGGATGGCATAGAGATCGTGGCCGCGGCCTTTGAGGTAGCTTTCGATCTCCCCACCGATCAGGGGCAGGATTTCATAAAACTCTTCCGTGGGCTGCACGTTGGGAAGCACCAGGATTTCCTGCTTGCTCGCCACCTCGTGCGCCTTGCGCAGCAGGCCGAAGGGAAACTTGGTGCTGACGCGAAAACCCTCCTGGGTATAGCGCCCGCGGTGAGGGAAGGTGAGCTCCACGTGCTGGGTTACGGAGGAGCGGTGGGGAATGTAGGGCACGTAGACGGGCGCGTCCAGAATCTGGCGCGATGCCGCCAAGGGAGTGCGGCGGAGCCTGTCTTTTCGGGGGTCGCGCGCAGACAGGGTGAGGGAAAAGGAAGGGAAGACCCACTTCAGGTTCTGCACAGTCAGGCGCGAGATCATGGGCCGCTCGGCAAAAACGTGCTCGGGCAGGGCGAAATCCAATTCCAGTTGCGAGAGCACAATGGCGGAAAGTATTCCCGACAGCAGAATCCCCGCGAGAAGGTTGGCCAGAATGATGATGAGGAGATTGTTGCCGGTGTTGAGGCCGGCGACGGCGATGACCATGATGATGATGAAATAAACCAGGCCCTCGCGCGTAAACTCGTACTCGACTTTCATCATCCAGCGCTCGAGCGCCGTGCGGCGGGCAAGAAAGGGGACGACCTTGATGGCGACGATCGCGGCGATGACCAACGACAGGGCGGCGGCCGCCGCGGCCCCTTCCGGGTGTCCCGACTCACGAAGCGCCGTTGAATACAAGGCGAGAAAGAAGGACATTCCCAGGCCGAAAAGCGCCCCAAAGAAGCGGCGCCAGGCAGCCCGGTCAACTTGGGTCATCTGGGAGCGAGCCAGCGATCGGAGGTCGCGCCACGTGCCTCGGCCAGAGGGTGGGGTGATTGCCGCCATGCGGGGTCAATTGTAACTCAGGTGAGGGGAGAGCAGTAGGCGGCAAGTAGTAGGCAGAAGGCAGAAGGCAGAAGGCAGAAAGCGGAAGGCGGGAGGCGGAAGGTGGCAAGTAGTGGGCACAAAGCATTGGGGAGCACGCTACTCTGCGCCGCGTACTGATCGGATTGGCGCATCCAGTACTTTAGTACTATTGAAGCTTGGAAAAATCGGCCCAAACTACCAATGTGGACAGTCCCCCAGGGAAGGAGGGGGGGGGCGAACACCGGATTCGCCGCAGGCTCTAAATCTAGGCTCTGATTCTGTTAACCGTTGCCGCTGCGGATAAGATGCGCGTCGGGCGATGAACACGGGTGAGGCGGACGGCATGAATCCTAAAGCGTGTTTTCAGGCTGGATCACCGTGGAGGCCGGGCGCAGCGGCAAGCCAACCCCGCCAACATCGATTTGTTCACTCGGGAGTAAAGCTCTTGGCGGCTACAGGGCGTGACCTTGGCGAGGGACAAACTGTCGGATTTGTGCTATCGGTCACCCGGAAAGTTGATTTGAACGCACTTCTGATATAATAGGCGTCAGAAAATTATGCATCATAAGTATCCTCATCTCGTTTTGGTCGCTCTCATCGCTCTTGGGCTCGCAGTTGAGTTCCTCCCGCCAGGCGCTGGCGACTCCTGGATGGCGGCAAAACCTGAAATCGCGATGGCAGGCGCTGGCGCCGCTGGCGTGAGCCCGGTGAATCCGGCGGCCGCGCTGAAACCGGTTTCGCCGGCTTCCATCCCAGCCTCAACCGGACGGCCAGGCACAGCTCAACTTCGCGTTAAGGCGACCGCCCCCGTTCTTCCTCCACTGGCCGCGGTGTGCTCGGTCGTTCTCCCGGGGACAAAGTGCGTTGTCCACTTGGTAACGCGCAACGAGAGCCTGGGCTCGATCATTTCGCACTACCTTCCTGACACTGTATACATGCGGCACGCGGAGCTGGAGGCGGCGCTGCGCCAGGCGAACAGCCTGGGCAACACGCTGAGGCCCGGCACGCAGATTTGGATTCCGGGCATGCCCCTCGAACCCATCCTTGACCGGCCCACCCCGACCCCCAAGGATTTTGTGGCGCGCGGCATCTACTTGACCGCCTACACTGCGGGCAGCGCCTCCGGCCTCGACCTGATCCAGCGTTGGAAGGAGGCGGGGGGAAACGCGGTGGTGTTCGACATCAAAGACTTCGACGGCGAACTGCACGTTCCTTTCCATCACATCTACGCGCCGGCCGGCGACATCACCATCCGCAATCTGCCGAAGTTCATCCATTACCTCCACTCGCTTCAGATGCACGCCATCGCCCGCATCGCCCTGTTTCGCGACGCGCACCTGGCCCAGACCTACCCGGAGCTCGCCGTCCATTCCCGCAAGTCCGGCAAGTCCTGGCTGGAAAACGGCAAGCTGGTTTGGACGGACCCTTCCAACCCCGCGGTGCAGGACTACGATTTGGATTTGGCGCGCCTGGCCGCCGGCGCCGGAGCGGACGAAATCCAGTTTGATTACGTTCGCTTTCCCGCCGAGGGAGACCAGGCGGATGCGCAGTTCGACTATCAAAAGCAGCATCCGGAATGGCCCCGCACGAAGATTATTACGGACTTCGTGGGCCGCGCCACCGACACCCTGCACCCGCTGGGCGTACTGGTGTCAATTGACGTGTTCGGGGTGATGGCCTGGGCGAGGCCCATTGACCTGGCCCACACCGGCCAGAACATTCACGACCTCTCGCGTCACTGCGACATCCTTTCGCCCATGATCTACCCCTCGCACTTCTTTGGATTTGACGGCTACACTGATCCCGGCGACGCTCCCGAGCACTTCATTTCCGAGTCCATGCAACGCTTCGAGGAGGCCAGCGCGGGCAGCGGTGTGGTGCTGCGTCCCTGGCTGCAGGCCTTCGGCTGGCGCACCAAGACCTATTCGCCCGGCTACATCGTTACCCAGGTCCGCGTGGCCCACCAGGGAGGAAGCGTCGGGTTTCTTTTCTGGAATGCGCGCAACGACTACTCGAAGCCTTTCCAGGCGATGCCGGAAGTTAAGCTGGTGGCCGCTCACATCCTTCCCTCGGAGCCCGCTGGTCCGCGCCACACTTCACCGAGCACCCGAGCCTTTTGATGACCACGCGCCCAGGTATGAAAATGACAGGTGACCAATGTGTCGCCGCGGCGGCCATTCCTGCACGCGGGTTCTTCTCCGCAGTCCGCAATCTCGGCCCGGTTATTCGATACGCTCAGATCGCCACGTTCGTGATGGTTGGCATTTGCAGCGCTGCGGCTCAAACGTCCCCGAGTGTGTCACGGCCGTCTGAAGGCGCCTCTTCCCCGAAGCTTATTGCCCTCACGTTTGACGATGGTCCGCGACCCTGGGTGCTGAAGGGAAACTCCGTGGCGGGGCATGCGTCCGCCAGCCTGCTGGATTTGCTCGACCGGGAGGGCGTGAAGGCTACGTTTTTCGTAATGGCATGGCGCCTCGCTCCCGCCGCCGACCAGGACTGCCGGAAGATCGACACCGGCATCACTTGCCGCCAAGCCGCCGAGGAAGAGCACCGCCTCGGCCACGAAATCGAAAACCACACCTACGGGCACGGCAACTTCCGCCTGATGCAGAAACGTTACGGTGAGGATTGGATCCTGAACGATATCGACCGCGCCTCCCGCACCATTCAGCCCATTACCGGCGTGAAGCCGCAATACCTGCGTCCGCCGGATTGGGAAATCTGGCCCGAGTTGGCGCAGCGCATCGAAGCCCGCGGCTACCATATCATGAGCAAGTCGACCGCGCTCGCGCCCGTCCTGCGTGACGTCGATTCCGAGGACTATTTCTGCGTCGGCAAGGATATATCCAAATGCCCCCAGCCCTCGCTGCACGATTACGTCCTCCGAACCATCGCGCAACGCGAGCGCAAAGGCGTCTATGACCATATCCTGGTCTTCCACGAAATACCCAATTCCGTGGAAGTGCTCTCACACCTGATTCCCGAGCTGAAGCAGCGCGGATACACGTTCGTGACGCTCGCCCAGTACATGAAAGTGGAAAAACCCAGCTAACCGGCGTCGGCAATAACCATCAGGCCACGACGGAGGGTGAACGAGGCAGCGGAAGCTGGCCGCGTCCGCCCGCCGCTCGCCAGGCATGACCGTCCGAAACGCGCGCAGCGCTAGATTCGAGCCAGTCCCGCCGGAGGGAAACCGGCGGCCCGCGCGGTAGTGTCCTAGATTGAGCGTAGCGCCGCCATCTTGGCGGCTCAATGCCGGCTGGAAGCCGGCGCTACAATCAGATTAGGACACCACCGTCGGCGCTACTTCCTTGACGCTCTCCCATAAATATGGGACACTAGCGCCATGAAGACGACTCTCGAAATTCCGGATGCCATCTTTCGGCGCGCCAAATCTCTGGCGGCGGAACGGGGAATTCCGTTTCGCGCCTTGGTTTCCGAGGCCGTCGCCGATAAACTCCAGGCCGAGAACGGCCGGGGCAAGCCCTGGATGGCGGCTTTTGGCAAGCTCCGGCACTTGCGCCGGGAGACGGCCAGGATTAACCGGCGGATCGAAGAGGAATTTGAACAAATTGAACCCGAGGACCGGCGGTGATTCTGGACACCAACGGGCTTTCGGCCTTGGCCGAGGGCGAACCGGCGCTTGCGCCCCTCCTTCGCCAGGCCACCCAAATCGCCATACCGGTGATTGTCTTGGGCGAATACCGGTATGGCATCGCGCATTCCCGTGAGCGGAAGCACTACGAAGAATGGCTGACTATATACCTCGCGAGATTTCGAATTCTTGACGTTGACGAAGCGACCACCCTCTCCTACCGCGATGTGCGCACGGAACTGAAGAGAGCTGGAACGCCCATCCCGTCCAACGACGTTTGGATTGCGGCGTTATGCCGCCAGCATGGGCTGCCTCTGCTCAGCCGCGACCGTCACTTCGACGCCGTGCCGGGGGTTCGAAGGGTGGCATGGTAGAGGACCACGGGGACGGAGCAATTATGAGGAAGGGGCGCTCTAATCGGAATTCCGAAGTGATGTTGCCGGAATATGACTTATCCCGCGGGCTACGCGGGAAATATGCCGACCGGTTTAAAAAAGAGCGGGAGTAGCCACGATCAGGACTGCACTGACCGTGGCTACACTCGCTTCACCAGCCCTTTCTTCACGGGATTCGGTGGATGTAAACCAGGCGCCCAGCGAATTCTTTCTCATGTCGCACCAAGCGATCCCCCGCCGCGGCGGGATGTTGCCGCAAGCGTCCCCGGCTGCCTCGCCGGAACTTGCAAATGGCGCTCGCTGCCTTCTGCTTTCTGCCTTCCGCTATCCGATCACTGCCCACTGCCTACTGTTCTCTACAGCGGTCAGCGCGTGAAGAGCGAGAGAGGAATAGCATCGGCCATGGCGCGGTAACCCGCGGGCGATGGATGCAGGTGATCGCCGCAATCGTAGGCCGGCAGCAGGCGCTCGGGATGGCCGGGGTCGCGCATGACTTTATCGAGGTCCACAATGGCATCGAAATGCCCCGGAGCGCGAATCCACTGATTGAGAGCCTGGCGATCAGCCTCGTCGCTCGGGCTGGGGTTATAGTAGTCCGATCCCACATAAGGAAGAATCGTCGCGCCAATTACCTTAATGCCCTGAGCGTGGGCGCGAACCACAATCTGTTCGTACGCGCCCTCGAGGCGGAGGAGGAGGGAGGCATGGTCCGCCGGAGTGACATTGCTGGCACGCGCCAGCGCGCCCAGGTCATTGACGCCCTCGAGGACGATCACGTAGCGAACGCCCGCCTGGGCGAGCACATCGCGGTCAAAGCGCGCCAGCACATTGGGCCCCAGGCCGTCGGTCAAGAGATGGTTGCCGCCGATTCCCTGATTCAGGACGCCCAGCGCGCGTGGGCCCAGCGCAGCCTGAAGCCGCCGCGCGAGCGCATCCGGCCAGCGATCGTTTCCGTTCGTCGTCGATGCGTGCCCGTCGGTGATCGAATCACCCAGCGCGACGATGGAAGCCACACCGGGCGGCGCCACCACGTCCACTTCCCCCAGCAGATACCAGTGATCTACTTTCCGGGCATCGGGAAGATCGGGGGCGGATACGAGATCTCCGTGCGCAAGATAAGAGGTGGCGCGCGAGCCGGGATGCCCGGTTTGCCGCGCGGGAGGCGCATCCAGGTGCAGAGTGATGGCCAAATTGGAAAGAGGCGCGACGGGATAATCGACCGGGTCGGAGATGTACTCGGCGCCCGCCGGCACCGTCACGTCACTGCTCCCGGAAAAACTCAGCGCCTTGTCATTGGTCACATCGATCCCGGCGGAGGCGGATGAGAACCGGCCGGGCGATGTGGACGGAGGTAAAGTGCAGCGGCATGGTTCCGAATGCGTTGGAAAGATGCACGCGCAGCATGGCGCCGCCGATGGAAAGGTGTACAATTTGCCGTAGCGTGGCATCGCGAAGATCGTCAGGCGCAAGCGCGTTCTGCGGCTCGGGTATCTGTTGCGAGGCCGCCCACGACCCCACCCAATTCACTTGGGCGCCGGGAGCCTGGGCCAGCGCCGGGCGGGCGGTTGCGAGTCCCAACGCGAGGAACGCCGCCACCAGAGAATTTTTCCACACGAATCTCATGTTATCCCCTTATGATGATGGTTGAACTCAATCGAAATTCTTGCTGAGCACGGCAAGAATAGCACTTCCGGAGGTCCGCATGACGACTCAAAACACGGCTCGAAGGTTTTTTCTGCTGGGAGCTTCCGCGGCGTTCGCCTGCCTCGCGGTTTCGGTGGTGAATGCACAAAACACAGCGACGGGGGCCCTGCCTCCTCCTGTGAACTTCACCGCCGAGCAGGACCATCAGAACATGATGGACCAACTCGGGATTCAGGCGCTTCGTCCCGGTCCTAGCGGCAATGAGTCGGCGCCGAATCACGCCAATTACGACGAGTCGCTGGCGAACCCCTATCCGAACCTGCCCGATGTGCTGACGTTGAAAAATGGAAAGAAGGTGACCACGCCGGAGCTGTGGTGGAAACAGCGGCGTCCGGAAATCGTGGAGGATTTGGAGCGCGAGGTCTATGGCCGTGTCCCCCCGAACGTCCCCAAGGTCACCTGGACCGTCACCGTTAGCGAGATGGAGTTCGTAGGCTTCACGCCGGTGATGGCCAAGCAACTTGTTGGGCATGTGGACAACTCCTCCTATCCTTCTATTAACGTCGATATTTCCATGACGCTCGTGGTTCCTGCCAACGCCAAGGGTCCGGTTCCGGTGTTGATGATGTTTGGCCGGAGCGCTCTTCCCGCTCCCCGGCAGCCTCCCCAGGAAGACTTGGACAAAATCAACGCCAAGCTGAAGGCGCTGCTGGCCCACGACGACCCTGCGATCCAAGCAATCTTTGCCCAGTATCCCGCCTATAACCCCGTGTCCTCTTCGCCTCCCTTTTTCTTCCCTGGTGGGCCTGGCGGAGCGGCCGGCGGCCCGACGCCGACTCAGCAATTGATTGCGGACGGCTGGGGCTATGCCCTCATCAATCCGGCGAGCATCCAGGCGGACAACGGCGCGGGCATCACGCGGGGGATCATCGGCCTGGTCAATCACGGCCAGCCCCGCAAACCGGATGATTGGGGCGCCCTGCGAGCCTGGGCGTGGGGCGCGGCGCGCGGCTTGGATTATCTGGAAACCGACCCCGCCGTGGACGCCAAGCACGTCGGCATCGAAGGCGTGTCGCGATACGGCAAGGCCGCGCTGGTCACGCTGGCGTTCGAACCGCGCTTCGCCATGGGTTTGATCGGCTCTTCGGGAAAAGGCGGCACCACCCTTTTGCGCCGCAATTGGGGTGAAGCCGTGGAAAGCCTCACGGGCGGCGAATACTATTGGATGGCCGGAAACTTTATGAAATACGGCGCCGCCAAAGCCGTGTTCGGCAGCAAGAATGCCGGCGATTTGCCCGTGGATTCTCATGAATTGATCGCTCTTTGCGCGCCGCGTCTGACGTTCATCAGCTACGGCGTCCCGGAAAAGGGCGATGCCAAATGGCTGGATCACCAGGGCAGTTTTATGGCGGCGGTGGCTGCCCAGCCCGTGTTCAGACTGCTGAGCGCCAAAGGCCTGGGCGTCCCGGACGATTATCACACGGCGAAAATGCCGCCCGTAAACACCGGTTTGCTCGACGGCCAATTGGCCTGGCGCCAGCACGACGGCGGACACACGGACGCCCCAAATATGAAGTACTTCATCCAGTGGGCTGACAAGATGACAGGCAGATAGGTTAAGATCGGCGATGTTTACAGATCCTAACGGCGCTCTAGAAGATAGGTCATGTTCCGTCGCCTCGTGTTTACGAACGCGGGGCTGGGGATTCAATCAGAAACACGGCGTCGCCCTTCCTATAGCCGCAGCACCGGTCCCGCGCCAACGGCGAACTGGAAGTCTCGCCCCGCGCGGCGCCCGCAGAGAACTGCGAGGCGAGCGAGCGCTCGCCCCGGCTTGCGGGCCTCGTAAACGTCGCTCGCTGCCTACTGCCTTTTGCCTACTGCTTTCTGCTTGCTGCCCTTCACAGCGGCACGGGCGTGGAATCCACAATTTCGCGCAGGATGGAGTCCGACTGGTCGGATTTCTTCAGGGTGGAAAGGTAGCGGGAACTGACGATGCAGCGATGGGAGAAAACGGGGATCACCAAGCGCTTGAAATCGTCGGGGACGCAGTAGTTGCGGCCTTCCATGAGGGCCATGGCTTGGGCGGCGCGGTAGAGCGACATGGAGCCGCGCGGGCTGACGCCCAGGCTGAGGTATTCGTGCTGGCGAGTCTTCTCCACGATGGCCAGCGTGTAATTCATCAACTCTTCATCGACGATCACGCGGCGGACGGCCTGCTGAATTTCCAACACCTCGTCGGCGCTCATGACCGGCATGATCCTGGCCAGCGGTTCGGAATCGGCAAAATTCCGCAGAATCTCTTTTTCACTTTCCGGGTTGGGATAGCCGACGCGCAGGCGCATCAGGAAGCGGTCCATTTGCGATTCCGGCAGCGGGTAGGTGCCGTGATGTTCAATGGGATTCTGCGTGGCCACCACCATAAAAGGCTGCGGCAGAAGATAGGTGCGATTGTCCACCGTGACCTGGTATTCGTTCATGGCTTCGAGCAGCGCGCTTTGCGTTTTGGGCGTGGTGCGGTTGATTTCATCCGCCAGGACGATGTTGGCAAAAATGGGGCCGGGGCGGAATTCGAAGCGCTGGGTGGTTTGGCTGAACACGCTTATGCCCACGACGTCGGAAGGCAGCATGTCGGAGGTGAACTGCAAGCGCTGGAAAGTGCAATTGAAAGAGCGCGCCAGGGAATGGGCCAGGGTGGTTTTGCCCACACCGGGGACGTCCTCGATGAGCAAATGGCCGCGCGCGAACAGGCCCACCAGGGTGAGCTGGATGACTTCATTCTTCCCCTTGATGACGCTTTGCACGGATTGCTGCACGCGCTGGAGAAGGTCCGGCGCGACGGAAGGGTGATTGACCACTGCGGCTTTTTCCATGAGATTGTGTCCCGGGAATCCGGCCCGGGGTGCTGTCCTGATTTCAATTGTAACGCCGGCTTCCAGCCGGCGTTGAGCCGCCAAGATGGCGGTGCTACGTTCAAATTAGGACAGCACCCGCCCGGCGTCTCTAGACCATGGGCCGAAAATCTGTTATGTTCGATAGTTACCGCGGGCGATTAACTCAGCGGTAGAGTGCTATCCTCACACGGTAGAAGTCACAGGTTCGAATCCTGTATCGCCCACCATTTCAAACTCAATAGCTTAGCATGTTCTGGCTTTTCTTCCGTGTCAATTTCAGCCCCATGGCCAGGCCGATTCCGCTATGGCAATGAATGAGAAGCGGGCTTTTGATTCAACAAAGACGCCATATCTGCCTGCGCGGGACGTTCCCCCTTTATCACGGCGAATATGCTCGGTTTTCGTGCCTGGAGATTCTTTTCAGGCAAGCTGGGGTTGCAGGTACCTTCCGCATTGTCAGGATTGCCGTGCCGCGGGATTGATGGGGCAGCCTTTGCGTCCTTGGTAAGAGGCGCGGGGCTTCAGGAGGCTGCGAGACCTGAGATTGCACGCAGGGAGGAAGAACCGCCTAAGCCTGCTCAGGGCGGGAGTGCGAGGTCACGAATCTCAGGAGAGCCTGTTGGTCGCCCGCACTGATCGATGTAAACTCCACCCCGACTCCCTTTCCGCCCTCGGACCACCGCACGATTCCTTGTGCGCTTAATGCGGGCAACTCGGGCGGTCAACCGAAGACCAAGTGAAGTTGCGTGCCGACGGGGAACACTTTCGTCGGACGGAGACAGAGCCCCCGGTCGCTCACGTTTTCAGTTTCCACAACGTAGTGCGCCGCCCCTTCCGACAGGGCGACCGCTAAAGATGCGATGAGCCGCGGAGCGCGTTTCCCTTCCTCTATTGTGGCCATAGGTTCTGCACGCCGTCCCTTAGTGTAAGTTTGCCTCGAAGCAATATCATACGCCAAACATTCCCAATCCAAGCACCGAAGTTTTCCAAACTCCTTCGATTTGCCTAAGACCCCAGGCTACCGCCACTTCAGTTCGACCAGCACCGGCCCCAGCAGAACGTAATCGGGCAGGCATGCGATGCCCGCCGGTTCGACGACAGTGCGGACAAACATCGGCGAGTTGCCCCGCTCAGATGCCCAGCGAAGCCGCTGGCTGAGTCCGGGGCCGGTGTGGGCAGAGTCCATCACGGACAATTTACCTCACAAGTAAAACTCGAGTGTTGAGGGCAGCCTTCCCCGCAGTGGGTGCGAAATAGCAGGGGGTTAAAGAGAACGGGTCCGATGATCTTCGAGGGCGCGGGCGGAATTAATGATCGGCCTATGTCGCTATTGTGCAGAACAGTAGCCGCGGAGCTTCTAAGGGTCGAAACCATGAGCTACGAGACTCCCAGAGGCTAAGGACTTCAGTTTGGCTCCCAATTACGCGTAAGCCGATAATCGTGTATCGCCACAGCGAGGGCCTGGGAAACATCGTCGCCGCGAGTCGGCTCCACTCGAACCACCTCGCACTTGCAGACCACCTCCGCATGGTTGCCTTTCCTGTCTTTCGGAGGAAGCTGAAGCCTCACCTCTACAAGCGTCGTGGGCTTCAGGATACACTTAGTTCGAAACAGAACTCCAGTGTAACTGACGTTTTCCGTCTGCGCCTCAAGCCATTCCCGACTGTCTGGCATGCGATAGCGAACAGGTAACTGGACCTGGAAGCGTTCCGCCCGGGTCGAGGATTCTTGCGCTCTTCTCGTCATAATGTCATTCCTCATAAGAATTTGTGATGCCCAGGTAGTCTTCTATTTAGGTTTTGCTTACACTCTCGGGCAACTTGTCACTCAGAGATTAGAGATTTACGCATTTACCCGCATCCGAGCCGGTGACACATTAACCATGCGCGCATGTGCCTTGCCAAAAGCTGGAATATTAGTGGGGCCTAACGGGTTGAAATTGCTACACTTCTAGCTGCACATGGCCGAGGAGGCAAAACGAGCGTAACATTAACAGGTAAGTTCTGAAATATCCGAGTAAAGTCTACACGGCGGGGGCAGGGAAACCTACCCTCTTGGATTGGTCGCACGGCGAAAATGGAGCAGTTATGGCAAGCACCAAGCCTGTCCAGATTGCGAATACCAAGCAGCGATCCCCCAAAGCCGCATTGAGTATGGCAGTTTCCCGCTAATCTGGACAGCCTTGTGCTAGCCGTATCCCCTTACATCTTCATGCGCCGGCTGGGAGCAGCAGATAGCCGACCACGCCGTCATCATTTACCGAGGTGACGACCAGACTATAGGGATGGCTATACGCCTGCGAGTAAAGGTCGACGGCCTCTTTTGCACTCAGATTGTTGAGCCACAACGTCTTTCCTTCGTTTCTCATGGAGACATAACCCCGGAAGCGCTGGTAGCTCGTGTCGGTATTGAGAACGGTCAGGGTCACGCCCGGCGCCAGTTCCGTGGGAGAGTTCTTGATGATTTCAAAGGTCACCTTGTCGCGGTGGAGGTTGTGTGCAAGCCTCTGCAAGTCGGCTTGATTATTGCTCGCTTGTTCCTGCACCTGTGCAAGGTCGTGCCCGGTGTTTTCTTGCGCGGCATCCGCTTGTTGGCGAAGGCTTGATACCTGCCCCCGAAGTTGGTCATTCAGCTCGGCGAGCTGCGCGCGGTCTTGCTTTTGCATTGATTCCACATTGTCCAAGCGGGCATCCATCACCTTACCCTGTTGCTCCATCTCTGCCTGCAACCGTCCGGCGGTTTGTCCCACCAATTGCAGCGTCTGATGGCGCGAGGCGCGCAGACCGGAGCTAATCTTGCTATCGAGTTTGGCCATGTGCTCCGCCATGTCGTCCCACTTGGCGGCTAAATCCCGAAGCTTGGCCTCCGCGGCATTCATCCGCCCGCCCAGGACAGGAACGGACTGCAAAAGTCCCGGCACAAGCGAAAGGCTGACGTTGTTGTTTCGCAGGCTAAGATAACTGTAGGCACCGGCCCCCAGCAATCCCAGCGCGATGACCATCACGACGAACCACAACCCGTAGTTTGAGCCTCGGGGCGATACTTGGGCCCGGTCATGCTTGATGTCCGTGGCGTCCAACCACGGCTCAGCGATTCGGTCGCCGCTGCGCCGCCCGTAACGCCGGATTGGGGAAGGTTGTGCGGGGGGATGGGCTGGCGGTAAACCCCCGACGAATGCGTCGCCTCGGGGTTTCTCGAGCTCCAGCGTGGCGAAGTCCTTCTGTTCATGCGGATTGCGAGCTTGCTCATCTTTCGCTCCCGGCTCTTGGCGGGAAGCGGGCGAGGCATTTGCCCCGTCGTGGCTTCCGTTATTCCCCATGCCCTTCGAACGAAGAGGATCTTCGGGCTCATGGCTTTCATTTCCATCCAGATCACCTAAGATTCGCATCGGATTACCTCCAAGATCGAATTTGGGTGCTTCCGCCGAAATCCGCGGGTGTGCTCTGTCTGTGACAATGAAGCCCCCCAAACCATGAGCAATGGCTTTGCCAAAGGGGAGGGCTGCCAGGCCAAGTTGTGCGGAATCTATGCGATAACGCCATTTCGTTTCTGCGCAGCCAGCGCCGCGGGATTACCCCTTTACTCGGTGCGGGAAGAATTTACCGAGCGATCCATGCACACGGGGAATAGGAGGAGATTACACTTCCGGCGCCAGGGAAAACCTCAACCTGCGCAAGCTCACCGGAGCCTCCCAGATCACCACCTACAGAATCGGCGCAGACGAGTGCCTGAGCGCCCGCGCGGCGTTAATAAACTTGTAAAAGCCCATCGTGTAAAGAACCGCGGAGGAGGGCTGAAATGCGCCCACCTCGGCGCTACTCCGCTCTGACCTGGAATCTCGAGCAGTTTGATCGGAGTATTCCAAGCGTCAGACTTTTTTCACGGCAGTCACCCACCAGTTGTGAGGAAAGTTGGGAGTCATAGTCGGAAATACAGGGAGTTTCCAGCGTCCGTGGTTGGCTTCAGGCTGACCGGCCTGCGTCAGTGCGACTGTCCACCCGCGCGAAGACAGGAAAGACTCGGGGTCGTCCATGGTCCCGATCCAGGGAGCTCCCGATTGCACCTGCATTTCCACCCACGCCTTTGTGTAGGGCGAAGTCAGAATGGCGCTATTCATGACGTCGAAGCCCAACCGGGTCCCCGGCGCGGCGAGCAGCGTGACCGAATCGATAATCTCCGTCGCCGTTTCGCTTGAGAGGTAGAACAGAAAGCCTTCCAGCAGAAAGCACGAAGGCCGGGCTGGGTCGAACCCGGTTTTCACGAGGGCTTCTTTCCAGCTCCCCGTGAGGTCCTTGCGAATGATCCGGCGTTCGCAGACGGCCGTTGCGCCAAGCGACTTCAGGACAGTCTCTTTGTAATCCAGAACCGCAGGCTGATCCATCTCGAAAACGCAAACCCCAGCCGGCCATTTGAGCCGGAACGCCCGAGTGTCAAACCCGGCAGCGAGGATTACAACCTGGCGGATATTATCAAGGCTGGAGATTTGTTCCAGGAAATCATCAAAGTAGCGGGTGCGCAGCGCCATTGTGATTGTGCTGTCTTCCGGACGCTGTGTTATCCAGGACGCTCCCTGCTCGCCCGCCAGCGCTTCCGCCCATGGATCGTGGAATAAACGATCCTCCCGACGGCTCTCCCTGGCGCGTACCGCAGCGGTCCAGCAAGCAGTTGCTGCCAACATTGAGTTTGAGCCTTTGCATTCGGCCATTGCCACCACCTCGAGGATTTGAAATGGCCCTCATTATATTTGATGAGGTCACCGGATGGCGATCCTGTCAGAGCGCGAAGCGAGGAATCAAGATTTCTATTTGCCAACGTACTCACGCCCGGATACCTGACTCCTAGCACCCCGACCATTCGTTCTTGGGTTACCAAGGATAGATGCCATCACTGGGAAGTGGCAAGTAGCAAGCCAAGTGGAGGTATCAGGGATAAACAGCGGCTCCGGAACCGGCTTGGCTGCTGCCGGCGGGCGGTTGAGTTCGCTCTTCTTATGGATTGATCCTGCTGGTACAATCCCTGGGTGCCCGTTCGTGCCCGCGCGAGGGAATGTGTGCCGGCGGGCAAAGCGCCATCATGATTAGGAGCGTGCTGTGAGTGATCAGTCGGAAGACTTTGCCGCAATGTTCGAGGCTTCGACCCAGGCCAAACGCCTCGACCAGGGCGAACTGGTTGAGGGCAAGATTGTTTCCATCGGCCCCGAGGTGGCGTTGGTCGACGTGGGTCGCAAGGGTGAGGCGGTCATGGATATCGCCGAACTGAAGAACGCCGACGGTGAGATCGAGGTCGCGCTGGGCGATCGCGTTCAAGCGATGGTGGTATCGACCTCAGGCGGGCTGACACTCTCCCGCAAGCTGGCGGGGGCGGCCGCGAGCGACCGGCAGTTCGAAGCTGCCTTCCAAAGCGGCCTGCCGGTGGAAGGGAAGGTGGAACGGGAGGTCAAGGGCGGCTACGAGGTGCGCATCGGCCGGCGTCGCGCGTTCTGCCCGATTTCCCAGATCGACCTCCGCGGCGCGGACGCGTCGGCGCACGAAGGGCACGTCTACCAATTCCGCATCATCGAGTACAAGGAAGGCGGCGAGAACATCGTTGTCTCCCGGCGCGCGCTCCTCGAGGACGAGCAGCGGGCAAGCGCCGCCAAGGTGCGCGACAAGATCGTTGCCGGTGCCGTCATCACCGGCCGCGTCGCCTCCGTCCGCGAGTTCGGCGCGTTCGTCGATCTCGGCGCAGGTGTCCAGGGCCTCCTCCACGTGTCCGAGATGGCGTGGTCCCGCGTGTCGGACCCGGCGGAGATGGTCAAAGCGGGCGAGGAGATCACGGTCAAGGTCCTGCGCGTGGATGAGGAAAAGCGGAAAATCTCGCTCGGGTTGAAGCAGCTCTCCGCCGATCCCTGGTCGAGAGTGCCCGAGGTGTACAAAGTTGGCCAACGGTTGCCCGGCCGCGTCACGCGCGTGGCGCAGTTCGGCGCGTTCGTGGAGCTCGAGCCGGGCGTCGAGGCGCTGGCCCATGCTTCCACGTTCGAGCCCACCGGACGAGCGGGAGGCTGGTCAGGCCAGGTCGCTGCCGGGACGACGGGCGCCTTCGAGATTCTAACCATCGACCTCGAGCAGAAACGCATTAGCGTGGCGCTGGTTCCGGAAGCCTGGGCGCGGGCTGAGGGGGCTGCGGCGGCCCGGCCGGGCATCGTTCCGGGCGCGCGCCTGACGGGAAAGGTCGAGCGCCACGAGAAGTTCGGCGTGTTCGTCTTCCTCGCCCCCGGGCGTACCGGCGTCATCCCCTTGAGCGAAACCGGCGTCGCCAAGGAAGCCGATATCCGGCGAGCCCTACCGGTCGGGGCGGACGTCGAGGTCATCGTGCTGGAAGTCGATCCCTCAGGCCGGCGCATCCGCCTGAGCGCGAAGGCCGTCATGGAAGCGCGCGAGGCCGAGGAAGTGCGCGAGTGGACGGAGCGCAATGCTCCTCCCGCCGAGGGCTTTGGCACGCTCGCCGACAAACTGCGCTCGGCGCTCAAGTCGCAAGAGAAATGACACTCCCATCGTCCCGCCTCTTGGTGCTTCCGCAGTCCGAGATCTAGGACCCTATAAGGCCTGACGAAGTTGTGAAAGCGTGCGTGGTCGCCCACTTGATACTCGGAACCGTCAGCGCAGATTCAATGGTAAATACCTGGCCATAAGGGGTGATTTCACATGACTCCAAATCCAGACGCGAAGGCTATATCAGCGGGTCAGCGACTTGCCAGGATGTAGGGACTGGTAATGCTACTATTGGGTGATGGAAACCCCAGTTCAAACTCGTATCGCCGTCGAGATGGAAATACGGGTGGCATTTCGCGACGTCACATTAGGTGGGGGGATTAGCATCAGGCAAGCTCAGTTTATCGACTTTTCCTCATCTGGCGCTCGTGGCGCACACTCAACACCACCGGCGCGTCAAGGAATTGAGACTGAGTGGTCGCGGATACCGCTGGACGAAATCATCAACGATTGGTCGCGGGTATCTCTGGACGAATTGGAACGCGACTGCATAGCGCATCTCGATGCCCTGGGATTCCGGTACTACATTCCCGCACTGATGCTGAGCGTGGTCGACCGCTACGACCCCTCGTCTTTGCGGGTCATTGGAACCCTCGATGGGCTTTATCCCAAGAAAGATGATGGATGGGAATACCACATGCATCGCTATTCTCTGCTCAACTTTAGGCAGAAAGCGGCCACCGCACGATTCCTTGCGGCGTTGCCTAAATTGGTCCAGCTTGAGTCAAAGGATCAGAAGGTCGTGGAGCGCGCCTTGCGCAATTACTGGGGCGAATATCTGCAAGCGGATGCCACGGGCGATGGAAAGCGAGAGTGATGCGGTCAGTGCGCGATAACAGCTTACCCGTGGAAGTGCTACACACCCGTTTAATCCAGATGATGTAAAACTCTTGATGCCTTCCCGGCAAAGCCGGGGATCTCCCCTCGAATTAACCCCGCCGCTCAAGCAGGAACTGTCTCACTGCCGGGTCCTCGGCCAGGCCGATCGCGCGGTCAAAAGCATCCCCGGCCTCGGAGGTTTTTCCGAGCCGTTGTAACAGGTGAGCGCGAACTGCCCAGTAGGGCTGGTAATTGGAGTGAGTGTCCAAGTCGATCCCATCCAGTACCGCGAGGCCAGCTTCCGGTCCGATCGCTTCGCCGACCGCAGCGGCGTGTCCGGTTCGCGTGCCGAGCGCCGGCGAGATGCGGATCAGTTGTTCATAGAACAGCGTGATGGCGACCCACTCGGTCCGGCCGCTGCGCGCTGGCCACGTCGCGCGTGTGCGAGGAAAGGTATGCCACCAGACGGCCGTATGGCTCGCGAGCCACCCGCTCGATTGCCCGGTGCGTGCTCTCCTCGCCGCTTTCACTCATCCCGTGACCCGGCGCAAGTATTCAGTTGAAACGGGACGGGTTTCCACTTCACCGCAAGAGGCGGCCGGGCAGCGCGCTGCCCAATCCAGCGCCGCGTCAAGCGAGGGCAGTTCCAGGATGGTGAATCCCCCAGTTGCTCCTTGGTGTCCGCGAAGGGGCCGTCCTGTACGCGCCGCTTTCCGCCCTTAAGCCGCACCGTGGTCGCAGTCTCCGGAGCTTGCAGTGGATTGCCACCGACCAGGTGCCGGCTTCGACGAGCGCCTTGTGGCACTCCCGCCAAGTGCCGAGATAGGCGTCGGATTCGTCGCCATTCCGGGGCGCAAAAGCTTCCGGCAATTCGAAGATGAGTAGGGCGGATTGCCTGGTCTTCTCCTTTGAGGACGACTTTCGGGGCAGTTGCTCGCGCCTAAATGTATGACGGATGGGAAGCCGTCGATCCGACAGATTTCGGGAAACCTATTGGGATGTCAAGCACCCATAAGCGAATCGACGAGCGCCGTCGCGGGTTCTGCCCGGATCACGGAGCACCGGTATGTTGTGGCGTCGGGTGTCGACTTGGCGTGCAACGCCCTAATCATCGTAGTGGCGAGGGAAACTTGTTTCCCCTTGGCCTGTCGCGCGCTGGACCGGTCAAGTGGGCGCTTGGTCGCGGACGGGGAGAAAATGCGTAAGCTGGGGGCCGGCATCGTTTGCCCCAGAGCCCATTCTATGACCCCACGATGTCGTGTTGCCGACGTTACCGGCAACGCCGGTCCGAATGCGTTAGCGTACCGATGAAGCGGCGTACTTAGGGAGATGCCGCCGTAGCGGGCTTATCTTCCTGCTTCAAGGTGAGCTCGCCGCTCCAGCGCAGGGATTGCAGGTACAGTTCGGAGAGCATCTCCTCCGGCAGCGCCAGTTTTTTTGCCAGTTGGGAGAACTCCCCCCAATTGCCCTGCTCGTAGCTGATGACGGTTTGGAGGATGTCGCGCAGGGGGCTCTGCTCGCCCATCAGCGCGGCGCTGAGGTCGGGCGCCAGGGGCAGGTCCGCCAGCACCACGCGCATGGGACGCCCCAAAAGAACATCAATGCAAGAAAGCAGCCCCAGAAAGAAGTAGTCGGACTGGCGTTTCGGCGCGCCCACCAGCGGCGCGAGAGCTTCGCAGAAAGCCCCACGGATCAGAACGGTGGTCACCAGGATAGGGGGCGCCCCCTCCCCCAAGGCGGCCACGGAAATCAGCCCGATCCACTTGCGAATTTCATCCTGACCCAGAAGCGTGAGAGCGTGCCGGATGGACTTGATTTGCGAGCGGAAAGCGAAATGCGGGGAGTTCAAGAATCGCAGCAGCTTGAGGGACAGCGCCAGATCGTGCTTGATGATGTCGGCAACTTCCTGCATGTTGATTTCCGGCCGAGTGACAGCCCGCAGAACGAGCAGGTAGGCGATTTTTGTAGGGGCAACCTCGGGAGCCGAGTTGGCATGCGGCCGGCAGAAGAATTGCCCCTGGAAATAAGAGAATCCCTGTTGCACGGCCGCCTGAAACTGCGTGCGCTTCTCCACCTTGTCCGCCACAAAGATGGTGCCCCGCGGCCGATACTTCCGCAGGAGGAGCCATTGCGCTCGATCGGATGAAGCGGATACATCCAGCTTGATGATATCGGCCACGTCCGCCAGCGGCTCCTGCCACGCGCCCTGGAAGTTCTCCAAGGCAAGCAGAAATCCCTCTCCTTTCAACTTTCGGCAGGCGGCCACGACCTCCTCATCGGGTTCCCCGGTCGCATGTACCTCCAGGACTACGCCCTCGCGCGGCAATCCCGCGGTGTTCCCCCCGATCAACGCTGGGCGGGGACATTTGATGAAGGCGCGGGCGCCATCGGTGATCTCGCTAATCCCTGCAAAAGCCGGAGTGCCAGGAGAGGCTTCTTCCCCGGCCCGCCCGCCATTTATCGGCGGCCAGATTTCCTCCTCCCCCGGGCGGAAAAGGACCTCGTAACCATAGACCCTTTCATAGCGGTCCAGGATAGGTTGCCGGGAAATAAACCTGTGCATGGCCAAAAGCCTCTCTTGCCCGCAACGGCTCCTGGCGCTGAAGTTGCCGCTGCGGCACCGGCCCAACCCCCCGAGTACAGGGAGGTCATCCTTTCAATCGGCAGCGCCCGGCACAATCTTGAGCCCAAATTCGCAATGGCGCCAAGGCAATGGATTCGCCGTCGCGCTGAGGGGAGGGTTGTTTTGGCCTTCAAGTGTGAACAACTCGACTGTGCAATTTGCAAGTTGCCAGAACCCCCCACATCCCCTGGCAGGCGCGCTTAAGACGGACATTGTGACCGAAACGCGGCCCCGGGCTGGAACAGGGCGCCAGCCGACTCGCAGCGAGCGCGTCCCAGCCGCCCCGCCAGGTATGTTAGTATCAAGGTTCATACAATTTCGGCAGCGTTTCAGATTGATGTTGAGGCAGCGGCGCCTATCCCGATCTAATCGTGACGCCGCCTTTTGGCCCGTCAGTTGACGAATAATCACGGCGCCACATTTCGCCGAGCCGGTTTTGCGCCGCCCCGTGGCGAGGTGAACTGGCCGCACCATCATCCTGAGACGCTGTCACGATTTCACGCTTTGTCTTATCCAATCTTAGTTTGTAAAGAGGGAAGTGTGCTCCGTATAGGAATAGTGGGTTTACCGCAGACCGGCAAGACAACCTTGTTTCAGATTTTGACCCGCGCGCACGGCAGTGGCACGGGCTCCGGCAGGCAGGAGGCTCACGTTGGTGTAGTGCGTGTTCCCGACGCGCGCCTCGACCGTCTGGCCGAAATGTTCAAGCCGCAGAAGACCATCCACGCCACCATCGAATACATGGACATGCCGGGCAGCGTCATCGAGCTGGCGCGCACCGGCGTGCAATCGCAAGCCCTGCGCGAGTTGGACGCTCTGGTCCACGTCGTGCGGGCCTTCCAGGATGAGGCCGTTCCCCTCGCAGGCGGCTCCGTCAACCCCAAGCGGGACATCGAGAACGTGGAGCTCGAGCTGATTCTCTCCGACCTTGCCGTGACGGAAAAACGCCTGGAGCGCTTGGAGAAGGACATCAAGAAGCAAAAGAATCCCGCGCTGGAAAAGGAATTTCAGGTGTTGAAGCTCTGCAAGGCCGCTCTCGACAAGCAGACGCCGCTGCGCGAGGTCGAGCTGGGGGCGGAGGAATCCAAGGTGATTCGTGGGTTCACTTTTCTCTCGCTCAAGCCCATGCTTTACGTTTTGAACCTGGGCGAAAGCGACGCGGCGCGGGCCAACGTGGCGGACCAATTCGCCCACGAGGCAGGCTTGAAGCAGCGCTTGCGCACGGCGGTGAGCGCGATTTGCGGCAAGGTGGAAGCCGAACTGGCCGAGATGAGCGACGCGGACGCGGCGGAGTTCCTTTCCAGCTACGGACTGAAGGAATCGGCCACCTCGCGCCTCATCAATGCCAGCTATCAACTCCTGGGTTTGCTTTCCTTCTTCACCGTCGGCGAGGACGAGTGCCGCGCCTGGACGATCCGAGCGGGCTCAACGGCGCTCGAGGCCGCGGGTGAGATTCACACCGACATTCAGCGCGGGTTCATTCGCGCCGAAGTAACCAAGTACGATGATTTGATGGCGACGGGAAGCTTTGCCGAAGCCCGCAATCGCGCCCTCCTGCGCCTGGAAGGCAAGGAGTACATCGTGCGCGACGGAGAGATCGTACACTTTCGGCATTCGGGGTAAAAGAAGTCGTCAGTCATCAGTTTTCAGTCATAAGTATTCAGTCGGACGCGGCATCGCCGCCCTCCGCGTAGATTGGCTGCAACCTTACCATGGCCGCTGGAAACAGATAAATGACGGCTGACAACCGACAACTGAGGACTGACAACTGACGACTGAAAACTGATAACTGATGACTGAGAACTTCTCTTAATGTCCTACCTTTGGATCAGCCTCGTGTTGGGCACGGTGGCGGGAATCGCCAACCTGTTTGGGGGCGCCATTGTCTCCGCGCGTCCCTGGAGCCGCACGTTTCTGGCGCTTTTCATTGCTCTGGGCGCGGGCTTTATGCTGGCGACGGCGCTGACCGAGATGGTGCCGGAAAGCCTGCTCCTGGCGCCCCGCTCCGGGCCGGCGCTGATCGTGCTGGGATACTTCATTGTTCACTACTTCGAACACTCCTGGCCCGCGCATTTCCACTTTGGGGAAGAAACCCACCGCGATGAGTTTGTGAACCCCCGCGTGGCGTATACGGCGCTGGGGGGCCTGACGATCCATACGTTTTTCGGCGGCGTATCGATAACCTCGGGATTCCTGATTTCCCCCTGGCTGGGCACGGTCATCTTCGGGGCCATGATTCTCCACAACGTTCCGGAAGGCTTCACCATGGCGTCGATCATGGTGGCCGCGGGGCGCACTCGCAAAGCCGGCATGATGGCGGTGGGCGTTCTGGGGATTTCCCGCGTCCTGGGAGTGTTGGGAATGGCGCTGGCGCATCGCTGGGTGAATTACGGCCTGGCGATTTCGGCGGGAGTCACGCTCTACGTGGCGGCCTCGGACCTGATCCCCGAAGTCAACAAAATGAAAAGCCCGAAATACGCCCTCACCGTGGCCCTGGGAGTGGCCCTGGTGTTGGTGATGAGGTATCTGTTTTTCAAATTCTAATTTGAGGATTTTGGAAAATTGTTGCGGCCTTTGAGCGGTTTGATTGTGGATAAGCCACGAATCCCCGCGATTGAGCGGTCTTAAGGGCATTCGGCCACGGGGCGGCATGGGGGCAAAATATCCGAACAGGAGCCGCGCGGCGACATTGTGTCTCGCCTGGATATGTAGCGGCGGGTTTACCCCGCCATTTTCCCGGCGGCTATACGCCGCCATATGGCGAGGTAAACTCGCCGCTACGTTTCGGAGTCATCTCGTCCCGTGTGGGGACCGGCTTTCCCGTGGCCATCAAACGCGGGTGCTCTGATCGGTGGCGTGGTGGCACAGGCACTTTTGCCTGTGCTTTATGCATAAGATGCATCCGTATTGAGCACCCCGATGCATCGGGGGTGCCGCGCCACATGCCGCCGCTGACTGGCCTCGCACCCGCGTCCCCCAGCGGTCATTTCCCGTTCTTATGCCGCGGCGGAGGGCCAGTATGCCCACCTCGCCGTATTTGCTGGCTATGGTGCTAATGACATGGTAAAAGTAAATCATGAAGACGATCCATGCAGTCTATGAAAGCGGCGTATTCCGGCCGCTGGAAACGGTCGAACTGCCGGAGCGCACGGAAGTGGAGTTTGAGCCACGCCCGGTTGTGCAAGCGGAAGATCGTAATGGCCAACTGGACGGGATTTACGCTATTTTGGGCGAGCGTTACAAATCCGGCGAACCCGACGTGGCTGCCCGCCACGATGAGCACCAGCCATGACCGTTTTCTTGGACACGGTTGGTCTATTGGCCGTCTGGGACGAAAGCGACCAATAGCATCGTGCGGCACAGGCGTGCTTTTCGGAATTGTCGGGTTGTCGAGCGGATTTGGTGACGAGCAGTTTCGTCTTGCTCGAATGTGGCAACGCCGCTGCCCGCAGACCCTAGCGCTCCGCCGTCAGCCGATTGCGCAAGCAAATGGAGCTGGGGCATTATCTTATCGTGCCGACCATGGAAGATTGGCAGGCCGCATGGCTGGCCTTCGAGCGTGGTGTGGCTGATAATGCCGGCATTGTAGACCACGTCTCGTTCACGATCATGCGGCGCATGGGAATATCCAAAGTATTTAGCAACGACGGGCACTTCCGCTCGGCTGGATTCGAGACGTTGTTTTGAGCGACGTCGCGGGTGGACGCCCGTTCGGCCTGGGCCTGATGCCCTTCGGCCTTACAAATTCCTCATCCTCTCGACTCCAACCGCCGATAACGATAAGGGGAAGTGTCGGCCGCGCGATGGGAAGAAGGGGTTGGCGACGCCCCTCGCCCGCACCTGAAATCTCGAATTTGCCCTCTTCAATTGCGCACCGCCCCCACCCCCCTTCACTTGCGCAAAGCGGGTCTGAACGCCCACCGCGTCTCGGACGCGGAGTGCGAGGAGGTCTTTTTTAACCGCCCTTTCGTCGTTCGCCGGGACGTTGAGCATTCGCAGGAGGAATCCAGGTTTTATGCGCTGGGGCAGACGGATCGAAGCCGTGAGCTCTTTGTGGTCTTTACGATTCGTGGGAAACTCATCCGCGTGATTTCAGCGCGCGACATGACGCGCAAGGAACGGAGAATCTATCAAATCCATGAGAAAAATGAACAAAAAGGTCATTCCCAAGTTTAAGTCCGAGGCGCGCGAAAGAGCTTTTTGGGCTAGCCACGATGCCAGCGAGTACGTGGATTGGACCAAAGCGCAACGCGCGCTGCTGCCGAATCTGAAACCCTCCACCCGAACGATTTCACTGCGCCTGCCCGAGCCTCTCATCGCCCGGCTCAAAGTCCTGGCGAATAAGCGCGATGTTCCCTATCAATCGTTGCTCAAGGTTCTGCTGGCCGAGCGGCTGAAACAAGAAGAATCGACGCAAGTGTCGAGATGAAGCAAGTGTAGCGCGGACCCCCGCATTGGGGGTCATCGGTTCTTACCTTGAAATTAGGAAAGCCACGAAACCTCAAACGCGAACGTATGCGCCACGCCTGGTTTTTCGCCACGGTGGATTGGCCCTAGCGCCGCGGTAATTGCCGCAGACCGCAAAGTAAAGGGTCTGCGCTACCCTTGCTCCCCACCGGGGATTTCCAGCGTGGCGCGTGGAACCAAATTAAAGGAACAGGCTCCGGCAATATAGGCGAGGTGCAATTCACGAAAGGCGGGGTCGTAAGGGATGTTGAGGAAGACGCCGGGCCGCGCACGGGGCAAGCGCTTAACTACGCCGGCCACCTCGCGGCCGTGCGCTCTTTTGCCCATTACCTTCTCGGCGTTTGGAAACACGGCGGCGATCCGCGCTGGGGAGCGCATCCACCATGCGTTGAATTTCCTTTACGCGCTTCGGTGAAACCCCCATCATCCGCGCCACGGTCGCCACGGATGGAATCGGCGTGTCGATTATAACTGCCATCAGCGTGCCTTCCTCATGTGTGCAGGTTGCAACTTCCCACGTTTCATGACAACGTGAATTAACCACATGAGCGGGTCTCCGTGTGGCGGTGGATTCCGCGGCGGCCTGGCGGTTACCTCCTCGAATGAGGTCTGCGGCTTTCCCTCAGGAAGAATCGTGGCCCCCCCAATGGCAGGTCCGCGCTAACCCCTCACCGGTACGCTTCCCGGCGATGGGCAATACGAGCAATTACGATTTGGTGTGAGCCGTCGTCCACAACGTACAAGATGCGGTAATCCCCGACTCGCACTCTCCATTCGTTCTCATAGCCCACCAGTTTCTTCGCTCCGGGCGGTCGAGGATTGATTTGCAGACGGGCAATAGCCTTTTCAACTCTGGCGAGAACTTCCGGCGATAGAACCTTCAGGTCTCGGGTCGCGGCTGGACGGAGAAAGATGGAGTGGGACATCAACTCGCCGTGGACTTGTTTGGGCGGAGATAGTTTTCCCACGAGACATTTGCGCCCGGTTCGCGCAGGGCATCCTGGATCAGGAAGTGGTCGTATAGATCATTCAAAACTCTCTGGTTGCGGAGTATGCGCAGAGCCATGCTCCGCCGGTCCTCGCGCCCGAGCCTGAGGAAGGTGCGATACAAGTCGCCTGAGTATTTGTTGGTCTTGGAACCGTTGCTCATATTACTGATTCTAGCAGATCCATATCGAAAACCAAACAGACGATAGCCCATGACGCGCGGACCTGTCCTCTAGGTCCGCGGTTCTTACCTGGAATTTAGGAAAACTACCAAATCTCAAACGCGAACGTATGCGCCACGCTCGGTTTTTCGCCACGGTGGATTGGCTCTAACGCTGCGGGGAGAAATGGTCCCTGGGGGGAGAAATGGTTCCTGGAACCATTTCCCGGAACCATTTCCCTGCCTGTGCATTGGGCAGCAACGACGTCCCTACCGCCACCCGTTTTTTCCACCATGGAAAGTCACTGCCACGCCTAGACGAAATATCTCGAAAAATTAAGGGATTGATGGAGAGTTTATGCTAGACTGCGAACACTAATCTAATATCTGCCTCGATATGTAAGTGGGCAATACGTTGGCACGTGTTCATCACGCTCTGACGGAGGAGGGAGACTGGCGAGCACGGAAATGCAGTGACTGCTGTAACTTTCTTCGCCTTCTACTTGGTCGCAATTATGGCGCTTGAATCTGTGACTATTCCGACAGTTTATCGAGGGGACTTCGGCAAAACGCGCCGGATTGATCTCAGTGGAATAGTGTTGGCCGACGATGTTGAAAAAGAGCTTGCGCGGTTCTACGCAGGGCATCGAGACCCCGGTAAAACCCTATTTGACTTTTTGGACGCACAGTATGTCGAGGTTGCTGCGCTCGTCGTTTGCATCTCCACCGCCGTTCAAATGATAGAGAAAACGGTCCGACCATATTTTGGCCTACCCAGATCAAAAGGAGTCCGCGACTTCCTCCGGGTCTGGCGATTCCCCGAAGCCATATCCGATGCCACTGTAACTCCTTTCGAAGACCTTCTCCTGACAGATGACCGGCAGTATTTGTCGGAATCCCAATCCACGTACGACGGAATAGGGAAAGGGTTGGAGGTCCTTGAATACGATCCCGACTGGCTTCCCAATAGTGGCGCTAAGCGCAATTTTTTCGAGTTCATCACATTTCGGGGTCCCGGTCGTGGACCTATTCCTGTTAACACGACATCCGCCGCAGTACCACGGAAGGAGAGTAGGCGTTGGACTGCACCTCTTATCGAGCAGGTCCTCCGTCGTCATCTGGGAGAGGGCTCTTCGAAGGAGGATGTGGCGCGAGTGGTCGTCTATGAGGCGATGAGTAATGCGATCCGACATCCTGAGGCACGCGTCATTCAAGTGGTGTCGAAGTTTGACAGGAGGGATAAAACCTTGTCCCCTACTGCTATCCACTCGGCACCAGAAGGAAGCCTTCGAATTTGTGTCTGGGACGATGGACAGAGCATAGTGAGTACTCTGCTTCCGCTGGTGGAAAAAGGTGCCAAAGTCCGCGCATTCCAATTTCCACCTTTCATGTGCGAGAAGATACTTGTGCAATTGCGCACTTTTGACAAGAGAGTCCAAAAAGGCATTGTCATCGACCAAGGTGAAGAGATCTCCACGAAAATGCCACTGGAGCCGTACCTACTTCTCGCTTCCTTGTTTCCAGGGGTCTCAAGAACCGTTGCCGATCCTGTACCTGGCGTAGAGCCTTTTGAGGCAGGCCTACATGACATACCGCCCGCGCTTTCATATAGTGCTCCAGGCATGGGCCTTTACGCATTGGCCCGAACAGTGTTAGACCAATTTCAGGGTCAACTAGTCCTCAGGAGCGGGAACTACCGTCTGTCCTATGAAGTGGCCCACGATGTGTATCGAGTACAAAAAAACGTCCGATACAAATGTAAAATAACATCGTACCCGGAGGAGTATCCCTCATTCAGGGGTAATCTCTTGACTATGCAGCTGCCCATTAAGTCCACGGACTAGAAGATGAATTTCATATCCTTCGACATCAGACTTGGTTTCGTGGTCTCCTCCCCAATAAAGGCATCATTGTGCAAATTGCACGAGAATATTGTTGGTCTTCTGAGGCCTCCTCGCAAAGCTTGGAAACGCGTTGGCGTTGAGGAATGTTCTCCAATTGATCACCGACAAATGGCACATGAGGCTAGATGCATTATGCCGATAATTATCGAAAAGCTGAAATCCGTGCATGCCGACAGCGGCCAGAAAGTTGATCTCTGCCTAGTCGATTTTGCAAATAACTCCTTCGTGGACGTTAGGGACTCCCTGCTCATTGCGCTATGCGACTCGTTCTCCACCTCGAGAAAATATGGCCTTTGCGATCAGTTCATCGTGCTTTTACCACAATTGCCCGGCGATGAGTCCGCTTCTTTAAGGCAGTTTGCTCAACTTTCGGCTTTGCCATCCGAAGATAACTTAACCGTTACTTTGTTGGCAAATTCCGGGGCGGTACGATCGTTCGGAGCCAGCGGACGTAATGAATCGCTCACAATTTTGAAATATCCTCGGGTCGCTCGCGCTCGTTCGGGGTCGCCGGAAACCCAACTCGACCGTCGATGTGTAAAACGGTTAGGCCATTTCCGCACTGATAAGCCTCCAAATCGAAGATCGGACTGCCGCGTGCATTCGTATTTTATACACCAATGTGACCGTGAGTTTTTGCGGCTTTTCTCCAACTGGCGCGAGAAATACACGAAAGAATGTCACGTGATCCTCTATGATTTAAAATACAACTCTTCTTTCCGTAACGCGGTCAAAGCATACGCGGAACGCCATTCCTTGATTTCGGCGCGGGTTGAAGACGTCTTGTCGGATTCGACCTTGGCAGACAAGCTCGCCAAGTGGGAGACCTGCAGTTTGATTCTCGATGTTGTCGAAACGGGAACGTTGGCGTTTTACTACATTCAAAGGCTGAAAAAGCTTGGCATTAGAGTAAATCCCGACGTACTATCGGCAATAATTAAAGGCGGATCCAAGGACGTGAATATCGGAGGATATCACATCCATGGCTTCCTGAATCGTCCACCCGATCCCGCGCCCACTTCGTGCCCACAGTGTTATTTGGGCCTTCCGACAATGTCAGATGGCCCGGAGGCTGCCGGATCGATTAGGACCTTCGACATGTTATACATGGCAGATCTGTGCGGCTATGAGCAAGAACCAATAGCCCAAGTTCCTGAGAACATTGGCGCTCAGTTTCCAGTTATCCCAAATTTTAAGGAAATCTTAGCGAGGTACGGGAGCTGGATAGGCTATAAGATGTATAACTTCTTGAAGTCAGGACTCCTGCCAGATAAATGGTTCATCATCCATCCTGCCGAGGGGGATTCGGACGCGCTTGTTGCGCAACTTCGAGTCTTTTTTGATGAACCGATCTTCGAATTAAGGGTGCCCAGAGATGACATTAAAGAGGCCCAAAAAAGGATGAACGACTGGCATGACGTAATTGAAAAGGCAAAACGTGGCTCATGGGTTGCGCAACTTCGTGACATGAGGGAGGGAGCAAGCGCGGTTATCGTCAACATATTTAACGGCTCGTGGTCGACGGCCAATACTCTGGCGACGCTGCTTTGTCATTTCCAGATCCAACCCTTCAGTTATATTTGCCTGGTTAACTTTCTTCCCACATTAAAAACGCTTCAGGAAAACGGGGCTAAGGTATACAGCCTATACGATTGGTATAACCCCCGAACGTTGCTGCAACGGAGCGCCGAAAATGTCAGTGGAGTGGACTGAGCAAGAGCTCGATGGTTGTTGGACAATTATATATTTTCTGACAAAGTATGAGGCCCCCGACCCCAAGAATCAGTATATAAGACAAGTTCTGCTCAGGAATTTCTGCTGGCGGCTTGCTCAACTAAAGGTCTGGGAGCGGGTAGTTCTACTCTCAGGCCTATCCCGGCACTTACTCCGAAGCGAATTCAAGAACGACTTATTATTGGCGCAGCCGATTTCACAGCTCGACCCTGCGCAGATCAAGGTGGCGATCAAGGACTTACTTGAGGAAGATGAGAAGAAGGTCAGGGCGGAACTAAAGGAAAGTCGGGCGGAATTGGTAAGCTTGCGGGGCCAAGTTCAAAATGAAGGAGAAACCATCTCGCAACTTCAACTTCAGCTTGATCAATCGAAGACTGAATTGAGCGAGGAGCGCGAAGCCCGAAGGCGATTGGAGGAGCGAATAAAGGTTCTTGAACAAGTGGGAGGCAGCGCTAGGCCAGTCCGCCGCTTCGTCATGAAATCGCTGGCAGGGCTTATAATCGCTTTCACGCTCACTGCGATTGTGACAGCGATCTCCAGGCCGAGTTTGGGCTTTTGGGTGTCTACAGCCGTCGTTTGGTTCATACTGTTCCCATTATGGGCTTGGCTTGTTGGAAGGTATGGTAAACGAAACCCGGCGGTGGAGCAGTGGGGACACTTCTCCCGATTCCGCAAGGCAACAATCACAGTCTGGGTCATAATTGGGTGGGTCATGGTCTGGAACGTGTATGAAGCAGTGGGGACGGCAGCGATTTCTTGGCTCAAGTCTCTCCTCAAGCACTAGGCAGCGCTGCAGCCGACCCGTAACGGGGGGAAGCGGTGTCAGGAACGTGTGAAAAAATCGATTTTGGGCATGCTATTCACAATGTAACCCATTGAAAATCAAAGTGGCAAAGTTGGCGGGCTGGCACAGAGCGAGCGCAGATCTGCGATCACGTCATCATTCGCACCCGCATCGCAAGGCTGGGCTCGCCCTGCGCCAGCCTGCCTCCCTGATCAGGATATTCGCATCAAGAACGATCATCTTAACGGGCCGCGGCCTTTCCATGCCGGCGACGCTGCTTAAATTCCGCCAGCAGCTCGTCTTCGTTAACGTCCGCCAGCGCTTCGGCGAGGCGGTCCGCGGCCGCTTTCAGTTCCGACGGGTCGGCTGTTTTCGAGCGTTTTCGGCGGGTGGGGACATATACGCCAAGAGTCTCGCCGCGCCGGGTCACCGCCACCGGAGCGCCCGACTCCAGGTAGGTGGCGATTCGCTCCCGGAATTCCCGCACCCCAATCTTGATGGTACTCATCGCTCTCTCCTGTCCAGTCTACAAATGGACATCGGTTATATGTGTACATCAGCATGTACACATGCGCAAGTGAGAAGCGCGGAGGTGGGCGTACTTTGGCCTCCCGCGGTGCGTCATCCGGCCCGGTGCAGGGAGCGGCTTTCGCACGGCCAGCAAACGCCGGGGCTCTGGTCGTTGGCGTCACCGACGCCACATGCCGCCCCTGATGGGCCTCGGCGTTCGTAGCGGCGGGTTTACCCCGCCATGACGGCGTAAAGCCGCTCCTACCATGCCCGAGGTAAACTCGCGGCGACATCATCAAATTGACCGGCTGCCCCTCTTGCCACAATTCCCAGGTTGAGCTAAACTAAGTAGACTTAGTTTAGTGAGGTGTTCATGCGGACGGTCAATATCCACGAAGCCAAAACTTATCTCTCGCGCTTGGTCGACGAAGCTGTCAAAGGCGAGCCGTTCATCATCGCCAAGGCGGGCAAGCCGTTGGTCAAAGTGATGGCGCTGGACACCCCGTCCGGGGCACAGATCCGCCGGCTGGGATTTTTGGCCGGACAGATCGCGGTGCCTGCGGATTTTGACCGGATGGGACGGGCAGAGATCGAAAAGCTTTTTGGCGGCGTCGAATGAAGCTGCTCCTTGATACCCATCTTCTGCTCTGGGCCGCGGGTGAGCCCGACCAGTTGCCTGCCCCTGCCCGCGCCTTGATCGCCGACCCCGCCAATGAGTTGATTTTCAGTGCGGCCAGCCTGTGGGAAATCGCCATTAAACGCCAACTGGGGAGAAATGATTTTCAGGTTGACCCGCGGCTGCTGCGGCGCGGATTGCGGGATAACGGCTATTTGGAACTACCCGTTTCGAGCGATCATGCCCTCGCCATCGACAGCCTGCCTCCCCTTCATAAGGATCCCTTCGACCGGATTCTTATCGCCCAGGCCACGGTTGAGGGTATGATTCTGCTTACTGTGGATCCGGTTGTGGCACGATATCAGGGTCCCGTGCGAAAAGTCTGACCATCCTCGCGCCTCGGCGTTGTGAAGGCGCGGAGTTTCACCGCCATGGCGTGTTGTAGCGGCGGGTTTATCCCGCCATTTTCGACGCGGCCTCGCCCCGCCTGTGGTCCGTCAGCCGACGGATAAACTCGCCGCTACGTTTTGGAGTCATCTCGCCCCATGTACGGAGCGGCTTTCGCCTGGCCATCAAATGCGGGTGCTCTGATCGGTGGCGTGGCACAGGCACTCCTGCCTGTGCATTGGGCTGATGCATTCCATGCATAGCGCACAGGCAAGAGTGCCTGTGCCACGCCGCATGCCGCCCATGATTGGCCTTGCACCCGCGTCACCAAAGGGAACTTAATGCACAGAGAAGTTGAATGCCGTCTGTTTTTAATGTACTATTTGAATACGTACATTATGGCGAAGGAGTGGCGGTCATGCCGAGAATAGCAGTTGAAGATAACAGCCGGATGTCCTTGCGGATTCGAGCCGAGGAGAAGGCGTTGCTTTTGCGTGCGGTGGCGCTCGACCATACCGACCTGACGGAATTTGTGATTCGTAACGCCTTGCGTGCCGCCCGCGCCGTAATCGAGAAGGCTGATCATCTGCAGGTCTCTGAACGAGATAGCTTGCGGGTCCTGGATTTGCTGGAGAATCCGCCGGCGCCGAACGCAAAACTACGGGCAGCCGCTCGGGCATTGCCCAAGCGGCGATCATCATGACGGCATGGCACGAAGAGCCGATCAGCAAGAGACACGATCGGGAATCGTTTGACTGCGGCGAAGGGGCGCTGAATGAATTCCTGCGCCGTTACGCCCGCAAGAGCCACGAGTTGGGCGGTGCGAAAACCTTCCTGGCGATTGACGATGCCGATAACAAAACAATTGTTGGCTTCTATAGTCTCGCCCCCGCTTCACTTGACTATGCCCGTACGCCGGAGATCATTCGGCGTGGTTTGACACGCCATGACGTGCCGGGCTTCCGTCTGGCGCGCCTGGCGGTAGATCGCAGGTGGCAAGGACGGGGAGTGGGCGGACAACTTCTGCTCGCGGCGGGCCGCCGCTGCCTCGCGGCCTCGGCGGAGGTTGGCGGTGTGGCGCTGGTCATCGACGCCAAAAACGAAAGGGTGGCACGATGGTATTCGAGCTATGGTGCTGTGCCGCTGCTGAACGCACCGTTAGCTCTGCTTCTGCCCCTCGCGACCATTGAGGCTGCGCTTAAGAAGGCGGGAAAATATTGACCTTGCGTGCCAGGCTTTTTAAGCGCCAAATGGCTAACTCGACCATTTGTACGGAGCGGCCGTCGCATGGCCATCCACCGCGGGCGCTCTGAGCGGTGGCGTGGTGGCACAGGCACTCCTGCCTGTGCCTTGGGCTGATGCATTCCATGCATAGCGCACAGGCAAGAGTGCCTGTGCCACACCACACGCCGCCCATGACAGGCCTTGCACCCGCGTCCCCCAGCGGTTATTTCCCGATCGAGTGCCACGGAGGAGGGCCAAGTGCGCCCACCTCGGCGCTAGCTGCTTTTCGGTCTTTAGCATTAAGAAACATGTTAAAATAAGCACTCGGTGTTCCGCTCTATTCGGCAGAGGGCGGAATAGCTAGCCGGGAATACTCTTTAGGGCTAGCATAGGAAAGCAAGCTATTGAAAGAAAGCGTTCCATGTCCGAAACCACAATCGCCGTTCTCACCATTATCGCGATAATCGCTGGCCCCCTCGTTGCGCTTTGGATTCAGCGCAAAACCGAAGAAAACCGTGAAAAAAGACAAAACAAATTCTTGGTTTTCAAAACCTTGATGACGTACCGGGCAACTCCGCTCAACTACCAATACGTGCAGGCCCTCAATATGATAGATGTTGTGTTCAATGCCGAAAGCCAAGAAGAAAAGGCAGTGCGCGCGGCGTGGAGCGTCCTTTTGGATCATCTCAACGTCAACAAAACGCAGCCTGACTTCATGGAAAAGATCACCACTCTGACGGCAACACTGTAAGCGGCTATGGGAAAGTGCCTCGAATACGATTTTGGTGAAGTGTATCTAAAGCGCCACGCCTATGTACCAGAGGGGCATGGAAAGCTGGAGGAAGAACAAAACGAACTTCGGAAACTGCTCCTTGAAGTGCTAAGGGGCAACCGCAGAATACCCATGGCGGTCTTCCCTGATGACTTCCAGCCGATAGTGCTTCCGGAAGGCGACCCTGCACCGATTAAGAAGCTAAACGACTAGAAAAGATTTGCTCTCCGCGTCAGTTTTGCTTTGAGACCAAAGCCGGGAGCCGCCGGGGTGGACGCTTGCCCTCGTAACTCATCTTCACCGTTTGGCGTCAACTCAAGCTTTAGAGTAAAATCACCCTTAATGCCGAGGACGTTTCCTACCAGAGGGTCAAAATTCTGTACGAGAACGTTTGCCTTGACGTTGCCTTCAGCTTCTTCGTATGTTCCCAGATATGTAAAGCCGCTGTCGCCGCCAAACACCTTTCCTTTTGTAACCACGACTACCCCGCCACCTTTGCCTTCCATCCCGGCAAACTGCACGATCCAAAATCCTTCAACCATAATGACTCTCCCTCCTCACAAATAGTACAGCACCCGAATAGTACACCCTGACGCGCTGCCGGTCCTTCCTATGGATTGTTGGAGCGCCAGCGCAGACGTAGGCGTAGTTTGCCTCCGTCTGCGGCTTTTCGCTCTTATGCATTGATGCACATGTAAACGCACTTTTTATTAAGAGCCGCGGCCTGGAAAACCATGTGCAGCTTGCTAAGCCGCTTGCGGTGTCGCCGGGCCAAAAAACCGCGGGTCGTTAGGAGAATGCCGGGTCGCCCACACATTCACTGCCGCCTTCAGTGCTGCGAGGGCGTCGCCTTCAAATGGCATTTCCGTCGCGTGCGGTGAGACTAGATCGGCAAACACTCGGCCGACACTTTCGCATAGTGCTTCATCTGATTTCAGAGCCTCAAGCATCTTCCACGGCTTTTCCTTATCCGAAGGGAAGATTGCGTACCCATGCTTATCCTTCGCGACTGGCAAATGGGCCAATTCAAAAGCGGGAACGGAAATGCGATGAACTACTCGAACTCCAGCAGCCCTGGTGGCCTCGATTTCCCGAAGAATCAATTCGTTTGCGCTCCAGGCACCATTGCCAGCCCCGTCCCGACGAAATGGAGTGTCTGCATCATGCAAGACCGAGAAAGATACTTTGAAGTGTCTCAGCATACGAACCAGGAGAACCAGAGTGTATTTGCCACGGGCCCTCACCAGAACCGGCCTTGAGGCAGTCGGAAATTCCTTTGGATTTCTGGCCATCATATACTCGAAGGACGCAAATTCAGTGTCACCCTCAACTAAGATTGGTTGTTGCCCGAAGAACATCTCTGCGACACTCTGATCGAACCGATTGAGCATTTTGAGGTTCTCTTTCTCGTCATCCGAGAATCGCACCTCTTCGGCGCGATATGTGTTGGGTGTTGGATTCGCCTGAGTGCGCGAGAGGCGAACTATGGTGGTGTGATCCTTCAGGGGGTCAATGAATGAGGGGGCGTGGGTAGTTAGCATAACCTGCCACGCCGGGTCGTCTGCCAGTTGATAGAGATACTGACTGGCAGCACGTATGGCAGACGGATGCAATCCGACTTCCGGCTCGTCAATAAGAAGCATGTAGCCGGGAAGTACTACGTCAGAATCCTGGCTAACCGCGGTTGGGTCTGCGGGTTGCTCTTTTCTCTTTTTCAACTCGCTCTCTATGGCCTGGATCTCTACTTGCTTTGCGGTTTTCGTCTTCTCTGTCTTGGGCTCGGGAGCGTTCACCAGCTTGTCCAACTTTTTTTGGAGATCCTTTATTGCCCTCTCGTTCTCAGCTTTGAGTTCATTCTCAGCCTGCAACTTAGAACGGATCTGAAGGAGGGCCCAGAACAGCGCGCGTTGGGAACCGGTCTCCTGTTGATTCCAGCGTACCTCATCAGCCCAGTCGGTGAAACGCACTCCGGAATTGTTCGAAAGCTGGGCCGCGAGGTCGATCTCAATCTTGCCAAGACCGATTTCTAGGTTGACAGAAAGGTTGGGAAAGATCGTTGTCTGCGACTTATTGAGCTCATCCTTTAGACGGATGACTTTGGTCCGTTCCTCCTCGACAGGTTTCTTCGCAACGGCCTCGAAAGAGTCCAAAGCCTTCTTGAGCTCGGAGCCGACATCCCGCTGCAAAGCTGCTAACCGATTCGCAACGGGCTGCAGAACGAGTTTCAGCAACGCCTTGTGTTCTTCTTCCGGGTTTTGTAAGGTTCCAACTCTGAGCGGGTCTGGAAGCCGACTTTCAAACACCTGATCGAGCCCTGCGGCGTTTGTTTCTGTGGCCCACCGATTTAACTCCGGGTCCTATGTGGTGCGGACTCGCTTGAAGGCTGGCCCTTCCGACCACTCCCACTTGCTCCGTACGAATCGCAGCTTTTCTTCCACAGTCTTCCACTTCTCTGCGACATTGGGAGTCCCCTCAGGGATGTGAACCCATAGTTCTACCGAGGCAAGCCCACCCTTTGCCCTTTTGCAGAGGTCACCTTCGTTGAAGGTCACCTTTCCCCTCGCGAGTTCGTAGGCGCGGAGCACCGTGGATTTTGCAGTGTTGTTTGGACCCACGAGGCACAGGATGTTATCCAGCGTGACCTCTAGCCCATCTGGTCCGATGCACCCTATATTGGTGATTTTCATTCTCACGAGACGTGATCTGTCAGGCATAAGCCCCCTTCATGTGTGCGTCACTCATCTTCCCTTCTTGTGAGATCCCAAAGCATTGGGCGACCGTTAAAGAAGTGGTTATTCACGACGCGCTAACTGCTGGCATTCATACACCTCCGTACCCAGATTTGCAAGGGACAGAAAGTCCGGGTGGGAGCCGAATCAGAGCGAGCGCAGAAGCAGGTCGCCCCGCGGGTGGCACAGACATTCACTCTTACTTCTACCTCCCAACCCGCTTCCCCGCAGGCTGGCGCAGGGCGGGCTCAGCCCTGCGATTTTGTCGGGCATGGGACAGGCGGGACGGTTCACTATTTTCCGGCGACCGGATTAGGCCGCGCCGGCTTGCGAACCTCTTCGAACTGGTTGATGCGAACAACCCCGTTGGGAAGGACGGCGCGGATGTCGAGATGGCCTCCCATGGCCTCAATGATCTTACGCAGCGTGCTGATATACATGTCGGAGCGGCGCTCCACTTTGGAAATGGCGGCCTGATTAACGTGCAGCAGTTCCGCCAGGTGTTCCTGCGTCAGGTCAAGCGCCCCGCGCAGCTCGTCCAGAGCCATTTCCTGAATCATCTGGTCAGCCTTCCTTTGCGAGCGCTCCCGCGCCGCGGCCGACATTTTCGCTTGCAGGGCCTTGAAATTCTTAGCCATCGGTTAAACCTTCCTTCTCCAGGGCGGCCAAATGCCGGTCATAGATGCGATCCGCGAGGGGGACGAACGTTTCGTACCATCGATCGTCGCCCGTCTTGTCGCCCCCGATGAGCAGGATCGCACAGCGCCGGGGATCGAAAGCGTACAATACCCGGTAGGGCCGCCCCGCGTGCTGGACAATCAGCTCCTTCATGTGGGAATGCTTTGACCCGGAGATTACCCCCGAGTGCGGTCGCCGCAGTGCCGGACCGAATCTCTGGAGAAGGATGATCTTGGCGTTCACGTCCACCTGCTCATCCTCCGTAAGCCGGTCCCACCACGCTTCGAACTCGCCGGTATACTCGACTTCCCATTCCACGGAAGGAATATTACCTCAAGGGAATGGCAATGTCAAGAGGACTTCGGGGGCAAAGCCTCGCGTTGCGACCTCGAAGAGCAGGGATTAGGGGGAGCTCGGGACACGGGTTAGGGATACGGGATTCGGGGCGGGGGAATTGGAGATGGCAGATTCAAAATTCAAGAGCAGGTAGCGAGGAGGTGGCGCCCTCCAGCGCTCCTCCGCGGCTCTGCAAACGGGGGGACGCGCGGGACCGGCACGCGTGTCTCGGTTTTTCCCGGCAAAAGCCGCGCGAAGGTTCTAAGGGTGGAACAACGCCTCGAGATCGCGCCGGGCGTGCCGGGTGAGGCGATAGGCGGCCATTACGCCTGCTGGCGCAGGTTTCGCGCCTCGCGCTTCAGTTCCTCGGCCAGCCGGGGCAAGGTGGCGTCCGTGTAGTCGGTGTAGCGTCCGGCGTCCAAATCGGCCTCGGCGGCGTCGAGGGTGGCCAGCAACTCCACCCGCGCCCGCTCGCGTTCCTCCCAGCGGGCCATGGCGTCACGCACCGCGGCTTCCGCGCTGGAATAACGGCCGCTCGCCACCGCTTGGCGGATGAAAGCTTCCTGGTCCGGCGTAAGCTGAACTTCCATAGCCCCAGACTAATGCGCGCAGGCGCTGATGTCAACGCGGAAAAACCGCCGGCGAGCTCCCGCATAGGCCTGCGACAATAAATTCGCACTTGTGAAAAATTGAAGCGCGTCGCCCGCAGAAAAACCGGAAACGTGGTGTGGGCTGCACCCCTGAGTTGAGAAGGTAGCGAGGAGGTGCGCGCCCTTCCGCGCTCCTCCGCGGCTCTTCCCACGGAAATGCCAATCACCGGCAGGGCACGCCCACATGAACCCGCAGGGAATTGGGGAACGGCCGCAAAGGAGCGCAGAATACGCGCACCTTTGCGCTACGCTGCTTGACGACCTTGTCAGGCGGGCTGGCGCAGAGCGAGCGCAGCTCTGCGATTCACGTCATCTTTCGCACCCGCATCGCAGGGCTGCGCTCGCCCTGCGCCCGCCTCTGGGCTACCCCGCTGCCCCGCCGCACAGGCTCGAAACCGACTGGGTATTGCGCGTGGGAGCAGGAATAGGTATATTGGCGATATCTCACGGGGTCAAAGGGGAAAATGCGGTTGAGTCCCACGTTGGTGGGCGGGGAGGCGTAGTGATGTCGAGTCATAAACTAACTCCGGTGATCGGCCTGCTTTGGTGTGTTGTGGCCGCTGGGGCGTATCTGCACCCGGCAGCGCTCCGGGCGCAGACGCCGGAAGAAGTGGATCAGCGAACGGCAAGTCTTCCGCCCGATCAGCGCGCCTACGAACGATTCCGCTTTTGGGTAACCCAACTCCCAACGGAACAGCAGCGCGATGCCAATTTGATGGTGCACTATCGGGCGTACCTCAAGTCACGAGGCCGCTCCGATGCGGAGGCCGATGCGGAGGTCAAGCTGGTAACGGAGCGGGGCTCACGGTCTGAAATCGAGCGCTGGAACCGTATCCTCACCGCGGAAAAACCACACTTTAACACCCAGCCCAATGCCTTCCTGGTCGAAATCGCCAGTACCCGCAAGCCCGGAGCGGCGCTCGATGTAGGCATGGGACAGGGCCGCAACAGCATCTGGCTGGCGCAGCAGGGATGGGACGTAACGGGGTTCGATCCCGCGGAAAAGGCGGTGGCACTGGCGCTGGAGAACGCCGGGAAAGCGGGAGTGCATATCAAGACGGAGGTCAAGGGGATGGAAGACTTCGACTTTGGCGAGAGCCGTTGGGATATGATCGTCCTCAGTTACGTGGGAGCGCGGGAGATGCCCGACGTCATTCAGCGCGCTCTCAAGCCGGGCGGAGTTGTCGTCGTCGAGGCCTTCCACCGCGATGCCACCAAGGGCCAGTCGATTGGCGAGGCAGTGGTTTTCGACACCGGCGAGTTGCCGACCCTCTTCCCCCACTTGCGTGTCGTACGCTACGAAGAACCCGTAGCCACCGCGGACTTCGGACTGGACAAAGTGCGCGTGGTGAGGTATTGCGGCGAACGCCCCGAATGAGCATTTGCTCCGCCCCAGCGTGCCTGTTGCTTAACCGGGGCCTCCCCACTCGAAGGGCTTGGGAACGTTAGGCTGGCGCATGGCGAGCCCAGCCATGCGCTTTATCGGACGATCAGGGAAGAGGGATTAAAGGTGCGCGATCATGCCCATTCACCACGATGAGGTTATCGAGGACTTCATGGCGCCCATGCGGAAATTCGGTGGCGCGGCGGAAGAATGGTTCGTACGAACGGGGAAACGAGAAGCGCGGACCGTTTTGTAGGCCCGCGGTTCTTCCACCCGTCACAACCAAAAGCCGCGGACCTCAAGAACAGGTCCGTGCTCCCTTTCTACTCATCCGCGCCCGGCGCCTCGATAGTTGGCCGAAAGCGGCGTAGAATTGCTTTTATCATCAGGAGTCAATGACCGATGACGGTCTCTATCCATCCCGAGATCGAAATAAGGCTCCGCGCCCGGGCGGAGGCCGAGGGACTCACCGCGGAAGCCTATGTCGAGCGTTTGGTCCGCGCTGAGCAGCAGGCCGAGGACGAGCTTGAAGCTTTGGCCCTCGAAGGGCTCCATTCCGGCGAACCCATCGAGATTGGGCGGGGTTATTGGGAAGACCAACATCGCCGGTTGGAGGAACGCCTGAACCAGACCGGCGCCCGGTGACTACCCGCTAGGTTTTTCGCCCGAAGGCCGATCAAGACCTTAACGACCAATGCTTTTTATCTTGCCACGCAAGCGAGCCCTAGAGTTGGTCACGACTTTCTCCTCGCTGCCCACGAAACGTTTTCTCTCCTTGCCACACAGCCCAACATGGGTTGGCATTCTCGCCTGAAGAACCCTGCTCTGGCGTCTCTGCGAGCGTTTCGAGTATCGGGCTTCGAGAGGATGCTCGTACTCTACCGCCCGCGCTCGGTGGGAGTAGAAACTCTCCGGGTCGTGCACGCCTCGCGGGACCTTGAAGCCTTCCTGCGTCGCGACCGTCTGGAGTGAGCAGCGGGCGCGGAGGTGGACGTGCTTTGGCTTCCTCCCCGCTATCGGCTCGCGAAGATGTCTCACCCGTTCCGATCAGAATGGGATCCCGCCATGGGGCGTTCAACAACGAAAGGGCGCACGGCGTGGCGGAGCCGCAACCGAAACTCGCAAGCCCGTGGACTTCCGAGTCTTCGGAGTATAAAGCAGAATTGTGGACCTGCTCGAGCTGCTCAAGCGCCCGGAAGGCAAGACCCTTGAATACAGGCGGAACCTGTCTTCCCGGAAGGAGTCCGGAAGACTTTCGTCCCCTGGCAATGGACGAACAGGTTCTTTTTTCCTCCGCCCCGGCGGAAGATTGTTGCTAAGCGCTCAATTTAAAGAGGTGTATAGTTGCTTCAACATTATGAGAGCCTCCCCCGCGAGAGCGCCACTTCGGTCTCTCCTCTGGATGTGCGCCGGAGCGCTTGTATGCTTCTGGAGCTTGGCCCGGCAATGTCCGAGCGGACCGGCGCTGGCGGCGGAGAAGCCCCGGATACTGAGAATCTCCGGCGGCCCCCGAGAGCCGATGGCGACCTGGCCCGCACAAGGCCGGCCTTCCGGCTTCATGATCGAAGTCCTCGACGAAGCCGCTGGCCGCAGCGGATACGTTTTGGATTGGCGCACCATAGTGTCCCTGGAGCGCAACAACGAGGCCTTGCGCCGAGGCGACGTCGATCTGGTGACGGGGGAAGTCACGCCCGAACGGCGCCGGGAGTTTCTCGTGACCGACCCCTGGTGGTCGGTGGGAGTCGCCGCCCTCGTGCGGGCGGACAGCGCGATTCGCGAGGATTTCGATCTGCGCGGCAAGCGCCTGGCCGTGACCCCGGGCTCAGCCGCGACGGCGGAAACCGATTATCCCGGGAGCGCCATCGAACCCCGCGCCTCCCCGGCCCAGAGCGCCGAGGCTGTGTGCCTCGGCGACGCCGACGCGGCGTTGATGGAGGAGATGTTCTTGCGCGCGGTGCTCTTGAGCCGCCCGCCGCCCTGCCGCGGCTTGGACCTCCGCACTGTTGACACCGGTGCCCACCTGGACTTTGCCCTCATCTATCGAAAGAACACCGCCACCGCGGCGCGGGCATTGAAGTCCGCGCTGGATGATCTCACCGCGGACGGAACGCTGGCCGCGATCGCCGCCCGCCACGCCCAGGCTTCCGCGCCTTACGCCGTGCAGCTCGGCGAGTCAGTCCGCTTGCGCTTCGCGCGGCGCACGTGGGTGATGGGGATGGCAGCCGCCCTGGCTCTCGCTCTTCTGGGGGGCGGGCTCGCCTTGAAGCTGTCCCATTCCCGCCGGAGCCTGCGGGACGCCAACCGCAGGCTCAAGGTGGACCTCGATGCTCGCGTCAAGGCGGAGGCCGCGCTTCGCAACAGCGAGGCGAGCTTTCGCGCCCTGTTCAACTCCGCCCCCCAGAGCGTCTTCGCCATCGACCACCAGGGCGCGATCGCTTTCGCCAACCGGAAGTCCGAAGACATGTTCGGCCAGGCTCCCGAGCGCTTGATGGGGAGGAGTCTGGAAGTTCTCCTTCCGGCGCGATTGCACGCCGCCTTTCGCAGAGACCGTCTGCAAGGCGTGGGGGAAGTGTTCGGCCTGCGCGCCGGGGGCGAGGAATTCCCCATCGAAGTCGTCCTCGGTTCCGTGGAGACCAGCGAGGGGCTAACGCTGGCCTTCGTCAGCGACATCTCCGAGCGCGTGGCGCTGCAACGGCAACTCCTGCAGTCGCAAAAGCTCGAAAGCGTAGGGCATCTGGCCGGAGGCGTGGCGCACGACTTCAACAACCTCCTGACCGTGATTCGGGGATACGCGCAGATGGCTTTGGCGAGGCCCCACTTCAGCGAGGAACTGCGCGAGCCGCTGAGCGAGATCGTGCGCGCGGCGGATCGGGCCGCCTCGCTCACTCGCCAACTGCTGATGTTCAGCCGCCGGCAGGCCGGGGCGCCCCGGACCATCTCCCTGAACGAACTCCTGGGCAACCTCGAGAGAATGTTGCGCCGCCTGATCGGAGAGGATATCGAGCTGTTGTTTCTGCTCAGTCCCCAGGCCGCCGCAGTGCGAGCGGACCCGGCACATATCGAGCAGGTCGTGGTGAACCTGAGCATCAATGCCCGGGACGCCATGCCCCATGGTGGCAGGCTGATCATTGAGAACCGCCGCCGTCCGCGCGGACGCGCCCTACGCCCACAGCCACCCGGGAGTGCAGGCCGGCGACTATGTGGCGTTGAAAGTCACCGATACGGGGTCGGGCATGACCCCGGAAGTGAAAACGCACATCTTCGAGCCGTTCTTCACCACCAAGCAGCCGGGCAAGGGAACCGGCTTGGGCCTCTCGACGGTCTACGGCATTGTCAAGCAGAGTGGCGGGACGATCTCCGTCTACAGCGAGCCTGGCCAGGGCACGACATTCAAGATCCTGTTCCCCGCCGCCGAAGCGGAGTCGCCGGAAGCGCAGGCCGGCGAGACTCCCTTGACGCTTTCCGGCAGCGAGACAATCCTGGTTGTGGAGGACGAGCCGGGCGTCCGCAGGTTCATCCAGGGCGTGCTGCAATCGGAGGGCTATCGGGTGCTGGAGGCCGCGGACGGCGCCAGCGCCAGCCAAATCGCCGCCTCCGAGAGCGGCCCCATTCACCTTCTCCTCACCGATCTGGTAATGCCGGGAATGGGCGGCGCCGATCTGGCCGTGAGCTTCGCCAAGTTGCGTCCCGAGGCCCCGATTCTGCTCATGTCGGGCTACAGCGACCGCGCGCTCGGGTCTGTTCCGGTCAACGCCATGATTGAAAAGCCCTTCACTCCGAGGGCTCTCCTCCATTGCGTTCGCGAAACCCTGAACAAACGGTTGGGGGGCGCCAAACCTCTCTCGGCCGCTTCCCCCTAAGTCTATAACCGCCTGCGGAGTTTTTGGCGATAGCCGAACTTCCGGCGGGCGGCCTTGCGGTTGCAACGCCAGTTGATTCTGATCCGGGCGCCATTCATCCGGCGATTCCAGCTTCGCGCTTGCCTGGCCGCGAAGATTGCCGCCCTGGCGGGAAATCCCCGGCCAGCGGACGGTGAAAAGCTATCCGCGCAGGAACAATACCGAGTGCGCCAGGGACGCCATCGCGTGGTTTACTCCATTGCGGACGCCGAGAAGACGGTGTTGGTGGTGAAAGTGGCGCACCGGCGCGAGGTGTAACGGTAAAGCGCGGACGGAAGTGTAGTGCGCCTTATCCTGCGGCTTTTCGTCATCGGGCATTGATAGATCTGTGGATGTTATCTTGCCGGGAAGCGTAGAGGAAGGAATCTGAGCCTGCCTCCGCACTTCCCGGAGGGCCCGCAGCGCGCAATTCCATCGTGAGCGGAATTTAAGGGTGAGGGGCGCACCCATAAGAATCAATATGCGCGCCACCCACCGTTTGCGTTCCTGACGCTGTCAGGTTTAGGATTTCAACATGGCTGGAAAACGGAAGCTTCGAATGACGATCGGCCCGGTGAAATTGGAGGCGGAGCTGTTTGACACGCCCACCGCGAATGCCCTCTACGCGTCGCTGCCTTTTGCCTCCACGGCTTCCACTTGGGGAGAGGAGGTCTACTTCTCCACGCCGGTTCATGTGAGCAAAGAGGCGGATGCCAAGGATGTGGTTGAGGCAGGCGAGTTGGCCTTCTGGGTTGAGGGCGACTCCATCGCCATCGGCTTCGGCCCCACCCCCATTTTCCCGCGGCAAGGAAATCCGCCTGGCGGCTCGGACGAATATTTGGGGCAAGGCGCTCCAGCCCGTCGCAGCGTTGCGCCAGGTGAGAGACGGTGATCCTGTCGAGGTCGAGAAGGCTGGCCAGTAACAACCGGGAACCCCTATGTATTCGTCCACCCTGCTCGATCACTTTCACCACCCCCGCAACGTGGGTGAAATCGCGGGGGCGACGGTGGCGGTGGAAGCCTCCAATCCTGTCTGCGGCGACCTGATGAAGCTGTGGGCGATTGTGCGCGAGGGCAGGATTCAAGAAATCAAGTTCAAAGCCGCCGGCTGTGTGCCTTCCGTGGCCTGCGGCTCGTGGTTGACGGAAGCGATTTTGCGCAGGCCGATCGAGGAGCTCTCCGCCCTTACGCCGGACCAGATCGCAACGGGGCTTGGCGGCCTTCCTCCCGCCTCACGCCACGCCGCCGTCCTCGCCGTGGACGCCCTCAAGCGGCTGCTCGAGCAAATTCGCACTTTATGAACTCCCCTCCTGATTCAGGAGGGGTGGCGCGCCGAGCAACGAGGTGGTTCCTCACGGCGTGCTTCGCACTACCTTCTCATGGAGCGTGTTCCGCATTCCAGTCACTTCGCACTCTTGGCGCCGCCGCCGAGAAACATGGCCGCGCCCAAGAGGTAGCCAAAGTCATACCAACCGCCGGAATTGGGATAGGCGTAAATGCGAACGTGAGTGAACAGACTGCCGATGAAACTGAAGAAGATCAGGAACCCGTGAAGCAGCCCCAACCAGAAGCCCGGCAAACCATGATAGGCCGCGGCTTGCGGCTGATGGGCGCAGCTTGCCAGAAGGAAGATGGCACTGCACAGGGCAACGAACGTCACTGGTCGTGGCAGACGAGGCGCCAACGATTGCATGGCAATCCTCCGTAAAATGAGAAATGCAGACTTACTCCCGATGAAGTCATGCCGGAGCTTGAGGGGCCGCCGCCCCGCTGAAGCCGGCCGCTCCAAAGGCTTCACTAGCACCCAGTCCCCAGCACCCAGCCCCCCGTACTTAGTTCCTGACACCTGACACCTGGCACCCGGCACCTGAAACCTAGTTCTTCAACTCCGCCGAGCAGTAAGGGCAAAACGTGGCTCCCACCTCAATGGCTCGATGGCACTGGGGGCAGGCGGGATGAAGAAGGAATTTACACTTCGGGCAGTAGTTGAACGCTCGATTCACTGCTGCTCCGCATTGTGGGCACGCGCCCATAATGGGTTGGCGGACCACGAAGTAGATGATGAACCCGATGCCGTTGCCGACGAGGATCACCAGAAACGTCCAGAGCACGGAGTTCATGCCCCGGCGCTTGGCGTCGCGGTTGACGTAACCAATAAGCAACAGGAAGACGCCAAGAACGGATCCCGCAAGGATGGATACTAGTACTTGCACCGCCATGGGCGGGGCGTGTGGGTCGTGACGAAACACCACGAGGATGAGGAGCGCCTGAATCCCAAAGAAGAGCAGCGCGGCCACGCCGATCATCACCTTGGGGATCAGCCTGAATTCTTCGCGGAAATCGAATTTTCCTTCGGATGTGTGATTCATTTTGTTTCTCTTCTGGCCGCTCGCGGCAGCCGGTTAGCTAGGTCGAGAGTTTCCTCTCGTAGGGGCAGGCCTTGTGCCTGCCCTGGTTGTACCTATCTCCGTCCTATCCATTTAAGGGCACCCACGAGGGGCGCTTCTACGGTTCACCGTTCCCAGGCCGCAGGGTCATTCCCCAGGCTGGAAGCGTGCGAGTGTCTCCAGGCGATGAGCGCGCCCACTACGGTTGCTGGGGCAAGCCAGCACATTACGAACACCGGGATCCAGATCGCTTGCGAAATCTCGAAGCGACGCCCCAACCAAGCCATGGCTTCCCAAAGCAATGGCGCTGTCGCCGCCCCCAGGAGCCAGGAAAGCCCGCACGAAATCCACAACGCTCGCAGGCGCGCTTGGTTTTCCCGCAGCTCACGGGCTCGCAGGCGGACGCGCGCCTGCGTGGTGCTGACCAGCGCGGGGTCAACGATTAAGGTGTTCGACCGCAATGCCTGGAGCGCGCGCTCGTTGGCCATCACCCGCGACTGGCATGCGGGGCATTCGGCCAGATGCGCGTCCAGCCACTCGCGTTCGGCGGCGGAGATCCCTTCCACGTGCCAGGCGTCGATCAGGCGGCAGGCGCGCTCGTGGACATCAGCATTCATGCCGGTTCCTCCTCCATAAGATTGCGCAAGGTTTCGAGACCGCGGTAGAGCCGCGATTTGACCGTCGAAAGCGGGGCTCGGACGATATCGGCAATCTCGTTCAGGTCCAAGTCCTCTTGAAAGCGCAGCACCAGCACCTCGCGGGCGTCGGGGGGAAGACGCTTGAGTACACCTTTTACGCGTTCCGCCTCCTCGCCCGCGGCTAAAGTCTCAAACGGGGTTGCGGTTTTGCGGTCCGGCAACTCACGCGGGGAGCTTTCATCACTGGGATGCAACAACGCCTCCAGGCTCTCGGGTTGGCGACGGCGCAAGAGGTCGATGGCGAGGTTGCGCGCAATGGAGAACAGCCAGGCTTCAAACCGCCAGCGGGGATTGTAGAGGTGGCCTTTTTCCAGCACCCGAACCCACGTTTCCTGGAAAAGGTCCTCGGCCGCCTCGCGGCTGCCCGTGAGGGTCCAGAGGTAGCGGGGAAGACGGTGGTGATAGCGCCCGATCAACTCGTCCAGCAGGTCTGGATCGCGACGCCGCAGCCCCCGCGCGATTTCTCGGGTTTCCGCTTCCATCGAATTCACAAAAAGGCAAAGGCTGTTTTCCATTCTAGACGCAATACGGATGAACACCTAAAAAAGACGCATGGGGGGAGCTAATCCGCAGATTACGCAAATTACGCAGATTTCTTCCCGACGCCAACCGCCAACTGTCAACTGCTTACTGCCTACTGCCTACTGCCTACTGCCCTCTGCCAACCGTTCGTAGTCTTCCGGTTTGTCGATATCCAGAAGAACCCCGGGGTCGGCGACTTCCACAAATTCCGTTGCGTTGCGATACTTGCGGATGACCATGTTGGCGGGCTCATCGGGTGAAAGCGCCAGCAGTTCCGGAAACAACGCCTGGCTAATGACGATGGGATGACCACGTTGGCCCTTGTGGGTGGGGATGAGGACGGGCGGGCGAGCCGATTGGAAGCGCTCACAGAGGGTGACGATGACCTCGGAGGAAATGGCGGGATGATCGACAAGGCAGAGCAGGGCGGCTTCCGGCAAGTCTGTGGCCACTGCCGCAAGCCCCAGTTGCAGGGAAGATGTTTGTCCCCGCTGGTAATCGGGGTTGAGCGCCACACGCACCGTTGTCAGGTCCACCGCCCGCTGGATTATTTCCGCGTGATGGCCCAACACCACCGTGACCTTCTCGATCCCGGCGGCGACAAGATTATTGATGATGGTTTCCAGGAAGCTGCGCCCTCGGTAGGTGAGCAGGGCCTTGTCGCGTCCCATGCGGCGGGATTCTCCCGCGGCGAGAATCAGGCCGGCTATCATGGGGTGTGCTGGGCTTTCGGTTTGAATGCCAATGAGGGAGCGCTGGGCGTGGCGTTGCGCCGCACCGCGATCATCTCGGCGACAATGGCCACGGCGATTTCTTCCGGCGTAAGCGCGCCGATATCGAGCCCGATGGGCGAGTGCACGCGCTCGATTTGCTCCGCCGCCACGCCCTCGCGTTCGAGCACCTTGCAAATCTCGATGAGCTTGCGCTTGCTTCCGATCATGCCGATGTAATGCGCCGGCGTGGTGACGGCCCAGCGCAGACAATCGAGGTCGCCTTTGTGGCCGCGCGTAACCAACACCAAATAGGAATGGTCGTTAACGTAGATCTTGGGGAATAGATCTTCCCACGGACCCGCGTAAGTCTCCGAGGCTTCGGGAAAGCGCTCCTGGTTGGCAAAGGCTTCGCGATCGTCGGCCACCACCACGTCAAAACCCGCTATTTTCGCCACTTTTGCCACATGCAGGCCCACATGACCGCCGCCGAATATGAATGCCGTGGGCGTGGCCAGAATGGGCTCAACAAAAATGTCGAGTGAGCCGCCGCAGATCAGCCCGTTGTCGTACTCGGGGTTGGCGTTCAGATTGAAGTGCAGGCGCCGGGGTTTCTCCTCGCGCATCACCTCCTGCGCCACCGCCCACACTTCCGCTTCCACGCAGCCGCCGCCCACCGTGCCGGCAAATGAGCCATCATCGCGAATCAAGATCTTGGAGCTTTCGTGGCTGGGAATCGATCCCTGCACCTCGACAATGGTGGCCAGCGCGCCCTTGCGCCCCGCCTTTCGCAGCCGTACGATTTCTTCAAAGATGTCCATGCCCGAATCCTAGATTATGCGTGGCGTGCCGCAATGTCAACGCATGGCCGCACGGGACGAAGCCCGGTGCCCAAACCGGAAGTTTCTTTCGGTCTTGACCGGCAAAGGGTAAAATCCACTCACGGGTTTTTCGGAACTTGGTTAGGCGGACAAGGCGAGGAACAGAGATCTATCGTCTTGAAGTGTGACGATTATGGCAAATCGCAGGCAACGGCCGGGCGGTGGACGCGAGTTTCGGACAATGCTACGGTTCAGCTTATATGGTGGGTTGTTCTTGGCGGGTATTGCGCTTCTCCTGGCTCTTTACGGAATTCTCACAAGTTTATGGGTATCGCCGAGTTCCTGGGACGCGTTTCTGCTTCTACTCGGCTGCTTTGCGCTTGGGTTTCTTACGACGTTATGCGCACTACTGGATTTCAGGGGATTCGGGAAGAAGGACGTGATGTAACTGAAGGGTGAAGCGAGGGGGAGCATACCATGAAGGCAATTCGATTTCACCAGCACGGGGGCCCGGAGGTCCTGAAGTATGAGGATGCAGCGGAACCAGAGATTCTGGGCAATGAAGTCGTGGTGAAGGTGAAGGCCTGCGCGCTGAACCATTTGGATATCTGGGTGAGGGGCGGCGTGCCGGGGTGGCGCATACCGCTGCCGCACATCGGGGGAAGTGACATTGCCGGCGAGGTTGCGGAGGTGGGGGCGCTGGTGAAGCGCGTGAGACCTAGAGACCGCGTACTGCTCTCGCCCGGCCTCAGTTGCGGCCAGTGCGAGATGTGCTTCCAGGGCTTGGACAGCGCTTGCCGCGAGTTCTCGGTTATGGGTGTGTTCAACGACGGCGGATACGCGGAGTATGTAAAGTCCGCGGAGATGAACGTGCTCCCCATCCCCCGCGGCCTCAGCTTTGACGAAGCCGCCGCCGTGCCGTTGGTATTCCTTACCGCGTGGCACATGCTCTTCACCCGCGCGGGATTGAAGCCCGGCGAAGAGGTGCTGGTGATTGGCGCGGGGTCAGGCGTGGGCAGCGCGGCAATTCAAGTGGCGAAGCTCGTGAACGCGCGCGTGATCGCCACGGCGGGCGCGGATTGGAAGCTGGAGAAAGCGCGCGCCCTGGGCGCCGATGAAGTGATCAACCACACGCAGCAGCCGATTGGCGAAGAGGTGAAGCGCCTCACCCAGAAGCGCGGCGTTGATGTGGTGGTGGATCACGTGGGAGCGGCGGTTTGGGAAGCTTGCTTTGACTCGCTCGCCACTTATGGGCGGCTGGTGACCTGCGGCATGACTACCGGCGCGGAACTCAAACTGGACGGCCATGCCCTTTTCGGCCGTCAGCGCACGATTCTCGGTTCATTCATGGGAGGCAAGGGGGAACTTGTCGACGCTCTCAAGTTCATCGCCCAAGGCAAATTGAAGGCGGTCATCGATTCTCATTTCCCCCTGCCAGAAGCGGCCGCCGCGCAGAAAAAGATGGAGGGCCGCGAGTTCTTCGGGAAGATTTTGTTGCATCCATGAGCGCGCGGAAAAGTGGACCCAGCCGCCGCGACACAATGCAGCGGAGCCGGGAGTTCCCGTGCGGCGCCGGCTCCCAGCCGGCAGGGAGCCGCCAGGATGACGGCGCTACGCTCACGACCCGCGGTTGCTGTTGAAGCCCGAGCCACTGCGTGGCATAATAGAGATGGAATGGGCGTTCCAAACATAGCGGCCGAGCAATCCGGATTTGAAGGTCTGATCTTCGCCAAGCTTGACCAGGCGGTGAACTGGGCGCGCAAGTCCTCGATTTGGCCCTTCAGTTTCGGCCTGGCCTGCTGCGCCATTGAGATGATGTCGGCGGGCGCCTCGCGCTTTGACCTGGCGCGATTTGGCGCGGAGGTTTTCCGCGCTTCCCCTCGCCAGGCGGATTTGATGATTGTCGCGGGCCGCGTCTCCCAGAAAATGGCTCCGGTGATTCAAAAACTCTACGCGCAGATGCCCGAGCCCAAGTGGGTGATTTCCATGGGCGCCTGCGCGACCTCCGGCGGTGTATTCAACAACTACGCCATCGTGCAAGGCGTCAATCAGTACATTCCTGTGGATGTTTACGTGCCGGGGTGCCCGCCTCGGCCCGAGCAACTTATCTATGCCATCAACATGCTGCAAAAGAAAATCGAGAACCAGCGCGGCTCGTTCAAAGAGGCGGTTTTCCACAGCAAGTAGTTTCGCAATTGATTCCTCACCCTTTCCCGCCGGAACGCAAAGAATAATTCTGGGGATGTAAGGAAGTTACTTCCGCCCCGATATAAGGCGGTGGAAAGAGGAGTGCCGCCCATGCCATCAAAGGGGCCGCAGGTAGGCGGAAATCAGGACCACCACCACCCCCAGGATAAAGGCAACGAGGAGCCACATCCGCCGGCGGGCCCGCAGAGGTTCGAACAACTTAAAAGGGATGGTGAGCGCCAGGACAATGCAGAAGAGGGTGAAGGCGAGGAGGATCTTAAGGGTGAGAAAGTTCCACGCCCTGCCCCACGGAACTTCCCAATAGTGGACGCGAATGTTATAGAGGCCGGAGATCAGCAGCAGCGCGCAGGCGCTCCAAGTTACCCACCGGAATCGCACCGCCATGGCCTTGGAAAGCGCGTTGCGCTGTTCCGCGCTGAGGACTTCCAATGAAGGGATCAAGATGAGGAGCAGGAAGCCCATTCCACCCACGGCAACCACGGCTGCCATCAAGTGAATCCACTGCATGATAGTTGCCATAATCTCTGTCCCACAGGTGGGTGGATTCTATGCGCATTCCACTCCCGAAGACAAGACTTAAGATTCAAATAATGACGAAGCAGAGAATTCCCCCGAACGCGGCTGGCGAAGTGAACATCGGGCGGCCTTCCCCCCTCCATTTCCGGCATTGGGTCCGGGCCACTGGAAGGGGATCAAGACAGCTTCGCATGAATCTGATCTATCTTGTTCGCCAGGTCAAAGTCCTTTTCTGTCACCCCGCCCTCGCTGTGGGTGGAAAGGCTGATGCCCACTACATTGTAGTTGATGGTGATGTCGGGATGATGCCCGGCGGTTTCGGCGGCGCGGGCGATTTTGTTGACAAAATCAATGCCCGGCAAGAACGACTTGAAGGTGAATTTCTTGTGCAGTTCCTTCCCCTGATAGGACCATCCCGGCATTTTCGCCAATCCCTGTTGAATTGCTTCGTTGCTGAGTGCCGCCATGTTGGCTCCTTGGTCGGCGAGAGTCTTAACCCGCCGCGAATTGAGAAGTATTCTCCGGACCGCGAGATTCCGGTTGCGGAATTTGCCCTGAAATAACCCCAATCGAGTATAGAAATCCCCGCCAGCCAAGTCAACCGCACACCAGCCAGCCGTTTCGGAGGAATAGGATGACGGAGTCAATTTGAATAGGACGAGGAGCGCTTGTGGAGGGTACGGGGGTTGGGGGAGGCAGGGGGTCTATTTTCCGAGAATAAGATTCCGGGCGGGCGAGGAGCCCGCGAAGGGAGCGAGGTTGTCAAAGAGCGAAAGGGAGGAGGTCGGTGCCCTGGTGGCGTGAGGCAGATCAACTGGTATCCAGGTTCGCCGGGCTGGCCAAACTGAGGCGCAGGAGGCGGAGTAGTTCGATGGCGGAGCGAAGCGGGTGGGTGCCGCGGTGGAGATAGCGCAGGCGGTAGAGGCGTTCGACGGTCAAGGCCAAGCAGGTAATCAGCCAGACGAGGAGCAGGCTGTTGGCGTGGTGATGACAGATGTGCTCCAGGCCGTAGCGATTCTTGGCGTCATTGAATCCTTGGTTCTCGATTTCCCAACGGCTCTTGGCAAGGCGAAACAGAGAGCGGCTGCTGAGCCGGCGGGTGGGAAAATCGGTCAACCAGAAAGCCTCATAGACGGTTCCATCGGGTTTGTATTGGCGGTAACGAAGGACCCGCACGGTCTGCCAGCGCAGGGTGTCCCAGGGGTCGAAGTCGTCGGCGTCCCAGACCTCCACCCGGTCGTGCCCTTCCCAGAAACAGTGGGTGGGAGGCTGGGCGGCAAAGCGTTTTTGCGCGGCCTGAAACAACTCGGGGAGGTTGCCTTTCAAGCGCGCCACCACCCGCAGATGTAAATCTCCCACCGCATGCAGAAAAGGCGCCGTGGCGAATTCTCCATCCACCACCACGTAGTCGGCAAAGCGGGGACCCAGCGTGTCGACAACGCGTCGCAGGAGACGCTGGCCCGCGGCGTATTCACTATCTCCCTGCCCATAGGGTTCCACGTCCAAGGGAAGCGTCAAGCCGGTTCCCACCACGCTGACCAGGGTCAAATGATGACGGTAGCTGGTAATCTGGCCGACCGAGTTCCGGTGGGGTCGGCAGAGCTGGCAGGCGGACTGCTGACAGCGCCCCACCGTGGTGCCATCCACGGCCAAACCGATGAAGGGGCTGCCGTCGAAAGCCTTGTGACGTTTGGCTTGGCGCAAGGCGGTGGCCAAGGCGGCGCGGGTGGGGGCGGCCGGCAAGCGCTCGGTGAAGTAACCCAACACATCGTCACCGAACGAGGTCGTGATCTGCAGAGCCCGACGCGCCGAGGAATGCACCAAGGCTTCCACGGCGTAGAAGGAGTATTCCCTGAGCAGTCGGCCGAGCAGCAGAGCCCAAAGCAAGACCCGAGCCGGGATCTGGGGTGCCGTGCGGCCATCGCCGGGGGACAGCAGATAGGATTGCAGACGCAGACAGCGCGCCAGGTATTTCCAGAGGCGTCGCGGACTCGGTCCCTTCACCGCTTTTTCCGTCGCTGCTTCCGCGCCCAGACCAGAAGCTGGGCATTGGCGGCGAGCACTTCGCGGACGGCGTCTTGGAACTCCCGCCCCGCCTCGACGCGGCGCCGCACGTCGTCTACCCAATCCTTGGGGATGCGTTCGACTCGCCGCTTTCCCTTCACCATGAAGGTCAGCACCCAAGCCGCATGGCCTTTTCCCGTGGCGCAACGACAGCGGGGATGACCACAGCGGGTGAGGTTGAAAGTGAGGGAGCCGGGGAGGAGGTCGGAAGGTAGAGCGAAGTGCCGCAACAGTTCAAACTTCCGTTGGCGAAGACGAGAGGCCTGAGGGCCGTGAGGTTCATTCTTCATATTGTAGCAATAGTGCTACAAGAATACGGCAAAAGCAAGAGCTTTTTGCGAATGCGAAAATAGGCAGCCATTCTTCCCCACCTCGCAGTCGCCTCGGAATCAAGACTCATGGGGATGCAAATAAGTTGGGTGCCCCAGGCGTTCCGAAACGGCTGCACACCAGCCGTTCTCAGAGATCTCCGTGTCTTAAAGCCTTCTTTGCATTGGGCATCGAGCTTCTCCGCGGCCTCGGTGTGAAGCCTTTGATGTCCACCGGGGGAAACGGCGACCACTCTGCCCCCACGGGTCGCCGCACCCGGGACAGGTTAATCCGGGGCAGCACTTCACGCCATTGGAATTTCAGTAGTACTATGGAGGTTCAGAGCGTGGGGCGAATTCATTTCTGAACGGTGAGCGAGCGTCAATGATTCATGAAATCCTTCCGGTGGGAATGCTGGCCTGTAATTGTTCGGTCCTCGGGGACGAATCCACGGGTGAAGCTATTGTGATCGATCCCGGCGACGACATTGAGCAAGTCCAACAGATTCTGGCCCAGCACCACCTGCGGGCGAAGTACATTGTTGCCACGCACGCGCACATTGATCACGTGGGGGGAATCGAGAAGCTCAAGCAGGCCACGGGGGCCGCGGTGCTGATGCACCAAAATGATTTACCCCTCTATCAAAACCTGGCGTCGCAGGCCGAGTGGTTAGGGGTTGCCGCGCCGGGGGTGGCGGACGTGGACCAGTTCCTGCGAGAGGGTGATGTGCTGCGTTGCGGCACGTTGAGCTTGGAGGTCCTGCACACGCCCGGGCATTCTCCCGGTAGCCTCTCCCTTCACCTCCCTGGCGATAACCAGCGCATTCTAAGCGGTGACACCCTCTTTCAGGGCAGCATTGGCCGCACGGACCTCTGGGGTGGCTCAATGGAGGAAATCCTGCGATCAATCCGCAATCGCCTGCTCATTTTCCCCGATCCGACGCCGGTGTTTCCCGGGCACGGCGCGCCTACGACTATTGGTGAGGAGCGCACGCGGAATCCGTTTCTTCAGGATTTGTAGGCCGCGGCTAGGCGAGAGGATGGGTTCCGCTCCGCTTGCGGATGATTACCCCCTTGTTCCTGGTACGGGCGAGAATCGTGGGAGAACTCCGTCACGCCTACGCGGGAAACTTCTGCGCAAATTCAATGCGTTTTTGCATGGAGGGGTGACTGTGAAATATGAATTCAATCCAGGGGTGGGGCTGGCGTTCCGCCAGGTTGAGTTCCGCCAGCTTTTCCATGCTGGAGATGAAGGGGGCGCGGGAAGGTATGGCGCCGAGCGCGTAAGCATCCGCCTGACGCTCCATGGCGCGGGAGTATGAGTTCACCGCCGGCAAAATGACGAGGGAAAGGATCGTGGTGACCAGGGCGAGAAGAGGAAGGTTGGCGAAATCCGCCGCGCCCTTGAATCCAAAATGCGGTCCCAGCCAGTCAAGGGTGCGATGAATCAGGTAGAAGCCCACCAACGTCGCGGCACCCTGAAGCGCAATACTCTGAAAGATATGATGGTGGACGTGGTGGCCTAATTCGTGCGCCAGCACCGCCTCAACTTCCTCATCCTGGAATTGCTCCAGGAGCGTATCCGACAAAATAATCCGGCGCGTATTGCCCAGTCCCATCAGGGCGGCGTTGGCTTTCTTGCTTTTTTCGCTGAGCTTCCATTCAAACACACCCTTTACGCGAGTCCCCGCCCGCCGCGAGAGTTCTAGCAAGCGCTCCACGAGGGAAGGATTCTCCAGAGGCTTGAATTTAAAAAAGATGGGGAAGATGAGGACTGGGGCGAGGTTAGCAAGCAACACGAAGAACCCCATGAAGGCGATGGCACACAAAATCCACCAGTGCTCGGTCGAGCGTCGCATCACCGCGTAGAGGAATTCCATCGCCAGAACACCCAGCGTCCCCCCGACGGCGAGGCCCTTCAGTTGGTCCGTCACCCAACCCGCCAGCGTCAGGTTGGAAAGCCCGTAGCGATGCTCCAACCAGAAACCGCCCAAGAAATCGAACGGGAGGCTCGCCACTTGCACGATGATTCCGAAAAGGACCAGGTAAATCAGCAAGGCAAGCCAGGGACGCGGGCTGTAGTGAAGCGCCAGCGCGCGCAGGGAAACTGTCCATCCGGTGAAAAGCAGGATGAGCAGCAGGGCCAAATCAACAAGGTATCCCGCCACCCCCAGGATGCGGCCGGTTCGATGGTAGTTTCTTACGCGGTCGGAGTCGGTCATGGGCTTATCTGCGCCTGCCAAGTCAGGAACATCTTAGCACTTCACTACGTACAATCACTACAGAGGTAGAACCCTATGTCACGGTGCAGCCGTTTAGCTGCTGCCATTCTGCTTGTCTCGTTGGCTCCCCTTTATTCACAACAGTCCGCCACTTGGCGGGATCCATCCGCGCACCACGTGCAATTCGTAACCGTGGACAAGAACGTCCGGTTGGAGGTGCTCGATTGGGGACGTTCCGGCCGGCCCGTCGTGCTCCTTGCCGGCGGTGGAGACACGGCGCACGTTTTCGACGATTTCGCTCCCCAGCTTGCGGCCAACTACCATGTTTACGCCATCACCCGGCGGGGCTTTGGCGCCTCAGGTTTTTTGGCCTCGGAATACGGAGTCGATCGCCTCGGTGACAACGTCATGGCCGTCCTTGACGCGCTTAAACTAAACAGGCCCGTGCTGGTTGGACACTCCATCGCGGGGGAGGAGTTGAGTTCGGTGGGCACGCGGCACCCGAACCGCGTTGCCGGGCTGGTGTACCTCGAGGCCGGCTACCCGTATGCATTCGATAACGGCGAGGGGCCGGCCATGAAGGAGTTTCAAGCTATCAGCGGCCCCCAACCTCCGCCTCCCGCGGAGTCGGACTTGGCCAGCTTCAGCGCCCTGCAAAAGTATAATATGGGCGTTCTTGGATTTACGCCTCCCGAGGCGGAGCTCCGTCAACAATGGACTTCAACTCCCGACGGACGTATTGGGAAGCAGCGCGACTTCCCCGGTTATGCGACCCTTATGGAGGGCATGAAGAAGTACACGGATATCCCCGTACCCTCGCTCGTCATATTCGCCAACCCCCACGGTCAAGGGAGTTGGGTCGACAACAGTACCGATCCCAAGGTGCGGGAAGCAGCCAAGGCTTATTCCGCCGCGCTTGCGGTTCTGACCGCGAGGCAGGCAAAGGTGGTGACAGATGGAGTGCCCACCGCGCATGTGGTTGTTCTCCCTGGCGCGAATCATTACGTCTACCTGTCAAACGAGGCGGACGTGCTCCGGGAAATGTGGGCGTTTCTTGCCGGCCTCCACTAGGCGGGTTATCTCACCGGAACACAGGGTTCCTGCCGTGCGGCCGGGCGGGGCCCTTTCGGCATGCTGCATTTTCCTCTTGACGAGCCCAAGCATTTAGGCTAGAATTGAAAGGTGGCCATCGAGAGCCGGATCTCCCCGTGATGCAACTGGCGGGTCGGCGGCGGGTACGATGGTGAATGACGCAGCAGGACGACAAATTGTACGAATGACAATGCGACGTTATGTCCGTAAAAAGACAAGCCGCCCAAAGCTGATAACTAACTGATAATAAAGGGTAATGAACACGGTTTTTCCCCTCCCAAAGCTGACAACATACTGAAAATAAATACACTTACAATCAACCAGGCGAAAGGCGAAAACGTGGGTGCAATTTGACCGACATAAGAAGCGCCAAATTGTCGCTGGCAGGGGGCTGAAAAGGCCCGGTTTGGTGAGAAAATCGGGCTGGCAATTCCAAATCGATGGGCAAGTGAAAGCCGTGGAATCAGGCGTACAGACCGGCGCGACCATTCTTCGCACCTGCCGGCCTGAAGGTCGGCGCTACACCGACCTCGCGATGCGCGTCATCTCCTCGAGCAACGTTTTAACCTGTTCGCGCGAAGGCGCTTCGGAATAAAGGCGAAGAAGGTTTTCCGTCCCCGAGGCGCGCACCAACAGCCAAGCGGAATCCCCAAAACGCATCTTGGCGCCATCGAGGTCTTCCACCGCCGTCACTTTCAGTCCGGCGAATTTCTTGAACTTTCCCTGAGCCACTTCCTTCACCAACTCCTGCGCCTTGGTGAGTTCCACTTCCAGATCGACGCGGCTATAGAAGTGCGGTCCGAATTCCCGGCTCAAGTCTTCCACCAATCCGCCCAGCGTCTTCTTTTTTTCCGCCATCACTTCCGCCAGCAGAAGCGAGTTCAGGATGCCGTCGCGTTCCGGCAAATGTCCCTTGATGCCGATGCCGCCGCTTTCTTCACCGCCGATCAGGATGTCGCGCGTCAGCATCAGCTCGCAGATGTACTTGAAGCCGATGGGGGTGACATGCAAGGGGAGTTGGTATTTGCGCGCCATCTTGTCAATCATCTGCGTGGTGGAAAACGTTTTCACCACTTCCCCGCGCAACCCCAGGTCTTCAACCAGGTGCTTGAGAAGAATGCAGAAAATCTTGTGCGAATCGATGAAGTCGCCGCTGCGGTCGATAGCGCCGATGCGGTCGGCATCGCCGTCCGTGGCAAAACCGGCGTCAAAACCGCCTTCCACCACGGCACGGCGCAGGCCCTCGACGTGCGGCTCGATGGGCTCCGGGTTCAGGCCGGGGAAAAGCGGATTGTGCTCGGAGTGAATCTCGCGGTAAGGGATGCCCGCTTCGCCGAACAAGCGGGTAATGCACCCGCGGCCGGCCCCATACATCGGATCGATCACAAGCTTCTGTCCGGAGGCGCGGATGTGGTCCAGATGAACCATCTCCTTGAGCCGGGCGAGGTAAGGCGTGGTCAGGTCAACAGTTTCGATGGGGCTTGGCTTTCGCTTGCGCGGCCGGGTGCGAGCGCGATCGAGGCGATGCAGGTGGGCTTCAATGCGATGAATAATTGCCGGCTCGGCCGAGCCCCCATAGGGCGCTTTGAACTTTACCCCATTCCATCGCGCAGGATTGTGGCTGGCCGTGATCATGACCGCGCCCGCGGTTTTGCGCGCCACCACCGCATAACTCACTGCCGGCGTGGGAGTGCCCGCGTCCGCGAGCCAAACGCATATCCCCGCGGCAGAGAGCACTTCGGCCGTAGCCCGGGCAAATTCCGCTGAGAGGAAGCGCATATCGTAGCCGACGATCAGGCCGCGCGCCGGTTCGCTTTCATCACGAACGTACTGCGCGATGGCCGCCGCCACCCGGCGCACGTTGCTGAAAGTGAAATCCTCGGCGATAACCGCTCGCCAGCCGTCGGTACCGAATTTGATTTTATCCATAGCTCAGAACCGAAAATCGAAGGTCGAAACTCGAAACTAGAAATTCGAGGCACGTGTAGCGCGGATCTGTTTTGTAGGTCCGCGGCTTTCCACAGCAGGGCTCGAAATTCGATGTTGATCTGGCGAGTCTCGAATTTCGGTTTTCGAGTGTCGTTCCTTCCTGAATATTTGATATTTACAAGAGCTCTTGGTGCCCGGCTTTTTCCAGCGCCTCAACCGCTTTGCCCACTTCTTGCGAACGCTGGCGCGCGCAGACGAGGAGCGCGTCATCTGTCTCCACAATGACGAGGTCCTGAACGCCCACGGTCACCACAAAATTACGTTTGGCGACAATCATATTGCCACGCGAGTCCAGGCACAGGCTGCGCTCCGGCCGGACGTTGTTCTCCTTATCCTTCGCCGAGAGTTCATAAGCCACCGCCCAACTGCCTACGTCGTTCCATCCGATGTCGGCGGCGACGGCGTGAATGTCCGGGATTTTCTCCATGATGGCGTAGTCGATAGAAATCTTCTCGAATTGAGGGAAGAGGCGCCGAAAGTTCTTTGCCGACCGCACGCCCCCGGCCTCAGCCAGCCGCGCCAGTTGACCTGCCATCCGGGGTTGATACTTGGCGAGATTTTCGAGCAGGGTGGAAGCCCGCCAGATGAACATGCCCCCGTTCCACAGATAACGCCCGGAGGCGACGTAACGGCGAGCGACGGCAAGCGGTGGCTTTTCCATGAATTCTTCCACCCGATAAATATCTTGTCCGGCAAGGCGCGCCTCGCGGGCGCCGACACGCACATAGCCAAAACCGGTGTCAGGGCCGGCCGGCTTCAGGCCGACCAATATTGACCTTCCGGGCATGTCCGCGGCTTCACAAGCGGCGCGCAGCACGCGAAGAAACTCGGCGGGTTTGGTAATGATGTGATCCGCCGGCAACACCACCATAATTCCTTGCGGGTCGCGGCGGCAGATTTCGTGCGCGGCCACTCCCAGCGTGGGCGCGGTGTTGCGCGAGGCGGGTTCCGCCACGATCTGCGCGCGCGGAATCTGTGGCAGGCCGCGGCAAACTTCACGCCTGATGAGTTCGTTGGTGTAGACGTAAATACGCTCGGGCGGAATGAGGGGCCGGAGCCGCTCCACCGTCTGCTCCAAAAGCGTCCCCCGGCCGAATAATTCCAGTAATTGCTTGGGGTGCCGGCGACGGCTGAGGGGCCAGAAGCGAGTTCCCCTGCCGCCGGCCATCACTACGGCGTAAGCGTGGGCGAAGACCGGTTTTTGTGCCATAAGGTTTTACTCGATTACGATCTGACGGATTTTCTCCTCGGGAATTCTCTGCCGCCTCAGCGGTTCGCGGAAGTCCTTTTCCAGGTCTGGTACATAGAACTTCAAAACCTTGGCGCCGGGATCTGGCACCATGCGGTAGCGGCCGGCGCCGGGTGGAATCAACCAGGTTTCGCCGGGGCGATAGGCCAGCCAGCCCGCCTCGTTTTCAAAGCGCCCCTCACCTTCCACGATGGAAAGCGCCTCCACCCTCTCGGGCATGCTATGGAAAGTTGCCGTGTGCCGAACACTCAATTCCTCGAGGGCGAAGAAACGGCTGGCGAGAACCAGCCGGCGTGTGCCGTATTTCTCTTTCAGCTCGAGCCGGGGCAAATCGCGCCGGGGCGGAAGCTCCGGGCGAATAACCTCGAGCCCTTTATCCAGGTGCAGCGGGCGCGGGTTGCCATCCAAGCCGGGCCGGCCAAAATCATCCAAGCGATAGGTGAGATCGGAATTCTCCTCGACTTCGAACAGCACCAGTCCGGGTCCCAGAGCGTGGACGATTCCCGGGGGCAGAAACGCCGCTTCCCCCTCCTCCGGCCGGAAGCTTTGCAGGAAGTCGCGCGACGTGCCAGCCTTGAAGGCGGGGAGCAAGTGCTCCTTCGCCACGCCGGGCTTTAGCCCGAGAAGAATCGCGGCGTTGGGATCCGTTTTCAGGAAGTACCACATCTCGCACTTGCCCAGATTGCCAGGGTCGTGCCCGGCGGCGTAAGCATCATCGGGATGAACCTGCACGGAAAGCCAGTCGCTGGTGAAAATGTACTTGGCGAGAAGGGGAAAACGGCGGCCGGGCCAGGACTTTCCGTGCAACTCCGGCCCGTATTTTTCCGAAGCCTCGGCGAGGGTCATTCCCGCCGCGGGGCCGTTGAGGAAGCGGGAAGCATCATCGGTAACCCAAACCTCGCCGATGCACGGGTTGGCGGATTGTCCGCTTTCCTCGGATGAGGAGTTTGGCGCGTCAAAGAACGGCGCCAAATCCCGCCGCCCCCAGATTTTCGGTTTGAAGATATTGGAGAGTTGGACCGGGCTGTTGAAGGTGGACATTTCCTATTAGAAATTGGCGAAAAACTTTGCCATCCGCCTTAATCCTTCGTCGATTTGATCCAGGGAAGTTGCGTAGGACAGCCGGACGTGTTGTTGAGTCCCAAAGGCGGGGCCGGGGACCACTGCTACGTGTGCTTCCTCCAGGAGTTTTTCCGCCAGCACGGTGGTATTCGCCAAGCCGTCGCGATTCAAGTAAGCCGAGACATTGGGATAAGCGTAGAAAGCTCCCTTCGGCATCATACACTTGATGTCGGGAATGGCGCGCAGGCCTTCCACCACGCGGCCGCGGCGACGGCGGTACTCGGCCAGCATGGCGCGCACGCAATCCTGCGAGCTGCGCAAGGCCTCCACCGCGGCTTTCTGCGCGATGGAAGTGGGATTGGAAGTCGAGTGGCTCTGGAGGTTCAGCATGTGGGCAAGCAGCTTGCTCGAGCCCAGGGCAAATCCCACGCGCCAACCCGTCATGGCATAAGTTTTGGAAAGCGAGCCCACCAGCAGAAAATGCTCGCGGTCCGGCAAAGATCCCAGGGAAAACGGCGGGTCATCGTAGAGAAAATGGCAATAGCACTCGTCTGACAACAATAGAACCTTGTGCCGCGCTGCCACACCCAGGAGCTTTTCCATTTCCTCGGGTAAGATCACCGCCCCGGTGGGATTGTTGGGCGAATTCACCACGATCATTCTGGTGCGGGGCGTGATGAGTTTTTCCACGGCGTCGGCCCGCACGGCGAAATCCTCCGCCTCATCCGTTTCCAGAAAAACCGCCTTGCCGCCGGCGTAATTAATGATATCGAGGTAGGAAACCCAGTAGGGGACCGGCAAAATCACTTCATCCCCATCGTTGAGCGTAGCGACCATGGCTTCAAAAACAGCCTGCTTGCCGCCCACGGTCACCAGGCACTCTTCCACGGAATAGTGCGAGCCGAAATCCTTGGCGTGCCGGTCCACCAGGGCTTCCTTCAATTCCCGCGTGCCGCCGGTGGGGGTGTACTTGGTAAAATTCTCTTCCAGAGCGCGAACCGCCGCTTGCTTGATGTGGTCGGGGGTGGGGAAGTCGGGCTCGCCGGCGCCGAAGTCAACCAGCTTGACGCCAGTGGCGCGCAACTTGTCGGCCTTCTGCAAAACGGCGGCCGTGGAAGAAACCGAAATTCGCGAAATCCGCTCGGAAAACTGCATTCTTCACCCTTGCGAGGCAGGAGCTGGAAGTTGGAAGCTAGGAGTTGGACGAAGGCTCCTGCTCCTGACTTCCGGCGCCCAACTTCTATCTTCTAACTTCTAACTTCGAGCTCCCCGCTTCCCGCTTCTGCATTTTCTGATAAAGCCGTTTTCCCACCAGCGCCGGAACCATCTCGGACACGGAGCCACCGAGTTGAAATATCTCCCGCACCAAGCGCGAACTGACGTAGGTGTACGCGAGGGCCGGCATCAAAAATACCGTTTCCACGTCAGGCGAGAGCTTTCGGTTCGTCAGCGCCATTTGCAGCTCATACTCATAATCCGTAAAAGCTCGAATACCCCGCAGGAGTGCTTTCGCCTGCTTTTGCCGCGCGTAATCCACCAGCAACCCGCTGAACGTATCGACCGAAACATTGGGGATCGAATGAGTCGTCTCCCGGAGCATATCCACGCGCTCGGGCACGCTAAAAAGCGGGTCTTTGTCGAGATTCGTCAGCACCGCGACAATAAGGCGATCGAAGAGGTGACTCCCCCGCTCGATCAAATCGAGGTGGCCATTCGTAATCGGATCGAAAGACCCGGGATAGATTGCCAGAATCTCGCTCATGAATTGTGCGAAAGAGCGTGCCCGAACCGTGCACAAGCTTTCAATCCATTCTAGCTTTGGAGCCGGAAAGTTGTAAACGGGATTCTGGGCGCGCAGGGCGGGGACCATGCGCCACAAATGCTTGCGCTGGGGTGCGAAACTTCGACGTCCGTTGCGCTACGCTGTTCTACCCGCTCGATGCACCCATCGCGGGTCAGCTGTCATTCGTAGCGCAGCGCCACCATGGGGTCCACTTTCGTCGCCCTGCGGCCAGGGATGACGCTCGCCCCCAAAGCCACACCGAGGAGCACGGCCACGACCGCCGCCAGCGTGAAGGGATCGGTAGGGCGGATGCCGAAAAGCATCCCGCGCAGCAGTCGCGCCACGGCCAATGCCGCCGCAAGGCCAATAACCGTTCCCGCCAGCACCAGCCGGAAACCCTGCCAGACCACCATGCGGAGCGCCTCCCCGGGCTGCGCGCCCAGAGCCAGGCGCACGCCGATCTCGCGGGTCCGCAGCAGCACACTGCGTGCCAGCAGGGCGTACAATCCGAGGCCGGTGAGCAGCAGAGCGACGGCGGCAAAGCACGCGGAGAGAGCCACCAACATTCGCTCCTGCACCAGATGCTCGTCCACGAGTTCGCGGAAGCTGAAAACGGCGGGCGGCACAGCCGTGGGCGTCACGCGGTGGACGGCATCGCGGATGGCCGCGGCCGCCATGCCCGCATTCCCGCTGCGCACGGCCAAACAGAACTCGGGGGCCATCTCATCCTTAACGATCGGGCGGTAGAGCATGCGGGGCGGAGCTTGGCGCAGCGAGCTATACCGCGCGTCCTCCGCCACCCCGACCACGCGGCACGTATTCTTGGGGTCAACCTTGGTCTTGCCGTCCAGGCTCGGATCCTCGCCCCCAGAATATACGTATCTGCCCAAGGCATCCTGCCCCCGGAAAAAGTACGCGGCGGCGGAAGCGCTCGCCACGCACACGGGTTCGCCACCCGCGTCCGCGCGGGTGAATCCGCGGCCTTCGAGAATGCGTGTGCCCATCGCGGCGAAGTATCCGGGAGAGAACCGCGGCCGGCCAGGTCTGCATGTCGGAATGAACTGTGCCGTGCGCGTCGATAGAAAAGTAATGTCCCGCGCTCCACGATTTGCTGATGGGGGGAGACAACAGGGCGCTGGCCGCTTCCACCCCGGGAGTGCTCTCGAGCGCTTCGACCATCCGTAGGGCGTGTTCGGTGGCAACGGCGTTGGTCGGTTTAATGGCGCGCAAGTTGACGTTCGCCAGCGTCAGACCGTCGGCCTGGAAACCTGAATTCACCAGCAGCAATTTCAGGAACGATCGGCCCAGCAGTGATGCGGAGAACAGAAGTGTTACGCTCACCGCCACCTGGGCTGGCACCATCCATGCGCCCAGGCTCTTCGAAGAAGGGACCGGCCCGCTTTGCTTCAAACTTGGCCCGGGCGCCACGCGCACGGCGCGCAAAGCCGGCCACAATCCTGCCACGAGCGCCGAAAGCAAACTGATGCCGGCCGTGAAGGCGATGATCGCCGCGCGCGGCGTCACGTCCAGAGGCGGCGGCTCGCCGATGCTCGCCAGCATCGCCACCAGCGACCGCGCCGCCACCCATCCGAACCAGACTCCCGCGCCGAGGCCCCCTGCGGCAAGCAATCCGACTTCCAGCAGCACTTGCCGGAACAACCGGGCCCGAGGAGCACCCAAGGCGCTGCGCAGGGCAAACTCCTGGGTGCGGCTGCTGACGCGGGCCAGCACCAGCAGAGCGGTGTTGGCGCAGCAGAGCAGCAAGAGCAGCCCCACCAGGACTTCCAGCACCAGCAGGGGTTGCTGGAAAGCCACTTTCAGGAACGACCGCCCGGCGCGGCCGCTCTCGACGCCGAAGTGGAAGGGGGCGAAGAAGCCGTTGATGAAATGATGGCTGGGGTCGGCTTCTTCGCGGACGGTGGCCTCCGTAGCGCGCAAGTTCGCCTGTGCCGACGGCACGGATTCGCCCGGCTTGAGCCGTCCCATCACCGTGAGCCAGAAGCTTCCGGGATGGCGATACATGGGATTGGGCGCGTGGACGACTTCATCGAACGCCAGGGGCAGCACCACGTCGGCGCGCATTCCGCCAATCAGCCCCTCAAACCCCGGCGGCAATACGCCAATCACCGTCACCACGCGTCCGTTGATGGTGAGCGTCTGCCCCAGCACGGCTTGACTCCCCTGAAAGTGCTGCTTCCAATAGTCGTAGCCCAGCAGCGCCTGGTAGCCGCTGGGCCCGCCGCCGGGGACGTTGTCCCGGTCGCCAAAGACGCGTCCGAGAAATGGCTGAAGTTCCAGCACGCGAAATCCGCTGCCGGTGATCAACGCCCCGCTCGCGCGTGTGACCTCCCCCTTCTCCTCAACCGCGAAATCGGCATTGCTCCACGCGAGCAAATCAGTGTTCACGGTTTCATGCCGCCGGAGCGCTTCGTAGGCGGGACCTGACAAACCGAGGTCCATCGCGCCTTGGCGAAACGTGTAGCGAACCAATTGCCCCGGATTGGGCACGGGCAGGCTCTTGAGAACCACCGCGTAGGTCAGGGTGAAAATCGCCGCGTTGGCGCCAATGCCGAGGGCGAGCGTGAGCACGGCCGCTCCCGTGAAGCCGGGATTCTTGCGCAACATGCGCAGGGCGTATCGCAAATCCTGGAACAGGGTTTCGAGCGCGGGCACTCCGAGCCGGTCGCGGTAGTTTTCCCGAGTTTGCTCCACACCGCCCAGCTTGATCAGCGCCTGCCGGCGCGCCTCTTCCGGCGTCATGCCGGCGCGAAGGTTGTCGTCGATGTGCATTTGCAGATGGCCTTCGATCTCGGCAGCCAGCTCGCGGTCGCGCCTTTCTTTGCTGAATAGCGCGCAAAGGCGCAAGAACCAGGCACGCAGTCCTCTCATGACCGTTCCTCCCCGGGCCGCAGGAACCGTGCCAGAATGGACGTGGTCTGCTCCCATTCGCGAGCTTCCCTGGCCAACTGCCGGCGGCCGGCGCGCGTGAGCTTGTAGTATTTGGCCCGGCGATGGCTGTCCGATTGGCCCCACTCCGAGGCGATATAGCCTTCCTGCTCCAGCTTCAGCAGCGCCGGATAGAGCGTGCCGTAATTTACTGACAACAGGTCGCGGCTGATCTGCTCGATCCGCCGCGCAATTCCGTAGCCGTGCAAGGGCCCCATGTTTGCGAGCGTCTTCAGCACCATCAGCGCCAGTGTTCCCTGCCAGACATCCGCTTTGCCGCCCATGTTCCTCCTATGGGAATGCCATAGAAAGGATGCCACACTTCCTATGGGAAGGCAATAGGAAAAGGGTGGAGGGCGGGGCGGCGGCCGGAGAAGGGTGCGGTTTCTCTCGTCCCCTGGGAGCGAGGGTTGTAGATTCTTATCAAACCTGCTGCTCGGTTGCACCAATCGCGTGAAATCTTGAAGGTGCGGCCTTGCACTTTTGTCCTTTGCCATTTGCCTTTGCCTTTTATTTACACCTCCGCCGCGGCAGGCTGCTCTCCCAAGCCTGCATCCGGGGTTCCTTGCTTCCCCTTTATCCGGCGGAAGATGCTGTGGCCCCTCGCGCTGATGCGGATTGAAAGGACACACACGCTGGCTCCGCTCGAACGGCCATGTTAGACTCGTCTGCGTTTTGCAATTTATTCGCAATGCCAGGGAGGCGCGTTCATGCATCGCAAGTTCGCTTCGGCAGCCTTATTGATAATTGCACTCGTAATGGCTCGGCCCGTGCCCCAGGCACAAACGCAAGCGGCCGGTGTCGAAAGGCATCCCTGGTATCAGCATGCGGTGTTTTACGAAATCTATCCGCGCAGCTTTATGGATAGCAACGGTGACGGCATTGGCGACCTGAAGGGGATCGCATCAAAGCTCGATTACTTGCAAGCCGTGGGAGTGGACGCGATTTGGATTGCGCCCTGCTTCCCGTCGCCGCAGGTGGATTTCGGCTACGACGTCTCCGACTACGAGAATATCGACCCGATGTATGGGACGCTGGCCGATTTCGACCGGTTGCAAAAGCTGGGCAAGGAGCATGGCATCAAAATTATTCTGGATTTCGTGGTGAATCACACGTCCGATCAGCATCCCTGGTTCATCGATTCACGTTCCTCGCGCAACGGGGATAAGCGCGATTGGTACATCTGGCGCGACGGCAAGGGAAAGAACCCGCCCAACAATTGGACCTCGACGTTTGGCGGCTTGGCGTGGCAGTGGGACAGCAAAACGAATCAATACTACTACCACTACTTCTACGCGCAGCAGCCTGACCTCAACTGGCGCAACCCCGCCGTGGTCGACGCCATGTACGGCACGGCGGAGTGGTGGTTCAGGCGGGGCGTGGCGGGTTTCCGCCTGGACGCGGTCAACACGCTCTATGAAGATCCCAACATGAAAGATAATCCTGTGCTTCCCGGCAGGAACGCCTTTGGCGACCCCAATCTTGACAACAAGTACAACGACAAGTTGCCGGAAGTACACACCGCGCTGAAAGGCCTGCGCGCCGTGGCCAACAAGTACAACGCGGTTTTGATTGGTGAAACCTGGACGGAGAATGTGGCGGAGCTGAAGGAATATTACGGCGCTGGGCACGACGAGCTGCAGATGCCGATGGATCTGATGTTGACAGAGCTCAAGTTCTCCGCGCCAATCTTCCGCGATCACATCAAGGCAGTGAACGCATCGGGCGAATGGCCCGTGTACGTGATCAGCAACCACGACATCGTCCGTTCCTGGAACCGCTATGGCGACGGCCGGCACAACGATCAAATCGCCAAAGACATGGCGGCGATGTATTTGACTTTGCGCGGGACGCCGATCATGTACTTCGGCGAAGAAATCGGGATGCGGAACAACGACCCGAAGCGCCGCGAAGACGTGAAGGACCCCATCGGGCGGCGGGGATGGCCGAAAGAGAAGGGCCGTGATGGTGAGCGGACGCCGATGCAGTGGAGCGGCGACCCCAATGCCGGATTTACCACCGGGATTCCCTGGAACGCAATTCCCATGACGTATAAAACCTACAACGTTGCGGACGAATTGAAGGACCCGAATTCGATCCTGAACTGGTACAAGGGCCTGCTGGCATTGCGGCACACCGACCCGGCGCTGCTCGATGGCGACTACGTGGCGTTGAATGAGCACGATCCGAATGTGCTTTCTTACCTGCGGAAATCCAGTACTGAGGCCGCGATGGTAGTGATCAACATGTCAGCCGCGCGGCAGAAGGTTGAATTCGATTTGTCGCCGCTAGGGTTAAGGGCGGGCTCGGCCCAAACTCTTCTGACCACCCAGGCCGCACTGAAGAATAATTCGTCAGTTCAGCAACTGGCGTTGGAACCGTTCGCAGTGTACATCGCAAAGGTGAGCAGGTAACCAGGATTGCCCTTTTCTATGTGATTGGAATCGAGAATCTAGGACGGAATCACCGGCCTGGAACAGTTTGCTCCGGCCCTGTATCAACGGCCGGCCAAAGGCAATTGAAGTCCGAAGTCCAATACACCGGAGGTGCGGCCAGGTGGCGGGGGCGGCGTGGGCGCGGGGTGCTGGCCGCCGACTGCAATTTCAAAGTCAATCCACTGGCTGGCGGTGGCGTATTTTTTGCGCGCGAGTTTGTCCGTGACGGTGATTTCAAGAGCATAATCCCCGGGCTCAAGCTCAGGGCCCAGCCTCAAAGTGCCGGCAAGTGATAGGCGCTTTGACTCTGAGGGTTCCCCGTCACCAAAAGGTCTGTTGAATGCAAGCACCTGTTGTGTGTCTCGATAGAGTTGAATGCTCTCCTCCAGATTGGGAAGATGAGTGGCTGGATCGAGGCGGGCATTATAAATCTCCATGGCGAACGTCACCTCATCGCCCACCTCGAAGCGGCGAACCGCCGGACTTTTATCGCCCACTCCTTTGGGATTCAGGATGATTCCCGAAAGCCCTAGCCTTCGTGAGCGAGTGTTAGGAACGTTCATAAACAGGCCCGCCGAGCCCACGCGCTGCGAAGCCGAGTCGCGAACTCCGGCGCGAAGCTGATATCCACCGGCCTTGCCCACGGGAATATCGACGACGTAATCCAAACCCCGCTGCAACATCGCTTCCATCCCCTCTTCGTCGGGCGAGCCGGTAAGGACGGCCAGCTTTCCGTCCACCACCTGGCCGTTATCGCCAAAGATCACCGCCGCCAGATCCAACGCCAAATGCTTGCGGCCGTCCGGCTGGCTCACGAACTGAACGTCTCGGGCATCAATGTGCAGCAGGCACCGCGCCGTGGTCTGATTGTGGGCGTCATAGAGAAGTTGAGATGCCAAGTGCAGGCGAATTCCCCCTGAACTGAAGGGCGAGGTCAGCGCCGCGGCCAGTTGCTCGAGCTCGGTGCGGTAGACCGGACGGGCCTGCTCGTCCGTGACCCCATAAAAACCGTTGCGCGAGCGCACCTTTAATCCTGGCTTTAGAACGCGCACCTGGATCTTATGGTAACTGGCGCCAAACTGCGTCTTCTCAAACGTTCCCTCCGAGGGCTTGAAGCCAATCAGGTAATATCCTGCCTGGTCCTCCAAAATGCGGCCGACACCCCAACTGAGGTCGTTCGTGTCGTGGACGAACAGTCCGCCGGTCTGCTGGGCGAGGAAGCCCAAGCCTTGCTGCGAGTCGTAATAGTTCAAGAGCCGGGCCTTGTGGCGCCGGCTCAAGGAGTTCTGCACCTCGGACGCGGTCGGACTGGAGGGAGGGCCAATGCGCGCAGGAGCCCGCACCGATCTGTCGGCTAGGGTTTCGGACGCCGTCGGTTGAAGAGTCGCGATGCCGCGCGCATCGAGCGTGTAGATCACCACCGAAGACCGGTTGGCCAGCTCAATCAGGGCCTGGAGCTTGTCCTGAAGGCGGGGATCAATGTCATCGTCCCACACGGGGCTCTGGAGAGTGTGCGGTCCATGTGGAACCCGGCGCAAATCCGGCGCTCCCGGCAGCACCATGCCGTCGGAAAACAGAATCACGGACTTGCGTCCTGGCAAGTCACGAAGTCCGTTCACAATATAATTTAGGGCGCCGAGCGTGCCGGCGGTGAAGAGGTCGTTCACAAACCCCGGCCGTTTATTCGCCTCGGCATCGGACAGGAATTCACCCACGCTTGACTGTCCTGCCAGATTAAAGCGAACACGGTCAATCGCCGCGTAGAGCAGCCGCTTGTCCGTGGTGAATTGTTGCAGCGCGCCCAAGCCGGCGCCCGTGCGGAGAATCGCCACCAGGTCGCCCGGTTGCATTTGCTCGTCCACAAACTTCTTGAGGGCGCGGCGAACGTAATAAGTGCTCTCGAACGACAGGCCGATATCGTCCACCACCAGCGCCATGGTCCGGCCGACCTGCTCGGGCTGCAACCCCGGCGACAAAAGGAGCGTGCCGCCGGCCGGGAGAGCGCGAGCAGCAGCGCCCGCAGCCGCCGCCGAGCGGACCGGGATGTAAGAAAAGTTCGTAATCGGCCGGGGCGCGCCGTCTTCGATGATCTCAAAGTCCTCGGGTTTAAGATTCGTGACCTGTCGCCCCTTCGAGTCGGTGACCACGGCATCAACCTGCACCAGACTAACCGTGATCCGAATCACCCCGCCTGTAGCGGGCTGTTGCGCGCTCCGGGCGAAGACAGGAAGGAACACGAAAAGGAGAAGGGCTAGAAACCTGCGCATGGCTCACCCTGCCGGGAGTCTACTCACTTCGCTGAGGGCTATCAACCGGAATTTCCGTTTTCAGTTTTCGCCCGTCCGGCCGCTGCGGCAAGGTGGTGAGCGACCAGTTTTCGATCCTCTTCGGCAGCACCAACTGCCGCCACAGGTCGCCCCGGTTGTGGGCGATCAGACTCAGCCAAGGCCCCACTTCGTTAGATCGGAACCGGTGGCAGCTCAACCGTGTAATCTTCACCGCCCGGAAATGTGGAGTGAACCGCATTGGCATCAGTACCCGATGCGGAGCGCGATGGCAAGCGCCAGGGCCCCGGCAAAGCTGCTGCCGGCGAAATTCACGATGCCGTTGGTGACCAGCCCGCGCCGTTCGAGCGTGGCGCCCAACAGGCTATCGAGCAGGTTTCCGGCCACGGCGGCGCCAAGAGCCATGGTGGCGCCGCCTTTCCCACACAAGCCCAAGCCGAAGCCCAGCGCCACGACGACGACGGAAGCAAGTGCGCCCGCGATGCTGCCTCCCACGCTGACGCCGCCGTCTTCGCCGGCGGGCACCGGCTTGAATGTGGTGATCAGATAGGCGCGGCTGGAAATCCATTGGCCGATTTCACTCGATACCGTGTCGCCCGTTGCTTCCGCAAACGCCGCGATCAATGCGATCAGGAAGGCGTGCTCGTGAAACGTGGTGATGACCAGGAGGGAAAAGAACGCTCCCGCCAGGGAGTTCGCCAAGGCTTCGCGCCAACTTCGCGCGCCCCCGCGCCTTTCCGCCACGCCGCGGGCGGCTTTGCGCGCGTAGCCGATGCGCGTGGCGATGGATCCGATGGCGAAAAAGGCAAACATCAGCAGAAAGCTCTTGTATCCCCAGCCCAGGTAGACCGCCACGCCCAGCAGGAATCCGCACAGCGCGCCCGAGCGGTTGACCATCTTCAGGCCCAGGGCCGCCAACGCCAAGGCAAGATTGATCGCAACGGCCAACACCATGCGGCGGCCGAGGAAGGGTAGGTTGCTGTCGAGGGCGCGGCGCTCAACAAAGCACAGGCAGTACATGCAGGCCCCCGCCAGCAACGGAACCGTGGCGTTGTCGTCCAGGCGAACCGGGGCGGACTCCACGAAGGCGCCCACCAGCGCCGTGGCCGCGGCAATTTTCAGGGCGACATCAGGGCCCATGGAGGGCGCCGCCCAGCGCGTCAAAACGTATGCGCCCGCCGTGCCCGCCACGATGAATCCCAAGAAACCCGACCAGGTTTTCTCGCCATTCCAGGGGAGCGCCGGGCCGCGCAATGCGCCGCCGGTGACGCTCGCCATGCCATCACCCCATGCCATGATGGCCCAGGCGGCGGCCGCAATGTGCAGGTCGTGACGGTAAAGCAGGATCAGCGCCAGCACCGAGATGGGATAGATGACAATGCCGGTCCAGACGCCCGTGCCGGTGGCGCCGGCGGGACTCTTGCGCAGATCCATTCCTAATCGGGGCAGGACCACAACGTTAAAAAGCAATGCCAGCAGCGCGCAACCCGCGGCTTCGGTCCAGGTGAGGTACGGCAGCAGGAACGCGAAGATCAGCATGGACATGTGTACGATCTTGCGCGTGGAGAAAAGCGGCGGGCGTGGCGTGGCGATGGAAGTTATGGATTCCGGCATGTTCGGCAATAACAGGCTAATTTATCCCTTTCGCTGGCATTAGTAAGAGACACCCTAGGTTCATCGTGGGATGACGCGCGGCGTGCGCTCCTCCAAAGTTTCCAGAAGGCCCTCTTCCAGGGGCGCCACCCAGTAGTTCAGGTCGCGAATCGCCTTGGCGCTCGAATAGACCCAATCGTGTTTGAAAATCTCTACGACGCCGGGCGTAAGAAGGGGAGAATGGCCAAACGCCTGGGCGCGCAGCACCTCCACGGTGCCCGCTAATTTCCCCAAGGCAAAGGGAAGATGGCGCACGGGGCGCCGGACGCGCGTGTAATCCGCGAGGATGCGGAAGAGGTCGTTGAGCGAGCGGTTGTCTCCGCCCAGCACGTATTCTTCCCCCGGCTTACACTTCTCGATGGCAGTCAAATGGGCATTAATAACATCGGCAATGAAGGCAAAACTCCAGCGCTGCTCGCCCGACCCGAGTATGCCGGGGAAGTTTCCAGCGAGGTACTGCTCAATCATTCCCCCCACCAGGTTGCCCTCGGTCTTGCGGCCGGGGCCGTAAATGACGCCGGGAAACATCACGATGACGGGGAAGCGGCGCAAGCCCTCGGCGCGCAGCCACTCGAGGGCTTGCACCTTGGATTCCTCATAGGCATTGGAGTACGGGCCCGCGTGCCGCCGCTGCTCGTCAGCATGCACATCCGTGGAGGGCCCCAGCGCCATGAATGAGGAGGTGTAAACGACCCGCTCCACACGTGCCTGCTCGGCGGCTTGCAGCAAATTCTGCAAGCCCTCCACATTGACGCGCCAAAAATCGCGCCGGTGCCGCACCCACATCTTGACCAGCGCGGCAGTGTGAATCACCGCGTCCACGCCCTGGAGCGCCGAGCGCAACGCTTCGCGGTCACGCAAATCGCCGAGGGCCACCTCGCAGTGGCAGGCCGCAGGCTCGAATCCCAAACGGTTGGCGTCGCGCACCAAAACCCGGAAGGGCTCGTGCCGCGAAATGAGCTCGCAGGCGATTCCAGAACCAAGATAACCCGTTGCGCCAGTGAGAAGGATCATGGGATGAACTGGTCAAAGGATCGAGCCATCGAGTCATCGAGCCATTTGGCCATCGAATCATTGAACCACTGTCTTTGCAATGGCTCAATGACCCGATGACCCGATCACCCGATGCCTCGATTTTACCAAATTCTCAACCCCGGATTGTGAATCAAATATGCCCCAGCTAGGCCCAAATGGCCAACCATCATCATCCAGTACATGTGGTGCCAGGAAGGATGGTTCTCGCCCTCCGTAACCAGCCGGTGCGGGTCTTTATTAATCAGGTAGGCGACGTATGCGCCCCAGATGACCATGATGACGCTCAGCGCCAGAATTGCCGTCGGGTCGCCGCTGAGCACGTGCAGCGCCAGGCCCAGCGGCAACATCAGCCACGGCAGTATAAAGGAAGGCGTGATGGCGCGCGCGCTCCAGGTGGCTCCGTATTTTACCGGCAGGGTGATGCACCCCGCCGCGCGGTCGCCTTCGATATCGGCAAAATCCTTGGTGGTGGTCGCGCCCAGGAGAAAAACCAGGTAGATGGAGCCGATGTACCAGGGCTCAATCGAAACCAGCACCGTCGCTACCGCCGCCCATCCCGCCACCTTCAACAGGCAACCGCGGATGAGCGCGATAATCAGGTTTGAACCTACCGGATGCCGCTTCAGGCGAACCGGAGGGGCGGAATACGCGACGGTTGCGAGTGCGGCAATCACATAAATAGCAAAAGTCTGGCGATTCACCACCGCCACCATCGCCAACGCCAGAGCATATAGCGCCGCGGTAAAAACCCAAGCCCGGCGCATGGTGATCTTGCCCGAGGGAAGCGGCCGGTGCGGCTTGTTGATACGGTCGTTGGTGAGGTCGCAGATCTGGTTCAGCACGTTGGAGGCGGCGTTCAGCACCCCCGCGGCGAGCACGGCCAGCGTAACATGGACAGCATGGAAAGCGGCATGTGTGGCGCCGTACCCCAAGAGCGCGCCGGAGAATATCCCGGTCATCGGCGGAACCAGGGTGAAGGGCCGGGCAAACGTCCAATAGGTCCGCAAGAATTTCATGTCCGCGCTATTCTCAAGCTTTCAGCGATTGCTGACAAGGGGAAAAGAGCGAGGAGGTTGTAGGTGACAGGTTACAGGTGACAGGATAGAGTTGAAAGGGTATAGGTGATAATGTACGGGTGAGTAGGCTGTAACCTGCTCCCTGTAACCTGAATCCATGACCCTCACGCCAATTTCGGTCGCCTGCCCGCAGTGCGGTTCCGGCGACGTGCTTTATTCCTGCAAGCCGGAGTGCTGCTACAACCACGTGTGCAACAATTGCTACACCACGTTTGAGCTGGAAACGACGCGGGTGGGGGAAGTCGCGGAGGATTTTGAAATCCCCCCCGACCCTGATTCCAGCGCGCCCGCTGCCCCTTGCGCGCGCTGCCATGAACCGAGGGTTTTCGCCATCGCCGATGTTGGCCCGCCGCCGCAATTCGTGTGCGCGGCTTGTAAGGCTCTCCTCACCCTCGGTTACGCGGAAATTGCGCCGGGGTAAACGCCCTTAGGGCTGTGGGCGCGTGAAGCCTGCCAAACCCACTCGGGCCGGAAGTCGTAGTATACTCCGAACGTCCATGATCTCTCCGTCCCTGCCGGTTCCCGGCGAAAATTCTGAGAAGCGGCTGGCCATCACCGCAACCGCGCTGGTCCTGTGCATCACGGCGGCCAAGTTCCTGGTACACCTCTACGCCGGCCGGCATTACGGCTACTTTGTTGATGAACTGTACTACTTGGCCTGCAGCCGGCATCTGGCCTGGGGTTACGTCGACCAACCGCCGTTGATTGCCCTGATCACCTGGCTGGCGCGCGTGCTGATGGGCGGTTCGCTGCCGGCCCTGCGGCTTTTCCCTGCCGTTGCCGGCGCTGCCGAGGTTTTTCTCACCGCTCTGATCGCGCATGAACTCGGCGGGAAGCGTTTTGCCCAGGGTTTGGCGGCGCTCGCGGTGCTGGTGGCGCCGGCAATCCTTGCCACGGACAGCCTGCTGACCATGAACGCGTTCGAGCCGCTGTTCTGGATGGGCTGCGCCTACCTGTTCATCCGCATCGTCAAGACCGGCGACGCGAGACTCTGGATCTGGTTCGGGGTCCTGGCGGGAGTCGGCCTCGAGAACAAGTATTCCATGCTGATTTTCGGCGGCGGCATCGTGCTTGGGATGCTGTTGACTCGCGAGCGCCGCTTACTCATGAGTCCCTGGATCTGGGTGGGCGGCGCGATCGCTTTCCTGATCTTCCTGCCGAATCTCGTTTGGAACGTCCATCACCATTTCCCCTTTCTGGAAGTGCAGGCCAACATCCGCCGCAGCGGGCGCGATGTGCCGCTCGGGCCGCTGGCATTCTTCACTCAGGAAATCCTCACGATGCTGCCCTTGACCCTGCCCATCTGGCTCGCCGGCCTTTGGTTTTTCTTTTTCTCCAAGCCGGGCAAGCCCTTTCGAGCGCTGGGATGGGCGTGGATTTTCACGGCGGCGGTTATCGTGACGCTGAGCCCGCGGGTCTATTACCTCTATCCTGCCTTTCCGGTTTTGTTTGCGGGTGGCAGCGTGATGTGGGAAGCATGGCTCGAGCGGCCACGGTTTCAGCGGCTGAAACTCGGGTATGCGGCCTGGATGCTCGTGACCAGCGCCATCTTCTCGCCCCTCGCCATTCCCGTCTTGCCGCCCGAAATGTACATTCGATATACGAAAGCGCTGCGCCTCCAGCCGCCCAAGATTGAGAGATGGAAGCTGGGCCCCCTGCCACAGCTTTACGCCGACCAGTTTGGTTGGGAGGAAATGACGGCCACCGTAGCGCGCATCTATAACGGCCTGCCGCCGGAGATTCGCGCCAAGACGGCAATCTTCGGCCAGAATTACGGGCAGGCCGGCGCCATCGATCTCTTCGGTCCAAGGTACGGCCTGCCGCCCGCCATCAGCGGGCACCAAAATTACTTTTTGTGGGGACCACGCGACTACACCGGGGAAAGCATGATCGTAATGGCCGGGCGGCAGGCGGATCTTGAGCGGCGTTTCGCCAGCGTCGAGAAGGTTGCCAGCGTCTATCACCCCTATTCCATGCCTTACGAGCACTTTGACGTCTTCTACTGCCGTGGCCTGCGCCAACCCCTGAAAGACATCTGGCCGCAGGTTAAGATTTGGGATTGAAAAGTCTGGATGGAAGCATCGTTGGCCCGTGCCGGGTTTTCGGTCGCATTCCCCGTGTTGGATGTGAGACTCGATTCATTCCTTACCTCCAATTGCATGAATTTGAGGGACTGCTGTTCAGCGACCCGGCGGCATTCGCGCGGCGTTAACCAATCGAACCTAGCCAGTCAGTTCCAATCCATCCGCGAAGGTTTTCCCTCTCCCGAGGACATTGATGACAGCCGTGCCACAGCTCCATCAAAACGAGTGCTCCAGTTTTGTCCTTCCTACCGAAAGGTGCTGAACGGAACGCAGGCCGCAGCGGAGGTGGGCATCGACGCGATGCGGCGCGAGTGCCCGCATTTTCGTGATTGGCTCGGGCGCCTCGAACAATTAGGCGCTTAAAAATAATTGCGATGGCACCAGGTAGACCCGACCGGGGCTTCCGATAGATCCGGGTCTTCTCACGACGATGGCCGTCACATGATGCTTCCGCCTCTCAGCGGAAACGGGCCCGCTTCCGGGTGAAGATTTCTCCGCACAAATGTCTCTTGACAACTGCGCCATAATAGGCTATTATGTAAGGCTGATTGATGGTGCCGGTTGCGCTAGCCGGTCGTCCATTTCAAGGACGCATTTGAGTCGCGGGGCGGGGCGCGGCGCCAGGCGCTCCCAGTGGTTGCGAAAGGTCATTTGAACCCGCGCTTCCGCGCGCCGGGAACGGAGTAGGTAGGGATTCGATGAGGCAATTCTCTCAGCCTTGCGCCCAACAAAATGCGAGTCGGCAGAATGTCCATGAGGCGCGCAAACGCCAAAGCTGGGAACATATTGAAAACAAAGGGCATGAAGAGGGCATTTTCCCTTTGCCAAAGCTGATAACAGGCTGAAAATAAAACTAGTTACGTAAATATATGAGAATTGGAAAATGGCATGACAAAATGTACTGTACGAGGGACATTCTCGAATGCTTGTTGGGCTCGATCCAAGAAGCCCTCGTGGGGTGGCGGACGCCAATCCTCAGGTGGGGGACGCGGGCCTTCAGCCCCTGCCCTTTCCTCGCACTTTAGCCCTTAATTCCGAATTCCCCAATCCGAGTTCCAGATATTCGCCAGCCCATCCCTAATTTCGAACTGCTACATTCCGCAACCTGACACCCGGCACCTGACACCTATTCGACTGGGCAGCACTCACCGCGTGGAATGGGCGAGCCGTGCGGGCAGGTGCGGGGGTGGTGGAGGAAGGTGCAGATCTTCTCGGTTACTTCCGGGCTGAGCGAGTGTTCGATTTTGCCGGCGTGCTCGTCCACGACGTTGGCGGCAATTCCGAAGGTCTCGAAGAACAGGCGCTCGGAAAGGCGGTGCCGCCGCAGCACGTGGCGGGCGCGAGCCTCACCGCGCGGGGCGAAGGAAAGCGCGGCGCCATCGAGCTGAAGCAATCCCTCCTGCGCCATCAGCAAAAAGGTGGCGCGGTTCGGCGCAAACTCCGGCACCGCGTCAGGTTCCAGCACGCTGCGCCCGGTATCCTCCTGCGCGTGCCAGACGGCCTTCAGCAGGTCATCGATCAACTCCTCTTCGTGGGTGGGGAAAACGGAAATCTCCGTCAGGCGGCCGTGGTGCAGTTCGATGCGGCGCTCGGCCATGCGTCCGATTCCCGGGTCGTGCGTCACCAGCACGATGGTGTGCCCCGCGCGGTGCAAGTCCGCGAGCAACCCCATCACCAGGGTTTCGTTCACCTCATCGAGATTGCCCGTGGGCTCATCGGCAAGGATCACGTTGGGCTGGTTGATGAGCGCCCGCGCCACGCACACGCGCTGCTGCTCGCCTCCGGAAAGCTGCGAGGGCAGATGCGCGAGGCGGTCGCCCAATCCCACGCGGCCCAGCGCCTCCGCGGCTTCGCCCTCATCCGACACGCTGTGAAAGTACTGTGCCAGCATCACGTTCTCCAGCGCCGTCAAATAGGGAACCAAGTGGAATTGCTGAAACACGAAGCCGACTTTTTCCGCGCGAAAACGCGCCAGCGCGTTGCCGGCAAGCGCCGAGAGTTCCTGTCCATCGAGCACCACGCGCCCGGAGGTCGGGGCATCAAGGCCGCCGAGGATGTTCAGCAACGTGCTCTTGCCGGAACCGGAGGGGCCCATGACGGCGATCCACTCGCCCCTTTCCACTGTGAAAGAAATGTGGTTGAGCGCCTGGAGCGACGCACCGTAAGTTTTGGTCAAACCCTCAACTGCAATGAAAGACAATTCGCTTCTCGTTTCGGTACGGGCCTTTGACGTTGAGGCAGCTTTACACCGCCACATGGCGAGGCAAACTCGCCGCTATGCCTTTACTCGCCTTTCAGCACTTCCGTGGGTTGAATCGCTCGCACGATGCGCACGGGCGCCTGCGCGGCGATTGCGGCCAGCGCCACGCTCAAACCGCAAACCACGGGCAGCGTCCATCCATTGAAGCTGAGCGCCACGCCGAACAGCCGCTCGGCCAAGCCACGCGCGAGCAATGCGCCCACGCCATATCCCAATACGCCGCCCAATAGACCCAGACTTGCCCCTTCCATCATGAAAAGGCGCATCAGCAGCGCGTCGGCCGCTCCCAGGGCTTTCATCACGCCGATGTCCTTACGGCGCTCCAGCACAATGGCCGTCATCGTGGCCATAACGCAAAGAGCGATAATAACCAGAATCAGGATGGTGAGCGATAGCAGAAGCCAGCGAATGGTTCCCAGAACCTTCCCTTCGGAGTATACAATCTGCCGAATGGGGCGAACCTCCAGGCCGGGCAAGAGGCCGGCAAGCCGGTGGATGGCGCTTTCCACGTCCCGCGTTTGGCCGGGAATGCTGAGCTCTACCAGCGTGACCCTGCCGCTCAATCCCAAAATGGTTTGCAGCGCGCCCAGGGGAAGAAAAACCTGATCGTCTTCCGAAGCGCCGGTGGTGAGGACGGTGGCAATACGAATGGTGGTGAGCGATGATGCGTTCTCGGCGTCCGATTTTGCCTCTTGTAGCGGCGGTCTCCGACCGCCGAATCGTCGATCGGAGATCGACGCTACAAGTTGACGGTCGGAGACCGCTGCTACAGATGCCACACGCCGCAGTTGGATGGAATCGCCCGGGTGCACGTGCAGCCGCGCCGCCAAATTCGAGCCCACGGCGCACTCGCCGGACGGCAAGTCAGCGTCAACCGCTTCGCCCACTTCCCGCCAACCGGGGCTCAAACCACGCAGCGCGCCGAAGTCTGCTCCGGCCGCCACCACATTCGCGAATTCCGGCAAGCGGGGATCGGCGTGAGCGGGCGACACTTGAACTACCCCGTAGAGAACCGGCGCGAATCTTGTGCCCGGAATCTCGCGGGCAAGCCGGGCAAGTGGAGAAAGGGCAGAGCCCTCCACCATTGTGCCGCTCTCGAAGCTGACGCCAGATTTCGCGGAAGCCGGTGCAACGACCACATTGGAGCCGTAAGCGCGGAAATCCTCCGTCATCTTGCGCTGCACATTGCCGTAAAGGTTCAAAAGCATGGAGGTGATGGCCGCGCCCACCGCGAGTGAGCCCACCGCCAACGCCGCCTGTGAGCGCTTCACCGAGATTGCACGCCACCATAGGCGCCAGAACATGGAGGATCGGGAGACCCGGTGATTTGCGATTTGTGATTGGTGATTTGTGATTGGCGATTGGGTCATCGGATCATCGGGCCATCTAAAACCTGTGCTCCCTTTGTAGCAGCAGTTATTGGAACTTCGTTCTGCGCCAAAGATTTTTCTCCGTGTTCTCTGCGGCAGGAAGACATTTCACACAGGGTTCACTGAGCTCCGTGCCCTCGGTGCGAAATCTCTCGGGACACAGAGGACACGGTGAGCCCGCTCCTGATTACGACCGTCCCTCGCACGTGAGGACTTCTCTTAATCGTCACTTGTCACTCGTCACCGTCTCTTCATTCGCGCAGGGCCAGTGAGGGTGAAATCTTCAGGGCTCGGACTAGCGGCAGGGCGCTTCCCGCCAGCGCCACCAGCAGCGCTACCGCCAGGCACACCGGCAGAATCACCCAGTGGATACTCACCGCCGATCCGAAAACGGCCAAGGCCAGACGCCCCGCCAGCAGACTCCCGCAGAGGTACCCGGCCACCCCTCCGAGCACGCCGACGGCGCAAGCCTCCAGAAGGAACACCTCTGCCACATGAGCGTCGGTCGCGCCCAGCGCTTTGAACAGGCCGATCTCGGCGCGGCGCTCCAGAACCGTGGCCAGCATCATGGACGCCACCGCCAATCCTGCCGCCACGAGTGCGGCCACCACCAGTAATCCCATCAGAACGGCGATTCGATTCATAATCCGGCCTTCGGTTCTCCGCCACGTGATAAACCGGCTTGGCCTGCGCCTCGGGAATCGCTTGTTGTATTTGATAGGCAATGGAGCTCGCGTAAGGCGTGCAATACCACCGATCGTATTCCGCCCCCGTGAGGCGCGAAACGTCGGAGCGGGCAAAGGCGTCCTCGGGTTTGGTGAGGGCGCTGATCTCGATGCGCCGCACTTTGCCTTCGAGTCCTGCCCAACGCTGCACAGAAGCAAGCGGCGCGAGCACCTCGTTGTCCTCAGGTCCGCCGGTTTCAAGGATTCCGCGCACAATAAATTCCGTCGTTGATGAGGGCGCGGTCGCGGGCGTTGTTTGCGCGTTGTTCTCACGCGGCACGGCGAGCGGCAGTGGTTGGCCAGGATGCAGATTCAGCGGCTCGGCAAGACGAAGGCCCACCAGAGCTCCTCTGCCATCATCGTCGGCAGGCCACTCGCCCGTGATCTTCCACGTAGGGTGGAGTTTTGCAAGGCCCGTGACGAACACTTCGGATTTGTCCACGGTCAGGGTTTTCTTAAACCAACTTCCTATCACCACCACCGGCTGGCCTTCGAGCGTTGCGGGCACATAAAGAAACGGCGCGAAGGCCACAATGTTGTTTCGCCAGAAAATCCTTTTCAAACTCACCAGCGACGATTCCGGCAGGAATGCTCCAGCGCCCGCAGGCCGGTAATCGATGCCACCCACGGCGACGGGAAGGCCGTCGGCAGCCGGAGTTACGGAAAGGTTCGCGCCGAAGGAACGCAACTCGCGGCTGACCTTGTCTCCCACGTCGAGCGACAGGGTGGCAACGGCCGCCGTCACGGCCACGCCCAGGGCGACGGCGAAAACGCTCAGCAGCTTGCGCCGTCGTTGGCGGGCGAGAGATTCCCAAACGATTTGAAAGATCATGCGACGCTCAGTGGAAATGCTTGGCGGCGTCGGCCAGCGCCGCGGCGGCGATGTGCAGCTTGTCACCTTCAATCAGGTAGTCAATGTGAATGGGATTGCATCCCCCCGCCTGGCCGATGGTGGGGACGTAGACCGCCGCGCCGCAATTGCGGCAAATCACGTTTTGGCCGTCCTGGTAATAGCCCTGGTGCCCGCAAATCAAGCAAGCGTCCAGGCCCGCGCGCACCGTGCCGGAGGAATCGAGAATGGCGATGACGCGAACTTCCGTGCCCCCCACGTCGATCACAAAATGGTGCAAGTCGTGGTCGGTAAGCACGCGGGTGGGAATCTGCGCCTCGCCGTTCTCGATGCTCACGCGCTCGGGCAGGCTCATGGCGTGAGCGGTGCGCGAATGGATGAATTGCGCGCAAATCAACACGATCACCAGCAAGCTGGCGGCAGTCGAGGCGAGCTTCCAAAAGCGCTCGCGCCGCTGGTCGGCCAAAAGCTTGCGGTGCTCGGGGGGCGACAACCGGGCTGCCTCGCCGGCCGGGGCATTGCCCGCATGGATGCGCTGCGCGACGATCAGAAAGAGCGCGAGGGCCACGATGACAACAAAGAAAAAGGCGTCGTTGTTGACGATGGGGCCGATCAGAGCCATTTCGCGGGGGCCGGAAGGCAACACCATGGCTTCGGAAAGTTCGTGTACGCCTGACACCAGGAGTTGCGCCGCAACCACAAACAGCACCATCGTGGTGACGGTGAAAAACTTTCGCAGATCAACTTTCACGCTTCCTTTGAAGAAAGCCACGCCCAAAGCCACCGCGAGCCCCAGGCCCAGCACTCCACCAATGAAGTTCAGCAGCTCGCTGGTGCGCAAAGAGACGGCGGCGAGGAACAGCACCGTCTCCGCGCCCTCCCGGAGCACCATGAGGAACACGAAGAGAAAAAGGCCGAAGGCGGCACGGCGGCTGGGCAACTCGGAAAGCTGCGAGAGCTTGGATTCAATCTGGCCTTTCAGGCGCTTGCCCGTTCGCCACATCCAGTAGACCATGGAGGCGACGAAGACCGCGCCCAGCAGCAGGAGCCATCCTTCGTAGGCGTCCTCGACGACCTCAAAGCGATGAAGCAGGTAGGCGGCGCCGAGGCTGGCGGCAACGGCGACGGCGAGGCCCCACCAGACGTACCGGCTCCAGGCCTGGCGGCCGGTCTTCTTGAGATAGCCCAGAACGATGCCCAGAATGAGGGCTGCTTCCACGCCTTCCCGGAGCGTAATGACCAGCGATTGCAACATGATAATGAGTAGAACGTACGCCTCTGAAATAAGCAACGACTTACATCTTCGATCGTAAGGCCGCTCAGGCCGTATGTCAATTCTGGATTGAAATGCAAGGAGTTATTGGTTCAGTGCGGAAAATCAAATGCAACAGTTTTGCAACAAACAGAAGGCTCAAGGCGCAGGATTGGCAGTCGGAGGCGCCGCAGCGGATGCCGGTGGGGCGGGAGTGAGAAAATGAAACGTCTTGATAATCTTAGTGAAGATGGCCTCTTGAAACTGGAAGGATTCTGCGGAAGTTAGCCCGATGATGCCGAACACCATGTTGCCGTGAATGACGTGGACGGCTACGCCGTGCCACTCGGCGCCATCCAGCAATCCCGTAAAGGTGCGGCGAGTTGCCGTCTGGCCATCGCACTGCAAGGAATCCTCGGAAATCCGGTGATACTCCTGGTAGGTTTGGCGAAGATTGGCTTCCACTTCGTCGTTGCTCAGTTTGGGAGTGCCGCTCCATACCTGGCGGTCGACGATCAGCAGCGTCTGCTCATCGTCCGTACCCATGGCCATAATTCCGGAGCCGGTTTCCTTGGGCACTCCTTCGTAGATTTTCCAGTCGGGTGGCATGAACATGGAAAATTGGAAGGTATCGTTGAAATAGGTATTGCCGTCCACGTGCTCCTCAAGGTGCGCGGGGATGGGCACATCCAGCGGATGGCTCGCGGGTGGCGGCGGTGGCTCGGGAGGCTTGGCCGGCGTGGCCACAACAGGCGCCGGCGCGGCTGGCTTGGGGGGCGTGGTGGCGGCGGAAGGCGCTGCGGCAGGAGGCGTATCCGGCGCGGCCGCGGCCTTGGCGGGCTTTTCGCTGACGGCCTTCGTAGCGGGGCGCCGAGGTGCAGGGGAAGTGGTTGGCTCGGGCTTGGCGACCTGAATGGATAGGATTTTGTCCTTGCGCACCAGCGCGATGCCGTAACCAGTCTCGACCCGGAACATGTCGTTTTCGTAGCCGACAATGGTTCCGACAATCTTCTGCCCGTCTTTCAGGATGATTTCTTCGGCGCGCGTGGACGTCGGCGTGCCCAGCCCGAGGCCGATGGCCAATAAGCCTGCGATGATGCGCCCAATTTTCATACCAGTCTGCTTGACTTCAGTATTTTCGCAGTACGCCGACCACGCGCCCCTGGATCTTCACGTCGCGGGCAGGTACTAAGATCGGATCCATTTGCGCGTTGGCGGGTTGCAGCCGCACCTTGCCGTTGGGTTCGCGGAAGAAGCGCTTGAGCGTGGCGTCGGTGCCTTCAATCAGCGCCACCACGATGTCGCCATTGTCGGCGGTCTGCGCGCCCTCCACCAGGATGTAATCACCGTTACAAATGTGGTCGTCCACCATGGATTCGCCCTTGACGCGCAGGACGAACAGATTTCCCCGTCCGCTGGTAAAGTCGCCGAAGGAAAAAGTTTCGGCATTGGGAATGGCTTCCACCGGTTGGCCCGCGGCGATGCGGCCGAGCAGGGGGAACTCCATGTTGCCCAGCACCTGTGAGGGCATCAGCGCGGCCACCGGCGTAATGGCGGCGCGATGCTCCCCGTCGTCGGCTGCCGTCTTGCGCCTGCCGAACGGCTGCACCGCGGTCTTCGCGAAAGGCACGGAAGCGGGAATGGCCACCACTTCCACCGACCGGCTTTGGTTGTAACCGCGCCGGATGAATCCCTTCTTCTCCAGCGTCTGCATGTGCTTGTGAACCGTGGCGAGCGACGACAGTCCCAGGCCCGCACCGATTTCTTCGAAGCTCGGCGAATAGCTGTGGCCGTTGATGAAGTCAACCAGGAAATCGAAGACCTGCTTTTGCCGGCGCGTCAGTGCCATAACTTGGTCTCCCAGGGGAATAGTCTTCAGCGATCAGCTTTCAGCTCCCAGCTCTCACTTTTCAAATCCCGGGGCACAATCGTCAAACCACAAAGCTGAAACGCCAGCCAGCCTTGCTCCGCAGTTCCCACTCCCGGCGCAGCCTTCGACCCAACTTCAGATCTGACCGCTGATCGTTAATCCCACAACAACCAACAGCCGATAACTACCAGCAGATAGCTGATCGCTGAAGGCTGACAGCTAATGCCCATTTTAGGCGAATAAAAGGCGAATAGGCAAGGGGAAAATGTGGCGAAACTCGAGAATTCAAGCATCCGAACTTTTGGGGCTTGCCGCGCGGGAAAAAGTAGGTTTCATGCAAACGACACGGAATTGTTACATCCCTGTAATATTTCCTTGAGTGCGGGCACATGCTGAGTTAATCTCGCATTTAAGAGGCGGGGAAAAGCCTGCCACGCCTAGGCAGTCCGTTGGGAAGGAGGACCACGCAAATGAAAAACTGGTTGTGGGTCATCCTGCTGCTATCCGCTTCACCGCTTGTTGCCAAGGACAAGAAGCTCAAGGGATACATCTTCGACGCCGCTGCCTTCGAGAGAATCCAATCCTACTGCTTTGACACGCACAACCTGCCGCCGCGAGAAGTGAAGGTTATCAATCAGTTCGTAGCGCGCGAAAGCAGACCCACCGGACTCCTCGCCCGGCTTCCCTGGCATCGGCTGGCCACCTGTCAAGAAGGCCACCCGGATGCCATGGTGCGCCCGGAATTCCCCTCCGGCCGTTTCGCCAGTCTTTTCATGAACCGCGATATCGATGGGGTGCTCTTTGTGTTCAGAGCAGGCTCGCCCACCCCCATCTATGAAACGCGGGAAGTGTTGATGACATATACGCTCGACGTCAACAATGATGGATTCGCTACGGAAGCGCTGGAGCACAATGCGCTCTACTTCGTGGTTCAATTCCTCATTCACGATTGGCGGCAATTCTCAGAAACTCTTCGCGCCGCATCTTTCTGAGCAGATTTAGGAATCGGGCCACCGGGCCATCGAGCCATTGGATCATCGGGTCATCAGTTCATTGATGCATTTACTTATCGGGTCATCGGGAGATCTGGTGATCGGGTAAACCACTGATCTCCCAGTTTCGATCTTCGGGGTTCGCCTTTTTGTTTTCGCTTCTCGCTCTGAACGAGGGGCTAATTCAGGCTGGTCCGAAGCGCACGATGCTCACGGTGATGTCGTCCGACTGGGGAGCGGTGGCGACAAACTCGCGAATGCTGCCCAGGATTCTCCGCACCACTTCTTCCGCCGTTTGGCCGGAGCAAGTTTCCAGGAGGGCGAGAAGCCGGGCATCGCCGAACAGCCCGCCGAGGGTGTCGCGCGCTTCCGTAACGCCGTCGGAAGTGGTCACAATCAAGTCGCCGGGGTAAACCTGGGCGCGATCGACCGAAAACTCCACGTGGGGAAATAGACCCACGGGGAAATTGGAGGATTCGGGCCGGTCCACGCCGCCCTGGGCACGGATAATCAGCGGCGGAATGTGCCCGGCATTGACAAACTCGAATCCGCCCTCCCGGTCCAGCACGCCGTAAAGGAGGGTGGCAAACATTTCCTGCGGCGTGTGGTCGCACAGGTAATTGTTGATGCGATGATAGAGCTCGCCAAGGCCGGGCGCCCCCGCGGCGACCGCGCCGAAGGCCCCCTGGAGGCTCGCCGCCATCAGGGCCGCGGGCAGGCCCTTGCCGGAAACGTCGGCCAGCGCGAAGCCGAAGCGGCCGTCGGCAAGTTCGACCACGTCATAATAATCGCCCCCCACGGCTTCCGTCGGCGTAGTGACGCTCACGACTTGGAAGTAATCGCTTTGGGGCAATTCCCGCGGCAGCAAACCCTGCTGAATGTTCCGCGCCAGGAACATTTCGTGCTGGATGCGCTCCTGGTTGCGCGCCAGGCGAAACAGGCGGGCGTTCTCAATCACGGTGGAGCCTTCCACCGCCAAGGTTTGCAGCACTTGCCGGTCGAGCCCGGTGACCGCTGCGGCCTGCGAGCGGATGTCAAGATAGAGCAAGCCGAGCATTTCCGGCGCCTTTCCTATAAAGGTCTCTCCCGATCCATCCGCCATGTGCAGCTTTTGCAGAGGGACAGCCACGATGCCGCGCGCGCCCGTAGGAATGATGCCGGTTTCCATCGCCGCGCGTCCGGTGGCCTCCTCTTCCATAAGCACTTCCTCTTGACCGGAAGCGGCCACGCGGTTCACCACGGCGCGGGAGTAATCGTCCACTTGCGGGCTCAGGTAGACGCCCCCTTTGCCGCGCGCCAGACGGAGCTCCAGCTCGCCCTTTCCTTCTTTCAAGAAAAGCAGCCCGCGCTCGCCATTGGTGAGTTGCACGGCGGAGTCCAGCAGGGTGGTCAGCACTTCTTCCAGCGCCGGAGCGCGCAGCATCATCTGCGCCATTTGCAGAAGCAGGCCCAGGTGGTGCAGTTGCGGGGCGGGGCTCTCCTCCGCCGCCTTCTCAAATTTCTCCAGGATGTCCGGAAGTATGGCCTCTTCCAGCCCGAAGGCCAGCGCGTAGGAGTCCGATACGCCCAGGCTGATCTGGTCGCCCGGCTTCAACCGGCGGGAATCCGCCACTCGCTCGCCGTTCACAAACGTGCCGTGGCGGCTGCCGGTGTCTTCCAGCAGGTAACCTTCGTGGTCTTTTAAGATGCGCGCGTGACGGCGGGAAATGCGGCTGTCGAGCAACACCAGGTCATTGTCGCCTTGCCGCCCCAGCGTGAAGGGCGTGCGTGAAATCTCGACTTCGCGCTGGTTGCCAAATGCGTCGCGGACCGTGATGTGGGGAAGCGTATTGGGCATGTGAATCGCTGAATCTTGAACGGCGCATCCACCATTATAGCAAAGGATGTACTTGCCGCATACAATTCATATAAGGTTTGGGTCACAAATCAGGTGGCCGTTTTGGGCCGAGGAATCTTTCGTAGCATTCCGTACACACCCAATCCTGGCCGTTGGTGAGGCCCTCGCCGTGCTCAGGTGAGTCCGACTCACAGAGCGCCCACCAGCAGATGGCACAATGGTCTTCGCTCCACGCGCCTTGCACCAATTCAAATTTCTCGGGGTCGTACGATTGCCCCGCGTAGAGTTGGAGCTTTCGATTCGAGCGTTGCACCAAGGCGTCACGGGCAACCCACTGGCGTTTTTCCCAATGGAACTTCTGATAGAATTCGCTAACATCGCGGACAGATTTATTGCTCCACAGCTTGTCGTGGATTTCAACGTAGTCTTCAATCTTGGCCTTAGCCCAAGGGGGAATCCGCACCCGTCCAATTATATTGTGGAAATCAGAACCCTTAATCCCTGCCTTTGACAAAAGCTTTGCAGCGAACCCACCTCTTTCGCTCGCCACTCCGAGCAGCAAATGCTCCGTCCCGATATGCTTGTCCCGAAGCCGATCGGCCCCTTGTGCGGCGTAGGCCAAGATGCGCTTGGATTCCCAACTCAATTGTGGGTCGCCAATCGAGGAAACACTTTCCCGGGAGCGTGCTTGTTCCTCGATCCGCTTGCGAATAGCATCGGGTGGCAGAGGAGACTGCGCCAGGCGATTGCAAAGTGCCTCATCTTCTTTCAGCAAACCCAAGAGCAAATGCTCTGTTTCAATAAAGGGGTTGCCTGTTTGGCTGGCCTCTTGGCGCGCGAAATAGACTACCCTTTTGGCCTTCTCTGTGTATCTTTCATAAACCATGGCTTCCTCAGAAGAATACATGCTGCTAAAAGAATTGGTCCAGTCATGCGATACGCAGATTGTATCGCGCTACGATTCGATTTCCAATGAGGAAGAGCGCGGGATATTAAGTGCGCGGGAGAGTCCGGAGGTCGCTGAGCACTTGCGCGGGCTGCCAATCGTTGCCGCCGTAAATCTTAACCACTCTTCCATCGGGGCCGATGAGCGCGGTGACCAGCGCGTGCACGATCTGGCCTCCTTCGGTCCAATATTTCAGGCCAAAGAATTCGGCAACCTTGCGAACCTGCTCCGGCGTCCCCGAGGCGAATTCCCAATGCTCGAAGGGATGGGGATTGCCGGCGACGTTCAAGGCATAGGCTCGCAGGACAGCGGGCTTGTCGTACTCCGGGTCGATGCTGACGCTCAATAGGTGGGTGGAAGAGGAGAGCGCGGGATCACGGAGTACTTCCCCCAGAATCGCCGCAAAGTTCTTGCTCAGCAAGGGGCAATAGTTGGGAAGCGGGCACCGCGTATAAATGAAGGTCAGCAGCAGGGCCTTGCCGTGGTACTGGTGGAGGTGAATTCGCTTGCCATCCTGATTGACGAGGGGAAAGTCCGGCACTAGTTCTCCCAGAGGTGAGCGCGCGGATTCCGTGGGCGCAAGCCCGGTGCCCGCCGGCTTGGCCTCTTCGCTTACGACGATGTCTTGCAGCCAGGCGCGATCACTTGCCACCACCAAAGTCGCCGTGATGGTTTGGCCCGGCTTGAGAACGTCGAACACCCATTTATCCTTGATGGGGTAATCCATGGTCATGGCGGCCATGTAACCGGGAATGGCTTCGTGCGCCAGCGTCACCGTGCCTTCGCTCTTGTTTACCGCAATCACTTTCCCGCGCAGATCAAAATGCTGCTGCGGCAGGGGCTTTTCTGTTTGGCACGCTGCCAGGGCAAGCGCCATGCTCAAACCGGCCAGCCATGCCATGAGTTTTTGGGCGCGCATTACGGACCTCCTGTGGATTAAACGGCACGTTTGTGAAGGGCGTAAGGGAAATTGTACACCCCAAGACGCTCTCCAATCTCAGAAATGAAAGCGGTACCTGAATTCGACGTAGATCTGCCGCGGGTCGTTCCAGTGGAAGCCTCCGAACGTCAGACTGTTGTCCAGTTCCACGCGTTTGTTGGTCACATTCAGCGCGTTTACGGAAAACGTGTATTTCTCGCGGAAGGTTTTCCCCAATGAAAGGTCGAACGTCATGTGCGCAGGCAGATACGGGCCCGGATATTGCGCGTCGGGAATGCCGTTCGTGAATCCGGAGCCGTAGTACACATTGGTCGAAGCGAACGACTGCCAGGGAAGATTTCCATTGAAACCGAAATTCAGCGTGTTTCTCTGGTCATGGTCTACCGGTGAATAACCCGGCGGTATATAGAGGGGGCATGCTGTGTCGTTGCTCGTAGGACAGATCAGGCCTCCGGTAATGGGCGAGGTCGCCTGAGCGATTTGATTCGAGTAAGCGAGGTGAAACTGGCCGCGATGCCAGAGGCGAGGGGAGCGCAGGGTGAGTTCCCAACCTTGAATCAAGGCGGCATCCCAGGTGATTGGCCAGAAAAGGTTTGATTCCCCGATATTGTTATGATCCAGCCAATTGCTCGCCTCGGTTTGAAACGTGTCGGCGTCGAGCACCCAGCCGCGGTAAGGAATCGTCACGCCGAATTGGTGTTCTTCATCGCGTTCGCCGTGCAGGGGAGCGAAAGTCAGGTCATTGCTGTTCGCTAAGCCCAGCAGGGGGCCGGTGGCGGTCACCAGCGGCGGGGCCTGATAATACTTGCCGTAGAAGGCGCGAAAGACCCAATTCAGGCGCGGAACGCGGAGGGCAAGGCCAAAGCGCGGGTCCGCCGCGTTCTCCGTGACGTCCGCCGTAAAGTGGGTTTGACGGACGCCGGCGATTAAGGTCAACCACGAGGTGGCTTTGAACTTGTCGCTGATGAAGGCGCTCTCGAGGCCCCCGGTTACGCCAATCGAAGAGGCGGGGAAGTTTTCGCTGCCGTCCGTGAATTGGTTATCGAAATGGTTGTGCTGGCGCTGAGCGAATCCGTACACTCCGGCTTCCACGTCGTTTCTCCAGAAGTGTTCGTTAAGAGTCGCCTGCAAGCCGCCGTAATTGGCCGCCTGATCCGTGGTGGAGATGACGGGATAGTCGTTCGCGCCGCCTTGGTAGTCGGCGCTGTTGTAGTGATAGAAAGGAGAGACCGTAAGCAGCGTATTGGCGTTGAAGGTGTGAATCCAGGAGAAGATGGCGTAGCCATCGCGCTCATGCTCGCCATCCCGCAGGTCGTAGCTTGGTGACGCCCCCGACTCCGCCAACTGCTCATTGCCGATGGAGTTGGTATCCGGGTCGTAGGGAACCTGATAGAAGTCCTCGCGCAACGAGGTGACCAGCCGCAGTTGGTTCCCGGCATCGGGATTGAAAATGAAGGAAGCGAACCCGCCATAGCCGTTCTCCGCGTCGTGAAAAACCTGTGCAATGGGGGTTTGCAAACCATAGTTGCTGCGATTGCCGTTCACACTGGCGTAGTAGGCGAAGCGCTCGGTGTGGGATCCGAAACTGAGTTGATCGTTGGTTTGATCCCAATTGCCGAAAGTGGTGATGAGTTCCGCCTCATTGTTACTCGCGAAGCCGTTGCGGGGCACGATGTTGAACATTCCGTACGTGCGGTCTCCGTAGCCGGCGTCGTAGCTGCCTCTTTGCACCTCGAGATAATCAATGTCCTTGGGGTCGATCACCGGAGCCAGATTGGCGGCGATATTGGTGTTGGGTAAGGGTAGGCCGTCAATGAGCCATTCAACTTGGTGGCCACCACGCATGTGCAGCATGTCGTGGGTCACGTAGGCGGCGGGAACGTAGTCGGTGATCATCGCCAAACTGTTGGTGCGATCAGCGCCGGGAGTTTGGGATATGTCCTGGCGATCGACCAGCGTTGTGGGGGTTACCGAATCCATATCGGCCTCTACGCCGCGGCCGGTGACGACGGTTGTTTGGTTCTCGGCCGCGATCGCCAGCGGAAAGTGAAGAATCGGCGATGAGCCGGAATCGACGGTGACCGTCTGCTCCGCCGTCTGGAATTTAGGCTGAGAGACGGTGATCTTGTAGTCGCCGATGGGCACGGCGGTAAAAGAAAACTCACCGTTATCGTCCGATTGGACGGTCTGAGACCAATTCGAGGTGATCGCCTGGAGCTTTACCGATGCTCCGGCAATGGGCCGATGCTGTGGGTCGTGTACGATTCCTTGAATTCTGCCAAAGATTGTGGCGTGGAGCGGAGAACCCGACATTAGAATGGATGCCAGGCACAAACAAAATGCAAGCTTTCGCATGATGCCTCCTTTCAGATGAATACAATTCAGGCGCTGCCCGCAGGCGGCCGAGGAAGGGCAAGAGGTTTAAGGGCTCGTGCCGTCTCGTACCTCGGCTTGCCGCGCAGGTGGGCGCGAATATAAGGAGAAGCGGTTATGAATCAGAGAGCGGGGCGCGGAGGCGGCACCGGAATTCGCACATGGGGCGGCAGCGGGCTTGAATCAGAAGTGATGTGGCCGAAACTCCAAGGCGCGTTAGGGTTCGACCATGGGTGCTCGATGGGTACGTAAATCAGGGTGCTAAGAATAGAGGCCAGGTAGCTGTCTTGAGAATCCATTCCACACTTGCCGCCCTTGCCCGCGCAGCAAGTTGGACTACGCCCGGAAGCGTGGTGATGGCCGGCACACCTGCAGGCTCCGGGTGGGCAGCAGCACGCGCATTCCTCCACGGGAGAGCGCAGAGAAGCCCATTGCACGCTGGGGGCAAGCAATGCGGCAATGGTCAAAATGGCCAGGAGCCGGATGGCGATGCGCATATTTTATTTGGAATCCCCAAGCTTCATTATATCAGGTTTTGGGTGGCTGGGAACGATTTCTACGCAGCAAGCGAGACTCGCAGACCTGAGACTGGAAGCGCGGACGGTACGAGCGGTGAGAGGCAGATTATTAGGCGGCTCTAAGGCGGGTGCCTTGGCGGCAAGGGTGTTCGTCGGGGCGAAGGGGTATTCGAACTTGCCGCCAAGGGCTCAGCGCGGTTTTGGGCGGGTCAAATCGCAGCGCTGGCGGGCTCTGACGCTGTTGTAAGCATCGGCAATTCCGAAGAAAACTTGATTGGATTTGTGCCCCATCCTTAAATAGTGGTGTGCGCCTCCCCTAGTCAAAAAGGCATATTCCGCGGAATCGCTTCGCCACATAAGGCGTGCCGTCAACAGGGAAAACAAGCCCTCCCCTTATTCGTCTAGAGGTAATGACTCATCGATAATTCACCCCGGACATTTTTGTCCAAACTCTGATTGACGCACAGAATGGGCTGGCGTATAGTACACGCGCTATGCCCGCAGTAAGGCCGATTGGGGAGGGAGGATCCCTTCGGTCGTCTTTGGCACTTCGATGACTCGCTCTGTGCCCTCGGGATTGCGCCAGTTAATGGGAGACATGATGTTAGCAGAGATCGTGCCATAAGTGTCGCTTTCTGACGTCTCCCTGTCTGGAGTGACTGCGATGGGCAATTATGTGAGCGGCCCTGGGCTTGCCCTTCTGTTTGCCGCACTGGCCGTGGCGCTGGTGATGGCGGGGCTCGTTGCCGCTTATATGCGCAGACGGAACCAAAAGCTCCGCCTGAAAGCAGAAGTCTTCTGGTTTTCCAGCCTCCACTTTTTCAGCAAAGAACTTTCCGAGTGTCGTGATCCCCAGCAGATCGTGGACCAGTCGTTGCGTCGCGCGCTGGAGATGCTCGATACACAGGAGGGTTACCTCCTGGTGCAAGCTGAGGGCGAGGAGGGAAAGGTTCACTTTGGCATCCGCGGGATTTCCCCCCCGCGGGCGGACCAGTTTGGTCAGGATCCCCTGCGCCGCTTTGTGCTTTCCAGTGGCGAACGCTGGGGCCCCCTGATGGTTTTCCCCGACCTGCGTTGCCAGCAAGTCGAGGCGGCATGGCAGCGCGACCCCGTGTTCCGCGAATTCCGTGATGTTCTGTGGGGGGCGGGGCTGCGGGCGCTCATTGTTGTGGGGTTGCAGGCTCGGGAGAAATCTTATGGCGCGCTGGTATTGGGTTTCCGCCGCATCCGGAGCTTTGCATCGCAGGAGCTGCTGGTGGCGCAGGCGATCGGCAACCAGGTGAGTGTGGCCATCGAGAACTGGTCGCTGAATCGGGCGGCGGAGCGGCGCGAGGAGGAACTGAGGATCCTTCACCACGCCGGCGAGGCTCTGCGCGCCACTTTTGATTTGAAAAGCCAAATTACCATTCTGCGCCAGGAGCTGAGAGGATTGATGGGGGGATCGAACTTCGGTTTGGCCCTGCAAGAAACCCCGGAAGGGCCCTTGGAAGTCGTGGTGCCCTTTGAGAGCGCCGGGCCGCTAGGCACGGTGTCCGGTGGGCCGGCGAGTTCGCTGGAGCAGTATGTGCAGATGACGCGCCAGCCGCTTTTGGTGCCCTGCGACGTTGAGGGCGCCACGCGGCGGTGGGGGCTGGCGCCCATGGACCCCTGCATTAAGACTTGGTGTGGGGTGCCCGTCCATTTCTCCGACGGATCCATCGGGGTACTGGCCCTTGCCGATATGGAGCGCGAACACGCGGTCACCAAGACCCACCTGGAACTGTTGCAAGTGCTGGCGCAGGAGGCGGCCGTGGCGGTGGAGAACGCCCGCCTCTTCAAGAAGGAACAGCGGCGCGCCAGCCACCTGGCTTTACTGAATGAACTGGGACGCAAAGCCAGTTCGGTTTTGAACCCGCAAGAGTTGCTTTCCGGCATCTGCCGCCAAGTCCGCAATGTCTTCGGTTACGACCGGGCGCGGATCGAGATGTTGGACCCGGGGGGACAGGAATTGGTGGTCGAGGCGGAAGCCGGTTATGGGCAGGAGCTGTTGGGCCGCCGTATTCGCCTGGGTGAAGGCTTGGCGGGAGCGGCGGCGGATTCCGGCGAGCCGGTTCTGGCCAACTCCGTGGTGAACGAACCGCGCTACCAAGCCCTTGCTCCTGACATTCGGTCGGCCCTCAGCCTCCCCCTGAAGTACCGCGAGGAATTGATAGGGGTCCTGAGCCTGGAGAGCCGGGAGGCCTTTGCTTTTTCGCAGCAGGACGTGCTCACCCTGCGAACCCTGGCAGACCAACTGGCGATTGCCCTGCACAACGCGCGCGCCTATCAAGCGGCCTTGGAGCAGGCCATCACCGACGGGCTGACCTTGCTGAAAACCCATCGTTACTTCATGGAAACACTCGATGGTGAGTGCCGGCGCTCGATGCGCTTGGGCCACATCTTCTCCTTGATCATATTGGACCTGGACGGATTCAGGCAGGTCAACGACCGGCACGGTCATTTGGAAGGCGATAAGGTCCTGAAGGCGGTGGCCAATTTGCTGAGCGACCGGGTGCGGCAATCGAATGTGGTGGCGCGTTACGGGGGCGACGAGTTTGCCATCATGTTGCCGGAGACGAGCACCGAAGAGGCGGAGTATCTGGCCGAGCGCCTGCGCGCGCACATCGAAGCAGACCACTATCTGGCCGCCCATGGCGTGACCGCCAGCTTCGGAATTGCGACTTTTCCGGTGCACGGCTCGACCCAGGAGGAAATTCTGCGCGTGGCGGATTCCGGCATGTACCTCGCCAAGCATCAGGACGGCAATCGCGTGAGGGTGGCGTCCCTGAGTGTTGCCTCGCCGCACGACGAAGGTGAGCTCCAGTTGCTGGAGGCCTACCTGGGAGTCAGCATGAAGCGCATGTTCTCCACGGGGCCGGAGGCCTTCGATCATTACCTGAAACGCTTCCAAGCCGCTACGCTGAAGGGGCACGGTGAGGCTCCCTCGGTGCTGGATGCCGTGACCATGCTGGCCCGTGCCGTCGATGCCAAAGACCATTACACCCAGGGCCATTCGGAGTCCGTGTCCCGGCTTGCCGCGCAGATCGCAACGCAGATGGGCCTGCCCGACACGGAAATTGAAGAGGTCCGTCTGGGCGGCATTCTTCACGATATCGGTAAGATCGGTGTGCCGGAGGCGCTTCTCAACAAACCCTCGCTTTTTACTCCGGAAGAGTACGACGTGATGAAGAGGCACCCCTTGCTGGGCGCCAGAATTCTCGAGACGGTTAAGGTGAAGACCATCGAACGGATTCGGGGCATGGTGCGGAACCATCACGAGAAGGTTGATGGGATGGGCTATCCCGATGGTCTGAAGGGCGATAATATCCCGCTGGGCGCTCGAATTATCACCGTGGCGGACTGCTTCGATAGCATGCTTACCGGCCACCGGGCTTACAAACCCGGACGCAGCGCTCGCGAGGCGGTGGAGGAATTGTACCGCTGCTCCGGCACGCAGTTCGATCCCACCATCGTGAAGGCCTTTGTCATATCACTGGAGAACATGGGCCATCCCCAGCGCCGCACGAGCAAGGATGGAGTGCGCTTTGCCGGATGCTGAGGTGGGCGTTCCGGGGTCCTTGTTCTTCCCATCCCCCGATCATCCTATTCCCTGAACCGTGTGGGGCGGTAAGCTTCTATCGGCCGCGGGGTTGACCCGAGTAGAATCAGATCCGCAATTATTTCCGCCGTCACCGGCGCCAGCAGGATGCCGTTGCGGAAGTGGCCGGTGGCGAGCACCAGGTTGTCAATTCCTCCATAACCCAGAATCGGCAAGTGGTCCGTCGTGTCGGGCCGAAGGCCTGCCCACGCGCGCAGGAAGCGGAACTCATTCACCCGCGGCGCCAAACACAACACGCCTTGGAGAATGGATTGCAGTCCTTTGGCCGTAACCGCCTTCTCAAAGCCGGCGTATTCCGCCGTCGTCCCCACCAGCAGGCGCCGGTCCGGGCGCGGCACCAGATAGTGAATCCCCGCGCGCACCACGAACGGCAATTCGCGTGGCACCTCGAACTCCATCATCTGTCCGCGGCAGGGAGTGATGGGCAGGCGGAATCCCAGCCCCCCGGCCACTTCGCCTGACCAGCATCCTGCCGCGAGGACGTAGGTCTTAGCTCTAAAGTTGGCGCCGTTTTCGGCCGCGGCGCTTTCGATGTGGCCGGTTTTGGTTTGGAACTTGTTGACGGCACGGCCCGCTTCCAGCCGCACACCCGCGCGCTCGCAAGCAACGAGCAACGCGCGCATCAGCCGCTCGTTGTCGACCCAATGATCGCCGGGGACGAAGAGGCCGCTACGAACCTGCGGAGAGAGTCCCGCCTCGCGGGCATGAACTTCCGCGGCCGCGAGCGGGTGGAGAGCAAAGCCCTGTGCGGTCTGCGTGCGGTGGACTTCCTTGAGTTCTTCCTCCTGCTCGTCGTTGAGCGCCACCAGCAGCGAGCCGTCGCTGCGATAACCGACGTGATGACCGCTGGCCTCTTCGATCGCCGCCGCGAACTCCGGGTAAAGCTGCCGGCTGGCAACGCACAGCTCCGAGAAAACCCGGGGCTCCACCATCTCGCCTACCGGCGCGAGCATGCCCGCCGCGGCGGAGCTGGCTTCCGCGCCCGGCTCGGAGCGGTCGAGGACCGTGACCTTCATCCCCGCCTGCGCCAGCCGCCAGGCGATCGAGCAGCCGATGATCCCGCCGCCGACGATCAGCACGTCGGCAACGCGCGAAGAGTTATCCGCCATGAAGCAAGGGGCCCCCGATGTCCAGTTTTCGCCAAGCGAAGTGTGTGGTCAAGCGGATTCTGGGATTTGCGGTTTTGGATTGGCGATTCTCGAGTGGCGGTAGGTTGGCAATGTGGAATCCGGGATTGCGGATTTGCGATTACCGTTTGTTCCAGCGGTTCCGCACCGGGGCGGCAGTTTTATTTTGGAAATCGGCGGCTGGTTCTCCCTCGACAAAAAATAGCGCGGACGTGGCGAACCGGTCCGCCCCGCCCTCGTTGCCGGCTGCCGTCCTTATACCCGCCGCGAAAGTGTGGCATAATCTTGTCTTCCTAATGCGAGGAGAAACCCTTGGCGTGTCCGATTTGCAATAAACGTAAGGCGAAGCGGCTGTGTCCGGCACGGGCGGAAAGCATCTGTTCCATCTGCTGCGGCACGGAGCGCGAAGTGACTATCGATTGCCCCGGCGATTGTGCATACCTTGCCGCCAGCCGCGAATACGACATGACTCGGCTGGAAATCGACTGGACCAAGTTGCCTTTCGCGGAGGTCAAATTCAGTCGCAGTTTCGCGGAAACGAACGGGCCGCTGCTGGTTGAACTCGACCACGCAGTTTGCCGGTTTGCCGCCGACCATCGCGAGGTGGTGGATACCGACGTCCTGGCGGCGCTCCAAACGCTGGCGGAGACTTACCGCACGCAGTCGAGCGGGATTATTTATGAGAAGCCCATCGACTACGCGGTGCAACGCGGGTTGTACGAGGCCCTGAAGGCGTCCATTGCCGAATTCCGCAAACAGGAGGCGCAGCGCGCGGGCATGACCACCCTGCGGGATAGCGATTTCCGCGACGCGCTGATTTTCCTTACCCAGCTTTGCGCCATACACGCGAATGGACGGCCCAAGGGGCGCGCCTATCTGGATATCATCCGCCAGCAGTTTCCCCAGGAAGAGTTCCAGAAATCCGGGTCGAATATTCTCTTGCTTTAGGTATCGGGTGCCCTTGAAGGAGCGAAACTCGAAAATCGAAACTCGAAACTCGCGAATTATCCACCTAATTTCGAATTTCGGATTTCGGTCCCGACACCTGACACCCGAAACCTGACACCTTCTTTCCATGTCCGACGTCGATCAAGTTCGCGCCGCGGCCGACATCGTCAAGATTGTGGGCGACTATGTGAAGCTGCGCAAGTCGGGGGCGAATTACACCGGGCTGTGCCCGTTCCATCAGGAAAAAACGCCTTCGTTCGCGGTGCATCCGGTGAAGCAGATTTTCCACTGTTTCGGCTGCGGCGTGGGGGGCGACGTTTTCAAGTTCGTGATGCTGATTGATGGCCTGCCGTTTCCCGAAGCCCTGCGGCGCGTCGCCGAGAAGGTAGGCGTACGCCTGGAGGAGAGGGCCGGCGGCGAAACCTACGACGCCAACACCAAGCTGCGGGCGGCGCTGGTGAAGCTGCACGAAATCGCCGCCAAATTCTACGCCGCGCAGTTGGGGGGCACGGCGGAAGGGCGCCTGGCGCGCGCCTACCTGGCCGACCGGGGCATGACGGACGAAGTGGTGGGCCGTTTTCGCCTCGGTTATGCGCCGGCGGACGGGCAGGGCTTGGTGCGGCAATTAGGCGCGGATTTTGAGAAGGAAACCCTGGAGAAGAGCGGGCTCATCATCTTTGACGCCGAGCGCCAGCGCCCCTACGACCGCTTCCGGCGGCGCATCATCTATCCCATCGCCAATGACGCGGGGAAGGTGGTGGCGTTCGCCGGCCGGGCGCTGGGCGACGACCAGCCCAAATACCTCAACTCACCGGAAACGGCAATTTACACCAAAAGCCGGTTGCTCTATCACCTGGACCGCGCCGCGCAGGCCATCCGCAAACTCGATTACGCCATTCTGGTGGAAGGTTACATGGATTGCATCGCCGTGGCCGCCAGCGGCAAAGAGAACGTCGTCGCCTCCTGCGGCACCAGCCTGACGGAGGGGCAAATTCGCCTGCTGGGCCGCTACACGCACCGCGTGGTGGTGAATTACGATCCCGACTCCGCGGGCATGGCGGCGGCGGAGCGGTCCCTGGCGCTGCTGCTGGAAGCGGGATTTGAAGCCAAAGTGCTGACGCTGCCCGGCGGCCTGGATCCGGACGAATTCGTGCGCAAACAGGGCGCGCCGGCGTACGGGGAGTTGCTAAAAAACGCGCCCTCTTATCTCGACTACTTGACAGAGCGGGCCGCCAAGAACCACGATATACGTACCCCCGAGGGCAAGGTGGCAGCCGCCAACGCCATCCTGCCGTATCTCATCAAAGTGCCCAACCCCATGTTGCGCGCTGAGTTGGCCGGGCGTTTGGCGGAGCGCTTGCGGGTGGATGAGCGTTTGCTGCGCGACGAACTGCGGCGGGCGGCGGGCGAGAAGCGCGGGGAAGTCCGCGTGGTGGAAGAGGCGCCGGACGCGAACCATGCCGTCAAGCAATTGCTGCGCGCCTGCCTGGAAAGTGAAGAGGTGGCGGAGGCCCTGCTGCCGGAAGTCCTGGAGAGCGGCGCGGTGGGCGGATTAATGGGCGAGAGTGTTTTCACCCACCTGTGGGAAGCCCGGAAGCGCAAGGAGAAACTGAATCTGGCGGAGTCGGAAGGCGTGCTGAGCCCCCAGGAAAAGCGCTTGGCATACGACGCACTGTTCTGGCCGGGGGTTCCGCCGAGTCTGGAACAGGCGCGGGGTTACTTGCGGGCGCTCATACTCCAACGCCTCCAGCGCCAGCGTGATAAGCTGCTCCGGGACATTGAAGTGGCCGCTCAAGCTCAGGACTCGGCACGGCTTACGGAATTGCAGCGGGCAAAGTCCAATCTGGATAAAGAGTTGCGACAATTGGCCCGAGTGTAAAAATTCCACGCATGACCAAACGAATTGGCGTATATTACATCTAATCTTTTGGAGCCGTAGGAAATTGACGGCTTATGTCAGATTCACTTCAGGGTTGCCAGCGGAAGCACCGCGGAGGCTGGGAGCGGTGTGTCGCCTATTTCCATTTCTATGCATGACTAGCCTGACACGTGCTGGGAGGCCATGGCCTTGGCGTTTGACGATAAGTTCGACCAAGTTAATAAACTAATCAGCCTGGGAAAAGAAAAAGGCTACCTGCTTTACGAGGAGGTTAACGACCTCCTGCCCTCCGACGTCCATTCGGCGGAAGACCTCAGCGATCTCCTTTCCATGTTTGATAGCGAGGGAATTGAGGTGGTTGATTCTCCCCGCGCCAAGGCGGCGGAAGGCATTGCGCTGGACAAGACCGATGACCTTAAAGGTGATGAATCGGGCGAGGACGTGGAGTTGGACCTGACCCCCGGCTCTTTGGACAAAACCAACGATCCGGTGCGTATGTACTTGCGGGAAATGGGGACGGTGCCGTTGCTGACCCGCGAAGGCGAAGTGGAAATCGCCAAACGCATCGAGCGCGGGCAAATAAAAGTCTTGAAGGCGCTCTCCCGTTCTCCCATCGTCATTCAGGCCCTCTTTGCCACGGCCCGGCAGCTCAAGGGCGGGGAAAAATCCATTAAGGAAGTCGTGGTTTTTGATGACGACGAGCTGACCGAGGACCGCGTCGTCGCGCGCCTGAAAGAGGTGGTGGGCACCATCGATGAGATGGAGCGCCTTTACAAGAAGCTCGGGCAGTTGCGGAACAAACGCGACGCCATCCCCCGCAGCAAGCGCCCGCGCGATTACCGCCGCTACAGTTGGGCGGCGGCCGAACATCGCATCATGATTTCACAATTGCTGCGGTCGATCCAGTTTACCCACACGCAACGCAAGATGCTGATCGGGACCATTCGCCTGGCGGTGGATGAGATGCGCCCCCTCGAGCGCGAGGCCGGCCGCCTGGAAAAGCGCGTGGACGGGACGCGCACCAACGGCAACAAGGACCTGCGCAAAGAATTGCGCCAGGCGCGCACGAACCTGGTGGATTTTGAGGGCCGCATTCAAGCCACCACCATGGAGCTGCGCCGCAGCTACCAGAACATTGTGCTGGGGGAGGAGCAGGCGGAAGCCGCCAAGCGCGAGTTGATTGAAGCCAACCTGCGCCTCGTGGTGTCGATCGCCAAGAAATACACCAATCGCGGCCTCCAGTTCCTGGACCTGATTCAGGAGGGCAACATCGGCTTGATGAAAGCCGTGGACAAGTTCGAATACCGCCGCGGGTACAAGTTTTCCACCTATGCCACGTGGTGGATCCGGCAGGCCATTACCCGCGCCATTGCCGACCAGGCGCGCACCATCCGCATCCCCGTACACATGATCGAGACCATCAACAAGCTCATCCGCACCTCGCGCCAGCTTGTGCAGGAGTACGGGCGCGAGCCCACCTCGGAAGAAATCGCCAAGCGGATGGAAATCCCCGTGGTGAAGGTGCGCAAGGTCTTGAAGATCGCCCAGGAGCCTATTTCCCTCGAAACCCCCATCGGGGAAGAGGAAGACTCGCATTTGGGCGACTTCATTGAGGACCGCGGGGTCATTTCACCCGCGGAAGCGGTTATCAATATCAACCTGAAAGAGCAGACGGAGTCGGTGCTGAAGACTCTGACGCCGCGCGAGGAAAAAGTCATCAAGATGCGCTTTGGCCTCGACGACGGCAGCGAGCACACGCTGGAAGAAGTCGGCCAGAGTTTTGCCGTCACCCGCGAGCGCATTCGCCAGATTGAAGCGAAGGCGTTGCGGAAGCTGCGTCACCCCTCACGCAGCCGGAAGTTGCGGGCGTTTCTTGATGCTACGCCGCGGGAGTAATGCTCCCCTGGCGGAAAGAACCGCCGCGATGCATCAGGTCGGTGTAAAATCCATGTCTATTCTTGTTGCGGGGGGCCACGCTCATGAAAAGCTGCCCGTACTGTAATTACTCCAATTACGATAATGCTACCGTCTGCCGCAAATGTGATGCCTCGTTTGTTGCTCCTGAGCACGGCACTGTTGACCGACCCTCGGGCTATTGGATGGGCCCGCAACGCGCCAAGACCATCCGCAGCCGGGCGCTGGCGATGATCGTCCTGGGGCTGCTCATCCGGGTTTACTGGGGAGACTTTGGGCCCTGGCAGCCGGTGGATTTCCCCATCCTCTTAACCTTGCGCTCGTTTCTGCAGCCCATATTGCTCTACGGTGGCGCCGCGCTTTATATTTTCGGCTGGATCGTGCGCCGCATCTGAACGGCCCTCCGCGGCTGTGTGACAACCCCTCACGGCACGAAGTCAATTCCCGCCGAGCGAAGCTTTGGAGTGCGCGTAGCTTGCTACCGCTTTCCCTCCCGCAAGCTCGCTTGCGGGAATTCAATTGTCCGCGCAAGCTCGCTTGCGGGGACCTCAATAACCACTTCGCGCCCTATTCGCATTCCCAGCCAGCAAGCTGGCTGGGGGCAAAAGCGGCCGCCCTCATCGCGAGGTATCCTTTCGCCGTCGCCGCTGCTCGCTCTCCCTTATTACTTCGGTCAAATCCGCAACCGGCCGTATCTCCACCGGTCCAAGTCCATGTTTAAAGCCGGGAAGCTGTGAGACAAGCTGAAGGGCGTGATTGAGGTCTCGCGCCTCAAGGATTTGAAGCCCGCCGAGCTGTTCCTTGGTTTCCGCATAGGGGCCGTCGGTGGTCGCGACTTTGCCGTTTTTCCAGTACAGGGTCAACGCGGTCTCCGGAGGCTGAAGGGCTACTTCGGCAACAAGATGTCCGTTGGCGCGCAGATGGTCGTTGTACTCAAAGCATTCGTCGAGCACTGCGTGTCGCTCGTCCTCGGTCATCCCTTCGAATTTTCCTGGCTCGATGTATCCCAAACAAATGTATTTCATCAATTCCTCCTTGTTTCCTGTGACCCAGAGAGCCGTTGGTAATGCCCGCAAGATCAAAAGCCCAGGCCACCCGCCTTCCGTTGGGTCCTCCGTCAGTTAATCGGGCGCACCTCGACCGGCGCCCGGCAGGCGACGACAGCCTTGCGGCCCCACGCCAGCGCCTCGTCCATGTCAGCGGCTTCCAGTATCCAAAAACCGCCGATGTGCTCCTTGGTCTCCAGGTAAGGCCCGTCGGTGACGAGCACCTTACCATCGGGCTGCGCCCGCAGCGGCTTCGCGCTGCCGGCCGCGGTGAGGCCTCCGGCGAAGACCCTGATGCCGGCAGCCTCCATCTCTTCGTTGAGCACGTCGATATCGCGGTGCATCGCTTCTTCCTCGATCGACCCGTCGTACCCGTCGGGGTGGTGAATAGCAACCAAATATTGCGTCATCATTTCTCCTTTGTCCTGTGACGGTCTTCGGGCGGGCCGTTTGCCCTGCCTTCACCCTATAGTCGAACGGAGGACCGGAATTCGACAAATCGTCAAAGAAATTTTGCTTCTTCCCCAGAGTTGAATTAATGTATTCCTGTCGATATGGCCGATAAATACACAAGCGACCGAAACACCGTGGGTACGCTGTTAGCTCTGACAAGCCCTGCGATTCAAGTCCCCGAATGGCAGAGGAGCTACAGTTGGGATAATCCGCGCGTCGAAATCTTCTGGAAGGATCTTCTGAATTTTTCGAATCGTTACCCAGATAAGAACATTACGGACCAAGAGTATTTCTTGGGAGCGCTCGTCATCGTGGATGCGGGCGGCAAACAACTGCTCCTCGACGGTCAACAACGGCTTGCCACAGCGACAATTCTCCTGTCTGTCATTCGTGACTTCCTGAAGGAGTACAAGGCCGACGCGGCCGGCCGGATTCAACAGCGATACATTGCGGACATTGAGGACGCAACGAACACGACGAATCATAAGTTGACGATGAACCGATATGATAAGGAGTTCTTTCAGCGGGAGATTCAAGAGTTTCCCACCCTGGAGCCCGCCCCAGTTCCAAAACTGACCTCTCAGCATACGATTCGTGCTGCACGCGACTTTTTCAGGAAGGCGTTTGAAACGAAATACACCGAGTTGGGGCGAGGTGAACCGGCGTACCGATGGGCTCTCAGAATTCAAGACGTTCTCACGAATCACGTCTCCCTCGTGGCCGTTCGTTCCACGGATGAAGACAACGCGTCATCGGTATTCGAGACGTTGAACGACCGAGGCATCGGGCTTTCGACTCCCGATCTCTTGCGGACGCTCTTGCTGAGGCGGGCAAACACCGACGCGGAGCACAACGAGATCATCAACCTGTGGGAGGCCATCTTGGCGATCGAGGACGAAGCCAGCGTCCAGAGCTTCCTTCGACACTACTGGCTGTCGCAATACGGCGACATCAAGACCCATGCGCTATACAGAGAGATGAAGCAACACATCGAGGATAAGAAGGTCGAATCGCTCAGCTTCTCTCGGGAACTGGGGAAAGCTGCAGTTCTTTACCACGACATCGTGATGGCAACCGAGGCAGAGCCGGATCTTCGCCGCTCACTTTTGGCAATTCAGATGTTGGGCGCTGCGTCCCTGCTGCCGGCGGTCCTGAGCGCGTATTCAATCGAAGATATCGAGGGCCGAAAGAGGTTTCTCAACGCGCTAGTAGCCACCTTCGTTCGCCACAGCGTGATCGGAGGTTTGGAGACATCGAAGCTCGAAGACATCTCTTTCGAGATCGCGCGCCAATTACGCGCCGATAAAGCATTCGAGGCGAGTATCGCTAGGCTCGCAGCCTTTGTGCCGACCGACGATCAATTCACTACGAAGTTCAAAACAGCGCGTGTCGGCCGAAGAAACAGTGCTCGATACGTTTTGCGCGAGATCGAGCACGCTATTCGAGAGACCAAGGAACTCGCCGTCGAGGGGACGGACCGTGTTCATGTGGAGCATATCTATCCGCAGACCCCTCCCGCCGCCGACAGGTGGAAAGACCACGATTTGTGGATTGACCGGCTAGGGAATCTAACACTCCTGGCGAAGAGCCTCAACGAGAAAATCAAGAATGAGAAATTTTCGGTCAAGAAGCCCGAGTACGAGAAATCCGGTTTGGAACTCACGAAGCAGTTGCTCAAATATACCGACTGGAACACCTCGAACGTGAACGAGCGGCAGGAGTGGATGGCCGGTTTTGCCAAAGATATTTGGAAGGTTGCCTAGGCAGGGGGGCTGGCCCATCTTTGCATCGCCACGGGTGAGTGTGGGAACACGCGGGACGCACACCGCTTTTCGCTAGCGATCGCCGCCGGACATTACTTTTATTTCAACTGCCGAATCCGCTCTTGCAGGAATTGCCGCTCGGGTCCCTGTTGGGTCAGCGCAAGAGCTTTCTCATATGAGGACCGAGCCTCGGCTGTCCTGCCGAGCCTGCGGTACATCTCCGCACGGGCTGAATGCGCCAGGTAATAATTTGCCAATTCGCCATTTTCCAACACCGCATCGATCTGCGTCAGGCCGGCCTCCGGACCTTCGCGCATGGCAATGGCCACGGCACGATTGAGCTGGACAACGGGCGAAGGGTGAATTCGTAGCAATCGGTCGTAAAGCGCAACAATCTGCCGCCAGTCGGTGGCAGCCACCGATTGCGCCTGCGCATGAACGGCCGCAATCGCCGCCTGCAGTGTGTAAGAGCCGAAGCGGCGGGACTTCAGGGCTTTCCCCAGCAATTCCACTCCCTCCGCGATCTGCTCCCGGTTCCAGAGCGAGCGGTCCTGGTTCTCCAGCAAAATCAGCTCTCCGGTCGGAGTGGTTCTGGCGGCGTGACGGGATTCCTGTAGCAACATCAGGGAAAGCAGCCCCATCGCTTCCGGCTCTGGCCGGAGTTCGGCGAGCAACCGGCCCAGTCGAATCGCCTCTCGGGTTAGCTCGGCCCGCGTAACCTCCGCTCCCGCCGCCGCCGAATAACCCTCGTTAAAGACGAGATAGACGACCTGAAGCACCGCGCCTAGTCGCTCCGGCAATTCCTGCGGCGCTGGCACCTCGTACGGAATCGGTGTCTCTCGAATCTTTGCCTTGGCGCGCACAATGCGCTGCGCCAGCGCAGGCGGAGTGATGAGGATGGCCTTTGCTATCTCCTCGGTGGTCAGCCCGCACACCTCACGCAAGGTGAGCGCAACGCGCGCTTCCGGCGCTAGAGATGGATGACAGCAGGTAAAAATCAGGCGCAACCGATCGTCCTCAAGATAGTCCTCTTCCTTGGACCTTTCCGCCGAACTCCTTTGCGCTTCGAGATATCGCCCGAGATCGTCTTGAGACGCATCAAACCTTGCCCGTCGGCGCAGAGTATCAATGGCTTTGAATCGGGCCGTCGAAATCAACCACGGTCGCGGGTTGCCGGGTACTCCACTCCTCGGCCACAGGCTCAGCGCAGCCGCAAAGGCTTCGTGCATCGCCTCCTCGGCAAGATCAAAATCACCGAGCAAGCGGGTCAGAGTTGCCAGGATTCGTCCCGAATCCCCGCGATAAAGGGAGTCCAGCAATTCGCGTATCTGCTCGGTGGATGGCTCGGACATGATGACGACTTTAGCAAACCAGCTACCCCGAATCAATTTGGCAAACGGCGGATCGATGCAAAGTGCCCAGGTCGCGACTCTGAAATCCGGACAACGGAACGCTTCCTCGCTTGACTCAAAATCGCCAATGCACTCATTTGAGCTTCGTACAAGCTCAACCCTGCCGCCTTGCTCTCGACGAGCAATCCGGAAGTTGAACCACAAAAGGGAGACGGTCAGAATTAGGCTTCGGCGACTCGAGGCGTTTATGAGACGGGTTGTAATCACCACTTCCCTCCCAATAAGCATTCCCCGCCAGCAAGCTGGCTGGGGGCAAAACCGGTAGCAAGCTACGCGCACTCCAAAGCTTCGCTCCGTACGCCACGGGGGACGCCTACTCCCACTTCGCTCCGGGCGCTAATGGGAAAACGTTTTTCCCCAGGCCGCCGCGAACTTGCCGCACCCAGAAGTCTTCGCCCCATTGGTCTGAGTATCGCCGCGCGTGTAAATGGTCTTGCTTCCGGGCTCAGGAGTTGATACTTTCACCGCTGAGGGAAAAGGCCGCAGAGTCGTGCGCCGGCGCGCACGAGCACGGGCCGCCCTTCAATCCCGCGACAACGAGTAAGTTCATTAAGGAGCGAACCATGGGCGAAACAATGATTGCGCCTCCCACGCCGGAAGATCACTCGGCGGATTCTTTCTTTAGCCGAGCGGTGGGAATTTTCATCTCACCGGGACAGACATTTGAATCGATAGTGCGCCGACCGGATTTCCTCACGCCACTAATTATCTCGATCGTGGGGTCCGTCGCTATCATCGAAGCCATGCTGGAGAAAATTGGCGCCGGGCGAATCATCCTGCGGTCGCTTGAAATCAGCGGCAGGGCTGACAAGATGACCCCGGAGCAGCTCGACCAGGCAGTTCACGGGGCGGCCACGTTCACGGCCATCGCCATGCGCGTGGGTGGCGTCCTTGGTGTGCCCATTTTCATCCTCGTCATCGCGGCGGTGGGACTTTTCATTACCAACGTTATCTTTGGAGCATCGGCGAATTTCAAGTCGTGCTTTTCCGTAGTCTGTTACGCCAATCTGGTTCTCCTCTTGGGGGTGGTTCTGGGTTTGGTATTGATCTTCTTCGGTGACCTCGAGCAATTCAATCCGGATAACTTCCTCCCCACCACTGTGGGATACTTCCTGAATCCACGGGAGACTTCGAAGGCGCTATACGTGATCGCCAGTTCGTTTGACATTCTCAGGGTTTGGTTCATAATCTTGGCTTCCCTGGGGCTTTCCGCCGCCACGGGGAAAAAAGTCGGGACCGCTAAGATTTTCCTCGTTTACCTGGGAATTTGGGTGCTCATCGTATTGGGGCACGCAGGCTTTGCCGCGATAATGGGATAGCAAGGCAGGGTGAGGGGCGGCCGGAAGAACAAAGGGAACTGATCTCACTGACTTTCTGCGTAATTTTGATAGATACATCACAGAACACTAGGCGATATATGGCAAAGCCCGGAAACAATATTCGCATCCCGCTGCCCGAGGGGAAAGCGCTCTCCCTTCTTCTCAAGGTAAAGCCGACCGCCGATATGCCCCGGCAAGTGACGCGTCCGAGCAAGCCGAAAAAGGCAAAGCAGCGGTCGGGGTAGCCATGCCCTTTCTACCGGCCCTCCAGCCCAGAACATGGATTTTCCTTTTGCTTCGTTAAGTGCGTAATTCCGCGCGTAAATGGTCTTGCTTCCGGGCTCAGGAGTTGATACTTTCACCGCTGAGGGAAAAGGCCGCAGAGTCGTGCGCCGGCGCGCACGAGCAGGGGCCGCCCTTCAATCCCGCGACAACGAGTAAATTCATTAAGGAGCGAACCATGGGCGAAACAATGATTGCGCCTCCCACGCCGGAAGATCATCCGGCGAAATCCTTCCTCAGCCGCCTATTCGGGATTTTCATTTCTCCCAGCGAGACCTTTGACGATATTGCCCGCTGGCCGGGTTTTATTGCTCCCATGGCCACGATCATCGTGGCGAGCTGCGTATTGGTCGATACGATGTATTGGAAGCTGGGCATTGAAACGATAACGCGCCTGTCGTTGGAGCGCAGTGCCTTTACCTCCAGGATGACGCCGGAGCAGATCGAGAAGGCCATCAGCGACAGTGCCGGCCACTTCCTGCGCTCGCTCATCCTCGGCGACGTGATGATTATCGTTGCCACCATTCTTGCTTTCCTGATCATGGCAGGATTGGGGATGATGATTGTGAATGCCATTCTGGGTGGGACGGCCAAATTCAAGACGCTTTTTTCCGTGACTAGTTATGCCAACCTTCCCAGCCTGCTGGGAGTTATCCTGGGTCTTCCCATCATTCTCTTTGGCGGCACCGACAACCTGGACCCCCAAAACCCCATGCCCGTGAACCTGGCGTTCTTCCTGAACTACAAAGAGGTCTCCAAGCCGCTGTTCTCCCTTGCCGGGTCGGTTGATATCGTGGTGGTTTGGATTGTCATCCTGCTGGGGCTGGGAATGAGCCGAGCAACGGGCGGTAAAGTGAAGGCCCTGCCCATCACGTTGTGCTTCGTTGCCGCCTGGGCGATTTGGATTATCGGAAAAGTTGGGCTTACCTTGATCTTTTAACGCTCGACGGGTTAGTCGTTTGAATTCAGCCGGTGTAGCGCGGACTGGATTTGCCGGTCCGCGCTGCACGGCGTTTTCATCCTTTACTCCGGAGCAGCTTGAGCGAGTTCACAGCGGCCCCCAAGCGGCATGTCCATCAGATTTGAGATCCTCGCGGAAGACAAAACAACACGAGCGCGCGCAGGCTTGTTGTACACACCTCATGGCGTCGTCGAGACCCCCATCTTTATGCCCGTGGGCACCGGCGGCACGGTGAAGGGAATGACGCAGGATCAGCTGGAAGCGTTGGGGGTGCAAATCCTCCTGGGCAACACCTACCACCTTTATCTTCGCCCCGGCCACGAACTGATACGCGAGGCGGGCGGGTTGCACCGCTTCATGTCGTGGCCCCACCCGATCCTGACCGACAGCGGAGGTTTTCAGGTGATGAGCCTGAAGTCCCTGGGCCGCGTCACCGAGGATGGGGTGTGGTTCCGGTCACACTTGGATGGCTCCTCGCATTTTCTCTCCCCCGAACGCGCCGTGGAAATCCAACTGGCCCTGGGCTCGGACATCATGATGTGCCTGGATGAGTGCGTCGAGTATCCGGCCAGCCATGAAACGCTCGAGCGCGCCGTAGGTCTGACGACGCGCTGGGCGAAGAGGGCGAAGGAGGCGGCTGAGAAAACGGGTGCTGGGTGCTGGGGACTGGGGGCTGGGGAAGATGGACGAGAGATTCGCGGCTCACGTTTGAGAATTGGGGATTCGGGTTCCGAATCTCGAGTCTCCGGTTCCCAGTCCCCATCACCTAACCCCCAACCCCCAGCCCCCACCCTTTTCGGCATCGTGCAAGGTGGGACGGACAAGGAGTTGCGCCGTCAAAGCGCCGAGGCGCTGATGGACCTGGATTTTGAAGGCTACGCCGTGGGCGGGCTGGCGGTGGGTGAACCCAAGTCGGAGATGTACGACACCGTGCAGTATACGGCGGAGTTGCTGCCGCGCGACCGCCCACGCTACTTGATGGGGGTGGGTACGCCGGAAGACCTTCTGGAGGGCGTGGCCCGCGGCATTGACATGTTCGATTGCGTCATGCCCACACGCAACGCGCGCAACGCCTGCGCCTTCACTTCCGAGGGCAAGGTCATTCTTAAGAACGCTCAGTACGCCCGCGACGACCGGCCTCTGGACCCGTCTTGCACCTGCGCGGTTTGCCGGCGTTATTCGCGCCGCTACCTGCGCCATCTTTTTGTGACCGGGGAAATGTTGGGAGCCATCCTGGCGACGCATCACAACCTGCACTTTTACCTTGACACGATGCGCAGAATCAGGCAGTCTCTCCTGTTTGGAGAGTTCGCGGAATTCCACCGTAGGGTGCGCGCGCGACCTTAAGCGTTCTCATACCCGAAACGAATCCGGAAAGCCCGAACCGAGAAAACCCTGAGCTTCACGGACGGGTTTCTGATGCTAATCTCTGGAAAGACGGCTCGGCCTTGATCGAGTGCCACATCGTAAATCCTATCCTTCTGGCGGCGGACCCTGGTCTATCGGGCCCGCTCACCCAGTTGCTCGTGTTCTTCGCCCCACTTTTCGCCATCTGGTATTTCCTGGTGCTGCGGCCACAATCGCAACAGCGTAAGAAGCTCCAACAGATGCTGGCGAATCTGAAGACGGGAGATCGTGTCGTGACCAGCGGGGGGATTTACGGCACCATCGTGGGATTTCGGGATGGCACGGTGCAATTGCAGATTGCCAGCCAGGTCAAGGTTGACGCAGCACGCTCCGCCATCACCGGCATCGTGACGGATGACGCGGGGGACTCCGGGAAAGATTCCGGGGGCAAGGGGAAAAAGTAGTAAGCGCCCGGAGCAGGTTTTCCCGGATCATTGTGGATAAACCACCATTGCCCACCAAAGAGTGAGCGTAGGGGTGGTAAGCGGTTGCACGGGGTAGCGGCGCATAAGGACATTATGTCGCTCGTCGTTAGGAATCGGCGGGCTGGCACCCCTGGTGGATGAGGAGCGAGGACTTCCCCTTACTTCTGGAATGGGTCCAAATGGGGCCGGATGGGTATTTTGACGGTTTTTTTGAGGCGATGATTTCGGAAGGTCTGCTGAGGTAGTTCATTACATGGAAACCAAGATTCGTGGCCGGGCCATTTTCATTCTCGTTGTCATTCTGATATGCATTCTGGGGATTATCGGTTTTCCCAAGAACGTGCAGGAGCTCAAGGACAACATCCACAGCCGCATCCGTTTGGGGCTGGACCTGAAGGGTGGAACCAACCTGGTCTTGCAAGTGCAGGTTGAGGATGCCGTGAACATCACCGCCGGCGAGACGCTGGAGCGGTTAAAGGATGAACTGAAAGCCAAGAACGTTCCTTACGCAGATATCGAGCCGGACGACGACAAGAACCAGAATCCCCCCATTCACCGCATTCTTATTAAAGGTATACCCCAGGAAAGGTCAGCCGACTTACAACAGACGATAGCCGCCGGCCCCTTCTCCGACTGGGACTTGGCGCGGGTTCCCGGCGATGAGACCTCCCGGTTGCTGATCCTGAAGGTGAGCGCGGCGGCCATCATTCGCAACCAGGCGCGTGACCAGGCGATGGACACCATTCGCCGCCGTATTGATGCGCTGGGGGTCACGGAACCGACGATTGCCGAGTACGGCCAGGAGGGTGATTACGAGTTAGTGGTGCAGTTGCCCGGAGTGGATGACCCGTCGCGCGTCAAAGACATCATGCAATCCACCGCCCTGCTGGAGCTCAAGCTGGTGCAGGACGGGCCTTATCCTTCCCGCGAGGCGGCCCTCTCCACCCATGGCGGAGTGCTGCCGCCAGACACCGAACTGGTGCCGGGTACTGACGAGCGAACCAAGGCGGAAGTATGGTACGTGTTGAACCGCATCGCGGCGGTCACGGGGCGTGATTTGAGCGGGGCAGAGCCCTCCCACGATACCGCCGGACGGCCCAGTGTGAACTTCACGCTGAACCGCGATGGGGCGGCGCGCTTTGAACGGGTAACCGGCCAAAACATCGGCAAAATGCTGGCCATTGTGCTGGATAATCGTGTTTACAGCGCGCCGGAAATCCACGGCCAGATTAGCGACCGCGGTGAAATTTCCGGTGGGAATTTCACCCCGCAGACGGCCCAAGATCTGGCGCTGGTGCTGCGGTCCGGCGCCCTCCCCGCCTCGATCCATTATGAATCGGAGGAGACCGTGGGTCCGTCGCTGGGAGCCGATTCGATCCGCCATGGGGTGGTCGCCTCAATTGTGGGCTTACTCGCAGTAATGGGCTTCATGTTGGTCTATTATCGCGGTTCAGGAATTAACGCCGACGTGGCCCTGATCCTGAATCTGCTCATTCTGGTTGCCGCACTGGGCTATTTTGGCGCGGTTCTTACGCTGCCGGGCATTGCCGGAGTCATTTTAACCGTGGGCATGGGTGTGGACTCGAACGTGCTCATCTTTGAAAGAATCCGTGAAGAATTGCGGCTTGGCAAGGCCGTCGGAGCGGCAGTGGCGGCGGGCTTTGAACAGGCTTTCCGGACGATTATTGACACCCACGTCACTACGGTCGTTTCCGCCATGATACTGTTCGCCTTCGGGACGGGTCCGATTCGTGGTTTTGCCGTGACCTTGACCATCGGCCTGATTGCTAACTTGTTTACCTCCGTCTTTGTTTCGAGAGTGATCTTTGATTACGTTTTGACGCGGCGTGAAAGAGGCGTGGCGCTGAGTATTTAGGTGCCTGTGTTGAAGGGGTCGATTGGAGTTGAAGGAGTCGAACGAGTCTAAGAAGTTGAAGAAGTTGAACGAGCTGAAGAGCTTCCTTTTTCGACTTTTTCACCTTTTTTGACTCTTCAACTTTTGGGAACAGCCCGATAATTTTCTGGAACTTACCGCGTTCCTGCGGTGTCAATGTCAAAGGAGAGGTGCGAGGGGGTCCATGGAGTTTTTCCACGAACCAAAGATTGACTGGATGGGAATAAAGTGGTATTTCATCTCCCTTTCCCTGGCCTTGGCGCTGACGGGGATTATCTCCATGGTGGTCCACCACGGATTGGTTTATGGGATTGACTTCCGCGGCGGAACCTTGGTGTATGTCAAGTTCGCCCAGGTCCCCAGCGTCGATTCCATCCGTCATGAATTGGACAAGCAGAATTTGCGGAACGCAACCATTCAGCCCTTTGGGCCGGCCAGCGATCACGCCGCGATTATCGGGCTTGACCTCAGGACCACCACCGCCACCAACGCCTTGGACGCCGGCAAGCAGGCCATCATCGGCAGCCTTTCCGATCTTTACGGCAAGGGTCCGGAGGGGAAGATCGACTTCAACAATGCCAGCCCGCAAACCGTAGCCGATCACCTGACGGCGGAAGATCCCCTGGGCGTGGGAATAAAGGGCTTGGAGACGGCCAGTAAAACCTATCGCGACCTTGCCGACGCCGTGGTGAATTACCGCAATACTCCGCCGCGCAGCGGTTTGCTGGGAGACTTTAACAGCCTGCGCGACGTGCCCGGCGTTACCCCATCTGTAATCTCCGTGCTGGCGAAAGACTTTTACCTTTCCAGTTACGCCATCACCAACACCAAAATCGTGGGACCGAAGGTGGGCTCCGACCTGCGCCGCCAAGCTCTTTATGTAACCCTGGCGGGTCTGGGAGCGATGTTGATTTACATTTGGTTTCGTTTTGAGCTAATCTATGGCGTCGCAGCCGTGGTAGCTACTTTCCACGATGTGATTATTACGCTGGGATTTTTCTCTCTGTTGAATAAGGAAATCACCCTGACGGTCATCGCGGCCCTTTTGACGCTGGTGGGCTACTCCATGAATGATACGATCGTGGTCTTCGATCGAATCCGGGAGAACGTCCATGCGACCAAACGAGGCGATTTTTCCCAACTCGTCGATCACAGCATTAACCAGACTCTCAGCCGGACCATCCTGACCTCGGGCCTGACCTTTCTGGCGGTTCTCTCCCTCTTCCTGTTTGGAGGCGAAGTCATTCACGGATTCGCTTTCTGCCTGGTGGTGGGGGTGATTATTGGCACTTATTCTTCCATTTTTATTGCCAGCCCGATTGTGGTGTATTTTTATCAGCGGCTGGCCAGGGGTGGAGTGAGTTCGCGGGTCAAAGTAGCTTGAGCGCGTGCCGGTTCGGTTCTTTTGCTGCGGCATGACCCCATCGCGCGTAGTTCTGGAGGAGGCGATAATCCATGTTTGAAGACACCTTGCTGGAGTCCTCGGTCAAGGCGGCGCCAGTTTTGCGGGGCATCCACTGGCTCATCTCGATCGTGATCGGCGCCGCAGTCTTCCTGTCATTGTTCTTCATACTGCCCACGATTTCGGCCAACGAGACGAAGATCATCGCGGCGCAGTCGGCGATTGTGGCGGCGGTGGCTACGGCCTTCGCCGTGATCCTCTGTTATGTCTTGGCGGATTGTAAACGCCACGGTTTCAACCGCGCCGTTTGGTTTATCATCGTGCTTTTGCTCAATCTGGTGGGATTCATCATTTACCTGGTGTATAGCGCGGCCAAGACGGGCGACTGGCAGCGGGCGACGCTTCCCATCGCTTACCTTTTTGAAGCCCTCATCATCGGCGTGATGGTCCTGGTGCCGCTGATTTACACCGAGGCCCTGCCCAAGGCGCAGTTGATGACCTTCCTGGCGGCGCCTCCACCTCCGCCCCCGCCCCCGCCTCCGCCCGCGGCCGCTCCACCTCCGCGGGTATTCCATCGGGTCAGCGAGGAAGATCTTATGCGGGCGCCCACGGTTATTCCCAAGACCATTGCCAAAGTCAAGGACGAGGCGCCGCCTCCCGGCACGGTGGGTGTGGTAGGCGGCGTTTACGGCGGCGTTCCGGGAGGGTCGTGGGGCGGCGTGCTCGGCGGCGTCATCGGCGGCTCGCTTTCCGCCGTTGCTCCTCCTCCTCCCCCACCGAAGCCGGTAGCTCCCAAGCGCGTCCGGGTGGGTGGCCAGGTGGAATCGGCGAAGTTGATTTTCCGGCCCACGCCCGAGTATCCGCCCCTCGCCAAGATGGCGCGCATTCAGGGTGTGGTGCGGCTGGACGCGGTTATCAGCAAGGACGGCACGATCCAAGACTTGAAAGTTATATCCGGCCACCCGTTGCTGGTCAAAGCGGCTCTGGATGCCGTGTCCCGCTGGCGCTATCAACCCACGTTGCTGAACGGCGAATCGGTGGAGGTGGCTACGGAGATCGATGTGAACTTCACGTTGTCAGAATAAACGGGTAGTGGGTAAGTTTGGTTTCCGGTGGCGGCGGTCTATGGCCGCCGGCTTCTGAGGCAAGGGATTCCGGCAGTCAGAGACCGCCGCTACGGCCGACTGACCCACCACCGAATAACCAGGAGATTCTGGTAATTTTAGAGGAGGGAAAACAACACTATGTTAGCTGCAAACCTTATGACTCTAGGTCTGTGGTTGTTCCAGGAAGCGGAGGTGGGATTTGACCCCATTTCCATGTGGCGTGCGATGGGCTGGCCGGCCCGCCTCGTGGTGATCGTTCTATTTATTATGTCGGCCTGGTCGATTGGCGTCATGATCGATCGTTGGATCGCTTTCAGCTCCGCTCGCAAGCAGTCGCGGGTTTTCGCCCCGGCCGTGGCGGGTGCGCTGAAGGACGGGAAGATTGACGAAGCCATTTCCATTGCCGAGCAGAACAAGCGCAGCCACTTGGCGAAGGTGGTTACGGCAGGCCTGCAGGAATTCCAGGCGCATCAAGTGTTCGACGGAAATCTCCGGCGAGACCATCGAAGCGTCCAAGCGGGCCCTGGAACGGGCTTCTGCCATCGTACACGCCGAGCTGAAGCGCGGCGTCTCCACCCTGGCCACTATCGGCTCCACGGCGCCTTTCGTGGGGCTGTTCGGCACCGTGCTGGGCATCATCCACGCGTTTGAAGGGATTTCCACAGCCAAGTCCACGGGTCTGGGCGCGGTCGCGGGCGGTATTTCCGAAGCCCTGGTCACCACCGCTTTCGGTCTGTTCGTCGCCATCCCGGCCGTGTGGATTTACAACTATTTCACCAGCAAGATCGAATCGTTCGACGTCGAGATGGATAACTCTTCATCGGAGTTGATCGACTACTTCATTAAGCGGTCATCGCGGGGGAAGAAGTAAATGGCTAAGAAATGGGGAACGCTCGGAGCTGTCTCGGATATTAACGTAACCCCCATGGTGGATGTGATGCTGGTGCTGTTGATCATCTTCATGGTGATTACTCCCATGCTGCAGAAGAATTTCAGCGTGGATATGGCAAAAACCGACAACCCGCGCGACATGCACGATGCCGATAAAGAGGACGCGGTCGTGCTGGCGGTCAGCAGGGACGGCAAGATCTATCTTGGACACGACCAGATCGCACCCAGCGAAATCACCACCAAGGTGAAAGAGATGATTGGCAGTAAGCTGGATAAGACGGTCTACGTCAAGAGCGACCGTCGGGCGAAATATGGTGTGGTGGCCACTGTGGTGGACAATGTCCGCGCCGCGGGAGTGGACACTCTGGGCCTGCTGACTGAAAAGCGAGCCGAACACGTACCGGCGCCGCCGCAATAATAGGGGCGGCCGCAGTACGCTGGGCCCGGCTCGCTTAACCCGAAGGAGGGTAGTACTATGTCTATGGCCGTAGGGGGTGGCAAGAAAGGTCCCATGGTGGACATGAATGTTACCCCGCTCATCGACGTGTTACTGGTGCTGCTGATCATCTTCATGGTGATCACACCTTTGACACCTAAAGGACTCGATGCGCTCGTTCCTCAGCCGAGCAAGGAGCCGGAGAAGAACCAAGCCGTCCTCAACCAGACGATCGTGGTGAGTGTCGACGCCATGGGGCGCCTTAAGATCAATCAAGACAACACCTCGGTGGGGGAACTCGGTCCCAAGTTGGAGGATATCTTCAAGTCCCGCAACGAACGCATTATATTTGTGCGGGGTGACCCGAACACGGAATTCGGCGCCGTCGCTGAGGTCATTGACATCGCCAAAGGCGCGGGGATCGACAAAATCGGGTTAATCACCAAGGCCCTGGAAGGGGAGTAAGGCTGGGGTTTTTGGGCTTGCTTGCCGCAGGCGAGTCGGAACATCGCTTGCGGTCAGCGGCTAGGCGGGAGCTTTTCGATAAAGGTATACCCGCAACGAGCGTGTGATGTTCGTGAAGAGCGACCCTGCCGTGGGCTTTGGCGATGGCACCGCCGTTATCGGCATTGCCAAGGCCGCTGGGGGTCGAAAAGATTGGGTTAATTACGAAGGCGATTGAGGAACAACATTAATTCCTCACTTGCTTTCGTCGAGGGAGGAACCCTGATGAAACGCTATAAAATAGCCCCTCTCTTTGGGGCGCTGCTGTTGGCGCTGGCTGCCTGCGGCTGCAACCGCCTGAAGGCGCGCGATCATCTTAATAAGGGCGTGAACGATTTCCGCAACGCGCAGTTCCAGGCCGCCATCGACCACTTTCAAAAGGCCGTCAGCCTTGATCCCACCCTGCTCAACGCCCGCCTGTATCTGGCGACCGCGTATGCGCAGCAATTTCTTCCGGGCTCGGATTCCCCGGAGAATGTAAAGGTCGCTGAACAAGCCATCGCCGCCTTCCAGGATGTCGTGAAGATCGATGATGGTAAGACCAGCGCCACCACGACCGCCATCGCCAGCATTGCCCAGATGTATTACGAGATGAAGAAATTCGACAAGGCGAAGGAATACAATCAGGAGCGGATCAAGTTGGAACCCAACAATCCCGAGCCCTACTACTGGATTGGCGTGCTGGATTGGGGAGTGTGCTTCCCCCGCGCCCAGACGCTACGGGTGGAACATAATCTCGCCGCGCCCAAGGATCCGGTTCACCATCCCAATGATCTGCCCGTGATCCCGGAAAAGCTCCGCAAGCCGCTGGCGGAAGAGAATGGGCCGCTCATCGATGAGGGCCTTGCCGCTCTGAAAAAAGCCCTTGAGCTCAAACCTAACGACGACCAAGCCATGGTCTACCTCAACCTCATGTACCGCCAGAAGTCGGAGATTGATTCAGATAATGAGACCCGCGCGGCAGATTTGAAAATGGCGGAGGATTGGGTGGATAAGGCTCTGGCAGCCCGGAAGGCGGGAACGGCCAGCGGCTCGAGTGAAGCCGCCCCCGCATCTGACATCCAATAGTCCCAAAACTCCTCCCCTGGGGCTTGCGGCCGGACTTGTCTCGACTGACGATGTCGAGCGCAAGTCCGGCCGTGGTTTTTTCCCGCCCTCCCATTCCAGATTTTTCACCGCCGAGGCGCGGAATAGGTGTGAGGTGCCGGGTCTCAGGTGCCGGGCGCCAGGTGCCAGTAAAAACCTAACACCTGCACGGCACTACAAAGCTTCGCTCCGAGTGCCAGTGGAAACGCTTTCCGCCACCGCGGAAGCCTTGCTCCCCCTATGAGCATCCAGACATCCTGAGGAATGCGGGCTGACGCCTGATACCTGACACCTCTTTCGCACCTACAGCCTACTGCCCTTCTGCGGCTACACCGTTCCCCTCCGAACTGTTAGAATGTTAGAAGCGAGTATGGTTCAATTCGAGGACATCCTTCGCCAAGTGCAGTCGTATCGCGGAAGTGAGGACCTCTCTCTGCTTCGGCGCGCTTACGAATTCTCCGCCTCCCATCATGCCCAGCAGAAGCGCCTATCCGGCGAGCCCTATATTTGCCATCCCCTGGAAGTGGTACACATCCTCGCCGGCATGAAAATGGACCCCATCTGCCTGACGGCAGGCATGTTGCACGATGTGATCGAAGACACGCACACGACGGCCGAGTTGGTGCAGCAGGATTTTGGCGCGGAGGTGGCCCGCATCGTCGAGGGCGTCACCAAAATCAGCCGCATCAAGTATCTGAGCCCGGAAGATCAGCAGGCCGAGAATTTCCGCAAAATGGTCCTCGCCATGGTGGACGACATTCGCGTCGTCCTGGTGAAACTTGCCGACCGCCTGCACAATATGCGCACGCTGGAGTTTCTTCCTCCCGACCGCCGCCTGCGCATCGCCCGCGAGACCCTGGAAATATACGCTCCCATTGCTCACCGCCTGGGGATGGGGAAAATCCGCGGCGAGCTGGAAGACCTGGCTTTCCGCCACCTGGAGCCCGAGGCCTTCGAAGACTTGAAGCGCACCATCGAGAGCCGACGCAAGGTCAGCGATGAGTTTCTCGCCGAGGTGCGCGCGCAGGTGGAAGCCAAAATGAAGGAGACCAACATCCCGGCGCGGGTCGAGGGCCGCGTCAAGCGCCTTTACAGCATCTGGCAGAAGTTGCGCCGCCAACAGATTCCCATCGAGCAGGTTTACGATCTGCTCGCCGTGCGCATCGTCACCGACAACGTCAAGAACTGTTATGCCGCCCTGGGGGTCATCCACAACACCTGGCGGCCCGTGCCCGGCCGCATCAAGGACTTCATCGCCATCCCCCGTCCCAACCTCTATCAGTCGCTGCACACTTCCGTCATGGGCCCGCACGGCCAGCCCTTCGAGGTGCAGATTCGCACCGAGGAAATGCACCGCATCGCGGAGGAGGGCATTGCCGCGCATTGGAAGTACAAGCAGGGCAGCCCGCTGACCCAGCAGGACGAGGAGCGCTTCGCCTGGCTGCGCCACCTGGTGGAATGGCAGCAGGAAATGCGCGACCCGGGGGAATTCCTCTCCACCCTGAAAGTGGACCTCTACCCGGAAGAGGTGTACACGTTCACGCCCAAGGGAAAAGTGATTGTCCTGCCGCGCGACGCCACCTCCATCGACTTCGCTTACGCCATCCACACCGAGGTCGGCCATCATTGCGTGGGCGCCCGGGTGAACGGCCGCATCATGCCGCTCAAATACCACCTGCGCAACGGCGACATCGTGGAGATCGTTAACCAGGCGAACCATGCTCCCAGCCGCGACTGGCTGGGGTTGGTGAACACCGCGCGCGCGCGCAATAAAATCAAGCACTGGATCAACGTCGCCCAGCGCAAGCAGGCCCTGGACATCGGCAAGCGCCTGCTGGAGAAGGAAGCGCACAAATACGATATCGGCCTGAAGAAGATCAGCGAGGAGGATTACGCCCGCGTGGCGCACGACTACGGCAACATGGGGGCCGACGACCTCTACGCCGGCATCGGGTACGGGAAATTCTCGGCGCGGCAGGTGCTGGCCAAACTCGTGCCCACGGCCAAGCTCGAGCCCGTGCAAGCCTCGCGCCTGGCGGCCTCGGTCAAGCGCGCCCTGGGCGTGGCCTCCGACGCGGCCATCCAGGTGGACGGCCACAATGACCTGATGGTCTATCGCGCCAAATGCTGCAACCCCGTCCGCGGCGAGGAAATCATCGGCTACATCACGCGCGGCAAGGGCATTGCCGTACACGCCCGGCATTGCTCCAACGTCCAAAACCTGCTCTACGACGCCGACCGCCGGATCGACGTGGAGTGGATGGGCCCCAAGTACGCCCTTTACCCCGTCAAGCTGGCCCTGGTGACGGAAGACCGCCAGGGTATGTTGGCGGACGTTACCGCCGCCATCGCCGGGGTACACTCCAATATTCAGAATATCGAGGCCCGCACCGGCGATAAGCGCGCCAACATCGAGGTCATCGTCGATATTGTGGATATTGAGCACATGGAGAAAATCATTTCCTCTCTGCGCAAAATCGAAGGCGTCTATCAGGTCGAGCGCGTTACGCAGCCGTAGTACAAAACTGCCACCTCACTTCCCGGAGGAACACTTGAGCAAACAAGCCATCTCCACCCCTCTCGCGCCGGCGGCCATCGGGCCTTATTCGCAGGCCATCCGTTCCGGCAACCTGCTTTTCCTGTCCGGGCAAATCCCCCTGGACCCTGAAACCGGGAATATTGTGGAAGGCGACGCCGCCGTGCAGACCGCGCGGGTGCTGCAAAACCTCTCGGCGGTTCTGGAGGCCGCGGGGTCGAGCCTGGCACATGTTCTGAAAGCCACGGTTTATCTGCGGGATTTAGCGGACTTCGCCATGATGAATGAGGTTTACGCACGCTTCTTCACCGAAAGCCCGCCGGCCCGTTCCACGGTGGAAGTTTCCCGCCTGCCGCGCAACGTCACGGTGGAAATTGACGTGATCGCCGAAGTCGAGGGGTGAGGATAGAAGTCCTCGGTTTTCCGTTGTCAGTAAGGCGGCGGCCTCAGGCTGTTGCTGAAAGCTGATGACTGACAACGGATGACTCTTCTAGCTGACCTTGATGACTTTCCCCGAACGAATACACGCGGTGCAGGCGTTAATCGTCTTGGGGGCGCCCTCGACCAGGGCATGCACGCGCCGCAGGTTGGGATTCCAACGGCGCTTGGTCACATTGTGCGCGTGGCTGATGTGATTTCCATATTTGGGACCTTTTCCGCAAAGGTCGCAGGTTCGAGCCATGGCTACACCCCTTCTTGATGCAAAAGCTGCAAATACCGCAACTCGCTATTTTAGCAGAGAGCCGCAATTTTGCCCACGGCGAAACGCTGTGGGGTTACAATGAGTCCATGGATAAACTTAATCGTACTCATATTCTCTTTGCCGCGGCGCCGGCGCTCCTGGCGGGCCTTGCCCTGTTGCCGGGGTGCCGCTTTCACCAGCCCGCGGCCGGGCAGGAGCTGTGGGCGGAGGTCGACGGCCAGCCCATCTACCGCGAGCAGGTGGAGCGGCTCTACCGCGGCCGCACCACTCAGGGCGCGGACGCCGTCACCCCCGAAGAGGCCACCAGCTTCAAGCTCAATATCTTGAACGAACTTATTAACAATCAAATCCTGGTCATGCACGCTTCCCACTCGCGCATCACCGCCCCGGAATCCGAGATCGATGCCCAGGTAGGGCAATTGAAAAGCCCCTATTCCCAGGAAGAGTTTCAGAAGAAGCTCCAGGAGCAGGGCTTGGACAACGACGGTTTGCGCAAGGAGATCCGTGAGAATATTATCCTGACAAAGCTTATAAATAAGGATATCATATCGCACATTAATGTCACGGACCAGGAAATTGCCGCCTACTATCAGAAAAACAAAGCCAACTTCAATGTCAACGAGACCACCTATCACATCGCGCAGATTCAGGTGACGCCCGTCCCTGATGCCGAGATCCGCAACTTGAAGAACGACGACGCCAAGACTCCCGCCGCCGCTGAGCACAAAATCCAGGCCCTTTACGAAAGCCTGGTGCACGGCGAGGATTTCGCCACACTCGCGCAGAATTACTCCGAGGACCCCAGCACCGCGGCCGGCGGAGGCGACATGGGCTTTATCCCCGCTTCCGGCCTTAACGCGGCGCTGAAGCAGGTGGTGAACTCGCTCCGAGTCGGCCAGTTTTCCCCCATCATCCGCTCCAATATCGGCTTCCACGTTTTCAAGCTTCTGGGGGTGGAGGAGGCCGGCCAGCACACCCTAACCGACCTGCGCGTGCAGAGCGCCATCCGGCAAACGTTGCGCAATGAGAAGGAACAACTCCTCAAGGCGGCTTACATCGAGATGCTTCGCAACCGCTCCAAGGTGGTCAATCACCTGGCGGAAGAAGTGGTGAAGGCCGGCGGCATTCCACCCAGTGGCAGCTAGGGAAGTGAAGGATTCAAAATGCAAGATTCAAAATTCAAGATCCATGATCGACGACGGCGGATCCAGGTTTGCTTCGTAGTTCTGGAATCTTGAATTTTGAATCTTGAATCGTAAGTCCTGCCTCATCCCAGCCGCAGCAGGCGCGCGCCGGCTTCCACTCCCCGGTTTTCCGCCACGTAGACGCGCTCGACGCGCCCGGCGCGCGGCGCCCGCAATTCATTCTGCATCTTCATGGCTTCGATCACCAGCAGGCCCGCCTCGCGCTTAACTTCCTGACCCTCCCTCACCAGCACTTTCACAATCTTTCCGGGCATGGGCGCCACGATTTCCTGGGGACCCTCCGCCTCGATGGACGAGCCCGTCCGGTGCCACCGGCGCGGGTCGCGCAACTCCACCAGGTATCGCCGCAACCCCACCACCACGACATAGGGGCCGGCAAGACCGGGGGCTTCACCCGGCCGCGGTGAGATCGAGGCTTCGTACGACCGTCCCTCCATCAGCACCGAGTACACCCCAGGGGTGATTTCCTGGCAGTGGGCCTCGGCTGTCCGGCTGTCGACTCGGAACCGGCGCACGGCGTTCGAGGTTTCGTGGGGCATCAACTCCACTTCGTGCTCGAGCGACTCAGACCCGCGGTGCAGCCGCGCGACGAACTTCATCGCGACCTCCCGCCAGACCGCTCGGGCCACTGCTCGAGTAAGGCTCGCCGTCCTGCCTGCTTCCATCCATCCCGCTCATTGGAGGGCACTGGCGCGGAGCCGCGATTCCGTTCCACGTGCAGCAGCGCCGCCAGCAGGGCCACGCGCTCCTCATCTTCCGAGGGGGGTTCTTGCTCCATCAACCCTGCCGCCAGCACACGGTCGATGAATCCCGTATCCAGCCGCCCGGCCACGAAATCCGGGTGCTCCAGCACGCGGCGGAAGAAGGGGACATTGGTTTGGATGCCTTGAATCTCGTATTCACCCAGAGCCCGCCTGAGCCGCGCGATGGCCTCCGCGCGGTCCGTACCCCAGACGGCGAGCTTGGAAAGCAGCGGGTCGTATTCCAGCGGCACTTGCCAGCCTTCATACACTCCGCTATCGCGCCGGATGCCCGGCCCCGCCGGCACCTGCAATCGCGTGATGAGTCCCGGCGAGGGAAGGAAACCGTTGGCGGGATCTTCGGCGTAAATTCGGCACTCGATGGCCGCCCCGCGCATCCTCACGTCGTCCTGCCGCCATGGAAGGCTTTCGCCGGCCGCAATCCTGACCTGCTCTTTCACCAAGTCAATGCCGGCCACCAGCTCCGTAACCGGATGCTCCACTTGCAGGCGGGTGTTCATTTCCAAAAAGTAGAAGTTCCCTTGCGCGTCGAGCAGGAACTCCACCGTCCCGGCGTTCGAGTAGCCCGCCAGCTTGCCGATGCGCACCGCCGTATCGCCCATGCGCCGGCGCAGAGCGTCGTCAACAGCGGGAGAAGGGCATTCCTCCAACACCTTCTGGTGGCGGCGTTGCAGCGAGCACTCGCGCTCGCCGAGGTAAATCAAGTGTCCGTGCCTGTCGCCGAGAATCTGGATTTCCACGTGGCGGGGTCGCTCGATGTACTTCTCCAAGTAAACCGACGAATCGTTGAAGGCGTTCTGCGCCTCCGAGCGGGCCGTGCGGTAGGCGGATTCCAGTTCCGATTCCCCCCGCACCATTCGCAGTCCCTTGCCGCCCCCGCCCGCCGCGGCCTTCAGCATCACGGGGTAGCCGATTTCAGCGGCGATACGCTCGACCTCTTCCCAGCTTTCGAGATTGCGATCGGCGCCGGGGACCACCGGTAATCCCGCCTGAATCACCGCATGGCGGGAAGCCGTCTTCGAGCCCATCAACTCCATGGCGCTCACGGGAGGACCGATGAAAGCGATCCGCGCATCCTCGCAGGCGCGCGCAAAATCGGGGTTTTCCGCCAGAAAGCCGTAACCGGGGTGAACGGCCTCGGCCCCGCTGCGGCGCGCGGCGTCGAGAATGCGGTCGATGCGCAGGTAGCTCTCCGTGGAGGGCGCGGCGCCGATGGGATAGGCTTCATCGGCGTAGCGCACGTGCAGCGACTTGCGGTCGACCTCGGAAAACACCGCCACGGTGCGGATGTTCATCTCGCGGCACGTCCGCATGATGCGCACGGCAATCTCTCCGCGATTGGCAATCAGGATTTTGCCGAACACCGATTCTCCTTATGGAAACTCTTTGCTCAGCCGGCCATTCTTCTGATTATACCCGCTTCCCGGCACTGAGAGGGTGCGCATCTACATGCTCACAGGTATTGGGGACGGACATGGGGGCCTACACCGGCCACCTGATGGAAAAGGCAATCCCATGATCTGAACCAGGTCCAGGCAGTCCGTCCGGGCAAATACGGGCGGGTTTCAAATGCTTGTGTAGCGGCTATCTCATTTGCTTTCAGTAAGTTACAATGAATTCAATAACCCATGTGTTTTCAACATACTATGAGGAGCACTTTTTCTGCCCCTTTGTTTTCAATGAACAATGAGGAGCACTCTTCATTTTTTACTTTTTTTGGTGTTGGGCGATTTCGAGAGGGAGGGGGGGAGGATCGGAGACTTTCGCGGCGGTAGCAGGGCGCCAGACCTTCATCGTATATCTAGCTTATAACACTCGGCTCGTTATGTCAAGAGCAACGCTTCTCCAAGGAATTACGGAGACGATCAGCAGGAAGGGTAGTGCCCCAGTTTCGGATGTAGCGCCGGCCTCCCGCCGGCATTGAGCAGCCAGGATGGCGGCGCCACGGTCAAACTAGGACACTACCGCCGGGATCAAGATATTGCACTATGGCACTCGGTGGGAGCGTGGCGAAAAGCGGCCTTCCGGGGCCTCGCTCAAGCTGCTATCGCTGGTCGAGAAGAATGGGCTTGCTACCGTGGCATAGTTGCTTGACACCCCGACACCAAGTGAAGTGGCTGGCTGGCGTCCCGGCGAGCCGGGGCGATCTCTCCACGGAATCCCAAGAAATCCTCTTGTGGCAGAGATTTGACGCTGGTATATTCTCTGACTTGCTGACAATACGAGGGGGTGTCTGCGCAGAGTGCGCCGCCGTGCTTCCGACGCGGGAATTGAAACCGCGACAGGCTGCCGCACCTTCCGCGGCACGGGAATTACGGACTGCCTGACGAGCGGCGGGCGTATCGAGGTCGCACAGCGCATGGCCGGGCACACGAACGCGTAAACGATCGACCTTTACGACCGCCGCAACGATGACGTGAGCCGAGGCGAGGTGGAGAGGGTTGGCATTTGAGGGATTTATGAGCAACGGTAGTGATGTGCCGCACACCTATGAGTTACATCCAAATCCGCCATCTGGCATGGCGTGGGAGGAATACGAGCAAAGGGTCCTCGCCGAGTGGACATATCTTCTTGCTACGGAAGATGGGTGCGATGAGCGACGTGTTCACGAATTCCTTGTAAGGCATCCTTCCATGATTCCCGGAGCGTACAGTATGACGGGGCCATCGGGGCACGGCCCGTTCCCGCTGGCCGTTCTGTCAGAGTCGCCACTATCCGGTGTTGGCTTAAAGGTACCAGACTTCATATGGCTCGCCAGTGACTCCGCGAATTTTACGCCTGTGTTTATTGAAATCGAGAGTCCTCGCAAACAGTGGTTCACAAAGGGCGAAGTCCCAACACACGATCTGAGTCAGGCAGTGAACCAATTAGCCCAATGGCAAGCATGGCTGAATCTCCACGAGAACGTCGCCAACTTCTACCATTCTTTTGAGATACCGGATTACCTGCACCGAGATCGCACTCTTCGTTCAGAGTTTGTATTGATTTATGGTCGGAGAAAAGAATTCGAGGAACGCCCCCAACTGAGACGCCTCCGAGCGCAGTTCGAGAGGCTCGGGCAGGTAGTGATGACCTTCGACCGTCTCGGTCCAGCTAAAGACTGTAGCCTATACCTATCAGCAACGAAAAGAAACGGAGCGTATCGCGCCTTAGCTGTGCCAGCCACGATGAAGATAGGTCCAAACGTGGCAGAAGAGTTTGCTCGGATTGCTGGTATACCTGAGGCAATTCAGAAAAACGAATGGATCAGTGAAGATCGTCGCCGCTTTCTCATTGAGCGGCTTCCATACTGGAACACATGGGCGGGGATTCCGGATCACGGCTTCGTTTGCACGGGAGATTGGGAATAATCCGACGCGCACATCCACTGCCGCAGACGGTCGATTGGCGGACGAAATAGCATACAAGACATCCTGGTAGGAACGTGTAGTAAAGCTTCGTTTCGGCATCTCGTATGGGGACTCGGCCTGTAAAGCGGAAAACATGGAAACTGGGCAGGAGAAGGGGATCTCCTTTACCTTCGGTGGGCACAAAATTGGGCACATTGAAGTGAACCTCACGCTGTCCCCATTTTGAAGCTGTTATTATCTAGCCGCGTCTCTTATACATGGGAAACGCAAAGGAGCGTCCCAATGGCTCTATTTCGGTGTACCCCTGCACTTGTTCTTCTGAGCATCGGTTTTGCGGTTGTGGCTAACGCGCAAACTGAAAAGACTTTTCCAACTGATGATGAAATCAACCTCGTGCTCACTCAGACCGAACGGGCGATACAACAATACAAGCCACTGATAGACCAAGAAGAGGTTCAGATGGGCAAGAGTGCTACAGATGCCGTTGCTCGCGACCGCCAAATTGTGAATGCATTGGAAACAGCCGTGGGAGCGTTCAAAGGCAAGCCCCAAGGGTTCAATGGGCCACTGGGTTTCACTTTCTTCGAGTGGCTGGATGATGCAGATCGAAACGCCGTGCTCTGCGGAAGTGGCGCATCAGGGCAAGCCACGTTGCAGATGATGGCTGGAAATAAAGATAAGGCGGAATCTCTGCTTCATCTGGCTCAAAGTTGCAGTGATGTGTCCACGTTGATTTACACCGTAAGTGAGAACGCGGGTGCCTTGTACCAGAGATATGTCGAAGCCGAGGAGCAATTGGCGGTTCAGGGTGCTGAGGTGGCGGAAAAGTGTACGGATATTCTGAAGAAGAACGGCATCCCACCTAAGAAGTAGGCGTGCCCCTAGATGTGGACACGGCGCGGTATTGGGCCTGTCTGAATACCGCCCACATCGCAGCGGAAGCCTTCGATCGAAACGATTGTCGTCAGTTGAGAAACTCAGTCCTCGCTACGCTTCAAATTGGACCATTTTTGAAGCGGACCTTATGTAGTTTAGATTCCGATTTTCCGGCGTTGGATAGCGGTGTTTGAAGGTTTTGAAAGTACGACGCGATACCATCTATCTGGCGCTGTACAAACTTGTCATCACAGTATCGCTTCTTTGACATCTGCGCGCCTCCCCTGTGCGGTCTGTCCGGCCTTGCGCGTGCTCGCGAAACTGAAATGACCTTCTGTTTCATTTCGCTATCGGGAATTCGGAATGAAGAGAGGTCCTCTCCCGAGGCTTCTTCAAGCGCGGTGACACTCTCGTAGTATTGCCGGACTGCGCTTTCATCCCATGAGTTGGGCGGGTGACTCCGCAAGGCATTGAAGCGCGACCATGCAAGGATCCTCTTTCGAGCATCAACCATCAAGATATGATAACGCTGGTTTGCAGAAAATAGGGACCCTATTTGCAACGCCCGGTTATTCCCTGCCTCTAAGGATTGCGGCCAGCACGCGGGTGTTACGGCGTCCGTGCATCACCGCGACAACCCATAAGGGTCTTTCATCCGGCGCATAGGCGATCAAATAATCGCGCACCAGAGTGAACCGCAATGGCCGTGAAGTAAGGTCCGGGCGTCTGTGGCCCCGATGGGGAAAAGGCACAAGCCCGCGCAGTGTATTGAGTATCTCCTCTCGAACACCGCGAGCTGCAAGCGGGTTATCTTCCGCGATGTATTCCCAAATGTCGGTGATGTCCTGCGCTGCGAGGGGATGAAGGGCAAAGCCTTGGTCTGGAAAGCGCCGGGATAAACCGGCAGGAAGCAGAGGATGGAAGATCCTTACGAGAAAGGAGTAGCGATCCACTCGGCCCCGAATTTTGCGCGGTGTGTCGCGAGGCATGCCGTGAAGCGTAAAGGAGGGGAAGAGGTGGGCTGGGTATTGAGCTCCGAAAAACTGCAATCAGGACGCCGACGCTGTCAGACTGTGCGGAAGGCAACATGGACGGGAGCGGTAGCGCGAGTTCCCGAACGGTCCTGCGTAGTCGTAGACCCCAGACACGCCTCGATACTTTCTGCACGAGAACCGGGAGACCTCCACAACGTCCCAGTCGATCGGGACCGGCGGGCGAAGGCCGAGGCCGCAAGGCCCGCATGCACGTCGGGGAGGAGTCGCACCGCGGCATAGTACCGATGAACCCTACGAACAACGACGGAAGATCGCCGGCGGAGAAGGGGGAGGGAAGGCCGCTGAACAAGGAGAACACACGGCTCGAGAGCTTTGTCGGTGTACGACTTCACTCCGGCGTTTCTGATCGCCCGCAATCCTCGCGTTGTTCTCGGCGCTTACGTACTTTTCGCTGGAGCATTACGCCGGCGAGGTAGTTTCCGGCCGCCGCTCGATGGCGGCCAATTCTACCGCTGTGGAAACGGCGGCGTTCAGGATTGAGGGGGGAACGAGAGGCAGCCAAGGATTACCGACGCGGCAATCGTGTTCAATGCGGACATTGAACCGTTCATTTTCTCTTCCAAGGATTTCAGTCAAGCAACACCATGATTGCCGAACGCGACAAGGTCCGGGCGCTCGGACTCCTGCTCAGCTCCGAAAGGCTCAGACGAGCCACTGACCTGGCGCTAATGCCATTTCGCGTGACGGGGCGTACTACCTGGTCGACCTTGAAGACCGAGATGCGGTCCGGGTGGAGAGCGGCAAGCAAGGCGTGGACAATCTTCTCCACGTCTTCTATCGAAGACCTCAAACTCAACCTTTGCTCTCTCAAGCAAATCAACCGTGAACGCCTGGCCCCGGCAGAGCCGTTGGCACCCGACGTGCTGAGGGCTTGAGCGGCGCACCTCGGCCACATCGAATTCCATAATCCCAAGCTCGGCGGCAACGTCTCTAAACCCATCCAGCGCCGGGCTGTTCATGACTACTTCGATTCTCTTCATGTG
>CAVQAP010000018.1:0-6061 GCA_963710405.1 uncultured Acidobacteriota bacterium | reverse complement strand
ATTGCGGGAGAACTGAAATCCGCGAGCAGCCAGAAGCGCGGGCGCCCAAGCATTGTCTCTCAGCACATCGACAAAGACAACCGGCCGGCGGGAGCGGCGAAGGAAACCGTCGAAAACAGCGCGCGCCGCGGAAGCGTTGGCCGCCGCCCAGGGGCCGAGTTGGTCTGCCAGCGAGCCTTGACGGCCCAGCGCAAATGCCTCCACTGCGCCCCCGGAGCTGTGGATGGCCACTAAGTCGGGGGCAGAGCTTGCGAGAGAGCGCAAGAGGCCGCTGCGGTCAGCGCCGAAAACCTGGTGGTCAAATTCCAGAAGCGGCTCGAGATTCTCCGCGGCGACTGCGGGCGCCTGCGCGCTGGATTCCGCGGTTATCTCGCGGGTCAAGCTGTGCCGCTCGATTTCGTATTCAATCTGGAATCCCAGGCGGGTGTAAATAGGTTTGCCCTGCGGTGTAGCGTCGAGCTTCATGCAGGGGACCTGCTTGTCGTCAAGGTAGTCAATGGCTTTGAGGAGCAGCGCCGTCCCTATGCCCTTACTGCGCACCTGTGGGTCAACGAGGACCATGCCGATCCACGCAAAGCGATGCTCGTAGATGATGGTCGCCACCGTGCCCGCCACCTGTCCGTTCCATTCCGCGACGAAACAGCCCTCGGGATCGGCCTCGAGGAATCGCTGCCAGTCTTCCCGGGTTTGGTTCCATCCCGCGATCTCTTTCAAGCGCATGCCGGCCGGGATGTCGGCAGTGGTCATGGTTCGGAGACGTCCGGAGAAAGCATTCACCACGGAGCGCAGGGAGGACACGGAGAATACCACCTCGAGTTTTGGAATGCGTATATTGTACTCTAATCTCTTTTCTTCCCATGGCCTCTGTGCACTCTTGAAGCAGGCGAAGCCCTTTTCCTTGAGGAGAGGGTTGTTTCTGGAGGGGGCGCGCCAGCTCGGATTCCTTGACTTGCCGGCGAGGCATGTTCTAGATTTCAGGGCATGCCAAGTTTGATTCAGACGCAAATGGAACTGGAAGAACTCCTCAGCACTCCCAGCGCGGCGGACATCGCATTCTTCAGCAAGTTAGAAGGCGACCTCATCATCGTGGGCGTGGGCGGCAAGATCGGTCCAAGCCTGGCGCAGCGGGCCGGGCGCGCAGCACAAGCGGCGGGCGCGAAGATCCGTATTTTCGGCACGGACGTTCATTGCGAGGATTTGGACGCGGATCTCATGGAGGCCGCGGGGGTTGAGATTTTGTGCGTGAATTTACTGGACCCCTCAGATTTTGCCACCTTGCCTGACGCGTCGAATGTGATCTTCATGGCGGGCCGCAAGTTCGGTTCGACGGGTCAAGAAAGCCTGACGTGGGCGATGAACGTTTACGTGCCGGCGCTCATCGCGGAGCGTTACCGCAACTCCCGCATCGTCGCCTTCTCGAGCGGCAACATTTATCCCTTCCTGCCTGTGATTACGGGCGGAGCCACGGAGGAGACCGTTCCCTTTCCAATCGGCGACTACGCGCAATCGGTGCTGGGGCGCGAGCGCATGTTCGAGTATTTCTCGGCGCGGTATGGAACGCCAGTTACGCTGCTGCGGTTGAATTACGCCGTCGAACTACGTTACGGCGTGCTGGTGGATATCGCCAGGAAGGTTTTTGAAGGCCGCAGCGTGGATGTGGCGGCGGGCGCCGCCAACGTGATTTGGCAGGGCGACGTCAGTTCCGTCGCGCTGCGAAGCCTTGCGCATTGCCAGTCTCCTCCTTTCATCCTGAACTTGACCGGACCGGAGACGCTCTCGATTCGCGCCGTGGCCAGACGCTTCGGCGAAATCTTCGGCAAAGAACCGATCCTGGAAGGCCAGGAAGCGCCAACTGCCCTGCTCAACAACGCGGCGCGCTGTTTCCACCTGTTCGGTTACCCCTCCGTGTCGGTCGGGCAGATGATTGAGTGGATCGCACATTGGATCAGGAGTGGCGGCGCCAACCTCGGCAAGCCCACGCATTTCGAGATGCGCGATGGGAAGTTCTGAGTGCAACAACCATAAAGAGATTTCAAACGGCAAAAGGCAAATGGCAAAATTCAAATGGTTTGCAATTTGTCACTCTCTCCAATCCTAAACCATTTGCCATTTGACCTTTGCCATTTGCAATTTGAAATGGCTTTTCGATTATTTTAGAAATCTGACAGAGGGCTCGTGACACAACATAAGCGACTATCCGTGGGCATCTTGGGGCTAAGCCATCTGCATCCGCGCAGCTATATGACTTTGTTCCAGGCCATTCCCGGGGTGGAGGTGATTGCTGCCGCGGACGCTAATCCTGCCGTGCTGGAAGGCTTCGTGAAAGACTTTCACGTGCGCGGGTACGCGGGCTGGCGGGAACTGCTGGAAAAAGAACGGCTGGATTTGGCGGTGGTTTTTCTTCCTCATTCCGATTGCCCCGAGGCCGCGGTGGCTTGCGCGGAACACGGCGCTCACGTGGTGGTGGAAAAACCCATGGCGGCCTCTGCCGAGGGTGTGCGCCGCATGATCGCCGCCGCGGAGAAGGCCGGCGTGATCCTCTCCACCCCTTACGTTTGGCGATGTCATCCCGTCGCTCAGGAAATGAAGAGGTTCGTCGAAGGAGGCGTCACGGGCCGCATGGTGGGCTGCGAGGGACGCTGCGCCGCGGGGCGCCTCTCCCGCTACATCGACGGCCACGCGAGATGGATGCTCGAGAAGGCGCGCAGCGGCGGCGGCCCCATGTTCAACCTGGGGGTGCACTGGATCGACCTTTACCGCTGGTTGTTGTCGGACGAAGTTGTGGAAGTGATCGGCAAAACCGTACACGTGAATCAGCAGTACGACATCGAAGACAACTGCTTCGCGTTTTTGAGCTTCTCGCGCGGCACGGTGCTGGCCCTTGACATCAGCTACACCGTGCCGGATTCCTATCCTTTTGGTCGCGATCTTTATCTTGCCCTGCGCGGCACCGGCGGCGTGCTCTCCTGGAGCCCATCGTTCGAAGGCGTCAAAGAGCGCCTCTTCGTGTGCAGCGATTCGGGCGAGTACTCGCAGCCGGAGCACCAGCACGTGGATTTTGAACTCCCACCACAGGCCGGCTACGCAGGCGTCATGGGGTTCCGCTTCCTGTCGGACCTGGTGGAGTCAATCCGTACGGGCAAGCCACCCGCCCTCACGGGATACGACGGGCTGAGGGCGCTCGAGGTTGCCGAGGCCATCTATCAATCCGCGGAGAGTGGGCGGAGTGTGAGGCTCTGACAGGCAGCCTCACTCCGGCGCTTTCATCAGCCGGAGCGAGGCGGGTGAGGGGTCAGTTGCAAAGCCAAGGGCAATTCAAATGGCAAATGGCAAAGGTCAAATGGCAAATGGTTCAGGATTTGACAAATCGGCAAATTGCAAAAGATTTGAATTTTGTCGTTTGCCATTTGCCATTTGAATTCGCTCTTTCTGCATCTTTGGGAACCAACCCCCCACCCGTCCGGCGGCGGCTGATGAAAGCGCCGTCGCCGGACACCTCTCCCGGGGAGAGGGCCGGCCACTCGATTTGGGGAGGGTTTTTGCCCGCCAGCAGGTGAATGCTATATAATGTGGTTATCTTGGGGTTGGACAGCCTCGGTGAATGTTGGTTTGGCCCCATGAGGGGATTAACCCATGGGGAATGAGCTCAAAACTCTCTTCTTGAACCCTCCGAGCTTCGAGAATTTCGACGGCGGGGCCAGTTCCCGCTGGCCGGCGACGCGCGAGATCGACTCCTTCTGGTATCCCGTGTGGCTTAGCTATCCGGCGGGGATGCTGCCCGGCAGCCGGCTGCTTGATGCCCCTCCGCACAAGGTCTCGGCGGCCGAGACCGTTCAAATCGCGAGTAACTATGAATTTGTAGTGCTTTTCACCTCCACGGTGGGGTTTGACAGCGATCTGCAGATTATTCGCCGAATGAAAGAGGCAAAGCCCGATCTTAAGGTTGCCTTCGTGGGCCCTCCCGTTCAGATCAAACCCAAGGAAAGCCTCCTGGCCAGCCCGGACATCGATTTCATCGTCCGTGGCGAGTTTGATCATGCGGTGGTGGAGTTTGCGCAGGGCAAGCCCCTGGGAGAGATCGCCGGCGTCAGTTATCGAAAGGACGGCCAGGTGGTTCACAACCCATCGCGGCCTGCGCTGGAAACTGAAGATTTGGACCGGCTGCCTTTCGCCACGGAAGTGTACAAGCGCGATCTGGTGATTGAAAACTACAACGTGCCGTTCCTGCTTCACCCCTTCGTGGCTTTTTACACCAGCCGCGGCTGCCCGGCGCTCTGCACTTTTTGCCTCTGGCCGCAGACGCTTTCCGGACACGCCTGGCGTGTGCGCTCAGCGGAAAATGTGGCGCGGGAGGTTCGTCAAGCTCTGCAATTGTTTCCCCAGGCGAAAGAGTTTTTCTTCGACGACGACACCTTCAACATTCGCAAGGACCGGGTGCTGGAGCTTTGCGCGAAATTCAAGCCCCTGGGATTCCGCTGGTCCTGCACCGCGCGCGACCACAGTGATTATGAAACGCTGAAGGCCATGGCGGATGCGGGCGCCCGCCTGTTGATTGTGGGATTCGAGTCGGGCGATCCCCAGATTCTGAAGAACATCAAGAAAGGCGCCACCGTGGAAATGGCCCGGCGCTTCGCGAAGAACTGCAAGGAACTGGGCATCGCCATTCACGGCGACTACATCATCGGCCTGCCGGGAGAAACCAAGGAGTCCATCGAGCGCACCATCGAGTTCGCCAAAGAACTCGACTCGGAGACGATTCAGGTTTCCATCGCGCACGCTTATCCGGGAACTGAGTTCTACGACTATGCCGCGCAGCATAACTACCTGGCTGCCGAAGCGTCGGCCGACTCGGCGGGCCATCAGCTTCCGCATCTCAAGTATCCGGGCCTGGAACTGGAAGAAATGATGGCGGCGGTTAACCGCTTCTACGACACCTACTACTTCCGGCGGCGCGTGGTGTGGCGCATCGTGCGCAAAGCGCTGTGGGACAGCGACGAACGCAAGCGCCTTTATCATGAGGCGGTGGAGTTTCTTCGGCTGCGCGCGGAGCGCTGGAGATACGCACGGAATCCCAAGGCCGGTTCGCGAACCCGGCCAACCATGCCTGAAGCTGTGAAATGACCCGCGAGGAAACGGCTTCTCGCGAAGGCGCGAAGCACACCAATGGCGCAACGATAGTCTCCATGCCCTCGTCAAGAAACCTGCTGGCAAAAACCATTCCACTCCTGATCCTGGTGCCGATCTTCGGCTCGCTGGGCAACGTACTGCTTGGCAAAGGGATGCGCGGAATGGGTGAGATTCCAGTTCTGTCAATTCTGAGCCTGGCGGCTTACTTACTGAAAATCCTGAGCAGCGGCTGGATTTGGTTGGGTATCGGCTCGCTTCTGATCTTTTTCATTTCCTACATGCTGGTACTCTCGTGGGCTGATTACAGCTACGTTATGCCGGTTACGGCCGTTGGTTACGTTCTGGCGCCGCTGCTCGCGCACCTTCTGCTGGGAGAAGTGGTTCCCGGGGCGCGCTGGGCGGGCGCGGTGTTTATCTTCCTGGGCGTGGTCTTGGTGGGGCGCACGCCACCCAGCACGACGAGGCAGGTTTGAGCATGCGCACCTTCGTGTTCCTGGCCATCGTGGTATTCTCCGGGACCGGCGGAGAGATCGCCGTGACGCACGCGATGAAACAAATCGGGGAAGTGAAAAACTTCTCGCCGCGTGCTCTCCTGGGAGTCCTCTGGCGTGCCTTGAAGTCGAGATGGATGTGGCTGGGCATTGGGCTCATGACGGTGGCATTTTTCTCCTTGCTGGCATTGCTTACCTGGGCAGAGGTTAGCTTCGTGGTGCCCGCGACGGCCGCGAATTATGTGGTGGGCGCTGTGGGCGCGAGGTTTCTGCTCAAGGAACGCGTCAGCCAGACGCGCTGGGCGGGCTTGCTGCTGGTGGCCGCCGGAGTGGCGCTGGTTTGCGCTGCGCGGTAAAAGCCGAAACTCGAAATTCGAAACTTGTAAGCCGCCGGTTTCGGATTTCGGTTTTCGAAATTCGGCTTTCGACGTAGGATGAGACTG
>CAVQAP010000017.1:0-663273 GCA_963710405.1 uncultured Acidobacteriota bacterium | reverse complement strand
AAGACGATAAGCCGGTCAGGATGCTCCTGAGCCAAACGGCGAATCATGTGGATTTCCGTGCCCACCGCCCAGGCGCTACCCGGCGGTGCTTCCACAATACGCTTTAATATGTACTCCGTTGAGCCCACCTCGTCCGCCGCCTGGCAGACTTCCAGCAATACGTCTCTGAACGAAGTACGCGACAAGATCGACCTTGGCCGGGATCTTATTCTTCGTCATTCCCCGCTACCGCACCGGGTACCTGACCAACCTCTCGATGCAGGCCCAGAACATCACGGGGTTTTCTGAAACCGTCAATCTTGGCGACATTCGCAAAATCCTGCGCTCACCCATGGTGGTCCTGCGCGTCATGCCGGAGGGAAATCCCCGAGCGTATGAGGGCGTCAAATGGCGCGGGGTCACGCTGAACAGTTTCAATGGCAAGAAGTGGTTCAACGACAACTCGGACCGCATTTCCATCCCCGCGGAAGCGTACCAGCACTTCGTAATACCCACCCCCGAGGGCTGGGAGCACCGCCCGCACCATCCGCTGCGCTACCGCGTTCTGCGCGCGGCGCTCACCACCGACGTGCTCTTCGCCGCCGCTGAGGCGCGGGAGCTTTCCGGCGTGCGCCTGCTCAACGAGGATGAAACCGGCTCGCTGCACAATCCCATGAATGTAAGTGTGCCGTATGCTTACGACTTGGTTTCCGATACCGGCGTGCCTCCGGCGCGGGAGCTGCGCAACTCCCCCACCCAGTATCCCGACCAGATCCGCCTGATCTATCTCCGGCTGCCGCACCAGCTTGATCCCCGCGTGGGCGAACTGGCCCGCACCCTGACCTCTGCCGCCACCAATAATTATGACCGCGCTGCCGCCATCCAATCCTACTTGCGCAACAATTTCCAATACACCCTGGACCCGCCGGCCATCGAGCCGGAAGACCCGGTGGGGAGTTTTCTCTTCCGCTCCAAGTCCGGCTATTGCGAGTATTTTGCCGCCGCCATGGCGGTGATGCTGCGCACGCTGAATGTCCCCTCGCGGCTGGCGAATGGGTTTCAGACCGGGACTTACAACCGCATCGGCAAGGATTTTGTGGTGCGCGCCCGCGACGCGCATAGCTGGGTGGAAGTCTACTTCACCGGCTACGGGTGGATTCCCTTCGATCCCACGCCCGCCGATCCCCATCCCGTTCTTCCCGGCGAATGGGACGATTACGTTGACACGGCGGCGCTCTTCTGGAATGAGTGGGTCATCAACTACGACTTCAGCCACCAGGAGCGGCTGGCGCGCGAGGTGGAGCGGGATTCGCGCGACTTCCAGCAGGTCTTTCGCCGCCGCTTCGAACACTTCAAGCGCCGGGGAATCCTCGCCGCCTTCCGCATCGAGGGCTGGCTGATGTCGCACAAGATGCTGGTCCTCCTGGTCATGCTCGCCATCCTGGCCGCCTTGATCCTGACCGATAAATCCGGGTCGCTGGCGGAATTGCGCTTTCGCCTGGCCTGGAGATTTGCCCGGCGCCACACGGAGTTGACCCCGCGCGAAGCCACGTTAACCTATCAGCGCCTGCTCCATACCATGCGGAAGAAGGGATTTCGAAAAAACCCTTCCCAAACCCCTCGCGAATTTGCTTTTTCCTTCCTCGGCACGCCGTGGGGGCCGGGAGTGATGGAGTTTACGAAACTCTATAACATCTTGCGGTTCGGGAAGGCAGCAGTGTCCCTCGCGCGCTTGCGGAAGATTTTGGAGGAGATTGCGAGAGGGAAGTAGAAATGAAGAGGCTGAGAGCTGAAAGCCGGCCGCTGAAAGCTCCTCTTACGGAATCGACTTCCCGCCATCCACGGCAAAGACCTGGCCGGTGATGAAATCGCTTTGGGTGGCGAGGAACAGAACCATCTGCGCAATGTCTTCGGCGGCGCCGGCCTTGCGCAGCGGTGTGGTGCGGATGATGTTGCGAATCCTCGCGTCGCGCTCTTCCTCCGGGAAGAGGATGGTTCCCGGCGCCACACTGTTGACGCGAATGGTGGGAGCCAACGCTTTCGCCAGCGTGCGTGTAAGGGATATGAGCGCGGCTTTCGACGCGCAATAGTGCATGTAGCTCGGCCATGCCTGCAAGCCGCCGAGGGAAGAGATATTGATAATGTTTCCGCGTCCCTGGCGCATCATCATGCGCGCCGCAGCTTGGGCGCAAAAGAAAGGGCCTTTGAGGTTGGCGCCCAGGACTCGGTCCCAATCTTCTTCCTTCAATTCGTCCCATTTCTTCGGGAAGAAGACGCCGGCATTGTTGACCAGCAAATCCAGGCGGCCAAAGCGCTTCTCGATGGCGCGGAACATCGCCTCAACCTGGCGCGGGCGCGAGACATCGGCGCGCAGGGCCGCCGCCCGCACGCCCAGGGCGGCGATCCCACGCACTGTCGCCTGGGCGCTTTCCCGCGACTGGTGGTAGCTAACGATCACATCCGCGCCGGAGCGGCCCAGCGCCAGGGCTATGGCCCGCCCAATCCGCTTTCCCGCGCCCGTCACTAATACCACATGGTTTCTTAGAGGATGTTCGCTCATAGTGCTTTATTGATAACGCTATCGCCTTTCTTGGCAATGGGTTGCCGAAGTAGTCTCTTGCGCACGGCGGGAAACTGGCCTAGATTCACCCGCGAGGTTCCCCTATGCGCGAAGCGTCGTTGAAAGATATTAGCAAATTCCTGGAATGTAAGAGAGTCGCCTTTGTAGGCGTCTCTCGTGATCCCCTGCACTTCTCGCGATCGTTATTTCGCGAATTCTTGGCGAAGGAATACGATCCTGTCCCGGTAAATCCCCAGGCCGCCGAGATCGACGGGCGAAAGTGTTTCGCCCGCGTATCCGATATTACTCCCCCGGTGGAAGCCGCGCTGTTGATGACCGGTGCGGCCCAGCCGACTGACCAGGCGGCGCGCGAGTGCAATCAAGCCAACATCCCAAACATCTGGATTTATAAGAGCGTGAACGATGGCGACGAGCATGAGCACACGCTGGATTCCTGCCGCCTGCACGGTTCCGCCGTCGTCGAAGGCTATTGCCCGTTCATGTTTCTTCCCCACCCCGGACTGTTCCACCGGTTCCACCGCTCCCTCATGAAAGTGGTGGGGAGTTATCCTCTTTAGATTCTCACGCCGCGGCACTGCGCAGGCTTCTTCAAACTACGCCAGCGGTTCCAATTTTGCCGTGAAGTGCCGCAGAAACGGAGCTTCGTAGGTTAGCCGCAAACCGCGAATCTGCTCGCGCCGCTTCCAGACTTCGAGGATCACCTCGACAACATAATCGATGTGACTCTGGGTGTAGACGCGGCGCGGAATGGCTAGGCGCACCAAGTCCATCTTGGCTGCTGCTCCAAACATCAGCGAGCCGATTTCGACGGAACGAATGCCGCCCTCCAGGTAGAGTTCCGCCGCCAATGCCACTCCCGGAAATTGCTCAGGAGGAATTTGCGGAAGAAATGCGCGAGCGTCAAGATAGACGGCGTGCCCTCCCGGCGGCTGCACAATGGGCACGCCGGCAGCAGAAACATGGTTCCCGAGATAAGCCGTCGAGACAATGCGGTAGTGGAGGTAATCCTCTTCCAGGACCTCTTCCACACCCACGGCAATCGCTTCCAAATCGCGCCCCGCCAAGCCGCCATAAGTCGGATAGCCTTCAGTCAGAATCAGGAGGTTCTTTTCCTGCTGCGCAATCGCATCGTCGTTGGTGCAAAGGAACCCACCGATGTTCGCCAATCCGTCCTTCTTGGCGGACATCGTGCAGCCATCGCCCAGGCGGAAGATCTCCTGCGCAATCTCCTTCGGCGTTTTGGCTTCGTAACCCTTCTCGCGCAGCTTGATAAAATAGGCGTTCTCGGCGAAACGGCAAGCGTCAAAGTAGAGCGGGATGTTGTGCCGGCGGCAGAGGGAGCTGACGGCCCGCATGTTCTCCATCGATACCGGCTGGCCCCCACCGGAGTTATTGGTAATCGTCAGCATCACCAACGGTACGTGCGCGCGCCCAATCAGTTGCTCGAGTGCAGGCACATCCATGTTTCCTTTGAACGGATGCACCAGCGAGGGCTGCTTACCTTCGGCAATCAGCAGGTCCACCGCCTCGGCGCCCACAAACTCCACGTTCGCGCGCGTGGTGTCGAAATGAGTGTTGTTAGGAACCACGTCACCCTGTTTGCACATGACGCTGAACAGAATGCGCTCCGCGGCCCGCCCCTGGTGGGTGGGAATCACGTGCCGGTAGCCAAAGATGTCCTGCACGGAGCGGCGGAAGCGGTCGAAGCTCTTGCTCCCCGCGTAGCTCTCGTCGCCCTCCATCATGGCCCCCCACTGGCGCGTGGACATGGCGCCGGTCCCCGAATCCGTCAGGAGATCGATCAGGACCTCCTCGGCAGGCAGCAAGAAGAGGTTGTAACAGGCTGCACGCAGCCATCTTTCGCGATCATCCCGCGTGGTCCAACGAATGGGCTCCACGCTTTTGATCCTGAAGGGCTCAATGATGGTGCGGATAGGCATGGGAAGCTCCCTCTTGTGAGGGCTGGAGGCCCTTCATCTCGGTAATTGCGATCTATCGCCTTGCGATTCTACTCCAAAGCGCATGCCGGCACGTAGTGGGGAAGAAGGGTTTCGGGTACGCTTCAAACCATTTCTAAATATAAACGACTGCCCGACCTTGACGCTGCTCGATCCTTGCTTTTAGAATCCTGACATAAGAGATGATAGGGCGCGGACTCATGACCAGCTCCGTTAATTCGCGGCCGGAACAAGGAGAAAAACCGGAATATGGAAGTCGATATCCTGACCATTGCGGCGCACCCGGACGACGTTGAAATTACGTGCGGGGGCACGGTCATCAAGATGACGGAAGCCGGCTATCGCGTCGGAATTCTCGACCTCACCGCGGGCGAAAGCGGCACGCGCGGCAGCGCGGCACTGCGTGAAAAAGAAGCGCGGCGCGCAGCGGCGGTGCTGGGGGTGGTGCACCGCGAGAACCTCAACCTCCCCGATGCCGGAGTGGAAAATAATCGCGAAAACAAAATGAAGGTCGCGCAGAAGATCCGCGATTTCAAGCCCCGTACGGTGATTCTGCCTTACTGGAAAGGCCGCCATCCCGACCACTACACCACCGGACTCCTTGGATACGAGGCCTGCTTCCTGGCGGGGCTCGCCAAGCTGCCGCTGGCGGGAAAGCCCCACCGGCCTTTCAAAATCATCTACGCTTCGCAGTACGTGGCCACCGTCCGGCCTACGTTCGTCGTGGACATCACCGCGCAGTTCGAGAAGAAACTCAAAGCTATCTTCTGCTTTTCCTCGCAGTTTTCCCCGCCCAAAGAAATGCAGAACTTGTTCCCTTCCCGGGTCGATATCGACACCCACATGGGTTCGGAAGCCCGCCACTTCGGCCACATGATCGGCGTGCGTTACGGCGAGCCCTTCATCATGCGCGAGGTTGCCGAGGTCGACGACATCGTCAAGATTCCGGTGAAATCCATATAGGCATGGGGGGATTGGCCGCCTGAAATTACAGCCGTGGAGGCTCCGGCAGATCTCCGTCAGCGACGAAGAAATGGACGACTCTCCCGCAGTGCACGCAGGCCGTCCACTTTTCACTTCGCTCCATGATAGTGCCGCGGGGGATGCGGAATGTACGAAAGCAGTCATCGCATCCGATGATGTAGTGTCCGTCCTTATCCCATATTGCCTGGACGAGTTTGTGGTCAGCGTGCTGGGGAGAAGATCTTGGAGGTGGATTTCTGGTCAGGTCCGTAATGGTCTGCAGAAGCCGCTCGAGTACGAATCCATCCTTGTGGATATAGGCGTCGGCGGCCATTCCCTCGGACACTTCATCGGGAGTGACGGCGCTGATAACGACGACGGGTATTTGAGGGAAGCGTTTCCGCACTACGTCAAGAAACTCAACCCCAGACCTTCGAGGCATATTGATATCAGAGACAAATATATCCGGAGGTCCCGCGCGAAGTTTTGCGATCGCATCCAAGCCATCGACCGCCGCTCGGACGACATACCCCGCCGCCACCAAATATCCGGAGATGAACTTTCGGACAAGAGGGTCATCCTCCACTAACAATATCCGGCCGTTTAGTTGTCCCAGCATGGTCGCCCTCTTAGCATCATAAGAGGCCAGTTTCCATTGAGCGCCCCCGGGCGAAGGCTGTCTGTTCAAAATTGCTCACATGGGAAAGTTTATTTGCGAGCAGGGGGCAGGAACACGTGGCGACCCAAGTCAATGTGCCTTTCCATTACGCTTCTGTTTTGCGCCGCCTGGGCGTGCTTTCTGGCTCACGCGGAAAGGTCCCGGAGGCTGGAACGGCAGCGGCCGCTTTACAAACCGCGCAACTCTTCCTCACTGAGCCCGAAATAGTGCCCCACCTCGTGCAGCAGGGTGGCGCGGATTTGGCGGCGGACCTCCGCCTCGTTTCTCGAAATAGCCTCGATGTTCTTCTGGTACAGAAAAATGTGATCGGGCGGGGTGGAATAGAAAACGCTCTTCTCCGTGCGCGGGATGCCGTGAAACAGACCCAGCAATAATCCTTGGTTCTCCACTCCTGATGGTGGCAAGTCTTCCACTATGATCGCCACATTGGTGAGCCGTTCGCGGAACGGCGCGGGCAGGTCATCCAGGACTTGCGCGACAAGAGCTTTAAAATTGTCTCGCTCCATCTCACTCCGGATTGTAACCCCAATGTGAACTGCCCCCAAATGCTGGGCGGGCAGGAATAAGCCCAGATTTCCTACCACGGGGTTGGGACGGCGGGAACTAAGCAGCTTAAGCCGCGCGCAGGCGGTTCTTCCAGCGATTGTGGATGAACCAGGCGGCGGTTAGGACGATCAAAACGCCCAGAACGGCATCGAAGCGGTGGAAATATTCACGCAGGGTCATCCAGCGTTCGCCAAGTTTCATTCCCGCGTAGGCAAGCACCAAGCACCACGGCAAAGATCCGAGAAAAGTATAGAAGTGGAAGCGCGCCACGTTCATGCGCGAGACGCCAGCGGGGAATGCAATAAAGGTTCGAATCACCGGCAGCAAGCGGGCGATAAAAACGGCCCAATCACCATAGTGTGCAAAGAAGCGGTCAGCCAACTCGAGATCGTGACGGGTAACCAGCAGCCAGCGCCCGTATTTTTCTACCAGGGGCCGTCCACCCAAAGATCCGATGTAATAGGCCACGAGCGACCCCAAATTGCATCCCAGCGCCCCCGCCAGTCCTACCCAGACCAGCCGAAATCGGCCGGTGAAAACGAGGTAGCCGGAAAATGGCATGATGACTTCCGAAGGCAACGGGATGCAGGCGGATTCGATCGCCATCAGCAGGACAATGCCAAGATAACCTGACTGCGAGATCACAGAGATGATGAAGGCGGCAAGGTACTCGAGAAGGACAGAAACCATAGAGGATATTGTTCAGGGGGGTTCAAAAGCCAGCGCTTGCATCAAAACAACGCGCTGTGCCTCCTGGCAGAAGTATGGGCCGCTAGAAAACCCCCGCATCCTGAGTGAAGATGAAACCGGGAAGCCCCACACCATCGGCGGCCTGCTCGATCTTCACGCGGCGAACATCAGTCTCCCCCCCTCCCACCTTTCTGAGGACGGCGTAGGAAGCGAAGACCTCCGAATAAATCTTGGTCACCAACCAATTGTCGCCCGTCACTTGCAACCGCCAGACTTGGCCTAACCGAATCGAGGAAACGGCCACTGCTTAACGCTCCTTTTAAGGAGAAACGATGTTCCGTCAGAGGAAACTGACTCCGAGCCTCGGTTGAAGGCCGATTACGTTAATTTAACTGTCCTCGGAGGCAGAGTCAAGAGCGCAATGCAACAGCGCAATGCAACTTGCCCCTCTCCGCAAAATCTCAAGCTTCCGAATGCCCAGCCTTCGCTACCATGATTTTTATTGAAACCGCATAGGTTACGGATTGTTAGCGACTCGACGCGAGGGATTGCTGGCCTTTTCCCCGCCCCATGATTGGCCGAGCACTCCAAGGAAAGATACTGTGTAAACTCAATTTTACCAACGCCCCCGGTGAAAGGATACAACCCCTATGCCGTCTGCACAATCCAACATTTGGGTGGATTCGGGTTGGCCCCGCAACAAAAGACGGAGGTTCCCCGGAAATCGAGGGCGAGGGTCAGCAAATCACAGACGGTGCCAGATTCGCAATCTTCGAAGAGAGCCATAAGGAAACAGCGGTCGAGCCGCCCGCAATGGTATAATGACTGGTAAGGAGCTATGCCATGAGGAAACCGCGTTTCGTAGCGCTAATGCTTGTCACCATCCTGTGCTGGGCCGCGCTTCCCGGTCACGCCGACGACAAGAAGGATGATGTCGACGAGATCGGCGATCGCAACGTAGCACATCGCAGCATCATCTCGCAGGAAAAAGAGATCGCCATCGGCAAGCAGTATGCCGATCAGATTGACAAGCAGGCCAAGATTTTCAAGGACCCGGTCGTCAATGAGTGGGTGAACCGCGTGGCGCAAAACCTGGCGCGCAACTCGGATCTCAAGATTCCCCTGACGATCAAGATCATTGACGACCCCGCCATCAACGCCTTCACCCTGCCGGGCGGGTTCATGTACATCAACACCGGCACATTGCTGGCGGCCGATGAGGAAGACCAGGTGGCCGGCGTCATTGCCCACGAGATCGGCCACGCGGCAGCTCGCCACTGGGCCAGCACGATGACCAAGGCCACCATTCTGCAATTCGCCATGATCCCCATGATGTTCATCCCCATGTCCGCAGCGGTCTATTATGGCGTTTTGGAAGCTTACATGAACGGCGTGCCCATGGCCTTCTTGAAATTCAGCCGCAAGGATGAAGCGGAGGCCGACTTCCTAGGGTTGCAGTACATGTACAAGGCGGGCTACGACCCCAATGCCTTCGTCGGCTTCTTCGGCAAAGTCATGGATGAAGAGCGGCGCAGCCCCGGGAGTATGGCCAAAGTTTTTGAGGACCATCCCCCCACGGGCGATCGCATTATCGCGTCGGAAGAGGAGATTCAGAAGATTCTGCCCAAGCGTGACCAGTACCTGGTATCAACCTCGGAGTTTGATGACGTGAAGGCGCGCATGCAATCTCTCATCACCCAGCGCAAGCGCCAAAAGGGAGACTCTGGACCGTCGCTGCGCAAGCGCGAAACCCCCGACACCGCCTCCACGCAATCCGGGCAGCAGCAAACCAATTCGGGAAGCGACGATGATCAGCCGCCCGTGCTGAAGCGGCGCGACTGAGTGCCCACGAGTTCCAGCCAGGATAAAAGGCGTCCGCATGATCGGGCGCCTTTTGTTTTTCGCGCTGGCGTAGTCAGGAGCCGGAAAGCCCCCGCGCCCGCAAGCGGGGAGCGAGTTAGGGTTGGATCGATGAGATTCTGAAATTAGGGATGGTTGGGGGAATTGAAAACCACGCCGAATTTGCGCAGCTCGTCATTGTAATACTTGCGGTAGAGAATTTCCCATTCGCCACTGCCCTCGGGGATAGTTCGTTTCTGCGAGGCGATCCGGGCTTTGATGATCCCATCTATCTTCTCTTCCTCGTGCATCAGCTCCGTCAAAATCTTGACGGTTTCCTGGCGAATGGTGTTGGATTCTTCAAAGATTTCCACTTCGTCCAAGGCTTCTATAGCCGCCATGATCCGATGCGACAGTTGGATTATTTTTTCGTGGCTCAGCTTCATCAGTTCCGGCAATGGCCCTTTCAGAGGATGATCTTGCGTTCCCGCACAAGCTGTTTCTTGATAACTTTGAATGCTTCTTCGAAGGTGGCGCCTAACTCCTTCATCTCGTCGCCGTGCTTTTCCAGGATCTTCCGAACCTCATCATTAATACGGTCCTCGATACTAAACTCATCGAGCATCACCTCGTACATCACTTCAGTGACGTACTCGGGTTGATCGAATTGGATGAGCCCCGCCGTGGTGAGGCGTTTCAGAACCTGTTTGGCCATGTAGGCCACGTACTCGCGCGGGAACTGCATAGTTGGGTCTGTGTCTTCCTTGACGATTTGAGAAACCTAGTGTATATTCCCGAGATTGGAACTGTCAAGGTTCGTGTGCCGGGGGCCGAAAGAGTTTTACCCCCGCTCGAAGAGAAGCCGGGCGGTTAGCTCAGTCGGTTAGAGCGTCTGCCTTACAAGCAGAAGGTCATCCGTTCGAGCCGGATACCGCCCACCACTGCCTTCAACAATATGCCCGCTTTACCGGCTTTCCCGCAAGTACAGATTGGTACAGAAGATTAACTGCCTTGCCCGCCGCCGCGCGTTTTTCGGCGGGCACTGCCTGAGGGTAGATGTTCAAGGTGGTTTGAATGTTGGCGTGCCGTAGCAGTTCCTTTTGCACGGCAGGAGTCGTTCCGAGCGAATGGAGCAAGGTCGAAAATGTGTCCCGGAACGTGTGCCAGCCGACAGCGCCGATCTTTGCTCTAGCCGCTGCGGGTTTGATGTAGTCGGCTCATGCATATCCGGTTGTTTCAGCAAGCCACAACATGTTGGGATCAGTCTTGGCTGGAAGGCTTGGAACGGACGGTTTGCCTGTTTCCAACCGTCATGATCCAAATTGCGCATTGGTATCCAGTAAATTCTCCCTGCCTCTGGTAAGATTTGCACCCAATATCACTTCGTCTGCGCACGAAGGTCCGACCGACTCTAAACGAATCAGCTCTTTACGATAATGTGATCATTCGGCATGTTATTTGCAAGGCAGATAGGCATTAGCTGCTGACACCTCTGACTCGCACACAGCGGCGGCCAGTAAGTCAACAGGAGCACGACTGAGCCTCTCGCTCTGTGAATGACCGGACGCGGCCCTCATCCCGCGTGTCACAACTTCGTCCGGGTTGTAACAGCGAGCCCCTCACAGAATTCGACCAGGTAGCGCGGCATTTATCTGCCGCGCACTCTGGAGTCATCAAGGCTCGACACGTCATGAGCCGGGAGGATATGGGGACTCAATCCTCAGGATACGTGTGTCCACGACAGATGCGAGAATCGACCTTTGAGAACAATTAATAACCAGGCGGGAAGCCGATATGCATTCATGAATAGTTACAGTGCCCATCGAGTGGCGATCATGCTCTTATTGGGTCTAGTTGGCCTGACCACATAAATCATAAAAGAGTAGGCAAACCTTTCCTTCCCCGCTCCTTCTCTCACGAACTCTCAAGGCGACAAAGCATGCTGCCGATAACCAAAACTGGACATAAAGAGGCTCGCTGTCCTCTGCAAGTGTGCCAGTCGCCTCGGTAATCGCGCCGAAGGCTGATGCACACGTCTCTTGGCGGCTCGGATCCGTTGCTGAGCCCTATAAGGAGAAGTATGTCTAGCCAATTTCATCTTGAGAATTTCGGAAAGAGTCGGTGCGCCTTGCACCTTGCCAAACGCGTCTTATCTGTTTTCTTTATCATCCTCGTTTGCTGCCTCGGTGTAAAAGCAGCAGGGGCAGGAGCCGCACCCGCCGTCAGTTTTTCCCCCACAATTGATAATTTTGGCAACCAAGCCATCGGCACCACCAATTATGATCAGGCCGTAGAGCTATATAATACCGGCAATGCAGCCTTGAGCATCCACAACATCGCGCTTACAGGCACGAATGCCAGCGATTTTTGGCAAGCCAATGATTGCGGGTCAAGTGTGGCGGCAAGAGGCCAATGCACGATCAACGTGAGCTTCACCCCGGCCGCGATTGGGACTCGCACCGCAGCCCTCACCTTCACCGACAACGCCACTGGCAGTCCCCAGTCCGTGACCCTCATCGGCACAGGCATCAGCCATGGTCCCATCGCCAGTCTTTCCCCCACGAGCCTTACCTTCGCCAACCAAGCTGTTAGCACCACCAGCTCCGCTCATACCATAACTCTGAACAATACTGGCAGCGCGGCGTTGACCCTTACCAGCATCACGCTCTCGGGCGCCAATCCCGGCGACTTTGCTCAGAGCAATAATTGCGGCAGTTCCGTGGTGGCTGGCGCCAACTGCACCATCAGCGTCACCTTTAAGCCCACCGCCAGTGGAACTCGCACTGCAGCCGTCACCCTGGCTGACAACGCTACCGGCAGCGCACAGACGGTGAGCCTTTCCGGCACCGGCACAGCCACCGCGCCGGCAGCCAGTCTTTCCTCCACCAGTCTCACTTTCGCCAGCCAAGCTGTCGGCGCCACCAGCACGGCTCAGACCGTCACCCTGACCAACACCGGCAACGCCGCCTTGAGCATCACCAGCATCACGCTCTCGGGCGCCAATCCCGGCGACTTTGCTCAGAGCAATAATTGCGGCAGTTCGGTGTCGGCTGGCGCCAATTGCACCCTCAGCGTCACCTTTAAGCCCACCGCCAGTGGAACTCGCACCGCAGCCGTCACCCTCACTGACAGCGCTACCGGCAGCCCTCAGAGCGTGAGCCTCACCGGCACGGGTACGGCGGCTGTCGCCAGTCTTTCCTCCACCAGTCTCACTTTCGCCAGTCAAGCCGTCGGCGCCACCAGCGCGGCTCAGACCGTCACCCTGACTAACACCGGCAACGCTGCCTTGAGCATCACCAGCATCACGCTCTCGGGCGCCAATCCCGGCGACTTTGCTCAGAGCAACAATTGCGGCAGTTCGGTGTCGGCTGGCGCCAATTGCACCCTCAGCGTCACCTTTTCTCCGACCGCCAGTGGCACTCGCGCCGCAGCCCTCACCCTCGCTGACAGCGCTACCGGCAGCCCTCAGAGCGTGAGCCTTTCCGGCACCGGCACAGCCACCGCGCCAGCAGCCAGTCTCTCCTCCACCAGCCTGGCTTTCGGGAACCAAACTCTCAGCACCACCAGCACGGCTCAAACCGTCACCCTGACCAATACCGGCAACGCCGCCTTGACCCTCACCAGTATCACGCTCTCGGGCGCCAATCCCGGCGACTTCGCTCAGAGCAATAATTGCGGCAGTTCCGTGGCGGCTGGCGCCAACTGCACCCTCAGCGTCACCTTTACGCCTTCCGCCAGTGGGACGCGTACGGCCGCACTCAACATCGCGGATAATGCCAGCGGTAGCCCCCAGAGCGTGAGCCTTTCCGGCACGGGTACGGCGGCTGTCGCCAGTCTTTCCTCCACCAGTCTCACTTTCGCCAGTCAAGCTGTCGGCGCCACCAGCGCGGCCCAGACCGTTACTCTGACCAACACCGGCAACGCCGCCTTGACCCTCACCAGCATCACGCTCTCGGGTGCCAATCCCGGCGACTTCGCTCAGAGCAATAATTGCGGCAGTTCCGTGGCGGCTGGCGCCAACTGCACCCTCAGCATCACCTTTAAGCCCACCGCCAGTGGAACTCGCGCCGCAGCCGTCACGCTCACTGACAGCGCTACCGGCAGCCCTCAGAGCGTGAGCCTTTCCGGCACCGGCACAGCCACCGCGCCGGCAGCCAGTCTCTCCTCCACCAGCCTGGCTTTCGGGAACCAAACTCTCAGCACCACCAGCACGGCTCAAACCGTCACCCTGACCAATACCGGCAACGCCGCCTTGACCCTCACCAGCATCACGCTCTCGGGCGCCAATCCCGGCGATTTCGCTCAGAGCAACAATTGCGGCAGTTCCGTGGCGGCTGGCGCCAACTGCGCCCTCAGCGTCACCTTTACGCCTTCCGCCAGTGGGACTCGCACCGCAACCGTCACCCTGGCTGACAACGCTACCGGCAGCCCGCAGACCGTGAGCCTCACCGGCACGGGTACGGCGGCTGTCGCCAGCCTTTCCTCCAGCAGTCTCACTTTTGCCAGCCAAACCCTTAGCACCACCAGTACGGCTCAGGCCATCACCTTGACCAACACCGGCAACGTCGCCTTGACCCTCACCAGCATTGCGCTCTCGGGCGCCAATCCCGGCGACTTTGCTCAGAGCAATAATTGCGGCAGTTCCGTGGCGGCTAGCGCCAACTGCACCCTCAGCGTCACCTTTACGCCTTCCGCCAGTGGGACTCGCACCGCCACACTCAGCATCGCGGATAATGCCAGCGGCAGTCCCCAGACCGTTAGCCTTTCCGGCACCGGCACAACCGCCACGTCTACGGTCACTCTCTCCCCCACCAGCCTGGCCTTCGGCTCCCAACCTGCCATGATGACCACTGCACCCCAGTCCGTCACCCTCACCAATGACGGCTCCGCCACCCTGAGTATCACCAGCATCTCCGTCACCGGCGCCAATCCCGGCGACTTTTCCCAGACCAGCACGTGCGGCAGTTCGGTCGCGGCCGGCGCCAACTGCACCCTTGCCGTCTTGTTTACCCCTGCTGCCGCCGGGGCGCGCACGGCCGCCCTCAGTATTTCCGACACCGCCACCGGCAGCCCCCAGAGCGTCAGCCTCTCGGGCACGGGAACCCACGACGTGATCCTCTCTTGGACCGCCAGCCCCACCTCGGAACTCATGGGCTATAATGTCTACCGGGGAACGACTTCAGGAGGGGAGAGTTCCACCGCGCTGAATTCCACACCCATTAATGGCACTTCCTATACGGACGAGAATGTGACGGCAGGAGCGACGTACTACTACGTGGTTACGGCCGTAGCTTCCAATGGTGTTACCCAGAGCGGGGACTCGAGCGAAGCTGCCGCCACCGTGCCTTGAGGCTAGAGCGGTGCCTTAAGGACCCTATTAACCATCCCCTGGCAACCCCGCGCGGGGGATGCCGTGCTCGCCCTCGATCACCGGGGCGCTCAAGCGCAACGATCAGACCTTGAGGATGATCGCAAGCCAAGAGCCTTCGCACGGCCATCCCCCCTGCCGGTCTGCCGGGCGCATCTGTTGAAACCGACGCATGCTCAGATTCCTTCGGTGCAGACCCCCAGGGAATCGTGCAAGTGGACCCGAAGCCTAATTTCATCTTTCCCTTTGATCCTACGGATACGGGGAGGGTATACAGGAGAAAGCGTCGCACACCTCCGACTTTAATGAGCGCTCATAATTGGTAAGGCTCCCACGCTGGCGAGATATGGGTGTAGGACGCCTGAGTCGCAAGCAAGGAAGCGGGGTTCAGCGGACGGTTCCCCGGATTGGTGGGTAACCCTGCGGCGATCCCCCAAGCCCTCTCATCACATTAATCGCACGCCAGAATCCGCGTCCTCCAACCCGCCCGGTCGCTGCGGACCGAGACGAGCAAATCTTTCCCACCAAACTATCCCCATTTCAGGCAGCTCGAACGCCGCGCGAGATCTCACCCATCACATGACTGAATCTCCACCGCCCGTAGTATACAAGGCCAAATATACCCCAAGATATTGTATGGTCTAAAGAATTGATGCCTCATCAGGTAGTACCTAAGTACTCTGGACACAAGTTTGGAATAGCAGTATCTATGCCAATGCCGGTGCATCCCTGGCTCCGGCTTTTCGACGCCGACTTGTGGGATGTGCAACATGACAAAATCGCTGTTTTTCAACACGGACCGCGGTTTCATCCGTCTCCTCCGCATCTCGTGGAGAACAGCGCGTCCTTATGGAGCAGCCTTCGCGCGAACCACATCAGGGGCGAACCGAAGTGCCCGAGAGGTGGGAACGGTCGCCTCAATGGAACACAGAGTGCACGCCTCGTCAAGATTAAGGCCTACTAACCCTTGGCCGCACCACTCGTCACTATTCTCTCCACCCCCTGAAAGTCGGCGAAATCCAGCCTCGGCGGATTTTGCGTCACGAAACGAAACATCGGTCTGGAAAATCCATTTCAGCCCGGCTTTTGCTGCTCCTCTCCATCTGGACTTGCCAACGCGTTCTGCCCATAGCCCGGGGCGGGTGGGAAGTTCATGGCTGGGACGTCTTTCATACCTCCCCACTCACTTTCCCTCTTGGCGCTTCAGCCATTTCCCTGGCTTGGGGAGACCTTGGGAGCGAAAGCGGAAGGGTATCTTATATGTCGAACCCCCATTCTGAACGAAAAGTCCCATCTATCCTTTCGGGACGGATGTCCGCAAAGCAAACATGGAGGACTCCATCTCACCGGCGAACCAAGGCGCTGCAACAACAGCGTGTGATGGCAGCGACTCTACTGGCGACCATCATCGGCCTTGCCATTTTCTCCACCTCCTGTGGGGCGGGCGCCACATCTGCCGTCCCTTTAACGCTCAGTTCTTCGGCTGTGAATGTGTCTCCCGCCAGCCTGAGTTACGGCAGTCAACCCCTGGATAGTCCCAGCAGCATGCAGTCCGTCACCCTGACCAACGCTGGTAACTCCACCTTGAGTATCACCAGCCTCGCCGTCACTGGCACCAATCCCACCGACTTTGCGCAGAGCAACAATTGCGGCAGTTCGGTGGCCGCAGGCGCCAACTGCACCATTGGCGTCATCTTCACTCCTTCCGCCAGCGGGGCGCGCACGGCCACACTTAGCATCGCGGATAGTGCCAGCGGCAGCCCCCAGACAGTGAACCTTTCCGGGACCGGCACAGCCACCGCGGCGGCAGCCAGCCTCTCCTCCACCAGCCTGGCCTTCGGCAACCAAACCCTCAGCACCACCAGCACGGCTCAGACCGTTACTCTGACCAACACCGGCAACGCCGCCTTGACCCTCACCAGCATCACCCTCTCGGGCACCAATCCCGGCGACTTTGCTCAGAGCAACAATTGCGGCAGTTCCGCGGCGGCAGGCGCCAACTGCACCATCAGCGTTACCTTCACGCCGATGGCGAGTGGAGGTCGCACCGCGGCCGTCACCCTCACCGACAACGCCACCGGCAGCCCACAGACCGTGACTTTGACGGGCACAGGCACCGCGGCGGTAGCCAGTCTTTCCTCCACCAGTCTCACTTTCGCCAGCCACACGGTCGGCGCCACCAGCACGGCTCAGACCCTCACCCTGACTAACACCGGCAACGCCGCCTTGACTCTCGCCAGCCTCACGCTCTCGGGCACCAATCCTGGCGACTTTGCGCAGAGCAATAATTGCGGGGCAAGCGTAGCGGCAGGCGCCAATTGCACAATTAGCGCAACCTTCACGCCTTCCGCCAGCGGGGCGCGCACAGCCGCGCTTGCCATCGCGGATAGTGCCAGCGGCAGCCCCCAGACGGTGACTTTGACCGGCACAGGCACCGTGGCGGCAGCCAGTCTCTCCTCCACCAGTCTGGCCTTCGGGAACCAAACCCTCAGCACCACCAGCACGGCTCAGACCGTCACCCTGACTAATACCGGCAACGGCGCCTTGACCCTCACCAGCATCGCGGTCTCGGGCGCCAATCCCGGCGACTTTGCTCAGAGCAATAATTGCGGCAGTTCCGTGGTGGCTGGCGCCAACTGCACCATCAGCGTCACCTTTAAGCCCACCGCCAGTGGAACTCGCACTGCAGCCGTCACCCTGGCTGACAACGCTACCGGCAGCGCACAGACGGTGAGCCTTTCCGGCACCGGCACAGCCACCGCGCCGGCAGCCAGTCTTTCCTCCACCAGTCTCACTTTCGCCAGCCAAGCTGTCGGCGCCACCAGCACGGCTCAGACCGTCACCCTGACCAACACCGGCAACGCCGCCTTGAGCATCACCAGCATCACGCTCTCGGGCGCCAATCCCGGCGACTTTGCTCAGAGCAATAATTGCGGCAGTTCGGTGTCGGCTGGCGCCAATTGCACCCTCAGCGTCACCTTTAAGCCCACCGCCAGTGGAACTCGCACCGCAGCCGTCACCCTCACTGACAGCGCTACCGGCAGCCCTCAGAGCGTGAGCCTCACCGGCACGGGTACGGCGGCTGTCGCCAGTCTTTCCTCCACCAGTCTCACTTTCGCCAGTCAAGCCGTCGGCGCCACCAGCGCGGCTCAGACCGTCACCCTGACTAACACCGGCAACGCTGCCTTGAGCATCACCAGCATCACGCTCTCGGGCGCCAATCCCGGCGACTTTGCTCAGAGCAACAATTGCGGCAGTTCGGTGTCGGCTGGCGCCAATTGCACCCTCAGCGTCACCTTTTCTCCGACCGCCAGTGGCACTCGCGCCGCAGCCCTCACCCTCGCTGACAGCGCTACCGGCAGCCCTCAGAGCGTGAGCCTTTCCGGCACCGGCACAGCCACCGCGCCAGCAGCCAGTCTCTCCTCCACCAGCCTGGCTTTCGGGAACCAAACTCTCAGCACCACCAGCACGGCTCAAACCGTCACCCTGACCAATACCGGCAACGCCGCCTTGACCCTCACCAGTATCACGCTCTCGGGCGCCAATCCCGGCGACTTCGCTCAGAGCAATAATTGCGGCAGTTCCGTGGCGGCTGGCGCCAACTGCACCCTCAGCGTCACCTTTACGCCTTCCGCCAGTGGGACGCGTACGGCCGCACTCAACATCGCGGATAATGCCAGCGGTAGCCCCCAGAGCGTGAGCCTTTCCGGCACGGGTACGGCGGCTGTCGCCAGTCTTTCCTCCACCAGTCTCACTTTCGCCAGTCAAGCTGTCGGCGCCACCAGCGCGGCCCAGACCGTTACTCTGACCAACACCGGCAACGCCGCCTTGACCCTCACCAGCATCACGCTCTCGGGTGCCAATCCCGGCGACTTCGCTCAGAGCAATAATTGCGGCAGTTCCGTGGCGGCTGGCGCCAACTGCACCCTCAGCATCACCTTTAAGCCCACCGCCAGTGGAACTCGCGCCGCAGCCGTCACGCTCACTGACAGCGCTACCGGCAGCCCTCAGAGCGTGAGCCTTTCCGGCACCGGCACAGCCACCGCGCCGGCAGCCAGTCTCTCCTCCACCAGCCTGGCTTTCGGGAACCAAACTCTCAGCACCACCAGCACGGCTCAAACCGTCACCCTGACCAATACCGGCAACGCCGCCTTGACCCTCACCAGCATCACGCTCTCGGGCGCCAATCCCGGCGATTTCGCTCAGAGCAACAATTGCGGCAGTTCCGTGGCGGCTGGCGCCAACTGCGCCCTCAGCGTCACCTTTACGCCTTCCGCCAGTGGGACTCGCACCGCAACCGTCACCCTGGCTGACAACGCTACCGGCAGCCCGCAGACCGTGAGCCTCACCGGCACGGGTACGGCGGCTGTCGCCAGCCTTTCCTCCAGCAGTCTCACTTTTGCCAGCCAAACCCTTAGCACCACCAGTACGGCTCAGGCCATCACCTTGACCAACACCGGCAACGTCGCCTTGACCCTCACCAGCATTGCGCTCTCGGGCGCCAATCCCGGCGACTTTGCTCAGAGCAATAATTGCGGCAGTTCCGTGGCGGCTAGCGCCAACTGCACCCTCAGCGTCACCTTTACGCCTTCCGCCAGTGGGACTCGCACCGCCACACTCAGCATCGCGGATAATGCCAGCGGCAGTCCCCAGACCGTTAGCCTTTCCGGCACCGGCACAACCGCCACGTCTACGGTCACTCTCTCCCCCACCAGCCTGGCCTTCGGCTCCCAACCTGCCATGATGACCACTGCACCCCAGTCCGTCACCCTCACCAATGACGGCTCCGCCACCCTGAGTATCACCAGCATCTCCGTCACCGGCGCCAATCCCGGCGACTTTTCCCAGACCAGCACGTGCGGCAGTTCGGTCGCGGCCGGCGCCAACTGCACCCTTGCCGTCTTGTTTACCCCTGCTGCCGCCGGGGCGCGCACGGCCGCCCTCAGTATTTCCGACACCGCCACCGGCAGCCCCCAGAGCGTCAGCCTCTCGGGCACGGGAACCCACGACGTGATCCTCTCTTGGACCGCCAGCCCCACCTCGGAACTCATGGGCTATAATGTCTACCGGGGAACGACTTCAGGAGGGGAGAGTTCCACCGCGCTGAATTCCACACCCATTAATGGCACTTCCTATACGGACGAGAATGTGACGGCAGGAGCGACGTACTACTACGTGGTTACGGCCGTAGCTTCCAATGGTGTTACCCAGAGCGGGGACTCGAGCGAAGCTGCCGCCACCGTGCCTTGAGGCTAGAGCGGTGCCTTAAGGACCCTATTAACCATCCCCTGGCAACCCCGCGCGGGGGATGCCGTGCTCGCCCTCGATCACCGGGGCGCTCAAGCGCAACGATCAGACCTTGAGGATGATCGCAAGCCAAGAGCCTTCGCACGGCCATCCCCCCTGCCGGTCTGCCGGGCGCATCTGTTGAAACCGACGCATGCTCAGATTCCTTCAATGAAGACGCCCAGGCAATGGTGCCAGTCGAGCCGCAGCCCAATTCCAACATCCCATTCCATCCCACGGATGCCATAGAGACCGATAGCCATTTCACCTTCGAGCTGGCGGCGGATTGTGTTCAGCGTGAGGCGCAGTCCTTGGCTGGTTTTCTTGCCCAAGGGTCGGTAGCAGTGATGGCGGGCATTTTCCGTGTGCGGCTGGTTGGAATGGAGGATGTCGGCCCGGCGGTTGACGAAAAGGCGGAAGTAGTCCGCCACGACACGGGCGAGCGCTTTGAGACGAAGCCACTGCAACTTCGACTCCGTAAAGACCGGTAGGCTTAATAGGTCCAAAGTGATTGGTGACAAAACGGGCAATCTCTCTCATCAATTGGGCTGTCTGTCGGTTGGGGCGCTGCAGTATTCTCGCTGACTTTTGGTGAAGCGGGGATGTTCCGCTATCTGACTCTATCATGGGGATATGTCTTCCTGGGAGCCATTCGAGGAGGGTGGAGAATTGGAACCGGCAAAGGATTTAGGGGTACTCGGGAAACTACAACAGCGCGGCAACGACTTCGTGCGCTGTTTCCAATGTGGTCAATTGAAAAACCAGAGTGATCTGCATCTGTCCGAACATCTCGGTCCTACTTCTTTCGCCGGTGTGAATCTGCAGAGTACGTGGGCTCGTCTGCAGCCTTTGCGGTTTTCCACGTGCGAGCCCTTTCCTTTCTGGCGCACTATAATTCGCCTGTGCATTATTCAAGAACGTGACGTTTTGTCATAGCACCTTTGGGCGATGGCAATTCACTCTTTTGGGGATTACACTTGGTTTTCTTGCTCAGCTTCTCGCCCTCGCATTGGTCGCACAAGTTTATGCGCCTCCCCGTTGCCACAAAGCGGCAAACTGCGACACGCGTGCATTATGTTTGACATATACTCTCTTGTAGGATTATGTTAAACAATCCACTCGAAATCCTCGGCCCTGGAGAGGCCGTTCATGATCGCGCACCATAGCGTTGCAACGCAATCGCATACTGCAACAAGATACATCACGCTCCGGTGCAGATGCGCTGGCCTTTCATTTCTTGCCACCTTAGGTTTCTTTGTTTTTCAGAAGCTGCAAGCCGGAGAGAATGTTCTCCCTAACCATCAGATTCGTGTCGCGCCCGCGAAGGCTCAGCCACAGTTCCTCGCGAGTTTCGTCAAGCGGCCTTTCAGTTTTGAGACTACGCGGGACCAGACCGATGCCCGGGTGCGCTTCCCGGCGCGCGGCGGTGGTTTTCCGATTTTTCTCAATGATGGCGAGGCCACCCTGACCTTGCAGAAATCCCTGCCCGGCCCTCTCGGCATGACCGGGTGGGGCAGGTTCGGACCTCCCGCCCTTTGCGGCCCGTTTGATCCGCGCGCCGGACGCGGGCCGAGCCTTGCTGGCGTCTGGGGGTTACTGGGGCAGCCGCTGGTTCCCGGCCTCAGCCAAATGGTTCCCCTCCCGGCCTCGGGTGAAGTCCGTGACCGCGAGGCAGGAATCTACGTAATCGCAAAGTGTGTATCGCGGACGCTGGCGGCCTGACCGTCGAAGTCGCGGGAAAAGAGATTATGCTAACCAAGGAGACTTATTTTATGCACCCAGGTCAAAGTTCTGCCCGCCTGCAAGGGGCTTTCCTCCTGCATCGGCAGCGCTACGTGGTGGTTTTCCTTAGCGCGATGATGGCGATCATGGCCCTGCTGGCCACGCCGGAAGCGCAGGCGCAGAGCCCGGCCCCGACGACGACAACGCTGGCGCTGTCTGATTCTTCGGGTCTGCTGTCGTCCGGTTCTTCGGTAACCGCGGGGACGGTAGTGACTTTTACGGCCACGGTGATCAACACCTCTCCGGTCACCACCGGCCTGGTGACCTTCTGCGATTTTGCCACGGCCACCTATTGCGATAACTCCGCCCTCATCGGGACCGCGCAGTTGACCTCGGCGGGGACCGCGATCATAAGCCTCGTTCCGGGAATGGGGAACCACAGCTATGTGGCGGTCTTCAACGGAACTCCCTACGGAACACCAGCGAATGCCGCCAGCACCTCGTTGCTGCAGGCGCTGACGGTAACGGGGTATAGGACGACGACGTTGATTTCCGCTTCCGGCTCGGCGGGCAGCTACACCCTGACGGGGACGGTGGTCGGGTGGGGCAATAGCAATGTGGGGCCGACCGGGAGCGTGTCGTTTATGGATGCGACGAACAGCGACTATGTCCTGGGTATGGCAACGCTGGGAACGGCAACCTTTGCAGGGCCCTTTACGGTCATGGCGAACTTCCCGCCTGCAATTCCGACGGGAACCGAGGTCTATGGCGTAGCGGTAGGGGACTTCAATGGAGATGGTATCCCCGACTTGGCGGTCGCGAATTTGGATACTAACTATGTGAGCGTGCTGCTGGGGAACGGGGATGGCACCTTCCAGACGCCGGTCACGTATAATACGGGGACCGGAAGTGGTCCCATTTCCGTAGCGGTGGGAGACTTCAACGGGGATGGCCTCCCCGACTTGGCGGTGGCAAATTACACCGCCGGTACGGTGACCGTGCTGCTGGGGACCGGCAATGGCACTTTTTGCGATGCCAGTAATACGGACGGTTATTGCACGAACTCGACCCTTGGGATCAACAAGGCGAACACCTATACTGTGGGCTCCGAACCTCGTTCCGTGGCCGTGGGGGACTTCAATGGGGATGGCCTCCCCGACCTGGTGGTGGCAAATTATGGCGGCAGCATATCCGTGCTGCTCAACGTCGCACCTGACCCGGGCACCTTTACGCCCGCGCCCAACTGCACCACTACCTGCACCTATGGAACGTTCAGCGAACCCCGTTCCGTGGCCGTAGGGGACTTCAACGGGGATGGATTGCCCGACTTGGCGGTGGCGAATTACGGTAACGGCACCGTAAGCGTGCTGCTCAATAACCCATCTGATCCAGGCACCTTCACGGCGACGCCCAACAGCCCCTATACCGGTGGAACTAGCGCCAGTACAGAGTTTTCCTCTCCCACTTATGTGGCCGTGGGGGACTTCAACGGAGATGGCCTGCCCGACTTGGTAGTTACGAATGCCGGAAGCTACTCCGGTAGCTACAATGTGACCGTAATGCTCAATATTTATAGTGGAAGTGGTTCGGACCCCTTCGCGTCTTCCTCCACTTCCACCTTCCCCATGTATACGACGGGTTCCGCATCTTCGGCTTCCGAACCTTGGGGTGTAGCGATAGGGGACTTCAACGGGGATGGATTTGCTGACTTGGCGGTGGCGAATTTCGGTGGCTCCACGGTGAGCGTGCTGCTCAATGACGCGGATGACCCGGGCACCTTCGCGGCGGCGAGCTACAGCCCCATTACCGTGGGCTCAGGGAGCTCCACTCCCGTTCGCGTGGCCGTGGGGGACTTCAACGGGGATGGCCTCGCCGACCTGGCGGTGACGAATTACGGTAACAACATGGTGGAAGTTCTGCTGAGCGGTGTGACGCAGACGGCGAAGGCGATATCAGCCGTTGCAGTTCCGGGATCAGGCGGGTCTGACAGTGTTGATGCCGGCTATCCGGGGGACAGCAATTTTGCCCCCAGCACGTCGCCCCCGGCTTCGTTGACCTCATCGACGACGGCCTTGAGCATCACGGGCAGCGGGTCAATGACTTACGGCGGAGCAGCCAGCTACACGCCCCTTTACACCTACTACAATGGTACGGCCAATGTTGTGAATTCGCCCACGGCGCCGGCCTTTGTGACGGCACTTCCGACTTGCACGACGATCGTACCAACTTCTTCATCGGTGGGGACGTATCCTATGACCGTCACCTGCTCGGGGGCGGTGGCCGGCAGCTACGCGATCAGCTATGTGGCCGGCACGATGACCGTGAACCAAGCGCCACTGAGCATCACGGCCAGCAGCGGGACCATGACTTACGGCGGGACGCCACCCACGGTCACCCCCAGTTACAGCGCGTTCGCGGGCAACGACACGGTGGCGAGCCTGACGACCGCTCCCACGTGTACCACGACGGCGAGCAGTTCCACCCCGGCGGGGACGGACACAGGTGCTAACACCTGCTCGGGAGCCGTGGACCCCAATTACTCGTTCACCTATGTGGCAGGCAATGTGACGGTAGGCACGGCGCCACTGAGCATCACGGCCAGCAGCGGGACCATGACTTACGGCGGGACGCCGCCCACGGTCACACCCAGTTACACCGGGTTCGTAAACGGGGACACGGCGCCCAGTCTGACGACCGCCCCCACGTGTACCACGACCGCGAGCAGTTCCACCCCGGCGGGGACGGACACAGGTGCTAACACCTGCTCGGGAGCCGTGGACCCCAATTACTCGTTCACCTATGTGGCAGGCAATGTGACGGTAGGCACGGCGCCACTGAGCATCACGGCCAGCAGCGGGACGATGACTTACGGCGGGACGCCTCCCACCGTCACCCCCAGTTACAGCGGGTTTGTGAACGGCAACACAGGGGCGAGCCTGACCACCGCTCCCACGTGCGCGACGGCGGCGACTAGCTCCACCCCGGCGGGAACAGACACAGGGGCTGACACCTGCGCGGGAGCCGTGGACACGAATTACACCATCAGCTACGTGCCGGGGAATGTAACGGTAGGTACGGTGCCCCTGAGCATCACGGCCAGCAGCGGGACCATGACTTACGGCGGCACGCCACCCACCGTCACCCCCAGTTACAGCGGCTTTGTGAACGGGGACACAGCGGCGAGCCTGACCGCCGCTCCCACGTGCACGACGGCGGCGACCAGTTCCACCCCGGTGGGGACGGACACGGGGGCCGACACCTGCGCGGGAGCCGTGGACCCGAACTACACCATCAGCTACGTGCCGGGGAACGTGACGGTAAGTACGGCCTCACTGACCATCACGGCCAGCAGCGCGACCATGACTTACGGCGGGACGCCACCCACCGTCGCACCCCTTTACACTTATGGTGCGGTGGTGAACTCGTCCACGCCGCCGAGTGGCATGACGACCCTTCCGATCTGCACGACATCGGCGAGCAGTTCCACCCCGGCGGGGACGGACACGGGGGCTGACACCTGCACGGGAGCCGTGGACCCGAACTACACCATCAGCTATGCGGCAGGAAACGCGACGGTGAACAAGGCGACGCCGGTGATCACCTGGGCCACGCCCGCGGCGATCACCTATGGGACCGCGCTCAGCAGCACACAGTTAGACGCCACGGCCTCGGTCGCCGGGACGTTCGTCTATAGCCCGGCGGCAGGGACTACTCCGGCAGCCGGAACCGATACCCTCTCGGCCACCTTCACTCCCAACGACGCAACGGATTACAACACGGCAACGGCCAGCGTCACCCTGGCGGTGGCGGATTTCACTTTCGGCGCATCGTCGGGTTCTTCCACCACGGCCACGGTGGCGCCCGGGTCCTCCGCCACCTACACCTTGAGTGTGGGCAGTGAAGGGGGATTCAACCAAAGCGTGACCTTCACCTGTGCCGGGGCTCCCTCCGAGGCCACCTGCACGGTTTCGCCCAGCCCGGCAGCGGCGGGGACGAAGGTCACCGTCACCGTTACCACGACTGCCCCCTCGCTGAGCGCGCCACGCTCACGGCCGCTTCCCCCAGCTCCACCGCTCTCGACGGGCCTAAGAAACCTGTTGCTGCTCTCCTTGGTTCTGGCGGCGATGGCGTGGGCTTTCTCGCGCCGGAAGCAAATCGGCACGAGGCGGTGGAAGGGCGCATTCTTGCCGCTGGCGGCGGGAATGCTGCTGGCTCTGGCACTGGCCGGCTGCGGCGGTGGAGGTGGCAGTGTCACGCCCCCGCCTAACGGCGGAACCCCGGCGGGAACCTACCCGCTGACGGTGACGGGCAGCACGGGCTCAGGCTCTTCCGCCTTGAGCCACAGCGTGACCCTCACGCTGACCGTGAGTTAGGAGAAACAGGGGTGGGATTGGAGCGCCGGCAGCCATGGGCCGAGCCGAAGCGCAGCGGCGGGCCGGCGCTCCAATGGGGGTGGGACTTCAGGAGGGCTGGGTGACTGGTAGCAGTTGACTGTAAGCAGAAAGCAGTTGACAGGGTCAGGCACGTCAATGTGGTGAAGAAAGAAGCTTTTGGTCTGGATGCCTGGCGGTCGCTGGCCTTCGTCGCTCTTCGGTGCGCACGCAGGATGGGCTGGGGAGCGTGCCACCCCGACAGCAACTCTTCGCTCATTTTTGCCCGCCACCCCTCCACACCCTAAGCTTAAATCCGCTCGAACGTCACATTGTTGACGCCCGCCGCTTCCACGTTTTCGTGGCAACGGCAATACGCCGTCGGCAGTATACCCGTTCGGCAGACCTTATCCCAAAGAGTGTAGGAGCGGAAGGCCTGTACTGTTTTTGCTTTCGTCTGGAGTAAGGTCTGTTGCTTCTCAACCGTATTGCTCGGTCTTGATAGACTCACACCTGGCTCTCCGCCGTTTTCTTCACGGGATCGGGTCATGGTCCATTCTCTCCAATCGCATTACCCGGCTTCAGCGGCACCGGGAATCCCTCCAACATGTGACTTCCGCCACCGTCCCTCGCGGGTATGGCGTTGGTTCCGAGTGCTGCTCTTCCCCATGGGCGCAAGCTTCCCTTCTTGCGTACTGCCTTGATCCCGTTCGTGCTCCCATCACTACCCCGGTGGAACGCTGGCCGCCCTTGTCATTCGCCACACCTGCGGCGTCGGCTTTCCTCTCTATCATGGCGAGTCGGCTTCCACCTTGGCTCTTTCAAGGCCTGCTCAGTGTGCGCTCGCGTTACTCCCCGCACGAACCGCTGACCCTCGAAGAAAACCCTTTCCTGAAGTGCTGCAACCCCCTCCTTTCCTCCTGATTCACTTCAGGCGTTTCCGGCTGGAATGAGAGCTTGGTGGCCTGAGCTTTCACGGTGGAAGGCAGTACACCTTTTCAAGACACACGTTACAACATCGCCGGGCGCAGCCCGCGTGGAATCGCGGTGGGCTGCCGGAAGTGGTTGGCTTGAAGATGCACTCAGTTCGAAACGATACTCCAGTATGACTGACGTTCTCCGTCCTTGCCTCAAACCATCCCGGGCTTTGTAGTATTCGAGTATCCGTCCGGCGAACCCAGGCGATGTCGGTTAGCGATGGCGACTGACCTGCGGCCGACGATTGGGAAGGCTGCTTACGGTGTGAAGAGGCCGCCGGCTTCGATCTCCGAGAGGCATTCTTCCAGGGAGAGGAGTTGGGCGATTTCCCACCACTGCCCGGTGTGCCGGAAATAGGCCAGGTTGAAGCGCTCGTCTCCGGCGTACTGAAGTCGGGCGAACTTGGACTCAAAGAAGGGCGAAAGGGAGTGGGGCCCCGGCGAGCAGTATTGGGAGCAGAAGTAGAAGAAGGGGCCTCGCCACTTGCAAGCGATATCCACCAGGTAGTTGAGTTCCGCCTTCTGAGGAGGCGGCTGGATGTGGCGAGGCTTGAGGGTTGAAGCGATCAGTTCTTGGGCGCGGCGCTCGACTTGGTGTTGGAGGTCTGCGGGCACGGGCTTTTTCGATCGTCGAAATGCCCCGGCCGGATCATAGACCCAAGTCCAGCCCGAGGGTCGTCGGGAGCGCGCCATGGAAGTTATCCCCCTTCCTTGCTGCCCACCTCGAGGTGGGCAGCTTGCCATTGGTCCGGGAGCAGTTCCGCCAGTCGGCCCTGCGGATGATCGCTGAGGCGTGCGAAGAGATCGCGCAAGTAGGCGAACGGATCGATGTGGAGCCGCCGGCAGGTGGCGATGAGGGTGGTGAGCACGGCGGCGGTTCGTCCGCCCTGGTCGCTGCCGTAGAACATCCAGTTTTTGCGGCCCAGCGCGACGCCGCGCAGACTCCGCTCCGCACCGTTGTTGTCGATCTCCAAATCGCCGTCGTCCGAGTAGCGGGTCAGGGCTTTCCAGTTTGACAACGTGTAGGCCATGGCCTCGCCCTCGGGACTCTTGGGCAGCACCCGCGGCTGCTCGCGCACCCGATACGCGTGGATGTCCTCCAGGATCGGTTTCGACTTCTTCTGGCGCAGCCCCCGGCGCGCCTCCCCGGCGAGTTTCCGGTCGCGGGCTTCGCGCTCTACGTCGTAAAGCAAGCGGATATAGGCGAGCCTCACCGTCGAACGCATCAAGTCCGAGGACTGGGCTTCATAATGCTTTCGTCTCGCGTGCGCCCAACACGCCACCTCCTCAATGCCGCGCTCCGATTCCTCATAGAAACGATCGTAGCCGGAATACGCGTCCGCCTGGAGATAGCCCCGGAACCCCTTCAGGAACGCCTCCGGTCCATCGCGACTGCGCGTGGGCGTGTAATCGTAGACGGTGTAGGGATGCCGCTCATCCCCGACGTGCGTCCAGAGGCGGCCCGTGCGCGTGCGCGGCAACTTCGGATCGAGCACCGGAACGGGCGTGTCATCGGTCTGCAGCGCTTTCGAACCCAACACCTGCTGCTTCATCAGTTCATACAACGGGCTCACCCGATCGGCGCCGGCGCGCATCCAGTCGCACATCGTCTGGCGCGGCAGGTCCACGCCCTGCCGCCGGAAGATCTCTTCCTGTCGATGCAGGGGCAGATGATCCCCATACTTGCTCACCGCCACGTGCGCCAGCAACCCCGGCCCCGGCAGGCTTTTGTCGATGGGTGCCGTGGGTTTCTCGGCCGTGACCACCGTGCAGCCCTTCGCGCAGGCGTATTTCTGACACGCCTCCTGGATCACCACCAGCGAAGCGGGCACGTATTCCAGCCGCTCACTGACCTCTTCCCCGATCCGTTGCAAATCGCCTTGGCACGGGGGGCATTGCCGCTGGTCTTCCGCCAAGTCATGGACCACGCGTCGCCGCTGGAGAGATTTCGGCAGCGCGCCCCGGCCATGCCCTTTCCGCTGCACCCGGCGGCCTTCGGTTCTCGGGCGCTCCGGGCGGCGAACCCGAGTCGGGCGGAGCCTCTCGGCCGGCGCCCACCAGGGCGGCCGCAAACAGAAAAAGCGGGTGCTCGTTCACCCGCTCGCGGCGCGGCCCGTAGCGCGCCCGCAGCAACTGTTCCAGCCAGTGCTGCAGTTGCCGGAGCTTTCGCTCCTTCTGCTCGGCTTCCTCCAGCAGCCCCACCACCATCTGCCGCAAGGCCGCCGGATCATTCGGCAACTGGTTAGGGTCAATTTCCACCGGCGCGTTTCTCCTCTGCCCGTTCCGCCCGCTCCCGCTCCACTTCCCGGTCCACCCATTCGTTCACCAGTTCACGAAAGCGTTTGTAGCGAGCGATCCTCTGTCGCATCTCGGTCACGTGCTCGGTCCGCACAAAACGCGTGGTGCTCTTCCCCCGCCAGGTGAAGCTGAGCTGGTAGTACGGCCCGTGCTTCTGCGGCTTCTTGGGATCTTTGCAGCGGCAGCCGGCCTTGCCGCACACGTTGTATTGTTCCCCCAGGCTGCCCGGATGCATCGGCCCCAGTTGGGTCAGACAGTGCTGAATCGCTTCGATCCGTCGCTCGATTTCGGATAGATTCATGTCCTGTGTCATAACAGAGCTATCGGATTCTGTCAAGAAAAAAATGCCCCCCACAAAAAAACGGGGAATTCTCGAGCCGGATCACGGTGCGCGGCTCTCCTTTTCGCTCTCTTCCCCCGGCAGGGCCGTGGGCAGCGCGTAGCGCTTCCGCCGCTTCCCCCGACTCAAATCGATCCCTTCCAGCAGCACCGCCAACTCCCAGGCGGCGATCTCCTTCCGCCCCGTCGCGGCAAAGGGAAACTGAAACGTGCCCACCTCCAGCCGCTTGTACCAGATCGCCCAGCCGTCGCGATCCCAATAGAGAATTTTCACCCGATCGCTGCGCCGGTTCGAAAACACCAGCAGGTGACCCGAAAACGGATTACACCCGATGAGGTGTTCGGCGAGCATCGACAGCCCGTCGAACGACCGCCGCATGTCACACGGTACCGTACACAAATACACCTTGATCGCCGCCGGGAAACTCAGCATCGCGGTTGCTCCAACGCCGCCAGCACGGCGCGTAACGTCTCCTCGTCGGCGCCGCGGCGGATGCGGAGCTTTCGTCCATCGCCCAGCACCAACTCGATGCCGGCATCGGTCCCTCCGGCTTCGTCGCTCACCAGGGCGAAACTGGCCGGTCTCCCGTTCCCGCTGGGCCGCGCTGTCCCTGCCTGCCGACGGGCCCGGAGCTTGTGCTGCCACCAGTAAAACTGACTTTCTCTCAACCGGCGCTGGCGACAAAAGGCTCGAATCGACATCCCGCTCCTCGCCGCCTCGCTGATCGTCCTCTGCCAGTAACGTGCCTTCTCCGCATCAGCCTTTCCGTTGCCGCTCATCCCACACCTCCCCCCTTAGTCAATCCATGTGCGCTCCGCACATGTCTTGCAGATTGAATGTCGAGGAATTATCAGCCGGGAACTTCAACTGCGGAAGATGGGTCCACCGGACGGATACGCAAAACCGAATACGAAGGGGGGCGTCAATTTGGGAGGAGTGAGCTTGGCCTTGGTCAGTGATGAGCAGGGAATAATCAACGTCAGCATTGGGCACGTGCAGGGCGACGGGTATAGAGGGAGACTCTGTCGTCACCAGGCTGATCCGTATGGGTGGTCTTTGTCTGCCTATCGCAGATCCCTGCATAGGTAAGGCTGGCAAGAACTGCCAAAAGTCGTATCAGGGAGGGGGGATAGGTGTTGGAGTACAAACTTCGGCCGAGGTAGAGCTTACGACACCCGAAGATACAGCAGCAATCTTATAACAATACGTAACCCCTGTTGAGACTGCAGTGTTAACGCAGCTTGTACCGCTAAAGCTTGTGCAAGTCAGTTGCGGCGTAGTCCCCTCTCCGCCGGGAGTCGTACCCCGGTAGACATCATACGTCACTCCAGGAACGGTTTCGGTCGCGGTCAGAATCACATCGTGGATTGCAGTGCCTGTTAGGGTCACCTGTTGCGTGCTGCCCGCTACATTGTTGTTGTTGTCGGTGATCGCGAGCGATGCGGTTCGGGCAGTCGTGCAGTAAGTCGGCGAACTTGAACAATTAAAATCCGTGGGCGTGAATGTCACGACGGTCGTGCAGGTGTCATTGGATGAAGAGGTCCCCAGCGAGCTGCCGCAAGTAGTATTCAGAGTAAAGTCGAGCGGATTATTACCCGTGATCTCAGGAACGCCGGCAACGGTTAAGATCGCGTTGCCAGTGTTGGTCAAGGTGACGGATTCCGCCCCAGCGGTAGTTAATACGGGTTGGCCTGCGAGTGGGGAAGGAGGCACAAAGGTTACGGTTGAGGGCGACAAGGAGGCTTCCGGAACGCCCCCGGTGACCGTGAAGTTCACCGCATTCGAAGCCCCACCGCCCGGTCCTGGGTTTGTCACTACCACCGCGTAACTTCCCGCCGTCGCTTCGTCTGCCGCCGTCAACCCGATAGTCAACTGCGTCGAGCTCACGAAAGTCGCCGCATGCCCTGCCCCGTTGTAAGTTACCGTCGAGGTGGAAAGGAAGTTTGTCCCTTTGATGGTCAGGGTTTCTGCCGCTGCCCCAACCAAGGCGGAAGCCGGTGACAGGCTTGTGATGGTCGGCACCGGATTGTTGGTGGTGACCAGGAAATTCAGGGCGTTCGAAGCTCCCCCGCCCGGTCCTGGGTTTGTCACTACCACCGCGTAACTTCCCGCCGTCGCTTCGTCTGCCGCCGTCAACCCGATAGTCAACTGCGTCGAGCTCACGAAAGTCGCCGCATGCCCTGCCCCGTTGTAAGTTACCGTCGAGGTGGAAAGGAAGTTTGTCCCTTTGATGGTCAGGGTTTCTGCCGCTGCCCCAACCAAGGCGGAAGCCGGTGACAGGCTTGTGATGGTCGGCACCGGATTGTTGGTGGTGACCAGGAAATTCAGGGCGTTCGAAGCTCCCCCGCCCGGTCCTGGGTTTGTCACTACCACCGCGTAACTTCCCGCCGTCGCTTCGTCTGCCGCCGTCAACCCGATAGTCAACTGCGTCGAGCTCACGAAAGTCGCCGCATGCCCTGCCCCGTTGTAAGTTACCGTCGAGGTGGAAAGGAAGTTTGTCCCTTTGATGGTCAGGGTTTCTGCCGCTGCCCCAACCAAGGCGGAAGCCGGTGACAGGCTTGTGATGGTCGGCACCGGATTGTTGGTGGTGACCAGGAAATTCAGGGCGTTCGAAGCTCCCCCGCCCGGTCCTGGGTTTGTCACTACCACCGCGTAACTTCCCGCCGTCGCTTCGTCTGCCGCCGTCAACCCGATAGTCAACTGCGTCGAGCTCACGAAAGTCGCCGCATGCCCTGCCCCGTTGTAAGTTACCGTCGAAGTGGAAAGGAAGTTCGTCCCTATCAGGGTGAGCGTCTGCGCCGCAGCCCCAGGATAGGCCGAGGACGGCGAAAGGCTCGTCAGGCTCGGCTGCGGATTACTGCCGGCGGCCGCGGAAACGGGAACAATTGCGGTGCTGCCCCCACCCCCACAGGATGCTGACAAAAATGCCATCCCAATGCAGGCCGTGCTGAGAATCAGTGCTTTTATGCGGTCACGTTGACGGGCTCGGGTTTTCATTCCGGCTAATTCCTCAGCACTCGATATGCCAAATTCTGGTCGGATTCTTGTCCTCACCCATTCGCTGGCCATTGCCAAGTGAAGTGTTCAGGCGAGTGTCCTTAGCAGGTGTTCGAATTTGTGGACAATCGTAAGAGCCAATGCGTCTTTTATCTTGCACATTCGACAAGCCGGTTTCGATAATCGGGAGCAGGGATGGACTGGCGACTGCTCGTAATCTGAGGTTAAAAGGGCACACCCTAACTAGAAGATACCTATAAGGATACTTGGCCCCCGTCGCACATGAATCCGCTGTAAGCTACCCGTCTAACTAAACGAAAATATGCGCAAGCTTTCCCCGGCGCAGTCATACTAACCACCTTCCGGCCTCCTGTCAACGCATCTCAAGAAAACGCCGGGCAGGCCAGCGCCAAGCTGCGCCTCAATTAACGTGGCCTGGGTGGCGCGGCAAGCGCTCTTGCGGGGACAGAGAGAAGAAACCGTCCCGATAAGTCTTTTGGCAAAACGGGCAGGTCTCCATGACCGCCGGTGAAACCCTCGTGGGGGGCAGATTCTAGCAGAAGTATTGCTGCAAAGTGAAAAGACGTTTGGGGAGGACGGGCAGTTCTTGTGCAGTCCGCCAGTTGTTTTCCAAATAACATCACTACCCCTCCAGCACCTAGACGTCAACCCTTTGACCGACCGGAAGATCCCGTTTTCCAGAAGTGGCGACGACCTCGTCGTTGGTGAACCAGAGAGGCATCCCGGCGGGACCGCCTCGGGGGTATGGTTAAGGCGTCGTCCCGAGCAGGGAATAATTGGTGAAACGCGGATACGCTTCCCAGATGCTGCCGTGTAGACTTTACTCGGTGTATATCAAAACTTCCCTTTCTCTCTCACATTTGTCACGTTTACCGGCTATGCAAAATCAGAAGGCTTGTAGTCTCAATCCGTTAGGTCTTACTGGCAATTCAGCCCTTTGGCAAAACGTCTGTAATTTGTTAGCTTCTCGTATGAGTGGAGCGCCATGAATCTCAAGTCTCTATTTGAGATGTTGGTTGAGATTGACTTGCAACACATGAAACAAGAGACCTTCTTGGCAGCGCAAACATAATGAAGAATGACACCAGCACAAAAAGGGTCAAAGAAGACTCGACTCGGGCGGAACGTTTCGTGGTCCAAATGCCTGTTCGCTATCGAATACGTATCCGTCCGGTGGACCCATCTTCCGCAGTTGAAGTTCCCGGCTGATAATTCCTCGACATTCAATCTGCAAGACATGTGCGGAGCGCACATGGATTGACTAAGGGGGGAGGTGTGGGATGAGCGGCAACGGAAAGGCTGATGCGGAGAAGGCACGTTACTGGCAGAGGACGATCAGCGAGGCGGCGAGGAGCGGGATGTCGATTCGAGCCTTTTGTCGCCAGCGCCGGTTGAGAGAAAGTCAGTTTTACTGGTGGCAGCACAAGCTCCGGGCCCGTCGGCAGGCAGGGACAGCGCGGCCCAGCGGGAACGGGAGACCGGCCAGTTTCGCCCTGGTGAGCGACGAAGCCGGAGGGACCGATGCCGGCATCGAGTTGGTGCTGGGCGATGGACGAAAGCTCCGCATCCGCCGCGGCGCCGACGAGGAGACGTTACGCGCCGTGCTGGCGGCGTTGGAGCAACCGCGATGCTGAGTTTCCCGGCGGCGATCAAGGTGTATTTGTGTACGGTACCGTGTGACATGCGGCGGTCGTTCGACGGGCTGTCGATGCTCGCCGAACACCTCATCGGGTGTAATCCGTTTTCGGGTCACCTGCTGGTGTTTTCGAACCGGCGCAGCGATCGGGTGAAAATTCTCTATTGGGATCGCGACGGCTGGGCGATCTGGTACAAGCGGCTGGAGGTGGGCACGTTTCAGTTTCCCTTTGCCGCGACGGGGCGGAAGGAGATCGCCGCCTGGGAGTTGGCGGTGCTGCTGGAAGGGATCGATTTGAGTCGGGGGAAGCGGCGGAAGCGCTACGCGCTGCCCACGGCCCTGCCGGGGGAAGAGAGCGAAAAGGAGAGCCGCGCACCGTGATCCGGCTCGAGAATTCCCCGTTTTTTTGTGGGGGGCATTTTTTTCTTGACAGAATCCGATAGCTCTGTTATGACACAGGACATGAATCTATCCGAAATCGAGCGACGGATCGAAGCGATTCAGCACTGTCTGACCCAACTGGGGCCGATGCATCCGGGCAGCCTGGGGGAACAATACAACGTGTGCGGCAAGGCCGGCTGCCGCTGCAAAGATCCCAAGAAGCCGCAGAAGCACGGGCCGTACTACCAGCTCAGCTTCACCTGGCGGGGGAAGAGCACCACGCGTTTTGTGCGGACCGAGCACGTGACCGAGATGCGACAGAGGATCGCTCGCTACAAACGCTTTCGTGAACTGGTGAACGAATGGGTGGACCGGGAAGTGGAGCGGGAGCGGGCGGAACGGGCAGAGGAGAAACGCGCCGGTGGAAATTGACCCTAACCAGTTGCCGAATGATCCGGCGGCCTTGCGGCAGATGGTGGTGGGGCTGCTGGAGGAAGCCGAGCAGAAGGAGCGAAAGCTCCGGCAACTGCAGCACTGGCTGGAACAGTTGCTGCGGGCGCGCTACGGGCCGCGCCGCGAGCGGGTGAACGAGCACCCGCTTTTTCTGTTTGCGGCCGCCCTGGTGGGCGCCGGCCGAGAGGCTCCGCCCGACTCGGGTTCGCCGCCCGGAGCGCCCGAAACCGAAGGCCGCCGGGTGCAGCGGAAAGGGCATGGCCGGGGCGCGCTGCCGAAATCTCTCCAGCGGCGACGCGTGGTCCATGACTTGGCGGAAGACCAGCGGCAATGCCCCCCGTGCCAAGGCGATTTGCAACGGATCGGGGAAGAGGTCAGTGAGCGGCTGGAATACGTGCCCGCTTCGCTGGTGGTGATCCAGGAGGCGTGTCAGAAATACGCCTGCGCGAAGGGCTGCACGGTGGTCACGGCCGAGAAACCCACGGCACCCATCGACAAAAGCCTGCCGGGGCCGGGGTTGCTGGCGCACGTGGCGGTGAGCAAGTATGGGGATCATCTGCCCCTGCATCGACAGGAAGAGATCTTCCGGCGGCAGGGCGTGGACCTGCCGCGCCAGACGATGTGCGACTGGATGCGCGCCGGCGCCGATCGGGTGAGCCCGTTGTATGAACTGATGAAGCAGCAGGTGTTGGGTTCGAAAGCGCTGCAGACCGATGACACGCCCGTTCCGGTGCTCGATCCGAAGTTGCCGCGCACGCGCACGGGCCGCCTCTGGACGCACGTCGGGGATGAGCGGCATCCCTACACCGTCTACGATTACACGCCCACGCGCAGTCGCGATGGACCGGAGGCGTTCCTGAAGGGGTTCCGGGGCTATCTCCAGGCGGACGCGTATTCCGGCTACGATCGTTTCTATGAGGAATCGGAGCGCGGCATTGAGGAGGTGGCGTGTTGGGCGCACGCGAGACGAAAGCATTATGAAGCCCAGTCCTCGGACTTGATGCGTTCGACGGTGAGGCTCGCCTATATCCGCTTGCTTTACGACGTAGAGCGCGAAGCCCGCGACCGGAAACTCGCCGGGGAGGCGCGCCGGGGGCTGCGCCAGAAGAAGTCGAAACCGATCCTGGAGGACATCCACGCGTATCGGGTGCGCGAGCAGCCGCGGGTGCTGCCCAAGAGTCCCGAGGGCGAGGCCATGGCCTACACGTTGTCAAACTGGAAAGCCCTGACCCGCTACTCGGACGACGGCGATTTGGAGATCGACAACAACGGTGCGGAGCGGAGTCTGCGCGGCGTCGCGCTGGGCCGCAAAAACTGGATGTTCTACGGCAGCGACCAGGGCGGACGAACCGCCGCCGTGCTCACCACCCTCATCGCCACCTGCCGGCGGCTCCACATCGATCCGTTCGCCTACTTGCGCGATCTCTTCGCACGCCTCAGCGATCATCCGCAGGGCCGACTGGCGGAACTGCTCCCGGACCAATGGCAAGCTGCCCACCTCGAGGTGGGCAGCAAGGAAGGGGGATAACTTCCATGGCGCGCTCCCGACGACCCTCGGGCTGGACTTGGGTCTATGATCCGGCCGGGGCATTTCGACGATCGAAAAAGCCCGTGCCCGCAGACCTCCAACACCAAGTCGAGCGCCGCGCCCAAGAACTGATCGCTTCAACCCTCAAGCCTCGCCACATCCAGCCGCCTCCTCAGAAGGCGGAACTCAACTACCTGGTGGATATCGCTTGCAAGTGGCGAGGCCCCTTCTTCTACTTCTGCTCCCAATACTGCTCGCCGGGGCCCCACTCCCTTTCGCCCTTCTTTGAGTCCAAGTTCGCCCGACTTCAGTACGCCGGAGACGAGCGCTTCAACCTGGCCTATTTCCGGCACACCGGGCAGTGGTGGGAAATCGCCCAACTCCTCTCCCTGGAAGAATGCCTCTCGGAGATCGAAGCCGGCGGCCTCTTCACACCGTAAGCAGCCTTCCCAATCGTCGGCCGCAGGTCAGTCGCCATCGCTAACCGACATCGCCTGGGTTCGCCGGACGGATACCCCCTTTCTGGGCTCCCAGATGAGGAGTCCAAAGGCGGGCCTCTCCGTATTCATACCCGGCCACTAGTATGTCACCGGATTGCTTTGTCGCTCTATGATTGCTGAGGAAAATACTACAAGGGAACAACGATGGGAGACGAGCTAACTGCGGGGCTGGGGCTTCGGCCACAGCCGACGCCCCAGCGTGTCTAACGAGCGGAGCAAAAACCTGAAGATGATGAGCCTTAAAGGACTGGCCGAAGCAAGCGTCGGCGGAAGAGGATAACCAGACCGAGCAAACCCAACATGTCAGCGCAGAGCACAACCACGGCGGAGGATTCAGGCGTGTAGACCAAGAATTCCTGCGCCTCACCGGGTCCTCCGGAAGCGGGCGTAAGAATCGCCCAACCCGAACCGTTAAAGTTTGTTTCGGCATTGGCTAGTGCCAGCTCATTCGTCACAAGCGCTTGTTCGCTCGTACTCAGGGCCGGATATGCCTCCGGGGAGTACGGATAATCCGAATATGTCAGCTCCCATATTGCGAACGAAATCACATCCTGCGTGGCGGGGTTAGTCGAATTCGCGAGCAATTGCGTGCCCAGCCACGCCAGTTCGTTATATAGCCCCTGATTGTTTCCGTACAGTGGCGTACCAAGGCTAGAGTTGCCAACCGTGGGCAAGTTAATCACGTTGGCGGTCCATGACTCGCCGATGGTAACGTTATCTGACCAATCGTCGCATATCACAGATACATTGGTCGCGCCTCCGACAGTGGCAGTATACGGGTCGACGTAAACACCAGCGAGATTGGCGCCATCCCCTACGCCCGTGATTGTCATAGTCGTCGTCTGCGCGAAGGACGCAGAGGCGAAAAAGAGAACTGCTACCACTGTCAAGAACCCATACTTTCGAAACAGGCTATTCATCTTGTATCTCCGCCCTTAAAGTGAAATTCTGTCGCTCAACCTCTTGACCACTCAACATGAACTACGTGGGCTGTCCGCAGATGATGTTAACCGGAGTAAACTGCAGATTTCAAAAACCAATCTTCAACTCTGCTACTGACACGCCTTAACTACCCTTCAATATGTGTAACTTTACAGAATCTGCAAAGTCTTGTCAATGCGACCAAAGGGCAATCGGCTTGCTCTAAAGTAGGGGCAGCACCCAATCAATGGCCTGGGGAAAAAAGCCTCTCGTTTGGCAGCTCACAAGGGTGCGGAGCCAAACCTGACAATGCCTGCCGCCTTGCCCCCCCCGACTCCCTTACTGTCTATGAGTGTAGACTACGAATTGACGTCCACCTGCCGGGAGGGATTCTGCAGGGTGGGCATCGCCGGCACGGGGTTCCATTGAAATCATACCGCTGCAACAGGGGGTTAGAAGTGATACGCTATAAGTCGAAGCCACAAGGGGATATTGAGGTCATGACATACGAAAGAAGAAAGGAACTGAGCCTGCTTTTCCTGGGGCTCGTACTGCTGGGCGGTTGCACGTTTGATCCGAACAAAAGGAAGCTCAATTACCTGAACAGTGGAGAAAACTACGCAAAGGAGCACAAATACCGGGAAGCCACAATCCAATTTCGCAATGCGCTCCAGATCGATCCCAAATTCGCCGCAGGGCATTACCAGCTTGCGATGGCCTACTTGGAATTGCACGACGTGGAAGCTGCCTACCGTGAGTTCACGGTGGCGGTGTCACTGGATCCCGCCAACTCTGACGCACAACTCCAACTTGCTTCTCTGGAAATCGCGCACCGGCAGTTCGATCATGCCCAAGCGGCAGCCGAAAGTGTTCTCACCGCCGACCCAAAGAACTCCCGGGCGCACGAGATTCTGGCGGAAAAGTATGTGGCCACCCGCGAAATGGACAAAGCCATCCCGGAGATGCAGAAAGCCCTGGACTTGGGTACCCCGCGGGTGGAAGCCTTGGATGCCTTGGGGGCAATTTACCTCGCCGCCGGGCGGCCCGACGCGGCAGAGGCTGCCTACAAGAAGGCGATTGGACTAAACCCGCAATCTGTCCAGGCACACGTGGCGCTCGCCGAGTTTTATTTCGCTCAGCGAAAGATGCCGGAAGCTGAGACGGCGATGCGTGCGGCCTGCGACGCAGATCCTCACGCTGTATCTCCTCGGAGATTCATGATCCGAATCTACGAGTTGACGGGGAGGTTGCCGGAGGCGGAAAAAGCCTCCGCGGAGCTGAAAACCCTTGCGCCGAATGATCCCCAAGCCTATCTAGCCTTGGGGCATTTCTATCTCTCCACGGGACAGAAAGAAAAAGCCGCTGCGGAATTCCAGTCCCTCCTGCCCTCCAAACCCAAGGACACATCCCTCAAGACCGAACTGGTGGAAACCCTCGTCAACCTGAATAGAATCCCGGAGGCCCAAGCCCTTAATCAGGAAGTCCTGCAGGTGTCCCCCTCCGATCCGCAGGGGCTTACAGAGGAAGGCCGAATTCTCCTTGCCCAAACGCGTTACCAGGAAGCGCAGGAAATGCTCCAGAGAGCTGTGAAGTCTGACCCCCAGGCCGCCGGCAACTATTATTATCTGGGCGTCGCACAGAAGGCCCTTGGCCTTTCCGATGTGGCTAAAACCTCCTTCGCTCGCGCTCTTGAACTCAATCCGCAGATGGCCGATGCCGCCGTTGCTCTGGCGAGGCTGGATGTGCGAAGCGGGGACTATGATCAGGCTCTGCACCTTGCCGGTGACGCGCTGAAGGCCAACCCAAACTTGTGTTCAGCCTACCTCGCCAGCGCGGAAGCTTGGCAAGGAAAAGGAGACAAGCGGCAGGCAGAAGCGATGCTCCAAGCAGCCCTGGAACGCGATCCCCTTTCCCTTCCCGCACTCGCAACCTTATTGAATTTTTCTCAGAAGCAGGGAAAGACCCAGGAGGCCGTTACGCGGATTGCGAATTTGATCCCCCAACACCCACAGATTGCCGGCCTTCACTTTTTGCTGGGATTAGGCTATTTCGACCTGAAGGATTTCGGGAAGGCGGAGGCCAACCTCCATCAAGCACTGGCGCTTGACCCGAGAACCCCCGACGCCCACACGCTACTGGCTGATATCCATTTGACCAAAGGCGAGGTGGACCAGGCCAAAACGGAATTCCGTGCCGCGATAGAGGCCAACCCGCGGAACACTGCGAATTACCTGGCGCTGGAGTACCAATACGAGAAAGAAGGCAACTGGGAACAGGCGAAGAGGCTCTGTGAAAAGGCCCACCAAGTTGATTCTAGTTCTCCCTTAGTGGCAGACCAACTCGCCGCTCTTTACCTCGATCACGGTGGCGACGTGAATGTGGCGCTCCCGCTCGCGCAGATGGCCAAGCAGAAATTGCCGGACTCCCCCATTGCCGCCGATACCCTCGGCTGGGTATATTACAAACTCGGATCGGCGGAGCCAGCGGTCACCGAATTAAAGGAGGGAGTCCAGAAAGCCCCCCACAACCCCACCATTCGATATCATCTGGGGATGGCCTACATGGCGAGCGGCCATTTGGAATTAGCCCGAGAGGCTTTGCAAAGGGCACTCAAAGACAATCCTAACTTCCCGCAAGCTGCGGACGCTGCCGCTGCACTGCAGAACATGTCGAAAGAGCACCTCTAAACTCTTGTGAGTACCCGCGAGCGATTGCGGAAGGTCAGGGGAAACTGCACGGCGACACCGCCCCAGGAATGAGCCCTCCGCCCCCATGGGGAACCGTTTTCAGAACGCGATGGTATTTTCTCGATTTCTCCTTGACACGCTCCGGTCGGACGCACCTGAACGAAGCAATCCCCTCTAATTGTGAAAGACGAATGTCGCGGCACTCCACAGTCTGTCGCCGACCGGCCAGGGAAGCTCGATCCCCGAAAAATCGATGCGAGGTGGACTCCTATGAGGTCTTCTCGCGACGCACCATGGTCGAGCTCGGAAAGGATTACATCAAGCACACATCGGAAACTGTCACTGCTGAGCAGATACATGGTAGCGGCCAAATAGCTACCACGGATTTCCCCTGTCTGCAAGAGATGGAGGGCATGCTCATATGCATTCCCACTCCTTTGAATGCGCGCCGCGAACCAGATCTGTCTATTGTGTGCGACACTGCGGAGTCCACTCCCCACGTGCGGCGCGGCCAACTGGTAGTTCTAAAGAGGGCCACTTACCCCGGTCCGACCGAAGAGGCACGGTTGCCGATTCTGAAGAAATCCGGGCCGCCTTGTCCCGTCGTAACTTATCTTACAGAAGGGCACGAAATCCCCTCTAGCGACGAGCCGGAGGCAGATTTCCTGGTAGCCTTTTCTCCGAAGCGGGAGGACTCCGGCAACAAGCAATTTAAACCCTACCACGTTCCGAGAATCATCGAAGAAGTTGACTCCTCCAGTGCGTAGGCATCTGGGCCGCGGGGGCTGAAGCAGCTCGCCAGCAGGGGGTTTTGCCCATTGCGAACGTCCTGCGTCTGGAGTAGGCCAGGCTGAAGGAGGGGAAGGAAGCGGCGAGTCCGGCGGCAGAGTGGCAGGTAGCACTGGGCATGTTATCTTCGGGTAGTTCGATTCCCAACCTCAGCATCTGTCGCGTATTCACTTCGGCCGGGACCGTGAAATACACCCCGCTCTTGGAGAGGTCAGGCCTCAGGCCCCGCGTTCCGACCTGGTGGGCGTCCATATCGCGCCACTTAATGTGTACCGGGTGTGCCAAACATCACCGGTGGTTCCTCGCGCCGATCTTCGAACAATTCCTCGTTGGCCCAGTGTAGGACACCGCCGGTGAGATGAATTCTCATACCCTCCGCCGCCGCGGAGACGGCGGAAAACTTCTGGCGCGCGCGCTCAACGAAGTTGTCGATGGTGGCATCGTCATTGGCGGGATCGTGATGGTACAGCAACAGGTGCTTTACACCACATTCCTGCGCGATCCGCGTGCCTTCCAGCCAGGAGCTGTGGCCCCAACCTTTCTTCTGGCGTTGCAGTTCTTCCGGGGTGTACTGGGCGTCGTAGACCAGGATATCGGCTCCCTGCGCCAAGTCCCGCACGGAGCGATCGTGGACTGGGGAACCGGGCTCAGTGTCCGTGGCAAGTACAAGGGCGGATCCGTCTGCTTCAATGCGATAGCCCGCACAGCCTTGAGGGTGGTAAAGCGGCCGGGAAGTAATAATTGCCTCATTAACAGTAATTTTTCCGTACCCAAGGTCAAAGAAAGGATGCACAGCCGGCATGGCATCCATTTTCACGGGGAAATAGGGATTGGCCATTTGGCCTTCGATCGCGGCCTGGGTGTCAACCCCCGTGCGGCCGGCACAATGAAACCAGAAGAGGTTCCCGGTTTTGTACAAAGGCAGGAAGTGGGGGATACCCTGGATATGATCCCAGTGAAAGTGGGTCAGGAAGACAAAGCCTAGAATGGCCCGTTCTCCGAACTCCCTTTGCAAACTATTCCCGAACGGGCGAAGTCCCGTGCCACCATCGAGCACAATGAGCGTGCCATTAGCCAAGCGGACCTCAACACAGGGGGTGTTTCCGCCATAACGGGAATTCCTGCGTTCCGGAGTACTTGTCGTTCCTCGCGCACCCCAAATCTTAACCCTCATAGACCGACCTTACGGGCTTCGCCGCGACGACCTTTGCTTTCATCGCGCCTACCATTGGTACGTGCGAAGCGCCGGTGGGTTATCCTGGCGCAGGGTGAGTTATGCAAGTTGCTTTTTCCTTCTTGATCAGAACCCCGACTCTGGTTCAGCAAGGGCTCAGCGATTTGCGCGGCACGGACCTTCAGAGATTGTCTTTTTCGACTTAAAAAGGAATCGGGGGACGCAAGCTCGATCCTGACTATGCACGTGCTCTTCGCGAACGTGGGAAAGGGCCGGCAACACTTGAGCTTTAAGGCGGCAGGCAACTTCGGGTAGGGCTGCACCCCAATCTGAATTCGCGTTCAGGCAAATGTGGCATGGTGACTTGCCTCAGGAAGACCTGTCAGCCGACGAAATCAGTCAGGGTCCCCGGCCCCAAACCGACGTGGTGGCGTTTGCCATCAGGTAGGAGCATCACCTTTCAATGCACTCGCGCCTGCAACCCGTGGGTTCATGCCGAACCCAAGTCCGAGATGGATGTAAGCGCACAACCCACCCGCCGCTTTCCCTCGGGAAGCTGCAGCGAGTAAACCCGATGCAAGGTCAACTCGCCTCCGGGCAGCATGGGAACCTGAAGCAGAGCTTGGAAAGTCTCAGGCAAGTCTGTCTGGTCAACCATAAGACAGACTCCCCCCCGGCTTGCGTTCAAAACTTTGACGGTACTGCTCTTCCCCCCACCCGGACAATACCCAGCGCGGGTGTTCCTTCCACCCGAGTCCGTTCAAACCTTCGGGCATTGGGGCGGTTTTCGGAAATTTGAACTTTCTCTTCAGTCCCTGCGGTAACTGCAGGAACAAGCGGATAGAGAGGGTGATGGTCGTCGGGCGGAGCTTGTTCAACCTTGTCTTGGAGAGTAGGTTCTTCGATCCGCGGCGCAGTTTCCGGGGGTGGGACTGGACGACTGGCTGGCCGGTCGGGTACCTTTTGTTTGCTCACATAGAGCTGGCGGTCAGCGGCAACGATCAGGCTGGTCAGGTCATTTCCTTCCTGAGGAAAGATGGCAATTCCATAATCAATGCCCACCGACACACCTGGAGCAAGGAAACGAGCGTACTCATCGAATTTCCGCGCGATTCGTTCAGCCAGCACTTCGGAGCCAGGTCGCTCGGCCTGGGGAAGAATAATCGCGAATTCGTCGCCGCCTGTCCGGCACGGAATATCACACTTGCGAATCGTCTCGAGGCTTGCGCGAGCAACGCTGCGCAACAATTCATCTCCTGCTGGATGCCCATAAGTATCATTGACGTCTTTGAATCTGTGGAGATCAAAGATGAGCAGCGCAAACGGAAATCCATAGCGAGTGGAACGGTCGATCTCTTGATTCAAATGCTCCTCAAACATGCGACGATTGTTCAGACCCGTAAGCGGATCCGTTGCTGCGTTGTAACGCAGTTTCTTGAGCTCCTCGTACTCCAAGAGAACGGCGTTTCGCAAGAGGCCAAGCTCCTCGAAATAAACCACCAATGCAGTCCTGAGTGTCACCGGACAACCGAGTTTTTCAGTCCACTGACTTTGGCGAGCTAAAATTCCGTCCCAATGGGTTATGCTATCTTCCTCAGAAAGTCTTCGGCCGATGAGACTCTGGAAAAACTTTTGCAGGAACGGGCCGCGCGCGCCTGCCTCAAGCTGCTTCAAAGTGTCGGCGATCAGACCAAGCCAATACTCCGGTAATCCTTCTTTGCCCCTGGACATAGTCCCTTCCAATTTCGGATTCTAATATACTGGCTGCAGGCATCTTTTTGATCCGAGGCTATACTGGTTCGTAAATCACACGTGCGATCGGCGGCTGAAAATGCGCCACCAGCCACTCTTGAATCACTAGCTCTGTGGGGTGCTGCCCGCCTCTAGTTCGCAGGATCGAGGCCGAGCTGCAAAACGAAACGGGAGGGTCTAGCCCCGAGAGCTGATGGCCTCTACGCCTTCAGTTTCAACGGGAGTGTATGCAGGCGCAGGTTGCAGTTCCTCCATGGCCACAAGGAACCAGCACTCTAGCCCGTCCCGGAAAGGTGAAACCTCGTAGACAAGACGGAATCGTGCCGCCTGATGAGAAGTCAAGCTATAAGCGGTGGTCTCGACGGTTACGCAATCCATCGCTCGCCCCCCAATGGACCTCCTGGCGTCGAAGATTTCTCTGCCGTTTACGTCCATTCTTTTCTCTTTCGCCCGTTCCCATAGCTCCCCGCACCACAAAGGTTAGCCAGCCTGGAGTTTAACTCGTGCGTCGCAAACATGGATGGTGGGTCGGCAAGAAAATCAGAATTGCCCTGCCCTCTGTCAGCGCGGATGGGTTGCCCAATCGTAGATCATTCCGGGGTCGTCGAAGAGAAATCGCCCTTCGTCGTGAGGGTTATGGTACTTGAGGGATTCTTGGTTCGGAGTTGCCCGCCCATCCGGAGTCCGTCAATAAATGCACGACATTGCTTGCCTCATCGCCGGTACCCACATGGTCGCCTCCGTGACTTCAGTTGTGACCAATGTGACGGAACCGCGAACCATTAGTCGAATGTGGCAGATCACCATCAATACTCCTCCCTGACCTTCCATCTAAAGAGACGCTAGGTCAATATCTTCCGGAGGGTCCTTCATATTGTGGGACAATTTTGTTTGCAGGCCCATGATGGGTCAAAGATCCAATGAGCGATGCGGCATCGTCCTCCCTCGCATGCTAGCGCACCCCGAAACCCCTCTCCAGAAAGTACATCTGTCAGAAACCAATAACTAGCAATATCCTTGTTCCCCTTTACTTCACACAGCTCAGCCTGCTCATCGGGGTGAACGGAAACGGAAAAATCCGATAACGGATACAAGAGCCCCATGCCGGTTGCTTTCAGAAAGGCCTCTTTGCGGGTCCAGCAGGCGAAGAAAGCCTCCTGCCTTTTGTTCTCGCTGACCGCGAGTATGGCCTGGACTTCGAGAGCGGAAAAAAACTGCCTGGCAATGTTCAGGAAGTCCGGCAGGGGATGAACCTTCTCGATATCCACACCAATCGCTCTCCCGGAACCGACAGCAATCAATGCCAGTCCACCGGAATCCGAGAAATTGAAGCGCAAGCTACATGCCCCATGCGGGAGGGCAATCTCTGGCTTGCCATGGTTCCCGTACTGAAAACGAATCTCAGCAGGCGGCGTCTTGAGGTAGCGGCCGAGAAGAATTCTCAGAGTAGCCCGGCCCCTTATGTACCGTCCTCGATCCATTTCGAAGTGAAATCGAGAGGCACGGGCGACCTCATCCACCGTGAGGATATCTCGTATATCCTGTCCCAGCGGCTCATATGGATCAAGCCGCACCCGCCAAATATCGATGCGATCTGAGGGGAACGTCAATTCGGCAGTCGCCGTTTGCCACACCTCAACCTGGCTATTCATTCACTTCGGCGCTCCCCCTCTCTTGTAGGATCCGGCGGAGCATCCGCAAATCGTTGAGTATCCGGCGGCTCGCCTTGAGATGGGACGCCAGCTTGTCCACCTTGTATTCAATCAAGCGCAGCGCCTCGACCCGGCGGGGACGATCTGATTCTACACTCCCTTGGATATCCGCCTGAACAGCCTCTTGAGCCTCAATAACCACCTGAGCCAGTAGGCCTAAGTATTCCTCTGCGCTTTCGATACTCGCAAAGGCAACTGTGGCCTCAAGTTTCACTGGGGTTTCCCTTACGCTTCAGAGCAGTGCATGGATCTTGAGAGTCATCAAAATATAAACTGTTTCCGTCCAGCGCATCCGGTTCAACGTGTACTCTTCATCTATGAAGAACCGCCGTCCAAGCTGGACATTACCCGTCGAAGAGAATAAGGAACTTAGCATAAAGATAGCCAACAAGATTGCGAGGAACCTGGTAAATCCCTTCTCGGGACAGCAGCCAGTACCGGGAATTGAAAGCTATTGGTGCTGCGATGATCCCCACCCGACACTTGCCGCCAATTGCATGCCGATAGAGGATCCAGCTCTTCCTTGCATGCACACCACCTGTGAAGACGTCCACACTATGCGCAGCTATTCTCGAACTCCGGAGCCACTCGCTGAAAGCAAGTGCGGAAGCGTAAGTTCGGCGTGTCAATTGAAATCTGAAGGTAACTGCAAGGAAGGGAGGCGCGCAGACAGAGATAATGTAGCTACGGAAAGTCGATTGGAACGGGACTTCTACCTTTACCATCGTACTGGTATCGTATCCGAGGCTTTCAAGCTTGGTTCCCATAACATCGTTCCAAGAATTCATGTCGGATGCACCTGCCGGGTGGCCTAATACGACAAGGCGACGATAATGCCCGGACCTGAGCGCACTCGGAACCTGCGCGCATACCCACTTTGGCATCCCCCCTTCGACTACAAGAATGTCCTCGCCGAGGGGTCTGTTAACGGCGAGAAAATCGCCAAGAAGTATTGTACTAAGCACAAAGGCTGCGAGGACCACCCCTGTCAACGACAGCCATCCTACTCAACGTCGCATGGTAATTCACCGGTTGCCTGCCACTGGACCAGGTCACCACCAGGTGGGCCCGTGGTGCCGCCTGCTGATTCTGGCGAAGAAAGTTGGCAGCTCCTCGGCAGCTGGCGCCCTCCAAAGGGTCGCCTGCGGAAGCCTCCTGCCCAATAGCCTCTCGTTCTCGGCGAACAAACCTGCGGCCCGCCAGAAATGAAACCACCGCAGACCGTAGCTTCGCAATCATTATGGCCGGGTGTGTTGGCACGACGTCGCGGAACCGATGATGAACCGCCGCGCCAGAGTTCCCACCCGATACCTTATTTCCGATGAGCCTCCTTGGCGCGATTCCGAAGGTTTTCAGGAAGCTGGTATTTCAGCGCGCTCTGCGAAGAGAATCGACAATAGATCCTCCTCGTATACGTGCTTCCTGGAGTCGGCGAGCTGCATGAATGCCAGGTAAACGCGGTTAAGCTCGTCAGCCGAAAGTTCGTGGCCCAATCCCTTGAGTTTATGGGCAAGCGCGGCGCGGCCGGAGTGCTTGCCCAGCACGATGCGGTTGGGCGGCACTCCCACCGTCTCCGGCTTCATGATTTCGTAGCACAGGGGATTGTTGAGGACGCCATGCTGATGCATGCCGGCTTCGTGCGCGAAGGCGTTCCGTCCCACGATGGCCTTATTCGGTTGAGGCTCAAACCCAAGGATCTTCGCAAGCAAGCAACTGGTGGAGTAAATCTCCTCATGGTGGATGCCGGTTTCGACCGCATAGCGATCACGGCGAATGTGCAACACCATGGCGATCTCCTCCAGGGAGGCGTTCCCGGCCCTCTCGCCGATGCCGTTGATTGTGCACTCAACCTGCCGTGCACCCGCCTCAACCCCGGCCAGGGAATTGGCTACGGCCAAACCCAGATCATTATGACAATGGGCCGAGATGGTGACTTGCTTCGCATCCTGCAAACGCTGCCGAATGACGCGGATCAGCTCCGCATATTCTGCCGGCGTGGTGTAGCCAACCGTGTCGCAGATGTTGAGCGTGGTTGCCCCGGCTTCCACTACGGCCTGCAGGACATCGCACAAGTAGGTGGGGTCAGAACGGGTAGCGTCCTGCGGGGAAAACTCCACGTCGGGGCAGAGTGAGCGCGCATAAGCCACCATATTTGCAGCTTTGCGCAGCGCATCGTCCCGGCTAATCTTTAGGTCGAACGTAAGGTGAATATCCGAAGTCGAAAGACAAGTGTGAATGCGCGGGCAGGGGGAAGGGCTCAACGCTTCCCAAGCCGCCTTAACGTCCTTCTCGGCGCAACGAGCGAATGCCGCAATGATCGGGCCTTCAATCTCGCTGGCGATGCGCCGCACCGCCTCCGCATCGCCGTGTGAGGCGACCGGGAAGCCCGCTTCCATAACGTCCACTCCCAGGCGCTGCAGTTTCCGGGCGAACAAAAGTTTTTCTTCGATGTTCATGCTGCAGCCGGGCGCCTGCTCACCGTCGCGAAGCGACGTGTCGAAAATCCGGACCTTCTCGCGCTCCATAATCCCTCTCTCTCTGCAGATCAGGTTAAATTCCAACTGAGGTACCAAAAGTCTCGCAGCATTTTGAGAGACTCTTTATGGCAAAGGAAGTTAGGCGATTCCGCGACCCCGGCAATGATCACCTAAGTGGGCTCATTTTCGGGGGATGTAGAACCAATGCACTTCCTTCAGCCACTATGACCCGTGGGAAATCCTATGAGGCTTATTGTGCCTGTGTAAATATCCCCCGGCAAAGCCGGGGGCTTTAAGAAACAGTGAGCCGCTCAAAGCGGCTAGGCGGGGTCGCTAACGCGGCCCCGCGGGGTTTGCGCCACCTTCCGGTGGCTGCTCATCGCCAGAGATTCATCTGGTCTAACTGCTTGTCTTCTTCCTCCTGCTTCCGGATGTATTCGCGAATCACGGCTTCATCGCGGCCCACCGTGGACACCCAGAATCCGCGTGCCCAAAAGTGTTGGCCCACAAAATTCCGCTTCCGCTCTCCGTACACCCGTGCCAGATGAATCGCGCTCTTGCCTTTGATATATCCGATTACCTGCGACACCGCGTACTGGGGTGGTATCGCAATCATCATATGCACATGATCCGGCCGCAAATGCCCTTCTTCAATGGCGCTCTCCTTTTGCTGCGCCAACCGCCGGAACACTTCCCCCAAATGCCGCCGCAATTCTTGATATAACGTCTTCCGCCGGCATTTCGGGATGAACACTACATGATATTTGCACTCCCACTTCGTATGCGATAGGCTTTCTGCTTCGTCCATCGTGGATCTCCTTTTCGTTTGCTTGGCGGCTCACGATTAGGAGTTTCCGCGATGGACTCCCGGATTTGTCAAACTTTTACTGCCTCCCCGGCAGAGCCGGGGGGTCTCCCAACGGACTAGGTGTTTAACCTATTTCGCCTCGCTTAAACACACTCTTAGTACCTGTGCCAAGACTTGAACGAAGGGCTCGACTAACATACCTTTAGGGTAGACGGGAATCTCACGTATCTCCAGTCCATCGCGAACAACTTCACCCCATCCAAGGCTTGGATCATCGAATCCCCGGAAGTTACTCCTCGGTCGAATGACAGCGACACGACCCGAATAAGGCCGCGGTACATACTCCATCGCAGCCTGATCATTGACCTTCTTCACCCGCAAATGTGGATAGGCGTTCTGTGCGCCCGCGGCATTCCAAACGTGCAGAGCATGGAGGAAGGCGCGAAGCCTGATCTCAACCCTGCTCAGCTCGACATCCCACTTTTCGCGGACAAAGTTCCAACGGTTTTTGTTCCCGACGAGATAGAAATTAGCAGCGTGAAACCACAGATTCTGCAACATATTCACAAGTTTCAACCCTCCTGACCTTAGTCGAGGAGCCGTGTTGTTGTACGTATCAAGCATTGCCACCAGGCCAACTCGCTCTCCCTGTGCCTGTAGCTGCTGCGCCATTTCGAGAGCTATCTTTCCCCCAAGACAGTAGCCTCCGAGACGGTAGGGCCCACTCGGCTGTAAGGCTACTAATTCCCCAAGGTAGTGGGAGGCCATCTCCTCGATGCTGCCATGAATGCTCTCCTTCCCGTTTAGCCCTTGCGCTTGGAAGCCGTAAACGGGTTGATCCGGCCCAAGGTGCCGGGCCAGTTGCCTGTACAATAAGACATTGCCCTCGGCGCCGTGAACCAAAAAGAGCGGAAGCTGGGATCCACCGGGGTTTATGGGCACGAGCGACGACCATTGCGGAGACCAACCATCCTTGCGTAAGATGTCCGCCAATTGCCCCACTGTCAACGCGCGAAAGAGGGTCGCCAACGGCAGGTTTTTGCCCGTCAGCCTTTCGATCTGAGAAAATACTTGGAGCGCCGCAAATGAGTGTCCACCCAATTCAAAGAAGTCGTCAGTTAATCCGACGTGCCGCACGCCCAAGATTCTCTCCCACAGGAGCCTCAGTTGCTGCTCAAGCACGTCGCGCGGCATGGCAGAATCCGATTGCGTTTCGATTGTTGTAGGACCCGGAAGCGGCAACGCCTTTCGATCTACCTTGCCACTTGGCGTCAACGGCAGCTTTTCAAGCATTTCGTACGTTGTGGGCACCATGTAGTCAGGAAGTTTAGCCTTGAGATAGTCTCGCAATTGGGCGGGTCTACCATCCGATTCTGCCGGGGGAACAAAGTACGCCACGAGTCGTTGATTTCCCCCATCCTCCCGGACCACGACGACGGCGTCTAAGACTCCCGAGTGCGTGCGCAACACGTTCTCGATCTCCTCTAACTCAATCCGGAATCCGCGAATCTTGACTTGCTGATCCATGCGGCCTAGGAATTCCAGGGTGCCGTCCGCGCGATAGCGCACCAAATCGCCGGTACGGTACAGCCGCGACTCGGCGTCGGGCCTGAAGGGATTGGCGATGAATTTCTCTGCCGTCAACTCCGGACGGTGCAAATAACCACGCGCCAGCCCCTCGCCCCCGATCAATAATTCCCCCGGCACTCCCACCGGCACCGGCTGCAGGTGCGAATCCACCACATAGAATTGGGTGTTGGCAATGGGACGCCCAATTAAAATTGGCTTCCCCTTCTCCACCGCGTAGACGGCCGACCAGATGGTGGTTCTCGGTGGGCCCATACATGTTCCAAAGCGAAGCGCACTTGGGCAGCAATTGCTCGGCCAGTTGGGGCGCCCACGCTTCTCCCCCGCACAGGATATTCAAATGGGGATTACCTTCCCATCCAGCCTCCAGCAGTAAACGCCAAGTGGAGGGAGTGGCTTGCATCACCGTCGCTCCGCTCCGCTGCATCAACGCCGCGAGTTCCCTTCCATCCCTGGCCACTTCTGGCGGCACGATCACCACTTTGGCCCCCGTGGTCAGCGGCAGCCAAATCTCCAAGCCGAAGATATCAAAGGACAGGGTAGTGACCGACAGCAGCGTATCTCGCGCCCCCATCCCCGGCACTGCCCGCATCGAGTGCAGAAAATTGACCACTGCCCGATGGCAAATCTCAACCCCCTTGGGCTTCCCGGTCGAACCAGAGGTGTAAATCACATACGCCAAATGACGGGAATTGGGAGGGGGTGCCGCCGGTGCCTCCCTTACTGCTGCGAAGTTGTCCACGCATACTACCTGTGATTGGTTAGGAGGAAGCTTCGCCAGCAACTTCGTTAGCGTAACCAGCACTCGGGGTTGTGCATCGCCCAACATAAATGCTACCCGCTCTTGCGGCAAAGCCAGGTCAATGGGTAGATAGGCGCCTCTGGCTTTGAGAATTCCCAGTAATGCGGCCACCATTTCCAAGGAGCGTTCGACGTAAACAGCGACAAGAACATCCGGGCCAACTCCCAGCGCTTGCAGGTGTCGAGCGAATTCGGTGCTTCGCCTATCCAGCTCACCATACGTCAACTGCTCACCATTGAATTCCGCCGCCACCGCCCCAGGCGTCCGGTCCGCCTGCACTTCGAACAGTTCGTGGATACAAGCGTTAGCTGGATAATCCACCTGGCTCTCATTCCAGTCAACGAGAAGCCGCTGCCTTTCCGCCTCCGTCAAGAGAGGAAGCATCGAGACTCGTTCGTTCGGGTTGGAAACGATGCCTTCGAGCATGGCCAGGTAATTTCCGGCCATCCTTTCGATGCGCGTTGCATCGAATAAATCGGCTGCGTATTCGATCCATCCCGCGACGCCGTCTGCTCTGTCAAGGAGGCAGAGCGTCAGGTCAAATTTCGCTGTGCCGTTATCAATGCGAAATGGAGACACTGTTAGCTGAGAAAGTTCCCATTTAGGCTTTATATTCTGAAGAATAAATAGTACTTGGAACAACGGAGCGTAGGATTCTGTCCTTTGAGGATGCAGCGCATCGACGAGCTCTTCCAATGGCAGGTCTTGGTTCTCAAATCCCCCTAGCGTCGCTTGACGAACTCGTTGCAGTAGGTCAACGAAAGTCGGATCTCCAGATATATCGCTACGCAAGGCAAGTGTGTTTACAAAAAATCCGATCAATCCTTCGCTTTCTGGAAGGGTGCGGTTGGCAATAGGCGTGCCGACAATGATGTCATTTCTTCCCGTGTAGCGGGAGATTAATGTCTGAAATGCCGCCAGCAGAGACATGTACAGAGTGACTCCTTGATGCTGGCTGAGATCTCGCAGCGCGGCCGTGAGTGATTTCGGCAGGGTAAGTTGATGCCGAGCGCCTCGGAAGGTCTGAACCGGCGGCCGCGGACGGTCGGTGGGTAATTCAAGCAAAGGTGCTGCACCGCTTAGATGGCGAATCCAGTAGCTGAGCTGTTGTTGTGCGGCTTCACTGTTCAGCCATTCGCTCTGCCATGCGGCGTAGTCGGCGTATTGTATAAGCGGGTCCGAGAGCGGAGAAGGCTCCCCTGCCCGGAAGGCCTCATAGAGGAGCCGAAATTCCTTTAGAAAAACACCAAACGACCAGCCATCCGTGGCTATATGATGGGCGGTAATGAGGAGAATGCACTCGTCTTGCGCAAGCACCAACAAAGCGAAACGCCAGAGTGGCCCCGTCGCCAAGTCAAACGGCTGGCGCGCTTCTTCGACAGCAAGCCGAACGGCCTCACTCTGCCGATCCACCTCTGGGATTCCCCGCAGGTCTGTAACCGGCAACCTGATCGGCTCATTCGGCAGAATTAGCTGAATGGGCTGGCCGTCTCTGACCACGAAGCTCGCGCGCATCGCTTCGTGCCTTCTCAGGATCTCCTGCAGCGTGCGCTCCAAGATCGCGATGTCCAGCGCGCCCTTGAGACGCAGGTTGAAACTCTCATTGTAATGAACCCCGTGTTCGAGTTGGTCGAGAAACCACATGCGCCGCTGCCCGGCAGACAAAGGATACTCGTGAGGATCCTCGCGGCGCGCAATGCCCCGCCCCTTCTCAGTCTGAATTACCTCTTCGTCCAGGAGACTTGCCAGCAGGGCAAGTTTCTGTTCGGAGAAGCCGGCACGTCCGGATGAACCTCTACTCATGACCGCTTGATACCAGCCTTTCCTTGGCGCGTAATTCCTGGCTCACGTCTTCTTCGGTCATACCTTCAATCTGCTTCAGAATCCTGACCGTCTTCTCCACGAAGCCCGGCTGGGCTTCCCGAGCAATCATGTAAAGAGCGAGTTTATTAATCGTGGGGGCATCGAATAGGCTATTGGGAGGCAAATCCGTGCGGAACAGCGCTCGCAGGCGAGAAATCAACTGCGTGGCTGACAGAGAATCACCCCCCAAATCGAAAAAACTGTCGTTCGTGCCAATTTTATCGATGCCGAAAAAATCTCGCCAGACGATTGCGAGCATTTCCTCTGAGTCGGTTTGCGGAGCGACGTACTCACACTGCAAGTCAGGCCTGGGATAAAAGGAAACCTCAGCCAGAGTAGGCGGGGCACTCTCCTTCAATGCAGTTTCTTCGACATGCTCGACATTACCTTCAATGTCGGAAACGCGGCTCGCCGCTAACTCCTCGCCTGTGCTGGAACCCGCAAGCCGAGTGGAGACCTCCCGCCGAGCATCGATCCAAAATCTCTGTCGCTCGAACGGGTAGGTTGGAAGCGGTACGCGCTGGCGGCGCTCGCGAGTGTACAGCCGCTTCCAATCTATGGCCACGCCGGCCATCCACAGACTACCCAGCGCGCTGAACATGCAGTCGTAGTCCGTGCGGCCTCCTTGGGCATGCCGCAAGGAATTCACCACCGTGCAGGGCGCTTCTCCGCTCGAGTGTAACTTGGCCAATGTGCTCAACGTGGTGCCCGGCCCAACCTCGAGCAGGACGCGCCCCGGTGTTTTCAACAGCTCCGCCACCCCCGGACCAAAACGAACGCCAGAGCGAGTGTGCTGTCCCCAATAGCCCGGATCAGCAGCCTCGTCGGCCGTGATCCAGGTTCCGGTTAGAGTGGAAATAAAAGGAATCCCGGGTGGACGTCGCGGAACTCGCGAAACTCTTTCAACGAAGGACGCTACGATCGGCTCCATCATAGCCGAATGAAAAGCATGTGAGGTACGCAAAGGTTGAACGTCGATCTGCTCCGCCCGGAATGCGTCCGCCAGCCGCTCAATCGCTTCCACCGGCCCGGATACAACTGAAAGTCCCGGCGCGTTGACCGCTGCTAGAGAAACATCCTCCCGCAGCCAGGGCTGTAGCTCATCCTCCGATAAATGCACGGCAAGCATCCTGCCCGGCGGAAGTTCCTGCATTAGGCCGCCACGTTCTGCCACGAGTGTTAAAGCATCCTCCAGGTCAAAAACGCCGGAGAGCGTGGCTGCGACGTACTCCCCAAGACTGTGTCCGACCATCGCGGCCGGCATGATGCCCCACGACATCCAGAGTCGCGCCAGTGCGTAGTCTACCGTAAACACCGCCGGCTGCGTAATTCGGGTCTGCTGAAGTTGGCCAGACGCCTCTTCCACGTCATTTTCCTCAGGGAAGAGCAGCTTCCTGAGATCCAGCCCCAGGCGGGGGCGTAATTGGTTAACACAACGGTCAATTTCTTCTCGGAAAACGGGCTCGGCCTCGTACAAATCGCGCCCCATGTTAGCGTACTGCGCCCCCTGGGCAGGAAACATGAACGCCACCGTGGCGTTCCCCTCAAATGCCCTGGCGCTGTGGACGCGCTTGGAATCCCGCGCTTGCAGGAGCTTGATTGCGTCCTCCATGCCATTTGTCGCCACGATTCGGCGATAGGCAAAAGCCTTTCGCCCCTCTTGCAGCGTATACGCCACATCCGCCAAATTGTAACCTTGATGGCCGGCGAGAAACTCGGCGAGGCGATCCATCGCCTTTTCCAGGGCTGTGGGGGTCTTGGCGGATATGGGCAGTAGTTGCCATGGACGCGACTTATCCGGGGGCGGTGCGGGTGAAGCTTCTTCGACGATCACATGAGCATTCGTCCCGCCGATGCCAAAAGAACTTACACCCGCCAAACGCCGGCCCTTCGCCGGCTGCCACTCCGACAGCGTTTGCTGCACGTAGAATGGGCTCTTTGCGAAATCGATGGCAGGATTAGCTTGCCTGAAATTCAAGCTTGGAGGTAGCATGCGGTTCTGCACAGCCAACACAACCTTGATCAACCCCGCAATCCCCGCCGCGGGGCCAAGGTGACCGATGTTGGTCTTAACCGAGCCGATGGCGCAGAAACCCTGCCTCTGGCTTGTTCTGCGGAAAGCTTTCGTCAGGGCAGCAACCTCGATAGGATCCCCCAGTGCCGTGCCGGTGCCGTGGGCCTCGACGTATGTAATCTCATCGGCACTGACGCCGGCCAATGCCTGTGCGTGAGCAATCACACTCGCCTGCCCTTCGATGCTGGGCGCGGTGTATCCGATTTTGGCCGCACCGTCGTTGTTAATGGCCCAACCCCGAATTACGGCGCGAACGAAGTCCCCATCCTCCAGCGCATCAACTAGCCGTTTGAGAACCACAATGCCAGCTCCGCTGCCGGACATCATTCCCTGCGCGGAAGCGTCAAAAGCCCGGCAGTGGCCGTCGGACGATTGAACTGAACCTTCCTGGTACAAGTAGCCCGCCACCTGGGGAATCCTGATTGAGACCCCACCGGCCAAAGCCATGTCGCATTCTCCATTGAGCAAGCTCTGGCATGCAAGGTGGGTCGCCACGAGCGAGGTGGAACACGCCGTCTGTATAGTAAGACTGGGCCCTTTGAGGTTTAACTTATAAGAGACCCGCGTAGACAGATAATCGTTATCGGTCGCCATCAACCTTTGAAGGTAGTTCAGCGACGACAACAGATGTGGATTCGAGAGGAGGTTTTTCTGGAAGTAGGAATTCGTACCAGTACCGGCAAAGACTCCAATTCGGAGCCCGGTCCTGTCCGAGTCGTAGCCTGCGTCCTCCAAGGCTTCCCAGGCGCACTCCATAAACACGCGGTGCTGAGGATCGGTCAGCTCCGCCTCTCGGGGCGTGTATCCAAAGAATGCGGCATCGAACAGCTCCACGCCGTCCAACAGAACGACTGCTTTCACGTAGTTCGGCGCCTGGACCAGACTCGGTTCCACGCCAGCCGCCAAGAGTTTCTCATCCGTAAACGTAGTTACAGACTCGACTCCGCTCCACAAGTTCTTCCGGAATTGCTCGATGTCAGGGGCATCCGGAAAACGCCCCGCCAGGCCGATTACGGCAATCCGGTCGAGTTGGTCAGTTTCCTGGTCCATACTCAAGCTACCTTTCGCAATTCATCTTCGAGATGCTGCCGCAATTCGCGATGACGCCGAATCACCTCTTTCCGCACCTCGCCACGTGCCGGAACCCGCTCAGACTCCCTCGAATCCGCTTGACCCGCCAGGTATTGCCCGAGAGCTCGAACCGTAGTGTACTGAAACAGATCTACCATCGTGATCTCATCGCTGAATGCTTGTTGTAATTGGCTTTGAACTTTCATCAATAGCAAAGAATGTCCGCCTAAATCAAAGAAATTGTCGTTTCTTCCAACTTTGGCGATCCCCAGCACATCCTGCCAGATCGCAGCTATCTTCTGCTCCGTCTCGTTGTCAGGCGCCACGTAGACACTGCTCGGCTCTGCCACCGGGTTTGCGCCCGAAAGCTGCAATGCCTTGCGATCCACCTTGCCATTGGGTGTCAGGGGGAATGCGTCCAACAGCGTAAAAGCTGAGGGCACCATGTATTCCGGCAGCTTCTTTTCCAGCAACCCGCGCAACTGAGGCACCAACTTGCCGGCAGACATGCCTCGGAGCGGGTTGTTTGCATACGCGCTCCAGGGCTTGGGGGAGCTCGGCTCGCCGGGAAAATGGAACACGGAGTCCGCCCTTTCCCTCGCGTCCTTCTCCCGCCGTAGGAATACCACGTCGTACGAGCCCGGTGCGCCGCCGTCCGACCAGCGGACTTGAACGGCGTACCCCAGCGACTCGCCCAAGGCCCAGAAAACCTCCGGTTCCATCCCCATGGACGCACTTTCTCTTTGCAAGGCTTCGCGCACTTCCCCCGCCGTCGCCGGACAGTCCGCACTGGCGAGCATTGCAAGCATCCTAGGGTCCCGTTGCAGGCGCGCGTTGGGCACCCCTGTGAGCACCAATGCGACTGGCCGTTCTTTCACCAGATAACGGTGCAGGTCGGGCACCGAAAACCCACGTCGCTGCCAGTCGAGGCGAGTCCAGTTTTTCGTGGCTTTCACCGCCGCCCCTACCCGAAGCACCACATCGTAACGAAACAGGCTCAACTCGTTGTGATGACTGCCCCGCTTGAGTTGAATCTCCACCTGGGTAATGGCCGGCAGGTGCCTTCGCAAGGCGTTGAAAAAGACGGGGCTGATGGCCAATTCCTTTTCTTGGCGCAGAGCTCTTTGAATCCTTTGCCGGAGATCAGCACAAGGCAGCGAGGCAGGCGCCTGCTCCAGTTGGACGGCCGCATGAAACGCGCTCAAGAGCGGCTCACTGCGAATGTCGCCCAGGAAGATGGCACCCCCGGGTTTCACGGACCGCACCACTCCTTCCAAAACTCGAATTAAGTAGTTAGTACTGGGAAAGTATTGGACGACAGAATTGAGGATGACGGCGTTGAAACTTTCCGCGGCGATGCCCGTGAAGTCGTCAGCGTTGGCTTGGCGCAGCACTACCCGCGATGCCAATGAATCCCGGCCGGCGATCTGTTGTTGCAGAGCCTGCACCACGTTGGCTGACTGATCCGTGGCATAATAAAGGCCGCAGTTTGGGGCCAAACGGTATAGCAGTAAACCCGTGCCGCAACCGATTTCCCACACATGCTGCGCGTGCAACGCAAGTATCCGCTCAGCAGTTGTGTCAACCCAGGTGCGCATTTCCTCTGCGAGTAAGGGCTTGCCGGTATAGCTGCTATTCCAACCCGCGATGTTAAACGTGGGATCGGAAGATATCGCCGACTGACGGTAGGTCTCGTCCCATATCCTCTGCCAATGGTCCAGGTGTTCCGAATGCAATTCAGCTTCGTGCGAGCCCTCTTGGTACTCGGGATTCACCACCACGTAAGCGACGAGGCGTCGGTCGCCCGGCGCATCCTCGCGCGCGAGCACCACGGTTTGCTGGACAGCAGGATGTTGGCCTAGCACGGCTTCGATTTCACCCAGCTCGATCCGGAACCCCCGAATCTTAACTTGCTGATCCATGCGACCCAGAAATTCCAGGGTGCCGTCGGCGCGATAGCGCACTAAGTCGCCGGTGCGGTACAGCCGCGACCCGGCGTCGGGCCTGAAGGGATTGGCAATGAATTTCTCGTCCGTCAACTCCGGACGGTGCAAATAACCACGCGCCAGCCCCTCGCCCCCGATCAATAATTCCCCCGGCACTCCCACCGGCACCGGCTGCATGATCTTATCCACCACATAGAATTGGGTGTTGGCAATGGGATGCCCGATCAAAACCGGCTTCCCCTTCTCCACCGGGTTTACCGCGGACCAAATCGTGGTCTCCGTGGGCCCGTACATGTTCCAAAGCGAAGCGCACTTCGGTAGCAATTGCTCGGCCAGTTGGGGCGCCCACGCTTCTCCCCCGCAGAGGATCTTCAGTTGGGCACTGCCTTCCCAACCCGACTCCAGCAGGAGCCGCCAGGTGGAGGGAGTGGCTTGCATCACTGTCGCCCCGCTCCGCCGCATCAACGCCGCCAGTTCCCTTCCATCCCTCACCATTTCCTCCGGCACGATCACCACCCTGGCCCCCGTGGTCAGCGGCAGCCAGATCTCCAAGCCGAAGATATCAAAGGACAGGGTGGTAACCGACAGCAGCGTATCTTGCGCCCCCATCCCCGGCACTGCCCGCATCGAGTGCAGAAAATTGACCACTGCCCGATGGCAAATCTCAACCCCCTTGGGCTTCCCGGTCGAACCAGAAGTGTAAATCACGTACGCCAAGCGGGATGGGTCCTGAGCGTTGCTCGAAAATCGGAAATCATCTCCTGCCAGTTTTTGAATTTCCACCGGCAGGTTCGGATTGTCCAGACACACAACCTGGGCCTGGTAGCTCGGGAGAAAGGCCGCGATGCTCTGCTGCGTCAAGACCACGGCCACCTGCGTTTCTTCCAGGATGAAGGCGAGGCGTTCGGGCGGATACGCTGGGTCCAAGGGTACATAGGCACCGCCGGCTTTGAGGACGGCCAGCAGGCCGACCACCATTTCCGCCGCACGCTCCATGCAAACCGCCACCAGGACCTCCGGCCCCACACCCAGGGTCTGGAGGTAGTGTGCCAACACATTGGCCCTCTGATTCAGTTCGGCATAGGTCCACGAAACCTGAGAGGGAGAAGCTCGAGTCAAACTGGGACCCGCCAGAGCTACGCTCTCCGGCGTCCGCTCCACTTGCTCCTCCAAGAGGTCATGAATACACCTGCCTCGGGGAAAGTCTGCCCGCATCTGATTCCCCTCCTCCCGCAATCGGGCGAATGAATCTCTACTCATGACCGCTTGATACCAGCCTTTCCTTGGCGCGTAATTCCTGGCTCACGTCTTCTTCGGTCATACCTTCAATCTGCTTCAGAATCCTGGCCGTCTTCTCCACGAGGCCCGGCCGGGCTTCCCGAGCAATCATGTAAAGAGCGAGTTTATTAATCGTGGGGGCATCGAACAGGCCCTTGGGAGGTAGCTCCATGCGGAACATGGCGCACAGGCGAGACATTACCTGCATGGCCAACAGGGAATCACCGCCCAGGCGGAAAAAATTGTCGTCAATGCCAACCTTCGCGAAACCGAGAACTTCTCGCCATACGGTTGCGAGCATTTCCTCCAAGTCAGTTTGGGGAGCGACATACTCACTTTGCAGCTCAGAATCTCTGGGAGCCAGTTCTTCCTCAACGACCTCCGGTTCGGCAGGGTGCGGTAGACTCTCTGGCTTTCGGCTCAGGCCCATTCGGACAGCGAAGTAACCTCTTGGCGGCTCGGAGGGTTCGACCCAATAACGCCGGCGCTCAAAGGGGTATGTTGGTAAATGGACGCGATGACGTCTCTCCTTTTCATAAAACCCGCTCCAATCCACCTCGGCCCCGGCAAGCCAGAGCCGGCCAAGAGTGTTCAGGATAAACGCAACATCCGAGTCTTGCTCATGGGGGTGACGGATAGAAGAAAGCACTATTCGTTGGTCCGAATCGCTCAGGTGCCGCTTCGCCAGCGAGCTCAGGGTATTTCCGGGGCCCACCTCCAGAAAAACCCTGTTGGGCTCCTTCAACAATTCTCGAACCCCGTCGGAGAATCGCACGGCATGGCGAAGGTGCCTCACCCAATAATCGGGGGCCATCGCTTCATCCGGAGTAATCCACGTCCCGGTGACATTGGAAACGAACGGAATACGCGGAGGGTTTCTTCTCGCGCGTTGCACCTCGCCAGCAAATACGTCCAGAACCGGATCCATCATACTGGAATGAGATGCGATGGAAATGTGCAGGAGGCGGCAATCCACATTCCTTTCGGAAAGCCGCTCTTTGAAATCCTCCACAGCTTTCTCCGGGCCGGAAACGGTACAAGAGGAAGGGCCGTTGATCGCCGCCAGGGAAAGCTCATTATCGAGAAGCGCCCGAACCTCCTCCTCCGGAAGCTGAACCGCCAGCATACTGCCACCCGACACACTTTGCATGAGCTGTCCTCTGACGGCTACCAGGACCAAGGCCTCTTCCAGGCAAAATACGCCCGCCAAGCAGGCCGCAACATACTCGCCGCTGCTATGGCCAACCATCGCATCGGGTTGGATTCCCCATGCCATCCACAATTTGGCCAGCGCGTACTCCACAACGAATAATGCCGGGAGGGCGATAGACGTTTGATTCAGCCTTCGAGCAGCCTCTTCGGCACCGACTTCGTCCGGGTAGACGATCTGTCGTATATCGAGCGAGAGACAGGATTGAAGTATGTCGAAGCAGCGATCTACTTGTTCACGAAATATTGGCTCTGTTCTATAAAGCTCCGATCCCATACCGGGATACTGCGCCCCTCCTCCCGGAAACAGGAACGCGACACGTGGATCTCTTTTATCCTGGTAAGCAGTCGCCACGCGGTTCGAATCTGCCCCTTGGAGCACAGACAGGGCGTCCTCGACATCCCGGCAGACGACGACCCTGCGGTGGTTGAACTCTCTTCGACCTGTCTGCAAAGTGTAGGCGGCATCGGCGAGGTTCGGACCGGCGCGGCCATTGAAGAAGTTGATCGCATTCCGGGTGGCCGTTTCCAAAGCGGATCTGGTCCTGGCGGAGAGAACAAGCAACTGGCATGGCCGGGAGGGACCCGAGGGATCAGCCACGGGGGCCTCCTGGAGGATTACATGGGCATTAGTCCCCCCGATACCGAAAGAACTGACCCCGGCGCGCCGGGGTATGCCATCGCTCTTCCATTCGGAAAGGGTCGAATTGACATAGAACGGGCTGCTTTCAAAATCGATACCGGGATTCGGTTCATGGAAATGCAGGGTGGGAGGGATTTGTTTGTTTTTGAGCGACAGGACGGTTTTGATCATACCGGTCACGCCGGCCGCCGCATCCACGTGTCCGATGTTTGATTTCACTGAACCAAGGGCACAGAAGCCCTTCTTCTGCGTTCCACTGCGAAAGGCACGGGTCAGAGCGGCCACTTCCGTGGGATCCCCCAGGGCAGTTCCTGTCCCGTGGGCCTCCACGTAAGTGATCGTCTCCGGCGAGACGCCGGCATTCGCCAGGGCCTCGACGATGACTTCGGACTGGCCGGCTACGCTGGGCGCCGTATAGCTCACCTTCAGGGAACCGTCGTTGTTTGTTGCGGAGCCGAGAATCACCGCGTCAATTGAATCACCATCGGCCACCGCCTCTTTCAATCTTTTCAGCACCACAGCCCCAAGCCCGTTGCCGAACATTATCCCCTGCGCTTTGGCATCAAAGGGCCGGCAATGCCCATCGGGCGAAACGAGTCCACCCTCTTCATACCAGTAGCCGGTGTGTTCTGGTACTGCGACCCTCACGCCTCCGGCCACGGCCAAGTCGCATTCAAAATTCAGCAAGCTCTGGCAGGCGAGATGGACGGCGACCAAGGAAGTGGAACAGAAAGTCCCAACGGTGTAACAGGCTCCCTTCAAATTGAGTTTATAGGCAACTAGCGTTGCCAGAGAATCCTGCATGTTGGAAAGATAGCTCGGATGCATCCCGGAAAGCGCAAAGACCTCCGGGTTTGCAAAAAGGTTGTTGATCAAGTAACTGCTCATGGTCGCGCCCGCAAACACGCTGATCGCACCCTTGTAGCGCTCAGGATCATACCCGGCAGTTTCAATCGCCTCCCACACGCATTCCAGGAAAAGGCGGCGTTGCGGATCCATCGCTGCGGCCGCTCGCGGAGTGAATCCGAAGAAGGCTGCATCAAACAAATCGACTCCTTCCAGTACGGAACCCGCTTTGATGTAACGGGTATTCCGCAGCGCTTCGGGGTCAACTCCTGAAGCGAGCAATTGCTCATCTGTGAAGAAGCTGATGGATTCCACTCCGTCCCGCAGGTTGTTCCAGAACGCTGAAATGCTCGGCGAGCCGGGAAAGCGGCCTGCCATACCGATGACCGCTATCTCCGAACCGTTCAAGCCTTCAGAGGTCTCTTGACTCTTCATGCGCTGTCCTTCCCTCCCCGGCATCATTCTCGAATGCGTGCTTTCCGTCTCTGCCCCCGGCTCATGCTCTCGCCAAATGATGACCTATCCCGCCCTCCTTGTTGTATCATCTCGCTGAGCGAATGGACCGTGGGGTTTTCAAACAGGCTTGCCACAGGAAGTTCAATGGGAAATAGACTTTTCAAGCGGGCTATGAGGCTTGTTGCCAGCAACGAATGCCCGCCTAACTCGAAGAAATTGTCGTGGATGCCTACCTTTTCCACGCCGAGAAGCTCCTGCCAGATACCGGCAATGGTCTGCTCAGTCGGATTGCCAGGGACAACATAGTCGCTGGAAAGGTCAGGACGCGGATGCGCCGGCTCCTCTAGGGAAGAATTTGTCGTCTGTTCCACGGCAACCGATTCTCCGCTCTTATCGCTTGTTTGCATCACCGCGGTGAGGTCCTCAGACGAGACAATCACTTGTGGGTGCGACCTGCCCAAAATTCTGCCAAATGCCTCCTTTCCCTCCTCGGGCAATATTCCGAGCCGCAGACTTCGTTCTCTTTCCTCTTTAAGATAAAATGGCACTTCAGTGTTTACCGCCATCCCAACTTCCTTCCAAGTACCCCAGTTTACCGAGGTGACATTCCTTTTGGAATGGTACTTTTGCGCGTATACATCCAAAAACGCATTGGCTGCGCAATAATCTACATGGCCGATTCCCCCCAACTGTGCGCTAAGCGAGGAGCAAAGGACAAAAAAGTCCAATTTGCTTTCACCCAGCAGTTGGCCAAGTACTAGAGTTCCCTCCACTTTCGGTGTCATAACGCCTGCTGCCACATCGGGCTTCTTCAGCAGCATGATCATGCGGTCGCCAGCGATGCCGGCAGCGTGTATCACCCCATGGATTTGTCCAAATTGATCACGCGCTTGTGCCATGGCTGCCTTCATTTGATCGGCGTCGGCTACATCGGCCCGCAGGGCCAGCACCCTTGCTCCTTGATTCTCGATCGATTGTACCTTTCGAATCTTCCGGCTCACGTCATCCTGTTCCCCGTGCATTCCTAGCCATTTTTGCCATTCTCCTCTTGCAGGTAGGCCTGTCCGTGAAATCAGAACAAGTCTCGCGTGCACCGATTGAGCTAAATATTCCGCCAACGCCAAACCCATACCGCCGAGACCGCCCGTGATGAGATAAACGCCTCTTTCCCTTAACGGGGGCTTGAAGTTATCGCTTTTGCCCAAGTTCACGCGTTCGATCGTCCGCACCCATCGATGTGTACCTCGGTAGGCGACGACAGCATCCGCAGTCTTGGCGGTTAGCTCTTTTACCAGCAACTGCACGTATTCGTCTGCCGGCTGCCGGTCTCCCACATCGACGTTCGTGCACTGTATGTTGGGATGTTCCTGGGGGATGACTCGACACGGACCTAGAAGGATTGCTTTCGCAGGAGACAGGAACTCCTCTCCCGTTACCTCATGGACACGGTTGGAAATGACTTTGATTTGAATCGGCTCTTTAGAAAGTTGGTCGCCTATAGCCTGAGTCAGAAACAGCAAACTGTTAAAACCCATATTGCGGAAGAACTGGTAGGAATCGGCAATCGACGACTTCTCTTCCCCACTGGTCAGACACCACAGATGAACGATCGTGCTTGGTGACCGTCCACCTGCTCGGAGGTCATTCCACAAGGCATGGTAGTCATCCCTCACTTCTGGGTTTATGGTAAAAGATTCCTCATTATCTCGATGAAACTTCGTTCCTGCTCTCACCACGGTCACGCGCTGGCCGCTATTCTGCAGCAGTTTAGCGAGCTTGGCCCCAAATCCACCCTCGTCGAGGAACACCAAAGAGCACAAATCATGGGTCGAGGATCCGCTGCGGTTGCCATTCTCGGGGAGTTGCGCTCGTTTCCATGATGGGACATAAAACCATTCGGCAATGTCTGACTTCTTTTCTGACAACCTCCGAGCCGCCTCAATGGTATGCGTCTCCGGCGATGGCTCGACCCAGTAACGCTGTCGCTCAAAAGGATAGGTTGGTAAGGGAACTCGATGGCGGCGTTCGTTCTTATAAAACTCGGACCAGTCTATCTCAACGTTGGCCAGCCAGAGCCGCCCAAGCGTGTTCAGAATGAAGGCAATATCCGAGGTCTGCTCCTGGGGGTGACGGATCGTAGACAGCACAATGCGCTTACCCGATCCGCCGGGATGCTGCCTGGCGCATGTCCCGAGGGTAGTTCCTGGCCCCACCTCCAGGAGGATCCTGCTGGGCTCTTTCATTAGCTCTTGAACGCAATTTGAGAAGCGGACGGTCTGTCGCAGATTTCTGGCCCAATAATCCGATGTGGCAATCTCTGAATGTGTCCAAGTGCCGGTGACGGTGGAAACAATCGGAATGCCCGGGGGATGGAGGTCCACTCGTTCGACCTCCCGGGCGAACGTGGCCAGGATGGGGTCCATCATTTTGGAGTGAAATGCATGGGAAGTATGCAGGTGGCGGGAGGTCACATTCCTTTTCGAAAGCTCTTCCTCCAGGCCCTTCACCGCCTCGGTTTCTCCCGAAACCACGCACAGGGAAGGACTGTTGACTGCAGCCAAGGAAAGCCTTTCATTCAAAAGCGGCGCGATCTCTTCTGCCGGAGCGGATACGGCTAGCATGGAGCCCCCAGGAAGGCTCTGCATAAGTCGGCCTCGGGCGGCCACGAGAGCCATGGCGTCTTCGAGGGAAAATACTCCGGCCAGACAGACTGCTACATATTCGCCGATGCTATGGCCCACCAGGGCAGCGGGTTTCACGCCCCATGAGATGAGCAGTTTTGCCAGGGCATACTCGATCACGAAAATCGCGGGTTGGGCAACCAGTGTCTGCTTCAACGTCTGCGCAGCGCTTTCGGCCTCCGCATCGCGTGGATATAGGATATCCCGCAAATCAACGGAAAGGTAAGGTTTGAGCAGCTCGCAGCAACCATCGATCTGTTCCTTAAACCCTGGTTCAGTCCGATAAAGCTCCAAGCTCATGTTGGGGTACTGGGCGCCCTGGCCGGGAAACATGAACACGACTTCCCGATTGGCCGGCTCTTGATGGTGTGATGTTATTCGCCTCGGGTCCAGGGATTCCAGCACGGTAACAGCATCCTCGGTGCTCTGGCAGACCAACATGCGGCGGTGCGGAAGGACCCTGCGACCTCTCTGAAGAGTGTAGGCGACGTCGGCGAGGCTGGAGGTTGGATGATTATTCAGGTGCTCGCCGAGGTTTTTCGTCATCATATCCAAAGCGGCAGTTGTGTGAGCCGACAGCAGGAGAAGCTGCCAGGGCCGGGATGGCCCGGGGGCCTCGACGACGGGTGCCTCTTCGAGCACGGCATGGGCATTCGTCCCGCCGATGCCAAAGGAGCTCACTCCCGCCACACGCCGGCCGTTCGCCGGTCTCCATTCCGACAGCTTTTGCTGCACGTAGAAGGGGCTATTGACGAAATCGATGGCAGGATTAGGTTGCCGGAAATTCAAGCTTGGGGGCAGCGTCCGATTCTCCAGAGCCAACACGACTTTTATCAAGCCGCCAACTCCGGCCGCCGCGTCGAGATGTCCCACATTCGTCTTGAGCGACCCGATTGCGCAGAAACCTTTATTCGGCGTCGTCCGACGAAAAGCTCTCGTGAGTGCGGCAATCTCAATCGGATCGCCCAGCGGCGTCCCTGTTCCGTGCGCCTCCACATAGCTAATATCATCACCCGTCACGTCAGCCATCGCCTGAGCCTCGGCGATAACGGCTGCTTGGCCCTCAACGCTCGGCGCGGTGTACCCCACCTTGAGAGCACCGTCGTTATTGACACAGGAGCTTCTGATGACAGCTCGAATACAATCGCCATCGGACAGGGCGTCAGCCAAACGCTTCAGAACAACCACCCCCACACCACTGCCCCACGTAGTGCCCTTGGCCATCGCATCAAAAGCGCGGCAATGGCCGTCAGGGGAACGAATCAACCCTTCTTGATACACATAGCCCGCGATCTGTGGAATCCTGACATGAACTCCACCGGCTAGTACCATGTCGGACTCGCCGTGGAGCAAGCTCTGGCATCCCAAATGGACTGCAACCAGTGAAGTTGAGCACGCGGTTTGGACCGTAATGCTGGGCCCCTTAAGATTTAGCCGGTAAGAGACGCTGGTGGCGAGAAAATCCTTCTCCACGGCAATATACCTTTGGATGTCGGGTAGAAGCCTGGTTAGATGCTGGCTTGACAGCAGAATGTTTCGATAGGAATTACGCATCCCGCTGCCCGCAAAAACGCCTATCCTGCCGGCGTACCGATGGGGATCATACCCGGCATTTTCCAAAGCCTCCCAAGTACACTCAAAAAAGATGCGAAGCTCGGGGTTCGTCATCTGCGCCTCTCGCGGTGTCAACCCGAAGAAGCCCGCATCGAACAGGTCGATTCCATCCAGCACGATGCCGGATTTTACGTAGTCGGGAGAATTGAGCAAAGCCGGATCCTCTCCCGCGGCCAGCAGTTGTGCGTCTGTGAACGCGGTAACTGATTCGACCCCCTCGCAAAGATTCCGCCAAAACTCGGCAAGGTTGCGCGCGCCGGGAAAACGGCCTGACATACCGATGACGGCAATGCCGTCAAGCTCGCCAGCCTGCAGCTCGGTGTTCATTTCAAATCCCCTTGCGTCGCGGCGATCCGCTTCCGGCGTTCCAGTCGGCGCTGCACCGACACTTTGTGGGCCTCAATCTGTTCCTGACTGCGCGCAAGCTTCACCCCATCATCATGTCCAGCTAAGTACTTCGCCAACAGCCTTACCGTCGGATGCCGAAAGACTTCGGTAACCGGCACCTTCCGCGCAAATACTTTCTCGAGCTTGCGGGCGACTCGTATGACCAACAGAGAATGGCCGCCCAAGTCGAAAAAATTGCTATCCCTCCCCACATTGCTAACCGCTAGCGATTCTTTCCACACGGCGGCAATCTTCTGCTCCACATCGTTTCGAGGTGGTGTCCACGCGCTCCCTAAATCAATCCCACCGTCTGCTAGGCTTGGCAATGCCTTGCGATCCACCTTGCCGTTGGGACTCAGCGGGAAGGCGTCCAACAGGGTAAAGGCTGAGGGCACCATATAGTCCGGGAGCTTCTTCTCCAGCACCCCGCGCAATTCAGGCACCAATTTGTCGGCTACCACGCTTTGGAGCGGGTTGTTAGCATACGCGACCCAAGGCTTGGAAGCGCTCTGCTCGCCGGGAAATTGGAACACCGAGTCCGCCCCCTCCCCCGCGTCCTTCCCCTGCCGCAAGAATACCACGTCGCAGGACCCCATTGCGTCGCCGTCCGACCAGCGAATTTGAACGGTGTAACCTAGTGAGTCGCCTAAGGCCCAGAGAGCCTCCGGCTCGATGGCATTGAGCGCGCTGTCCGCCCTCAGGGCTTCGCGCAGGTTCTCTGCCGTTGCCGGATATTCTCCGCTGGCAAGGATTTTCAGCAGCGTGAGTTCCCGCTCCAAGCGCGCGTTAGGTACTCTCGTCACCGTCAGCGCGGCGGGCCGCTCCTCCTCCAGGTACCGCCCCAGACCCGAAACCGATAACCCACGCTCTTGCCAGTCGAGGTGAGTCCAGTTTTTCGTGGATTTCACCGTTGCTCTCACCCGAAGCACCACGTCGTAACGAAACAGGCTCAACTCGTTGTGATGGTGGCCCCGCTTGAGTTGAATCTCCACTTGGGTAATGGCCGGCAGGGGCTTTCGCAAGGCATTGAAAAAGCCGGGGTTAATGGCCAGTTCCTTTTCTTGGCGCAGAGCTCTTTGAATCCTCGGGAGCAGATCCACACAAGGCAGCCAAGCAGGCGCCTGCTCCAGTTGCACGGACGCATGAAACGCCTTCAAGAGCGGCTCGCTGCGAATGTCGCCCAGGAAAATCGCGCCTCCGGGCTTCAGTGCCCGCACCACTCCCTCCAAAACTCGCACTAAGTAACTGGTGCTGGGAAAATACTGGACGACAGAATTGAGGATGACGACGTTGAAACTTTCCGCGGCGATGCCCGTGAAGTCGTCGGCGTTGCCCTGGCGCAGCACGACCCGAGAGGCTAATGAATCCCTGGCGGCGATCTGTTGTTGCAGAGCCTGCACCACGTTGGCGGAGTAATCCGTGGCAAAATAATGGCTACAGTTTGGGGCCAAACGGTAAAGCAGCAAACCCGTGCCGCAACCGATTTCCCACACGTGCTGCGGGTGCAGTGCAAGAATCCGCTCAACGGTGGTATCAACCCACACCCGCATTTCCTCCGCCGGGATCGGTTTACCCGTATAACTGCTATTCCACCCGACGATATTGAAATTGCGATCGGGGGCCTCCGCCGTCTGCGAGTAAGTCTCGTCAAAGATCGTCTGCCACCCGTTAACGTATTCCGCAAGGGTTTGCGCTTCGGGCGCATCTGATGGGTCTTCGCGTTTCGGCACGACGTAGGCGACTAAACGTGCGTCGCCGGGGATATCTTCCCTCGCCATGACGATCGCCTCGCGCACTCCCGGGTGGCTGAGCAAGACGCTTTCGATCTCCCCCAGCTCGATCCGGTATCCCCGAATCTTCACCTGAAAATCCATCCGGCCCAGGTATTCAACCGCGCCATCCGCTAGCCACCGGCACAGATCCCCTGTCTTGTACAGCCGCGCTTCCGGGTCCCCGCTAAACGGGTCGGGAATAAACTTCTCCGCCGTCAACTCCGGCCGCTTGTGGTACCCACGGCCGACTTGAACTCCTCCAATGTGCAACTCCCCGGGCACCCCCATGGGTACCGGTTGAAGGTGGTGGTCTAATATGTAAATCTGTGTGTTCGCCACAGGCCGCCCGATGGGGACGATCTTGCGCTCATCACCACGCCGGCAGGTCCAGTGCGTAACATCCACCGCCGCCTCCGTCGGTCCGTACAGGTTGTGCAATTGCGAGGGTAAGAGCCTGAAAAACTGCTCCTGCAAATCGTAGGGCAACGCCTCCCCGCTACACATGACATGCCGCAACGATTGACACTTCTCTACCTCAGGTTCTTCCAGAAACACCCTCAGCATCGACGGCACAAAATGCAGCACCGTAACCCCCTGCTCCCTAATCAGCTTCACCAAGTAAGCCCCATCCCGATGCCCGCCGGGCTCCGCCACCACCAAACGCGCCCCCACCAGCAACGGCCAGAAAAATTCCCAGACCGAGACATCGAAGCTGAAGGGCGTTTTCTGCAGGACCTTGTCCGCCCCTGTCAGACCGTACTGGTCCTGCATCCACAACAGCCGGTTGCAGATGCCCCGATGCGTATTCATCGCCCCTTTGGGCCTGCCCGTGGACCCCGAGGTATAAATCACGTAGGCCAGGTTTTCCGGGGCGGTTGCCTTGGCGGGATTGGCCATGTCTTCGCCGGCCATCCGTCCCCACTCGGTGTCAAGACATACGACCTTTCCGTCGTGACTGGGCAGCCGACCTACGAGCCGGCTCTGCGTCAGCAGGACGGGTGCGCCGGCGTCCTGAAGCATATACGCCACGCGTTCTTGCGGATAGTCGGGGTCGACCGGAACGTAGGCGCCTCCGGCTTTCAATACCCCATACAGCGCCACCACCAGTTCCACGGAACGCTCCATGCAAACTGCGACCAGCACCTCCGGCCCCACCCCTAGCCCCCGCAGGTGATGCGCGAGTTGATTGGCGCGACGATTCAGTTCGCCGTAGGTCAACGTCTGTTGCTCGAACACCAAGGCGACCTGATCGCGAGTTCGCTCTGCCTGCGCTTCGAATAGCTCCGGCAATGTCATTGAGGTGTACCTGATGTGACCACTCTCGGGGGATCACATTAAGCTGGGCTTCTCGCCCCTTGCGTTTGACTCCACCCGACCAGCAGTTGGCGCCGCTCTTCCGCAGTCAAGATCGGCAATTCTGCTAGCTGCTGGCCGGCATCGGACGCCACCGATTCCAACAGGGTCTGATAGTGCCCGAACATTCGCGAGATGCGCGCTTCGTCGAACAAGTCGGTGCTGTATTCTATCTCCAACCAGATTTCGTCCCCGCCGTCGGTTATGAACAGTTGCATGTCGAGCTTCGAGGTTTTGCTCTGCGCCAGGAGCGGCTCGACGGTAAGCCCTTCCAGGCCGATAAAGGGCAGTTGCAGATCGCGGTCGCGCCAGTTGATCATCACCTGGAACAGCGGGGAGTAACCCGGGTTACGCTGAGGCCGGAGTTTCCGGACAACTTCATCAAAGGGCGCGGCGCGATGGCGGTAAAGCTCCAGGACCCCTTTCTGGACTCCCGCCAGCAACTCCCGAAACGTCATGTCTCCTGAAAGCCCCGTTCGCAAGACGCAGGTGTTAACCAGAAAACCTATTACCCCTTGCAGTTCCGGCTTGTCCCGGTCGGCAATCGGAATTCCCAACAGGATGTCTTCCTGCCCCGTGTAACGGTAAAACAGGGTGTTCAACGCTGCTGTAAACAGGGTGAATAAGCTGGTCTTTTCCCGTTGGCAGGATTCACGCAGAGCTTTGGTCAGGGTCGGGTTGAACCGGAACCATGTTTTGGCGCCACGGTAGGAAGGCGTCGAGGGGCGGGGCCGATCCGCTGGCAACTCCAGGAGTTCTGGCGCCTCGCGCAGGTTCTCCTTCCAGAAGGACAGGTCCTCGGCCGACGCCTGTTCCCTATTCCCTTGTTGCTGCCAAACCGCATAATCTCCGTACTGGATCGGCAAAGGAGGTAAGGCCAGCGACTCACCGCGACAAAAGGCGCGATACAAAGTGGAAAGCTCCCGCCACACAATCCCAAATGATGACCGGTCACTCATGATGTGATGCATCATCAGGATAAAGACATGCTCCCGTGGGGCCAGATAGATCAAGGTGGCGCGGATTCCCGGTTCGGTTTCGAGATGATACAGACTTCGCGGCTCGTCAATCAGCAAACGGTCAACTTCGGCTTTACGCTCGGCGGACGTCCCCGCGCTCAGGTCAATCTTCTTTAGTTGAAGCGGCCAGCTTTCGAGGACAGCCAGCACGGGTTCGTCAGGGGTCGCCGGGATCGTGGTGCGCAGCGCCTCGTGCCGCGTGACGATAACGTTCAGCGCTTGTTCCAACGCCTCGGTATTGAGTTCGCCGAGCAACCGCGCGGCGTCGGATTCATTGTAAAGGGGCAACCCGGGGTTCAACTGCTCGATAAACCACAACCGCCGCTGCGCATTGCTGAGCGGGCAGGGGAGATTCGGATCCCGCCGAGGGATCGCCGGCGGGCTGACCGGCGGCGCGATCTTAAGCGGCAAAGCTTCATCGCGGGGTGCAGCCGATCCCTCCGCAAGGGCTTGACCTTCGTCCAGGCGCAATCGGCGCCTGACGAGCGCGGCCTGCTGCGCGACCGTAGCGTTCTCAAAGAAATCCGACAGCGAAAGCGCCACGGGGATTTTGTCGCGAAGCTGCGATACGCATTGCATGGCGAGCAGCGAGTGTCCCCCTAGCGCGAAAAAGTTGTTCTCCGCGTCCACTCGCGGTATCTCGAGCACTCCCGCCCAGGTTTCGGCAATGATTTGCTCGATGGACGAGGCCGAAGCCAGCAATTCATTCCGACCAACCTGACTGTCGCCGTCTGCTACCCCAAACTCGCCGCGGGACGAAGCGGAGCTGACAGTGGCAAGCTGGGCCGCCTCGTCGCGCAGGTGCAGCCGCTGTACTTTGCCAGACGGGCCTTTCGGCAAGTCGTCCGCAAAGTGGATCCGGGTTGGGGTCTTAAAGTTGCCCAATCGGTTTTCGCAAAAAGCGAGCAGTTCCCTTTCGCTGGCGGCAACGCCCGTGCGCAGCACCACGAAGGCAACGAGGTCCTCACCAAGGTAGCGGTCGGGAACTCCTACCGCGGCCGCTTCCAACACTGCCGGATGGGATTCCAGCACGTCGTCGATCTGCCGCGGAGCAATATTGACTCCCCCTTTGATAATCAGTTCCTTGGATCGGCCGACCATGAAGAAGTAACCGTCTTTGTCGCGATAGGCCAGATCACCGGTGTGTAACCAGCCGGCAGAGTCGAAGGCTGCGGCGGTCGCCTCAGGTTCCTTGTAATAACCTCGTGTCAAGCCCGCACCGCGAATGAGAACTTCCCCGGGCTCCCCCGGTGGTACTTCCACGCCCTCGCCATCGACGATTTTGGTCTCGAACCCCCACGGCAGGCCGGTCGATCCGATCTTGTTCTCCCTTGGCGGCAGCGGATTGGAGAAAATATTGCCCGCTTCGCTCGAGCCCATGGCCTGTATCAGCAACAAACTGAATTTGTCAAGGAACTCACGATGCAAAGATGGCGCCAGCGGCGCCGAAGAAGAACGAAGGAAACGGATCCGCTGGAAGGCGGCTCCACGCTTATCCGCACGGGGATCTTGCCAATCCAGAAGCTGAGAGACGATCGTCGGCACCACGGCCGACCATGTGCAGCGGTGCTCGTCCAGCCAGTCCCAGAACTGGCTGACGTTGAAGCGATGAGGCACGACGACCGATCCGCCGCTGAGCAGGGTGGGAATCAAAGTAACACATTCCGCGTTGATGTGATAAAGCGGAAGGACTAACAGCGAGCGATCTGCGGAGGAGAGTTGGTGCGAGGTAACTGAATTCCTTCCGTGGGCGAGCAACGTCCGATGGGAATGCACCGCTGCCTTGGGCTGACCGGTGCTACCGGAGGTGTACATCAATAGCGCCGGATCTTCGGGTGCAGGAATCGGCGGCTGCGTGGGCGCGGGAGGCCTTGTGCATGCCGTGGAAACACTATCAATGGCCGTGGGAATCACCTGGACGGCTCGCGGGACCTGGGCCATCACCTCTTCAATTAATGGGGTGTACTCCTCTCCGACGAAAACCACTTTGGCATCACAATGATCCAGCACGTAGGACAGTTGGGATACGCCGGCGCGAACATTCAGCGGCACCGTGACGAACCCCCCATACATCGCTCCCAAGAATAGCTGCGCGGTAAACAGGCCGTTGTCCATCAAGAATGCAACTTTGTCGCCAGGCTCTAATCCTGCTTGCCGAAGTTGGGTCGAGAGAAGGCACGATTGCTCCTGTAACCCCCGGAATGTTAATAGGCCTCCCGTTTCAGGACTGAGGAGAAAGGAAGTTTCGGGATGCGCTTCGGCCTTCCGGTCAATCAGTTCCCGAATGGTCACAGCTTCTTTATCTAATGAATTGGCGCGGAAGCCGGCGGCATGACGCTCGGAAGTCGGTGCTCCTTCTAGCACGATGCAAGCCTCCATATCCTTTATCAGAAAAACACCACAAGTGATTGCACGTGGCGCAACCCTACGCTACGCGGGTGGAAGCGTTCGGCCTCCGCGCGCTTTACATCGCGCAGAAACCGCAAATTGAGGCGGGTATTTGTTTCTTTAAACAAACCCTGACCAATATTCTTAATTTACCATGGTTGGCACATATGTACAATAATCAAGCGCCTCGGCAAGCGAGATTGCGGCTGCATGAAGAAGAGTCGTGCGGGGCATCGGCTGAGGCCCGAGTAAAGGAGGCGCCATGGTCAAACTCCACTGTGGAAACCCCGTCAATGGTACCGCAATTGCCCGGTGTCTTTAGCTGTGATCGCGGTACGGGCTTGGCGTCATACCAGCCCCCCGCTCCAGCTTCCCTGAAGGCAATGCTATGTCATAAACCAGTTTCCCGTTCTCCAATCTGGCGTAAGCGAGTCGTGCCCGTTCCTTGCCTGCTCCCGCAATTTCCCAATCGTTTCCGTTTTTGACAATCCGCATCCCGTTTCTTTGCCTCCACCATTCGCTGAGCTCGCGGGGAAGCGGAGTCCAAAGGCCAGCCTTGGCGCGCAAATCGGCAAGATAAGCCAAAAGGTCCTTGAACACTCGCATTTCCCGATCCCGTGTCACATAATCCGGATGGACTATGAAGTTCATTACTCCGTGCCGCTCGAGGATACGGCTGGTCTGCTCTCGCCAGAGCTCGATCGAATAGTCTCGAAATATGTGGAAAAGGGTATAGTCCTGCGTCACCGTCACAGGAATCTCCAAAATGTCTCCGGCAAAATAGGGGAAAATAGTACAGCATCCACCATGCTGGGGATCGAGATGGGCAACATTGGGCACAGACATGTCATATTCAAAGGGGAGCGAGTTGAGCCAATCGACATTCCGATATAAGACCGCAGATCTAAACCCTCGCGCATTAAAGGCAGCGGCGTACTCTTTGATGACCTTCGTCCGGCATTGGAACTCCTCGAAATTGTCGAATAATCGTCCATCGTGATTGAGGTCCTGGACGTTTACCTCAAACCCGCGTTTGCAGATGCCTTCAAGGTAGCGCATTGGAACCTTATATCGTTCTTCCGGAACCACCTGGAACGATGCTTTGATTCCAAACGAGTCATCAATGTCCATGAGGGTTTCGCAAAAATCCCTGCCGGCAGTCGTCTCGACGTCGTGGGTCATTAGGGCGCAGCCCTGCTTGGCTTCCGGCCAAAACCAAATAAAGGGTATAGCCTGGTGCTCCCCTGCACGGAGGATCAAAACGAGAACGGATTCAATAATCTGCTCGACGGTCGTATCCACCGGCCAGCGAGGAAAGGGGTGTTTGTGCCATCCGCGTAATGAAAACCTTTGAAGATGCTTGCGAACCGGAACCGGCAGGAATGGCCGGGCTACGTAATAGCCCATCCGGAAAAAGCGGTTCTGCGACCATTCGCGCGCCTCATGCCGTAGAGCGGTGATGTATTTTTCCCTGCGGAGGCTCTCGATAACCTCGGACAAATAAAAAGGAAGGGAGACAGATCCTTGCTCAACACGGGCATACTCCAAAGCATCGGGTAATTCCCGGCTAAAAGTCCGGCTTGGAGTGAAAGCGGAACACTTACCGAAGCAGATGAGGTCGCTGCCGAAATTGAAGAACCCCGGGTAGGCAGAAAGCTCCCCGAACGTTCCTATTTGAAGCAAATCGTCAGGGCATCGGAGGTGATCGACAATCATTTTGTTAAATTGATTCATGATGCGCCTCGCGGCCATCCATGATTTTCAACCCTTCGCCAGATGAAAAATCGGAGACGGCTGAAAATCTGTTTACCCAGGTAGTCCGTCCACCTAAGCGGCAGTCGCTACCCAAACCTCTTCCGGAGTTGGACATCCGTTCTCCGTGATAGTCGGCGGGAAACTTGGGGCAGTCAATGTTCAGGCTATCCATCACATCGAGCATTGGGGATGAGCTCGCCACATTTCTCGGGCGGAATTAATCAAAGCACAACGCCGCATGATTTCAATGACGCAGTTGCAGAAATCATTCAAGGTAACGGACGGGTTGGCCGAAGCCCCGTCGTGCCATCATGAGGGTGGTCACTTGCTCATTGCCCTCTGATAGGCGGCAAGAAGGTTCTTAACCGAATAATCCCAAGCTAATTCCTCTTCCACTCTCTTGCGCCCGAGCTCGCCCATCCTTTTTCTTTCATCGGGATTGTCGAGCAACCAGAGGATTTTGGCGGCGAAATCTTTCACTCGGTTCCGGGGGTCGGCGTACAGAGACGCTTCCTGGGCACTGATTCTACCCTCTTTCGATTCGAACTGAACGATGGGCTTGCCCAAGGCCATGTATTCCATGATTTTGATCATGGTGGAAATATCGTTCATTTGGCACGGCCTGTCCGGATTGACGCATATATCCGCTGTTGACAGAGTCTCCAACAATTGCTCGTCGGAAATCCTTCCAGTGAACTCAACCATGTCATCGAGACCTTTGTTATGTGACATCTTCCGTAGTCCAGGCAAACCCGGCCCCTTGCCCACCAAGCGGAATTGAATGTCACGACGTCCCAAAGTCTTGATTTGCAGCGCCACATCCAGGAGGATATCCAAACCGTCTTGGACGTTCATAGTCCCAACATAACCGATGAGGTAGGGTTTGCCGCATTTCAGAGCAGGATTCGGGGGGACCGGGTTGAAGGTCTGTAAGTCAGGCCCATTGCGGACTATAAACACATCGTTTGGATCGACGCCGCCTCTGGTTACAGCGAGATCCCTGTAACTGCTATTGGTAGCCATAACGACGTCGCTGAAGCGGTAGGTCATCTTCTCGAGCCAAACCAGAAGGCTATAAAGGACTCGCTTCCTGCCGTACTTCGCGAGATATAGCTCCGGGCATGCGTCGTGGTGATCGAAGATGTACTTGACGCCAAGGAGTTTGAACGGCAGAGCAATCAAGAAAATGGTGTCGGGAGGATTGCAGCCCTCGATGACTTGAAATCCGTGTCGGAAAAAGATCCACCACGTGAACAAGATCTCCCAAAACAGTGCGCAGCCGTACTCGAACAGATGCCCCAAGGTGGTGTTTCCCTCTCTGGGCATCGGATGTTTGTAAATGTGGATCCCATCGATAACTTCGTGCGCGTGCCGGCAGCCCTTCTCCCGTGGACACAAAACGGTAACTTCGTAGCCGTTCTGATACAGGGACAAGGATTCCCTCCACACGCGCGGGTCGTAAGGAACCGATGAGTTTTCCTCGATGATGAGGACTTTTCTTCTCACGATAGGAGGTCTCCCTGCATTACAGCAGCTTATAGAGTCCGCCGAGCGCGCAAAGCATCGTCGCCTGCCCCCAATGCAGGGTAGGGGTCTTGTTAACAAGCCAACGGGAATAGCGGCGATAATAGAAATAACCAGAGCGGTCTTGCATATGCTCAATCGTCCATTGGGCAACTTTCAGCGCCAGAGCCAGACTTTCCGGATCGAGGTCGTGGAAGAAAACGAGCGTATCAATCGCCTGTGAACTGCACTGGATGTCGATCGGCAGGGTCTTAAAATTGTAATACCGCGGAGTCCCCTCCGGCAGGAAAAAGGTCTTCTTCCAGTATCGGTATCCGTCCATCATGGTCTTATTAAAGCCATCATCGCCTGTACCTTCGGCGTAGTATTTGAACGAGTCCAACACATAACCCGTATGAAAGTTGTCAACCCAGTGAAAATTATTTGCTTCACCGTACCACCAGGAAAAATCAGGCCTCTGGTGCGTGGCCGTATAGCGTATCGCCTTCTCCGCTAAAACCCGATAGGACTCGTTCCGGGTATAAGCATAGGTGCGTGCCAGCAGGCCGGCGCCCAGAGTGTTGGCATTGTGAACTCTACCATTGTCAATCGGCGTTTCCGTAAGACACGGAGAGCCCCCTCCCGCAGACTTTCCCAGAGCGCTGGCCCGCGTGCTGGCGTTGTGAAGGCGCCCATTAAAATGCGGCGTATAGGTCAGGCAGAGAGAATCCCCTTCCGGAGACCTGCCCAGATCGAACAGGATATGCTCGCACGCACTGACGGCAACCTGGAGATAGGCATCCCTCTGGTATTGGCTGTAGGCATCCAGAAAAGCGTGACCGATGAGGGATGTCCACACCACAGTGGGTACGCCTTTGGGCATAAACCCCCCACGCGATTGATAATCGAAATGATTGCCCCAGCACGCGCCAGAATAACCTGGAGAGGGGTTATCCATCAGCCATTGCAGGGCATACTCCGCCTTGTCTCTCCAAGCCGTGTCCCCTGTAGCTCCTTGAAGGCGCATAAAACCCCTGGCGATATAGCCCATGCCTTTGGAGGAATGGCTCTTGGGAATACCTAACAAGGGCCGCAAGTTGAGGGGAAACCGGCGCACGCCCTGCTGAAGCACTTGGCGAAGAAAACTGTTCTCGAAGGTGAGCGGGCGCACAAACCTTGCGGACAAGCCGTCAAACGTATCATAGCCGGAGTAATCGTTCTTTTCGAGCCAAGTGGAAAGTCGACAGATGGACTCATAGATCTGGTCCTTCAAAAGCCCTCCCTTGCCTACAACCCCCAGTCGCTCACCAACAGATGCCGTCATATTTTCCCTTTTCACTCCTGCGATCAATTATCCTCACGAAATCCACCAGAACCTGACCGTCGCGCAGACGCTCCGGTACACTCCGAAAGGCAGAATCATTGTTGCCAATGACAACCGTTTGAGCGTGGTCCAGAACCGAATCGACGCTATCCACCATGAGCTTGGAAATATGCGGAATGTGGTTGAGGATGAAGTCGCGGTTCGCGCCAACCAAGCTGGCGATGCTCACATTCTTGTCGAAGATGCGCAGATCATACCCTTTGCCGATCAGGCCTTCGATAACTTCGATCATCGGGCTCTCGCGCAGATCGTCCGTCCCTGCTTTGAAACTAAAACCTAGGATACCGACCCGCTTGTGTCCCTTTTCCACGATGAGCTGCAGGCCCTTGGTAATCTGCTTTTCGTTGCTGGCCAAAATGGAGCCAATAATCGGCAACTCCAAATCGTGCATTTTGGCCTGATAACTCAACGCGCGGAGATCCTTGGGCAGGCAGGAACCGCCGAAAGCAAAACCAGGCTGAAGGTAGGCGGGAGAGATATTCAGCTTTTCATCCCGGCAAAAAATCGCCATCACCTTATGCGAATCGATGGTAAAGGACTTACAGAGATTACCGATTTCGTTGGCGAACCCGATTTTGAGCGCATGCCAACAATTATCAATGTACTTCACCATCTCGGCGGTTTCCAAATCTGTCCGGAACAGCGGCGCCTCAAGCTTTTCGTAAAGCGAAGCCAGTTTGTCACCACTGGACTGGTCGATCTCTCCTATGACCGTCTTGGGTGGGGAGTTGAAATCCCTCACGGCCGAACCTTCCCGCAAGAACTCGGGATTGCTACAGACGCCGAAGTCAGTCCCGGCCTTCTTCCGGGAGAATTCCTCCAGGATGGGGATTACGATCTTGTGGATGGTTCCAGGCACGACGGTGCTGCGAACGACGACGACGTGCCGCGTGGCTTTGCCTCTGAGCGCCTCACCGATTTGCTCGCAAATGCGCCTGATATACCTCAGGTCGAGATTGCCGTTGGCCTGACTGGGGGTACCAACGCAAATAAAGGACAGTTCCGTCGCCTGAATGGCCTGGGTTGCGTCGTGGGTGGCGCGCAGTCGGCCCGCATGGGTGGTGGAAGCAATGATCTTATCGATGTCCGCTTCGATGATGGGCGATCGGCCCTCATTTATCAGGTCGACCTTTGTTTTGATCGGATCGACGCCGATGACTTCATGTCCATCATTAGCGAGGCATCCCGCCGACACTGTCCCAACATAACCCAACCCGAAAATGCTGATTTTCAAGATCTATTCCTTTCGGCTATCGCTGTTAGGAGCCTCACACGTGGCATGCGAAGTGGGGAATCCCCCGACGACCATCTCTCCCTGCTATCTTACTGTAATTCTTGCCCATATGTGCAAGAAGTATGTGATGGGACCCGGCTATTTCCGGTTGCATCAACTGCAAACGACTGAAACGAAAGAACTCATGTCTTTGATAAATGGTATTCGGAATGCACTGGTTTTAGCTGTGCCCAGGTGCAGTTGTGAGCGTAGGGCCCTACTTCTCGCTTCCGACTCGCCTTTGGCACATTGCCCGCGTGAGGATTTCCGGGCAGAAGTCAACTGGGAGAATGGTGCATTGTTTGTCTATCCAGCCGCAACGCTCGGCTCACAACCTCACTCGGATCATTCTGAATCCAACGCTACACAAAGGATTGGGGGCAGATCAGCGGGGCACACACTATAAAGGACTGGTGCTTATTATGTCTCCGTTTTGGACTTGAGATTTGCTTCGGATGGAATATCATGGGTCTGGCCAGGAAGAGCGAACCGCAGTGCGGACGCGAATTGCCAGCCCGCGGCGGAGTTGGAGCATGATCTGTTTATCTAGTAATTCGTACAAGGCACTAGAAGCGATCCTGTCGCTCAGCGTCCTGACAGTCAATAAGGCATTAAGGAGGAACTAATGAAGCGCACACAGCCGGCACTCATTCTTTTCATCTCGCTATTCATGCCCGTGGGCCTATACGCCCAAGCTTGGTCGGGGATCATCTCGCCTACACGTGCTGTCGATTGGTCAGGTGTGGGCATACCTGGCGGTGTTCCCTCGGGAGGCTGGACGCAGTGCGGCACAACCATCGCACCCTACGGAACCAGCGCTTCACCCGCATCCCCCTCGACCATCAACAGCGCCATCGCCTCATGCGGGACGAATCAGTATGTCTTGCTTGGTGCGGGGGATTTTTACCTTGACGGGGTAGTGGATTTCGCTACTCACAGCAACGTCGTGCTGCGCGGCCAGGGGGCAAATCAGACAAGGCTTCACTTTACTGGAACCACCCTATCTGGGTGCAACGGCTGGTGGGCCGCAGTCTGCCTCGAAGGTAGCAATACTTACGGTGGAGGCGGGTACACGCAAGCTGACTGGACGGCAGGGTACAGCCAAGGGACAACCCAAATCACTTTGAGTAGCGTGTCGGGCATCGTTGCAAATCTTACCCCCATTGTTCTCGACCAGTGCAACACGGGATTTAGCGGCAGTTCCGGCACCGAGAACCTGTACGGGCACGGCGGTAGATAACGACAATGCCTTCATATGCGACACCACGAGCGTCTGCATCTCTCAGACCCCAACCACGGGACTTTATCGTACTAACCGCGCCCAGGAAGAAGTGGTTATTGCCACCAATATCTCCGGCACCGGACCGTACACGGTCACCATTTCGCCTGGCCTGCGAAACCCCAACTGGGCTTCAGGAAATACTCCCCAGGCATGGTGGGGGAGCGCGACGATCACGAACTCTGGGCTCGAAAATCTCATGGTAGACGAGAGTACCGTGGGCCAGCGAGCCATCTGCCTGACCACCGCCTACAAGTGCTGGGTCAAAGGCGTCGCCACAACCACGGCTAACCTTTACCACGTTTTCAATTACGTCACTTCCCACGATGTCATCCGGGACAGCTATTTCTATTGGACGTACAACGCCTCCATCGAAAGCTATGGGGTGGGAGGCGGAATTAATGGCGACCTGCTTACCGAGAACAACATTTTCCAAGGCGTCACCGATCCCGTCACGTTTGATGCTTCCTGCGCGGGATGTGTAGCGGGCTATAATTTCGGGGTAAACCAGTATGACACCGCCTCCACCTACCTTTTCCCCTCAATTGCTTTTCACTCGGCCGGAGAGAGTATGATCTTGGTCGAGGGTAATATCGGCGCTCAGGTTGACCAGGACGACATTCACGGCACGCACGACTTTAATACGTTCTTCCGCAACTACCTCAATGGGTACGAATCAAATAACGGGACACAGACGCTCAAAAATACCGTGGCCTTTCACGCTGGGGCATTCACACGTTATTCTAACGTGATCGCAAACATTCTGGGAACGGCCTCCTACCATAAAGATTATCAGTGCTTGGCTCCCAATGCGACTACCTCTCCCTGCGCCTATGCCGGTCCTTCAACCTGGGTCGAGGTCTACGATATCGGCTACTCCGGCAACACATTCGGGCAGACAGAAGGTGGAGCGAACCCCACCAACTGCGGGACGGCTGGGCAATGTCCCGATGATCCCATTTCCGGGAGCACTATGTTCCGCTGGGGGAATTTCGACACGGCGACCAACGCGGTTCGCTGGTGCGGCAATTCCTCGGACCCGGGATGGTCTACGACTTGCGGGAGCACTTCGGAGGTTCCGACCGGGGATGCCTACTATCCCAATACCGTGCCGTCAAGCACGAGTCTTCCCCAATCCTTTTACCTATCGTTGAAGCCGTCTTGGGTGCCTTCATCGGCCAGTTGGCCTCTCATCGGGCCGGACGTGACCGCGGGTTCAATTCTGCAATGCACCAGTGGGACGTACATGAACTCGAAGGTGCTGAGCAGCACCCAGTGTGCGGGCGGAACTTCTACCGCCGTCATCAGCACGTACGTTCAGGCGAACCCGGCAATGCAGTGTTATTTGAACACCATGGGTGGCACACCCGATGGAACGGGGAGCATGTTGAGTTTTAATGCAGATGCTTGTTATCCCCTCCCTCCACCAGCCATTTCGGCAGCTGCCCACTAACCGTCGTTTTGACTAAAGGGATGAAGCTCCCCCTCCCTGTCGCACAATGGCTTTGGGATTTCGTGGCGGGCGATCGAAATGCCCCGACTAATCCTCCGCCAATGGGGGGGGGAAAAATCTGCGCCTGATGTCGCCGAGGGAATGCGAAATGTAAAAATGATCCGCTTTTGCCTTCGTGCTCTCCATTCCTGGAGGAAACAGAATCTTTGTGCCCACCCCTGCCGCCTTGGCCGCATCGATGTCCAACTGTTGGTCACCGATGAGAACGCTCGCCGCCAAATCCAAGCTGAAATCTGTCCGCGCCCGCAGGAACATCCCGGGATTGGGCTTTCGAAAAGGAGAGTCAGACTTGTATCGGCCGACGCCATGGACGGGGTGATAGGGGCAATAGTACACGCGCGAAATATATATCGCCTGCTCGGCAAACCTGTCGAGCATCCATTCCGTCAATTCCAGGAAAACCGGCTCCGTAAAGTAGCCCCGCGCGATACCGGCTTGGTTTGTTACCACCAGCAAGTGATAATTGCGGGACTGCGCCGCCCGGCACAGGTCGAAAATGCCCTCCTGAAATTGGAACTCCTCCCGAGAATGCACATAAGGGTGATAGACATTGATAACCCCGTCCCGGTCCAGGAAGAGTGCTTTGTTCTTGCGCATATCTGGCGGGGCCCGAGAGGCAGATTCCTGCTCTGCCCGATGCCCAATCCGCACAATCTGAAAATTACAGGTGGAATCCCGCGGGGCGGACGGCCCAGGGCCACGCAGCGATTACCGCGCGGCGAAGGCAGCGGAGATCTTGGATGCCACCGCCTGCTCGACGGCATCGCAGAGCGCGTGACCCACCAGGATGTGGCACTCCTGAATGCGCGGCGTCTCGTCCGAGGGCACAGCGATCAGCGCCTCCACGAGGCTGCGCAGTTTGCCGCCGGAGGCGCCGGTTAGCCCGATAGTGAAAAGCCCCAGCCGGCGCGCGCATTGGACGGCCTCAATCACGCTGGGCGAGTTTCCCGAGGTGCTGATGGCGACGGCCACATCGCCAGGCGCGGCAAGGGCTTGGAGTTGGCGGGCAAAGACCAGGTCGTATCCATAATCGTTGCCAATCGCCGTCACCGCTGAGCTATTGGCATTGAGCGCCAGCGCCGGCAAGGGACCGCGTTGGCGCAGGTACCGTCCCACGAATTCGGCGGCGAGGTGCTGCGCGTCCGCGGCGCTGCCCCCATTCCCGAAAAACAGCGCCTTATGACCTTCGCGGTAGGCCGTGACGAGTGCGTCCGCGGCCGCGATCATGGCGGGCAGGCAGGCCGCCATGAGCTGGCTGTGGACTTTCGCGCTGCGCTCGATGTTATCGCGAAGAACCTCGGCCGTCATCTGCTCCTCCCGTCTAAAGACAAGTCTCGCCCTGGGTCATGCCCTTCCCGCCTTCGATGTTCGCCAAGCTTTGTTGTGCCTCCCGAAAGCGCTCCGGAGTGCCGATATCGACGCACTTACCCAAAAAGACATGCGCGTGGATGCGCCGTCCTCGCTCGAGCCATTGGGGAAAGAGATCCTGCTCCAGGGAGACCGGATGTTCGGGGGATATGTCGTCGAGCAGAGTCCGCGTGAGCATGTAGATCCCGGCATTGGTGTACTCTGATCCGCAGGGGGATTTCTTTTCTTCAAACCGCTCTACCCGGCCCTTGGCATCCACCTGCACCACCCCGCAGTCCCTTCGTCCGTCCGTGGGCACGACCACCAGAGACATATCGGCGTTCGCTTCGCGGTGTTCCACCACAAACCTGGAAAGGTCCACGCCGGTGTAGCTGTCACCATTCAAAACCAGGACACTATCCGCTTTGAGCAGCCCCACAGCGTTGCGCAGCGCCCCACCCGTCCCCAGCGGCGACGATTCAACCGAGTAAACCAACGCCAAGCCTGCCGTTTGCTCGCCAAAGTGGGCCCGAATAATTTCCCTTCGGTAGCCGACGGCCAGAATAACTCGCCCGAACCCGTGCCGGTGTAACTGCCGAAGCAGCAGCTCCAAAAAGGGACGGCCGGCAACGCCGGCCATGACTTTGGGAAGATTTCCGGTAACACTCCTCAACCGGACACCTGCGCCCCCGCATAACACCATGGCGTCCGGCATACTAGGCATAGACCACCTGCCGCTCACTCGCCAGCGCCTTGTCGTAGTTTTCCTCCGGCTCATAAACGATCACGTGGCTTCCCCGATTCGAGAACGTGAAGGGAACGCACAATAACTTTTTCAAACGCGCCCTCAACGCTTCCCGCCGTTCAGGAGGCACGTAGAACAGCATAAAGCCGCCCCCCCCAGCCCCCAGCAGCTTGCCTCCCAGCGCCCCGGCACTGAGCCCGGCTTCGTAGATCTCATCGATGTTGGCATTCGTGATCTTCTGCGTTAGCGTTCTCTTTATTTTCCAACCCTCGTGCAACAACCGGCCAAATTCGTCCAGGGAGCGATGGGGATTGGTAATAATAGCTTCCGCCTCGTTGACCATTTGATGCATCAATTCCAGTTCTCGCTGGCGATGAGGCGTCATCTGGATCTGCTCTTGGGCGATTTCCGAGGCAATTCGGGCAAAGCCCGTGAAGTACAGCGCCAGGTGTTGCTCCAGCTCCGCAAATCTGGAGGGTGCAGCCAACAAACGGTTCACCTCAATTGAGCCATCCGCCTGGAAATTGATGCGGTTGAACCCTCCATGTGCGGCGCTCAATTGATCTTGCACTCCCACCGCCTCCTGAAGTAAATCCTGCTCGACGTGAATGGCGTCGGCAGCCAGTGCGGACTTGTCGCGCATCTGGTTCTTAAGCGCATAGAGGCCAAGCAGAAGCCCCACCGTGAAGGCCGAACTCGTTCCCAACCCTGCCCGGGCCGGGAGATCGGCGATGTGATGGATTTCGACGCCCTCCTCTATTTTCATAAATTGCAGGCAGGCCCGCACCGACGGATGCTGAATCGAAATATTGGTATCAACGTTCTCAAATTTCGAGTAAACGATCCGGCTGTGGTATTCGAAAAAAGGAGGCAACCATCGGCAGGTGATAAAGCAGCACTTGTCAATGGTGGTAGCCAATACCGCTCCCCCATGCTCGCGGTACCACGCAGGATAATCTGTTCCCCCACCGAAGAATGAGACGCGTAGTGGGGTTCGAGTGATGATCATTTTTCAAAGCCCTCGATCGAGAAATCGACCATTTAATTCGCCAAAAACCTGCAGAAAGGCTGTGCCTTTCACTGTACCAATTCGCTAGCTGGCGGCAAGTTTCCGGTTTTCAAAGCGGAACAAGGTCTTGTCCCATAACCGGGTCAGCGACCACCGGAGTCTAGGTAGAATGACTTGGGCGCGCTTGGCCCAAGGTCGGCCAAAAGTCGCATTGATCCAGGAATACTTCCAGGACAACGGTGGAAACCGCAATTGCCCTCCCAAACTCCGGGCCAACTCTGCCGCTTCGTTAAAAATGTCCATCCGTTCCGGAAAGAAAAAACCCATCCAATTCTGGAGATAGGTCACACAAGCGGCGCGGGCTCGCTGGCTGTCATCCAGGGACCGCACATATTGGATGTGCAGCTTCATGGAGACCCACTGTGCAACGCGCCTTCGGTCCGAGAACCCAATGTAACTCAGACTTCCGCCGGCGGAACGATAGTAGACTTTCGACTCGGGCACGAAGTGCGTGCCCGCGCTGGCCTTCAAAACGCGGCTGAAGTACTCCCCATCATCGTCTCCCAAGAGACGCGTATCCCACGGGCCGGCGGCTTCAGTCAGTTCGCGGGAAACGAGCCACGTGGCCGTCTGCATATAGACATTATCTTCCATTTGCCGGATCATCCATTCGGCAGGTGATAAATCGGCCCATAACCTCGTGGGGACGAAAGCTGCGCGCTTATACCGATACATGAATTTTGCCCAAGCCGATGATAGGACCATGCGCGGGCTAGGACACTTGTCCAACTGCTCCATCTGCTTGCTAATCTTGTCCGGCGCAAGGAGGTCATCGGCATCCAACCATTGGATATAATCCCCCTGGCTGAGCGAGAACGCCTTATTCCGGGCGGCGGCGGCTCCCGCGTTCTTTTGGGTAACAAGGCGGACGGTGCGCGATTCGAATTGTCGCGCGATCACGGGGGTCTGATCGGTTGAGCCATCATCAACGATGATGATTTCCTTGCGCGGCCAGGTTTGGCCTACGGCCGAACGCAGCGTGTCCTCGAGATAATCCTGAGCGTTGTAAGCAGGGACCAGAATGGATACCAATGGATTCATGACAGGTCACTCCTTAATAGCTTGGCATAAACGTCGCGGGTCACTTGGCCCACAGGATCCCAGGAATGCCGCGCGTGCGCATACTTCTTGATTTCATCGCGGACATGGTTCGAGCCTGTGAACAGTTCGCTTGCGAAGTATTTCTCAATCGTGTTCCGCAAATCTTCGGGATCGTGCGGGCGGCACAAAAATCCCGTCTTGCCCTCGACAAGCGTTTCCCGGAACGACCCGACATCGGTGGCCACGGTGGGCAGACCGTAACTGTATGCCAGGAACAAGATGCCGCTCTGGAAAATGTCCCGGTAGGGGAGCACCAACACGTCTGCCGCTTTGAAATAGAGTTCCGTCTTTTCGTCTGGGACGTATTTGATGTCTTGGATGACCCTCGTGGGCTCAATCGTGCGGGCCATCGTGGCCCGAATTTCCTCCCAATACTTTTCGCATTGACCTTCCTTAGGCCTTCCGGCAATGATGAGACGATATCGGGCATCCCTGGCAACAAGCAGTTGGAACGCGGTGACAAGGTAGTCGAGGCCCTTATAAGGAGCGATAGCCCCGAAGAAGAGGATCGTCCGTTCGTCGCTGGTGATCCCCAATTTTGCTTTGGCGGCGGCAGGAGTAAGCGCGGTTTCCGGGACCGCTACGTTGAGCGGGTGAATAAACAGCGTGATGGCTTTTTCGGGAACCCCAAAGTCCGCGCGCAGCTCATCTTTCATCTTTTCGGTATGAACAAAAATATGGTCGACGAGCCGGTACTGAATTCTTAGCGTCAGGCGATTGAGGATGCTATCCGTCGAGTCGCGCCGGTCCTTGTTGACATTGTGCGCGGTAAAGGCGATCTTCTTTCCGCAGAGTTTGTAGAATAGCATTAGAAACGTGCGGTCGAAATACTCGAGCTTGTTATTCCACAGGATATGAAAGACCTTCGGTCTGGCCGTCAAGGCGTAACGGATGAGCTGGGCATAGTAAATCAATACTCTTGAAACTTTTTTCGCGAGAACCGACATCCGCTCGCCGGCTCTCTCGCAGATTAAGAAAGGTAACCCTAGGTGTGGTGTGCAACTCGGGGCTATCCACATCCTCGCTCCCAATGACGTCGAGGCGCACGCCTTTGGAAATAAGGGCCATGGCCAACCCGAAGGAGTAGTGTTTGTCCTGCCCGCCCGTGAGCAATGCGACTTCTATCTCAGCGTGCTGGGCTGGCGCCAAGTCGCTGACGGTCTGGACAGAATTGTTGTGGGTCCTCACGCCCTGTAAAGCAGACGCCGCCGCCAAAACCTCACCGTCCTTTTGATTCCGACGATTTCCAGAATACTTCGATGGTTTTGTCTGGGGAATGATCGAGGAATTGCGAGAATTCCCCTCGGTCGAGCCACCGTTTTTCCGCCAAGCCGCGCTCTGTATCAGATGTGTAATTGAAGGCGCCGCCAGCGTCCAGGCGCCCCAGGAGGTCAACGCACTCCAAGCCTTCTGGTCTGAACTCAGGAAGATTCACTTCAAACGAGAGATAGGGGACTGGGTGCTGGAGACCTCGCAGTACACTGGGCTCGTGGCCCTCAACATCAATCTTAATGTAGAAGGGAACGCCGTACGCGGCAATGACGTGTTCCAGTGTGGTCGTTTCCACCTCCGCTTGGCCTGCAAATTCCAGCTTATCCATCGTGTGCGCGAACCGCGCTTTATCAAGCCTCAGAGTCTCCACCCACTTCTTGCTGAAAGTGTTCAATGCAGATCCGGGCCCATCGATCCACATCGATTCGACTCCGTTCCTGTCACTCAACGCTTTGCCCACGATGGTCACCGGTTTCGGAGTCAATCTATACTTCAAGAACTTCTCTCTTATGACCTCTTGATTGTTCTTGTCTGGCTCGACAGCCACGATCCGCGCACCCAGCCTCAAGAAGATGCCCGTCTTCATTCCAACGTTCGCTCCGACATCGAATATTAAGTCACCAGGGCAAAATCCGACCAGTAGGTTGCGGTAGAATTCAATCTCTTCCCTCCTGTTTACAGTACGCGCAGGATCCCGCACCCACCAGTAGAGATCGTAAACCCAAGTGGCTCGAAGGCGCTCGTAGATGCCAAATCGTCTCAGAACTGTTAACACATGCCGTCCATTCGAAATCACCTCCCTGGGTTCCCATCGTTTGGAAACTCCCCAGGGGAGAGGGAAAGACTTTCAGCGCGTGGTAGCGCGTCCAGAACAATACCCACCCTCTCGCAGGGGAGGGTGTCCGTCAGCCGACGGACGGGTAAGGGGCTTGTCCCCGGCCCTACGTCCCACCACCGTCAAACTGATACTGCCTTCCCGGCAACACCGGGGATCTGCCAACGGATTAGGCTACCGGCGACGGTTGGATTTGACTCTGAACCGCCGGGCTCGGAGACCGCAGCTCGCTAAGTAATCTCCTCAATGACATGGCCTCCTCTCGGACTGGACGTAGAAGCATCGAAGCCGAGTAGGCCACTGCGAATCCAAGCGCCACCACCAGAAGCTGCAAAAAGACATTTTGCGGAGCGATCGCGCGCAGGGAAAATTCCGCAAGGACGACTCCCGTAAGGCTGAGCGAGACTGGGCAGAGGATAGCCCGCCCAAGACGCCTTAAAGTCAGCAGTGTACCGCGGAAGGTGTATTTGAGCACCCACGGGAGGATCGCAACTAAGACCAAGGAGCCGGTAAGCGCCACGCCATTGATGCCGAAAGGCAAGCCGACTGCGTAGCCGAACACGAGGATGGGGAAAATAATAAGCATGATGTTGAGGAGCCGTCCCGATTGACCCTTGCTGACGAGCAGCCAGGTGGCCGGACCAAGAAGCAGTTGCGCCAAGGCGGCGATAGAAAGAATTTGGAAAACCGCTCCCGCTTCCACCCACTTATGCCCGAGTACCAGAAGAATTACGGGATGCGCCGCCACGAAAAGAAAGCCAAAAATGGGCATGGCGACCCAAATCACCAAATTAGCGGCGCGCAGGTAATATCGCGCGAAGCGTTCCGGATCGTTCTGAAGCCTGCTAAAGGCCGGGACAGCAACTCTCCCAATCGGGGCATTAAGCTGGCGCACGGGAAGCATGAGGAGGTTATACGCTCGCGAATACAACCCCAGCGGGCCGGCTCCCCAGTACCACCCGACCAGAATGTTATCGGTGTTGTAATTCAAATAGTTTATAAGGTAGGAGGCCGCAACCTTGCCGCCAAAGGAAATCATGGAGCCAACGCGTTCGTCCCGCCGTGGCAGACCCGGAATCCATCGGACCATCACCCAGGAAAGCACCAATCCCACGCCATACGACGTCAGGGGGAAAGCCACGATGGCCCAGTACCCGGCTCCCCGCCAAGCCATCGTGATCGCGACGATCACCGCGAGAGCGGAGGAAACAACATCCCGCATGGCCATCGATGCAAACCGCATCTGGCGCTGCAGAATCGCATTGTGCTGTACTCTGAAACCGCCAATCAAAAAGATGGCCGCCATCACAAACGTGAGGTTCTTCAGGCGCGGTTCGCGATAGAACCATACCAGCACCGGAGCCAAGGCTACCATCACCAGCGTCAGCACCAGCCCGATCGCTACATTGACCCAGAACAGCACGCTAACTTGATGGGTGTTAATGTCCTGCCGCTGGATGGTCGCCTCGGAGAGGCCGAGGTCCGCGAACGCCATGCCCAGCCCCGCGATGGCAAAGACCATCGCCACCAATCCGAAGTCTGTCGGAGTCAGAAGCCGGGCCAGCACCACCGTGTAGATGGTTTGGAGAGCGAACGTCGCGCCCTGCGACGTGATCGTCCAAAAGCTTCCCCGAACCGACCGGCCTTTCAGGTCGGCGTACAGGTGGCCGGTGGCCAGTACATCATGTGCTGGTGCTTTTGTTTGTGTTTGGACGGACATCCAGGGTCGCTCAAACCATGAGGAGCACTTTTACTGGACCGCCAATATCGTGCCTGAGCAAAATAGCGAAACCCCTGCACCCCGGACGGCGAGGTTGAGCACTTCCCTGCCCTTCGCGACTGGGTGGAACTCCCCAGCTTCGTCAAGTGGCTTCAAACAATCTCCTGCGAGCTGGTATAAAGCGTAAGGTAGCCTTGATGTGCGGACCCAACGTCGTCAGGGTGATCAATGCCGCAGGGGGGTGGACCTGCCGGAATAGGGGATTTCAGAACCGCTATTATCGCCAAGAGGAAGAATATCTAGACGGGCATACGCAGCCTGAAGCCGGCCTCGGTGAAGTTGTAAACCGCGACGGCTACGAAATGCGCCCATCTGACATTGCCCGCCGGAAGGCATTCCTATAGTGAAAACCATTGCGGCACCGCGCACCGCAGCGTGCCGCAGGCCACAAAGTTCGGCGATGGGATAGGACGATCCGCTGGCACTGAAGGGATTCATTTTTCGTTCCAGAGGTGGCCGACGCCATAGGTATCGCTGGTCACCAGGTCAACCGCTCGGTCGGCGGGCTCACCCAAGTGTTCTGGCGCTCCCTCGGCCACACCGGCGGCGATGCCGCCCGCGCCGATAACAGACAGGAGGAGGAAGAACCACATCGGGCACAGCGGCTTGAAGCCGGCCTCCGTGACACTATAGATTGCGGCAGTTGCGATATAGCATAGAATCAGGCTGGCGAACCCCGGATCGCGGCGAAAGGCCACGCTGGCCCGCAAATACCCGTGAATTAGAATCAGTGCGACCAGACCCACTCCAACTAAACCAATATTAAGGTAAATATCGAGATAACCGTTGTGCGCGGAGACCAGGTTCCCGAACTCGAAGCGGTCAAGGGTGCTCAGGGTCTGGCTCATGCTGTTCCAAAAACTCTCATACCCCACACCGATGATTGGGTTCCGGGCCATCGGGATAATGGCCTTCCAGATATCCGTGCGGCCCGTAAGGTCCGGCTTTCGGCCAAGCGCACGTATGACCATCTCGTCCGCGCCGGAGAGGTATGCAAGCCCACCGGTCAGCGCTATGGTCAAAACGACCGTGCGCACGGCGGCAGGACTGCGTCTGATCACGCGCAGGCCAGTCAAAAGCATTATTGTGCTGCCGAGGACGAAGCAGGCCACGGAAGTTGCAGAGTGGGCCATCTGCAAAAGCGCCATGACAAAGGCCAAGAGGGTAAACTGAGCCAACAAGCGCCGGCGGCGATGGGGCTGGTCTCGATCACGCAGGAGCGCGCGAAGGCCCCATAGCACGCCCAGGCCGATAACGAATACGACGAGCCCGAGCGTGTTCTTATTGGTTGTCACGCCGGTATTCATTGGTTGCCCGTCTGGGGTATATCCGCGGCCCAGATCGGTGTACCGGATCAAGACAATGGAAGCAGGGAAGAGGATAAAGCCGACACGTGAAAAAAGGCGGCGAAGTGCCGCGATCGGGTCGACATCCGTTACCACGATGAGAACCATCACGACGTCCCCAGTGGCCTTGATCCAGCGCTTGAAAGCTACATCGGGGATCGGTGACCAGCCAAGGCTGAGAAGGCAATAGGCAAAGTAAATGAGGACAGGAAGGCTCGCTTTCAGAAAAACCTTTGCCCGCTTCCTCCGGCGGACCAAGACGATGATGCCGACCGCGATAAGGGCGGTAAAAATAAAAGCGTCGGTGGGACTGCCCTCCAGCGTGGCGTCGAGACTGTATCCTCCCGAGCCCGGCCCCAACCATGCGGAGACAGGTCTTGATCCAATGATCCATAACCAGATAACCGTCAGCCAAAGAGCTGGGGAAGTGCGTATCGATTTGTCACGATTTAGGATGAAAAGCCCGGCGATCCCGACACTGCAGATCAGGAGCGCCAACGGAAAGCCCATTCTAGACTCCTCCCGATGCCGCTCCACGCCGACCCAGCGCTGTCAATATTTTCCTCCTATGCAAAAACTGCCTTGTATATCGAGTCCGCGAGGCTCGATCTTGCCTTGACTCGATCGACCGTTTCCACCGCCAGAATGGTAAGGGCGAAAGCCGCAATAAAGGATATTCCGATGACACCATACCCTCGATGCAAGTGCCGGAGGCCCAAACTGAGGAATTGGAGGATCGCAATTTGGACCACATAACCGAACAGCGAGTACTTCCCCAGCAGGATAAAGGTCCTTCGCGCTTTGCTCGGTCCGTTATCGCTGAGGCCCATTAAGTAAATTCCCATCAGGCTCAAAAACGTACCAATAACGAGCAAAACAAAGGGAACGTTCCAAAAGGTGATCGCAATGAGATAGCCAAGGTACGCAAATGCGAGCACATAGGGACGTTTGACGAAGGTGTCGATCTTCCCAATCGGAAAAAATCCGACCAGTGCCCCGAGTAATCCAATTGTGACAAATTCCAAGTTAGCGTTCTGGAGGTTTTTAGAATTCAGCATTAAAATGCACAATAAGAAAGCCACACACGTCACGTGAAATGCATACTTGTAAAATCGGAAAAAAACCAAAAGCCCTGCCGAAAATATAAGCAAGTAACTAATGGGAACCAGAATATAAAAGGCAAGGATTTTGCCGGTTGCAGAAAAGTCATTGCCGATGACAAATACCGTCCATATATTGCTGGGGTTCAGTTGGGCATACACCATTCCGCCTTTGGACAAGGCCTGAAATAGAAAGGCTCTCGCCACGTTTAAGACGACGAATACAGCAAAGAGCTTTAAGCCCCTTGTGAGCAACCTTTTCGAGGGTCTCCAAGGATCAGATCTGGACCTGGAAATATAAACATTGGAGATCAGAAAACCGCTAACGAAAATGAATGAAGGGGTCAAGAACCGGAGGTACCGGTAATCAAAGTTGGCTCCGATAAAATAGTTGATCCAATGGTACAGGACCATGATCAAGACAAGCGCCCCTTTGGTGAAATCGACCGCAGGGTTGCGATTGGCCCCAGTTGATTTGGCAGTCATTTGCACGGTAAGCCCTGTCTCAGAAGCGCAATTCGTTTCGCCATCGGTTCCACATACCGGGACCGCCGATCGAGATAGGGTATCGAGTCGGGACAAATCAACCTCTCGCTTCCAGAAAAAGGCGGTGAAAGAGTTCCAAGGTTAGCACCCTGTGGATCCCATTGGTGTAATTACGGTTCCCTTTGAGGTGTCCGCGAACCATGGCCTCGACTCCCTTTCGGTCAAGGAACGCTCGGGAAAGCGTCCGGGGGTCGAGCAATATCTGCCGAACATATTCTGATAAGGCATCGCGGTACCACACCCGAAAGTGCGCGAACTTATGCCTCCCGAGGAAAAGACGTTCCAAGTGGAAAGGCGCAAACATGTGATCAATCCTGGCTACCCACTGAGGCATACCATAATCGTAGGCGTACTCCGACTTGAATGTGAATTCAAGAAAACCTCGGATAGCCATAGCCCAAAGGCCTTGTGAGTCTCCGCGGATGCCGCGGTCACTCCTGATTCGGCCGAGGGCCGGATTGCCATCCGCTATCAACCGTGGGCGAACGTCGTTGTTCGCGACCACAGGTCGAGGCTCGCGGAATACCGTTTTGACAAATTCATTGTTGAGGTACGGTGACCGCACATTAAGTTGGGTCTCTTCCAGCCCGAGGATTCCGTGGTGATACCATGGGGACTGGCAGAAAGCGACAAAAGTAAGAGGGTTCTGACGAAGGAGCTGGGCATAAGTGTTCTTTGCCTGCTGGGTATACGAAAGAAAGTCAGGGCCAAATAAGCCAGCCCGGGGGATCCCCGCCTTGAACATGACGGCATGGCGGAGCAACTCGCTACCATAGGTCCCCACAACCTTGACGGGAGCGATCTCTCGGGCCTTTTCGCTGACGAACAGGTCAGGAGAGCGGCTCACGTCTACGCAGCAGTCGGTCAGGTAGATGCTGCGCTCCGCGTATCGGGGAAAGTTCGAGAGGAATTCATCACCCACCGTCACCACTTCGTAAGACTGTTCACAAACGCCTGCCACTTTCCTGCCAATCACCACATCTTCGCTATCGCGGTAGGTCCCTCCCCACGTGTAGCAAGGGAGCGACCCCGGCGCAGGTCTGCGCCAGGCCAATATCACACGCGTGTCCAGCCCGCCCGTCAGCGCCAGCCCAATCTGCTGTTTTCCATTGAAGTACCGCGGCAGGTTCCGCGAGAAGGAGTCCCGGAGTTCACGATAGTAAGATTCCGACTCCAAGGGAGCCTGGTCTTCCCACTCTTGAGGTTGGAAGTAGTTGCCTCTTCGCTCGCACGAGCCTTTGCGAAAAACCCACGCCGAGGCAGCCGGCAGTAAATGGATACCCACGAAGAGCGTGCGGTTCTCCAAGACACAGCCGCAGGATACAAGCTCACCCAAGCCCCGAGGATCGGCCGCGCGGAGCTCCGGACGGACCGCCAGGATGGCCTTGGCTTCTGCGGCGAAATAGAAGGCCTCCTTCGACTCGTGATAATAGATCCGATGCATCCCGTACCGGTCGTTGAAGAGCGTCGCCGTTCCGCGCGTCCGGTCCGCCAAGAGTCCGTGAAATTGTCCGTTTAAGGTCCTCACAAACGAGGGATCATCCTCGTAGAGGTGAACAAGGTAGGAGGGTCCCTCGGTTGCAACATCGTGTCCATGCTCCTTGAGGCGACGTGCGGTGTCCGGCTCGGGATACTCCTCACCTGAGAAAACGAGGCAAACATCCCGACGTTCGTTAAGGAGCGGCATTCCATCAGAGAATGATTTCTCCCTGGCAATCCACCCGGCGTACACTCCCAGTGATTCGTCTGTCCACGTTCCGGTCGTGTAGAAGGACTCGTGGCGGAGAGCCTCAACCATCCGGACCAGTTGCGCTTTGGCCCACTCGCGCGGCATTTTGGTGAAAAGACCTACGATTCCTGGCATGGGCGTTGTTAGGAGGCTTCCGTCGAACTTTGGAACTTGTGATTGTACCAGAGGGTTCGCAGTTCACGGAACTTCGCTGCCACTGACTCGGGGAAACGCTCAGCGAATCGGTGGTGCAACCCCAACCGGAACGCAACCGAACCGAGGCGGGTAAGAGGAACATAATAGCGAGGCAAATCAATTCGCAGGAACCCATTGACTTCCTTGAATTTGGAAAGACTGTCCTGCCGGCCTTTGCCGTAGGAAAAGTTCTGGTACACCAGAAAGGGGATCTGCCGTTCGGCAACCGACCGGACAGCTTGCGCCAGCAGGGCATTCGTCGGGGCTTTGTCCCGATGCTCGACCTTCGATAGAATATGCATCAAGTTCGCCTGCGTTCGATTTTCGTCGCATGTTAACTTGGCAAAACCAATCAACCGTTCGCCGAGAAACGCTCCGAGGAATATGCTGCCGTCAAGGAACGTTCCTGCATACTCACGCGCCCTCTCGATGCTCATTCCGTAATGAGGAAAGCGTTTTCCTTGGCGGATGGGGCACTCGTTATAGATCTCCCAGATTCCCCTAACCAGAACATCATCAAATTGCACCTCCCGGACTGTAACCCCCTTCTTTCCCGCTTGGCGGACCCGACCGCGGGGCGCGAAGCGTATCTGCTGCGTCCACCAGTGGTCAAAGGTAGTAACCGGCAGGACCGCGAGGTTGTCCCATTCCCAAGGATAGGTGTATTTTGGCGATGTTTCCGTCAATCTTTGCATGAACGTAAACAGGTCGATCCGCCTTCCACAGTTTCTCAAACCGCTGAGCATTGCCTCCGGCTCATCCAGGAACTCGTACTTGTCCGCCTCGAGCCGGGCGATTCGTATCCAAGTTCCCTGGACCCTGATTTCCTTGCCGCAAACTTTCATCCATTCACCTCATAGCACGAAACGAAATGGAGCGGGAGGCAGGACTCGAACCTGCGACTTCAACCTTGGAAAGGTTGCACTCTACCAATTGAGTTACTCCCGCTCTTATGAAGGTTGAGTTTATCAGAACAGCGGCAACAAATGCGTCAGAGGAACTGCCGTGCAGCGCTCACGAACAATCTGCTTTCCCTACACGCAAAATCGGGCGGAAGACCATCACGGTACCCTGCCGCCCGACGAGGCACGCTCCCTTATCGACGACATCAAATTCCGTTTCGATCATGCGAAACATCGCAACCAGTCTGGGCCTCGGCTTGCCATTTTTGGTGGTAGCCATTCTGACCATGATCACACCGTCGGGTTTTAGATACTTCGCATAGTGGCTGAGCACGGTTTTGACTTTACCCAATGGCACGTGGTACATGGATTCGCGGAAGAGAATCAAATCGAACTGTTGGGCCGGCACAAATCTCAATAGTTCCCCTTGGACAAACTGGTTCTTGTTTGTCCGGCCGTTCTCCTCGGTCCACTTCCGCGCCTTAGCAAGCGCTACCCCCGATATGTCCACGCCCAGGTAGCTCTCATAGGCGCTCGCGGCTAGCTCGTTGGACGTATTGCCGGAACCACACCCAAGGTCCAGAATGCTGCCCTTTCTGGCCCACTTTTCCAAGAATGGGTACACACCGTCGTCTAGTGTGCTATCGTTGAAGCTCCACTTGGTAGTGGAGTACTCCTGATTCCAAAAAGACTTCTTAAGGGAGGTCGGGCCATAGGCCATCAGGGCTCCGCGGATGAAGCTAAGGGTCCGTTCTATTACGTACATTCTCAGGATCTCCTTTGTCACCTTTCAACGGCAAGACGCAGGAATGAAGAATACTCGACCCTGGGCTTACCTGCCGGGGCCTGCCACCCTGTCCGTAGCAATGTCGCCAGAATGCGCCGTTGTACGGGAAGCGACGCGAGCGTTTCGTTTCGCTCCGCCGAACTTGCTGGCAAGGAATTTCTTCAACCGCTGCATCTGCTCGCGCCGGATGAATGCCACCAGGTCATTGGAGACCGGTCTTTCCACCGACCGCACCATCGACCAGGCATAGCCAGATCCCAGCGCCAACCCCCCAATAATTAAAGGCCGCTTCTTCATCTGATAAAACATGCGGAACAGTTCCCAGACCGGATGGTTCCCTAGCGAGTAGTCTTTGGCCCCGAGCCTATACCAAGCTGCTAACCCTTCGTGTTGAGCTGTCCCCATCAACCGGTGGTGCAGACAGACCTTCTCCGTAAAGGTCCTGGTCCTCCACCCCTTCATCCTTGCCGAGACGACTGCAATGTGGTCAATGCCGCCGCCTTTCACCGGGACATACCCGCCGATGTCTTCGAAACACTCCCGCCTAAACAACTGACAGCCGCCCCATACATTCTCGATATTACTGAAGCGGTAATCGTACTGGTGTGTTCCCTCCCGAAAAGGTGCCCCCACTACTCCCAGCCGTGGATCCTCCGTGAACTTTGCGATGAGGAATTCAAAGTGTTCTGGTTCAAACGACACATCGGCATCCAGGTTGCCGATGACGTTGTATTTCAGGCCCGCTACCCGGGCGCTGCCGGCGTGGAAGGCGTGCACCTTTCCAGCGAAGTGCCGTTCGCGACGCTTGGGCATTCGGACCAGTTCCATCCATGGGTGGTCAGTCGCATATTTGCTTACGATGCTGTCCGTGCCGTCGGTCGAACCGTCACTGACAATTACCCATTTGACCGGCCGGCGCGTCTGCGCCACTACGGACTCGATCGTCAGTTCAATGAACTGCGCCTCGTTTCGCGCCGGCGTAATCAGGACGTAGGTGGGATGTGTCAGCATGCGTTTACTTCACATGTCCGTAAATCGCCACTAAGTGTGGTAATGAGTTTACGCGAATTAACGGCGGATGATTATGCTCCCTGGACTGCGATGCACTCCCGGCGCGTCGAGACTGACAAAGACGCCTCCGAATTGGTCGCGGTGTTAATGAAATCCAGGACCTGTTGAGCAACCCGATCCTGCTGTGCAAAAGTGAGACTTGGGAACATGGGCAGCGAGAGGATTTGCGCGGCAGCCGCTTCGGAAACAGGGAAATCCCCTTCCCGGTAGCCCAGGCATTTGTAGGCTTTTTGCAGGTGAAGGGGAATGGGATAATGAATTCCTGTCCCGATGCCTGCCTCACCAAGTTTCTTTTGCAATTGATCGCGGTTCTGAACCTGCACGACATACAGATGGAAGACGGCCTTCGACCAGGGAGGATCGAAGGGAAGCTTTACTCCCTCGGGGTCTGCGCCGAGAAGTTGCTGATATCGGAATGCGCAATCCCGGCGCCTTTCATTCCATGCCGCGAGATGCCGGAGTTTGATTCCCAAAATGCCGGCTTGAATGGAATCCAACCTGCCATTGTATCCTTCCATGTCGTGGTAATACTTTTGCACCTGGCCGTGATCCCGCAATACGCGGACTCTCTTGGCAAGGTCCGCATCGTTGGTGGTAACGGCTCCGCCTTCCCCACAAGCCCCCAAGTTCTTTCCGGGGTAAAAGCTGAAAGCCGCGGCCTTGCCCATCGAGCCGGCTTTTCTCCAACGGTTTTCCTTGCGCGAAAAATACTCGGCCCCGTGCCCTTGGCACGCATCTTCAATGACGATCAAGTTGTACCTTTCTGCCATTTCAAGGATGGGGTCCATGTCGGCCATTTGCCCGTAAAGGTGCACTGGAACGATGGCTTTCACCCCCTTGCCGGTCTCCTTGTCCACCAGCTTGCCATTGCCAGGATTTTGAAAGCATTTATCCGCAAGGTAGTCAGCAAGCCTGTTTACATCCATGTTGTAAGTGCGTTCATCGACATCCACAAACCGGGGCAGGGCGCCGCACTGAGAAATAGCTTCGGCCGTGGCGATAAAGGTGTTGGGGACGGTGATGACGGCATCGTCGGGGCCAACCCCGGCGGCCCTCAGAGCGAAACGCAAGGCGTCCGTGCCGCTGCCCACTCCGACGCAGTGGTGAGTATCACAGAACTTGGCGAAAGATTTTTCAAAATTCTCGACCATAGGCCCGCCAATAAATCCGGCCGTCTCGAGGGCATGTGCAAATACCGCCGCCAACTCGTCTTTGAGTACTTTGTGCGGAGCGACGAGGTCAAGAAAGGGGATTCGATTAGTTTCCACGATTTGCCACCTCCGTGTTGTGCTGGTCTAGTTTTCGCAAGAATCTGGCGGGGTTCCCCGCCACGATCACGTTGGCAGGAACGTCTTTTGTAACTACACTCCCTGCCCCTATGATGGCATCTTCACCAATCGTAATTTTAGAAAGAATCGTGCTTCCGGAACCAATGGAAGCGCCTTTCTTGACCAAGGTAGTTTCCACTTTCCAGTCGGCCTCGGTTTGGAGCGCCCCGTTAGGATTTGCTGCCCGCGGATAAGTGTCGTTAATAAATGTCACACCGTGTCCTATGAAAACATTGTCTTCTATTGTAACGCCCTCGCAGATAAATGTGTGGCTGGAAATCTTGCAGCGTTGTCCGATCCTGGCGTTCTTTTGCACCTCCACAAAGGCGCCGATCTTTGTCCCGTCGCCTATCTCACAGCCATAGAGGTTGATGAACTTGGAAAGCTTTACGCCTTTCCCCAGCTTGACATCAGGGGCGATGCTCAGGAATTCGCTCATAACTGGACGATCCTCCCCCTTTCCCTAATCGATTGGTTCGCTGCTTCCAACATTTTCACCACCTTAAGTCCCGACCGGCCGTCGTTGAAGGGCGTTGTGCCATTCTTGATGCACTCAATGAAGTAGCTGCACTCCGCCTTTAAGGCTTCGGGCTGCTCTACCCTGGGCGCCCACATGTCGCCCGAGCGGTAACTAACTAACAGTTCATAGACGCCTTCGCGGTTCGTAATCTGAACTCCCTTGTCGTACACTCTCACTTTCTCGTCCGCTTCCAGATCGTTCCACACCACCATCTTTTTCTCTCCCCCAATCAGCGTGGTCCGGACCTTAACCGGCGACAGCCAGTTGACGTTGATGTGCGCGATGATGTTGTTCTGGAAATAGACGGTAATGAACGCAACGTCTTCATGGGAGTTCAGGTGCTTCTCGCCCGTCGCGACAACAGCCTCGGCCTTATCCTTGATGAGATAATCCATGATGGAGAGATCGTGGGGGGCGAGGTCCCAAACGACATTGACGTCGTGCTGAAAGAGGCCCAAATTCACCCTGGTCGAATCATAGTAATAAAGTTTTCCCAAAGCTCCTTCATCCACGAGTTGGCGAATCTTCCTTACGGCGCCAGTGAAAAGAAAAGTGTGATCCACCATGATCTGCAGCTTTTTCTTGTCAGCCAGATCGATCAATTCCTCTGCCTGAGCGGCCGTAGAGGTGAAGGGCTTTTCCACAAATACATGTTTTCCATTCTCGAGCGCAGCCTTGGCCAATTCGAAATGCGTCCAAACGGGTGTGACGATAGCCATGGCGTCGACGTTTGTCGCCGACAGGGCTTCGGGAATGTCGGAGGTCACTTGCACACCGTGAAAGGATTTCTTCACACGCCGCAACGCTTCCGCACTCTTGTCGCATACCACTGTGACTTCACACCCCTCTACATTGTGAAAGTTCCGCACGATGTGGGGACCCCAGTAACCGTAACCGATAACGCCGATTCGAATCATAGATTCCCTCGCAAAGCTACTTGACGCGCTGCAATGCATCCGTACTCTTGTCGCCCACAACGGTGATTTCCCACCCCTTTACATCGTGCAGTTTCGGACAACCTGGAAACCCTGGTAACCGTAGCCGATAGGCCAGATTCCAGTCACAGTTTCCCTCAAAAGGTTAAAGGCGCGATTGCGTTTGCGTGAATAGATTACGAAAATCAAGGGGGCAGTGATGACTAAGGGCTAAAGGGCGCTGGAATTCCCCGCTCCGCACCCTCGATTGGCAACTCTGACGAGTTCATAAAATGCCGCACCTAACTATCAGCGAAATGCGGATCGTCAAGGAACCGCCTTGTAGATATCTCGGCACAGAGGCACGCCATGGTTTCCATCCGCCACCTTCAATGGGCCCCGTCTCCCCGCAAAACAACACCCGCCGTCCGCAAGAGGATCTTGATGTCAAGCCAAGGAGACCATGTCTTTACGTACCTGAGATCCAAACGAACCATTTCGTCAAATCTGACCCTGCTTCGACCCTCTACTTGCCACAAGCCCGTGATCCCCGGCTTCGCCTCCAAGAAGCGCCGTCTGTGCCATATCTCGTACGCCTCAACCTCGTAAGGAATAGGGGGGCGCGGCCCCACCAGCGACATCTCACCCCTGAGGACATTCAGAAACTGAGGAAGCTCGTCCAGACTGGTCTTGCGGAGAAACTTCCCCACAGGCGTAATCCGGGGATCGTCCTTTATTTTGTAAACGCCTCCGCTAGCGTCCTGCTGCTTGTTGTCCTTCTTCCCAGAAATAAGCTGCTTGATGTAATCTTGATGAATCTTCGGGTTATTCTGGAAATACATCGATCGGAACTTTAGGCACGTGAACCTAACGCCATACTGCCCCATTCTCCCCTGTTTGAAAAGGATTGGCCCCTTCGACGTCAGCTTAATCGCAACAGCAATAGCGATCAGAAGCGGGCTAAGGAGGATCAAAGCGATAAGGCTCCCGACAATATCGATCGCTCGTTTGATCACACGAAAGGCTTTTGTGGCAGTGTCCTTTGGGCTTAAGTCAGGATAAAGTTTGGCGTCCGCGGGACGACCGCCGTTTTCGAGGTCCAGATCATCAGGGTACATATGGAAAGCAATGTGGATCACATTCATCTGTTCCAGATTGAGGTCGTTTCGCAAGGCGGAGGAGACTCTGCAATGCAATGCAGCGAATATGGAGTTCATACTCCCCGAGCCAATTTCTGTGCAGATGACCCCGACCACCATGTCCTTCTTGTACCACCCGCATAAATCCGTTTCCCGAATTGACATGGAAAGCGCCTTTGTTATCGTGCCCAGCAATGCCTCTCCACCCTCAGCCTGGAGAAGCTCGCCAGCATGCACGAGCATAAGCACGAACCGCTGGCCAGAACGCTCGCTCCTTCTTCTCTCTAAAGACAGTACTTTCCTAAACATGTCCTCCGGCACGAGCGTCAAACCGCCGTCTACAGCGCGACCGGCGTACCCGTTGGTAGGGTTGTTCTGTAACCTACGATCTGGGCTTGTCTTTGGTGGTTTTCTCATGGCGAAAATCCCCATAATCTTTATCCTCTCTCGCCGGTCCGGCGAAGTAATGTGGCCCGGGACTGGAGCCTGCCTGGAAACCGCTGGCAGGAGATGTGTGTTTTTGCCGAAAGTCAGAACGAACGCGGGTAATTCAAAGGGCCCAAAGCCCCCTGCGAGCAGGGGACCTGAAACCTTCGGGACTGTTTTTGACCTTGAGGATCATTCGAATTCAGTTGTAGGATTACCGCCCCAGGGGAATTGCTTTAAGGCGGTAGTCGAAGCTGAGCGTCACCACGTTGCGGTCGAAGTCCGCCAAAATCGGCAGAGTGCCCGAGCTCAACTGGTGCATAGTTACATAGGAAATGCGGAAGACGGAGCCCCCCCCTAAGGGCCGGCTGAAGTCAATCCCACCGGTTAGGGAGTCAGTTCTCCCATGGGCAATCTGAAAGAGGGAGGCGTCCACTCGGGCGGCGCCGCCTTGCCAATTTGCTTCCCAGCGTCCGACCAACCGCCGGCGAACTCCAAAAGTTGCATTGTTATTTATCACGGATGTGTACAAGCCCCCGCCGTCGGAAACGGACCTTTGGAGAGACAGATTCAGGGCAGTCTTCCGAACTTCTTTGGTAATACTTCCTCCACCGGCCCCTTGAAACTGTCCTGTGGTACCTGCACCTGCTGCAGACCCGCCAATTACGCGGAGGTATTGCGGCCCACCGAAAACGGTTACGTTAACCGTCGGAGACAGGCGGGATCCCACGGAAAGAAATGTGCTTTCAATTTGGGAGCGCTGCCGGCTACCAAGAATTCCGCCTCCCTGGTACGTGGTATCTTGATGAAGTATGAGAAGGCCGAAGTTCGTATGGTCAGTTACGCGGTACTGATACTGCAGGCTGCCACTCATGCCGCTGCTGTTATACAACGGCTGATTTGCTCCGGACTGGCCCCCGAATTTGCGCTGGTTGTACCCACCGGACAAGGTAAGAGAAGTGCGCCGGCTCTTCACGAACGTCAGATCCAGTCCTGGCATGTTTGACAGGGTTCGGGTCGTGGGCGCGAAAATCATCTGATTCAAAGCAGTGGGCGAAGCGGTCCCCGACAAAATCCCTTGTCCCGTGAGAGAGGGATAAACTCCGTTTTCATAACTGAAGGCATCGTTCAATCCCAGAGTGAAACGTGAGGTCAGCCGAAATGCCATACTCAGGTTGGCGGAATGGTTAAGCCGATCATATTGATCAATTTGCCGGTATAATACAAAAAAGGGCACATAGTCGAAGTTGATCGTCGTGCGCTCAGTCTGCCTCGAAATGTTAAGATCGGAATTGAGAGAAACCGCTTCATCACTAAGGCGGTCTGAATTGCTTGCCAGGACGTTATCGTCATAAAAGGGTGAGGCACCCATGCTGAGCGAGACCTGATTCTCTGGCGCAGTCTCTCCGGCAAATTGCAGTGGGGTCCGAACGCCGGTACCATAGACAGAGGCTTGGGGTGGGGCCCCTGAAACCGGCGGAGCGGTTTGCGCCGCCAGGCCGACGGGGAACATCGCAACGAAAGTCACGAAGAGTACGAAGGCCCACAGGGTCTCTCTCCAGCGGCGGCCCGTGTGATTCCGATCTTCACCCACATGGTCTGACTCGAGGTTTTTCTCTAGCATATTAAGTCGAGCGTCGGGTCCGACGCTTTTTCCCGAACCCGTACCCCTCTCTTGATTTTCCAGCAGCTCAATTCCGAAGTCTCTTCAAATTTACGCAAAGAAATGACGAGGAAGGCCAGAAGCGCAAGGCCCAAGATAGAGAAGGGGATACCCCCGTTCCTGTGCATCCAAATAGTGAAGGATGCCATGCTCGGATGGACTGTCAGCCAATAGATCGCCACAATCCTGAGGCCATTCTTAAAGATCGTAACTGGAAATGCCGCCAGCACTAGCCAGAATCTCCTCCAGGGAGAACGAAGGAACAGGTGGCCCATCAACAGGCTAGTAATAAATAGGGACAGACCGGATCGAATGCCGCTGCATTGCTCGGCAATCTCGACATCGAGGCCAGGCAATGAAAACCTAAATCCACTCTGGAAAACTAGAACGCCGCCCAACCGGAAGAGAATCCCCACCGCCTCAGCCGAGCAAACCCGCAGAACGAGAATCGACCTTTCCAGGAGGGGCTGGGGGAGAGGAACCATTAGCAGGAGGAAGGACAATTGGAAGGCTGCGGCCCGTAGAGCCCTTGTGCCGTAGCACAATACGAAGACCCCTATCCATTGCACAACAAAGGAAAGCGTGACCAGGGAAAGGGAATCGTTTGGGCTTAGTGCACCCGAATACCTCTTGTTGCACCAGCGAACGGCGAGCGCCAAGGAGAGTAAGACCAACCCGATTCCCAAATCATAGCGAACGCGCGAGAATATGCGCTCTTTCTCCAGGTAGATGAGACCTGCACTCAAAATAGGTATTATGCCAGTGTAGGTGTACACATCACCGTGAAATGAGAATGCCGCCAGAGTCTTCAGCGGCGTCCAATACAGCACCATCGATACCATCGTGGCGAAAGCGAAGCACAGGTTTCTTTTCGTCAGGGAGTTCATGCAATCGTTTCGACTAGGAGAAAAAGTGGCGCTCTTTCGCTCAAGCCGTTCTGCCATAGGTTTCACCGATCGCACTCCCGCCACATCGTGCTCCTGCTGGTCGCCATGGCCGGTTCGACGATGGCGCAATGGGTGGTTGCAGGAGGTTTCCTCTGCCCTCAGTCGACGCAGCGTCTTCGCTGCCCTTCCTCGGCATCCGGCTACGCTTTGTTGACCAAACCGCGCTCAAGAGCAAAAACGGCAAGTTCCAAGCGGCTGGAAATCCCCAGCTTGTCGAAGATATTCGTCAGGTGATGCTTGACAGTTCTCTCGCTGATGCTGAATTCCTGGCTTACCTTTTTGTTGGAGGAGCCGCTTGCAACTTTTGCCACGATCTTCAGTTCGCTTGGAGTCAGCCCAAAGTCTTTTCCACACGGCGCCCCGTTCTGGAAGGGGGGAGACTTACGGAGCGCCTCAATGACAATCGAGACGCTCTCATGGTCCAGCCAGTACTGTCCGGCGATCACGCTGTGAATACTCCTCAGCAGCACCTCTCGGGGCGCCCCCTTCAAAACGACCCCGTGCGCTCCCAGATAGAAGGCCTCCAAGATTGAGCTTTCTTCGATTGCCGCCGCCAGCATTATGGTGCGGACTGGAGAGAGCAGACCTTTCAAGTCGTTCAAAACCTGGAGGCCGGTGCGCCGGGGCGAAGCCAAGTCGAGCAAAAGGATGTCGGGCTTCAATTCACGTGCCAACCTGACAACCTCTGCCCCCACAGGTGATTCCCCAGCGACAAACATCCCCCGTTGGGATTCAATCAGTTTGCGTAGGCCATCACGAAAAATCGGATGGTCATCCGCAATCATTACGCGAACGCGTTCGCCCATCCTTCGTGTTGGCACCCTACAGACGGACGTTTCCTCTCCCGTACCATTCGGACGGAAGTTGATGTGTCCAGCGCCCACTGGTTCCCGCGTTCCATCACGCCCGCGGTCTTCTAAGGCCGGCGAAAGCTCGAGCGAGCTACGGGAAGACATTCGATCATTCATATAGCCTCATGGGTAGACAGGCCTGCGTGAAGCCTTGACCTTAAGTTAACAGCATCCGCCGGGATGCCGAAGGTGTCCTGCACATCATCGGAAGCGGAGATTTCGTGTAGATGCCTCATGTGGCAACCGCGTCCCATGCCCCCCATGAAATCCCGCCTTGGCAGCCCGCCGTTGCAATCCACTTTCGTGAGCAGGCCCGCAGACTCCACATTTCCCATCAATGTGGCTTCTTTCGGCACAATCATCTTAGAAGGTCTTCATCGAACAGCAATTGGGCCGAACATGCGGCGAGGACGTTGTCGATCTGAGGAGGGAGGTCTGTTTTCGGGCGAAAGGCACCAGCATCTCCAGCGAGGTCCCCATGGTGTCCCACCCCCAAACAAGGAGAGCTGCGTGTCTTCCAGGAACAATCAACGGGTGGAATCATCTGTCAGAAAATGAGCGGCGCCCACCACAATGCAAATCAGCGCAGGGCGTCACCGCCAAAGCACCTGGTTCTCTTCACCAAATGGAAACATAGAAAGTGAGGGCAGCCCACTTCAGGGTTAAGGCTCACTAGAGCAGGGGGGCTTGGCGGCGCGAAGTCACTTTGCATGGTTATGCAGCCCCAAGCCCCCGATGGTCTTGGATTTAGTCGGCTTTATCTTAGCTTCAGATTTTCCATATCCATAATACTTGGAGTAGGTACGATCGAGCCCTTCCACGCCATTGAGAACGATTCCGACTATGTGATCGCGCCCCAAATTCCGGGTCGATTCCTCTATGGCTTCTCGGGGTGTTTTCCCTGCCCGAGCTACGAGCAAAGTGGCATCGGCATGTGCTCTCAGGACAAGGATGTCGGCAATGGGGGTTGTGGGAGGTGAATCTATCACGATCCAACTAAAGGAGCTTGAAGAAAGACCTTTGATCAATTGCGAGGCAAAGCTCGACTGGAGGAGGTTAGTGCTAACATCGTCCACGGGCTGCCCCGCCGGCAACAAATAGAAGCCCAGCGGATCGATTCGCCGGATTGCCTGCATCGGGTCACTCCCACGCTTATAGCACTCGGTTAGCCCCGGCCACGGCCTGAGACCAAGTTTTTTTACCAGGGTTGGTCGATAAACGTCCGCCTCCAGCAAGAGCACGGGCCGTGTTCCCTTTTCGGACAATACTGTGGCAAGATTCAACGCCACCGTGGTCTTGCCATCGCAGGGCAAGGAACTGGTAATCAGCAGCGTTTTTAGCTTCTTCAAAACCTGCAAGCTCTTAAGGTTTATTTGCACCAATCTGAACCTATCCGCGCCAGCACTCCTCGGATCGTCATGCACCACCACACGGCTCTCCGCGGGAACGGGGCTGACTTCAGTGGCGACGGGCAGGTAAATATCAGCCCTCTCCAAGGCCTGGAGAAACTCTTCCGGGGGAGTGGAGAAGAAGTCGTCTTTCTCTATCTCGGGCTTAAAAACGCGGTCAGGCATAACGGTTATCAACTCCCATTGGGGCCCCCATCATTGAGAGCGCAGGAGGGCGTCCTTGGCACTCCTCTAACCCCGGCGATAAACATAGAATTCAGTTGCGCAAACAAGCAAACACAAGGTAGCCCCCACCAACCATTCGAGCACCGCTACCCGCGAGCGCCTCCGTTGTTCAACCTTGCTCAGCAGCATCGGCACTCCAACCAGCAAGGGAAAGGCAAAAACCCGGCGCAATTCCTCTTCATCGAGAAGCGAGTGGTCTTTGGTTTCGAGAAGAAAAACCAAGGCTATGCCCAGTGCCAAGCCCGCCCCTAACCCACCCAGGCTGACCTTCACATGGGTCGCCCCGGAGGGCTTCATCGGCAAACTGGGCGGGTCGATAAGGCGGAATTGTGCGCCCTCTTGGCGTATTTCCAGGCTGGTTGCCAACTCCGATTGCTTTTCCTTGGCTAACAAGTCGTCATAGTTTTTCTTTGACAAGTCATAGTCCCGCAGGATATCCGCAAGCTGCTCTTCGCGAACAGGGGTCATGTTGAGTCGGCTTTGGTATTCCGCAATCCGAGATTCAATCTGCTTTTGGTCCGCAAGGGCATCTTGGATTTCCAAACGGTTTGCTTCCAGTTGACTTTTGAGTTGAGCGGTAGCTGCGTCCTTCTCCGAGGGATTGGCCGATTTGGCGCTTGCCTTGGTCGTTTCACCCTTCGTTGGCGCCGACCCTTTCGTCGCTGCTGCCAGCATAGCTTCTGCTTCTTTTATTTGTTCATCAATTTTCACAACGTCCGGATATTTCTCCGTGTAGCGCGCCAAGAGATCGGCTCTTTCATTTCTCAACTGAGTCAACTCCGCCTTAATGGTGTCGGCAGGACTCACGACCACCGCCCCCGGCGCAGCGACCCCGGCATCAGCCATACTTTGGTACTGGGAGAGGAGTGATTCCAGGTAAACCTGTTGCTGGCGGGCGCGGTTTATGGACGTCATGGTATTCTGAAGCTCCGTGTGTAACCCGGCAAGGATGGCAAGATTTCCCTGTTGTTGCTCGGGCAGTTCACCGAGGTAGTGCATTTTAAAATCCCGCAACCGGCTCTCCTGTTGCTTTAGATCTGCGTCAGCCGCCTGAAGTTGGTCTCCCAGAAAGATAGTCGTTCGCTTTGACTGGTCTTCCCGGGATTCCAAGTATTCTTGGGTGAAGAGCGTCGTGAGCTTGCTGGTAACCTCTTGAGCCATGTGCGGATCAGTGCCCGTGAAGGAAATCTTAAAGGAGTTAGGCTCTTTGGTCTCAGTGCCTTTCCCCGTGGGTTCGATCGTAATATCTTTCCGCATCAGTTCGACTAAATCTTCCGGCGCCAGGCGCTTCCGCGCTCTTGGATAGAGGTCGAATTCGCCGATGATCTGAATCAACTGAGTGCGCGAGAGAATCGTGTCTGTCATGAGCAATAGCTGCTCTCGAATATCAGCGGTGCTGTTGGGAGTAACGTAACGTTCCGGCACTTGTTGGTGCGCCACAAGAATCGTGGCCACTGACTCGTAGTGGTTGGGGAGCACCCTCGATACCGCACAGGCGCCCAAAGCCACCACGACTGTAGGCACAAGCAACCACCAACGGCGTCTGACCGCCACGTGTAGAAGCTTGCTCAGCATTACATCCAAACTTTCATCTTGTTCGGCCAAGGAATTCTACCTCTTTGGGGAAGATCACTGCGCCGTTGCGCACCCATTACTTATTCTTAATGCCAGGAATGTGCTCATTCCCGATATTGGCGATGGACTGATGCATTTCCACTCCCACCCAGATGCTTGATGCCGCATAAGTGAGAATTCGGATGGGTTTCTGGCTGTGGCGCGTCTTGAACAAAAGCAGATCGACCGGAGCCGCAAAGAGCAGGTTTGCCATCGGATACATGAGTGCTTTCCCTGCAAAGGGGCGCATGAGCGGATCTACTTCGTTTGGCCTATAACCCTCGGGATAATGGTGGAAAAAGTGATTCGTGCTCTGCGCGTCCCAAGTTACGGAAGCGGAGACTGCCAAGCTCAGGAGGATAAGGGCAGCTCGGTCATGAGTGGTCTCCCTTCTCTTTCCACTCGGTTGAGCAGCTTTAATATACGCCGACTCGCCGCTTTTTTCAATCCTGGGACGAACCCCACTCAAACCCGCGGGATCCGACCCCGGATTTGCCACAGGTGCCAAACCCGCCCACTGCATGTCCGTGGACGAACTAAGCGCATGATCGGTTCGTTCTCCCGCCAAAGGCTGTCCGCCGGTTGCAAAAGCGGCCTCCTGGACTGGCACGCCTTTGGCGGGGGGAGCACTTTGCGCGCCCAGACCCGTAGGCAACAACATCAGTAAAACACTGAGGGATATGAGGTTACGCAAGGCTTCTCCCTTAGGGAACAACAATGGTATCGCCATTCTTGAGATCAACGTTCTGCTCGGGATTATGGCCCTTGATGACTTTCTTGTAATCGAAGGGGAGCGTCTGGGTAGAGCCTCCGCTGACGGGCCGGATAATGTAGATCTTGCTCGGCTTGGCAAAATCCAAAAATGAGCCCGCGATGGCGATGGCCTCAAGAACCGTCGTGGGTTTGTCCAGCTCATAGGATCCAGGCTTGACGACTTTGCCCAGGATGCTGTAAGTCCGGCTCTTCACCTCTTGCACGATCACGGTGACCTGCGGATCGGAGATATACGGTTTTAGACCCTGGGCTATCAAGCGTTGCACCTGGAGAGCCGTCAAACCGCTCACCTCCAGCTCACCGATCAGCGGGAGGGATATCCTGCCGTCGGGGCGTACCACAACCGTCCGGGTCAGCTCGGTATCCTTCCACACATCAATCGCCAGGACGTCTGAGGGTCCGATGATGTAGTCATCATTCACGCGCTTGGCGCTGGGTGCGTTGGGCTGATCGGCCGCTTTCCTGCCACCTTGTTCCACCCCACTGGCCATTGCAGCCACCAGGGTTCCAGCAGGTTTCGCCGAGTCGGATCCCCGAGCATTGGTGATGGCGAATGCAAGGCATGCCAGCAGCACAAACATGGCGAACGAACAACTGCGGCTGCTAGTCCACATCGTGACTCTTCGATTTCTCTCGTCTGCGTTCATCTGATCAAAAGTGCAACCTGACCGGAGGCATCGAGTGGGACGTAAGGAGGTTCGCGAAGCCCTGGTTGCCAAGGAGATCGCAAATGGGGATCGGTCACAATCCGGGGGAAGGAGACTGAAACCCAGCTTGGTATCCGACCGGGGAGCAAACCCCCGAGCTCTCTCCTGGCTCCGCGCCCCCCCATTCCCTTCAATTCGACCTTTCAGCTCGTTAGTCATTGGCAGTTCGCACCGAAGATGCTGGTTCAATGTGACCGCAAGCTATTCAGCGCCAAGAACGCAATGGCGCTGCAACGCAGGATAGCAATCGCCCGGGACAGTCCCTTGCTTTTCCATTCGATCCGTTTCCGCAGCGCGTACGCGCTCAACCATACTTACGTCCACTTCAACGGCGGCGGACCTTGAAAGCATTTCCACTGAGAGGACCAACCGATACCCCCGCGTCTTGCGGACGAGGATTCCCTCAATTCCCTCTAGTGGCCCGGATTTGATCCGGACCAGGTCCCCACATTTGAGAAATGGGTGTGGTTCGACTTGCAAGGGGCTTTCGACCAAGCGGCGCACGGCCTCAATTTCCCCCGGGGGGATATCCGCTGGCCGCCCGCTCCAGCAGACCAGGGAGTGGACGCCGGGCGTCGTCACAATACTCAACATTCGATCGAGGCCGCCACCGATGAAAACGTAGTTGGGGAAAAGCGGGAGCAGGAGCTCCTTTTGACGGTCCTTCCACCGGCGTATGGTTCGATATTGTGGAAGAAATACCTCGAATCCCTTGCTCGACAGGGCTTGAGCGACCACATTCTCGTGCTGATGGCGAGTGTAAAGCGCGTGCCACCAGGAGGCACAGGGACTTCCGGCGAGATTGGCGATTTCCTCGTTCCTCGGCATGAAATCCTTCCTTTCCGTTCTCGAGAACTGGTTTCTGCCCGCAAGACCAGCGATCGTGCCGGCAAAAGAAACGCCCGGGCCTTTGGTCGTTATTGCTCCCCCCGCCCTACCTTGGGGAGACAGGTTTCTCAGGCATTCCCCGTAGCGCTTCGGTTCAATGAGTGTTTACTGACAATGCGATAATCCTTTATCGCGACGCCAAGAGCAATCGGACTTTGCGGCAGTATTCTTTGCTCCAGACGTACCACCGTGCCCTTACAGCGAATTTCCGTAGGGCCCCGGGCCTTGGTGCCCATCGCAACCCGCAGCCTCAGCTCGAGGGGGGTTTCCGGAGCCACGGGAGAGGTGGAGAGGAACAGCACACCCGTGTAGCTGATATTCTCTGTCGTTCCCTCCAACCATGTCGGGCTATCCGCCGCGCGAAAATGGACTGGAAGATGAAGTGCGAATCGCCTTGCCCGTTTGCCGGGCTGAATTGAGATTCTGGGGGTCATAGTGCCGCCTGCAAGAATGAGTCGATTGAGGATACTCTTTGCATCTTTTGCCACAAACTGTTTACTTTTATGGTGCGCCGAACGCATAAGGTTTGGACCTGTTGCCGGTGTGTTCCTTGTGCAACTGCAACCGTCGAATTATGACGAAACTGTATTAGCAACTGCATAGCTCCGCCCTGTGACTTACAGGCTTTCCTTTCCTGTAAGCCTACCTTCTGCACATTGAGGAAGAAATTGGCAAATTCCCCCGGACCAGCATCGTCCTAAACCGAAGGCCGCGTTGATCAGCCGCCATCCTCGGCTGGCCGTCTCACCTGCGCAATCTGCGTCCGGGCCACGAGTTCGCTACTTAACAATCCTGTCTTCCGATTCCGGGATGGGCGGGACGCCGCATCCGCCGCCCCCCTAGGGTCGAACAAACCGGTAATGGGAAATCCTGCTCGCGATGAGGGGGTTAGCTCCATCGCTTCCACTCCGCTCCGATCGCGTAACCGTACCACGACAAACCACTTCGGCAGCGTGTCCTCCCGTGAAGTCCTTAGGTAGTGCCAAGCATATTTCAAGAGGCGTACGGGGCTCAGTCCAATCCTCGCCCCGGAACAGCACCCCTGAATAACTAATATTTCTTGTGATGCCCCTATGCCAGTAGCCTTCGCCGTTGGCACGATAGCGCAATGCGATTTGTAGCTCGAAACGCTTGGCCCGCCCCTTATCAGCCACTGGGTAAACCCCTCCCCCGTCCGACTTGGGTTATATCAACCCAAGTTGGTTTTTTCCAACTTTGTGAGAAGTCGCCGGTTTACTTGCTTGACTGTAGCAGTATAACTGGTCCAGCGGCCATGACAATAGCCCGATGGTCCCATAAGGTTGCTCTAATGGTGCTATATTAATGGCACCCTTTGGTGCTATGTCACAACCTAATTCCCCTTGAGGTCTTGACACTATGGAGAGTCGGAAAGTACGTTAGGCTAATCGCCATTGATGAGCCGATGATCGATGGCGTAGAGGACAAGTTCCAAGCGGTTGGAAACACCCAACTTATTAAAGATGTTCGTCAGGTGATGTTTGGCAGTGTGCTCGCTAATATCTAACTTTCGAGCGAGATCCTTGTTTGTGTAGCCGGCACCAATGAGTGCTATGACCTGCCTCTCGCGGGAGGTGAGGCCGAGGGCTGGGCTTCCCTCTGGAGCGCTGTGAGGAGGATTCATTTTGCGAAGCGCGTGGATAAGGTCGGAAACGCTTTCTTGGTCCGCCCAATACTGACCCTCATTCACGCAGCGAATGCTCTTCAGGAGAACCTCTAGGGCCGACTGTTTCAATACGATCCCGTGCGCCCCCAGTTGCAACGCCTCGACGACTTGCTCCCTCTCGATGGCCGCAGTCAGTACAATGGTGCGTGTTCGGACCCCCAGTTTGCTCAGTTCTTGAAGGGCCTCAAGCCCCGTCATCTTGGGCAGTGAGAAATCCAGCAGGAGGACATGCGGGTTCAGTTGACGAACGACGCTTACGGCATCTTCACCGTCTTCAGCTTCACCCACAACACGCAGCCCCGGCTCAGCTTCGAGAAGCTTTCGCACCCCCTCCCGGAACATTGCGTGGTCGTCCGCAATGACAATGTCAATCGTCGCGAGACACTTTTCCATTGGCGTTTAAAGGCACCAAGATGCCTAATCGGGCACCCAATCCCTCGCCTGATTCTATCATGAGTTGGCCGCCGATTGCGCGTACACGTTCCATGACAAGCAAAGGGCAGTTGGGCGACCCCTCGAGTTCTGCAGACGACAATCGCCCTGTGAACCCGAACCCGCGGCCGTCATCCTCCACGGAGAGTTTGTAGTGCCCATTCACCCGGGCAAAGCGCACAACCACATTGTGAGCCCCACTGTGCTTGCGGACGTTCGCCAGCGCCTCTTGTACGATGCGAACCAGTTCAGTGCAGACGCGAGGTGGCAGGGAAACTTCCGGACATTCCGCGACAAAACTCGCGGAAATGCCCTGCTCGCGTCGAAACCGATCCACCATCCCCGCCATGTAATGGACAAGATTGGCAGGCTCCACTTCCAGCGGTTTTATCCGTTGCATTTCCTCGCGCACAGCAGCGATCTCGCTGTGGAGAAGCGTTTGCAGGCGGTGCAAATCCTGGAGAAGAAGGCAGGGGTCGCAGGAGGCCGTTTGCGTTCGCCGGAGGAGATCAATCTGCATTTCCAACCCGAGAAGCGACTGGATAATTCCATCGTGCAACTCCTGCACGAGGCGCACCCGCTCCCTGGCTTGGGCTCGTGAACGCAGGCGCGCCACCAGGTATTTATGGTAAACCGTGGGGCCAACTTCCCGCACCAAAGTCCCGAGAATTCGCAAATCCGCACTGGGGTCGCGCCCCCTGCGGGGGTTGTAAACGGTGAGGCGTCCCAGCCACTTTCCTTCGAATGAGAACGAGGTAGCAAGCAGCGTCCAGGAGACCCCAAAGGAGGAGTGCTGCTCGCTGACTATGCGCAGATCATAGAGCCTGTCGCAGTACTGTGTTGGAACAGAAGAGGGGCGCAGGCGGGAGAGCAAGGCGCCGGGAGTTCCACGCTTCTGGTCCTCCGTGGTGCCCACCCGTAGCTTATCATCGGCCGCCATACGACCAAGTCTGAGCCAGCGCCGGACTTCTTCCGGTGGCATGGCGATGGATGCCCGGCGTGCAGATTCTGTCAGTTTCCAGGACTGAACCCCGCTTTCTTTTTTCCCTGTCGGGCGCGTCACCTCCCAGGCGACAGCCTCTTCACCCCTAATTTCTTGGATCGCCAGCCGGACTTGGTCAGCATCAAAGTGCTCCCTTACTGATTTTAGAACGTTTCCTACAGTTGTCCTAAAGCTGGGTTCCGGGGCGGCAATTCGAATGAGCCGAGTGATGACCAGCGCGTCTCCATACCGTTTTTTCTCTCTTTCCATGAGAAGACCCAAGAGGCATGCTGACAAAACCAAGCTCGCGGACAAGGTCATCAGGGCGACGAAGTCGCTGCCACCCCTCACCACTAAATGTGGTGCATGCCCGGACCATGGGGAAAGGGGGGACAAGTCTGAGAACAAAAAGGCTATGCACACGCAAGAGGTCAGAAGGGCGCCCTTGAAGCCCCACTTACACGCGGCAGCGAGGAGTAAGAAAAGGTAAAGTCCGAGGAAGGGGCTTCGAACTCCACCCGTAAACATCGTAATGAGGGAAGTTATGACGACTTCCAAGGAGTGCAGACACAGCCCCCACGCCAAGCCATAGTGCTTGTGAAGCCGAACAATTATCAGAATGACCAAGCTGTAAGTTAAGTATGCGAGAATCAGCAGGTGTAGTGAGTTGCCGTACCTTCCAAGATAACCGGCACTTAGGTAGACGGCAATCGTGCAAACAACAGCCAGGATGAGACGAGCATGAGCCAGGAAATCCTTCCAATCCCAAGCCTCTCCTTCTCCCTCGATTAATTCGCTTTCCGGCCCCTCTCTAAGGGCTCCCATGCCAAGCTCCAAGGTTTTAGCCACAGTCGGTCAGTAAACTTCAAAAAAATCGCAGATAAGGATGAAAGTCCACCTGGTACTCAAAAGGACACTCCACCCTCGAAGAAGGTCCCTCACGCGGGCTCCCCACCCCCAAGAAACACAATTCTTTCATACCTACCCTATTGGGTAATCCAAGGATACCCAAGCTACTTAATGGGGTCAAGTAGTCAATTTTACAATGTTAAATCAACATGGAGCCGGTAAGAGCTGCTTTCCTGAATCGCCAGAAGCAAAGAGGTGCAGTTCAGACAAGTTTGACTTGGCGGGTATTTTTGTTGACCACAAAGATGCGAATGTTATTACTCTTGGGATCAGCGGGAGACATGAAGAAGCCGAATTTCTGCGGATTATATCCCTCTGATCTCCCGACAATCCTTTCCCCATCCTTGAAAGTCACTTCGATTCTCCGGCCGTGCATGGGTCTGTCCTCAACCACGGAATCATGGTATTCGGCGTTGCCCGTAAAGTCCCACACAAAGAAAACCGCCTTGAGGTCCTTCATCTCAATCTTTATTCCCTGCCCCTGGAGCGGGTTCTCCTTGGGGAAGGAGAGTGAAGAACTCTTTCAGTGGGGAAAAATCGTAAACGTAGCCCTTGATGCGGTCACCCTTTAGCAAGCCCACGACTACCTTGTTCAGGTGATCCAGCGTTTTCGCAGGGGTTCCCATAGGCGGAGCTCTCGTCGCTGTTTCGTCATCTGCTACACTACACCAAATACCCTGGAGAGGGAAGCGCGGCCTTTCAGTTCAACCTCGGCGCCGGTTATAGCCAGCGCCAAGGAGCGCCGCAGAACTACGGCGAGACAGTCCCCATTTGATTTGACCCATTTGATTTGACCTTGACAAGGGAATCACCCAGCGATATAAAGCGTTCGCTAGCCACTGGACAATGTCTTTTTGAGGGTGACGACACATGAGGTTGGGAGTCATCAGCCGCCTTTCGCTGTCGAGAAAGGGACTGTGTGCCCTGCTCAATTCGAGCAAGAAATGCTCCATTGTGTTGGAGCTTCCAACCATTCCCGAGGATGTCGATATCCTCCGCAAGGCACAGGCGGAGGTGCTGCTCTTTCACTCGAGCGGCGGGGCATCGGATTTAGAAATCGTCTCCCGACTACGTAGTCTCATGCCCGAAATCAAAATCCTGCTCTTTCTGGACTCGCCCGACGAAGATATCGAATTTCAGGCCATCCGGGCGGGGAGCTGCGGATGTGTCTCCAATGCCTCCGACCTGGACACCCTACTCAAAGCTATTGGCGTTGTCGGGCGGGGCGAAATCTGGGCAAGCCGCCAGGTAGCGACGCGGCTCATTCACAAGCTCGCGGAGTCGGAGAGCGCGGATTCCGCAACCTCGAACGGGCTCACCCCCCAGGAATGGAAGGTCCTGGGGCTGCTTGCCAGCGGTTCCCGTAATAAGGAAATTGCCAATCGCCTTTCCGTTTCAGAGAATACGGTAAAGACCCACCTTTACACCATCTACCGCAAGATCAAGGTGGACTGCCGGCTCGCGGCCACGCTTTACTATTTCCAACATGTAAAGTCGAACGGAGAATACTCCCATAAACCTGCCGCGCCCCCGGCGAGGCTGAGTAAGGAAGGGTGAGGTCAGTTCTCGGCCTGGCCATGACATCCGCTCGAAGAACACAGAAAGCTCGCATGGGGGCGTTGCCGCCCAGGTATTCATTCGCGCTCAATCCCCACGCGGATTATCGCGCCACGAGTTGTCCTGGCTGCAAAGCCAAAACCCGTGTGCGTAAGATTCCTTTAGTCATTCACGTGGACGGAGTGGGGCTTCGGATTCTGAGGAAGACGTGCCGCCTCTGCCTCGACTGCGAAACGGTGATCGTACACCAGGCGGAAATTGAGTCGGCGATAAAGGCCTCGGCGGGGCAAGCAGCAGGCACCGCGCCTGACTACTTGGTGCTCGGAACGGTCAGCCCACAATTCTGGCGTCAAGGCTTGTCCGGTGATGTGATGATTGACGAATTGGTTCGCAATATGGCGGATTTCAAGGCCCATCTGGAAATCAAATGCACCCCTGGAGGCTGGTATCCCACGACTTGATTCGCTGGCTTACCCGCGACGCCGGAGGATCATTACCGCGGATACCGCCCTGCGCCTGCCGCGTTACTTCCAGACCAATGCTGAGTTCTGGCTGAACGTACAGAACTTCTTCGATCTCGAAGTTGAAAGACGTTCCGGCGTAACCAGCGAATTCGAAAGTCGAGTTCGTCCCGCTGCCTCGTTAGTCACCGGAAGCGGGTAGCCGTCACCATCAGTGCAGTCCTCACCGTGGGCTTTCCTCATGCGCGATACCCCAAGGGCAATCGCACGTCATCAATCTGGATGGGACACGCCGCCACCGTTGCCTTATCCAAAGCAAAATGGTTGCAAATCGACCGCCGGATGAACCTACGGTCAGAACGGCACTGACTTGCGGACGTTATTCATGTTGAGGGCCGCTGAGTAGTGCGCCTTGCGCACAACTCCGCGCTCGCTGGTTTTACCTTTTGCCATTTGACCTTTGCCCTTTTGTTTTATTTTGGGCTCCGCCCCCCGGCGCGAACCTCTGGTATACTCGAAGAAGGTTCGGCAACATGAGTTCCCTAAATGACGACTTGATTCGCGATATTGTCCGCCGCATTGTCGATACGGCGCAGCCAGAGAAGGTGATTCTGTTCGGCAGTCAAGCGCGGGGTGATGCCCGGCAGAACAGCGATTTTGACGTGTTGGTGATCAAGCCGTCCGATGAGCCAAGATACCGCCGCTCCATTCCCCTTTACGTGGCTCTGGCCGATCTGCCGGTGGAAGTGGAAGTGATGGTCTACACGCCGGAAGAGGTGGACGAGTGGAGTCAAGTTCCCCAGGCATTTGTAACCACCGCCGTGCGAGAGGGGACGACGATTTATGAAAGATGCGGCTGAGCTTTGCCGTGGGCTGCTCCGTAAAGCCAAGAGCGACCGCATCGCTATGGAAGCTTCACTGGCGGCCCAGGCTTTTGATGCGGCTTGTTTTCATGCCCAGCAAATTACTGAAAAGTGCCTAAAAGCCTTTTTGGCCTATCGTCAGATGGAGTTTCCGTACACTCACAATTTAACCAAGTTGATTGAGATAGCAGCGGGGATCGATGCTGTGTTCCGCTCACTCCTGCCCACCGTTGCGCCCCTCACGCCGTACGCCGTGGAGTTGAGATACGATGACTCCTTCTGGCCCACCCAGCAGGTGGCCGAAGAAGCTCGGGCGTCGGCACTTGCCGTTTGCCTGTTCGTTTTGGATCGCTTACCTCCGGACATCAAGAAAGTTGCAGATTAACGCCCCGCCCGGTTTTTGAAGGCCAGAACCCGCAACTCCCCAAGCCCTGCCTCATCAAAATGGGTTAGGAAATTAGGGCAAGGTGACGCCCAAATTTCCTAATGCATTTCTTCACTTGCCCGGGAGTTTGCCCGGCATTTTCATAGGGACATCGGGGGATTTAACAGGCGATCCACCTCACACCAATGAAACTGCCCTCTCATGCCAACAGGCGATTGTCTTTCCTGGTTGAAACAATTAAAAAGGTGGACCATTCGGAGTCGTCAGCTCCCGTGACGTCCTTTAAGGAACTAGAAGGGCTATCGCCTATGCGTGATGCAAAACGATTTGAGATTCGATGTCCAGTCACCGTCCAAGTTTCGAATGGGGCGAACCACAAGGTGAAAGTGCAGGGAGTGCTCTACGACATTGGCGTTGACGGGGCGCGGGTGGCGCTCGAGCAACCCGTGCCGCCCGGCACAAAGATCACCCTGTTTGCACACTTTCGGGCCCCGGAGGAACAAGTTACGACGATTCGCTTTGAAGGAATCGTTCAACGCCTCCAGGAGGCGCCACGATTCGAAATTGCCGTGAACTTTCAAGGGACGGGCCGGTTCCTACAAAAGCAGATTGTCGATCTCCACGCGATGAAGGGCGCCGGCGGCGATGAGGCAAGTTGAAGGAATGCTGAGAGGAAGGCAAGAAGCAAATGCCAGCATTGAGCCGCCAAGATGTTGGCGCTACAGCGCGGCTGTCCTGATTTCGGATGTAGCGCCGGCTTTCAGCCGGCATTGAGCCGCCAAGATGGCGGCGCTACGGCGCGGGTGGCTTGGGGCGATGGGCCGTAAGGCGGCCGGCAATTTGCTCCCAAGAACGCCGGGGGGTTCGTAAGGGCGGCTCAGGGAGGGAAAGACTCCTGGGAGTCAGAGGGCGGAGCTTTATGTTGGCATGCGACACCCAACCACTTGCGGATTATCGTCAGGAGAGCGCAGGTTGGTTGGCCATCTACACCCGGCACCAGCACGAGAACCTGGCAGCTCATTCCCTGGCTTACAAGGGATTTGAGGTATTCCTGCCGCAATACATCGCGGTCCGCCGGTGGAGTGATCGAACCAAGGAACTATCCGCCCCCCTGTTTCCCGGCTACCTGTTCTTGCGTGGGAGACTTGAACAGCGTCTCAGTATCCTGACCACGCTGGGCGTTTTGGGTTTGGTGGGATTTGCCGGTGTGCCCGCCTTCATTCCCGATGCGGAGATCGAGGCCTTGCGTCAAACCCTGGCGCACCGCCCGCATATTGAACCCTATCCGTTCCTGAAGTGCGGAGATTGGGTTCGGGTCAAGTGTGGTCCGCTGGAAGGCATCGAGGGAATCCTGGTGCGCAAGAAGAAGCAATTCCGGCTGGTGCTGTCCGTCCAACTCCTCCAAAAGTCAGCGGCCGTGGAAGTGGACGCGTGGATGGTGGAGCGCCCGCCAAGACCCGAACGGCGCGGGTCCGAACGTTCCTTCACTATCAGCCTTTGCGCTTGCACGTGAGGGATGCGAGGTTCTGTCTCCGGAGGTGCGGAGGCGGGAAGGAAGCGCGGACGTTTGGCCCGCGTTACGACCTTCTAGCCCGGATTATTCATGAGTTTCTCTGAGCCAAAGAGGGAGGGAAAGAATTTCGCACAGAGTTCACAGAGTTTTTGATGCTGGGAACTACCGAACTACCTCAGCGCAGAGGGCACGGAGAACATCTTGAAACTTCTCCGTGATCTCTGTGTCTTTTCTCTGCGACCTCTGTGTGAAACTCTCTTAAGCCTGCCCTGCGCTCATCGGTTTCATGAATAACCCGAGCTAGCCCAGGTCGGCAGGTGAGGCATTGCCTTCAACTCTTATGTCGCGCACCCGGAGCGCACAGCGAAAAATGATCAGGAGACCCGAAATGATCGTCTCGGCCGGCAAGACGCGAAGACCCCTCGGAAGGCCCCATGGCGCCTGGCTTGTATTCGGCTGTGTACTTGTCTTGGCCTGGCGTCCGCTCCTGGCCGGGCAGACGCCCGCGGGCATCGACCCTCCCTCAGAAGTGGCATCGGCCACAACTCCTTCAGCGGCTTCCGCCCTGGCACTCCCTGAATGCATCATTAGTCCGGATGACGTCCTAACCATCAATATCTACGACGCTCCGGATGTTACCGGCGAGTACCGTGTTAGCCCCACCGGTCGAATCGAGATCCCCCTGCTCGCTGCACCGATCCTCGCCGCCGGGCGGACACCGGCGGAACTCGCGGAGCTGATCAGCGAGAGATACCGCCAGGCGGAAATCTACACCCATCCGCAAGTGACCGTGGCCATCAAGGAATCGCGTGTCCATGCCATCGCCATAGCCGGGGCGGTGAAAAAACCCCAAATCTATCCGGTATTCGGAAAGACCACGTTATTGGACCTCTTATCACAGGCGGAAGGGCTTGCGGATGACGCGGGCAGTTTGGCCATTGTGACCCGCGGGACGATCGCCCTCCAGACCCTCAAGGCATCGGAAGCCTGTGGGGCTGAGAGCCCGGCGGCCTCTTGCCACAGCACCTTCAGTGTGGACCTCAGCCGGCTGACGGAAACGGGCGACCCGCTTCTCAACGTTGACCTGTACCCTGGCGACAGAGTCACCGTGCAGCGCGCCGGGATCGTTTATGTGGTGGGCGCTGTGAATCGGCCGGGAGGATTCCCCTTGAAGGCCGGCCAGGAGGACATGACGGTTATTCAAGCCCTGGCGTTAGCCGAGGATGTGAAGCCCACCGCCGCCGAAAAGAAAGCGTTGATCATTCGGAAAAACCCGGCCACGCAGGACGGACGCGAAGAAATTGCGGTCAACCTGACGAAGGTGCTGGAAGGCCACGAGCATGATACGCAACTGCGGGCCAATGACATCCTTTTTGTTCCCGACAGTGCCGGGAAAAGAGCCTTGCGCCGGGGCGCCGAAGCCGCCGTCACTGCTGCCACGTGGGGAGTTATCTATCATTATTGAGGATGCTCAATGCCTATCCAACTCTCGTCGACGAGCGCCAATTTCCGGGGTGAAGGACATGCCTGAAAATCAAGCGTTGTTGCCGGGCGGGCCCAGGTTGCCGGAAGCGGCACACTCCCCCGCCGGCCAAGTCTTCGATATCGAGGCGCAAGAGTTCGACAGCTTCAGCTATCTGCGGACTTACTGGAACATCATCAACAAGCGTCGCTGGGCCATCATCAGCGTCGCCTTCATCGTGACCCTGCTGGTGGCGATTGCCTCATTCAAGATGACGCCGATCTATGAAGCGACGGTACACCTGGACATCGAGGCCGACACGCTGCAGATTCAATCCCTGAACGATTTCTTTCGCCAAATCCCCACCGACGAGGCGTTCATTGGGACGCAAATCCAGGTTCTCGAGGGCGTGAGCCTGGCAGAACGCACCATCGAGCAAGTCGGCCTGCTGAAAGATCCGAAGTGGGTCGCCGCCATCCAACCGAGCCGCGGCCCGTTTTCATCTCCGCTCCCGACCTCCGTGGACGGCCTTATCGTGCCATTCCGGCGTAGTCTGCACGTCCAGAAAGTGCGCGACAGTCACGTGGTGAATGTCAGTTTCGAGAGCGCGGACCCCCATCTCTCCGCCCAGGTTGCAAACTCGCTGGCGAACAACTACATCGAATACAATTTTCGGCAGAAATACGATGCCACTCGCCAGGCCTCCGGCTGGATGGAACAACAGCTCGATGAATTAAAAGCCAAAGTCGAGAAGTCCCAGCAGGCGCTGGTCGATTACGAGCGGCAAAACGCGATTGTCAATATCAGCGACAAAGAAAGCGTCGTCGAGCAGAGAATGGCGGATCTGAGTCGCGACCTGACGAACGCCCAAAGCGATCGGCTGCAAAAGGAATCCGTCTATGAACTGGTGCGCGCGAACGAATCGGAAGTCGCCTTTGTGGCGCAAAACGACCTCTTGCAGCACCTGGAAGAAAAGTATGCTGACCTGAAATCGCAATACGTGGATACCCTGGAGCAATCCGGGCCGAAACACCCCAAAGCAGAGCGGTTGCAGAGTCAGGTGGATGAGATTCAGTCGCTGATCGAGAGAGAGCGAAAACGGACGGTGGAGAGGATGCGGAATGACTACCTGGCCGCCTTGGGGCGGGAAAGCCTCCTCACGGCTGCCGTCGCCAAAGAAAAAGTCGAGGTGGGAGCACTGAACCAGCTTCTGATCCAGCACAATCTCCTGAAGCGCGAGTCGGACACGAATCAACAGCTTTATGACAACCTTTTGCAGCGACTCAAGGATGCAACGGTTTCGGCGGGTCTGCGCGCCACGAATATCCATATCATTGACCCCGCAAGGCCTCCCCGGTTGCCGGTTCGTCCCCAAAAGCTTCTCAACATTCTCATCGGCCTGATGGTGGGACTGGTGCTCGGCCTGGCGCTCGCCTTCGTAAAAGAAGCCGTGGACACTTCCATTAAGAGCGTCGACGAGGCGGAGAGGCTGGTGAACGCTCCGGCCTTGGCCGTTGTGCCCCTCGCCCGTGATATGCAGCGGCGGCCGGCTCCCTACCTTCCGGGAAACAACGGCAATGGGGCCGCCACGCAGGGATTAGCGCTTTTGAGTCAACCCACTTCGCCCGTGGCCGAAGCCTTCCGGACTCTCCTGACCTCGGTGGTTCTCTCCACGGCCCCGCAGCCGCCCCAGGTGTTATTGATCACCAGCTCTACAGCCGGTGAGGGTAAGACCATCACCTCTCTCAACCTGGCGATCGCCCTCGCCCAGAGGGGAGAGCCCACGCTGCTCATCGATGCGGACCTTCGCCATCCCAGCATCGGCAAGTCCCTCCATCTGGTTAATGGCACCGGCCTCGCAAGCTACCTCACGGGAGCGCACGGCATCGAGACGGCGCTGAGGGAGTTTCCTCCCGTGCCCACCCTTTGGGCGCTCCCCGCCGGTCCCACGCCACCTAATCCGGCGCAACTGCTTTCCTCCTCCGCCATGGAATCAATGCTGCGAGAAGTACGCAAGCGGTTCAAGTTCGTGGTGATTGATTCCCCTCCCGTGCTTCCCGTCACGGATGCGATGATCCTCTCCACCTTGGTGGACGGAGTGGTCTTTGTCGTCGAAAGTGGAGCGACCCTGCGCGGAGCCGTGACGCGAGCCCGCAAGATTCTGCAAAATGTGGGAGCAAACGTTCTGGGCATCGTCATCAACAAGGTGGACATTCGCCATGAGGGATACTATGGCGATTATGGTCATTACTATTACCGTGCGGATGACAAAGAGCGAACGGCTGATTCCGAATTGGCCGGCGCGCTCCTTCCCCGCTGACGGAACGCGGGACGTTGTAGCTTGCTTGCTTCCAGGATTCCTGCTTCGGGGGATAAACGAAGGTCGCCTGCGGCTAGAAGAACTCTGATCATCGCTAGCCGCTAAATCCAAGATTCTGCCCGCCGACTCGATGCTCGTGCGCACACTCTCCGCAAATTATGTTGAGTTCTCGCTGAAGTCTCGCCGGCGTTCGGCAATGTTTCTTTTCCTGGCGGCGCTGGTGACCCTGGTAGGGAGCGCTGAGGCCGTCAAGATCGCGGCAATCGCGGCGCTGGGAGAATCGGCTGATGTATCAACCATTCAGAAAGCGCTGGATCGAGACCCCGGCAACCCGCTCCTGCACAACCGGCTTTCCCAGCTTCTTGGCGATTCAACCGTGCATGCGAATCTCACCGCGGCCTTGGAGGAGGCACGCCGCGCCACGGCGCTCAATCCCAACAAATCCGACTACTGGCTGACCCTCGCCTCCGCGTGTGAATCTTCGAGCGACAACGCTTGCGCGGACCAGGCGCTCAAGCGCGCCATGGAACTTTCCCCCATGGTGCCGCAGGTTTGGTGGATTGCCGGCAACCACTTTCTGCGCACGGACCAGACGCAGGCCGCTTTGCTCTGCTTCCACCGCCTGCTGGCGCTGAGCCCTGACCTCGCCGCGCCCACCTTTGAGCTCACCCTGCGTGCTTACGACGACCCTCAGATGATTCTCGATAAGGTCGTGGGTGATAACCACGATCCGGCGCTGGGGTTGGCATTTGCGGACTTCATGAGCGCGAACGCCGAGTTCGACGCCGCGCATCAAGCTTGGGCGCGAATCGCCGGTGGCGGCGCGCAGTTTCCCTTTGCGGCCGTACAACCGTATATCGAGCGCTTGCTGGGACACGGGCGGTATCAAGAAGCTCAAGCCATTTGGTCGAATCTCGAAGAACGAGGCGTCATTGCCAGACCCGCCGATAGCGACCACGGCAATTTGATATTCGACGGCGGCTTTGAACAACTGCCCTTAGGCGCGGGATTCGATTGGCGCTCACAACCGTCGCCCTATGTTTCCCTTGATTTCGCCGACGCGTCGCCTTTCGCCGGAGCGCATTGTCTTCGCGTCGATTTTCCCATTGGCCAAAATGATGAGTTCGAGCCGGTTTTCCAAATCGTTCCGGTGGTCCCGAATCGTCCCTACAGCCTCGCGGCTGACGTTCGCAGCAGCGACATTATGTCCGATAGCGGGCCCCGCCTGCGCGTGATCGATCCCGATCGCCCGGCCTGCCTGGATGCCTCGACCGACGCCACCGTGGGCAGCACTCCCTGGCACAGGGTGGCGCTGAGGTTCTCCACCGGCCCACAAACGCAGGCGGTGCGGATTTCCCTTTGGCGGCCCCGCAGCCGAGTGTTCCCCATGGAAATCTCGGGAACCTTCTGGCTCGATGACGTTTCCCTCCGCGCGGAGCAGCAATAGCGCGCCCGCCCCAAATCATGGCCTCGCCACGCACAATTGAAACCACCATTTTCCCTGCCCGCTCCGCCACCCGGGAGAGGCTCGCGCCGCGGTCGCCGTCATTTGCCCTCGTGCGCGTTTCTCTGATGGCCACGTTGTTGGCGGCGCCGCTGGCATTTGGCGCCGTGCAAGCGTGGGCCTGGGGAGCGCTGGCGGTGGTGGCGTTTCTCTTGCTTTTTTTCTGGTCGATTGCCGGCGTGCGCCAAGGAGTCCTGAAGATTCTCTGGTCGCCGCTCTACGTCCCCGCCGGGCTTTTCTTCCTGCTGGGAATGATCCAATTCGCCGCTCACCTCACCTTGGACCGCCTGGCGACGCGGGAAGCGCTGCTGAAGCTCGCGACCGACCTCATTTTTTTCTTCCTGGGGGGGCAGCTTTTTGGCTCGCCGCACTCCGCCCGCCCATCCCTGGCGGAAAGCGGCTCCAAGGCGCGACCGCATTCAGTAGCCTATCATGGAGCTGACAGGTTGTCCGCTCCCGTCCTGCGTCGGACCCTCGTCGCCTACACATTTCTCCTGGCGCTGTTCGCCATTTTCCAGTTTTTTTCGAGTGACGGGCTGATTTACTGGAGGGTAAAGACCCTGGGTTGGACATTCGGCCCCTACGTCAATCACAACCATTACGCCGGCCTGATGGAGATGCTGATTCCGCTCTCGGTGGCGAGCGCTTTGCCGGCGCTGCGCAAGCAATCCTGGGCGGCGCTGGCCGGCTGCCTCATCCTGGTTCCCATCGCTTCGTTGCTGCTCTCGGCTTCGCGCGGAGGCTTGTGCGCCCTCCTGGTCGAGGTCCTTCTGGCGGCGGTGCTGGTTGCCGGGTGTGGACCGCGCCACGCGCGCAAGCTCACTGCTCTGGTGGGAGGGGCCGCGCTCCTCGCCGCCGCGCTGCTGTTCTTTTGGATGGCGCCGCGCCACATCGCCGAGCGCCTGGCAAGGATGGGCGACGGCACCCACCCGCCGGAAGTGGAGTTGCGCAACCGCTTGGTGGCCGCCCGGGACGCTCTGGGGATTCTCCGCGATCATCCCGGGCTTGGCGCGGGACTGGGTAGCTTCGAGACGGCCTTCCTTCGCTACCAGACCTTCCCCAGCGACGGCCTTTGGGACCACGCCCACAACGACTACGCCGAAGCCTTGGCGGAAACCGGCTTGGCGGGCGGAGCTGTCATCTTGTGCGCGCTCGTAATGTTCTTCTGGCTGGCGCTAAAGGAAGTGGTCAGTGGTCAGTGGTCAGTAGTCAGTCGCTCCTTTCGGACTTCGGACTTCGGACTTCGGACTTCGGACGCGCTTTGCCCTGTCCCCTGTAACCTGTCCCGTGTAACCTGGTTCCGCCTGGCCGCCGCCGTGGGCTGCTGCGGCCTGCTCGTCCATAGCTTCGCGGACTTCAACCTGCACATCCCCGCCAACGCCGCGTGGTTTGCCGTCTGCGCGGCAATAGCGACAAGCGGTAGGCGGAAGGCAGTGGGCAGTAGGCAGTTGGCAGTAGCGGCGGGTTTACCCCGCCATCCGGTCGTAGCGGCGGGTTTATCCCGCCATGTGGCGTTGTAGCGTCGGTCTCCGACCGACGTACGGCGATCGGAGATCGCCGCTACAGCCCCGGCCGCCGCAACGCCCGCATCTTGAGGCCCGAATCGTCGTGAATGGATACGCCGAGAGAATGTACGCGCGATACTCCGAGGTGCGGCCCCACTATCCTTCGCCCGCACGCACGCAGGACCTCATGGCGGGCGGAGCCGCGGTCCCGCGCAAACATTTTCTTCACCTCCTGCCCACGCGCAAGGACGCGGCCATCCTGGACCTTGGCTGCGGCTACGGAAATTTTCTGCATTTCCTCGCGAGCGAAGGTTATACGGAAACAAAAGGCATCGACCTCAATCCCCGGCAGTTGCAGATTGCCCGCAGCTTGGGCGTGAAGAATGTCCAATGCTGCGAGGGCAAGGAGTTCCTGGCCAACTCGGTGGGGCAATTTGACTTCATCTCCGCCATCGATGTGCTGGAACACGTGCCCAAGGACCAAGTTCTCGAGTTCCTCGATTCGGTCCATGCCGCGCTACGGCCCGGCGGACGCTTTGTTTGCCAAGTCCCGAACCTGACGGCTTTCTACCGGCCTCTGTTCTACATGGACTTCAGCCACGAAACGCCTTTTACCGCCACGAGTTTGAAGCAGGTTTTGGAGCTCGCCAATTTCGCCAATGTCCGCGTTTTTCCCATGGGACCCGTGGCACACGGAGTGAAAAGCGCCCTCCGGTGCCTTATGTGGAAGGCGATCACCGCGGGCCTGCGCTTCGCCCAAACTGTCGAAGGGGGGCCTCCCCATCCCCTCGACGCCATTTACACCGCCGCCATCCTGGCCGCGGGTGACAAGGTCTGAATTCCGCTGGCATGACCCGCTCCGTGCGTTCAAATGAACTCGGTTTGTACTCAGTCGCTCTGAGGGGCAATTGAGATCGCCCAACAGGAAATAGATGGATTCTTCATCGTTAAGAAGGGTCGGAGGCGAGGCCTTTTGGGTCGGACTGGGCCAGGCGGTGGCGGCGCTGGGTGGCATTGTCGGCGTGCGTCTGCTCACTGGGTTCATGACCCCGGCGGCTTATGGCGAGTTGGCCTTGGCCCTGACGTTTATGATGCTGGCCCAACAGTTAATTTTTGGCCCCCTGGGTCAGGCGTTCATGCGTTTCTTCGCGCCCATGCAGGAAGCCAACAAGCTCCCCGCTTTCTTCCGCGCCGCCCTGGTCTTGTTGACGCAGGCTTCCGGAACGCTCCTCCTGCTTACCGTTATGCCGGTTTTAGGCCTGTGGGCAATCGGTGAGGTTCGATGGGTCGGGGTGGTGGGTGCGGCATTTCTGATGGCCTTGGTCTACGGCTGGAGCGGCGAACTGGATGCCGTTCAGAATGCCGCCCGGCAGCGAATTGTGGTGGCCTGGCACGACGGCGCTGGCCAGTGGGCGCGATTCGCCGTGGCCGTTTTTCTGATTGTTATCCTGGGCTCATCGAGCCCTGTGGCTGTGCTCGGTTACACGCTGGGTGGCGCCCTGGTTCTCGCCTCACAGCTCCTATTCCTGAAAAAGCTTCTCCTGGATCGCGTTCCTCAAACCGCCGACAGGAAGGAGTCCGAGGACTGCATGCGCCAGATGCGCCAGTTTGGCTGGCCATTTGCCAGTTGGGGCCTGTTTACCTGGGCGCAATTGGCGTCCGACCGCTGGGCCTTGCAGGCTTTCGCAGCCACTGGCGTGGTGGGACTCTACGCGGCTTTATTCCAGGTGGGCTACACTCCCATCTTGCTGGTAACAGGATTGGCGGTTCAATTGTTCTCACCCATTCTATTCAGTTGGGCGGGAGATGCTTCCGATCCCGGCCGGCTGAAACGGGCTTACCGGCTGAATCAACTACTGCTGGCCGCAACTTTGGCCCTCACGGCAGTCGGGACCATGCTTGCTTTTGTTCTCCATAATCAGATTTTTCGGCTGGTGGTGGCGCCACAGTATCGCCAGGTGGCGGGATGGTTGCCCTACATGGTGCTGGCGGGCGGCTTGTTCGCATCCGGCCAAATCGCCTCATTGATATTCCTGATCACCGGCGAAACGCGCCGCTTATTGGCGCCCAAAATTGGCACATCGGCGCTCTGTGTGCTTATGAACATCGGGGGAGCCTATCGATTCGGGCTGGCGGGTGTTGTGTTCGCCAACGTGACTTTCTCCCTGGCTTATTTGCTGTGGGTTTCGTTTCTGGCGCGAAGGCAGAGCAGTGCACGTTTAGCTTTGGGCTCTGAGATTGCCCCATGGATACCAAGTCCAACGCGCGCAAGCGCTACATGATTCGCAATCAGACGCAGACTTGTGACATTTCAGGAATTTGCATCAATGGCAAGGCATAGTAAAGCGGTACGCTGCACGGTGAATTGGCTGGCGCAGGTTGCTGATCCAATCCGGGCAGCCAAGGGGATTTGCGCTTACCCGCGTTATTTCGCCGACTGGAATCGATACTCGCGTATGCCGAAGGCGGAGCCCGCTCGGCTGTGGGACGCATATCCTCAGGTCCATGACCGTACGGTGACCACTTCCATTGACGCCCACTACCTCTACGCTAACGGGTGGGCTATGCGGCGAATTGTATCAACGCGGCCCCGCATGCATGTGGACGTCGGCTCTCAGGCGATCTTTGCAAACTTGCTGGCCGGGGTCGTCCCCGTGGTGTTTCTCGATTACCGCCCGCTGCGGACAAAACTCTCCGGGCTTGCTTGTCTGAGTGGAAATATTCTTAAGCTGCCCTTTATGGACCGCTCCGTGTCTTCTGTTTCTTGCTTGCACGTAATAGAGCATATCGGTCTGGGCCGTTACGGGGACGCTCTCGACCCTGAAGGGACAAGGAAAGCTGCAAGAGAGCTAGCCCGCGTTTTGGGCCCGGGAGGGAACTTGTTCCTGGCTGCTCCGGTGGGCAAATCCCGCCTTTGCTTTAACGCCCATAGAATTCATGCTGCGGAGGAAATCCGTGAGATGGTGCGCGAGCTTGAATTGGTGGAGATCTCGGGCGTTCAAGATGGCGGCCGCTTTGTGGAACAAGTGGAGTTATCGGCCTTCCAGAAATGTGAATATGCTTGCGGGTTTTTTTGGTTTCGGCGGCGACACGATTTGACATCTGAAACATTCTCATGATGCTACTCAAGGGAACAATTGATTTTAGGGGTGCCGAGGCCCGGCGCCTAGTGTTACGGATCAAGGGTGGCCTGGGAAACCAGATGTTCCAATACGCTGCGGCGCTGGGCGTTGCCATCCGCAATGAGATGCCGTTGTATTTGGATACCTATACGGGATTTGCCAGGGATGCCTACGAACGCTCATATCGATTGCAGCACTTCAATCTCAGCAGTTCATTCCTTCCTGAACATGAATGTTACGACCGCTGGCAGAAGGGCCGGTACATCCGAGCCTATCGCGGGCGCCGGGAGCAATTCCGAACGCGATGGTTGGGCGCGAATTTCGATTCGGCCGTTCACAACTTCCGGGTGCGGAGCGATGTGGTGCTCGAAGGGTACTGGCAGAGCCCGCGTTTTTTTGCCGACGTCGCCGGCCGTATTCGCGAGGAATTCCGCATTCAATCCGATTTATCCTCCCAGACACGCGCCGCTGCCCGGGAAATCGAGGGCGAGCCGGGTTCGGTGTCAATTCACCTGCGCCGGCTTCATGGCTGCTCGGCAACGGGGAAAAGAGTGAGTCATTCCAGTCTTGTTTGCGATAACGAATACTATGGCCGGGCAATACAACATCTTCAGCCCTTTGCCGGTTCGCTTCAGGCGTTTGTGTTCTCCGACGCCCCGTTCCAAGCGGGTGATCTTGATTTGCCGTGTCCCATGCGAGTCGTCAATCATAACGGACCCGACCGCGATTACGAGGACATGTACCTGATGAGCCTCTGCCGGCACCACATTATTGCGAACAGCAGTTTTAGCTGGTGGGCAGCCTGGCTGGGTACACATGAGGGAACGGTTGTTTGCGCCCCCACCAACTTCACGCCCCATCATGGCCCTCCTGTTCGCGATGTGTATCCTTCCGATTGGACGGTTATTCAAAGCCCGTAGCCACGTTAATGCCCATGCGAATCCTCGTCGTCGGTCCACAGTTCGCCGATTCCTTTGCCCGGAACATCCTGGTGACGCTTCAGGGGATGGGTCATCAAGTTACAACCGAAGGCGGAACGAACACTCACCACCACGGAAATAGGTATTGGAATGCTCTTTGGGGAAGCTTGCACCGAGGGTTCCCTTCCCTGGAAGGCCGGGCCTTCAATGCGCTGATTCGTCGCGCCAGGGCGCTGCAACCCGAACTCGTATTGATCACGTATGGAATAATGCCACCTCAGGTGGTAGCCAAGCTCAGGGAAGAATGCCGCGCCAAGGTGGCCTGCTGGTTCACGGACCCAATCTCGAATCTCCATCGTCAGTATTTGCTGGCCAGTCCTTTTGATGCCCTATTCCTCAAAGAACCTTTTATGGTCAGGACCTTCAGAGAAAAGCTGGGAATGAATGCTCACTACTTGCCGGAGGCCTGTAATCCCCAGTGGCACAAGCCTACGGAGGTTACGACCGCCGCACGCGCCAAATACAGTTGTGACGTTGCCGCCGCGGGTTCCTTTCACTACTACCGGGCGCGAATGCTGGAGGGATTCGCGGGATATGACCTTAAGATCTGGGGCAACAACTGCCCTCCCTGGATCAGTTCACCTATCAAGCACCGTTATACCCATCAGTTCGTCGCGGAGGCGGAAAAGGCCAAGGCCTATCTCTCCGCCAAAGTCCTGATTAACACGATGTTTTACAGCGAAATTGAAGGTGTGAATTGCACCCTCTTTGAGGCTGCCGGGTGCGGCGCCTTCCAGATTGCCGACTGGAAACCCAGCCTGCCGGAACTGTTCGAACCCGAGCGCGAGGTGGTGACCTTCCGCACGCGACAGGAACTGAAAGCAGAAGTTGACTATTACCTCGCTCACCCCGAGAAGCGCCACGAGATCGCTGATCGCGCTTGTGCCCGCGCTCACAGCGAACACACCTACGAAAAAAGGCTGGAGAAGATGTTTGAAATCCTTGGCATGCGCTCGGAGCCTCGCCTCAGGGTAGACGATCGTGAACTCGTAGCGCAATGTGGCGGCGCCGCGACCCAACACGTCGCCACGAGTCGAGCCTGGAGGTAAGCGCCCTTCGCTGTGGGCACAGCCCGCTTTTGGAGTGCGGTCGCAGCAGCTACCGCTTTCCGCCTGTGGTCCATACGAAAATGATGCCAGAGCCAGAACCAGAAAGGCGGTAGCTGCTGCGACCGCACTCCAAGAGCGCTGCGCGCAGGATGCAACCCTGACTCGATTCAAATGGGTTAGAGACTTGCCCCCGATGAGCACCAACCACATCTTTGCTGATTGCATCGTAAAGAGGCGTCCGGCGGCAGCCCTTAGTCCGCTTCACCTACTCGTCTTGCTGAGCCTCGCGCTGAGTGCACTCATTTGGGGAACGACATTGATCTTTGGCGGCGAGGGGGTTCAGCTCCAAAGGTATCTGGGCTTACTGGCCTTTTATACTGTTTCCTCCGCCGCCTTCGTGGTGTCGAGGATTCGACGAGGCAAACTGCAACTGTTTGAAATTCCGGTTTTCGTAACCATCATGTTTTTCCTCGAGTTCGGGCTGGTCCCCCTTCGCAATTTCATCGACCCGACACAGATCGATGGGAATTTATCGCCGAACGGGGAAGAACTGGTGCAAGCACTCGCCTACGTCATTCTTGGAATGATGGCGTTTTGGATAGGCTGTGAACAGGCCCGGCGCAAATGGGGCCACCGGAATTCCACAGGCGCGCGCACACAACACATGGCGCCCGAATCGCACAAAGGCAGTGTGCTATTAGTATCGGGAACGCTTTATGGCGTCGCCTTCATTACTAGGGCCTACCTTTTGAGAAACCACCTCTATGCGTATGTGGGGTCCTCGGAGGCATATTATGCGAACCTTGCTTCCATGCAGGTGCTCAACGGCCTTTCGCAATTCGGAACCCTGGCGCTCATAGTCATCACCATCGAAAGATATCGCAACCGCTTTGATTCGTTGTGGAGAGTGCTTCTTGCAGCCGTTCTCTCAGCGGAAGTCTTCTGGGGGTTGATCTCCGGGATGAAAACCCTGCTGCTTCAGAATTTTGTTGTGGTGGCGCTCGTCTCCTCGTTTGTTATGAAAAAGTTGAACCTGCGTTGGCTGCTGGCTTTATTCTTCGCATTGGTTCTTTTTTATCCCTTCTCCAACGCTTACCGTTTGCTAGTGCGAGAAGGAGGCATGGAAGTTACAAGCCTTGAAGGGGCGGCGCAAGCTGGCCAGATGGCCATTGCCAAAGTGGGCGAAACCGAGTCACCGGCAGGAGACCTCTGGCGCGACGGGATGAACAAGACCCTCCAGCGCCTCGACTTGCTCACGAGCGTTGCCCAAGTGCTCACGCTGGGTCCTCGGGCGAGCATGGTGAGAGGCGACGTGCACTGGTGGATGCTTCCATTTTATCCCTTCGTTCCGCGGTTCCTCTGGCCGTCCAAGCCGATTCTCAACGAAGGGGGATGGTTCACCGTCGCTCTCGAGGGAGGCCATGGAGACCCTATCTCTGCCGGCAGCGCCACCGCAATCACTTATCCGGGTGATCTATACCTCCAGTTCGGGTTGGTGGGAATCCCGATCGGAATGCTTGTCTTGGGCCTCATCTTGCAACGGATCACCAACCTTGTGAGCGGCCCAGTGGAGCCACGGGATTTGTTTTTCTACGCCGCCGTGTTCCTCTTTTCATTCTGGCTTGAGACGGACGTGTTTTTTGTGTGGGCGACTCTTATCAAGCAGTTGGCTATCCTCTACGTTTTGCGCCACCTCATTTACGGTATGCGCAAGCCTGGTTCCGCTGCGTTGGCAGGCGGCGGTCACAATTCCAATACTCCTAACCGAAGGCCGGCCACATTCACTCCCGCGCCCGAACTCCATCCATGAGAATCCTGATTCTAGCCACGGACATTTACACGCGCGGGGGAATTGCCCGGCAAACTTACACCTTGGCGTCGGCGTTGGCGGACCTCCTGGGGCCGGAAAACGTGGACGCGCTCGCTTTACTGGCTTATGGAGACCCTGCGGACGTGCGTCCGCGCTTTCGGGTGTTTGGGCCCGTGGGTGAGCAACCGACGGTCGCCGCCAAGTTGTGGTTTGCGGCAAAAGCTCTGGGGCTGGCCCGCCACCGGTACGACCTGATTGTGTGCAGCATTTTGAGCTTGGCACCGGTGGCGGCGGCAATCCGCTTTGTCTATCGGACCCCTTTCTGGGTGGTTTGCCATGGTACGGAGGTTTGGGGGCTGCTGCCTTTTCTCAAGGGCGTGGCCCTGCGGCAAGCGGACCTGCTGCTTCCCGTGAGTCGCTTCACGGCGGCGAAGCTTTCCGAGGTCCACCGGATTCCTCAAGATAGGGTATCGATTCTTCACAACGCCATATCCGATGCCTTCGAAAGAATGTTGCCGGCGGGAGCCGCTGCGCGAGGATCGGGAGCGGGCGTTCCGAAGCGCGAACGCACTCTGCTGTCGGTAGGCAGCTTAACCAGGACCCATGCCTACAAGGGATTTGACACCGTTATCCGCGCCCTGCCTCTGGTCCTCAAGCGCGCGCCCAACCTAAGGTACGTAATCGTGGGCGAGGGTGATGACCGGCCGCGCCTGGAAAAGCTGGCCGCCGAACTCCATCTGGAGAAATCGGTGAGCTTCGCGGGCTCCGTTTCCGACGCGCAATTGGCCGAATACTATCGCTGCTGTGATGCCTTCGTGCTTCCCAGCAAGACGACCAAGAGAAATGGAAGCTGGGAAGGGGAAGGGTTCGGAAGAGTCTACGTCGAGGCGGCCTTGGCGGGTAAACCTGTGGTGGGAAGCCGGGGAGGCGGGGCGGCGGAAGCGGTGGTTGACGGGGAAACGGGCCTGCTGGTTGACCCCGCGTCCGAGGAAGAGATTGCCGAAGCAATTATCGAGTTACTCGAGAACCCTGCCACCGCTGCCCAAATGGGCCGCCAGGGGCGCCAGTGGGCTCAGCAGTTCTTTACCGAAGATGCGTTACGAAGGTCATTGGGCGGTTTGCTGGGCGGCAGCAAGTTTGAGCCCCAAAGGGGCGAGCTATCACAGCCCAGGCCATCGGCCTGGGTTCAGGTCAAAACCAGATCAATTCCCAAGCCCTGAAAGGGCGAAATACTAGCGCGCCCCTTCAGGGCTTGGGGGCACCCGCGCTTTGAATCCCAGGGCGTCGCCCTGGGCTGTGTTAGGTCGCCCCTTTGGGGCTCAAGCGGTGTCTTTGGGGCTCAAGCGGTGTCTGTGGCGGGGTAAACCCGCCGCTACAATAAGGGGACATTGCGTTGAAGGTTGTTATTGAAGGCCGAGGGTTGACGGCGGGCGGCGGGAAGGTGGGCGTGCTTCAACTTCTCCCCGCCATGGCGAAGCAGGGCCGCCACCAATACGTGGCATTCCTGCCGGACTTGCCGGAATACGCCGCGCTCGACTGCCCGAACCTGCGGGTGGTGCTGACGCCGCGCTCCGGCAACCTCCTGGCCCGGGAATGGTGGCTGAACGTGCGGCTGGCGAAGATTCGCCGCCGGGAGAGAGCGGACGCCCTGTTTTGCCTGGGAAATTTCGCGCCCCACCATCCTCCCGTCCCTGCGGTCATTCGTCTCCAGAATGCCTATTACGTTTACCTCGACGCGGCGGCGTGCCGCGGCCTCACCCGGCGCGAAAGGCTGATCGTAAAGTACGGCCGGGAGCATTTCCACCACCTCGCCGAAAACGTGAGCGTCATTGTGCAGACGGAAGTCATGCGGCAGCACCTCCTGGCACAGTCGCCGATTTCCCCGGCGCGGGTCATTGTGGTTCCCGACCGTGGGATGAGCTTCCCGGGATTCGATGAACCTCGCGCCTACCGCCGCCCGGAGGCCAACCATACTTTCACCTTCCTCTGCGTGGCGCTTTGCTCTCCCAACAAAAACCTGGAAGTGCTGGTGGAGGCGGTCAAACGGCTGAAGATTCTTACCGCGCGTCCGTTCCAATGCCTGCTCACCATTGACCCCCATCAACATCCCGCCGCCAGGGAACTATTGGCAAAGATCGAGCGTGAGGCGGCTGGGGACCTCTTGGTCAATACCGGCTCGCTGCCGCCGGAGCGGCTCCGCGCCGCCTATGAATCAGCGGACGCCTTCATCTTGCCCACGCTCCTGGAATCCTTCTGCCGCCCCTATGACGAAGCCATGCATTTTGATCTTCCTATTCTCACCAGCGACCGCGACTTTGCCCGCGAACGCTGCCAGGACGCCGCGATCTATTTCGACCCTCTCGATGCCGCGAGCGTCGCGGGGGCCATGGCAAGAGTCATGGAAGATGCCGGCCTGCGCCAGCGGCTCGTCGCGAGTGGCCGGCGCATCCTGGCGCAAGCTCCTACCTGGGACGAAATTGCCGCGCGCTTCGTCGAGGTGCTGGAACGTACGGCCCATGTAGCGCCGGGCTTTAGCCTGGCACATGCCGACCTGAAGGTCGGCGCTACGTCCGAGACCTGAAGGCCGGCGCCGCGCCGCAGACAATAAATCATGAATTACTTGCAACAACCCCTCGCCTTCAAATTGCGGAAAGTCTGGCGTTATGCGCAGGTGTACGGGCCCTCGCGGACTTACATCAAGGTTCGCGCGCAACTGCACATGAGCCGCTCGCCCGAAGTCCTGCACCCGGTAAGGCAACCAACCGCCGAGCAGAGTGTGGGGTTGATCGGGTGCGGGAACTACGCGTTTTCCAACATTGCCTACTACCTCACGCGAGCCTGCGGCCACGTGATCGGCGGCTGCATGGACCTTGACCGGAGCCGGGCGGCGTCGCTGAGCCGCCACTACCGCGTTCCGCTGTACACCGACAGCGCGGACGAGTTGCTGGCCAATCCCGCGATTCGCCTGGTCTATATCGCCTCGAATCACTCTTCTCACGCCGAATACGCCGTGGCGGCGTTGCGGCACGGCAAGGACGTCTACATCGAGAAGCCGCATGTGGTCAGCGCCCATCAACTGAAGCGTCTGGTCGCGGTGATGGCGGAGCCGGCCGGGAAGGTCTTTCTCGGGTTCAACCGGCCCGGCAGCCGTTTCGGAATGCTGATCCGGAGCCATCTGGAAAATGAAAGCGGGCCCGGCATGTACAACTGGTTCGTGGCCGGCCATGATATCGATCCCGGCCACTGGTATTTCCGGGAGGAAGAAGGCGGCCGGGTGCTCGGCAACCTGTGCCACTGGACGGATTTCATCCTCCGCCTGATGCCGATGGAGAGCTGCTATCCCATCCGTGTTAATCCCACGCGCGCGGAAAAGAGCGACTCCGACATAGCCGTTACGTTTACTTTTGCCGACGGCACCATCGCCATCATCACCTTTTCCGCAATGGGCCACACGTTCGAGGGCGTTCGCGAGCGCTTCAACGCCCATAAAGGGAATTGCCTCGTGTCCATGGACGACTTCCGTCGGCTAACCATCGATATCGGTCCCCAAAAAAAAACCTACTTCAACTGGTACCGTGACCATGGGCACGCCCGAAACATTTTGTCAGCATTCGAAAGCGTTCGGAAGAATCTTCCCTACGACCGCGCCGCCCAGATCTCCTGCGTCTGGAATACGGGCTGGTTATTCTTGAAAACCAAGGAAGCCCTCGAAAGTTGCCGCGAGATAACGATCGATTCCCTTCCGGCGTTGGAGACCGAGGTCCTATCGAACCGGCAGTGAGAACAGCACCAAGCCCAGTCTCCCCTGGTCCTGCTGGCTGTGAAAAGGGTGGCAACGAGGAGTAGCGGACATTTCATCGCAAAGGCGGCCGACATTTCATCACAAAGGCGGCGGAATTTGTCCCGACTTGGTCGGGACGCCACCGTTTGGTCCGTCAGATGACAGGTAAACCCGCCGCGACAACGACAATTTGACCGAAACACAAGCGGCCCCGATTGGTCCTTAGTAGCCTCCATTAGCCCTTTGTCCACTATGGCATCCGCTATTCCTGAAATTGCATTCCCCCCCGTTGACGACGAAGAAAACGCCGGCTTTCCGCGCCCTGCCGAATTGAGTGTACCCACGGCGGCAACCTACTGGCGAACCCTGCGTCATCTGCGCTGGTCGCAGCTTGGATATCTCGCGCTACGGCGAGTGCTGCCGCGCGCGAGCTCGCCCGCCGCGATGAAGTCACCCGTAGGCTTGCGCGAGGCGCCAAGCCCATGGCCGTTCCTGGATTGGCAGCCGGCAGCCGCGCACAAAATGCTGGCGACGCGCGAATTCACATTTCTCCGTCGAACCGTGGTGTGCAACGCCGCCATTCCCTGGAACGACCAATGCTACGCGAAGTTGTGGCTCTATCATCTCAACTACTTTGATTTCCTCAATGCCAGCTTCACGCTGCCCGAGGAAGAGCCGACACTCAAGGCAGCTCTCGCCATCGCGCTCGACTGGTGCGCGCACAATTCGCAAGGGACCGAAGTCGGGTGGGAACCCTATGCGCTATCCCTTCGCATCGTCAACTGGCTGAAGTTTCTGGTCCGGCACCAGCGCCGGCTCGAATCCTGCGGCGAAGGGGAAAAGGTCAAATCCCTGCTCGAAAGCCTGGGCGTCCAGGTGACAACGCTCGAGCGCCGCCTCGAAAAGGACCTTCTGGGAAATCACTTTCTGAAAAACATCAAGGCGCTGCTATTCGCCGGAGCATGGCTGGAAACCCCTGCGAGCGCCCGGTGGTGGTCAAAAGGGGAAGCGGCGCTCGAGCAGCAACTGCACGAGCAAATTCTCGCGGACGGCGGACACTTCGAGCGCTCACCCATGTACCACGCGCAGATTCTCGAGGACCTCGCCGAAGTCCGGCTCTTGTGTCGAGGCATGGGAAAAAGGCTCGCGTGCTCTGAGCTGCTCGCGCACAAGATTCAGTCCATGGCGGAATTCTTGCGAGGCGTGCTCCATCCTGACGGCGAGATTCCACTCTTCAACGACTCCGTGCTCGCTGGAGCGCGTTCACCCGGCGAATTGTTGGCCATGGCGGAGTCACCTGATTGTAAGATCGCCGGAAGCGAGCCCCACGCCATCGTATTCGCGCAAACGGGATACGGAGTCATACGCAGCCCCGCATCCGGAAGCGCCGTGATTTTCGACTGCGGCCCCATGGGGCCGGACCATCAGCCGGGCCACGGACACTGCGACCTGCTGAGTTATGAACTTTCGCTCCACCGCCAGCGCGTGGTGGTAGACACCGGCGCGAGCACCTACGAGCCTGGCCCGGAGCGATCCTACGAGCGGTCCACGGCCGCGCACAATACCGTTCGCGTTGACGGCCGGGAGCAAGCGGAAATTTGGGCGAGCTTCCGCGTGGGCCGGCGTCCGCGCGTGAGGCAAATACGCGGAGGCAGCAACGGGAGCTTCCCCATTGTCAGTGGCGAACACGATGCCTATCGGCGCTGGGGCGTGGTTCACGCGCGCACAATTCTGCTGCCCGCCCCGGATACTTGGATCGTGGCCGACATCCTCAGGGGCAGCGGGCGACACCTCGTTGAGTCTTTCCTGCATTTCCATCCCCGCGTGCGCGTCGCGGCACTGGGCGATCTCAAGGAAACCAGCGCCGGCCTGCCCCTCCGCCGCTGGACGGTGGAATTTGCCGATCGCTCTTATTGCCTCACGGCCTACGGCGCCGGCCGGTTTAGCCTTCTTAAGAGCTGGTACTCAGAGCAATTCGGAGATCGCCAACCTTGCACAGTACTTCGTTGGGCATGGCAGGGGCCAATTCCCACAGGGATGATTCATGTCTTCGCCCCGGCGGGCGCTTCCCTTCCCCCCATCGCTGCGGACTGGCCTCAAAACTCGATCGAAGTGGACGGTCACAAGATTCCACTCGGCTGAAAGAAGAGGGATCGCCTGATGCAGGTCCTTTATATTTCTCAGTACTATCCCCCGGAGACTTGTGCTCCCGCGTTCCGTGTGGACTGTTTCACCCGCGAGTGGGTTCGGGCGGGCGCAGACGTGCGAGTTCTCACGGGCTTCCCCAATCATCCCGAGGGGATCTTGCACGCGGAATATAGGAAGGCCTGGCGGCGCGGTTTCATGCGCGAGGAACGCGAGGGAGTCAAGGTTTGCCGGACATGGCTCTACCCTTCCGCCAATCGCAGGCTGTGGCGCCGCGGCGCCAATTTTACTTCCTTTGCGCTTTCCTCCACCTTGGCGGGACTCTGCGTGGCCCCGCGGCATGGGGTGGTTATCGCCACCTCGCCTCAGATTCTGGTTGGGGTATCGGGGTGGGCAGTGGGGACCCTGCGGTTCCTACCGTGGGTGTTCGAGGTAAGGGACCTCTGGCCGGAGTCGCTGGTGGGAGTAGGACAGGCCGCCGCCGACTCCCTGCTGTACCGAAGCGTAGGGCAGGTGGCCAATTTCCTCTACCGGCACGCCACGCATATTGTGGTGGATGGTGAATGGAAGCGCCGGCACTTGATCCATCAGGGCGTGGAAGAAAGCAGAATCTCGGTCGTCCGAAACGGCATCGAGGAGGATTTCTGCTTGCCTCCCAACTCCGCCGACGCCCGGATGGCACGCCTCCAATTGCGGCAGGAATTGGGACTCGGTGATGAATTTGTTCTTCTCTACGCCGGGACACTCGGGATGGCCCACGGCCTGGAGACTGTACTCCGGGCCGCCGAACGCTTGAGAGGCCGCGAGGATATTGTGTTCCTCCTCATGGGCGCCGGCGCCGAGCGCGGGCAACTCTCGGAACTCGTGGCAGGATTGCGACTCGCAAACGTGCGGCTTCTGGAAAAACAACCGCGGGAGAAAATCCCCGCTTATCTCGCAGCCGTGGATGCCTGCTTGGTCCCGTTACGGAACAAGGAAGTGTTCAAAAGCGCCATTCCCTCCAAAATGTTCGAGGCGATGGCAGCCGCGAAGCCGGTAATTCTGGGCGTCGAGGGAGAAGCGAAGGAGATTCTTCTTGCCAGCCAAGCCGGATTGGCAGTGCGGCCGGAAGACTCCGAGGCCATGGTGGCGGCAATTCTCAGGCTGCGGAACGATCCGTCGCTTTGCCAGGCCCTGGGCCAGAACGGAAGACAGGCGGTGCTGGGAAGATACCTGCGGCGGACGCAGGCGGCCCAGTACCTAAACCTGCTAAGCGCGTTGTGTACTCGCCAGAAGCTCCTGGCCGCCACGGAGCCCGTGACTCTGGCGGAGTAATCGCTCCCAGCAATTCGGAACAACCATGAAACAACTCTTGCAGGACCTGCGGACGCACGTAATTGCGGTGGAGGAAGTTCCCGCCCCCGCCTGTCAGCCGGGCGGTGTTCTGGTGAGGACTGCGGCCTCACTGATCAGCTCGGGAACGGAACGCGCCACCGTGAAACTAGGAAGCATGAGCCTTCTGGGCAAGGCGCTCGAACGCCCTGATTTGGTCAAGAGTCTCGTCCAGCGCCTGCGCACCATCGGCGTCTCGGGCGTCGTCACCACCGTACACGCCAAGCTCGACCGGGCGATGGCGCTGGGGTACAGCGCCGCGGGCGAAGTGCTGGAGGTGGGAGAGGGCGCGCGAGAGTTCCAGATCGGGCAGCGCGTGGCGTGTGCCGGCTTGGGCTACGCCAGTCACGCCGAGCTGATCTGGGTTCCCAAAAATCTTTGTGTGCCGATTCCGGAAAACGTGGACTACGATTCCGCGTCCTTTGTGGCGGTGGGGGCGATCGCGCTACATGGTGTGCGCACGGCGGAGGTGAAGATTGGCGAACACGTCGGGGTGCTGGGCCTGGGATTGGTCGGCTTGGTTACCTCACAGATCCTTCAGGCCGCGGGGTGTACGGTGTGGGGAGTCGATCCCGATCCCGACCGCGTGGCGCGGGCGCGGGAATTGGGCGTAGCCTTTGCCACTTCGAACTCCGAATTCATCTCGGAAGGCGAGCTGCCCAGGGCAGAGGGTGCGGACGCGGTCATCATCACCGCCGCGACGAAATCCAACCAGCCCATCGGCCTGGCCGGGCAGATCGCTCGCGACCGTGGAGTTGTCGTTGTCGTGGGGGACGTACGCGCCGATGTGCCTCGCGAGCATTATTACAAAAAGGAATTGCAGTTGCGGTACTCACGGTCATACGGTCCCGGTCGGCATGATCCGTCCTACGAGGAAAAAGGGATTGATTACCCGCAGGGTTACGTGCGCTGGACAGAGAAGAGAAACATGCAGGCCTTCCTGGAACTGGTGGCAGCCGGGAAGATTGACCTCAACCGCCTGGTGACCCATCGTTTTGAGATTGCCCAAGCCCCCGAAGCTTACAAGCTGCTCACCGGAAAGCAGCCAGCAAACTACCTGGCCATGCTGATTGAGTATTCCAGACCGGGAGTATCATCCCGGCGTCTGGAACTTCACTATCCCGACAGAACGCTCACCGGTCCCAAATCGGGCAAGATCAGAATCGGCTGGATTGGAGCGGGCAGCTTCAGCCGTGCCAAACTGCTTCCGGCTTTGCGGAAGCTCGACAACCTCGAAATGATTGGCTTGGCGAATGCCACGGGCCTCTCCGCCAGCCGCATAGGGAAGAGTTTTGGGTTCCAATATTGCACCACCGACGCCGCGGAGGTTTTGCACGATCCGAACATAGACGCTGTATTCATCGGCACGCGACACCACCTGCATGCTTCCATGGTAGTGGCGGCGATCGAGAGCAGTAAGCACGTCTTTGTCGAGAAGCCTCTATGCGTGAACGAACAAGAGCTGGAAGCAATTTCGAGATGTTACGCGCGGTCGGACCGTATTCTCTGCGCAGGTTTCAATCGCCGGTTTTCACCTTTTGCGAGGCAGTGCCGGGATTTCTTCCGCGCCGGCAGCGGGCCGCTCTCTCTTCTTTATCGGGTCAACGCGGGGCGCCTGCCGGAGGGACATTGGGTGCAGGATCCTGAGCAGGGCCATGGGCGCGTGATCGGCGAGGTATGCCACTTTGTGGATTTGTTCGCGTTTCTCAGCGAGGCGCTGCCCACGCGGGTGGAAGCCTGGGCGATGGACGAGAGCACCGACGAAAGCAATATCCACATCCAGGTGTCTTTGGCCGACGGCTCGAAGGGAGAAATCCTGTATCTGGCGTGCGGTGACGCGAGCGTTCCCAAAGAAAGGTTGGAGGTCTTCGGCCGAGGCCGCACCGCGATTTGTGACGATTTTCGCAAGGCCGCGTTCCATCACTCGAGCCAATGCCATACCCAATCCCTGTTCCGGCAGGACAAAGGCCACGCGGAGGAAATGCGGTGCTTCGTGGAGGCCATCGCCGGGAAAGCGCCACCTCCCATCCCGTTCGAGAGTCTTTGGGCAACGACTTTGGCGACGTTTCGGATTCGCGAGTCATTGCTCAGCGGTGGCCCGCGTCAGGTGGCGATCCCGGCCGAAGAAGGTGGGGAAGATCGAAGGTCGTGATAGGCAATCGGTTGATCACTCGCGTTGTACGCCTCGTTCCAGGATTCTGCTGGCGCCAGGAGGAGAGGACAGATACCCCGCAACACCCATCAGCAAATTGAGTAGACAATCTACCACCTCATGTGGTAGATTACCTGCCACTATGGCCAAGCAACCTTCCCGAAACCGCATCGAACTGGTTTATGGCTCGCTCGACATGCTGATTCTGCGCACCTTGCTCTGGGGGCCAACACACGGGCATGGCATCGCCAAGTCCATTGAGCGCCTTTCGGAAGATGCGCTCAAGGTGGAGCACGGGTCGCTCTACCCCGCCCTCCAGCGCCTGCAACAGGAAGGTTGGATTTTCGCCGATTGGGGCGTTTCCCAGAACAACCAGCGGGCCAAGTACTACCGCCTGACCGCGGCGGGCCGACGGCAATTGGTGTCCGAGACCTCGCGCTGGGAGCGCTTTGTGCGGGCCATTACCGGCGTTCTGCGCCCCGCCGAGTCCGAGGAAGGGCAATGAAGTCGTCAGTCATCAGTAGTCAGTCCTTAGTCTCCAGTAGTCGGGTGGGAGGGCGATAGAACTAACTGATGACTGAAAACTGATAACTGAAGACTTAAGATGAGCTGGCGGCGTGAAATTTCCAAATTCGCTGCGCTGTTTCGCCGGCGGAAGCCGGTGGACGATCTCGCGGAAGAGATTCGCGCGCATCTCGCCATGGAAGAGCAAGAGAACCTGGAATCCGGCATGGCGCCCGAGGAGGCTCATTATGCCGCGTTGCGCCGCTTCGGCAACGTGACCCTGGCGCAAGAGAGGAGCAGGGAGATGTGGGGATGGAATTGGGCAGAGACGCTCTGGCAGGACATTCGCTACGGCCTGCGCATGCTGGCGAAGAATCCCGGCTTAACCGCCGTGGCCGTGCTCACGTTGGCCCTGGGTATAGGTGCGAACACTGCGATCTTCAGCCTGATCGACGCGGTGATGGTGCGGGCGCTGCCGGTGCCGAGGCCGGACGAGCTGCGGCTGGGGCGCATGGTCGAGCCGCATTCCACGGAGGAAGGCGACGGTGTCTTTGCCTATCCGATCTGGGAACAGGTGCGCGACCGGCAGGACGTTTTTTCCGGCGTCTTCGCCTGGAGCGCTGATCGCTTTGTCCTGGCGCAGGGTGGAGCCGTTCACTACGCGGACGGGATGTGGGTGAGCGGCGACTTCTTCAAGACTTTGGAACTTCGCCCCGCGGCCGGCCGCTTGCTCACTGTCTCTGACGACCAGCGCGGATGCTCCGGCGCGGCGGTGCTGAGCTACGGCTTCTGGCAGGACCATTACGGCGGAGCCCCCAGCGCCATCGGCAGCACGCTTTCACTCAGCACCCACCCCTTTGAAGTGGTCGGCGTCGCGCCTCCCGGCTTCTACGGTATGGAGGTCGGGAGCAAGTTCGATGTGGCCATTCCCATCTGTGCTGGCACTCTCCTCGACGGCAAGGAATCCGGGCTCCACCATGGCTCCTGGTGGTGGCTGAACGTGGCAGGACGCATCAAGCCGGGGGTGAGCCTGAGCCAGTTGGCGGCGGGGTTGAAAGTACTCTCCCCCCAGGTTTTCACCGCGTCCCTGCCGCCGGATTGGTTTCCCGACAGACAGAAAAACTTCCTGCAATCGGTGTTGGTAACCACTCCGGCCGCCACCGGGGTTTCCTTTCTGCGGCGGCAGTTTGACCGGCCTCTTCAATTGCTGATGGCCGTGGTCGGACTGGTGCTGCTGATTGCCTGCGCCAACATTGCCAGCCTGATGTTGGCGCGCGCGGCGGCCCGGCAAAAGGATCTCGCCGTGCGGCAGGCTCTGGGCGCCGGCCGCTTCCGGCTGATTCGCCAGTTGCTCACCGAGTGCGTTCTGCTTTCTTCGGCCGGGGCATTGGTGGGGATTCTCTTCGCGCGCTGGGGCGCCGCCCTAATGGTCCGCGTCATCTCGACGGCAGGAAACGAGGTGTTCCTGGACCTCTCGCTTGACCGCCGCGTCATGGGATTTACCGTGGCGATCGCGGTTTTCACCAGCGTTCTGTTCGGCCTGCTGCCGGCGCTCCGCGCCACCCGGGTATCTCTGACCTTGGCGATGAAAGGCAGCCAGGCGATCGAGAGTGTCCGTCCGGGGCGATTTCACAGCCGGCATTGGATCGTAGCCTCGCAGGTGGCGCTCTCCCTGGTTCTGCTGGTGGTTGCCGGCTTGTTTCTGCGCAGCTTCTCGAAGCTCGCCACTCTCGACATGGGCTTTGACCGCAACAACGTTCTGCTGGTGAGCACCGACCTTACGACCGCGAAGGTGCCCCCAGACCGGTACCTCGCCACATACGACCAGATCGAGAGCCGCTTGCGCGCTGTGCCCGGGGTAGTCTCCGTCGGCCGGTCGGTTATGACGCCGGTCAGCGGATTCGGGTGGACCAGTTCTATTCGCACGGAGTGGTCTAAGGCGCTGGCGGGCCGTGACTCCTACGTCTGGTTGAATTTCATCTCTCCAGGGTTCTTTGGGTCGCTCCGCATGACTCTCCTGGCCGGCCGCAACTTCACTGGCAGCGATACCAAGACCTCGGCGAAGGTGGTGATCGTTAACCAGACTCTCGCCCACCGCTTTTTCCCCAATCTGGATCCGATCGGCAAAACATTCCGCATCGACGATGTCGGGGGAAAGCCCGGTCCGCCCATTGAGGTCGTGGGGGTAGTCAGGGATTCCAAGTACCAGACGCTACGGGAGGAAGCTTCTCCCATCGCCTTCTTCCCCGCTACCCAGATACTCGAACACGCTGGTACGGAAACCTTTGAACTGCGTACGGGCATTCGGCCGTCAGCCCTGGTCTCGGCTGTCCAGGCCGCTGTGGGGGGCGTGAATAAGCAGATTCCGCTGGAATTTCACACCCTGGCCCAACAGGTTGATGATTCGATGGTTCAGGAACGCATGCTGGCGCTGCTTTCCGGATTCTTTGGCGCCCTGGCGCTGCTTCTGGCGATGATCGGCCTTTACGGCACGCTCAGCTATCTGGTGGCACAGAGACAAACCGAGTTTGGCATCCGCATGGCCTTGGGGGCGGAGCCGCGTTCGATTTTCCGACTGGTGATGCGCAACGTCATCTCCGTTCTCGCGGTCGGCGTCGCCGCGGGCATCGGCATCTCGCTGGCGGCCACGCGAGTGCTCCAGCAGTTGTTGTTCGGACTTGGGGCCCACGACACGGTTACCATGATCTCGGCGGTGGCGGTGCTTTCGGTTGTCGCGCTGATCGCCGGATACCTCCCTGCGCGGCGGGCGACGAAGGTCGATCCCATGGTGGCGCTGCGTTACGAGTGATGAAGGCAGGTCTCAGGTGTCAGGCATCAGGGAATAAAGGTGAATGCTGATGCAGGCAAGCCCCCACAATCCCTGCTCCGGGTTAAGGCGAAGTGGGATCCACAATCCTCAGGCGCTTGAAGCAGGATCGATAGAAGCCACGGTCGCGTGTCAGCAATCGGTCCGCCTGAGAAAGGGCATGGGCTCCGATCAGAAAATCCGCCGCCACGCGTGACCGGGCGCCGCCGCGCTGGCGATAGGCCTTCCAGGCGAGGCCGGCTTGGAAAGCGGCCTCCGGCTGGACCGGGCTGAACTCGATCTCCAGTTCTCGGAGCGTTTCGCGGCAGGCCGAAATCGATGGAAAGCAGCCCGCAATCTCGGCCCACACCACGTCGCAGGCGAGCAGGGGCCCCTCCCCCGCACAGAAGCGCAACGCATCCCGGGAAGCGGTCCCGAACTCGGGATCGTGATTCAAGAAATCGAGCAGCACGCTGGTATCAACAGCAGTAATCACTTTGGCGGGTACTCGCCCCGAAGTTCCTTCAGGATCTCGTCCGTGCGGCGGCCGAGTTTGAGGATGCCAAAGTACTTATCAAACGGCTCCCTGGGTGCGCGCTTGGTCATCACCAAGCGGCCTCGTTCCTCACTCACTTCCAGAGCTTGGCCGGCACGGATGCCCAGCCGGAGGCGCAGAGGCTTCGGGATGGTGACTTGCCCCTTTTCAGAAAGCGTTGTTTTCATACCCCTATGGTATGGATTCCTACCCAAAAAGTCAAATTGCCCTTAGTGACGCGATCTCCTGGGCGGGCAGAGAAGCGGGATGATCTCACGCTTGTTCCGGCGATAGATGCGGAAATCTTCCTCGTCCACGGTAATCACGGTGTGCTGGGGAAACAGTTCGCTCATGCGGATGAGACACAGATCGGCCAGGTCGGGTTGGCAATCTTGGTATCGTTCCGCCAGTTCCGCCAAGCGCTTTTGATGCTTCGGTATCTCGAACGCAACTTGCAACATTCCGTCCTCGACCAGGGACAGAACGTAGGATACCGAGCGAAGATGGAAAGCTGCTTCCGCCAAGACCGCTTCGCAGGTCAGCAAAGGTTCCGTCGGAAATAGCCTTCAACCCCGGCGGGCGCCCACAGTCGATCCCCCAGAGGCACGGCGGCACGAATCATGACTTTGGACCTTGGGCGTCCAAGGGCAGGCAGGGAAGACCGGACCGCGCTGGCGGAAGGCTGAATCAATAGGTGGTTTGTTGATCCACGTAACTTAGGTACAACACCCATGCGCATTCTCGCGGTGGTTGGAACGCGGCCCAATTTCGTCAAGATTGCACCTCTCCTGGACGAAATGAGCCGTCATCCCGACATCAAAACTATTCTGGTTCATACCGGGCAACACTACGATTATGAGATGTCGAGGGCGTTCTTCGATGACCTGGACATACCCAAGCCACACGTCAACTTGGAAGTGGGCTCCGGCACAGCGGTGGCGCAGACAGCCGAAATCATGCTGCGACTGGAGCGGGTGATGGAGGAGACGCAACCCGATTTGGTGGTGGTGGTCGGCGACGTCAATTCCACTTTGTCAGCGGCCCTGGCGGCAGCAAAGATGGGTCTGCCCCTCGCGCATGTGGAAGCAGGGTTGAGGAGCTTTGACCGCTCGATGCCGGAAGAGATCAATCGGGTCCTGACCGATGCTTTAGCGGATTTTCTTTTCGTCACGGAGCCCAGCGGCGTGGAGAATTTGCTAAGAGAAGGCCGGCCCGCGGAGAGAATCTATCTGGTGGGCAATGTCATGATTGACGCCCTGCGGCGGTTCCTCCCTCGGGCCAAGCGCCACCCACTCCCTCATGAGCTCCAAGCGCGGGACAAATCCCGCCTCGACTTGGTAGGTCCGTATGGACTGGTGACCCTTCATCGGCCATCCACTGTGGACAACCTGGCGACGTTTCGCGCCATCTGGGCAGCGTTGGAAGAGATTGCGAAAGAGGTTCCCCTGATCTTTCCCGTCCACCCCCGAACACAAAACAGGATGGAGGAAGGCGGGCTCCGCGGCTCGTGGCAAGACGCTTCCGACGGCATACACCTCGTCCCGCCCATGGGCTACCTGGAGTTTCTGAGACTTCAGAGTGAAGCCACCCTGGTGATTACCGACTCCGGGGGTGTGCAAGAGGAAACCACGGCGCTGGGGATTCCTTGCCTGACCGTCCGCGAGAACACCGAACGGCCTATTACCCTAACCGAAGGTACCAACCTGCTCGTCGGACTGGATGGCCGCCGCCTCGTGGAAGAAGCGCGCAAGATCGTTCGAGGTGAAGGGAAGAAGGGAAATGTCCCCAAGCTTTGGGATGGCCACGCCTCCACCCGCATTGTCCGGGCGCTCTTAGGCGCAGTCATTCCCGCGAAGGCGGAAGGCGGAAATGCCGCCCTTATTGCTGGAAAAGAAGTTCACACAGAGGGCACTGAGGTCGGCTCACAGAGAGCGCGGAGAAAATCCGAGATCTTCTCCGTGCCCTCGGTGGCCAGGTAGTTCCATAATTTATCCTCCGTGAACTCTGTGTGAACCGCCCTTAAGCCTCCTTTCTAAAAACCATGGCAACCGTTACCACAGGCCTCGGCAGTTTCGTCGTCCCGAACGCAGTTACTGCTGCGGACGGCTCCTCCCTCTATGTGCGCCGGGGGAAACGTCTCTTTGATATTGCCGCCTCATTTGCCGGTTTGCTGATCTCGAGCCCCCTCCTGATCTTTTGTGCGCTGCTGGTGCGCCTGACCTCCCGCGGACCTGCGCTCTTCCGCCAGACCCGCGTAGGGTATCTGGGACGCCGGTTTACGCTCATCAAGTTTCGCACCATGGTGCAAGGAGCCGAAGCGCTGGGTTCATCCGTGGTGGTCGAGCGTGATCCGCGCCTGACCCCGGTGGGAACTTTCCTGCGCCGCACCAAGCTCGACGAATTCCCGCAATTCATCAACGTGCTGCGGGGGGAAATGAGTTTTGTGGGGCCCCGGCCGCGAGTCCCGAGCGAGATCGATTTGAACGATCCCAGGGAACGCATCCTGCTGAGCGTCCGGCCGGGCGTAACTTCCTATGCTTCCATTCACCATCGCATGGAGGCAGACTACTGTGCCCGGCAAGCCAATCCGCAGGCGGTCTATCGCACGAACCTCCTGCCGCAAAAACGTTCCCTCGATGGGGAGTATGTTCGCAACCTGACCCTCCGGCTGGACATGAAACTGCTTTTGATGACCATGGTGTTGGTCTATGCGCCGGAAAGGGCTCTGGCCAAAGGGATGAATATATTGGGGCTGGAAGTGCGGCCCTACAGCCGTGGCGCGCAGATGTTGCTCGATCTGGCGGTATACATGGGTGCAGCCTGGTTAGCGTACGCCTTCCGATATGAAGCCGGTTTCCCGGATTTCTATCGCCGCCAGATGTGGTTGTACTTGGCCTTCATCCCGCCCTTGCGGGTGGTGGCGAACCGCTGCCTGGGGGTTTACGACATGATGTGGCGGTATGTCACCCTGGAGGACGCTTCCTTCCTGGCCGTGGCGCTTGCCCCTGTCACGCTGGTCCTCTACGGGCTCCGGCTGGGGCTACCCACAAGCTCATGGGAAGCAGTGATGTTCATCGTGCCGCTGAGCATCATCACCCTGGAATACTTGCTCGCCTTGAGTGCCGGTCTGGGATTGCGCTGTTTGCGCCGTGTTCTTTATGTGCTGCACCATCATTACCAACCCCTTCCCGAAGGAGCGCGCCGCGTCCTGATTCTCGGCGCCGGCCTGCTGGGGCTGACGACCGCCCAAGACCTCCGGCAGTACCCGCACCTGAGCCTGGTGGGATTCCTGGATGACGACCCGGCAAAGGACCGGAGGCTTGTGGCCGGAAGCCGGGTTCGGGGGAACTCGGCAAACCTGGAAACTGTTTGTGCCCGCTACAAGGTGACCGACGTGCTGATTTGCGCCAAGTCGATTGACCCCGACCGATTGTGGGAACTCAATCGGCGCTGCGAGGTACTCAGGGTCAAGCTCCACAGGCTTCCCAGCCTGGACCGGGTGCTTCGGGACGAGAGCGATTTGCCGCTGCCCGCGCACCTGCCGCTGGCCTTCGTCAATGACCGCGGGTGAGCGTCCGGAAGGTGTCTTGATAATCGATTGGTGGTGGCGAAAAGCCCTCTCGGGGCAAACACAGGAAACGTCACCAGGAAGGTCCAGGCGGAGGACAGGCACTCGTTGTTAGCCTGCCCTGATTCCCTTCCCGCAAATTCCAGGGTCATGACCGCCGCAGGGATTCGCGATTTGACGCTGAGAGCCGGGCCGCGGCCCGCTCGAATGGGGTAAAAGCTTGCGGGGGGGATGTCGGAACGCCCCCAGAGGAGGATGCGATGGCAACGAAGTCTCGAATTTGGATGGTGCTTGTCGGCGTACTGGGATGTGTGTTTTTGTTCGCATTCCCAGCCCAGCCTGCGGGAGAACAACAGCTCGGCCGCATTGTATACTCCAATGCCACGAGCTTAAGGGGAGTGGCTGTCCCAAACTCAGAAACCATACTCAGTGGCGACGTACTTGCCACCTCCGACAATGGAAACGCCCTGGTGGAGCTCAAGTCGGGAGCGAAACTGAAAATCACGCGAAGCAGCTCTCTGCGTTTTCTGGGTGATGGCGACAAGGTGCAAGCGGAGTTGCTGGCAGGCGAAGTGGTTTCCGAGAGCGCGGGCAAACCCGCGCTGGTGGTGACCACTTCGAAGTTCCAGTTTGCGCCTTCACAGGAAGGGGACTGCCGCTTCGCGGTGGCGCTGGGAAAGCAGCAGGAAACCGTGGCGGGCGCCCTGAAAGGGAATCTCCTTGTAAGGACACACGACTCGCTCGGCAGTTATATTCTACCAGAGGGGAAATACGCGGCCATCCCCGCCTGGTCGGCCGCTGTCCCCTCGCAAGAGACCGCAGGAGGCGCGCCGGCCCCAGCCGGACAAGCGGGCACCATCATGAACGCGATCCCGGAAGAGGTCCTACAACGCCAGGGACAGGGTGCGGAGATTGCGCTGAATTTAAGCGATGGCGTCAACCAGGGAGATGTCGTCCGCACTTCGAGTAGCGGCCGGGTTCGGATCGGGCTTGTGGATGGTTCGTTCTTGAACCTGGGCTCTCGCTCGACCCTGAGCATTCTCAAGCAAGACGCGCAGACGCAGCAGACTCTGGTAGAGCTAATACAGGGGTACCTGCGCGCCGAGGTAGTGAAACCCACCAACCCCGCTGGGAGATTTCAGGTGCAAACCCCGACGGCGATAATCGGCGTGGTAGGCAGCCTGGTTTTCGTCCATGCCCTTCCTGGCCTCACTCAAGTGCATTGCGTGGAAGGTCTATGTTCTGTCCAAAACATCGATTCAGGCATTGCCGGGCAGGTCACCTTGCATGCCGGCGAGTCCACTCGCGTAAGCCGCAGGCAGGCCCCCACCGCGCCGGTGCAATCGTCACCTGAGCAGCTACAAAGCCAAATCAACCAAACCACCATGTCCCCTTCAAGTGTAGCCACCGCCGGGCCCGGGGGACAGGCAGGCGCTGCCCAGGGGGGGTGGCACATTGGATCGCTGAGTGAATCAAGTTCCATCCTGGTGGTAGCCGGCATTGGAGCCGGAGCGGCGGGGGCCGTGATTTCGTTGGCTGCGAGTGGCAAATCCTCGTCCTCCGGCTCAGTCAGCCCTAGCGCGCCCTAGTATCCAGCCGGCTTAGGTCAGCGGGGCTGGCGGGAAAGCTACGCATGGCCATGCCGGTTGAGTCCGTAATGTCACGCCCGGACAATCCCTGCTATGATTTCGTGGAGGAGATTCGTCAAGTGGTTCAGATGACGCCTGAAGGTCGAGTCCACGTGGCAGCAACAAAATGGACGCCGCGGGGGAGAACTGAAGCAATATGACAAGCTATGACAGAAGTCCCGCAGTAATCAGAAAGCTCCTAGGAGTGATATGCATATTTCTCCTCGGGGGAATCCTCACCGCGGGCCTCTGGCCCTTCCATTCCCCCCGAAACCAGGTGTGGTGGCTTGCGGGGGGACAGGGTTTGCAGTTTGGCCGGCACGGAACCATCCTCAGTTCCCGCGCGTTCCCTGCGGCGCCCAAACAAGCGAACGCCCCCTGCAGCGTCGAGATCTGGCTGGAGCCTTCCCCAGCGACAACGGGGGGCACGGTCCTTGCCTTCTATGCACGCGAGGCCCCGCGGCGGTTCTCAATTTACCAGTATTATACGGGGCTGGTTTTTCAAAGTCGGCTTCAAGGGGAATATCAACGAGACCGGACTACAGCATTTTACGTTCACGGTATATTCCGTCAGGGAAAGCAGGCATTCATAACAATTGCCTCGGACGGAGAGCAGACCTCAGTCTATGTTGATGGCATCCTGGCGAAGCATGCGCTTTCCTTTCCGCTTTCGAGCCAAGATCTGGCCGGCCAACTCGTTATCGCTGACTCACCCACGAACGCTGACAGTTGGTCCGGGGTGTTGCGGGGGCTGGCGCTCTTCAGCCAGGATCTCACTCCCGCGCAAGTCCTGCATCACTACGAGACTTGGACGAAAGACGGCCGGCCTGACATCAGCAAAGGTGATCGCGCTCTTGCGCTTTATCTGTTGGATGAGAGCGAGGGGAAGCTCGTCCATAACCAAATTCCATCCGGAGTCGATCTGTACATTCCAGAGCGGTTTGTGGTTGTGGACCAATACTTTCTTGAGCCGTTCTGGAAAGAATATAAACCAACTTGGAGTTACTGCGAAGATTTCCTGATTAATATCGCAGGTTTTTTTCCCTTGGGTTTCATGTTCTGCGCCTACCTGTCCGTAGCAGGAAAGGTCAAGAGGCCGGCTTTGCTGACCCTTCTTTTGGGATTCGCTGTCAGCTTGACGATCGAGGTCACTCAGGCATACCTTCCCACACGCGCTTCGGGAATGACCGATGTCTTCACCAATACCTCCGGTACCGGCCTGGGGATTTGGCTGTACCGCCTGGTTTCCCGACAGGGTTTGCTTGCGAAACTCTGGGCATACCTTCCAGGCTGGTTGTGGACAAAGGTTTGATGAATGCGCGGGGGGATGCGCTAAGCTAACAAGCTCGGTGGCAGCTCAGCCGCATAGAGTATCGGAATTAAAATGCGATTAATGGCATTTATGTTCATAGTATGTCCCACCTCAGCACTACCCCGTGTGAATCGCCACAAGTGAAAAATCCCTCGTACACATAACCGTTCCGCCCATACCTCACCTTCGCTCCTCGCAGGCTTTGCCCCCCACATCTCCTCGCACTGACCCGCTCTGAAATACAAAAACGACTGACACCAGGGGACGATCGTAGGTGCAGTATCAGTATAACTTGAGCTTTCCGAACCTGCTTTTGCGTCCTTTTTGGTTGCCAACCGTGCCGCAAATTCATATAGTTAGTAGGTGGGTTCGTGCCTTACAAGGAGGAGGTCATCAATGCGATCCGGATGACCGTCCACCAGCCTGTTGAGCCATTCGGTCAATTGGCCATTGATTCATTGCAATCCACTTTTTCCCGGGAGGCGCAATCCCGGGAGGCAGATCCAAGCATTGAACCATCCATCGAAGCCATAACTCGATGAGTGACTATTTCCGGGGACGTAGTTCAGCTGGTTAGAACGCATGCCTGTCACGCATGAGGTCGCGGGTTCGAGTCCCGTCGTCCCCGCCAGTCCTAGCCGATTGCCAACCGCTGCTGCCTATGGCGGCGCCGCATTCCATCTCTGCTGCTTCCTCATTCGCTTTCTTGCCCTCCCCCAAGCATTCAGTTCTGTCCGCGATACGTAACCCGCAACGCGAAGGCAGACTTTTCGGGTCACAAAAAGGGCTTTCTTGCCGCGATTCTTGGCATCGATACCCGAAGGACAGCGACGTGTGACGTCAGAATCTGTTGTCGAGCGGCTTCCAAAGGGAGCGGTTCCTGCGCTATCATGCCTAACAAGGCTGTCTGTTGCCGTTCAGCGTTCGCGACGTCCTGGGTCGCTGGCACGATAGTTCCTTTTGGATTGTCGAGCAGCCCGGCCCAGCATGCTGAGCGAGCAGGAGGACGGACATGGCGGAGAAGAAATTCTCTCTTGTAGGCAGGATCAGCACAGATAATCCCACTGCAATCAATACTCTTCTAAAACAGGCCATCCCGCAGGGATCCGTCGAACAGACCGAAGCCAATGAATTTCTGGTCAAGGCGGAGTTCAGCGGAAAAGATGCGCGTGAACTTAATCGCTCCCTGCTGTCGGAGTTGCGCCGAGTGGAGAAGAAAACGAGGCTTCGCGCGGAATGGACCTATGGCAAGGTGACGGAACGATTCTTTGATTACGTGCCCAAGAACAAAATCACGGCGAAATAACATCGAGGCGGCGGAAACTGCAACGGACTTATCGGGACGCCGCCCTTGGGTCCACCAGCCGGCGGGTGAGTTCGCCACTACCATATCAAGATGACCCACTGCCAAACTGCGATCAGGGAAACCGCCGCTTCCCCCATTCCACTTCCCCGAGGGTACTTCCATTTTTGGCTTGCCAAAGAGCTGCCCAACTTATCCGGCCAGGGCGCCGTCCAAATCCGCAATCAGATCGTTAACGTCCTCCAGGCCCACCGACATACGAATGAGATCCGGCGCAATCCCCATTTTCAACTGAACCTCGCGAGGCACGGAGGCGTGAGTCATGGTAGTAGGATGTTCAATCAGTGACTCCACTCCCCCCAGCGACTCTGCCAGAGTGAAGATTCGGCAATGGGCCAGAAGGTGGTTCACCGCCGCTTCTCCGCCGCGCAGGCGGAAGGAGAACGTCCCGCCGAATCCCTTCGTCTGACGGAGGGCCAACTCGTGCTGAGGGTGGCTTTCGAGTCCCGGATGCAGGACCGCCGACACCTTCGGATGCTTTTCCAACCAGCGCGCGATGGCGAGCGCGTTGCGGTTGTGTTCCTCCATGCGGAGGGCCAGGGTTTTGACTCCGCGCAAAACCAGAAAGCAGTCCTGCGGGCCGGCGCAGGTACCCATGGCATTCTGGAGATAGCCAATCTTTTCCGCCAGGGCAGGGTCCTTGACGACCAGCGCCCCTCCCACCACGTCGGAATGGCCGTTGATGTACTTGGTGGTCGAATGCGTGACAATGTCGGCGCCCAACTCGAGTGGGCGTTGAAAATAGGGGGAGAGAAAGGTGTTGTCACAAATGGCCAACGCCCCGTGTTCGTGCGCTAGCTCAGATACCGCGGGGATGTCCACGAGATTCATCAGGGGATTAGTGGGCGACTCGATCCAAACCGCCATGGGCCTGGCCGCGAGCGCGGAACGGAGTTTGGCGCTGTTGCGCAAATCAACGTATTGGGCGCGAATCTGCTTGGCGGCAAAAACCGTCTCGAAGAGGCGATAGGTACCACCATAGAGGTCGTCGTGGACGATAATGTTGTCACCCGATGAGAACATCATGAGCAGGGTCGTCTCCGCGGCCATGCCCGTGGCAAAAGCGAACCCCGCCGTCCCGCCCTCCAAGCGCGCCAGGCAGGATTCCAGCGCCTTGCGCGTGGGATTGCCGCTGCGGGAGTAGTCATACGGGCCCGGCTGGCCCACGCCGCGAAAAGCAAAAGTCGAGGTCTGGTAGATGGGCGTCATCACCGCGCCAAAATGTTCCTTGGGGTCGTGCCCCGCATGGATGGCAAGTGTTTTGAAATTCATAAACCCTCGAAGGAAATGAGACTGCCCTCGGCCCCGGACGGGCGCTTTGCGGCGTCATGCCCCGGGACATTGTAAGGCCTTAAGAGATTCGGTAATTCTGAATCAGAAGAATGCCCGCTTTTTCAGGATAGGTACCCGCCTGCTTGCTGTCAATTGCAAATCCCCGGCGATTGCCCCCCCGTGTCACTTTTCCAGCAGTCCCAGGCCGCGAAGCCAATTGATGAGCAGCTTGGGCCATTCGCCCAAGGCGGGATCGCCCAAATCCAAACCCACGCCGTGAGGGCCGTTTTGAAAGATGTGCAGCTCCGCCGGCACATGCGCCTTGTGCAACGCCAAGTAGAATGACACGCTGTTCTCCGCCGGAACCGTGGTGTCCTCGCTCGTGCTGAAAAGGAACGTGGGGGGCGTCTGGGGTGTAACATGCAGGTCGTTGGAGAGGTCTTCCAACAGCTTGGGGTCAGGCGAATCGCCCAGCAGCGCCTGGCCCGAACTACGATGGCCATAAGGTGCCGTGAACGAAATTACTGCGTAGCCCAGGATGGCGAAATCCGGACGTGAGCTGGCGCGGTCAATGGGATCAGAGGCGGCGGGATTCCCAGTGTCAAAATGGGTTTCAGCAGTGGAAGTCAGGTGGCCGCCCGCCGAAAAGCCCATCATGCCGATGCGGTCCGGCTTCACACGGTACTCAGCCGCCCGCGTTCGCACCAAGCGGATGGCGCGTTGCGCATCACCTAATTCAATGGGGTGGTGATAACGAGGTCCGAGCCGGTATTTCAAAACGAAGGCCGAGATTCCCGCGGCATTGAGCCAATTCGCTACCTGCCGGCCTTCGTGATTCATGGCCAGGTTGCGATAGCCCCCGCCGGGCGCGACGATCACCGCCGTGGGAGCTCCGTGCAAGGCGGGGTAGTAAGTCAGCGTGGGGATGTCACTATCTTCATTGCCCAAAGCCCCCGGAGCGCCATTTTCCCAAAGAGGAAACGTCTGGGGCTTGTCTGACGGCGCGGGCTTGGTAGCGGGCGTTTGGGAAAAAGCGAACGAGAGGGCCAGGGAAATCAGCCAGATCCCAAAACCAATACGCAGAAACATTCTCACAGAATCTCCTTTGGTCCAGCCTTCTCGGAACAATGCAACCGGCGCAAGTCGTGAATCCTGGAGCCAAAGGGGGCCTATTCCGTCAGTCTAGGGAAACCGGGTTTTGAGGGCTTCATTCGTAGGCAAGCGGTAAAATCCCGTACGAATTTTTTCCATACAAACCGTATTCAATTTGATCCAGCACTCCGCCAGCGCAGTTCGATCTCCCGTGGTTGCCCTCGAAATCCCAAGCTTGATTGTACTTACTCATACTTCAGCGCCACCATTGGATCGACCTTGGCTGCTCGGCGGGCGGGGATTAGGCACGCGACAGAGGCAACGAAGCCGACTGTTACGGTAACCGCAATCAGTGTCCACAGGTCATACGGTCTGACGCCAAAAAGGAGGCTCCCAAGAAACCGCGTGAAACCCAGGGCGCCGATTATTCCGATGCCTATTCCGACCGCTGTCAGAATCATGCCATCGGTAAAAACAAGCCGAAGTTGATCCCAGCGGCTCGCACCCAGAGCGGCTCGCACTCCCATCTCATGGGTTCGCTGCGCAACTGCGTTTGAGATCACTCCATAGATCCCGATGGCTGCAATCATCAATGCAACGATTCCGAAAATTCCCAGGAGTACGGTTCTCGCGCGGTCGTCGTTCAATCTTTCTGACTTGAGCTGGTCCAAAGTCTTGATCAGATCGAAGGACTGATTCTTATTAATCTGCCAGACAGCCGATTGGATCGACTTAACCAGATGTGTAGGGTCCTTCTCTCCGCGCACGATGAGTGTTCTTGCAAACTCAGTCGGGCTTTGCTTGTAGGAGACGTACAAGCCGCAACTGGTATCGGCGAGATTCCATGCCTTTTCGTCGGCGACGACGCCCACCACTTGCCAGGGTATTTCGGGTCCAAACGCGGGCTGGCCGGGCACAATCTGCGGAATCCGCATGCGTTGGCCGATGGGGTCCTGCTCTTTGAAGTATCGCTTGGCCAAGGTTTCATTGATTACCGCTACAGGAAGAGCTCCTGGCGCGTCCGCTTCCTCCAGCCAGCGCCCTTTGAGCAGGTGCATGCCCACGGTGGAAAAATAGGTCGGGCTGACGATTTTAAAGCCGCACTCCGGCCGATTAGAGAAGTTGATAATGGGCTGCCCTTCGATCTGGAAGAGCATTCCGAAATACCATCCCCTAAGCGGCGGCGCGATGGCGAGGGCGGCGTTCCTGACCCCCGGTAACGCCCGAACCCTGTCCATCACCTGCTGTTGGTAATTGATAAGGCTTGGTCCATCAGGGTAATCTTTGGACGACATGAGAAGCGACATTGTGATCACGTTGGTCGGGTCAACGCCGAGATTGACCAGTTGAAGCTGATAGAAGCTCCGGAGCAGGAGCCCGGCGCCCGATAGCAGAATAAATGCCAGGGCAATCTCCGCTCCCACGAGAAGGCTGCGGACTCGTTTTCGTGTCACTCCGTGAGTTGCTCCCCTGCCTCCATCCTTGAGCGATTCCACCAGATCGATTCTGGCGCCGTGCAGCGCCGGCACGACTCCAAACAGGAAACCGGTGACGAATACGAGCGCCGCCGTATACAGCAACACGCTCCCGTTTAGCCGCACATCAGCTTCCACCGGCAGAACGTAAGGCGGCAGCCAGGATTTGAGACACAGCATCATTCCCCAGCCTAAGAAAACGCCGGCCATGCCTCCCAGCCCGGCCAACAGAACGCTTTCAGTGAGAAACAGCCTCACCAAGCGGCCTTGGCCTCCTCCCAAGGCTGACCGGATGGCCACCTCACGTTCACGCTCAGCTCCGCGCAAGAGCAGCAAATTGGCCAGGTTCACGCAGCACATCAGCAGCACTGCACCGACCACCGCAAATAGCACGACCAAGGATTTCCGCAGGCGGGCATTGACCCACTGTTCGGCGTAGCGGTCCACGATGACGCTCCATCCCTTGTTCGACTGCGGGTAGTTGTGAGCGATGCTGGCCCCCAGGATCTTCATTTCCTGCTGCGCTTGCTCAAGGGTCACCCCGGGCTTCACTCGAGCCCACGCCATCAGCCAGTGGTAATCCCGCGTCATCTCCTTGGGCGCAAAAGCGAGCGGTACCCAGAGGTCCGCCGCCATTTGGTCGAAGGGCTTGGAGGGCATCACTCCGATCACCGCGTACGCCTCGCCATTCAACTGAATGCTCCGGCCTATGACGCTGGGATTCGCCCCGAAGCGGTTCTCCCAGACCCGGTGGCTTAGAACCACCACGTGCTCCTTACCGGGCTGATCTTCATCGGGCGCGAAAGTGCGCCCTAGCAAGGGTTTGGCACGAAAGACACTGAAGTAGGGCGCAGATACACGTGGGACCACGAGTTCCACCGGGACGTCACCCCCGGTGAGCGCCATCGAATCCCAACACTGGGCTGCCATGGCTTCGAAAACCGTGTTCTGGTTCTTCCAATCCAGGAAGTTCAGCGTTGAGATCCTATTGCGTTCGCCGTCCGGCAGCTCCTCCCAAACCTGCACGATCTGTTCGGGGTGTGAGTACGGCAGCGGCTCAAGAAGCACGGCATCCACTAAGCTGAAGATGGCCGTATTCGCCCCAATCCCTAGCGCCAACGTCAGCACCGCCACTACCGTGAAGCCGGGATTTTTGCGCAACTGGCGCAGGCCGAAGCGAATATCCTGCCAAAGCTGCTCAAGCCAAACGAAACTCCACACCTCCCACGCATCTTCCTTGACCCGCGTGACGTTGCCAAACTTGCGCAGAGCCGCATAATGCGCTTCCTCTGGCGCCATGCCGGATTCCATGTTCTCCTGCTCTTCCATGGCGAGATGCGAGCGAATCTCTTCTTCCAGATCGTCCACCGGCTTTGACCGGCAAAATAGCGCACGGAGTTTGGCAAGTTCGCGATACCAGCCCATCCTTAGTCCTCAGCTATCGGTTTTCAGTCATCAGTCTGTGCTCGAAATTCGCGTGTACAGTAACCCATTGCGCTCTTCGAAAATCGCCAATCGTCAATCGAAAATCGGCAATCCCTCATTGCCCTTCCTCTGGTTCGGCGGGCCGCAGAACGCCGGTAATGGCCCGCACAAAGCGCTCCCAGCGCGAGGTTTCGGACACCAATTGCCGTCGTCCCGCCGCGGTCAGGCGATAGTACTTGGCTCGCTGGTGTTCTGGGAAACGCCCCATTCGGCCGAAATCCGACCTTCCTGTTGCAGGCGCTGGAGGGCAGGGTAGAGCGACCCGTGCTCCACCTTAAGCGTTTCTTCCGACAGGCGCTCGATGGACTTGGCAATGCCATGCCCGTGCGTTGGTCCCCAGCGCAAGGTGCGCAGGATCAGCATGTCGAGCGAGCCGTAAACCAGTTCGATGCGGTTTCCGGAAGGTTGCTTGGCCATAGTGGCAGGTAATCTACCACACGAGGTGGTAGATTGTCTACCAAATAAAATTGGGGCGGTAGTGCGTTGGTTCGCTTTGTCGGTTGACAAGGCGTAGGGTGGTTCGCGAGCCGCCCCTGCTTTTCCATGGCAATAATATTGTCCCCGTCGGGGAACAGACTTGACGCTTCCTCTCCCGCGGGATAACGTGAGTTTTGCCATGCCAACCAAACAGCGACATCCCCTCGGAGCATTGCGAATCGTGGAAAGGGTGGCCCCCAGCGCGCCCGCCCTCAATGACTTGCCGAAGGAACTAACGCTGGCACTGGAGAATTTGGCTTTGCCCGCAGGTTCTCTGCGTGAAAAGCGCATCGCCGTAGCCATCGGCAGCCGCGGCATAGCTAGCATCAATATTATGGCCAGGGAGGTCTGCCAATGGCTCAAGAGTCAGGGGGCGCGGCCCTTCGTATTCCCCGCCATGGGGAGCCACGGCGGCGCGACGGCAGAGGGTCAGGAGAAAATCCTGGCGGAATATGGCATCACCCCGGATTTCCTTGGGGTCGACGTGCTTTCCTCCATGGAAATCGTTTCATTGGGCACAACCCCGGAAGGTTTTCAGGTCTTCATGGACCGCTACGCCTGGGAATCCGATGGCGTGGTGTCGTTGAACCGAGTCAAGCCGCACACGGATTTCTCCGGCCGGATAGAGAGCGGCCTGCTCAAAATGATTGCTGTCGGCATGGGAAAGGCTGAAGGCGCACTCGAATGTCACCACTGGAGTTGGAAGTTTGGGTTTGAAAAAGTAATTCGCGCCATGTCGGCGAAAACCCTAGCCAGTGGCAAAATCCTGGCTGGCGTCGCCGTGGTCGAAAACGAATTCCATCAAGTGGCGGACTTGTGCGCCGCAAGCGCTACGGGCATCGCCGCCATGGAAGAATCCTGCCTGGAACGCGCCCGGCCGTTGGTAGCGCGGCTTCCCTTCCCCAAGCTGGATCTCCTGATCGTCGATGAAATGGGTAAGAACATCAGCGGCACCGGATTGGACACGAAAATCGTTGGCCGCGGCGTCGAGCTGCGACCGGGTGAGGCGCCGCAAATTCGCCTGATCTATGTCCGCGATCTAACCCCGGAAAGTGGCGGCAATGCTCTGGGGGTGGGACTGGCGGACGCCATCCACGAACGCCTTTACCGCAAGATCGACATGCAGAGGATGTACGCCAACGCTTGGACCTCCATGAATCCTCCCATGCCGCGCATCCCCATGTTCTTGCCCTCCGACCAGGAAGCGCTTGCCTGGCTTCTGGGCGCGCTGGGCAGTCCCGAACCGGCCGAGCAGCGCGTGGCCTGGATCCGCAATACCATGAACCTCAACCGCATCGCCATTTCGGAACGGCTCGCGGGCGAAGCCGCCGGTCGTCCCGGTTGGCGCCAGCTACCTGAGCCTTTCGCGCCGTCCTTCGATGGGATGGGCAATTTAGCCGCTTCGCCGATCTAGTCTTCACTCACAACGAGGGAAATCCTTTGACTCTGACCCCTTGACTCCCGCGCAGGGTGGCCTCAGAATAAAAGCGTTGGTGGGGCGACTCTCGACTCGGGCGGCAACAAAGAAATGATTCAAAACAGGATCTTGCGGGTGGTTCTATTTTTGCTTTGCGTCGGCGCAACTTGCGTCCTTGCCGGACAGCAACCACAGAAGCCTGACACACCAGAATCTTCCCCCACCGATTCCACCAAGAAGCCGGCGATCAAGGACGCCGTGCGCGTCAGCACCGACGAAGCGCTCGCGAACGTCGCCCGGCAAAAGGCTACGAATAAGGATACGGATGACAAGATCGTGCCCAGTGACGTTGTGCTGGAGTTCCGCGAAGTTACAACGAGCGCAGGATCTTCGAATATCGGCACGCGCGGCAAAGATTCCAAGAAACCTCCCCTGAAAGATATCCATGGGGAAGGCTATGGCCTTGCGGGCGCCGGAGTGAACCAGGAAGGGGGCAGGGCGGGCGCCAAATCAAAAGATGGCAAGACCGCCATCTACGTCGAAGCTGACCACGGCGGAACTTCCCCTTCGCATTAGCCCATGCGCCTATTGCAATCCACGAGCGACCGCCTCCGACGGCTGATCGACCCCAGCCTCACGCTGTTCGTTGGCATTCTCATCGCGGTGCCGGCCCTTGCCCAAACCTCTTCCGTCCGCGTCGATTGCGAGTCCATATCCAGCGCCATTCTCGGCCACCCGGTGGATTATTGCGTGGCGCTGCCTCCTGGCTACGATGCAGGGGCGGACAGATATCCGGTGCTCTACTACCTCCACGGCCTCTTTGAACATGATCGGAGTTGGAGTGAGCACAGCGGGCAGCAAACCTGGGAAAGTTTGATGAGCCAGGGGAAGATCGGGAAATTCATCGTCGTGATGCCCGAAGGCGGCAAAAGTTTCTACGTCAACTCCCTGGACGGCCATGAGCGCTACGAGGATTTCTTCATGCAGGAACTGGTTCCGGCGATCGATCACAAGTATCGGACGCTTGCCTCGCGCGAGACCCGCGGAATCAGCGGCGTATCCATGGGAGGTTATGGCGCGCTGCACCTGGCAATGCGGCACCCGGACGTATTCGGTTCGGCCAGTGCCCACAGCGCGGCGCTGATTGCGAGATTCCCCAACCCTCTGCCGACAGAAGGCCGCTGGGGATTCTACGCGCGCGTCTTGCAGGAACCCTTTGGCGCGCCTCTTAACGAAGCCTATTTCGATGCCAACAATCCGTTGACGCTCGCCGAGCATCCCGAGCGATTTGCCAACTTGAAACTCTACTTCGACTGCGGCGATCAAGACCGTTACGGTTTCGATGAAGGCGCCAAGGAGTTGGATCGGATTCTGACTTCCAAGGGATTCCCTCACGAGTTCTATTTGCGGCCAGGCAACCACGGTTGGAGCTATTTGGACCAATACTTGCATTTCTCCTTGGAATTCCACTGGCAAATTTTCAGCCAAGCCGAGAAGGCAGGTGCGGCCGGGAAGTGAGGTTCCGAGTGAAAGCTGGCTTGTGCACTGCTCTGGTGCTCGCATGTGTGGTGGGGGGAAGTGTCCGCGCTCGGGCAGCCTCTGACGCGGAGGCGCGCGTGCTCGATTACATTCGCACGCACCTTCAGCCCGGCCAACCCTTGATCTTCACTGATCTTTACAACCGAGTTTTTACCCAACCGGATGAAAGACAAGCGTTGAATAAACTTTATAACGCTTTCTTCCGCATTCCTATCGTTGTTGCCAGATATCAGGAGAAGTCCGGACATCCTCCTTCGCTCGCCTATATTGCCGGACAATTTGACCTACATTCTCCAGCAGACGCCAACGTCCTGCTGAGGGTCATGGAGTCCGATCCCCGGGTTCCACGATTCCTCACCCGCGATCCGAAAACAGGCGAAATCACCCATGTGGATGTGGAAAGGATCAAGGCCGATCCGAAATTCGGCCAGGCCTTGGCGCGCCAGATCGGTGGTTGGGAAGGCAAACCCGCCCCGGACGTGACTCTTGCGCGCCTGGGTGGCGGGGATCTTCACATCGCGGACTTCCGAGGCAAGGTGCTGGTGGTGGAGGTCTGGTTCACCGGCTGCCCACCCTGCATGCAGGAAGCGCCCGCGCTCACATCCCTTGACCACGAGCTCTCCGCGCGCGGCCTGGTGATTGTCGGCGCCAACGACGACCGCACGCTGGGCCTCGATTACGACGATTCGGTACCGGAACGTTACGTCCGGGATCACCACATCCCTTATCCCATCGTGAATTGGACCAAAGAAAGCGATCAGGCCTACGGGGGCATCGCCATTTTCCCGACCCTATTTTTGATTGATCGAAAAGGCGTGGTAAGAGAGCACTGGATCGGATACGTCCAGCCTGAAATTCTCCACCAAGCGATCACTGAAGTCCTGAGCGAGAACTGAAGAGCCCCCGCGCTATGCGAAGGTAAAGCCCCGCTCTTCGAAACATTTGATGACAAATCCGGGTCAACGCCGTTTCTTTGCCCGTGGAAAGCGTCGGGCCGAAGTATAATGCCAGATGAAGATTGCATGAATTCCGATGTCGGGTTAATGGGTAAACTACGGGGTGCGTCGCTACAACCGAAATTCTAGAATGCTGTCCGCAAATTCGCTGCGCCGGTGGGGGAGGCGCTCCCCCCCCACTCTCTTTGGCGCTAGAGCTGCCCACACGTTTACCCTTCTGGCGCTCCTGCTGGGCGGTTATGGGGAGAGCCGGGCTCAAAGTGCTCCTTCTCTTTGGGGCCGGCCGGTTACCGAGATCCATCTCGAGTGCGACTGCAATCTTAAGCTCCAAAACTTCCCCGGCGCCGTGACCCAGCAAATCGGTGAACCTCTTGACCCCGGGAAGGTTTCGGACAGTATCAAGCGCCTTTATGCTACGGGGCGTTTTTCAGAACTGCGCGCGGAGGGCGCTTCCGCAGGCAATGGGGCCTCGCTCATTTTTGTCGCGCACGCCCAGTATTTTGTTGGAATCGTAACTGTGGAAGGCCATCCCGGCCCCATTGAAGCCCGAGCGCTCGTTACCGCCACGCGATTGCGCCTGGGCCGTCCCCTTACCGACGACGACCTCGACGCCGCCACCAAGCGCCTGAGCGACCTGCTGGTGGCCAACGGCTACTACCAGTCCCGCATTACGCGGGAGATTAAACGTAATCCTGACACTCTGGAAGCCAACGTGGTATTTTCCATCGAAGCTGGGTCGCCCGCGCGCGTGAGCGCGGTTCGATTCCCGGACGACTCCGGATTTGTCCCGGAGCGCCTGATGAAAGTCTCGGGCTGGCATCCGCAAATGAATCTGACTGCGGCGCGGGCGGAGCGCGGGCTTTACCGCCTGCACAATTTCTACGTGGCCCATGGACGCTTGCAAGTCAATGTCCACATTCAGCAAAGAGTCTACAACGCTAAAGCCAATACTGAGGAATTGATCGTCAAGGTTGACGGGGCGCAGATGGTGCGAGTGAAAGTGCAGGGCGCATCGATTTCAACTTCACAGCTTCAGAACTTGCTGCCTCTGTATCGTGAAGGCGTTACGGACGACCAAGCGCTGGCCCGTAGCGATAGGGTACTGGAAGACCATTTTCAACAACAGGGTTATTTTTCGGCCTCGGTAAAGTCCAGCCGTGTGCGGCACGAGGGGCCGCAGCCCTACGAGCAAATCCTCTTCCAAGTGAACTTAGGTCAGCGCGGAGATTTCGCCGACTATACCGTGAGCGGCAACACTGCGATTCCTACGGCACAACTGATGACGGCCGTTAATCCGCCGGTTACAGGATTGTTTCCGCCCGCGCCCACCTATAGCCGCGATCTTGTGGATCAAAAAATCGCTGCACTCCTCGCACTTTACCAATCGCGGGGTTTTCTTGACGTCAACATTACTCCGGCGATCAACGACAACTTCGGGGATGTTCCCGGCCGGCGATCCGTAACCCTGGTCATCGTCGAGGGCGCGCGCACGACCGTGCACGCCGTCAACATGGTGGGGATCGATGCCGCCACGGAAAGGACTCTCCGGCCCTTGCTCCTCAGCAAGCCGGCACAGCCTTACTCACTGGAACGAGCGCGCACCGACCGCGACCACATCCTCGATTACCTGGCTGACCACGGATACACTCATGCCTCTGCCAACTGGAGCGCCACGCCGGCAAAATCTGACCATCAAGTGGATTTGGAATTCCAGGTTGTGCCCGGAGCACAAGATCGCATCGAACGCATCGTCGTGATGGGAAATGAACACACCCGGCTGGGATTGGTGAATCGTGAACTGCTTTTTCACGAGGGCGAACCCCTCAGTCAGAGTGCCGTGCAGGACTCCCAGCGGCGGCTTTACAGCCTGGGAGTCTTCAACCAAGTTCAAATTACGCCGCAAGAGGAACCGGATTCCGACGCGGGAAAGACCCTGCTCGTAGGCTTGGAAGAATCCCGGCGTTGGGTGCTCGGTTATGGCGGCGGCTTCGAAGTCCAAAAACTTGGCAGCAATGAGCCGCAAGGGCAGTATAAAGAGAGCCCGCGATTGTCGCTCGATCTCACCCGCTTGGACGTGGGCGGGCGTGGCCAAACCTTCAGCATGGGGGGGCGGCTTTCCAACATCGACACGGGCGCAAACATGGGTTATTTGATTCCCCGCTTGGCCAATCGCGACGACCTCAGCTTGCGCATTAACGGCTTGGTGGATCGTTCGCGCGACGTCCTGACTTTCACGGCCGACCGCAAGGAAGCTTCCGTGAGCGTGGAGAAGCGCTTCAGCGCTTCCACTCTCCTGATTGGGCAGTACAGCTTCCGGCGCGTGGAAGCCCTCGATATTTCCAGCAAGATTTCCGCGCAGGAGATTCCCCTGCTCAGCCAGCCGGCGCTGGTGGGGATGCTCGGCGGGAGTTTTGTTGAGGATCACCGCGACGATCCGGCGGACGCGACCCGCGGCATCTATACCCTCGTAGATGCGGGAGTCTCTTGGCGTGACTTTGGATCCCAGGCAAATTTCTTGCGGTTCACCGGCCAGAACTCAACTTACTATCCCTTGGGCACGCATTTTGTTTTTGCGCGGAAGACGCAGTTCGGCGTGATATCTCCCTATGGAAGCCCTTACACCATCACTGTCCCCGCCAGCGACGGCACACCCGCCGAGGTCATCCGCACGGATTCGATTCCGTTGCCGGAACGCTTCTTTATGGGCGGCAGTGAATCCATGCGCGGTTTTTCCATCAACCAGGCCGGCCCCCGCGATCCAGGCACAGGCTATCCCATCGGCGGCAACGCGCTCTTCCTCAACTCTTTGGAATTGCGAACATTCTTCGCCCGACGGCGTCTGGGCTTGGTTGCCTTCGAAGACGCCGGCAACGTTTACACCACCATTCGCAGGATGCGTCTGCTCAAAATCAATCAGAGCTCGCCCGAGGATTTTGACTACACCTCCCACGCGGTGGGACTGGGGCTTCGCTACAAAACCCCCGTGGGGCCTATACGGTTCGATGTGGGTTACAATCTGAATCCTCCACGCTACAACGTGATTACCACGACGAATGGCGTGGAAAACACCGAGGTGGAACGATTATCGCACGCACAGTATTTCATAAGTATCGGCCAAAGCTTCTGATCCTTGGGGCTTTGGCAGCCGTCATTACCGCGTGTGGCACAGTGTACCCCGCCGAGCAAATCCTGGATCGCGTGGTTGCGTCCATCGGCAATGTGGCCATCACCGCAACCGACGTGGAGCAGGAATACCGGTTGGAACGTTTCCTCGATGCCAAATGGCCGCCGCCCCCGCCGAATTCCGCCGCACTTGCCGACGCCCGCGAGCATCTTACTTACCAGGTGCTCTTGACCCGCGAGGAGAATCCCGGCCCCACGGAAAAAGCGGAGAGCGAAAAATCCGCGGCAGAGCGCCTGGCAGCGTTGCGCAAGGAATATGGACCCTCGGACAAGTTCCAGGGCGCGCTCAAGGATCTGGGCATGACCGAGACAGGGATATTGGAGCGCATCGCGCAACAGGAACTCCTGTTGCGCTTGATCGATCAACGCTTGCGCCCTGAGGCTTCTCCCAACGATGAGGAGGTGGCTGATTATTATCGTTCGATTTTCGTCCCGGAATTCCAAAAGAAGAACCCGGGGGCAACGGCTCCGGAGCTTTCCGAGGTGGAAGGCCAAATCCGGGAAATCCTCACGCAGAAACGCATTAACGAACTGCTCGATCGATGGGTGGAAGAGCTGAAACCCACAACCAATGTGCGGTTTCACTCGTTTTAGGTGCAAGGCGCCGGACTGGAAACTGGAAATTCGAACCTGGAAACCAGAAGTTCGAAACTCGAAATTAAAGCAGGGCTGTACCACGCCCGCAGAAGCGGGGGATGTCATGAACCTCCGCATTCGTGGGAACAACCCCTCGAGGCGGGTTTCCAGTTTCGACTTTCGAGTTTCCAGTTTCGAGTTTCGTTTTACGTAAGGAAGGTCACCTACGCGCTGGAAAGTATCCAAACCGGTTCGCTTGGCTCTTTACCTGGTGGAATGCCTGCTGGTGCTGGCGCTCACCGCCCTGATTCTCATGAGCACTGGGTGGTTCCAGCGTACTTTGAAAGGCGCAGTTATTGCCAGGTTGGAGAACCTAACCGGCGGCCGCGTGGAAATTGGCCACTTCCGCTTCCGGCCCTGGCTCTTTCATGTCCGACTCGAAAACCTGGTCATCCACGGATCGGAAGCCGCTGGAGATCCACCCCTGATTTCCGCGCGCGAGGTTGAAGCCGGCCTGAGCCCCGAACAACTCTTGCGACGGCGGCTTCGCCTGCGCCACCTGGACATCGACGGACTCCAGGTGCACCTCCGCACCGATCCCCAAGGCGTCACCAACCTTCCCGGCCCGCCGGAGCGAGCCTCCGCGCAACAGGGGCTGGAGAGTTTGATGAATCTCTCGATTGGACGCCTCACTGTTTCCCACTCCGTGTTTTTCTGGAACGACCAGCAGCAACCGGTTGAGCTGGACACGCGGGAGTTGGCGATTCTGGTCCATATGACGAGGGGCCGCTACCATGGTGCGATTTCTTCTTCCGCCACCACGATTCGCTCGTCACGTTGGTCGTCTCCGCCCATCAAGTTTAGCAGCCGCTTCGAGCTTTCGCCCGCCAGCCTCGTTCTCTCTTCGTTTGTGTGGCAAGCCCCAGGGACGGCAGGCGAGGCTTCCTTGGCGGTTATCCCTCACCCCGCCCTGCAAGCATCCGGGTCGTTCCACGTCTCGGCCGATCTTCCCGCCCTGGCCGGTATTTTTCACGCGCCGGAATTGCGCGCCGGTAGCTTGCAGGTCGAGGGACTGGCCGTTTATCATGACGGAGCCATCTCGGCTCGAGGCCGTGCCCAGGCTCACCAGGTTGTAATCCGCTCGCCCGCCCTGCCCTCACTGTCCCTGGAAGGCACAACCAGCTACACCTTGGAAGAAAACCAAATCAATCTCACCGACTTCCTTGTTTCGCTCTGGGGTGGCACCGCGCAGGGAACGTTCCAAGCGAATTTCCAGAATTCCATGGCGAAGTTTCACCTGAACGCGCGGCTCCATCAAGTCCGAATGGATAACGCGCTAGACTCGGCCAGCGCGCCGCCACTCTTGGCAGCTCAAATGCGCCCGGCCTCGATGGCCGACGGCGCCCTTGACGCCACTTGGTCCGGGCGGGGAAAAGGGTTAAGAGCAAATTTTGATCTTTCCTTGCGAGCACCGGCAACAGTTCGCCGCAACGTGCTTCCTGTGAGCGGGCGGGCGCGCGGCACCCTGGAAGACAGGGGCGGATTGATCCTCCACCTCCTTGATTCGAAATTCCAGACGCCGCATTCCACCATCACGGCGCGTGGGACGTTTGCACAGAGAGTCACGTCCCCCGCCGCGGCAGAACCGCTTGCGCTCACCGTCTCCAGCGACGATTTCGAAGAGTGGCGACCCTTCTTCCAAGCGCTGATTGCGGCTCCCGCCGGCATCCCCTTGGAACTGAAATCGCGAGCGGAGTTTTCCGGGCGACTCAGCGGCGGTCAAGAGGCGCCCTCCCTCGAAGGGCGCGTCAACATGGGCAAGTTCCTGTACCACAGTTGGACTTGGGACCGGCTGACAGCAGCCATTGCCCTCAATCGCAGTTTCATCCAGATCACGGGCGGTCGCGTCGAGCATGAGAAGAGTTCCTTTGAACTCAACGGGTCTGCGCAACTCGAGCGTTGGCGAGTGACCCCCAATTCCATGGTGCGCTTCTCCGCCCAAGCGCAACGTACGCCTGTCGAGGGGCTGAAGGCGGCCATCAACTCGGACTTCCCCCTGCGCGGCTCCGTCAGCGGCCACTTGGATGTTGAGGGAACCACCGCCACTCTGGCGGGCTCCGGATTGCTTCGCATCGATGCCGGCGCCATCGCCGATGAACCGTTTGATTCCTTCTCCACCCAATTGCGAATCTCACAGTCCATTTGGAAGCTGCAAAACATCCAGTTGTGGAAAGACCGCGGGCGGTTGAGCGGCGAAGTCACCGTAGAGCCCGAGCGCCGTTTTGCCTCCGGACAACTGGCGGGAACAGATTTCCACCTGGCCGACATCCGCCGATGGCCGTTGACCGCCTCTACTACACTGACCAAAGGGGGACTGGACGGCAAGCTGAGCTTCCAGGCGCACGGCGAGGGAACCGCGGAAGATTTTCAGCTCCAAAGTTTATGGCGCGTCAGCGACCTGAGCGTCGCGGGCACGCCGCTAGGCGAACTCCACGGCACGCTGACGGGCGAAGGAAAAAAGCTAATCCTCGAGGGGGAGGACCAAAGCCCGGCGGGCAACCTGCGCCTTCGAGCGCAGGCGAAGGCAGAGGGCGATTGGCCGATGGAAGCGGAAGGCGAATACTCCAACCTGCACGCCGATCCCTGGATTCGCGCCTTCTTTAATCGCGAATTCGGCGCGGCGGTAAGCCTAGAAGGGTCCTTCCGCGCGGTGGGGCCTTTGCGCGATCCGGCGAAAATCGATCTCCAATCCCAAGCCCGTAATGTGGCGGTAGACTTTCCCAGCATCCAATGGCGTAACGCCCAACCCGTCGATTTACATTATTCCGACGGCAGGCTGGCGCTCAAGCGGTTCATCATGCAGGGACCTTCGACGGAACTTGCCATCGAAGGGGCCGTGCGTTGCACCGATGGCGTCACGCTGGCACTCAGTGCAGAGGGTACTGCCAACGCCACCTTGCTGACCGTGTTCGATCCCCACCTCCAAGCCGCCGGCCGCTCAACCCTGCGCTTGCGCCTGACCGGCACGCCGGCCCGCCCTGCTCTGAATGGCACCATGGATATTCAAGATGTGAGCCTGGGTTACAGCGAACTGCCATTTCGCTTCAACAACCTGCAAGGGACTATCAGTCTTGAGGGCGAGCGCGCCGTCATCCGCTCCTTGCGCGGCGCCAGCGGCGGAGGAACGGTCAACCTCAGTGGTTTCATAACCCTGGTGGAAAGCCCCCACTACGAAGTCCGCCTTGAGCTTAGCCAAGTCCGCATGCCCTATCCGCCGAGCTTCACATCCGTGGTCGATGGCAACCTGCACTTGGGAGGTGGGGTCGAGCAGGCGCAATTGACCGGAGATCTCGTCGTTCGCCATATGGTTCTGAATGAAAACATCAATTTTATATCGAAGATTATTGAATCTTCCGGCCCTGGGCCCGACCAGCCCCTTAGCGTCGCATCACCCATCGCCTCTAAGATTCGCTTGAATGTTCGCGTGACCTCCGCTCCCCCCGTACAGGTGCAAACCCCCAATTTCCGGTTGGCGGGCGATATTGACATCCGGCTGCAAGGCACCGTGGCCAATCCCGTGCAGGCGGGAAGCATCCATTTCCTCAGCGGCGAATCGGTGTTCCGGGGCAACCGCTACACGCTGCTGCGCGGTGACATGAACCTGACCAACCCCTTTCGCACGCAAGCTTATCTGGACATGGAAGTTCAGACCCACGTGCAAGACTACGACCTGACGCTCGATATCTCCGGCCCCTTCGACCGGCTGAGGTTCTCTTACCGTTCCGACCCACCCCTGGCCAATACGGATATCCTTTCCCTCCTGGCGCTCGGCTACGTGAAACAGGAGGGAGCCTTCTCAACCGTGGCGGGAAATCCCAGCGCCACCATCGGCGCCTCCGCCATTCTCTCCGAAGCTCTTTCCACCCAGACGACAAGCCGCATTCAGCACCTGTTCGGTGTGAGCCGAATCAAGATCGATCCCAACGTATCGGTGCCCGGTCTGGGCTCCGGCGCTCGGGTCACGGTGGAACAACAGGTCTCGCACGATCTCACCCTTACTTATGTCACCGATACTTCTTATTCCCAGTACCGGATCATCCAGTTCGAATGGAATATTAGCGACAAGATTTCGGTGCTCGGCGTCCGCGACCAGAACGGAGTTTTCGGCCTCGAATTCCGTTTTCGCCGGCGCTTTAAGTGACCCCATGGCCACGGGGCCTTGGGGTTGTACCCGCGCCCGCGGCTCGACTGCGTGCCAAACAGATCCCTGCCGCCTGGTGGCACAGTTTGATCTCGAGGCGGCGGGATCGATCCCGCTCTTAACGGGACGCCGCCATCGGGTCCATTAACCCGCGGGTAATCTCACGCTACAACATCATGCTCCTTCGATGTTATACTGGTGAGGTTGCCGTGAACCTAAGTTGCGATCGGGGAGCATTGTTCCTGGATGCGGGTGCGGCGCGAAGCCATGGAGAGGTGTCCGAGTGGCTGAAGGAGCACGCTTGGAAAGCGTGTTTACTCGAAAGGGTAACGTGGGTTCGAATCCCACCCTCTCCGCCATGCAATATTCGGCGTGTTTTCAAGGTAACTTGCAGGTTCTTCTGGAGCCCTATTACTTCCCCCTGACTGTCAGCATCGGAATCGTGCCGCGCGTTGTGCAGGCAAACGACCAGGACTGAATCCGGAAAATCGCTACCGCCATCCCTGAAACCGAGCTTCCAGTTCGATTGGGAGTCCCGTCCGCTCCGACGCAATTTGAAGAATTCAAAGTGGGAGTGGGATTTCATTTGGGCGGTTGGAGGGATTGCACGCTTGGGCGATGGTTCCCTACGCATGTGGGAGTATCCGGGGACACGCTTGTGGGATCACTTCGTGGTACAATCTCGCCGACTGCATCAACCCTTGCAGGTTACTTCCGCGAGGGAGGGCAGTCTAACTGGCGATGTTTGGAAGCCGGAAGAAATCTTGCTCGCGTAAGGATGCATCGTGCTCAACTGGAGTCAACAGAAAGCGCTTGACATAATACTGCGTACGGTCACCTTCAACACAGTTGCGCTCGCGATTATCGAAATCTACACGGCGCTCAGACACCACCCGATCAAAAAGCGGCCTTCACGTCATGAAGCACCATGGAATCAAGAAACTGAGCCCACTATTTTTGGGGCTGGCACTGCTGGGCGGTTGCAGCCATACAACGAATAGCCCGCAGACGGTGAGCGTTACCAGTACCCGTACGGGCGCGACTCCTATTGCCGGCCTTTCGCCCGCGAGCTTCACCTTTGCCAGCCAGCCCGCTACGACAAGCAGTTCAGCCGAGAGTTTCACTCTAAGCAACACGGGCGATGCGAGCTTGACTATCGCAGGCATTGGGTTTACGGGTACAAATGCTAGCGACTTTAGTCAGAACACGACGTGCGGCGCCACCCTGGCGGCAAGTACCACCTGCACGATTGTTGTGGTCTTCACGCCGACCGCCAGCGGGAGCCGTAGCGGGACACTGGTTGTCACCGACAACAGCAACAATGTCGCGGGCAGCACGCAATCCACGGCTCTGAGCGGCACAGGGCTCCACGATGTGGTCCTAACCTGGACCGCTAGCCCGACCTCTGGGATAATGGGCTATATTATCTACCGGAGCACAACCGAAGGTGAGGAGATCTCTCCATCTGCTACGCCCCTGAATTCCACGCCCATTAATGCGACCAATTATGTTGACTTGAATGTGACAGCAGGGACGACGTACTACTATGCGGCCACCGCCGTAGCTGCGAATGGCACGCAGAGTTCGGACTCGAGCGAAGCTTCTGCGACCGTGCCAAGTCCTTAACCAAGCACCTCGCCATGATGTTAGTTTCGGGAGGGCGCGGAAGGTTAAACCCAAACAACCTCACGAGGGACAGCAGACTTCGGCTAGGTCAAATCGTGTTCCAACGACACCGGGATAAATCATCAAACTGAGCCGGCACCCTTGAGTCATCGACACGGATTTGGCTCACTACCAAGTCCGGGCCACACTTCATATGCCCGCCGAATTCGTTATATACTCCTTAAGGCACACTTGCGGAACCCGGCTTGGCGAAGCGGGGGCAGATGCGCTTGCGACCATGCAGCTTATGGGCGCTAGTTCGGTAACGGTTTCTCAGCGATGCGTGCATCCAAGCCACGAAGTAACGGAACGAGCGGTGGAAAAACTTCAGGCGATGAACGCTCAGGCGTCCGAGGGGCTGCCCGATAGTCAAGAAGGACAGCCTCCCGCTACAATAGCCGCCACATGTGCTGGCGTCGTGTCCGTAAGTCCCTGCGGGGGTGTAGCTCAGCCGGATAGAGCATCGGATTTCTAATCCGAGGGTCGGGGGTTCGAGTCCCTCCACCCCTGCCATGTTCTCAAGCAGAATTCGATAGATCCCTCCCCTCGGCTGCTTTTTTCCGGCTACTTTGAGCGGCAGCGATTTGGGGAAGCTTGGATTCTGGAGCCGCTGCCTCAAAAATCATCATGAGTCTACAGAGGGAAGCGATTGCCCTCTTTCCCTAAGCTGCGGAACAAGCGGCGACTGGATTCAGCACGGTGGAATGAGGCGGGTATTTCGTGATTTTCAGGCAGCGCGTTCCGAAGGTTTGGTGATGGCTGAAACCCAGATCATTTTCGCGGCTGCTTCCGCCAGGTTGGTGGGACGACCGCGCAGATCAAGAGCAAGCGTGCCGTCATAATTGGCGCGGATCACTTTCACGTGCGCCCCAGGTCGAATGCCCAGTCCCTCAAAGTATTCGAGCAGTCTTGAATCCCGTTCGTTAACGCTCTTAACCTGGACCACCGACCCCGGTGACGCCTCCCACAGAGGTTGGAGGCCCGCCTCGCGCCGCTGGGCGGGGCTCTTATTGATTTGATTCCCATGCGGGCAGAGCCTGTCTGCGCCGAGCTTCTCAATGAGCCTTTGCTCCACGCCCTCCGAAATGGCGTGCTCCAAGCGCTCCGCCTCATCGTGGACTTTGTACCACTCCACTCCCAGCATTTCGTGCAGCATTCGCTCCACCAGATGATGGCGGAGCCGAAGTTTGTCCGAGACTCGCTGCCCCAGCGCAGTCAGAGAAACTCGGCCTTTGCGATCAACTTCCACCAATTTGTCCCGCCGCAGCCGCCTCAGGGCCAGGGTTACGGCAGGCGCACTCACACTCAGCCATCGAGCCACCGTGGCAGCAAGCACCGTCCCTTCCTCGGACAGGGCCTCGGCGATGGCCTTCAAGTAATCCTCCTTCGAAATAGTGAGTTTCATGGTCGCAACCTTTTCCACCTTTTGGCACCGTCCGCTTCCCTCCTGTGTTCGGTGAGGCGGAACCTAAGCTCCATCCTATTACGGCCAACGCTTAATCACAAGCTGCACTTTTCGCTTGACATCCTCCACTCATTATAGTTAACTATGGTTAATCAAAGCAAGCAATCTGTGGTTTAGCTGAATATGGAGCTTGGATAGAAATTGGGTAGCACGCGAAACCACATCCCCGGGAGGCCTGAGGAAAATGCGGCGGACGGTTATGGGCAGTCTTCTGGTCATGAGTGTACTTGTTCTCTTCCCCATGGTGGGCTGGACGCAAGGCGAAACCACCAGTGCCATTGTCGGCCAGGTGACCGACGCTACCCATGGCGCCGTTGGGGGAGCGAATGTAACGATCACGAGTCGCGAAACCGGCCTGACGCGCAGCGTCAAGACCGATGAGGCGGGGCGGTTCAACTTCCCCCAGCTAAAGCCTGGCGAATACTCGGTTCGAGTCGAGGCAAAAGGGTTCGAGGCACAGCAGATTGACAAGGTGTTTTCCGGGCTGGGCGAGAAGCAGTCCGTTGACTTCGAGCTGCAATTGGCCCAATCCAAACAGACGATTGAGGTCAGTGGCGCGGCCCCGCTCATCAACGTGCAAGACGCGAACACCTCCACGACGCTGAGTGCGCCCGCACTTGAAAACCTGCCCAATCCGGGTGGCGATCTGACCTACCCTCTGCAATTCTCCCCCGGCGCGCTTATCAACACCGCCGGGAGCGGCAACGATTTTGTGGGTGGGACGAACGGATACGGCAACGTCCAATTCAACGGTTTGCCTGCCCTGTCGAACGGCTACATCGTCGATGGACTCGAAACCAACGACCCTTTAACCAACCTCAACAGCGGCCTTTCCACCAACCTCGTTCTGGGATTGAATTCCATCTCCGACGTCACCGTGAACACCCTTTCTTATTCCGTGGATCAGGGACGATACGGAGCTTCCCAAGTCAACTACGTCACCAAATCCGGCTCCAACCAATTTCACGGGAACCTCTACGAAATTTGGAACGGGTCGGCGTTGAATGCCGCGGACTTTTTCACTAACGCCACCCCCGGTAACCAAAAGCCGCGATCGACGGTAAATCATTTTGGCGGCAGTCTGGGCGGCCCGATTGTCCGCGACAAGCTGTTTTTCTTTTTCGACAGCGAATGGGTGCGGATTGCGCTGCCCATCGTCACGCCGGCGACCGTTCCCACCGCCGCGTTCCAGCAATACGTTCTGCAACAACTTCCCCTCGGGGGAACGGACTCCGTAACCGGGTCGGTCTATGCGGCGGCGCCGCAGTTGGTGCCTTTCTATCAGAACATGTTCTCGCTCTACCGGAATGCCAATGGCGTGCCCCTGGCCGTGCTCGGCTGCCCCCTCGGTTCCGGCGGTACACCGGCGCCGGGCAACCCGCCCAATGGCGACGGCTGCGCCAACCGGCAGAGCGTCTCGCACTCCAGCGATGACCATGAGCAGGTGCAAACCGTTCGCATCGATCACAACATCAACGCGAACAATGTCACCTGGTTTCGCTTTCAGACGGACACGGGCCTGCAAGCGGCGTACACTGATCCCATCAATCCGCTCTTCGACGCGATTTCCCCCCAACCGCTCTACTCGTTTGCGGCCGGGTACACGCACATTTTCTCGCAGAATCTGGTGAACTATTTCAATCCCGGTTTCTCCTGGTATGAGAGCTTGTTCGGGCCGAGCGACCTTCAGAAAACCCTTGCCGCCTTCCCCGTCGTTTTGCAGGGTAGCGGGGCCAACGCGCCGTTCACCCCCGTGGGAGGGCTCGACAACACATGGGTGCAGGGAAGGCGCGCTACGCGGTTCTTCATCAATGACAACCTGGCCTGGAGCCGGGCGTCGCACGAATTCAGGTTTGGCACCAATACTCGAATCTTCCGCTTGAACGACTATGATTTCGGCGAAGGCACCGTTCCCACGGTCACCTACACCACCTTGCCGCAGTTCATTTACGGGGTGGCTTCCACGGCCTCGGAGACTTTCCCCATGGCCGCGAACCAACCCTTCAGCTTTCTCAACCTCGATCTCTATGCGCAGGACACGTGGAGAGTGACTTCCAAGCTGACCTGGACGTTCGGAGTGCGGGACACGCTGAATTCCAATCCTCTGAATCCGCATGATGGTGTGGCGCGCTTGCGTGGATCCTTTGAGGCGATTTCCCATGACGTCAATCAGCCCTTGAATGCCGCCATCGAAACGCATCTGGGCAATCTGTTCTCCTCCACGCCGCTGGCCATTCTCCAGCCGCGTACCGCCTTCGCCTGGCAGTTTGAATCCAACACCGTGCTGCGAGCCGGCTTCGGCCTCTTCAGCGATATTCTGCCGGGCAGTGTTGCGGACACGATTGGCGCCAATCCGCCTTACGTCCGAACCTTCCAAGGCGGATTGCTGGGCACGGTGGGCGGGACCACCATCGCTCCGGGGACGCCGAACAGCGCGGTCGACGCAACCGTAACCGCGAACCAGGCCTTCGGCATGGGATTCTCGCAGGGCTCGCTTTCCTGCGCTTCTCCCCAGGCAACTCCCAACGCCTGCCTTCCCCCCGTGGCCATGACGGCAGTCCCCGATGGCGAGCTTCACGCGCCGTACTTCATGGAATGGAGTCTCGGCCTCGAACATCAGTTTGGAGGGACGGGGAGCGTGCACGCGCAATATGTGGGGACGCGCGCGCTAAACCAACCGTACTTGACGCAAGCCAATGGCTATCAAACGGTGTGCCAAGGCTGCTTTGCGCCGTTCCCTTACGCGCAGCCCACCGACCCGAGGTTTGGAGCCGTCGCCCAGTTCTCTACCGGCGCCAACAGCCATTACCATGGCCTGCAACTGACGGGAGCCAAGCGCCTCGGGCACGGGCTACAGGGGCAGGTGAATTACACCTGGAGCCGCTGCATGGACACAGTCTCAAATGGGGGGTTTTTGCAGTTCTCCGCCGGCGCGGTGCTCTCCCCCTTGCCTGGGAAACTCTCTCGGGATTATGGCCCTTGCGATTACGACATCCGGGATAATCTCAATGGTCAATACGTGTATGAGTTGCCGATTAAGGTCCGGAACCACCGGCTGGGTTATGCGCTGAATGGGTGGCAGGTTTCGGGAACCGCGTTTTGGCACAGCGGGGTTCCCTTCTCCGTCTTGAGCACGCCGTACTCGGCGAATGGAAATGGCATTGTCCAGGGCAGCGGACCGCAATTCGCCAGCCGCGTGCCCGGCGTGCCCTTGTACCAGCAGCACTTCATTACCGGCGTGACGCAGCCCGGCACCCTCCAGTGGCTCAACCCTAATGCTTTTGTCTCTACCGTTGACCCCAGCACCGGCGCATGCGCGGGTGGAGATAGCCCCACCACCTGCCAGTTCGGGAACCTCGGCCGCAACGCTCTGCGCGGACCCAATTTCGTGTGGAATGACTTCTACTTGACCAAATATTTCCCTTTGACCGAGCACGCCAAGCTGCGCCTCGAGGGGCAGTTCTTCAATGTGCTGAATCATCCCAATTTCGCGCTCCCCAACATGGTGCTGGCGGGAATTCCCGGGAAACCGTCGACGCAAACGGGATTTGGAGCATTCACCTTCACCACTTCCCCTCCCACCGGGTTACTGGGAGTGGGCCTGGGGGGCGACAATTCCCCGCGCATGATTGCATTTCAAGCGCGCATTGAGTTCTGAAGTGGCGGGTTCAGGCCTTTGCATCGAGCCAATCCATTACCTTTTGGGCGGAGCCAATGATTTGTCTCGACAACGCGGGACTCTTGGAGAGTATTATGGCGGCACGTACTGTAATCATTTAGGGCAGACCCAGGCGGACCCCGACCATGTGCGCAGGAGTGCCCGGGTTGCGAATGCTCGCCTTTTTTCGCGCTGGTTTGATAACATAAAGGATGGGATGCACTTGGTGGCTGTAGTATTGAGCGAGTCCTCGCGACGAAAAATGCGTGCACGGGTGCAAAGGGAAAGCTCTCGAAGCATGACCCCCTCGAATGACGACCTGATTAAAGATATTGTCCGCCGAATCGTCGAAACGGCGCAGCCGGACAAAATTATCTTGTTCGGCAGCCGGGCACGGGGCGACGCCCGACCCAACAGCGATTTCGATGTGCTGGTGATTAAGGAATCCGGCGAGCCCGGCTACCGGCGCGATGCCCCGCTCTACCTCGCACTGGCCGGATTAAACGCACCAGTGGACCTGATGGTTTATACACCGGAAGAAGTGACTGATTGGAGCGCTGTACCCCAGGCCTTCATCACTACGGCCGTCCGTGAGGGAAAGGTCGTATATGAAAGAAAAGGCTGATGCCGTGCGGGGATGGTTGCGAAAGGCGGCAAGCGATTTTGTTAGTATAGACGCGACCATCGCGGCGGGTTCGCTGGACGCAGCCTGCTTCCACGCGCAACAAGCGGCTGAGAAATACCTGAAGGGTTTTCTGGCCTTTCACGACAAGCCGTTTCCTTATACTCATTTCGTATTAAGCCGTCTCCCTAAGGAAATCTTTCCAGCAGCAGAATAATGGCCATACACAACATCATCGATCACGGGAATGAAAAACCCGTATAGCCCGGACCAGTTAGGGGGGGCGTGGCCCTTTGCATTTACCCACCGAACAGGATCCTTCCGACCCGCGTGACGGAGTGTGTTACGAGAAGATAGCAGAGGGCTGCGGCAAGACCCTGGCTCGCCCTAACTGAGCTTCAAAGCGACAATCTCCCGCGTTTCTTGACTGAAGCGCGCGAGTTCATCTTCGGTCACCACACCCAGAGCTTTCATGGAAGCGAGTTGAGTCCATGCGGTCGATCGGCGAAGGCCATCGAAGGCTTGCGCCATCTGTTTATCCCGCCGTTTGAGAACCGCCCAGATTTCCAAATACTTTTCGTGAAAGCCCTTGGTGCGGTCAGAATTGATGAGCTCGACCTCCAACAGGATTCGTTGGGAGAGGCGCTCCAGCGCCTCCTTGTGTACCTGTCGAAGGAATTTCCAATCGGCCTCTTTGATTTGGCGCATCATCATTCTTGCCTCCCCTGGGTTTCAACATTTGGTCCCCGGCGTCAACCAACGTCAGCTTGCGAAGCCGGTCCAGAGAACTGTGAATTCCAGCCCACCACCATTTGAATCAGTTTTATCCGTTTTCAATGCTCGACAGAGGAATGACTTACACCTGACCGCTTCTGATTTCAACCGCTTGGGCAGGCTTTCGACGCCGGGGAAGCGTAGCGCTGACCTGTTTTTTGGGTCCGCGGTTCTTCGTCCGCACTTTCGTAGCACGAGGATTTGAACCTAAAAACCGCGGACCTAGAAGACCGGCCCGCGCTATACGTGCTTCTCGGGAAACAAGCCGGCATCTAAATGGCCTAAGGTTTTTCGCGCTTCTCACCCGGGGGAGGCGAGCCGAAGGGGGTTTGCATGCCGCTTTGGGCGGCGCGGAGGGCCATGGGGTAGGCGGCGGCGGTCAGCAGGGCGGCGTGATACTGCACCAGGGCGGCATCGCGCTTGCCGTTCAAATCGTCGATCCTACCCAGGTAGATATGCGACCAGGTGACGATGCGCAGGTCGTGGGCGGTGGCCAGCGCTTTCTGAAAGTACTCTTCCGCCAAATCGGGTTTTCGCGTATTGGCGTAGACCACAGCCAGGCCATAAATGGCGCGCTCGCTCTGGGGATCGTCCTTATCCAGCACGGTGCGGTATGAGGTTTTCGCTTCCAGGTATTTTCCCTCGAAAAACTGGTTGTCGCCCTGGTCGAGGAGTTGCTCTTCCTCCGATTTCGCCGGCGCCGCCTTGGTCACGGGGGCGGGCGGGCGAGTGGCATAGTGAACCGGGAACAGCCGCTTCTGTTCGGCATGAACATCGATGGCGAGGATCATGGGCTTGTAGTAAGTCGTCATGGAATCGATCCCGCGCTCGAAGTCCTTCAGCGCGTCGTAAAAGTAATGGACCAGGATAAGGCCCTGGGCGGTCATCTCATCCAACTTCTTTTGCGCATCGGCCTCGGGGACTTTATCCATGCGCAGTTGCGCGGCGCTGATCAGGCACTCGGTGACCAGCAGGCCAAAATCATCTTTGAAGTCGGGCCCCAGCATGGGAGCTTGGTGAGCTTCCATAGCCAACACGCCCTTTTGCGCGATCTCGGCGCCATATTTTGCGGCCAGGGGATCGAGGAGAAAGTGCATATATTGAAAGCGAATCTCATCGAGCTTAAGATCGGCGGATGGAGTAATCACCAGGTAGTAGTCCAGACCGTAAATCCGCGAGTGCACCTGCTCAGGCTCGGCCATCAGGTCGATATAAATGGCGTAAGTGCGGCCCAAATAGCCGCCGGCAGGAAACCGCAGGTAAGCCTCCGTCAGGACGATGCTCTGTCGGACGGCGTCGGTATAGCGGGCCACGGCCGCGTCATACTGCTTTTGCACCTGCGACCAGATGATCAGCATTTTGGACTGGGCATAAAAGGTTCGCAGGAGGGGAAGAAATCCCAGCACATCACGCGCGTCGGGAGGGATCTCCTCCGGGGCAACGGCAAGCTTGAAGTCCGGGGGTGAGCCCAACAAGAGCGCGAGGGAAATGTACTGGCCCAGATCCCTGCCTGAATCATCTTTCACCCGATGCCCGTCGTAGAATTTCTTGAGGTCGGGCAGCACGGGAGCGTTCTGCGCCTCGAGGTAATCACGCACCATGCGTCGCGTATCGTTGCTGGACGCACCCATGCCTGCGTCGTACCCGGCGGCATTCAGTGCTGCCAGGACACAGAAGAGCTGCTCATTTGATTCCAGCAGAACATTCCCCGCCGCCTGCGGGCGCGCGGGAATAGGCACCATCAGCACGGCCAGAAATGCCGCGACGAGACAAGCCCCGGGAAGCGCCGGCCGGTCAGGGCGGGAGCCAGAAGCGAGCAAGTGGAGCATGGACCTGTTTTGTAAGTCCGGGGCTCGTTCCCCATGGGCAGGGAAAACCCGCAGGCCTACAAAGAAGGTCCGCACTCCACTTCTTGCAAGTCGGAGATGCAAAGGAAGGGCTGGAGTGAAAGGCAAAAGGACTACCCTCGGACCGTGATTCGCCGCAGGGAGAGAACCACTTCCCCATCCGTGGGCCTGCCGAACATGGTCGCCGGTTGGAAGACACTGAAATAGATCATCCGGTCAAGGCGCTGCATGAGCTCCGGCGAACGCTCGCCGGAAAGAACGCGATACCCCTTCACGCGGCCCTCAGCGTTGATCTGGGTCACCAGCACCAAGCCGTTTTCACCGGTGTTGAAGTCCATGGGTGCCAGCACCTGCACGCGCGCCGGGGTAACCAATTGCACGCTGACGTCGGGAATGTCCGTGATGGGAGCCACCCCCGACCCCATGATCAGGCAAAAGCAGATTACCGCCGAAATCACGCCACCGGTTGCCGGGATCAGCAAGGGCCGAATGGCATTCTCAAAACGCACCCAGAGACTGGCGATGAAATTCGCGTGGAGCTGTTGCGACAATCGCACGCGCAAACGCAAGGCCAGCTCAGGGGGAATTTGCCGGTGCGGGAGCGCCTGCAACTCCTCCCGGATTGATTGCCATTGCTCGAGCTGCTCCTGGCAAACGTCACAGTTGGACAAGTGGTAGCGGATGGACTTCCTCGCTTCCGGCGCACATCGGTCGTCGAGGTAGTCCGAGAAATGACTCCGAATTTCCACACAGGTTTCAAACATGTTCCTTGCCCACATAGCCCGCCAACTTTCGGCGGAGCAATTCCCGGCCGCGCAACAGTCGAGATTTGACGGTTCCCTCAGCCAAACCCAGCACCTGCGCGATCTCTTCGTAAGGCAGCCCCTCGATTTCGCGCAACACCACTACAGTCCGGTACGGCGGCGCCAGGCTCGCCAGAGCTCGCTTTACCACCACTTCCCTCTCCGCCTGCTCGAGAACTTGATAAGGGCTACCCTCGCTCGAAGCGGCTTCCGCAGCCGCGACGGCCGAGGGAGATTCGCTGTCATCTATCGAAATCGGCTCACGCCAGTGGCGCCGAATCCAGCTCCGGCGATGGTTCGATGCTTCGTGAACGGCAATGCGGTAAATCCAGGTCCGCAAGCTGCTGTCGCCGTTAAACCCCTTGATCCCTTTGAAGACTTTCACAAAAACGTCTTGCAAAACATCCGAGGCGTCGGCATGGCTCTCAACAATGTGCCAGACCAGATTGAAAACGGGATTCTGATACACCGCCAATAGGTAAGCAAACGCATCTTCAGAGCCCGCTTGCAGATCCTCCACAAATGCCGCTTCTTCATTAACGGCCGGCAGCGTTTGTGCGAGCGTGATGCTTACCGAACGGGCGGTACCCATAACGTCCTCAAGATACCAGTTTCAAGCCCGAACATCAATAGCGTGTCTCTCTTCAAGCCTCTCTTTCCAATTAGAGTGACACCGAAGAATAAAGGTTTGTTCCAAAAAGTTGACAGGTCGGTTATTAAATCTATTCCAGAAACGGTGAGAGGTCCCGAGTCATGGCACCAGCGCCGGAAATACTGACATTTTGACCTATTTCCGCGCCTGGGGATTGTCGCTGGAGTGCGTCATTTTGACCCTGGGGTGGCGGAACCCATTCCGATCCTTCTTGGCACGCGCCTGTCCGATCCGTCGGTCGAGGGATAAACTCGCTGCTACGAGGCCGGTTAATCCGCCATGTGATGGTTAAGCTCAATGAAATTACCTCAAATCGACCTCCTGGCGGACGCCAAGTGATGTCCGTATTTTTTTGTTGAATTATTTACGCGCGAGGAGAATAATATGGATAGGCTGGTGTCGCACGGTGGCGACTGCGACGCATTTGTAATGCGGCAATCGGGGATGCGAGTTCCCCCACCAGTTCCAGAGTTAATTATGTTGAGATTCTCAAAACCCGAAATAAAGCGCGAGCGGCAAGGTAGGCCGTGTGGCGCATTCGTGTGCAACCATGGACAGGTCGTCGATAACACGATCATGGCGACCAATCCAGGGCGCGGAGGTGGCGGGTAGAATCTAACCATAATCAGGATTCTAAAAGGCCCGCCCAAAAGGCGGGCTTTTTTATTGCTCTTTGACAACCGAAAGGCACGAATAGCGGAGCAGGGTGTAGCGGTAGGTCGGCGCGGGACAGCCGCAACCAAGCCGTAGGGCCGAGCGGCGCTCGGCCCGGGCCGAACGCTGTTCGGCCCTACGGCTCCTGCCAAGGCGTGGTAGCCAAGTGGGAAGGCGACAGTCCGCAAAACTGTTCAATCGTCGGTTCGATTCCGACCCGCGCCTCCATGGTGGTCAGCACTGGTGTGCGGGCGGGTCTTATAAGCCTGTAATTGCCCCGGACGAGGGTGCGCGGCAGAGTTCGATTCTCTGGACCACTACCAAGTTTCGCCCCCGTCGTTCAAGGGATGAGGACACGACGCTACGAACGTCGAGACAGGGGTTCAAATCCTCTCGGGGGTACCAGATCGAGGGCGCGTGAGGGCAACCGGATTGCCCGCCAGTTTCCTAAACTGGAAGATGTGGGTTCGAGCCCCACCGCGCCTTCCATCCAGCGGTAGCTCAAGGGCAGAGCACTCGCCTGATAAGCGAGCGACGAAGGCTCGACTCCTTCTCGCTGGACCAAGATTGTTCCGGAGTAGCTCAACGGTGGTAGCGCTCGGCCGTTAACCGAGAGGCTGAAGGTTCGAGTCCTTCCTCCGGAGCCAGATTTGTGAGAGCGTAACTCAAACGGGCAGAGGGCCGGCCTTTTAAGCCGGGCGATGCGGGCACCCAATCCGCCGCTCTCACCAGTCGCAATAGTTCAGTGGCAGAACGGCTGATTCGTAACCAGCAGACCTGAGTCCGATTCTCAGTTGCGGCTCCATGGTGGCTGAACCCAAACGGCGCGGGACCTGACTGTGGATCAGGTTTTAGCGGGTTCGACTCCCGTCAGCCACCCCAAGATTGTGCCCTGAGGGGCAACGCGGCGGAGCCGCCACCGAGCCGTAGGGCCGAGCAGCGCTCGGCCTGGGCCGAACGCTGTTCGGCCCTACAACCAGCAGGTCATCGGTTCGAATCCGATCAGGGCTTCCACGCTGGCGTAGCTCAGTGGCAGAGCAGTCGCACGGTAAGCGACCGACTTGAGTTCGATTCTCAGCGCTAGCTCCCTGCGGGCGGAATTCGAGTGGCAGAATACCGGCCTCTTAAGCCGCGAGGTGTGAGTTCAAGTCTCGCCGCCCGCACCAAGATTTGCCCGGTTAGCTGAGATGGGTTAAAAGCGCTGGTCCTACAAACCAGAGGTCCCGGAATCCCAAGCCGGACTGGGCACCAGATTTGGGCGCGTAGTGATAACGGGAGCACTCCGGTCCTGCAAACCGGAAGTGGGGATTCGACTTCCCCCGCGTCCACCAGGCGTTGCGGTCATGGTTTAGTGGCAGAATCCGACATTGCCAGTGTCGGGGCGCGGGTCCGATTCCCGCTGACCGCTCCATGCGGATGTAGATCAAGGGCAGAGTGTTGGTCTTCCCAACCAGCGACGCGGGTCCGAATCCCGTCATCCGCTCCAAGTTTTCGGGGTGTAGCACAATGGTAGCGCCCACGGCTTGGGACCGTGAGACCGGTGTTCGATTCACCGCACCCCGACCAAGATTCGGTGTGTAGCTCAGCCTGGAGGAGAGCGCTCCGTTCGGGGCGGAGAGGCCGCTGGTTCAAATCCAGCCACGCCGACCAGGAAGGGTGCAGGGTAGACTGGAGCCCGGTCCCAGCGTGCGCTCATAACGCAATCTACGCGGGTTCAAATCCCGCCCCTGCAACCAAATTTGGCCTCATCGTCCAGCGGCTAGGATGCTCGACTCTCTCTCGAGCACATGGGTTCGAGTCCCATTGAGGCTACGGGCAGTTAGAGGAGTCAGGCCGTCCTCGGAACCCTGTCACGGTTCAGACCACGGGTTCAAATCCCGTACTGCCCGCCAATCTTGTACGGTGGAAGGCAAAGTGGTCGAGCCGTCAGCCCTTCAAGCTGACCATTAGCGGGTTCAAGTCCCGTCCACCGTACCATGGGCGCGTCGTCCAAGGGAGAGGGCCACGGCCTTCTAAGCCGTTGATGCGGGTTCAACTCCCGCCGCGCCTTCCATTTTGAAGAAACCTCGTACCCACAGAAAAGCGCTGACCGTGGCTACAAACTTGACGCCCAGGGATTCCCCGTGGCCTTTGTCTCTGGGCAGAGGGCGGTCAACCGCCAAGGGCAGGACGGCGCGGTTGTACTTTCCGAAGATGCGAAGTCGATTAGCGGAATTTGGCACTTGAGAAATGACCCCAGTGAGCAAGCGCGGTCGTTGCGACGGTCTGAAAAGCCGTAGAGCCCCGTTCGACTCGGGGACTGGGGACCAACCCATAAGGAAGTTCACAGTCGACAGTTAACAGTCCAAATGCAATGGGTTCTTACTGTGAACTGTAGATTGTGAACTCTAAGGGTAGGACGGCTGACTTTGAATCAGTTAATCTTGGTTCGATTCCAGGGGCCAGAACCATTGCGAGATCGTTCAACCGGTAGGACTCCAGACTCTGAACCTGGCAATGCTTGTTCGAATCAAGCTCTCGCAACCAAAATTCCGGGTAGTGGGGTAGAAGTGTGTTGGGGATGAATCATCCATAGACCGGACGCATCCGTTTGTTGACAGCCCCGCGAGCGCATGTTACAAATAGGGAGTTGTCGGTTTTCCACCGTGGGCCTGTGGCGCAGTTGGGAGCGCGCATGACTGGCAGTCATGAGGTCGAGAGTTCGAACCTCTCCAGGTCCACCAACTAACTAAAGGACTTAACCCCATTCCGCCATTTTGAAAAAGTATCACTTCGTACCACTTCACTTAATCTGCCCATAATGCACGGGCCACTTTTGACGAGGCAGCCCGCTTCTCTTCCGATACGGCATGGGTGTAAGGTCAAGTGTGGTGCGAATGTCCGCGTGCCGCAGCAGTTCCTTTTGAATTACTGGTGCCGTGCCGAAAGCGTGGAGGAGTGTTGAATAGGTCCGCCGGAAGGTATGCCAACCAACCTTGTCAATCTTGGCCCGGAATCGGTAGGTAAGCTCCGAGGGTGCCATTCCCTATTGTCAAGCGTCCGCTAATTGGAGTCGCAGCGCTCACTAGCGGATTTCCGCACATGCGCGCAAGGATCGTCCAAAGCCGCGGCAGGTGGCAATGCCTTCTTATTACAACTCTGTTTTCCAGCGCCGGCACCAGGGGCATACGGAGATTTTGTCGGCATGTGCTTGGCAAATGGCTCCACCCGTCTGTGACCGGTAATTAGGTTCCCGTAGTGCGGGGCGATGAAAAACTAAACAATCTCCACATAAAACCGAATCTTTCGGAGCAAACGTTTTATAGCGTCTTCATTGCTGCTTCACGAGGAATTCACTCCGCGCTCATGACCGAGTAACACCGGGATGATTCAATATTCCCGAAATATTTGAAAACCGGCGAGGCTGGATCAGCATTCGACAATCGGTCCACATGCCAAAATGGGAGCGCAGCAGCGGCGCCGGGGGAAACGTGTGAGAATCCGGATTTCGCAAACGTAAAGGAGGACTCGCATGAGTCGTATCAGCATCTTGCGACAGATCTTGATTGCCACTGCGATCGCGGCGGTTCTAACGCCCGCATCGCGCGCCCAACAACTTCCGAACACGGGTCAACAAATCACGCCCTTGGCGCCCCGCGAGGCGCGCTTCCAAGCCTTGAATCCGGGCTTGAGCGACAATCCTTCTTACACGGCTGGACAAGCCGTGACCAGCGTCGTGAGCCCTGACGGGAAGACTTTGCTCGTGCTTACGAGTGGTTACAACTTGGTGAAGTTTCCTTCCGGGGCGAACGAAGGCGCCCTAAATGCGGCGGACTCAACCCAGTTTGTGTTTGTTTTCGACATCTCCAAGTACCTGCCCGTCCAGAAGCAGGTGATCCAGATCCTTAACACTTACAATGGGATCGTCTTCGATCCCTCCGGCACCGCTTTCTACGTGGGGGGCGGCGTCAATGACAACGTGCACGCGTACGCTCTCGTAGCGGGAGTCTGGGCGGAGCAAGCAGGAAGTCCGATTGCGCTCGGCCACGTTGTAAACCCGCTCACGGACGGGTCCGGGGTTGGACTTGAGGTAATGTCGCAGGCTGCCGGCGTTGCGATCACCCAGGACGGCACCAAGCTCGTGGTCGCAAACTACTACAACGACTCGATCAGCATCCTCACCAAGCAGTCGGGATCATGGGCTGTAAATTCCGAGCTTGACCTTCGTCCTGGCAAGGAGAATTCTGCGAACGCTGGGGTTCCGGGTGGAGAATATCCGCTTTGGGTGGTCATTAAGGGCAACCAGACCGCTTATGTTTCAAGCATCCGCGACCGGGAAATAGACGTCGTAGACATTGCCAACACGCCCGCCATCATGACCCGCATTAAGGTCCCTGGTGAGCCCATCAAAATGGTCCTCAACGCAAGTCAGTCAACGCTTTACGTCGCCCAAGACGTCACCGATTCGGTGGGCGTGATTGATACCTCCGCCAACACCCTGGTTGACAGTATTGATGTGACGGCGCCTGCCGGGCTGCTTTCCGAATGGAGAGCTGACTTCAAGGGGAGCAACACCAACAGTGTCACACTTTCGCCGGACGGGAAGTTGTTGTACGTCACCAATGGTTGGATGAACAACGTCGCCGTGGTCCAGCTTAGCTCGGCTCCGAAGCAAAGCCGAGTGATCGGGTTGATTCCCACCGGCTGGTACCCCAACTCCGTCAGCTTCAGCAGCGATGGAAAGTACACCTACGTTTTGAACGGGAAGTCACCAACGGGGCCGAACCCGGGCTATTGCCACGGCGGCGTGATTGCTTCGCTGCCCGCCGATCAATGCTCGGCCAGCAATGAATATGACCTTCAGCTCGTTAAAGCGGGGTTCCAGATTTTCCCCACCCCCAGCGCATCCGAACTGCCGGGATTGACCCGGCAGGTTGCCGCCAACAACCATTTCCAATATCAGGTCAGCCCCGAGGATGCAGAGAAACTGGCGTTTCTGCACCAGAAGATTCATCACATCATCTACATCATCAAGGAGAACCGGACCTACGATCAAATCCTCGGTGATCTGGAAGTGGGCGACGGCGATCCCAATTTGACGGAGTTCGGCGCAGCTACTACTCCCAATTTTCACAACTTCGCGAGCAATTTCGTAACCCTGGACAATTTTTACGACACCAGCGAAGTCAGTATGGATGGCTGGCCTTGGTCCACCGCGGCGCACGCTACCGACGTGGTGGAACGGCAGGTCACGGTGGAATATGCCGGACGCGGGTTGAGTTACGATTCAGAGGGCACCAACCGCAACGTGAATATCGGCATACCCACGCTTGCCGGGCGCCTGGCCGCCAACCCTCTCTCGCCGGACGATCCCGACGTGCTGCCCGGAACCACTAACACTGCCGCGCCCGATGCAGCGGATGGCGAACAAGGGGCTGGTTTCCTTTGGAACGGCGCTTTGAAAGCCCGCTTGTCGATTCGCAACTACGGTTTCTTCATCGACGAGGCGCGATATAACTTACCGGCCCCGTACACGGCGCTCTCCATCCCGGAGCTCCCCGATCCCACTTCCACAACCCCTCCCACGCAAGTATCATACGCCACGAGCCCGGCCTTGGCCCCCTACACCGACATCTACTTCCGTGGATTCGATTTGACCTTTCCCGATTACTACCGGTTCACGGAGTGGCAGCGGGATTTCGACGCGAAGTATGCAACCGGTGGACTGGCCAATTTGACTTTGATGCGGATTATGCACGATCACACGGGTAACTTCTCCATCGCGATTGACGGCATCAACACGCCGGAACTGGACGTGGCGGATAACGACTATGCCGTTGGATTGGTTGCCGACAAGATTGCCCACGGCATCTACAAGAATGATACTCTCATTTTTGTGATCGAAGATGACGCTCAGGATGGCGGCGACCATGTGGACGCCCACCGCAGTACCGCGTTCGTAATCGGTCCCTACGTTAAACAGCATGCCGTGGTTTCCAATTCCTATACTACCCTCAGCATGTTCCGTACGATGGAGGACATTCTGGGAATCCGGCACTCCAACTTGAACGATGCCTTGGCTGTTCCCATGACGGATGTGTTTGATATGAGTCAGAGGAATTGGACCTATAAGGCTGTGCCTTCTCTTCTGCTCTACAACACCACGCTGCCGCTGCCGCCGCTGCCGGCCAGCGTCAAGTTCATTCCCCGTCCCACCCACGACGCGGCTTACTGGGCGGCAGTCACTCAGGGTATGGACTTCTCCGGGGAAGACCGTGTTGACGGCGCGAAGTATAATCGCATCCTGTGGCAGGGCCTGAAGGGATCAAAGCCGTATCCGGCAACCCCGAGCGGACTCGATCTTCGGGCTAACCGCGCACAGCTCCTCGCGCTCTACCGCGCGAATTCACAGCAAGTGCCGGTCCAATCAAGCCACGCGTTGGCGGCAGGAACTGGCGGTGGGCAGTAAATAGCCGTGAGGGGGAACGGAGTCGGTTCGAGACTCCGTCCCCCTGTTCTTCACCTGCCCAGGTGGACCGCTTTCTCTTGCCTGAAAGCCCGGATTCGAATTCCGCCGTGCAAATAGTTTTGGCATCTGACGTGTATCGGAGGGGGCAAAGTGGCGAGGCGTAGAAGAACCGAGACCACTGCAAGCCCCTATATCAGCTCTGGAGACTTCATATGACGCAATTGATTTCACTCTTAAGCTCCGCCAATTCCAGAGGAGGATCCCTGATGACCCGGCTGGGCTGGCTTTTTTTCTTCGCACTCTTAACTGCGAACTTATACGGACAGGTTGACCGCGGCGCTTTGACTGGAACCGTAAGGGACTCTTCCGGGCTGGGAGTGCCTGGCGCGAGTATTACCGTGGTACAAAATGCGACCAGCTTGAAGCGGGTCGCAGTCACATCCGGCAGCGGAACGTATGACATCCCCGAGCTGCCGGTCGGAACCTACACCGCGACGTTTTCCCTCCAGGGCTTCCAGCCGGCGGGCTATGAGGGCTTGGTGGTGTCGGTGGAGCACACCACCACTTTGAACGCGGTGCTAAAGGTCTCCGGAACCACGCAGCGGATCGAGGTGACAGGGAGCACCCAGCAACTGGACGAGACCTCGAACACCTTGGGCGCCCGGGTCGAGCACAAGGAGGTGAGCGAACTCCTCCTCAACGGCCGCAACTGGTCTAATCTGACCATGCTCGCTCCCCTGTCCGTGGACACGGACTATAACAACAGCAGCAACCAGCGCAGCATTCGCGTCGCCGGGCGCGGGCGCGACGACAACAACTTTACCTACGACGGCGTCAACGCCACCAATATCATCAACCAAGCCCAGCAGCCCTACGTGCGTTTGGCCATACCCTTGGACACCATCCAGGAATTCAGCGTCGTGTCCATGCTGGCCACCGCCGAAACCGGCGCCACGGCCGGGGGACAGATGGCGGTGACCTCGGCTTCCGGGACCAATCAGTTTCACGGCAGCGCTTTCGAGTTTGTCCGTAACGACATTTTCGATGCGCGAAGTTTCATTGACACCACCAAGCCGCCGTTTCGCTTAAACCAGTTCGGCGGCAGCCTGGGCGGACCCATCGTGCGCGATAAAACCTTTTTCTTTTCCTCCTACGAGGGGTACCGGCAGATCTTGGGACAAACTCTGATTGGTTACGTTCCAACCGACGCCTTCCGTACACAAGTGGCCGCTCAATCGCCCGCGCTCTTGCCTTTCCTGAATGCCTACCCCACGGGGACATTGCCCGTTACGGGCAATCCCGACGTGTCGGAATTCGTCGGGTATGGCCGGCAGTTAGGGAACGAGGACTCCGGGATGATGCGGGTGGACCGGCGTTTTACCGACAAGACCACCGCATTCGTCCGAGTGAATATCGATCAAGCCGTCAGTAACGTGCCGCTGGCCAGTTCAGGACAGTATCTGAAAGACACCCAGGTGTTGAACTCCAAGCCGGATAATGCGGTTATTGAACTGCTGCACGTTTTTTCGCCGACTTTGCTAAACGAAGCGAAATTCGGCTTCAACCGCAGCACCGCTGATACGACCGATGCCAACCATACCGGATCACTCTACGCCTTCGCGGTTTCGGGCTTTACGACTCTGAACAATGATCGCCTCAGCATCGGAGCGGGCAACACGTTTGCCGGGATCGATAACCTCACGAAGATCCGTGGCCGGAACGTCCTCAAGGCCGGCGTCGAAATTCGCCGCGTGCAGATGAATCAGGGCAAGGGTCCGAGCGGTACAATCTCCTATTCTTCCGCGAGCGCTTTCGAGGCGGACGAGGTGAACACTGCCAAGTACACGGAAGCGGAGCCGATCAATGGGCTGCGTAAGTTCACGTATTTTGGCTACCTTCAGGATGAATTCAAGTGGACGCCGGAATTGACCCTGAATCTGGGGGCGCGCTACAGCTTCTTCAATATCTTTCACGAAATCTACGGCCGCCCCGATCCCTTTGACTTTGCCACGTGCGGAGCGGCGGGCTACTGCGGAGTGGGCGCCAGTTTCGGCCAGCCCACCTACCGTGACCTTGATCCGCGCATCGCCATTGCTTATGCCCCTAAGTGGCTGGGCGGGAAAACAGTGATCCGCTCGGGCTTCGGGACCTACCATCAGGATGGACAATTGGATGACCAGAATGTGCCCGAGGGCAATGAAGTGGCCAGTTACTCTCTTTCCGCAAAAACCACCCCGGGTTTGACCTATCCCATTGATCCCTTTTTAGCTGACGTCACCGGCGTAATTTCCCCGCAGGCCATGGAACGAACCCGCAAGGATATGTACGTGACCCAATGGGGACTATCAGTTCAACAAACGCTCCCCGACAACGTGCTGGCAACCGTCTCTTATGTGGGCAGCAAGGGCACTCACCTGCTGACTCTTTCTTATGTTAACGTCCTCGACCCACTGACGGGCCAGCCTCCCTATCCTCAATTCGGGCAAATTGCTTGGCGCGGCAACGACAGCAACAGCACCTATGGAGGGCTGGGGCTGAGCTTGCGACGCTCCTTCCGCAGAGGTCTGCTGTTCTCGATGAATTACACGTGGTCGCACGAAATTGACGACGGCTCCATGGGCAGCGGCGACGGCGATTCGCTGACTCCGGAAATCGTGGCCTGCCGCGCCTGCGACAACGCCAGCGGCATCTGGGACGTCCGGCAGGTGGTGAATGCCCATGCCGTCTATGAGTTTCCCTTCGGGGCCGGCAAAGCCTACCTGGACCAGCCGGGAATCTTGCGCAGTGTTTTCGGCTCCTGGGAGTTGACCTCGATTGTGGGCGCGCACACGGGCTTTCCCGTCAACGTCACCATCAATCGTTCGGCCAGCGCTGTGCCTGACGGCAATACCAACAATCAACGTCCTAACCTCGTTCCCGGAGTTTCCCTCGTGCCTGTGGGCGGCGCAACGCCCTCGGATTGGATTAACATCAACGCCTTTCAGGTGCCCGTCGCAGGCACGTTCGGCGATGCGCCAAGGGATGCGGCCCGCGCCCCGGGTCTGTGGCAAGCTGACTTGGGCCTGAGCAAACGCATTGCCCTGAAAGAACGCTATCAACTCCAACTCCGGGCCGAAGCTTTCAACATTTTCAATCGCGCGCAGTTCGGAGCCCCCGACCCGAGTTTCTCCGACGGACCCGGAGAATTTGGCGTCATCACCCAACCGGTCAACACCACTCCCATCGGGACCGGGACGCCGCGGCAGATCCAGTTGGCGCTTCGACTCGAATTCTGAACGATACAGTTCCGGCGCCGTGGCTTCCTGATTCACACATTATTCGCAACGGGTTCATCTGGCTTTCACGGAATCCAGGTAAAAGGGAGGCAGGGCTTAGACGGCTCGCCCGACGGTGCCGTGAGCCCAGTTGGCCTCTGCCGGCCGTGCTGTAGGCGACGTTATCCATGTGCCATTCTGTTCCAAAGAGCGTCGATGCGTTGTGGAGCGTGGCGATCTCTCCTTGGGCTTCCCGGCATGCCACTTTTCCATTGCAGAGAGGTGACCCATGCGATCCAAGATACGGCGGAAATACTCCGCCATGATAGTGGGATTGTTGTTGCTGCAAATGCCTGGATTCTTGCTCGCGCAAGACGGCCGAAACCAGGAGCGAGATCTCGTGAACCAATACTTCATTCCCCGCGAAGCCGAACCTCGCATGTCGCATCCCGATGTGATCAGGCTGCTTCAGCAGAAGGTAAAGTACGTTTTTGTTATCTATCAGGAGAACCGGTCTTTCGACTCGTATTTCGGGACATTCCCCGGCGCGGAAGGGCTCTACAGCCACCCGGCCGCGGAAACTCCGGGCTTTACGCAGTATTTGCTCGATACGACGGGCGCCACGGTGGCCATCTCACCCTTTCGCATCGGCCCCTACGACAAGTGCCCGCACTCGACGGTGAATGGCGCTTCCTCGCCCGCCACCTGCTACGCGCAGGATACTGACGACATCGATCACTCCCATCCGCGCATGGTGGCGAAAATGGACATCGTGAGTGGTGTTCCTTTGATGGACCAGTTTGCCCGCGTCGAGGAGCTCAAGTATAGCTCGTCACCCACTCCCACCCTGCAAGCCAAGCAGATGGGCGAACTCGCCATGGCGTATGAGGATTGCGACACCGTCCCCTTGCTTTGGGGATACGCGGACAAGTTCGTTATGTTCGACAACATCTTCCAAACCATGACGGGACCTTCCACGCCGGGGAATCTGGCGATTATCGGGGCCCAGGCAGGCCAGACGCAATGGGCGCTGCACCCTTCGCAGGCCTATCCCGGTAACGGCGGGTCCGGGTCGGGCGTCCCGGTGCTTGATGACGATGATCCCTTGTGGGGGTCACCGACCGATCCCACGGCGGGAGCGAACAAGATGCCGGTTAACCCCACCGACTACCCCGGCTACACCACAGAAGTTAACCTGACCTATGCGACGCTCCCCTTGACGTTGGCAGGCGGAAACCTTGGAAGCATCGTGAAGGCGGATCTCCTTCCCAGTGATCTTGACGACGTACAAGACGACATCCCTTTCATCTACAGACTCCACCAGGCCACCGTACCCTTCGGCTGGTACGAGGAAGGTTTTGACAAGGAATCTACCGATGTCCCACCTTACCCTTCCAGTGATCCGTTGGACGCCAATGGGACGCACGCCTCCTACATCACGCATCACAACGGCCCTCAGTATTTTGGCTACATCGCCAACAACCCCAATATGAGCAAGCAGCTTCACGGGCTAGGGGATTTCTTCTCAGCGGTCGAAAACAAGACCCTTCCGAGGCAGGGCGGTGTGTTTTTCGTCAAGGGAGGCTATACGAACCTCTTCGGCCTGAAGCCGGTTAACCCCGATAAGACAGTCCAAGGGGCCTTTCTCGGTGACGACGACCATCCAGCTTATTCCGACGCTCAAATCAGCGAAGCAATGGTGGCCGAAGCCATCAACAAGATCGCCGCGAGCCCCTACTGGTCCCAGAGTGCCATCATCCTCACTTGGGACGACTCCGAGGGTGACTATGACCACGTGCAACCGCCGATTCGCACCTATGGTCCAGACGGTTCTCTGATCACCAATGGGCCACGCGTTCCATTCCTGGTGATTTCGCCCTACGCTCGCACCCACTATATTGCTCATGAGCAGGGCAGCCAATCGTCGGTGGTTAAATTCATTGATACCGTGTTCAACCTACCCCCCCTCGCGCAATTACCCGACGAATTGAAGGGACGCCAAATGGCCCAGACGGAATTCGACCAAGAGAACGTGGGGCCGGAGGATGCGATCACACCCGGCATCTCGGACCTGCTCGACGCTTTTAGCCCCTCCCGCTTGAGCGGAAAGGTTCCTCCCCTGCCGTCGCACTATGTGACGGTTTCCGACGCGATGATCACCACGCTGCCCGGCTCATGGGGCTTCGGTGGTTGTTCCTACCTGGGAATCACCACCACCGATCGCCAGCTCGGCATCGCCAATCCCATCCCCGCCGACTTCAACCCTCGGCCCAAAACCAATGCCTATTAGTAGTTACGATCGGCTCGGGCTGGCCTGCGCCAGCCCGAGTGCGAGCCCACGGAAAGCAGAAGGCAAATTCTGCGTATAGACGGCCATGGCAGGCCTCCAAACAACCCAAACGGGATTGAGCGCGAAAAAGGCCCTGCTCGTCACGTACCCTGCCATCCGACTCATCATGGTCTAGCAGATAAGGAGACCGCTAGCCATGATGAGCAAAAGCCCTAAAAAGAAGCTAGCCCGTCCAAAACGAATCCTTCGCCTTCCCGATTTGGACCACGCCAAGGTAGCCGTCCTGAATACTCTGAGCTCGCCCGATTCTACACTCTCTTACCGGTTCGCAATCGACGATTCCATCGCGCAGTATTGTCCCGAGCGCAGACTCGCTTTGAACAAGACCGTCGTCCTGCGTTACAGACTGCAATTGGAAACCCGTCACTTGGCGTCGTCCACAATTAACCTTCGACTGGCCGCCGTGAGAAGACTGCCCAACGAGGCCGCTGATACCGGACTGCTGAGCCCCGAGTTGGCGGCTGGCATTCGCCGCGTGAAGGGAGCAAAGAAACTCGGTGTCAGGCTGGGCAATTGGCTCAGTTCCAATGAGGCCAAAGTGCTGCTTGACTCCGCCGACGTCCAAACGGTCCGTGGCAAACGCAGCCGCGCATTCTCGCGGTGTGCCTCGGGTGCGGCCTTCGCCGATCGGAATTGGCACATCTTATGGTCGAGCACCTGCAAAGAAGGGAAGATCACTGGGCCATTGTCGATCTGATAGGAAAGGGAGGGCATATTCGAACAGTCCCCGTGGCGAATTGGGTCAAAGCCGCCCTGGACGTGTGGATGGAGGCCGCCAGTATATCCAGCGGGCGAGTCCTTCGAAATGTGAATAAGAGTGGGTTCGTATGGGGTGCAGGAGTCACCGAAAAGGTCGTCTGGTCTGTCGTGAAGGAATGCGCAGCCAAAGCAGGAATCGCAAAGCTGGCGCCTCATGATCTTCGCCGCACGTGTGCCCGGCTCTGTCATGTCGCGGGTGGCGAGCTTGAGCAGATCCAGTTTTTGCTCGGCCATGTGAGCGTACAGACGACGGAACAGTACCTTGGATGCAGACAGAGGCTGAAGAACGCAGTAAACGACTGCATCGGAATTGAACCGGAGGAAGATCGCCTTGGCGGGTGAGCATTGAGGCTCAACGACAGAAGCGAAGAGATGACTTTTGAGGCCGCATTCCTAAAACCGGGCGGAACTATGTGCACAGCGGCAACCTATGCTGGCGCGAGGGAATGAACTTCTCCGCCATCGTTGGGAAGTGGTTTCGGGGTTGGCAACGAGGGGAGCCACTTCACCAGGGTCACCGTTACCCGGGGAGCGCCTAGTGGAGTGCCAGCGAGGTAGGTGAGTTTTCGGGGTAAGAGTGATGCCGTTCGCCGAGAGAACCGCGCGGCTTAGGTCCGATTTTGACCGACCGATTACGGTAGTCAATGGTGAGGACGTACGAGCTCAACGCCGGGAACCCGAGGACGCCAATCACTTCCACGCCGTAGTGGCGGCTGAGGTTGAGCAAGTCCAAGGCAACGACGCGGTCGGGAGCAAGATCCCGCCCTGCAATCTCGAAATGCACGGCGCCAAAGACAAGCCGGCCGGCGGCAGCGCCAGTGCCTGTCGCAATGGGCAAATCCGGAAGAAACTGGGAGCTGTCCAAGGTACCTGCGACCTCGCGAGAAATCGCGCTACAGAATGCGCCCGTATCCAGGACGACATACCCGGCGCGCTTTCGGTTAAACTGCGTTTTGACCAGCAGCAAGTTGACATTGGTCGCGGCCCGGCGGGTAGAGCCAGTCGGGCCCTGCTCGTCCGGATAGGGAAAAAGTCCGAGGGTTCTTCCGGGCAGGTCGAGCCGCATGAGGAAGTCGGAGAACAACGCCAACGGAACCACTCCGTCGGCTCCCTCGACAACTTCGCCGTCGACAAGGTCAACGCGGCAATTTCGGAAGGAAAGAGGTCCAATGTCGACGCTCTGGACCATGCCTGTCTTTGCCGACTTCGTTCTCAGGCCTACCAGATCGATTTCTGACGCGCCGGAAAGGCCCAGTGAATGCGCGGTTCTAGCGTCAATCACAATGGACTCGGCCCCGCTGTCGAGGACCAAACGCAAAGGCCGTCCACCGTTAATGCGCACGTGGAGGAGGACGCCAGCGGGCCGGTTGCGGGCCGGACAGAACGATTTCAATTTCAATTCGTAGGGCTGGTAGGGGCTGACGAAGTCAGGATGCGTGTCCGTGAGAGGGGTCGAACTGGCCGCTAGCACTGGAGCACGCACCAGCACCAGGCCGGTCAAGAGAAACGTCGCTACGCTTGGAAGCCGCATAACGCGAACTCCAGGTTACAACATGGTAACGAATATATTACATATCGGTTAAAACTGCGAGAGATTTAAGGCGGAATTTTGGCCTTTCTCGCTGGCCGAATTTGCTTGAGCTGGGAAAACCGATGGGGGCTCGGCACCTTCACCCGTGCCCCATACGGCAAGGCGTGATGCGCAGAGCCGTCTGAGATTCAGATAGCACTCCACGGTCCTGAGAATCCTATGTTACCAACCCTTCAAGACAACTTCATGAGACGTACACATTCAGCGATTGGCGTCGCCCCAATTTCACCGTGGGTTCATTTCGTTGGCACTTGGATTTAATGCAGGCCCAGTACCCTGTCCAACGTACCCAGAACAGGCGTATGGACAACCCGCAAATAAGGTCACGTCGGGTGGACGTGTGAGCAGACTCGGTTAAAACGGCCAGGAAATTCTGGCGCACGCTCGGCGACAGCGGGCTGCAGACCTGCGCGGATTGGAACGCGCGAAATGCCATTAAAGAGAGGGGTGTGACATGGGTAGAATCATGATGCGGATTGTTGTTGGTTTCTGCTTGCTGCTTCCCAGCCTGGCGGTTCCAATATGGTCGCAGGTGCAGAACGCCAGTCTGACCGGGCTGGTCAGCGATCCCAGCGGGGCGGTAGTCGCCAACGCGATGGTGACGGCCAGGAACAATGCTACCAACCTGACTTACACGACCAAGAGCGATTCCTCCGGGTATTACCTTTTGGGGGGCTTGACCATTGGCACCTACACGGTGACGGTGGAGATGAAGGGGTTCAAGAAGGCGATCCACGACGACGTTGTTTTGGGAGTGGGCGAGAGTGGACGCAATGACTTCGTGCTCGCGCTCGGCGAAGTCACCCAGGTGGTCGAGGTGAAAACGGCGACGATCGTGCTTCAAACCGAGTCGGCCCAGACCGGCGCGGATATCTCGAACACCGAGGTTCTCGACCTTCCCTTGGGCCGGCGCAATTGGGACGACCTGTTGCTGCTGTCGTCGGGCGTGAGCGGGGACCGCTATAGCGAACAGGGCAGCTCGACCGCCAGCGGGCGCACGGCCATCGTCGATGTGCATGGGGTGCGCTCGCTGCAAAACAACTTCCTGCTTGACGGGGTGGACAACAACTCGACCTCCGAAAACGTTCTCGAACTCAGTGCGGAAACCGTCCACGAATCGGTGGATGCCATCCAGGAATTCAGTCTCATCACCGATCCGTATTCGGCGGAGTACGGACGCAGTCCAGGGGCCGCCATCGTCGTCGTCACCAAGGGCGGCACCGACAAGTTCCATGGCACGGGTTGGGAGTTCGTCCGCAATAACATATTTGATTCCACCGATTTCTTTACCAACCGCTCAGGAGCGAAAAAGAGCAAGTACGACCTGAACCAGTCCGGGGGCAACATTGGGGGGCCGATACTGAAAGGCCGGGCCTTCTTCTTCTTCAACTATGAGGGCCAGCGGCTCGCACAGGGAATAGCGATTATCGGCAATGTTCCCACCGCCAGCGAGCGCATCGGCGATTTCTCAACCGGAGAGGCCACTCTCAACCGCACGACGTATAAAACCATCTCCGACCCCGTGGGAGATTGCAAGGCGAAGGATCCCACTGCCATCAATGCCGACAACACCTTCGTTAACAACGTCATTCCGACGGTTTGCCTGGACACGGAATCGCAGAAATTCATCACTTACCTTCCCTCGTCCAACATTACTCCCGCAACCGGGGCGCTGAACGCCAACGACTATTACAACTCCCCGCCTTTGCTGGACAACAGTAATTCGTATACCACTCGCGAGGACTTGGAGATTAAGGCCAACAACCACGCGTTCGTGCGTTATAGCATCTTGCCCCGCTATCGGGATGCCCCCGGCGCCTTCTACCCCGCCCTCATTGACGGCGCCAGCTCATCATCCATCGGAAAGTATTACCTCCATTCTCAGGGAGCGGCGCTGGGCGATGACTGGATTATCAGCCCGACGATGCTGAACGAGGTCCGCATCGGCTGGAACCGAGCTCATTCCCTCGAGACACAGAACCCCTTTGGAGAGAATACTTTATCGTCCCTCGGCTGGTTGGGTGTTCCTGACAACCCGGCTTACGACGGCGGCCTTCCGGGCATGACCGTTAGCGGCGGGGGCGGCATTTCGGCGGTGGGAGCAGGGGGGGCCCGGGCTCGTATGGGCTCCCCCGACTACACGCCCAAGCATGAGTACACCAATTCGTTCGAAGAGAGCGACACCTTGGGCATTACCCGAGGTACGCACCAGTTCAGGGTCGGGGTGGACTATCACATGCCCATGAGAAATGTCTATTTGGATGTCCCCGGCGTGCGGGGTTCCATGAGCTTTGACGGACAGTACACGGGAATTCCCTGGGCGGACTTCCTTATGGGCTATCCCTATAATGGCGAGTACACCGGTCAGACCATCGTCGACTCGCGTGACTGGATGATGTCCTATTTCTTCCAGGACGACTGGAAGGCCACCCCCAAACTGAGCGTTAACTATGGCGTGCGGTATGACTACTCGCCCTGGGAGTACGAAGCGGGGAACCACATGAGCAATTTCGATCCGGCAACCGGCACGTTATTTTTCCCCTCGAATTCACCGTATGGCCGGGGCTTGGTAAAGAACGACAAGGACAACTGGGGGCCGCGCCTTGGGCTGGCCTACCATATCAAACCCAACTGGGTGATCCGCACCGGCTACGGCCGCTTCTATCAGCTCTTTGAGCGGCAAGGAAGCGAAGACCAGATGTATCTTGATCTGCCCTGGCATGTCACCAACTCGGGAAGCACTTCCAGCACTACCCAGACCTTTAACAACATGCGGGTGGCAACGGGCATCAATCTCTCGATCGACCCGAACGTCGTCAGCCCGACCACGGTCAACACCCACATTGTGGATCCGAATTCCCGGACGCCCAGCATCGATCAATGGAACTTTGGTTTCCAGCGCATGTTCGCCGGGAACATGGTCCTCACCCTCGACTACGTGGGCACGAAGGGAACGCACCTGTCCTACCTGACCAACCTGAATCAAAATCCCTTCGTTAACGGCATCCCGACGGGGGTCGCTCCCTACCCGAGTTTTGGCACTCTCGAGTTACGGGAGAACGGGGGCAACTCCACGTATGAGGGCCTCGAAGCCACCCTTGAGAAGAAGTTGAGCCATGGGTTGCTCTTCCGCGCCAACTGGACTTGGTCGCATTCGATTGACTGGGATTGTGACGACCTCAACATCCTCGGCAGTCCTGTCAACCCGGATGACCATTATGCCTATAAGCAAATCAACCGGGGCAACAGCGACTTCGATTATCGGCAAGTGGTGTCCGTCAGCTACGTCTACCAGATTCCGGAAGTCCGGGCGCTGCGTGACTCGACGGGCGGAGGATCTCGCATGCTGCGACAGGTTCTGCGCAATTGGCGCTTCAGCGGGATCACCACCGGGCGCACGGGGGAGCCGTTCAGCATCGAGGACACCAACCTCAGTTCCAAGATCGAGGGACCACGCGGCGGATTGGAAACTGCCTACGCCGACTGCTTGGCCAATGGCGCCCTCTCGGCCGGCCCCAATCGATCCATCTATCACTGGTTCAATACCGCCGACTATGCCGCGCCGCCCATTACGGAATTGCCCAACTGCGGTCGTAACACTCTCTTCGGGCCGGATCTGATCCAGTTTGATATGAGCCTGAACCGGGCCATCAAATTCGGCGAGAGCCGTTCGGTCGAAATCCGTTGGGATGCGCTAAATTCATTCAACAACACCCACTTCGGTTTCCCGGACCGCAATGTCACCGATGGCACATTCGGCCAGATCAGCAGCCTGTCGGGCGACCCGAGGGTCATGCAGTTTGCGCTGAAGCTTTACTTTTAGCCGGTTGGGATTTGCGGGAAGAAATCACCAGGAAGGGGCTTAGGCAGAGGCCATGCGACCAACCAACAGTAGCTCCCGATCACACGCCCCAGGATATTTGCGGCGCGTACTCCCAATCTGCACCGCCTTGGTGGGTGGCGCCTTGTTCACCGCCGTCCCTTTCTGCGGAGGGCAGGAAACCCCCAATCACAAAATCGTGCCCCTGCCGTCGAGCAAAGTGCTTCGCAATCCCCTCCCGGGCAGGCCCCAACCGACAAACAGCTTTCCCACCGCCGTGGCGCTCAGTCCGGACGGGCGTTACCTGGCGCTGCTCAACAATGGCCGGGGAACCGCGGAGTCGGGGTATCAGCAATCCATTGGCATTCTGGATTTGCAGACCAATCGGCTTTCTGATTTCCCCGACTCCCGCCTCAAGGTGCATGCCAGGCAAACCTATTTCCTGGGCTTGGCTTTCAGCGGCAACGGCAAGCAGCTCTACGCCTCAATCGCATCTCTAACGGACCACACCGGCAACCTCCCGGGCGACACCGGCAATGGGATTGCCGTCTATGCTTTTTCCGACGGGCGCGTGACGCCGCAGTCGTTTCTGCGAATCCCTCTACAGCCGCTGGGCTCGGGCAAGCAAAGAACACACCGGGCCCCGCCCCTGCCGGCAGGAAAGGCCGTTCCCTATCCCGCCGGTTTGGCCGTGATCGACGAGGGCGAGTCGGAGAGGATTCTCGTGGCCGACAACCTCTCGGACGATGTTCTGCTGATTGATGCCGCGAGTGGCGCCATTCTCCAGCGCTTCGACTTGAGCACTCGAGATTTTGTTCCCGCCTCTTATCCCTACGCGGTCGTGGCGACGCGGGATGGGAAAAGCGCTTACTGTAGCTTGTGGAACTCCTCGCGGGTGGTCGAGCTTGATTTACAGCAAGGGAAGGTCGCGCGCTGGATACCCCTGCTCGCTCCCGACTCGCCCACAGCGGCGGGATCACACCCGAGCGCCCTATTGCTGAGCCCGGACGAACGACGGCTCTACGTAGCGCTCGCCAAGGCGGATACCGTGGCGGTGATTGACACTGCCAGCGGTCAACTCACAGGCAGGCTTCCTACCCTTTTGCCCGGACAGCAGCACGCCGGCACCTTTCCGAACGCCCTGGCCCAGACCCCTGATGGTGGGCGTTTGTTTGTTGCCGACGCTTCTCTCGATGCCGTGGCGGTGTTCGCGATGAGCGGCGCCGGTTCCACGCCTTCTCCGCAGCCCCTCGGATTCATCCCCACGGAATGGTACCCGACGGCTCTGGCGGTCTGGAAGGGTGAGTTGTTTGTGGCTTCGGGCAAGGGCCAGGGAACGGGTCCCAACCCCGGACCGGTGCCATCCGACTCCCCTGATCGGAAGGACGGTGAGGCGCGGCAAAAGCATCCTTACATCGTGACCCTGATCCGAGGATCCATCGCACGCCTGAGTATTTCGGAAGCGGAGAACCGGCTCGCGCATTTGACGGATGAAGTGCTCGCCAGCAATCTCTTCCGCGGCCACAGCGATACCCTGCCATTCAAGGGCGGCGTCAACCCCATCAAGCACATTATTTACATCATCAAGGAAAATCGTACCCATGATCAGGTTTTTGGCGACCTGAGGCCGGGCGATGGCGACCCTGCACTGTGCATGTACGGGGAAGCCATCACGCCCAACCAGCATCAACTGGCCCGCCAGTTCGGCATCCTGGACAACTTCTATGACAGCGGCGAGGTATCTGGAGATGGTCACGTGTGGTCGACAGCGGCTATCACCAGCGACTACACGGAAAAGACCTGGCAAATCGGCTATCGCGGCGAAGAGCACACGTACGGCTACGAGGGTGTAGTGGGAGAAGGCGTTCCTTTGGAGGAAGGCCAAGCTGACGTCAATGAGCCTAGCACCGGCTACCTTTGGGCCAACGCCGAGCGGCGCGGGGTGACGCACCGCAACTACGGCGAATTCGTATTTACCGAATGGTGCGATGGTCGCGGAAAGGACAAGTCGTCTGCTCCCCTCCCGCCCTGCCCGCAGAAGAACGTCGCTCCCGGCGGGCCGCTGCCGGCGAATGTAGGCGAGCCGCACGGTGCGCCCAACCTCTGGCCCTGGCCGATTCCGCTCGTGGCCCGCGATGTTCCCACCAAGCCGGAACTCAGGGACCACTTCGACCCGCATTATCCCGACTTTCGGCTCGACTATCCTGACCAATTGCGGGTGGACGAGTTTCTGAACGAATTCAACGAGTTCGTGAAGGAGCGTCAGCAGCATGAAGGAAACGAATTGCCCCAGTTTGTGATCCTGCGCTTGGGCAACGACCATACCGCCGGGACGCGGCCGGGCCTGCCCACCCCGGAGGCGTCCGTGGCGGATAATGACTTGGCGGTGGGCCGGGTGGTGGAAGCCCTTTCGCATAGCCCCTACTGGGACGACACGGCCATCTTTATTCTGGAGGACGATGCCCAGGATGGCGGCGATCATGTGGATGCGCACCGCAGCACGGCGCTCGAGATCAGCAAGTATTCTCCCAGCTCGCCGGACCACCCATACGTGGACCACAATTTCTACACCACCGTCAACATGGTCCGCACAATGGAAGTGCTCCTGGGATTGCCACCCATGAACCAGAATGACGCCCAGGCCGCGGCAATGGCGCCCTTATTTTCGGGCTCGGGCGAGCAACCGCCATTTACGGCGGACCGCACGAACCTGCGGAGCGGCGCTCTCTACCAAATGAATTCTCCGCGCGCCCCCGGCGCCAGGGAATCGGCCAAAATGGATTTTTCCCACGCCGACGCTGCCGACAGCGCCACGCTTAATCTGATACTTTGGCGCCAGCGAAAAGGGGATGTTCCCATGCCGCCCCCTCAACACAAGGTGTTTCCCAATGGAGATTGATGCCTTTGGAGTGTGGTCGGCCCGCCCTCGCCGGCTTCGCGCCCATCCCTCCCCCCGCCATCGGCCTGATTCAGATGGCGTAGGATTCACGTACCGTTCTGGTCGCCAAACCGTTGCTGTCGTGCCCACGTTCGCCTGCCGATTCCCCCTGCAAAACGCCCCCCGGTAAACTAGAATGGGCCGGTACTTCCCCGGATTCGGCCTGACAAACGTTAGTGCTGTATCGGAAGCGCGCCGAGGAGAAGGCGGCCGGACAGCGGGAGAGTCGGATCGGCGCGCCTTTGATACAGCCGTTTGAACGAGGCCGCGTCAAGATCCTATGGGATTTGAATCGTGTTTGCTGTCTTGGGTGGGAGTCGGCGGACGAGAAACGCGTGCGGGAGGAGTGCCGAAGCGAGGCGGAAGAGGTGATGGGGGTGTGGACGGACCCCGATTGCAAGCAATGGAGGGGCAGTGAAAGAGCGTTGTGGGTTTGGAGAGGCACACGAAGAGTGTGGCCGCGGAAGGCCCTGAGCGTTTTGGGAATGACCGCCAGCGTTTCATGAGTCACCCGCCAGGGGAAGGGGTGGAGAGCGCAGGGCGACCTGGGCGGCGCTGAGTCGCTCCAAGATGGTCATGGGCCCGCCGCATTGGGGACAGGTCCAGGGAGAAGCAGGAGGCGGGGGGGTGCTGGGAACCTCGCCTTCCTTTGGGCTGGATGGTTGAGCCGGGGCGAAGTCGTCGCGTATCCCAGGAGCCGGAAGCAGAGGGGTAGATGACGAGCGCGCCGTCGGTGGGCCAGGAAGCCGAAGTGTCGGATACGGACGAAGCCGGGGGGAAGCACATGGAGCAGGAAGCGGCGCAAGAACTCGTCCTTTTGGTTCCAGGTGTGGAGGACACTGAAGAAGCCAATCTCGGCGCCCAGATGCCGGGGATGGCGAGCGACTTCGAGCAGGGTTTGGGCGCTGGCGCGGAGCAGCAGATCGTAGAGAACCTTCTTGTTCTGCAACGCCAAGGGGGCCAGCAGATGAGGAAGGGTAAAGACCACGTGCATGTAGCGGGTGGGCAGGAGTTCCTTCCGGCGTGCCTCCAGCCAACGGTCGCGGGCCTGGCACTTCGGACAGTGCCGATTTCGGCAAGAGTTGTAAGAGATGGCGCGATACCCGCAGCGGGAACACTCATCGCGATGCCCGCCGAGCGCGGCGGTGCGGCAACGCGCGATGGCCGCCAGGACCTTGCGGTGTTGGGCGGTCAGCCAGGAGCGGCTGCATTCGATGAATGTCTGCCCCGCCACGCGGATGAGATCGGCCGCCTCCAGGGGTGGCCCGTTCATCTAAGCGTCCCTCGGGGGCTCGTCCTTCTTTCCCGGGGCTGACAACGCCAGCGAGTCGAGGGGACTGGCGGTGGCGTGGAGATGGCGGGTGGAAAGGTGCAAGTACTGGGTTGTTTCTTTCAGATCATGGTGACCTAACAAAATCTGAATCGTGCGCAGGTCCGCACCGGCTTCGAGGAGATGCGTGGCAAAACAGTGGCGACTATGTCTCTGAAGACATAGTCGCCACTATCTACCCTCCCTGACTATGTCTTGTAATCGCTCGCCAGCCTGATGTTTCCGGCCCGATGCATGTAGCGGCATCGACATAGTATTGACTCCTCAACCCCGTACAAGGGGAGAAAGGAGTCTTCGGTGAAATACATCATCGATAATCGAATAATTCTGTCGCGAGCGCCGGAAGGGCCGCTCGCGGAATACATCGTACGCTTTGAAAGGGCCATGCGTGGGCACGGGTATGCCCGCTATTCGCTGTACCGGCAGGTTTTGCTTGCGGCGTGTTTCAGCGAATGGCTTAGAAAACGGGATGTCGCACTACGCGGCATCACCTCAGATCATCCGCAGCAGTACTTGCGCTACCGGGCTCGGAGGGCGCGGCCGAGCCGAGGGGACGCTGCCGCGCTCCGGCATCTGCTCGATTTTCTGCGCCATGAGCGCGTGATTCCCGCGGAGAAGAAAGTGTTAGCTCGTCCGCTGACCTCTGCGGAGCGCTGTGCCCAGGCCTACGAGCAGCACTTACGGGAAGCGCGCGGCTTGGCCAGAGCCACGATCATCAACTACGTTCCGTTCATTCGCAGCTTTCTGAAGGGCCGCTTCGGCGGCGGACCCGCCACGCTGTCGCACCTGTGTGCCCGCGACGTCGTGGCATTCGTACAGCATCAGGCACCGCGCTTGCACCCGAAGCGAGCGAAACTCCTAACCAGCGCGTTACGTTCCTTCCTGGAGTATGCGCGCTATCGTGGGGAGGTAAAGCTGGATCTAGCGGCTGCCGTTCCCATCGTGCCTAACTGGTCGATGTCATCGATCCCCCGGGCCATTGGAGTCGACCAAGTCCGCCAGTTGCTGGCCAGCATCGACCGGAGTACGGCGGTTGGCCGTCGCGATTACGCCATCCTGCTCCTGCTCGCACGCCTGGGTTTACGTTCAGGCGAAGTGGCGTTTCTGGAACTCGATGGGATCGACTGGAAGGCGGGGCGGCTGAGCGTTCGCGGCAAGAGTGGTCAGCGCAGCGACCTGCCGTTGCCCGTGGAAGTGGGTAAAGCGATCGCCGCGTATCTGCGGTATGGACGGCCACGATGTAGCAGTCGGCGCGTGTTCTTGCGTGCCAGAGCTCCCGTCTGCGGCTTTCAAGGCGCCTGTGGTGTTGGATCAATCGTACGGCATCGCCTTCAGCGGGCCGGTGTTGATGCTCCTACTTACGGAGCCCATCAGTTTCGGCATGGATTAGCCACCGAGATGTTGCGTCAGGGCGCCTCGCTTGGTGAGATCGGTGAGTTGTTGGGTCACCATAACCCTCAAACCACCAAGATCTACGCGAAAGTAGATCTCGATGCCCTGCGAACCCTCGCCATGCCGTGGCCGGGAGGTGCGCGATGACCACGCTTCGTGACGCCGTAGGGGAATACCTGAAGTTGCGCCGCAGCTTGGGATTCAAACTGCATGAGACTGGCAAGCTGTTACTGGCCTTCGTCCAATTCATGGAAGAGCAGCGCTCCTCCTACATCACGGCCCCGTTGGCGCTTGCCTGGGCGCAGCAATCGTCGACCGTGCAGCCCGCAGAATGGGCGCGCCGCCTGAGTGTGGTGCGCACTTTCGCGCGCCATCGGAGTGCAACCGATCTGCGCACGCAGATTCCGCCGCCGGGCTTGTTGCCCTTCCAACCGAAGCGGGCGCGACCTTACCTGTACTCTGCGGAAGAGATCCGCAGCTTATTGCGCGCCGCCCTCCGGATGCCCTATCGGTATAAGCGCGATAAGCTGCGACCGCAGGTTTTTTATTGTCTGCTCGGACTGCTGAGCGTTTCCGGTCTACGCCTCGGCGAAGCACGCAACCTCGAACTGCAAGATGTGGATCTGGAGGCGGCGGTGTTGACGATCCGCGGCGCCAAGTTCGGTAAAACTCGCCTGGTGCCTTTGCATGCTTCGACCTGTGCGGTGCTGACGGACTATATCGCCAGACGTCGGCGCCATTGGGTGGGACGAGTGGTCTCCTCTTATTTGTTCGTCTCCAACCGGGGCCATCGATTGGATGGCGGAGAGATTCATCGAACGTTCTATGCGTTGTCTCGACAGATCGGCCTGCGGGGCCCCTCGGACAGTCATGGCCCTCGTCTGCACGACCTGCGTCATCGCTTTGCGACGAATACCCTCGTGCAATGGTATCAGTCCGGTCAGGATCCCGAGCGGCGACTTCCCTTGTTGTCTGCCTATCTTGGCCATGTGCACGTCGCCGACACTCAGTGGTATTTGGAAGGCTCCCCGGAACTCATGCGTGAAGCGATGCGGCGGTTAGAGCAGCGCTGGGAGGGTCGGCCATGAACAGTTCCCTCGGCCTGGCAGCAGCTATTGGAGCGTTTTTTCACTCAGCGCCTGATGCAGCAGCGTCAGGCGAGTCCTCACACCGTCAGTTCCTATCGTGATACCTTCCGTCAGTTCCTGAAGTTTACCGAGCAGCGATTGCACAAAGCACCGTCGCAGCTAAACTTCCAGGAGATCGATGCGCCCTTGATCATGGCGTTTCTGGATCATTTGGAGAAGCATCAAGGCGTCAGCATTCGCAGCCGCAATCTACGTCTTACGGCTCTGCACTCCTTCTTTCGTTTTGCAGCCTTCGAGGCGCCGGCCCATTCCGCCCAGATCCAACGGGTGCTGGCCATCCCCAGCAAGCGTTTTACGCGGACCTTGGTTCAATTTCTCACCCGCCCGGAAGTGGATGCCTTACTGGCGGCTCCGGATCAGCGCACTTGGTCGGGCCGCCGTGATCACGCCTTCATATTGCTGGCCGTACAGACCGGCCTGCGCCTCTCGGAGATGAGCGGACTCCAACGGCAGGACATGATTCTGGGAACCGGTGCCCACGTGCGCGTAATTGGAAAGGGGCGCAAAGAACGCTGTACGCCCATCGCCCGATCCACCCTCGTTGTCTTGAAGGCCTGGTTGCGTGAGCCCCAGCGAGGTGACGGAAACATCCTGTTCCCCAGCGCCCGAGGTGAACGACTCAGCGTCCACGGCGTGCAGTACTTGCTGAACAAGCATCGCATGACGGCTTCCCGCGTGTGTCCTTCGTTGAGAGACAAGCGGGTGACTGTCCACCGCTTGAGGCACACCATGGCCATGGACCTTTTACAAGGGGGCGTCGACTGTTCCGTGATCGCTTTGTGGCTCGGTCACGAACGGGTTGAAACTACGCAAATCTATCTCGAAGCGACGCTGGCCATGAAGGAGAAAGCACTGGCGAAGACCTCCCCTCCGCACGGACGACGGGGGCGCTATAAACCGGGCGACCGACTCCTCGCCTTCCTGAACGATCTGTAACCGGCACAAAACTATGTCGGGTAATGTCAGGGGCCTTGCCCACGGCGAACTGAATTCTCCAGGCCAAGTCTGCGCAGGCTCTCAATTACCCGACATAGTCAGGAAGGGCACATAGTGGCGCAGCGTGTGGGGACGCACACTTTTCTTGAGACCGGCCCGTTGTGCCGCCTGATAGCAGGCGTGCCAGACGGCCTTGCAGCCGATGGGCTGCAGGGCGGAATGCCAACGGTTGCCGGGGAAAAGCCGGATTTTCGGCTTGAGCCGCCTCCAGTGCTCGCGTAAGGCGGCGAGCAGGGCGGGGCTGAGCATCACGTCGCGATCCACACGCCCCTTGCCGCCGCGAATGTGGATGACCATGCGCGGGCTGTCGATGTCCCCGACTTGCAATCGCGCCACCTCGGCACAACGCGCGCCGGTCGCGTAGAGGGTCATCAACAGGATGCGATAGAAGGGAGTGGGAGCGGCGTTAATGAGCTGGGCGACTTCTTCCTGGCTGAGCACGGTGGGCAGGCGACGCACCTTCTTGGGGTAGGGGGTTTCGTCGATGGTCCAACGTTTCTTGAGGGTTTTGAGAAAAAAGAAGCGCAGCGCGGCCACCTGCTGCGTCACCGTGCCCGCATCCAGCTTGCGCTCGCGGGACAAATAGGCTTGGTATTTACGCACGTGCTCGGGGTGCAGTTGGTCGGGAGAACGGTGGAAGTAGCGGGCGAATTCCGCGACAGCACGCAGGTAACAACAGATCGTACCGTGAGAGTAATTACGACGCTGGAGTTCCTCCAACATCATTTGGCACAGACGGGTCATAGGGATCCTCCTTATGACCCGACCATACCTGATCAGGACAATCGTGCAACTCCGCGCACGCGAAGTGTCCGCCGCTCCCGGCGGCTTCGTTCAAACGCCCTTCCCGCGCTGGAACCGGGCCAAACGCCGCGATTATCGATGGTAGCGGACTTCTCAGTCCGAATCCCGAGTTCGGACTACAACCCCGGACCAGCAGCGATTTGCAATGCGTTGATTGAACTTGCGAGCTCACACGCCGTACCGGAGAAAAAGGAGCGTTGTGTCCACTTTTCGGGACGGCTGTCCATGCGTCCAACTCAGCGTAGGGGTCATTGAGGTCCTGTTGCTTAAACATAAAAGAAGGGTATTATCGAGCTTTCTGTTTTTCGGAAAGAGGTGACCCTAGAGTTCGATTACCCGAGTTGGGAAAGGGGGGGGGGCATGCGGCTGCTGAATGAAGCTGGGGTCAATCGTCGCGAATTTATGAAGCAGACCGCTCTCGCCGGGGGAGCAGGCATCGTCAATGGGGCGTTTGCGGCATCTGGACGCAGGGTATCGATCATCCGCCCTCCAGGGGACATGGTGGCGGCTGCCCCGCCGGTCGAATGGGCCGTCCAGGAGCTTAAGCACGCGCTCACGGCGCATGGCGTGTCGGTGCAATTTCATCGAAGCACCATGCAAACCGCTCCAGGCGAGCTTTGCATCATTGGCACAGGTCGAGAGGGAAGGCGGAGCGGGGAATCACTGGCAAAAGAAGGCGTCGCTGCCCCGGAGTCTTTGAGCATTGTGTCTGGAAGTGTCCATGGCCGGCCCGTGCTCTGGGCTTCCGGAGCGGACGCTCGCGGCCTGGTCTATGCTTTGCTCGAACTTGCCGACCGCGTGAACTATGCGGACGATCCGTTCGCGGCTCTCGACGTGCCCACCCCCATTATTGAGCGCCCCGCCAATGTCGTACGTTCTATCGACCGCTGTTTCGTGAGCGATGTGGAGGACAAACCCTGGTACAACGATCGCTCGATGTGGCCGCCCTATCTCACCATGCTGGCTACCCAGCGATTCAACCGCTTCACGCTGAGCTTTGGTATCGGCTACGATTATCCTTATCATCGGGTCACCGACTCTTACTTTTATTTCCCCTATCCCTTCCTGCTGGCCGTTCCTGGATACCATGTGCGCGCCGTGGGGCTTGCGGACGAGGAACGCGACCGGAACCTCAAAATGCTGCGCTGGATCAGTGATGAGACAGTCGCCCGCGGATTGGATTTCCATCTGGGACTCTGGACCCACGCCTATCAATGGCCCAAAGGCTCTGACCCCAACTACACCATCGACGGCCTCACTCCCGAGACGCACGCCACCTATTGCCGCGAGGCGCTGCGCGCCCTGCTCGATGCGTGTCCGAACATCAGTGGGCTGGCGTTCCGGATACACGGGGAGAGTGGCATCCCGGAGACCAACCTATCGTTCTGGCCAACGGTTTTTGAGGCGATTGAGCAATGCGGACGACGCATTGAAATCAACCTGCACGCCAAAGGCATGAGCGAGCCGATGATCGACCGGACGCTTGCCGTGGGAATGCCGGTCACTATTTCCCCGAAATTCTGGGCAGAACATAACGGGTTGGCCTACCAGCCGTCTTCGATCCGCCAGATAGAAATGCCGCGGCTCGACCAGAAGGAAGAGGGGTTCTTCGCCCTCAGTTCCGGGGCGAGAAGATTTCTGCGCTACGGTTACGGCGACTTGTTGAAGCGGGATCGCCGCTATGGAGTCATCGTGCGCATCTGGCCGGGAACGCAGCGGTGCTTGCTGTGGGGCGATCCGGTGATGGCGGCGGCAGACGCGCGCACCGCCAGTTTTTGTGGCATCCAGGGAATCGACCTTTTTGAACCGCTTTCCTTCAAGGGACGGCGCGGCTCCGGCCTGCCGGGTGGCAGATGCGCTTATGCCGACGCCTCGCTTAATCCACGATATGATTGGGAAAAGTTTCTCTACTCGTACCGTGTTTGGGGGCGCCACCTTTACAATCCCGATACCCCTCCCGAAACGTGGCGTCGGCTGTTACGCAAGCAATTCGGGGCCGCGTCTTTGGCCGCGGAGGAGGCGATCGCCAACGCCAGCCGCATTCTGCGCCTGGTGCTGGCAGCGCGGGGGCCTTCCGCCGCCAATAACAGTTACTGGCCGGAAATTTACACCAACCTGCCCATCGTTGATGAAACCAAGAACCGGAATTACAGGGATACTTTGCCGCCCAGAACGTTCGCCAATGTCAGCTCCTTCGATCCCGAAATGTTCGCTCAAATTAATGACTTTGTAGCGGCGCTGCTCAAGGGAAATCCCAGCGGCAAATACTCTCCTCTCGAGGTGGCCGGGTGGCTCGAGGGCTTTGCCGACGCGGCCGACAACAACCTTTACGCGGCCAAGATCCGGTCCCCTGATCTGCGCGCTCCGGAGTTCCGGCGCATGGCCGTTGATGTCGCCATCCAGAGCCGCTTGGGGCGGTTCTTCGCGTCGCAGCTCCGCAGTGGAACGCTCTACGCGCTTTACGAGCAAACGGGCGACACGACGGCGCTCGAAAAAGCGCTCGACGCTTACCGCCGGGCCCGGGCCCACTGGGCAGACGCGGCGAATCAGGCGGAAGGTGTTTACCTGGCGGATATTACCTATGGTTCGGAAGCGAACCTTCGCGGCGGCTGGGCGGACCGCATGCCGGCAATCGACGACGACATTCACGATATGGAGAATCGCCTGGCGCAGGCGAAGGAAAGCGTGACCCCGGCGGAGGGCACCGACCGTGAAAGGGTGCGGAGTGCTGTACACCAAGTGTTGTCGCGACCGACGCGGCCTTCCGTGCCCTGTCAGCACGCGGCGCCCACTCATTTCGAGCCTGGGCAGCCCTTGCCGGTTGAGCTTTTCGTCGAGCCTCGCAGCGGCTCCGAGGGGATTACCGTCAGTGTCGTTTACCGGCATGTGAACCAAGGTGAGTCCTATCAAAGGCAAGAAATGCAAGAGAAGTCGAGAAGGTACGAAGCGATCATCCCCGCAAGCTATACGCAATCTCCCTATGCCCTCCAATACTTTTTTGAGCTGCGCACGCGAGGCGGATTGGCTTGGCTTCATCCTGGGCTGGGCACACAGTTGTCGAATCAGCCGTACTTCGTAGTGGAGCAAGCATGAGGTGTAGGGGCGCATAGGTTGTCCTTCGCCAAAATGCGCTCTTGATGCATTCGTTGCAAAAACAGCCGCCCAAAGACCGCCGTCTCGGCCCGTGGCTCTGTACCTCGGTCTCGGGTTCGTGAGGTCATCGGGGTGGTCCAGCCTTTGCGCCGACCAGCGCCCGCCTTGAGTGAGGGGGGTTGCAGTTTTCGAGGTAAGGGAATGACAGGGCCAAGCTGCCCTCGGTCATGCCACGCGCCGCTCGTAGCGATGGTGCAGGCCACCGACCGGCGGGATCTCCACAATCTCTCCCGCCTCCGGCCCCTGCACGACGCGAGGTGTCGGAGCGTCCTGGGCTAAAGAAAGGTGAGTTCTCGAACCCAGATAGTAATCGAAATAACTCTTCAGGATTTGTCGCAGACGTTTCTCTCCCAGCACGATCATGTGATCCAAGCACTCGCGCCGGATAGAGCCCACCAGCCTTTCCGCAAACGGGTTTTGCCAAGGGCTTCGCGGTGCGGTCAGGACTTCGGTGATGCCCATGTCTTTGAGGTGATTGCGCAAACATTCTCCGTAGATCTGGTCTCGATCTCGGATCAGATATCGCGGCGCCGTGTCGTCGGGGAACGCTTCCGGGATTTGCGGAGCGGTCCAAGCCGCTGTCGGATGTTCGCTCACGCTGAACTGAACCACTCTGCGCCGACGATGAGCCAAAACCACCAAAACGAACAGAATCCGAAAGGTGGCGGTGGGCACCGTAAAGAAGTCGATGGAAACCAGTTGGTTCAGATGGTTGTCGAGGAACGTCTTCCAGGTTTGAGAAGGAGGCCGACGTTTTCTGGGGAGGAGTCGCGACACGGTTCGTTCCGAGATGGGGATACCCAGCTTAATCAACTCCCCGTGGATACGGGGCGCTCCCCAGAGTGGGTTAGCAGCCGCTATCTTCAGGATCAGAGCTCGAATCGCGGGACGGGCTTCTGGACGACCGCTCTTCTGTCTTGAAATCCAGCTCCAGTAGAGGCGAAAGCCTTTGCGCTGCCAGGCCATAACGGTCTCTGGCCTTACGATAACCAGCGCTCGGGGCCAATCCTTCCAACCCCGGGACAGCCACACCCAAAAGAAGCGATTCGTCCTTCGTAGCCGAGGCCGCGGGCACTTGCGCTTGAGCACTGCCAGTTGCTGGCGAAGGGCAAGGTTCTCCAGGGCGATATCTCGGAGGCAGGCGGGCGAAACGAGGAGAGGAAGCAGCGAACCAAGCAATGCGAACATGGCGTTTAGGGTGAGGGCCGACACTTGAAAATGTCAATTGTTTTCAGCCTGATGTGGTTTTGGCGAAGGACCGGCGCCAAACGAAGAGTTCCACGTTTGACTCCCTCATAACCCAAAGGTCGCTGGTTCGAATCCAGCCCCCGCAACCATCCCCTCGTATATACACATCATTGCCGCCATAGTTCGGTCACACTTCTTGGTCATAATTTGATTTACTATTTCGCCTGCGATCGGGCAATTGTTGTGGCAAAATGAGAGCAGAAAAACGAGTACCAAATCAGTACCACTTGAGCGTTCCGAACATGCTTTTCAGTCACTCTGCGTTGCCAAGCGTGCCGCAAAATCAACGAGATACCCTAGCCTATACTGCCTGGCAGTCATGAGGCCGAAAGTTCGAACCTCTCCAGGTCCACCAAACTAACTCCTTGAAAACAGAGGATGATGGGCTAGCCTAAGTTATCAGCCTGGCGTTGACGTTGAGCAGACGTTACGCCACAAGCCGGCGCCTGCGGCGGCAGTATCGAAACCATTGCCCGGCAAGCGTTTTTGAGCGCGCCCTGCATCCGTATCCTCGAGATCCAGTGATGGCAACAAAGGGCGGCTTCTACCGGACGAGTCCCGATAAATGGGTTAAGACCGGAAGGGTAGTGGCTCAGATTCATTCATTGATGCAATGGTGAAGCCCCGTGAGCGTTAGACCGCGACGAACAGATTCTCGGCGAATGCCCATTCATTGTCCACCCATTGCGCCACGCATTCAAACCCGGTGCGTGAGGCCATCTGGGGAACCTCGTGCCGCGCATACTTATGACAGCTTTCCGTCCGGATGGTCTCATCGCGCTGGAAGGTGAAACTCGCTCCGGCGATGGAAGCGGTCTGGCCGGCCACCGAGCGGAGGTGCATCTCGATGCGCCGCTCCCGGGCGTTGTAGAGCGCCACGTGCTCGAATTGCGACAGGTTGAAATCACCACCCAGTTCCCGGTTGATGCGGACCAGCAAATTGCGGTTGAAAACCGCCGTCACGCCGAGCGAGTCGTCATAGGCGGGAATGATCTGGGCCAGGGGTTTTTCCAGGTCGGTCCCGAGCAGCAGCGTATCGCCAGGCTGGAGCGCCAGGCGAATCTGGCGCAGGAAGTCTTCGCCAGGCCCGCGGTTAAAGTTGCCGATCGAGCTGCCCAGAAAGAGCACCATGACTCCCTCACGGTGTTCGCGGCGAGCCACCGCACGGTTCAGACCATCCAGGTACTCGGACTCGAATCCCACGATGCTGACGTTGGGCAGATCATCGAGCTCGCGCTCACATCTCACCAGGGCGGTGGAGGAGATCTCAATGGGGCAGTAGGTCGTCGAGTGATGGCGGGCCAGAGCTTCAAGTATCCGGCGCGTCTTTCTGCCGCTGCCGCTGCCGAGTTCAACGACCATTCCGTGCGCCGTGAGGCGCTCAGCGATTTCCTCCGAGTGCCGCAGCAGAATTCGCTCCTCCGCCCGCGTCAGCCCATATTCGGGAAGCTTGGTGATGACTTCAAACAAGGCCGAGCCCACGTCGTCGTACAGGTACTTGGACGGCAACTCCCTTTGCCCCGAGCGCCCGAGCCCCTCCCGCACATCTCCAGCGAACGAGTTGACAGCAGGTGTTACTCCGCCACGGACTAGCATATCGGCCCCGTGCAATTACTCACACAACGGAACGACGCGTAAACGAACGGATAATGCGGTTGGAACCAGTTACGGAACGAACGCCGCAGCATGCACGCCCCCGTGCGCGGCGAGGCGCCTTTCATCACATAATGCTTTCCGTCAAAGAAGTCTGCCGAGTAGCCGCGGTAAAAGGGGAAAGGCTCAAAGCCTGAGAAGGGGGCAAAGAGAGAGGAGGTCCATTCCCAGCCGTTGCCGAGGGTGTCCTCCACTCCGAATGCGCTACGGCCGGCGGAATAGCTCCCCACCCCAATCGGATCCCAATACTGGAAATCGAAATTGCCACGTTCGGCTCCGGGAGGTGCGTCGCCCCAGGGAAATTCCCGCTCCCTGCCTTCCGGCGTCCCGTAAGCGGCGCGGTGGAACTGGGCTTCGGTGGGGAGGGATTTGCCGGCAAAACGCGCGTACGCCGCGGCCTCCGCGTGGCTGACGTACACCGGCCAAGCCAGCGGCAAAGGCACCTCCGCGAACATGGCGCGATAGAACCACTGACCTTGGCGCTCGCGCCAAAAATGCGGATGGCGGATGTTTTGTTCCTTAATCCATGCCCAGTCGGCATCGCTCCAGAAGCGCTGATGGCCGTATCCGCCTTCGCGCACGAACTGGAGAAACTCGCCGTTGGTGACTTTGCAGGCGCCAATGGCGAAGGCCGGCACTTCGACCAATTGATCCTCAAACTCGTTGTCCCAGCCAAATGATCCCTGCCCTCGCGGAATCCCCAGCGTCGCGGTTCCTGCCGGGATATCGATCATCCGAGCAACCACAGACTGCCCGCGCAGCCCCGGATCCAAGGGTTGATAGCCCGGCGGCGCCATCTTCCGCTCCGGCGTCAACTGGTGCAGCATATACGCCAGAGTTTCCGCGTGCATCAGCCGATGCTCGATCGCCACGTTCAGCACAATTTCTTCGGGGTATTGCCATTGGCGCGCCGAAGCCGGCGGAGAGGATGTGAAGATGCGATCAAGCTCTTCGCGGACGCGAAGGTTATAGGCGTTGATCTCCGAAACCCGAGGCCAGTCGGAAGGCTGGTCCGTGGGAAGGCCACCGCCCACCGGATCGATGCCGAAAGCAAAGAGGCGATCGAATTCCTTGTGAGCAGGCCCGAGTCCCAGCGCTTGGCCGGCCACAAGATTCCAATCGAATGCCTCAAGGTGGCCGATGTAGAACACCATTCGGTGTCTTTGCGGAATGGGACGGTCATACAAAGCGTCCGTGCGCACGAGGCGAAACAGCTCATCGGTCACCAATCGCGATTCCGCCAAGCGTGCTAGAAGCCGGTCCCGATTGTGCAATTGGATTGCCGTCGCGTTCATTTGGCAATACCCCCATTCGACTATTTGACCTTCACATTAGGCTCCACCGACATCCCCGGTCGCAAAAGATGTTGGGGATCTTGGCCGTTTTCAAAGAAGATTTTCACGGGAATTCGTTGCACGACCTTGACGTAATTTCCCGTGGCGTTTTCCGGCGGCAGCAGGCTATAGCGCGCCCCACTCGCGCCCGCGATGCTGTCGATGTGCCCGTTGTAGGTACGTCCATAAGTGTCAACGGTAATTTCCACGTGCTGGCCGGGCCGCATATAAGTCATTTGAGTTTCTTTGAAGTTGGCGGTTACCCAAATATTCCGGCTGTCGAGGGGGACGATGGTCATCAGTTGCTGGCCCGGGGTAACATTTTGGCCGGGCTGGACCGACCTTTGCCCCACAATCCCGTCGACCGGCGCAACAATGGTGGTGTATTGCAAGTTGAGCTGGGCTTGTTCCAAGGCGGCGGAGGCGCGTTGGGTTTCCGCTTCCGCCGCTTCGGCGCGGGAGCGCTGCACGGAAATCTGCTGAGGCCGGGTCTCGGCGAATTGCAATTGCGCCTGCGCTTGCGCAACCCGGGCACGCGCCTGCGTGACGGCTTGTTCCGCGCCCGCGGCCGACGCCTTGGCGGCTTCCACGGCCGCCGCCGTCGCCTCCTGGGATTCCACAGCTTGCGTGTACTGGACCTGAGGGATCTCGTCCTTCGCCGCCAGCGGCTTGTACCGGTTGACGTCATCCTGCGCCTTCAGGTCATTGGCTTCTGCTTCCCGGAGCGCGGCCTGTGCGGCCTCAAACTGACGCTGGGCGGCAACCAGCCCGGCTTGGAAGTTCTCCACGGCGGCGGCGGCACTGCTTAGTTCGCTCGAGGTGTTCACAGAAGTCAGAGGCACATTGGTTTGTAAAGCGGCGGCACTGGCTCGATCATTGGCCAAAGTCGCATTGGCATTCGCCAAAGCCACCTCGTAGTCCTTGGGGTCGAGTCGCACCAGCACCGTGCCCGCCTTGACATACTGATTGTCATCCACCATCACGCGAGTCACGTAGCCCGTAACGCGTGAACTGACCGGGTAGATATACCCATCGATCTGCGCGTCGTCCGTGGATTCCCACGCGGCGTAGTGGCGATACAGCAGGACCACAATCACGAGGAGGGCGAGGCCCGGCAAGACCAAAACGGTTCTGCGGCCCAGTTTCCCGCGCCGTGCCGGATGACGGCCGGAGCCCAGGGTTGTGGGGCTCGGTTTCAATCCGCTGGGATCTCCCGATTCGAGGGTTGGCGTGTCTGGCATGTTTATTTTGCTCCCAAATATTGCAGCGCCGATTGCTCGGCAACGCCGATGGCCTGTGCGAGAGAGATTTTCGCCAGGTTATAAGCGTAAAGGCTATTAATGTAGGACTGATTCGCCGTGGCCACAGATTCCTGGGCCTGGACTACTTCCAGGTTATCCGCGACGCCGGCCCGGAACCGGTCCCTCGCTTGTGACAAGGTCTGGTTGGCAAGGTCGATGTTACTCTCGGCCACGATTACAAGGTCGGATGAGGATTTAAGGTTGAAAAAGGCCGTGCGCACCTCATCGTCGATTTGGCCCTCGAGGTCGGCGAGTTCTGCCTTGCGCTGTTGCAGCGCCGAATCCGCCTGCAACTTATCCGCCCGCACTCGGCTCCCTTGGAAGATGGGAACGTTCAAGGTGACAGCGAAACCGAGGGTCCCGTGCGAACTGCCAAAGTTCGGGCTGCCGATGTCCCCGTAGTTTGTATCTGTTGACAACGAGGGGTAATTCTCCGCGGCGGCGGCCTGGCAAGCCAATTCCGCCGCGCGCACCTGCGATTTGGCGCTGAGGTAGTCGGGCCTTGTTGCCATGGCCTGCTGGAGAGCCTGCTCCTGGGTCATTCCATCCAGCGACGCGTAGGGAACCGAGTCGGTTAACCGGAACTCCTGGCCCTTCGGCAGTCCGATCACCCGCGCGAGGGTGAGCTTGTCAATTGCCACCTGGTTCTGAGCGGCGATCAAGCGCTGCTGCTCGGTCTGGAACTCCACCTTGGCCCGCAGCAGGTCGATACTGGCGATCAGGCCGTGTTTATCGAGGTCAACATCATTCTGAACAAGCGTCTGGGCGGTCTTCACCTGGGCGCGGACTGATACCACCAGAGCATTATCCGAAATTACCAGGAGATAGGCGCTGCCGGTAGTGAACACCACTAAGTTACGATCGCTCTTGTAGGAATACTGTGCTGCCGTTTCGTTCTCAGCCGCCGACTTAAAGTTCTTGATGTCGGACCAATTGAAAATCTCCTGCGAAACGTAAGCGCGGGCATCCGCAACCCCAAAGGGCCCCACCGTTGCCGGGATGTGGATACCGGGGATAGGCAGCAGATTAAAACCTTCGGAGGGAAGATCGAGCTGTTGAACGGTGCCGCTGAGGCGCGCCGAAAGGTTGGGCAGCAGGGCGTTCAGGCTGCGCAAGCGAACCGCGTGCGCGGCGCGCGCATTCTGGCTGCTCTCAATCTCCCCCAGGTTGTATTTCAGCGCACGTTGGAATGCGTCCTGGAGCGAAAGATCGAGCATCGATCCCGTCACTTGGCCCGTGGGCACGCTTCCGGAGAACGGGTTCCGCGTCTGCCCCGCGCTGGGCCCCGGTGATGCGAGGGGGAAGACCGCGGCGACAGAAATGAAAACCAGCAATTGGCGAGCCCGTAGATGACCCAAAATTGCACCTCCTCGCGGAAGCAGGGGTTGTTGGTCACGCCCGCTGCCTTGCACACCGCGCGACCGCATCGAGAATGATTTCCGCCGCCACGTCATCGCCAACGGCGGAATTCACCATCAGGTGGAAACAATGCCGAGCGGGCCAATCGACGTTGAAATATCGCTTGATGAAGTCCGCGCGGTCGCGGTCCACCGTCTCCGCCAGTTCCTCCGCTTCCTTTTCGCTTTTGCCCGTTGATTGCAGGCGGCGCACCCTTTCGTGAAAGGGAGCATAAATGAAAACGTGAAAGGTGTCGGGGCGGCCGCAAAGGTAATAAGCCGACCCGCGCCCCACGATGATGCAATCGCCGGCCTTGGCGATCTCCGGCATGATTTTTTGCGCCACCTCGCGGACGCATTCGGTATCCACCATCTTCAAGCGCGGAGCGTTTAAGCTCCCCTCAAAACTGCCGCGCATGAAGGCTTTGAGCAGCCGGTAATACGCCGGGTCTTTTCGCTCCTCATGTTTCTCTACTGCGCTGCAATCGCAATCCATCCGCCGGGCAATTTCCTGCGTCAAGAGTTGGTCCCAGAGCTTCCAACCGAGGCGCGCCGCGAGCTTCTCTGCAATCACGCCCCCTCCGCTCCCGTATTCCCGCTCGATGGTGATGACTCGAATCATCGTTTGTGCCTCGCAGATAGTCGTCAGTTCTCAGTTATCGGTTTTCAGTCAAACCTAACCAGGGGGGCCGCTTTTACTAAAAACTGACAACTGATGACTGGTAACTTCTTGACGGACGCCTTTACCCTATCGCCACCTCGCCGCCTCCGCCCGGCTCATTCTTCCGGAGCACGAAGGAAAGGATGAACATTACCGCCGCCCCCACGGCCAGAACCCTGAAGGTATCAATGTAAGCGAGGGTTGTGGCCTGGCCGATCAACGCGCCATAGATCCGGCCGTATGCCTGACTCGAAGCACGCGTGATGTCCAGCCCTGAGGCGGCCAAGCGGGCCGCGAGCGCCTTGACCGCCAGGGTAAAAGTGGGTTTTCCCAGAGTGGTGTGCGCCGCCAGAAACACCTGGTGGAACTGCTCCCCGCGCGCAATCAGCGTGGTGACCATTGACGTGCCAATGCTGCTCCCGATGTTGCGCATGAAATTGAGCAGGCCGGCGATACTGTTGCTCTTCTCCGTAGGCATTCCGACGAACGCGACCAGGTTGATGGGGACGAACAGAAAACCCAAGCCGAATACCTGCACCACACGGAGGATGCTGGCCGAGCGAAAACTGATGTCAAGGTCGAGATGCTTAGTGGTGTAGTACATGGAAATGGAAAGCGCGAGCCAACCCATCGCGATGAGGTAGCGCGCCTGGAATTTGGACGTGAGTGTCCCTACGACAGGCATCATAAACAAAAGCAGCAGGCCGCCACCGGAAAGTACGAGGCCCGCCGACTCGGCCGTATAACCCATGAGCGTCTGAAGGAACTGGGGCATCATGACGAGGCTGGAGAAAAGCATAATCCCCAGAAAAAACGTCATGGCGTTGGCGCCGAAGAAGTTCAGGTTCTTGAAAAGGCGCACTTCGATGATCGGGGCTTTGTAAAACCATTCCCAAAATCCGAGAGAGACAAGGCAGGCAGCGGCAATGATGGCAAGGGTAAGAATGAAATGCGACCCGAGCCAGTCGTCCTCCTGGCCCTTGTCGAGCATCACCTGTAAGGCGCCCACGCCGAGGGTGAGCAGAGCCACGCCGATATAGTCGATCTTTACCCCTGCCCCCTTGGCAGCCTTCACCCAGGGCGGATCTTCGATGAGGCGATAGACCAGAAACAAGGCCATGACGCCCACGGGCAGGTTGATGAAGAAAATCCAGCGCCACGTATAGTTGTCGGTAATCCAGCCGCCCAAGGTCGGTCCGATCGTAGGCGCGACGATGGCGGTGATGCCATAGAGCGCGAAGGCCACGCCACGCAGCCGAGGCGGAAAAGTGTCGGCGAGGATAGCCTGGGCCATGGGTTGCAGACCGCCTCCGCCCGCGCCCTGGATTACGCGAAACAAGATAATGGCCCCGAGGCTGGGGGCAATCCCGCACAGCACGGAACTTAAGGTGAAAATCACCAGGCAAATCATGAAAAATCTCTTGCGCCCGAACACCATTGCGAACCACCCGCTGATGGGCAGCACAATGGCGTTCGAAACCAGGTAGGAAGTGAGGATCCAGGTGCTTTCGTCGTTGCTCGCGCCCAGGTTGCCTGCCATATAAGGCAGGGCGACATTGGCGATGCTGGTGTCCAGCACCTCCATGAACGCTGCCATGGCCACCACCACGCCAATCACCCAGATGCTGGCGCTGGGGTGCCAAGGCTCCGGGGAGATAACTCCCCCGCCCGTGGGAACCTCCGGCCGCGAGTTGGCGGGACCTTCAATGTTCTCTGCCATATTTTTGGAAGTGGTTAGTGCCTAGTGGTTAGTGCCTAGAAAATAAGGACTGAGCGCACTCTTGCTAGCCACTAACCACTGACCACTCATCACTTCTTTACTAGCCACTAGCCACTTTTTCCCCTGCCACTTCCCTCAAACGCTAACCACCGGGCACGGCGCGTCGCGAACCACCGCGTAAGTGAGATCCCGCAAGCGGCCTTGCGCGCCGGATTGTGAACTTCTCCCGATAATCAGCGCGTCCGCCTGCAAACGGCGCGCTGCCTCCGTCAGGGCTTCTTTAATAGGGCCGACGGCGATCGTTACGCGGGCGTGCGATCTCACTACCCTTTGTAGCTTCCGAAAACGCTCGCGGGCGGCCTGCACTTCCATTAACTGCACACGCTCTTCGAGGTCCAGTTGAACGGGGAGGCCCGGCTGGGCGACCGGGACTGCATGAAGGAGTGAGAGATTCGCATGGAAAGTCTCCGCTATCTGGCTGGCATAGCGAAGGACCCTTTCGGAATCCGCGCTCAAGCCAATGGCGCAAACCCATTCCCGGTGCTCAAGCGGCCTCGGCGATAAGGTTTCTGCGTGTTGCGTGGTCATTACTGCACAGTCCGCATCGTTTAGAACCTTCGCCGTGGTGGAGCCGAGGAGCATTCGCCGGAACACTCCGGCGTGAGTGGGCATGATGATCAGGTCAATACCGCGGTCGCTCGCCACCTTGGCGATAGCTGTCGCCGCATCACCTTCCCATAACAACCGGGGGATATCCGCAGATGGGAACTCAGGGTTCATAAATGCGCCGAGTTTCTCTCGGGCCACGCTCTTGCAGTTCTTTTCAATTTCGGGGAACGGGCGCACATAGAGATCGAAGCCGGAGGCGTCAACCTCCACGACGTGAAGAAGGGTTACTTTGGCTGAAGTGACGGATGCTGCCCGCTCCACGAAGGGGGCCATGGCGACGCAGGGTGGCGAGAAGTCCACCGGAAACAGAATATTCTTTATGGTCGTCAATTCTTCACTCCGCGCAATGGCGTCCGTAACCTCGTTGCCAATGTGCTCGGGTTTTGTCTTCACCCTTCGGGTCCCAAAGAGTCCTTCGGTGCTGGGCCCGCGTCTCACGATGGAGTCTCGACGCTCACGGGAACGGCTCAATCATGACCTCGTCCACGTAGCACCATCCCCACTCCTCGCCCGGTTCAATGGACCGCACAATCGGGTGCTTGGTCTTGCGGAAATGCTTTGTGGCGTGCCGGTTCTTCGAGGAATCGCAGCAGCCGACATGGCCGCAGATTTCGCAAAGGCGCAGATGGACCTAGGAGTCGCCCATCTTCAAACACTCCTCGCAACCATCGGTTGCGGGGGATGGGTTTTTTATCTGCTCCAGGTGTGAACAAGTTCCCGGCATCACGTCCCTCCTCTATGTGGATGCGACCAGGGCTTTCGGCTGAGCAACCGGCAAATTAACCTGGAATCGCGTGTCGCCCGGATGCGAGGTGACTCGTATTTCCCCATGGTGATTCCTGATGATCCGGCAAACCGTATCCAGTCCCAGACCCGTCCCCTCGCCGACTCCCTTGGTGGTGAAAAAAGGCTCATAGATGTGCGGCAATACTTCGGGCGGGATTCCCGGCCCGTTGTCTCCAATCTCGACGGTCACGTTGTCGAATTCGCGCGCGGTCCGCACCCGCAATTCGCCCTTTCCTTGCATGGCCTCGATGGCGTTGGAAATCAGGTTCGTCCAAACCTGATTCAGCTCACCGCCATAGGCGCAAATCTTCGGAAGGTTTTCGTCGTACTCCCGAACTACGTTTATTCCCCCTTTGAGGCGGTGGTGAAGAATCGTCAACGTATTCTCCAACCCCTGATGCAGGTTGACCTCCTGCATGGCGGCCTGGTCCATGTACGAATATTCCTTGATTGCACGGACCAGATCCGAGATGCGTTTGGTGCTGATCTCAATCTCGCTGATCAGCCTGGCGATGGTGAGGAGCGAAGCGATGCGGATGAGCGCATCGGACAGTACCTCGTCGCCCACTTGGGCCGCGAGACTTTGCAACTTGGGGATTTCTACGCCCGCGTCAGTGAGGGACGGCGCGACCTTCCAGGCCTCCGGCACATGCCGGCTTTCCAGCCAACTGGTGATGCGCTCTTCGCGATCGCTTTGGGCCAGGGGATCGGCAGGAATCGTGGGGCTAAACTTCCCGGCCTCCCGCTCGAAGGCCAAAATCATCTCTCGTTGCTCGGTGGAAAGGGCGTGGCGGGCGAGACGGATGCTGGCGTCGCGCACGGTCTCAAGCGCCTCGCGAAGGCTGGCGGTGGCACGTTGCGCCGCGGCGGCAGGGTTGTTCAGTTCGTGCGCCAAACCCGCGGACAGCTTTCCCAGCGCCATCAGCTTGTCACGTTGCGTCTCGATCCGGGTGGTCTCGCGGATGCGGTCGGCCATGAGGGCCACCAAACGCTGGCCGAGCACGGGTATGCGCTGCAACATTTCCTGGAAGTGCCGCCGATGCAGCAGCGCCACATGGGTGGGCAGCACGGCTTGGACGGTGCCGCTGTAGTGCGTCAAGCGAGAGTACGGAAGCAGGCCCGAAACCTGGCCGGCATACGCTCGGAAGACCAGCGCGTCCGGGCCGCTTCCCCGTTGGATCCGCATCTCCCCCTCGAGCATCACGGTGAGATTGTCCAGCGGGTCACCCTCACGTGCCACGATTTCTCCCGCCTCGAGGCGCTTCTCCTCCAGCTTTTCCGCGAGCCAGGCGAGTTGGTCCGGGGAGAGGTCGGCGAAGACCTGGATCTTGCGCAGATCGTCGATCAAACTCGTGCGCGTTGCAGTGGTCAGGTTCTCCGCCAAATCACACCTCGCTGAGGTACTGATGAGTGAACTGCACGGCAATCGAGCCTTCGCCCACGCCTGAGGCAACCCTTTTCACTGAACCATGGCGAACGTCACCCGCGGCGAAGATGCCGGGCACGCTGGTTTCCGGCCAGTAGGGGTCACGCCCCAACGGCCATCCCGGCGTCCGCTTTCCATCGCGCACGAGATCAGTTCCGGTGAGGATAAAACCGCGCTCGTCACGCTCCACCACTCCGGCGAGCCAATCCGTGTTGGGCTCGGCGCCAATGAAAATCGAGAGCAGGTTCGTGGGTACCGTTTCGGTCTTGCCGCGGTCCCCGCAGTGAATGGAAATGGATTCGAGGTGTTCGTCCCCGTGAACTTCCACCACGCGGGAGTGCGTTTCCACCTGGATTTTGGGCGTTTTCTTGATTTGGTCGATCAGGTACTGGGACATCGAGGCCGAGAGAGATTCGCCCCGAACCAGCATAACCACTCGTCGTGCGTACTGGGAGAAATACATCGCCGCCTGCCCGGCGGAATTCGCGCCGCCGACAATGTAAACGTCTTCACCCTGACACGACATGGCCTCGGTCATGGCCGAGCCATAGTAGACGCCACACCCTTGCAGGCGTTGCGCCCCGGGCACGTCCAGCTTGCGATAAGAAACCCCCGTGGCGATCAGCAACACCTTGCAACCAATATCGGCCCCCTCTGCCAGCTTGACGATTCGCGAAGGGCCTTCCACGCGGACGCCGGTGACCTGCTGGGGGGCGAGAATTTCAACTCCGAAGCGCCGGGCCTGAGCCACGCCGCGTCGAGCCAGATCGCCACCGCTTAATCCGGATGGAAATCCGAGGTAGTTCTCAATGCGTGAGCTCATTCCCGCCTGGCCACCGGGCGCTTCCATTTCAATCATCACGGTGCGCAGTCCCTCCGACGCGCCGTAAACGGCCGCCGCCAGGCCTGCCGGACCACCGCCGACGATCACCAAATCATAAAAAGCCATTTCCGGCCGCACCCGCAGTCCAAGTTTGTCGGCCAGTTGCGTAATGCTTGGGTCCGCCAAGGATGAGCCGTCCGGGAAGAGGACCATGGGAAGGCTGGAGGCATTCGCTTCGGCGGCCTCCATCAGCCGGCGCACCTCGGCGATTCGGTCCGCAGTCTCCACATCGACCCATTGGTAAGGCGCCTGGTTGCGCGCTAGAAAGTCCCGAATCGCGTAAGAGTGCGGAGACCAGCGCGTGCCGAGAACGCGAATGCCTTCGAACGGAGGCCGGAACGACGCCGCCCAATCGTCCAGGAGGTCATCGAGTACTGGGTAGAGGTGTTCCTCCGGCGGGTCCCAGGGCTTCAACAGGTAGTGATGGATTCTAGCGTCGTTGATAGCACGAATCGCCGCGTCGGTATCCGCATAGGCGGTCAGCAGGACGCGCTTGGCGTCGGGGAAAAGTTCCATCGCCTGCCCGAGGAATTCCACCCCGGTCATCTGCGGCATGCGCTGATCAACCAGAAGCAGCGCCACGGGATCACTCCGCCGCTTGAGTCCCTTCAGCGCCTCCAATGCGGCCGCGCCCGAGTCCGCCCGCACGACACGGTAGCGCTCGGCATACGGCTGCCGCAGGTCACGCTCGACCGCGCGCAACACCTCGGGGTCGTCGTCCACCGTAAGCAAGACGGGCTTTGCCATTGACATCCTATTAATAAGGATTAAAGGGCTGAAAGTGGATACCCCGATAATCCCCAACAGTCGTAGCTAGGTCACAACATTGGATGAACCTTGGCCGCTGTCGGTTTCAGGCAAACTGTCCGATTTCTGCCTGCCGCTGGAGCAGCACAAGTGTTTCGTCATCCCGTTGCGGCCCGCTCCCCTGAAATCTCTTGAGCTTGGCGACCAGGGCATGGCCGAAGGCAACCGGGCCTTCCAGCGGACTTATTGTCAGGCCTCGGACCAGTGCCAGCAAACCTTCATGGCTCAATTCCTCTCCGAGTTCGTTGCGGGATTCGGTAATTCCGTCCGTATAAAGCAGGAGCGTGTCACCTCGGCCAAACTCCACCGCCGTCTGGGCGTAAGTCGTCCCATTTATAAGGCCCAGAGGCAGACCGGCCACATCTTTGGCAAGAGGCGTCCCTTCCTCAAGCCAGTCCCAAACTCCGCTCGCAGCGTGATGCCACAGCAAGGGCGGGTGGCCGGCATTGCTGAAGAGAAGTTCGCCTGTCCCGAAGTAGAAGCCCAGCACCACGGCGGTGGCGAATTGCCCGCCCTTCGCATCCCGCTTGAACGCCTCATTCAGCTCGCGCATCAGCGCGGACTGGTCCCAATTATCGGTATGCTGTTGCAGGACCCGGCGCAGGCGTTCGGCCAGTGAGCTTGCCGATTCGCCATGCCCGGCGACGTCGGCGAGGGCGATGCGCGAGACCTGTCCCTTGCTGCACACCGACACATAGTGGACGTCGCCGCCGCTCGGGGCGTGCCCAAACGGAGTGCAGGAAATCCACCCCAGCAAGCCAGGAAGCTCAATCGGATGAGCCTCCTGGCGATTCCCACCCCACAGCTCGAAACACGCAAGCCGCGCCACACCGGCCCCGGATTCGCCCATATCGCCGTCGCTCCCCCGCCTTGGGTCACCGCCTTGGCTTATATTCGACCGCCGCTCAAGCGTAGGGCTCCCCCACCCGCAAACAGCCCCGGCTGCGCGAAACACCTGAAATTGGTTCTTGTAGCCCCGCTGTAATTCTACCGCGAAATCATGAAAATGTCTGAGTATCGTCAGTATTCTCAAACACGTTGGGATTTGCTGTACGCAAACGGCGTTTTCGTTCCGAATCCATCGTTTCGGGTTTCACGGCCTTCTGGAGCGGCCGTTACGCTTGAGGCATTGGGCGTCCGCCGCCCAGCGGCTCCGTTCAAGTCCGCATCCGGGAAGCTGATGAGGCAGGCGCCGGTCGGTTGAGGCACTCGGGGGAAATCAAGTTTCTGAAATTGATGGGTTCTCTATTCCCCCGCGCAAGCGGCGGAGAATGGCCATAGTGAGCCCCGGAATCCTGTTAGCGGCATGTTACCGAAAGCAGGTCAGCACCTTGGTTCGATAGTGTGGGCAGCCTTGTCGCTCCACGCGGACGCCACCGGTCACGGGCGACTGATCTTTGCTTCTCTTGTCCCCAGAAAGGCGTGCTTCGCCTTCTTGCCAGAGGCTTGCCACAGTTTAACGATCTCGAAAACAATCACCGTGGCGTACGAAACTGCAACCCACAGGCCGACCGCCTCGATGGGCAAGCCGTACCAAGCTCCGATCGCGAGGCCGACCATCTGCTTGTTCTGGTAAGCCCACCATCCGTAAGGGAGGGCCAACGTCGCCTCCCACATGAGGCTGATCAGGACGACGATAAACAGCGTCAGGCTGAATGCCCGCCAGTTGATGAACGCGCGAACCGACGGGAAGAAAGCCGCCGCCGGAACCAAAGCCCCAGCGACGAGGAAGGTAAAGTATCCGGGAAAACCTTCCGGGGCCGGTGAAAGCACCTTCTTGTAGACGATTGCCGCCACAATCAGTGTGAGCCCCAGAACCACGGAAGCTCCATGGAATTGCAAGAGGCGCGGGATTTTTCTCGATTCACCAGGGTAATCCGCAATGTTGTAGGCCGCGAACCAAAACTCGTCCGCCCAAATATAGATCAGGAGCACCGAGATGAAGCCCGTCAAGTAGAAGGCATACTCTTCGATAGGAACCGGCTTGCCCAAGGCGGGCGCCGCGATCCCCAACGTTGCACGCGGGTTGGGGAAATTGAAAAACCAGCGGGCGAAGAAAAAATCCAGCGCGGCCCCGCACGGGACCAGAATCGCAATGGTGCGCCAGAAGGCCTTGCGCGGGATCTCCACACCTTCGTGCGGCAGGAACCAGCCTGCAATCACCGCGATCGGCACGATGAACAGCAACAGGCTCCAGGTATAACCGAACGGAGTAGGGTGGGAACTGAAATCGTGGGGCGCCTGGGGTACGCGCACGGTGTGCAGTGTGATCGCCGCAGGAATTACCACCATGAGCAGCATCAGGAGAACGATGTGATCGCCCTGGCTTGAAGTGTCCCTCTTCCGGGAAACGGTTTCGGACATGGAAGCAACCTCCCTTTGCCCCCCATCTTACTCCCATCCGCACGCTGGACAGAATACTGATGATCCAAAGGAATGATTCCGAACCGTAGGGCATTCCGAACTGGGGATGGGCAATGAGTTGAAGGAAGAACTTGCCATTTCTGCGGAGGTAGGTTAATTGATCTGAAGGAAGTCGCTGGAGGGGCAGACCACAAAGGACAAAAGGGCGAGCATTAAAAGCCAGGACCTGCTTGCCGTATGCTCGTTCGCGCACCAAGTGAACGGCTTCGAGTTGCTTAAGACGCCTTTGGGTGATCCGAATGGACGGCAAGATGGATTGGATCGGGGCATACGAGCAGGGCTTCGCCGACCTCAGGGCCAGGTCGGACCGGGCGGCGACCTCCTCGGTACTGTGCGAAAACTGTGCCAAAAGTGTATGGAATTGAGGGAAGAGGGGTTCGGCAATTGAGCGAAAGCAGAGCCCCGAATTGATGCAAGGCTACAGAAAACATAAAGATGAATGGAAGGAATGGAAAACGGGCGCATGGCTGGCAGTCATGAGGTCGAGAGTTCGAACCTCTCCAGGTCCACCAACTAACACCCGGTTCACCCCCTGCTTTTTCCGGTTACCAAGAGCGCCTGCGCCCAAGCTGAACCACAACCGAATGTTTAGATGCGAATCTCAAGGCGAGGATTTGTGAAAGACTCCGTGGGGTTGCGGGTCTGCAGCCCTGGGCTACAACTCCAACCCTGCCGATCGAATGTATCGTCATTTGAAAGGTCACGACGGGCCGCCCGCCCTGAGAATCGATGGCCTCGCGGTTGCGGCAACCCCCTGGCGGGAAGAAACCATCCACTCGCTCAGGGGATGCTGGGCGCCACAATCTAGACACCTCGTGGTAGCAAACTGCGCCCCGCAAGCTGGGCAGACGGCTCCCGTTTGGAAGAGGTCCAAGCCGGCTCCGCAACGGCCGCACCTCCAATAGGCTCCCAGGGGCGGCGCGGTTTGGCACGACGGACAGGCAAACCCTTCGCGGCGCGGCAGCTTGGCCAAGCGCAACAGCGCTCGGGCTTGTTGCAGCCCGCTCCAACAATTCATGAGGATGAAGGCAGCGATAAGACCAAACCAGACGGATTGCACCCACACGGCGAGGATGATGAGCCCCGCCACGCCGGCAAACCCGATCACCGTGGCCGCCATCAGGCTGCGGGCGCGTCCCACCACATACCAGAGCAAGGAACGAAGGATTTGGCCGCCATCCAGCGGATAGATGGGCAGCAGATTGAAGACCAGCAAGACCAGGTTAATGATCCAGAGGGTATGCAAGAATGCATGGGCATTGGGTATCGTCTCCGCCCACCCCGTCGTTCGGTTCAATATTCCCAGCAGCGTCAGGATGACGAGAAACGCCACGTTCACCAGCGGCCCTGCCGCGATGCTCCACAGTGTGGCGCCGGGCCGCTGCGGCGGGTTCACATACGCCACTCCGCCGAGCGGCCAGAGCACGATGCGATTCGCCGTTCCTCCCACCTGCCGGCAGGCCAGCGCATGGCCAAACTCGTGCAGCATCACGATGAGGAACAGCGCCACATACTCCAGCACATTCCAGGTGACGGAGGAATAGCTTTTCGTTCGGCTGGCGATTTCATACGCCGCAACAAGAAACCAGGACCAATGCAGGAAGACATCAATTCCGGCAAAGCGGAACAAATGGATCGACCCTTGGCGTAAGCTTGTCATGGACAAACCTTATACCACCACGATGCTCAATACCAACCCTATTTGCCGCCACCATACCGTTCTTTGCAGAATACAGTGACAGCTCCGCGTTACGCCGGCATCTTGCCGGCCTTGGCAGATGCCGCCGGGACGGCGGCGTTACGAAAACAAGCCGTCACAGTATTATGCAAACCTCAGGAGATAAGCGTGTGGCCACAGTCAGCGCAGTTCTGACTGGGCTCTTCCTTGTTTCGATGGCGCGCGGACGCAGCCTCTTCCTACGGGAGCGTCTGATGCGTTCCGGGGATATTGGGGGCGCGGTGGACTTCTCCTTCCACGGCCTCAGACATCTCAATGTGGTTTCTGTCCAGAAGCGTTCCCGTGGCCTGCTCAAACTGAATCAAGGCCTTGGCATAGGCGGCGCGATCTCTGACCACATTGCCTTCCGCAGTGGCCAGATTCCGTTGAGCGGCGATGACGTCTTCCACCGTGGCTGCGGCCAGAGTGAACTTTTGCTGATCCATATTGAGTACCTGGCGCGGAACCGACGCCACCTTCAGCGTGGCGTCAAGCGTGGTCCGGGCCTCCTGCACGGCGCTCACCGCCTTGCTCACATCCCAGACCGCCTGGTTTTTCGCATCCTGAAGCTTCATTTGCAACTGCCGCTGTTCCAGCACCGCCCGAGCAGCATCGGCCTGGGCGGTACGGTTGCGAAAGGGGATGCCCACCGACACCCCGTAGGAGAGCGTGGGGTAGTCGTTATCGAACACATTGGCGAAGGTAGGCCGCAACGCGCCACCCAGCCCCGAGAAGCCATAGGTGGCAAAGACCTGGACCGAGGGTAGAAGGGCGTTGCGCGTCCCCTGGATGGTGTACTCCTGGTTGCGCAAGTTCAGGTCGGCCTGCTCGATCTCGGGGCGATGGCTGGCGGCTTCCCGCAGCGCCTCCTCCAAGCTGGGCACATCATCCGGATGCGGCTCCGGCAGGCGGTCTGAGGGGGCAATTTCGACGTTTGCCAGTTCCTCGTTAAAGGTCTTGGAGATTTTGGCCTTCATGGATTGGGCGTCCTGGGAGAAGGTGTTCTGCGCCACCAGCAGGATTTGCTGCTGGTCAGCCACTTCCTCCTGGCTGCGCAGCACGTCATACTGGGCCACAGCTCCGATTTCGAGCCGCGCTTGGTTGCTTTCCAGAAGCTTCTGCGCAAACCCCAGCCCTTCCTGCGCCACACGAATGTTTTCCTGGTCAGCCAACAGGTCGTAATAGGTGGTCATGACCAGGGCCACCTGGGCAATTACGCTCTGCCGGAAGACACTCATGGAATACTTCAGGTTGTTACGGCCGATGCGGATGAACCTGGCGTTGGCACGGGCGCCGAAGCCGTTCAACAGGTTCTGGCTGAAGCCAATGGAAAGCCCGGTGACAAATCCCGGATTGAACAGGCTGGTGGTGGTGTTGTCGGAAAGACGATAGCTGTATTCCGACACGCCAACGCTGGTGCCGGAAACAAAACCCTGGCTGTATCCCGCTTGAAAGTAGGAAAAGTGGCTCGTTTCCACTGGCACGCCGCTCACCACCGTGTAGTTGAGGGGCGTGGTTGAAGTGGTCCCGCCATAGAAGGCGTACACACTGGGGTCGCAGCATCCCGCTGAACCCACGCTGTTAATGCTGGTGCCTCCCAGCGTGCCTCCCGCGCCGCCTCCGCCCCCGTTTCCGCCATTGCTCACACCTCCGCCCAGACTGCCTGAAAACAGGGTGGTGGATTGGTAGGCGCCTGCCACACCACGCGTTGCGCCCCCGCCCTTGGCACGCAGGAGGTCGGTTTGGGCGATGGGCAGGTTGTAGCGCGCCACGTCAATGTCCAGATTGTTCTCCAGGGCCAGGGCGATGGCGTCATCAAGCGCCAACACCAGCTTGCCGTCGGATATCAGATTCTGCAGGCGGCGCGAGTTGTCCAGATGCGGGTCGGGAACGTAACGGGGGAAATAGGGAGAAAAAACGTTGAAGCCCCCGTGGTTGTTCGAGTAGTCGATTTGGGTCACGTCGGCGCCTGGCGACGTTCCTCGGGCCTCTTGGCAAGGGGCAAGCCCGGGGAAGAGTGAAACCAGGAAAGGAACAATCATCAGCAACCGCCAAATTGGGGTTTTTGTCACCATGCATGCTTCTCCGCTAAGTCGTTGAGGCTGCTTGCATGGGACTTCAAAAGCACTCTCAATTCCACACCCAAAATGTGAGCTACCTCCCTTATTATCAATGCGGTGCATGTTTTTCGGGCCATCTTGCCAAGCCCTCCATGCGTCCGGTAGTGGGATTCCGATGGCCGGAATCGAACAGTCAGGCCATCCGCAGATCGAATGAGGCCAAAGGCAGAGCAATCAGGCCGGAGGCCGGATCGCTCTACTAATCGCCTATCGAAAATGCCGAAGACTTGATGAAAACACAGGAGATAACACTATTTCTGGACCTCAAACGACGGGAAAAACGCCTCAACCCCCATCATTCCGAAAGGATGCAGAAAATGACAACTTAAACAGGCGATTCTTAAAGCGGTGCCCACAGGATGCCGATGAATTGAGCAGAATGTGTTGGTTAATCGCCATGCCGGACACCAGACTTTCTCGAGTGGGCGGTTTCCCGTTCGGCACTAGCCGGAAATGCGCCGGAGACGTTGCTACCAGTACCTTCGTAACCTTGGAATGCGCTTTCAGTTATGGTACCTAATCAGTTACTGAACCGTGCCGGGGCTCAGACCACATGTGGCTTGGCCGTGACTGCCGAAAGGGATATGGAAGACGCATCCAATTTCGTTGCCGCCCGAGGGTTCGCCCGCAGTCTCAACATCCTGCTGAAAACCGTGCGCCTGTATGGAGCAGACCACGAGCGCACCACCGCGTTGTTGGGAACTGCTTGGGACGAACTGCACGCGGCCTTGGGGCTCGCCGGGGAAGCGGGCCTGCTCTTGGGAGTTTCCGGCGGCCAGGTCCTGCTGGACGGAGTGCCGCTGGACAAGGGTCCCTCCGACCGCAGCTTTGCGCGTTTGCTCACCTCCGCCGGCCTCGCCAGCATCCACTTTTCTCCTCACGTCACGGTGGACGATCTGTGGCGATTTGTGCGCGCCTTTTCCTCCCGCTCGCTCCAGGCTGGACCGATGGTAGCGGAATTGAAGGCGGCCCTGGGGGGAGACAAAGGAGCGATTCGGGTGAATGAAGTGCGCTTTGTGGCTCAGGACCCTTCCCTGCTGGATGCGGGCATGGCCGCGCAAATCGCCGCCCGCTCGCTGGGCGAGGATGGGCAGAAGTTGCAAGCCTTGCTTCAGAACCCGCAGCGGTTGCTGCAACTCATTGCGGCGGCAGAAGGCGCCCGGAACCAATCCGCCGGCGGTGGCGCCGGGGCGGGCGCGCCGGGGGCAGCGGCACAACCCACGCAAGAGGAAGATGTCTTCAAGGCTTTGCAATGGCTGGCGCAGCTAAGCCACACGGCGCAGCAGGCGGATTCACCCGAGCAGGTTTCCGCCGTGGAGACGGGCCCCAATCAATTGCTTCCGCCGGGGCAGGCAGTCCTGACGCAAGCGCTGATGAGTCTGAGCTCGCAAAACGAGCCCCTCCGGCCCGACGATCCCTTGCTGCTCCAACTCGCGGAACGAGTTGCCGTGCGCTTTGCGGTGGAGCGCTACGATCGCGGGGATGTAAAAACCAATGCCGTGGTCGAGCTGCTTAATCGCCTGAAGCGCGAAATCGGGTCACTGCGGAAAATCCTGCAAGGGCACGAAGAAAAAATGGGGCGCGCCGGCTTGGAGGTGGAATCTCACGCCGACATTCTGGACCGGGATTTCTGGGCGCGGGTGCCGGCGCGCACCAAGCACAAGATGCTCCTCTCGCCGGAGGCTTGGGCCATCCCGCCGCGGAACATTCGCCAGTTTGTGGAGGAGTTGCGCGGGCACGGCGAAGCGGAAGCAGCGCGCGCCATCCTGGATAACTATGCCCGGTGCGTGTACAACTCGGAGGTGGATGCCCGGCGAAAAGCCTCCGCGGGCTTGATGGAAATTGCCGATCTCTTCTCCCAAGTCAACCCCGCGTTGCTGAAATCCAGCCTGCATCAGATGGGTGAAGCCTTGAGCCGGGAAGAAAACGCCGACTTGCAAACTTTGCTCGGGGCCTCCTTCGTGCGCTTCAGTCACGAAGCCGCAACCTGCCGGCAGTATCCGGCCGTACACGAAGCGCTCCAGGCCATGGAGAATTTGGAGCAGCGGCAGCCCGGACTGGCGCACCTCCTCTGGCCCCGCATCAGGGTGGGCAACCCTCTGACGGATTTCATCGAGGAAGCTTTGCAAGCTGCCCGCCTTCCGGAAGGCCTGGTGGATGTGCTGCGGCGGATGCCGCACGCCACGGTGGACCAAGTCGCCGCTCGTATCCAACATTGCTCCTGCCGGGATGAGTGGGAACGGCTGCTGGAGATGGTGGAGGCGGTAGGCCCTGAGGCGGTCGTTCATCTCCGCCAGGTCTTTCAAACCCGCCCGGCGCCGGAAGCCGCTTCCATGGTGGCGCTACTCAGCCGGCTGGCCCCCGAGGATTTGGAGGAGCTGCTTCCCACGCGCCTGCGCGATTGGGACGCGGCGGCGCAAGACATGGTGGTGCGGCAACTGGCCGGCAGTTGGGCGCCGCAGCGCGGTATGGTGCTGGACAAGATCTATGACCTGCTTGACAAGGCCGTCCGTCCGGAGGTGGTGGACGAATTGGGAATGTCGGGTGACGGCTTCGCCATTCCCCGGCTGATGCGCATCGTGCAGAGGGAGTCTTCCGACCCCGCCCAACCCTACTTGCAAATTAAAGCCATTGAAGCTCTGGGCCGCCTCCGCGTACCCAAGGCGGAGGCCCTGCTTCGCCCCCTCACCGAAGGCAGGCGATTGTGGCGCTGGCAGCACCCCCGCGAGGTGCGCATCACTGCCCTGCAAGCCCTTCAGAAGATCAATCCGGAGTGGGCCGAATGCTTTCTGCCCCGGTGCGGGCTGAGCGCGGCGGAGTTGCAGCTCACCGCCCTCGATCCCGACCCTCACACCCCGTGGCTGCGCCAGCGGCGCTATGCGCGCGTGACCCTGCCCCATCCGCTCACGGGAGAGGTCCGCCCGGGCCCGGAGCATCACCCCGTTTTCATCCACCAACTCAGCCTGGGCGGGGGTGTGGCCCAATGCCAGTGGTACATCAGACCCGGCAGCACGCTCCCCTTGGAGATCCAGTCGGGACTGCACCGCATCCGCGCCCGCGTCCTGGTGCGGGAAGCCCGGCCGCAGGAATTGACCTTCGAACTTGTCCAGATTGACTGTGCGGACCGAGGCCGGTTGCGCCGCCCCCTGGCGGACGGGCTCGGCAAGCAAAACTCCAAGCCTGAGTCCGTGCAAGGCCGCGAGAACGCAGGTTACGCGGCCGGCGACTCCTTCCCTTCCGAGCGCGCTACGAACGCGGCGGCCACCCTATCGCCCGTCACGTTCACGACCGTGCGGCACATGTCGAGCACGCGGTCAACGCCCACCACCATGGCGATTCCCTCTCCCGGCACCCCCACTGCTTCCAGCACCAGGATTAGGACCTGAATGGCGCCGCTGGGAACGCCTGCCGCCCCCATCGCCATCAGAATATCAGTGCCGGGTAAAACTTGAAACCCCAGACGCGGGCGGTCCGCCGAGGAATCGGGGCAGGCTGCCCCTGCCAGTTCGCACCCCGAGTTACTTGCGCTCCGGCGCCGGTATTTGCACGATGACGCGGCAGGGCGCGTGGTGGGCCACGTAGCGCACGACGCCTCCCAACAGCGTTTCGCTCAAGGTGTGGGGGTAGCGCTTATGGTGACCCACCACCAACAAGTCCACACCCTGTTCCTTGGCCACGCCCACAATCGCTTCGCCCGCTTCCCGCGCGCGCAGGAGTTCAGTGGATACAGGCTGGGAGAACTTCTCCGCCAGACGTTTAGCTTGAGCAAGCACTTCCTTGCCCGCTTGGTCGATGGTTTCATCCTGTATCTCGAGAGGAGTAAGAAGCGGCACCAGCACGACGTGCAAAACCGCGAGCTCAGCATCCGTGCCTTGGGATAGCTGGCACGCCAGGGTCATCAAGCTCTGCACCGAAGTCGCGTTGCGTATTGCCACCATTACCTTGGTTTTGGCCATAGCACTCTCCACTTTGGAAGTGGTCGCAGGATATTCTCTCGCGGGGCAATTTGCAAGCGCCGACTGGGAACGGACTGGGGCCGCGCGACTTGGGAATTGAGTCATCGAGACATCGGATCATTGGACCATCGGCTCATCGGGTCATTGGGCCATCGGTTCATTGAAAACCTTCTAACGCGGCAATTTGATTCATCCCCTCACGTGAAAGGGTCGATAACCGATAGGGAGAAGCGTGTCACGTCGGGGGTTGGTTGTCGGGGCGGGCATGGTTCCGACATTGGCCTTTGCCGCTTTCTTGTCACTTGTCTCTCGTCACTCGTCACTTGTCACTCATCACTGCTCTCCCAGTGTTTCACGCCGGGGTTGGGCCGCCGGCACTGCCACTTTCCCGCTCGGGGACTTTGCCTTTTCTCGTCACTTTTCGCTCGTCACTGCGGCTTCGGTGTATCGCGGAGGGATGAGGCTGCCAGCGCGTTTGCGTGGCAGCGTCATCCTGAGCCTTGCGGAGGATCTCGCCCTGCCCGCTTTTCTGCGTTCCTGCTTTGCCTCTTTCTGGCTATCTTTCATTTTTGAATCGTTCCTTTCATATTCAATAAGCCCATTGGTTTCATCAACATCCTGGAGAGAGCACTTTAACCCTTTTGTTTTCATAAATATCCTGGAGAGGCGACAATCAGATATTTTTTTCTACATGCATTTTCAATAGGTTACAGAAACTAAGCCCCATTTTTACACCCTTTTCGTCCCTAGCCCATCACGACTTGTAACTAGCTTTGTTTCAATGACATAGAATTTTGAGAGATTTCCAGAGATTATAGATAACTCCTTTTGTTTCTGGTACATCCTGGAGGGCAGTATCCCTTTTCTTTGCGTCAACCCCGAGCCTTAAATTAACCCTTTCTATTTCAACGATATAAAGCGCTTAGACACATTGGCACTTATCGCTAACTCCTTTTGTTACATACACATCCTGGAGAGCCGCCAAGGGGCGGGGAATGATGTCAGGGGAAAGTGGCAGGCTTTCAGCTGATCCCAGCGGCCGGGGACTCGCCCAAGGTCCAGGCTGCCTAGCGCCTTCCGACTGCTCCCAGGCCCCGACACCAGGCACTTGGTACCTGACGCCTGGCCCTCGCGCCGCGATTCCGCCGTCCACGCCGTTCTCCGCACTATAGCCTAGCATGTAGGCCTCAAATGTCAAGGGAAATACTTGCGAATTCACGCTCGCTGGGAACATTGTGTGGGATATATCTTTTCGCGTTGCTACGGGTAGTCATGGAAGGTGTGGGATCGCCGGACTTCGCGCGCCTGGCGGGGCCGGTTCGCCAAGCGGCGGGAAGAAAACGTGCAGCGCCAAGCGCGCACCCCGGTCCGTCAGCCGACGGACGGCTTTTCCCCCCGCGACGGGCGTGGGCGACAAGGCCAGCGCCGAGCTCCGCTCGGCCCTACACTCCCTTGTGCTGTACCGGCGGGTTCACCTCGCCAGTCCGTAGCGGCGAGTTTATCCCGCCATGGCGGCGTAAAGCCGCTTGCCAGGCCGTAGCGGCGAGTTTACCTCGCCATGGCGGGATAAACCCGCCGCTACGAGTCCTCTCTGCGCCTCGCTGCCTCTGTGGTAAACTCATTCGTCGCGGCAGGATGAGAGATTGTTTTCCAGCGTTCCAAGGGAAGTGCCGCTGTGACTGAGTCAGTTTTCAGTTATCAGTAGTCAGTTTTCAGTGACAGCCGAAAGTCCGGGCCGCTTTTACTGATAGCTGAGAACTGATGACTGACGACTTTTGTCTCAAACAGATTGACGCCCAACTCGCTGCCGGTCTTTCGCGCCGGTTTCGCCTCATCCGCCAACTAGGCGCGGGCGGCATGGGGGCGGTCTACCTCGCCGAACAGATCGCTGTGGGCCACCGCCCGGTGGCGCTCAAAGTCCTGAGCCGCAATGGTCTTGCCTTTTGTTCTTGCTCGCCACTTGTCACTCGTCACTCGTCACTGCCCATTACGAATCAGGCCAAGCCGATGACGGCACGCCCTACATCGCCATGGAGTTTCTGGAAGGCGAATCCATCCGCCAGGCCCTCACGCGCCGGGGTGCGCTTCCCGTGGCCGAGGTTGCGGAAATTCTTCAGCAAGCGGCCCGAGGACTGAACGCCGCGCACAAGCTGGGAATCATCCACCGGGATTTGAAGCCGGATAACATCTTCCTGACCTATCCCGACGACGAGCTCGTCGCGGCCGCAGCCGCGGACGTACGGGCACGCCATGGCGTGCCCCTACGTCCGGTTGACGGCACCGTTGCCGTGGCTTCTGCCTCGCCTCCCGCGAATATCGTCGTCAAACTCGTCGATTTCGGCATTGCCAAGCTGCGCGAATCCGGCGCCCACACGCAGACCGGCATGGTGCTCGGCACACCCGCGTACATGTCGTTCGAGCAGGCTTCCGGCATGAGAAGCGAGGAACTTGACGCGCGCTCGGACGTTTACTCGCTGGGCGTGGTGGTGTACGAGATGCTCACCGGCCGCACGCCGTTTCACTCCGACACGCCGGTCGGATACCTGCGCATGCACATGATGGAGGAGCCGCCGCCTTTTCGAGTCCTCGTCCCGGGCTTAGACCTACCTCCTCCGGTCGAGATCACCGTCATGAAGGCGCTAGCGAAAGACCGTGACCAGCGTTATGGCTCCGCGCTGGAGTTCGCCCGCGATTTAGTGAGTGTCGCACACCCTTCACCTCGAGCCGAAGCACAGGTGGCGATTCCCCCCACCCCCAATGCGCCGCCACCCACGAGGCGACGCGCGGCGCGGAAACCTGCTGTGCCTATGCCACCACCGGCAAGTGTGCAGGCCAAGGCCGAGATTGCCGATCAATCCCCGTCCCCTGCTCCGCCAGGAAAAACCGTCGAACCTCCTGGTAAACAGCCGCAAGGGCGCAAGCCCGTAACGAGAGCAAATCGCCACCCCGCATTGGCCGAAACACAGCAACCCCCAGTTGTGAGAGAGCGTTCACGTGGTGTAAAGTTCGTCGTTCTTGGGTTGGCATTACTCGCTGTCATAGGGGTCGGGATTTGGTATTTCTCCCCGTCGAGGCCGGGGCCGTCAGGGAACGTAACGAGCCCGTGGCTAGGCAGTACCGTCACGGTTGGGCAAGAGGGCAGGACCGAAGCCGCTCTGGCAAATCTCAGGCCTGTTCCGAGAGAAGCAAAGGTCAACCCGAAGGACGGGCTCAATTACGTATGGATTCCGGCGGGGATGTTCCAAATGGGTTGTTCGCCGGGGGACACTGAATGTGATAATGGGGAGAAACCGCCGCACCAGGTGACTATCACGAGAGGCTTCTGGTTGGGGCAGACAGAAGTGACGGTGGCGGCGTACAGGAGGTTTGCCAGAAGCACGGGGGCTCAGATGCCCGAGGCCCCGGATTTCAACGCGGGCTGGAACAACCAGAACATGCCCATCGTGAACGTTAGCTGGGATGATGCAACGGCATTCTGCGGGTGGACAGGAGGACGTCTGCCCACGGAGGCGGAGTGGGAATACGCCGCGCGCGCCGGGAGCCCGGAGGCGCGATACGGCCCCATCGATGAGGTTGCCTGGTATTCCAACAACAGCGACTATAAGACGCATGAAGTGGCCCAGAAGCGCCCCAACGCCTGGAATCTTTACGACACGCTGGGGAACGTTTGGGAATGGGTGAACGACTGGTATGGAGAGAACTATTACCCCACCAGCCCAGAGCGCGACCCACGAGGACCAGACGGTGGCGAATTACGCGTTCTGCGTGGCGGCTCCTGGGACGGCGTTCCTAGGTACGTCTGCGTGTCATGCCGGGGCAGGTACAATTCATCCGTGAGGAACATCGTCGTCGGTTTTCGTTGTGGCGGGGAGGTGATTGGTCCTTGACCCTTTTTCCGGTTGTAGTGTCATTTGAAAAACCAGTGGCATGAGAATTGCCGTCGTTCGCCGGCTTGACAAACCGCGTATGGCTTGGGTTACTTTTGATGCGACGGCAATGAAAGTTAGACTCCAAAAGGAGTTCTTATGACCATGAAGCAAAAGATCCTAGTCGGATTGGAAGACATACAAGCAATCTCTTTTGAATGTTTAAATAAAGATTGTGGTGCAATTGTGGGCGTTCCTCCCGACAGGTATGAGCGTATTCCTTCAGAATGCGAGCAATGCGGGCAGCAATGGGCTCCACCAAATACGGCCGGCTTTCCAAATTCCAAGCCTTGGGTCTTTGCAAATTTCGCCGCTTCTCTCAAAGCTATTCGGAACCTCATGAATTCAGGCGAATCAACGGGGTTTCGGATTCTCCTGGAATTCAAGGAACCAGAATCATGATATCGGAACGATTGGCGGACGTGATCAGGATCACTTGCTCCAAAGACATCCCCGACGTTCTGTCGTCGCTCTATTTTGTCCGGCCATAACTTATGATTATCAAAGGCTTCTGGAGGGGGCCACCGCGAAACGGAGGGGGAACCGTGATAGATTGGGCAGGAGTCATCAAAACCGGCGTCAGTGCAGCAGTGATCGTTGCAATGGTTGGATTTGTCTTGCGGTCACTCTTCGGACAAGTGCTTTCGCGCGATATAGAAAAGTTCAAAGCGAAGCTCAGCTACGAACACGACGCTCAAATTGAAAGGCTGCAGACTGATCTGAAAATTGCTGCGTCCGAACATGAAACTCGGTTTGCGCTCCTCCATGGAACTCGGGCTGAGACAATTGAACAACTTTACGCACGGCTTGCTCGCACACACCGGGTGTTTTGTTCCTACCTGCACCTTATTCAACACAACGGGGTAAGTGGCCAGGAGGCAAAGGAAAAAGAGGCGGAGAGGAGCTGCCGCGACCTCCACGAATACTTCGACGAGAAGCGAATCTACTTTGAGGCGTCACTATGTGAGGCCATCGACGATTCTTATGATTGGTGCCAGAGGGCATTAAGTGATATGCACGGATACCCGCCGGGCATGCCTGGCAGAGTTGAGAAGTGGGAACAGACATACAATAGCCTCAATGACCATTTCCTTCCGATCAAAGCAAGGATCGAACAGCAGTTTCGAGAGCTCATCGGCGTGCGCACAGACGCGGGCAATATCGGCTAGCGACGCGTTGGGTTCCGGAGACAATTCGTGCGCATAGTTCTGGCTTACCTGATTGCCATCCTAGCTGTTCCGCTTGTTGCGACTGTCCTCGTGTCGGTCGCCTCCTTTATCCTCATGCCGCTTACCTCGATGCTCTTCGGCCTCGGCTGGACAGGGCCGGCAAGGGACCGCGAGGCACGCGCAAAACGTTCAAATAGAGCCTTGGTCATGCTTTTCGCTAATGAAGTCGCCGCCGGACTTGTCACTGGTTTTGTTTCCATGTGGTTTGCAGTGACGCTATTTCACTGGCTGCGAGTGCCCCCTTCTTGGGTCGTCGTAGTCCTGCTCGCGCTAAGCCTCGCAGTTAAAGGGTTCTTGAGCGCAAGGACGTGTTGGGCGAACTTGGAGGGTTGGGGTCCGCTGGACGCACTCTATGATGTCGTGTTCACGATCACGGGGATCGCGGGAATGGTGTACGCTGGCATCCGCTTCCTGCGATAAAGCGAGCGTAGCGCAGACCGCCGTTTTTGCGGTCTGCGGTTCTTCCCTAGGTCCACGCTTCCGAACCCAAGGACCGATGCCTGCATTTGATATTTGTGGTTTTTCCTACAGAAGAACGCGGACCCCAAAGACGGGGGTCCGCGCTACACCAACTTTTTCCACCGCTTCCGGATTTCTATGCATCACCGTCAAGTAGGCGCGCAGGGAATTTTCGATTGACGATTTTCGATTGCCGATTGACGAACGAGCGAACGTAGCGTGATATTATTCAGGTAGGGCAATGAGAGGGTGCGGCGATGAGCGTTCTCAGTGAGGTAAACCCGGCGCGGATGGGCGAATTCTGCCGGAAGTGGAAAATTGTCGAGCTCGCCCTTTTCGGCTCCGCCTTGCGGCCGGACTTTGGCCCCGCGAGCGATGTGGACGTGCTTGTGACCTTTGCACCGGATTCCCACCCCAGCCTCTTTGATCTGGTGCAGATGGAGGAAGAGCTCAAAGAAATCTTTGCTCGGGAAGTGGATTTGGTGAGCCGGCGAGGCCTCGAAAACAGTAGGAATTACATCCGTCGAAAAGCCATCTTGGATTCGGCACGGGTTTTCTATGCCGCGTGACGTTGCCTATCTCTTGGACATCCTGGAAGCGGCAAAACTGGCTGCGGCTTACGTATCCGCAAAAACCAAGGAAGAATTCCTACGAGACACCCAGTGCCAGGACGCCGTAATCCGGCGCCTGGAAATCATTGGCGAGGCGGCGCGCCGAATCTCGCAGGAAACGCGCGACAGGCTGCCTGGCCTTCCCTGGTCGGCAATGATCAACATGCGAAATCTGATGATCCATGAATACGACTACGTGGATCTCGCCGTGGTTTGGGACACCGTCCAAAATCATCTCCCCGCCTTAATCCAGTCCATCGCGCCACTGGTGCCTCCACCAGAGAAGCCATAGCAAGCGTAGCACCCCACGAACACGGGCAACATCTCTGCGACCGCGTCCCATCCGTGGCCGGTTCTGGCTTCCGTAGCACAGGCACTCCTGCCTGTGTCCCATGCATGGAATGCATCAGCTTTGGGCACAGGCAGGAGTGCCTGTGCTACCCGCGCAGACGCAAAACGCGATGCCGGCGCCCCCACGTGGGGGAAGGCTAGAAGGGTAGGAAGCGAATTTGGTTGACCCATTCTTCCGCCTCCGAAGCCAGCCAGATCATTAACAGTTCCTCGATGGCCGTGCTCAGGGGCAGCTTTTGTGGGATCAAGATGACCCCGGGGCTGGTTTGGCGTGCAATGAAGTGGCGGAAATGCGGTGGCATGGTCCGGACGTCGTGTGACACCAGGATGCGGTTTTTCTCCGCCGCGATCTGGAGCACCGTAGGGTCGTCTTTTCCGGCCGTGCCTGCCTCATACGCCTGCATGAAATTTGCCGAGGGTTCCCGCCGTCGCAGGCCCAGTACAATGGCCCGTCGCAGGTCCTCATCGGCCAGGAATTGGATTTTCATGCGGGAGAGGTGAGCCCGCGGCGGGCCCGTTCCAAGCGTTGCCGCAATCCAGGGGGGACCAGGGATTGATTCCTGCGGGCCTCGTCCCAGAGTTTTTCGGACTCCGCGAGATAGGCATCAATCTTAGACCGATCGGCAAGGTAGAAGGTGACGGCTCCATACACTTGTTCGAGCGAAAGAGTCGGAAACTCATCGACAATAGTTTCGGGCGAGGCCCCATTCAGGAAAAGGCCGATGACCGATTCCAGGGATACCCGCGAGCCAATGACGTGGTAACCGCCGTCTCGATATTCCACATATTCCCGTGCCATATCCCTTCCCTCTACTTGAGGAATAATCATACCATACGGCCTGCCGTACCAACGCTCTTTCTCACGACGGAAACCGGGGGTTTCCCTGCGGCCCAGGAGCACGGCCAACATCTCCAGCACCGCGTCCCATCCGTGGCCGGTTCTGGCTTCTTAATGCCAAATGGCGAGGTAAACTCGCCGCTACAATCGGTGGCACGCCGATGCAACAGGGTGTGCTCTGCCTGGGGGCATCACTTTTGACTCAGGCAGGAGTGCCTGTGCTACTGCGGCCCTATAACGGGACAAAACCGATTTTGTCTCGCCACTCATCATGGGTTGACGCAGCCCAAATCAGTAGCAGGTCTTCGATGGCTGTCCCAATGTCGATCTCCTGCGAAACGAGAATCAGTCCAGGGCTTGATTGTGTTGCCGTGAATCGGATGAAGTGTGCCGGCATAGTTCCGCGGTCGTGCGAGATCAGAATGCGATTTTCACGGGCAGCGATGGCAAGAACCTCCGGGTCGGGCCGGCCGACGACACCACCTTGAGACGCGGTTTGAAAGTCGATCGTAGGTTCTCGCCGGAGAAGACCAAGAACAATTTTTTGGTTGAAGTCCGCGTCGGCCAGGAAGCGCGGTTTCATGGGCGGGAACTCGGCATGGAACGGCGCGCCGCTTCCAGCTTGGCATACAGGGCCGGGTGTTTACGGCGAGACTCTTCGCGCATCCGCTCGAAGTCCGTCCGTCCCTTCTGAAGATACCCATCAATCGTTGGCTGGTGTGCAAGGTAAAAGGCGATGGCGCCGTACGCTTGTTCCAAACTCAGTGCCGGGAATGATTCGACGATGCCTTCCGGGGACTCGCCGCGCAAAAAAGCATATACGACCGAGTCGAGCGAAACTCGGCTCCCCGCCACATAGTAGCCACCCTCGCGCTGTTCGACGTAGTGATTTTCCATCCCAGACCTCTTACGTCCATTATAACCTGCTTGGCAATTCGCTGCGAGACAGGATTAAGAGCGAGCGTAGCGCAAACCGCCGCTTTGCGGTCTGCGGTTCTTCCTTAGATTCACGCTTCCGAACCCGAGGGCAGAAGCCTATTTTAGAGATTTGTGGTTTTCCTACGGAAGAGCCGCGGACCCCAAAGTCGGGGGTCCGCGCTACAGGAACACGTTCCCGGTTGGGTGCGGTGCACGTGCGTCCCGGACCGCGCTCACCCGATGTCCTTCAACAGTTCCGGATGTTTGTCCAGCAGGCGAAGCAGGGTTATGACGGCGGGCAGGGGGGCAACCTCGCCGCGCTCGTAGCGGGAGAAGGCGTTGTGGCCGCCGCCGGTAAGACGTGCAGCGGCAATCTGGCTCAAGCCGAGTTTGCGGCGGATGCGGCGGATTTCCTTGCTCTGCCGCTCGCGCTCGCGCATCACCATGGCGTCCCCCACTGCCGCGTATCGCCGCGCGCTCTCAGCATCGAACTCCACTTCCCCGCAAGCTCCGCAGCGCCAGCCCGAAAGCCCTTCCACCTTCACTTTCCGGCTGCCATATTCCAAGGTAAAGGGCTCACCGTCGAAGCGCGTTAAGCCCTTGCGGTCCTCGCAGTTAAGACATTTCCTCGCCATCGTCACTTCTCCTTGAATTGAATCACCGGCGCCCAATCGCGCAGGGTGATTTTGATGTAGGCGTCTTTCCGCACCGGCGTCATAGCGTAGTACACGTCTTGCCACACATGAGAATCGGCGTAGGTCGTCATCGATTTACAGAAGTCGCGCCGCGTTAGTGCGGCGATCACGGCCAGCATCTCCGCCGTAGTCAGGCCCATGGCCCGTCCACCGTCCAAGGCGGTCTTGGTGAAGGCTGCCGCCCCCAGGCGCGCGACGTCCGCTTGTACGGTCGCCAGGTCGTAATGAGGCGTGCGCTTTTCCACGACTCGATATTACCCTATAAGGGTAGTCATTTCAAGGGGCGCCCGACGAACCCGGGCAACATCTCTGCCACCGCGTCCCCTCCGTGGCCGGTTCTGGCTTCTTTAAGGCAGTGACGAGTGATGAGTGACGAGGACCTTCCTCAGATTCACGCTCCCGAACCCGAGGGCAGAAGCCTATTTTCGAGATTTGTGGTTTCGGAAGAACCGCGGACCCCAAAGACGGGGGGTTCGCGCTACAGGAACAGATTTGCCGGTGGCGCCCCGATTTATCGGGGTGCTGCATCTCACGGCTTGTTCATGAGGGCTTTTTGCACGGCTTGCGGGTTTCGCTCGATCACCGTCAAGTAGGCGCGTACGGCGCTTTCCGGACGCCTGCGACCTTGCTCCCATTCCTGGAGCGAGCGGGGGCTGATGGCGTAGCGCCGTGAGAATTCCGCCTGTGACAGACCCAGCTTGGACCGGATCGCCCTCACATCCACATCCTCAGGGACCTCGACGTAACGCATGGGAAGGGCCGTCCTCCCCTCCACATGGTCGACCACTTCCTTCATGGCGGCAATCAATCGCTTACCCATCTGGGAGTGCTTGGTCTTGGTCATTGGACACCCTTCAATCAATTCACGAGCTCTTTCAGTTGCTGCTTGTCGGCCGGGGTCAAGTCTTCCTTCACCGCTTTTGCATAAATATCGAGGAAGTAGACCACATCGGCCGCCGATCGGTAAAAGTAGATTACTCGCACCCCGCCGCGTTTGCCCTTTCCTCGGCGGCCCCACCGCGCTTTGCGAACCCCACCGGTGCCTGCTATGACTGGGTGTATTTCCGGGTTCTCCGCGACGTGGAGTTCCATCGCATCCCGCTCATCCGCGCGGAGGACCTTCTCTACCCGTTTCGCATAGACGCTGGTGTAGGCAATCGCCGCGCTCATTTTTTCATTGTACGGCAATGACGGACTAAGGTCAAGCGCGGGTGGCGCCCCGATGCATCGACGCGCCCCACGAACTTGGGCAACATCTCTGCCACCGCGTCCCCTCCGTGGCCTGTGCCACCGGCGAAACGAGATGCCACTTATGCGCTTTCAGTGATGATGGTCAGCCCTGGTATGCCGCGAAAATCCCTGGAGTTGTGAGTTACCAGCGGGCAGTTGTATTCGATTGCGGTGGCTGCAATCCAAGCGTCCTCGGCGGATATCGGTTGCCGACTCCGCATGGACCGAACCTCGCCCCATCGCGAACATAGTTTTCTGTCTGACGGAATCACCACGAATAAGTTTTGAATCTCGTCGAGATAGCGGCGCTTCTCAGCACCCCAGTTGCCGCGAAAGGCCCCTTCGTATAGTTCCGCCAGGGTCATGAAGGAAATTGCCAGCGAGTGATTGGCCAGATGCGGCCTGTAAAGGCGGGCGAGGGCATCGTTCCTCATCAGGTAGGAGACAATGTTCGTGTCCAATAGCAGGTTGTTCACGGTTTGCCGAGGCTCAGACCCTCTCGGCGCCGGTCGTATATTCCCTGGACAAACCCTTCGAAGTCCTTATCGCTCACCCAGAGGTTGACCCCAGCGCCCATAATCCTTTCGAGCTGGCCCTCAAGCCTCACGCCTTGCTCCGCCGCGAGCTCGGCAATCGACTTTCGTTCCGGAAAATCCGCTGAAGACTTTCCGCCATTTCTCCCGAGCATGGCACGCTTGGAACCCAGTTTTGGATTGCGCGGCCGGCCAACCTTCGACCGCCGATTCAGGATTGATTTTTCCATGGTGTCACCGTCCTCTGGGTCTCATGGCTCTTGGCGAGCCCATCGCGCATTACGCTACCCCCACACAGTCTAACATCGGGCGACCGGCGAATACACTGCCTTTTACGTATGCGCCCCACGAACCCGGGCAACATCTCTATCACCGCGTCCACTCCGTGGCCGGTTCGGGCTTCATTAAGGCAGTGACGAGTGACAAGAAGGGCAGTCCCATGTCCGGAGTCCGAGGTCCGAAGTCACGAGGGCAGTGACGCGACAAAATTGTGGCGAGTGACGAGTGACGAGCGAGCGCAGCGCCCCGATGCATCGGGGCGGTCCTTCCCTCGATTCCCGCTCCCGAACCCAAGGGCAGGAGCCCATTTTCGAGATTTGTGGTTTCGGAAGAACCGCGGACCGCAAAGACGGGGGTCCGCGCTACAAGAACAGATTTGCCGGTGGCGCCCCGAGGTATCGGGGTGCTACCCCTGTGTTCATTGCCGTTGCCATACAGATGATTCTTCAGTATTCTGAAGGTGACGAACGCGAAAGGCGGGACGGCATGGCAATTCAGCTCACACCCGAGCAAGAGCGGCGGGTTCACGACGTCGTAAGCCGGGGCGCCTACGAGTCGGTTGAGGAAGTCGTGGATGCAGCCTTGGCCGCCGTCGAACAGCGCACCGTGCCGGGCTTTGCGGGGACAGAGGAAGAACTGGACGCTCTGCTGGCGGAAGGACTGGCGTCGAAGGAACTGGCGGAGGGCGAATTTTGGGGTTCGGTGAAGGCGCAAACGAACGCCCTGCTTCGCGAGCATAAAACGGACCGGCGTTCGTGAAGGTTTCCTATAGGCAAGCCGCCAGCGACGATGTGGTGCGCCACTTTCGCTATTACCTCGTTACCCTGAATCTTCCCGACGTGGCCGTTCGCTTTCGGACGGCTGTCCGGCAAACTCTTCAATCGTTGCAGCAGCATCCCTTGGTTGGTGCGCGATATCGCTCCACGAAGCCGCAGCTTCAAACCCTTCGCACCTAGCCCGTTCTGGGATTTGAGGCCATCCGGATTTACTACCTCTTGCACGACGACACGCTCCGCGTCATTCGCATTCTGCACGGCAAGCTCGATGTTTAACGCATTCTTGAACGAGAGGGAGGCGTTTAAGGTGCCGGTGGCGCAGACGTTGCCGTTTCTGTATGCGCCCCAAGAACCCGGGCAACATCTCTCACACCGCGCCCCATCCGTGGCCGGTTGGGGCTTAAGTGGCACAGGCACTCCTGCCTGTGCGCTATGCATGGAATGCATCAGCCCCAAGCACAGGCAGGAGTGCCTGTGTCACGTGATGGCAAACTTGGATTTGGGGCAAAGGCGCAACCGCAGCTTGGGGACACCCGCCGGGGGCAGTGCGAACCTAAATTCTGTCTTTAGAAGCGTCCGCGAAAATCGAAGAGGTCGTCAAGGGAAAGCTGCCAGCCGGGAAAGAGGTTGGAGGTAAGGAGGTGATGGCCTGCGTACGTTGCCTCGACAAGATACTTCGCCCCCTGGAGGGTCAAAACCTCGACGGTCTTGGCCTTGGGGTCAATGAACCACACCTCGGGCACGCGCGCCTCGGCATAAATCGGCAGCTTGGTGGCGCGGTCGTGTCCGGCCGTGGATGGGGACAGCACCTCCACGGCAAGGTCGGGAGAACCCGCAACCCAATTCTCCTCAATGATTCCGGCGCGCGCATTGGAAACGAAAATAAGATCCGGCTGCAAGACCGTTTCTTCACCCAGGCGCACGTCCAAGGGCGCCAGGCAGATCTCACCCAAGTGGTTCTTGTGCACGTAAGGCCCTAAGCTTTCGTAAAGGTTCTGAAGGGCAAATTGGTGCCGAGTGGCGGGAGATGGAGTCACATGCACCTCTCCATGGATGAGCTCATAGCGCTTCCCGTCGGTGGGAAGCTCGCGGAATTGCTCGAAGGTCAGTTTGGGAATGACTTCTGTGCCCATGCGTTTATTATACCCCCACGCGCGTGGCGCAGGCATTGCCTTTTATGCATGCGCCCCAAGAACCCTGGCAACATCTCTGTTACCGCCTCCCATCCGTGGCCGGTTCGGGCTACTTTAAAGCCGTGGCGAGTGATGAGTGACAAGTGACGAGGTTCTCCCGTAAATTCACGCTCCCGAACCCGAGCGAGCGTAGCGCCCCACGTACACTATCATTGGGTTTGCCTCTTGCCCAGCCAAAGGAGCTCGACGGGCTCGCGTTTGGAGAGTTGCCACAGTTCAGGGTCCCCCGTCACCAGGATGGCCTTCTGCTCCCGGGCCGTTTCCACGGCAAACGCGTCCGCGTAAGAAATAGCGTACCGGCTTTTCAAACGGGCCGCGCCCAGAATCAATTTCCGATCCGGGAGGAGCGCCTGAATCGGCATCATGGCGAGGTCGGCAAGGAGGCGCTCGGCGGGCGCGGCCCCGTGGCGCTTGGCGATCAGGTAGAAGACTTCTCCGACGTTGATCAGCGAGATGCCGAGCCTGGCTGCGCCGCGCGATGCCTGCTCCAGAAGTTCGCGCACTTTGGCGCGGGCCGGCTCTTCGCCCTGGAGCCAGCCGATCATCGCCCAGGAGTCAAGAACGCTTGCGGTCACGCGTCAACTCCTTTCGCCGGTCGCGTGCCAGGTCGCCCAGGAGATCGGAACCCTTGAAGCGTCCTTCCCACTCCCGCCAATTCCCTACTACCAGTTTCCGCAAAATCACCTCATCGCCTTCAACTCTCACCGTCAGAGAGACACCCTCGCCCAGACCCAATTGATCTCGGACTTCTTTGGGAAGGGCGAGTTGCCCCCTCGAGGATACACGGGCTTTCAGCATGGCCTCTACCTCCTGCCTTACTTTATAGTAAGACAGATTAGAATTCAAGACCGGCGTGGGTGACCACTGAGGAAGGGACCGCCTACGGCGCCCCGAGGCCTTGGGGCGCCCCACGAACCCGGGCAACATCTCTATCACCGCGTCCTCTCCGGAGCCGGTTCGGGCTTCTTAACCGTGGCGCCGCGATGCGTCGGGGTGCTATGCCAACTCTTCAGCTCACCCGCCTCGACCTCGGGCGAGCGCTTCTTGCCAGGTAGCGCTGATCCAGCGCTTGCCGAATGAGGGTCTTAATCACCGCCTGCCGGCTGATATTCAACTCTTGCGCAGTCCCATCCAGCTCTTTCAGCATGGCCGGGGCAAAATCCACGTTCACCCTGCGAATCGGTTCCATCATCCGGCCCGAGTTGGTGAAGAAGCGCGAAATATCCTCACCGCGATCAGCGCGCCGGGCAATCTTCTCGGCAGAGGTAACCCGTTTACTCGTTTGCTTCATAAAGCCGTTGCTCCTCCTGGGTGGCTTTCCACAAAGTCACCAGATGGCAGTATTCGCCTTCCCGGCCTTGCCTCACCTCGAAAATGACGCTGTAAAGGCGATCCTCCACCCAGCCGATGGCGCGGAACTGTTCCGGAACATCCGAGCGCTGGTCGAGGTAGTAAGGGCGCGAAAAGATTTCCTGTGCCTCCTCAAAACCGATTCCACGCTGAGGATTCGCTCGCAACCGCCGGCTTTTTCGCCCGTCGAAATGGAATCGCATGAGGTATAACAGTTATACCATTATTCGAGCGGAAATTCTATGCGGATTTAGCGCCAGGCAGGAAAGCGAGCGTAGCGCAGGCCGCCGTTTTTGCCGTCTGCGGTTCTTCCTTAAATTCACGCTCCCGACCCCAAGGGCGGAAGCCTATTTTCGAGATTTGTGGTTTCGGAAGAACCGCGGACCCCAAAGACGGGGGTCCACGCTACTCGAACAGATTTGCCGGTGGCACCCCGAGGCATCGGCGCGCCACGCGCAAGGACCCTAAGGGGCCGGGCCATTGAGTTTACCGCGAAAAAGTGGGACACTGAGAGAGTCTTATGGCGGCACTCGATTGGTCGCAATGCGCGGCAGTGGAAAGCGTTCCCGGCAAGGTGAGTGGCGCCTGGGTGCTCCGCGGCCCGCGCATGCCGGTGGCCACGATTTTCGAAAACCTCGAGGCGGGCGCCAGCCTCGACGACATTCTGAGTTGGTTTGACGGACTTGACCGCGAACAAGTGAAGGCCGTCATTGACTTCGCCGCCCGCAGCCTGGAGACTCCGGCTCCTACCCGCTGATGCTCATTCTTTTCGACCAAGGCACACGAGTTCCCCTGCGCTCATTTCTGGAAGGACACACGGTTAGAACAGCGGCGCAGCAAGGGTGGAGCACCCTTGCCAACGGCAACCTGATGCGCGCTGCCGAGGCTGAGGGATTTGACGTGGTGCTGACGACAGACAAGAACCTTGCCTTTCAGCAGAGTTGGAAGGATCGCAAAGTTGCTGTTGTCGTGCTCGGAAATCCGCACTGGCCGGTGGCGCGACTGCACGTTCAATCCATTATTGCGGCGATATTCGCATTCTGCACGGCAAGCGCGATTTTAAACGCATTCTTGAACGTGAGGGAGGCGTTTAAAGCGCCGTTGGCGCAGACATTACCTCTTCTGCATGCGCCCCACGAACACGGGCAACATCTCTGCGACCGCGTCCCATTCGTGACCGGTTTTGGATTCTTGACGGTGGCACCCCGAGGCATCGGGGTGTGCCCGGGACCGATCAAGACATGGGTTATCAATTCAACCTGCGTATGCATTGCGGCAATAGAAAGGCATGAGCCCCCGGGGGGCGAGATCGGTGTTGACACTGCCATTCTCCCTGTTATGCTGGTAAGACAAGGTGTTATAAGGTAACAACCATGAGAACACGGCAGACCTTTACCATTTCACTTCCCCCCGCGATGGCGGCGCAGGTGGAGAAAACCATGCGGGCGGAGAATCGGACCCGGTCGGAGCTAGTCCGGGAAGCGCTCCGCACCTATATCGCCATTCGCCAATTCCCGGAGGAGACTCCCACGCCGGCCGAGCTGCGGGCTATTCGGCGCGGCAGAGCCGCGTACGAACGCGGTGACTACGTGACCCTTGATGAACTCCGCAGAAGAGAAAAAGCCGTGGCTGGTCGTCCTCGCCGGGCCCGCGCAAAGATCTCTTAAACGCATCCCGTCCAACAACCAGGCTCGCATCCGCTTGGCGCTCGATGCGATGGAAGACACTCCCTTCCAGGGCGACGTGCGCAAACTCCAGGGAGGCCGGGAGGGATTCCGCCGCCGCGTCGGCGACTGGCGCATCTTTTTCGACGTCTATCCCGAAGACCACCGCGTTGTGGTGACGGCCATTGAGCGTCGAACCCCCACAACCTACTGACATTCATGCGTGAAAGGTGAGCTCGCGGCGCCCCACGAACCCGGGCAATATTTCTGCGACCGCGCCCCACCCGGTGCCGGTTCTGGCTTCTGAAATCACGGCACAGGCACTCCCGCTTTGTTCATGAGGGCTCTTTCCACCGCTTCCGGGTTTCCATCCATCACCGTCAAGTAGGAGCGCACCGCACTCTCCGGACGCTTGCGCCCTTGCTCCCATTCCTGGAGCGAGCGGGGGCTCTCGATTGTCCGCAGCCCAACCTGACGTGACGGCTGCACCCCAAACGAAAAGTTTGCATCAGATTATGATGGAGATGCAGGGTTTGCAGCGAAGGCGCCATCGTTTACATCCTTATACTTTACTTTCGTGGCGGCCTCATTCGTGGTGGCGTCGCGGCGGGAATTCAAAGTATAATCCCCCTTGGCGCGCCCGCAGTCTGCGCATCCAAAGTGATTGATGTTTTACTATTGGCCACGCTTAAAGCGTGTCGGCTTGGCCCTGCTGCTTGGCTTCGGAATGCCATTCACCACTCAAGGGGCCCTGCCTGACACCCAGACGCTTCGTGGAGAAGTTGTAGACCCGAACAGCACGCCCATTGCGGGCGCGGTCTGCACCTTGTGGGGTCGAACTTTGCCCGAGGCGGGCCGTCCTGTAACCACTGGTGAACATGGGACTTTCGAGTTCACCGGGCTCATTCCAGGAACCTACCGGCTGACCTGTGCCGCACTGGGCTACGAACCGATCTCCAAGGCGGAAATCCAGATTAGCGAAAGCGGGGAAGCCTCAACCCTGCAGATTGAGCTTCCTTATGAAATTGTTGTCCGCCAAAAGGTGGATGTTACCGCCCAAGCCCCCCAGGCCACGGCGCAGGCAGCGGCTCCGCCCACAATCCTAAGCAACCAAGAAATCCATTCCCTGCCCATGGTTGAGCAGAAATTCAAAGCGGCGTTGCCGATGATTCCGGGTGTTATTCGTACCCCCGATGGCAGAATCGCCATCAAGGGCGCCCTGGAGAATCAGGGAACGCTGCTGGTGGATTCATCTGAAACCGTTGATCCGGTAACCGGCAGTTTCTCCATCGACGTTCCCCTCGAGGCGGTGGAATCGGTGGACGTTTTCAAGAGCGCCTATCAAGTCGAGTACGGGCGTTTTGCCGGCGGGCTTACCACCGTCCAGACCAAAGCCCCCTTGAGCCGATGGGAATATGAGTTGAATGATTTTGTGCCCACACCGCGCTTCGAAACCGGACACCTGATGGGAATTCAGAGCGATACTCCACGCATCTACTTCACGGGGCCCTTGCTGGGGGATAAGTTCACCTTTTCCGAAGGCTTCACTTACGACTATTCCACCCAGCCGGTTCGCGGCTTGGCTTGGCCGAACAATCAAAAACGCAAGGAGGGATGGACTTCCTTCACGGATTTCTATTACACCTTTTCACCCCAGCACTTTACCAGCGTGGACGTGAAGTTTTTCCCCGTGCGGCGGGAGTATGACAACATCGATTCCCTTATTCCGCTGGGGGCCTCCGCTGACTACGGCCAGAGTGGTTACTCGATCGGGGCGCACGATCACTATCTATTCGCGGGCGGCGGGATATTGACCAGCATCGCGCAATTCACCGAGTTTGACAGCTACTCGCACGGTCAGGGCGCGCAGGACTTGCAGGTCACCCCCATAGGCTGGGAGGGCAACTTCTTTAACGCCTGGACGCGCAGGAGCGCTCAGCAGGAAGTGCAGGAGAATTACCTGTTCCCCCGCAAACACTGGCACGGCCGGCACGACTTCAAAGTCGGGGGCGACGTTGTCCATCGCGCCTATCAGGGAACGAGCACTTACCATCCCGTGCAACTGCTGCGGGCAGACAGCTCCCTGGCCGGGGAGATTGATTTTGGACCCGCCGGCAACCTCACCACCGCCGACACGGAACTCGCCGGTTATGCCGGAGACCACTGGACTTTTAACGAGTACATTTCCATTGATTATGGAGTGCGGTTTTCCGGCCAGACACTCGGGGATCCCGCCGCGTTTTCGCCGCGCGGGGGCTTTGTATTCTCACCAGCCAAGAATGGCAAAACGATTCTGCGTGGCGGCGCCGGCATCTTCTACAACCGCTTGCCGCTACTGGCCGGAGATTTCACCCAAAACGCCACCCGCCAGATTACCCTTTTCGATACGAACGGAGTGGCGCTCGGGCCTCCTATCGTTTACCAACCCTATTACGAGGAATTCAAGGAAGGTGGCCGGGAGATCGTTCCCTCCGGAGCGGGGTTGGGAAGTACACCTTACAACTTCACCTGGAACACGGAGGTCGATCAGGAAATACGCCCCCACATTATCGCCCGCGTCAGCTTCTTGGCCAGCAATACCTATAATGAATTCACCGTCAATCCGGAAGCCCTTTCGGCGACCAGCGGCTGGCTGCTGCTTTCCAACCTGGGCATGTCGCGCTACCACGCTTTTGAAGCCACGCTACGCGTGCGGCCTTCGGATAAGGTGGATTTCAATATTTCCTATGTAAATAGCCAGGCGCGCGGCGACCTAAATACCATGTCCTCCGTCTACATTCCCTACGAGCAACCCGTTATCCAACCGAATCTGTTCGGCACGCTTCCCACCAATGTCCCCGACCGCGTCGTAACCTGGGGGCGCTTCAAACTTCCGCGAAAGTTCATCGTCAGCCCGCTGCTTGATTGGCACTCAGGCTTTCCTTTTTCCACATACGACGATTTGCGGAATTACGTGGGGCCCCCCAACAGCCGCCGCTTCCCCGCCTTTGCTTCGCTGGATGTGCAGACCTCCAAGGATTTCAAGGTTCCCTTGATTCCCTGGGTGCGCAAAAAGGTCTTGCGGGGCTCGTTCAGCGTTTTCAATGTCACCAACCACGGCAACTACCGCGATGTGTATAACACCGTAACCTCGCCCTATTTCGGCAGCTACGCGGGCTTCGAACATCGCTTCTACGATCTTGCTCTCGATATCCTGTATTGAAAGGGAACCAACGGGCAGATCGAAACTCGAGGATCTATACGGAGGGACATAAATTGTAGCGTCGATCTCCGATCGACGACGGCGGTCGGAGACCGCCGCTACAACCGAATGCGCAAGCATTTATGTCCCTCCGTATAGATGCGAAACTCGCGACCTGGGTATTTTGGCTGGTGTCGCAATTTGACGACGTAATTTCGAAATAAGAGGGTAGGGCTTCCCAGCTCCGAGCGCTCATAAGGAGGTAGCCATCGGGGCGGCGCCGCAACCGGGGTTGTGCATGGCCATCTTGACCGCCAATATCACGGGCGGCATGCCGGTGGCACTTCCCTTTTGCCATAGCCGTCCCGGCCATGCAGGAGAACACGGGCGCGACGCCCGCCACGTCACAAGTTCGTGCCGTGGCCAGCACCGCTGGCCTCGGTTTTCGGCTTTCGCGCTTCGTACTTCGATTTTTGAATTTCGGCCCCACGCGCTCTAACGCCCCAGGTAGGCGCGGACAAGGTAAGAAATCCCCATCACCAGGAGCAGGACGTTGGCCGCCAGGATAAGGTGCTGCTTGAAGCGCTTGTGCAGGCCGGCGCCCCAGGCCATGAGGGCCGTGGAAGCCACCGCCGCCCCATAATAGCCCACCAGACTTCCCGCAAAGAAGGGCACGATGTGGCCATAGCCCCGCACTCGACCTTCCGCCAGAATGGGCCCGGCGATGGTGAGCCAATAGATCCAAGTGCCCGGGGCGGCCACTTCCGCCAGCGTGGCAACGGAAACGCCCGCGAAAGTATACACCGCGGAATTCGCCATTTCTTCCTGGGTTTTGCGGCGCATTTCCCAGAGGGCGTAACTCGCAAACCCCGTCAATACCAAGCCCCCTGCGTACGCAACATAGTGGACAATGCCAAAGGGGATCCAACGGTAGAAGAACAAAGTCATGATGAGAAAGGCGCCGTCTACTAACAGGGGCGGCCCCATCAGCACGAAGAGGGCGCGGCCCCAGCGGCCCAACGCTACCTGCGTCAGCGCGACCATGTGCAGAGGGTTGGGAAGCATCCCTCCCACCATTCCCATGCCGGCACCGAGGATGAATAGGTCCATATAAGCGACCAGCGATGTTATGCGGACGCGGCAAAAATGTAAAGCGCCGCTCGAGTCTATGAAAAAGATTCTGGACTAACGCCCGTCCATGACATAGATTTGCAAGGGTAGCTGCCGGGAAAAGCACTGATTATCCCAAGTGTCAGCACCATATGTCTCGGTCGAGGAGCCGCGATCAATGAATATTCTCGTAGTGGGTGGGGACGGGTATCTGGGTTGGCCGCAGTCAATGTATCTCTCCCAGCAAGGCCATCATGTCGGCATCGTGGACAATCTTGCCCGGCGAGCTTGGGACCGCGACTGTGGAACCGATAGTTTGACGCCCATCCGAACGTTGCCCGAGCGCGTCGATCGCTGGAAGAAGCTCACCGGTCGCCCCCTCGAGACATACGTCGGGGACACCCAGGACTACGATTTTCTCGCTGAAGTCATGTCCCAATTCTCCCCCCAAGCTATCGTGCATTTCGGCGAACAGCGCAGCGCCCCGTATTCCATGATCAACCGCGAGCACGCCGTTTTCACACAAATCAACAACGTCGCCGGCACCTTGAATCTGCTTTATGCCATGAAGGAGTTCTGCCCCCAGGCGCATCTGGTCAAACTCGGCACCATGGGAGAATACGGGACGCCCAACATCGACATCGAAGAGGGATTCATCGAGATTACGCACAACGGCCGCAAGGATGTTCTTCCTTACCCAAAGCAACCGGGTTCCTTCTATCACCTGTCGAAGGCCCATGATTCTCACAACATCATGTTCGCCTGTAAAATCTGGGGAATTACCTCGACGGACCTAAACCAAGGTGTGGTGTACGGGGTGAAAACGGACGAGACACTTCTCGATGACGGCTTGGCCACGCGCTTTGACTACGACGGGGTCTGGGGCACCGTCCTGAACCGCTACTGTGTGGAGGCCGCGATCGGAAGGCCGCTCACGGTATATGGCAAAGGTGGGCAAACCCGCGGCTTTCTGGATATTCGTGACACGCTGCGGTGTATCGAGCTTGCCATTCTCAAACCGCCTCGGCCCGGTGAGTATCGCGTCTTCAACCAGTTCACCGAGCAGTTCAGTGTCCTTGACCTGGCCAATTTGGTGCAGCAGATTGGCGTTCGCAAAGGGCTTCACGTTACCATCAACCATCTGCCGGACCCGCGCGTCGAGGCAGAGGTTCACTATTACAATGCCAAGCACACCAAGCTGCTCGATCTGGGCTTGGTCCCCCATAATCTCTCCAACGTCCTACTCGACTCCATCATGGATGTGGTCATCCGATATCGCGACCGGGTAAGAGTGGACACCTTGCTGCCGCAAGTCAATTGGCGGAGCACTCGGAATCCTTCCTCTTACCGCACAGCCGGGTCACCATCGACGGAGCCAGCGGAGGTAGGAATGCAGCCGATCGAGCATGGGCGGAAACAAAGCTGAGCGTCGGTGACAAAACCTCAGACACCCCTACTCAAAAGGCAGCAGCCGGGGGAGAATCGAACAGGCGGGTTCGGTTCGGCGCTCGATTTGCGATTGGCCCAGGACGCACTATTTTGAACCCCAGAATACTGATTCTTTCTGTGCCTTGCGGTACGGCCCATCAACGCGCCGCCAAGGCTTTGCAAAAAGCCATTCTGGACCTCCGCCCTGACGCCGGGGTCGAGGTAATCGACACCCTCCAGCTCTGCACGGGATGGTTTCGAACCTACTACAATTCCTATCTGATAATCCTCAAGCTTTGGCCCGGCCTTTGGCGGCGGATTGAGAACATCCAGCACCAGTCGAAATCAACAAACCCGGGATGGCTCTATCGGCAAGGCGCGCGGCCTTTTTTCCGCTATCTGCGCGAATTCGCTCCCGACCTCATCATCGCGACGGAAGTCGGCGCATGCGAACTTGCCGCCCTATTCAAGCGCCAGGCAAAAGCCGCTTTCCCGCTGGCCGGCGTGGAGTTGATGGACTTTAACCGCGCCTGGATGCAGCCGGAAGTTGACCTCATGCTGACCACCCACGTCGATCTTGCCGCCGAACTCGTGGCGGCCGGCGCACCCATCGGCCGGGTGGTGACGACGGGGCAGCCCATCGACCCGGTGTTTGCCTGTCTACCGGATCGCGAATCCGCCCGGAAGACGCTAGGTGTGAGCCCGGACGCCCTACAGCTTTTAATTCTGCTGGGAGGAACAGGGCTAGCGGACCCTGACCGGATCATGCCTGAGGTTTTGAAAATTAAGCACCCACTCGAAGTGGCAATCATCACGGGCCGTAACCAACGCCTCGAGGCGCACCTCCGAAATAAATTCAAAGGTTTTTCCCACGTCCGCGTGCTGGGCTGGGTCGATAACATCCAGGAGTGGATGGTCGCCTCCGACCTGATGGTCAGCAAACCCGGCGGTGGTACGCTGACGGAGGGGTTTGCCTGCGGCCTGCCAATGCTGGCGTTCAATCCGCTGCCCGGAAATGAAGAGCGCACCTGCCGGTGGATCGAGAAGTGGGAAGGCGGAATCTGGATCAGGAAACCCGAGCATCTTGCGCCGACCATCGAATCGCTGCTCGCCGATCGACCCAAACTCAACGCGCTTCGCGACCATGCCCGGGCTCTGGCACGCCCGCACGCTGCACGGGACGGGGCTCTGGCTGTCCTGGACCTGCTTGCTCAGAAAACCGCAAATCGTGGGATGGAAGGAACGTAGTTCTATTATTCCCCATTGGGGAACTCGGCGAATGCAAATTCGCCTCCAAATGCGTCAGTTCCAAATCCGGCGGGCAATTGTCTCCCGGAGATGATCAGGAGTATACTCCCAGTCGGCGGAAAGCTCAGAATATATATCAGCTAACTTATTTCATCACCAGGAGGTCGGTTTTGGCTCTCTATCTCGTCACCGGAGGCGCAGGATTCATCGGCTCACACCTTGTGGAAGAAATAGTTCGGCGCGGCGAATCCGTCCGCGTACTCGATAACCTCTCGACCGGGCGCAAAGAAAACCTCTCCGCGGTCTTGCACAAGGTTGACTTCCACGAAGGCGATATATGCGACCCCGAAATGCTCCGGCGGGTTTTTAAAGGGGTTGACGATGTCATTCACCTCGCGGCGTTGTCGTCCGTGGTGCGCTCCATCGAGGACCCGGTCGCTACCACCGAGGTCAATCTCATCGGCACGCTCCAAGTGCTGCTTGCCGCCCGCGAGGCCCACGTGAAGCGCGTGGTTATGGCAGCCACGGGGGCGGCATACGGGGATAATCCCACCTTGCCGCGGGTCGAGACGCAGATGCCCGATCCCCTCTCGCCTTACGCACTCGTCAAACTGGCTGGTGAATACTACGGCAAAATTTTCCATCGGCTCTTCGGCGTGGAATTTGTGGCCCTCCGCTATTTCAATGTTTTTGGACCCCGACAGAACCCCAAGTCACCTTACACTGGCGTCATCTCCAAATTCATCACTGCCTACCTGGGAGGAAAGACCCCCACGATTTTCGGCGACGGTGAGCAGTCACGCGATTTTGTTTACGTTGCGAATATCGTCGATGCCACGCTGCGCGCGTGCAAAAAGCCGGAAGTAGCCGGGAAAGTCATCAACGTAGGCACCGGCGTGGGCACCACCTTGAACCAGACCATCAAAGTCCTCAATCATATCCTCGGCGTCCAAGTGCAGCCTCATTATGGTCCGCCCCGGCTGGGAGACGTCTTGCACTCAACGGCCAATATCTCTCTGGCCCGTGCGGTCCTTGGATACGAGCCACTGGTTTCCTTTGAGGATGGCCTGCGCCGGACGGTCGCGTGGCTACGAACGGAGACGGGCTGATCCTGCTGACGCCCAGTCGCTCGCCCGATTGTGGATAAAGCACTGATCCCCATCGAGGCCCAAATGAAAAGGCATGGGGAAGGCTGTTCTCGCCCAGTAAATTAGCGGCATATTGTCCGAAAGGGACAAATCGTCGCCTGAAAAACTCCTTGAAAACCTAAATGTCTGAATCTGCCAACAGTCGGCTCCCGCGCGTTCTTATTCTCACCTTGCACCATGGGTCAACCCACGTGCGGCTCGCGCGCGCACTCGAGCAGGCCCTTCTGCGTTTGCGTCCGAACCTCACCGTCGAGGTAGTGGATGCGTTGGCGCATTGCACGCCCTGGTTTCGGGCGTATTACAACGCCTACGAGCTCCCGCTGCGGTACTGGCCGAGTCTTTGGGACTTCATTGAGAGCCGCCAGCACGAGGGGGAAACCAGCGGGCCCTGGTGGCTTTACCGCCGCGGAGCCCGCCCGCTGTTCCGATACATTGAAGCCTTCGCGCCCGACGTGGTGGTGGCCACGGAAGTCGGTCTGGGAGAAATCGCCGTCATCCACAAGCGCGAATTCGGGGTCAAGTACGCCCTGGTGGGCATGCAGACTTTCAGTTTTGAGCGGCCCTGGGCGCAGCCGGAGGTTCATCTATTCCTGGCGCATCCCGGAGAAGCGGCTGCCCAGATCAAAAGTCTTGGGGTGCCGGCGGAAAAGATCCTCGAATGCGGAGCCATGGTTGACCCGGCGTTCGTCCCCAGCCCTGACCGTCCGGCGTTGCGCGCGCGTCTGGGGCTTCGGGATGATCTTCCCGTATTCCTGGTCAATTTCGGAGGGTCGGGAAAAGGCCGGCCTCGGGAAGTTGTATCGGAGCTCCGCCAAGTTCAGCAGCCCTTCCAAGTGGTTTTCATCGCCCGGCGTGACGAACGCCTGCGCCAGGAGCTTCTGCGATTGACCGCCGGAATGCCCCACGCGCGGGTTTTGGCCTGGGTGGACAACATGCACGAGTGGATGGCCGCGGCCGACGTGCTTCTCAGCCGAGCCGGGGGCGGCATCGTGGCGGAATCTCTGAACTGCGGATTGCCCATGCTGGTGTTCGACGCCCCGCCTGGTAACGAACGGCGCTTCTGCCGGATGATCGAGGAGTCTTGGCACACCGGTTATTTGGTAAAGCGTCCCGGCGAGCTTTGCGCGAGCATCCGCCACCTGCTTGCACACCCCGAAGAACTTCAGCAACTCCGCCGTAACGCCCTCCAGCATGGATATCCCGACGCCACCCGCATCGCCGCCGAAGCCATTCTGCACCTGCGCTGATGTGCCATGACCATCCTGGGCATGCCGGAGCGCGGTCGGGATGCCGCACCTGTACATGCTCTTGCGGCGGTCGCCGGTCGCGGCAATAAACCTTCTCATCTTCCTGATCGAATCCGCCGATTACGACATGGGGGAGTGCGCCGCGCGGGGTTGTAGTGTAGGCAACCTTCCGCGATCCAACGGCGCCCTGGCCCTGTTTCCGCACGGGCGGGTCCCCGGCACCTCTCATCTTCAAAAACCAGATTTGCGAAGGCCCTTGTAGCGGCGGGCTTCAGCCCGGCACCTCGCGTGTTCGAAAATCAACATTGAGAAGGCTGGGGCAACGTCAACCGTTTGGTGCTGCAAATGTGGCTGCAAATGTGGCGGCGGGCTTCAGCCCGGCACCCCACGGGTTTGAAAATCAACATTGAGAAGGCTGGGGCAACGTGAACCGTTTGGTGCTGCAAATGTGGCTGCAAATGTGGCGGCGGGCTTCAGCCCGGCACCTCGCGTGTTCGAAAATCAACATTGAGAAGACTGGGGCAACGTCAACCGTTTGGTGCTGCAAATGTGGCTGCAAATGTGGCGGCGGGCTTCAGCCCGGCACCCCACGGGTTTGAAAATCAACATTGAGAAGGCTGGGGCGACGTGAACCGTTTGGTGCCGGGCTGAAGCCCGCCGCTACAACGGCCCTACACCGGCTCACCATGTCGCCACCTGAACAGGTTGTTGCCGCGATGCCGCTCGCTGCAATGAATCCTCTCATCCTCGTAATCGAACCCGCCGATAACGATATGGGGGAGTGAGGGCCGCGCGATGGGGAGAAGGGGTTGGCGCCGCGAGCTTATCCCACCAAGCGGTTGTAGCGGCGGGTTTACCCCGCCATTTTCCGGGTGGCGTGTCACGCCCGGCGGAAGGCAAAAGCGTGCATTGGCCATCCTGGCCATGCCGGAGCACGGGCAGCCTGCCCCGATTCATCGGGGTCCCGCCCGTGCCACAAAAAAGGCGCCCGGCGCTTTTTGTTTTTTGCCTACTGCCTACTGCCCACTGCCGACCGCCTCCTGCCCCTCCCGCCCCGCACCAGAGGTCAGTTGACGGCTCGGCGACTTTTCAGGCCGAATCCTAAAACAGCCACGAGAATGGTTGAGCAGCAGCAACTTGCAGCCAGGCGACGGAGTGGATTCTAATCGACTGTTAAACTTGAGCTACACTTATCCCCGCTAACTCCCGCGGCGGGAAATCAGTCCCCTCACGATAGTAAACGCGGCCCTTTGGCGCCAGTCCGTTATCAAGCGCCGCTTTGTTATCGATTGCTTGCTGTTTGAACAAGTTGAAGGCATCGTCTGGCTTCGCAATCAGTTCCATTGCCTTATCAACTGGCACGTTGAGGTGCTCGGACCAAAGCTGTGCCACCCAGTTTTTTATTCGGACGATGTCTATAAAGGCGACATTCATTTCCGAATGGAACCACATGCTCGTGAATGCAATATTGGCCGATCCGCCTGTCATTACCGCCCAATCCCGCCCGAACACCGCCAACGTCTTCGAGTGAATGTATGTTTCGCTGTAAATGATCTTTCCTGTGGCCCGAGGATCGGGGCGGCTGTTACCCAAGGTGAGGAGCACCACGTTGCGATGGCCGGCTACCAGGCGACTTTCCTCTTGAAAATTGGCGATCCTCTCGAGGGCGCCTTCAACTTCTCCCACCGAGGTCCCCTCGTCGGGTTTCCACGTCAGGATCGCAATGATTTTGGCGCCTCGTTCAGCGGCCTCATGGATTTCAGAAATGACACCGTGGTCGAAAAAGTACTGGTTCTCGATATAGATCAAGTCGCCCTCCCCAGCAGCGCCTAAGGCGTTGAAATACAGCTCTCGGATGCCTCTGTCCCCATCCTGCGTGGTGGGATAGGTCTTTGGAGCAATCGTCCGTAGCACTTGGATCTCGATCCCGTTAGTGACTTGCGGAATCTGGTCGGCGGTGACTGGAGCCACTACGTCCGTGGTCACATCAGCATGGCGAATACTTGCGCCGTTGTAGCGCTCAACAAAATTTTCCATCACGTCCCCTGCCGCGGGTCCCTTGAATTGATAGAAGATGTCGTGCAGGGGCGGCGTGGTTTCAAGCCCTTGGAGCAGATCTTTCCCCTTCGCGACGTGGCGAACATCCAGGGAGTCATGTTTTGGAGTGTCCCAATAAGCCTGCACCGGATTGATACCGCCCACAAAAGCCACAACGCCGTCCGCGCCGTCGTCCATGATGTAGGTCTTTTGATGATGGCATCCTAGGGCCGCAGGAAAATCCAAAGGGAACGGCTCGAAGTGTCCACGCGGTGAGTGATACATCCCTTGATACCCCTTCGCCACGTCCCAGCGGGCTTGAATGCTGCCGGGTCCCTCGTTCACTCCGTAAATGGTACCTAGCGCCGGATCCGGAATCGTATCACCCGTTGGCCGCCCAGGTTGCCACACGACCATGCGAACATCGACGCCTTCCTTTCGGCGAGCCCGGAGAATGTCAAACAGGGTTTCCCCAGTTTCGGGCACCAATAGGAAGTCTTTGTCGCCGAAAGAAACGGTAAGAAAGATGAACTTTGTGGCCCGATGAAACGCTGCCGCAATTTCCCGGTAGGCTGCCTGTCCGTCAATCAGTATCTGAAGTTCATTGCCCAGCCGCGCAGGATACGATCCGGTTTTCGCCCAGGGTTGTGAAGCCTCTGAATCGCCGACTGGAAACACCGAAGAGATCCATTCTCGTATTCCGTGAAGGTTCATCTTATTGCACTCCAATGACGAGAATCTATTCCCGCAAGAACCTGCCTACTCGAGCGGACGGAAAGCCTCACCGTTACACCAGTCGATAACCAAGATCCACGGTTGCAACACCATGGGACTGTTGTGCTGAGTCTTCCACGATGTATTCGTGCATTGCGATGGGGCTGGTGCCCCCGTTGAACAGATGTTTGATAAGGTCGAGTGCATGTGCCTCAATGTTTGCGTGCTCGTCCATATCGCAGTCGAGAAGATGAACCACACCATTGGCCGTGCTCAGGGCCGACATTGTCAATTGGACATTACCCTGCTCATATTTCTTTTTGATGGTGATCATTGGCATTAAAAGGTTATGCTCGGCATCGTACTGAGGCGGGATGTTGTCAGTATGCAGCGCAGCAGATTCGGTGAAATAACCTTGAGCCTTGTATGTACTGTCCAGATCTCTCAAAATGATCTGGATATTTTCAAACAAGCCCGCGTCCGCCTCTGCCACAAATCGTTCTTGGTCGATACGAACGATCTTGCGTACGTGGTTAAACCACGGGCAAGAATCGACCGGGTCCTGTTCGTCAGTCAGGACGGCATAGAGATTCAGAAGAGCTGTTTTGCCTAGAATCTGAGCCGGGTCAGCCAGTGCGTCGTAGGTCTGGCACAGATTTCCCACTGCGGGTCCATGTTTCAGGTCAACGTCCGTACTAACTGCCAGAACCTCCTTGAATCGATCGAAACGAGGAGAGAGCAGTTCACCTAATGAGGTGAACTGCGGCGTCCATTTATCGGGAAGGCGGACGACCTTCATATCGTAATGTTGTGACGCATTTGGCCTGGGCTGAAAGAAAAAGCCTGAAACCACGTCGAATCTCGAGAACGTCACATTTACCTGCCAGGTCGGAAACCCTTCTGGGTAGGGAATCTGCAACGTTGCCGTGGTATTGAAGTTCGGAACGGGAGTCCTGGAGACGGGTCGGCTGAGGGGGGTCACTTCGATGATGTCAACTGCGACCTCGGGATCGACAGCTCCCAGGTCCTCCATGGTCTTTGCTGCTATGGTGAGGTTTATCGAGTCAGGCATTGAGCACCTCCTAAATGTTGAATTAAAGCAAGCGCTCCGGGTCCAAACCCTTAACGCTCGCCGGCCGCGACCTTTCCCTTCGGCTTAGGTCTTCGTCCCCTGATATTTACAATGCGACCGCCTTCGCTGCGAGCTGGGACCCAATGCCAGCACCCTTGGTAGCTAGGTCCAGTATCTTCGCAATGTCTCCTAGGTTTTTGACTTCACGCTCAAGCTCCACCTGATTCGCGTTCAATTGGGACGTCAAGGCAGCAACCTCCGGGTCGTCATCTTGCAGGGCACTTCGAAGGGCGGCATTATAATCATCGCGGCTTTGAGCGACTGCCCTGTGCAGCGTGTCGAGCTGATCTGCGTTCGAGCATCGCGCTTCGAGGTCAAATAGGTTGTTGAGTAAAGTCGTGTACAGATTCTCAAGGGCCTGCGTTGAGGGCTTCATGTTGTCTCCAACTCCTAAATCGCCGATGCAACCCAAGATTCAACGATCTTGAGAGAGATCGGATTGCCGCGCGTAAGCATCGGCTTTTCAGTTGCCAGAAGGTGTACGCGCGAACTCATCTCCTTGAGCGCCGCAAGCATGGCTTCTGACGCCTTCAATTCCTGCTGCGAAGCGTCATCGGCGGAGCTCTGAAGGCGGCTGATTTCAAGCGCCAGAAGCGTATCACGGAGCTTACCATCTAGTGGCAGGGCGCTGAGGTTGAAGGGTTTAAGCGCCGGCTCCAGCATGGGCGAAGGATCAATAGCTTGGCGCTTGATTAGACCTCTTGCCACTTGGGCTGCCAGAATGATGTGGGTGCGAAAGATTGAGTCGTAGAGAGGCCTCTCCTTCTCAAATAGGGAGACGAGGGCGGCCAAGGTCTGGTCCATTGCCCGCGCGGCTTCTTTTTCCTTCCGTTGCTGAACCAGTTGCATGAGAAACTTGCCAGCCTTGCCAACAATGTCCGGTACAGGAGACCCTCCTGGAAGCGCTTTGACGTTAACAAGTTCATTGCCGAGGGCAGTCGCGGCTGTTGAAACATCTGAAGAAACAGTTGAACCGGAGAGGGCGCTCATGGAGGCGGCAAGTCGCGCGAGCGCCTGGGCTGCCTCCTGTCGCTTTGCAATCTCGGACAACGTGTCTTGAATGATTCCTCTGCTCTGAGCCTCAAAGGGAATTTTGAAAATCGAATCATCCAGCTCGTTGAGAGCTATCGTATCCGATTCGGATTTGGCAAGCGAATTATAGTAACCGCTCAGATCTGCCGCGGTGGTCGTCATCTGTTGCGCAGTAGCAATAGCGTCATCCGATACCTTGCAGGCGAATAGACAAGACAAAAGCAGCAGTAAGCACGCGCTACAAAGAGTCTTTCGGAAAGTTCTCATGCTGCACCCCTAGCTCTTGCCGCAGGTTTGGCTGACGTTGGCCGATACAAGTACGGCGCTGTCTATGAGGTTTAGAGACTTCCCCGTCTGCCCATTGTGCTCGTTGCAAAACGGAACAATGTACCAACCCTTATCAGTAGAACTGTCCTTCTGGACATGGGCACCAACCTCGGGCGCTTTGATGCAGCCACTCTCAGAGCACCATTTAGGAAGGGCCTGACCACTAAATCTCTTCCAGTGCTCTAACCAGCTACCGCATTTGCAGGTATTTTGGCTCGTGCCATTGATATTGTTCACCTTCATAAGTATCCTCGCTTTTCAGCAGATGTCTTTAGACACGTTCTGCGAATTATTCGATTCCATTCTGAAGTGCTACACATTGTTGTAGCGGGGCATCTTCCCGCAGTGGTTTTGTTGATAGCCTTCGATCCGGCCTCGTTCCCAATCGAGGGCTGAGTCTCGGGTCACGGAAGGGCCGACGACAGTCATACGCGTGAATCGCTTCCCGTCGTTTAGGTGCTCTCCAGCACGGTCCAGCGGCCCGTTGGTGATCCCAAACTGCACAATCTGCCGCCCGTCCCTAAGGATGTAGCGGTATGTATTTCGAGGCTTCATTGGGTTCTCTCCTCCTTTTCCACAGGCCGGGCGAATTCCTGGAGTCCAGCCGTCTCGGTCTCCTAATCTCCGTCAGTTCTGTTCGACGGTATGACTGCCGATTTTGTACGCGTAAACGTGGTCGCTGCTGTCGTCGCCACCCCCAATTCCACCCTCCATGCCTTGCGAAAGGAAGTACCTCTCGACGGCTCTTGCCACCCCCGAGGTCCCACACGGGATGTAAATCCAAGCATCGCCCTTTTCCTTCACTGCGTGGTCGTTAAACAAGCGTTGCCGAGCATCGGAGGCAATACCCACGTACCATTGGGAGTAAGTGTTGCCGTTGCGTCCCACATATGACTCGATATCCGCTACGATTGATATTTTGTCCTTTGCCATTTTGTCCCCCCCTCTCATATTGATTGCTGGAAGGCTTGCCGTCCCGGGTTATTCGGCAAAACGAATATTGTACATTTTAACGAATACTCGACAGGTTGTCAAGTCCGTATTTGCGAATTTGTCCGTTCAGTGGTAAAGTCAAAAAGTGAATTCTGTGATGGGGGGTCTTGAATGCCGACGGTGGGAGAACGGATAAAGCAAGTGCGAGAGGCGAAGGGTTGGACGCAAGAAAAACTTGCGAATGAGGCCAAGATCAGCAAGGGCTTCCTGAGCGATGTTGAAAACCACGGGAAGAACATAAGCCTGGATCTTGTCCTCAGGATTGCAAACGCCCTAGGCGCCTCGGTTGGCTATCTCGCCACAGGCGACGGAAAACAGCCCGGCGAAAGGAAACCGGTCGTGATTCCGCGTGAGCTTTCGGAAGCTGCTCACCAGTTACGCTTGTCGTACCTGGAGACTATTGACCTGCTTGAGGCTTACAACTCTGTCATCGCTCGGCGTAGCAGCCGCTTCAAGGGAACAATGTCGGTTAAGGACTGGAAGGACCTGCATGAAGCCCTGAAAACCGTAATAAGGAAAGTGTACGGATGAGCAATCGACTGGACAGCAAACCCCAAATATGGACATTGGCGGCAGACTTGGACCTATCAGTCTCCGGGTCCCCAAGCCGCAGCATTCTTGATTTCGCGACTGGTCGGGCCAAGCGGATCGCGCGCAAGTTCCGCTGTACTAGTCTCAACGAACTTCTAGCCGCGACCGCTGGGGAAGTGGAAACAACGTTCGAAGAGGTTCATTCCCACTCGGACCTCCAGCACGTTCGTTCGAATTACGTTAATAAGGGCGAAAACGCTTTTGCAAATTTAGAAGAGGAACTTCGCGGGCCCGAAGACTATGCGATCACGATCAGGCGAGTCCAACGCGAGGAATGGGAACCACAATTTGTCTCGGTGATTGATTTCAGAGGGGACAAAGTTTTCAGGAGTTATTTTTCGAAGTGGCACGAGTTGGCACATTTGCTCACGCTGACGCCCCAAATGCGATTGGTTTTCCGGCGCACGCACTGCGGTTCGACAGCCAGGGACCCCGAGGAAATGTTAATGGACGCCATTGCGGGTGAGGTGGGATTCCTCCAAGATTTCCTGCCCGTGGGTAACAGCACCGATGTTTCCTTCGAAGGTATTCGAAGAATCAGAGAGGAATGCTGTCCCGATGCTAGCGAAGAGGCTGCCACAATAGGGATAGTGAAGGCCCTCCCAATTCCTTGCATTCTTCTCAAGGCGAAATTGGCGCTCCGCAAGCACGAAAGCGTCCGCGCGTTGCAGATGGGCCTGGGGATCGGTGAGCCAATGCCGACGCCTGTCCTGCGCGCAATCAATGTCACGGTAAATAACGCAGCAAGAAATGAAGGTGTCCACTTTCACAAGAATTGGCGCGTGCCCAGCAAGTCTGTTATTTCACGTGTATACGCAAACGGTGATTACTCTGAGTCCGCCGAAGACCTAAGCTGGTGGGTTACAAGCGATAGAAGCAGCCTCGACCCATGCCCTGTCCTCGTCAAAGCGAAGAAGTCCTGGGATTCGGTTCAGGCCCTAGTCGTCCCCCAGATTTGAAGGTTGATAATTGGCATCCATCCATCTCCACGTTCCGTATTTTCAGCGCTTCTTCATGCCCTGTTAACGAGCTTATCAACGGGGGGCAAAGCAGACATAACGCCCATCGAGGGACCCCTCTTTCCGATTGTGCCGGGATTACTGCTCGGAAACTACTCTGATTGGGCACATCGCCGGATTTGGACGAAAAACGCTCATCCACGCCCAAATCCCCTGCGGTCGAGGCGGGCGGTTCGCGACCTGTCCCGATTTGATCGGGAACCGCCCCTACTCCTTGCGCATCGCCCGCAGATCGATCCCCAACTGTTGACACTTCTTGTACAGGCAGCCGCGCTCCAGGCCCTGCGCCGGCCGGCCTGAATATGCATTTGCCGCATTCGCCGGGCGCAATGAATCCTCTCATCCTCCGGCTCAAATCCGCCGATAACGATATGTGGGAGTGTGGCCCGCGCGATGGGAAGAAGGGGTTGGCGCCGCGAGCGCATCCCGCCAAACGGTTGTAGCGGCGGGTTTACCCCGCCATTTTCCGGGCGGCATCACGCGGCCCTAAGAGAAGTCTCGGGGAAATCTGAAAAGCCCATGGGTGCCCCACGAGTCGCCGCGGCCATCCGACCGAGAGGAAAGGGTATCTGCACCGTTTCCCCCCGATTCTCTTTCTTATCGCCCTTCAAGGCGAAATAAGGCTTGACGGAATATGGCAAATTTACCATATTAGGGTGTGCGCTGGAAGAAGACTGCGCCACAGGAGAGCGGCAGCACTGACGCGCCCCGGCCTCGGTTGTCGGGCCGGGTCATCATCTGGGTCGGCAGCAGTAAAGAGGATATATCGGCTCTGCCTGGCCCGGTGAAAGCCTCTTTTGGCCATCGGCTACGGGAGTTGCAGGAAGGAAAAACACCGCTCGACATGAAACCTCTGCCGCAATTTGGAGCGGGAGTTTTCGAGCTTCGCGAGCGCTTTGAGAGAAACGCCTATCGGCTGATGTACGTGCTGAACCTCAGGAAGGCCCTTTATGTGTTGCATGCCTTCATGAAAAAATCGAAATCGGGAATGGGGCTGCCCAAACCCGATGCGGAAGTAATCCAGGTGCGCTTGCATTCCGCGCGCCTACGGGACGCGGAGGATTGAAAAATGGCCGAGACCTTTCACCAGAGCAGCGGGAACGTGTTTGCAGATATCGGCTTTACGTCCGCCGAGGCTGCGGAACTCACCGCCAAGAGCATGCTCATCACCGCTATCGCAGAAACCATCGACAAACGCCAGCTCACGCAAAAGGAGGCCGCGCACCGTTGCCGCACCGACCAGCCTACGCTTTCCAAAGTCCTTCGTGGCCGCATGGAGAGCGTGACCATCGACCGGCTCACCACTTGGCTCACGGCGCTTGGTCGCACGGTCGAAATCCATGTGCGCCCTTACGACGCCAAAGCGAAAACCGGACACCTTGTGGCCGCGCCTTAGCGGCAACGCGGCTGGTACCACAGGGGAGCAAGGCGGGCTGACAAGCAGGCCGAGGCCCGCGAGCAGCGCATTGCCTTCCTGGAAGGCAAGCGGAAGAAGCGGGGTAATCAACGGCTAAACCAAGATACAAGCGCAGACGGGGGCGTAGTTTGCCTTCGTCTGCGGCTTTTCCTGGCCGAGCTGAGGGAAGAGGACGTGGCCCTAAGAGAAGTCTTGGGGAGATCTGAAGAGCCAATGGGCGCCCCCCGACACCCGCGACCATGGGGAAAGGGCACTCGGAACGTGTGAAAAAATTGAATTCGGACCCCTTTTCAATCGTGTAACTTATTGAAAATGCGTAGTGATGAAATCCGTAAAGCCAATTCTTTCACACGTTCTCGGCACTGTTCCCCCCTTCCGTTTCGCCCCTTAATTGAAACGATACGCCAAGCCGGCGGTCGGCGCTACATTGTGGACGATGCCGCCGGTCAGGTCAGGTTGCCGCGACATAAAATCCCTGACTTCGAGTCGCACCGCCAAATGTTTCCGAAGCGGGAGGTCGACGCCCGCGCCCGCGTTCCCACCGAAGCTGTCGATGTCCTCGAGTTCCCCACCAAAGCGGACATCTCCCGCGCCCACCGTGACGAAAGGCCTCAGGTTTCCCCGCCAAGGAAGATAACGAACGTAGTTCGCGTTGAATTCATCAAGGAGCAAGGTGACCTGCTCAACCGGAGGCGTCGTACCGGCAGGAGCCGTTTTCGATATCTGCGTCATGGAGTACCCGTTGGGGCTTTCCGCGTAACTCAATTCCACACTGTTGTTCTTGCTGAATGCCACTCGGAAGCCGGCAAAGAGCCGTCCCCCCTTCGAGAACATATTCGTTCTGCTCACGCCGTAGTACGGGACGGTTTGCCCGTTCGGCAATAGCTCGAAGGCGCCCGACCCTGTGCCCGTCCCTCCGTTCAACACCGAAGCTCCCCCTTCCAGGAAAACCTCCACCTGGGGAAATCGGCAGGGCGCTGGGGAGGAAGTTCGAGGCGAAAACACTAAACCCGCCGTGGGCGACAAGTCATGGCTGGCCCCTCGCAGTGGCCCCGGTAGAAAACCGACATGGTCCCGAACTTCGAGACGAAAGGCGAGCCGTTCGTTGATTCGGAGGTCTGTTCCTACACCGAAATTGATGCTCGGGTCAAAAGCGTCCCTTTTCGTCGCCAAACTGGCCGTTTGAATAGCCCCTGCACCTGCGGTCCAAAAGGGTTGCACGGCCCCGCGCCCCGGAAGGTATCTCACATAGTTGAAGGACCACTCATTTCGCTCGAATCTTGAGGAGGCAATCGGCGTGTTGGCCGTGGTCGGCTGAATCTGGAAGTAATTCCAGAAACTCTCATCGTGTGAGACCTCAAGCGCATCCGTGCGCGTCAGGCGATACCGCAAGCCCGTAAAGAAGAGCCCACCCGACGAGAAGCGATCGGGGGAAACCAAAAATCCTGAGTTTGCGGTCCCATAGATTGAAACTTCATTCGGCTGGGTTCCGAGGTTAAGGAAAGACCCGCCGCCCTCGACGAACCATTCGACCTTCGAGAGCCTGTCCTGCGCGGAGGCCGGCACGACGGCGAGCAGCGCGAACATTACCGCCCCTCCAACCGCGGTGAAGCTCCTCCGCGGGGGGCGATTCGGGTCGTCCCGGTCAACACTTCGCCAACCTGTCATATGCGCTTCCGCCTTTGGCGCTCGCGCCGCGACGCGAGCGAAAGCGCTCACGGCGAGCCCCGCTCGCCGTGAGCCTCCGCAAAGCTGGCGCCCTGCGGCGGCCCGCCGGGACTACTTGAATCGGAGCGCCAGTCCGACGCTGGGCGCAAGGTTGTGGGTGATGCCGCGGATAGGGTTGGGCTGGGCCGACATGAAGTCCTTCAGCTCGAACCGCAGCGCCAGACGCTTCTGTAGCGGAACGTCCGCTCCCACCCCGAAATTCCAGCTAAACTTGTCGATATCTGCATAAATGCCATGAAAGTGCGCCAGCCCCGCGCCGGCAGCCACGAAGGGCTCTACGGGGCCCGGCCTCGTGAGATAGCGAACGTAATCCGCCGAGTAATCCTGCACTGACCGAGCGAACTCCTGGGCTGGGAATGTTAGAGGCGGGTACTCTGTTGTAGACTCCTGTGTTTGGTAGCGATTTGGAGCCTGGGAGTACGCGAACTCCAAGGCGTTCTTTGCGGTCAGCAGAAGGCGAAATCCGCCGGCGCACCTGCCGGCCTTCGAGAACGAGCTTCGGACCACCGCGCTCAATATGCCGCTGCCACCGCCGCCCCCCAGCGTCGCATAGCTCACCTGACTGGGCGTCGAGCCCCCCGTCAGTGCGGACGCTCCGCCTTCGATAAAGATCTCCAGTTGCGGAAAGCCGGTTGAGCGGGCTTCTGACGACCGAGATGAGAACACCAACCCCGCCGTCGGCGCAAGATCTTGGCTGAAGCCGCGAAACGGCGAGGGCAGTCGAGCGAAGCTGTCGCGTGCTTCTAGGCGAAGGGCGAGGCCGTTGGCCAGAGGCAGGTTCGCTCCGAAGCCGAAATCGAAGGCCAGGATCGGGCGGAACTGACCCGTAATCAGGGAGCTTGTCCACGCCACGCCGGCACCGCCCACCAGAAACGGTTTCCATCCCCCAATCGAACCGAGGTAGCGCGCATAGCTGAGCGACACGATGGGCCATTGCTCCCACAGGAATCTAGGAGGGCCCCCTTGAGCCGTCTGGCTAGCGAAGTAGTTATGATCAATGATGGAGTAGCTCGCCTCTATGCTGTCTCGCGCGGAAAGGCGATACTGGACACCGGTAAGGAACCATTCGCTACTCGAAAAGTGGCTTGGAGCAACAAGAGTTACGTCGTACGAGGCGGACGGATACTGCTCCTGGAATGTGCCCCCTTGATGTCCCAGGCTGAGAAATGACCCGCCGTACTCGACGAACCATTCCAGGTTGGAGAGCTTATCCTGTGCTCCGGCCGGTGCCGTTGCGAGGACAAGGAACAACACCGCTCCCCCCACGCCTGTGAACCTGATGCCGCGACCGCGATGGAGGGCGCTTGGGCCAGCACCTCGCCAACCTGTCATATGCGCTTCCGCCTTTGGCGCCCACGCCACACCCCGAGCGGAAGCGCTCACGGCGAGCCCCGCTCGCCGTGAGCCTCCGCAAAGCTGGCACCCTGCGCCGGTGGGTTACTGCTGGGTGATGACGGCCGAGCCTAATCCGCCAGACCCGGGATAGAAGTTTATCAGCATGTGTCCGTCGGCACCAGTAGGCCCGAGGGTTTGAACGGTCGGCTGCGGGCCGCTGGTGGGACAGTACGGTGGGCCGGACCCGGTGACGTACGCCGCGCCACCGCACATCGGATATGGGTAACCGTTGGCGTCCACATAAGTGAAGTAGGCGAACGTCCAGGCGGTGTATGTTCCACCGATGCCGGGGGGACCGCAGGTGCCGGAACTGGTGGTGTAGAGCCACTCCAGCGACTGGCCGTTGCCCAGGGGTAAGGATTCGTTCAAGGGGGCCGGCAGCGTGGTGTCAATGGTTTCTGAAACCGCGCCTAGTAGGGTCCATGTGCCGCCCGGCCCGGCGTTGGACACCAGCCCGGTGTAAATGCCGTTCGCAACCCCGCTGAGGTCCGGGGTGGGGCCGGACATCGAGCTGCCGTCCGAGGCTACCGACGTGGCGGCGGTTAGGCCCACCAACGTGCCGTTGGAGTTCAGGTACTGGAGTCTGGGCATCCCGTACTGCGAGCTGATGCCGGCCCCTGCTACTTCCCAGCTTGCCGGGACGAAATAGGTATCGATGTACTCGGGCGTGATGGTGAATCCCGAAATAGCGGGGTAGCGCAGGGTTAGGCGTCGTGTGGCCTACCCGGGGGCTTTTCATGGGATGCACCGGGGCGCGAGTTCGAGAATTATGATGGGCGGAGGGTCGCGCCTGCGCCACTGGGTGGTGTGCGAGCGTTGGTCCTTTTTGAGGATTGTGTGCATTCCAGTGCCTTGTCCCTGTCCCCCAGCCGCATTTGACAGTATAGTAACTTTACTATATATTGTTGAGATGTGGTTTGGACAGGCTTAAACCGCCGGTGCTACGGCCTCTCGTCAGGTTGGAATATGAAAATGCGAAAACCCATTGAGTTCCAACAGGGTTCCGGAAGCGTTTACGCGGATCTGGGCCGCAAGGATGCTGACCAACTTCTGGCACGTGCGCAGATTGGATTCCATGTCTTCAAAATCCTTGAAGACAAGAAGCTGAAGCAGCGCGAAATCGCCGATGTTTTGGGAATTGCCCAGCCTGATGTATCACACCTGATGAACGGGCATTTCAGCCGCTTCACGACGGATAAGCTGCTCGATTTTCTCAAACGGCTTGACTGCAAAGTGACGATCGAGGTTAGCCCTCACCGCAAGGGAGAACCCTACCAACAGGTTATTTTTGCTTTGGAAGCAAGGCAGCGCAGGCCTGCGGGTCTCAGGTCCGAGTGACCTTTGCGGTTCCGTGCCCGGATGGAATGCCGAAGCGCGCGGCCTCGGACCATGCGATCATACTCAGCCTGCGGTCCAATCCAGAACCACACGATGTCCGACGCGTGTTGCACGGCGAGCGTTCGATCGTGCAGCCCCACTCGCGCCGACCAAAAACGGCCCATTTTCTAGAGTTGTATGGAGGGATGCCGGGGTTCTGTTGCCACCACTGATGAGCCTGGTCCGCCCGTTGCCCAACTCCGGCCCCTTTTAGAATGGTAAAATGTATGCTACCATCAGAATGATGGTTGACATCCGAGAGTATCACGACCCTGCTGGTCGTAGCCCTTTTGGCGAATGGTTCGACAAGCTAAATTCCGAGGCCTCGCGGAAGGTGACAACGGCGCTATATCGCGTGGGACTCGGAAACTTTTCCAACACCAAAGGTGTGGGGGCTGGCGTTTACGAGTGCAGGATCAATTTCGGCCCTGGATACCGCGTGTATTTTGGCAAAGACGATGAGCGGATTGTGATTCTTCTTGGCGGCGGAACGAAACAACGCCAGCCAAACGACATCAGGCTTGCCGTCGAACGATGGGAAGACTACAAGAAGAGGAAGAAAGAACAGAAAGAAGGCGAATGAAAATGGCTTTGACAAGAGATTTCAGAGAAACGGTTCAAGCGCGAGCCAAACGCGACCCGGCATTTCGAAAGGGGCTTCTTAGCGAGGCACTCGAAAGCTATCTCGCTGGCGAGGCGACACTCGGCAAGGAACTGTTGCGGGATTACATCAATGCCACAGTCGGCTTTCCCAGGCTGGCCGCGCATACCAGAATCCACGTAAAGACCCTTCACCAGATGTTTGGCCCACATGGCAACCCGACCACCGGCAATCTGTCCGAAATCGTTGCCTATTTGCAGCGCGCGGAAGGCGTGCGCCTCGAAGTCCGATCAGCGCACACGACCTCACCCTCCAGAAAGCGCCCATTCCCGCACAGAGCGATCCGGGCGACTTCAAGTGTAATGAGTCGCTGAGGAGAAGCCGAAGCGCGCCGCCTGGAGCTGGATCTGTATTCGCACACTCCAAGCGCGCGGCCTCGGACCATCCAGTCATACTCAGCATGCGGTCCAATCCAGAACCACACGATGTCCGACGCGTGTTCCACGGCGAGCGTTCGATCGTGCAGCCCCGCTCGCGCCAACCAAAAACGGCCCATTTTCTAGAGTTGGATCGAGGGATGCCGGGGGTTCTGTTGCCACCATTGATGAGCCTGGTCCGCCCGTTGCCGAACTTCGGCCGGAAGAGCGTGGTAACCACGCCGGAATCTCGGGTCGGCGCGATGCCATACCGATCCGTGCAGCGCCCTTGTCGCAAGTCATCCAGCGCTTCCTCGGCCGGCGATTCGAGTCGGCCCGCCGCGACATCTTCCTCAATCCGGCGATCCCGCGCTTTCTTTCCGATCAATGAATCTCTATCGTCGTGCGCCTGCTCAGGCGGCGAGAGAAATTCACCGAGCCTGATTTCGCCCTCTTGGCGCGAGCCTTCAACCGGGCGCGGGCACTGCACCCTGTTTACCTTACCGCCAGGGTCTTTCTCCCCGCCCCTGCCGCGCCGGGGCACTGCATTTGTGCACCGTTGTATCCGGCAACGGTTTCACCGGCCATGAAGCCGGTGAAGCAAAGCCGCCCTATGGCGAGGTAAACTCGCCGCTTTTTGTAGAGGCGGCTTCACGCCGCCATTTTCGGGGCGGCATAATGCCGCCCTATGGCGAGGTAAACTCGCCGCCACATTTCCACGTGGCGAGATAAACTCGCGCTGACCGGGGAGGCAGCAGAAGTTTGCCGGATTTGGCAGTATCCTCCACCATCCATGCGATTGCGAAGTACGTGAGGCCGGATGTCTGAGGAAGTCATGGTTCTTGCCTCTGCTCGTTTGCGATCAGGCCCTTTTCAGGGGCCCGCCACCCTAAAGCCCCCAGCTCAACCGGGATTCTCAATTTCAAATCTGTGCGTCCCGCCTGCCCTCTTCAATTCCACCCGCGCCTAAAAGCTGAACGTGACTTGGAGGTCAAGCATGCGGTTACCGCCACCCGGGGGACCGAAGGCTGCCAGCGAATTCGACTTCCCAAAAAGGGGCGAACTCAGTTGGCCGACGGGCGCTCCCAAATTCACGATGTTGAAGGCATTCATTGCCCCAATGCCCACGGTCAGGTTGTAGCGATAGGTCACATTGGTTCCTGGGGGCCCGCCACGTCCGCCGCTACTGCTCAGCCCTCCGGGACCAAGCCCTCCGCCGGGGAAACCGCCACCTGGAGGTCCACCCCTTCCCCCGCCCGGCGGAGGCCCCATCATACCGCTGAGAGTTCTGGCCTCGGTTTTCCTCCCCAGACCGATCGTCTTGCTCAGCCGGAGGTTCAGGGAAAATTGCCCCGGCCCTGTCCCCAGGTTGACCGGTATGATGGTCTCGCCGGCTTGGGGATTGGTATCAAACGTTCCCCACTGGGTCTTCACGATGTTGGTTCCCGTGGCTCCGGCGGCCGGGTAGGCGGGACGATCGTTGAAAATGGAATCGCCGTTATTGTCATAACCGGTGGTGATGTTGAACGGCGAGCCGGAGTTCACCATCATGAACGGGCTCAGCCGGATTCCTTTGGGCAGCGCAAAAGATCCTCCCAGGAACAAGCGATGCCGGACGTCAAAGGCGGCGCGGCCGTAATCCAACGCGACATCATAGGAATTAGTGGGGAAGGAGCTGACCCCTGATGTGTTGCTGTTGGCAAGGTTCAGGGAGTAAAACCCGAACAAGGAAAACTTCGTGCCCATACGGAGATTGAGGTTGGTGATGAGTTGGTTCTGGTTGAAGAGGCCATCCGACTCAAATTGGTAAAGGTCCCCTTCCTCGGGGTAGGGCCGCGTGCCGGCGGAAGGCGTGCATGAGGTATCGCCGGGCAGGCATGAAACGTAGGTGCCCGGAAGGGGCGCGTTGATGTTGCGGGTCATGAGCTGATGAACGCCGTGCGAGTTGAGATAGGTGACGGAGACCGTGGCGTTCTTGGCAACCTGCCGCTCCACTCCTACCGCGCCCTGGACGGTGTAGGGAGCCCGCAAACTTGGATCAATCTGATAGGTGGTGTTCGCTGTGGTACTCGCGAACATCTGCGCGAGATCGCTCGAAAGCGGAATGTTGGGAAAGAAGTCAGGATTAGTAACAATATACTGCGTTTGATTTACCCTGTTCAAACGCTTTGCCTGGAGAACCTGAGCTTCCTGAAACCGGTCGTAGAAAATGCCGAATCCGGTGCGGAGGACGGTCTTGGCGCCATTGCCATGGCCGAGCGCCCAGGCGAATCCCACGCGCGGGGCGAAATCAGTGCGGTCGTGAATGGAACTTTGCGTCTCGTAACGGACTCCGAGATTGAGCGACATAGTGGGGCGGATGCGCCATTGATCTTCCGCGTAAAGCCCCAAGTCGATCCAATTGACCGCCGCGACGGGATTTCCGGCCGTGAGCATGAATTGGCTCGCGCCGCCGGCTTGGCAGGTGTTTTGCCCGGCTTGCTGACACGCCAGCAGCGTGGTTTCGGCGCTTTGATAACTATCCAGCGATGGGAAGGTAAAACTTCCGTTGAAATTTCCCGTGGAGCTATTCCACTCGTTTATATCCCGCACCCTGCCGCCAAATGTAATGTAATGCTTGCCGTTGGAAATGGAGGTGAGGTTTTGGATTTCCACGTGGTTCTCCGAATCCAGGAGCTTGCCTTGGGAATTCCCCCCTCCCGTGAACGCTCCCTGAACCATCAAGGTGGCATCCTGGCTCAGGGGAATTTGATGACCGCCGTCATGGGCAAACTCCAAGCGCAAATCGTTGACGGCGCGCGCGCTCAAGACCTGCGAGTCGCTGATCTCGACGTTGTGTTCGGTTTGCTCGGTATTGTAGCCTTGCGTTGCCAGCGAGAATTGGCCGATGCCATTATTCTTGCTGTTAGTGTCAAAGAACTGATAGCGCGCGGTGAGCGTATTGTTGGTAGTCAGAGTGTAATCCAACCGGGAGCTCAAATTCGTATTGGTGTTGGGATTGGGCACGGCCTGGCTGAAGGGCGTCTGGGCGAGATTCGAGTCCAGGATCACCGCGCTCACAATTGAGTTTCCCGCCATATCCCGGCGCCCGCCGTCGATAAAGATCGAAGCTTTCTTGCTCAGCGGCCCACCCAGGCTTCCGTCCATGAATTCCCGGTGGTAGCCCGGCTCCGTGCTCACAAAGGGGTTGCGCGAATTGAGCGCGGAGTCATTGAACATACCCATTCCCTGCCCGTGCCACTTGTCGGTGCCCGGCTTGGTGAAGATCTCGATGCGCCCGTACCCCAGCTTGTCATATTGCGCGGAGAAGGGATTCTGATTCACGCGAATTTCCCGGATCGAGGACTTCGTCGGAAGCTGGCCGCCGGTGAATCCGTCGATGTAGATTTCTCCGCCATTGGGCCCGGCGGCGGGGCCCGCCAGCGCCTGGAGTTGCGACGCTAACTCGTCGGGGTCATCCGATAGCGCATCCAAATCCTTATCTTTCAGCACCAAGGCGCTGGCGTTGTTGTCAGATTCGACACTGACGGCGACGTGGTTTTCCTTCACCGTAACCTGCTGCTTTTCCAGCGCCACCACCAGTTGCGCATTGACCGTCTGAGTCTGGCCGGAGGCAACCACCACGCCCGCCTTTTCGAAATTGGCAAACCCTTTGAGCTGAATGCGAACGGTATAAGTTCCAGGAGGCAGCTCGGAGAAAGTATAGCGGCCCTCCTTGTTGGTTTGGGCTTCATGACCGGCACCGGCAGCGTCAACGGCGACCACGGTTAAAGCCGGAATCGTCGCGCCGGAGGTGTCCGTAACCTGGCCCAGCAACTTTCCTGACCCTGGCTCCGCAAGTCCCCAAGCCGCCATCACAAGCAGCGCCAAGGCGGCAAGAAGCAAACGGCGAAACCTATTCAATGCATCTGACATTTCAAAACCTCCTTTGTACAAGTCCATTTGAATCCCCCCACGTAAAGGCAATGTGTGCGCAAGGGCCAGAATTGTTAAGGTTTGGTAAAAGTTGCGTGGGGTGCTTAGGTCCCGGTGCTAAAATGCCCGCAGGTTGATTATGCCGGCTCGAAGCGACAATTTCGCAGACTCCCCGGTTCCAATCCTTATAGTGGATGATGATGTAAAGCTTTGCCGTCTAGTGCGCGACTACCTGGAACCACTGGGGTATCAGGTGACCGCCGCGCACACCGGACCGGCGGGGCTGGAGGCCGCGGCCAGCGAGCAATTCTCCGCCGTCATTCTGGATGTAATGTTGCCGGGGATGAATGGCTTTGATGTGCTCCGCAACCTGCGCGCCAAGTCCAACGTGCCGGTGCTGATGCTGACGGGTCGCGGCGAGGAACCTGACCGCATTGTGGGCCTCGAACTCGGCGCCGACGATTACCTCCCCAAGACTTTTTCAACACGGGAATTACTGGCCCGGCTGCGCGCCACGATTCGCCGTTCCGAGGTCGCGCGGGCGCAGGGGGAACCCCGCGAGCCGGAAGTTGTGGTGGGCGATCTGCGCCTTGACCCGGAGGCGCGCCGCGCCGTCCTGAGCGGCGAAGACCTGACCTTGACGGCCATCGAATTCGATCTCCTGATGTCGTTGGCCAAGGCGGCGGGCCGCGTCCGATCGCGTGAGCAGCTTTTGAATGAAGTCGCGGACCGGAATTTCGATGTTTTCGACCGTTCCATTGACGTACACATTTCGTCTCTGCGCAAGAAGCTTGGGGACGATTCCAAGTCACCCAAGTTCATCATCACCGTGCGCAGCGCGGGTTACATGATGTCCAAACCGGAGCCGGAGGGGGTGGCATGAAAGCGCGCGTCTCCATTTCCGTCAAGATTCTGCTGCTTTCCTTCTTGAACGTGTTCCTGTTGTTGCTGGTTTTCGCTGCCTTTGCGCGCATCCAGTATCGTTATGACCTGGGCTCCCTCGTCCTTTCGCCGGGCCGCGACCGCATTCTGGCCGTTTCGCGGCTCATTGCTCTGCAATTGCCCAACACTGAGTTGAAGGATTGGGATCGACTGCTTGCGGCCTATGCTCCCACAACGCACGCTTCGGCTTGCCTTTTCAACAGCCAGGGAATCCAACTGGCAGGTCCTTCCGTGACATTGCCGGAGGCCATGTTGGCAAGGGTCCGGTACGCTCAGGCTCCCACCTTTAATTCTGCGGGCCGGAGTCCTGCGGGCGGTGCATTGCCAGCGAAGGGTGAACCCGCCTCCGCCGGCGCGCATTCCGCTCCGGCACCCATCTCCCCTGGCAGTTGGCAATCCTCTTCCCACCGCCCCCCGCCGCCTCCGTCATTCCCCGCGTTCCTGGTTAGGACCACCAAACCCACGCGCTATTGGGTAGGCGTGTACATTCCGCTCCTGGATCGATCCACGATGAGGGCTAATGATGGCGCCACGGTGGTGTGGACGTTCCCGTCGCTGTGGACGAATTCCTTTTTTTTCGACTACAAGCCCTGGCTGGCGACGGCCATCCTGGTGATTTTGGTTTCCGCGGCTTGCTGGCTGCCGCTGATTCGAGGCCTTACGCACTCCATTTCCCAACTCACCGCCGCCACCGGAGCGATTGCCGAAGGCAAACTGGAAACCCGTGTGTCCCTCCGCCGCCGCGACGAACTCGGCCAATTGAGTGAAGCCATCAATCGCATGGCGGAGCGTCTTTCCGGTTTCGTGCACGGCCAACGGCGGTTTCTCAGCGACGTGGCCCACGAACTCTGCTCCCCCATTTCGCGGATTCAGGTTTCGCTCGGAATTCTGGACCAGCGTGCGCAGCCCAATCAAAAGCAGTATGTCGAGGGCGTGCAAGAAGAAATGGAGCACATGTCGGGACTCGTAAACGAATTGCTGCTTTTTTCCCGGGCGCAGATCAACGCTTCCTCGACCCCTTTGACTCGCGTGAATGTTGCGGAGACGGTTCGGCGGGCTCTGGGGCGGGAAGTGGACGAGAGGACGCAGGTGGAAACCCACATCGATGAGCGGACGGAAGTCATGGCCCACCCTGAGTACCTCTATCGTTCCATCGCCAATGTGGTGCGTAATGCCATTCGTTATGCGGGGGAGTGCGGTCCTATTACGATCTCGGCGAAGGAAAAGGACGGCATGGTTTCCATCACCGTCGCGGACTGCGGCCCGGGCATTCCTGAAGCCGAGATGGAATCGGTGTTCAAACCTTTTTATCGGCCGGAGCCGGCGCGCCAGCGGGAGACGGGGGGCGTGGGCCTGGGCTTGACGATTGTGCGAACCTGCATCGAAGCCTGCGGTGGCGCCGTCCATTGCCGCAATCGGTCGCCCAGGGGCCTCGAAGTCGAGATCAAGCTTCCCATTGCGTAACCGTGACCCCCGAGCTTGTCCAGCCCGCGGTTTTCAAAGGCTCCAATTCTCCTTGGCTTCCACCCTCGACCAACGAGGCATAATAAGGGGTTGATGCGCCTTCGGGGCCGGGAAATAATTGGATGCCGGTGTGCCGCTAACGATAGAATCCTGCGTATGGAAGGAGACGCCGTGATGCGAAACAAGGTACGGTGGGGCGTTCTGGGTGCCGCCCAGATCGCGGTTCGGAAGGTTATACCGGCCATGCAGCAGGGAGAGTGGAGTGAGATTGCCGCCATCGCTTCGCGCGACCGGCACAAAGCCGAAGCGGCGGCAAGCGCGCTGGGCATTCCCAAGGCCTATGGATCCTATGAAGAGCTCTTGCAAGATCCGAAAATTGAGGCGGTCTACAACCCGCTTCCCAACCAACTTCACGTCCCCTGGACGCTTAAGGCGGCCGCAGCGGGCAAGCATGTTCTCTGCGAAAAACCGCTGAGCCTTACGGCCGAGGAGGCCCGCGCCCTCCTCTCGGCTCGGGAGCGCACCGGCGTCAAGATCGGTGAAGCCTTCATGGTCCGTACGCACCCGCAGTGGCTGCGGACTCGCGAGATCATCGAGGCCGGCCAGATCGGCGCCTTACGTTCGATCGTGGGCTTCTTCAGCTTCTTCAACCGCGACCCCGCCAATATCCGCAATGTTGCCGAGTGGGGCGGCGGAGGTTTAATGGACATCGGCTGCTACCCCATCACCACCTCGCGTTTTGTTTTCCGCCAGGAACCTCTGCGGGTGATGGGCCTCATCGAACGCGATCCCGAGATGAAAATCGACCGGCTGACGTTGGCGATCCTCGATTTCCCCTCGGGACAGTCCATCTTCACATGCAGTACCCAGCTCGTGCCGTATCAGCGGATGCAGATTCTCGGGACAAAGGGGCGTATCGAGGTCGAGATCCCTTTTAACGCCCCGAACGATAGGCCTTGCCGGATTTTCATCGACGATGGAAGGGATCTGTTCGGAGGTGGAGTGAGAACGGAGGAGTTCGTCACCTGCGACCAGTATACGATTCAAGGGGATGCGTTCTCGAGGGCGATACGCGAAGGGGGCGAGGTCCCGGTTTCCGTCGAGGACGGAATCAAAAACATGTCCGTGATCGATGCCATCTTCCGGTCAGCGGAATCAGGCAAGTGGGAAAGGCCGTAAGGGCGAGGCAGAGGCCGTGACGACCACTTAGTTTAGTCGAGATCCAGCCGCAGAGCGGAAAAACATTTTTGCCGGGGGGTCTTTCACTTTTGCCTTCCGCACCTTGCCTTTAGACTTGCCTTTGCGGCATCGTCGCGCTGCACATCGTCGCGCTGTCCTTCGTCGCCGGCCGAGAATCTGTTACAATCCAGCTTGTCAGGGCGCTCGAAACAACATGGCCGACAGTTACAAGTCGGACGCTGTAGCGGCGGGTTGGTCCCGCCACATGGCGGCGTAAAGCCGCCTCTACATTATCATGGCCGGCGGTTACAAATCGGACCTGGTGAAGATCTATCATTCCCTGGGGCGGAAGGAGCGCCTGGGACTGGTGATTTTTTTCGTCACGTCCGTTTGCAATGCCAAGTGCCGCACTTGTTTTTACTGGGAAGAACTGAACCAGCGCGGTGATTTGACCTGGGATGAAATCCGCAAGCTGGCCTTCAGCATGCCGGAATTCAGCGACCTATGGCTCTCGGGCGGCGAGCCCATGCTCCGGCGCGAGCTCACCGACATCATCCACCTTTTTCACACCCACAACGGCGTTCGCTGGGTAAATCTTCCTACAAACGGCCTGCTGGTGGAGCGCACCGCCGAGTGGACCGCGCGCATTTGCGAAGAGAACCCCGAGCTTAACCTCGATTTGAACGTGGCCCTGGACGGCCTCGGCGAAATGCAGGATTCCCTGCGCGCCGTGCCGGGGAATTTTGCCAAGACGCTCCAGACCATCGAGGCGCTTCAACCCTGCCGCCGGAAGTATCCCCGGCTGCGCGTCAACATCAACACCGTGATCTGCTCGGAGAACTTTGACCAGGTGATGGCTATCGCGGAGTACGTGAAAACCCATTGCGCGGTGGACGGCCACTACTTCAACATCATTCGCGGCCATGCCAAGGACGCCAGCTTGAAGCAAATCCCCACCCACCGCCTTGCCGCCCTCTATAAGGATTTGCAGACGGTGTACAGCTACTATTCGGAGCAGGTCCTCGAACGCCGCAAGGGAATTGCAGGCAAGCTCGCCCAGGCTTACTACCAGGGCACGCTGGCGCTGCACAACAAGATTCAGCTTGAAAACATCGGCGAACCCCACGCCTGGCCCATGCCCTGCACCGCCGGCGGCACAAGTATCGTCATCGACTTCAATGGCGACGTGCGCTCCTGCGAACTGCGCGGCAAGCTGGCCAACCTGCGCGATTACGATTGCAATTTTGAGGAATTCTGGCGGGATCAGGCACGCCAAGCAGAGCTGGGAGCCATCGTACACGACCAGTGCTGGTGTACCCACGTCTGCTTCATCCACGACAGCCTTCGCCATTCGCCCAAAGTACTGCTCTACGACATCCCCCTCACTTACGTCGAATCAAAATTCACTTCGCCGTCTGCCCAAGGTGAAAAATTCCAATCCGCGCCGGCTCTGACCACCGCGCCCGCGGTGAAGTGACATGGCTCGGCGCCCCGCCCTTCCGAACCATCGGTGAGAATCCGCGATAGAAACCGACATCAGAGTCACGGCAGCGAGCGCTGAAGGGCGGCGCGCGCCAGGGCGATTTGGGGAAGGTTGGCGCGCGAGTTTTCGAAGTGGGAAAGGAATTCCTGGTACTCGTTGGCGGCCTGGTCGCGCTTTCCTGTGGCTTCATAGACCTGTCCCAGATAGAAGTGCGCCAGAGTGACGAGCAGCGGGGAGTGGGAACGCATGGCGTTGAAATTTGACAACACCTTCTCGTCAAGAATCGCCCCTCGCAGGTCCTGCTCTGCCCGGCTGTAGTCCTTGGCTTGCAAATAGGCCCAGCCGCGCGGATAGTGCAAGACTGCCTCGGCGGAATCCGGCAGCCGGCCGGCCGCCGCGATGACACCTTGCGGGTCGTTGCGCACCAGAGCGGCGTAAAGGGCGGAGTAGTTCCGGAATCGTTCAATGCCTTGCGGACCAAGTTCCGGGCGGGCGGCCGCATAGAGCTGGAGGCTGCGTGCGCAACCCGCCGCGTCACCCTGGGCGGCTTGCAAGAGGGCGATCACATAGTTCTCTCGTCCGGAGAGTTTTTGCTGACGCGCAAAGGCGAGATCGGAGGCCAACCCCTCGCCCGTCAGAATCGAAATTGAGGCCCAAGACAGGAGTGCACCCTCGGCGCCATCGATTTGCCCGGCGCCGGCCAATTCCCGCACGGCGCGTTGATAACTCGCACGCGCGCCCTCCAAGTCTCCCCGCGTTTCCTCGAACTGCCCCGTAAATACCGCAACGTATAATTTGCTCGCCCCCGTGGCGCGTTTGCCGTATTCGCCGAGCGCCGAATTCGCCAGGTCGAATTTCTTCTGGTCGGCGTAAACAATGGCCAGCTTGGCATAGTCCGCGTAATCAATGAAATCCGGCTTCAAGGCGATGACTTTACGATAGGCCTCCACCGCTTCATCGTCATGATTCGATATGTAGAGGATGTCCCCGCGCGTGTCCCAGGGATTCGGATCGTTCGGGCGAAGGGCCATATACTGATCGTCGGCCTGGAGCGCGGCCGGCAAATTCCCATTCGTCGCCTCCGAATACCCAAGCTGATTCAGGAAGAGGTCATTGCGGGGATCGAGTCGAAGGCCATCCTTCAATAAGGATATGGCGCGGTCCGGCTGGCCGGCGGAATTCAGCAGTTGCGCCAATTGCGCCCGGGCCTGGTCCTGGCGGGGAAACTCCTGGAGAAGGGATTCCAGAATCTGCCGCCCCTTCATGGGATCTCCCGCCCGAAACGCCTCCTGCGACTGGAACTCCAACAAGTCATTGCGGGGTAGCCGGGATTGTAATTGTTCGATCTTCGTCCAAAGTTCCTGGGCTTTGCGAAGATCACCCAAGAACGCGTATCCCCCCGCAAGCCTCCAATAGGCCAGTGCGAACTGTGGATCCAGCCGGATGGCTTCCTCCATCTCTCGAATCGCATCGGTGGTAAGGAAACGGCCTGCCAAATCGACTCCGAGCTGATAGTGGCGGTAAGCTTCCAGGTTGGAGGTTGCCGCCTCCTCGATGTTGGGAGCATTCGCGGCAATGTCAGCCGCAGGCGCGAAGCGCTGCGCCACGCGGCCCGTCACCGCATCCACCATGCTGAAGATGCCCTGGACGTCCGGGGCCTCCACCTTGTCGGAGAATAATATCTGGCCCGATTTGGTGTCTTGCACCTGCACGTCGAGACGAAGCTGCTTGGGGCCCACACGCAGGAGAGTTCCGGTGATAAACGCGTCGGCATCGGCGTTGCGCGCCACTTCCGCCGCCGAGGCTGGATTGAGCTCGGTCGTTTCCTTCATCCCCAGGCGCTTGATCTCGGCCAGAATGCGCTCGGTGGAAAGCACGTCCAGTCCCTTCACCTGCGCCAGATTCGTGGTGAGCATCTCCGTCAGGCCGCGATTCAGCCAGTCGAGCGAGGGATCTTGAGAAAGATTGGAGAAGTAAAGGACCGCCAAGGCCTTCGAACTTCCTGCGGCCGCAGGTCTGGACGTGTAGTGGCGCGCGAGCCACCACCCCAGATCCAATACCACAACAAACAAAACCGCGAGGGCGGGAATCAGGTACTTGCGTTGTCGCGATAGGGCAGAGATTAGTGAGAAGGGAATAGCTGCGCCCGAGGGTTCAGCCGGGAGTGGGGCCGGGGTGACGGCGCTGGGACCACTCGGGGGAGGGGTGACCTCACTGGGGCCACTCGATGGAGGTGCAACCGCACCAGGTCCGCTCGCCGCCGCGGGAGGCAGGGGTGGCATCTCCGGTGGCACGTCTTGCCGCGTTTGGGTTGATCGGGCGGACATGTATCCGCCGGACTCTGCCACCTGCATCCGGCTGGCGGAGCGCCCGGAATCCGTGTCGCGCTTCAGACGCTTGAGATCCGTGCGCAGGTCGGAAGCGTTGTGATAGCGCATGTCGGCGTCTTTTTCCAGCGCCTTGGAGATGATTTCCTCCAGCTTGGGGGGCAAATCAGGATTCAGGCGCAAGGGGGAAATCGGCGCGCGATTGAGAATGGCTTCTTGAATCACGCCGGAGGTGTTGCCGCTGAAAGCAGGAACACCGGTGGCCATTTCGTAGAGCACCAGACCGAGAGAAAAGATATCGGTACGGCCGTCAAGCTCCTCTCCCCGCACCTGCTCGGGCGACATATAGGCCACCGTCCCCATGGTGACACCCGGGCTGGTATTGAATTCCTCTCGCGCGGGAGCAGTCAGCAGGGCGGACTCGCCTGCCCCCATCCGCCCACGGTCCGATGGGGTCACCTTTGCCAAACCGAAGTCCAGCACCTTGGCCTGGCCGCGCAGGGTGATGAAAATGTTGGCAGGTTTGATGTCCCTGTGTACGATGCCCTTCGAGTGCGCGGCGTCGAGCGCATCGGCAATCTGAATCGCCAGTTCGAGCAAGGTGTCGGTCTTGAGGGGCTTGGACTCAATGCGATGCTTGAGGGTCTGGCCCTCCAGAAGCTGCATGGCGATGAAAGGCTCGCTTTCGTGCTCGCCGATTTCAAAAATGGTGCAGATGTTGGGGTGATCGAGCGCCGAAGCCGCGCGCGCCTCGCGCTGGAAGCGTTCGAGCGCCTGGGGATCCCCAATCAGATGTTGGGGAAGGAATTTGAGCGCCACAAAACGGCCGAGCGTGGTGTCTTCGGCTTTGTACACCACTCCCATCCCGCCGCCGCCCAACTTCTCGACTATTCGATAGTGAGAAACAGTTTTCCCGATCATCCTTGCTTGTCCATGTTACGTAGCCCGCACGGGCGTGTCAACAAAAGACAAAACATGGTAGTGTCCTAATTTGGGCGTAACGCCGCCATCTTGGCGGCTCCTTGCCGGCTGGAAGCCGGCGCTACATTGGAAATTAGGACACTACGCTGCCTTCTGCTTTTTGCCGTCACCCTTCAGCTTGCTGCCCCCTGCTCCCATCACCACCGCCGCTTTGGCCGATGACGGGAGACGGGATATTTGAAGGCGCGGGAATTTTGTGCTGTTCCATCGCCAGCAGGGCGCCCAAGAGCACGTCAAGCGAGTCGAGAAGGCGCTTGTCCGCCGTTTGAATCAAATAGTTCGCCATGCGTAGCAATTGTAATTGGCGGGGGTTGTAGCTTTCCCCGCTGGATTGAACCCGCCTCCCGCGGCTGGAACGCAGCAGGCTCATGATGCAGTTCCCCGATGAGGTGACAAGGCATTGCAACGTGCCCAGTTGGGTGGAGCTCTCCTGAAAGATCTCACTGACGGGCACCGCAAGGGCCGTAGCGATCTTGCGCAGGGTCTGGGGACGAGGTTCGAGGTGGCGGTTCTCGATGCGGGAAAGGTACGAAGCCGCCAGCCCGGTGCGCTCGCTTAACTCCTGCTGGGTCAATCCCTTCTGGTTCCGAAGTTGAATGATGCGGGTTCCGATGCTCATGCGAGGGCCTCCGTTTGACCAAATTCACTCCATCTTAACACATATGTAATAAAAAGGGGAAAGAGGGCTCGATTTCCTTGACTCTCCTGTAAAGAAGCGTATCTTTAGTATGGGACCAAATCGAAACGGATCAATTCTTACAGGAGTAGTCCCGGAATCCTGTCGGTCCCGCCGCGTACGCGAAGCGGCAAGCAGCGCGAGGAAAGAGGAAACAGGCCACAGGCAGTGGCCAGCTCGACGCGCCGGGGTGAATGCACAGCGGGATGAAGGTCGAAAAAGGCGCCCCGTGTTCGGCCAGTCAGGAAAGCGCCCGACCTGAGGAAGCCCGGTTCCCGGCGGCAGGATTCCGAGTTTATCAAGTTTGGTAGGAGGAAAAGCAAGCAGTACGGTCATTATACGCACTACCAACGAGCCCACCGACCCGTCCGGGATTTGTTAAGCAACCCCACAATCCTGCCTGATAAGCCCTGAGCCGGACGGGTCTTTCCTTCCCCAGCCCCAAACCCCACAAGGTGAATTCCCGCGGAGCGAGGGAGGCATTTCTCCCCACCGGCCCTTCAACCCGGTTGATTTGTCATTACTCATTATATGTTCACAAAATCTCTTTTCGTGCTATATTGCCTAGTGGATAGCCCCGTTTCAATACTGTGCGGCGAGCAACAGCCGCGCTATCTTGGCAGGGGAACAAACAAAACGGCGGGAGAAAACAGATGCGGGTGTTAGTAACGGGCGGCGCGGGTTACATCGGGAGCCACACCGCCAAGGCCTTGGCAAAGGCCGGCCATGAGCCTTTGGTCCTTGACAATCTCAGCACCGGGCATCGCTGGGCGGTGAAGTGGGGGCGTCTCCTGGAATGGGACCTCGCGGACGCGGAGATGCTTCCTCAATTCCTGGAGAAGGAGCGCGTGGAAGCCGTCCTGCATTTTGCCGCCAGTTTGTTGGTAGGCGAATCGGTCCAGGAACCCAGAAAATATTATTGGAATAACGTCGTGAACACCCTGCGCCTGTTGGATGCCATGCTGAAAGCGGGAGTGAAGCGGATCGTTTTCTCTTCCTCGGCGGCAGTCTACGGCAACCCGCAAATAGTGCCGATTCCGGAGGACCACCCCAAGGAACCGGTGAATCCCTACGGCGAAACCAAGCTGGCGATGGAACGCACCCTGAAGTGGTACGGAAACGCTTATGGGCTAAAATGGGTCGCATTGCGATATTTCAACGCGGCGGGGGCGGATGCGGGGGGCGAGTTGGGGGAATGCCACGACCCGGAGGCGCACCTGATTCCCTTGGCCATCAAGGCCGCGCTGGGGCAGCGGCCGCGCGTCGAGATCTACGGCACGGATTATCCCACCCCCGATGGCACTTGCCTCCGCGACTACATTCACGTCACGGATTTGGCCGACGCCCACGTGCGGGCGTTGGTGTACCTCGCCGGGGGAGGCGAGAGCCGCGCGCTCAACCTGGGTACCGCCCACGGGTACTCCGTGCGCGAGGTCATTAATGCTGTGGGGAAAATAGCCGCCCACCCTGTCCCTTTCCGCGAGACGCCGCGGCGCGCGGGCGATCCGCCGGTGTTGGTTGCTGATGCCAGCCGTGCGGGAGGAATCCTCGGTTGGAAACCCCAGCATTCCCAACTGGAAGCCATCATTCAGGATGCTTGGAATTGGCACTCGAAGGGCAATCCAGAAAAGTAGGCGGCTGCTGAGGTTAAACGTCTCCCCCGCCCGAAAAAACGCCTAATTCCTCGCCGGCAAACCCCCCAGCGCAGGCACCCCAGCGTATTCAATTGCTCCCCTCGGGTATATAAGATTTACAGAGTTGGAAAGGAAGCCCCAGCCCAGATCACCACTAACCACTACCTATAATTCCTTGGATAATCATGGCGATACAGGAAGGCAGGCAAGTTGGCCCGGCAATTGCCTTCATCTGTGATGAAAGCCGATTGAGGAGCGGTGCGACCTTGCCCGAGTTCCGTCGGGGTTTTGGGGGTGATCGCTCACTAAAGCCAGGGTGGTGAGAACGATTTGACGGAACAGACCATCTAAAAGAATGAGACATCGGACAAACCTCATTGGGAGAAACGCCGTGAAGAGAATCCATGACAATGATTTGCCAGCTTCGGTTGGAGCGACGCCCCGTAACGCTAACAAGATTATTGCGGAACAAGTTCCGCAAGGGTGCAAGACCGAGGAGCCGTCGCCCAACCAAGCGCGGCCACAACATTTGCCAGGAATATGGGTATCCGGACTGTTAATGATCGGGCTGCTCGCCCTGGCGGTTTTCGCTGCGCCCACCACATCGCGGGCCGCATCGATTGCCGTGGGCGTATCAGTTGGGATCGCTCCTCCGCCGATACCCGTATATGCGCAGCCGGTTTGCCCAGGCCCTGGGTACCTATGGACTCCCGGTTATTGGGCGTATGATCCCGCAGGTGGCTACTATTGGGTTCCCGGCACTTGGGTGATGGCGCCCGCTCCAGGGTTGTTGTGGACGCCGGGATACTGGGGTTGGGGTGGAGCGGCATTTGTCTGGCACGCAGGCTACTGGGGCCCCCATGTGGGCTTCTACGGAGGCATCAATTATGGTTTCGGATACCTGGGCGTGGGATTCGTAGGCGGGGAATGGAGGGGCGGGACGTTCTTCTATAACCGGGCCGTCACCAATTTTGGCGGCCGGCGCTTCGCCAACGCTTACAATCGTCCGGTGGCCAATCATTTCGCGGCAAGCCGCGTCAGCTACAATGGCGGGGCAGGCGGGCTCAGAGCTCGGCCCACCGCCGGGGAACTTGCCGCGGAACACGACCGGCACATGCAAGCCACATCCGGGCAGCGCCAGCACGAGGTGGCGGCGCACAACGAGCGCTCACAATTTGCCTCCGTGAACCACGGGAGGCCCGCCGTGGCTGCCACTGGAAGGCCGGGCGATTTCCGGGGTGCGGCGCATGCAAACCGTGCGGCCAGCACGGCCAACCACGGAGGACTCCGCAGCGCGAATTCTGCCCAAGCGCACGGTAATTCCCGCTCTCGCAGCCCCCGTCGCACTGCGGGTGGCAATCATCAGGTCATGACCGCTCGTGCAAACTCTTCCTCCCCGCACAGTTCCGTGCGGCAGGCGAGAAGGGCGCCCGGGAATAATCGGTCCACCGCTCCATCACGCAACACCAATTCGCGTGGGGCGGCGTCGAACCGCCAGATTGCGTCCCGTCAACAGCGGCCCCAACTGAACGCATCGCGGCGTTCGGGAGGAGGGAAAAGTAAAGGGAGCGATGCCGCATCACACCACTAAGGAAGGGTCATTAATTCCTTCCCCAGGGTGCGGAGCTGGGTTCCGTCAATGTAGAGTTCTGCTTGCGTGGCGTCGTAGCCGTGCTCGAGGGTGCGGCGCAAATGGAGGGCGGCAATTTCCGCAAGCTGCTGGTCACTCAAGTACTTCTGCTCTTTCTCCCGCAGTTCGGTAAGCGCACGACAGGAAATGGAGACCGTGGCGTGCCGTCCGTCGACCAGAAAGACGCAGTCGATAGTATCGCTATGCCGGGTGGCAATGGCGGGAAATAGGTGCACAAATCGAACCTTGAAGGCTTCTGCTTGGGCCCGCGAACTGACTTCAAAGGGCGTAACAATATAGCTCATAATGTGATATACCTTCGCCACCGGACTTGGAACCCTGCGTAATCGCAATCTCCACATTATAAACCTGCTTCTGCACCGAGACAAATCCCGTACGGGAACCCACACCGGCCAAATCTTCGCGAGTCGCGGGCACGGCGATTATTCTGTGCAACCTTTGTGCCTTCGGTGCCGTCTAAACAAGTAACTCTATTCTTTTGACTACCTGAGGAAGTGGGTAGTCCTGAGTTTTCAGAATTATCCACTTCCTCCTTCCAAATTATCGTTAGAAATCCCAATTGCAGCAGTGATGAGGGCGGGCGATGAGAATGTCCACGTGCGGCTGAAATCGGTTTACACCGGGCGAGGGGAGGCTATATACTGCATTACATCGGGCTCGGGCGCATTCTCACAACGCTTAAGCTAAGTCTCGCATATTCGGAAGACCCATTTGCCGGGGCCACTGCGGAGAGATCACACATGAACCTGATCAGGGAAATCGATGAACTGAGTTGTGATTCCTGCGCACCCCTCGAACCCCAAGAGGTGATCGAGGCGCTCGTTGCGCGGCTCGTCGACCGTTACGCGATGGCTGCTGCGGGTATCTGGCGTCTGAATGCCGGCCAATCGGACCTTTCGCTGGCGGCCTCAGCCGGCGACTCGCCGTTCCCCGCCGCGACGCGCGAGATTTCCGCCAGTCGTTCGTTCTTAGGGAGGGCCGCACAAGGGAAGTTGCCTCAGGTCTTCAAGGGATCGGGAGCCGAGGGAGACGCTTTGGGGCAGTGGGCGGAGCAAAACCAGTTCCGATATTTAAGCGCCTACCCGCTGGCGGATGAATCCAAGACTTCCGGTGTCTTGCTGGTGGCCGCCGCCGAAACGCCCGACGAGTCGCTCCTGGCGCTACTCCGTCTGCACGCGCGGCTGGCTTCGATTGCCTTGCGCGACGCGGAATTGTTCGTGGGGTTTCGGCACCATTTGGACCGGCTCCAGCGCCTGGTGGAAGCCAGCAAGGTGTTCAACTCCACGCTGGACCTGGCGGAACTCCTAGGCAAAATTTTGGATGTAGCCAAAACCCTCACCAAGGCCGAGCGTGGGACCTTGTTCCTGGTGGATGAAAAAACCGATCAGATCTGGTCGCTGATCGCCCAGGGAATGGAGAAGCAGGAAATTCGCCTGCCGCGCGGGCGAGGGATTGCCGGCCATGTGGCCCTGACCGGTGAAATCGTCAATATTCCCGATGCCTACGCTGACGGCCGCTTTGATCCCGAGGTGGACAAGCGGACGGGATTCCGCACGCGCAATATCCTGACTCTGCCCATTCGCAACAAGGCAGGCAAGATCATCGCCGCCCTGCAACTGCTAAACAAGGCCATCGGCAACTTCACCGACGAGGACACGGACGTTCTGCTGACTTTATCGGGGCAGATGGCGATGAGTCTGGAAAACGCCCAGCTTCACCATGATCTTTTGGAAAAAGAGCATCTGGAACGAGAAATGGCTCTGGCTCGCGGCATCCAACGCAGTCTGCTGCCGGAGACGACTCCTGTCATCCAGGGCTTCGACATCGCGGTGCTGAACGAACCCTGCTTTGAAGTGGGAGGTGACTACTACGATTTCCTCAGCCTGGGACCCAACACCCTGCTGGTGGTCGTCGCCGACGTCGAGGGTAAAGGCATCAGCTCCGCCATGGTGATGTCAAACCTCCAGGCCACGTTGCGGTCGCTCGTCCTGCACTTGCATTCCCTCAACGACATCGCCGAAGCCCTCAACCGAATGATCCTGCACGATACCCGCGGCGAAAAGTACATGACCATGTTCATGGGGCTTATTGACACGCGCCGGAAAGCGATTCACTACATCAACTGCGGGCACGTTCCTCCCCTCATCTTGCGGCCCGGCAGCGAACCCCTTCAGCTCACGGAGGGCGGCATGGTGATCGGACTCTTTGAAGACATTCAGTTCGACCGCGGCCACGTGAAGTTTCACCCCGGCGATATCCTGCTCTTGTGTACGGATGGCATTACCGAAGCCATGGACGTTCAGAACGAAGAATTTGGCCTGGAAAGGCTCGCCGCGAGCGCCAGCCAGGCGGCCGAAAGCAAGGCCAAAGAAATCGTCCTCAAGGTGTGCGACGACGTCAGCGTTTACTCCAAGGGAGGAACGCATATGGACGACAAGGTGATGCTGGCCGTCAAAGTCACCGGCGAAGCGTGAAAGGCTAAACAGCCCAGAATTTAGGATTTAGGACTCCGCCTTCTGCTTTCCGCCTTCTGCCTTCTGCTTGCCGCTCTCCGTGAGCCTCAGTTTAACGGGCTTTCCCTCTCCGAATTTCCTCGTGAACCAATCTTCCATATCGGCGCGCAGGCCGTTCGTGTCTACCTGGAAACTCACTTCCAGCGCGCCGTCCGCCACCGGCAGCGTCTCATCAAAGGCCTCGCGGCCGGTGAAACTGCGCATGCAGAAACTATCCAACCATTCCCGCGGGCAAGCACGCGGGCACTCCGCACTGACTATGTTGACGCGAATCTTCCTTGCGAACACAAGTACTCCTCAGGCTTGAGATCCTGGCGCCCATACTGGTCACGCAAGGGGGAGAGGGAATAAACGTCAGATTTGCTCCGCGCTAGGGCACCCCGCACGCGCCGTGACAGAAAGTGATTGTAAAGCGCGAACTAAGGGATAAATCATAAATTGATCGGTACTTCGTAGAGTTTCCCATCGATCTTTACGGGGAAAATCGCCGTACCGATAGGAGTGCGCGTCTGTAAGCGTCTCTCAATGCTCTGTCCAAGGGGCGGAATCAGGCCAATGTAACAATCTACCGTTGAATTTATTTTCAAATCAAGGCACGCATACTCCTTATTCTTGCCGTTTTCGTCCTTAACCCACTCTCCTACCTTGGGACCCTCCAGTCTGAAGCGAGAACCTAGCGGGTAGCCCTGTGGATGCACCTCGGTTGACTCCCACAGCGGCGTCCAGACTTGTATGTCTTTGCCGGAGGCATTTGTCAGAACGATCCTTAGTTTATTCTTATAAGTGATATTTGGATCTGACGTCGGAGGATCGGCGGTCACTTTTTGCACCGTAAACACGTTCCATGGGTACCGCCGTTGTCCGCCATCAGCTTGCGGTGCCGCGCTCACTCGTTTCCGGCTCAAATACGCAGCCATGACCGCAAGTATTAATGTGAGCGCCCAGGGTACCACCACCGTTCCGCTTGTTTGATGTCCATGTTGGCTGTAATGATCTAATGCAACGGCCATCCAAGTCGCGATCATTAATAACGCCATTGCCAACATCGGCCAGTAGCGCACAAGGCGACTCCTTGCTGACTTTTTAGGCGGCATCTTGATTCCCACCTGTGTAGCAAATATCTCGTTTTGCTTCTTGAATATCTGGTTCTGTTGCCAGAGAAAATAAAGAGTCACGACTCCAACGATGACAGTGGTACCGTCACTTGCGCTCATAATTATCGCCTCCCAGCGACGCCGCCTTGGCGACAGGCGTCGCATGCACGGTTCGCCCCCGACCCACCTCGCACTCTTCACCTCAGCGGAAAGCCCATCGTGGTCATCAATGCCAGAGCCGGCTGCGTGGTGTCGAGCCGCGTGTGCTGGACCACCACCTCCACATTGCTCTCCACCATCAAAGCCATCGGCTTGGCGATGGGGATCATTTCACCGTGGCGGTTTTTCAGAGTTTCCAAATGCACGTGCGCGGTCCGCTGGGCAGGGCATTCTGCTTCCAGTCCCGTAAGCGGTTCGCGATCTTCAAAATAGACCGTGATCTTGAGCTTCGCGGGGCGGCGGTTGAGGTTGAGAATGCACGCCGCTTCATGACTGTTCAAATCGCCGGTGCTGCGATGCGGCAAAAAGCTGTCGGGAATGAGCCACACCTTTGCCCCGATGGGTTTCTTCGCCATTTGCTCCTCCTACGGGCAAGTTGCCGCAGGCCTTCCGGCAGCCTGCCGAACCTGGATCGGGACGAGCCGCCGATCTCCGATCCTCACTTCTTTTTTGGGGGCCAGAAGCTCCGAATCAAATCCTGCCAATCAATTTTCTCCGCCGGGCCGATTACACGTCCGCCGGTGCGCGGCTCCACCAGATTTTTCCCGGCCACAAAAACCAAGCGGTAGAGCTCCGCGAAGGGAAAGTCCGGCGCGGCTCCCCCTTGGCCACCGATTATTTTCGCTCCCCGGCAAACGTTCTCAATCATCCGGCTGGGGTGGCGCAAGTGGTAAGGATTCCTTCGGACCTCCCCGCCATGCTCGGCAGCCGCCATAATCAGGATGGCCTCATCTTCGGGGGAAACTCCCACCAGCAAATTCGGGCGAGAGTTCGGATGCCAGAACTCGGTCTGCAAAAAAGGTAAAGGCCTGCGGCCGGTGCGCTCCAGGTAATCGCTCATAGCGTCCACCACCAGGTAGTGTGTCCCAATGTGCGTGGTATTGAAATCCTCAGCGTGGGGAGCAAAGACCGCATCGGGCCGCTCCTGTTCCAGCGCCACGCTCAGCGCGCGCACCTTGGCGGCCCAGTCCTGCGGATGATTTCTGCGATTTTCAAGGTTAACGTGGTCAAGACCCCAGGGAAGGTTGGGGAGGGTGAGATCGAAGCCCAGCACTGAGCACGCCGCTTTAAGCTCGCGCCAACGCCGGGCGCGCTGGCCAGGATCGCTTCCCAGGGTGATGGCGAAATTGATGACGCTGGCGCCACACTCCCGGCTGAGGCGCAGCGGCAGGGCGCCGACGAGCGCCTCATCATCGGGATGCGGCGAGCAAATGACGATCTTGATGGGCGGACCTTTGCCCGCCTTCACCGCCGGCGCCTCCAGCGGCCTTGCGGAAGGTCCCGGAAGAATCGCCTTTCCGTCTTTCATCGCTCGGAGGCTTGCTTGCACAAAACGCAGCCAGCGTCGGTGCCGGATTTTCCAAGCCGCTGAGGAGTCCTTTGGCATGTTGCCGCCTCGCGTGCCCATTATAAGCGGGAAACTCGTTATCCTACGATACTGCCGGGGATTTACCAAGTCCCAAAGAATTCGGGTGCTGTCCTTGAGCGTAGCGCCGCCATCCTGGCGGCTCAGTGCCGGCTGGAAGCCGGCGCTACATCTGAAATCAGGACAGCACGAGAATTCGGGCGTCCTCCCGCCGGGTGCAGAGGTTTAAATCCCCAACCCGCTCCGTCTCGTGTGTACAATGGCAGGATTAATGGCAATTATCATGAAGTTGACGAGGATAGAAGCGTAAGGAGTTGTTATGAAAAATGTCATGCCACGCCGAGACTTTTTGCAGACCGCCGGACTTGCCGCCGCGAGTTCCCTGGTTACCGGCCCACGCGCCAGCGCCCGCCCGGCCGAGGATACTGCCGGCCCTCGCCCCCGGCTTTTGACCGGATGCTGCGCCTACTCCTACAGAAAATACCTGGAGTCCGGCAAGATGACGATGGAAGATTTCTTTCTCAAAGCCGTGGATCTTGGAATCGAAGGCGTCGACGTTACTACTTATTGGCTGAAATCGACCGACCCCGCTTACCTCATCAGCCTGCGTCACCTGGCGTTCAAGCATGCCCTGCCCTTTTCCGGCGCCGCCATCCGCACCGAAATGTGCCAGTCCGATCCCGCCAAGCGTACGGCGGAAATCGCCAATATCAAGAAATGGGTGGACGCCACAGAGATTCTGGGCGCGTCGCACATCCGCGTTTTCGGAGGCGACCTTCCGCCCGGCTCGACCGACGCGCAGGGGGTGGGGTGGACCGCGGAAACCATGAAACCGGCGTGCGATTACGCCGCTCAAAAAGGCATAACTCTGGGCATCGAAAGTCATGGCGGAATAACCTCCCGGGCTGCCAACATCCTCGCCATCCTCCGCCGCGTCAATTCGCCGTACGCCGGTTGCAACCTGGACATCAGCAACTTTCAGGAAGACCCTTATTCGCAGGTGGAGGCGTTGATTCCGTACGCCACCCACACTCACATCCGCGATTGGTACGGGAAGCAGCGCCAACCGCTCGACCTCGATCGCATGTGGCAAATGTTCGCCCAGGGCGGGTATCAAGGTTTCATGTCCGTCGAGTACGAAGGGGATGAGGACGCCAACACAGGCGTTCCCAAGCTCGTGGAGAAGGTCAAAACGCTGTGCCGGAAGTATTCCACGGTTTGATGAACAGGTGCCAGGTATCAGATGTCAGGTGCCGGGCGTTAGGGGCGAGGAGTTAGCGGCCGGCGTGAAAAAGTGTAAAGTATAAAGTGTAAGAGATAAAGGACAGGTACCGCAGGAGGCAATTTATCCTTTACACTTTACCCTTCAAACTTTACCGTATCCCAGCACCCGGCACCTGTCCTCTGTAAACCTTCCCGTCACCGCGCCGTCTATATTAGGGAACACCGGCAGGGAGATCATGGAGAGCGCTCTGACCACCGCAATGGATATGGCCGCCAGCCGGGGGCGCGCGGAAGGCATCGCCGCCGGGGAATTCGACCACATCGTGCGCTCGCATCAGCAGCGAGTTTTCCGCGTGCTCTATTCGCTGGTCAAGGACCGGGACCTCGCCGATAACCTGACGCAGGATTGTTTCTTGCGCGCCTACCAGAAGCGCGCCACCTTCCGCGGCGAGGCCAGTGTGGAAACCTGGCTTATCAAAATCGCCGTCAACCTGGCACGCGACCACGCGCGCAATCGCCGCGTGGCGTTTTGGCGGAGTATCTTGCCGCGGACCTCCAGCCCGGCGGAGGAGACGGCGGAAATCGATATTCCCGACCCCGGTCCTTCCGCCGAGCGCGCCCTGTTGGCGCGCGAGCAATTGGCGGCTGCGGAAGCCGCTCTGGAAAAAGTCTCGCCGCAACAACGAGCGGCCTTCTCTCTCCGGTTCTTTGAGGAAATGACCCTGGAGGAAATCGCCGAGGCCATGCAACTGGAAGTGGGGACCGTGAAGGCACACCTGTTCCGCGCCGTATGTGCGGTCAGGAATAAATTGAATGAGCAGAGGCGGAAATGAGCGGGCATCTGAACGACGAACGATGGGCCGCGGCCGTTCTCAATGAGAACGACGAAGCGACGGCAAGACATCTGGAGGAGTGCGCCACCTGCCTCGAGGAAGTAAGGTCTTTCGTAATGGTGGCGGGCGCGGCGCGAGCGCAGGCGCGCCAAGTGGTGGAGCAGCCGGAAGCCTTTTGGCGGCGGCAGCGCGAAAGCATCAGCGCCCGCTTGGCGGCCCGCGATTTTACTCACCCGTGGAAGCGTTGGATTTGGGTGACGGCCACCGTGATGCTTATTTTGCTGGCCTCCCTCCTGACTTCCCGCAATAGCGCTCCACCCGTCCAAACGGCGGCACAGCCCGACCCCGATGATGCCCTTCTGCTCAGCGTGCAGCAATCCATTCAGAGTGATTTACCGCAGGCTCTAAGACCGGCAGCGTTGTTGACTCAGGAGATTAACCGTGCCGAGGCAGCCCGTAGGAATCCCTAATGGATATTGAACCGGGAGGAAACCATGAAGACCCTCAGACTCATTCTTACGTTAGCTTTATTTCTTGCGCCTCTTGTGGCGCGGGCGCAAAACAATCCCAACCCGGCGCCGCCGGCTCCCTCCGAGGCGCCTCCCGAAGTGATCATCGCCCAGAAGTCTCAATCCGAAGTGTCCCCTCCCCCGCCGCCCGCAACGGCCGTGATCAGGACAGGAGGGCGCATCGGTGGGGGGCCTGGACCGGTTAGGTTCGGGCCGCTGGGAGGGAGCGAATTCGGGCCCGGTGGCGCGTGGTGGAAAAACTCCGAGATCGTCCGCAAGTTAAACCTTACCGACGAGCAGGTGAAGAGAATCTCGCAGACATTTCTTGACCATAAACTTAAGCTCATCGATTTACAGGCAGATCTGGATAAACAGGAACTACGCCTGCAACCCCTTATGGATATTGACCAACCGGATGAGAGCAAGGTGGGGGCACAGATCGACCTGATCACGGCGGCTCGCGGGAAACTGGAAAAGGAAAATGCCATGATGATGCTGGACATTCGCCGCTGGCTGTCCGTCGACCAGTGGAAGAAGCTGAAGTCTTTGGATTTGGCCGATGAAGGAAAAAAGAAACCTTTCTTCTTCCAAACCCTACCCGGAGGCAACGGTGAAGGCCCTCTTCCGCCCCCACTTCCCGGTGACATGCCGGTGATAAGGCATTAAAGGGTCCGTCCCGCCGCGGTGAGCGGGAAGCTGAAACCAGCAGGGGCTCCAAACTGCTGAAGATTTTCAGGTGGCGCGGTGGAAAATGTTCCGAGGAAGCAGAATGTTCCTCCGCGCCGCCTTATTTCAAGCTGTCCCTTTGCCCGGTTTTCCTCCCAGGATCCGTGGCCCCCAAGAGCGGCCGCACCGCGCCTTTCACCCCGCTTCAGTTTCCTCTTGACAGGCCCAACGATTTAGGCTAGGATGGATTTGGTGTAGCCCTGTGTGCAACTTCAAGGTCGGAAGCAATCTCTTGGTGAACGATGCGATTAGCAGGCAAGATGTCCGAATGGCATTGCGACTTTATGTACTAGGTCGGGTAGGGCGCCTAAAGCTGATAGCTTGTTGAAAACAAGGTTCCGATGAAGCGATTTTTCTCCTCCCAAAGCTGACAATGTACTGAAAATAAACCTACTTATATTAATCTCCCAAAAAATGGATAGTTGGGTGCAAAATGTCCGACTAAAGAAGCGCCAAATTGTCGCTGACAGGCAGCACGAAGGGCCTGGCATCGTGGGGAACTCGGCCTCGGTTGCTCTTGCCCAAAGCCTGAACTCAGCATGCCTTGCCGGTGAAATTCAAAAAACGAGTTCCTCGCCCTCGTGAAGGCCGTCCGCGACTTCGATATTGAGTCCGTCCTGCGCGCCCAATCGGACTTTGCGGAGCTCTATGCCGGTGCCCGTCTTGACGTGTACCGTGGCTACGCCCTCTTGCAACTCGACCGCCTGCAAGGGAACCACCAGCACGTTATCCTTGCGGGCCAGTTCGATGTAAACGTCCACCCTCAGTCCAACGCGCAGAGGAGTGCCGGGATCGACTTCCACAAAGCTTTCGAGAACGTCCATATCGATCTTTTCCGTGGGATTATCGGTTTGGATTTTCTTCGGCCCCAGGCCGCCGCTGAGGCGCACCACGTGTCCGTGGAAAGTTTGCCCGCGGAAAGCGTCACAGCGAATGTCCGCGCGCTGGCCGATTTGAATCTTGCCGATGTCGGTCTCGTCGATCTCCGTGCGCACCATCAGGCGCGTGGTATCAGAAACGGAGACGATGGGCTGATAGAGCGATTCGTAGGAAATGGACTCCCCCGGATTCATGTAGCGTTTCACCACCACGCCATCCACGGGCGAGTGGACGAAAGAGTAATCGTAGTTGTCCTGTGCCTGGGCAAGCTGCGCGCGAGTCAGATTCAGCTCCGCCTGGGCGGCGGCCACATCCTCCGAGCGCGGTGGGGCCATCACCAGCTTGTAGTTTTCCCTCGCTGAATCCAGCCGCGCCTGCGCCATTTTCCAATCGCGCTCCGCCTGGTCCAGGACCGATTGCGAAATGACGCCGCCTTCCGCGAAAAGCTTCTGCGAGCGCTGGTAATTCAGGCGCGCGTTGTCCGCGGCGGCTTGCGCCTCATTCATGGCGGCGCGGGAGGCAGCGCGCTCTTCCGGCCGCGCTCCGTTCTGGAGCCTTTCCAGCGCCGCCTGGGCGTGCTGCACGTTGGCGCGCGATTGCTCTACCTGCGCCTGCAAATCGTCGTTTTCCAGCACGGCCACGATCTGCCCTTTGCGGATGGGGTCGCCGTCATTCACCGTGACTTCCTTCAGCCTCCCCACCACGCGCGACGCCAGTTTGATCTCCTGCGACGTTGCGCCTTCCACGCGTCCGCGGGCCGCAATGTGCGAATCAATTCTGCCGCGCAAGACGCGCACCTGGTTTGCGAACCCCGAGTGTGTGTGCGCCACCGAGCGCAGGAAAAAGACCAGGGGCGCCGCCAAGACCACGCCCAGCATTGCAAACATATATATATTGCGATTTGCCTTTGACATAAAAATCCGAAATAGTCAGAAGCTGGGAGCTAGAAGTTAGAAGTCAGGAGTCAGGAGCCAGGAGAAAACCCCCAGTTAATGCCTCAATCCTTCTCACTTCCAACTTCCAGATTCTAGCTTCTAGATTCTGCCTCCTGCCTCCTCCTACTTTGCTTCCAGCACTCCGTCCTCGATATTAAAAATCTGATCGGCCAGCGCGGTGATTCTGGAATCGTGGCTCACCATGAAAACCAGCCGCCCTTCCTTGTGCGCAAGGTCGCGAAGGATTTCGGAGATGAGGCGCCCGGTTTTGGAATCGAGCATGCCGGTGGGCTCATCGGCAAGGATGATGGGCGGATTGCCCGCCAGGGCGCGCGCCACCGCCACGCGCTGCTTTTCGCCGCCGCTCAAGTCTTCCGGCAGGTGATGCATCCGCTTCGCAAGGCCAACGCGCGCCAGCAGGTTGCGGGCCTCCGCGCGCCCTTCCCCGCCCCGATAGCCTTTCAAGTTAAGAGTTGCTTCCACATTTTCCAGCGCCGTGAGTGCGGGAAACAGATTGAACCCTTGGAATATAAACCCGATTCGATGGCGACGCACACGCGGCAATCGCGCCTCTGCCAACGAGCTTACCTCTTCATCGAAGATGTGTACCGAGCCGGCGGTCGGCCGCAGCAGGCATCCCATCAGCATCAGCAGCGTAGTTTTTCCGCTGCCCGATGGGCCCATCAGAAAGATGAATTTCCCTGCGTCGAGCTCTATCGACACGTCGCTCACGGCTTCCACGGACGACTCACCCTCGCCATAGGTTTTGCTGACGTGGTCCAGCCGGAGGACGGTCTGAGTTGCAACGGGAGTCATCGTTTTTGTTTGTCCGTCGTCAGTGGTCCGTTGTCCGTCGTCACCTGGCGGAGGTAAATAAACGTCATACCTGAGGTATCACCCGCCACTGAGAACGGGCGACGGACAACTAGCTCTTGAACACCATCGCCGGATCAATTCTCGTCACCTTGGAGATCGAAAGCAAGGACGACCATAAGCACATCATTACGGTGAGAATAAAAATCCCCACCAGCAACCGCGTAGGAAGCATGATGGGAAGGTGCCCGTGCTTCATGGCTTGAACCACCACAAAACTAACCGCCATCCCCACCGCAAATCCGATGAACGAGTTGATCAGCGCCTGCTCGATGATGATGGCGTAGAGGTCCCAATTCGATGCCCCGATCGCTTTAAGCGTGCCGAACTCCTTCAGGTGCTCGGTAGTGGAAGTGTAGATGGTGTTCGCCACAATCACGGTTCCAATCACCACCCCCATCAGGGCCACGGCGAGCAGCGCCACGCCCGTGCCGGTGTTGATCATCCAGTAGTCTTGCGTCTTCTTGCTGAACTCGGGCGAGGTATAAACATCCACATCGCTCACCGTTGCCTGAATGCACCGCTTGACATCCTGCGTCGCATAGCCGGGAGCGACCTTCACCAACACGTAAACGGTGTTCCCCTTGCTCAGGCGGGAAAGGCTCACCGCGTTCTTATAGGAAGTGAAGATGTAAGGGCTCTGGATGAACGAGCGTGCCCCGCGTACAATGCCCGCCACCCGCACGCGGTGGTCGTTAAGCTCTGTTTCCCCGCCGATCGGAATGTTCCCCAGGCGGTTGGTTCTCCGCTTCGTCATAAAAGATGGAGTTGAAATACTTCACGTCCTGAGGGTTCCCTTTCACGATATTCCAGGGCGCTCCCACCATGGTTTCGGGATCAAAGCCCACCATCTGCACCGTTTCCTGGCTGCCACTGGGAGTCTTCCAGTAACCGAAGGTCAGCATGTAATTGATGGCCCACATGACGCCCGGCACCTCGCGAACGTCGTACAGTTTTTTTTCGCTGAAGGGGCGGCCGAAATCGAAATTCTCCAGGCCGTGGGCGGTAACCCAGATGTCCGCTTCCGTGTGATCGATGAGCACGCTCACGTTGGAGCGAAAGGCCAGGTAAACCCCCAGTTGCACGGTGATCAGCACCACTGCAAAAGAAATGCCGGCCAACGCCACCGCAAACCGGATCTTGTCGTGAAAAAGGTTCTTGCGTGCAATTGATACCATCAACAGGGCGCCTCAATCCTCGGATTCTATCATGTCCCACACGATGCTGCCGCGTGCTGCGCGAGCGCCTTGCACAAAACATAACCGCATTCGCTTTTGTGGCCGCAGGCGTATAATAACGTTTGGCAGGGGTGGCAAAGGCCAAGCCAGAAATCATCCACCGCGTCCAAAGGGAGTAACTTTGACTGCTGAAGAACGATTTACCAAGCTGGAAGAGCATATGCTGGTGCAGGCGGAGTTGGTTGCCCGAATCGAACGGCGGGTCGATGCCTTTATTGAAAGAACCGACCGCCGGCTGGAGATGGATGAGAGCCGGGTGGACAGCCATGCCCATGAGATGGCGGAGTTTCGCGCCACCGTTTCCCGCGTATTGGAGCTGCTGGAACGGTTCGTCTCCGGTCAGAGCGGAGGCAACGGACGTTCTTGAACTCCGTTATCCTGCCGATTACCCTCGCTCACTTCCTCGACGAATTTCTGACGCAGTCCCCTCACAGTATCCCCGCCTCGCATGGTAGTGCCGCCCGTTCAAGCCTCCCCTGAAAAGCGCGAAGGGGGAACATGCCGGCGGGAAGACGGCCCGATGGGCCGCCGGTCGGCGCTCAGAGAGCACCGCTACAGCTTATGTCGCGCTGTAATGGCATAGGGCCTACTGCTCCGGTTCCGCAATGCTATCGGCAGGGATTTGGAATGATTTCGACCGCAGGACGGTGCGCTTGAAGGTTTGGGGCTTATCGCCCGGCTGGTAGAGAATTCCGATGGCATTGGGGCGGGTGCCAAGGTATTGGCGCGACTTCTCCACGCCTCCGACAAAGAAGATCTTGGTCAGTGCCTCGGTTTCGATGCCGGTGGGCGCGGCCGCCACGGTCGAGAGCATGTTCTCCACCGGCCAGCCCGTGTGCGGGTTCATGATGTGGCAATAAGTCTTGCCATTAATTTTGAAGAACTTCTCATAGTTTCCAGAAGTGGAGAGCGCGAAGTTCTGAAGACGAAAAACATCCGCGGGCTTGCCCGCTTGAAAAGGATCACGCACGGTAATCTTCCACCCTCGCTCGCCCGGTGGCGATCCCAGCGCGTAGATGCTGCTGGTTCCGCTTGAAACCAACGCCACGGTAATGCCGTTGGAACGCAGAATCTCCGCCGCCTGATCTACCGCATAACCTTTGGCAATGCCGCCCAGATCAAACTCCATTCCGTTCGCATCAAAGTGAATGGTGCGCCGCGCGGCATCCAGGTGCACGTGCTGATACCCTATTCTCTTTTGCACCTCGGAGATTTCGGCAGGGCTGGGCAAGCGCCCCTGGCCGCGAAAGAATCCCCAAAGCTTCATCAGCGGGCCCACGGTGATGTCAAAGTCGCCGCCGGAATCCTCGCTCGCGCGCAGTGAGTACTGGATCAGCCCGAAAAGCTGCGGCGAAACCATCACCTCGCGCTGTGCCGCGTCGCGATTGATCGCCGAGAGCTCACTCTGCGGCTGGTAATTGCTCATTTGTTGATCGAGTTGGTCGATCTCTGCAAAGACTTCATGCACAACTTCGGAAAGGAAAGTCTGATCGCGCCCGTACACCACCACGGTGTAAGTGGTCCCCATAGCTTGATGCGAAGCCTCATAACGGACCGGGGCCGTTTCGGGATTTGGGACACGGGAAACGGGACACAGGGCACGGGGTTGAGGAGTTGGCCCGAGGGCTCTGACCTCCCCAATCACGAGGGAAAGCGAGGCGGCAATAATAAACCACGAGAGCGTTTTTGCGGATTTGAGTGCGTGTTTCAAATCGGGTTTCAGAAGAAGGCAAAGGATCAAGGCTGGACGTTTCCATATTTTATCGGGTTTCTATGTTCTTGTTTCAGCCCCCGATTAACAGGCAAAAGCCGCGGAGTTTCAAAACATGTCCGTGCGCCCTCCGCAGAACGCGCGGGCCGGAAGGCCAGCGCCACTTCATCCTTTACCCTTTATCCTTGCTCTTCGTTTCCGGCCAGTAGACTCTCTGCCCCGTTTCCACGGAGCGGTTCCCATAAATGACGCCTTGGGCGTCGGACACGCCAATGGAAAACGGCGCGATGATCGGCTTGCCATCGCGGACGCTCAGCAGGAAATTGTGCAGCTCGCTCCACCAGGGATCGTGGGGCTCTTCGTAATTGTAGATGCCCATCGAAGCCAGCCAGTGTTTGGCGTAACGCACCTCGCGGTCCATGAATCCGAGTTGGCTGGCCGCGCCCTGTTCGATGAAAATGGGGATTCCTTCCTGCGCCGGCTGATTCGTGACCGTGGCGCCCGCCCACCAGTTCTCCTTGCTGCCGCCGGTGGAGACTTTGGCCACCTGCTCACGGTAGTACATCCCCTTGCCAAGGGTGATAATCAGGGTTCCCTGGTCACCCATGATCTGCTCGTTGAAATCCAGGTGGGCGTTGTAAAGGATGGATGTCCAAACCAGCTTCTGTCCCCCGGCGTATTCGTAAATGGCCTCGATGTTGTCGCAGGTTTCGCGGCCGTCCTTCCAGTAATTGATGCCCCCGGTGGCGTAAACAGAAATGGGCTCGGAACCAATGGCCCAGTTGGCGACATCGATCTGGTGGGAGGCCAGCTCCGCCAGCAACCCGCCGGAGTACTCCTTGTACATGCGCCAATTGATCAGCCGCTCAAACTTGGGATCAGGCACGGGGCGGCGCCAGTTATTGTTGCGATGCCACTGGGCGCGCACAAACATAATCTTGCCCAGCGCCCCCTTGCGGATCATCTCCATCGCCACTTGGTAGAGCACGCTTGAGCGCCGCTGCAATCCCACTTGCAGCACCAGTTTGGGATTGTCGGCCATCGCCTTGCGGATCATCTCTCCTTCGTCTTCCTTGAAATACATCGTCTTTTCGACAAAGACGTGCTTGCCGGCGTTGAGGGCGTCCACCACCATCTGCGCGTGCAGGTTCAGCGGGGTGGCGATGAGGACCGCATCCATATCCTTGCGTTCCAGCATCTTCCGGTATTCGGTGTAGGTTTCAGGATTCGAGCCGATGGTCTCAACGCCTTTCTTGAGATTGGGGGGATAGATGTCGCACGTGGCGATGCAATGCCCATCGGGGATGGTGGCCAGAAACTTGAGCAGGGTGCAGCCCTCAGTGCCCGTGCCAATGATTCCATACCGCACGGGATTGCCGGCGGTTTGGGCAGTGAGAATCCCGGGGGCGCTCAGACCCGTCAGGGAAGAGGCGGCGGTGACCGAAGCGGCGGTCTTCAAGAACTCTCGGCGAGTAACGGCTTGCTCTTTCTCCATGCTCAAGACTCCTTATGATTCCCAATCTCGGTCCAATGCCCGGGGAGGGATTTTCCGCGGAACAATTAATGCCAATGAAAATCATAGCACTTAATACGGCATATCTGCCCCGCAACCGATTGCCCAGTACAACTGAAAGGACCGCCCTGAGTCAAGAGTTTCTTCTTTTGCAAGTGAGCCCCCCGGTCGATCGCCTCGCCCGGCACCGCGCCTCGAGCGCCCGGCAGGAATTTTCCCAGAGGGAGTCACGGCAAACACCCTCCCTTTCAGAATGTGCATCTGAGTTATACTGAGTGAGGAGGATATTTCGACACCATTGAAATTTCGCGGACCCATTTTTCGGATTGCACTAGTCGCTGCCCTTCTCTTCCTCATCGCCCCCAGCCTCTACACGCAGACTTCTCCGGCGGCAGACGACACCGCTGCGCAGGCGCTGAAGTTCACGGCCCTCTATAATGCCATCGAGCAGTATTACGTGGACCCGGTCGATACCGACCATGCCATTTTCGACGGGGGTATTCGCGGCATGCTGTCGGCCCTCGATCCGTTCTGCGCGTTTCTGGACCACGACCAATTCGAGTTGATGAAGCAGCAGGCGCGCGGTGAATCGATAGGATTTGGCTCGGTCCTTTATGTGTCCGCCGGGAAAGTCATGATCTTGCAAACTGCGCAGGGCTCACCCTCGTTTCGAGCCGGCTTGGCGCCTGGGGATGAAATCGTGGCCATCAACGGCCAACGTGTCGAGCGGCTGGATCTGCAATCGTTGGTCAACCTCCTGAAGAGTGCGCGCTCACGCCCCGTGCGCCTGGGAGTCATCCATCCCGGCAGAGACGTGCCCGAGGACTTCAACCTACGCCCCGCGGAGATCGCGCTGCCCTCCGTGGACAAGGCTTTCCTCTGGTCTCCCGGTGTCGCCTATTTGCACATTGCCAGCTTTGAGGGAAGAACGCCGCAGGAGGTCGCGAAGGCGCTGGATGGCATGGACGCACCCCACCTGAAGGGGTTGCTCCTCGACCTGCGGGACAATCACGGCGGCATCGTGGATTCCGCTGCTGCGGTGGCCAGCCTCTTCCTGAAGCAGGGTGATCTGGTTCTGACCACGCGCGGGCGCGGCGTGGAGGAAAAGATCTACAACGCCCCGCCCATGCCCCGGCACTATGACTTTCCCATCGTGACGCTGGTGAACGGTGACACCGCCAGCGCCGCAGAAGTCCTGGCCGCCGCGCTCCAGGAGCACGACCGGGCGGTCATTGCCGGCCTCCCGACCTACGGGAAGGGCGTGGTGCAATCGGTAATGGAACTCAGCGAGCAAACCGGCTTGGCGCTTACCGCCGGGCAATATTTCACGGCCAGTGGCCGATCCATCCAACGACCGCTGGCGGGCACCGCCCTGACCTTTGCCTCCCTTTCAGCCTCGGCTGTACCCCAGGAGAATAGATTGAAGACTCCCAAGGGCAGTGACCCGGTCGAACTCGTCGCCGTTACGTTTCACACCGACGACGGCCGCCCCGTCACCGCCGGCGGGGGAATCACGCCTGATGTAACCATCGCGGGCAGCGCGGACGACCCCTGGTTCACCTTCATTAGCCAACGTGGCTACCTGACGAGCTACGCAGAAACCTATCTGACCACCCATGGCAGAATCACCGATCCTTTCGATGTCTCGGACCAAATGCTGGAGAACTTCAAGGAAACCTTGGAACGCAATGGCGTGCGCGTTCCCAGTGAGTACTGGGCAAACGATCAGGACGATGTGAAGTTGAAGCTCAAGGTGGAGCTTACGAACTTAGTGTTTGGATTGGAACGCGGGAACGAAGTTGAAACCAAGGGCGACCCGCAAGCGCAGGAAGCTGCCGGCCTTTTCCCCCGCGTCGCGCAGATTCTCCAAGGGCATTAAGCGTGCAGAGGGTGAATCAGGCGGGTCCGTCATGGGAATTCGCGGCCTCGTGTGATTTACGCCCGTAAACCTTTTCGTAGGCTTGGCAGTAAGGACAGACCCCGCCCTCCACATGCTTGACGAGCCAGAAAGCCAGGCCCCGCTGCTTGCGACGGGCCCGCGTGCATACCGGGCATTCCACGCAGCGCTGGGCCCTGGCGCGGTCACGGTCAGTAATTCCCATTTCGTTCATGTGAATTTGCCTCACGTTGAAATCAGTGCTTCTCCCCGCACAATCGATGTCGTTGCTGTTGGCAAGTGCGTGGCCAAGCAAAGTCTTCACCTGTGCGGGATAACACATACCATGCCTGTGCCCCTGCAAGGTCACAGCCTAAACCAGACTCGGCTGGGAGGCAACAGAGTTGGTGCGCTCGCGGGGATTTCTCCGCAGCCCATCCTGGTCCCGCCGAATGATTGGAAATCAGTTTTTCGCATTGCAAAACAACGGCCAAATGTGTATACTAAAGACGCTTGATCAGTTTTTGTGACCGAACACCACGTTTGTCGAAGGCCGCAAAATTAACGGCTTTGCGGCGTTTTTCGTCTATTGGGAGCGGTTGCGAGACGAGAACAAGTTAAAATCAAACATTCAAAGGAACACAGAAACAATATGGATAGAGAACAAGGTGTAGTGAAGTGGTTCAACAACTCGAAGGGCTATGGATTTATCCAGCGCGCTTCCGGAGATGATGTCTTCGTCCATCACTCCGCGATCCAAGCAGAAGGCTACCGATCACTCGCCGAAGGCGAAGCGGTGGAGTTCGCAGTCACAAAAGGTCCCAAAGGGCTGCAAGCAGAGAGCGTCAAGAAGCTCTAAGAATTACCTTACAATTCGCGCACTGCCCGCGCCTTGCCCTATGGCAATGGCGCGGGTGGACATCTTTGACCCAGGAGGAAACCGTAATGCAAATCCAATATGTCGGATTTCAGCTTAAAGCGCATGGGCGGGATTACACCTACCGGGTCATCGATAAACAGTCGGAAGACCGCGAGTTTATTTTCAGCATCTCCAACCGGGCCTTTGTGGAGAAGCAACTACCCTTTCAAGACGCGGCCGCCCTCTGCTATCAGAAACTGCAAAAGGCCCTCGATCTGGAAACGGCGGAGAAACCCCTGCCGCGGCGTACTACTCTTTCCGACCAAGAGCTTGACGTCTACCGTGAGTCGCGACGCCCCGCGCGAAAGCGTTCATGGTAAGTTACGGATCGCCAGGTTATAACAACATGATGACCATCCCGCGGTAGTCCCCAAATCGTGACGCTCTGAATTCGCCCGGCCCCGCTTCGGGCCGCAATCCTAACTCAAACTTATAAGCTGGTGTCTATGGCCACCGGGGTCACAACTCGTCCATCATCCACTTTCTGGGAATCGGTGCTCGAAGCTCTGCGCGGTTCGCACCAGGACTACACCACGGGCAGCCTGGCGAGGGCGATTTTTCTTCTCGCCGTGCCCATGGTCCTCGAGATGTTGATGGAATCTCTCTTCGCCATTGTGGACGTCTTCTGGGTGGCGCGCCTGGGGGCGGAGTCAGTGGCCACGGTGGGCTTGGTGGAGGCAATGCTCACCATTATGTATGCGGTGGGAATGGGCCTGGGTCTGTCCGCCACGGCGATGGTGGCGCGGCGCGTGGGTGAGAAAGATCGCGAAGGGGCGGCGGTGGCGGGAGTTCAGGTCATCGGCCTGGGATTGCTTGCCGGCCTTATCATGGGCGCTCCTTGCCTTTATTTCGCGCCGCACCTGCTACGCCTCATGGGGGCGTCTCCAGCCGTGCTGTCTGTGGGCTCCAGCTATGCGCGAATCGCCCTGGGCGGTTGCTCCGTGGTGCTGCTCCTGATTTTGAACAACGCCGTTTTTCGCGGCGCCGGCGACGCCGCCATCGCCATGCGCGTCTTGTGGCTGTCCAATTCCATCAATCTGCTTCTCGATCCCTGCTTGATCTTTGGCCTCGGACCGTTCCCACATCTGGGCGTGACCGGCGCCGCCGTGGCCACCCTCACCGGGCGCAGCGTAGGAGTGGTGTATCAATTCTACCGCCTGTCCCGGGGGGGAGAACACATCCGCATCCTGGCGCGGCAGGTGCGCGTTCATGCGGAAGTCATGGCAAGACTGTTGCGAGTGTCGCTGACCGGAATCGCGCAGATGCTGGTTCCGCATATCGCCTGGATCAGCTTGATGCGGATCGTCAGTGTGTTTGGGAACACCGCGCTGGCCGGATATACCATTGCCATCCGCATCATCGTCTTCTTCATACTGCCGGCGTGGGGATTGAGCGGCGCCGCGGCCACGCTCGTGGGCCAGAATCTCGGCGCCCGGCAACCGGAGCGCGCGGAACAGTCCGTGTGGAAAACGGGAGTTTATAACGCCCTGGTAATGGGGGGCGTGGGCGCGTTCTTCATCTTGTTCGCCGGCCCCGTGGTGCGCCTCTTCACTCACGATCCGGAGATTGTGCCGCTCGGCACAGCCTGCCTGCGCATCGTAAGTATCGGCAACATTGGCTACGCCTACGAAATGGTGATGATGCAAGCCTTCAATGGGGCCGGAGACACCCTGACTCCCACGATCGTGAATTTCTTTGGCTTCATTGTTTTGGAGATCCCGCTTGCCTACGCGCTGGCCATCCCTCTCGCCATGCGCTCGAATGGAGTCTACTGGGCCATCACCGTTTCCGAATCCTCTATTGCCATCGCCATGGTCATCCTGTTCCGGCGGGGCCGGTGGAAAGAGAAGAGGATTTAGGGAGAGGGCCATTTACTCATAATGGCGAACATAGGGGTGGCGCCCCATGACGAGTTACCAGTGATAGGGAGGAGCGCCGATGCCTGCGCCCGCAGTGTGTCGGCAGCGCATCATCATTGACGAGTAGCTAAGCCTGAGGCTGGGCGATGGCTTTCTTGCGACGCCGCGCTGGTGTGAGCTTTGGCGGGGGGGCTTCATCGGATAGTTCGACCACCATGAGCTTGGTGGCAAACTTCTTCGCCCCATGCAAGTGGAAATCAATAGAGGTACGCTCGGCATCCGACTGGGTCACCACACCGAGTCCGTACTGAAAGTGCCTAACGCACCGGCCTTCCGGGAGTGACTGCATAAGAACCTCCTTCTGGGAGAGTGGAGTATCTGGTGTTGCGCTCGCTTAAGAAAATCACTTATGTGATGCGCATCAATTTGTTGTAGCGCTGGGCTTTAGCCCGTCATGTTCCGCCTTCCCGACGGTGCCGGGGCAGGAGCCGGTCGGCGTCACATGTAAACGTATTTTGCCGACGCAACACTTGCGGCAATAAGTTCCACCGGGCGCTAGGCAGGAACGGATTGCACCCGGCGCAGACTTTGCACGTTCTCCACCGCGCTCTTCACCACCCGCGTGAGTTCGCCCGGGGAGAGGGGCGGCACAATGAAGTCAAACGCGCCGCCATCCATGGTCTCCATATAGAGACTGACATCCATCAGGCGCGACACCACGATGACTTTCACTGCCTTTCGTGCCAACAGAGCCTGCTTCACGATGTCCGTCCAGGCGCCATCCGGCAACATGGCCTCGGTAAACACCAAGTGGGGCGGATTGGTCGCTTGCAGCAGGGGCACGATTTCCTCAATCGTCGTCAACCAATGGATCTGGATCGATTGACGTTCAAGGGCCAGTTTCAGCAGAGCCATCGCGTCCCCCGCCTTGTGCACCAGGATCGCCGTCACCACTTCTTTCGGAGGGTTCGTCCTGGATCCCACAAGCGCTCGCCCGGTCATCGGCGAGATGGCAATTTCCGGTGCTTTGAATGGTGCGGCGGAAAGCTCCGGCAGAGGTTTGTGCGCAAACACCTTTACCGGCGGGTAGTGGCGCGCCAGATATGCGCGGATGTCCTGCTCGCTAATACGCAGGTTGGGCTCGGCGCAGGAAGCCGGCGTTTCCCGGCCCAACTCCTGCTCCAATCGCTCAAAGCAGATGCCGGGGCCGTCCTGGAGCTTCAAGGTAGCCCAAAGATTCGTATCGGATTGAATTTTGACGGTGAATTCGCGCGGCTCCCGGGCCGCGTCGAGAACTTGAAAGTTGTAAGTGCGGGAATTCACGACCGCTTTGAATCCGGTGTATTGAATATACATGCTGCCACTCTCTGCCTATCTGTGAGCGCTGCCCCTTCAATCGAGGGTTGATTGTAAGGCCGGTGCGCACGCCGTATCTCTTCCCCTATGGCGCCATCGGCGCCAGCGCGGCTCTTGCGGCGGTTCACTTGGCTGCGGCGATGGCGGGTTCTGGCGCTTTGCCTATTAGCACCATTCGTAATTCCCGCATCTTCTTCCGCAGAGTAGTTTTGCTACGCCGCTGCCGTCCAAATCTGGCTTTATCACCGTTTTTCCTGGACATGATCTTTGTCTTCTGGCTGAAGCCGTGCGCCGAGAGAGTGGCCCTCTCGGGGTCTCGCCCCTGCGGGGCTGGTCAGATAACCTGAAGCAGTTCAGATCACCTGGAAGAAGAGATGAGAAGGCTCAACTTCTTAACCATTTTAAGTAAATTCACTTGATTCGTCAACCAAAATCTGCCACCTTCAGAAGCGCGTTTTCAATATGGGCTAAGCCCAGGAGAAACCTCATGGATCTGGCTCTCGTCCTCCGCCAGCGCCTCGAACAGTTGGACCTCGGACAACGGCATCTGGCAGGCGCGGCGCAAGTTACGGAATCTTACATCTCCCAATTGCTCTCGGGGAGAAAGGCGCCTCCCGCACCTGCCCGCACGGATATTTACGACAAGCTGGAACCTCTGCTGAAGTTCCCCCCAGGCGAACTCGCGCGCATGGCGGCACTCCAGCGTCAGGAAGAAATAAAAAGAAAGCTCGGGGTTCTTACCCGCACCGTTGTTCAAAGAGGTTCGCGGACTTGTCCTTTCCAAATGCCAACCGCACAAGAAGAAGCAGGTGCGAATGATTTTTGAGCAGCAACCCTTCGGCGAGCTTGAGCGTCTGGTGACGCAGAAGCTTCTGGAGGTCGTAAAAGAAGTCGCCAAGAACGAACTGGGGGATGAAAAGTGGTTGCGGCAGATGGCTCGACTGGGGCATCGAAGCTACGAACAGATGCGCGTCGCCGTTTTGGAGTTCCTGGATGAAGATGTCTTTGACCTATCACCCAAGAATTGTCTCGCTTTTCTGCAGCCGGTGATTCAGTCGTGGGACATCGACTTAAGAACTTTTGGTATGGATATTATCCTGAACCACCGCATGGCCCCGGTTCGCGCGAAGAAATTCAAGTATGTGGAAATGGATCTGGAAGCCAAGGAAAGGGAAGAACCGGGGCTCAGCGATTTCCTCCAGAGCCCATCCCTGAGCCGCGGTGTCACCGCGGAAGAGATTGAGTTTCTGCGGAAGCTGCGCTTCAACGGGAAGAGGCCCACGGCACTCTATTATTACCGGGAGATTCAGAACCTGCGCGACCCCCTCAATTTTCAGATCGCCTGAGAAGGCAGTTGGCGGAAAGCCCAGCCGCAAAGCTGCAAAGGAGGCCCGCGTCCCGCCTTGCCCCGGTGACGTCTCTTGGACTCCTGAAACCGCAGATGCCGGCGTTACGGACGAGGGTCCAACACTTCCGCTTTCCCTCCCTCAACTAATTGTAGATAATGTCCCGGTCGGGGCTGGCCTTTTCCGGCTCAACACCGACGCCAAAAGGTGAGGACTTTATGGATAATAATGTTCAACCGCAAGCGTTGCTGCCCAAGCGCGTTGCTTCCATCGACGCCCTGCGCGGATTTGACATGTTTTGGATTGCGGGAGGGGAGAGAATCTTCCACGCCCTCTACCAGGTTTGGCCGTGCGCGGCCACGCGGGCGCTCGATGCGCAATTCGAGCACGTGCCTTGGAATGGCTTCCATTTTTACGATTTGATATTTGCCCTCTTCGTCTTCATGGTGGGCGTGGTTCTGCCCTTTTCACTCACCCGGCGCATGGAAGAAGGAGCGAACCGCGGGCAGCTTTACCGCCACATCGTGCAGCGCTTCCTGACGCTGTTCCTGTTCGGCTTGGTGTATAACAATCTCCTCGACTTTAACACCCACACCCTGCGCATTCCCGGCGTCTTGCAGCGCATTGCTATTTGCTATTGTATTGCCGCGTTGGTGATGATGAACACCAGCATTCGTGGCCAGGCGATTGTGGCAGGCAGCATCCTGATTGTCTACTGGCTGATTATGAAGCTTGTTCCCGTCCCCGGCGTTGGAGCTGCCGTGCTCACCCCGGAGCATAACCTGGCGGGTTATATTGACAACCTCATCATACCCTTCAAGTTCTGTTGTTACCCCGGCGGTGACAATGAGGGGATACTCTCGACCCTGCCGGCAATCTCCACTTGTCTGCTGGGCGTGCTGGCCGGACATTGGCTTCGTTCCGGCAAGTACACACCAAATCGCAAGGTTTTGGGACTGGCAGCGGCGGGCGCGGCGAGCCTGCTGGTGGCCTGGGTGTGGAGCTTCAACTTTCCCATCATCAAGAACATCTGGTCGAGCACCTTTGTGCTCTGGGCGGGCGGCTGGAGCCTGCTGCTGCTCGCGCTTTTCTATTGGATCATCGACGTGCGGGGTTTCGAGCGCTGGTCGTTCTACTTCAAAGTGATCGGCATGAACTCCATCACCATCTATATGGTCGATCGGTTTTTTGATTTTGGGATCATCACCAAAGTGTTTCTGCACGGTATTCTGCCGCATTTGGGCCATATTGAACCCCTGATCTGGAGTTGTAGCGTGATCCTCACCGGCTGGCTGTTCCTATATTTCCTCTATCGGCAGAAGATTTTCCTGCGGGTGTGAGGACCGGCCGAGATTGTGAAGTGGGGGGGACGTATTCACCTCCACCCCCACTACCAACTTCTTAACCGTTTGCTGTTAAAGGGTGGTTGTCGGGGGGATCTGGTGCGTCGATCGGCATCACGGAATCACTCCGTCACTCGGTTCCAATCCTGCGCGAGCAGGCCGTAGACCTCGAGATCGTGGTAGGTATCGTCGAAGGCTTGGGCCTGGCGCAGCGTGCCTTCTCTCAAAAAGCCGAGCCGTTTGGGCACCGCGCAACTCCGGGGGTTGCTGGTGGCGCAGCGGATCTCAATACGGTGGAGTTTGAGTTCGCAGAACAGATAATCCACCAGGACGCGGCAGGCGCCGGTCATCAAACCTTTCCCCTGGTAGCTTTCAGCCAACAGATAGCCAATCATGGCCGAATGATTTTCCCAATCGATGAGGCCGGCGCCAATGATTCCCACCAGCCGCCCTTCCCACCAGATACCCAGGGTGAACCCGGTGTTGGCCGCCAAATGGTCCAGCGAGGACTTGATAGCCTTCTTACATTCGTCGAGCGATTTCTGCACGTCCCCGTCGGGCAGCCACTGGCGTAGGAAGGAGCGGTTTTGATCGATCAACTTGAATAGTTCATCCGCGTGCTGGGGCTGAAGCAATCTTAGTTCCGCACCGTCGGCGAAGGAATGGGTCAACATAATCGGCGCCCCCTGCACTGCCAACGCGCTGCCGCCTGGGGTAAGGGACAAGCCATCCGCGCTGACGCAAAACTCCTCACTCGCCCCCATCCCCTTGACGGGCACTCCTAACGGGAGAAGGAGAGGCGGCCGTCGTGCCTCTCCTCACCCGGAGGTCGATTTGGTGGTGGAATGAACACAAGCGAGACACGTCTATAGAAAATGGCTGCCGCGTCAGGCCACGGCTTCGGCATCAATTTCCACGAGCATTTCGGGGTCGATCAAGCGAGCGACGCCCACCAGGGTGGTGGCGGGGTGAACCTCGCCAAAGAATTCCACGTGCGCTTTGGCGACCTCCTCCCAGCGCTCGATTTGGGTCACATAAATGCGGGTGCGGACCACATGTTCCAGACTCAATCCCAACCGCTTGAGGGCGTTTTCGATGTTGCGAATGGTCTGCACGGTCTGCGCGTACATATCACCGGGGGCCAGCACTTTGCCCGAGGGATCGGTGCCCGTGGTGCCGGAAACATGCACCACGTCGCCCACTTGCACGGCCCGCGCGTATCCCACTTTGGGTTCCCAGGGGGTGCCGGAAAAAGTCTTGTTCCGCTTGATTTTCATCTGTAAGCCTCCGAATTCAACTTCACAGTGATTCGCGAATCACTGCGGGGTGCCTGTGCTTGCTAAGACTTTTCAAAGTAGCGTCGATGGGCTCGGGCGGCGAGGGCCAGGCGTTGCCGGCGTCTTTCCAGCGCCTCGCGATAACGCCGTTTCTCTTCCTGGTTCTGAGGAATCAGGGGAGGGACCTCTTGCGGTTTCCCGGTGGAATCAAGGGCCACATAGGTGACAAAGGCCGAACTGGTCTGCTGCCTCTCTCCCGTCGAGTAATCCTCCCGGTACACTCTAACTTCCACTTCCATGGACGTGCGAAATGTGCGGGTGATGTGGGCGCGGAGAATCACGAGTTCGCCCACGCGGATAGGATAAAGGAAATCGAGATTGTCCACCGCCACCGTCACGACCTGGGAACGCGCGTGACGATGTGCCGCGATCCCTCCGGCAATATCGATCAGGTGCATCACCTTGCCGCCCAGCATGTTTCCCAGGAGATTGGCGTCGTTGGGGAGCGCTATTTCCACCATCTCGGCGGCAGATTCAGCAACAGTTTTCCCTGGCGGTTTTGCCATATTTACTCAATCTTCAAAACATTGAGTCGCGGTGCGTCGCAAGGCCGCGCTGGAGCACTCCGGGGCAGAGCAAGCAGGCTCCTGACTCATTCCAAAACAGACTCAATATCGTTCCAGGCGTCGGAACCTTTCACCCGACCGGAGCCGTTCTGCACTCCTCGCCCCTAACAAGGCGCCGCCCGCCGGAAAAGTTTTGCCTTGCTGCGTTCGTACGCCTATACTAAGCGAGCCGATGGGGGCGTTGCAACATGAATCAACAGCGGAGGGGCAGTTCTGATGTGGTGGCGGAATCCATCCCGATCCTATCGGGACGTCCCCACGGGGCGATATAAACTCCGTTACAGCACTGCCATCTGGTCCGTCAGTTGAGGATGATCCCGCCGCCACGGCAAAGCTTTACGGCCGGTCCCGCGAGAAGGGCAGGGACCGAACCCAAGCCGAGGTTGAGGATATGTCCGAGGAACCGGAGAAGACCCGGCGCGACTTCCTGGAAGAGGCGCTGCGCCAGGATCCCCATAACACTTTCGCCCGCTATGGACTGGCGCTGGAGTTGGCGAAAACCGAGCCCGCTGCGGCCTGGACCCACTTTGAGTACCTCCTCCTAAACCATCCGGAGTACTCGGCCACGTATGCCCAGGCTGGCGCCTTCCTCATCAAGCAGGGACGGACTGATGAAGCGCGCAAGGTTTTTGCCGCGGGTGTGGAGGTCACCGGCCGCCAGCACAAAGAGCACGCCCAGGCGGAACTCAAGGCTGCCTTGGACGACCTCAACGACCGGTGAGGGGCGCGCATCAGCCCCGTTCTTCAGGTCTTTTCAGGTATAATCCCTCGCGGGTATAATCTCTCCCACGCAAATGTCCACCACTGCGGGCGCCAGCACGCTTAGTAATCTCAGCCGGGAGAAGCAGTCTGTTGCCTTGACTTCCGTCGGCGCGGCGGTGTTGCTGACCACGCTGAAATTGACGGTGGGAATTTGGACGGGCAGCCTGGGCATTCTATCCGAGGCCATGCACTCCGGCCTGGACCTGGTCGCGGCGGCGATCACTTACTTTTCCGTGAGTGTTTCCGACAAGCCCGCGGACTCTCAACACCCTTTCGGGCACGGCAAAGTCGAGCACCTTTCCGCTTTCATTGAGACCGGTCTGCTCATCGCCACCTGTGCGTGGATCGTGTGGGAAGCGGTGCGGCGCCTCTTTTTCCGCGAGGTGCACGTGGAGCCGTCCCTCTGGGCCTTCGGCGTCATGTTCATTTCCATCACCATTGATACCTTCCGCTCCCGCGCGCTTTTCCGTGTGGCGCGTAAATACAACAGCCAGGCTTTGGAAGCCGACGCCCTGCACTTCTCCACTGACGTTTACAGCTCCACCGTGGTAATTCTGGGGCTGATTTCGGTGTACATTTCCGAACAGCAGCACCTGCGCTGGTTGCAAGCCGCCGACCCGGCAGCGGCGCTGGCGGTGGCGGGGATTGTGGTTTACATCACGCTGCGCCTGGGGAAAAGAACCGTCAACGCGCTGGTGGACGCCGCACCCACCGGAATCAGCACCTTGATCGCAGATGCCGTGTCGCGGGTCCCCGGCGTGCTCAGTCTCGACCGCATCCGGACGCGCGAGAGCGGCAGCCGATTGTTCGTGGATTTGCGCCTGACGCTCGCCGGCAACATTTCCCTCGAACACGCCAAGTCCGTCGCCGACATGGTGGAGGGGGAAGTTCACCGTTTGTTTCCCACCGCGGATGTGGTGATCCATACGACGCCGCAGGAACCTTCCTCCGGCGACCTGGTGGCGAAAATCCGCGCCGTCGCCCACCGCCGGAACTTCCTGGTCCACGAGGTGACGGCCTATGAAGTGAACGGCCGGGTCAACGTCCACCTGGATCTGGAAGTTGACCCCCAATTGAGGTTGGCGGAAGCTCACGACCGGTCCACCCAGCTCGAGAGCGAGATCAAGGCGAACTTGCCGGAAGTGAATGAAGTGAACGTGCATCTCGAGCCTCTGCTCGTGGCGGTGGAAACCGGAGACGAAGCTCGCATCGATCCCCTGGCGGTGGAGCGCATGCTGGAGGAGCTGGCGCGCGACACAGCCGGCGTGTTGGATTGCCACTCCATAGAAGCCCACCAGGTCGGAGGCCACGTCGTGGTCCGGCTGCATTGCACCCTTGAGCCCGATCTGCCCATCGCCAAGGTGCATGACATTACTGAAACCGTGGAATTCAAGCTCCGCCAAGCTTTCCCGCAAATCTCCAAAATCACGATCCACGCCGAGCCCCTGGGCAAGGCCTGAATGCCGCAAATCCGAACCCGCCCCCTGAACCAACGGAGAAGGTAAGGTATGAGGAGAAGGGCGATGGCGGAGAGGGGTGAGAGGGTGCAGGATGCGGAAGTCAGGCGGTGGCCCGCCCTTCCGCCGCAGGTGCCTCGGGATGGTACACAAACACACCTGCCCCCGCGTTATCGCAGAGGCAGGACACGGAACCTCCAGAAGGAACTTCCGCCTAGCGGAGAGAGCTACTTGGGCGCCGGCATGGCTGGGTGAGCCGCGGGTTTGGCGGGCGACGCCGCGGCATCCGCCACCGGATTGGCAGCGTCATAGCGCTTGATGATCTCTTCCGTGATCTCGATATCCTTGGCGGCGAAATAAATGGGAATCTGCCCGTCATCCAAGACCAAGGTAAAGCCATTCTGCTGGGCATAGTCCGAGATGACCCGCAGCATCTTTTGTCCGACTTTATTAATGACCTCGTCGCGGTCACGGTTGAAATCGTTCTGCGCATCCTCGGCAGAGCGCTTCAATAACTTTTGCTTCTCTTCCGCGTCACGGTTCAGGCGCGCCTGCTCTTCGTCGCTCAGGGTAGCGGCTTGCTTGCTCAATTGGTCCTGAATGGCCTGGATCTCTTGCTGAAGACGCTGCAGTTCCTGCTGGCGGGGCTGGTACTTCTTCTGCAAATCGGCGATGACCTTCTTGCCCTCAGCGGTATTGGCGATAGCCCCCTGCATGTTGATCACGCCAATCTTACCTTGGGCAGGGGTGGCACCCTGGGCGCAGAGAGAAACGGGCGCCAGTACACTCAATAGTGCGGCAAACACAATCAATCGGTTCTTCATTCAAACTCCTTCAGAAAGCTAAAGTTCAGAATCGGGCTCGTTCCCTAAACCACTAATCTCACACAAAGAGTACGCTGGGCCGTCATTCCTCCCGGCGGAGATTCGAGGGAATGGAAGTATACACCCTATTTCGGTTTCGCCGCCGGCGATGGAGAGGCCGTGTGGGCCGCAGGGTTGGCAGGCGCGCCGGCATCGGCAACCGGATTCGCTGCGTCGTAACGTTTCACAATCTCCGCGGTGATATCAAAATCTTTGGCGGCGTAATAGATAGGAATTTGCGCACCATCCATAACCAGGGCAAAGCCATTTTGTTGGGCATAGTCGCCGATGATGCGAATCATCTTTTGGCCGATCCGGTGGATGGCTTCATCGCGGTCAGCGGAAAAATCACTTTGGGCGTCGTCGGTCGAACGCTTCAGCATTCTCTGCTTATCCTCCAGATCCCGTGACAATCGACGCTGTTCCTCGTCGCTCATTGCGGGAGTCTGCTTGCTCAACTGCCCCTGGAGGGTTTGGATCTCCTGCTGAAGACGTTGCACTTCCTGCTGCCGTGGCGCGTATTTCTTTTGCAGGTCCGCACTTGCCTTTTTCCCTTCGGCGCTATTCGCAATGGCCAAATTCATGTTGATGATGCCGATCTTGCCCTGGGCTTGCGCAGCAAGTGGAACTGCTGCGATGGCCAGGAATACAGTCAGTGTGGTCAATCGGTTCTTCATTCCAGCTCCTTCATGAAGTTAAGATTCCAAATCAAGCGCTCATTCTAACCCATTTCACCTGTTCTTAGAACGTGCGCTGCACGGTAAATCCAATGCGGCCGGAGCGCTCCTTGAGGCGGTAAGGAAGAAAATTCCGCAAGGCGTCAACATAGGTCGCCTCATTCGGAAACAGCGACTCGGGCGGCAGATTCTGCGGCGGCGTAATGATATCGTTAACTCGCGACAAATTGTATCCATAAAAGATATGAACCGGGGCGTTGACGACGGGGAGAAGAACCTGCAAGTCGAGTCCCACTGAGCTGCGGGGCCGGAAATTGGTCGTGGCAATCGGTTTCAATTCCCGGGGAACCGGGAAGTACGTATATTGGCTCTGAATGGAGCTCAAAGCGTTGGGGGCCAGTTGGAGTTGACCGGGAAAGAGAACCGCGTCCATGCCCGTATCCGAGAACAAAGCTATGCTGGCGGCCGATCCGACGATGGGGACCCGGTATTCGAAGTTGTAAATTGCCTCCGTATCGCCACCGGGGAAAATCGGCGATTCGATCGGGAAGCTGGTGGAAGAGCCGCAGGCGCCCGAACTGGCTCCCGTCTGGGTGGTGCCGGTGATCGGCTGGCCGTTGACGTCGCGGTTGCACACTGAAACCACGCTGGGATAAAAAGCCACCGGGCTGACGGTGCGGATATCGAAACCCCGCACGTCCATCTCACCGCCGATGTAGAAGCGGGAGAAGGGTGGAACCACCCGGCCGCCGTACCCGATGACACTGGAAACCAGTAAGCGCATGCCGATGGCGGTGGGGTGGTCGGATTTAATATTCCGGACCGGGTGAAAATACTTGGCTTCGATCACCGGCGTGATTGTATTCACATTGCCGCCGATGGCGCTTCCCGCAAAACCAATTGCGGCATAAAGGTATTTGCCCTTTGTGGGGGTCCAGGAGCTGTTGACGGTGCTGTAGAGGTACGTCGGCATGATCTGGCTGGAAATAATCCCGGTTAGGGCGTTGGGCCCCGTCAAGCCGCTGAAATTAATGGACTCAAAATAAGACTCGGACGCCGCGCTAAATGCCTGCATGCTGCTGCGGGAAAAGCTATAAGTCAGACCGAGGCGGGCAAAACTGCGCCGTAAAGGGTAGCTGGCAAATAATGTGAACCCGTCGGAATTCTGGGTGAAGTTCTGCCCATAATACTGGCCGTACTGCGACTGCGCCAAAAGAGTAGGATTGAGACCGCTGTAAATGGCTAGTTGGCGGATCTGGTTGTAGTTGTAATCGCTCTTAAACACCGTAAAGCCGGCGGTGATGGGGCGATCAAGAAAATAAGGCTGGGTGAAACCGAAGGAGTACATTTTCTGAAAAGTGCCCCATTGGAAACCCAAACTCAGGGTCGCGCCCAGTCCCAGAAAGTTGTTGGTGGCGTAATTGAAACCAATAAAGTTGCCGGACAATCCGCTGACGCCACCCGAGAGCCCGATGGAGTTCTTCCCCTTCTCCTTGACCTTCACCAGGACGTCAACCGACTTATCCTTCGTATTCTGCCTTATGTCGTAATCTTCTTTTTTGATCTCATCAAAAAAGCCCAATTGGTTCATTTTCAAAACGCTATATTCCCACATCTGGGAGCTGAAGACGCCGCCCTCATACAGCAACAATTCCCGGCGGATAACCTTGTCGCGCGTCTTGGTATTTCCTGAAAACTCGATGCGGTGGACCGTGTACTGATTGTCTTCCTCAAAATCCAACGCCAAGTTGATGACTTTCCGTTTGTTGTCGGGCTCAATATCCGGCGACGCCGTGAAGTTGATATAGCCGAAGTTGCCATACAGCTTGGTGTAATTCTCAATCGCCTTGCGAACCTTCGACAGAGCGAAGATATCACCGGGCTTCATCCCCAAGACAGGTGCCAATTTACCTTCCTTGAAGAGGGTGGCACCGCGAATGTGGAAAGTGCCCAAACGGTATTGAACGCCCTCATCCACAGCGATCTTGATGTCCACGCGCTTGCCGCGCCCCCAACTCCAGAAAAAGAAGGGCCAGCGCTGTCCGGTGTCAACCATCTTGGTTTCCGGTTCTTTCGGCACAGCATAGAAATAGCCGTGGTCGCGGTAAAGGTCGCGAATGTTCTCCAAGTCCGCCTCAATGCGATCCTTGTCGTACGTCTTGTGAAACCAGTAAAACCAGGGCGGCAAACCCGCGGGTCGCGAGTACTTCATCGAGCGCACTATTTGGCTGTCGGAAAAAACCGTGTTGCCTGAAAACTTGATAGCCCCCAGCTTCACCTTGGGACCTTCAACCACAATAAAAACCAGAGCTACGGAGTTCGGGGGAATGTTGCGCGTGCGGTGGCGAACCGTGGCGAACATCTTGCCGTGCGCAGCCAGCAATTCTTGCAGCACGACCTCGGCGTGCTTAATCACTACGGGGTCATACTGGGATTCAATGGTAAGGCCAACCTTCTCCTTCTTGAAAGCATCGAGGACGTTGGACTGCGCCACGCTGCTCAACCCTTTATAATCGATGCTGCGGACCAGCTTCTTTTCGCGCACATAGAAAGTGACAATTTTATTGCCATTCGGCGCATCCGCGACTTCCAGGCGAACATCATCCAAGAAGCCGGTATTCCACAAGGCCATGAAGTCACGTTCCAGGGCGTTCTCGTCATAAACGTCCCCGGGGTGCGAAAGGACGCGCGCTCGCAACGTGCTTGCAGGAATGCGCCGTTGGCCACGGAAATTAATCGATTCAATGGTGGGCTTATGCTCTTCCTGGGGGGGCGCGGCGGGCCCCGCGGGATTTGAAAGTTTCAGGGGTTGCTGCGGCTGCTCCTCGGGTTTTGGCTGGGCCACTTGGGGAGTTTCCAACTGAATCTGTCCTGGAGCTGCTTCCGGCGCTTTCTTTTCCTCAGGCTTGGGCGGAGCCGGGGCTTGCTGACCCGGGGCCGGAGGAGGATTTTGCGCCTTTTGATCGGGCGGGGGGTTTTGTGCCGCAGTCGAGAGAGGTAACCACAGAATCAGTGCCAGGGCGGGAGCTCCCAGCCGGTACAGCGTCCCTCGATCTCCAGGCACACACCATCTCATCTTTTTCAAGAGAAAGCGATCCCCCCCTCAGACACGCAAAAACCAAGACATTCCGATGCCAGGATACTACCAGGAGTTGGCCGGAGATTTTTTTTCACCTGAAAGCCTCTCGCCGCTTCCCGGAGATTCCGGCTTCAAGGACCTGGGCGTGTGGATTGTCCGCTTAGCGGCCGGGAATACCTTGGCGACTCGCCCTAGTGGGAAAGCGGTGTGGCCCCGACCAATTTGTCGTTTACTGACCGATAGTAGAGCGCCTCGTTCTCAACGATAACTTCCAAGACCGCCGGAGGATGAATCTCACCCTGAATTAAGGCCTCCGACAGCGGATCTTCAACGTACTTCTGTAAAGCGCGACGCAAGGGCCGGGCGCCGTAGGAACGGTCCACGCAGGTCTTGTCCATTATCCACCGGGCCGCCTCCGGCGACAGCGTCAACGAAATATTCTTCTGCGTAAGATTCTGGTTCATTTGCCCGACCAGCAGGTCCAGAATTTGAATAAGGTCATTGTCCGTCAGGGCATTAAACACAATGATCTCGTCGAGACGGTTAAGGAACTCGGGGTTGAAAAGCCGCTTCACCTCGCTCATCACCAGTTCTTCGGCTTTCTTCTCCGAGGCGCCTTCCACCCCCGACTGGAACCCCATGCGCGACTGGCGTTCCAGATAACGCGCGCCGATATTCGACGTCATAATGATGATGGCGTTCTTGAAGTCAACCGTGTTGCCCAGGCCATCCGTCAACTGGCCATCCTCAAAAACCTGCAAGAGAATGTTGAACACATCCGGGTGGGCCTTCTCGATCTCGTCCAGCAGTATGGTGGAATAGGGAGCACGCCGCACACGCTCGGTAAGCTGGCCGCCCTCTTCGTAACCCACATACCCCGGCGGCGAGCCGATTAACTTGGAGACCGAGTGTTTCTCCATGAACTCCGACATGTCAAAGCGCACCAGGGCGCGCTCCGAGCCGAACAAGAAAGCGGCAAGGGAGCGGGCCATTTCCGTCTTGCCCACGCCGGTCGGACCCAGAAACAAGAACGATCCCACCGGACGCCCGGGCAGCTTCAATCCCGCCCGCGAGCGGCGGATAGCACGCGCCAAGGCGGAAATTGCCCGATCCTGGCTGATAATGCGCTTGTGCAGTTCTTCCTCAATGCGCAGCAGCTTGGCGCTTTCCTCTTCCTTGATGGCGGTAACGGGAACGCCGGTCCAGCGGGCGACCACTTCTTCTATGTCTTCGTGCGTTACCACCCCCATGGCGGTTCTCATCAATATTGTATTTCTCGCGCAGCAGGCGGAGGTTCTCACGTTCCTTACGTTCTTCGTCCGAGTAGAAGCGCGCCTTCTCAAATTCATGGTTGGCAATGGCGTTCTCCATGCGATGCACCACAAACTTAATGCGCTTCTGCACATCGATCATTTCCTCGGGCAAGGAACTCTGTCGCAGCTTTACGCGCGCGCCGGCTTCGTCGATCAAGTCCACGGCCTTATCGGGCAGGAAACGGTCGGGAATATAACGATTGGAATGGTACACGGCCCCATTCAGCGCCTCGTCCGTGTAGGTCACCGCATGAAATTTCTCGTAACGGTCCTTGATGCCAAACAGGATCTTGATGCCTTCGCCTTCCGTGGGCGGCGGAACCTTGACCGCCTGGAAGCGCCGCTCCAGCGAACGGTCTTTTTCGATGGACTTGCGATATTCCGCGGGAGTGGTGGCGCCGATGCACTGGATTTCCCCGCGCGAGAGGGCGGGCTTCAAGATATTGGCGGCGTCCAACGACCCTTCCGCCGAGCCCGCGCCCACTAGCGTGTGCAGTTCGTCGATGAAAATGATGGCGTTCTGCGCCTCCATCAATTCCTTCATGATGGTTTTCAGGCGCTCTTCAAACTGGCCGCGATACTTGGTGCCCGCCACAATCAGCGAGAGATCCAAGGCCAAGATCCGCTTGTCGGCCAGGAATGACGGCACGTCGCCGTCGGCAATCCGTTGCGCCAAACCTTCCACAATGGCGGTTTTTCCCACTCCCGGTTCACCGATCAGCACGGGATTGTTCTTGGTGCGGCGGCAGAGGATCTGGACGACGCGCTCCAATTCCCCTTCCCGGCCAATCAGCGGATCCAATTGGTTTTCCATGGCCGCCTGCGTCAGGTCGCGGCTGAATTCACCCAGCAGAGAAGTTTCCTTGTTGGGGCGGGTGGCGGCAGTCTTATCGTTCTGAACGCGGCTCAGTTCTTCCCGCAGGGTGGAGAGCCGCAAGCCCCGCTCGTGGAGGATTTCCGCCGCGAACGACTTGTCTTCGCGCAGCAGACCCAACAGCAGGTGCTCCGTGCCAATGTGCTTGTGCGCCAGCCGTTCCGCCTCTTCCGCGGCATAGGCCAGCACGCGCTTGCACTCTTGGCTAAGGGGCAGGTCCACGGAGGTGGAAACCTTCTCGCGGATGGGGGTCCGGCCCTCGATCTGTTTGCGAATGGATTCAATCGAGGCGTGCGACCGCAGAAAACGGTTCGTCAGCGCCTTGTCCTCGCGCAGAAGCCCCAGCAAAAGGTGCTCCGTCTCAATGAAGGGGCTGCCGAATTGACTGGCTTCGTAGCGCGCGAAGAATATTACACGCCGGGCCTTTTCCGTATACCTCTCGAACATAGCTCCTCGGTTCTTCGTGGAGCCCCAACTTCCCAGCAACCCGTCGTGCCCTGGGGAGTACGGGAGTCATGGAACAATTGGAACTACCCATTCCGTCAGCTTTCCCTTCGCCAAGCGCAGGGTCCGATGGGCGCGACGGGCCAAGTCCAGGTTGTGCGTCGCCAGCACCGAGGTTAGATGATGCGCCCGGTGCAGGTTTTCGAGCAGGTCGATTACGCGCTCCGCCGTACGGTGGTCCAAGCTTCCCGTGGGCTCATCCGCCAATAAGAGGGCGGGCTGATTGGCCAGCGCGCGGGCCAGGGCCACTCTCTGTTGCTCGCCGCCTGATAGTTCACCCACGCGGCGTTGTGATGCGTTGGCAAGCCCTACTTCGCCCAGTAATTCTCGGGCGCGCGCCCGTGCATCACTCATGCCACACCCGCGAATCAACTGCGGGATCACGACATTCTCCAGGGCGCTGAATTCCGGCAGAAGGTAGTGCATCTGCCAGACAAAACCTATCCGCTCATTGCGATACAGAGCGCGTTCGTCTTCGCGAAACTCACTCAACCGCTTTCCCTGGAAGTATACCTCACCCTTCGTCGGAGTGTCCAGCGCGGCCAACAAGTGCAACAGCGTGGTCTTCCCAGAGCCGGATTCTCCCACCAAGGCTACGAACTCCCCCGCTTGCACCTCCAAGCTCAGGTCATCAAGAACCAGGACTTCTTCACTGCCGGAGCGGAAGGATTTGGTCAGGCCGGCGGCACGCAGGAGCTGAAACTCGAAACTCGAAACTCGAAACTCGCCCGACATGTGATTAATCTCTCCGCTCACCAACTTCACCCCACACAAAAATGAAACACGGAAATCGAAACTCGCCCATCACGATGAGTCCTTCCCCCCACCTCTCTCGGTTGCCGACTTCAAGGCCAGCGTTGAGCGAAGATATCCGTTAAGAACTTGCGTTGCGCGCTGGGCGATTCGGTCCACGCGGCGTCCCTCCGCAACCGGCGCATATCCCGCGTTGACGCAGGTTGTAAGATGATCCCTCAGTTCATAGAGAGACCCTCTGGCCTGTCGGCAAAATTGAGCATTCTCTTGATAGCCAAATCGCCCAAACCCTTCGGCGACGTTTGCCGTAACAGAGATCGCAGCCCGCCGAAGTTGATTTGCCAAGGCATATCGCTCGAACTCCGGCAGACTTTTGGCCAGCTTGTATATCTCCTGTCTCAACTCGCGCGAGACCTTCCATACTTCCAGGTCTTTGAAGTCTCGAATGCCCGATTTGGACTGTGCTTGCACGGTCTGTACCGAGTTTCGAGTTTCGCTTTTCGAGTTTCGAGTTTCGATTCTCATTCGTATCGCAATATCTCAACGGGATTGAGTTTGGCCGCAGCCAGCGACGGATATAGTGTTGCCAGAAAGCTGATGGTGAGGGCCGCGGCGGCGATCCACACTCCATCCAGTGGGTGGGCGTGGAAGGGCACTGACGACAGCGCGTACACATCCGCCTGAAGGGGAATCAGCTTGTAGGTATTACCCAGCCACGAAATCCCATAGCCCAGGATCAGCCCGAGGATGGTGCCCAAACCTCCGATCGCCAGACCGTGGAGCGTGAATACGGCCCAAACCTGCCGCTGCCGCGCGCCCATGGACATCAGCACGGCGATGTCGCGGTTCTTTTCCATCACCATCATCACCAGGGCGATGAAAATGTTCAGCGCCGCCACCACCACGATGAGGCCGATGGTCAGGACGGTGACCAGGCGCTCCACGCGTAGAGCGCTGAACAGCGAGTGGTTCTGCTCAATCCAGGTCTTGGTGTCATACCCCGGTCCCGCCTCGCGGCGAATCTCATCCGCGACCTGCTCGGCGCGGTAAACATCATCAATCTTGAACTCGATCACGGAGGCCACGTCGGCAAGGTCAAATAGGCGCTGGGCGGCGGCGAGATTGGTGAATGCCCAAGTGGCGTCTATATCGTAAAAGCCCGAATCAAAAACTCCCACCACGCGAAAATGGCGGAACTTGGGCACCACACCCTCGGGAGTCAGGGAACCTTGCGGACTGGTGACCAGCACCGTGTCTCCCACGAAGACTCCCAAAGCTGTCGCCAGATCTTTGCCGACGATCATAGGGTCGGCGTTGGGATAGGTCGTGGACAAACCCTCGAGCGAGCCCTCGCGCAAATGCCGCAGAAGGCTGCCCACCTTCACTTCCTCGGCGGGCTCGACACCCTTCAGAAGCACTCCCTGCGCGCGCGAGCTGCTGGAAACCAGGGCTTCCTCATAGAGCGAAGGCGCGGTGGCCACAACGTGCGGCACGTGCGCCAGGCGGCTCGCAAGCTGATCGAAGTTCCGGATGCCATCATTCTCCTTGCGCACCAGATTGATGTCGGTGGTGGCGCCGAGCAAGCGGCTCTCCAGCTCTTCGTGGAAGCCGTTGTTGATGGCGAGGGAAATCACCAGCGCGCAAACGCCCGTTGTCACCCCGAGCACTGAGATGACGGTGATGATCGAAATCGCCGCCTGCCGCCGCTTGGCCCGAAGGTAACGGAGCGCCACAAAGAATTCAAAATTCATAGGCGTCAACATTATCATCAAGCACGGGCGCTGCGCCAAGTGGAATCAGACGAGATTCCTCAGCACGGGTTGGGATTGTCGTACTAACCCTCAGCCCTCCTTGAGGACACCAAACCGCGCGCACCTCAATAGACTCGCGGGGCCAATGCCCAGGTTGCAGCGCAGTAATCGCTATATTCTTCCCCGGAAAACTCCGTCAGCACTGCCTCCTCCCGCCGCAATTTGCGCACATAAGCCAAAACAGCCAGCGCCAAACCGAGCAAAGCGTGCAGCTCCCCTGATGCCACGGTCGACCCGGCGTACATCCCCAACACGGCCGTATAGATCGGGTGGCGCACGACGCGATAGGGGCCGGTCCGAACAAGTTTATGGCCCACTTTGATGGTGATTTCCCCGCTCCAATTGCGGCCCAGGTGTCGCCGCGCCCAAACCGCCAGCAGTATACCCATCGCTTGAACGGTAAGTCCGGTGGCGATGACGATCGGTGACACGGGCAGAAACCGCTGCCTCAGCCCATGGACGGGCACGAGCATCAGAATGAGGGCGGCATTGGCCAGGAAAACGTGCAAACTCCTTGAACCTCGTGACTCTGAACTTGCTGCCGGAGATGCGTTCTTCACGGCAACTTCCCAGTACAGACCCCACAGAAGCCACCCGCCGACGGTTGCCCAGAACGGCCAGCCGGGCGGCGACGGCTTCCCGAGGTGAGCAATAAGTCAGGGCCGCAGAAAGTGACTCGCGAAACCGACGGTCAGCAATAGAGCCGCATTGCACAGCAATTTGGTGGACCATCCCGAGGGCTTTCGGTTGCCAGGGGGGAGAGGCCGCAGGGGATTGGGTTCCATGTGGGGCGCGTTCTGTTCGTGTTGCGTCGTTCTCCCTTCCGCCAAGCCCACCAGCGACCCGTTCAGAGGGGCCAATATGCATGCCATCTCCGGACTTGGTGCTCTCGTGGTTAATCCAACTTGACGGAACACCTATGATTGAAGACAAAAACCCGGGGTCGCTAGGACTTTCGCTTCCTTCGCCAGAGTCGCGCTAGAAACAAACCCAGCAGCGTAGCGGGACCGAAAACAGCCATAGGAGCGGAATAGGCGATGTTCCTGCGCAACCGCACAGACAGCTCGTCAAAAGGCTGGTCCGTGACGAGATAGGTCCAAGTGGCGCCACGTCGAGCGGGATCGAAACCGCGGGTTCTCGGCTTTCGCCAATCGTCTTGGAATCTCCGCGGTAATCCTTGTTTGCAAACTTTCAAATAGCTCATGCACGACCTTGAGGTACTCGAAAAGGGGATCGCGGCCACCGTAAGAGACCCACTGCGTTCCTTCCTGGAGATCCTTAACTGCCGCGAGGTGTTCAGACCAGAGATTGTCGATGGTGGCGAGAGACACTACCCTTTCGCGTTCCGAAGAGCATGGGGTCGCACCATTGAGGATGGCTTGGCGCCGCTCCTGAATGGCCAGCCGTTGCCCCTCAATGACGCTTTCATACTTGTGCAGGAATTGCCGATTGTCGAGGTTTTGGCCTTCCACCAGCCGCTGGATGCTTTCCGCGTCATAGCGGAGCCTGGGATTATCGATGCCGTATTTGACCAACAAGTCGTCTTCGCGCGAAATGAAGAATCGCGAGGCGCCCGGGTCACCCTGGCGTCCGGCGCGGCCACGAAGCTGATTGTCGATGCGGCGGCTTTCGTGGCGGTTGGTCCCGATGACGTATAATCCCCCCAGCTCGGCTACCCCCTTGCCGAGCGGGATGTCCGTCCCGCGTCCTGCCATGTTCGTAGAAATAGTTACCGCACCGAGTTCGCCGGCGTGGGCTATGATCCCTGCTTCCTTTTCCTCGTTGCGGGCATTCAAGACTTGGTGAGGAATTTCCAGAAGGCTGGCGCTCAGCCGTTCGGACTCTTCCACGCTCACCGTGCCCACCAAAATGGGGCGGCCAGTTTGGTGTACGCGACGAATCTCCTGGATCACCGCGTGTTCTTTTTCTCGTTTCGTCGCGAAGACAACATCGGGATGGTCGACGCGAATCACCGGGCGGTTGGTGGGAATGACTTCCACTTCCAGCCCGTATAATTTGCGAAATTCTTCTGCCTGGGTGGCGGCGGTGCCCGTCATGCCGCATACCTGGGGATAAAGGGCGATCAGATTCTCCATAGTGATCGATCCCAGAATCCTGCCCTGCATTTTGGGCGCGACGCCCTCCTTGACTTCGATGGCGGTGTGCAATGCCGCGGGCCATCGCCTTTCCTGCACAATCCGTCCCTTGAACTCATCGACGGATTTGATTTCGCCGTCCTTCACCAGGTAATCAACGTCCCGGCGGAGCAGCGCGTGGGCATGGAGGGAATTCTGGACTGCCGCGAGCAATGGCAGGTTCTCATCAGCAAAGAGATTGCCGCAGCCGAAGGTGTTCTCCACCGCCTGAATCCCCGCGTCGGTCAATCCGATGTTTCTCCCGTACTCATCCAGCGAATAGTGAAGGGACCGCTGGAAGCGCCGCACCAATCCATCCACCCGATGAACCAGGGGTGCTTGCTCCGATTTACCGCCGGCAATTACCAATGGCACCCGGGCTTCATCGATGAGAAGCGAATCTGCTTCGTCAATCAACGCCACAGCGAAGGGCCGGTGTACTTGGTCGTGGGGATAAAAGGCGAGCTGGTCACGAAGATAATCAAACCCCACTTCGTTCGCCGTGGCGTAGGTGATATCGCAGGCATAGGCGCGGCGGCGCTCCTCCCCGCCCATGCTTTGCTGGATGCAGCCCACCGAGAGGCCGAAAAACTCATAAATGGGGCCCATCCATCGGGCATCGCGCCGGGCCAGATGGTCGTTCACCGTCATGACGTGGACGCCGTTCCCTTCCCTGGCGTAACTAATGGTGGCCGGCACCGCCGCGAGCGTTTTCCCTTCGCCCGTTTTCATTTCAACGATCTTCCCGCGCGCCAGCGCCAGGGCGCCACGTAGCTGGACGTCGAACATTCCCAGCCCCAGGACGCGTGCCCCCACCACGGAGGCGATGGCGACTACTTCCAGCAAATCGCGGGCCTGCGCCGCGGCGGCTCTCAGTTCACTTTCCGGGAATTTGTCGAGTTGTGCGCGACGCTGATTTATCCAGTCAATTTCCGGTCTGTATGAAGCTGCACCGTGCAGCAAAGACTTCAAAAAGTGGACCACGACGCCCTCCTCTTCTTCTTTCCGAATTCAATTGTCGGGGAATGCAATTAGGCGATCGAGGAGAGAGGTGGAGCACGCAAGAGTCGAGCGTTCCAGAAATGGCGGGTAACGGTGAGGGAATCGTTGCTATAAAAAGCCCCGGAATCCTGAGGAGTGTAGGATCGAGTCGCGCTTCCGCGGCGGACATGCTGCTCGCGGCGCCCCTTGACAAGCTGCACGATGGCGGAAGTCTCAGGGCTTCGCTGCAAGCTCGACACCGGCACGGCTTGCCCAGCCCCAAGGGCAACAAGTAGGGTCAGGAGCCAAGCTGCGGGTTGCTTCCTCATTGACCGATAGTATGACACAGAAATGGGCGAGCGGCCACTGCCAGGAGCCGCCGTGAGATCGGCAGGCTGGCATCGCCGAGGGTTCACCCGGTATGTTTCTCCGGGCGCAGGAGCGGAAACAGGATCACATCGCGGATGGAGCGCGAGTTGGTGAGCAGCATGGTGAGGCGGTCGATGCCAATGCCCTCACCGCCGGTGGGCGGCATGCCGTAGCTGAGGGCGCGAATGTAATCCTCGTCGATGGCGTGCGCGGTCAAATCACCTTTTTCGCGCAAGTGCTGTTGGTATTGGAAGCGGTTGCGCTGCTCCTCCGGGTCGTTGAGCTCGCTGAAAGCATTGGCGATTTCCATTCCCCCGATGTACAGCTCGAAGCGCTCGACGAAGTTGGGATTTTCGGGCTTCTGCTTGGAGAGCGGGGAGACCTCCAGCGGGTAATCCACGATGAAGGTGGGCTGAATCAGGTGCTCCTCCGCGACCAGCTCGAAGAATAGAGCCAGGAGTTCACCCGACCGCATGTCTTGCACCACCTGGGGGGGGACGGGCGCCACGCCACGCTGAAGCAACCACTGGTTAAGGGCGGGGACACGGTCGGCCAGCGCTTGCTTGTCATCCAATTGGGCAAGGGTCAGCGCCTCCACTTCACTGGGCCAATGGCGCAGCACCGCCTCTTTCATCGTGAGCTGCTCAAACTTCGCAAATGAGATGCGCTGGCCGTCATAATCAAACTCCACGCCTCCCAGCACCGCTTCCGCCACGCGGCGCAGCAGGCGCTCGGTAAGATCGATCATGTCGTGGTAATCCGCGTAGGCCTGGTAGAACTCCAGCATGGTGAACTCGGGGTTGTGCTGGGTGGAAATCCCCTCATTGCGGAAGTTGCGATTGATCTCATAAACGCGGTCGAGCCCACCCACAATGAGCCGCTTTAAATAGAGCTCCGGGGCGATGCGCAGATAGAGGTTGATATCGAGCGCGTTGTGATGGGTGATAAACGGCCGGGCCATGGCGCCGCCCGCCAGAGGCTGCATCATGGGCGTTTCTACTTCCAGAAATCCTTCCGCCTCGAGGAAATCACGGACGGCGCGCACCAGTTTGCCGCGGCGCTCGAAGACCGTGCGGACTTCGTCATTCACGATCAGGTCAAGGTAGCGCTGGCGATAGCGGATTTCCACGTCGGTGAGGCCGTGCCACTTCTCCGGCAGCGGCAGCACCGCCTTGGCGAGGAATTGCAGGCGCTCGGCATGAACGGTGAGCTCGCCCGTCCGGGTGCGAAACAGGTATCCTTCCACCCCGACCAGGTCGCCGAGATCGAGGAGCTTGTAAAGCTCGAAGTCGCGCTCCCCTACGGCGTCCAGGCGAACGTAAATTTGCAGGCGCTTTCCCCCTCCTGCCAGGTGGGCAAATCCCGCTTTGCCGTGCGGGCGAATGGTCATGACGCGGCCCGCCACCCGCACCGCAACCTTGCGTGCGGCCAGGTCTTCCGCTGAAACCGCGGCGTACTCCGCCACAATTTGCGGAATCGGGTGCGAAACATCGTACTTGCGCGGGTAGGCCTCAAATCCCAGGTCGACAATGGCCTGAAGTTTCTTCTTGCGCTGCTGGATCAATTCGGGAATTTCATTCTCGGACACGCGGTTTACCCACAATCGGCGGAGATTTTTGATGCCAAGATGTAACGGGCATTATAGGGGGCAGGCGAAAACAGTGTCAAGAAAAGCGGGCGAGAGCAGCGTCCTACGCCTACTACTGTTCCCATAAAAGGTCTGGGGGAATTGTCATTCGTTTGTTTCTGAGCACCCCCCTCCTCATACGAGGAGGGAAGCGATTTTCGGGGCAGAGTTGTGAAAGGCTGCCAGCCCGATCATGCTCGATGGGGGCACCCCATGATGAGTGCAGTTTTGGTGGTGGCGATCTCATCAATTGACTTGATTCGGGTATAAACATCGGCTTCGCCGTCACGCGCTTCAACCTTTCGCATGACGTGAAGGTGCAGTGTACTTTTATTGTGGATACATACGCTTATCAACATCTGAAAACCGCCTCAATTTCCGACTTGAAGTGGGGTCGGCAATTACCTACAATAGCAGCCGTGTACTGGCTAATCGGCGGTCTTACTCTCGTGGTCGTGGGAGTGGTGTTGCACCGCGTCCTCGGCATGGGCCACCGGGGAAATCTTCCGGCAGTCGGGTTAGGATACCTGCCCGGAGATTTGCAAGACATCTATCAACCTCTCGCACAAGAGATTGAAGCCCATTCGGCCATCCTGGGCATCATCCTCAATGACGCGTTTGGCGAGCGGCAGGCAGACCGGGCGGAAATGGCCTGGGGACTTGTACGCCTCGCCGTGGGAGAATGGGAACGCCTTACTGCGGTCGTGGTAGGCCTGCAAGGTATACTTTCCAAGTTCTTGCCCGCCACCACGGGAATCTTTCCCGTGCATTGTGTCACCAGGAACCACTTCATGTCACGCGCGGTAACTGACAACGTTCGACTTTACGAATTCTTGGACCAAGCCCTGTACAGCTCCAAACGCCGCTTTGCGCTGCAATTGCGCTTATTGTCCCGTTCTAGCGCCATCCTGAGCAAGGAATTCATGCACACATTCCGCGAAGGCGCACTCACGCTCAATTGTTCCCTCGAATTGTGGACCCGTTTGGATCGCAATTTCCATGATTTCGACTTGATCGCCAAGGAAACGCTGCTGGCGTTCCGAACCCTTCTGCTCTGTCAGTCGCCGGAAGCAGTGCAAGAGCTCGCCATGAACCTCCAAGTGCTTCTCGCCCAGGGATTGCGCGCTTCCGTTTCTGTCGCCCAGCGGTAAATTTCGTGCAGTTTTCTTCCCGCCTTTTGCACAGAATCACCTATCGATGCTTCCAATAAATGCCTGGCTGATTTCTGCAGACCACAATCCGGCGTTTTGAATGTGGATATGGGCGGGTCAGCCCGGGTTTCTCACCAACGATTGGAGGGCCGGCGTTAGAGATGGCCCGAAAAGCGTCGGCGGATGGCCCGTTCCTTTTCCCGCCGCGCCGACGAGCGGCACAGCACGTAGGTTTCGGTGCCGCCCAGCAATGGGACCAGCATCGCTTCGACTTCTTCACGCACTTGTGTCCAGGTGGTCTCCATCTGTGGAAAACCCTTCCGTGGTGTCATCCTGAGCGAAGATCCCATACAGCTTCGGCGAGCCACGAAAGATGAAAAAGGCTTCCCTCCTTCATAAGGAAGGCTTGGGGTGGATGATCCGTGCTATTTGTCCCGTATCGCATCACCCCCAACGCAGCGTGTCTGATCCGAAACACGGACGATCCGCGAAGTGATCCCAGGGCGAAAACTCCTTAAAATATTGGGATAGCTATTTCGTCTACACTAGTGGATGCATGACGCGCTGAGCATCGAATTCATGACCGACGAGCAAAACCACCGCATCGCGGAAACCGTCGAGCGGGAGCGATCCCGCCTGCGCAACTTCATCCGCAAACGGGTTTTGGACGAAAGCGATGCGGAAGACATTCTGCAAGAGGTCTTCTATGAACTCGTGCAAGCTTACCGGCTGATGAAACCGGTGGAGCAAGTTGGGGCATGGCTCTACCGGGTGGCAAGGAATCGCATCATCGATAGGTTCCGCAAGCGGAAGCCGGAGGCGGCAAGATTCGATCCTGAAAGCGGAGAAGAAAAAGGAGACAGGTTCCCCTGGGAAGACCTGCTTCCCTCCCCCGACGCCGGCCCAGAAGCAGCCTATGCTCGCGAGGTTCTGATGGAGGAGATCGAGGCGGCTTTGGACGAACTCCCGGAAGAACAGCGCGAGGTGTTTATTGCGCACGAAATCGAGGGCTGGAGCTTCAACGACCTGGCTGCGGCGACCGGGCTGAGCGTGAACACCTTGCTCTCCCGTAAGCACTACGCGGTGCTCCACCTGCGGCGCCGTTTGCGGGCCATTTACGACGAATTCAAGAAAACGTGAGGGTGCAAACAATGAAAACGCATGGTATTTTGCGAGGATTGAAGTTCCTGTTGTTCGTCTTGTTGGCGGCAGCGGTATATGCCTTCGTGGTCATGTGGCTATGGAATGGGCTGACGCCGGCCATCTTCGGCTTGCACGCCATCACCTACTGGCAGGCTTTGGGCCTTCTAGTGCTGAGCAAGATTCTCTTCAGCGGTTTCCTTGGCGGGCACGGCTTCGGTGGGGACTGGCGAATGCGCCTGATTCGGCGCTGGGAAGAGATGACTCCGGAAGAACGCGAGAAATTCCGCGCCGGTTTGCGTGGGGGTTGCGGCCCCTTGGGCCCCTCGCCCGCCGCGCCCGCCGAATCCACACCTAAGGAGTAGTGGGGAGAGTGGCCGGTCGCCCGCGGCCATGAAGGCTCTGAGGAGAATCAACTATGAAGTACGAACCACCGGCGATGCAGAACCAACCCGCGTGTGCCCACGAAGGCTTTACGAAAATCTACGCGGAGACCAACCCGCCTTGGGATATCGGCAAGCCGCAGCCGCCCTTCGTAGCGGTCGCCGACCAGGTTGTGAGTCCAGTGCTCGACGCCGGGTGTGGCACGGGCGGCACGTCCCTTTTTTTCGCCGCCCGAGGGCTACGTGTTACCGGCATCGATTTTGTGGAGGAAGCGGTCCGGCGCGCTCGGGCCAAGGCCGAAGAGCGCGGTTTGGCGGTGGAGTTCTTGATCAAAGACGCCATGACCCTGGGCGATTGGGACCGGCGCTTCTCCAGCGTGATCGACAGTGGGTTGTTTCATATCTACGCTGGAGACGAACGGCAACGCTATGTCCAAGGGCTGGCGCACGTTCTCAAGCCGGGCGGGCGGCTCTTCTTGTTCAGTTTCAACAACGACGCATCGTGGCCCGGGGGTGGGGTGTCCCGGCAGGAGTTGTACGACGCCTTCGCCGATGGTTGTGCCATCGAATCGCTGGAGTTGGTGGGGGGCGAGGTGAATCCGGCGTTCGCGGCCGAGTTTCCGGAGAAATTTGCAAACAAGAAAATGTGGTTCGCGATCGTCCGCCGGAAGGTGTGAATCACAAGCAAAGGGGGGCTGCCGCCCCTTCGGGTCGGCACCGGCTGGACCCAACGCTTGACGTATGATAGAAGGATGCGAACGGAGAAAAAGATGCCCCAACGTGTCTGCCCCTGGTGGTTAGGTTATTTGCTGGCCAGCCCCATACGCCGGCTAGTGCAAGATCCGCAAAAAGTCGTGGCCCCTTACGTTCGAGAAGGCATGACCGTGCTTGAGCCTGGGCCCGGCATGGGCTTTTTCACGCTCGAGATTGCCCGCTTGGTCGGACTCTCAGGCCGAGTGGTGGCTGTCGACATCCAGCCGCGCATGCTCTCCAGCCTGAAACGCCGCGCCGCCAGGGCGGGATTCCTGGAGCGGGTGGAAACGCGAGAGGCGACTCCGAAGAGCCTGCAGATTGCAGACCTCGCCAGCGCCGTTGACTTCACCCTGGCGTTTGCCCTGCTGCATGAAGTCCCGGATCCCACCGCGTTCTTTGAAGAGATTGCGGCGGCCTCGAAGCGCGGCGCAGGGCTGCTCTTTGCCGAGCCGGCCGGACACGTCAAGCCGGCGGATTTCGAGACCGAGCTGAAGGCGGCTATCAATGCCGGGTTCGAGTTGGCGGAGCGCCCCGTGATTCGCCGCACCCACGCGGCTTTCCTAAAGCGGGCGTAAACCCGCGCCTGGCCCTGCCACGGCCTCCGCTCGCCCCGCGCCTTCCCCACGGATGGTTTGCACTGCCCCGCAGCCTGAGAAAACCCGGACTCTCCCGGACAGGAAATGAGTGGCAAAAAATGAGTTGACATTGCATTTCGACCGGGGGTATATTTCTCGCGAGAAATAATGACTGAATGGTCAGTCATTCCGGAGGAATACGATGAGCGCAATGACTTCCAGGCGAGTGAAGGTCGCCAAACCCGCTCCCTGGCGCCAGGAAAAGAAGCTGCACCGGCAAGAGGAAATCCTGGCGGCCGCCTTCAACGTTTTCGCAGCGCACGGGTATGAGGCCACTCGCATCGACGATGTCGCCCGGCAGGCGGGAATCGCCAAGGGAACGATCTACCTCTATTTCCGGGACAAGGAACGGCTTTTTCGCGCGGTGGTGCGAAGCCTCGTGCAAGTTCGATTTGACTCCGCCCTAGCAAGCTTCCAGGGGACGGGGGAGCAGTTACTGCGCGAGATGCTGTCACGGATGTATCGTCGGGTAGTAAAAAATGAAAAGGCCCGCGCCATCGTGCGGATGCTGATCGCGGAGAGTGGCCGGTTTCCACAACTTGCCGAGATTTACCACCGCGAGATTATCGCCCCGGGATTAAAGATGGTGCGCCGGGCGCTCCTGCATGGGATCGCCTCGGGCGAATTCCGCAAAACCGCGGCCGTGGAATTCCCTCAAGTTCTGGTGGCGCCCGGAGTTCTAGCCATCATGTGGAAACTGCTTCAGGGGGAGCGGCACCGGCTCGACCTGGATGCCTACAGCAAGGCGCACCTGGAGTTCCTATTAAACAGCTTGCGGAAGCAGCCGGATTGAAAGCCGCGAGATGGTTGAGGCGGTGCGGCAAAGGAGAAAGTCCATGCGGTCGAGGGTAGGATGGGTCACGCTCTTTGTGGCGTTGCTTGGGGCGGGCGGGAAGCCCGTGGATGCCCAACAATCTGCTCCCCAGCGCTTGACGCTGAAGGATGCGATCAATCTGGCGCTGAAACAGAACCTCAGCGTGCGCGTGGCAAGCGCGCAAGTGGAGGGATCAGAGGGCACGCGCGAGCGGCGGCGGGCTTCCCTGCTGCCGCACGCGAGCGCCGACGCGTTAGGCAATCGCGAGAACATAGATTTGGGCGCCATGGGAATCTCCTTCCCCAACGTTCCTGCCGTCGTCGGTCCCTTCAACCACTACGATTTTCGCCTTTCGGCAAGCCAATCGCTGATTGACCGTCACTCCTACCACAACTGGAAGGCCGGCGAAAAGCAGGAGGAAGCTGCCAAGCTCGACTATCAGGACTCGCGCGATTTGGTGATCCGCCAAGCCGCGGGGCTGTATCTTGAAGCCCAAGCCTCCGCCGCGGAGATGGAAGCGGCGGGAAGTCGCGTGACGACTTCCGGGGTCCTGGAGAAACTAGCGCGCGATCAACACGCCCAGGGACTGGCAACCGCCGTGGACGAGGTTCGCGCCCAGGTGCAATTGGCGCGGGATCAGCAGAACCTGCTGGTGGCACGCAACACCTTTCAGACTTCCCTGCTCGTCCTTGCCCATTTCCTTGGCTTGAGCCCCGGCGCCCCGCTGGAGTTAGCCGAGCCCTTGAAATTCCATCATGTGGAATCCGTTGACGCCAACCAGGCGCTGCACACCGCCCTTGAGGCGCGGCCCGATTATGCCGCGCTCCTCAAGCAAAAAGAGTCACTCGTCGAGCAACTCAAGGCCTCGCGGGCGCGCTACCTCCCCACCCTGGCGGTTAACGGCGATTACGGAGCGATCGGGCGCGGGTTCGGCTCCATGGCGGGAACGGGGGAAATCCAGGGGACGCTCACCGTTACCTTGTTTGACCGTGACCGCGCCGGCGAGAAGATCGAACTTCAAAGCCAGGTGAAGCGTCTCGACGCCCAGATTGACGACCTCAACCGCCAGATTGATCGGGAATTGCGTACGGCGCTGCTGAACTTGGAATCGACGGAGAGTCAGGTGACCGTCACCGAGGCGGGCCTCCACTTGGCGGAACGCGAGTTGAGCCTGGCGCAAGACCGCTTCCGCAACGGCGTGACCGACAACATCGAGGTGGTGACCGCGCAGGCCAGCCTGGCGAGCGCGCAGGATGACCGCATCATGGCCCTGGCGCAACACGCCGACGCGGTCATGGCCTTGGTGCGCGCGCTGGGAGGAACAGAAAAGATTTACCAAGCGTACCTCAGCGAACCCTGAGGATTGCGCATTCGAAAACGAAACGCGGTCCGAAATTCGAGTTTCGAGCTTCGATTCTTGTGAGGCAGAGGTAAAACGCCTATGAAACGATTGATTCCCCTCATTGTGTTGTTGGCCGTGGGCGGCGTAGCGGCTTATTTTCATCCCGAGTGGTTCCGCCACGCCACCAACCAGGACATCCTCAAGCTCTCGGGAAACATTGAAGCGCATGAGAGCCTGGTGAGCTTCAAGGTTGCCGGCCGCATCATTGCTCTGCCGGTGGATGAGGGCATGACCCTAAAGGCCGGCGACTTGCTGGCCCGGCTCGACAATGATGACTACCGGCAACAGGTGGCGGAAGACGAATCGACTATCCGCGTCCGCGACCGGCAACTCGCCTTGGGTCTCGCGGGCAGCCGCACGCAAGACATCGAGGCCGCCAAGCTCGCGGTGCTCGACGCTCAGGCCGACTTTGAGCAGAAGAAGAAGGATTACGCGCGCTATCAAGCGCTCTATGAGAAGGACGAAATCCCGGGTCAGACGCGCGACCTGGCCGCCACCAACGTCACCCGCGCCCAGGCGACTTATGATCGGGCGCAGCAAATCTACAACGAACTCGTGGAAGGAACGCGCAAAGAGGAGCTTGCCGTCGAGCACTCCAATGTTCACCAAGCGGACGAGAACCTGCAAATGTCGCGCATCCGGCTCTCCTACACTGTGCTGCGCGCCCCCTTCGCCGGAGTCATCCTGGTGCGGCAGGCGGAGTTGGGAGAAGTCGTCTCACCCGGCACGCCCATCGTGACTCTCGCCGATCTGGACCATTTGTGGGCCCGGGTGTACGTGCCGGAAACGGATCTCGGCAAGGTCCATTGGGGCCAGGCGGTCGACGTACACACGGACTCGTTTCCCGACAAAACTTATCCCGGGCGCATCTCCTTCATCTCTTCCGAAGCGGAATTCACGCCCAAAAGCGTGCAGACGGAGAAGGAACGCGTGACGTTGGTCTACCGGGTCAAAGTGGACCTGGAGAATCCCCGCCACGAGTTGAAGCCGGGAATGCCGGCGGATGTCAACATCAAACTGCGGTAGCCAAAACACTATGAGTTCATCTCCCGCCATCATCGTTTCCTCCTTGAGCAAGCATTTCGGCGAAGTGTGTGCCGTCAACGGGCTGAGCTTCGAAGTATACGCGGGGGAAATCTTCGGGCTGGTCGGGCCGGACGGCGCGGGCAAAACCACCACCCTGCGGATGCTGGCGGGGGTGATGGCCACGGATTCGGGCGCGGCGGTGGTTGCCGGCTGCGACGTTGTGCGCGATCCGGAAGGCGCCAAGTCTCTCCTGAGCTACATGTCGCAACGATTCGGACTTTACGAGGATTTGACGGTCGACGAGAACATCCGATTTTACGCCGATCTCTTTGGCGTGCGCCGCAAGCAGTGTTCACAGCGCTCGCAAGAGCTATTGGCGGCCGCGGGCCTCAGTGACTTCCGCAGCCGGCTGGCCGGGAATCTTTCCGGCGGCATGAAACAGAAACTCGGTTTGGTGTGCGCGCTGATTCACACTCCCAAGGTCATCTTGCTCGATGAACCGACCAACGGAGTCGACCCCGTGTCGCGCCGGGATTTCTGGCGCATCCTTTATTCCCTCGTGGCCGAAGGCGTGGCGATTCTCACCTCCACGTCGTATCTCGATGAAGCGGAACGCTGCCACCGCGTGGGGCTGCTCCACCACGGGCGGATGTTATTCTGCGACCGGCCGGCGGAATTAAAGAGGCGATTCCCCGGCGAGATTCTGGCGGTGCACTCACCGCAGCCAGGGCAGGTGCGCGCATCATTGGCGGGCGCCCCCGGCGTGCGCGATGCGTTGCTGGTGGGCGACCACGTCCACCTGTTTGTGGACGACGCCGCTCGCCGGTTGGCGGATTTGCGCGCGCGGCTGGAATCCGCCGGCGTCGTTTACGATTCCATCCAGCCGGTAGCAGCGACCATTGAGGACTTGTTTGTGTCGGCCGTCGAGAGCGAACCGGAGGCCGCCGGGGAAATGAAACCTTCATGAGCGAAAGCGAAACCTCGGTGGTGGTCGAAAACCTGACCAAGCGCTTCGGTGCCTTCGTCGCCGTAGACAGCATTAACTTCCAGGCGCACCGTGGCGAAATCTTCGGCTTCCTCGGACCCAACGGCGCGGGCAAATCCACGACCATCCGCATTCTCTGTGGCCTGCTCCGGCCCACTTCCGGGCTGGCGCGGGTGGCGGGGATTGATGTCGCGCGGGAACCGGAAGCGGTGCGCCAGCAGATTGGTTATATGTCGCAGAAATTTTCGCTCTACAACGATTTGAAAGTCATCGAGAACCTGCGTTTTTTTGCCGGCTTGTACAGCGTTCCCGCCAAGGTTCTTCCCGAGCGCCTGGCCTGGGCGCTGCACATGGCGGGGCTCGAAGGCCGCGAGCAAACCGCCACTCGCGAACTGGCCGTGGGGTGGAAACAGCGGCTGGCGCTGGGGTGCGCGGTGCTGCATCGTCCCCCCATTGTCTTTCTTGACGAGCCCACTTCGGGCGTCGATCCCGTCTCGCGCCGGAAATTCTGGGAATTGATCCAACAGATGGTGGGCGAGGGCATCACGGTATTCGTCACCACCCACTACATGGACGAGGCGGAGTATTGCAACCGCCTGGTGCTGATCGATCGCGGACGCATTGTAGCCATGGGCACGCCCACCGAACTAAAGACTCGATCCATGAAGGGCCAGCTCCTGCTGGTGGAATGCGAACCGCTGGGGCCGGGACTGGAGGCGCTGAGCCAAGCCCCAGGCGTGCTCGACGCCGCGGTATTTGGCAGCAGCCTCCATGCGGTGGCGGCCGACGCCAAGGCGGCGATGCCCGGAATCCGCGCCACCCTGGCGGCCCGCGGGGTAACGGTGGGACGACTGGAACAAATTCCGCCCAGCCTTGAGGACGTATTCGTCACCCTGACCGCGGGGCATGAATCCAAACCGGGGAGAGCCGCATGAGCCCGCGCCGCATCCTCGCTATGATGCGCAAGGAGGTCATCCAGATCTGGCGCGACCCTCGCAGCCTCATGATCATCTTCGCCATGCCGCTGGTGCAACTTGTCATCTACGGCTACGGTGTGAATCTGGACATCAGACATATTCCCCTTTGCGTGTACGACCGCGATGCCACGCAAACCAGCCAGGACTTGCTGAAGCATTTCCAGGCCACCGACTATTTCACGATTGTGCACGTTGCGGAAGACTATCGCGACGTCGTCCAACAGATTGACCAGGGCGCTTGCACGGTGGCCGTGGTGGTGCCGCCGCAGTTTTCCGAGGATCTCCACTCCCAGGGGCAGGCCCCCGTGCAAGCGCTGCTCGATGCCAGCGACAGCAACACTGCCAGCATCGGCATGGGTTATGCGCTGAGCATCGTGCAAGCCTATTCCCAGGACGTACAGATTGAATGGCAGCAGCGCCACGGTCTTCCGCCGGTAACCCCCAACGTCACCTTCCAGCCGCGCACGTGGTTCAATGAAGACCTGGAAAGCATGGATAATTTTGTGCCCGGCGTGGTGGCCATGGTGATGGCCGTGGTGGGCGCTTTCCTGACCTCGCTCACCATGGCCCGGGAGTGGGAGCGCGGCACCATGGAACAGCTCATCGCCACGCCGGTGCGCAAGCTGGAAATTCAAACCGGAAAATTGATTCCCTATTTTGTTATCGGGATAATGGATACCGCCCTTTGCGCCGGCGCCGCCGTTTGGTGGTTCGGAGTTCCCTTTCGCGGGAGTTGGACGGTGCTGTTTGCCTGCTCGGCGCTGTTCCTGATTGTGGTGCTCTCCGTGGGGTATTTTTTCTCGGTCACGGCCAAGTCGCAGCTTGGGGCCAGCCAGCTTGCTCTGCTGACGACGCTGTTGCCGACGTTTCTTCTTTCCGGTTTCATCTTCCCCATCGACCAGATGCCCGTGTTCGTACAGTGGATCACGCGCATCTTGCCGGCGCGATATTACGTTTCCATTTTGCGCAGTGTTTTTCTCAAGGGCACGGCGGTGCGGTTTCTGGCAGGCGACATCATGGCCTTGGGGATTCTTGCCGTGGTGCTGATCATAACGGCCACCCGGGCGTTTAAAAAGAGGCTGGAATGAAATTCGTTTCATCACTCCGGCGCATCGGCAACATGGTGAGGAAGGAATTCATCCATACGCTGCGGGACCCACACTTGCGCTGGCTGCTCTTTGGCCCGCCCATCATTCAAATGTTCGTGTTTGGTTACGCGGCTACGTTGGACGTCAAAAACGTGGCGCTGACCGTGCTCGATTTGGACAATACGCAGGAGAGCCGCGAGTTGGTGGCGCACTTTTCCGCCAGCCGTTATTTTCACCTGAACGGATATGCCTCGCGGCGCGCGGACCTCCGCGAAGGCCTTGACCGTGGCGATGTGCTGGCGGCGATGGAAATCGACTCCGGCTTCGCCCAGCGCCTGCGCAATGGGCAAGGGGCTTCCGTCCAGGTATTGATGGATTGTTCCAACTCCAACACCGCGCTCGTGGCGCTGGGCTATATCAACCAGATCGGCGCCGAGTTCAGCCGCGACTACCAAATCGACCGGATGCAGCGCACCGCCCCGCAGCAGGTTCTCATCACTGCCGCAAGTGGACCTGGAGGTCCGGCCGTGGTTCAACGAAGGGCTGGAAAGCCAGTGGTATTTCGTTCCCGGAGTCATCGGCAACGTGATGCTGATCCTGGTCATGATGCTTACCGCCTTTGCGGTGGTGCGCGAGCGGGAAATCGGTACGCTCGAGCAAATCATGGTGACGCCCATTCGCCGCTGGGAATTCATTTTGGGAAAGACCATTCCCTTCTTCCTCGTCGGGTGCGTCGACGCCGCACTCATCGCCCTGGTGGGAACTTTTTGGTTTGGGGTGCCCTTCCGCGGAAACCTGGGTGTGCTGGCAGTCGGATTAGTGGCCTTCATCCTCGCCGGACTGGGTTTGGGCCTGCTTCTCTCCACGGTCTCCGCCAATCAGCAACAAGCCATGATCGCTTCCTTCTTCTTCACTATGCCCATGATCACCCTTTCGGGCTTCGGAACTCCCATCGCCAGCATGCCACCCTTCCTTCAGAAGATGACTTACGCCAACCCGCTGGCCCACATCATGGTGATTCTGCGCAGCGTCTACTTGAAAGGGGCCGGTTTCGACGTGGTTTGGCCGCAGATCACCGCCCTATTGGGCATTGCCGCTCTCCTGCTAACGATCAGCGTCTTGCGCTTTCACAAATCACTCGAGTAGGTTATATAAGAACTGAAGCGGCCCGCGATGTTGGGGAAACAAAGCCGGACATCCTTGTCGGCAAAGCAACCCACCGCCCGGAGGGGAAATCAAACTTGGGAGGCTCCTCGGGCTTGGGCTGAGGGTCTCAACCCATTGATAAGAACTTTTTCGATGACTTCAGTAGGAGGCGGCATGACGATCCCGAACGGCTCGACAAGTCAGGCACGGAAGTTCCGAGCGAAATTGCTCTTTGTGACGGGAGCCCTCGTCCTTCCGACCATGATGGCCCTGCTGCCGCCCGCTGGCGCTATGGCGAGAACGCCCAGAGCCACAACGGGCGCCCCCACCCTCCCTGTAGGGACCGTTCTGTATTTGCATCTCCAGACTGCCGTCAGCACCAAAACTTCACAGCAAGGGCAGGCGGTCACGGCAAGTCTGGCGCGAGAGGTCGCAGTCCAAGGTGGAACGGCCATCCCTTTCGGTTCAACCTTGAAGGGCACGATTGAGAAGTGTGCTCAGCCCGGCGCTCCCGATCAGCGCGCGGAACTTCTCTTGAGCTTCGGGCAACTTACGATTCCGGGCGAAGGCACACTCCCCCTGAAAGGACACATGAGTGGGGTCAGTAACGCGCGGGAAACTCTGCTGGCGGATGGAACCATAACGGGAGTGCTGGAATCGGAGGCGCCCGCATCGCTACTTAGCGGAGCCTTGCAGAAGCTGGGCCAGTCCAATTCCACGATCAACGATCAAATCCAGAAGCAGAAGATCGGCCAGGTTGATGCCGCGATCGAATTGCCCATGGGTGCCGATATTCAATTCACCCTCACCGAACCGCTCCGCTTGAAACGTTTTGTCCCATCCGCCGGCCCTGACCCTCTTCCCGCCAGCTTGCGGGTGTCGGTGGCCGATGTCCTGGCCAGCGCGCCCAAGCACGCGGCGAGCAAAACTAACCATCCGGGAGATCCCATCAACCTGGTGTTCGTCGGCACGAGGCAAGAAATCGAGCAGGCGTTCCGCCAGGCGGGCTGGACCGAACCCAGCAAAAAGAATGAAAAATCAATTTGGAAAACCAGCCTGGCGGTCATTAACGGCGATGGCTACAACGCTGCCCCCGTCTCCGACCTTTACCTGTTCGGACGGAAGGAGGATTTGGCCTTCGAGAAGACGCTCGACACCTTCAACAAGCGCCACCACCTGCGCCTGTGGCAAACCTCGGCCAGCGCGCCTGACGGCCGCCCCATCTGGCTGGGCGCCGCTACGCACGACGTGGGCATCGACGTACACCCCGGGGTGATTTCCCACGCCACCGACCCTGACCTCGATGACGAGCGCGCGCAAGTCGGCTTCGACCTTTTCGGAAGCGGCGCCGTCCAGGCCGCCGAACTCATCGCCCCTCCCAACCCGCTCAGTAGCGGAATGACGGCCACCGGCGGCACATGGCACACCGACGGCAGGTTATTTGTCATCGATATTAAGGCCGGAACGCCATCTTCCATGTAAGCGCGCGGGAACCGCAAGAGCAAGTCAAAAGGCAAAGCGCAAAGGGCAAAAGGCAAGAGTAACAAACCCATCGCAACCAATGAGCACCTGTAGCGCGGATCTTTTTTGTATGTCCGCGGCTCGCCACCGATGGGAAAGGAAAAACCGCAGACCTACAAAACAGGTCCCCGCTCCCGTCCTAGTGCGCCCCTTCGCCCTTCTGCGCGGCAATCCACCTGTCCATGTTCGCTTCCAGCACGTCCAGGGGCAACGGCCCATCACCGAGCACCGCGTCGTGGAAGGCGCGCAAATCAAAGCGTTCGCCGAGTTCTTTACGGGCGCGCTCGCGCAATTCGATGATTTTCATCTGCCCGAGCTTATAGGCCAGGGCCTGCCCCGGCCAGGCGATGTAGCGGTCCACTTCAGTTTCGATATTGGGCTCGTCCATCGCGGTATGTTGGCGGAAGAAGTCCACCATCTGCTGGCGAGACCAGTGTTTGGCATGCACACCCGTATCCACCACCAGGCGGACGGAGCGCCACATTTCATTTTCCAACCGCCCATATTCGCTATAGGGGTCCTGGTAAAAGCCCACTTCCCTGCCCAAACGCTCCGCGTAGAATGCCCAACCTTCCGAGTAGGCATTGTAATAAGCGAATCGGCGGAAGGCAGGCAGGTCCGTCTGCTCCTGGGCGATGGAGAATTGCAGATGGTGGCCGGGGATGCCCTCATGGTAAGCGATGGCTTCCACGTTCAGCAGCAGGCGATGGCGCGGGTCGTATTCGTTCACGTTGATGCGTCCGGGCCGCGAGCCATTCCCGGCGCCAATCGAATAATCCGCAGGGACCTCGTTGGGCGCGCGGAAGGCCTCCATGGGAACGACTATCAGTTTGTTCCGGGGCAAACGCCCGAACATTTGCGGAAGCTTGGCATACATCTGGTCGGTGTAATGCTTGTACAGACCCAAAAGCTGCTCGCCGGAGGTTGCGTAGAGTTGCTGATCCTTGCGAATGTGCTCATTGAAACTGGGCAAGTCGTTGTAACCCTGCCGACGGGCAAGCTTCAGCATCTCCGCCTCAATTTCCGCCACTTGCTTGAGCCCCAGTTGGTGGATTTGTTCCGGGCTCATATCCGTCGTGGTCATTTGCTTTATGTCGAAACGATAGCGGGCGTCGCCATCGGGCAGCGCCCAAATGCCGTATTCGCTGCGCCCGTGCGGCCCGTATTCGTTACGCAGAAAGTCCGCCAGCCGCGCGTAGGCCGGCGCCACCTCCTGCCTGACCACGGCAAAAACAGCATCGCGCAAGGATTTTTGTTCGGCTTCGGAAATGCCTACCGGAAAATTGCGAACCGGCTGGGTGAAGGGGCTGTCGCCCACGGACTTTCCGGCAATGTCCTGCGTCTCGAGGGCGGCCTTTTCCAGCAAGTAACGGGGCGGAACCAGATGGTCGCGCAGGCCGCGGCGCATGTTCGCGGTGGCCTGCTGAAGAACGCGGGGGATTTGATGCAGGCGGGCAACGTAATCCTGATAGTCCTTCACCGAGCGGAAGGTTGTGTCCGAAGGCAGGCTCGCCAGCGCCTGTTGCACGCCATTCATCTGATCGACGGGCATTTCCCAATCCTTGAATCCCGCCGCCTCGATCTTCTCGCGCAGCTCACGCATCATCAGCGCCTTGCTCAAACGCTCCTGTTCGGGGAAACCAGTGGCGTCAATGGATTCGAAAACCTGGAGGGCCTGCCGCGCGTGTTGGGCATCTGCCGCGAAGAACTCCGGCGAATAATCGCTCAAGCGGTCGTTATACCGATTGTCGCCCACCTCCGTGGCGTCCTCGGGGTTAGTGCGCAAATGGTACTCCCACTCCTCTTGGAGCGCGGCCTTCAGACGCGACCGGCGGGCCTCGGTGGACTCATCACCCGGAGTCTGCGCCACCACGCCAAACACGCAGAAAACTGCCACCAGCACGGAAAGAAGCCAATTCATGCCGCCAACCCTCCTCATTTCAAATTCTCGCTCTGCAATCTTTCGCACCCTCCCGGCGCCGTTCCGATGTCCTCAAACCGCCGTGGAGGCCGTTTTCCAATACACCGCGTAGCGCTCGCCGAACGAATCATAGAGCGGAATCACAATTATTGGTCTTTCCTGCCCTGGCGTTTGAAAAATCAGCGCTTGGGTCAAGACTGGTTTCAGCCAGTCCACGAGATCCTTGCGGCTGGTCGCGATGGCGGGAGCAGGAATCGCGTCACGAGTTGCTGTAGTTGAGTTTTCCGCGTAGAACACTTGCTTCGTGAGGCCCTCAGCCCCGAGTCGCCCCGCCAGGGCCAGCTGGCCATACATCGTAGCCTGCTGGGTCTCATCGCCCGGCAAAGTCTCCGTGCGCAGGCTCAAGGGGAGACGGACCTCCATCCGGTCGCCATCCATCCAAGTCCGGCTCAGCGCCAATTCGGCGTGAAACACCAGCGCCGTGGCCGTAGAAATGAACTGTCCCCTTATGGGTCGATGAAGATGAGTTATGGTTCCTCCTTTGTGGTAGGGCAATGATACCACCAGGATGCGCCGGCAGACGAGCTCGTGTTATGCTCTGCGGAAATGGACGAAAAGAACAAACCCCGAGGCCAACCCGCACGGGGTTTTGCGGGAAGGGAGCAAAAGGCCAATGCTCTTCGTTACAGTTGAACAACATCAGCAGGGCCTGCGGCGCTTGCTCGAGTTCGCCAAGAGCCGGATGAGTAAGATTCCCTCTCATCCAGCAAGAATGAGTCTTCAGTTGTCAGTTGTCAGTTTTCAGTAACAACGGGCGAGCTGCGTGAACAGGCGGAGTTCCTGATTGGATAAGGAAAAGCCGAGGGACTTCAACCCGGGTCAGCGCTGCACCTGATGTCCCACAGCGAGATCCTGTAGGCTCCAATGTCGGCAAGTGTATCTTGACATTAATAGCGTAGAATGGTACACTGTGAGAGGATGCCGGTTGAGGATTCAAGGAGGCGGAAGTCAGGCGTTCGGCTTCGAAGGAAATCAGCTTGTTGCTCATGCCAAAGACGAAAAATGCCGGCCTCCGCCGATTGTGCCGGCTCGCCCATGTTCCTTTCAAGGCTGGAGGGGGGCTACAGAAAAGTAAAAAATGAAGATAGCTCCTCATAGTTTATTGAAAACAAAGGGGCAAAAAAAGTGCTCCTCATTGTTTATTGAAAACAAGCGAGTTACCTTGTTTTCACGGTATGCCACCGAAATTTAAGTATAAGTTACTGAAAGTAAACGAGATATCGTCTTGACGCGATGTCGAAGTGATTGGCAAAGTGACACGCGCAGCTTGCCGCGACTCATCGTACTCCCGCCCATGACGGCCCCGGCCATGACACCACGGGTGGCACTTGCCGATGCAGTGCTGACGGGAATCTGCCCCGACCTTATCGGGACGCCGCCATGTGGCGGGGTAATCCCGCCGCTACGCCGCTATTTGGTCCGTCGGCTGGGGGATAAACTCACTGCTCCGACATTGCCTTGACTCATCAATTCTCTGAGAGGAGTTTCACTGTTGAAGCCCGCCTATTGTACAATGCGGTGTAGGGCTGGGCTCGGGCGACTACAGCCTTTGCAAAGGAAATGAGAAACATGATCAGGACGGGAGCGGAGATTCTTTGGGAATGCCTGGAGCGCGAAGGCGTGAAGCACGTCTTTGGCTACCCGGGCGGGGCGATTCTTCCCGCTTACGATGCGCTGAAGCACAGCAAGATCCATCACGTATTGGTGCGGCACGAGCAGGGGGCCACGCACATGGCGGACGGTTACGCGCGCACCAGCGGGCGCGTGGGGGTGGCGGTGGCCACCTCCGGCCCCGGCGCCACCAACATGGTTACGGGCATCGCCACGGCCATGATGGACTCATCCCCGGTGGTCTGCATCACGGGGCAAGTGGGCAGCAAGCTGATCGGCTCCGACGCCTTTCAGGAAACGGACATCACCGGCGTGACCCTGCCCATCACCAAGCACAACTACCTGGTGACCCATGCCGGCGAACTGGCGCGCACGCTCCGCGAAGCTTTTTATGTGGCCGCCTCCGGCCGTCCCGGCCCCGTCCTGGTGGACATCACCAAAGACGCGCAGCAGTCCTCGTGCGAATTCGATTGGGAAGCGGCGAAACCCCAACTCCCGGGCTATCGCCCCGATCTCTCGCCCACGGCGGAGGATTATTCCCACGCCCTCCAACTGATCCACGAGGCGAAGCGGCCCGTGATCCTCGCCGGGCACGGCATCGTCCTCTCCGGCGCTATGAACGAGGTCCGCGAGTTGGCCGAGCGCGCCGGTATCCCCGTCACGCTGACGCTGCTTGGCCTCGGAGCTTTCCCCGCCTCCCACCCGCTGAATCTCGGCATGATGGGAATGCACGGCGAGGCTTGGGTGAACCACACCATCCAGGACGCCGACTTGCTGATCGCCCTGGGCATGCGTTTTGACGACCGCGTGACCGGCAACCTGAAGACCTACGCCCCCAAGGCGCGCAAAATCCAGGTAGAGATCGACCCCACGGAAATCAACAAACTCGTAAAGGTGGATGTGGCCCTCATCGGCGACATGCGGGAAGTTCTGCGCGAACTATTGCCCCGCATCCAGCCCATTGATTGCAGTGAGTGGCGGAATTACATTGACGGACTGAAAGGCGATGCCGCGGTGCGGGACATCAAGAACCTGCCGGACAGCGGGCACCTCTATGCCGCGCACGTCATCAACGACCTGTGGCAGGAAACTCGCGGCGGCGACACCGTGGTGGTCACCGACGTGGGCCAGCACCAGATGTGGGAGGCGCAATACTTCAAGCACGAAGCGCCCCGCTCGCTGATTACCTCCGGCGGCCTCGGCACCATGGGATTCGCGCTGCCCGCCGCCATTGGGGTCAAGGTGGCGCGCCCGGAGGCGGAAGTGTGGGTGGTGGCCGGCGACGGCGGATTCCAAATGACCATGGCCGAGCTGGCAACCCTCGTCCAGGAGAAGCTGAAAATCCACATCGCCATCATCAACAACGGATATCTGGGAATGGTGCGGCAGTGGCAGGAGTTCTTCTACGGGCGCAACTACGAATCCACTCCCTTGCTGAGCCCCAATTTCTGCAAGCTGGCCGAGGCTTACGGAATTCGCAGCGCGGCGGTGACCCAGCGCTCGCAAGTGGTGCCCGCGGTGGAATCAGCGCGCCGGCGCGAGGGCCCGATGCTGATTGATTTTCAAGTCGAGCAGGAAGATGCGGTCTATCCCATGGTTGCCGCCGGCGCCGGGCTGCACGAAATGATCCGCCGCCCCAGCCCGCTGGTGGAGACTGCCGAGGATGAATAGGATTGGCGATTGGTGATTTTGAAGTTGGAAGGTTGAACTTGGATTGCGCCGACGAACCCGCCAATGTCGGATCGTCTCTGGGGATCTCGCCAGCCTGAAACCGCAAATCCAAAATCCAAAATAGCCAGGTTCAAATGCTGAAAACATTTGTGGTCCATGTCGAGAACAAGCCCGGCGTCCTGACGCGGGTGGCATCGTTGTTCCGCCGCCGCGCCTTCAACATCGATTCACTGACGGTGGGACGCACGGAAAAACCGGAAGTCTCCCGCATGACCATTACGCTCGAGGCGGACCAGGACCAGTCGCGCCGGATTGAAGCGAGCCTTTACAAGCTGGTGAATGTCCTGCTGGTGGAAGACATCACCGATGAGCCCGCCATTACCCGCGACCTGGCGATGATTAAAGTGGCCGCGCAGCACGACGAACGCTCCCACGTGCTGCAATTGGTGAACGTCTTTCGGGCGCGCGTGGTCGATGTGGCGACCGAGTCGCTGATCATCGAAATCACCGGCGCCGAGGAGAAGATCGATCGCCTGCTGGAAGTGCTGCGACCTTCTGGCGTGTTGGAAATGGTCCGCACCGGCATTGTGGCCATGCGGCGAGGCGCCAAATCCTCCACCCCCGGCGTAACGGCGGAAAACCTGGACGAAGTCCCGCCCGAAAGTGGCGACGAAGAAGGCCAGTCGGTATAGCCGCCAGCTTGCTTCTGGTTCCAGCACGCGCCGGGTATTTGAAGATCCCCAAAAGTGGAGACTGGAATTGGAGCAAGCGAACCGCGGACCAAGGATGCACCAGGAATTGCGCCAAGTGGCAGCCGCAAATTCCGGACGGTGCACTTCCCAACGGAGGAAGCAAGAGAACCTATCGGTAGCTTTTGAGGCTGGGCCACAACTCGGCCGAAGGTATCCGGATGCCGCGGCAAACCATGATGGGGATACCGTCTTCATAAGTCTGCACCCACGGCGAGGTAAAGGTCGCGGCACGCTCGCTGGACGCGAACAAATGCTCGCCGGCCCCGCAGTCTCCCGCCACATCGATGATCACGTTTCCGCTGTAGCCGTGCGTTCCCCACAGGTAATACTGATTGTGGCCGCTGATCACCGGAGGCAATCCGTACTGGCGTCCGAAGAAGTCGATCGCGGCTGCTTCGCCGTAATTGCTTGCCACGATGGCAGCCTGCGCGCGGTCACCCGGCGGAAGAGACTGGTAGACGTTCCCAACCACCGCGGCGAGTTGGGGCCAGCCGTGCATATCCGCCCAATCGGATGGAAGCGCCGCAGGGCGCTGGTGCTCGGTGGCCAGCGTACCTCGCTGGACGTGCAACGCGCGCATTATCGCCTGTTCGTATGAAACCATTGCTTCTTCCGGAAGGACAGGCATGGCAAAGGGGACGAAAACGAGGCCCAATGCGGTCACGGCGATGGCCACGGCCGGGCGAATTGCCTTCCATCGATTCGTCCACGCTTCTATCGCCACGCCCCCCGCCGCCAGGAGATACGGGTATACGTCGGCGGGGTAGTAGTGCTTTCCATGCAACACGATCATGAAGGCGATCAGAAAGATGTACGTGTAACCCAGGAAACGGAAACGCGCATTCCACAAAATCCAGCCCAAGCCCAGAATCCACACCAGGGAGAGAAACACGTTGGTAATCAGGAGCTGCTGAAACAGATATTGCAGGGGGCCGACGATGACGTTCTTTCCGTGCTGGCCATTGCGCAGCAGTTCCAGCATGGGAAAGCGGTAATACGCCTGCCACAGGAAACTCGGCAAAGCGATCAGCCCGCAAACGCCGCATCCCGCGAGGAACCAGCGTGACCAGAAGATTCTCCGCTCGGAGGTAAGGAGCAAGCCCAGCAGCAGGGCGGCAAAGAAGAACAGCACGCTGTATTTGCTTTCGAGGCAGATCCCCACGATAGCGCCCACCGCCAGCCACCCGCGGGGGTCGGCGCCTTTCGTGAGACGCAAGGTATAAAGCGCCGCCAGTGGCCAGAGCCAAAGGCCAATCGCGTCGGGCGAGACCTTCATGCCAAAGTTCATCAGGACGGGGGCGAAAAACACCCCGAGCGCGGCAAGGACTTCGGCGAAAGGTCCTCCCCCCAGCTCCTCGGCGAGCAAGCACGAAACGTAAACGGCCGCGGCGGCAAAAAACGCGGGAACGGCGCGCAAGAGCACAAGCGAGTGGCCCAACATCTGCGTTCCGGCAGCCAGAAGCGGCGCCACCGGGGGCTGGTCAACGTAGCCCCATTGCGGGTGCTGCCCACAAATAATGAAATAGAGTTCATCGCGGAAGAATCCATAGTGCGGGTTGCCGATCAGATGCAACCCGAAGGTCACCGTGGCGGCAATCAACGGAATTCGCAGGCGGTCGCTGGACTGCATTGTTGTGCTCCCTGCAATCGGCAAATGCGAGACGGAACGGCATCATTTCGGCGCGGAATCTTCGCGATGGAATGGAAGGGTGCGCCCGCAGGAATTCAAAGAGGCCCATAGCAACCCCTACATTTCAGCATCGCGGTAAAAACGCATACGAGGACAGGAGGATTGCGGTTCTATTTGCCGTGCGACACCTCTTTGACCGTCGGGAGCTTCGAGGTGTCCCAGCCGCCGCCCAGCGCTTCGATCAGAAGAACGCTGGCGCTCATGCGGCGAGTCAGAATGCTCACGGCCTGCACCTGGTCTTGCAGAAGAATGGCTTGCGCGGTGATGACCGTGAGGTAGTTGACGGTGCCCGCCTTGTACTGGTAAGTGGAAATATCCAGAGAGTTTTGGGCGGCTTGCACGGCATCGTTCTCGGCCTGCGCTTCTTTCTCGAGCACGCGCAGCGCCGCCAGATTATCCTCGACTTGCTGGAAGGCAGTGAGGACGGTCTGGCGATAATTCGCCACCGTGGCGTCGTAGGCCGCCTCGTTTTGTTCCACCGTTGCGCGAATTCTGCCGCCGCTGAAGATGATCTCCGCCGCCTGCGGCCCTAAAGACCAAAAGCGGCTGGGCCAGGAGACCCACTTCAAGAATGACGAGCTTTCGACGCCTGCGGAAGCGCTGATGGATATGGTGGGGTAGTAGGCGGCTTTGGCGATTCCAATCTGCTCGTTGGCCGCTGCCATTTGCCGTTCAGCAGTGGCGATATCGGGTCGACGCTCCAGAAGGGTGGTAGGAAGCCCCACCGGCACGGGTGGCGGGACGATCTTGATGGAACCGTTAGTAACCGTGACTTCCGCGGCGGGCTTGCCCGCCAGCACGGCAATGGCGTGCTCGTACTGTGCGCGCGCGACATCATAATCAATCAACTGCGCCCGCGCGGTCTCCAGTTGGGTTTGCGCCTGGGCCACGTCCGCGCCCGACGCCACTCCACTATTGAATCTATCTTGGGTGAGCTTGAGGTAATCCTGATAGGATTTCACGCTAGCTTCGAGCAGCTCTTTTTCGCCATCCGTGCCGCGGAGTTCAAAGTAGTCCTGCGCCAGCTCCGCCTGATATAAAAGCCGCGCATTTTCCAACTGTGCGTCACTGATTTGCGCGGCCTCGGCTATGGCCCGAAACTCGCGCCGGACGCTTCCCCAAACATCAGCTTCGTAAGATACGCTGAAGGGGAATTCGTAGCTCGTTTGCGAACTGGGGACAAAGTTCTTGTTGCCAGAACCGGTAACCGCCGACCGGGAGTTGGTGATGGAAGGAGAGGCGGTAATCGTAGGATACAAGTAAGAGCGGGCGATACGCACATTGAGCTTCGCCTCGCGGTATTGCGCTTCCGCCATTTTGACATTCTGGTTGGAAATGCTCACCTGTTCTTCCAGGGCATTCAGCTCCGGGTCGTTATAGATTTCCCACCATTTGCCGCGGGCCAGAGCGTCGTTTGGGTGCGCCGGCGCCCACTCTGATGCCTGGGAAGAGCCCGCGGGCGGGAGCTCTTTGTAAGCCGGCGGCGTGGCGGCGGGTGGGCGCTTATAATTAGGGCCTACCATGCAAGAAGCCAGGAAAAGCACGGCCCCAACCATGGTGATAAAGACGATCGCAGGAAGGCCCCACACACTGCCAACCTTGGAGCGGGCAGGTTTTGCAAAGTTTGTAGTCATCCACGACATGAGCATACGTTTCAGTTTTCCGAGTCGGTGGCGAGTCGCCTGGCCACTTCGGGGTCCAGCCCTCGAAGCCGGTACCACCAATTCTGAAGGCGGTCGAAATAGAGATACACCACAGGGGTGGTATACAACGTCAGTAACTGGCTAACCATGAGCCCGCCGATGATGGCGATTCCCAGGGGACGGCGGAATTCCGAGCCCATGCCTCTGCCGAGGGCGAGTGGCACGGCGCCGAGCATGGCCGCCATGGTGGTCATCATAATGGGCCGGAAGCGCAACAGGCAGGCTTCGTAGATCGAGTCACGGGAAGACTTCCCTTCGTTGCGTTCGGCGGCCAGCGCAAAGTCAATCATCAGGATGGCGTTCTTTTTCACAAGGCCGATCAGCAGAATGATTCCAATGATAGCGATCACCGTGAGATCGGTCCGCGTGAGCATCAGCGCCAGTAGCGCGCCCACTCCGGCCGACGGCAAGGTGGAGAGAATGGTCACGGGATGAACGTAACTTTCGTAGAGGATCCCCAAGACCAGGTAAACCGAGACGAGGGCAGCGAGGATCAGCAAAGGCTCGCTGGAAAGCGAATCCACATAAGCTTGCGCGTTCCCGGCAAATCCAGTGTGAATGGTTGAGGGCAAGCCAATCTTAGCCGCCTTAGCCAGAATAGCGTCCGCCGCATCCCCCAGCGCCACGCCCGGCTGGAGGTTGAACGAAACCATCACCGAGGGCTGGAGGCCCTGATGATTTACCGCCAGCGGCGCCGTGATGGAACTAAAATGCGCGAACGCGCTCAGGGGAACCTCCTGCCCGTTCGGCGCATAGGCGTAAATCTGGCGCAAGGACAAAGGGTTCTGCCAGAAATGGCGCCCCACCACCATGATGACGTAGTATTGGTTGAGCGCAGTGTACATGGTCGAGACCTCGCGCTCTCCGAAGGCGTCGTAAAGGGTGTTATCGACAAGTTGCGATGATATGCCGAAACGGGCGGCCGTGGGGCGATCAACCTGAACGTAACTTTGCAAGCCGCTATTCTGCTGATCGGTATTCACATCCACGATCTGGGGGACGGTCCTTAACTCCTGCAACATCCGCGGGCCATAAACTTGCAGGTCGTGCAGATTATCACCTTGCATGGTGAACTGATATTGCGCGGCGCCAAAGCGTCCCCCGACGCGGATATCCTGCGAGGATTGCATATAAAGCGCCGCGCCGGGAACATGGGCTAATTTCGGGCGCAAACGCGCAATGACCAGGTCGGCAGTGATGTTGCGCTGGGCGGGGGGCTTGAGCATGATGAACATCCGCGCTTGGTTGATGGCCCCGCCACCCGGGCCGCCACCGCCGCAGAAGCCGCTGACGGCATCCACCGCCGGGTCATCCTTGATGATGTTAATCATCTCCTGCAAAATCTTGTCCATGGCCTGGTAGGAAGTATCCTGATCGGCGATGATCGATCCCATCATGCGCCCGTTATCCTGTTGCGGGAAGAAACCCTTGGGAACATGAATGTAGAGATAAACATTCAGGGCGATCGTGGCCAGCAACACGGCCAAGGTGGTAGCCGGGAAACGCAGCACGACGGCCAGTGTCCTTCCGTAAAACTCCACTACCGCATTGAAGACACGTTCGGATGCCCGGTAAATCGTGCCGTGGGACTCGTGCTGAGAGAGGAGATGGGCGCACATGCAGGGGGTGGCGGTGAGCGAAACCACCAGGGAAACCAGAATGGCCGTGGACAGAGTCACGGCGAACTCGCGGAACAAGCGGCCGACAATCCCTCCCATCAGCAGCAGAGGGATAAACACCGCCACCAGCGAAATGCTCATGGTCAGCACGGTAAAGCCAATCTCCTGCGCGCCCCGCAGCGCCGCATCGAAGGGCGCCATGCCCTTCTCCAAGTAGCGCGAGATGTTCTCAATCACCACGATGGCGTCATCCACCACAAACCCGGTCGAAATACAGAGAGCCATCAAGGAAAGGTTATCGAGACTATAGCCCAACAGGTACATGATCCCAAAAGTCCCCACCAGGGACACGGGAACGGCGATGCTGGGAATGAACGTGCTCCGCGCACTGCGCAGAAAGACGAAAACCACCAGAATCACCAGAATCACCGAGATGATCAGTGTCCGCTCCACATCCCGCACCGAGGCGCGGATGGTCAGGGTCTGATCCATGGCGAAGCGCGTGTCGATGGTGGGGGGGATGTCGGCCTTGAGCTGCGGCAGCATGGCCCGGACGCGGTCCACGGTGTCGATGATATTCGCCCCCGGCTGGCGAAAGATGACGACCAAAACGGACGGTTTACCGTTGGTATAGGCGGAGGACATGATCGTCTGCGGCCCGTCCCGCACTTCGGCAACATCGGAGAGGCGCACCGGCGAGCCCTTGCGGTAAGCCACAATCAGCGGCTGATAGTCCACCGCGTGGAAGAGCTGGTCATTGGCCCCCACCTGCCACATGCGATGACCGTCGGAAAAATATCCCTTGGGGGTGTTGGAATTGGAGTTACTCAGCACGCCGCGAACTTGCTCCAGCCCAATGCCGTACTTCTCGAGCAAGGTGGGGTTAACTTCCACGCGCACCCCGGGCAGCGCGCCGCCTCCCACGAAAACTTGCCCCACCCCGCTCACTTGCGCCAGCTTCTGGGCCATAATCGTGGAGGCATAATCGTAAATCTGGCTTTTGGAGAGGGTGTCGGACGTCAAAGCGATGATGAGAATGGGCGAATCAGCCGGGTTCACCTTCCGATAAGTCGGGTTGCTGGGAAGATTGCTGGGAAGGTATCCGCGCGCGGCATTGATGGCGGCTTGCACGTCGCGCGCCGCGGCGTCAATGTTCCGGTCCAAATTGAACTGCAAGGTGACGCTGGAGGACCCCAAGGCGCTCGCGGAAGTCATCTCGCTGACCGCCGCAATACGCCCAAACTGGCGTTCGAGCGGGGTGGCGACCGAAGAGGCCATGATCTCCGGACTTGCCCCGGGCAAACCTGCCGACACGGATATGGTGGGAAAATCCACCTGGGGCAATGGCGACACCGGGAGCAAGCGGAAGGCCACGGCGCCTGCTAAAAACACGGCGACGACGAGGAGCGTTGATGCTACGGGCCGCCGGATGAAAGGCTCAGAGATATTCATGCATCTTCAAAGACGAGTGAGCGAATTGTCGATTTTGGCCAATCGTCCATCGACGATCGGCAATCCTGCTTGTCGCTCGTTACTTGCCACTTTCTTTGCTCATTCCGCCAGGGCTGGCGCCGTGCCGTGTCCTCCGCTGTGATGCCGGGAAAGGCGCGTCGCCAAGCGGTCAAACCAGAGGTAAATGACCGGGGTCGTGTAGAGCGTCAGCAACTGGCTCAGGAGGAGTCCGCCGACCATGGTGATCCCCAAAGGCCGGCGCAGTTCCGATCCCATGCCCGTGCCCAGCGCCAAGGGCACACCGGCCAGTAACGCCGCCATGGTGGTCATCATGATCGGCCGAAAGCGCAATAAGCAGGCCTGATAGATGGCATTCACCGGCGTCATCCCTTCCTTACGTTCCGCCTCCAAAGCAAAATCGATCATCATGATGCCGTTTTTCTTGACAATCCCGATGAGCAGGACCAAACCGATCAGAGCAATCACGCTGAAATCAGTCCGCACGATCATGAGCGACAGCAGGGCGCCCACGCCCGCCGAAGGCAGCGTGGACAGAATGGTGATGGGGTGGATGTAGCTTTCGTATAAGACGCCCAGAACGATATAAACCGTGACCAGGGCCGCCAGAATCAGGATAGGTTCGTTGGAGAGCGAGGCCAGGAACGACGCCGCCGTTCCCTGAAAGGCCGCCTGAACGGCCGCCGGCATGTGGCTTTCGTCCTTGACTTTGTTCACGGCCTCAATGGCGTCTCCCAGCGAGGCCTGGGGCGCCAGGTTGAAAGAAAGCGTGACCACCGGGAACTGGCCCTGGTGATTTACGGTGAGGGGGACATTGGTCTCCTCCACGTGGGTGAAGGCCGCCAGCGGGACTTGCCCGCCATTGGGGAAGGGCGTTGTGGAAGCGATCTGTGCCCCGCCAAAGGCGTTATCCGAGGCGATGGTGGTAGAAAGGCCCGAGGACGAAGTGGAATTCGAAAGGCTGGTGTTGGCCGCGGTCAGCGAGCTGGTGGGTCCGTACAACTGGGCAGCCGCCGAGCCTCCCGAGACCAACCCCGAGGAACCCGCGGAACTGCTGGCGTTGGTGCGAATGAAGAGGTCCCGCAGGTCGATAGGATTTTGCCGGTAGCTCGGATCCACTTCCAACACCACGTGGTATTGGTTCAACTGCGTGTATATGGTGGATACTTCCCGCTGCCCGTAGGCGTCGTAAAGCGTCTGATCGATGGTCGAGGGGGAGATGCCAAAACGGTAAGCCGTGTTCCGATCGAACACGAGCCGGCTACAAAGTCCGCCCACCTCCTGATCGCTCGCTACATCACGCAACAACGGCGACTCGCGGAGTTTCTCGAGCATACGGGGGGCGAACGCGTAGAGCTCGTCGGCATTGGGATCTTCCAGGGTGTACTGGAATTGGGTGCGGCTGACTCGGTCCTCAACGGTGATATCCTGCACGGGCTGCATGAACAGCGTGATTCCCGGTACGCGGGCCAGTTCCGGCTGCAAACGGCGGATGACCTCACTGGCGCTGATCTGGCGCTCGTCGAGCGGCTTCAGGTTGATCAAAATGCGCCCGCTATTCAGCGTGGTGTTGGTCCCGTCGATGCCTATAAACGAAGAGAGGCTGTCCACGGCGGGGTCTTGCAGAATGATCTTGCCCACCTCCTGCTGCATGGTGGACATTTGCGGAAACGACACTGTCTCCGAAGCCTGCGAGATGCCTTGAATGACCCCGGTATCTTGAATCGGGAAGAAACCCTTGGGAATGTAAATATAGAGCAGGATGGTGAGGACCAGGGTCCCCGCCGCGACGAGCAGCGTCACGGTTTGATGGCGCAGGACCACCTGGAGGGTGCGGTCATAAAAGGAGATGATGGCCTTCCAAGCGTGCTCGGTGACCCGATAGAAACGGGTCTGATCGGCCTCCGGGGAATGCTTGAGCAACTTCGAGCACATCATGGGAGTGAGCGTCAAAGACACGATGGCGGAGACCAGAATGGTGACGGCCAAAGTGACGGCGAACTCGCGGAAAAGCCGCCCGACGATGTCGCCCATGAATAACAGGGGAATCAGCACGGCAATCAGAGAGATGGTCAGCGAAACAATGGTGAAGCCGATCTGTGCAGACCCTTTTAACGCCGCCTGAAGCGGTGGCTCGCCTTCTTCGATGTAGCGCGTGATGTTCTCAATCATCACGATGGCGTCGTCCACGACGAACCCGGTGGAAATGGTCAAGGCCATCAGGCTCAGGTTGTTCAGGCTGTAACCGAGCAGATACATGACTCCGAACGTCCCGACCAGAGAGAGCGGCACGGCAACACTGGGAATGACCGTAGCGGCCAAATTGCGCAGGAAGAGGAAAATGACCATCACCACCAGCGCCACTGTCAACATCAATTCGAATTCGACATCGCGGACGGAGGCGCGAATCGTGGTGGTCCGGTCAGTCAGAATGCTGACCTTGACCGAAGAGGGCAGGGATTTCATGAGCTGGTCGAGGAGGACCTTGATGCGATCCACCACGGCAATGACATTGGCGCCCGGCTGGCGCTGAATGTTCACGATCACGGCGGGGGTTTCGTTCATCCAGGCGGCTTGGCGGACGTTTTCGACGTTGTCGTTGACTTTCGCCACGTCGGTCAACTTCACGGGGGAGCCGTTTCGGTAGGCCACAATCAGCGGCTGATAATCCGCGCTGGAGATCAACTGATCGTTGGCGCCAATCTGATAGTTCTGGTGCGGGCCGTCAAAGCTGCCCTTGGCTTGGTCCACGTTGGCCGCCACGATGGCGCTGCGCAGGTCCTCCAAATTGAGGCCATAAGAGGCCATCAAGGTGGGATTGGCGCGAATCCGCACAGCGGGTTTCTGCCCGCCACTGATGCTCACTAATCCCACCCCGGGCAACTGGGAAATCTTCGGCGCCAGGCGGGTATCCGCAAGATCTTCAATTTTTGGTAGGGAGAGAGTTTCGGAGCTGAGGGCTAATGTCAGCACCGGGGCATCGGCGGGATTGCTCTTGCTGTAGATGGGCGGAGTGGGCAGGTCGGGAGGCAGGTAAGTTCCCGCCGCATTGATCGACTCCTGAACTTCCTGCTCGGCCACGTCAATATTCAGGCTGAGGTTGAACTGCAAGGTAATGATCGAGCTGCCGGCCGAACTCGTCGAAGTCATCTGCTGAAGCCCCGGCACTTGGCCGAACTGGCGCTCCAGTGGAGCTGTGACGGACGAAGCCATCACATCCGGGCTGGCGCCGGGATAAAAGGTGATGACTTGAATGGTGGGATAATCGACCTCCGGCAGCGCGGAAACCGGCAGTTGTTTGAATGCTACGGCGCCCGCCAGCAGGATGGCCATCATGAGCAACGACGTCGCGATCGGCCGCAGGATAAAGATTCGTGACGGGCTCATGAATTTCCTTTGGGACTCCTCTCCGCGGATTTTGGCGTCCTCACCTTGCTCCCTTCTTGCAGCCTGTCGACACCCGTCATGACCACCTGATCACCGGGGACCAAGCCGGAGGTAACTTCCGTCTCGTCCCCCTCCTGGGTGCCGATGGTGATCGTCCGCACCGTAACACTGGAATCAGGTTTGACCATCCAAATGTAAGTTGCCTGTGAGTTCCGCTGCACCGCAGCCGTAGGGATCAGGGTTACCCCTTGCTTCTCTTCCAGCAACAATTGCGCGTTGACAAACTGGTTGGGAAACAAGCTCCCATCGTGGTTGTCGAAGTTTGCGCGCAGCTTCACGGTCCCGGTGGTGGGGTCGATCTGATTGTCCACTGTCTCCAGCCACCCTTGGGCAATCTTTATCTTCATATCCCGGTCATAAGCATCAACTCGAAGCCGGGCGCCCGCGTGCAGCCGCTGCATAATGGGCGGAATCTGGTCTTCCGCCAGGGTGAAGACCACGGTGATCGGTTTGATTTGGGTAATGACCACTAGGCCCACGCCTTGGGACGGGGTGACGTAGTTTCCCGGATCCACCAACCGCAGACCCACGCGGCCCGTAATCGGGGCCGTGATATGGCAATAGACCAGGTCCAGCTTGGCCGTGTCAATCTGCGCTTGATCCGTGGCGACGACTCCTTCGTCCGACTTCACCAACGCTTCTTGCGTGGCCAGTTGCTGTTCCGGCACCGCGTGGAGAGGGACCAGCGTTTGGTAGCGTTTCAAGTCAACTTTCGCATTGTCCAGGTTGGCCTGGTCCCGGAGCAATCCCGCCTGGGCGTTCTCCAGCATGACCTGATAGGGCCGCGGATCAATCTCCACCAGCGGATCGCCCTGCTGCACCATCTGCCCCTCTTTATAGAGGACCTGCATCAAGTAACCCGCGATCTGACTCTGCACAGTGACCGTATGAACTGGCGTAACCGCGCCCAAGCCGGTGAGATAGACGCCAATGTCACCTTTGCGCGCGATCGCGTCTACCACCGGAACCGCGCCCGAGCCTCGCCCGGGTCTGCCGCCTGGCGATTGGGCGGAGTCACTGGCCGCCTTGGCGGGATTTGCATGAGAGCGGTAATAATAGTAGACGCCCAACCCCACTAAGACCAAAACCACCAGCCATAGCCATCCGTGTCGCTTGGGCTTCACGGGAGAGGGGGGCTCTGAAATCCGAAAACTGGGCAAGGTTTCCTGCAAGTCTTGCCCGTCTATCGTGTTGGGTTTTTCCAGATTCATATTCTATTAGCCTCTGCGGTTCCTGAAGAAAACAGACAACACTCTACCTTATGTATTCTGTCGCAAGGTAGGGTTTTTCTTGTCGCCGATGGCCACTCACCCTCGGCTCAACCCCAAGGCGATGGCTCTCTTGTGCCGCCGCAAAAGGTACATTCTGGGATGCCTGAGTATGGGTCTTCCGACGTCCCGCCGGGCTTACCGCCACTCTAAATCTCTTTCCCAGGAAGCTTCCCTTTTTCGCGTTACAAATCTAACACCTTCATTTTGACGACAGAGGAGTGCCTCCGGTTACGCCTTCCGGCCCCCGGCGGCATCACTTAACAAGCCAAGGCGCCAATGCGGCCAGACCCAAATTTGCGGACGATACTGCCCCCTCCCCAGAAGAAACCGAGTATAAGGCGGGGGACTAACAGGTTGCGGAGAAACCTGTAGCGGCGGTCGAGCTTGCCCGGGCTGGGTCGGGGCATCGACAAGCCGGCATCGAAACCACAGGGTTGGCGACAATCCAAAGTTGCCGCTTCCCTGCCCTGCGTGGAGGATCCTTCAGCCCCCTCCTTCAAGGGTTGTCCCTGCCCTCAGAATACCATAAGTGGCAATTCTCAGGATACCTAGGAGCCCGTCAGCGATACATTTTCTGTGCGTAGAATCGTTGACTTCGCGAGACTTGACTGTCCCGAGGTCATTGATTCTTCTTTGCCGAATGGTTATTTCCAACACGCTGCTCGCAAAAGCAGCGCGGGGAGCTCACAACTTCCCTATATGAAAAATGATTCCCGCCGTGTATTCAATGTTGTTCGCGCGCCCTTTGGCGGGAAAAACCGCAAGATTGTCCGGGGTAGGTATCGGGGGAATGCCGAAAGCGGGCGAACTGGTAACATGATCTCGCAGATCAATGCGGAACGTAAGCCGCTTCGTAAGTTTGCGGTCGAGGCCGCCTCCCAGGTTCAACCCGAATTTATCATTGTGGGTGATGATCGCCGTGCTCACTGAGGCGAATCCATGATCATAGGCTTCCGCGACCGCCGCAGGCGTCGGGCTGAACCGGTCGAACTCCACCCCTGCCTCCGCATAAGGTCGCAGGTGAAAGATAGTGGCAGGCGAGTGAAATACGCCGCTGATGCTGCCGATATAAACGCGCACCGGGTACACCACCCCCTTGTGCGGGAACTCATTGTCATCGGTCACCACAAAATTATTCGGTCCATATGAATAAGCCGTCTCAATGTTGAGGTACTTTCCGTAAGGCACCGCCGCACCCACGGAGAATTTGGGGCCCAATTCAAAATGCGAGTAGTACAGACTGCTCGCGCCGGGAAAATAGTGCGAATCGATAAGGGTCGATCCCCCTCCCAGCACAAACACATCCATCTGCATATCCTTGAAGAGATCTCGGGCTTGCGCTCCACCGGTGCTCCATAACAAAGCGCTCAGCATCATCAACCCCTGCACCGTCTTCTTCACCATGATCGAATGGACCTCCTGGGCTTCTTGCCCCGAATATCTCACCGCGAGTTGGGATAGGCTCAATGCTTCGATGCCGGCCGCCTGCGGGCAGTTGGTTTCGCTGTCGCAGGGGGGGTGATGAGGCGGCTGCTTGCCGCCCCTTCCCAACGGCGGATGTTCGCGCTCTCCGCCACGCCACCCTGCATCAAATTAGGAAAGATAGTTTACTACGCCGACCCGCAAATCAACTATGGAGGATTTTGGGATTTCTGGAAAGGGCTATCAGGATGTAGGGGGTCGGTTTCAGTTGTTCCCCTTGTCATGGCCGATCCTCGCTTCAGAGAATGTCGCCAGGCCTGATCGAGCTGTCACTGAAAAGTCGTCTCCGCACAGGCAAATCCACGCGCCACCCATCTATATTTTCTAGCCGGCCGGACCGCCGTTTTGGTAGGGTCTATTTATGCAATCGGGAAAGCCAAGCCGGACTGCCTGGGCCGCGGCCGCTCATCGCGCCGCGCATCAGGTCCTGGAGCAGGGCCGTATCTTCGCCGATCCACTCGCCCTGCGCATCCTGGGTGAGGATGCGGAAACCGTTGCTCGCCAGGCGGAGGATCGGCCCTCGGGGCGAATGATGCGAATCTTCATCGCCGCCAGGACGCGCTTTGCGGAGGATGCCTTGGCGGCCGCGGCGGAACGGGGTGTGCGTCAGCTTGTTGTGCTCGGCGCGGGACTGGACACTTATGCCTATCGCCACCCGCTGCGTGACCGGCTGCATATTTTCGAAGTTGACCATCCCGCTACGCAGGCCTGGAAGCGCCAGCGTCTCGAGGATGCCGCGATTCCCATACCGAGCTCGCTGACCTTCGCTCCCATCGAGTTCGAGCGTCAGACTTTAGCCGAGGGCTTGGCGGCTGCGGGTTTTGATCCCTCGCAACAGACTTTTTTCACCTGGCTGGGCGTCGTGCCTTACCTCACGGAGGAAGCCGTATGGTCAACCCTCGGTTTCATCGCCAGTCTCCCCCACGGCGCACACGTCGTGTTCGATTATAGTGATCCCCCGGCTTCCCTGCCGGTGGAATGGCGCATCCGCCATGAAAGGCGCGCCCAACGCGTCTCCGAATTGGGCGAAGCCTGGCTGAATTACATGGAGGCAGACCCTCTCCACGCCAAATTGCGTGCACGGGGATTCACGGAGGTCGAGGACTTGGGTCCCGCCCAGATAGCTGCCCGCTACTTTCCCCACCGGGCAAGGACTCTCCCTGATAGAGGCGGCCATATCCTGCGCGCGACGACGATCTGAAAGTGCGGCACAGTGAACGCCGCCCGACAATACGGCATGCTTGCCCTTCGACTTACTCATCCTTTTGGCGAACAGCACGCTCATTCGAAGCATTTTGTGCATAGGATGGTGCTGACTCCTGCGCAATCTTGCCGCGCTCGCCCGGTGCGGCCCCCTCAGGGGCAATGATGCAGGCGGCGGCAATCCCAGCTATGCGTTGTAGAAGACCGTGGAACCTTCCCGTAAGGAGTAACGTCTATCAATGTGCAATAAGCAAAGCGCTGAGCGTTCTAAGAAAGATAGTACGTGAATTTCCAATGCGGTATGGCTAATCCTTGCTGCTCCACACCTTGGGAGATTCGCCCATCCGGGCCGTTCCCGGACCATTCCTGTTCAAAGGAGAGCGATATGAAAATCGATGGGTTCGTGAAGTTCCTACTGCTGGTCATTGCTATTTTTCTGGGCATAATCGCCTTGCGCCCCTACGTCGCTCCACCAAGAGTTGAAGCTCAATCCACTGGGGCCTACTACCCGATGTATATCGAGCACGGCTTCGTTTGGCTGCCCTCCCCAAAAGGCGGCTCCGTGGCGGGCCGACTGGTGCTTGACCTACGCACCGGAAACATCTGGGGGTTTCCGGGGTTCACGCAAGACACCTTCGAGATACTTGATAAGAAACTGCCTACCTCGCATCCAGTCCTGCTGGGCAAGTGGGAGTTGGCGGATATGGATAAAACAGATAAACAGGTGGAACTCGCTGGCAAGCGCCTCGGCACGGTTGCAGTTCTATCGATACCGATGAAAATGGGTCGAGTTTTGACAAAATGCCTGAATTCTCAAATGTGAGCAATTTTGAACAGACAGCCAGTACCTAAAACGGATAAATTGTCCGAATCATGAGTGCGGAGGCATCCCAGTGGTAAGATCCGAGCCCGCGACCAACACGCTCGGGGTGACGCCCCGCAATCCCCGTCCAACGCTGCAAGCCTTGATATACAGTTACCAAAGCCAAGTGGGCACTTCGGCTTTGGCCGAAGTGCCCTCCTCCCCTTGTCCGACCCTCAGAGGAAGGTTGTTCTTGCTGGAAATGGACAGGCTGTACGACGACCCTCGTTCACCCGAGGGAAGCAGTGAGAATGCCGACGGCCGGCTCCGACATTGTTTTGGACGGGAGGTTCTCACAAGGGAGGGAAGGAGGCGACGATGCCAAGCGATGGCACTCCACATCTCCGTCCAACCCCGTCTTACCTTCCCCGTGGAAGGGCCATGGTGGTCGACGAGGATGCAAAGGATTTGAAGGATTTCACCGCGTTATTAGGACGCATGGGTTACTCGGTCCGGGCTTTTACCGATTACCAGGAGGCGGAGAGATGCCTGGAACGCGAGCGCTTTGACTTCGTGATCGTGAGCCAAGTTAGCCCGGCCTTTGAAACGCACCACTTGGTGGAGCTCGCTTTGGCCCGCGACCACCGCACACCGGTGGTGGTGCTGTCGCGTTACCATGAGATGAACGTCTATCTCCAGGCCATGCACCTGGGCGCTACGGATTATCTGGAAAAGCCCCTGGGGCCAGCGGATCTTGAGCGCCTGGTGACGACCCATAGCCAACCGCAGCGGGATCATATCTCCTCTCCGGCATTGTGACGCGCAGACGCTTGCCAGAGCCCATTGTGGGGCGGTCAACCCGAGCCGCCCCCTTTTTTCTGCCTGCTCCCTACTGCTTGCTGCCCATTGCCCACAGCCGACTTCCTGATCCCCCCTCGCCTGTGTTACCGGGAGTCACTATCAAACCGGGAAGGGCCTTGACATTCTCCCCCCTTGCCTCGGATACTACGGCGTCTTGAGCGCGAGATCAAAAGACCTTGCAGAAAATAACTGGTCTTCCTCGCGGGAGGAAGAAGGACACTTGGGCCGGCGGCTGGACCGATTGCGGGGGCGTGCATGAAAAATGAGGAACAAGAGGCAAGCCATCTGAGTTACACCCAAGGCCTGGGCCCATCGCCGCTGGTGGGCCTCACGGTAGGCGAGCTGTTGGACCGCACTGCCAGCCGTTTTCCCGACCAACCTGCCCTGATCGTCCGCCACCAGAACGAGCGCTACACGTATGCTGAATTCCTGCGCGAGGTCGAGCGCGCCGCGAGGGGACTTCTGCGCTTGGGCATCCAAAAGGGCGAGCGGGTGGGAATCTGGTCCACCAACTTCGCCGAATGGGTGATTACGCAGTTCGCCGTAGCCAAAATCGGCGCCATCCTGGTGAACCTCAACCCTGCTTACGGCACGGTGGAGATTGAGCACGCTCTTCAGCAATCGGCATGCTCGACGCTTCTCATGACCAGGGGCTTCCGCAAGAGCGACTACCCTTCTATTCTCTTTGAAATCTGCCCCGAAGCCGCCCCTAGCGCGCCGGGAGCGCTGCAATCAGCCAAGTTCCCCCATTTGCGCAACCTGATTTTCATCGGCGACACGCCCGCGCCCCCCAGCATGATTCCCTGGAAAGAAATGCTGCAAATGGGCGAGGGCCTTCCCGCCGAGGCCCTTCCGGCCCGCGCCGCCACGCTGGAATTTGACGACCCCATCAATATTCAGTACACCTCGGGCACTACCGGCCAGCCCAAGGGCGCGCTGCTGAGCCATCACAATATCGTGAACAACGGCCTGCTGATCGGGCAAGGCATGCGCTTCACCTGCCGGGACAAGCTGTGCATTCCGGTTCCCTTCTATCACTGTTTCGGCATGGTATTGGGCAACATGGTTTGCGTGGCGCACGGGGCAGCCATGGTGATTCCGGCGCACTACTTTGACGCGCTGGCCACGCTTCAGGCCATTGCCGAGGAGCGCTGCACGGCCGTCCACGGCGTGCCCACCATGTTCATTGCCGAACTCGAGCACGCGCGCTTCCGCGAGTTCGACCTCACCTCGTTGCGCACCGGCATCATGGCGGGCTCACCTTGCCCCATCAACATCATGCGCCGCGTGGTGGATGAGATGCATTGCTCGGAGCTGACCATCGTTTACGGCCTAACGGAAACCTCGCCGGGCATCACCCAGACAACTCCCGACGACCCGCTGGAGCTGCGTGTGACCACTGTGGGCAAGCCCATGGCGCACACCGAAATCAAGATCGTCGACACCCGCACGGGCCGCATGGTTCCGCGCGGGACCCCCGGCGAGCTGTGCGCGCGCGGCTACGCCGTAATGAAAGGCTATTATCAGAATCCCGAGGCCACTCGCCAGACCCTCGACGCCGACGGCTGGCTGCACTCCGGCGATCTCGCCACCATGAGCGAAAGCGATTATTGCAAAATCACCGGACGCTCCAAGGACCTCATCATCCGCGGCGGCGAGAACATCTATCCCCGCGACATCGAGGAGTTTCTCTATACCCACCCCGCCATCAGCGAGGTGCAGGTGATCGGCATCCCCGACCGCAAATACGGGGAGCAGGTCATGGCCTGGATCAAGCTCAAGCCCGGCGCCGCCTCCAGCACGGAAGCCATTCGCGAGTTCTGCAAAGGCCGCATCGCCCACTTCAAAATTCCCCGCTACGTCAAGTTCGTCGATTCCTTCCCCACCACCATCAACGGCAAGACCCAGAAATACAAGATGCGGTAGATTTCCATCAAGGAAATGGGCCTGGAAGAAGCCGCCCTCATCGCTACGGCGTAGGGGGCCGTGGGCAGTAGGCACCACGCAGTAGGCAGTAAAGGCGGGGTGGCGCACAGATCGCCTTTTATGCATGCGTCCAACCAAACATGTTCGGCGGGCAGCTCCCATAATGTGGGGGATTGTCTGATGGAGCGCATGCACGAGAAGCAATGTATGCGCCAGCTGCGGACGTTCGCGCTACGATGGGTTGGCGTGGTCGTAGTGGCGGTTCGCGAACCGCCCCCGCCGGCAATCACGCGCGTCTTCAGGCGACAGTGAAAAGGAATTGTTGTAGCGCGCGGGCGGGGTTTCCCTATCGAGCCTGCTCCCTCGCCCAGGTGCGAACCATGCGGCGCCAAGCCAGCGTCGTAAGGGTCTTACTCTGTTCGCAGACCTCTGACAACACCGATTTGGTCAAGGAGGGCAATACTCCACTTCGGTCACAGTCTTCGTACTGCTCACCCGAAAGCCGGAGGATTCTTGGGGCGCGGCCATCGTGCAGCCAGATCTCCGGAACCCGCAGGCGCGCATAAACCGGAAGTTTGGCCACGGCGGGGCTGGTGATTTCGATTTCGATGACCAGGTCAGGCGGAGGATCCACCCTGAGGTCGATTTCCTTCTTCCCGCGGATGCGTTCAACATTCTGAACGTATAAGCAAGAGTCAGGTTCTGTGCCTCGATCAAGATCCTGCCGTCGAAATGTGCTGGAGCCCAGGTTCACGAATTCAATTTCCTGCTCTTCAGCCACCAACTCAGCGATCGTGGCGAGGACTTGGATTAGCTTCTCGTGCTCGCTCGACGGGCTCATGATTTCCAGCATCCCTTCGCTATAAGTAAAGCGGGGCGAACGGGCATCGGCATGATCGGCCAGCAGACTCTCATAGGTATCCCAGCTAACGTGCCTGAGTACAGTTCGCTGCTCCCGTTCTTCCTGTGGAGGACTGATTATCGTAGCCATAGCGGTTCCTCTGCGGAGGGCGTGCGGCGCGGCCACACACGCCCTCGCTTATACAGTGTACCTTACAGGAATAAGGTTTTCCAGCACGGAAGCCATTCGCGAGCTCTGCAAAGGCCGCATCGCCCACTTCAAAATTCCCCGCTACGTCAAGTTCGTCGATTCCTTCCCCACCACCATCAACGGCAAGACCCAGAAATACAAGATGCGGGAGATTTCCATCAAGGAAATGGGCCTGGAAGAAGCCGCCCTCATCGCCACGGCGTAGGACAAGAAGGAAGGCGCGAGCTGTAGCCGGCAGGCGGTAAAGGCGTGCTAGATCTCCCGCTGTCTCGCGCTTCCCCGCCCCGGGGCAGGCGTCCCGATTCAAGACTTGCGCTCGCCCCTTTACTTTGTGCTATAGTGTAAAGCGATGAGCGAAGCGACTCTTTCAACCAAGAACCAGATTGTCATTCCCCGCAAGGCGCGCGAGGCATTGCAGTTGAAGCCCGGCGATAAGCTTCTGGTGGTGGTTTGTGGGGAGCGGGTCATTGTCCTGCAAAAGCCCAAGTCCCATCATGCCGCAATCCGAGGCCTAGCGGGCGGCGCCTATCCTCACGATTACCTGCAAAAGGAACACCAGAGTTGGGAATAGACCACCTTCGCCACTTTCTCCGGAGACACCGCCGGATCGCCCTGGACACCAATGTCTTCATTTACCATTTAGAGGCAAATGCCCGATACCTCACCCTTACGGATCACATCTTTTCCTGGCTCGAACGGCCTGGTGCATCGGCTGTCACGTCCACAGTCACCATGATGGAATTGCTGGTTCATCCTTATCGCGCGCTCGACGAGCGGCGGGCGGAGGCGTTCTATGGATTGCTTTCCACTTACCCCAATCTGGATTGGATCGCGCCGGACCTGGAAATTGCCGACCTCGCCGCGCGCATTCGCGCGCACCATCATTTGCCCTCTCCTGATGCCCTACAAGCCGCCACCGCCGCACATGCCAAAGCTACGGGATTGATTACCAATGACCCGGTCCTGGCGCGAGTGGAATCCTTTGAAACGCTGGTATTGGACCAGATCCTCTAACCGGCAGGCGTATAGGCGGCTCGCGAACCGCTCCTGCGACCCCGCCCGGGCTCGGGCGGGAGGGGGCGCCTACGCTGCCCGGCAGGCGCCTTGCGCCTCCCCTCCTGATGGCGGGTGGAGATCATCGGTCGGAATGATGGGACGGGGCATCTTACCCCGACTCCGGGCCTGACACCCCGCCCTGATTAGTAGGTTTTACAATGTAGCCTCGTCTTATCTTGACCCCCATCGTCGGCCGGCGTATACTAGCCCATGGAGGTCGTCGGTCGGAGAATCAGAAGCGAGCAGGCGGTAGACGGCAAACGCGGGGCGAGAGCCAGCGCGCGCCTTGGGCGCGTCCCCGCGCTGGGCTTCCAAGGTCAATAAAATGCGGGTGATACAAGGACGGATTGAAGCCAGTTCGGAGCAGTGGAGTCGGCTTTCGCACGATGTTATTCCGCGCTACGCACGGGGGCGCCCTTTAGAGATGTTAAAAATGAAGATTGATCCGGCTATATCTATGAAAACAAATGGAAAGCGACAAAATGTATACCCGTAAATTTGTCTTTTTACACGAAAATGCAGTAATGGCGCGTTCATCGACGACATTCGAGCCCACTCCCTGCCCGAAAATGAAAGGATTATGCGTCAAATTCAGGGCCGACGTGACGCCTTTAAACCCTGTTCTGCCGAGCGCGAAGTTGGCGGCACGCGCTGAACTAAAATTCAGCCTCACAGAACACCTCGGAAGGCCAGAATGTACTAGAAAAGAAAAGGGGTTAGCCTTGGCAGAGCCGATTTTCCAAAAACATATGTCATTGAAATTAAAAGAGTTGGTTTATTACTCGAATGCCGAAGCGAAAAAAAGGGGGGGCAAAAACAAAGGTATTACCGAGAACGTATCAGAAAACAAAGGAGATACAAATCTGACCCAGATCAAATTCACCCTCAGGCCAGAATGTTGCTGATAAATAAACCACTTATTCCTGCGAGGCCAGAATGTTACTGAAAGGAAAGACAGTTACAGCGCTTTTGGGCTTAAGAAAAGCTCTGGAATCTGCCATCCCGAGCGGGCTAAGCCAGGCCATTGCGAGGGTGGGATGCCGGCGCAGCGGGCAGGGCAAGATCCTTCGCGGGTGCTCAGGATGACCACGCAGTGGTTATGCCGAAGAACTCGGCAATGGGCGGAACCAAGCGACACGCATCCCGAGTGTCACACTCCCCCGCTGCGGTTATCGGCAGGAGCGGGTGCGAAAATGAACCGATTCGCCGTCCTCGCAAGTGACGAATCACCAATCGAGAGACTCAAATCGAAAAGCGAAGATTGGGATCTGAAAAGGCGAAACTCGAAGATCGAAACTCGAGGATCGCCGATCACAAATCGCCAATCACAAATGGCTCGTTGACCCGATGGCCAGATGACCCGATTGGAAGGTTCCTCACCCCTCGCTGAGCGAATTGGGGAACGGGAGCAGGTTTTCCACGGGGACGAAGGCGGGGCGGGTTTGGGGCGAGCGCCAGTTGTCGAGCATGGCGACTTGCTGCACGCAGGAGACGGTGCAATGCGGCGCGCAGGTTTTTTGGGTGTGATATTCGTGGACCAGATGCTCGGGCGAATACTTTTCCAAAGGGATGGCGGGAAAACCGCGTTGCTGCGAGCAATAGTGTACCAAACCGTCTTCGCAAATGTAGAGGTAGCGGCTGCCGGCGCGGCATCGCCAGTCGTTCGCGACGCCTTGCGAAATGTTTCTCTGAAACTGATTGAATCGCGCGTAGGAACGCTTGCCCATCTGCATGATCCGGGCGAAGAGTCCCTGCTGGTGCTTGTTCAAAGGCTGAAGCTGGCCGTCGTGATCGTGGAGGATTCCCACCGTGCTGGTGAAGCCCAATTCCAAGGCGCGCCGCGCTACGGCGAGCGCATCATCGGGATTCCGCACCGGGCTGCCCAACACCGAGTTGATGTTCACCTGGAAGATCGCATAGCGCGCCAGCATCTGCAGCTTGCGGTCCAGCACCTTCAGGCTCTTTTTGGAAACCTCGTCCGGCTGGACGTTGTCGATGGAGATTTGCAAATGGTCCAGGCCGGCGCGGTTCAGGTGCTCGATGCGTTGGGGAGTGAGCAGGTAGCCGTTGGTAATCATGCCCGCCAGAATGCCGTGGCGGCGAATGTGCCGGACGATCTCTTCCAAATGCGGGTGCAGCAGCGGCTCGCCTCCACTGATGGTAATAATCGTGGTGCCGAGCTTCGCCAGCAGATCGACGCGGTGGAACATCTCTTCCCGCGAGACGGGGGGGGAGAAATTGTCAAACTCGTTGCAGTAAGTGCAGGAAAGATTGCAGCGGCGAATGGGAATCAAGTGCGCCAGGACGGGGTGGCGCTTCGAGGCGAGACCCCGGGCAATCATGCGCCACTCGCGCAGGCGCGTATTCCAAAATCGAAGTTTTCGCCGCAGGGAAAGGGTCATCGTTTCATTCCATGTGAGCTTGGAGGCCGGAGGGGTCCGCACCGGGAAGTCTGTCCTTCCGGTTTCAGACATCTTGTTCGTCGGATCTTCCGAGCCCCTGACTCCCTCGGCCTAAGCCTTGAGAATCAAGAGGATTAAGGGTAAGAGATTGAAGGCAAACAGACAACCGGCATGATTCGAATTGCTGAAAATCAAACTCGAATTGCATTTTTTGGGCGCTCAATGCCGACAAGCCGCATGACTGGAATTCCTTACATGGCCAGAATCCTCCCATGGATCATTCGGAAGGGCGAGGCTGATGCGCAACCTGATCCCCTTGTTGGTAGTGTCCTAATTTCAACGTTGCGCCAGCTTCCAGCCGACACTTGGCCGCCAAGATGGCGGCGCTACGTTCAAATCAGGGCACTACCCCCTTGTTATCAGGGGCAGTCCGAAGTGAGGGCACTAATATGTCAAGGTTCCCGAGCAATTGGGGTTGCAAGAGGGCAGGAATCGCCACCGAAATATCGGACAAATTGTTCTATTTTAAGAGGTTGTCCTTGTCTCCGGCGATCAGTGAGAGTATGCTGTTCAGTCCTAGGAACCCCGCAGCGCCCTGGACCTGCCAGGGTGGGTTTAAGCGTCCCGTTCAACTTTGTCATCGTCCCAGACCCCCAGGTCTAAGAACTCTTTTCGGGGAGTAAACCGTGAAAGCCATTCCATTTGACCGCGCCGTCCGCATGATCTCACGGGGGACGTGGAGTTTCCTGACGGACCGCCCGCTGGTGGTTTCCTTTGAGCTCACGCATTCCTGCACCGCCGATTGCCGGCACTGCGACAAAGGGGGCATCAAGCCGGAGCCTGCCGGCTTGTTGCGCGCGGCCGACTACGCCCAGTTGCGCGCCAAGCTGAAGCCCATGGCCGTGCAATTGTCCGGCGGGGAGCCGCTGCTGCGCCGGGACCTGGAAGATATCGTGCGCGCCGTGAAGGAGCCGAGCGGCCTGCCTTACACCATCCTGGTGACCAACGGGCGGTTGTTCACGGAGGAAAAGTATCTCGCCTTGCGCGCGCTGGGCGTAAACCAGTTCTCCCTTTCGCTGGATTTCCCCGATGAGCGCCACGACGATTTCCGCCAATCACCCGGCCTCTACGCGCACCTGGCGAAACTGGTGCCCACGCTTTCCGCGCATGGGTTCGACGACGTCGCCCTCAACACCGCCATCACGCGGGAGAATCTGGGATCGCTACGCGCCATTTATGAGCGCGCTCAGCAGTGGGAAGTCAGTATTTCCTACAGCGCTTACACCCCGTTGCGCACCCACAGCATGGACCACTACATCCGCTCGGCGGACGACCTGGCATTGCTGCGCCGGACCCTGGACGAACTCCTCACGCTCAAGGCCCGGAACGGCCGCATCGCCAATTCTCCCTGGACGCTCTCCGGCATTTACGATTTCTTCCTGCACGGAACCATCCCCGGGTGCAAAGCGGGCCGGCGCTTCATGGTGGTGACCCCCACCGGCGGCTTGCGCCCGTGCTCGATGTTCGAGGATACGTATACTTCGCATAAGGCTATCCTGAAGGAATGGGTGCCCGCCAACAACTGCGGCGGGTGCTACGTTTCCATTCGCTCCTACCTCGACGCTTCTTTCTGGACGCTGCTGAAGGACAACCTCTCCAACCGCGTTTTCAACAGCAATGGGTCGGCGAAGAACTGCTGAAGGCGGGATACGGCAGACGGCATACAGCAGACGGGGCGAGTCTGGCGGGGGTAGCGAGAGGGCACGGTCAGCGCCTTCTTGATCCAGCCGTTTCGGAACGCCTGGGGCACCCAACTTATTTGCATCCCCATGAGTCTTGATTCCGAGGCGACTGCGAGGTGGGGAAGAATGGCTGCCTATTTTCGCATTCGCAAAAAGCTCTTGCTTTTGCCGTATTCTTGTAGCACTATTGCTACAATATGAAGAATGAACCTCACGGCCCTCAGGCCTCTCGTCTTCGCCAACGGAAGTTTGAACTGTTGCGGCACTTCGCTCTACCTTCCGACCTCCTCCCCGGCTCCCTCACTTTCAACCTCACCCGCTGTGGTCATCCCCGCTGTCGTTGCGCCACGGGAAAAGGCCATGCGGCTTGGGTGCTGACCTTCATGGTGAAGGGAAAGCGGCGAGTTCGAACGCATCCCCAAGGATTGGGTAGACGACGTGCGGCGCCGCGTCGAGGCGGGGCGGGAGTTCCAAGACGCCGTCCGCGAAGTGCTCGCCGCCAATGCCCAGCTTCTGGTCTGGGCGCGGAAGCAGCGACGGAAAAAGCGGTGAAGGGACCGAGTCCGCGACGCCTCTGGAAATACCTGGCGCGCTGTCTGCGTCTGCAATCCTATCTGCTGTCCCCCGGCGATGGCCGCACGGCACCCCAGATCCCGGCTCGGGTCTTGCTTTGGGCTCTGCTGCTCGGCCGACTGCTCAGGGAATACTCCTTCTACGCCGTGGAAGCCTTGGTGCATTCCTCGGCGCGTCGGGCTCTGCAGATCACGACCTCGTTCGGTGACGATGTGTTGGGTTACTTCACCGAGCGCTTGCCGGCCGCCCCCACCCGCGCCGCCTTGGCCACCGCCTTGCGCCAAGCCAAACGTCACAAGGCTTTCGACGGCAGCCCCTTCATCGGTTTGGCCGTGGATGGCACCACGGTGGGGCGCTGTCAGCAGTCCGCCTGCCAGCTCTGCCGACCCCACCGGAACTCGGTCGGCCAGATTACCAGCTACCGTCATCATTTGACCCTGGTCAGCGTGGTGGGAACCGGCTTGACGCTTCCCTTGGACGTGGAACCCTATGGGCAGGGAGATAGTGAATACGCCGCGGGCCAGCGTCTCCTGCGACGCGTTGTTCGACACGCTGGGTCCCCGCTTTGCCGACTACGTGGTGGTGGATGGAGAATTCGCCACGGCGCCTTTTCTGCATGCGGTGGGAGATTTACATCTGCGGGTGGTGGCGCGCTTGAAAGGCAACCTCCCCGAGTTGTTTCAGGCCGCGCAAAAACGCTTTGCCGCCCAGCCTCCCACCCACTGTTTCTGGGAAGGGCACGACCGGGTGGAGGTCTGGGACGCCGACGACTTCGACCCCTGGGACACCCTGCGCTGGCAGACCGTGCGGGTCCTTCGTTACCGCCAATACAAACCCGATGGAACCGTCTATGAGGCTTTCTGGTTGACCGATTTTCCCACCCGCCGGCTCAGCAGCCGCTCTCTGTTTCGCCTTGCCAAGAGCCGTTGGGAAATCGAGAACCAAGGATTCAATGACGCCAAGAATCGCTACGGCCTGGAGCACATCTGTCATCACCACGCCAACAGCCTGCTCCTCGTCTGGCTGATTACCTGCTTGGCCTTGACCGTCGAACGCCTCTACCGCCTGCGCTATCTCCACCGCGGCACCCACCCGCTTCGCTCCGCCATCGAACTACTCCGCCTCCTGCGCCTCAGTTTGGCCAGCCCGGCGAACCTGGATACCAGTTGATCTGCCTCACGCCACCAGGGCACCGACCTCCTCCCTTTCGCTCTTTGACAACCTCGCTCCCTTCGCGGGCTCCTCGCCCGCCCGGAATCTTATTCTCGGAAAATAGACCCCCTGCCTCCCCCAACCCCCGTACCCTCCACAAGCGCTCCTCGTCCTATTCAAATTGACTCCGTCATCCTATTCCTCCGAAACGGCTGTTCTTGATCGTGGCCTCTTGACTTGATTGAGAACTGAGAGCTAAGATTCTCCGCCCCACACATCGACCGGAGTTTTCATGCTTTCGTTGAAGCGATTGGTGAGGTTGGGGGCGGAGATGGCGAGCACCAGATCCTCGATTTGTTCAATGTTGAAGAACCAGCCCAAGGGTGGTGTCCGGTAAAGTTCCGCCGCCATTGGCCGATGGAAAATCAGACGTGAATGTTCGAGGAGTTGATACGTCGCGATGTCGAACCCACCCCAACCGTACTTCCCTTTTAATGAGAATTACCTCGTGCGGGTTGAAGCACTGGATGCCCAGCACCAGGAGATTGTGAAGGTACTGAACGATTTGCACGAGTTGGTTGTTGCCCAAAAACCCCGCGAGTTGCAACTTGATCTCCTCACCCGCCTTGTCAACCTCACGAAGACACACTTCGCCACCGAGGAACAGGTTTTGCGAGTTCGCAAGTACCCAGGGTACTTCCGCCATAGGACCGCACACGAAGGGCTGGCGTATAACTTAAAGGAATATCGGGAGCGCATCGCCAGGCGAGAACGGGAAATAACCCTCGAGTATGTTGACCTGATGAAGCTCTGGCTGATCGACCATTTTGCCGAGTTTGACCACGCCTATGTGGGCTTTTTGGACGCTGAGGACCACCCAATAGAGAGTACCACCGGGGAACGAGGCGGAGGTCTGCCCGCCTCAAACTGAGTCCCTCCTTTTTTCCCCTTGACAGGCATGGTCGCTGAGCGAGAATCCAAGCTCAGCGCCATTGCCCATAAGCTGGCGAATTGCGGAAGAGCCCATGCCTGAAAAACGCAAGAGCAGGAAGTACGCTCGCCGGGATTTTCTGAAAGAGGTTGCTGCCGGAGGCGCGGTGGCTTCGACGCTGGGGGCGTCCTCGCTTGCCGGCCAAGGCAATAGGACCGCTAGCGAAATCGCGGGTGGAGGCGCCGCGGGCAAATCATCTCCACCCCCACAGGCTTCCGTCGATTATCCCCGCACCTTTACGGGCCGAAACCTGAAGATGATCGCCTTTCCGCTGGGGGGTATCGGCACGGGCACGGTTTCACTCGGCGGCCGCGGGCAACTTCGCGATTGGGAAATCTTCAACCGGCCTGACAAGGGAAACGAGCTGAGTTACGCCTCTCCCGCCATTTGGGCCAAGGTGGGAAACCAAGAACCCATGGCGCGCGTGTTGGAATCGCGCCTCCAGCCGCCGTATGAAACTACACCCAGCGGCCTCGGCTCCGATAACGCTCCCGGGCTGCCGCGACTTGCCGAAGCCACCTTCACGGGCGCATACCCATTCGTTCGCATCGCGTTTGACGATCCTAAGTTGCCAGCCGAGGTTCGCCTCGAAGCTTTCAATCCTCTCGTGCCGTTGGATGTTCAGGCTTCCGAGTGGCCGATAGCGATCTTGCGGTACACAGTCCGCAATCCCAACAGTGCGCCGGCCCGAGTTGGCATCGCGTGGAGCATCGAAAACCCTGTGGGCAAGGAGGGCAGGCAGGCGGCTTTCCGCCAAGTCCCCGGCCTCGCCGGCTTGTACATGGACAATCCCTTCCTCGCGTCCTCCCATCCTCTGAAAGGGACGTTCGCGTTGAGCGCCGTGGGAGCGCCGGAGGGCAGCGTCTCCTATCTGCGTGGGTGGAAGCGGGCCGAGTGGTGGAATGGCGTGCTGACGTTTTGGGATGACTTCAGCGACGATGGCGCGCTCGACTCCAGGGCTCCGGCTGCAACCCCGGTGAGCTCCCTGGCGGTGACGCAGACCATTCCCGCGCGGGGCGAGGCTGCGGTTACATTCCTGCTCGCATGGCATTTCCCCAATCGCACGCCCGAGCGCTGCGGTTGGCCGGCTCCGGAGGGCGTGCCCAATAGCACTGTGGTCGGCAACGCCTATACCACACGCTTTGCCGATGCCTGGGATGCGAGCCGGCAGGCGGCTGACCAACTTGCTCAGCTTGAAGCGCGCACGCGAGCGTTTGCCAGGGCCATTGAGTCGTCCACGCTGCCTCCGGCGGTGCTGGATGCGGCCACCAGTACGCTTTCCACCTTGCGCACGAACACCTGCTTCCGTACGGCGGATGGTGAGTTCCACGGGTTCGAGGGCTGTAATGACCACCAAGGTTGCTGCCACGGCAACTGCACGCACGTGTGGAATTACGAGCAGGCCACGGCGCAACTATTCCCCACGTTGGCGCGCTCATTGCGCGAGTCGGAATTCCTGCGCAACACCGACGCCAACGGCCTGATGGGTTTTCGCTCCTACCTGCCGGACGGGAAGCAGATTTGGCAGAGAGCCGCGGCCGACGGCCAAATGGGCTGCCTGATCAAGCTTTATCGCGAATGGAAGCTCAGCGGTGACACCGATTGGCTGCGCCGATTGTGGCCGAATGCCAAGCGCGCCCTGGAATTTGCCTGGATCGAAAACGGCTGGGACGCCAACCGCGATGGGGTTGCCGAGGGCGTTCAGCACAACACTTACGACGTGGAGTTTTACGGCCCCAACCCTCTGTGCGGAGTGTACTACCTGGGAGCGTTGCGCGCGGGCGAGGAAATGGCGCGCGTCCTTGGCGACCAGGACTCGGCAGCGGAGTATCACCGGCTCTTTGTGAACGGCAGCCGCTGGTTCGACCAGAATCTCTTTAACGGCCAGTACTACATTCAAAAAGTTGAGGGAAGGCCGGCGGACCAAATCGCCGCCGGTACGCGAGTGGGTATGGGAGCAGGAGACACCCTCAGACCGGATTACCAGATGGGTGACGCCTGCCTGACGGATCAGTTGCTGGGCCAAATGCAGGCGCATGTGGCGGGACTCGGATATCTGTTGACGGAAGCGAACGTGCGCGCCACGCTGAAATCGGTCTATAAATACAATTACCAACCCAACCTGAGCGAACATGCGGACCTTCAACGTACCTACGCCCTGAACGACGAAGGCGGAGTAGTGGTGGCCACGTATCCCCTGGGCAAACGTCCGGAGATTCCCTTTCCCTATTTCGGTGAGATTTGGACGGGACTCGAATACCAGCTTGCCGCGTCATTGGCGTATGAGGGGATGACGGCGGAGGCGCTCCGTGTTGTGGAATCGGTGCGGCGGCGCTATGACGGCGAGCGGCGCAATCCCTGGAACGAGCCCGAATGCGGCCACCACTATGCGCGCGCCCTGGCGAGTTGGGGCTGTTTCCTGGCCTGGAGCGGCTTCCGTTATTCCGCTCTCGACCGCGAACTCACCCTGATACCGCGCACGCGCCGCCAGCAGTTCCAATGCTTCTGGTCGGTCCCTTCAGGATGGGGTAGCTACACCCACACGCTCATGCCGCAGGCCCAGCGAGTCGAGGTCCACGTGGCCGAGGGCTCAATTACCGTGGCGCGCTTGGCCATGAATGGGCTCGCTAAGGGGCAACTCAACAAAGTCTCGGCGCGGCTGGGGACGGAAGTATTGCAGGCAAATGTGGTGACCGAGCCCGCCCGACGCGTTATCACCCTCGACCGGGAGATTGCCGTGACGCCGGGCAGTGCGCTCACGGTTATGCTTACGGCGTGAGGGGGCGGAGAGCAGAAGGCAGTAGGCAGAAGGCGGAGGGCAGCGGACGGGACTCAGAGCATTCAGGAGACTTAGGAAGAACTCCAGCCCTCGTAGACGAACGTCCGCGCAACGCTTGCATGTGCCTGCCCACTCTTCATCCGTCGCGCTATTTCACGGTGAAGGTGACCGAGGACAACACCGTGCCTGCGTCGTCAGTCACATCGACCTTCCAGCTTCCGGACTTGACCGATTTGGTGCTCCAGGTGCGCGTAGAGGCGAATTTCAGGTCGAGTGAATGTTCAAAGACCTTCTTGTCGCCGAAGTACCACACGTGTTTGATGGTCGCTGGAACGGTCGTGGCGGTGACTTTCGTCCAGCAGGTAACGGTGCCCACGGAAGCGTCGAATTCCGTGTTTTCGCCCACCGGCTCGAGGTTGGCCACCGAGGTCGCGGCGACAATCTTTTCAACCTTGATGCCTTGATCCGCCGCCGGGGCCGTTTTCTCTTGCGCCGCGGCAGCACCAAGCGTGATGAGAACGCACACAAAAAGCCCAATGAGTTTCTTCATGAATCTTCCCCCTCTCAGAAGTGTTTGCACCTGGCTTGAATCGCACCATTCCCACATTCGTATCAGCTATGCAGGTGTATACACCTATTCAACTCGCTAAGCAAGCCGAGTCTGGGGTCCATATCGCGGGAAGAGGTATCGAACCAATCGCGCGGACGCGGGAACCCCAGATCAGACATGCTGGAAACGCGGCCCTGCGGATTTGGCTCCCCACATTCCGGTGATTGGCATGGGAAGGCAACAAGGGGAGGCGCCACGTGCATCTGATGGGCAGGCTGCGCCCCCAGCTTTGCAGCGCTACCGCGACCAGCCGAGGCGGGCAAATTAAGCAAGCGGTTCGCTTCATTACGTCGTATAATCAGGCTAGATTCAGGCAGGAGGCCAAGTATGAGATGTAAGGCCTTACGTCGCGCGTTCCCACTGATCGTAGTCGGAATCTTCCTTCTCCCCACATTCTTGATTGCCCAACAGAAGGGGCTTTCCCACGTGCGCGTTGTGCGGCTTAGCTACGTGAGCGGCACTGTGGGCGTGAAGCGGCCTGCGTCCACGGAATGGGCGAAGGCGCAGGTGAATACCCCCATCCAGGAAGGTTTCGAGATTTCGACTTCGGCCAAGAGTTATGCCGAGGTGGAATTCGAAAACGGCTCCACGGCGCGCCTGGGTGAATTCTCCAAGGTGGGCTTTGAGCAACTGGCGATGGATGAGAGTGGCAACAAGCTCAATCGTCTCGCGTTTGAACAAGGGTACGCAACGTTTCATCTTCTGCCTGAACATCACGATGCCTACAGCGTCAAAATTGCGGACGCGACCTTGACCCCGAATGGTAAAAGCGAATTTCGCACGGACCTCGATCATGGCCGGGTGCGCGTAGAAGTGTTTTCGGGCTCCGTCGAATTGGTTTCTCGCTCCCAGACGGTGAAACTTACGAAGGACAAGGTTTTGGAATTCAGCCCGGATGCCACGGAAGTAGCCTTGAACGAGAAGCAAGGGATAGTGAAGGATACTTGGGACAAGTGGACGTCGGACCGCGATACCCAAGCGCAGCTTTCGATCTCTGACCAGGGGGTCCCGGTGCGAGGCCCGCTTTATGGCTGGAGTGATCTGGACGCTTACGGCGAATGGGGGTTATTCCCTGGATTCGGTTATGGCTGGTCGCCTTACGTGTCGGCGGGCTGGTCCCCTTACAGCATGGGGATGTGGAGTTGGTACTCAGGCATGGGTTACGCGTGGATTTCCAGCGAGCCCTGGGGTTGGCTTCCCTACCACTACGGCACTTGGGATTTCTCCCCCGGCTTCGGCTGGTTTTGGATGCCGGGCGGCTTTGGGAACTGGTCCCCGGCTTTGGTGAGCTGGTTTTCGGGCCCGGGATGGATCGGCTGGGCGCCACAGGGCGTCACAAGCGCGGCGGGGCAAAGCATCGTGACCACTGTGCCGGCAAGTGTGATTCAGAATGGGCTGACGATTACGCCCCAGATCGCGGGCCACGAGCCGGTGAAGGCGGGAACCTTGATCACGCACTTGCCCTTTGAGCCTGGCGCCGGAGCGATGCTCTCCGGGGCGCGGTTCTCCGCAAGTGCGGAAGCGTTATTTGCTCCGCATGCCGGGGCCAGGCGCACGTTGGCGCCATCGACAATGCTGATGGGAGGCGAGGCGGCGAGGGAGCAGTCCTTGCACGGAGGGTTCGAGCCGGTGCGAGTGCGCCTGGGAACAACTTTGGGCGGGACCTTTGCTGTGCGCGGCGCCCTCGGTGAATTTCGCGGCAACACGCCTGCCATCGGCGGAGCGGGTGGACCGACCCTGGTGCCCCATGGGCCGCAATCATCGAGCATACTCCAACTCGAAGCGACCCCAGTCGTACCGAGTGCGGCCGTGGGCGGCGCGGGCAGGGCAGGGCAAGCCGTGGGCGTCTCCGGTGGTGGCCGTAGCGCCAGCCCAAGCGGTGGACATCACTGACTGGGCCAAAAACCAACTGTTTCCAGAACCTCTCGGAGGTCCTCGCTCTTCGCATCGTCGGCTAAAGGCGAGTTTCTCCCTTGCCTCCGCCACAGCGTGCGGTTTTATGCATCTCGTTGAATGCAATCGACATACGCGCCAATGTCGGCTGGCCGGATTCGAGCAGGAACAACCTGACATTCTGTCGCATTCCTGGCTTCCGGGATTCCATTCCTTCCTCTTTCGGCGCTCCCTCTTGGGGCGCATGGTAGGGCCAGCCAGCATTGCGCATGATCCAAATATCTTTTTGACCAGGGTTGCAAAGTGGAAACCTCTTTGGACGATGGTTCGTCAGTAGAAATGTAAAGTGGCTGTAAAATCCCCGCTGGAGGCTGACCGTGAGATGCGATCGTTTACGACGTGTACTCGTGGTTGTGGTCGCGGGGCTGCTTTTCTTACCTGCAGCTCTCTTCAGTCAACAACAGAACCCAATCCCGGCGCGCTCGGTGCGGCTGAGTTTGGTCATCGGCAAAGTGACGGTGAAGAGTCCGGGCGCTGCCCAAGGTGTCCAAGCGCAAGTGAACGTGCCGATTGAGGAAGGCTTTGTGGTGTTGACGTCGGCTGGCAGTTCTGCCAATGTCGCGCTTGAGAACGGCTCCACGATTCGCCTTTTCTCACACGCCAAAGCCCGCTTCACGCAATTAAGCACGGATGCGGATGGAAACAAACTGAACGGCATCACGCTCGAAAAGGGACTGGCGGGTTTCGCCTTCGCCCCGGAACGGCAGGACGTTTTCAAGGTGATGATCGCTGACGCCACCTTGACTTCCCATGGCAAAGCCAATTTCCTAACGACCGTCAGCCCGGGGACAGTGCACTTGCACGTGTTGGCGGGCTCCGTCACGATTTCGGCCCACGCCGACTCCATGACCGTGGGCAAGGGCAAGGCCCTGGTATACAACCCCTTGACGGCCGTGGCCGGGGCGAAATCGCACGCGCGGGTAGTGCGCTTGAGTTTCGTGAGTGGGACGGTGATGGTCAAGCGGCCCGGTTCAGCGGAAGCGGAACCGGCCATGGTGAATACGCCCATCCAAGAGGGCTTCGAACTCTCCACTTCCGCCGCCGGCTACGCCGAAGTGGAATTCGAAAACGGTTCCACCGCGCGCTTAGGCGAGCTCTCCAAACTTCTTTTCCATAGCCTGGCGCTCGATGCGAACGGCGACAAGCTGAACGGCATGACGTTTGAGCAGGGATACGCCACTTTCCACCTTCTGCCCGAGCACAATGCTGCGTCCTCGCCCAAGCGGGACGGCAACATCCACTTCCAGCCCCCGCACAGCGATGTTTATATGGTCAAAATCGCCGACGCCACCGTGTCGCCCGACGGCAAGTGCGAGTTTCGCACCGACCTGGACCAGGACAGTTTTCGCGTCGAGGTCTTCCATGGTTCGGTGGACGTTGCCACTTCTTCCCTCTCCACCAAACTGGGAGAGGGCAAGGTGCTTGAACACAAATCCGGCGGCACGGAATCGGCCTTCAACACCCGGAGAGGAATCACCCCGGACGCTTGGGACCAATGGACCGAGGCGCGTGATAAGCAAACGGAGCTGGCGATAAGGGACCGGTCCGTCCCCCCCGCGGGACTGCTCTACGGCTGGAGCGATCTCAACACTTACGGCGAGTGGATCGGATTTCCCAATGGCACGGCCGGCTGGTCCCCCTACGCGCCGGCAGGTTGGTCGCCCTACACCAACGGCCAGTGGGGATGGTACCCGGGGCTCGGCTGGACTTGGGTTTCCGGCGAACCCTGGGGATGGCTGCCTTACCATTGTGGTCAATGGGACTTCGACGCCAGCTTCGGTTGGTATTGGATGGATCCTATGTACGGTTGCGGATTCTGGGATGCCGCACTGGTGACTTGGTATGCGGGGCCGGGATGGATCGGCTGGGCGCCGCAGGGGGGAGGCGGACCTCCGGGAGGACCTCCCCATCCTAGACCCGTTCCCCCGGGAGTGCATCCAGGCCCGGGCCCAGCTCCGCGCCCTGGCCCTCGCCCATTCCTACTCGCCAGGGGACTGGTCACGGTTCCGACCAGCGTGGTGCAGAATCGGCAGATGATTACTCCCGAGATCGTCAGCCATACTCCGGCCACGGCGGGAGACACGATTGCACGCCCGCCCTTTGAGCTGAGCTCACAGCCTCCGAACGCGGCAAGCTCGGCGGCGGCGCCGACAGTTTCCAACTCCCGTAGCAATGCCGCGGCCGCGACGGCCATGCCCGCATCCGCGCCCGTCAGTGGGCCGGGGGCAGGCTTCGCGCACCGCGGCTCTGCGCCCTCGACCATCCTGATGGGGGGCGATGTGGCAAAGGAAAGTGCCCTGCTTTCCGACTCGCACTTCCGTTCCGGTCGTGAACCCTTGCGCGCCGCTCAAGGCACAACCTTGGGGGGACGGCTTCCGGTGCAGGGGGCAATAGGTGAGTTCCGCGGCAACGCTTACGGCGGTACGGGCAAGCATGGCGAATCCGGCGGGGTGAGGGGCCCCGGGGGCGCGCCCATCATCTCGCGCTCTTACGGCGGCGGGTCTGGGGCCGTCCTCATGTCCCATGGAGGGGGCGGCGGAGGCTCGCGCGGCGGCTATTCCGGCGGCGGGCGCTCCGGCGGTGGAGGCTACTCCGGTGGTGGAGGCGGCGGAGGTTATTCCGGTGGCGGCGCGTCCTCCGGCGGCGGGCATTCCGGTGGGGGCGGAGGTGGGAGTGTCGCCACCGGTGGCGGGCACCACTAAGGGAAAGGACCCGCCAGGGTACGTTGGGGTATAATAGCAAGGTCTACACTACAGAATAGCGCGGACCGAATTTTCGCGTCGGATCGGGACAGGGAGGAACGACGATGAGAGGAAAGAACATGAAATGGCATGCGGTCCTGCTGTTGAGTTTCCTCGCCATGCTTGCCGCGCCGGCCGATTCAGCCACCGGGAAAGCCGCCAATGACGAGGCTGTCATTCGAGTCGAGACGCGCCTGGTGGAAGTCAGTGTCGTCGCCCGGGATTCCCATGGGCAGGCGATCAAAAACCTGACGAAAGACGATTTTAAGCTTTATGACAACGGCAAAGAGATTCCCATCGAGGTCTTTTCGGGGCTTCCCCCTACTTCCACGGCGGTGGAGACCTTGCCGCCCAATGTGTTTTCCAACCGCGTCCAGGGCGCACTGCCGAGCGTCACGGTGGTTCTGCTCGACGGGCTGAACACCAGCTTTCATGACCAAAGTTGGGCGCGCACGGAAGTGACGCGGTTTCTGGAAGAGCTCAGGCCGGAGGACCGCGTGGCCATCTTTGCGCTGGGCCAGCACCTCGACGTGCTGCAAAGTTTCACCAGCAACCCGCAACTCTTGCTGGCGGCTCTGAGAAATGCCAAGATTCGCGACCTGAGGGAACTCGGGGGCTCGGCGCCGCCTCAGTCCAATTGGGACGAAGCGGACCAAGCGGCGGTCAACGTGATTGGCTCCACCGTTCCCGCATCCGTCAACCCGTTCACCATGACGCCGAACGCAGCTTTGACGGCGGGAAGCAGCGTCGCTGCCGCCGCCGCCGCAATGGGGTCGGGCAGCAACACCCCCGGGGGGCTCACCGGCGCCACCGGCGCCACCGCCAGCTCCAACAGCGCGGCGATGAGCAGTGCGATCGGACATGCGGCCATGAACGCCGCCATGAATTATAATGAGGCGTTAATGAATCAATTCCAGGCGCATGAGAGCGCCTACTTCCAAGTTGACCGCCTCCAGCGCACCTTGAACGCGCTGATTGCCATTGCCAACTATCTGGGGCAGTTTCCCGGGCGAAAGAACCTGATCTGGGTTTCCAGCAGCTTTCCGGTTTCAGTTGGCTTTTCGGGGAATCGCCTGCCAGGCGACACGGAGGACGATATCCACTTTGCGGCGGATTTCGAACGGGCGTACAAAACGCTAAACGCAGCTCTGAACAAGGCCGACTTGGCCATTTATCCCGTCGATCCGCGCGGACTGGTGGCAGGGGCGCCCGGGACATTGGATTTGAACAATCTCTATGCAACGCAGGGCACGATGAAGGAACTGGCGAGCCAAACCGGCGGGCAAGCGTTCGTCAACACCAATGACCTGGCTCGCGTCATGCGCGCCGCCGCGGATGATTCCCAGGCCAGCTACACGCTGGGTTTTTACCCTCATGACATCCGCTGGGACAATCAGTACCATGCGCTCAAGGTAAAGGTTTCGCAGCCCGGCGCCCACTTGCGTTACCGCCAAGGATATTTCGCCACGCGGGAAGCTGCGAAAACCGCGCAGACGGCGAAGACCGGAGACCAGGTTGACACCCTGTTCAATCAAGCCCTTTACAACCCGCTGGACTCGCCGGCCCTGGGGCTGAGGGTCACGCTGGAAAAAGTCAGCCATAAGACCGACACCCGCCGGGTGTTGGGGACCGACAAGGTTGTCCCCTATCATAAGGACCGCGCCCTGCTCGGCATCAACGTGGACGCGCACGGCCTCACGCTTCCGGGTGGGAGCGACGGCGGGAGCGTACAACTGGCCATGGTTCTTGCTCAGACTGGACCGGACGGCAAGGTTCTGGATGCGGCCCGATACGACATGAAAATGCGCGTCGCGGCCGGTGGAGCACAACGCCTTATGGGACAAGGGTTGCGGATAATGAAATCGGTAGACCTCGTGCAGGGAGCGACGTCGCTGGAGCTGGTGGTGCGCGATCCAGCCTCCGGCGCTCTCGGTTCCGTGCGAATCCCCGTGGGCGGCGTGTAAGTGCGCCAGGCTCTTCCGGCCAGCCGCGGAATAGCCGGTAGCGAGGCGGAAAGCGGGGTAGCGCAGTGCGGCGGAGCCGCGACCAAGTGGTGATTGGCTGAGGAAGTGACCACCACCACCAGCAGAACATGGGGCCCCCTTCCCGCCCCGGCTGGTGAAAACGCCGGTTGCGGTTCCCTCTCGCCACGTGCGTCCTCCGGCGGCGGGAATTCCGGTGGGGTCGGAAGCGTCTTCAGCAGTGGCGGAGGCGTCTCCAGCGGTGGTGGTGGCGGTGCCAGTGCCGGCGGTGGTGGACACCACTGATCTCCAGCCGCACTGAGCATGTTGAGAATTCACTGCATCTTTCAGGCGCCGGGTCTTGCGAACCACGGCTGATTCCGCCTGGGGGTCAACCGTGGTTCCTTGTTCGTGCGCACACCTCGCTACCCGCTGACCCCCTGCGCTACGAATTCAGGCAGCTCAAAAATCGTGATTCGTGGGTGGCGCAGACATCCCTTGCTATGTCTGCGGCACTTCGAGGTGTCGGAGCATGCCACTCGGGTCACATACATAGACCCCAATGTATGCGCCACCCGCGATAGCCATGCCCTGGAGGTGTTACTCATGCGATGTACGCTACTGCTGTCGATTCTCTGTGTGTGCTCCCTGGCGTACTCCCAGGACCATTCCACCGAGACGACGACCGAGGACGCCTGGTTCTTGGTGATCGGCGATTTCAATGCCTATCACGGCGAGAAAGACTGCGACTACTGGGCGATCACCGACGGCTGTATCCGGCCGCTCTACGAGGACGTCGTCATTATTCCCAGGACTGGTCGTGCGTACGCGGCCCAGGAAACATTGCACTGGTACATCCGAGGTGCATTCCCAGGAGAGGTGCCGACGCCTGCCGATCCGATGAATTTCCACAAAGACTTCAAGTTCAAGATCAGCTATCGGCCCTTCCCGAAAGGTCACGAAAAAGCGGGCGGGAGTGACTTCACCTGGGAACGGGCAGAGGCAACCATACCTGGTGCCCAGACTCCTACCGATCCGGAGATTCTGGAATTGTTAACCCTCAGTCAGGCAATGCCCTTGCCCGGCGGTAGACTGGTCATCGCCAACATCGCCTGGAACGAAAGTTTACATTTAGGCGTTTTGGAAAACATGGCAAGGCAGGTCCAACAATGTTACGAGCTTCTGTCTAACAACCGGCCTTGTCCCGATCCGACGGTCGTCAAGATCGAGCGCGACTTCCTGAGGAATTCGCCCGCGGTGTCCCTGGTCAACGATCCGTGGGGCGAGATGGACATCTAGTTGATGCCCTATCGTTCGGACGCGGTCTGGAATCGGTACGTAGATCAATGGCTCAAGTCTGCGGTCAGCCGGTGAACGGAGAAATTGTCGGGGGAGATCGGGGACAGCGCAGTGTCTCGCGTTCCAGAGCAGCGCAAAGGCGTGCGTATTCTGCGCTCCTTTGCGGCCGTTCCCCATTCCCTGCAGGTTCATACCGGCGTGCCCTGGCGGCGATTGACATTCACTTTTGAAAAGACGCGGAGGAGCGCGGAAGGGCGCGCACCTTCTCGCTACCTGCTTGACGTTCAAAACCTTGCTGTATATCATGGTATATATCCGCGGGAAGGAGGGATTGATGGTGCGACAGAAAGCTAAAGTTTTTACCAATGGCCGCAGCCAGGCGGTGCGCCTGCCGGCCGCGTTTCGCTTCGACACCAAGGAAGTTTTCATCCACCGTAACCCGCGCACCGGAGACGTGATCCTGTCCCGCAAGCCGGCGAACTGGAGCGAAGTGTTCGCCGCGCTCGACCGTGCCGGCGTGCCCGAGGACCTTTTCGCCGGCCGCGACCGGAGCCTGCCCCAGGAGCGGGAGACGGTATGATTTACCTGCTCGACACAAACACCGTGAGCTACATTATCAAGGGCCAGTCCCCACGCGCCCGCCGCAAGCTCGCACGGGTGAGCGCGGATCACAACGTCTCGATCTCGGTGATGACCGAGGCGGAGATGCGCTTCGGCCTCGCCCGGGGGAAGCTCTCGGCGGCAACGGAGGCGGCCGTTGAGCTGTTCCTGTCCAAGATTGACATCCTACCCTGGGACTCCGCCGCGGCGCGGGCTTATGCGAAGGCCCGCGCCCGGCTAGAACGAATCGGCAAGCCGCTGGCGAACATGGACCTGCTGATTGCCGCCCATGCTGCCGCCGTGGGAGCCGTGCTGGTGACGAACGACCACACCGTCAGAGAATACTCGAAGCATCTCGATGTGAGGCAGACGGTCAATTGGGCCGACGATGTAGGAGTGAAACCCTGACTCCCCATCGTATATAATTCATATCGGAGGAGAATTCGAATGGAGACAGCCAAGATTTCCCCGCAATTTCACGTGGTAATCCCGAAGAAGCTTAGAGCGGCGCTAAAGCTGTCCCCGGGCCAGAGGGTCCAAATGGTTGTTTATGGCGATAGGATTGAGATGGTCCCGCTGAGAAAGATCTCCGAGATGAAGGGCTTCCTGAAGGGGATTGACACGGACGTGGAAAGGGAACCTGACCGGGTATGAATGTTATCGATTCCTCGGGCTGGCTTGAGTACTTCGCTGGCGGTCCCAATGCCGCATTTTTCTCCCCGCCCCTTCAGAACACCACCGGGCTGATCGTGCCCTCCATCACCATTTACGAAGTCTTTAAAACCGTTCTTCGCCAGCGCAATGAGTCCGACGCACTTCAAGCGGTGGCCCTGATGATGCAAGGTTCCGTCGTTGACCTCACCGCAAACATTTCCATTTGGGCGGCAAAAATCAGTCTCGCGGAGAAAATGCCGATGGCCGATAGCATCATTCTTGCTACCGCCCGTCTTTACCAAGCAACTGTATGGACCGAGGATGCGGACTTTGAAGGGATCGCTGGGGTTCAATATACTCCCAAGAAACCTTGAGGGTAACAAGGTTCCGCAGCAGGGCAGCGCCAAGGTGCGCGCATTCTGCGCTTCTTTGCGGCCGTTCCCCCATTTCCCCGCGGGTTCATGTGGGCGTACCCTGGTGGTGATTGGCATTTCCGTTCGAAAAGCCGCGAGGAGCGCGGAAGGGCGCGCACCTCCTCGCTACCGGCTGGCGCAGAGTGAAACTCTGCGATATTGTAAGCGACACGGATGAGTGGCAGAGTTGCGCTCTGCGCCGGCCAGTCAACGTTTAAGGAGGGAGTGATGAAATCTGCCGTGCCGTTTGTATTTGCGCCGGACCGAAGGAATGCCAACGTTTGCCGCATTCCAGTTGCCAGGTCAGAGGAACAAGTTGCCACCTGTACCAGCTTAGGACGCAGGACCCTGATTGTTTTCGCGATTTTACTTGCCTGCGCCCGCGTCAGCTTCGCTCAAGCTGCGGACGGCGTCCAAACGTTTGCGCTGAGCGACGACAAGGATTTGGTTTTGCTGAACGTAAAGGCCGACGCCGTCGAATATAAGGGGCGCAAGGCTGTTCGCCTCACCAAGACTGTGGAAAAGGACGGCTTCGCACTCTTGCCGGCGACCGATTTTCAGGATGGAACCATCGAGGCGGACATTGCCTTGAAGATCACCACACCTCCCGGCATAAGAATGCCGGGCTTTGCCGGCATCGCCTTCCGGGCGCGACCGGACGCCTCCCGCTACGAGCTTTTCTACCTTCGGCCTGGAAATGCGAACTCTGATGACCAGGCGATGCGGAACCATTCGGTGCAATACGTTTCCGTGCCAGACTTCGATTGGTACAAACTGCGCCGCGAGTGGCCCTGGGTTTATGAAGCCTATGCAGATCTGCGAACCGAAACCTGGACGCACGTCAAGATCGAGGGCAAGGGCCGCTCCGCCAAACTCTATCTGGACGGATCAGCAAGTCCCAGCCTCGTGGTAGACGGCCTGAAAGGTGAGGATCTGCGTGGTGGTGTGGCGCTTTGGCCCTACGCAGGCGAGGAAGTATATTTCTCCAATGTCCGAATCACGAATTCTACTCCAATGCCAGTGAAGAACGGCTCCGACGCCGAGGGAACTTGGCAGGTGAAGTTCACGAGCGATGCCGGGACGTTTGATGGCACCTTACAACTCCGGCGCGATGGCAGCAAGGTGACGGGAACGTGGTCCGGCAGCCTGGGGAGTGCTCGCCCCGTTAGCGGAGCGTGGCGTGATGGGTACGTTGAATTGAGCTTTAATTCGGAGTGGCCTGCCGGAAGGCTCGGCAACCCAGGCGGCGCCGTGGCGACGCTCGCCGGATGGATCGATGGCGATAACGCGGGTGGACGCATGAAGGTGGAAGCGCGAGCCGCTGGCCGCTGGACGGCCACGCGCAAGCCATAGTAGACCGTCAAGCTCGCCACCGGAAATATGAATGCGCTGCGCTTTGATGACTCAGAAACATCGGAGAGAGGAATTGATTGTCCATGGCAAACAAGTGCCTGCGTAAGAAGCGGAACCTGTATTTAAGCTTTTGCGCAACTGCTCGCATGAAGTCCTTCTATGCGGCAGCTTTCCTGGAGAGCGGCTTCCAAGGTTGGCGGTTATTGATAATATCTGCGAGGTCGGCGCCGAAGTCCGGGTCAAGAGCCGGTTCATGGCCCAGTTCTTTCGCGTGCGCCTCGGCGAGGCGTTTTCATCAGCCTAGACGAGTCGTATGAGGGGGGCCCTATGCGTGTTTTCGACATCAAGATTTCTAGCCCGCGAGTTACCGGGACCGGCGCCGCACCAGCGCCTCATGGTTGGAACACCAGCCGCGCACCCTGTTCAGGCCTGTTCCAGAGCGCTTCGACATTACGTAAGGGCGCGGCCTGGGGGTTGAACTGAAAGGGCTGTTGTCCTGCCGCCTGGAAAAACTCTGCCAGAGCCCGCCAGATTTGATCGAGGGACGCGCTGCCGAAGCCGCTGCCCAGCAGTTCGAGCCCGGAACTGCGCAGATTAGCCGCCGGCAGCGAGATCGTGGGGCCCGCACTGCCGCCAATCTGCACAAAGCGCACGCGCGATGTTGCGATGCGGAGTCCCCTTTGCGAGATCGCCTCCAGCACGCTCTCCGCCGGTTGACCCCAGAGATAGTCGAGGATAACATCCACCCCTGCTTCCGCGAACTCGCGACGAAAAGCCGACACCAGCCCCTCATGCTCCTGATCGAGAGAAAGGGTCCGGTCCGCCCCCAGTTCCTTCAGCTTTTCCAGCGCTTGGGGATTACGGCCCACGGCGATGACGCGCCGCGCCCCCAGACGTTTGGCGATTTGCACGGCAAGCTGCCCGGCCACGCCGGTGGCCCCAAGAATCAGAACGCTTTCTCCGGCAACAAACTTTGCCCGCATCTTCAGCGCCACCCAGGAAGACATGCCCGGATTGGCGATGCCCGCGGCGGTCACATCACTGATTCCCTCAGGCAGCGGCAGGCACATCGCGTCGGCGGCCGGTGCACGCTCCGCGAAAGTGCCGAAGGGTTTTCGCGACATGCCAAAGTAGACGCGCGTGCCGTCCTCCAGCCGCCCCACCCCGTCAACTCCGGGAATGAAGGGTAGTTCCCCCGTGCTGCCGTAGTGAGTCCCCTTCGCCAGCGCCTTCACGATGGGGTGGAAACCCGCGGCGGTTACGGTCACGATCCTTTCCCCTTTGGCAGCCACAGGCTCGGCAAACGTGGCATAGCGAGGAGGGGCATCGAAGGCGCTGACGACAGCAGCATTCATGACGTTATCGCTCCTTTCACCGCACCGGCGCCGGCAGCATATCGTGATAATTCGGGTAGGGCGGCTTGGGGTAAGAGGGAAGTGGATGCTCCTTCAGCAGATCGAGAACCACCTGCACCGCCCGCTCAAGTTGCGGGTCGTGGCCTTCCCGCACCAGTTTGGGGTCAAGCTCAACTTCGACGTCGGGTGCGATCCCATGGTTTTCTACTTCCCACTGTCCTTTCAATCCATAAATGGCCCAACGCGGCGCCGTGACCGTGCCGCCGTCCATGAGCTGAGGATAGCCACCGATGCCCACCAAGCCTCCCCAGGTGCGCGTTCCCACCAAGGGGCCCACGCCGGCTTTGCGGAAGTACCAGGGCATGGCGTCGCCGCCGGAACCCGCGAATTCATTGATGATCATCGCCTTGGGACCGAAGATGGCTTCCTCGGGCTCCGAATAGGGTTCACCCTCACGGGTCATCACCTGGCTCATCACCGGACGGTGCAGGTAATCGATGATGTAATCCGCCAACTGGCCGCCGCCATTGAAGCGCTCATCCAGCACCGCGCCCTGCTTCCCCACCTGGGCGAAGTAGTAGCGATTGAAGTTGGTATAACCGGCGCCGGCGGTGTTGGGCAGATAGACGTAAGCCAGCTTCCCGCCGCTGAGTTCGTCCACCTTGCGGCGATTCCCTTCAATCCAATCGAGGCCGCGCAGCCCTGTTTCGTTATCCACCGGAACCACGGTCACCTCGCGTGAGCCGGAGCCGTCGGCGTGGGGGCCTACCTTGAGCACGGTCTGCTTTCCCGCCGTCTCCAGGAAGTAGCTATAAACTTCGTCGTTCGCGGTGAGTTCACGCCCATTCACCGCCAGCAGGTATTCACCCGCCTTCACATTCACCCCGGGTTGCGTGAGCGGCGCGTGCAGTTCCGGGTTCCAATTCTCGCCGCTCAAAATTCGCGAGAAGCGGTAGCGGCCGCTATCGAGGGTGTAATCGGCGCCGAGCAAGCCCACTTTCACCACCGGGATGTCAGGGTGCTTGCCGCCGGCCACGAACATGTGCTGAACATTGATGTTGCCGAGCATGTCGGCGAGCAGGTAGTTGAAGTCGGCGCGGCTGGCGATGCCCGGCACGAAGGGGGCGTAAGCCTGCTCGGCTTTCTGGATGTCGAGCCCATGGAAGTGGGGGTCGTAGAAGAAGTCACGCTCGATGCGCCATACCTCGTGGAACATCTGCTTCCACTCTTCGCGGGGGACCACGTACACTTCCATGGCGTCTGTCTTCAACATGCCTTTGCCCGCCTCGGGCGGTTTTTCCGCCGGGTTAATGTACCAATGTTCGCCCTGGCGGTAGAGAATCTTTTCGCCGTCAAAGGAAAGGTCGAACGCTTCAACGTTGTCCACCACCTTTTCCGTCTTGCGCGTCTTCAGCTCGAACCTTTGCACCGTGATGTGCGGTGGACCCGCCTCGGTACTAACCAGGGGGATTTCCGGAAGATAAAGGACGCCTTCCTTCCCGGCATACAGGCCGCCATAATTGCGGGCGGGAATGGGCATGGCCAGAATGCGCTGACTGAGGCCGTCAAAATCGATTTCAACCTTAGCAGGCTCCTTCTTCTCGTCTTTCTTCTCGCCCTCCTTGCCCTTTTCCTTGTCCTTATCCGCGTCGGCGCCGGACTTGGCGGCCTTGTCATCCTTCTTCGCTTCCGGAGGTTTTTCATCGTCGCTTTCCGGAGCCAGGGGCGAAGGCAGATCCTTCTTCAGCACGGCCACATAGACGCTGCGGGTGACGGGATGCGCTTCGCTGGTCATGTCGAGCCAGCCCGTGGTGAGCCCCATATCGGTGCTGGCGGTGAAGTAGAGATACTTCCCGTTCACGTCGAAAACAGGATAAAGGGCGTCGCTCATGCCATCGGTGACCTGCGTGGGCTTTTGGCTATCGAGCGAATAGACGAAGACTCCGCGCATGTGATTCTCGAGCTGCAGGGTGTAGGTCAACCACTTGCTGTCGGGTGACCATTGCACGTCGAATTCATGGAAGGGCGAGTCAAACCGGTCCGTGGCGACCTTAACCGGCGAGGGGTGTTCGATGTCGAGATACCAGAGGTTCAGGCGCTTGTCACTGTAAGCGATTTTCTTGCTGTCCGGCGACCACGTCGGCGCGTAGAAGAAGGACGGCGGCTTGCCCAAATCGATTTTCTTGACCGCCCCCAGGCCGCTCTGGTCGCGGATGTGGAGCGCGTATTCCGCCGACTCATCGGAGAAGTAGGCGATGGACTTGCCATCCGGCGACCATGAGGGGTCGCGTTCCGCCACTCCGGGTGTGTTGGTCAGATTGCGCACATCGCCTTTTTCCGCGGGGACGGTGAGGATTTCACCGTGCGCTTCAAAAACGGCGCGAGCGCCCGTGGGAGAAATGCCGGCGCTTCGTATTTGGCGATTATCGATCTTCTCGAAATGGGGGCGAACCTGCGGCATGTCGCCTGCTACGCGAATGGAAACCTCATGCGATTTTCCGGAATGCAGATCGTAAATATGGATCGAGCCGAACTGTTCGTATACAATTCCAGCCGGCCCGGCAGTGGCGGACTTCAAATCGAAGCCGTCATTCTTGAAGAGAGCTTTCACTTGCCGGGTTTTGGTGTCAAAAGAGAACAGCGTGACCGGCCCCTCGCGGTCGGAGAGGAAATAGATGCGGTCGCCGATCCACATGGGGTCAAAATCGTTGGAGCCTTCGCGTGGGATCTTTGTGATGCTGGAATCGGCAAGATTGGCAATCCAAATGGGGGCAGCGTGACCACCGCGATAGTGTTTGATGGCGACGTAGGCGTCAACGGCCCCCAGACGGCGATTCCAACTCGGCACGTAGGCCAAGTGGGTTCCGTCGGGAGAGTACGAACCCTCCACGCCCATGGGTAAGGGGATAGGGGTAGGAAAGCCTCCCGTGGCAGGAACGGTGTAGAGCGTCTCAAAGCGCGAATAGCTGCTGCGCGTGGTGCGGAACAGGATGCTCTTGCCGTCCTTCGTCCACCCCACCGCCACGTCGGGGGCGGGATGATAGGTAATGCGGCGCGGTTCCCCGCCCGTAGAGGCGACCACGAAGACGTCATCGTTCCCATCATAATTGCCCGTGTAAGCGACCATGCTTCCATCGGGAGAGAAGATGGGATGGCTCAGGACTCCAGTGCCGGTCACTAAGCGCTGGGCATCGCCGCCCGCGCGATCGACAATCCAGATGTCTCCGCCGAAAGCGAAAGCAATCTGGGTCTTGCTGAGGGTGGGGCTCTGTAGGAGCAATGGCCCGGAATCCGCCGGATATGCCACAACAAACCCCAATACGATGCAGAAAAGAGTTGCCAGCATTGTTCGGCGCATAAATTCTCCCTATACGTCTGGTCACATCAAATCCTGTAGCGGCGGCCTTAGGCTGCCATTTGGCGAGGCAAACTCCCCGCTACGACATCAAACTGGCCCACTACCCCTCTCTCACGGCAGCGGCGGCATCACCGGATGGTAGTCCGGATAGGCCGGCCTGGGGTATACGGGCAGAGGATGCTCCTTGAGCAGCTCCATCACGGTTTCGACGGCCTTCTCGAGTTGCGGATCGTGCCCTTCGCGCACCAGCTTGGGGTCCATCATCACTTCGATATCGGGTGGGACGCCGTGGTTTTCGACTTCCCACTCGCCCTTCAGGCCGTAAATTGCCCAGCGTGGAGCCATCACGTGGCCCCCATCGATGAGGGGTGGATAGCCGCCGATGCCGATCAGCCCTCCCCAGGTTCGCTCACCCACAATGGGGCCAATCGCGAGCTTGCGGAAATACCAGGGCAAGGCATCGCCTCCGGAGCCCGCGAATTGATTCACGATCATGACCTTGGGACCATAAATGGCTCCGGCGGGCTCGGACTGATCCTTGCCTTCACGCGTCATGACCTTGTTCAGAATCGGGCGGCGGAGGTAATCGACGATGAAGTCAGCCAGGAATCCGCCATGATTGTATCGCTCGTCAATAATGGCTGCTTCCTTGCCCACCTGGGCGAAGAAATAGCGGTTGAAATTCGAATAGCCGCTAACGGAGGTATCGGGCACGTAAACGTATGCCACCTTGCCGCCCGTCATCTCGTCAACCTTGCGGCGATTGCCTTCCACCCAGGCGAGGTTGCGCAAGCCCTGTTCATTGTCGACGGGGACTACGGTGACTTCGCGCGACCCGGACCCATCCGGTTTGGGTCCAACCTTCAGAACGGTCTGCTGGCCGGCGGTCTCCGGGAAGAAGCTGTAGACGTTTTCAGTTGCGTGAACCTCGCGGCCGTTTACCGCCAGCAAGTATTCCCCTTGCTTCACATCCACGCCCGGTTGGGTGAGGGGAGCGCGAAGGTTGGGATTCCAATTTTCGCCGTCAAAAACCTGGGCGAATTGATACCGGCTGCTATCAATCTTGTAGTTCGCGCCGAGGAGGCCGACTTTGATTTTGGGAACCTCAGGTTCGGTGCCGCCTCCTACGAACATATGACCGACGGATATGTAACTCAGCATCTCGCGGAAGAGATAATTAAGGTCCGCACGGCTGGTGAAGTTGTCGAGAAAAGGCGCGAAGGTCTTTTCCGCCTGCTGCAAGTCGAGACCGTGATAGTGCGGGTCATAGAAGAAGTCGCGTTCGATTCGCCAGACCTCATGGTAGATCTGCTTCCACTCGGCGCGAGGGTCCACTTGAACTTCCATTTCCGCCGTCTTCAGGTTGCCCTTGCCGGCTTCCGGCGGCTTCTCCGTGGGGTTGATGAACCAAGTCTCGCCTTGCTTGTAGAGCATCTTTTCGCCGTTGAACGAGATGGCGATGGCCGAGACGCCATCCACCAGCTTGTCGGTTTTGCGAGTCTTAAAGGTGAACTTGTACAGCGTAAGAATGGTCGGCCCATTAAAAGGAATTACCGGCGGCCCCTCCGCCAGGAAGATTTCACCTTCCTTTCCGGCGCTCAGGCCGAAATAGTTCTTGGCGGGAATGGGCATGGCCAGGATGCGCTGGTTGATCTTGTCAAAATCGATTTCCACCTTGGGCGGTTCCTTAGGCTTCTCCTTGTCCTTCGCCTCGGCGGATTCCTTGGACTTGTCCGCCGCGCCCTTATCCGCCGTGGCCTTTTCATCGGAACTTTCCTTGGCGGAGTCAGCGTCCGATTTCTTATCCGCTTTCTCTTCGTCGCTCTCGGGCGCGAGCGGCGACGCCACTCCCTTTTTGAGAACCACCAGGTAAACCGAGCGCGTCACGGGCCGGTCGATGGCTGACATGTCGCCGCCCGCAACCAGGCCCATGTCCGTGCTGGCGGTGAAATACAGGTATTTGCCGCCCTTATCAAAATCCGGAAAGAGCGCGTCACTCATGCCGTCGGTGATTTGCGTGGCCTTCCCGGTTTCGAGAGAGTAAACGAACACGGCGTGCATGCGATTATCGAGTTGCTTGGTGTACGCCAGCCACTTGCTGTCAGGCGACCACACGGTGTTAAAGTTCGCACCGTCGAAAAGGTCGGTATCCACGTGTACCGGAGTTTTCTTATCCAGATCGATGTACCAAATGTTCAGCCGCTTGTCGGAATAGGTGATCTTCTTGCTGTCCGGCGACCAGGTGGGCGAATAGAAGAACGAGGGCGGCTTGCCCAAGTCGATCTTGATGACCGGCCCCAGGCCGTTCTGCGCGCTGATGTGGAGGGCGTAGTCGCCGGATTCGTCGGAGAAGTAGGCGATGGATTTGCCATCCGGCGACCAAGCGGGATCGCGGTCGGCGACGGCGGGGGAATTGGTGAGGTTGCGCACGTCACCCTTCTCCGCCGGGACGGTGAAAATCTCCCCGTGCGCCTCGAAAACAGCCCGCGCGCCGGTGGGCGATATCTGCGCGTTCTGAATCTGTTTCTCGACTTTTTCAAAGTGCGGTCTCACCTGCGGCATATCGGCATTTACCGTGATGTTAACCCTTTTGGTCTTGCCGGAATGCAGATCGTAAAGATAAATGGCGCCGAATTGTTCGTAGACGATTGCGCCCGGTCCCGCCGACGCGCTCTTGATGTCGAACCCTTCGTTCTTGATAAGAGATTTCACCTGCTGCGATTTCGGATCGTATTCAAAGAGAGTAATGGGACCATTCCGGTCCGAGAGGAAGTAAACCTTATCGCCAATCCACAGCGGATTGCGGTCATTCGAGTTATCGCGCGGGACCTTTACGATGCTGGAATCGGCGAGATCGGCAATCCAGATGGGCGTGGTCTGCCCGCCGCGGTAATGCTTCCATTCCGGCTCCCATTGGAAGAAGGGCGAATAGGCGATGTGGGTCCCGTCGGGAGAGTAAGCGCCATCTTCGGCCATAGCGAGGGGCAAAGGCGTAGGGAATGCACCCTCAACCGGAATCGTGAAGAGCTGATCCGAATCGGAGTAACTGAACCTATGCGAGACGAAGAGAATCGATTTGCCATCGGGAGTCCAACCCACAGCTTCGTCGGTGCCGGGATGATAAGTCAAACGCCGGGGCTGGCCACCTTCGGCCGCCACCACGTAGACATCGAGATTGCCGTCGTAATTCCCGGTGTAAGCGATCATCGAGCCGTCGGGTGAGAAGTGTGGGCCGCTGAGCAGGCCGGTGCCCGTGACCAGGCGGCGGGCATCACCACCCGCGCGGCTGGCAATCCAAATGTCGCCGCCAAAGGCGAAAGCGATCTGGGTCCTGCTCAGTGTGGGGCTTTGTAACAGCAAGGGGCCGGAATCCGCCGAGAACGTCAAGGTGCACGCGAAAAGCACGGAAATGCTTGTCAGCAGTAAGCGACGCATGGTCTCTCCCATGTTGAGATGTGAAATTCCTTAAGGTGCTAAGGATACCAGAACCCCATCGACTCGGGAAACGAAGATTATCCTAGAATTCCTTCCCAGACTCTAACTACTCGACGGGGGATTGTGTGGTCCCCTAGCAGGATGCGGAAAAAGGCTCCGCGACACCCGTTGTAGCGCCGGCATCTTGCCGGCATTTGTTGAAACTAAAGGAGTGGCCGGCTGGAAGCCGGCGCTACAATGGCCACCCAAGAGGTTTCTCCGCAGCCTGCCAGGCTGAGACAAACAGTTATGGTGCAGTGGCGAGTGGGCCCGTGGTTTTGTGGCTAGTGATACGCTGCCGCCCGCTTGGCCGCTCAAGGATCGTGAGGGGCGAGTTATCCACCGAGCGGCGCTTGCGACCTTCAAGGGGTTTAACGCCAAGTTCACGCCAACCAGCATCTTACTTCATGGAGGAAAGTGGTATCCTCACGTGTTTGGCTCTTGGACAGGCGCTTACCGCGGGCCCGCACAAGCTCGGTCGGCGCTATAATGAGTCACCAACCAGCAGCGGGAAGCGTTGGTAGTGTCCTAATTCGAATGTAGCGCTGGCTTCCAGCCGGCATGGAGCCGCCAAGATGGCGGTGCTACATCCAAATTAGGACACTACCGAAGCGTTGATGCTCTGAGATTCGGACCGGAGTGCGCTACAATGGCCGGGGGGGCTTCCACATGCAGGTGAATCCCAAGGCCGGCAAGCTCGCCGGCGCAAACGATCTAGTCAATGTCCCGAAACTGATCACGGCTTACTTTACTGAGCATCCTGATCCCGCAATTCTCGAACAACGCGTTGCCTTCGGCACCTCGGGCCACCGGGGGTCAGCGTTCAAGTGCAGTTTTAACGAAGACCACATTCTGGCCATCTCCCAGGCCATCTGCGAATACCGGAAGCAGCAGAAAGTTGAAGGCCCACTCTTCATTGGTAAGGACACACATGCACTTTCCGAGTGCGGCTTGGTGACGGCGCTGGAGGTTCTGGCGGCCAATGGCGTTCACGTGATGGTTGACGCCGCCGGTGGATACACTCCCACACCCGCCGTTTCCCGCGCCATTTTGAGTTTCAACCGGGCGCGGCCCGCCGGCCTCGCCGATGGAATTGTCATCACGCCCTCGCACAATCCTCCCGACGATGGAGGATTCAAGTACAACCCCCCGCACGGCGGACCGGCGGACACGGGCGCCACCAAATGGATTGAGCAACGAGCCAACAAAATCCTTGAGGGCAACCTGCGGGAAGTTCAGCGCGTGCCCTACGCGCGAGCGCGCTCAGCGGGAACGACCCGCCTCCACGATTACGTGGGCACTTATGTGAAGGATCTAGAGTCCGTGGTCGATATGGCGGCAATTCAAAGCGCGGGAGTGAAAATCGGGGTTGATCCCCTGGGCGGCGCGAGCGTCGGCTACTGGGCGCCCATTCGCGACCGTTACCACCTCAACCTGACCATCGTCAACGAGACGGTTGACCCGACTTTCCGCTTCATGACCATCGATTGGGACGGGAAAATTCGCATGGACTGCTCCTCCCCGTTCGCCATGGCGAGCCTGATCGAGCGCAAGGGAAGCTTTGACGTGGCCTTTGCCAATGACACCGATGCCGACCGGCATGGCATTGTGACGCGCCAGGGCGGGCTCATGAACCCGAACCACTACCTCGCCGTGGCCATTAATTATCTTTTTCAAAACCGCCAGAGTTGGGCGCCCACGGCGGCGGTGGGCAAGACGGTGGTCAGCAGCAGCTTGATCGACCGCGTCGCCCAGCGCTTGGGGCGCAGGCTGGTGGAGGTACCGGTCGGGTTCAAGTGGTTTGTCGAGGGCCTCTTAAGCGGCGAGCTCGGTTTTGGCGGGGAGGAAAGCGCCGGCGCTTCGTTCCTTCGCTCGGGTGGAGGGGTTTGGAGCACGGACAAAGATGGCCTCATCCTGGGCCTGCTCGCTGCCGAAATAATAGCTAAGACGGGACGCGACCCGGCCGAGCACCACCGCGCGCTCACGGACGAGTTTGGCGAAATGGTGTATGAGCGCACCGATACGCCCGCCACTCCGGAGGAAAAGGCGGCGTTGGGGAAGTTGTCACCCCTGCAAGTGCGGGACACGGAGGTAGCTGGCGAGAAGATTGTGGCCAAGTTTGCCGACGCTCCCGGCAACGGCGCACCGATTGGCGGGATCAAGATCGTTACCGAGCACGCATGGTTCGCCGCCCGGCCCTCCGGGACCGAAGATGTCTACAAGTTCTACGCCGAAAGCATGAACGGGACCGGGCACTTGCGCCGGATTCAGGAAGAAGGCCGCGCCCTGATTGCCCGAGCTCTGGGAACGGCAGTTTAGGCCCAAGGCTATTTACTTTGGGGGTTTGAGGAACTGATTTCTCAATTCGTTCCCGGGTGTTCCCCACACCCGGACGGATCATTCATGAGTTCGTTCGAGCCATTGAGGGAGGGAAAGAATTTCGCACAGAGGTCACGGAGAAAAGGCGCAGAGATCACAGAGAGGTTTCGAGATCCTCTCCGTGCCCTCTGCGGTCAAGTGGTTCGAAGATTCCAAAGATGAAATGCTCCGTGAGCTCTGTGTGAAACGTCATTTGTATGCACTTCGCTCATCCGATGAATTCGCAGTGAGAGCTTGATATGCCAACCCGCAAAAAGCCTGCTGAAGACCCATCCGGAAAGAAACGCACAGGGAGAGCAAAAATGAATTCTGAAGCGAAGGTCGCGAGTCCTACCACCGCTGACGACGAAGCCACCAACTTAATCAATGAATTGCGCGACGCTTTCGCGCACCACCTGCGCCGCACCCTCGCCAAGGATCGTTACACCGCCACCACCCGCGACCGTTATTACGCCTTTGCGCTCGCCGTGCGTGACCGCCTGATTGAGCGCTGGATTGCCACCCAGCAAATGCACCACAACCGGCTGGTCAAAAGGGTCTACTACCTGTCTTTGGAGTTCCTCATCGGCCGCTTGTTCGAGCATAACGTGATGAACCTTCGCTTGGAGGATGCCTGCCGCCAAGCCATGGTGGATGTGGGCCTAAATTGGAATGATATCCTCGATCAGGAAGTGGATGCCGGCCTGGGCAATGGCGGATTGGGGCGCCTGGCGGCCTGCTTTATGGATTCTCTCGCCACCCTCAATCTTCCCTGTGTCGGGTATGGCTTGCGCTATGACTTTGGCATATTCAACCAGCGCATCGTGAACGGCTATCAGGTGGAGGTGCCGGATGATTGGCTGAAGCTCGGCTACCCCTGGGAAATTGCCCACCCGGAGTTTTCCTTTCAAGTGCAGTTTGAAGGCCGCGTCGAATCCCGGCCCGGCCCCAGAGGTTCCGAATGGCACTGGGTGGATACCAAGCCGGTGGTGGGTATGCCTTCCGACCTGCCCATGGTAGGGTATGGCGGGCATACGGTGAACACCCTGCGTCTCTGGTCAGCCAAGGCGGCGGCAGAATTTGACCTGGATGATTTCAATCGCGGATCGTATGTGGACGCGGTGGCCAATAAAGTCCTGGCGGAAAATCTCACCAAGGTTCTCTACCCCAACGACAACGTGTTTGAAGGAAAGGAACTTCGCCTGAAGCAGCAGTACTTCTTCGTATCTTGCTCCATTCAGGATATCCTGCGGCGCTTCAAGACCGACAATAAGGATTGGGATGAATTTCCCCGCAAGGCCTTTATCCAACTCAATGACACACACCCTTCCTTGGTCATTCTGGAGCTGATGCGTTTGTTGATCGATCGTGAAGGGCTGGGCTGGGACCAAGCTTGGCGAATCACCACCACATCCACCGGTTACACCAATCACACCGTCCTGCCGGAGGCGCTCGAGAAGTGGCCCGTCAAGATGTTCGGGCAATTGCTTCCCCGGCATTTGCAGATCCTTTACGAAATCAATGCCCGGTTCATGCGGGATGTCTCCACGCGCTGGCCTTTGGATGGTGATCGCCTGCGGCGTATGAGCATTATCGACGAGGAAGGGGAGAAATACATTCGCATGGCCCACTTGGCCACGGTGGGTTCCTGTTCGGTGAACGGCGTCGCCAAACTCCACACCGAACTTCTGAAGAAAGAGGTGCTGAGGGATTTCGCGGAATTATGGCCGGAAAAATTCAACAACAAGACCAATGGGATCACCCCGCGTCGTTGGCTCCTTAGCGCCAATCCCCCTCTTGCCCATCTGATCTCCGAATTCATCGGCGACCAATGGATCACGGACTTGGATCAGCTTCGGAAGCTGGAAAAGTTCGTGGATGACCCTGCCTTCCGGAAGCGTTTCCGCGCCGCCAAGAGACAAAACAAGGAGTTGCTGGTCAAGCTCATTTCCCGCGAGACCGGGATTAGTGTCTCGCCCGATTCGATCTTCGATGTCCAGGTCAAGCGCTTGCACGAGTACAAGCGCCAACTGCTGCTGGTCCTCTACATTATTGTGCTCTATAACCGCCTGAAGAAAGACCCGGGACTCGACATCGTGCCGCGCACGTTCATTTTTGGCGCCAAAGCGGCGCCAGGCTATTTCATGGCCAAGCTGATTATCAAATTGATCCACCAAGTGGCGGAAGTCGTTAACGGTGACCCGCAAGTTTCTAATAAGATGAAGGTGGTGTTCCTGCCGAACTACCGGGTGTCGTTGGCGGAGAGAATTATTCCCGCCGCGGATTTGAGCGAGCAGATCTCGCTGGCCGGGACGGAGGCTTCCGGGACCGGCAACATGAAGATGCAGCTCAATGGGGCGGTTACCATCGGTACCCTTGACGGGGCAAACGTGGAAATCCTGGAAGAGGTTGGCGAGGAGAACATCTTCATCTTTGGCCTGAAGGCCGAAGAGGTGGAGCAACGCCGCGGCAGTTACAACCCCTGGGATATTTACAACAGCGACGAGGAGGTTCGTCGCGCCTTCATGCTGATCGAAAAGGACTTTTTCAGTCTTTTGGAGCCGGGGATTTTCAAACCGCTCATTCAATCGCTGCTTGACGGCGGCGACCACTACATGCTGCTGGCCGATTTGCGCGAGTACATCCAAACGCAGGAGCGCGTGGATGCCGCGTATCGAGACACCGAGGGATGGGACCGCAAGGCGATCCTCAACGTGGCCCGCGCCGGTAAGTTCTCATCCGATCGGACCATCAAGGAGTATGCGTCCGAGATTTGGCGCCTGGAACCTTGCGACGGCACGAAGTTGGCAACCCAGGATTGAGAGACCGGCGCTGGGTTCTGGGCGTTGGGTACTGGGGAAAAACGAAGATCGAAACTCGAAAATCAAACCATAGATCGCGAGATTCAAACTTCGCGTATCGGTTTTGGACTATCGAGTTTCGATTTTCCAGTTTCGAGTTTCGTTTTTCCAGTTTCGATTTTCGACTCTGCCCTTTGGCGCCATCCTTAACTCTGGGAGGGGTATTTTCGCAAGCATGTGGCAACGTCTTACTCTGGCTGTCTTGCTGGTTCCCGCGCTCGCCACCAGCCTGCCCTCAGGTGCGGCGGCTGGCGCCCAAGCGGACGTAGACGCAGCCGACCAAGCCGCCATTCAGGAGGCCGCCGGTTGGATCGGGCGCGCGAACAGCATTGATGCTGAATATCGTTACGTGATGACCTGCAAGGTGCGTTTATTGCTTTTCTGGGCCGGGAGTGACGACGTGGGCGGCGGTTACGTCCGCATCGGGAGCGCGACTGGGGACGACCGGCAACAGATGATCCAGATCCTGTTTGGCTCAGACCCCGCCAAGGCGCCACTCGCCATCAATCGATGGGGCGGCGGGACAGAAGTCCTGCGCCGTCAGAATTCAGGCCAGCAGGCGGCGAGCGCCTTCTTTGGCTTTAAGAAGTCGTCAAAAGGGCAATCCGTGCTCGCGATGAGGAGCGAACTTTCCAAGGAAAAGGCCAACGGCGCCCACCTTTTTACGGGTATCATCAGCCGTGTGGACGACGGGCGGGCGCTTTCCACTACCGTTCCCTATATATCCAGCCGGGATTATGATCTCCACCAATACGCTGAGGCGGAGAAAGCGGCATTACAACAACTGGAGAGTAACCCCGCGCGCGAAATCCGGCGCTTGGACGGTGCGGCGATGCGTGCATGTCCACGTGTGGGGGAGTTCCTATCGACGACTCTCAGCCTGATTGATGACGCGGTGGCTGACCGGCCCACGCCTGAGTCGCTTTGCTACATATACAATGCCCGCCATTACATGGCCACCCTGCTGAGCGTCCATCCCATCCCGGAAAAAGCTGTGCACGTTGCCCTGCGAGGGAATAATGGCGCCCTCGATCGAACGTATCGCCATCTCCAGCAAGCACACTTTGAGGTGGCAAACCAGGAGACAGGAACCAAGTCGTCATTCGATATTCTGCTCGGCACGGAGGGGAACCTGCGCGGCGCGCCCATTCAGATCACCTACCAACCCAACTGGTGGTTCCATATTATTCTCAACCTAGCGCCGGACACCGCGCAACCGAACAATGCTGCCACGGCGCCCCATTAGAAGGCCGAACATGACGAGGAGATTGCCCTTGGCTCCCAAAAGTGGAAAGGAGGAAAGCTCGATGGTAACAAATGACATGAATAGGCGGAGGTTCTTGCGACAGACAGGCACTGCGGCTATGTCCTGGGCCGCATTTTCGCGCCTTGACTTCGCTCTGCCCGGCGCTTTACCCAATCCCGTGGGCTATTCGATTATCGCCTGGCCGCCGAATGAAAATGGACTCAACCAGGCTTTGAAGACCGTTTCCGCCCTCGGCTATCAAGGCGTGCAGTTGTTGGGCTGGGTGCAGGAGGCCTACGCGGGAGAAAAGGCGGCGGAACTCAAAGCTCAACTCCAGAAGCTGAATCTCTCCGCCGCCGCGTTGTCGTGCAGCAAGGTTTCACTGCGCCCGGACGCCTCCGAAACCTTCTTGCCCGAGTTTCGCCAGTATGTTGAATTCCTCCAAAGCTTGCGGGGCAAAGTATTGCAGTTAATCGATGGCGGCAAACCCCAGGGCAAATACACCGCCGGCGAGATCAAATCGTTGGGCGCGAGAATGAACGAGTTGGGAAAAACGGCGAAGGATTCCGGTATGATCGTTGGGTACCACCCCCATCTCGGGACGTTGGGAGAAACGCGCGAGGGGCTGGGCCGTGTGCTCGATGCTACCGACCCCCAATACGTGGGGCTGATTGCCGATGTGGCGCACCTGAAATTGGGCGGATCCGATCCGGCGGAGGTAATTCGGACCTATCATCAGCGGCTGGTGCTGGTGCACCTCAAGGACGTTCGGCGCGATGCGTACGAGCTGGCTCGCCGGAATCCTGATGCGCCCAGGGATTTGAATATCCGTTTCTGCGAAATCGGCCGGGGAGTGGTGGACTTTCCCGCCGTTACGGCAAGTCTGCGGGAGAGTGGGTTCCAGGGCTGGATGATCGTTGAACTCGATGGTTACGCGCCGCCTCCAGGCGGGCCCGCGGAAAGCGCTCGGACCAGCAAGGCCGCCCTCCAATCGCTGGGTTTCAGAATTGGATGAGGGGGACGGAATGAGGTGGCATCCCCTGCGAGCAGAGGCCGTTGAGTACCGGGCATGAAAAAAGCCAAGAGTCAAGACTTCCAAGACTGTGCCAACCTGTGATCCGCCCAAACAGTCACTGCCGACGATTTATCTGTGAACGACAACGGTTTGGGTTTTTTAGCATCGGGTCAGTCCCTGATGTTGGCGCCCCTGGTGGTTCCTCATCTTGGCCGTGATCGGCTGCGCAAGAGTTCGACCACGGCTTTTGGCGCTTTGGATGGCGACCCTGCATGGAAGGGAGGCTGTGGGTCGTATTCAATCGCAAGCTGGATCGCCTGGGCCGTTTGCTCGCCGCATTCGATTCCCACCAGCGTCAAGGCCATATCAATTCCCGCCGAAACTCCTGCCGCGGTGATGATCTTTCCTTCGCGCACCACACGTTCGCTGACCGGCTCGGCGCCATACTCCCGCAAGGAATCGAGAGCAAGCCAGTGGCTGGTGGCCCTGATCCCACGGAGTATCCCGGCTGCGGCGAGAATTCGCGAGCCGGTGCACACGGAGGTCGTCCAACGGCTTGACTGGTGAACGGCCCGAATCCACTCCAGCGTCGCTTGATCGTTCAGAACAGCGGCCACCCCCGGACCACCTGGAACCACGATGATTTCCGGTGAGGGAACGTCCTGGAAAGAACAGTCGGCCATCAAAAAGAGGCTTGCGCCGTTCATCCGCTTAGCCCCTGGTTCCTTTGCCGGAAACCGCACCTTGGCTCCCGGAATGAGCTTCAACACCTCAAACGGACCCACGGCATCCAACGCCGTCAGATCATCGAACAGCAAAATGGCAATCTCCATGTCGGCTCGTCCTTTCTGAACGTCCCTTCGTTTGTCGCCCCCTCCCCCGTGCCCGCGCGCACCGACCCGGTTTCACAGTATTAGCGGGATTTCCCTTTTTCCCCTCGCGGCCAAGCGATAACGTGTTCGTGGTTCGCGCGTTGTGCCACCCTCTTCGGACCGCAGAATTACGGGAATTCGGAGGAGGGGAGTCAAGAAATCAAGATCGCAATCCAAGGCAGGTCACAAGCTGGCACGGTTTCGGCCCGACTGCTTGTTGCTATACATGTGCTGGTCGGCTCTGTTCAAGAGGGATTCCGCTGAATCCCCAGGAGCAACCATGACTGCCCCCACCGAGATGGTCAGCTTGACCTGTGCGCCCTCCACGGGCACGACCGACCTTGCCACCAGTGCCCGGCATCTTTCCGACGTAGCCGCCAGGATCTCTTCCATAACGTCGGGAAGAATCACCAGAAACTCGTCGCCCCCCCAGCGTCCCAACACATCGGACGCACGCAAACAACCGGTCAGAGTCTTGGCAACCGTGACCAGCGCAGCGTCTCCGGCCACATGTCCGTAAGTGTCGTTAATATGCTTGAGTTCGTCTACGTCACAAAGCAAGATTCCGAACGAAGTGCCGTACTGGGAATGGAGGGCAAGTTGCTGGGCAAGTTGTTGGTCCAAATAGCGGCGGTTTGCCACCTGGGATGCTGGATCCAGAAATGCCAATTTGGTGAGCTCCATGGCCTTGTCGCGCATGGCCCTCTGCCGGGAATTATCATTGAAGATCTCAACCGCTCCGATTATTTTTCCGTCTATTCCGGTAACGGGGCAGACGCGAACCTCCGTCGGCACCCTGTGGCCATACTTGTGGCGAAGAAAAACGTCTCCCCGCTGCGGGCGACCCTCCACGATAGCGCGGCTTAGAGGGCATTCACCCTCGCACAGGAGGCACCCGGCGTCGTCGACGTGCATCAGGATGTTATCGGCACAGAATGTCCCAATGACTTCTTCCGCGCTGTATCCGGTAAGGGTTTCAGCCGCTGGGTTCCAGTATGTAATCCTACGGTTTAGATCAGTGAAGTAGACACCATCAATCAGGTTGTCCAGGATGAGTTTGAAGAGACTGTTCGTTTCATCCAACGACGAGTCTAGAGATGGAGGGCCTGGGAGCTTCATGTGTTTTCGACTTCAGCCGGCGCCTTGCTCTGCACAACACATAAGGGACTATCGCCGAAATTCTCGCGGCGCTGGTATAAGTGGAATCTGCACTTGGTCCCTTAAGTTCTATTATTCTAGCACATGTACCTGCCATCTGGGACAAGGCTCAAATCCCGATCTTTACGGAACGTCGCGCGAGATTGGCCGCGAAGCACTTGAAAGAAATAGAGTGGGACCACAGGTCCCCCATTTGCGTATATCTGTGACGCTGAATTTGGCGCCGCATCAGATTGGATGGCAGGTTGGTGGAAACGCTGGAGCCGACGACCAGACTTGAACTGGTGACCCTCGGTTTACGAAACCGATGCTCTACCAACTGAGCTACGTCGGCTGATCAATACAAAAATGCTCACCCAACAGGTCCAGCGTTGCCGCCATTCCAGCGGGTGAGCATTTTCGGAGGAGAATAGATTGACGGACGCGCCCCGCCATCTAAAGCTCGTAGCGAGTCTAGAAAAACCCTCAGGCCATGTCAAGGGAATTTTCAGGATTTTTTTAGCTAATTAAACCATTTATTTTCTGTGCTTTAGGGGAAAGGCTGGGCCTAAAAAAGCAATTCATCAAAAAAACCAGATAAATCGCGCCTGGGCACCCATCCATAACAGTAAGATGCTGATTCTAATGACTTTACTATATTTTTAAATTCAGCCGGATGAGCTGGTCTTCGTCCGTGCGGCCCCATTGCGCGTTCGGAAAGAGTTTTGCCGCAATTCGCCGGGATAGAAAGAAAAGCACTCCGGCCACGACGCCTGACCCGATGATGATGGTGGTGAGAATTATGATGGCAAGGATCATGTGCACCAATTGCAGAGTGAAAGTTCTTTCGGTAACGTAAGGTTTGTCCCAACTTACACTTTCGGTAACTTGGAACTGATCCATCAGCGCGGAGGCCGTTCCCTCATTCGCCGCGTTCAAAACCAAGAATACATACGAGCCTTGACGTTTTCCATAAACCGAATCCTTCCCGCGGGGGCTATTCATCCCCAGGAAATTACTCAGCGCTCCGAAACGGATGCGCGCGATTTGCGGCGTGGGATAGCTGATTGAAACCAAGGTGGATGTACTTTTGCCGGTTTCGTACTGGCCCAATTGGACCTCCGCGCCCTGCTCAAATCCGATCAAATCCGTGCGGAAGGAAGGCAGCACACGTTTTGCGGCCTCCAGTCCCATGAGATATTTCTCGCTCCCGGACACCAATCCCTTCTGAGGCATCGAATGGGGCAGTCCCCTAAGAGTGGCTGCCGACGCTTCGCTACCCCCCACGAAGATAAGCAGCGCTCGGAAATCGCTGGCAGACGGGGGCGAGTCTTTGCCGCGCAAGAAGCGGATAAAGTCGCCTCCGCGCACCATCAATGTTTCGTTGGCATCGCTGACCGCTAATTGCACATCTTTTTCCGGCGTCATCGCCGGGGTCTGGTAGAAAGTCAGCAGCCCGTAAGCGGAGGAAGCATCCGGCGTGGGTTCCACCACCACCAGCGTCCGCGTTCCACCCAATCCATAGGTGCGCAACTCAAACCCCTTCACCCCATATTCCTGCTCGACTGCCGGGTCGCCGCCGTATTTGCCAAGCGCCTCGAGGAGCATGGGCCGAAAGTCCAATTGGCGCCAATTGGCTGCGGGTAGCACGGGTATGACGGCGGGTTTTTCCTGGGCAGAGCAAAGGAAGGGTAGGACCGTAAGCACGGCCACCATGCAGGCGTGCTTTGCGAATATCCGTGCCATGGGATTTAGGATATCAGAAATCCGGCCGGGCGGCTGCGGAAGTTTGATCCGAGGCGACCCGTTGCACGGTCCTCACCTCACCCAGGTTTTTGACGTAATCCAAAATCCCCTCGTAGAGCGCATAGGCGATTTTCTCGCGGTAGTCGGAGCGTTTCAGGAGGCGCTCATCGCGGGGGTTGGTGAGAAAGGAGATTTCCGCCAATACGGAAGGCATATTGGCGCCGATCAGAACCACGAAGGGAGCCTTCTTGATGCCGCGATCGCGTTGCGCGCCGCTGACCATGGTCACGCGCGTATAGACTTCGCGTTGGAGTTGCCGGGCAAAATCTTGGGATTCCTCGATCTTCTCCGTCATGGCGATTTTCTTGATCAAGTCCTGGAGCTCGTGTACCGCTTCCTGGGAAGTGGCGTTTTCGCGCGCCGCCACTTCCAAGGCATCGGGATTCGAGGTGAAATTGAGGTAGTAGGTTCTCAATGCCGCGCGCGCTCTCGTCGCGGCTGGCGTTGGCATGAATGGAGATGAAAAGGTCAGCGCCCTTTTCATTAGCGATGGCCGTGCGTTCTTCCAAGGGGATGAACGTGTCATCGCTGCGCGTCATGATGACCTCGCAACCGGTGTTCTGTTCCAGAAGCTTCTTCAGCTTCAGCCCCACATCCAGGACCACCGTTTTCTCTTCCAATCCGGTGGGACCGATCGTTCCCGTGTCGTGGCCGCCATGCCCGGGATCAATGACGATGCGGCCGATCTTCAGGCCCAGTGCGCGCGTCAAAGTGCGCGAGCCGGACTCCGTGGGGGCAGCGGGTTTTATGGGGGCACTTACGTCCCTCGCGATGGTCGCAGTCTCATCCTTGGAGTTCTTGTCTTGTTTGCCCGCCGCGGGCGGGTTGACCGAGGCCGAGGCAGGGGCTTTCTCCTCCTCCCCAGGCGGGGCCGACGGTTCAGTTGCGCTTTTGACCTGGGCCGGAGCCGCGGGCGGAGCTTTAACGGCAGCCTCAAGCTGGGCAGTGGGCGCAGGATGGGCGGTCGCCGGGGTATGGACCTTGTTGGGCTTGCGGCTCTCGGCGGTCGCCGGTAGCGCTGGCTTGACGGTTCGGGCAATGGGGGCCGGCGCCGTGCCCTGGACGTTAATCACCAGGCGGAACGGATTGGGGAGAGAGAAAATCGAGTAGGCCTCTATCTTCTCCACGTCCAATACCACGCGGGCCACGTCCGGGGAGAACTGCGCCACCCGAATCTGTTGCAGGAAGCCATTTTCCACGGGAAAGGTCCTGCCTGAGAGCTCCCGGCTGAGGCGCGCGCTCAGAAGGTTCACGACAATGCGGTCAGGGTTGGAAAGTCGCACGGATTCGAATTTAGCTTCGCCGTTGACTTCGATTACAATGCGCAAGTAATTCGGCCCTACCCAGCGGCGCACGGCCGTAACTTGCCGCAAACCGGGACTCAATTCGCTCGAAACCCTTTCCAAGGGAGGGGGAGCCGTGCGGGCCTTGACTCTTTCCTCGGCTTGCCGGTCAAGCTGCTCGAGTTTTTCCTTGGCCTCCGCCACCTTATCGGATTTGGGATACATCACCATGAAATCCTCGAAAGCCTTGCGGGCTTCCTCCGGATCTTCCAGGTCCTGGCGATAAACCTCCCCAATCGTGAGCAGCACCTCGCGCGAAATGCGATTTTGCGGATACTGCTTCATGATGAACCGGTAGAACTTGATGGATTCCAAAAAGTAAGAGTCCGAGGAAAAATCACGCCCCATCTCTTGATAGAGTCCGGCAATGGCCGCCAGCGCCACCGGCGCCTTGGCGTACGAGGGGTTCAGGCGATAGACCTCGTAATAGGCGTCGATGAGCTTTTTGTATTCTTCCTTGGTGCGATTGGTTTCTGATTGGGCCGCCAGGGTGGCGTGCATTTGCTGGGCTCTTTGGTAAGCGGCAATGGCGCGCTGGCGGCGGACGGGCGATACGGTGGCGGAAGCCGCCGCCGCGAACAGCGTCAGCCCGGCCAGGGCCAGCGCCCACGCCCATCGCTTTGGCAAACGAACGACCCTCAACTTGAACCTCATCGCGCCGGGGAACAGGGGAAGCAATCGTCTCCTCGATCCCCGGTAACTAGCGTTGCCATCGGCAAGCAGGATTGCACATGCGACATGCACCAGTTCGTTCTAGCACGGGGCCTTATCCCGGCGCGTGCCGGCCCGGCCAACTCGGGACAGGTTCCGGCCACGCTACAGGTATAAGCGCTTTCCAAAGCGGAGCCCCAGGTCCCTAGCTTGGGGCGGGCGCACCTGGGGTCTTTCACCCCAGGCCGCTTTGCCTTACGACGCGACTCTTGCTAATCCACATTCGAGTAATGCACCACCCCGTACTCATCAACGTAACGGGTGATGGGAGCCTTGGGTGGCTCCTTGGAAGTGGTCTTTGCCGGCCCCGCGGCGTCCCCCGGCTGATAAATGCTGGTGACTTTGCGCACGTAGTTCTGGGTTTCGGTAATGGCCGGGATGCCTCCCGAGCGTTGCACCGTGTGCTCACCGGCATTGTAAGCCGCCAGTGAAAGTGACAGGTCCCCCCCGAAGAGATCCAGCAGGTACTTCAGATAATTGACGCCGCCATCGAGGTTCTGCTTGGGATCGAACGGGTCTGCCACGCCGAATCGCTGCGCCGTGGCCGGAATCAATTGCATCAGGCCCATAGCGCCTTTGTTGGAAACGGCTTTGGGATCATAGCCCGACTCCACGCGAATGATGGCGTGGACCAATTCGGGATCCACTTGATACCGGCTGGCGGTTTGCTCCACCAGTCGATCGATGTCCGCGGGGGCGCGCTCGGAGACGCCGGATGTGCTGGAGCGTAAGCTGTTTGCCATCCAATCCGCGCGCTTGGGAGTTTCGCCGGTGTTCACGTATATCTTGCGTCCGTGCTCGTCCACCAACACCACAATATCGTCAGCTCTGGCAGCAATAGGAAGGAAGGTATACAGCAGAAGCCCGCCTAACAGGACGACCCGGTATGAATGGATATGTTCACGCATCGAGATTCTGACACCGCACCCGCGGCGTCCACTCAAACTCGATCCCCTCCCATTCACCCAAGCCCGGCGCTCAGCTTGCAGCGCTCATACGCTAAGCCCTTCTCAGGAGACTTGCCTGGCGCCTTCCCTCCTGAAGAGCTCAGCCCAACGCGGGCCTCACATTGAGGCCGATTATAACACCGTGCGCAAGCACAAGCAAACAAGCTTGGCGGATCGGACCATCGGCTCATCGGGCCATCGAGTCATCGAAAACCAACCCTGTGATCATGTGCTGGATCGGTGAACAGGTGAGGCGACGAACCATTGGGCCGATTTTTGCAACTATCTCCTTTCCTTTCAAGAACTAATACCGAAAACTCTTTAACTCGTTTGTTATCAACAAACTATGAGGAGCACTTTTTTTGCCCCTTTGCTTTCAATAAACTCTGAGGAGCAATCTTCATTTTTTACTTTTTTATACCAGATTTTTGCCAGCCCCCCCATTCCAAACCTTGGCCAGCACGGTGGTGAGCGGCCGTAATTGGCTCGAGATGGAATCCTCTATCCTTTGCAATCGCGACAATCTATCTTCCTCCGAAGCCGCATCCGGGCTTCCGGCCCCTCAATTTGCAATCGCGACTCGAACATCGAAACTCGCCGATCGCCCATCAATGACTGCCAACCGCCAACCCTCTTATTATCTCAAACTGCGCCGCAGATGTCAAGATTAATAAACAAGAATCGGAGCCTACAGAACGTCGATGCGGAAAAGTGAGGGTAACGCGAAGCTGTTTTGTAGGCCCGCGGCTTTCCCCTGCCCTTTGCAACCTTGCGGTGCCGGGCAAGGCCGTCAGGCGCCGGGCGGAAGATCGCAGCCCTCGGCGCCCGCCGTAGGTCAACGAGGAAAAGGAATGATTTTCGGAGCCCCGGCAGGGGCAACATCAGCACGATGGACCGCGCCGGATTGGGGTGTCGTCGCGATAAGATCGGGGGGCACGCCGCACTTTGAGCTGCGCAATCCCACGCCTGTTCGCCTTGGGCCACATGGTGACGTACTTTGGCTGACAGACTTCCGATAACGCCGCACTGCTCTAACTCTGCGCTTGTATCTTCCCGCCGTAGGGCAGATGGCACGGCCAGCTTCAGTAATTAACCGCAGCCTCGACGGGTTCGGGAGCGCGTTTTCCCCTGCGCAGCCGCCAATTGACGATAGGCTCGGCCAACCAAGATGTCACCCGGCCAAGGGCGGACCAGGGCAGCAGTACGGCGAAACACCCGCCAGCCATCACGAAGTGCTCATTACAGACTAATGCTGTCCCGATAATGCACAGAACCGCAATCTTCGCCTTCTCCTCTGTGTTGATAAGCATGGGCTCACCTCCGATATCCCCAACAGCTCAAAAAGCCTTGGTCGCAAGGGCCCCGCACGAGGACGACTCCTCGCTCGTGGGCAAGGAATGCTCCGGGATATGCCTGCTATGGGCGTTCCCCATCGCAGCCCGTCCCTGCCCTATTGCTCGAACCGACTAGCTCGCGGAGCTCTGAAACCTGGAAGATGAATAGTATTAGCCCGTTACCTTTGAATGATAACACGCCCGGCGGGCCTAGGAAACACGAAAATGCCTGGGGCAGGGGCCGCGTCAAAATCCCAGAAGTGTGATTATCTAAAACAAAACGATTTGTTGGTGGAAATCTAGGTGCGGATTCGATTGCCTTCCGCCGAAGGCGAATCTCGAAAATCGCAAATCACCCATCGCCAATCACAAATGAAACGATAGCCCGATGAGCCGATGGACCGATGACCCGATTCCCATAATTGCAATTTCGCTGACCGCCGACTAGAATCGAAAGCGAGGTGAAAAAATGGAAAACGATGTCCTGCGGATTGCCGGAAAGGAATTTCACTCGCGCTTGATTGTGGGCACGGGAAAGTATCGCAGCTTTCAGGAGATGGCGCGGGCCCACGAGGCTTCCGGCGCGGAAATCGTCACCGTCGCGGTGCGCCGCGTGAACCTGACCGACCGCAGCAAAGAGTCCATGCTGGATTTCATCGACCGCACCAAACTGTTTATCCTTCCCAACACCGCGGGCTGCTACTCCGCCGACGATGCGATTCGGACAGCGCGCCTGGCGCGGGAAGTGGGCCTTTCCAACTGGATCAAGCTGGAAGTGATTGGCGATGAGAAGACCCTCTTCCCCGACAACTTCGAGCTCGTCAAGGCCACCGAGGTGCTTGCCAAAGAAGGTTTTGTGGTGATGCCTTACACCAATGATGATCTGATTTCCGCGCGGCGCTTGATTGATGCGGGCGCGGCGGTGGTGATGCCGCTGGGCGCCCCCATCGGTTCCGGGCTGGGCATTCAGAATCCCACCAACATCCGCATCCTGCGCGAAATGATTACGCAGGTTCCCTTGATAATCGATGCGGGCGTGGGCACCGCCTCCGACGCCGCCTTCGCCATGGAGCTGGGTGCGGACGCCGTGCTGATGAACACCGGAATCGCCGGCGCGCAGGACTCCGTGTTGATGGCCCAAGCCATGAAGAGCGCCGTGCTGGCCGGCCGCCAAGCGTTCCTCGCCGGCCGCATGGCCAAGAAACTTTACGCCACGGCCTCGAGCCCTGTGGAAGGGGTGGTGAAATAGCCCGTAGTGCGAACCGGCTCTGTAGGTCCCCGGCGCTCCGCGAACTGCCCCTATTTGGGTTCTATGACCGTCAATCCCTTGACCTGGGAAAAATGCCGCGTGTTGAATGCGGCCACATTGCTGCCGCGTTCTAGAGCTGTTGCCGCCACGATGAGGTCGCAAAAGCCAATCGCTTTTACCGACGATTCCAATTCCGCCCAAATGCGCGCATGTTCGTAGGCGGTTTGCTCCGTATAAGGGATGATGGGCAATGAAGTGAGCAGGGTTTGAAGATAATGCCGGCGTCCGGCCTTGTGCTGTCCGGTCGCACGCTCCACACCGTGCCACAGCTCGGTTACCGTGATGGCGGCAATCTCAAACCTTTCATTGGGGTGGAAAGCGGCCCAGGTTTGCAGGTCAAGGGCGCCCTTTTCACCGCGAATCACAACATCGGCATCGAGGATTATTGCCATTTGTCAGCGGGCGCTTTGAGAGCTTTGCGGGCGCGATGCAGATCGCGACGCCACGCTTTTGCCTCGTCGGCGGGTAATGCGGTTTCAGCCAACGCCTCAGCCAATTCACGCCCCAGGCAGACTTTCTCATTGTCCGGACCCAAACGGGCGAAAGGCGAGCCATTCTTGAGCAGCACAAAAGTGACATTCTGGTAATGGGCGCGATTAACGCAGTCAGCGAAATTGCGCGCGGCGTCGGTAACACTAATGGCCGTCTTGCTCATAAAATCAGATTATCAGATTTTTAGGATGACTGCGGGAAAGCCTTCTTGGGCAACGTGCTAGGGCTGGTGAGAAGTTTCCTTGCCGGTGGGGCTTGGCGGACCGGTGGGAGGCTTTTCCGGGAGCTTGTAAATTTTTTCGCCGGGTTTGGCCAGTCCCTGCCCGCGGGCAAGCGACATAATCGCGACGGGGTCCGACTTCAATGCGTGGTTCTCTTTTTCCAACTGCCCATTTTCCTGCTGGAGTTGCCGGATCTGTTGCTGAAGCGTTTGGAGCTCTTTTTGCTGTCGGCGCAAAGCCAAATATCCGTTCTGGCCGAAGATGTTATGGACGATGAGGGCGATAGCCGCCAGCAACAGCACCAAGATACCGTTGCGAAAGAGTGCGGTGGTCTCGAAGTTCGAATCGTTCATGGCTCGCAGACACTCCTCGGAAAACCGAATGCCCGAAGCTCCCCTATAAAAGGAGTTGCCTCACATGCTACCCTCATTGTATCTTCTGTGGCAAGTTCCGTGCAACCGAGGTGTGGGCCAAAGTGCTGGAGAGGCGGCGGAACCTATGGCAATGTTATCGGGGCGCTGCCATGGGGTCCGCCGGTTGACGGATAACCCCGCCGCTACAGCACTGAATTGGCTCCTTACCAAGACCGAGCGGCCTCCCGGCGAAGGCTTGGCCGCGAGGAGGGCTTGTGACCGACAAGATCGTCATTCTGATAACGGCGGCGAGTAAGAAGGAGTGCCGCAGGATCGCCGAGCACCTGGTGGCGAGCAAACTCGCCGCCTGCGTCAACATCACACAGCACATTGAGTCCATTTATCGCTGGGAGGGGAAAATCGCCCACGATCGGGAGCACCAGCTTATCATCAAGAGCACGCGCGAGCTGTTCCCGGAAATCAAGGCGGCCGTTTCCAAGCTGCACAGCTACCACACCCCGGAGATTATCTGCCTGCCGATCATCGAGGGCTCGCGGAATTATCTCCTTTGGGTAGGTAATTCCGTAAAGCCGGCCAGTGGCCCACGGAACAAACCATCCTGAGAACTCCGCTTCCGCCGGAGATGAGTTATCATGGGTGAGGAAAGTGCTCGGTTCGGCAGGAATCCATGCACGCGCCGCCCAAGCAACTCATGCCGCGCACGTCGCGCCAATCGGTGGGGGCCGCGCAGTGGCATTGTTTCCGAAGGCATCGAACCCGGAGGTTCCATCCCATGTATTCGACGCAGCGCACCAGACTTTTTTGGGCGGCGTGGGTCATCACAAGTTTTCTGCTCTTTGCCAGCCTCAGCCGGGCCGCCCAAGCCCAAGGCGGGGATTCGAGCAGCCAGACAGTCAATATGATTGTGATGGTAAAAGATGCTGAATCCGGGCAACCGGTCAGCCAAGCGCATGTAACCCTGCAATTCCCCGAGAAACCGGGAAAGAAGAAGACGATTACTTACAATGCCAAGAGCGATACCCAAGGCCGCTGCAAGCTTGTGGGCATTAACAAGGGATCCGTGGTTTTAATGGTCACCGCCGATGGCCACCAAACCTATGGCAAAGAACTGCAATTGGAAAAAAACAACCAGGTTTTCGAAGTCAAACTCAAGAAGCCCCAGCCGCTCATTTAGGTCGGACACAGTTTCTCTTTGAGATTATGTTGGCAGGTCATCTAGGGGTGCGCCGCAGTCGTTCTGAAGCTCTCAAGAAAAGACCGCGAGGAGAAATCGCAGAAAGCATTTCTATCACCATGAGGAATAGGGTCCATTTTTTTTTACGCTCATAACGATTGCTTCAGGTTGGTGCAAAGTGTTAAAACCCATTCATGGTTTTAACCTTACCGTAATCTGAGGTGGACTTTTCCACAAGTATTTCAACAGACCTGTTGAAAACCCGATGAAGGATGCTATCGAAAAGGGCCAGCAAAGTGCCTACGCACACCTGGAAGTCAACCGCGCCACGGTGTAAATTCTTAGTTCCTAACTGTAATTGCAACAGCGCAGCGAAACCTCATTCGTTGTAAGGGCTTTCCGCGTTTTGCGTCTGGCCACCGCTCAAGGTTTCGGCGGCGACATGACCGCGGGCGCGCCCATGGTGGGTCGCTCTTGATGCTTTGGTGTGGGCGGGAAGTACTGGTCGTCCATCCACACGTTGGCACCATTCTTGGCCGCCTCCAATGCTGCGTCCACCTTTTGCTTCTGAAGGATCCTTTCGATTTCCGGGGAAACATCCTTTAAGTCCAGATGGCTATGCTCGGTCACCTGAACCATGACCAGCCGCTGAGGGAGGTCCCGCGGTTCGGAGACCTCGCCATCTTTTAAGGCAAATGCCACCTTTTCCAGATCCGGCGGCATGCCCCCGTGGCGAATCTTACGGGGCTCGGGTTCAATAATCACATCGCCCGAAGCTTTAAACTCCTCCATGACTTTCTTGATGTCAGTGCCGGCAACAATTTCTTTGCGAATGGCCTCGGCGCGGGTCTTGGCATCCTCCGTTGTAGTTTCCGGGCCTTTAGGGACAGTCGATTGCCCCGGCGTGGGCTGAGGAGCGGTGGCCATTGGAGCAGTTACCGGGCCCGCCGGAGAAGTTGATTGCCCCGGGGCGGCGGGAGGAACGGGCGGCTTCTTGCGGACAATGATCTGCCGCACCAGAATCTCGTCGTAGTCGGCGGCATGCGCGGTGTAATACTGCTGTATCTCTTCCGGAGTTACCTTTGCTTGCTGATTGACCTCGGCTTGCGCCTCCATCTGCTGCTCCTCGAAGGCCAATAGACGAATAAACTCCGGCGTCTTGTCCAAATGATGGAGGCGCGCCTGCTGGGAGAGCGTGACCATTCGCGCATACCATTCCCCAAAGGATTTCATCCCCTGAGCCGCTATGGCGCGCTGCAATTGCGGGGGTAGATCCTTTATCAGGAGGTCCATATCCGCTTTGGTGAATTGTTGATCGCCAACCTTCAGCACCACTTTATCAGGCGGCTCTGGTGTCTCAACCTTGGGGCTTGCGGCGGTGCTGACGGCGGGAGCTGGCTTGGCAGCAGGCGCGGGAGTTGCCGCCGGGGGAGTGGGCGCCTGGGCCCAAACCATGCCCGTTACGAATCCTGATAGCAATAGTACGAAAAGCAATCTCGGCGTATGCCGCGAGCGGATCTGGTCCATGGTCTTAATCCTCTGCGTGTTGGATTTTCGAAACCAAAGAAACCATACATCCTAGCACACTTCACCGGGTGGGCGGAGGGATGAAGCGTGGCGTTGGTTTCGATCACACAACGCAAGGGCAACATGGCGTCCCGAGTTATAATGGTGTTTTGGCTTTCAGCCGCCGGAGTGAGTATAGGGCATGGACTTCAAACTTGTTTCCGCCTACGAGCCGCGGGGTGACCAGGTGGCGGCCATTCGCGACCTGATCCGCGGCGCTGAAGACGGCAAGCAGCATCAGGTGTTGCTGGGCGTTACGGGTTCGGGCAAGACTTTTACCGTGGCCAAGGTGCTCGAGACCCTCAACCGTCCCGCCCTGGTGCTGGCTCACAACAAAACCCTGGCCGCGCAGCTTTACCACGAGTTTCGCCATTTCTTCCCCCAGAACGCCGTCGAGTACTTCGTCAGCTACTACGACTATTACCAGCCGGAAGCCTATATACCCGCTGCCGACGTTTACATCGAGAAGGAAGCGACCATCAACGACGAACTGGACAAGCTGCGCATGTCCGCAACGCGCTCGCTCTTCGAGCGGCGCGACTGCTTGATTGTCGCCAGCGTCTCCTGCATCTATGGCATTGGCTCCCCGGAGGCCTATTACGGCATGCTGGTCATGCTGGAAAAGGGCCAGAAGATTTCGCGGCAGGATATCCTGCGGCGGCTGGTGGAGATCCAGTACGAGCGCAATGATGTGGATTTCCGGCGCGGGACGTTTCGCGTGCGCGGCGACGTGATCGAGGTCTATCCCACCTATGAGGACAACGCCTATCGCATCGAGATGTGGGGCGAGCAGGTGGAATCCCTGGCGCAGATCGACCCCCTCTTCGGTCAAGTCAAGCAATCGCTCGATCGCCTGCCGATTTATCCGCGCACCCATTATGTTTTGCCGGCGGAGCGCAAAGACGTGGCCATCGAGCGCATCAAAAGTGAACTCGATTGGTGGCGGGGCGAACTGGAGAAGCAAGGCAAGCTGGTGGAAGCCCAGCGCATCCACCAGCGCACCATGTTCGACCTGGAAATGATGAAGGAAATGGGTTACTGCCACGGGATCGAGAATTATTCGCGGCACCTTTCCGGTCGTCTGCCAGGCGAGCCTCCGCCCACCCTCCTCGATTACCTTCCTCAGGACGCGCTGATGTTCATCGATGAAAGCCACCAAACGGTTCCGCAGCTTCGCGGCATGTACGCGGGCGACCGCTCGCGCAAGCAGACGCTGGTGGAGTACGGATTTCGCCTGCCCTCGGCGCTCGACAATCGCCCGCTTTCCTTCGAGGAATTTGAGCACCGCGTGGGCCAGTTGATGTACGTCTCCGCCACACCGGGGCCCTATGAATTGACCAAAACGGGCGGGGAAGTGGTGGAGCAGATCATCCGCCCCACCGGATTGATTGATCCGGAAGTGGAAGTGCGGCCGACGCGCAACCAGATTGACGATCTGCTCGGTGAAATTCGCGAGCGCGCCGCGGCCAAGGAACGCGTCCTGGTGACCACGCTCACCAAGCGCATGGCTGAGGACCTGGCGGAGTATTACGCGGAAGTGGGTGTGCGCTGCCGCTACCTCCATTCCGAAATTGAGACTCTGGAACGGGTCAAGATCCTGCGCGATTTGCGGCGCGGCGAGTTTGACGTGCTGATCGGCATCAACCTGCTCCGCGAAGGGTTGGACCTGCCGGAAGTATCACTGGTGGCCATTCTGGACGCTGACAAGGAAGGCTATTTGCGTTCCGCCGGGGCGCTGATTCAAACTATGGGCCGAGCGGCTCGCCACTTGCGCGGCAAAGCGATTCTTTACGCTGACCGCCACACGGATTCCATGAATCAGGCCATGGCTGAAACCAATCGCCGCCGCGCCAAGCAGGTTCAGTACAACCAGGAAAACGGCATCACCCCGGAGAGCATCATCAAGCCGGTGGATATGTCGCTCGCGGCGATTGTGGAAGCCGATTACGTGACCGTGCCCATTGATAGCGAGGACGACGATGCCGCGACCGGCGATCAGCTCGAGGAGTTGATTCGCACCCTCGAAACCCGCATGCGCGAGGCGGCAAAACAATTCGAGTTTGAAAAGGCCGCCCAGTTGCGCGACCGGATCAAGGGGCTGCGGGAGAAGGAAGTGTCGTCTTAGGACCCGCGAGGCAGACAAACAAGAGAAAGTCAAAAGTCAAAATAGAGTAGGGCTCCGCGGCGAAGCCGCAAAACGAAGCCGAACCGCATTGACTTAGGGCTGGTTGTGTCCGATTATAGATGTGGATTGTCGATATCGTGGCAGAGGAATAATAATGGCACAAGCGATGAGAAAGTCCGATGTTGTGACGCACCTGACGAAAAAGGCAGGCATCCCAAAGAAGGTGCATCACACTGCCGCTGATCTTAGCGAACCCAAGACGGTCGTGAAGTTCAAAGCTTCACGGAACTCTGCTGCGCCCTCCAAGAAGCGCATTGCCTCCGCTGATGCGGACGAAGTATTTGGCACTCTGGCGAAGGTTTTTTCGAGCATGTAACGTCTGGTTCCTCCATGAATGGCCAGCAACTGGCGTTTTTCAAGGATTTCCTCGACAAGTTCTGGGAGTCACTCTTCCTTCAGCACGTAATCAAGTCCCAGACATGTGACCGCCTCAAGCTCTGGCTGGATCAACCCGAGCTGGAGGAATATGCGGAACGACTTTATTCTCGAAGGATTGTCGAGGTACCCGATCACCATCTCAAACTACGGCTGAAGAAACTACGAGACATGGATGGCCGGAGCTTCGATCACATCGAAGTGCTTTTCGTGAGGAAGAAGAAACGGCCGAAGAAGAAATGTTTTGTGGGTCACCGGTTCATCTCGCAGGTCGAAGAGACGCTGAGATGGAACCTTTCTCAGATTTTGGAGCCGTACAACGTTGAGCTGGATTGGTCCGGCCGGGATATCCGGAGTGTCCAAATACTCGATGATATAGATCGAAGAATCAAGGGCGCAGACTTCTGCATCTTCGACAATCGCTCCACCCAGGGCAAGCCCAACGTTTACATCGAAATCGGCATGTGCTACGCAAATAGAACGCCTTTCGTCTTCTTTGACTACGAGCCATCTGGGGGGTCGATTCCCTCAGACCTCGGGTTCGCGCTCTCACTTCGTTACAGGAATTACCGCCAATTATTCCGTGATTTTTATTACCGCCTACCCGTGTTCTTTGAGAAAAACCTCCAAAGCAGACATCACATCTGAATCCTTACATGCGGACACACAAACCAATTCGAAGCGTCGCCATCATCGGTGCGGGGCGCATTGGGCAGGCAATGGGACGCCTGCTGGCGCAATCGCGCGTGCCCATTGCGTTCATTGCCGCGCGTGACCCACCGGCGGCGCGCCGGGCCGTGCGCTTTATTGGCGAAGGTATCCCCACGGGGCTGGCTGATCCCCGGCTGCTGGACGCATCGGTGGTACTGATTGCCACTTCCGATTCGGCAATCGCCCCGGTGGCGCGCGCGCTCGCAAAAATGGGGCAGGGACGGAAGGCTTGGCGGGGCAAGGTGATCCTTCACACCTGTGGGTCCTTGCCCAGCACGATACTACGCCCACTCAAACTGCGTGGCGCCGCCATCGGTGCGCTTCACCCCTATCAGACGGTGCCGAGTCCACAAGCCGGCGTACGCAGTCTGCGTGGCTGCTTTTGGGGAATCGAAGGCGACGGCGAAGCACTGCGTGTGGCCCGAACATGGGTGAAGCTGTTGAGAGGGGTCGCATTTCCGGTTCGGGCCGAAGAGAAAACGCTCTACCACCTTTCCGCATTTCTCGTGTGCCCGACCTTGGTCACCCTGATGGCGCAGGCAGAGGCCTTGCTCAAGCGGGCGGGAGTGGCTTCGAGGATCGCCCGCCCCATGCTCCGGCAGTTCGTGGTCGAGACGGCAAAGAATCTCGCGGATTTGGGAGCACGCCGGGCGCTGACAGGTCCCGCCGTTCGAGGTGACTGGGCCACCATCCGTCGGCACCTGGCTGCGCTTAAGCGATCGGCCCCGGCGTTTGTGCCGGTTTACCAGTCTCTGCTTCAGGCGATGCTGCGACTCGGGGGAGCAAAGGCCCCACGCATTCACCTGGGAGGTTCGTGATGAACAGGGCTTGGGCAGGCCTAATCTGGCAGTGGCGCTGTTTGCCTTGTCAGCTTGCGCTGCGGCGACCGAGGATAATGATTCCAGACTTCCCCCAGCCGGCTGCACGCAGATTAGATCTTCTCGCTGCATTAAACTGGGATCCTGTGGGCTTTCTTTTGCGCAAGAAGTCACCTGGCGGGTTGGGGGTAATGCCCGATACGAAAATCGGAATTTGGGAGCTACCTTTGTCTGAAAGCACAAGTCAGGCATCTTGATGGATGTTGTAAGGCGTTAAGATATTAAGTTAATACGGTTGACACGGGGTTCTGATTCTGCTCTAATTGACCTATGGACGTAGGAAAACGATTAAGACAATTGCGTGAAGTAAAAGGTCTCTCGCAAGGCGACATCGAACGGCGGTCCGGTCTCTTGCGCTCGTACATCTCCCGCGTTGAAGGCGGATACACGGCGCCCTCGCTCACAACTCTGGAAAAATTTGCCAAAGCGTTGGAAGTGGAACCATACCAACTGCTCTTCCAGGGTGAGGGAAAACCGTCTGCCCCCAAGGTTCCCGATCAGGTGAACCTGGGTAAACCGGTCAAGAGGCTGATTAAGTCTTTTGATGCTATGTCGAGCACGAATCGCAGGCTGTTGATGTCGATGGCAGACAAGCTCGCCAAGCACTGAGAGCACCCAAGCTGTTCTATGCGCGCTGGACACCGTTGCCCCCAGCCTCGCCTTGCTTCCGCAGGAAAGGTGGAGGATGGCCGTTGGCGAATGAGCCGAGGCCGTCGCCTGCCCTTTGACCCGGAAGCAAAGCGAGGGGCATGGCTATGAGGGGGGTGGTTGTGTCTGTTGCGCATTCGGGCAGAACCTAAGGTTGCGACCCCCAGATTCGGAGCCTTTCCGCTTCGAAAGGCCGGGCGTTGACCGGAGAGGGTGTTGTGTCTTCACTGGTCAGGTATGTAATTGGGGGCCTTAACGCAAGCTGAAACGCTGGGTCGGGTGGCACGGCGAGGGGGGATGGAGAAACCCGTCTTGCCGTCGCGGACGCCTGAACCTGTTTGAGGTTTCGGACGGTTCCCGCCGAGCAAGAGTCAAGTACGGCCCAGAGGTCAGCCCAACCCTAAGAGTGAATGTGTTTTCACAGGCTGGCCCGACTCTTCCCATACATTCTGCTGCAAGCCCTTCCCGGTAAGAAAACTACGCTCACAAATGGCACTCTCTGGGATTCATCATGAGTGAGGCCGCGGCGTATACCGAAGCCCCTCAGCTCTGCATCGTCGCCCACTCGGAAAACAAAGTGTGAGTGGTCCACAGGGCGGATTGTTGCCCCGGGACGAAACAACAAACCTCGGACTCTACGGATCGGGCAAGTCGGTGACGAAAACACTGAACGCGTAACCCGGAATTTCCCATCACTGACGGCAGGGGATAGGATGAGTCCCGTGCCGGACCGCGCCTCGCAGAACCCGTTACACGGGCGCGCCCCACGGGCGCCACACGGGTTCCTCGCAAAATCTCCGCGCCCATGATAGGATGCGCAGCGATAGAATTGGACCTCTGGGTGTCCCCCACGTTCGCCGTGGCGAAACTGAATAGCCAATGTCAGTTGGGAGGAATCCGCATGGCTCTCTACATCGTGGAGAAGGCTGTCGATGACGTCATACTGGTGGATTTGCGCGGACGCATTACGCTGGGTCCGGAAACGGAGATGCTGCGCTCGAAGCTAATCCAATTGGTGCGCGCGGGCCAGCATCGCATCATCCTGAACCTGGGACAGATTACCTATGTGGATAGTGTGGGACTCTCAACTTTGATTGCCGGTTATACCTCCGCACGTAATGCCGGAGGAAATTTAAAACTGCTCCACCTGCCCAGTGGAGTGCATCAACTCTTGCAGATCACGCGTCTGAGCACGGTTTTTGATATCTACGAGGACCTGCCAAGTGCGGTAAGATCGTTCCAAACGGAAGAGTCGTAGGATCGGGCTCGCCCACCCGACATATTGTCACTCCCTGCCCTTCCTCCCTTTGACAAAGACCTTGCGTGCTGGTACAGTGACCCCACTGTGTGCGAGATAACTTCATTGGCAATGTTGATTGAGCCGTCACAAACGGTCCCCTTCACAAATCGAGGTGTCTATGCAAGGCACAATTAAGCGCATCATCCGCGACCGCGGGTTTGGATTTATTCGTTCTACGGATGGGCAAGAGATATTCTTTCATCGCAGCAGCCTTCAACAACTCGACTTCGATGGATTGAAGGAAGGCGAGGCGGTGGAATTTGAGTTGGAGCGCGGCGAGAAGGGACCACGGGCTACCAGCGTCCGGCCTGGTGCAAAGTAAGCTTCCAATAATCGCCCATCCCACAGAAATTAGGCTCTTCCTGCTCCGCCGGTGAGGTGTTGCTGCCCGCGTATGGTGGCTCTGGCGAGCGCGCCCGTGCGGCTTTGGGTAGGGTAACGGTGATGGCGGACCGATCATATCACTCGGGGTTATGCCCGGCTGGCGGATTCGAGGTTTGCCGGGGCAAAAAATCCCCGACCTGCCCATTGCCCCAACGCGAGAGCAAAACTTTGCTCTTCCGGCTGGTCCCACCCGTGGCGTGGCCGGTCCGGGCGGTTGGTTACACATCCTGGGAGCCACTTTCACGTCAATGTTATAATGCTTGACAAGCTTCGTGGAACGGGCCGGGCGCCGGGTGCCGGGATGAACATTGACTTCTTGCCCTGAATTGGTCATTCTCATTTTTTCCTGATTTCCTAGGATCAAATAAAGCTATGAAAAAGGTTCAGATTTACGATACGACATTGCGCGACGGTTCGCAGGGCGAGAACATCTCGTTCTCCCTGGAAGACAAACTCCACATCGTCAGGAAACTTGATGAATTGGGAGTGGACTATATCGAAGGTGGTTGGCCCGGCTCGAACGCCAAGGACGTGGACTTTTTCCACCGCGCCCAGGAGCTGAGACTGAGGCATGCCAAACTCGCGGCGTTCGGCAGCACCTGCCACCCGCGCCACAGTGTTACCCACGACCGGAATTTGCAAGCCTTGATCGAAGCCAATACGCCGGTGGTGACCATCTTCGGGAAGACCTGGGACCTCCACGTAAAAGTGGCCTTGGGTGTTTCGCTGAAGGAAAATCTCGATTTGATTCGGAATTCCGTGGCCCTCCTGAAATCCCATGGCCGGGAAGTGATCTATGACGCCGAACATTTTTTTGACGGGTTCAAGGCCGACCCGGCGTATGCCCTGGCGACACTCCAGGCCGCGGAAGAGGCGGGCGCCGACGTTCTGGTGTTGTGCGACACCAATGGCGGAACCCTGACCTCCGACCTTCGCGAGCGTTTTCAAGCTGCCTCCCAGCAGGCCCAAGCGCCTTTGGGAATTCACACGCATAACGATTGCGACATGGCGGTTGCCAATGCGATTGCCGCCGTGCAACTGGGCGCCGTACAGGTGCAGGGGACCATCAACGGCTATGGCGAGCGCTGCGGGAATGCCAACCTGTGCTCGGTGATTGCCAACCTCGAATTGAAACTGGGAATGCGCGCGATTGGCAAAGAGAACCTCAAGCAGCTTACCAAAGTTTCTCATTACGTCAGCGAGCTGGCCAACCTGCCCCCTCGCCAGGATCTGCCCTACGTCGGCAAGAGTGCGTTTGCCCACAAGGGCGGCATTCATGTGAGCGCGGTGATGAAAGAGACGTTGGCCTACGAACACGTAGAGCCCGCGGTGGTCGGCAATGAACGGCGCGTCCTGGTTTCGGAGCTTTCGGGCAGGAGCAATGTGCTCTACAAGGCGGCGGAGCGTGGACTCAAAATCGACCCCTCTTCTCCCGCCGCCAAAGTGGTGGTGGAAAAGCTCAAGGAGATGGAACACTCCGGCTATCAGTTTGAAGGCGCGGAAGCGTCCTTTGAAATGCTCTTCGACAAGCTGGTCCATCACGCCCGGGATTTCTTCGAGCTGGATGGATTCCGCCTGATCACGGAAAAAAAGGGTGCGGGAGAACCCGATTCGGAAGCGGTCATCAAGCTGCGTGTGGACGGCAAGGAGGAACATACCGCGGCGGAAGGCGTGGGCCCGGTCAGCGCCTTGGACAGGGCCTTGAGGAAGTCCCTCACCACTTTCTTCCCCTGCATCAAGGATATTCGCCTGACCGATTATAAGGTGCGCGTCCTGAACCCCAAAGGCGCCACCGACGCCAAGGTCCGCGTCCTCATTGAATCGAGCGATGGCCAGGACACCTGGGGCACGGTGGGCGTTTCCGAGAACCTGATCGAGGCCAGTTGGCAAGCTCTGGTGGATAGCATTACCTACAAACTTAAGAAGGAGTATGGATATAAACGGAAGGCGAACGAAGGGCGCGCGGCGGAGTAAGACGGGTGAAGGGGACGAACCCTCGACCCTAAGCGAAATCCGTGCGGGGGCGGTTCGCGAACCGCCCCTGCATTTCACAAATTGCGACACCTCCGCGGAGGGACAAAATGAAAGCACTGGTCAAAAGCAAACGAGAACCCGGACTTTGGCTCGAGGACGTGGAAGCGCCCAAAATCGGGATCAACGACGTGCTCATTCGAGTGCACCGCGCGGGGATTTGCGGCACGGATTTGCACATTTATCAATGGGACGATTGGGCGCAAAAGACCATCAAGGTTCCGATGGTGATCGGGCACGAGTTTGTTGGCGAAATTGTGGAGGTGGGCTCGAACGTGGCGGATTTTTATCCCGGGGACATCGTGAGCGGCGAAGGGCACGTGACTTGCGGCCGCTGCCGGAATTGCCTGGCGGGCCGACGTCATCTTTGCGCGCACACTAAGGGAGTAGGAGTCAACCGGGCAGGCGCATTCGCGGAATACATCGCCCTGCCCATGAGTAACATCTGGCGTCATCATCCCTCGGTCGATAAAGATATTGCGGCCATCTTCGATCCGTTCGGAAACGCCGTTCACACCGCCCTGTCGTTCCCGGTGCTGGGAGAAGATGTGCTCGTTACCGGAGCCGGTCCGATCGGCCTGATGGGTGCGGCGGTGGCGCGGCACGCGGGCGCCCGGCATGTGGTGATTACCGACGTCAACCCCTTTCGGCTGGGATTGGCAAAGAAAATGGGCGCAACGGTAGCGCTGAACATTCGCGAAGGCACTCTGCTCCAAGTGCAAAAGCAATTAGGAATGCTGGAAGGGTTCGACGTTGGACTGGAGATGTCAGGCAACGGCGACGCCCTCCGCGACATGCTCGCCAATATGAGCCACGGCGCGAAAATCGCCCTGCTGGGTATTCCCGAGCGGCCCACGGTGGTGGATTGGAATCCCGTGATTTTCAAGCTGCTGACCATCAAGGGAATCTACGGCCGCGAGATGTATGAAACCTGGTACAAGATGACCATGATGCTGCAATGCGGACTGGATATCAGCCCCGTGATCACCCATCGCTTCCCCTGTGATGAATTCATCAAAGGGTTCGAGGCCATGCGCTCGGGCGAGTGCGCCAAGGTCATTCTCAACTGGATTTGAGGCTGAAGGCCATCAGGCGAAGTTAATCTGCCGGGAGAGACTCTAGAGGCAGGGAGAGGTAAGTGTCCGCGGGCGAATAGTCGCGGACCTCACGCGGCGGGGGCCCGCGCTAATTCACTCGCATTTCCGGCTGCGCGCTGGTCGGAACGTGCGTTTCCCCTTTGTGTTTGTACATTACGGTGTCGGCGCGCGACAGAACTTCTTTGATGGTTTCGCCGGGTTGCCACTCCACCAGACCGAGGGCAGCGCTCATTTCGACTTTCCGCCCGTCCGGTGGCATCTGGAGGGTGTAGCCGCCGAAGACCCATTTTTGCATGCGCTCGACGTGTGATTGGCTCTCGGCCATGTTGCCATCGATGACCACGATGAATTCATCGCCGCCCCAGCGCCCCACCACGTCGGTCGAGCGCGAGGCGGAGCGCAATTCCGCGGAGAATTGCTTCAGCAGATCGTCACCAGCTTCGTGTCCGTAAGTGTCATTAACTTGCTTAAAACCGTTGAGGTCCAGCATCACCACGCAGAAGGGCTGCTTCGCGGCGATGCGGCGTTGCAGCTTGGTTTCGACGCCCTGACGGTTGTCCAATCCTGTCAAGGCATCATGGGAGGCGCGCTGCTCAGCCTCTTCCAGCTTCGTCTGATAGGTGGAAACCTGGGTTTGCAGCGCCGCCACGGTTTCGCGGCCGTCCTGCTCCATTTTATCCACGCAGGTTTTAAGCTCCTTGGCCCCGCGCACGATCGCCGCGCGCATTTGCGGCAGGTCCTCGAGCTTGGCGAGCGCCTGGAACCGCTTGGTGAACTCGCCGAATTGGGCGGCGTAACGCTGGTCGCGCTCCGCCACGGACTCCGTCGCGCGCGCCAGCACCAACAGGATTTCCTTCACATCGCCGGCGCGCTGTTGGAAGTACTCCGCCGTCTGCTCTCCCCACTGCTGGAGTTGCTGTTCCACGTGCCCTTCCGTCTCCTGGACGAGGGGCGGAGTGATGGTCTTGGCCAGGCCTTCCGCCAGAAGCATCAGGCCGCGCTGAAGGCCGGGGCCCAGTGCCGGGCAGGCCTGAAGTCCGCTGTTTCCCATGGCGCCCAACGCCGCCCGGTACGCCTCCAGGATTGCGGCCAATTGTTCTTCCGGGCTCGGGGGACGATACTTGGTCAGTTCGCTCGAGTCCAGGTCAAGGTACTTTTTTATGGAAATCACCGCTCGCCCATCCTTCCCGTTCCTCGAAGAGGCCGGGGTTAGAATTTGTCTTAGAACTGGCGCCACCTGCATACTCGCCAGTGAGGGGGCGTCTCACCTCGCCGATTTCTTCATCGGTACTTTTCACCAATACTTTAGAGGGTGCGGAGTTTCGGTCACTGGCCCCAGTCGCACAAGGATTCGACGAAGGCCGCGGAACCATCGCGCCACCAGCCGTCGAGTTGGGCTGGTTCTTTGAGTTGCTGTCCACGCTGGCGAGGCACGGCCACAAACCGGCAGGGGAGTTCCGGCAGGCTGGTCATGTCGCCCCACAGCTTTTCAAACTGCGCCACGGGGAACACATCCTCCTGGCCTTTTCCCCAGCGTTTCTTGACGTCCTTCAGCGTAATGTAAGTGGGCATGCGCGCCGCCAGGGTACGTACGGCGGCGTTCACTCGCTCCGTGTCCGACAAATGCTCACGGGTCAGCCCGAACACACTAAGGAGTTGATCGACATCAATCCAATAGGTCGCACTGTTGTACCAGGAGAGGAGGGATTCGATTTCCTCGTTGGGAAGCGCCAGCCCTTCGATCAGGCGCACCCGGCCGTCCACGCGGGCCAACCCGCCGCCGCGGTCTTCCAAATGCCGGGCAATAACTTCGATAGTCAGCGCCGCCCCCTCCGCAATGTGGTAACCGAGCAATCCCGGGTCTAACTCAGCTCCCAAGGTATCGATGTTGTGGACCATGAGGTATTTCAACCGCGGCCTTTCCCGGAACAAGCGCTGCAGCGTGCCGTTGCGGAGCATGTTGGGCACTTCATACCAATGGCCGACCGGGTGCAGGCATTGCATGGGGACGTTATCGCTGTAGCTCGAGCCTTCGCCCATCTGCCGGGCCCAGCCGATGAGCGTCGAGCGCAGGCTGTCACGAACCTTTTGCGCCTGCTCGTCGAGCATCTGCTGCGGCAATTCCTCCCAGGCAAATCGTAGGTCCCTTTCCATGGGCACAAAGCGCAGTCCGATAGCGCGTCCGGAAGAAAGCAGCAGAGAACCGGGGTAATCGTAGTTGCGCTCGGCACGGAGGTGCTCCTGGATCGCATCGTGCGTCAGGTAGCTGGTGGTAAAGACGTGCGGCAGCGCCGTGCCGCAATGGCGGCCGGTGCGGCGGCTGTGCGCCAGATGTACTTCAATGAAGCTGCGGTGCCGGCCGCCCAATCGACAAAAGGGATTCAGCGCCTTGACCGTGCCCGCGCCTTTCGTCCAACGGCTGCCCGCGCCGCCCGCTAATGAAACCACCGCCACCATTCCCGCCCGCAGCGCCTCGCTGCCGATTTCGTGGTATTTCGGCCCGACACCATCGCTGGCGGCAAAGAGATCTTCGGCGCCCACTTCGGTGATGCGGCTGCTGACGGGAAGACGATTCTGCGCCAGCCCCAACCGGCCGCCGCGCAAATCCGCCTGGATCTGCTCATGCTCCACGCGGTCGAATCCATGGGCTGCGAGGAGCGCGTCGAGGCTTTGCGAGCCGTCGGCTTCTTGCGGGCTCTGCGGGATAAGGTGCTCGAAGACGCGCTGCACCATCCCCTGGAATTCCGGCACCGTGTGGCAGGCAGCGGTGAAGCGTTCCAGCTCCAGGCGGCGCGCCGGCGAAAGCAGGCGGGATTCCATGCGCAGAAGCGGCGGCACGACCATCTGGTAGTAGCCGGCCGGCATCAGCGCCGAGTCGCCTTCGAGTAGCCGGGCTTGGGCGCCCTGTTCGTTGATGGCGAAATCGTAGACTACGGGCTCCATGGCGAACGGCACAGCGTGTTCCATCTTCCGCTTGGTGTCGCTCATGATCGCCTGCAAGCGCTCCTGCGCCAGCGCTTTTGAATGTGGCGCGAAAATAAAACCCATGCCTCCGCCGGACATTCCCCCGAGCATCCAGAAGCCCCAGAAGTCTTCCCCCATTTCCCCACGTGTGCGGCGAATCAGCGTGTCCGTATAGAGATTTCCGGCCCAGGGAATAATGGTTTGAATGGGGCCGTCAAAATTCCGCTCCGTCGCGGCGCCCAGGGCGCGAATATCTCCGCTCTTTAAGCGCGCAATGATGTCATCGAAGATGCGGCCGGCTTCGCTCCGGCCCCCCCACTCACTTTCCGAACGCAGCAGGTACTTCTCCGTCACCATCTCCAGGATAGGACCCACATCCTGCGCCATGCCGCCGTGGACCAGCACCAGGCTCTGCTGAAGTCGCTGGCGCGTCTCCGCTGACACTTCCTGGGGGCCAAAAATCCGGTGATTCGGCAACAGGCGGCCGCGGCTGGCGCCGAATTCCCGATCGCCTTCCTGCGCCGGAACCCCGTGAATCAGCTTAATTCCCGGCCATACCCCGCAGGAATCCTGCCAACCGCCTCCCGATCCCCCCAGCCATTCGCCCAGAATGGCGCGCGCCGCCACCAAACGGCGGTCATCCTCACAGAGGCCGCCGGTGAGCGTGCGGATCTGCTTGGTGGCGCGCATGCACAAGGAAATGAGGCAGGCCAGAAGTGTTGTGGACACGGCCAGGCGCGAGCCGCGGGGAATATCATTAACCTTGCTGACGATTTCGATACCGTGGCCGGCAAGCCCCGTCAAATGAGCCAGTACTTCGCTGAGCGGTTGCGTGGCCCCTTCCATCCCGGGTGGTACGATGCCGGAGGCAATTACCGCGGCCTTGAGCAAACCCAGGTAGTCGTGAGCGAAATCGAAAACTTCCGCAATGGTGCTGAGTTCGGCGCTCGTCTGAAGGTCAACACTGACCAGGCGCAGCACCGGCTGATCGATAACGCGGAACCATGCTTCGACGGGAGGCTTGGGAGCCCCCGCGCCTCGCACGCTCAGGTCGATGGAAATGTTGAGCACGCGGGCGCCCTCGGGAAAATCCATCCCCAAAAAGAAAATATCGCTCCACCCGCTATGGCTCAAGTCCATGCGGACCGGCATGGCCTCGCTTAAGATGGGGAACAGTCGGCCGGGGGCGTGGCGCTCGAGGAGTTCGGGGTGGATGTGCAGCGGCGCGTCTTGCGGATGAGCAGCGCGGAACATCCACTGGTTGCCGCGCACGGAGCGCACGCTGCGTCGCACCTGGTCAGCGAGAGTCTGAAAACCCAGTGAGCGGTAGCCTGCCGCCAAGGCGCTCGAAAGGGCCGCGCTGGGTCCTGTGGCGGCCTGGGCGGCGAGGAAGATATCCAGAGCTTCTTCGAAACGGCGCTTCAGGAGGTTAGTGTAACCGGCGAAAGGAATCAGCGCGCGCGAACCTTGATCCGGGCGCGTGGAGATGTGAAAGCGGTGGATGGCGTACAGGAAAAACAGCGCCCGTACACGCTCGTAGAGATTGTCGCTGCGGCGCCGGAAAAGGTCGAGCGCCTCGCACTCCACCAACAGATCTTCCCGCGTTGCCTCCCGGCATAACGCATCCAATGATTGATTGCGAGTCTCCGCGTCGCGAGCAATGATGACTTCAGTCAACAGACTCACGTCTTGCCTCCACAGGCATGTGTAGCGCCGACCTTCAGGTCCGTATAGGGGATGTAGCGGCGCCCTTTAAACTGGTTCGCAAAATAACTGACATCCTGCGCCGTATAGGCGGTCTATGGCCGCGGTATGTGTAGCGGCGGCCCACCCGTATGATATCTCGTGGCGCCGTTTATTTCGCCGGCACCACATCACCCTCACCCGGCGCCAGGAACAGGTTTGCTTCCAGGCCGTGCTGCCGGGTGTAAAGGTCGAAATAGCGCCCGCCCAGTGCGAAAAGCTCCGCGTGGTTGCCCCGCTCCACGATAAGTCCCTGCTCCACCACCAGAATTTGGTCGGCGCGGCGGATGGTGGAGAGCCGGTGGGCGATGACGAAGGTGGTGCGTCCCTGCATCAGTTGATTCAGTCCGGCCTGAATCATGGCTTCAGATTCGGAGTCGAGCGAACTGGTGGCCTCGTCGAGGATCAGGATGCGCGGCTCCGCCAGCAGCGCGCGGGCAATGGAAAGGCGCTGCCGCTGCCCGCCCGAAAGCTTCACTCCCCGTTCTCCCACAATGGTGTCGTAGGCTTCCGCGTAGCGCTCGGCAAACTCGTCCACGCGGGCCGTCCGGCAGGCAAACAGAAACTGCTCCTCACTCGCCTCCGGGCGTGAAAACAGAATGTTCTCCCGTATTGTTCCATCGAAGAGAAATGAATCCTGCAGCACCACACCCAACTGCGAACGGAAGGTATTGAGATCCACATGGGAAAGGTCCACATCGTCCACCAACACGCGGCCCTTAGTGGGGGTATGAAAGGCGCAGAGTAGGCTGATGATGGTGGACTTGCCAGAGCCCGAGGACCCCACCAGCGCCGTCACCATTCCCGGCCCTGCCTGAAAGCTGATTCCGTGCAGCACCGGCTTTCCCGCCTGGTAGGCAAACTCAACATCTTCAAAACGCACCGTGCCCTGAATGGGCGGCATCTTTATGGTCCGCCCGGGATTCTGATTCTCTTCCAATTCGGCCATAAGCTCGTTGGTGCGTTCCAGGCCGGCAAAAGCCTCGGTCAATTGCGTGCCGATGTTCACTATCTGGAACACGGGCGCAATCATGAAGGCGAGAAACATGTTGTAACTGAAATAGTCGCCCACCGTCCATGTGTTCCCCAACACGCGATGCCCGCCCAGCCACATGACCACCGAGGAAACGAGCCCCAAAACCGTCATGGACGCGGCCGAGAGGGCGCTGGTCATGGTCAGCGACTTCATCACATTTTGCAGCAGCCGCTCCACGCCGGTAGCGAAAACGCCGGCCTCGCGCTCTTCCGCGTGATATCCCTTGATGACCCGAACTCCCCCCAGCGACTCGGTCAAGCGTCCCGTAACCTCCGCATTGATTTTGCCCCGGTCGCGAAAGATGGGACGAATCACTTTGAAGCCATGCTGTAGGACAAAGACGAACCCGCCTATCACCCCGAATACTGTCAGCGTGACGGTGACGCTCAGGTGCAGGAGATAAAGAAACGCCAGCACGGCGGTTAATAGGCCGCCGACAAATTCCACCAATCCCGTCCCCACCAGGTTGCGCACTCCCTCCACATCGGTCATGATGCGCGCCACCAGCGTCCCGGTGCGGTTCTCATCGTAATAGGAGACCGAAAGCAAGCCCACATGCCGTTGCACCTGGCGGCGCATTTCCGCAATCAGCCGTTGGCCGGCTTTGGAGAGCAATTGCGTGAGGGAGAATGAAGTGATGGCCTGCACCACCATGGCCGAGAAGACCAGCGCAATGATGCGCGGCAACAAGTCGGGTCGAGGGTGCTGCGGGGTAAGAACTCTATCCAACAGCGGCTTCGACGTATACGGCAAGACCAGGCCGGCAACACGGTTGATGGCCATTAATCCCAGCCCCGCGAGCAGCAGCCACTTGCGCGGCACAACCAAGGCCCAAATCTGCGGCCACAGTTTCTTCAGGTTGGGCTTGCGCTTGGGTAACTCCGCCTGCCCCGCTCGCGCTCCACGCCCCTGCGGCATGCGCTCTGCGCGCATGCTCATGCCCATCCCGCCGCCCCGCATGGCGCCCATGAGCTACACCTTCCCCCAGCGCCGCGCCGCAACAAAGTAGAATGTCGCTGGACGCATCGATAATAAAGCAGGGTGGACACCAGCCGGGGTCTCCGACCGCTGTGGTTGGAACCGTGCTCTCCGACCGCCGAATTCACGGTGCTCAGAAAGCGCCGCTAAAGCAACTGGAGGTCGCGCATCGTTAATGCTCATGCGGCTCGCCCCCGGCTGCCAACGTGGTCAGTTCGCGCTCCGCCAACAGTTCCAGCAAGTGCGTCAGCACCTCCTCGCGGTCACGGCCGTTCAGCGCCAGGGCCAATTGCGCGGTGAGCAGTCCGTAGCGGGCACCCAGATCATAACGCCTTCCCGTGTCTTCCAGCGCCAGGTACTGCTCTTGACGGGCAAGTTCAGCCAAAGCGGCGGATAGCGTGACGGCGCGAGTGGGCTCAGCGGCCAACATCCGCCCCAGCAGGTCCATCAACGTGGGAGTGAAAACGTGAATGCCAAAGAAACAGAGGTAGTAGCCCGCGCGAATACCCGGCACCATCAGGCGTTGTTCGGCTTCCGTGGGCGTCGGCTTTTCCATGACCGTTTCCACGCGATAAACGCCGGGGCGGCCGGACATGCGGCGTCCCGCCACCGCGCCAAATCTGGGCAGCAGACTTTCACGCGTGGGCTGGACCCCCGAGGCGGAACACGACTCGGCTTCCGCCAATTCCACCAGGCGCTCGACGCCGGGCTTGGCGGCGCTCACATAGAGGTGATCGCCCACCATGTGCAGGAAGGGCTCCTGACCCACGAATTCCCGCGCACAGTAAAGGGCATGGCCGTATCCTTGCGGCGGCTGCTGCTGAGGGACGAATCGCACTCCGCCCACGCGGTCGCCGGCGGCTTGCGCGTAGCGAGCCTCGTCCCCGGGATAAACCACGACGCAGATTTCGCCAATGTTCGCAGTGAGGGCCTGCTCGATGAGAATGTACAAAACGGATTTTTCCGCTCCGTCGTGGATGAGAGTCTGGAGCGGCAGCGCCCGCTGATTCCCTCCCGCTGCTGTGATGACCGCCTTTCTGATCCGCACGTTTTGCACTCCTCTTCAAGTATAGTGTCGTCGGTAATCCGGAAAGTTGCATTATAACCGACGCCGAAGGGAGACGTGGGCAAGAATCGGTTCATCGGATCACCCGAAGATCGTTCATCGGGTCATCGGGTCATTGAAAACCGAAACTCGAAGCTGGAAATTCAAAAATCGGCGGCGCCCTCGTAGGATGCTTTTTCGAGTTTCGATTTTCCAATTTCGAGTTTCGATTTTCCGATTTCGAGTTTCGAGTTTCGATTTTCCAGTTTCGTTCTGCGCGTTTCGCATTTCGAACTTCGTTTTGCAAATTTCCAACTGGTGGCGGAGCGGGCCTGGGGTTTGATTGTGGATAAAGGGCTAATGCCCACCATTAAGCGATAATGAAGGCTTCAAAAACTCAAGTATCAGAGCAGCTTGCCGGCCGTTAGGGACGGGTGGGAGGTCATTAAGACTGTCGGACATTCTGTCGTGGCGACTCGGCAGCCACGCCGTGCATTCCTCAGCGTGGTTCTACAGGGTGCCCGTGGGGGCCTATAGCCCTCACAGTTTCAATGCGCAAGCCCTTTCCTCTCCAGCAAGGGACGGCGCCTCTGTGCGCCATTACTAAAGTGACATATAGTCAATTATAGAATTCCCAAGTTGACATTTATTTTTCCGGGATGTAAATTTGCCGCATATATTCGGTTCTCAGTCCCAGGGAGGGAATTTCATGCTTCCGCGCCTCGGTTTCACCCAGCATGCGCAGGCGGCAATAATGCGCGTCGTGCTTTGCGGTGGATTTGTTGGCCTTCTATTTCCCGCCATTGTCGCATTTGGTCCTTTTCCGACGGTACAAGCCGCAGAGAGTATTCTCCCCAACCATCAGGTTCAAGCCGCGCCCGCGAGGATTCACACCAAGCTCCCCGCAAGCCGGCTGGCGGCCGTTCTGGCGAATCGGGTAAGCGCCGGCCCGCAGGCAAGCGCGCTTCCCGCGCTGGACGCCGGACAACAGGCCTTGGTTGAGCGGGCGGATGCAGGTGCAATTGGCGCAGGAGCACCAGGTGTTCCTTCTCGGATTGAGTGTAGTGCGGGAGGATCGACTGCCGGCCATCGCTGGTGGGCAGCAGAACATCCACCACCTGAAGCGAGGCCATCTTTTCCATGCCGGCACGGCTGGTTAGTCCGGTAGCCAGGGCGCAACGCATGCTGGTTCATCAGGAGGTGGCGAAGAATGAATCGGACCGCCGCTCACCTCCCACGATTCCCGGGACAACCTTATCCAACAAGACAAAGTTTACTCTTGCGTTAGGAAGACTGCGCAGGTAATATCTCTCAATCACTTCGAACTGGTGTACCGAGGACGCGATGTCGCGTACTGTCGGTTCTGCTTCCGCAAAAGTCCTCTTATTCCCGGGCGGGGAACCCCACCCGGAGCAAGGGAAGCCCACTATCGACCCAAGGATCGCCGACGCCTGGGAATACCTGCGGGCCAATTGCCAGAAGGGGATAACCGAGGAGCGAATGGCTTTGCGGGGCGGTCTGAGCCGCTCACGATTCGCCCACCTCTTCCGCCAGGAAACAGGGGAAACGTTTCGCGCCGCCCTTGGAGAGTTCCGGCTCGCCAGGGGCGCTATCTTACTGACCGATTGGACGCTAAGTGTCAAGCAGATCGCGGCCAGGCGCGGATATGCGGATTCCCACAGTTTCGACAAGGCGTTCCGTAACCGTTTCGGGTTGATGCCCTCAGTGTACCGGCGTAGCACCAATGGATACCAAATAGCACACCGGGATACCAAACTTAAATTGACAGCTTAGGTACGTAGCGATACAACCGTTGCATTAGTCGGCTCTGCGCCGCCTTGGGGGCGGAAAGGCAGAGTCCTAGGTTCTGGTACAACATCAACTTCGGAGGGCCCTACCATGGCTGAAGCATCCAAGGACGCCAGTTTGCCAAGACAGAAGGAAGGTGGGCGGGGAAGCTTAGCACGTATCACGGAGGTGGCCGCCAACCTCAGCTACAATAGTTGTGGCACTTTTACTCTCCGTTGTACTGCTGAGAGTGTTTCTCTTCCCTCGCCAGCCAACCCGCGCCGCGCGCCCAGACCCCGAACGGACGCTAAAGGGAACGAATCTCAAGTCCGCGCTGCCCGGCGTTGGTTGGGCGAAGAACGGCCGAACCCTAGTCATGGCGATATCAACGCAGTGCCATTTCTGCACCGATAGTTTGCCGCTGTTCCAAAAGATCACAACAGATTCAGGGTGCCACGTCAAAACCCTCGCGCTTCTGCCGCAGAACAAGGCCGATGCGGAGCAATTCCTGAGCAAAGGGGGCGTACGGGTGGACGACGTGAGGCAAGTCACGCTGGATTCGATTGGAGTGAGTGGGACGCCAACGCTGCTGCTGGTGGATGCAGCAGGGACAGTGACGAACGCGTGGTACGGGAAGCTTTCCAGTGACCAGGAGCACGAGCTCTTGGCCGAACTGAAGAAACCGACCTAATCATAGCAGCAGAAGGAGGAACCCAATGTCAAAACTGCTCGATCGTTTGATCCTCGTAACCCTTTGTTTACTCGGTGGCGTTCTCGCCATCGTCTTCATTCCTAAGGGTTGGAATCGCGTACACCTCGTACCCGTGGTTCGGGCGCAAAGCAACCCGGAGCCGGGCATTAAAACTGTGGTTGTCAACAAGACCCGGCAACTCGACCCGATTGAGGTCACACAGATTTTGGAGGGCGGCAAGGAAGTGCTATCAAGCGACCCGTCACAAGCGGACTCGGACTGGATGAACCCAAAGGATTTACCCGTTCTCACCAGTCGGGAGTTCCGCGACGCGTACAAGTTTTCGGCAGGCGAGGATTGGTTGAAAGACTTGGAGGTCGTCCTGAGGAATAGAACCTCCAAAAACATTGTGCGGGTCGCTCTAGAATTCAGGTTTCCTGAAACCACCGCCAACGGTCCGACCGCGGGAACCAGAATCAGATTCGGCCAATTGCCGTCCAATGTGGCCTTCCTCGCATCTGGAGATCCCATACCGCCGGGTCCGGAACCAACCCTGGAGTTTTCCCCCGGCAAGGCCATGGGCTTCAATTTTGTGAGCCACGATTACCAGCTTCGGGCCGCCGTGGAGCACGGTCAGCCTTTTTCCACGGTCGCGTTGTGCTACATCCATTTTGCCGTCGTCTTTGACGATGGGATCAATTGGACCGAAGCAGGCGGCTACGCCGCGCCTGACCCCCAGCGTCCAGGGTGGTTTCTGCCGCCAGACGAGGCCTACTTCCCCGGGCCGTTGATGGGCCCGCCAGCAAGTACGGGATTTTGATCGCTTCGAGGCTTAAGAAAAGGGGGAACACAAAAATGAAAGCAACGAGAATCTTGTTGAGGTTGATGGTTCTTTCCGCAGGCTTGATTCTGCTATCGATCCCAAGACCGTTCGTAGCCCAGGGTTCAGGCTGCGGTGGCTGGTATGAGTATAGTATGACTCAATGTTCCTGCAGCTATTACGAGTACCCGATCTTTTCCAAATACCATGCGGGAATGGACGTATTACAGTCGCAATACGAGTGTGTGACAGATCGTTGTCCGATTTACGTGCAAAACAACCCCGTGTATAACTTTAGCGCATGCTGCACTCCTAATGGCAATAAGTGCAGCAGCGGCGCAGGCGTATGTTGCAGCGGCCCCTGTAATTCCAACGGGTACTGCGAGCCGTGTGGTGGGAATACCTCCGCATGCGAGCAGAACACCGACTGTTGCAGTCAAAATTGCGTCAACGGTACGTGCCAATGCTATTCGTACGGAACTGCATGTACCTCCTCGCAACAGTGTTGCAGCGGTTTGTGCTATGAAAACGCGTGTGACTCTTGCGCGCCACAGGGTTATAGCTGTGCCACTTTACAGTGCTGTAGCGGGTTGCTCTGCGACGTCGTTGCTGGCTCTCTCTGCGAGACATGTCTCCTTAACGGCAACACATGCACCTCGAGTTCTCAATGCTGCTCGGGTAACTGCTTGGATGGGACCTGCGAGCCCGCCTGCCTGGCGAATGGCAGTCAATGTTCGAGCCCCGGCCAGTGCTGTGGGGATGGCTGCTCTCCTCAAGGGGGCTGCTTCACGTGTGGTGCGTCCGGCAGCGGTTGCAGCGCTGGTTGGCAGTGTTGCAGCGGCACGTGCGGTGGTTCCACTGGGCATCTTTGCGAATAGCAATGATTACCGGTAATTCCCGTTACGGCTTGCAAGGAGTAGCCGTGTGAATTAGAATTAGAAGCGGAGGCGGGCTTGGAATGGCGAGCTTGCTGCTTTCGTACCGTCGCTTCTGTGCCTGCCTTCGCACCAGGCGTCCGGCGTGCTAACCACCGGGGCGTGAGCCGCAACACCGTGCGGGTGCGCCGGGCTCTTCGCCCGGACGAACTCCCGAACCAGCGGCATAACGAGCATGCCGTGGCTGCCGGACACCAGCTTCTGGTTGTATCCGATGACGGCTGGGGGCCCACTGTTGGCTGGGCGCGGGTCCCTCGGGAGGCGGCAGGCGGACTGTACGCAAGGGAGGCCAAATGTCTTCCGCGATCACACCATCACGAGTTTCCCCTACATTTCCGGCAATGCGCCTGCTGCTATGGATATGCGTTGCTCTCGCTTGCGCGGCGGCGCCTACTGCGGCTCGACGGCCGAAGCTTGCGGGCAAAGTTCTGGACGCCGCCGCGTTCGGCAAGGTCAGGACCTACTGCGTTGATACAAGCAGCCTGCCGGGACCGGCTTACACGCCGGAGCCGGAAGAGACGGAGTCGACAGCCGTGCGCGAGCTTTTCATGACGCAAAGCGGACCCCATGGACTGCTCTCGAACCTGCCCTGGAAGCTGGAAGCAGCCTGCTCCGCCCCAGGTGTGGACGCTGTCTTGCGCTTTCGCTTTCGCGCGGTGAGTGCGCCGCTGATGCAAAGCACGGGCGGGAATCCCGAGGCACCGCAGTGGGGCCAGGGCTATTGGGCCGCATTTCTACAGGTTTCAGACAAAGGGTCCTCGAGAGTGATCTATAGATCGCAGGGTGATTCGATGAATTACCGCTTCGACCAAGCCACCACTCCCCCGTGGGACCAGCGCGATACCCCGTATCCTGATTACCCCTGGGACGTGGGCCGTGTTCTGCGCGAGTACGCTGCACAGCATGCTTTGGCCGCCCTTGCCTCCGATGTCAAAACCATTTCGAAGAATCCCTAGCCGCGCCGGTTGGGACGGGCCGTTGGAGGGCGCCGTGGGCCGAGTCGCGCTGGTTCTTACTCTTCTCCTCGCCGGATTAGGCACCGCAGCAGGGCAGAATCCCTTGCTGTTTGCCAATCAACCACTCGTCCCGGACGCCGTCGCGCCGGGCGGACCGGCGTCTACGCCGACTGTCAATGACGGGGGCGTCCCGCTGGCGGTCAAGCTTTCCACGGGCTCGCTCCCTTTCAACAGCAAGGATGCCGGGACAACCAACCCAGCGTGGACGAGCGCCGGCGCGAGGCGAAGAAGCCGTGCCATCGGCGATGCGAGCGACCCTGCGAGCGGGCAGTGGACACTGATCGGCCCGCAGCCGCTAATGCATATCAATACGGACGGAATGGAGCCAAATTCTGGCCTCGTTAACGCGATGGTTGTTGACCCGACGAACTCCAACGTGGTGTATTTGGGCGCAGCCGGGGGCGGCGTGTGGAAGACCACCGATGGCGGCCAGACCTGGACCCCTTTGACGGATAACCAGCCCTCACTGGTAATTGGGGCCCTAGCGCTCGATCCCTCGAACCCCGATGTAGTGTACGCAGGGACCGACCAGGGCGACGAATTTTTTTGTAACTACGGTGTCGGCATCCTCAAATCGACGGATGGCGGGGCAACATGGACGCAGTTGCCGGGGCCGTTGCCTTACGGCCCCGGCCTTATGGCCAGCATCCGGTCGTTGGCAGTGAGTCCCAGTGACAGCGACGTTCTGCTCGCCGTCGCCCAGTCGGCTAACGGGACCGAACTCTACCGCTCGACGGATGGCGGCAACACCTGGAACGGCGTCATTGCCCCAAGGGCCGTCGGAGACGGCGGCTCCCAGGTCCTGTTCGATCCCACGAACGGCAGCATAGCTTACGCATGCCTTGACACTGTCTATGAGTCCGTGGATGGGGGCAACACCTGGGCTGCTGCCAGCGGCACGGGGAGCAATGTCCTGCCCACCCTGACCGGTATTTCGCTTGGCATTGCCCCTTCCAATCCCTCTACGCTTTACGTTGCGGGCCAGCCGCCCTCGGGCGCCAACATGTACAAGTCGGTGGACGGCGGGCAGAATTGGACTCCCTTGCCTGGGTCCCCTCTGGGTGAGGTGGCGGTGGATCCGACCGATCCCAATGTCGTCTTTGTGGGATTTGCGGGGCTGGAACGCTCGACGGACGGCGGCTCCACCTGGGCTTTGCTCGACGCCGGGGGCGGAGGATACCACGGAGGGATAGCATTCTCGGCCGACGGCAGCCTGCTCTACCTCGGGAGCGAATGGGGAGTATGGGCTGCCAACAACGTGACGAAGAGCGGTTGGACAAGGACATCTCTCAACGGGTCGCTGGCCATAAGTCTGATGACAGGCGTTGCGACGCACCCAACCGACCCTACCATCGCCGTCGCAGGAACAGCCAACAACGGCGTGGCGACGTACTCTGGCGCCTTGGCGTGGCAATCCGTGGCGTGTGACAACGGCGGGCCGGATTTCGCCTTCGACTTTCTGAACCCAAGCAACATCTACATTGCTTGCACCTCTCCCCCAGAGATCGAGAAGTCCACCGATGGCGGAGCCGACTTCGCCCCGATGACGAACGGGATCGATGCCAGCGACTTGGCCAGCGGGACTCTGGCCATGGCGATGGATCCCGCGAACCCGCAGCGGCTTTATTTTGCCGCTCAGCACGTGTGGCAAACGAATGACGGCGCCAACACGTGGACCGCCATTTCGCCTGCCCTGGGCCCCGGCATTTACGGCGAGGAGTTGGCGGTTGCCACGACCGATCCAAATACGGTTTACCTGGGAAACAGCAACGGCGTCTATGTGACCACGAACGCCTTGACCGGCGTGGGCGCCACCTGGACCGCTGCCGGCGCGGGACTCCCAAATAACGTGGTCCAGTGCAACTCCTACGGGCCTACCTGCGCTTACCTCAACCGGCTTGTGGCCGATCGTGCGAACGCCGCCACCGCATATGCAGTTTACGGGAGTTACGTCACTGGCCACGTTTTCAAGACCACCAACCGCGGAACGACATGGACGGACATCAGTGGCAATCTGCCCAATCTCAAGGTCAATGACATCGCTATCGATCCGGACGTGCCCGACACACTGTACATCGCCACCGAGCAGGGCGTCTACTTGACGTCGGACGGCGGCAACACCTGGAATCCGCTGGGCACGGGGCTGCCCAATGTGGCCGTGACAGCGCTCAAGCTGCAAAGGCCCACGCGCCTCCTGTACGCTGCCACATTTGGACGCAGCGCGTGGGACCTGCAAGTGGCGGCGGCGCCGTCTCCGGTGGCGCTCTCAGCCACCAGCCTCACGTTTGGGAACCAGGCTCCCGCCCAGACGGTTACGCTCACCAACAGCGGCACGGCGCCCCTTACGTTGTATAGCGTCAACGCCCCCGACGGATTTTCCCAGGCCAACAATTGCGGCGTGCAGATCGCCGCCGGAGCCAGTTGCACGCTCACCGTGAACTTTGTAGCCAGCACGGCAGGCTCCTACTCGGGGAACATCACCCTGAGCGACGACGCTCCGGGCCAGCCGCAGTTGATTGCCGTGAGCGGCACCGGCACGGGCGCGGCGCCCGGTGCGGCGTTCTCTCCGACGGGTCTCACGTTCGGCAGTCAACTGGTGAACAGCACGAGCGCCGCACAGACCGTGACCTTGACCAACAACGGTGCTGCCGCACTGGCCATAACCAGCGTCGCGGCCAGCGCCAACTTCGCCGAGACCAACACCTGCGGTGCGTCGGTTGCGGTGGGAGCGAACTGCGCCATCAGCGTCACCTTCACCCCCACCGCGGGCGGGCTACTCGCGGGAACCATCACGGTAACGGACAACGCCCCAGGCGGTTCGCAGACGGCCGCACTCACCGGCACAGGTCAGGACTTCTCCTTTGCCCCACCCTCCGGTTCATCTACCACGGCCACGGTCCCGCCCGGTTCACCCGCCAGCTACACCTTGAGTGTGGGCGGTGAAGGAGGATTGTCCGGGACGGTGAGCTTTACCTGCACCGGAGCTCCCTCCGAAGCCACCTGCACGGTTTCGCCCAACCCGGCATCGCTGGGGAGTTCGGCGACCAACGTCACCGTCACGGTTACGACGACTGCCGCTTCGATCAGCGCGCCACCTTCAGGGCCGGTTCCCCCAGCGCCACCGCTCTCGACGGGCCTTAGGGATTTGTTGATACTCGCCTTGGTTCTGGCGGCGATGGCGTGGGCATTCGCGCGGCGGAAGATATGCGGCGCGGGCCGATGGCAGGCCGCATTCCTCCCGCTCGCGGCGGGATTGCTGCTGGCGCTGGCGCTGGCAGGCTGCGGCAGTGGAGGGGGTGGCGGAGGAGGCGGCAACCCCGGGACACCCGCAGGGACTTACCCCCTGACGGTCACCGGCAGCACGGGTTCAGGATCTACAGCCTTGAGCCATAGCGTGACGCTCACGCTGACCGTGAGTTGAGCAGAGCAAGACACCGTAATCCCACGATGGCCCGATGATCCGATCACCCGAGTCTTCTTAGCCCGGATTATTCCTGAAGGACACGGGTGAGAAGCAGGTGCAAGAACGTTTCACACAGAGCCCACGGAGTGTTTGAGGCGTCGGGTTTCTCGAGCGGGTTGACCGCAGAGTACACAGAGAAAATCTCGGGGACCTCCCGGTGGTTTCTGTGGGATTTCTCCGTGACCTCTGTGAGAAATTCTTTGTCTTTCTCCAACCTTCCAGTAAATTCATGAATAATCCGGGTTAGTGCATGCCGAGGAAGGCATAGCGTAGAAGGAAGAGCGCGGTGAGGACCCAAATCAGGGGGCTGATTTCCCGCCGTTTTCCGGTGGCGAGCTTGAGAAAGGTGAAGGAGATCAGGCCGAGGCTGAGGCCGGTGGCAATGCTGAAAGTGAGAGGGGTGGCGACCAGCGTCAGGAAGGCCGGAAAGGCGTCGGTGAAGTCGCTCCAGCGGACTCGGGCCACGGCTCCGCACATGAGCGAGCCCACGATGATGAGCGCCGGGGCGGTGGCGAACGTGGGGATGGCGGCAATCACCGGAGCGCAGAACATGGCGGCGAAGAAAAACCCGGCGATCACCAGATTGCCCAGACCCGTGCGGGCCCCCGCCGCCACGCCCGCGGCGCTTTCAATGTAGCTGGTGACGGTGGAAGTGCCCGTCAAAGAGCCCATGATCGTACCCAGCGCATCGGCCAACAAAGCGCGGCTGGCGCGCGGAAGTTTACCGTCGCGCATGAAGCCGCCTTCCTCACAAACACCGATCAGGGTGCCCACGTTGTCAAAAAGATCGACAAAGAAAAAGATGAAAATCAGGTCGCCGAGGCCGAATTTGGCGGCCGCGCGCAGGTTGAGCTTCAGGAATGTGCCGCCGGGGTGCGGGAGCGAGAAAAGATGCGAGGGCCAATGGGTGAGGCCGAAAGGAATTCCCACCAAAGCCGTGGCGACAATCCCGATGAGGATGGCGCTGCCCACGCGCCGGGCCATGAGCCCGGCAATCAACAGCAGTCCCACCGCCGCCAGGATGACTTGCGGGTCGGAGAGTTGCCCCAGAGTCACGTAAGTGGAGGGATGGGCCACGATGATTTTGGCATTGCGGAAACCGATGAAGGCGATGAAAAGGCCAATGCCCGCGGCCGTGCCGTACTTCAGGCAGTCGGGAATGCCATTCACAATCATCTCGCGCACGTTGGTGAGCGTGAGCACGAGGAAGAGCGTGCCGGAGATAAAGACCACGCCGAGCGCCGTCGGCCAGGGCACACCGCGCCCAATGACGATGGAGTAGGTGAAGTAGGCGTTCAGCGACATGCCGGGCGCGAGCGCAATGGGATAGTTGGCCCAAACTCCCATAATGAGCGTGGCGAGCGCAGCGGATATGCAAGTGGCAAACAAAACGCCTTCCACGGGCATTCCTGCCTCGGAAAGAATGCGCGGGTTCACCACTACCACATAAGCCATGGTCATGAAGGTGGTCAGGCCCGCCAACATTTCACGGCGAACGGTGGTGTCGTATTCCTGAAGGTGAAAGATGCGCTCGAGCAGAGGGCGTTTCTCCTGAATTAAGATGAGGGGCACTATAAGCGGGGCAGGCGTTTTCGTCAACGGGATAAGTGGGGATGAGGGTAAAGGGCTCTGGCAGATTCCGGCGCGCAAGGGCGTAGGGCACGTGGATTGAAGGCTAACCGGACTTCTTGACTCGGCGGGGATGCAACCGATCGAAACAGGTCAACCATTTCATTGGAAACAATGGTCATAGGCGTTATGGCCCGGAACGCAATTGCTTCGGAACCAAGTTGGTGCGGTGGAAACAGCCGATAGAAAAAAATAATTTCGCCCATTAAAACATTGCACTGGTTTTTCTGAGCGAATTGTAATACCTTCTTGCGTCACCCAGCGATGGCAATCCAATGTCGGCAGGATTGCAAGACCTGCGCACAACCACATCAACTTGGGAGGGCCCTATATGACCACACTGCACGAGAGCAACCGAGTGCTTGGGAGCGTCGCGCTCTATTCAATCTTCGTTGCCTTTACTCTGGTTTTTTTGGCTTCCCCCCCTGGCGCCATGGCCCAGCAAACCGTGGGAGGGATCAGGGGCACGGTCTCCGATGCGAGCGGCGCCGTGGTGCCGGATACTGTCGTGACGGTTGTCAGCGACGAAACCGGACTGACCCGCTCAAAGAAAACGAACCCCGAGGGCGAGTATGAAATCCCCGACCTTCCCATCGGCTCCTACACGTTGACCTTCACTCATGATGGGTTCATTAAGGACACTATTCCGTCAATCCTTGTGCAGGCCTATCGCACCGCCACGGTGAATGCATCGCTGAAAGTCGGTCAGGTAAGCACTCAGGTCACGGTGGAGGACAAAGCACCGCTGATGAATGCTGTGGACACCACGAACGGGTACGTTCTGGAAAAATCCCAGATCCAGTCCATCCCCTTGCCCACGGGCAGCTTCACGGGGCTCGCCATCCTCTCGCCCGGCGTCAATGCGGAACTTCCCAGCGGCGCCGGGGCCAACGCCGGCTTGGGCAACCAGCCCATCTGGGCCAACGGCCAGCGCGACACCAGCAACAGCTTCATGTTAAATGGCGTGGACGCCAGCAACATTTTCAATGGGAAGAGCACCAGCCAGGTGGCTTCCTCCCGGATTGTCAATAACACGGGCGTCGCGCTCGTCTCCAGCACGGGGATCGGGGTGATTCAGACCACGGCATCGCCCTATCTGGCCATTGGCCAGGCGCTGCCCACCCCCCCTCCGGAAACCGTGGATGAAGTTCGCGTGAATACCTCCATGTACGACGCCCAGCAGGGTTCCACCAGCGGGGCGCACATCGACATGAGCACGGCCTCGGGCACGAACAAAACGCACGGCGGCCTTTACATCCATCATGGAACCGACTGGCTGAACGCCGCGCCGTATTTCTTCAACGCCGATCCCACCGTACCGCAAGATCAGAAGGTTCCCGCGCTTCATCGCGAGTTGCTGGGCGGCACCCTGGGCGGGGCCCTGATCAAGAACAAGCTATTCGGTTATGTCGGCTACCAAGACCTTCACGACGGCGACGGGGAAATCGGCATTTCGCGGCTGACCGTTCCCTTCGGGTTGTCCGATGACCGTTCGGCGGCCGCCCTGGCGCAGATCGCCAACACGAATTTCAACACTCCCTATGGTTATCCCACGATATCCGCGAGCCAAGTCGATCCCGTGGCGCTGGCGATCTTCAATTACAAACTGCCCAACGGCCAGTATATGATTCCCAATGATGATGGACACGTCCCCACGCTGGCCGTACCGGGAAATGCTTACGTGCCGGGGACGGCGGTGTTTTCCGCCCACCAGTTGGTGACCAACCTCGACTGGAACCGGACCGCCAACGATATAGTCTCCTTCAAGTACTATTTCCAGGACGATCCAACCGATGCCCCGTATGCCTACTCCATGGTTGCCGGATTCCCCCAGCATCTGGCGGCCGGCAGTCAGGTGATCTCGCTCTCCAACATTCAAACGCCCGGGTCCAATTTCAGCATCATCGAGACCATTGGGTTCGCGCGGGAAAATATCTATAGTTCCGTCGGACAGCCTTTCTCGCCGCAACAGATAGGTCCGGGAGGCCCCAGCATCAACACCTACGGCTCTACCCGATTTCCCGGCATCAGCATTGTGGATATTTTGGGGATTGAATCTCCGTACAACGTCAATGATGTGCCGCTCGGTGATGCCAGCATGAACATCGGCCAAGGGTCCGCTTCCCAGGGGGCCTTTACGGGAGTCACCCAGAACCGCCTGATGCCTTCCTTCAACGCCACATGGAACAAGGGCAGGCACACGGTGAGTTTCGGAGGAAGCTTTTCCTACACCCAACTTGCCGCGCTCGATGACCGGACGGGCAATGGCATCATCTCCTCCGCCGATTTTTCGCAGTTTCTGCAAGGAATTCCCACCCCCAACTTTATCTTCCAGTCCACCGCTTTCCTCCAGGGCAACGCCAGCCGCTACTACCGTGCCAATCAAACGGGAGAGTATATTCAGGACAAGTTCCAGCTCCGCCCCAATCTCAGTCTAACGGGCGGCTTGCGGTTCGATTGGGATGGCGGCCTGACGGAGAAATACGGCCGCATCTATAGCTTTGACCCCAACCTTTACAGCTATGATGACGCAACCGACACCATAACCTCGAATGGTTTCATCCTCGCCGGAAATAACAAACAGTACGCCAGCAAAGGCGTAAGTGACACGACCCTTACGGGCCGGCAATGGGGCATTGCGCCCCGCTTGGGCGTTGCCTGGACACCCAAGGCATTTAAGGACAAGATCGTAGTCCGTGGCGGCGCGGGAATCTATTATGATCGGGGCGAACTTTTCACCTATCTCTCCCCCGGCTATGCGGCGGGCGAAACCACCGCCGGGCCTTTCGGCGTCAACCAGAGTCCGCCTTTCGTCAGCACATCGTTCTGTAACCAGACTGCTCCCTATTTGGGCTATGTTTCCACCTGTAGCACCACACTGGAGAATCCCTGGACCCTGGGACCTGCCCCCACAGGGAACCCCGGCAATGATTATCTGCCGAATGAAGCCGCGATTCTCGCCAATCCCGCCCAGCAACTCCCTGCCTTCGCCTTTTACGACCGGGCGAACAAGCTGCCCTACACGATGAACTACACCCTTGACATCCAGTGGCAGCCGCGCCGGGATTTGGCCATCGACGTTGGTTTTGTGGGCAATTCCGGCCGTCATGAGGTCATGCCCATTCCCTTCAATCAGCCGGGGATTGCGACACCCACCAACCCGATTCATCCCCAGTCCCAGAATCCCCAGTACTACACGTACGGCTACACGGTCCTCGATCAAAACTTCAATCCCCTCGTTCTGCCCAACGGACAGTCCATGGTGTTGACCTATGAAGGCGGCAACGACGACCTGCGCGTTCCTTACCTCGGCTACTCCGCAGAATGCGAGAGCTACAAAGCCATTGGCGTTTCCAACTACAACGCCTTGCAGACCCACCTGGAAAAGCGGCTGAGCCACGGGGTGCAAGTGGGCTTCTCCTACACCTGGTCGCACGCTTTGGATGAGCAGAGCGCCATGGGCCTTTTCTATAACGGCAACAACCCCCTGAACCCGCACAGCGCCTACGCCTCTTCCGACTTTGACCGCACGCATGTCCTGAACTTCAACTACCTTTATCAATTCCCCAGATTCGCCAAGGGAAATGGGCTGGGGGGAAAGATCGGGAATGGTTGGGCCATTCAAGGCATCGCCGTGCTGGAAAGTGGCCAACCCTATAGCGTGATCGATTACACGGGCGCCGTGGGCAGCATTTTTTACGGTGTAACCGATGGAATTATCAACCCCATTGTTCCGCTCAAGGCCGGTTGCACCTCCCGCAGTGCGGTGACCCACGCCACGGGCGCGGGCGCCACGCCGGCGCTCAATGAAAATTGCTTTACTTTGCCCTTGCTTCAGCCCGGTGATTTGGGTGGGGCGATCGCTCCCGGCGACACCTTTGAAACCAACTATAGCCAGGACGGGCGCAACATGTTCCGCCAAGCCTGGCAAAGGCGCACCGACATTTCTTTGGTTAAGGACGTGCTCATCACCGAGCGCTACAAGCTGAAATTCACTTTGGACGTCTTCAACCTCACCAACACCGCCAGTTTCGATATCCCCATCGATAACGTTTCGCAGAACGTGGGCTATAACGATTTCCCAACCGAGGGCACAACGCCTTTGCCCACATGCTCGGGCAGTGGCCCAACGTCGTTCTATAACTGCCCCGCCGGCCTCGGAGTCGTAAACAAGACCATCGGAGGGCCGCGGCAAATTCAGATGTCACTGCACCTGGCGTTCTAAGCCAAGTTCCGGCTGCTGTTCTGGCGAAAGGGCGAGGCCGCTGCCTCGCCCTTTTCCATTTCGGGCGTAAAAAACCAGCCGGCTGGTTTATTACGAGAATCCGCGGGTGGGGCGCAGATGTGCGTCACTCCGGCAGGGTGAAGAAGAACGTTGCCCCCGGGTGAGGTTGCGACTCCACTTCGATGCGGCCTCCGGGCCGTTCTACAACTTTCGTTCCCTGGCCGGTCCGATTCCTCCGCCAGCATACCCCGCCGGCACACATCTTTTTGGGTTGACATCTTACCCAAAGTGTGGATACTTGGGTTATATGTCTACCCAAACGGAAAAAGAACGGCTGGAGCTGTTGCAAGGAACGCTGGATCTGCTGATCCTGCGGACGCTGATTTTCGGTCCCCAGCACGGGCAGGGCATTGGGCGCGCCATTCAGCAGACCTCGGCGGACGAACTGCTGGTTGAGCACGGGGCCCTTTATCCCGCGCTCCAACGCCTGGAGGAGCGGGGTTGGATTGCGGCCGAGTGGGGGACCTCGACGAACAATCGCAAAGCGCGCTTCTACAAGCTGACCACGGCGGGGCGCAAACAGCTTGTCAAAGAGACCACCAAATGGCGGCGGCTGGCGGCGGCCATCGGGCGGGTTCTGGGACCCGAGGCCCGGGAAGGGTAATTGCACGAATTGATGTAGCGGCGAGTTTAGCTCGCCATATGGCGGCGTAAAGCCGCCGCTACGTCCAACTGCACTACAACTCCGGGGAGGGGATAAGGCGATGTTCTGGCGAAAGCGCAAGCAGAGCGACTTCCGAGCGGAGATTGAAGCGCATCTCGTGCTCGAGACGGAACAATTGAAGGAGCAAGGCCTGAGCGAAGAAGAGGCGCGCATGGCGGCGCGGCGGGCATTCGGTAATGTCACGCGAGCCGAGGAGACCTTCTACGAATCGGGGCGCTGGCTCTGGTGGGACCACCTGGCGCAAGACGTCCGCTACGGCCTGCGCACCTTGCGCAAGAATCCCTTTTTTTCACTGGTCGCTGTGCTCACGCTGGCGCTGGGCATCGGCGCCAACACCGCTATCTTCTCGATGGTGAACAGCGTGCTGCTGCGGCCGCTTGCCTATCGCGACGCGCAGCAGCTTTACCTAGTGCGTGAAATCGTCCCGGAGCTGAGGCAGACCTATCCCACGCTTCCCGCCAACTTGCCGAATTTTCGCGTCTGGCAGCGCGAATGCCACTCCTTTGAGGATGTCGCAATTGTCGAGCCGTTCGATATGACGCTCACTGGCAACGGCGAAGCGGAGCAGATTCCCGGCGGCCGGGCTTCCGCGAATTTATTTGACGTGCTGGGCGTCGTGCCGCAGCTAGGCCGCACGTTCCTCCCACAGGAAGACACCCCCGGCAATGATCAGGTGGTGATGCTCACCGATTCGTTCTGGCGCGACCGCTTCCACGGTGATCCCGCGATCGTGGGGCGGGCGATTACGCTCGACGGCAAGCCCTTCCAGGTGGTGGGCGTCCTGCCCGCTTCGTTCCGATTCCCCAAAGGCCCTCAATTGGGCGCCCTGATAGAATTTCCCTCTCGGACAGATTACTTCAAGCCGCTCGGACTCGATCCGGAACAATTTTCACCTATCGGAGAATTTGATTATGCCGCCATCGCCCGGCTGAGGCCGGGGACGCGCGTCGGGCAAGCATTCGCGGAGATAAATGTGATTCAGGCGCGGATTGCGAAGGACGCAAAGCGGGGGTTAGGCCTTCGCGCCGAGATCATTCCTCTTGAAGACGAAGTCGTGGGGACGGCACGGCGCGGGCTTCTACTCTTGCTTGCGGGCGTGGGGGCGGTGCTCCTGATCGTTTGCCTGAACCTGGCGAACCTGCTGCTGGTGCGCGTTCCAGGCCGTGTGCGGGAGGCGTGCATTCGGACGGCGCTTGGAGCATCTCGCGCCCGACTGGCGCGGCAACTATTGACGGAGAGCGCATTGCTCGTGATCCTCGGAGGAGCCCTGGGCGTTGGCTTGGCGTATTTCGGGCTGCGGTCGCTGGTTGCCGTGGCGCCGGCCAACCTGCCGCGGATTGATGAAGTGCACGTGGACGGGCGCGTGCTGTGGTTCACAGTCTTCGTTTCCGTGCAGACCGGAATCCTCTTTGGAGCCCTGCCTGCGTGGCGCGTGGCGCACGCCGAGCCGCAACAGGCGCTGAAAGCAAGCGCCGTCACAATCACGGAGGGCCGCCCGGGACGCCGCTTGCGTGAATTGCTGATTGGCTTCGAAGTCGGCGTCGGCACCCTGCTCCTGATCATGGCCGGCCTGCTAACGGTGAGCATGGTCCGCTTGCTCGGTGTCGATAAGGGATTCTCGACGGAGCACGTGCTCGCCGTGGATGTGAGCTTGCCGGCGCAGAGCTACACGAAACTGGAGCAGAAAGAGGCGTTCTACGATAACGTGCTCGCGCTGGTACGCGCACTCCCCGGAGTGAACTCCGCGGGCTGGATCAGCAAGCTCCCGCTCGAAGGGCAAGAGCAGGTGTCCAGCATCTACGTGCCCGGCCGCACGACTGCGGACCTGCAAGCTCCCATCGCGAGTTATCGACATGTGAGTCCCGGATATTTCCAGTCAATTGGTATTCCCTTGCGTCAAGGCCGGTTGATCGAGCAGACTGACCGCGACCCCTCGGTTGCCGTCATTTCGGAAGGCGTCGCGAGGAAAATGTGGCCGGGTGAAAACCCCCTTGGCAAGCAATTTAGCCGGGGATCAAATGAAAAGCCTCTCATGGGAGTAATCGGGGTCGTCGCTGACATCCGAGCGGAAGCACTTGACGAGCCTCCGTTGTTGATGATCTATCTTCCTGCCGTGGCGGGATCCCGAAGCTGGTCGGGCGCGCACGCGTCGCTGGTGGTCCGCGCGGCGATTGATCCAGCGGCACTCGGCGCCGTGGTGCGCGGCGCGATCCGGCGCGTGGATTCCGGGGTTCCGATCCTGCACCTCCGTCCGATGACCGAGATCGTGTCGGAATCAGTGGGTGTCCGCCGCTTCCAGACGGGGCTTGCATCTCTTTTTGCGAGCTTCGCGCTGTCGCTCGCCGCGCTCGGAATCTACGGCGTGGTGGGGTACTCGGTCGCCCGGCGGCGGCAAGAGTTGGGAATTCGCATGGCGCTTGGCGCGCGTGGCTCTGATCTGCGGAATCTGGTTCTGCTACAGGGGATGTGGCCAGTCGTGGTGGGATGGGCTTCAGGTGTTTTAGCGGCACTGGTTGCCGGTCGTGTGATTCGCGGCCTGCTGTTCGGCGTAAGCGCACACGATCCGCTGACCTTTGCGAGCGTGACCCTCGTCGTACTGGTTACCGCAGCGCTGGCCTGTTACATCCCCGCCCGTCGGGCGACCAAGGTTGACCCCATGGTGGCGCTGAGATATGAGTAAGGCAGTGGCTAGTGGTCAGTGGCGAGTGGTTAGTGGCGACCAGCGGTGACACCGCCTTTGGCCGACGTAGCGCGGGCTTTGTAGCTCGGGTGTCTCGCCATGCTGTGGCACGGGCATCCTGCCCGTGCGCCGTCACGGCCAAGATGGCCGTGCCACGAAAGGTGTAGCGACCCGTTTTGTAGGGCCGAACGGCGTTCGGCCCGGGGCCAGCGATGCTGGCCCCAACACTTTCCGTAGCGGCTCTGCCGCGCGGCGCTTCTCCCGGAAGGGTTAATTCGATGTTCTGGCGAAAACGCAAACCGAGCGACTTCCGAGCGGAGATCGAGGCGCATCTCGCGCTCGAGACGGAACAATTGAAGGAGCAGGGCTTGAGCGAAGAAGAGGCGCGCATCGCGGCGCGGCGCGCCTTCGGCAACGTCACCCGGGCCCAGGAGCGCTTCTACGAATCGGGCCGTTGGCTCTGGTGGGACCACCTCGCGCAAGACCTCCGCTACGGCCTGCGCATGCTGGCCAGAAACCCCGGTTTCACTGTCGTGACGGTGCTGACGCTTGCGCTCGGCATCGGGGCGAACACCGCAATCTTCAGCCTGCTGAACGCCGTCATGCTCCGGGAGTTGCCGGTCCAGAGCCCCAAACAACTAGTACTGTTTGGAAAGGGAAAAGCGGGCGGGAGCAGCGGCGATTTCGCCAGCACGGAGCTCTATTCGTATCCCTTTTACCGCGAGATGCGGCAGAAGAACCAAGTTTTCTCTGACGTGAGCGCCATGCTGAGTGTCCTATTTACCAAGATGCACGGCGCGGTGGGGGGAAGCGCAGAACTGGAACCGATGGATGTCCAGTTGGTTTCGGGCAGCTATTTTTCCTTTCTGGGCGTCGAGCCGGTTCTGGGGCGCTCGTTCACGGAGGCTGAGGATGAGCCTGCCGGCGGGCACCCCGTGGCCATGATCAGTTATTCCTGGTGGGATCGGCGCTTGGCGCACGACCCTGCTGCCGTCGGCAAAACGGTGACCCTTGGATCGACGGTTTACACTATCATCGGCATCACTCCCCCAGGGTTCTTCGGCACTACCGTAGGCGAATCGCCTGACCTATGGATTCCCCTGTCTATGGAAAAGCAGGTTTCGCCAGGCTGGAACGGGCTGGACAATAAATGGTTCCAATCGCTCTTCATCCTCGGTCAACTCAAGGCCGGGGTCGGGGCCGGGCAGGCTCAAGCCAATGTCAACCTGCTGGCGAGACAGATCTGGCAGGAGCAGGCGGGCTCCACCCTCACCAAGAGACAGCAGGAAGACCTCCAGCACGCTCAAATCGAGCTGACCCCGGCGGCCCGTGGGCTCCCCCACATCCGCTACGTGGCCTCCTTGCCATTACAAATCCTGATGGCCGTGGTAGGCCTGGTTTTGCTCATCGCCTGCGCCAATATTGCCAACCTCCTGCTGGCACGCGCCACGACTCGCGAGCGGGAGATTGCTATGCGCATGTCTTTGGGGGCCGGTCGGGTGCGCCTAATCCGGCAAATGCTTACCGAAAGCTTGCTACTGGCCCTGTCTGGCGGCGCGGTGGGGGTCGTGCTTGCCTGGTGGGCCGGTGGCGGGCTTCTGGCCATGGTTCCCCATGGCCCCGATCCTTTGCCCTTGGACGTGGCGCCCGACGCTCGCGTGCTGGGGTTCACCTTCGCCGTCTCACTTGCCACTGCGCTTCTGTGCGGTATTGCTCCGGCCCTACGCGCCACCCGGATCGCCTTGGGCCCTTTGCTCAAGGAAGGGAGAGGCGCGGTTTCCGTAGCCCGCCGCACCCCCCTGGCCAAAGCGCTGATCGTTTCCCAGGTGGCGCTCTCACTCATGCTCCTGACCGCGGCCGGGCTCTTCCTTCGCACCCTCGTGAACCTCTCCAACGTGGACACGGGGTTCAACAAGGAGAACGTCCTTCTGTTTGGAATCGATCCAGCTTCGGTGGGCTATAAGGAGGATTTGCGCGTCATCAGCTTGTATCAGCAGATCGAGCAACGCGTAAGCGCTCTGCCCGGCGTGCGCGCTGCCAGCATCTCATTTTTCACTTTCGACCAGGGTGAGTGGACCAATTGGGTTTCGGTCACTGGGCGCACGCCGACGCCCCAAGATGACATAATGGTCACTCATAACGTGGTCGGCCCGGGCTACTTCGCTACGATGGGAATTCCCCTCTTGCTCGGCCGCGCGTTTGGCCCTCAGGATACCGCCAACTCGCCCAAGGTGGCTATCATTAATGAAACCTTTGCGCGGTGGTACCTGCCGGGCGGTTCGCCGATTGGACGCCACTTCGGTCTGGGAAATGACCCTAAAGACAGCAACGATATCGAAGTGGTGGGGGTCGTGAAAGACGCCAAGTACCAGGACTTGCGCGAGCGGCCGTTTCCGGCGGCGTATTACCCCTACCCCCAGATCGTTCAGTACGTTAATGACTTCGAGGTCCGCTACTCGGGTAAACCTCAGGCGATCATCCCGAAGGTCCGCCGAGCCATCGGCCAAGTGGACCACAGCCTCCCGGTTGTCTATCAGGGCACCATGGTCGAGCAGGTTAATCGTTCCCTGGCGGGTCAAACCTTGATTGCGCGGCTTTCCACCTTTTTCGGCCTGCTCGCGGCATTTCTAGCCTGCCTTGGCATCTACGGGCTCATGTCCTATGCCGTCACGCGGCGGACAAATGAAATCGGCATCCGTATGGCGCTGGGGGCGGAGAGGACAGGCGTGCTGTGGATGGTGATGCGGGAAAGCCTGACGCTGGTGGCCATCGGCGTGGCGATAGGAATTCCCGCGGCGCTGGCGGCAGGTCGCCTGGTTGCGAGCGCCCTCTATGGTCTCAAGGCTACTGATCCCACCACCATTGCGCTGGCCGCCCTGGCGATGATGGCGGTCGCCGCCCTCGCCGGCTATCTGCCCGCGCGGAGAGCGGCTCGCGTCGATCCCATGGTGGCGCTCAGATATGAGTAAGTCGTGGGATTTGGATGGTTGGAGCAAGCCTGACGCCGAGGGCGGCCCGGCACACGTTGCAATCTGTGCCGTGCAAGTGGAACTTACTCTTCGCCAATGTCTTCGTTCCACACCTCGGGGTGGGTGCGAATATAATCGGCCAGCATGGAGGCGCACTCCGGGGAATCAAGGTCGATTACCTTCACCCCCAGCGAGCGCAGCCAATCGAGGCCGCCCTGAAAGTTGCGGCTTTCGCCCGCCACCACCGTTCCAAAGCCAAACTGCCGAACCAGGCCGCTACAGTACCAGCACGGCGCCAGCGTGGTGACCATGATGAGTTGGCGATAGCTCCGCTGGCGGCCGGCGTTGCGGAAGGCATCCGTCTCGCCGTGCATCGAGGGATCACCCTGCTGCACGCGGCGATTGTGCCCGGCGCCAATCAGCCGGCCGCCGGCATCAAAAATCGCCGCGCCGATGGGAATGCCGCCCTCCGCCAGCCCCTTGCGGGCCTCCGCAACCGCCACCGCGAGCATATCTTTGTAATCAGGTTCGGGTGTCATTCCTTCCTTATACACCACCGGGATTCGATTTGAATAGACGCGTGGCAGGAAAACAGCGTGTTATACAGGACAAACGGTCTCGGTGCGACTCGGCGCCCAATGTTGGCCTCACACCCGCGTCCGCGAAAGGCTATTTCCCCAGCGAAACCCGCTGCCCTGATGACGGCGAGGTGACCAGCTGTGCGGAGAGAATCCCCCGCCGGGGCAACACGCGGCAGGTGATAAAAAACCAACGGTCGGATACCACCAAGCTTCGACGGCGCGCCATGGCGCCCATTATAGGCCCCGTATCCCCCTTCGCAAGCGTAATTTCCCCAAGAAGAGACGCAGCGGAACGCACAGTACGCGTACCGCTGCGCTACCCCGCTTGCGCCTACCGTCGCCACCGAGGTGTTATTGCTGGACCAACTCGAACTGCTGGTGAAATTATCCACCGAGCCATCCCCGTAGGTGGCCTGCGCATTCAGTTGCACCTTGCCATTCACCGCCACGGAAAACGGGTCATATACCACCAGAAAACCGCCATAGCCGTAGCAATAGACGCACACGGGGGCGCAGGTGGCCTTGCGCGGGTTATAGAACGCCCCGCACACCGCCACCGTCATCCACTGCGCCCGGCCTTTAGGATTCGAGATCACGGCGCTGCCTTCTTGCACGTAATTGGGGATCAGGTTGCCGTTGGCGTCGGGCTGGCGCATGTCGATCAACATGCCGATGTCAATCATGGTTGAGGCCTGCGCGGCCAAATGGAGGGGCAGGACATACTGGCCGGAGCCGTCCCCGTAGTACAGGGTCACCACAAAATCCTGGTCCGTGTTGGTAGTGTTCCACAGCGAGTACATGGTATCCACGCCATTGGCCACGGTCCAACGGCCAAGGCCCTTGCCGAAGCTCTTGCCAATGGCCTCCGACGGAACGGGGAACACGGAGCGGGGCAGAGATGCTCGTCGTTTGCGCTCCTCTGAGGCTCTCCTGTGGCTTTGCGTGTGTGCGTGTTAATAACATGGTTACGGTTCCAAGGTTAAGAACCGCCGAGGAAGCTGAAGTGCGCTACTTGCGCGCGACCCCGCTCAATTGCTTGGCCTGCCGCCCCTCTCATGCACGGACGCGCTGGCCGCCACCTTAGCGGGTTAATGAGAAGGTTTTGCGGAACCGGGTTCGGTCAAGCTCTCCTCCCAGGCCATGAGGTCCCACATCGGTTGATTGTGATTGGGGAACGGAGCGGGATGCCAGAGCGTTTCCGTTCGACGAAAGCCCGTAGGGGTGAGCCCGGGTCCGTCCGAAAACGTCACCACCCACATCTTACGTTCTGAAGTCTCTACAAGTTTATTCAGCGCTTCCCTGAAGGTGAGGCCCCCCAGTGTGAGTGTGAGAGGCTTTTCTTCTATCCCAGTTGCATACTCGGATGCCTCGCCGGCACCGGGGGGGAAATTGCGTGGCGAGACGATATTTTGTGCTATGGCCTCCAGTTGCTGGTTTGCACGTCCCCCCCCCTCTTGATGGACCTCGAAGAAGTCGGGAACCTTCAGGTTCAGAAAGTTGCGACCGTCGTCTACCAAATCCCGCCGGAAAACGTGAACCTCGCTTTGCTCGACTCGCAACTCGTAGCCGGGGAACGTTTGGACCACCGAGCGAAGGATGGCTTCCACGCTGTCGTCTTTCCAGCTAAGACTCAAGCCCCGGGCCGTATCCTTGTCCTTTACCCACTCGATACCCACTGGTAGCTCGAATCGTTTGGCAACCCGAAGGACGGCGTCCGCAAGCCCGTTCGCCGACAGACTATACTGGGTCGCGCGCATGTTAAGCTTGGCCTGCATGTCGCTGGACGGCACCTGACAGGGCGCGCTTGCAGCCGTGAAGGTAACTAGCGAGAGAAACAGTACGGTGCGCATGGTATACCTCAATTTCCGTTCACCAAGATCCCATTACACTGATACGTGATACTCTTGACGTTCTGAATTGAGCGTAGTCCCAGCCACAGTCCAGGTCTGGTTAGCGATCGTCTGGCCTGCCGCGCAGCAGGTGCCCGAAGATGTGCATGCCGGTGCGCAGACCGCGAGAGTCTCACTAAACTGCCCATTCGAGTTTGTATAAGCACCGCACGGCCCGCTGGTGCCCGAGCACGACCCGGTCACGCCGCCGCACGTGGTTTTATAACCTTGCAGGTTTAACTGGTTCGTCGAGGTGCTGCAGATCACGTCTCCGACCGCCATGTTGGCAACCTTGATTGGTTGCCCATTCTGGTCGTTGACTTGATACATGAACGTTCGCGTTACACCGCAGCCTGACAAGCCTCCCGACGTCGTGCATGCGGCCTCTGAGGTGGTCAACGATGTCCCTGGGACTATTGACAGGCTGGTCGGCACCTGGGATGGCACGCTGCCGGACGAGCTCGGGTCGGGCGAGCCCTCCGGGCAGGGGATTGGTTCGCCATACGCGCAGAGATTTCCATAATATTCTACCAGAGAGGGAAATACGGCAGTAATCGTTGGCGACCCCGGCGATACCCCGGAGACGAGCCCCGTGCTCGCGCCTACCGTCGCCACCGAGGTGTTATTGCTGGACCAACTCGAACTGCTGGTGAAATTATCCACCGAGCCATCCCCGTAGGTGGCCTGCGCATTCAGTTGCACCTTGCCATTCACCGCCACGGAAAACGGATCCGCTTCCACCTCGAAGTCACAATAACCGTAGCAATACGTGCACACGGGCGCGCAGGTGGCCTTGCGCGGGTTGTAGAACGCCCCGCACACCGCCACCGTCATCCACTGCGCCCGGCCTTTGGGATTCGAGATCACGGCGCTGCCTTCCTGCACGTAATTGGGGATCAGGTTGCCGTTGGCGTCGGGCTGGCGCATGTCGATCAACATGGCGATGTCAGTGGTGGTCGAGGCCTGCGCCGCCAGGTGCAGGGGCAGGACGTATTGCCCCGAGCCGTCCCCGTAATGCAGTGTCACTACAAAATCCTGGTCCGTGTTGGTGGGGTTCCACAGCGAGTACATGGTATCCGTGCCATTGACCACGGTCCAATGGCCAAGGCCCTTGCCGAAGCTCCGGCCGATGGCTTCCGGCGGGACGGGGAACACGAAGTTGCCCGTCTGGTCCACGCTACCCGTAGCCATCATCAGGTCGCCCCCATGGCCGGTGAGGGAGAAGCTCAGATTGATATCGCCGTTAAGGTTGCCAAGGCCCAGTGGGGCGAGCATCGCGGGGAGATCGAGTTGCCGAGTCTCCTGCGGTTTGAGTCGCAGGACGGGAAGCGCCAGCGACCTGGGTGTGCCTCCCGACATGTAATTGAGCGTTGGGGTGACGGTGAGCGGCTGCGCGGTGGTGTTCTCCAGCACGGCATAAGGGGTGAAGCGCAGCCCCGCCGGGAACCCCATCCCGGGGTTGGGCAGCCCGACCATCAATCCCACGCTGGCATAGGTGAGGGGGGCGGCCGGCGAATTCGGGTCCAGGTCGTGAGACGCGAAGGGGATCTCCGTGGAGTAACCGATGCCTTCGTTCACCAGGCCCCCGTGGCCATAATGGCGTGCTTCTTCCCAAGATATTGGAGGCGCAAACCGCCCGCTTGGTTTTCCGCCTGCGGAAGGCCCCAGGCCAGCACGTCGAGATCGAACATCTGGGTGGTGTGCCCCGGGAGGGTGATGGCGGTGGGCGCCAAATGCGTGCCTTGCGAGCCGGTGGGCTGCAAGGAAACGTCGATGGGCCCGCTGGTTGCGTTGCTGAGCGCCACAAAACCCTGCACCTGCGGGTCGTGCCGCCACCACAGCGCCTCGAGTGTTTGTGTGGGCGGCGTGCTCGCCCCTGCCGTGTTTGTCTGCGCCCCGCTATCCTGCGTGCCCGCCGCTGTGTTTGTCTCGGCCCCGTTGGTCTGCGTGTCCGCCGCGCTCTCATCCAGCCCGGCGAAGGGGGCGGTGAAAATCAGGCTCCCTTGGAGATTGATGATCTCCGTGAAGGCCATTAGATGCCCGGGGTTCTTGTACTGATAGAGCAATGCCGCGCTGCCGTACTGGGAAAGGTGCGGCTCGATCGCGGACGGCGCATAGTTGAGGGCGTCGTTGACGTTGATGCTGCTGGTGCCCGCCACGGGCACTTGCACGGGCTGCAACTCGTAGGCGGTGCCGTCAGCCATGTAGAGCACCGGCATGACCGTCAGCGGCGTGGCAATCAGGGCGTTCTTGATGTGGATCTTCGACACAAAGCCGCTATCCACCCGCCAGAGTCCACAGTGTAGCGAATAGGTTGAGGTGGTCCCCGAAGCCGTCGGGGAACAGGTAGGGCAATTCGACTTCTGTGCCGGCGTCCGTTGCAAGATGCCGAAATACGCTACGGCAATCAGACCGACTGAGAGAAGGGAGAATCGGGCGACCCTCATGGTGTCCTCCGCAGGCCTGCATAGATATAGGATAATGGCGCATGTATACTCCCCCGTGCCGAGCTTGTCAAGTAGAAAATACGACAGTAGACACAATGACCCTCCCCCCTCGCAGCGGGTGACGCTGGTCACCTTCTCTTCCTCGCTCGCCGAGAGTTACACCTATGACGCTGTGAATAACCTGCTGAGCAAGCAAGTAGCCCGGAGGTAATGGGTAGCACGAGGAGCTGCAACCAGAAGCGTGGCATGGCCATCCTGGCCATGTACAACACGGGCAGGATGCCCGTGCCACGCCGCATGTAGGGACCAGCGGCGCTGGTCCGGCCGAACGCTGTTCGGCCCTACGGATTGCCCCAATCCGTCGTCAGGTACGGCATCATCTCTTCCAGGACCTCCGGCAAAACCGGCGTCGTCGCGTTGTGGTCGGGGCAGAACAGTTTGCAGCGTCGAGGTCAGGCAACCGTCAACGCGCGCCACCGTGCCAAGGCCGCCGGGCCAGCGCCGCTGGCCCCTACGTCTCGGGTTGCGGCTGCGCGGCACTACAATTTCTCCCGGTCGTGCGGCCCACACTCATCCGCTTCGGTTATCGGTAGTTTCAGGTGAGAAGATGAATCCATTCGCCCCCTGCGACAATCGCAAATCACAAATCGCAATTCACCAATCAGCCGATGCCTGCGCCTTCCCCCTAGCCACACAGAGCTGGCAAAGGGTATCATCATGAGGCTGGGCTTCGAGGCAAGACAATTCAATCGTTTGACGGTTCGAGGCGATTACCTGCAAGCGAGTACGGCCGAAAGACAAGAATCGAAAAGCGAGATTCGAAACCAGGCGCAATACTCGGTTTTCGAGTTTCGATCCATGGGGGACACGGCCCCATGGGGCAATTTTCATCGGAGGTTTCAATCAGCAAGCTGATTCTCCCCCACGGGAGCAATCAATTAACACCCCTTCTTTTGCAGGGATCACTGCGGGAGGAGGAGCGCAAGAAAGCCGCAAGCCTTAAGAAAGTTCCCATGACCACACGGGAGACGAGCGACCTGATCATGATGGGAATTGGCGCGTTTACTCCCCTGGAGGGCTTTATGGGCAGGGACGACTGGCGGGGTTGTTGTGAAACCTACAGCCTGCCCGGCAAAAAGGGCCTTTTCTGGCCCATCCCGATTACCCTATCCGCCGCGGAAGACCTGGCTGGTTCCATTGCGGCAGGTGAAGAGGTGGCGCTGTGGGACTCTGAAACCGAGTCCATCATGGGCACCATGAAGGTGACGGAGAAATACTCCATTGATAGGGCGTTCGAGTGCCGGCAAGTGTTCCGGACCACGGATTCCACCCACCCCGGCGTGCGGAAGGTCCTGGAGCAGGGGCCGGTGAACCTGGCGGGGCCGGTGAAGGTCATCTCGGAATCATATTACCCGGAGATGTTCAAAGGGATCTATCAGCGGCCGGCCGAGGCTCGCAAACTGTTCGAGGAACGTGGGTGGAGCACGGTGGCCGCCCTGCAACTTCGCAACCCCATGCACAATTCCCACGCCTACCTGGCCTGGATCGCCATCGAGGTTTGTGATGGGGTCTACGTCCATCAATTGGTGGGCAAGCTGAAGCCCGGCGATATTCCCGCCGAGGTGCGCGTGAAAGCCATCGACGCGCTGGTGAACAAGTATTTCCGGCGGGATCGCGTGATTCAAGGCGGATACCCCATGGAGATGCGCTACGCAGGCCCCCGCGAAGCCCTTCTGCACGCCGTGTTCCGCCAGAATTATGGCTGCTCGCACTTGATTGTGGGGCGTGACCATGCCGGCGTGGGCGATTACTACGGCCCGTTCGATTCCCAGAAAATCTTCCAGGAGATTCCGGCCGACGCCCTTAAGCTCCGCCCGCTTTGCATGGATTGGACTTTCTACTGCTACGAATGCGGGAGCATGGCGTCAATGAAAACCTGCCCCCACGAGAGTAAGGCCGTAATCGATGGAACCGGCGCCTATCAAGGAGGCGCGCGCTTGCTGCTATCGGGAACCATGCTTCGTAAACTCATGAGCGAAGGGAAACCGGTTCCGCCGGAGTTCTCCAAGCCTGAGGTTATTGCGATTCTGCAGGAGTATTACAGCCATATCGAGGAGAAGGTGGAAGTAAGACTCCACGGCTTCGCTACGGGGGAAACGAAAAGGTGAGTCGTCACTCCCGTCGGAGCTGCTCTTGCGGCGAGCGAGCGTCCACCCTTGTAAGCTCGCCGCGTCTCCAACTGCCCGGCTCGACTGGCCACAAGCTTTTGCCCTTGTCCAGTTCGCGCGCTCTTTCGCGCGGAAAATGTCAGTGGCGACTCGCTGCCGGTAATGCTTCGGTTTGACGTGGCACGGGCAAGTCGATGTGACGGCTGCCGGACCAATTGGCGGCGTAACTTCGCCTCTGCGGCAAACTGCCCCATTGCCTCGTTGCCAGGAGTGGTGTCACTGGAAGAATGAACACCAATGAAATTGCGCCGACCCCTCCGCCCCCCGCAGGGCGAGTTCTCGCGACCAATTCGGGCAGGCTCCGGTCGGCGCTATCCTGTGACGCGCCCTGACATTATGTCATATAGCTTATTATTCCAAGGTGTGTTGAGAACTGGGGCAGCACCATCGAGGAATTATACGCTAATGTATGTGCTGGCAAACACTACACTTACGCCCCAGGTGGCAGACGAACCGCCGGGGGGGTAACAGGAGCCGAAGATGTTCCCTTGAGAGGCAGAGCGCTTGGGCTTGATCACCTCACTCGCTGATCCGGCGGGGGCGGTGTCCCAAAAACTCGATTCCAGAAGTGCCGAGAGGGGATCTGTGGGGACTTCTGGATAGGTAATTCGGAGCCGGGGATGCCGATATTAGAGAAAATTGTGTTCCCGCAGACGCAAATGAGAGTATATTCGCCCCCGTGGAAACCAAAAGGTTAATTCCGGCGTAGGGCTATGCGGATTCAGAGGAGGCGGGCTAATGGTAGAGATTAGCAAACGTCGCACCGATCGTATCTCAATTGCCCTGCCGGTTTCAGTATCCGGAACGGACGATACGGGAAAACCCTTCGCGGAAGATGCCACCACGGTGACGGTTTCTGAGCACGGGGCGGCGATCGCGCTGAGGACCGCGCTCGTTCCCGGCCAGAAGATTATCATCCGCCGTCAGCGGACGCGTATTTCCCGCGAAGCAGAATGCCACGTGGTAGCGCAAGTGGGGAAGCAGGCGGGTCTGCAAACGTTCAGCGTGGCGTTCCGGAAACCCGCGCCGGGTTTCTGGGATGTGTATTTTCCAACGTTACCCCCTGACGCAGACACTGCCGGGCGAGCCCTGGTGGGGTGCACGGTCTGCGGGACGCGCAAGATCGTGCACCTTGACCCAACGGAGCTGGCGATCTACAACGCCAATCGGCAGCTTTCCCTCAATTGTGACACCTGCAAGAAGTCTACGATTTGGCTGGAGTCACAGCAAGAGGCGGCGAAGCAGCCAGGGTCAGGGCCGGCGAATCCCGCGAGGCTGGGGGCCGCGCGTACTCCACAGGGCAGGGACCAACGGAAGCATCGGAGGGTGGCGGCGGAGATACCCGTGTGCATCCGCCAGGCTGGGTCAGACGACGACGTGGCGACCACCGTGGACATCTCCAGCGGCGGGCTGTGCTTCATCAGCAGCCGGGAATACCGCACCGGATCCCACATCCAAGTCGCGGTTCCCTATTCACCCACGGCGTTGAACGTTTTTGTCGACGCGCGCATCGCCCACAGTTCCAAGATGCCCTCCCAGGGAATCTACCGGTTTGGCATCATCTACCTCGCCGAGAACGAACCTAATCGTAAGTTGGGTGCGACGGAAAACCGCTAGCCCGTAGCGCGTCGGGCGCGCAGCGCACTGCTCAGCAGTCCTGCATACGAACAATGTCATCACGCTGGTTCATTTGCCGAGCGATAATCCGCAGAGCCCTTCCCTTGGAAGCGCAATGACTGCGGGCCGAAATTGCAAGGATTTTCGCCGCACCTCGAACCGTTCGGCTCGAGGGAACAAGAGCATCTCCCTCCGCCCAGTTCACATTGCTCCTCGGCAGGGAGAACGTCAATGACCGCCGAGATCCGGCGAAAGCTTGCTCTCCATCGAGATTGTCGTTAGAATACTTATTATACATTTACATTAGGGCATTCCCTGTCATGGGTTGCTGAGGCTAGGAGAAATGACCGGCGAAACCGTCTCCCATTACCGCATCTTGGAGAAGCTTGGCGGCGGAGGCATGGGTGTGGTTTACAAGGCCGAGGACACGCGCTTGGGCCGCATGGTGGCGCTGAAGTTCCTGCCGGAAAAACCGGCGCAGAGCCACAAAGCCATCGAGCGTTTCTGGCGGGAAGCTTGCGCCGCTTCCGCCCTCGACCATCCCCACATTTGCAGCGTCTATGAAATTGGGGAGCACCAAGGCAAGCCGTTTATTGTCATGCAGTACGTGACCGGGCAGACGCTGATGCAGCGGTTGGGCGGGGGCCAGTCCCAAAGTTCCTCCCCCAGGCACGGGGAACGAGACGCCCCATCGCCTCGGAATTCGGGGAGGTATCATGAGGCGGTCAAACCGCTTAAGATAAGCGAAATACTCGACCTGGGGATTCAGGTCGCCGACGCCCTCGATGCGGCACACTCCAAGGGCATCGTACACCGTGATATCAAACCGGCCAACATCCTTGTTACGGAGCGTGGTCAAGCAAAGCTGCTGGACTTCGGGCTGGCGAAGCTCGTGACAGGGCGCGAAGAACAGGAGGAATCCAGCGACGACCCGGCCACCCGCGACGGGCCGTTGACGAATCCCGGTGCGGTGGTGGGCACGTTCGAGTATATGTCGCCGGAGCAGGTGAGGTCGGAGGAGGTCGACGCGCGCACGGATATCTTCAGCCTGGGCTTGGTGCTTTACGAAATGGCGGCCGGGCAGCGCGTTTTTAGCGGCGACTCGGTGGGAGCGGTGGTCGGCGCCGTCCTCCACCGGGTTCCGCCTTCTCCCCGGCTTTTCAACCCGGATTTGCCTCCGAGATTCGAAGAGATCATTTCGAAGGCAATCGAGAAGGACCGCGCGCTGCGTTACCAGACGGCGGCAGACTTGCGGGCTGACCTCCAGCGGCTGAAACGCGATATGGAGTCGGAGCACGGAAGGGTTCAGCCGGTGGGGGGGAATCTTCGCGCCACTCGGAAGCCGCGAGGATGGATGGTGGCCGTCATCGCCCCCGTGGCTCTGCTTGCCACCGTGCTGTTGCTCCTGGGATTGAATGTGGACAACTGGCGCGATCGCCTGCTGGGCCATGAGATGGTCCCCCGCATCCAATCGTTGGCGGTGCTGCCGCTCGCAAACCTCTCGCACGACCCCCAACAGGAATACTTCGCCGACGGGATGACGGAAGAGCTGATTACCAATCTGGAGAAGATCAGCGCGCTGCGAGTCATCTCGCGAAATTCCGTGATGCAATACAAGGGAGAGAACAAGCCTACGCCCGAGATTGCCAGGGAATTGAGTGTGGATGCCGTGGTGGAAGGTTCAGTATTGCGCTCGGGCAATCGGGTGCGAATTTCCGCGCAATTGGTGCAAGCGGACCCCGAAAAAAACCTGTGGGCGGAAAGCTACGAGCGCGACCTGAGTGACGTGTTGGGGTTGCAGAGAGAGGTGGCACAGGATATTGCCGACGAGATCCAGATCAAACTGAGCCCCCAGGAAACGAGCCGCTTGCAGGCGGCACGCCCGGTAAAAGCAGATGCCTACGAGGCCTACCTCAAGGGCCGATACTTTTGGAACAAGCGGGACCGTGAGGGAGTAACCAAAGGCCTGCAATACTTCCAGCAAGCGATCGCCTTGGACCCCGATTATGCTCTTGCCTATGCGGGTGTGGCTGACTCGTACATCGTGGACGGGGACAATGAATGGCTCCCCCCTTACGAATCGTTCCCCAAGGCGAAAGATGCGGCAATCAAAGCTTTGGAAATCGATGACACCCTGGCCGAAGCCCATACCTCGCTGGCCTGCACCATGGAATTCGATTGGGACTGGATGGGTGCCGACAACACGTACAAGAAGGCGCTGGCACTCAATCCCGGTTATGCCACTGCGCATGAGTGGTACTCGTCTTTACTATCGGTCACCGGCCGGCACGAAGAAGCCATCGCCGAGGCGAAGCGCGCGGCGGAACTTGACCCTCTTTCCCCTACAATTAACACCAACATGGCGAAAATCTATTACGTAGCCCGGCAGTACGAGGAGGCGCGGCAGACCCTGGAAGGGATCGGTGATGTTTCTCCCGACTTCTTTTGGGTGCAGTATTTCCTGGGACTAATTGCCGGGCAGGAGCACAAGTTCGAAGAAAGCGTCGCCGAAATCAAAAAGTCGGATGACCTCTCCCATGGGGGCGACAGAACCAAGGCGACACTCGGTTATGCTTATGCCCTCGCCGGCAATAAAGAGGCAGCCCAGACAATACTCAATGAGCTCAAGGCACAGTCAGAGAGCAGATACGTGTCGCCTTATCTACTCGCGCTCCCCTGTGTAGTATTGAACAAGGAGGAGGCGTTCCACTGGTTGGAAGAAGCTTTTAAGCAACGGAGTATCGAGCTCCCGTGGATAGGGGTTGACCCGCTATTTGACCCCCTGCGTTCAGACCCCCGTTTTCATTCTTTGTTACAGCGAATGGCTCTGCCGAACTAACCGTACTGCCATGGATCTATGCGCAAAGAACCCCATGGCTGCATATTTCAGGGCGCACGACAAAAAATTGGAACGATTTGGCCGATCCGGCTGGCAGGAAAATCCTGTACCTTGGACGGGGCACCCGCGTTTGGCCTGAGGCATAAGGCATGAAGACTAACGACAGAGAGACCTGGCGGGAGCATGTATCGTCGCTCATGCGGGGTTGGGACTTCCCCGCGGCGACTGACAACTCCCCAGTCTTGTTGATTGTCCCTCCCTTCCATGCCTTGAAGTACCCCTCCTTAGGTGTCCATTTACTTCAAGCGTGTGGCCGGGAGGCGGGATTCCGCGTGGACGTCCTTTATGCGAACATGTTGCTGGCCGCGATCGTGGGGGAGGAAATCCACGAGGATATTTGCAATGCGCCGGGTGGAACTTTCGCAGGAGAGCGCTTTTTCGCCCGATGCGCTTTCGGCCTTCCCGCGCTCGGCCGCCGGGCTCGCCGCATGTTCGAATCCGATTGGGTTGTCGGTCCAAACCGGGATTGGGAAATCGCTTTCGACCACGACTCCGGTGACGGCAGACCGCCCATCACCCTTGCGAGGCTGCGGCGTTGGGAAGGGTGCGCCGACGGCTACCTCGACAGTGTGGCCCAAGCCATATGCGAGCGGGATTACAAAATCGTCGGTTGCCCGCCACCTTCCAACAAACCACCGCAAGTGTGGCCCTGCTGGGCCGCATCAAACGTCTGCGCCCGGACACGATTACCATCCTGGGGGGAGCCAATTGCGAGGGGGAGATGGCGCAAGGGCTTGCCTCCCTGCCGTCGGACATCAACTATATCTTCTCGGGAGAAAGCGAAGTTACCTTCGTCAGGTTCGTTCAGGATATCCTGGCCGGCTCACCGCCCCCAAGCCGCGTCATTCAAGGCGAGCCTTGCAAAGACATGGATTCCCTCCCCAGGCCAGTCTACGAGGAGTTCTATGAGCAACGTCGACGGTTCCTTCCGAGGAGCAAAGTACCCGCCGAGCAACTGGAGATTCCCTATGAGAACCAGCCGGGGCTGCTGGTGGGGGCAGAAGCATCATTGCACCTTTTGCGGGTTCGACGAACAAGCTCTGGCGTTTCGGCATAAGTCTCCGGACCGGGTGATTGAAGATTTGCGTGCGCTCCTTGATGCCTATCCCACTCGCATTGTGAGCATGACGGACGCCATCATGCCTTACCAATACTTCCGCACCCTTCTTCCTCGTCTTGCCGGCGAAGAGCTGGGAGCTACTATTCACTATGAGCAAAAAGCCAACCTCACGCTGGAGCACATTCTGGCTCTCAAGCAGGCGGGTATCACGTCCCTCCAGCCGGGGATTGAGTCGCTGTCGTCGCGTCTTCTGGACTTGATGGACAAGGGTGTAAAGGCGCGGCAGAATCTGATGCTTCTGCGTTTTGCCCGAGCGGCGGGCGTAAGTCTCTACTGGTATCTTCTCTGGGGGTTTCCTGGCGACGATGTGGAAGCGTACGAGGAGGTTCTGAGCATTCTTCCTTTGCTCCACCACCTTCAGCCCCCACGGGGATTGGTGCACTTGGGTATTGATCGTTTCAGTCCCTACTTTTTCCACCCCGATCAATACGGAGTGCGCAACATCAAGCCCCTGGCTGGGTACTCCGATTTTCTACCCGAGGGGGCCGATGTTGAAAGGATTGCTTATCGCTTCACGGCGAAGTACCCCAGCGGAGCTCATGACCACATGGAGGTGATTTCCCGGCTGTGGGAAGAGATGGCTCGGTGGCAGGCCGCCTGGAGGAAGAAAGGCGGCGCCCCGAACCAGGACTTGAGACTTTCCCGAGAACGCGGATCATACGTATTGGTTGACAAGCGCGATCTGTGGCGAAAAAAGAGAGCGTACCTGCTGGATGAACAGGAAGGCGCCGCTTTGATGACCGCGGGACCTTGTTGCGGAAGCGGCCTCGAGGCCTGGGCCGTGCGGGAAAAGCTCGCTGTGATTGCTGACGGTTGGTTCCTGCCTTTGGGCGTGGCCGCGCCCGAGATTCTCCTGGAACTGATGGGGGAAGCAGGCGCACGACAACCGACGCCAAGCGCATCTGAAAGCGCGATTGACCCGGTCCCAGTCATGAGATGAGCGTGGGAGGCCCTTGCCGCGCGAGGCAGCGGCGAGCGATTTTCGGTGATTATGAGAACGGAGAGTGCGCGGGCGCTTTCCCTTGGCTCTCACCAAATTTCGGTTGACAATTTGGTTCCGTGAGCCAAAAATACGGCAACACATCACGTGATCTTGGGCAGCAAGAATTTTGATGATGGAGACGGGTTCAAGAGGAGGGCAATATGTGTCCAGGCGGCGAAACGAGAGCTGGCGGCGGCAAACCGAAACCCAAACCGAAGCCGAAAGGCTCTAAGAAGAAGAAATAGGCCAGAAGCTGGCGGCTGTTGAGGAACGCTCGACAATGCATAGGGGTAAGTGTCGCTTGCTCGTGAATGCACGCCAAAGCTACGGGGAATACGTGTCGAAGCCCAAGTAAGGCGCAGGTCGCTGCGGCTACCCTATGGTCGGAGGGCCGACAGGGAACCCGTCTCCTTCACGCACGCTCGCCGGTCACAAAGGATTTCAACGACGATCCCCATGAGTCTCTTGTAGGATCAAGTCAATCTTCCGTAGTTCCTCGGCGGAAAACTTCAGGTTGGTGAGGGCGGCCACGTTCTGCTCGATCTGCTCCGTCCGGCTGGCTCCCATCAGCGCGCTGGTCATGCGATTGTCCCTCAGGACCCAGGCCAGGGCCATCTGGGCAATCGATTGTCCCCGCTCGCGGGCGATGGGCTCAAGGGCGCGTACCTGGTCGAGCCGGACTTCATCCACGTCCTGCTTCTTCAGAAATCCGTGCGGCTTGGAGGCTCGCGAGTCACCCGGAATCCCATTCAGATAGCGATTCGTCAACAGCCCCTGCGCCAGCGGACAGAAGGCAATGCATCCCACACCCTCCGTTCCCAGCGCGTCGAGCAAGCCCTGCTCAAGGGTTCTCTCAAACATCGAGTACTTGGGTTGATGGATCAGGCATGGGGTGCCCAGTTCGCGCAGGATTCGCACCGCCTCGGAGGTCTGCGCCGGATTGTAACTGGAGATGCCCACATACAGCGCCTTGCCGGAGCGCACGATGTGGTCAAGCGCGGCCATGGTCTCTTCCGCCGGCGTCTTGGGATCGGGACGGTGGGAGTAAAAGATGTCAACGTACTCGAGCCCCATGCGCTTTAGGCTCTGATCCAGGCTGGCAATGAGATATTTGCGCGATCCCCAATCGCCGTAAGGCCCCGGCCACATCATCCAGCCGGCTTTGGTGCTGATGATCAGCTCATCCCGATAGGCGGCGAAATCCGTTTTCAGAAAACGCCCGAAAGTTTCTTCCGCGGAACCGGCGGGCGGTCCATAGTTGTTGGCAAGATCAAAGTGGGTAATACCAAGATCAAAAGCCCGGCGCAGCATCGCCCGGCTGTTCTCATAGACATCGACGCCACCGAAGTTGTGCCACAGTCCAAGGGAAATGGCGGGCAGGTCCAATCCGCTTCGGCCGCAACGCCGGTACAGCATGGCGCCGTAACGTTGCTCGCTGGCTGTGTACATGTTTTCCTCCTGGGTGGGGCCGGTGGCCGCTTGCTACCACTGTGGTCTAGCCGTTGATTTGAACCTACAACCCTCGGTCGTTATTGTGGCGCGGACCTGTTCCTTAGGTCCACGGCTCGTCCCCCACAGGCAAGGAAAAGCCCGGGACCTAAAGAACAGGTCCGCGCTACCCTTCCGCAACGTGGGAGCAGAGATCTCGGCACTAACTCAGCGTCGCCTTCACGGAGACTTCCTTCCGGCCGCCTGTCGGAGGCAGCACCGTGTTACTCTTGATGGGCACGCCATCGACTTGCAAAGCTACTGTGTTGCCCTCGCCCGCCCGCTCAACGGTAATGTGATAAGTCACTCCGCGGAAGATGCGAGTGGCCCTAAATCCGCGCCAGCTCTTGGGAATGACAGGTGAAATTTGGAGTCCGTCATAAGCGGTGCGAATGCCCAGGATCCATTGCGTGATGGCATAGTAGTTCCAGGCCGCGGTCCCCGTAAGCCAAGAGTTCTTGGCCTCGCCGTGCGTGGGCGCGTCGCGCCCGGCGATCATCTGTGCGTAAACGTAAGGCTCGCACCGGTGCAGATCGCTAATCGCCTCACGCGCCGAGGGATTGATGCGCAAATAATAATCATGGGCGCGGTCACCGTTTCCCACCCGCGTCTCGGCAATGATCACCCAGGGATTGTTGTGGCAAAAGATGCCGGCGTTTTCCTTGTACCCCGGCGGATAAGACGAAATCTCGCCCAGTTCCAGGTAGTATCGCGAGTAGGCGGGCTGCTGAAGCATGATGCCATGTTCGGTGGCCAGATGCTTGGCAACCGATTCCAGGGATTTCGCCGCCATGCCATCGCCCAATCCAATGCCCGCCAGCACACAGTAACCTTGTGATTCAATGAAGATCTTGCCCTCTTTGCATTCCTTGGAACCAACCTTGCGGCCGAAGTCGTCGTAGGCGCGGATGAACCACTCGCCGTCCCAACCGTGGCGGCGGATCGTCTCTTCCATTTTCGCCACCTGGGCAAGATAAGACTTCGCTTCCCGGGCCAGGCCGCGGCGTTGGGCTATGTCCGCCAGTTCCCTGCCCGCTTGCACGAAGAGTCCGGCGATGAAAACCGACTCGGCGACTTTGCCTTCCTTGTTGGTGGTCGTCTGGAAAGACTGTCCCGGGGTGTCGGAAAAGCAGTTCAAATTCAGGCAATCGTTCCAGTCAGCGCGGCCGATCAACGGCAATCCGTGCGGCCCCAGGCGATCGAGCGTGTATTGAAAGCTGCGCTGTAAGTGCTCGAACAAGGGCTGTTCTGATCCGGGTTGGTTATCGTAAGGAACGGGTTCGTCCAAGATGCTCCAGTCCCCCGTCTCCTTCAAATAAGCCGCCACGCCCACGATAAGCCAGTGGGGATCGTCGTTGAAATTGCTGCCCACATCGTTATTTCCCCGCTTGGTGAGCGGCTGATACTGGTGATAGGCGCCACCGGTGGGCAGTTGCGTGGAAGCAAGATCGATGATGCGTTCGCGGGCGCGCGCCGGAACCATCTGCACGAAGCCCAGTAAATCCTGGTTGGAATCGCGGAAGCCCAGGCCACGCCCGATGCCCGACTCATAAAACGAGGCGGAACGCGACATGTTGAAGGTTGCCATGCACTGGTAGGCGTTCCAAATGTTTACCATGCGGTTGGTGTGTACATCGGGGGTGTCCACGTGAAGAATATCGAGCAAACTCTTCCAATACTGGCGCAGCTTCTGGAACGCGGCATCGGCGTGGGCGGAATCCAGATACTTGGCGATGACCGGCTTCACCGTGCGCTTGTTGACGATCTGCGAATCCGGGGGATCGAACTTTTGATCCTGGGGATTTTCGTGGTATCCAAGGACAAAAATGATCTGCCGGGTTTGGCCGGGGGCAAGGTCGACTTTCACCTGATGGGCGCCGATGGGGGCCCAGCCGTGCGCCACCGAATTGGTCAACCGTCCGCGCTCGACGGCCAGGGGCTTGTCCCAGCTCCGGTAGGGTCCCACCAGGGCTTCACGCTGCGTGTCAAACGCTTCGACTTTCTCCGAACAGGCGAAGTAGGCGAAGTGGTTGCGCCTCTCACGGTATTCCGTTTTGTGATAAATGACTCCGTCCTCGATTTCCACCTGGCCGATGCTGAAGTTGCGCTGAAAATTCGTGCCATCATCCTGCGCGTCCCACAGACAAAACTCGATGGTTCCGTAGACGGAGAGCGATGCGCGCTGAGAACGGCGATTGGTGACGGTGAGCTGCCAGATTTCCAGATTCTCATCCAAGGGAACATAGTAATTCGTCTGGGCGGAGATTCCCTGGCAGCGGGAGGCGATGAGCGTGTACCCCATGCCGTGACGGCAGGTGTAATCCTCCAAATCGTGCCGCGTCGGCTGCCAGGAAGGCGACCAGAAATGGCCGGATTCGTCGTCCCGCAGATAGATATAGCGCCCGCCAAAATCGGGTGGAACATTATTGTAACGATAGCGCGTGATGCGCCGCAGGCGGGCATCGCGATAGAACGAGTACCCCCCCGCCGTATTGGAGATGATCCCGAAATAAGCCTGGCATCCGAGGTAGTTAATCCACGGCAAGGGCGTATCAGGCCGGGTAATAACGTACTCTAGCCTCTCATCATCAAAATGACCAAATTTCATATAACTGCTCCCGGAAATAGTTTTTGCACGGCCTAGGATGCATCCGCGCATTTCCTGAGCGGCCGGCCTGGGCCATAGGGCCTACCTTTTGACGAACGGCGGCGTCATTATAGCCGAATGCCGCGCGAAAACGGGCGGATTCGCATTTTCTCCAAAATCGGTAAGTATGTCTCCAGTCCACGCGGTAAAGATACTCATTGCAAAACCCACAAAAAAGCGCCAAACTCATCCGCCCGAACTTTCCAGATTGCGACGGAGCGAGATCATAACTTAATGCAGCGTTCTTATCGTGTTTTTTGGTTTCAGGCGCCCTGCCACGAAATCCTGTTGAAGCAGGTATTGTTCCTCCCCCTCATGTTTCTCCTCTATGTAATGGGTGCCATCGGCGGTGAGACGGCCAGCCCAAAAATCAAGGTAGACCAGGTAGGTTATCCCGCAAAAGGGAAGAAAATCGCCATGGTGAGCGCTCCAGCACAAACCTTCGAGGTAAAGCGCTTGAGCGACAATGCCACGATGTTTCAGGGCAAATTGAGCGCCAGCGCCGCGGACGCCGACTCCGGCGACACCCTCCAAGCTGCGGACTTTTCCGGCCTTCACGACCCCGGCCAGTATTATCTCGAAATACCCGGCGTAGGCCGCAGTTGGCCGTTTTCCATCGGGGAAGATGTTTTTTCCCGGACCTTTTATCTTGCCACGCGGGCATTTTACGGACAGCGCTGCGGTACGGCCGTAGACCTGGGTCCTGGGTTCCCGGGATACACCCACGCCGCGTGCCACCTCGTGGGAGAATACGATGCGTCTTCCGGCAAGAAAGGGCCGCACGTAAGCGCCGGGGGGTGGCACGATGCCGGGGATTACGGACGTTACATGGTGAACTCCGGAATCGCTACGGGAACGCTGCTTTGGACCTGGGAATTGTTCGGCCGTAAGCTTGCCGGGTTCAAGTTGAATATCCCTGAAACCGGGAACGGAACCCCCGATCTCCTCAATGAGGTCCGCTGGAATCTCACCTGGATGCTCACCATGCAGGATGACGACGGCGGCGCCTGGCACAAACAAACGAGCAAACACTGGCCCGGCTTCGTGATGCCCGAAGATGACCGGTCGGTAAGCTACGTGATCGGCACGGGTGGAGCGCCTTACAAGAGCACGTGCGCCACCGCCGATCTGGCTGCCGTCGGCGCCATCGCCGCCCGCGTCTATGCGCCGTATGACCTGGATTTTGCGGCGAAGAATCTGCTCGCTGCACGGAGAGCCTGGGCGTGGACCGAGCGCTATCCCAACGTGACGTACGTGAATCCGCCGGGGATCGACAGCGGAGTCTACGCCGATACTGATTGCGGAGACGAGAGGCTGTGGGCGGCGGCCGAACTGTGGCGAACCACAGGCGAACCGGGCTTCAATCGGTATTTCCTCGACAACTATAGGAAGTACTTGCCGGATCTTCGTGCCCCCAATCCCGAGTCCTGGCGGGTCGTGGCGCCCATGGGTATGTGGACCTACGCGCTGGCCACTCGCCCGGGAGCGGACGAGAAGGCTCGCGACGAGATTCGGCAGGAGGCGGTCGCTGCTGCACGCGAGATTGTGAACCGCACGCGCAACAACCCCTACCGGGTCAGCTTAGTCACCAGTGACTATGTGTGGGGTTCGAACGGCCAAGCAGCCAACTACGGCGTGCAGTTGCTCCTCACGAATATTCTTGCTCCCGACCCGGCGTTTGTGGATACCGCTCTGGACAATCTCCATTATCTTCTTGGACGCAATACCTTCTCGCTCTCGTGGGTGACACAAGTGGGCGCGAACCCCTTCCGGCATCCGCATCACCGGCCGAGCGGAGCCGGCAAAGTTTCTGAACCTTGGCCCGGGCTGCTCTCCGGCGGACCCAACGCTACGGGGCGTGACCCTGGCACCCAGACACTGCCTCCCAATTTGCCGCCCGCCAGGGTTTACATTGACAGTCAAGCCTCCTACACGACCAATGAGATTTGTATAAACTGGCAGGCGATGTTGGTCCTCCTTCTTGCCGGAGTGCGGCCATGAATGTTGCCCCGGCGTTTCCGGCCGGAGGTGAGGGACCAAGGTTATGGGGCCCAGTGTACGTAACGCAAGAGGACCAGCGGCTTAACAGCCGGCAAGACATTGAGGTGACAGATGCATCTTCACGGGATTGATATCGCCATAATTCTGGCCTTTCTGGCCAGCTCGGTACTGGTGGGATACTGGGTCTCCCACCGGGCCTCCCGCGACATCAGGGCCTATTTCCTTGGCGGCAACACCATGCCCTGGTATTTCCTGGGCATCTCCAACGCCTCGGGGATGTTTGATATTAGTGGCACCATGCTGCTGGTCTACTGGATGTTCATCTACGGCCTGAAGAGCGTCTGGATCCCTTGGCTTTGGCCAACTTTCAACCAGATCTTCCTGATGGTTTATTTGTCGGCGTGGTTGCGGCGTTCCAACGTGATGACCGGAGCCGAGTGGATCAAAACGCGGTTCGGAACGGGCCGGGGCGCGCAACTGGCTCACTTGATCGTGGTGATTTACGCGTTTGTCAGCATCATCGGATTCTTCAGTTATGGGTTCAAAGGCATCGGCAAGTTTGCCGCGACGTTCCTGCCCTGGCACCTGTCTCCCAACCTCTACGCCACCATTTTGATTGCCATCACCGCCATTTACGTGATCAAGGGCGGCATGTTCAGCGTGGTGATCACGGAGGTTATCCAGTTCTTCATTCTCTCCATTGCCTCGTTTGCCGTGGGTATTATTGCCATGATGAAGGTTTCCCCCGGCACGTTGCAGCGGGTTGTCCCCGCCGGCTGGGACCAGATCTTCTTCAGTTGGCGCCTGAACCTCGATTGGTCCCATCTTATTGCCTCGGCCAACGCCAAGATTGTGGACGACGGGTATGGAATCTTCGGGTTTTTCGTCATGATGTTGTTATTCAAGGGAGTGCTGATCAGCATGGCCGGCCCGGCGCCGAATTATGATATGCAACGGGTCCTCTCCGCCAAGAACCCCCGCGAAGCCTGCATGATGAGCAGTTGGGTGAACGTGGTGCTGACCCTTCCGCGTTACTTCCTGATCACCGGTTTGACTGTCCTGGCCCTGGTTTTCTTCAGCGACCAGATTCGGGCCATGGGAACCAACATGGATTTCGAGCTGGTCCTTCCCTATGCCCTGGGCCGTTTTGTTCCCGTCGGCCTGCTCGGATTTCTAATCGCCGGATTACTGGCGGCATTCATGTCCAACTTCGCCGCCACGGTGAACGCCGCGCCGCCCTACTTCGTCAACGATATCTACAAGCGCTTCATCAACCCTAATGCCAGCCCCCGCACCTACGTCCGCTTGAGCTATCCGAGTTCGTTCGTCGTCGTGCTGGTCGGCGGGGCCATCGGCTGGTACGTCGCGTCGGTGAATTCCGTGGTCCTTTGGATTGTTTCCGGCCTCTGGGGTGGGTACACGGCTTCCAACGTTCTGAAGTGGTATTGGTGGCGCTTCAACGGTTACGGGTACTTCTGGGGAATGCTGACGGGCATCAGTGGCTCGTTGATTCTGCCGTCCGTTCTTCCCCAGATTCCCCTGGTCCAGAGAATCCTCGCGGCGCATTCGGTGAACCTGGATGTGGCGCTGGTGTTCCCGCTGGTCTTCGCCATCGCGCTGGCGGGATGCCTGGCGGGGACTTTGCTGACCCCGGCGGAGGAGGACGCAGTTTTGAAAGACTTCTACCGGCGGGTGCGGCCCTGGGGTTGGTGGGGACCCGTTCTTGCCAAGGTCCTTGCAGAGGACCCCAGCTTCGAGCGCAACGAGGATTTCTGGCGGGACATGTTCAACGTGGCGATCGGCATCGTATGGCAGGTCAGCCTGGTCGCTCTGCCCTGCTATGTAGTAATTCAGAAGTTTCATGCCGTCATGATCACGATAGTCATCATCGGTGTGACGTCAATTATCTTGAAGTTCACCTGGTATGATCACCTGAAGGCCCTCGAATCCGTCGAGCACTCGAATGCCCAGCGGGATGCCGCAGCCGCGCAGCTCGATTTGGGTGCGACGCAGGCGTAGCCTGGGAATCTCAAGACGCGTAGTGGGCCGAGCGCGGTGTTGCGGCGTCTGCCCGCATGAGCATAGAATTGGGTGCAGAAGAGGACCGGCGTGCAGAGTCTTCGCGAGCGAGTCGAGACGGAACTGCGTTCGAACATCCTGCCGTTCTGGCTGAAGTACGCGGTGGATGAACAATATGGCGGCTTCCGGGGACAGATCTCGAATGACCTCACCATCGATCCCTTCGCGCACAAAGGGCTCGTCCTGAATGCGCGCATCCTTTGGACCTTCGCCAAGGCTTACAGCGTGTATGGCGATGCTGCCTACCTGCAAGCCGCGCGCCGGGCATACAAATACCTCACCAAGTATTTCTGGGATGCCGAGTTCAATGGCGTCTTCTGGATGGTGGATTATCTCGGCCAGTGGGTGGATTCCAAAAAGCGCATCTATGGGCAGGCATTTACCGTTTACTCGCTGGCGGAATACCACAACGCCACCGGGGACGCGGACGCCCTCACCAAAGCGATTCAGATCTACGATGCTATTGAATCCGCCAGCTACGATGCGCTCCATCGGGGTTATTTCGAGAACCTATGAACGCGATTGGACCCTGGCGCGCGACCAGCGCCTGAGCGAGGTGGACATGGACGAGAAGAAGTCCATGAACACGCACCTCCACGTTCTGGAGGCATACGCCAACCTTCTGCGCTGCCGTGACAACCCGGCATTGCGCGGCCGCCTGAGGGACCTCATCCAGGTCTTCCTCGAGCACATCATTGATCGCAAGACTCATAACTTCCGCATGTTCTTTGACGACGAGTGGCATTCCAAGTCCGATCATATCTCCTTTGGTCATGACATCGAAGGAAGCTGGCTTCTGTGCGAGGCAGCCGAAGTTCTGGGGGATGAGCCGATCCTCCATGAGGTGCGGCAGGAAGCCATCTTGATGGCCCAGGCCGTGCTCGAGCAGGCTGTCGATTCCGACGGCGGGCTGCTCTACGAGGGCGACTCCCGCGGGATTTTCGACACGGACAAGCACTGGTGGCCGCAAGCGGAAGCGGTGGTGGCGTTCCTGAACGCCTATCAACTCTCCGGCGGGGAGCACTTTTACGCGGCCGCAGGCCGGAGCTGGGAGTTCATCGAGAAGTACATTGTGGATCACCAGCACGGCGAGTGGTTTTGGCGGGTCTCTCGTGCGGGCGTCCCGAGCGACAAACCGTTTAAGGTGGATCCCTGGAAGTGCCCTTACCATAACAGCCGGGCGTGTTTCGAAGCCATGATCCGGTTGGATAAAATCGGTCACGTCAGCGGCTCAACATAGGGCGGCATTCCGGAAATTGGAGATTTGAATTGAAAGAGGCTGATTTCAAAAAGCGGGTACAGGAACTCTGCAAGCAACATGAAAAGCTGGTAACTCGCAGGAATCATCGAGTCCCCAACGGCAATGGCGTGTGCGAACGCTACGCATTTCCCGTGCTCACCGCCGCGCAAACCCCGCTGTTCTGGCGCTACGACCTCGATGCGAAAACGAATCCCTACCTGATGGAACGCCAGGGCATCAATTCGGTTTACAACGCCGGAGCCATGGAATTCGAAGGCAAGATTGAGGTGTTGGCGCGCGTGGAAGGCGTGGACCGCAAATCGTTCCTCGCTGTGGCCGAGAGCCCTAACGGCATCGACAATTTCCGGTTCTGGGATTACCCCATTTTGATGCCGGAGACCGCCGACCCCGATGTCAACGTCTACGACATGCGCGTGACGCGGCATGAGGACGGGTGGATCTACGGCCTATTCTGCACCGAGCGCAAAGACCCTAAAGCCCCCGCGTGGGATACTTCCTCGGCCGTTGCGCAATGCGGCATCGCCCGGACCAAAGATTTGAAAAAGTGGGAACGGCTCCCCGATTTGAAAACCAAGTCACCGCAGCAGCGCAACGTGGTACTCCATCCGGAATTTGTCGAGGGAAAGTACGCGTTCTACACGCGGCCGCAAGACGAATTCATTCAGGCCGGCAAGGGTGGAGGAATCGGCTGGGGCCTCTCGTCGAGCATGGAAAACGCGGTAATTGACGAGGAGATTATCATCGATAATCGCGAATACCACACCCTCAAAGAGGTAAAGAACGGCCTGGGTCCCGCGCCCATCAAGACTCCGCAAGGCTGGCTGCACCTGGCGCATGGGGTGCGCAACACGGTGGCTGGGCTGCGTTATGTGCTCTATCTTTTCCTGGCGGAACTCGACCGCCCGCAAGCAGTCACGCACCGACCGGGGGGATACTTCCTCGCCCCGGAAGGAGAGGAACGGGTCGGCAACGTATCCAACGTGGTGTTCAGCAATGGTTGGGTGGCGCGCAAGGATGGCCGGGTTTTCATTTACTATGGCTCATCCGACACCCGCTTGCACGTCGCCACCAGCACGGTTGACCGGCTTCTGGATTACGTGCTGCACACGCCCGAGGATCCTCTGCGGAGCTACGCCTGCGTTGAGCAACGTTACGCTCTGATCGAGAAGAATCTCAAGATCATGGGCGCCGGGCAAAAACCTGAATCCAAGAAACCTGTCCGCCGTACTCGCAAGGCCGCCCGCCGATGAATGCGATCAGGACCTGCGGGAATCGCGCGGACGAAATTCCATAATCGTAACGGAGGTGCAAAAGTGCGAGGAATTCAGGGGCGGGCTTGTGACGATTCTCTTTCCACCAACCTCATTCCGCCTGGGGCACCAAGGCATAAGGTTCCCATTAGGCTTCTGAGCAGAGCTTGTCAACTGCTTTTGCTGATGGTGGTCTGCGCGGGCGTCACCAGGGCACAGAGGTCGCCGGTCATCTTGGATCGCGACGGCAGCACGATTGTACTGGAGCCCTACGCACCCAACATCATCCGCGTGTCGCTCAGCCTGAACAAGCGTAGCGCCTTGAGCAAGCCCGGCTATGGTTTCGTAGCGACTCCCGCGGCTGAACCTGGCTGCACCGTCAAACTGAACAAGGAGACGATGTCTACCAATCCTCTCGCCTAGTCGTCAGTGTGGCCGTGAATCGTCCGGGCAAGCCACTGGCGACCGAGGTGGACATTGCCAAGTTCTTCAACGGCTCCGCCCCGCCCGCCGACATTTCCATCCGCACGCCGGAAGGCAAGACGCTGCTGCACCTGACCGGGTGGTCCATGTCGGTGCCCAATCACAAAGACGACAACGCTGGTGTATTGAATGACAAGCGGCCGTCCGATCCACCGTTTTATCAAGTGGGCGCCACTTTCGTTTCTCCCCATGACGAGCACTATTACGGCCTCGGCCAAAATCAGGAAGGTTTTCTCGACCATCGCGGCCACCGCATGGAATGCTGGCACAACTACACGGCCACCGGCGGACCGAGCGTCTGCGTGCCCTTCATGGTCACCAGTTATGGTTATGGAATCATCTGGGACAACCCTTCCAAAACCGTCATCGAGCCGGGGTTCAATGAGCAAACGCGCTGGACCTCGGAGGTTGGTGACCGCGTGTCCTTCTTTGTGATTGCGGGCAACACCTTCGACGAAATCTACTCCGGATACCGCCTGCTGACGGGTGCCACGCCCCTGCTGCCGAAAGCGGCTTACGGCTACATTCAGTGCAAGCAGCGCTACGCATCGCAGGATGAGTTGCTGGGCGTGGCCAAGGGATATCGCGATCGGCATCTTCCCGCCGACATCCTGGTGGTCAACTGGTTCTACTACACGAAAATGGGACAGATGGATTTTGTCCCCGACAAGTGGCCCGATCCCGCTGGTATGAATCGCCAGCTTCACGACATGGGCTTCCAGACCATGATCAGCGTGTGGCCGCGGTTCACCAAGGGATCCCGTTACTATGATTTCCTTCTGAAGAAAGGCTGGTTTGAGCACCTCGCCGACGGCACTCCTACCGACGGCCTCCCGTATGACCGGGCCGGGTCTGACATTGACACCACCAACCCGGAAGCGGCGCGTTGGTACTGGGAAACCATTCGCGACAACATCATCAGCAAGGGCTTCGACGCGATTTGGGCGGATGAAACTGAGCCCGATTTGCCGCCCGATGGCAGTTACTTCTTCGCCGGACCCGGCACGCAGTTTTTCAATATCTACCCCTTGGTTCACACCGCCGCTATTTATGACGGATTCCGTCGCGACGTAAATCATCGCGCCCTGATTCTTTCCCGCGATGCTTATCTGGGTGCGCAGCGCAACGGCAGCATGTTCTGGTCGTCGGATATTTATCCCACCTGGGACACGCTCAAGCGCCAGATCCCCACCGGGCTCGACTTTACCGCTTCCGGCATCGCCTATTGGACGCAGGACATCGGCGGGTGGCAGTATTTGCCCAAGGAGCATCATCCCGCGCATCCGCCCCTGCTCGATCCTTCCGACGCGCGCGATAACGTAGGCGGATACGATGATTACCCCGAGCTCTACACGCGTTGGTTCGAATACGGCGCTTTTCTCCCCATTTTCCGCGCCCACGGCAGCCGCCTCTATAACGAAGTCTGGTCGTACGGAAAACAGGCGGAGCCCATCCTGGAGAAATACCTGAGGCTGCGCTACCAGCTCATGCCCTACATCTATTCCCTCGCCCACTATAACTACCAGACCGGCGCGCCTTACATGCGAGCTCTGTTCATGGATTTTCCCCACGACCCGAAAGTGGCGGACATGGGCGATGAATACATGTTTGGACCGGCGTTCCTGGTAGCTCCCGTGACCGAGCAGGGTGCAACGACCCGCAAAGTTTATCTGCCTGCCGGGGCCGATTGGTACAACTACTGGACCAACGAGCGCGTCCACGGGGGACAACCGATTCAAGTCAACGCACCCATTGACACGCTGCCGCTTTTTGTTCGCGCCGGATCGATCGTGCCTATGGGTGAACCGATCGAAAGCACCAACCAGGTTCAGCGGATTGCCAAGGTGCGCGTTTATCCCGGAGCGGACGCTGATTTCGCGCTTTATCAGGATGACGGCAAGACTTACGCTTACGAAAAAGGCGACAGCCACATCACCAATCTGCATTGGACTGACGCCGCCCAAAAGCTGACCCACGAAGGCGCCGCGGCGTGGACGAAGCCGGATTCCGAAATCCTCGAGGTGGTCGGGCACTAGAAGAAGTGCTGAAATCTCGCGGACCCAAATGGGGTTCGGCACATAGCCGGTGCGGCTAGGGGTTTTTCGAAATGGCCTTGACATCGGAGGCCAGCGCCGCTAAAGCGTGGTAGGCGGCGTCCTGGCGCAGAACGTGATAGCGCTGCACCTTTGCTTCAACTTCGGGACGTGGTTCCCCCGCAGGGATACCCTGATTCCCGGTGGGCAGAAAGCGGGGTTCCACGGGATTTCCCTCGGCCTTATAATCCACCCGCGTTGAGGCTTTATCTGTAACCTGAAGCTCCGCGCGCCAGCGGAAATTGTCCAGTTGTGGGTACATGGCACGAAGCGGCGTCTCAAGATAAAGCTCCTGCCCAGGGCCCAGGATCACGCGAAACTCGAAGCGCACGGTAGCATCCAGCCCCGGGGCGGAGCAGTCTGCTTCCAGCTTCCAGGGCAGCTTTGAGAGCAATCCCCTGGGCCCGCTCTCCCTCTGCAGCAGCTCGCGCACATCAAACTCTTCCGGCCTCGGAACGTCGCCTGGCAAAACGGGCCCCTTTAGGTTGCTGGTGTCAACGCAATAGGTCTTGACCTTACTGAGCGCGGCGTCGTCCAGAACTTTGCCCGCCAGCTTCTCCCCTGCGGCCGCAATAGGCACAGCCGCACAAGCGAGAATAACGAACACCCAAAGCTTTAAGCGCATCGCAGTGTCTCCTTCCTCAGCGAGGGCACGTAGCGCCTCCCCGCGGGCCGCTACGAGCTGTTCGCTAATCCCTAATACCTGATTGCTTATCCCCACTTTACTCCACTGTCAGCGTCAGCGCAACGTTGTGCGTCAGGGTCATCGAGCCGGATACAGAGGTACCCGTAACGGTCAGGCTGTACGTCCCTGCGGGTGTCCCGGGGTTGCCGCCTCCTCCGCCACCCCCTCCGCTCCCGCCACCGCCGCAGCCAGCCAGCGCCAGCATCAGCAGCAATCCGGCCGCGAGCGGGAAGAATGCGGCCTGCCGCCGGCCCGCGCCGCATATCTTCCGCCGCGCGAATGCCCACGCCATCGCCGCCAGAACCAAGGCGAGTATCAACAAATCCCTAAGGCCCGTCGAGAGCGGTGGCGCTGGGGGAACCGGCCCTGAAGGTGGCGCGCTGATCGAAGCGGCAGTCGTCGTAACCGTGACGGTGACGTTGGTCGCCGAACTCCCCAGCGATGCCGGGTTGGGCGAAACCGTGCAGGTGGCTTCGGAGGGAGCTCCGGTGCAGGTAAAGCTCACCGTCCCGGACAATCCTCCTTCACCGCCCACACTCAAGGTGTAGCTGGCGGGTGAACCGGGCGGGACCGTGGCCGTGGTAGATGAACCGGAGGGTGGGGCAAAGGAGAAGTCCTGACCTGTGCCGGTGAGTGCGGCCGTCTGCGAACCGCCTGGGGCGTTGTCCGTTACCGTGATGGTTCCCGCGAGTAGCCCGCCCGCGGTGGGGGTGAAGGTGACGCTGATGGCGCAGTTCGCTCCCACCGCAACCGACGCACCGCAGGTGTTGGTCTCGGCGAAGTTGGCGCTGGCCGCGACGCTGGTTATGGCCAGTGCGGCAGCACCGTTGTTGGTCAAGGTCACGGTCTGTGCGGCGCTCGTGGTGTTCACCAGTTGACTGCCGAACGTGAAACCCGTCGGAGAAAACGCCGCACCGGGCGCCACGCCCGTGCCTGTACCGCTCACGGCAACCAACTGCGGCTGGCCCGGAGCGTCGTCGCTCAGGGTGATGTTTCCCGAGTAGGAGCCTGCCGTGCTGGCTACAAAGTTCACGGTGAGCATGCAACTGGCTCCGGCGGCGATCTGCACGCCGCAGTTGTTGGCCTGGGAAAATCCGTCGGGGGCGTTGACGCTATACAACGTAAGGGGCGCCGTGCCGCTGTTGGTGAGCGTAACCGTTTGGGCGGGAGCCTGGTTCCCAAACGTGAGGCTGACGGTTGAGAGCGCCACCGGAGAGGCCACCATGGCCAGTTGCAGGTCCCACGCACTCCTGCCAAAGGTGGCGGCGTACAGGATGCGCGTGGGCCTTTGCAGCTTGAGCGCCGCCACGGCCACATTGGGCAGCCCCGTGCCCAGGAGATTCCAGGTGTTGCCGCCGTCCGAGGTCACATAGACGCCCTGCTCGGTGGCGATATACAGCGTGTTGGGCACGTCCGGATCGATGGCGAGGTCATTGACCTTAAGATTGGGCAGATTGCCGCTGATGTCGCTCCAGGTCGAGCCGCGGTTGGTGGTTTTGTAAACATGGCCGCTGACGTAACTCGCATACGCTGCATATGCCGTGGCGGCGCTCGCGGGATCGGCCACGAGGCGGTTAAGCTGGGGGCAGCTGGGCTCGAAGTCGATGCACTGAACCACGTTATATGGCAGACCCGCGCCGGCAGCGGTCCAGGTGGCGCCCGTCCCGGCCAGCGCGTTCGAGGTCACGTAAACGCCGGTGCTGTTTCCCAGATAAACGGTATTGGGATCGTTGGGCGAAACCGCCAACGTCTGGTCGTAAATACCTGGGCCCAGGGTAGGCGAAATCGCGGACCAGGTGTTGGCGCCGTCATTCGTTTGCCACACGTGAGTCGCGGCAAGATAGAGCCGCTGCGAGTTCGCGGGATCCATTGCGAAGGCGGGACTGATTCCGTTCACGAGTTCGCTGGCATCAATTCCGCTTGTCATCTGGGCAAACGTGGCTCCGCCGTCGGTGGACTTTTGCAGGCTGCCACCGGAGTCGGAGACACACACGGCATACATAGTCGAAGGGTTCATGAAGTCAAACGCGCCATCGATCCCGTTATCGCAGATCACGGACTGCCACTGCAACTGGCCTGAGTAGAAATCGATGCCGTTGCTCGCTGACCCCGCAAAGGCTATGGCCGGGTTCGTGGGGTGGATCGCAATGCCGATAAGCTCCTGTGTCGCCAGCGTGGCGTTGAGGTCGGTAAGCGTCCAGGGATTGGCGGTGACATTGGCCGCCGCCCAGACGCCCCCCTCCTCACCCATATAGAGGACGCTGCCTTCCGCCGAAAACGCCATCCCGCCATGGAATCCCGCGAAGCCGATGTCCACCGAATTCCAATCTATCCCTCCATCCGTCGTCTCGAACAGGCCATAGCTTCCCGCAACGGCAACGTCCGGGTTCGCCGGGTCCACCAGAACCATCCAAGCCCACCACCCGAACGGCAGTGGCATCCAATTCTGGCCACCGTCCGTCGTCTTGAACATATAGGTGTTGGCAGGGGATTCTGCGGTCCCGGTTCCGGCGTAAAGCGTGGCGGGGCTGGACGGAGCGATGGCAAGCCAGATGAAACTCCCGCTGGGCAGGACATTGGTCCCCGTGCCGCTATCGGCAACCCACGTGTTACCTCCATCCACAGACTTACAGACGGTGTCCAGGCTTGCGTAAGCTACGTTGCCGTTGGTCGGATCGAACAGGACTTGGAAGCCGCGACCGGTATTCTGTGGCGCAATCACCTGCTTCCAGGTGTTGCCGCCATCCGCCGAACGGTACAGTCCGGCGCCAGCGGCCGAGTCGGCGACGGCGAGAAGCACGTTACCATCGCTAGGACTGACCGCCAGGGAGTAGACGACAGCTACGAGCCCCGGGCCTGACGGCAGCGGCCCCGGCAACTGAGACCAAGTGGCCCCGCCGTCCGTTGATTTGAGGATGCCCGCCCCGTCGCTGGCAAAAGAGCCGTTGCTCAGGCTAGTTCCCGCATACACCACGTCCGGGTTCGACGGATCGAGGGCCAGGGCCCCTATCGCCATGGAACGCCAGTTGTCAGACAGGGGCACCCAGGTCTGGCCGCCATCGGTGGTCTTCCACACACCCCCACCGTCCGCGCCCAAATACACCACGTTCGGGTTCCTCGGATCCACGGCCAGCGCATTGACCCGACCCGAGTGCTGAGCTCCGTACAATTGGAACGTCGCATTGTTGTACAGTAGTGGCTGCGGGCCGATCAGTGTCCACTGCCCGCTCGAAGGGTCGCTCGCATCGCCGATGGCACGGCTTCTTTGCGTCGTGCCGGCCCTCGGCCGCACGACCGTTGTTGCACCGGCATTCTTTCCGCTGAGATTCTGGGAAACCGTGGGAGAGATGGCCCCCGGGGGACTGCCTCTGTTGCCGACACCCGGCGTAGACACTGGTCCGCCCGGCGCAGCAGCGGCCGGGACGGGGAAGCGCTTGACAAACGGCGAGGAATTCCGTGCTGCTGCGGCGCCTAATCCGCCAAGGAGAAGACTAAGAAGCAACGCGACGCGACCCACTGCACCCTCCCCCTTGCCCGTCCGGACCGGCATGGCTAGGGCTCTTTCGGTTGTTTCGAAATGGCCCTGACGTTGGAGACCAGGGCCCACAAAGCGTTGTAGACGGCGTTCCGGCAATGAAGTTCTTCGCTCACTGTGCCGTCCGTAATGGTTTGCTCAAGGTGGTAGCCTAGTGAATTTCCGTCTGCCAGATAAATCAGTCGCGGCGAGGCTTCACCGACCAAAACCAGCAGGCGCGCCTCTAACCCGCGGGCCGCAGTCGCGGGAAATTCGAACCGCAGAACAGCATCCACACCCGGTGCAGAGCAGTCCGCCTCGAGCTTCCAGGGCAGCTTTGAGAGCAGCCCCTTGGGCCTGCTCTCCCTCTCGATCAGGTCGCCCACGTCAAACCTCTCCGGTGGCGAGTCCAGGCTGTAAAGGGTCCCCTTCAAGGTGCTCGTGTCGATACAGTAGGTCCTGACCCCACTGAGCGTGGCGGCGTCCAGAACTTTCCCGGCCAGCTTCACTCTTGGGGCAGCTGCGGGAACTGCCGCGCAGGCGAGAGCAACGCATATCCATAGCTTCAGGCACATCGCCGGAAATGTAGGGGAAACTCGTGATGGTGTGATTGCGGAAGACATCTGAAGGAACCTCCCTGGCCGGCAGCCCACCTGCCGCCTCCCGCTCTACTCCAACTTGGCCAAAGTGTACACCCAATCGTCATAGGATACAAAAAGAATACCTGGTTAGTCGTCTTCGGGACGAACCTGGCGTATGATAAGAGTTCCATGGCAACCACCTGCCACGGCACGGCGGTCACCATCCCATGCTGAAGCCCTCCAAAACGGAATTAGAGACCGTCCAAAACTACCGAAGGAGAATGACATGCGCCACCTTTATGGTTTCATCCTTGTGCTGGCATTTCTCGGCAATGCCCTCGCGCAAACCCCGCCGCCCGATTCTCGCAACCCCAATCTCCCCATCGAGCAGCGCGTCGCAGATCTGCTGAAGCGCATGACGCTGGAGGAGAAAGTGGGGCAATTGGCGCCCCGGCGCGGGGCCGACTCCGGCATCCTGGATACGACGGGCAAGTTCGCTGGCGCCGACATGCGCCAGATTTTTCGCAAGATGTTCGGCCAGGACTCCCAGATAACCCCGCGCGACGCGGCGATTCTGCGCAACGCCATGCAGAGATACCGGGTGGAGAAAACACGCCTGGGCATCCCCTCGATTGCCGTAGGCGAAGCACTGCACGGCTTCATGGAAAACGGGAGCACGAGTTTCCCCCAGGCGCTGGGCTTGGCGAGCACCTGGGACCCGGACCTGGTGCGGCAGGTGTTCACGGCCGTGGGCGACGAAATGGCTTCCGCGGGCGATGATCAGGCCTTATCGCCGGTGTTGGGCCTGGGGCGTGATCCGCGCTGGGGCCGCACCGAGGAGACCTACGGCGAAGATCCCTATCTGGTGTCGCGCATCGGTGTGGCCGCCATCCAGGGATTGCAAGGGCCGAATTACCTGATTGACCGCCACCATGTCATGGCCACCGCCAAACATTATGCCGTACACAGCGAGCCGGAAGGCGGCACGAACACGGCGCCCGGGAACTACTCCGAGCGGGTCATTCGCGAAACGTTCCTGATACCTTTTCAGGCCGCGGTGGAGGAAGCGCAGGTGGGCAGCATCATGGCCTCCTACAACGAGATCGATGGCATTCCCGCGCACGTCAACTCCTGGTTGCTCGATAAAGTCCTGCGCCAGGAATGGGGATTCCGCGGCTACGTGGTTTCCGACGGCGGCGGGCTCCAGATGCTGGTAACGGGGCACCACGTTGCAGTCGATTTTGCCGATGCGGCCCGTCAGGCGCTGCCGGCGGGGGTGGATTACGATCTCTCCGACGGTTCGGTGTATGCCACGCTCGTCGAGCAGGTGCGCGATGGAAAGGTTCCCGCAAGTGAATTGGACCGGGCCGTGGCGCGGGTTCTCACCGCGAAGTTTCGCCTGGGGCTCTTTGACAACCCCTACGTCGATCCCGACTACGCGGAGCGCATCACCAATAGCCCCGAACACCGGAAACTTGCGGTGAAAGCGGCCGAGGAAACAATCGTACTTCTGAAGAATGACGGCAACCTGCTGCCGCTGAATCTGCAAAAGCTCAAGACCATCGCCGTCATCGGCCCTAACGCCGCGGATGTTCACCTGGGTGGCTACAGCCGCGAACCCGCCCACAGCGTGAGCATCCTCGAAGGCATCCGTGACCGCGTGGGCTCGGCCGCCACGGTGGTTTACTCCGAGGGTTGCAAAATCACGGAAGGCAAGCAGGGCTGGTCAGCGTGGTATGCGAATGAAGTCAAGGTCCCTGATCCCGAGTCGCAGGTGAAGAGCATTCAGGCCGCCGTCGAGGTCGCCCGCAAGGCGGATGTGGCCATCGTGGTGGTGGGGGAGAACGAAAGCACCAACCGGGAAGCGTGGTCGGAGGAACACCTGGGGGACAGGGATTCGCTCGACCTCATCGGCTACCAGGACCAGCTCGTTAAGTCCATCGTGGAAACCGGCACGCCCACCGTAGTGCTCCTCATCAATGGCCGGCCGCTCTCCATCAATTACGTCAAAGAGCACGTCCCGGCCATACTGGAAGGGTGGTACCTGGGACAGGAAGGCGGAAGCGCCGCGGCCAACGTGATTTTTGGCGACGTCAATCCCGGAGGCAAGCTGCCCATCAGCTTTCCGCGCAATGTGGGCGAGCTTCCCGATTACTATGACCACAAACCTACCATGAACCGCAGCTACCTGTTCAATGGCCGCAAGCCCCTCTTCCCCTTTGGCTTCGGGCTGAGCTACACCACGTTCCGGTTCGAGCATCTGAGCGTCAATCCCGCCGCCATTGGCCCGGGAGGAGACACTACGGTCACGGTGGACGTCACCAATAGCGGCAGCCGGGAGGGCGATGAAGTGGCGGAGATGTACATTCACCAGCGCGTGGCCTCAGTGACGCGCCCGGTCATGGAACTGCGCGGGGTCCAGCGCCTGACCCTCAAACCGGGGGAGATGAAGACGGTGCAATTCAAGCTCCGGCCGCGCGACCTGCAAATGCTGAATCGGGATATGCACTGGGTGGTAGAGCCGGGTGACTTCGATATCATGGTGGGACCGAGTTCCGACCAAACCACCAGCGTGCCCTTGCACGTGGTGGCGAAATAAAGCAGCCCCCGGCGAGTCATCTGAGTGCCCGAGGGATGAAGTTTGGCTGCGAATGAGGCATATCGCCACGCTTATTCGACCGCATACGCCCGAACGGAAACCTGCAATTACACGCGGGCTGGCGCAGACGGTTGCTTCTTTGCCTCCGCGCCAGCCTACGGTAATCAACTTGATTCGATAGCGGGGTAGCGCAGAGGTGCGCGTCGTTTGCGCTCCTCTGCGGCTCTTCTGTGGCATTGCGTGTGTGCATGTTAATAACATGGTTACGGCTCCAAGGTTAAGAACCGCGGAGGAATCCGTCGGCTGACGCATACCTCCACGCCACCCCGCTCGATGCCGACCATTGGATTTTGTCAGCTAAGACTTCAACTCAACCCTAAGCAAGTGTCAGAGCGAAGGGTGCAGCTCCCCACTGCCGGGGTCTCCAGTTTTCCCAAGGGAGTGCAGGGGCCAGCGGCGCCGGCCCTGGCCGAACGCCGTTCGACCCTACAAAGTCCGTGCGGTGGCCGCCGCGGCGCCGCTGCCCCCTGCCGGCGATCCGGGGAATTCCCGAGTGTAGCCTCGATAACTCTTGACAAGATATATAGCCAGTCATATACTAGATTGTGAGGCTCTTGCGTGTGGGCAATAGACCGCGGGGCGGCGCCGGACAAGGGGGAAAACCTCCAGAACCCGGTCCCCAGAATCCCCCCGGCGCGCCGAGAGAAGCTCATAAAAACCTCGCACCAAGCGACTATATTCATGATGAAAACACGTCCAATTGGGACAAATGGAGACGCACTACCGACCGGAAATTCCTCCTACTTCGGCGGGAGGTTGGTGGATGCCGAGCTTTATGCCGTCGGATGCTGAACCGAAGTTCAGCGCCACAAGGATTGTCGCGGCTCTCCACGATATAGCAGAGAAAAAAGGGGTTAGCGTCTTTTGCCAAATTGTCAACATGGCCTACTTCACTGAAATACAAGGATTTAGCGTTACGGTCGAGAAGCGGGACGGAAAAAAGACCTCGGCTCTCCAAGATGTATCAGAAACAAAGCGAGTTAGCGATCAATGGCGGAAATCGTGCAATATTTCATGTTATTGAAATTAAATTAGTTAGTAGAGTTTCGATGGAAGGGATCAGGGGAGAAAAAGGGGGGTAAAAAATGGGCCTAAACTGCCTCAAGTTATTGAAAACAAATGCGGGGAAAACGTCTGTTTTCCGCCTCTCCACGATGCTGATGAAAACAAACGCGTTACACCCTTCTCTCCATGATGTTTATGAAAAGAAAGGCGGTTATTGAAACCAGTGTTTTTCCCGAATCAGGCGAAATCCATGACCGATGCCTCGGGGCGGCACCGTCGCTCATTTTCTTGGTCCGAGCCTTCGGCGCTTTGGCGATGGCGAACGGGATGCCACGCTGGCGGTCACAAACTTGTAGGCCATGCCCAGCAAGTCCCGCAACACGCCGGGATTGACGCGAGACAGGCGAACCAGCACGGCGCTGTAGTCGGCGTAGTGGTGCGTCACGTAGTAAACGTCGGGGGCCGTGGCGAGCAGCTCGGCACGATCGTCAAAACCCACGCGGACGACAATCGAACCGGGTTCGGCCGAGCGATTGGCAGGTATACAGGCCAAAAGCTTTCCCTGGACCTTGAGCGCCGGGACCCCGTACGCCGTGCCCTCCTCCACGCCGGGCAACGCCAGTCCGATCTTCCGCACGGTGTCGAAGTCGATGGTGGTTCTCCGCATGGGTCAGCGCCATTCCGTGGATTTCACCGTTCTTGTTTTGCCGATCGGCGCCGCTGTGATCATCCCCAAGCACAGGAAGTCTTTCAAGATTACTCGTGTGACCAGACAGAGCGGCGCGGCGCGCACTCGTTTTGCAGATCCACGGCTCGTTTCCGCGAGGCAAGTAGAAGTCTTGCCGAGCGGCCCACCGCGGCGGACTGCCGCCTCGGTCCCCGCAAGCTTGCTCGCGGGAATCTCCATCTCCCGGGCCACACGCAAGCTGGCTCACGGCCGTGGCGCGTAGGTTTTGGTCTTCCCGTTGCGGCTGTTGGTCACGGTGAACCCGCCATCGGCTCGCGCGGAGAGCTTGATCCAACTTACGCTCGCGTCCTGGTCCACATTGACGATAAAGGGCTCGGGCGCGTTGTTCTCCTTGCCCGCCTGTTGGGCGTAGTGCAACTGCCACACGTCCTCGATGCCCGGCGAAGTGCGGATGGTCTGCATGGCCTCGCGCGAGCCGCCTTTGGTGGCGCCATTATTGGTAATGGCCACGCGCGGGTGGAGCGCGTACACAATGGCGGGAGCGTTCGACAGATCGAGGGCGTGGTGCGTGCCCAGGTAAACGTCCACCGTCCCCAGTTTGTTGTCCGGGCAGACCAGCGCCAACTCCTTGTTCCAGGTCAGGTCGCCGAGATCGACCATGCGAAACTTCCCATAGCTAATCATCATGCCAATCGACTGGGCATTTTCAGAATGATCAACCTCGCGAGGTTTCGAGGCGGCGCAAAAAGGATTGGGTTGGCCCGCGCCCGCCAGAGGCCGCGGAATGGCCTGGCCGGTGGAGGTCACAACCTGCACGCCGATCCCTTCGATGGGAATTCGGTCCCCCGCCCTGACGATCAGGTGGGACGCATGGTCCCGCACCTGCACGTACGCGTTGTAAAGATCGTCAGCGTCTTTCCCGGTTTCGACGCTGTGCCCGTGATCTACAAAGGTGCCAATGGGAATGCGCGCGGCGAGCTGCGGCACCCCTCCCACGTGATCCACGTGGAAATGGGTGATGACCACGTAGTTGAGGCGGGTGACGCCCGCCGCCCTGGCGATGGTAACGATCCGGTCCGCGTCGCGGCCGTTCGCGTCCGGCCAGCCCGTATCCACCAACATCGATTCGCCCGAGGGGGAGACGAAAAGAGTGGATTGCCCGCCTTCCACGTCAATGAAGTAAACGTCAAGAGTGCCCGCCGCCCGCAGCGGCGCGCAGATGAAAGCCAGGAATGCTATCAGCAGTAGTTTGCGCATGGAATGCATCGTAACACATGCGGAGGGAGAGAGGAATTGCGGCATGCTAAGAATTGCGGCGATGGGTGGCGGCATAAGTCCTATGTCGGGTAAGATGCAGCACTGACCCGCACTGCCCGCCAAGTCCAATTAGCAAGCCTTTCGGCACGGCGATGGCGCCGTGCCAGGCAATCTGCGTGTAGGTGGGCATCATGCCTCTACCGCCTCGATGGTGATGCTCTGGCTCGCATCCCAACCCGCGTAGTAGAGCTCCACGCTCAGCTCCGGCCGCTCCTTGGCCAGCGAAGCGCGCGCCCGCCGCAGGTCCTCTTCCTGGCGCAGGCGCGGCTCGGGCGAAGTGTGCAGGTGAACAGGCATTTGCTTGTACCAGCCGCAATCCTGATGCTGAATCAGAATCAGACGCCTCAGGCCGTGCGCGTCCACCAGGAAGCGGAACCACTTCCAGCCCGCCCAGGAGAACTTCGGCAAGTACTCCACCAGCGTCAGGCATTGCGGGCCGCCGGGCAGCACCAGCAGGTCGTAATTCTCGTTGAGGTTCAACGTGCCGTTCAGGAACTCGTGAAATCCGGCTTGGAAGCGGTGGTCGCTGCAATGGATCACCAGGACTTCGGCATCCGTCTCGTGCACCGTGGAGGAGAGATTAAAGCTCGGCATAAACCCTAACCTTTATGATAAATTTAGACCCTCATTCAACCCTGCCAATCGGCTATTTCTTCACCCCACCATCTGCCGGGCGAGGCGCTGGCGATTTCAACGACGCGGCCAACTTATCATCCACGCCGAGTTGCGAAAGAACGGTGGGAATATCCAGCCCCAAGGCCTGGAGTTTCTGGAGCAAGCCGAAAACCAGCGCCGGTCCCGCTTGCGCGATGCGTCCGATTCCGCCGCCGCCGTCGCCCGCGGCGCCGTTGCCCTGTTCAATAACCACCACTTTATCAATATTACCGAGCGGCGCCGCCACCGCACCGAATATCCCCGCGGAGGCTTGCAGCACGCTGGGAAGTTTCTCCAGCAGCGTCTGCAGTTTCGCCGCGTCGTTGAACTGCCGCCACGCTTCCGCCTTTTTCAAGATGGCCTGCGCCTCCGCCACGCCTTGCGCTTCGATGGCCCGTGCTTGCGCCAGTCCTATCGCCTCCACCTTCGCCGCCTCCGCGCGCCCTTCCGCTTCCACCGCGGCGGCGCGGCCCATACCTTCCTGCTTTAACTTTTCCTGCTGCGCTTCCGCCAGCGCAATCTGCGCGCTCTTCTCGCCTTCCGCCTCCAGGATCGCCGCCTGCTTCTTGGCCTCCGCGCGCACAATGGCCGCCTGCCGCTCCGCCTCCGCCGCCTTGATCACCGTAGCCTCAAGCTCTTTCTGCTTGCGCAGCACTTCCTGCTCTTGCACGGCAATCTGCTCCTGCGTGCGGGTCCTCTCAATGCGCACTTCTTCCGCCACCACCGCCTGCTTGGCTTTCGCTTCCGCTAGAGGGCCGGCCTGCGCGGACTTGGCCTTCTCCATTTCAATTTCGGCCTGGTACTGCGCCTGCCGTACTTGAAACTCGCGATTCGCGCTGGCGATGTTGGCGTCAGCGTCGAACTTCGCTTTCTCTCCTTCCTGCATCGCCAGCGAGGATTTGATCTTGGCGTCGCGCGTGGCCTCCGCCTCGCCAATCGTCCCGTCGCGTTTCACTTCCGCAGTGCGCTTCTTGCCCAATGCGTCGAGATACCCTTCCTTGTCGCTGATATCCTGAATCGTCAGGACGTCCACGCCAATGCCCATGCGCTCCAGGTCAAGCGCCGCCTCGGAAGTCAGCTTCTGGGCAAAACTGGAGCGGTCACTGTTCACCTCTTCCACGGTCAGCGTTCCCAGGATCGACCGCAGGTGGCCCTCCAGGGTCTGGAAAATCACCTTCTGGATGGTGTCATGCGTCATGCCGAGAAAGCGTTCCGCCGCCGCCGAGAGCGAGAGGTCGTCGCCCTTGATCTTCACGTTGGCCACCGCCCTAACAGAAATCGGCACGCCTTTCAGCGTGTAGGCGCGTTCGATTTCCAGGGGAATGGTGAAGACGTTGAGGGAAAGGTAATCCACCTGCTCCAGCAGCGGCCAGCGGAACGCCGCGCCGCCGCGCACCATGCGATAGCCCACGATGCGTCCGTCGGGCAGCTTGTGCTTGCGCCCACTAAAAATCGCCACCGCATTCGGCGGCACTTTGATGTAGTTTTTGGCGAAACGGGCAATCGCAACCAGGAGCGCAATGGCGGCAATCGCTGCCAGTACAATAACAAAGGGCGGAAAAGACATGATGATCCTCCTCAATATTTGCGGCAAGTCACTCACAACATATTACGTGCTGGCAAGGTCCGAAGTTCAGAAATAGAAACTCGAAATTTGAAACTCGCCACAATTTTCGAGGTATGAGTTTCGCTTTTCGCTCTTCGATCCTTCCAGGCTCGTCACGGGTCGCTGCTCGCCTATTCGGCGCGGTCCACTAGTACGACCTCTCCGACGATGTTATTGATTTTTACCAGAGTGTTGACTGGAATTTCCGCGTTATTCGCCGCGCGCGCCACCTTTTCCACCACCGTGTCACCCAGGGTGCAGCGCACCTGGCCCACTCCCCCTTGCGGAATGGCAACGCTCACCTGCGCCAGATTTCCCACCAAGTCGCCCGTGCGGACGTGGCTGGAAGCTTGTTGGCTGTAAAGAAAACTGGCGAAAACGTAGATCACCCCCGCGAACAGCACTCCGCCTCCGAAGCCCATCGCGGTGCTCACGCCCACGCCGTAACCCAGGTGAATGCCGATGGCTCCAAAACTTCCAAACGCGGTAACGAAGACGCTCAGGATGCGGCTGCTCAGCAGGCTGGGGCCGGCGCCATGGCCGTCGGCATCGTGGCCGAAGTCCCCATGTTCGAAAAGGTCCCCCATGATGGAGCTGCCCATCAGAAAGACGAATCCGAAAGCGGCAATCGCCAGAAAAGTAACAAACGCCGATGTGCTTGCCAGGAGAATCATGTCGGTGGCCTCTGCGTCACAAGAGTGCGCTGCACCTCGCAAGGAGCTGTCTCGGGCGGACGATACCTCTTGCAGTGACGGCTACTCTAAGGCCGGTCCGCGGCGAAGTCAAGGCAAGTTGGCGTGAAGATGTAATTTCTTTCCGAGAGGTTCAAGGCACGGGGTACATGACCCAGCCGAGCACAATCGCCACGCCCACAAAGGACACGAACACCTTGGCGCCATAAATGAGCCGCTCGCGGGGAGTGTTTTTGCTCAGGACTCCGAATACCACGGAGACGAGAAAGGAAAACAAGACCATAGCGGGAAAATGCGGAAGAGCCATATTAAGTACCAGTGACGAGTGACAAGTGACGAGTGATGAGCAAACGCAACCCGAAAATCGAAACTTGAAATTCGAAACTCGCCACGATTTTCAAGATTCGAATTTCGTCTTTCGGTCGCTCGTCACTTTTCACTTGTCACTCTTAACTGCCGTTAGGGCTTGCGCCCCATGGCAATGTCGTAAGTATCGAGAACGGGGAGCGTGTTTAGCATTCCGGCCGCCACCAGATAAGCCGTGCCGAAGTCAGCGCTCACAAACAGCGGGTTACCTCCCCCATAGCCGAAAAAGCGGGCCACAGGCATGGCCAAGCCCACGCACAACTCGCCGAAATAACCGAGAGTCTGGAGATACGACCCTGAACTGGTGGTGAAGAACTCACCCTGCATGGCAATGCCCATGAGGAACATCGTCACAATCACCGCGAAGAGGATCAGCGCGCGCCACTTGCGGCCGAGCAGGAAGTGCCCCAGGCCCGGTACCAGCCACGCCGCCACGCACAACCGCACCAAAGTTGTCAACTTGGGCTGAGCGCGGCGGGAGTCTTTCTCTTGCACGACTTTACTTGCCATAGGAAAAGTATTTAGGAGCGGGAACTTAGGATTCAGGCACTAAACCCTCAATCCAACATCCAACTCCAACCTTCCAACCTAACACAGAACATTACGAAGCGGCAAGGATGGGCACGATCGCCGTTTGAATTTCGCCGGTCACGCAAGCCTCGCGGGCTCCCGTGAACACATTCACCTCGCTACGGATACCGAAGTCGTGCAAATAGATGCCGGGCTCAATGGAGAAGCAGGTGCGGGCGGTGATCCGGCGCTCGTCGTGGGTTTCAAAATTATCCATGTTGGCCCCGTTGCCGTGCACGTCTTCACCAATCGAGTGCCCGGTGCGATGCACGAAGAAAGCGCCGTACCCGTTCCGCTCAATGACGTCGCGCGCTGCGTCATCAACTTCATAGCCGTAAATGATGCGGCCGGCTTGCAAGGATTTCTGCACCAGGACGATGGCCGCGTCACGCGCCTCGCGGACCACTTCAAAAACCTTGGTGTATTGCGCGGGAACCGTTTCGCCCACGTACCCCGTCCAGGTAATGTCGAAATAGACCGCCCCAGGCTTGTTTTGTTTGCCCCACACGTCCAGCAAAACAAAATCGCCGGCGTGAATGGGCAGCGACGCCTCGCGCGAGGGCGAATAGTGCGGATTGGCGGAGTTGGCATTCGCTGCCACGCAGGGAGGCTCGTCGGCAACGAGGCCGTTCTCCGCAAACACTTTCACCATTTCCTGTTGGACATCGTATTCGCTGGTTTCCCTGCCGGCGCGCACAGCGTCGCGAACGGCCGCGAACGCCGTCCGCACCGCTTTGTGCACCACTTGGCCGGCAGCCAAGTGCGACTGCCATTGTTCCTCGCTCCAGCACGCCTCGAACTGCTGCACCAGGTCGGCGGAAGAAACCACTTCCACGCCGCAAGCCATTACCAACTCCACCGTGCCCGCGTCCACGAGGCCAACATAGGGGATATTGTTCAAGGCGGAGTACTGCATTCCCACCCGCTTTTTGCCGTGCAGCAGCCGGCCGAGCCCTTCGCGTTGCTCTCGCCAGGAGGAATACCGCTCCTCCGCGCCCGGCAAACCCGCCAAGTTGTTGGCCTCAATCCGATGCACCAACTTCGCCGGCTCCCCTTCCCCCGGTATAAGGTAATACCAACGACGAGTACACATCACAGGGTTAATACCGAGCACGCGATAGGCAATGGGATCGCGGCGGTGGTGGTCGTAGAACAACCAACCATCAAGTTTGGCTTCACGCAAAGCAGCTTGAATGGACTCAAGGTTCATAGAAAGGTCCTCCTTTGTATCCGCAGACCCACTCGGTCTCCTGCCTTTGTGGCGCGAACCTATTCTGTTGGTCTGCGCTACCCTTCTTGTCGCTGCCCTTCCCCGGGCTTAAGAACGTAATTGTAAATCACCATCAGCACCGCACCCAACAGTCCCACCGCCGTGATCACCCACCACATCTGCTGCGGCCGGTGCAGGACGTCGCCGAACTCGTGTAGCAGGTATCCGCCTAACGGGCCGGCGATAAAATACCCGATAGCGATGGGTAGAAACGCATAGCCCATATAGAGACCCTGCTGGCCAGACGGCGCAAGCCGGGAAATGTATTCATAATAGCGCGCTGATTGGGTAATTTCACCAAGCGCCAGCACCACCAGCGCCGCCACCAGACTCAGGGTCGAGGGGTGGATTGCCAGGAACAACCACGACACACTCGAGATGAGCAGGCCCAGCGTCATCGCTGGGAAGGTAGGAATCTTGCGGGTCATATAGCTCACTAGGATCTGAAAACAAATCACCGTGAGCGCGTCAATCGAGAGCAGCAAGTCGGCGTTGGCGTTCGGGTCCACGTAACCCCGCAAAAACAGCGGCGCGGAGATGAATTCCTGCCAGAACACGATATAAAAACTCGAAAATATCAGCAAGAACAGGACAAAGCGAAAATTACCCAGCACCACGAACATGTTCTTGATGGCATGGGCGACGCTCGCCACCTTCTGCTCGCCTGACCGCTCCGGCTCACGGAAGAAAACCACCGTGACCAGGAACATCAGAAACACACTCAGGGCGGAGACGCGAAAGACGTTTTCTATACCCCAACCTATTCGTTTTCGCACCAACCAGGCCATAATGGGACCTAGCGTGCCGCCAATATTCACAATCGTGTAATAGATTGAATAACCGATGGAGCGAACGTTCTCCGCTGAAGCCCGCGCCGTCGTACCCGCAACGCAGGGCTTTACCACCGCGGGTCCCAGCGCCGGGATCATCAGGATGCCGAACACCAGCCACTTGTCGCCAAGCGCCTGGCGCGGGCCTTGCATCCAGGGCGCGGAAAGTGAGCCCAGAAGGAAATAGCCCGCGGTCATAACAAGGTAGGCAAACATCAGGGCGCGGCGAAATCCGAAGCGGTCCGCCAACGTCCCGCCCAGCACCGGCAGGAGCCATACCACGAACCCGAAAGTCCCCATCATCCAGCCGGTGACTTCCTTGGAGAAGTGCAGTTGCTCGGTCAGATAGATGGCCAGGACCGCGCTGGCGCCGTAGTAAGCGAGGCGCTCGAATAATTCCGTGAAATTCGCCACCCAAAAGGCGCGCTCAAATCCCGTGCGAATTTCTGCCAGGCGCTGCGTGAAACTCACTGGTTCCTCCCCTCACCGGGAGATCCGAAACTCGAAAATCGAAATTCGAAACTGGGGCGATTTTCGATTTTCAAGTTTCGATTTTCATGTTTCCCTTGCTCATCACTCATCACTCGCCCCTGCCTTCTCGTTTGCTCGTCCCTTGTCACTCGTCACTGCCTTTTTGATCTGCGCGATGCTATCTTGCGCGGAGCGCCCCGTCACCCGCAGCAACTTGCGCCGCGCCTTATGGCCGGAAAGAATCACCACACAGGCTTGCGGAACACGCAACGCGCGGGCAAAAAAGTGTACGCAAGCTTCATTGGCTTGGCCTTCCGTCGCGGGGGCGTGCAACTCCAGGCGCAACTCACCCGAGGCGTCTACGGTCAGGCGCTCGCGCGCCGCGCGGGGCTTCACCCGCAGCCAGAAGCTTACGTTTTCGCGTTCAATCTTAAACTCAGGCATGGAAGAAAGACGTCCTTTGTCCTTGGTTATTCGTCCTTGGTCAGTGGCCGGTCGTCAGTTATCAGCTTTCAGCAAGGGCCGATGTCGCTGGCATAGCCGGTTCTGAAAATGCAGAATTCGCCTTGGATGACTTTCAACGAACGACGGACAACTGACCACGGACCAAAGACAACCCTCATTTCCTCTCGCCAAAGATCGCCGTCCCCACTCGCACGATCGTGGCGCCTTCTTCGATGGCGACTTCGAAATCGTGGCTCATGCCCATGGAAAGCTCGCGCATGGAAACGTTGGGCAGATTTCGCGTTTCGATATCTCGAGCCAAGGCGCGCAGTTGCCGAAAGTAAGGCCGCACGTCTTCCGCGTTCGCGAGGAAGGGCGGGATGACCATCAGGCCGCGTAGCGCGAGTGTTTCCATCGGCGCGATCTGTTCCGCCAGGGCAGCCACCTCCTTGGCCCGAACGCCGGCCTTGGAGGCTTCTCCCCCCAAATTCACTTCGAGGAGCACCGGCAAGCGCGCGTCGCCGGGAGAAGCCGCTTGTACGAGTTTCTCCGCCAGGCGCAATGAATCCAGCGAATGCACCCAATGGAAAAGTTCACGCGCCGCCCGCACCTTATTGGACTGAAGATGTCCCACCAAGTGCCAGGTTGCGTCCAAATCAGCAAGTCCCGGGCGCTTGGAATTCGCTTCCTGCACGCGGTTCTCGCCGAAGTCGCGCAGGCCCGCCGCAAACGCCTCGCGAATCAATTCGGGAGGGTGCGTCTTGGATACGGCCACCAGCCTTAGGTCCTCGCGCCGGCGTCCGCTGCGGCGGCAGGCAGCCGCGATTCGCTCTTCCACCCGCGCGATGTTTTCTCCAATATTCTCGGCCATCTCTTCGTGCAAAATCGAGCGTAGCGGAGCCACGCGCAGATTATTCCGACTGGGCAAATTGAAACCGTGCCATTCTATCATCCCCGGCGCCGCGTGAAGGCACCTTGTTACGATTAAGGACGGGTGTTAGGATGCAGCATTGGTCCGTAGTCAGTGGCCAGTTGTCAGTCGCCCGAAGTGCTTTGAAGATTGCTGGCACCAGTTGGGTATTTCCAAGATGCGTCCACCGAACCCGATCATGACCCTATGTGAAAACTGACGACTGACAACGGACCAAGGACAAAGGACAAGCGCCTTATGAAACCTGGCCTCTTCATCACATTTGAAGGGCTGGACGGCACCGGCAAGAGCACGCAACTGCGCCGTGCTGTCCAGTACCTGCGCCAATGCGGCCATCGGGTGCTGGTAACGCGCGAGCCCGGCGGAACGCGCACGGGGGAGCGAGTTCGCGATATCCTGCTGGCCTCGAAAACAGGAAAGCTTGCGCCATTGGCTGAGTTGGCGCTGATGTACGCGGCGCGCGCGCAACTGCTGGAAGAAGTGGTGCGCCCGGCGCTGGCCCGCAGCGAAGTGGTAGTGAGCGACCGCTACAATACCGCCTCGTTCGCCTACCAGGGTTACGGGCGAGAGTTGGGTACGGCCACCGTACGCGCCTTCGACCGGGTCATATGCGGCAAGACGCAGCCGGACCTGACCATCATCCTCGACCTCGATCCTGTACGCGCGCTCGGACGCGCGCTCGGCGATGCGCGGCGGCCGCGCCTCGACCGTATTGAAGCGCAGGGGTTGGAATTTCATCAGCGCGTGCGGGCCGGGTATTTGGCCATCGCCCGCGGCGCGCCAGAGCGCATCAAGGTGGTGCGCGCCGACCAGTCCATCGAGGAACTGCAACGCCAGATTCGCGCCCTGATCGATCCGCTTCTTGGCCGGGTGGCAGGTAAAGCGAAAATGGAAATCAGAAACTGGAAACTGGAAACTGGAAACTAGAAACTCGGAAATCGCCTTAATCTTCGTGTATTAAGCATCGAATGTCGATTTTCGACCATTTGTCGAAATGGGTCATAGTTTGCGATACTCGGTATTCGAGCTTCGATTTTCCAGTTTCTAATTTCCAGTTACTAGTTTCGAGTTTCTAGTTTCGAGTTTCTAAAAACATGGGCTTTGACTCCTTTCTCGGCAATCCGCAGGCGGTGGAGGCAGTCCGCGAAATGCTGGCGAGCGGACGCGTTCCCGGAGCCTTGCTTTTTACCGGCCCCGAGGGCGTGGGCAAGAAAACGCTGGCCCTGATGCTGGCCAAGGCGCTGGTGTGCGAGCGCGGCGCGGAGGGCTTTTGCGATCAGTGCGCGCGCTGCCGCAAAGCGGAGCAGATGTTGGCCGCGGCGCGGGAAGATTTGGTTCGCCGACGCGAAAGCAAAGAGTCCGCGCGCCGGGTTGAAGGCCTGGTTTACTTTGATCTCCAGATCATCGAACCCCTGACGAAGTTCATCCTCACCGAGCAGATTCGCCAGTTGCGCGCCATCGCTTACACGCGCCCGTTTGAGTTCCCGCGCCGCATCTTTATTATCGATGAAGCCCAAGCCATCCATTGGCAGGCCGTGGACTTGCTGCTCAAAGTGTTGGAGGAGCCCCCGGAGACAACGAGCTTCATCCTGATTTGCCCCAACGCCTTCGAGCTGCGCTCCACCATCCGTTCGCGCTGCACGCGCGTCACCTTTCAGCCAGTGGACCAAGCTCTTATCCAAAACCTTCTGGCGGGTGAGAAGAAACTCACCGAGCCCCAGAAGGCGCTTGCCGTGCGTGTAGCGGCCGGCAGTGTGGCCCGGGCACGGGCCTTCGACCCCGCCGAATACGAACGCCGCCGCCAACCTTGGCTGGATTTTCTGGAGGCGATGGCGCGCCGCGGGGCTCCCGGGGCAATGACGGACTGGCGGCAGGTATTTGACTCCGCCCGCGCCCTGGCGGAGAATCGCGGCGATTTCGAAGGAACGCTGAAGGTGGGCTATTCCCTTCTGTCCGACCTTCTGCACATCCTGCTGGAGCCGGCAGCAGACGCGGTGGTGAATGTTGACTTGACGGCGCGCCTCCAAGGCTGGGCGCCCAAACTGACTCTCGGCGGAATCGCGAAACTCAAGGCTGGCCTCGATCAGGCTTACCGCCTGCAAATCCGCAACGTCAATCCCCAACTCGGTTTTGAGACGCTGGGCATCGACATGCTCTCCGGTGTTGAGCCCGGTTCCCGCTAGCCCGGGCTTCTCGCCGCGGCCTCGGAAGAGCGAGGTTTCACTTCACCCCACGGGCAGCCAACTGAGAGCACCCCTGACTGGGTTGAAGTGCAATTTCAAGCCGCGCTCCTGCGGGCAGGTCGGGATCATCCTCCCATCCCCTGGCGCGGGAAGAACCGGCCAAGCTTTGCCCCCTGGGGCGCGAGTTTTTGCCGTGGACAGGCAACGAGGAGCATCCACCGGCCATCCAACAGTGTGAATTCCGAGCGGCCAGTGCGATCAGTCCAAGAACCAGAGCGCAGCGAGTCCAGTCCGGCTAAAGCGATTGCCACCGGTTTTTGCCTGTGTTACTATTCATCCCATTCGCGGCTGTCTTCCTTGCATGGTTTTTTTGTTGGCCGTATGAAACCGAGACGCTCGGTGAAGCGTCTAGGTGAGTAGAGGCGACCCGCGCATTTCACCGGGATGAGATTGAATCCTTGCCCGTCCGTTCGGGCCTCGGGAGTATACCGACATGAATCGACGATTGATCCGCCCTACCCTGTCCGATGTGCAGGACCAACTGGGCGCACGCATGCAGCGCAAGAAGCCTGCCCCGCCAGAGCAAACTAACGCCGAGAATTTTTATTATCTCAAGCAGATGCAAGCGCGCACTCCCATGGTCGTAGTCTTGGATCAGGGGGAAACCATCCGCGGAGTGATTGAGTGGTATGACAAGAGCTGCATCAAGGTGCACCGGGCGAACGAACCCAACCTTCTGGTGATGAAATCATGCATCCGCTTTATGTATAAAGATGGTGACTCCCGGAATGGGGCAATCCACGAGGGGAACAACCCTCAACCGCCGGACGTGTACAGGGAAGAAGAATAGTCTCCGGCATTGCGTCTGGTTTGCATTTAATCTGCTCTCGAAGAAGACCGCAGGGGATGAATTTCTGGAAAAACAAGGGCGGCGCGCCTTTCAGGCGCAGTTGCGGCCCCTGGGGCGCGCCCTCAATCCCGCTCCCGCGTGGCACTTGACACCCTGCCGGGGCTCGCCTAGCATGGTTTTGTGGCTGCGTCTCTTATAAGGAATCTCAGCGTGAGAATTCTCACCGTCGCCCAATCCGATCTGCAAACCGTTCGACGCCCGGGGCCGTGGTTGCGAGCCCTACGGCGGGCAAGTTGGCGGCTGGGGGCAATCGTTCCGGCCATTCTTCTGCTCGTGTGCGTAGCCGCAGCGCAGGAGGAAGAAAAGCCCAAGATCCCGGGCCTCGACAAGATCATCGCCTCCAACGAGCACTTGGCTTTTACCGGCACCGTCAAGTCGGTCGACGAGAAGCATAACATCCTCAGCGTCAGCTCGGTGGAGGGTGGGGATACGGAAATCTTCCCCATCAAGCACAGCACCCATGTGGAAACCGCCGATGGGTTTAAGAAGAAGCTCGATTCCCTCTCGCCCGGCACGCGCATCATCGTCTATTACGACCAGCGCGCCGACCACCGCACGGTCACGAGCATCGAACTATTTACCAGTGAAGCGAAGAAAAAGGAGCCGCACTCCTAGCCCCGCCGCGGCGTCTGGAGTGCGGATTGCCGGAGGATTCGTATGCGCATCGGCATTACCTGCTATCCCACCTACGGCGGAAGTGGCGTGGTGGCAACCGAGCTCGGCTTGGAACTGGCCGCGCGCGGGCACGACGTACACTTCATCAGCTATGCGATGCCCGTGCGGATCACCGAAGCCTCCGGCCGCATCCACTTTCATGAAGTGGAAATGCTGAATTACCCGCTTTTCGACCACCCGCCGTACACGCTGGCGCTCGCCACCGCCATGGCCAACGTGGCGGTAAACGAATCCCTCGAACTGCTGCACGTGCACTATGCGATTCCCCATTCGGTAAGCGCTTATCTGGCGCGGGCCATGCTGAAGCCGCGCCGCCTGCCCTTCGTCACCACCCTGCACGGCACCGATATCACGCTGGTGGGCTCGGATCGTTCTTATCTACCTATTACTCGTTTTTCCATCGAGGAAAGCGACGCGGTCACGGCCATCTCCGAATACCTTCGGGATGTCACACTGCGTGAATTTGAGATTCACCGGCCCGTCGAGGTCATTCCCAACTTCGTCAACTGCGACGTCTTTAGTCCCGCCAACGGCAAGTGCCGGCGGGAAGAATTCGCGCCCGGGGGGGAGAAAATCCTGGTTCACCTGTCGAATTTCCGGCCCGTAAAGCGCGTGCCTGACGTTATGGAAATATTCGCCCTGGTTCGCCAGGCAATCCCCGCCAAGCTTCTGATGATCGGCGACGGTCCTGACCGGACCATCGCCGAATGGATGGCCCGCGAAAAGAACCTCAGTCCCGATGTGTTCTTCCTGGGCAAACAAAATCAAGTGCAAGACCTCCTCAATTGTGCCGACGTGCTGCTCCTGCCCAGTGACATCGAATCGTTCGGCTTGGCGGCACTCGAAGCAATGGCGTCCGGTGTGCCCGCCATCTGTTCCCGCGTGGGCGGCGTGCCGGAAGTCCTCCGTGATGGCGTAGAGGGGTTTCTGGTCGAGCCTCGTGACGTTCAAACCATGGCGGCGCGCGCCCTCGAAATCCTCACCCACCCGGAACGGCAGGCGGAGATGTCGAGCGCCGCCCGGCGGCGTGCCCTCCGCCATTTTTGCAGCGGCAACATCATCCCCCTGTACGAAGATCTTTACCGGCGCGTCCTCCAGCAGGCGTGAAGGCGCGCCCCGACGCAGCGGCCATACCCCCGTGAAAAGCCCTTCTATGCTGTCATCCGGAGCCCGACGCGGCAGCCAGAATCATGCTTCCGACGGCTGCTCTTGAGAAGGCGTCAAGCGATTACTTCGGGGTCACTTCGCCTTCGTAGTGCTCCTTCCAAGCGTGGTTGTTCCTATCCAGGTAATCGGCGTCGACATTGAACTTGATGAGCAGGCCGGAGTCTTGCGCGATCCATGCCGTTCCCTTACTTTCCTTGATGTTGGTCAGCACGGCGCGGGCTCCCTCCAAGCCAATCTTCTGGGCTGGGGTGGCAGTGGTGGTGTCAAAGGCGAATCTATCCGCGGGAGTGGTCCCCACCAGATCGGTGCTCGGCGGAGAAGCTACGGTGGATCCCAAGGCGATAACAAACTCCGGACCGGTCATCACTTCAATCGTCGCCAAGTTAGCCATGCCCCAATTAAGGCCATCGCCCTTCTTGGCCTTGGACGTCTTGGTGGTTGAGCCACGTGTCTCCGTCAGGCTGATTTCCCCCGGTGAGACATCCGCTTCCAAAGCCACCGGGCCAACCTTAGGCGGCTGGGTCTTGTCCTCGCTAATGTTCATTTGCCCCTTAAAAGAGAAGTGGAACGACTCTGCCGGCTTGTTCATGGCGTCCATCAGTTTATTGGCGCCGTCACTGAGTCGCTTAGCGTCGGTCGGGTTCGGCAGGGAAGATTTAGGCGCCGGAAGAGAACTCGCCACGGGCGTGGAATTGTCATTGCACGCCAAGAGAGCGGCCATCAGCGTTAAGCCTGCAAGCATTGCAGTCACTTTCATAAATGCTTTCATGCGTTTCATCGCGGTATGACTCCTATTTATGAGACTCCGCCCGTGGGAGCGGCATGGATACTCGGTGGGCATTCTATAAGGAAGGCCGGGAGGGCGCAACTGACATCATGCCGAGTGTTATGCATCGGGATTGGGTCAACTCGATGGTGCGGCGGCTGACGGACAGCCTCGCCGCTACAGCTTGGGAGCAGTCACGCGCCTTGGCGCCGTGGGCCGAGCGACGGGCCGGCAAATTTCCGCGGTGGTGACCCTGCGAACGCCGGCGGCCGCCATTTCCTCGAGCGCCTTGCGGCTGCCCTCCACTGTGATGGCCTTGATGGCATCGGCCACCACATCCACCTGGAAGCCGTGCCGGCACAACGCCAGTGCAGCGGCCCGCACGCAGAACTCCGTGGCCACGCCGAACACCACAGCGTGCCGCGGTCCCAATGCGCGCAACAGGTCATCGAAATTGGGATTGTCTTCCGGCGAATAGGTGGGCTTCTCCACGATGAACTGGCCCACCCAGCGCGCCGGAGGCTGAAAGGCGCCAGGGCGGCTGGGAATAACCACAGGGGCGGAAAAGCGTGTTTCGGGAATGAGCCTCTGCCCGGGAGTGCCGATCACGCAGTGGGGAGGCCAGGTTTTGAATTCCGGGTCATCGGGCGAGTGCGCGTCCGCCGTCGATATCACCGGCGCCCCATTCTCCCGAGCCCAATTCATCAGGCGCTCAAGATTGGGCACGATCTCCTCCGCGCCGGGAACGTAAAGCCTCCCTTCCGGACGCATGAAATCCACCTGCGTATCGACATCGAAGAAGACCAGCGGCTCAAGCGTGACGCTCACTTCTCAAAAACCTCCCTCTTAATGAGATGACTTCACCGCGCCGAAGTGACGCACGCGGATCTCCTCCAACAACTTATCAAGCCCCGCGCTCTTTTCGACGGGATAGGCGGGCGCTCCCTGCAAGGCCTGGTAGGCTTCCGGCAAGCAGGCGAGATTGGCCAGCGTGCGCTCGCGGATTTGCTTCACGGGAGGGGCCGGGATCAGGCGGCGGCCCCCACGCATGACAGGTTCGAGCAGGGGCGAAGCCTGGGGATAACCTTCCTGGGCGCAGGCGAGCAAGTCGTGATGGTATTGCCCTCCCTGGGAAAAGCGGAAGACCTGCTTGCGGCCGGGCCAGTAAACCTTCTCCTCGCTGAATTTGGTTTTCGGCTCCACCACGCCGCCAGCTTCCGTCTCCACCAGTTTGTAAACCACGCTCAGGGCGGGCACGTCGCGTGAAGTGACCAGGTCCGTGCCCACCCCGAAGGAGTCAATCGGCGCGCCTCGGGCCGTAAGCTCTTCGATCTTGTATTCGTTCAAATCGCCGCTGGCGACGATCTTGGCATCGCGCCGGCCGTGCCGGTCCAAAATCTCCCGCACGCGCCGGCTCTTCTCCAGCAGGTCGCCGCTGTCCAGCCGCACGCCGGGAATGGCTGCCCCCAGCGTGGCCGCAATTTCCGCGCCCACCAGCGGATCATAAGTATCGACCAACAGGATGGCGGTGTCGGGAAAAGTTTCGAGCAATGCTTCGAAGCTGCGGCGCTCGTTGGGGAAAACCTGCGTCCACGAATGCGCTGCCGTGCCCGCCAGGGGAAGATCGTAAAGCGCGCCGGCCAGCACGTTGGAGGTAGCTGCGCACCCCCCCACGCACGCCGCGCGAGCGGCTCGCACGCCGGCTTCCGGCCCGTGCGCCCGGCGGGTTCCGAACTCCAGAACGCTGCGGCCACCCGCGGCGCGCACCACTCGCGCCGCCTTCGAGGCCACCAGGGTTTCATAATGCATGACCGCAAGCAGATAGGTTTCTGCAATCTGCGCTTCCAAAACCGGAGCGGTGACTTGCAGCAGGGGTTCTTCCGCGAAGACCAGCGTGCCCTCCTGAACCGCGTGGACATCTCCATGGAAGCGAAACTCCCGCAGGTAATCGAAGAATTCCGCGGAGACCGTGTGGAAGGCGTGCTGCTGGCGGAGGAAGCGGACGTCATCGTCCGTGAAGTGCAGGTTCTCCAAATACGCGAGCGCTGAGTCCAGCCCCGCCGCCACCAGATACGAGCGGTGCGCCGGCATCTGGCGCACAAAGAGCTCGAACGTCGCATGGCAGCGAATCCCATGCTCGAAATACGCCGCCGCCATCGTCAACTCGTACAGGTCTACCAGTAACGCGCGATCCGTGTTCATTTCACCTCGGGCCCTGGGCACATTTTCGATTGCCGATTGTCGATTGTCGATTTGCGATTGGCGAATGATCCGATATCCTTCTGTTCGACCCTTGCTCTCCGCCGCCTCGCAAGCAAGTTGTAAACCCCAGTATGTCGTCGAGAGTCGAAGGGAGTCAAGCTCAGGCCATCGTGTCATCGGGTCATCGGTTCATCGATCCATCGGCAGATCACTGCGTTGATTTTAGATTGCCGGATATTCGATGAACCGATGAGCCCATTTTCACGACTATCTCATTCCTTTTCAATATGTTACGGTGAAATTAGGTAACACCCTTATTTTCAACAAACTATGAGGAGCACTTAATTTTGCCCATTATTTTCAACAAACTATGAGGAGCACTCTTCATTTTTAACATTTTTCGGTGTTGGGTGATTTCGAGAGCGCCAGGTGAGTTGGGGTGATATTCGTGGCGGCCGTGCTGCGCCGAACCTTCATCGCATTTCTAGCCTATAACTATCGGTTTACTTTGTCAAGAGCAAACTGCCGCGGGTGCTGTCGTGCCATGAATGTAGCGCCGCCCCCCTGGCGGCTCCATGCCGGCTGGAAGCCGGCGCTACATCTGAGATTAGGACAGTGTCCTGTTGCGGGTCTCCTTAGCGCCGGGCTTTCTTGGCGCCTTGGTGCCATGGCGGTGCATTTTGATTTGTTTCCACCCCGTAACCGGAATGAGAAGGCGCGAGCTTGCCGTGGTAGAATGCCTGTCCATCATCCTCGTGATTTCCGCATTCGGGAGGTGCCTGTGTGGCGTCGACCGGCTGTAACCATTCTATTGCTCATCATCGCGATGATTCTACCTGTGTCCGTGGGGGCGCGGCAGAGGATTGTGACCCCGAGCATTAGCCCGGCACAAGCGGATGTAGCGCCGGGCTTCAGCCCGGCACCTTACGGTTCACGTTCCCGCCAACCTTTTCAACTCCGATTTCCGAACACGTTAGGTGCCGCCCTAAAGGACGGCGCTACAACTCCGGGCATTAGCCCGGCACAAACGGATGTAGCGCCGGGCTTCAGCCCGGCACATCGCCTCTCCCGCTCCCGCCAGCCTACGCAACTCCGATTTCCGAACAGGTATGGTGCCGCCCTAGAGGACGGCGCTACAACTCCGGGCATTAGCCCGGCACAAGCGGATGTAGCGGCGGGCTTCAGCCCGGCACCTTACCGTTCACGTTCCCGCCAACCTTTTCAACTCCGATTTCCGAACAGGTATGGTGCCGCCCTAAAGGACGGCGGTACTGTAGCGGCGGTCTCCGACCGCCGCGCGGCGGTGGGGACACCGCCGCTACAAAATGCCGACCTGAACCCCGCCGCCACAACATCGGACACCACGGCAAAGCCCTTCACCCAGGAGCAGGTCGTAAGCATGGTGCGCGCCGGGCTGGGAGATGATTCGGGCGCGAAGCTGATCGAGCAGCGCGGGATTGATTTCGCCCCGTCCGAGGACTTTATGCAAACCCTCAAGGCCGCCGGCGCGAGCGAGGCATTTCTTAACGCCCTGCGCGCCGCCAAACCGCCCGGAGACCAGCGCTATCGGGCCTCGGGGGGCACCATGCTCAACGCCTATGTAAGTGGGAATCAGAGGTCAGTCCTGCGGCGTTATAGATAAGCCAAATAGAGTTGGTGGGTCAATGATGTCAAAATTCGGCAATGGTATTTACTCCGACTTCAGCGTATATTTGGAGGCCGATTAGGCGCTCGACGGTGTGGGTCGGAGTGTAGAGCGGCGAGATGCGGAAAAGCATCTCAACCCCTTGATACAGAATTGATTCTAGCGGTCATTCGGGTGCGACGACTGACGGGGGAGGAATGCGATGTCTGACAGAGGAATTACCAACCCAAGATTTGTGGACGCGTTGAAGAAATGGCCCCGTTGGAAGGACATTATCAGCGATAATGATTTATTTCTCGGAATTAGAAAAAAATATATCAATATATATTATCGAGGGTGCAGCATCTTCAAAATATCCTACAAAGAACCGCACCTTATTTTAGAGACCCACTATAAGTACCTTGTTTATCCAAATTTGAAAAGACCTCTAGTTTCATGGGAAGGCGAGCGTCCTGATGTCAAGGATCGAGTGGACGAAATCCTCATACACGAATTCAAAGTCGATTTGTTGAAGAAATCGTCCCGCTGGTATGCGGAGGCAGAGAAAGAGGGCGTACATAGCATTTTGAAGAGCAATGGAAACGTCGTCGACGTTGAGGTCGCTTTGTCCCCCATATCAGATGACGAGATAGAGGATGAGGATCAGGACCCCAAGGGCAGGCGAGCTGCCGACCGCATCGATTTTGCAGCAATTCAGGAGAAGGACGGAAATGCCTGCATCGTATTTTTTGAAGCGAAGCGGTTCAATAACGGCGAGCTGCGATCACAGAAATTCACACCGGCAGTAATTGAGCAGATTCAAAAATATGAAACATTCATAAAGGAATATCGTGAGAACCTTGAAGAATCCTATCGTAATGTTTGTAAGAACTTATTCGAACTTGCCCCGGACCGCATTGCAGATTTGGTGAAAGAGGTCGCGAGCAGCCATAGGCAATTGACAGTCGACTCTGACGTCAGGCTCGTGGTCTTCGATTACAGTGCTGATGAAGATAACGGGGATGATTGGAAGAAGCACAAGGAAATTCTCGAGAACCATTTCGGGAGCCGCTTGTTAATGAAAGGGAATCCTCGGGGATTTACTCGCGGAATAAGCGAATACAGTTTGCACGCTGCAGCTTGACTCTAACCTTTACCGTCCATGGGGGCGCGCAGCAGATTGGGGGCGTCCACATCGAAATCACGCCCCCGCATAGCGACCGCCTTGTCCTGGACGCCGGGTGGCCGCAACTCCCATCCCGGCTTTAGAGTTCGGGCCTTCATCTTACGGAGAATTATGAACTTGGCATGCAGGTTGCGATAAAGATGGGTGAGGTGAGATGACAATGAAAACCGCAACGAAGGTGCTGATCGGTTTGGGTGTTCTGGCGGTCGTGCTTGGTTTGCTCCGAGTCTACGGTACATACCAAAACGAGAAAGAGAAGGCTCTTTACACGGCAACTCAAGCGGCAGAGGCGGCGCAGTCGGAAGAGTTTAACGGTGAAATCTCGCGCATCAAGATGGGTATGTATAAGTTGAGGTCAATCGACGATGGGCACGACGCCCTTAGCACTCACAACTTGCCTTCGGAAGCCATGTTGCCGTTTGCGGAGTGTGAGCACCACGCGATCGCGGCTGCTTTCCTCTGGACCATCGCCAGTATGGAACGGCGCTACGCGTCTAACCGCGGGGCGCAAACCAGCCGGATTCTTCACCAAGGATGGGGTAAGGTAATTGGTGCCGTGCCGGAAACGCCGGAGGGCCGGATAAGGATTCTGTTGAACTACCCGGGTGCAATTGACGAATACCGCCGGAAGCTGGCCGAGTATGGTGACAAGAAAGGGCCACTATACAGTGAAAGGTCAGAGCAATGGATAGTGGAATGGGTAGAGGCCCTGCTTCAGCAATATCCCGGTATTCGGATGAGTCGGTAGACGGCCACAAAGCTGCTCCAGGCGGTAGCCATCACTGCTCTCGTGACCATGGGTTTTCCCTTCGAAGACGAACCCACGGTCAATTCCCAAGACGAATTGAGAAAAGCAGTGACGAGTGACAAGTGACGAGTGACGAGTTCAACCGCGAAGATTCTTTTGTGAGGCGCGGTTCGAACGGGTGAATGCATCAAGGGCAGTGGCGAGTGACAAGTGACGAGTGACGAGCCGGCGGGCCAGAAGACCGCTGGCTAGTGGCAAGCGGCGCAGGGGTAGGGCTCCCGACTTCGTCGGGACAGGTCACGCTGCCCGGCGTCCCGCAGGGTGAATGCAGAACTTGATGGCGGCAAACCGTTCCCCCACGGCGGATGGCCTTGGGGAAATCACGCCCCCAAAGAGCGGTCGGCTGCTCGCGTTGGCCGAAAAACGAGGCGGTCGCTGGCCAAGAAATTCAGGACCGAGCACAGGGTAATGGACACCACGTTGGCGAGCGTGTAGTTCATGGCCCAGGCGCCCACAAGCACCTGCATCAGAACCAAGTTTCCTCCCACTGATAGCGCGCCATTCGTGATTTGAAAGCGCCCGAGCCTCTGCCAGCGGCCCGGCTTGTCGTGGTTCGCGCGGTCTCGCCAAGTCCAACGCTCATGCCAAACGAAGTTGTGGAGCACCGCAGCCTCGACGGCCAGTCCGGTGGCAAGCAGGTAATGCAGTCCCACCCCTGCGGTGAGCGCCGCCAAGATGGCGAGTTGAACCAGGATGCCCAATCCTCCCACCAAATTAAAGGCAATCCAGCGCCGCAACTGTGCAGGAGCGCTGACCTTTCGCAGACTGCTGAAATAGTCATTGGAGCGGTGCCGCAGCGCTGGCTTCCAGCCGGCGGCTCTCTTGAAGTCGAACAGAGCCGGCAGGATGCCGGCGCTCCGACTCCCGGCCGACCGCCGCCACGCGCGAAGAATGGCCGTCATCGGGGCAGCCTTTCCGCCCGATAGAGAGCGCGCGTGTTGCGGACGGCTGAAACCACGAGTTTCAGTGCTATGCCCGCAATCGCCACCGCGCCGCCCACGTCGAACAGTCGAAACATCCCCAAGCTTCCCAGGTAAACCCAGGGTTCGTGGAGAAGGTAGACGGTTCCGACGGCCAGGATGACGCGCAACTCGGTGGGTCCAAATCCCAGGAAGGAGAGGTGGAACACTTGGCGAACGTGCGTAGCCAGGAATTCTTCGGCCGCCGCAATCAGATAGGCGGTCAGCATTCCCAAAGCCAGAAACGGATTCATGAACCCGGAAAGGGCCAAGCCGCCCAGCAGGAAGAAAGTGCCCACCATGTCGAGCACATGGTCGACATAGTAGCCGTATCGCGGCCTCTGCCGGTTGCGAGCACGCGCCAGGGTGCCGTCCAGGCTGTCGCCAAACCAGTTGAGGGCCAGCGCCAGGACGACGATGAGCAATGCCCAGCGGTTCCGGCTGGCCACCCAGTAAGCCATTCCGGCAAGGAGCATGGCGGCAAAGCCCAGCAGGGTTAAATGGTCGGAACTGACCCAACGCGGCAGGCGCCGGGCCATCCAAAGTAGGGCTGTTTTCTCGGCTCGCGCGAGGATGCTCGCCTGCTCCCGAACATGGGTGGGCTTGGCGCTCGTTGCCTGACCATCGAGAGAACTTTCGAGCGGATTCTGCGCACGTGGCGCTGGCATTGATCGCGGATGTATCGGTAGAGCGTAAAACCACTCGGTAAGAGGATTCGCCATCATTTGAACCTCGATTCTAGTGCCCGCCGGCGCAGGCGCTGACAAAGCAAGTTGCAACTGCTTCGCCGATCTCGTGATCTGGCCTAAATGCTTGTGTAGAAAGGGGATTGTCTATTGTGCTGGCAGGAATTCGGGCCACTCGGGCGGAGTGTTTCTCTGACAGTGGAGGGCGCTTGCGGCGCCATTACCCGACAAAACCGGGTACCGGGAGGAAGGATGAGCCATGGAATTTGTGGCGACCTCAGAATCCGGGCGGCGTCAGACCCGCCTTGGCCACGCCGGGAAGAGAGTCAAATGAACAGAGGCACTTCCTCGCCGCTGGTATCGCGTTCGACATCCTCGGTCCTGGGCGAATCGTTAAGGGCCAAAGTGGCTACCACCAAAGCGCCCAGCAGCACGACCCCGGGGTGCTGCCCTACCCAGTCGAGCCAGCCAGGCCCTGCGTGCGGGAATGTCGCTTCCCCTTCCGTAGGTTCGTGCATCGGCTTCTCACTCCTCGCATCCATCCATCGACCATTTCTCGCAAAAACTTGAGGAGGAAATGCCAGGGGTCCAAGTCCGGACGAGTTCACCGCACTTTGCCGTTCCCGGATCCTGATAGGGCTAGTTGGCCTGACCCTCCATGCCTGCCTCCAATTTCTTATGGAGAGGTAAGCAGAACAATTGGGCTGCGAAGAAGTCATCAGGTTTTATTCAGAACTATTCGGGATGAGGGATGATATTCAAAATGAGATAGGTGTCACCACTGATGAGGAAATAGAAGCGCCAGTCGCGGTTTACACGGGCTTGCCAGATGCCGCGGGACTCCTCGTATTTCTTGGCCCGGAGCGAGGGGTGGCGGAAGTTCTCCACCAGCAGTTTAACCTGTTTTTCGAAGGCTTTTTGGACGGCAGGGGGAGCCTCAAGGTAGTCCTTCACCGCGGCGGGCGTCAGTTGGCGCTTCATCGGGCACGGTGTTTAACCGATGGGATTTTTTTCGGGCGGGTCTTCCTGGCTTCGCGGTGGAGAAACGCGGTCATCTCCTCGTGGGTCGCAAATGGCCCGTACGTGTCGCCCCTCTTCGCCTGTTGCCAGGATTCTGCGAGGCGCGCATCGATGATCCGCCGCTGGTCCGGCGTATATTCACGGTCAACAACCATTTTGGGAGTGAGAACAATCCTGCCCCCCTCTGCTCTGGCTTCCACCCAGTCACCATCCACCAGACCCACCTGCACGCGAATCCGGGTGGGAATAGTCACTTGGCCCTTGCGCTGTACCCTGACGATGCTGATCATGGCGGCTAATTTCCGGAAGCCGGAAACCCGGACTTCCCGAAATAAAGAATAGCGCTTTGCGGAAGAGCGGTCAAGGGAAACAACCCCGGCTCTGCCATCATTCCGGTGAGATGCGGATGATCGCCTTCACCACGCCGTCGCTCCGCGTGCTGACGAGGTCGAAGGCGCGGGCGGTTTCTTCCAGGCAGAAATGGTGCGTGACCAAGGGGCGGACGTTGACGCGCCCGCCGGCCATGAGCTCGATGGCGCGCTCGAGGCATTGGTTCTGGCGGCGGACGTTGAGGATGCGCAACTCGTTCCGGCGCAGCAGATTGATGTTGAAGCTAACGCGATCGACTTCCGGAATGCCAATCACCAGCAGCGCGCCGCCCGGCTTCAGGAGTTCGACGCCCTGGTCGAGCGCGTCCTGCTCGCCCGCGCATTCGAACACGGCGTCCAAACCCAGGGGTTGGAGACCTCCAATGGCCGCCACCACGTCTAGCCGCCGGGGATTGCCTGTCCATGTCGCCCCGCAGGCGCGCGCCACCGCCAGGCGCTCGTCCACTAAATCCGTAACGTAAACGGCTGCCGACGGCGCCAGGGCGCGAACCGCCAGCACGGTACACAAGCCGATAGGGCCTGAACCCACCACTCCCACGCGAGCGCCGGGAGCGAGTTGCGCCATTTGCGCCGCGTACACACCTATGGAAAGGGGCTCGACTACGGCCGCCTGGTCGTCGCTGAGGGAGTCGGGAACGGGGACGCAACAGGCGTCGGGCAAAACCAGGTATTCCACCAGCGCCCCGGGCAACTGTCCGGGATTGCCCAGAAACTTTTGGCGGCGGCAGGTGTGTTGGCGTCCGGCGCGGCACTGGTCGCATTCGCCGCAAGCCACCAGCGGGTCAACGGCCACTCGCTGGGTGAGATGGAGGCTCTTCACCTCGGCGCCCACTTCTACAATGGTGGCGGCAAGTTCATGACCGACGATCTGCGGAAACGCCACCACCTGCGGCCCAATCCTCCCCTGCGTGTAGTAGTGGATGTCCGATCCGCACACCCCCAGCGTGTCAACCCGCAGCAGGACATCGTGCGGCCCGTTTAAGCGAGGAGCCGGCGCGTGACGCAATTCCATTTGCCTCAAACCGGTTAGGTAAACTGCTTTCATGATGTCTCGATGCCGATCGCCCTCGTTATATCCGGGCCATCTCGATAGTAGCGCAGTACGGTCAATGGCACAATTGGCGTCCTATGCTCGCGCGAGAAGGAGTCAGGTATAAGGTAATTCAACGGTTGGCTTCAGGCCTGCTTCAGGGAAGGATGGAGTTCGCTTGAGTGTGGCTGGCCATTTCCAGGGCCAATCTGTACGAGTTCAGCAGCTTCCGGAAGCCGCGAGAGCTTGGGCGGGTCCTGGCGGGAGCGGGCGTAGGCTTGTACCCACGTGGGCGACATGACGGGTCCGTTTAGCTGTTCACCCGTGGGCGGCTTGAACAGCCCGCAAAGGGCGCAGAAAGCGCGCAGTTCTTTGGTCATCGGGTCGCCGGGTTTCGGCATCTCCTTGCGCGCCAGGTTCAATCCGAAAGTGCGGTCGATAGCTCCCGCCACAGCACAAGGGTAATAGCCGTAGGGCGTCACTCCCGCTCCGCAGGTGGTGACCACCGAGCAAGCGTTGGAAAAATCCGCGCCGGCATAACCCGGCACATCCACCGGGGCGACGTTGAAGGTGTGAAAGGCGCTTTGAACTTTCGTGGACTTCGCCGTGTTCTCGACCTCGATGCCCGGAGGCAGGAGGGAGAGCATTCTGTTTACCCTTTCGCCGTAACCATTCGTCCACACGACAATGCGAGTCCGGGGAAAGTATTTATCGCGGTATTCCAGAAGCAAATTCACGATCTCCAGAAACTGGGGATGGTTGGTGGGTTCTCCTCCCAGCAGGTCGATGTTTCTCCACTGAATCCGGTTGGCCCGGCTCTCCTCCAGGAATTGCCGCACCTGCCCCAGCGACATGCCATCGTTACTGGGATCCTGTTCGCACGAGCGATTGCAGTTATAACACTTGAGATTACAGCTATAAGTAATATCTAGCTGAGCCAAATCCCCCTTGCGCCGCCATCGAGGGCCCAACCATCGGGTGGGCAGGGGTCTGATCCGCCACAGGAAGAGGCGCGTGCGCAGAGATTCGAGGGCGCCGGCGGCCCGGCGGCGGAGTCCCGCGGGCAGGTAGGAGGCGAAGTGGCGGCCGTGGTCAAGACGCCGCCAAATACCCCTCAATAGCCTGTGAAGCCACCGGGGCACATGGGGTTCGACATAATTAAAATAGACGTTATAGCCAGACATGAGACGTTCCAACCACCGTAAGTACTCCCCAGCCCGATTCCACCCGTCGATGTACCCGTAGCATCAGGAAGGCAAGCCCCTCCGCACGTTCCCGCTTACCAAGCCCCATCGAGCTGCCAGAATTGCGGTGATAGCGGAAGACAATTGCTTGTCCTACATAGGCTTACGCGCACCTTTAGTCCCCGCATCGAGGAACCAGGATGCAAGGAAATACTAAAGCGATACCGACAATAAGTCAATTATATTCTCGGCAGACGGGGAAACCCAGCACTGGCGCCATTGCCGGGACACGAGCGCTCCACCTGTGCAGTCTTCCCCCCGAGCGCGGGAATGACCGGTATTTCCCAGGGAACCCCATTCCAAACAACACCCGCGCCGGAAATCGTTTGGCCCCCTCTCGCTTGGTACATTTCGCCGTGGGGGGGGGATTTCCCAGACGCGACGACCTATCATCTGACGAAGTGTGGCAATTATCTTTACAGATATAGGAAGCGCTACCCTCAGGGCACGCCGCGCCATCACTTCGTCGAAGCTACAGGTTATCATACGGGATAGTTCTTTCCCACTACTTAAGTTTGTAGAATACAGTGACAGCTCCCGCGTCGCGCCGGGATCTTGCCGGCCTTGGCGGATGCCGCCGGGACGGTGGCGTTACGAAAACAATCCGTCACTGTATTCTGCAGAACCCAGTAGAGCCCACTCCGGGAGAGCTGAGAAGGCCGAAAGTAGCTGGCGGGCAAAGCCAGACTGGGAATACAATGCTCGACGCCGGTCAGCACTGGAGTTTGCTTCCCGACATCTTGAGTTTGCAAGTGGGGACCCGGCGTTCCTTGCTTTTATTCGGGGCGTGAAAAAGGAACGAGTCGCTCACTGGCCACACGCGCTCTTGAGGCGGAAGTTCCGAAGGGGAAAACGTGAATAGGGTGAATAGATTGGTATCCATACCTGGATTGGCGCTAAAAAAGGTCGTCTCCCCGCTGCTCCATGCGGTGGCGAGGCGCATTCCGAGATCGCCGGAGTGGGTTCCGGGGCCACTGACTTACAATCAAGACGGATTGGCCACGGTTCACAACTGCGATTTCATGCGCGACGAGCGTTTCCGTGAGGCGTATCGGCTCGGGCATGGAACCGGCTCCTGGGGCGTGGGCGGCATCCACTGGCGTGTCTACGTGGTGTGCTGGGCGGCAGAGCTGGCCAGCCGCCTGGAGGGCGACTTTGTCGAGTGCGGAGTGAATCGCGGCGGCTACTCGCGCGCCGTGATGCACTACATCGATTTTCCCAAACTCGACAAGACATTCTACCTGCTCGACACATTTCATGGGCTCGAGGGCAAGTACGTTACTGATGCCGAGCGGAAGCGCGGGGTGATGAACTACTCCTATGAAGAGTGCTACGAGTCGGTCTGCCGGACCTTCGCCGGTTTTCGGGCTGTCATCGTTCGAGGCGCTGTCCCTGAAACCCTACGCCAAGTGAAAGCGGCAAAGATATGTTACCTTTCCATTGACATGAACTGCGCCGCGCCGGAGATTGCCGCGGCGGAGTATTTCTGGGACAAGCTGGTCCCGGGCGCAATCGTGGTTCTGGACGACTATGGTTGGACGATACATATCGACCAGAAAACGGCGTTCGACAGATTCGCCCGCGAAAAAGGCGTCAGTATTCTCGCCCTGCCTACGGGGCAAGGCCTGATTTTCAAGCCGTAGGTGGGGGCGCCCGAGTGACGCGACCCGTGCCCTCCCGAGCGGAGAATCCAACCGCACTGGCAAATCCACAGACAAGAGGTTTCCCTAAAACGAGGCAGCCGGGAACCAGCCCGGCTGCGGTGGGGAAGTGATCCAAGGCGTAAAAGCAAAAACCCCATGGCGCGTGGTCTAAGGCGGCGTGGGAGTCACGGATAAGGAAAACGTGGTGTAGCGGATGACAGCGGTGTTTGAAGCCAACGTGCCATAAATCTGAACGGTATAGTTCCCGCTGACCGTCCCGGTCACTACCAGCGTATTCCCGCGGCAAGCCACCAGCGCCAAGTCGAGCACCAAGATGAGGCTAAGGGTTGCCAGGCGCACCCTCAGCCAGCCTGACCCAAACCATCCGCGGCGGGCTAGACGGCGATTGCCCAACGCCAGGGAGGCGAGCGCGGCAAGGCAGAGGAGGCCAAAAATCAAGGGTGGAAGCTTGCCCCCGGGGAATCGCGGCAGAGCATGCACGGGCACCGGTTCGACATATTTTTGCGTGCTGATAGACAGCGTGACACTGGTGGGGCTCGTGCCATTCAGCGTTGGTTCGGGCGGAGTAAAGCTGCAGAGAGCATTGGGCGGCAAAGTGGTCTGAGTACATGCCAGCAGGATTTGCTGGTTAAACCCGTAAAGGGGATTGCCGATGATGCTGTAGGTTGCGTTCTGGCCGGCCTGAATGGTGTCATTCGACGGGCTAGGAGTTAGGGTAAAGTCCTCAAACAGGAGGTTTATCGGGAGCGTGGTGGACTGCGAACCGCTGGTCCCCGTCACCGTAAAGGTATAGGGATTGGAGAGCGTGGTGGTGAGGTTGCTGACGGTCAAAAGGGTGGTGGTCCCCACGTTAAGGGCGGCGGGGGTGAACGCGCAGGTGGTGTTGGCGGAGCAGCCCAGACTGATGGTGCCGTTAAAATTGCTGCCCGCGGCAGGCCCGTTCGCCTCAATAAGAAAGGTAGTCTGGTCGGAACCAATCAGCACGGGGTTTACCGTCTTCGGTGAAGAGGGTAAGGAGAGCGTGAAGTCGGCAGCGCCTATGCCCGTAAGCGCCACAACCTGCGGACTGCCGGTGGCAGTGTCACTGATGCTCAACGAGGCCGTTCGGGTGCCGCTGGCCACGGGGGAGAACGTCACGTTGATCGTGCAACTCTGATTTACGGCAAGGGTGTTTTGCAGGGCGAGGCAGCTCGGAGAGGTCCATTGGAAGTCGCCCGTCGTGCCCGTCGAAATCCCCGTAATGTTCAATGTTTGCGTGCCGGTATTGGTGATGGTTACATTTTGCGGCGCGCTTACGGTGCTCACATCCTGGCTGGGGAAGGAGAGGCTGGTGGGTGACACCACGGCCGAGGTAGCCGCCGTGATCCCGGCTCCCGACAGGGTAATGGTTTGCTCGGTGCCGGCAACGTTTCCGGCATTGTCAGTGATGGTGATGGGAGTGCTGACGTTACCGGTAGCGTTGGGCGTAAAGGCCACGTTCAGGAAGCAGAAGCCGCCGCCGGGATTGATGGTGCCGAGGCAGTTGTCAGTTTCCGTAAATACGGTGACCGAGTTGACCACCGGTGTGATCTCAATGTTCGTAATATCCAGCGGCGCCGAACTCGGATTGACGAGGGTAATCTGCTGCAAGGCACTTGTGACGCTTATAGTTTCGTTGCCGAAGTTCACCGTGGGTGGCAAAATGGCAAGATTGGGTTCATTGGCGATGTCGATTTTGGCGATGAAAGGGTTGCCCGCTGTGCTGATCAGTGTTGACTTATACGGGGGGGTATAAGATACCGAGTTGGCTATGGAAACGACCGGGAAGTTAGTGGAAGCGGTGGTGCCGGTAATGTAAGGGTCGCCGGTACCATCCACGGCGATGGCTTGGCCGGAGTCATAGCCATTGCCACCCAGATAAGTGGAGTAAATCAACCCGGTGCCCTGGGCATTGAGCTGGGTAACGAAAGCGTCGGGGCAGGGAGCCGACCCGCACAAGGTGTTATTACTGAGTCCCAGGATGGCTTCCAGCGGATTCAGCGTGGGGAAGTCAGAGGAATTCGTAAGGCCCGTCACGAAGGCATTCCCGGCGTTGGCGCTGCCGTTGGGAATGACGGCGATGGCAAATCCTTGATCGGCCCCGCTGCCCCCGAGATACGTGGAATAGCCCAGTTGGGTCCCGCCCGCGTTTATTTTGCTGACGAAGGCGTTGGAAGAGCCCTTCAACTCGGGCTGGTAGGCCCCCGTGGTGGTGGGAAAGGGAGTCGAGCCGCTGGCGTTGTTCGAAGTAGTTGTGCCCACGACGTAAATGTTGTTGGAGGCGCCATCCAAGGCGAGTCCGTACGCGCGATCATCACCCGAGCCGCCCAGGTAAGTTGAGAACACAAGCGGTGAGCCTCCCGAGCCCAGCTCGGCAACAAAGGCATCCGCCCCGGTCCCGCCCCCGAACGTGCCTTGTATGGGAGTGGCCACCGGCACGTTGTTGGTGAGAAAGTCAGCGGAGAAGGTGTATCCCGCGACGTAAGCGTTTCCGGAGCTATCCACCTGAATGCTCTGGCCGAGGTCGGCTCCCGAGCCTCCCAGGTAAGTGGAATAGACAAGCCCCTCTCCGGTGTAATTCACCTCGGTAATAAAGGCATCCTCCGATCCGTCGAGCGTGCCTTGCAGGGGGCTCAGGACGGGAAAGTTCGGTGACTGGGTCGAGCCGGTAACGTAGGCATTGCCGTTGGCATCGACGGCGATCCCCTGCCCAACGTCAGCGCCGTTGCCGCCCAAGTAAGTGGAGTAAACCAGGGAGCTGCCGGTGGTGCCGAGCTCGGTGACGAAGGCGTCGGTGCTGCCGCCGCCGTAAACCTGTTGGAAGGGAACCGCGGTACTAACCGGCGCAAGGAGGGGGAAGTTTGTCGAGCTGGTGTAACCGGTGAGGTAGATACTCCCGTTGCTCAGGGCAAGGGCCGTGGCAACATCGGTCCCGCTGCCGCCAATATAGGTGGAATAGATCAGTGCGGTTCCCGCGGAATTGATTTTCGTCACGAAGGCGTCGGTGCCGCCTGCGGAGCTGGCCTGATACGGTTTGTTGGGGGTGGTGGCGGTGGTGGGGAACTCGGCGGAATTGGTGTAGCCCGCGATGTAGGCATCGAAATTGGAGTCCACCGCGATGGCGTTGCCGGAGTCGCCTCCACTGCCGCCCACGTAGGTGGCGTAAACGAGAACCGGGTCAATCACCAGCAGCCGGTTGTGGTCATAGGGACCCAGCTCAAAGCGCACGCGGTTTTGCCCATCAAGGGAGTAATGGCCTTCCACGACCGTGCGTCGTCCGCCTGCCGTTGTCGGTGGCAAACTCGCCAATTCGGTTTGGTAAACAACAGGCTTGTGGAAGTGCACATCGCCGGTGGTTAGCGGGACCACCAGGTCGCCCTCCGAGTTGAGGCGGAGGGGGGCATGTCCCTGCGCCTCTACCCCCAGTGTGATGGCTTGGGGGTCTGCGCCGGGTGCTACGACAAAGTCGTACTCAAGTTCTCCCCCCTGGGTACCGTAATAGACCAGATCGACGCCGGGATAAACGCTCTCGTACCTGACCTTGGCATAGGTGGGAACATTGCGGCGCCATTTGTTGGGGTCACTCCCGATGAAGTAATTGGCTTTGCCGGCCAATCCGTCTCTGCCGGTTACGACCGCGTGGTCATTTGCGCCCAGCAACTGGAGTCGAAGCGCGGCTGACGCTGGCATAGGTTGCTGCCCGCCGGCGGCGGAAGACGGGTTCTTAAGCGTTAGCACGGCCTCGCGGCCGGTGAGGAACAGAGCATATCCTCGCCCGCGCGAGAGGAAACTCACCCTCGGGTCGGTTTGCCCTTGATTCGCCTCAAAACTCAGCGGCAGGGCCGCGTAGAGGTGTGCCCATTGGGCATTAGAGCGAGGTTGGGCTGTGGGGAATCCCCCGCCCCCGTCCCTTGGCAAAAGGGCCGCGCCGAACAATAGTGCAATCAACAGCAGGCAATAGGGGAGGCGCCGGCCTCTCTTAATCGCGCTTGGGTTTGCGCCTAGGGCGCAGGTGGCAGTGCCGCTCCTTCCACTCACGACTGTCCTCCTCGGAAATAATCCAGGTTCTGAGATTCTGTTCCTGCTTCATCAACTCGTCCAACGCCTTACCTGGCGTGACGAGAACCCCGCAAGCGCTGGCGCTGCCGGGGTTAGGGTAAAACCGTTAGGGTCACCGTGGCTGTCCGCGTAACGCCGCTGCCGTTTCCCAGGGTCCCCATCAGCACAATGTTAGTGGTGCCGGCGGGTGTCCCATTCACCACGGGATTGATATTGACCGGATTCACGTACTCATCGCATCCCGCTCCCAAGGCAACCAGAACGATCGCGACCAACAGAACCGTCAACCTTAGGCGGGGGCGCCTCCACAGGGCAGATCGGCTAAAGCCTAAAATGACCGCGCCCAACAACATCAGCAGGGCCGAAAGAAGAATCCACTGCGTCAATCCGGGCGGAACCCGGGGTGGAGGCGGATGGTGGAAGAGCCGCGATTCGGACGTCGTCGTAATCGTGAGGGTGCTGGAATTTGTCGTCAGCGCGCTGGGAACCGCCGTTCCCGTCCCCGATGGGGTCAGGTTGGGAGGGCTCCAATAACAAACTGTTCCCAAGGGGATGCCGCCGACACCCGGACAACTAAAGAGCACGGTTTCGTTGAATCCATTTGTGCCCGTAAGGGTGATCGTATAAGTGGCATTATTTCCAGCCGTCACGGTGGTGCCGGAGGGCGTCACCGCCAGCGAGAAGTCGGCAAAAAAGACCGACAACGAAACGCTGGCAGTCTGTCCGGCACTGGTGCCGCTGACCGTAAAGTTCAATGGATTCGCCGAGTTTGCGGAAAGGCCCGTAACCGTGAGCGTGCTCGATCCTCCGGCGGGAATCGACGACGGGCTAAAATTGCATCGCGCGCCAGGGCCGCAAGACAGACTGATGTTGCTCAGGAACGTGCTGGGGCCCGCAGCGGAGATGGCAAAAGTTGCGGTCGTGGAGCCGATGAGAACGACACTCGATCGAGCATTGGAAGAAAGCGTGAAGACCGGGTTCCCAGTGCCTGCCAATTGCAGTGTGGCCGCCTTCACCGCGTTCGACGTGACTTGGACAGTGCCGGTGACACTCCCCGTAGACGTGGGAGTAAAGCTCACGGCGATGGTGCACGTCTGGCCGACGCTCAGCGACGCCGGCGCGATGGCAAAGTTGGTTCCACAGGTATTGGTTTGGGCGAAATTGGTCCCGGTGGTGATGTTGGTAATCGTGACCGCTTGATTGCCGTTATTGATCAGAACAGCCGTCTGGGGCGTGCTGGTGGTGCCGACGGTCTGCTCTCCAAATGTCAGCTTGGCCGGCGTGAAGAGCAATGACCCGCCCGAAAGGACCCCATTCCCTGTGACCGTAATAGCCTGCGACCCGCCCGCGTTATCGGTGATGGTGATTTCATCAGTCTGTAGCCCCACGGAAGTGGGCGTAAAAGTGATTTGGATAGTGCAAGTACCTGACCCACCGGACACGGAATTCCCGCAGTTGTTGATCTGTTGGAAGTCCCCACTGGCAGTGATGCTGCTGATACTCAGCGCGGCACTTCCGGCATTGGTCAGCGTGACATAATTGATAGTGCTGGTGGTCTCGAGGGGCTCATTCCCAAAGTTAATCTGCTGGGGGGTCAGCGTCACGGAAGGAGCATCCTGGGGGCTAATCTTCGTAAGGAAGGCATTGCTGTTGACGCTCGAGCCCAGGAATTGCCACTGGTAGGTCCCAAAGGTGGCAGGGAAATTCGGGGAGAAGGTTCCCCCCACGACGTAGGCCGCCCCCGAGGAGTCAACGGCAATCCCTTGGCCGGAATTCGTGTTGTTTCCCCCCAAGTACGAAGAGTAGACAGGAATTCCCGAGGGCGTAAACTTAGCTGCGAAGGCGTTAGGGCAAACATAAGTGGACGGCAGATTAGTGAGGTTGGTTGACTCGCACGTCCCGGCGCCGGATATGCCCATGATTTTCTGGAAAGCGTCCAGCAGGGGAAAATCGGCCGACTGCGTAAAGCCTGTGATGTAGATATTCTCGGCGGAATCGAGCGCCAGGGCGGTTGCTTGGTCCGTGCCACTACCCCCGAAAAGGGTGGAAAAAACCAACAGGGAGCCGCCGGGAGCAACCTTGGTAATAAACGCATTCGTCGTGCCTAGCAGCGTGGACTGATAGGCGTTGGAAGTTACAGGGAAATTTGGAGACTGGGTGTTACCAGTCAGGTAAATACTTCCGGTAGAATCCACGACCATGGCCAGAGACTGGTCGTTGGATGACCCGCCGAGATAAGTGGAGAACAGCAAAGCGCTGGAGCCCGGCGTAAATTTGGTAATGAAGATATCCGCGCCTCCCCCCAGCGAGCTTTGCAGCGGGCTCTGGGTGGGGAAATCAATCGAGTAGGTGTAGCCGCTCACATATACATCGCCACTGCTGTCAACGGCGACGCCGGTGCCATAATCCGACAACGACCCACCCAGGAAAGTGGAGTACACTAACGCTCCGGTGGGGCTGACCTCCGTGACGAAGGCATCATAAAGACCAGCATTGCCGAGCTGAAACGGATTCATGGTGGGAAAGTCCGTTGAATTAGTGGAACCGGTCACGTAAGCATTCCCGGAAGAATCGAGCGTCACGCCAGCTCCGAAATCAATGCCTGTACCCCCGATGTAAGTGGAGTAAATCAAAGCCGAACCGTCCGGTTTCATTTCGGTCAAGAAAGCGTCCTGATCGCCGCCGTAATTCGGTTGAAATGCCGTCGGGGTGGTGGGGAAGTTTGGCGAGGTGGTGCTGCCGACGAGGAAAATGTCACCGGCGGCGTCAAGAACGATCTGGGCGGGTATATCGTCCCCCGCCCCCCCGAGGAAGGTGGAAAACAAGATCCCGGTTCCCGTAGGGTTGAATTTGGTGACAAAGACGTTGCCGTCACCCGCGTTCGTCGTCTGATAAACGGAAGTACTGACAGGGAAGTTGACCGAGGCCGTGACACCCGTCACATAGGCATCGCCGGAGGAGTCGACCACCACGCCGAAGGCCGTATCGCCCCCCGTGCCCCCCAAATAGGTCGAGTAGGTCAGGACCGGGTCAATGAGCAATTCCTGATGGCGATTGTACTTTCCCAGCGCGAAGCTGACTTTCTGGCCATGAACCCGGTAGCGGATAGGGATTTCAAGCTGTTGCTCGCCGTCCCATTGATATGCCCGCGGCTGTTGGAGGCGCACTTCACTTCCACCCACGGTGAGGACCAAGTCCCCGGTCGAGTTGACGCGGATCCGTTCCGCCCCTTCCAGTCGCCAGGAGATGACCTTGGGGTTGGTTCCCGCGGCTACCTCGAAATCGTTCTCCAGCCGCCCTTGCCGCCCGTAATAGATCATATTCACGCCGGGGTAAACTTGCGAGTATCGGATGCGGGCAAAGGTGGGGATGTTTGTCCGCCAATGCGCCGGATCGTTCCCAGCAAAATAATTACTCCGCCCGGCAAGCGGTTCTTCCCCGGTAATGGCCGGGGCGGCAGTGGCGCCATGCAGACCAAGACGTAGCCACTGTGTGGGTTTCCCCGCACCCTCGCTTCGCAGGCCCAGTACCGCAGCCCCAGGGGTCAGGAACAACGAGTAACCCTGTCCTCGGGCTATATACTTGACCTGCTCTTCTACCTGCCCCTGGTTCAACTCAAAAACCAGCGGCAGATTGTATGAACGTGTGGCGGGTGGCGCCAGAGCCCCCTCGGGTGAGGCGGGGTTGCCTGCCCACGCGGGGCTGGTATGCACCAAGCAAATTCCAACCACGAAGGAAAGGAGGGATGATCTCAACCGGCTCTCAGTTTTCAAAGGTCCTCTTGTCATTGCTTCGGGGTCGCTCAGTCGGTGGGTTAGCGGTTTGGCGACGGGCGACCGCCGGAATCATTCTTTATCTTGTGCATTCTCAGGCGATGGGTTCGCTACTCGCCGGTCGTCAAGTTCCGCAAAATCCCCGTGAAGTTATAGCGGAACATGAGGAAAGCGGCGCCGTAATCGTAGCGGACGCTCCTGGTATAGCCGAGCTGGACGCTGAAATTCTTGTAGCGGTCGACTGTAAGATACATGCCATAGCCATTGTCCCGGGCAATCCTCGAGGGCCCCGCACCATACGTGTTGACGTACTGGCCGCCGGTTTCGAAAAACTGATCCCAAAAACGATTGTGGTCTTCACCCGTCCCCGTCCAGCCGAGGAGACTATCCGGCGCTACCAAGCGGCTAAAGACCTTCTGCGGCCCCACCGGGGAGAGGCCGTAAGCGGAGCCTTCCAACTTGTATTTCTTGTGGAACGTAAATGCCCCACCGACTTCACCGTTCCCGATCTGGCCCAGGGTTTCATAAGGGCGCGCGAGTTCATAAGGCCGGGCCATGACCTGCCGGTCTATGGTCCCCGTTCCAAACCCAAAATTCAAGAACGGGGTGAAAGTGGCGTCATAGTTGAGAATCTGGTAATTGCGATCGAAGTGGTTAAACCAGTCGGCGGTCCACCGGCCATCGGAATACGTCTTGACCATGTTAATTCCGGCCGCACCCGTCAGGATCGTGGTGATGTTCGTTTTGTTGTGCTTGGTGTCGTAGCGGATGTCGATATACGGCGTCCCCAGGATGGTCATAGTCCGCCAGTCCTGGGTGCTGATAATGGGGAACGGGGTGCGAGTGGTATAAAGCGGCAGGCCGATATCCGCCGAGGTATGCGCATTGAACTTGTATCCCAGATCGAAGTCGTACGTCGCCACATCGCCCATGTTAAAGTGGGTTGCCTCGGCTTGCACGAAGGCCGTGGGCCCGGTGGTTTCAGCTGTATCGCTGGCGGGTTTGGCCGGCGTGGCGGGCTTCTCCGGCTTGGGGGGCTTTCCCGCCTGGGTGGATTTCTTCCCTCTGTGGAGTATCCCCGGCAGGTGAAATAATCCCTTCTTTTCGGGCGTTGCCGGAGCGGCAGTATTCTCCGGTGTGGTGGCCGGCGTAGTAGTGGGCGCTGCAGCCGGAGTTGCCGCCGGCGCGGCAGTGTTGTCCGGCGCGGCAGGTTTTTGGTCGGAAGTGGATTGCGCCATCCCGATGGCTGCCATTAAAAACGCAAAGAGCAGGAACGTGTAAATTAGCCTCACTTCACGTGTCCCCTTCCCAAGCAGATTTCTTCCTAAGGCATACTCCTCAGCCGGGGGTGGATGGGGGGCTTCGGCGTTGAGCACTATCTCCCCTGTGCCTTTTCCACTCCGCATTTCGGCCGGAGGGCTCGACTGACTCTTAGTTGCAACCTTAAAAACAGAACTTGATTAAATCGGGTCGCACTTCTCGTCCCGATGCGACGCCAACTTATGGAACGCGGCGCGGCAGGCACTTTACAACCTTCCTAACCGTGCGTACTCCCACGACGGTGGCTCATTTCCAGCGGCAGAACCCTTTCCTGATTCCGGCCCCATCGCGTGCAAGCGGGGAGATTCCGGCCTCTCTAGCCCCTGTTCGCGCGGCATCGCCGCTGCGTTTCAGGAGCGGAACCTGCCTGGGCGCTGCCCATCCTCTCCACGCAACTGCCAAAGGCTGCCGGCCTGAAAAAGCCAAGGAAAGGCGCGCGCCTTTGATCCACCGCAGGCTGAGATGCGCAATGACCGTGTTTGGGTTTGAAGGGGGGCGAAATTATTTTTAATGACCTCTTTTACAATTCCGCCACGCCTTGCTGGCTTTAACCTGCAAAACGCGAAGCACGGACTCCCAATGATCGCAACTCGTGCAGAAACGTCCGCCAAAAACGATACATCAAGAATTGTATCAGCACAATAGAAGATTGTGAACAGGTGCATTAACATTTCCCGCCGAGCTTGGCGACTTTCTTGCGACCCACGGATTGCCCCAACGCCCATTTGCCGACCCTGAAAAGGTCGAACCTCTTTGCGTCTCACGGGTCAAATTTGTGATTTACCTTAATGGCGCGTACCTACAAGGTGTAAGTTGCCAGAAGTCCGCAGTGCTCCCCGCAGAAGAGGGAACGGAGGGAGTGAAAGACTCAAAAGCGGAAATCCGGACAAAAAGTCATGCCAATTGACGCCAAGAAAATGATTCGGTTACTCGATTTGTGAAAAGCATTCTGATGGGCTATAACAGGTTTTAACGGACGTTAACGGATTGTCAAGCAAGAGGGAAGGCCGGAACGGGAACCGGGTTGCCACTGCCAGCCTTTTTGTGACGGTCGATTCTTTCTATGGATTTGCGAAGGCACGGTCAACTGTTGCCGCGGCGACCGAATTGACTGAGCCTACCACTCTCCATTTCCATCCGGCCCGGCCCTTTCCCATTTCACCTTGGTCTCCCCTCTTTCAAATCCGCCATTTCAAGGTTGCCATTTCAGCGGCATCGCTTTCCCTTCCTATTTCAAACCTGGCATTTCGAATTTGCGATTTCAGCGGCCCCTGCCCGCCAGCAGAAGATCCCATAGCGGCAATTCCCTGCCCTCCGCGAAGGTTTCGTATGACTTAAGTAAGGCATTTTTCTGCTTTCCGACAGGATATTAAAACAACAGTAAATTACGCCATCTAGTATCGACTACAATAAAAAAAGTGTTGACAAACGTAATGGCTTGGCGCTTAATAGCCGCGTTCAGATCCAACTTGTTCACTATTTCAACTATTTGAATCGCGAATAGGAACGCCCTCCGCCTAATTCACGAGGGCAAGACCCCGGGTTCATTAAGCAACTTGACGGGAGCGCTAACGGCGCGCACTTCGCAATTGCCCGTCTAGAGTGCTGCGTAATCTTTCTGTTGCTAAAAACAAAAGGAGACTGACATGGCTGCGTGCAAATTTACGGTAGGGCTGAAGATCAAAAAGACTGACCTTCCAGTGACCTGCAAGCTTCAGAATCCCCCGGCAGGCGTCAACATTGCGCTGGCGCAAATCTTCAACGCAACTGGACCTGCGCCGGATCTCACTATTTCGGACGATGGCCAGAGCTTTTCTATCCCCAACACCATAGCTGCTGGAAATTGGACACTTGAAGTAAGGGTTGTCGGCGGTCCTGACCCTCTTCCGTCTATTCACGTTGTCGAGAACTGTGACGCCTCCCAACGCATTTTAACCATCGTTGGCACCGTCTCGAAAATGGCGCAAGCAGCCGTGGAGGTACTTAATGGGTAGACAAACTTTCTGGATTCGGTTTCTGGTCTTGGCCGCGCTGTTCCTCCTCTGCCCATATTCCCAAGCGGCAGACAAGCAATTCGACTATTGCAATGATCTCGCGAAAAAAGTGCTCGATGATCACAGCATTCTGGACCCTACCCCAGGAATTTACACCAATAGTAGTGTCCTCAATATCATCAACGCTTCGGAGTGTTTTATCCAAGCCAACGTATCCAACAACATTGCAATTGAGTCGGTAACACCTGCGCGAGTGTCCCTCTTCAATGCAGTTCAAAGCTTCAGCGGTAGCCAACAACAAGGATCAAATCTTTCATCGTCGGGATCAACCAACGTCGTTACCAAACCGTCTGGACCAACGGCCTTGATTGAGGAGTTCGGGGGTGCTAACGCCAACACCAGCACAAGTTCCTCGACCTTTCAGTGGTCTCCGGGAACCATGCTTACCAATCTTGCCCTCACGGGCGTGAACTACCAATGCCTGACTAACGACTACCCCAATCACTGCATTTCAGCGGGAACGCTGCGAAATCTCACACCCCTCACCTTGAAAATAACTGGCAACACTACAAGCGGGACGCCGTCCATGAACGGCACGGCAACGAGTTCGACCTCCACCGCGCCCGCCCAACAAGTTACAGTGAATTCCAAAGGAACCAGTGGCCCCTCCTTCACAGGGCTGAGCGTCCAGTACGCAATTTTGGACCCGGGGGCTAAATCTGCCGTAAGTTCTCTGGCCAGTAAATCAAGCAAAGTAAATCCTAATTCTTCCAGTACAAAGAAATCGACCCCGTCATCAGGGAAATCCACCCCGTCATCGATGACGAATACGCCCCAGTACTACGCGAACGAACTGAGAACGGCGTGGAGTGCTGGCAACTCCCTTGCTAATTGTGACGCGTATGTGAGTTGGCAAAAAAAAGCGAAGGATGCGATCCAACCCAAACTTAGCAATACCGGACCGCCAACCGACGAGGAGGTCAAGATACTTCAAGAAGAGATACAGTCCCAATATGGAGAATTACTTGAAAACATGACGGATTCGCCGAGTTGTCAGCCGGCGCTAAACGGTCTCAAGGGATTTTACGCAGGGATCCTTGAGGCAGAAACGTATGAGTATTTCGGGGCCACGAGCACCAGTTCAGCGCAACCGGTACTTGCTCTTGAGTATGACCTGAACACGCCTCAGAGTAAGCCAAGCTACTCGGGATTCAAAGTCACTGGCACTTGGAAGTTTGGAAAAGGGACACCAACCGCACCGAGCCTCAAAACCCAAATCGTGCCCGTCCCGAGTTCCAGCGGCGGGTCCTGTCCGGTCGGCAACCTATGGTTCGCGCTGACGGCTGTCACCGCCCCCGGTAAGAGTTCGGTCGGCAACGAGAAGGTGATCGCGGCCGAGGTGATGAGCAAGGTCTCTGGCTCGGGAACGGGCTCGGTAACGGTCACCTTCGACACGCAGGGGATCACCGCGACCACCTATCGGCTGTATGCGGGCAGCAGCAGCGGCAAGGAATCAGATTATATCAGCGGGTCTTCAAGCCCCCTGACGTGGACGTGCTCGGGGACGACTTCCGGCACCCCACCTGAGCTTAGTGAAGCCCAGAAGGAAGGTCAAATTCAAATGTTCGCCAACGAAGAAGCGAACCTTGTTGCGGGGAAAAGCCCGACGAAGAAGCAGGTTGCTGCACCGGCCAAGTCGCTGGCGCAAGCCAATGCCCCACCATTGTCCTTTACGCTAACTGGCACAGCCGATGTCTACAACGAGGAGCCCCCCAGTTCAGTTCCTTCGGCAAGCCATCTGCGGGACCTTCAGGCGGGGGCCGAACTATCTTACCTCTTCAACACGTCGAGCAAGGCCGGAGGTTTTCGCAGTCTGATTGGCCCTATGACCGCTGCGCTTGCCTACTCTTATGAGGACCAGACCAGTCCGGCAATATTAACCGGCCCGGCGTTAAGCGACTTTACGGGTCTTCCTAGTTCGACAACCGCTGCTTATGCCAAACGCGGCGTCATCCACCTTGGACAGTTTCGACTCGGTTTTGGCACAGGAAGTAACAGTAACTTTACTTTTCCGATTGCGTTTACGTACTCGAATCGCACTGAGCTCATCGTGCATCCGACTTGGGGTGTACAGTTCGGCATTACGTACAACCTGAATTCGCTGTTCAGTTCGTCAGGAACCGCCAATGCTCCAAGTTCGCCGAGTAAGCAGTAGTTCGACACATGGTCAGGATGGCTCAATTTACAAATTCCCCCTGATGGGCGGCCCTGCTATTAACGCTTCGATGGTGCTGCAGGGTAACGCAAGGTTGACGCCTCTGACCATTGGCTGTTCACCCAAGCCCAATTGGCGCGCATCTTCGGTATCACCGTCAAGGGCGCGTGCTCGTAGGCCCTTACAACCGCAAGGAGCGGGTTTATGCCCGAGCAGGATGATTCGGCTCTCGGTTACGCCCTCAAGGTTGACGAGCAAGTCGAGAAGTTTCTCGAATCTAAACAAAAACTGGTCTACTTCCTCGTTGCGGCAAGCGCCGGGTGCATTGCTTTCACCGTTGATTTCGCTGGCAAGAACCCGTCTTGCGCCAAGACGGGCTGGTTCTATCTCGCTTCGGGTGGGATCTGGGGGCTTCTGTGCGCTGGCTGCGCGCTCGGCTCGGTCTACTCTATGCTTAAGTCCCATCAGTACCACGTAGCATTCCGCGATCAGAAGAAAGAGTGGGATGATCTGACCGAGAGCCAGCAGGCAGCATGGACACGCGCCAACCGCTGGGCGAACGGGCTTCTAAATGCGGCTTTCTTCTTGCTCTTCGCGGAGCTTACGCTCTTTGTCGTGTTCTTTATCCATGCCTTTGCGACCGGGGCAGCGACGGCCTCAAAGCCCGCGCCTTAGAAGCGAGAAGAGCGCTAGGAGGAAAACATGCACCATTACGGCGAGACTGATACCTACGTGGCGATTTTCGCCAATGAATTTGTTTTCGAGTTCAAGAACCATGTGACCGGGGCGGTGATCACTTTGCGCGGGCCACTCCAAGGAGTCTTTGAGGACTCGGGCCAGGTAATGGATGAGACCACGGCCAAAGCGATTGCTAATCAGTTGGCCCACCATTTGCGGACGCTACTCGTCCCGAGACAGAGATCGTTATAAACAATTGCGCATGTTGATAAAGCAAAGCCTCATAAACATTCGGTTTTGGTGACATTCATGCGCGTTCATTTGTGTCGTCATGTATAACGGTCCCTGGTGCAGAAAGGGCGAAGCCCATGGCCGCGTCAATTCGGAGGACGCTAAGATGATCGTGGCAACTGCCCAGATGGGATGAAAGGGCCGGGTGGCCGACGGTCAACCCCCGATCAGTTCAAGTAGGAATTGACCGAGGCTACGACGATAGGTGGGAGGGCTTATGAACGACAAATCCAAACCGACAATCCCTGATAGCAGCAAATCCTCACAGACACTCATCAATATTGCAGTCCTGCTTCTGGTGCTTGCAACATGTGTGTACGTAGCTTACGAAGTGAAGAAGTCTTCGCCAAGCCCCTCTGGGGGGGGTACGAGTCAAAATACTGGGAACCCCCCGCTGGACAATTCGGCATCGCTACAGGGTTTGGCGAAGAGCTTAATTCTAAGCGGTGTGCCTCGTGGGATACTGGATTTCGGCAAACAAATGACCGGCACCACCAGCGGGGTGCAAACCGTGACGTTAACTGCCCAGCCCGAGGCATCAGTTAAGATTACCGTTGCGACTCCGCCCGATGGCGACTTCGTCCTTAATCCGTCGAGTTGCGAGCTTGCCCCGTCGGAGTCATGCGCCGTGAATGTTTCGTTCGCTCCGAAACACACGACCAAAATAGAATCCTCGCTCTCTATTTCGGTTGAGGCCACGCCGGCGGCCGCCCCGGCGAACAACGCACCTCCGACTGCGAACCCTCCACCCCCTCCCCGTCCAGGCGCCCCCACAAACAAACCCGCTGCGACTGGGAACAATCAGGGACAGGCCGCCCCGCCCGCGACTCCCAACAAGGTCACGCACCAAGGGGTGATTTTGCTCACGGGCGAGGGAACGGCGGGCTGCCCCACCGCTGAACCGGTCTTCCCCCAAAGAGGTTGGTTTACGCCCACAATCCCAATGTTGATCACCGTTCTAATTTACCTGGTGGTCCTCATTCTCCTCCGTTGGAACAATCTCGCATTACCGACGCGCAAGTACGCGCTGGCAGCTATCGATTCCGCAAAAGCGAGTGTCGATTCCCTTTCCGACTCAGCGAACCCAGACGTTGCATCGATAGAAGCACTGCTCTCCAAGGCTTCTGATCAGTTCACTGGAGAGAATCAACGTTGGTGGCACCGGTGGGCCGACTATCTTTTCTGGAATCGCGGGCAGGAGATGGTCGGTTGGGCCTATGTCCACGAGGCTGAGGAGCGAATAGTTTTTTTTCTCCCTGCGGACAGAGTGCGGGCCGGGTTGGAACGCGCCGAATCTCAGCTACGTCAAGCCGCCACTCCGCCCGCTGTGGCGATCGCTGACAGGATTAATGAAGCTTTGGCGGCCACGCCGGCGCTTCCCGCGGACAAGTGTAGGCCGCTCCTAACACAAGTCTTGCCCTATCTGCAATCCGATGCAGACCTGAGCGAGAGGGTGCGCCGGGCGCTCGATCCGGGATCGTCCGTCACGGTTGCGGATTGCCAGAAAATTCTGCAAGATGCGGCCACCGCTCTCGAACCTACGGCGACCGCGAAGCTGGCGAATCAGATCGACGAAGCGTTGAAGGCGGCTAACACCCTCACACCGTTGTTGGAGCACGCGAGTAAACTTCTCCATCCCCACGCCGCTGCGGCCTTGGCGAAGAAGATTACAAATACTCTCGCTGCCGATCCCCCAGCCACAATCGACCAGTTGAAGCCTATCCTGGAGGAAATCGCTGGCTACTTGAAGCCGTCGGCGGGCGAGCTGGCGGATCGCGTTCCAGCGAGCCTTGGCTGCCCAACCCGCCGTGCCCATAGGACGCTGGAGGGCACTTCTCTATGAGGCACTCGGTCTTATCTACGACCGTGCCGACTCAGACTACTCCGCCATGATGAGTTGGTTCAATAAGGCAATCTATCTGGTCGTTTCCGCCTTATTGCTGATTGTTTCGCTGGGCGCCGCGCTTGGCCACACGGAACTGTTCCTGCTGGGCGCCACGGGCGGACTGCTGAGCCGCCTTACCCGCACGCTTTTCCGCGAAAACGTACCAACGGACTATGGCGCATCCTGGACGACCCTCTTTTTGAGTCCAGTTGTCGGCGCCCTGATGGGTTGGGCCGGCATTCTGCTGGTGATCCTCGGTTATGAGTTCAACATCCTCGGTTCCGCACTCAAAGTTGACTGGTGCAACGCTACGAGTCCGGTCGCGCTCGGTCTTGCATTCGTACTGGGATTCTCGGAACGTTTGTTTACGGGAATTCTGTCGCAGCTTGACCAAAAAGTATTGGCGAAGTCGGCAGCGTCCCAGTCCACGACGGGAGCAACTTTGAGTATCTCAACGGCAGGCAGTCTTCCCCAGGGCAAAGTCGGTGCGATATATGCTCAAACATTAGCTGCTTCTGGCGGGACCTCACCCTACAGGTGGGGACGTACGGGCGGTCAGTTGCCTGCAGGATTGAATCTCGATTCGAATGGACAGATCAGCGGCATTCCCACCGCCACAGGCACCTTCGCCTTTAGTGTTCAAGTAACTGATGCCGCGTCGAATACAAAGTCGCAGGCGTTTACGATCACAGTTGCTTAGCAGGATAGGGAGCCTGGACATACGACCCAGGATCAGTGATTTTCTGACCGGGGCTAGAAAATTATACCGAGGAGGAAACCCAAGTGGCGAGCATTAAGGTTCTCTCGATTGATGGTGGCGGCATTCGCGGGATCATTCCGGCGATCATCCTTGCCGAACTGCAAAAACGGCTGGGCAAGAATTTGTGTGAGGTCTTTGACCTCATCGCGGGAACGTCGACGGGCGGCATCATCGCGCTGGGAATCGGGACGCGGGGTCACAACGGCCAGCCGTATACGCCGGACGAACTGCTCGACCTCTACGTCCAGAATGGCCCCGCGATCTTCAAGAAGAACATCCTCACGCCGGAGAAAGAGGTTTTGTTCCCGAAGTACTCACCCGACGGCCTGGAAAAAGTCCTCGCGGAATTCTTCCCAGCCACGGAGTTCAGGACGGCGCTCACTCCGCTACTTGTCTCCAGCTACGATCTGCAAGCGCAGCTTCCCTTCTTCTTTAAGAGCCACCGCATCGCCTCCGATCCTAATTACAATTGGCCCGTCGCGTCCATCGCCCGAGCCACCTCGGCGGCGCCAACCTTCTTTCCCCCGTTTCACCTCACCCGGGGCGCGGAAGACTACGCGCTGGTGGACGGCGGCGTATTCGTGAACAACCCCGCCATGGCCGCCTATGCGGAAGCGCGAGCGCTTTACCCGGAATTCGCGCAAGTCGTGGTGGTTTCAGTGGGAACCGGCGACCGGCAAGATAACATCGCCTATGCCCAAGCCAAAGACTGGGGACTGGCGGGCTGGGCCAAGCAGATTGTGCCGGTTTTTATGGATAGCGTTTCCGAGGCCGTCGATTATCAGTTGGAATGCATGCCGGGATGCACGTACCATCGGCTGCAGATTTCCAATTTGTCAACCGCCGAAAACGATATGGATGACGTGACGCCGGATAATATCGCCAACCTCCAGGAAACTGCTCGAGAATATGTCGCGGCCCACTCGGCCGAATTGGATGCGATTTGCGCCGAACTCAACGAAGGGCGTGGAAGCGATATGCCCGGCGTCGGCCGGAAGCAGGCAGGCTGAGCAGTAACACTCGGACAGAGACCGCCGTTGGTTGAAAGGCGTCCGGGCCGCGGAAGGTTAGAGTACCCCTTGTGTCCATTATGTCCCGAGGCAGACATGATGTCGCTAGACCCCCGCATGGACATTTTGTCGCCGAACCGCCTCCGTCCGGATATTTTGTCCCCTCCGGCACCCCTTAGCCCAATGCCCTTATGCGCGCGTTTCATTGGGCATCCTTGGTTTATCCACAATCAAACCGCCCAAAGGCCCCTCGAAAACAGCGCGCTGCTCGAACCCTCACACCAGTTTCATTCCCTCCGCATCCCAATGTGCGGCTTTGCCGCTGTCGTAGCTCACGTTGCTGAGCAGGGCGGCGCCGGCGGCGCGGAAGCCGAAGACGGGGTCTTCCGTCACGGGTCGGCGGGTGCGGATGGCTTCAATCCAGTTCTTGATGTGGTCATATTGGTCACTGTAACCCCTGGGGGCAACGTATCTTTCTTCACCCAGCAAGGCTGGCCCGGCGGGACGGGTGACGGGATATTTCTCGTGATAGATTTCCAGCATCCGTTTCTGGATCGCCGTTGAAAACACCTCGACGCGATAACCCGGCTCCTTCTCTCGCGGCACGCGAGTGATGGTGAGCCCGTCGTAACCGATCGTCATCGAGCCTTCCGAGCCGGTAAAGACGAACCCTTCATTCTCCGAACCGCCATCGACGAAATTGGTGCGCACGCTGAGGTTAAATCCCTTCTGGTAGTCATAAAGCGCCATCATCACATCCGGCACGTCGCGGCCGTCTTTCCAAAAACGCAGCCCGCCCGTGGCCTGGGCGCGCGTGGGGCCATGGGTATCGGTGATGAGGTGTACGCCACTGAATAGGTGAACAAACAAATCGCCGGCGACGCCGGTGCCGTAATCCTTGTACTTGCGCCATTGGAAAAAGCGTTCGCCGTCAAAAGGAACCTGGAGCGCCGTGCCGAGAAAACGCGGCCAATCGCAAGTGGTGGTGTCGGCATCATAGGGAACCGTGTATTCCCACGCGCCTTGCGCCGAATTGCGGTCGTACCAGACGGTAACCATGTTGAGGGTGCCAATCGCTCCCGCGGCGAGCAGTTCCTTCGCCTTCAGGTAAATGATGGAACTCACCCGCTGGCTGCCCACCTGCACAATCCGGTTGGTCTTGCGCCAAGTGTCAATGATTTTGGGCCCATCGGAATAGAGGTGGATCATGGGCTTTTCGCAATAAACATCCTTGCCCGCGTTCATGGCGTCAATCGATGCCTGCATGTGCCAGTGATCGGGAGTGCCGATGATGACGGCGTCAATGTCCTTGCGCGCAAGAATCTCGGCGTAGTCGCGCGTGGTCAGGATATCGTTCCCCCACAATTCCTTGGCGTGGTCCAGACAACCGTTGTAACAGTCTGCGGCCGCCACCACCTTGACGCCCGGAACCATGGCGGCCTGCTTCGTATCACCCTGGCCTTGTCCGCCCGCTCCAATGAGTGCGATTTGAATATGGTCGTTGGCAGCGATGGGCTTGGCCGGCTCGGTCTGCGGCGCTGCCAGCAAATGCACCTTTTGCGATCCGGCAAAATAAGTTCCCACGGTGGCAATGCTTCCTGCCTTAAGAAAATCCCTGCGATCCATGTTGGCCACTCGATCCTCCTCAATTCTAATTTTGGGGTGAGCGGCGCTCGCCCCAAGGCCGAACGCCGTTCGGCCCTACGATAAGTCGCTCTGCGGATTATCTCGCTCGGGTCACGCGTTGCCCCCACGTTCGGCGGCGACCCCAGATCCGGCCGGCGACCATTGTATGCCAATTTGCGCGGACTTGCGCGGTGCGGTTTGCTGAGTGGGGTGTTCCTTATCCCGTGTCCCGTATCCCGTATCCCGTATCCCGTACCCCGTGTCCGGTACCCCGTATCCCGTGTCCCGTAGTAAGATAGAGATGAGCATTACGGGCTCAGACCGGCCGGGGAACATTCAAAGCATTGATGAACCATGATGGGCTGGAGGGGGCGCGATCCAGGGGGGCACGTGGTTCAGGGAAAGGTAAACCCATGCCCAGCCAAATGCGCCCGCTAAGAGAAATGCTTTTTCTACTGGCCGCCTTCGCCTTGCTCACGGCGGCGCCTGCGTGCCGCCACGACAGCCGCCCAGAAATCACTTCCGTGCGGATTCAATGGCTGGACCAGGCGCAATTCGCCGGGCTGTATGTTGCCAATGCCAAGGGATATTTTCAGGCGCAGAATCTTACCGTCTCCATCGAGCCGGGTGGCCCCGACGTGAGCCCGGTGCTGCTGGTGGCCTCGGGTTCCAACGATTTCGGGGTTTCGCCGGCCACCGACATCATCCAAGCCCGCAGCAACGGCGTGCCGGTGGTGGCCGTAGCTACTATTTTCCAGAACAATCCGGTGGTCTTCTTCGCCCCACAGTCGAAAAACATCAAAAGCCCCAAAGATTTTGTGGGCCACACCGTGGGCCTGAAATACGGAATGGAGATCGAGTACTATTACCGCGTCATGATGAAGAACGCGGGCGTTGACACGGCTCGAGTCAAGGAAGTCCCCATCAAGGTTGACATGCCCCGGTTCTTTTCCGGCGAGGTTGACGTTTGGTCGGGGTACAGCCTGAATGAACCCCTGGTGGCGGAAGAGCAAAAGGTACCGGTGCAGGAGATTTTCTGCGAAGATTGGGGTGTCCCCGCTGTCGGCGATACAATATTCACAACCGAGAGACTAATCGAGGAGAATCCTGCCAAGGTAACAGCGTTCCTACGGGCCGCACTCCAAGGCTGGACCTACGCGATCCAGCATCCCGACGAAGCGGTGGCGGATACCCTGAGAGTGAACCCTGACCTCAACCGCGACCACCAGACCCGCATGTTCAATGCCACCGTTAAGCTGATCCAGGCCGGCAACAAGCCCGTGGGGTGGATCGACATTCCGAAATGGAATAGCATGTACAAAATGATGTTGGACTCCGGGTTGCTGAAGACGCCGGTGGACATCAACAGAACCTACGACAGCAGTTTCATCGAGAAGATCAATGCCGCCAAGCTCTAGCTACGCCATCGAAGCGGAAAACGTGAGCAAGGATTTTCCCCACCCGGAGCTCGGCTGGCTGCCGACGATTGCGGGAATCCACCTGGGACTCAAGCCCGGCGAGCACGTGGCGCTGATCGGGCCCTCCGGCTGCGGCAAATCCACATTTCTGAAAATCCTGGCGGGCCTCGTCCATCCCACGGCTGGGAGAGTTGCCATCCAGGGAGAAGAGAATCCCCACAAGTTCCAGGAAAGCTGCGCCTTGATGTTTCAAGATCCCTGCTTGCTGCCCTGGCGCGACGTGGTGGGTAACGTGGTGCTGCCACTCGAGATTAAAGGCAAGAAACGCGATCCTGCCCAGGTGGCGCAGATCATCGACATGGTGGGGCTCCACGGCTTTGAGAAGAACCGTCCCCGGCAGCTTTCCGGGGGGATGCGCTCACGCGTGGCGCTGGCTCGCGCGCTCATTGACTCCACCCCCATCCTGCTTTTGGATGAACCCTTCGGCTCGCTCGACGAAGTCACCCGCTGGCGATTGAACGAAGAGGTGCGCAATCTCTGCCGCCAACTCAGCAGAACCCTAATCGTGGTGACGCATGCGGTGGAAGAGGCGTGCTATTTGGGAGACTCCATTTATGTGCTCAGCCCCCGGCCGGCGATGATCAAAAAGAACCTGGCCAACCCGCTCAGGCGCGAAGGAAGCAGGAAGTTTCTCGAGTCGCTCGAAGGTCTGAAGCTGATTTCGCGGGTCCGGGACGTGCTTTATGATGAATAGGATCCTGGCGAAAGTCCGGCGGCACTTGCCCCCCACGGCCCTGGGCATCGCTGTATTGCTGCTATGGGAAGTGGCGGTGCGGGCGTTCCGTGTGCCGGACTACGTTCTTCCGCGGCCGACGGCGCTGCTGGTTTACTGTGGGGAGAATCTCGCTGGATTCATGGGTCATTTCTGGGTCACGGCGGTGGAAAGCACGCTCGGCTTGGTGCTGGGAATTGTCATCGGCGTCTCGCTCGCCATCATCTCGGTGATGAGCGAATCCACTGCGCGCGCCATTGTGCCTTGGGCCATCGCCGCCAAAACCGTGCCCATCGTTGCCATCGCCCCCCTGTTAATCCTCTGGTGCGGATACGGGCTCATGTCCAAAGTCGTAATGGCTGCGGCCATATGCTTCTTCCCGATATTCGTGACCACGCTCAAAGGGTTCCACTCATTCAACGAAGATGCGTGGTACCTTTTCCGCAGCTACGGGGCGACCAAATGGCAACTGCTCACCAAGCTGCAAGTGCCGCACTGCCTTCCTTACTTTTTCGCCTCACTGCGGGTGGGAGCCACGCTTAGCGTCATCGGCGCCATCGTGGCCGAGTTGGCGGGCGCCAAGAAAGGCCTGGGCTTCCTGGTGCTCTACACCTCCATGCGGGTTGACACCTTGCAGTTGTTCGGGGCAATCCTGTTCAGTTCGGTGCTGGGATTCCTGCTCTATGGTCTGGTGGCGGGGCTGGATAAGCTGGTGGTGACGAGAATGGGAATGGAAACCATCCGCGAATAACCTGCGGCGGTTGGCGTGGAGCAAAATGAATCACTACCAATACTTTCTTTAGTTTATCTGGGTCAAGCCGCGCGCGCTCATCTCTCGCGTGAGTTCCGGGGGAAGTAGGAAGGTCACTTTCTCGTCGATGGCCATGACTTCTTCCACTTGCTCGACCCCCAATGACCGGAAGTAGTCCACCACTTGCTGAACGAGGTATTCCGGCGCGGACGCACCCGCCGTAATGGCGACGGTTTCGACACCCTCCAACCACCCAGGTTCAATCTCCGTGGCATCATCGATTAGGAAGGCTCTGGCGCCGGCGCCCTCGGCAACTTCACGCAGACGGCGGGAATTCGAGCTGTTATCCGATCCCAGAACCAGAACGAGGTCGGCATCCTCCGCCAGGAGCTTGACTGCCGTCTGCCGGTTTTGGGTGGCGTAACAGATGTCGTCACTGGTGGGAGTATGCAATTTCGGAAATCGGCGGCGAAGAACATCAATGATGACGTTGGCGTCGTCAACGCCCAAGGTGGTCTGGGTGGTCACGGCCACACGGTCAGGGTCAGGGACCTGCACTTTTTCCGCTTCCTCGATGCTGCCCACCAGTTGAATCTGTTGAGGTACTTCCCCCATGGTGCCGATCACTTCGTCGTGGCCGGCATGTCCCACGAGAATGATCGAACGGTTATCGCCGGCGTAGCGCACCGCTTCGCTATGAACTTTGGTGACCAGCGGACAAGTGGCGTCAATAACCTTCAGGTTCTTCGCGGCAGCCGTGGCTCGGACCGCTGGGGATACACCGTGGGCGCTGTAAATCGCCACCGCGCCATCCGGAACCTCATCGAGTTCATCAACGAAAACCGCACCCTTGGCGGCGAGGGCGCGGATGACGTATTTGTTATGGACAATCTCCTTGCGCACGTACACCGGTGAGCCATAAAGCTGCAACGCCATATTCACAACATCAATGGCGCGGTCGACACCAGCGCAGAATCCTCGCGGTTTTGCCAGCACCACTCGTTTGATTGGCATTTTATTCTCTCGACTCAGCCCTTCACCCTGGAGAGGGGTAACCCAACCCCATGATTCTATAGGAATCGCGCGAGTTCGTCAAAATCCGATTATCATGAGGTGGTGGAGGCTCAGTTTGAATCCAGGGGGGATCTGCAAGCCGTTATAGGCCCAACGGCTTCTTGCTGCGCTCTGGATTGTAACGGTCGAGAATCTCTTTGCTCCGCTTCATCCGCTTCCGTTGCGCGGCATGATAGCCAACGGAGGAGAGCATGATAACCAGAAGACATATTATTACTGGAAGGATCGAACCCATGGTTACCTCCTCAGGGAGGATGCACCGGCCCTTGGCGAAAGTCAAGCGCTGCTGTCCATAAGGAGTAAGCACTGTCTCCTCCGATGTCCCCGGGGGTTATTAAAGAAAGCGAATCGGGCCGCGAAGCTCCATGAAACTCATTTCCATCAACGTCGCCATGCCTCGGGTAGTGAGTGTGCACGGAAAACGGGTAGAGACGGGAATATTCAAAACTCCCGTCCCCGGCCCGGTCGTGGTGGGCAAGCTAAACCTTCAGGGCGACGGGCAGGCGGACCTCTTCGTCCACGGCGGCCCCGACAGGGCGGTTTATCTCTATTCCTGGGACAACATCCTTTACTGGAAAAAAGCACTGCAACGCGACGATTTGGGACCAGGATCGTTCGGCGAGAATTTGACCGTGGAAGGGCTGGGCGAAAATGAAGTGGCCATCGGCGATGAATTCGCGATCGGAACTGCGCGCTTCCTGGTTACCCAGCCGCGCCTCCCCTGTTTCAAGCTGGCGCTGGCACTGGAGACGCCTGGCATTATCGAGACATTTCTGGAAAGCGGGCGCACCGGCTGCTATCTTCGCGTGCTTCAGGAAGGCGTGATCCAGGCGGGAGATCAGATTCATCCTCTTCCCCCCCGCGAATCCGCGCGCGTGACGATTGCCGAGTATATGAAGCTCTATCGAGCGAAGCGCGCGACACAGGATCAAATCAGGAGGGTACTCAGTCTCGCGGCACTTCCCGCGCAGGGGAAGAAGGAGTTCGTAAGAAATATAGATGTTACAAGCTAGGAGTTAGAATCCGCGTGTCACATATTCGTGCGCATATTCCAACTTGTGACTTCGAGGTTCTGACATCTAGCTTCTGACTTCTCATGTCACGATATCTTCGCCACCATCCACGCGAATAACGTTTCCCGTCATCCATTGGGTTTTGTCGCTCATGAGGGCGGCGATCGCCTGGGCAACATCCTCGGGAGTGGTCAGCCGTCCACCGGGATTACGCAGCCGCGCGAACTCAGCGAGTTTTTCGATTCCGGGAATCTTGGCGGAAGCGGCGGTAATGGTGATTCCAGCCTGAATGGCGTTGGCCGTAATACCATAGGGCATGAGTTCGTAAGCAAGCTGGCGAACGTGCGATTCCATGACCGCTTTGGCGGCTGAAACCGCCCCATAATTGGGAATCACACTGTGGCCGCCGGCGCTGGTCATGCAGTAGATGCGGCTTCCGTGGCCGAGCATTTTTCTGCGGAAAAGATCCTGCACCCAATAAACCAGGTTGTTCCCCATAACGTCTACGGTCATGTCCATCTGCTGTTGGGTCAGTTCCTCGTCGGGGGATTCACCCAGGTAAGGTTTCAGCGAACCAAACGCCACGGAATGCAGCAAGACCTTAATGAAGTGCTTACCACCGGTCTTCTTCCAATGCTCTTGCATCTGGTTCAAGGCCTCCGCCCGTTTCCCGGGATCGGCAGCATTGATATTGAAGAAGAGGACATCAACGCCGGTTTCGCGAATGCGGGCAATGACCTGTTCAACCTGGGGCATATTCTGGCGGCGATCAAAATGCACGCCGAAGATATTGATTCCGCAGCGCGCCAATTCCACACTGACTGCGGCGCCGAAGCCGCTCGAAGAACCCACAATCAGGCCCCACGGAGTGGGGCTCACATTTTCCGCCATGGTCAGATTTTCTCCGTTTAGTGGTATTGCCCAGCACTGGCCTTGAAGAACAGTGACGAGTGATGAGTGAAGAGTGACCAGCAAGCCGTCGGACTTGCCTGGCAACCCAATTACCGTTCCGCTCAGCACATCCAGTTTTGCTTCTGCCTGCTCGTCACTCGCCACTCGTCACTTGCCACTGTTCTTAAAATCCTGTTCAATCTGCGCGAGGAGGCCTGGAATCATATCACGCAGAGCTTGGTTGCAAGCGGCATTCAACGCGCTGGCGACGCCCTCCACGCCACGCTCCGCCAGAGGCGCTTCCCGCCGCTGTTCGTCCGACCACACGAGTCTATGATCGCTGGTTCGCACCAGTGAGAGCGCCAAGGCGAAGCGAACTTTGGCGGCTCCCTCGGAATCCAGTTCCTCAAAACTGAGGACGTTTCCCCCCAAAATGTAATCCAAGCGCTCGCGCACGGGAAGCATTTTCACCTGCGCAAAGACCCCGCTGGCTTCCAACCATTGCGCGGTGAACTCGGAGAGCAACGTAGCAGGGTCTGAGCCCCAACGGTGATACTGATAGAAATTCATCTGTGTCGGAGACACATAGTAGACAATGCGATCGTCGCGCAGGACTTCCGGCGCGCGGAAGTGTTCTACACCCAGAACGTAGTTCGTCTTGGGATCATCGGGCGCGGGTGCGGCGGGCGCCTGCAAAGTGTAGAAGTAGGTCTTGGGAACGCTGCCGCACCCGGCGGCGAGGGCCGCCAGCAGAAGTCCGAGAAGCGCGCACGCTCGGATTTCGAAGCTACGCTTCCACACGCTCGACCAGGATTCGACGGTCGTCACTTCCCCGATGCTCCATTTGAATTCTGACGCAAGGTATGGGGATATTATCTCCAAGCTTCTCGCCCCATTCAACCAGAACCGTCGCCGCCTGAGTGGATAACTCCTCCCACCCCAGGGTGGCAAGATCCCGCGCACCTTCGATGCGGTAGAGGTCCGCGTGATAGACCCGGCCGGCTGAGCCGTATTCATGCACTAAAGTAAAGGAAGGGCTGGTGACCTCATCTTCGCTTGCCGCGCCCAAGCCGGCGACAATCCCCTTCACCAGCGTCGTTTTGCCTGCGCCCAAATCCCCTTCCAACAGCACCAGGCAAGGCGGCTGGAGATGCGCCGCTATTTCGCGCCCCAAAAGCACGGTTTCTTCGGGTGAATGCGTCACGCGCTCGGCCAGAATTGTTGATTGTCGATTCACCATTGTCGATTGACGATTGTCGATCGCCGATTAAGAACGCGGACGAGATCTTTGCTCTCAATCATCAATCGCCTATCGGCCATCCTCAATCGACAGTCGTCAATTTCTTATAGGCGGCCGGGATCTTTTCCAAAAGGTCCCCGGCCAACATGGAATGCTGCCCCAGTTCTTCTGTTGCAAGGTCGCCCGCCAGACCATGTAAGTATACCGCAGCCGTGGCCGCTTCGCTCACTGGATGAGCAGGAAATTGTGCCAGGAGACCAGCCATCATACCCGTCAGCACATCGCCGGTGCCGCCCGTGGCCATTCCGGGATTGCCCGTGGGATTCACCCAAACCTGTCCCTGCGGAGAGGCCACCAAGGTTCGAAATCCCTTCAGCACCAGGGTGACGCCATATTTCCTGGAGAATTCGCGCGCTACGGCCACGCGCTGGCTTTGGATTTCCGCTGTCGTCTTCCCCGTCAGTCGCGCCATTTCGCCGGGATGTGGCGTGAACACCGTCGACCCGGCGGGCCGGAACGTCTCGGCGAAAAGAATCCATGCGGCCGGCAAAGGCATTCAGGCCATCCGCATCCAGGACGATGGGCAGCGAATACTTATTGACGACGGTGCGCACGAACTCCGCTGTCTCGGAGTGCCCACCGATTCCCGGCCCCACGGCCAGTACGGTTTTCCCCGCAACCAGTTTATCCAGACTCGGGCCTTCGAGGGCGCGAAGGGAAATGGCTCCGTCGGTTTCGGGCAGTGCCTCCGTCATGAATTCCATACCCAACGCCGCGATGATGGGCAGGGCGCTCTTGGCGGTCGCCACCGTCACGAGGCCCGCCCCCGCCCGCAATGCGGCGCGCGCGGCCATGGCCGCGGCCCCGGTCTTGCCCACCGAACCGGCCAGGACCAGCACATGCCCAAAATTGCCCTTATTCGCGGCCGCGGCCCTCGGCTTCGCAATCCACGCCACATCCTGCCTGCCCGCATAGTTCATCAGGAGGCTCGCGTCGCTCTCCAGGGCTTCAGGCGGAGTTCCAACCTGTTTCACCACCCACTCGCCCATGCATTCGCACGCAGGGGGAAACACATGGGCGATCTTTGGGGCTGTGAAGGCAACGGAGAAGTCCGCGCGCATGTGTTCGCCAATGAGGTCGCCGGAATCCGCCGAAATCCCTGAAGGCAAATCCACTGCCAGCACGCGTGCGGTGGGGAATTCCGTATTGACGTGGCGCACAACTTCCAGCCAGAACCCTTCCAGCGGCTTCGCCAGTCCGGTGCCCAGCAAAGCATCTACAAACAGGGCCGTATGAATAAGAGAAGGCGCGATGGCTCGCCACGCCTCCCGGTCGGCGATGATTTCCGGCGGGGCGGAAGGGAGCAGCCGTTCATAGTTCACGGCGGCATCCCCACGCAAGCCTTTCGGGTCCGCAAACAGAAGCACGCGCGGGTGGAATCCCTGGTCGCGAAGCAGGCGCGCCACCACCAAGCCATCACCGCCGTTGTTGCCTTTCCCGCAGAGGATCACGATGCGGTGGGATGCGAGGGGCGCGAGGCGCGAAACAAGAAACTCCACCACGCCACGGCCGGCGTTCTCCATCAGCGTCAGGCTGGGAACGCCATATCGTTCCGTGGTCAGACGATCAATGCGCTGCATCTCGGAGGCGGTGAGAATTTTCATGTTGAATATAGCTGACAGCCGGCAGCTAACTGCTCACAGTTACACCTGACTGTCGGGCTGTGAGCTGTCGGCTGTGAGCTTTTCACAGCATCCACCCGCCGCTCACGTTGATTACCTGGCCGGTGATGAAGGCAGCCTCTTCCGAGGCAAAGAATCTCACTGCTTCGCTCACATCACGGCCGGTGGCGGGCCGGCCCACGGGGAAGCGCACATCGGTGAGGCGCTGGGCTTCTTCCAGCGATAATTCTTTCTCGTCGATCATCGGTGGGTTCACCACGTTAGCGGTAATGCCATTGGACGCCTCCTCCAGCGCCACGGAGCGGGTAAAGGCCACAATGCCGGCTTTGGCGGCGGAATAGGCGGAGATTTTCGCCTGCCCAAATGCCCGCTCCGCGCCCACCGCGCCTAGGTTGATGATGCGTCCCCAGTGCTGCCGCCGCATGACCGGCAAGGCGAACTTGGTGGTGTAGAAAACGCTGAACAGGTTGGAAGTAATGACCGAGCCCCATGCTTCCACGGTCGATTCCACCACCGGCTTCCACTCAAAGTCACCGACATTGTTCACTAGAACGTCCAGCCGGCCGAATTGCCTGGTCACGGCCTCAATCAATTCCTTGACCCGCGCGGGATCGGTGACATCCGTGGCCAAGGCCAGGCCTTCCGCTCCCACCGCGCGCAAATCCGACAAAACTTTTTGGACGCCCAGCTTATTGGTGCGAAAGGCGATGGCAACACGCAGGCCGGCACGCCCCAACGCCAAGGCGATTTCCTTGCCGATTCCACGCGAGGCGCCAGTTACCAGGGCAACGCGATTGCGGAGAGCCACACATCAACTCCTTGACGCAGGGATTAACACCAGAGTTTACCGGAGTTCCCTTCCCGTGGCAACGGTGCAAGGAGGGCTTGCAGCCGTTTCGGAGGAATAGGATGACGGAGTCAATTTGAATAGGACGAGGAGCGCTTGTGGAGGGTACGGGGGTTGGGGGAGGCAGGGGGTCTATTTTCCGAGAATAAGATTCCGGGCGGGCGAGGAGCCCGCGAAGGGAGCGAGGTTGTCAAAGAGCGAAAGGGAGGAGGTCGGTGCCCTGGTGGCGTGAGGCAGATCAACTGGTATCCAGGTTCGCCGGGCTGGCCAAACTGAGGCGCAGGAGGCGGAGTAGTTCGATGGCGGAGCGAAGCGGGTGGGTGCCGCGGTGGAGATAGCGCAGGCGGTAGAGGCGTTCGACGGTCAAGGCCAAGCAGGTAATCAGCCAGACGAGGAGCAGGCTGTTGGCGTGGTGATGACAGATGTGCTCCAGGCCGTAGCGATTCTTGGCGTCATTGAATCCTTGGTTCTCGATTTCCCAACGGCTCTTGGCAAGGCGAAACAGAGAGCGGCTGCTGAGCCGGCGGGTGGGAAAATCGGTCAACCAGAAAGCCTCATAGACGGTTCCATCGGGTTTGTATTGGCGGTAACGAAGGACCCGCACGGTCTGCCAGCGCAGGGTGTCCCAGGGGTCGAAGTCGTCGGCGTCCCAGACCTCCACCCGGTCGTGCCCTTCCCAGAAACAGTGGGTGGGAGGCTGGGCGGCAAAGCGTTTTTGCGCGGCCTGAAACAACTCGGGGAGGTTGCCTTTCAAGCGCGCCACCACCCGCAGATGTAAATCTCCCACCGCATGCAGAAAAGGCGCCGTGGCGAATTCTCCATCCACCACCACGTAGTCGGCAAAGCGGGGACCCAGCGTGTCGACAACGCGTCGCAGGAGACGCTGGCCCGCGGCGTATTCACTATCTCCCTGCCCATAGGGTTCCACGTCCAAGGGAAGCGTCAAGCCGGTTCCCACCACGCTGACCAGGGTCAAATGATGACGGTAGCTGGTAATCTGGCCGACCGAGTTCCGGTGGGGTCGGCAGAGCTGGCAGGCGGACTGCTGACAGCGCCCCACCGTGGTGCCATCCACGGCCAAACCGATGAAGGGGCTGCCGTCGAAAGCCTTGTGACGTTTGGCTTGGCGCAAGGCGGTGGCCAAGGCGGCGCGGGTGGGGGCGGCCGGCAAGCGCTCGGTGAAGTAACCCAACACATCGTCACCGAACGAGGTCGTGATCTGCAGAGCCCGACGCGCCGAGGAATGCACCAAGGCTTCCACGGCGTAGAAGGAGTATTCCCTGAGCAGTCGGCCGAGCAGCAGAGCCCAAAGCAAGACCCGAGCCGGGATCTGGGGTGCCGTGCGGCCATCGCCGGGGGACAGCAGATAGGATTGCAGACGCAGACAGCGCGCCAGGTATTTCCAGAGGCGTCGCGGACTCGGTCCCTTCACCGCTTTTTCCGTCGCTGCTTCCGCGCCCAGACCAGAAGCTGGGCATTGGCGGCGAGCACTTCGCGGACGGCGTCTTGGAACTCCCGCCCCGCCTCGACGCGGCGCCGCACGTCGTCTACCCAATCCTTGGGGATGCGTTCGAACTCGCCGCTTTCCCTTCACCATGAAGGTCAGCACCCAAGCCGCATGGCCTTTTCCCGTGGCGCAACGACAGCGGGGATGACCACAGCGGGTGAGGTTGAAAGTGAGGGAGCCGGGGAGGAGGTCGGAAGGTAGAGCGAAGTGCCGCAACAGTTCAAACTTCCGTTGGCGAAGACGAGAGGCCTGAGGGCCGTGAGGTTCATTCTTCATATTGTAGCAATAGTGCTACAAGAATACGGCAAAAGCAAGAGCTTTTTGCGAATGCGAAAATAGGCAGCCATTCTTCCCCACCTCGCAGTCGCCTCGGAATCAAGACTCATGGGGATGCAAATAAGTTGGGTGCCCCAGGCGTTCCGAAACGGCTGGGAGGGCTTGTCGAAGGGGGGGGCATGCTCCAATTCCTGCCGCAGAATCAAAAACCATGATCCCCCCCAAACCCCCACTGTGTTATCATATTGCCGAGGGGTGATAACATGCTTCGCACCCAGGTCAGTCTCGAAGCGCAGGATTACATGTTGGCCAAAAAGGAAGCCGCAGCGCTGGGAATCTCCGTGGCGGAGTATGTCCGCCGGGCTATTAAAAGCATGCTGCCGCCTTCCGGCCAGCCGAAATGGATGCGCTACGCCGGGCTGGTCGAGTCGGGGAACCCACATTCCAGCCAGTCGATTGATGAGATCGTTTATGGCACCAAAGACTGAGGCTTACGTCGATACTTCCGCCCTGATTGCGTTTCTGGACCGTTCGGACAGCTACCATCCACTATTTCGCAGGCTCTTCTCCAGCCCGCCCCGGCTGGTGACCTCGGCGCTCGTCATCGCCGAAGGCCATGGCTGGTTTCTGCGGCGATACGACCGGAATCGGGCCATCCAGTTTCTCAACTTTATTGACGATCTCCCGGTCCTTGCCACCCAGCCTTTCGATCGTGAGGAATTAACCAAAACCAGCCGGCTGGTGAAGAAGTTTGGCGACCAGTCGCTGACGCTGGCCGACGCTCACGGGTTGGTCATCATCAACGAACACCGAATCTCCATTTGCTGGTCCACCCACCGCCATCTGGGATTGACGGGCGCGAAGCTGGTTACTTCCCCGGCGCGTCCCTGACACTTGGCGCCTGACAACAAACACCTATTCTAAATCGTCAGATGTCAGCGGCAAGTTTCACTTCGTCAATCTGAGGATGTCAACGCGTCTTCGACCCTCACACAACCAGGACCTCGATAAGTCGTGGCAGGCTGCCCGTGCCGCGTCCTATCACCCCCGCGCCAGAACCATGGTCATATCATCCTGAAGTTCCGGGCTTCCCGTCCATTCGTTCACACTGCGGTAGATTTCCGTGGCCATCACTTCCGGCGAAGCATTCAACATGCCCCGCGCCACTTCGAGGAGGCGGGATTCGCCGAATTCTTCCCCGTAGGTATTTTCCGGCTCGGTTATGCCATCCGTATAGGCAAGCAAAAGGTCATTAGGTTCCAGGCGGATTTCTCCCTCCTCGTAGGTGGTGGAAGGAAACAATCCCACCACCGTTCCTCCCGTGCGGAGGCGCTCGATTTTGCCCTCGCGGAAGAGGATGGGGGCCAGGTGACCAGCGTTGGTGTAAGAAAGATTGCGGGTTCGCGCGTCGTAGACCGCAAAGAAGAACGTCACATATTTTTCCAGGGGCGTGTTCGCGTAGATCTGGCGATTCAATCGATCCACGACCCGGGCTGTGGAAATCTGTGCAAGTGCGGATATCTGGCCGCTGGCGGAGGCATCGTAAAACTGCGCCCGCAGGGCCGACTGAATGGCCGCCATCAAAAGCGCCGCAGAGATTCCCTTGCCGCTCACATCGCCCAGCACCAGTCCCACGCGATTCTCATCAAGCTTCAAGAAGTCATAGTAGTCGCCACTCACCGAGCGCGCCGCTTTGCACACGCCGAAGAGGTCCAGGCCCGGAACTCTAGGCACCGACTGGGGGAAGAGTTGGCGTTGCACCTCGTGCGCAATGTCGAGTTCACTTTGCAGCCGCAGCCTTTCCTGGGATTCCTGCATCAGCCGCTGCACAGAAGCCGTCATGCCGTCAAAAGCCTCGCCCAAGGCGCTCAACTGATCGTGGCCGGAGGCATGCGTCCGATAGGAGAAATCTCCAGCCTTCACCCGCTCCGTGGCATTGTAAAGAGTATCCACCGTGCGCGTCATCGAGCGCGTCATGCGGATGCCGATCAGCAGCGCCACCCCTTCAATGACCAGAAGAATGATGGCCACTGCTTTAAAGATAAAAACATAGATCTGCGAATAGTCGCCGAGGGTGGCCAGCAGCCGGTTGTTGAGGGAGAAGATTCGCGATGACACATAAACAAATGCTGGGGCGCCGGCCTTCTCCTGCCGCTCTCCCCCCCAAAGAATCGGATCGAGGGAGGAGGCGCCAAAAACTTCAAAATCGAAGCGATTCACAGGCTCCGGAAGCTTCACGAATTGGGAGTGAATGGAGTTGCCCGGGACAAAGGTCCCACCCGACGACTCCACGGTGATCTTTGCCCCTTTCCCCGCGCGGCCATCGGCCTGTATGTATAAGACCACACCCACAGGGCCGATTCCGTCCCCCACCAGATCCAGCAGTTCCGGAGAGAAGGGCTGCGAGAGGACGAGGGTCAAATCGCCGGCAGGCGTCTCGCTCCGCTCTACGGAGCGCAAGGCGAGTTGCCCCTGGTCGGCAACGATATTGGCGAATTCCCCCCCCTTCACCCAGGGCGGCGCGCTGGCGGGATTTTCCGCGGGCTTTCCATTCAGGAAGAAGGAGCGCGTCACGTTTCCCAGGTGCAGCGTAACCACCAGTCCCGGATAGCTCCTGGTATAGTTGACCAACTCCGTGACGTAGAACTTCTGAATCCCATCCAGCATGGCGGGCGGAGATTTTTGACCGCCGTAATGCGCCTCGTGGAGCACCACGCGGTTGACTTGCTCAATCTCATCAAAGTGATCGCGCAGGCGCAAAACCACGAGGAAGGCCGCGAATTGCCCATTGATGATATAAGCCCCCAAGAAGACCAGCACCAGGATGAGAGAAATGGGGACGACGCCGATGAGAATGTACGCCACTACCAAACGCCGCTGCAAACGCCAAAGCAAACGGGTGCGAATGAACCGCAAAATGCGAATCAGGTAATAGACGCCGGAAATCAGCACGCAAACCCAGAAGACGAACCAGAGGAGGCCGGGGGCGCCACCCGAGGCGCGCGTGAAGCGGTCCACAACCCATAGGGCGGCCCCGTAAGCCAGGACCCACGCTGTGAATCGCGCCAAGCGGTGCGTCCGGTATTCATGGAGTAGATGTTCGAGCGCTTTGGTGAGCATATCCGTGGCTCTGAATTCAGGATTGGCGGTCTCGGGATTAGGGCAAAATTCCTATCCGGGCTCACCGCGCCGAGGCCGGGCTGGCGGCGGGATTTGCCTCCGCGGCGAGTTGCACGCGGCTGTGCTTCCTGCCATAAGTGAAATACACCACCATGCCCAAGATCAACCAGACGATCAAGCGCAGCCACGTACCCAATGGCAAGCTCGCCATCAATCCCAGAGAAACAATAATGCCTAGTATGGGCACCAGCGGCACCAGAGGGGTCCTGAAGGGCCGCGGCAAGTCCGGACGCTTTACCCTCAGGACCCAGACGGCGGCGCAAACGATGACAAACGCCAGTAGGGTCCCAATGCTGACCAGTTCACCCAGAATACCAATGGGAATCAACGCGGCGAAAATGGCGACGCAAAGACCCACCACGCTCGTCGAGATCCAGGGGGTGCGGAAACGGGGGTGGATGGCGCTTGCCCAACGCCACAGCAATCCATCGCGGGACATTGAATAAAAAACCCTCGATTGACCCAACAACATCACCAGCATCACCGTTCCCAGGCCGAAGATGGCGCCTACCTTGACGAGGAAGCTTCCCCACCGCACACCGGGTACGGCGTCAATACCGATGGCCACCGGGTCGGAAACGTTCAGGGTGGCATAGGAGACGACGCCTGTGAGCAGCGCGGAAACCAGGATGTACAAAATCGTGCAAATGATCAGGGAGCCCAGAATTCCGATGGGCATGTCGCGCTTGGGGTTCCGGGCTTCCTGCGCGGCCGTCGATACCGCATCAAAGCCGATATAGGCGAAGAAGATCACACCCGCCCCGCGCGCAATGCCCGACCAACCGAAGGCGCCATAGGTTCCCAGGTTGGGAGGAATAAAGGGGTGCCAATTCGCCCAAAACAATGAAGGGTGGCCCAGAGCGTAGAACCCCACCACCGCAATGAACACGAGCACGATGGAAACCTTGACCATCACGATGGCGCTGTTCAAATTCGCCGATTCTTTGATGCCAATGACCAGTACAATGGTGACGGCCATGATGGCCAGGAAGGCCACTAGATCAAAATAAGCGCCCGTGTGGGGAAGGGACTCAGGGCTGATATGCTGGGAAGCCAGGGTGTCCTTGATGCGTGAGAGGTGCTCCCAATGGCCGTTGTAGTTCACCAGCACCTCACCGTGCGCGCTGGTGAATTGCGGTGGGATGCGAATGCCAAAATCCTGAAGGAAGCTGAGCACGTAGCCGCTCCAGCCGGAGGCCACGGTAGCCGCGCCGAAAGCGTACTCCAGGATGAGGTCCCACCCGATAATCCAGGCGAACAACTCCCCCAAGGTCGCATAGGCGTAAGTGTACGCCGAACCAGCGATGGGTATGAGCGAGGCGAACTCCGCATAGCACAATCCGGCGAAGGTGCAGGCCAAGCCCGCCAGCACGAATGACAGGACGATGGCCGGACCCGCATATTTGGCCGCCGCGGCGCCGGTCAGAACGAAGATGCCGGCCCCGATGATGGCGCCAATGCCCAGGGTCATCAGATTGATGGGCCCCAGGACCCGCCGCAGAGTGTGCTCACCGTGCTCGGCGCTTTCCTCTTGAATCATTTCCAACGTCTTTTTCGCCAGCAGATTCGCCATGAGGTGTCATTATCTCCTTAAACTCGTAGATGCCGCGGAGCCTGTCCCGATCTAATCGGTTTGCCGGCATTGGGCAAGGTAAATTGGCGCGAAAGCAAAATGGGGGAGTAAACCCGCCGCTACAATTCACCCTGCACACGGCTCGCCGCCGACCGTCTCCAAAGATAATAAACCGGAATGCCGATGGCGACGATACTCAAACCGGCAAAACTTCGCAAGGCCTTGTGAGTCAGGAGAGCCAGTTCCACAAACGATGCGAAAGCGATGTAGAGCACGGGGAGGACGGGGTAACCCCAGGCCCGATAAGGCCGCGGCGCATCCGGGCGCGTCCGTCGCAACCGAAAAATGCCCGCGATGGTCAGAATATAAAAGAGCACGACGGCAAAAATCACATAGTCCAGCAGTTCATTGTAAGTGCCGGTGAGGGTCAGAATCGCCGCCCAAACCGCAGAGACCATCAGCGAAACCGCGGGAGTGTGATACTTGGGATGGACCTTTCCCACCGAGCGAAAGAACAAACCGTCCTTGGCCATGGCGTAATACACGCGCGCGCCCGCCAGCACCAATCCGTTGGTGCAGCCGAAGGTGGAAACCATGATGGCCACAGCCATCAGTCCGGCGCCTCGCCCCCCCAGCATGGCCTGCACGGCGGCGGTAGCCACGCGGTCCTCCGCCGCGTATTGGATCCCCTGACTCAGCAGCCCGCCATGGGGCGTCCCAAAGAAAGGCAGAACGCGGTAATAGGCCCAGTTGCAGGCAAAATAGATAACGCAGACCGCCGTGGTGCCCAGAAAAAGCGCCAGGGGCAGGTTGCGCTTGGGATTGATTACTTCACTGCCCGTAAACGTGACGTTATTCCACGCGTCGGAAGAGAACAACGGCCCCACCAGAGCTACGGAAACCAGCGTCAATGTGGCCAAATCCCAGTGCGCGCCCTGCCAGAATCCCTGAACGGAGGAGGCCGGTACGGGATGGCCCCAAGCCCACCAAATACCGAGCAACACCACTCCCAGAAGGGCTGCGACTTTTAGAACCGTGAAGACGTTTTGAACTCCGGCGCCGACGCGCAATCCGAAAATGTTTAGCACACTCAGAAAGAACACCACCAGGATGGCCACCAGTTGTTGCGATGAAACCGTAAGGGCAATGGGGCGGCCGAAAACCCCGAGGGTCCCGAAATTGAGCAGAATGTTTCTGGCGGAAACCCAGGGAACAAATACGCCAAGGAATTTTCCGAATGCCACGACCACCGCAGCCACGGTTCCGGTTTGAATCACCAGGAAGAGCGTCCAACCATAGAGGAAACCGAAGAGCGGGCCAAACGCTTCACGCAGGTATACATACTGGCCGCCGGCCTTCGGCATCATGCCCGCCAGTTCACCGTAGCTTACCGCCGCGATGACGGTCATCAATCCACTGATGACCCAGGTGAGAAAAAACAACCCCGGCGACCGAACCTGACGGCTGACGTCAGCCGCCACAATAAAGACCCCCGAGCCAATCATCGACCCCATCACTAGAGTCGTGGAATCAAACAGGCCCAAGCCCTTGACGAGCCCGGAGGATGGCGGATTGGGGGACGTTGCCTGTGTTCCCATAGGGATTTGGAGAAATCAAGGATAAAGTGTAAAAGGTAAAGGATAAATATGTACTGGGTCCTTCGATTGCCCTTTATATTTTACACTTCATACTTACCCTGATAATTCCTTGAGGAAGTCTTTGGCGCGTTGGGTGATATCCGCCGCGCCCAGCAAGCCCCGAATGACCGCCACCGAATCCGCCCCCGCCGCGATCACCGCGCGCGCATTTTCGAGGGTTATTCCCCCGATGGCCACCAGCGCCTTGCGCGTGGCCTGGCGCGCTTCCGCGAGCCCCTCAAGCCCCACCACCCGGTCCGGATTTTCCTTGCTGGCGGTGGGAAAGATGGGGCCGAAAGCGATGTAATCGGCCGTCGAACGGTCCGCCTCCCTCACCTGCTCCAAAACATGCGTAGAAAAGCCGATGAGTTTGCCCGGTCCCATAAGAGTGCGGGCGGACTCCACCGGCAAGTCGTCCTGCCCCACGTGCACTCCATCGGCATCCACCGCGCGGGCAACGTCGGCGCGGTCGTTGATAATGAAGACTCCGCCTGCCTCGCGCACGCATTCGCCTACCGGCTGCGCCTGCTGGTAAAGTTCGCCGGAAGAGGCGTGCTTGTCGCGAAATTGAATGAGCCGGACGCCCGCCGCCAGAAGCGCCTCCGCCACCTCGACAGGGTGACGGCCGCCACTCTGATCAGGGTCAATTATGGCATAGAGACGGGGAAGCACAAGAGCATCGGGTGATCGGGTGATTGGGTGATCGGGTGATCTAACCATTTAGTATTTCCCTGGTCTCATCATCCGCCATTTGGCCCGCCGATCTCAAGGGAAGCGCGGGAAAAGTGTAGTTGAGCTGTTTGGCGTTGCGTAATATGCTGGTAAGATTCCGAAAATCAAATCACCCGATCACCCGATCACCCGATCACCCGATCACGGGGTTGTCGCCGTTGCGGGCATAGCGGCTCAGGAAATGGGTATCGAAATTCCCCGCCTGGAAGTCCGGGTCGGCCATAATCTTCTGGTGTACGGGGACAGAAGTGGAGATGCCCTCGATGATAAACATTTCCAGGGCCCGGCTCATGCGGCGGATGGCCTCGTGGCGGTCTTTGCCGTGCACGACGAGTTTGGCGATGAGGGAATCGTAATAGGGCGGGATCACCGACTCTGCATAAGAGGCGGTATCCACGCGCACGCCGGTACCGCCGGGTTCGTGGAATACGGTGACCTTCCCGGCGGAAGGGGCAAAGGTCTGCGGATCTTCCGCGCAGATGCGGCACTCGATGGCATGCCCGCGCAGTCCCAGGGTCTCGCCCTCGATGGGCACATGCCCACCCGCCGCAATCAGAATCTGATGCTTCACCAGGTCCAGCCCCGTCACCATTTCCGTTACCGTATGCTCCACCTGAATGCGCGTGTTCATTTCCAGGAAGAAGAGATTGCGCTTCTCATCCATCAGTAATTCCACCGTGCCCGCGCTCGTATAGCCTATTTCCTGGAGCGCCGTGATGACCTGATGGCCGACGCGCTGGCGGGTCTCAGCATCAATCTGCGTGGACGGCGATTCCTCCACCAGCTTCTGATGACGGCGCTGAATGGTACACTCGCGCTCGCCGAGGTGGACCACCCTTCCGTGCTGGTCGCCCAGAACCTGAAACTCGATGTGCCGGGGAGAGGAGATGTATTTTTCCACATAGACATCGGGGGTTCCAAAGGATGCCGCCGCTTCATTCTGCGCTGTCTGAAGAAGGTGGGACAACTCGTCCGCTGAGGGCACGATCCGCATTCCCCGGCCGCCGCCGCCGGCTGCGGCCTTGACCATGACCGGGTAGCCGATGCGCTCAGCTTCCCGCAAAGCTTCTTCCTGGGAAGAGATCACTTCCGAGCCCGGCAACACCGGCAGGCCCAATTCCTTCATTCTCGCCCGCGCGCGATTCTTGTCGCCCATCAAGCTGATGACTTCCGGGCGGGGGCCGATAAAGGTGAGATTGGAAGCCTCGCAAACGTCGGCAAAGTAGGCGCTCTCCGCCAGGAAACCATAGCCGGGATGAATGGCATCCGCCCCGGTAATCTCCGCGGCGGAAATAATACTGGCCACGTTCAAATAACTGTCGGCGCTCCGAGGTGGGCCGATGCAAACCGCCTCATCGGCAAAACGCACGTGCAGGGAGTATCGGTCGGCTTCCGAATACACCGCGACGGTGGGAATTCCCAATTCTTTGCAGGCGCAAATCACCCGCAGCGCAATTTCCCCACGGTTGGCAACCAGGATTTTTTTGAACATATCGAGAAAAAGTTGATAGTTAATAGTCGATAGCTAATAGTCTATAGCTAATCGCCTGGGCATTCCGTGTTTATCCAGCAATCCCTTTGCTGATGAAGAAACTTACTTGCTCGGCGGATTAGGCATCCCCGACCGGACACTCTGAGTCTTGACGGAAATTCCCTGCTCGACTCTTGTTCGCAGAGAGTTCAGCATCCGAGCAATTTCGGTGATCTCTGACAGAGGTCCTGTGGCTGCCGCAGGAGCTAAATATGCCAAATCCACGCTGAGCATGACCAGATACTCTGCTTCTGCGAGCGATCCCTCCGCAATGTTAATAAATCGGACGAAGTCCTGGCTGCCAAGGCGTTTCGTCCCCTCCGCAATGTTCGTCGGAACCGAGACTGCCGCCCGGCGGAGTTGCGAAGTAATGCCGAAACGCTCAGAGCCGGGGAAGTCCTTAGATAGCTGGTAAATTTCAAGCACAAGCCCGTGGCTCCGCTGCCATACCTTCAAGTCTTGGAAGCGCTGCACGTTGCCACCTTTAAGAGTCGATAGTTGATTGCCAGCTTGCTTGGCGTTTCCCCCTATTTAATCCGCCAGGGGCCACGTGGCTTAAATGTCTCCGTGCTATCAACGATGCACGCTTACCTATCGACTGTTACCTTCGACTATCAACTATCCACTATCGACTATTGACTTCGCCTATTTCTTCCTCGCCGGTTCGATGGCGAACAGTGATTGCCCGTACTCCACGGGCTGGCCATTTTCGACGTAGGCGCGAACAATCCTCCCGGCTACCTCTGCTTCCAGTTCGTTCATCAGCTTCATGGCTTCGATGATGCAAATGACGTGGCCGACTTGCACGCTGTCACCTACTTTGACAAAAGGCGGCGCGTTGGGGGCCGGTGAGGAGTAGAAAGTCCCCACGATCGGCGATTTCATGATAAAGAGGCCCTCGGTGGAATCGGTTGCCGGTTCGGGCACCGCCGGAGCGGGCGAGGGTGCCGGAGGAGACGTCGCCACCGCGATCGCCGGGGCAGGAGGCGCAGCCAAAAAGGCGGGGGAGGAAGCGCAGGCAACACTATATCCATTGGTGTTGGCGGCGTTCACGGCGTTGGCATCCCCGCGCCGGACCCGAATCTTGACCCCCTGCTGCTCCATTTCAAATTCCGTGATTTCCTTCTCCGCCAGGAGGTCCAGCAACCCCTGGATGGCATTCAGGTTCCAGACCCGCCCAGGCTCAGGAACGTTGCGTGTGGGTTTCTTACCGGGCATTGGTTTGCTCCCTTGCCGCTAACATTTGCAATCGCCACCTCATGTAGACCTTGCAGCGGCGAGTTTACCTCGCCAAGTGGCGGCGTATTGGCGCCGCTACAACTCGCTTAGGGGTTCGGGTCCCGTCCGGATCCCCAAGCCCGAGCCCCGAACGCTGCACTAGCTCATGACCCAACGCTCTTTCGATGCCGGCGTAAGGACCTCAGGACCCTCGGGCCGCACCAGCACTGTATCTTCAATGCGGATGCCGCCGAACCCTTCCAAATAGACTCCCGGCTCCACCGTGACCACTGAACCGGATCGCAGGCAGGCGGTTTCCCCCTTGCCCAAGCGTGGGCGTTCGTGAACCTCCAGACCCACCCCGTGGCCCGTGCTGTGCGTAAAGTACCGGGCAAGCCCCTGTTTTGCCAGGGCGCGGCGTGCCGCGGAGTCAACTTTCCCCGCCGGGGCCCAGTCCTGGATCGACTGGACAGCCTCCGCCTGGGCTTTCAGCACCGCGGAGTAAAGGTTCCGAACGCGGCGCGGCGGGTCCCCCAGGAAGACCGTTCGCGTCATATCAGCGGCGTAACCGCCGAGTATAGCACCGAGGTCGAAGATAACCAACTCACTTTCTTGCAGCGCCTTAGAAGAAGGGCGCGCATGAGGAGAGGCGGAGCGGGGGCCGGAGGCCACAATCGTCTCAAAGGCCGCCCCCTCTGCTCCTTTCTTGCGCATCCGGTACTCGATTTCCGCTGCCAAGTCCTGTTCTTTCATACCGGGCCGGACGTGCGGCAACATCTCGGCGAAAACCTCCGCCGTCACTTTTCCGGCCCGGCGCATGGCTTCAATCTCCGCACGGTCCTTGACCACGCGGAGTTCCTCAACCAGGTTGGAAGCAGGTTTCAGCCGCAGACCCGGGCCAGCCTCCTCGTGGAGTTGCTCAAATTGCGCGCAGGTAAGGTAGGAGGCCTCGAAGGTGAGCTCGCGCACCCCATTCTTCCGCAACCAGATTGCCGCCCCCTTGAGGATTCCCTTCTTTTCCTCGATCACCTCCGCGCCCTCCGCCTGCTCGTGCGCCTGGAGCGTGTAACGGGGATCAACCCACAAGATCCCTTGCCCCAGGCCAACCAATACGATCCCGGCGCTGCCGGTGAACCCCGTCAGGTACCGTATGTTTGCCAGATGGGTTACGAGCAGGAAGGGAACACGGCGGGTTTCCATGAGAGCTCGCAGCCGCTCCTGCCGGGCTCGGAAAGGAGAAGAAGGGTGTTCTGGGTGCATGAGCAGAAGTAAAAAAAGAGGAGACCCAACGATATTCGAGGTCTCCTCACTGAAATCGGCGATCGACCGAGTGCGCTTAGCCGTCGGAAAGACTAAGTCGGGATAATCTTCGGCGATACGAAGAAGAGCAACTCCTGGTCTTGGTCCGTAACGTTGCTCTGTTTGAACAAATTCCCCAGGATGGGAATGCTTCCCAGCAAGGGGATATAGGTTGCAGACTTGCTCCGGCTGGTCACCGTAATGCCGCCAAAGACCACCGTGCCGCCGTCGGGCACCAGCACGGAGGTGGTTGCTTCCTGAGTCGCAATTTCCGGTCCAATGCCCGCAATTGCCGCGCCGACGGAGTTATTGGTCACATGGATTAGCATGAAGATATGGTTATCATCAGTTACTTGTGGGGTAACGGTGAGTTGCAAGGTGGCGTTGACGTATTGAACGGAGATAGTGTTGTTGATCGTCGTCTGGATGGGAACTTGCACTCCTTGTTGGACCATTCCCTGCACATTGTTTTGGGTCACAATAGTAGGACGGGAAATGGTCTTCGCCTGGTCGCGCTCCTCTGCCGCGGATATGGCAGCATTGATAAAGTAACGCGCACCATAGTTGGTAATCGAAGCAACACCGAATCCGCTCGCGGTTGCGGACGTGGTGGTGATAATCGGGATCGGTGCGCCCGCAGTCGGAGGCGGGATCGTCATCGCGGTGCTCGATCCCGTGCCACCGGCCGTCGTTGTGGAGTTGTTGTAGTAACCCCCAAGCAGGGACGATGCCAGGACGCGAGTAAAGTCAGCATTCGCCAGCACCACTCGCGCTTCGATGGAAACCTGCTTCGCTTTCTTATCGATCTTGGAAATTATGTCCTCGATGATGGGCATCTGTAATTGCACATCGGAAATGATCAGGGTGTTGCCACGGATGTCCACCAGCACCGAGCCCCGACGGCTGAGCGCGCCGCCTCCCGCCCAAGTCTTGAGCAACGAAGCGATATCCGAAGCTTTAGCGTAATTGATGGGCCGGAAGACTGTTACCAGCGGGGACGCATCCATACGCGCAGCGGCAAGTTTGGTTTGCCCTTCCTGCTCTGCCGTCAGAGTTTCCACTTTGGCAATTCGCAAGACGTTGCCTTCCAGGACTTTGCCCAGGCGGTTGTTCTTCATAACGATGTCTAGGGCTTGGTCCCAGGGAACAGAATCCAGCACCAGCGTGACGCTGCCGGACACATTAGGGTCAAGGATGATGTTCAACCCGCTGATTTCATGGATCAAGCGGAAGAAGTCCTTGAGGTCAACATCCTTTAAATTCAGTGAGATCGGCTCACCGGTATAGGTGGAATTAGCTTCCGTGGTGGGGCCGGAGGGTGTGGCCGGAGGAGTGCCTTGCGCGGCCAAAAGGGAATCAGCCTTGCCCGGGGTCAGCGTTTGGGCAGCATGCTCAGCACGCAACGCTTCCGGCGTGGCGCTGGCCGGAGGCGGAAGCGGCGCCGCCACCGCCGGCGTGGAACTGGCGATAGCGGGCAACGCGGTCTGGGCGTCCGGTTTCACCGTGTCCCGTATCTCCACTGGAAGAGGCGGTGCCACGGCGGGCTTTCGGTCAGCCACTTCCGTGGCGGGGGCAGGCGCCACCACTTTAGGGACGGGAACGAGAGCCGGAGCTACGGCATTAGTCACAGCGATCCGGGTTCCCTCGGGCTTCGCGCGCGGGACTGGAACCGTGGAAGTCAGTGGGGCGGAATTCGCTAACCCACGCGGACGCAGCTCGATGCGAACACCCGCCGGTGTGGTGTGAACATCAAAGACAGGATTCCCGTTCAAGTCTGCCACCACCCGCACAATGGCTGGGTCCTTTGCGCGGAACTGTCCGATGCGAACACTCTTCAGAACCGCCGTACCGGCGGGATAGTCTCTTTGGAGAGATGTGTTCTGAGCGCCTTCAAAATCAACCACCAAGCGCGCCGGGTTGGGTAGCGTCGTCACCCGATACTTGGCGCCTCGGGACGTGCAGACATCCACAAAGGTTTCACCGGACTCATGCTTGTCAAAGCTCACCTTCGAAACAAGCAAAGGTCCCATGGAGGATGCCGGAGGGGCAACGAGAGCGAGGGCTTCTCCCGGAACCGTAGCCGGAACTGAGGCCGTCGCATCACCCGCAGGAAGGTCCTTCCCAAAGAGCAGCCGCAGTTTTGCGGCGTCCTTTTGCACGACGAAGGGACGGACTTGCTTCATGTCCACCTGGACGCGGACGACCGGTTGGCCGGTTGCATCCTGATACCGCAGGAGCTTGTAGCCGGAGAACAGCGGGCTCACCCACTGTTGACTGCGGGCAACTCCGTTGGCCATGGCGCCCGCGAGGTCGATGAAAAGGGTGTCGGGGCCGGCTTGGACCGTCTTATAAGAATACAAACCGTCCACACGCAACACGAGTTCCGCGCCCGAGGGGCCGGCGGAAAGCGTGACCGATTTCAAGGTTGCCGCCTCGGAGGCCGCCCACGCGCGGCTTCTGGGGGCTAGAGCTATCCCCAATATCAGCCCTGTCAACGTCAGCAGAACAATCGCTTGTCGTCTCATCTGCCTTCTCCCGAAGCCGGATACAGCCGCTTCACCACTTCACGAGTCGTCACTCGACCACTGGCGTCGAGGACGTTCTCCTTGAAGTAAACTGCGTCCGGCGTGATCTTGCTGACTACCCCGTTGTACACCGACTCGTTTTCCGTCAGGAAATAAGCCCTTCTCGTTTCGTTGGTGACCACGGCGATCATTTTGTTGGCGGCTTGCTCCCGCACGACTCCCTCGAGCATCAATGGCCCTATGAGCAAGCCCCGAACCCCCGGCGGCAAAATCCCGCCCGGCGTCGATTCTGCCATGTTCTCGACACCACTCCTACCGCCGCCCGTAAAAGAGGTAGGTAACTTGAACGGGTCCCGTTTCCCCTCCCCCCAAAGGGAAATGGGGGAGCTTTCCGTCGGGCGCTTGGCCGGGGCTGCGGTATGGAGAGACTGGACGGGCGTGGCCCTTGTTCGATCCTGCCCGGCAGCCTGCACCGTCTCGGCGTTTGGCACGGAGGGCCTCCGGGGAGCGGAGGGCTTCGGAGAAAAAGAGGGTTTCAGGGGGCGGGAAGGGCTTGCCGTCGCGGCCTTGTGCAAGGCCGGGGTCTGAGTAGGTCTGACCGGAGTAGTACTTGCTGGCTTCTGTCCGACAGCGTGCGCCGCCGCCTTGGCGTTTTGTAGGGCTCGCATCGCGGGTTGCTGCCCCGCCCGACCCGGCAAGACTCCCCAACCCAATACGAGAATCCCTCCGAGCAGAAGCCGCGTTACCTGCATCCTTCGAGTGCGTTGAAACCTATGCTTTGCCATTGTCCTCATCCTGCTTACCTCCTTTTAGGAGGTGGTGGCGCCGCCGCGGTCTGAGACTTGTTGTAATAAGTGGTCAGCAAGCAATTTGCACCAACCGTCTCGGTGGTCGGTACCTTGTACGCCCCCATGCCGCCACCCTGCGGAGCGCCGAGTGAAAGGCCCGAAACACTCATGATGCGTTGCTCATGCGCAAGCCGATCAAAAAAGTTCAACAAGCTGTAATAGGTTCCGTCCAAGCGGACGGAAAAAGGAACTTCCACGTAGAAATCCTTCACCACCGGAGGCTTAGGGATAAAGGTCCGGATCCCGGTATTCGTAATCGCACCGTCCGCAAACACGGTTCGCATGAACTCATCGGTGGCCTCTTCGTCGGGAACAATGGAACGGAGGGTTTCCAACTGGCTTTCTAATTGCTTGATGCGATTCAAATACTCCGTCTGTTGTTGCCGAAAGGCTTCGTCCCTGTCGTTTTCCGCCTTGAGTTTGGCCACATCTTTTCGCAAGCCATCTACCTGGTCACTCAGGGGCAAGACCAGATACCAAAACGTGGCGACCGCCAAGGCGACTGCCACCGCCACCAAAATGGCTCCCTGTATCCCAGCCGGAAGATCATTGAAGGTCTTGGCCATCTTCTTTACCCTCTCCTACGATGCTCGCCTTGGGGGCCGAGCTTGCCCAGGTGAACCTTGTGGACCTTCGTGCCCACCGGAAGGTGCCGTGGCAGGGCTGCCCGCGCCGCCGGCGCCCGCAGGTGCGCCTCCCGCCTTGGGGGACGTTCCCTGGGTAAGCGCTCTAAACCCGCAATTCAGCGTGAACTTGTAAGCCAGGCGATCCTTGTAATCATCCTGGTAGAACTGCTCCAATTGCACGTCATCGAAGGTCCCGGAATCCTTCAGGAAGCCCAGGAAACTCGTCATGGTATCGACCGAGCCCGACTGCCCTCTCAGCTCTACCCGGTCGCCCGCTGGAGCCACCGTGAAAAGAAAAATATCGTCGGTTTTGTTGACGATATTCCCCAAAGCCGCCATCAATTCGACGGGGCCGGTGCGGCTGTTCTGCAACGCCTGAATCGTATTGATGCGGGTCTCGAGGTCCCTCAGCCGTTGCTGGTATTTGTCGTTCTGGCCCTTCACCACGGCCAGTTCCTGTTGCCGGATCCTTTGCTTGCTCCGCGCTGCCGTCAGGCCCGCAATTTCGCTGCTCCAGATTTTATAGATGACGCCGACGATCCCGAAACCGATAATCAGCGCCCCCACAAACATCACCGCCTGGGTGGCCGCCGGCGCCGGGGCCCCCCCGCCCGCCGGTGACGGGGCCTTGGAGGTGGGAGGCGGCGCGACTCCTAGCAGGTTGATCTTAATCATGGCTAGTCAAAGCTCCTCAAAGCCAGCCCCACCGCAACGCTCATACGGGGAGCAATTTCGTCCACGTAACCCACATCAAACTTCTTGCCATCCACCACCACCCTCTGGAAGGGGTTGATGGCCTCCACCGGAATGTTGAACTCCGCTTTGAGCTGATCCAGGAGACCTTCGATTTTGGCGGTCCCGCCGGAAACATAGATGTGCTGGATGTTCTCGGTGGAAGTGGTCTGGCGGAAGAAATCGAACGTCTTCTGGATTTCCAGCATGAGAATTTCGGTCACCGAATGCAGGTGGGGAAGTTTCTGGTCCTGCGTGATGTTGGGAACGTCAAAACCTTGTTTGAGCCTTTCCGCATCCTCGAAGCTCAAGTCGAGTTCCTTCTGGAGGGTATCGGTGTACTGGTTCCCGCCCACCGAGACATCGCGCGTAAACAGCGGATTGCCACCCCGCCCTATGACGATGTTCATGATGCTGGCGCCGATGTTCAGCAGCGCGGCCATCTGATCGCCGGGCACTTCGTAGTTCGCCTCGAAAGCGTTGTAAACCGCGAAGCCATCGTAATCGACGACCGTGGGGATCTTGCCCGCCTGGCTCAGCACGTTGGTGTGATTTAAGATCTTATCGCGCTTTACCGCCACCAGCATGACATCCGTTCCGTTTCCCGACGAGTTCGGGCCCAACCCCTCGTAGCTCAGGTTCACATCGGTCATATCAAAGGGAATGTGTTGCTGCGCCTCGTAAGGGATCGCGTTGTAAAGCTCCTCATCGGTGCTGGCTTGCACCGTGACGCGCTTGACGATAACCGAGTGGCCGGAAACCGAAGTCGCCACGTTCCTGGTCTTAATGCGATTATCGGTAAAGATCTTCTCAATGGCGGAAGATACCGAGAGCGCATCCATGATGGAGCCATCCACCACCGTGTCCTGGCCCAGAGGTTCAATCCCCAGGTTCATGAGCTCAAAGGAATTGCCCTTCCTGCGCAATTCGACCGCCTTTACGGCACTCGACCCGATATCCAACCCCACCAGGTTCTTGGATTTTCCTAACCCGAACATTGGCAATGCTCCCTAACGAACGGTGGCGCGCATCCTTCGAGCCGCTCGCTGTTCGAACTGCGCGCTTTGCTTTTCCATCCAGCGGTCCAGGACGGTCTTCTTGAATTTCCAGCGGTTGCCCAATTTGAAAGCTGGGATTTTTTCTTCATAGACATATTTGTAAAGGGTTTCACGCGAGACTCCGAGATACTCCGACGCTTCCCGGATATCCATAACCTCTCTTGTCTCAATCATGCTCATAACCTTCCGCCGAAATCGTGCCTTTGTACGCTGGCCAAATCACCAATGGCGCATGCGATGCGAACTTGCCATTCTTGCTCCGCTTATACGTTTCCCCATTTTGCTTGTCAAGGAGTATTTGAGCAATCTTATGGGTTTCTTGGTATTTTGTAGGGAGGTTTTCGGGGTTTTGGGGGAGTTTTGTCAAACCTGTAGTGTTGTTCAGAAAAGTCACCACCAGATATGTGCCTGTGAAGTTTTATTGCAAATTGGGGCATTTTTACCATATTTAGGTCGTTTTCAGGGGGGATTTACTGTATATAGGGTCGCCGATAGTGCGTTTCTTAGGGGTTTCTAGGAATGTTGAAGAGCCCCACATTTTCGTGGCATGACCCTCCCGCCAGCGGCGGCATTTCACCTCAACGCCGCCCCAGTTTATGGCGACGTAAAGTTGCAGTTCTACGTTTAGCCCACGCTGTTCATCTCCCAAAATGCGGGGGCCGATTGGCCGGCAAATCCGGCTACCGCCTCACCCCTGTGCGGTTCAAGAACGATGCGGAGGAATGCTTCGGCAACTCTGTCTTCGCCCGCGCGCCGGGAAGGCGGGCGAAAACAGGGGCGTTAAGGTGGGCTTCGCGATAGGCTGCAATCAAAAGTCAATTCTGGGGTGCGCCGCCCGCCAGGGTCAACTCGGTAAATGCCAAAGTGATCTTAAGGCCAATCTGCTTGTCATGAAGTTCCACGTTCATGGCGGAGTAGGGATTCGGATGACCGGGATTCTGGGTTTCCCAGGCAAGTTGTTGGGCCATCTTCAGCCCGTCCAAAACCTGCCGGAGCACGGCCGCGTCCGCCGGCGCCGCGCAGTTGAGTTTTATGTCCAGGTTAACCTTATCTGCCGCATCAATACTATAAGTCAGGGAATCCACTTTCTTGAAAACCTGACCCCAATCCATTTTCAAATTGTTTTGGGTTGAGAGCCAGCTACCGAACCAATCGGCGACGGCTCCGCCCAAGGCGATTCCCCAAATGGGCGCGTTCTTATTGACGTTGCCCATCAAGCTGGTGAAACGTTGGTCCGAATCCAGGTTCGGCGCCTGTCCGGCGTGCGCATCGAGCAGCGCCGTCAAGGATGAGAGCGGCCCGAAAGCCCCCAGGGAATTCTCCAGAATGACGACGCAGCTCCCCGCTACACCTGCCGTCAAGCAATACGCCTGCTCTCCGGATATCGGCGTCGGCGTGAGGCTATCGGCGGCAGCGCGCTTGGCCACCTGCGCTTTGTCGAAACGGCCGGAGGCATAACCGTAGAGATCCATTTCCTTATCGCCCGGCTTCCATCCGATCAGCAGGTCGTCGATGTCATCCTCTTTAATTCCGATCTGATCGAGCGCCGACTCGAGTTGCTGCAAGCGCGACCCCAGGAATTTTGACCGGAGATTTTGGTAATTGGGAAGCTTGCGCAACTGGGCAGGGCTGGAAAATTCCACGCGCAAGGTCTGGGTAGGAAGCCCGGACATGGCCGTGGTGACAAAATCCTGCCCGGCGCCTTTCTGGGGAATCCCCGCCAGCACGATCACAGCTAAAAGCGAGAGAAGAGTTCGTTTCATGTTCACCTCATTGCTCGGGATACGGGACACGGGAATCGTGGTCCGGGATTCGGGTCCGGGCCTCGTCGCATGTCGCGGTTCATTCATGTAATAACCTTGGATGTCGTTTCAATTTGGCAGGTTTCCCGCACCACGTCAAACTCGGGACACGGGATACGGGATGCGGGGGGAGGGATGCGGAATGAGTCATGTAACTTTGACTTGGGTCGCCGCCTGACCGGAATTGAAGGATCGGACCGCAGAAATCGGAAATCTGCACGAATCCCGTGTCCCGAGCCTCGTAGACCGTCGCAATTCTATCAGGCCGGCAATTCCCTCCCCCAAGGAAGAACGCAGCCCGGATAAAATCTTGCAAAAGGCATTCCGATAATGTATGCCGCATTAGTAATCCAATATACTGAACGCAACACTATCCCCGTATCCCCATTCCCGTGTCCCGTGACCCGTTTCCCGATCTCAAACGCACCTTTGAAAGAGCTGATTCAGCAGATCGAGTCCCAAATCCATCTCTTCCCGCGTGATGGTGAAGGACGGCGCCAGGGTGAAGACGTTCTTGTAGTAGCCGCCCACGTCGAGCACCAAACCGTACTTGCGGCCGCCCGCCGAAAGGTCGCCTTTGATTCCTTCCGCGAAAATCCGGTCGGTCAGTTCGCGGTCGGAGGTAATGCCGTCCGGCTTGCAGACCTCGAGGCGCAGGGCCAGTCCCAGGCCATCCACGTGGCCGATGATTCCCGGATAGCGGCTCTGCAATTTGCGTAGGCCGGCAAGGAAATACGCCCCCTTATCATTCACCAGCTTTTCGTAATCTTCCTCCTCGAGCATCTTCAGCGTCTCCAGCGCCACGGCGGTGCCGAGCGTGTTGGAGGAAAAGGTGGAGTGCGTGGACCCCGGCGGGAACAGTTCGGGCGCGATCAATTCCTCGCGCGCCCAGATGCCGGAAATGGGATTCAAGCCGTTAGTCAGCGCCTTGCCGAACACAATGATGTCCGGCGTGATGCCGAAGTTTTCGATCGCCCAGAATTTTCCGGTGCGATAGAAGCCCATCTGGATTTCGTCATCGACAATCAGGATTTTGCGCTCGCGGCAGGTCTGCTGCAACCGCTGGAAATATTCGCGCGGCGGAATCACATAGCCGCCGGTTCCCTGCACCGCCTCGATGTAGAACGCGCCAAATTCCGCCGACTTCGCCTTGGCGTCCCACACCCCGTTGTATTCGTTGGAGAAGAGCTGGGCGAACTGGTCGTGGCAATAGAGGTTGCAGGTTTCGGGCTTGAGCTTATAAGTGCAGCGATAACAATAAGGATAAAAAACAAACTGCGCCCGGTCGCCGAAGTGTCCGTAACGCCGGCGATAACGATAGCTGGAGGTGATGGCGGAAGCGCCCAGGGTGCGCCCGTGATAGCCGCCCTGGAAAGCGAACATCAAGTTCTTGCCGGTGTAATTGCGCACCAGCTTCAGGGAGTCCTCGATGGCCTGCGAGCCGCCCACGTTGAACTGTACGCGGCCCTTCACGCCGAAGCGCTTTTCGCAGTACTGGGCGATGCGCGCCGCCACCTCCACTTTTTCCGGGTGCAGGTACTGGCAGGCGAGTTGCGGCAGGCGGTCCACCTGGCGCTTCAGGGCTTCACCCAGGCGGCGGTTCTTGTAGCCGAAGCTTGCCGCCGAATACCACATTTGCAAATCGAGGTAGGGGGTTCCCTGTTCGTCGTAAAGATAACTGCCCTCGCAATCCGTGAAGATTTTTGGGGGTTCCAAATAATGCACCGTGTCGCCAAACGAGCAGTATTTGCGCTCGAGAGCCAGCAGCTCGGCGGTGCGCGTGGAAGATTCAGACTTGGCCAAAGTTTTAGGGCCTCCGTTTAATTTTCGATTTTCGATTGCCGATACCAGAGAACTGTCTTTCTGACCAGCCCCTGGGGAGAAAAAAACTCCATCCTTCGCTCTGCTCTCGGACGTGGATGCGGCACCGTGATCACGCAGGCTTCCCCGTTTGACAATATGCTCCTCAGCGTCGGATTCTCCCGGATGCTATTCCAGAAAGCGGCGTTGACGCGCGTGAAAGACACCCCGGATACTCACACCGTCGGCGAGGACTCGATAGAATACGACGTAAGGGCAGTCGGAAACGACGAGTTTACGGAGTCCAGTCTCGTCAACCTTTGCTCCCAGGTTGGGGAATTCCCCAAGCACCAGTACGGCTTTCTGAATGCGGTCGATGGTACGCTCGGCCGCGTCGTTACTCAAGTCGGCGAGGTAGTTGGCAATCCCCTCGAGGTCGTCGTAAGCCTTCTTGGCCCAAAGGACAGTCATTTGCGCAGCGGATTCCTGCGGCTGGGGCGAAAGGAGTCCAGTCTCGCGAAGGCGTCCTCATTGCTATAGGTTTCGCCCGTGTCCGTCGCGTCTCTCCGCCGCACCTCCGCGATCTGCGCTTCCTCAATACTGAGCAATGAATCGATAGCACTGGCGAGCAGTGTAGCGGGCTCTTCCTCTCGTTCCTTCGCCACCCGCTCAATCCTGAGCTTCAGCTCAATCGGCAACTCCAGACCCGATGTCCTGCTCATGCCTGAACCTCCCAATCCTTGCCCATTCCTTCCAAGGCCGCAATTCCCTGCTCCAGGTTCGCCTTGGATTTATTATAAACCCGCCCCGTCAACATAAGACCGCTTATGATGGCGTTCTGCTCCTGTGTTGCCTCGCTTGCCACCGATCGGCTTTCGCGCCGCGGCGACCGAGGGAAGAGGAATTCCTAAGGCGATTTTCGTGTTTCGAGTTTCGATCTTCCAGTTTCGCTTTTCGCCTCATTGCGGCTACGACGCCGTCGCTACGGCCTGGCGGTAACCCCGGGCGGGCGCCGGAGCCAGCAACTTCTCCAGCGTCGCCTGGACGTCCTTGAAAGTCTCAAAAGGATGACAGGCAATGCCGTTCTCCCGGCAATGCGCCAGCAAGTGCCGTTTGGCAAACACGATGTCGGCAACCTCCACCGCGAAACGGTCGGACATGCCATCGCCCATGAAAATGACGGGTTGGCGGCCTTCCCGCAGGCGACGCATGAGCGCTTCTTTGCAGGTGGCACACCCGTGCGCGCAGGGTTCGGGTGCGTGGGGAAAAGACGGAGTCAAGCGGCGGCCTTCCACGCGCAAGGCGCTGGCAAACAGATTTGATCCGCTGCGAAAATGCCGGCCGACGCCGGCGCGCTTCAAGACGCGGCGAATCACGTAGTCGAATCCGTCGCTGAGGATGTAGAGAGGCAAATGCCTCTGGCGTGCGAACTTGCAAAAGTTCTTGAACTCGGCGTCGAGCGGGACGGCATCAATGACCGCGTGCAGCTCCTCCTCCGAGGCATTCACCAAGGCGATCTGCCGCTCCAGGCACTCCCGCGAGCCGATCAGTCCCTGCATCCATTGCTGCTCGATTCCACGCCAGGAGGGATGCGCAAGCTCCGTCAAAATCTGGTCCGTCACGTCAAGTTGCGTGATGGTCCCGTCAAAATCACAGAAAACCACGGGGTTAAAATCACGTTCGGCCGCTTCCTGGGCCGGGGATTTGTCAGTCATAAATTAATCATCAATCCTTCCAAGAGAATTGTGACAGGTGACGAGTGACGAACCAGCAAGGACCGCAATTTGAAACTCGAAAATCGCGGCGAGTTTCGAATTTCGAGTTTCCATTTTCGTCTTTCCGTTGCTCGCCATTTGTCACTCGTCACTGTTCTTATGCCGCCCGCTCATCAATCAGCCGTCTTCGCTTCCTTCCCTGCTCAATGCTGCCGGGAGGAAGAAAGCAAAAGCTCAGTTGATACATGCCGCAGGCCTGGTTAGCCCAGACATCGGGATAAAGGGTCTTCAGGTTCGTCCGAACCGCCGTCTCCACGGCGGAAGCACTAACGCCGTTGGCGAGCTCGAGGCGGAATTCCAAAATGTCGTGCAGACCTTCCTGGCGAACCACCACCTGCCAGCTCTCGGCAATGCCCGCCACGTCGTGCAGGACGCGCTCAAATATTTCCGGGTACATATTCCCCGCGCCCATCACCACCATCTCGTCGCGGCGGCCGCGGATGCGCTCGATGCGCTGAAGGGGAGCGCCGCAAGGGCAAGGCGCCGGGATAAAACGCGTTACATCGTGAACCCGGTAGCGAATGAAGGGCATGGTGCGGCGCGAAAGCGTGGTGGCCACCAACTCCCCATACCCGTTTTCATCCGGGTCGAGAATCTCAAAGTATATATTGAAATCGTCGAGGTGATAACCGTCCTGGCGCAGGCATTCCATGCCCGCCCCGCCCACTTCGGTGGAACCATAGGCGAGAAGCACAGGGCACTTCCAGACGCTCTCCACGTAACGGCGATAGACATCGGTCATGCGGTCGCCTGCGGCCATGATCAGCCGCAAGGGAAAGGTGCCTTCCTTCTCGGCAATTTCGCTCAGGCTGACGAGCCAGGTGGGGTCCGCGGCAATAACGTCGTACCGGTATTCGCCCAGGCGCGAGTAAACTTCGCGGGGATGGGGCTTGCCCACGGCGGAGCAGAATACCCCCAGGTATTTGCAGGCCCGAAACGTCACCCAACTGCTGATCCAGTAACCGGCATCAAAGGTGCAAACGACGCGCGCGCCGGGCCGAACACCATCCTCATACAGGGCCGCAGCTTCGTAACGAGCGGCGAAATCCAGCTCCTCGTAAGAGAAGTAAACCCGCTTGGGCCCGCCCGAGGTTCCGGTGGTCTCAAAAACCAGTTCGGGCTCGCGGCAGAGGAAATCCTCCGCCGGCAGCGTCCGCAAGTCCTCGGGGGTGGTGAAAATATCTCCCAAATCCTCGGGGCGGCGGACGCGTTTGGGGTCGATACCGCGCTCGCGCAGTTTGCGCGCGAAGAACTTTTGGTGCTCGGCGGCGTAACGCACGACCTCCATAAACGAATCCTGGCGAATTCGCCGAATCACCGCGGGGGGAACGTGCTTGCCCCAACGCACCAGCGCCGGCACGGAGTCGCCCACCAGGACGCGTTCAAGAAGTTTGCGGGCTTGACTAAACATAATGAAGAAATTCGAAAATCGAAAATAGAAACTCGCGTCCGAGTTTCGAGTTTCGAGTTTCGTCCTAGGTTACATCAAATATGCCGATTCCCCTGACCGCTGGGGAGGGGTAGCGAGCAATTCGATGTATGTGGCCTTTTCCAGCAAAGCCACGGCCACCTGGGCAACGGCGTGGGCGGCGTCGGGGCGAGACAATTCGCGGGCGAGGCGGCTGATTTCACTGAGTTCGCTGGGGGAGGAGAGCAGCCGCGACGCCAAGCGCGAAATGTCGTGCAAAGTCTCCGCGTGCAGAGCCACTCCCTTCTGTCGCAGGTAGTGAACGTGCCGCTCCTCCGGCCCGGGGATGGGATGAGTCAGAATCATGGGCAATCCCGCCGCCAGTGCTTCCGCTGTGGTGAGGCCTCCTGGTTTGGTGATGAGGAGATCGGAAACTGCCATGAGCTCCGGAACGCTCTCCGTCCAGCCGAATAGGTGCAGGTCCATGGCCACCCGCCTGCGCAGCAATTCCAGCCGGCGGCGAAGATGGCGGTCGTGGCCGGCCACCGCCAGGACCTGCATGGGTACGTTGCAAAGATCGAGACTGGCTACCACGCTGTCGAGGGGCACGGGCCCCATGCCTCCCCCCATCACCAGGATCACCGGGCGGCGCGCGTCCAGGCCTAGCGCTCGCCGCAATTCATTTTTGTCAAAGGGCATGGCAAATACGGGGTTCACAGGAATGCCGCACAGCAAAACCCGATTGGGCAAGACTCCCCACGCGATCAGTTGTCCGCGCGCGTCCTCGCTGGCCACGCAATGGGCATCAATCTGCGGTTGAGCCCAGGGAGGCTCGGTCTGGAAATCGGTCTGCGCGGCGAGAATGGGTGCGTTGAACCACCCTTCGCGGCGTCCCAGCGCGGCAATTTCCGCCGCTCCAATTTCCGTGACAATCACCAGGTGAGGAGCATAGTTCTTGATCTGGCGCAACGCCTCCCGGCACCCGCGGCGAAAGACCCAATCGGGAGCCGTGGAGTGGTGCACCTGGCGCTGACGGCGTTCAAACACCTTTCGCCACAGCCATGGGGCGTTACGCAGCGCCCACCAATACGGATCCACGTAAAGCCAGTGGAACCACCGGCGGGCGGTATCGAGAACATCCACCACCTTTACTTCCATGGGATCATTTCCGTCGTAAAGGGCGCGCTGCACTGCTTCGGAGGCGCGCAGGTGCCCGGAGCCAACCCCGAGAGTCAATATGCAGACACGCTTCGGAATCATCAAGAATCCTCGGGAAGAAACCAGGAGTCAGAAGTTAGAAGCTAAGAGACCTTGAGGGTTTCGACATTCTAGCTCCTAACTCCTAGCTTCTCCTATTCGAACTTCCGCACCAGCAAGACGGCATTCAGCCCACCGAAGGCGAAGGAATTGGAAATCGCAATGCGCACGGGCATTTCCCGTGCTTGATTGGGCACATAGTCCAAATCACACTCCGGATCGGGCTGCGTGTAATTCGCCGTGGGGGGAATGACCCCCCGGTCGATAGTCTGGATGGTAGCTGCCAGCTCGACGGCGCCCGTCCCCCCCATCACATGCCCGTGCATCGATTTCGTGGAGCTGATGGCCACCTTGCGGGCGTGATCCTTAAACACCTCTTTGATAACCTGTGTTTCCGTGACATCGTTGACGCGCGTGGCGGTGCCGTGGGCATTGATATAATCCACTTCTTCCGGATTTACTTCAGCTTCCGCCAGTGCCATGCGCACCGCGCGCGCCGGGCCGTCAATCGAGGGCTGAGTAATGTGGCTGGCATCGGAACTCATGCCGAAACCCGAGATCTCTCCATAAATCCTGGCCCCGCGCCGCTTGGCGTGCTCGAGTTCCTCGAACAAAAGCATCGCCGCCCCTTCCCCCATCACCAACCCCTCGCGGTCGGCGGAAAAGGGCCGGCAGGCCTTGCTGGGATCGCCATTGCCCATGGCCAGAACGCGCACCGATTCCCACGACCGAATCATCCCAAAGGTGAGCGGCGCTTCCGTCCCCCCCGTCAACATCAAGTCGGCCATTCCGTATTTGATCAGGTGGAAGGCTTCCCCAATGGCGTGCCCGGAGGAAGAGCAAGCGGTGGCGGTGGTAAGTGCGGGCCCCTGCGCGCCGAACTCCATGCAGATTTGCGAAGTGGCCGCATTGTGCATGATCTTGGGAATGGTAAAAGGGTGCAGCCGCGTCACGTGCTCCGCGAAAAGTTTGAAATAGCCTGACTCGAAGGTGGTAGCCCCACCCATGCCCGTGCCCGTGACTACGCCAAAACGCGGGCGCTCCTCATCCCGCAATTGGATGCCGCTGGAATCCATAGCTTCCTTGGCGGCCAAAAGGGCAAATTGACTGAAACGATCGACCAAATCGAGGCGCTTGGCCGGAAAATAGTCGAGGGGATCATAACTGGGGACTTCTGCGGCGATCTGGACACTTAGCGCCGAAGGGTCGAATTGCTGGATCCGGCGAATGGCGGAGCGCCCCTCGACCAGGGTTTCAAAAAAACTCTTGGCGTTCTTCCCGGTGGAGGCAAAGGCTCCAATCCCGGTAATGACAACTCTCCTCACGACGGCCCCTTGAATACCCGGGATTAGCTGGCGGTGGCGGAAGGTTCGCCTTTGGCCATGGCCACCAGGTCAGACACGTCTTTGCCTTCCAAAACGCGGGTGAGACTATCCACCACCTGGCGGACACTTTTCATATTCTGGGCTACGGTGTCCGGGATGTCGAGCTTGAATTCTTCTTCCAAGGCGAAGAGGATATTCACGCCGTCCAGTGAATCGATGCCCAGTTCCGCAAAGGTCGAGTCCGGCGTAATCTTGGTCACGTCCAGGTGTTGCTCTCGCGCGATGATCTCAATAACTTTCTGTGAAACGTCCATCTCAACTCCTTATCCTGACAGGATTTCGATGCCAACCTAGGGGCAGACTTCCTTACGAGGAAATCTCGATTGAATTCGGCGCCGCCAAATCTGCCACCGTCTGCAATAATTCTGTAAACTGGAATGGTTTATCCAACAGGGCACGTACACCCAGCGCCTTGGCCGCTTCCTTTTCCGCCCCGCTCATGAAGGATGACATCAGGATGATCTCGTGCTTGGAATTCTGTTGGCGTAACTTGCGCAGCAGTTCCAGTCCGGATTCGTGCGGCATCTGAAGATCGGCGATGACAATGCGGTACTCTCCATCGCGGCTCAGAACCTCGCGCGCCGTCAACCCGTCCGCCACCGCATGAGGGGCGTAGCCATTTGCTTCCAAAACCTCACACAGGAGTTCGCGACTTTCCTGATCGTCATCAACTACTAGAATCTTGTTCATGGTAGACAATCCAGCAATCCCCACTAATGCCCGCAGTAGGCAATGCGGGGGCCAGATAGCGTTCCAATCTATAACATACTGAATTGATTAGAGTTTCCTAATGGTGCAGCTTGGCACAAACGGGGTTTTGAGAGAACGCAGGTTTTTCTATGGGGCATAATGCCACACCACATGGTCTTAATGCCCGAAACCAAAATGCCGCCGAGCCTTTACGCCATTTCGCCCATCATCACCGGAACAAGCCATTTCAAATGAACATATTGGCTCATGAAGGGCTACCAAGCCAGAGACCTTCCAACTGGGGCAATATGCCACATGCCCATTGGGTTAGATGGAGGGCAGAAAGTCCTTTAGAGGAGCGAAGGTGTATCCCCGCTGGCGGGCCCCGGCGATAATGGCGGGCAAGGCTGAGACAGTGCGCGAGCGGTCGATTTCGCCGGCAGGACGCGTCTCCCGCCCGTCGTGCAGCAGGATGACAGCGCCGGGTTTTAGGTCTCGCAACGCGGCTTTGGTAATCCCCCTTACGTCTTTCTTCCAATCATACCCTGCGGCCGACCATAGGACCAGGTGCATATCCCGATCCAGCAACGCCGGCACCAGGCCAAACCAGCGCGCTCCGTAAGGCGGCCGAAAGACGTTCGGGCGGATGCCGACAACCTTCTCGATAATCGTCTGGGTGCGATCGATTTCCTCCGAGATTCGCCGCCGGGACTTGAAGAAGACAAACGGGTGCGAATAGGTATGATTGCCAACCTCATGCCCCTCGCGAGTGATGCGCCGAAGCAAGTCGGGATGCTTTTCCACGTTCCTTCCGCAAACGAAAAACGTGGCGGGCACTTGGTGCTCGCGGAGGATATCGAGGACCTGTGCGGTAAACGGCTCCGCCGGCCCGTCGTCGAAGGTCAGGGATATGCGCTTGCCTTCGCGTGGGCCACGAATCAGCACCGGTCGGAAGAAGGTGGAAGAGGGCGCCGCGCAAGCCCACCAAAACCACAGGCCAAACGCCAGTCCCACTGCGGCGATGATGAGCACTGTGGTCAGGACCATGAGCGCAACCGTGAATTCAGAGTGTAGAAATTGGAAACTGGAAACCGGAAATTAGAATCGGAGAATTTGGAGATAGAAGGTAGAAGCAAGAAGCTAGTATTCGGGATTCAAGATTCAGGATTTGTACAGAGCGACTTAAATGATTGCGAATCCGGCTGTAGCGGCGGTCTCCGACCGCCGTCGTCGATCGGAGATCGACGCAACAATTCATGTCGCTCAGCATAGAATCTAGGAGTTAACAGAAAGCGATCAACCTCCTGCCTTTACGCGTCTGGATTCTCACTCCGAGTTTCTAACTTCTTGCCTCCAGTTTCCAGTTACAGTTTCTAATTTCCAGTTTCCAATTTCCAGTTCCCAGTTTCCAATTTCCAGTTTCCAGTTTCTCTCTTCCGCCTCCTCAAATAATGCGCAGGAAATTCAGCCCGGACTCGAGCGCCAGCATGGGGCTATTGGTAAAGGCGCTCACTTCGTAAGGGCAGCCAATCTTGCAGCCGTTACAGAAGTCCCACAAAGTGGCTTCCTGGGCGATGATTTTCTTCGCCGCCTCCGAGGCGAAGATTTCCCGCAGGGGCGCTTGCGACTTGTGCAGGGTCACGAACGCGCAGGGCAAGTGGATGGACCCATCCGGCTTCATGGAGATCAGCTTGGAAGGATGGCGGCAGGGAAACTTGGGCCCGAACCCCCCCTGGCGATAAAAGGCGTAGTAGTGGGTATAAAAGCGCACGTTCCGCGGGTAGGACATGCGGAGCTCGCGCAGGAACAGCTCCACCGTATCGAGATCCTTGCCGTGCAACTCCGCGTCCGGCAGCAGTTCCCCGGCGCGCATGACGTTGTGGACCGCCTCCGGGTGCATCACCAGATGGCGTTGCTTGCAAAACTCCGCCAGCTCCGGCAGGTCGTAGAGGTTCTCGATATTCACCGCGGCGTTGATCTGCGTGGTGAAAGGCCGGCGCTTGGCCAGCACATAGTCGAGGTTCTCGATGATGCGCGGCAGGCCATCCACGCCGCGGCGCTTGGCGAAGCGCTGCACGTTGAGCGAGTCGATGGAAACTTCCAGCATATCCAGCCGCGCCACGCCGTCCGCGTATTTCTTGATCAGCAGTCCGTTGGTGGGCATGGAGGTCCACATGCCCTTGTCGGCGGCGTAGGCGATGTAGTCGCAGGTGCTGGGGTTCAGCAGGGGTTCGCCGCCGGAAAAGCTGAGGGCGAAGATTCCCATCTCGCAGAACTCATCGATGCGCCGGAAGATGCGCTCGCGCGTGGCGCGGGTCTGAAGGTCGTTGAACTTGCCCTCTTCGCCGAAAATGCAATACTCGCAAAACATATTGCACATCAAGGTGGTTTCAAACATCACCATGTAGGGCAGCTTGAAGCCCGACCAGAGGTGTTTCGCGGCCGATTTGATAATATGCGAGTACTTCAAATGCTCCTCACTTCATGCTGGACCGGCTGCATCTATCCCGCCAGCTTCCCGTATACGTCCCGGATTTTGGCGCCGCTGGCGAAGAAGCGTTGGTTGGCCGCAAAAGTTATGCGGTTCTTTTCGTCCTCGGCGATCACCGCGTCGAGCGCCCGCCTAATCGTTTCTGTTTCGGTGCGGGCTTGCAAGACCTTTTGCGCGCGTTTGATCTTGGCCCGGTGGAGGCGAAAATGCTTGTCCGCGATGCGATTTCCGGCGATGCCCATGCAAGTTCCCTCCCAATTTGAGCATAGCACGTGATGTGCATCGTCTACGAGATTACGAACATCGGCCCGGCGCGTGATCTACCGTGCCTTGGAGTTTTCGTTCGCCCTGATGCGAAGGCCCGCTATCCAGAATAATCGAACTTGCGGTTTCCTGCCCGATTTTCTCGCTTCCAAATTCCCCGCAGGGAAATAATATCATTTAACGGCAAAGTGATTTGGAGCCGTGGGACTGCCCGGCATGGGGCGTGGTGGCCGGGAGGCGAAGCGTCCGGCGATAAGTCCTCGCCAGGCGGTCGTAATTCGATCAAGGTTGTGGCTTCTTTTTTCTTGTGGCATCGCGATCCAGCATCGCCTGTAGGAGTTTTGCGGAGGCGCGAAAGGTAGTCTGCCGGAGCCGCTGCAAGGCGTGCGGCAGATCGATGAGCCCAAGTTGTGCCGCATCTTCGAGCACTCGTAGCGTGCCAATAACCCTCAGTTTGCGGCGGGAGGCTTCAATCCGCGCATCCCTATCATCCAGAATCAGAATATCCGCCTTCAGCTCCAGGGCTAAGGCGATCGCCTCGCACTCACCCTGGTCGAGTGGGTCACCCCCTATATCCAGCGGAAGGAAGGCCGGCCTCACTTCGAGCCATGCGGGGTGGTGGGTGGCCCACTCTCGCACGGAGGCGGGGGCGCCCTCCGCCTGGAGTTCCTCGTAAACGGCGGGTGGGATGAACACACGGCCATAGAGGCGGGGCAACAAGTTGGCTTGGCCAATGAGGACGAGATAGTTGAGGGGGGTGGTGTCCGCGATGACGATCATCGGGCCCGGCGGCTTTCATCCTTTGCTTCGCCCGCCAGCTCCATCTGCCGGCGCTCCCAAACGGGCCGGCTACTCGCGGCTTCGCGGTCCAAGTCTTCCACCGTGTATTCCAGGTTCACGCCGTGGTCCTTGAGGAATCCGTCCACTTCCATACGCGTCTGGAAGCCCAGCATGCGGCGCACTTGTGACTGCGTCAGCGCTCCGGAACGGTAGCCCTCGAGCGCCAAACTTTCCAGCGCCGCGCGGGGCAGGTCTTGCCATCGAGCCGCGAGCTGCTTGGCCACGTCTTCGGGTAGTTGCACGGTGATCTCCATGGACCAAGTATAGCCGAAATTTGCCCGCAGTCTCCAACCTAATTTCGCTGCCGGGCATAGACCCGGACAGTGTGAGGTCTGCAGTTTCCCAAGGGTGGGCGCCTGCCTTGAACCTGCCGCAACGTTCTAAAACAACTCCAGGGGTGTAGAGCAGGTAGCCCGGAGGCAACGGTGGGGCGAGGTATCCGCTTTCTCGCTTCCAAATTCCCCGCATCCGTGCCGAGCTGTCCCGACGCCATCTCCAAAAGCCCAGCGACGCGGCGCGCACTTCGGCGTTTAGGGCGGGCAAGTGGTTTAGCTGGCTGAAGGAAAGGCGCTAGTTCATTGAATCAATTGGGACGGTTATGCCTAGTTGACGCAGGCTCGGATGGGTGCCACAATCCCTGCCGACCGCCAACCGATGAGGTGACGGATGAAGCCATTAATCATTGCGGTTTTGTTAATCGTCTCGATGGACAGTTCCGCGCAAGACTCATCTTTGAAGCCCGAAACCTGCACCGTACAGGGTATAGTGGCGGCAGTTGATACGCGTGCCCCGCTCAAGTCTGCGTGGGTCGCACTGACTGCGGTCACGCCCGAAGACCAATCTTCCAAGGAGGTCACGGAGGACGGACTTTTCAAGGGGATCACGGATGCCAGTGGTCATTTCGTGATTGTCGGCGTACCACCGGGGAAATACAAATTTCGTGCAGGCAAGGCCGGCTATGTTCCTGGAGACTACTGCCTCGACGGCCGGCCTCCGAAGGCAACGGTGGTGCTCCAGCCGCGTGAGAAACTCGACAAGGTCGAATTCCGCCTCTCCCGAACAGCCCTCATCCTGGGACGCGTCGCCGACGAAACCGGCGAACCGATCGCCGGCGTGGAGATAGACGCAGCGCCTACGGGAACCCGCATGGGGGATGTGGAGCTAGAGGATCCGCTTAGAATTGCTGTGACCAATAACCTGGGCGAGTATCGGATTTACGATTTGCCGCCGGGTAGCTATTATCTGTCGGCAACCGATTCCGGCTCCAGTATATTTAACACTTCGTGGAGATTGATCTGGGAGCTGGGAGAGCGTTACGCCAATCACCTGACGACCTACTATCCCGACGTAACCAAGAGTAGTGAGGCCCAGAAGCTCCGCCTCAGTGCCGGGCAGGAAAGGCGTATTGATTTTACACTGCCAACGGTGAAATTGCTGACCATCTCGGGCCGGGTGCTCGGTGCGAATGGTAACCCGCCCGCACCAACCAAGGTTTTGCTTATGCTGCAAGACCCCAATTCCCGTCCGCGCGTGGGTTTTCGTGAGGGGGTCACGACAGACACACAAGGCAATTTTCAGATCAGGGAGGTTCTACCGGGGTCATATGTGTTTTTAGGGTTTGTTGGTGAAGAAGAATACTGGACGGAGCAGCGAGTGGAGGTAGCCCGGGATGACGTTTCCGGCCTGGTGCTGCAACTGAGAAAGAATCTGGCTCTTTCGGGCAAGGCGAAGGGAACCGGAGGGTCCAACTTAGATTTTCAAAAGCTGAACATCAGGGTGGAGTTTCCTACGCCTGACCCCACTTATATGGGGGCGTGGAGCGATTTGGGGAAGGATGGAACATTTACGATTTACGGAGTGAGGCCTACATCACAACGCATAACAGTGTATCCGATGCCGGAGGGCTGGTACCTGCGCTCCGCTTTCTTGGGCAAGCAAAACGTCCTCCAAGATGGGCTTAATCTCTCTGACTCAGATCCTCGCGAGTCGCTTGAGCTCACCTTGACCCCCACCGCCGGCCGGATTGAGGGCACTGTGCTCCGGGGCGATGATCCCGCCTATGGCGCTGTAGTGAGAATCTTTCCCGAACCAGCAAACCCGAATAACACAGGTCTCTACCAAGAAGGGCCGGCAGACGAGGACGGTCACTTTGTGATAGACAGTGTAGTTCCTGGCCGTTATCGGGTGGTGGCCTATGCCAGTGATAGAACGGATGGGGACGGCGGTTCGCCCTTTGATGACTCCGTCAGTGCCTCCATCATGATGGCCGAGAAGGAAATCAAGACGCTGGAGCTTAAGCTTCCTAAGAGAGAGCCGAACTGGTGATTTCGAACCGCATGGCACTGCTTTGCATGCGTGCCAGACTCACCTCGGATTCTCCCATCCATGAGGCGGGAAATGAAGCCACTACTGGCTGCGCTTTTGTTCATTGTCGCGATAAAGGGTTTTGCCCAATGCCCAACCCAACCACCAACGCCAGACGGATCTGTGAAGGCTGAGACGTGCACGGTGCAGGGTACAGTGGTGGCAGTTGCCACCGGCGCCCCAGTCAAGTCTGCTTGGGTCGCACTGACTGCCGTAGACGAATGTGGCTTTGCGGTCACAACAGAAGACGGGATTTTCCAGGGGATCACAGATGCCCACGGCCATTTCGTCATCGCCGGGGTATCGGCGGGCAGATACCAATTCCGGGCCGGCAAGACGGGCTATCTTCCTGGGGATTACTGCCTCGGCGGTCGGCCTCCAAAGGCACGATTGGTGCTTCACCCCGGCGAGAAGCTGGACACGGTCGAATTCCGCCTCTCCCGGACATCCCTCATTCTGGGACGCGTCACCGACGAAACCGGCGAGCCGATCGCTGGCGTCGAGATGGACGCATTCGTCACGGGAACCCACATGGGTGATTATGTGCTGATGGATCCATCCAGAATTGTTGTAACGAATGACCTGGGCGAGTATCGGATTAACGATTTACCGCCGGGTAGCTATTATCTGTCGGCAATCGATTCCGGCTCCAGTGTGTATGGGACCTCGACGGAGTTCATCTGGCAGCAGAGAGCGCGTTACGCCAATCATCTGACCATGTTCTATCCCGATGTAACCAAGAGTAGTGAAGCGCAGAAGATCCGCCTCATGGCCGGGCAGGAAAAGCGCATTGATTTCACACTGCGAACGGTGAAATTGCTGACCCTCTCGGGCCGGTTGCTGGGTGCAGATGGCAAGCCGCCCGCACAGACCAAGGTTAAGCTCAGGCCACAAGACCCTTATTCCGCGCCGCTCAGGGACTTTCGTCTTGGAGTCACCACAGACGCAAAGGGCAACTTTGTGATCAGGGAGGTTCTGCCGGGGTCCTATGTGGTATCAGCGACTGTGGGCGAAGAAGAATACTGGACGGAGCAGCGAGTTGAGGTAGCCCGGGACAACGTTTCCGGTTTGGTGCTGATACTGAAAAAGGAGCTTACTCTTTCAGGCAAGCTGAAGGCCGTCGGAAGACCTAAACTTGACTTTCAGGATGTGCACGTCTGGCTCGAGTCTCCTACGCCTGATGAGCGTTCCTATCACGCTTGGGCTGATGCCCAGAAGAACGGAACATTTACAATTCCCAAGGTGAGGCATACGACGCTCCGCCTGAATCTGTACCCGGTGCCGGACGGCTGGTACCTGCGCTCCGCTTTCTTCGGAAAGCAAAACGTCCTCGAAGATGGGCTTGATCTTTCTGCCTCAGATTCTCACGAGTCGCTTAAGCTCACCTTCAGCCACGCCGCCGGCCGGATTGAGGGCGTGGTGTTCCGGGGCAATGATCCTGCCTATGGCGCCCTGGTGAGAATCTTTCCTGAACCAGCAAACCTGAATAACACGGGTCTATACGGAGAGCGGGAGGCAGGCGAGGACGGTCACTTTGTAATGGACAGTGTAGTTCCCGGCCGTTATCGGGTGGTGGCCTATGCCAGTGAAAGAACGGATGGGGATGGCGGTTCGCCCTATGATGACTCCGTGAGCGCCTCCGTCGTCGTGTCCGAAAAGGAATCCAAGACCTTGAATCTCATGCTTCCAAGGAGAGAAGAATAAGGTTCTACACCATCGACCGCACTTCCCGCTTGGTTCAAATGGCCTACACGTAGAAGCGCCCCACGCGGTGGCAGGATCATGGGGAGGGTGCCATCCACGCGCTACTACCCCGGATAAACAGCGTAATGTTCACTTCGCCCCGTCCACTTTGACGGTCGCCAATCCGTAGATGTGGTCCCCCCTGCCCTCTCTATGGGTCAGGGAAGCTCGAAGCCGGGGAGTCTCAGTGCCGTTTTGTCGAAGGTCAAGGTGCGGGCGCACCCGGCCCGGACTCCGAGCGCGCCGATCAGAGCATCGGCAAACGAGCCCCTGCCCTCTTTAAGCGCCATCGCCGCCGTAAACACTTCCTGCTCGTTCTCGACAACCAGGGTATCTGCCTGGAGCATCCGCTTGAGGACCGCAACGATTTTATCGTCCGCAAGGCCGTAAGCACGATCCAGGACCCACACCGTCTCCACCATCGCCACGATGCTGATAAACCCGGGATTCTTCTGGCTCAGGCGGAACTCGATAATGTCCGTGGCCGTGGGCGATTGAATCGGGTCATCCTGGGTGAGGTAGCGAACGAGGATATTGGTGTCGAGCCCTATCATCGGCGTCGGGCGTGGGGACGGAGCCCGGCGGCGCCCTCCGCGATGGCTTCACGCATTCGCTGGAGGGTCACCGGCCGGCGAGGGCGCGTAAGGATGCCCCTTAACGCCGAGACGGGGAGCTTGGGCAGCAGAACCACGGTGCCGTCCGGATGGACAAGAAACTTCACCCGGTCCCCCGCCTTCAAGCGCAGATGCTCCCGGATCGCCTTCGGGATGGTGGCTTGGCCCTTGACCGTAATCGCCGATTCCATGTTCCCCCCATTACTTCTTCGTAAAAGTAATACCACGATGCGTGACCGGCGTCAAGCTGCGCGAGAACGTTGAGTCCAGATTCGGAGTATCATTTACGCCTACCGCTTCGCCAGCGCTTGAAATCCTCGATGATTTCCTCTTCGTGAAGGCCGGCGGAGGCCAGTATCTCCTGAAGGTGGGCCGCCGCCGTCTCCAATGCCGCTCGTTCGGTCTCGGAACGCCGGCGGCGAGCAGGTAGATAGTAGCCCACCGTGTCACCGTGACGGGTGATGGCCACCGGCTTGTCTGTCTGCAACAAGTAGCTCGCCAGCTTTTCTCGAAATTCACGAATACCGACTTTGACTGTCTCCATATGTGTTCACCTGCGTACACATTTTAAACCCGAAATCCATGAGCGTCAATGGCAGCAGCCGCAGCGCCGCGGCTATGCCGGTGTCAGGTCCAGTGGGTAGCCCGGAGGTAACGGTAGCGCGAGGTGTCCGTCAGCCGACGGATTCCTCCGCGCTTCTTCCCCAATACGTGCGGTGTTAAGTTGTTTATTGACCCGAGCGCGAGATGAAAAGCCGCACAGGAATCCGTCGGCTGACGAATACCTGTGCGCTACCCGCTAGAAGCGGCGCCCTTCCGCAATCAATTCCCGAATGGTCACATGGCCTCCCAGCGTTGGCCCCTGGCGGTCCCGCAACTCCAGCATTTCCCGCACGACATGATGCACATCCCCTCTGCGGCACCCGGTTGCATTGGTCATACGCAGGGTGTAGCATGTTTTCAGAGGGGGTGAAGTATGCCGCCATTGCCCAGCCGTCACCCCGGAATCCGCATCGACAAGATTTCGCCGCAAGGCGAAAAAGCGGGCCTGGCTTTCACCATCGGCGTAATGGCAATGATTCTAATTTCCTTGCCATCGACCCGCGTGTTCTTTGCCTTGTCGTTTCCCACCGGAATCATCGTGGGCCTCATTCTATACCTGATCCATCGCCGCCCCCCGCGACGAGAAAGGATCATGTCCTTACATCTACGGGACGTGCCAGATCACCGGGCAGTCCAGCCGCAAAATCTTACCCACCCCAGCACTCGCCCGGCATAAGGCGTCTTTCTGGCGCATGGGACTCCTAACGTCCGCTTCCACGTGCGGAGGTTGCAGGTTACGCTGAGCGCAGCTAAATTAGGTGCGAGAGTTGGAGGTGTACATGAAAAGGCCCGAGGAATCCGCCGCGGCATCAATCGACGCGAGGATCAAGGAACTTGGGGACTGGCGCGGGAAGACGCTGGCGAAAGTGCGCGCCATCATACACGCGGCCGACCCTGAGATCGTGGAAGAGTGGAAGTGGGCGAAACCCACGAACCCCGGAACACCCGTCTGGTCCCACGGCGGCATCGTCTGCACGGGAGAGACGTACAAGAACGTCGTCAAGATGACCTTTGCCAAGGGAGCGGCGCTCGCGGACCCCTCCGGCCTATTCAACTCCAGCCTGGAGGGGAATGTCCGGCGCGCTATCGACCTCCACGAAGGCGACAAGGTCGATGCGGCGGGCTTGCAGGATCTCATCCGCGCGGCCGCGGCGCTCAATCTCCAGGGCAAGAGCAAGCCACGCTACCGGACGGTACGTGGCAAGCCGAAGCCCCGGCGAGCGAGCCGCCAGAGGGCCGGCTAAAGTGGAAAAGCAAAACTGGAAACTGGAAACTCGAGAATCAAGTCTCGAAAATCACTCGCTGGGCCGATGACTCGATGGCCCGATGGCTCGATCATCCATTGCTGAATCACTCCATGAGCCAAGGTGAAGACAGGCACTCGGCAGCGCACCGGCTTTACGAGGCAATTTACCGATTCGTGGCCATCGGTTAGCAAGCAAAATCAAGCGCTTGGCACCATTATCTAAAAAATTGCATCTAACGCATTGACAAAAGAAGTCAATGCGAATAGTGTACGCGCACGTATGAAGATACTCGTACTCGGATCCGGTGGCCGTGAACACGCTCTGGCGTGGAAACTGCACGAAAGCCAGCAGATGGAGGAGCTGTACTGCGCCCCCGGGAATGCCGGCATCGCGCAGGAGGCGGAGTGTCTTCCCGTGGACCTTGCGCAAACCAAAGCCATCGTGGAACTGGCCAAGCGTCTGCGCGCAGACCTGACCGTGGTCGGCCCGGAAGCTCCGCTGGTGGCCGGCGTTGTGGATGAGTTCGAGAAGGAGGGGTTGGCCATCATCGGCCCCAGCAAGGCGGCGTCGCGACTGGAGGGAAGCAAGATCTTTGCCAAGGAATTCATGCGGCGCAACAACATTCCCACGGCGCGATTCGAAGTGGCTGAATCCTTCGAAGAGGCCGTCAATATCCTGGCGCGATTCCCGCTCCCGGTGGTGGTGAAGGCGGATGGGTTGGCAGCGGGCAAGGGTGTGGTGGTTGCCCACAACCACGTCGAAGCGGAACAGGCCGCGGAAGACTTCATGCTCCGGAAGACTTTGGGCAGCGCGGGCGACCGGGTGATCATCGAGGAGTGCCTGACGGGTGAAGAAGCGTCCTTCATCGTGCTCACCGATGGCCGCGGCATCCTTCCCCTTGTTCCCACCCAGGACCACAAGGCATTGTGGGATGGGGACCGCGGCCCCAACACCGGTGGCATGGGCGCCTATAGCGATGACTCGATCCTCAGCGAGCCGTTGTACGACGAAATCCTCCGCTCGATCGTCGCTCCTACGCTGGCGGGTATGGAAATGGAAGGGTCTCCTTACCACGGCTTCTTGTATTGCGGGCTGATGATGACCCCCACGGGCCCCATGCTGCTGGAGTACAACGTGCGCCTGGGCGATCCCGAAGCCCAGCCCATCCTCATGCGTTTGCGTTCCGACCTTGCGGACATGCTGATGGCGTCGCGCGAGGGCCGATTGTCAACGGTGGATGTTCATTGGACTCCCAACCCCGCCGTGTGCGTGGTGCTGGCGTCGCGGGGCTACCCGGCAAAGCCCGAGGCGGGCAAGACCATCACCGGTTATGAAGCGGCGGAAGCGTTAGGAGGTTCTCAAGATTTTCCATGCCGGAACGCGCTTCGAGGATCATCAATTGTTCACCACCGGCGGGCGCGTCATGGGAGTGACGGCCATTGCCCAGGATTTGCCCTCCGCCATCGAACGCGCCTACGCGGGGATTAGCAAGCTTCAGTTCGAGGGAATGCAATACCGGAAAGACATAGGAGCGAAGGCGATGCAACGGGTGCAGAGAAATCCGGCGCCCAAACGAGCGCGTATTTCCAGAGCGGAGCGCCCGTCTTCGCGCAAGTAGCTCCGGGTTCATAAGGGCTTCATCTCATTCCACAGGGAGGACAGAAGAGATGCCTGAGAAGCCATTGGTTGGCATCGTTATGGGCAGCGACACGGACCTGCCCGTCATGGCCGAGGCCGCCGCAATCCTGAAGAAGTTCCAAATACCCTTTGAAATTGAAATCACTTCCGCCCATCGGTCGCCCGTGCGCACCTCTGAGTACGCGCGCACGGCAGTCGAGCGGGGACTGAAGGCGATCATTGTGGGGGCGGGAGGGGCCTCGCACCTGGCCGGAGTAATTGCGGCGGAAACCATCCTGCCGGTTATTGGGGTTCCCATGGCCACCACCACGCTCGCGGGGCTTGACGCCCTGTTGTCCACGGTGCAAATGCCGGGCGGTGTGCCGGTGGCCTGCACGGCCATCGGAAAGCCCGGGGCGATCAACGCCGCCATCTTCGCCGCGCAAATCATCGGCACCGCTGACCCCGCCACTGCGCAAAAGCTGGTTGACCACAAAGAACAATTGGCGCGCGCGGTGGTGGAAAAATCGGAGAAGCTCAAGCGCGAGTTTAAAGTGTAGGCGCAGGGGCAGTGACGAGTGGCGAGTAACAGAAAGACGAAACTCTAAACTAGAAATTCGAAATTCGCCGCGATTTTCGAATTTCGATCTTCGAATTTCGGTCCTTGCTGGCTTGTCACTCGTCAGTTTTCACTGTACTGCTTTGCTTCCTTGTCACTTATCACCCTCACTGATTTTGGGAGTCTCTTGTGTTCATTGGGCACTTCGGAGTCGCTCTCGCGGCGAAGAAGATCGCGCCGCGCACCTCCCTGGGAACCCTGGTGATGGCGGCACAGTTCGCGGACCTGCTCTGGCCGCTCTTCCTCCTTTTGGGCATGGAACGGGTGATCGTTGTGCCGGGCGCGACGGCGGTCACGCCGCTGGATTTTATCTCCTACCCCCTGTCCCACAGCCTCCTCGCCGATCTCGGCTGGGCTTGCCTTTTCGCGGGTATTTATAAAATAGTTAAAGGTGACTCCAAGGGAGCGATCTGCCTGTGGTTCGTGCTGATCAGCCACTGGCTGCTTGATGCGCTCAGCCACCAGCCTGACCTCCCGCTTTACCCTGGCGGCTCGACGTATGTCGGCCTGGGCCTCTGGAATTCGCGCGTGGCGACGATCCTTGTGGAAAGCGCCATCTTCGCATTCGGGGCGATGCTTTATGCAAAGGCCACTCGTCCCCGCGACCGCATAGGACTCCTTGCCTTCCGCTCGTTCATCGCCTTGCTGTTTCTGCTTTACCTCATCAACATTTTCGGCCCTCCGCCACCCAGCGAAAAGGCCGTGGCCATCGGGAGTCTCGGCATGTGGCTGTTCGTTGCCTGGGCCTACTGGCTGGACCACCACCGGCGCGTGGGTCCATCACCTCCTCGAGACGCCCTCTTAACCCAGCCGCCCCTCGGGGAGCTGCCGCCAGCACCGTGAGCAGGTTGGTTGGTCACATGCCCAGGAAAGAGGACGCAAATTCTGACGTTCTCCGCAACCGGCAGCTCGGCGGAAGATAGGTTGGGGGTGCGCATTATGTAGGCTCGGGTGGGAACCATTTTCTTGACAAAGCGGGAGCAAACAGTAATGTCCACTACTGGCCCTTGCTCTGCCACGCCAGCAGACCGCTTGACTCGCACCTTGTAAACCGTTATCTTCTCGGGCAACAAACCTGTGGATGCCCTCTGCATGTCAGGAAGAGAGCCTGGAAGGTAGGACAGAATGTCCAAACCATTATCCGCTGTCGATTGCATCGGCCCCGCATTTACTCAGACAAAACGGCAACTGTTTGCGCCATTTCGACTGCGCCGCTGGGTGCGCTTGGCCCTTGTTTGCTTGATCCTCGGCGATTTCGCCGGTGGAGGCGGCGGGCGGGCAGGAAGCTTCAATTTCCCCGCCGCGCGGACAAGGGGGGGGCGCGGCATTCTCCCCATCGGGAGATTCGATTGGAGCAAGCTGCTCCCCTGGCTTCCCTGGATTCTGGCCGGCGTCGCCCTGATATTCTTGTTCATCTTCTTGTGGATTTATATTGCCTCAGTTTATCGCTTCGTCCTCTTCGATTCTGTTCTCTATGATCGCTGCGAACTGAAAGGGTGTTGGCGGCGCTGGGAGCCCCGCGGCCGAAGCTTCTTCTATTGGTGTCTCGCTATCTTTGTTGGCTCCCTGGCCGGGTCATGTGTGATTATCGCTACGCCGCTGTTCCTCGCTTGGCGCGCGGGGTTGTTCCACCATCCGGGCCAGCACCTCGCGGCGCTGATTCTGGGCGGGGCGGCATTTTTCTTCATCCTGCTGGCATTTTTCCTGGTGGTTGCGCTCGCCGGCCTCTTCGCCAAGGATTTCTGCGTGCCCATCATGGCGATGGAGAACGTGGGGGTGGTCGATGCCTGGCGCCGCCTGCTCCCCATCCTGGGATCGGAAAAGATGGCGTTCACCGGCTATGTGCTGATGAAAATCGTTCTGGCCATCGGCAGCGCCGTCATTTTCGGCATCATTACCTTCCTGACCTTGCTTGTCCTGCTCATCCCTCTGGGAATCCTGGGAGCTATTCTTTTCTTTGGCGGAAAAGCAGCAGGGCTCACCTTCAACGTCGCGACAATTAGCATCCTGGTGGTGATGGGTGGCATCGTTCTGGGGGGCATTCTCTATCTGATCGCGCTCATCAGCACGCCGGCGATGGTCTTCTTCCAATCTTACGTGCTCCACTTTATGGGCTCCCGCTACCCGGCACTGGGCGCAGTCGTCTTCCCCCCCCCGCAGGTTCCCCCGCCCAGTCCCCTTGACATACTGCCAATGATTGAGCCACCGCCCGAGCCCGCGCCGGCGGGGTGAGTTGGGGCCGAGCACTCTTCCGCACCCATTTCCTTTCGCCGGCGCATTTTCGGTCGACTTCCGCGGGGTCACAAAGCCGGCTCGGGCAAGGCAAGCTGAAATTCCCCGCGAGGGACGCACGGCGCCTCTGTGGGCGCCGCGCCCCATGCCGCTGTAGGATCCTGGCCCGATGATGACCCTTGAGGATTGCCGCTGTTTCTACGCGGATGAAGCTCGTCTTCACGCCAACCTGCGTTCCGCTGCCCTCGTCGAGGCGTTCGCGCGTGTGCCCCGCAAGAAATACCCGGGCCCGCCGACTGCCTACTGCTCTCCTAGGGCCGCGTCAGGAAAATCGGCAGTCCCAGCTTGCCTTCATATTTCGGCAGGTAGGTGTGGGTGTCGTACATGTTTGCGACGTCCACGTGACGGGGGCCCAGTTTGGGATCGGGGATGGGCTCCATGGCGAAACACCCATGGTTGATCGCCGTCATTTTGCCGTGCTCGCCCTTGGCGATGCAGTCCATGGCCATGCTGGCGAAAGTGGAAGCCACCAGTTTATCGACGAAGTCGGGGCTGCCGCTACGCAGCTCGTAGGTGAGATCGCTCACCACCGTCTCCTGCCCGCTGGCCTTCTTAATTTCGTCGCTTAAGTCTTCACCCACATTCGCTTTCTTGCGATGGCCGAAAGCGTCAGCTTCGCCATACTCGCGAATCTGGTAACCTTCCCACTCGGCGCCTTCGGACAAGACGACAATGGAATAATTGCTGGGATTGTCTTTCTTGTCCTGGAGAAGCAATTCGATCATGCGCTTCAAGTCGAACTTGTACTCGGGAATGGCGCAGCGGATGGCGGTGACATACGCGGTGTAAAGCGACGTGTAACCGGCGTCGCGGCCGAAGACGCGAAACACGCCGATGCGCTCGTGCGAGCCCACCGTGGTCCGCTGCCGGTCAATGGCGTCCATGGCGCGTGTGATGGCGGTGGAGAATCCGATGCAGTACTCGGTGTTGCGCACATCGTTGTCCATGGTCTTGGGAATGGCGATCACTTTCACGCCTTCCTTGTCGAGCCGCGCCGCATAGCTCAAGGTGTCGTCTCCGCCAATCGCCACCAGGTAGTCGAGACCCAGCGCGGCGACGTTCTTCAACACCTGCCCGGTAATGTCGTAAACCTGCGACGTCACGCCCTTCTTGGTGCTTTCCACCTTGGGGAAATTCCCTCCCGCGCAAACGGGTGGAAGCCTCTTCATCTTCTGCGGATTGGTGCGCGAAGTGTGCAGGAAGGTGCCGCCCGTGCGATCCACGGTGCGCGTGTTGTTGCGGTCGAGGGGAAAAATGTAGTGCGCGCGACTGGCCGCGTCATTCAGATCAACGTGCGTCAGGCCTTCCCACCCGCGCCGGATGCCGATGACCTCGCAGGTGACGTCGCTGGCTCGATAAACCACGGTTTTGATAACGGAATTCAGGCCGGGAACGTCACCACCACCGGTGAGTATCCCAATGCGTTTTGCCGCCATGAGTGCTCCTTTCGCAAATAAGGTTAGGTTTTCCCCCAGGCGGATGAATACAAGCCCGCGGGGAACATAGAAGTTTACACTGCGTCGGGCGGCTTGGGAAGCCGAAGCGGGCCAAGTCCTGGGACCGTTCGCTTTAGCCGCGGTCCATTCGCCAATTCCCGCCCCAGTACTTGCATTCTGTGCCGTCTCTTCATGGCCTGTGTAGAATCTCTGATCGCCGTGGTGGTCTCCGACCGCCGGTTTTGGGAATCAACAGCATCGGCGATCGAAGATCGCCGCTACAGCGCGTCCCCGGACAACGTCCAGCGCTCAAATGAATGGGCGGCAGCTTGACCCCGATGTCATCACGCGTTACACTGCTTGGTGAGTGCGCCTGTAGCTCAGATGGATAGAGCGTTTGCCTCCGGAGCAAAAGGCCGCAGGTTCGAATCCTGCCAGGCGTACCAAATAATTCCCTTCCCGGCAACCTAGTAATCCTGCGGCAGCTTTTGCAACTGCTCCATGGTGAAGACCGGGCCTTCCTTGCAGACATAGACGGGACCGGCGTTGCAGCGCCCGCACTTGCCCACGCCGCACTTCATCCGGTTTTCCAGGCTGGTGTAAACGGACTCCGCGCCGATGCCGAGCTTCTCCAGAATCGGCAGGGTGTTTTTGATCATGATGGGCGGGCCGATGACGAGCACGACGGAATTCTCCGCCGCCACCTTGGCGCGCTCAAAGACCGTGGGCACAAACCCCACTTCCCCTTTCCAATCTGCGGTCTGGCCGCCGGGATCGACACACTGGATCACCCGCACACGGTCGCGCTTGGCCCACTCCTCCAATTCATTCACGTAAACCAGATCGGCCACGGTGCGCGCGCCGTAAACAATCGTGATGTCGCCGTACTTGGCGCGGTTCTCCAGCGCAAACCAGACGGCGCAGCGAATGGGGGGCATGGCAATTCCGCCGCCCAGGAAAATCAGGTTTTTCCCTTCCCATTTCTCCATGGGATAGCCGTTGCCGTAAGGCCCGCGGAAACCAACGGTGTCGCCTTCCTCAACTCGCCACAGCGCTTCCGTCACGCGGCCGACTTTGCGGAAACAGAACTCGAGAGAATCCTTCCAGTTCGAGCTGGAACAAATATTAAAGGTCGATTCCCCGAAGCCAAAGGCGGAAAAGATTCCGAATTGCCCCACGCGGAAATCGAATTGGCGCGCGCGCTCTTCATTCTGAAAGCGGATGCGCACGGATTTCACGTCCGTGGTGTGCCGCCGGACGCCCACCACTTCCATCAGGTCGGGTGTGTAAATATCAGGCATGTTCGGTCCTATGTAGCGTCGATATCCGATCGACAACGGCGGTCGGAGACCGCCGCTACAATCGATGGCGGGGTAAACCCGCCGCTACAACCGTTCAATCCCCGTCAGCACGGTCAGCATTCCCTGCCCCTCGGGGCAATTGCGCGTGCAGTTCCCGCAGCCTGTACAGAGAATCTCACCGAACTTGTCAGGGTAAATAGAGAACTTGTGCAGGACGCGTTGCCGCTGGCGCGATCCCTGCTCGGGCCGCGGATTGTGCCCGGAAGCGTGCAAGGTGAATTGCGCGAACTGGCAGGAGTCCCAATTGCGCACGCGCTCGCCTTGTTGCGTATTCCCTTCATCCACGATGTCAAAGCAATGGCAGGTGGGACAATTGTAAGCGCAGGCACCGCACCCGAGGCACGCCAGCGTCTCATCCTGCCAGAAGGGGCTCGAGAAGTGCTCGTCAACAAACTTCTTGATGTGCTCAGGACTGAACCTTCGCTCCGGTCCTTTACTGGGCAGCGCGGTGTGTTCGGAAGTTTGCGTTTTCCCGGCGAACAATGCTCTCCCTTTGTCCGTGAGGCAGCGCACCTCGAACTCTTCGCCAAGGTCGAACAGCATCACATCGCTGCCGCGCTCCGCCTGCGGGCCGAGGCCCACGGAGGTGCAGAAACACGACTCGTCGTACGTCGCGCAGGCGAGCGTAACCACCGTCGTCGCCCAACGCCGGCGATTGTATGACTCATCGCGATAATCCCAGTTGAACACATGGTCGAGAATGGGCAGGGCCGCCGCGTCGCAGGGCCGAACGGCGAGCAGGATTTGCGCAGGGATTTCCACCCCGCCATTCGTTAATTCCACCCGGTTGCCCTCCATCTTATAGCGGCAGAGCAACTCATGGCGGGGAAACGCGAACTCCTTGGCGGAATTGGCCGGATGCACGAAGCCTTCCAAAACAAGATCATCGGCGGAGGCCAGTGGCGCGTACAAAACCAAACCGGGCTTGGCGTGTACAGGCCCCGCCACCACCTTGCCCCGGGCAATCCACCCGTTCGCGAGTTCGCGCAGTGCGGCCTTGAAGATTACCTGAGTCGTAGCGCCGTCCTTTAGGGCGGCACGTGCCGGGCTAAAGCCCGGCGCTACATCGGGGGCCAGTCCAGCCTTGTTAGGAACATCGCTCATCGGATAAAGTCCTCCTTATCCGTAAGCGCGTAGGAGCCAATCAAGGGCTCGACCTTGGGATCCATGCCCGCCTGATATCCAAAATGTTTCTCGGCGGCGCGGGCCAAGGTGAGATTGAGCAGTCCCAGAGGAATTCCCGCGGGACAAGCGCGCGCGCACTCACCACAGCCCACGCAGCGGCCCGCCAAATGGAAGGCGCGCGTGATGTGCCAGGCAAAGTTGCCCTTGGGTGTGGCGGAGGTATCGATCGCCACCGGCCGGTTCTTGTCGGCAATGCAGCGCTCGCAGTAACACAACGGACACACCTGGCGGCAAGCGTAGCACTTCACGCAGCGCTCGAATTCCTGCGCCCAATATGACATCCGTTCGGCAGGCGACATCTGCATCAGGGCTTCCAGCGGTTGTGTTGCTGCTGTAGCGCCGGCCATTCGGCCGGCAGGTGCCGGGCTAAAGCCCGGCGCTACGTCAGCGGCCGTACCGATGATTTCATCCGCGAAGCGGGGCTGATGCACTTCGCAGGAGTCGCACTTGGGCTGACCCATGCCCTCGCACGCCATACCGATCACGCGCAGCGTCTGGCGATCCACTTGCGATTCCTTTTCCAGAATCACCAACCCTCGCTCGTCACAACCCTTCACCACCACCGCAGCTTTGCCCAGGCGCTTGATCTCCTTGCGCTTGAGGTAGGCCGTCAAGTTGGATTGGCATCCCGTATTCCAAACCAGTTTGCCCGCGTCCTCAGCGCGCCGGATGAACACCGGACCGCCCGCGCCATGACCGATCACCACCTGCACGGATCCTTCAGAAAGCAGCCGGGAGCATGTCTCACGCAGTTGCTGCTCCTGAACTGCCGTAGCGGATTTGTTGGGTGCAGGAGGCCTGGGTGGCAGGGGCGCAACGGGGCGGCGAAAACCGTTCTTCTGATATAGCTCACGATACGGCCCAAGCTGGCGGGTTTCTTCCGTGATGCGCGTGATTTCTTCCTGCCACTTGCGCCCTTCGGCGGCGGAAATCCAGGTGAAATAAATGCGCCGCAAATCGAATCCCAGCGTGTCCAGGAGTTCGCGGAATAGAATCCAGCGGCGGCGCGCATGGTAATTGCCCGCCGTGTAATGGCAATCGCCGGGATGGCAGCCGGACACCAGCACGGCGTCGGCGCCAATCTCAAAAGCCTTGATCAACAAGTTGAAATCGATGCGTCCCGTGCAAGGCAGCCGGATGATGCGGACGTTAGCGGGGTATTCCAGGCGCGTGGTGCCGGCGAGGTCCGCCCCCAGGTAAGTACACCAATTGCACACGTACGCGATGATCTTCGGCTCGAATTGGGTTGCTTCGCTCATGCCAAACTCTCGACCGCTGTAACGCCGGCATCTTGCCGGCATGTGCCGCCAGGATGGCGGCGCTACGTCCGTGGCACGGGCATCCTGCCCGTGACCGTCACGGCCAAGATGGCCGTATCACAAGGCTGGCGGGGTAAACCCGCCGCTACGCCAGGCTCTCAACCATCGAGTAAATCTGCTGCTCGGTAAAGCCTTCCAGCTCCGCGCTCTTCGATGGGCACACCGCCACGCAAGTGCCGCATCCCATGCACAACCCGGGATTCACCCGCGCTGTCTTCTTCACGAACACACCGCGCGGGGTGCGGACCTCCGCCTGTTCGATGGCGTGATACGGACAGGTGCGGTAGCATGCGTAACAAGCCGCGCAAGTTTGTTCGTTGATCTGAGCGATCTCCGGCTCCCGCGTCAACTCTTCCGCGGCGAAGAGAATCTGCGTCTTGGCGGCAGCGGCGGAAGCTTGCGCCACGGCTTCGGGAATGTCCTTGGGACTATGGCACGCGCCGCAAATGAATACGCCTGCCGCGTTGGTTTCTACCGGACGGAGCTTGGGGTGCGATTCGAGCAGGAACCCGTGCTCGTCGTAACCCACATTCAACATACGGGCAAGATCCGTGACGCCTGCGGACGGGCGCATGGCCGCAGCCAGCACCACCAGGTCGGCCTCGACCGTGATCGGCGTGCCCGCCAGCGTATCCGCGCCTCGCACGATGAGCTTGCCGTTTTGCTCGGTGATTTTTGACACCCGGCCGCGATAATACTTGGCGCCGTCCTGCTCGATGGCGCGGCGGACGAATTCCTCGTACCCCTTGCCCCCCGAGCGGATGTCCATGTAGAAAACATGCGCCTGGCCGTCGTGCACCTTGTGCTTGTAGAGCATGGTGTGCTTGGCGGTGTACATGCAGCAAATCTTGGAGCAATAAGACAGGCCCTTGGCGTTGTCGCGCGACCCCACGCAACTGACGAACACCACGTTCTTGGGCTCTTTGCCGTCTGATGGCCGCTTGATGACGCCGTTGGTGGGACCCGAAGCGGAGACCAGCCGCTCAAATTGCAGCGAGTCGATGACATCCTTGTATTTGGCGTAACCGTATTCGCCGTAGCCCGCGAGCTTGCCCGTCTGCTGCTTGCCGATGTCATAAAGCTGATACCCGGTGGCCACAACGATAGCGCCGACCTTCTCTTCTACGACCTTGTCCGCATCCTTAAAGTTGATGGCACCCGCCTGGCATTTCTTTTCGCACAGCCCGCAGCCGTTGCGGATGAGCTTGGCGCAGGTTTTGCTGTCGATGACGGGGCGCGCCGGAACCGCTTGCGGAAAGGGCACGTAAATCGCCGGGCGCATTCCCATCTTGAAATCGAACTCGCTGGGATTGCGTTTCAGCGGGCACACGTTCCAGCACTCGCCGCAGCCCGTGCATTTGGTGATATCGACGTAACGCGCTTTCTGCCGGATTTTCGCCGTGAAGTTGCCCACGAATCCGTCAACGGCTTCGACCTCCGAGTACGAGTAGAGTTTGATGCGCGGATGCTGGCCCACTTCCACCATGCGCGGGGTCAGGATGCACTGCGAACAGTCAAGGGTGGGAAAAGTCTCGGAAAGTCCGGCCATCTTGCCGCCGATCGAGGGTTCGCGCTCCACCATCACCACTTCGTAGCCCGCGTCGGCAATGTCGAGCGCCGCCTGAATTCCCGCCACGCCGCCGCCAATCACCATCGCGCGCCGCGTCACCGGAACGCGTATGGCCTGGAGGGCGTGGTCCTGCCGCACCTTCTCCACCGACATGCGGATGATCTCCGCTGCCTTACGTGTGGCTTGGCTGCGGTCGTGATGGACCCACGAGCAATGCTCGCGGATGTTCGCCATTTCCACCAGGTAGGGATTGAGGCCGGCTCGCTCGGCCGTCTTGCGGAAGGTCTTCAGGTGCATGTGCGGTGAGCAGGAGGCAACAACGACCGCGTCCAATTTCTCTGATTCGATCTTCTCGCGGATCATCGCTTGGCCGGGGTCCGAGCACATGTATTTATAGTGGACGGAGCAGCGCACGCCGGGAATCTTGGCCGCGGCGCTCGCGACCTCAGCCACGTTGACCGTGCGCGCGATGTTCTCCCCGCACCAGCAGACGAAAATCCCAATCCTCGACATAGGTTCTGCTTTCTTGTGCCACGGGCATCCCGCCGTGGCCTTTCGTGGCATGGGCATCCTGCCCGTGCCGGTCACGGCCAAGATGGCCGTGCCACATCTGTAGCGCCGGGCTTTAGCCCGGCATGTATCATGCTTGCGTTACCTCTCCCGTATCGGTTTTCGAATCCGGGAAGTGCCGCCCTAAAGGGACGCCACTACACCACGGGGCCGCCAGGATGGCGGCGTTACGTCACGGGCACGCCACAAAGTGCCGGTCGATGCCCAGTTCTTCCCGGCTGATCCCCAAGGCCAGCCCCACCACGTCCGTAAGGTAATAGACCGGCAATCCGAAGTGCGCGCCCGCGTGCCGTTCAATGTCGCCCTGCTTCATATCCAGATTCACGTGGCACATGGGGCAGGCGGTCACCAGGCAATTGGCGCCGTGCTCGCGGGCGTCAGCCAGGATGCGCCGGCTCAAATCCAAAACCGTTTCTTCCTTCGCCATGGTCATGCCCGCGCCGCAGCACTCGGTGCGGAAATTCCAATCGACGGGCTTGGCTCCCAACACGGCCATGATGGCTTCCATGGAATTCGGTTGCTCGGGATCGTCGAATTTCACCACGTCGGGCGGGCGCGTGAGCAGGCAGCCGTAGTAGCACGCGGGCTTGAGCTCAGCGAGCGGATTCTTCACCGCCGGCTTGATCCGCTCCAGGCCAATGCGCTGGAAAACTTGGATGAGGTTCAGCACCTTGACGCGGCCGTTCGCTTCAGCTTCGATCACGGAGGAAATCTCGCGGCGCAGGGCGGCATCCTCGCCCATCAGCTTCGCGGCCTTCAGCAATTGCATCGAGCACATGGGGCAGGGCGCGAGCATTTCCTCGAAACCCTGCTGCCCGGCCAGCGCCAGGTTGCGGGCGGGCAGCGCGATTGACAGCTTGTGGTTCAACGCATGAGCCGCGGTGGCGCCACAACAAATCCACTCCTTGATTTCCTGCGGTTCGACTTCCAGCTTGCCGAGACAAGCCCGCAGCGATTGCTCGTAGTCATTGGAGGAGCCGTGCAGCGCGCATCCGGGATAATAAGCCAGCTTCATGATTGTCTGATCGATGTAGCGTCGATCTCCGATCGACGACGGCGGTCGGAGACCGCCGCTACAACATTATTTACCGTCCCCGCAACGCGCGAAGATGCGGCGCACCGCGGCGCGGTCCTTCACCTTTTCGCCGCGCAGGTGCAGCTTGTGGCGTTTCTGTAACTGCGGCGCCAAACCCGCGTCCTTGAGCATAAATCCCAGACTGCGTTCCGACGGCAGTGCGCGCAGCTTGAACTCCGCAATCAGTTCAATTTCATCCAACCGTCCGTTACGGCGGATGTTATTAAGGAATGCCTGTTGGAAAGCCACCACGGTCTTCTGCTCGGGCGAGGCAAGGCCGTGCTTGAGCGAAACCTCGCGCAAGGCGTCCATGATGCCGGCGCAATCCACGGACTGCGGGCAGCGCGTTGAGCACGTCTGGCAGGAAACGCACGTCCAAATGGCGTCCGCGGCCAAGGCTTTTTCGATATTACCAAGCTGAAGCGCCCGTACCACCTGGTTAGGCGTGATATCTACTGCGGCGGCCACAGGACAGCCTGCCGTGCATTTTCCACATTGGTAGCAATCGGTCCAATGGGTAGGGGCCAGGATTTCTGTCAGTTCTGCGCGCGTGGAGTTGACAGGAGTTGAGGATTCCACAAGCACCGTAGTTTCTGTAGGAGTCGCGAAGGCAGGGGCAATGTGCGGACGGTGCGGGACACAGCGCGCAAGCCGATCGTGATCTTCCGTACAGGAAATAGTGACATTGGGCGGGGAAGATGTCGAGAGACAGAAGGTCTGAGCGCCATATTGTCATTGCGGCTGGCGGCGTCCCGATAACATCGGAATAGATTCCGTCGCCTCTACAGCAAACTGGCCCGCCCTATCTATGATTTTTCAATTGACAACCGCCTGTACACTATTTTACTCTAGGCATTGCTTAAAACTAGGTTGAGGATTGAATCCATGAAAAAGCCAGAGGAGCGCGACCTCTTTCGCGGGGCGTTGGAAATGATGATCCTGCGAACGCTGAAGCGGCAGCCTTTGCACGGCTATGCGCTCGCTCAGCACATCAAGCGCATGTCAAACGACTTGCTGCAAATTGAAGAAGGCTCGCTCTATCCCGCTCTCCAGCGCCTGCTTAAGGAAGGGCTGGTTAAGGCGGAGTGGGGGGTTTCTTCCACCAATCGTCGCGTTCGGACCTACAAGTTGACCCCCGCAGGCGCCAAGCACTTGGAGAGCGAGGTGTTGAGCTTTGAGCGCATGTTGGAAGGGATTACGCGGGTGCTGGCGCCGAGTGAATCCGGGGGCATATAGCTGGCCATCGCAACTGATGGCACGGGCGGGGGCTTTGTGCTCAGCCCGCACGTCCGTTGTGGCGGCGAGTTTGCCTCGCCAGATGGCGGCGTCCCGAAAAGATGGGGATAAATTTCGCCGCCTACGGCAATTGCCCGCCAGCAAGCTGACGGGTGAAAAAAGCGGCAGCAAGCGGCCGCACTCCAAAGCTGCGCACGTCCAGGGGGCTGTGTAGCTGAAGGCTGAAGGCTGAATGCTGAATGCTGAGAGCTAAAACCATGAAATGGATCAAACATCTCTTTTCACGCAAACGCCTTTACGGTGACCTTTCCGCGGAGATCGAAGAGCACCTTGCGGAAAAGGTGGAGGAACTGGTGGCGAGCGGCATGTCGCGGGAGGAAGCAACTTTCGCCGCCCGGCGGGAGTTTGGCAACGTTCTCCAGATCGAGGAGCGCAGCCGCGAAGTATGGCAATGGCCCTCGCTCGAGAATTTCTTCATGGATGTTCGCTACGGGTTGCGACAGTTGCGGAAGAACCCCGGCTTCACCTCGGTGGCCGTCATTACGCTCGCACTGGGCATCGGGGTCAATACCGCGATGTTCAGCTTATTCCACGATGCAATTCTCGCGCGCCTCCCCATTAGTCATCCGCAAGAGTTAGTACAGCTAACATGGCTGCAAGGGACGGAGATCGGGACAACTTTCAACTGGCCGGATTACGAGCCACTGCTCGCACCGCAGCCGGCCCTGCCTGGGCTGTTCGCCTCCCTCATCGAGGGAATGAATCTCCGGTCCGGCAATGTCTCCGAGCGCGTACGTGCGCATTTGGTCTCCGGCTCTTACTACTCAACCCTAGGCGTCAAGGCGTTTCTCGGCCGTACCCTCGCTACCGGGGACGACCTACCGGCGTCCACACCCGCCGTCGTCCTGAGCTATGCGTACTGGGGACGCCGCTTCGCATTCGAACCCGCGGTTATCGACCAAACGGTTTACCTTGACGGCATGCCGTTCACCGTGGTGGGCGTGGCGCCGCAAGAGTTCTACGGGTTGAACCGGCTGACGCCGCCTGACATCACTTGCCCTCTCCATGTCGCGCCACGACAAGATAGGAAATCGTACTACGTTTCTTACTTCGCCCGTCTCCAACCCGGGGTATCGATTGAGCAGGCGCGGGCACAGGTTGCAGTCCGTTTCCACGCCCTGCTCGATGGGGAGTTGAAACCTGAGCGAGGGTGGATGGGGAAGGCGAAGTTGGACGTGATTTCCGCCGCGACGGGCGAGGAGAACGTGCATTTGCTTCTCGGGGAGCCGCTGCGGGTGCTCAGCGTGCTGGTGGGCGCCATCCTGCTCATCTGCTGCACGAACATGGCGACTCTGTTGTTAGGCCGGGGGGCCGCTCGTTCCCACGAAATAGCCGTCCGGCTCGCCCTCGGGGCCGCCCGCGGGCGGGTCATTCGCCAGTTGCTGACCGAGAGCGTGTTACTCGGGGCCACGGGGGGTACTGTTGGCCTGTTCGTGGGCTACGGCGTCCACGCCCTGCTGCGGACGCGGCTCGCCATCGATCAATCCACGAACCTGCAATTCCGCCTGCACTGGCCAGTATTAGCATTCACAGCCGGCGTGTCGCTCGTTTGTGGAATAGCATTCGGGCTGGTTCCGGCGCTGGGCGCCACCGCAGTGAATCCCGGCACAGTCATGAAAGGAGACGCCCCCGAAGCGGGCCGCCCGTGGCTTGGCCCCACTCGCGCGTTCCTGGTCGTGCAGGTTGCGGCCTCAGTGCTGGTGCTGGTTGGGGCGACGCTTTTCAGCCGGACGCTGCGCAACCTCGAAGGTGTAGATGCTGGTTTCAACCGTGACCACCTCCTGTTGATGACCATTGATCCTCGACAGGCGCGCTTTCAGGGCGATAGGGTTATTGGCCTTTTGGACGAACTGACGGAGCGGATACGCGCCGTTCCAGGCGTGCGGTCCGCCGCTCTCGCAGAGTCGGCGCTGTTTGAGGAAGGAGCACAAGCCATCTGGGTGCAAGGCTCCGCGCAGTCCAGAGGCTCGGCCCACTATAACAACGTCGGCCCAGATTTCTTCGCCACTGCCGGTATTCCACTGCTCATTGGCCGCGAGTTTTCCTTGCGCGACCGCCCCGGCGCTCCGCTGGTGGCGATCATCAACCAAGCCTTCGCCCGGAAATACTTTCCCGGACAGAATCCGCTCGGCCGGCGCTTCGGTGACGCGGGACCGACCTCAGCCAGCATGTACGAGATTGTTGGCGTCGTAAAGGACGGCAGATCCCGGAGCTTGCGCCTCCCCGCGTACCCGGCGGACTTCCACTCGCTCTGGCAATCTCCCGCCCCCGTACCGTTCGTGCTTCATGTTCGGGTCATGGGTAACACGAGAGCGACCGCCGCCAGCCTCGGCCAAGCGATCCGGGATTTCGATCCGGGCTTGGTGGTTTATGACGTCCGGACGATGACCGAACAAGTGAACGGGACGTTGCGCCAGGAACGCACCTTCGCGATGCTATCACTGTTGTTCGGCGGGCTCGCTCTTGGCTTGTGCTGTGTCGGCCTCTACGGCGTCACCGCCTACTCAGTCACCCGCCGCACCGAGGAAATCGGTATCCGGATGGCGCTCGGTGCGCCGCGGACCCAGGTCCTTTGGCTCTTCCTCCGCCAAACCCTCGGGCTCGTTGTCATCGGCGTGGTGATAGGTACACCCATCGCCCTGGTGTGCGCGAGATTCGTCAAGAGCCTGCTATTTGGGCTGACGCCCACTGACCCGGCTTCGCTCGCAATCGCGCTCTTCATGCTGACCGGCGTGGCGACAGTCGCGTGTCTGCTACCCGCCCGCCGCGCGACGAAGGTCGATCCCATGGTGGCGCTGAGGCACGAGTAAAAAAGCTGTCAGTGATCAGCTATCAGTCGTCAGCTAAAGGCCGCTTAGGCCACCGGGCTGTAGCTGAATGCTGAGAGCTGAAGGCTCGAACAATGTAGCTGTCAGCTATCAGCCGTCAGCTAAAGGCCGCTCAGGCCACCGGGCTGTAGCTGAAAGCTGATAGCTGAAGGCTGGGAGCTGAAATCCGATTGCTGGCAGCTCAAACAATCAAGGCGATGATTATGGAAGGAGGTCGAAGGCGGCGACATGCTTAGGGCGAACGCGCCGGAAGTCGCGGCGGTCGGTAGTGACCAAAGATTTGAGCTTCAGCCGCTCCGCCACGGCCACCAACGAGGCATCGACCAGGCCCAGAAAATCGTACTCACCCAGCAATTGCGCGCATCGGGCAAGGTCGGCCGGGGTGAGGTTTTCTACCGTGATTTCTCCGCCCGCCAGCGACTCGACAAACATCTTTTCAACACGTGGGCCGAGGCGAGTGCGGATCAAATAGGCGGCTTCCGGGATTACGGTGGAGGGTGTCAGCAGCGTCTGGCGCTCACCCGCGAAAAAACTACGCATGCGCTGGTGCCAGGCGTCGTCGGCGTCGGCCAGCGCGTACAGGGCGCCGGTGTCGACCAGAAGCGGCATCAGCCCCTCCTCCTTTGTCGGCGCTTGCCGGCGTGCGGTTCCAAGCCGCGCCAGAGGAGTTCCTCGTGACGCTCCGCGACGTCCTGCCGCCCACTGCGGCCCTTACCGAGGAAACGTAGGGCGAACGTTTGGCTGCGATTCTGTTCCGCCAGGTAGCGAGCCAGCGATTCGCGCACCAACGCGGATACGGGAACACCCTTGCGGCGCGCGACAGCATGGAGCTCGTGGTCCACAGATTCTTCGACAAAAAGCGTGGTTCGTTTCATATGACGTATTCTAGCATACATCCAAGCTCGAAGGCTGCGCTTTCGAGACCGGCTGTCAGCGATCCGCTATCAGCTTTCAGCTAAAGACGGCGCGGCGGGCTGTAGCTGAAAGCTGATTGCTGAAGGCTCAAACAATGAGGCTGTCAGCTATCAGCCGTCAGCTAAAGGCCGCTCAGGCCACCGGGCTGTAACTGAAAGCTGAGAGCTGATAGCTGAGAGCTCAAACTGGGTGGTTTATGAACTGGATCAAACAACTCTTTTCACGACGGCGTTTGTACGGCGACCTATCCGCGGAGATCGAAGAGCACCTGGCGGAAAAGGTTGATGAACTGGTGGCGGGCGGCATGTCGCGGCAGGAAGCAACCTTTGCCGCCCGGCGGGAGTTTGGCAACGTGCTCCAAATCGAAGAGCGCAGCCGCGAAGTGTGGCAATGGCCGGCCCTCGAAAACTTTCTTATGGATGTTCGCTACGGCTTGCGCCAGTTGCGCAAGAATCCCGCCTTCACCGCGGTGGCGGTGCTGACGCTGGCGCTCGGTATTGGAGCTAGCTCCACGGTCTTCAGCATCGTGGACCAGCTTTTCCTGCGACCCTGGCCTGTGAAGGACCCGGCGCGCCTAGCCGTCGTCTTTACAGATTCGCTCTATCACGGCTCGTCGTATCCCGATTATCTTGACATTCGGAACGAAGTCAGCGCGTTCTCCGACGTCGTGGCCTATGGCTGGCGCGGGGGCGTCATAAGCGGCGAAGGCCGAGGCGAGGATGTGGCCGTCCAGGTGGTATCGCAAAACTACTTCGCCGCACTGGGCGTGAAGACGGCGCTAGGCCGGACATTTTCCCCGCAGCCGGATCAAGCGGCTGCCGAGGGCCACTCCGTGGTGGTGAGCTACGCTCTCTGGCAGCGCTACTTCGGCGGCGATCCCTCTCTGCCTAGCAAGACCACCCTGCTCGACGGAAAAGAATTCTCCGTGATTGGCGTCACTCCCCAGGAATTTCATGGGCTAAGCTATGGTTCGTTCTCGGGTATTTGGGTGACCACGGAGGGCTGGGACACCATGGTTCCCGGTGAAAAAGCATCCTATGCTGAGCGGGACTACCGGTGGTTCGATTTGGCCGGCCGTCTTCGCCCCGGCGTGCAACTTCCTGAAGCCCGGGCGCAACTCCAGACGCTCGCGAAGCGCCTTGCGCTCGCCTTTCCCGCCACGAACAAGGATGTCAACTTTCTTGCTTACCCCGCCTCCAAGGTGCGCCACGAAGGTATCAGCCTGGGATTCTACCTGATGGCCATGGTGGGTATGGTTCTCCTGATCTCCTGCGCCAACGTTGCCAATCTGCTGTTGGCGCAGGCGGAACGCAGGCAGCGAGAAATCGCCATGCGCTTGGCGTTGGGCGCCGGCCGGCGCCGGTTGTTCGGCCAACTTCTCACCGAAGGACTTCTCCTTGCCTTGGCGGGTGGCGGCCTTGGCGTGTTGTTGGCGTCGTGGCTTATGAAGGTCGTGCCCACGATTGTTTCCCTCCCGTTCACCACCGACCTTACTCTCGATGGCCGGGTGCTTCTGTTTAGCGTCGCCGTCTCGCTGCTGACGGCCGTTATCTTTGGATTGGCGCCGGGGCTACATGCCGCGAAGTGTGATTTGGTGCTGGTGCTTAAGGGTGATGATCCCTATTGGGGTCGGGCTGCGGGCCGCCTCCCGCTGCGCAGCATGCTGGTGTGCGGAGAGATCGCGCTTTGCGTGGTGCTGCTGGTGGGTTCGGGGTTGTTACTCCGCAGTTTGTTTTACAGCCAGGGGATCAATCCCGGGTTTGACACGAAGAGAAATGTACTCATGCTCACGGTGGCGCCGCCCACACTCTACGGTTACAACCAGACCCAGGCGGCCGCGCTCTATCCTGCCTTGGCGGCGCGCGTGGAATCGGTACCCGGCGTAGTGCGCGCCAGCTATGCCCGGCGGCCTCCCCTTCCCCTGGGGGGTATGGAAGGAGGAGAAACCCAGGCAGTGATCATTCCCGGCGTCGAGCCACTCCCGGGAAGCGAGCATTTCAGCATCCGCTACAACATTGTTGCGCCGGAGTTCTTCCAAACGATCGGCGCCCACATTATTAAAGGGCGGGAATTCAATGCGTTCGATACCCCATCGAACGCGCCCGTCGTCATCGTCAATGACGCCATGGCGCGCAGGTTCTGGCCGGACCAGAACCCGGTGGGAAAATCAATTCAAGTTGGGAAGAAGAATTGTCAGATTGTGGGCGTAGTGGAGGCGGGAAGGTACGTCCACCTTCATGAATCGGTTCAGCCCTACCTGTTCCTTCCTTTCACCCAGAACTTCTCGTTCGAGTGCGTGCTGTTGGTGGAAACGGCCGGCGATCCTCGCGCCTTTGTCCGCACTATCCTTAAGGAAACGGCGGCTGTCGACAAACACCTTCCCATCGTTAGTGCGGTGACCCTTAGGGACTATATGCGAAGCATTCTGGATGTGGAGCGTTCGATGGCTGGGTTGCTTACAAGCCTGAGCATCCTGGGAATGTTTCTGGCGGCGGGGGGCCTTTACGCGACAGTGGCTTACCTTGTAAACCGGCGTACGCATGAGATCGGCATCCGCATGGCGTTGGGGGCACGGCGGCCCGACGTTTTGAGGCTGGTCATGGCCCAAGGGCTGCGGTTGAGTGCGGCGGGCGCGGGCATCGGCCTGCCGGCAGCCATCGTTGTTTCCCGCCTGACGTTGAATTTCCTTTACGGCGTGAAGCCTACCGATCCGCTGTGCTACGCGGCGAGCATTCTCGTCGCCGTCGGCGTAGCATTGCTGGCGTCATATTTTCCCGCCCGCCGGGCCACAAAGGTCGATCCCATGGTGGCGCTGCGGTATGAGTAAAGAAGCAGTCAGCGATCAGCTATCAGCTTTCAGCTGAAGACGGCGCGGCGGGCAGTAGCGGAGAGCTGATTGCTGAAGGCTCAAACAATGAAGCTGTTAGCGATCAGCTATCAGCGAAAGGCCGCTCAGGCCACGGGGCTGTTGCTGAAAGCTGCGAGCTGAAGGCTGAACGCTGAGGGCTTAACCATGAACTGGATCAAGCAACTATTCTCACGCCGGCGTCTCTACGGCGACCTTTCCGCAGAGATCGAACAGCACCTGGCGGAAAAGGTGGATGAACTGGTGGCGAGCGGCATGTCGCGGGAAGAAGCAACCTTCGCCGCCCGGCGGGAGTTTGGCAACGTGCTCCAAATCGAGGAGCGCAGCCGCGAAGTCTGGCAATGGCCAGCCCTGGAGAACTTCTTGATGGATATTCGCTATGGCCTGCGCCAGTTGCGCAAGAGTCCCGGCTTCACCACCGTCGTGGTGTTGATGCTGGCGCTGGGCATCGGCGTGAACACGGCGATCTTCAGCCTTGTCGATCAACTCTTGTTGTGGTCCGTTCCGGCCCGTGAGCCGAACCGGCTGGTAAAAATAGAGGGCATTTACAGCAGCACCTATCCCTTTTTCTGTGCGTACCGCGACCTCAACCAAGTTTTCTCCGGAGTGCTCGCCAGTAGCGGAAATCTTGAAACGGGCATCCGGCCCGCCAGCGCGCCCGGTGTAGAGCTCGGCCACGTTGAATACGTAAGCGGCGGCTACTTCCAAATCCTGGGAATTGGGTCCGCTGCCGGACGTGTCATCACCCCCTCTGACGACGCTGCTTCGGGCGGGTCGCCTGTCGCGGTACTCTCATATCACTATTGGCAGCGTCGCTTCGCGGAAGACCCGCATGTGATCGGCCGGAAACTCGCTGTAAACACCTTCCCGCTCGAAATCGTCGGCGTCGCGGAAAAGGGGTTCGGCGGACTGTTCAATGGAGACGAACCCGATGCCTTTATTCCTCTCGCGATGTACCCGGTGACCACGCCTTTCGCCGCGCGCTCTTGGAACACTATCAACGTGAACTGGCTCTCCGTCGTGGCGCGGTTAAAGCCGGGGATTTCCATTCAGCAAGCTCAGGCGGGTATGCGGGTGTTGTGGTCACAGGCGGTGACGATGGTTAATGACGCAGCGGTAAAAGCTGGCGTTAAGGTCCCGAGGTTTCAGGAATACGGACTCGGGCTGGTACCCGCGGCCCGCGCGCCTTCTCTCATCCGTAACCGGAGGTTCTTGGATCCGCTCAAGGCGTTGGCATTCGGGACGGCCCTGGTGCTCCTGATTGCCTGCGCCAACGTAGCCAATCTGCTGCTGGCCCGCGCCTCCCAAAGGTGGAAGGAGACGGCAGTGCGCCTGGCTTTTGGCGCAACGCGAGGGCGTTTGGTTCGCCAATTCCTTACCGAAAGTGTTCTGCTGGCGGCCGCCGGGAGCGTGGTCGGACTGGGGCTTGCCTGGTTCGGAGTAAGGGCTCTCGCCAAGCTTACCATTCTCGATCCCGATTTCCGTTTTCGTCTCAGCCTTTTCGTTTTGCTATCCTGCGTCGGCCTCACCCTGCTCACCGGCATCCTTTTCGGCTTAGTTCCTGCGCTTCGTGGAACCCGGATCACGCTTGCGGAAAGCATGAAGGAGGGGGGCTCGGCTACCCAATCCATCTCCCGGTCGCGGATTTCGAAAGCACTGGTTGCCATCCAGGTTGCCCTGTCCTTGACGCTGCTGGTCGCCGCGAGCCTGTTTATTCGCACGCTGCGGAATATTCAAAACATAGACATCGGCTTCGAGCGCGAGAATATCGCGACCTTTGAAATCGATCCTACCAACCTTGGCTATAGCGGGCACGGGTTGCGCACATTTTACGATCAGTTGCTGGACCACGCGCGCGGGGTTCACGGCGTACGCTCGGCCGCTTTATCGGCCACGACACCAATGAGAAACTCCACACACTCCATGATGATTGGGGATGAAACCGGGCCCAAATTCTCGGCGATTATGAATCCGATCAGCTCGGGGTACTTCACCACATTGGGCATTCCCCTGCTCCTCGGCCGCGACTTCCGGCCTGACGATGAACCGGCGGTAACACCCGGCGACACCCCTTGGGGACGAGCAAACCGGGGAACCAGGCCTGGGGGGAAGATGGGAAAGGAAATGTTCGATCTCGGCGATTATGAATCCGATCAGCTCGGGGTACTTCACCACATTGGGCATTCCCCTGCTCCTCGGCCGCGACTTCCGGCCTGACGATGAACCGGCGGTAACACCCGGCGACACCCCTTGGGGACGAGCAAACCGGGGAACCAGGCCTGGGGGGAAGATGGGAAAGGAAATGTTCGATGCCTCCCGGGTTTGCATCATGGACGAAGCGCTGGCACGCCATCTGTTTGGGACCGCCAATCCCGTAGGGCGCCAACTCTGCTATCCCGGCGTCGAGTGCCCCATGGAACACCCGATCGAAATAGTGGGCGTGGTGAAGAACGTCCACTACGGTGAAGTCACAGCGTCCGACTGGACGGGCACCCTCTACGAGCCCAGTTGGTCGAATGGCGCCAATGCCCGCTACCTGGAGGTGCGATTTGCGGGAAGTGCCGCCCCTGTAATCGCTGGAATCCGCCGGGCGCTGCAAGACCAGGACCCTAACGTGCCCTTGTTACGTGTCCGCATGATGCAGGAATTCGTTAATAGCCAGTTGGCGCATGAGCGTCTTATCGCCTACCTCTCCACTTTCTTTGGAATTCTTGCACTCGGCCTCGCTTCCGTCGGTTCTCTACGGCGTGCTGGCCTATGCGGTGACGCGACGAACGCGGGAAATCTGCGTTCGCATGGCGCTGGGGGCGCGCCCGCGCGATGTAGTTGGCATGATTCTCCGCGTGTCCGTCGTGCCCGTTCTCTCGGGAATGGCGCTCGGGCTGGTGGCGGCCTTCGCCTGGAGTCTCTTCCTCGGGAGCCTCCTATACGGAGTCGACTCGTTCGATCTTGCGTCGGTATCGCTGTCGGTTATAGTGATGTTGGCAGCGGCTCTGCTGGCAGCAGCTATCCCCGCCCGCCGGGCGACCAATGTTGATCCCATGGTGGCGCTGAGGTATGAGTAAAGAAGCAGTCAGCGACCAGCTATCAGCCGTCAGCAAAGGATCGGGCCGGCTGGCGGCGCTCGGCGAAGGAAACCCCATGGCGCCCAAGAGCCTCAGACCTCCCAAAGAGGTGTGCAATGCGGCTTCTTTGGCGGCCCGCCGGGCGCTCCAGAGCGTCACCGAGATTTAAGGGTGCAGTATGATTCAGAGGCGGCGGAATTCATCCCGATCCTATCGGGACGCCGCCATTTGGCCAAGTGAGCTCGCCGCCACGACGCCAAACTGCACCAACAATCATCTTTTCCTCTTGACACGACGATTTACACAAGCTATAATAATTTAGTGATAATAAAGGCCAGCCTCACCACGCTGAGGACGACAGGTTGGAGCAGCCTTGGCCCGATGACGGGCGTGCCTTGAGAGATTGGGGAGGGGTCGGGAAGGCAAGCACCCCAGCCCGAAGTGAGTGAGGTAGAGAATTCTATGACGCTAACAAACAAGCTTTCCGCCCGCCAAACTGGATGCAGACTTATTGTCTTACTGACCCGCAAGAGCCCAAAGCTGAGAACTCATTGAAACGAAAGGGTCGGAAACACCGCTTTTCTGTTTGCCAAAGCCGACAACATACTGAAACAAAATAAGCTACTGAAATCTATTAAAATCGAAATATGGCATGACATAATGCCCGGAAGAAGACGCTATGATTTGGGGCAGAAACGGGCATGAAGTTAGCGGAAACTTCCATTCGGCAGCGCTCGGAGCCGGCTTGGCTTAATGCTCATCTTTGACAGCAAAGCCGACAAGAAATTCCTCGCCAATCTGTCGGCGTGCGCCTGTCCTGGCATTGAAACTTCCAAAACCTCCAACGCTGGTGTATCCTATACGGTCACTGGAGCCGCGCTATTAAACCCTGGGACAATGGTGGGAATTCCAGAGCAATAAATCCGTGTTTATCGAAGGAGATTAAATCTTATGCCTCTAGTTTCGATGCGTCAGTTACTGGACGAAGCCGCCAAAGGCGGTTACGGAGTGGGCGCTTTCAATGTGAATAATATGGAGCAGATTCAGTCCATCATGGAAGCTGCTCGCGAAACCAAGTCGCCGGTGATCGTGCAGGCCAGCCGGGGAGCACGCCAATACTCACAGGACAAATTCCTTTATCACCTGATGTTGGCGGCGGCGGAACTCTATCCGGAAATTCCCATGGTGCTGCACCTGGACCACGGCAACAGCGTGGAGACGTGCAAATCCGCCATCGAATTGGGATTCACCAGCGTCATGATGGATGGCTCGCTGATGCCCGACGGCAAGACGCCCTCCAGCTTTGATTACAACGTCAAGGCCACGCGCGAAGTGGTGGAGATGGCCCACGCCAAGGGGATCACGGTGGAAGGCGAAATCGGTTGCCTGGGCGGCATCGAAGACGGCCACGGCGCCGGACTCGACGGCCTGAGCCACCTCACCGATCCCGCGCAAGCTGCCGAGTTCGTGAAGCTGACCGGCTTGGACGCTCTGGCCATCGCCATTGGCACCAGCCACGGCGCTTACAAGTTCTCCTCCAAGCCCACAGGCGAAACGCTGAAGATGGACCGCCTGATCGAGATCCACAAGCTCCTGCCGCAAACCCACCTGGTGATGCACGGGTCGTCCAGCGTGCCCAAGGACCTTCAGGACATCATCAATCAGTACGGCGGCAAATTGAAGCCCACGTGGGGAGTGCCGGTGGAGGAAATCCAACTCGGCATCAAGAATGGCGTGCGCAAAATCAACGTGGATACGGACAATCGCTTGGCAATTACCGGCGCGATCCGCAAAGTATTCTTCGAGAAGCCCGAGGAATTCGACCCTCGCAGCTACTTGAAGCCCGCCCGCGAAGCCATGAAGAAAGTCGTGGCCCTGCGCATGACGCAGTTCGGCCAAGCCAGCCATGCCGGCGACTACGCGCCGCTGCCGCTGTCAGAAATGGCAAGACGGTACGCGCAAAAGAAAGCCGCCTGAATTCCAAGGCGCATTAAACACCCAACCGCACGCCCGGCGAAGCTGATGGCGACGCCGGGTGCTGCCCGTTGAAGGGTGGGAGCTCCGATGGGAGAGCGCATCACAGTGGATCTACGGGGCGCCTACGCAAAAGCTTCTCTACGTACGCTCTGCGTGACGCCCACTCCAAAGGTCCGCCCCAGGTGCCTGCCGGAATGTGTTTTTCCTCAGCCTGTATGAACCGTTCATGAGGGCAGAGGGGGACGGCCTTCCTATGATTCGAGTGTTATAATGGGCGGATGCACTAAGGACATGGCCATGTCCACATTCCTGCTTCCCCTACTGTTTCTATTTGCCGCTCCGGCACAACAAACCCCAACGCCGAACCCTGCTGACTTGTGCACCATTCAAGGTGTGGTGGTCAAGGCAGGCACGGGCGAACCCTTGCGCAAGGCCACCGTGCAGGCATTCCCAGCGGCAAACAGAATAGAAAAGGAGGAGTCCCAAGGGGGTATCGCCGAAACCGATGCCACGGGGCGATTCAAGATAAAGGGCCTTCCCCCGGGACGGTATCGTTTGACCGCCGAGCGCAATGGTTTTGTGGTGCAATGGTATGGCCAGCACACTCCGGCCGAACCCGGGGCCACGGTGATCCTTTCCGCGGGGGAGAAAATTCCCGACGTTACTTTTCAGCTCATCCCCGCGGGGGTCATCACCGGGCATGTGTACGACCAGGATGGCGAACCCGTAGTATATGCGTCGGTAGAGGCGATGCAATATGCTTATGTAAATGGGCAGCGCCAGCTAGTAAGGAGCTTGTCGGGGCAGACCAACGACCTGGGCGAGTTTCGGATTTTTGGACTTTCTCCCGGGCAGTACTACGTGCAGGCCATACTTCGACCCAGACACCTCGAGGATGTCAAGAGCAAACACGGTTACGTGCCGGCCTACTATCCGGGAGTTTCCGATGTCGGCCGCGCCGCACCGATTGCGGTCCGCGGGGGAGATGAATTCTCCGGCATCGACATCAGCCTGCAATCCGTGCACGGGCTCACGGTCAAGGGCAATGTCATAAATGCCGGGTGCGAAGACACCGTCGGCGGAGCCATGGTCTACCTCCTGAACGCCTATCAGAATCTCGGTTGGATGAATCCGCCTCGTTCCGCTAATGCTCAAGGCACCTTTGAAATCTCAGGCGTCACTCCAGGCTCGTATTACCTCTACGCCATGCTCATCGAGGAAGGAGGAAGGCAGTGCTTCGGCCGCCAAGCCCTGGAAGTGGGTGATGCCGACATCGACGGGGTCACGCTTGCCGTCGCGCCAGGGGTCGAAATCAAGGGCCGCTTGCGCGTCGAAGGGCAAACGGATTCCGATCTCGGCTCTCTCACCGTCAGTTTGTTGCCCAAAACTGCCTTCATGCCATTTGGCGGCGGGGGGTATGCACCCGCTAAATCGGATGGAACTTTCCTGATTAAGAACGCCTATGACGGGGATTACGAGATCAATGTTGCTAACCTGCCGGAGAATTACTTTGTAAAGTCCGCGCGGCTGGATGGGGTGGATGTGCTCGCGGCGGGGGTTACGGTGGACAGCAAGCAAGCTCCGGGCTCGCTCGAAATCGTGGTCAACCCCAACGGAGCAAGCGTTGACGGTATGATTTCCAAAGATCAGCAGCCGTTCCAAGGAGCCACCGTAGTGCTGGTGCCTGACCCGCCCCATCGCGGCGAAAAGCGGTTATTCAAATCCATCACCACTGACCAAAATGGCCACTTCGTCCTGCAAGGCCTTCCTCCCGGCGACTACAAAGTTTTTGCCTGGGAGAAGATCGAACACGGCGCCTACACGATTCCAGAAGTCCTCGCACCTTACGAGAGCCTCGGGGAATCCGTCCACATCACCGAAGGCGCGCGCAATACGGTGCAACTCGACTTGATCCCCACCAAAGACTCTAACCCGTAACCTGTCTCGTAGGGACAGGGCAAGCCAGCCCCCAGAAGAGCAGGTTGGCACCCGCCGGGGCCGCTCATTGTGCAAATTCTCCCTCTCGTTATTTCGCATTTTGAGCCATTTGCCCCATCCAATGTGCTGAATCGGCGTGCCTTCCTCGCCATGGGGCTTATTCAATTGGAATACCACGCCTTCATCCTGTTTGGCCCCTGGTCATAAACGTGCGAACCCAGCCAATTTGGCAGGGGCAGCTTGCCGCTCGTTTGTGGGGCGCTGGAACTCGCAAACCGGAAACTCGTCAGATGCGAAAACTGGGTAGTCCGGAATTTATTTCTATCATACCAGGCAAAACCTCATATATAGTTCTCGCATTCATCTCTAACCGTGACCTTCGGTTACGGGGTAGAGAAGCTGAATGTTACCGGAGGCTAGGTGGAATCCGCCCAAGGCCCTGCGAGGTTTCACTCCTCTGAGGTACCGCCACTCCCCGCGGCGTGGGGCGCCCCAGAGACTCGCATCGTTTCCTGGCCGCGAAGACTGATATCTCTCACTCCTCCTTCGCGCCCTACCCGCGCGATTCCCGGGAAGATGATTGTGTCAATGTAAGCACCGCTATGATTGGGGGGGACTCTCCCAGGAAAGGCGGATGACGCCGATGATAAGCCGGCAAAAGCTGCTGCAAGCGCTTCCTGCAATTGAGCGGTACGCCGCGGCCGTCCTGGCCGTGGTGCTTACTTTGGCCATACGCTTGGCTCTTGCTCCGATGCTCGGTACCCATGCCCCCTACATGTTTCTTATCCTCACCATTGTGATCGTCACGCGCCTTTGGGGCCGGGGGCCAGGGTTGCTGGCCACGGTGCTGGGGGGAATCTGCGCATGGTATTTCATCATTGAACCCAGGTTCGCCTTCGCCATCGTGGACCGGATTGACGCCCTCAACCTTGCAGGCTATTTCGCCGTGGGAGTCAGCATAAGCTTCTTGGGGGAAGCCTCAGGCCGCTTGCCGGCCACCAGGTCCATCGGGGGGAGGACTAAGCTGCGGGTCATTCGCCAAACCGCAGTTCTAGCCGGCGCGGCGGCAGTATTGGCAGGCATGGTTCTTCTCCTCCAGCGCGACTTTGAGCGCACCCGGGAGGCGGAAGGGTGGGTGGTTCACACTTACCAGGTCATCAACTCCGCGCAGTCCCTGCTATCCACGACGAAGGACGCCGAAAGAGGAGAGCGTGGTTACCTGCTGACGGGTGATGAAAGCTACCTGGCGCCCTACGATTCGGCGATGGCAGCCCTTCCGCGCGGCCTTAATGAGCTGAAGCATCTGACCTCCGATAACCCCGACCAGCAAGCGCGTTGGGTCGAGATCAATCGGCTTACGAGCGAGAGAATGGGCGTTCTCAAGCGGGCGGTTGAGCTGCGCAAAGCCTCGGAGGTCAACGCAGCACTGGCCCTCGTTCGTTCCGGCGAAGGAGAGCAGGCCATGGAGGCGCTGCGCTCCGCACTGGATGACATCATGCGTGACGAGCGCCAGTTGTTGGAGGAGCGAAAAGCCGAAGCCAAGTTCCAAGCCTCCCGCGGGCGTTGGATTCTAGGATTAGGCAGCGGGGCGCTGGTCCTGCTCCTAGTTTTCGCCAGCGTGGTCATCGAACGGGAAACCGTCCGGCGGGAGAAGATCACTCAGGCCCTGCGCCGTCACGCCGACCTGTTGGAACAAGCCCACGACTCTCTCATCACATGGCCGCTGGGCCGCGCCATTGACTACTGGAGCCGCGGCGCCGAAACCCTGTATGGCTACACGCGCGAGGAGGCAATGGGCCGCTCCAGCCACGAGCTTTTGCAAACTTCCCACCCTTTGGGCATGGCGCAGGTTGACGCCTTGCTGGAACGTGATGGCGAGTGGAACGGTGAACTGAGCCAAACCACCAAGGATGGGCGAAAACTCATCGTCGAGGGTCAGTGGACCTTGGCAGTGGACGCGAAGGGTAACAAAACGGTTTTGGAAGCCAATCGCGACATCACCGAACGCAAGCGGGCGGAAGAAGCGCTCCGCGCGTCCGAGTCACGTTTCCGCTTGCTGTTTGAAACCAACGTCGCAGCAATTATCCGCAATACGCTCGACGGCCGCATCGTGGAATGTAATGCGGCCGCCGCACGCACCTTCGGCTACGAGTCGCCCCAGGAAATGCGGGGCCTCAACACGTACGATCTCCACTGGAAGCCTGAGAAGCGAGAGGAGTTGATCGCCCGGTTGCAAGCCGAGAAAACCCTGCTGGGCGTGGAGATTAAGTTCCGGCACAAGGATGGCACACCTATCTGGCTGATCGTCAACCTCTGCCTGACCCCGGCAGAAGACGCTGGCAATACCTTTATACAAGGGACGCTGGTTGACATTACCGAACGCAAGCGGGGGGAGCAGGAACTGCGGCGGGTGAATCGCGCCCTCCAAACACTGAGCGAGTGCGATCAGGTGCTGGTGCGGGCCAGGGAAGAATCTCATTTGTTGGACGATATTTGCGGCATCCTGGTGCAGGTGGGCGGCTACCGCATGGCCTGGGTGGGCTATGGCGAGCACGATGAAGGCAAGTCGGTACACCCGGTGGCGCATGCCGGCGTCGAGGAGGGGTATCTCCAAACCGCAAACATCAACTGGGGCGACACAGAACGCGGGCGGGGGCCCGTGGGTACAGCGATCCGCACGGCAAGACCGGTGATAGCTCGAAACATTCAGACGGAGCCCAATCTCGTCCCGTGGCGGGAAGATGCGCGCAAACGGGGCTATGCATCCCTCATCTCCCTGCCGATCCTCTTGGGTGACCAGGTCCTCGGCACACTGTCGATTTACTCGGAGGAGGCGGATGCTTTTGATTCCGCAGAGGTGCAGCTACTCAAGCAATTGAGCGATGACTTGGCGTACGGCATCCAAGCACTGCGCACAAGGGCCGAGCGCCAGCGGGGGGAAGAAGCTCTCTCCCGCGAGCACAATCTGCTGCGGGCGTTGATTGATAATCTGCCTGACTATGTTTATGTGAAGGACACCGAGGGGCGGTTTCTTATTGCCAACACGGGGCTGGCTCGTCTGATCGGGGCAGCGCAGGGACAAGACCTCCAGGGAAAGACGGCCGCAGATATTTTCCCCAAGGAACTAGGGGAGATGTACCACAGCGCGGGACTGGAGGTCATTCGGTCAGGCCAACCCATGATCAACCACGAAGAAACCACTATCGATATAGATGGCGACATGCGGTGGGTCTTGACTACCAATGTGCCGTTCCGGGACAATCTGGGGAAAATCGTAGGGCTGGTGGGCATCAGCCGCGACATCACCGAGCGCAAGCAGGCCGAGGCGGAGAATCACCTTCTGGCCACCGCCATCGAGCAGGCGTCGGAGACCGTGGTAGTCACGAATCGCGACGCGAAGATTGAATACGTCAATCCGGCATTCACCCGCACCACCGGATACACCCGCAGTGAAGCCCTCGGCCAAAACCCGCGCGTCGTCAAGTCCGGCTTGCACGACGCCGGTTTCTACCAGAAACTTTGGGCCACCCTCACCGCCGGGAAACTCTGGCGCGGTGAGTTCACGAACCGGCACAAGGACGGCACGCTCTACATGGAGGAAGCCACGATTGCCCCGGTGCGCGACGCCCATGGCGAAATCACCAACTACATCGCCATCAAATCTAACGTCACGGAGCGCAAGCGTGCGGAAGAGGCGCTGCGCCAGAGCGACCAGCGCTACAAGGACTTCATCTCTCACAGCAATGAAGGCGTGTGGCGCATCGAACTGGAAAATCCCATTCCCATTGACTTGCCAGAGGAAGAGATTTGGGAGCGATTTGCCCAAAACGCCTACATGGCCGAGTGCAATCTGGCCCATGCCCGCAACCTTGGCTTCTCCTCCATCGAAGAGATAGTGGGAGCACCCCTTCGAGATCTGGTTTCCCCTTCCGATCAGGAAAGGTTGGAGTCGTACCGGTCAGCCACCAGGGGCGGATTGCGGAACCGGACCGTCGAGTTTCAGAGTCGCGACAAGGCCGGTAATTGCAAGCATTTCCTCCGGACGGAGATCCCGATTATCGAGGACGGAATGCTGGTGAGGATGTGGGGCATCACCAGGGACGTCACCGAACTCAGGCAGGCGGAGGAGGCCCTGAAGCGGAGCGAGTATTTGCTCCGGGAGTCCCAGCGCGTCGGAAGAATCGGGTCCTACGAGCTTGACCTTGCCTCCGGGCGCTTCACCACCTCCGCCATCACCGACGAAATCTTCGGGGTCGCAACCGATTACCCCAAGGACTTGAACGGCTGGCTAAGGCTTGTTCACTCCGACCAAAAAGAGGAGATGAGCGCTTTTCTCCAGCAGGCCATCGCGGAAAAACAACGTGCGGAAAGGGTTTTCCATATTGTCCGCCAGAGCGACGGGGCGGAAAGGTGGGTGGCAGGAAATGGGGACCTGGTGCTGGACAGCCAATCGCACCCCGTCAAGGTAATTGGCACCATTCAAGACATCACCGAGGCCAGGCAGGCGGAGGAAGCCCTGAAGGAAAGCGAACTTCGCTTCCGCCAACTTTTCGAGCGCTCGGAAAGCGGCGTGGCGCTGCACGAAGCGGTATTGGATGCGCAAGGGAGTATTAGCGGCTATCGTTGCCTGGATATCAACCCGGCTTGCGAGCGCATAATGGGCGTGAGCCGCAGCCAGGTTCTGGGGCGCTGCGCGCACGAGGTGTTCCCCGAGTTGGGAGAATTCTGTTCGAGGCTCTTCGGCCAGGTGGCGGCGGCCATTGCGCCGGTGCCGTTCGAGGATTATTCGCGCACCATGGGGCGGTACTTTGCCGGAAGTGCCTACTCGCCGCGCCCCAATCAATTTGCCGTGTCCTTTATGGATGTCACCGAACGCAAGCGAGCGGAGCATCATATCCGGCGGCTGAACGTCGAACTGGAAGAGCGCGTGCGTTCGCGCACGGCGGCGCTGGAAGCGGCTAACCGCGAACTGGAGTCCTTTGCGCACTCCGTCTCGCACGACTTGCGCGCTCCCCTCCGCGGCATCGATGGGTGGAGCCTGGCCCTGCTGGAGGATTATGGGGAGCGTCTCGACGCCCAAGGTAACAAGTACCTTACCCGCGTCCGTTCCGAAGCGCAGCGCATGGGAAGGCTAATTGACGACCTGCTGCACCTGTCGCGGGTCACCCGGGCGGAGTTGCTACCCCGTTCCGTCGACCTCACTTCCCTGGTGGAGACCATAGTTGCCCGCCTGAAGGAGGCGAACCCGGCGCGGTCCATCGAATTCATTGTGGCGCCGCAGCTAAAGTGCACCGGGGACGCCCCGCTTCTGGAAATCGCGCTGACCAACCTCCTCGACAACGCAGTGAAGTTCACCGCCCCACGCAACCCGGCGCGGGTGGAGTTTGGCCAGGCCGAGTACCAAAGTAACCCTGCCTTTTTCGTTCGCGATAATGGCGTGGGCTTTGATATGGCCTATGCCGGAATGCTCTTTTCCCCCTTCCAGCGCCTGCACAAAAACAGCGAATTTCCCGGGACGGGAATAGGCCTGGCTACCGCGCAACGGGTGATTCATCGCCATGGCGGCCGCATTTGGGCCGAGGCTCAGGTGGACGTGGGGGCCACGCTCTATTTCACGGTCGGAGAGAACAAACTATGAAGGACAAGGACATTCTTCTGATTGAAGACGATCCCAGTGACATCGAGCTCACCAAGCGCGCACTGGCCAAGGGACACATCGCCAACAACTTGGTCATCGCCACCGATGGCCAGGAAGCGTTGGATTACCTCTTTGGCAAAGGCGCTTACAAGGGCCGCGATACCACCGACGTGCCCACCCTCACCTTGCTGGATTTGAAATTGCCGAAGGTGTCAGGCCTGGAGGTGCTGCTGAGAATTCGCTCCGAGCCCAGAACTCGCCGCATGCCCGTGGTCATCCTCACCTCTTCCCGGGAAGAGCAGGACTTGGCAGCGGGATACGACCTGGGGGTCAATAGCTACATCACGAAACCGGTGGACTTCGAGCATTTTGTCCTTTCGGTGGTGCAATTGGGATTATATTGGTTGGTCCTGAATGAGGAGCCCCCCAAGGCGAAGTGAGGGCGAAGAGAAAATGAAAAAAGAATTCCCTTCTTGTACGTTTAAAGCCGGAATATTATTAAGAATAAATATTGACGAAGATAGTAGCTTTCCCCTTGCCGCCCCCGATCCTCCAACCCTTAGGTTGAGTGATCCAGGCTGGAACGGGCGCCGCGCAGTTCGACGATCGTGAGATTCTTTGAGAAGTGAGGCTCCATGGGCAAACCCTTGCGGTTGTTGCAAGTTGAAGATTCGGAAAGCGACGCCGACATGATACTCCGCTTTCTCATGCAGGCCGGCTTCGAAGTTACTTCCCAGCGGGTGGAGGACGCTGCGGGCTTGCGCCAGGCGCTGGAGGATGCAGCCTGGGACGTGATTATTGCGGACTACCACATGCCGGGGTTTGACGCTCCCGGCGCTCTGCGCATTCTCCAGGAGCGCGGCTGCGACATTCCCTGCATCGTGGTGTCCGGCAAGATGGGTGAGGACATCGCGGTCAAGATGATGAAATCCGGAGCGCACGATTACCTCACCAAGAACAACCTTACTCGGCTGGCGCCTGCGGTGGAGCGGGAATTGGCGGAAGCGGCGGCACGACGAGAGAGCAGGCAGGCGCAGGAAGATCTTCGAGGGAGTGAGGAGCGCCTGGCGCTGGCGGTGGATGCCACGCAGCTCGGCACCTTCGATTTCTATCCCCAATCCGGAAAACTTATCTGGTCAAAGTTCGCCCGGCAACATTTTGGGTTGTCGCCGGGGGCGGAAGTCACCTACGACACCTTCCTGCGCGCTGTCCACCCTGCCGACCGCGATCACGTAACGCAGACGTTGCAGGCTGCCCTGCGATACGAGAATGGCGGGGACTACGCGGATGAGTATCGAGCCGTGGGCCTTGAAGACGGCCAGGAGCGCTGGCTTTCCAGCCGTGGGCGGGTGTTTTTCGATCCCCAGTCCCAACCCATTCGCTTCGTGGGTGTGATTCTGAACATTACTGAACGGAAGCGGCTGGAACAGCAACTTCTGCAATCCCATAAGCTCGAAAGCATCGGTCGGCTGGCGGGCAGCATCGCCCACGATTTCAATAACCTGTTGACCATCATCAACGGCTATGCACATTTGGTTTTGGCGGAGATGGGCCCGCAAGACGCCCTGCGCGACCCCGTGGAAGAACTTTCCAAAGCTGCCATGCAGGCTGCGGCTCTTACCCGCCAGTTGGTGTCATTCAGCCGCCGGCAAATCGCCGAACCCAGGATCATGGGGGCCAATGATTTCGTTAAAGATTACGAAAACATGCTGCGGCGCCTGCTCGGCGAGAATATCGAGTTGGTTCTGTCGCTCGACCCGCAAGCAGGATCGTTTCGCGCCGACCCCGGGCAGATTGGGCAAGTCCTTATGAACCTCGCCGTGAACGCCAAGGATGCCATGCCGACCGGCGGCAAACTCACGATCGAAACCTCCTGCATCGTGGTGGACGATCAATTTGCGCGAACCCACCTCTACGTCAACCCCGGCCAGTATGTCGTGCTGGCGGTCACGGACACCGGAACGGGGATGTCCACGGAGGTGAAGGCCCACCTTTTTGAACCCTTCTACACGACCAAGGAGCAGGGAAAAGGTACGGGTCTGGGGCTGTCAACGGTTTATGGAATCATCGTCAACCAGAGCGGCGGATCCATTTCGGTTTCCAGCGAACCCGGCCAGGGGACGACCTTCAAATTGTTCTTGCCCTTTTTCGGCCTGGAAGCCTCACCCGGTTTACCGGCCAACATTGAGCAAATCTCTTCGCGCGGGGAAACCATTCTGTTGGCAGAAGATGAACCGGGAGTGCGGAAATACACTCGGGAGATCCTGGAACGTTACGGCTACGTCATCCTGGAAGCGGCCAACGGCGTGGAAGCTCTCTCCCTGGCCCGCAACCACGCGGGGCCGATTCATATGCTCTTGACGGATATCATCATGCCGCTGATGGGAGGAGTGGACTTAACGGAGAAGTTTCACGCCGAATTCCCCGGCATCCCCGTGCTTTTCATGTCTGGCTATACCGATCAGATCATGCGGCATTGGAGCACCCTCAGCGCGTACATCCAGAAACCCTTCGCCCTGTCCGATCTCCTCGTCCAGGTGCGTGAACTGCTGGACCGGACGCCGCCCAGTCCTATGGCCGCCGAAGCCCCCCCGGCGGCAAGTTAATCATGGCGCCGGCAGGCGGCGATGTGGCGCGTCCGTGACGGGTGCAATCCCGCGGCAAGCGGCGGACGGCCGGAAAAAGCCTGCGCCGCCGGAACATCCTTGGGTTTATGTCCATAACTGAAGCCCTCGGGGCGGGCCCAAGAGAATTCCCGGCCCCGCAAGCCTCGGTTTGCGGTGGCAGCGGTCAGCGCTACAAAAGGGCGCCGTCCCATTTTCAGGGTGAAATCTCCTCTAACTGCTCTCTTGGACATTGAAAAACGCGGGGTGGGGTTCTTTCTTGGCCGCGCGCTGAATCAGCAGTGCAAGCTCGCGGGCGTGATAGTCCCCCCACAGGGAAGATTCACCGCAGGGCACGTGCCGTCCGGGTGGAACGTAGTCCCAACCTCCCGGGCGATGATAAACCGAGTGGAGAATCAATCCCTGGTGGCGTGGATGGGTGGAAAGGTACGGAGGGTCGAACAGCGTTTTGGCCACGGCGAGTGCGGCCTGGCGATAAGCGTCACCGCCACCGGCTTGCTCTGGCCGGTGATTCAGATAGGTGCCGAATCTCCAGAGCCCTTGCGCGGCGATGGCCGCCGCCGAGCTATCCACGGGCTCGTAAGAATTGTACGGGTCGCTCGGCTGCTTCGCCCAGTCGCCGAGTTTCGAGAGATGGGGCGCGCCGGTATCCCAGTAGGGGACGCCGTCCGTGGCAGCCTGCTCGAGGTAGTAATCGCACGTTGCTTGCGCCGCCCGTCGCATCATGCTTTCGATTCTGCCGCGTCCTCCCAGTGAGTCCAATTCCGCGTCGGGCAGAGATTCAAGGAATTCCAATTGCTCCGCATATCCGCACATGATCCAAGCCAGAGCTCGCGTCCAGGTGGTGAAAGGTGAGTAGCCTTGTTGCGTGGATGGGCAGCGGTAAGCGCCATCGGCGGGGTTAAAAATCGATTCGTGGGCCACGCGCCCGCGCACATCGTAGGCGTCGCGTCCTTCTCCGTAATAAACGGCGAACTCCGCCGTCACTGCTGCATGCTGCGCCCACCGCTCGAGCAGGGAGATGCGCCGGTCGTTCTCACCCCTCAGTGCGTGACCTAACCGGTGGGCAAGAGCCAGCGAGCGTAAGGAACGGATAGTGTCGGCGAAAAGCGAATGGGCCCCGTTGAACGAGTAAATATAGCCGCGGCCGTCGCCGGTACGCGACCAGCGCGCGGCCTGGACGGCGCCGCTCGTTTTGAGCGCGAGCGCGTAGAATCGCCTTTCAAACTTGTCTGCCTCAATCCTGCCTTCGGTGGCCAGGCGCAGCAGGTTTCCGTAAGTGCTGACGTTGTTGAATCCGTGATCGTGCCCGCCTAAATGGGTAACGTGCGCCGCCATGCGGTCCACGGTCTTGTTTTTGGCCCAATCCAGGAACCACGCCTCGCCCGTGGCGTCATACTGCAAAAGCGCTGAACCGTAATGGAAACCCTCCGTCCACTCCGTCCAGTCTCGCCCGACGTAGGAACCTTGCACCGTGAAAACCGGCGGACCCTGCGCGTCCTCGAAAGCAGCGGCAATCTCACGGATTTTCCCCGCGGAGAGATCGAAGAGACGGTCAATTCGGGGAAGCAGCTTCTGCGGCGTCAAATCGGGGTCAATGTGAATCATATATTATCGGCTCATCGGGTCATCAGGCCATCGAACCATTTCATGGCCGATTTTCGATCGCCGATTGAAAACCCTGCCTGTGCGGCCAGAAGTCGGAAATCGTCAATCGACAATCCTCAACACAAATGACCCGATGGCCCGATGAACCGATGAGCCGATTCCTCACAGCCGCCGAATGTGGAATCCGCCATCCACGTTGAAGACCTCGCCCGTCGAGAATGGGAATTGATCCTGCGCGATGGCCACGACGGCGCGGCCGACATCCTCGGGCGTTCCCCATCGCGCCATGGGGGTCAGGCCTTCGGCAATCAAGCGGTCGTATTCTTCCTTTACGGGGGCGGTCATGTCCGTCGCCACAATCCCGGGACGAATCTCGTAAACGCCGATTCCCTCCCCCGCCAGCCGCAAGGCGAAAAGTTGCGTCATCATGGAGAGTCCCGCCTTGCTCATGCAATAGTCGCCACGATTGATGCTCGCCGTGTAGGCTGAGATCGAGGAAATCGTGATGATCTTGGGCCGCGGGCGCTCCGCACGTTCCGTCCGTCCGGCAAGCCAGAATTTCGCTACCGCTTGCGTCAGGAAGAAGGGGGCACGCAGGTTGATGTTGATCAGGCGGTCAAAACTCTGCTCCGTGGCTTCCAGCAGGTCTTTGCGCTCGGCGGGGGCCACGCCCGCGTTATTCACCAAAAGGTCGATCCAACCAAAGCGGTCAATCACTGCCTTCAAAATCTGCTCGCGGCCGCTCGCCGTGGCAATATCTCCCGGGAACAGATCAAAGGAGGCGCCGGAGTCCGCCGGCGCTGCCACTCGGCACAATCGTTGGCACTCCGCCGCCGCGTCGTGGTGGGAAGCGAAATTGATCGCCACGCTATATCCGGCGCGGGCTAGGGCGCAAGCAATGCCGCGTCCGATTCCTCGCGATGCGCCGGTCACTAAAGCAATGGGTGTCGGCATGATCATCAAATTATCACCGCCAACAAATCAGTTTCAATTCCGTCATCTCTTCCACGGCGAACTCCGGCCCTTCCCGTCCTATCCCGCTCTTTTTGACGCCGCCGTAAGGCATGTGGTCTGCGCGATAAGCAGGAACGTCGTTGATGATCACGCCTCCAACGCGCAACTGGCGAGCCCCTGCAAACGCCTTGCCGATATCACGCGTGCACAGGCCCGCCTGCAATCCGTATTTGCCGGCGTTCACGGCCGCGACAGCCTCATCAAGCTTTCCATAGCGATGAATTGCCACCACCGGTCCGAAAACCTCCTGGCAACAAATCTCCATGTCAGGAGCAACATCGGTGAGGATGGCCGGTTCGAGGGTGGCGTTTTGCCGTTTGCCGCCAGCAATGAGTCGCGCACCGCGGGAAACGGCGCGCTCGATCCATTTTTCCACTCGCTCCGCCTCCCCCACGGTGATCAGGGAAGAAACCTCCGTATTCTCATCGAGTGGGTGCCCGATTTTGAGCTTCCGGCTGGCGGCGATAAACCGGTCGATGAATTCCTTTTGGATCGATTCGTGGACGTAAATATTTTGCACGGAAATACAAACCTGGCCGGAATGTGCGAAGCCCCCAATCACACAACGCGGAATCAGCATGTCGAGATCACAATCGGGTTCGAGAATCACGGAGGAATTCGAGCCCAATTCCAGCGTGACGCGGCGCAGGCCCATTTGCGCGCGGATTTGTTCCCCCACCGGGACGCTGCCGGTAAACGTGATCATCGCCACGCGCGGGTCATTGATCAGTTGCGGCCCCAGCTTCCCGCCCGGCCCCGTCACGACGTTGTAAGCGCCGGGCGGAGCGCCCGCTTCCTGAATCAATCTGGCCAAACGCAGCGCGCTGAGCGGAGTGTTTCCCGAGGGCTTGTGTACCACGCTGTTGCCCGCCGCCAAAGCCGGGCCGATCTTGTGCAGTGCGAGGTTCAAGGGAAAATTGAAGGGTGTGATGGCGCCGACGACTCCCAGCGGCTCGCGCACCGTCATGGCCCAACGTCCCTTGCCGATGGGCGCGGCGTCCATGGGAACCACTTCTCCGCGCAGGTGGCGGGCCGCGCCAGCGGAAGCAATCAACGTCTGCACGGAGCGGTCAACTTCCGACCGCGACTCCCGGATGGGTTTCCCACATTCACAGGAAATCAGCAGGGCAAACTCGGCCGCGTCGCGCTCCAGCAATCGCCGCACGCGGTCGAGCAGCTCGGCGCGCTCGTACTGCGTGAGCTTTGCCACCGCCGCCGCTCCCGCCAGGGCCGCCGCCACGGCGCGTTCGGCGGTCGCGGCGTCGGCATCGTAAACCTCCGCCACCGGCGTGCCGTCGTACGGCAGCGTGATGGTGCGCGGCGAGCCCGTGCGCACCCACTCGCCCCCGATCAACATGGGGAATTCCTTCTTCTCAATCAGCGCGGCGCCCATGCTTCATTCTCCTTCAAAAACTTCTTCAGTTCCCGGTGGTGGAACCTGCCTTCTCCGGATTGAGTTTCTTGACGAGGTTCGCCACATTGGCGGCAAAGTGCCGGATGGTGTCGATTCCCTCCTGATCTTTCCACACATCCCCGGGGAGACGGCCGAAGACCATATTCCAGTAAGTTGAGCCCGGCACAATCATATCGTTAATCAAAAAGAACATCATCATCTCCTGAAGGGTTAGCGTCTGGCCGCCGCGGCGCGCCACCGCCACCGGTCCTCCCACCATTCCCGCCAGGAATTTATTGGAATGCATGGACACGTATCCGATGCGTTGAAGTGCGGACATCACATCCCCACGCGCCGTGCCGAAGTAGACGGGAGTACCCACGATGAGGCCCTGCGCGCCCCGAATCTTCGTGATGATTTCGTTCAGATCGTCATGGATGTCGCACTGGCCGGTTTCCGAACATTTCCCGCAGGCGGTGCAGGAGCCAATGCTCCGTCCGGCGAAGGAAATTACTTCGGCCTCCACGCCTTGCTCCTTGATGACCTTGGCGCATTCATTCATGAGCTGCAACGTGTTGCCGTCGGGTTTGGGACTTCCGCTGATCAGAATAGTTTTTGGCATGATTCCAACTCCCCTAGGATTTATCGAACCGTATATTCTCGCACGGTCTGCGCCCATCGACACCAGGAGAAGTTGAGTTTATCCGTCAACTGACGGACCCAATGGCCGCGCAAGGCCGCCGCTATGTCAAATTGACCCAATATCGACAGACCCAACCGCTTAGGATTTGTGGTAAGATACCATAATGCCCACGGTCCTCAGATTTGACGGGCTGCGGGTGGTGATCTACCCCAACGATCACCGACCGGCTCATGTCCATGTGATTGGAAGCGGCCGGGAGGCGGTATTCAAGTTGAAGAGTCCAGCGGGAGCGGTAGAGCTCCGCGAAAACTACGGATTCTCACGGCGGGAAATCACACCTATTCAAGCCGTGTTGACGGAGCATTTGGAGGAACTATGCCGGGCATGGGAGGAAATTCATGGCGCGAGATGAAAACTTCGAAATGGCGAATCAGCGAGCCAAGGACGTTCAAGCGTCCTTTCCCCGGGCCGTCTCGGCGCGTTACGACCACAAAAGCGGGCATATCGTGATTCATCTCAGTTCAAACCTGATTCTGAGTTTCTCACCGCGCGATGCGCAGGGACTCCGGAGCGCCAAGCCCTCCCAGCTTGAAGAAATTGAGGTCAGTCCATCGGGCTTCGGAATTCACTTCCCCAACCTAGATGCCGACCTCTACGTGCCGGGACTCTTGGAGGGTTTCCTCGGTTCGAAAAAATGGATGGCTTCCAGGCTCGGTCAAGTTGGCGGCCAATCCCGCAGCCGGGCCAAAAGGGTGGCCTCCAAAGCCAATGGAAGGCTGGGAGGTAGGCCGAGGAAGGCCCTTGCACGTTAGGAGCGCCTTATCAGCGCTTCTCGGATTTCTGGCTCTCCGGCATGACGGTCAGCTCCCTCAGGATCTGAACAAACCTGGCGCCGTCGAGCCAGTTCTTATTCTTCGTCTTATCGTCCCCGGAGCCGTCCACGTAGTCGACTTTGTAGTCCTGTGAGGAATGCACAAAGACATACTCGATGGCGGATTGGTTCTTGTACTTTTCCTGGCACAGGAATTTCGGCCGCGCCCCAAAGGACTTGGCATCCTCGCTGATGGACTGCTTAAGGCGGCCCATTTCTTCTTTGGCTGCGCAAACTAGTTGGTTCAGCGTATCTTCCGCCGTGGCGTGTGCGCCCACGTCTAAACCAATGAACGCTTCCCGACGGTGACCAAGGAGCACCAGTGGGTTTATGAGGTTACGCCGGGTTGCGGAGTGTAATCGAATACATCAGCGGAAGCACCAGCTTGAAGCGCACTCTGATGCCGAGGAAAAACGGAAAGACGCGGAGTATGATCGGATGCACCCGGCTCGGTAATAGTACAGGTTCTCTTGTAATGGCGGGATGTGTCGGGGGACAGGGTGCAGTGGGGTATGACACGGCGGGCTTACTGAAGATCGTTTTGTCGGTCTGCCACAGCCAGGGGAGCCCGGACCTGTTTTGTAGGTCCGCGGTTCGTGCCCTATTGAAGGACATAAGCCGCGGACCTAGAGAACAGGTCCGCGCTACGCCGGTTGACGCATCGCCTTCCTTCATATTCTGTAGCCTCTAAACAGAATTTCAAATTGACGAGAATGGTAGCCATGATATACTAGACTATGATTAAAGCGCCCCGGCAAGCCGGGATAGGCGGAATGCAATGGCTGACGCCCCGCCGGCAGGTACCGGGTGGCAGGCTGCCAACGGAAGACGGCAAACAGAAGACAACAGGCAGGGGTAAGGAGCACCTTCTTTGAGTAGTCGTGAACACCAAACGCGAAACCCGCAACGAGAGAATCCTGGAAATCCCTCGCGAGCCCGTGATGTTAAAGATTAAACAGCCGCTTAGCGGAGAAATGGGGAGTTTCAATGACAGCCGCGAGAATTCAAACGATTGAAAATAATGAGGTCAAAAGCTGGCAAAAAGGCTTGGAAATGGGACGAAAAAAAGGATGGTAAAATGAAGGGATTACCCGTCATATTCATGAAAACAAGCGTGATATAAAAGTTACCTACTTAAATACGCCGACAAGCCGTCATGTCTAAGAAAAATAAGCCACTTGCCCCATCTAATCAGCTATAGTGTTGAAATTACATGAGTTGGGTTAGATTATGAATTACGAATTACGAGAACGTACCCTACGTCCCGGCGTTAGAGGGTTTTCGATGACCCGATGATCCGATGGCCCGATCACCGGATCACCCGATCTCCCAATGGCCCGATTCATGGCGGTTACGTTACAATGGGAATTCATGCAAGGCGCGGGCAGCGCATCGGCCAGCCCGCGCAAAGTTTCTGAAAGCCAACATGCACATCCCTGATGGTTATCTCAGCCCGTCGACCTGCGCGGTTCTTTACGGAGCCGCCGCGCCGTTCTGGTACGTCGCCTTGCAAAGGGTAAAAAAAGTTTTGACGACGCGCCTGGTACCCTTGCTGTCGGTCGTGGCGGCGTTTTCCTTTGTCATCATGATGTTCAACCTGCCGTTGCCCGGCGGCACCACGGGGCACGCTGTGGGCATGGCGATCGCCACCATCATTCTTGGACCATGGGCGTCCATTCTTGCCATTTCCATTGCCCTGGCGATTCAGGCCGTCTTCTTTGGCGATGGAGGCATTACCACGCTCGGCGCCAACTGCTTCAACATGGCGATTGTGGGATCGCTGGTGGCGTATGCGGTTTACCGCCTCGCCGCCGGACGCGCGGCGCTCACATCTTCGCGCAGGGTGGTGGCCGCCGCCCTGGCGGGTTACACAGCCATCAATGCCTCGGCGTTTTGCGCCGCGGTGGAATTCGGCATTCAGCCTATCTTCTTTAAAGACGCCGGCGGCGCGCCGCTTTACGCTCCCTATCCTCTGAGTATCGCCATCCCTGCCATGATGATCGGCCACTTGACGTTTGCCGGCCTCGCGGAGCTGGTGCTCTCCGCCGGAGTCGTGGCTTATTTCCAGCGGACCAACCCTGCGCTTTTGAAGCTTACGGCGCCCGGTAACTTGGCCGCGGAAGAAGAGCCTGCGGGCGCGGAAGGCCAAAGCTTGTGGCGCACCCTGCGCCCGCTGTGGATGGGCCTCGCCCTGCTGATGGTGCTGACCCCCCTGGGAATTCTGGCTGCCGGAACGGCTTGGGGCGAGTGGAGCGCGCGGGATTTTTCCAGCCTGCAAGCGCGGGAGAAAATGGCCGTGGCCTCGCAGCACGCCGCGCCACCCCTCCGGCCGCCGCGAGGCTTGGAGCGTATCTCGACGCTCTGGACCGCGCCCTTCCCGCAATACGCGCCGCCGTTTGTGCGCCGTCCCGCAGTGGGTTACGCGCTTTCCGCCATGTTTGGCTCCGGCGCCATCATTTTGGTTTCGCTCATTGGGGGCGCGCTGGCAGCGCGCGGGAAAAAGCAGGGGTCAGGGGTTAGGGGTTAGGGATTTGCTACGAAACCCCTGGCCGGGCGCGCATAGAGAAAAGGTTGCTGAAAGCTGAGATCTGATGGCTGACAGATGGTACTAACATGAAATTTCTTGCGCGCACTCTCGCCAGTTTCTTGAATGCTGTCGAGCACGCGCTTGACGCCGAAGCACTGGTCAAGGCCCGCGGCTTGCTCCAGCACCTCGACCCTCGGGTCAAAGTGGTCAGCATCCTCGCCCTGATTATCGCCGCGGCAACGGCGCACAAATTCTGGGTAATCGCCGGCGTATTCACCGTTGCGCTCACGCTCGCCGTATCCTCCCGCGTCTCTCCGCTGCTCTTGGCCAAGCGCGTTTGGATCCCCGTGCTCATCTTCACCGGCATCATCGCCCTGCCCGCGCCTTTGGTAATTCCCGGCCGGGTGGTCTGGCGGCTTCCCGGGCTCGCGTGGCCGGTGACGGCGCAAGGACTGATGAGCGCGAGTTACCTGGTCAGCCGGGTTGAAACCGCCGCGACGCTTTCCGTGTTGCTGATCCTCTCCACACCGTGGAACCACGTCTTAAAGGCGCTGCGCGTCTTCCGCGTTCCCGTGGTCCTGGTGGTGATTTTGGGGATGGCTTACCGATATATTTTCCTGCTGCTTGATAGCGCGCGCGATATGCTGGAATCGCGCCGCAGCCGCATGGTGGGCGAGTTGAAAGGCCCCGACCACTGCCGCCTGGCCGCCGCCAGCGTGGGCGTTTTGATGTCGAAAACGCTTCAGCTCAGCGGCGACGTTTACAGCGCCATGCTCGCCCGGGGATTTCGCGGCGAGGTTTATGTACTTGATGATTTCCATGCCGCGGAGCTCGATTGGATCGCCCTAGTATTTTTTCTGGTCCTTGCTGCCGCGGCATTCTATTACGGAAGATAATCAGGCGGTGAAGTTTGGATTTTCGGCCTGCGGTGTTTGACTGTGGCAAGCCCGTCAGGCAAGGCTCTAAATCGAAAATCGTATGCCTTTCCCCATCTTTGACGTTCGCGAGGTCACATTTCGTTACCACGAGGTGATGGCGCTTGACGGCTTGAGCCTCACCATTCCGCCCGGGAAACGGGTGGCGCTTCTGGGAGCGAATGGTTCGGGCAAGTCCACCCTGCTACGGCTCCTGGACGGGCTGGCCTTCCCGCAAAAGGGCGAAATCACTTTCTGCGGCGAGCCGCTTACCGAGGAGCGGTTGCAGAATCCCGAGTTTGCCTACCCTTTCCGGCGGCGCGTCGGGCTGGTGTTTCAGAACCCCGACATCCAGCTATTTTCCCCCACGGTGTTTGATGAAGTCGCCTTTGGTCCTTTGCAGCTCCAGTGGCCCAAGGAGAAGGTCCGCGCCGCGGTGGAAGAAATGCTGGGGGTCATGAAGATCGCTCACCTCAAGGACCGTTCGCCGCATCACTTGTCGACGGGGGAGAAGAAGCGCGTCGCGCTCGCCTCGGTGCTGGTTCTCGATCCCGAGGTGTTGCTGCTCGACGAACCCACGGCGGCCCTCGATCCCAAGAGCGCCAGCCGGATCATCGATTTCCTGGCCGGCTTGCGCGGTGGCGCCAAGACCGTGGTCACTACCACCCACGACCTCGACATCGTGGAGGACATTGCCGATCAATGCTTTGTTTTCCAAGCGGGCCGCGTGGCCGCCGCCGGAAGCCCGACAGAAATCCTGTGCCAGACTTCCCTGCTCGAACAAACCAGCCTTGTTCATGCCCATCGGCACGTTCATGCCACGGGCGAAACGCATTCGCACCCTCACTTGCACTCTCACCAGCATTGACATATGAAACTTGTCAACTTTCACGCCGGACGAACGGCTAGATGGATGATAGGGACCACTTGGAGTCACGCGCGGCACAGATGAATTTTCCGGTTTCGTTGGGCGACAATGAATTCACAAATCTTGGCGCAAATGCTTGCAATCACCAATATAATCTCCTCCTAAGCCGCCGCAGCCCAGGTGAAGTGGGGGGCAGCCAAAGCAGTGGCCGCCAAGCAATCGTAAAAGGGAGGATACCGCATGGATAACGACGGCCTGAGCATTCTGGACAAGCGAACCGACACAACTTATGAGGTCCCTTTTCACAAAGGGACCATCCGCGCCATGGACTTGCGGAAAATCAAAACCGGGCCGGACGATTTCGGCTTGATGACCTACGACCCGGCGTTCATGAACACGGCCTCGTGCCACAGCGCCATTACTTACATCGATGGGGACAAAGGCATTCTGCGCTACCGGGGATACCCGATTGAGCAGTTGGCGGAGAAGTGCACGTTTCTCGAGGTCGCCTATCTGCTGCTGCAAGGTGAGTTGCCCACGGCATCGCAACTGAAAGAGTGGATCAACAATATCACTTATCACACCATGCTGCACGAATCGACCAAGCATTTCCTGGAAGGCTTCCGTTACGACGCGCACCCCATGGGCATGTTTATCAGCACCGTGGCGGCGCTGGCCACGATTTACCCCGAGGCCCGCCACGTGCACGACGCCGAGACGCGCCGGCTCCAGACCTATCGCCTGATTGGCAAAGTCCCCACCATTGCCGCTTACACCCACCGGCACGGCCTGGGATATCCCTACGTTTATCCCGACAATGATCTGAGCTACACGGAAAACTTCATGAACATGCTGTGGAGAATGGTGGAGCCTAAATACCGGGCGAACCCCGTGGTGGCGCGCGCGCTGGACATCCTCTTTATCCTCCATGCCGACCACGAGCAGAACTGTAGCGCCAACGTGATGCGCTCCGTGGGAAGCTCACAGGCAGACCCCTATGTGTCAACAGCGGCCGCGGCCGCGGCGCTTTCCGGCCCCCTGCACGGCGGCGCCAATGAGGAAGTGCTGAGGATGATCGACGAAATCGGCTCCAAGGAACGCGTTCCGGCCTACATCGAAGCCATCAAGAACGGCAAGGGCAAGCTGATGGGTTTCGGCCACCGCGTTTACAAGAACTACGATCCGCGCGCGCGCATCATCAAGCAAGCCGCCGATCAGGTTTTTGAGATTACGGGCAAGAACCCCAAACTCGAAATCGCGCTGGAGCTCGAGCGCATCGCGCTGGAAGATGAGTACTTCATCAAGCGCAAGCTCTATCCCAACGTCGATTTCTACTCGGGCATCATCTACCAGGCGATGGGCTTCCGGCCGGAGATGTTTACTGTGCTGTTTGCCATTCCACGTACGGCCGGCTGGCTGGCGCAATGGGAGGAGATGATAAGCGATCCCGAACAGAAAATCGCCCGCCCCCGCCAGATTTACACCGGCCATGACCAACGGGATGTTGTCCCCATGGAGAAGCGCGGAGGGCACGAGCAGAAACCAGCCGGCAACGCACGGTAGGCAGCAAGCAGCAGGCGGCGAACGGCGGGCCACCATCATCACAGCGCACTGGGGCGAAGCGTTGCTCGCCGGCATTGGTAGGGCGGATTTCTGAGCGCGGTTGCAGTAGGGCGAGGCTTGCAGGCTGGGGGAAAGCCCGGCGCCGCTTCCCTTCGTGCCTTTGTTTCCCTTTCGCCCGCACATGGCGCTCTTCCAGCCCGATCCGGACAAGCGGGCTGCGCGCCCGCACGCCGGTTTTCTGGAATAGTTGCTGGAGTGCAGCCTTCACCGAACTCTCCGATTCGGGTCAAAACTCAAGTCGGTCGTCGAAACCGCCCGCGAACAGGTGGCGGAGTCGATTGGAGCGCACCCGCTGGATATGATTTTTACTTCCTTCGCAACGGAGAGCAATAACGCCGCCATCGCGGCCGCACTACGTGGCACGGATAAGCCTACGACAAGCTCAGGGCAGGCTCTGCCCGTGAAGGGGCAAAGCCAGACACGGGCAGGAGAAGGTGTGAAAAAATCCCGCGCCGAGCAAAAACATCTCACGCGAAGGCGCAAAGACGCAGAGGCGCAAAGAGACCAAAGGATTTATTCTTGGCGACCCTTGCGCCTTGGCGTCTTTGCGAGAGATTGTTGATTTTTTCACACCTTCGGATGCCCGTGCCACGGCCAGCGCCATTATCCAGGCATTTCCTGGACAAGACGCTGGTTTGCCAACCCGCCCGCTGAAAGACGGTGCGGGGGGTGGTATGATTGGCGACAGATGCAATGCTGAAATCCGAAAGCGGATAAGTCTCCAGTTCGGACAAGCATGATGGCTGCGGCGGACATCCCGAACTCCCCGGAAGCACGCCCCCTCCAACTCGCCATGCGAGTTTCCCTGGCGGTCGGCTTCTCCATGCTCGCAACAAAAATACTTGCCTATTGGATGACTGGATCCGCGGCGATTCTCTCCGATGCTGCCGAATCGGTTGTCCACGTGGTGGCTGTTTCCTTTGCCGCTTACAGCCTCTGGTTGAGCCGCAAGCCTCCTGACCCTACCCATCTTTACGGTCATGACAAGATCGCCTTTTTTTCGGCGGGGTTCGAGGGCGCTATGATTGTGCTGGCGGCGGCCTATATCGTCTATGAGTCAATTCAAAGATTGCTTGCGGGGCCCAAACTGGAGAACCTGGGGGCAGGGGCTTTGCTCGTTCTGGCCGCGGGTTTAGTCAATGGAGCTCTGGGCGGGTATCTCGTGTGGGTGGGGAAAAAGCATGGCTCTTTGATCCTGGAGGCCGATGGGCGACACGTCCTCACCGACTGCTTAACCAGTCTCGGCGTCGTCGTGGGGCTGGCATTGACGATCCTCACGGGCTGGATGCGTTTTGACCCTCTCGTGGCGATTGTTGTCGCCCTCGACATCCTTTGGATGGGAAGCAAGTTGATTCGCCGATCCATCGGTGGGTTGATGGATGAAGTCGATCCCGTGTCCCAGGCGCAAATCCAGCGACTCCTCGCCGAGATGACCTCCACAGCCGGGGTTGAGTTTCATGGGTTGCGGCTGCGCAATGCCGGCAATACGGCCTGGGTGGAGTTCCATCTGCTCTTTCCCAAAGACACTTCTTTGGAATCTGCTCATTCGTTGGCCACCCAAATCGAAGAGAGAATCCAACAGGATTCCACGATGAGAACCGAAGTGATCAGCCATTTGGAGACATTGGAGGACCACCAGATAGTCCACCATCGTGGTCACTTTGAAAAATTCGAGAATTGAGATCCCTCAAATCCCTTCCTCCGCCGCCCACCAAAACGCCGGGCGACATGCGTGCGCTGGCTAGCCCATCAGGACACCCGTCTGGCGCCGCACCGAATCCCAAAAGACAGGGTCAATCCGGCAAAAGCTCGCTGAGTTTAAGGCACAGTTCGCGCCTGGCGGGTTAGCGCAATCAGGCTTACAGAGCAGGTTTGCGCGACACCTGCTACCAACTCGCGACCAGCAGTGACACTCCCTCGACGGGCAGGGAGAAATCGGCCTCCAACCTACCCGCGTGGCTGGTCAGCCAGTGCGGCGATTCCAGCATTTGAAGCTGGCCGGCGGCTTCGAGCTGCGCATACTGCTCCGGCGTGGGGTTCAAGGGAGATCCAAGTTGCCTCCACAGAGAATAGGAATTACTGTGGTTTTGATCGATCCGAAAATGATACAGCAGGACGCCTCCCGTCCCCGGCGGCAAGCCGGCCAGGGTCAGCTTGATTTGCGCATCGGCGCTCGGTGCATCTTCGTCCTGGTAATTCCACACCAGCACTGAAACTTGATGATCGGAGGCGGCAGCCAGTGCGTCCACGTCCGGCCGCCCGCGCACACCTTGAGCGAGGATCGCGTCCAGTTCCAAAGCGCCGCTGCTCTCCACGCCAAGCCGCTTGCCGGCCATCAGTCCCAACATGCGAAAGAGGTTGAGAATGGGCTTATCAATCCCGTTCGTGGCCAGCGTGCGGAAGCCCTCGAAAAAGGCTTGGTTCTCAAACTCAAAGGCCCAGGTCAACATACCTTCGATGTCGGCGTGACGGCGGTCGGCCAGCTTCAGAATGCTGCTCAATGCCAAAGCCGTGTAAGCCGGATACAAGGGACCGTTGCGGTAAGCGTTTTGCGGATGGCCCTTCGCCGGGCACGCTGCGCAGCCTTCGGGGTCCGACTCGCTCAACACGATGGGCAGGGTTTGAAACTGCGGGAACTCCGCAATCACTCGGAACCCCTCGTCCACATCCTGAAGATGCCGCGCCAAGCCCATGCGTACGCGCCCCCCGGCAACCTCGGGACGTCCCTTGGCGTGATAAGAGATGAAGTCCAGCGGCGCGCCTTGCTTGCCGGTCGCGTAGTTTTTGCCGCGTACACAGTGGGTGAGAAATTGGCGCAGAAAAGCGGCCCCTCCCGGGCTGGCGGGACCCGTCGTCGCTGGACCTCCCACGCGCGCCCCGGGCAGCACGCTTTTCACCGCCTCGGCCGCGAAGTCGTAGAGTTGGTTATAGTCTTCGGGTGAGCCGTGCCAGTAGAGGATGTCGGGCTCGTTCCACACCTCCCAGTACCATGATTCCACTTCCTCCCGGCCGAAGCGGGCCAGGCAGTGGGCCGCCCACTGGCGGACCAACTCACCCCAGCGCCGGTAATCCTTAGGCGGATAGGCCCAGCCCGTGTCAATGCCGCCCTGGGGCCAAGTGTGCTGGTAGGGCTCGGGATGGATCGAGAGAGCTTTGGGCATGAAGCCGATTTCGACGAAAAGCTTCGCTCTCGACTGAACGTAGGTGTTCAGAATGCCGTCCACGATCGTCCAGTCATAGACGGCCGTGCCGTCCGCGTCCTCCCTGTAGGCGTTCGTCGAACCCCACTTCAACGCCGGCGTACCATCGCCCGTGGTCAACAGGTTGTGAGTGCGGATATACACCGGCGTAGAACTGAGCGCGGCGAGTTCAGCGATCAGTTTCCGCCCGTTTGGCCTTGAAGGGGCCCAGTTTCTGATTGGCGTTGACCCGGATGGAAACAGGCTGCTGCGCAAGCCCGGCGAAGGGAACCAGAAGAACGGCGAGCAGCAGGAAAGGATAGAGGAGCGAGGATGAACTAGAAGCGAAGGGCCGGGCGTCCTCACGGTTGGCGTTCACGGGCACATCCCCTTGGGCCTAGCTCAGTATGTTCGTCGGGTCCTTAAATACACATCCCAGGCCACACAAGCCGGGAGGACGCGGTCTGCTCCTGCGGGCGGCGCACCAGCGGAAGTCTCACCCGCCGACAGGGCGCTCCGCCAGCGTTCCTGACGGCCCGTTGCCACGCGTCCGGGATAAACGCATTCAAGGTTGAGTTGCTCAGAGCTGCCGTTGACTTCACCTGGCGAAGTATGAGATTGGGCAGATCAACTGTCGTTCTCACGAAAACACATTTGCACAAAAGGGCGAGGAGGTCAACGGCAACCTCAGGGTCCCGCCAAAGTCGCAGGCGGATGAGGCGGAGGGCCGGAGCGACGTAGCGGGCGCCGGCGAGGCGGAGCAGCGAGATGGCCAAGTTGCGAAGCGAGGCCATCACTTGCGCGCCGGCGCCGGTGCGGACGCGCGAGCGGTCTTCATCGAAGGTGACGTTGCGCACCCCATGCAGGCGATTCTCGATCGTCCAATGGCCGCGGCTCAGCACCAGTAAGCAAGCGGGCGCGGCCCGTTCGACGGGCTGGCTGCTGAGGCCCTGCACGGTTTCGCAGCAGGATTTCTGCGCCACTATCTCCGTGACCTCGCGCCGGACGGTGAAGACTTGCCCCGCGTAGGGGAAGTCCAGGTAACCGCACAGTTCCGTGCTGGTCCAGAGGGAGCGGACTTCCACGCGGCCGTGTCCTTTATCGATCATGGTGTGCTGGGGGAGAATGGATTCCAGGTGCAAATCGGCGATGTCGTGGCGCAGCGTCGGCTGATGGTCGTTGGCGATGAATAGGTAATCGGCCTGCTTTTCTTCCACCAAGTAGCGGTCCGTCTCCTTCTGCGTGTGCAGGGCATCGGCCGTGACCACGGGGCCTTCGAGCGGCAGAGGAGCGAGCAAGGCGGGCAGTTTGGGGATCTCGTTGGTTTTCTCTTTCACGTCCATCTGCGCGACCACCGCCGCCTCCTGGTGCAGGATGGAGATCAGCAGGTGCGGAGCCGCTTGGCCGGCCGCGTGACTGCGGCGCAGGCTCTTGCCATCAACGGCCACCGCGACCCACTGCTCGCCTCGGCTGGCAATGTAGCAGAGCGATTCCCCGATGGGGTGTTCAAAGCCCAAGTAGTGATGTTGCTGCATCAACGCGCGCCAGGCCTCCGCTCCTCCTGCCGCACCAGACGCACCACCAGGTTGGGCTTGGACGCCCCGCTGCCCATGCCTGCACGCCAGCAGATTCGTCCCAAAACAGCCAGCACCAATTCGCGCTCAACCGTTTTGTGTTGCTTGCCGGACTTTGACGGAGCCCTGAGCCTGCTATACAGGTCGTCCCAAATAATTGCGCATGATGAGGACGCAAAACCTCACGAACACTGGGTGCAGGTGCGATTCATCCGCGTTCATTCATGGCGTCAAGTATAGTTTGCCGCCCCGCCTAATCTTCGCCAAACGAGGCGGCCATCGCTCGCGGTCGTCACTGGGAACTGTTAGCTGGGACAGGACACTCGCGCCTGTGCCCTGACCGCCCGCACTTCCTGCGTCCGCTTCCCCCGGCGCACCCAATTTCGCAACTTCGAAACTTCCGGAATTGTCAGGTTCGGGCCCCGGTCGGCAGTGTGACAGTTTAGAGCATTTTAATTTAAGTATATACGATATGTGCTATGATGCCTCTGCTGGTAGAGGGGAGGCAGAGATGCAATCTTATTCCCAGGACTTGCGGGATCGGGTGTTATGGGCATTGGAGCGTGGAGAGGGTGCGACGGCGATTGCACGGAGGCTGGAAGTCAGTCGCGTCTGGGTTTACCAAGTTCGGGGACGGCGGCAAAAGACGGGCCAACGCGCCAGTTTTCAGATTGGCGGGCATCGCCGTTCGCGGGTAGCGGAGATGGAACCGGTGCTGCGTGCCTGGATCGAAAAGGAGCCGGGTCTTAGCTTGGTCGAGTTATGCCAGCGTCTGGTCGAGCAGGGCGTATCGATCAAGATCGGCGCCTTGTGGCATCAGTTGAACAAATGGGGTCTTACCTATAAAAAAAACGCTGCACGCCAGCGAGCAAGAACGCGAGGAGGTGCAGCAGGCGCGCCGGGCGTGGCAGCAAGCGCTGCCCACGATGGCCGTCGAAAAGCTCGTGTTTATCGATGAAACGTGGACTTCGTCCAGCATGACGCGCGGCTATGGATGGGCACCCCGAGGGAGTCGCGGCCTCGATTCGGCCCCCCCCCGGGCACGGGGAAGCGACGACCTTGGTGGGCGCTCTGCGGCGCCGCCCATTGACCGCGCCCATGGTCACCCACGGGCCCAGGGACGGCGAGACGTTTCTGGCCTGCGTGCGTCAATTCCTGTCAATGCTCCAACCCGGAGACACCGTGATCCTCGACAACCTCAGCACTCACAAGGTGGCGGGAGTCGAGGAAGCGATCCTCGCGACCGGAGCCAAGGTGCGCTTCCTGCCACCCTATTCTCCCGACCTGAACCCGATAGAAAAGTCCTTTTCCAAACTCAAGGCTCGGCTCCGCCAAGCCGCCAAGCGAGATATCGAGACCCTCGGGAAGGAAATCGGGGAATTGCTGAATGCTCTCTCCCCAGGCGAATGTACCAACTTCTTCGCCTCTTGCGGCTATGTAACCACTTAAATCAAAAACGCTCTAGATTTGTAACGGCGAATTATCCGTCAACTGACTGACCAAAAGGAGGCGTCCCAATAACCTCGGAACAGGTTCCACCGCGCCTACATCAGAACGAACTACCACGTGCCGGCCCGAGGAGGGTGGGGACAATAAAAGTCGAAGATGAAGATTCCCCTTGTAACCCACTGACCGACATACGGCGTCCCCATAACATCGGTACATGTTCCGCCACGCCTACATCAGAACGAACTACTACGCGCCGACCTGAGGAGAGTGGGGAAAATAAATGTCGAAAATGAAGATTGCGCTTGTAACCCACTGACCGACACGCGGCATCCTCATAACATCGGTACGTGTTCCGCCACGCCTACATCAGAACGAACTACTACGTGCCGACCTGAAGAGGGTGGGGGGAATGAGATGTCGAGAATGCCGGTCCCATCTGTAAGCCATTGAAAACAAATCGGAAGAATGGCACTACGTTAAGTTGCTGAAAATAAACATGTTGTAATGGTCCCAGAGAGACATTGGTGGTTGCTGAAGAGCTATCGGGGCTTGTCAAGAGATCTGGAACACCGAATAACGCCCCCACCCCACAGAATTCGGAATCATTCAGCCTTCGCCAAATTATCAGATCGCTGAGTGAACCAAAGTGACCTCATGGATCGATAGCCAGATCGCTCGATCATAAGAGCGGTGTCAAGTAACCAGAGCAAAGGGCGGGCAATCCTCACCCCGAAACCGATGGCTCATCCACCCTTAAGCCCGGCAGACTTTCGCCCGCGCCCGAGGAATCCGAATCCCGAACTCCGAATCCCGATTTCCTTAGTTGGGAATCGCTTGGGCGCCTGTTTCATGAACCTCGGTCAACAGACCCTCTTCCACCGGGTGCGTGATATGAGGGCGGGCGGCGCGGCGGGCGGCGACATTGTCAAGTGCAGTCCGCAGCACATATGCCAGGTCGGTGGCATTGAAGGGGGGCGCGAGGTAGTCAAAGGCGCCGGTTTCAATGGCCTCCACGTAAAAGCGGGTATCCACGACGCGTGCTACGACGATCACATTCACCGGCTGTGCGGCCTTCTCGGCGGCTGCCAGGACGTCAGCCCACGTGCCATCGGGTAGTTGCGTCTCCGTGAAGACCAATGGGGCGGGGTGCAGCCCTCCAAGCAGGCGCTTGGCTTGCGCTCGCGATTCGACCTGGATAATGTGCATCCCCAGGCGCTCCAGAGCGCCTTTGAGCATGGCCAGGGTTTCAGAATTGTGGTGCACGAGCAGGGCGGTGATTCTCTCCGTCATAAGTGCTCCCTTTGAGATTTGCTGAGGCCTTTGTTCCCACCGTCATCACGCCGGCTCTTTTCGGGAGTGTCTACCGCAGCGTTGCAGAGCCGTTCGAGCCCGTACCGGGAAAACCTGGGGGGAGAGCATCTCTGCGGCAAATTCATGATACGAATAACCTGCCGGCCCGCTCGTGTCGGGCCAACGCCCTCCCTGCGTCTTTCACCCACAGGGCATCTTCCGGGCGGCAAAGCCAAGCTTGCGGCGTTCGCTGGGATTGCTCCTTAAGGACCGTTGGTGATTACTTCAAGACCACTTTAAGGTTCTTCTTCTCCTGTGAAATGTCGATCTTGTCTTCCCGCGCCAGCCAGCCCAGAGCAAATCCGACGAGTTCGCCTGAGCCGTTGAGCCTTTTCTTCAGTTGGGCCAGTGTCTGCGGGCCAGAATCATTCAAAACCTGCCAAACCTTTCCTGCAGTTACACCTACTTGTTCTTTGATTTCCACTTTTTACCTCCTGTGTATATTCGGCAGTTGCGCCGTTAACTTTAGGGCTTTCTTGCCATGCGGCGAGTTTTTCTCTCGGAAGACACATCCTCCCACCCGTCGCAGACGAGTTCTTTCCCCTGGTTTAAGCGTTTTTGGTCCCGCCGGCAGTCACCGGCTTACGGCGAGGTCATCATGTGGTACAACAGTTTGTCTGAGCACTCATGTTGAACATATTGGGCGGTTCACCTTATCAAGCCGTAAAATAGCAGTTTAGTCCGAAATTGGCACCCAAGCAAGCAAAAAATAGTTATAGCGCGTATAAGGTCTTGGGAATACCGGCTCTTAAGCAGGGCATTAATGCTCCCCGAGCTAGCAAAAGGGTTCCCCGCCAAGACGCAATGCCACGAAGGAAACAAATGAAAACAAAAGAGTTTGTCTTGGCGAGTCTTAGCGCCTTCGGAGTCTCCGATTTCTGGAGTCCGATGAACTCAATTGGAGTCTCCTGATCGGACTTTACGTGAGATTGATCAGTCGCTTCACGCCTTCTTGGCCCACGGGACAGAACTGCTGGGTATCACTCATGGTATTGCCAAAAATTGTACTAAGCCGTTGGTCATAATGTCTCTGAAAGAAAAAGAGGAGTGGCGCGGGGTGGCGGAGCCGGGAATCAAAATCAAATGGCAAAGGGTAAGAGTATAAAGTCGTGCCCGCAAGAATTATTAGCCTTATAAACGAGGAATTGCGGTATGGCAAGGCAAAGTGGCTAAAGCTCCACCTTTTGTACGCCTTTGCGGAGCGACCGCCGTCCGGCACTATTCTTTGGGCCCGCGAGGTCCGGCACCATCGCGCCGGAAGAAGGCCCCGAGTTCCAGCAGGCCATAGACCAGCAGGCAGAACCAGAAGTCGACCACGGTTCCCAAATCGACGGCCCACGAGTGGTGTTGCGCCGCGGGCGGCAGATGCGGTGACACGGCAAAGTAGAGGGCATTGCCGAGCAGGATGGCGATCAGGTACTTAACCCATTTGATGCGTGAAAGAGGCATGGTGGCAAAGCTTCGAGAAACCTTTGTTCACCTCGGATCGGATAGTAGGGACACTGGGTGAACAAGCAAGCAACGGTCGTGCTACCCGTCGTATCGAGTAAGCTCACACAAAACTCGAAAATCGATACCGGCAAGCTCATCCAATTTCGAGTATCCGTTTTCGATTTTCGCTCCTGCGGCGAGGAGTAGACGAACCGATCTCTCGATCACCGCGTCATCAGATCCGGCTCTCCCGGTTATAATAGTCAAATTGGAGAAGAATGGCGAATACGAAACTCACAGCCGCGGCCGAGGTTCAGTTCCTCAAAGGTGTAGGTCCCGTGCGCGCGGAGCTTCTTGCCTCGCGCGGCATCCGCACGGTGGAAGACCTGCTCTACTACACCCCGTTTCGTTACGAGGACCGCACGCGCCTGACGCGCATTCGCGATCTCGTGCCCGGCCAGACCACCACGGTCTTTGCCAAAGTCCTCACCTGCGGCCTGATGCGCACCCGCAGCGGCATGTACATCTACGACCTCGCCGCCAGCGACTCGAGCGGCATGCTGCGTTGCAAGTGGTTCAACGCGGTTTACTTGGAGAAGAACAAGGTTTTCCATACCGGACAACAGGTGTTTTTCTACGGCAAAGTCGACCGCGACCGTTTCGGCACGGGGACGATGGAAATCATCCAGCCGCAATTTGAAATCCTGCTCGAGGAGGAAGCGGAGGGCGGCGACTCCCGGGAAATAGGCCGTGTGGTGCCGATTTATGAATCCATTGGGGCGCTCGGGCCGCGCGTGCTGCGGCGGTTGATGTGGGCGGCGCTGGAAGGGGTCGACGGACAAATCCCGGACCGGCTTCCGGCCAGCGTGGTGCAGAAGAACCGCCTGCTCGACCGTGCCGCGGCGGTTCGCGAGACGCACTTCCCTACGGGCGAGCCCGATCTGGACAAACTCTGCGCCTTCCGCACTCCGGCGCAAGTGCGATTGATTTTTGAAGAGTTCTTCAGCGTGGGCGCGGGCTTGGCGCTGAAACGCCGCAAGGCCAAGTCGCTGGCAGGCGTGGAGTTTCGCGTCAAGGACAGCGCGCGCCAGGCGATTCGCAAAATCCTGCCATTCCATCCCACCAGCGCGCAGAAGCGAGTGCTGAAAGAAATTGTGGACGACATGTGCTCGGCGCGCCCCATGAATCGCTTGCTGCAAGGTGACGTGGGTTCGGGCAAGACCATCGTGGCCATCCAGGCCGCAATCCTGGCGATTGAAAACGGTTATCAGGTGGCGTTGATGGCGCCCACCGAAATCCTTGCCGTGCAGCATTACCTCTACATCAAACAGTTGTTCCGCCCGCTCGCTTATCGTGTGGAATTGCTCATCAGCGCGCGCAAAGCGGCGGAGAAGGCGGAGATCAAGCAGGGCATCGGTGCGGGCGCCGTCAATCTGGTGATCGGCACGCACGCGCTGATCGAGGAGGACGTGCGCTTTGCCCAACTCGGCCTGGTGGTGGTGGATGAGCAGCATCGTTTCGGCGTGTTGCAGCGCTTCGAACTGATGCGCAAAGGCTATCATCCCGACGTCCTGGTGATGACCGCCACGCCCATTCCCCGCACGCTGGCGCTCACGCTGTATGGCGACCTGGATTTTTCCGTGATCGACGAGTTGCCGCCCCATCGCACACCCATCGTCACAAAGCTCATGGAGGAACGCGACCGCGCGAGCGCGTATACTTTCCTGCGCGAGAAGATTCGGCGCGGCGAACAGGCTTACGTTGTGTGCCCGGTCATTGAAGAGGGTGGTAAGCTGGACCTCAAGCCCGCCGTGCGCATGTACGAGCAGTTGGCGCACAACGTTTTTCCGGAATTTCGCGTGGGCTTGCTGCACGGCCGCCTGGCGAGCGATGAGAAAGAAGACATGATGCAGCGCTTCAAGCGCGGCGAGGTGCAGATTCTGGTGGCGACCACGGTGGTGGAAGTGGGTGTGGACGTGCCCAACGCCACGATGATGCTCATCGAGCACGCCGACCGCTTCGGCCTGTCGCAGCTTCACCAGCTTCGCGGACGCATTGGGCGCGGGAGCAAGAAATCCTTTTGTCTGCTCATGGCGGAGGAGCCCCGCAGCGAAGTTTCCCAGGAGCGCCTGAACACCATGGTGGCCACCACTGACGGCTTTCGCATCGCCGAGATCGACCTCAAGCTGCGCGGGCCGGGCGAGTTCTTCGGCACACGGCAGTGGGGAATTCCGGCGTTTCGCATCGCCAATCTTCTGCGCGACCAGGAAATCCTGGAATGGGCCAAGCGCGAGGCGGCGGATTTTGTTTCGAACCCGCCCTCGCCGGAGGAGTTGCAGGCTTTCACCACTTACCTGCGCACCGAGTGGCCGCGCCGCTACGGCCTGGCCAGCGTGGCGTGAAAAGGGGAGTGGCCAGTGGCTAGTTGCTAGTGGTTAGCTACTGAACGCTTGTCGCTGTCGCACTGACCACTAACCACTAGCCACTAACCACTGCATTTATGCGCATCATCTCCGGCAGTTACCGCGGTCTTCGCTTGCGCACGTTGAAGGGCGGGAATCTGCGTCCCACCACCGACCAGTTGCGCGAGACTTTGTTTGACGTCCTCGGCCCCAGCGTGCAGGGCTCGACTTTTCTCGATGCCTACGCGGGCACGGGCGCGGTGGGCATCGAGGCTATGAGCCGCGGCGCGCGCGACGTGGTCTTCATCGAGCATCACCGCGCCGCATACCAACTGATTCGACATAACCTGGCGGAGCTCAAGATTGATTCCGGATACGCGCTTCTGACCTGCACCGTGCTCGCGGGCCTGGAGCGGTTGGAGCGCGAGGGTGAGCGCTTCAACGTCATCTTCCTCGACCCGCCCTACGAGGAGATTCGCGAGTACCACCACACGCTACGGCAACTCGCGCGCGGGCTGCTGCTGAAGCCTTCGTCAATCGTCGTCGCCGAGCACTCGAAGCACATCCAACTGGAAGAGGACTACCTTACCCTTCACCAAACGCGTCTCTTGCGCCACGGAGATGCGCAGTTGGCGTTTTACCGCTTGTTACAATCCTGATGGGGATTCCTCACCTCCGAGGCGCAGAGTAAAGGAGGTGTTAGGCGCTAGGCGCGAGTAAAACCCTGATCCCTGACACCTGATACCTGACACCTGATACCTAATTCTGCCTCTCCGCGCCTCTGCGGTGGGACATAGGATGATACGATTGCATCTAAACAGGTGTATACTCCTGCCTGTCATGAAACCAAGATCTTTTATTACCTTCTTTCTTCTCACGGTGGCGATGGGGGGAGCTCAAATCCTCCCTGCCCAAACGCTCACGGAGAGTGAAATCCTCGGCCAGGCTGACGCGCGCATTCAGAAATACCGCACCGGCGATGCCCAACTACGCCTGGTGATGCCCGACGGCAAGGCGCTCAAGCGCGGGGCACGCGTTACGATCGAGCAGACGCGCCACAGTTTCTTGTTCGGCAGCAATATCTTCATGCTGGGCAAGTGCAAGACGGCAGCGGACAACGCTGCGTACGAGAAGGAATTCTCCGACCTGCTCAACTACGCCACGGTGCCGCTCTACTGGTGGAATTATGAGCGCGAGGCGGGACATCCCAATTATGAGAGTACCGCCCGCTTGGCCGCCTGGTGCGCCGCTCATGACATCACGGTGAAGGGGCATCCGCTGGCCTGGAATCAAGTTGATCCTACCTGGCTGCCTGCCGACCCCGCGGAGGTCATGCGCTTGCAGATGCAGCGCATCACCGACATCGTGGGAAGATTCAAGAGCCAAATCAGTTTCTTTGACGTCGTCAACGAAGCGACGCAATGCACCACCCGCCAAGATGAGCTCCAGCGAGCACCCAGGTTAACCGCGGGCATCGTGCAAATGGGCGTGCCCAACTACTTGCGCACGGCGTTCACCCACGCGCGCGAAGCCAATCCGCAGGCCACGCTGGTGATCAACGATTACATCACCACGGACGAGTACCTGGAAAAGGTAATCTCCCAACTGGTGGACGCTTCCGGGCAGCCGCTTTTCGATGTGATCGGCATTCAATGCCATCAGCACGGAGGGGTCTGGGGGGCGCAGAAGACCTGGGACATCTGCGAGCGCTTTGCCAAAGTGGGCAAACCCTTGCACTTTACCGAAGCCACCATTCTCTCCGGCCAGCGGGGGTGGGATTTGAAGCAGAAGAATCCGCAGTTCGATTGGGCCAGCACTCCGCAAGGTGAGCAGCGGCAGGCGGAGGAAGTCGCGCAGTTCTACACCATCCTTTTCAGTCACCCCGCCGTCGAAGCCATCACTTGGTGGGACTTTAGCGATCAGGGAGCGTGGATGGGAGCCCCCGCCGGACTTGTGCGCGCCGATATGACGCCCAAGCCCGCTTACGACGCGCTGATGCAGCTCATCAAGGGCAAGTGGTGGACCCGCACGGAAGCCCTGACGTCACGCCGGGGCGCGGCACAGTTCCACGGCTTCTACGGCGACTACAAGGTCAGTGTGAAGGAGCACGGGCGGGAACTGACCGGAACCTTTACCTTCAATCGCGCCACCCCGCAGCCCGTTGAAGTCAAGCTGCAACGATGATCCAATGCTTCCTTGGAAAGTCGAAACTCGAAAATCGAAACTCGCACATCACCAATCACAAATTTCAATTCACCAATGAGCCGATGACCCGATGGCTCGATGGCTCGATGGCCCGATCTCCTCCCGGCCTGGTGATCCGATTCTTCTCAAATTGACGGTTTGCAAACTCAAGTGTAGACTGGCCCTTCACAGGGAAGGATAACGCCGGGGGCGGCAATCACTTCCCGGATTACAATTCACAGCAGGTGAACATCGGAAGGCGAGAGGAGGCCTATGAGCACACCATTATTCGACTATTACGAGGCGAACAAGGAACGGCACCTGGAAGGACTTTTCCAGCTTCTGAGAATTCCCAGCATCAGCACCCTGCCGGAGAACAAACCTGATATTCAACGCGCGGCGGAGTTCCTGGCCAACGAATTCCGCGAGATGGGAATGAAGAGCGTGGAGATCATCGCGGGCAAACCGGGGCAGCACCCCCTGGTTTACGCCGAGTGGTTGGAGGCGCCCGGCAAACCCACCGTGCTTCTTTACGGCCACTACGACGTGCAACCCGCGGACCCTCTGGACGAATGGACGTCGCCGCCTTTTGAGCCCACCGTCCGCGACAACAACATTTATGCCCGTGGCGGATCGGATGACAAGGGCCAGGTCTATCTGCTGGCGAAAGCGGTGGAAGGCTTTTTCAAGACGGAAGGCAAGCTGCCCCTCAACGTCAAGTTCCTGATCGAGGGTGAGGAGGAAGTGGGCGGCGAGCACATTGACGAATACGTGGCGGCGCACCCCGACCGGCTGAAGTGCGACGCGGCGCTGGTTTGCGACACGGAACTGTTCGCGCCGGAGCTGCCCACCATCACCACGGGTTTGCGCGGCCTCGTTTACACCGAGTTGGAGGCGCGCGCCGCCGCCCACGATCTGCACTCGGGCATGTACGGCGGAGCGGCGCCCAATCCCATGCAGGCGCTGGCCGAGATGGTCAACAAACTCAAGGGACCCGACGGCAAGATTCTTATTCCCGGCTTCTACAAGCGCGTGAAGAAGCCGACCAAGGCGGAGCTGGCAAGCTGGAAGAAGCTGCCCTTCAACGAGAAGAACTTTATGAAGAAGGAAATCGGCGCCACGGCGTTGGTGGGTGAGAAGGGCTTCTCCGTCCTCGAACGCCTGTGGTCGCGCCCCACGCTGGAAGTCCACGGCTTCCGCGGCGGCTTTACCGGCGAAGGCGCCAAGACCGTGATTCCCGCCGTGAGCACGGCGAAAATCAGCATGCGGATGGTTCCGGACATGAATCCGAATGAAATCATCCGCCTCTACAAGAACTATGTGAAGAAGATCACGCCCAAGGGCATCCGCACGCAGATCCGGATTCTAAGCTCCGCTCCCGCCTCGGTGGTGAGCACCGACAGCCGCTGGATCGCCACCGCCACGGAAGCCCTGGAACAGGTCTTCAAGAAAAAGACCGTGTTCATGCGCTCGGGCGGTTCCATTCCTATCGTGGGAACCTTCCAGAAATTCCTGAAGGCGCCCAGCGTCATGATGGGCTTCGGCCTCCCCGACGATAACCTGCACGCTCCCAACGAGAAGTTCCATATCCCCAATTTCTATCGCGGCATCGAGACGGTGGGGCGGTTTTTGCAGTTGCTGGGGCAGTGAGGGAGGGCAGTTGAAGAGTTGAAGAAGTTGAAAGAGATGAAAAGTTAAAGAGTCGAAAAAGATGAAGAGCTGAGAAGTGGGCGCGGGCTCTCGAAATTCCGAAAAGGGAGAGCCTGCGCGCCCCAAAGGTTCGGAATGCAAAGGTTCACGGATTTGAATGTTTGGCAGCGGAGCCACTCGCTGGCTCCTCGAGTGTACCGTCTGACCAAGGCCCTGCCGAGCGACGAAAAATATGGACTGGTTTCGCAGTTGCGCCGGGCCGCCGTCTCGGTTCCAACCAATATTGCTGAAGGGTCAAAACGAGAGGGAAACCAGGATTTTGCCCGGTTCCTGAATATCGCAGAGGGATCTCCTGCCGAAACTGAGTACCTCATTATGCTCTCGCGAGATCTTGAGTACCTGCCCCCAACCTCGGTGACGCCTCTGCTTTTATAGATAAAGGAATTCGCCCGCATGCTGCATTATTTGCGATTGAAAGTTGAGCCGAAAGCCTTGCGCACGTTATCGAAGGCGTAATAGTGCGGCAAGGGTTGAGAAAGTCAAAGGTTCAAATAGGAAGAGATGTCGGAGGTAGTACGTTTAACTCTTCACCTCTTTGACTTTTTCAATTATTTCGACTCTTTTACTTTTTCAACTCCTGACGATAGGATCCCCCATGCCTGAATTCAAACCCTTTGTTCCTCCCGATTCCACCGAACGCGAGTTCACCCTCAAGGCTATTCTGGCCGGCATCATCATGGCGGCGATTTTTGGGGCGGCCAATGCCTACCTGGGCATGAAGGCCGGGCAGACCGTGGCGGCCACCATTCCCGCCGCGGTGATTGCCATTGCGCTGTTCCGCCTGCCGTTTTTCCGTGGCGGCGTACTCGAACAGAACCTGACGCGCACTGCTGCCTCCGTGGGCGAGGCGCTGGTGGCGGGCGCCATTTTCACCATCCCCGCGTTTATGATGGTGAACGTGGGCGGGCACCGCCTGTGGACTGACCTGCGCAGCCACTTTTGGACGGGCACGCTGATCCTCCTTGCGGGCGGGCTGCTGGGAGTCTTCTTCATTATCATTCTGCGCCGGCCACTGTGCGTGGAATCGGATTTGCCCTTTCCGGAAAGCACCGCCAGCGCCGAAATCGTTAAGGCCGGCCAGCAGAGCTCGACCGACGCGCCCAAGTACATTTTTGGAGCAATGGGGCTTGGCGCATTTTTGCAATTGCTCAAAGATGATAAGGGCCTCCAGATTTTTCAGGATTCCG
>CAVQAP010000016.1:0-114420 GCA_963710405.1 uncultured Acidobacteriota bacterium | reverse complement strand
ACCCCGAGTTGCGTGTGCCCGTGGCGGAGCTGAAACAGCCCTCCGAAACTCCTTCCAGTCTCAGTCTGGATTTGGGCGGAGCGTGAGCACATCGTTCGAGTGCTGCGGGAGACGAAGGGGGTGGTGGGCGGGCCGCACGGCGCCGCCGCCCGGCTTGGCTTGAAGCGAACCACCCTGCAATCCAAGATGCGGAAGCTGGGGATCGTCTCACGGGACCCGTAGGGGCACGCCATGGCGTGCCCCTACGAATCGAATATGCAGATATTTGCTGCGGTCAACATTGGCTCCAATTCCGTGCGCATCAAGATAGCGCGCGTCTTTCGCCACCGTCTTGAAACAATTCACGAAGACCGCGTGGTGACGCGCCTGGGCGAATCCGCGTTCCGCTTCGGAACCCTTTCACCGGAAGCCATGGAGGACACGGTGAAGGTGCTGCGGCGCTTCTACGAAGCGACCTTCGCCTCGCGAAATCCGGACAAGAGATAAAACTTGAATCGCATTTCTTCCGCCGGCGTGCAGTTGGCGAACAGATTCTCGAACTCGTCATTCTCATAAATCGGTCTGACGGTTGCGACGAAGCTCGGCCAGTCGGCGGATTGCAAGACTTTGGATCTCCCGTGATGTTTCAGAAACTGCGACAGCACAACCAGCTTGTTGTAAATGCTCTTTCCCTTCTGACCCTTTTGAGACACGCGGTCGCGAAGGCGAGAAGATCTTCCCGTCCCACTTCGTCGATATAGGTGCGGGAACAAAAATCCCTGAATGTGGCGAGAATCGGACGGTAGGTGCGGAACGTCCGCAAGGACCGGTGATATTGAATGTACTCGGTGTAGCGCTTGACGGCCTCAACGACTGTCGTGCGCTGCCGGGTTCCATGCGGGCGCGGCGGCCGAGGGATAATCCCGTGGCGGATCGCGGAGAGTCTCGGCCTGCCTGGTCCGGGCCTCGGCAGCGACGAAGGCGTCCGGACCTACTGCGTCGCGTCTGCGCTTTCCGTGGTCCCAAAATTCGATAAAGTAACTGCCTTCCGGATGGACCTCATCGGTGCCGTTCACGCGGACATGATCGCGGCGGATCCGGCCTTTGCTGTCGTAAAGGCGGGAACCCGGGCCCACTTTCCGTCAATCTTAATTCGTTTGAGAAGCCTGACGCCGGGGGAATCTTGGCATTGGGCGGTCCCTCGTCTGAACCGTCCCTAGAATCGCCCCTAAAAGCGCTAAGTGCAAGTAAATATTGGGGATCGTGACAGGCAGGCGTTCTAACCAACTGAACTACGGCCCCGCACTGCGAATCAACGATATAGCGAAAATGCCGTGTTTACGAGGTTTTGCACGTTTCGCATATACCGCACGGTTTGCCCCGAACGCACCCAGAGGCGTCCCTTACCGGAATCCGCAGTTGCGACAAACCGTCGAGGCCGCCGCCAACTTCATCCATCAGGCTCATGCGCGCCCTCCAATCCGAACCGTTCGCTCATTACGCTCACCGCTCGCGGCTCTCGGATGGCGTCCGCGGTTTAAATGCGAGATATCCGGATCTCAACGCATCGTCGAGTGTCATCGGCTCGCTCCTGTGTCACCGTACCGAACATATCGTTTGTGGGGAATGGCTTTCGCATACTCGCGCCGACTGCTGAGATATGGCGCGCCATTTCCAGGTTGATGCGCCCGTCGTGTTCGCTTAGCTCCACGAGGCGCCTTTGCCAAGCCTCAGGTGAAATCGTTTCGTGTCTCAGTGAACGCCCCAGATGCCGACCTATGATCCCGGCGACTTCACTGTGGCTGAACGTCTCAGTGCCGGTTCGGGTAGACTGTCGTCTTACCGTCGAATCGTTCAGGAAATCGCAACGCTGTAATAGCCAGCTTTCCGGCGTCCTCACCGGAAATCCAGTTCATGGGCAGGTCTGGAAACGAGTTCCGGATTACACCGTCTTCTAAGATATCCTCGCGGTGCAGCAACTCAAGATTTTCAAAGAACAGGGCCGCAATCCGCAGATGGATGCAGGACAGTCCGGACCAATCAAGCACCTCCTCTGCTAGCCATTGGGCGCGCCCAAGGGGCTAGGACTGTCGGGACTCGCGGGTGCCATCGACATGACGACGAGACGCTTCAGCCCTACCGCACGCGCGGCGGAAGCGAAGTTGGCGGCTGCATCAACGATTCCGCCAGCGATCGGGTACGTAAAATATGCGGCTACGATCCCCTCAAGCGCGGACCAGAGTCCGGCGATCGCGAAGATCTCCAACCACGACTTCGGCCCCAAGCTCTTCCAGGGCTCTTGCACGGTCGTCTCTTTGTCGAACCAGCGCACGGATCGGTATGCCCAGCTTGCGCAACTGACGCGCCACGTATGCTCCCGTTCCGCCGTGACGGCCGGTGCCGCCGACCACCAGGATCGGATTTAATGCTTCGCTCATGGGTACCCCTAATTTCCTGCCTACACTTGTGCGAAACCGCCATCGACAAACAATTCCGTTCCTGTGATGTAGCTGCTGTCGTCGGATGCAAGAAAGACGACGGCCTAGCGATCTCATCGGGTGTACCGAACCCGCCGAGCGGAACGCTGTCTGCGATCATCTTCTTGCGTTGCTGGCCCGTATCTGAGGAAGCCAATAGGGTATTCAGTCCGGGCGTGTCGATCGAACCGGGGCTCACTGTGTTCACGCGAATGTGGCGAATCTTTAAGTTAGTTGTCCACGTCCGCGCGAACGAGCGCAGGGCGGCTTTTGTGGCACTGTAAATACTGTTCGCCGAAAACCCTTTGCTGCCCACGATGGACGAATTCAGGATGATTGAGGCGCCATCCAGCAATAACGGAAGCGCCTTCTGCACCGTGAACAGAACGCCTTTCACGTTTATGTTGAAAATCGAATCAAAGAACTCCTCAGTGAGGGTACCGAAGGGGGCGTACCTTGCAACGCCGGCGTTCGCGAACACAATATGGAGCTTGCCCTGCTCTAGTTTGATCTGTGCAAAGAGCCGATCAAGGTCGCTGAGGTTCGACACGTCTCCTTGTACGCCGGTGACATTTTTTCCGATTTCCCTTACCGCTGCAGCCAACTGCGCATCACCGCGCCCGGTGATGAAAACGAACGCGCCTTGCTTCGCGGTCGCAAGGCCAATGCCGCCGTTGCCGCCGGTAACGAGTGCAATTTTTCCGTCAAGCTTACCCATGTGTCTTTCCTCCTATGTAGTCGTTGCCATGGGTCGTTTTCACTTTTTAGAGCAGCACGCTCAATACTTCGTGCGAAAACGGGCCGGTTCAGCGCGGCCCGTCATTGTGTTCGATTTATCTGGAGCCGCTGAAAAAGGTTGCTTCCTTGTCCTTGAGAACTATATGATGATCATCATATACATGCAAGAGGGATGAGCGACATCATAGTAGAGAATTCGGAGCGCGCCATGAGGTACACCCGCTTAGGTCCCGGCCATTCCGGTGCGCTAACGCGGGTCGAATCGACCGAAGCCGCTCGATTCGTGCGGCAGAGATAGAGGCCAAGATGGGCTACAGCCAGAGACACAAAGTAGAGACCCACGCAAAGCTCGTGAAGCTCGCAGGCCGGGTTCTGCGCGAAAAGGGGCCCGAAAAAGTGGCCGTGGTCGACCTAATGCATTCGGTTCGGCCTGACACACGGCGGCTTCTACGCCCATTTCAAATCCAGGGAGGCGCTTCTTGTTGAAGCGCTCAAGGGTGTCTTCGAGGAGGCGCAGCAGACGTACCACCGCATTGGCGATGGCTTGCCGCCGCGACGTGCGCTGACGAACTTTATCGATACTTACGTGTCGGCAGCGCATCGGGACAGGCTTTCGGGATGTCCGATCGTTACTCTTGGTTCCGATTTTCCGCGGCAGTCAAGAACGTTCCGTGCCACCTTCAATTCCGGCGTGAAGAGGCTCGTGAGTATTCTCGCAAGATGGATCGATGCCGCCGGAATCCCCGACAGTGAGACGCTTGCCGCTTCCATTCTCTCCGCCATGGCGGGCGCGATCGCGGTCGCGCGTGCTGTCTCCGACAAACACCTCTCCGATGATGTATTGGAGGCGACACGCGAGACGATCAAGGGGCGGTTGTCTCTAGCGCGTTAATTCCGGTATCACATTGCGCTCGGCACAAGCGGTTACAACTTTTGCTGGTTTCATCCCCGCAAGGCCTACTGCAATGTCCACCTAAAAGTAGGAGTCGAGAAGCGTCAGGATTACATTGATCGTCTGGAGAGCGCTGAAATCGAGGCAAGTGAGCATAGACGCAACGGGATTGTTTTCCATCTTGGGTTGAAGGACATCGAAGAACATCGAGATTTGATAGCGGAAATCATTCGGAGCGCGGAGGAATTGTCCCATCGGTAGAGGACGAGTCTCACTAGCCAGCATCGGACGGGCCGTGGATGTCCTTGTAGAATCCAATCACCTCAAGGAAGACGATTTACAGCGGCGTCGATCTCGGCGATGGATGCCATGATTTCTTCGAAGCTCGGCGGCGCTCCGAAGATCATGGGAGTCGTATTAGTGTAATCTCGCCGGAGCGCATCGAGCATGTTTGGGTTGGCGGTGATGGCGAAAGTGCCTGTCTTGGCGGAAGCAAGGTCGAAGTCGGGGCGATCAAAAAACATCCGGGCATGGCGCACACAATCGGCTCCCAACACCCGGTCCTTAAGGGCGTCTCCGACCGACGAGTGAAGAAGACAATGGAGGTCGTAATAGTGCCTTGATACACGCTGCCCTTCCTGACGGAGTTCACCCCTTATTTCAAACCATCGGCGCAAGCCATGAACAATGACAATCTTGTCCCAGAAACTTCGGGTTGGTTCGATGGCGGTCACATCAGATACGGAGATATCCAACTGGGGCGCATCCTCGGCAATATAGGGTCGAATGAGTGCGTTGCGGTGTGGGTCGAGCGCCGACTTCGCACCACATTCAATTCGAACGACTGGCTGTACATAACCCGGCTGGGACGGAGCTATTGTCCGAAACCAAACGAGAAGTGTCTGGCCATCGGCGTCCTCCTGATCGAGCTCGATGCGGCCATCTTTCGAGACGAATGCGTTAATGTGTGCGGAGAGACTTTCGCGCAATGGTCCCCCAACCCAAGCGCGGCAGGCGTCTCTTATGGCGTCCAGTTTTGCTCTTCGCTTTTTCCCGGAAAGTTTCTCCATCTCTTCGACCGAGGCCGCTTGGTGAAGGTCCCCGCGAAATACGGTGATATCCAGGTCCTCGGAAAAACGCCGAATGAGGTTATGGGCTTTCGAGAGAGATGTTCCACCTTTGAAGAGAAGACGCGGGTTCCCGGCAGGGAGCCCGTGATAGAGAACGTCGAGCGTCCAGCAAACCCAGAAATCCTTCTCGACATTTTGCACCGCTGTACCAAGCCGTCGCGATGCGGCGAGAAAAATATCGAGGCGGTCACGCTCAGGCGCCGCGATGAATTTTCTGAAGCCATCGTTCATTTAGTGGCCCCCGTCGCAGCCCGACCGGAGCGTTGGTATCCAATCACTTCGCGAACCAGGTCCTGCATCCAAATGGGAAGCGCGGACAGGCCAGTCCGCAGATCATCGCGGATCGGGAGCCCATGAGTAGGGTCCGCGAGGAGTTTGCGGAGATGCTCGATAACTCTGCGCCGCTCCACCACGTTTGACAACATATCGTGGAGCCAATAGAGCGCTTGAACGACTCGCATTGCAGGACGCCCGGCCCAGAAAAGTCGACTCGGGGCGGCCGTTTTGAAATGGATTACCTGATTCCCCAGACGGATGGGTTTGAGGCGTGCGTCAACCAGGACTTCGATGCGCGAGGGCACAGCCGTCGTTAATCCGAGGTCATTGGCCGCCGTCATGCCATCGATAACGACGCGAGCATTGTCGCGACGCGAGACGGCCTGGATGACTGCTCGGTAGTCCGGGACGGTCGTTCGTCCGGTGACTGCATTCTGGCGCGGCCGATCATACAGTCCGCGATCAATCCGGCGCAGTTCTCCCGTGGCTTCGAGACGCTGGAGAGTTTTATCAACTGCTGCTCGGTTGCCTATATCGACGAAATCAGCCGGGGTGCAGACTGCATCCGGTGTCGACTGGATGCGCGCAAGGATTTGCGCCTTTAGGTCGGTAGGCGTTTTTGCTGAGATGCCCATGTCCGAAATATACAACATTTTTCGGACAAATCAAGTCCGAAATATGCGACATTCTTCGGACACATCTACCAGCCCCTGGCTCAGTGAGCAGGGAGGAGACTGATTATCAAGCGCTGAGCAAGGCAGAATCTAGAGCATTGTAAAGGCGTAGCCGCCCGTCACGATAGCTTCCGCTAATGCGACTTCGCGTTTTGAAGCGTCAGGAGCCCTCATCGATCACGCGGAAGAATCAGACTCCTGTCTTGTCACTGCTGATCGATGCTCTCAATAAAGGCTTCCATCGCTTGTGCGACAGGCTCGGGCGCTTCCATGGCGGCGTAGTGCCCAACTCCATCAAGTAAGACCGAATGAACTGCTGTCGCAACGGCTGCCATGGTGTTCGCGGTAAAGGGTCCACCACCGGCTCCGATTGTGAGCACCTGTGCGTTGACTTTGTGCGATTGCGCGAGTGCCTGGATCTCCGGACCTTCCTTCAGCATGGATTGATAGAGACCGATCGCACCACGCCAGCCGTCTGGCCGCGAATAGGTCCGGACGAATTCATTCAGATCCGTGACCGTGACGGCATCGGGTACTGCACACATCGCCGGGTACGCGACCTTTGTCAGGAAGTCGCGTTCCCGACCCGCAAGCAACATCTCGGGTACGCCAGAAGCAGCCAAAAAGCCGATGTACCAAGCCCCACCATGCGTGACATCTGCGAAGCCTTCCAAGCCAAAACCTGGCAAGCCCATCTCAATCGCGGTCAAGCTGAGAACATCTTTGGGATGGGTCGCCGCGAGACGGAAAACCGTAGCCCCGCTGATGTCCTGCCCGCTCAGATGGACGGGGCCTACATCCAGGTGAGCAATCAACTGGTGAAGATCCTCGGCAGAGGTCTGCTGTCATAGTCGCCTTGCCCATTTGCGGAGTCTCCAAAGCCGCGCAGGTCTACGGCGAAGACGCGGTGCTTCGTCGCGAGAAGTGGAATCAGCTTGTGAAAGGCCCACCATGTCTCCGGGAATCCATGAACCAGCAGGATTGGCGATCCGGTCGTTCCTGCCGAAATATAGTGAAGACTGGTTCCGTTGACTTCTACATGGTGGTGCCGAACACCGGTCAGCGTAGCGCCTGCCTGGGCTGTGTGCATATTCTCCCTTTCGACAACCTAATTGTCTTACAAGAGAATAGACAACCCTACTGTCGAATACAAGAGTAATCGACAATATGGTTGTCTTTTTCGAAGCGCACCTTTAACATAATTGCTATGGACCGATCTGGTGCGAATCTGGCGCTTCTTTTACTTGGAGGTTTTCGCTCGCTTGCGCAGGCGGCCACCGAGCAGCTTGCCGTTCGCGGCTTCGAGGACTTCCGTCCTGCCCATGATTTCGCTATGCGAGCGATTGCAGCAGGAGCTGAGAATGCTTCTGAGCTGGGCCGCCGCCTTTCCGTTTCGAAACAAGCAGCCGCGAAAACCATCGCGTTGCTGGAGGAGCGAGGATACGTGGGCAGAGACCTGGATGCACAGGATGCCAGGCGAAAGCGCCTGCAGCTCACACCACGCGGCTTTGAAGCCTTACGCATGGGAGAGAAGATCTTCGACGAACTCCGCGCTCAATGGGCCGAGCAGATAGGTATGGACAGGCTTGAGATGGTCGAGTCAGTGCTAACCGAACGGCTCAAGGCGATCCGGAACGGCCTCATCGACCCGGGCTGGTTGGGTCAAGAAGGTTAGGGTTCAAGGCTGACTGACTCTACGACGTGAGCCTCAGCTCCACCGGCCGGAGTTAACGGTTGTAACCAACCTCCTCGGAGCTGGAAGATGATTCTGCGAATTGAGCCCGACTCAGCCTATGGACTTGCCAGATCGCTCTCGTTCTTAGGCCCAACCGGTACCGGCAAGAGTCATATCGCCCAGGCCATTGGACACGCGGTCATCGGGCGGGGCTACCAAGTCATCTACCGCGAGACCCACACCCTGCTGGAGGAAATCGCCGAAGCTTCCGTCGATGGAACTCGCAAAGAGCATATGGAGCTGCTGGCCACGGTGCCGTTACTCATCATCGATGATCTGGGGATGCGAAAATTAGCGCTCACCGCGGCAGAAGAACTCCTGGAGATCGTGATGCGCCGCCATGCACGCGCCAGGACTCTGCTGACTTCCAACCGTCCTGTGGAGGACTGAGGCAAACTGCTCGGCGACAGCGCCGCGGTCACCGCCATGCTTGACCGCCTGCCGCACCACGGTCACATACTCAAGTGCGGTCCGACCGTGAAGATCACGTCATGGTCGATTCGCGCCGATGTCGGACGGAAGCTGGACCGAGGCGAACCCAAGCCGGAAGGCGTCAACTCCGGCTCTCATGTTTCGGATGAAACCATAGAAGCGACGGAACAGGCTTCCTTCTAACAAGGGTATTTGATCGGGCCCGGCAAAAGCCGGGGCCCTTTTTTTTTGTACTGGCCGCCACTCCGACCACAGCGACCATATTTTCCTCGTCTGGCGCGCACCATAGCAGCATCGCCTAGGGCGCGGAGACTGGTATTCCGAGCACGCGTGGGAGTTGTAAGACCGCCTACGCAGCAGAAATGGGCGAGTCCACAAAAACCTGGAATCCCTGCATTCTCCGGCTTTGCACCCGAGCAAGCCTGAGCACTTGAGAATAGACCGTCCTGTCGATCGACCCAACCGAGGACGGCTGAATCGTTGGACCCGTCCTTATGGTGAGCGAAACACGCTGCGACTGCCTCATTTGCCGATTGGAAGCTAATCTCGTCCTTGAGCTCCGCGATGACATGGCCAATCAAGAATTTCGGTCATTCGCTCAATCCAGTCCGATACTCGCTGGCTTTTCGAGTCCGTTCGACCTGATTGAAACACTCCATCGTTCCGAAGACAAGACGCCCGACCAGTGGTCAGATGAAGTAATTATCGATCTTGTGCGACGGCCCCGCGAAAATAGACTCCGGCCGATGTGGCGGCGCATCTTACTGTTGGTCTTCATTCCGACCATCCACCGCACTACCACCCTCATCACAGCTACGTTTCCATCGTTGGGGCGGGATAATGTTGCTCAGCACCTTTTGGTGGCGCTTCTCGATTTTCTAGACTCGCAGGAGATCCACACGCGCCACTCGCACCTGGCGTTCATCACCGCTCGCAAAATGCGCCGCAACGCGTTCCGATGGGCGATTCGCGAATCCCACAGGTCCTTGCAGGGCGACGCAACCATTGGTCCGCTCAGGACATTCGAAGCCCCGATCACCAGTGACGATTCCTTTGCGCACATCCTCCTTCATAGGTTCCTCGATAACTGCCAGCAGCGCGGATGGCTTTCAACGGAGGAACGTGAACTATTGAACCAGTTCAAGGTCCAAGGCATTTCAGCCGCGGAACTCTCGCGCCGCAACGGTCATTCCGCAACGGCCATCAGACATCGTGTTCAACGAGTGTTGGACAGACTGCGGCGGATCGCGCGCCAATCGGAAAACGGCAATAATGATCAACTTAATCTCTTCGAACGATAATCCAGCTTTCGGTGGTCAGCGGTTCCTGAATACACTCATCGTTAATAACTTAGTACTAATATAAATACTATCTACTAGTACCCGGTCCATTTTCTGTTTCGCTGGCTGATTAGTATTGTGAGGGGGAGTTCTCGCCGGTTAACTCCCGCGTACAGAGCGATCCGATTTCATCGATTGTTCGCTCTGTGTTGCGCACGGCCCATTTCAAGGGCGCGGACGCGTTCGTGGGACAACGCTGTACATGGAGCGCATGCTCCTTAGTGTGCCTGGACACAGAGTCCAGGACCCGGCGCACACAGCGGTTTCCATTATCGTTATCCGTTCCCTTCCCCGGCCGCAGCCAACGGGAACTCCCTCTCGCGACACGCTCCAGATTTGAACGACACGGAGAAATCAAATAATGAAACGCCTTCGTCGTACGTCAGTAAGCATCGCCCTACTGCGGCCCACCATCATCATCCTCGCCATTGTGCTTCTTGTGGCAGCTCCACTCTTCGCTCAAGGAACGTCTCCTTGGGAAAACGCCGTGAGCGTCCTCCAACAGGCGTTTACGAGCACCATCGCGCGGGGTCTTTCGCTCGTCGCGATTGTTGTCGCCGGGTTGACTTTCGCCTTTGGCGAAGGCGGCTCCAAGCGTGTGCTTGCCGGGGTGCTGTTCGGTGTAGGCATGGCCATTGCGGCAGTGAATTTCTTATCGTGGCTTTTTCCGGGGAGCTAATTCGCTTACTCGAACGGGAGACATCCAGTGGAACCAAGGCGAATCAACAGAGTTCATCGATCCTTATCCCGGCCTCTAACGATTTTGGGCGCCGAACGGAAATTGTTTTTCTTTGCCATGTGTCTTGGCGCGGCCACATTCAACCTGCTCAATAGCCTCCTGGGCGGGCTGCTCATGTTCTTCTTGCTCTACTTCATGGCCCGCTGGGCCACCCAGACCGATCCGCAGATATTACGATTCCTGCTAAGGGCCGCGAGGCTACGGAGGGAATACGACCCAATGAAATTCACTCCTGTGGTCGTGCGAAGGAACGGCCATGCTCAGGCTTAAGCAGATCTTCAAGAATTACAACGAAGCCGGGTCGTTGAACGAGCAGATCAATCTCTACGGATTTGTCGGCCCGAATGTCTTTCTAACTAAGAGTGGCGAGGTCGGCGTCATCCTTGAGGTGCGAGGCGTGGACTACGAGTGCCAACGCCGCGTCGATTGACGGCTTCACCAAGCGCTTGGAATCGGCGCTCAAGCTGTTCGATGAAAACTATCGCGTCTATCAATACCTTTTCAAACGCAACAACGAGACGATTCCCTACCAGGTCTACGACAATCCGATCGTAGATATGGCGATCAAGACTCGCATCGCTTATCTCGAAGACAAGTCCGATAATCTCTTTTCCCTGTCTGTCTACTTTGTGGTTACCTACCAGGGAGCTCAGACTTCCGTCAAGTTAGGAAACGCACTCGTCGCGTTCCCCACGAATCCGAAGAAAGCTTTCGCCGATCTTCGAGCGAACTTCTCTCTTCCAAGCGACAGATTGTCGCCCTCGGGCGCCACGTCGACGAGTCTCAGGCAGTTCTACTTCAAAAGGCCCGCAGCTTCGTCCTTCAGGTCAGCGATTTCGTAGCCGTGCGAATGCTCGACAAGCAAGAAGCATTCCGCATTCTAAAGAGGACCTTGAATTTCCTGCCCGCCAAGCTCGATCGCGCGGGGCTCAAGCACGACACGTTCCTCGATTACTACCTTGCTGAGTCGTCGATCGAATGCCACCGAGGGTATTTGCGGGTCGATGGCTATTACGTCAAGGTTTTGACCCTTAAGGAACCGTCGGCGCAGAGCTTCCCACTCATCTTCAAACGCCTCCTCGAGGTGGAAGCGAACTACTACATCGTAACCGAATGGAAAAAGGAAGACTCCGGCAAAATGCGCCGGGTCATCCAAACCAAGCGCCGTCACTTTCACAACACCAAGCGTTCCTTCGCCAGCCAAGTCAGTGTGAACGATTCTTCTCCACAAGATGTATTGCTTGATGATGCGAAGGAATCCCAGGTTCGGGAGTTGGGCGAAGGAATTAAAGAGATCGAATTACACGGGAATTACTTTGGTCGATTCTCGCTGACGGTCGTGATCTACGACCAGGACATCGCCACTATTTCCTCGGAAGATTGCGGGCGCAACGCCGTCGTCACCGTAGGCGCTGTATCCCGGTCGGTGCGACCGCGCCGCATGAACCTCCTCGGCACGGACATCGCAAGGGGACAGGGCTTCCATGAACGCCATCGAATCGACCGAGCGATTCACGGTCCTCGCCGCGCTCGACGGTTCCGCGGCGAGCCATGACGTACTGCGCACGGTGAAGACTTCGCGCAGGCCGTGCGGCGCGGCGAGCTTCACCTTGTCGACGTGTCGAAGATACGCCGACCATTCGGGGAAGAATCCGGGCGACGTTCGGCGCGCCGCGTGTCTCCGGTGGGTGGGCAAATGGCCTGGGGATTGCTGATCGTCGGCTGCCTGTTCGGCGTGTCGCTGGTGATGATTGGAGCGCCCTCGCCCATGCTGATTGCTGTCGGCATGTACCTGCCGCTGGAAACTTCCGGAGCAATCTTTGTGGGCGGCGTGATGAAGTGGATTGCCGATCAATGGGCTGCGCGCCGCAAGCTGGAGGGAGAGGCGAAGGCCAAATTCGAGGAGCGCGGCACGCTGCTCGCTTCCGGCTTCATTGCGGGTGAAGCCATCACCGGTATTCTGCTGGCCACGCTCTTCCTCACCGGGGTAAAGTCCATCACTCACGTCTTCACCGGTGAGGATGTGTTCTCTTTCGTCGAGCGCTGGGGCGGATGGATTTCACTTGGCGCTTTCGCCATCATCGCCCACGTGCTGATTCGCATTCCGGTGCAAAAATCCACGAGTGCGAAAAATTGAAATAGCCCTACCCTGCGGGTAGTGGATATTCCACAAATCCTCAAACGTCCCCACAGGTCCCCGGGCAGGGCGCGAGCGTGACATTTTGTCGTTTATCGAGAATCGCCCCGCCCTGCCTGTGGTCGGCAACTTTCAGCTTCGCAAAAGGCCCCTCACCGTGCCTGTGCCTCGGAAATCTCAGCAGCAGGCGGCAGTTCGCTGGTCTGGGATTGCGGCACGGTTTGCGGCGATGAGGCGCGCATGGCCGGAGCCGGTTGTGATCCGAAGTGGCGCCACTGGCCGTCCGCCACTTGCGCACTGTAAGTGCGAGCCGGATTAGTGGCCTGGGAACCCGGCGCGGATTGAGGTGTAGCTGCCTGTACTGCCGGAGCCGGTTGCGCGCCGAAGTGATGCCACTGGCCGTCGGCTACATAAGGGCTGGACGCTGCCGGTGAAGCGCTCTCTCGGGCATATTCCGCCGGATTTCCCCCTGCCGGTCCCGGGTCGGGCGCATTCGAAGAAACCGGGCCATACCCGGAGATGCGGCAATCGTACGGACCGTTGGGATAGCACGGGTCGGACGAGTAGTCAGGGTAAGAGTAGCTGGGATAGTACGAATAGTCGGGAAATCCCCACCCTCCGTAGCCGTAATCCCAGTAAGGCCAATAGGCCCAAGGCCCCCAGCCTAATCCGAAGCCATACCCCCAACCGCCCCATCCGCGTCCATATCCCCTGCCGCCGTAACCACGGCCGTACCCGCCCCGATAGCCGCCACCGTACCCGCCGCGGTAGCCGCCCCCGTATCCACCGCGGGCGCCGCCACCGTAACCACCGCGAAAGCCTCCACCGCCACCGCCGTGGAAGCCGCCTCCGCCTCCCCCACCATGAAAGCCACCGCCACCACCATGTCCTCCACCGCCGCCATGGCCCCCGCCGCCACCTCGAGCCCAGGCGGTAGTGCCCGCAGCAGTCAAAGCAATTGCCAACGACAAAAGAACGATATGCAATCTACGCATATGCCCCTCCTACTCAAAAGCGTAGCACCCTTAATGGCCGGAAACAAGCGAACCCGTTCCCTGGTAGTGGTGTCATATGGAATCGGCCCCCTTTCCAAACGCCGTTCATACCCGCAAAGGTTAATCCCATCCTTATATTGCTGAGAATGAGGTTCACACAGAGGACACAGAGATTGGCTCACAGAGAGCGCGGAGGAGATCCGAAACCTTCTCTGTGTTCTCTGTGGTCAATGATTTACCCTCCGTGACCTCTGGGTGAAACGCTCTTGGGCCCTGCTTTCGTAATGAGAGACACCACCCGTTCCCTGCGGCCTTCAGGTGCATCGCCAACCTCGACCTTGCCCGAACCTGTGGCCGGGCAGGGGGTGTTGCGAACTAAACTCCCCCACTCCTATAGATGCTTGATTGGGGAAAAGTGGTCGTACCCGCGAGTTTTTAGGGGCAGCGTCTTGCCATCCCGGGTCGCCAGGTCGATGTCGCGTGAAGCGCGGATTTCTCCGATGCAATGAAGGGGAATTCTCCCGAAGTGACGAGGGATCTTTGCGGCTTTGGTCGCCGAGACGGTGAAAAGCAATTGGTAGTCTTCCCCGCCGTGGAGCGCCAGCGCGAGGGCGTCCGCGGCATCGGGAATGGGAGGAATGGGGATGCGATCTGCGAACAAGCGCGCGCCGACCACGCTCGCATCGCAAAGGCGCGGGAGATCGATGGAAAGGCCATCGCTCAGGTCCATCATGGCGCTGGCCAAACGGTGCGCGGAAAGGAATCGGCCCAAGGAGCATTGAGGCTGAGGAAAAAGGTGAGCGCGAAGGGCCGCCCGCTCGAAGGGTTTCCGCATGAGACTCCGTGACGATAGCAAGCGCAGGCCCAGCGCGCCCATGCCCAGGCGTCCGCTCACGAAAATTCGGTCGCCGGGCCGGGCGCCTGAGCGGCGCAAAGCTCGGCCGGGCGGAACTTCGCCCGCCACCACGACGTCAATCGAGGTGCTGCCGGGCGCGATGGCGGTGTCACCCCCAATGACCGCCACATCAAATCGCCGGGCGAGAGCCAACAGGCCGTTGAAGAAGCCTTCCAGCCACGCTCGACGGGCGCGCCTCGATACGGCCAGGGAAATCAAAGCGTAGCGCGGCGTTCCCCCCATCGCGGCAATGTCACTCAAAGAGCGAGCCAGCGCCCGGTGTCCTACGGCTTGCGGCGGGTGGAGGGCAGAGGTAAAGTGCACGCCCTCGATCGACATGTCGGTGGTAAGAATCAGTTCTTGACCCGGCGGAACAGCCACCAACGCCGCGTCATCGCCAATGCCCAGGGTAAGGCCCGCCACCCGCCGAGGGGTTCGACGGCGTATCCAGGCAACGAACTCCGCTTCGCTTTGGAAAGACTTTTCGCGCATGAAGTGCTTGAGATGAGAGCCCGCCAGATTCTCTCCCGCCTATCTTAGCCTAAACCAAATGGCGAGGGAGTGGAATCGTCGGGTAGTAGTGCCATTTGCTGTGCCACGGCAATCCTGGCCGTGACTGTTCACGGGTGGGACACCCGTGCCACTTCCAAAATGACACCACTACCGAATAGTCGGTAGCGGCACAGCCTGAAATTGGTTTTGGCATTGGGTGACTTTCCGGGAAGGCGACCTTGCAGGCCAAATGCCCAAAAGCGAGTTAAAGATGGCTACAATTCCAGGCAACCACTTGCACGGTTTGGGCGGTTTTGGTAAATGTGATTTGTGTCGGAGGTGACTCTATTCGCCTCTCGGTTCCCCCACTGGTCCCGCCGTTTGGCGCATGTGCTGGTATAATCAGCCGATGCGTATCCCCACCGTGCGCCTTCGCGAGTTGCGAGCGAGCCCCACGGAGGCGGAAAAGGCCGCCTGGAACCTGCTCCGTGATCGTCGCTTGGGCGCGAAGTTTCGCCGGCAATTCCGCATCGAAAACGGCGTCCTCGATTTTTACTGCTTCGAACATCGGCTGGCCATTGAACTCGATGGCGGCGTCCACGCTCAGATCGGCCAGATGCGCAAGGATGCCGCAAAAGAAGATTATTTGCGCACCCTTGGCATTCGATTGTTGCGCGTTCCGAATGCGATGGTGCTGGAGCACCCGGACGAGTTCGTGCGGACGGTTGTGGGCGCGATGGAGGCGACGGCGGAAAAGGCGAGGAAGTAACCCCTCACCCACCGCCTTGCGGTCCCCCCTCTCCCCCGCGGAGAGGGAAATTGTTTTCCGGGCGCTCTCGCGCCCCGCGCGCTATTTCCCACCTTCTCCGAGGGGAGAAGGTGGACCGCGACGGGCGTTTTCACCAGCCGTCGCGGGCCGGATGAGGGGTCCCTTCCGCAGTTGTTCACCAATGAACGCGATGTTGACCTGCTGGTTCGTGTGAGCGCGCGAGGAAGAGCCGCACAGGAATCCGCCGGCCGCTAGGCCCGGCAACCGACGGGTCCGGAAACCCTTCCTTTGACGGACGGATAGATACCTGTGGGCTAACCGCTCGGAAAAATCCATGACAGGTTGTTTACGCCTTGCACACCGGATATACTGGCGCCATGGGATCACGGGTCGTAGAGGCTGAATACGAGAAGGGCATGCTCAAGCCGAGCACGCCGTTGGCGCTTCGTCCGGGAGAGCGTGTCCATCTGATCGTGATGCGGCAGCCGGATCCGAAACGATGGGACCTGTCCCGTCTGGCCGAGTGCCCCGCGGCCGATGAAGCGGTTCTCGCCGAGCAGGGCCTGGAGGGCTGGGCGGCCGACCTCGACGCCGAGGATCGCCGGTGAAGCGAGGCGAAATCTGGTGGGCCGAGCTGGGCCCCTACCGCCCGCGCGAGCAGACGGGGCGCCGCCCGGTTGTGGTCTGGCAAAGCAGTGCTTTGACCGGAGTGCTCCAATCCGTTCTGGTGGTACCTCTAACCACTAACATGAAACGGGCAAATCTCGCTGGCACCGCTCTTATTAGCGCCTCACCGGACGGGCTGCCCGACCCCTCAGTGGCCCTGGCATTTCAGTTACGTGCAATTCCCCAGTCGGCTCTCCAGAAAAAAATCCGGGACTTAACCGAAGAGGAAACGGCTGAACTCGAACTGGCCACCGACGAGGCTCTCGGTAGGGTCGAGCCGCCGCCCAAGTAGCGGCACCTAAACCCCGGGGAAGGAGAAAGGGTACCTCGAACGTGTGAAAAATTCGATTTTGGGCATGTTATTCACAATGTAACCCATTGAAAAATCATAATGGCAAAGTCGGGAAAGTCGATTTTTTCACACGTTCCTCATACCGTTTCCCGCCGAAACCTATTCCCCCTTCTGTCTCGGACGACGGGACATTCTGAAACCGTAACGCGGGGCATCTCAATTCTCACAAACCGAGGGTCGGCTCGAAATGGACGAAACACGGCTCCAAAAAGTAGGTCGAAATGATCCTTGCCCATGCGGAAGTGGCGAGAAGTACAAACGGTGTTGTGGATCGCCGAACCGGAATGCTACTCAGAGGCCCGCTGCGAAACAAGCCTTGAAAAAACCTCCACGTTTGAGAATCGATATCCCCCCAATGGGGTTGCCGGGTGAAGTGGGCAGTATTGCGTCTATGTTTCGCTCTTCAGTCAATCCAAACCATCCGGTCAATATAGGAGGGCCCGCCGGCTTACCTGGAAAATACCGAGTGCGGTTCGTTTTTTCACGGCCGGGCTATGCAATAGAACCTGAGCGTCAGGTCAGCATCGGAAGTTTAACCGGTGACTCTCACTTGGCGATAACCAAACCCGCGTACTCCCCACCTGATCCCAATGCCGATCAAATTCAAATCGACGCTACGACGCCGGATGGCAAGTTTCGGCTCATCGGGCATCCGAACCAAAATGGATTTCTTAGTCACATAGAGACGGAAGAGTTCGATGCTCAAAATTTCGATGACGCGCAACAAAAGGCGTTCCGGTCCTTGTGCCCTGCGCTGAGTGATTGGTCAATTCATTTGGAAATACCGCTTGCTATTTGGCGGATTGAGACAACCGAAACTCGCACTGGCGGCGTCCATGCACGCTTCTCCGAACCGTTCATTGAGATGCCTTGGGCCATCAATCCCCAATCGAGCCCTGAGCCTGAGTTTCGATTCTACGCAGCGATTTATCGAGAGGCACTGAATAGCAGCAGTCCGATTTATCGATTCTTGTGCTTGTTCAAAATCATGGAAGCCATTCGCAGTCGAAGAAATCGGCTTGCAAACGAGGCAAGAACGAAAGGGCATGCGTTTACCAGACCAGTTGAGAAACTGCCGGACATGAGGTCAGACTTCGGATCTTGGCTTAGTGCAGCTTTTCCGTTTTCGAGGATGTGGGATGATTTGGCTCTCGACTCCGTCTGCTTACCCGAGGTTGTAGGGAAGAAATTCAATAGAGTAATCGACGATTATCTAACGCCACTAAGAAACGACATTGCACACATCATAATCGAGTCTGGAGAAATCACGCTCTCAACAGACGATCTGCTGCACGCGCAGAAAATAAGTCATTGGCTGCCGGTGACGAGATGTATCGTTCGGCACATGCTTCGAAATGAATTTCCAGCAGCGTTCTAGCGAGGGAAAGGCGTGTCAGAAGGATGATTCAAAAGGGGAAAAGGTGAAGGGGAAAAGGTGTCAGGAATGTGTGAAACAATCGATTTTGGGCATGTTATTCACAATGTAACCCATTGAGAAATCATAATGGCAAAGTTGGTAAAGTCGATGTTTTCATGCGTTCCCGACGCCTTTTCTCCGAGCTGATCGCAGGTCTTATCGCCGGTCTGGCGCCCATTTGCTCCCGCGGTAGTTTGGAGATTCGGGCCAACCTACCGCGTTCCACACCATGTCAAACGCTGGTTTGATTTCGCCCTCGACTTTTGAACCAAAATCCTCTATCAGAATTTCTGGGCAAACTAAGGTATCCCGGTCAATCTCTTTCGAGTGATCTGAGCGCGGTACTGCCATTCTAAATCCAAGGACACCGACGAGGCTGAACATGATGAAGACGGGCGCGTCAATGTTGAGCATTTTTAGCGCCTCAAAGTACCTCGGCAACGATTCGATCAGGCCTTCTTCAAAAGTCTCGCTAGGAATCACCTGGTGCCGCAGAATTCTGTGGTTAACGGTTTCAAGGTTGCCAGACCGGAATACTTGAAGGTAGCTGCCCGCTAAACCCGCAGTTTCTCCTGGCGAGTATGTGAAAATGCCGTCGAAATTGTAGCCCAGATTGTACCCTGTATCATAAATAGGGCTGACAAAGGAAGTGCCGCGGAGCTTATTTGCTACATCAGACGCCAATACCGTGGGTTGGGTTGTCGGACCTATCGGAGTGATGTGCAGGACCACCTTGGCGCCTTTCTCCATGGGAACGGGTGTGTCGTTACCTTGTATCCTGCTCAATCGGTCCAGCCGAAAATCTCTACACCGTTCGGCGGCGGATTCCGATAGGAGGAACGCTGTGCGAATTTCCCCGACATCCAACTGGTATCTCCCGTTCGAAGCGCGGGAAAAGAATCGAGAACTGCCCTTATAGGTGACCATGTGGGGGGCAGCGAAACTACGGGGAATCCGAATGATAAGAGCCACCTTTCCACTTCGCAGTGGTACCGTTCTTGAATGCACGCCGTGCATCCTTTGCGCAATTCCAGTGCGGATGCAGCTTTCCAGTCGGAGTATCTCAGCATCGCCGTTCGTGTCTTCTGGAAGCCCGCACAGTTCCACGGGCTGGCCCTTAACCGCCCTGATTCCATAAATCAGGTAGCCACCGGCCGAGTTCGCGAAGGAGGATGCATCAGCGAGGAATTCCTTCGTGTCGCCCTCCGACTTGCCGGGAAGAATTAGCTTGTATTCAATAGTCTTGCATTCTGCGGTACCGTCTAGGACCAGTTGATCCAGGTCGGATTCACTGAGGTCGTCAAGCGGTTTGTCGAGCGGCATGTTTTTGTCCTCACCTTTCGCCAGCAAATAGCGCGGACTTGTGGTTCAAGGTCCGCAGCTTCTGGGCTTTAAAGGCGCGTATGCACATCGAAGGGAAGCGGGACGCGGCGGATGCGCAGTCCGCAAAAGCGCTCTTGCTCCTCCCCGCTAACCCCCGCATATTCCCGCATGCTTGACCGCTTCCAGTTCTTCCCTAATCCCCGGCGTACCGGGTTTAAATGGATGTATTCGACCTTCTCATGATACTCCCGCACGGGACGCAGCGCCCGGTGGAAAAAGCGTTCTTGCCACAGTAGCGCAGACCTGCTCGCCAGGGTCTGCGGCTCTTCTCCTGCCTTTCTCCGCCGGACGTTGATGCCTGTCATCGAACTCGTGGCTGGCGCAGACACGCGGTAGAGTGTCTGCGTTTCTCGTAAACCCGATATGGATAATATCAAAGTAAAAGCCCCTTCGGCATCGCAGACTGCAACCGGCGGCAGTCTGCGCCAGCCCGGAGACGCAGGGAAGGAAGAATAAACGGGAAGAACAGCCAAAGGAATTCCTGGATTTGCCAAGGCAGCGAGCACGTGGCGCGTGCTCTCCTAACCTCAGATGTAGCGCCGGCTTCCAGCCGGCATTGAGCCGCCAAGATGGCGGCGCTACGCCCAAATCAGGACGCCACCCGGCGGCGTGTGATGCCGCACGCGGCGCAAATGGGGTACAATGACTTTTTTCGAAAGCCAGGAGTGGCAGCTTCCATCTACGGCTGGGCACGGCTGCAAAGTGGGAATCATCAGGCAGGTAAGACGTTGGGCGGGAATGAGCGCATGAAACTCCTAAAGCGAATTGCCTTGATCGTCGTGGTTTTGCTTGCGCTTTTGTATGCGGGGGATTACGCCTCGGTGCGGATCCCCATCCCCAAAGGACGCGCTGCTTTTGACAAGATCACCGTGCGGCCTTATTACGACGTGGGGCTAAAGAGCGGCAAATCGGATTTCTATTTTCTCGATCCCCAAAAACAGACGTGCGTGAATTCCTTGTTTCCTCACATGGGTTACAAACCCTGTTGGTACCTTCGAAAGCATACCCGCCCACGCATCGCGATGTAGGCGTCCGGCCCGCGGCAAGACATTTTTGCAATGGCTGCACCCGGCGGGAGGGCCGTCCCTTTTTTATAAAATCCTTGGGGGATTCTTATGAATTATTTATGCCTTCCGCCGTAACATTGGCAGGTATGGGCGCTTCCACAACACTATTAAATCCCCTTCGTCCCGGCGAGGTGCTCGATCATTATCGCATCGACACCTTGGTAGCCACCAGCGGCATGGCCACGATTTTCCGCGCCACTGATTTGAGCACGGAACGGACCGTGGCCATCAAACTTCCGCACTTCGAGATGGAAAGCGACCCGGTGTTCTTCGACCGCTTTCAGCGGGAGGAAGCAATTGGCACGACGCTGAATCATCCCGGCGTCATTAAGGTCTTTGCCGAGGAGAATCGCAGCCGCCTTTACATGGTGCTGGAATGGGTGGAAGGACGCTTGCTGCGCCAGGTCCTCAACGAGCAAGGAAAGATTCCCCCGGAACGGGCCGTTCGCATGGCGCTCCAGATTTGCGATGCGCTCGACTACGTCCACGGGCAGGGGGTGGTACACCGGGATCTGAAGCCGGAAAACATCATGGTTGACGCCGACGACCGCATCAAGCTTATCGATTTCGGTATCGCTTCCAAAGCCGGGGCACGGCGCTTGACCTTCGGCAAGCTCTCCAAAACCCAGGGAACGCCCGAGTACATTTCACCCGAACAAGTCAAGGGGAAGCGCGGCGACGTTCGCAGCGACCTGTACTCCTTGGGGGTCATTCTTTACGAAATGTTGACGGGCGAGACTCCGTTCCCCGCGCCTGACCCCTTGCTGGTCCTGAACGTCAAACTCCATACCGACCCTCCGTCGCCCCGGATGATTGCTCCGGAACTCTCTCCGGCGCTCGAGGAAATCGTCCTGCGGGCCATGGAGCGCGATCCCTTGAACCGCTATCGCGATGCCCGCGAACTCGCCTGGGATCTGGAGCACCAGGACCATGTTGCATTGGGCGCCAGCGCCGAGCGCCGAACCGAGAACAAGCAAAAAGCCGCGCAGAAGGGGAGCGTTTTCCCCTACCTGCTTCTGGGATTGGTTCCGGTCTTCATCTTCGCACTGCTCCTCTATGTCGCCGGTCACAGTTAAAGGGCCTGCCCCTGCCCGGGCATGGCTCGCGCCCCTCTGCTCCAGGCATTTCCAAGGATGCACGGGCAAGGTTCAAAAGGGACGTGGGCAAAAGGACGCACCCAGCCCCAGGCCTTCGCCGACGAAATCAACAAAATGTCCAGATAATCTCCAGTCACTTGACATACTGCCCCAATTCATCATTGACATAAGTCAAAGTGGGTTACAGAATTGCTCTCCTGGATGTAGGGTGGTAAAAAAGCACCGCAGTTTTTTTCGAGTTGGACAAATCGCGGCGCGAGACTTACATCCGCCCGAGGGATGCCATGCCTTCAAAGACATTGTTTCTGGTCTTAATTCTAGCGACAGGTTGCTTGTGGGCCCAAGAAGAGAAAAAGGAGACGCCTGCTCCTGCCGGCGCCGCCACAGCCGCGGCCGCGGCGCCTCACCCGGCGACGATTTCGGCCGAAGACAAAGCGCGAAAGAACCCGGTGAAGTTCACCGATGTTTCCGTAGCCCGGGGCAAAAAGATCTACAGTACCCAATGCGCTCTTTGCCATGGAGATAAAGGGGATGGGAAGGGTGAACTTGCGGCCGATATGAAGATCGATGTCCCGGATTTCACCAAGCCTGCTACGCTTAAGGATCGCACCGACGGAGAGCTGTTCGCGATCATTAGCAACGGGAAGGACCCCATGCCGGCCCAAGCAGGCCGCATGAGCGATGTACGCCGCTGGAACCTGGTGAACTACCTGCGCGCTCTTTCCGGTGATGTGCCGGAGAAATCCACGGGGAAAGAGCCGGACGAGAACATTATCCTGGTTCCCCAGTAGGTTGATGGAAAGTCTGCCCGCGCGGGCATCATCGCTGCTACTGGGGATATCTCCCCCGGGGGAAATCGGGCGGCCGCCAGAAATGGGAATCAGCGAGTGGCCAGTTTCTTTGCCAGGGTCAGCAGGACATCACGGTCGGGCTCGCCAAGTTTAGCCAACAGGTTCTTGAACTGTAGCAGGAAGCGCGCTTCCTCCCCGGCTTTCCCCGGCCGCGCCGCCAGATCATCCAAGCTCTCGCGCGGAAACAGATTGGGGGTGGGCGGCTCACCCTCACCCGAGTAAAAAAGTTTGAACAAGGGAACATCCAGGGCGGCGGCAAACCGCTCCAAGGTCTCCAGGGAGGGAATGGTGTGCCCGTTCTCAAGCCGCGAGATATAGCATCGCAACAGTCCCGTGGCCTTCTCGACATCTCCTTGCGACAGTCCTTTCTCTTCCCGGAGAAAACGCAATCTTGTTCCAATAACCATATAAGCATCTCCTTTCGATCTATTTCATCGGCTTAACATCTAGTTTCTATAATTATTTTGAACGAAAGATAGAGTACACGCAATCCTACTGCGGTACCAGTACCGAGGTACCGTACTGGTTACTTCATGGCGAGGCAGAAACGGGCGGTGAGAGGATTCAGACCCCTGCCAACCGCGGAATGGCAAAATGGTTCGCCGATGAGGAGAAGCCCGGAACGCGAGGGGGGAGCAAAGTTCGAGGCTATCCATGGCTGCAGGCGACGGAGACACGCGATCCGTCGGGCCGCATCAGGATGCCGGCCGCGCCACGCCCACGCTTAATCCGTTTGACATCCCGGCGAGCGCTGACGTCAATTGCGGCCAGATCACCGCTGCGTTCGCCCTGCGCCCGCCGACCGTCCTGGGTCATGCTTCCGGAGTCGCCCGGGCGGTAGCAGAGGGCGGCATCCTGCGCCCGCATACCGCTCGAGGCGCTGCGAGCAGAGTGGGTTGTTATGCCGGAGCGGCGGGCAGCAGGCGGGCCGCAGAAGAGTTGAGTCCTCAGTAGGGTATTTCCACCGTAATGTTGGTTGTAGAAAGTCGAGCGGATTCCGCATCCCTTACCACAACGCGCATCAGGTACGTGCCCACCTTCGCGTCCAGGTTGGCTTTCAAGAAGATTCCGCTGTGAACCACCTGATTGAAAGTGGCGTCGCGCAGGTGCAATTCGTATTTCGCCTGGGTGCCCGTGAGGTAATGTCCGTCGCTGTCGAAAAGCGCGGCCACCAGGATCATATCATCGCCGTGGCGGTCTTGTTCCTGGCGGAAGTGAATCGAGCTCACATCGACATGCGCGGACACGGACAGTTTCGCATTCACGCTGTCGGTCTTGAAGAAGCGCGTGTGAACGTCCATGGGCAGCTCGCGCAATTCGTCGCGGGAGAACACTTCATCCTTGATCTCGTCGTCGGCTCGCGCCGCCAGGTCTTCGGATTTTTTGGGCGCGTAGTATCCGCGGCGGGCTTGAACGGCGAGGTGGGATGGATTCGCCAGCGTCACTTTCAGCTTGTGGAAGGTCCCGTCCGACTTGAGATTCTCCGGCGAGAAGGTGAGCACGTAACTCGCCTCGGGCAGGCCGCCGGTGCGGCGAAATCCGGCGTCGTAGTCATTGCTGTCGTGGAAGTAGATGCCCCCCGTCCCTGAGGCCAGCGCCGCCAGCACGCCGGTCTGTGCCATCATGCTCTGCTGATGGATTCGGGACTTGGGCCCCGCCATCTGAACAACTGCTCCAACCGTCTCCTGGCTGGCATCGCCGAGGGGAAGGTCAACGTAAAGTCCGCGAGCATCCAGCGTATTGATCACCACACCCGCGCGCAAGGCGCGATCGACTACTTGATTTAGGTCATAGGTCTGCATTTCGGTAAAAAATCCCGGCGAGAGAAAGACCACGCTGCGCTGGCCGGGCTGGGTTGCCATTTGTCGCGCCAGCAATTCCAATGCCTGGAAAACCTGCCGCGACGAGAATTCCACCTGGTCCAGGATCTCCCGTGAGACGGACTCGAGGTAGTTGGGATCCATTTGGGGGCAATTCGCCGCGCGTGCGCAGCAATCCACAAGCGCGTCTTGCTCCGCGACCTGAAGTGCCGTTTGGTCCTCTTGCTCGACGATCTGATAGGCTTGGTAGTCGTCGATCTTGGGGCACGCACTACTGACCGCCGGCATGGGGTGCTGACGAATGCGGAGAAGCGCATCGCGCAGTCGGTCGCGGTCGGCGGTGAAATCAAGATGCGTGTCGCCCGAGGCCGTAAAAAGCGCCGCGCGGTCGGAGGGTTGCAGATTGGTGGAAATGTAGCGCCCGGCCGCGTCACGCGTGCGAACCATGTCCGAGAAGGAGATATGGACGTCGTCGAAAAACAGAGCTACAAAGCGCTCGGGCATGATCACCGGATGCTCAGCTTCTGTCGGGGCCGCCGCGGACGGCTGCGCCGCGGGTCCGGGCGCCGCAGGACCAAGCTTGGTTGCAGGAGATTCGGCGCTAAAGTCGAAGATCGTCTGCGGTTTTCCGTTGTCGAATAGCCGGAAATCTTCTTTGTAAAGACCGGTGACGGCCTTGCCGCTCACGTCTCGCACCACGACGCGCACCACCACCACGTTACGTTCGGCGCGAAGCTTGAAGGTGGACTCGCTCGCGGCCATCTCGGTGGTTTGCGCCGGGGGTTTTGGCTCCTGCGCGGCGACAGGAACGCTTACCGCCGCACCCGCGAAGAGAAGAGCAGCCAGCACTGATCTTGGCGGTATGACGTTCATGGGGATTGCCTCCTCATCTGCTATACACCTAGACGAGTGCGAGTGCTACAAGGTTGCGCACGACTGCCTGGTCAGTCCTGGCCGCACTTGCAGGCAATTTCCATCCAGCGGCGTAGAGTTATTCGGCTCCGAGTCGAATTACTCTGCGGCCCTTTCTCCTGGCGCGACAACGAACCGGTCAGGATTTCCATCTTCAGAACCCCAGAGGAATCCCGTGGCTCACGGATACCTCCGGGCTGCCCGCTGGTCGATCCTGATCTCCCACGGGTCGCCGATACAAGAGGCCATGCCGGCGCCACCCGTGACGGGTAAATCCACCTAGGAGAAGACCATTGAGAGCAGCGCCATGCGGACGTACAAGCCGTTCTGTGCCTGGCGGAAGTATGCGGCGCGCGGGTCGCTGTCAACTTCCATGCTGATTTCATCCAGCCGGGGCAGAGGGTGCATGACAATGGCTTTGGCCTTCATCAAACCGAGCGCCTGGCGGTTGATTACGTAGACGCCGCGGCACTGCTCGTAATCGGCAATGCGGTCGCCGAAGCGTTCTTTCTGGATCCGCGTTTGGTAAACCACATCGACTTCCGGCAAAACCTTGTCCAAATCGGTCTCTTCCACATAAGAGATGTTGTGTTCGCGCAGGTGTGCGAGGATGTCCTCTTTCATTTTCAGCAGCAGGGGCGCGACAAAGTAAATCTTGATACCCTGATATTTGCTGAGCAGGTAAGTGAGCGAGCGCACCGTGCGGCCTTGCGCCAGGTCTCCCACCATGGCGATCTTCAGGCCGTCGATGGCCCCGATTTCCTTGCGGATCGTGTAGAGGTCGAGCAGAGCCTGGGTGGGATGCTGGCCCGCGCCGTCACCCGCGTTGATGATGGGAGCTTGGGAGACGGCGGCCGCGCGCTTGGCGGCCCCGACCTCGTAATGGCGGATGACAATCACGTCGGCGTAACCATTGAGAATCTGGACGGTGTCTTCCAGGGTTTCACCCTTGGCCACGGATGAAAACTCGGCGGCGTTTTCCGTGGAAACCACGCGTCCCCCCAGCCGGTGCATGGCGGTCTCAAAGGAAAAGCGCGTACGGGTGGAAGGTTCATAAAAGAGCGCGGCCATAATGCGCTTATTGAACTCCATCGTGCCCCCATGGGTCACCACGCTTTCCATTTCCAGGGCAGTATGAAAGAGTTGCTGAAGTACGGGCGGATTGAATTGTTGTGCTTCGATGACGTGATGCAATTTCATGGCGGGTTCTGGATCCTCCTCGACTGGGGATGGCCGAAGCGCCGCGGCATCAGGCGCGTCCCCCGCGTACGAGGGACATCGCGGAGGCGGGCATCCTTCCAGCAGCGGCGCCTTGGGCAAAAATGAGCAGCCAGGCAGAATATCACAGGCAGATCATCTCTGCATGGTAGTAACTCCTTCCGATGCGCGCGGGCTGCAGCCTTATTCCACAGCGGGGGGCCGAGGGGGCGAGGGGCCGCGCGGAGATGGGTTATTAATCCGGAAGCGGTTTATGTTTTGCTGGCCTGAAAATGAGCCAATACCTTTCTTCCTCTCACTTTAGGGGCTCTGCCTGTGCTAAGATGGCCTTGCGTTAATTTCCCGCTCCGTCGTCGTTCGGTAGTCATGATCCGGCAAGGATGTGCATGGAAGTAGAGAAATGAGCGAGACTTCGGAACCCAGCCGCCCGCCTGTGACTACGCCCAAGGCCTCTCTGCGTGAAGTGGAACGCCGGCACAGCGAACGTTTGATGATTTCTGTGCCCATCCGAGTCGAGGGTGTGGACCGAAACGGTGAGAAGTTCAGCGAAGAAGGCCGGACGATTGTCATCAATCGGCAAGGGGCGAGAATCTACCTGAAGCGGACGATAGCGGCGGGCTCCATGTTGCTCATTGCGCCCGCGGGGAGGCGCCGCAGCGCCAAGTTTCGCGTCGTGGGACCAACTCAACCTCTCTCCCAGGAGGGCGGCGAATGGGGCATCGAATGCCAGGAAGCGAACTGCGACATTTGGGGAATCGGATTTCCTGCGCCCTCCTCGGTGGAAGGCATGTGTACAGCGCTCATCGAGTGCCGGCGCTGCCATGCGGTAAAGCTCAGCCACCTTTCTATGGTCGAGCACGAAGTGTTGGGTACCTCGGGGTTGCTGATCAAGGAGTGCGAGGCTTGCGGGCGATCGACATCCTGGAGCTATAGAGAACCGTCCATGTCCCTCTCCAGTGATGATGCGGGCCTGGGGCTTCCCAGCCCGGAAAGCCTCTCCGACAAGCGCACAGTATCCAATCGCCGAACCCACAATCGGGTTGCTCTGCAAATGCCCTTGAGGGTGCGCAGCTTTTACGGGGCGGAGGAATTCACCCGCACTGAAAACGTCTCGCGCAGCGGTTTATGTTTCGTCACTGACCGGAACTACGAGGTCGGAGAAATCCTTCTCATCACCTGTCCGTACGAGCAGACCACCCGCAACATCGAGGTCCGCGGCCAAGTGGCGCGCCGCCGCGAAATGCAAGACACCGGGCGTAAGATTTATGGCGTTCGTTATGAGCGGTAGCGGAAAGAGGTGTCAGGTATCAGGTGCCAGGTGCCAGCAAAATCCCCACACCCGACACCCGGCACCTAACACCTGATACCTGAAACCTATCCCGTTTAAGCTTATCCCCAGAAATCCGATATGCAAGTTGGTGGCTCGCTTGCTCCAAGTCAGCTATGAGGCTGCCGGGGGTTCACTGTGGATTTCGCCTTGACAACGGGGGGGTTACTTGTTCATTCATGTGATGATTGGCCCTGTGCCGTCTGCCGCCCCAGCCAAATCATAGAGAGTCGCGCCTATTGCCTGTGCGTGAATTGCGCCTACGCCATTTTGGCGGCGGCAAGTGCCGGTGAGCAGGGGGCGCGCGCTTTGCTGGACGAAATCTCCGATGCCTTGAGCCAGTTTGAGGCCCAACAGCCCGAGGCGCGCTTGCCCGCCAACTGATTCCCGACCTGGGTTAACTCTTTGGGGACTGGAAAACCTTCCCTATTCAGGGTAACATCTGCCTATTAGGGATCCTGCAGCTCCTGGGGGGTGTATGCATGTTGAACTTTCACTCAAGGCGTAGCTGTCGGGTGGCGCTCTCGGTTCCTATCCGCGTTTTCGGAATTGACTATCGGGGGATCGAATTTACCGAGGAAGCGCATACGATTATTGTCAACCTGCACGGGGCCAAGATCCGAATGTCCCATCAACTGTTGCCGGATTCGGAGATCCGCTTGGTCAGCCATCCCACGGGGCTGGATTCGCTTTTTCGGGTTGTTTCTAAACTGCAAAGCTCTGACCTTCAGTTTACTTACTGGGGTGTCGAGAATCTGGACCCGGGAAAGAACATCTGGGGCGTGGGCATTCCTGAACTTCGCCCTGAGGACCAGGTCCGAGTGCGGGTAGTGGTTGCATGCCCCAATTGCTCCTTCCACGAGTCCCTGCGCGGGGATGAAACCCTGCTGGCAGCGCTTCAAGAAAAAGGCGGGGTGCAACGAACCTGCGGTGCCTGCAAATTATCGGGACTTTGGAAGCTTCTGCCCTTCCAGGCAGCCTAGAAGGCCCCGAATTGAGGGCTGGATTCTCCCTCACCTCTGATTCCCAATCCCGAAGTTGGGCACTCTCCAAGGCTAGCTGTCCGGAAAAAGCTTACTGCTCGCGATAACCCAAAATCTCCGCCACCGCGCCCCGCAACACTCGACCTTTTTCCGGTGCATTTTTGTCGATGCGTGAGGCGTACTCGATGCGCTTGATCATCAGCCGGTACTTCTGGAATTCGCATTCCTCCGGCAGAATCAGGTCGTCGCTGTTGCTGATTTCGGTAAAGTGAATCTCCCGAGTGTCCCAGTGAACTTCTGGCGCCTCTACTCTCGCCACGACTTGGCCGCCCTGGTAGATGGCGTTTTCTTCGTATTTCACCGTCCGCCCGGCGGGGCCAGTTGCGGATGCTGGGGATCTGGTTCCTTCATTCACGGTATTGGATCGGCTCCTTTAGAGAATTGATCTGCCGCGGACCTTTGCCGGGGTCCTCCGCGCAGACGCTGCAATCCCCCATACTGGTGAAGATACGCGTCAATCTGTTGAACGTTGCGCCCTTGCTGCCTCTGGCAATCCCAGAACAATTCTTTCAAAAATCTCGAGTTGCGGTCAAGAGGTTTGAGGTCTGGATCCCTACGGCCCTCCGCGGAGGAAGGGCTTTTTGCAGTGGCATGGCCAACTTGCCCGTGATTGCTTGCAGGCGAGACCCCGATGGATCGGGGCAGGCAGCCCGTGCAACGGGTTCTCCCCCCCCTCACCGTCCAAACCTCCCCATCAATTCCGCCTGTGCAAGCACATGACCTTTCATGGCCGAGTCCACATCCTTGCGGCGGACCGGGGGGCGCAGATCCAAGGTCGTGTCGAGGGCAAAGAGCCGGAAGAAATACCGGTGGGGTTTGCCGGGCGGAGGACAGGGGCCCCCGTATCCGTTCATGGGGAAGTCGTTTACGCCCTGGCGGCCGCCGACCGCGAGGGCGGCGCCCGCCGATACATGTTCCGGCAATTGCCGCGCTGACGCCGGCAGGTTGTATACCAGCCAGTGAACCCAGGTTCGGCCGGGAGCGTCCGGGTCATCCACAATCAGCACGAAGCTCTCGGTGCGAGGCGGGGGATCGTTCCAGGAGAGAGCGGGCGAGATGTTGGACCCGCTACAGGTAAACTGCGAAGGAATCGTGCCGCCCGGCTGGAAGGCCGTGGTCGTCACTTCCAGCTTTTCCGAGGAGTCTCCGGCGGCCAAAGCACTCGCCCCCAGAAATACCAGCGCGAGGGTCACGGCAACACTGGCGATACCCCGAAGGTCCCTGGTGGGCAATGCCATGCGGCTTCCGGCCGAGGGGGAGACTGGCAGGCCAGTGAATTCGCTCGAGGATTGAATGGAGCAAACATCCATGAGTCGCGCTCCTTTGGAGATGAGAGAGTAGAATTCTCTTGCTGAAAACGGCGCTCGCTGCCCATTGCTTTCTGCTCGCTGTTTACTGCTCTAAAGCCCCGCCCTTACCAGACTGTGCGGAGAAACCCGCGCTAGCGCGACGAGAAGAGGAAGGACTCCAGCATGTCGGCTCGCGCCTTCTCATCGGAGGCAATGACCCGCAGCAGGTCCTGAACGGAAATCATGCCGCGATAATTCTCGCCTTCATCGACGACCGCCAGGTGGAAGATGCCGTGCTTCTCCATTAGCAGCACACACTCGTTCAAATTCGTCGCGGGCGGGACGGTGATGGGATTCGATGTCATCACTTCCGAGACTCGCATCCAGGCCGGACACTTGTTCTCCGCCGCCACCTTGTCGGAAATATCGCTTTGCGACACAACCCCCACCAGCTTGCCGCCAGGCTTAATTACGCCCACGGAACGCACCTGTTTTTCGCGCAGGTATCGAGCCGCATCGTAGACGGTCATCCCTTCGGTCACAGAGTAGACTTCGCGCCGAGAGTGAATCAAATCCTCAACCTTCATTTAAGCCCCCCAACTGGCGTGATTAAGGCCATCTTAAGCCTGAGTTCCTGGAATCGCAATATGATTTCGGTAGAATTGTTGGCAAGAGGACAAGGGGAGATTGGAACCAAGGGAGAGGGGGTTTCAGGGTCGGACATAGATGCCCTCCCGGGAAGAGCCTAAATGAACATTGCTGGCATTCAACCTGAAGCGCACGAGCGCAAAATGGGGCCCGCGCCCCTGGGTCAAAGTGGCTGCCTCCCTTATGAATTCGCTGTGGGAAGATAAGCGCTGACGTATGGGACAGACCTTCCTAGGCGGTGGTGACAAGCGAAGGCTTAGGACTTCTTTTCTTCCTCTGGCTTCTTCTCTTCCTTCTTGTCGGGAGACCCGTCCATCCCGCCGCGCAGGGCGTCCTTGAACTCTTTAATGCCTTTGCCTAAACCCTTACCCAGCTCCGGCAATTTCCCCGGACCGAACAGGATCAAGACAATCAACAAGATGAAGAACAGGTGAACCGGTTGTAGCAACCCTTCCATTCGTCACTCTCCTTACGCCTTGGCCGGGGCGCTTACTTTTTATCGGAAGAACCATCCAGGCCGCCGCGCATGGCGTCTTTGAACTCTCTGATGCCCTTGCCCAAACCCTTGCCCAGTTCCGGCAATTTCCCCGGGCCGAACAGGATCAAGACGATCAGCAAAATGAAAAACAGGTGAACCGGTTGTAGCAAACCTTCCATGTTTAATCTCCTCTCCAATCCGTCGGCTGAGGGACGGAGCACTCAAGCGCATTATAGCCCAGGCCGGGGCAGAACCCAATCAAGTTTCGTGCGAGGGGAAAAGCATATTCCCGGGAGCCTTACCCTCGGCATGGCACTTCTTCCGGTAAAGGGCGGCGTAGCTATCCTTGATGTAATCCCGGCGCGAGTAACCGAGTTGGCGCGCCACCTCGTCGATCCAGCGCTGCGGGCCTTCCAGTTCCAGGTAGTTGCCGATGGGCGTTTCGTCAAAGACCACGTGGGGCGCGTCGGAAGCATCGCGCTTACCCCGTGGCGCGTACATGGTGCGAAACTTCTCGTAGCTGAAGTTCTCTCTCAGGCCCAGGTGAAGCAGGATCTCGCCCAGTTGGTGGCCGTCTTCCACCTTGGTTTCAATCTCCGGGCGAATTTTGTAGTCGCTCGAACGGAGCGGCGCGCCCTTATAAGTCAGCAAGCCCTGGTCACGGGCAAAACGCAGCCGAATGAGGCAGCGCGATTTGCGCAGCCGCTGGTCGGGAAAATCGAACAGGTAGTTGCTTTCAAAGTGGCGCGCCAGGACGGGCCGAAAGCCCAGTTCCGTGAGCCGCCGGCGGATTTCCTTGGCGTCCCTGACCGCGAGCTTGATTTCGGTTCTCGTGGCGATGTTTCATGCCGGAAGGCGTATGCGATCTTAGAATTCCCGCTCCAAAATAAAATCCGGTAGGGAGCACAAGGCGTCTTTGTATGGCGAAGGGGGATAGTTCTCCAGAAACCCCCGGGCTTTCTCGGAGAAATCCTGGGCTTTTTCCCGCGTCGCCTGGAGCGTGCCGTAGTGATCGATCAGGTCGAGTATCTCCGCGAACTCCGCGGGTTGGAATCCGCCTTCTTCCAGCAGGCGGGAAACCTTGCGGGCTTCTTTCGGAGTGCACCGCTGCAGGAGATAGATCAAGGGCAGGGTCATCTTGCCCTCGCGCACGTCGTTGCCAATGGGTTTGCCCAGAACTTCCTCGGACGAGGTGAAGTCCAGGACATCGTCGATCAGTTGAAAAGCCAGACCCAGGTTGATGCCGTAAAGGCCCAATTGCGCTTCCTCTTCTTCGTTCTTTCCTCCCAGCAGCGCCCCCAGCCGCAGGCAGGCGGAGAATAAGCAGGCGGTCTTGCGATAGGCCAGATCCAGGTAATCTTCCTCGGTAACGGTGGGCTTCCGCAAGCAAGTCAGTTGCAGCAACTCGCCTTCCACCATGACCTGCGTGAGCCGAATCAGCACGTCGAGAATGCGGAAACTCCTCTCGTTCAGAGCGATGTTGAAGGCCTGCATGTAAAGCCAGTCGCCCGCCAGCACGCTCATGGGATTTCCCCAGCGTGAATTGGTGGAGGGCCGCCCGCGTCGGGTATCAGCCTCATCGATCACATCGTCGTGCACGAGGGTGGCGGTGTGAATCATTTCCACCACCGCGCCCATGCGGATGGCCGCCCTTCCTTCGTAGCCGCACAACTTGGCCGCCAGCAACACCAGGGCCGGGCGCAGTCTTTTCCCTCCGCCTTCCTGCAAATACTGGCCGATTTCAGTGATGGGACGCACGCCCGTGGCGGTCTGGATGCCGAATTCCTCCTCCACGCGCAGGAGGTCCGGGCGGACCAACTCCAGGACTTCTTTGAAGGTCAAATTCTTGACGGACGCCAAGCGCCAATTCTCCCTCGCCCCGTCTGTGGGCTGTGCCTAATCGATTTATAGTGGACAGACTGGAGGCGATCCCTCGAATTTAGATAGTCCCATAAAAACCCCATGAAGGGAAGGGGCAAAGCAGAAGTCGGAAGTTAGGAGCTGGGAGTTAGAAGAAAAAAACTCGCTCCGCCTGGCTCCGCACTTCGAACTCCTGTTCTTTTTTCTTCTGACTTCTAGCTTCTAACTCCTGGCTCCTGCCTTTTTCAAATCTTCAAAAATAACTTCCGCCGGTACATCCAGAACAGCACCAACCAATAGCAGAACAGCACGGCGGCGCCTTCCATGAGTGGCTGGAGGCGGGTTCCGAGAAACTCGAAGAAGTGCAGACCCAGGTTGGTGCGAAACGAACCGATGAGGAATTCTTCCATGAAATGGGCGATACAGTAGGCGGTGATGGAATTCATGCCGATGACCACCAGGGGGAACGCCCAATCTTTGCGTTGTTTCACCTCGATGACCCAGCAAAACGCCGCCAGCAGCAGGAAGCAGGCGCCGCCGCTGAACAGGGTCCAACTGGGCGTCCAAATCCGCTTGACCACCGGGCAGATATGGGTGAAGTGGAAGAACAGGCCGGCAGCAATTCCCACTACACCGGCAACGAGGAGTTTCTTCATGGGGATTTGCGGAGCAGCCTCGCGCAGCCAGCGTCCCCCCATCAATCCCAGAATCATAGTCCCCAAGGTGGGAATGAAGCTCAACGTCAGGTATCCGCCATCGTTGTAGACCCACGGCGTTCGGCGCGGGAAAAGGTTCAAGAACCACTGGTCGAATGCCGTCCCCAAATTGTAATTCTTGTTCCAGTGCGCGGCAAAGCCCGTGTAGTTGTGTTGCGCGTTCCAGGCGGCCGAAACGCCCACGGATTGCCAATCGAAATTCGCCCCGGCCACCGGATAGAGCACCCACGCCAGCCAGTAGCCCGCCAGAATGACGCCCAGCGCCGCCCAGGCCCGGCGCGGCGGCCGGAAGCCCAGCAGGAAAAGGAAAGGATATCCAAACCCAATCTGCGTGAGCGTATCCTCCATGGTGAAGTTGGTTTGCGCATGGCCCATGGAGCGCAGGAAGATTCCCAAAGCCGCCAGCAGGGAGGCTCGCCACAATGCGTGCGCAAATAACATCGAGAACGTACCGCCCCTGGCGATGCGGTTGGCAATCGAGTAAGGCAATGCCACGCCCACGAGAAATGAGAACGAGGGCTGAATCAGGTCGTGGAGCGAACATCCCGCCCACTCGGTATGGGTCTGGTTATAGGCCAGGATGTGCCATACCCAGTTTCCGGGGAATGCCGCCACCGCTTTGGACAAGCGCAGAACCTCCGCCATCATCAGGAACATGACGAAGCCGCGGTAGGCGTCCACGGCGATGTTGCGCGGCGCCAGCGTGCGTGTGGGAGCTTGCCCCGGCGTGAGGTTCAAAACCTCCGGAACGGTGCCCATGGGCCACCTCCTGTTGCGCGAACATTACCACATCCAGCGCGGCAGCGGTGAAGAACTGGGCGAAAAAGTGAGTCAAGGAGCTGCAGTGGAGGCCCCTGCCGCCGCGACTGATCTCCCCACATCTGCGGAACTCCAGCGGAATGGCGGCTCCTCGCCTGAAGGCTCGCTTCTGCCGATAACGAGATGGGGGGAGTGTGCGCGGCCGCGTGATCACAGGTGGGCGGCGAACTGGTTTAGGACGTGGGGCAGCCGGGTAGCTGGAACGGCGGTCGGCGCCTGCCCCGCCCGCGTGGGGAGAACCGCCACGCGTTGATCCAAAAGAAACAGCGGCCATCTAGGGCGAGTCAGGAGAGGTGGACCACCACCGCAAAGGGAATGAGTCCCCACGCCTTCCCAGTCAAAGGAGAAGTTTTTCCCTGACATCCCCCTTCATAGAACGGTTAGGAAAGGGGCACCGGTGTTATTCGAAAATCTCGCCACTTGGCAAAGCCTGACCAGCAAGATGCGCCTCTTTCGAACCCTTTGATTCCGAACAGACGAACGAGCCCAGAGAGCGATTCAAACCCGGAAAAGGTTATACGATTCGAGGAGGTGGTTTCTCCACGGAGACCAAGATTTACGACCACCTCAAGGGACCAAAGCGGACAGAGAGATGCCAGGACACATTCTTAATCTCCAGTTTGGAGCCATCGCGGTTTCCACGACCTTCTGAATATGAAATCAAAGTAGCCCACTGCCAAGAGCGGCAAACCTTGACCGGGAAGTGGTTTGGTGGTACAAATGTACGCCATCCCGACATTGGGAGGATGGCAAGCCTTTGAACGAGTAGGCCTGACTCGGGGGCAGAATTATGGAGAGGAACGCACATCCATGAGCACGACGCAGCTGCCGATACCGTTGACAGATATTCCTGTTATTGACATTACCCCTCCGAGGGGATGGCTCGACGTGAATTTTCGCGAGCTCTGGCAATTCCGCGAGTTGGTCTACTTCTTCGTTTGGCGGGACATCAAGATTCGCTACAAGCAGACCGCGATTGGGGCAGCTTGGGTAATCATCCAGCCTCTGGCGACGATGTTGGTGTTTAGCCTGTTTTTCGGCCGGTTAGCTCGAATGCCGTCGGGGGGACTTCCTTATCCGATTTTCTACTTCAGCGCACTGCTGCCGTGGATCTACTTTGCTACGGCACTTCAGAACGCTACGAACAGCGTAGTGGACCAGCAGCGGGTCATCACCAAGGTCTACTTTCCGAGGCTCGTTCTGCCGGTCTCGGCGGTCAGTTCCGGGCTTCTGGACTTTGCCATCGGCTTACTTGTGTTCCTGGCGATGATGCCCTTTTACCACGTCTCTCCGGGCAGGGCCATGTTGCTGTTCCCGGTCTTTCTGCTTCTGGCCGTGGCTACGGCCCTTGGCGTCGGTTTGTGGCTTTCAGCGCTCAACGCCATCTACCGTGACGTTCGCTACGTCGTGCCATTTCTGGTGCAGTTCTGGATGTTCGCCTCGCCGGTGGCCTATCCCAGCAGCTTGGTGCCTGAACGCTGGCGCTGGGTGTATGGACTCAATCCCATGGCCGGCGTCATCGAAGGGTTTCGCTGGGCGCTCGCGGGCAGTGGCCACCCGCCCGGCCTGATGTTGGCAGCGTCGGCAGGCGGTGTGATTATTGTGCTGATTGGCGGAATCGCCTTCTTCAATAGGATGGAAGGCACTATTGCTGACGTGGTCTGAATCAACGCCATGAGCGACATAGTCATTCGAGTTGAGAACCTAGGCAAGCGCTACCGCATCGGTGAGCGGGAACGGTACCTCGCGTTGCGCGATGTGCTCGCCCGCGCCATTTCCGCCCCGGCCCGCCTCTTCAGAGCGGAAAAGCCTGCCTCGTCCAACGGCGATGCCAAGCGCATCTGGGCGCTCAAGGACGTCTCCTTTGAGGTCCATCAGGGCGAGGTGGTGGGCATCATTGGCCGGAACGGCGCGGGCAAGAGTACCTTATTGAAAGTTCTGGCACGCGTCACCAAGCCCACCTGTGGATATGCCAGGATTCACGGGCGTATTGGCTCTTTGCTCGAAGTTGGCACGGGCTTCCACCCGGAGTTGACGGGCCGCGATAACGTTTACCTGAGCGGCGCCATCCTGGGCATGCGCAAGAAGGAGATTGAGCGCAAGTTCGATGAAATAGTGACCTTCTCCGAAGTTGAGAAGTTTATCGACACGCCCCTGAAGTATTACAGCAGCGGGATGCAGGTGAGACTGGCCTTTTCGGTAGCAGCGCATTTGGATACAGAGATTCTGCTCGTGGATGAGGTATTGGCGGTTGGGGATGCCAAGTTCCAGAGAAAGTGCTTGGGTAAGATCGGCCAAGTGGCCCAGCGCGGCCGAACTGCGCTCTTCGTCAGCCACAATATGGTGCCAGTCTCAACCTTGTGCAGCCGGGCGATTCTACTTAGCCAGGGAGTGACAGTCATGGCCGGCTCTACGCGGGACGTTGTTGCGGCGTACTTGGAAGCAAATGTGAACCGTGCAGGTGAGGTCATCTGGGAGGTGGCCGACCCAAACGCCAATAATGGTCGCCTTCGCTTGGCCAAGGCCCGAATCGTGTGCCCGCGTGGCGTTACGGCTGACGTGGAAATTGATGAACCCTTCACTCTGGAAATTGATTTTGACGTAGCCCGCCAGCTCAATGTGTCTTCCAGTATTCATGTGATAGACAAGTACGGGGTGTGCGCCTTCGTTTCTGGCACGCCCAGCAGGCCCTTGGAACCCAACCAGTACCGGGACTCCTATAAATTTCCTGCGAATCTACTTAACGATGGATTGTATTCCATCACCGTGTTCCTGTTGACGGAGACGACCCATGTTGAGATCAAGATTGAGCATGGCATCGCACTCACCGTGCATGAAAGCAGTGGGCGTCAGGAGTATATCGGCGAGATGATCGGGTCCGTGCGTCCGCGGCTCGAAGTATCGCACACGAGCCTATCTGCGGCTGAGGGGGCGGGGCGATGAAGGTGGTGATTCTGTGCGGAGGATTGGGCACTCGCTTGCGGGAGGAGACGGAGTTTCGCCCGAAGCCGCTCGTCGAAATTGGCGGGCGGCCCGTTTTGTGGCACATTATGAAAGCTTACGCCCACTATGGCTTCCAGCGGTTTGTGCTGTGTCTGGGCTACCGTGGTAGCATGATCAAAGACTATTTCCTCAATTATGAGGCGATGAACAACGACTTCACCATTTGCCTCGGACAAAAATCGCAGATCCTTTTCGACGGCTCCCACCAAGAACAAGGCTTCCAGGTCACATTGGCTGATACTGGTCTTGAAACCATGACCGGCGGCCGCATCAAACGGATCGCAAAATATGTAGGCGAAGATACCTTCATGATGACTTACGGTGACGGCATAAGCGATGTCGATATCGGCCGCCTGCTCGGGTTTCACCAGAGCCATGGTCGGCTCGCGACCGTCACCACCGTCCGGCCGGTTTTGCGCTTCGGCGTCGTGGAAATCGGCGAGGAAAACCGGGTGCTGGAGTTCGCGGAGAAGCCGGTGTCGGAAGGCTGGATCAACGCCGGGTTTTTCGTCTTCAACAGTGGCATTTTCGATTATCTTTCCGGTGACAACTGCATCCTGGAGCGCGGCCCCCTGGAGCGACTGGCGCGCGAAGGGCAACTTGCGGCGTACCGTCACGATGGCTTCTTCTTCGCCATGGACACCTATCGCGATTACCAGCACCTGAGCCAATTATGGGTTTCGGGCAAAGCACCCTGGAAAGTCTGGTCATGAGTGATCTTTTTTGGCGCGACCGGCCGACGCTGGTAACCGGTGCCACGGGGTTATTGGGCTCGTGGCTGGTGCCGCGCTTGGTGTCGGCGGGCGCCGACGTGGTCTGCCTGGTTCGCGATTGGGTGCCGCAGTCCGAGTTGGTCCGCACAGGGACGCTGGAGCGGGTGAAGGTGGTCCGCGGGGATGTGCGCGACCGCGACACGCTCGAAAGGGCGATTGGCGAATACGAAGTTGAAACCGTATTGCACCTGGCTGCCCAAACCATCGTTGGCATTGCCAACCGCAACCCCGTCTCGACGTTCGAGACGAACATCCAAGGCACCTGGAACTTGCTCGATGCCTGCCGGCGTTCCCCGAAGGTGCGGGCCATCGTGGTGGCCTCTTCCGATAAGGCGTACGGCGTCCAGGAAGTGTTGCCCTATTCAGAAGAAACCGCGCTCGCGGGCTCCCATCCTTACGACGTCAGCAAATCCTGCGCCGACCTGCTGGCCCACACCTATGCCGTCTCTTACGACCTCCCGGTGGTTATCACCCGATGCGGCAACTTCTATGGCGGTGGCGATTTGAACTGGAACCGCTTGGTTCCGGGCACCATCCGCTCGGTGATTCGGGGCGAGCGCCCGGTGATCCGTTCCGATGGGCAGTTCATCCGCGACTACTTTTATGTGGAAGACGGTGCGGCGGCGTACATGCTGCTCGCCGAACGCCTGGCGGCGGATGCGACATTGCGCGGAATGGCCTTCAATTTCTCGAACGAAATCCAGGTGACAGTGCTCGATCTAGTGCGCCGGATCCTCGCAGTGATGGGATCGGCTCTTGAGCCCGATATCCGCAACGAAGCCGTCAACGAGATTCGCTGCCAGTGCCTGAGCGCCGAGCGAGCCCGGCGTCTCTTGCCATGGGCCCCGCTGTTCAGCCTGGAAGAGGGCTTGACGCGGACGATTACCTGGTACTCGGAGTTCTTCACGCATGAACGCACGATCAGACCGGTTACGTAGCCAGATCCTCGACCTCGTCGGCGAGTATTTCGCGGCAGAGTTCGCTGGCCAGGCGTTCGTTCCCGGGGAGAGTCCCGTCCCGGTTTCTGGCAGGGTGTTCGACGCGGACGAACTGCGCCGCCTCGTGGATTCTTCCCTTGACTTCTGGCTCACCACGGGCCGATTTGCCGCCCAGTTTGAGCGCGAGTTTGCGGCCTTCTGCGGCGTGCGCGAGGCCGTCCTGGTGAATTCGGGCTCGTCGGCGAACCTGCTGGCCATTTCCTGCCTGACCTCGCCTAAGCTCGGCGGCCGGCGGTTGCGTCCGGGCGACGAGGTCATCACCACGGCGGCGGGTTTCCCCACCACGGTCAATCCCATCGTGCAGAACAGCTTGGTGCCGGTCTTTGTTGACATCGAAATTCCCACTTACAACCTTGACGTCGGCGCCCTCGAAGAGGCGCTCGGCCCGCGCACCCGCGCCATCATTCTGGCTCACACTCTGGGCAATCCGTTCGATCTCGATGCCGTCGTGGCGTTTGCGCGCCGGCACGATTTATGGCTGATCGAAGATTGCTGCGACGCGGTGGGCAGTACCTACCGCGGCCGGAAGGTGGGCACGTTCGGCGATCTCGCCACCGTCAGCTTCTATCCCGCTCACCACATCACGCTGGGCGAGGGCGGGTGTGTGCTCACCGATAAGCCGCTGTTCAAAACCCTGGTGGAATCGTTCCGCGATTGGGGGCGCGATTGCTGGTGCGAGCCAGGCCGCGAGAATACCTGCGGCAAACGGTTTGAGTGGCAGCTCGGCGGCCTGCCCCACGGCTACGATCACAAGTACATCTATTCGCACATCGGCTACAACCTGAAAGCCACCGACATGCAGGCCGCGGTGGGCGTGGCGCAACTCCGCAAGCTGCCCCGATTCATCGAAGCCCGGCGTAAGAATTTTCAGACCTTGTATGGGGGGCTCAAGCCCCTGGAAGAGTTCTTCATTCTGCCTGAGGCCACGCCGGGATCAGACCCGAGCTGGTTCGGTTTCCCGATTGCAGTCCGGCCGGGGGCACCCTTTGCTCGCGCCGACGTGGTGCGCTTTCTGGAAGGAAAGAAAATCGCCACCCGGTCGCTGTTTGGTGGCAACCTGGTGCGCCAGCCCGCTTACGCCGAAGTGCCCCACCGCGTGGTCGGAAAGCTGGAGAATGCCGACTTTGCCATGGACCGGGTCTTTTGGATTGGCGTCTATCCGGGACTGTCCCAAGCCATGCTGGACTATGTGCTGGACGCCCTGCACGAAATTTGCCGGCAAATGGTTGCCACGAATCGCGGAGGTTGCTGATGAACGAGCGAGCGGCGGACGCACACGCTAAAGAGGTTTGGATTGGCAAGAGCTTGGTGGGCGATGGCCACCCCTGCTTCGTCGTCGCCGAGATCGGAATCAACCATAACGGTGATCTCGACCTCGTAAAGCGCCTGATCAGTGTTGCCCATGTGGCAGGTTGCAACGCAGTGAAGTTCCAAAAGCGCACGGTGGATGTCGTCTACTCCCCAGAGGAGCTGGCGCGCCCGCGAGAAAGCCCCTTCGGAACAACCAACGGAGATTTGAAACGGGGTCTGGAATTCGGCGTGGACGAATACCGTGAGATCGACCGGTACTGTCGCGAAGTGAGGATGCCCTGGTTTGCCTCCTGCTGGGACGAACAGTCCGTGGACTTGATCGATCAGTTCAACCCACCCTGCTATAAGATTGCCTCCGCCACCCTGACCGACGACAACCTGCTTCGGCACACCCGAAGCAAGGGCAAGCCGATAATTCTTTCCACGGGTATGAGCACGGTCGAACAAATCGATCGTGCCCTCGAAGTGTTAGGAACCAAGGATTTGGTTCTATTGCATGCCTGTAGTGCGTACCCTGCGTTTTATGAGGAACTCAATCTTCGCGCCATCGTGACATTGCGAGAGCGGTACGGTTTACCAGTGGGCTATTCTGGACACGAAACCGGGCTTCCTTCCAGCATTGCCGCGGTCGCCTTGGGTGCATGCGTAGTGGAGCGGCATATCACGCTTGACCGGGCAATGTGGGGTACAGATCACGCCGCCTCACTGGAACCCAACGGGATCACGCGCTTGGTGAGCTACTTGAGGCTGGTGGAAAAATCCATGGGAGACGGTGTTAAACGTGTCTTGGAACGCGAACAGCCCATCATCAAAAAACTCCGCCGAGTGGGCGCCTGAAATGGCCCCCATCTTGGCCGTGGCACTGGATGTTGATGGAGTCCTAACCGATGGAGGCTTTTGGTGGGGTCCCCACGGGGAGGAGTTCAAGCGGTTTTGCTTCGCCGACGTGATGGGCGTCTCAATGGCGCGCAAGGCGGGACTGATCGTGGCGCTGATCTCCGGGGAGGATAGCCCACTCGTGGATCGCTTTGCCCTCAAAATGGGCATCACGGACGTTTACAAGAACTGCAAGGACAAGGGCGAAGCCCTGCGCCTGTTCGCCAAACGGAACGCTCTGGAGCTGGAGGAAATCTGCTTCATGGGCGACGACGTCAACGATCTGGGCGCGCTCGGGATCGCCGGCCTCGCCGCCGCTCCGGCCGACGCCCGGCCTGAGGTCCTGGCGAAGGTGGCCTTTGTAGCATCGCGCGGTGGCGGCAATGGCGCCGTACGGGAATTGATCGACGCGATTCTGGCGGCGCGCGCAGCGTCCCCAGCGGTAACGAAAGGCAACAAGTAATGAAGCTCTCCGATTATGTCGTGCGCACCATCGCTGACTATGCGGTCGATCTTGTGGTTGCGCTCGGTTCCAACACGGTCTTTTCGTTGACGGGTGGCATGGCCATGTACCTGAACCGGGCCGTGGCTTGCCACCCCTCTGTGAAGCCGGTGTACTGCCAGCATGAGCAAGCCTGCGTGGCCGCGGCTGAGGGATACGCCAAGGCAGCCGATTTCCGCCGCGCCGGCTTCGCCGTGGTCACGGCAGGACCGGGCGTCTCCAACTCGGTCACGTCGTTGCTCTCCGCCTACACGGACTCGGCACCGCTGATCGTGCTGGCCGGCCAGATCAAGACCGCCGATATCAACGTGCTGGGTCTGCGCGGCCACGGCATCCAGGAGGTGCCCTCCCAGGCGCTGATTACCCCCTGCGTCAAGCGGTTTGTGCGACTCTCTCCACAGGGCTTCCGCGAGACACTGGTGGAGGTGTTTGCCGAGGCATTCTCCGGCCGGCCGGGCCCGGTATTTGTTGAGATTCCCCTCGATGTTCAGGGCATCCGCGTGGCGTATTCGGACGAGGACGTGGCCGGGGATGCGGCCAGCGTCCGGCGCAAGGCAGCCGCGACGGTGCACGGGCAGGCGGAGCTTGCCCAGGCGCTCGCGCAACTGCTCCAGGCGAAGCGTCCCCTTTTGTATATCGGCAACGGCTGCCGAATAGCAGGCGTGGAAAGTGCGGTGCGTACGTTTCTCGCCCGTTACTCCGTGCCTGCGGTTTTCTCCTGGCTCTCTTTCGACATTCTGCCGGCGAGCGATCCGCTGTACTTTGCCTGCCCGGGCGGACTGGCGCCCCTGTTCGCAAACGAGGTCCTCAGCCGGGCTGACACCATTGTCTTTCTCGGCGCTCGGCTCGACTTGGGGACCACGGCCTTTCAGAGGCGGGATTTTGGCGCGCAGGCGGCGCGGTACTTCGTGGACGTTGACGGCCGGGAGCTGGCGAAGTTCGACGGCTATCCCAACACATTCCGCGTCGAGGCCGATCTGCGCTGCTTGCCGCAGGCGATAGAATCCGACCTGGGTGGCGCAGCCGGCAGGGCGGAGGACTCCTGGCTGCCGTGCTGCCAGCAGCGGCGTGCCGCCTATCTGGTCGAAGAACGTCAACGCCTGACCACCGGCAGCCTGAACGCATACGGAGTCGCTATGCGCCTTTCCAAGTGGTGCGAAGGGAAGGTGTTTGTTGCGGCCAGCTCTGGCTACGCCGAGGAAACCTTCACGCGTTTCTTCGCGCCGGCCAAGGAAGCGCGCTTCTTCAACGGGGCGGCGCTGGGTCCCATGGGTTTGGGACTGCCCCATGCCATCGGCGCCGCTTTCGGCTCAGCCCGGCAGGTTATCTGTCTTGAGGCGGACGGCGGCATCATGCTGAACGTGCAGGAGCTGGCGACTCTTGCGCACTACGCGCCAAAGGGTCTCGTCCTCTTCGTGCTGAACAATCGCGGATACGAGTCCATCCGTGTCTCGCAGATGCGCCACTTCGGCGCCATCAGTGGTGTGGATAAGGACTCGGGGGTGTACATCCCGGATTTTTCCCGGCTAGCCGCGGCCTTTGGGATTCGATACATGCGAGTGGAGACGCCAGGTGACCTGGACGAGTTGCTGCCCCAGCTCACACCGCAAGCCGAACCGGTGATGGTGGATCTGCAAATCGAAAGGTCCGAGAATCGTGGGCCGTCAGTAAGGACGACCATGGGGGAAGACGGTGTACCGTATACTACTCCGCTGTCGGAGATTTCCTGGTGAGAGTACTCATTCTTGGAGCCTCGGGTGGACTCGCGGTTTCTCTGGCGGATGCCTTTCTGGAGAGGATGTGCAGCGTCGATCTTGTAACCCGTGAAGTGAAGCGGGAACGCGTGGAACGGCGTCACGCACCGGCGATTGGGGCGGGTCTGGCGCGGGTGTTCGCGGTTCGCAGTCGCTATTCCGATTTCGATCCTCAGCAGGCGTACGACGTGTGCATCTTCACCCCGGCTCTGTTCTCACCGCGGCCACTTGCATCAATGGACGACGCTGGAATCGAGGCCGAACTTGAAGTGGGACTGGCCGATCACATCCGCCTCACGCGCAAGCTGCTGGCGAGGAACCTCCCCCTCCCGGGGGAACGCAGGAATTATTGCTACATCGGATCGACCTCCGCGTATGCCGGTTTTCGCGACACGGCGGTTTATTGCGCGGTGAAGCACGGTTTACTCGGCTTCATCCGCGCCATGAACGACGAATATGCGCAGACCGACGTGCGTTTCTGGCTCTTCTCGATGGGAACGATGGACACGGAAATGGGAGCGCGGCTGACCGACCAGGATCCCACGAGCTTTCTGCCGCCCGGCGATGTCGCCCGGCGAATCGCGGAAGCACTGTGCTCGCCGTCGAACCTCTTCGAACCTGAGGTTCTCATCCGGCGCCGCACCATTCGATTTCGGGGGAAATAAAGCACATGTCCGCGTGCATCGTAACCGGCGCAGCTGCCGGCAACGGAATGGCGATCGCGAAAAGGCTCCGCCAAAAGGGCCATTACGTGGTTGGGGTCGACCGCGTGCCGGTTCCGGGCGACGGCGCCGATCAACCGATGACGGGAGATGTTCTGGACGCCGGGACAATGGAAGCGGCCTTCACCGTGGCGCTCGAACGCTCCGGCGGAATTCTTCACCTGGTAAATAATGCTGGAGTCACGTGGCCGGAATTTCCGCAGTCCGATGGGACATGGCAAAATACTATCGACGTCAACCTCGCGGCGCCGTTTCGTTGGGCGCGGCATTTCGCTGCCTGCGTCACCAGCGGCAGTGTGAGCGCCGGAAGCATCGTGTTCATCGGATCGCTCGCAACGCAGATGGGTTTTCCGAAAAACCCGGCTTATCAGGCGTCCAAGGCGGGCGTGGTGGGACTCACGCGGGCGTTCGCTTTCGACCTGGGAAGCTACGGAATTCGCGTGAACTGCGTTTCGCCCGGCTACATCCATACAGCCATGACCGACAAGTCGTTTCAGGATCCGGCCTTGCACGCTGCGCGGCAGCGCCACACGCTTCTGGGCCGCTGGGGAGAACCGGACGACGTGGCGACCGCCGTCGCCTTCCTGTGCGACCCGGCTTCAAGCTACATCACCGGCATCAATCTGCCAATCGACGGCGGGTGGATGGCCCGCGGCTTGATCGAGGATCTGTGAGTTCGGTGGAACCGGACCTCTTTGTCGAACTCAGATCGCGAGCCCTTCGATTACCTCGCAAAGGGTTCCTGAGCAGCGTATGAAACGATATCTTCGCGAGCTCGAAGAAATTTTTCGCGAGCCGCTAGATTCGGTTCGTGAGCGGGAGCGCACGGCCTTCGACCGCGAATTGGCAAGGTGCGGTGGCCGCTTGGTGCTCTTTGGTGCCGGAAACTTTGGCCGCAAGGCCCTTACCTGCTTGCGGTCGGCAGGGATCCAACCCCTCGCTTACGCGGACAACGACCGTTCACACTGGGGCCGGGTTGTTGAAGACCTTCCCGTGTTTTCTCCAGAGCTTGCCGCTTCGCGCTTCGGTTCCTCAGCACTGTTCGTGGTGACCATCTGGAGGCCTGGGCACCGCTACGCCGCGACCCGCGAACAATTAACCAACTTCGGGTGCCGCCATGTGATCTGTGCTACCAAGCTGCGCTGGAAGTTTGACGACAGACTATTGCCGGATTACTGCCAGGATCTACCGCATAAGGTATACGAGCAGGCGGCGGCAGTATTGCAGGCAGGCACGCTGTGGGGGGACGATTTCTCCTGCCAGGAATACTTAAAGCAGGTGCGCTGGCGAACACTTGGGGATTTTGGCGAATTGAGCCCGCCGCAAGCGGACCAGTATTTCCCCGCGTCACTCTTTAGGCTTTCTCCAGAAGAAGTTTTCGTTGATTGCGGCGCCTTCGACGGTGATACACTCCGCCGTTTTCTGGCGCGCACACCTGAATTCCAGCGATTCTTCGCCATCGACGCGGACCCGAAGAACTATCAACAGCTTCTCCGGACCATCTCGCTGCTGCCCGAGCAGGATCGGGTGCAGGCGCACTGCGTCGCCGTCGGCTCCAGCCGTGCGACCGTACGCTTCCAGGCCACCGGGACGGTGCAGGCTGCTCTTTCCGCCACGGGTGACGTTGAGGTCGAGCAGGTGGCGCTCGATGAGTTGCTACGCGATATAACGCCGACGTTCATTAAGATGGACATCGAGGGTGCTGAATACGACGCGCTGCAGGGCGCGCGCGGCCTCATCAGCCGGCATCAGCCCCTGCTGGCCGTGTGCGTTTACCGCACACAGTTCGACCTTTGGCGCATTCCGCTGGAGATTCGGGAACTCGCTCCGAGACTGTCCTTACATCTCCGGCCTCATGTTGAGGACGGTTGGGACCTCGTGTGCTACGCCGTTCCGCCGGAGCGCTTGGTGACTGACGTAGTCAGGACATCAAATTGACCGGTGTACTCATCACCGGCGCGTCGGGATTCATTGGTCGGAACCTGGCCGAGCAGCTTCGGTGCGATCATGATGTCACCGCGCCGTCGCGTGGGCCCTCGCAACGCGCCCCATCATCGCCGGGCCGTCCAATCAAGTGAATCCTCAGTCGGCTGGGTTCCACTTCTTGAGCAAAGAGGCTGAGACTGGATGTCAACATATCTAGAACGGCGGTTGGCGCGTATATTTCCGCTTCTGCCGCTCCTCGGCGTGGTGGCAATTACCATACGCCTTTACTGGAACCTTGCAAAAGCGACGGACCTGTCGCGCGCTGACGAAGCCTTTTATCTGACTGCGGGGAGTAGATTTCTGCGCCAAGGGGTACTTCCGACCTTCCAGTACTCGCCGCTCTACGCTGCTTGGTACGCAGCGCACCTCGCCGTGTTTGGCAACCCCATTGTTGCCTATTATGCGCAACTGTACTCCGTTGTCGTCTTGACGGCGATCCTCATGTATGTATATCTGCGGCAAATTTCCGTCCCGACGTTGCTGGCTTTTGTCGCGACGATCCTGTGGATCGCCCAACCTGCTTATATTACGGTCGTGTGGGCGGTGGGTTGGCCACGCCCATGTCACTTTGCCTTTTTGGTTTTCCTGGCCGGGGCCATAGCTATTCGCAGGCTGAAAATTGACTGCCCTGTTCCTCTCGTACTAGCTGGCGCCAGCTTCCTGTTGTTAGCAATGGCGGCGCGCTCCGAGTACTTCGTAGCCTTATTGTTTTTCGTCGGTTTGGTAGCGGTTCTCGTCCCGCGCCCGATCACAACCGTTGCTGCCCACAGAACACGGCACTTATCTGTGGCCGGTCTGTCTGCTCGCTGGGACAGCGACCCTGACAACCGGGATGTACCTCAAGGGGCAGGTGCCGACCGAATCCCGCTTCTTGGCCCTCAGCCGTTCCTGGTACGCTTTCGGTCAGCATTTCTCAGTCTATCAGCTTTCCAAGACGAACGTGGGCGGGAAGCTGGATCCCTGGGACGATTGGGATCTCATCGTGGGGCGAACCTTCCCTCGGGCACACTCTGTGCTGGGAGCCGCGCTGGCAAATCCCCGGGCGTTTCTGGGGTTTGAGTTACACAACCTTATTACAGCTCCCCGCATTATGTGTGCGTACCTCACCACGGGCCCGTACGTCCTCTTGAAGGTATCGGTACTTTGCCTGACTCTCATCTGGCTGTCCTTCATCACCTTGACCAGCGTGTCAGTTCGAAGGCGCGCGCTTTTCACGAGTGCATCCACCCTGGGACCCTACGTGCTGGCGGGTGCGGCTACAGCGATTCCTGGCACTCTGATTACGTCAAGAATCAACTACTTCCTGCCTCTGTTGTTTTTGCTCTTTGTGGGCGCGGTCAAGTGGCTCAGCGTCGTCCTTGAAAACGAACCGCCAACGTACAGGTCGGTGGCGGCTGCTTTTGCAGTACTGCTCTCGCTCACCTTTGCTGCGGTTAGGAGTCCCTTCGATGTCAGCAACGGGGCGGAGAAGCCGCTGTTGTTGGAGACATCTGAAATCAGGGCAATCCTGGAACGCCAAAGAGTCGGAGGGGCACGTATTCTTCAAAATCAGGGGCCCGGCTACTCGGCGTTTCTTCCGTACGGTCTGTCTGAAACGGTAGATCCTGACGACCGACGCGACGCCGAGCGCTTCACGGACTTCGTGCAGCGTGCACACATCGAGGCTATTTTGGTTGATGACCGGCTGCGATCAAGTCGCCTCTATAGAGATGACTCGGATTTTGCTTTGTTCCTGGCTTCTCCTGACCAGTTCGGATGGGTAGCTGCGCCAGTGGGAACGCGGGGTGACGTTTTCTATCTGCGTAACCGCAGACAAATCTGTAGGTGACGGGTGAGGGTGATCCGCACATGTCTGACGAGCTCGACATTTTATTGAAGGAGTTGCTCTCGGAGAGCCCGGAGGAAACCGCTCAACGCATGAGAGACGGCTACGAGCGCGCCGCGTTGTCCGGCGCCGGCAAGGTGGTGATCTTCGGCGTGGGACAGTTGGGTCAGTTCCTCCTCCCGGCGGTGCGCTCGGCGGGTCTGGAACCACTGGCCTACTGCGACAACAACTCTCGCCATTGGGGGGTGGAAATCGACGGCGTTCCTGTAATGTCTCCGGCCGACGCACTCCGGCGCTACGGCGACCGTGCTTCTTTCCTTCTTGCACTCTACAATGCGACGCCGGTCCACCGCCAACTGAGCGAATTGGGCTGCCGACACATCGTCCGCTACCCTCTCCTGTACTGGAGATACGCGGACTTCATTCCGGACGAACGTCTGGCCCTGCCCCAACGCATCCTCGAACAGGCCGCGGAGATGAAACCTGCCTATGAACTTCTTTCCGACGAAGAATCGCGCGAGGAGTTTCGCGCTCAGGTCCGCTGGCGGTGCTTGCTTGATTACGATTGCCTGCCGCAACCTCACCCGCCGGGGGATATATATTTCCCCCCGGATTTGGTGAGCCTGCTGCCGGAGGAAGTCTTCATCGACTGCGGCGCGTTTAATGGCGACACTATCCGCTCTTACCTCGCCAAGGCGGAGGGCAGGTTCCGACATATCTACGCATTCGAGCCGGACGCGGCCAACTTGCACGCGCTCGGCTCGTACCTTGAGTCCCTTGCGCCGGGCACCGCCTCGCGTATTACGGTCCAGCCCTTTGCCATAGGCGAGCGAGATGAGACCGTGCGGTTTAACGCCCACGGATCCGTGGGCTCGAAAGTGGTGGAGTCCGGAGGAACCGTCGAGGTGGAATGCCGCAGGCTGGACTCGGCAATCGCCGAGGGGATGGACCCCACCTACGTCAAGATGGACATTGAAGGCGCCGAAGCCGGCGCCATTGCCGGAGCCACGAAGACCGTCGCGCGGTGCCATCCGGTGATTGCTGCGTGTGCCTATCACTATCCTGAGCACCTATGGATTCTTCCGAAGTTGCTGAAAGCCGCAAGCCCGAGCTATCGAATCTACCTTCGGCGGTATGCCGAAGAGTGCTGGGAGACCGTGTACTACGCCGTCCCGCCGGGGCGGTTGCGGGCTGATGCTACCAGGATGCTGAGTTGACCACGCTCTTAATCAGTGGCGCGTCGGGATTCATCGGACGGAACCTGGCCGAGCAGCTTCGGGGCGATTACGACGTCACCGCGCCGTCGCGCTCGGAACTCGATCTGGGTGAGGAGGAGTCTGTCCGGCAGTGGTTCGAGTCCAGGCGCTTTGATGTGGTTCTGCACTGCGCCACCGTGCGCTCGAACCGCATGACCGGCGAACCTACCAATCTGTGTGCCGACAATTGCCGCATGTTTTTCAATCTTGTCCGCCACCGGACGCAATTTGGGCGGATGCTGTACTTCGGCTCGGGCGCTGAATACGATCGGCGCCACTACGTGCCGCGCATGAGCGAGGATTATTTTGACACCCATATCCCCATCGATGGGTACGGCCTCTCGAAGTACGTCTGTGCGAAATATTGCGAGCAGTTGGCCAATGTCACGAACCTGCGGCTGTTCGGGGTGTTCGGCAAGTACGAGGCCTGGCCGGTGCGCTTTATTTCCAACGCCTGCTGCCGCGTGATTCAGGGGCTGCCGATCTCAATTCGGCGCGACGTGCGGTTTGACTACCTGTACGTCGATGACCTCGCCGCCATCGTCAAGTGGTTCATCGAACACCCAGCGTCGCAACCGGCCTACAATGTTTGCACCGGTACACCGGTGCTACTCTCGGCGCTGGCGAAGATTGTGGCGGAGGTTTCGAACCGAAACCCGGAGATCGTGGTGCGCGAGCCCGGCATGGGCACGGAATACAGCGGCGACAATTCGCGAATGTTGGCGGAAATGGGTAGTTTTCGATTTACGGACCTGACACAATCGGTCAGCCAGCTCTATCGCTGGTACGAAACGCACCAAGCGGAGATCGATCCCGCCCTGTTGCGCTTCGATGGTTGAAACATACCTTCGTCCAGCGCCGCCCGTAAGCGTAGGAACGAGAGCGCATCAATTTCCAATATCGCCCCAGAGAGCCGTTAGGCACTGGAGAAAAGATGGGGAATGCGGTGATATCCGCTGAGAACTGACGCTGATGGAGGACTCTCGTATCTTGGCCGCCTATCTTGAAGCGTGGGCCCAAGCCCGGCGGGACTTGCCGGAAGAGTTGTTTCTGCTGGTCAGCCGCCTCACGCCCATAATCAACGTCGATCTGCTCATCAAGGACGAGCAGAACCGCACGTTGCTGACCTGGAGGGATGATGAGTTCTATGGCGCCGGCTGGCACGTTCCCGGAGGCATCATTCGCTTCCGGGAAACAGCCGCCGAGCGTGTATTGGCAGTCGCTCGTGGGGAATTGGGCGCGGAAGTGACCTTCGAGCCCAACCCGTTATGGGTCGCGGAGACGATCGACCGCACTCGCGAAGTCCGGGGGCACTTCATCTCGCTTCTCTACCGATGCACCCTCACAAGCGCGCCTCGCGAAGAATTGGAATATCGAAGCGGCCCGCCGGCGCGGGGGGTCTGGAAGTGGCACGCGAAATGTCCGCGCAATCTGCTCGCCGTACACCGTATTTACGAGCGATTCCTTTAGGGGCTGCGCCTCCCTCGATCCGATTGGCTTCAGATCATTCATGAGACCGAAAGTGAAAATTTTTGTGCCCCAAAAGTCCCAGAAAACTGTTAACGACCTCGATGAACTCCATTCGATAGGGTGATGGCTCAGCCCGTTTCAGAGGCTGGCCATCAGACATGTGCGAAAGCTTCGTCAAATGCGGAGCATCGTGCTAAACTGGAAACGTAATAGTCGGGCCGATGCGGCGTTTCGTCCCTCAGACGAAAACTTGAATCAGATCACAGAATATCTGGAGGTTTTTGAGCATTTGGTTGAAACCGAGGGCTTTCGTGAGGACGACGCTTGGATGCTCAAGGCGGTTTATGGGGAAGTTCCAGGTTCCAGAAAATCCTAAAACGAAGCTGTTATCTCTATGAAAACACATGGCGTTAGAAATCGACTCTGCCAAAAAAGCGCAGAGCCTGACGGTGCGAGCGCGCATCGTGCTGCGCGCCGCTCGGGCCGGCCCGTCAAGCATGGTCCCGAATTGTGGCAAAGGGTTCGGCGCCAAGGGTGTCACCAACCGAGGTTTCAAAGCCGAAGGAGTGTGTGTACTCTGCCCGGCAGACGAGGCTTAAACAGCCGCCCCGTGCGTGGTTCACCATCGGCTGAAGCTCGGCTCCCTTGATGGTTTGAGAGCTATTACAATCATGCGCGTTTTAACTTTGGCGCGCTTGTGGTACTACGTCAGTGTAGAAGTGTCAGGCCAGGAAGGTACACATCATGAGCAACAATACACCGATGTTTTCCATCGTCATCCCGACGCGGAACCGACCCGAGCTAGCGAACGCGGCCCTGGCTCGCGCGCTCCAGCAGACGTGGCGTGACTTTGAGATCATCGTACTAGAAAACTCGGACCAACCCTCGCTCGGGTCGTGGGCGCAACGGGACGCTCGCATCCGGGTGGTGCCAGCTCCCCGCACGCTTTCGCTTCCGGATAACTGGGAGCGTGGCCTCGATCTGGTGCGCGGCGACTACGTGCTATACCTGACCGACAAGGACTGGTTGGTGCCGCATGCGCTGGACGAACTCGCAACGCTGGTCGCTGCCCGTTCGAGACCGGCCATGGTGAATATCCGCATCGCGAGCTGGATACGGCAGGATGGCCTTCGGATGCAACAGGGTACCACCGGCCGCGTGGCGACCCTACCCAGCGCCCCGGTGTTGACCCGCTGGTTCAGCGGTGTCAACTTTCTGAACAACCCGCCGACGATCATCAAGTCGATCGTGCGCCACAACATGATCGACGTCGTCCGCGGACGCTGTGGCGGCCGATTCTTTCTGGGATGCTGTCCAGATGTGGCCTCCAGCCTGCTCCTGCTCGCGAACTTGCCAGACTATGTCGTGCTGGATCGCATTCACGTGATGGGTTACTATGGGCCGTGGAGCATTGGTACTACTATGGTGAGGCAAGGTCGAGAGGGCGCGGCCGCGCGCGCCGCTGCCGAATCCCCCACAGATCTGCTCGCTGCCGCCGGCTTGGCCTGGTGCATGTCCGGTGCCATTGCCGAAACACTCATGGCGTGTCAGCACGCTGACCCCGAGAGATTCGCGCCTTACCAGATCAACTGGAATCAGTATCTCAAGAACTGCTGGGGCGATCTGGCGGGACGAGCGGCGCGCGGGAAGGACATTAGCGGCGATGTAGCGGTCCTACGAGCAGGTATGGGGCGACTCTACTCGCGGACGACGTGGTTGCGCGCTTCCCTGGCGCTGCGCCTGCGCTCGCACCTCCGTTGGCTGCGCGATCGGACGCCGATGAAGGTTTTGGCCCCCGCGTACGCCCGATGTCGAGGCATAGCAGGACGCCTTGGACCGAATCCCCCGCCCAGGGATCCGACCGTGAGCTTCTTGGACGGGGAGTACTGGCGGCCAGCAATTGCCGTACCCACACCGGAAGAAGCCTTTGCCTTGATTCTGAAGGACCAGGCACGAGCCGTGCTGGATACGGCAGCCCACGCCTTCTAAAAGTGCGATCCTGCTTCGAGAAGCCCTTGAACGACCTTAAGCAGTGGGGTTCTCGGTTTCCTTGATCGACGAGGAGTTACACCTGGCCCGAGAACTGGACGAACGGCTACTGGGTGTCCCGAGCGACAATCCGGCCTATTACGCAAACCTATATCGCTCGAGAGTAAACTGCTTGTAGGAAACTGAACTAATGACGGTATGTTTCATCAGCCATACCTCCGGAGACGGAGGTGCCGAGCGTGTCCTCCTTGAAGCAGTCGAGGTGCTGCGCGAGAGGGGAATACGGTGCTTGGTGGTTTTCCCTAACCACGGGCCATTAGCCGAGTCGGTGCGAGCTCGTGGAGTGCCCTGTAGGGTTATTCCATTTAGGTGGTGGGTGGGCGGCGATTCTTTTTGGAAGCGGATCGCCAAACTGCCTCTGCATATCTTTGCCGCCCTGAGACTTTCCCTGTATCTGGCCCGGAATCCTTGTGACCTAATCGTCACAAACACCATTACGCCAGTCGTGGGCAGTCTTGCTGGCCTGCTTATGCGGTTGCCACACATTTGGTGGATCCATGAGTTTGCCAAGGAAGACAAGGAAGACTATGGACTAGATTTCGACTTCGGATTTCGGTTCTCAGCACGCTTCATGGGATGGACCTCTGACACTGTTCTCGTCGTTTCAAACGCGGTACAGCGCAAGTACGCCCGGCACATCAGTGACAAGAAACTCCGGGTACTGTACCCCAGTGTCCACTTGGGCTTTGCAGAATTGAGTATGGAACCGGGTCAGCAGAGCCTGCAAGCGGCGGTGTTTAGGGTTTGTGCCGTGGGCAGTATTCAGCCGGGGAAAGGGCAAGAAGACGCAGTGCGGGCAATCGGGATTCTCAGGAAACGAGGAACCAATGCCACCCTGTTGGTCCTGGGTTCCTCAGGCGACGGAGCGTATCTTGAGCGGATCAGGAGAATTGCCGCAGAATGGGGCGTTGAGCAGTACATCCACTTCGCAGGACACGTCGCCAACCCTTTGGCCCTGATCCTACCCTGCGACGTCGTTGCGGTTTGCTCACGCTCGGAGGGCTTCGGAAGAGTCACGGTTGAGGCGATGAAGCTTGGCGAACCGGTGGTTGGAGCCGACGCGAGGGGGACAGCGGAGCTGATAAGAGAAGGCTTCAACGGGTTTCTGTACAGCCCAGGCGATCACACCGCGTTGGCAGCTAAGCTGGAGTATCTTTTCGAGCACCCTGAGGTTCGACAGTCAGTCGGTGAGAACGCTCGATCTTGGGCCTGGCAGCAATTCACGGTCGAGAGATTCAGCGAAGACATTCTAAGAGTCTTCGTTGCGGCGGCGTACCCCTTGAAACGGCATCGGAACGCAAGTCAAGCCGAGCGGAGGCGCGGTCAATGAACCCATCGGTTTCCCCAGAGACATCCCATAAGGTCCCCGACAGCGTGAACCGGCCACCACGGGTCGCGATCAGTATCCTTAACTAGAACGGTTGGCAGGATACCCTGGAATGCCTCAAGTCCGTCCGGAAGCAGATTTCGCCATAAGGGATGCGTAGCGCAGGTGCTGCTGTGGGGGCCGGAGGCACGAAGCATTAAGGTTTGAAGGGTGACGACGCGTGATGAGGGAAGGAGCGCCCGCTGCCGGGGTCGTCGATTTTCTTCGGGGCACTTCTGTCTGCGCGGTCATTGTCACTTACAATATAGGGGAACCGATTCATCGGTGCTTTAATTCCATTTATCATCAGGTCGGGCACGTCATCCTCGTGGACAATGGTTCGGACGAACGCACCCGCCGCGAGCTGGACAAGCTCGCTTCCCAGGATTCCGTGACCCTCATCCTCAACGAGAGAAACGAAGGCATTGCCCGCGCTATGAACCAGGGAGTGGAATTGGCGCGGAGCTTGAGGTTCCGCTGGGTCTTGACGCTGGACCACGATAGCAAGGCTACGCCTGACATGGTTGACAAACTTCTCCACGCTTATGAAACCCTGTCGAAGCAAGGTCATCCGGCCGTCGGAATCATCGCGGCAAATCCGTTTGATGAAAATGCCCAAGTCTTCCTGCTAGGCCATCGCCCGGGAGACTCTGGGGATCAACCCGTCGAAGTGGCATTCCTACCTTCATCGGGAAACATGATCTCTTGCGCGGTGTTTGAGGACGTGGGTATGTTCGATGAGGCGTTTTTTATGTATCTTGTGGATTCCGACTTTTGCTTACGCGTTCGCCGCGCGGGATTCCGCCTGTTTCTATGCCCCGGAGCTGTGTTGATGCACCAGGAAGGTGAAAAGCAGAAGAGGAGATTCCTTGGGCGCGACGTTTTCTATGAGCGGACCAGAAAACCCGCGCGATACTACTTTACCCGGAACCGGATTTACTTCCTGAGAAAACATCGCCTGAGTTTCCATTTTCCCTGTAGGGGCACAAAAGAGTTTATAAGCGGATTCATTAAAGCCTACGGCAAAGTGCTTCTCTACGATGAGGAGCCGTTCACTGAAATCGCGTTGGCGCTGCGGGGATTGTTTGACGCACTGCGCGGCAGATACGGGCCGCTCGGTGCGAATGACGCAAAGAGGGCCGATCTGTCGTAGATGTCGTCGGCAACAGCGGACGGTCCGGAGGATTTTGGAATAGTTTAAAGCGCCCAAGGGAGGTGTAGGTATGCCGGTATCACTGGTGACGGGCGGGGCCGGCTTTATGGGCTCGCACGTAGCCGAATGTTTAATCCGCGAAGGCCATCAGGTCATAGCTCTGGACGATCTCAGCGGAGGCTTCATCGACAACGTGCCCCCTGGGGCCCATTTCGTGCAAGGTTCCGTCGTCGATCACGAAGGGGTCAATAGACTTTTTTCGCAGCACTCATTTGACTATGTATACCACCTTGCGGCCTATGCGGCCGAAGGGCTCAGCCACTTCATCAAGCGGTTTAATTACCAGAATAACTTGATCGGGTCAGTCAACCTCATCAATGCGGCGGTCAATCACAACGTAAAGTGCTTTGTGTTTACATCGTCCATCGCGGTTTACGGCACGGGGCAGACGCCGATGCGCGAGGATATGATCCCGATTCCTGAAGATTCTTATGGCATTTCCAAGCTGGCGGTGGAACAGGAACTGCGGGTGAGCCACGAGATGTTCGGCCTCGACTACGTGATTTTCCGTCCTCATAACGTGTACGGTGAAAGGCAGAACATTGCCGACCGCTACCGCAACGTGGTCGGCATCTTCATGAACCAGTTGCTCAAGGGCGAGCCGATGACCATTTTCGGCGACGGCTCCCAGCAGCGCGCCTTTACTCACATTAACGATGTGGCACCCATCATCGCGGCATCCGTCGGCTTTCCAGCGGCGCGCAACCAAGTGTTCAACGTGGGCGCCGACACTCCTAATACCGTAAATGACCTGGCTCGGATTGTGGCGGAGGCCATGGGCCGCGAGTGCCGGGTTCGACATCTCGAAGCCCGCAACGAGGTCAGGGTGGCCTTCGCGGACCACTCCAAGGCCGAGGCAGTTTTTGGAAAACATGGGAAAACGCCGCTCGAAGCGGGCATTCGCGCTATGGCGGATTGGGTGAAGGCCCATGGGGCCCGGGAAAGCAGCGTGTTTGAGAATATCGAGGTCCGAAAGAATTTACCCCCGAGTTGGGCCGCAGTTACTCGCCGGGCGGTGTAGCCGACCGAGGATAACTAAGCCCAGAAAGTTAAAATGACGGTGACCCCCAACCCTAATCAAGAGCGACCGCCCAGGGTTCTGATCAGCATCCTGAACTGGAACGGTTGGAAGGATATCTTGGAGTGCCTGGAATCCATTCGGAAGCTCAATTATTCGAACTATTTGGTCTCGGTGGTCGATAACGGATCCAAGGATGATTCGGCGGAGAGGATCAAAGCCTGGGCCGAAGGGAATCTCGGTGCGGCGCATGGGTTTGCCGAGTATCGCCGCGAAACCGCACTTCAGGGGGGAGCGGCGCACACCGAGCAGGCGCTCGATCACGCTCCTTCTGCGGCGCGACTGGTGCTGATCCGGAATGAAGAGAACCTGGGCTTCACGGGGGGGCACAATGTGGGGATCCGTTACGCCCTCCAGCGGCCGGAGCCGGCTGATTATGTGTTTCTTCTCAACCCCGATACGGAATTGGATCGAGAGTGCTTACGCGTGCTCGTTTCGGTCGCTCAAGCCGCAGACGCCGGAGTGGTCGGCGCCGTCATAACCGATCACACGGGCAAAGTCCAGTTTGCCGGCAGTGGTCCGGCCTTCCAGCATTTCTTCCGGATGTTGACGGCACAGCCCGTGCCTCACGGCCAGGGAGACTTCTGGGATTCGCCTATAGTCCATGGGGGGGCGATGTTCATTGCGAGCCAGGCGCTCCGTTCCGTCCATAAACGGCGCGGCATGTATCTCAATGACGGCCTCTTCATTTATAGCGACGAACTTGATTTCTGCACGTGGGCTCACCGCGAAGGATACAGGATCGTCGTCGCACGGAAAGCAATTGTCTGCCATCGCATCGAAGTGAGGCACCAGCCACGCGGGACGACGACAGCGAATTTCTTCTATTACTTCCCACGCAACAGCGTGATCCTGGCGAACACGTTGCTCCCCTTGGGCAAAAGACTGTTGTTTCACCTGCTTTTCCTGCCCCTTTCGGCCCGGCGGATCGCTAAACGCCTGCTGGCGGGGGACCGCCCGGTAGCCCGGATTATGATGAGCGCAGTTTGGGATGGGTATCGAGGGGTGACAGGAAAGTGGAAAGACCACGATAGCCATGGTCTTAAGGATGGCGGTGGCTAACAGGCTGCGGAAAACCCCCTTGGGGATGGCTTGGCGCTCGCTTCCAGCCGACAATTCCTTTCGATTCGAAGAAGGCCGGCAAGATGCCGGTGCTAGAGAGGGCGCAGGAACCTTTTCCGCTGCCCCCTAGCCCTGCCAAAGCCGCGTCCAGGAGCATTTTCGGCGAGCTCTTGCGAGGTCTAAATGAAGGTTCTGCTCGTGGCAATGGAGATGGGTGAGACGAACGGCGGGAAGGGCCGGGACGCTTTTGGGTGGGTGCCTACGGCACGAAAAGGAAGGGAGAGACCATGACCGGGCCTAGGGTCGGTTTAATTCACCCCCGGTTTGAACTCGGCGGGTCAGAAGCTGTGGCGTTGTGGTCGGCGGAAGCGCTAAAAGCAGATCACCGAGTCTCCTTGATTGCTGCTGGTGAGGTGGATCTGGCTCGTTTGAATCTCTATTACGGGACGCATCTAAACACCGACGAAATCACCATTGTTCCCGTTCCACTTCCTTTTGGCCTGGCAAGGGCAGCAGGGTTTGCCGCTCTCCGCGGCCGCCTTGTCCAACGCTTCCTGCAAAGAATCCCTGAGGATTACGACGTGCTGATTGGGTGTTATGGCCCGATGGATGTTGGATCACCGGCCATCCAAATCATCCAGGACTTCTCCTTTTCGGAGGAGTGGCGGGCGCGGTTGGACCCGGTCCTGTTCGAGCGCCGAGGCTTGGCTTCGGAAGGCTCTATGTCGCGTAAGTTTTACCTCAGGCTCTGCGACTGGGTGTCGCCAGTCAATGAGGAGGCCTGGAAGCGTAACCTCACCCTGGTGAATTCAAAGTGGACTTGCGATATCATGAAGGAATCCTATGGTATCGAGTCGAAGGTTGTTTACCCTCCGGTGGCCTGCGACTTCCCTGCGATTCCCTTGCGGGACCGTGACAACGGTTTTGTTTGTCTGGGGAGGGTGGCCCCGGAAAAGCGAGTGGATGTTATCATCAGGATTCTCGCGCAATTGCGGCAGCGGGGGCACAGGGTGCATTTGCACATCCTCGGTGGCCTCGACGAATCTCCTTATGCGACGAAAGTAAAGACTTTAGCCGAGCAGCACAAAGATTGGGTGTTCCTTGAGGGATGGGCCATGGGACAAAGGAAGATCGATCTGCTCGCCGGCCATCGGTACGGCATCCATGGCCGGGGTAACGAGCCTTTCGGAATAGCCGTCGCCGAGATGGTGCTGGCGGGGTGCATCGTTTTCGTCCCCCAGGGAGGCGGCCAGATGGAAATTGTCAATCACCCTGCCCTGGTCTATGAGAACGAGGCGGACGCGGTCGAAAAAATTGACACGGTCTTGACCCATGAGGCGAAGCAGGAAAACTTGCACAACCACCTGTGCCTGGGCTCGGACCGCTTCTCGGTGAAGACGTTTGTGGGAACGATGCAGGATGTGGTGGCTCGCTTTCTGGAGGAAAAAGCTGCTACGAAGAGGAGCGTATGATCGCCGCAATAGTTGATTGGCTCTTACGGATATACGCCCGGCTTGGCTATCGCCCCGCCAAGTTTAGAATCATGGGAGCGCCTTACCCTTACGCCTGCCCGAGCCCTGATTTTCCCTTCTTTGCACGAGGGATTTGGGATTCCTCCTTTAGAGGACATGGCGTGTGGCACTCCTGTTATCGCAGCAAATCGGCCTGCCATTCCCGTGGTTGTGGGGGATGCCGCGTTAATGATTGACCCGTTGCAACCCCATTCTTTTCCTGATGCCCTGCGCAGGGTGAACCAGGAGTCTGTCCGGAAAGAACTTATTGCCAAAGGATTTGAGCGCGCGCGTCTTTTTTCATGGCAGCGCAGCGCGGACCTTATGCTACGCTTGATCATTGGCCGGAAGGATCGCGCCGGGGTCGGTGACGGCCCTCTCTGACCGCCCTTCTGAGCCCGCAAAGTTCCGTAGTGCAAGCGCAGCTATGGGCGGGGCAGCACCAAAAGCTGAGAACTTGCCTGCGCTTTGCATTCAGGAGTGTGGTGTATAAGGCTATTGGGAGCCAAAATGGAAAATCCTGTTGACGGCATGAAGCATGCCGCAGATGAGTTGCTTACGGGCTGGCACTCTCCTACCCTAATAGGTTCGCTACTTCTCGCCGCCAGCGCTATTTATCTTTATTTCCTTCTCTTTGTCCCTTTAGCCACACCTATTTGCATTGCCGAAGACGGTACCATCTATCTGACGGAAGCGCGGCGCATGATCGAGGGGCAAGTGGTCTATCGGGACTTCTTCGAGTTTGTTACTCCCGGTACCGACTGGGTGAGCTTTGTGCTGCTTAAGACCTTCGGTCCCAAGGTCTGGTTGCCGAACGTCGTACTTCTACTTGTCGGTCTAGGGTTAGTTTACCTTACCTTTGCTTCAGCCAGCCGGCTGATGAGTGGAGGCGCTGCCCTCCTGGCGGGCGCCCTGTTTGTGGTTACGCCATATGGCCGAAACCTGGACCCGACTCACCACCTGTACAGTGCGACGGCGGTCATGGGGGCACTCACGATTCTCCTCGAAAAAAGGAGCTTTGCGCGAGTCGCCGTGGCCGGGGGCCTTTGCGGTGTCGCCGTCTGCTTTACGCAGTCGCGTGGGGCTATGGCCGCCGTGGGGTTGGCCCTTTTCCTCTTGTGGGAGGGTAGGCGCGAAAAACAGCCTCTCCAGACGCTCCTTCAGAAAGAGGCTTGGCTATTGGCGGGCTTCCTCACTGCGGTGCTTCCGGTGATTGGCTGGTACGTTTGGAGGGCGGGCGCCGCCCGCTGTTATTATTGCATGGTTACTTACCCCCTGAAGTATTTTCCCCGGGACGCAATGCGCAATTCTTGGCGCGTGATCCTATGCCAATGGCCATCCGTACCTCCCTGGCGCAATTTACCTCGTCTGCTCGAAGCGTTGTTCCCCTTCGCGCTGATCCCTTGGATTTACCTGTTGTGCTTCTTCCGTTACTGGCGCGAGTCGTGGGAGAGATCCTATGAACACTCGGCTGGCATCATGCTGGTGGCGGTTGTGGGGCTTTTCGCATTCTTGGCGGTGGCTCCTAGTCCAACTCCTCATCGGGTTTATTGGGGTTCGGCCCCTGCCCTCATCTTGCTTGCCTGGTTTCTCGATTCTCGGAGCAAACTCTGCCGCGCGCTTTGCAAACTGCTCTGGGCGGGAACGATTCTGGCAGCACTGTTGGGGGTATCCGCACGGCAGTTCTCCCGAAAGGGGGTCATCGAGATGCCTCAAGGTCCATTGGCGATTCTCCCCCCCGGGACCTATCAGGAATTTCTCTACCTGCATGAGCACACCAAGCCCTTGCAGAAAACCTGTCAAGTCTATGCGCCTGATAAGCCACCCATTTACTTCTTTCTGGATCTGCGGGACCCAACCGATGTTTCCTATATGACGCGTACCGGTTATACGCCGCCGGAACAAGTCAAGGAGGCGATTGCGGCCTTGGAGAAGGATCAGATTCGCTATGTGGTCTGGAATACGCTGTGGCTCGGTGATCCCAAACCTGTGGTCGACACGGCGAGTGACAACCTAGGCCCGCTTCGCCAATATGTTCAGACTCATTATCAGGTAGTGAAGTCCTATGGTGACTTGTGGGATATAGTCTGGGAAAGGCGCCCTTAGAAGATGGCTATCTCGAAAGTGGCCGCGCCAAAAGCGAAAGCTCGGCTGGGCGTGGCATTGAGAAGTGCGGGGGATAGGTCGGGAATTGACCAGGTGGTGAAAACGGGAACTCCGGCTAAGGTCAATCCGCTGGCCCGGAAGGAAATAAGAATTCCGGAACTGGACGGCATTCGGGGAATTGCCGTCTTGCTGGTGCTCGCGCTTCATGGTTTCGCCTGGCCCATGCAGTGGGAGACTTGGCATGGGTTTCCCCGCGTGATCCAACTTCTCACGTTACCGGGCGGGTTAGGTGTCAACCTGTTTTTTGTTCTTTCGGGGTTCCTCATCACAGGGATTCTCCTCGACGCGGCCGGCGAGCCGCACTACTTCCGCAACTTCTATGGACGCCGCGCGCTGAGGATTCTTCCGCTTTACTACCTGACTCTCTTGCTGATTTTCGTGCCTTACCCTAGCTCCGGAAAATTTGTTTTGCTCGGTCTCTTCTATATTTCCAATATGACCGGAATTTTTGGAGTGCTCAATGTTTACGGCCCCCTCTGGTCTCTATCGGTGGAAGAGCACTTTTATCTGCTTTGGCCCTGGGTCTCTCGGTTGGGACTGCGCCGGGTTGGTTTGAGGACGTTCGCGCATTTATGCTAAAATATTGGGTGTTCCTCTCTCCTTAGTTATGGTGAGTCCGGCTGGTTTACCGTGCAGAGGTCTAAAGCCAAGTTGATGACCCAAAAGATGTTGAACCGAGCGAATATCGGCTGTGGCGATACACCAACCGAAGGTTGGTGGAACTTTGATAATTCCTTGAGCATACGGTTGGCTCGGCCGAAGCTGATCATGGAGGTTCTGAATTTCGTTCGACTCGCCAGCGATAAGAGCCTCCGGCTCGCTGGTATTGCCCGTGCAAAAGGGATTAGATGGGCTAACGCTTGCAAGAGAATACCGTTGCCCAATGAATCGCTGGATGGGGTTTACTCCTGTCATGTGCTTGAACACCTGGATCTATCTGAGGCCGAACTTTTTCTCTCCGAAATTCACAGGGTGCTCAGGCCAGGTGGGATCATCAGACTGGTTCTGCCCGATCTCAGGCGGCGGGCCGAAAAGTATATGGCTGATGGGGATGCCGACGCATTCATGGAATCCCTGAATATGAGGGAGTATAGTGTACGTTCGCTGCGTGCGACGTTGCGCATGCTGATTTTGGGAGACAAAGAGCATATTTGGATGTACGACAGCCAGTCATTAGTGCGGCTTCTGCAGAGAGCTCGTTTTGTAGATGCAAGAGAAATGGCACCTGGGGAGACGATGATCCCCGAGCCTGCACCCCTTAATCTTCGCGAGCGCGAGGAGGAAAGCATCTACGTCGAGGCACGCAGGTAGCAAACGGAGTTTTAGAGGTGGAAGGGAGTCTGAGCCCTTATTCATCCTCGATACGTAGAATCTGCTGGTTGGAAAGTACCTCTCTAGGCTTCTTCAGAGTTTCAGAAGGCTGGGAACGCTGTATTTGCGCGCCCGAGTTGTCTAGGTAATATGCTTCCCCTTTGCAGAAATCTCGCATGGCTATCTTGAGGGGCCTACCCTGAAGATGAAACGGATCTTTCTTCGAGCGCAAAGCTTTCCTGGCACGTCCAGACTTCTTGGAATCTTGACTACAAAGGGAGAGTATTAGCACGATGAAATCAGCATTGATCACGGGAATTTCCGGGCAAGACGGAAGCTATCTGGCAGAATATTTGCTCGGCCTCGGATATCAAGTTTGGGGGTTGGTCCGGCGCGAGCCTGAATCCACGCGTTGGCTAAAGCCTATCCTCTCCCGCATCGAGATCGTTTACGGAGACTTACGCGACGCCGAGTCGCTGGGGGTGGCCTTCCAAAAGGCTTGGCCCAACGAAGTTTACAATCTGGCAGGCCAGGTATTTGTGCCCACAAGCTGGGAAGTTCCCGCGGAGACCTTTGACATCAACGTGGGGGGATTGGTCCGGCTGCTGCAAATCGTGGAACGAACGAAACGGGATACGCGGGTCTACCAGGCATCCAGTTCGGAGATGATGGGCAATTGCAACGGGCTCTGCGACGAGCAAACGCCGTTGCGTCCCACTTCGCCGTACGGGACCTCGAAGATGGCAGCCCATCGCCTGGCGGAGGTTTACCGGCAAAGAGGCCTGTTCGCGGTGGGCGGCATTCTTTTCAACCATGAGTCGCCCCGGCGGGGCCCGGAAATGGTGACGCGCAAGATTTCGCGCGTCGCTGCGCGCTGGCTGCTGGGCGACCGTACCAAACTGGCGCTGGGAAACCTCCAGGCGCGGCGCGATTGGGGATTCGCCGGAGACTACATCAAGGCCATGCACGCCATGTTGCAACGCCCGGAACCCAAGGACTACATTATCGGTACCGGCGTTTCGCACAGCGTCTCCGATTTTCTTCAGGAGATCATGGCCGCGATGCGGGAATTGGGGCCGCCCAGCAATGCTCCGCAGTCCGTAGAAGAGTGGGTGGAGATCAATCCGCAATTCTTGCGCACCGGGGAGATTCACGATTTGCGCGCCGACGCGCGGCTGGCACGGGCGGAGCTGGGCTGGCAGCCCGTCGTGGATTTCAAGCAACTCGTCAGGATGATGCTGGAGTCCGATCTGGCCATCGCCCGGGGTGAATAACTTGTTGTCCTCACAGCCGCAGCGGCAATAATTGCGTTGCGGCTCCCACCGCAGATGTCATCCTGACATTGCCCGGTGTCGGCGCCGCCATCATATGCCTATTGTCACGGGTCAAATCGCGATTGTCATTGCCACTGTTGGCCGGTGTGAAGAGTTGCGGATGATGCTCCGGAGCCTAGCCGCACAGACGCGTCTTCCCGATCAAGTGGTTCTGGTGGACGAGGGCGGGGAGGGCGACACCCTGGCGCGGGAGTTCCCACAGTTGAACATTTTCGTGACGACATTTCCGCGCGGGTCGGCTTCGGCAAAGCGCAACCGCGGCATCCAGTACGTGGCTCCTGGGATCGAGCTGATTGGCTTCATGGATGACGACATAATTCTGGAGCCCCAGGCCATGGCGGCGCTGCGGGATTTCTGGCTGTCATCCCCTTCGGACCTCGGCGGGGTGAGCTGCAACCTGGTGAATCATCCGCCCCTCTTCGCCTCACGCTTGAAGTCCCTTAGGCTTGCATCCCGACTGGCTCTATATGATGCTCGGGGTGGCGTGGTGCTGCGCTCGGGGTTTCATACCCTCCTCGGATGTGTTTCGCAAAACCAATATGTCCAGTGGTTGCCCAGTACGGCGGTGGTTTATCGTCGCCAAGTCCTTGCGGAGCAATCCTTTGATGAATGGTATCAGGGTTACAGCTACTTGGAAGACTTGGATTTCAGTTATAGCATCAGCAGAAAGTATAAGTTGGCGGTCCTGGCCGGTGCTCGTTTCTGTCACTACCCATCGCCCATCGGCCGCACAGACCCATATTTGTTCGGGAAAAAAGAAGTCCTAAATCGTCTCCACTTTGTCAGGAAGCACCCGGAGCTTTCGCCCGCACCGTGCTATGTGGCACTTTTTATGCGGACCTTGATCAGCACCTTTCTGGGCCTTACGAAACTTGAGGGGGCCTATTTCAAGCGAGCCTGGGGAAATATTGTTGGGTTGGTTTCGGTAGTAACGCACGGGACGGAAGCCATGGCATAATGCAAGGAATGAAATCCTGTTTTACATACAGTCACTGCACCCTGGCGGAGTTACATGAATCTTCTCAAACGGTTGACATATAGAACTGAAGTTATCACCCTGGTGAGACGACTGAGGCTGCGTTCATTGCTGAAGAAGTGGTACTTCTGGTGGGCGCGACCGAGTGATGGCGTCGTCCGGATTGAAGTGACCGGAGTCGAGGCGCGATTTTACGTGCGCACACCTGGGGAAATGCGCAACCTGGACCCGGCGGGCGGCGCGCAGGCGGAGTTCCCCATCCTGGGAAAGGTTCTTTCTTTCCTCAGTGCGGGTGGAGTTTTCTGCGATATCGGGAGCAATGTTGGACTCTATGCGATTCTCGCCGCAAAGAAACTGGGCGAGCAGGGCCGCGTCCTGGCGTTTGAGCCCTACAGCCAGGCATTTTGTCATTTGCGGGATAACATTAAGCTGAACGGGATGACGAATATCACGGTTTTCAACAAGGCGGTCGGGAAGACCCACGGAACAGCTCAGCTCAACATGGGAGAGGAAAATGCGGATTCGAGTCTGGTCCGGTCTCCGACCGGCCGGGACCTCGGACACGAAACCGTTGACGTCATCTCCATAGACGAGTTTCTGCGTGTCGAGCAGCTTCCAGTTCCCCAGGTGGTGAAGATCGATGTAGAAGGGTTTGAGTACTCGGTAATGCAGGGGATGCGGCGAACGCTCACCGAGCCCGCCTGCCAACTCGTTTGCTGCGAAGTGCATCCTTCCTTGCTTCCGCCAGAAATCAGCCCGCAGAGCATCCCGGCTTTCCTCGAGTCGTTGGGCTTCCAGCACATCGAGGCGCGTCCGAGGAGGGATACCTTCCACGTCTTCGCTTCCAAGACGGGTCAGTAGAAAACAATCATGGCGACACTCCGAGTCGTAGCATCGGCCTTCGCTTGCTCCCCGGGGGGTGTCTCCGAGCGGCTCGGCGGAGGCGAAATGGTCCTTGGGTGGAATGTTGTTCAACAGTTGGCGCGATTCCATGAGGTTTGGGTACTTACTCATTTCGAGAATCAGGGTGCCATCGAGAAAGGACTTTCGCAAGACAAGCATGCGCGTCTGCATTTTTGCTATCTTGGGCTGCCAGGGGTGCTGGAGCGCTTGAAGTCGGTGCAGGGTGGGATTCAATTTTATGCCTACTTGTGGCAGTTGCGCGCCTACTTCGTGGCGCGTCGGATACACCGTCAGGTGGGGTTTGATGTATTCCATCATGTGACTTATGCCAATGACTGGATGGCAAGTTACATTGGGGCACTGCTGCCTACTCCCTACCTTCGCGGGCCCGGGGGCGGGGCGCACCGCACGCCGAGAGCCTTCTTGCGCGAGTATCCCTTTTCGGCGCGCCTCTGGGAGCGATTTCGCGCCGTAATGCAATGGGCATTCCGGCACGATCCGATTTATTTACTAGGACAGCGCCGCGCCCGAGCGCTCCTCCTTTGCAATCGCGAAGCGGTGGAGGCGGTTCCAAAGCGCCTAAAACATAAAGTCCAATTATTCCCTGTCAATGGCATATCGGTGGAAGACTTAGAGGTCATTTCCGGGAAAGGGTTGGGCCACCAGGGTGCCGGGTCTGAGGGCAAAGGAGAGCCCCATGCCGCAAGACGCTTCCAAGTGCTTTCCGCCGGAAAGCTCCTGGGTCTTAAGGGGTATGCATTGGCGTTGCGAGCGTTTGCGCCGTTTGCCCAGAGCCACTCCGACGTGAGGTTCACCATCGTGGGAGACGGCCCGGAGCGCCCTCGCTTAGAAAAGCTGATTCGGGACCTGGGGCTGGAGGAGCAAGCCCAATTAGAGAAGTGGATGCCCCGCCAGGATCTTTTGGCCATGATGCGCGAGTGCGATGTATTCTTGTTCCCCAGCCTCCGCGACGGTGGTGGGGCTGTGGTGATTGAAGCCATGGCCGCTGGCAAGGCGGTGATTTGTATGGACCTTGCCGGTCCCGGCTTGCACGTTACCGAGGAGTGCGGCATAAAGATTCCAGCGGATTCGCCCCGTGAGACTATTGAACTGATGGCCCGGGCCCTGGAGCAGCTATACCAGGATCGTGAACTCTGCATGAAGATGGGTAAAGCAGGACGGGTGCGCGCGGAGCAAGCCTATAGTTGGGATCACTTAGGTGAACGGCTCTTTAAGATTTACAAGGAAGTGCTGGGAGTACGCTCCCACGAGGCATAGATGGGAATTGAAGTGGCAAAACCCCTGCGGCTGAGACGGGTGACCGGCAGGGCCATTCCGCTTGATAAACCTGTAAAGCCTAGACAGAAGGTTAGTGTGAATGCCTTGTTGGGCATGGGATTGTGGTTCCTTCTCTGGGGAGGCTACAACACGGACATTGGGCGCGTGATTGATCCCGGATTTCCTGTCGATACCATGGATTTCATCCACGGCGTCAGGGCGTTTTTCCCGATGCTAGCGGGTTGGATTGCTCTATTACTGATCATCGCACGGCCGAACCGCCTGCTTTCTTGGATGGCGGGGCCTTTGGGGTTGATGTTACTGTACGCCGTCACGGGACTGGCTTCTTCCGCGACCTTATCGCCCGACCCCACATTTGCGTTGTATTATGGAGCTAATTACCTGGCGATTGTTTTGGTTCTACTGGCCATTGTCCAAGTCGACGATCCTCTCCCCGACCTGCGCCACGTGCTGACGCTCACCTGGATTATAGGCACAATTCTGACACTCAGCCTGCTGGGCGCCATCCCCCTGCTGGGGGGAGCGGTAATAATTCCGACTGAAGGCAGCATACAAAATGAGCGGGCGTACGGCGGCAGTGTCGGCACGGTCATGGGGATGGTTTCCACTCGGAACACCGGATTTGCCCGGTATGCCGCCATGTCCGCTCTGGTGGCGTTCCCGGGGTTTATGAGGAAAGGCAAGCTTCGCTATCGAATCATATGGGGGATACTGTTCCTGGCTTCGATGTACGCATTGATCATTGCCAATGGCCGTACAGAGATAGCAGCGTTTGCCGTCAGCATGATCGTGATCTTGGGCACCGAAAAAGCCAAGCGCACCATTAATTTCCTGATCGGGGCCGCTGCCGCCATTCTCTTGGGTTTGCGAGGGTTCTATTCTGCATTCTTTAAGTACTTCACCCGAACGGGCCACATTGATAGGACCGTGATCACCATGAGTGGACGGGTCCAGACTTGGGTGGAGGCGTGGCATATCCTTTGGAACTCGCCATGGGTGGGTTTGGGTTTCCAGGCTGACCGGTTCTTTCTGGGGGGGATGCACATGCACGATGCTTTCCTGCACGTCGTCTTTCAGTCTGGTTTTTTGGGAGGGGGAGCCATTCTGATTGGATTGGCGATCGTGTGGTACTACATGATTAAGTACTTTTTCTTGCGGCAGCCGCCTGACAAGTCCCTAATCCCTCCTGAGATTCCCGCAATCTTTCTGTTTGTGATGATTTCTTCTTTTGCGGAATCGACTTTTGCCTATTTTTCCGCCGCTTGGCTACTAAGCGCCCCGATTGTTGCCTATGTCATGGCGCTGCATCGGCATATGCGCAGGATCGCGGTGAGGTCAGCCCAGGAACGGGCACTGCGGGGTCGGTTGGCAAGGCGTAAGTCCAGAGGTTTGGATCCTCTGCCGAATCTTTCTCCTCCACCGCAGAAGGAGAGTTCCCCCGTTGAATGAGGCGCAGTGCCGAGTTGGCATAGTGGGCCTATGGGGCGCACCGGCAGGAAATTTGCGGGTGGAGGGGGAAACGGTTGGATCGCAACCTGCCCGAAATGCTGCGCTTCTTCGGTCCTCCCCGGGCGCAGTGGAGAAATCGACCTGACTCCTGTCGGATGAGAAGCTGTTTTGTTTTGACCTTTGCCCCAAATCCTCTGGCTTGTTGCCTAACCCCCAACTGCCACGTCTGTGGCACGACTTTTGCTGCACCAGTTCTCTTCGCTGGATTTCCCTCTCTGCTTCGTTAGCCCCTTCTCTCCGAATAGTCTTATGGAAACGATGCGCGCCGTCGTGAGTGAATATGTGGAACGGAGAGTCTTGGAACGCTGAGATTTGCAAATATTTGCGTCCCAACCTACAATCTCAAATATAGCGATTCCTGACGCTAGAATCGTGGCTCGCTGCCATCCCAAAGCGTGCGCGGCAAATGCACACTTTGCTGGAGCCTTCTCATGCTCCGCGCGAGGCAAGGGCGCGATGAGGGTTGGAGACGGCGGCAACCCTGCAACACCGTTGGGCCAGCAGGGAATCTCGGGAGCTAGAAGATGCACGAGGGGCAAATGATGTCGGATCACTCACCCCGAATCTCGGTGGTAATGCCCGTCTATAACGAGATAGCGACCATCGAAGAGATTCTGGTGCGCGTGCAAGACCTCGACCTGGAGAAGGAAATCGTGATCGTCGACGACGGGTCGACCGATGGTACGCGTGAATTATTGACGAAGATAGGCCGTTGTGCCGAGATGGCTCAGCCGCAGATGACTCTGCCGCACAGTGGAGCCGTCTTGCGCACCGATAATATCCGCGTGTTCTTCCAGGCCCAGAACCGGGGAAAAGGAGCAGCCCTGCGCCGGGGGTTCCAGGAAGCGCGCAGTGACATCATCATTATCCAGGATGCCGACCTGGAATACGATCCGGCGGATTATACCGGCCTGATACTTCCTATTGAAGAGGGTAGGGCCGATGTGGTCTATGGGTCGCGTTTTCTCGGGGGGCCCCACCGGGTCCTGCTGTTTTGGCATTACGTCGGCAATAAATTCCTGACCACCCTTTCGGACATGGTCACAAACATCAATCTCTCCGACGTTTGGACATGTTACAAGGCCTTCCGGCGGGAGGTTTTGGAGGATATCGACCTGCGCGAAGATCGCTTTGGGTTTGAGCAGGAAATCACCATCAAGATCGCGCGCGCTGGATGGCGAATTTACGAGACGCCCATTTCCTATTACGGGCGAACGTACGAGGAAGGAAAGAAGATCACTTGGAAGGATGGGGTGCGGGCGCTATGGTGTCTCCTGCGCTATGGATTTCTGACGGGATCGGCGAGAGCCTCACGAGCCCGAGTAACTTTGCCGTTGACGATAGAGAGAAGGAAGTAGCACTTTCCCCCGGGCTGTTTTCCGGCCGCATTCTGATCCGCATCTCAGGAATTCTCGCGTTAGGAAAGCGTTTTTCCGCAGACGGTAACGCCCCACCGACCCGATTCCAGAAGTCCCAGCTAGTCCAAGCTCGTCATGAGAACATCGAACAATCAGGCAAGTGCCTTGGAACCGGTTCACGCTGTCGCCATGTCTACGCTACATTGGTGATCGAAACCGCGGCGGTCCGGCACGGCGATGGCGAGTTGGTCCAAGGGTTGTTTCTGTTCGACATTGGGGGTAGCGACGCGCCGCAAGCGGATCTCCCGCCCGTCGGTGGTGGGCAGCACGAGGTCGGCGCTGACCAGTGTGCTTAGCAACTCGAGCGCCTTGGCCGGGGAGAGGGTCGAGCCTTTCCGCCGCAACAGGTGTTTCAACGTGACCCACAGTGCATAGCCGGGTAACGGCACCAGAATATGGACTTGGGACCGCCGCTCCGGTTGGTGAAAGATGGGCCGGACCGACAGCGGACCCTTCAACACTCGAGACTCCGTCTCCGCTTCCGTGAGTTGGATGCAAGTCTTCCACAGTTCTTCCGGCTTCCCCGGCGGCAGGTTGCTCCGCAACAGGCAGGCGCCCCCGCGGGCCGGTTGCCAGTTCCGCCGGTCTTGCTGGGCTTGCCCTTGCAGCGCCACGGCGCCGTTCTTCCCGGTCGCCTGCACGTCGCCCAGATGGGCGACTTGCGGGTGGCGGGCCTGAGTTTTCCCCAGCCCGCGCTCGATCTTGGCGCGGTCCTTTAACTTCCCCGCCGCCGCAGCGCCTCCAGATTTTCTTCGCTCCCGATGCCGCGGTCAAAAACCCCCACTTGCCAGCGGCAATTTCCGGCCCGTCCAGCAGCGACTCCCAGAAGCAGTCCCACTCCATCGACCTTCAAAAGGCGCTGGACTGTAACCAAAACCCTTGCTTCCTCACTTGGGCACGAAAATCACCAACACCGCCCCCAGCGTGGCGAAGTTTAGTTTGAATATCGCGCAACACCATAAAGATTAATATAAATTTAATAATATTGGAGCCTATAACATGTTGCCGGCAGAAACCAAGAAGGTACTCCCTGTAGCGTCGTAGCTGAAAGTCCGCCAATCTTAGCGGCGGCGACCTTTTCGTGCCCGTGGGCCTTCCCTGCGATGACGGACGCGCCGGAATCGAGTGTGGGAAGGGCTGTGGGAGCAGTAGGATGATGGAGGTTGGCCGAGCTTTGGTGATATTGCCTTGGACAACCTGCCGCGGCGCGACCTGTGATGCTCTTGGGGAATGCGCCGTGGCTCGCCGCGCGAATCATCTGCCCTATCATGACTCCGTATCCATCAATCCTCAGCCCTCACTGGTATCTCAGCGCCACCATGGGATCGACCTTGGTTGCCCGGCGGGCGGGGAGGTAACAGGCCGCCAGGGCCACCAGCGCCAGCGCCATCGTCACGCCCGCGAAAGTGAGCGGATCGGTGGCGCTCACGCCGAACAGCAGCGTGGCCATGATGCGGGTCAGCGCCAAAGACCCCAGAATACCCACCGCGACGCCCACCGCCACTATCACCAGACCTTGGCGCAGCACCAGGCGCAGCACGTCGGCGGCTTCCGCGCCCAGCGCCATGCGCACTCCGAACTCGCCGGTGCGTTGCGCCACCGAATACGCCATTACGCCGTAAATCCCCGCCATGGCCAGCAGCAGGGCGGTCGCGGCAAAGACTCCCACTAGGAGCAGGTTGAAGTATCGCGCTTTCAGCGAATCCGCAAAGACCTTGGCATAGGTACTGAAGCTGGGTGGAACGTTGGGGGCAAGGGCCCCCAAGATCTTGCGCGCCGCCGGAATCAAAGTGGCGGGCGGAACGATGGTGCGCATCACCACGGTAAAGCTCCCAGTGGACTGCGGCCGTTGCTGGTAGTCAACGTAAATGATGGCGGGAGGCTTGGATTCCAGGGTTGCAACGCGCACGTCGCCCACCACCCCGACGATGGTCAGCAGGCGCGTGTCGCCATCCATGTTTCCGAACTCCAAGGTCTGGCCGAGGGGGTCCTGGTTTGGCCACTTCTCTCGCGCCAAGGTCTGGCTGATCAGCGCTACGTGCGGCGAATTCATGGTGTCCGTATCACGGAACAGGCGGCCGCGCAGCAGGGGAATGCCCAGGGCGTGAAAATAGCCTTCGCTCGCCACGCAATAATCGGCGTCGCCGGTGCGCGTCGGATCCTGCCACAGCTTCCAATCGCCCATTGCGGGCGGTTTGTCTCCGGGATTCATCATCACAAAACCGCCGTCTGCCAGGTCCCCACTGAGCGGCAACCCGCCGGTGCCTCCCACCTCCACGACTCCGGGGAGCGCCCGCAATTGCGCAAACAGGTTATTGAGGAAGTCCAAACGCTGCGCTTTTTCTGCATCTTTCACCGCGAGCGGCAAGGCCATGTCGAAGGTGAGGATGTGATCGGTGTGGAAACCCGGATCGACGGAAAGCACGCGCAGCAGGCTGCGGCCGAGCAAGCCCGCGCCCACCAGCAGCACCAGGGTAATGGCCAGTTGCGCGGACGCTACCGCGCGCCCCAGCCGATGGCCGCGCACCGTGCCCACGTAACCTTGGCCGCGTTCGGCCAATGCTTGCTCCGGGTCACCCCGGGCGGCGCGCCACGCGGCGAACAAGCCGAGGCCAAGCGCAACGCCCGTCGCCATCGCCAAAGCAAAAAGCAGCACGGGCAGGTTCAACGAGACGTGCTCCGGGCGGGCGAGGTTTAGCGGAGCAATGGCCAGCAGCGCGTCCACTCCCCATTGCGCCAGCAGCACACCCAGCGCGCCCCCCGCCAGGGCCAGGAGCAAGGCTTCCGTGAGGAATTGGCCCACCAGGCGGAGGCGTCCCGCGCCCATCGCCACGCGAATGGCGAATTCCCGTTCGCGAGCCGCTACGCGAGCCAGCAGCAAATTCGCGACATTGGCGCACGCCACGAGCAACAAAAATCCCACTGCCCCCAGCAAAATGTAAAGCGGCTTGCTCACGTCGCTGGTCAGGAAATCCTGCAAGCGCACGGCGGAGATATCCACCATATTGGTGTCCTTGCCGTACTGTTGCTTCAAACGGTGGGCGATTCCGGTAAGCTCGCCGCGCGCTTGGATCAGGAGCACGCCCCCGCGCAGGCGCGCCAGCACGTGCCAGTTGTGCGCCGTGCGGCTGGGAAGCCTTTCCCACAATTCGCGCGGCACCCAAATATCACTGTCCATGGGAAAACGAAAACCGGCAGGCAGCACCCCCACCACGGCGACGTCGTGGTTCTCAATGTTCAGCTTGCCGCGGGACAAATCGCTCGCGCCGCCCAGACATTGCTTCCAGTAGGCGTAACTCACCAGCGCCACGGGAGCGGCGCCGAAGCGTTGCTCCTCCGGCGCAAAGCCCCGCCCCAGCGCCGGCTGCACGCGCAACAGGGGAAAGAAATCGCGCGAAACCGAGGCGGTCATGGTGCGGGTGGGTTCGGAAGGGCCGGCCACTGATTCCAGCCAGGCGCCGTACTCCGCCACGCCGTCGAGCGTTAGACTCGATGCCCGCACGTCCTCGAAATTCGGGTCAGCGAAATTCATGTGCCCGCCATGGCTGTTCACCTCGTGCAACTCGACGAGCCGGTCAGGCTGAAAATAGGGCAGTGGCCTCAGAAGTACGCCGTAAACCACGCTGAAAATGGCCACCGTGGCCCCAATTCCGAGCGCCAGCGTAATCACCGCCACGGCCGTGAAGCCTGCATTCTTCCGTAGCATCCGCACACCGTAGCGAACATCTTGAATCAAGTTTTCCAGCCAGGTCCATCCCCACATATCGCGGCTCTCCTCTCTTAACACGAGGTCGTTTCCGAATCTCCGGCGCGCCGAATATCGCGCTTCTTCCGGCGGGACGCCCGCTTCGATTTGCTCCTGCTCCCACAACTCGCGGTGCAGGCGCATTTCTTCGTCCAGGTCGGCGTCGAATCGATTGCGTCGCAGCAGCATCAGGAGCCGTCGGCCAAGTTCAGTCAACATGTTTGCCTCGCAAGCTCTCAGCTTTCAGCTATCAGCTCTCAGTGATCAGTTTTCAGCTATCAGCATTCAGCCACTTCTCAGCGAGTATTAGGCCTTTTGCTGAAAGCTGAGCGATAACCATTTCCCTAGCCACTTACCACTAGCAGGATGCTGAAAAATGGATCTCAAAAATAAAATTCGGCGGAGTGAAGGGTTTTCAAGATGCTCAAGTAAGGGTCGGAGGCCCTTCCTGGGGGGCTCGGCGTGGCCCCCGAGAGCGCGATTTTCGTGCTCTGAAGACACCTCTCCCTCATCCTTCCGCCTCCCGCAACAGATTGCGCATGCGGACCAGATTGTAGGCCGCCAGCGCCCAGGTGAACATCCAGCCCACCCGCGCCTTTCCCCGGAAGCGCGTCTTGCGCATGCCGCCCACGGTTTTCACCCAGCCAAAGATTTCTTCCACCCGCTTGCGCACGCGCTGACTGAGGGCATAGCCGGGATGCCGCGTGGTACGTCCATCAATGGCACTGCCTCCGCGCCGCCCCGTGTTCTGCGCCACGTGCGGGGTGACGCCGGCGTCGCGCAGCTGGGCCACACAGCCTTGGGTGTCATAGTTTTTGTCCCCACCCAGAGTCACGCCGCCGGCCGGGGCTTGGGCGGTAACCATGGTCACGGCCGCGTCGCGCTCGGCGGTCCCCGTCGCTTGGGTCAACGCGGTCTGCACCGCCAACCCGTGGCGATTCTCCATCAACACGTGTCCCAGGTAGTTCAACTTGGCTTCTTTTCCCGGACCCTTGCGAGAGAGCAGGGCCTGCGGGTCGGTGGTCGAGGCATGCGTGGCATTGGAACGTTGCTCCCCGTGGAAATTCACCGTGGGATTGCCGGGATCTTCCGGCGGAGGGGTGGGCGCCGCATCCTTCTTCTGGAAGCTCTTCAGACTCGCCCAAGCCTCGATCAGCGTTCCATCCACGGTGAAATGCTCATCGCTGAGCAGTTGGTGCTCGCCCGCCAATTTCAGGACCTCCTCGAAGAAAGCCTGCGCCACCTCTCCTTTCAGCAGGCGTTCGCGATTCTTGCAATACACGGTGGCATCCCAGACCGGATCGTCCAGGTTCAAGCCCACAAACCAGCGGAACAAGAGGTTATAGTCCAACTCCTCCATCAGCAGGCGCTCGCTGCGCAGGGTGTAGAGGACCTGCAGCAGCAAAGCCCGCAGCAACTTCTCGGGCGGGATCGAGGGGCGGCCCACCGTCGAGTAGAGGCGGCCCAGTTTCGGGGAAAGGCGTTCCAGGACGATATTGGCCATTTGACGGATGGCCCGCAAAGGGTGATCCGCCGGAACCCGCTGTTCCGGCGACACGTAGCTGTAAAGGTGGTCCTGATGAAGGTCTTCTCCGCGCATCTCATATCCTCCTTAGGATTATTCCTAAGGATTACGTAACATACCTACGCATGACTTATCAAGTTAAATCTCGACTTTTTCAGCATCCTGCTAGGCACTAACCACTGCTTTACTCGTACCTCAGCGCCACCAGTGGATCGACTTTGGTGGCGCGGCGGGCGGGGATGTAACCGGCCAGAAGCGCCACGAGAATCATCACGGCCGCCGCGACAGACGCGGTCAGGGCATCGGTGGGGCGCAGGCCAAACAGCATGCTCTGCACAAAACGAATGGCCACGAACGCCGCGGGCACGCCGAGGGCGATGCCCACCCCCACAATGACCAGCGTTTCCCCCATGACCAATCGCAGAATGTCGCGCCGCTGCGCGCCCAGCGCCATGCGAATGCCCATCTCTCCCGTCCGCCGCGCCACGGCATAGGCCAGCAGGCCGTACAGACCGATGAAGGCCAGCATCGTGGCGATGCCTCCGAAGAAGCTGGATAGCTGCGCGAAAAGGCGTTCGTCGGTGAGCGCCTCGGCGATCTGCGCGGTTTGAGTTTTGACGTTGGATATCGGCAAATTCGGGTCGAGAGCACGGACGGCTTGGCGCACCGATGGGACGAGCGCCAGCGGATCGCCCACCGTTCGGACCTCATAATGGATTCCCCACGGCCGCCAAGGCATCTGGTCAAATGGGACGTAGACGGTGGGGTGTGATTCATCTCGCACGCTGGCGTAAGTTGAGTCCTGAACCATGCCCACAACTTCGTAAACCAAGACCTTTTCCGGAACCTCTGAAAATGGGTTCTTCAAGTCAATTTTGTAACCCAGAGGGTTGCGGCCATCCAGGAAGCGCCGGGCAAAGGCCTCATTGACCACCGCCACTTTGGGCGCGGTTGAGGTGTCGCGCCCATCGATGTCGCGGCCCAACACCATTCGGATGCCCATGGTGGCGAAGAAAGACGGGCCGACGTTGTTCCAGTCCACGCCCATGCTCTCCCCGGGCTTGGGCTTGTAGCCTTCCACCGCTATGGGCATTTGATCCTGCGTACCGGAAACCAAGGTGACCTCCGACACGGTTGCTGACCTCACGCCGGGCAAAGCTTGCAAGCGCGCGAGCAACTGGCCGCAAAAATCGTGCAGCCGCTCGCCTTGATAGCCATCCTTGGAGGGGTCAATCCCAAACAACAGCAGGCGGTGTTGGTCGAATCCGAGGTTCCGGCTTTGCAGATTCCCCAGGGTCTGCACGAAAAGGCCCGCGCCCATCAACAAGGGTAGTGACAGAGCCACCTGGGCGACGACTAGAGACTTTCCCAAACCCCAGCGCGCTCGTTGCCCCAGGGCGGAGATTGCCCCCGCACTGCTTTTCAGCGCTGGGGTCAAATCAACCCTCGTGGCGCGCAGGGCTGGAGCGAGGCCAAACAAGATTCCGGTCAGCACTGAAACGGCCGCCGTAAAGGCCAGCACGCGCGCGTCGGGCTGGACATTCAATTCGAGGGGGTGGCTGCCTTCGGACATCAGCAGCGCCAGCGTGTGGCTTCCCCAAAAGGCGAAGAGCAGACCGAGCAAGCCGCCAAAGCCCGCCAGCAGAACGCTCTCCGTGAGCAGTTGGCGCACCAGGCGGGCTCGGAGTGCGCCCATGGAAAGCCCCACGGCGATTTCCTTCTGCCGTACTGTCGCGCGCGCCACCAGCAGCGTGGCCACGTTCGCGCAGGCAATCAGCAGAACCACTCCCACGATGATCATCAGAATCCAGAGTGGTTTGGAGAACTGTTGCCGAAGAATTGCCAGCCCCCGCGCCGCGGGCTGAAGGCGGATATGCAGATTATCCTTCGGATCAAGCGCCACCTTCCGCCCGGCGGTGACGCTCTGCCGGAACAAGACATCGAGTTGAGCCGTGGCTTGCTGCGCCGTTACTCCCGGCCGGAGGCGTCCCGCGATGATGAGCCACCACCAGTCGCGTGAGGTAAAAAGGGCGCGGCCCCCCGGCGTCGAACTCATTCCATAAGGCAAGAGCCTGGTTTCTTCCACCAACGGGACCCAAACATCCACCGACCGTCCGGGCTGAAGGCCGAAGAATTCCGGCGGAGTCACACCCACGATGGTGAAGGACACGCCATCCACCATGACGCCCTTTCCCACCACTGCCGGATTGCGTCCGAACTGGCGCACCCAATAGTTGTAGCTGATCACCGCAGCCCGCGGGGCGCCGGGCTTGGCGTCCTCACGGGTGATGGTCCGGCCCAGCACCGGGGAGACTCCGAGGCCCGGGAAATAATCGCCGGTCACCAATTCCCCATCCGCCAGGCTTGCCTGGCCGTCGATGTTCATGTGGGATTTGCCGAGAGAAACAAAACCAAACAGGCTGGAGAAAGCGTCAGCATGCGCTCGAAACTCTTCGTATGCGGGGTAGGAGAAGGGCGACTCATTTTCACTGCCATTGTCGCTGCTGACGGCCTCAAGGTCTTCACCCACCCGGCCTGCCCGGTCCAGGAACACGAGCCGCTCAGGAGCTTTTACCGGCAGCGTCCGCAACATCACCGCGTTGATGAGGCTGAAAATGGCGGTGTTGACGCCGATTCCCAGCGCTAACGACAAGGCGACAACGGAAGTAAACCCGGGATTGCGCCCCAGTTGCCGCAGCCCGAAGCGGACATCATGGAAGAGATTCTCCACCCAATTCCATCGCCACAGGTCGCGACTCTCCTCCCTTAAAAGCAAGTCGTTGCCAAAGCGTTGCTGCGCGGCGTAGTGAGCATCTTCAGGCGAAAGGCCGCGATCGATTTCATCTTGCTCGCGCAATTCGCGGTGCAGGCGCAACTCTTCTCTCAGGTCAGAATCGAATTGTTCGCGACGAAACAGCATCGCGAGGCGTCTTCCAAATTCGCTGAACCAAATCACGGCGATTACCCCTTAGGCGATCTGAATTGCCCGCGTAATGGCGGCTACGACCCGTTCGAACTCGGAAACCTCAACCTCGAGCTGTTTTCGGCCGAGTGGCGTGAGGCGGTAGTAGCGTGCCCGGCGATTCCCCGCCGTTACTCCCCATTTCGCCGTGACCCAGCCTTTAACCAACATGCGCTGGAGCGCCGGGTAGAGCGAGCCTTCCTCAACCTGCAAGACCTCGTCAGAAACCTGCTCGATCCAACTCGCGATCTCATAACCGTGCAGTTCCCGATGGCGAGCCAGGGCTTTAAGAATCAGAAGGTAGAGCGTTCCGGGAGGGATTTCGTTCTGGCGCATCGCATGTCTCCTTAACATAGTTAGACTATGCCAGCAGCCAAAGGTTAGCACGGGCCACGAAAAATCGTCAATGGTGAGAATTTGGATGTAGCGGGGTGGGGCCGCTTCTCGGCAGGCGACCCGCCCGCTGGCCGGACGGCTGGATGATCCGGTTGTTTACATACATCGGCGGCGGTTGCGAACAGTGCGAAATATCATATCTCGCCTATTGGTGCTCGATGGCGAGAATATCGTGGTACTCGTCAATCGAAATCCGGTCAGGACGGGCCGGCAGGGGAACCTGAATGGGAACGGTGGACGCCCCCTTAATCTTGATAAAGCCCATTCGCTGAATCCCCTTGCCCACGGTCATGTACAGAGGCACGCGCATTTCAAACTGGTCCGATACTCCCGATTGGGTCAGGGAGCATTGCAGGATGCTTTTGCCACCAGGGGCGTCCTCGAGCTTGTATTGGAAGTCATAAGTGGGGATCTCCGTGCCATAGACGTACTCGTTGAAAAACCAATCCATCGGCTCGTGGGTGTGTTTCTCCACGATGCGTTGGAAGTCCGCTGTGGAGGCGTTACGGTAGGCGTAAGTGGTTACGAAGTCGCGCATCATGTCGATGAAACGCTGGTCGGGATCAGGTAGCTTGGGATTTTCCATAAGAAGGCGGATCATTTCCAGAATGTAAGCTCCCTTGGCGTAAATCATGTAGGAGTTTCCTTGCTCCAGATGCGCGTTCAATTGTTCATTGAGATAGACGGGCCCCACATCGACGGGCCGGTGCCCAACCGGATTCTTGGAGAGAAGAAACCGGCGCTTGCGATCCCAGTAGGTGCGAATTTTCTCGGTTTGAAGCCTGCGTAGATATAGGCTGGCAGAAAACTCGGCAAACCCTTCCGACAACCATTGGTCGCGATAGGTCTTCCAGCCCACGAGGTGCCCCCACCATTGATGCGACATTTCATGGATCGCGACAACGTTGTAAAACTCCGCTTCCTCTGCTGACACCTGGAACCCAAGGAAGTGACGGGTCGTGGTGTCCAAAAGCGAATCGTAGGGCAGAAAAATGAGCGTTGGCCAGCTCTGCCCATACCCCATGACGGGCTGCTCGGTGACCGAAATTGTTTTGAAGGGCAGCGGTCCAAAATAGTACTGGTAAAGCTTGAGGGCCTGGAGGCTAAGTCCGGCGGCATATCCCAGCATCGAAGAGGTGTTAACCCCGCCGCCCAAGGCGCTCTCCTTGGCCGGAGCCAGCTCATCAGGAACCTCACGCCCACCGTAAGCCGTCACGGTCAGGCTGCCGTCAGACTGACTCTTCTCAGCGAAATCGCCGTAGTTGAAACCCACGACGCTCAGGGGAACATCCGAATCCCAGTCGGTAACCAGTTCTTCCTTATCCTTTGCCGACTTCACCAGGCGGCCCGTCCCCAGGAATGTGAACTTCTTCGGCGAAAGGAAATGCAGCGTGTACTTGGCCCGGTCGTCGAAGGCGCCGAAACTGGGGAACCAACTCGCGCGCGCGGTCACATAAAAGAGCCCCGAACCCTGGTGATAAACGATGCGGCTGTCCTGGGTTGAGTCCTCGGCGTAGGCGATCTTGACATTGTAGACCTTTCCCGGCGCCGCCGGCTCGGGCAGGATGATCCAAGGGTCGCTATCCAATTCGCGGGCCTCCTGAATGAACGCCACCTTCTTGCCCTGCGCATCCTGGATGGAGGAAATTCTGAGCACGCCTTCCAGGCTGAACGCCAAGACGCGGGCTGTGCCTCCAGGGACCTCAAACTCCATGGTGGCCGTGGCGGAAAGGCGGTTGTTCTTGGCGATCTCGGCGTCGATGTTCTCCTGGCGGCAATGGGCGAACAAAGTCCGGTGCTCCGGCCAAGGCGTGTGCGCGTACTCCTCCGCCAAGTGGAATCCCCCCCACCACTCGAAGTAATTATCGCGAACGTAATGGATCAACGCGACCTCCTCATCATTCGCCAGGTCGGGGAACAGCGGCGTATCGCGATTCCAACTGATCAGGTAGAGCAGGTCGCCGTGGTGACTACCTTTGAAATCCGCCAGGAAGAAGCCCTTGCTGGAAGGATCGGTGAGGTCGGCCAACATGCGCGCCGCCAAATTGCGCATCTGAAGGTTGCCCTTCCGTTCGTTGCTCCACCAACCGTTGAAGCCCTCCGCGTATTTCCTCTGGGCAGCCCCAAAAGCCTGCGTTGCCGCGTCGGCATTGGCCCCGGCGCCAATTCTCATCAACTGTTGCAACTGGCCGGCGGAATCGTCGGTGAAGAAAAAGACGGCTTGCTTGAAGTCGTCTTCCAGCGCGGGCCCCCCGGCGAAACGCGCGAGTTGGCGTTGCAAAGCGGGAGTCGGAGCCTGGATTCGAATCGACCCTTGACCTTCGAAGTTTGCGGCGAGCACGCGGCCCCCCACCGGCTCGGCAAATGTCATGTGGCCGTCTTTAAATGTGAACGTGGCGGCGTCGCGTTTCCACACTACATTCTCCGTAATCGCCCCCTGCGTGCTTCCGTGCAAAGAACGAAGCTGGGCGTAGACTTTGAGGAGATCTTCAGCAGGTGCGGTGGGCAGATCCCCGGCCCGCATTCCTAAGGAAAGGGTGAGGCACAAGACCAACAAGCCGGTTCGGGCAAACATGAGGGTTACCTCGAGACTGAAAGTGAACACCAGTTCGGAGAGAGGATAAAATGTTATGACTCATACATTAGCGGACATACTATTCCCAGTAGTGGGGAGAGTCAACCTGAATGCTGAACCTTAATGCCATCGCAGCAGCACGAAGAATCCTGATTCCAGCAAAGTTGATGTTCCCATTGAAGCCCGGCGAACTGACGGGATGAGAAAACCGGCGATGCTGGTGATGAGCTCGACGAATTGGGCAGATCGGAGGCCTTGCAAATAGATGCAGCGTGGGCGTTCGGTGCAGGGGGCGGCGGCAAGGCAGTTGGAGTCAGTAATAACTGGGTACGCAAAGAGCTGGTCATGCGGCCTGAAGATAGGCGGCGCCCGAGGTAAAACGATTTCGCCTTGGACGGGGCACCAGTTGCGGCGTGACCCAAATCGATCCGCAGCGTTCGCCAACCTGCTCGCGTGCGGAATCCTGTAGAGCCGACTACTCGTGGCCAGGAAGAGATTTCGTACGGCCGGCGCCCGGCTTTCTCTGCGCCTCGCTAAGTTGCTCACTCACCTAAATGTTACAAAAGAAAAAATAATACTGAGCATAAGAAAATTATTGACAATTCTACTGGCTTCGGATTAAATGTACGCGTTCAGGGACAATTTGCCTTTTATTCCGCTTGATTTGAGAGACGAATCATGAGAGCCCCTAGCATGTTTTGAAGGGGCAGGCCCCCCCGGGTGTTTACAGGACAAACGGTGGAGTGCTCCGGCGTATCCCAAGGACGGCCCAGGATGCAGCGCTAGAACAGTTCCTTGAAGACAAGACGCCTCCGAGCATTCGGGCAAGAAGGGGAAGTAACGGAAGGAACCCTGCGGGCCAAGGTTGCCTGCGCAATACAAGGCGGTCTTAACGGTACCGGACGGTGGTCGGTGTCCGAATCTCAAGAATTGAAAAGGAGAATCCATCATGCCGTCATCGATGAATAACGGGAGCGCTTTCACGGACGCTGTCAGCCGCTTAACGGCGCAGGCCGATGCCGTTGGACAGCTCGCCCAGAACAGCGGTGGGTTCGCCGCTGTGGTAGCTGCCTTCGAGTCGAAGGACCCCGACGCTTTTCGCTGGGTCCTGGGAAGCCTCGAATTGCTTCCCCAGTGCGAATTAATCTGCGATTGGGTACGGACCAAGATCTGCGTGCTGCGGTGCATGGAGGTATGTGGCCCGCCTCGGGAAAAGGTACCCACCCCCAACCTGCAAGAGTTCGTGCGCGCCGCCGCCCAACTCGCGTCCCATGAGAAGCACTTGCGCCGCGTCGTTGATGCCGTCTCTTGCGGCAATGCGGAGGAGTATCGGGCTGCCCTTGACGAACTCGGACTCAATGACTTCTGCTACCTGCTGTGCCACTGGGTTTGCTCGATTATCTACAACCGGGTCTGCGAGGTTGTCTGCACGTCCCAACCTGACCGCCTTCCGGATGCGGTGAACGAGATCCGGGCGGCCGGGAAGGTGCTTGCCAGCCTGACTGCCAATGAGAAGGCTCTCGACGCCATTGGCAAGGCTGCGGTGTCCCTCAACTGCGAGACGTTGCAGTCCGTTATTGCCAATGCCGGCTTCGGCTCCGGGTGCGAGTTCATCTGCCATTTGGTTTGCAGTTGGCGGTGCGTCAGGGTGTGCCTGGAGCTGTGCGAGACTCCCTCCCCGGTTTTCACTTCCGGAGGGGATGGCATCGAGGAGGCCCGGAATTTTGCCCTGGCCACGCGGCAGTTCGCCAACCACCCTCGCGCCCTGGGCGATCTGGTAATCGCCGTGCTGAACGGTGATGCCAAGGCCTATAGCGGCATCATTTCCCGCTATGCTCTCGGCCCGTACTGCCACCAAGTGTGCGCCTGGGTGTGCTCCACCGTCTGTTACTGGTTCTGCACCTGCGTTTGCCCGAACCCGGCGCTTGAACCCCTGTTCAGGTATGTGGGAAATTTCCAAATCTATTCGGATATCGACCCCTCGACGGGACTAACCAGCACCAGCCTCCCGATCGCGACCCTGGCCTACGGGGGCGGCCCGAACTTTGCGTTTTATGACTGTCTGCAACTGGGCGGGTTCTGTCCGGCCTACTCCCCGACGCACCCGGGTGTGCAGATGCAGTATCGCTTCCTCTATGCCACCGCCGCCACCACCCTGGCCGCCGCTATAAACGCTTCTCAGACATCCATCAGCGTCACCAGCAGCGCCGGTGTTCCGCCCATGCCGTTCGATGTGTCAGTCTGCTATTCCACCGAGCCGGGCGAAGTTGGGGGCGAGACCATAACGGTGAACAGTATTTCAGGAACCACGTGGACCGTGCTCCGCGGCCAGGATGGCACCACGCCCGCCACGGCCCCCGCGGGAGCCACGGTGTGGATCAACCCACTGCCGATCAATGGCAGTTTGGTCTGCCCCATCGTGGTCGGGACGGTGACAACAACGGTCAGTTGGCCGACGGAAGATGGGTCCGGAAAGGCCACCGCCACTTCCTCGCCTCTGTCGCCGAGTGTGATGATCGTTCCCCCTGGCTTCATGCCACCTCCACCGTATCCGCCGGGCCCCGTCCCACCGGACCCCGGTCCACCGGCGCCCGGAACGACGTGGTACGCACCCGTGCACTACCTTGCTCCGGACGCCAACGGCTGGATTACAGTCGACCCGAGTATCATCGGTGGAGGCTTCCAAAACCTCCTAGGCTTCGACACCACCCAACCCGGAGTCGCCCCTGGTGGCTACCCGTTCGGGTCTCCCTCGCTGGCCATAGGCGACCCAGGCGGCGCTCCCGCGGGTAGCCCCGTAATTGCCCCTAACCTGAAAACGGGAACGGACCTCTCGATCATCTTTCAAGCCACGCGGGTAGGAGCCACCACGGTGGACTACTCCAACTCATTGTGCAAGATTCACGTCAACAACTGGACCGAAGTCAATAACCTGTGGTTCCTTGAGTTCGGAACGGACTGCTGCACGCCGATCGACGAGACTCTCTCGGTGCAGTTCACCGTCGATCACGAAGAGATGTACTCCGGCGCGTGGTCGCTCGAAATCGACGGTTGCCCAAGCGTGCCCTCACCGGGCGTCATCACCCCGCCGAATCCAACCGCGGGAGTGACCTTCACCGCTGGGGGCAGAGGAGCCAGCGGGACCATCGTAGAGAACACGAGCACTTGGTCCAACTGCTCCTATCAAGTGTGGCTTAATACCAGACCCGGGCTCACCACCGGCCTGGTTGACCGGAGTGTGATAGAAAACCTGCTGACCTTCTGCATCTGCGGGCACGTCACCACAACTCTGGCCGCCGCCATAACGGCCACCCAGAACGTCTATCACCGTCGCGAGCAGCGCCGGTTTTCCGTCCACGCCGTTCAATGTGACGGTGGGCGGGACCGGCGAGACCATGAAAGTGGCCAACGTCTCGGGAACTACATGGACCGTGGTTCGCGGCCAAGGGGGTACAACGGCAGCCGCGGCAGCCGCGGGAACAACGCTAACGAATTTGTAGCCGATTGAGTCAACGGTAGCGACGGCGGACCGGGGGAATTCCGATCTCCCCGGCCCGCTGATCGACTAAAGTGCAATCAGCCCGGCGGAGCCTAAACGGCAACGCCCTAGGCATGGGGCGAGTGGGTTCAACGGATGAGCTCTTGGATGCTGTTCGCTTTGGCCGTCCTGGCGACGTGGCGGGTCACCCATCTGCTGGCCAATGAGGACGGCCCCGCGGATATCATCGTCCGGCTGCGCGGGCGGCTGGGCCACGGGCTGCTCGGGAGCTTGATGGATTGTTTCAACTGCCTTAGCCTGTGGATCGCTGCGCCGGCGGCATTCCTCTTGTCCCGCCGCCCCCTGATGTGGGGGGTTTCATGGCTGGCGATTTCGGGCGGCGCGTGCCTGCTCGAACGGTTGGGCGAGAAACCCATCGTCATTGAGCCCGGTCCGCAACCAGCGGAAGGAGAACACAATGTGCTGCGGTAGCAGACGAAGGGCAATGATTAACACTTCAACTCCAGCGATGGCTCCGTCAACCACTACCCTCGGTCCGCAAACTGCTCCCCATAGCGCTCATATCCCTGGCGATCAGGCACAGAATCCGGCTCCGAGGGCAGCCTTTCTATCGGGCCGCAGACTATTCGCTTCGGTGATTCTCCATTACACGGAAGCCTCCGCGATCCGAGTGAGGGGCCCGGTGACGGGGCGGCAGTATAGCTTCTCAGGAACTCCGCCCGCTCAGGCCGTAGATCCCAGAGATGCGGCCGTCCTGACGCGTAGCGGCTTGTTTCGCCGGGCATGACCCATCCCTCCATGGTTTCCTAAATGAGAAGGAACGGATTCCCAGTTCCGTGCTGCGCCCGGCTTCCGCTTCTTTCGCCATAATCCGCCTGACCTCGCCGGCAGACTCGCTCAGGGACGCCATTCTCACACCGGTCCGATGGTGAATCTCGAACGGTTGGCGGACCGGCGACACCCCGGCATCGACAGATGCCCTTCCTTGGCGATGGTCATCGGGAACCACCTGCAACCCCGTAGGTCATACGGTGTGAGAATCCAGATCCACGGGGTGAAGAATTTGTCTGGGCAATAGGGACACCGCGCTGTTGCCGATCGGTTCTCGCGCGTATCTATTCCGGAGGTCATGCACGTTTGAGGGTTGTCATTGGCGAAAAACGGTGCTAGCTTTCATTCCGATGGGGGCTTCCATCATTTTTGTTCTTGCACTCCAGGCGATTGGGCCGGCGGCTCGACCTCAGAGGGGCGTGGTCCTGCGCGTCACGGGGGCGGTATCCCAACCCTTGGCGTTATCACTGGAAGACTTGGCCGCCATGCCGCGAACCAAGGTCAAAGCCACGGAACACGGCACGGGGGCAACCTACGAGGGTGTGACACTGACGGCAATCCTGCAAAAGGCCGACGCCCCGCTGGGGAAGGAAATGCACGGCAAGGCCCTGGCAAGCTACGTCCTGGTGACGGCTCGCGACGGCTGCCGCGTGGTCTTTGCGCTGCCCGAACTTGACCCGGCTTTCACCGACGCGGCGCGGCAAATCATCCTCGCCGACACCGCCGACGGCAAGCCTCTGCCGGATAAACAAGGCCCGGTGCGCATTATCGTCCCGCAGGAGAAAAAAGGAGCGCGATGGATTCGCATGGTGGAAAGCGTCGAGGTGATCAAGCTGCCCTGACGCCTTCGGGCGGGACGTCCTGCAATCCATTGCCGAAACGCCAGGCAGAAAGGTTGTGACAGGGTGCAAAGCGTCTGGGTCTTACAACACACTCCCAGCGAAACTCTGGGGACCATCGCAGACGCGCTGCGGGGCCACCAGATCGGGTTTCACTACATCGAAACTCATGTGGGCCAAGCAGTGCCGGCGGAGATGACAGGCAAGGCAGGCCTGATCGTAATGGGCGGGCCCATGGGGGTCTATGAACAGGCCAAGTACCCATTCCTGCGCGACGAGATGCGCTTGATTGAATCCGCTCTTAAGTCGGGTAGACCGGTACTGGGCGTTTGCCTCGGCAGCCAGTTGCTTGCGGCCGCGCTGGGTGCGGAGGTGAAGAAAGGGACGAGGAAAGAACTGGGTTGGCATGCTGTAAAGCTATCGGAATCCGCTGCCCAGGATCCACTCTTCGCGGGTGTGCCGCCTGAGTTCTGGCCTTTTCACTGGCACGGTGATGTGTTTTCTCTGCCGAAGCAGGCTGTGGGGCTGGCTTCGTCACAGCAAACTCCGTGCCAGGCATTCCGTTACGGCAGGAGCGCGTACGGAATTCTGTTTCATCTGGAAGTAACGCGGGAGCAGGTTGCACAAATGCTTTTGGACTTTGCTGACGAGCTGCGCGAGGCCGGAGGCGAAGCCAACGCAATTACCGAGGAAACTCCCCGTCATTTGCCGGTCATAGAGGAAGTTTCCGGCGGCGTTTTTGCTCGCTGGGCTTCTCTGCTTCCAGAAGTATGACGCCGAAATCACGACCGCGCGGCGCCTGAACATAATCGATCAGGGCTTATTTCGCATCGTCTCATAAAACTGGGCTCATCTCCTGGAATAGGTAGAGAAACTTATTCCGGCATTATCAATTCATGACTTAAGGAGGAGTCCATGGCGACCATAGCTGCAGCTTTAGAGGGGCAAGTTGCCGTTCGGGCGACGAAGCTCCTCATCAACAACCAATGGGTGGAGAGCGCTTCTGGCAAGTCATTCCCCACCATCAACCCGGCTACCGGCCAGGAGATCTGTTCCGTGGCAGAAGCCGACGCGGCGGATGTGGACCGTGCGGTCCACGCCGCGCGTCAGGCTTTCGAGAAGGGGCCATGGCGCCGGATGCCGGCATCGGAACGCGGACAGTTACTTCATCGGCTCGCCGATCTGATTGAAAAACACGCCGACGAGTTGGCCCGCCTCGAGGCCCTCGACAATGGCAAGCCCTATCATGTTGCCCAAGCGGCCGACCTGCCGCTCACCATCGGCTGCTATCGCTACTACGCAGGTTGGGCGGACAAAATCCAAGGCAAAACCATTCCCATCGCGGGTAACTATTTCTGTTATACCCGGCACGAACCCGTCGGGGTGGTGGGCCAGATCATCCCCTGGAATTTCCCTCTCCTGATGCAAGCCTGGAAACTGGGACCGGCGCTCGCCGCAGGCAACACGGTAGTGCTGAAGCCCGCGGAGCAGACGCCGCTCACCGCCCTGCGCGTGGGTGAACTCATTATGGAAGCGGGATTCCCGCCTGGGGTGGTTAATATTCTGCCGGGATATGGACCCACGGCCGGCGCCGCCATCGCCTGGCACCATGACATCGACAAGGTAGCTTTCACCGGCTCCACGGAAGTCGGCCATCTGATTATGGAGGCGGCGGCGAAGTCCAACCTGAAACGCGTCACGCTGGAATTGGGCGGCAAAAGTCCCAACATTGTTTTTGCCGACGCCGACATGGACCAAGCCATCGAAGGCGCCCATTTCGCGCTGTTCTTCAACCAAGGTCAGTGTTGCTGCGCGGGCTCGCGCCTGTTCGTGGAAGCCCAGGCCTATGACGAGTTCGTGGAAAAGAGCGTGGCGCGCGCCAAAAAGCGCAAGGTGGGCGATCCCTTCGACCCCGACAGCGAACAAGGCCCGCAGGTGGATGACGTCCAATTCGAGAAAGTGATGAGCTACATCGACGCGGGGAAAAGGGAGGGAGCGTCTCTCCTTGCCGGCGGCAACCGCGTGGGCAATCGCGGCTTCTTTATTGAGCCCACCGTTTTCGCCGACGTCAAGGACAACATGAAGATCGCGCGGGAAGAGATTTTCGGACCGGTCATGAGCATCATGAAGTTCAAGGACATCGCGGAAGTGGTGGAGCGCTCGAACCGCACCGAGTACGGTTTGGCCGCCGCCGTCTGGACCCGCGATATCGGCAAGGCTTATGCCATTGCCAATAGCGTGCGCGCCGGTACGGTGTGGGTCAACTGCTACGACGTCTTTGACGCCGCAGCGCCCTTCGGAGGCTTCAAGCAATCGGGCATCGGAAGGGAGCTCGGCGAATACGGCCTCCAACAGTATACCGAGGTCAAAACCGTTACCGTAAAGCTTCCCAATTAGGGTTTGGGATTTTCGAGTGGGGATTCCAGATTGTGGATTTCAAGGCTGATCCGTGGGGCCGTGCGCGTTGACGGCGTCCGGCCCCTTTTTATCACGGTACTGCCCATGACCTGTTTTCTTGGGAGCGCCGCAAATGACAATTTGGCGTCTCCTTAGTCGGACAATTTGTATGCCAGTTTCCACTTTTTAGGCGTTGACTGTAAGTGGATTTATTTTCAGTATGTTCTCAGCTTTGGAGAAGGAAAAATCGGGTTTGAGGACCTTTATTTTCAGTAGGTTCTCAGCTTTGGGCAGTATAGCCGTTTAGTGACATAAAGTCGTAACTCCTTTAGTACACTTTGTCCGCCTGTCTTGTAGCTGGCCACTCGACTCACACAAGCCTGGCCCGGGCGCCATGGGCTCCGCCCCCCACTCCTGCATACTAGCCTAAATTGTAGGCCACGTCAAGGGGAAATTGGACCGCGCTCAAAGGGGGACGCCCGGCCACTTCCTCACGACCCGGATTCAGGGGAGAAAGCCAGGTTATGCCGGTTTCTTGGGTGCGCCACCCGCCAGCCGCTGCCGCAGGGATTCCAACGCTTCCGGCGCCCGCTTCGCCATCCAATGCTCGTACTTCTCCGCCAGCGTTTCCAGGTTTTTCCAGGACAGGGGGTTCTTGTTTTTCTCTCTCAGCGTGGGCGCCACGTTCTTGACCTTTTCCCAGACGATCCAAAACTCACCCGTGTTTTCGAAAAAGAGGTCCTCATTGATCAGCCCGTGGTTCACCAGCGAAGCGGCCATCTCCCAATAGCTGACCGTCATGCGGCAGAGCGCATTCTTCTCCGATCCCGGCGGGGCTTGGGCAAGATAGTCATCAAAGGATTTTGCTTGGAACTCGCGAATAACCCACTCGCGCCCCTGCCGCAACTTGGCTTCGCGCCGCAGATCGTAAAGACGCAATAACAACTCCGCGTCGTAATTGTCGGGATGCTCTTCTTTCACGAAATCCTCCTTCCGGCCTCCCTTTGAAATTGAAGGGCAGCCAGTCTCCTCACCATCAACTTGCATCACCTGTAATGAGCCATCTTACCACGGAACACCAAACACCCTGAGCAACCCCGCATCCACTATGCGGGTGCGTCAGGAGGAATAAGGTCAGCGAGCAACTCCAGAACCTGCCGCTCGATCATGTCGCGCACATTGCGGAAGGTTTCAATGTCCCGCCCGAAGGGGTCGGGGACGTTCCAATCCACCACGCGCCCTTTAAAGTCCGCGGGCACGGGGCACTCAACTTCACGTCCCATGGCCACCACCACATCCATCTCCGCCAGCGCAACGTCACGCAAGCCCTTGGAGCATTGTCCGGCAAGGGAAATTCCCTTTTCGCTCATCACCAGGTAAGTGTCCTCGGTGATCGAGCCGAAAGGATGTGAGCCGGCGCTCGCAGCCTGCACCTTACCGTTGCCAAAGTGGCCGGCCCAGGCCTCCGCCATCTGGCTTCGGCAGGCATTGCCGACGCAGACAAACAGGATCTTCACCGGACGGCTGGTTGATTTTGTCATCGTCTCACTTTAGCAGGTTCCGAAACACGAAAATCCAGGCCCGAAACTCGCAAGGCAGCCGATGAATTCCGATTTTCGAGTTTCAACGTCCATTTAGTCGCGGCTCAGTTTGCTGATGAAATATTGGTGCACCGTCCGGTCATTCGTCAGCTCAGGGTGAAATGTCCCGGCCAGGATGTTTCCCTGCTCCACCAGGACAGGCAAGTTTCCGCAGCGGCCTAGCACGCGAACGCCCTCGCCCACGCGGCGGATGATAGGCGCGCGGATGAAAACCATCTCCACGGGATGATCGGCAAGATCGGGACACTCTCCCGCCTGCACCGAGCTGTCGATTTGACGTCCGTAGGCATTGCGCTCAATGGCAATATCGATCAGGTCCAGCCTCTCCTGCGGTGGATTCAGAACCTCTTTCGCCAATAATATTGCCCCCGCGCAGGTGCCGTAAATCGGTTTCCCTTTGGCGGCGAATTCCTTGATGGCTGTGTCCATGCCCTCTGTGGCAAAGAGTTTTAGCATGGTCGTGCTCTCGCCACCGGGAATGATGAGCCCGCTTACCGCCTCGAGGTCCGCCGGGTGCTTCACCAGCCTCCACGGAGCCTTCAAGGCGTCCAGCATCTTGGCATGCATGGCAAAGTCGCCCTGAATAGCGAGAATTCCTACAGGTTTGTGGCCGTTGTTCATGGGAGAAGATAGTTGTCAGTTTTCAGTCGTCAGTTGTCAGTGGCCCGTTGTCCGTCGCCAGTTGCCCGTGGTCCATTGTGCGCCCATGCCGAAATTCCTTCTTCCCTCGCCCCCTTGGGGGAGAGGGTGGACCGCAACCGGCGCCTTCACCAGCCGGGGCGGGACGGGTGAGGGGGTCTATACCGTAAGGCCTTGTTCCCGTATGCTGGAGATATGCAGCTCCATGGCCTCCCGAATTAATTGCAAGGCCTCCTCGCGCGTCTCCCCCACAACGGCGCATCCGGGCAAGTCCGGTACGTAGGCGCCGAAACTGTTTCCACCTTTTTCGATAACGACAAGGTATTGCATGACTGAATTCTCTTCCTCGTGCCATCACTCAATTGAGCGGGCCCACCCGGCAGCGTTCCACACCATGGCGAAAGGCGGCTTCATGAGAAGTCCGATGTCAGTATCAAAGCTCTCCAAAAGCACCTCGGGAAGTAGAATCACATCCCTGTCGAAGCGCCCGATGCGATACATTTTGTCGGGTGCGAGTTCTTTCTCTGCTTTGTAACGAATCACATCTCTGTTGAAGTGGCCGTTGCCATACATCAGTGCTGTTTCTCGAGGACCGATCTCGTAGTCCTTGACGCCAAGGAGGCTCATCGCCACCGCGAAAGGAACATCCGCCCCCAGGAGCTTTAAGGACGAGACGTAATACCCAAGCTTCTCATTCACGTCCGCCTTGAGATTAGCTGCTTGGAGATGGCCCCCCGTCGCGGAATGGGATACCAACGAAGTGTCCACGGTCTCGAGTGCGCCGCTACGGAAGATTTGGACATAAGCCGCAGCGTATCTATCGTCTCTTGAGCGGCTGTATCTGACATAGCCCTCAAGATTATACCGTCCGTCGGGCCCTGCTACTGCTGCGGGGCCGAGCGGTATGAGCTGCAGTTCCCGAGAGACGACAGCAACTGACTCCAGGTCGATCTGAGCAAGTGGCGAGAATGCCCCCAGAGGCACGACATGAAGCACGATCTTTGCCCCCTGCACCAGCGGTACTGGGGTGTCATCGGCCCTGATCTTGGCAATTCGGTCGAGGCGGAAATCTCTTATGCGGTCCGCGGTCTTGTCGGACAACAGGAAGGCAGCCCTGATCTCCTCAACGTCAAGTTGGTATTTCCCGTTGGAGGTGCGGGCGAAGAAGCGCGAGCTGCCCCCATAAGTCACCATGTGAGGCGACGCGAAGCTCCTCGGAACGCGAATCACCACAGCTATTCGTCCACTCTGCAACCGAACGGGCCAAACCACCGCGCCGGGTATCCTGGGCTTGACTCCATCGCGAATGCTGTTGTCCAGCGCGGCGACCGTGGAGTCAGGGTCATCTACATCCAGCCCGCAAAGCTCAACTGGAAGACCCCCCTCTTCTTTCATGCCATACACCAAGTGGCCCCCGCCTGCGTTCGCAAAAGAGGAAACGTCCGCGAGAAACTCCTTCTTCTTTTCATCTGGTCTCCACACAAGAGCTTGCTTGTACTCGACGGTTTTCCGCTCCGAGAACCTGATTTTCGATAAGTGCCCGAAGGTCAGCCTCAACGACCTGCTCGATAGGCTTTTCCAGAGACATAATGGCTCCCGCAAATCCCGTCCCTACTGACAACTGACGACTGACCACTGACGTCTTACCACCCGCGCGTCTGCAACAACTCCTTGGGGTCCATCTTCTGGATGTCCAGGCCTTTCATGGCTTCGCCGACTTCCGCCGAGCACTCGGCGACGATTTGCGGTTCATTGTAGTGGGTGGTGGCGCGCACGATGGCCCGGGCGCGCTGCGCCGGGTCCGACGATTTAAAGATGCCCGAGCCCACGAACACCGCCTCCGCCCCAAGCTGCATCACCAGTGACGCATCCGCCGGAGTGGCGATCCCGCCGGCGGAGAAATTAGGCACCGGGAGCTTGCCGTTTTGGCTGACCCACTTCACCAGGTCATAGGGCGAGCCGAGTTCCTTCGACTTCGCCATCAATTCCTCTTCCCGCAAAGTGGTAAGCTGGCGAATCTCACTGGTGATGGCGCGAATGTGGCGGACGGCCTCGACGATGTTGCCCGAACCCGCTTCGCCCTTGGTGCGAATCATCGCCGCGCCTTCACCGATGCGCCGCAGCGCTTCGCCCAGATTGCGCGCACCGCACACAAACGGCACTTTGTAGGTCCACTTGCTGATGTGATGTTCCTCGTCGGCCGGCGTCAGCACTTCACTCTCATCGATGTAATCCACGCCCACGGCTTCCAGCACCTGCGCCTCGGCAAAGTGGCCGATGCGCGCCTTGGCCATCACCGGAATCGTCACCGCTTCCATGATCTCCTTGATGATCTTGATGGAGGCCATGCGGGCCACGCCGCCTTCTTTGCGAATGTCCGCCGGCACGCGCTCCAGCGCCATGACCGCGGTGGCTCCCGCATCCTCCGCAATCTTGGCCTGCTCGGCCGTGGTGACGTCCATGATGACGCCGCCCTTCAGCATCTCCGCCAAGCCCACTTTCAACTTCATTTGCTGATCGTATTCCCACATGGCATAACTCCTTCTTAGGTTGAAGATTTCTTGGCTTCGGCCCGCTTGCCCTTTAATGCCACTGGCCGTAGCTCCCGGTCCACCTCGCCGCCCAGACGAGCAATGATGCCGGGAAGAGCGTGAACATCCGCCAGGGATGTCCGGAAATTCACAATACAGGCGCGCAGCACGAAAGCGCCGCCAATAACCGCGTTGGTCAAAAAGGCTTCACCGCTCCTTTGCAAGCGCACCAGCAATTCACTGTTAAGCTGGTTGAGGTACGCCTCCACATCTTCGCCTCCCGGCTTAAGGTCGCGCGGCACATAACGGAAGGTGGCGATGCTCAGACCCTGCCGGAAAGCCTGCAACTCGGGATGGGCGGCGGCGAGTTCAAACAAGGTTTTCGCCAGGCGAATATCATCGCCAATCATGCGCGCATAACCTTCGCGCCCCACCTGGCGAATAGCCAACCAGATTTTCAGCGCGCGAAAGCCGCGGGAATTCTCCGGCCCATACTCGAAGTAATTAACCGCTTCTTCCGCATCTTGCAACAACTTGTAATACGAAGGGCGATGCTGGGTAAAGGCATCGCGCAGGGCGTTGCGGTCGCGCACCAGCGTACACCCGGCCTCCAGGGGCGCGTAGAGCCATTTATGCGGGTCCACGGCCACGGAATCGGCTTCACTGATTCCGCGCAAATCCGCGGGCGCATCCGGCGCCATCGCCGCGAAGCCGCCGTACGCACCATCCACGTGGAACCACAGCCGCTCCTGGCGCGCGATGGAGGCAATCTCCGGCAGGGGGTCAACCGCGCCGGTGCTCACCGTGCCCGCCGTGCCGATCACCATGAACGGCAAATCGCCTTTGGCCCGGTCCGCACTGATCATCCTGCGCAACTCGCCAGTGTTGATCCGCTGGTCGGAATTCGCCGGAACCCAGGCGATTGAATCCAGGCCCATGCCGAACAGGTCCACCGCTTTGTGAATCCAGGTGTGGGTTTCGGTGGAGGCGTATACGCGCATGCGCCGGGCTCCCTCGCCACCCATACCCCCGGTCCGCGTATCCCAAGTGGCCTGGGCTTTGCGGGCGGCCAGGAATGCCAGAAAGTTGGCCATGGTGCCGCCCGTCACCAGGATTCCGCCCGCCTGGCGCGGGTAGCCGATCATCTCCGCGATCCATCGAATGGTCTGCGCCTCGATCTCACATGCCATCGGCGCCAATATCCAGCCTCCCACGTTGGGATTGACCGCCGCGGCCAGTAACTCGCTCACGACGCCGAGGGGAGCGGCGGGCGAAGTGATGAACCCCATAAAACGCGGATGGCCATTGAAAACCGAATGCTCCACCAGCAGCCTCACTGCTTCATCCAGCAACGGCTGGACGGCGGTCCCCTTCTCGGGCAGGGTGGAATCTCCCAAGATGGCGCGAATCTCGCTCGGTGATTCGCCGGGACTCACTCGCCGGCTGGGCAGGGAACCCAGGAATTCCGCGAGCTGATCGACCAGGCGATGACCGAGGGCGCGGAATTCCTCCGGATTCATTTCCAGAGGGGCAATTCGTGGTTCGGCGACCTGATTGGACTCCAACATTCCCATGGTCCTCATTCCTCTATTTCCCTTACTATTCGTGAGTAAATGGGTGCTACCTCAAATCGAAACCCGCGCGAGGACAAACCTCACACCAGCGCCACGCTCGCGCCCACCGAGGCATGGGGTTTCCCCTTCCTCGCCCGGCGCATTTCCACCTTCAGCAAATCGCCCAGGATGGCAGCGCCCTTCTCAATCTTATCATCGGGAAGGGCCGTGTAACACATGCGCAGCGCGTTGTGCCTGGGATTTTGGAAATAGAAGTAGCGCGCTGGAGCGAAGATCATGCGCCGCTCGCGCGCTTTCACCAGCAGTTCCGCCGCATCCATGAAAACGGGCAGTTCCACCCAAACCGACATGCCACCGTCCGGATAGATGACGTGAACGTCCGGGGGGAAATGGCGCTCGATGGCGCGGCGCAGCACATCCTGCTTGTGCGCATAAACCTTACAAGTTTTGCGAATCCACTTGTCCAGCCAGCCGCGGACGCCCATTTCCTGGAGCACGGCCTGGCCAATCAGGTTGGTGTGCAAGTCGGCGCGTTGTTTTGCCCACCGCAGGCGCTCAATCACCGGGCGCGAAGCCACCAGCCAGCCCACGCGCAGACCCGGAAATCCCACCTTGGAAAAGCTGTTCAGATAAACAACCAGCCCCGCCGAATCGAGGGCTTTTAGAGGAGGAACCTGCCGCCCCCGGTATCGCAACGTGCCGTAAACATCGTCCTCGACAATGGGAACCTGAAAGCGCTGCGCCAGCTCCAGCATCCGCTGCCGGGCCGCCAGCGGCATGGTGAAACCGGTGGGATTTTGAAAAGTCGGGCTGCAGAATATCAGTTTGACGCGCGTCTGTTCGAGCACTGACTCGAGCGCGTCAAGGTCCATGCCCTCCGGCGTGACGGGGACACCAATCAGGCGCACTCCCGGCGACTCGAATACATTCCAAAGGCCGGTGTAGGTGGGATTTTCACACACCACCGTCTCGCCGGGGGAAATCAGCGCGCGGCGCAGCAGGTCGAGCGACTGCTGGCAACCATGGGTCACCAGAATTTCGTCGAGTTCCACGGGAATGCCGTCGCGCCGTAGACGCGTTTGGAGATAAGCCTGGAGCGGCCGGTACCCGCTGGTGGAGCCGTACTGCACCAAGCGTCCGCCCTCACGCCGCAGAACGGCGTCAGCCGCCCGGCGTACAAGGTCAGGGGACGCCAACTCTTCCGCGCCGTGGGCGGCGGCAAAGGAGATAACCCCTTCCTCCACGGAGCTCGCCATCAAGCGGCCCAAAGAATCATCGCGCGGCTCTTCCGGGAAAAAACTCTCCCAGAAGAGATCGCGCGAGGGGCGGCGCGCCCGGACGCGGGGAGCGCGCAGGGTCTCCCCCAGCGGCGTCACATAAGTTCCTCGTCCCACCGTCCCTTGAATCAGCCCTTCGGATTCAAGGTCAGCGTAGGCGTTGCCCACGGTGGTGCGATGCACTCCCAGTTGATGGGCGAGTTCGCGGCTGGGCTCCAAGCGGTCGCCGGGTTTCAAACCGCCATTCAGGATGCGGTCGCGAAGTTGATCGCGAATCTGCACATACAGCGGTTTGCGCAAGCTCGAATCGAGCGTCACGAGCATAATCCCCTTCTCTCCTCTGGCCTGATGACCAGTCCAATTTAAAACAGAAATGAGGCGCTGTAAAGAGCCAAGTAGGCCAAGCTGGAAACAGACCATTTGCCGATCGAAGAGGTGATGGGGGGCAAGCTGCGGGTGGTGTTGTAGGATGTCAGAACTACTGACATTAGTGTCAGGGACACAAAATGTCAGAATTAGTGACTGAGGGCGGTCGCGTGCCGGTGCAACTGGAGTTGCACAATGTCAGCCCTTCCGTTTTGCTCGCTGCTTCCTCCAGAATCGTGCGTATTGTGTCACTTGCTCGCGATCCTAGTGGAAAAAATGTGCAAGGAATTCCGCTCGGCGCTGACTACCTGAATGAGGAACTAATTAGGAGTAGAGGTGGACCAGACAGAAAGCCAGGACGAACTCTACCAGAGGGTTGCACAGGAGTATGGCGCGGCCCTCGCCCGCGTGGCTTATGCCTATGAATCTGATCCGGAACTGCGTCGGGATCTCTCTCAGGATATTCATCTTGCGTTGTGGCGCAGCTTGGGGAAGTTCAATGGGCGGTGCTCACTTCGAACCTGGATCTACCGGGTTGCGCACAACGTGGCGACGTCGCACATCGTCCGCCAGTCCAGGGGCAAGAGTGTAGGAACCTTTCTGACTCTGGAAGAGGCCGAGGCCCAAGCGAATTCCGAAGACATCGAACATTCCGCGGACCGTGCCCAGGCGCTCAGTCGATTGTTCACGCTGATCCAGCGTCTTGATCCGCTCGACCGCCAGGTGATGATGGCACATCTGGAAGGTCTGGAGGCGGAGTCGATTGCGGAAATCACAGGCCTCTCCGCGGCGAATGTCTGGAGCAAGATTCACCGCATTAAGACCCTGCTGGTCCGCCGATTTCATCGAGGAGACCGAAATGCCGTGTGACGAGTTGCCCGATGATCTGATAATTCCCTGGAAGGAGGCCGGAATGGATGGACAGGTGTTTTCGCCAAGTGACCTTCGCGCGGAGGCGGAGAAAATGCGAGCTAAAATGCGCAGACTCTACCTCGGGCTCAGCGTTGGCTTCTCAACTGCGGTAGCAAGCTACGCCTTCATCATCTTCAACTTTCACCCTTTTCACAATACGTTAATGCTGATCGGGTCGAGCTTCTCGCTCGTCGGTTTTGGGTATTTGGTGATCGAGGCTCTGGTGAGGCGGTCCCGCATTTTGCCCGACCTGGGCGAAACCGACGGACTTCGCTTCTATCGGACCGAACTGGAACGGAAGCGGGACTGGATTCGCGGGATTGGGTGGCTTCTGCCTATGGTTTGCGTGCCTGTTTTTCTTGTCGGTGTTGGTCTCACCCAGTTGCTGCTCAAAACTTCAGCATTCCTCGCGGGGATCGTCTTGTCCTGGGGGGTGTTCGTGCTGGGGCTCGCCGGGGTCTGGCTTCCAGTGAGAAACCACAGGATTGCGCGGAAATATCAGGAACGCATCGACGCACTGGATTCGGCCATGAGGAGCGCGGGGCAGACTGATCTGACGCATTAAGGAGAGCAATTCATCACTAGCATTCGTTGGCTGTCTCTATTTGTGTATGTTCTGGCAGCGGTGGCGTAAGGGCCAAGCGTCGGTGGTGACTACTGGAGCACGCTGGGCCGCTTGATCTCAAGCTGCACCTGAAAGTGAGCCCGAAAAGCCAGCACGATGCCATCGTATCCCTGTGATCGCCGGGGCGTCCTTTCTTGTGACGCACCGCCATAAGGTCCCCGGCGAGTTGTGCCGCCGCTGCATCGAAGGGAGCAATCCGCCGATCGATTTTGTCAGCCAGGACGCTTTCAAATGCTTGCACCAATGCTCCGCGCCGCTTTCCGAGTGACATGGTCTGCAATACAAACCGGATTTCAAGAACCGTCACGGAGGTTGTCCAGACGGATGTTCTCGGCTGTTTGTCCAACCACAGGATTACCTCTTTGTCCGGTGTTCGGCTTATCAGCGCCGAAAGCACGTTGGTGTCGAGGATAATCATCAATCGAAGGAGGCGGGCTTATTCCCCTGTCCGTGAAGTTCAGGAATATCCGCCTCCAGGCCGCCCTGCTTAAACAAGGAGGCGATCTCGGTTCCCAGCCCGCCGCCCGGGGTGGCTTCTTCCTTGGCGGCGTCGCGCGGAATATCCCGCACTCCTTCCTCCATGCGCCGGCCGTGCCGCTTGGCGCGACGCTGTAGCCGCAGCTTTATCCCCGTATCGAGATGGCGAACCACCAATTGGGCCACTGGACGCGCCTCCTGATATCACGATATCACCACGGCGCCGAAAAGCCCATCGCCCCTATCGCGGTTTTTCCCAGGAACGGCAGATGCGCTCGATGGTATCAATCATATTATCCACTTGTTCAGGGTCAGGAGGGCGGCCGGCGTGGACGGCGGCGTTGCGGATTCTCCAGGCTTTGTCGAGTTGCGCCTTGTCTTCAACCGAGATGAACCCATCCTCTGCCAGGCGATCGAAGAGGATTTCAATCGCGCCGCGAACGTTGAGGTTCATGCCGCCGCAGAGCTCGCGGGCGGCCACTCGGAGTAAACGCTCGTACTCTTCCCCGGCGATTTTGCCGGCCAGTTTAGGTTCTTCCTCCACCAGAATGCGCGCCAGCTCCAGCGGCCCGTAGTTGCGTAGAAAAGGCCGCAGCACCTGGGTCACGCGGCGGCGCTGAATCCAAACGTCAGCGTCGAATTCCGCGTGCGGGGTGGCAATGTCGCTCGCGTGCGTCTCCCCGGCAACCAGTTCGTGGTACGCCCAAAGGGCCGTCTCGGTATCGGCAACGGATTCCAGGCGGAAGTGTTCCTTCCAGGCGCGCAACTCATCACAATAGGCCAGGTAGTGATCGAGGGTACGCGGCCGATGGACCTGAAGCAGATTGATGATGGGCGTGGAAAAAACTCCGTAGCGATCGGGATGAACAAAGCGCAGGACAAGGGATACGATCCCGATGTTGTGCAGTACATCGAGGGCGCGCCGGACCAGCTCGCGCGGGCCGGCGGGCGGAGGGCCCAGCACCAACCGCGCCTTCTTCAGGACCTGGTCCAGCTCCTTTTCGTTGGGCTTGGGCCAATAGCGCCCGAAAGGCGTAGCGGTGGGGTCGAAAATGTTCAGGACGTCCTTCGCCGCCAGCCAGCGATTGCCCGTGCACAGCGGCTCAAATTTCTTTTCCAAAGCGCGGAAGGAATAAGTGCGCCCGAACTTCTGCTTGCAGACCTCGGGAAATCGGTCGAGATAAAACTTGAGATCAAAACCAGGCATAGGAGCCTCGGAGTGAACATATCACAGAATCGGACCATCTGGTCATTTGGTCATCTGGTCATTGACTGATCGGGTGATCCGGCCATCGGCTCATCGAGTTATTGGGCCATTGAATCATGGGATCATTTCCGACATAATTCAATTCAGAATTCATAATTCAGGATTCCCGTCCGACGCGGGAAAAAACTATGTCTGAACCGATCACGATCTCGGCCAAAAACCTGGGCGGCGTGGCCATGCCCGGCTTCTGCCCGCGCTGCTTTTGGATTCAGATGCACGCCAAGGGCATTCCCTACCAGATTTTCCCAGGCATTTTCAGCTCCATCGATTCCTACGGCAAGCGCCTGGTACACGGATGGTTCGATCGGCACCACATCGCGCCTCCCTGGTTGAGCGAGCTCGGCAACATCAAGGGATACCGTAATCCTCCGCATTATACCAAGTTCAGCATTCTCGACCGGGAGAGCGACGTTGTGCTTCGCGGAACCCCGGACGGCATCCTTGTGCGGCCGGACGATTCGCACCTGATTATCGATTACAAGACCGCCAAGTTCACCGCCCACCAGGATGAGTTGTTTCCGATGTATGAGGTCCAATTAAATGCCTATGCGATGATCGGCGAGCAGAAGGGGTTCGCGCCCGTCTCAGGCTTGGCGCTGGTCTACACGGAGCCGGTTACTGATGAGGCCGCTGCCGCGAAGGATGCCAACCAGACCGGCACAGGGTTCATGATGGAATTCAGCGCGCACATCCAGCATGTGGATTTGTCGCCGGGCAAGATTCCTCCGCTGCTCGCCAAGGTTCGAGAGATTTACGGCCGCAAGCGTCCTCCCCAGCCGCAGGAAGGATGCGAAGACTGCGCCCTGCTGCAAGGCCTCATCGACGTGGCGGGAGCGTGACGCAGCTTCCCTATCCTTTTCATTTCCCGCAGAGACGCAGAGAAAAAGACTCTTTTCAAAGTCTCAGCAAAGCGAGATCGTAGTTTCTCACTTTTGGGGCAAGAGTTTTAGAACCTACGGTTTCTCACTTTTGACTTTTGCGTTTTGCACTTTGACTTTTGACTTGCTTTTTGGGATCTGCTACTCTGCGCCTCTGCGGTGAAGACTGCCCCGCCCTTCGTTTTCCTCCATAACCACCCTGCTGGCCGAAAACGGCCACCAATCGGTGGAATTTAGGCAGGGTTAGAGGAAGCGCCTTTCCCTTCCCCCAAAAATGATCCCTCGTAACCCACTGACCTGCCTAAAGATAAACAACACTTACGATTTCCTGCTTTGGCATAGGTCTTGCCCTATAGAGCGTGGACACGAGTTTGGAGTAGTGAAGTTTGACCGAGGTGGGCCATGAAAAACCGATTCTTGCTGATCACACTAGCGATTCTCACAATGGGATTATTTGTCACCCCCAGCGTGCGGGCGCAGGACGACCCCCAGGGGCCGCCCCCGGTGCAGCCTCAGGCGCCAACGTCAGCGCCCCAGGCGCAGCCCCAATCGACGGTGGCGCGCCTGAGCGTGGTCAATGGCAACGTTTCAACCATGCGCGGTGATGCCGGCGAATGGGTGGCGGGCACGGTGAACACTCCCGTGGTGCCGGGTGACAAAGTGGCGACGGCGTACCGGTCGCGGGCGGAAGTTCAGCTCGACTTTGCCAACATGATGCGGCTCGACGAGCGCACAGAAGCCAAGGTGGCCGACCTGACTCAGAGCAGGATTCTCATCCAATTGTCATCGGGCCTGGTGGAGTTCAGCGCGGTTAATGGCACACAAGCGGACGCGGAGATTGACACCCCGAACATGGGCGTACATCCGCTGGCGCCGGGGGTTTATCGCATTCAGGTGAATTCCCCGACGGAAACCCTGCTGATCGTACGCAAGGGTGAAGCGGAAGTCTTGACCAACCAAGGCAGCACCAAGGTGGAAGAGGGGCAAATCATCAACATTCATGGCGCGGACAATCCGGAGTACAAAATCGACCCCGCTCCGGCCGGAGATGATTTCGACAAGTGGTGCATGGACCGCGACCGGCAAATCGCCAGCGCGCAAGCCTGGAAGCACACGGATCAATACTACACAGGGTCGAGCGACCTCGACGCCAATGGCCAATGGGAGGAAGTGCCGGACTACGGTTGGTGCTGGACCCCCATGGTGGATGCCGGTTGGGTGCCTTACAGCGCCGGGCGTTGGGGTTGGGAACCTTATTGGGGATGGACTTGGATTTCCTATGAGCCTTGGGGCTGGGCGCCCTACCACTATGGCCGTTGGTTCATGTACGGAGGCCGTTGGGCCTGGTGGCCGGCTCGGGGGTTCTACGGCCCGCGTCCCATCTGGGCGCCGGCTTACGTTTCCTTCTTCGGCTTTGGTGGCGGTGGATTCGGAATCGGCGTGGGCTTCGGTTTTGGCTCGGTGGGCTGGCTGGCGCTGGGTCCGCGCGACGTTTTCCATCCTTGGTATGGAGCGGGCCACAGCTTTGCGGTGGCGAACTTTAACAGCCTCCATGGCGCGGGCTTTGTCACTCCGGGTGGGCGGCCCTATGGTTCGAACCTGGAGCGCGCCATGACCGACGAGCGTATTCGGAGCGCTATCAGGAATGTCTCCGCGCAGGATTTCGCCAGCGGGCGCATGTCGCACTCCACGCCGGTGAGCGAGAGCATGTTGCGCAACGCCAGCATGGTGCGAGGCACACTGCCCGTGGCGCCCACGCGTGCCAGTTTGGGCAGCCGGGTTGCCAGCCCCGTGGGCATGCATGCGGAGTCAGCAGGCAGTGAGCACTTCTTTTCGCGGGGGGGAGCGGCGCCGGCAGCGCGCGCTTACAACTTCTCTTCCGAAGCCAGCCAGGTCCGTAGCATGGTGGATCGCGGCGCAGGAAGCCAGATGACCGGCCACGCGGGCGGAAACGTGGGAAGCTCCGGGATGCGGGCGTACTCCACGCCGGCGCGAGGCTCGTCCAACAACTGGCAGCGGTATTCCACCTCCAACCGGCCTGCGGCCAGTGCTCCGAGTTCGGGATTTCAGGGGAGGAGCGCTCCGGCCACCTCGGGGAACAATTGGCAGCGGTTCGCCAGCCCCAGCCCCTACGCGCGGTCGGGGTCGCGACAGTCCACTTCCAGCGGAGGTTGGAAAGGCTACTCGAATCCGGCGCGGACTTCGGGAGCTAGCGGTTCGCGCCCGGCGCTCAACCTTAATCCGCGCATTATGAGCCAGCGCCCTTCTGGGGGCTATAGCGGCGGCACACGCAACTCCTCAACACCAAGCCGCAGCAAATCCGCCCCCAGCGGCGGCCACAGTTCCGCACCGAAGAGTGGTGGCGGAGGGCACAGCTCGGGCGGTGGCCACGGCCGCGGACGTTAAGCTCACCTTATGCTCACCAACAACAGGGGCAGGCGGCAGGCACCTCAACTCAGCCCGCCGCCGCCCCTGCCTTCCTTTTAGGAGTCTAATCGGCAGATAGGGGGTGAAGAGATTCTGGGATCCGCCCAGGATAGAACGCGAGGAGCCTTCCGTCGTGCCCTACCGCATCATCCCTTAATATGGCGAACAGTTTCCGCGCCGTGATGAGCACATCCTCGCGGGTCTGCTCGTAGACAATCAGGCCCGGAATCCGGGGCACCGTAGCCATCCAGCGCCCGTCCGGCTCGCGGCATGTTTCGATGGGGTAATCCAAAACGTTTTCCTCCTCTATAATCTATCGGCCCCACGAGTGCAAATCTTGAGGCTGTTTGCGACTGCTGTCGGCGGCCATTCCCGGTTTTGGATTTTGCATGAAGGCCCCTTGCCAAGTATCCAAACGGATCAAAACAGCGAACGGATCCATGCTCATGTCTGCTTCGAACATGCTTTTTCAGAGCGACCGCCTGTGCATTCCTGCCATTTCCTCGTCGTTGGCAGGCAGCACAGCCGCCGGCGGGGGGCGGTGCAGAGTCTGTGACTCGCAATTTCATCGGCCTTTCGGAGTCAATAGGCCGCGGCCTAGTCACCGGCCAGGGAAAAGCCGCGGATCGACAATACAGGTTCGCGCCACACTTGCTCGCTTTCGGCAGGCAGGTGTGAATCAGCGCCCTCTGCTGGAATAACAAGTGGATATGGACGGGTTGGCTATTATGTTAAAAACGCATTTTCCCGGGTGCGCGGGGTAACGGGCCACGTTCACAATTCGTCCAAAAGTGTATAGTGCGTCCAATACAGTAAGTGGGAAAGGAGCCCTGAAATGTTCACCCCTACTCGATACTCGAGAGTGCGAGTCGTCTTGGCCTGCGGTGTGACGCTGGCCGCTTGTGCCCTTTGGGCCCATGCTCAGTCGCCCGGCGCACCTCCCGCCTCTAATACCACCGTCTCACAGGCAAGCGGCCGAGTCTTAAATGTCGCAGCGATCGACGAAAAAGGCCAGCCCGTCACCGACCTGACGAGTGCTGACTTCAAGGTCTTCGATGATGGCAAGGTCCAGCCGATTGTGAACTTCAACTCAATCCCGGTGCAACCGACGGGAAATACCCAGCCGCCCACGACTTTAGTTTTATTCGACTTGTTGAATTCCCTCCCCTCTCAGCGCGATTACTTTTCCACCCTCATCATTCGTGCCCTTGAGCCCCAGGCGAGGGGCGACTTAGTCTACCTTTATCTGTTGACCAACCACGGTGACCTTTATCCCGTCCGTGCGCTTTCTATGCCGCAGCCAACGGCAGTTCCACCTCAGGGCGCCCGAGGGCCGGCCGAACCTCCGTGGACCCGGCAGGTCCTCCCGCTGCTCGATCAGGCAATCCAAAAGGTGTATGGAATCAAGCCCATGGAATATTGGGACCAAGGCGAGCGCACGGCCGTGACTTTCCGGGCATTGGGAGAACTGGGGGATCAGTTTATGAGGATTCCCGGCCCAAAATCGATCGTTTGGATCACGCAAGGAGTGTCAAACTGGGTGGGTTACCCTTACGGATGCAAAGACATCATCTTCCCGGAGGAATCGGGAAGCTACGTGGCGGGCAAATGTGAGTGGAGCCGAGGGCCAGCGGCGGCCAAGTGCCTTGACTACACGCCCTTTCTGCAACATTTTGGCGCCAAACTAACCCGGAGCGACACCCTTTTCTACGCCGTGGAGGCGAATGCCGCGGGGGTGGTCCCCCACGACGTTCGTGGTTGGCCGCGGGATACGCTCCAGGAGTTAGTTGATCTTTCCGGCGGGCGCCTATATCTTAATGCTGAAATCGACAAAGCCATTGCCCAGTCGTTACAGGTGGTCCGCGCGCGCTACCAACTCACCTATGTAGCGCCGCCCCCCGACGGCAAGTATCACAAGCTCCGCGTGGAGTGTTCACGCCAGGGGGTCCGCATCGTGGCCCCACATGAGTATCGTGCGGTGTAACCATAACCAAAGGCGGGCTCTCGCCACAAAGGAGCAACCGTCGGCGCCAGCCCGCCTTTCTCCCGATGACCCGATCATTCGATTACGCCAGGGCGCACGCTTCTTCCGCGCGCGGGCTTTTCCTCATATATAATGGAAGCAATGGCGACACGACTTAAACTTTTAGCCGAAACCACGGCGCCGGTGGAGGAGATCGCGCAAATTGTGCGCGCCGAGCACACCGACCCCTTCCACATTTTGGGGATGCACTTGGTGGAGGCGCAGGGCAAAGCGGCGGTGGCGATTCGCGCTTTTCTGCCGCGCGCGCACGAGGCCTGGGTGGTGCGCGGCCCCGGAGAGAACCGGCGCGGTGCCGCTCAAGCGCATTCATGCGGATGGATTCTTCGAGGCGGTCTTTCCCGGCGAGCAGGCCATGTTCCCCTACCGCCTGCGAGTGGATTATGCCGGGCAGCACGAGTTCGAAGACCCTTACCGCTTCCCGCCCGTGCTTTCCGACTTCGACCTTTACCTTCTGGCGGAGGGCACGCACCACAAAACTTACGAAAAGCTGGGCGCGCATCTGGTGGAAATCGCCGGCGTCCGCGGCGTTTCATTCGCGGTGTGGGCGCCCAATGCCCAGCGCGTGAGCGTGGTGGGCAATTTCAATCATTGGGACGGCCGCCAAAATCCCTTGCGCGTGCGCGGCGCCACCGGCGTGTGGGAAATCTTCATTCCCGGCCTGCGCGAAGGAGAGCTGTACAAATTTGAAATCAAGGGCCGATACAAGAACTACCTGGGATTGAAGAGCGACCCCTACGGTTTCTACTCGGAGGTGCGCCCCCGGACGGCCTCGATTGTCTACGATATCGACCGCTACCCCTGGAACGATCAGACGTGGATGGCGGAGCGCACGGCGCGCCAGGGATTGGGCGCCCCACTGGCGATTTACGAGGTCCACCTGGGTTCGTGGCGGCGCATGCCGGAAGAGGAGAATCGCGTCCTGAACTATCGCGAGATCGCCGAGCAGTTGGCGGATTACGTGGCGAAGATGGGTTTTACGCACGTGGAATTGCTGCCGGTGATGGAGCATCCGCTGGATGAATCGTGGGGCTACCAGACCACGGGGTATTTTGCCCCCACCAGCCGCCATGGCACGCCGGAAGACTTCATGTACTTCGTCGATCACTTGCACCAGCACGGCATCGGGGTGATCCTGGATTGGGTGCCGGCGCATTTTCCTTCCGACGCGCACGGCCTGGCGTTTTTCGACGGCACCCACCTTTACGAGCACGAGGATCCCCGCCTGCGCGAGCATCCGGACTGGGGCACGCGCATATTCAATTACGGCCGCACGGAAGTGCGCAACTTCCTCTGGTCGAGCGCGCTGTTTTGGCTGGAAAAGTATCACATTGACGGGCTGCGAGTAGACGCGGTGGCCTCCATGCTTTACCTTGACTACTCGCGCAAAGCCGGTGAATGGGTGCCGAACGCCTTTGGGGGCAACGAAAACCTGGAGGCCATCTCCTTCCTCAAGGGCTTCAACGACCTCACCCACCAACACCATCCCGGCGCCCTGACCATCGCCGAGGAATCCACCTCCTGGCCCATGGTTTCGCGCCCCCCTTACGTCGGCGGCCTGGGCTTCAACCTGAAATGGAACATGGGCTGGATGCACGACACGTTGCAATACTTTTCCACCGACCCCATCTTCCGCCGCTATCACCACTCCAATCTGACGTTTTCATTGCTCTATGCCTTCAATGAGAACTTCGTCCTGGTGCTCTCCCACGATGAGGTGGTGCACGGCAAGCGCGCGCTGCTGGCGAAAATGCCGGGGGACTATTGGCAACAGTTCGCCAATATGCGCGCGCTGTTCGCTTTTCTCTACGCCCATCCGGGAAAGAAAATGCTCTTCATGGGCGCGGAACTGGGGCAGTGGAATGAGTGGTACTCCGCCCGAAGCCTGGATTGGAACTTGCTCGATTACGAACCCCACCGCAAGCTGCAAGGCTTGGTGACGCAACTCAACCAACTGTATCGGGCGGAGCGGCCGCTGCACCAAATCGATTTCGAGTACACGGGTTTCGATTGGATCGATTTCCACGATGCCGACCATTCCGTCGTCGCCTTCCTGCGCAAAGGCCAAACCCCGGGGGATCACCTGGTGGTGGTGTGCAACTTCACGCCGGAAGTTCACCGGGGCTATCGGGTGGGCGTGCCGGAAGCTTGTTTCTATCGCGAGATCTTGAATACCGACGCGACGCAGTTCGGCGGAGGCGGCGTGACCAACGCCTCGGGCCGCCAAGCCATCCCGCTGGCGTGGCAGAACCAGCCCTGCCACGTGGAGCTGACCCTGCCGCCGCTGGGAGTAATCTATTTGAAGCCGCAACGCTAAAGCGGCGCCGCGTGGGGTCAATAAGGGCCGGCTCGATGAGGGATCAGCGCTCGGCCTTTCCATGAGGGATGGTGGTTACCTCGAAATCACGTGCGCCGGGAGTACCGGCAAAATTTGGCGGGGAAATATTCCAGCGCCGTTGTTCCCCGCGCGACTCTCCGTTATAATCAGAGCCGCCGCAGTAACGGGAAGAGTGCAAAATGGGTGAAGAAGGAACCAGGGACAACCGGCGAAGCACGCGCTTGAACATTTCCATCCCCATCATTATCTCGGGCGTGGACGCGGAGGGAAATAGCTTCACTGAGAACGTGCGCACGCTGATCGTTAACAAGCACGGTGGAAAAATTGCGACGACTCACCTTTTGACCATGGGCACAGAGGTTTTGATTGAAAACCGTGCCATGGGCGTGGTAGCGAAGGCGAGTGTGGTTTGGCTGGGCGAGAAGGAATACGCCGGGAGTATCCATCACGTGGGGCTCCAATTGCTCGAAGCGCAAAATGTTTGGGGAGTCGCGTTTCCTCCCGGCGACTGGCAATCCGGCCGTGGCGAGGAGGGACCCACCGCGCCGCATGATCTGTCTGCCCCCGGGCATGCAGACGCCGGGAGCCGCGCACCCTCGCCGGCCGGCGAAGATGTCACGGTTCGGCTCCTGCACGACTTGCAGCAAACCTCTGACGCCTATGCCCGCGAATTCGAGGACCGGCTGAAGGAGCTCACTCACCGCCTGGGTTTGGAATTGGAGTTTGACCTGCGTGAACGCGCTGCCTATGCCAAGGCCCGCGAAGTGGGGGCTCTGGAAGAGGAGATCAAAGCTCTGGGAGATTGCCTGAGCGTCGCAAAAGAGGAGATGGCAAGGTTCGAGGCCAAGATTGACGAACTGCGGAGCAGCCCGCCCTCCACCACGGGAGGCTCCGGGTCACCCCCCGCCCCTTTAGATGAGGCGCGATACCAACTCCAGGTCCTGGTGAAATCGGTTGTCGATAGCATGAACCGCGCCGCCACGGCCGGCCTCAGCGAATACCGGAGCGCTCTGGAAAAGGCAAATCAGGAAAGTGCTGGGCGGATTCGTTCGGCAGCGCAAGGATACCCCTCACCGCCCGGAAAACCCTTACCCCAACCTTAAACCCTCTGCCGGGACTCTTTCTGCCCCATGTCGGGCGCCGATATCTCACGGCGGGTTTGCCGAGTGAGGGCCCGTGCCGACATGTCGAGACGGGCTTCAGAAACGCGCGATGCACCCTTGATCCTCGCAGATGATCCCGCCTGGCGCTTTTACCGGGCACGGATATCCACTCTCCGATGCCACCTGGAGGCCGCTTGCGAGGGGGCTGGCGGTTCCGGCGTCCTACGTCAGGCTGTGCAGGTATGTGTAGCTCATTCTCACCGCTTCCAGCGGCGGCTGCTCGCACCAATCCTGCTCGATGAAGAAGTGCTTCATTCCCGCGGTGGGTGCGGCGGCGAAGATGCGCTTCCAATCGATGGTGCCATGACCCACGGGCGCGAACATACCCATGGCATCGTCCTTCTCCACCGTGGCGGGGGGATGGTCCTTCATATCCTTGATGTGGAGGAGCGGAAAACGGCCCGGGTACTTCTTGAAGTAGGCCACCGGATCCTGGCCGGCGTGCGTCACCCAGAAGCAGTCCATTTCAAACTTGACGAATTTCGGATCGAGCGCCTTGAGAAGGTAATCATACGCCGTGGTGTCGCCGAATTTCTGGAACTCGAAGTTGTGATTGTGATAGCAGTATTGAATGCCGGCCTTCTGGGTCTGCTCGCCGGCTTTATTGAAGAGCTCGGCCAAACGTTTCCAGTCGTCGAAGGTTTTCCGTTCCTCGGGCTCGACGATGGCATTCACCATGTATGTCATGCCGATGGTTTTGGCGCCCTCGATTTCCTTTTCCCAATTCCCGCGCGCACTCTTGGTCATGTAATGTCCGCTGGGAGCGGAGAGGCCGTCACCCTTTAGGATCTTGGCAAATTCCGCCGGCGTCTTCCCATAAAGGTCGTAGAGCTCCACTTCCTTAATGCCAATCGCCGCGACTTGCTTGAGGGTGCCCAACATGTCTTTCTGAAGCTGATCGCGGAGCGTATAGAGTTGAAGCCCGATGGGTTTGCCATAAGGATTGGCGAAAAGTCCTCGCGGCGCCTGCGTGGCGGCCACTGCCGCTATTCCCAGAGCACTGCTGCGCAAAAAACTACGTCGGTTCATCATTGCCGTCATCTCTCCTGTTGTCGAAAATCCGAATGCCATTACTACACCACTCCGCACGAAGGCGCAAGGCAAAAGCGCAGGCATAAGCGCGGCGCCTTTGATGGCCGATTGCTGATTGCCGATTCTCGATTGAGGATTGAACTCAAGGAAGCTTCCAGCCTTGGGTTCTCGGTTTGCCCGAAGCGCCTTTACTGACAACTGAGGGCTGATAACCGAGGACTTCCCTACGCCAATCCGCAGTCGTCAATCGGCAATGGAAGAGGTTGCAGGCATGGTACGATAATCCCATGCACAAGGGCGCGGCCAAAGGCCAGGGACATTCGGCGGATGAGCTTTTCATGCGTATGGCGCTGCGTGAGGCGGAACGAGGGGCCCGCGAAGGCGAAGTCCCGGTGGGGGCGGTCCTGGTACGGGAAGGGCGAGTGCTGGCACGCGCGCACAATCGCCCCATTCATCTGCACGACCCTTCCGCCCACGCTGAAATCCTGGCGCTGCGGCGTGTGGCCCGAAAGCTGAGCAACTACCGGCTGGAGGGTTGCGACCTGTATGTTACAATTGAGCCTTGCGCCATGTGCGCCGGCGCCATGGTGCAGGCGCGCTTGCGGCGGGTCGTCTTCGGCGCGCGCGACCCCAAGGCAGGGGCATGCGGATCAGCCCTGCAAGTGCTGAATCACCGCAAGCTGAATCACCGTGTCGAAGTAGGCGGCGGGATCCTGGCTGCCGATTGCGCTCGGGTTATTCAGGAGTTTTTCCGCAAGAGGAGGAGTTAGAAATGGGGTGTCAGGAAATGGGGTGTCAGGCACCAGGTGTCAGGGAAAAACTCAAAACTAGCGCCTGGCCTCTTGAGCCTAAAACCTGATACCTGGCTCCTGAAACCTGACACTTGGTTTACCGCGGAGAGGTACCGAAGCGGTCATAACGGGGGCGCCTCGAAAGCGTCTTGCCTGCCAAAAGCGGGCACGTGGGTTCGAATCCCACCCTCTCCGCCAACTCCATCTTGATGAAATAACATCAGTTGCTAAAATTCACGAAATGGATTGTGTTAACATTGTGCTACAATCTTGCTTGACGATCAAGCCCCGAATCGGTAGCCTGCACCAGAATTGCGCACGTGCTTCAACCACCCTTCGTGACGATTTATGTCCGGCATAGTTCGACCTGTCCGCACCAGGATGAATTCTACAGACGGTGCGATTGCTGGAAGCACCTTCGCTAGTCTTACGACGGCAAACAGTACCGTAAGACTGCCAGGTCCAGGACCTGGGCCGATGCTGAGCGCGCCAAACGCGAGATCGAATTCTCCTACGAAGATGCCGCACTAGGTAAGACTGCCCAAAACGACGAACCATATCCGTCGATCAGGCCGTTAAGATGTTCCTGGCAGAGAAGGAAGGCCGGAACATGAACCCCCTCACGCTTAAGAAATATCGACGGGAGCTTCGGCGCTTTCAAGATTTCTGTAACAGGTATGGCCGCCACTTCTTGCAGGAAGTCGGCCTTCCCGACTTGACCGAGTTTTGCTCCACGTGGGAGCAGGATTATCCCTCCACGGTCACCCGCCAGAAGGTGCAAGAGCGCCCGCGAGCGTTTTTCAAATTCGGGCTTAATGCGGACTTCATCCCCAAGAATCCCGCGGCAGCGATGTCGTCGATCAAGGCCCAACAATCGCCAACGCTGCCGCTAGAACCTGACCAGTACATCGCACTGCTTAAAGCCGTACCCCAAGTGTTCACGGATCCGCTCAAGGCCGCAAGGATGCACGCACTGATTCGATGCATGCGACGCACAGGACTGTTCATCGGGAATGCGGTCTGCCTGGAGCGAACGCAGATCAGACAGGACGTCGAGAAGGGAATGGCGCGGATAGTTACCTCGCGGTCAAGGATCAGCGCCGAGGTCTCGGTACCAATACCTCCCGATGTTGCCACGGAATTGCCCGCCGTCGCCGCCGCGAACCCGCAGTACGTTTTCTGGCAAACCGGGAGCATTCAGCCAGAAGCCGCGACTAAAAGGTGGCATAAGGATTTGCGCGCGCTTTTCCTCAAGGCCGGCCTGCCCGAAGGCCACCCACACCAACTAAGGAATACGGCAGCGGTGAGTGGCTAAGCGCTGGCATACCTTTGGAAGAAGTCTCTCGCCTCCTCGGCCACGCTTCGATAAGGACGACTGAAAAGCGTTACGCGCCTTGGGTGAAATCACCTCAGGACAGTTTAGATGTGCTGGTTGCGGCACCATGGGCAGCGAATAAAGAATCTTGACGGACCCCCAAGGGGGCGCGGCGGACAAAGATGTCGTGCGCCATCGTTACCTTTGCAATTATGCATAGATCCTGACTGGCAGGGAAAGTAGTTGCCGATTCTAGCGCTCGGGTTCACCTGCGGCTCCGGTTTCGGTTTTCGCCCGCATTGGAGAGTCAGGGTGGTGGAGGGCAAATTCTGCATTTGGAGACGGCAATTGCACTCCGCCGTACAACCAATCAGAATTGACTTCCCGGTCCATCGTCGGGGTAAACTCTGCGACACTTTGGGGCTTCAGATGCAGGGAAACATTCCGCGCAAGCAAGCGGTGCCCCAAGTTTCCATCTTAGGGTGCGCTTGCAGATAACCTGACTTAGTTCAGATGATCTGGAGGCCGAGAGCACTCGGCTCTTCTGGTTAACTGTATTCAGTGAATTCACTTGACTTGTTAAGCGCAACCTGTAACTATATGTACAGTTTAATATAAGTGGTTAAGTACAGGAGAGACCTAGTGGATTTGGCATTAGTGGTCAGGCAACGCCTCGAACAATTAGGGTTTGAGCAGCGGGACCTCGCAACTGCCGCCCAAGTTACGGAGTCCTACATTTCGCAATTGCTGACGCGAAGGAAGGGGTTCCCCGCACCTGATCGAACCGATATCTATGACAGAATGGGAAAACTACTGAAGCTCCCGAACGGAGAATTGGCAAACCTAGCCAATCTCGAGCGTCAGGAAGAATTGAAGAGAAAACTGGCCGACCCCCCCACGCCGCTGTATGGAGAGGTTCGAGAGTTAGTTCTTCGCAAATGCAAGCCCGACGAACAGAAACAAATACGGGCGATTTTCGAGAAGCAGCCCTTCGGCGAACTCGAGCGGCTCGTTACCCAGAAGCTTTTGGACGTGGTTAAGAGAGTTGCTAAACAAGAACTGGAAAGTGAAAACTGGCTCCACCTGGTGGCACGACTCAGCAACCGAAGCTACGAAGAAATGCGGGTCACCATTCTCGAGTTTCTAGATACGGATATCTTTAACGTGTCGGTTGAGAACTGCGTGTCCTTCTTCGATCCGCTCATCGAATCCTGGAGCGTCGACCTTGCGACATTTGGCATGGAGATTGTCTTAAACCGGAGAGTGGCCCCAGGGCACCCCAAGCGATTTGAGTTTGTTGAAAAAGAACCCGAAGCAGCCTTCGAGCTAGAGCCGGGGCTGAAAGAGTTCATTCAAGATGCTTCCCTCAGTGGTGGTGCTACCGAAGCGGAAATCGAGGTTTTGAAGAGTCTGAGATTAAAGGGAAGACATCCCACTCCGCTCTTTTACTACCGTGAATTGCAGAACCTCAAAGATCCCTTGCATTTCCGCGGTCCGGCTTCGGAGGGACCCTGTGCGCCGGTGTCCGCGGTCCTTCCGGAACGGGCTGGCTGTGCCAAAGCTCCGCGCCCATCGCGAGCGCCGGAAATGTTTCTGAGCATTCCCGCACAAAACCGTCGAAGCAAATGAGCCAAGACCGCTAACCCCTTTCCCAGTGAGCAAATGTGAACAGATTTCAAGTCCAACACGAGGAATGCTAGAAAAGGGCGGGGTGCGATGTTCCACCTCATGACATCATTACGCGCGCCAAGATTTCCGTGGAGTTGCTAAGTGCGTTGCTCGCGAACCCGATTGCGCCTTTGAATTAGGCGAGAGCGGGACAGCCTCCGTGCTGGGGAGAAGCCGCAGCCACGGCTGACCTGCAGACACTAACACTTCCACTCCAGACTGGAATCCCCCGGCACCTCCCCACAAAGTGCCCCTTGGCGCTCGACTGCGCCGGTCAGAACTGAAGGAACATCGCGAAGAGTGGAAAAGCAAATAGGCGGACATATGGAAACAGCGTCTCCTACAATCCGAAGAATCGCGTTTCTTGGTGACTACTTACCGCGCAAGTGCGGGAT
>CAVQAP010000015.1:0-199710 GCA_963710405.1 uncultured Acidobacteriota bacterium | reverse complement strand
TGTTATGTCTCTGCTGCTTGACTCGTACGTATTGCTCGTTTCATGATTCCAGAGGCGGTAAAGGGCGGCCAAGGAGTTGGTGACCGGCGTGTTTTCATTGAAGATGCGGCTGCGCGCAGCGGCGCCGAGTTGTAGCATGGCGGTCACATCGAGCGGCGCCATTAGTATGGGGATTCCCGAGGAAAAGACCACCTGGGCCGCGGCGGGATTGGACTTGATATTCCACTCCGCCTCAGGCTGCGAGCCGGCCTCATAACCGCGCGCGATGGAGCCGCCCATGAGGGCGATGCGTTTGATCTCCTTCGCCGCTTGCGGGTCGGCTTTGATCAAGGCCGCCACATTGGTGAGCTCACCGATGGCGATGATGGTGATTTGCCCCGGATAGCGATGGATTTTCCCGCGCATGAAATCGACGGCGCTTTCTTTAAGAATCTGTGGTCCCTCAAAGTCATTTGCCCAGGGGGCTTGGTTGATATCCTGCTTCGGCCCCGGCACGCCGGCCACCACCGGAACCTGCCGCCATTTTCCATCCGCTTCCCACAGCATTTTGGCGGCGATGCGCGCCCGCGCCGCCGTGTCGCCGGAAACCGTGGTCACGCCCAGCAATTCAAATTCGGGGCTCTTGATGATCAGCGCCAGGGCAAAGGCATCGTCGATGTCGCTGCCAATGTCAGTGTCGAGGATGATGGGAATTCTCGCAGGAGTTTCTGCCGCCACGCAAAAGCAGGCGGTCCAAAGGATTGCCATTAACAGTGCAGATATTCTCTCCATGGTGACACCCGTTGGCCTGAACTTTTGACTTTCGACTCTCGACTTCATTCTCTACTTCACCACCGGCGCCAGTGCTATGCCTGCCAGGCCCATGATGAAAAACACAAACATCAGGGTCAGAAATCGTTTGGAGGCAGGTCCCGCACCGCGAAATTCCTTCCAGACGAAGACACCCCAGAGGGCGGAGACCATCGTGGCGCCCTGTCCCAGTGCATAGGATGCCGCCGGACCGACCATCTGTGCGTAGGAGGCCACGAAGTTGGAAACGGTTCCCACACCCCAGATCAAGCCGCCGAGCACACCCCACGCGTGCAGTCCTCCGCGCGCCGCGAAGTACTCGCGCAGGCTCACCGGAGGCGCGCCGGTAATGGGCCGCCGCATGAGCGCGTAATTCACCGGCAGGTTCGAAATCAGGATGCCCAAAGCGAAAACGAACATGACGGTATAAGGCCCCAGGTGGCCTTCTCCCTTGATGGCTTTGGCGATAAACGGATAGAACACTCCTATGCCGACGCCGGCCAGCAGGCTGAGCACAATGCCTTTGGTTGTAACTTGGACGTCGGCGGAAAGATTCCGATAGGCAAGGGCATCCAGGACAATGGCGACGCACACCAGCCCAATCCCGCCGAATAGCAAGAGAGGATTTCCCGCCGGGGTCACCACATAATTGAGCACTGAGCCGATGACGAGCGCCAAACCGATGCCGATGGGAAAGGCCACGGCGAGACCGGCGATGCCGATGGCGGCCACCAGCAGCATATTGCCAATGTTGAAGATCACCCCGCCCGCAAGGGCCAGCAGCAGGCTGCGCGCGCCGGCGCTTGCGAGATTGTGCCAGAAACTTTCCGGACTCGCGGGGTCGGTGCGGCCAAACGTCAGGCCTACGGTCAGGCTGAGAAGCAGGATGCCCCAGACGTAATCCCAGTAGAAAAGCTCGAATCGCCAGCTTCCGGTGGCCTTCTGCGTATTGCCCCAACTCCCCCAGCAGGCCATGCTCAGGATCATCAAGGCCAATGCGGCGGGATAAATCTGCGGGATGAACATGTGGCGCTCCTTACCAAAGCCGACCGATAGAGCGCGCCCCCTCTCGTTTTGGTGGCGCGAAAGAGCGTGCCCTTCAGAGCAAGACTTGAGGTGATGGGAATCCTACGCGGGGACGGGGAAAATTACAAGTGTCGACGGCCCGAGCGGCCGTGCCGATAGGAGTGCCGCCGTTACGAACGAAGTGACCCCTTACTTGCCCACCTCCGCCGGGCGCCCTCTTCCGCCACGGTGCATGTGCGACCCCTGAGGATCGGGCTGGCAGTTTTCTCATGGAGTGGAGACGCTGCCTGCATGGCAACAAAAGTCATGTCCGCTTCGCTCCCGAAGGCGGTGTCGCGCCCCTCATCACTATTCTTCCTCTTCTTCCTCGGCGGACGGCTTATGGGCGGCGATGATCTTGTCCGCGATCATCTGCGGAACAATATCGTAGTGCGACATTTCCATAGAATAAGTTCCACGGCCCTGGGTCATGGAGGTGAGGTCGGAAGCGTAGCTGAGCATTTCCGCGAGCGGCGCCTGGGCCTTCACCACGGTCGAGCCCCCTTTAGGCTCCATGCCCTGGATGCGGCCCCGGCGGCCATTCAGGTTTCCCATAATATCTCCGGAATAGTTCTCCGGCACGGTAATCTCCACATTCATGATGGGTTCGAGCAGGCAGGGCTTGGCTTGCTCCATGCATTTCTTGAAGCCTTTCGAGCCCGCCAGCTTGAAGGCGATTTCCGAGGAGTCGACGTCGTGGTAGGAGCCGTCATAGAGGATCACGCGGAAGTCCACCACCGGGTATCCGGCCAGATACCCTTTGGCGGCGGCCTCGATGATGCCCTTTTCCACGGCGGGGATGAAGTTGCGGGGAATGGCGCCGCCGAAGATGTCGTTCACGAACTCGAAGCCCGCGCCCCGCGCCAGCGGCTCCACTTTGATCCAGCAGTCCCCGTACTGGCCGTGGCCGCCGGTCTGTTTCTTGTGCTTTCCCTGCGCGTCTCCCTTGGCGCGAATGGTCTCGCGGTAGGGAATCTTCGGCGCCTTCAAGGTGACTTCAATGTTGAACCGCCGTTTGAGCTTCGAAACGGCCACTTCCACGTGCTGCTGGCCCGCGCCGGAGAGCAGAAATTCCTTTGTTTGCGGGTCGCGCGAGAACCGCAGCAGCAAGTCCTCTTCCAACATGCGGTGAATAGCGGTGGAGAGCTTGTCCTCGTCGCCGCGCGACTTGGGCTCGATGGCGAAGGAGATGGCGGGTTCGGCGAGCTTCACTTGGGGATAAATAATGGATGCGCCCTTGTCGCCGAGCGTGTCGCCGGTGAGGGTGTCCTTCAACTTCGCCACCGCGCCGATATCGCCCGCGTGCAGCTCCGCCACGGCGGTCTGCGTCTTCCCTTGCGTCACGCCGATGTGGGAGAGGCGTTCCGAAGACCCGCGATTGTAATTGACCAGATTGGCTTCGTTCTTGACGACGCCCGACATCACTTTGAAGTAGCTGACGCGCCCGGCGAAGGGATCAGCGACCGTCTTGAAGACGTAAGCCGAAACCGGTTGAGCGTCGGCGATCTTGCGCTTGACGGGCTGGCCGCCTTCCTGGTCCAGGCCCTCCACTTCGCCTCGCTCCAGGGGTGAGGGGAAATAGTCCACCAGGAAATTCAGCAAGTTCTCACTGCCGATGTTGAGCACACCGGCGGAAACGGCCACGGGGTAGATGCGCTTTTCCGCGATGGCTTGCTTCAGGCCCGGCACCAGGTCCTCCACCGGGATCGTGCCTTTGTCGAAAAACTCCTCCATCAGCTTGTCGTTGCCTTCCGCCACCATTTCGATCAGCGCCTCGTGGGCTTTGGTGGCGGCGTCCTTTAGGTCGGCGGGAATCTCCGCTTCCTTGCCTTTGCCCGAGCCCTCCGCGTCGTAGAGGTAAGCCTTCATGCGGACCAGGTCGATGAGGCCGCGGAAACTCTTTTCCTCGCCGATGGGCAGTTGCACGGGAATCACGGTGCGCCCAAATGCCCCCTGCAAGGCTTCCAGGGTGCGTTCGAAACTGGCGCGGTCGCGATCCAATTGATCGATCACCAGGGCGCGAGGCAGGCCGTACTTCTCGCAGAAGCCCCAAACTTTTTCCGTCTGCACTTCCATGCCGGCAACCCCATGGATGAGCAACAGAGCGGAATCCGCCGCTACCAGCGCCGCCTCCGTTTCGTGCATGAAGATGTTGTATCCCGGCGTATCCACCAAGTTGATTTTGGTTTTTCCCCACTCCGCGTAAGCGAGCGAGGCGCTGATGGAAAACTTGCGCTGAATTTCCTCTTCGTCGTAATCCGTAACCGAGGTGCCTTCGTCCACCTTGCCCAGGCGATTCACCATGCCTGCCGTAAAGAGGAGTGCGGAAACAAGCTGCGTCTTTCCGGTATCACCATGGCCTACCAGTGCAACATTGCGAATGTTTTCGCCGTCGTAGATTTTCACCAGGAACTCCTTAGGAGTATTGGACTATCTATATATGGGTGCGGTCGCGCGCAAAGCAAACGTCCATCCTAGCATAGGGTGCAAGTGGCATCAACGCGTGTCTATGGGGGGAAGGGGAATAGTTTGGATTTCCGTGGAGTGGGGCGGTTTGACGCCGCAGCGGCGCTGGACGTGGCGACCCTACGCCGCCACCTGTAGCGCGGGTGTCCCCACCCGCGTCCGAAGACGAAATCGCGGGTCGGGACACCCGCGCTACAAATTCCGCTTATCACCGGGCGCCTACTATCTGGCGGGGCCGGAGCTTGCGGTAAGGCGAGCGATGGAATTCCTCCGCGACCGACGTAGAGCAGCTTTGGCGCCGGCGGCCATGGCGGGGGGGGGGGAGCCTGATCACGATTTGATCTTCTGCACTTCGATTTTGTAATGGTCGAGGAGCATGCCGGTGGCGTGGTCGACGGCGGCGCGGGCGAGTTGGTAGTTGATTTCCGCCTGAAGCACCTGGGTTTCCGCCGTGGCGAGCACCTCTTGTGCTTGCAGCACAAAGAAGATCGTAGAGGCCCCGAGCTGATACTTGCGCTCCTCCGACTCCAGGGTCTTGCGCGAAAGGTCATAGGCAACGCGCGTTGCGTCCAGAGAAATGCGGGCCTGTTCGAGCTGATGGACAGCCGTGGCCACCTGGAGCGCGATGGCCTCTTCTTGCTGGCGCGCCAGGTACTGGGTTCGCCGGCGCGCGACCATGGCGTTGCCGAGGTTCGCTTCCGCCTGATGGCTTTTGATGGGAAGATTCAGAGTCAAAGTGAAACCATACGTGGGGTAGCCGAAGCCGCCGATCTGGCTGAAAGCATCACCCAGCCCGCCACGCGAAATGAGCACGGGCGGCACGACGGAAGTGTTGTACTGATTCCCTCCTAATCCGTTGGAATCATAAATCCCGTTCAAACTCAGGTTGGGCAAAAGAAGGTTGTGGTCCATACGGATGGTGAGGTCGCTCGCGGCCATCTGCTGGCGCAAGGCTTCCTGCTCGGGACGGTGCGCGAGGGCGGTCGCAACGGCCTCCTTGGTGTCGATCTGGAGAAGCTCACCGGAGGGCTCGGGATTCTCCACCAGATCCAGATCCAGGGCGCGAACCTCCGCGTCCTGGTCAGCACCCAGAGTATAGCGGAACTGGTCTTCTGCCGACTTGAGCTGATATTGCGCCTGAATGGTCGCGACTTTGCGATTGGCGACCTCCGCTTCCGAGCGGTAGATATCGAGGGGCGGCAGGGCGCCGAGTTCCAGCGCACGCTTGTCGCGATCGTAGGAAGCCTGCGCGAGGTCCTGTGACTTCTGCGCAATCTTCAGGTTCTCCCGCGCCTGCACGACGCTCCAATAGGCTCCCAGCAGTTGATAGAGCGAATCGCTTACCTCCCCCTCAAACACGGCGGCGGTTTGGTCCAGGTTGCGGCGGGCGATGAGGATGGGGGCGCGGTTCACGAAGCGGCCATTGCCCCGCAACAGTGGTTGGGTGACGCTGAAATTCAAGTTGGCGGAAATCGAGGGATTGAGAAAATAGTAGCTGTCGTTGGTGGAGTATTTTTCGGCATTCAGGCTAACATTGAAATTTGTGCCCGTCTGCAACGTCTGGCCGTAACCGAACGTGGTTTGCTGCGCCAGTTGACTCAGGGTTGTGGCGCCCTGCAACTGGTAGCTGGTGGGCGTGATTTGGCGCTGCGTATTGAAAGAGGAACTTGCCTGCGGATCAAAGGGTGCGAGCGTGCTCTCCACATTGAATTCCGCCGCGGTCACCGCCAGGCGATCGATGTGCCCGTCGGTATTGTGCTCCAGCAACAGGAGTATGGCGTCCTGGAGGGAAAGGCGCAGCTTGCCGTCGGCAATGTAGTCGCGGAAGCTCTTGGCGTCGGGCAACGGCGGCGGGGGCTGTGGTGAAGAAATCAGCTGATGGAAATAGTTGGGCAGGGGGAAGGTCTGGGCATGGGCGGGTGCGGCCCAGGCGCCGAGGATCAGGCAAGCGGCAAGAAGTTTGCAGCGCATGTTCGAATACTCCTGAGGAAAATGATGGCAAATTCGGAAAGTACATTTGTAGCGTCGATCTGCGATCGACGGCGGCGGCCGGAGACCGCCGCTACAGGCAGCCAATTACCGGAAGCGTGACGGCATGGACCATGGAATCTCCCCGGCTTCCGTGGATCAGAAGTGTCCGGCGCCGAGCGCAAGCCGGAAGGCGAGAATCCTCGCGCTCACTCGTACCGTAGCGCTTCCACCGGATCGAGCCGGGCGGCTTTCATGGCCGGATAGATTCCAAACACCAGGCCCACGGCCGCCGAAACCAGGAAGGCGAGCAGGATGGAGGTGAGGGTGACAATGGTGGACCATCCCGCCAGCCAGGCAATCAGCCGGGAAATGCCGATGCCAAAGAAGATGCCGGTGACGCCTCCCACGAAGGAAATCAGCAGCGCTTCCACCAGGAATTGGCGGGAAATATCCGCCTGCCTTGCTCCCACGGCGCGGCGGACGCCGATCTCGTGGGTGCGCTCCAGAATTCCGGCGAGCATGATGTTCATGATGCCGATCCCGCCCACGAGCAGGGAGATGGCGGCGATGGCCACCATGACTATCTCGAAGATGCGTTGGGTGCTGCGCTGCTCCGCCAGCAGTTCCGCCGGCACCACCACACTGAAATCCCCGGGGTTGTGATGGGAAACGTTCAGGATGCTGCGCACCACCTCCGCGGTCAGGAAGCTATCGGTATGGGCATCCAGGTGGAGATAGATGCCGTCGATTTCATCCTCATTCTCGCTATTACCACCCTCCAGGCGCAGGATGGCGGCGTAAAGGGGGACGTAAATCAGGTTGTTGAGATCCTGCGCGGCGAGGCCGGCAAGGGGAGTCTGGGTGCTCAGTTGCGGTCCCACTACCCCGATCACGTGGAACCATTGTTCGTTCACCTTGACGTATTTGCCCACCGCTTCCTGCTGCCCGAAGAGATTGGTGCGGGCGCCCTCGCCCAGGACGCAAACGGCGGCGGCGCGCGCGTCCTCGTCGGCATCGAAGAAGCGGCCCGTCACCACGCGCAGATTGACAATCTGCCGGTAGACCGGACTTACGCCGTAAATGACCGGCATGTCCTGCTGCGGCTTGGGAATCACCTTGGAGGGAGTAAAGCGCTTGCGCGCCGTGGATTCTTCAAGACCGGTGGTGTTGGCGCGGATGGCGCGCAGGTTATGAAAGGAGAGGCCGGGGGAAAGCTGGCGGATTTTTTGCCTCGCCTGCCAGTCCGTGAATACCTTGGACTCGACAATTAAATTGCGCACGCCGAGTTGCTCGATAAAGGCCATCACCTGCTGCTGGGCGCCGGCCCCGATGGAGAGCATGGAGACCACCGCCGCCACGCCGAAAATCATGCCCAGCATGGTCAAGAAGGTGCGCAGTTTGTGTAAGAGAAGGGATTCCAAACCCTGGTGGAACTCCGGCAGATACCGCGACCAATGATACGGTGAGCGCGGCGGCGCCGGCGCGGGCGGGGCGAGGAGGGCGGGGGGCGCGCTCATCGGCTGCCCCCTCCCAGCGCGGGTGATGCCGGAGCGGCGGCCGTTTTCGTCGTTTCCTGCTCGGGATTAACCAACGCCACTTCCGTCCCCTCCGCCAGGCCCTCCACCGCGATGCGTGTTTCCGAGCGGCGCGTGATTTTTATTTTCTGCGGCACAAACTCGCTTCCCTGGCGCACATAAGCCACCGGATTATCGTCCTTGGCAAAAATGGCCTGCGGCGGGAGGTAGAGCACGTTTTTCATTTCGCCGGCAGAGATGGTCACAACCCCGGTCAACCCCGGCCGCAAACTCGGGTCGGGATGGTCCAGCGCGATGACCACGCCGAACCTGCTGGAGCCACTATTGCTAGAGAAGAAATCCTGCACAGCCATACCGGCAACGTCCTTGACCTTTCCCGAAATCTGTTGCTGCGGCAAGGCATATATTTCGATATCGGCGGGCTCTCCCGGAGACAAGTTGGCTCGATCGATTTCGGCCACCTTCCCCTGAAGCTCCATCTGCTCCACGTCGAGGACCTGGGCCACGAAGCCGCCCGGTTGAACCTCGTCCCCCTCGCGGTACTCGGGGAGGCGCATGCCGGTAAAGTAAAAGTTGGTCTGGCGGTTCTCCTGCACGGCTACCAACCCATCCATGGGCGCGCGCAGGTGCATGTTCTGAATGTTCTTTTGCGCCAAATCCATACTCAGCCGGGCTTTGGCGAGTTTCTCCTCGGCGACGGCGATGGTTGCCTGGTTGGAAGCGGCGTGCGACGGGATATCTTCCTGCAACTGGGACAGGTGGCGGCGCGCTTCGTCCAGGGCCAGCAGATTCTTTTTCGCATCGATCGCGCTCACCAGGTCTTTCTTGCTCACCTCCATCTCCGCCCGCCGGACGTCAAATTGCGCTTTCAGGAGATCGACTTTGTCCTGCGATTCCTGCACGGAAGCATCGGCCTTGCCTTTGGCAATGGCCAGCTCGGCCTGTTTAAGGTCGTAGGAAGCCATTTCCAGGTTGTGCTCCTGATCGCTGGGATCGAAGTCAGCCACCAAGTCCCCGGATTTGACGCGGGTTCCCGTTTTAGCGAGGAAAATCAGGTGGAGCGAAGTGCCCACGGAGGGCGCCACCAGCATCGCGGTCTTGCCGGCGCGGAGCTCGCCCGAGGTGTAAATCATCAGGTTGAGGTTGCCGCGCGCCACGCGGATCGTCGGGACGTCTCGCTTCGCCGGGTGCAGGCGCTTCAGCGCCACCGTCGCGCCGGCGGCGGCAGTCGCCAGCAGCAACACCGCCAGGGTAATCCGCGTTATCTTTCGCGCGCTCATCGCTTCTCTGCCACCAACGTGGGATCTTTCAGAGCCACTTTTTCACCCGCGGCAAGTCCGGAGGTGATGGCCACTTGCTCTTCATTGCGCGGCCCCGCCACCACGGGCCGGGGCACAAATTTTGAGCCCGACAGGATGTAAACCAGGGCGTTTCCGGCCGGGGAGAATAACGCGGCGGGCGGAATCAGAATCGAGCCGGGAATGCGGTTGACGGCAATGCGCCCGCTGCCGCTCATGCCGGGGCGAAGGCGAGGGTCCTTGGTATCCAGTTGCAGGGTCACATCGAAATTGCGCGGCGGGGGCCAAGTGGAGAAATCGGTCTTGGCCAGCGCGCTGATCTGGGCGATGTGGGCCTGGAACTCCCGGTCAGGGACAGCATCCACGCGAATCGTGGCCGTCTGGCCGAACTGGAGGCGGCCGCGGTCCACCTCGTCAATGCGCGTGCTCACTTGCAGGGTGGAGAAATCGGGAAGCTCGGCGATGGCGGCGCCATTCCAAGCGCGGTCGCCCGGCCGGAACTCCGGCGGGTTGTTGGTGGTGAATCCGCCGGCACGCGAATTGGGAAAGAGCGTGACCACGCCATCCACCGGCGCGCGCAAAGTCATGTGGGCGATGTCGGCCTCCACGCGGCGCACGTCGGCGAGGGCCTTGGCGCGCGCCTGCACCTTTCCGTTGATCGTCGCCTGCGAACTGGCCTGGTCCGACTTCTGCCGCGTCTCCACCTCGCGAAGATTCTGCTCCGCGTCGGCGAGCGCCAGTTTTTTTTCGGCGCCATCAATTTGGGAGAGAATTTCCTGCTGGCTCACGTCCAATTTAGCGCGGTCCACGTCATAGCGGGCCTTGAGGAGGTCGGTGCGGTCCTGCTCCTCGAGCAGCCGGGCCTTGGCGCGCTCCTGCTCGATTTCGGCGTCGGCCTGCTTCATGTCGGAGCGCCGCGTGTTGAGGGTATCGAGAAGCTTGGAGGTGTCGAATTGGGCCACCACGTCGCCTTTCTTGACGGCCGTGCCGGTTCTCGCCAACTGGACAATCTGGATATCGCCCACCACCGAGGGAGCAATGAGGAGGACCGATTTCTCCGCGATGACGTGGCCGCGGAATTCTACGGTCTCAATAAACTCGCCCCGCTGCACGACGGCGGTGGGAATTGCCGGCACCGCGCGGGAGAAGCGGGCGGCGCCAAAGGTCACTCCCGCCGCCACCACCAGCCCCAGGACGATCACGAGGCCGCGATGCCGACGCCAGATTCTCTTGAGGCTACTCACCGGGATTCCTCTTCACCACATCCCCCGCGACAAGGCCGGAGAGCACCACGGCCTCAATATCATTGTTTTGTCCAATGGTCACAGGCTCTTTCCCAAAACTCACTCCGCTCTTGACCCAGACATAGATCTTGCCGTTCTCGGGCACAAGGGCGTCGCGCGGCGCCAGCAAAACATCCGGGAGGCGTTCCAGTTCCACGTCCACGGCGGCGGAAAGATCGGGGAGCAGCCGCGGGTCATTTCCCTGAATGGCGAAAGTCGCATTGAAGTTGCGGACCGCCTGCGAGAGCGAGCTGGTATTGCCAATGGCCGCCAGATGCTCAATCGACCCGTTCAGGACAAGGTCGGGGTAAGCGTCCAGGAGCACCTTCACTGGCTGGCCGAGGCGGAGGTAGGGGAAGTCCACCTGGTTGACGCGCGCCGTCACCTGCATGGCGGAGGGATCCACCACCTGCATGAAAGACAAACCCGCATAGATTTGGTCGCCTTCCTGCGGATCGCCGATCGAGCTGCCCTTCCAAACCGGATTCAGCACCACCAATCCCTCCAGCGGCGAGTGGATCACCATGCGTTCAGCGTTGATCTGCGCGTAAAGCATCTGGCCGCGGGCCTTATCGCGCTGGATTTCCAAATCCTTCAATTGTGTCTGGCGGGCGCGTTCCTTGAGGTCAAACGTTTCCCGCAGCTGCTTCAAGGTGGCTTCGTCCTGCTCCAGCATCAGGCGGTTGCGGTCGGCGTCGATGCGGGAAACCACCTCGTTCTTCGCCATCTCCAATTTGTCTTTTTGGTAGGCATCGTCCGCCGCCTGGAGCGCCGTCTGGTCCTTGGCGAGGTCGGAGGCATTGGCAGCTTGCTGGGTTTTGAGCTTGTCCAGAAGCCCGAGGTAATCCGCTTGGCTGTCCCGGAACTGCCGGAGTTGGTCCTGCTGGTCAAACTCGGCCAGCACGTCACCCTTATGGACGCGGGTGCCGGCGTGTACCATGTGCACCAGCACCATCTGCCATCCTCCCCCCGCGAGGCGAGGCGCCTGCACGACGTAGGCATGAACGGCTTCCGTGGAACCCGTGATGCGAAGGGTGCGGAGAAAGTCCCCACGCTTGATGACCGCCGTGCGCCCTTCCGCGGCGGCTACCACCCGTCCCTTTTGTAGGTGAGAGGCAAAGGCCAAGATGAGGGCAAGCGCGATTGCCCATAAAACGCTTCTGAGGAACCGTCGGACCGCATGAGAGGAGGGGGCTTTCCGCATGGATAACCTTAGGGAATGGCTTAGGCTGCGACCGGACTTCTCCGACCCACGGTAAGATGCAAGGCCTCACAAAAGGGTAGCAAGGCCTGCGAGAATTGTTATTCCATCCCCCGTGACGCCGAATTCGCCGAACGTACGAGTTTATAGCCCTTCACCGGCAGAGATGCAAGGATAATGAAACGCCGCGCCACGACGAGGGATGACATGGCACTTGCCTGCCCGGGAAGGGTGCGGCAGGCTTGATGACCAGCGGACGGCTGTACGTTGAGGGTGACCGTGCCCATTGCTGTGGTGGCGCCGGCCGTGCCGATCACCGTTATGGTGTAAGCTCCCGTGATGCCGCGGGAGGGGGAGAATTCATCCCGATCAGACCGCCACCCCGCCAGATTGTAGCGTCGATCTCCGATCGACGTTCGGCGGCCGGAGACCGCCGCTACAGCCACATGGCGGGGTAAACCCGCCGCTGCATCCCGGCTACCGCGTCACCTACCTGCCGATTGACCGCGAGGGCTTGCTCCTTTTTTCTGGTTTAACTGACAACTGACGACTGACAGCGGCTTTTTATGAATTCTGGATAAAGAACAGAAATCGGGCAGGTGCAGCGATCGGTGCAGGGTTTTGCGCCGGCTCCCGTATCTCGTATCCCGTTCCCCGTGACCCATTTTTTTCCCCTGCGGTTCGTCCCCCATCGACAACAAAAAGCCGGGGGCCAAGAGACAGGTCGCGCTACGCTTGCTGGTAAGGTGACGATTCCGGTCGCAAACAATCCCGGCAATGTATGCGCCACCCGCGTGGTGTGCCCGCGGCCCATTCCATCCCCACCCACAGGGAATTATCTCAACAAATGTTGACAGGAACCATTTTACCCGCGCTTAAACTGGGCGGCATGTGCTATAATGGTTTTCATCAGGGCAAGACTGCGGATTAAAATCAGCCATTTATCCATGATCGGCCAGACGATTTCCCACTATCGCGTGCTGGAGAAACTCGGAGGCGGGGGGATGGGTGTGGTTTATCGGGCCGAAGATACCCGCCTGCACCGGTCTGTCGCCCTGAAATTCCTGCCGGAGACTGTCGCCAATGATCCCCAGGCCTTGGCGCGATTCCAGCGCGAGGCGCAGTCCGCCTCCGCCCTGAATCATCCCAACATCTGCACGATTTACGACATCGGCGAATGCGAAGGCCGAGCGTTCATCGCCATGGAATACCTGGAGGGCGTGACGCTGAAGCACCAGATTCAAGGCCGGCCCATCGAGTTGGAACGCCTGCTGGAGATCGCCATCGATATCACGGATGCCCTGGATGCCGCTCACAGCCAGGGCATCATCCATCGCGATATCAAACCGGCAAACATCTTTGTGACCAAACGCGGCCACGCCAAAGTCCTGGATTTTGGCTTGGCGAAATTGACTGTAGCGGCGGTCTCAGACCGCCGTCGGTCCGGCGATGGGGACATCGCCGCTACAGCCATGCCGACCGCCGGGGCGGCGGAAGAGCACCTCACCAGCCCGGGGACAGCACTGGGGACGGTGGCGTATATGTCGCCGGAGCAGGTGCGGGCCAAAGAATTGGATGCGCGCAGTGATTTATTCTCCTTTGGCGCCGTGCTGTACGAAATGGCGACGGGGATTTTGCCCTTCCGCGGTGACAGCTCCGGTGTCATCTTTGAGGCCATTCTGAATCGGGCGCCGGCAGCTCCGGTGCGGCTGAATCCCGAGTGTCCCCCCGAACTCGAACGAATTATCAACAAGGCGCTGGAGAAGGACCGCGACTTACGCTATCAACACGCCGCTGACATGCGTTCTGACCTGAAGCGTCTGAAGCGCGACACCGATTCCGGACGTAGCAGCGTTTCGGCCGCCGTGGCTGGGGCATCTCGCCCCAGCACAGGAGCCGAAGACCGCGCCCAGGATGCCCACCTCACTGTGGGCGAAATGCCCTCGCTGCGACGGCGCTGGCTGGCGATCGCGGCAGGGATCGTGGTCGCCCTTGCCGCCATTCTGGCCTACCTCTGGACGCGCCCCTTGCCCGCACCGAAGGTCTCAAACTACGTCCAGCTTACCTACGACGGTGAGCCGAAGCAATTCGTGGGGACGGATGGCTCGCGCCTTTACCTCGGCGTGGGCGGCGGCACTTTTGTGGGCGGCGGCACCCCCGAGGGCCTCGCCCAGGTATCCGTTTCGGGCGGGGCGCCAGTGCGGATCGAGATGCCTTCCGCAACCATGCACCCACTCAGCATCTCGCCGGATGGCTCTGCCATTCTTGTCGTGGACGCGACAGGCACGGCTTCCACCGGGCCGCTGTGGAGTCTTCCCGTTCTCGGTGGTTCGCCCCGCCGCCTGGGAGACACCGTGGGAGGGGACGGAGCTTGGTCTCCCGACGGCAAGACTATCGTTTACACCAATGGGAGCGACCTTTTCCTGGCCAAGGGTGACGGATCTGAGTCCCACAAGCTGGTGTCCATGCCGGGCGTGCCGTTTTTGCCCGCGTGGTCGCCGGATGGAAGGGTACTGCGATTGAGTGTGCAGGGCCTTAATACCCCCGCGCGGTCGCTCTGGGAAGTTTCGGCCCAAGGCACGAATCTGCACCAGTTGTTTGCCGGCTGGCACAATCCTCCGGCCGAATCGTGGGGCAGGTGGACACCCGATGGAAGGTACTTTGTCTTCCTGTCGCAGAGGCAGATCTGGGTTCTCCCCGAAAAGGGGGGATTTCTCCGCCCGCCCAGCGGCACGCCCATGCGGTTAACCTCCAGCCCGCTCAGATTGTTCTCGCCCCTTCCCAGCAAAGATGGCAAGAAACTGTTCGTGGTGGGCCAGACTTCTCGTGGTGAACTGATGCGCTACGACTCGAAGGCCGCCCAGTTCCTACCCTTCGTCTCCGGCATCTCGGCGGGAGATGTCACCTTTTCCAAGGATGGCCGGTGGATTGCGTATGTTACCTATCCCGAATTCGCCCTGTGGCGAAGTAAGCCTGACGGGAGCGAGCGCGTACAACTTTCCTACCCGCCCTTGCGCCCCATCTTGCCGCGCTGGTCCCCCGACGGCAAGCAGATCGTTTTCTATTCCTCCCCGCGGTGGGGGGAACCCGAAAAGGTTTACTTGATTTCGTCCGAGGGCGGGAGCCCCCAGCAATTGGTGCCGGGCGATCCCAAGCCGCAAACGGATCCGAGCTGGTCGCTGGATGGTGGCAAGATTGCCTTCTCACGCCGCGTTACCGACCCTGATTCAGACATCGAGGTTCTTGACCTGAGCAACCACCACGTTTCCACCCTGCCTGGATCTCAAGGACTCTTCTCGCCCCGTTGGTCGCCGGATGGACGATACATCCTCGCCATGCCGGTAAACTCGCTGAGCATGGTCCTATATGACTTTCAGACCGGGAAATGGTCCGAAATCATGAAGGGTAGCGCTAGTTTTCCGAACTGGTCGGCGGACGGGCGGTATGTTTACTTTTTGCGTTGGCCCGATGATCCGGCAGTGCTGCGGGTCCGTGCCAGCAACCGCAAGGTGGAGCGCGTTGCCGATCTGAAGAATCTTCGGATTACCGGTTATTTCAACATTTGGCTCGGCGTCACCCCCGATGATTCGCCCCTGTTACTCCGCGACACCGGATCCCAGGACATCTACGCCCTCGATTGGGAAGCGCCGTGAAGAACGGTAGGCAGAAGGCAGTAGGCGGAAGGCAGGGACCAAGAGAACATCGGTTTCACCTGACAACTATCACCTGGATCATCCTCTGCCGGAGGGCTGAAAGCTGTTAGGAGGTAGCTGGACCAACTATGACCGGCAAAACGATTTCCCACTATCGCGTGCTGGAGAAGCTTGGCGGCGGGGGGATGGGTGTGGTCTATCGGGCCGAGGATACCCGCCTGCACCGGTTTGTCGCCTTGAAATTTCTTCCCGAGAGCGTCGCCCAAGATCCCCAGGCCCTGGCGCGTTTCAAGCGCGAGGCGCAATCCGCCTCCGGCCTCAATCACCCCAATATCTGCATTATCTATGACGTTGACGAGCAAGAAGGGCGGCCGTTCATCGCCATGGAACTGCTGGAGGGGCAGACCCTGAGGCACCGCATCAGCTCCAAGCCCTTGCAGGCGGACGAGATCTTGGAACTGGGCATCCAGCTTGCCGACGCGCTGGACGCGGCGCACGCCAAGGGCATCCTGCATCGCGATATCAAACCGGCGAACATCTTTGTGACCGAGCGAGGACAGGCCAAGATTCTGGATTTTGGACTGGCCAAGCTCTCCCCGCAACACTCTCCGGTGGCCGAAGCGGTAGGCGCGACCTCGATGCCGACCCTGGGGGCGGGGGAGGAACACCTCACCAGCCCGGGGACAGCGATGGGAACGGTAGCCTACATGTCGCCCGAGCAGGCCCTGGGGCAGGAACTCGACGCGCGCACGGACCTCTTCAGTCTGGGCGTGGTGCTCTACGAGATGGCTACCGGGCAGCAGGCCTTCCCAGGCAGCACCTCGGCGGCCATCTTCGATGGCATTCTACACAAGGCGCCCACCTCGCCCGTGCAATTGAATTCAAAGTTGCCCGCCAAGCTGGAAGAGATTATCAACGAAGCTCTGGAGAAGGACCGCGAGTTGCGGTACCAAAGTGCCGCAGCCTTGCGCGCCGACCTGAAGCGTCTGAAGCGGGATACGGATTCGGGACGGTCCGCCGCCAAGGCCGCGGCGACGGCGGTGGGGCCAGCGCCACGCGCGGAGGTTCATCGCCCGGCGCTCACGTGGGCCGCGGCGTCGGGTGCAGCCATCGTCGTCGTGGCCGCAGTTCTGGTTTATGTCCTAAGTCGTCCCTTGCCAACGCCGCGGATACTGGCGTATTCCCAGATTACGCATGATGGGCGTCAAAAGCCCTCGACTACGTGGGCTGAACTTATCCCTTCGCCTTTGCTCACCGACGGCTCCAGAGTCTATTTCTATGAGTGGGGTCCAACGACGGTTGCGCAAGTCTCCACCTCCGGGGGCGAAGCGGTTCCGGTAACCATGGGGCTCGAGCGCGCCGGCCTGGATGACATCTCGCCAAGCGGCTCGGAAATGCTGTGCGGGGTTAGCCCCGCGATGGGCGCCCTGCCAACTCTTTGGGTTGTCCCCCTGCCCGCGGGATCGCCTCGGCGGGTGGGAGATGTCCTCGCTCAGGACGCGGCCTGGTTCCCGAACGGTCAGCGGATCGTCTACGCCCGAGACGCGGACCTGTATGTCGCCCGCAGCGACGGAAGCCAAGCCCGCAAGCTGTTGACGGCAGCCGGCCGCGCTCGGTGGCCGCGCATTTCTCCTGACGGGCAGCGTATACGATACACCGCGGTCGATCTCCCCACCGGAGTGCGTTCCTTGTGGGAGGTTTCCATCGATGGGAAGAACCCGCACCCGCTTCTCCCTGAATGGAATCATCCCAGCGCCGAGTGCTGCGGCAACTGGACGCCCGATGGGAAGTACTTTGTCTTTCAATCCACTCGCAGCGGCCGGACCGACATCTGGGCGCTTCGCGATAAGGCATCTTTATTCCGCAAAGGAAATCTCCAGCCGGTGCAATTAACCACGGGTCCCTTGAACTATTGGGCGCCCCTGCCGAGCCGGGACGGCAAGCGGATCTACGCCGTGGGCGAGCAGCCACGCGGCGAACTGATGCGCTACGACCCCAGGCTGCGGCAGAGTGTTCCTTACCTCGCGGGGATCTCGGCGGAGCAGCTCAGATTTTCCCGGGATGGCCAATGGGCCGCTTACATCGCTTATCCGGAAAACACGCTGTGGCGGAGCAAGGTGGACGGCACCGAGCGGCTTCAGCTTACCTTCCCTCCCATGTCTAGCGCCATGCCTCGATGGTCGCCGGATGGGAAACAGATTGCCTTTGCCGGCGCTGAAAAAGGGCAGCCTCTGGGAATTTATTTGGTTTCAGCAGGCGGGGGAACACCGCAAAAAGTGGCGCCCCAGGCGCTTAACCCCATGGACCCTGACTGGCTGCCCGATGGGAACTCAATGATATTCGGTGACGTATTCGTGAGCCCGGCCGCCATCACGGGAATTCATTCGTTGGATTTGAGGACGCGGCAGGTTGCCACTCTGCCCGGGTCCGACGGTCTGTGGTCACCCCGCCTATCACCCGACGGACATTACGTGGTCAGTCTTAGTCGGGATTCCAACCGCCTCATGCTCTTGGACATGACAACTCACCGAACCGCTGAACTCGCCAGCGGCGCCTTTGTCGGCTGGCCGGAATGGTCCCACGATTCGAAATCCGTCGTTTTTGAGTTCAGAAAGCGCCGTGACACCAGCAACAGCATCTTTCGGGTGCGGATTGGCGATCGCAAGCTAGAGGAAATTCTGAGCCTGAAGGGACTGCACCTGGCGGGTAACTTCGGCGATTGGAGCGGACTGGCCCCGGATGATTCCCCCTTGATGCTACTCCAAGCCGCCAGCCAGGAGATTTATGCCCTCGACTTGGAAGCGCCCTGAAGAACAGTAGGCAGAAGGCAGTAGTTGGAAGGCAGAGCGGGGTAGCGCAGCGCGGCAGAACCGCAACCAAAACGTGGCACGGCCGACCTACCCCGATCCATCGGGGTCCTGGCCGTGTCGGTCACGGGCGGGACGCCCGTGCCACGTCGCCTGTAGGCGCCTGCCGCACTGGCCCCCGGCCGACCGCCGCGGCGACCCCTACGCGACAGGCCGGCGCAGGGCGAGCGCCGCCCTGCGTTCAATGCGGGCGTGGGACTTCAAACCAGGCGGTCCAGGGTCAAGACGGACGCTTCGTTCCAATCCTAAAACCGAATGCTTGACCGGGGCCACGGAGGGGAGCACTGCCCTTCTCTTGTGTACGGAGCGGAGCTTTGGAGTGCGGCCGCTTGCTACCGCTTTCCTCTCCGCAAGCTTGCTTACCGGAATCTCCAACCCCGTTTTGATCCGTATTCGCATTCCCACCCAGCAGGGACGAGTCCCAGCCAGCAAGCAGGCTGGGGCAAAAGCGGTAGCAAGCGGCCGCATTCCTTCCCGCAACCTTGGTGGCGGGAGTTTCCCTCACGGCTTCCATCGGTATTTGAATTCCTTACCGGCAGGCACGAGTCCCAACCAGCAAGCGGGCTGGGGCAAAAGCGGCAGCAAGCGGCCGCACTCCAAAGCTCCGCCTGTCCGCACGGCTGGACTCGTGGGCCACGTTATGACGCTTCGAGTGCTGCTCCCGACGATACCGAGGCCCTTAAGTGATCGCTTATGGGGGCGTCTGGCCCGTGAGCGGTCACGGCCAGGATGGCCGCGGCAGGACAGGCAAGGCGGGCATTCTGCCGGCTGTGGCACGGGCATCTGAATATGTGAAAAAACCGATTCTGGGCATGTTATTCACAATGTAACCCATTGAAAACTCATAATGGCAAAGTCGGTAAAATCGATTTTTTCACACGTTCTCCCGCCAGTGCGCAGTCACGGCCAGGATGGCCGTGGCACTTCCCCCGCACGTGACGCACTACCCCACATCGGTAATCGGTAGTGCCGAGTGAGAAGATGAATCAATTCGCTCTCCGGGACGGGCGTCCCGCCCGCGAAAAGCAACTGCCAAGATGACCGTGCCACGAAGGGCTGCGCACGCATCCTGCCCGCTGTGGCACGGGGCGGGTGTCCGAACGTGTGAAAGAACTGGAGAAGGAACAAAATCATCTCGCGCAGAGGCGCAAAGACGCAGAGGCCGAAAAGAAAATAAAGGAGTTGCTGGTTCCAAATCTCAGCGTCTCTGCGCGAGATTGTATAATTTTTCACACGCTCTCCCGCCCGTGCGCAGTCACGGCCAGGATGACCATGGCACTTCTTCCCCGGCGTGACAGACTACCCCACATCGGTTATCGGTAGAACTGAGTGAGAAGATGAATCAATTCGCTCTCCGGGACGGGCGTCCCGCCCGCGAAAAGCAACTGCCAAGATGGCCGAGGGCCGAGGTGTGGCAGGGGCGTCTGGCCCGGCGCTACAGGGTGGGCTTCAGTATTCAGGCTGTGCCGCTCGGAGCACTTGCGCATGCGGTCGGGCGTGCCTCTGGTCATCTCGGCAACGGCGGGAATCGAAAGTACGGTAGACGGCATGCGGCATCCGGCATCCGGCATACGGTTGACGGCATACGGTAGACGGCATATGGCAGACGATAGACGGTAGACGGCGGGGCAAGTACAACACGCAGTGTACGGTGGGCGAGTCGGCAAATACAGCAGACAGTACACGGCGAACAGGGCGGCGAACCTGCTCGGCGGGAATGGACAGAACGGCGCCGTCTGTAGGGCCGAAGAGACTTCAGCCCAGGCCGAACGCTGTTCGGCCCTACAAGGGAAACACCGCTAAATCCCATCTGCCAGGGCCGGTTGCCTTCCTGATAAAGCCGCTGGAGAGAAGCTTTGATGTCGTGAAAGATCCTTTGTCGCGTTGCGGGGGAGTGTACATCCCCAGCTCGGATTTTCAACTAATTGCCACACGACCGTGCGCTTCCAGTATTGGACTTTTTGACTGAGATTACAAAAGCCCACAAACAGACTTTAAGTCCCGGTTTCCGACATAAGCCCTGGTCATCCTCCGAGGTGTGATGGCCATTAGCCTTCTTTCTCGGGATATCCACCTCAGGGATGCTTCGTCAAGGGACGAGCGGGGACTTCACGGGACTTGGGGAACGCCTCGAAATCCTAGGCCCCCAAAAAACGGGATCAGTCGTCCATCGCCAAATGTCCCGATGCCCCGATCAGCGACGCCCCGATCACTCAATGACCCAATGGACGGGCCGCAGAGGTTGAATCTCCTTGACCCTGCCGGTAGTTTCGACAAGAATAGGCGTGCAGGATTGCAGGTACTATGAGCCCACGGACACAGCTTCCCCGCGGCCCACGAGGTCCCTCACTTGAACTTGAGTGGACGACTATCTCCTACCGCACGATCGTGATTTACCTCGTCGTGGCCTTGCTGATTTTGGTGGGGATTCTCTATTTGATCTCGCCGCGTTTTGTCATCAAGGTGGCGACGCGGGCGATGGAAGCGATAGGCGCCAATACGATCTCCGCGCCAACCTCAGCAAGCCGGAAGGAAGCGCACTTCGTGAACCTGGATGGCACCGTACGGGTCAAGAAGGCTGCCTCGGCGCAGTGGATGCGGGCTGATTACAATACCAGCCTGGAAAAAGGCGACTGGGTGCAAACGGCAAGTGACGGAGTGGCGCGCCTGATTTTTGCCGATGGCACCAATTACACGGTGAAACCCGATGCAATGATTGTAGTGGAGGAAAGCCGTGAGGACCCTGTGACCCGCGCCACCAAGGTGGCGGTGCAGGTGACTTCCGGCGCGGTCGATCTGGCGACGGGCCACTTCGAAACTCCCGGGTCGACCTCGCAAGTCTCCTTTGCCGACGCGACGGCGACTTTGAATGAAGAAAGCCGCGCCGCAGTTCGCAATGATCCGGACAAGAACATCCACGAGATTACCGTGGATAACGGCCAGGCGGAAGTGACACGCGGCTCGACCAGCGTTCAACTCGGCCAATACGAGCAGGCTTCTTTCGCCGCCCAACAAGCGGGTTTGGTGCATGTCAAGGTGATTGCTCCACCTTCCTTGCTGACACCCCAAAACATGGAGTTGAAGCTGGTGCCCGATCCCAAGTCCACAGAACTGGAATTCAGTTGGACCGAAGTGCCGGAAGCGAAAGCCTATCACCTTCAGGTATCTCCCTCGGTCATGCTCTCGAGTTTCGTGGTGGACAAGAAAGTCAGCGGACAAACCACCATCCCGATTTCCGGGCTTGATGAGGGGATTTACTATTGGATGGTCAGTGCCCTTGATTCGAAGGGAGTGGAAAGTCAACCGAGTCAGGCCAATCGGTTTACCCTGGTGAAGGAAGTTGCCGGGAACCAGGCTTATTTGGAAGTGACCAACATTGTTCAGCACGGCAGGGTGGTGGAAGTGCAAGGGAAGACGGAACCCGGCTCCACCGTGACCATTAACAATGAGCAAGTCTTTTCGATTTCACCGGACGGCACGTTCCGGGGCTTCACGCCCCCGCTGAACTCGGGCTCGAACCAGATTGCGATCACCGCACAAAATCGCAAGGGTGATGCCAATACGATTCGAAAGACAGTCGTGATTGAATGAGCCAGCCCTTCGTCCGCCGCCCCGAGCGATCACAGCAGGAGTTCACAAGCGAATGAACCTACGTACCTTATTCAGTGTTTTTTCATCCGACCTGGCCATCGACTTGGGGACGGCCAACACCCTGGTATACGCCAAGGGCAAGGGCGTGGTGGTCAACGAACCTTCGATTGTAGCGATCAATAAAGTGAATGGGGACATCGAAGCCGTGGGGCGCGACGCCAAGGAGATGCTGGGCCGCACCCCCGGCAATATCGTCGCCATCCGCCCCTTGAAGGACGGCGTGATCGCCGACTTTAAGGTGACGGAGAAGATGCTGAACCACTTCATCAAGAAGGCCCACAACCGTACGATGTTCGTTCACCCGCGGATCGTCATTGGCGTCCCCTCGGAAATCACCCAGGTGGAAAAGCGCGCCGTGCAGGATTCCGCCATGCGGGCGCGGGCGAGCGAAGTCTTTCTGGTGGAGCAGGCGATGATGGCGGCCATCGGCGCGGGGTTGCCCATCCAGGAGCCCTCCGGCAGTATGATCGTAGATATCGGCGGCGGGACGAGCGATATCGCCGTCATTTCCCTTTCCGGCATTGTCTACAGCCGCTCCGTGCGCGTGGCCGGAAACGAAATGGATGAAGCCATCACTGCTTATTTGAAGCGTAAGTACAACTTGCTGGTGGGCGAGCGTACCGCCGAGCAGATTAAGATTGAAATTGGCTCCGCCTACCCCCTGGAAAAACCCATGACCATGGAAATCAAGGGGCGGCATCTGCTCGAAGGCATTCCCAAGACCATTACCATTGACGACTCGGAGATTCGGGATGCCTTGTCCGAATGCGTTTCCACCATCCTCAACGCCATTCGCGTCGCCCTGGAGCGCACACCGCCGGAACTTTCCGCCGACATTTCCGACCGCGGTATTGTCCTCACGGGCGGCGGCGCCATGCTGAAGAATCTCGACAAGCGTATCCGCGAGGAAACCGGCCTGCCCGTTTCCATCGCCGAGGATCCATTGGCTTCAGTGGTATTAGGTACGGGTCGAATGTTGACAGATTTTGACCTGTTGCGCCGTGTGGCGATAGAATAAGGCGGTATTCTTACCAGTCGCCCGTTGCCCGCGGCGACAGAAAGGGTTTGGGATTTGGGATAAGGGCAGAGTGCTGAGACCTGAAAGACGCAAACTGACCACTGATCCCCGGCAACGGACAACGGACCACGGACGTTGGTAACATGTTTGATCCTAACTCACCGGAAATGACGCACCCGGTCCAAGCGCTGGACCACAACGGGCCTGACATGCCGGCCTTCATCAGCCGGCACCGGTATTTTTTCACCCTCTTGGCAGTCGTTGCCGTACAAATCCTGCTGCTTTCCTTCCAGATAAATCGCAAAAACCACGTGCGCCTGATCCGCTACTGGGCCGTTGAGGTTTTCGATCCGTTGGAGCGCTCGTTGGGCGGCCTGATGAACGTATCTTCCACCGCTTACAAATCCTATCTTCGTCTCTGGCACACGGAGCAGGAAAACCAGGAGCTTCACGTCCAATTGATGGCCGCGCAGGAGCAAATCCAGCGCTTGAGTGAGGGGGCGGGGGAAGCTCAACGCTTGCGTACTTTGCTGGATTTTAAGAACCAATTGGCATTTCAAACCGTGGCGGCCGAGGTCATTTTCTCCAGCCCCGGGGACATCACTTCCAGCCCCGGGGAGAGCTCCAACGCCATCTTCATTGATAAGGGTTCGGATTCCGGGCTTACGAGCGACCTTGCCGTCATCACCCCGGACGGTGTCGTGGGAAAAATCCTGGCCATCTTCCCCCACAGCGCGCAAGTGCTGCTGATCACCGACCGCTCGAGCGGCGTGGGCGTGACCCTGGCCCAAAGCCGCGTGCAGGGTATCCTGAAGGGTGGTAGCAACGGCCTTTGTGGCCTTCACTACGTCATGAACGAAGAGGCGGTAAATCGCGGGGAAGCGCTGGTGACTTCCGGTTTCGACAGGGTTTATCCCAAGGGCCTGCCCGTAGGAACGGTGGTGAACGTCGGCGAGGGCGGCATATATAAAACCATCACCGTGAAGCCCTCCGTAGACTTGAATCGCCTGGAAATGGTTCTGGTGGTCCTCAAGCCGGCGCCCGCCGAGCAACAAGCCTTAAACGGAGCACGGTAGACGGGACCTCTGTCACTCAACCTTCCTACTCTCTGCCGTATGCTGTATGTCGTCTTTCTGGTAGTCCAGCGAGCCCATGCCTGTTTCCAACCATCGCCCGGTTGCGGTTTTTAAGGTGCATCCCGCCATCGTTTCGCTGGCGGCGCTTACGGCGCTGCTTCTGCAAACGTTTTTGCCTCTGAAATTGCCCCTGGCACGCCTGATGGACTTCCCGCTGCTCGTCACCATTTACTTTGCCCTGATGCGTCGAGAGAAAGTTTTCGGTATCGCCCTGGGCACGGGGCTGGGGCTGCTCCAGGACGCGCTTTCGCACGGCTACATTGGCATCTTTGGAATTGCCAAAGCGATTGTGGGATACCTTGCGGCTTCCGCGAGCACGCGCTTCGAACTGGAATCCCTGGTGGCGCGCACGGTGCTGACGGGAGCGTTCGTCTTAATCCACAACTTATGCCTGGCTGCCCTCCAGCACGCGCTGCTGGAGGCGCCTCCTCCCTTTCAACCGATTGCCATTGCCAGTGCCGTCCTGGTGAATGTGGCGCTGGGACTGATCCTCTTCCAAATTCTCGACCGCCTCCGCCGCCCCGCCTGAGGTTGCTTGCCGGTAACGGCGGCCGCGGGTCAAACCCGCACGTAAGGTTTGCACCGGGGGATGGGGCGCCGGTACGCCGCGGGCTTTCGGTCGCGGCAATTGGGCAAGCTTCTCTTCGCCCCGGCGGTGTGCTAGAATCGCTTTCCGGTTTTGTCCCGCCCCCAAACGTCGCGGGTATACTCCTTAGGAGGATGGTTTCATGGCAAAGTCCGCAACATTCGGCGTCATTATTGGCAATCGGGGTTTTTTCCCCGCCGTTCTGGCTCGTGATGGGCGCGAAGAAATCCTGCGCGTCCTGGAGAAGGAAGGTTATGGAAGTGTCTGCTTGACCCCGCAGGATAGCAAGTTCGGCGCAGTTGAAACGCTGCAGGAGGCCCGCAAGTGCGCGGATCTGTTCCGACAGCATCGCGACGAGATTGATGGCGTACTGATCAGCCTGCCCAATTTCGGTGACGAGCGCGCCGTGGCGAACAGCATTCGCATGGCCGGGCTCGAAGTTCCGGTGCTGGTGCAGGCCTATCCCGACGAGCCCCACAAGATGTTGATGGGCGGCCGCCGCGACAGTTTCTGCGGCAAGATGTCAGCGTGCAATAACCTTTGGCAGTACGGGATCAAATATACCTTGACATCACTGCACACCGAGGCGCCCACGTCGGAAGTTTTTCTCGCCGACCTGAAAGCGTTTGCAGCCACCTGCCGCGTCGTCAAGGGACTCAAGAACCTCCGCGTGGGCGTGATGGGCGCGCGCCCCACCAACTTCAACACCGTGCGCTTTAGCGAAAAGCTGATGGAGAACCACGGCATTTCGGTTGAGACTCTGGACCTTTCGGAGGTCTTCGGCCGTATCGCCCGCCTGAAGGACGACGACGCTAAGGTTCAGGCGAAGATCGCGGGCATTCAAAACTACGTTTCGACGTCGGGTGTGCCCAGCCCCGCGCTCCTGAAGATGGCGAAGTTCGGAGTGGTGACGGATGGCTGGATGGAAGAAAATGAGCTCGCCGGGACCTCCGTCCAATGCTGGACGGCGATGGAGGAATTCTTTGGCGTGGTGCCCTGTACGTTGATGAGCATGATGTCGCACAACCTGCTGCCGAGCGCCTGCGAGACGGACATGACCGGCATGATCGGCATGTACGTGCTGCAACTCGCCGCCGGCGAGCCCAGCGCCATCGTCGATTGGAACAACAACTACGGCGAGGACCCCGATAAGGCCGTTATTTTCCACTGCTCGAACTTGCCCAAGAACTTCTTCGAAGACAGCAAAATGGATTTTCAGGAAATCATTGCGGGCTCCGTGGGCAAGGACAATACTTTTGGGACCGTCGTCGGCAAATTGAAGGCCGGCCCGCTCACCTATTGCCGCGTCTCCACCAACGACTTGCAGGGCAAGATTCGCAGCTACGTGGGTGAGGGCGAGATTACCGCGGACAAGCTCCAGAGCTTCGGGGGCTACGGAGTGGTACGCATCCCCAAGCTCCAGACGTTGCTTCGGCACATCTGCGCCAACGGTTACGAGCACCACGTGGCCGTCAACCGCAGCCACTTTGGCCGCGCTGTGGCGGACGCGCTGTCGAATTACAAGGGTTGGGAGGTTTATCACCACGGCGCCTAGCTTGACGCCACGCGCGCCGGCCGGGGGGAGCAAAAGTGGGGAAGGATCGCCAGTGCGAACGGGGACGCCGCGGAAACGGCTGGTCCCGGGCCGCGATCGGATTCCGGTGAGGAAGAGCCGCGGCCGGCTGCGGTTCCTCCCCCACATGCAGACAGATGTAGCCCATGCATTGGAGGCCTCCCCCTCGGTTTGCATTTGAGGTGCCCTGGTGGTAACATCTAGGGTCTGCTCAGATACCAGTGGAGATTTCCGTATGCAAAGCGCCTATCCGCTTTCCCGTTGCCCTGCCTGCAAGAAGGCCTTCCGAATGGAAATTAAGCGCCACGCCACTCCGCCGCCCAGTTTGGGGCCGCTCGCCTGTTCGCCGCCAAATTTGGGGCAGATGGCCTGTCCACACTGCGGGCTGAAGTTTCAGCGCTTCGACCCCCAGTACCTGAAGGGGCCAACCCCCCACGCAGCCGCCCGGTAGCGCTTAGAGCTTCGGCTCAGTCTTTGCTTCCGATTTTATTGCGCCTGGCCCAAACGGAGGGCAAGTTGTCTCCACCGGCGGAACGTATGGTGCGGCTCCCTCGAAGCGAGCCTTTCCTGTCCTCCTCCCGTGCTCAAGCCGCCGACGGGCCGTGAGCGTGACAGATCCTCTACCCATCCTGCGGCGGTAAGCATTACAATGCACCTCATGCCATCCTCCAGCTTCGGCCGCGTCCCATGGCACATCATGGTAATTCAGCTCCTGATCCTCTCGGGGCTCGTTGGCTTTTATAAGCTCTATCTCCCCCACCGCGCGCGCGAATTGGCCGGGCGCGCCGCAGCCATCCGCGAGCAAAGGATTGACGCCTTGGTTAAAGACTCGGTGGAGGAGGATTCAACGCACGAGATTTCCGTTCCACTGGCGGGGGCGATTGTCATGCGGCATCCGCAAAAGTTGCGCACAACGTTTTCCCCGCAGGAAGCGGAATCCGCCCTCGGTGTTCCTGATATCGCCACAACCGACTTCCGCGGCGGCCAGCACCTGACGTGGTTGGGCTCCGCCCACAAGCTTGAGGCCTCCTTCAACGCCGGACGCCTCTATGCTCTCCGTCTGGAAGCCCGCGCCACCGGCCACGGCGTCCTGGTGTGTGAATCCATCTGGTCGTGGCATCCTTATTAACAGTAGGCAGTAAGCAGCCGGCAGTAGGCAGCGAGCGTCATGGCTGAGCGCTGAGCCCTGATTGGTTTGAACTGACAACTGACGACTGACAACTGACCACTGACACCCGCCTCAATCCTTGGCGGTGATTTGGTAGATTTTGGCCTCGACGAAGAGGTTGAACAGCACGGGATCAAGAAGCTTCGACTTCACTTCGTCGCCGATGATGGTGAGGGCGCGCTCGATGGGAACAGCTCGCTTGTATGGGCGGTCGCGCGCCGTGAGGGCGTCGAAGATATCCGAGATGGTCATCATTTTTGACTGGAAAGGTATGTTTTCCTCCTTCATGTTGTTCGGGTATCCGGAGCCGTCCAGTTTCTCGTGATGCGCCTGGGCGATCTGAGGAACGCGCTTCAACTCCCTGGTCCAGGGAATCTGTCGCAAGAAATTGAAGCTGTGAATGACGTGCGATTCGATTTGCCGGCGCTCGTCGGAATTCAGGCTGCCTTTGCTGATGGAAAGCAGTTGCAATTCCTCTTGCGTGAGCAAGGGCTCCGTGGGTCCCGAGGGATCATCAAAGCTCCACCCTGCGATCTGCACGAGTTTTTCCGAAATCTTCTCCGGCAGCACCGTGGGCTCATCGGCCTGAAGGATGTGTTGGAGGAATTCGTCCAAATTTTGCAGCTCGCGGTTCTGGTTGCCGTCGATCAGCGCAAAGCACTCCTCATACCTTTGATTGCCGTTGCGCAGTACGTGGTCGAGCTTCTTACGGCAGGTTTCCAGCTCCAGCGCTTTCCGAATGTATTGGAATCGCTTCCTAATAACCTCGAGCTGCGCAGGGTAAAGCTTCTTGGCTTTGACCAGAACCTCTTCCCGCACGCCGACCTTGCCGAAGTCGTGCAATATCGACGCGTAGCGAATCTCGCGAATGTCCTCGCGCGTGAAGCGCACGTCCTTGTAAGGACCGGCATCCATGTGGTCCACCGTCTCCGCCAGGGCCACGGTGAGCTTGGCCACACGCTCCGAGTGGCCGGAGGTGGTGGGATCGCGCGATTCGATGGCCGTCACGGAGGCGCGCACGAAGCCTTCGAAAAGCTTCTCGATGTCGCGGTACAGCAGGTTGTTTTCCAGCGCCACCGCGGCCTGGCTGGCCAGAGAAGAGGCCAGTTCCTGGCTCCGCGGCGGGAACGCACACACTTCCTCCCTGATGGCTTTGGGCGTGGTCAGTTTCACGCTGGGATGCTTCTTGGAATTGATGAGCTGAAGCACCCCAATGACCTCGTCCTTCTGATTCTTCAGGGGAAGGGTCAGCATGGACTTGGTGCGATAGCCGAACTTTTGGTCGAAGTCGCGGTTGACCCGGAAGGGCAGATTACGAATACGGTAGGCGTCCTTAATATTGAGGATCTGCCCGGTGGCCGCAGCATAGCCCGCGATGCTGCGGGTGTCGATGGGCATGGTGAACTGGCGAAAGGGCACCGAATGACTGTCGTTCTGCGTCAGCTTGAACACCAGATGCTTGCCGCCGCCGCTTTCTTCCTCCACCAGGTAGAGTGAGCCGGCATCGGCGGAAGTGATTTCACGGCTTTTGCTTAGAATCAATTCCAGCAGCGAGTCGGTATTGCGCTCGGTGGAAAGCGCCACGCCTATCTTGTTGAGCGTCTCGAGGTCCGATACGGCGTGCCGCAGTTCCCGGCGCGTGCGATGTTGTTCCTCCTGCGCCTCGAGATTCTCAAAGGCCTTCTCCACCGCATTTTCCAAAACCAAGCGCGGCGCTCGGCGCGGAAGCATGGCAAAAATGCGCGACTTCAGCTTGGCGCCAAGCGGCGCCTCGCCATCCAACAAGCAGATAATCCGCCAGGCGTCCGACTTGGGCGCGGACTTCTCCAGGCGGCGCAAGTCGCCCTTAGCCGCGTCCGCTACAATAACCGCAGGCAGTTCCCACACCGGGGGTGGAGTTCCGTTGCGGGGGATGGAAATGAGACGATAGTCATTGCCCATGCTGCCCAAACTTACGCGGGCGGCACTGGGGTCGAAGTAGTAAAGGTTAGAGGGCATCGACTTTCAAGGTCCCAAAGCTCCGAGGGATCCAGCCCCTTGCTCCTCGCAGCCATCCGCGAGGGATTCCCCTAGACCCTGGAAGAATCGTAGCGTTGTTCCCAACGCTTACTGCAATTCTAACACTGCGCACCGTAAAGATGAGGAATTTCCTGGTAGGACACATCAAAGAATTTGACGCACGTCAAATTCACCCACCCCGGCGCTGGGTAGAACCCGAGCGATCTGGCTAAGTCTTTCACCGAGACAGTATTATCAACAATTTGAAATATAGGTAACCCTTTGCAGTCATCCTGAATCAAATGTATTGACGGGTTCTCCAGGGCGACCGAGATTGCCAAAGGGGTGCATATGGAATTCCAAAGTATAGTCGGTGGTTTCTTCGAGTTGGCCTTTCTGGCCACTGCTTTCATTTATTTCGGCCTCGTGGTGGTGAATTACCGCGAGGGCGGCCCGCATCCTCGCCCCCAATTTGATCGTCGCGACCCAGCCCGTTCGGCCGAGCGTTGGGCCGAGTGGCTGGGCGTCAAGGCTCTGGCTCTCGCCGTTAAAGTGGGGACCCCGATTTTGGCCATGCTCTCCGAAGCGTCAGCGGAAGTGGGCGAGTGGTTCCTGGAACGCCGCCACAACGAATTGCAATAAACTTCAGGAGCGAGAAGCCAGGAGTTTGAAGCTGGAAGAGAGGCTCCCACTCCTCATTTATCGCTTCGCCTCCTAGATCCTATGTTTTCCCTTCTAACTTCTCCCTTCTAAATTCCAGCCTCTAGCTTCTAACTCCGCTCCACATTCATGCCTTGGGATGGGTCTTGTCATAAACATCGATTAGTTGCTTGATCGACACCTGGGTGTACTTCTGCGTGGTGGCGAGGCTCGTGTGCCCGAGCATTTCCTGAATGGCGCGCAGGTCGGCGCCTTCGGTGAGCAAGTGGGAGGCGAAGGCGTGGCGCATGGAGTGCGGGCTGACCTTCACGTTCGGTCCAAACGCGCTCACATATTTCTTCAGCAGCCGGTCCACGGAGCGGGTGGTCAGGCGGGCGCCCTTGGTATTGAGAAATAGCGCCGTCTCGCCGCGCTTCTTGGCCTCCATCAAAACCCTTTCGCGAACGGGCAGGTAATCGTCCAGCGCCTGCTTGGCCTTTGAGCCGAAGGGCACAATGCGTTCCTTGCGGCCCTTGCCGCGCACCAGCAACATGCCGTCACCAAAGTTGACGCTGCGCAGGTCGAGGCCCGCCAGTTCGCTCACCCGCAAGCCGGAAGCATAGAGCAATTCCAGAATGGCGCGGTCGCGGCGCATCATGGGTTCGCCGTTCTTGACGGCCTCAGCCACGCGGTTGAGGAAATTGTTCATCTCCTCTTCCGTCATGATGCGGGGAAGCGTTTTGTCAAGCTTGGGGGTGGAAACTGTCGCGGCGGGATTGGCTGCCAGCACACCTTCTTTGGCGAGGAATTTGTAGAACGCCCGCACCGCCGCCAGCTTGCGCGCAACGGAGGTCTTCTTCTTTTCCCGCTCGAAAAGTAAGGCGAGAAATCCGCGAATGCGCAACGCGTCGATTTTTCCCACATCAACCTTGGCCTCAGGATCCCCGCCTTTTAGGTAATCGCGAAACTGCAACAGATCACTTTGATAGTTGCGAATGGTGTGCGGCGACGCATTGCGCTCGTAGCGGAGGTAGTTGATGTAGCGTTCGATCAACTCATTCATGAGGTTGTCCGTGGTCCGTTGCCAGTCGTCCGTAGCCAGTTGTCCGTAGTCCGTCGTCCGCGCTAGGCGTTCCGTCCGTTGCCACGGACAACGGACCACGGACAACTGACATCGGAACAGACATTAATTCCAACCAAGCCGCAAAATCGGTGAGCGCCCGCTGGCACTGCTTCTCTCGTCGTGCGCGGCGGTCGCGGGCAATCGGGCGCGGCAGATTCTCCATCGGTGGCAGCAGGTCGAAAGAAATGTTGGCGGGCTGGTAATTCCCCCCATCGGCGTGGGTGATGTAGTGTACCAGTGACCCCAGCGCCGTGGTGCGCGGCGGCGGTTCGTAGGGCCGAGCAGCGCTCGGCCTCGCCATCTCGGCGGCGCTCGGGCCGGGGCCAGCGCTGCTGGCCCCTACACGCGACGTGGCACGGGCATCCTGCCCGTGATGTTCATGGCCAGGATGGCCATGCCACGCCTCAGGGCGCGCGCGCGCCGCCAGGGCCAGACCCGCCACCAAACCCGTGGCGATGCATTCCACATACCCCTCAACGCCCGAAAGCTGGCCGGCCACAAAAACCTGCGGCGCGTTGCGAAAACTCAAATCGGGATTCAGCAGGCGCGGCGAGTTGATATAAGTGTTGCGGTGGATTTGCCCCAGGCGCAGAAACTCCGCGTTCTCGAGGCCGGGAATCAGGCGCATGATTCGTTTCTGTTCGGGGAACTTCAGGTGGTTCTGAAAGCCCACCAGGTTGTAGCTCGAGAAGCGCAGATTCTCCGCCCGCAATTGCACCACGGCAAAAGGCTGCCGCCCGGTGCGCGGATCGATGAGGCCCACGGGCTTCATGGGGCCGAAGCGCAATGTGTCATACCCGCGCCGCCCCAGTTCTTCGATAGGAAGGCAGGCCTCAAAGAACTTCACATTTTCAAACTCGTGCGCCTGCACGGTCTCCGCGCTCGCGAGGGCCTCGTAGAAGACGCGGTATTCCTCTTCGCTGAACGGGCAGTTGAGGTAATCCTCACCGCCTTTGCCGTAGCGCGAGGCAGGGAAGATTCGCTCCATGTTCAGGGTTTCCGCATCCACCACCGGGCTGATGGCGTCGTAAAAGGCCAGATTCTCGGAGCCGGTTAACGCTTGCAGTTGTGCCGCTAGTGCGTCCGAGGTGAGAGGCCCGGTGGCGATGAGGGTTAAACCCTCGCTCGGAATCTCGCGCAGCTCTTCCCGCCGCAGGGAGATGAGCTGATGGCCGGAAACGGCCGCCGTGACGCCCTCGGCAAAGCGTTCGCGATCCACCGCCAACGCCGAACCTCCCGGCACAGCGCACTCGCCCGCGATCCTCATCAAAAGGGAGCCCGCGCGCCGCAACTCCTCCTTCAGCAGCCACGAAGCTGACCCGGGGGCATTCGACTTCAGCGAGTTGCTGCAAACCAGCTCGGCCAGCCGGTCGGTCTTGTGCGCCGGCGTCGGGCAGGTTGGGCGCATCTCGTAAAGCGCCACCGCCACGCCGCGCTCGGCAAGTTGCCATGCCGCCTCGCTTCCCGCAAGTCCTCCTCCGGCGATGACTACCGGTTTCATTCCCTCTCCATCTCGATCCCTGCCCCCACCTGCACACGATTATAACAGCCCGCTGATGGAATCGGTCCATCGGCATATCGGTTCATCGATTCATCCACTGGCCGCCGGACTGGTTTTAGCTGGTCCGATGAGCGGATGAACTGTTGAACTTATTCTTCGCTATCTCCTTTATTTTAATTTATTTATCATGAAAACGCGATAAGTGGTTTGTTTTCATGCATTCATTGGGAGGACCTTTTTGTCCCTTTGTTTTCAATAAACCATTGGGAGCTATCTTTGTTTTTGACATCTTTCTCTCTTCTCCCCTTTATTTTCAATAACTTATTGGGAGCACTTGGTTGCCCATTTCCTTTCAATGCCTTTGGAGCACTCCTCATTCATGGTGTTTTTCTCAATTCCCCACCCTTTCCTATGAACATACGGGGATATTACGGTAAACAAGGGTACTTCCTTCTACCTACTTCCGTGGGAAGGACGTAAGCCCTGCCTGTTCATGCCAGGTCAGCCCGAGCCTCTGGAATGTGCGCGTAAATGAATGACGCTCTGTGGATATCTGTGCGTAGGAATCCAAAGGCCAGCCCTACTGCCCACCTGCCATGGAGGCAAGCGATTATGGTAAAATCTTTTGTCCGCCAGAACTGGCGCGCAGACTGGTGAGGAAATCTGATGACCTACCGTCAGAGATTCATCATGACTGCAACATTTGCTCTCTTTGTAGCGTCCATCCCTGCGTGGGGTCAAACAACGAATTCCATCTGCGACGAGATTGCCAAGTTGAACTCCGACGCTCATGTATACCCGTGGCCTCGGTGGCAAGATGATGAGGAAAGGACCCCGGTCAACGAGCAACTCCTCCGGCTCCGCGCCAAAGCTATCCCCGCCCTGATTGCCTGCCTCGCTGATGGGAGAAGCACGATTGTATACGGGGCGCGCTGGGCTCAACCTTCAGTCGGGATGGTCGCTTTCTCCATGCTGTGGGATCTCTTTACGGCTTGCGACAACCATCGCGACGGTTACGGTGAGGATTGTCGTCCTTCGATCGACGGTGTGATCACTTGGAATGACCTTTGCGATGAAGGACCATCAGACGTGGTAGCGCCATGCGGGGCCGGCTGGGAAGACCATCTCAAGAAACATGGACGGCGGTCGATACAACGAAGTTGGCAGAAGGCATGGACTGAAAACAAAGACCGCATCTACTGGGACGAGCCGGCCAAGTGTTTCAAATTGACGAAAAAGCCCTGACCTCCAACGGCAGACAAAGAAGCCCGATTATTTGACCAGGGACAGGGGGAAAAGGTCAGGTACCTTAATTTCATACAGCCTCGATCATCTCCGATTGCTGCCTCTCGGAAGCGGCCTGCCGGGGGCCCCGAGTCCGAGCCGGAATGGGCGGCAGGTGTCTTGGCCATAGGCTAGAATATACTCAGGGGCGGCCGGTGTCAAAGATGAGATAGGCCTGCAGCCAGTAGCCTATGTATTGCGGGGGATTGGAATCCTTCCCCCCCCGGGGCTGCGGGTCCGCCGGGGCGGAAGACGGTGCCCGTCCGCCGACGGACGGGCGAGGGAGCCGCGCTTCGGCATTGCAGCCCTTGGCCGTCTCTCTCCGTGTCCTCCGTGCCTCAAAGCTTTAACCACCGAGGGCGCGGAGTTTCTCTGTGGCCTCGGTGTGAACGCCTTTCCGGCCGTAGGGGCCACAGAGACGATTGCCGCGCGCAGCTTTAGCCTCAACCCGATCTTCTCGACTGTGACGCTTCCAAAACTGTCACATCCTCTGTGGCGGTGTTCACCTTTACCAGGCAAACTCGCGACCATGAGCGCCGCCTCACGTTCTGTAGCGGGTTATAATCACGACGCTCACGGCGGCTTTAAACAGGAGGCTTTATGAACACCGTTTCAAGAAGATTGCTGTTTTGGTCGCCGCGCGCCATCTGCATTGCCTTCGCCATTTTTCTGAGTTTATTTGCCCTCGACGTTTTCCAAGAGGGTTATGGCTTTGGGAAAACCCTTCTGGCGCTCTTGATCCATCTCGTTCCCGTTTACATCGTCCTGGCAGTGCTGGCGGTTGCCTGGCGATGGGAGTGGATTGGCGCCGCGGGCTTTGCCGGGCTGGCCATTTGGTACGCGCAGACCATGTTGCGCCGCCATCCCTGGGTTCAAATTGCCCCTGCTGTGGCGGGGATCGCGGGGCCGCTGCTGGTAATCGCCGCGCTCTTTCTCATCAATTGGCTGAAACACGACGAGCTTCGCGCCAAGCGTAGCGCCGCTGGCGCCGGCCGCTCGCGAGGCGTCAACTGATTTTGTTATACGTTATTGTTTGTGCTCCGTTTCGGTGTTAGGATACGCCGCAATTCCTTAGGAGTCATATCTGTGGAAGGCTTCGCCATTCTGATCGCGCTCGGCATCATCGGGCTCATCTTTGCCCTTCCCATTATTGCCTTGGTGAGGGCACAGTCGGCGGCGAGCCAGGCCGAACAGAATCAAGCAGGCTGGCGGAAACTCACCGAGCGCGTGCAATTCCTGGAAAACCAACTCCAGAGATTAGAGGGCCGCTTCAAGTCGCAATCCATCGTTTTGGATGGGGCGCTCGAGGAGTTGCGGAAAGCATCGGTAGTTCGGGAAGGTCCTGCGCCTGCCTTGGCTGCTCCGCCTGAGCAGCCCAAGCCTCCCGTAGTGGCAGCCGGGGCAGTGGCGCCTGGGGTTGAACCGCCCCGTCCCGCGGCCATCGTTGCCCCCTCTGCCCCCGCGTTCACCCCGCATCCAGAGTCGGTCGCAATTCCCAAACCAACCGTACCGCCCGCTTTGATTACACCTCCCGTCATACTTCCGGTCGAGAGAGCGGCTGCGCCCGGCTCGGTTCGTCCCGCGCCCGCCCGACCCATTCCGCCACCACACCTTGAAATGTTGGGTGGTCGTAAGTCTACGTCCCAAGCGACCGCCAAGCGCGTGCTGAGCATGGAAGAAGTTCTCGGCACTGACTGGCTCAACAAGATTGGCATGAGCATCCTGGTGATTGGGATCGCGCTCTTCCTTGCCTACGAAATGCGCGAGTTGGGCCCGGCGGGAAAGGTGCTGGTGGGGTACGTGGTGAGCGGCGCGCTTCTGGGCGCCGGCATCTTCTACGAGCGGCGTGAACGCTATCGGCTGCTGGCCCGCGTGGGGATTGGCGGCGGTTGGGCGCTTACCTTTTTCACCACCTATGCCATGTATCACGTTCCGCCGGCGCGCATTCTAGACTCGCAGGTGTTCGACCTGATTTTGCTCCTGGGCGTTGCGGCGGTGATGGTGGTGCACACCTTGCGTTACAACTCGCAGGTGGTCACCGGCCTGGCGCTCCTGCTCGGCTTCACCACGGTCACTATCAGCAAGGATAACGTCTATAGCCTTTCCGCCGGGGCCATTCTGGCGCTGGCGCTCGTCATTATCGTGCAACAGCGCCGATGGTACGAGCTGGAAGTCTGCGGGATTCTTGCCAGCTACTTCAACCACTTTTACTGGCTGCGGCCCATCATCGAGCCCATGGGCGGGCATCGCCATCCATTTCCAGAGTTCATTCCCAGCGCCGCGCTGCTGATTTTCTACTGGCTGGTGTTTCGGGTTTCCTATCTGCTGCGCCGCGGGGTGAGCGAAGCGGAAGAAAAGGTATCCACCGTCGCCGCGCTGCTCAATACCTTCCTCCTCCTCGGCTTGATGAAGTACCAATCCGTGCATCCGGAATGGGCCTTCCGATTCCTACTGGTGCTGGGCGCGGTGGAATTTGTGCTCGGGCAGTTGCCCATCGCCCGGCGCCGGCGCGCGGCATTCGTGGTCCTCAGCGTGGTCGGCGCAACGCTGATGGTGGCGGCGATTCCCTTCAAGTATTCGGGTGAGACTCTGCCCATTCTTTGGCTGGCGGAAGCGGAGGCGCTGTTCCTGGCGGGTGTTTTCCTGGAGGAAATCGTTTTCTGCCGCCTGGCATTATTAACAAGTATGCTCGTCGCGTTTCAATTGGATCGCTTTGCCCTGCGGCAGATCTATGACCCCGAGTGGAAGGGATTCCACACCGGCGAGCTGCTCCGGGGCATCATGGAATTCGCCGTCACTACGCTGATCTTCTATGGCAATGCTCATTGGCTGGCGCGCAGCTACTCGCGCCTGAAGGAATCGCGCTTCGAGGCATTCATTCTGCGCGTGCTCTCTTATGCGGCCGGCGTCACCGCGCTGATTGGCATCTGGTGGCTCGCGCCGGAACCGTGGGTGGCAGTGGGTTTCGCCGCCTTGGGGCTATCGCTCATGGTTCTGGGTTCGCGCACCGACATCCGCGACTTCGTCTACCAAGCCCATGCCATGGCGGCCCTGGCGTTCCTCCGCGTCCTGGCGGTGAACTTTTTGGAACCCAGCCCCCACCTCTGGGTTCGGGTTGTGACCGTGGCATTGACGTCCGTCATGCTCTATGCCAGCGCCCGCTGGTCGAGTCTGCCGCGAGCGATCAGCGGGCAATATATTTCTTCATGGCACACCTGGACCGCGTCTTTGCTGGTTGGGATGCTCGCGTGGTACGAGCTCGAGCCGGTGAGTGTGGCGGTGGCCTGGACGCTCCTGGGTCTGGCGCTGTTCGAAGTCGGCTGCGCCCGCCGCCTGCCACAATTGCGCTTGCAGGCCTACCTGGCATTCGCCTCCAGCTTCCTGCGCCTTTTCTTTGTGAACTTCAGCGCCGCCGGATCGCCGGGTGAGTTGAGCCCGCGGTTCTACACCACCGTGCCTCTGGCGCTCGCTTTCTTTTACGTCTACGGCGTGCTGGATGCGTCGGAAAACGTGAAAAAGCCGCGGGGCCAAACTACGGGCCCGGCGCTACAACCCCTTGCCGCCCTCGATTTTGACCGGCGCTGGAAGGCGGCGGAGGTGCTCTGCTTCCTGGGGACCTTTACACTGGCCGGGTGGGCGCGCTTCGAATTGGAATCCGACTGGGTGGTGGCGGCGTGGGCGGCGATGGCCTGGGCGCTGGTGGCGATTGCCTGGCGTTATGAAAGAAGGATCTTCCTGCACCAGGGACTTCTGCTGGGCGCGGCCGTTCTTGCTCGCGGCACGCTGCACAATTTTTATCAGCGCAGTTATTTCCCCGCGCCCTTTTGGCAAAGCCGCAGTGTGACCGTGGGAGCAACTATAGCGTTGCTCTTCGCGGCGCTGCCCTTCGCCTTTGGTTTGCGGCGCCCGCCGGAGGACAATTCCGCCCAACGAGGCTTGTGGAGGCGAGTGTTCAATGCGCTCGAGCGCCGCCCGGAGCAGGTGTTCTTCTTCATCCCCTTCTTTTTGCTCACCGTGCTTCTGGGGCTGGAAATGCCCAAGGGCATGGTGACGGTGGCTTGGGGAATGGAAGCCGTGGCGATCTTCATGTTTGCCCTCACGGTGGGCCAGCGCAGCTATCGCCTGACCGGCCTGGGGTTGTTGTTGCTTTGCGTGGGCAAAATTGTGGTGCTTGACGTTTGGGGCCTGCACCCCCGCGACCGCTACCTGACGTTCATCGTGCTGGGGATCGCGTTGCTGGGCGTCTCGTTCCTCTATACGAGGTTTCGCGAGACCATACGGCAGTACCTATAAGTGCCAGGTGTCAGGTGCCAGGTATCAGGTGTCAGGCGTTAGCTTCTTAGCTGTACGCTGTCGGCTGTGAGCTTTCAACTGAGGACTGATGACTGAGAGCTTCTTCACATGAAACGCTGGATCGCTTTCGCCATTATCGTGAGCTTGGGAATCGCCGCGCTGGTTTGGTCGGAGCGGCATCCGGTGGACGTGCGCGTTACCCCCGAGTCGCTCCTCTATTTCATTGCCGATTCCGAGTGGGAGATGAGCCGGCTGCCCATGGCGGCCACTCGCCTCTCCGACCAGGAAGAAATCGACATTGGCAACCAGTTGGCGGCAAATAATTCCTGGTACCTCCAAAGGAACTCTGACCTGACGCCGGGGCAGAAGCGCCAGATTCAAGGGGTGGGGAAATACGTCAGCCGCGTGGGGGCCAAAGTGGCGGCGAGGGCGCACCGCAAGCTGCCCTATAAGTTTCACTACATTCCAAATGCGGATTTTGTGAATGCCTTCGCGTTGCCCGGCGGGCACGTTTACATTGGCGCGGGCCTGATGGCGCTGATGGATAGCGAAGATGAATTGGCGGCCGTGCTTGGCCATGAAGTCGAGCACATCGACCACTATCATTGCGCCGAGCGCGTGCAAACGGAACAGCGCCTGCGAAGAATCCCCCTGGGAAGTTTGATGGAGATTCCCATTTCGCTCTTTGAAGCCGGCTACAGCAAGGACCAGGAACTTGAAGCTGATCGCGAGGGCACAAAACTGGCCGTGTGGGCAGGGTATTCCCCTTTGGGCGCCGAGCGCATGTTTGAAACCTACGACCGCCTCTATCAGGAGTACGTGCGACACGCAAAATCGCCGCAGGAAGAGCTCTCGACGGTGGCTATTCAAACCCTCGAGGGCTACTTCCGCTCCCACCCGCTGCCCTCTGAGCGCATCGAGCAAATTCACAATCTGATCAATGATCAACACTGGGATCTGAACCAGGAGCGCGATTTAGAGGTGGGTTACATCTTTTGGACGGAGCGCGCCAAGCGTGCTTACGAAGCCGGAAATTACAAGGAAGCAACAGGTTGGGCACAGCGGTCACTGGGCGTTGATCCAGACCAGCCGATCGCCCTAATGGTGCTGGGCAACGCGCAATTTGCGCAGGCTAATTTTCCCGAGGCGGCGACGGTCTTCGCCAAAGCCTTGGAAAAGACGCCGTACGACGAGAATCTAGTGGAAACCTACGGTGACGCGCTGGACGCCCGGCACACGCCCGCTGAGTCGCTCCAAGAATTCGAGAACTGGATTGCCAGGCACCAGGAGTTGAAATGGCGATTGGCGCCCGGCGTTGAACGGGCAGGACTGACCCTCGCGGCGCAGGGCGAAGCGGCCGCGGAGGCGGTGGTTGCTCCGCTGAAGGCGGGCCCCAATGCCGATCTGCCCGCTGAATTGCGAGGCCGATTAGGCTGGTGGTATTACCGCGCGGGCAAGTTCGATAGGGCGGCGGAACTGCTAACAGCCGCGGTGCAAGAGCGGCCCAGTGATGCAAGAATGCAGGTTCAACTCGGTTGGGTGCTGATTGAACAGCACAATTTGGAAAGCGCAATCGAGCGCTTCGGCACTGCCGAAAGGCAGTCTCCCTCTGTCGGGCCTGGGGGGTGGAATCGGCGCACTCGGCTATTACAGGAGATGCGCATGGGGATGGCAGTGGCCGAATGGCAAGCGCAGCAACTCGATCGCGCCCTCGGTGAGTTCGCCGGCGCCTCGATTGCTCAGCCCGAATGGCTGAATCCGCAATGGGTGGCAGCGCTCTATTCACCGGGAGTCGCCAAGACTATTGAAGAGATGAAAGCGGAGCAGAAGAAGCGCCGCGGCGGCCACCCGCGGCCGAACGGTGAGTAAGCGGAATCTCGCGCTGCCTTTCTTGGCCTCGCCTTTCTTGACCTTCGGCGCGGGAATCCCCTACTATGGAAGATTGTGTGACCGCTCGCGAGTTTAGCTTTATACACCTGGCGGGGTAGCTCAGTGGTAGAGCGAGGGTTTCATAATCCCTAGGTCGGGAGTTCGATCCTCCCCCCCGCTACCAAGTCATCCCGCGCTTCTCCACGGACACAAGGGGGAAGTAGGCGGAAAGCAGAAGGCGGTAAGCAGCCAACTGACTGCGCCCGTTTTTCTCGATGTTCCAAGTTCGAGCGGGCGCTTTCATCCCATCCAACATACATACCGATTGCGCGTTCGCCATGGGCCAATAATCCGGCCTACCACCTACCCTATACCACCTGCCGCTTTTGCCGCTCGCGCCCCAGGCTGGCCGGGCCTCTTGCCAGCGCAAAGTGCAGCACTCCCCTCGGCAGCATGCGCAAAAGCGATACGAGCAGCTTGTAGCGCCACCCCGGCACTACAAAGACCTTACCTTTTTCCAGACCTTCGAGCGAGGCTCGCACCACTTCTTCGGCGGGCATCCACCAGGCCTTCGAGATGAAACTCCGGTCGATTCCCAACACGTCGTGGAATTCCGTCATGGTGAATCCCGGGCAGAGCGCTTGCACGCGCACGCGCGATCCCGCGCTCCTCAGTTCCAAATGAAGGCCTTCGGTGAAGCAGGTCATCCAGGCTTTGGTGGCGTAGTAGCTGGTGCTGCCGGGGCGCGGCACATAGGCGGCGACGGAGGCGACGTTGATGATGGCGCCCTGGTTGCGCGCCGTCAGATTGCGTAACGCCGCGTGGGTAAGACGCATAGTGGCCAGCACGTGCAGCCGATGCATGGCGTCCTGGCTCTCGACGGGGGCTTCGTAGAAGCGTCCTCGTGAGCCGAACCCGGCGTTGTTCACCAGCAACTGAAGGTTGGGCGCGCGGGCGAGGAATTCCTCCACGCTGAGCAGCTCCGCTTCCCGGGTCAAGTCCGCTTTTAACAGCGTGCAGTTGGCGTGGAAGTGGGCGCTGAGTTCATTGGCCAACTGCCGCAGCCGGTCCTCGCGGCGCGCCACCAGTGCCAGATCGTAACCTCGCGCCGCCAGGGCCCGCGCGAAAACTGAACCGATGCCGCTTGAAGCGCCGGTCACCACGGCCAGCGGTTTTGTGTCACTCATTCTTTCCTCCTATGGAATATAGCGGTATGTCCCTAACCCCTAACCCCAAATTCCTAATCCCTTGCTTTCACACCGTCGGCTCGCCGTGAATCTCCACATCTTCGGGTTCGATCGCCAGGGGCTCAGGCTCGGGGAGTTTCCCCTTCCAATCCGCCCAGCCCCAAAAAAGCGCGGTGCTGGAGCTGAGGATGCCCGCCACAAAGCCGATGGTCCGCGGACTGTGATACTGGGAAGCGATGCCCGCCGCGGTCATGGAAACCATCATGGTAGACCAGGTCAGCGATTCCGCCGTGGAAAACACCCGGCCGCGGAATTCATCCGGAACGCGCCGGAGCAATTGCGAGACATTCAACACCGAGCTCACCGCCACCCCGGCGCGGGAGAGGGCGATGAAAAACAGGGCGGCGGCGAAACTCTGCATCTGGCTGAAAAGCACGTAGGCCCCGCCGTGGATAACATAGCAGATGGCAATAGCGCGCTTGTAATTGCGGAAGCTGATACGCCGGCCGATGGTGTGGGCCATGGCTCCGCCCACCAGCAGGCCCATTCCCGCGGCGCTCCATATGATTCCGATTCCCGCCGGCCCGCGGTTAAAAACCTGTTCGCCAAACAGGGTGAAAAGGATTTGCGCCGCGCCCCCGCCGGTGGCCCAGCCCACGCCAATCAGGGCGATTCCCAGGATCAGCGGCGACGTGCGCATATAGCGCAGGCCTTCCTTGTACTCGTGCCACGGCCGCACCACCTGCTCCTCCGTCAGCGCTTCGCGCCGGGCCCGGAAGCTGCCCGCGCCGCGCAATTGCCAGATGCAGGCCGCCGACCCGAAGAAGGAAAGGGAGTTCAGGACGAAGGCCCACTGGTAACCCAGGCTCGCCGCGCTCAAGCCCGCCACCATGGTGCCTATGGTCAAAGTGGTCCATTGCGTGGTCTGGGTCAGGGAATTCGCGGTGTGCAATTCCTCCCGGCTGGTGATGGTGGGCAGTATCGACGTGCGGCCGCTCGTGAAAAATGGCGATGCAAACATCAGCAGCGCGCTCAGTCCGTAGAGCAGCGAGGTCTGGTGATGGTGGACGGTCAGCACGAACGCCAGGGCCACCACGGCGCGGATCAGGTCGCTGGCGATCATGATGCGCTTGCGGTCAAAGCGGTCGAGGATCACGCCGGCCACGGGGCCCGCCATGACCGCCGGCACGGCGCGCGACAGCATGACCCCGCTTACCACGAGGCCGGAATGCGTGGTCTCCATCGCCAGGCTGAAAACCGCAATGTTGTTGAAGTGATCGCCAATCTCGCTCACCACTTGGCCGATCCAGGTGTAGCGGTAATTGCGGTTCTGGCGCAGAAGTTGGCGAAAATCGTTCAGCATCGCGGTTCCGTTTTGCTCCCCACTTTCCCCAGTTGTTTCCCTTACCGCCCAATGCAAGGATTTCCACCCTGGCATATCAGCAGGTATGCCTGACTCACCTCGTCAATCCGCATTTTGGCACCGAGAAAACAGGGGTAGGCGCGGATGCCGGCGTAAACCTGGCCACAAAGGCTCCGAATATTCTACATCAGAGGGGCGATTTGCGGCTGCATCCGGCAGAATCGAGCTGGTAACGGTAGTCCTTGCGCCGTGCGAATCAATTGCCGAATCGAAATGCCCTTGTCTTGGCGGGTCATGCTTGTTACGCTCGCCCACGACGTTCTGAAGGTCCGCAGGCCTTAATGGCGTGCCGGTCTTAGCCAGGCGTGGACCTCGACCCATGCGCCAGCGGGTCTATGGTCAAATTGCACTCGGGATCAACCCCGCACTCGGAGGTCATCCATGCCGGAAGAAGTTTATTGTCAACCCCTCATCGACGCAGAACACCTCAAGCTTTTGTCATTGGGTTACATGATTTCAGCGGGGGTCGCGGCTTTCTTCTCCCTCATTGGCCTGTTCTATATTCTAATGGGCATCGTTTTTGGCGTAGTTTTTTCTCACCTACCGGCTGTTGCCGGCAAGGCGGGCGAGCAGCCGCCCGGCTTCTTTGCATGGATCTTCGCCGTCTTTGGGTTGGTGTTCTTTCTCCTCGCGATCGGAGTGGCCATAGCAAGATTCTGGGCGGGGAGGTGCATCAAGCAGCGAAAGGCGCGAACCTACTGCATGGTCATCGCGGCCCTCGGCTGCCTGGAGGTTCCCTATGGCACAGCGCTGGGGGTTTTGTCGTTTATCGTCCTGGGACGCGAATCCGTGGCCAGGCAATTCACTCCCCAGCCCACGCCGTGAGGGTTGACGACGAATGTCGGGGAGAGTGGCGCTCGCCCGTGGCCGAGCGGCGTTCGACGTTGCCTGCTCCGCGCTTGAGCTGGTTGATCGACTTACGAACTCTGCACTTCGGCCGAACCGGGAGGGGTTCGAGGCAATCGGCCATTCAGGCCCTTGGGGTTATTGAGAACCGCCGGGAGGCCTAGTCTTGACCCTTCCTGCCTTAAGGGCATGAAGCACATTCATAAAAGAAGTGCCAAGCTCTCGTCCAATCTCGCGGCTGGTCATCCCGGAAAGGTACATCTTTTTGATCTGCAAATAGCGCGCGCATTGTTCCGGTTTATGGCGAATAATCCACCCGTGCCAGCCGCATATTTTACATGTCCCCATATTCTGTTTCACGTTTCTTCCTCCGCTGCCGGCTGATTTTCCCGGCAATCCGTTCCCCGTCAAGCCCGAACTACGTCCAGCCCAGGTGGCGGAAGTGCCAGATGCGAGCGATGCTGAATACGGCTATTGTAGCTTGAAATTATACTCTTGGTAAACCTTGGTTTCCATCAGGTAGTGATAAAGTTTGGTGCTTGTGACGGGGGCCTCCGGCCGCCCTCGGACCATGATCCGGCTTGGCGTGCCATCTCTCCATTCCAAGTGTTGCACCAGTCTCTTTAAACATATCGTACCCAGCCCAGGGGAACTCCTACGCCTATTTCCACTTTTCCCTAGAATCCTGTCCGATTGAAACGAGTGGCCGGAGGCAGGGGGGTTGCGTCGAGATATCATCCTCTCGTTGCTAGGGTGAAATGATAAGATTCAGTTGTCGCATTTAATTAAGGAGGAGTGATGAAGGTTATCGATCCGGTTTGCAAAATGACGATTGATTCGGAAAAAGCCGCCGCTACCAGTGAATACAAAGGCCAAACCATCTACTTCTGCGCCAAAGGGTGCAAAGCCAAGTTCGATCAAAACCCTGAGAAGTACTTGGCTAAATAACTTCTCATTGCCAGTAATCATTTCCGCGCGGGGGCCAGCCAAGCTCAGCGGGTTGCTGCGTGGACTAGACTCAATCCGTTGTCATCAACACTCAAGAAGGTGAAGTAGTTGGGAGTGTAGCAGGCGAAAATACCAATGATTTCGGATGGCCCTTCGTAGTCATAGAGCTTTTCGCCCTTCTCTGTGTCAAATATGGAATAAATGATTTGGCTGATTCTGTTTTGCGAGTCTCCAGGGATTTTCTGTAGGAACTCCACCACCACCATTCCGCCCGCAACTTTCACGCTTCCCGCTTTGAATGAGGAGTCGGGGGGATTCAGTGTCAACTGCCGTACTACCTCGCCGCCGGGGGAAAGGACATCCACCAAGGCCGCTTTCGAAGGTCGCACCAGGTAGACGTTGCCATCGTCTGCCGAGAATGCCTGACCGGACCAGAATACTTCCATTGCGGCACGCAGTTCCTTCCTGTATTCCGCGGCGTCCTTGAAATCGTCGCGGCTTTTGAACTGGACATCATCTTGCAACGTGATCTTCTTAAGGAGTTTTCCATTTCGATCGAAAATGCCCGTGAAGGGGTCTTGACGCTTCTTCCCCGATGGCCCGGATGATTCGATCCCCCTCAATAGGAACTCGCCGCTCGAGAAAACTGTCAATTGTGCCGAGTAGATATCCGGGTCGATCCTGCTCGCGGAATCGAATTGGCCGTCATCGCGAAAGGATATGAACTCAGGTACGTCGCCATTGTGGGCGAAGGCGAATACCTCACCACGCAAGCCGAATGCGAAAGTGTCAATAAACGATTTGGGGGCCAAGCCGGGGACGGATTCGAGTGAGAACGTGGTCACATGCCGGCCATCTGCTGAGATTTTCGTCACCGGCTGTACACTGGGATCTGCCGGGGCCGGTTGGGCCATTCGCATATAAACATTCCCGGCGTTGTCGCATTGAGGTTGGGAGGTTGCTAATAGTCGCACAAATCCATTTGCTGCCACAGGAAGCCTTTGTTTAATAATCAATTGGAGCTTGGGAACATCCTGCGCATAAACACATGATGACAGAAGCAGAAGAAACACCACAGCGCGGGAAAGGTAGGAACGGGCAGGTTGCCTGGGGGACATGGAAACCTCCTGAGGTGATGCTAACGGGGGCGTGGACGCGCGTCAAGCGCAGTTGTACGACCGCCACTTTGAGCTCCTGCAGGCCGATAGCGCCTTCCTTGAAAACGCCGGTGGAACCGGGGCCTTCCACGCGCTACTTGCAAATTCCGGTATACTACTTCGTTCCTTTGATGCACAGAATGCACGTGGCGTCGAGGGGTGGGTGTGTAACACCATGAGCGACGGAGTTCGCGTGGTGCGCCGCCGGCAATTCTGCGGGCTCTGCGGCCAACTGATGTTTGAGTTCTACCGCTCTCCTGACGGCCACTTCGGCCTGGTGGGAGAAGTGGGGACGCAAGCCTCGGCAGGCGGATGGGTGGTGCGCTGCCCAACGTGCGGGGCGGGTTACCGCCTGCTCGACCGCGTGGACGCTGCGGGGCAGCCCGTCGCGCGATTGTGAAGTCCTCAGCCTTCAGTTGTCAGCCATCAGGAATGGTTCGATTCGGCGAGAGCCGGCGGGAACTGATGACTGACAACCGATCACCGATAACTGTTTTCATAACCGAACCCAAGGGGATAATTCCATGAAAGAGGGGGAAGCTTCTTTATTACCGAAAGACGGATGCATAGGTATCGGGGGTCTGATCGTGCTACTCAGTTTCTGCTCCGTGGCGTGGTGCCAAATGGTGCAGCCTTTGCCGCCGCGGCAGACCGTTACGGTTCACGGCCACAAGATCGCTTATTACCAGGCGGGGAAGGGAAGCGCGGTGATTCTCATCCACGGGCTGGGCGCGGACTCGCGGCACTGGGCCGCCAACATGGACGCGCTCTCCCAGAATTTCCAGGTGATTGCCATCGATCAGATCGGCTATGGCCAATCGGACAAGCCCATCATGCGTTACACGGTGGATCATTTTGCCGATTACCTGCACGGATTTGTGCAGGCGCTAAAGATTCCCAAGGCCAGTCTGGTGGGGAACTCGCTGGGAGGTTGGGTGGCGCTGGACTTTACCATTCGCCATCCGGAAATGGTGGAGAAGTTGGTGCTGGTGGATGCCGCGGGATTGCGCCCCACCGTGCTCCTGAAGATACCGGAGGGCTGTCGGAAACCGCTTTCGCTGCTGAATACGCACTGGTTCTTTGATTTGATGACGGCGAATAAAGAATGGGCGACCACCGATTTAGGGCCCCAGGCCTTTGAGCGCCATCTCCAAAACGGCGACACCTACACCGTGGCCAGCAGCGTGGCGGAAATGTTCACGGGCCGTGAGTTCGTGGACAAGAAACTGCAAAAGGTGCATGTGCCCACCCTGATCGTCTGGGGGCGTGATGATATGCTGATTCCCCTGGCGATGGGCGAGCAATTCCACAAGGGCATCAAGGGCTCGCAGATGATCGTGATGGACGGCACGGGGCACATTCCCATGGTCGGCAAGCCTGCGGAGTTTAATGACGCGGTAGGGAAGTTTCTTTCTCCCTCATGATCGAAGGAGACTTTCTCCTGAGTTCGCTGCGGCAGAGGCTTCTCGGCGCGGCTCGGGCCGAATGGTGAACCGTTGGTCTTAGACCGCCTCCGCCTGCCGGAACCTCCGCGGGGTAGGATTGATTTGTTCCGGATGCGGGATTAATCTGATGTAGGCATGGCCTCCCCCACGCATCACGTCCACTTCCTGACGGCGGCATCGATTTCAGCAGCGCTCGCAGCGTATCTGGCCGGGGGATTCGTGTCGTCCGCCAGCTCTCAAACTGCCACGCAACCGCAGGGCGGGGCTGCCTCCGCCACTCCGTCCCCGCAGCAAGGGCAGACGCAGCCCAGCCCGGCGCCGCGCGGGGGGAAGTATGTGTTGGAGTCGCAGGTGCCCCTGGTGATCCTTGATGTTGTGGTGACGGACTCGAAGGGCAATCCCCAACACGGGCTTAAGGCCTCCGACTTCACCGTGCTCGAAAACGGCGAGAAGATGACGCCGCAGAACTTCGAGGAGCACCGCTCCGATCAGGTTCGGCCGCCGGCCCCCATGCCCACCCGGCACGATCTTGGCCCGAATGTCTTCACCAACATCACCTACACGCCCAACAACGGACCGCTGAACATCCTGCTGCTGGATGCACTGAACACGCCGCACGCGGACCAGGCGTATGTGCGCCGGCAGATGCTGGAATATCTCAAGAAACTGCCCGAAGGCACGCGCATCGCCATTTTCGGTTTGTCCACCCGTCTATTCATCCTGCAAGGGTTCACCACCGACCCGGCGGTGTTGAAGGCCGTCCTGAGCGGCAAGGGCCGGATGTCGCCCAATTCGCCGCTGCTGACTACGCCGCAGGAAGACGAAGCCCAAGACCAACAGGTCGATATGATAGGAGGTATGGGCAACGATCCAACCTCTGCCCAGATGCAGGCCTCCCTGCAACAATTCCAGGCCCAGACGAACAGCTTCCAAATCAGGCTGCGCATGGAGTACACGCTCTCGGCGATGAACGATCTTGCGCGCTATCTCTCCGGCCTGCCCGGGCGAAAGAATCTCATCTGGTTTTCCGGCTCATTCCCCCTTAACATTCTGCCGGGCGGCGACCTGCAAGATCCCTTTGGCGCGATGGAGAAGTTCGAGGACGATGTGAGGACGACCGCCGATCTGCTGACGCGGTCTCAGGTTGCGGTATATCCCGTCGATGCCCGTGGCCTGTTCAGCAATCCGGGATTCAGTGCGTCGGTTCTCCGGCTCTCACTTGGCCAAGAACCCCCAAAACTACGCGAAGGCTAACTCCAAGTTCCTGGCGAAGACTACGTCCGAGCACAGCACCATGAAGGTAATGGCCGAGCAGACCGGCGGCGAGGCCTTTTACGACACCAACGGCCTGAAGGAAGCGGTGGCGGAGGCCATCAACGACGGCTCCAACTACTACACGCTCACCTATACTCCCACCAACCGCCAATGGGACGGTGGCATTGCACCAGGATATCGACGCGCCGGACAAGGGTGAGTACTTCCTGCGCATGGGAATGCACGATAAAAGCAGTGACCGCGTCGGCGCCGTTGAGGTGCCTCTCACCGCCATCCAACCGGAGCCCGCAACTCCTGCCGCCGCCGGAAAGTAATCGGAACACCTGGGGCGGATGGGAGCAGCGTTGCTGTGCCCCAACGCAATTGCCGCGAAATGGATTTCTCCTCAAGAAAACTCCGCCGGGCTGGGACTGCAAACGGCCACATTGACTCCGGCATCTGACCTTGGCTATCACACGTTTTGGCAGCAGAAGAATATGTAATCCCTTTTTTGTTCAGCCCTCGCTGGGACTGTTTGGCGAAGTAGATCGTCAGGGAGATGTGCTTGATAAGCCCCGGTCAAATGAGGCACTATGGATGGAGAGAGCCAATATATGATCTTTCACGTCACTATGGAGAAGGCGGAGGACGGGTGGTTCGTGGCTGAGTGCCCGGCGCTGCCCGGATGTGTTTCGCAAGGCAAAGACGAAAGGGAAGCGCTGGAGAACATCAAGGAAGCCATTACCGCCTGGCTTTGGGCCGAGGATCAAAAAGCGCTTTCTGCACTCCAAGGGCAGCAAAAGGGCCAGCCAATTGTGGTAGCCATATAAGCCGAAACCTTAAGTCTTTCCCGGTGCGACAGAGGCAATGGGCTAGGAAAAGTGAACTATCCGGCTACTAAATAGAAGGCTGCACGATGCCGCCTTCGCGCCGGTTCCTGGCGGTAAGGTAATGAGGTTAATACGCACGTGGGCAGACTTGCGAACATTTCCGGTAAAGAAGCTGCAAGAGCCTTTCAGAAGGCTGGATGGCAAGCAGTGGGGCAGGTCGGCAGCCACCTCGTGCTTATCAAGCCGGGTGTTCGGGCCAACCTCTCCATCCCACAGCATAAAGAACTCTCCTTCGGGACGCCCCGCGCTCTCATCCGCGCTGCAGGCATCACGTGGAGGAATTTCTCGAGTTGCTATGATTCGAGTTAGGTCTGCCCGCAATCTTGAATCCGATGCGCTCTCATGGCTCTGGGCGAACAGGGCGCAGCGTTAAGGTAATCAACGAGGGAAGAGAAGTTCATGATCTTGCGGCTTGTAGGGCAGGCACACAGAAGACTCGCGTCCGCATTATTAGTTGCGGGGCTTGTGCTTTCACCGATTCATGCCCGGGGAGTCGACAAGCCCAACTTCAAGCCCGGTTACAACTTTTACTCCCCTCAGGAAGATGTGCAGTTGGGGAAACAGTATTCCGCACAGGTGAACAGACAATTGCCCTTGCTGGACGACGCATGGGCACTGAAGTACCTCGCCGGCTTGGGGAAACGTCTGGCAGCTTTCGCGCCGAACAACCATGCGGAGTACGTGTGGGAGTTCCGGATCGTCAACAGCGCGGAGATCAACGCCTTTGCTTTGCCGGGCGGGTACATTTATGTGAACCGCGGGGTATTTGAGGCCGCGGAAGATGAAGCGCAACTCGCCGGGGTGATTGCTCATGAGTCCGGCCACGTGGTGATGCGTCATGGAACGCACATTGCATCGCAAGCGGTTGTGGCACAGGGAGGCATGGCCATCCTGACCAGCGTTTTCGGCCAGGGGGGCGACCTGACCAGTCAATTGGCGCAATTGGGCCTCGGCCTGGGCGTGGATTCACTGCTGCTGAAGAACTCGCGCAGCGCGGAAACGCAGGCGGATGAGGTGGGGACTTACATCCTTTACCAAGCCGGATACGATCCCCATGGCATGGTGCAGTTCTTCCAGATCATCGCCAAGAAATATCCGCAGCGCACCATGCAATTCTTTTCGGACCATCCCAATCCCGAAAATCGCATTAAGGACGTGGACGCGGAGATTGCACAACTGGGTTCGGCGCGCGGGTTGAAGACAGATAGTGTGGAATTCGAGAGAGTCAAGCAATACCTGGCGGTGCTCCCTCCGCCACCCCAGCAGAAGGGCACACCAAAAATCGACGCCAAAAAGCAGCCGCCTCCCCTGCCGTCCGCGAACCTAATTCGTTACGATGGCAAAAGCTTCACGTTCGACTACCCTGATAACTGGCAGTTGCAGCGCAGTGAGGATAGTGTGGCGCTGTTTCCTCCCGGGGGGATGGTGGCGGGCGCCGAGGGGGAAACGGCGCAGGCTTACGGCGCGGCGATCAGCTTCTATGCGCCTCAGCATGGGAATTGGGGGCTGGTGGATGCGACGCAGGAACTCCTCGAGTCAATGCGGCAATCGAATCCCCAAATGCACGTTTTGCAGCAAACCGGCATGAACCTTCGCGGCAGCCCGGCGGTCAGTACTCTGCTGCAAAACGATTCTCCGCTTGAAGGACAGAGGGAAACGGACCATATGGTGACGGTCCGCCAGGGCGACTCCGTACTGACGATTATCTTCGTAGCGCCCGCCGGCGCATTTGAGTCCTACGCTCCGACCTTCGACAAGATACTGGAAAGCGTCGAATGGGCCCGATAGAGCTTGCTATGGGAGTAAATTGACTATTTGATATTACCCGCCGATTTACATCCCGGTGTGGCGTGTGGCCCTATCGCGGCTTGCATGGTGCATATAGGCCGTTGGACCTCACCTTTTGCGGGAACTATCCCTGTTCTGCGTAGTTTGCCGCACGTTCATTCCGACTTTGCCTGCCGTGAGTCTTAAGTGTAAAGCTAATTATCTGAAGTCAATAGCGTTAGTTGGAGGTGTTCGCCTCACGGATGGCCGCTATCCTGCAGGAAGCGGGGCAAATGGCAGGAACGACAAACTCGGAGAAGCCTGCACGCCTACCCGACACTACCAGCCAAACGGTCCGCCAGCGTTGGTTGGACCTGCTCGACTTGAGTTACACCACGCGCCGAGTGACGCAACAAGAAATTGAACCCGGCGTCCATGCCGTGGTTGTCCCGGCAGCGTGCAGGACAGAGACGAACCGGGATTTGGTCGAGGTTGAAGTGCGCGTGGCATCGAGCCAAATCCCCGCTCCGGCGCGGGGCGTGCGATTGGCGCTCGAGCGGCTTGGAGAATTCGCTCTAACCCTGCCGGCGGACTATCGCGGATGGATGGGTACGTGGGGCAGGGATATTGTGGCGGGTGAAACCCGTGTCACTGCCTTTGTTGATCTCGCCTACTTGGAAGCCGCGCTGCTGGCCCGCCTCTGGGATCACGGGGTGCTGGTGGAGTTCGGCTCGCCGTTGGCGTTTTTCCGGCGCGGGGCGTTGACCGATTACGTCAACGTTTACGAAGCCGTGGTGACCATGCTGGCGGAGGGTTGTTCGCTGGCGGACACGGCGGACCGGTTGGCTCCGGAAATCCTGAACCGCCTGCAACTCTACGCAAACGCTTATCTGAGGCTCTCCTCTCTCTATTCTCAAGGCGCTTGGCACATTGATCGCGACAATTTCGTGATCCAGTGTCCGGCTTCGAGACTCTCCCTGGCGTTGCAATACTGGGAGCTACGGGGAGATCACGCTTCGGGGCAACACGTCCTGCAAGACTGGCGTACTCGGGTTGAGAGATTACTGCAGCAGGCGGCTTCCACTCCCGACCACGAATTCCCCAGATCGTTTGCGGCTTGATCCACAGATTGCGCAGATTAAACAGATTAGAATTAACACGCCTGGAAGAGAGCTTCTGCTGGCGAACCGCAACGCGGCGACGGGTGGTCCTACGATTTTGCACGGAAATGTCCGCTCTCAATTCAGACTCCTTTGTCCCGGCACTTTCTGATTGCTTTTGGCCTGTTTAAACTGAGAAATATGCGTAATCTGCGGATATAATCAATGATTGTGTCCAGAGCCAACAGCAGGGCAATGATGCCGGTGAGTTTGTGGGCAGCGTCAATTCTGCTCGGCGGACTCTCTCTGGCATGGGGACAAGTGCCAGGACAGGGGCCGGGGCAAAATCCTCCCCCGCCACCGTTCCACATTCCCCACCTCGGAGGCTCGCGTCAGGAGCGGCCCCAGCCGGAGACTCCGACGGAGGGGCAGGTCTACATCCTGCTTTGGTTCGACACGGAAGACTACGTCCTGCCGCAAAGCGATGATGCCGCCAAACGCTTGGCGGTGTTCCTGACCGAGCAGGGGATTCCCACGACCTTCAAGCTTGTGGGCGAAAAAGCGCGCGTGCTCCAGCAGCGCCAGCGGCAGGACGTAATCTCCGCGCTCGCCCAGCATGACATCGGCTATCACTCCAACACCCACAGCCAACACCCCACCGTTGCCGAATATGAATCGAAGCTCGACTGGGAGACGGGTGCGGAGGAATTTACCCGCCGCGAGCGTCCGGGCTTTGACGATGTCGCTCATATCTTCAGAACCGCCCCGGTGGCGTACGGACAGCCGGGGGCATCCTGGGCGCCGCAGGCTTTTCTGGCCCTGCAAAAGTGGGGCGTGCGGGTCTATCTGGACGAAGGCAAGCAGGTGGGGTTACGAGGCCAGCCCTTCTGGTACGGAGGACTACTGAACATCTTTAACACGCGGTTGGGCGAGCAGTTGCGCCCTGACGCCAATTGGTCCAACCTCGACGAGGTTAAGGTCCGATTCCAGGATGACTACCTCACTTTAAGTTCGCGGAAAGCCGGTGGCGTTATAAGCGTGTACTTTCATCCCTGCGAATTTGTTGAGAAAGAATTTTGGGATGAGGTGAATTTCGCCCATGGAGCGAACCCTTCCAGAGATCATTGGAAGTCCCCAGAGCTCAAGACGCCGGAGGAGACGGAGAGGGCTTTCCAGTATTTTGAAGATTTTGTCCGTTTTTTGAAGTCATTTCCGCGCGTCCAGTTCCTTACAGCTTCCGGCGCGGCGGAGAGGTTTCGTGACCGCGCTCAGATGCATGTTTTCTCGACCCAGGAGGTCGGCGCCATTGCCGGTCAGGTGGATCCCGCCGTGTCGTTTCAGGTGGGTGACAATTTCAACCTCAGCGCGAGCGAGGTCTTCTATATAATCAACAAGTTCCTGACGGGAATTATCCAGCGGCAAGGGGCAGAGGCTCTGATATTGGAGGGCACCCCTTACGGCCCGGCCTCGACGCCGGAGCCGCTCACGGCGAAGCTAGTGGTGCCTTGGAGCCAGGCGGAGCGCACCGTGCTGGACGTTCAAGACGATCTTGCCAAAACCGGAAGGATTCCCAGCGCCATCTGGATGGGCAGCCAATCTGTCCCCCCGGAGAGCTATCTTGTGGGCATTGCGCAAGTTGCCCAGAGCCTCATGCAAGGGGGCCAAACGCCCGACACGGTCACTTTCGCGCCAGCCCGCCTTGCCGCCGCGGATTATGTGGCCGATGACTCACCCGACCTCTGGGACTGGGTGATCTTCCCCCGCGGTTTTCATGCGCCAAAGCTGATGTCGCTCGCCAAGCTCCAAGCATGGACATTAAAGCCAGCGTCAAAGTAGCTTCTTATGACTCAGGAACATGTGCTAAGAATCCAAGCAGGTGGGGCATAGTCCCGAAGATGACACTATGTCTTGTTTTGCTATTACAGAAATGCGGATACCTCCTACCGTTTTTCATATTGTGATAACCTAGGCGTTGCCGTTAGTTTACGTATCTACATTATTATCAAATACTTACAATTACTGGAAGTTTGGCTCTATGTTTGCGAGTAAAGAATTGGAACGGCCGGCACCCAGCGTGGAATTCCACTTAGGTGAAAAGTTTCGTTGAGAATCCACCCAGTTCTGTTATTTGACGCGCGGCAGTTGACCAATGACCGCGCAAAACCGACACGTTTTTAATTGCGGGCTGGCAAGATTTGAAATCCTAATAGGTTAGGAGGTCGTATGCGTATTCACCCGGTTTTTAAGGCATTGATGCTTGTTGTGATGTTGGGGTTCATGATGCCGTCCGCCAAAGCGGACGAATTGTACGCGAAAATCCGCGGCACCGTAACTGATGTCACTGGCGCGGTAGTTCCTGGGGCCACCCTCAGAGCCACGAGTGTTCAAACGGGGGTTACAAAGGAGACGAAAAGCGGGCCGGATGGATCCTATGAGTTTCTCCAGCTCCTCGCTCCCGCGTCATATAACCTTACCGCCGAGCAATCGGGTTTCAAGACTTTCGCCGTACACGGCATCCATTTGGACGTCAGCCAGATTTACGTCCAGAACATTTCTTTCGAGGTTGGCACCATACGGCAGGAAGTGACGGTGGAGGCCAACAACGCTCAAGTCGAGACCACGAGCATCCAATTGGGATTCACGGTTTCGGGCTCGGAGATTGTGGACATGCCTCTTAATGGCCGCAACTGGATCCAGCTCCAGCAACTGGAGCCCGGCGTAGTGTCTCAGGCTGACGCGCGCGGCAACTATGCGACCAATGGCAGTCAGACCGCCCAAAACAGTTACCTGGTGAACGGGAACGATACCAACGACCTACCCTTGAACACCCCGCTGGTGATTCCCAGTCCCGATGCCATCGGTGAGTTCCGTATGGTGACGAATACCATCAATCCCGAATACGGGCGCAACTCCGGCGCGATTCTGAACGCGATTATCAAGTCGGGCGCCAACCAATTCCATGGTGATGGATTCGATTTCTATCGCGACACCAGCTTGAATTCCCGCAACTTCTTCTCCGTATCGCCTTCGATTTTTCATCAGAATCAGTTTGGTGGCACCGTGGGTGGACCCATCTGGAAGGATCACACGTTCTTCTTCGTGTCGTACCAAGGCACGCGCTTTCGCGAGCCCAGCACTAATGGGGGCGGCTTGGCAACGGTGTTCACGTCGGATGAGCGGAACGGGATTTTCCCCGATATTGCCACCTGCGACACCACGGTCCTTGCCTGCCAATCTCCGTTCTCAATGGTAGGAGAGGACGGCAATACTTATCCCGCCGGAACTCCTTACGCCACGCTGTTCCCGACCGGGTCCATTCCCTCGGCGGATTTGAACTCGATCGCGACAGGTCTGATGAACACCTACGTGCCCCCGGCGAACCTTCAGGGCAACGAATACTCATTCAATCCCCTCACCGTGGGGAAGCAGGACCAGCTCATTAGCCGGATCGACCACAACATCGGGACCAAGGACTCCATTTGGGGTTACCTGCTGTGGCAGCGAAGCCCTACCACCGATGACACCGCCTTCACAGCAAGCAACTTGCCAGGCTTCCCCGACGTCAATCAGCGCCACATCCAGCAAGAAACCCTCTCCTGGACGCACACGTTTTCTCCCTACATCCTGAACGAGGTCCGGCTGGGCTACACGCGTTTTAATTTTGTCGCGGCAGCGCCGGTCAAAGCGGTGTTGCCTTCTTCCGCAGGCTTCGACATCAATCCGCAGGACCCGTCGGGCGCGGGACTCCCGCTCATCAATTTGACCGGCTATTTCACCCTTGGCTTCTCCAACAACGGGCCGCAGCCCCGCATCGACCAAACCAAGCAATTTATTGACAACCTCACTATGAGCGTGGGAAGGCACACCATCAAGATCGGTACCGACATCAGCATATTTGGCGTTTATAACCCATTCTACGGCAATAACAACGGTAACTATGGCTTTGGTGGGGCCGGCACGTACTCGACGGGCGATCCTGGTGCCGACTTCCTGCTGGGTATTCCCGACACTTACGCGCAAGGGAGTGGTGACATCATCGATGCTCACGCGAAGGAGTATTACACCTACGCTCAGGATGAGTACAAGGTTCGGCCCAATCTCACTCTTACCTATGGCATAGGATGGAGCGTGGACACGCCCATTAACGACATTTACCACAATGGCCATGCCGCAGTCGCGTTTCGTGCCAACCAGCAGTCCACGATTTTCCCCAATGCTCCCGCGGGGTATGTCTTCAACGGCGACGCCGGTGTGCATTCCGACGGCGTGACTCATTACAAGAACTGGGGGCCGCGCTTCGGCTTTGCCTATAGCCCCGACTGGGGACGGCTTACCGGCGGCCCGGGGAAGACGAGCATCCGTGCCGGATTTGGCATCTATTTTAACCGGTCGGAAGAAGAGCCACTCCTTCAGTTCCTCGCCGATCCACCTTTCGGACTGACGACTTATGGCGCTGGCCAAGTGGGCGGAAGCCCCGCTTTCGCCAACCCCTTCCAAGACATTGCGGGACGCGAAGGCTTATCGGTAACCACCAATCCGTTCCCGTTTGCCGGGCCCAGCCCGAATATTACCTTTGATCAATTCGAGCCGCTGGACCTCAGCATCGCCGACCCCCATATTAACGACCCTTACGCTGAGAACTGGAACCTCACGATCCAGCGTCAGCTCTCGGCCAACACCATCCTTTCGCTCGCGTACGTGGGTTCTTCGGGCCACCGGTTGGTGCTGGAATCAGAACTGAATCCGCCCCTCAGCCAATCTGCCTGCGCAGCCGATCCGACCTGTGTTGACAATCGTGTCATCCAAGGCTTCGTATTTCCGCAGAACTTTGCCCATGATCCCACGGTATTCGCCTCCTTGGGCAACATTGAGACGGTGGGCAACTCTAACTACAACGCGTTCCAGGCGAGCGTGGAGAAGCGCATGTCGCATGGCCTGGAATTCTCGGCGGCGTACACGCGGTCGCACGCGCTCGACAACGCCTCGGGATTTGAGAATGCCGGCTTCGGCGGCGGTGGCTTCGGAGAGTATGGGAGCTCCCGCTCCATCAACCCGTATAACCATGAGGCGAACTACGGCAACTCGATCTACGATGCCACAAATCGAGCTATGTTCGGTTACGTTTACACTATTCCGAGCATTCGCCACTTCCAAACCTTCCAATCGGTACCCTCAAGGTTGGTCGAGGGTTGGAGGATGACAGGTGACGCAACGTTCCAAAGTGGATTCCCCTTGGACGTGGTTGACTCGCAGTTCCTCTCCCTGAGTTGCTGGGCGTACACCTACTATGGTTGCGCGGATTCCCCCAACGTCGTTTCGACTCCTAGTTATTACAACCCTCGCACCTCCTCAGCGGTCAACGGGACGATGGGCGGCACCAAAACCAAGTACAACTACTGGTTCAACCCGAACGGTTTCGCAGTGGAAAGCCCTGGGACCTTCGGCGATGCCGGACGGGACATGCTGCGTGGCCCGGGCCTTAACAACTTCGATTTCTCCCTCATGAAGGATACCAACATCACCTCTGATGGCTCGAAGCGGATTGAACTGCGCTTTGAGTTCTACAACCTCTTTAACCATACACAGTTCAGCACCACGGGCGTCAGTACGAATATTGCTTCCGGCAACTTCGGCAGAATAACAGCGGCGTACCCGTCCCGCATTGTTCAGTTGGCGGCGAAGATTTACTTCTAGTCCCAAGTGAGTCTCGGCAGTTTCAAGGGCGTCTGCTCCCGCAGGCGCCCTTGTTTTTTGGCGTCGAACCTGTTCGACAGCCTTGGCGCGAAAGTCCTCTTCCTTCCTCGCGCGGCGGGCGCATGGGTGCGCGGTCCGTCAGCCGACGGCTCGAAATGCTCCCCGCCTTGATTGGGACGGGCAGGGGATTTTTCCCGGCTTGATTTGTCCCGTACCCCGCCACCCCACACCCTTTCGGCCGAAAAGGGGGATCTGTTTCCCCCCATGCACCACCTACCACCTGCCATCTCCTTCAGTGATCCAAATTCTTACAACACGAAAACACATCCATTACAAAATTATGTATATGGGATTGCATAGAATCATGATTCTTGATGCGCATCAACCACGCATCATGCTTTTTTTCAATTAAATACACGCCAGCGGGGGTACTAAAGTAATGGCCCATATTTTGCTCAGACGAAGTTGGGGGAAGTTTCTTTCGCCTGCGTATAGTCAGCAAAATCTGTTAGAGAGTTCCTTAGCCTTCTGAGATGGGAAAAAGGATGGAGCCTTTTCCAGACTCAGTGTTTTTCGGCAGAGCCGTAGCTTGTAGGGGACTTCGGCGGCTAAGGTATATGCAGGTTATCATGTGCCGGGCGTTACTCGGAACCGTCTAACTCTTTATTTTTAAACGCCTTATAGACTCATCTAGAGTCGAAAAACATTCAACAGGGGAGAAAACAATGTTGAAGTACACCCGAGGCAGTTGGCAAGTCGTGATTGTTTTGCTGGTTTCGTTGTGTTGCCTGGCGCCGAGCGCGCTGGCGCAAGTACCCGGAACCTTCACCGGCCAGGTTACCGATCCCTCCGGTGCGGTCATCCCGGGAGCTACGGTGACAGCGACGAATGAAGGCACCAGCGTGGCCACGCCGCGCCCTACTAATAGCGAGGGTTTCTACTCGATCCCCGACCTGCAACCTGGCTTTTATACGTTGCGGGCGGAAGCTCAGGGTTTCAAGACCTATGTCAACGCTCACATTGAGTTGACCGTGGGTTATACGCAGCGGGTTAACTTCAAACTGGAAGTGGGCTCGGTGACCCAATCGGTCACGGTGGAGGGTCAAGCTCCCATGGTTGACACCGAGACCGACCGCTTGTCGGAATTGGTGACCGCCCGGCAGGTTGCCAACCTCCCCCTGAACGGTCGCAACGTGTTCCAGATGATCCAACTGGCGCCGGGCGCGATCAATACCACTGGCGTTGATCTGGAACCCGGGAATCGCGGCTTTACGACCGTGGTGAACGGCGCGCGCGTGGACATGAACGGCTATTATATGGACGGCATCTCGGATAAGGGCTTGAGCGGCGGGAGCAACACCCAGCCCTCGGTAGACACGGTGCAGGAGTTCCGCGTGGACACGGAAGTCATTTCCGCCGAGTACGGAAGCTCGGTGGGTTCCATTACCACGATCGTGACCAAGTCGGGAACCAACAACCTGCACGGCGACGCCTACGAGTATGTTCGCAACGATAAGCTGGATGCGGCCAATTACTTCGAGGAGCCGGTCAAGAATCCGTTCCGCATGAACCAGTTTGGTGGCACACTCGGCGGGCCCATCAAGAAAAATCGCTTATTCTTCTTCGGTTCCTTCGAGGGCGAACGTACGCGTGTAAGCGTGCCGGAACAGGAAGTTGTCGAAACCCCGGCGTTTCGCAGTTTTGTTGAGCAATACGCCCCGAACTCGGTGGCGGCGCTGCTCTATAAGAATTTCCCCGGACCCACGCCGACCAGCGGTATCTTGGGGCTTAACGACTACGTTGCCGGCAGCGGGTATTGCAGCGGATTAAGTGCCGCCTGCCTGAGCGCTTACCCTTACAATATCGATCCCACCAGCGTTTTCGGCCAAGCCATCCTGGCGAACCCGGACTTGCCCGCCTTTGGGACGGTCAACGCCGCGGCGAAAGCGGAGTCCCAGGGGCAGTTCTACGACGGTAACCAGTTTTCCGGAAAGATCGATTGGCAGGGTGACCACGATAAGGTTTTCGGCCGGTACTTCTTTGATCGTTACGCCGACCCCTTTTACTCGCCGGCAACCAACGGAGGCGCTCCCGGCGCCTTCACGGCGCTGCGCGGCTTCGCCAGCCCTGAGCATTTTGACTACCCCCAGTTGGCCGTCGGCTGGTCGCACACATTCAGCCCCAATCTGGTGAATGAGTATCACATGGGATGGAATCGCAATGTCACTGATGTGGGCCAGTCCGCCGCGGGCGTTCCGGCCATCACCATCGACACCGGGGAAATCCAGTTCGGCGGCTACCAGGGATATCCCCAAATCTTCCACGAGGAAGTGTTCCACTTCTCTGACCTTGTCACCTATTCCCATGGACGGCACACGCTGAAGTTTGGCGGTGAAATCTCCCGCAACTATGAAAACAGCGAATTCAATGTGGGCCGCCCCTCTTATGAGTTTACTGACTCCCTGGGGTTTGCGGCTGGGACCGTCGAGGACGTGGCCGCAGGCGTTTCCCCGGGAACCATTGACCCTGCCACCGGAGATTCCATGGGCGGGGCGCACCTGGCGAGCAACATTCGCGCCTGGCGGAACATCGCCACCGGCGCATTCATCAATGACGACATGAAAGTTTCCCCACGCTTTACCCTGACTTTGGGACTTCGTTACGACCTCTACACTCGGCACACCGAGAAGTACCACCAGGCGACCGTATTTAATCTTCCCACCGGAGACAACCTGACCGATCGGTTGCGAGCGGATAACTGTTATGTAGATGAGTCGGGCGGGATTGGGGACGATGGGAACCCCTGCAATGGTGGGTTCGCAGCTACTAACGGCGCCTTGACTACCGGCGACCACAATGACTTCGGCCCGCGCTTGGGCTTTGCCTGGGATGTGTTCGGCGATGGCAAAACCTCGATCCGCGGCGGTTTCGGGGTTTCGTATAACGGGGAGATTTACAACCCGCTTTCCAACTCCCGCTGGGATCCCCCCTTCTACTCGTTTAACTTGGCATTTTGCTCGAGCGGCGCCAATGTCGGCGCCGGCTTCACGGATTCCTGCATCTTCGGCCCACAGGACGGGTCAGCTCCCACCTACACGGGTCCGCCCACCAACATCGGCCACGGACCTGCCGGAGCCACGGATAATGCTTTTGCCGGGAACATCAGTGCATGGAATCCGTATAACGCCAACGCCGCGTTCCTGACAGGTGTGGTATTCCCCGGGTTCCGCGATCCTTATGTTTATGGCTCGCACTTTGGCCTGGAGCGCCAACTTCCCGGCAACTCCGTATTAAAGGTTTCCTGGGTGGGAACTTTTGGCCATAAGTTGTATCGATCGGAAGACATCAACCGGGTCTTCGGCGGATTAGTCACGCTGGATGGCTCAGGACCCCCGGCGGGAGGCGAATGTGGCCTGATTGGTGCCCCCTACCGGGTCAATTGCCTCTTCGGGCGTATCCGTACTTGGGAAAACTCCATCAACTCCAACTACAACGGTATGCAAGTGGTGTTTGAAAAACGCATGACCCACGGGGTGGAGTGGCACGCCAATTATGTGTATGCGCACTCCCTGGATGCGCGCTCCACCTGGCACAGTGGGGCCACCACCTCCAGCGGCGCGGCGGAGGGCTTCAGCATGGATCAGGCTCTCCCCGGCCTCGATTACGGCAGCTCGACCTTCGACATTCGCCACACCCTTACTAATAGCTTCGTGTGGCAGATGCCGTGGTACCAAGATCAAAAGGGATTCTCCGGCCACGTTCTGGGTGGATGGTCGGTCAACAACATCCTCAATTTCCACTCGGGTTTCCCCTGGGAGCCTTTTTGCAGCAACTCCAGCTTCCCCAGCGGGACCTGCGACTACAACCAGGATGGTGTTTCCAACGATCGGCCCAACCTCCCCCCGGGGCTAGTAACCTCGACCGCCCGCAGCGCCTTTGAAGGCGGCGCTGGGCACCTGGATGCTACCGTGTTCACGGATTGCAGCGTTTCACCGGGCCCGGCCTGCCCGAACTACGCGGGACCCTTTGATGGCAATATGGGCCGGAACTTCTTACGCGGCCCCTCGTTTTTTGATATTGACCTCTCCTTCTTTAAGAGCATTAAAGCTACGGAGAAGTTTAACCTCCAGTTCCGCGCCGAGGCCTTCAACATCGCCAATCGCGTTAACCTCTATCTTCCCAACATGCGGCTTGGACAAGACGCAAGCCAGTTTGGCGATTCTTCCCAGGCGTATCCGTCACGGCAGATTCAGTTCGCATTGAAGCTGATGTTCTAGTGACGCGCCGGTAGCGTCGATGCACTTTCAAGGGCCGGGATAACCTCCCGGCCCTTTTCTTTTGGGTAAGAGCCAAGTGTTGTCGGGAGAGCGTTTCACTTCTGCAATACGGAGCGAAGCTTTGGAGTGCGGCAGCTTGCTGCCGCTTTCCTCCCGCGAGCTTGCTCGCGAGAATCTCAATCACCACCTCGATCTTTATTCACTATGTCGCCTTGCAAGCATGAGTCCCAGCCAGCAAGCGGGCTGGGGCAAAAGCGGCAGCAAGCTGCCGCACTCCAAAGCTTCGCATCGAAGGGTAATGTTCTCGGCGTCAAGGGATGATTTCACGGATTCCCTGAACCCACACCCTTCCAAACCCGTCGGGAGAATTCCGACCTATGGCTTCGGGAATTGCGTCGTGTACTGGCGGCAAAGCGTGGCGCTGAGCTGGCAGGTTTTTTGGAAATACCGGTGGGCTTCCTCAGGCTGGTTCTGCTTTCGCGAAAGCAAGGCGAGATTCAAGTAGGCCGCGGCGTAGCCGGGGTCGTGCGCCACGGCCTGCTGATAAGCCGCGCGGGCCTTGTCGGGCTCTCCCAGTTGATCGTAGGAAATCCCCTGGTAATTGTAGAGCACCGGGTCGCGATATCCCATCGCGAGGGCCTGCTCAAACTGCGGCATGGCCTCGCGATATTTCCCTAGCTTCGCCAGGGTAATGGCGTAGTTGGCGTGTCCCTCGGGGATCTCCGGATGTTCCTTCACCACGCGTGCCAGTTCCGGCTCGGCTTTCTCCGGAAGATTTTGGCGCCAATAGACTTTCGCCAGCGCCAGGCGCGCCAGGAAGTCTCGGGGGTTGATGTGCAGCGCCAGCGCAAGCGATTCTGCGGCAGGCTTGTCCTGCCCCAGCAGGAAGTGCGCGCGGCCCATCCCCAACAAGGCTTGGTCGAAAGCGGGATTGAGAGATACGGCCTTACCGAACTCCGGCAGCGCCTGCTGCGGCTTGGCCCACGCCAGGAAATTCTCGCCGCGCTCGAAGGGCACGACGTAAAGGGCCGGCTCGGCCTCTTCCAGGGCGGCCAACAGATTCTCCGCATCTGCGTATTTACCCCGCCGGCGCAGGTCAGAGGCGCTCAGAATGCGATGGAGCGTTTCAATCTTATCCTTGGGGTCGGCGCGGTGCGCATCATTCTCGCTGGCAGAGGTGGATACGAAACTCACATACCCGAGGGAGCGCAAGCGTTCCACGGTTTCGGGGTCAGGCGTTGAGGTTGTGGACGCCGCGTGTCCTGCGTACCTTTGTTCGATTGCTTCCAACTTCTCGCGTAGCGAGGCCGCAACGGAGGCATTCGACGCCGCCAGGTTGTAGCGCTCCTCAGGGTCGTGTTGCAAGTCGTAAAGCTCCGGCCGCGGGGCATCAATGTAGGCAAAATGCGCATTCAGCAGGCCGCGCAGTTCATGCCAGCCAAATGAATCGCGGGGATAGTAGGACTCAGCATAGACAAATGCATTCTCGCCGGTGGTGTCTTGCGCAAGTGCCGTCAGCAGGGAACGGCCTTGAAAACTGCGGGTTTCGGCGGAGGGGATTCCGCACAACTGCGCAATCGTCGGGGCCACATCCACGGCGCCCACGGGGAGCGGCACAGTCCTCGCACTCGGGGAATTCTCCGGCATTTTCAGGATCAGCGGCACGCGCAGGGTGGCGTTGTAAATAAAGAATCCGTGCTCTCGCTCGCCATGCTCTCCCAGTGACTCGCCATGGTCGCTGAGCAGCAGCACCGCCAGGGCGTTGAACAAGTGCAGCTCTTTCAATCGGGCGAAGACGCGGCCCACCTGCGCGTCGTCGAACGCAACCCCGCCGTCGTAGGGATGGCTCGAATATCTGCTCAGGTAGGGCTCCGGCGGCCGGTAGGGGCTGTGCGCATCGTAAAGGTGCAGCCAGGCAAAGAATGGCGCGCTGCCCCGTTGGTCGAGCCATGAGAGCAGGCGATCAACCGTGCGGTCACCGCGCCTCACGACGAGAAAAATGTCGTTCGAACGGCCCGGCTCAAGGCCTAGATTGTCATCATAAACGTCGAAGCCGCGATTCAATCCCCACATGGAATTGAGCGCGTAGGAACTGACGAAGGCCGCGGTGCGGTAACCTCTGCGGCGCAGCATCTCCGCCAGGGTCGGAATGCTCGTCGGCAACCCCGGCGAGGTGAAGTCGCGGACGCCGTTGTACATTGGGTAGGTTCCCGTTAGGATCACCGCGTGGGAGGGAAGGGTGATGGGGGCTTGCGCGTAGGCATTTTCAAAGCGCACGCCCGCCGCGGCCAGGCCGTCCATGGCCGGGGTTTCCACGCGCGCATCTCCGTAACAGCCCACGTGATCGGCGCGCAACGTGTCAATGGTGATGAGCAGAACGGAAGGGGGTTGAGAGGCGGGCACGGGATTGCTGCCTTCGCCCAAAACAACCCAGAACATTCCCAAGGCAAAACCCACGGTCGTCACCGACAAAGCCGTCTTCCGCAAAGTTGAGGCAAATTGCATTTCACCCTCAGTATAACGCCTCCCAAATCGAACGTATTGGGTCTTAACCGACTGCCTGCTGGCCCCCGCCTACTGCCTGCTGCCTTCGGCCTTCTGGGCGTCGAGGTCTGCCAGCATTTTCTTGATGGCGGGAGCTTGGGGGGCGGAGGGATTGATTTCCAGGTAGGTCTGGAGCTGCACCTTGGCGGCTCCATAATCGTGGCGCTGCAAATACAGATTGGCCAGTTGCAGGTGGGCGGGCGCCATGTGCTGCGGGTCAAGCTCACAGGCCTTCTTCAGTAGAGGTTCTGCTTCCTCCGTCTTATGCAGCTTGAAGTAGGTGGAGCCGAGGAAAAAGTTTCCCACTGCCGATTGCGGCGTCCGCTGCAAGCCTTGATTCAATCGATCGACTGCACTGCGAAATTGGCCCTCCTCGTAGAACACATGGCCGAGATTGATGTAGGCTTCGCCATCGTCGGGATTGATCTCCACCGCCTTCAAGAAGGCCGCTTGCGCCTGGGCGTGGTTCCCCTGCTGCTCAAGAAGAGTTCCCATATTATTGAGGGCGGGGTAGAAGTTTGCATCGATCTGGAGAGCTTTCTGATAGCACTCCAGGGCACCCCGGGTATTCCCGCGTTGCCGCTCTTTATTCCCTTTGTCGAATTCTTTGACGGCCTTGGGGTTTAATGGCGGCAAGGGATGCTTGGCACTAAGCTCGCCACTGCTCTTGCTGCCCGCAATCACCGGCCCCCACGATGCTCCCTCCTTCGGCGCGGGCTCGAGGACCACCATCACTTGCCCCCGGGGCTGTTCGATATTATCCAGTCGCGTGGTCCCGCGGAAGGGTTTGTACCCGTCCACCTCCACTACCACCGAGTAGTTGCCATTGGTCAGCCCCATAAACACGTAGTCCCCGTTCGAGTCGGAATAAGCGTCACCGGCAGGAATATCGCCATCGGCGAGCAGGTGGACGAGCACTGCCTGAGGTTGGCCTTGGGAATTCGTGACCCGCCCTGTCACGATGCCACCTTGTTGGGCGCGCGCCGGTGGAGCAAGGCACGCGATCGCCAGAAGGAAGGCGGCAAGGAACGGCGCACACGGCAATTCATCAGCACGCAACCACTGGGATTCGATCCTGGAGGGCCCTGGCTTCATGGCTGCTCCTTCCCTGGCGTCTTCCGGAGATGAATCGCGCGTCGACGATAGCTGCGGAGAATGGAAGAACAAGATCATTTTACTGCGAGCGCGCTTTCGCCACAAGTAAAGGACGCGGTCGATAATGGCACGGGGTCAAGGGTTGCGCAGGGACTGGGCGCGCGCGAATTCTTTCTGCGCCTCGGCTTGGCGGCCTATGGCCTGGTAGGCGCGCCCCAAGTTGTAATGGTCCTTGGCAGAATCCGGGGCCACGGCCACAGCGTGCTCGAGGGCGCGGGCCGCGTCGTCGTTGTGGTGGAGATACAGATCAAGTTCGCCGAGCGCTTCGAAGGCGGGGGCATAGTTCGGATTGATTTGTGCGGCCTGCTGGAAGTGGTGCAATGCTTCCTGCACGTGGTTTTGCTTCAACTCCAGCGCGCCCAGGTTATAAGCCGCGGCGAAATTCGTGGGGTCGAGTTCGAGCGTGCGCTCGAAGGAAGCCGCAGCGCCATTCGCGTCACCGGCCTGAATTTGCGTCAAGCCCAGGTAATATGTGGCCAGGGAGAATTTGGGATCCAGTTCGAGCGCTGCCTGGAATCGATCCAGGGCCCGGGGAAAATCCTTGAGGCGGTAATAGTCGAGCGCCTGGAGATAGCGAATGGGGATCGATGAGGGTTCAACCTGTTCCGCTTCGTGGAGCTTCTCCAGCGATTCTGTGTAGCGCTTGTGCTGGCCGTCGGCCATCGCCTCGGAAAAAAGGTCGTAAACGCGAACGCGATCCTTGGGATCAGGGAGCGTCTTGCCGCTCGCATCGGAAAACGCGCCCCCGGAAATGGCGACATATCCAAGTGACCGCAAGCGTTCCGCCAGCGCTGGGTCAGTGGGCTCGGATTCCTTGGCGCCCCCGCCGGAGGCCGGCGTGTAGCGGCGCTCCAGGGTCTCCAAACGGTCGTGCATTTCGTGCGCCAGCGCTTGCTTTCCCGGAAGCAGATTCTTGGTTTCGTGGGGGTCGGTGGGCGTATCGTAAAGCTCCGGGCGCGGCGCTTCGATATATTTCAGCCCGCCGGATTGCAGCGCGCGCAACTGGCTCCAATGAAAATGGAGCAGCGGCAGATAGGTCTCAGCGTACAAGTTGGAAGCGCTGGCGGACGGCTTTCCCACGATATCACTCAACAGACTGCGGCCCTGGACGCTCGGCGGGATGGGCAGTTGCAGGGCCTGGAGCACAGTGGGCATCACATCCACAAGCGAGGCCCCTTTCTCAATCGTCCTTGCCCCCGCCCCCGGCACCCGGATCAAAAGCGGCACGTGCAGGGTGGAGTTGTAAATGAAAAACCCGTGGGTCTTTTCCCCGTGCTCACCCAGACCTTCGCCGTGATCCCCGGTTACCGCCACCACGGCGCCATCATACACGCCCAGTTCTTTCAGGAAAGCGATCAGCCTGCCCACCTGAGCATCGGCGAAGGCAATCTCTCCGTCGTAAGGCCGCCCGGCGTAGCGGCCGGCATAGGGTTCAGGCGGGGTGTAAGGGTAATGGGGGTCGTAGAGATGTACCCAAAGAAAAAACGGCTGCCGCGGGTTAGCCTTGAGCCATGCCAGAGCGTTGTCTACCACCTGGTCACCGCTGCGTTTGATCATCTCCAGATTGGATTCGTCCAGGCGGTCGAAGTCAAAGTGATCGAAGTAAGTATCAAAGCCTTGGTTCAACCCATAGCGCGAGTCCAGCACGGCGGCGCCCAAGAAAGCGGCGGTCGAGTATCCGTGGTCATGAAGAACTTTGGCGAGGGTAACCGCCGAAGCCGGAACCTTGTTTCCACCGAAATCGTGTACGCCCGTGGCCATGGGAAAGCTTCCCGTGAATAGCGCGGTGTGGGCGGGCAAGGTAATGGGCACAGGAGTGAAAGCGTTAGTAAAGCGCGCGGCGGACAGGGCCAGAGCGTCAAGGTTAGGCGTCGAGATGGAGCGATCACCGTAGCAACCCAAATGGTCGGCTCGCAGGGTATCGATGGTGATCACCACCACGTTAGCGGGGCCCCCGTCTGCCACCAGGCGGATGGAAGCCGCCGCCCATCCCAGCAGGATCAGCGCGGCAACAATCCAAGCCGCGCGGCGGAACGGAGGGGACGCGGTGGGGAGAAGGGAAGTATTGTTCACGGCGAAACGCTTTCTCCCCGGAGGACTTCTTGCACGCGGCCGAGGATGAGCGATGGCATTAAGGGATGTCCCTCTATCCACAGATTACGCAGATTTCGCCGATTAGACAAGAAAAAGACAGACAACAAGGCTGGGGCTAGACCGGTTCCAAGAGGTGGCGGGGTCGCCCCAATGATATGGGAAGAGCACCACACGCCCCTTTCCCGCCTATTGCTTGGGATCTTAGTCTTTTTGCTCAATCTGTGGATGCGTTGGACGCCAAATGAAGCGCTTGTATTCAAGCGCACGCGCGCCGAAGTTGAGCAGGAGGCCGGTTTCAAACCCCGATGCCTTGAGGTAATTCAATACATGTGCTTCTTCCGTGCCACCAAGCTTCGCGAGCGCCTTAAGTTCAACGATCACCGAATTGCAGCAGACGAAGTCAGCCCGGTAGGTGGTGTTGAGTTTCTGCCCCTTGTAGGAGATTGGTAATTCAACCTGGCCTCGCGAAGGTATGCCGCGCATAGCGAGTTCCAAGGTCAGGGCTTCCTGATAGACGGCTTCCAAGAACCCGCAGCCCAGTTGGCGGTGGACCTCCATCGCCGCGCCGATCACGGCATACGTCCGGTCGTCCCTGTTTTCTTCGCTCATTTGCATCCACAGATTACGCAGATTTCTCAGATTAGACAAGACAAAGACAGACAGAAAGAGAAAACGAGAAAGACAGGCGCACTCGGACACAGCAGGGTTGGCACCAAAGGGGCTCCACGGGGAGGAGGTTTTGCTTAAAAAAGGGGTCGGAGATGCCTTCCTGCCATTTCCCGAGCTGTCTGTTGCTTTTTTTCTCTCTCTTTCTCTGTCTGTCTTTCTCTCTGTCTTTTCTTAATCTGTGTAATCTGTGAAATCTGTGGATCAACTCTCCGCTACTTCACCTGCGGGCAGGAAAATTGCGGCAGCGCCGTAGATACCGACGTTCTTCTGGAGTTTGGCAGGCAGCAAGGGCGTCTCCGCTGCCGAGCGATTGACCGTATAGTGGGGTATCGTCTCTCGAATTTTATCAAATAAGGGTTTGCCAATTAGTGACACACCCCCGCCGATGACGATAGCTTCCGGGTCAAACAGGCTGATCATCCCGGCCAGCCAAACGCCCAGGTAAAAGCCGGTCTCATCGAGGACGGCCTTGGCCACGCGGTCGCCCCGGCGGGCCGCCTCCTGAATCATCTGGGGTGTAATCTGCTCGGCGCGGCCGTGCGTCAGTTCGCGCAAGGCGCTCGAAAGGCTATGTTCCTGCTCCAGCATCACACGTGCGCGCCGGGCCATGCCCGGTCCGGCTGCCAGCGCTTCTATGCAGCCAAGGGTTCCGCAGCCACAGCGGTACGGGCTGCGGTAGTCAATGGAAACGTGCCCGCCTTCGCCGGCGATGCCGTTCTTGCCGTGATAGATTTTCCGGTTGATGATGATGCCGGTTCCCACGCCGGTGCTGACGGTAAAGTAGAAAACATCCTTGTAACCCACGGCGGCGCCGAAGAGGGCTTCCGCCAGTCCCGCGGCGTTAGCGTCATTTTCCAATTTGGCGGGCACGCCGAATTCTTTCTCCACGCGTTTCGTCAATGCGATGTTCCGCCAGCCGTTCAAATTGGGCGGATTGAGCACGACCCCCGTCTTGGGGTTGAGCGGGCCAGGCGCGCAGATGCCGATGCCAGCCACCTTTTCCTTGCCTCCCGCCGCGCGCAGCAAGCGCCCGATCAGATGCACGATCTGGGCATAGCTCTTATTGAATCCCTTGTCCGCGTGCGTGGGGACGACCTGCGATTCAACCAGCCGCCCCTTTTCTGTGACCAGCCCTCCAGCCACTTTTGTGCCACCTACATCAATGCCGATAATCAACCGCCCCATAAGCTGCGATCTCCCTTCGCGATTGGCCCGATTGCCTGGTGCTATTCCAACCTAGTGTTTGATTACTGTCTAGGGGTAATTTCAACCCATAAGACGAGTGCCCTCAAAACGGCAGAGTATACCCCAATGTTTGGGATTGCGGGTAATAGAGAAAAGATATGTTCCACAGATTGGCAGCTTACTCAGATTAGAGATGGCCACAACAGAAAATCCAGGGCAAAACGGGCTCAAGGGAAAGAGGAGGCGGTGTTGCTGGGACGCGCCCGCGGGAACACAGCGCGGCGCTTTGCCAACTGCCGCTCCCTCCTCTTTCCCCTCCAAGCTATATCTGCGTAACCTGCGGATTAACTCTCTTTCTTCGGCTTGCCTAATCAGTGAAATCTGCGTAATCTGTGGATTATGTCCAGAGGCCGTGCTGCACGCTTGATCCCGGTTTCCCCCGCCGAGGTGACGATTCCCGACAAGCTGTATTTCCGCATCGGCGAGGTCAGCGAGTTGACTCGCACCAAAGCCTTTGTCCTGCGCTATTGGGAAACAGAATTCCCCTCCTTGCGGCCCCGGAAGGGCAAATCGGGACACCGGCTTTATCGCCGCAAGGATGTGGAAATGATCTTCCAAATCCGCCGGCTCCTCTACGAAAAGGGATTCACGATTGAAGGGGCGCGCCGGCATTTGGCAAGCGATGGCAAGAGTCTCGCGGAGCAGACGCACTTGTTTCATCCTTCCCCGGACATGAAGGAGCTGAAGATCATCCGACAGGAATTGCAGACTGTATTGACAATACTTTCGCGGAAGTGCTAGCGTGTTCAGGGGACAGGTTGTAGGTGACAGGAAAGAGCCGATTATCGCCATGTTCGCTGTAACCTATGACCCGTTCCCGGTAGCCTGTTTTATCGGGACGTAGCGCAGCCTGGTAGCGCACTTGCTTGGGGTGCAAGGGGTCGCCAGTTCAAATCTGGCCGTCCCGACCAATAAGGCAGTGGCAAGTGGCAAGTGAATAGTGGCTAGATTGAGGTTATTGCATGCGAGTCACCGCTTACCACTAGCCACTAACAACTTGGCACTTTTCTTATCGGGGCGTAGCGTAGCCTGGTAGCGCGCTTGGTTCGGGACCAAGAGGTCCCCAGTTCAAATCTGGGCGCCCCGACCATCTCTTCCATCTACAGGATCTTAAGTAGACACCAACGCTCGACTTCCCACGGCGGTGATGGCGGCGCCGGCGGAGGTCTGAAACCCCAAGGTGTGATCATGTGCTTGACGCAAGGTGGAAGACCGGCGGTCGTGAGCAAAAAGATCCCGAAGAGGAGCAAGAGGCCGCGCCCAAACCTGAGGATTAATGATGCGGCCCCGGCTCGGAGGGTGCGGCTATGTCGGTTGTCGAAGCTTCATTGCCACCCGAGCTGAGGTTCTCGGCCGGAGGTTCGTTCTGCGTGCGGCTGGCAAGTTTCCTCTGGGCGCGGCGCTCGGCCTTCTCGCGCTGCTTTTCCAATCTCTTCATTTCCTTCTGACGCTTTAGGAATGTCGTGGCCATGGGGCCTCCTTCGAATCCAGATGTCGGCTGGCAACGCCCCCAGCGCCGGGTTGGGGACTACCAGCGAGGTTCACGCGGCTTGCGGGGGGCTTCGCTGTAATCTTCGTTGGAGAATCCCCCCCGTCCTCGCCCTCCGCCGCCACCGCCGCGCGGACCGGTTCGCTCCGGCTTGGGGCGCGCCTCGTTCACCTTGAGAGCGCGGCCTCCGACCTCTTTTCCATTAAGGCCGGCAATCGCCTTGGCCGCTTCTTCATCATTGGGCATTTCCACGAAGGCAAAGCCGCGGGCCCGCCCAGTCTCCCGATCCATTGCCACGTGGACGCGCGTAACCTGCCCGAAACCTTGGAACAGCTCGGTCAAATCGCTTTCCGTGGTTTGAAAGCTCATATTGCCAACAAAGAGGTTCTTCATATTCTCTCCCTTGACTATCCTTTATCGACGGAGGCGGGCCGTTTCGACTACCGGCGCGGCGCCCCGGGGTTTGTTTTACAGCGAGTTTTGGATAAAAACCCGGAAATGGCCCGACCGCGACGGGTGGCGAAGCTTTCGCAGCACGCCCGCTTCAATCTGGCGGATGCGCTCGCGAGTAACGGCGAAGGTCCGGCCGACCTCCTCGAGAGTACACGCGGTGCCGTCGTCCAGGCCAAACCTCATGCGGATAATGGCTTCCTCGCGAGGCGTGAGCCCCTTCAACATTGCTGCCACCTGTTCCTTCAGGTTAAGGCGGATGGCCGCGTCCGACGGCGATGCCGAAGCCTTATCCTCGATTAAGTCACCCAGGGCTGACTCTCCGTCTTTTCCCACGGGCGTCCCCAAAGACACAGGTTGTTGGGCAACCTTCCGGGTGCTGCGCACCTTTTCGACGGCAACCTCCAAGCGCTGGGCGATCTCCTCGGCGGTGGGTTCACGCCCCAGTTCCTGCACCAGTTCACGGCTGGTGCGGATCTGCTTGTTGATTGCCACGAACATGTGTACCGGCACTCGAATCGTCCGCGCTTTATCAGCGATGGCACGCGAGAACCGCCTGACGAATCCACCATGTGGCATAGGTGGAGAATTTATACCCCCGGCGCCAGTCGAACTTTTCTGCTCCCCTCATCAGGCCGATATTTCCTTCCTGGATCAAGTCCAGAAACTCCAGGCCCCGGTTCGCGTACTTCTTGGCGATGGACACAACCAGGCGAAGGTTTGCCGCCGTCAGCTCCTTCTTGGCTCGTTCGGCCTCGGCTTCGCCACGGCGGATCAGAACGAGCGTACGCTTCAGGGCGGCGAGCCTGACCGCGCTGGATGCGTCTATCTCTCTTAGCTGCGGGCGGCGCGAACGCCGATCCTTGCGTGAGGCGGCGGCTTTCTTCCGGTGAGCGGCGCCGGGATGCCTGTCACCCCGGCCGGAATCGCGCCCCAACGAATCCAGTTCCTCCACACGGTGCCGCAACATGTCAATCAGCCGTTTCTTTTCCAGCGGGTGGAACCCAAGGGAGCGAGCCAGGCGCGACATCTCAATCCGCGTCCGCGACAACCGGTAACGGGCCCGCCGGTGAGCACGCGGGCTCGATTTCGGAACGCTGTTCAGCCGAGCCGCCTGCTTAAGCCCCAGCGCGTAGAGCTTTGCGATCTTATCGATGATCCGCAGCGTGACGCGGGTCTTCCTGGTGATTTCTTCCGGACTCAACTCTTCTTCTTCGAACTGGACGACCTCTTTAATCGAACGCATGCCGCCGCGCAACTCCTGGCCAATTCCGATGAGCTCCTTGAGCACAAGCGGTGAACGAGAAAGGGTCTTGAGCACCAACCCCCGGCCGCGCTCCATGCGTCGGGCGATAGCCACCTCACCTTCTCGTTTTAACAGCGGCACGCTGCCCATCTCCCGGAGATATAGCCGGACGGGATCGCCGGAACTGTCCAGAAGGTGCGCGGCATCGTCAATCTCCGCCTCTTCACCGTGGGCGGGATCCTCGTGTACCGCGATTCCCCTGTGTTCGGCATCCCCCGGCAATCCGCTTGCAGTCTTCGCTGCGGGAGCGTCTCCATACACGTGGAGGTTGTCGCGCTCGAATGCGGCGAACAGGCTCTTGACCTCTGCCGATGTGTGCATCTCGCTCGGCAGGTCGTTCACCTCGTCATAGAAGTCATGACCGCGTTCCTTCCCCAAGGGGATAAGGTTGCGGGTCCGGTCATCCTGTTTTTGAAACGCCAGCGACAAAGTTTTCTCTCCTTAAGGGGCGGCTGAAATCATCCGTCCGAATCTTAAGAACCTTCCTTTACCGGGAAGTAGTCATGGTCGCCCCTATCGAACGATCAAAACGACGATTTGTGGAACTTAACCACAGTTGACGATGGGCAACAGTGCTCCTGATGGTCCTAACGCGGGGGGTTGCAATGCTCGCCGGTCGCACGACACTTATTGTCCCAGAACCACAACTATCTATTCTACACTAGCTGCTGGCATCTTGACATTGAATTCCTAAACTGCGTTCGAGTCGGCTGCGGTTCACACCGCAATGGATCAGGACCTCTCCGGCGCGGCTCGCAACGCTTGGCGCACCGATTTCCTGGCCTGCGCTTCGGCTGCCAAGGGGAACGGTCCTGCTTTGCCGTCGATAGTTTCACCTTTCTCTTCATTGTCAATAACCCACTTTTTTTCATCAACATATTGGCAAGCAGGCGATAACTACATTAACCCCTTTTGTTTCTGACATATAAACCGATGATCCGATGGTCCGATCCCCTTTGGCCTGTTCGATATCGCCATGCCTAATCCCAAAAGCGAACACTACGCTGCCGCACGCTGCCGCCAGCTAACCATTTAACCCATTTGTTACCATATGGTTAGATGGGATTGAAAGATGGTATCCACCGTGCATTCTTCCTTTCGGAGAAATAAAATGGATATTCCACGCGAGAACGCAATTCGGAAACGACGCATCCGCCGGGCAGTATATATTGTAATTGGTCTTCTTGCCATCGGGTCAGTAACGCTGGCTGTTTCCCGCCTCAAGCCTGCCCCTCCCAGCGTGGACAAAGCCACGGTGTGGGTTGACACTGTGAAGCGCGGGCCGATGCTCTTGCAGGTTCGCGGCTTAGGCAGCCTGGTCCCCGAGGAAATTCTTTGGATTCCTGCCATCACCGATGGGCGTGTGGCGCGGAGGTTTATCCTCCCCGGCACTCCGGTGAAAGCCGACACCGTCATCTTTGAGTTGAGCAACCCTGAGCAGGAACAATCTGCTCTCGATGCTGAATGGCAACTGAAGGCCGCCGAGGAGCAGTACAAAAGCCTGAAGGCGCAGCTTGACAGCCAGCTACTCGATCAGAAATCTGCCGCCGCGACCGTGCAATCGGACTACACCGAAGCCAAATTGGACGCGGATAAGGACGCAGAACTGGCCAAGCTGGGCCTGGGCGCGGATCTGAACGCCAAAATCACGCGCGCCAAGGCCGAGGCGCTGGCCACGCGCGAAGATATTGAACAACAACGCCTGGCCGTGACGGCGGCTTCCGTGAAGGCGCAACTCGAGGAGCAGCAGGCTCGAGTTGAGCAGTTGCGCGCCCTGTACCAGTTGAAGAAAAGTCAGCTCGATTCCTTGCGCGTGCGTGCCGGCGCGGAAGGCGTCCTGCAAGAGTTGGAAGTGGAGGTGGGCCAGCGCGTCCTCGCGGGCGCGCCTCTCGCCAAGGTCGTCCAGCCGAACAAGCTCAAGGCGCAGCTCAAAATCCCTGAAACCCAGGCCAAGGATGTGCAAATCGGGCAGTCCGCTTCGATTGATACGCGCAACGGCATTATTCCCGGCCACGTGATGCGGGTTGACCCCTCGGTGATCAACGGAACGGTGACGGTTGATGTGAAGCTGGATGGCCCGCTTCCCAAGGGCGCGCGCCCCGACCTGAGCGTGGAAGGGACGATCGAGCTCGAGAACCTCGCGGACGTGGTCTACGTCGGCCGTCCCGCTTTCGGCCAGCCCAACAGCACGGTGGGCATCTTCAAGCTTGACGAGGACGGCAAGGGCGCCAGCCGCGTGCAGGTGAAGCTGGGCCGCGCTTCGGTGAACTCCGTCGAGCTCCTTAGCGGATTGCAGCCCGGCGACAAGGTCATCCTCTCCGACATGTCGCAATGGGATGCCTTCAATCGGATTCGGCTGGAGTGAGGGAATCGGGGCATCTGCTAATCGGGTCATCGCTTCATCGGGCCATCGGGTCATTTCGGGATTTAGCGATTGCAGATGAAGATCGAAACTCGAAAATCGAAATTCGAAACTTGAAAGAGCAACTCCCGAGCGGGCCAGCGATGATCGAATTCTGGTTTTCAATGACCCGATGATCCGATCGAGCAAAAAAGAGGTGCGAGCGTGTGCACCATGGTTGAGGAGGTTGGGAAGGTGGATGGCGCGGCCCAGGCTCGGGTTCTGATTGCCGATGATCAGCCTGCCGTGTTGGAGGCTTTGAGCATGCTGCTCCGGAACAACGGCTACCAAGTCCACGCGGTCAGTTCGCCGGCGGCGATTCTGGAAACGTTGGGCGACAACCAATTCGATGTCCTCCTAATGGATCTGAATTACGCTCGCGACACGACATCCGGCCGGGAGGGATTGGATCTTCTGACTCACCTTGAAGCACGGGGTGACCTGCCCATCGTGGTGATGACCGGTTGGGGCAGCATTGATGTCGCCGTGGAAGCCATGCGGCACGGCGTGGGCGATTTCGTCCAAAAGCCTTGGGACAATGCCCGGCTGCTCGAAACTCTTGGCAAACAGGTTGAGTTGGGTCGCGCCCGCCGGCGAATGCGGCAAAAGCAGGTGGAGGGCGAGCTGCGGACCCAACAAGTGATGCAAGAACTCAGCCAGCGTGACGAGGAGATCCAGGAAGCGCATCAAATTCAGGAGCGCCTGGTGCCGGTGGATATTCCGCAAATGCCAGGCTACGAAATCGCCGCATTTTGGCAGCCGGCGCGCAGCGTGGGCGGCGACTATTTTGACGTGCTGAAGTTCAACGAGAAGTCGCTGGCGGTGTGCATTGGCGACGTCGCGGGAAAAGGCGTTCCGGCCGCGCTCTTGATGTCGAACCTGCAAGCCACGGTGCGGGACTTCGCGGGGCCGGACGTGCAGCCTGCGGACCTCTGCGCTCGGGTCAATCGTGCCGCGCTGCCTCATGTGGGAGCGGATCGCTTCATCACCTTCTTTTACGGCCTTCTCGACGCACCAGGGCGACGCTTGGCGTATGTCAACGCCGGACACAACCCTCCCTTCGTAGTTCACCCGGATGGCTCGTGCGGCCGGCTTCGGGATGGTGGGCCAGTTCTTGGCTTGGTGTCCAATTGGCATTGCCAGCCGGGATGGGTGGAGCTTGCTCCCGGCGACCGCCTCATTATGTTTACGGATGGGATCACGGAAGCCACCGACGCGCAAGATGTGGAGTTCCAGGAAGAGCGCTTGATGGCGCTGGTCACGGCTCACCGGCTCGAGCGGCCGGCCGTCATAAGGGAAAAGATCATGGCGGCGCTGCGCGAATTCACCGGAGATAAATGGAACGACGATGCCACCCTGCTCGTAATGGGCGTTGAGGGCGCTGAGGTATGAGTGAAGCCATCGGTCCATCGATTTGGCAATTGAGCGATTGGGAATTGGGTGAAGGGATGGTCGAGCGATTGTGGTTAACCCGTGAATACCCGATGTTTCCCAACACTTCCCAAATGCGTCCATCACCCGAAGGCGCGGAGAGTGGGTCATTTTGTCTATTTCGAGGCAGGCTTACCTCACCAAATGGCAATGTGAGGCCGCCCCAGCGGAGTCAAATTGTCCCAGTCCCCGGCAGGCGGATTGATGACTTTATTCGAGGAAGACGATGAATACTCTGCTCCAAGACTTCCGTTTCGGCCTGCGCATGCTGGCCAAGAATCCCGGCTTCACGGCGGTGGCGGTGCTCACACTGGCGCTGGGCATTGGGGCGAACACGGCGATTTTTTCGGTGGTCAATGGCGTCCTGCTCAATCCGCTGCCCTATCCTGAGCCGAATCAGCTCGTCACGCTGCACGAGAGCAAGCTGAATTTTCCCACTGGCTCGATTTCCTATCCGAATTTTCTCGACTGGCGGAAGGACAATCACACGTTCGCCTCCATGGCCATTGCTCGCAGCTACGGATTTACGTTAACCGGCGCGGGGGAAGCGGAGCAGGTACGCGGGGAGTTCATATCCTCCGATTTTTTTGCCTTGCTCGGTGTGAAGCCCTCGATGGGGCGCACTTTTGCGCCGGGGGAGGATGAGATCGGCGCCGCCCCCATCGCCCTCATCAGTGCGGGCTTCTGGCAACGCAAATTCGGCACGGACCCCGCGATCCTGGGCAAGAGTCTTACCCTGGATGGCAAAAGCTACACGATTGTCGGAGTGATTCCTGACAGCTTTGATTTGCTCCTTAAGACCTTCAGCCCCAAGGAGGTGTACATTCCCATAGGCCAGTGGGACCATCACGGGCTGAAAATCCGTGAGGCCGGCCTGGGGATTCACGGGATCGGGCGGCTAAAACCCGGCGTCACCATCCAACAGGCTCGGGCCGACATGGACGGCGTCACCCGAAATCTTGCGGCTGCTTACCCCGATGCGGACAAGGGCATCAGCGCCGGCATCATCCCCTTGCGGAAAGATATGGTGGGCGACATCCAGCCGTTTCTCCTGGTGCTGCTCGCGGCGGTGGGCTTTGTGCTTTTGATTGCCTGCGTGAATGTCGCCAATCTCCTGCTGGCACGCTCGGCCGGCCGCCAGCGCGAATTCGCGGTTCGAGTCGCCCTCGGCGCGTCGCCGGCGCGCGTCATTCGGCAGCTTCTCACCGAGAGCGTTCTGCTCGCCCTAGCCGGAGGGGGGCTGGGCACACTTCTGGCGGCTTGGGGCACGCAGGCCGCGCTCAAAGTCCTCCCCGCCGCCTTGCCGCGAGCGTCGGAAATCGGAATCGACATCCGCGTTCTGATTTTTGCCGTGGCGGCTTCGGTGCTGGCGGGCATCCTCTTTGGATTGGCGCCGGCGCTCAGAATCTCAAAACCCAACTTGCAGGAAACCCTCAAAGAAGCCGGCCGCGGAACCAGCGGCGCCCACCACCGGACCCAGAGATTATTCGTGGTGATCGAGATGGCCACGGCGCTGGTTTTGCTGATCGGCGCCGGGCTCATGACCCGCACCCTGGCGCGGCTCTGGGGCGTCAATCCGGGTTTTGATCCGAACAACGTATTGACGTTTGGACTTTCCCTTCCGCCGGCGATGAAAAAGGCAACCCCGGACGCGATTCGGGCCGCCTACCGGGAATTTGACGCCAAGCTCGGCGTGACGCCCGGCGTCCGGGCGGTTCTCGCTTTCCTGGGGGGCGATTCCCATGGACACTGAGGACGACGAGCAGTTCTGGATGGAGGGTCAGCCCAAACCCGCGAACGAAAACGACATGAATTGGGCCCTGGAATACACTGTCGAGCCGGACTACTTGCGGGTGATGCGGATTCCCCTGGAGCGCGGCCGATTCTTCACTCCCCAGGACAATGAGCACTCTCCCGCTGTCGTGGTCATTGACGATGTCCTGGCCCGAAAATATTTTCCCAACGAAAACCCTATTGGTAAGCGTATTAACCTGCATGAAGACTATGATCAGCCGGCTGAGATCGTGGGCGTGGTCGGGCACGTGAAACAGTGGGGGCTTGATGCGGACGACACGCAGTCGCTCCGGGCCCAGCTCTATCATCCCTTCATGCAGTTGCCCGGAGAGGTCATGGCGCTTTCCCCACTGGGCATAGGAGTTTTGGTGCGTTCGGAAGGAGCGTCGGCCTCGCTCTTTACCTCCCTTCGCCACGCAAGCCAACAGATGAACAACGAGCAGGTGATTTACGGCGCGCAGACGATGAACCAGGTCATCGCCGATTCTCTCGCCGCGCGGCGATTCTCCATGATTCTGCTGGGCAACTTCGCGCTCGTGGCCCTCGTTCTCGCCAGCGTGGGGATTTACGGTGTCCTGGCGTATCTGGTCGGCCAGCGGACGCATGAAATCGGCATTCGCATGGCGCTCGGGGCAGGACGCTCTGAGGTAGTCCGCCTCGTGGTGGGCCAGGGCGCCAAGATGGCGCTGCTCGGTGTGGCCCTGGGCCTTGCGGCCGCAATGGGGCTTACACGGCTCATGTCCGGTATGCTCTACGGCGTGAGCGCCACCGATCCTCTGACGTTCATCGCGGTGGCAATTCTGTCGATATTCGTGGCGCTGACGGCTTGCTACATCCCCGCGCGGCGAGCGACGAAGGTCCATCCCATGGTGGCGCTGAGGTATGAGTAAAGCTGTCAGCGGTCAGCTATCAGCTTTCAGCCAAGGCCCCACCGCCCGAAGGGCGGGCTGGGGGGAGGGCTTAGCTGAAAGCTGAACGCTGATAGCTGACGGCTGATTGCTGATAGCTCGACACCGAGGATACGAATGAATACCTTGATCCAGGACCTAAAGTTCGGCCTGCGCATGTTGGCCAAGAATCCCGGCTTCACGGCGGTAGCGGTGCTGACGCTGGCGCTGGGCATTGGCGCGAACACGGCGATTTTCACCTTAGTTGATGCCATGCTCTTGCGCCCTCTCCCGGTGGCTAACCCTGACCGCCTCGTGGTTGTCAACACCAAGAGTCCTCAGTGGGGTGAGGTGGATTTGTCCTACCCCGACTATGCAGACATTCGCCAGGAGGTGAAATCCTTCTCGGGTGTGACGATTTATGAACGCGAGGGTCGCTTTCTTAATTCTCTCGATGAGTCCGCTCAGGTTCTTGTCAACGAGGTTACACCCGACTACTTCACTGTCTTGGGCGTTCGGCCTTGGCGGGGGCGCGTCTTCTCCCCGGAGGTGGACAACAAGCCTCAGTCTGGGGCCGGGGTGGTGATCAGCTACCGGCTTTGGCGAGGCCGTTTGGGAGGCGACCCGGCAATCATCGGTAAGGAAATCAAATTAACGGGAAACACCGCGACGGTGATTGGGGTCACGCCACCTTACTTCCAGGGACTGGCTGGCCGGGTTGTCCCCACCGATATATGGCTCCTGACGCATGACGCCCTTGACCCCAGGGCAGCGCAAGCCGAAAAGCGGAGCGGCCGCTGGTTCGAGTCCGTGGCACGCCTGAGAGATGGGGTGACGCTCGCGCAAGCTACCGCCGAGCTGGAGGGCTTGGGGGGTCGTCTGGCCAGCGCCTACCCCGACACCAACCGTGGCCGAACTTTCCAACCCGTTCCCGTAGCCCTCGGCGAGGGCAAGACGTGGGTGATCGGACTGATTTCGATGGCGCTGCCGGGCCTCGTCCTTTTGATCGCCTGCGCCAATCTCGCCGGTTTGTTGCTGGCTCGAGCCGAATCGCGCCGCCAGGAACTGGCCATCCGGGTCGCTTTGGGGGCCGGGCGCTGGCACATCTCGCGGCAACTTCTCACCGAAGGGCTGCTGCTTTCCGCCCTGGGCGGAGCTCTGGCACTAATCCTTACGGACTGGCTGGTGAGGTTGCAAAGAGCGCTGATGCCGGCCGCCTACTCGTTCCTCGGGCCGGACCTGCGATTTGACTTTCGCGAGGTTGCTTTTACCGCCGGCATTGCGCTTTTCGCCACCCTCATGTTTACCCTCACTCCTGCCTTCCACGCCTGGAAGGTGGGCTTGGGAAGCGTGCTGAAAGGCCAAGAGGTGGTCATTTTGCGCGGCAGCCGCCGCGTGACAGCGCGGAATTTATTGGTGCTGGGGCAGATGGCTCTCTCCGTTGTGGTGATGGCGCTCTCCCTCCTTTTCCTCCGCAGTCTGCTTTATGTCCGGAATCTGCCCGTCGGATTTGACACCCACAAGCAACTGGCCGTCGTGAATGTGTTTGCTTTGCGAGGAATGCCCCCCGGGCAGCTCTTACCCGCGCTCGTCGAGCGAGTGGCCAAACTTCCGGGCATCAAACGCGCCACCTACGCGCGGCGCATTCTGCTCAGCGGCTCGGGAGGGGGAGTGACCGCGCAAGTCTCGATTCCCGGCTTCGAGCTTCCGGAAGGGCAATCGAGCATTCCCATTAATATGAACGCCGTTGGCCCCAACTATTTCCCCACCGTAGGAACTCATATTCTCCAGGGGCGCGACTTCTCCTCGGCGGACGGTCCCGACGCGCCAAAGGTGGCGATCGTCAGCCTGACCATGGCGCGGCGCTTCTGGCCACATGAGGATGCGCTGGGCAAATTCATCAAGATCGAGAAGCGTGACACCCTAATTGTCGGAGTTGCCGAGGATGCCAAAATCAACTATATCCTCGAGCCGCCTTTGCCTTATATGTACCTTCCCTTTGCGCAAAGACCCGCCGGAGAGGGTGCGGTGATCGTGGAATGCGCGGGAAACCCCGATGCCGTGATCCCGCTGATGCGGAGGGAAATACACAGCTATAGCCCATCCGTAGTCGTTGGGGGCGTGGACACCATGAAGAGTCTCCTGGACCTTTCCACCTTGGAATTGCTGGTGGAATCCCGGCTGATTGGCCTGTTGAGCCTGATCGGCGTCCTCCTGGCCGCCATGGGTCTGTATGGAGTGGTCGCCTATATCGTGCGCAGCCGGACGCGGGAAATCGGCATTCGCCTGGCCCTGGGCGCCGGGCACCATCAGGTGGAGGGGCTGTTCGTTTTGCGGGGGTTTAAGCTGGCTTTGATCGGTGTGCTGGTGGGAATGTTTGCAGCCGTGGCAGCCGGCTACCTGGCCGCGGGGGCGATTTACGGCGTAAAGCCGTATGACCCCATTTGCCTGGCCGCAAGCGCCGGCGCCGTGACGCTGATCGCTTTGCTCGCCTGCTACCTCCCCGCCCGCCGCGCGACGAAGGTCGATCCCATGGTGGCGCTGAGGTATGAGTGAAGAGATCGGGTCATCGGGCCATCGAGCCATCTGGCGATTTAGCGATTGAGTGATTTTGCCATTGAGGGAGCTGGTGATTGGAGGATCGGGTGAATGCAAGGGAAACTCGAAAACTCAACTGGCGAGCGGTTCGTCGGTCTTCGAATTTCCAGTTTCGAGTTTCGAATTTCGGTTTTCGATCACCCGGTGGCCCGATGACCCGATTTGAGGTAGATGAATGAACACCTTATTCCAGGACCTAAAGTTCGGCCTGCGCATGTTGGCGAAGAATCCCGGTTTTGCCGCCGTGGCGGTGCTGACGCTGGCGCTGGGAATTGGAGCGACCACCGCGGTGTTCAGTGTGGTGAACACCGTGATCCTGAAGCCGCTGCCTTATGCCGACCCCGACCGACTGATGACGGTGGAATCGATGGACATGCGCCGGGCGCCAGTCCCCCATAGTCTCTCCTACCCGGACTTCTTCGACTTTCGGGCGCAGAACCACGTTTTCGATCACCTGGTGACTTCTCGCGACGCGGACGTGGTGCTGACCGGGGTGGGGCAACCTCAACAACTCGACGGCGAGATGGTGACCTGGGACCTTTTTCCCGCACTCGGCATCAAGCCCCAATTAGGGCGCGGCTTTCTGCCCTCGGAAGAAGCGGCAGGAACCCGCGTGGTGGTGCTCAGCCACGCCTTGTGGCAACGTCAGTTTGGCGGCGATCCCGGTATCGTGGGACGCACCATCACGCTCGATCGTAAAGTGTACACCGTGGTGGGTGTAGCTCCGGCCGGGTTCGCCTTTCCGCCGAACAAACCAGGTATCCATTTCTGGACGACCATCGCGGCGGACCGGGAAGCGCCATCCGGGGACCAGCCTATCACCGAGCAGCGTGGGATGCGTCTTCTGACGGCGCTAGGCCGCCTCAAGCCCGGCGTCAGCATCGAGCAAGCGCGCGCCGACCTGGATGTGATCGCCGCAGCCTTGGCCAAGCAATATCCGGACACCAACACCCATTTCCCCCTCGCCTCCGTGATCCCCGCACTTGAGACCCTCGTCGGCGACTCGCGCACGCCCTTGCTGATGCTGCTGGGCGCCGTGGGCCTGGTGCTGCTGATCGCCTGCGCCAATACTGCCAACCTGCTGTTGGCGCGGACCACGGCGCGCGAGCACGAAATGACGGTGCGCGCAGCGATGGGTGCGAGTGGGGTCCGCGTGGTGCGGCAACTTCTCACCGAAAGCCTGCTGCTGGCTATTCTGGGGGGTGCGGCGGGAGTTGCCTTGGGGCAGTGCGCCTTGCGGTTGGTGCTACCGCTGGGAGGACAGAGCATCCCGCGCTTGGCCCAGTCCAGCATCGATGGCCGCGTGCTTGGTTTTTCGCTGTTGCTTGCCCTACTCACCAGCCTCCTATTCGGTATGGCGCCGGCGCTCCAGGCAGCGAAGATTGATCTCACCGGTACTTTGAAGGAGCAGACCCGTGGCGGCACGGACCGCCATGACCGGCTGCGCGGCGCGCTGGTCATTGCCCAGGTCACCCTCGGCCTGGTGCTGGTTAGTGGCGCGGGCCTGTTGATGGCGAGCTTTCTACATCTCGAAGAGAGCGATCTGGGGCTAAGGCCGGATCACCTGCTCACCTATTGGTTCAGCTTGCCGGAGCCGCCGTACCACACCCGGCAGCAGGTGGCCTTCTATGATCAATTGCTGGAACGTATGCGCGCCCTGCCCGGAGTGCAATCGGCGGCGGGCGTCTGGCCGCTGCCCCTAGGGGGGGATTATGTTGACATCACGTTCAATATCGAGGAGCGTCCCACCCCGCAACCCCGCCGTCCCTCGGCGCGAATGGCCTTTGCCACGCCGGACTACTTCCGGACCGCGGGCATTCCGTTGCTCAAAGGCCGCTATTTCAGCGATCGTGACGACTTGAAGGCTCCCCGCGTGTTGATTGTCAACAAGGCGTTTGCGGACCGGTTTTTCCCCGGGGAAGACGTACTGGGCAAACGCCTAACACCGGGCGCCACGGGTCCAGGGGATAATAAGGAAACCCTCCATGAGATTGTGGGCGTGGTGGGGAGCGCCAAGCAGTTTGCGATGGACGCCCAGCCCCAGCCCATTTACTACTTCCCTTACAAGCAGCTTGCCTGGCAGCCGCTGGTGGTCATGCTGCGCACCGCCGTGCCGCCGCGCACGCTGGAATCGGCCATTCGTGGGCAGATGGCGGCGCTTGACTCGCTGGTTCCGGTGTTTCAGGTCAGGACCATGGACGAGATGCTCTCCACCCAAGTCACTGGGCCGCGCTTCCACACGCTGCTTCTCGGCTGTTTTGCGGGCATCGCACTGCTGCTGACGATGGTGGGACTCTACGGCGTGGTGGCTTACTCGGTAACGCGGCGGACGCGCGAGATTGGAGTTCGAATCGCCTTGGGCGCCGGCCGCTCCCATGTCCTCTTGATGGTGCTCAAACGGGCTCTGCTGCTGGTCCTAATTGGGCTGGTGCTGGGGATGACGGGGGCGTTGGCCGCCGGGCAGCTTCTGCGGGGCATGTTATACGGCATCAAGCCGCTCGATCCCGTGGTGTTGGCAGTCGCGTGCTGCCTGATCGGGTTGACCGGTGTCCTTGCGGCGTATCTTCCCGCACGGCGAGCCACGAAGGTCGACCCCATGGAGGCGCTGAGGTATGAATAAAGCTGTCAGCTATCAGCTTTCAGCTAGAGACCGAACGGCCGGTGAGGAGTAGCTGAACGCCGCCAGCCGTCGGTTCTCAGCTAAAAGCCGAAAGGGCCACGTTGCAGTAGCTGAAAGCTGATCGCTGAGAGCTGAAAGCTGGTTGCTGAACGCTGATAGCCGACGGCTGATTGCTGATGGCTCGACACCGAGGATGCGAATGAATACTTTGATTCAAGACCTGAAGTTCGGCCTGCGGATGCTCGCCAAGAATCCCGGCTTTACGGTGGTGGCGGTCATAACGCTGGGACTGGGAATTGCCGCCAATACTGCGATTTTCAGTGTGGTCAGCAGCGTCTTGCTCAGGAAACCTCCCGCGAGGGATCCGAACCGGCTGATGATGATTCTCTCAACCAATCGGGCACAGGGTTGGGGCTATGGTCCCGAACATCCCGCTTCCGCACTGGATTTTTTCGATTGGCGCAAAGATAGCCATGCCTTTGAAGAAATGGCGGCAATTGAGCCCTGGGGTGACTTCAACTTGACCGGAGAGGGCGATCCGCAACGGGTAGCGGGGACGCGCGTCTCCGCCAACTTCTTCCATCTCCTGGGTGTTGATACGTTCTTAGGCCGAACCTTTGCCGAGGGCGAAGACCAGCAAGGGCGCGACCACGTGGCGATTCTCAGCTATGGCCTCTGGAAGGCTCGTTTTGCCTCAGAGGCCACAGTGGTGGGGAAGATCATCAGATTGAACGGAGAGTCGTACACGGTGGTTGGTGTGATGCCTGCCAGCTACAGGTTTATTAGCCCAGTCTTTACGCCCCAGATTTGGATTCCCCTGGCGTTTGATTCGAAGCAACTGGGTCCGGCCGGGCGCCAATCACGCTCCTTCTATGTTGTCGGGCGCCTCAAGCCCGAGGTGAAGCCCGAGCAGGCGCAGGCGGAGATGGCCGCCATCGCGCGCCGTCTTGAGCAGAGCTATCCCGAAGCGGACAAGGGCTGGGATGCGACTCTTCTACTCCTCCAGGAATTTCAGATTCAGGACTTTCACATTCGGCCAGCTCTCTTGATGCTCATGGGAGTTGCGGGCCTGGTGCTGCTGATTGCGTGCGCCAACATCGCCGGATTACTGTTGGCGCGCGGGGCCGGACGGGTGCACGAAATCGCCGTACGCTCCGCGATGGGGGCCCGGCGCTGGCGTCTCGTTCGGCAATTCCTTGCCGAAAATGTCCTCCTTGCCATGGCCGGCGCAGGGGCGGGCTTGCTCCTCGCCTGGTGGGGAGTCAAGGTGCTGCACGCTGCCCTTAGTTTCAATGAGTGGGTAAAGACTCTCGAGTTCGGCATAGACGCGCCCGTCCTTATCTTCACCATCAGCCTTTCTCTGCTCACGGTTTTGCTATTCGGCCTGGTGCCTGCCCTGCAAGTTTCCAGAACCGACCTTCACGCGACCTTGAAAGAAGGTGGCCGTACTGGAGGTGCGGGCGCCGGTCGCGGCAGAGCACAGCGCGTCTTCGTGGTCGCGGAAGTCGCCGTGGCTATGGTGTTGCTGACGGGAGCGGGGCTGATGATCAAGAATTTTCTCGAAACAATGAGCGCCCATCCCGGCTTTAATGCGCGAGAATTATTGACGGCGGAAGTTTCCCTTCCCACTTCCAAATACGCAAGTCCAGGCCAACAGGCTGCCTTCTTCCAGCAGGTGACGGATAAGCTTCAGAGCCTTCCGGGGGTTGTGTCCGCCGCGGCTGCGGTGAGCCTGCCCCTCACCGGGGAGCCAGGACCGGTTCCCTTCAGCGTCGAGGGTCAGCCGACGTTGCCGCGGCAAGAGCGCCCACAAGCCGCCTACTACGTTGTCAGTCAAGATTACGCGCAAACAATGGAAATGCCGCTGCTCAGTGGGCGCACGTTTACGGACCATGATAACCAAAGCGCACCTCCCGTGGCTCTGGTCAACGAGGCTTTCGCCCGTCGTTTTTTCGCCAAGGAGGACGCTGTGGGCCAGCATGTCAGCCTCGACACCGAAAATGGGGTTGCCTCCCCGTGGTGCGAGATTGTGGGCGTCGTCGGGAATGTGAAGGATTGGTTCGGTCAGCCGGGTTCCCATCCGCAGCTTTACGTCCCATTTGCCCAGGCGCCCTCTGCGGGCATGACCCTGGTGGTGCGAACCAAGGGTGATCCGGCGGCTCTGGCTTCCGCTGTGCGCGCAACGGTATGGTCCGTGGATAAAGATCAGCCGCTGGGCAATGTGACGACCATGAGTCAGTTGATTGAAGCCAGAGGAGAGGGCGGTGACCGCTTGATGGGCGAAGTGCTGAGCATCTTTGCCGGCCTGGCGCTGATTCTGGCGGCCGTGGGGATCTATGGAATCATCGCCCACGGGGTTACCCAGCGTACCCACGAGCTGGGAATCCGCATGGCGCTCGGCGCCGAACGGGGAAGTGTCTTGAGGCTGGTCGTGGGGGAAGGAATGAGGCTTGGCGTCTTCGGTTTGCTGATTGGGTTCGCCTTCGCCTACCCGCTTCCCCGCCTGTTTGGCGCCGCGTTTCAAGGATTCAGTGTCCACGCCTCGTGGGTTTTCGTCCTTGCCCCAGCCCTCGTGGCAATGGCCGCGCTCCTGGCCAGCTACCTCCCCGCCCGCCGGGCGACCAAGGTCGATCCCATGGAGGCGCTGAGGTATGAGTAAAGCTGTCAGCGGTCACCTCTCAGCTTTCAGCCAAAGGCCGAGCGGGCCACGAATGAGCGTCGCAGATTATGGTGACGATGACGGCTGTAGCGGCGGTCTCCGACCGCCGCCGTCGATCGGAGACCGACGCTACAGGGGATGTAGCGCCGCCCTTGAGGGCGGCACGTGCCGGGCTGAAGCCCGGCGCTACAATTCCTGGTGCGCGGAGAGCGTCGCGAGTGGAAGGTTTAGCTGAAAGCTGAACGCTGATAGCTGACGGCTGATTGCTAATAGCTCGACATCGAGGATACGAATGAATACTTTGATTCAAGACCTGAAGTTCGGCCTGCGGATGCTGGCGAAGAATCCCGGCTTCACGGCCGTAGCCATCATCACACTGGCGCTGGGACTCACCGTCAACGCAACCATCTTTTTCATGATCGACAACTGGTTTCTGCGGCCTTTGCCGGCAGCGGATCCAGGAAAGTTGGTGATGATTACCCAGAAGATACCTCAGTCGCCGATGCTGCAGCAGGCTTCGTATCCGGACTTTTTGGACTTTCAGCGCTCTGCCGAGGGAGGCCGCCATGATTTTCCAGAGATGGCGAAGGCTTTCTCCGGAATCATGGCCTATCTGGAGTCGGCAGTCCAGATGAGCCGACAGGGCGAAGCCGCCGATCGAACCTATGTGCATGTGGTCAGCGGCAACTACTTTACGGTGCTGGGCGCGCAACCGATGATGGGGCGGCTTTTCCTGCCCGATGAGGGCCGCACCGCAGGCGCGGATGCCATCCTCGTTCTTACTTACGACACATGGAAGAACCGTTTTGCCGCCGACCCGCATATCATCGGCCAACTGGTGAAGATCAACGGCCTGCCCTTTACCGTGGTGGGCGTGACGCAGCCCGAATTCGTGGGCGCGGAGTGGGGCGCGGCGCTGAGCGGATTTGTGCCGATTTCGATGCTGCCGCTGATGAATCCCGGGGGCAACGAAGTCTTCACCAATCGCGGCTACTTATCGGTATCCATGATGGGCCGCTTGCAGCAGGGCGCCAGCCTTGCGCAAGCCCGTGCCGCGACCTCACTGGTGATGGCGCGTCTTCTCAAGGATTATCCTCAATATCACCCGCCGGCCGAAGCCACCGTGGTTCTGCGCGAATCGATGTGCCGGCCTACTCCCTTTGTGGCCAACTTCATGCCGCTGGTTGCCGGCGCGCTGATGATCCTGGCGCTGCTGGTGCTGGCGATCACGGTGGCGAATGTGGCCAATCTGCTCTATGCGCGCGCCGCCGACCGCGAGCGGGAGGTGGCGATTCGCGGCGCTCTCGGCGCCACGCGCTGGCGGCTGCTGCGCCAGTTGCTGGCCGAGAGCACGCTGCTGGCGCTCGCCGCCGGAGCCATCGGCGCAATGGCCGCCATCGCCGTTGCTCAATTGCTCGGCAAGTTGGTCGTTCCCGGCGACTTTGCGCCCCGGGCCCACACCGGAACCGACTGGCGCTTGTTTGTCTTCACCTTTGCCGCATCGTTGGCCACGGGCATCCTCACGGGACTGCTCCCCGCATTGAAGGCGACCCGGCTGGAGATTTTGCCGTTGCTGAAGAACTCACCTTCCGTCGCTGGAACCCGCCATCGGTTGCGCAGCTTGTTGGTGATTGCCCAGGTGGCATTCTCGTGCGTAGTGCTGATCTGCGCCGGACTGGCGGCGCGCAGTGTGCAAAAGCTCGCGCAGGTCAATCTCGGCTTTCGTTCAGATCACATTTTTCTCGCTTCGGTTGATCCTTCGTTGCAACGCTACAGCGATGAGCGCAGCCGGCGGTTTCAAGCGCAGTTGCTCGATAAGCTCCGCGCCCTGCCCGGCGTCACCAGCGCCAGCCTCGCCACGCATCTGCCCTTTGATGTTGGAGGTGGTCAGCGCGCCGGCGTATGGCCCGAGGGTCAAACCCCAACCGAGAGCCAGAAATTTACGTTAATCCCGTGTACGTCTGTCGAGCATGCCTATCTGCAAACCCTGGGCACGCGCGTACTTGCGGGCCGCGATTTTACCGCGTACGACGATGAGGCCGCGCCGCGCGTAGTCATTATCAATCGAGTGCTTGCCCGGCAGTTGTGGCCGAATGGCGATGCTGTCGGCAAACGGCTCTCGCTGCAAGGGGACGCGATGCAGGTCGTCGGCGTCGTCGATGAGATGCGCTACTGGGCCATGACCGACACGAATCGGCCGCTGATCTTCTACCCGCTGGCGCAACATTTCCAAAATAACGTCACCATCGTTGTGCGCACGGGAATGGATCCGCTGCAAATCACCGCCTCCGTCAAGCAAGCCGTCGCCCAACTGGACCCCGATCTGCCGGTCTACAAAATTCGCACCCTCGACCAGCAGATCGCCGGCAGTCTGATGGGCATGGGTGCGTTGCGCATGGGCACCATCATCGCGGGCGGCCAGGGCCTTATTGCTCTCTTCCTCGCCACGCTGGGCCTCTACGCGTTGATCTCTCACTCCGTCAAGCGGCGCACGCATGAGATTGGCATTCGCATCGCACTCGGCGCCAAACCCGGCAACATGCTCTGGCTCCTCATCGGGCAGGGTTTGCGGCTAGTTCTCATCGGTCTCGGCCTGGGATTGGTTGCCGCCTTCCTGGTAACGCGCGCGTTGTCCAGCGTACTTTACGGCGTCCGGCCCACGGACCTAGTCACCTTTGCCGGTGTCTCGCTCTTGCTGGCCGGTGTAGCCGTCTTGGCAAGCTATCTTCCCGCGCGCCGCGCGGCGATGGTTGATCCCATGGAGGCGCTGCGGTATGAGTAAGGCAGTGGTTAGTGGACAGTGGTTAGTGGCGGGTGGCACAGGCACTCTTGCCTGTGCTTAGGACTGATGCATTTTATGCATAGGGCACAGGCAGGAGTGCCTGTGCCACCACGCGATGACGGAACAAAGATGAGCACCTTGATTCAAGACCTAAAGTTCGGCCTGCGGATGTTGGCGAAAAGCCCCGGTTTCACGGCGGTGGCCATTTTGACCCTCGGACTCGGCATCGGGGCCAACAGCACGATCTTTAGTTGGATCAACTCCACTCTGCTCGACCCCATTCCTGGAGTCACCCACACGGGCGACATGGTCACGGTGATGAGGGGAGAACGAAGTGAGCACCCCACTCCCCCGTTTTCATACCTTGATTACGTGGATCTCCGTGACCACACGCAGAGCTTCTCCGGCCTCCTCGCCTACCACGACGATTTCATGTCCCTTACCGGCACCGACAAGCCCGAGCGCATTTATGGGGCGCTGACCACTGCGAACTACTTCGACGTGCTCGGCGTGCACCCCATTCTCGGTCGTGGTTTTCTGCCTGCGGAGGAACAAACGCGCGGAGGGGGGTCGGTAGCTGTAATCAGTGAAAGCCTGTGGCGGGCGCGCTTCGCTTCCGACCCATCCATCATTGGCAAGACGATTCAGATCAACCGGCGCCTGTACACGATCGTCGGAGTCGCGCCGCCGGATTTTCAAGGATGCAAGACCGGACTGCGCGCGGACGTGTGGATTCCCCTGGGGATGGACAAATTCGTATGGGGCCCAAGTCGCCCTGAGGATCGCGGCACTTTCTGGCTCAACGTGCTGGGAAAGCTTAAGCCCGGCATCGGAATCGGGACCGCTACGGGGGAACTCAACCTCCTGATGCAGCGGATTATCGCCAGCTCGGGAGGCGTCGATCGCGGCCCCAGCCAGATTACCCTCGACCCGCTCTGGCGCTCACCCTTTGGAGTCAACGTTTATCTGTACAAGACCTTGCCTATGTTGCTGGCATTGGCGGCAGCGTTGCTTTTGCTGGCCTGCGCCAACGTTGCCAATCTGTTGCTGGTGCGTTCGGTTGCCCGTCGACGGGAAGTTGCCCTGCGCCTTTCCATGGGCGCCAGCCGCTGGCGACTGGTCCGTCAACTCATGGTGGAAACCCTCCTGTTGGCGCTTGCCGGCGGTGGTCTCGCCTTGGTGTTTACCATGTGGACGGCTGGGACGTTTGCTGCCTTCGTTCCCCACGCGAGTATTCCCCTCACGTTGAACGGCAAAGCTAACGGGACAGTACTTTGGGTAACGATGGCCATCTCGATATTCTCCGCCATGATCTTCGGCATTCTGCCGGCGTTGCGTGCCTCCAGCCTGGCGCCCATCACCGTGCTGAAGGAGGAGGCGGGGACAATATCCGGTGGAGTCCACAAGTCCCGGCTCTCGAGCGCGCTCGTCGTGGCGCAAATCTCCCTCTCGCTGCTCCTGCTGATCTGCGCCGGTCTGTTCATACGCAGCTTGCGGAACGCTCAGCAATTGGATCCGGGGTTTGATCCCAACCACGTGCTGCTGGCTACTTACGAGCTCGGCGGGCCCGTAGGCTATTCGACCGCTCAGGGCTGGGCTTTCGACCGGCAACTACTGGCCAAACTCGGGAGCCTGCCGGGCGTCGAGTCCGCGGCCCTGGCGGATTTTTCGCCGCTCAGCTTTACCATTCACAGCGACGACGTCTACCCCGACGGTTATATGCCCCAACCTCACGAATCGATGGAAATCAGCCGTGCCATTGTGAGTCCGAACTACTTTCGCACGATGCGGACTCCGCTCGTAGCCGGGCGTGAATTTACCGACCAGGATGGGGAAAAATCGCAATTGGTGGCCATCGTCAATCAGGAGTTTTGCGGCCGTTACTGGCCGGGCCAGGACTGTATCGGCAAGAGGTTTAGTAATGCCGGAGTGATGTTCAATGTCGTGGGTGTGGCTCGAAACGCCAAGTATCGGCGCTTGGTTTATGCTCCCGAGCCCGTCATTTTCCTGTCGCTTTTTCAGGCCTACCGGGGTCAGGTGATCATCCACGCGCGCGTGTCAGGTGATCCGGCGGCTTACGCTCCGGCGGTGGAAAAAGCGGTCCACGAACTCAACGCCGACCTGCCGGTGTTCGATGTAACAACCGTCAAGTCGAGCATGCGGTTAGGGAGCATCTTCGAAAGGATCGCGGGAACCTTTGCAGGAGCTTTTGGCTTGCTCGCCCTGATTCTAGCCGCCGTGGGGATTTACGGAGTGGTGGCTTACACGACGCGCCAGCGCACCCATGAGATCGCCATTCGCGTGGCCATGGGAGCTCAGCGAGGTGCTGTTTTCCGGCTGGTGCTGGGCCAGGGCGCACTCCTGACTCTCACGGGCATGGCACTTGGCTTCGCGGCGTCAGTAGCCCTGACGCGCTATCTGAAGAGTGTGCTCTTCGGCGTCACCACCACCGACGCTGTGACCTATACGGCAGTAGCGCTGTTGCTCTGCGTGGTGTCGCTAGCTGCTTGCTACGTGCCCGCGCGCCGGGCGATGAAGATTGATCCGACGGGTGCGTTGAGGCATGAGTGAAGAGAGCGGGTCATCGGCCCATCGAGCCATCGGGTCATCTGGCTATTTGGTGATTTAGCGATTGAGTGATTGGATGCATGCACACGAAATTCGAAAACTAGAAACTCGAAAAAGCAACCCGCGAGCGGCCCGTCGAGTTTCCAGTTTTCGGTTTCGAGCTTCGGTCGTCAATGAAGCGATGATCTGATGCCGCGATTTGAGGTGAACGGTGAACACAATACTTCAGGACGTAAAGTATGGCTGGCACATGTTGGCGAAGAGCCCCGGCATCACGCTGGTGGCGGTGGTGGCGTTGGCGCTCGGCATTGGAGTCAACACCTCCATGTTCACCACGGTGAATGCGTTGTTGCTGCACCCCTTTCCTTTCGAGCATCTTGACCGCCTGGTGGCTGTCTGGGAAACGGCTCCCAAGCAGAACGAAGACCACATCGCCCTGGCTCCGGCGAATTTCCGCGAGTTCAAGGAGCAAAGCCATTCGTTCCAGGAGATAGCGGCTGGGCATGGCTGGGAAGTGAACCTCACCGGCACCGGTGCGGCCGAGCGCGTGGATGGTTACCAGGTCACACCGAGTTTCTTTCCCCTGTTGGGAATGCGGGCGCAGCTTGGCCGCGCGATCAGTGCGGTGGATTACCAGCCCGGGCACACTTCTGCCGTGGTGGTTAGTTACGGCTTCTGGCAACAGCGCCTGGGCGCGAACCCCGGGGTCATTGGCTCGCAAGTGCGCCTGAACGGCCAGCAATTCACCGTCATCGGGGTCATGCCCGTGGATTTTGAATATCCCATGGGCGTCGACGTTTGGGGTCCCCTGGACCTCAGCGCCGCCGACCAAGCCGACCGCACCGATCATTACTTACAGGTGATCGGGCGCCTCAAGCCCGGGGTTTCCATTTCGCAAGCGCAGGCGGATCTCCAGACGATTGCCGGCCGCTGGGCACAACAGTTTCCGCAGACCAATGCCGGCCATAGCGCCCGGCTGGTGAACTTGGTGAATGAGCTCCTGAGTGGGTCGCGCCAGTTTATTCTGGTACTCATGGGTGCAGCGGGATTTGTCCTGCTGTTAGCCTGCGCCAACGTCGCCAACCTGCAATTGGCGCAGGGCAGCGCTCGCCGCAAGGAAATTGCCGTGCGTTTGACGCTCGGCGCCAGCCGCAGCCGGATCGCCCGGCAGTTGCTTATTGAAAGCGTGCTCCAATCAGTGCTGGGCGCATTGGTGGGACTGGGCCTGGCGTATGCAGATCTGGAACGAAACCGCGGGACCATTCCAGCGTTCATTCTTAAGTACGTTCCCGGCATCAAGCATATGCGCGTTGATGGATATGTTCTGGCTTTTACTGCCGCCGCGGCGGTGGGGGCGGGAATTCTTGCCGGGCTAGCCTTTGCCTGGCATGCGTCGCGGGCCGATTTGAACGACGCGCTGAAGGAATCTTCGCGCGGGGGTGGCGCCGGCTCATCCTCCCATCGGATGCGGGGAGTGCTGGTGGTGACGGAGGTTGCCCTGGCGCTGGTGCTTCTGACCGGAGCCGGCTTGATGGTCAAAGGTTTCCGCCATCTGGTGGAAACCAATCCGGGCTACGACCGGCGGAACGTGTTGACCTTCCAGATTGCCCTGCCGGAATCGAAATACCGTGACGAGAGCCAAGTGGGCGAGTTCTACGGCGAGCTCATGGAACGTCTGGGTGCGCTGCCCGGGGTGGAAGCGGCCGGAGCGGCATTGAACCTGCCTGGCCAATGGAACTGGACCCGCAGCGAGTACTCGGCGGAAGGCCAGCCGCCCCCAGCTCCCGGCGAGTTACGCTTGGCGATTGAAGAGGTCGTCACACCGGAAATATTCCGCGCGTTGCGCATCCCCGTGGTCAAAGGACGTGCTCTCACTGCCCAGGATGGCCCGAACTCGACACGGGTGGTGGTGTTGAACTCCAGCCTGGCCACGCGGCTCTGGCCGGGCGAGAATCCTCTCGGCAAGCGTCTGAACTTTGGATTGAGTGAAAGCGCTGCGCGCTGGTGTACGGTGGTGGGTGTGGTGGGCGACATTGAGCCCGGGCCCTGGGATCACACCGGTCCGCCGATGGCGTATTTTCCTCTTGCCCAGTTGTCGCAGCGCTCGCTATCCATTGCTGTGCGCACCAGTGGTGATCCCACCGCTCTCGCTGCCTCCGCGCGTGCGCAGGTCCAGTCCTTGGACCAGGAACAACCGGTATTCGAAGTTCGCACGCTCGAGGGAATCATCGACGATGACCTGAGCGGCGTCAAGGTTTCCGCCAGGATGATGATGATCTACGGCTTCATTGCGCTCATCCTCTCGGCCTCCGGGATTTTCGCGCTGATGGCTTACTCCGTCTCCCAACGCACGCACGAAATCGGAGTCCGTCTGGCAATGGGAGCGCAACGCAACGATATTCTCCGGATGGTGGTGGGTCGCGCCCTCAAGCTGGCTCTAATCGGCCTTGCCATTGGTATTCCTCCCGCGCTGGCGCTGGCGCGCATGCTCTCCAGCGTGCTCCTGGGGGTTATCCAAGTGGATATTCCGGTTTTTGCTGAATTCACCTTTTTGCTGGCGATGGTGGCTGCCTTCGCCGCCTACATTCCCGCGCGCCGGGCGACCAAGGTCGATCCCATGGTGGCTTTGAGGTATGAATAAAGCTGTCAGCGGTCAGCTGTCAGCTTTCAGCCATAGCCCCACGCCCGATGGGCGGGCCGGCGGAAGGTTTAGCTGAGCGCTGAACGCTGATAGCTGAAAGCTTGAGAGGATACAAATGAACGCCTTATTCCAAGACCTGAAGTTCGGCCTGCGTATGCTGGCCAATAATCCTGGTTTCACGGTTGTTGCGGTGCTGACACTGGCGCTCGGCATTGGCGCCAACACGGCAATCTTTAGTGTGGTGGACACTGTCCTGTTGCGGCCTCTCCCTTATCATCAACCCGATTATCTTGTGAAGATCTGGGGCAACTTTGCCGGTATCGGCCTGCCGAACGACCAGAATGCGATCTCTGCTCCGGAGTTCAAGGACCTGGAATCCCTGAACAGGAGTTTCACGGGGGTTGCGGCGATGACGGGAGGCAACGCCAATCTTAGTGTCGGCGGGACTCCCCAATCGGTTCTGGCCGCGATGGTTTCTCCCAGCCTCTTCCGGATCCTGGGCGCAAAAGCGGCATGGGGTCGCACCTTCCTGCCGGAAGAGGGCGAAGACGGCCACGATAAGGTGGTGCTTCTGAGTTACGGCCTGTGGAAGCGAGGATTCGGCGGGGAGCCGGGAGTCGTAGGAAGTCGGCTGAAGATCAATGGCGCGAACTATGCCGTTGTCGGCGTGATGCCTGCCGGGTTCCAGTACCCCTACAACGCGGAGATTTGGGCGCCGCTGGCCTTCGCGCCCAGTAATTTGACGCCGGCAAACCGAGGGAATCATGGCCTGGAAGTGCTGGCGCGCATCAAGCCTGGGCTCTCGCTTCAGCAGGCGCGGGAGGACATGAAAGCAGTCACGAAGGCGGTGGAGGACCAGAACAAGGATTATCCTTACGCGCAATTCCACTTTGCTTTCATGCTCACGCCTTTGCTCGATGAGATGGTGAGCGGCGTCCAGACGGCGCTCTGGATCTTGACCGGCGCCGTAGCGCTGGTGCTGCTCATTGCCTGCGCCAATGTCGCGAATCTGCTCCTGGTTCGCGCTTCGGCGCGCGAGCGAGAGATGGCGGTGCGCATGGCAATGGGCGCCGGCCGCTTCCGCCTCATGCGCCAGATGCTTACCGAAAGCGTTCTGCTGTCTCTGCTGGGCGGCGGCGCAGGATTTCTGATCGCCCACTGGGGCATCCGCGCTCTGGTCGCGCTCACCGCTTCCGTTCTCCCGCGCGCCGCTGCCGCCAGTCTGAGCGGCACGGTGCTCACCTTCACGATGCTCGTGTCTCTGGGCACCGGCATCCTTTTTGGCCTGGCGCCGGCTCTGCACACCTGGGGCGAGATCAAGCACGAATCGCTGAAGGGCGGAGGCCGCACTTCCACGGCAGCCTCGGTTTCACAACGCCTGCGTCATGCGCTCATCGTCGCTGAACTCGCACTTTCTCTCGTTCTCCTGAACGGAGCCGGGCTGCTGGTGAGAAGTTTCCTGCGCTTGCAGGAAGTGGACGGCGGCTTCCGGCCCGACCACGTCCTGACCATGGGCATCTCGCTGCCGGCGGAGAAGTACTCGAAGCCGGAGCAGGTTCGAGCTTTCTACCGCGACGTGCTGGATCGGGTCTCCAAACTCCCGGGCGTCCAGGCCGCAGGGGCAGTAGACTTGCTGCCGCTTAGTGGCGCCGGTAATTCGGGAACCACCACGATTGATACTCGAGAGGTGCCCCCTGAGGCGGCCACTCCGGAGGCGGACCAGCGCACGGTCACACCCGGGTACTTTCAAGCTATGGGCATCGCCCTGGTCGGCGGACGTTATATCGACGAGCGTGATTCCGTACAATCTCCCCCGGTCGCCGTAGTGGACCAAACCCTGGCGAAGACGTATTGGCCAGGGGAAGATGCAGTCGGCAAGCGCCTGCATCGCGGTGGTGCAAGCCCGTCCGCACACTGGGCAACGGTGGTGGGAGTCGTGCGGCACGTCCGCTATCGCACCCTCGATGCACAATCGCGCGTCGAAGTTTACTGGCCGGAGACACAGAATCCCAACCAGAGCATGAGCCTGGCGATTCGGACATCCCAGGATCCGCTCCAACTTGCAGTGGCCGTGCAGAAGGAGGTTGCGACGGTCGATCCGGAGCAGCCGGCGTATCAGATCCGGACCATGGACGAGCTTGTGGAAGGGTCGCTGGCAGGGCGACGTTTTGCCATGCTGTTGCTCTCCGTCTTTTCCGGCGCTGCACTCCTGCTGGCGGCCGTCGGCATTTACGGCATTATGGCCTACTGGGTAAGTCAGCGCTCGAACGAAATGGGAATTCGCAGGGCGTTGGGCGCGCAGAAGGGCGATGTGCTCGGGCTGGTGTTTGGCCAAGGGGTCAAGCTGACGTTGATCGGCGTGGGCATCGGCATCGTCGGCGCGTTGGCTTTGACACGGTCCCTAGCAAGCCTGCTCTATGGCGTGAAGCCCGCTGACCCGGAGACGTTCATTGTTGTCTCCCTGATTCTGACCGCCTTTGCCCTCGGCGCGAGCTATATCCCGGCGCGGCGGGCGACGAAGGTCGATCCCATGGTGGCGCTGAGGTATGAATGAAACAACCTGGCCATCGGGTCATTTGGTGATCTGGCGATTTAGCGATTGCGTGATTTTGCTGTTAAGGGATTTGGTGATGGGGTGAATGCAAGGGAAACACGAATATCGAAACTCGAAATTCGAAACTCGACCACGCATTATGCGATCTGGCGGCCAAATTTCGATTTTCGAGTTCCGAATTTCTGTGTCAGATGGCCCGATGAGCTAATGAACCGAGTATTTGAATCAATGAGCAAGTCCACATTAAGGAGAGTGTTATGGAAGCAATGCCAGAAGCAAAAGATCAAGGACAAGGTGCAGTAAAGTCGAAGTCCAACGGATCGGGGCAAACCCTGATCCACCTGGAAGGTGTTACCAAGGTGTTCTTCACGGATGAGGTGGAGACGCACGCTCTTTCCGGCATCTATCTCGAAATCCAGCGTGGCGAGTACCTTTCCATCTCCGGCCCATCGGGCTGCGGAAAGTCCACCTTACTTTCCATTCTTGGCCTGCTCGATTCGCCGACGGACGGCAAGTACACGCTGAACAGTGCCGAGGTCGAGGACCTTTCGATTTCGGATCGAACCCGCATCCGCAACCGGGAGATTGGATTCATCTTCCAGGCTTTCAACCTGATTGGCGATCTCACCGTTTATGAGAACGTGGAATTGCCTCTGACCTATCGCGGCATGGGGGGTGCGGAGCGCCGCCAGCGCGTGCAGGAGGCGCTGGAGCGCGTGGGGATGTCGCATCGGATGCGTCACTACCCGGCGCAGCTTTCCGGCGGCCAGCAGCAGCGCGTGGCCGTGGCCCGGGCGCTGGTGGGGAAGCCGTCCATCCTGCTGGCGGATGAGCCCACCGGAAACCTGGACTCGAAGAATGGGGAGGCCGTAGTGGAATTGCTGCGCAACCTCCACCGCGAAGGCGCTACCATCTGCATGGTAACGCACGATCCCCGCTATGCCGAGGTCGCGGAGCGGACCGTGCATCTCTTCGACGGCCGGATCGTGGAAGAGACGCGGGCGTGAGGCTGATCGGGCCGTCGAGTCATCGGGCCATTTGGCGATTTAGCGATTTTGTGATTGAGTGATTGCAAACGGAACTTGAAAATCGAAAACGGAAACTCGCACGCTGAATCTCGGGTTTGGGCTTTCAATGGCCCGATGAACCGATGGCCGATGACCCGATGAAGCGATAATTGGCGGGAATTAAGGAAAACGCTATGATCAAAACGCAGAATCTGGAAAGATATTACCCACTGGCGGGAGGGCGCTACTATGTGTTGCGCCGCATTAACCTGGACATCCGGGAAGGCGAGTTCATTACCATCATGGGGCCGTCGGGGGCGGGAAAATCGACGCTCCTCAGCATCATCGGGATGCTCGACGGCGGCTGGGAGGGCGAGTTCTATTTCCTCGACCAGCCCGTCCATAAGCTAGATCCCAAGAAACGCATCGAGCTCAACAAACGCTACATTGGTTTTGTCTTTCAGCAATACCATCTGTTGGACAGCCTTACCGTGGCGGAGAATTTGGATATCCCTCTGTCGTATCGCAACGTGAAGTCGTCAGAGAGGCAGGCGTTGGTGGCTGATTCCCTCGACCGGTTTCAAATTGTGGGGAAGAAAGATCTTTTCCCCAGCCAGCTTTCCGGCGGACAGCAGCAGTTGGTCGCTGTCGCGCGCGCTGTGATTGCCAAGCCCAAGCTGATTCTTGCCGATGAGCCTACCGGCAATCTGCACACCAGCCAGGGAAAAGAGATAATGGAGTTGTTCAAAAAGCTGAATGGCGAGGGAACCACGATTATCCAGGTGACCCACTCCGAGGCGAACGCCGCTTACGGGAACCGGATCATCAGGCTCCAGGATGGGTGGATCGCGGACCATTGAGTGATTCGGCGATTCAGCGATTTAGCGATGGTCAGATGCCGTTGCGGCTTTCGATCGTGAAATCACTCAATCGCTCAAACGCTCGGTGGTAAGATTGAGCGGTTGGTCCAGGTTTGTGCGATTTTCAATCGCTAAATCGCTCAATGATAGAATCACACAATGACTCGGATTCTTATCGCTGATGATCAAGCGGATGTACTGGAAGCTCTGCGCCTGCTGCTCAAGGGAGAGGGCTACCAAACCGAATCCACCACCTCGCCGGACGGGATCGTGACGGCGGTAAAGTCCAAGGACTTCGATCTCGTTCTCATGGACCTCAATTTTGCGCGTGACACCACCTCCGGCCGGGAAGGTCTGGACATACTTTCGATTTTGCAAGCTATGGACAGCACGCTTCCCGTCGTGGTCATGACAGCTTGGGGAAGCGTGGGCTTGGCGGTGGAGGCGATGAGGCGCGGCGCCAGAGACTTCATCGAGAAGCCTTGGGAAAATGCCCGGCTCATCGCGATTTTGCGGACGCAAATTGAGCTGAGCCACGCGCTGCGGCAGGGACAACGGCTGGAGGCGGAAAATCGCTTGCTGCGCGCGGAGGGCCGGCCCACGCTGATCGCCGAATCCGCTGCAATGCGGCCTGTCCTCGATCTGCTCGCGCGGGTGGGCCCCTCCGACGCGAATATATTGATCACGGGTGAGCACGGCACGGGCAAGGAAGTGATCGCGCGCAGTCTGCACGCACTTTCGGAACGCGCCTCGCGCCCCATGGTCACGGTAAATGCCGGCGGGCTCTCCGAAGGGGTCTTCGAAAGCGAGTTGTTCGGCCACGTCAAGGGCGCCTTTACCGATGCCAAGACGGATCGTGTCGGACGGTTCGAACTTGCCGAAGGAGGCACTCTTTTTCTCGACGAAATCGCCAACGTGCCACTAAACCTGCAAGCCAAACTCTTGCGTGTGCTTGAAACCGGGGAATTGGAGCGTGTGGGGTCGTCGAAAACCCGCCGTGTGGATGTGCGCGTTTTGTCTGCGACCAATGCTGAAGTCGCGCAGGAAATTCAAGCCGGACGATTCCGGGAAGACCTGCTTTTCCGCCTAAACACGATTGAAATTCATCTGCCGGCTTTGCGGGAGCGGCGTGAGGACTTGCCGCTGCTGGCCAACTATTTTCTCCGCCAATTTTCTCAGCGCTACCGAAAACGTCTGACCGGCTTTGAGGTAGCGGCGCTTCAGACCCTGCTCGAGTACGCTTGGCCGGGCAACGTCCGCGAGCTCGAGCACGCCGTGGAGCGCGCGGTCCTGATGGCGCAGAGCGAGCTGGTGCGTTCCAGCGACCTGGGCCTGCGCGTAGGGCGCGAGGGGGGCGGCCGCATCGAAGAGATGAGCCTGGAAGACGTCGAGAGCCTTCTGGTGAAGAAGGCCCTGACGCGCTATGAGGGAAACGTCAGCGCCGCCGCGGATGCCCTGGGGCTGAGCCGCAGCGCCCTTTATCGCCGGCTGAAGAAACACGGGTTGTGAGGACTGCCGCAGAGCGAAAATCGAAACTCGAAATTCGAAACTCGCGCGATTTTCGAGTTTCGATTTTCGAGTTTTAACCTATCCGTTTCCTGAGGCCGGCGACAGGGAAAGCCATGTCGCGCCAACTGCGATGACTGCATGAAAGATGATCTGATCCCAGCAAGCGCGCGCCCACCTCGTCGGTCCCCCCGCGGCCGCATGCGCTTTGAAGTACGGATGCAGTTGTTCGCCCTGTCGGCGGGCTTCCCTGCGGTCCTGATAATGATTCTCCTGTTGTGGTTCGGGGATTACTCCAGCTCGACGCGGTGGACGCTGGCGCTTTTGGTGGCCGGCTTCTGGCTCGGCGCGGCATTCTCCCTGCGTTCCCACTTGGTCTATCCCCTGCAAACCCTTTCCAACCTTCTGGCGGCCATGCGGGAGGAGGATTACTCCCTGCGCGCTCGCGGGGCACGGCCCGATGACGCACTGGGAGAGGTGATGGTGGAAGTGAACGCCCTGGGTGAGATGTTGCGCGGGCGGCGCTTGGGCGCGCTGGAAGCCACGGCCCTCTTGCGCAAAGTCATGGAGGAGATTGACGTCGCCGTTTTCACCTTTGACAGCGAACAGCGTCTGCGGCTGATGAATCGCGCCGGCGAGCGGCTTCTGGGCCAGCCCAGCGAGCGCATTCTGGGACGGACCGCGGCCGAGTTGGATTTGGCGGACTGCCTGGAAGGAGAACCCGCTCGCACCCTGACGATTTCCTTTCCCGGAGGGGCAGGGCGCTGGAACATGCGCCGCAGCGCTTTTCGTGAGAATGGCTTGCCGCATGAACTCCTGGTCCTGACGGATTTAAGCCGGCCCCTGCGGGAGGAGGAACGGCAAGCGTGGCAGCGGCTGATCCGCGTCCTCGGCCACGAGCTCAATAATTCCCTCGCTCCCATCAAGTCCATGGCCGGCACGCTCGGGACCATGCTGGAACGCCAGCCGCGGCCTGCAGATTGGGAAGACGACATGCGCCGCGGCCTGGAAGTGATTGGGTCGCGGGCGGCCGCGCTGAGCCGCTTCTTGGAAGCATACTCGCGGCTCGCCAAGTTGCCGAGACCAAAGCTGCAAGTTGTGGAAGTGTGCCCCCTGTTGCGTCGTATCATAGGACTGGAGATTCGAACGACGATTCTCCTTGAGCCCAGCCCCGACCTGGCTGTCCGCGCCGACCCCGACCAGTTGGAGCAGTTACTCATCAATCTTCTCCGCAACGCCGTCGACGCGGCGCTCGAAACCGGAGGAGGAGTCTCGGTGGGGTGGGCGCGCCGCGCTGACCAACTGGAAGTTCGCATCCGGGATGAAGGTCCGGGCTTGTCAAACACTTCCAATCTCTTTGTGCCGTTTTTCACCACCAAGCCCACGGGCTCGGGAATCGGACTAGTATTGAGCCGGCAAATCGCGGAGGCCCACGGTGGCAGCCTGACGCTAGAGAACCGAAGGGATCGCGCCGGATGCGAGGCGCGCCTGCGGTTGCCATTGCGAGGGTCCCACTCCTCCCCCGAGGCCGGCCTTTCCGATGCCAATGGGTCATGATTCCTGCAACCGAGGGATCGGATTCATCCAAGCCCCGTCAATTGACACGCGGCATCCCCCGGCGCGCTGCTAATTGACTTAACCTGCCGACGAGGTGAGGCTGGCGTGCGCGTCAGGCCGGTGCTTCCTGGGAATTCCTTTGGTATGGCAGTCTGTGCACTTCACAAAATGGATATTGTGCGGACTTTGGGTGGATTTGAATGTCGTGTCCATGGTTTCCACATCGAGGCCGCAATTTGAAAGGCGCGGATGGCAAGTGGAGCAGGAGGCACGCGTGCGCATGCTGTGATTCTCATGGCAGGCGTAGCAACTAAGCCCTCCGTGAACACCAAGGGAAGTGCGGTCGGCGCCGGAGTGGACCTGCCGGGTGGCATCCGGCCCATGGCATTGGTAGCAGAGCGCCTGGCGCGGGTCGGGGCTGATCTTAACTTCTCGTTCCCCCTCGCGCATGGCGGGCAGAGGAAGTTCGGCTAGAGGAACGGATTGCATCTCGCGCCGGTCGAAGAGGGCGAGCGAAGGCCGGTTCAATTCCTGGGTCGTACTTGTGGAGGGTTTCGCCGCCGGCCGCGACAAGGGATCGCCGTGGTGGTGCATGACATGGCAATTCAAACAGACGATGACGGGACGGTCAGCCATGGCGATGTCGCGTAATTTCCAGGGGCCCTGGGTATTGATGGGCGTCACCAGGTCGCGAATACTGCCGTCATAGTGCGCCCCGTGGCAACGCAGGCAATCGTCCATCAATAGGTCGCGATGGTTGTGTTGGGCGTCGAGGAATATTTCCTTGTAAGCAACGTGGTGCAGGCCGGAGGCCCACTCCGCATATTCCTGTTGGTGGCAGGTCTGGCAGCGTTCCGTGACGCGGAAAACATCACGCGTCTTGAGTCGCACCTGCTCGGGCACGCCGCCGCTCAGGTGGTTGAATACCCGCCGCATGTTATTGATGTGGAACCCCGCGTCCAGCGTAAAGACGTCGCCGTGGCAGGCGCTGCAAGGGATATTGCGATGCGTGGAGGTGTGCCAGTCGGAGTAGGGCTGCCAGATTTCGTGGCAGCGCGCGCAGGCTTTTCCGCCGGAGTATTCGTAGTAGATACTGACGCCGGGGAAGGCGAGAATCGCTACTCCCAGGGCAATCAGCAGGATTCGCAGGCGGCGGGGTTTTCTTGGTGGGTTCGGCATGTTGACAAATTGTTGAATACTTTCCTCAGCCATATTATGTGAACTCTATTAGTGCTACCCGCGCATCTGCGTGCCCTTCCAAGTCTTGACAATCTGGTCCGAGGCCATGTAAGCGATGGCCATGATGGTCAGGGCAGGGTTGAATCCCCCGTTGTTAACGTGTACGCTGCCATCGACAACGAAAAGGTTCGCCACGTCGTGTACCTGACAGCAGCGGTTCACCACCGAAGTCCTGGGGTCGTTGCCCATGCGGCAGGTTCCGGCTTGGTGCTGACCGCCGCTCAGGCCCTTTCCGGGTAGAACCGGCCAGGTCGTGGCGGCGCCGGCTTCCTTCAGCCAGGCAGCCGCTTTTCCCGCGATGTAATTCGCCACGATCAAGTCCTGGGGATGCCGCCCGCCGGAAAGGCGTGCCACGGGAATTCCCCAATCGTCCACGACGCGCGGGTCCACTTGCACGCGCGCGGTGAAAACCGGCATTTCCTGCACGGGTCCCATCACCACAACGCTGCGGCGGAAGAACTTGCGCATGAAATCTTTGTGCGCGGCGCCCCAACGCGGCACGCCGGGCGGGGAAAGGGAGGCCACCTGGATGGGCTGGCGGATGAACTCATTGCAAAGCAGCGCTCCGCCCACCAGTCCCGGATTGCCGTGGTTGTAATCGCAGATGGCGAGGGAAGCGCCCGGACCGAGGTCGTCGTAGGTGTCGGTTTCCATCAGGCCGTAAGCGCCGGTGTAAGCGTGCCCCATCAAATTGCGCCCCACCCAGTCGTAGCGATTGCCGAGGCCGTTGGGAAAAAGGCGGGTGGGGGAATTGAGCAACAGGCGCGCCGATTCCGTGGCCGAAGCGGAGACCACCACGAGGTCGGCGGGCTGCTCCCGGAGGCGGCCGCGCTCATCGAAATACTCGACACCCGTCACCCGGTCCTGATCATTGGTGATAATTTTCGCGGCCACGCACTCGGTGCGCAGATTGCAGTTGCCGGTTGCGAGGGCGCGAGGGATTACCGTATTGTGCGTGCCGCACTTGGCGTCAACCTCGCAGGCAAATCCCACGCACCAACGGCACCGCATGCACGCGCCGCGGCCGTTGTAAGGGACCGAATTGCGCAGCATGGGGATATCAAAAGGGTGAAGGTGCAGGCGCTCCGCGGCAGCTTTCAGAATAAGGTGCTCGCGGCTGGGCGGCAATGGCGGCATGGGGAGGGGCCGGCTGCGCGGACCTTTGAAAATATTGTTCGTGTCGTCGCCGGAAACGCCGATTTCCCATTCCGCCTTGGTGTAGTAAGGCTCAAGGTCCTGGTAGGTAATGGGCCAGTCGTCCAGCGTGCTGCCTGCCACTTCACCATAGGTGGAACGCAGGCGAAAGTCTTTTTCGAGAAAACGCCAGGCCATGGCGCCGTAGCTGAAGGTGCCACCGCCCACGCAAGCGGCGTTGTTGCCATATGCGCCATCGCTCGGCAATACCACGCGTTCCTGGCCATCGGCTTCCACTACCACACGCCGGTAACGCTCGTCGTCAGGTCCAAACGCGCACCCGAGCGCCGTGGTCCGCTGGTTGCGCAAGTCGTCCTTACGGCAATCGTAGGGGGTGTACCATTTGCCGCGCTCGAGCAGCACCACGCTCAGGCCGGCCTCCGAGAGCTCCTTGGCCACAATGCCCCCGCCCGCTCCTGCTCCGACGATCACCGCGTTGACTTTGGGGAGTGCCATTGATTTGGATCCACCTGCCGCTATGCCCCGGCCCTACGATTTCTTCGTCAAGTCTTCATGCTGCCGTCCCAGTACGGGAGGGTAGGGAAGGCGCAGCATTTTCCAGCTAACCCGCTCGCGATTGCCGCCGTGTCGCGGGTCACCGTAGAACCCCTGCATGGCATGCTCGACCACATGATGGAAGAACGATTTAGCGGAGATTTGCTTCCAATATTCCCCTCGGGCCTGACCCTTGTCCAGGGATTGCAGCACGGTGTCCTGCTGCTGCGGCGTGAGCGCCACGAAGGCCTTGCCGAACACCGCCTGACTGGTTTCGTTGGTGCCGGCGAGACCCACCCGATAAGTCCTCCGCAGCTTCCGATAGGGGCCCACGAGTTGCCGGTCGATATAGGTGACCACTCCGGCCCAGGCGGCCCCGGGGTCCTGGTCAGCGGGTATAATTCGCTCGCAGATGGCTTCCAGGGTGCGAGCTTCATCCTCGCTCAGGGTGCGCCAGGGAGAGCTGGAGCCGATGCAAGCCGCCATAGGTCCCGCCGCAGCGGCAACGGCGGTGATTTGCATGAATTTGCGACGGGTGAACCTCGTACTTTGGCTCATATGCTGGAAGGGCGAGCAACCCAAAGACCATCCCTCCCGAGGAGGCACAAACCAATTGGATGAAATGTCAGAAATCTCAGGGTATGAGGTGGGACCGCATAGAAAATGGAAGCGCGCCCTCAAAGCAGAGCCTGGCGCCACTCCGATTTTTCTCCATGTGTTTTCAACAACATCGCTAAGCCGGTGTGCAAATTGGCCCCCCCTTTTGTGCGGCTGAGGACCGAACGGTTGATATAAGACGCTTAATTTCAATCACTTGAGGTTTTTGATGGGTCATCAGGAATATCAATAAGCACCTTTATTATCATGAAGATCGCGAGAAGAAGCGGACCATTTTAGAAGACCTCATGGTCGCGTGCGGACCCGTCAGCGATCTCGGCGTTCCGCCAATCGGCCGAGAACCCGCTGGCCTGCGCGCAGAGTTTAGCGAAGTCGAAACTCTGCGCTGATTTCCGATCCTCAATCGATGGCAAGTCCGCACTGATTCACTCTCAGTCTCTAATAAGTGGCAAGCGAGACGCGCAGCACCACCGGCCCCGCGCCAAAGTTGAGGCCCCAGTCCGTCTCGTCGCCATTCCAGAGGCGAAGGAACTTGAAGACGCCGTTCTCGTAGGCTCCCTCCTCCACCCGCAGGAACATGCGGTGTTGCCGCTTGCCGTCAATCAGCGCCGAGGGAGTCTGTCCGGCTCGCTCTGCGGCCTGCTGGGACATCCCCTGCTGGCTGGGGTCGGCCGGCCGGAAATCGACGCGGCAATAAAATCCGGTTACCAGAAACTGGTTGTCTTTGAGCTGCGCCACCAGAGCGCGCCCCGTCGGCTCCGGATTTCCATGGCCAGGATTATTCCAGGTGGCTCCATACGACACCACCGCGGTCCAAGCGCCGAACGGTAGGGTTTGCGTGGGCTTTCCTTTTTCCTCGGCCGTAGCCTGGAGCTTACCTTCGAAATTGAGGCGGGCGATTTCGCGCTGCATGGGGCCGATCAAACGGTAATTCATCGCCCAGGGGGTCAGGAACGCCTCTCGTGTCTTGGCATCCCCGGCGTCATCGCCGCGCTCGTGGGTGTAATCCATCCCGAAGGGTGAGAATCCCAGGGTTTGAAGGCCGAGCGCGGAAAAGAAGAAACGGGCATTGGCGGCGCCACCGGTCTCGGGCACGAAAAGGGGATTGTCGTCGCGATGATAGAGTTGGAGCACTTTCAGATACGCGACAGGGTCGTTCTCATAAATGTCGGGCGCAAGAACATCCAGCGCCGGCGCCTCGACTTTCCAGATGGGCAGCACATTGTCCGTGGGGCCGCCGCTTTCATAGTGGACGGGAGTGGGCGGCTCGAGCGGGTTGCGCAAAGCCGCGTTGGCATAGAGCGGCAGCGGATAGACAGCCTTCCCGGCGGCGGCGACTTGCCCGACGTACTTCGCCACAGACCAGGCGTGGAAGCTTACTTCGGCGGCGGGGCCAAAGGCTTCCTGCCAGTTCGGCGTGCGCGAATCGGTGTTCACTTGCACGGCGCTGAGGACTTCCGGCGGCACCGGCCCGTGGAAGAGTTCCTCTGCTTGCGGAGAATAATCGCGGACCTGGCCCCAGGTGCCGGCCTCGTTTTCCACCTGAACCATGATGACGGTGCGCTGCGGGTCGGCGGCTTTGAGGTGGCGCATGAATGCGCTGAACGCACTTTTATCCGCCTCGAGCGAAGCGCCAGCGTAGGGGGAAGGCGAGTCCACCGCGTTTCCGTCGTTATCGACCATGTGGGGATAACGGTCGGGGGCGAGTTTCATCCATTCGGGCATGTAGTGCTGGCTGCCGTTCTTCCAGGTTCCAAACCAGAGCAGCACCAAACGAACCCGATGCTCGCGAGCCTGCGTCAGGAGTGCGTCGACTTCCGTGTAATCGTACTGCCCCTGTCGCGGCTCAAATTGTTCCCAACAGACCGGAATCTCGACCGTGTTGACGTTCAGGTATTCCATGGCGGGCCACACCTTTGGAAACATCGCCGGCCAGTCACTGGAGTTGTGAACCTGGGCGCCCAACATCAAGAAAGGTGCGCCATCGACCAACAGGGCGTAGCGCCCATCTTTCTTCACCACTCTTGGAATCGGACGCTCCTTTTCCTGGGCATGGAGGGTAGCGACGGCACTTGTGGCCAACAATGCGGCCAGAATAGCGGAAGTCAATTTCATCTCTTGGCACTCCTGATTCTGCGCCGGGGGGGATGCACCGTTATCCGCGCCATGCCGGCGCACAGCACGGGAGAGAGACAGTTGCTGCCTCCCCCTCAAATCTTTCGACAGCATAGTAATCCATCGCCGAATCAGAGTCCACTCGCGCGAGACGCCTTGCTTCGATTGGGTACCTTTGCTGTCCTGTCATAAACTTTTGGAATGCTTCCGCCTCGGGTTTACCGCCCTTCTCCCTTCTATTCATCAGTATCTTGGGAAGGAATGGTTTAATTTGTCCCGATGTTTTCGATCTGGAGTCGTAGGAAAATCGGCCCCCACCCCGCCCAAACCCCTAACGCCGAGCTTCCTGGCCCTCAAAACGCAGACCTCAACAATGCGAATCCCCCCTCACGGCCGCCGCGCCGGGCACCCTCTCTGCGCCGGCAGAGATACCAATGAATCGGCTAGGGAACGCAGTTAGGGTCCAGAGGAATAACAGTTCCACCCGCCATCAGAGACAGCAGATGCAAGTAGCTGTTGAGGGCGTGCTCACAGGGAATGTCACATTTCACCAGGACTGTGGGCGGGAGGAGTTTTACGGGGTTCAACTCGAAGAGCCCCAAGACATGATCGTAAAGAGGCGGTAGTGGCAGCTTGGGCACAAGATCCAGACGATTTGCGATCCGAGCGGTGTTGGGGAAAACATGGTTATACACGCTGACAAACTGCGGGTCGCCCACGCGCGGGCTGGCATAGGTGTAAACCACCGGGTTGTTGAAGGGCGGTGCTGTGTTCGCGGCCACGTCCAATGCCAGGAGCGTAGCCAGCGCCCCTCCCAGGCTATGTCCGCAAATCGTCAACGAATTGACCGTTCCCGTCCAGGTCAGCCCAGTCAACGCTTTGACCAATGAAGGCGAGCCGGCGGCGGTATTGACGTTCATCGATTTGTACATGGCCGTAAAGCCGTCTTCCGTGTTGCCAGCGCTCGGAAGGAAGGGGCAGGGCACGGCGAGGAACTTGGCGTCTTGAATCCACTCATCAATGCCTTCGGTGCCACGAACGGCGATGACAGCATCACCGGTAGCAGACGCTTGCAGCACGAGGCCGATCGGTACAGTGTAATTGCCTCGTTGCGGGTTCATGTCTGTCGCGAGATCGTTGGCATAAATCGAAGTGACGACCTTGTACGCAGTGCCGCCCCCAATCAATCCCGCATTTACGATTTGGCCGGCGTGATTTGCCAGGTCGTTAGAGCCCACGGCATAGGCGGCATTGATGAGCTGCCCGAACTGGATGGCGAGATTTAGATCCATGTCAGCCCCTTTTTCGAAGATCCTGACTCGGCGCGGATTTTACGGTGACCCGGGAAAGGTTTCACTGCCGTTTGGCTCGTAATGCTCCACATGATTCATCGTCTGCCGCAAGCGCGAGAGCTCCTTGTACAAGAGCAGCCTGGCGCGGCTTTGGTTGCCCAGGGGACGATGCTCGGCAATACAGTGCCAGGGGTTATAGGAGAGTGCTTTGGCAAAGGCGAGCTGCTCGGGTGAGTCGAACACCTGTTTGGGAATCCGCAGCACAGCGGCGGGGATGCGGCGTGAAAGCCGCGGGGACCAGTAGACGGCATTGTTCTCGATTGGCATCAGGTAGGGATCGGTCTGCAACTGAAGCAAGATGTCGAACTCCACATCCTGCTTCGCCAGGGTAGCGACCATCGCTTCACGCAGATAGTTATCCGGTGGCCGGAGTGGCAGGCGCGGGACCGGGGTTCTGGTTTTGAGCCGCGACCGCACGCAATACTGCATCGCCTGCCCTTCACCGAGCAGGTAGGGAACGCAGCTAAAGAATTCGCTCTCCAGCGGGCTGCTCTGGGTCTTGATCCACAGCGACTGCATGATGAAGTCCAGCACATGTGAGCGCGTGAAATTGAGAAAGTAGAAGATCGAAGCGTTCTGGTAACTCCAATGCTGCAATTGCGCGTTGGCGTTGGTATCCGGCGTCACGAATGTCGGAGTGGAAACGCCGAACATGTCTTGCGTGAATTTCTCGTCCTCAAGCAGCTTGGGGCCGGGCACGTCCATGAGCTTGATGCTGATGCTCATGAAACCCACGTCGTCGATGTCAGTAGTGATGTAGGGACCAGGGCCGGAGAAACGCACCCATGCCGGATAAGTGCGCGCGTGGGCGAAGATGCCGCGACGCATGTGCTCGGGAAGGTCCTCGCGGATGGTGACCTCACCCCGCACGATGCCGTGCGTCTTGGTGTTCCCCCCGCGCTGGAAGCTTCCGGGCTGCCAGAGCTTGCGCATCTGATCGCCCATGGTCTTGATGATGTCGTCAAGAAAGGCCTCTTCACCCGGCTCATGCCTTTCCTCGGCCAGCTTGAGGCCCTCATCCTTGCGTCCGAGGTTGATCATCGCGGTGGTCACTCGCGTGAGCAATTCACGGAAAAGCGCGTCGAAGGCGGGGCGGAAAAACGGATCGAATCGGCGTTCCACATGCACGAAGAACATCGCAGCGTTCGCGAGCCAATTGAGCAGACGCACCCCTGTATCAGCGGGTGGCAGGCCGAAGCCGGGATTGCTATTCGAAGGCATGGACAGAATGTCGCAGTATACCACGCCCCGCAAAGGCCCGCTGAGGTTTTTGGTATCTGGTCAACTGGGTGCTGTAGCGGCGAACTTATCCCGCCGTGGGGGGGTGCACGGGGTGGGCCCTAATAGATCGGGTCAGGCTTCCCGCCCTACGCCCGAGGGATCGTCCTTAACTCTGTCGCGCATCCCCGGCATTCACCTTCATTGAGGCACTCACCGCCTCGTGTTATACTTTGACTCTCTCTTAACATACACAGTCATCTGGGCTCAGGGCCCGCGAAATCAAGCTCTCGCAGTTTACGAGGAGTGAGGATGGAAACTCCGCGGCAACCGGATTGCGAATATATTGTCGTCGGCTCAGGCGCGGGTGGCGGCACTGTGGCGGCACGTTTGGCCGAGGCTGGACGTTCGGTTGTATTGCTTGAGGCCGGCGGCGATCCACGAGAACTCAAGGGTGGCGATGCGCTTCAGCCGGACACCAACCGCCTGCCCCTCGACTATGATGTGCCGGCGTTTCACGCTTTCGCGTCCGAAAACGAAGCGATGAAGTGGGACTTCTTTGTCCGGCATTATTCTGATGACAAAATGCAAAAGCAAGATTGGAAATATGTCCGCGAGTGGGATGGCAACAAAGTGGATGGAGTTTTATATCCGCGCGCGGGAACGCTGGGCGGATGCACCGCCCACAACGCCCAGATACTGATTTATCCCCACAATTCCGACTGGGAATATATCGCGGAGCTTACGGGAGATCCCACCTGGCGGCCGGACAGGATGTGGACTTATTTTGAACGCCTGGAGAATTGCCACCACCGTCCAGTGCGCCGCTGGCTGGCAAAAATCGGCCTCAATCCCACCCGGCATGGCTGGAAGGGATGGCTGCATACGGAAAAAGCGATTCCCATGGCGGCCTTGCGTGATAAGGACCTATTTCGCACCATTGCTGATTCTGCCGAAGAATCCCTGGCCCTTTCCGGCGACCCCGTCAAACGCTTGGGCTGGTTTGTAGAGGGCTGGGGAGATCCGAATGATTGGCGACTGCTGAAGCAAAATGCCCGAGGGTCACGCTATACACCTCTAACCACGCGAAACCATGCGCGGATGGGATCCCGGGAGCGCGTCCTGGAAGCCGCGCGCGAGCATCGCAATTTGCAACTCGAACTGAATGCGCTCGCCACCAAAGTGCTCTTCGACGGGAACAACCGCGCCATCGGCGTTGAGTATCTTCAGGGAGAAGAACTCTACCGCGCCTGCCCTCATCCCAGCCAACACTCAGGTGAACTCCGCCGAGTCTACGCATCCCGCGAGGTTATTCTTGCGGGCGGGGCTTTCAACACTCCGCAGTTGCTGATGCTCTCGGGCATAGGCCCGCGCGAGGTGCTGGAGCGCTACGGTATTAAAGTGCGCGTTGACCTGGCCGGCGTGGGCAGGAATTTGCAGGACCGATATGAAGTGGCGGTGGTGAATCGAATGAGTTTTCCCATGTGGCAGATCTATCAGGGCGTCGAATTCTCTCCGGGGGACCCGCAATTCCAGCAATGGGAGGCCTGCCGTTCCGGGATCTATGCCACGAATGGAGCGCTGCTCTCCGTATTCAAGCGTTCCCCGGTGGCGGAAGGGCCGCCGGATTTGTTCTGCATGGCCTTGCTGACAGATTTTCAGGGATACTACCCCAATTACTCACAGTCGATTGCCAAAGACCTCAACTATCTTACCTGGGTCGTGCTGAAGGCGCATACCCGGAACCGCGCCGGCGTGGTCACGCTGCGCTCATCTGACCCACGTGATACGCCCTACATCGATTTCCGTTATTTTGAAGAAGGCGGGGATAAGGACCTGGATGCCGTGCTCGATGGTATTCGATTCGTTCGCACGTTGACGGCGAAACTCAAACAACAGGACCCTATGGTGGAAGAACGCCCGGGAGAGGATTTGCAGAGTGATGATCAATTAAAGGAGTTTGTCCGCCATAATGCCTGGGGACACCACGCGTCCTGCACCTGTGCGATTGGCCCCAGGGACAAAGATGGCGTGCTAGGAAGCGATTTCCGCGCCCACGGGACTGAGGGTCTGCGTGTGGTCGACGCTTCGGTCTTTCCGCGGATTCCGGGAGTTTTCATTGTGAGCGCCATTTATATGATTGCTGAAAAGGCGGCCGAGGTCATTCTAACCGGCCAATGACGCTTTTCTTGGCCTGCTCCCATCCAGTATGGATGGCTGGGCTATCTCCGCGGCAGAAATCGATTGACTTTTTAGGGCTTCTGTGTCCATAACATAACCACCAATTATTGAGATTCGCATGTAGTGAATCGAAGCAACCCAGGGCTTTCTCCGAATAATCCAATTAGGGAGGACCGAGAAGATGGCATACGACGTGCCGCAATTGCTGCAAATGTCGAATACAGAGCTGGATTCCCTCTTTTCCAGCACCCCACCGGGCGACATTCCTGATGGTCCAGCCAAAGGCACCGCGATCATAGCTCCCGGCACCAAGTTCAGCCCGGAGATCGCGGAGTTCATCACCCTCTTTGTATGGCAGGGCAAGGTTTTTGATGCGCAGAAAGGAGTGTTGAGGAACCGAATTCTTCCTATGGGCCTCGACGCCATCATTGCCAAGGTCTACAACGGACCCAGTTGGCTGGACAACAAACCCTGTATTGTTCTGGACTATTCCGAAACCTCGATAGTCGCCCACTGGATTCGTGACGAAATCCGGCTAATCGGTCCGGGGTTTTACCTGGGGCGCGTTTATTGGGGCAAAGATCCGCTGATTCATTTTTGTCTGCAATTCGGGGCGGCAGTCCCAGCAGCTTGATCCTCAACGGGGGTTTCGGCTGGAGTGAGCCGGAAGGTCTTTCGGAATAAGCCAGGCCGGATGGCATAAGGTCAATTCACAATGACGCCTCAATCAAGCGTGCTAGTGATTTCTCCCGTGAATGCGGAGCGGGAAGTTGAGTTGAGGAACCTGCTCGCTTCCATGAACGAGGTTCCAGGGCAAGTGAATCCAGCAAATCCGATCGTGCCCTTTGTGCAGTTCAGCCAGATCCACTTTGCGCGGTTTGTAATTCTGCAAGACCAGACACTCGACGACATTCACACCGCTTACGGGCTGCCGCCAGTGAACTACCCCCTGACCCTGGCTTTTGTGGCCGACTTTGACGGAACGGCTGAGGATTTTCGAGCCGACCTGGCGCGCCGGGCCGCTGAGGGTCTGCGGCGCATCTTCTCCTGCTGCCACGGCTATTCACCGCGTAGCGATCTTGCCGGTTGGATGAAGGCCCATGAGAATCCCGCCGCCACCATGTATGTGAACTGGCTGGGACGGACGGTCAGCCAGGTCCGTGAGGAGAATGCGCTGCGCCTGGCGTTAGAGGCCCATCTGCAAAATAATTCCACCGCCTTTGCCAGCAAGGCGCCACGGCAGATTCATGAGGCTTTGAGGGGATTTGTGCAAATTGAGGTCCGCTCCGGCCGCCTCACCTTGAGCGCTCCAGAGCCCACGCCATTTGGTTGGTGGTTGCGAAATGTTTTTCACCTCATAGGTGTGCCACTTGCCTTGCTGGTGCTTGCCCCTTTTCTGCTCCTTTACCTTCCTTTCTTCATTTACCAGCTCCGCACCCGCGAAAAGGACGACTTGGAAATTGCCCCACGGGTGGACCCGAGCCATGAGCGAAAACTCGCGCGCCTGGAAGACTACGACGTCACCAATCAGTTCACCGCCATGGGCAGCGTGAAGCCGGGGCTTTTTCGGCGCTGGACACTGACCTTCTTCCTCTGGGGCTTGGAATGGACCACGCGGCACATTTACAGCCGGGGACAATTGGCGCGTGTTTCCACCATCCATTTTGCCCGCTGGGTTTTTTTGAATCACAAGAGGCGGCTGCTCTTCGCCAGCAATTACGACGGCAGCCTGGAAAGCTACATGGATGACTTCATCAATAAAGTGGGTTGGGGACTGAACCTCGTGTTCAGCAACGGCATCGGTTACCCCACGACCAACTGGCTCGTGCTGGATGGTTCCAAGGACGAACAGAAATTCAAGTACTTTCTTCGCCGGCACGAGTTGCCTACCGAAGTTTGGTATAAGGCGTACCCTGGCCTCACGGCATTCGACCTGAAGAAGAACACTCTGATTCGCCAGGGTGTTGAAAAACCCGCTCTGTCGGACGCAGAAGCCCGGCAGTGGGTGGCGCTTTTTTGAAGGAAGCAAACATGCCGTCTCCGGTCGATTACGCGGACGTTCAAGGGTTGGTGCGCTTCGGTTATGTGAAGATGACCGAAGCCGCTTACTTCCTGCTCAAAATTAAGAATCCTCAGGCCGCCCGCGCCTGGTTGAGAAATGCACCCATCACCACCGCGGTGGAAATGAAACCTCCCCCCCGGTCAGCAGTGCAAGTCGCGTTCAGCCGTGAGGGGCTGGAGAAGTTGCAGGTTCCCGCGAACGTTATGGCGGGGTTTTCCTCCGAGTTCTTGTGCGGCATGGCAGGCGAGGAGAATCGCTCACGGCGTCTGGGCGACACAGGAGCAAATTCCCCTACGACCTGGCAATGGGGCGGCAGCGGCAAGGTTCCCCACGCAGTTGTCGCGATGTTTGCCGAGCCTGGCCTGCTCCAAGGGTGGCAACAATCTCAGAAGGATGAATCTTGGCAGGCGGCGTTCGAGGAAATTGATTGCCTGCCAACGTCCGACATGGGTGGCCGCGAACCGTTTGGCTTTATAGACGGCATAAGCCAGCCGGACGTCGATTGGGACCAGACCCGTAAAGTGTCGATCAATTGCGACCAACTGGAATACGGCAACCTCGTTTCTTTGGGGGAGTTTTTGCTGGGGTATCCCAATGAGTACGGAAGATATACAGATCGGCCCTTGGTGGATCAAAAAGAGCCAGGCAGCGAGGAGTTGCTAGCGGCTGAAGGGCAGCCGGGGAAAAAGGACCTTGGTTTGAACGGAACATACATAGTTATGCGCCAGCTCCAGCAAGATGTGCGCGGCTTCTGGCAATTCCTCGATAAAGTAACGGGTTCCGACCGTGAAGCGCGGTACAAGCTGGCCGAGGCCTTCGTTGGGCGGGCATTCGCGGACGGCGCGCCGCTGGTTCCCTTGAGTGGGACCCCCATCCCGGGCGTGGGCTCGAGTGGGGATGACGCCAAGCGAAAACTGGATATCGCGCGAAACCAGTTCACTTATGAACCCGACGCCGCCGGCACGCGCTGTCCTCTCGGCGCGCACATTCGTCGGGGCAACCCGCGCAACGCTGACATTCCCGGCGACCCCAAGACGCTGATCTCTCATCTGATTCATCTGCTCGGTTTCGGCAATAAGAATATTCGCGCTGATTTGATCGCTTCTACGCGCTTTCATCGGCTCCTGCGACGAGGCAGGGAATATGGGAGTAAGTTGACGCCCGAGGAGGCGCTCCATCCCGCACCCGCGGGCGAGCCCAAGCCGGGGCTGCACTTTGTGGCCGTCAATGCCAACATCGAGCGCCAGTTCGAATTCGTGCAAAACGCCTGGATGATGCGGACCAAGTTTGACGGGCTGACGGAGGAGAGTGATCCGCTTCTGGGCAATCGCGAGCCCGTTCGCGGCTGCCCTTTCACCAATACATTCTCTCCTGCGCAGAAGAACAGAGTGCGCCGCCGTGTTACGGACGTGCCCCAATTCATTACCGTGCGTGGCGGCGCCTATTTCTTCATGCCGAGTATGCGGGCCTTAGGGTACCTCAGCAAGATTGGCGGTTAAGTGAGATCGTCCAAAACATGGGAGGTGAAATTCCATGACAAACAATCGAGGCCGTGCCACCAACGTTATTCTGGTTGTTTTGCTGCTTTTGCTTGGCGGTGGGGGTCTGCTCTTCTCGATCTGGTGGCTCAACCAGCCTAAGCCTGGACACGTGAAAGATGAGGCTTTGCTCGCGGGCCGCGATCCCTCGAGCTTCCCCGCAGCCGATGAGGACTACTTCCATGACATGGATGGCGGAGTCCCGCTGGCGAAAGCCGAAATAGAGGGGCGCAATACCTGGCTGGTGTGGACCGCCGGCAACGACCGCCTTTGGGATACGCTGATCTACCGAAGCGCGGGGGCCTTGGACTTTCTGAAAATCCTCTCCTCGCACCCCGCACTGCTGAAGATCGACCCCAGATTCAGCCGCGATAAACGCTGGGAGTACTTGGGCCTGCTCAATGATCCCTGCTTTGAGAAGCCGACGGGCCCCGACCCGGACAGGTGGGGGTTGTGGCTCGATCACCGTCGCACCGACTGCAAGCCCGATCCCTTCGAGAATGAGCAGAAATATCCGGGCGTGAAGATCGGCTCTCGCGGGACAAAAATCAACGGCAAGGACTTTCCCGTGGGCTCTTACTACGGCTATGAGACCGGCATCGTGGGGCTGCGGCTCTTCCCCAACCCCAATTTCGATGAGGCGGCGGCCAAAAAGTGGGACGCGAATAGATATTACACAGATAAAAATTACTACGAGAGCAAGGACTTGGTGCGGCCCTACCGGGTCGGAATGTCCTGCGGTTTCTGCCATGTCGGCCCCAACCCCATCAAGCCTCCCCAGGACCCTGATAACCCCAAATGGGAAAACCTGAGCTCCAATGTCGGCGCCCAATACTTCTGGATTGAGCGGATCTTCTACTGGGAGGGCGAGAAGGATAACTTCGTTTGGCAGCTCTTTCACACCTCCCGGCCAGGCTCTCTGGATACGTCTTTTGTTTCGACGGACAACATCAATAATCCTCGCACCATGAATGCTATATACCTGCTGGGCGAGCGTTTGGAACACGCCCGGCGCTGGGGGAAGGAGCAGCTTGCCGGAGGCCAACAGAATAACAAGCAGTTTAATAACTATGTGTCGGAAGGTCCGTTAACCAAATACTATAATGCCCCGGACACGGTGTGGACGCCTCGGGTTCTGAAGGACGGGGCCGACTCGGTTGGCGCCCTGGGAGCGCTCAATCGGGTTTACATAAACATTGGAACTTTCAGTGAAGAGTGGCTCCTGCACTTCAATTCCCTGGTGGGTGGCAAGCCCATTTCACCCATCGAGATTTCTGTTGCCCGGAAGAACTCCGCATACTTTGCCGCCACCGAAGCCCAAACACCGGGGATGGCGCTCTTCTTCCTCAAGACCACTGGACCGCACCTGCTGAAGGATGCCCCCGGCGGACCGGAAGAGCTGAAGAAAGACGAAGCTCTGGTCCCGCGCGGAAAGGAAGTGTTTGCCGACCGCTGCGCGCGTTGTCACTCCAGCAATGTGCCGGATCCTCCCGTGCCCGGATTGGACCCGAATGGTTGCGCGGGAAAAGACTACCTCGACTGCTGGAACAAGTATTGGGCGTGGACCCAGACGGACGACTTCAAGAAAAAGATGCGGAAGATTGTCATGGCCCCTGATTTCCTTGATGGCAACTTCCTCTCCAGTGAACTCAGAGTTCCGGTCACTCTGCTCCAGACCAACGCCTGCAGCCCACTGGCCACGAACGCGCTGGGCGGCAATATTTGGGACAACTTCTCCTCCCAGTCTTACAAAGACCTGCCCTCCGTGGGGACGATCATCTGGTACGATCCCTATTCCGGCAATCCCAATACCTATGTGATGCCCGCCGGAGGCCGCGGCTATACGCGTGTGCCCTCGCTGGTCAGTTTGTGGTCCAGTGCGCCATTTCTGTTGAATAACAGCGTGGGCGAGTTTAATCCCGATCCGTCGGTGAAAGGCCGGCTGGCGTCGTTTCAGAATTCCATCGAGCAAATGCTTTGGCCGGAAAAGCGCGACAAAGACGAGTTGCTGGGAGACCGTATTCCCGGCAGGATAGACCGCACGACGGAGGAAAGCTACCTCAAAATCTCGACCGGCTACCTCCCTGACGCCCTGCAAGAGCTCCGGGGCATCGCGCGCTTTTTCCCCTGGTTGATTGACGAAAAGGACAGATTGATTAAGATCGGCCCGATTCCCAAGGGCACTCCGGTGGATCTTTTGGCCAATCTCAACCCGCTTTCGGAAAGCCAAGATTCGGCCGAGCGGCTGGAGCATGACAAGAAGCTCCTCGAGGTGGTGCTCAAGATCAATTCCGACTTGCAGAAACTGCCGCCGGGCGCCACGGATGAAGACGCCAAGAAAGTCTTTGTCAATGTGCTTAGCCAACTGCTCGACCTGAGCAAGTGCCCGGATTTCATTGTCAATCGGGGCCATTATTTTGGAACAGACAAGTTTGCAGGTGGAGAACCAGGCCTGAGCGATGCTGACAAGCGAGCCTTGATCGCGTTCTTGAAAAGGTTTTAAAGGACTTGCCGCACTCTGTCCGGTTCCAGAGCGCGTTTGTATGTGTGAGGCCGTCTGGGAGGTTAACCATGCCGTCAGGTTAGCTTCATTAATTTGCTGCCCGCGAAGAGAGCTGAAGAACGGTCGCAGCACACGAAATGGATCTGCCCCGATTTCTCCGCTGAGGCCGGGGACTGGCCCTTTGGCCCGCTAGTTCCTCCCGGTCCCCGTTTGCTGACGTCTCACCGCAGTGAAACAGGAACACCGGAAGAAATTGGCTCGCAGGAAAACCAAATCAGTTACTCGCTACCCCCACCCGGCACTGCTTTCCCCTACCACGACTCTCGCGTACCCCCCGACTGAACGGACCATGGTGTGGAAGGGCATTTCGCCATCCGGCCTTTTTAATGAGAACTCTTCCACACAGCAATTCTAGGCGGCTTAGGTGGATCAACCGGCCAGGAATTAGTCGGCTGACATTTGGGCCACAAAGAGCAAGGGTACAGGTGCGAGTGTACGTCAATATATTGTAGGGTCTAGAGAAATGATAATCGCCAAGGCAGTACCTTAGTACTCTAGAAATAGGCATGGAGGAGAGGTAGTCTCATAATCGCCGATCCATCCCAGGTTCCGGATTATCGCACCGACTTGTGGGATGGCCAAAATGAAAGACGCATTACCTCGGTGCTGACCTAAGAAGGGAAGCAGGTCTGTACTCATGGGCAGACAGGCAGACTCAATGGAACGCGGACTGGCCGGCATGTTCTCTTGCCCACAGTGCAGTTTACCCCTTCCCGAGGGGAGTTCCTTCTGTTATCAGTGCGGAACCCAGTTCAGCGAGGGAGAGCTGATTGCTCCACGTTTGGAAGCAGATGCATCGCCTCCTCAGTTCGGGTTGGCGGGCGCGGGGAGAACTCCACGATACACACCCCAAGCGGTCGATGTGCCGACCTGCCGCTTCTGCAGGGGCCCGCTCGATCTCAACGGGGAATTCTGCGAGCAGTGTGGAGCCCCCCTCTGCGAAGCCGCACCTTCCCGATGGCTAAAACCCGCAGCGGCTCCACATCCGGTTGTCTCTGAGGAGAGTTCACCATCTGTGCCATCCGCTGCCAGTTTCATCGGGTCTCCAGCAGTAAAGGTGAGTTCGTCACCAGCCACGCCGTCATACGCGCCCTCGCCGTCCCTGCCTCCTCGCCGCGAGGAGATAGCCCTGGGGACGCTGCCACTGAGCATCGCGCCCCCGCCACGGGCAGACCTATTTAGAGTGCCAGACGGGAACCCAGGCAAACCCGCTTCGACCTTGCCAACATCACGGCCCGCTCCAGCCCAGGCAACTTCGGCTCAGGCGTTCGCGCCGAAGGCTGCGACTATTGAACCCCCAAAAGTCGCTGTTGGTCAGTTGCCGAGGACTGTGGCGGCACCGTTGCCCCAGACTGCCGCACCACGCGAAATTGCCGGGCCGCTACGCGGATCAACCCCGATCGCTTCTGTGCCACTTGGTGTCCCCGCTCGGGAGGGGGCAGCATTCCCTACACAACCGAAGAAGCCCTTTCCCCTTGCTGTGCCTTCCGCTCCGAGTTTCGCCGGGCCTCCTGCTGCGAAGGTAACCCCGTCCCCAGCCACGCTGTCATACGCGCCCTCGCCGTCCGTGCCTCCTCGCCGCGAGGAGAAAGCCTTGGGGATGCCGCCTCTGAACATCGCACCCCCGCTACGAGCAGCCCAACTTAGAGCGCCAGGCGGGAAGCCAGCCAAACCCGCTTCGACCTTGCCAACATCACCGCCCGCGCCAGCCCAGGCAACCTCGGCTCAGGTGTTCGCGCCGAGGGCTCCGGCTACTGAATCCCCAAAAGTCACTGTCGGTCAGTTGCCGAGGACCGTGGCCGTACCGCTGCCTGGAACAACCCCGATTGCTTCTGTGCCACTTGCTGTCCCCGCTCGCGAGGGGGCAGCATTTTCTGCGCAACCGAAAAAGCCTTTCCCCCTGGTTCTCGTCGGTGGGGCCGCCGGTTTGCTGCTGGCCATCGGTATATTGGCGGGCTGGCATCTATTCCATGGGAAGGGACAGAGCGCTCAGGCTGGGATTGTGACGGCGCAGCAGGTACAGAGCGCCGCGCCCTCGGCTGAAATAGCAGCTCCGACCTCAGAACCTGTAAACACTTCTTCTCCGGCTTCCGAGCTGCCCGAAGAAAGACCCCAGGCGCATACTCGAGCCACAAAATTCCGCCGCGTGAAGGCCGCCACGGCGGCGGACGCAGTACCGAATGCGGCCGCCACGGATCAAAAAACTGCGGAGCTTGTCAGTCTTCAGAATCTCGCCCGCGAGGCCTACGCCAAGGGCAACTATGCCGAGCCTCGGGATGCAAGCGCTATCGCCTATTCGCAGCAAGCACTGGCGCTCGACCCCTCGAACGACTTTACACGGAAGCTTCTCCAAGACAGTATCCAGGGCGGAAAGTACCAGGTCCAAATGGCGGTCTTGAGCAAGGACTTCACCACCGCGCATCGAATCGCTGACGTGCTGGCGCAGCTGCTGCCGGGCGAGAGTACCGTCGCGGGTTTGAAGGCTGAGCTTGCCAGTGCCGAGAAGGCGGATGAGGAGTCGCGGCGCGCAAGACAAGCTCCTGCCGCCGTCCTCAGTTTCCGCGTCTATCACATGCACTCCGGCAAAGCGCCCGGCGACCAAGGGCCCTCTTGCCGCGGCACGCTTAGTGTTGTTGCGGGGCGCCTAAAATACGTCGGGGAGACCGCGTCGGACGGGCAGGTCCATAACTTCGACATTCCTTGCTCAGAGGTTGTTGAGGTCAAAAGGAACTTTCGCGTCGCTTCTCGGGAGAAGGGATTCCACGTTCGCACCGCTTCCAGCAACATCAACTTCGTCCCGGAAGACGGCTCGGCTTCTCATATTGCCGCTCTGGCCTCCGCCTGCTCAAGGTAGGACTGTAGGCTTGCCAATGCCCAGGCTCGATGGCCAGAGCGCCAATCGGAAATGGCTCGATTAGCTGCGTATAGTATCAAGGTGCATTAAGGAGAAGTTTTAACAACCTTATCCTGAGTCTCGGCGATTGAAGTGGATCCTGCTATCTGCGCAAATTCGAACGCACCTTCGTATAAGCAATCGGGCAAGTCGTAAAGGAGGATCCTAATGGAAGGCAGGTTGACTCTTTCCTTGCTCCATGACCGCAGCGTTCAAATGGTATTCAAGCCGGTTATTGGTGCTGCTGGAAATTCCAGTCCTATACAGGCGAAAGATACTGGGCAAGCATGGTCTGACCTTGTCACGAGGTTTGGTATCTCATTTCCCAAAGCTCAAGCTTACATTGCACAGCTTCAGCGAACTGGGCATATCGATCTCCCCGTGAGTATCGACGGTAGGGTGATCGCTTACCTCTTTCAATCGCGTTGAATCGACATAAGTAATTGGCTACTTATCGGGGCCGGCCTCGGCGCCGCAGGACTCGATGAAGTTATTGATTTCGCTGATGGAAGCAACGTGCCGGGGATAGTTGATCAGATGTACGTTAAAGGCAAAGCGGTTGTTGGCGCCAGAAGCATCAAGCAATCGTTCACGCAGACGCTCCGCCACGCGGTCGGCGTCTTCCTCCAGTAACCCGGGCAGTAGGATACCGAACACTCCCTGAGCGAGAAGATAGACCATGTCCTCGCGACGGAGCATTCGGAACGTGGCCTTGACCGCGTCCGCAATTACCGTCAAAGTCTCGTCCGACTCGATCACCTGCCGTGAAGGTCGGAGATGAGTTAGCACCAGTGAGAGCGGCTGCTGGAAAGTCTCCGCACTGGAAAACTCGAGACTCAATCGGGTCCGAAACTGCTCGAGGTCCGGTAAGGTTTCGAGCAGGTCGGCGCTCGCCTGGCCGAGTAGCCTTGCAGTCCGCGTCCGTTCTTCCCGTAGCTGCTTGCGCAGGCGGCGCACCGTCAACTGCCTTTCGACGAGATATGCGACGAGAAGCAGGGACAGAGTGCAAAAACTTAAGGTAATTTCTCGCAGCGATACACCCTTGGGCAGCACAGGATTCCAGAGGGAAGAGAAGTACATGAGCAAGGCCATCCCCACGGCCAGGATGCCGATCATGGTGATAGCCATTATCCATAGCTCCGCGTCGCGCCTTTCGAGCTTTTGGGGGTCGATATGATCGAAGACCTGCACAGTTCCTCCAGTGGTGATTGTCGGCCGTCGCGTTGTCCTCGCGGCCCTATCAAACGTGCCGAGACTATTCTAACGGGAATTTCGAGCCGAGTCTTTAGGATTGCGAAGAACGACCTGCGCAACAATTCCCTCGTTGCAGAAGTGCAACCTCCGACTGCCCGGAAAGCCCTACGACGTGTCGGTGGCTTCCGCTCGGATTCCTGCTGGAAAACTACCGTTACCGCAATCCGGCGGACGCATTAGAGGACGGGAATAATCTTGAGAAGGACGGTCGCGCTACCCTCAAAGTCTTCATCCGTCCAATTGCCACACATCTGGGAATCTACTTTCTAGGCTTTGGCTGGCACTCTTTCCCTCGGCATAACCGCGCCCGGACACGGTAAGAGGGTGTCACAACGTTTGAGGCTCAAGTGCAAGCTGGCGAGTTGAGGCCGGTTATGACCTCTGGCTTCATGGTAATCCGTAAAGCCCTGCCCTTCCGAGTCTTGTGGCAGCAAGTCAGGCACCAAGGATCAAGGCATCTAAATCATAGCAAGCAACTTAACTGACATAAAAAATTTATATTGACAATATCGTACTCAAGCTTTATTCTAATCATCGACTAATGGTTCGCGGCTATGTTCTATGTGAGTTGGTGGCTAAGCGATTGAAATAAACGGGCGGCAGTCCGTTGACAGAGGAGGGAGCGAGCGTTATGGGCAAGATAATAGGAATTGACCTTGGTACGACAAATTCCGTTGTGGCGGTTATGGAGGGTGGCGAGCCCACGGTGATTACGAATCCCGAGGGTGGTCGCACGACCCCCTCCGTGGTGGCGTTTACCAAGTCGGGAGAGCGGTTGGTAGGCCAGGTGGCGAAGCGGCAGGCGATCACCAATCCCGAAAACACCGTGTACTCCATCAAGCGGTTTATGGGACGCCGCTTCAATGAAGTTCAGAGCGAAATCAAGACCGTGTCTTACAAGGTGGCCTCGGCCTCCAATGGCGACGTGCGCGTGGAAGCGCTGGGCAAGGAGTACTCGCCCCCCGAGATCTCCTCCATGATTTTGCAGAAGATGAAAGATGCGGCGGAGCAGCACTTGGGCGAAAAGGTGACGCAGGCGGTCATCACGGTGCCCGCTTACTTCAATGACGCGCAGCGCCAAGCCACCAAGGATGCGGGCAAGATTGCCGGCCTCGAGGTTTTACGCATCGTGAATGAGCCCACGGCGGCGGCGCTGGCCTACGGGCTCGACAAGAAGAAGGACGAAACCATTGCCGTATACGACTTCGGCGGCGGGACCTTCGACATCTCCATTCTGGAAGTGGGTGAGGGCGTAGTGGAGGTGAAGTCCACCAACGGCGACACGCACTTGGGCGGCGACGACATTGACAAGCGCGTCATGGATTGGATCGTCGCGGAGTTTAACAAAGACCAAGGCATTGACCTCTCGAAGGACCGTATGGCCCTGCAACGCTTGCGGGAAGCCGCGGAGAAGGCCAAGATGGAACTCTCCACGGTGCTCGAAACCGAGATCAACCTGCCCTTCATTACCGCCGACGCATCCGGCCCCAAGCACCTGGCCATGAAGCTGACGCGCGGGCGCTTCGAGCAGATGTGCGAAGACATTTTCCAGCGCTCGGTGGGCCCGGTGAAGCAGGCGTTGAAGGACGCCGGCATAGGTCCCGAGAAGATCGATGAAGTCGTGCTGGTGGGCGGCTCCATCCGCATCCCGCGCGTGCAACAAATCGTTAAGGACCTCTTCGGCGGCAAGGAACCCCACAAGGGCGTCAATCCGGATGAGGTGGTGGCGGTGGGAGCGGCCATTCAGGCGGGCGTGCTGGGCGGCGAGGTGAAGGACCTGCTGCTGCTCGACGTGACCCCGCTGACGTTGGGTGTGGAAACCCTGGGCGGCGTCATGACCGCGCTGATTCAGCGCAACACGACGATTCCCACGCGCAAGACCGAGACTTTTTCCACGGCGGCGGACAGCCAGACCTCTGTGGAGATCCACGTGCTTCAGGGCGAGCGACCGATGGCGAATGGCAACCGCACCCTGGGCAAATTCCATCTGATTGGCATTCCTCCCGCTCCGCGCGGCGTCCCGCAGATTGAGGTGACATTCGACATTGACGCCAACGGCATCCTGAACGTCTCCGCCAAGGATTTGGGGACGGGCAAGGAGCAGAAGATTACCATCACCTCCTCCAGCGGCCTCAGCAAGGAAGAAGTGGAGCGCATGACCAAGGAAGGCGAACTCCACGCCGATGAAGACAAGCGGCGCAAAGAGGAAGTGGAGGTCAAGAACAAAGCCGATTCCATGATCTACTCGGTGGAGAAGCTGCTGAAGGAGAATCGCGAAAAGATCTCGGAAGACGATGCCAAATCGATTGAAGCGGCGCTGGAAGAGGCGAAGAAGACCATCCAGGAAAACGACACGGCCAAGATCACCGCGGCCGTGGAGAAGTTGACGACCGCTTCCCACAAGCTCGCCGAGGCCATGTACAAGCAAGCGGCCTCCGCCAAGGCGGCAGGGGGCGCAGGCGCGGGCGCGGCAGGGACGCAGCAAGGTCCCACCGACGGCAGCGCGCAAGACAAGGCCAAAGGAGAAGGGGAAGTGATCGATGCGGAAGTTGTGGACGACGACAAGAAGAAGAGCTGAAAAGCAGGAGTCAGGAGGCAGCACGCAAGCGGTGCGGGTTCTCACTGTCAACTGTGAACTGTTGACTGTGAACTTCCTATGGAACATCGTGCCCAGGTGCCAATCCAATGCCCGGTTTGCAATTGGCGGCACCTTATGGAAATTGAAGCGGAAGAGAGGGATTTGGCGGCGGGAGCGGAACTCCGCAAACACCTGGAGGCCTGGATCGCCTCGCGCTGCCCCGATCACCTCGGGCCGATTCTAGAGATGAGCAAGAACTGACAAGAAGGAGTCAGAAGTCAGGAGACAGGAGCGCGGACCTGTTCTTGTAGGTCCGCGGCTTTCAGGTGTTCATAGGGGCACTCCTCGTGGGTGCCCTTGGGGAGGGCAGGCACGAGGCCTGCCCGTACTAGACGCGGCTGTTGGTCGCAATTAAACCGAGTCTCTGTGTCCTCTGCGCCAGAAAACCTCTCACACAGAACGCACGGGGCCTCTCAGTGATCTCTGTGTGAACGTTTTTTGGGAACGGAGGCCACGGAGGAACTAAAAGCAGGAACGGAAATTCTGGCGCGCTGAGAGCGATCTCCTGAATTCCGGCTCCTGACTTCTGACCCTGGCTCCTAGGATTTCAAAATGCCCAGTGCCACCCAAAAAGACTACTACGCCACCCTCGGCGTCAGCCGCACGGCGAAGCCCGAGGAAATCCGCAAGGCTTACCGCCATCTGGCGCGCAAGCACCACCCTGACGTCAATCCCGGGAATAAAAGCGCGGAAGAGAAATTCAAACAAGTATCAGAAGCCTACGAAATCCTGAGCGACGAGAAAAAGCGCAAGATTTACGACCAGTACGGATTCTATTCTGACAACCTTCCTCCCGGTGGCTACGGACCCGGCGGCGGTTACGCTCCCGGCGCTGGCGCACCCCATTCGCCCCCACCCGGCGTGGATTTTTCCGGTTTTGACTTTTCCAACATGGAGGATATCGGCGGCGAAGCCGAACGGCGCGGCGGGGGTTTTGGCGGCGGGTTTCGCGACATCTTCTCCCAGATTTTTTCCCGCGGCGAACGCGAGGCGGCCAGCGAGGAGCCGGAAAAAGGTTCCGATATTGAATACCGAATGCATCTGGGCTTTTGGGATGCCGTTCGGGGCGCGCAGGTGCGCATCACGGTGGCGCGGGAAGAGGCTTGCGGCAACTGCCATGGAACCGGCACAACCCCTGGACCTTCGGTCACCTGCGCGACGTGCGGAGGCACGGGCAAGACCACGCGGCAGGTGGGCGCCATGCGTTTTGCCATGACTTGCCCGCAATGCGGCGGAAGCGGCAAGCAGCGCCGTCCATGTCCCAAATGTCATGGCAGCGGCGCCATCAATACTCCCGAAACTTTGAATGTGCGAATTCCTCCCGGGGTTGATACCGGCTCGCGCGTGCGCGTTCCGGGAAAAGGCAATGCCGGATTTCAGGGAGGCCCGCCCGGCGATCTCTTCATCGTGGCGGATGTGGAGCCGCACCCGGTGTTCGAGCGCAAAGGCGACCACTTTTACGTCAAGCTGCCCGTCACCATTACCGAGGCGGCCCTGGGAGCGAAAGTGGAGGTCCCCACCATCGACGGCCCGAGCACCATCAAGATTCCCCCCGGCACGCAGAGCGGACAGAAGCTGCGGCTGCGGGGCAAAGGTCCGCCGTCGCTGCGGGATTCTTCAGGCGAGTTGCGGGGCGACGAGTTTGTGGAGGTGCAGGTGATGGTGCCGCGCGTTGCCGACGAGCGCACCAAGGAAATCCTGCGCGAACTCGCGCGCTTGAACCCCGACGACCCCCGCAAGGATTTGAAGGCGGCAGGGTCCAAGCCGTAGGCTTGGCGGAAAAACGAAAATCGAAAATCGAAATTCAAAAATTGAAAATCACCCGGCTTTCGATTTTCGTGTTTCAAATTTCGAGTTTCGATTTTCCAGTTCCGAGTTTCGGTTTCCAAAATGGCTGAAAGCTGACAGCTTACAGCAGATCGCTGTTCTCTATGGCCAAACGTGGCAGAAAAACTCGCGGCAAGGCTGGCTACATGATTTCCGCGGTGGCGGAGATGTACAACATCCATCCCCAAACGCTACGCCTTTATGAGCGGGAGGGCCTGCTGATCCCGTCGCGTTCCAACGGCAACACGCGCCTCTACGCCCCCGAGGACTTGGAGCAGCTTGAAACCATCCTGAACCTCACCCGCGACCTGGGAGTGAATCTCGCCGGGATCGAAATCATCCTGAACATGCGCCGGCGCATGCGCCTGATGCAGGAAGAAATGCAGGCGTTCGTTCAACTACGTGCAGAAGGAATTTCTGGAGCGTTCGGAAAAGGTCGAGGGCATGAGGAATGCCCTGGTGCGCATCAACCCGCTGCAGATGATTCGCACCCGCGGGGGTTCGAAGTAGTTGCCCCTTGCTGGCTTCACCGCAGAGGCGCTGAGGCGCAGAGAAATACACCCAGTTTTCAGACCTTTCCCGCCCATCTAAGACAAATCATGGTTTGAGCCTGCGCCCGGATGAAGGATGCCTACACTGATCTCCGACCTACGAGACAGGTTGGGTGGCAGCCCTGCTGCGCTGTTCCCACACAAATCTTCCCCCCCGGCCCGCGCTTGGATTAAAATCACTGCGAGTAAACCCCTATGGCCCAAAAAGATTGCCCCCAGTGTGAGGGAACGGGATGGAAACCGATCGAGGTGAACGGCGTGCGGCGCGTGGCGCCGTGCGATTGCCAGAACCAGGAGCGCTCGGTGCTGCTGCTGAAGCAGGCGCACATCCCGCCGCGCTATGAGCATTGCGAGCTGGCAAACTTTGACGTGCGCAAGAGCATGGCCACCGGCAACGCCAACCCCAGCTTGACGGCGGCGAAAATCTACGCGGAGCGCTTCGTGGAGGAATATCCCACGGACTTTGGCTTGCTGTTTGTGGGACCGACGGGGGTGGGAAAGACGCATCTGGCGGTGGCGGTGCTGCGCGAGCTCATGATGCGCAAGGGCGTGGAATGCCTTTTCTACGATTTCCACGAACTGCTCAAGACCATCCGCGACAGCTACAATCCCGGCACCCAGAGCACGGAGATGAGCGTGCTTCAGCCCGTCATGGATACGGAGGTTTTGCTGCTGGATGAGCTGGCGGGTTCCAACCCCAGCGACTGGGTGAAGGAAACCCTACAGCATATTATCAACTCGCGTTATAACTATAAGAAGGTTACGCTCATTACTACCACCCTGCAATTCGGCGCCGGGGGCGGAGGCCGCGAGGGACGCCAGCCTTCCGGCGAGATTATCCCCGATGTGGAGTTCACCCTGAATCGCCTGGGGGTCACCTTGCGGTCACGCCTTTATGAAATGTGCAAGCTGGTGGAAATGAACTCCGACGACTACCGCCGGGCCATTAAACAAGCGGGCTACAAATTCCACGTGGAGTGAGGCATGCGCCTCTCCCACTGTTCCGGTCAAGAGGGAGCGCGGACGTGTTCCGCAGATCCGTGGTTCGTCGGCGATGGGCAAGGGAAAGTCGTGGACGCCCAAAGCCAGTCCGGACGGCCTTTCTTGCCGGGTCGACCGCGCCATCGTCCGCCATGACAATCAGTCCGCAAGGGCGCCGATGCTTATTTCCATAGGTTCGATTGACTTAGGTTTGGATGCGGGGGTAGAATGTGCCTTTCCTGTTATCTGCGTCGGGTATTAGGAGGGAGGCACGTTGATGTGTTTGGAGGATAATCGCAGCTCACAGGAGGGCGGACCTGACTTGGCACAACCTGTCGAAGTAAGCACAGTCACCGCGAGCGCCCCTGAGAGCAGTGACATGTCAAACCTGCTTGCCGGGATGGAGACGCTTTCGGCGGCTCCGCTGACACCAGGCGAGGTTGTGCAGGGCAAGGTTCTTAAGGTTGCGGACGGAGAAGTTGTCATTGACCTGGGTTTGAAGACGGAAGCCACGGCCCCCATCAGCGAATTCCAGAACAGTGAAGGTCAGGTAACTGTCGCCCCGGGCGACGCGGTGGATATTTGGATCGAGAAGTACGATGCGGAGACGGGGCGGGTCGAAATCTCGCATCAAAAAGCGGTGCGCCGCAAAGTCTGGGAAGATGTGGAGCGCGCTTTCCGCGAGCAAACTCCGGTCACCGGGCGGGTGATTGACCGCATCAAGGGTGGGTTGACCGTGGATGTGGGAGTACCGGCTTTTCTCCCGGCATCCCACGCCGATGTCCGGGCGCATGTCAATGTTGAAGCTTTGAAGGGCCAGGAAATCACCTGCAAGATCATCAAGATTAACCGTAAGAGAAACAACGTGGTGGTCAGCCGCAAGTTGGTTTTGGAAGAGCAAATCAGCCGCCAGAAGAGCGAATTGGCGGAACGCTTGGTGGAGGGCGCCGAGGTCGAGGGGAAGGTCAAGAACCTGGCTGATTATGGTGTGTTCGTAGACCTGGGCGGGATGGACGGGCTCTTACATATTACCGATCTTGCCTGGGGGCGCGTCGGGCACCCCTCGGAAGTTGTGCAAGTCGGGCAGGAAATTCGCGTCAAAGTGCTGAAGCACGATGCGGAAAAAGGGCGCGTTTCGCTCGGCCTGAAGCAGCTTACCCCGGACCCCTGGGAAATGGTGCCCCGCACCTATCATGCGGGTGACCGCGTCTCCGGCAGCGTCGTGAGCTTGACGGATTACGGAGCTTTCGTGGAGCTTGAGCCGGGAGTGGAAGGGCTTATACACATCTCGGAGATGAGCTGGAGCAAGCGGCTACGCCATCCCTCCAAGATTCTCAAGATGGGTGAGTGTGTTGACGTGGGGGTTTTGGAAGTTGACATGGCCAAGCGGCGCATCTCCCTGAGTCTGAAGGCGAGCTTGCCGGACCCCTGGACCACCATTATCGAGAAGTATGCCGTGGGCGCCGTCGTACACGGTCGCGTGCGGAATCTGACGGATTTCGGCGCCTTTGTGGAAATCGAAGATGGGGTGGATGGTTTAATTCATCTGACCAATATATCCTGGAATCGGAATATCAAGCACCCTTCGGAGATATTGAAGAAAGGCCAAAAGGTAGATGCCGTGGTCCTGGCCTTGGACCCCGCGAATCGGCGGCTGTCTCTGGGGCTGAAACAATTGGAGGAAGATCCCTGGCAGAGCTTCTTTAGCAAGCTCAATGTGGGTGATAAGGTTCGCGGCAAGGTTTCCCGGCAGGTTTCATTTGGCATATTCGTCGAGTTGCAGGAAGGAATAGAGGGTTTGTGCCACGTCTCGGAAATGGAAAACGAGCACGGCGGCGGGGGGAATGCTAAACTTGACGTTGGAAGCGAGCACGAATTCAGAGTCATTCGCTTGAATCCCGGGGACCGGAAGATTGGCCTGACCATGAAGGAAGCCGCGCCCCCTCCCCCTCCTGAGCCGATGGTTCCCAAGGTGAAGGAGCCGGAAAGATCGTCGACCATGGCGGAAGCGCTTTCTTCCGCCGGCATCACTCCTTACGACATAAGGTAAGCTGCGGATAGCTGCGGCGGTGTACACGGAGAGATTCTTGGCGGAAGGCAGCGGGGCGGTGGCTAGTCCGCGATGATCAGTGCGACCATGCGGCAACGATTTCATAATCAGGAGCAGCAGTCCAAAATTCCAGAAAACCTCGCAGCAGGAGATCACTATGACGAAAGCAGAATTGATCGAGAATGTTTCGCGGGTGGTGGAAATGAGCCGCAAAGACTCCGAGATCATTGTCGAGAGTATTTTCGACAGTATTGTGAAGTCGCTAAAGGCCGGTGACAAGATTGAAATCCGCGGCTTTGGCAGTTTCCGCACGCGCCAACGCAAGCCCCGCATCGGGCGAAATCCCAAGACCGGCACACGGGTGGACGTGCCGGCGAAGAAGATTCCCTATTTCAAACCCAGCAAGGAACTGAAAGATTTAGTGAATACATCCTTGTCCACGGCGACCCCTACGGCTCCATCCTCCCTCCCTCCCGTGGCCCCGAACCCCACGACTCCTTAGCCGTGGGTGTTCCTCCTGCGGGGTTTTCGGAAGTTATGGATTACTTGTGGAGTCCGTGGAGATATCGATACGTCAGCCAGGCAGGCAAAGGTCCAGGGTGCCCGTTCTGTCAGAAGGTGGCGCTGGACCCTTCACACGACCGCGAAAACCTGGTCCTGCATCGCGGACGGAATAACTTCATCCTGCTCAATCTCTATCCTTACACCACCGGCCATGTGCTGGTGACCCCTTATGCCCATGTGCCCGGCCTCGACCAGGTGGCCCCGGAAACCCTGGTGGAGATGATGGAGCTGGCGCAGCGGCTCCAGACGGCTTTGAGAGAATGCTATCATCCTGAAGGATATAACCTTGGGATGAATTTGGGAAAGTGTGCTGGGGCGGGCGTGGCGGACCACTTGCACCTGCACCTGCTGCCGCGCTGGACCGGGGATTCAAACTTCATGACCGTGGTGGGAGAGACGCGCGTCCAGCCGGAAGACCTTTTGATCACCTTCGACAAACTTGCCCGCTTCTTTGCCCGCTCCCCATAGACCCTTTCCAAACTCACCAGGGCAGGGAAACCCGTATCTTCTTTCTTCCCAGGAATGTCCGCCGCATGGGGCCAGGGAGGTGTTTGCCGTCCATCGTGGCAAAGGCGCTCAGCGGCCCGCCTTGACCACGGCTTTCCCCCACCGATAGAATCAACTCTGCCGGATCAGGTATGCACTTGCGTTTTGCCACTCCATTTGCAGCGGGCGCCGAAGCGGACGGCTTCTTGGAAGACCTTCCCTCCTGCGCCGCCGTGTTCGCCTTGTTTCCCGCTCCTCGCGAAGGGGTGCCTTCCGAGCCTTATCTCGGGCGCACCAGCAATTTGCGCCGGCGCCTCGCGCGGTTGCTATCCCCCCGGCGCCCGATTTCCAAAATGCTGAACCTGCGTGAGCTGACCGCGCGCGTTGAATATAAACCCGTGGGTTCGACATTTGAGGGGACGTGGCTTCTTTACCGGCTGAACCGGCACTATTTCTCCCGGCAGTACCGCGAGCGCATGCGCTTGAAGCCCCCGGCGTTGCTGAAACTGAAGATGCAGAACCGCTTCCCGCGCTGCTATCCGACGCGGCGCATGGCGAAAGATAACTCGCTCTACTACGGCCCGTTCCCCTCCCTGGCCGTGGCGGAGCGCTTTGCCGGCGAGTTTCTGGACTTCTTCAAAATCCGGCGCTGCGTGGAGGAGTTGAATCCCGATCCTTCCCATCCCGGATGCATTTACTCGCAGCTTCATATGTGTCTGGCGCCTTGCTTTGCCGGATGCACGGTTGCTGAATATCAAGGCGAAGTCCAACGAGTGGTGGAGTTCATGGATTCGCATGGCAAATCACTCCAGCGATCGCTCGAAGCGGAGCGAGCGCAGGCTTCCGAGTCACTGGAATTCGAGCAGGCGGCAAAGATTCACCAACGGATCGAAAAGCTGAACAACGTACTGCGCCAGAGGTCCGACCTGGTGAGGAATCTTCGCGACCTGCATGCCGTAATGGTATTGCCGGGGGCGGAGGCGAAATCGTTGATTTTCTTCCGCATCATGGGTGGCGATATTCGCGGGCCCGCGACGCTTTCACTCGATGAAAACGCTCCCAACCCCATCCCCCTCGACCGCCAGCTTCACGACTTGATGGAATCGCTCGGCGGAGCAGCAGGCGGGCCGCCCCCATCAGCGCTTCCGCCGTGGGAACACCTCAGCCTGCTGGCGCGCTGGTATTACAGCAGCTTCCGCCAGGGTGAATTGGTGATGTTGAACCCAAACCAAGCCATCCCGCACAGCCGCCTGATTCGCCTCTGCCACAAGCTTCTCGCGCCCGATAGCGAGGAAACTTCAGGAAGAAACGCGCCTCTTACCGCGATTTGATCCCCCAGGCAGTCTCAGCCCACCCGTTCAAACCGCGCCTGGAAGAAGCGCAGATATTTTGGTTCGTAGGTCATGCGCAGGCCGCGGGCTTCCTCGCGGTGCTCATACACTTCCAGCACCGATTCGGCGACCACGTCCATGTGCGCTTGAGTGTAAACGCGGCGGGGAAGGGTAACGCGCACCAACTCCAGTTTGGGGAAGTGTTCTTCGCCGGTTTTGGGGTCGCGTCCGGCGGAGACCACGCCGCGCTCCATGGTGCGCACGCCCGAGTCGATGTAGATATCGCAGGTGAGCGCTTGCGCCGGGTACTGCCACTGGGGTATGTGGGGGTAGAACGCTTTAGCGTCGAGGAAAACCGCGTGCCCACCGATGGGCTTGACGATGGGAATGCCCCAGTCGAGCAGGTGATTGCCGAGGTATTCCACCTGGCCGACGCGCGAGCGGATGTGGTCGTCGGCGACGCTTTCCACGATGCCGCGCGCCATGGCTTCCATGTCGCGTCCCGCCAGGCCGCCGTAAGTGTGCAAGCCTTCGTAGACCACCACCAGGTTGCGCGCCTCCTCGTAAAGGTCCGGGTCGTTGGTGGCCAGCCAGCCGCCGATGTTCACCAGCGCGTCTTTTTTCGCGCTCATCGTACACGTGTCGGTATAGGAGCAGTACTCCTTCAGAATCTCGACCACTTTCTTTGACTGGTACCCCGGCTCGCGCTGCTGAATGAAGTAGGCGTTCTCCGCGGCGCGCGTGGCGTCAAGCACCACGGGGATTTTATTCCGCCGGCACAGCTCATGGAGGGCGCGCATGTTTTCCATCGACTGCGGCTGTCCGCCCGCCATGTTCACCGTGCCGGCGATGCAGACGTAGGGAATCTTGCGCGGGCCGGAGTCTTGGATGACCCGTTGCAGCTTGGCGAGGTCCACGTTGCCCTTGAACGGGTGCGGGTTCGCGGGGTCGTGCGCTTCATCAATAATCACGTCGACGAATGCGCCCCCGGCAAGTTCCTGGTGCAGGCGTGTGGTGGTGAAGTACATGTTGCCGGGAATAATGTCACCGGGGTGAATCATGATGCGCGACAGGATGTGCTCGGCGGCGCGCCCTTGATGCGTGGGGACGAGATACTTGTATCCATAATACTGAGTTACAGCCTCCCACAAGTTGTAAAAGTTCGTGCTGCCGGCATAAGCTTCATCGCCCAGCATCATGCCCGCCCACTGGCGGTCGCTCATGGCGTTGGTGCCACTGTCGGTCAACAGGTCGATGTAAACGTCCTGGGAGCGGAGCAGGAAGGTGTTGTACCCCGCTTCGGCGATATACCTCTCACGTTCGCCACGCGTGGTCATGCGAATGGGCTCGACCATTTTGATCTTCCACGGCTCTGCCCAGGAACGCCGGCTGGGTTTTGGATAGGGCATAGAATTCCCCCTCAAGCTATTGCCGATTGTCGATCGACGATTGAAAACCAGGAAATCTTCCTCTGCCGTCAATCGTCAATCGACGATGGTAAATTGGCATTCGACAGCCATTTCTCACATTGCGAAAAGTTATCATAGCAATTCCAGGCGCAAGCGCCAGCGTAAATTAATAGGTCGTGGGGGTACGGCAAGCCGCACCCCTACAACCGGTGCGCTAGGGGCGCACGTCAGAAAAGTGAGAAAAACCATCAGGCGGCGCTGGGCGTAGATCGGCGCTCCCAGAAATCTTGGAAGCGTCCACTGAGCTTGCAGCAGCGAAGGGCGATAATGGCGTTGGCTCCGTCCAAGGTCCAGTGCATGCCGGCGCGTTTGAGGCGAGTGCCGATGGCCACCTTACAACCGGCTTCGACCACCCCGGTCGAGGTGCAGAAACCCTGCGCGTGGAACTCGGGGTAGCGCATGCGGTGACGGTTGGTCTGGAAGGAGTGGAGAGTGCGGCGGGCAGCTTCACAGATGGAGGCATGGCGGCGGACCGCCGCCAGCAGAGCGCGGAAGCGACCGGTGTCAAGTTCTTGATGTCGCCGTCTGGCCCAGGCCGGGGCGCGCGGGTCGGCGGGGCCATAAAGGGTTTTGGCGAGGTTGCTGAGATGCTCTTTGGCGTGGAAGCGATCGACGATTTGCCGGGCTTGGGGAAACAGGTCGGCGGCGACGTTCCAAATCCAAGGCGCGCCATCTCCCAAGACCACGGGGCGGGGCGCTTGGGGGAAACGGCGGCGTGTGGCTTCGCGCCAGACCCGCTCGCTAAATTCCGAGCGCTGTGAGGCGGTGTCGGGAGTGGCGGCGCTCTCGAGGGCGGCGGAGTAGGTTACCGAACCTTCGTCGCGCACGGGAGTACCGCGTTCATCGCGAGATTCGGCGCTCCACACCGTGCAGAGCTTGACCTCGCGCGTTTTCGCTGACCCATCGGACTGCTTGCCCGCCCGTCCCGCCAACTCCTCGGCGCGCAGCGGGACGCCGGTTCCATCGATGCCGAGGTAGAGAGTGCCAGAGAGGGGAAGATCATCGTGGGCCGGCTGGGTATCCCGACGCTCGTCGGCGGCGATCTCTGCTCCCAAGCCTTCTGCCGTTCGTTCCACCTGCTTGGCGTTGACGGCCACCCCCGCCAGTTCTTGCAGCAGGGTGCTGCCTTCCTGAAAACTCACCAGCGCTCCCACCGTCCCGACCATGCGCGCGACCGCCGGAGACAGGGAGGAGTTTTCCAGCCCCAGAGTGCGGTCGCGCGGACAAAACCCGCCCCCGCAGGAGCCGCAATGATAGTAAGCGCGTTGCCACTGGAGGGCACCCAGGGCACTGTGAAAGTGTTTCGAGCGGCGCCCGGCGTAGCGCGCCTCACCCCCACAAGGGCACGGCAGGCAAGGTCCGGTGTGATCGGAGGTGTCGGCATTGAGGCGCTGTTCGACGGCGCGCGCGGCCAACTGCAAAACCTGTTGGCGCACGGCCATTTCCAACGCCTCCAGATCCAGGGCGTTGACGGCCTGGCGCCCCACCAGCGCCTCAATCTCGTACACGATGTCGGTGGCCAGCAGGGCGGCGAGCGAAGTTTTTTTTAACCGAGGTCGGGTTGGGGGCGCTCGCCGCGGGCATCTGCGCATCGCAGATCTGGGCGCTGATCGTAATCAGCTCCCGCACCAGATCGCGAAAGCGATGGTACTCGGCGATCTGCTGGCGGGTGTGCTCGACGGCCACCCCCTTGGGGATCACGCGCGTCAGCGTTTTGCGGGCGACCGCATGGGTCAGCGAATAACACGGTCCGTGACCGGGCGCATCCTTCTCCGCACAATGGCAGGTCGGCTTGCCACACTTGCGGAAGCGCTCGACCAAAGACCCCGGACGCATATCACCGATTTCTGCCAGCCGTGCCTTCAACTGGTCACGCTTGAGCTGCAAAACCTCGAGCGGCGAAGGGTGGGACATGGGATTCTCCTCTCTGACAGTATTATAAGCTGTCAGAACAAGAAACCCCAACCGCTTTCTCACTCCTCCTGGGATTGTGCAACTCTGATGTCGTGCGCCCGTGCGCTAGAATCCACGTGCGCCAGCGCGCAAACAATGCTAGAATTCGGTTGCTTACGAGAATTGGGCCAGGTCTAAAACCGATTAATGCAGGTTACGCCCGCGCACGAGGCGTTGAGGGGGGAACGCGCAACCAAAAAAGGAGGATCCATGAAGTCTCGGTTAGTCCTTTATCTCATTTGCACGGTTGTATTGGCAGTATCCGCATCTGCTCAATCCGACACTTGGCAGCTTGACCCCGCCCACAGTTCCGCGGAATTCTCCGTGCGCCACATGGGCATTTCCACGGTGCGTGGGGCGTTTACCAAGGTGGCCGGCACAGTGCAATACAACCCCGCCGACGTGGCGAAGGGCTCCATCGACATCACGATTGATGCTGCTTCCGTAGATACTCGGGTTGAGATGCGAGACAGGGACGTGCGGGGTCCGAGGCTCTTGGACGTGGAAAAGTATCCCACGATTACTTTCAAATCCAAACGCGTCGAAGCAGCGGGCGCAGGCAAGCTGAAGGTCACGGGCGATCTGACGATCCATGGGGTCACCAAGGAAGTGGTGCTGGATGTTGACGGCCCGACCGGGCCCATCAAGGACCCCCGTGGGAACCAGAAAATGGGCGCCTCCGCGACTACCCAGATCAACCGGGAAGACTTTGGGGTGAGTGGCTTTCCGTCCGCCGTCATCTCCGATGAGGTTGGCATTACGATCGATGTGGAGTTGAGGAAGGCTGCCGCGACCCCGTAGGTTTCCGGGTCACGGCTTGATCCTCAACATCAAGGCTCTTCCATGACCCGAAGACCCGATCGTGCGATGATCCTATTCCTGACGGCCTCTTGATTCCGAGTTTTTCCAGGCGATATTGCAAGGTGCGGAAGGTCATGCCGCGCATTTGCGCGGCGCGGGTGATACTTCCATTCGCTCGTTGCAGGGCTTCGACGATTTTAGCTTTCTCGTGTCCTTCCCAGGAGTCCTCCCCGATGATGGGTTGGGGACTGTTTTCAGCAGTCTGCGCCGGGGCGGTGGGAGGCGTTGCGTGAGCGGATGCGGAAGGCCCGGCTAGGTGGATTTCCGGTGGCAGGTCGTGCAACTCCACGCCATCGGTTTCACCCAGCACCACGGCACGCTCCATGGCCCATTCCAGTTGCCTGCTGCGCACCCACCACCAGTAGGTCAATGGGCTTGGTGAATCGAAAGGCCAGTCAGACCACGGCAAACATTCCCATCAACATGGTGCAGGGAATCAAGGCTAGGGTGTCCACATATTTCCTGCGCAGCAACTCACCCACGGCGTCCATTTCGCCCTTGATCTGCACATAACCCAGCACCTTCTCGCCCTGCACGATGGGGAATTCCATGCTGTAGGGTTTCTGTTCGCCGCTCGAATCAATGGTGTTCACATCGCGCAATTCGGCGGAGATCTGAATGGGGTTTTCCTTACCGGCCGGATGGCGCTTTTTCAGGGGAATCTTTTTGCCGACCTGCGCTGGGTTGGAATCGGGCTATCGCATCATCGGATTGTTTTTCACGGCACGCCATCCCTGGATTTCGTTCTGCCCGTTTTCCTACCTTCTCCATGCGTGCAGCCCCTTGGACAGGGAACCCGCAACGAGCCATTGATTAGGGGCTCGGTTGGCGCAATAATAGTGGCAGTCGCGGATTAGGTAACAGACTCCAAGTGGGGAATCGGGGGTGCTTGTGCCTGTAGTCGCAATCCGCTTTAACTCCTCATGCACACAAACTGCCTGCCTCGCGGCGGCGAATGCATCCGCCGTTTGTGCCGAGGCGATGGTGACGACAGACGGGGAGACCGAGCAGGTTTTGGTTACAGACGACTCCACCCATTCTCCTTAGTCCGACGAGGTGCGCGCGTGGAGCATTCCGAAAAGCAAACGCAAGCTGCGCCGGCCGGTGCGCGGAACGACACGAACAAACTGCCCACCCTAGGTTCCCTTAAAAGAATCTCTTCGCTATATGCGGTGAGCTTTTTGATTCTGGCAGCGGTAGTTGTAGGTTTCATCTGGCACGACTTGCGAGCAGACTACTTCCGCACTCTCTCCTACTGGAATGAGTGGTTGTCCAGTTCGGCCGATTCCCGGGTCAGGGTTGTGACCCTGTGGTGGAACGACCGGCGGGTGGACCTAGATCTGGTGGCAAGGAACCCTCTCACTGAAAGCCTGCTCTCTGCTTCGGGAAGCCAGGGGAGGGAAACGGGAACCCAACGAAGCGTGGAAAGGGATCTCGATGCGACTCGCCAAGGTTATGGATACATGGCCGGCGCCGTGCTGGACAGCCATTGCCGAATCGCGGCGCAGACGGGCATCCGCCCGGAGATCGCCCAATCCGTCAACAATTCTTGTCAGTGGCTTGGTCCGACCGACGACTTCAAAGTGATCGCCTTTGGTATGAAGCAGGGTCACATCTGGCTTACGCTCGCCGTTCCGGTTTTCGCCAATGTTGAAGCCTTGCCACACGGTCAAGTGTCCCGGCGTAAGATCGGGGCCGTGGTGATGGTTTCTGATCCCTGGAGGAACACCGGTCCGCTGATTGCATTTGAGAGCACGCCCACACGCACCAGCGACACGCTGCTTGTGTGGCATGATGCCAAGGAGGCCTTTGTTTTCTCTCCTCACCTCTATGCCCGGGGAGCGGAGGCGGTCTTCTGGCGACCGCTGAACGGAGAGTCCTTTGAATCGCGCGTGGCCCGTGAAAACGATGTGGCCTTCGGCGAATTCACTGACTATCGGGGGGTAAGGGTCTTCGGCGTGGGGCGACGATTCACCCCGGCTGGAGATAGCCTGGCCCGCAAAGTGGACCGGGACGAAGCACTCTCGGGGCACCGCCGACGCGTGGCCTTGGATTGGCTGGTCGGAATTCTCTCCCTTTTGTTGTTGGCATCTGTCATGGTGGCGCTGCATCGGCACGCGGCGGCGCGGGCCTCCCAAGAAAGGGCAAGACAAGAGGATGCGCTCAGACGCCAGGCGGCGTTTGACGCGTTGATGACCAATATCCTGGCGCGGTTCGCCACTTGTGCGTGGTCCGAGGTTGATGCCAGCATCATCAGCTCCTTACAAGCGATTGCAGAATTCATGAAGGTTGATCGTGCCTTCATCAACATGCTCTCGGCCGGCCGGACCACGTGGAGCATGACGCATGAGTGGTGCGGGCCTAATGTTCCCTCCCGACTGCAAGATTATCAAAACACAAAATTTGGGACCCAGCCTTGGAGTGAGAGCCGGCTTCTTGCCGACGAGATAGTCCGGGTTGACAGCACGGATAATTTGCCTCCGGAGGCTTTGGCGGAGCGCCGGCACTATGTGGCGGAAGGTACGTTTTCAGCCCTCGATGTTCCCATTAAAGCCGCCACGGGAACGATCGTAGGTTGCCTCGGATTGCACTCCAATGCGCGGCCGATCACCTGGTCCGATACCGACGTTGCCCACGTGAGAATGATCGGCGATGCCATTGCTACGGTGATTGAGCGTAAGCGCGCCGAGGAGGCGCTGAAAGAAAGCGATCAGCGCTACCGGGATTTCATTGAACACAGCAATGAAGGCGTGTGGCGGGTGGAATATGAACAGCCAATTCCTATTGACCTCGAACCGGAAGAGGCAGTGAGGAGGGTTTACCAATATGGCTACATTGCGGAGTGCAACGAAGCTCAAGCGCACAACATGGGGTTCTTTTCCGCAAAAGAGGTGGTGGGCGGACGCCTTGGCGAAGTGTTTCCCGTTTCGGATGAAGAGAGGAATGCGGCGCTGCGAGCCTCAGCGGGCGGTGGATGGCAAAGCCGGACCGTCGAGTTCCGGAGCCGCGACAAGACCGGCGCCTTGAAACACCTTCTCAGGACGGAGATTCCGATTGTCCAGAACGGAATGCAAGTCCGGGCATGGGGCATCACCCGGGACATCACTGAGCTCCGGCAGGCGGAAGAGGAGTTGCGCAAGAGCGAGCAGCGCTGGCGCGCGGTTTTCGAAAATTCCGCCGTGGGCATTGCTTTGACGGATTGCATCACGACCCAATTCCAGGCCGCAAATTTGGCTTATCAGAAAATGCTGGGTTACACAGAAGACGAACTGCGCGCACTGACGTTTATGGACATCACCTATGAAGACGATCGTGAGCCCAACCGGCAGCTTCTGTCAGAGGTTCTGGAAGAAAGGCGGCAATCCTTCGCGATGGAGAAGCGTTACCGACGCAAGGATGGCAGCCTGGTCTGGGTGAACCTGCACGTTTCGCTGGTTCCCGGCACGGAAAGGATCCCGCGGTTTTCCCTGGCCATCGTCGAAGACATCACCGAGCGCAAGCGGGCGGAAGAAGCGCTGCGACGCAGTGAACAGCGGTATAAGGACTTCATCTCCCACTCCCATGAGGGGGTTTGGCGCTTGGAGTTGGAACATCCCGTTCCCGTCGGACTGCCAGGGGAAACGATTTTTGAGAGGCTCATGCAATTCGGTTACATCGCCGAGTGCAATCTGGCATATGCGCGCATCATGGGCTACTCCGCTCCCGAAGCGGTGGTTGGGAAACGGCTTCGGGACCTGTTTCATCCCTCCGATCAGGGAGTGTTGGAGTCGTTCCGGGTGTCGATTCGAACCGGTTTGAGAAGCCGGACCACGGAATTCCGGGACCTCGACAAGGAAGGCAACCCCCGGTACCGCCTGCGGACGGAGATACCGATTGTCGAGAACGGAATGTTCGTGCGGGCTTGGGGGATCACTCGCGATATCACCGAGATCAAGGCGGCGGAGGACGCGCAGCACCGTTTGAATCGTGAGCTGGAAGCCATCAGCAATTGCAACCAGGCCCTCCTACATGCGGATGACGAGCAGAGCTTACTCAACGACATCTGCCGTATCATTTGCGACGAGGCAGGATACCGCTTGGCTTGGGTGGGATATGCTGAGAATGATGAGGCGAAGACGGTACGGCCAGTAGCTTGGGCGGGGTTCGAAAGTGGATATGTCGCCAGTGCCCAGATTAGTTGGGCAGAGGACACGGCGCGTGGATGCGGACCTACTGGAACAGCCATTCGGGCCGGCAAGAGCGTGTGTGCTCAGGATGTCGCAACCGACCCCCTCATGGCCCTGTGGCGGGAGAATGCTTTGCAGCGCGGCTATCGTTCCAATATGGCTCTGCCTCTCAAGGACGAGAAGGCGAAGGTATTTGGCGCGCTCACGATTTACTCCGCGGAAGCCAACGCCATCACTCCGGAGGAAATGCGGCTGATGGAGGAGCTGGCTGGCGATTTAGCGTTTGGTATCACCGTCGTGCGTGGTCGCCTCGAGCACCGGCGAGCGGAACAGGAACGGGAACGTTCACTCGAACAGTTGCGGGCGCTCACCGCGCGGCTCCAAAGCGTGCGGGAAGAGGAGCGGAAGCGAGTGGCGCGTGAAATTCATGACCAACTGGGGCAGGCTCTGACCGCCATAAAGATCGACTTGATCTCTTTGATCCGCGAATTGCCGGCCGGCAAGAAACAGTCATCAAAGAGGACTGACTCGATCCTGCAACTGGTGGATGAGTCGATTCGGACCGTGCGCCGAATCTCCACCGAGCTGAGGCCGGGAATCCTGGACGACCTTGGTTTGGTGGCGGCCATTCAATGGGCGGGGGAGGATTTCCAGTCGCGAACCGGCATGCGATGCCGGCTGGACCTGCCCCGGGAGGATATCGCCGTCGATCCGGAGCAGGCCACGGCGATTTTCCGCATATTTCAGGAGACGCTGACCAATGTGGCGCGGCATGCGGGCGCCACCGCGGTCGAGGTACGGCTGGCACGGGAATTCGGGAATTTGACCTTGGAAGTTCACGATAACGGCAAAGGGATTCCCGAGGATAAACTCTCCGACGGCAAGTCACTCGGAATCCTGGGAATGCGCGAGCGGGCCATGCTGCTGGGAGGCGAATTGGCCATCATCAGCCCGCCCGGGAAAGGTACGACGGTGAAGATTCGGATTCCGGAGGACCGTCATACCGAGGGGGAGAAAGGCCATGATTAGGGTCTTGATCGCGGATGACCACGCTATCCTGCGCCGAGGGCTGATCGAAATCCTGGCGCGCGAGTTGAAGGACGCCGCATACGGCGAGGCGGAGAATGCCCAGCAGACCCTTGCCCAAGTGCAGGGCCACGCCTGGGACCTGGTGATTCTGGACGTCACTATGCCGGGACGCAGCGGGGTGGATGTCCTCGCCGACCTTAAACGGCTGCGGCCCAAGCTCCCGGTACTGGTTCTGAGCATGCATCCAGAGGACCAGTACGGCAAGCGGGTGCTGAAGGCTGGCGCTTCCGGCTACATGAACAAAGATAGCGCTCCCGATGAATTGATCAAGGCCATCCGCAAGGTGCTTGCCGGGGGCCGGTACGTGAGCCCGGCACTGGCGGAGATGCTCGCCTCGGATTTGGGCCCGACATCCGACCGGCCTCTGTACGAGAAGTTGTCGGACCGTGAATTGGAAGTCCTGCGGTTGATTGGCTCAGGAAAGGCCATCTCCCAGATCGCCGAGATGCTGAATTTGAGTGTGACGACCGTAAGCACGTATCGCGCGCGCATTTTGGAGAAGATGGGCATGACGACCACTGCCGAGCTGATGAGCTATGCGCTGCGCAGCCAGCTTGTGGATTGAATCGCCGCGAAGCGTGACCGTCCACGCAACGCCTCGGGCGGGTGAGAAGCCGTTTCCTGTTCCTCGGAAGCTTCGCTTGGGGGATGTGCCCGCCGTGTAGTACAAAGCATGACACCTACCTACTAATAAGTCCTACGTAGGAAATCCATTTCCAGCGATAGTGCTCGTTCACTGCGGGCCTTAGGATTTAAACCGCGCCAAGATGAGAATCCTAATCGCAGATGATTCGGAAGTTTTCGTTCAACGCCTGAGGTTCAGCCTGGCGGAGGTGGCCGGATTGGAAATTGTCGGTCACGTGAACAACGGTTTGGCCGCGACGCTGGAAATCCGTAAGGTGAAACCCGACGTGGTGATCCTCGATATCCACATGCCGGGCGCAAGCGGCATCGACGTGCTCGAGGGTTTGAAAAAAGATCAATTCCGACCGATTGTTATCGTGCTCAGCAATTACAGCGATCGGCAATATCGCAAGAAATGCCTGGAGAGCGGGGCGCGTTTCTTTTTCGACAAGTCTGATGATTTCCATAAGGTTCCGGGAGTGTTGCGAAGCCTGATGGATGCACCTGCAGCTTGAGTCGGAACGAGTTCCCAGGGGCGAGTGAATTGGTTTCTTGTTCAGTCAGGAGGTGGATGTTGAGTTTGGAAGTGCAGATATGTGACGCGGAAACCCACCTGTTGATAAAGGCAGTGGGCCCGTATAATCTTTCCGATCTCTACAACCTTTTCGAAAGAGTAAAAGAAGAGACGGAGAAGCGTGCCAATCGGGGAGTCATCCTTGATGTCACTGAGGTTGCCGGAACCATTTCAGTTCTGGACAGCCTGGCGCTTGGCGAACACTTCTCTAAAGTTTGGAGACTGCCGTCTAGAATCGCTATCGTATCCTCCAAGGGAGGGGTCGATAAGTTCTTCGAGAATGTTGCCTGGAACCGAGGTGTACCCATTGTGGTTGTGCCTAATCATTCCTCAGCGATTGCCTGGGTGAATTGGGAACAGTAATCCGGACTGTTGACACCGCAAGGTCGTAGGTCGCATGTTTGGTCACACGCTTTGTTTCCCTGCCCTAAAACGCATGAGTTGATCGTGGGTGGTGAAGTGTCGCCAAAGGGCCAGTAGTGCTGGCACGCTGACTGACTTTGGGCGCGTGGAGCGCTTCAGCGTTCTCAGTTCCGGCCCCTCGGCGTGAACCGTTCTCCGCGTTTGCCGCGCCATCCCGCCTATTCGCAGAAGATGCGAACTTTTTCCCCGTCCGTGCTGTCCACATCCACGTGTAATTCCCTCAGTTGGTCCAACAATTCCTCGCGCGGCAAATTGCGGAGGGCGGAGAGGTCGATGCCCTTCTCAGCGAGTTTTTCACTGGCTTTGGTTGGAAGCATGGCAAAAAGCTTGATTCCGGTCCCCAACATGGCCAGCGGCACGCGAATGTTCACTTGCTTGTGATCGGGTTCATCCACGACGACACGCAGGAAGCGGAGCTTTTGGCCGGGCTTCGCACCTTCCTCGGAGGCTGCGGCTGTGGCCGGAGCGGCGCCGTTCGTCCCCAGTTTCTCCAAGAGTTTTTCCGCATCGTCGGCGGAAATCTGGCCGGACGCCAGCATCTCAAGCACTTTCTTGGTTTCTTGCGACATGGTGTTTCCTCCTCCAATTTTCATGAAAGTTTTTCCAGCGCTTCCTCCACGCTGATATCTCCCCGGGCGAGCTGCTCGAGGACGTAGAGATTCGGGCTGGGCGCCTGGAAGCTTTTGTCGAGCGCGGCGCTGATGGCATTCAGGCGGTTCTTCACCGTCGGATAGCTGATGCCGAACAGGCTCTCCATTTTCTTGATCGATCCGTGCGAGCGCACGAAGGCGATGACGAAGGTTTGGTCATCCAAGGCTAGCTGGGCTAGCGGCGAAACCTCGAAATCGCCTTCCATCGACATGCCACACGAGGCGCACGCCATACGAACGATCTTTAGAGGCTGCTTGCAGTCGGGACAGGAAGTTTTTGAAATATCCATGAGTGACCTCAGCGTACGCAAACAGAATACGCACATAAATTGAATTTGTCAACACAAAAATTAATTAAATTAATGTTTTATTGCTAATACAGCAATTTTAACAGCTTTTAGATTAAGATTTAATGGATGGGAACCAGGGAAGACAATCTGCGGGCATCGGATTTGGGTTTCAAAGGAAAGATAATGCCCGTGGCAGGCTCTGATTCCTCAGCCCCGGAGGGGGGCGTTGCATAGCCTGTGGCATCAGCCATGGGACCGCGCCGCTCACCGCTCGTCGGCGGGCAACAATTGCGCGCAGGCTGGGCAAAAGTCGGGGCGTTTCAGGTCGATGCGCTCGACGCCATTGGCGGCGCTCATGACGCAGGTATAATCCGGGCAATGGTGCAGGCCGTAGGTGTGGCCCAATTCGTGGAGGGCTTCTTTCAGCAGGCGTTGGTGGAGAAGTTCGGGGTCGGGGGGGAGGCCATAGAACTCCTGGCGCAGGCGATAGGCAGAGACCACGGCCCCGCCGTCGGCCAATTGCGCTTCCCCGAAAACGAAGGTGAGCACGGGAATGTAGAGGTCCATTTCCGTCACCCCCAAAACTTTCCAATTTAGGCTGGGGGGGCGCTGAAGAATCTTCTTGAGGATTTCCGAGGAGTGATACTGCCGGCGCAGAGGGTTGAAGGCGAATTCAGCCTCCAGGCCGTCGGGTTGAATGGAGCAAGCGACGCGCAGCCGCTGCGTCAGGCCCTCGGCGAGAGGTTCCAGCAGGGCGCGGTCCACCTGTCCAACCGGCATCAGGGAAATGATTCTCATACCGTAGTCGCGTTCGCCTTCCGGAACCCGTATTTCTTGATCTTATTGTAGAGCGTGACGCGGTCGATGCCGAGCGCCTTGGCGGCCCGCGTCTGGTTCCAATCGCAGGCTTCGAGCACGCGCTGAATGTGCCCGCGCTCCACATCGTCGAGCGCCATGCTGCCCTCCGCCGCCGCCGGCGCCGCGCCTTGCAGGGGGAAATCCGCGGCTTGGATTTCCGGCTCGCGCCCGATTACCATGGCGCGTTCAATGGCGTTCTCCAGCTCGCGAACGTTGCCCGGCCACTGGTGATTCATCAGAACCTCCAGGGCGGTGCGGCTGATGCCGGTGAAGCGCTTGTTCATGGCCTGTGAATACTTGCGCAGGAAATGCTCGGCGAGTAAAGGGATATCCTCTTTGCGCTCGCGCAGCGGCGGCAGGGTGATGCCGAAAACATCCAGGCGGTAATAGAGGTCGGGGCGGAAGGTCCCGGCCTTCACCAGATCGCGCAAATCCCTGTTGGTGGCGGCGATGGCGCGGAAGTCCACCTTGAGCGCCTGGTTGCCGCCAACACGGGTGATCTCCTTTTCCTGGAGCACGCGCAGCAGGTCGGTTTGGGTCTTCAGGCTGATGTCGGCAATCTCGTCGAGAAACACCGTGCCGCCTTCGGCGATCTCGAATTTGCCCTTCTTGCGATATTGCGCGCCGGTGAAGGCGCCCTTCTCGTGCCCGAAAAGCTCGCTTTCCAGCAGCGTCTCCGTCAGCGCCCCGCAATGGATGGTGACCAGCGGCATGAAGCGCCGGGGGCTCAGATTGTGGATGGCGCGGGCCACCAGCTCCTTGCCCGTGCCGCTTTCGCCGTGGATGAGCACCGTGGTGTCATTGGGCGCGACGGTGCGGATGTTTTCCAGCACGCGTTGCATGGGCTGGCTCTGGCCCACCAACTCCACGGCCAGCGCTTCTCCCAGAGTCTCGCGCAGGCGCACATTTTCCTCCCGCGTGCGGCGATGCTCCAGGGCCTTGGAGACGGCGTGCGCCAGGTCCTCCGGGTCGAAGGGCTTCATGATGTAATCATAGGCGCCGTCTTTGAGCGCCTGCACCGCGGTTTCCACCGAAGCGTAGCCGGTCATGATGATGACGATGATCTCCGGATCGACTTCGCGAATCTTGCGGTGCAGCTCCAGGCCGTCCATGCCGGGCATCTTGATGTCGACCAATGCCAGGTCCCAGCGCTGGCGCGGCAGCTTCAGGAGCGCCTCGCGCGCGCTGTTGGCGGTGTCCACGCTGTAGCCCTCTTCCTCGAACCATTTGCCCAGCGAGTCGCGCACGACGTTTTCGTCGTCAACGATCAAGAGGCTTGCTTTGGGATTCATAACCTGCTCCTCATAATTGCCGATTTTCGATTTTCGATTGACGATTGTCGATTGACGAAAGAATTGCCGATTGACGATTGCGAGCAAAGTAAGGTTTTCCTGCCGTCAATCGACCATCGGTAATCGCATATCGTAAATCCTTCATGATGTCGTCTTTCAATCGACAATCGTCAATCGACAATCGTCAATTCCCCACTCAATCGTCATTCGACAATTCTTTGTTTCGCTGTCTTACGCGCTGAGGCACTAATCGCCAACAGCTCATTTATCTCTCTCAGCAGCTCGGTTAAGCGCTCCGGCTTGATCAGGCCCGATTCCTCCAAAAGCTCCAGCCAGTAAAGGCTTTCGTCCGCCTCTTCGACGACTATCGAAAGTTTCGCTGCGAACTCGGCGCGCGATTGCGCCCGGCAGGCGGCCCGGTAGTTGGCTCCCACCGAGGTTGCCGAGCGAAGCAGTTGCCGGCCAATAATCTGGCCAGTCATATTGCGAGGCAGCGCGCCAACCAGCTTGATAACGCGCAATGCAAATGCTTTCGTCCGCGCTTGCATTTCTTTTGGGGTCACAGAATTTACGATTGTCGAATGACGAATGTCAATTGACGGAACAGAAGTCTTCCTCCCCGTTCAATCGTCAATTATCCATTGTCAATCTACCGTCCTTTCAACAGACGTTAATTTCTCCGGTCGTTGTCCTTTTTCAATCGTCAATCGACAATCGGCAATTCTTCTGTCAATCGAAAATCGGCAATTCTTTACGCGGCGCTGCCGATGCTCATCGTCGCTTCCTCCGGCAGCAGCACGGTAAACTCCGTGCCTTTCTGCGCGTTGGACGCCACCTCGATGTTTCCTCCGTGTTGTTGCACGATGCCGAGGGCGATGGCGAGCCCCAGTCCGGTTCCTTTGCCCTCTTCCTTGGTGGTAAAGAAGGGTTCGAAGATGTGGGGAAGCACCTGTGGCGGAATGCCCGGCCCTTCGTCGCTCACCACCACGCGGCCCAGGCGGTGCGCCGCGTCGTAGGCGCTCTCGATGCCCAGCCGGCCGCCGTGCGGCATCGCTTCCACCGCGTTCATCAGGATCACCAGCAGCGCCTGCTGCACCTGCCCCGCGTCGCAATAGAGCGGCGGGAGCTGAGGGTCGAGTTTTTTCTCCAACTCGACGCTTTGCAGGTCCATCTGATGTCCCACCAGCAGCAGGCAGCGCTCGATGATCGCATTCAAATCGTTTTTCTGCGGATTGATGGGCGTCTGGCGCGCGAAGGTGAGCAGGTTTTGCACGATGCTGCCGCACCTCCGGCTTTCACCCTCGATAATCTGCAAGTAGCCCTTGGCCTCCTTCAGGCGCTGGCCTTCATTGAACCCTTTGTCCGCCATGCGCGAAATCAATTTGCTGTAAGTCAGAATGCCGGCCAGGGGATTATTGATTTCATGCGCCACCACGGCCGCCAATTTGCCGAGTGAGGCCATCTTCTCCGATTGCGTCAGGCTGCGGTAAGCGCTTTCCAGTTCTCCCGTCTTCTGCCGCACGCGGTCTTCCAGGGTTTCGGTCCACTGGCGGTTTTCCGCTTGCGCTTTCCTGAGTTCCTGGGTCATGCGATTGAAGGAAACGGCCAGGCTGCCGATTTCGTCGTTATTGGTTTCCGGCAGCAGATAATCCAAATCGCCTTGGGCCACGGCGCGTGTGCCCTCGATGAGCCGGTGTACGGGTCTGTGCACGGTCAGCCAAATCAGCCAGACGGTGAACAGGCTCACGGCCAGGAGCGAGAGGGCCGTGAAGATGATCGCCCGGCGCTCGTGCCGCGCCACGGCAACATCCATGGCGGCCAAGGAAACATTGGTGTCAAGCACGCCCAGCACCTGGCTGCTATCGGTGTGAGCGTGGCAGGAGGCGTTCGAGCAATCCGCCTCGTTTTCAATGGGGCGGATCAGCCCCAGCACACGCGTGCCGTCGTGCGCTTGGTAAATGCGCATGCGGTCGGGCCGGTCGAGTTTGATAAGCGGTTGGGCCTGCGCGTGACAAGCGTAGCACGCCTCGGCTTTCTTATCCACAAACTGGCCCACTTCCTGGCCGTCGGTGGAAAAACTGATTTTCCCTTCGCGGTTGAAAATGCGGATGCGGCTGATGCCGCTTTCGTGACCGATGGTGTTGATGATGTGGAACACTTCCTCCCGCTGGTTGTTCAGCATCGAGTAACGAATACTGCGCTGGATCGTGTCACTGATGCGGTCGGCGCCCTGGAAGATAATTTCCTGCTGCGATTGGCGCCAAAGACGCAGGTTCCAATACCCATAGATCGAAAAGAGAAGCGCCATGCCCCCCACCACGCAGGCCGTCAGCTTGATCGCGAGACTGTGAGTTAGACGCAGCATCTAAGAACCTCGGGATACGGAGTACAGGATACGGGATACGGGTTACGGGGAACGGGGAACGGGCAACGGGACACGGGCCGCGCAATATGGCTCAAGACCTCTCATCGTGCATTAGTCTCCGTTGTAGCGGCGGGCTTTAGCCCGGCACTTCATGGTTCAGGTTTTCCTTGCATTCTCAACACCGATTTCCTAACACGGATGGTGCCGCCCTAAAGGGCGGCGCTACATTCCTCGCGCGGTGCTTTCACACAGCCCTCCTACGCCGCCACGCGAGTTCGAGTCTCAGCCGCCGCGTGCGCGGCTTCCGGTCCCATTACGTTCAAATACCGCACCGCCAGACTAAACAGCAAAAACCCCACTCCCACGATCGAGAGAGTCACGGCCACCTCCGTCCAGCGGGGAAAGTAATGCACTCCGGAATAAGTCTCGAGGCCCGTAATTGACACGTTCAAACGGTTCAACAGGAATCCTGTGATAACCAGCACAGCGGCGCCGAACAGACCATCGCGATTTTCACGAATCTTGCGGAAAAGAAGCATGGGCAAGGGAATCAGCACGCCCAGAGTAATCTCCAGGAGGAACAAAAGGGTCTCCGTGGAGGGCTCGCGCAAGTGCGCCAGCGCTCCCCGGCTCCACAGGTCCTCGAGCCTCAACAAGCCGTAAATCGCCAGCACCACGGCCATCGCCCGGCCGAGCACCTCCAGGAGAGGCATCTCGATCTCCCGGCCAAAGGCGCGCGCGCTCATGTAGGACTCAAAAATCACCATCGCCATTCCCACCCCCACGGCGGAAATGAAAAAGAACACGGGCAGCAGCGGCGAATACCAATACGGAGACAGCTTCTCCGGAACAATCAGGAACAGGCTGCCCAGCGACGACTGGTGCAGGGTGGAGAGCAACACCCCGGCGATGACCAGCGGAATGGTGGCGGCCTTCACCATGCGCAGCGGTTTGTGCAGGTGGAAGCGCTCGAAAACCGCCGGGGAGAATTCCAGAGCCAGCACCGTGAGGTAAAGCATCACGCACCAGGCAACCTCAAACATCACCGAGTGCGGGTTCCACATCACCAGCGGGTGCCAAATGTTGTAAGGCTTGCCCAAGTCGAAGAGCAACGCCACCGCCACCAGCGCATAGCCCAGGAAGGCGGTGAGGATCGAGGGGCGAAGCACGGCGTGGAAGCGCTCGATGTGGAAGACGTAAACAATCGCCGCCAGGGTGAATCCGCCCGCCGCTAACCCCACGCCGCAAAGTACGTCGAAACCAATCCAAATGCCCCAGGGGAATTGGTCCGATAGATTCGTGGCCGCCCCTAACCCTGTGGCAAATCGCAATACCGTGGAATAAAACCCCGCGGCCAGAATGATAACCAGCACGGCACGCCAGAAGGTAAGTTTGGGAAACTTTGAGAAGGTCATGATCAAACTCCGTAAAAGTTGTCAGTGGTCCGTTGTCAGTTGCCACTCAATCGACCCTCCTTGATGGGGGCGGGGTGGATGCCAGGAATCCTTGGAGGCCGCTCCCTCCGCCGGACCTTTAGCAACGGACAACTGACAACGGACCACTGACGACTGTTCCCTGTCACCTGTCACCTGTTCCCTGCTTTTCTGCGTTCGCCACTTCCTCTCGCCGGTTAGTAATCCACCAGATCCCGCCGAGAAGAAGTCCGCCCAGGGGGACCAGACTGGGGATCTTGGAAAGCACTCGATAGGTCAATAACGGCATGGGCTCCGTGGGCAGGTTGGCGGGCAAGCCCAGTTGCTCGAAGGGCACCGACGAAAGATAAAGCACCGACGTGCCACCCACCTCTTGCTTGCCGTAAACGTGCTGGAAGTACTTTGCCAGTTCTTCGCGCAGACGCTTCTCGGCTTCATTCAATAGATCGTTGCGCTCACCGAAGATGCTGGCCTGGGCCGGACAGACTGCCGTGCAGGCGGGTTGCAAGCCTTTTGCCTGCCGCGGCGCGCACATGGTGCACTTCTTCACCTTGGGCAGAACCGCCTTCCATTCGTAGCGCGGAATGCTGAACGGGCAGGCCATCATGCAATATCGGCACCCCATGCATTTGTCGGCATCGTAGATGACCGGCCCCGCTGCTGTCTTGTGCAGCGCCCCCACCGGACAAACTGATGCGCAGGTGGGCTCCTGGCAGTGCATGCAGAATCGCCGCACGAAGATGGTGCCGTGCGTATGAACCACGTTCAGGGTAGTGGCAGACAATTTGCCGTCTACCTCGCTGTGGCTCTGGGCGAAGGTGACGAGGTCGTCCTCGCTCAAGGGCCTCGCGGGTAGGTCCTTGGTGACGCTGGAGTCATCAAAGGGCAAATGGTTCACCACCTTGCAGGCGACGGCGCAGGCTCCACACCCGATGCATTTGGTGGTGTCGACGAGGATGGATTTGCTCATTTTTTAAACATCTCCAAGAGGCAGCAGGTCGGACATCCTGCCTGTGGCAAAAGCCCGACCGGATAGATGTACATGCACGCCATATGCCGAGAAATTCAGCAGTTGGGCCCGAAACAAGGCCAAAAAGTCCGAATTAGCTTCGAGAACCCTCCATTTGGTTTTTTTCACTGTGGAATTACGCAATGGGATCCATTTTGAAATCAGGGGATTCTGCGTGAGATAGCGATGATGGGTCAGTCTGGAATGCCGACCCTGGGGCACTCCCGGTGGGGCGGGTTTGGCCTGCCTGACTCTCGCAGCGGCGGGGGAAATCATCCCGATCAGACCGGGACCCCGCCATTTTGTAGGGCCGAACTGCGCTCGGCCCGGGCCAGCGCCGCTGGCCCCTGCACGAAGAGTGCGTAAGTGTAGGGGCTGCCTCGAATAGGCTTGATGCCGGCCTTAGCCACGTTCCCCTCGGTCCGCAGTTCGCCCCGCCCGTTTGGTGCGCCGGGGCTCGCGCGGTGTTTTTACTGCAAGTGAAAAGACAAAGGTTGTGTCGCGGCAGAGCGCGGCCCTTAAGGAACGATAGAGAAATCCTGCACGAGGTCCTGTACCGGCCTATTGGTCTCGGTGGAATAGCGGCTGAACAGATACACGTGCAGTTTGTATACGCCGGGCGCAAGCGGGTCGAAGGGGATGATTTTGTCGTCAAACGGCGCCTTTTCGCCCGGGGTCAGACTGCCCTTGCGCACCATGAACTGTGCGCCGCCTCTGAGCACCACATTGCCGAAATGCATCATGCCCGGCGTGACTTTGGTGGTTTTCGCACTGTCGGAAATCGCCTCCCACCCATAGTCAATCATGATGACCTTGTCGAAATTCCCGTCGGGGATGGCCACGATCTTTTCCCCAACGTTTGTGATGACAAAGGAGAACCCCACCGGCGCGCCCGTTTTGTTCGCCGTTGATTTCATGTGCAGTTCGTCCAGGCGGATGCTTTTTTCGGTGATATCCCACACGTTGTCCGGCGCGACGGCGGGCTCGCGCCGGACCGGCGCGGGATTCGCGGCCAGCGCGGCGGGAACTCCCTCAAGCCCGATGGCGATCACCCGGCAGGCCCTGAAGTAATCCTTGCTGGTGCACATACTGATGTTCGCTTTTTCACTTGAGAAGTCGACCTTCTTGTCTTCCGTGTCGAATACCACGGTAAAGCTGTAGGGCCTTCCGGGCTCGAAAACATAATTCTCGTCATGGTATTCGGGATGTTCCTTGATGAAGTAGTGGCCGTCCACCTGGTTGCCCCAAGGCCCGATCGAGGCCGGGTAGGTGAGGTAATGCCCGGTTTTGGGAAATTTCAAGGTGTAGGTGAGCGCGAACCGGCTGCCGCCCCGGTTGGAGGCCAGCGCTTCGAAAGAAGTGCCCGCCACCTTGATCCGGTTCAGCGCGAGCTGCCGCCCCGCGTACTGGACCCCGATTGTGAAAAAGCTCCCGGGCAGCGCCACTTCCGCCGCTCCCAGGACCACGATCACCCACGCCGCCAGCGCCAGCGGGCGCCTGCGGCGCAGAAACCTGCGGGCGCAGAAATACCCCGTCCATATCGCCGCGATCTCGCCCAGGAAAATCCCCGTAAACGAAAGCGGGAAGGCAAAAATTGCCGATTCCTTCATGCCAAAAGCGAACATGAGCAGGTTTTGCACGAAGGCAAGAACGGTGGCAATGAGCGCGATGATGAACATTACCATCTCCCCCTCGCCTGTGATCGGCAATTTCCCTAATGGACTCCGGCCCGACCGACAACATACACTTAACCACCGCTGAAGGCAATGGCCGGCCGGGTTCCCATCGTTCGCAGCCTCCAGCGCAGACAGAAGGGGCCGTTTTAGCACCTTCCAGGATGCCAAAGCCCGAAGCTGCCTCTCTTTCAACCGTTTCTGCGGACACTTGTCCTTCCGCTGCTCTTTCACCGCTGAAGTCCGATCCGGGCGAAGGCTCGCGCCAAGAGGGCGAAATCAGGCTCGGTGAACTTCCCCCGCCGCCTGAGCAGGCGCACGACGGTAAAGAAATCGGAAAGAAAGGGACGCGGGAGTTCCTCCATCCTAGACCTGCTGCTCGACGTAAGCCTGCAGCCAGCCGAGGACCTGAGGCCATCCTTTGTGGCTGGCGCGTGAACTCTCGCTGGTCAGGCCCGAGTGCGTCAATCGGACCGTCGTGATGCCGTTCTTCTCATTCAGGTCAAAGCGCACGATCGTCTCGACCGCATCTTCCTGCCAATCGGGAAGCCACGTAAGGACGAGGATGCGAGGTCGTTCGATTTGGCGATATTTTCCCTGCACCGTAAAAGGCTTGCCGCCCATGCCGATACCACGCATCATCCACTTGCCACCGGGGCGGAGGTCAGACTCCATGTGCGTGGTCTGAAATCGTCCCTCGGAACCCCACCATTTGACTCGCTGGCCGGGATCGGTCAGTGCCTCAAAGACCCGCTCGGCTGATCCCTTAATGGCGATTTCCTGCACGATGGTGTCACCGGCGCTCGTTGGATTCATGAGTTCTTCTCCTTGTGCGGTTCAGCCTCGATATATTTCTTGAGGCTACGCATGCTCTCGTCCCAGAACGCTTCGTAATCCCGTAGCCACGTATTAACGATGCGCAGCGGTTTAGCGTTCAAGCCACAGATCTGCGACGTGCCATCTTTCCTCGTAACCACCAAACCCGCGGAGCGCAGCAGGCGGAGATGCTTCGAAATCGCTGGGCGGCTCGTGGGGAAATTCGAAGCGATCTCTCCCACGGTTTGCCGGCCGCCACGCAACAGGCTGAGAATCCGACGGCGAGTCGGATCGGCGATGGCCCGGAAGACCGCGTTGCGGGGTTTGCTCTTAACCGTACCCATATGGTTACCAATACTGTAACCGAACGGTTACGAATTGTCGAGAGGCCGCGGGGCGGCGCTGTGATCGCAGCGTCACTTGGCCGTGTCGTCTCCTGCTCGGACTTCGGCCGGGAAAACCGGGACACCAAATGCTGGCCGATATTCGCCATGAAATGTTCAAGAGATAGCGCCCGCCCGATCCGGCATTTTCCCGCTTGGCCAACCTTACTTTGCGTGAGAGCATCCTACGGGCTCGGGCAGAAAGGGACCAATCCTGGAGGTTTCTAGACATGGTAACGTGGAAGCGCGTGTACGTGTCTGTGGCATGCCTGGGCCTTCTCGGTTGCTGCGTTCGGATGAATTTCGCTCAGGATCGGCACACAGACCCCCGCGCTCTTCCCTTGACCGTCCAAGCGGGAACGCCTCTTCATGTCGTTTTGACCAAGAAAGTTCCCGTGAAGCATGTCGGTGTTCCCGTTGAGGGAAAGGTGGTCGAGAATGTCTATGTGTTTGACCACTTGGTGATTCCTGCGGGTAGCCGGGTGGTGGGGCAGGTGACTAAGGTGGACAACGCTCCGCGAAAACAGCGACCCCTGGCCATCGCCAATGGCGACTTCACACCTCTCCGCAAGGCCCATGTGGATTTCGGCACCCTAGTGGAGAAGGATGGAAAGCCTATCCATTTGCAAACCGCTGTGCTCCAGGGAGCGCCAGCATGGTTCATGTTGTTGCAGGCGAAAACGAAAAGAAGAAAAAGGGGCGCGTCGCGAGCAAAGTGAAACAGATTCATCAGCAGGTGTTGAATCAAGAAGAGGCCGCGATCAATAATGTGACGGCGTCGGGCAAAGTGCAGCGCCTGAAGGCGGCGCTATCAGCAAGATTGCCCTACCACCGGCCGTCCTTGCCGGTGGGTACAAACTTCACCGCTGAGCTCAAGACGCCCTTGACCTTTGGTGCGGAAACTCCCGCGCCCCAGCAGTTGCAGAAAATGGCAGGGCCCATCCCGCCTGGAGGCCTCGTTCACATTCGACTGGTTACGCCCCTCAGCTCGGCCACCGATCACCGCGACACGCCGGTTCGAGCGGTGGTATCACAGCCCCTTTTTTCTTCTGACCATGCGCTGATCCTTCCGGAGGGTGCGCGGCTGAACGGGACGGTCACGGAGGCTGTTGCTGCCCGGCGGTTCGGTCGGAACGGACAGCTCCGCTTTACGTTTCGGCAATTGGGGGTCAGCTCCGGAGCACCTCGGAATGTTGAAGCCAGCTTGCAAGGAATCGACGCCGATTCCGGAAGTCATTTGCAGCTTGATGCGGAGGGTGGCGCTCATGCCGTGACCCCCAAGACCAACTATGTCATGCCTGCTTTCGACGCTTTCCTGGCGGCCACGTCTCTGGACCTCGACGAAGGGCAAGGAATCCACGGCGGGGCCGTTGGGCATGGGGCGGACTATGGCGGAGCGGGAGTAAGGGGTGGGGCAAGTCTGGGGTTCGCGGGCGCCGTGGTCAGCTTATTGGCTCATTCCCACCCGGTCAGCGCTGGCTTTGCCTTCTATGGCGCGGGTTGGGCTGTCTATTCTCATTTCATTGCGCGTGGTGCGGACGTGGTATTCCCCAAGAACACTCGCATGGAAATCCGTTTTGGCACCCACGACGGCTCAGCCCCGGCTCACCCCGGCGATAAATTCGTTTCGCAGATTGCGAAACCGGACAAGATCTCCTGACCGCTTACTGTTTCGCGCTGCCCTTGCCTCAACGGAAACTACTCCGGCGCCGGTGGGTGGTCGGCCGAGGTCGCGGGTGTCGGCTGAGGGCAATCGGTGTCAGAGGGCAAACGGTCAGGGGCAAATGGTACCTGACAGTGCGCGGGGGTAAAGCGGCATGCAGTAGAGGATGGAAGAGCGGGGTAGCGCAGAGGTACGCGTCCTTTGCGTTCCTCTCGGCTCTTTGCCTCGGTATTGCTGCGAAAGGTGTTTCGCATAGTTTCAAATGCGGGTGTGCGGGTCGGCCGGTAACGACACGCGGTCGACCGAGAGGCCGCTGGGCGTGATCGGCGCTTGGTTGATGGTACCGGTATAATCATGGACACTCGACCACGGCCAATCCTGCGGACGTTTCGCCAGCCCCGCCTTCACCGGGTTCAGGTGGATATACCACACCTTCTCGTGGTACTCCTTCACCGTGCGCAGAGCCCGATCAAAGAAACGAGGCTGCAACAGTAGTCCCCGTTCCCGCCGCAAACGGTTAACGCGCTTGGTCGCGCCCCCCTTAATGGCTTCCATCACCGTGGAGATGGTGAGCGGATAGGGCGGACAAATAATGGCATGCCAGTGGTCCGGCAGCAACACCCAAGCGCTGAGCAGGAAGCCGTGTTCCTCGCGGCGCTCATGGATTACCTGTGCCAAACAGGCGAATTCTGACGCCGAGAGAATCCCCCGCCGGGGCAACACGCGGCAGGTGATAAAAAACCAACGGTCGGATACCACCAGGCGTCGAAGGCGCGACACGCCGCCCATTATAGGCCCCCAACCCGCCCCCCGCAAAACGTCATTTCCCTACCAAGAGCCGCAGACGAACGCAAAGGACGCGTACGTCTGATTGGATAACGGCATCGGCTCCAGTCCGGTTAGCCAAGGTGCTGCCTCCGGAATACTGGGCGCCTTCACGGACGTTGAGGAGGGGATTTGAGATTTCATCTCCCAGTTTCGAGGACCATACGCAGGCTCGAAGCTGATTGCAGAGTTCCAGACAGAATCCAGGATTTGTCGCGCGCGAAAATGGCAGCGGCGAAAAATCGTTTAAGAAGTTTCGGAACGGCAAGCCGGGTCACTCCTTTCCTGAAAGGAGGAAGGCAATCGGACCGTAGAGGCTGCCGAGGAGCAACGGAAGGCGCGGAACTTTGAACTGCGTTGCCGTCGGCGCTTCGCGAGCGGCTTGCCGCTGCAGCCGAGAAGCAGCGTAATGAAGAACGGCCCTACGCAGGGAGGGTTCCTCCAGGAAGTACTTGGTGAGGATGGCGGTGTGTCCGCAGCCGGCGTTGAAGATACTTCGGCGAAAGGCCTTCCAATCCACCGACCAACTGTGCACCACTCTGGAAGAAGGCGCAAAGAGGATTCGTCCTCCGCGCCGCAATACTTTGAAAAACAGTTCGGTATCGTCACCGTTTCGAATCTTGGTTCCAGGTCCGAAGCGTGGATCGAAATACCCGAACCGCTCAAAGACATCTCGACGAAAGGCCACATTGCCGCTCAATCCTTTCATCGCCATGCGAAGCGGGAAGCCATCGGCAGCGGCGCGGGCATCAAGGATCGTTGGAACACGGGGCAAGGGCGGGCAGGCTGACTGCTCGAAGGCACGGTGAACGGGGTCGGCGGGGTTCTTCGCTTGGATGGCGCCCAGCACGCAGTCGACGGTGGGGTCGGCGAAGGGAGCTACCAGTGGTTCCAGCCAGTCTTCGCATGCCTGTGCGTCGTCGTCGAGGAAAGCAATGACCTCTCCGGTCGCAGCACGGATGCCGGCATTGCGAGCGCGGCCGCTGCCACGGCGTGGCTCGGTGATGACCTTGCTGTCAAAGCGCGTGGCGATTTCTTCCACGGCGGCAAGGCGGGGGCCGTTATTGACAATGATGATTTCGGCCACCGCCGCCCGGAATGGCCGCACCGACTCGAGGCAGCGCTCGAGGTCCGCCAAGCGGTCCACAGTGCAGATAATGACGCTCGTCTGGGGCAGTAATTCGCCCGGAATCTTCATCCATTTTCCTCGGAAGGGTGCGCAACCGTTTCGCGTCTCCGAACATTGTATATCAGAATGAGTCAGACCACCCCGAAGGACAAGAGTTTCAATACTCGTTCCGTCCGCCCGGGCTTGCTTCCGTGGCTCATGCAGAAGTTCATCGTAAAGCTGGGCGAAACTCGCGGTCATTTGTGCGGCACTGAAATGATCACGCACGCGGCAAAAGCCAGCCGCTCCCATGGTCCGGCGCAGTTCGGGGTTGGCGAGTAAAACACGCAGCCGGGAGGCCAAGGCGTCGGCATCGCGGGGCTCGACAAGCCAGCCGGTTTTTCCATCTTCAATCAACTCCGGGACACCGCCCACCGAGGTCGCGACCACGGGCAGTCCCGCCGCCATGGCATCCAAAGCGGCAATCGGGAAACCCTCCTCGAGAGACGGCATCACATAGACATCCCAGCGAGCCAGAACCGGAGCAAGGTCGTCAGTCCACCCAAGAAACTTAACCTGCTCCTTGAGACCGGCATGCGCGACCGCCGTTTCCAGCTTCTCGCGTTGCGGACCCGAGCCGGCAATCTCCACTCGGAGAGCAGGGAATTCGCGCCGGAGCGCGGCCGCCGTTGCGACCAGGTACTCAATCCCTTTCAGCTCCACCAGGCGCCCCGCAGTCCCCAGGATGATCTCAGATGTGGCGCGGTGGCGGGGGGCAGAAGGGTTGCCGGGGGGGACGGTCAGTCCTGCATAAATCACCCGCGCCCGGCCGTCGACAACTCGATTTGCCACCGCCTGAGAGACGGCGACGACCGCATCGGTGCCCCGGGCGGAGAAGTAGACTGGGGTGAGGCCCTGTGGTTCCAGAATCCGGCCGTGCAAATGCCTGATGATCTTGGCTTGTGTGGCGGCGCGCGCGAGCCAGCATACAGACCTTCCTCCGAAGTGGAGTTGGACAATATCAAATTTCTGGCGGCGCAACCAGCTCCAGAACTTCCATGCCCCTAGGGGGTCTTGCGCTCCGCGCCACCAGTCGAGGGCGCTCGCTTCCACGCCAGCCTTCTGCAAAGCACCGACCAGCGGGCCAGCCCCGGCCAGAAAGCAGGCGTGGAGGTGGTATCGTTCCGGATCGAGACCCTGTGCGAGCGCGCTCACAATGCGGGCCATACCCGTGCACTCGGGCTGTGCCGTGCCAAGAAGATGGAGTACTTGGTGAGCCATTATTTCTCTCGAACGCCGGACACTTTGGTAATGTGCCTCCACTCGCAGTCTAATGGATGTTTGTGCGAGCGATAAGCAAAAACTTCAAATGGTTGACTGCGGGAGCCACCTCCGGCAGAATAGGCGTGAGGTCCAATAATCTGCTTGCAACCAAAGTCTTGGCGGATGGGGTGTGCGTATGGAGGATCTTCCGATCAGGCGGGTGCAACCCCCCTGCTGCACCTTTGCGGTGTTCGGGTATGACAGCTAAAGATCTTCTGAAAAGGAACGTACCCTCACCGATTGGCCGCTGGCGAAGGGTCGGACAATTGCGCGCCAGGCATATGCTTCGGCGTTTGGGAAGCCGCGCGGATATTGGCAACTTGCGGCGAGTAACACCCGTCAGTATCGACGCCGGATGGGACCGGGGGCAGCCTGTCGATCGGTATCACATTGAGAAATTCTTGGCGGAACTCGCAGATGATGTATGAGGATGCGTTCTGGATTTCGCTGACGATTCATCAGCACCGAGAGGGCGGATTACTGGCGATTTACCACACTCTCCCTCCGCCGGCTCTTCGAGGAGATCTTCCCCAGGGACCACATCGAGATCAATGCCTATGGAAATGTCCTGGCCGCCATAGCGTTTCTGTATGGGCTTGCCGTGGAAGACCTGAAGCGCGATGATCTGTAATATCACGATCCGGATCACGAGGTTTCGATTGCGCTACGAGCAGTTAAACCCACGGTGGCGCCGGCAGCGGGCGTTTGATTCAAATAGCCGGGGATTGAAATTGGAACTCGGATTTCCACACGGATGCTTGAGCATGATACTCAAAGAGATCTTGAAGGTGATTTTACCTCCTACTGCCCGTCGCTGGATGAGGCGCCAACCCTTGCGCGTCGAGCGTTGGCTTTGCCGAATAGGAGGCCATGGGGACATTGACCTGTCCCGTCGCCCCACTCCGGTCAGTAATGACTGGGGAGGTGGCCGAGGGCAAATTGTGGACCGCTACTACATTGAGAGATTTCTCGCTGAGCACGCGGCCGACGTGGAAGGGCACGTGCTGGATTTCGATGATGATGCGTATGCGCGCAGATTTGGCGGCGCCCAAGTGAATCAGATAGATGTACTCCACCTTACGGCAGGCAACCCTCACGCCACCATCGTGGCGGACCTGGCGGACCTGGCGGATGGCGAGCAAATCCCCTCCGACACCTTTGATTGTATCCTTTGTACCCAAGTTCTCTTGCTGATCCACGATCTTCACGCTGCCATTCGAACCTTATATCGTATTCTGAAGCCCGGCGGTGTCGTACTGGTTACTGCGCCCGGCATCCAAAAGATCAGTCGCGGCGACATGGATACCTGCGGTGATTACTGGCGGTTCACCACGCTTTCCCTGCGCCGCCTCTTCGAGGAAGCCTTCCCCAGGGACCACATCGAGGTCACCGCCCAGGGAAATGTCTTGGCGGCCGTGGCTTTTCTGCACGGGTTGGCGGTAGAAGATCTCCGCCGTGGCGATTTGGACTACCACGATCCGAGCTATGAGGTTTCGATTGCGCTGCGGGCAGTTAAACCCACGACAGCGTTGTTAGCGCGCCATTAATTCCAGATTTGGCGGAGAGAAGCTTGACTTCGGATTTCCGCTCGGACGCGTGACTATGACACCGAAAGAGATCGTGAAAGCGATTCTGCCTTTTGAGCGTGCCCGGCGTCGCTTCTGGAGTGGCGCCGGAGTGGCCAGCCTGCGACGGACAACGCCGATTAACCCCGACGATTACGGGGAGAGTCGGGGCCAATGTATTGATCGCTACTACATTGAGAAATTCCTGGCGGCGCACGCGGTGGACGTGAAGGGACGCGTGCTGGATTTCTTTGACGATTCCTATGCGCGCAAATTCGGCGGCGCAAAAATGACACATGTAGATGTGCTGCACCTCACTGCAGACAACCCACGCGCGACTATCGTGGCGGACTTGGCCCGCAGTGAGCAAATTCCCTCCGACGCTTTTGACTGCATTCTGTGCACGCAGGTGCTCCATTGTATTTACGACGTTGATGCCGCTGTCCGGACCCTCTACCGCGTTTTGAAACCCGGCGGTGTGGTGCTGGTGACCGACCCAGGCATTCAGAAGATTGACTGCGTCGACATGAGAAATGAAGAGGAATACTGGCGGTTTACATCGCTTTCCCTGCGCCGATTGTTCGAGGAAGTCTTCCCCAAAGATCAAATTGGAGTCAAAGCTTACGGCAATATACTGGCGGCCATCGCGTTTCTGCATGGGTTTGCGGTGGAGGACCTCCAGCGCGAGGATCTGGAATATCACGATCCGGATTACGAGGTTACGATTACGCTCCGCGCAGTCAAACCGGAGTTCACATTGACGCCACAGCAGACCTGAAGAAGTGATGGAGTGCGCATAGACCTCGTGCATGGGCGATGGTAGAATTATGGACAACAAACCAAGGGTATCGGTTGTCGTGAGCTTCCTGAATGCGGAGCGATTCTTGGCAGAGGCAATTGAGAGCGTCTTTGCCCAGACATTTGAGAGTTGGGAACTCTTGCTCGTCGATGATGGCTCGAAGGACTCCAGTACAACCATTGCCCGGGGCTACTCTGCGCAGAACCCTCAAATGGTGCGATATTTCGAGCATTCCGGACACCGCAATCGGGGCCAGGCTGCATCCCGCAACTTGGGTTTGAGAAACGCACGAGGAGAGTATATCGCCCCCCTCGATGCAGATGACGTTCTGGCTGCCGAACAAACTGGAGCGCCAGGTCGCCATACTGGATTCGCACCCCGGGGCCGCCATAGTCTTCGGCGCACATCAATACTGGTACAGTTGGGCGGATCGTGCAGCAGGTGGGCAACCAGATTTTCTGGAACCGCTCGGCATCCCCGCCAACAGAATCTACGATCCGCCAGCCATGCTGAAATTGATGTTGTCAGGACAGACCGAGCCCCCCTCCCATTCGGATCTCATGTTCCGCCAGGAAGAAGTTTGCAGCTTGGGCGGGTATGAGGAGTCATTCATCGGGCTATTTTCGATGTTCGAGGATCAAGCGTTCGATATAAAGGCTTATGCGGAGTTGGCGGTATATGTGTCAGACGAGTGCTGGGATCTCTATCGAATACACCCGGACTCGCTCTGTGCGAGGATGATACGTGCTGGAAGAAAGTCAGACGCTGAGTACTTTTTTTTAAGCTGGGTGCCGGAATACCTTTTGAGCCGAGGCATGTTAGATGACGAAATCAAGGCCATAATCCGCCGCCAGTTGTCGCCCCACCATCATCCGTTACTATACCGCCTCCGGCGGTTGGGACCATCTGTGGCCAGAAGAGTCATGCGTATCGGAGCGGGCCTTTTTCGGCTCGGGGTGTAGGAAATCCGGGGAGGGCTCCCCAACGACACCTGCAAGACCCTCACCCATCGTGATGCGAGGTGCGGTGAATGCAGATGTTTTATTCGTGGATACAATCTTGAATTCTCGCGCGTACCTCCTTGATTCAGCCCAGCCTGGCGCTTTGACGTCGGCTGGGGATGCCCCTATGCTGTCCACTAGGTTTCAATGAATGTCAACAATCACAGCCTACCCGGCCAAGTGCCCGATCAAACGCCGGATGCACAGCCCATAGAACCTGATTCCGCGGGAAGCGAAGACCGCAGAAATCCCAACAAGCTTGTCACAGATGAGCGTGTCCGTCTGATGCGCGATGGTGTGTTTAATAACGCCAGCCTGCTAATCTCGGGCCTTATCGGTGTTGTTCTCGTTCCGATCATGCTCCGGGGGCTAGGGGTTGAGTCTTATGGCATTTGGATAGCCGCACTGTCCTTGATAGAGACAGTCGGGCTTATCGATTTCGGCCTGGGCTTGAGCGTAACGCGCGAAGTCGCTGCCTCGCTTACCAGCGTGAGTGGAAGCGAAGCGGAGCCATTTGTTAAGGCGGCGGGGACCATCTTTTTTCTGGTCGGGATTGTCGGCGGCATCCTCATCGCCACCCTTGGGCTCCCATTGAGTAGCGGTTTGCACCTCTCCGCCAAAAATCGCCAGATCGCACCCACCGTGTTTGCGCTTGCCGGAGTTTCTTTCCTTGGCGACCGCCTGCTGGCTTTCACGAGTTGTGTGCTACGCGGGTTGCGGCGATTTGATGTCTCCAACTTGTTCGCGATCATTACGGCTCTATTTCGCGCGATCGGAATCATTTTGATCATCAAGGCCGAAACAGGGTTGATACCCTTGATGATGTGGCAAGTGGTGGCTATATTGGCGGCCGCATTGCTGGGCCAATGGGCGATCGTAAATCTCCAAGGGAAGTTCCGTTTCCGTGCGGGGCGGGTCAATTGGAAGTTGGTGCGCTCTCGTCTGCCATTTGGTTTGGCGAGCCAGCTTACGACTATTTTAGAGGTAATGATTTGGGTGGTGGTCCCCTTGCTTGTTGGTGTGGTGCTTGGACCGAGATGGATCGCGCCGTACTATATTGCCCAGCAATTTCCGAGGGCGGTTGGTCCAATTATGTGGGCTGCGGCCGAGGCACTCTTCCCTGCGGTAAGCCAACACCAAAAGGAACAGGACATTGCCGAGACGCGGGGAATCCTCGAAGTCGGCACTCGATGGATCGTCGTCGTCTCCCTTCCTCTCTGTCTGGGCTTGTGGGTCGTTGCCCCAAAACTCTTGCAAGCGTGGGTCGGAAACGTCCCACCTGGTTCGACTCTGATCCTGCGCCTGACTACCGCGGCAGTGTTCTTGGAGGGAATTGCAGCCGCTTCCATCCAGATTCTCTGGGGGCGGGGAGCCATGCGTATCCTTGTCGTCGTGCCGTGTTGCTTAACGGTGACGAGCTTGGGACTCACCTTGGTGCTCTTACCTCGCATGGACTTTGTGGGGGCTGCTTGGGGATTGGTCGTGCCGATGTTCCTCGCGTCTCTTGCATACCTACACATTGGTGCGCACACTTGTGGAATCCAAGTGCGCGAACTCATTAGTACCTCTGTTGCCGGGCTACTTCTGCCGGTCCTGGCATTTCTGGCATTCTGTCTCAGTATCAACTATATGACAGGTCCAGGATGGTTTGGAGTAGTAGCAGCATGCGTAGGAGGCGGGTTAGGATACCTGGGCAGCTTCATTCTTACCGGAGCCCGGGAGGAAGAATTAACGCTGCTCCGCAAGGTGATTGAGTTTCCCCGCGCCCTGGGATACGATTCATACAGACGCTTGCGTCATTCGCTCGCCCGCGTAAGGTTCCTGCGGGGTGGGTACTATCTTTTGCTTGCCATCCGAGAGGCCGTGAACGACAGTCCCGCGCGCGGGCGGGCTGAGTTGAACCATCAGTTCGAACCTCGCGAGGATCCATGGGACTACGCTACGGTTTCTTACCAAAGAGAGCGAATCCGCTGCGAGGTGGCGATGCTCGATGCCGCTCGCGGCAAGGCGCACTTCGGGCGAGCGCTGGAAGTGGGCTGTGCAGAAGGGATATTCACTGAAATACTGGCACCACTGTGTGATTCCTTGCTGGCCGTGGATATATCACAAGTCGCTCTGGGGCGAGCCCGTCGTCAACTTTCCGCTGATCAACACGTGCGCTTCGCGGAATTGGATCTTCGCGTCGATCCACTGCCTGGCAGCTACGATGTCATCGTCATAGTCCACACGTTGGAGTATATCCGGAATCCCTATTATGTCCGCAGAGCCCGCACCAAGTTGGTGAACGGCCTCCGCCCGGGAGGTTACTTGTTATTGGGAACCATGAAGACTGACGAAACAACTGAAAATGCCTGGTGGAACCGTTACTTCCTGCGGAGCGGCAAGAGCATTAACAATTTCTTTGCGGCGCACCCGGCCCTGAAAGTGATCAAGACTGCCGAGTTCTTCTTGGGGAAAGACTACATCGCCTACGACGTTCTCCTCCAAAAGGTGATTTGAGGAACTGCTGGAAGAGGGTCCCGGCAGTCGTTCCAAGAGAATCGGAGACGCAAGACCGAAGCTAGAGATCCAGGAAGTCTTAGTATAATCTGGCAGCATTCATGGGAATTGGTAACGGTCAGGGCGTGCAATTTGTCTTTGAGCAATAGTGCCCCACCGCGAAACGCAGTGCGGCTGCCTAGATGCGCTCGGTGATCGTACCTTTGGAGGGAAGCTTGGAGAAACGTTCGTGTTGCAGGGATGGAGTCCGTTCCTAAGTTGCGCATCAGCCCTTCGTCTTCCGGAGCCAGCATGACCTCTTGTATGAAGCTCTCCGTCGTGGTGCCCACATACAACCGCCGAGAAGTCTTGCTGTCACAGACTTTGCCCGCTATCTTCGGTCAGGACTTTCCGGCAGATGAACACGAGGTGATCGTCGTTGTTGACGGGTCAACCGATGGCACCGCCGAGGCGCTCCGCCGGCTTCACCCCCGGTGTTGGCTGCGCGTCATCGAACAGCCGAACCGCGGTCCCAGTGCCGCTCGGAACAATGGCCTGCAAGCGGCGCGGGGTGACTTGCTTCTCTTTATTGACGACGACATCATCTGCGGTCCGGACCTTCTCAAGCAGCACGTTGAGGCGCACACCGGGACGGAACCGGTGATTGCGTATGGGCCGATTTCCATCGCTTCGGGCACCCCCCCTTCCCTTCTGAAGCACGCCACCGAAGTTTGGTACCAGAGGTACTATGGCCATCTTGAAACACAAGGTGGGCTGAAGTTCCCCCAAGACGATTATCTCATCAGCAATAGTTCACTTCCTCGGGCTACGCTCATCACCTGCGGCGGCTTCGACGATAACATGCCGGCGAAGGAAGATTACGAATTAGGCCTCCGTCTCTGGAAGATGGGCGTGCGCTTTAAGTATCTGCCGCAATCGCACGCTCACGAGTTCTACCTGAAACCAAGCCGCTATGTTTTGCGTAACGATGGAGAATCCTTTGGCAGAACGGAGGTGTTGCTTTCGCGAAAGCACCCTGACTACCGTCCCTATTCGCCGTTGGCGGCTTTGGGAAAAATCGTCGGATGGCGGCGCTGGTGGCGGCGCATCAGCGTGAGGCTTCCGGTGAACCCCGTGGGCGCTCTCATTCCGCCCCTTTGGATATGTGACAAGCTGTGCCGTTTTCCCCGCGTGCAGAGGGCCGGCCATCATCTGCTCGGGGTTGGGCGGGGCATAGTAGAGTCTCGTGCAGCGGCCAAAGAAGCGGGTTCCTGGAATGCCTTGCAAAGAGAGTTTGGCATGCGCCTGCCGGTACTCCTCTATCATCACGTCGGGCCCTTGCGCCCTGGAACCATGCCGGGTTTGACCGTTTCTCCCCAGCGGTTCGAGCGCCATGTGCGTTGGCTGGCGCGCCGCGGTTATACAGGCATTCGCTCCTCCGATTGGCTCCGCTGGCTCCGCGAGGGAAAGGGTCTTCCCGAAAAACCTGTCCTGCTAACGTTCGAGGATGGTTATGCTGATCTGGCTGAATGCGCGCTGCCGTTGCTGCGCCGGTACGGCTTCAGCGCCGTGGTTTACATCGTCACCGGACAATTGGGAGGAACGAACGCTTGGGATGAGGCGCGGGGTTTTGGCGCACACCGGCTTATGACTGTTGAACAGATCCGCTATTGGGCCGGGCAGGGAATCGAATTCGGCGCCCACAGCCGGACGCACGCCGATTTGACAACTCTCTCCGCAAATGAGCTGTCAGAGGAAGTCATTGGAAGTGGGAAGGATCTTGAGTCCGTTTTAGGGGAGCGGGTGGTTTCATTCGCTTATCCTTACGGATTTCACAACCAGGAAGTGGACGACTGCGTGCGGGGAGCATTCGATCTGGCCTTCATCGCGCACGATGATGACGAGGGTTTGAATCATCTTCGAACGGACCCGCACCTTCTCTTGCGCACCATGGTTCAGAGCAACGATTCCTTGCTCGACCTGGAGTGCCGCGCGCGGTGGGGCCATAATCCTTTCCTCAACCTTCGAGCCCGCATCGGCTTGCGTTCGCGCCTCCAAGGTGCGGCGCGTCATGTTTTCGGTCGCGATGAAAAATAATCACCTGGGGAACGTGAATTCGGAGTCACCCAGTACGGGAGAGTAGTTCGTGACGCAGAAAAGGCACTGGTTTACGGGTCGCACGTTGACGCTTCATCCGGCGGGGCTGGCATGACCGCCCCGTTAAAGCTTTCCGTGGTGATGTCAACGTACAACCGCCGGGACGTCTTGGTATCCCGGGCTCTGCCCGCTATCTTCAACCAGGACTTGCCGGCAGACGAATTCGAGGTGATATTGATCGTTGACGGGGCGACCGACGGCACGGGCGGGGCGCTCCGCGAACTTCATCCAGCTGCTGCCTTGCGCATTGTCGAACAGCCGAATCGCGGCCTCAGCGCCTCCCGCAATACCGGGATCGGGATGGCTCAGGGTGAACTGATCATTTTTATTGATGACGATATCATTTGCCGCCCTGACGTCTTCCGGCGGCATGTCGAGGCGCACACGGGGCCCGATGCGGTCGTGGCGCACGGCGCTCTTTTTCTCGCCTCCGGGTCTCCTGCTTCGATTCTCACCTGCGCCAACGAGTCCTGGTACCAGAATCATAACCGCCACCTCAATTTGCAAGGCGGGCTGAAGTGGCCGGAGCAGACATTCTTGATCAGCAATAGTTCGATTCCCCGTTCTGTGCTTCTTTCATGCGGTGGTCTCGATGAAAACCTCCCGGCAAAGGATGATTTCGAATTAGGCTGGCGGTTATGGAAGGCGGGCATCCGATTTCAGTACCTTCCCGCCGCGGTTGCCTATGAGCTCTCTGTGAAGTCTTCGAGATCCTTCCTGTTTAACGACGGGGAGGCATTCGGGAGGAGCGAAGTAATGCTTTGCCGTAAGCATCCCGACTACCGCCCGCGTTCGGACCTGCTGGCGGGGTTGGCGAGGACGGCGTGGTGGAAGCGGCTCCCTCGGAGGATGGTCCTGCAGTTCCCTATATCACCTGCCCATCTCTTAATGCCACCTATAGATCTGTGCGAGAAGCTGTGCCGGTTCCCTGTTGCACAGAAAACTGGCCTGCGCCTTCTGGAAATCGGGCGTCGCATCACGGAGTTCCGCGGCGCCCTCAAAGAGACGGGCTCGTGGAAGGCTTTTCAGAATGAATTTGGGAAGCGGTTGCCGGTGCTGCTCTATCACCACGTCGGTCGGCCACGACCTGAAACCCCTCCCGATTTAACCGTTTCGCCACAAAGATTTGAGCAGCAGGTTCGGTGGCTCGCGCGACGGGGCTATCAAGGCATTTGTCCTGCTGATTGGCTCCGTTGGCATCGTGAGGGAAAAGGCCTTCCGGAAAAGCCGGTTTTGCTGACATTTGACGATGGCTATGCGGACTTGGTGGATTTTGCGTTGCCGGTCCTCCGGCGTTATGGTTTCGGTGCGGCGGTTTATATCGTGACCGGACAGTTAGGAGGGACGAACGCCTGGGATGAAGCTGGGGGTTCGGGCACACACCGGCTCATGACCGCCGAACAGATTCGTTATTGGGCGACACAGGGGATCGAATTTGGCGCTCACAGTCGAACCCATGCTGACCTGACTACTCTGGCCCCGGAAAGATTGAAGGAGGAGGTCCTGGGCAGTGGAAGCGACTTGGCGGGGCTCTTGGGATTACGGGTGACCTCGTTCGCGTACCCTTACGGATTCCATAACCAGACTGTGGACGACTGCGTTCGCGGAGCGTTCGATCTGGCCTTTCTCGCCGATGACAAGGCAGAAGGGCTGAACTACCTTCTGACCGACCCTATTCAGATGCGACGGACGATGGTTCAACCCAACGATTCATTACTGGATCTGCAGTTACGGGCGCGATGGGGGTGCAATCCTATCTTGGAGTTTCGCGCCAAACTGCGCCTACGAACACGCCTGAAAAGCGCCATTCGTTTTGTTTCTGGCCGGAGATAGACTTGGCCGAACCTATGCTGTCTTAGAGCGAACCCAGGGTCCATCAGGTAGGGGACTTGTGTCCGCTGCGAGACTACATCCGCAGCCGATACCGTGTGGTTAAGCGTTTTGCAAACGCTGAAGAAATCTGGGAGAGAAAGGACTGAGTGGGGTTCGCCATCCTTCGGTACGGCGGACGTATTCTGATGCCCAAACAATCGACCTTTGCTTTCGGCGCAAACTGGACTCGATTTCTGCGACACGTCACGGAAGACCGCGTACGCAACGCCGAGCGGTCACTGACGGAATTCATGGATTTGCCGAACCTCCAGCAGCGGAGTTTCCTGGATGTCGGTTGCGGGAGCGGGATCTTCTCCTACGCTGCCTTCCGGCTGTGAGCGGAGCAGGTCGTCAGTTTTGACCAAGATCCGCTTTCCGTCGAATGCTGTGCGCACCTTCGACGGTCAGCGGGCTCTCCCGCGAATTGGGAGGTGCACCGGGCCTCCATCCTGGATGGCGATTTCACCTCGCGGCTGGGCCCCTTCGATGTTGTCTATGCGTGGGGGACACTCCAACACACCGGCCGAATGTGGGAGGCGCTCCGCCGCTCGACGGAACTGGTGAAGACGGGCGGTTACCTCTACATTGCGATCTAAAATCAGGTGGAAGGCTTGTTGGGTTCGCAATTCTGGCGAAAATTCAAAAAAGGGTTCAACGCCTTGCCGCGCCCGGCGCAAGTTATTGTCGAGCTTGCCACCATTCCCGTTTATTTTGCGGCGCGCGGGCTGCACGCTCGCAGCCTGATCGGTGATGTGCAGAATTACGAATCGTCCCGTGGAATGCACTGGCGGACTGACCTTACGGATTGGCTCGGGGGCCTTCCCTATGAATGCGCGACGGTGGAAGAAGTCTTTAAGTTTGTCCGCAACCAATGCGGGAGATTCGATTTGCACAACCTCAAAACGACGAACAGCCTCGCCAATAACTGGTATCTTTTCAAACGCGTCGAGCCATAAAAGCTCATATGACTGAGCTCGCTCAGCCCTGTTTGCTCCAGATTTCCGTGGAGTCCGCAAAGACTCGAGCCCGCTGGTAATGGCTAGGAACACCGCCCTGAAACGCGCCGCCATGATCGTCAGAAGGGTCCCGCCATTTTGGGAGTTAGGAGTTTATCCATTTGAACAAGTGCGCTTCGGGCTGCCAACAGAGGGCAGGTTCTTACGAGGCCGGTTTCCGCCCAATGACCATCAGCGAGTTGCCGAATGGCAACGCCGCACGGTCGAGCGCCCTGTACTCGAAGTGTGACGCAAAGAAGAGAATGTTGTTAAGCCATTTCGGAGGAATCTGGGGGGGAGCAGGCTCTAATCTGAGCACTGCTTCCAAAAGCCGGGCGGCCAACTTCACGGGGAATAACCAGTGGAAGAGGTACTTCTCGGTGTCGAGCTTGATGCCCGCGGCGCGGGCCAGGTGGCGGAAGCTGGACTTGGTGTAGCGGGTGAAATGACGGTTCAGGAGGTCGTGGTTGGTCCAGAGCAGCATGAAGGCCGGCACTGTTACCAGCAGGGTACCCCCCGGTTCGAGCAATGCCCAAGCGTGGCGCAGGGCGGCAGTCGGGTCCGCGAGGTGCTCGAGCACATCCAGCATCAGGATCAGCGAAAACTGCTCGCGAGGCTGAAAGCTTTCATCGAACGGGCCAATGTGAATGCGGTCACGATGGGGTCCGGAGGGGGATACCAATTCTTTCGCATGCTCAATCCCTTGCACCTCCCCAAACTTTGATAACTGGTCAAAAAACAGCCCGTTTCCGCAACCCACATCCAGAATTTGCTTCCACCCGCGGGGAGGTTCCTGGGCACGGAGGACATAGAGAATCATGGCCTCACGGGCGCGCCACCACCAGTGGTGCTGGTAAAGTTCGCGGTAGACCTGGCCGTAGTCAGTGCGCACGAGAACCTCAGACCCACTCAGTGCAGTAGCCTGCAGCGGCTCGCGGCCTAAGACTTTGTTTCCCCATAACCCGGAAGTGGTTTCCCGAAGAATGCCCTGGCATTGCCGATGCTGCCCTCATCCCCTATTTAGTTTTCAATTCGCGCGCGTTGTAACTCTCCCCATGCTGGTCGGAATCCGCGGGAACAGAGGCGGCATAATTTCTGATCTTGTTGACCACATAAATCGGACGACCCTTGAGTTCTTCATAGACTCTTCCCAGATACTCTCCCATGATCCCCAGAAAGAAGAGCAGGACCCCGGAAAGAAAGGTTATGAGCAGCACCAGCGCGGTGAACCCCTGTGGCGACCTATGCAGGAAAAGCTTTGCATAAAGCGAGTAAACAGCGTAGAGCCCGGAAAGGCCGATGGCTGTGGCGCCCACCAGAGTGGCAGCCCGCAGCGGCAAAATGGAGAAGGCGAAGATCCCGTCGGACGCCAACTTGAGGAGTCCGACGAGGCCATACTTGCTTATCCCTGAGTGCCGCTCCGCGCGCTCCACGGGAATGCCAATCTGCCTGAATCCCACCCAGCTTCGCAGGCCGCGAAGGTAGCGATGATGCTCCCGCATGTGGCGGAGTTGATGGACAACGCGACGGGACATGAGGCCAAAGTCCCCGGCGTCGAGCGGAAGGTTTGTATCTGAGAGCATTGCCTGAAGGCGGTAAAACACGAAGTAGCATGCCCGCATACCCCAGCCTTCCTTTCGGCGGGCTCGCGTGGCATAGACAACATCGTAGCCTTGCTCGAACTTTGCGATGAAGGATGGTATTGCCTCAGGGGCATCCTGTAAATCGCCATCCATTAAGACTACGGCATCGCCGGAGACATTGTCGAGCGCCGCGCTCAACGCCGCCTGGTGCCCAAAGTTCCGTGACAGCGAGAACCACCGTGAGGCGCGGATCATGGCGGGCTGCTTCCTCCAAAATGTTCGGCGTGTGGTCCCAGCTTCCATCGTCGACGATCACGATCTGGTGCGGACCCCCGGGAATGGTGTCCAGCACACTCCCGATACGCCGAAGGAGCTCAGGCAGACTTTGCTCCTCGTTATGGATCGGCACCGCGACGCAGAGCACAAATCCAGAGTTCATTTTCCTGACTGCCTCTTGAAGCTGATCATGTTCCACTGCGTTGTCCCTGAGCCCCTAATGCAATGAGGCATGGATAGCACAAGCTCGAACGCCTAGGGAGATTGTGCTTCCTCCACTCTCCGTGCGAATTAGGAAGTTTCCTCACCACCGGGCTGGGAACCAGAACGGCATTGTTAGGTTACTCCGCCAGAATCAATCCGGCAAGGCCGAACCTGTTGGCCACGATTTACAGTCTTTTGCTTATCTTGTACAATGACTGCGAATTCGTTTGGTTTTTTCAATGTGCCTGATTCCCGTCTTGCCGTTGCTCGTCTTTTCACTGCGCGATTGGATTCCGCGCAGTGGTCATGTCGTGGTCCGCAGGTCTTGTGTCTTTCAGGCATGTGTTGAGATTTAGCCCCACATAGGGAAAACATCCGGGGGTTAAAGCGAGCGCCATCAAAACCCCACCGTCTGGAAGACCGCAGCGTTATGGGGGGCACTTTGGGCGGCAAGCTCGCGATCTGGTCTTCTTAGGTAAGATTCGCCGGCATTATGGGTTGAGGAGGATTTATAGTAGTTTTTATGAGCTCCAAGGCCAACTCCCGGTTCCGAACAATGTCCGCCGGGGAGGACAGCAATGTCGCGGCTTCAGAATCTAAGGAGCCTTCAATTTGGGAAGTTCTCCTGGTGCTCGCCGGGATGATCGCTGTGCACCTTATCTTGGTTTGCAGGGTGAGCAACTTTTGGGATGCGCGGACCCACATATTCGATGGGGAAGTTTATCTGCAGATAGCCGCAATCATTCGCCAGGGGCACTTCTCCGGCGGCGAGATGCCCCAGCACTTTTGGGGTTTCCCCTATGCCATTGCGGGGGTTTCCAAACTGCTTGCGATTCCGGGACCCATGGCATTGGTGCTGATTTCGATCCTAGGATCGCTGGCAGTGTGTATTCTGGTGCATCGTTTGTATGGGGGATGGGTCGCCGCGACCTTTATCTTCATTAACTACCTATGGATTCAGCTCTCTGTAGAAGGAGGCAGCGAGCCGTTGTTTATGTGCTTGCTGTTTGCTTCCTTCCTGGCGGCACGCTCCGACCGATGGAACCTCGCGGGGTCGCTGGCGTCGCTCAGCACCACGGTCCGGCCCGTGGGAGTCTTCGCTCTGGTGGGCTTTGCGGTCGTTCTGGCCATGCGAAAGAGCTACCGAAAACTGGCAATTATTACGCTGATTGGGCTGGGCATTGCGGCGATCTATGTCATACCTTTAATGAAGATCTTTGGAAGCCCCCTCGCCAACTTCACCGCCTACAAAAACAATACAGAGGGTTGGGGATCTAACGGGTGGCCGCTTACTTATCCCTTCGGTGCTTTGATCCCCGGTTATCTATCGGCCCTTCATAATATGCGGTGGACAAGCATTGCATTATCACCGATTTGGCTGGTATTGACGATGGCAGGCGTGGTGGCCATGTGGCTCCCTCGAAACCGCCAGGGGTTCTCGGCAGCGGTTCTACCCGAGACCCTGTTTGCCTCCATTTATGCTTTATTCTTGTTCACGTTCAATGCCACTGACTACATTGCGTGGGGGCTTTCCCGATACGTGATTCCGGTTTTGCCCATGTTTCTATTCTCATTGCGGAATTGGATTCCGCATAACCGGCGCGTGCTTTGGGTGGGGGCGCTCTTGTCGGCAATGCTGGCATCCGCAGGCATTGTGGGGTTCAGGGACGTTTTTGGTTTCAGCCTGCCATAATTCCAAGAACCCCTCGCATGAGTCTGGTGACGGTTTTTCCTCTAGTGCCAGTAGACTTGCACAATGCGCCAAGGTTGGCCTAATTCCAAAACGACCCGTCGCCTCCGATGCGAGCAGGCTTGAGCCCTGCGAGCTCAACGCGACTGACCCGGGTAGTGGTATATTTGATGTGGCGGCGGATTTAGGCCGCCAAATGGCGAGGTAATTCGCTGCTGGTACAGTATACTGTGCTTCTCGCCTGCCTCGGAATGGATCGCCAATTCCCAGGATTTGTGAGATGCTTCCGCGGAGTAGCCTCAATATGCGAACCTATAATGAAGGGGATTTCCCTGGATAATCCTAATGTATTTCCGATGCCTGGTTCGTCCCATCCGTCTCTCCCCACCGAATGGCAAGCGGCTTATCTGCGCTTTGAAACGCCGGAGGAGGAGATTAAGAAATTCATTGGACGCTTGCGGAGGCTGGGAGCCATGCAGTGGCCTCGCGATGCCGAGATCGTGGAGCTTTTTTGCGGCCGTGGGAATGGCTTGCATGCGCTCGAGCGGCTGGGGTTTGCGCGTGTGGAGGGAATGGACCTATCGACCGCCCTTTTGGCTCAATATAAGGGGCCGGCCAAAACGCGACTTGGTGACTGTCGGAATCTCCCCTTTACGGAAAGAAGCAAGGATGTGGTCATTGTCCAGGGCGGCCTGCACCATCTTTCCACGCTCCCGGATGACCTGAACCAGACATTCAAGGAGGTGCAGCGGGTGTTGCGGAAGAATGGCCGGGTGGTGATCGTCGAGCCCTGGTTAACGCCTTTCTTGAAACTGGTACACTGGGTCGCGACAATGCCGATGGCGCGCCGCTGCTCGGACAAGTTGGATGCCTTCCAGACCATGTGCGAGCACGAGCAGCACACCTATTGGCAATGGTTGAACGCGCCCAGGTTGATTTTGACTCTGGCCAGGGCGAGCTTTTCTCCAATTCACGAGTCCTTTGCCTGGGGCAAGTGGAACTTTGTCGGGACGTTGCGCTGAATGACGCGCCCGCTTCTGCTCGGAGCAATTCGCTTCCCTCTTCTTTGGCCCGGATGGGGACGCAGGAGCGAATTGTCGTTCCGCCAGAGCGGTCGCTGGCCCTGACTTGTTCGCGCTACCCACCGTGCTAAAATGATTCCCCTGACGCCCGACCGTCATCATCAGGAAAACGCTATGGATTCTAAGGGTAACAGCAGCAATCAGGGGGCGAAAACTGAACCTGTTGCTCCGCCGGAAACGACCTCGTCCGATCAGCCGGAGGTATCAGTGGTGATTCCCTGCCTCAATGAAACACTTTCGATCGGGACCTGCATCGATAGGGCCTTGGTAGCTTTTCGTACCATTGGCGTTCGCGGTGAAGTGGTGGTAGCTGACAACGGCTCTACCGACGGGTCGATTGAAATCGCCCAGGAGCACGGGGCACGCGTGGTGCGCGCGGAAGCACAAGGTTACGGGAACGCCTTACACAAGGGCATCAGCGAAGCGCGTGGTAAATTCATCATCATGGGCGACGCCGACGACAGTTATGACTTCTCGGAGATCCCGCGCTTCTTGGCCAAATGGCGCGAAGGCTATGAACTGGTGCTGGGCAATCGATTCCGAGGAGAAATCAAGCCGGGTGCGATGCCTTGGTTGCACAAGCACTTCGGCAATCCCGCCCTCACCTGGCTGTTGAATTCCCTATTTCACGGGAATATCGGTGACGCCTATTGCGGTATGCGGGGCTTCAGCAAAACTTTGTACGAGCGCGCCGATCTGCGGTGTACTGGCATGGAGTTTGCCCTGGAGTTTGTCATCAAGGCCCTTAAACTCGGAACGTCTGTCACCGAGATCCCGATCACTTTGTGGCCGGACAAACGCGGCCGTCCCCCCCATCTTCGGACCTTTCATGATGGCTGGCGCAGCTTGCGGTTTATGCTGCTCTACGCACCTAATTGGCTTTTCCTCTTTCCCGGGTCCACGTTGTTCCTGTTAGGCGTCGCGATCGTCATTTGGCTGCTGCCGGGGCCTCGGCACCTGGGCCGAGCCGTGATTGACCTCCACACCATGATATTTGGGGTGATGTTTGCGCTCACGGGCGCGCAGATTGTTTTGATTGGACTCTTCGCCAAAGTATTCAGTCTAACCGAACGTTTCTCCCGCAGTCAGCGCAGCCTGGAGGGCTGGCTAAGGCGTGTGAGGTTGGAAGAAGGACTTATCGTTGGCGCCATCCTAATGCTCGCGGGCGGCTCCGGGGCCATTTGGCTGCTCTGGGAATGGATCGCCAGTGGATTCGGACCCTTGTACCACGTTCGCGCCGTCATATCCCTATCACTTTGTTTTTTACTGGGAGTGCAGGTAGTCTTTGCTTCGTTTTTCATCAGCATGTTGGGCATTAGTCGCGGCACTTACATAGGCGATTACGAATCGCGCTGAACCGAATGGCGCCTCAGAGGAGTTGAGGTAGGACTCGGCCGCAGACGGTTTCTGCTTGCGGGAGATCTTCGCCACGAGGCGGCCTTCCTCTTTTGACCTCGTTTCGTGACTGACTTTGGGTTGGTTTTCGCGGCTTGCAATTCGAGATGCCAGTCCCGGCGAGCACGCGCGAATCGCGGAACTCGAAGTGAAAGGCCGGTGCGCGCCAGCCATTGCTTGTGCCGGAAAGGGTAGAAGGCTAGTGGTAAGGGAGGCTCCGCAACAGTTCCTCATCCGTCGATGGGGGTCGTTGGGGTGACGCAAAGGCGCGACGCGGGAAAAATGCCTGCGAGGTTCCGATGGGAATACGCGGCGGACGGGTTGAACTCGCATTGAGCGCTGGACCCCCTCCCGCCGCGTTAGCCGCCGTGCGGTCAAATCCGCCTAGCGCCGACAGGTACTCTGGCCTTCTCCAGGGGCGGAGCGACGTGCTGACGGCCGCGCGAAGCTGGATTTGCAGGCTCTGCAAGAGCTTCTGATTCTCCGGGGATTTGGCCAGATTGAACCTCTCACCTGGATCGCTCACCCAGTGATAGAGTTCTTCGCTGCCTTGCGCGTCACGGAGATACTGCCATTCGGGTGTCGTCATGCTGATTGGAGGTGGGGACTCCATAGCCGGCGACAATTCTGAGATCACAAATTCATCAAGGTCCCCGGGTTCAAATCCTGGTTCCCAAAAACGCTGGAGGCTGGCCCGCTGAAACGGCGGATTCTCCATGCCAGAAAGCTGTAGGACTGTCTCAAAGAGTTCTTGAGTCCGCACCACGTGCGAAATGCGACGACCCGCTGGAATTCCGGGTCCCAGAATTATCAGAGGGACATGCAAGAGCTCTCTGTAAAGGCTATGAGCATGAAAGTACTTCCCGTGCTCGCCGAAGCCCTCTCCATGGTCGGAAGTGATGATGACGATGGTGTTTTCCCATCCGGGAAGCCGGGAAAGAGAATTCAACAACTCACCTACAGAGCTGTCCAGGAATGCCAGGCAGTTATCGTAGCCGTTAATGAAGGCTTCTCTGTCTTCTGCGGAAAGGTGCACGGGGCTCTCTTCAAATGCCTGACCTTCCTGGATGCTGACGAGATGCCAAGGGGACACCGGACCGAAAGGGGAAGCGGCAAAATCAGGCACAATATAAGGTCCGTGAGCGTCGTAGTAGTTTATGAAGAGGTAGAAAGGCCGTGGTGAGCGGTGGTGAAACCAGTGTAAAACGTCGCGGTTGATCTGGCCCGCGTCCCTCCGCTGCATCTCCTGGGGGTCTACGTAGTCGCCATAAAGGCGTTGGAGAAGCACTCTGCCCAGGAAGAGGTTTACAAGATTATCTCGCACTGACGTGGCATCGTCGTCATAAAGCTCAAAGCCGTTGCCCAGTCCCCAGCCCCTCAGGCACCAACCAAAGTTCGATGTGAAACCAGCGGTTCTCGTAGCCCCGTGAGCTCAACACCTCGCTAATCGTCCACCATCTCGGGTCTAATGGTTCGTCTTTATCGGCGCCATGCTGATGAGGCAGTAAACCGGTGAACATCGAAGCATGGGAGGGTAGCGTCCAGGATGTTGGGGCGATGGCGTTCTCAAACACTACGCCTTTACGAGCCCATTTGTCGATGCTCGGGGTGGTCTGGCGAGGGTATCCGTAGAGAGAAAGGTGGTCCGCCCGCACCGCGTCGAGGGTAATCAGGATAATATTGGGTTTACCTGTCGGCCCGGCGGATAGTGTTGTAACGCTGGCCCGATGCATTGATGGCTCTATGACATAGACCCCTACGCCCCCTAGCGATATAACCAAAGCCCCCGCCAATACGAAGCTTAGAGTTCGGAGAGGGAGGAAGCGCCCCACGATGAAAGCCCCTGACCCCGCGAGAAGAATTCCAGCTCTCATTGCCAACCGATAAGGAGTTGGATATGCGCCCAGCAATAATAGCGCGGTACCCTCCGGGTTTTTGGCCATCATAAGAACCAGCAATGCGACCAGACAAACTCCCAAGATCAGGAGAATTGGGCGCCAGATCCGGCTGCTGCGACAGGCAACGAAAAGTCCCGTAAGCAAGCCGAAAAATCCGCCGGCCAGAGCATCAAGCAGGGGACCCAGAAATAAGATCACGTAAGCAACGTCAGGCTTGAGAACAATCGGTGGGATGGGATATCTGTAACGATACATTCCTTCCGCGGCTCCGATGAGCAATCCCGCCAGAGCACCCACGACTGTGTATCGGCCTATCAACATCATCGGACGTGTCTTTTCTTCATTCATCCGCACACCCATTTCAGCGTTCGGTCCGGATCGCGCTATGCCCTGGACACCTTCGCCGCGTTCGGATTTCAGCAATGTCCCCTTGGAAGGCCCCCATACTTACCCTTTTGATTTAGCCACGATGGCAAGTATACACTATACCAGCAGACCATAAAAGGAACACGCAAAGGCCGGCGGAACACGCAGCTCGACCTCTGCCACTCCTGTCAGCTCATGGAGACCGCCTACGAGGACCATCAAGTCGTTTCTGTCAATGCCAAATGCTCTGTTCCCCTTGATTTTCTTGGTCACCAGATGAAGGAGGCGCGAACTGACCCGGTCAAGTTTTTGTGCTGGGTGTATACTGAGTTCAAGCCCAACTATTGAGGACGGAATTGGGGTTCGGGGCAGATGCCGGGAGGCAGAGGGGTCGGGACCTCCCACCGCCTGCCCATGCCGCAGAATGGACTCACCGGGCGGCAGAAATTCTCGTAAAGGTCAAATTCGTATGCTAGAAGTTGTCAGCAATTTTAGTCGTAACGAAGGACAGGACTCCCCGGTCACACCTCAGCGAATAGCACTGCTATGGCTGCTTTTCTTGCTGATTTGTTTGGGACTGGGATATCCCCCCCTGAACCGGTATGATCCTGGAAGTATATATGGAACTTCCGACGTGGCTGTGTGTCGCGACATCGTCGTGGGCCGCCGGCCCCAACCTGCTCCCGAGGCGAGCGGACCCTTGGCTCGCCTCGCCCAGTCAGAGAATTACTACCGTGTGCTTGTGCCCTACGTTGCCAAGCCGTTTTATTGGCTGGCGCGAGGCCACCTGGGGACCTGGGACCCGGCTCTCTTTGGCTTGCTGATAGCGAATGCAATCTTCACGGCAACTACTGCCTGCCTATTGGTGGCCATCGGATATCGTTTGACGCTCGATTCTGCGACGGCCTTGCTGGGTGCAACCCTGTATCTGCTGAATTTTTGCGTTGCTAATCTCAACCTGGTTGGCCTGATCGATTCCGCCGAAGGCTGTTTTGTGATGGTCATCGTCTGGTCATTGTTAAGCGGCCGCTGGTTTCTGTTGCCGCTGTGGGGGGTCTTCGGCGCGCTCGCCAAGGAAACCTTTGTGCCGCTCTCCGCGATGTTCGCTTTCGGTTGGTGGGTATCGGAGGTGCGAAGGGACCGCCTTCAACTTTCTCGCCTGGCGTGGATCGTCGCACTAGGCGTGGCGAGTTTAACCACGGCCACCATTGCCATATCCGTCGCCGCGGGTGGGCGGGTTTGGCCCTGGGAGCTGGCCGGCTACCTGCGGGGCGGGCCGGGATTCCTGGCCGGATTGCGGGGATGCATTCTTGGCCACACTTTCTGGTACGTATTCATCTGGTTGCTCCCCTTAGGGGTGATGCGCTTGGGCCGATTGCCCCGGCCCTGGGTCCTGGCCTCGGCCCTGGCATTCTTTGGAGCGCTGGGGCTGGGGGCTTACAATGACGCGGTGGGCAATACTTCCCGCGCGCTATTCAACGTCGCCGGGCCTATATTGAGCCTTTCCGCTGCTATGTTCCTTGCTGGTTTAAAGGGCGTGACGGGTTCTCACCCCATCATTCCCGCCGCCGCGGACGGCAAGAGGAGCTAGGTTAATAGGCATACGAAATTAGGGAGGTTTTGATGGCAGACGACAGAATGGTTTTCCTCCGGCACACTCTGGCCACGCTCGCTTATCGCGGGGGCAAGGCACTGGGTGGCGCGCCCGCGGAGTTTGCCGGCTTTCGCATTGGCAAGACCACTCGCACTCCTGCTCAAATCCTAGCGCATATGGGTGATTTGCTCGACTGGGCGGTTTCCATCGCGGAGGGGAAAGAGGCCTGGCACAATTCCCCTCCGCTGACCTGGGAGCAGGGAACGGCGCGCTTCTTTGCCGCGCTGGAAGCGTTTGACAAGCGGCTCTCTTCCGATGCGCCGCTCGCGTGTTCCGCGGAAGGACTGTTTCAGGGGCCTATCGCCGATTCCCTTACGCACGTTGGCCAAATTGCCATGTTGCGCCGGCTGGCCGGCTGTCCCGCGCGCGGTGAGAATTTCTTCGTGGCAGAGATTGTCTCAGGCTGCGTGGGCCCTATGCAGGCAAAGCCGAAATTCGAGTTCGAATGAGCGCGGGATTTCATTGAATCAAGAGCCAGCGGCTCTCGCCCTGCGGGGGTAAACTCCTGCCGCCGCGGTAAAGAATCAAGCTATACCAATTCCTCGAAAAACCCTAGTCTTGCCGCATCTGACGCATCTCTTCTATAATAATAAGGTTTTGGCCAAATTGTAGGAGCACACATGTTTTCCTTCATGAAGAAAAGAGATTTGATAAAGAAATACCTGCTCATTTTCTTTCTGGGCATCGTCTCCCTTAGCATGGTCGTGGTCATGGCCCCCCTCCCCAGCGGCGACACGTCCCGCCCCGAGGGCAATGTGCTGGCTTCGATCGGGGGCAACACCATTACCAGTGCGGAGCTGGATCAAACCATCCGCGATCGGTTCAGGAACTCACCCATGGGCTTCGACCGGCGCATGATTCCCATGGTCGCGCCCACCGTTCTCGACCAGATGGTGACCGAACAGATCTTGCTCCAGCAGGCAGAGAAGATGGGGGTGGAAGTTTCCGACGGTGAGGTGCTCAAGACCTTCCAGAGCGTCAGTTGGCTGTTCCCAGGGGGAAATTTCGTGGGTGCCGAACGCGCCGCCGACTTGGTGGCGCAAAACACCGGCAAGTCGCTTGCCCAATTCGAAAGCCTGTTGCGCGACAGCCTGCTGGAGGAGAAAATCCGCAGCATCGTTACGGACGGAGTGCAGGTGACTCCCGCTGAGGTTCTGGCAGAGTACCGCCATATCAACTCCAAGGCCAAAATCGACTATGTGCTATTTGATCCCAGCCAGTTGCTCAAGGATGTCAAGGTGACGCCGGAAGTCCTCGATGCGTTCTTCAGGAAAGACCCTGCCCACTACAAGCTTTCCGAGCAGCGCCAGGTGCGCTACGTGGTGATCGATCCCGACCAGGTGGCAGCGCAGGTGAAGGTGAATGAGGCGGATTTGCGCGAATACTATGCCCAGCACCTCTCCGATTACCGCGTGCCTGACCGCGTCAAGGTGGCTCAAATCCTTTTTAAGACTGCGGACAAAACCCCGGCGGAGGTGACGACCTTGGAGAAGACGGCCGCCGATGTGCTGAACCAGATCCGGGCCGGCGCGAACTTCGGTGAGCTCGCCAAGAAATACTCCGAAGACTCGACGGGACAGGGGGGGAACTCGGCTGGCTGGTTCACGGACAGGCGGATTTCGAATCCACGGCCTTTGCCCTGAAGCCGGGCGAAGTGAGCGGACTGGTCAGGACCGAGTCCGGCATCCATATCATCAAGGTGGAAGACAAGCAGGTTGCGCACTTGCAATCCTTCGAAGAGGTCAAGGATTCCATTCGCGATGAAATGGTGAAGCAGCGGGTTGCCGACGCGCAGGAGAAACTGGCGAGCAACCTGGAATCGCAGCTCAAAGCGAACCCTCAGCAGTTTGAGGGCATTGTTCGCAAGGCGGGATTGGAGCCCAAGCTGTCGCCCCTGTTCAAATACAACCAGCCGGTGCCCGACCTCGGCAAGACCGATGCGTTTGAGAACCTGACTTTCCAGCTTCGCCTGAACGAAGTGGGCACGCCGATTTCCGTTCCCCGGGGCGAAGCGATTATCCAGGTGGCCCAGATCGTTCCCGAGCACGTTCCCGCACTTGAGGAAGTGCGGGCGCAGGTGGAAGAAGACTTTCGCCACGAGCAATCCGTCACCCTGGCGCAGGACAAGGCCCGGAAACTGGCGGAGCTGGCGAAGACCGAGGACTTTGACAAGGCGGCGAAATCCCTGGGGCTTGCTCCCAAACTGAGCAATGACTTTAGTGAGAGCGAGTACGTGGAAGGGGTGGGCAGCGGGTCCCAACTGAGCGATGCCTTCACCCTGAACCCCGGGCAAGTGAGCGGCGTTATTTCCGTTGGCTCGAACCAGGTGCTTTTCAAAGTGGTTTCGCGAACGCCCGCCAATGAAGCGGATTTTGCCGCCCAGCGTGACCAGATCCGCGAGGAGTTGGTGGACCAGAAACGCAACCTGCAATTTGAAATCTATCGGGCGAACCTTGAAAAGCAGTTCATTCGCTCCGGCAAATTGAAAATCAACGAATCCGGCATGAAGACTTTCCTGGCTTCCTATCAGGCGCAGTAGCCCTGGCGAGATCTCAGCGTACCCAGGTGCGAAGGCAATGGGAGAATTGTTTTTCCGGCAAAGAAGGGGAGAATCCTCTCCCTTGGTTCCAATGCCCAACGATGCGAGTGTCGCCTTCCGCCATCAAACCTCCCATGAAACCATCGAGCCAGCCTGCGTGGAGGTCCCCGCGGGGGATTTTCTGATGGGTTGTGAGCGGGGCCGCGATGACGAGCGCCCCGTGCATCGCGTTTGGGTGGATGCTTTTGAGATGGCAATCCACCAGGTGCGCAACCGGGATTTCGCCGCCTTCTTGCTAGCCACGGGGCATCCGGCGCCGCCCAACTGGAGGCAGAAGGGCTTTGATCATCCTGACCATCCCGTGGTTTCCGTGAGTTGGTTGGAAGCGCAGAAATACTGCCAATGGCTGGAGGGCATGGCCGGCCGCTCTTACCGCTTGCCCACCGAGTCGGAATGGGAACGCGCCGCGCGCGGCGGCGAGGAGGGTTGGCTTTATCCCTGGGGCGACGATTCGCCACAAGCACGCGCCGAATACCAGGAGCGCTGGGGTGGGGAAGTGGCCGGACCCCTGCCCGTGGGGCGAGCCGCGCCCAATCCTTACGGTATTTACGATCTCTGTGAGAACGTGCACGAGTGGTGCGCGGATTGGTACCGGCCGGGTTACTACGCGCAATCGCCCGCGCGTAATCCCTTGGGACCCGCGGCGGGCGAGCGGCGAGCCTCCCGCGGAGGCTCGTGGCGGCACCACGTCAAGGTGAGCCGTGTGGCCGCCCGCTCCAGCATCCCCCCGGCCTTTCAGTATGCGGATTACGGCTTTCGGGTGGTCCGCGGAGGGCAGCAGGGACAAGGCGACGCGTAGCAAAAAGGAGGCAGAAGGTGATAGAGAACAGGCCTTAGGTGGAAGGTAAAGGGCAGAAAACAGAAGGCGGAAACCTGAAAAGTAAAGGCAAAAGGCAGAAAACGGAAAGCAGAAGGCGGAAGACTCAGTGCCTGGGCCAGCCTGCTTGTAGCCCACAGATCGAGGGGAGGATGGATGTTACGGCGTGATTTTCTGGCTCGACTCACTGCGGGAGGCGCGTCGGTGGGACTCGGGGGCAGCGGAAGCGCGTTTGCCTATACCAGCAGGACGAAGCACCACGCCCCCAGTGGTCCTAACAAGCTGGACCGAATTGCCATTTCCACCTGGAGTCTCCGTGACTACTTCCGCGCCACGCGCCGCAGCGATTTCGACCTGCCCGGTCCCATGCTGGCGCTGCTCGATTTCCCGGAAATGATCGTTGACCGGTACAACGTGCGTCACTTTGAGTACTGCGCCACGCATTTTGCCTCCACAGAGACGGCCTATTTGCGGGAGATAAAGTATGTGCTGGTGCACACTCGCTCCACCATCGTGAACCTGCTCGTGGATATCAACGAGTGCGGGCGCGAGGGAACGCTTTCCGACCCGGACCCGGAAACGCGCCTGGCGGCCCTCGAAGCCCTCAAGCCTTGGGTGGACATTGCCCACACGCTGGGGGTGAAATCGGTACGCGTCAGTCCCGGCCGGGTAGACCCTGATAACCTAAAGCCCACCGCCGAATCTTACCAGGCGATCACCGGCTACGCGCAAGCCAAGGGCGTTCACGTGCTGGTGGAGAATATGGACGGGTTCGGCGCCGAGCGTCCGGAAGAACTGGTGAAGCTCTTTAAGCGCCTGGGCCCCGCACGGCTCGGCGCGTTGCCGGACTTCGCGAACTTTCCTGATGAACCCACGCGCCAAAAGGGATTGAAGCTGCTCTTCCCCTATGCGTCCACGGTCTGCCACGCCAAGGGCCTGGAATTTGACGCCAACGGAAAGGAAACGGCCTACGACTTCCCCCAGGCTATGGAAATTGCCCACAAGGAGGGCTTCCGCGGAGTCTTCTCGATAGAATTCGAGGGGCCCGGCGATCCCTATGCCGGCGTTCAGAGAACTCTGGATGAATTGCTGAAGTACTTGTGAGCAAGCTTTCGCGGATCCAGTCGGCAGGTCCGCGATTTTTGGTTGTCAATGGGGAACGAACCGTAGACCTTCAAAACGGTCGGCGTTACGCCTAACATGGAGCGCAAGGCTCGCTCGCAAATTTGCCAATCTTAATGGCGGAGGGCTTTTCCACGGTGGCGTAGTTCTGATGGCGCGGCCCTCTAGAATTCGATTACCCTGGTGCGGCGCGGCAAAACCCCGCGGCACTGGCATGGGGCAGGAGCGCGGATTCAGCATTGCAATAGGGTAAAAACTTGTTTTTCTTGGCAACCTTTTAGTGCTATTTCGGGTATTACGAGAATAAAAATGGCGTGATCAATTGGTTGCGCATCCTCGGGCAGGGCTCCGTGTTCCGGTTTGATGTGCTACTGGCCATGAAACCGAAATCCTGCGCCTAAGTCCCGCGCTTTTATCCTGGGAGGGGCGGCCATTATGTGCTTGACAAGTAAACATACATCACCTACTCTGATTAATGAGAACAGCCGCTCTTAGACACGCCTTAAGTCTTCTCAACTAAGTCTGGTTATCTCGCACGAGATCTCCCCCACGACAACCACGGAGGTTGTCATTATCACTCGCCACCCATATCTCTCAAGCTGCATGCCATTGAGGTGGCCCACGGGACGATGGAGAAAGGGATTTCCCCAGGCGCAGAAAGCCGAACGGGTTTGTGACCACCTTCTTTTTGCGAGCCGAAGGCGAAGGGTGACTCGGTGGATTTGACCACGGAAAGCTGTGGCGAGACCTCCAACTCCCCAAAGGAGGAGGTCCGACGAGCAGCAGGGACAGGGTCGAGACGTTCTCCGCAAAAGACGGCGGATCTGTAGGGCTGGACAATTGAGGATCTTGACGAACGGCTCGTCCCGGCGAAATCTGCCAGGCGGGCACAACTGGCTCTGGGATTGCGATTCCCTAGGCGGCTCGGGCAGCGTCCCGAGAAACTTTAACCGAAAGTTCAACACAAGGGAGCAGGTCCCTGGGCCCGCCCCAAAAGAGAGGAACAGAGGAACACATGGCAACAAAACTTTTTGTAGGTAATCTCCCCCATAGCACGACCGATGCTGCTCTTTCCGAGTTCGTAACCAATGCGGGCTTCCAAGTGGCCTCCGCCGTGGTGATTCGCGACAAGATGACGGGAACGCCGCGCGGCTTCGGCTTTGTTGAACTCGGCGAAGGTGAGGATATTCAGCGGGCAATCGCTGGGTTGAATGGACAATCACTCGAAGGCCGGCCTTTGACCGTCAATGAGGCTCGCCCTCCGCGCACAGATTTCGCCCGCCCCCGCGGTGGTGGCGGCGGCCGGGACAACTTCAACCGCCGGCGAGATTATTAGGGTTAGGAAGTTTCGCGTCGGCGTGCGGGTGAATTGCGGAAGCAGCGAACATCGCCCGATGCGGTGTCGGCCCGCAGGTGCAGGGACTCAGGCCTGGCCGTGCCGGGATGGTTTCAAACTTCCCGGCCGGCCCAGGAGATGAGGCGGGAAGCCGACTGGTTGTCGGCGGATACCAATCGCCCATCTTCCCTGGTTCCTTCCTGTTTAGTCGGAACGGCACAGCCGGGCGCCGGGGATCTCCGCCGAGAACCAAACCCCTGCAATTGCCGGGGCATTCCGTGGAGTCCCAATTTAATTCGTAACGCCGGCTTCCCGCCGGCACAGAAGCCGCCAAGATGGCGGCGTTACGCCCAAAGTAGGACACTACCGGGCATTCCTTCCCTTTGCTCTGGACCGCGTCCGGATGAAAGCGTGGGAATTCTCTCCGCGACCGGCGAGGGAAAGCAGGGGCGGGGCAATGTACGCACGGAGTGATGAAGGACGGTCGAGCGTGCCCGCACCGTTCCATCCCGTCAACGCTAGAACAATCCGGAATCGGCATCCGATCAAAGGGGGCCCGGCCGGAAAGTTCGGCCGCATGAGGGAGATGAAAAATGGAACTTCCGCAAGGCATCGACAGTAAATTCCGCTACATTCTGGTGGCAGCCAAGCGCTCCCATCAACTGTATGGTGGGGCAAAACCGCGCGTTCAGAGCGGAACCCAGAAGATAATCGTGGTTGCGCAGCGGGAGGTTTGTTCAGGGCTCGTGCCCTTTACGACCTTTGATGGCGATGGGAACAGCCTCAACAATGCCGCGAAACTAAAGGCAGCTTAGATCTGGTTCAGCTCACACCCCGGGGCGCGCCGTTAATGTCCCCAACGCCCCCACCGCAGCGATAGCGTTGTTGAACGGAGCGGCGCGAGACTGGGCAGACGAAAACTACTTCCGCAAATAGTCATCCGTCCCCTCCAGCCAATCGTGGCGGATGGGGCTGAACACGTCGATTCCGGCCGTATCTTCCACAGCCAGGGCGCTGTGCGGAACGTTGGAGGGGATCAGCAGAACCTCGCCGCCGCGCACCATCACCTCCCGGCCTTCCAGTTCAAATCTCAGCGCGCCGTGCAAAACCACACTGATCTGTTCGCTTTCGTGGTGGTGCATCGGCACCACGCAGCCCTTGGAAAGCCCGAGTTGCGCCACCATGGCCTTTTCTCCACTGACTACCTTTCTCCAAAGTTTGTCGTTTAGGAGCTCTTTCCTGACACTCTCCCACGCCCAGAGTTGCATGGCAAGCCTCCGCAAGTGAATGTCCGAGGTCCAAAGCCCGAGGTCGGGCACATGCGGTTTGGACATCACTCCACTTGTATCGTACACGTACCGAGTTGAATTTCGCGATAAAATGGATATGACTGATTCATCCTTGAACTTAATGTTTTGATGCCACGTGCCGGCGCCTCGGACTTTGAACCTCGGACCTTCGTTTATGTTTCCTATCGCCACTTGCCACTTGCCGCTCGCCACGATATTCCTCCACTTCGTGGATTACCTCGCGCTCTTCTATCTGGTGCCGCTTCTTTGGGTTCCCTTTTTTTGGGTTTGGGTTCTCATCCCGCCATTCGTTTTTGGCGGCGCCTGGGCCATCGAGCGTTTGCGTTGGCGCTGCCCATATGGCTGCTTTTTGCCGTGGGCATCTTCATCGCGCGCCACGAGATTTTCGCGCGGCGGCTGGAGCGCAGCGTCCTGACTTGGGCCGTGGGCGGCGTTCTCCTCCTGGTGTCAAGCTGGCTCGAAGTGCAATCGCGGCACGTCTGCGGCTGGCGGCGACTGGTGGGCCTGACGGAACTGGATCCGGAGCGCCGCATGTGCGGAGTGACGCGTACAGGCGTTTACGCCCGCGTCCGCCATCCGCCTTGCCTGCTCTACATGCTGACGATGTTGAGCATGGCCTTTCTGCCGCGGGCGCAATTTTTTGCTGGCATTTTTGACCATCCTGTTGTATCAAATTCTCGCACCACTTGAGGAGCGCAAACTCCTGGACCAATATGGGCCACAGTACGAAGATTATCGGCGCTTGGTCCCGCGCTTCGTGCCTCGCCTCGGGCAGATGCCCGGAGCCCGGATCTCGTCCTGAACCGGAGGGTTCCATGTATAAGCGTTCTCGCGTCTTACTTTTGGTCGTCATCGGCGTGGTGACACTGCCTCTTTGGGCGCAGCAGCCCTGCCCCAGCTTCACCGTTGGCATTGGCAGCGATGAAGACAAGTTGTTGCTGGCCATCAACGGTGCGGACAACCCGCAGGACCAACTCGCGGCCCTTGACAAGTTCGCGCCGCAGCCCCAGGACTCCAGGTTCATGGCCTGCGTGAACGAATACTACGCGAGCGTCAACCTGAAGTTGAATAATTTCGATAAATCCATCGAATATGGGGAACAGGACCTCGCAGCGAATTATCAGGACCTCAACCTGCTCCTCAACCTCATGCGCGCCTATGCCTCCAGCACCAAGGTGAGCGACACGGTTTTCGAGGTCATTGATAAAGTCCCGGACCAGGTCAAGACGGAGATTGGCACGCCGGCGCGGCCTGTCAAGGTTACCGACGAGGAGTGGGACAAGATCCAGAAAGATGCCCAGGCGCTGGCCAAGGATAGCCATGACTACGCCATATGGGCATTTTTCCAACTCTTGCCGCGCGTCACTGATCCGGCGAAACGGATTCAGGTGCTTGACAATTTTCTCAAGTCCTATCCCGATGCGGAGAAGGACGATGCGGCTCAGGTGAACGCCGCCTACTTTATGGCGTATCAGATGCAGGGGAATCTGCCCAAGGCCGTGGAGTACGGCGACAAAACGATTGCTGCCGATCCCAACAATGTGGTGGTGGGCAACACCATGGGCATGATCTATGCGTTCGGCCCTACCCCTTCCCCTGATAAGGCTGCTGATTACGCGCAAAAAGCCCTGACTGCGGCCCAGGTGCTCAAGAAACCCGAGGGCCTCGACGATGCGGCGTTTAAGAGGGATCAGAACAACCAACTGGGCATCGCCCATCTGGTGCTGGGGAACGCCGCCTTTGCCAAGGCGCAAGCGCTTAAGACCAAGAAGTTCGCGCCGGCGATTGAGGAGTTCAAAGCCGCCGGCGATCTCCTCGAGGGCAATCCCGCGCTTCAGGGTCAAGCCCTCTACTACCTGGCTTTTGCTTACGAAAGCACGGTGCCCGCCAACCACCATGCCGCCCTGGAGGCATTGAACAAGGCCGTGACCTTGCCGGGACCCTTCCAAGCCCAGGCGCAAGCCCTGCTTCCCAAGATCAAGGCGGTCGCCAAGTAGCCAGGGCTTTTAGGGAAGGCGGGTACGAAAGTTAGTGCGAGAGCCGCGCCGCCATTAGCCTTGCCGCTTTGGTCACGGGGCTTTCGCGGGCACAACCACGTACACATACTCCAAAAGCTCGCTTCCCGTGTTGGCAACATTGTGCCGCGTCGCCGGGGGGATATAGGCGAGCGCCGGCGCAGTGAAGGCTCGGGGCGGCTGGCCTTCGATGCGCGCCTCGCCGCTCCCGTGGATCACTACGAGCGATTCTTCGTTTTTGCCCGTCGAGTGCCACCCCACGGTTTCGCCGGGTTTCAATCGGACAAATCCACTGCGCATACCCGCCGTTTGCGGCGTCCCTCGCAGCAGGGGACAGTCTCCACCCGGACATTCTAGGGGGACAATCAGCGGTTGAGGTTTCGGCCCTTGGGAGGGAAGCGGCGCCAAGGCCAGGGTGAACATCACCAGAATGGCTCGAAAAACAGTCGGTGGAATTCGCTTCATAACGTCTCCTCCGCAATGGGATCTTCCGGTTGAATGTAGCGTTAAGGCGGCTCCCTCCGAACTTTCAATCGATTTCCCCGCCGCATTTGTGCCCGGCATCCGCTAATCCGCCCACACATCGTAGCGGCGATTGAACCGGTTGTCGACCATTACGAAGATATGCTTTTGCCCCCACCGGCGCTGAGCACGAGAGATTTACCAGGCCCACCCTGGCCAGAGGGACAATCGGTCCACGGCCTCTGATTCTTGAGCGGAGAATTGTCAGTCGAACAGGCTCACGTTGCGCCTGCTGTTTTCCTCCGGGTCGTGCTATAACTTCATCCCACGGAGGATCGAATCATGAGCGACAAATGGGGAAGGCGCTTATTCCAGACGGGCGCGGTAATGCTGGCGCTGCTGGCGTTGGTACACTCAACGTCGCTGCTCGAGAAAAGGGCTCCCGCCAATGATACCGAGCGGCAATTGCTCGGTCTGATGTCGGCATACAAATTCAATCTCCTGGGATCAATGCGCAGCATGAACAACCTGATTCGCGGGTTCAGCATTTCCTTCGGCTTGGCGGCGATTGGGATGGGAGTGCTGGATCTGCTGCTGGCCCGAGAGCGTGCGGGTTTGCTGAAACGAGTGGCGCTGTTCAACACCCTCTGGCTGGCCGCCATGACCGCCGTTTCCCTCCGTTATTTCTTTGCCGCGCCGACGTCGTTTCTTGCCGCCGCCCTGCTGGTGTTTGCGCTGGCCTGGGTGGCGCTGCCCGGCGGAGCGAGTGCGTAGCAGGGGTTCCCAATTTTGGGTCGGCGACTCTCATGGCGAGCACGTGCTGCGCCCCCTTTCGTCGGGGCGCCGTGGTGGCAAGCCTCCGCCTTTCCCCGCGTTTTGGCTCCCCCCTCATGCTGCTCTGTCCTTGCCTCCCTTCCAGCGCAATAGGCTATAATATGTAGGCCACTTTGTTCTTGACGCGCGAAAGGGTTGTGATATGCTACATTTTTAGGCCAGAATCCCCTGGCCGGCGGCAAGAGCCGCGGACCTTCAAGACAGGTCGGCGCTACGCTTGCTGCTCCTGCCGCTGGCTGGCTCTTCGGGCAGGCCCCTTACAGGGGAAATTGACGTGAAACTCCCATGCCCTTGACCGTAAAGCTGGAAATAACGGAAGAGAATATAGCGGCTGATTGGCGCGGCGCGCGGCAGTGTCTCCGCGTCCTCTGGGGCTGGCAAAGCGTTTACACAGAGACCACGGAGAGTCTCTGAGCCCCTGTTTTGGAAGCTCGCAGACACGGAGAGCGCGGAGAGAAGTGGACATGCCGGCTGCAACGGGGAAGGGGCGAGCCGGTGCGAAGCTTGCGAGAATAGGAAATTGCGTCGCACTTCGATGGCGGATGAACAGGTATCGGGCCAAGTTCGCGTGATGGAAACCGGCAGTACCGCTCCGCGAACCCGTCATGTTTATGAAAAATAATGGTGTTAGCCAAGAATTGAAGGGAATTTCGATGGCCGACTCAAGAGTCAAATTATTGAAATTAAGGGCTTTAGCTAAACATTACCTGAGTCGGGAAAGAGAAAGAAATAGCTATGCTAAAATGAAGGGATTACCCGTCATATTGATGAAAACAAGTGAGATACAAGAGTGCATGGCTCAGATTTACCGCGAACCAGTCATGTTTAAGAAAAATAAGCCACTTATCGCTCAGAACCCGTGATGGCGTTGAAAGGAAATGAGATCACTGTTTCGAAGGAAGTCGAGAGGGATGATCCGAATGCTGGCGACGGGGGAGTGGAGCTCAGCCGCCGGGATTTGCCTTCAAGCAGAAATGGCGTGTTTGGGAATCGCCAATTGCAGGTCTCAGATTGGCAAGGGCAGAGACAAAGGGCGGGCAAGAGCGCGCATGAGGGCATCTCAAACCGCCGACTCCAGATCTGAGCGGGAGGCGCACAACCTATGTTTGACAAACCCTCAGGTGCACTCCAGAATGAAAGGTCAGGGCATTTCCAGGGATTCTACGGAGAACATGCATGAGCAGCTCAATCAGCCCGCAAGATGTATTGAACGCCCTCCGCGCGGTAAAGGACCCCGACTTGGGGCGCGACATCGTTACGCTGGGTTTCATCAAGGAATTGGAAGTTGGCGACAGCCGGGTTTCGTTCGCGCTGCAACTGACTACGCCTGCCTGTCCGGTGCGTGACCAGCTTGTGGCGCAGGCGCGTGCGGCGGTCGAGGCGCTGGGAATCAAGGACGTGCAAGTTCGGCTGGTGGCGCAAGCTCCCGCACGCACGCCCGGCCACGCACTGATTCCCCAGGTGAAGTACACCGTTGCGGTGGCGAGCGGCAAGGGCGGCGTGGGGAAGTCGACGGTAGCGGCCAACTTGGCGGTGGCGCTCCAGCGCGCGGGCGCGAAAGTGGGCTTGATGGATACCAACGTCTACGGCCCCAGCGTGCCCATGCTGATGGGCGGAAGCGATGCGCCATACGTGGTGGAGGGTAAAATCGAGCCCCCCGTAGAATACGGCATCAAGATCATGTCCATGGCTTTTTTCCTGCCCAAGGACGAAGCCGTCATCTGGCGCGGGCCCATGCTGCACAAGACCATCCAGCAGTTTCTCGGCGACGTGCGCTGGGGAGAGCTCGACTATCTCATCATCGATATGCCGCCGGGAACGGGCGATATCCAATTGAGCCTTTCCCAAACCATTCCGCTCACGGGCGCAGTGATTGTCTCCACGCCGCAGGATTTGGCGCTGAGTGTGGCGTCAAAAGCCATCGCCATGTTTCAAAAGTTGAACGTGCCCATTCTCGGCATCGTCGAGAACATGAGTTACCACCTGTGCTCGAAGTGCGGCCACCGCGAAGAAATCTTCGGCCACGGGGGCGCGCGCGAAGCCGCCAAGAAGCTCAACTATGCGTTCCTGGGCGAGATTCCCCTCGACTTGTCGATTCGCGAAAAAAGTGATTCCGGCAAGCCGGTGGCCCTCGACGATACGACGATTTACGGCAAGGCTTTCCAACAGGTCGCCGGAGCGCTGGCGTCGCAAATCGGCATCGGGAATTTTACTAAGGCGGAGGATATTTCGATTGAGTAGTCAGTCATCAGTTCTCAGTTTTCAGTCGGAACTGCAACCCGGCGCAGTGCGGTTCTAACTGACGACGGATGACTGATTGCTGAACACTTGTTTAATTCCATGCCCCCCACACCGACGAAGATCAAACTCGCTGCCGGCAACAACACTCTGGCCATTCACTGGTCCGATGGCCACGAGAGCGCTTATCCCTATCGCTATCTGCGCAGCAAATGCCCTTGCGCTACGTGTGATGAAGCGGCTCCCGTGGCAGAGCAGGCGGTGGGCGGCCTGCCCATCCTTGGCCAGAAGCCCTTGCACCCGGAGCGCGCCGAATTGGTGGGCCGCTATGCGCTGCAAATCTACTGGAGCGACGGCCACTCGAGCGGCATTTACGCGTTCCCTTACCTGCGCTCCCTTTGCCCTTGTCCGGAGTGTGCGGCTCTCGGCGCCGCAGCGGCACGCAGCGATTAAAATTGCACCGCCTGGGCAATAAGATTTGCTTCTGGCGAAAGCTCGAGGGGCGCCAACGCAACGACAATCCGGGAGGGGGTTATGAAGAGCTGGACCACGTGCTTGCTGCTTATCGCCGGGTCATTTCTGATTGTGACCCTGAGCGCGGCCGGACCTCGGGTTCCTGCGCCATCACACGGGTTGCTGCTGGTTGCCAACAAAGGCGATCACACGTTGGGTATTATTGATCCGGTGGAGAGCCGGCAAATTGCTGCCGTGAATGTGGGCGGCATTACCGGCCACGAAGTGGCGGCTTCGCCCGACGGCCGCCGTGCCTTCGTGCCCATCTACGGCAATTCCGGCGTGGGCTCACCTGGCACGGACGGCCGCACCGTCGCGGTGATTGACCTTGCCACGCACAAGCTCATCGATACGATCAACCTGGGAAAGCCTCTGCGCCCGCACTGCGCGGTTTTTGGACCGGACAATGGCCTGCTTTACGTCACGACGGAACTCGGCAATTCCGTTACCATCATCGATCCCGGCAGCCTGCGCATTTTGGGTTCGGTGCCCACCGGCCAGCCGGAATCCCACATGCTGGCCATAACTCGCGACGGCAAGCGCGGCTACACGTCCAACGTTCATGGGGGCACCATCAGCGTGCTCGATCTCGATACGCGCCAGACGCTAGCGGTGATTCACGTCTCACGGCATGCCCAACGTATTGCGCTTTCCCTCGACGACCGCTGGGCGTTTACCGCCGACCAGGACCACCCTCAACTCGCCGCCATCGACACTGCGACCAACGAGGTTACGCAGTGGATTCTGCTGGAGGGAATCGCTTACGGCACGGCGCCGACGCTGGATGGAAAATGGCTGCTCGTAACGCTGCCTGACCGTGGCAAGGTGGCCGTGGTGGACCTGAGTTCCATGAGTGTGGTGCGCTCGGTGGTGGTGCCGAAATCGCCGCAGGAAGTCCTGGTGCGGCCCGACAATAAGGTGGCCTATGTCTCCTGCCTCGAGAGCAAGAAGGTGGCGGCGATCAATCTGCAAACCTGGAACGTGGATCAACTGATTGGCGCGGGGAAACTTGCCGACGGGCTGGCATGGGCCAAGGGCATTGAGTGATTGGTGATTTGTGATTGGTGATTTGCGGATCGGGTCGTCTGGCCATCGGAACATCGGGTCATTGAAGAGCCGTCCACGACACGTGAATCTTCCCTCAAATGACCCGGCGACCCGATGAGCCAATGATCCGATCCTCTAAATGATCTCGACCTGGCAGTTTTTCACCAGGCTTTTGAACTTGATGGCGTCGGCGTCGCTTCCCACGATGGCCGCGTAGTGCATGGGGACGGCGATCTTGGGATGAATGGCCAAGGCCGCCTGCGCGGCTTCTTCCGGCGTCATCACATAGGTTCCCGAAACCGGCAGCAGCGCGATGTCCACGGCGATATCGTTCATCTCGGGGATGCAGTCCGTGTCGCCGGCGAAATACACGCGGGTGCCGTCCATGGTGATCACAAAACCTAAACGCTTTTCTTCCTTGGGATGAAAGGCCTTGCCCGGCTCGCGAAACTTATTCACGTTGTATGCAGGAACGGCTTCGATCTCAACCTTGCCGACGGAGAACTTTCCCCCGGCATCGAGGAAGCGGGTCTCTTTCACCTGCACACCTTTCAGCCCATCCTTGCAAAGCGGGCTGGCAATGATGGTGGTGCCGGGAAAGATCACCTTGTTCAAATCTTCCAGGTTGAGGTGGTCAAAGTGTTCGTGGCTGAGGAGAACGATATCGGCTTCATCATGGCCCGTCACTTTGAAAGGGTCAGTGAAGATGACTTTCGATCCCTTGATTTTGAAGGTGTCATGAGCGATGCGAGTAAACTCGAGATTCAGAAGTTTCATCATACCCCTCCCATTTTGTTCTCGGTGGCGTGCTCAAATCCCTCGCGGCACGCTCGTTTAGAATAGCACCAGCGAGTGGATTTCGGCGAAGCCTTCCACGCCCTTTGCAATCTGGCTGGAGTCACTCCGGCTTTAGAAGCAGATGGGAGGTTGACTCAGTGAGCAGAGGTCGCTGCGGCGACTCTCCTGATTATCAAGTCAGGGGCGGCTCCGCGGCGAGCTCGCGGCGCATCAGAGTTAACGCCATGTCAAACAGTCTCTCCTCTTTTGGATTGCCGCTGGGATTCCAAGTCGTGGTAGAATCGTTGGTGCTTCCGAGTCAGATGGGCCGTTAGCTCAATTGGTAGAGCAACTGACTCTTAATCAGTAGGTTGGGGGTTCGATTCCCTCACGGCTCACCAACTTCTTGCAGAATAACAACTTAGCGGTTATCAATAAGCTGGTCCTGCCCTCACTTTCTGGTCGCATTTTGGGAAATCCGCGAAATTGCTTGACTGAGAATAAACGATTTACCCAATGGGAGAGCGACCGATCGAAAAGCAGTGGGTCGGGCGGGATATGTACGATCAATTGAGTCAAACACTATGAGCCCGAGATATTTATCTGGGAACCTCGAAAGCTTCACCGTCGAGGGAAGCGCAAAAGTAGCAAAACAGCCCTTACCAAGCTGCCATAACAAAACTCAAGTGGGGATTGGGTCTGGCTACTCGAGATAAGGTGAATCTACAGCTTTGTGCGTATTCCGATGAAGGTGGTCAGTGATTCCGATTTGAATCCGGTCGCTGGTTCCGAGGTGAATCCGGGCGTTTTCGGAGCGAAGCGACGCTGGCGTTCTTATGGTGCTTGAAGTGACCGGGATTGGTCAACTGGAATTGGGTTTTCTCTTCATCTTTTCTGCTTTCCTTTCTTGGAAATTAAGCCCGCCGCCGGCGCGGTGGAAATGTGGGAATCCGGCCCTCCTTTGCCGGATTTCCAAGCCCGGTGGGAAGGGTGGGAAACTCGTTCTGGGAGTTTTCCACGCTTTCCACGGGGCGGCATTTGCACGGCGCCCGCGCGGGGTTTGCGGAGCGTAGCGACGATGTTCATTCTTTGTCGCCGCGTTTCTTGCGCAGCGATTCGCCGCGCATCTCGATGCGGTGGGCGTTGTGTACCAGCCGGTCGAGAATGCTGTCGGCCAGGGTGGGATCGCCGATCTGCTCGTGCCACTTGGCCACCGGCAGTTGGCTGGTCAAGATCGTCGAGCGCCGCTGGTAGCGATCCTCACAGATTTCCAGGAAGTCCCGGCGCTCGGCATCGGCCAGGGGCGCCATCGCCCAGGCATCGACCACCAGCACCTCGAGTCGGGCGAGCCGGGCAAGCAGGGTGCGCAGACTGCCATCGGCGCGAGCCAGGGCCAGGTCGCGAAACAGTTGGGCGGCGCGCGTATACCAGGCCGTAAAGCCATCCCGGCAGGCCTTCTCGGCCAGAGCGCAAGCCAGAAAGCTCTTGCCGATCCCGGTGGGCCCGAGCAGGAAAATGTTCTGATGTTCCCGCACCCAAGCTGAATCGCGGTCGATCTCGACGTGATAGTCGATGTTGACGCGCGCCGTCGCCCACTGCTGCAGCTCAAAGCGTTCGCACGGCAGCGGCCCCAAGGTGGGCCGGTCCAACTCCTGGAACAAGCTGGCGCGGCAGCCCGGGCGCTTGCGAAAGGGCCGCTGATTGAGCTTAGCGAGTAACTCGCGGATCGCCTGGTTGAGTTCGGCCAGACTAAAGAACTTCCGATGCCGCAGCGCCGCCACGATCCAACGCTGCACGATCTGCACGCCGGTTTCGACCTTGGCCTTGTCGCGAGGCTTGTAAGGCCGCGTGGGCAGCACCCCCACCCCGTAGTGCATGGCCAGTTCGTGATAGGTACGGTTCAGATCGGGCTCGTAGCGGCAGGCGCGATTGACGCCGCTGCGGGTGTTGTCGGGGATGACCAGCTTGGGGACGCCGCCGAGAAATTCGAAGGTGCGGATGTGCGAGCCAAGCCAGTGCTCCAGTTCCTGGCTCGCGGTGGCTTCGGCATAAGTGTAGTTGCTGGCCCCCAGGACGGCGACGAAGATGGCGGCCTGGCGCTCCGGCCCGCCCTGGGGATCATGGATAGGAATCGTGGCCCCGGCGTAATCGACGAACAGCTTCTCTCCCGCAACATGATCTTGGCGCAGCACCACATCCAGCCGCTGCCGCCACTGTTGGTACAGTTCGCAAAAGCGGCTGTAAGCGTAGCCGTCCGGGTGGGCCTGGCGATACTCCTCCCAGGCCAACTGTAGCGTCAGGTGAGGATGGCGTTGGAGTTCTTCGTGGAGTTGGGCAAAATCCGGCAGGGGCTTGCAGGTTCTCGTAGGCGCGCCGTGGGGTTCTCCCAAATAAGGCGGCTTCCAGTTGGCGATCATCCCAGCTTTCCGGCAGCGGCCAAGTGACCCCCGCCTCCCGGGCGCGTCGCAGGTATTCATAAACCGTGCCGTGTCCGATCGAGCAACTGCGGGCGATCTGCCGCTGCCCCAATCCCAATTCGTAGTGTAGTCGGAGTACTTCTTTGAGCTTTCGCATGGACAACCTTTTCATGGGCAATGTGGTCCCTCCACCTTTCCGTGGAACCCCATTACCTGAGGTGTTGTCCAGCGTCCTTCGCCCGCCCCCTACCCGGCGGTCCAGAGCCCTGTGGAAATCGTTCCGAAATTAATCCGGTCAGCGTTCCGACAAGCTGCGGAAACTGACCGGCTTAAAATCGGAATCCCTGACCGGCTTCATCCCGGAATCGTGACCGGATTAATTTCGGAATCCTGACCGGATCAATCTCGGAATCGCGCCCGACCTGCCCCGGAATCCCCA
>CAVQAP010000014.1:0-20159 GCA_963710405.1 uncultured Acidobacteriota bacterium | reverse complement strand
TGTCGGAGATACGGTCGTCGAGACTTGCATTTTTGTTATGCGCCGTCCTCTGAGAGCGGGGCTGCGACCTTTTACTCCTTCAAGGCTACCCCGGAAGTGAGTTTTGGGGGTCGGGCAGGCCTGTTCATGCCCTTTGGGGGCTCCATCCCGACTGAAAGAGTTGCAACAGATTGTGCGTCGCGCAGATGAGCTTCCATTCTGCCCGCACTTTCCCTAGTCCCCGAAGCAGAAATCGGCGGAACCCGCGCCCCTCTTTGATCTGTCCGAAGACCGGTTCCACGACGGCCTTGCGCAGCTTATGGACGGCCCGTCCGGCGGGCGTGCGGAGTTTGTGCCGCATCTGCTCGGCGACCCCCGCCCCAGGCGGCGGAGGCTCCGTGGCGACGGGCGCTTCCTTACCGTGTTTCTGCCCATCCGGCGGCACGCACAAATCAATGCCCGCCAGCCCGCGGTCGGTCACATTCGCCTCACTGAAATAGCCGCTATCCGCCCTCACTGGCTGCGGCTTACTCCCCGTCATCACTTCCACTTCCTCCAGCATCGGTACCAACTGCTGGTCATTGGCTTCCTGGGTCAGGGCGGTGGCCACGATCACTTGCGCTTGGCTGTCCACGGCCGCCTGCGCGTTGTAAGCCTGCACAAACTCCTTGCTCGCTCCGTCCTTCATGAGGCGCGAATCCGGGTCGGTAAAGTTCCGTTGCGCTTTCGGCTCCGCTTCCAGCGCCGCCTTCGCCGCGCGAAGCTTCTTTAACCGGCTCTCCCGCCGCGCCAACTCTTCCGGCAGTTCGTCGCCCCGCTTCCCCTTCCCATATTTCCCATCCTCCTCCGCATCGATCCGCGCCGCCTCCTGCAGCAGCGCCTGCACTTCCTCTTCCAGCTTCTTCTCCGTCTCCTCCCTCCCCCCGTAGCTCATCGCCTTGTGCTTCGAGGCCTTGGCCTTCACCTTGGTCCCATCCAGCGCCACGTGCCCCAGCTTCACCAGCCCCGCCCGCTGGCACAGCTGCAACACCTGCACGAACAGTTGCGCCAGGTTGGTCAAGTGTTCCTTGCGGAAAGCCGCGATCGTGTCGTGGTCCGGGTGCTGGTCCGCCGCCAGATACCGGAAGGCCACGCCCTCGTAGGTCGCCCGCTCGATCCGCCGCGAACCCGGCACTCCCCGGCAGTAGGCATAAAGCAACAGCCGCACCATCAGGCGCGGATCATACGCCGCCAGCCCCCGTCCATCCCCCTCCGCGTACTGGGCATACATCGCCGACAGGTTCAGCGTTTCCACCAAGTCCGCCACAAACCGCGCCAAGTGCCCTTCCGGTAACCAGTCCTGCAACGAGGGAGGCAACAGGTAAGCCTGATGGAGATCGCAATACCGAAACTGTTTGCTCATGACCTGATATTACACTTAAGAACTCAATTGTCAATACTAAACAAGGTGATCGGTAAAAAACCTGCCCCCCCCTCCCCTCTAAAGCGAAAATCTATCTCCGACAGGCTCCTAGGGCTACTTCACTCGGTGGAACCCATGGAGGCGGATTTCCCGTCCACGAAGCCTGATGTTTTGCCGCCCTGTACATGCCAACATCAAACTCAGCATTAATCAACCCTTTTTCATGTAATAGATGCAGCGTTTTTATGCACACGAAAATGCCTTTTGCTGCCGTTGAATTATCTGCTTTGAACCCGGCATGTGCTATCTTGTTACGCGTGGCATTTAGCCAATCCAATGCTTTATCACCAGCAGGCCAGAGGGCCTCTATACTATGGCCGGCAATCACCTTAAGTAACGGTCCCAGAAAGACTCTCAGCCGATTCTCTTTTATTCCACGCACTAAACTCTTCCTCTCCTCACTGTCAGACATTCCTTTTTCTAAAAGGAGGCTGTCTAGCATTTGCTGTACCAGATCATCCAAGATTGAAAAAGCAACGATGAATGCCTCAGAATAGAATCCATGTTCTAACAGTTCGTAGCACCGAACGTACCTGCGAGCGACCGGATACGAGGAGGCAGCAATATGCGGCAGTGCGAGCCGCGTCGTACCGAGAGGATCATCCAAATCGGCTTTGGGGTCGCCGAATCCGGGCATTACACGTCTTGTTTGCTTGAAACCTACAGTCACATTGCCGGTGAATTCCTCATCAATCTTACTGGTGGAGAAAAGAGTATCTCCTATTCCTATAGTCCTTAACCCCATTCCATCTAAATGACCGATGCGTACCAGCTTATAAGCCAACGTAATTTCATTAATATAACGCAGGGCTTTATATAACGGCAGATGCCTTGCAAAGGACTCACTGCGCAAATTACTGGCGTCCTTGTCGTCCACGTCATCCCAAGTGACTTGAAAGAATGTGCTTAATCCCTTGGGCAAACTAATTTGGTATCCCACATTAATCGCTTCTGGGTACGATACGGAGACCTTCGCATTTTCGACTGTATACTCACCATCTTTAATTGGGCCTTTAATGCCAACAGCTACGAAATAGGCGATCTTACTCAAGGCTGCCCTCCTGCTTAGGGGACTTTCTGGGCGGGCTGGCGCGGACCTGTTTTGTAAGGTCTGTCGGTCGGCCCGCGATTACCAACCAAAAGCCGCGGACCAGAACAGGTCTGATTGGATAACGGCATCGGCTCCAGTCCGGTTAGACTTGGAAGTGCTCAACGACCAAGGCGAGCCGGGAAAGGAGCCGAAGCCATGCAGTATTTTATCGGATGTGACGTACACACGCGCAACCAAGTGGTGGCCTGGATCGAGGTGGAGACGGGAGAGATCAAGAAGCGGCGGTTGGAGCACGCGGGCCAGGAAGTGAAGGAGTTCTACGCGCAGTTTCCGCGGGGGACGGTGGTGGGGATCGAAGCGACGTTTCCCGTTTATTGGTTCGAGCGGCTGATGGGGGAACTGGGGCACGAGTTGTGGGTGGGGGACGCGGCGCGCATTCGGGCCAGCGAAGTGCGCTATCAGAAGACGGACGCGCGCGATGCCGAGGGCATTCTCGATCTGCTGCGGACGGGGCGGTTTCCGCGCATCTGGGTTCCCTCCCTGGAAGAGCGCGACCTGCGACAGTTGCTCGTCCATCGGATGAAGCAGGTACGGGCGCGCACGCAGGTGAAGAATCAACTGCACGCGCTGGCCATCAGCCAGGGAGTGTGCCGGAAGGGCAAGCTGTGGAGCGCGAAGGGAAGGAAAGAGCTCGAGAGCCTCGCACTGTTGCCCTGGGCAGCGCGAAGGCGGAAAGAATTGCTGGAGACGCTGGACCGCTTGGACGCGCAGGTGCGGGAACTGGACCGGGCGGGGGAAGAAGCCGGGCGCGCGCGCGAGGAGGTAGCCCTGCTGCGCACCCATCCGGGAGTGGGCATGGTGGTGGCGCTGGCCTTCGTGCTGACGGTGGGGCCGGTCGAGCGCTTCTCCAACAGTCGCAAGCTGGTGAGCTACTGCGAGCTGAATCCGCGCGAGAACTCCTCGGGGGGTCGGCAGCGCCTGGGTTCGATTAGTAAGCAAGGGAACACGATGATGCGCTGGCTGTTGGTGGAAGCCGCGCAGACGGCGGCGCGCCTGGATCCGCAGTTGCGTCGCACCTCTCAACGCTTGAAGAAACAGAAGACGAGCGGAGTGGCGAAAATCGCGGTCGCTCGCCGTCTGGCGGTGCGGTTGTTCTGGATGCTGCGTACGCGCCACAACTACACGCAGCTCGTTCACATGTCCGGTAGCCCGAGTAGCGCGGTGGTTCCGCAGCAGGCGGGATCGAACGTCTGATTGGGCGCCGGGCCTCCCCGCACGACGGCGGGGAGGTCGTACGGTGAATCATGGTGCCCGCCGCCCGTGAGGGTGAAAACGCGCGGCGGGATCGCATAGATGAGTGGTGGAACCCCAGCGTTCCATCGTGAGATTCGACGAGGCGAGCCTTGGTCGGTTTGAGCCCAAAACGAATCGCACAGGGGAAAGGCGCGAGAAAAACCTCACCGCCACCCCCACGGAGAACTATCGCTTGACAACGCCGATGCCGTTATAGACGCGCTACGCTTGCGCTAAATCACTTAATCGCCAGATCGTTCAAAAGCTAGCGCCACCGCGTTGCCGCCGCCGAGGCACAGCGCGGCTACGCCGCGCTTGGCGTTGCGCCGGGCCATTTCGTAAAGCAAGGTCACGAGAATCCGCGCGCCGGAGGCGCCAATGGGGTGACCCAGCGCCACGGCGCCGCCGTTCACATTGGTTTTTGCCGGGTCGAGTCCCAACTGTTCCATCACCGCGATCGCCTGGACGGAGAAGGCCTCGTTCAATTCGAACAGGTCCACATCCCCGGTTTTCCACTCGAGCTTCTTGAGCAACATGCGCACGGCGTCCACGGGGGCCATCATCACCCACTTGGGCTCGACGCCGCTCACCGCCTGCCCCACGACTCGCGCCTGGGGCGTCTTCCCCAATTCGCGAGCTTTTTCCAGTGACGTCACCACCAGCGCCGCCGCGCCGTCATTGGTGCCGGGAGCGTTTCCGGCGGTCACCGTGCCATCCGGTTTGAATGCAGGCCGCAGCTTGGCGAGCGTTTCCAGCGACGTGTCGGCGCGTGGGGATTCATCCGTGGCAGAAACGATGGGGTCGCCTTTCTTCTGCTTGATGGAGATGGGCACAATCTCGTCTTGGAAGCGGCCATTCTTAATGGCGTCGATGGCGCGGCGATGGCTCTCCACGGCATACGCGTCCTGGCGCTGGCGGGTGATGCCATACTTCTCGGCCACCAGCTCGCCCGTCATCCCCATGTGGAAGTCCTCGTAGGCATCCCACAGGCCGTCGGTGATCATGGAGTCGAGCACTTTGCCATGCCCAATCCGCATCCCCGCGCGGGCCTGGGGCAGAAGGTAGGGGCAGTTGGTCATCGACTCCATGCCGCCCGCCACCACGATTTCCGAATTGCCGGTTTGAATCGCCTGCGCGGCGAGCGCCACCGCCTTGAGTCCCGAACCGCAAACTTTGTTGATGGTCATGGCGGCGACGCGGTTGGCGAGCCCACCCTTCAGACCCGCCTGCCGCGCCGGATTCTGGCCCAGTCCCGCCGGCACCACGTTGCCCATGATGATTTCATCCACCAGATTCGAATCGATTCCTGCCCGGCGCACCGCCTCGCGGACAGCGAACGCGCCCAAATCCACCGCGGAAAAAGGTGTTAGCGAACCTTGAAATCTTCCGATAGCCGTGCGGCAAGCGGAGATGATGACGGTTTCTTTCATAGGGCCTCTCCCTCTCTGATTGTAGGGGTACGGCTTGCCGTACCCTCTGAATTCTTGTTGCGCGACCGAACCGGGAGGGTACGGCAAGCCGTACCCCTACACTAGATCAATCGAAGTTTGGGAAAATCCTTATGGAAGCGACGCGGGTCAAGAGTAAACAGGCGGTCAGCGTGCAAAGAGGCGTGCGCGCCGATAACAAAATCCACCAACAGCCGCTTGGCCTCACCCCCGCCGGATTTTCGTCTTGGCTGAGCGTAATGGGCGAACCGCTGGGCCGCATCGCGCCACACGGGCGCGTCAATTAGAAAATCGACCTCCACCCGCGTGTGAGTGAGAAACCGCTCTAAGTACTCGGCGGTCATATTCGGGTACGCCCGGAGTTCAACATAGACTGGGGCGCAAATCACCAGGGCTCCTTCATTTGCAGCCTCTGCCAGCGTGCCGGAGATCTGAACGGAGGCGGCGCTGCCAGACCATATCGCTGAGATGATGTTGGTATCGAGAGCGGTTCTCACGGCTTATGTCACTCCTCGTCCCGCATGGAGCGAACCCATTCATTAATCTCTTTTATGCCGCCCGGAAACGCTGGCACGGCTCCTATGTATTTCTCAAATGGGTTCCCTGCGCGCCGAACCGGACGGATGATGGTGTGATTACCTTGCACGACGAACTCCACCCGGTCGCCCACCCGCAGACCCAAGCGGGTTCGAATCCTCTTCGGCACCGTGACCTGACCTTTCGTGCTGATGACGCTGGAATTTGCCATTTCCTTACCCTCCATCCCTACAGTAAGGATATCAATCCCTACCTTTCAGGTCAAACCTTTCATCCAAATGGCGGGCTGAGGCTGGATGACGCCAATGGCTGGGCGGCAAGGTGGGAGGATGGCTGCTTCGAGCATGGTTCTCGGTCCCCGGGGGGCGGGTGTGTTCCCGGGCCTTGAAAATGTCAAGGTCACGGGTTTCACACGTGAGTCAAAATGTAGATACGGCGGCACACATTCCGATCCTATCGGGACGCGGCTATTTGCCGACGCGAACCCGCCGCACGGCGGCAGGCCAACCTTTTCCAATTCTCGCAAGCTTTCGCGCTGCAGTTTTCGTAGTGTCCTAATTTCAACGTAACGCCGCCATCTTGGCGGCTTCTGTGCCGGCTTAAAGCCGGCGTTACGCTCAAATTAGGACACCACCGCGGTTTTTGGTGGCTTGGTTGGTAAGGGCCGGGTAGAATTAGGCTCCTGCTTCGGCGAAAACGAATTCGCCAGAGACGCGGCGATGGAATGGAGCGGTCGAAGCAGGCATCCAGGAGGACACATTGAAACCGGCAAATATCCAGTGGAAACAGGCCCTGCTGATTTTTATGGCGCTGTTGCTAATCTGCCCATTCACGGCAGCGGCGCAAACGCCCACGGCTGCACCCAAACCTGCTGCAACGGCATCCAAGCCCGCAAGCGGGCAACTTCCCAAGATCTGGCACCGTGAGGCCTCAAAGAAAGACTTTCGCGTGGAAATCAAAGGCGACGTGTTGCGCGCGGATTGGGTGAATATTCCGGCCGCGGCCGCCAAAGATGGCACATACATGAGGATTGAATGCCGCCGAGCGGGAACCAATTGGGTGGGAACCGCAAGCGTTTACCAGGGATTCGCCGTTCCGGAAGCTCCCGCCGGGAAGGATACTGCGAAGACAGGCGCTCTCGCCGGCAAAGAAACCACGAAAATGTGTCATCTCACCTCGAGATTTGAGGTGGACTCGATAACGCCGGAGAAGATCACGTTTCACTCGGAGGTATTGCGGAACTTCGACGCTTCCAAATGCCAGGTTTTGAAAACTTCCTGGGAGGAGTTTGCCTGGGTTCCGAAGAAGTGAACAAGGGGAGGGGAACCCCCAAAGCTGCCTCGGCTGCTGGTTGAAGCGTCCCAGGGCTTGCGCACACCTCAAGCACATCCCCGGCCCTTACAGGCCCTTGCTTGGAACCGGCCGCGAAGAATAAGAACCATGCCCCGTTTCTACGGAGTGGTCCATGAGTCAAGCGCTGACGTCTGGCCCGCGGCGCTTACGACTTCGATGGACTGAAACGCGAACGACACATCCTCCATCGGTTCAATGGCCAGGGGGTTTGTTCCCGTGGGGATGGGCACCAATTGATCCATGTGCTGATGGACATCCGTCACCGTCACGTTGGTGAGCGTGATGGTGTAATAGACCTTCTGCGTGCCGTCAGCCTGGGGGGTGAGGAACTCAATGGTGACGCGCGTCAGGACCTCGTTGTTCACAATGGCCTGATAGATCTGCGGGCTGGTGGAATCTATTTGCTTGGTAATCACCACGGGATTGTGCTGGCGCTTGCCCGAGGCTTGGCCGGTCGTGGCATCTTGCGGCGATTTCACCTCGTAGCTGAATGCCAGCACGGCAATCCAGTCCTTGCCGATTGACCCGGCGGATTCTCCCTTGAATGTTCCCTGCTTCGTGCCCTCGATCTTCACATAGGCAACGGACGCGGCCTGGGAAGGGAGGGGGAGTAGCAAGCAAACCACAGCGGCAATAAACAACCCTAGTTTCAAACGGCTCATGACTGACCTCCTCGGTGGGTTTTGATAGCAGTCAACCGCGCGGAGTTCCCTTGCCCTCTGTAACTCCACTATGAAATTTGATGAACGATTACCCTGGATGAAGGGAACATAGCATTTTGCCTGGCGGAAAGTCCACGGTTTTAGCCCTGTGGGATGGGGCGCCAACTGAGCGCGCGCCCTGAGTGTGGCCCGCTGCTGCTCGCGAGATTGCAAAGGCCAGAACGTAAGCAGAGACGCAGATAACATGGGATGCAAACGGGAAGCCGCGCGGCACGCTCATCCCGATGTCGAGGCTTTTTCAGCAACTCACCTGGGCGTGCCACGCGGCGTAACCTTGACTGATTTTTGTGGCAACTCGGTTCATCTTCGCCGTTCAGTTCGCCTTGGTTACCGCGATCCGCATCTCGGTAGATTGAGCCTGGCGCTGGTCATCCCTGCCCGACCAGATTTCCATAGGCGGCCCGGTGGGCACATAGCCCTGCTCGACAATCCACCGAAGGAAGGCTGCCCAGTGGACATCCGAGTCTTGTCCCCAGGGGCCCGAAACCACTTGCGACGCCGCTAGTTCCGCAGGCAGAGATCGCAACTCAAAAGGAGCGTCGAGGCGGATGTCTCCCATAACCGCCATGCCTGTTAAGATGGGGTAGCCCACTTCCCACCTTGGTTTACCCCCATTCACCTCGGAGAAGTTCCGTCCAAAAGGAGAGCCCACTGGCTTCACGCCCATCTTCTTCAGGTGCGATTCAACCGACTGAACCGCCGCCGGAGTGTCAAGAACCGATCCCTTCACGGGAACAACCACTGCGGTTAGAGCGTCGGCCCATTTGATCTCCGGCCCCAGGGGTTTTTTCCCTGAACCCTGCTGACGAGCATGTTGGTCTGAATTGGGAGTCGCGATCTCCGTATACCCTGCCGGAGGGGTCAGGTCAAACAGCGATTGACTGATCGCGGTGTCCACCCGGATGTCCTTGATGCGCATCTGGTACGCCGGCTTGCCCGGCTCCTGAAACGTAATGCCCACATGGTCGGGGTTCCCCGTCGCCGCATCCACCCATAAGTCAAGCGCCTTGAAACCGGGAATCCCGCTGTCGGATGGCGCGTGGTGCACGCGATATCCCATCAGCCTCTTGCCGCCCACCTGCTCTTCTCCAAGGGATTCATCCGCTTTCTTGGGAAGGGATTTGAATTGTTCCACCATATCCATCGCGCTGGCGAGACCGTTGACCTGCTGCACTTTTTCAATCAGGTAGTTCCGGGTCGCATGCATCAAAAGCAATTGCTTGCCGGAGCCATCAGTTCTCAGCTCCATCCCCCACGAGAAATTGACCCGGCGATACGCCGGGGCGAGATAGCTGAAGTCAACTTCCGTGAACGGGGCCAGGACAAACGTGTATTGCAGTGACTGAGCGGCCCGGAATTGTGCCGTCGCGGTCGCATACGCGCGGCTGGCATTCGATCCACTGGGAATGAGCACAAGTGCCAGGACGACAGCCGCCAACACGGCTGCAGTCATCGCCGGCACGCGGAGCGAGGTCGGATGGATCAGTGAATACATCAGCATCCGCAGCCGGCTCGGAGGCCGCTGCTCGACCTTCTCCCGGAATTCCACCAGTCTGTGTCGCAAGCGTTCTTTCACGTTGGCCGGGATTTCCACCTCGGTGCTCCTTCGAATGAACTCATCAAGATTACGGTTAGTGTCAGGCATGGATACCTTCCTCCTTGGGGTGTGCCGGGATCAAATGCGAGAGCAGGGTGCGCAGCTTGGCACGGGCACGAGCTACATGTTTGCGCACGGTCACCTCCCGGCATTCCATCGCCACCGCGATATCGCCGTAGGGGATTTCCTCGACCGCGTGCATCAGGATGGCCCGAGCCTGGTTCTTCGACAAACATCCAATGGCACGTAGTACCTGCGCGCCCTGCTCGGCGCCTGAGATTTCCTGGGTGACGGAGGGTGAGGAGTCTGGAATGCCCTCGGGGATTGCGCCCGCTTCCAGCCAATTCCCCCGACGGGCTTGGCACCGTAGCATGTCGTGCGCCGAATTGATGCAGATACGCAAAACCAGGGCGTGAGGATTGGGGTGCTTTCTAACCTGTCCCCAACGCTTCCAAACCGTGAGCAGGGCCTCCTGCAAGGCGTCTTCCGCGTCGTCCGGATCTCTCACCACGCGCCACACGGAGCGAATCATCCGTTCCTCGATGGGCGCGATTAGCCGCTCGTACTCTGACCGCTGGTCGTTCATGAAGTCCTTTCTACCGGGGAACTCATGCTGAAGCATGGCACGATAGTTGTTGCTCTCATACAGGAAACGCTCGCCACGGTATTTTTGTGGACACAGCATGGCGTGCCCGCAGCGGAAGCTGCCGACGCCGCGACGTCATTGTCTACGAGCATGATGCCGCAACTCGAATTTGGAGAGTGAATGGAGAGTGTACGCCGCAGGATTGGCAGGGGAGAGGACGTTGAACCTTACTTGCTCCGCGCAGGCGCCGCACGCACTGGCGCTATTCAGCTCTCATTGTCAGTGCGGGCAAGCCGCAGACTTCCCGAACAGGTCTGCGCTCGGCGGCGGACACGTTGAGTCCCACCCTGCCTATGCTTTCACCTTCTTGATTTCCTCAATCAGCGGGGGAACAATTTCGAACAGGTCGCCGACGATTCCGTATCTGGCAATTTCGAAGATGGGCGCTTCCTTGTCCTTATTGATGGCCACCACGGTGTTCGAGCCCTTCATGCCCACCATGTGCTGAATGGCGCCGGAGATTCCCAGCGCCACGTAGAGCTTGGGGGCCACCGTTTGTCCCGAGCTTCCGATCTGGCGGTCCATGGGCAGCCAGCCGTTGTCACAGATGGGCCGCGAGGCGCCGAGTTCCGCGCCCAGGGCGTCGGCAAGCTTTTGGGCCAGATCCACGTTCTCCGGCGCTTTGATCCCACGCCCCACGGAGACGATCAGTTCCGCCTGGGTCAGGTCCACGGCCTGCTTGGCTTCTCGAAAGCGCTCGCCGGGTTTGGCGCGAATGGAGTCCGCAGCCAGCTCCACCGCCACGGGAGTGATGGGAGCCGCGCCCGAGCCGCGCGTGACGGCATCTTCGCGAAACGCGGCCGCTTGAAACGAAACGAAGTAGGGCGCTTCACCCACCAATTCCACATCGGCGCAATATTTGCCCTGGAAGACCTGGCGCACGAAGATGAGCTTGCCGTCTTCGTTCCGATAGCCCAGGCAATCGCTCACCAGGCCGCGATCCAGCGCCGCGGCAAGCTTGGGGGCAAAGTCGCGCACCTGATAGGTGTGGCTGAAGACCACCAAGCGCGGCTTTTGTTGCTCGATCACCGCGCGCAGGGCGAGCGTGTAGCCATCCGCCGTGTACTCCGCCAACGGGGGTGAGTCAACCGTTAGTACTTCCTGAACCGCAGCAGGAGCAACCTCCGCCGCAAGTGACGCGAGATTGCTTCCCAGAAGCAAAGCGCTGACGTTAGTCCCCAGACCTTTCGCCAAGTGCTGGGCCGCCGCCAGAGCTTCCCATGTCGGACGCGTCAACTTGCCGCCCTGGTGTTCAATAAAAACCAAAATGTGATTGGCCATTATCAGGTATCAGGTGTTTGGTTCTGGGTGCTGGGGACTAGGGGCGGGGAAAGGTCACACGCCGACCGCCAGCCCTTAACACCCACCTTGCCCGATTTCCTCCTTCAATCCAAAATCGCAAATCCAAAATCCAAAATGAGAACAGCCTACTCCCCTTCCACGCTTGGTCCGGTGACGGCCGTGGGAGATGACTCCGACGGGACGGATTCTTCCGCCTGCGGCTCTTCCCGCGACGCTGTCTTCCCTGCCTTTCCGGGCTTGGCGGTTCGTTTGGACTTTGCCATGGGCAAGCTGAACGATTCGAGCGCTTCGCACACGAGTTCGAGCGGAATGGACTTGTAGTATTTGCCCGCCTCGAACCTCTTGATCTGGTCGCGCCACAAAGGGTTGGTACGTGCTTGTTCCAGGGCCTTGTGGTCTCTCCAGAACACCAGCCACAGGTACTCCGGCTTGCGCGCCTGAAAAATCTTGACGAAGTGCGCTCCCACGCAGCCGTCGATTTTTTTGAGCGAAGGGAGTGTTACTTGGCGGCCGAACTTTTCGTAATCCTCCATGCGTTTCTTACGGGCCCGCATTCTCCAAATGTGAACAAACATGTTGAGCCTCCTTGTTCTGTAGCGGCGGGCTCCGACCGCCGAAACGTTAACCGGAGATCGACGCTACCACCTAGATCACCCGCGCCTCGTTCTTAAGTTTGTCAACGAGTCGGGTGGCGATTTCTTTCGGGCTGCCTTGCAAGAACTCGGTTTGGGCAGCCTTCACGGGGGTATAAACCTTGGCGATGCGCTGGCGCGGGGCCAAGTCCGCAGCGCTCAGGCCGAGGTCAGCCGCGGTCAATTTCTGCACGGGCTTCTTTTTCGCCGCCATGATGCCTTTCAGCGTGGCGTAACGCGGCTTGTTAATGCCCGATTGAATGGTAATCACGGCGGGCAACGGCAAGCCGATCCACTGGAACCAGCCGCCCTCGAGTTCGCGCTTCACGCGCAGGGCGCCGCCTTCCGCTTGAATCTCCATAATAATGGTTGAGTGCGGCAAGCCAAGAAATTCCGCCAGGACCACGCCGGCCTGGGCGGCCCCGAAATCGTCGGACTGCAATCCGGTCAGTATAATGTCAGGACTCTCTTTTTCGATCGCCTTAGCAAGAGCGCGCGCGATGCCGAAAGCATCGAGCGTCTCAAAGGCAGGATCGTCCAGGTGCAGGGCTCGATCGGCGCCCTTGGCCAGGGCTTCCTTGATCGCCTGCTGGGCGCGCGCCGGTCCGAGCGTGGCGAGCACCACTTCGCCGCCATGCTTTTCCTTCAGGCGCAAGCCTTCTTCCAACGCGTAAATGTCCGGCTCATTGACTTCAAAGGTGAGGTCGGCTTCCTGCACCCAAGTGGCGCCGGGGTTCAAACGCAAAAGGGAGTCACGAGCGGGAACTTGCTTGAGGCACACAACGATTTTCACGGCGACAGTACTCTCCTTCGACAGAGCGCGCAATTACCTGCGAAACCAGGGGAAAAATCCGGCGCCGGTCATTATATGCGAATTGTGCCAAAGGCGCAGCGGTCTAGCGCGGATTTCTTGCGAATGATGGGGTGAGGCCGGGACTAAGAGCCATGGTGAAGGCAGGACAGTTAATGGAGAGGCTGCCTCTACATAAAGCCTCGCGTTCGAGCGCTTTCGCGCGCACCCTGAGAACCCATCCTTATCGACCGTCCGATGAGCAGAGAACGCGCTGCGGCCACCGCCTTGTGTTACATTTCATCTCGAAAGGAGGAGGAGATGATAAATCAGCGGCTTGACGGTCGGGTGGCGGTGGTCACGGGGGCCAGCAAGGGTCTGGGCAAGCAGATGGCGGAGGCGTTGGCGGAGGCGGGGGCCACGGTGGCCTTGGTGGCGCGCAGCGGCGAATTGCTGGAGCATGTGCGGGCGGAAATCACGGGGCGCGGCGGCAAGGCCTACGCCTTTGTCGCCGATGTCAGCGAGGAGGCCGGTGTGGCGTCGCTCGCGCGCGAGGTGCGCAAGCAGGCCGGCGTCCCCGGCATTCTCATCAACAACGCGGGTATCAACGTTCGCAAGCCGCTCCACGAGTTCACCCTGGAGGAGTGGCGCCGCGTCATGTCCACCAACGTAGACGGGCCTTTTCTCTGCACGCGCGCCTTCGTGCCGGGCATGATCGAAAAGAAATTCGGCCGCATCATTAACATGGCCTCCACCATGGCGCACGTCTCGCTGCCCCAGCGCGCGGCGTACAGCGGGAGCAAGTTCGCCCTGCTGGGTATGACCAAAGCCCTGGCGTTGGAGTTGGCCCCATACAACATCACTGCCAACGCCATCAGCCCCGGCCCTTTCGCTACGGAAATGAATCTCGTTCTGATGCAGGACCCCGCACGGATGGCGGAGTTCACCGCCAAGATCCCCTTGGGCCGTTGGGGCAGGGTGGAAGAAATTGGGGCCTTGGCCGTGTTTCTCAGCTCCGACGCCGCAGCTTTCATTACCGGCACCGACATCGTCATTGACGGCGGATGGACGGCGCAGTGAAACCGGCGTTGGCGCAGACATCTGTTTGCAAGGTGTGAATTATCTTCCGTATTGTTACCGGGCACGGAAGAAGTGGATTTTGGGGTGTTTGTTTTTGCGGCGAAGTGCGGGGGTGCGTAAAAAGCCGGTCGCCGCGGCGGCCGAGGGCAGTAAATTCAGAACAAAACTTCTCTTTCACCCAAAAGCCAGCGTAGCGCGGGCCTCCGCTGAGTGGGATCTGCGCCTTCTCACTTTCATCCTTTGCCCTTTGCCTTTTGAGTTTCGTTTGCGTTTCTGTCGTCCTGGCTCATCTGCCACCGCTCGCCGCGGCTGCGCAGCTCATCCAGGGTAGCCTGCACTTGTTGGAGTTTGCGGGCCTGCTCGGCGCGATCAGCGTCGTGAGGAACCACGATGGGCGGAGCCAGAAACATTGCCGCCCGGCTGAAGGGGTAAGGGAATTCCGTTTGGTCCCAGCTTCTTCTAAACACCCAGGCGTTGCGAACGGCGGCGTGGAAGCAGAGGATGGCCGCCCCGGTGGCCTTGGCTAACTGCACGGAGCCTAGTTTGGCCACGAAGCGCGGGCCCCGTGGGCCGTCAATGGTAAAGACTGTGTCCAGCCCCTGCCGATGGCAGCGAATCATTTCCACCAGAGCCTTTCCGCCACCCCGTGAACTGGAGCCTCGCGCCGCGCCGTAGCCGTGTTTCTGGAGAATCCGCGTTATATATTCGCCGTCGAAATTCTGACTGGCCATGATCACAATGCCGCGTTTACGCCAGAACCAGGAGCCGGCAAAGATCTCGCGGTGCCAGCAGGTGTACACCAACCCTTTGCCCATTCGGTGCGCAGCTTCCCAGTTGCCCCAACCATGGACCTCCCAGCGCAGGCTGCGGCCGATCAACAGCAAGGCGAAATAACCAATCCAAGTTGCTACAAAAATCTGAGCGCGCTGCCAGAGCGTAAAAGTGCGAGGACCTGCTTCAAGGCGAAGCTGGGAATCATCCGGTGAAGTTGGCTCCACTCCCGCCGCCAGCCCTCGTGTTTTCCCGCCTTGATCGGTCATGAAGAAGAAGTGCCCACCATCGCCAGCAATACTACGCTGCCTCGCAGGGCTACCTGACAGAAGCTTGCCATACACGAACCGCGAGGGCAAGCGGGTCGAGGTTGCCCAGCGCGATGCGTGCATGGCTGCCGAGCCACTGCACAAATTGAGTAATGCAGAATCTCCCCCCTTCACGATTGTGGAGATTGGGGGGATGGCGAATTCCGCCGGCGCATACGCTCCAGCACCATCCGCATCAGAATGCGCGCGGCCGCGGAGGCACCCAGAACGACGAAATACAAACGCATGTCTCTCTTCCAAACATAGAGGAAACCGTCAATGGCGAAAACCCATATATGCGCTTCACCCGAGAATGCCTGGAACCAACCCGGTTGCATGCGGCCTGCGGGCAGGCGAGGCCGGAGCGACGGCCAAAGGCGCGGGACGGCCGTTAGAAATGCGCGATACGCTTCGCCTTGGGACCGGGCCAGTTCGGTTTCTTCGCGGCCAATCAGGCGCAATACGATAAGCAAATTCCCCAGGATCAATACCACACTGCCGGTTCGACTTGCCAGCAGTGCCATGCCGACGGCCAGGAGTATATTGCCGAAATAGAGGGGATTGCGGAGGTGGCGATAAGGTCCGTCGGCAACTAGTCTTTCCGTGTGCACCGCTGAATCGAAGACCACTTCCCGCCGCAGATACGCGTCTCCCCAGGTGCGAATCCAAGCAGCGGCAGTAACCAGCGCTGCCGAGAGGGCGAACAAACCCCGAAGGACGTGCCAAGCGGCCAGAGAATGCAGATGAGGGTCACTCTTGCTGAATATCCAGCCCGCCAGCGCCACGGACACGTTCTGGTGGTCGAACGTATACGATCCGAAGCCCACGAAATACGCCAGGCAGATAAACCAGAAGCGGTTGCGGAATTCAAAATCGGTTGCGCACATGTGCTCGACCCCTCCCAGGTTGTGCAATGGGTTAATGGGTCAGGAACTCTGCCTGCGGAAGAGCCGGAGCCGGGGAATTCGCGCGAGGGGTGTCAACGAGAACCACGGCGATTGCGCTCCCAGCCTTTCCGCAGGATTCCCGCGTCCGAGGAAAATCGAACTTTACCCCCGATCTGAATCAGCTTCTCGATCTTCTTTCGCCGGACAATTTCGTTTAGTGCTTTTCGGACGGCGTCGGTCATCGTCGTGCCCCCGTTTCTTGCCACTTCGGCGCGAGGGTTCTGGCCACTATTTCCGCGATGTCCAAAATCTCGACGTCATCGCGCTTGAGGGCGTTGGCGGCGTCGCGGAGCATGATAGGGCAATATGGGCACGCCACCGCCACCGTGGTGGCGTGGGTTTGCATCAGTTCGGTGAAACGCCGCTGGTTGACGCGCGCTTTGCCCTGCTCGCGCGTGTCGTCAGCCACAAAAAGCTGCGCGCCTCCTGCTCCGCAGCATTGCGTGTTCTGTCCGTGATGCGCGGCCTCGGTTAGGGCGACTCCCGCCTTGTGCAGAATTTCCCGGGGCGCTGCGGTAATGCGGCGTCCCCGTGCCAGATAGCAGGGATCGTGGTAGGTGGCTTTTAAACTCGAGGGTTTGATGGGAAGTTTGGGCAGCACCTCTTTGATGAATTCCGTGTGGTGCATGACCTCGATTCCAAGCTGCGCGTAGGAAGCGATTTGGCGGTAATCTTTGTCCAGCATCGTGGTGCAATGAGGGCAGCAGGTGACAATCTTCTTGACGAGCGTGGCCTCGAAGGATTCCACCAGCTTGCCGGAAAGCTCCAGGAAAAGGTATTCGTTTCCGGCCCGCCGTGCCGGCTCGCCGCAGCAGGTTTCGCGCGCCAGCACGCCCCAGGACACGCCCGCGGCATCCAGAATCTGCCTCATGGCCTGAGCGACGGCCTGCCCGTGCGCATCGTAGCTCAGTCCGCATCCCAGCCAGAAAAGCCATTCCTGCGTGCCGTCAAAAATCGGGAATTGCTTTGCCTCGATCAGCTTTTGCCGCGTGTCGTGAGCGATGCCCCAGGGATTGTGGGGAGCCCGTTCCATGGTGGTAAAGAGTTGATTGACCCGGTCGCTGGAAATTCGGCCCTCGCTCGCGAGTCCGCGCCGGAGGTCGAGGATTTTTCTGCCGACGTGTTCGATTCCCACCGGGCACACGTATTCGCAGGCGCCGCAGGAGAAGCACTGGAAAACATCTTCCTCGCTAATGAAAACCTTACCCTGCTTTTTTTCTTCCGCCGTTCCGGCCACTACGTCCCCGCCGGTGAGAAGGCCCTGGCGCAGATCCAAAATGATTTCCTTGGGACTCAGCGTTCCGCCCGAGAGGTTGGCGGGGCAAACATCCGTGCAACGGCCGCACTCGACGCAAGCATCAACATCCAGAACGTCTTTGCGGCCGAGGTCCTTAAAGTGAATCATCCCCAGGTCTTCGCCCTCTTCCGCGAGTGCGCGCATGGAGCTGGTGGTATCCGGACGAAAGAATACCGTGAACGGCGCAAGCACCAAGTGCAGGTGCTTGGAGATGGGGATCACCACCAGCAAGGCAAAAAATGAAAGGGTGTGGAGCCACCAATTCACCTTCCAAGCCGCGCCGCCCGATGGAAATACCCGCCAGCCCAAAAGGTAAGTGACCATGAGCGCGGAAATTAAAAAGGCGACAGCACCGGAGGTCGGCGAGAGCTTCCCCAGGGCCTTGGGCCTCAAGACGAATCGCCGGAACGACAGTCCGATCATTCCCACCAGCACGGCTACGGCCCATACGGCCACAAACGCGCCGTACGCAGTATGCTCGCCGGTGGCCTTGTCCAGTCCGCGCAAGCCCAGCAGCATGTGGTTGGCGCTTACCCATCCAAAAGCGAAAAATCCCCACAGAACGAAGGCGTGAAGCAGGCCCACTACGGGCCGGTCGCGCACCACTCGATATTGCAGAATGACTTCGACAAAGACCCGCCAGAGGCGCCTGGGAATATGGTCGTGAGGAAGATCTCCGTGCTGGGGAAATACGGAAAAAAGCCGACGGTTGACGGTTCGGAAAAAGAGCCAGACGCTTACTAACGCAATCACTATAAAAACCGCTGGCGCGAGGCCGCCCAGAAAGAAGGCGGCGCACGCCACCAGCGCTATGGATGCAATGATCCAGTAATCAGCCTTGCGTGAATTCAAGTCCATCTATTACCTCATGTGGTTTGGACGGATGAGGTTGGATACGGTTCGGAGAAGCCCGTCGCGCATGTCATCCTGAGGAGGCCGTCCGCCGTTAAGATCGATAGATTTTCAGCCGCGGCGATCGACGAAGAATCTCGCCTTGCCAAGGAAATGACCAGAGCAAGATCCTTCGCTGCGCTCAGGATGCCAGCGTTAAAGGGTTTTTCCGCAACCTGCTACGGCGCGAGGGTGGCAATCTGCTGCTTGACGGCCTGCGTCACCGTGGCGTCGGAGGCGAATTCCTTTTCCACCTGCTCATAGATCTCGCGCGCCTTCGCCGGTTGCGACTCGCGATAAGCATCGGCCAGGGCCAGCAGCGCGCTCGCCTTGGGGACGCTGAGCGTGGGGTGGTCAGCCAGCTCCTGATAAAGCTTCGCGGCCTCCGGCGTCTTGCCGGACTTCGCCAATTCTCCCGCCAAGGCGAATTTCGACAAGGCGGCGATTTCCGCGTCGTGGTCCATGCTGGCTTCCGTCAAGGTCTGAATCGCCCCGGCGTGATCGTCCAGGAGCGCCTGGCAAACGCCCGCCTGGTAACGCGCAATCGCCACCGCCTTCGGCCGCGGGAACATCTTGTACTTGTCTAAAATGGCATCGAATTGCTGCAGGGCTTTCTTGTACTTCTCCTGCGCCGTCGAGTAGGTGGCCGCGCCGGGTTCGCTCTGGCCGGGCGTTGGCTGACCCACGTAAGCGCGAAACGTCGAGAGCGCTTCACCCAAATCGGCGCTGGCAGCGGCTTCCTGGCGGTCGGTGTAAAACTTCAGGCCGGCGGCCAGCCCCACCACCACCACCACGATGATCCCTACGTTCAGAATTTCCTTGTAGTGCTGTTGAAAGTATTCTTCGAACTGTACTAAGGTGTCCTTAAATTCGTCTTGCTTTAATTGCCGGCGGGTCTGACGGTCCACAGTCTGGCTCCTTCCGAAATGCTGATCCCTGCCATCTTAGCAACCCGCCCGAAGGGCGTCAATTGCCGCTTCAAATGCAGGAAAGGGATGGACCCCCGCCTGGCAGCCTGCGTCAATGGCCTGAGTGTCCCGCCAAGTCTTCATAACCCGTTGGTTGGCGCCGCCATTTGTCCCAGGTGGAAAAAGCAAGCGTAGCGCCTCCGTTTTTGACGTCCGCGGTTCTTACTTTACAAAAGCCGAAAACCTCATAGATCGACGCCCGCCCTCGGGTTCGGGACGGACGTTTCATAATGCACCTTCAGCAGTATCGTTTGGGGATACTTTGCCTTTTTGGAGTCTACTCGAGTTGCGCACCCGGTCTTGGAGTTTCTGTTCGTCTGACCCAGTCAGCGTAATCCAGTATGGCATTCGTTGGTTCAGCCGCCGTGCCTGGATCAGGTTACGCTCGATCCAAAAGTAGACTACGTAAGCGTTGACTCCAAAGTGTTGGGCCACCTGTTGCACGGTCAGCTCCTCCGGCCTCCGGAGCGTCGCAGGAGGAATCTGATAGCGCCAACGGATCCACCGCACAATGCGTGTGGTATACGGCTTACCTTTGGGGCTGGCATGTCCTTCACGATTGAGCTGGTTCCCGATCTCCGCATCGGGTAAGCCGTGCGCCAGATCCCGGACTTTGTCAACCAAGGCGGCAGGATAGCGCACGCGATCGGCTATGGGGAGCGGGAGTTGCACCGTGAGATGGGTCGAGGCCCCACCCTGCCAGCGGAGGTGGAGCAAGATCTGCTTGGAAGGGGAGGGTTTCTCGACGGTAATATCCTTGAGGAGCAGCCGCAACATCCGCTTGCGGTCCTTGGCCTGCGTGGTCGGGGCATGCCACACCCGCGGTAAATCTTGGGCCAGCGCGAGGACTTTCGCCTTCTGCTCGGGTGTGGCCACGCGGGCTTCTTGCCGCCGAAATTCGGCGGCTTGCTTTTTGAGATCTTCTAACTGCAGCAGGGCATCGTTCCAGCGCCGCTCCAATGTGCTCGCGACCAAGCGCTGGGAGGGATCGACCTCCAGATAACGCCGCTCGGCGAGTGCGGCTTCGGCGCGTTCGATCCGCATCTGCCACTGATGTCCCAGGGCCTGATCCCGCGATTCCAGCT
>CAVQAP010000013.1:0-660775 GCA_963710405.1 uncultured Acidobacteriota bacterium | reverse complement strand
GGTATCTCATGCGACGAGTGCTGTTTCTGATCGGCTTGGTCCTGGTGGGTTTGCGGGTGGTCGTCAAGCCGCCCATGCTGGTGAAGGCGGGGCGAGACTTGGGACCAGTGTATTTGGCCGCGCCGGCGGGGGACCAGCCCACCTACATCAATCCCACGGGCGAGTCGGTTTTGCCCAATGGGCGATTGATTTCGCCGGAAGGGGTGCAGGTTACCGTCGAGCCGCATCCCTACGGGATGGCGCTGAGCCCCGACGGCAAGGTGTTGGTGACGGCCAATACCGGCACCTGGCCCTTTTCCCTTTCCATCATCAGCGCGCTGGCCAGCAACGCCCCCCAAGTGCAGCAGATTCCGCCGGGCTATCCCGCCAAACATTCCGACGTGGAGCCCTCGAGCGTCTATATGGGACTCGCCATCGCGGGGGATAACCGCACGGTTTATGTTTCCGAAGGTGATACCGGAAAGATTGATGTGTACGACCTGCGAGATGGCCGGCGGCTGCAAGTCATTAGTTTCGACGGTGCGTTCGACGGCAAGACTTATCGCCACAGCTTTACCGGGGCCCTGGCGCTTTCGCCGGATGGCAAACTGCTCTATGCGCTGGACCTGGCGCACTTCGAACTGGCGGGGATTGACACCGGCAAAGGAAGCATTGGCTGGCGGGTCGGCGTGGGCAGGCTGCCCTTTGCCGTGGCGGTCAGCCCCGCCGGCGACCGGGTTTACGTTTCCAATGTTGGCACGTTTCAGTATTCGGTGGTGCCGGGATTTGAACTTGCGCGGGCGGGTGAGACTGGTCTCGATTTTCCTCCTTTCGCCACTGGAACGCGCGAGGCGAGGCAGGGCGCCGTTATCCAGGGGAGAAGCATCCCCGGCCTGGGCGATCCCAACGTGCCCGAATCCAATTCGGTGTTTGTCCTCGACGGGAGCGGCGCCCAGCCCACCGTGCTGGCGCGCATCCGCACGGGCTTGGCGATTGGGAATCAATCTGTGGGCGGGTCGAGCCCCGGCGCCGTCGTCGTCGGCCATGACCGCGCCTATGTCTCGAACTCCGCGCAGGACAGCATCAGTATTCTCGACACCCGTAAGAATCGCCTCGTCGCCACCATCCGCCTGGAGCCCGCGCCCGGCGTGGGCGGTTTGCGGGGCGTTTTGCCCTTCGGCCTCGCGCTCAGCCCGGACGAATCGCGTTTGTACATTGCCTGCGCGGGAATCAACGCCGTGGGGGTGTTTGATACCGCAACTCGGAACATACTCGGCTATATTCCCACGGGCTGGTTTCCCGCGCGCGTGGCCGTGAGCCCGGACGGACGCACCCTCTACGTGGCCAACGCCAAGGGATTTGGGGCGGGGCCCAACGGCGGCCGGGATTTCCAAAAAGGGCCGGAGGGAGACTATATCGGCGACATCATGAAGGGCACCGTCTCTATAATGCCCGTGCCTGCGGACTCCGACCTGGGAGATGCAACGTATACGGTCATTCGCAACAACGGTTTTGGTTCCGCCGCCGCGCCGAAGCCCAGGCCCGAGGATTTCCCCATTCCTTCCGCCGGTGGACCCAGCTCCCGGATTCGCCACGTGGTGCTGATCGTCAAGGAAAATCGCTCCTTTGATGAAGTCTTCGGTGATATCAAAACTGTAGGCGGCGAGGCGGTGAACAGCGATCCCTCCCTGGCGCGTTGGGGACTCGATGCCGATGTGGCAGAGGAAGGCCAGCAATCTTTGCAGCACGGGCGCATAAAACCTGTGCACGATGAAGGCCAGCCACTTATCCAGCACGTGCGCGTCACACCCAATCATCACGCCCTCGCGGAGCGCTTCGGCCTGAGCGACAACTACTATGTGGACTCCGACGTTTCCTTTGACGGGCACCACTGGCTGGTGGATAGCTATCCCAATGAGTGGGTGGAGACGGCCTGGCCTCCCAGTTACGGTGGACACTCGCATTTGTATTACGACAACCAGTCTCCCGGCCGCCTGAGCATGGGGGGAAGCTCCTCTCTTCGCCCCGAGGATTATCTCGAGGCGGGGTCGCTGTGGGACCATCTGGCGCGCCATCATATAAGTTTCCGGAATTACGGTGAGGGGCTCTCGGGGGAGATCGACGAGGGATACCAGCCTACGGAATTGCGCCTGGGAATCAACCTGCCCATTCCGGGTCCGCTTTACGACAACACCTCGCGAACTTATCCGATGTTTAATACCTCGATTCCCGACCAGTACCGGTTCGAGCAATTCAAAAAGGAGTTTGAGGAACGCTATGTGAGCGGGCAGCAGCCTCTGCCGCAGTTCATTTATATCTGGTTGCCGAATGACCACACAGCGAAGCCGCGGCCCGAGGATGGCTATGCCTATCGCGCGTCTTATGTCGCCGATAACGACCTGGCGCTGGGCAAGCTCATCGACCTTCTCTCGCACAGCAAGTTTTGGCCGGAAATGGCCGTCTTCATTACCGAAGATGACGCGCAGAATGGGCGTGACCACGTGGATGCCCACCGCAGCTTGCTGCTGGTGGTGAGTCCTTTTTCCCGACGGGGCGTTTCCCACATCCACACCAGCATGTTGAGTATCCTCAAAACCCTGGAGCACATTCTCGGCCTTCCGCCGCTCAACCAGTATGACGCCGCGGCCACGGACCTGGCGGATTGCTTCACCAACGTCGCGGATGATTCCCCCTATACGGTGCTGCCTTCCGATCCGCGCATCTTCGATCCGGCCAAGGCGCGCGATCCGCTCTATAGCCTGCGTCGAGGGAAACCGCTTCCTCCCTCGGAGCCGCTGGATGACCCGGCAAGGATTCGCCGCGAGATGAACGGGGGACAGTAATCCGCCGCTGCCGGCGCTCTCTGCCGCCATCGTGGACTATTACAGCTCGCCAATTACCACCTCCGTCGCGTGCAGGAGCCGATCTGCGTGATGGTGGATGAGCCCAAGAATTACCACTGCCGCGTTGTGGTGGGAGATGAATCGCGCCAGGATGCCGCAGGCCATTACCGCGTTTGAGACGCCGACTCCGGCCAGACGTTGCCGGAAGGGGATCACGCGGTGAAGGCCAATGAGAACCTGGATGTCGGTCAAATCCCCGTCTTTCATTCCGGCAAGCGGCTCTTTCGGATCAAATGGACAGCGAACGGCAAGAAGTATGCGGACCATTATCTGCAAGGCCTGCCGCTCTACGCGCTCTCTCCGCACAAAGCGTGGCTCCCGAAGATTGCGGCGTTGCAGGAGCCCTTTGATGCAGCGAGCATCGGGAAGTGAGCCTGTGGTGTGCCTCGCGTTTGGAGAAATACCAGGTCCGGGAAACAGGTTGTAATCCTCGATGGCGTCGCGCCTGGCGATCGTGACTTGGCGCCGCCACGCCACCCTCGTCAGCTCCGGCCGGGGCAGCGGGCGGGAGTTCTTTCGGCAAAAAGCTCGCGCCCGCCGCACTCGACAACTTGTCAATGGGGTTCGATTTTGCCCACAGATCCGCCCTGCACCCCCTCATCAGGCAAGCGTCGAGGTTCGAGCTTCGGTTTTCGAGTTTCGATCTTCCGCCTGGCGATATCCAAACAATGCGCGTTGCTTGATGACTTCTGCCGCGGGCGGGGGCAGATACTGTTCCCAGCCGGGGGTGCCGTTTTGAATGGCGGCCAGGACTTTATCGGGCATCATATGGAGCTGCCTCAAATCGACATCCTCAATGGCCTCGATCCCTCCCATCTCTCGCAGGTAAGCCAGCAGGTGTTGCAGCGGAGGAGCGACTTCCAGCGTGGAGGAGGTGGCCACCTCGCCCGACTGGGCCCGCGTGGGGTGAACATACAGGCGAACATTTCCTTGGAAAAGCCGGCCGAGTCCTTCCATGATCCCGCCCGGCAGGTCCGTGTAATAATGCTCGTCGAACACCGCGCGCAGGGTGGGCACGCCCATGACGAACCCCAGCCATTGTGACGTGTAATGCCGCAGCAGGCTGGTGACACTGTCGAAACGCCTGTAGTTTGACACCATCACCGTCTTGCCCAGGGCGCCAAGAATATCGGCGCGATCAAGGAAATCGCGGCGGTCGATCCCGTGCTCCGTGCCCAGGTTCTGGAGGGTCATCCCCATAAGGACCACCGGGTCCCCATCCACGCCCGGAATCTTCTTAAACCGGTCCACCGCCGCGGTCAACATATCGAGGCTGACGTTGGTAATCGGCCGGAACCTGCCCCGCAGAAGGAGGACAGGTTTCTGGTACAGCACCTCGGCCGGCTGCACGACTTCTCCCGCGGCGGTGAACAGCGTGGCATCGGTCAATCCCAGCTCCACCAGGTGCAAACTCGCCAGGCGGTTATCAACCTCAGCAAAAGCCGGGCCGGAGAACTTGATCATGTCGATTTCCACGCGCTGCCGGCTGAGCCCCTCCATCAGAGTTTTCATCAGGTTTTCGGGTTGACGCTGGTGGAAGGCGCCGTACACCAGGTTGACGCCCAGGATTCCCAGCGCCTCCTGCGCGCTCACCGACACCTGGTCGAGCAGGTTGACGTGAATGATGATCTGGGACATTGGCGCCCGGGGCTCGGCCTGGAAGCGCATTCCCATCCAGCCTTGCCCGTTCTGGTGGCGCGAGCGGCTGCGCGTGGCCACCGTGTCGGCAAAGACGAAGAAACTGGTGCTGTCTCCGCGCCCGGGATTGAGGCGCTCGAGCAATTGCTCCCATTCATGGTCGAGCATGGATTCCAGACGGGCTCGGCTGACGTAGTGGTCAGTGGGGCCGTAGATGATGTCACTGATCACCATGTCATACGCGGACATGGACTTGGCCACCGTGGCGGAGGCGTGGCCCACGTGGAAAAACCAGCGCGCCACCTCCTGGCCCGCGCCGATTTCGGCAAAGGTCCCGAACTTCGTGGGGTCCAGATTGATGGACAAAGCCTTGCGGTGCGTGCTGATCGCGGGCAGAGAACTCGAAGGGGAGCCGGCGGTTCGGTCGATTTCCATATTGGTGTTTTCAACCCCGCGCTATTTTAGCCGATGCGATATCCCCGCGTCGATGGGGGAACGCGGGGGCGCGGCAAAATAGCGTGCCGCTTTCCCGCCGGCCTTTGCCGAAGTCCGTGCTCTTTCCGCGGAATAAATGCGCGTCCCTCGCATGACAGTTTGTCGTTTTCGAACGTGTTTTCATGGATATAGTCGGAGGACTCTTCATTTTTAACATCTTTTTGCCGCCGCCTCCCACCTCTCAGCAGTATTGGCATAACTTCCCCGTTTTCATAGCGATGCTGCTTGACTTCCCCCATTGAGTTTCTTTCAGTTATCCTCTAACTTACTGTGTTTTCATCAATATAGTCGCTTGGTATGCGGTTTTCAGTGACTTATGCCTCGGCGACACTGGTTTCCGGGCTCAGAGTTTAGGATGTCTTCGCCGGCACCGGGCACTTTCCCGTTATCCCACGCCCGATGCCTTCTGCGCGCGCCTCTGGCCTCACAATCTAGTGTATCAAACGCTACAGTCCTTGTCAATAAGAAGTAGACTAGAGGCTACTGCTTACGGATGAGCACGAGGGGCCGGGGTTTGGGGGAATGGGCATCCCTCACGGCGTACCCGGCAAAGCTGGAGTGCGTGCAGCTTGCTACCGCTTTCTCTCCCGCAAGCTTGCTTGCGGGGTTTTCCATCACCGCAAGCTTGCTTGCGAGAATCTCAATCACCACTTCGAACTGCGTTCGCATTCCCCGCCTGCAGGCGCGAGTCCCAGCCGGCAAGCTGGCTGGGGCAAAAGCGGTAGCAAGCTACACGCACTCCAAAGCTTCGCTCCGAGTGCCTTGTGGAAAGCGTATCTCTGCAACCTCGCAACCCCCAAAAAACGCCAGTGCAGCGCGGGGCTCTTGACCAAGGCGTTATACTTCATGTGATTGCAGCATCCATGGCATCTCACGCGGATGGGAACGCGCCACAGCGCATTTTTCACCCATCAACCTCATCGTTGTTCCGCGCTCAGACATGGCACACGAATTTGATGGCAAAAAGTACGCGGCAGCATCCACCCACCAGAAGGAATGGGGGGCAAAGCTTATTGCCGAGCTTGATCTGCAAGGGTCCGAACGGATTCTCGACCTCGGATGCGGAGACGGGGCGCTCTCCGCCCAGATGGCCGATTTGGTTCCCCACGGCGAAGTGGTCGGCATTGACGCATCGCGCGGCATGATTGCGGCGGCCCAGCCGAAGGAGCGGAAGAACCTGCGGTTTTTCCTGCTGGATATCAATGAGCTCGACTACGCGGAGCAATTTGACGTGGTGTTCTCCAACGCTACCCTGCATTGGATCAAGGACCACCAGCGCCTGCTCCAGAATGTCCGCCAAGCCTTGCGCAAAGGCGGAAGGCTGCGTTTCAACTTCGGGGGGCAGGGAAACTGCTCGCACTTTTTCTCGGTGGTGCGGGAAGCCCTGCGCGCGAAGGAATTCGCGCCCCACTTTGCCGGATTCGCTTGGCCTTGGTACATGCCCTCCGTGGAGGAGTACTCGGCTTTGGTGGAGGCCAGCGGATGGGAGCAGGGACGCGTCTGGGGGGAATACGCGGACCGGTACTTTGCCGACGCCGAGGAGATGATCAGGTGGATCGACCAGCCCAGCTTGGTGCCGTTTCTCCCGCATGTCCCGGAGAGCGACCGGCCCGCATTTCGTGAGTACGTCATCAAGGGAATGATCGAGGAAACGCAACAGGACGATGGCCGATGCTTTGAGACTTTCCGGCGAATCAACGTTTCGGCGCGCAGGTGAGGATGGCTATTCGAGGATTCCAACACCTTTTCACTGGGGAGCATTGCAGGATTCAATGAGATTATGCCTTCCACCACTAACGACGATATAAAACGGTTCAACCGGTGGGCAGCAACCTACGACCAATCGGTCATGCAAAGATTGGTTTTTGGACGCATTCACGCCAAAATGCTTGACCTTCTTGGGCGGGAACTCAAAAGTCCGCCGCGTGGTATTCTTGATGTTGGTTGCGGAACGGGCCGCTTGTTGCGAGCCGCCTTACTCCGTTGGCCGGAAGCCCAGCTCATGGGTGTCGATCCGGCCGAACAGATGATTGCGCACGCCCAGCGGCTGAATCCCAAGGCCACTTTTAAGGTTGCACCGGCGGAGTCGCTTCCTTTTTCAGACCAAGCTGCCGATCTGGCTTTGACCAGCATCTCGTTTCACCATTGGGCCAATCAAGCCCAAGGCCTGCATGAGATCGCCCGGGTGCTGCGTCCGGGAGGATGGTTCTGTCTCGCCGATCACACAATTCTGCTTACGAAACTGTTTGGAGAGAAGGTCAGAAGCCGCAAGCAGATTTGCGCCCTCATAAGCGGAGCCGGCCTCACCGTTCGGCAGCAGCAGAGTTTGGGAATGCGATTGGTGCTGATTACTTTGGCACAAAAATGATCGCCATGCGGGTGGGTAGGTTCGCCGCTACCTGCCGCCGGACGATGACGTGCTGGCGTCTGCGGTGCGGGCGACCGAAGCCTTGGCGCGCACGGGCTGATTCCCGAAGCCTTCTTCTTCAATCACCCAGCGGCGGAGGCGCAGGATGTCGGCGGCGCGGGCCACGCCGATGGGTTTCAGCAGGCCGTCGCCCTCCACCACCACGATATTCTCGACGTTGTGGATCACCATATCGCGCGTGACTTCGTCCACGGTTTCGCCCGGCCGCGCGGCGACGTAATCCTGGCGCATGATTTCGCGCACTTGGGCGTTGCTGTCGCAGCCCTTCAACAGGTCGTGGGCCTCAATGATGCCGGCCAGGCTGCCATCGCGTTCGACGACGGGAATCACGCCCGCCTGCTCGGGTGAGACTTCGCGCACCACCGCCTGAACGCGGTCATCCGCTGAGATCGCGGTGAAATTCTTGCGCATCACCTGTTCCACATACCCTCGCATGAGCACCGGCACCGTATAGTCCTGCCGCACGATCAACCCGCGCTTGATGAGTTTGCCGGTCATGATGGATTCGGCGCTGAAAAGACGCACGAAACCGTCCGACACGACTACGCAGACCACCAGAGGGAGCAGGGCGTTGGGATTGCGGCTGAGCTCAAAGAGGAAAATGATAGAGGTGAAGGGCGCGCGCGCGATGCCGCCAAACACCGCGGCCATGGCCACCAGCGCGTAGAGTGCGGGGTCGCTGACGAAATGCGGGAGGAAGTGATGCCAAACCTGCGCGTATACAGCGCCCACGCCGCCGCCCACGATCAAAGAGGGCGCAAACACGCCGCCCGTGGTGCCCGACCCTAGCGAGATCACCAAAGCCGCGAATTTGGCGGCAGAGATGCCCAGTAGGGCGTGCGGTGCAAGCCGGTCGTTCAGCATGTCGCGAATCGTGTCGTACCCTGTACCGAAAACCTGGGGATAAAAGTAACCGATCAGACCCAGCAGGAAGGCTCCTGCCACCGGCGCCCAGATGGCTGCGGGCTTCAGCGGGATACGGTCGAAGGCGCTTTCCAGGAAGAAAAGCACGCGAATCATGGCGAGCGCGATCAGGCCCATGACAATTCCCATCAGGGCGAAGAGCCAGAGTTCCTGCATGCTGACCAGGGAGAATGCGGGGGTGGGGAAAAGCGGCGCCCAACCACGGAAGTGTACGGCTACGGCGGTGGCCACGGCGGAAGAAATCGCTACGGGGATGAACGAGCGAGCGCGGAACTCGAAGAGGAGAAGCTCAATGGCCACCAGGATTCCCGCCAGGGGCGCAACAAAGGTGGCGGCCATGCCGGCGGCGGCGCCCGCAGCCAACAACACGCGCCGCTGGTAAGGTGTGAGGTGGGTCAACTGAGCGAAAATCGAGCCGAACGCCGCTCCCGTTTGGATAATGGGGCCTTCCGCGCCGAAGGGCCCGCCGGTGCCGATGGCGAACGCCGTGGCCAGAGGTTTGAGAATGCCCACGCGCATGCGCACCTTGCTCTTGCCGATCAGCACGGCCTCCATGGCTTCGGGAATGCCGTGGCCCTTCAGGGTGGGTTCCCAATAGTGAATCATGACGCCCACCAGAAGACCCCCAATGGGCGGAATCAGAATCACCCACGCGCCCAGATGGTGATGGACCGGGAAGGTCATGGTAAAAGACCACTTCCCATAAAAGAAAATGTTGGTGAAAAGGTAGATCAGTTCCAGCAGGCCCTGCGCCACCAGGCCGCCGATGAATCCCACCAGAAGCGCGTAAGCGGAGGTGGTAAGAACGCCGGGGTCAAGAGCCTTGCCGAACTCCTGGAACCAGCGGGAAGGGGAGGGCATTGGTGATTTGCGATTGGTGATTGGTGATTGGTCCATTCAGTCCTCGCCTTCGGCCCCCTGGAGCCTGGCCGAACTTCGATTATCCATAGACGATTGGCGATTTAGTGGCTTGGGCTCCGGACTTCGGACCCCGGACTTCGGACTCGGCAATCGTCACTGCGTTTTATGTGCCCTGAGCAGCAGGGACATCGCGGGGCCGGCGCTGGGGAGTTTTCATGATTTCGAATTGCAGCGCCCGAAGCTCGGCGATGTTCATGCGTGAAATCTTGTCGAGAAGCCTATAGCCCTTGCGTGTCATATGTACTTTTACGAAGCGGCGGTCCTTTTCGCCTTGAACTTTGCGCACCAGCCCCTGTTCGGCGGCGCGTTGCACCAGCCCCACCACGGCGTTGTGGCGGCCCTGCAAGAACTCGGCGAGTTCGGAAATGGTGGCCCAGTCGCGTCCCGTATAGCCCGCCACTCCCAGCAGGACCTGGTGTTGCTGGGGGGTGATGCCGCATGACCGCGACATGCGCTCGCTGAAGCGGAGGAAGCACCGCACCCGGTAGCGAAACCACGCCAAACGCCGCAGCGCCTCGAACCGTGAAGCCTTGGACCCGTTAGAATGTGCCGGACGTTTCATAAGACGTAATTATATCACATTGTGATTTACATTTTAATGTTGGTTTCGCTGCCGCTCGGTTCAGCCTGCCACTCGGCCCCTGGAACCGGCTTTCGCCCGACCCGATCCTATTTCCGCGGGGCACGGGCTTTGAATTCGCTGTTTCGTAAGGGATTCCATTCCAAATGACACTACCGCCATGGTTTGCTATGATTGACAGGGTGGGTGGCGTGTGGGAGAATTCGACGCTCTAAGGCAGGAAGCAAGGACTCACCAGTTACGACTTTAGGCTCATGGGCAACGAAAAAAATGAGCCGCCCAAGGCGGCCGAAGGAGCGGGAACCCCTGCTCAAAAATCTCCGCCGGAGGGCGGCGGGGCGAGCGCTCAAGGCAAGGCAGCCACTAGCGCATCCTCGCAGACGCCCGCGCCCGCGGGTTCAGGGGGTGGTGCGCCCAGTGCGCCGTCCAAGCCGGCTGCTGTTCCCAAAGCTCCCATCAAGCCTGAGCCGTGGTCAAGTCCGCTGCTCGATGAGCTTCAGAAACGATTCCCGGGGGCGATGAGCGAGGCGGTGATTTTCCGCAATATGCCGTCATTGAATGTGGCGAAAGAACATTTGCTGGCGGTTTGCCAATTCCTGAAGGGGCCCGAGGGCGGCGCTTACACTTTGTTGACGGATGAAACCGCAGTGGATTATCCCAAGCGGGAAAAACGCTTAGACATTATCTATCACCTCTATTCGTTTGAAGGGAACAACCGCTTGCGTTTGCGGGTGCAAGTGGGGGATGGAGAAAAGGTTCCGTCGGTCACCGGCGTTTGGCCCACGGCCAATTGGCTGGAGCGCGAGATTTTCGATATGTTCGGCGTGGTTTACGAAGGCCATCCGGACCTCAAGCGGATTTTGCTGCCCGACGAATGGGTGGGACACCCTCTGCGCAAGGATTACGACATCCTGAAGCAAGACACGGATTGGGTAAAGGCCAACCTGGGAATCGAGAGCGGACAGTAGAAGAGGCTCTGACGAGTGACAAGTGACGAGCAAAAAGCAGAAAAAGCAGTGCGAGTGACGAGTGACGAGTAAAAAGCAGGAAAAGCAGTGACAAGTGACGAGCGAAAAAGCAGACCCAAGCGCTGAGAGCGTACTGTAACTCATGCCGGAAACCACTTTTCTCGACGCCAATGAAATGGTCCTTAACATGGGGCCACAGCATCCGGCCACGCACGGGGTTTTGCGCGTCAAGCTGAAGCTGGACGGCGAGCGCGTGCTGGGTACGGAGTGCATCATCGGCTACCTCCACCGGGGGGTTGAGAAGATCGCCGAGAACCGCACTTACGCTCAGTTCACCCCTTACGTGGACCGCATGGATTACTGTGCTGCTGTGACCAATGGCATGGGTTACGTGGAGGCGGTGGAGAAGCTTCTGGGGGTGGAAATTCCTCCGCGCGCGCAGTACACGCGGATGATTTTGGCGGAATTGCAGCGTATCGCCAGCCACCTGATCTGGCTGGGGACCCACGCGCTCGACCTCGGTGCCATGACGCCGGTTTTCTACACTTTTCGCGAGCGCGAGGAGATCCTGAAGATCTTCGAGGAATATTGCGGGGCGCGCCTCACCACGCACGCTTTCCGCATCGGCGGCCTGCAATACGATCTCTACGATGGGTTCGAAAGGGATGTGGCGAAGTTCTGCGACTACTTCCTGCCCAAGGTCGATGAATACGAACAACTCCTCACCAAGAATCGCATCTGGATCAACCGGACGCGCAACGTCGGCGTCATCTCGGGTGAAGACGCGATCGCCCTGGGAGTCACCGGTCCCGTGCTGCGCGGATCGGGTGTAAAGTGGGATATTCGCAAAGCCCAGCCTTACGAAGCCTATGACCAGGTCGAGTTTGATATTCCGATCGGCGAGCGCGGCGACACCTACGACCGGTACCTCGTGCGGGTGGCGGAAATGCGCCAGGCCGTTCGCATCGTCCGCCAATGCGTTGAGCGCCTCGGCCCCGGGCCGATCTTTGGGAAAGTGGGGAAAGTCATCAAGCCGCCGGCGGGGGAGGTTTACCATTCCATTGAAGCCCCCAAAGGCGAACTCGGTTATTACGTGGTCAGCGATGGTACGGTCAATCCCTACCGCGTGCGCGTGCGGCCCCCGTCGCTTCTCAACCTGCAGGCATTGGATAAGATGGCAAAGGGCCATTTGGTGGCGGATATTGTAGCGATTATCGGCACGATCGACATTGTGCTGGGAGAAGTGGATCGATAACATTGGTGCTTGGTGATTTGTGATTGGTGATTGGTGAATGTATGCTCGATGCCCTTCATGATTTCCATCCTTGCGGGCCACGCAGGCAATCAAAAATCACCAATCACAAATCGCCAATCTCCAATGCCTGACCGCGGACTTAATATATGTTTGACAGCACCTTCAAGTTCCTGGTTGCGAACCCGCTCTTGATTGCCCTAATCAAGATTCTCATCATTTTTACCGTGGTGATGGGGATTGTCGCCTACTTGGTCTACATGGAGCGGAAGGTCCTGGCCTTCATGCAGGCGCGATTGGGACCTATGCGCGTGGGACCCTGGGGGTTGCTGCAACCGGTGGCGGATGGATTGAAGCTGCTGATCAAAGAGGACATTATTCCCGCGGGTGCGGATGAGTGGCTTTTCCTTCTGGCCCCCGCCATCAGCCTTTTTGCCGCCCTTACGGTTTTTGCCGCCATCCCCTTCGCGGGCAATTTCTTTGTCACCGACATCAACATCGGCCTCCTCTTCATCCTGGCGATATCTTCCCTGGGTATTTACGGGATTATTTTGGGAGGCTGGGCGTCCAACAGCCATTATCCCTTGCTCGGTGCGCTGCGCTCCTCTGCGCAATTGGTGAGCTATGAGGTGGCGGGGGGAATGGCACTGGTGGGCGTGCTGCTGCTTTCCAATTCCCTTAGCATGGTTGACATCGTCAATCGGCAATTCGGTATGGGCGTCTGGTACGTGTTCTTGCAACCCCTGGCCTTCTTGATTTACGTCATTGCCGCTGTGGCGGAAACCAATCGCAATCCCTTTGATCTACCCGAGGCCGAATCGGAATTGACCGCCGGCTTCCATACCGAGTACAGCGGCTTTCGCTTCGCCATTTATTTCATGGCAGAATACACGAACATGGTGGTGGTGTCGTGCATCGCCGTCACCCTGTTCCTGGGAGGATGGTTGCGGCCCTTTGCCAGTTACGCGGCTCTCGATTTCCTGGAGTTCACTCCTATCGTGGCCTTCCTGGGAGCGGCGGCGTTTGTGCTTTGGCTCGGATTGAAGGGCGCGGTGCCGCTGGAACGCTACTTCTTCATGGTTCTTGCCGCGGGCTTTGCGGTGCTGGCAATTCTGCTGGCTTATCCGCCGGTGCTCAATGCCATTCAGGGCGTTTTCTGGTTTAGCGCCAAGGTGCTGGCATTTCTTTACGCTTTCATATGGTGTCGTGCAACTTTCCCGCGCTATCGCTATGATCAATTGATGAACGTCGGCTGGCGATGGTTGATCCCCCTGGCGCTGGCGAACCTGATCGTGACGGCCGTACTTCGGTATTTCTGGGTGTCGCACCACGCGGCAACTGCAGTGGCTTGGTTGGGTAGGTGACGATGAACTTAAAAGACTTTCTCCGACGGATATTTTTGGTTGATTTGGTCAAAGGGTTGCGCCTGACGTTTTCCTATCAACGTCCGGACGCCGTCTACACGGAGCAGTATCCCCTGGAGCGCCCGCCGGTGGCGGAGCGCTATCGGGGCGCGCCGCGCTTGAACAATCATCCGGAATCGGGCGAGACGTTGTGCATCGCCTGCAACCTGTGCTCCATCGCCTGCCCGGAGAACCTGATCGTGGTGGGCTGGGCGCGCACGGAAGACCGCAAGAAGCGGCTCACTACGTTTACGTATGACCTGTCGCGCTGCATGTTCTGCGGGCTGTGCGAGGACGCTTGTCCGGTGGACGCCCTGGAGTTGACGCAGGACTTCGAGATCGCCAACTATTCGCGCGAGGGTTTGATCTGGGACCGGCAAGAGCTGGAGGAAGGGCCGAAGCCAACGCGCTATATGCGCTAAAACAAAGTGCAAGGTGTAAAGGGTGAAGTATGAAGGATAATGGGTCAAGATTACGGAACACGCCAGTTTTGTTTACCCTTTATCCTTCACCCTTTAACCTTTGTGATTGACTATGCTAGAGCTTGGAACATTTATTGTGTTGTCCGCCGTTACGCTGGTTTCAGCGATTCTGGTGATCACGCGCCGTAATGCCGTACACAGCGCGATTTGGCTGATTGTGACGCTCTTTGCCGTGAGCGGGATTTACCTGTTGCAACACGCGGAATTCCTATTCGCAGTGCAAATCATCCTTTACGTCGGCGGCATCATGGTGCTGTTCCTCTTCGTCGTCATGCTGGTGGATATCGATGTGGCTTTGAAGCAGGCGCGCTTCGCCCGGCAATGGCCCGTGGCCGTGCTGACCTCGGTTCTACTGCTCGCAATACTGGGATTTGCGCTCTACAATCATTCCAAGGGGCTTGATCTCCCTGCAAGGCCGATGATCAGTGCTCCCGCCCAGAACACCCAGGCGGTGGGCATGGCTCTCTACCAGAATTACATGCTGCCGGTGGAAATCGCATCGGTATTGCTGTTGGTGGCGATGATCGGCGCCGTGATCATGGCCAAGAGGAAGCTGGAATGATCCCTACGGACTACTACATTTTTCTCGGCAGTGGACTGTTCATCGTCGGCGTCGTCGGGGTACTCACTCGGCGCAATGTGTTGATCATCCTGATGTCGATTGAGCTGATCCTGAACGCCGTCAACATCAACTTGATGGCGCTGTCCCAATACTTCAAGTCGGTGGACGGCCAGGTGTTTGCGATTTTCGTGATCACCGATGCCGCTGCCGAGGCGGCGGTGGGCCTGGGCTTGATCATCGCGCTGTTCCGAAATAAAGAAACCGTGAATGCGGATGAGATTGATTTGCTCAAATGGTAGGGCGTAGGGGCGGTTCGCGAACCGCCCCTACAGATTATCTGGTCTTTTGATGACGATGCTAGATTTCATCTGGTTAATCCCGGTTTTCCCCCTTCTCGGCGCGGCTACCCAGCTCTTTTTCGGACGTCGTTTGTCAAATAAGGCCGTTTCTGCGGTTTCCGTGGGGCTGCCGGGCCTGTCGTTCCTGTGGGCGGCTGGGTGCTTTATACAATTCCTGAGCCTTCCGGAATCGTACCATCACGTTTTCTTTCGGCACTTATACATGTGGTTGCCCGCCGGAGCATTCCATTTGTCGAGCGGGTCTTTGGGCAACCTCACTGTCAACGTAGGAATGCAACTCGACCCGCTCTCCTGCGTCATGATGCTGGTGGTGACCGGGGTGGGGTTTCTCATCCACGTTTACTCCATTGGGTACATGGCACATGAAGGCGGATATTACCGTTTCTTCGGCTATCTCAACCTGTTCATGTTTTCCATGCTGGTGCTGGTGCTGGCCGACAACTACTTGATGATGTTCGTCGGCTGGGAGGGCGTGGGCCTTTGCTCTTATTTGCTGATCGGATTCTATTTCCTGCGCAAGTCGGCCTCGGATGCCGGAAAGAAAGCGTTCATCGTCAACCGGATCGGCGACGCCGGTTTCCTGTTGGGCGTAATGCTGATCGTGGTGACGTTCGGGACGCTGGATTTTCATTCGATCACCGATGCTGCGCGCAGCGGCCAGTTTCCCGTGGGCAGCGCGGTGATTACCACCATTTGCATTTTGCTTTTCATTGGCGCCACGGGGAAGTCCGCGCAGATTCCTCTCTATATCTGGCTGCCCGACGCCATGGAAGGCCCCACGCCGGTCAGCGCCTTGATTCATGCGGCCACCATGGTGACCGCCGGAGTATACATGGTGGCGCGGTCGAACGCGCTGTTCGCGCTGTCTCCAAAGGCGCTGGCGTGGGTGGCCGGAATCGGCGCGGCAACTGCCATCTGGGCGGCGTCAATCGGCCTGGTGCAAAACGATATCAAGCGCGTGCTGGCTTATTCGACGGTCAGCCAGTTGGGTTACATGTTTCTGGCCTGCGGCGTGGGCGCATTCGCGGCGGGCGTCTTTCACCTGATGACGCACGCTTTCTTCAAAGCCCTATTGTTCCTTGCTTCCGGCAGCGTCATCCACGCGCTATCGGGCGAGCAAGATATGCGCAAAATGGGCGCACTCAAGAGCAAGATTCCCACTACTTATTGGACCATGGCGGTAGCGGCACTGGCGATCTCAGGAATTCCGCCCCTCGCGGGCTTCGTCAGCAAGGACGAGATTCTGTGGCAATCCATTGCCGGACCTTACGGCCACACTCTGCTCTGGGCTATTGGGTGGATCACCGCCGGGCTGACAGCGTTTTACATGTTCCGACTGATCTTCATGACCTTTTGGGGAGAGTCGCACGTTGCGCAGGAAGTCGAGCACCACATTCATGAATCGCCTCGGCCGATGCTGATTCCCCTGGTCACGCTGGCAATTCTTTCCATCGTTGGCGGCTTCATCGGCTGGCCGAAATCTCTGTGGGGCGGGGAGTGGTTCGGAAGGTTCCTAGAGCCGGTATTCGAGGGCAACCCCGTTGTGCCTCCGCATGAGTTTGGACGAGGAATCGAGTATTTCCTTATGGGGCTCTCAGTGGTGACGGCGATCGCGGGCATCGGCGTCGCCTACCGGATGTACGTTCAGCAGCCGGAGCTTTCCGATCGTGTATCTGCCGCGGTTTCGGGCCTGCACCGGGTCCTGCTCCGTAAGTATTACGTTGACGAAATCTATGACGCCCTTTTTGTAAACCGGGTGAAAGACGTGGGCAGCGCTCTGGCCGCGATTGATCTGGGGGTGGTGGATGGGGGCGTGAACGGGGTCGGCTGGCTCACGCGCATGTCCGCGGAAATTTCACGTCTGTGGGATATTTGGGTTATCGACGGCCTGGTGAATGTGCTGGGCTTCGCGGTGAAACTCCTGAGCTGGCCGGCGCGAATCGTGCAGACGGGCCTGGTGCAGAATTACGCCTGGTTTATCACCACAGGCGTGTTGATTTTCATGATTTATTATCTTGTGCATTAAGGGGTCGGAGTAGGGGTGCGGCTTGCCGTACGCCCCTTGATTCGGTCACGCGATTAGAATGATGAGGGTACGGCAAGCCGCACCCCTACAAGGAAACATCTAGCTCGTACTTTCTCGAGGTCAACGATGGCGTTTTTTCACGACCACATTCTCAGCATCATCCTCTTCATCCCGCTGGCGGGCATGGTTCCGCTGTTTTTCATCCCCCGGGAAAACAAGCAGGCGATCCGCTGGTGGGGGAACATCGTCCTGTTTGTGGACTTCCTCGCTTCCTTGCCCCTTGTTTTCTGGTTTTCGAGTGAAAGCCCGGCGCAGCAGTTCAAATTCATCGAGCTGCACCAATGGATTCCCTCCATCGGTGCGCAATACCACCTGGGCATTGACGGCATCAGCTTCCTGCTGATTATGCTGACCACGGTGCTGGGTTTTCTCGCTGTCCTCTCGTCCTGGACGGCCATCCAGGAGCGCGTGACGGAATATTACGCCATGTTCTTTCTGCTCCAGGCGGGGATGCTCGGCGTTTTCATGTCGCTCGATTTCTTCCTCTTCTACGTGTTCTGGGAAGTCATGCTGGTTCCGATGTACTTCATCATCGGCGTGTGGGGAGGCCCGCGCAAGCTCTACGCCGCCATCAAGTTCTTTCTCTACACGTTGGCGGGCTCCGTCCTGATGCTGCTCGGAATCCTGACGCTCTATCTCAATTACACGCTTCCCAACGGGAGCCATACGTTCGACCTCATTGAGCTGATGAAGCACGCGCACTCGTGGCCCTTGCAAATGCAGCTTTGGGTTTTCGCTGCTTTTGCTGTCGGATTCGCCATCAAGGTGCCGATGTTCCCCTTCCACACCTGGCTGCCGGACGCTCACGTGGAAGCCCCCACGGCGGGCTCGGTAATCCTGGCGGGCGTCTTGTTGAAGATGGGAACATACGGCTTCATACGTTTCTCACTGCCCCTGCTCCCCGAAGCCAGCACCAATCCCACGGTGGTTAAGGTGATGGTGTGGCTCTCGATCGTGGCCATTGTTTACGGGGCGCTGGTTTCAATGATGCAGAAGGATATGAAGAAGCTGATCGCCTATTCCTCCGTGAGCCACCTGGGATTCTGCACGCTGGGAATTTTCGCCCTGAACCCGCACGGCTTGCAGGGAAGCGTGATTCAGCAGATCAACCACGGTATTTCCACCGGCGCGCTCTTTTTGATTGTCGGGCTGATTTACGAGCGACGCCATACGCGCGAGATTAAGGAGCTGGGCGGGCTTTCCAATGTGATGCCCATTTATGCGACGCTCTTCATGATCGTGATGCTCTCCTCGATTGGCTTGCCGTTGCTCAACGGGTTTATCGGTGAGTTCACGATTCTGCAAGGCGCATACGAGGCCAATTGGCATTGGGCCGTGTGGGCGGTGTCAGGAATCGTTCTGGGTGCTGCCTACATGCTTTGGCTTTACCAGCGAACGATGTTTGGCGCCTGCGAGAATCCCAAGAACCAAATCTTGAAGGACCTGAACTTCCGCGAAATCATGACCCTGGTTCCCTTGATCATCTGGGCGTTTTGGATCGGCGTATATCCCAAGCCCTTTTTCAACGTTCTCGATAAACCCGTCACGGCCATTGTCGAGCAACTGAATCCCAATTTCTACGCGGCGCCGCAAGCGGCGAGCGAAGCGCCGGCTTGGCGGGCAAAACCCGCACTCACGATTACTTTGTCCAACCCCTCGGCAGGAGCGAGGCGTTAATGGCGAGCGCATTCTTCACCCGGACTGATTATCTGGCCATCAAGCCGGAAATGCTTCTGGCTATGTTCGGCCTGGCCGTTCTGCTGTTTGACTTCCTGTTGGATAAGCGCGACAAGCATCTAAATGCGGTTCTGGTCCTGATCGGACTGTTTTTCGCGGGGCTCGGCGTGCTGGTCCTGGGATTTTCAGCTTCGGGACACGGGTTCTTCCGGTTTTTGCATTTGCGATTCGCCCCCCCCGAATACATGGGGTTTGGGGGCACCTTTGCCCTCGATTCTTTTGCCATTGTCGCGAAATTCGTCATTGTGCTGGCCACCGCCCTGGTCGTTCTCCTTTCGGTGAAGTACCTGGAGATTGAGGAAGCGAACCTGGGCGAGTATTACGCTCTTTTGCTTTTCGCCGCCGTGGGGATGATGTTCATGGTCTCGGGCGCGGACCTGATCGTTCTGTTCATTGCCCTGGAACTGATGGCCTTGTGCGAGTATGTGCTCACCGGGTTCCTGCGGGGTAGCCGGCGGTCGAACGAAGCCGCGGTGAAATTCTTCCTGCTCGGCGCCTTTTCCTCTGGGCTGCTGCTTTATGGCATGTCGTTGCTATACGCCATCGGCGGCTCGACGAAATTGAGCATCATTGCCGAACGCCTCCGCGACCGTCCGGCAACCGATCCGCTCTCCTGGATTGCTCTCATTACCTTACTTGCGGGTATCTACTTCAAGATAGCCGCTGTGCCTTTTCATCAGTGGACCCCTGACACTTACGAAGGGGCCCCGACTTCCATCACCGCTTTCATATCGGTGGCGCCGAAGGTCGCCTCCTTTGCCTTCTTCATCCGCATCCTGTTCATGGGATTGTGGCCCCTGCGCGTGGAGTGGCAGGCTTTGACCATCGGTGTCGCCATTGCCACCATGACGTTGGGAAATCTCGCCGCCATTACCCAATCCAACATCAAGAGGTTTTTCGGTTACTCCACCATTGCGCACGTGGGTTACCTGCTGTTGGGGCTGGTGGCGGCCGCGGATGGGAATGGCGATGGGCTGCGGGCCATCGTCATCTACCTGATCGTGTACGCTTTCATGAATCTCGGCGCCTTTGCGGTTATCATTATGATGCGAAGAAAAGACATTATCGGTGATGAAATCGACGACCTCGCCGGCCTGATGTCACGGGCGCCGGCGCTGGCCCTCATGATGCTTATCTTTCTTCTCTCCTTGGCCGGAATTCCCCCGACGGCGGGCTTTATCGGTAAGTATTTCATCTTTCTATCACTTATCGGCACGGGGCATTATTATTTGGCCCTAATGGGGGTTGGCTATTCGGTCGTGGCGCTGTATTATTACTTCCGGATTGTGGTCGTCATGTTTATGAAGAAGCCCTTGACGGAGGAGCCTCCGGCGACCAGTTTTGGCCTGCGGGTGGCGCTGGGGGTGACCTTGGCGATGACTTTATTAATTGGAATTTATCCTCAGCCGATTATAGTTATAGCGCGTGAGGCGGTTCGGCCGTTCTTTTCGTGAGGGAGGAGGGATGGTGCCCAAGACTCCGGGCAAGCGAATGAGTCTGTGGGCGCAGGTGGGGTTCTACTCCAGTCTGGGCTTTATTTTGCCCGGCGCCGCAGCGGGTGGGTTCGGATTGGGCTGGGTTCTGGATCGATGGTTGCACACGTCACCGCTCTTTGCGCTGATCCTGTGCTTGGGGGGTGCGGGGGCAGGGATAGTCGATATCCTGCGGATTCTAACCCGAGCAGAAAAACGCAATGACACAGACGGACCCAACAATGGATCTGACGCAAGCTGAAGCCCGGCTGCCCCGCTGGATGCTCGCTCTGGCGGGCGCGGGGACGCTCGGCATCCTGCTGTCCACCCATGTGCGATTCGGGGCAGGGTTCGCGGTCGGTTCGGGACTCGGCATACTGAATTATCTTTGGCTTCATCACATCGTTGAAGCGTTGGTGAACACCGGAAGAGCGCGCCCGGGGAAAAGCGTTCTGGCAAAGGTTCTTGTGCGCTATCCCTTGATGTTTGCGAGTGTCTATCTTTTCTACAAATCAGGGTGGCTGCCCTTTACGGCGATTCTGGCGGGATTCTTCGTGCCCGTGGGCGGGGTTTTGATTGAGGCGATCGTTCTGCTCCGCGACGGTTGGAAGGAGTCTGCATAACGCAATAGGCTGGTTAATCATACAACTATGGAACATGAACTTTGGTTTACAGCAATCCTGAATAAAATCCTGGGCGGCCCGGTGGCTGCCCTTCTAGCTGCTTTGCACCACCCTGCGGGCGATGCCGCTCATCCCATCCCCAATTACATGGCGATGGAGATTCTGGTGATGCTTATCATTCTGGTGGGCGCGGTTATTCTGCGCCGTCAGCTCTCAGTGGAATCACCGGGCAAGTTCCAACATATCATGGAGACGGTGGTGGAATTCGTCCGCGATATGAATGAAGAGATCATCGGCCATGGGTCTTCGCGTTATCTCGCCATGATCGGCACCTTCGGAATCTTCATCGGCCTTTGCAACATCTTGGGGTTGATTCCGACTTTGCAAACCCCTACGGGGCATATCGAAGTGACGTTGGGTTGCGCGGTCGCCGCGTTTCTCTACTACAATTTTCAAGGAGTCCGGAGCCAGGGCATTCTTGGGTATCTGAAGCATTTGTGCGGACCGGTCATGATGATGGCCATCATTATGTTTCCTATTGAAGTCGTGGGAAACGTGGGCCGCCTTCTCTCCCTGAGCGTCCGTCTTTATGCCAACATGTTTGTCGGAGATATTTTGGAAGCGGTGTTCATGACTTCAATTCCGGGAGCCGTTGCAGCAATGCTGGGACATCATAAAATAGTTGCCGAGGTGTTCGCGGCCGTAAGTCCGATCGGTGTTCCCGCAGTGTTCATGGCTTTACATTTGTTTGTTTCGGCTTTGCAGGCGTATATCTTCATGCTCCTACCCGCGATTTATGTCAGCATGGCGGTTACGTCCGATCACTAAACGTTTTGGCGGGCCGTGGGTCGGTGGGCCTGCTCAAGGTTTTCGTAAGGCCGCCAGTGTGAGTCCTGCCTGCACGAGGGTTGACGGGAAACCACCTCCTGGCGGAATCTATCACAGCCTCAGCTTCCCTCCGGGGCAGAGGCTAAAGGAGAAACAAGTGAAACGAAACGTAATCATGTGGTTGACGGCGATTGCGGGCATGCTGCTTGCCGCGCCGGCCTTCGCGCAGGAAGCAGCGACAAAGGCTGCGAGTGGCGGGGTGAATTGGGTGGCGCTAACCTCCGGTTTCGCCATGGCGATTGCCTCGGCAGGCTGCGGCTACGCCCAAGGGAAAGCAGCGTCGGCCGCCTGCGAAGGCCTGGCGAGAAATCCGGGAGCACGCGCGGGCATTCAGTTCGCGCTGATCCTGGCCCTGGTTTTGATCGAGTCGATGGCGCTTTACACCTTCGCCATCATCTTCATCAAGGTCATCTAGTTAAAATCTACGACATTTCGTAAAAGGGGAGGCCGCGGCCTCCCCTTTGTGTTTGACGGAACAGGAGAGCGAAGGCGGCAACAAGTGCACGGAATCCAAAGCTGAGCACGTTTGTTCCAACGGAGTATTTGAAAATGGAGGGCTTATTTGAGCAGCGGCATGGTGGCGAGGGTGGTGAGGCCCACAAACCCATTCGGCGCCAGGCCAAGATAGAAGATGCCCAGGATGCAAACGGCCAGGGCAGCGCGCACCGGCCAGGGCAGGACTGCTTCGGCGGTTTCGGTCTTTCCCTCGCGCATATACATCGCGACAATAATCTTAAAATAATAATAGACTGAAACCACGCTGTTCAGCAGGGCCAGAACCGTGAGGCCGATCAAGTGCGAGTGGATGGCGGCCCGGAAAAGGTAGAACTTGCCCAGAAAGCCGGCGGTGGTGGGGAATCCTGCGAGCGCCAGGAAGAACACGGTCAGGCATGCGGCCACGCCGGGCCGTTCCGACGCCAACCCGCGGTAGTCATCGATCTGGACAAGTCGTTCGCCCGCGCCGGCTAAATGCGCGATCAAAATGAAGGCCCCCACATTCATTAGTGCGTAAGCCATCAGGTAATACAGGACGGCGGCGATCCCGCGCGAGCCCCCCGCTGTCACTCCCACCAGCACGTAGCCGGCGTGCGCTATGGAGGAATAAGCAAGTAGACGCTTGACGTTTGTCTGCCACAGCGCCGCCAGATTGCCCACGCACATGGTGAGGGCGGCGGACACCCATAGAATCCAGAACGTGAAGGCGTGCGCCGAGTAAAAGCTTCCCAGGAAGATGCGGAGAAGAACGGCAAACGCAGCGGCCTTGGGGCCCACGGATAAGAAGGCGGTGACCGGCGCCGGCGCGCCCTGGTACACGTCGGGCGCCCAAATCTGGAAGGGAACGGTGGAAAGTTTGAAGGCTAAGCCGACGAACACGAGAATCAAGGCAACCTGCGCGAACGCTGGCCAAGGCATGGGAACACCCAACTGCGCGCTAAGAGCGAACCGCGTGTACGTCGCCCAATCCTGGGGGGCATTTAACTTCGCGCTTGCTTCCAGCAGGTTGGTGGTGCCCGTGAGGCCGTACACGAAGGCGATTCCATAGAGTAAAAACGCGGTGGCAAACGATCCCAGCAGAAAATACTTCAGCGAGGCTTCGTTGGATAGCCGGTCGGCTCGCCGGTAGCCCGCCAGGATGTAGGTGGAAATGGAGGAAATCTCCAGCCCCAAGAAAATCATGATGAGGTCCGTGGAGGCCGCCATGAAGCACATGCCCACCGTTCCCATGAGAACCAGGGCGTAGAACTCGCCGTGTTGGGCGTGGTCGCGTTCCAAATAATCCATAGAGCCCAGGATGACCAAAGCTGCCGCGAGTAGGAATACGTAGAAGAAATAGAAGCCGAACTCGTCAGCGGCAACCGCTCCGCCAAACGCGGGTCCCATCCCCGGCCAGGGGTAGAGGGAAAGCCGAGCGGTTGCGGCGCCGGCAGCAAGAACTCCCAATAGGGCCATCCAACCGAGCAGCTTCTTGTGAGCAGCGGCCACGAATGGTTCCATGACCATGACCAGGACGGCGAAAACGGAGAGGATGATTTCCGGAAGAATCCGCATCATATCGACGGGCTGAAGGGTGATCATTGGCCACCCCCCGCAGAGACAGTGGGCGGTGGGAAGCCGGCAGTAGGCAGTAGTGCGCCGCGAGGGGGGAGTGGCGAGCGGGGAATTGGGTCATGCGCCACAATTCTCAATTCCCGACTCCCGACTTCCGCTCTCGCTGGACCGGGGGGGACCGATCGTTCGGTTAAAAGCGAAGATCTCCTGTCGAGGCGCAGCATGATGGAGGTTACACCGCGATCCATGCGCCGCAAGAAGGGCTGGGGATAGACGCCCATGGCAATAATCACTATGACGACAACTGTCAGTATCAGTTTTTCGCGCCAGTCGCAATCGGGTAGGGTGCGGTTCTTCTCGTTGGTAATCTCACCGTAAAACACGCGCTGATACATCCACAGCAGATAGACGGCAGCCAAAACCACTCCGGCAGCGGCCAAAGCGGCATAAGCAGCATGGCGATAAAACGACCCGACGATAATCAAAAACTCGCCCACAAAACCGTTCAGAAGGGGAAGCCCCAAGGACGATAGCACCACAATCAGGAAGAACGTGCTATAGACAGGTACGGAAGTGGCCAAGCCGCCAAACTCACTGATCAGGCGCGTGTGGCGCCGCTCGTAAAGCATCCCCACCAGCATGAAGAGTGCACCGGTGGAAACGCCGTGGCTGAACATTTGATAAACCGCGCCTTCGATGGCTTCCGGGCGGAACACGAAAATGCCCAACACACAAAATCCCAAATGGGCGACGGAGGAATAAGCCACAAGTTTCTTCAAGTCGGGTTGCACCATGGCCACGAGCGCGCCGTAAATAATTCCCACGATGGCGAGCACGCAAATGATGGGGGCAAACTCGCGCGACGCATCGGGGAAAAGCGGCAGGCAAAAACGCAACATGCCGTAGGTTCCCATCTTAAGGAGAACTCCCGCCAGGATGACGGATCCCGCCGTGGGCGCCTCCACGTGAGCATCGGGCAGCCACGTATGGAAGGGGAAAAGGGGGACCTTGATGGCAAAGGCGATGAAAAAGGCCAGAAAGAGCCAGCGTTCCACTTGCGGGCGAAGCGCGGGAAACGTCATCAAGTGGTCCAGCACTCGCGGGAAATCAAAGCTGCCCGTCACGTTGTATAGGTAGATGATTCCGGTGAGCATCAAGGCTGAGCCCACCATAGTGAAGAGGACAAATTTGATCGCGGCGTAGACGCGGCGCTCGTGGCCCCAAATGCCGATCAGAAAATACATGGGGATGAGCATCACTTCCCAAAACACGAAGAAAAGGACCAAGTCGAGTGAGGCAAACACTCCCATCATTCCGGTTTCCAGTGCAAGCAGGAAGATGAAGAACTCCTTGGTTCGGAGGGTGATGTTTTTCCACGAAACCAGCACCGAAAGCGGGGTTAAGAATCCTGTGAGCAGGATCATGAGGGCGCTGAGGCCGTCAACTCCTAAATGGTAATTGACGGGGGGCAGCAACATCCAAGTGTGCATTTCCTCAAACTGCATCCCGCTGCGCTGCGGCGCGAATCGAAAATAGAGGAAGACGGTAACCAGGAATGTGAGCAGGGAAAAAATGAGCGCCACCCAGCGTACGGACGATGTCCGCTCGCGTCCGAGGAAAGCAATGACCACCGCGCCCAAAAGGGGCAGGAAGGTTACGATCGTGAGAGAATGCGCATTAAACCAGGGCATAGATGGTTTCTATCGGTGCTGGTGTAACAATCTCAACAGCCGGAAAAAGCCTTATCCCCCGCTCAGACTATGTGTGGCCCGCCAAAATGTACAGCAGCCATAGAACCGCGCCCAGCAGGACCCAGGCGGCATAACTGGGAATGTTGCCGGATTGGATTCGCCGCAAGACGTCGCCCACCCTTTCTGTCTCTTCACCGGTGCCGTTCACCATTACATGGTCGATGACCTCAATGTCCACAACCCGCCACAGGAACTTCTCGGAAATGAAGCGCAGCGGGCGCACGATGAGCCAGTTATAAAATTCGTCCACGTAGTATTTATGTGTCAGTGTGCGATAAAGGTCGGCGTACCGCTCCGCCAATTGCTCCGGAATATCCGTGGATTTCAGATACCACCAAAGAGCAATTCCAATACCGATGGCAGCCGCGAGAATGGAGAATCCCATCAATAATCCCGGACTGAGGTCCCCAACATGCGCGGGAAGGGTATTGCGCAGCGCGTCCGTGGCCGGGGCAAAAACCGGATCGAGGTAACGATCGAAGGCCTCGCTGCCATGCCAGGCTTTGGGCCAGCTTACCCATCCGGCGACAACGGAAAAGAACGCGAGCACCATCAGCGGGACGGTCATCTTGAAACTGCTTTCGTGCAGGTGGTGCTCAGCCTCAGGCTCGACGCGGGATTTGCCATAAAAGGTCAGGCAGAGGCCGCGAAACATATAGAAAGCGGTGAGGGCGGCGGTGAAGGTTCCCACCCAGAAAAGGACAGGCCCGCCGAGAGGGCCTTCGTAAGCCCCCGCTAGAATCTCATCCTTGCTGAAGAAACCTGCGCCCACCAAGGGGACACCGCTGATGGCGATGGTGGCAATCAGAAACGTGGCGTGCGTGGTTTTGAGCTTTCGCCAGAGCCCGCCCATCTTGCGCATGTCCAGTTCGCCGCTCATGGCGTGCATAACGCTCCCGGCTCCCAGGAAGAGCAGCGACTTGAAAAACGCATGAGTCATCAAATGGAAGATTCCCGCCGCGAAGACGCCCGCCCCGCAACCCAGGAACATGTATCCGAGCTGGCTGATGGTGGAGTAAGCGAGCATGCGCTTCAGGTCATTCTGCGTCAGCGCAATGGTGGCCGCAAATAATGCCGTCAGGCAACCCACCGCGCCCACTACCGCCAACGCCGAGGGAGCATGGGCGAAGATGATGCTCGACCGTGCCACCAGGTAGACGCCTGCCGTCACCATGGTGGCGGCGTGGATCAAGGCGCTTACCGGCGTGGGGCCTTCCATGGCATCGGGGAGCCACACGTAAAGGGGAAGTTGGGCGGATTTGCCGGCGGCGCCCAGGAAGAGGAGGAGTCCAACAGCCGTCAAGACGCTTTCGAGTTCGCCCTGCGGCAAACCGGCGACGCGGGCAAAGACAGTTTTAAAATCCAGGGAATGAAAGGTCCAGAACAGCAGTGCCACGCCTACGGTAAAGCCGGCGTCACCAATGCGCGTGACGATGAAGGCCTTCTTGCCGGCGTCGGAGGCGGATTTCTTCTTGAAGTAAAAACCAATGAGCAGGTAGGAGCAGAGCCCGACGCCCTCCCAGCCCACAAACATCAGCGGGTAGTTCGCGGCTGTGACGAGCGTGAGCATCATGAAGAGGAAAAGATTCAAGTAGGTGAAGAAGCGGTAGTAGCCGCCCTCATGCTCCATGTACCCGCGCGAGTAAAGGTGGATCAGGAAAGCGACCACTGTGACGGTGAGCGTCATGACCAGGGTCAGCCGGTCATAGTAAAAAGCGTATTCCGCGCGCAACTCGCCTGCTTGGATCCAGGTAAAGTATGGGTAGGTGAAGGGTGCTGGTTGGGTTACAGATTTTGAGTAAATCCACGCCGAGAGGAATGCGAAAACCATGGAAAGGCCCGCTCCCCCGCACCCAATGAGGGACACGGTGGCCTGCGAAAAGCGGCGGCCGAAGATGCCATTGAGGGCCGCGCCCGCAAGCGGGGGCAAAACCATGAGGAGGAGCAGGTATTCCAGATTCATGAGAGCTTATTCCAAGACCTGGGGTCCGTGGACCCCGGGCCGAACGCTGTTCGGCCCTACATCTTCATTGCATCCACATCTTCGATATTCAACGACTCACGATTGCGGTGCAGCGCAATGATGATGGCCAGCCCCACCGCCGCCTCGGCGGCTGCCACCACAATGACGAAAAACACAAAGATCTGGCCATTCAGGTTGCCGAGGAATCGCGAAAAGGCGATGAATGCCAGGTTAACCGCGTTGAGCATCAATTCGATGCACATGAAAACGGTAATGATATTCCGCCGGAAGATGAATCCGGCGGCGCCAAGGACAAAAAGAATGACGCTCAGTGCCAGATAATGTGAAAGCGGGACCATGTTCATCCTCGGAAGTTAGAAGCTGGAAGCTAGAAGTCAGTAGGCTGCAACCCAACCGATCCCGACACCAACGAAGGTGCCCAAAGGTCTGGTCAATCCTGGATTCCAAGTTCCAACTTCTATCTCCTAACTTCTAGCTTCTAACTCCTGCCTTTCAAAATTCCTTCTTTGCTAAAACCACCGCGCCGAGCACGGCCACCAATATCAAGATGGATGTCACCTCAAAGGGCAATACATAGCTCCGGAAAAGCAAGTGGCCAATCGCCGCGGGACTTCCGTCGAGGGGCGCCGGCGAACCCAGTGGAGCCGACGGAAACTGGTTCCAAATGACGACCAGCATTTCCACCAGGAAGGCGGCGATAAGGGGCGCGCCGATCCATTTGGCCACGTGGCTCCGATGGCTCGCCTTTTCGTGCCCGGCGTTAAGAAGCATGATGACGAACACGAACAGCACCATGATGGCGCCGGCATAAACGATAACCTGGATGGCCGCCATGAACTCCGCGCCCAGCGACAGATACACTACCGCCAGCGAGCAGAGCACCACAATCAGTGAAAGCGCGCTGTAAACGGGAGTGCGCTGCAACACCATATTCAGCGCGGCCAGCACGGTTACGGCGGCGACAATGTAAAAGAGAATGGTCATAAGAATAGAAACTGGAAGCTAGAAGTTAGAAGCTGGAATGGGCACTAGTGCGTGAACCCAGCAGGCGCTTGACGGATCAAGACCATTCCGGCTTCTAACTCCCAGCTTCTAACTTCTAACTTCCCACTTCTAGCTTCCTCCCTCACCCCCGCCAGGCCACCAGAAAACTCGTTACCAGAATGTTCAGCAATCCCAGGGGCAGCAGGAACTTCCAGCCCAGGGACATGAGCTGATCGTACCGGAAGCGCGGGAGCGTTCCACGCATCCAGATGTAGAAGAAAATGAAACAAAATACCTTCAGACAGAACCAAAAAACAGGAAGAAATACCCGCACGATCGTGGGTCCAAACACCGGTCCGTGCCAGCCGCCAAAGAAGAGAATGGTGGCGAGGCAGGAGACCGTTATCATGTTGGCATATTCCGACATGAAGAACATGGCGAATTTCATGCTGCTGTACTCGGTGTGAAATCCTCCCACCAACTCCGTTTCGCCTTCGGGCAGATCAAAGGGCACGCGATTGGTTTCCGCAATGGCCGAAGTGAAGTATACAAAAAAGCCGATGGGCTGCGTAAAGATGTACCAATGCGGCACCCAGGTATTGACCCCGGCAACATGCCAAAAACCGCTTTGCGCGTTGACGATCCCGCGCAGGCTGAGCGTACCGGCCATCATCAGCGAGCCAATCACGGCCAAGCCGAGGGACAACTCGTAACTGATCATTTGCGCGGACGATCGCAGGCCGCCGAAGAGCGGATACTTGCTGTTGGAGGACCATCCGGCAAGCGCAATGCTATACACGCCCAGGGAGGTGACGGCGAATACAAAAAGCAGGCCGATATTCAGGTCGGTTATTTGAAACTTGATGGGATGACCGTATAAGGTGAAGCCCTCACCAAAGGGGATGACGGCAATGGAGAGAAATGCCAGGACAAACCCCAGGAAAGGCGCCAGCCAATAGATGACCTTGTCGGCGTCCAGCGGCAAGATCTCTTCCTTGAGAATGAATTTCGCGCCGTCGGCCAAGGGTTGCAGCAATCCGTGTGGCCCCACCAGGTAGGGCCCCCATCGCGCTTGGATGTGCGCCACCACCTTGCGCTCCAGCCACGTTGTATAGGCGATGGCGGTCAGCAACACTCCCAGGATCACCGCAATCTTTATCACCGCGATGATGATGAGTGCTGCTGTGTCAGAAAATGTGCCCATGTGGTTTCTTGGCTTCCTCCACCGAATTCAGCGCCCAACTATACCGGCTTACGGTTCCTGATGTGAAGAGCGAATCCCGCGAGGAAAAAATCAAATCCGCGCGGTCGTGGTCGGGAGGCGTGCCCGCCGGCTGCGTGGGCACGGCGCGGCCCACCAACAAGCTCGGCAACGCGATGGCATAACCCGGGACCTGGGCAACGATTTCTCTCAGCACGTCGTCGCTAGACCGGTAGTTCCATGTCTGGCCCAGCAATCTCGCCAGCGCCAGCAAGATTTCCAAGTCGCTTCGCGTGCCCGCCTTGCGCATGGTTTTCTTCAACACCTGCACTTGTCCACAGGTATTAGTCACGGTGCCCGATTTCTCCGCGAAGCTGGTGGCGGGCAGCACCACGTGCGCGGCCTCGACGGTTTCGGTTGGGAACAACTCCGCCACCATCAAGAAATCCAGCTTGCCCAGATGTTCCTCGGCGAGCTGGAAGGTCTTGGCGGGGTTTGAGCCAAAGACCAGCAATGCCTTGATCTCGCCGGACTCGACGCCTTCGAGAATCGAGCGGATATTGCGGCCCGGAGTCGGTGGGATTTTGGCCTGCCAAGCGGATTCCATGTGTTCGCGGGCAGCGGGATCGGAAATCGCCGCGTAGCCGGGTAGCACGTTGGGCAACAACCCCATGTCCGCCGCGCCGCGGGAATTGGCGTAGTCGCCGAGCGCAACAAAACGCGTCAACCCCGGAAGCGTTAGTCCCCACTCGACCAAATCCGCCACGTCTTTGCCGTGAATCTCGTCTCCGAAAATGACGATGGTCCCGGCTTCCTTGCGCAGGTTTTCGTTCAGAGAGGCCAATTCACCGGAGACCGCAGCTACGCTGCCCGCTGCCTTTGACGCGTTCCCCGCCAGCGAGCGGATGGCATCGGCTTCTTTTCCTGCCGGAACATTGAGGGTCTGTTTTGCCTGCCGTTGCAACTTAATTTCACGGCTGTTCAGCAAGTAGAGGTGCGCGTCGTGTTGACGGACCGCCTGCCGAATCTGATAGGCAATCAGCGGATGCTGGTGCGTGGGGTCGTTGCCGACCAGGAGAATGCTCGATGCCATACCGATATCCTCGATGGTCGCATAATGGGCGGTGGCCTTGGCCATGGTCAAGGCGCCCACCAGGGAAGGGAAATCGGCGGTGCGATGGTGGTCGAGATTATTCGTCCCCAGCACCGTGCGCGCGAAACGGCCGAGCAGATAATTCTCCTCGTTGGTGGTGCGATTGGAGCCGATCACGGCAATGGACGCCGGCCCGTGCTCCTTCAGGATGCCGGTAAGGCGCTCCGCCACCACGCCCAGCGCTTCCTCCCAGGTGCTGGCTCTGAGTTCGCCGTTCTTGCGGATGAGCGGTGCGGTGAGGCGCCGATCATGGTTTACGAAGTCCCACCCAAACCGGCCCTTGACGCACAGAAATTCTCCATTGAAACCGGAGTGGTCACGGTTATTGGCGCGAATGATTTCGTTGTTGCGCACCGCCAGCGTGGTCTTGCACCCATCAGCGCAGTGGTTGCAGATGGTGCCGGTGTAAGTCAATTCCCACGGGCGCGTTTTGTAACGATAGGTGCCGCTGGTGAGCGCGCCGACGGGGCAGATATCGATGCACATGCCGCACTCTTCGCACTCCAACTTCTCGCCCTGGTTGGGAATAATCTCGCTGTGCGCCCCGCGGAAGCCGATGCCGTACGCATTCACGTCCAGACCTTCATCGCAAACCCGCACGCAGCGGTAGCAAAGGATGCAGCGCGGCCAATCGTAATAAACCAGGTTGGAAAACTGGCGCTCCTCATGGTGAAGCTTGGATTCCATGAAACGGGTTTCCGCCGCGCCGTAACGAAACACCGCGTCCTGAAGCTCGCACTCGCCGCCCTTGTCGCAGACGGGGCAATCGAGGGGGTGATTGGTGAGCAGGAACTCCAACATGGCCTTGCGGGCATTCTTCACTTCCTCGGTCTCGGTGTAGACGATCATGCCGTTGGTGGCAACCGTAGTGCAGGCCGTCTGGAGCTTGGGCATCTTCTCAATCGCCACCAGGCACATGCGGCAGGCGCCCTGGAGCGTGAGGCCGGGGTAATAGCAATAAGACGGAATCTCGATGCCTGCTTGCTTTGCCGCTTCAATCACGAGTGTCCCCGGCGGAACCTTAACTTCCTTGCCGTCGATTGTCAGGGTGACGGGCTCGGCGGCGGAATTGACGCGCGGGGAAAGGCTCGGGCGGCGGGTGTAAGGACCCGGGACCTGGAGGTTTTCCTCTTTCGGGGGCATGTCCAGGATGACAAACGGCGAATTAGGTGTTGGCTCTTTCATGCGATGCTCACCGCCGAAAATCGAAGCTGGAAACTAGAAATTAGGAACTGGAAACTCGAAACTCGCCGCGGATTTCGAGTTTCGATTTTCGGCTTTTCTGACTTTTCACTCATCACTCTTCACTCATTGCTTCTGCTTGTCACTCGTCAACTGAAAGGCGAAACTCGCAAGGAATTTCTGATTTCCAGTTTCCAATTTCTAGTTTCGTCTTTTTCGGCTCGTCACTTTTCACTCATCACTGCTGACTTTTCCAAGGGGCAGTACCCAAGTTTGACATGCTCTTCGAACTCGTGCCGGAACTTTTTCAAAATGCTGATCGTAGGCATGGCCGCGGCGTCGCCGAGGGGGCATAGCGTTTTCCCCAGGATATTGTAAGAAACGTCCAGCGCCGTGTCGGGATCGTCGGGCAGCGCTCCGCCGCCATGAAAGCGATCGAACAAATGTTTCAGCCAGGACGTGCCTTCGCGGCAGGGAATGCACCAGCCACAGGATTCGTGCGCGTAGAACCGCATAATGCGGCCCACGGCTTTCACCATGCACGCGTTCTCGTCCAGGACGATCACACCGCCGGAACCCAGCATGGAACCGATTTTGGCCACCGAGTCGTAATCCATGTTGACGTCGATTTCATCCGCCGTCAGCACCGGGCACGATGAGCCCCCCGGAATGACCGCCTTGAGCTTCTTGCCGCCTAGCACGCCCCCGCCGATTTCTTCAATCATCCGGCGCAGTGGGAAGCCCATGGGCAATTCGTAAACGCCGGGCCGCGCGATGTGGCCGCTCAAGCAGAAGAGACGCGTGCCCCCATTCTTGGGCGAGCCCAATTTGGCGTACCAGTCAGCTCCTTTAAGTATGATGTGGGGAACGTTGGAAAGCGTTTCCACGTTGTTGATGACGGTCGGCCCGCCGTACAGTCCCACCACGGCCGGGAAGGGTGGTTTGATGCGGGGATAACCGCGTAGTCCCTCCAGGGAATTCAGCAGCGCGGTTTCTTCGCCGCACTCATAGGCGCCTGCTCCCGTGTGCGTGCAGAGTTCGAAATCAAAGCCCGAGCCTTGAATGTTTTTGCCCAGGTATCCCGCCGCGTAAGCTTGCGCCAGCGCTCGATCGACAATGTCCAGCAGGTAGCGATACTCGCCGCGGATGTAAATGAATCCCTGATGAGACTGGATGGCATAGCCCGCGATGATAATGCCTTCGATGAGCTGATGCGGGTCGTACTCCATCAACGGGCGATCCTTGCAGGTGCCGGGCTCGCTCTCATCGGCGTTGCACACCACGTACTTGGGTTTGGCGGATTGCTTGGGGACAAAGCTCCATTTCATGCCCGTGTTAAATCCCGCGCCGCCGCGCCCCCGCAGGCCGGAGTTTTTCACTTCATTGATGACGTCATCGGGCTTCATGGCAAGGGCCTTTTTCAAGGCCTGATAGCCTTCGTGCCCCGCGTAAACGTCCAGGGAAGTGGAGTTGGGCAGGCCAAAGCGCTTGCTGATGACCTTCACTTCCAGGGGGCTATTCCCCATCGGGTTGTTGTAGCCAGGCATGTTCGAAAATTGAAACTCGAAACTGGAAACTGGAAATTCGGCGTAGGGCTTCTGATTTTCGATTTTCGAGTTTCGCCCTTACATTTTGGACCGCGGTTCTTTCTTCTTCAATTCCTCAATTAGCGCATCGATCCTCTCCGGCGTCAGGTTTTCGTAGAAGTCGTAATTAACCTGCAGGGCGGGGGCGCCGCAGCACGCTCCCAGGCATTCGACTTCCTCCAGCGAGAACAGGCCGTCCGGCGTAGTCTGTTTGTTCTTGATCCCCAACTTTTTGCAGCAATGCTCGAAAATTTCGTCGGCCCCGCGCAACATGCACGAGATGTTGGTGCACACCTGAACGTGGTGCTTGCCCACGGGATGGCGGTGGAGCATGGAGTAGTAACCGACCACCTCTACCACCTCGATGGGGCGAACGTCCACGCGTCGCGCCACCTCGGCAATGACCTCCTCGCTCACGTGGCCGACCTCGTCCTGCGCATAGAGCAGCAAAGGAACCATGGCCGAGCGCTTCAAGGGATAGCGCGCGATGAGTTGGTCGAACTTTCGCAGTAAGGATTCAGAAAGCATCTTGGTTAAAGAAAAGGCCGAAACTCGAAAATCGAAATTCGAAAATCGGGCCGAATTTCGATTTTCAAGTTTCGAATTTCGTTCTTTTTGTCATCGATCCACTTCCCCCAAAACAATATCAATAGTTCCAATGCAGGCCACCACGTCGGCGATCAAACGTCCCTCGATCATTTTCGGCAAAGCCTGCAAGTTTGCGAACGATGGGGCGCGGACATGGCAGCGGAAAGGTTTCGGTGAGCCGTCGCTGACCATATAGAAACCCAGTTCGCCGCGCGGCGATTCAATGGCCTGGTAGACTTCCCCCACCGGCGGGTGGAACCCCTCGGTCACAATTTTAAAGTGATAAATCAAGGCTTCAATGGAGGTCTTCATGCTCTCGCGATCGGGCAGCACGATGTGCGGAGCATCGGCTTTAATCGGCCCTGTGGGCAGGCCTTCCATCGCTTGATTCACGATGCGCAGAGATTGGCGCATTTCCTCGACGCGCGCGAGGTATCGTCCGTACACATCTCCTTCCGGGCGGGTCGCAACCTTAAAATCGAACTTCTCGTAACCCGAATAGGGCTGCCTCTTGCGAAGGTCCCAATCCACGCCGGAACCGCGCAGCGACGGGCCGGAAAGGCCATAGGCGATGGCATCCTCGGCGGAAATGTGCCCCACCCCCTGCGTTCGGCGGAGCCAAATGGGGTTGCGGGTGAGCAGCGCTTCGTATTCGTCGATGCGCGCGGGAAACCTCTTGGCAAACTTTTCCACGCCGTTCAGCCAGCCGAGCGGAGGCTCAAGCGCCAGTCCTCCCACGCGGAAATAGCTGGTCATCATGCGCTGGCCGGAGACGACCTCGAAGATGTGCAGGATTTCTTCGCGCTCTCGGAAGCAATAGAGGAAGACTGACATAGCGCCGAGGTCGATGGCGTGCGTCCCCAGCCACACCAGGTGGCTTTGGATGCGCGTCAATTCGGTCAGCAGCACGCGAATCCACTGCGCCCGCGGCGGGATTTCCAACCCCAGCAGCTTTTCGGTGGCCAGGCAGAATCCCAAATTGTTGGAAAGGGGCGCGAGATAGTCCATCCGGTCGGTGAGGGTGATTCCCTGCGAGTAAGTCTTGCTTTCGAACGATTTCTCGAAGCCGGTGTGCAAGTAGCCGATGTCGTAAATGGCGCGCAGAACGGTTTCGCCTTCGAGCTCCAGCACCAATCGCAGCACGCCGTGCGTGGAGGGATGCTGCGGGCCCATACTGAGAATGACCCGATCTTCGACGCCCGGAATTCTCTCCAATGTTACCGGCATTTAGCGGTAACCCTCCGTGGGATAGTCCTTGCGCAAGGGGTGGCCCTCCCACTCCTCCGGCAGCAGAATGCGGCGCAGGAAGGGATGGCCGTCAAAGACAATTCCAAATAGATCGAAGACCTCGCGCTCAAACGCATTGGCCGCCGGCCAAACGGGAACGGCGGTAAGGAAGCGCGGATTCTCACCTCCCACACGAACCTTCAGGCGCAGGCGCTGAGCGGTCTCCAGCGAGAGCAGGTGATACACAACTTCAAAGCGTGGTTCCAGGGGGTAAAGGTCCAAAGCCGTGACATCGGCGAGGAAACTGAATTTCAGTTCGGGCTCGTCCCGCAGAAACTCGCAGGCACGCAGGAAATGGGCGGGGCGGATGTAGAGCGTCACTTCGTCGCGGAAAGTAAGCGCCTCTTCCACCGCTTCCGGATCAAAGTCCCGGAGTTTCTGAAGTGCAGGGTTGGTTTCAACGTGGGTGGCCATAGAATCGGGTGATCCGGTGATCGGGTGAACACATTGGTCGGTCACTTGATTAGATGATCCTGTGAACAAAAAAAGCTCGCTCGGGTTTGATCTTTGCTCACCCGATCACCGGACTTCCCGATCGCCCGATCATTAGCGGGTCCAGTCGAGGGCCCCTTTCTTCCAGATATAGATATAACCCGCCAGAAGAATGGCAATGTACAAAGCCATTTCAATGAAGCCGGACCACCTCAGGCTTTTGAAAACGACCGCCCAAGGAATGAGGAATGCGGCCTCGACTTCGAACAGGATGAAGATCAAACCTGTCAGATAGAAACTGATGGAAAAAACTCCTCGGGCATCGCCGACGATGGGACTCCCGCACTCGTAGGGTGAGAGTTTCTCTCTCGATGGCCGTTTCACCCCCACCCACCAAGACAAGCCCAACATGCCGCCGGCAAGGGCCACGACGGCTATAATATGGACCAGCAATGGGATGTAAACTCTAGCCATTACAGTCACTTAGAAGCTCTTTGAGGTTGTCTTCCCCGAACTAAAAACTATACGGGGCGCGTCCGAGTGGTGTCAAGTTTTTTCTTGCCTGCAATGAAGGGAGTCAGTAACATCAGCGTGACCAGATTACGAGGTCTGCCGGTTGCAGGGAATGTGCCATGGTGATGGGGTTCAACACCGACATCGAACACGAGGGCGTGGTCTATCACATTCAGACCGAACCCCGGAAGGATGCGGGGATCGATACCACCGTGTACACGCGCGGCGCCGTCGTTCACAAGTTCAAGAGTTCCTGCCGGGACTTGATGAATTCGCCCGGCTTCAGCGATGAGAAGTTAAGGCGCCGCTTGGAAGAGCAACATCGACTCATCATCGCGCGCATCCGCAGTGGTGAGATTAAACCTGCAACTCAAGAAGCGGGACCCGCCTGACCGGAGCCTTCCTTGATCAATATCTACGTGAATGGAAAACTGCGCGAGGTCCCCGAGGACCTGACCTTGGCGGCGCTGCTTGACTGGCTGAAGCTGCCCGCCGATAGTGTGGCGGTGGAGCGCAATCGCGAGATCGCCGCAAGATCCACCTGGGCCGAGACCATCATCCAGCCCGGCGACCGTTTGGAAGTGGTACACTTTGTGGGGGGCGGCGCGGGAGATGGAGCCGGAAGCTAGAAGTTAGAAGCTAGAAGTTAGAATTCAGGAGTCAGGGGAGGGATTGACTAGCGCTGGTGGGTGGTCCATGCCCATTTCCATTTCCAACGCCTGAATTAGAGCTTCTAGCTTCTGACTTCTAACTCCTGTCTTCTGACTCCCGTCATGCGACTCAGCCCCTGAGCGTTAGTCAATATGAACCTTCCCTGGCACGATCCTCGGGCCTTCACGGTCGTTGACCTGCTGATCAAATTGGCGGTCATGGCTTTGCTGGCGGGTTTTATTGCTCGCTTCAGCATGTTCCGCCGTCTGCTATTGGTTGAGCAGCGCGGCCCTCGGGAGAAGATTCAGTTTGCGGCATTCTTGGGACTCCCGTTCATGGTGGGGGTGTTGGCCCGTTTGCTGGCCGGTTATCCCACCACGGATTTGAGTTTGGAAGTGACAGTGCTGGCGGGATTGCTGGGCGGGACGATTGTGGGCCTGGCGGTGGCCTTGATTGTCAGCCTACCGATTCTGCTGGTTGCTTTGTGGACAGCCGCGTTGTCATTTGCCCCGGCCTTTGCGCACAGTGTTCCGGCCTTCCTGATTCCGCATTTCCGCCCTGAAATTTGGGCTCTGCCCATGGCCACCCTTTATGCGGTGGCGGCAGGCACCGCGCGTTGGGTCTGTCCCGACAAGGAAGAAATCTGGAAGTTCTCGCCTTTTTTTGATCTGAGCCTGTATCGGTCGATCAAACAGCGGTTCAAACATCCGGCCATTGACTGGCAAGTCCTTTTTACCCTCATCTGCGTCATCTTGGAAATAATTCGCATGGAGGTGGGCCACATCTCCCGCGGCACGTTGTTTTACCCGAGTTCCCCGCACTTCTGGACCCGCGTCCTGATTGTCCTGGCCACGCTGATTGCCGTGGGCTTGCCGGTGAGAATATGGAACACCACGCGTATCGAGCGCAAGCTGGTGGAGCAGGAGAAAGTGTTGCTCCAGGCGCGCATGGACGCCCTGATCAGCCAAATCAATCCCCACTTTCTCTTCAATACGCTCAACACGATTTCCTCGCTGATTCGCTTTGATCCTGACACGGCTCGCACCGTGCTGCACAAGCTCTCCAACATTCTTCGCCGCCGGTTGAAAGCCCAGGTATACTTCGCGCCCCTCCAGCAGGAACTGGACTTTATCGACGACTATCTGGACATCGAGGTGGTGCGATTCGGACGCGACAAGCTGCAAATCCACAAAGAGATCGATCCCGAGACGCTGGACATGGTGGTGCCGAGCATGATTCTGCAACCCCTGGTGGAGAACGCCCTGCGCCATGGCATCGCGCCCAAGATCGAAGGCGGCGTTATCACCCTGCGTGCCCACCGGGGCAATGGCCGCTTGAGTGTGGAAGTTATTGATGACGGCGTGGGCATCTCCGAGCAGAAACAAACGGAGGTCTACGGCAGCGGGATTGGCATCAGCAACGTGCGGGAGCGGCTCAAGGTGGTTTACGGTCAGGATTTCCTGCTGAAGATTGAGAGCCAACCGGGGAAGGGAACTGTCATCCGTTTTGAGATTCCCGAATTGGTCACCACGCCTCCGGCGGCATCCGTGGAGCCCACTCCTGTGTCCTCGTAAAAATAATCAGGTTATGCCATGATGTAGGTTCCACCCCCAAACAGGCTGCGGAAATCTCCGGTGGCCAAGTTTGAGGGCGGTGAGGACCCGCGCACCGTATTGGTGCCGGAGGGGCCGAAACTCATCCTGATTCATGGCGATAAGATTCCCGATTCCCGGTGCAGGGAACATCCTGATTCCCGGAGCCGTATTCTGAGATGGCGACGGCGATCGGAATGAAGGAAGCAAAATGTTTCGCCCATTCTGTCTAAAAACCTAAGGAGCGAGGATTCCCTATGGCGGATGAAGGGCATGGCAAGAAGAAAAAACCCCCGGCTTCAATGAGCATGATTGAGCCGCGGATTCGCAACATCTACCTGTCGTTCTACAAGGAAAGTTACTTCCAACCCTCGGCGCTCGATTTAAAAACCAAGGAGCTGATTGCCATTGGCTGTTCCCTGGTAGTGAAATGCGAGGGATGTTTGGAAGGACACATCACGAAGGCGCTGGAGTTGGGCGCTACCAAGCATGAAATCAGCGATGCCATCGTGGTGGCCATTGGCATCGCCGCTGCCGGCGTTATGGATTTCTCTGACAAGGCAGCCATCAAGCTCGACTTGCATCACTTTGAATAGCAGGTGTCAGGTGTTAGGTGCCTGGTGTCAGGGGCCGGCTAGAAAAAGTCTAAAGTATAAAGTATAAAGGCTAAGGAATAAAGGATAAGTCCCGCAGGAGGCACCTTATCCTTCAACCTTTATACTTTACCCTTCACTGATTCCAGCGCCTTGCACCTGACACCCGGCACCTAGCACCTGACACCTGGATTCTATGGACTCTCTGGTGATCGCCAACCTGTTCTTGTTGCTCTTCCTGGGTTTAGCTGACAACCAGATGATCGCCGCGCTGTTGCCATCGTTGGTCAAATCGCTGCGCATCAGCCTTTCGACGGCGGGATTGCTGGTGGTGGTGTATTCCCTGGCAGCGGCGGTGGCGTCGTTTTTCTCCGGGACGCTTTCCGACCATTACGGCCGGCGGCGGTTTCTTCTGGCCGGGGCGGCGTTTTTCGCCCTGGCATCATGGGGAGCTTCCCAGAGCCGCACCTTGAATGAATTACTGTTGGCGCGCGCGCTGACGGGGCTGGCGGCCGGCACCCTGTCCACCTGCTCCATCACTTTTGCTGCGGATTGGTTCCCTTACCACGTGCGCGGGCGCGCCATCGGGCTGATTTCTTCCGCTTACTTTGCCGCGCCGATTCTCGGGGTGCCGATCGCGGCGCAGATTGCCGACCGCTTCGGTTGGCGGCGCGCGTTCCTTTTTTTCGCCGGTCTGGCCGTGGTGGCCACCCTCGCCACCCTGCGGCTTCCCCCCGAGCGCTTGAACCCGCAGCCCTCCACGGAAAAATTGCGCACCGCGGCCAGGGCCTTTCGTTCTTTTCTCGCGCGGCGCGACACCGCCGCGGCGTTGGTGATTGCCTTCCTGGTGTCGGGCGGCTTGGTGGGTTTCCTGACCTACATCGGCCAGTGGTTAAATAGCAGTTTTGGCCTCCCCACGCGCGCCATTGGATGGGTTTTTATGTTGGGCGGCATCGTGGCTGTGGGCAGCGCTCCCCTGGGTGGAATCCTGTCGGACCGATGGGGAAAGCGCGCCATTTCCATTGCCAGCAATATCCTGCTGGCGGCGGCCGTGGCTTTTGTCCCCTTCCTGCCGTGGGGATTGGCGCTGCTGGGAGTGTTTGCGCTGGCGAGCCTGGGGGCGGCCTTCCGGCAAGGTCCTTTGACCGCCCTGATGACGGAAATGGTGCCCGCGGCGCAACGCGGCTCATTCATCGCCTTGAGGAATATCTCCTCCCAGGTGGGGATCGGCGCCACCGCCTACCTGGGCGGAGTGCTGTTCCAACGATACGGGTATGCCGCCGTGACTTCGCTCTGCGCGATGATGACCGCGGCGGTGGTGATTTTGCTGGCGACGCACATTGTCGAGCCTGTCGGAGAGGACTTGGCCGCGGTGGATGCGAAGTAGCTTGGGGTGGCGGAGCCGCAACCCAAAAAGGATTTCACCACAGAGGTCACGGGGAAGAGACACACACAAAACTTTGGGGCAACAAACAACGGAATAGCAATCTCGACCTGCAGAAACAGAAGTGCTTCTCCCTGTCATCTCTGTGCGCTCTGTGGTGAACTGTTGTTTATTACGTGCGTGAGGAGGACCAAGTGCCGTCTGCGTCGCGAATTCTGAAGATCGTCCGCAATGTCTTTTTGATTTTGGCCGTGCTGGTGGCGGCATTCTTTTTCATCTTCGTGCCCTGGTTCTTTACTTCGATCATCACGCATGGCACGTTTCATTATCCCGACCCCAACGACGGCAAGACGCCGATATCCTATAAGCTCAATTTCCGCTGGATTGATTTCACCTCGCCGGACGGAATACACCTCAAGGGCTGGTACGTTCCCGCCGAAGGGACGGCGCGGGGCACCATCATCTATGTCCACGGGTGGAACCGCACCCGCATCGAGATGCTGCCCAATGCCGTTTTTGGGCACAGCCTGGGATACAACGGTTTGCTGTTCGATATGCGCCATCAAGGCACGAGTGGCGGCGCCATTACCACCCTGGGTTACCAGGAGCGATTGGACGTGCTGGGGGCGGTGCGGTACGCCGTGGAAAACGAGCAGGCAGCGCGGCCCGTGGTGGTCTGGGGCGTTTCGATGGGCGCGGCCGCAGCGCTGATGGCGGCGGCCGAATCGCCGGATATTTCTGCGGTCATTTCCGATAGCTCCTATGATTCCTTCCTGGCCATGCTGCGCCATCATTTCACCCTTTTCTTCCATCTCCCGAGCTTTCCCATTGCCGATGAGGCGGGCTATTGGGTGGCGTGGCGCGGCCACTTCCGCCCCGGGGACTTCGATCTGGTGAAGGCGGTGGATCGCATCGGCGACCGGCCCATCCTCTTCGTGGCCGTGGCCGACGACCTCCGCATGCCGCCTTCGATCGCCCGCACCCTTTATGCCCACGCCCAGAGCCCGCTGAAGAAAATCATCGTCGTGCCCGGCCACCGCCACGGCGAAGGCTTCGATCAGGCCCGCGAGCCCTACGAAAAAGCCGTGGCCGAATTTCTGGCCAGCCTGCCCGCGGGGAAGTAAATTCTCCGGGCACGGGACACGGGAAACGGAGAGAACAGAATCGGGCCATCGGTTCATCGAGCCATTGAGTCATCGGGTCATGGGAAAAGGGTCGATTGACAATCTTGGATTGTCGATTTTCCCTTTGCGATTAGTGATCCGCCATTGGTGATTTGCGATTCGCGATCGGTGATTTGGTGGTTCTCGACTTTCGCTTTTCGAGTGTCGATGCCGGAATTCGGCAAATGGCTTCATCCTCTCACCTGGCACAGCCGATTACCGAAGTGGGGCGTGGGCGGCGCGGTTCGTGGTGAGCGCGCAGACGCGGCTGCATTTCCGCCTTCGGACCTCGTACTTCGGACGCTGTTTCCCGCCAATTCTCCTTTTCGACCTCGGATCCCAGACTTCGGACCTTGTTCTTCGCCACTCGTCACTCGTCAATTATCACTCGCCACTGCTCTTAAGACTTCGGACCCCTGACTTCGGACTCGTTTCTCGTCCCTCCTCACTGCTCTCAGCACATGCCGTCAATCTACACGAGATGCCGTGCAGAGGGCATGATGAACCGAACTAATGAGTGATGGCGGGCGCGAAGAACCGCGGACCCGCAAAACAGGTCTGCGCATACTTGCTGAACACAATTTCACCTAGTCCGGGACGCTCTGGTACAATATCCGCCGTGTTGGACTCCGCAGATAAAAAAGGGCAGACGCTGGCGAAGGTCCCCATCTTCTCGGGGCTGACGGAGAGCGAGCTGGACTTCTTGGCCCAGCGTGCGGTTCCCCGACACTACTCGGGGGGCGAACTCATATTTGGCGAAGGCGAGCCTTGCTCGGGGCTCTACGTGATTGAGTCCGGGAACGTCCGCATCTTCAAAAGTTCCCCCAATGGGCGTGAACAAGTTCTCAGTATTGACGGCCCGGGCAGTTCTATCGCTGAGATACCCGTTTTCGATGGAGGAGTGTACCCGGCGTCGGGAGCCGCAGTTGACCAAGCAACCCTGCTCTTTGTGAGCAAGCAGGATTTTCAAGCGCTTTGCATCGCTCATCCCCAGGTTCCGCTCAAGGTCTTGCGGGTCGTAGGCGCGCGCCTTCGACGCCTGGTAGGGATCATTGAAGAACTGTCATTCACCACCGTGCGCCACCGGCTCGCTTCCTACCTCTTGCGCCTCGCCCAAAAGTCCGGCAAGCGCAACGCAAAGGGTGTGGAAGTCTATCTGCCTGTCACCAACCAGGAATTAGCCGCGCAAATTGGCACGGTTCGCGAGCTGGTTTCCCGCAATCTCTCTCGCCTGCAAGCCGAAGGTATGCTGAAGATCGATGGGCGCACCGTCCTTATAAGCGACTTGAAGGCCCTCGAGGACGAAAACATCGCAACGGAGTGAACCTGATCCACCTTTAAACTGTCTGTTTTAACCGCCGCTACAAAAGCGAGCGTAGCGGAGACCTCGTTTTTGAGGTCTGCGGTTCTTCCTCAGGTTCACGCCTTTGAACCCGAGGGCAGGCGCCCCTCTTTAGAGGTTGACCGTGTTTGCAAAGTAAGAGCACCGGACCCCAAGTACGCGGGGCCGGTGCGCCGGGATAAACCGGCAGGAAGCAGAGGATGAAAAATCCTTACGAGGAAGGAGTAGCGATCCACTCGGCCCCGAGTTTTGCGTTGTGTGCCGCGAGGTGCGCAGCGAAGCGTAAACAGGGGAAGAGGTGGGCTGGGTATGGAGCTTCGAAAACGTTCAATCAGGACGCCGACGCTATCGGACTAAGCGGAAGGCAACATGACTCAGGGGCGTCAGCTCGAGTTCCTGGGCAGTCCTGCGTAGTCGTAGACCCCAGACACGCCTAGACACTTTCTGCACGAGAACCGGGAGACCTCGGAGGTACCGGCCGCCGTAGAGCGTGGCCGGTCGGCGGGAAAAGGCGATGGCCGTACAACCCGTATGCACGCCTTCGAGGAGTCGGACAGCGGCATAGTACCAATGAACCATTCGAACCAAGACGGAGGAACGTGGGCGGAGAATGCGGAGGGAAGGCCGCTGATCAAGGAGAACACTCGTCTGCCTAACACGCACCCGACGCAGAGCGGGGCACGCGTGTCCCAGGGGTTGGCGAGTGTGCGGAAAGCCGCGAAGAAACACCAGGGAATGAAGTTCACGGCCCTGCTCCACCACTTGACGGTCGATTTACTCCGGGAGAGCTTTTACGCCCTGAAGCGAAAGGCTGCACCGGGGATAGACGGCACGACGTGGCAGGAGTATGAGACCGGGCTGGAGGGTCGACTGATCGACCTGCACAGCCGGGTCCACCGCGGAGCATATCGAGCAAAGCCCTCGAGAAGGGTGTATATCCCAAAAGCCGACGGGCGGCAACGTCCGTTGGGGGTTGCGGCGCTGGAGGACAAGATCGTGCAACAGGCTGTGGTCACCATCCTCAATGCGATTTACGAGGAAGACTTTCTGGGCTTCTCGTATGGTTTTCGACCGGGACGCAGCCAGCATCAAGCGCTGGATGCGCTCTCGTATGCGCTCACGGTGAAGCACGTGAACTACGTTCTTGATGCCGACATTCGGGGATTCTTCGATTCGATTTCCCACGAAGGGATGCTCAAGTTCGTGCCGCATCGCGTGGCCGACCCCCGGATTCTCCGGCTGATCCAGAAATGGTTGAAGGCCGGAGTCATGGAGGAAGGCCAATGGTCGGAGACGGAGAGGGGTACGCCGCAAGGGGCGGTGGTATCACCCCTGCTGGCGAATATCTATCTGCATTACGTCTTTGACTTGTGGGTGCAGACGTGGCGCAAGAAGCACGCCCGAGGAGACGTGGTCGTTGTGCGCTATGCCGATGATACCGTCCTCGGTTTCCAATCGCAGACGGAAGCCGACCGTTTTCTGGAGGACTTCCGGGAGCGGCTGGGGAAGTTTGGATTGGAACTGCATCCCGACAAAACGCGCCGGATCGAGTTCGGGCCGTTTGCCGATCTCTACCGGAAACGACGAGGAGAAGGCAAGCCGGAGACGTTCGACTTTCTGGGCTTCACGCATATCAGCGGGAAGAACCGGAGGGGGCAATTTACCGTGAAGCGGAAGACGATCGCCAAGCGCCTGCGGGGGAAGTTGCAGGAGATTAAGCAACAACTCCGGCAGCGTCGGCATGATCCGATAGCGCAAACCGGTAAGAGGCTCCGGTCGGTCGTGCAGGGCTACTTCAACTATCACGCGGTGCCGGGGAACCTCGACCGCCTGCGCATCTTTCGGGACCGGCTGACTCGGCTGTGGCGAACCCAACTGCGCCAACGCAGCCAACGCCATCGCCTCAACTGGGACCGACTGCATCGGCTCGCGGTCCGCTGGCTGCCCGCGCCGCGCGTTCTGCATCCTTGGCCGTCCCAGCGGTTCGCCGCCACGCATCCGAGATAAGAGCCGTATGCGTTAGCTAGCGCACGTACGGATCTGTGCGGGGGGCAGTGGGCAACTACTGTCCCTACCGCGACCGCTACACGATATTTTAACTGCCGTGACAAAAGTCATCGGCACGCCCCAGTTGCTCCCCTAAGCTCGATACGTCGAGCGAGGCCCAAAGGCATCGACCTTGGCCCGCGAGGAGGAAGCAATGAGCATGACTATGGAAAAAACCTTACGGGAATGGGCCCTGGAAGAGCCGGGCGCCGCAAGGGTTTTCGAGAAATTAGGCATCGACTACTGCTGCGGCGGCAAGCAAACACTCGAAGAGGCTTGTCGCATGGCCGATGTCCCGGTCGGCGAGGTGCTGGCCGCGCTGGAAGCGGCGCCCTCGGGACAATTCACCCGCACAAAGAGCGATGCGCATACAGCGTCATTAGCGGCTCTGATCTCCCACATCAAGAATACCCACCATAAATACACGCGCGAAGAGATTGCCCGTCTCGGCCCTCTCTTCGACAAGGTTTGCGCGGTCCATGGAGAGCGCCATCCCGAACTCTTCCGGCTCCGTGAGACTTTCCGCGGCTTGGCTCAGGAGTTGACGACACACATGATGAAGGAGGAGATGCTCCTGTTCCCCTACATGGAAAGAATGGAGGAGTCCGTCATTCAGAAGGAGCCTATCCTGCCGCCGCCCTTCGGCACGGTGCGAAACCCGGTGGCGATGATGGAACATGAGCACGATGCCGCCGGCAACGCGCTGCGTGCCCTTCGGGCGACCAGCAATGGCTATGCCGCTCCGCCCGATGCTTGCGTTAGCTATCAGACTCTCTACAAAGCTTTGGGGGAATTCGAGGCCGATCTGCACCAGCACATTCACCTGGAAAACAATATTCTGTTTCCCCGGGCGATTGCGCTCGAAAGCGCGAACTGACGGGCAAGAATTCACCGCCGAGGCCACAGCGCGGCGGACCTGCAGGAGCATGTGAAGAGGCGATCGAGTCGGCCACAGTCGGTGCGAACGGGGCGAAGCTTTGGAGTGCGGCAGCTTGCTGCCGCTTTAGCACTAGCCAGCTTGCTGGCTGGGACTCGCTTTCCGGTGGGGAAGGCGAATAGAGATTGAAGTGGGGGTCGAAGTTCCCGCAAGCAAGCTTGAGGGATAAAAAGCGGCTGCAAGCTGCCGCACTCCAAAGCTTCGCTCTGTACGCCACGTGCAACTTGCAGTATGAATTGAGAATGGAAATTCCGGCAAATAATCAAGTGGGGGCATGAAATGGCAGACACATCCGGTAGTGCCACAGGTCTCTCTCCGTGGTGGCGACACGCGGCGATTCTGGTCATGATTGGTGGTTTTTCGGTTTTATCTCTCGTCACCGTCCTGACCTACACGAACGCCCCTCCTATTCCCGACAAGGCGGTTGATGCGGCGGGAAATGTGGTGTTCACAGGAGCCGATATCCAGGAGGGTCAGGAGGTCTTCTTCAAATACGGCCTCATGGAGCACGGGACGCTTTGGGGTCATGGGGCATATCTGGGTCCTGACTACAGCGCCGAGTATCTGCACCGGCTGAGCGAGGTGACTCGGGATACGATCGCAGTGGAAAAGTACGGCAAACCCTTCGCACAACTCACGCAGGATGAGCAAATCGTCGCCTCCGTGGAGGTGAGGAGAGTTCTTAAGGAGAACCGGTACGATCCGGCCACGCGGACGCTAGTCTATACATCCGGGGAGGTAGCGGCCTTTCGCACCCAGACGGCCGAATGGAGCGATTACTTCACCCGAAAGGGCGCCGCCCCCGGACTGCCTGCCGGCTATATCAAGGACCCCGCGGAGCTAAACGCGCTGACCGCCTTTTTTGCCTGGGCGGCCTGGGCGGCGTCGGCAAATCGGCCGGGCAAGGATTATTCCTACACGAACAACTGGCCTTATGAGCCCCTGGTGGGAAACCGGCCCTCCACGGAGGCTTATGTCTGGAGCGCCTTGAGTCTCATTACCCTCCTGGGTGGGTTGGGCCTTGTCCTCTTCGTGGTCGGCAAGTTTGATTACCTGGGGTGGAAGGGGGAGGGCGATGCCGCCCACGCCACGCACTCCGCTCCCACGCTTTTGACCCTGACGCCCAGCCAATGGGCCACCGGGTGGTACTTTGCCGTGGTGGCGCTCCTCTTCTTGGTGCAAGCGCTTCTGGGAGGCGCGATCGCCCACTACCGCGTCGAGCCCGCGGGCTTTTACGGTTTCGACATCGCCCGCTTCCTGCCTTACACTCTGGCGCGCACCTGGCACCTTCAACTTGCCATCTTCTGGATCGCCACGGCTTGGGTAGGCGGCGGACTTTTCCTGGCGCCTTGGGTGGGCGGGGCGGAGCCCAAAGGCCAAAAGGCCGGCGTCTACGCGCTTCTTGGGGCACTGACAGTGGTTGTTTTCGGCAGCCTCTTCGGAGAGTACCTGGGCATCAACGACAAACTGGGGCGCCTCTGGTTCTGGTTCGGGCATCAGGGCTCCGAATATCTTGATCTCGGGCGGTTCTGGCAGCTCTTGTTGGCGGTGGGCCTTGTCTTCTGGCTTTTTCTGATGTTCCGGGCCTTGAAGCCTGCCATGAAGAGTCCCGGCAAGCGTGAGCTCTCCTCGCTGTTCCTTTACGCCGCCGTGGCCATTCCCGTCTTTTATCTGCCCGCCCTGTTCTATGGTCCCCACACCAACTTCGCGGTCATTGATAATTGGCGTTTTTGGATCATCCATCTTTGGGTGGAAGGATTCTTCGAGCTCTTCGCCACGGTCCTGGTGGCCATCATGTTCCATCAGATGGGCGTGGTCAGCGCCAAGACCGCCACGCGCCTGATCTATCTCGACGCCATCCTTTACCTCAGCGCCGGGATCATTGGCACCGGCCATCACTGGTATTTCACCGGTCAGGGGACGCTCAACATGGGCCTGGCGGCGTGCTTCTCCGCCATGGAGGTTGTGCCCTTGACGCTTCTCACCTTAGACGCGTGGGACTTCATCAAGCTGAAAAACCAGCAGTGCTCCGTGTGCGGGCGCGAATTCGCCACCAGCCAGAAGTGGGCTATTTATTTCCTTATGGCGGTCGGTGTATGGAATTTCATCGGGGCAGGGGTTTTCGGCTTCCTCATCAACCTGCCCATCGTGTCTTACTTTGAAGTGGGCACGGGGCTGACCCCGAATCACGGGCACGCCGCCCTGTTTGGCGTCTTTGGCATGTTGGCGCTGGCGGTTCTGGTGTTCTGTTTGCGAGCCATGCAGTCCGACGATGTGTGGAAGGGGACCGAGAAATTCATTCGCGTGGGCTTCTGGGGCGCCAACATCGGCCTGGCCCTGATGATCCTCCTCGATCTGTTTCCCGGGGGCGTTCTCCAACTCTGGGATTCCATCGCCCATGGGTACTGGCACGCGCGCCGGCTGACCTTCGTGATGGGCGGGCTCTACCACAAGCTGGAATGGGTGCGCATCGTGGGAGATATGACCTTCATCCTCGTTGGTGCTCTACCCATCGCGCTTGGCGTGCTGCGCAGCATGTGGAAGCGCGACATGGTTCCTCCAACCGCAACTTCCATGTCGGGCGCGGGGAAGTGATTTCCCTGTGCGCCATGAACCTGCCGAGCATTTCTTCGCGCCGGCGGCGGCAGCGGCAAGCCTGGTGCGGACCTATTCCTTAAGGTCCGCGGCTATTAGGCCTTGCACGCCGTTGGGGGCGTGTGTTATTTATCCCCATGTCGCGTCTGCGCCGGCCGTTTCTGTGCGACCGATTTATCATCGTAACCATCAGCTCGACGGCTGCTGCGGGCAGAATCTGCTGCTGAACTCTAACCCGGGCGCTCTCACCCAGGCGGACCAGGCCAAGGGGACGCCTCCATTCGCATCGTCATCGCCCCAGACGATGTGCGCAAGCCGGAAGGAGGGCACGATGCGTTTGAGATTCCTGGTAACCGTCATGGTGTTGGGAGCAGTTCGAGCCGTTGCCGGCGCGCCGCAAGCCGACTCCTGCCGCGATCTGACCCAACTCAAAATTGAAAGTGTGGAGATCAGCAGCGCCAAGCTAATTCCTTCCGGTCCCATGAGTATGGGCATGCCCCCCGGTTCGACCTCCTCCGCGATTTTCCCCGCCTATTGCCGCGTCGATGGAGTCATTAACCGCCGCAAAGGAGTTGGCGGGGAAGAGTTCGGCATTGGTTTTGCCCTGGCACTGCCGGACAAATGGAACGGAGATTTCATGATGCAGGGAGGCGGAGGCGGCAATGGGTTCATCCAGCCCCCCCTCGGCGCCGCGTTTGCCGGCAATACGCCTGGCTTGGCGCGCGGTTTCGCTGTGGCCAGCACGGATACAGGCCACAAGGCCAAATCCGGTGCGTTCGATTTCTCCTTCATGCGCGACCAACAGGCCTATCTCGATTTCGCCTATGTTGCCAACGCCGAAGTTGCCGGAGTGGTTAAGCAGATTATCGCGCGGTACTACGCGAAACCGGCAGCCTACTCGTATTTCGTGGGCTGTTCCACGGGCGGGCGCGAGGGCATGATTCTTTCCCAGCGGTATCCGACGGTCTTTAACGGTATCGTCTCCGGCGATCCCGCCATGCGCACCGGTTTGTCGAATCTTGCCATCAGCCAGTGGATTCCCGTGGCGTTTAACCAGGCGGCGCCCAAGGACCCGGCGGGCAAGCCGATGATCGACCAGCTCTTCACGGATAACGACCGCAAGCTGTTCGCGGATGCGCTGTTGAAGCAGTGCGATGCCAAAGACGGGGTGGCGGATGGCATTATCTCCGATCCGCTGGGCTGCGATTTCGATCCCGCGGTCCTCGCCTGCAAGGAGGCCGAGAGCGCGTCCTGCGTGGCGCCCGAGAAGGTGGCGGCAATCAAGAAGGCCTTCGCCGGACCGAAGAACTCACGCGGAGTCCAGGTTTATCCCGGCTTTCTTTACGACACGGGAGTTACCCAGACGGCGATGATCCCGGGCTTGTTATCTCCGCGTTCCGCCGGGCTGTTTGGGCCATATCCTACCGCCACGGAGCTGGATGTGGACCGGGCGGCGCTCCACGCCTCTGATCCGCTGGTGGAGCCGGCGTCCACCAACCTCAGCACTTTCTCCGGCAACGGCGGCAAGTTGATTTTCTTCCACGGGGCCAGCGACCCTTGGTTTTCGGCGCTGGATACGCTCAACTACTACAAGTCGCTGGCAGGCTCCAGCGGCGGGGCCGACAAGGTTGCGCAGTGGAGCCAGATCTATCTTGTGCCGGGGATGAGCCACTGCGGCGGCGGACCAGCCCTCGACCAATTCGACATGCTGAGCGCGGTTGTGGACTGGGTGGAGAAAGGCCGTACACCGCAATCGGTGATCGCCACAGGGAAGGCGTTCCCGGGCCGCAGCCGGCCGCTGTGCCCCTATCCCCAACACGCGCAATACAAGGGAAGCGGCAGCATTGAGGACGCCGGCAATTTTGAGTGCAAATAGAAAACGCCGCACCCATGGGCCTGGCGGCGAAATGGCGGCGCCGGGTTATGGAAACGCCGGAGCGGAGGGACGAAACCGGATGAGCCTCGGAGGCAGGAGCGAAGGATCACGCCGGGCTGGTCCCGGGCGACAAACTGCCACCACCCCGCAAGAATGAAATCTATGACGAGCAACCGCGGACCTGTTCTGTAGGTCCGCGGCCCTTCATCTCGATTTTTCGCGTTTCCTTGGTGGGGCACAAAAAGCCGCCCCGATGCATCGGGGCGCAATACTCCCTCAATTCATGGCGTATTGGATTGGCGCGGTCTCCGTTGTAGCGCCGGGCTTTAGCCCGGCACCCCCGCTTTCACGTCCAACGCGCCTTCTCAACTTCGATTTCCGAACCCGGATGGTGCCGCCCTAAAGGACGGCGCTACATTCCTCGTGCCGCTTCGATTTCCGAACCCGGATGGTGCCGCCCTAAAGGGACGGCGCTACATTCCTCGTGCCGCCATAGTGGCAGCCTTGTAGGCGCGGTTCGCGAACCGCCCCTACGCTCCCCTCGTGGTATTCTATATCCATAAGCCGCGCGGCGCGGCGTTGCCGATTTCGGCGCGGGAAATGACCGGCGCCGAGCGGAGATACTTCCATGAGCAAAAAGAAGCAGGTTGATCCCATTCCCGGCGAATTCGCGAGCTATGAGCAGGCCGCCGAGTTCTGGGACAAGCACGATACCACCCATTACCCCGGCAGTTTTCGCACGGTCAAGGTGGTGAGCGAATTCCGCAACCGCCACTATGAGATCCCCATTGACCGCGACGTCGCCATCCGCCTCCAGCAAAGAGCCAGGAAGGACGGAGTGCCTCCCGGACGCCTGGCCAGCGAACTCCTGCGCAAAGAACTCCGCGCAACCGGCTGAGAATCCGCGCCCAGCCCCAAATATCCCGCCATGCCGAGCGGACAAGGCGCCGCAGCCACAGCAAATGTGGCTACCAGCCTCGGACTCCGGACCCTGTGCCACTGTTCTTCTGCATCTGCGCGCGATGCCGTGGGGAGGCATTAGTTCACCGAACCGGCGAGCGCTGGCGGGCGCGTAATACACACACCTCAATGCTGGGGTGCCCGAATCGGACGTTGGCGTCTGATCACCGCACAAAACTGGTTGCCGTCTCGATCATTCACGAAATCGATTGCCGGATACTCCCTCAAGGCCCTCAGGATTCCAGTTCCAAGACCGCGGTACGGCACCACCCTTGTCGCATAGGATGTCAGGATCGGATTGCGAATGTTCGAGTTCCCGCTTCGAATATTGGCAATTGTCAGATTGTTTGGCAGAGGACCTGGGCTAATGATCTCGACGCGGTTATCAAATACAAAGACCCGAATTGGTGCTGACACAAAATAGTCTCGGTGAACCAAAGCGTTCGCGAGAAGCTCTTCAAGGACGATTTTGGGAATTTCAATCTCGCCGAGCGAGTTTATGCCTTGGCCCATCTGCTCTCTGTGGAGGTTACGAAGCAAAAAGCCCAAAGTATCTTCGAATTGAGTTTCGATGCGCCCGAGGATGTCACCGCTGTCTAAATAGGTTGTAGCATGAATTTCATCTCCGGGATAACACACTGCTTTGACGTGGAAGACCGGAAGAAATACTTGTGGCTCTTTTGCAAAAAGGAGAACGCCGCTCACTGTTAACGTATCGTCTCTTACGACCCGCATATTCGAAAGTATTTGGCTCAGTGAGAGGCCCTGCTCTTCCAATTCTTGCTCGAATCGAAGCCTGAAGAACCGCCGGAAATAGTCGAGATCGATATCGGCAATAGAAGTGCCAGGAATGGGAATGTCATCACCGTGGACGAGCTGCGCATTCTGAAACATCCGTTGCATCTCTTCACGCGCCGTCACCCTCCGCTTGTCGCTGCCGCTCTTAACCCAAATCGCTCCGCTGTTGTCCATGTACGGCTTGCTAAGTCCATCAGGTATCGTCACCACGATGACTATGCCGGTGGCAACCGGGACATTTTCAGTCAACGGATTTATTGGAGGACGCACCGTATTTGAGGCAGCGTTTGAAATGAGTTGGTTCAATCTCGCCACACCCGCCGCATCCTGCCCCTGAATAGTTCCGTCATCAGCAACGCCGATGAATATCTGGCCGCCTCCCGAGTTGGCGAAAGCAACGATCTCGGCGCCCAGCGAAATGGCGTTGGTGGCATCTTCCTTGAATTGGTGCCGACTGTCCTCGCCGCGTGCGACGATTTCTAGGAGCTCTGTCGTTTCCATATCTGGTAGATCTCTTTTCGTCGCTGGAATGCTTCACGCCCGCCTTCCATGATGCTGACAATCGCATCCTGAAGTGGCGGAGAGTCGATGCTACCCACATTTGTTTCGATCGAATCTTCGGTGTATGAGCAAGCGATTATCTGTTCGGCGTCGCCCAAGACTGGAATGTTTGGGTTATGGGTGGCGAAGATAAACTGCATTCTGGGCTTAAGTTTTCGGACTAGCTTGATCACGTCTTCATAGATTGTCTGATTGTCGAGGTCGTCCTCCGGCTGGTCGATGATGACCAGATCATTGTCCCGTTGGCTAAGGACAAACAGAATTAATGCCGATGCGCGTTGACCAAGGGAGTGATTCTTTAACTGCTTGCCATGATACTTGATGACGTAGGCGTTTGGCACCTGCCAAGTCAGCAGCGCACTAAGATTCTGTTGAAAATATTCCTCGAATGTCGCGGCAGAGGCTGCAACAATGCCCTTCGCCTTATCTAATTCGCGAAACATTGCTGCTCCATCCGCAAATGCCTTGACCAGACTTTCGAGTGTGGTCTCGCGGAGTTTGCTTCCCCGAAACAAATCCTGAATGTATTTGCGGAAGGCACCCTTATCTCCCTTGTACTCAACCTCAACCTCAATCTGTGACTCCGTTTCCTGCTGATTGATCAGGTCCAACTGCTGTTTAATGAACCTGAATTCCTGGTGCCAGAGTTCGTTCAACTCTGTCAATGCTGTCATAAGTCGCGTCTTCAGCGCAGCCTGTTGGTCCTTTTCTTTGCCGAGGGCGGAGAGAAACTGTTCCGCATTTTCAATTGTTTTTCTCAGTTTCAGAAACTCATCCGGTTGAATGGCGGCGACACCGCTCGACTTCAGTTCGTCGGAGAGCTTCCGCGAGATTTCGGCAAACTCTTCCTTCAGAGCACTTTTGAGAGCAGCGAATTCTTTGACCTTAGCTTTCAGTTCATTCGATCGTACTTTCGACTGCTCTGCGATCTTTCCGATATCTGCAAACCCCTTGATTATGCGGTCGAAGATTCCGAAGACCTCACCAAAGAATGCAGCATTCTGCTTGGAAACATACTTTCGGCGGCCCGCGAAATCATCCGCGTATCGGGCAATGAAATCGTCAAGTTCTTGTATATAGCCGACAACAAACTCACTAAGGTCTATTACGGTCCGTCCATCCTGTTCAAAAGCGACCTGCTTCTGAAGCTTCTCCTCCACGCCATGCTGCTCGAAGACTCCTAATCGGAACTCCGCATCTTGTTTCTTAGCCTGATAGTCCTTCTGTTCTTCGCCGACATCCGAGAGTTTTTCCAGCCGTCGTGTTATCTCGACGACAGCCTGGCGCTTAACGGCAATCTCTTGGCGAACATCGACAAGCCTTTCTCCCAAGAGTGTTTCGACCAAGTCATTCTCCGAACCCTGCCCGGTATTTGAGAGATCTTTTTGCCCGAAATAGATCGGCTTGTGGACTACGGTTTCGCGAATGTTGATGCCCGGTTGTAATTTGCCGCTCGCATAGACATCGGGTTGTTCATCGACGATACGGCGAACCTCGTATTCGGCCCCATGACGATCAACGGCTGTCAACGTCACTTTTCCGCCGCTTGCGAGCGCGTTCTTGACTAAGCCCTCTTTGTAAAAGCGATCTGCTACGTTCTTCCCAAAGCTAATACCTAACGCAAACCGAATTGCCTCAAGGATCGTTGATTTGCCACTGCCACGAATACCGATAAGTGTATTAAGCCCGGGAGAGAAATTAATGACACGACCATCAAGTTTGTCGCCCTCGAACGAGATTTTCTTCAGGCATGAATGCTCCAACTTCGGTGGCTTTGCAGCAATCCGGTTCTCTTGATCGATAAGCGCGAACTTGACAGATTCGAAGGTGAATGCCCCGATCTTGACATACACCTGCTTGCCTTTGCCGATGTCTTCAATGGACTTACAGTCGCAACCTTCGACCTCCGCGGGATACCAGTTGCCTAACCAACTCTTCACCAGCACTCGCTTATCATGGGTTGTTACCTTTTGGAACCCGAGGCATCGCTGTCGGAACAGATCTGATTCCCCCAGCTCGGTAATTCGACCTCCCTTGAGGCCGCCCCATAGTCCGTTGTCAGCTTCCACATGAGCGCAGATGAGAAAGTAATCTCGACCGAACTCTTCGAGCTCACGAAGGGTATCGTTAAGATCATGGTTCGACCGGCCATTTTCGTTTTCGAAGTTTGCTTGGCCTGAAAATGTAACGTTGAGGAACGATTGGATGTAATTCGTGTTCTCTCTATTGGAGATCCAATCATCACTAAATACAACAAGCATGTGGATGCCGTTTGAACCGTCTTTGACTGAAAGCTCCAAGCCGGGAATCAGAAATATCTCTTCCTTTCTGGCCATTTTTGCCAGAGCTTTGAATTCATCCCGGTCAAACTTGTTATGGTTTGTAATGACGGCGACGCGAATACCGGATGATTTCAACGCAGCGACGTAATCTGATATGAAATAATTGGGGTTTCTCGAATAGGAAAATTCCTTGTCGGCCAATGTGTGCATGTGAAAATCAGCCCGGACCCAGGCAGACCCGTGTTGGAATAGTAAGGGAATAGTTTCTGGGTTATTCATGGGATGGACTTGAAACTCAGCGCTGTGTGGACGTTGCAGATTGCGAGCATCGTTGTTTCGATCAGCTTCGAGGCGCTCCTCCCCGTGCACCACTATAGACCATGCCAGTGTTGGAGGCAACCTTGTAAGAATGAAATCCGGATGCGCGTCATCCCCTGCTGGCCGTGGGCTTTTCTCCTGCCCGACACCCCAGCGGCAAGCGCAAGAGAAGCGTTCAGCTATCAGGGGAAAGAAGCCTTCAGCGCTCAGCTATCAGCTTTCAGCGATCAGGAAAAGAAGCTCTCAGCTATCAGCGTTCAGCTCTCAGCGATCAAAAACAAGAAGGCCCTGAGCTGATTGCTGACCGCTGAAAGCTAAAAGCTCACAGCCTTCAGGGCAGGGGATAGATGCTCAGTTCCTTCATCGGGTAGTGATTATCGGTGATGAGAGTAAGGTGGTGGTGGAGGGCGATGGCGGCGATGGTAGCGTCGGTCGCGGCCAGGGTAAGGCCTTTGCGGGCGTAGTCACGCTTCAGCAGGCCCGCCAAACGGGCCGCGGGCCAAACGATGGGCCGGAAACCGATTTCATACGACGATTTCCAGCACTTGGTCGCGGTCGGTGCGCTTGGGTTCTTCCACTTCGACGGAGAGGCACCCCTCGACCGCTTCCTGGACGTTGCTCATCAGTTCGTCCAAGGTTTCGCCTTGGGTGGCACACCCTGGAATGGCCGGGACTTCCGCCCAAAAACCGCCTTCCTCCGCCTCATGAACCACAACCTTGATCTTCAAGCTCCACCTCCGCTAGATGTATCTTATGCCGCATTCACCTCGAAAGCAAACCGGCCGGCTGCGAACACAGCCCAAAGCGGGCACGCAGGATCTAGGATTTGGGATTCTGGATTGGGCGCCTGGCGGCAAAAGAAGCTCTCAGCTATCAGCGTTCAGCTTTCAGCGAGCAAGAACAAGAAGGCAGTAAGCTGATGGCTGATCGCTGACAGCTTACAGCCGTCCCGTCCCTTCACGGCGCCGTGCGCAGCTCCTCGCGGATCACTCGCCGCAGGGTTTCCTCGATGGCGGGCTGCCGCGCACCCTCGATATAAGCGCGCAGGGCGTTGTTGATCAAGGTTTGATAGTTGCCGCCCCCGGCGCGCTCCACCGCGTGGCGGAAATACTCCAGAATGTCAGCGTCCAGGCGGATGGTGATGCGTTCCTTGCCGGGTGGCATGGGCAGCACCGGTCCGCGTTTTCCCTGACTGAAGTCGTAAGTTTTCATCCTTGTGCCTCATACTGCTTAATCTCACGGGGTTCAGCAGGCCGCGCGGAAATCAGCCGAATGTCTTCTCCGCGATACGCATAAATAACCACCGGCACACGGCCCTGAGCGTCCGCACCTAGAGTTATCCAGCGCGCCTCCGTTGGGTCTGACTCGATATCAGCAACCGTGATCGCATAGGGATCGTCGAGAACCAAAACCGCGTCGGCAAAACGTACCCCGTGCTTCGAGACGTTTTGCCTTGCCTTCGTCCGGTCCCAGTCGATCTCCATCCGTAGAGCATACACTTGTATGTACGGAGAGTCAAGGGCCGTGGACTTATTCTCCTGCCTGATACCCCAGCGGCAAGGCAAGAGAAGCGTTCAGCCACCAGGGGAAAGAAGCCTTCAGCGCTCAGCTATCAGCTTTCAGCGACCAAGAACAAGAAGGCAGTAAGCTGACGGCTGATCGCTGACAGCTTGCGGCTGTCCCGCATCCCGCCTGCAATGTACGTACAACTATATTGACACTCTGGGTTCGGGCCTGTATGCTGTCTTCCACACATTCTATGAGGAACACGACGAAGAAATCATTCGCATCATCTCTGCTCGCGCCGCCGAGCGGCACGAAAGGAGCGTCTATGAGGAATCTCACCAGGGAACAGGAGCGAGACATCCGCGCCATCGCGGCAAAACGCGACGCCGACATTGATTTTTCCGATGCCCCACCGGTTCTCGATTGGAGCGGTGCGGAAATGGGCAAGTTCTATCGGCCCCGCAAGCAACCCGTCACCATGCGCCTGGATTCGGATATTATCGCCTGGCTCAAAGCCGATGGCCCCGGTTACCAGACCAAGGCGAATTGGCTCCTCCGGCACGCTATGCTTCATTTCAGCAAGGGCAGCAGTGTTGCCCGCCGCGCGGCAAATACCGCAAGCGTAAGCAAGACCAACCGGCGGAAAAGGACCGGGTAGCGAGAAACCGGGTAACGGTTCGCAGCCGGCAGCAAAAAAGGTCATCAGTTCTCAGTTTTCAGTCCTCAGTGAAAGCAGGCACGGAACTAACAGTTAGTCCCGTGCCCCTAGTCCGTTGGGAGACCCCCCGGCTCTGCCGGGGAGGCAGTAAAAGTTTGACAAATCCGGGAGTCCATCGCGGAAACTCCTAATCGTGAGCCGCCAAGCAAACGAAAAGGAGATCCACGATGGACGAAGTAGAAAGCCTATCGCATACGAAGTGGGAGTGCAAATATCATGTCGTGTTCATCCCGAAATGCCGGCGGAAGACGTTATATCAAGAATTGCGGCGGCATTTGGGGGAAGTGTTCCGGCGGTTGGCGCAGCAAAAGGAGAGCGCCATTGAAGAAGGGCATTTGCGGCCGGATCATGTGCATATGATGATTGCGATACCACCCCAGTACGCGGTGTCGCAGGTAATCGGATATATCAAAGGCAAGAGCGCGATTCATCTGGCACGGGTGTACGGAGAGCGGAAGCGGAATTTTGTGGGCCAACACTTTTGGGCACGCGGATTCTGGGTGTCCACGGTGGGCCGCGATGAAGCCGTGATTCGCGAATACATCCGGAAGCAGGAGGAAGAAGACAAGCAGTTAGACCAGATGAATCTCTGGCGATGAGCAGCCACCGGAAGGTGGCGCAAACCCCGCGGGGCCGCGTTAGCGACCCCGCCTAGCCGCTTTGAGCGGCTCACTGTTTCTTAAAGCCCCCGGCTTTGCCGGGGGATATTTACCCCTGAATCCCAGAACCCCGAATCCTTCGACCCCCGCGTGACACACTACCCCGTATCGGTTATCGACATTTTTAGATGAGCACATGAATTAAATTGCCGCGTCAGAAGGTTTTCAATGAACCGATGATCCGATGGCTCGATGACCCGATTTCCCTTGTCCCGTATCCCGTGCCCCCGTGGCCCGTATGCCTAACCCCTAACCCCGAATCGTGAATCCTTCGACCCCCGCGTGACACACTACCCCATATCGGTTATCGACATTTTTAGATGAGCACATGAATTAAACTGCCGCGTCAGAAGGTTTTCAATGAGCCGGTGATCCGATGGCTCGATGACCCGATTTTCCTTGTCCCGTATCCCCTGCCCCGTGTCCTTCCCCTTAACCCGAATTATTCGTTAAAACGATATGCGGAGGGCAAGGTTAAGACTGTTTCACACAGAGTTCACGGAGCGTGTCATCGACGGAATCAGCGAACCGTTTGACCACAGAGGGCGCGGAGAAGGTGTCGTGACTTCTCCGTGGCCTCTGTGCTTTGACTCCGCGTCCTCTGTGCGAAATCCGTTACCGCCCTCCACCGGCCCAAGAAATTCGTGAATAAACCGGGCTAGACCCGTGGCCCGTGTCTCGTATCTCCAACTGGTAGGTGGTAGGTCGCAGGTGGTATGTGGGGAAAACAGCGCCGAGTGCCCGTCCCGTGCGCCAACCCCTAACCCCTGACCCCCAATCCCTAGCCCTGCCCTCAGGCACTGGCGGCGGCTACTCGCTCGCCGAATTTTCTGGAGGCATTGAAAAGCGCGCCAATCTGCACCAGTCCCGCCAGCTTGTATTGCGCGAACGAGGCGAGTCCGGCGGAAGCGATGCAGCCGCACTCGCTGCACACGGGGCGTCCGCCAAACTGGCAGGGGGTGATGACGGTTGCGAGGTCGGAGGAAACGCACGCCGTGGCCTGCGCGAAGAGGCAATCCTGGGGGGAAGCGGGCGGCTCCTCGAAACCTTTCAGCACCCGGTTGCCCATCTCCATGAGGGGGAAGATGCGGCGCAGGCGGCGAAGCTCTTCGAGCACTTGGGCGCGGTCTTGCGGCCTCAGGCGCTCCTGGCTCACCTCGCCTTGCTGGGGCGTGTAGAGGCTGAACCAGATTTTCCTCACTTCCCGCCGCGCCGACCAGAACCGGGCAAAATCCTCCAAATAACCCGGGCGCTGGAGAAGCTGGCGGGTAATCGTGCAGTGAACGTTGATGCGGTGCCCGGCAATGTGCTTCAAAATGCGCTCGTAGGTGGCGGGGGCGCGGCGGCGGTCGTGCTCGGGCGCAAGGCCGTCAATCGAAACGGCAAGGTAGAGCTTGGAAAGGTTGCGCCAGGCTGCGGGGATGGGGCGGACGGCGCTAGTGACCAGCAACACCTCGATTCCCATAGCCTCCAGCTTGGGCAGCAGAGACGTCTAGCTCACGATAACGCACCAGGGGCTCGCCGCCCACAAGGGAGACGTGCAGGGGACGATAGCGCCGCACCAGGCCCAGGACTCCCGCGACGAGCGCCTCTCCCTTGGCGTCGCTTAGCTCGCGCAGAAGGGCCGCTCCGCCTAAATGCTCGGGGCCGTAAGCGTAACAGCCCGGACACTTTAGAGGACATTCCTTGGTGATTTCGACGGATAAAAACGGCCTCTGCCCCCGCAAAATGCGGCCCCACGCCGGGAGCAAATCTGCATTTTTCATGCTTCCTCCAGTTTCGCCCCGCCGACTGACGATGTTCCGGCTGCCGGCCTCCCAAGTGACGATTGACGATATGCCTGCCGACAACCAACGTCTGACGATTTGCCCACTGCCGGCCTGCCACACCCTTTCAGGCGCATCCGCTTGTGCCACCGCATGGCGCAGATTCACTCCGCCGCAGGGCCTGGGGGTGCCGAACAGTGACAGTTTGTCAATTAGATTGCGAGTCTTAACGTAGGGTTGGCCAAGGAAAGAGTATTTGTGGGGACCAGCGAGGACTTCTGGAAACGCATTTTCGGGGGGTTTCAACCCTATTCGCGGTGTTTCAACTTCAAATCGGAGAACCTTCGGCTATTCCGGGTTATGGAAAACCTGCCACGTTGTTTTCGGATTCAGCGAAGGCGAAATGCGCCGAATGAGTCGAAATGATCGACACACCAGCATCGGCTTCAGGAAGGAGATCGTGAAGTCGCGAGGCCGCTCGGGCTCCTGCTCCAAAAGAGTTGATCGGGCCATCTCGGGGCGCCGCGCCGCTTACTCGCCGGTAACCTTCAACAGGACCAAACTGTGCGGGGCCACGGTGGCGCGGAAGTAACCACCCTCGGCAAGCGCGATGTCCGCGTGCTTCCATAGATCGCGAACCGTTTTCGCTTCGCCAAGATACTCCGAGACTTGCATCGGCTTGTCACTGCGATTCAGCACCGCGTAGGCCGTGCTGTGGCCGCTTAACTCTTTGCTCCAGACTTGCAGGCTGCCGTAATCCCGATACTTCACCGCTTGCCGGCCAAGCGGATCCTGGTCAAGGGCGATGACTTCCTTGTTGGTCAGGATTTCGCGGATCTCCGGTGGCATGTTGCGCAAATCGTTTCCAGCTATCAGAGGGGCTGCCAGCATGCACCAGAGGCTAAAGTGCGCGCGACTCTCTTCCACGCTGAGCCCGGGATTGCCAACCTCGAGCATGTCAGGGTCGTTCCAGTGGCCCGGGCCGGCGTATTCCCAAATATCCGCCTCGGCATCGAGTATCTGCATCACTCCGCGCGTGTACTGGCCGGTGCAGCTCCAGCAATCCGTAATATCGCCCGTCGTGCGCCAGAGGTTGCCGACGTCCGCGGCCCATTTCCAGGGGCTCTCCTCACCCCACTCGCAGAGGCTGAAAACGATGGGGCGGCCCGAGGCCTTCAGTGCGTCGCGCATGGTTTCATAGGAGGACATCACCTCCTGCGTCCCGTGGCTGCACCAATCGAACTTGAGATAATCCACACCCCAGGCGGCATATTGGCGGGCGTCCTGGAATTCATAGCCGCGGCTGCCCGGACGCCCCCCGCAGGTCTTTGTTCCCGCGTCGGAGTAGATTCCAAACTTCAGGCCCTTGGAATGGACGTAGTCCGCCACCGCTTTCATCCCGTCAGGAAAACGTTGCGGGTCAGGAACGATGTTACCGTTGGCATCGCGCCTGACCTGCCAGCAATCGTCGATCACCACGTACTGATAGCCGGCGTCTTTCATTCCGCTGGTCACCACGGCGTCCGCCATTTCCTCGATGAGCTTTGCACTCACGTTGCAGCCGAACTTGTTCCAACTGTTCCAGCCCATGGGCGGAGTCTTGGCCAATCCGTTATCCAGCGCCCACGCCGGGGCCAGTGCCAAAACAAAGAAAGCGATGAGCGAAAGAATGGTCTTTTTCATAACCTATCCCCCTTTTTCTTGCCGCATGAGTATCTTCGATCTTCCCGCTTCGCCGCGCCTGCACAACAGCGGGACCATTCGCTGATATTGCCCAACTATTTTTCCCGGCTATGCCATCCGGTATATGGAACCACAGCAGTATACACGCCACCGCGCCGTCCGCACCCGCAATTCTACACTCCAGCCGCGGGTGCGCCAAAACCTGGGACAGGGCAAATAGAAAACGTATTGAATCTCGCCCGGCGCTCAAGTACGATACGCGAAACTCTATTCGGTGGATGACAACATGGAATGGTTAAAGCACGTCCTTTGCTACATGGCCGGGGCCTCGCTGGTTTTCGGAGCCGTTTTGGCGATGAGCCGCGCCGCGGGACAACCCGGTTGGAAGCAGATCAACGCCGCGAGGATTCTGGAAAACATCAAGGTTCTCTCGTCGGACGAATATGAGGGCCGCGCCCCAGCCTCCAAGGGTGAAACGCTCGCCACCACATACATCGAGGACCAGTTCAAGAAAGTGGGGCTGAAGCCTGGGAATCCTGATGGAACCTACTTTCAGAGCGTGCCGATGGTGGGCATCAAAGCCGATCCGAGCGCGCAATTGGTCTTCACCGGCGATGCCGGCGGAAAGCGCGAGGCGCTCACCTACGCCGATGACTTCGTAGCCTGGACCAAACGCCTGGAGCCGGCGATCGACCTTGATGCTGACGTCGTTTTTGTGGGTTACGGTGTGGTGGCCCCGGAGTACCAGTGGGATGATTTCAAGGGCGTGAACGTCAAGGGCAAGATTATCGTGGTGCTGATCAATGATCCGCCGGTGCCTGACCCCCATGATCCTTCCAAGCTGGACGAAAACACCTTCAAGGGCAGGGCGATGACCTACTACGGCCGCTGGACGTACAAGTTTGAGGAGGCGGCGGCAAAGGGTGCTCTGGGATGCTTGATCGTACACCAGACCGGTCCGGCGGGTTATCCCTGGGGAGTGGTCGAAAGCAGCAACACGGGCGAGCAGTTCAGCCTGGTGGCTGCCGACCGTGGAATGTCGCGGTGCGCCGCAGAGGGTTGGATAACCTACGAGAAGGCGAAGGCCCTGTTTGCTTTGGCCGGCAAGGATTTCGACGCTCTGGAGAAATCTGCGGTCAGCCGCGATTTCCGCCCCGTTGACCTGCACGTAAAAGCTTCCCTGGGGCTGCGGAATACCATCCGCACCATCAATTCCAAGAACGTGGTGGGGAAGGTAGTCGGCTCTGACCCCAAACTCCGCGATGAGTACGTGATTTACACGGCGCATTGGGACCACCTGGGGATCGGTCCGGAAGTGAATGGTGACAAGATCTATCATGGGGCGGCGGATAATGCCTCCGGGGTGGCCGGCTTGGTGGAATTGGCGGATGGCTTCGTGCACGCGCAACCCCCGCCGCGCCGCTCCATCCTGTTTCTCTCCGTGACGGCGGAGGAAAAGGGCCTGCTGGGCTCGCAGTACTATTCCGAGCATCCTCTTTATCCACTGGCCAAGACCCTCGCTGAAATCAATATGGATGTACTGAACATGCTCGGGCGCACCCGGGACATTGAGGTCATCGGGTTGGACCAGTCAACGCTGGATGATGTGGTGGAAGCCGTGGCGGCGGAGCAGGGAAGGGTGGTCAAGCCTGATGCGGAACCGGAGAAGGGTTTTTATTTTCGCTCCGACCACTTCAATTTCGCCAGGCAGGGAGTGCCGGCGCTCGACCCCGACCCGGGCGTGGATTACATTGGCAAGCCGGAAGGCTGGGGACTCCAGATGCGCGAGAAGTACACCCGCGAGGATTACCACAAGCCGTCCGACAAAATTAAACCTTACTGGGACCTGAGCGGGACGGTGGAGGATTTGACCCTTCTGGGAGAAGTCGGCTATCGTGTCGCCAATGCCCCCACGTTTCCGGTTTGGAAAGCAGGATCGGAATTCAAGGCGAAAAGGGATGCCATGCTGAAGTAACGCAGGAGATGTAAATATCTCGGCCGAGATCAAAGGAGGTGCCATGTCTGCAGAAACCTCAGGAACTACTGGGAAGCCGTTTGCTCTTTTGCTGCTTAGGGCGATGGCCGTACTCGCGGCGATTGTCCTCGCGCGTCTGGTTTTGGAACTCTCGGGCGTGCCGCATGTTATCGCCCGCTACGTTTCCAGCACGGTGGCGCTGCCCTTGGTGGCGATCTATGTTGCGGCGGTGGGGCCATTGCGCGGTGGCTTGCGCAAATTCTCACAACATTTGCTGCCAGCCTTGATCCTGGCGGCATGGACCGAGGGGTGGCTTATTCTGGTGACGGTCATTTCCGCGGTCCTGCGTCTCTCGCGGTCACATTATGCCGTGTCGGAGGATTACGGCAATTGGAGTCATCTGGGCCGGCACGTGCTGGGGCACACCGTGGAAATTGGCGTGCTGTTTGTGACCATTCTGCTGCTGATGACGGTGATTCACATCCTCTGGCGTTGGCCGGTGACGGTGGCTCCCGGCGCCATGCTGGGAGTGTTCGTGATCGTGCGTTTTTGGACCGAGGCCATGGGGGTTGAACCTTTTCGCGCCGCTGCCTGGAGTTCCACCATACTGGTCCTTTTGAGCGCATTTTACCTGGGCGCGGTGGGGGCGTGGAAGGGACTGACGGAAGCCCGCCAACTCCTGGCTCCTTCCCTGGTGCTGGGATGGGTGTGGCGTTTGTGGGTCTACCTGGCCATGTTGCTTGCCGTCGCCGTACCTTATTTCCCGACCCACTTTTTTGACGTCGCGCGCGGCCATGTCGCTCTGCGCTTGCTGGGAGCGCTGGCGGCAAGCGTGGTCGAGGGTTTCCTCGCGGGGTTAATTGTGTGGGGCATTGCCGTGTGGATTTGGCGCGCAACGCAGCCGGTGGGCGTGGTTCCCCCAGGTGATTCCTTGGGGGACGATGCTTAGTGGTGGTGTGCAAGTTCTTAAGGGCAGCGCCCGCCGAGCGGAGACAGAAAGCCGAGGACCTTCAGGACAGGTCTGCGTTGCGCTCGTTATTGGGGTTTGGGCACTTTCTTCATTGCTGGAAAGAATGGGGCAAGCATGGGCCATGAACTCACGAGGATCGAACGCTTGGATACGGCGGCTAAGGCTATAGCAGCTCAAAGACCCATCCGGTGGAGTGCAGGTTTGCCGATCTTGTATCTATGGGCGCTTATGCCATCGCCGATTCTAAGTATATACTGGGTGATACCTGTTGGGGTCTTCGCAATACTGGCACTAATGCTCTGGCTCCGTCATTGGTATGTCCTTCTTGTCCTGGCTTTCGCCGAGGCTGCGATGGGAGCCGTACTTGTCTTGCCGACTCTGCCAAATTTCGATCCCCTCCGATCTGACCGGCTAGTCTATTTGATTGTCGTGTTGCTGCTTTGCATGGCCTTCATGCACTTTAGGACGGGATATCGATGTGCAACTGTCCGGGGCAAAGGCTGGGAAGCAGAGCGCGCCCAGGTGGACCTATGGCTGGTGCAATTGCACAGAAAGGGTAAGAACGACGGCGTCCGCGAAATCCTGGAACGCACCTTCATCAAGGGCAAACTCACTTATCGCTTCCTAAACGCCGGCGATTGCTGGGCTATGGCAGCCTTTGGGACCGGTAATGAAGATAAGCTCCCCGTTGAATATCGAGTTCGGGGGCTGGGCGTGATCTCGTTGATGGAGGAACCCGGCGGTGGCATACAGGCCCGCGTAGACGGCCATGCCATCCCGAAAGGGTGCCTATCCAGCGCGCGAACAGAATGAACGCGGTGACAATTCAATACTGAAGACTCCTGCTCTCTATCGCTGCGGCGACAAAGAGCAGGATGTGAACGGGTCAATACGAAACGAATCGAGAAGTGATCTCCTCCCACCCCTTCCGGGACCAGCCGCTTCTAAAACAGATTCCACAAGAACTGCGTATAGACCTCGTGGTGGAACTGAATCTCCGGCGCCTTCACCACGGTCCCGAGCAATCGCGGGCAGCGGTCGGCGGAGGCCTTTTTCAAATCCGCGTACCGGCTTTTCACGTCTTCACCCAGCATTCTTGTGGTCCAATCGGCTTTGTTGAAATTCTTGATGGCATCGTAGATGTTGTCTGGCAAATAGCGATGAGCGCTACGCAGGTTTTCCACTTTGGCGATATCCCCCTCGATCCCGGTTTTGAAGATCGCATACAGCAGCATGTAGGGATTGGCGTCCGGAGCGACGGCGCGGACTTCCAGGCGGGCGCTACGCGAATTGCCCAGGGGAATTCGGACCATCGCGCCGCGGTCCACGGCGGAGGCTTTGAGCTGGTTCGGCGCCTCGAAATGCGGGTCGAGGCGGCGGTAGGCATTCACGCTGGAATTCATGATCAAGCAAAGGTCGTTGCCGTGGGTGAGGATGCGGTCAACGAACTGCCAGGCCATCGGGCTCATTTTTTCCGGACCTTGGGGATCCCAAAAGAGGTTTTTGCCGTCCTTGGTGATCGACACGTTGGAGTGCATGCCGCTGCCATTCACGCCCACAATCGGTTTGGGAAGGAACGACGCGCTGAGCCCCATGTTGGTGGCGATCTGCCGGCAGATCAGTTTGTAAATCTGAATCTGGTCGGCCGCAGCCACTACTTCCGCATAACCGTAGTTGATCTCGAACTGTGAAGGGGCCACTTCCGGGTGGTCCTTCTCGTTTTGGAAGCCCATCGCCCGCTGCACTTCGGCGCTGCGATCGATGAACGTGCGCAGCGTATCGCCGGGAAGGGAGTGGTAATACCCGCCCGCGCTGACATACTCGAATTTGCCGGTTTGGTAGTAGTTCCGCTCGGCGTCAACTCCCTTGAAGATAAACCCCTCAATCTCGTTGGCGGCGTTTAAGGTGTATCCGTCCTTGTCGTAAAGGTTTTGGGCGTAGGCCTTCAGAACGGCGCGCAGGTCGGCGCTATAAGGCTTTCCATCCTTATCGATGACCTCGCCGAAGACCATGACCTTCCCGGGTCCAAAAAAGTCGGAGGGCCCCCAGTAGAAGGCCGACCAATCGATTCCGAGGCGCAGGTCGCTCTCGTGCTGGGCGGAAAAGCCGCGGATCGAGGAGCCGTCGAAGGTGAGGTTGTCCCAGCTTTTGATAATGAATTTCTTGTCGTAATCGAGCATGTGCAGCCGGCCTTCCAGGTCGCTGAAAAGCACAGTCACGGCTTTGATCCGCTTCTCTTCCGTCAGATACTTGAGGCGGTCGGCTCGAATTTGCTCCAAAGGAACGCGATTGAGCCTTTGCTCTTTGGCCCGCAGGTTCAACTCTTCCAACTCGCTGTAAGGCAGTTCTAAATGGTTGTGAAGTTCAGTGCTCATGGATCTCCTTTTGGCCGGGAATCCCGGAAAGATGCGTTCAAACTGAAGTCTGCGAAGACGTCAACACGGTCGCGCCCCGAAGCCGTCTCGGTCCCGGACTCAGTTTTGAACGGAGTGAAAGCCCAACACTTCCATTGTTAGCTTCCCGCAGCGAATCTGGCAACGGTTTTAGCCATAGATAATCTTTATGGTCTGGATTGACTTAACTTGGGGAGTCGGCTCCGTGCGAAATACGCCACCGACAATGAAAATGCGCGTAGCGTCTTGGAGTACGTGCGGCGGGCCCCCCCGGTGGAACGGGTTCTGGCGCAGGAGGCGGGAAAACCGGCGAAATAGGGATTCCGTGATACCGAGTGAAAGCCACTGTAATTCTCTGATTACTTTGCCGGGGGATTCTCCGAATCGATGAGGTCGGGCAGCAGGTGCTGGTTATAGATCGCCCGGTTGCGGCTGATTCGGTTGGCGGCATCCTCCCAGCGTCCCAACTCTTCGTCGTAGCGAGCGAGGATGTTGCCCAGAAAGTACGGCCGGTTCTCTCCCAGCCAGAGTTTCTGGTACATGTCGCGCAACAAGGTGGCTTGATCGCGCATGTCCTGGATCAAGCCATTGACGCCGTTGATGCGGCCCAGGATTTTGCCCACGGCAGCGCGGTCAGAGGAGTGGGCTTGCGCCTGCGAGTAAAGATCGGCGATGTACTTTGCGTAAATGGCCTTTTGTCCGAGGAAGTCGAAACGCCGCGCGGCAAACTCCGTGTAATCCAACAAATCCTGATTGCGGCGGGCGAGGTGAGAGTTCTCGATCAGATCCGCCACTACATCTTCCGCGGTCGAACGAATCTGATGCGCGGCGGGCTCCATTCTGAAATAGAAGGTTTGGCCATCCGGCGTCATTGCGTCATGCCAGATCAAGGAATCCTGGCCGTCGGTATGAATTGCCTGGCGCAACAGATTGTGGATATCCGAGAGGCCTTTGACTTCACCCACAAAGTGATGGCCGTCGGCGCGATAGAACGTCCAGTCCCAACTCGCGTTGAATTGCTCGTCGTCCACGGTTTTCTGCCAACTGTGGGCTGCCCCATAAGCGAGTCCGTACCAAGTGAAGTTCACCATGCTCTCCCCATCATCCATCCAAGTGGTGTTGAGGACGCCGGTGGCGCCGAGGGCTTTCCCGTCATTCACAAATTGCCGGATGTTGGCGAGCGCTACATTGTAATCGGGATAAATGCGGCTCCAGTTGTTCACGCCGGGCGCCACCCAAGTCTCCAGGCCCACATCGCGGAAGGGCTTGATCAGTTTCACAAACGAGGGCCGGGCATCGTAGTCCCAAGGCACAGCGATCATATCGTGCGGCAAATCCTTGAGGTGCTCGGGGTGCTGAACGCCCATATCGCCCCAGAACAGAATTTTGCGATGATGCACGCTCAAGGTCTCGTCGATCTTGCGGAGGTAATCGATGTACACCTTGCCGTAGCCCTCCGCATCGACTTCCGGCTTGGTGCGTCCCTCGCCCAACTCCTCCGTTTCATCGGCCCCGATGTGGAAAAAGGGGGCGGGGAATACCGCAGCCAGGTCCGCGAACATCCTGCCAATCAAAGTAAAGGACCCCGGCGCAGTGGGCGAGAGTACGTGGCCGTAAGGCACCTCCACCAAGTCCTGGAACCGCTCGTTCTGGAGCGCCAGGTGCAGGTGCCCGAAGGACTCCTGCTCCGGGATGATCGTCACGTGATATTGCGCGGCGTACTGGACCAGTTCCTTCGCTTCATCGGGAGTGATGGCTCCGCCCGGCGCAGCGACATTCGGCAGATCGGGGTAAGCAAACGTGTTTTCCATGTAGGGCGAGACGACGTTGATTTTATATTCCGCCAGCAAGGCGATTTCGCGTTTGAAGGAAGCCAACGTGGGGATGGGACCGCGGCTGATGTCAAGGCTTACGCCACGCCAGCGCATGGCCGGCCAATCGACAATCCGAACCTCGGGCGCCTCGGCCCCTCCGCCCACCACAGGATGGACCAACTGCCGCAACGTTTGCACGCCATAGAAAATGCCCGCCGCCGTCTTGCTCACGATGGAAGCTTCGCGAGGACTGACCAGCAGGACGTAGCCTTCCTCGTCGGCCTGAGCGGGGATTTGCAATCCCGATTTGTCCAGAACCTGCTTACCGATCGCGCTGTCCGCGCGCGCCAGGACAATGCGCGCAGACCCCTTCCCCTTGCCGGTGGCGACCCCATCGAGGGAACTAAGGTCGCCAGAAAGAAGCGACGCGGCAAAGCGATCCTCTTCGGTGTTGCTGGCGACTTCGATGTTGACGCGCGCCCCTATGTGCAACAACCCCGGACCGAGCTCAAGCTGATTGGGGTAAGGAGTGAGAGGCAAACTGGCGGGCAAGGCCGCGGGGCTGGGTAACATCAAAGCAAACAATAATGCGATGAATCTCTTAGTCACGGTGATGACATCCTCCTGTCGGCCTTGGCGCGTTGTGTTTGCCGAGGATGATAGCGATGGGCACACGACGATCAACCTTAAAACGCTCGAGAATCGCCATGGTGTACTGCCCGCCCTTTGCAAGTTAGCCCGCGCGGCTTTCCATGCGAGCAAGGAACGCCACAAGCTCTTGCGGCAACGGCGCCTCAAATTGCAGTGGCGCGCCGGTGACGGGATGAGCGAAGGCCAGCTTTGCGGCGTGCAGAAATGTGCTCGGCAATGTGGGCTCCGCACTCTCCCCGAATCGCAGCTTGGCGGGCGCGCCGTATGTTGTGTCGCCCACTACGGGATGGCCGAGGCTGGCCAGGTGCACGCGGATTTGGTGCGTGCGCCCGGTTTGGGGCATGGCTTCTACGAGCGTGAAATTGCCGAACCGCCGCATCACGCGGTATTTCGTCACAGCTTCGCGCGGAGCAATTCCCCCTGCCTTCATGCGCGTGCGCCGGCGCGGGTCGCGGCCCACCGGCTTGGAGATTTCCCCGCTGCCGGCGGCCATGCGCCCATGGACCAGCGCCGTGTAGGTCTTGTGTACTTCGCGCCGCTTGAACTGTTCGCTCAGGCGGCGATGCGCGACATCATTCTTGGCGACCAGGACCAAACCGGAAGTCATCTTATCCAGCCGGTGCACGATTCCCGGCCGCAGCTCACCGCCTATTGTGGATAAAGCACCAATGGGGGCCAATCGAAACAGAAGAGCGTTAACCAGGGTGCCGGACTTTATGCCCGAGCCGACGTGTACCACCATGCCGGCGGCTTTGTTCACCACAAGCAGATCTGCGTCCTCGTAAATGACGGCCAGCGGCAAGTCTTCCGCCGTGGCGCGCAGCTCGTCATGCTTCGCGCAGACGGTGATTTGCGTTCCGGCCTCGATCTCCTCTCCAGATTTCTTCGCCGGGGCCGAGCCGACTGTCACCAAGCCTTCGCGGATCAAGCGTTGAATCTGGCTGCGGCTCCAGTTCGGCATTTGCCGCACCAGGAAAGTGTCCAAACGTTCGCTGGCTGATTCCGCCGGAACCACGAACTGCCGCGTCACCGCCATGCCTGCCCCGCGATTGTCAGGTGTAAAATGCCGATTGCTCGAATCGAAAAGCGAAATTCGATGGCGTTGCTCGCGAGCTTCGATTTTCGAGCTTCGAGTTTCGTCCTCTCCTTAGCCTAATCGGAAAGGAGGACTTGCAGGATAAGGAATCCCGCGCCGATCACGATGGCGCTATCCGCCAAATTGAATGCGGCCCAGTGATAACTGCGGATATAAAAATCGAGAAAGTCCTCCACCAGCCCCGTCCGCATTCGGTCAAATAGATTGGAGAGCGCGCCGCCCAGAATGAGGGAGAGTCCGATGGCCGAGCCCCAGTGCAGGCGCCGGGTTCTGGCCACCACGAAGACCACCACAATGAGCAGGATGGCGGAAACGGCAATCAGCAGGGGCGTTTTCCACGAGGCGGTGGAATCATTGAAGAGGCCAAACACCGCCCCGGAGTTTTTGGTGGTGATCAAGTTGAAGAATCCCGGTATCACCCGAACGACAGCGCCATCCGGAAGGCGGCGTTCCACCAAGTGCTTGGTCAACTGGTCGGCTGCAAACACCGCCGCGGCGATTAGGGCCAGAACGATCCGCGTCATGACCTTAACCCGTGGAGTCATTGCCGAGGGCTTATCGATTTTGGATTTTAGATTTTGGATTTTGGATTTCCCCATTCGCATCTGATTCTCACCACCAAGTCACAATGACACCAAGAAAAAAAGAAAGGAGAAACTATACTGAGCGCCGCTACAGCAGAATGCGCGAACGCTTATGTCGCTCTGTATAGCAATCCTCCGACTACCTGAACTCGTAGGCCCTTCTTGGTATCTTGGTGCCTTGGTGGTGAAACTTTACCTCCCCGCCTCGATTTCTTTCAGCGCCGCCGAGCAGCGTTCGCACACAGTGGGATAGCGTTGGTCTTTCCCCACCTGTTGGGCATAATTCCAGCAGCGATCGCATTTCTGGCCGGCGGCTTTTTCGATTTTCACGCGCAGGTCGATCAATCCGGTGGCGATTGAACCCTCCACTCGACTGTGGGTAATCTCGACCTGCGACACGATGAAAATTCCCGGGAGCAAAGCTCGATACTCCTCCACCAGCGGTTGAAGGTCGCCGGAAACGGCCAGGACCACGCGGGCCTCCAGCGACCCGCCGATAAATTTTTCCTGCCGCGCCACTTCCAGCGCCTTCAGCACTTCTTCGCGCAAGGAAATCAGGCGCGGCCAGTTTTCCAGGCGCTCGAGGTGCCGGGCGGAAAGTCCCGCGCGCATGGCGGCGGGGGAAACGTACTGGGCCAGGTGAACGCTCTTTTCCCGCAAGTGAGGAGCGGGAAGGTGCGTCCAAACCTCGTCCGCGGTGAAGCTCAGCAGCGGCGCCAGCACGCGCACCAGGGCGTCGGCGATGCGGTAAAGGGTGGTTTGCGCGGCCCTCCGCCGCACGGAAGTCGCGGGCGCGGTATAGAGCCGGTCCTTCAGGATATCGAAATAGAACGCGCTCAAGCCCACGGTGGCGAAGTCATACACGCCGCGATAGACCTTGTGAAAGGCATATTCCTTGTACGCGGACTGCACGCGTTCCAGCAATTCCGCCGTCCGCACCAGCGCCCAGGTGTCGATTTCCTCGAGTTGGCTCGCCTCAACGCCGTCCTTGGCCGGGTCGAAATCGTAGAGGTTGCCCAGGCAATAGCGGAAGGTATTACGCAGCTTGCGATAAGCTTCCGAGAGGCGGGTGAGCATCTCCGGCCCGATGGAAACGTCCTCGCCAAACTCCACCGAGGCCGCCCACAGGCGCAGAATCTCCGCCCCGTGCGTTTTGATGACCTCCTGGGGCTCAATCACGTTGCCGATGGATTTCGACATGGCGCGGCCCTGCGCGTCCAGCACCCACCCGTGCGTCAGCACCTGGCGGTAGGGCGCCCGGCCGTGCGTTCCCAAAGCCACCAGCAGGGAACTGTGGAACCAGCCGCGGTATTGGTCACCCGCTTCGAGATAAATGTCGGAAGGCCAGGGCAAATCCGGACGATGGCCCAGGACCGCGTAGTGGCTCGATCCGGAGTCAAACCGAACGTCGAGAATATCGGTTTCGCGGCGCAGATTCTTCCCGCCACATTCCGGGCAATGAGCGCCGGGCGGCAAGAGTTCCGCTTCCGGGTGCGCGTACCAGGCGTCGGCCCCTTCCTTGCGGAAAAGCTCCAGGGCGTGCTGTGCCAGACTCGCGTCCAGAATGGGCTTTTTGCAATCAACGCAATGGAACACGGTGAGAGGCACACCCCAAACGCGCTGGCGCGAGATGCACCAATCCGGGCGCTCGGCGATCATGTTGGAAATGCGCTCCTCGCCCCAGGAAGGAACCCAGCGGGTTTTCTTGATTTCCTCCAAGGCGCGCTGACGCAACTGCTTGTGATCGAGGTCGATGAACCACTGCTCCGCCGCGCGGAAGATGATGGGATTGTGGCAGCGCCAGCAGTGGGGATAGGAGTGGTCGAGCGTGCCCGCCGGCCCCATCAGCACTCCGCGCGCCTTCAGCAATTCGATGATGGGCGCGTTGGCGTCAAAAACCCGCTTGCCCACATATTCCGGCAGCCCCTCGGTGATCTTCCCCGCCTCATCCACCGGGCAATAAATATCGATGCCGTACTGGACGCCGGTCAGGTTGTCCTCGCGGCCATGGCCGGGAGCTGTGTGGACGATTCCCGTGCCGTCCTCGGCGGTCACATAAGTTGCCATCACCGGCACAATGGCACGGTCGAGAAAAGGATGGCGGACTTGGAGCTTCTCCATCGCCTTGGCGGGAACGCGCGCCAAAATCCTTACGGCGCCATTCAATCCCGTCGCTTCCACCACTGGACCCATGCGGCGGCTCTCGACGATGTAGGCGTCGCTGTGCGGGTTGTCATCACCCACCACCACATATTCAAAATCCGGATGGAAGGCCACGGCCATGCTGGCGGGCAAAGTCCAAGGCGTGGTGGTCCAGATGATCACCCAAAGCTTGCGCCCTGCCAGCGCCGGATCGAGCGCCGCCGGCTCCGACGTTACCGGATAGCGCACGTAGATGGACGGGCTGCGGTCGTTTTCGTATTCCACTTCCGCTTCCGCCAACGCGGTCTTGCAGGAAATGCACCAGTAAACCGCCTTGCGCCCGCGGTAAACATATCCGTCGCCGAGAAATTTCAGAAACGCTTCGGCAATGCGCGCTTCGTATTCAAAACCCATCGTCAGGTAGGGGTGATCCCACTCGCCAAAAACTCCCAGGCGCATGAAGTCCTGGCGCTGGATGTCCACGAATTTCTGGGCAAACTTGCGGCACTCGCGGCGCACTTCCACCGCGCTCATCTGGGCCTTGCGCGGGCCCAGCTCCTTGTCCACGTTGATCTCAATGGGCAGGCCGTGGCAATCCCAACCCGGAAGGTAGGGGGTGTTGAAACCTTCCAGCGTCTTCATCTTGACGATGAAGTCTTTCAGAATCTTGTTGAGCGCGGTGCCCAAATGAATGCGCCCGTTGGCATACGGGGGGCCGTCGTGCAGGGTGAAAATCGGGGCTCCCTTGCGCGACTCGCGAATTTGCCCGTAGAGATTTTCCTTGCTCCACTGCGCGAGCCACTTGGGCTCGTTCTGGGGCAAGTTGGCTTTCATGGAAAATGAGGTTTTGGGTAAGTTGATGGTCTTCTTCAGTTCCAGGGGTCCTTGCATGCGTCCTCCGTCGTGAGGATAAACGTTCATTATAGAGAACGATGTGAGAATGTGTCTAGCTGTGTTAGGGTGAAGGCATTGAACCACTGAGGCACTGAGACACAGAGGTTGGTTTTGCTGGGGAAAAGGCGGCGATAGCGGGGTCCTCGCTTCCGGTTGACGACGTGCGGTTGCCCTTGGGACATCACGTATTCGTGCTCCCCCCTTCCTGCTTGGCGCATCGAGCGGGGCGCACTCAGTTGGGAGTCAAAGTCTTCCTTACATCCGGCAAGGGGGAGCGATTAACGGAACGGCAAGGGCGGGGTGGGACACCTGTCGGCGCTGACCTTGTGCTCTCGGCGGGGAGTAAACCCACTCCGGCTACCCCCTTGGCGGCGGGTACTTCCCGTTCGCTAATTCTCCACAGAGAGTCCGCCGCGATTCGCGTCAACGATCTGCGAGAGCGGATCGTTCTGCCAGTCTATGTGCTCCAAATCAAACACTTTATCGAGTCGCATCAAGGTGTCGCGATGAACTTTCCATCGCCGCAACTTCAGCTGCTTCACTGTTTCGTCAGATGGTTGGTACTCCCCCAACATTTGCACTATCCTGTGTAGCTGGACCCGCCAGCGGTCGTAAAAGAAATTGCAAGTCTGCACAATTTCAGCGTCGGCCTCTCTGCTCAACGCCGAGAGCATGGAGTAGAAACCAAGAACATCTTGAACGCGGTGATATTCGTCATGAAACTGGAAGCTCTCTGCATCCTCTGGGTTCAGCTTCTTTCCTCCACGTTTACGTTCGTAAGCATCTCTCACTTCTTCGCCCGATAGCTGCCCTGCCAGTCCCCCAAGAATCTTTTCACGATATTCCGAATCCGTCATGGCCCTTGACACCGCATACCATGCGGGCCTACGCACATTTTGATGATAATCGACCGAGAGATACGTTTTATAGAGATCAAATACTCCAGCATTGGCAACAGCTCTAGCGCTCCGTTGGTCGTGCTTAAGGGCTGAGATTGCCACGCCACCTTCGACAGCAATAACAAGCACCAAAAGAAGTTCCCCGACTGCCGTGTAGTCGAGCGGTGTTCCAAAACAAATGCGCCGCACGAGTAACCACAGAAGGCAGGCTGCGCCCAGGATAGCAATGGCCCCTGCAGACCACTGGAAAATGTTTGTGGCTCGCTGGACGCGAAGACTCGTTGCCTGTCTTACGATTCCCATCTCTGTGAACTCCAAACCTTCCCAAAATCGACGAACAAGAGTTTAGCGGTCACAGAGCAAAATAGCCAGAAGTTCCTTCGTCCATTTTCCATCGGCAGCCCTCCGGAGCGATCTCTCGTTCCTTTCTGCCTCAGTGAACCCTTCCGCACTCTGAGCCAGTATTTGCCTTAGCGGCACCCTCTTCGGCTCCTGGAGCAATTCCCACTCAAGCTTGTGCTGAGCGATTGTACTTTCAATCAGACTCTTACCGAGAAAGGACGACAAGACGATAACCGCATTAGGCTTGGGGCTCCCCAATCTCCCGTACCACTCCAGGAATTTCTCCACAAACTGTAACCCGTCTCCCCGGCTTCCTCCATCACGAAAAATCCTTTGGTGGGAACTGGCCTCAATCTCTTTCCGATACTCTGGAGTCACATAGTTCCAAGGTAGCTGCGGCGGGTTGAACGCGATTAGATCGTGCTGGGCAACCACACTAGCAGGGATGTCGGCGAAGCCAGCCTTTAACGACGCCACCTGTGATTCTTGGATATTGCCCTGTTGAATGTGCCAATCCAGATTGGCGAACGTGACCGCGATAGCCTTGCTCTGAATGTCATCGAAGGTTACAAAGTTGGCTTTCCTCTTAATGAGGCAATAAATTCCGATGATTCCGCAACCACAGCCGATATCGAGTAGGCGCGTCTTTCCGGGCTCGATCGGAGCCGCCTCCGCCATCACCTCCGCGAAAAAGGAGGGTGGGTCGAAATCACCAATTATAGCTGTGTACGCCTTGGCCTCTAGCCACTCCCACCGTTTTTTGTCGGTCAGTGTCTGAGCGCTCATTCTTTTGTGCCCTCCAAGACCGGAATGAGGCGCGAGCTAAGCAATCTCATCCCCATCCCGGTCGGCCTTTTATCCGTGCTGAAGATCCAACCATCAGCAGCCCCGTATCCTCGCACACCAAATTAACGGGAGTTTCCTATTTAACCCAGAACCTTCTCTTTTCGCACGACCGATAGTATACACTCAAGTTGGTAGCCATGCCTTGCACTTGTGACCGTGGGCATTTCCTTCGATGATAAACTCGCCAAAATTCCGGCGCAGGGAACCGGCGAAGCCGCCGGAAGGTGGGCGGTGGTCGGTTGACAACCGTTTGGCTGGCGAAAAGGCGGCGATAGCGGGTTCCCCCTTAATGTTGAAGACATGCGGTTGCCTTTACACTCTAGGGCCGGAGAAAACCCCGTGTTCAGTACGGCCCTCACGGTGGCCCGCTGGCAGGTTTGGAGGTTCAGCCGGGGGAGGGAGCTGAGGTATGGACTCTGTTCTTGAGCTTTTAAAGCAGGAAATCAATGCGGCTACGGAGGGGGCCGTCGTGCAGGGTGAAAATCGGGGCTCCCTTGCGCGATTCGCGAATTTGCCCGTAGAGATTCTCCTTGCTCCACTGCGCGAGCCACTTGGGCTCGTTCTGGGGCAAGTTGGCTTTCATGGAAAATGAGGTCTTGGGAAGGTTGATGGTCTTCTTTAATTCCAGGGGTTCTTGCATGCGTCCTCCGTCGTGAGGATAAACGTTCATTATAGAGAACGACGCGAGAATGTGTCTAGCTGTGTTACGGTAAAGGCGTTGAACCACTGAGGCACTGAGACACAGAGGTTCAAAGAGCGCAAATCTATTCTCTCAGTGTCTCAGTGCCTCAGTGGTGAAGGAAGAAATGTGATTGAGAATGATCCGTTGACGGAAAAGATCATTGGCGCGGCGATTGAGGTGCACCGGGCGCTCGGGCCTGGTCTGCTCGAATCCGCATACGAAGAGTGCTTCTGCCACGAGCTTCGCCTGGGGGGAATCGCTTTCGTGCGGCAGCAACCTTTGCCGGTGGTCTATAAGGGTGTGCACCTGGACTGCGGTTATCGATTGGACGTGGTGGTGGAAGGGCGGGTGATTGTTGAACTGAAAACGGTCGACCACCTCTTGCCAATCCACGATGCGCAATTGCTCACCTATCTGCGTCTCGCCGGGATCCATACCGGTCTGATTCTAAACTTCAACGTACCAGCTCTGCGCCAAGGGATCAAACGCATGGTGCTGTAAAAACGGGATGGGTTGAACCACAGAGGCACTGAGACGCTGAGTGAAAAGAATTTTGCCCCTTAAACCTCAGTGCCTCTGTGCCTCAGTGGTTCAATGCCTTTCCCCCACGCAGGGGAAGCAAACCGCCCTCCACAATGCAAGAACTGCTCGCGGCAGGAATAATCTTCCGGCCCGGAGATCGCTGCTCGGCGGCACTCCGGTCCAACTCATTGGCCCGTGGACAGTTAAGATTGAAGGCTTCTGGCAATGAACATGCAGTATTCACCACCTCAGGCGCAGGTCACATTCCCGAAAGAAGCAAAACCTGGAAACAGCGCTGCGCATCAGCGCGGGGGAAGGGTGGCGGTAAGGGCTTACTTGCTGTAGACCTGCTCGGCGCAGGGCGAGCTTTGGCGGCAAGCACGGGAAGCAGTGGAATCAGAAGCCCGCGGTCATCTCCAGATCTATCGTTGGGACAGGTGGACGCCACTCGGGTGGGGTGCCCCAGTTGCGAGGTGTCGCGAAAAAGTTGGAGCTTATGCGCCTGGGGCGGAGCACTTGATGTGGTGGGAAAAGAAGCCCGTGACCGCAGTTCGACAAGCTCCGGCGCCAGTCCTGGTACCGCTGGAGAAACCCGTGGAGGAAAAGCCAATGGCAGAAACCATGAAAGCTTCCGCGCCCATTCCGGTCAACTCGGGCCGGACCCAATTGGGCCGCTCGCTGGTGGTCAAGGGGGAATTGTCGGGCAATGAGGACCTGATAATTTCCGGCCAGTTCGAAGGTACGATCAACGTGCAAGGGCATTGCCTGACCATCGGACCGGAGGGCAAGGTGAAAGCGGAAATCCAGGCCGCCCGTGTGGTCATTTACGGGTCCGTACACGGAAACATCTCCGTGCGGGAACGAGTTGAAATCTACAAAACCGGAACCGTGGTGGGTGACCTGGTGGCTCCGGGAATCTCTATCGAAGACGGCGCATATTTTAAGGGCAAGATCGAGATCCTGCGAGAAGGATCGGACGAAGAGGAACGCCCTTTGCCGACCCAAACGTTCAATCCCTCTGCACCATTGGCATCACGCGCGGTCAGCGGGTAACCTCGTCCCCTGCCCCCGCGAAAGTCAATTCTTGCGTTGATGACGCATCGGAACACGGGAATCAAAGGATCGGGATTAGGGGTTAGGGATTCGTGGTTCCGGCTCCGCTTTCGGCCACCGAATATTTACTTACCACCCTCGACTCATTTGTTATTGCTGACACCTGGAATCTGATTACTGAAAACCAACTCAGGGTAAGGGAAGGAATATGCTGCCTCCTGCCCAAGGGCCAGCTCATCGCGCCGGGAATTGGACAAACAGAAGCCTGCAAGGATATTATGGAGTCAAAATCCAAGCCTCGGAGGCAGGCGGCGGCGATGGATAAGCTGGAATTGGGCAAGGCGCTCACTCGGTTGGGCCAGATCCTTCGGGAAAGGCGGGTGGCGGGCGAGATTGCTGTGTTCGGCGGCGCGGCGATTGTCCTCGGCTTTGACTTCCGGGATGCCACACAGGATGTAGACGCCATGATTACTCAGGGCCACGGGCAGGTGGTGAAAGCGCAGGAGGAGGTGGGGGCCGAACTGGGGCTTCCGCCGAACTGGCTGAACGAGCAAGGCACCAGCTACCTTTCCCAGCACCATGATTTTGACCTGTTCAAGACCTACCCCTCGGAAGGCCAGTTCGGACTTCGGGTACTGACGGCAACCCCCCAATACCTATTGGCGATGAAGCTGCTCTCCTTCCGGTCGTATGGACATGATATTCAGGACATTGTGCAGCTCGCTCGGCGGCTTGGCTGCACGACTGCTGAAGACCTTCTACAACTGGTGAAGCACTACTACCCTGACGAGCAGGTTCTTCCTGAAAAGACGCTGGAAATTCGGAGCATCGCGAGGCAAATCAATGCGCCCCACAAGCCTTAAGGAAGCGGTGGCCCGCATCCTCGGCGGCGAGAGCTGGGTGGATGCCATCAGCGAGTTTCTCGACGAGTTTTACCCGAGCGGCTCTTTGGAGCGGCAGCGCATGATTCGAGAGGAGCCGGGACTTACGGGGATGGCGTTCCAGGATGCTTACGTCGGGGCCGTCGGCGAACACCTTGCCAGGCGCTGGGGGTTGGACATTCCCGCATGGGCCGACAACCCTCGCCGGTTCCTGGTCGAGCCCCATTTCCCTGACTACATGGAACTCGCCAAGGCAGTTTTCCTGCGCGACAGTCCGATTGCCTTCCGCCGCCGCCTGATTTTCACCGAGGCCGAGCCGCTGCGGCGGGCGCGGTTACCAAGGGAAGGATGATTGCCAGGGCCATGGACCGGCCACTTGAACGTGCATCTTATGGCCAAAACCCCTATGCGGCCCGTCGCGCCGTCAGTCCTATCTCGCCTTTATCGTTGCCCGCATCGCGGGTTCGCCGAACGAAACACACAAGGCGATCACCGCCGCCACCCAGATGTACCACGGAATCGGGTCATGATAGTGAAACTGTAGAATGACACACACGACGAAGAGTAAACCTCCCAACATGATCCCTCCTGTATGAGCGCAGAGTCCCAAGCCTTTCCGCGGGAATCTCCGTTTTCAACCTTTGACCGACCGATAACATACCCTTGAGCGCCACTGAATGCAATTGTCAACGGCGATGGACACGCCTGAATTGGGCAAGGCGCTAACTCGGGTGGGCCAACTCCTCCGGCGAAGGCGGGCGGCCTGGAATTGCCCGGTGACTGAATTCGCAGCAGAATCTTGTTTCAAATTCAGTGGAATCGGTGAACACGCTGCGGTATGCAACATACGTAAGGTTCAGATCCGTGAGCATTCAACTCCTTGGCGTGATCAGCGGGAATCATGAATTCGAGTGGAAATGAATCCCCACGTGGCATAGAATTCTGGCGCTATTCGGCATTCCGGAAAGCGTAAGTTGGCTCGAAAGCAAAATTCGGTCCCGCTGGGGGGCACGGTCTGGCTTGCCAGGATTTTGGTGACCCACCGTGAATCTTGAGAGAAGCCAATGCCGCAATCGGACCTCAAGCAGATCATTGATGCCGGAACGGATGCGTCCGGCTGGAAAAGCCTCTACAAGCTCGGCGGAATCACTGTTCTGATGGCGGCGCTCGCGCCGGTCGCCGAAGTCGTCATCAGTTTCCTACCGGGAGTGGAACGTCTGACGCGGCACACCGTAACCGTCTACGACTGGTTCACCCTCTTTCAAAATCATGGGCTCCTCGGACTCCGCAATCTTGGCCTGGTGAACGTCATTGCCGCCGCGCTATTAGCCCCGACGTTTTTGGCCATTTACTTTGCCCTCCGGCGCGACCACGAAGCGTTCGGAGCGTTTGGCACGATTCTCTTTTTCGTGGGATTGACGGTCTACATCGCCAGCAATAGGGGCTACGCGATGCTTTCCCTGAGCGGGCAATACGCCGGCGCTACCACCGACGCGCAGAGATCGCTGTTGGCCGCGGCAGGGCAGGCGATGCTGGCGGAGGGACAAACCCGTGCCGGCATTCCCCTCATAGAATTCGCCGGCTTGGTCATCTCTGCTGTCATGCTAAGAGGCAAGGTCTTCAGCAAAGCCACCGCTTTTGCAGGAATCATGGGGAATGTGCTGCTCATGGTTGTTGAGATCATCTTAACCCTCTTGGGGAGACTGCCTCCCGCGGGGTCGGTCATAGCCGGCGGCGCTGGGCTTGCGATCATGATCTGGTACCTGCTGGTGGGGCGAAGGCTGCTCCAACTTGCGCGCCTTTGAAGAAGCGGATCCCGCAAAATCATTCGCTCTCAGGCCGTTTACTGCCCGGCACTTCTATCCAAAGTTTTGAATCTGGCGTCCTCTCCTCCTCGGAGGCGAAGGAAAAAGAATTCTCAGTTTTGGCGCTGCATGCGTGAGTCTCTTTGCACCAAAAGCAGGGGCACGGCGCGCCGGAGTCGCTCTGGACTGCTTGCTTTTTTGCTCGTCACTTTTCGCTGTTTTTGAGACCCGAGACTCTGTCTTCTCACCAACTACTGTAGGGAGTGCCGTCGAGCGAATCGTCAAGGGAACCACTGTGCACGTCTACGATTCCCAGGGGGGAGGAATCCTCGGGGGTGAGGGAAGTGTCCTCAGTATCGACTTGCCAGGTTTCGTTCGAGCCGGTAAAGGGGTCGGTGGGGATGGCGCCCATGTAACCCTCATCCACCAGTTCGTCGAGTGAGGCGGGGCCGCGTTCGTTGTCGTGGGTGAAGCGGTCGATCTGGGAGCGCATGGTGAAGAGCTCCTCGCGCAACTTGGCTTCGCGCGCCCGCACTGACGCCGTGTGGTAAACGGGCATGGCAAAGGTCGCGAGGATCAAGATCAGCGTCATCACCATCATCAGCTCCAGAAGCGTGAAACCCCCGCTAAGTCCCGAGCGCGCTCGACCTTCAGGTTTTGCCACTTGTGATATCCCTTCCTCACCGATCGCCGATACCTGCTGCAATGAGCCACAACTCCCACCAGTCCCTGCGGAAAATCGCCCGACTCCTCGGGGCGCCAGCCCGGCCTCCCCCCCTATCGCCGTAGAATTGCGGAGGGGGGAGCTTAGGATATTGTAGGGTCCGGGGCTAATCGGACCAGGAGTTTGCCGAAGTTCCGGCCTTGGAGCAATCCCTGGAAGGCGGTTACCGCGTTTTCCAGGCCCTCCACCACGTCCTCGCGGTATTTCACTTTGCCCGCCCGCAGCCACTGGGTAATGTCTCTCGCGAAATCGTCCTTTTGAGCGATGAAATCGCGCACGATGAAGCCCCGAAATGTCAGCCGCTTAACCAGAATCGCGCCCATGAGCAGCGGGACGCGATCGATTCCTCGTGCCAATTCGGCCAAGTTGTATTGTGAAATCAGGCCACACACCGGCACCCGTCCAAACGGATTCATGAGCGGTAGGACGGCATTGAAAACCCGGCCGCCGACATTCTCAAAGTACACATCCACGCCGTTCGGACATGCGGCTTTAAGGTTTTGCGCGAGCGGCGCGTCGTGATGATCGAGGCAGGCATCAAAGCCCAGTTCGTTCACCACATAGTCGCATTTCCGCGTTCCCCCCGCGATGCCAACGGGGCGGCATCCTTTGATCTTGGCAATTTGACCTACTACCGAGCCCACTGCTCCTGAGGCCGCCGCCACCACCACCGTTTCACCCGGCTTCGGCTGGCCGATGTTCAGCAGGCCGGCATAGGCGGTCAAGCCCGGCATTCCCAACACCCCCAAGGCCGTGGAGAGCGGCGCGCGCGCGGGGTCGAGTTTCTGCAACGAGCTTGCCGCCGCCACCGCGTACTCCTGCCACCCCGTGTAGCCAAGCACAAAGTCTCCGACCGAGAAATCAGTCGACCGCGATTCCACTACCGCGCTGATGGTTCCACCTTGCATCACCTCGCCGATCTCAACCGGCGCCGCGTAGGAAGGCCCCTCATTCATTCGGCCGCGCATGTAGGGGTCAAGCGACAGATAGATCGTGCGCAACAACACCTGGCCGTCGGCGGGCGATTGGAGATCCACGGCCTCCATTCGGAAGTCTTCCGCTCGGGGCTCGCCATGGGGGCGCGCTGCCAGAACAATCCGCCGATTCCGTTTCTCACTCATGAGGTGCTCCTCGCTTATTCTCCCTTGCGCATCGCCCTTAGATCAATTCCCAACTGCTGGCACTTCTTGTAAAGGTAGCTGCGCTCCAGGCCCAAGGCGCGCGCAGTTTGGGTGATGTGATTCTGATGGCAGCGCAATTCAGCAAGGATGCTTTCGCGCTCGAACCCTTCGACCCGCTGGGCGAGTGTGCCGGCAACGGGCAAGCCCGCCCCGCTCGGGGTTGCAGCGGCCGTGCGCGGCAAGGCGGCGAGCACCGTCGACACGTCAACGGAATCGCCGCTCGCGAGCAGCAGCAATCGCTCCACCATGTTACGCAATTCGCGCACGTTGCCTCGCCACGCATAGCGCTTGAGCTCGTCGATGGCGTCGCTCGCAAAGGCCACGGGCTTCCAACCGTTTTGTGCGGCCACTTGTCGCGCGAAATGATCCACGAGGGCCGGAATATCCTCCTGGCGGTCGCGGAGTGGGGGAAGGAACAACGGAAAAACGTACACGCGGTGGTAGAGGTCCTCGCGGAATTTGCCCTGGCGGATCAGCTCTTCCAGATTGCGATGCGTGGCCACCACGATGCGCACGTCCACGGCAATGGGCCGGTCGCCACCCACGCGCTCGATTTCGCCTTCTTCCAGTACGCGCAGGAGCTTGGCCTGCATGGGCAAGGGCATGTCGCCGATTTCGTCAAGGAAAAGCGTGCCGCGCTGAGCCTGCTCGAATTTGCCCATGTGGCGCGCACCGGCTCCGGTGAAGGCTCCCTTCTCATGCCCAAAGAGTTCGGATTCAATCAGCTCGGCTGGTACCGCCGCGCAGTTCAGCGTAACGAACGGGCCCGAGTGGCGGGGACTGCGCTCGTGTAGCGTGCGCGCCACCAGCTCCTTTCCCGTGCCGGTTTCGCCCAGGATGCACACGCGCGTTTCGCTGGCGGCCACGCGCTCGATCTGCGCCATCACGCGGCGCATCGCTTCGCCTGACCAGACAATCTCATGCTTGCCGAGGCGTCCGAGCAGTTCCTCGTTTTCTTCCTTGAGGCGTTTCAGCCGCAGAACATTTTCCACCGTTAGCAACAGCTTTTCGGTGGAAAGCGGCTTTTCCAGGAAGTCCACGGCCCCCAGACGCGTGGCGCGCACGGCCATTTCTATGTGCGCCTGCCCGGAAATCATCACCACCGGAGTGGACAGCTCCATGTTCTTCAGGTCCTCGAGAAATGAGAGGCCATCCTTTTCCGGCATCACGACGTTGGAGAGGATCATGTCGAACGGCTGGGTCTTCACCAGCTCCAGGGCGCGCACGGCGGAGTCGCAAACGGTGGCTTCGTAGCCCGCCAGGCGGAAGGCGCGCGAAAGGGAAGCGAGCGTATTCGCTTCATCATCGACAATCAGCAAATGGCCTTTGGGGCTTGGCATGGTCCGCGCCTCCTCGCGGTCGCAACGGGAGAATTTCGAATGGCGGCAATGCCAATTCTTAATTCATACGTTTCATTTCGTAGTTTCCAATAGCCAGAACTATAGTTTGCCCCGGCCGAATCGTCAATAAAAGCCAGACGACAGCGGAGGATGCACGGTGGGTTGCACGAGCAGCGCTTTTGCGAATTCAATTACCTGGCAGGGCGCCTTATCCTGGCGATGGATTGGTTTCCGTGAGTTACGGGTGTCAAGGGTTCGAGATGCACGTATAGAACGCCCTGTATGTGACGTGCAGTGAGCGGCGGAGAAAAGGAGGGAGCCCTGGCCTTCACGGAATGGCCTTGGCACCCCTCCACTCCGTCACCACCTGAAGTTGGAAGCGTTGCGTAGGGAGGCGTTGCGGGCCGGCGGTCACGCCAGCGCCAGGTTCACATTCTCAATGGCCTCATCGACCTCAGCCGTATTCTTGAAGCCCACCGTCACGCAATCGACGCCGGCGCTCCGGAAGGCGAACTTCATTGCCGCTTGGCGGTCCTCACGCGAAGTGAACGTGCCCTCTCCGACGAGCTTCATGCTGATCACGCCCATCCCGTCTTTGCGGACCTGTTTCACGTGCGTGACCACCTCGCTCACATTCCCCAGTCCTTCCGTGTCGTAATCCTCCGCGTCCATTCTCACGCCTTTTTGATTCATTCGGATCATCGCCACCTGAAGCCAGGGGTTACCCGGAAAGCGGCGCAATGCAGGCAGGCCGTGCACCGAGGCGCCGTGCGAAATCACCGCGTGCCGCGCTTGCGCTTCCAAAATGCCGTCTTGCCACCGCAGGGTGTCGGTGGGCCACGTTGCCGTGTGCTGCCAGTGCAGCAGCATCACGTCGAAGTAATCGGTCTTGGCGAGTGTGCGCAACTCGTCGATCTTCCGCAACGGGTCAACGCCATTATGCGTGGCCACCTTGGACATCAGCCGGTAGCTATCCCGCGGAATGCCGTCGAGCGCCACGCCGAGCATCCTGTGCATGTCGCCGTAAGACTCCGCCGTCTCAAAGAAGCGAATGCCGTGGTCGTAGGAGTAGCGGACCAGTCTGGTAAACCCGCCCTGTCCCAGTTCGCGCTGGACTAGCCCGTTGTTGGTACCGGTGCCAAAAGCAAGCCGCGTCACCTTTACGCCGGACTTCCCCAGCGTCACCCAATCCGCTGCGGTTTCGGGCGCTGCGATCAGCGGAAGTTTTCCGACGCCAGCCAGCGCCGCCGCGGCAAGTCCGGTCTTTAGGAAATCACGCCGGGAATGGTGAGCCATATGTTTTCCTCCCTTCAGGCTTCGCCTGACGACCAGTCATGACCCAATTAGAACGCACAACCCCTGCCGGGTCAAGGACAAAAAGTCGCTCATGGCGCCCCGGCTTTTCCCTTCTTTAAGGTGCTGGCGATTGCCTCACGCCACCCAGATGCCCGATTGAAGCGGATAGTGCCGGGCATTAAACCAATCGCTGTCCGTTTCCTTTGAAAGCGTGAAGCCGCCACCTTCGCCAAGCCTCCAAGAGATGTCTCCAGACCCTGTCCGTTGTCGCCATCCACGTCACCATTGCACCCCGGGGTACAAGCTAGGAATTCGAAAGGCCCGATAAGCGTTCTGCCCCGTAATCTGCATCTGCCAAACCGTCTGGGGATTGCTCACGGGAGTCACCTCATAAACTGCCGAATTAGTTGCCGCACTGGGGCTGCACTCATCGAATTCGACATCACCGTTGGACAGACCGTCCATATTCCCTCCCCAGTAAGAGTAGATGGGGAGCTCATCCTGCCAAGCGATGGTGGCCGTTTGGGCAGACTCGTTAATCTGGAAAATCTGGGCTCGGCTCTGGCATGGCGCTGTAGGCGCCGTGCCGCAATCTGTGCCCTCCGCGTCGGGGGCATTATCGCCGTTATCGAAGAGGCCCAGCTCATATTCCCCGCTGGTAGTGTCGGGGGTCGCAAAGTATGGGCCATGCTGGGCATAGAACCAATCGACGGGGTCCGTTCCGCCCGCGAGTGTGAAGTCTCCCTGCCAGCCGAGCTTCCATACGATGGCGCCTGTTCCTGCGCCATTCGCGTAATCAATCTTGATAAGCCAAGACTGGTGGCGCATTGAGATCACCAGGTCACCGTCGCTCGGCGAGTAAAGGATGGCGTTGGTGTGCGTCCAGTCGGGAGGGAAATTGAGCAAATGCCGGTTAACATCCAGATAATCGAAGCTTGACCAGGTCCACACCGGTACGTGGTTTTGGTCGAGATCAATCAACACATCGCCCAACACGTTGGTGGCACCCGGGTAACCCACCAAGTCGGTATAAGTCTGATACATGCTGGCAATCAGGATCAAGTGCCCATTGGGAAGCACGGCGAAGTCGTGGTGGGTCCCGACCACGGTAAGGTTGAAGCCGGCAGCGGCGAGGGCTTGGTTCAGGTCGGCGGCGGTCATTTGCCATATGACGTTGCCCGCCAAGTCGATCTCCTGCAAGAGGGAGTCAGTCCCATCGACACCGCTGTCGGCGGAGTAGTTAACGAGCATGTGCCCGTTCGGCAGAAGCTTCACAGGATTGGGGATTGTCCCGGAACAACCACCACTGTAGTACCAGACCAAATTTCCTTCCAGGTCGGTTGCAGCCGCGCTTACCGGGGAGCTGCCACTCAACGCGAGCAATTCAACACCGCCGGCCGGAGTGGCCCCAGGCGTCGTGGTAGTAGTGACGTTCTGGTGCTGGCCCAGCGCTCACGGCGCTGGTTGTAAACGTGTTGTCCGCGTCCGCGAATTGGATGCCGTTGGCCAACTGCACAACGCCTTGCAAGTGATAGGTTGTGGAGGCTTTCATTCCGGCCACCAGAACGCTGGTCGGCCCGCTCGAGGTGGCGGGCACCGCCCAGGTATTCAGGCCGTAGCTCTGGGTTGGGCCGAACTGTACTGCCACGGTGCTGTTCGGAAAAGTTAGAATTGAATACTGGGCCACCAGCGGGTTTGCCGTTGCGGCAACCGTGCCGGGAACAAAAACATAAACGGTCGCGGAAGCCGTTGCAGCAGAATTCGCAGTGCTGACGGCCTGGATGTTAAACGTGGTTGGAGCGGAAACACTGGGAGCGGTGAAGAGGCCGGCAGAGGAGATTAACCCGGTCGCCGCGTTGCCCGCGGGAACGCCATTGACGGACCAGGCTACCGACCCGCTTCCGCCTCCCGTCAAGCTGGCGCTGAATTGGACCGACTGTCCCACCGCCACTGCTGTTGCATGCGGTGTGAGCACCAGTTCCGCAGATTGCCCCGGGCCCCCACACCCCGTGAGTACGCCCGCCATAAGCAGGAGAAAGGTCCAAAACGCGAACTTAGCCAGGATTTCCAGTGGGGCATACCGACCCCGACAGTCCCCATTCTGACGGCTGGTTCGCGAGCGCAATCCTGCACTCCTGACGCCAGCGCGGCATTTGGCAATCCATTGGGAGCCCAGCGCTCGGCGTCAATCGTCCGCTTGCCCAGATTCCGATCCCATTTCTCGAACATCTTTCCTTCCTTTCTCCCTGCCTGCTTTTCCAAATCCTCTTCTGCTGGTTGCAGACTTAACCCCGCAGGCAAGGGCAACGATTCAATCCGTCCCCCCATGGTTACGAAGAGTCGCCGGGTCAGATGGCCCACGGCCAGCAGTCGTCACTAATGCCCGAGGTGTTTCGCCAGTCAGTAGCTCGTTTTCACCAACTGCTGCCGCAGCGCTCGGTACCACCTCCATGGGCTAGGCTCCCGCGTAGCTCTGAAGGCTTCCATGCAGATTCAGATATGGATACAAATCATGATGAACATATTACAGGGCAGATTCCAGGCGGATTGTAAAGAAAAGGTAAAATCTTCGTGGCTTTCCTGAGCGTAGAATTAGGCATAGTTTGCCTTACTCGGCCGGCATTACTTTGGGAAATGAGGTTTTTGCGGACGTGGCTTCGACGGTATGGTGGGCGCCATGTTGCATCCTCGATGCCTGGTCGTATTGGAGCGTTGCTTCTCTGTCCACTTGGCCGTCAGCGCCCGCGGAGGGGTGAAAAGTTCAGAGGAGGGCGCCGTACGCCTACCTCAGTGCCCGCCGACCGATATGGCTACCCCGCTGAATCGGCTATACAAAAACCAAGGCCGCCCCCACCCGCGCGGGGGGAAAACACTGTGATCGCAAGTCAAAAATGGTACAGTGTACAATCGCCAGGGGTGGAGAATAGAAATGGCAAATCCGGTTTGATGCACAAAGTCCTGAGGATTCACAGAGGAGACTCCTGGCCCGCCATTGTCATCTCAGACTCAAACGAGAGGGCACTCCTGGATTATTCCGCGGAGAGATAGAGGAGGGACCTGAACCCCGAGGTAAAAGCACATGGGATCTAGCGGCAAGGACGGAAGTTCAGGCTTGATTCCTCAAAAGGATCGCCCGCCTGACCGGACAGAGGCCCTTTCCTCGAAGGGGAGCTTCTCGATCGACCAGGCATTGGTATGGATTACCTTGGCAATTCTTCTTGTCTTTTCTCTCCTCACGCTTATCTATCCGGCGGCCCGAGCTTTCTATCGTTTTGATTTCAACTACAACGAAGGGTGGAACGTCTACAACACGCAGACCGCCATGCAGCATCACGACTTGTACGCTGCGAAGTACGGCTGGACCAACGTCGGTTACCCCTTCCTTTCGTTTTACCTGGTTGGATACCTGTCGCATTTTAGCGGCGATTACCTCTTGACGGGTCGTTTGATTTCTCTCGCCGCGCTTCTCGTCTCGTGTGTTCTGGTGGGACTCATCGTTAAGAAACTGACCGGCGGTTGGGGGCCGGCGGTTTTTGCCGGCGTGTTTTGTCTCGGCCTCTTCTGTTCACGAGAACCCAATGCCGTGGGTGCAGACGACCCGCAAATGCTCGCCCATCCATTTTTCCTTTTTGGCTTGTGGGTCTATTTGCAGGAAGTCCCGAGCACACTGCGGATCGTGGGGCTGGCATCTGTTTTCATTGTCGGCGGCAATATTAAGCACAATCTCCTCCCCGCTCCCCTTTCGGTACTCTTCGACCTTTTCACCATCTCCTCAAGAAAAGCAGTTCGATTCATGGTATGGGGAGTCTTTTTCTTGGCATTGTCGATCGCCGTCAACATACTGGTCGGCGGTCCGTTCTTCCTTTCTCAAATGTTATCTTCAAGACCTTATTCCCTGGGAAGGCTGGGCCTCTTATTCTATTTGTTTTGTGTTCCGCTGGCAGTTCCCATCGCAATTTCTGTGATTTGGTCTATCTGGCAGCTTGCCCACCGGCAGGGGCGTGTGATCTCCTTCTATTTTTTCTCATCGCTGCTGCTTGGCGCGGCCTTTGCAGGAGGCGCAGGGGTTGCCGATAACATCTTTTTCGACGCCTTCTTTGCCATATCGATCATTATGGGTGCTTGCCTGGACTCCTTGTGGAAAGCTCCCATCCCCATCATCGGGATTGGCAGCCGCTGGAGATTCCTGGTGCCCGTCTTGCTTTATGCGAGCGTGTTCATGATGTTTTTCCCGTGGGGCCTCGAAGTACCTAAATGGCTTTCCGACTTGCCGGAGCGGCAGAGGGTGTACCAGGCCGAGGTGTCATTCGTGGCCGCGCAACCAGGACCCGCCATATGTGAGAGCTTAATCATGTGTTACGACGCTGGTAAGCCCTATGTGCTCCATCCGTTCGGCTTCACCGCGGGCGTGCGATCTGGGAAACTGAATAGCATGGATCTTGTGCAGCAGATTGCGGAGAAAAAGTATGGCGCTATCCAAACTGACACTCCGGTGACGCAGAAGCCTACCGAGCGCTTTCCGGACGATGTGCTGGAACGCCATCAATCGCTACTACGTCGAGGCCATCAAGCGGCCCGATTGTCATATATACGTTCCCCGCGTCGAACCACGGAGTGCCGCAAACCTACACTAGCTGCCGTATGAGGCAGCGCCGCCCGCAAAGTCGCACGGCGAAGCAGAGCCGCAATCCAGATGTCCCATGACCACCTTGGCTATATACCAAGACGGGCGGGAAGCGCGTGGCACGTCGCATGTTCGCCCCGACAAGGTACGCCAAATCTCTTGCGAAGCAAAAAGGTCTGCGGTAACCCAATGCAAAATTATCCGTCAGCGGGCGGATCACTCGGGAGCGCCAGGATAAGCCTGGCTGATCTTGTGAACTGAAAGGAGTTCAGATTACCCGTTCGACAAGTAGCCCGGCAAGCGCAAGGGGGGGATCCCTTTGGCGAAGCCTGGTTGGGGGGAACTCGTGAGCAGTAGCATTAGAGAACTTGTTTCGGCCCCGTTTGCTGCGTGAAGGTGGCCAACTCGCCGGAAAGTGGTGAAGCCTGACAACGACAGTAAGAGGAGAAGGCCGCTAGGAGAAGACCCCCACTACGGAAGAACGGAAGCAGAGCGTAGAGCTGCCGGTGAGCAGCGAGCGCGAGGTTCCGCTGCCGGGAAAACTCTCTCTTCTGCGACATAAGCTGGGCCCAAAGGCCCAGCAGGAGCCGAAGCTCCGGTTCTACGTGTTGTAGGGCGCGATTTATCGGCGGGACACGCTGGCAGCGGCGTGGGAGCGGGTGCGGGCCAAGCATGGCGCCCGAGGTGTGGACGGGGTGACGACCGGACAGATCGAAGCCTCGCCCGCCGGGGTGAAGGATTTTTTTTGGACGAAATCCAGAAATCACTGCGCACTCGAACCTATCGGCCGCGAGCGGTACGACGCCGGGAATGGGATCAACCTGCTCCTTTTTGCCCGTGGAAGCGTCTCCGCTCGGCAACCGTCATATCCCGCGCCGAGATCGGCTGAATTGGCTCGCGCAGAGCCGCAGAGGCGCTGAGTAGAAAGGACAAAGGAGAAGAGCCCCTGAGCTTCCACCCGGCCAATTCTATCGCTCTTCCTTTATCGTACATCTTTCCTCTGCGCCTCAGCGGCTCAGCGCGAAAAGCTCTTGTTTCTCGGCAATCTTGGCCGCGAACGTTTCGTTCCAGATCGCGCCGTAAAGGCGCAAGCGCAACGTTCCTGAAGGGTCTCGGTCGCCGCGGTTCTGCGTCTGAGGTTGCCGGGATTTGCCAAATCGCAAATCACCAATCTCAAATCACCAATCGACAATCGTCAACCGAAAACCGCCGATACTACATTGACTCGATCACCCGATGCGGCCCCCGCCCAAATTGACACATTTAGGGCTGTGTGTTAGGTTGGAAATTAGGGTGTTTGTTGCAAAGCATTTTGTTGCTGATGGGCTATTCACGGAGTGGGCTTACCGGGATGGGCAATTCTGATCGATTCTTCTTTGACCGCTTTGGGCTGACGGAGGCGAATCTTTCTCAGTATCTGGGAGCGGTGCTTTCCGAAGGCGGCGAGTACGCGGACCTCTACTTCGAGCACACTACTTCGTCGTCGCTGCTGGTGGACGAGTCGTTGGTGAAGACCGCCACCGAAGGCATTTCCATGGGCTGCGGCGTGCGCGTGGTAGCGGGGGAGCAAACCGGCTACGCTTACACCGACGACTTGGCCCCGGAAAAGATTTTGAAGGCGGCGAAGATTGCGGGGCGCATTGCCAGCGGACCGGCGCGCGTTTCCACCGTGGGCCTGAGCGCGCTCGACGCCCATCACGATTTTTACCACGTGGTGGTGCCCTCCACCGATCGCGAATTGTCGGACAAGCTCGGACTGGTGGTGCGGGCGGACATCGCCGCGCGCGCCTACGATCCGCGCGTCAAGCAGGTGCGCGCCACCTACGGCGACCAGATTCGCCACGTGCTGATTGCCGGTTCGGACGGCCGCGTGGTTACGGATTTCCAGCCGCTAGTGCGCCTGAATGTATTCACCATCGCCCAGGACGGCGGCAAGCTCCAGTCCGGTTCCAGTGGGGGTGGCGGGCGCGTGGGGCTGGAGTTTTTCTCCGGCGAGCGCGAGCCCGAACACTTCGCTAAAGATGCGGCCCGGCAAGCCATCGTGCAGCTCGAAGCGCGCGATGCTCCGGCGGGCGAGATGGAAGTGGTCCTGGGTCCGGGATGGCCGGGCATTCTGCTGCACGAAGCCATCGGACACGGTCTGGAAGCGGATTTCAATCGCAAGGGCATCTCGGCCTTCAGCGGCAAGATGGGACAGCGCGTGGCCTCCGACATTTGCACGGTGGTGGATGACGGCACCATTCCGGCGCGGCGCGGCTCGCTGAATGTGGATGATGAAGGCGAGCCCACGCAGAAAACCGTGCTGATCGAAAAGGGCATCCTGCGCGCATATTTGCAGGACAAGCTGAGCTCCGACATCCTCAGGACCACGCGGACGGGCAACGGGCGGCGGGAAAGCTACGAGCACATTCCCATGCCGCGCATGACCAACACTTACATGCTGGCGGGCACGGACGCCCCCGACGATATCATTCGCTCCGTCAAACACGGCCTCTACGCATCCAATTTCGGCGGCGGGCAAGTGGACATCACCAACGGCAAGTTTGTGTTTTCGGCGTCGGAAGCTTACCTGATCGAGGATGGCCGGCTGACGGCGCCGGTGAAGGGCGCCACGCTGATCGGCGACGGTCCGACGGTGCTGACTCGCGTCACCGCCGTGGGCAACGATTTGAAGCTTGACCCCGGAATCGGCACCTGCGGCAAGGATGGCCAAAGCGTGCCGGTGGGAGTGGGCATTCCCACTATCAAGGTCAGCCGCCTGACCGTGGGAGGCACGGCCCCGCGCGGCGCGGCGTCGTTTACTTAGGGGGGAGAAGTTAGGAGTTAGAAGCTAGAAGTGAGAAGGAAACTGCCGGGGACTGGAGCTTTTCTCCTGACTTCTAAATTCCAGCTCCTAGCTTCTAACTTCTAACTTCCGGCTCCTGCTTATGGAACAACAACTCGAACAAATCGCTGTGGAACTGGTGAACCGCGCCATGCTTGCGGGCTCGACGGCCGCGGATGTGACCGTTCTGGAATCGGATGATTTTTCCACGGCGTTGCGGCTGGGCCAAATCGAGAAGCTGAAGGAGGCTGCGTCCAAGGCCCTGGGATTGCGAATTTTCCTGGGCGTGCGCAGCGCCTCATCTTTCTCCAGCGATTTTTCGGCGCCATCCTTGGAGCGGTTGGTGGAGCGCACGCTGGCCATGGCGCGAGTCACTTCCGAAGATCCCGCCAGCGGCCTGCCGGACGCAGCGCTGCTGGGCCGTTACGAGGGTGATTTGGATCTTTATTCCGAGGATGTGGCCGAGCTTTCCACGGAAGAGCGCATTGACTACGCCCGGCGCGCGGAGCAGGCGGCGCTCGGCGCCGACCCCCGCATCAAGAACTCCGAGGGCGCATGGTTTGAAGCGAGTGTGGGACGCAGGGCGTACGCCAACTCCCTGGGATTCGTGGGCAGTTACCGGTCGTCGTATTGCGCGGGCTCCGTCGCTCCGGTGGCCGAGGATGGCGGCATGCAGCGCGATTATTGGTATTCCGTGTCGCGCCGGCGCAGCGCGCTGGAAAGTCCCGAGGCGGTGGGACGCAAGGCGGCAGAACGAACTTTGCGCAAGCTGGGGGGGCGCAAAATGGCGACTTGCCAGGTCCCCGTGATTTTCGATTCGGAAACCGCGCCTTCGCTGGTGGGCCATATTTTTGATGCGGTGCGCGGTGACGCCATCTATCGCAGTGCCTCATTTCTAACCGGGAAGCTGAACCAGAAGGTGGCGAGCGAGCGCGTGACCATCCTTGATGACGGCCTGCGTCCGGGGGGATTCGGCACGCGCCCCTTCGATGGCGAGGGGATTCCCGCTTCCGTGACGCCGGTCATTGAAAAGGGCGTGCTCAGCAATTATCTGCTAAACTGCTACACGGCGCGCAAGCTGAACATGCGGACCACGGGAAACGCCTCGCGAGGTGTCTCCGGACCACCCAGCACGGGGCCGAAGAACTTCTACCTGGCGCCGGGCCCGCACAGCGCGGAAGAAATTCGCCGTTCCGTGAAGGCCGGGTTCTATGTTACGGACTTGATCGGATTCGGCGTGAATACGGTGACAGGCGATTATTCCCGGGGAGCGGCGGGAATGTGGATTGAAAACGGAGAGTTGGCCTATCCGGTGGAAGAGGTCACCATCGCGGGAAATCTGGCGGAAATGCTGAACCATTTCGAGATGGTGGGCTCAGACCTGGAATTTCGCAGCCCCATCGCGGCGCCCACTGTGCTGATTTCCGGCCTGACCGTGGCCGGAACCTGATTGATACCCATGCCTCGAAATGATCGCGGTATATCAACTCTAATTATTATCTTAATTGTGTTTATAGTTCTGGCAGCACTGACTGCTTTCCTGGTGCTCCAGCAACACACCGCCGTATCCCGGCGGGCTTCCGCCGGGGCCGGGCGACCGGCTCTGAGCGCGGAGCAGAAGGCCTATCTTGACTCGCTGGCGTTCGCCGATTTCCACATGAGCGCCGCGGCCAACTTCCTCGGCGACACGGTAACGTACCTGGATGCCAGCGTCACGAATAAGGGATCGAAGGCGGTTCGCCGCCTCGATGTGGAACTGAATTTCGTGGACACGCTCAACCAGGTGGTGTTGCGGGAAACCGCGCATCCGCTCACGGATGGCTCCAAGCCTTTGCAGCCGGGTGAAACCCAAGCCTTCCGCGTGACCTTCGAGCACATGCCGGTGGATTGGAATCAATCGCCGCCGGCGGTAAGGGCCGTCTATGTGGATTTTTAAACATCAGAAAGACGAAACTTGAAAATGGAAGCTGGAAACTCGCGAGGATTTTCGAGTTTCGGCCCTCACCAGTTTGCTACTGTCTGCCGAATGCTGTCTACCGGTTTTAGCGTCCCAATGATAGGCGGCGGAAAAGAGGGAGAGGCAGCATGGCTTTTTCCATTTTGTCCTGGGTTTGGGCCACGTCGTAAGGAATGCGGTAATACTCCACTTCTTTCCGGTCCGTGTCGAGAATGGCGAAGGCAGCGCGCCAGTCGTGGTCACGCGGTTGGCCTACGGAGCCGGGATTGAGCAGAAAGCGCGCCGTGTCCTCCAGGCGGAGAGTCAGGGTCAAGCCATCCGGCTTGGCGGGGATGCGGATGGATTGAAAACGCCCCGTACTTGCAATCATAAAGCCACCTTGCAGGTGTGTATGGCCAAAGCAAACGATTTGATTTTCCGCGCCCCGCAGCAGGGGCAACGCTTGTGCGGGTCCCAAAATGTAATCGTCCTCGTCTTGGGGTGACCCGTGCACTACAATGAATCCGTCCATCACCGCGGGACCCATGGGAAGGGCGCGAAGGTACTCGAGATGCTCAGGCGTGAGAGCTTGGCGAGTCCATTGGGTGGCCATGCGCGCGTAAGGATTGAATTCCTTGGCGTCGTCAATTCCGCAACACGCCTTATCGTGGTTGCCGCGAATGACAACCTTACAAAGGTTGCGAATTTTGTCGATCACCTCGTTGGGATTGGGGCCGTAGCCCACGAGGTCGCCTAAACAAACCGCCAAGTCGTATTTCCCGGCGGCGAGTTCAAGACAATTGTAGAGAGCTTCAAGATTGGAATGGACGTCACTGAGCAGCAGGTAGCGCATAGGAACCTCAAGAATGCAGAATTATAGTCGAGAAGGCCCGGCAAGTGGCGCAAATTCCACGCGCACGCAGCCTCGCTGCACGGGCTTTGCCCAGCTAACCGGAGTTATATGCAACTCACCGTCCACGTGCCGGATGACATGATTGAAAAGGTCAAGGACAAGCTCCCGCCGCCCGAGGTCGGAGTTTTAGAAGCGGTTGCTCTTGACGCTATACTCGGCTTCTTAATGAAGCTCGAAGGCCCATCGAAAACGACGGAGCAGTAATCGCCGGGCTGCGCGCGTCAAGTATATAAATGCCAACATTGGCCGGGAGATCCCTGTGCTTCGGTTGGGATTCTAGGGCTTGGGATTTTTGACCGTTGACGCGGAATTCGCTAGAATCCATAGGTTTAGGCGCTTCGCTTCGTCGTCGCCAGAGTGAGAGACATGCTGCGTTTCCAAACCGCCGGGGAGTCGCATGGTGAAGGGCTGGTGGCAATCCTGCAAGGATTGCCCGCCGGGTTGCGGGTCGACTTTGACTATGTGAAGCGTGAGCTGAAGCGCCGCCAGGGCGGCTACGGGCGCGGCGGGCGCATGAAGATTGAAACCGACACCGCGCAATTTCTTTCCGGCGTGAGGCATGGCCAGACCATCGGTTCGCCCATCGCCATCCTGGTGGCGAATCGGGATTGGGAAAACTGGCAAGAGGCCATGGCGGTGGAAGACCGGCCGGAATCACGGGCCAAATACAAACCCCTATCCCCACCGCGGCCGGGGCACGCAGATCTGGCGGGCTGCCTGAAGTACAACTTTCGCGAAGCGCGCTATGTTCTGGAGCGGGCTAGCGCGCGAGAGACAACTGCGCGGGTGGCGCTGGGGGCTGTGGCCAAGCTCTTTTTGAAAAGCTTCGCCATTGAGGTGGCCAGCCATGTTGTGGCGCTCGGCGAGGTGAGGCTTGCCGATGACCGTGTGCCGTTTGAGGCGGTGTTGGCTCTGCGCGATAGGGAAGATTTGATGCTGGCGTGCGTCGATCCCGCCACCGAAGCTCGCATGAAAGAAGTGGTGGATCGCGTCACGGAAAGCCGTGATACCGTAGGCGGAACGTTTGAAGTGATCGCGCGCGGCCTTCCGCCCGGCTTGGGATCTTGCGCGCAGTGGGATGAGCGGCTCGACGGCCAGTTGGCGCAGGCCGTCATGTCAATTCAAGCCGTCAAAGCGGTCGAAATCGGCAGCGGCATCGCCAATGCCACCGCGACGGGCTCTAACGTACACGACGAAATTGGATACGACCGCGCCCACACGCGCTTTACCCGCAAAACCAATCGCGCCGGCGGCCTGGAGGGTGGAATCACCAATGGGGAAGACCTTGTGGTACGCGGATACCTGAAGCCCATTTCCAGTCTGCGGCGTCCGCTGGAATCGGTGGACTTTGAAAGCAAAGAAACTGTGAAGGCAGCGTACGAGCGCTCGGATGTTTGTGTGGTGCCGGCGGGCGGCGTGGTGGGCGAAGCGATGGTGGCGCTTGTCCTGGCACGCTCGCTTCTGGAGAAGTTCGGCGGAGACTCGATGGAAGAAACGCGCCGGAATTTCGATGGGTACCTGGAGCAAATCAGGAGGTTCTAGCTGGAATGTCGAAAATCGGAAATCGAAATTCGAAACTCACGCGTGCTGGCAGCCCACCGGTAAACGCAGCACCACACCACCTCCTCGATTTTCGAGTTTCGAGCTTCGATGTTCGTGATTCCATATTCGAGCTTCGAAGATGATCTATCCAATCGTCAAATACGGTCGAGAAGTCTTGGAAAAGCCCGGCAATCCTATTGTCGACTTCGACGGCAAATTAGAAAAGCTTGTGGCGGACATGTTTGAAACCATGTACGCAGCCAATGGCGTGGGCTTGGCGGCGCCGCAAATCGGGCTGCCGCTGCGATTGTCCGTCATTGACACGACCGCAGGCGAAGATCCCAAGGCCAAGCTGGTGCTGGCCAATCCCGTGATCCTCTCCATGGAAGGCGAGCATGTGCAGGAGGAAGGATGCCTGAGCTTGCCTGATTTTCGCGCCAAAACGCCCCGCCCGGAGCGCGCCACCGTGCGGGCGCAGGATATTCACGGCAAAGAATTCACCATGACCGGTGAGGGCCTGCTGGCGCGCGCCTTCTGCCATGAGATCGATCATCTGAACGGCAAGCTCTTCATCCAACACGTCGGCCGCCTGAAGCGGGAGTCCATCAAGCGCCGAGTGCGCAAAATGATGAAGGCGGGGGAGTGGTAAAGGTTAAAGGGTAAAGGATAAAGTCGTAAATAAAAGCGGATCGTCCATCCTTTACCCTTTACACTTTACCCTTGTGGCTTGGCCACTCCCTTGGCCCATGAATCTTCTCTTTTGCGGCACACCCGATTTCGCTGTTCCCACTTTGGAAGGGCTTATCGCCGAGAAGTTTGCGATTGACCTCGTCGTCACCAATCTGGATGAACCCCGTGGGCGCGGGTACGAAGTGAAAGCTCCTCCCGTGAAGCAAGTGGCTTTGCGCTCGGGATTGGAAGTCTACCAGCCGGCAAAGTTGAAAGAGCCGGCGACGGTTGAATTCCTTTCGCGTTACCGGCCCGACGCCATTGTGGTGGTGGCTTACGGCCACATCCTTCCGCAATGGATGATCGATCTGCCGCGGCTCGGCTGCATCAATCTGCACGCTTCGCTTCTGCCCAAGTATCGTGGGGCCGCGCCCATTCAGTGGTCCCTGATTCGCGGCGAGTCTGTGACCGGCGTCACCACCATGCGAATCGATGCGGGATTGGATACAGGTGACGTTCTACTGAAGAGGGAGGTGGAGATTCAGGACAGTGACACCGCAGAAACGCTGGGCGAGCGGCTTAGCAAGGTTGGCGCCGAATTGATGATTGACACCTTGCGGCGGCTGGAACAGGGCGACCTTGAGGCGCAGCCCCAGGACCACGCGCAGGCAACGCTCGCGCCCATTTTGAAAAAGGAAGACGGGCGCATTGATTGGAACCTTCCCGCGCTGGAGATTTGGAATCGCATTCGCGGTCTGCGGCCCTGGCCCGGAGCTTTCACGAGGTTTCGCAACAAGAATCTGCACATCTGGGCTGCTTCCCGCCCTGAAGCGGGCGAGACCATGCCGTTCGACCCCGGGACGCTGCTCGCTGACCGTGGCCGGCTGAGCGTAACTTGCGGCCAGGGGACGCTGCTGGAACTTTCGGTAATTCAACTCGAAGGCCGAAAGCGCCTTCCGCCGCGTGATTTTTTGAATGGGATAAAAATCTCGGACGGCGAAAAACTGGGATAAACAGGAAACTCTGAATTATGAATTATGAATGCTGAAAACTGAGAACCTGCGAGCAATAGCCGCGTATGAGTATCGATTTTCTGTTTTCATAATTCAGAATTCATAATTCATAATTGCCTTTACCATGCCCGTTTCTCCCGCGCGAAAAATCGCCTACCAAATCCTACTGCGCATGGAGTCCGGCCGCGGCTTCGCCGTGGATCTGCTGCAAAGCCCGGAGGTTTCCGCCTTGAAGGAACAGGACCGGCGCCTCGCGACGGAAATCGTGATGGGCGTATTGCGCTGGCGCGGCGAACTGGACTTCCGGATCGAGCAGCTTTCGGGAAAGAAGGTGAAAGGATTCGATTCCGAAGTGCTGACGATTCTCCGCATGGGCGTTTACCAGATCACGTTTCTGGAGAGGGTACCGAAGCGCTCGGTAGTTGACGAAGCGGTGGAGTTGACCAAGGCCGCGCGCAAGCGCTCCGCGACAGGATTGGTCAATGCGGTCTTGAGAAAGTGTGACCTTCCCGAGGACCGTCTACGGCAGCGAGACTTTGAAAATCTTTCTGCCGAGAATCGTGAGAGGGTGCGTCGTTCCTTTCCCGAATGGTTGTTGAAGCGGTGGAAACGGATTACTGCGACCACGACCGAATCCGGGGAGGCGGGAGCGGTGCGACTGGCCTATGCCAGCCTTCAGACCCCCCGCACCACGCTGCGTGTGGTTGATTTTGGCACGAATTTGGATGACGTTCGCCGGGAGTTGGAAGCGGAGGGCGTCGCCACATCGTATTGCGTGTACGCCGAAGCGCGCGGCCTGAGTGTGGAATCAGGGCAAGTTCAGAACACCCGGGCGTACCGGCAGGGACGCGTGGTAATCCAGGATGAAGCCTCGCAATTGGTGGCGGAACTTGTGTCGCCCGAGCCGGGCCAGCGTGTCCTGGATCTCTGCGCCGCGCCGGGTATGAAGGCGGGACAACTGGCGCACATGTTGGGGGCCGGAACGCTGGTGGCCTGCGACCGCAGCGCCGCGCGCTTGCGCACGCTGGCCAAACTCCTGCCCCAGTGGGTTCCGCCAACGGTCGGTTTGTCGATGGTGCGTTTGGACGCTGCGCACGCGCTTCCTTTCAGCCCGAAGTTTGAACGCATCTTGTTGGACGCGCCCTGTTCGGGCACGGGGACACTGGCGCGCAACCCGGAAATCAAATGGCGCCTGCGCCCGGAGGATATTACCCGCTTGGCGGAGTTGCAGGCCATGATGCTGCGGAATGCGCTCCCAGCCTTGGCCGATGGTGGGCGTCTGGTTTATGCCACCTGCTCACTCGAACCGGAGGAAAATGAAGGGGTGGTGGAGAAGGTGCTTAGCGAGCAGCCCGCTTTTCGAGTTCTTGCTGCACACGAAATTGCCGCGCAGCATCCGTATTTGATCCCGTTTTTCGATCCGAGGGGATATTTTCGCACCCGCCCCGATCAACACGCGATGGACGGATTCAATGCAGTGATGATTGTCCGGAAGGGAAGCGAATAGTTTTTCGCAGCAACGGACGCTGTTCATCCGTAAATAGCCTCATCCAGTTAGAATGCGCCGCGCGGATATCTTCTCACCGGACCGTTTGTGGCCATTGCGGTGGGGAGGTGTGCGGCCACCTATCTTATTAAATTCATCGCGCCCACACGGCTGATGGGGGTTTATGGCATCATCAATATAGCGGCGGTGCTGGTAGGTGTCGGCGCACGGGTTGCTCGCACAGGTATAGGCAACAAGGTCTTCGCGTTTTCTGCGGCATGACCAGCTTCACACAGAGGCCACTGAGATACTCCTGGAACTCTGTGTGAAATGTCGCATACTACCGAGGGCACGGCGAGTCAATGACCACAAACTTGCCCCGAGGAAGGTCAGGCTTAGAATCAAAATGGAACCTCGTAAATTACAGGAAGTCGCCATCGTCATTCGGCCGGAGAAAGATAACCTGGCCGTGGTCACAGCGGACTTCATCGAGCAGGACACGCCGCTGAAGCACCAGGGCCAAGTCCTGACGGTTTCGGGCCGGGCCCTGCGCGGGCAGAGCTTCGCCATCAAATCCCTCCGCCGCGGCCAAGCGTACATCTCGCTGGGTGATCCCATTGGGCTTGCATCGCGTTCCGTCAAGCCCGGCGAACCTATTGACAGCACCAATTTGCATTCCCGGCTTCCCCGGTTGACGCCCCGATACCGGGACAACCCCCAGCGTATGCGCCTTGATCCCGATCTTTCCTCACTCACGTTTGACGGATTCGTTCGGCCCGATGGCGAAGTGGGGATTCGAAACCTGGTGGGGATTGTAACGTCGGGGATGTGCTCCTCCACCGAGGTGCGGGAGATTGCCACGCGCGCCAACCGTGAAATCTACTCCCGCCAGAAATTCCCTAATGTCGACGGAGTTGTTCCCATCATCCACGAATCCGGGTGCGGAATGCCTGACGGCGAGGCCGTCGCGATTCTGAACCAATTGCTTACCAACACTCTTCGTCATCCCAACCTGGGCGCGGCGGTTTATGTCGACCTGGGTTGTGGAAAGACCTGCGTGGAATGTTCGGCGCCGGTATTTCAGAATACAGTCAGGGATTACAACCGCCGGGTGGTGAGCCTCACCGTCCAACAGTTGGGCGGGAGCGAGAAGACCGTCGAGCGCGGGTTGGAGGTTACGGAGAAGCTGCTGCACTATGCCAACCAATTCCAGCGGCAGCCGGTTTCGATTTCCAAACTCATTGTCGGGACCGAGTGTGGCGGCTCCGATCGCTGGTCGGGGGTTACGGCTAATCCGGCCGTGGGGGTGGCCGCTGATTTTTTTGTGAAAGCCGGGGCGGCGGTCTTCCTTCCGGAGATTCCAGAACTGCAAGGCGCTGCCATGCTCGACCTCGTTCAGCGCGCGCGGACAAAGCAGGTCGGGCACAAATTGATGAATGCCCTCAAGCGCTATGAGGCCTACGTACGCAAATTCGGCGACTATTTTCGCGATAATCCCTCCCCCGGTAATATTAAAGGAGGGCTTTACAACATTTATTTGAAGTCCAGCGGCGTGAAGGCCAAAGGCGGCACCTCCATCGTGGAGGACTTGATTGAATACGGCGAGTGGCTGGGCGATCGCAAGGGCCTCTATGTGCTCTATACCCCCGGTTACGATCACTTGTGCACGCCAGCCCTTTTCCTTAGCGGGGCACAGGTAGCCCTTTTCACCACCGGGCGTGGCACCGGCATTGGTTGCGCGCTCGGCCCAGTGATGAAAATCGGCACCGATCCGCAGCTTGCCCGCTCCTATGCCGATCTGGATGTCAACGCCGGCACGATTCTGGAACACACCGAGACGGTGGAAGATGTCGGCCGACGGATTTTCCAGGAAACGCTGGACGTGGCTTCCGGGCGCAAGCTCACCCGCACCGAACAGATTGGTTTTCATCACGAGTTTAAAATCTGGGAATCCCTCTGGCCGGCCCTGTGAATGCTCCGCGGTCGGAGCTTGCTGTGGCCAGCTTGCACTGCAATCAGCCTTGCGGGTGTATAATCAGATTATGAAATTCATATTGCTTTATGCCGCTTTCCTGATCCTGTGGTTTTTCGTCCTGCCGCGCATCCCTGGGATCTCCCGCTTCACGTGATCGCCGCGAACCCCTTCCCCGTCGGGGAACAAGAAACCAACCGGTTGCGAGATCAAGCCCAAAGAGTAGCTCCTCATCCGTCTTCAAGAACCGTAGGGCGGACCAGTTCTTTTGGTCCGCGGCTTTTCCCTGCCCATTGGGGAAGAGTCGCGGACCTAAAGCATAGACGCGCTACAGTTACTCATCAGCGTCAGCGCGAATCCCTAATTCCCGAAGCTTTTCCTGAAGGCTCTGGCGGTGCAGGCCGATCGCCGCCGCCGTGCGGGTAATATTGCCGTCGTGCTTACGGAGCTTGCCCCTGATAAATGAGATTTCAAACTGCCGCCGCGCCTCGCGGTAGTCATTGATGTCGAGAAAGCCCACGTCGTCTGTTGTTCCCTGACGATCAACATGGGTCCCCAAAAAATCCTTGGAGAAATCCTCAGGGCGCAGGACATCACCACGGCTCATCACGACCGCGCTTTCGAGCACGTTTTTGAGCTCCCGAACGTTTCCCTTCCATTCCGCCCTCTGCAAAAGCTCCATGGCTTCTTTGGACACCACGGGCGTAGGCCTGCCGTGTCGTTCCCCTAACATGCGGCAGAACTGCTGGACCATGAGCGGCAGGTCCTCGCGATGTTCCCGCAGCGCAGGCACCCGTAAGAGCACCACTCGCAAGCGGTAATAGAGATCTTCCCGGTACGTCTGTTTGGCAATTTCGGCTGCCAGGTCCTTGTTGGTGGCGCTTACGATGCGTACGTCCACCTCCTGCGACGTCGTGCCGCCCAGGCGTTCTACCCGGCGTGTTTCCAAAACGCGCAGCAGCTTCGCTTGCGTGGGGAGCGACATGTCCCCCACCTCGTCGAGAAAAAGCACGCCGCCGTTTGCCAGTTCAAACTTGCCGCGCCTCATTGCGGAGGCCCCGGTAAAAGCGCCCTTTTCATACCCGAAGAGCTCGCTTTCAATCAGGTGCTCGGGAAGTGCCGCGCAATTCAAGGCGACAAATGGGCCTTTGCCGCGGTTGCTGCGCCGGTGAATCTCCGTGGCCAGGAGGTCCTTTCCCGTTCCGCTCTCTCCTTGAATCAGCACGGTCACTTCCGCCTGCGCGATGCGATCCGCCATATCGAAAAGTTCGCGCATAACCTTGCTTGATCCGATCATCGCGCCGAACTGACCTTCCGAAACCAGTTGGCGCTTCAGGCGCAGGTTTTCCTCCGCCAGCGCCAGGTGATCGAGGGCGCGCTCCACCAGCAGTCGAAGTTCATCCACCTCAAAAGGTTTGGGGAGGTAATCGTAGGCGCCGCTCTTCATCGCCTCCACAGCGATCCTTTCCGAACCATAGGCCGTGATCATGATCACCGCGGGGCTGCTCGCCTGCTCCTTCAACTCGCGAAGAAAATCCAGGCCGCTCTCCTCAGGTATTTCGATGTCCAATAGCAGTAGGTGGGGATTCTCCTGGGCCATGATCCGCCGCGCCGCAGGAACGCTTTCCGCCTCCAACACGCGATGTCGGCCTTCCAAAGCGCGCCGCATGCCGTAACGAGCCGTGCTATCGTCGTCGACAATCAGAATGGTGGGAGATGCTTGTCGGGGGCTGGTTGGATTTGATTGGCTCATATTCTTCGAAACTGAAACCCGCCGCTCAGCACGCTTTCAATGCCAGGGCGAAGTCCTTTCTCCTCAGAGGCACGTAGGGCCGAAAGGCCACGGCGGGAGATGGAGCGGGCCATTATTTCCCCCGCTACCCGGGCTCTTTCGCTACCGCTGACTGGGCAATCCGAAAGCGTACAACAAATCGAGTGCCAGGGTGGGCAGAAGTTGCGTTCCCTTCCTGCACCGGGCTTTCGCAATCCACCGACCCGCCAATTTCGTCCGATCGTCGTTTGACGATGGCGAGACCCAAGCCTGTTCCGCCGGCGCGCGTGGTAAAGAACGGCTGAAAGATTTTGTCCAACTTGTCGGGGGGAATTCCGCGTCCCTGATCCTCGACCGCAAGTTCGACGTACTCCGGCAGTCCTGGCGAGTGCGCAAATTGAATCCGAATGGCGCTGCCGTCGTCACTCGCCTCCAGAGCGTTCACTAGGAGGTTGGATACGATGTCGCTGGCGGCCTCCTCTCCGCCTTCTACCAGGCACGGCCCTGAGTCGTTCACATCCAGCGTTATATGCCGCCGCTCAGCTTCCATGCGGGAGATGGCGGCAATCTTCCTCGCGACGGACGCCAAATCGGCCGGGCGATCCGTATCGCGAGCGGGCTTGGTGTAGCGCAGGACCTGCAAGATGTTGCGGTTCAGGCGGTCGATTTCTTCCACCAGCATTCGGCAATCACGCCGCGTATTCGCGGGAAGCGCTTGGTCCTCTTCCATGAGCTGCACGATGGTTTTCATGCCACTGAGCGGGTTTTTGACATTGTGCGCGATGCGCGCCGCCATCTCGCCGAGAAAGGCCATCTTCTCCTTCTCGGCCAGTTCACGCTCCAGCTTGATCTTGTCAGCGATGAGCCGGCAAAGTTCCAGGGCTGCCGCCAGGCGGTTGGCGAGAACCTCCAGGGCAGCGAGTTGGTCGCCGGAAACTCCCCCGCCGGCTGGCACCACTTCCAGTATGGCAACTGTCGCTCCCCCGCGCGAAATGGGTATGCGGTGGGCTTTAGGCGGAACACTCGCAACGGGAGCGCTGGCGGGGATCGGGCCGCGCAGAAGTCTCACCTGTTCCAGACCGAGCGCCGTGGGTACACGCTCTTCCACCAGCGCTTGGAGCGAATCCTCGTCCCCCGTCTGTTTGGCATGTTCCTCAATTTCCGCGGCGAGCTTCTGCACCTTTTCGAATTCCGAAACAAATTGTTGGTGCAGAGCCCGGCTGATCAGCCGTTTTAGCGGTTCCACCAGCACGACCAGGATGAAGATCATCACGCCTTCGGTGACAGCCGTTGGGAGGACATCATGAGCCTCCAGCCAGCCACTCAATCGGCGCATGAGATTTAGGTAGAGCAGGAATCCAAATATCACCGCGACGGAATAGAGGACGTTGCGCTGAACGTGCAGGTCGAGGAAGTTGTAGCGAAAGATGGAATAGCCCACCAGGGCGCTGGGGAGGATTCCTGCGAGCATCAGGCCAGTGGAGAAGTATCCTCCCAGCCCGCCCACAGGGGGCAGGGCGCGCGGCAAATAGGCACTTGCCCAACCGAGCGCCAGCAGCGCCTGAAGCGCCGCAAGATAAGCGTAAAAGCGCGCGAAAGCCGGTTCAACGGTGCGACGGTGCACATACAAGTACACGTTGACACCTGCGGCAAAAAAAAGAGCGGCTGCCGCCCAGAGCACCAGCAAGCGCACCGGGGGGCCAAGCGCCACCAATGGTTCCACTCCGAGGCGAGCGAGCAAGCGGCCCACTATCCAGGGGGAGATCGTTACGGGAAGGTAGAATAATGCTGCCACCAGGCGGAGCCGGAGTCGGTTCAAGATGAAGCCCGCGCAATATTCTGCTTGCAAATGGACCAGCAGGGGTACGGCGGCGATAAATCCGACGATGGAAATAGTGCGGGAAAATCCGGATAGAAGCGCCGGCGCCGCCCCGTAGTAGAGGCTGATATTGAGGGCCAGCAGATTGCCCGAGTACCACAGGAATAATGCCGCCATCAACGCGAACAGCAGCCAATCCAGCCGGCGCAAGCGTCTGTTTCCCAGAATCAAAACTATCAAGAAGAGATGGATGAGCGTCCCGAAGGTATAAACGACAAGCTTGGTGGCAACCAGCGGCGTAAGTTCGTATGCGACATCCACGCGAAACCCTCAGGCGAAGGGTGGCCGCCACACGCACGGCACAAGGGTGACAGGCGGGGATTATTGTAAGTCAGGGGGTTGATGCAAGTAAACGTTCACCAGCCGCAAAGGCGCGGCAAAACGGGGATGCTCACCGCTACGGAATCCGAAGAAGTATAGTAACATCCATTCTCTGTGGTGGGGCTCCGGGGGCCGCGAATGGCTAACGGTTGCCGACCGCAGCCCAAGCAGCGGCTGTTATTATGTTTGGCAATGTTCACCAGAAGGAGAGAGCCAAGATGCGATCTCGAATTGCCTTCTTGTTCTTGATTTTGTTCGTGGGGTTTCTGCCGAGCGCATGGTCGCAGGCTAAGCCCCCGGAGGAATTCAATGTCCGGGAGCACTACACCAAATACGAATTTCGCATCCCCATGCGGGACGGCGTGCGCTTGTTCACTTCGGTTTACGTGCCCAAGGACACCTCCGTCGCTTATCCCTTCCTGGTGGATCGCACTCCCTACAGCGTGGCGCCCTATGGCGAGGACCAATATCGCTCTAGTCTGGGGCCTTCGGACGCCTTCGAACGCTCCGGTTACATTTTCGTTTATCAGGATGTGCGCGGACGTTACATGTCGGAGGGCAAGTTCGTGGAAATGCGTCCGCACATTGACGAGAAGCGCAGCAAGCAGGACGTGGACGACAGCTCCGACATGTACGACACGGTGGAATGGCTGCTCCACAACGTGCCCAACAACAATGGCAACGTCGGCATCTGGGGAATTTCCTATCCGGGCTTTTTCACCTCGGCCAGCATCATCGATTCGCATCCCGCCATCAAGGCGGCCTCGCCGCAGGCTCCCATGACCGACCTCTTCATGGGTGACGACGCCTACCATGGCGGAGCTTTCATGCTCGACGCCAACTTTGGTTTCTACGCCAGTTTCAAGCCCTTGGAAAATCCCACACCGCCCAAGCCCACTCTGGCATTCGATTACGAAACGCAGAGCGCCTATGATTTCTTCCTCAAGCTGGGGCCGCTGGCCAACGCCAACGCGCGCTATTTCCATGACCAGACCTTTCTGTGGAACGATCAGGTGGGGCACGATACTTACGACGATTATTGGAAGGCGCGCAACCTCGCTCCGCACCTGAGGAACATTCATTGCGCGGTGCTGACGGTGGGGGGATGGTTCGACGCCGAAGACCTTTCCGGCCCCTTCAAGGTTTTTCGCTCCATCGAACAAAACGATCCGGGCATTTACAACGGATTGGTGGAAGGCCCTTGGGTACACGGTGGCTGGGCGCGCTGGGATGGCGATCATCTGGGCAGCGTCAGCTTTGCCGCCAAGACTTCGCTCTATTTCCGCGACAACATTCAGTTTCCCTTTTTCGAGAAGTATTTGAAGGGGAAAGGAACCGAGGATTTGCCCAAGGCCTATGTTTTCGAAACGGGCACCAACGTGTGGCGCAAATATTCGAGCTGGCCTCCCGCCAATGCCAAGACGCGCGTGCTCTATTTTCAGGCCCAGGGCGGCCTCGCGTTCACGGCCCCGGAAGCCAACAATGAGGCGTTTGACGAATACGTGAGTGACCCCAACCGCCCCGTTCCGTTCATCGGTTACACCGCGCTCCACGTGCCGCAGGAATACATGGTGGGCGATCAGCGCTCCGCCTCCACCCGCCCGGATGTTTTGGTCTACCAGACGGAGCCCCTGGAACAGGATGTGACGATTGCCGGTCCTATTTCCCCGCGCCTGTTCGTTTCCACCACCGGCACCGATTCCGATTTCGTGGTGAAGATTATCGACGTCTATCCGCCCGATTATCCCCAGCCGGAAACCAAAGCTCCGCCGGGCACTCCGGCCCCGCCCATGCCCACGGACGTTCCGCCTCCCTCGATTGTCATGGCGGGTTATCAGCAGTTGCTGCGCGGCTGGCCCATGCGCGCCAAGTTTCGCAACAGCTTCGGAAAGCCGGAGCCCATGACGCCCGGCCAGGTGGAAGAGCTGGACTTTACCGCGCCCGACATCAACCACACGTTCCGCCGCAACCACCGCATCATGATTCAGGTGCAAAGCACGTGGTTTCCCCTCATCGACCGCAACCCCCAGACGTTTGTCGATATCCCCAACGCCAAGCCGTCGGATTTCCAGAAGGCCAGCGAAAGGGTCTATCGCGGGAAGGGAAAATCGTCGGGAGTGATCGTACACGTGCTGGAGTAGCTGCCATTGGTACTGGCCTCGTCATCATCGGGAGGGAGTCTAGGCAGTCCAGGGCAGAGGGGTTATATTCGTCGGTTCCGTCGGTGGTGCGACCATCGCAGGTCCACAAGAAAGCTCCGCACAGGAACTGTGCAAAAAACTGTTGACTTTGCATTAAAAATGACTTAAAAGGTATGCAGATAGATCAACTGAATAAGGGGTGGGCATTTGTCTTCGATGCGACACCCCAAAGGGGGTAGGTGCTCGTTTTGGATCCCGGACCCCAAAAAGGAGGTTTCCATGGATACGAAGACTAATGTATTTGGAAAGTTTGGTTTTGAGGTGCTTTGGAAAGACACATCTTAAGCGGGAGTTGAACGGCCGTTTTTGGGAAATCTAGGGAAGGCGATACCGAAAAGTCAGTAAGACCGTTCATTCCTTGCCGCTCTCTCCTGCTGGATAAGGAGGCCTCGGCCTCGATGACCAAGAGAAGGAGTGGTAGGACAAGCGAACTTCAACGGGAGTTTTCAACGAAGACCGAGAAACGATCTGGGCGCCTAATGCTAAATGTAGGCGAGCCCGTTGGCGGAAGCATAAAGGTCACGGTCGAACTAAATCATAGATGGGGTACGCCGAGCAAGCCTTTACGTCTCGTGAAGCTTGCGGTCGGTATTCTGGGTGGGTTTGTCTTGGCAGCGATGGCATATCAAGCTAACGCACGAGGCGATTTCGCCCCTATAAAGCATGTCTTTGTGCTTTTCGCCAAGGCGATAAAGTTATTTCGCGGGTGATTATGAGAGAGAAAGAGAAGAAAATACGTATAACCCTTGATGTCAGTCCCCAATTCTTCGAGCGGCTTGAACAGCTGGAGGAGACAGTGGACGCAGACAGCAAGGCCAGCCTGGTTCGCCAAGCAATCCAATTGTATGGATACCTTGCGGAGAAGGCACGAGAGGGGGCAAAGGTCTGCGTTGTCACCAAGGACGGAGAGAAAGAAACCCCCATCTTTCTTATTGGCCGCCCATAGCCTCTTTAGGCCTCTCGCGCATGGCGGATCCGCCACGCGTCTCGTGCCGTCTCCGGAAGCTACCGCCCCTGCCTTGCATTTTTCAATGACGCATGCGAATTGTGTCTGGTCCCACGCGAAAGAGCGGGTTGGGAGACTTGTTTGGTACTCAGATCATTGCGGTCGCTAGGCGACGTTGGAGAGGTTCTTCTTGCGAATCAATTCTTGAACAAACCTCGCGCCGGGGGGCAGGATCCTCACCTTGTCGGTTGTCTCGGTGAACTCGACAAATCGTTTTGCGTGGAGGTTTCTTATAATCTTCATGAAATAGTTCGCGTCCTCGGCTTCAGTCCACTCAATGAGATCCTTTGAAGAAACATCCGGTACTGATGTTGCAATCAACAGCAGCAATTGCTGCGGCAACTTTAGCTCCGGTCGCAGTACTCGCTTCACTCCACCACCGTCCGACCAGACGACGGGGATTCTTACCTCAGCTAAAGCGTCCACGACCTTCTGCGCTCCGGTGATCGTCAGACCGTGGAAGACCCTGACGAGTTCAGCCATTATCCAATTGCACATGGACAACACCGCAACTGAATCCATGTGATTGGGGTTTACGTCGCCTCCGACGTGGCCCACGCTCCGGTTGTTTCTAACCTCGTACAACGCCGGGAGCATACGGGGAATCAGAATCTGGAAACTTCGGGGAACATGACCATTGCCCTCTAGCCTCCTGCAAGCTTCAACGAAGTTGGCAGGCTTCGATGGGGAATTCGGATATGAGTTCCTCGCATGCCCGTCCAGAATCGTGTACACGATTTCGCTGAATCGTCCACCGCTCAACTCTGAGGGCAACCAGCGCGTCTCGAGAAAATTCTGAACGATGGCTTGGTATTCGGCAACAAGCGGATCGCGCAGGCCGCCTGGAATGGCAGACAGCGCGTTTGACGCACTAATCATTCGCTACCCCAGACTGGCGCGACCCTCGTCAGTTACGTAGAACTGCTTCTTGCCTGCCTTGTCGCAAAAGCCTTTGGACACGTTATTTGCGAGGCAATTTGAAGCATTAGTGAGTGACCCCTGCTTGCTGACGCTTAAAGCCTTCGTCACATCTTTCGTCGTAAGGTTCTCTTGGTTGCCGTGATCGTGCAACCAAACTGCCGTGGCAAGGAATTTCCTTACCTGATTTGTCGCCGCCTTTTTTTCTCTTAGGAAACTGGCGAGCGTGCCTGCTAGCTTCCTCGTTGTGGGCGGCTTGCCCGCGTCCTCCCTGGTTCCATCCTCCCTTTCGGCGTCGGGCCGGGCCGGGACAACGTTGGCCAATTCCGGAATCTTCTCTAATACCTTATCGAGTTGTTCTGACAACCACTTTCCCTCACCCTCTCCAGAAAATGAAACGGCGCCAACCTTGATCTCAATCCTCGCATCTCCCATCTCGTCTCCTTTCTGTTCGATGACTACGCGGTCGGTCCATTCCTGTTCGCCGAGAAACGTAGATGCCCATCTCGTACGCGTGCAACGCGCCATAGCCAAAATCAAAACCCGGTCATATAGTTTTAATCACCGCGTTAGCTACTGACCTATTTACACCCTTTCAATTAATATTGCAAGGGGATGAAGCGGGTGGGGGATGAAGCCACGGTCACTGCACTGGCACGTGGACTTTCCCTTTAATAATCAAACCACGTTCAATTCGTCTGGAAATGGACTGTGGCCTGTCACTCGAACTGGCGCGGAGAGCCGCGGACCTCCAGAACAGGTCCGAGCCTGCTGGAGAGCTTGCTTTCAGACATGCTGTCCATCATTGCTGCCGTAAATGGCCCTCAGTCCTCATCTAGTACATTAACCCCTTGACACCTGTCATCTGAAAGCGGAAATATATATCCGAGGCTACTAGCACTAGCCCAGTTGGGACAGCGCGGGGCCGGACCTCGCCGCCCGCAGCGCCCCACCTTTGCACCTTTGGAGGATCGCATGTCCTTAAGGAAAAAACAGAAGATGACCCAGGAGAAAATCTCCGCCAATCGCAGGAACGGCCGGGGTTGGCACGGGCCAGCCACTCCCGAAGGCCGCGAGCGGATGCGCGCCGCCCACCTGCGCCATGGGTTTTACCTGAAGGCGGAAGATATGGCCTTGCGCTCGCTGGGGGAAGACCCGGCGCAGTTCCAGGACTTGCTGGAAGAACTCTGGAAGGAATTCAACCCCGTCGGCAGCTTGCAGGAGGGGTTGGTGATCCGCCTGGCGCGGGCCACCTGGCTGATGAATCGCGCCGACCGCATGCAGGAGGGCTATGCCGTGCGCCAGGCTAAGGAGGCAAGCATGGGCCGGGGGGACCAGCTCCACGCGCAGATGATGCGCCTCAAAATGACGGGGGACATCTTGCGGCGGCTCGTGCAAGCGGTGGCGCATGAACACTACGTCACCACTCCCCACGATCTGGACATGATGAAGAACTTCCACCAGGAGGGAGTGTTGAAGGAAATGGGCGAAATCGCTCTGGCGCTCTTTTACCAACTTCAGCCGCCGGGCACCGGTGAAGACGGCATTGACCCCGAGGTGCAGTCGCGCAATGCCCTCAGGCGGATCAAGGAGATATTTGGCCTGAGCGGCGACACCCCGCCCACACCATCCGTAGCACCGGGTTTCCGCCTGCCACAACAATGCCAGCAGGATGCTGGCGCTACAGCCGACGTAGCGCCGGACTTTAGTCCGGCACCTGCCGGCCCTTCGCACAGCTCAGGCCAGGCTCTCAAGGCCAGCGCTACGTCCGCATGTGCCTGCCTCTCGACCAATACAGGGCAGCTTTCGGTCAGCGCTGAACAACCCGAGGAAAACGATCAGCGATATCCCAGCATCACCGCGGCCGAATGGGAAGCGCGCGAGCGTCCGCGCCAGCTTTTGGAAAATATCCTTACCCGCCAGGTGGAGATTTGCGAGGCGCAGCGCCAGGCCATCCTGAAGGAGTCCCTGGCGGGCCCTTCGCCCTACGAACGCGCCGCGGAAATCGCTCCCACCCACCGCAACGCGCCGCTGGTGCGGAGAATGCAGGATTCGAACTTTCGCGAACTCCGGCGCGTCACCAACTTGTTGCTGAAGATTCAACGCCGGCAGCGTCAAGTGGGAGGCGTGGAACAGCAAGGCGAAAACCCCGGTAGCGCCGGCCGGAAGCTTTCCCGACATGGCCGGGAAAACCGCGCTTGAAGGTATTCGTTTCCCTGACGCAAACTCCGCGGCGGGTCGAGAAAAGTCGGAGCCGTCGCGGGCAGCCGGCGCCAATTCATCGGCGTCCCGCGCGTGACCCTCATGGCTAAGGCCCCGAGGTAACGGAGCGGGTCGGTCGTGCCGCGAGTTGCGACACGTGCGCACGTGGCGCTGGCCGAAAAATGCCCTAATTTGGTGCGGGCGTGAGCCAAAAAACAGCGTTACAAAACGCCGCGGAAGGCCAGAATGTACAAGAAACAAAAGGGGTTAGCCTTGGAAAGAGAGAACTCCGCTGTGGTGTATGTAATTGTAAATAAAGAAGTTAATGATTCAGGATGAAAAGTTGGGCGAAAAAAAGGGGGAGAAAGGATGCCGACTCAATCCAGAAAATATCTGAAAACAAATGAGATGTAGAATTGACCTACGTCAAATTCTTCTCTAGGCCAGAATGTATATGATAAATAAACCACTTATTCTTGCGAAGCCAGAATGTTATTGAAAGGAAAGACAATTATCGCGATTTTCAGCTCGAAAGAGCATTTGGAATCTACCATGCGAAGGCGGCGAGATCCTTGGCGAGGCTCAGCATGACCGCGCGGAGGACGAGGCGGTGCGAAGCGCGCGCCACTTGGCCGCGGCCAGGATGGCCGTGCCACATCCACCACGTGTGACACACCGCAATGGCAGTGACAAGCGACGAGTGACGAGAAAAAGGCAAAGTGCGAAGGAGGAAAAGACCTTGGGTAACACTCCCGATTTACGATTGACCGGGCCGCCCACACTTCTCCGCCTCGGTTATCGGCGGCGCAAGGTGAGAGGATGAATCAATCTGCTGACTTGGAAAATCGAAATCCGAAAATCAAAATTCGCAAAGCGAAAATCGAAAATGGAAGACCGAAAATCGAAAACTGCGAGCCGTAAATCGCCAATCACAAATCGCAAATCTCAAATGGCTCGAGCCCCCCATCGCGGAATTCATCTTGACGCGTAGGAAAGCTCGGTGCTAGGTTGCCAGCTTCGGGTTCAGTATGTGATTTGGGCCATGCGCTCGTGGGATGCAGAGCGGTCAAGGGTTCAATGCGTTACGGGTTCGACAAGCAGGAAGGGAGAATCGGTTTTGACTCAAGTCCTGGGCAGCAAGTTTGACTGGTGCCGCACGGTGCTGGCAGCGGGCGCACTCATGGTTACGCTGGAAGGCGGCGCAGTGCCGGCCTTTGCCCAAGTGAACACGCGCCTGTTGCTCGCGACCGGCACAGAAGTTCCCGGGCACGGGGGGCTGGCCTTTGGCCCTTTCTTAAGCCTCCAGATGAATGGCACCCCGGACATCATTTTCCTCACCAGCTTGCGCAGCCCGCGCGTTGAAATGCGCGCCGTGGTGCGATCGACGGGAGTAAGCTTTTGCGTGGTGGCTTTCCAGGGGTTGCTGGGGCCCTTTCCCCGCACCACCTACGACACCTTTAGCGCCCCCAGCATGAATGACTCCGGAGTGATTGCGTTCACCGCCACGCTGGCATCGGAGCAAACCGATGTTCCGAAAGTGGCCGTGGTGCGGCAGGAAGGCTCGAAGCCCAGACCATTGGTGACCAACCTTGATGCTCCGCCCGGCCAGGCAGGGGCTAAGTTTGAAGAATTCTCAGCCCCGCTGGTAACCTCTGATGGCAACGTCCTGTTCGGCGCGCGATGGTCAGGAGAGGGAGCGGGCAGCGGTTTGTTCCAGTGGAGCCCGCGCGGACTCCAGGCTCTGGCCCTGCCGGTGGGAATGCGGCTTGGCCCTAAGGATTTGCTCGAGCCCTTCTTTTTTGGCCACGATGAGGCGGCCTTTCTGCGCCGCGGCGTTTCTCCGGATAATGCCACCGAACAATTCTTCCGCGCCATCGCCATCCAAACTTTTCAAGAATTGCAGCCTCCACCGGACCCCACTCGGACCGCGGAACTGCTGGCGGCGCGAATGGGGGTAGCGCCTGTCCAAATGCTGCTGGTCTATTTGGAAAACGGCAGCATGCAAACTGCCTTGCTGGCCGGGGATCCCACCAAGCCGGTCATGGCCAAGCAATCACTCAGCACCATCGCCCTCAAGGCCGTGGGAAGAATCGAGAGCCTCACCATTGGTCCGCGAGGCAACATGATTTTTGCCGCCGCCCCCACCGACGCGCCCAACGACCTCGCGCTATTTTGTAACTGTGACGGGGAGTCGAATCGCCTCACAACAGGAGATGATTTCCTGCCCATCACCACGGCCGGACCGGGAAAGCCCATCCTTTCCCTCACTGGCGATACCCAGCAAACCATCGCCTTCATCGCTCCCACAATTACCGGAGATAACACCGCCATCTACGTCACGACGATTCATTGAGGACGGGTGAGAGTTAAGAGTTGAGAGTCGGAAGTTGAAAGTGAGCGGGACCGTGATCCCGCCCTTTTGAAATTGTGGTGAGAAATGCTGATTAGGTCTCCATCTGGATTTGCAGTACCTCACCGGGAAGCCTTACCAATTGCGGTCTCGGTGCGGATTCATTGCGGCCGAGGCTGCTAGTGGCGTTGAGCCCTTGCGAACCGTGGCGGGGAAGAGACGCTGTGCTTGCAGAAGTTGCACCCATCTTTTCCCCTGAGTCGCCGCCCTCACGCATCCTTTCCATTCGGATACCCAGAGTGCGCTCCAACTGAAGCAAGTCGGTGTGCTGCTCTCGGGCGAAAAGGGTCGAGGCGACTCCGCGTTCGCCCGCGCGTCCGGTGCGTCCGGCGCGATGGATAAAACTCTCCGCATCGGCGGGCATATCGTAGTTGATGACGTGGGCGATGTCCTGCACGTGGATGCCGCGGGAAGCGAGGTCGGTGGCGACCAGGATTTGGAAGCTTCCACGTTGGAACCCGGCCAGGGCCGCCGAGCGTTGCGATTGCGTGCGGTCACCGTGAATCATGGCCGCGGCAAATCCCTGGCGGACCAGATTCTTGGCCAGCCGCTCCGTGCCGCGCTTGGTGCGTGCAAACACCAGGCAGCGGCCCGTTTCGCGGGCGAGAAGGCGCTCCAGGACTTGCTGTTTGCGATCGTGGGGAACTTCGAAGGCTTGGACGCGCACGCTTTCGCACGGCTTGATTGTGGACCCAAAGGCCAGGCGCACGGGGTTTCGCGTGTAATCATTGATGAGATGGGCCACTTCGCCTGCTAGCGTGGCGGAAAAACCCATCGTCTGGCGATCCTTGGGCAACGCAGCCACAATGCGGCGAATGGAGGGAAGAAAACCCATGTCCAACATTCGATCCACCTCATCGAGGATGAGAATGCGCAGGGCGCGAAAGGTAATGAGCTGGCGGCCGAGGTAATCCTCCAGGCGGCCGGGAGTGGCTACGACCATGCGGGCGCCTTTGCGGATGGCAGTGAGTTGTTGCGCTTCGGGCAAGCCTCCCACCACCAGAGCCACGGGGCCCAGGCGCTTCCCGCGCAGGGCGTTGTACTGCTCCGCCACCTGCATGGCCAGTTCGCGGGTAGGGACGAGCACCAGCGCGGTGATTCCGGCTGCATCACTTTGCAGCAGGTGTTCAATGATGGGGATCAGGAAGGCCAGCGTCTTGCCGGTCCCGGTTTGCGCGGTGGCAAGTACGTCCTTGCCGGCGAGCGCTTCTGGGATCGCCGCGGCTTGCACCGGCGTCGGGATGGTAAATCGCGCTGCCGCCAGCCGCTCCTGGGTATAGGGTGAAATCGTGAGTTCGGAAAAACTTTGCATTGTACTTTTCTTCTTTTCTCTGGCCAAGGTAACCGTTTCGCGCGGATATACATCTACGCGCCCACAGGAACCTGCGTGGCCAGACTTGTTTTAGATTGCGCTGAAGACTTACGGAGAGAAACTGGAGGCGGAAACTATCGGCTCAAAACATCACCTGAGCAGCCGCACCACACAACCGCGGTAATAAGCGCCAAGTAAGTATACCACACTTGCAGAGTTTTGTCGGGTCGGCTGCCGATTTGATGGCGTTCAGATTGGGCGGGCGGGATTCAAGATGGAAGCTCGATCCGGCAAATCGTCCGGGAGAGGTGCAACTGGCGTGGGGCAAGCGGCTGCAAATTTCCCCCCTGGAAGGTTCCCTATGGATTGAGCACTGCTTCTCATGACCCTGAATTCCCAATGAGTGTGCGGGCAAGTTTTGCAAGCTGTGTGCGAAAAAAACACTCCGTTCCGAGGGCGACTTGAGGTATGCTTTGTGGCCGTTTCGAACTAACTGTATGTTGCCTTCCTGCCACTTAATGGCAGACATTGTGGCCGCGAGAAGCAGGAGGAAATGCGGCGGGCAAAGCGGCAGTAGCGAGGCAAGCGCGGCAGGGTGAGAGCCTCATCTTCCCGTCGTCCATCAAACTTATATTGCGAGTCCCGCGCGGACACGCTTGTGCACCATCCAATCAACGTGAGAATGCAGCAAAGCTAACGGAAAGTACCGTTACTGTCGGGAGAAGGAGCGCATGAAAGAGACAATCCAGTCTCGTGGAAGAGGACGCGAAGCCAGAAGTCCCAAGGCCCTGCCTTCCCAAAATCCCGATATGCCAGTGGCGAAGCGCGCCAACGACCTTTTGGGTTGTACGGCCTCGGAAGAAAAAGAGGAGACCTACGGCGAGGATACATACCTGGCTTGGTTCGCTCCCGGGCCAAGAGCGTCGATCCCAGTGTTGACCACTGCTTCAGATCAAAGGAGCCAGAAATGACGAACCGGACGGGGAAGCTTTCAGTGCGTGAGAAGGCTGGCTACAGCCTGGGAGACGGCGCCGCGAACTTCGTCTTCATGACGATGATCCTCTTTCAGTTGAACTTCTACACCGACACCATGGGCATTGCCGCCGGCATCGCCGGCACGCTGCTCCTGGTCGGTCGGTTCTGGGACGCCTTCTTCGATCCCATGATGGGCGTTTTGGCTGACCGTACGAGCACACGTTGGGGCAAGTTTCGCCCCTGGGTGCTGTGGACCTCGCTGCCCTGGGCCATCGCCATGGTTCTGGCGTACACCGTGCCGGGCTTCCGCTACGGCCCCACGCTGGTTTACGCCGCTGTGACCAACATCCTGCTGATGACGCTCTACTCGGCCAACAACACACCCTACTCAGCAATGACCGCGGTTATGACCGGCGACGTCAATGAGCGCACGAGCTTGTCGGCGTACCGCTTCGTGGCAGCGCTGATTGCACAGTTGATCGTGGGCGGCTTCACGCTGCCGCTGGTGGCCAAGTTCGGACAGGGCAACAACGCCAAGGGTTGGCAGATGACCATCGGCTTGTGGGCGTCGATCTGCGTCGTCTGCTTCGTGATCACGTTCTTGTCCACGCGCGAACGCATCCAGCCCTTGGCGCAGGTGAAGGTCTCCATCCGACAATCCTTTGGCACTCTGGGCAAGATCGGGCCCTGGATCGCCATGTTTGTCGTCACCCTGGCCCACTTCACGGCGAACTCCATGCGCGACGGCACGGTCATCTACTTCTTCCAATACTACGTGAACAAGGACCGCCTGTTCGACTTCCTGCGGGGCGCGGGCCTGCCCTACGCCGCAGGTGGCTCGAGCGCCAGCGGCTGGTGGTTCTCGCTGCTGAACGCCTTCGGTCTGGTCATTAACGCAGGCAAGTCGAACGTGTCGGCCGTGGGATTCAGCCTGTGGAACATATCGGGCCAGGTCGTACTGGTGATCGGCGTGCTCTTTTCAACCTACCTGTCCATCAAGTTCGGCAAGAAGGTTGTCGCCCTCTGTGGTTTCGCGCTGACCACGGTCTTCATGGCCGGCTTCATTTTTCTACCGCCGGACAACATCTGGGCGATCTTCGTGATGGTCTGGCTGCGCTCCCTGGTCTATGCGCCGACGATCCCGCTGCTGTGGGCCATGTTTGCCGATGTGGCGGACTACTCGGAATGGAAGACCGGCCGGCGCACGACGGGCGTGATCTACGCGACCGTCCTGTTCGCTCTCAAGCTGGGCTTGAGCCTGGGCGGCTTCCTGGCGGGCTGGCTGCTTTGGGGGTATGGCTATCAGCCCAAGGTGGCCCAGACGGCGCACGCCCTGCTGGGTATTCGCCTCACCGTCAGCATCTATCCCGCCATCCTGTACTGCGTCATCGTGGGGGCCCTATGCTTCTACTCGATCACTAAGAAGCTGAACCTGCAGATCCAGGACGAGCTGGCTGAGCGTCGCAAGCCTGCCTGAGCGCGAGCCGGGACTCTGACGTCGCGCCGCCAGGCGTTCTCACTTGGGTATGTCATGTGGTTGAGCGTGGTGAGTGTTCCCATGAAAGGAGGCCGTACGGACCCGCAACCCGCCCTGCGGAAAATCCTGAAAGAGCGTTTTCTCCTCGGCGCCGCGCTCAACGACGCCCAGATCGCCGGGCAAGACCCGGCGGCGCTCGAAATCGTCAGGCGCCACTTCAGCGCCATCAGTCCGGAGAACGTCCTGAAGTGGGACGCCATCCATCCGGAGCCCGATCGCTTCGAGTTCGCCGCAGGGGACCAATACGTCGCCCTCGGAGCGAAGTGCGGTCTGTTCGTAGTCGGCCACGTGCTGGTCTGGCATGAGCAGACACCCCGTTGGGTCTTCGAAGGTGCGCCCGGCACGGCGGCCGACCGCAAGGCGCTGCTGTCGCGATTGCGGGCGCACGTCCGAACCGTCGTGGGCCGCTACCGCGGACGCGTGCGGGCTTGGGATGTGGTCAACGAGGCCTTTGAAGACGACGGGACTTGGCGGAAAACGCCTTGGTACGTGGCGCTGGGCGAGGAATACGTGTCAAAGGCGTTCGAATTTGCCCACGAGGCCGACCCCGACGCGCAACTCTACTACAACGACTACAACCTCTGGAAGCCGGCCAAGCGCGAGGCGGCCGTTCGGCTGGTGAGGTCGCTCAGCGAGCGTGGGATCCGGATTGACGGCGTCGGCGAGCAGGGCCACTGGCTGCTGGACGGCCCCTCTGCCGGGGAAATCGAAATGGCGATTGTGGACTTCGCCAAGCTCGGCAGACAGATCATCATCACGGAGTTGGACGTCGACCCATTGCCTCGACCCGAGGAGTTGGTGGGAGCCGACGTGTCGAAGCGAATCGAGCTAACGCCGGATCTCGACCCTTACGCGAACGGTCTGCCCAAAGGCGTGCAGGAGCGGTTAGCGCAGCGCTACGCCGACATCTTCGCCGTGTTTGTGAAGCACCGCGCGGTCAGCCGTGTCACCTTCTGGGGCGTTACCGATGCTGATACCTGGCTCAACAACTGGCCGGTTCGGGGACGTACCAATCACCCCCTGCTGTGGGATCGCCAGGGACGGCCCAAGCCGGCATTCGACGCGGTGGTCGAGGCCCTCAGGCGCGCATCGCCACCCCAACCTTAGCAGGATTCAGTGAGTTGCACCGTGGCGGTCGGCGCGGATTTCGTCAGGCGGACTTCCCGCACGGTTTCGCGGCCCCCGGGCGCCCGGAACTCCAGCGCGTAGCTACCGTAGAAGCCGCGAAAGGCGAGGCGGCCGACGACGCCGGTCACGCCGTTCCCCCGCGTTGACCATTCGTCGCGCAGAAGACGGCTGATGCGGCTGCCCGCAGGATTCAACGTGCCATCCGCGTTCATGAGCGCCGCTTCAGGCCCCATCCAATGGGTCTTTGCGTCAAACCCCCAAAGCATGATCGCCTGAACCGCCTCGTGGCTGAAGCCGAGCCGGAAGAGCATCTCCAGCAAGTCCGCGCGCCGGGTGGCGTCCGGGAACTTCGCGCTGATCTCCGTGAGATGGACCGGCAGCCCAGTCTCAGCGTGCAGCCGGTCGAGCGTCGCCAGAAAGGCCTCCGGGGTGAGCGGAGTGCTGAGCATCCAGTGAGGCCGTTCCCCAGGCGCGAGCACCGCATGACCATCGACAGCAAGGCGATCGCTGTCGTGCGACTGGATACCGATTCCGCCAACTTGAGCGCCACGCGTGCGGAGATCGCGGATTAATTCCAGGTACCGCTCGGTCTTTTCCTGCTCGCCGAGGATCGCGAACTCGTTCACGAAGAGCGGCGTTTTGGGATCAAGCCGCGCCGCCTCTCTGAACATCCAGGCGGTCGCGTCCGGCCCTATCCGCTCGCGATAGAACGAGCCGTCAAGCGTCTCGTTGTTCACGTCCCAGGACACCAACCGGCCGGCATAGCGGTTTACCGTGGCGGTGAGGCGGCGCTCCATGGCGGCGCGCAGGTCGCTCTGGTCGAGTGCCGAGAGCCATGGCTGGACATGCCTCTCCAGCTCCCAGAACAGGCAGTGACCCCGCATCGCCAGACCGTTCTGGTCGGCAAAGGCGAGCAACGCGTCAGCGGGTGCGTAATCCACGTGGCCGCGCTCGGCCTCGGTGGCGTACCACTTCATCTCGTTCTCGCAGACCAGAGTGTTGAAATGGTCGAGGATGAACTGCCGGTAGTGCCGGCCGTAGTCGCCGCTGTCGGCAAAGGGAGTGTACGCGATGGCCGTGCCGAACAGGAAACTGTGGCGCTTGAGATGGTACTCGAGGCGGGCATCCTTCAAGGGCGCCCCGTTGCGATCGCGGACTTCGACCGCCAAGTCACCCTTGCGGAGACGCTCGATACGGCTGTCCGCCTCGCTTCGCCATTCGGCGCCGCGATGGGGCATTGACCGAGACGCGAGGGGAGGGGATGGCTGTTTCATAGTTGGCTCCTCAGACTTCGGGATGCTATCTCTTCACGAAGCAAGCTGTCAACTTTCTGGCGTTCGGGTGGACGGCGGCCGTGAGCGTATGCACTGGCGCAGGCCTGTCAACCAATTTGAGAATGTTACTTGCGGCGGGTTCCTTTTAATAAGTTGTGAAGCCGCCGCCATCGTTCTGGGGAGTAGTCTTTCCTCGTGGCCCCGACTCATGCCGTTACCCGTCTCCATAGCGGGTAACATTCTAAAATTGCGCGACGATCCGTCACGGGTAACATTTTAGATTGCGCGAACGTACTGTTGACAGCCATTCGCGTCATGCGTTATAGTCTCTGGTCTTTATGGCGGGGCTGTGCCCAGCCAAAACGGAGAGGACACCCACGGTGCGACGGCGAGGTCCTCGGTGGAGGGCGTCCACTGTGTGCGTGCTCGCCACACCCGCGTGCCCCGTTATCAGGGTAAGTCCGAGCGCCCCTGCCGTGCGTTTTCAGTGACTTCAGATGTTTGGTCTTTACGAGTTAATGACAACGTTCTGGGACGATAGACGCGCCCTCAACAGGGCGAAGGCGTGCTGTACTATGGCGCGGACTTGTCTCAAACGCAAACTGAGTTGACTAGGAGCTTAAAGTGGCCACCAAACGGGATCTTGAAATCGTTGCCGCAGGGCACACCTGCCTTGACCTTATCCCCGCTTTCACGATTGACGGCAAGGTCGATAAGATGACCAACGTCCTCGTGCCGGGCAAGATGATCAACATGGGCGAGTGCGTTGTCGTCGGAGGCGGGCCGGTCACAAACGCAGGCGTGTCCATAAGGCGACTCGGCGTTAAGACCGAGCTCATCGGCAAGATCGGAAACGACGACTTCGGCAAGCAGATACTGGCCTGGTACGAGGCGCACGAAGGCCATTTTCAGGGCATCAAGACAGTCGAAGGGGAGTCTACCTCGTACACCATCGCCATCTGCATTCCCGGAATCGATCGCTTCTATCTCCATCACTGCGGCGCGAACGACACGTTCGGGTACGAGGACATGAACTTCGACCTCGTGCAGCGCGCCAAGCTGATGCTCTTCGGTTACCCACCCTGGATGGCCAAGCTTTACGAGAACACCGGGCGCGAGCTGACGAAAATCCTTAAGAAGACCAAAGAGCTAGGCACTACGACGGCCCTGGACCTCTCGCTGCCGGACGTGAACAGCCGGGCCGGCCAAGTGGATTGGCGCGCGATTCTAAAGGACTGGGTGCCGCTATCGGACATCATGGTGCCCAGCGCCGAGGAGCTCTTCTACTTCCTGTATAAGGATAAGTTCCTCGAGAAGAAAGCCAAGCTCGGTCCCAAAGAGAGCGTGCTGGACCATATGACCGTGAAAGAGATCTCTACCCTGGGAAGCGATGTTCTGAGTCTGGGCGCGGCGATCGTGATGGTCAAGTGCGGCCACCGGGGTCTTTACATCCGCACCGCCGACAAGGGACGCCTGCAGAAGATGGGCGCAGCCGGCTGCACCAACCTCGACAACTGGGCCAACCGCGAGCTCTGGTTCCCGGTTTACCAGGAGGAGCGTTTCGTGGGTGCGCTCGGTTCCGGCGATTCGGCGATCGCTGGATTCCTCTCGGCGTTCGTTTGGAACCACAGTATCGAATCCTGCCTGAGGTACGCCAACGCTGCCGGCAGCATGAATGTCACAGTTCCGGATGGCCTTACCTGGAACAAGGGATTTGACGACCTGACCCGGCGCATCAAGGCAGGGTGGAAGACGAAAGACCTCCGAATTGAGGAGCCCGGCTGGAAGAAGGAACGCGAGTTCTGGGTGGGGCCAGAGAACCGTGGCAAATGGGAATCATAGGCGAGACTAAGAAACAGGAGACTGAACATGGTCAAGAAGGGCAATCCTAAGCGAGATGCTTTCATCACCAAGAAACTGGCGAGGATGAGCTTGGCGGAGAAAATCGGCCAACTCCTCACGTTCACCCGGCGCGGCGCGTTGCTTACCCCGAGCGGGATCGAACAGATCACCAAGCTGCAGTGCGGCGGCCTCTGCCTTGAGCCCTACGCGGTCGAGACCTGCAAGAACCTCTACTGGGGCAACTCGCAGATCGACAAGAACTTCAAGCCGCCTGCCGACTACTTCACGATTGCGAAGACCTACTATATCGGCAAGGCTTTCGGCATCAGCATCACTCCTGGGGACTACACCAAGGACCTGAACCGGCTGCAGAAGATCGCCATCGCCCGGCCCTCGGGCATTCCTCTGCACATGACCATCGATTTCGAAGGCGATTTCAAGAACGATTACATGGCCGGCGGCATTCGCCAGTTCCCGCCTCCGATGGGCATGGCGGCGATCGGCGACGTGAAGCTCACCTACAAGATCGGTCTAACCATCGCGAAGCAGCTCGCCAATATCGGCGTCACCCAGATGTACTCGCCGGTCTGTGACGTGAACATCAATCCCAAGAACCCGGAGATCGGAGTCCGGTCCTTCAGCGACGATCCTGAGACTTGCGCCAAGCACGCCGTGGCGCTGCTCAAGGGCTTTCAGGATGGCGGGATTGCGGCCACAGCGAAGCACTTCCCCGGACGCGGCGACTCCGCGACGGACGCCCACGACGTGCTTGACGTCATCCGTGCCGACAAGCAGCGGATGCACGAGGTTGAGCTGGTGCCCTTCAAAGCCGCTATCGCCGCGGGCGTGAAGGCCATCATGACCGGGCACTCGGTTTACCCGGCGTTTGACGACAAGTTTCCCACCACCCTCTCAGAGAAGATCCTGACGGGGCTTCTCCGCGAGGAGCTCGGCTTCGACGGCGTCATCGTTTCGGACGCCATCGGCATGGCCGCCATCCTCAAGCAGTGGCCGCTGCCGCGTGCTTGCGCGCTGGCGATCAAGGCGGGCTGTGACACCATCCTCCTCAAGGCCGATGACGACTCGCGCTCACAGTGCTTCTTCGGCATCAAGATGGCCGTCGAGTCCGGCGAGCTCTCCGAGCAACGCGTCGACGAAGCCGTAACGCGTCTCTTGCGCATGAAGTACGACCAGGGCTTGTTCCAGACTGCCGGCAAGAAGGACCCCAAGAAGGCCCAGGCCTACGCGCTGAGCAAGCCGGTCATCGACTTCTCCTGGGATGTCGCCAAGAAGGCTTTGATCACCATGCGCGACAACAAGATGCTGCCGCTCAAGGCCGACCAGAAGATGCTGGTGATTGAGCAGCGCATCCCCTACGAGTTCTGCGGCAAGGACCCGTACATGCACCAGCACATGTTCGCCGAGGCGATGGCCAACTACTCCACGAACCTGATCCTGGTGGACACGGACTTCGCTGCCAACGAGGACGAGTTCGCAGAGTGCATGGAGCTGGCCAAGCAAGCTGACTTGGTCGTCATGACCAACTACTACGCCCGCATCGTCAAGACGGGCAATAACCGCCTGCTGGTCAAGAAGCTCAAGGAGGCGGGCAAGAAGATCGTTATCGTGACGAACTATCCCTACGTCGAGGGCACCACCAACGAGGCGGATGCCGTGGTTTGCAACTTCAGCGGTACGCCCGACTCGATCAGGGCGGCGGTGGACGTGCTGTGGGGCAAGCTCAAGCCTTCCGCAAAAACCAAGCTGCCGATCAAGTTGGGCGTGCAGCAGGAGTCCGCTGTGAAGAAGCCCGCGCCGCCGAAGAACACCTTGGACCTGTCATACTGCTAGCGCGGCCCCGAGCTGAGGAAAAGGACATGGCGAAAGCGAATGGCGTAACGACGACCGACATCTACACCATCACCGGCCCCGAGATCCGGAGGCATTACGTTGAACAACATGATGTCGGTACACTTTCAGGGGATGTCCAAGACCCTTCAATTTCCCCACACCATCGCGCTCATGGGCGCCCCGACTTGCTCAGTCGGCATCTCGCCCGAGGGTCTCTACAACCGCCTGAACGACGCCGGCAGGCTCATCCTCCTGAATCACAACAGCATACAGTTTGGCTCCGCGCCTTTCGTGCGCGTCGCGGGCAAGAATTTCATGCTTACCACCCGGGACCCGCAAGCGGTCGAAGGGCCGGATGACGTGCCGGCCCTCAGGAACTACTATCATCCTCCGGTTACCGAGAAGCAGACGAGTCTGTCTCTCGCCACGCCCTTGGCTGAGCTCGCTTACAAGCTCGGCAAGATCAAAGTCGTCCGGCGCATGATCTCGCCGTTCTTGTCAGGGACCGATCACGCGCTGATGCCGATCAGCGTTGAGGAATTCGAGGTCACGAACACATCGAACCAAGAGCAGCAGGTCATCCTCGTGATCCCACGGCCTTCGCTGGTCAACCTGCAAGAAAAGGAGCTGAAGCCGACGGACCAGGACACGGTCTACGCTTGTTCGACGCCGGTGAAGGGACAGTTGCACAAAGCGTTTGCCTCGTCGGGCATGAAGGGCGTCGTCATGGCCAGCCAGGAATGCGCGGACCGAATGGTCCTGGCCGTGCCGGAGACGGAAGGCGTCAGCGTCAACGTGCACCCTTCTTTCTGCCTCAACCGTCTCAGGCAAGATTTGCTGCTAAACGACGACGGCACATTCTACGAGAAACGCGCCGTCATTCCCAAACAGGACTACGGGGCCGCGATCAGCCTTACGTTTACGCTCCCGCCAAAGGCCGGCCGGAAGCTGCCCGTCGCCGTCGTTCTGGACTTCCCACAGCAAAGCTACATCGATGGAACGACCTTCGAACGCAAGTACGTCAAGCGCTTCAAGGACAAGGAGACCCGGGCGTTGGACATGGCCAAGATCGCCCTGGACAACTACCCTGCCTGGCTCGACCGCACCACGACGATCCATAACAGGATCTTCAGCCACATCAGCAAGAGCCCCTCTTACAAGAAGGACAGGGCGGGCGCCCTGCGGCTCACCCGCCTGATCATCAACGAGTTCAGCTTTCCCCTCTCGAACGCCTGCATCTGGGTGGAAAAGGACGGCAAGGACGTCGCCCGATTCCTGGAGTGCTTCGACTACGCTTACATCGACCCTTCCGACGTTGACTGGTACTCGATGGTGCTGCTCATGCTGTTCCCCGACGTCGAGCAGGAGTTGTGCCAGCGTTTTATCGACTCGGTCCTGGCAGAGGACCTTACCAAACGCTTCTACCACCTGCACGGCTCGTTCGTGGAGGCGCGCCAGCATTTCAAGGAGCACCCGGAGCAGTACGAGGGCCGCTCGCTGACCCAGATCTGGGATCACTTCAAGATCAAGGGTAGCGTGGCACACGATGTCGGCGCCATGCCCAAGGGCCATCCCCTGCGCGGCACCAGCGATTACGCTTGGTACAACAACAACTATTGGGTCGATCTGTTTCCCAAGCTCGCCACCCGCGTGCTGCGCAACATCAAGTTCCTCGGCGACGTTGACTTCTTGAAGCGGAACTGGCAAACGCTCAAGTTCGGCTTCGACTTCCTGAAGACCTACGACATCGACGGCGACGGCATCCCCGAAGGCAACCCCCACGAGGTCAAAAACACCTTCGACAACCTGGTGCTCTTCGGCGCCGATGCCTACGACACGACGAACTACATGGCCTGCTGCGAGTCCATGAAGATCATGGCGCAGATGATGGGTGACGAGCCGGCGCGCCAGCAGTACGTGGCGGCCTTTGACCGGGCGAGTGCGGTCTTCGAGAAGCTCTGGCGCGAGAAGAAGAACCGCAAGGGCGTCGAGCTCCAGTACTACGTGACCTGCTACGACACCGTGACCAAGAAGATGAATACGGACGTTTGGACCAACCAGCTCGACGCGCTGTGGGCCATGATCGCGTTGGGCGAGGAGCCGTTCATCCCTGCCCAGCGGGCCAAGCAGGTCCTCAAGACCATCTACAAAGTGAACCGCACCACGATGGGCTGGGCCATGACCAGGACGGAGAACGGTGAGGAGGTCAAATCGGAGCAGGGCCAGGACGTCTACACGACCTCCAACTACGTGTTCGCTCAATTGCTCGACTACTATGGCCTCGTCAAGGAGAGCAAGGAAGTCTACAAAGCCATGGACAAGGTCATCTTCGAATGCGGCAACTCCCTGATCAGCCCGGACAATCTCAGGGCCGAGCTGGAGAAGGAAAAGGGAGAGGCCGTCAAGGGTCCGCACTACATCGTGGCGGCCTATCCCAGGCCGGGCGCCGTCCTGACGCAGTTGGTCATGCAGTTCATCAAAGAGACACAGGAGCGGACCGGCGTCACGAAGGTCGATACTCCGGCGTTGCGCTCTTTTGTGAGCTCGATATTCGGCCAGGCGCGCTAGTTACCGGGGCCGCCCATTGTAATGAGTACGTATGATGAGATATGCTAGAGTTCAAATAAAAAGTGAGGAGGGAGTACAATTATGGGCAAGAGTGTAACGCCGGCCGCCTTCTCCATAGGCGGGTGGTGTGGAATCAACCCGGGGGGCGACCCCTTCGGGGAAGCAGTTCGTAACATCAGCACGGACGAATTCCTCAACGTGCTCGGAAAGACCGCCATCAAGCGGATATCATTTCACGATCGTGATCTCTGGCCGGACGATGCCGCGCCGGGGTTGGTGACCGAGGTCATCGGTCACACCAAGCAACACTGTTCCAAGGCCGGTTTGGAAATTTACAACTTCACCTCCAACAATTTCTCCAACCCCTGTTTCCGATCAGGCGCTTTCTCCAGTCCATTTCCCCAGGTTCGCGCCGCGGCCATCGTAAAGGGATGCAACGCTGTTGACAACGCCAACGAGTTCGGCGCCAAGCACGTTATCTGGTGGGGCGGCCGCGAAGGCAGTGACGGCGCCTATGAGCAAGACCCCGGGCTCGGACTCGGACGCTACATGCTAGGCCTGAAGATCTGCGTGCGCTATGGGCTCGAAAAGGGCTACAAGCTAATCCACACGGTTGAACCTAAGGTCTACGAGCCGCGGCTCCTGGCCCTGTACGCCGGCACGGGAGCAAGCGCCGCCAGCGCCATTCGCCATTACTTCAACGAACCGGCGTTCGCCGGCCGCGTCCTCGTGAATCCGGAATATCCGCAGCATGTCATGATGGTGAACCTGGATCCGGTATTCGAGCTCGGTCAGTTGCTGGAAGAGGGAATGCTGGCGCCGTTCATCCATTTCGGCGGGCAAATCGCCGGCCGCATGGACTGCGACCTGCCTCCCGGCTTCGGCTCCAGCGTCTACACGGACTTCATGATCGTGCTCACCCTTAACCGGCGCGGCTGGAAGGGTGTGGTGGAATTCGACTGCCGTCCGCCCCGCACCACCACCTCCGTCCAGGGCATGAGCCATTTCCTCAACGGCGCCGTCGGTTACTGGCGGATGCTTGAGGACAAGGTCGCCGCGTACTTCGCAGATAAGCAGGTCGCTGAACTGGAAGGCGCGCTGATGGCTGCGGAAGACAGCACCGTGGGCAGCCTCCTGACTGCGTCAAGTGTAACCAAGGGTGTAAGTCAACTGCGCGCCAACTTCAAGGGCTTTGCGGCTGCGGCTGATGTAAACACCGACGTCATCGAGGCCTACCAGCGGCGGGTGATGGCCATCATCACCGGCACGGCAAAGTAGCCGGCGCCCGCAGCGGTAAGATCGAGTCAGCTTGTGTTTCTTGGGGCAGACGCTTGCGTCTGCCCCTTTTTTTGTGTAACGTCCGATTGTCCTAAAGACAATTACTCTTCCGGCTTTACTTCCGTTATCCCGTGTCAATTGGGGTTGCGCTTGACCGGGTTATCTCATCAGAACACGGGGTTGTTAAGGTGCGGCCGGACGGTCCCTTCCGGCAGGCTTCATTTTCTTCTTGACGAGCCCAATGTTTTAGGCTAGAGTAAATAGGTGCGTGTCGTGGTCGGTACTGCCCCTGGGGCGATTTACGGGTCGGTTGGCACTGCGTTGGGGAATGATGGGCAGGCCGACAAACTGTGCGAAGGGCGATGCGACATTTTATCCCTTAGCGGGCAAAGTGCCCTAAGCTGAGAAGTTATTGAAAATAAATCGCCGAACGCACGGTTTTTCTCTTCCCAAAGCTGGCAACATACCGAAAATAAATCCACTTACATTCAATCCGGCGAAAGGCGAAAACGGGGGTGCAAATTGACCGACGCCAGAAGCGCCAAATTGTCGCTGGCAGGCGGCAGAATGAGCGGGGCTTGGTGAGAATCTCGTTTTAGCGAATGCCCCTTATTGACGGCGTACAGGTTCACTAACAGAATAACCCGGCCTGGATGACGGCTGAGCTGGGAGGCGTATTCGCTTAGACGTTCGCGCCGAGGAAGGTTTCCATGCCTTGCTGGAATTCCGGAGCGACGGCGGCCGCCTGGACCTCGTGCAGCGTGCAAAGCTGGCTGATGACCGAGGCCAGGTCCGGATAACCCGGGGTGCCGACCATGGCGGTGAACAGCGCGCCCAGCACAGCGCCCTTATTAGCCAGCGGACCCTGCCGGCTGCTCACCAGCACGCGGCAATCCGGGATCAGCCGCCGCAAACCGGTCTGTAGAATCGACTGAATCAATGATGACCGGGACAGCCCGCCCGTAATCACGAACCGCTGGATGGGCGGCACGCCGGTATCGATGATTTCGCCCAGCAAGTCCTTGGTCAGCCGCAGCATGTGCACGGCAATCGAGGACTGCGTGGAGAGGACCTTGGCGCCGAGCGAGAGGCTGTCCCAATCCGGGGGGTAAACTTCCTGCCAGCCCTGATCCTTGTGCGCCTGGCCGACGAAGCGCAAATTCGCGATCCCGGCCCCGATCCCCAATTTGTCGAGCTCGCCGTAAGCAAGGCTTTTGGTGTTGTAGGCGCCCGTGAAGCGGTCGTACCAGACCGCGCAGTCGGCAAGCATCTCGAGCAGGAGCGAGTCCTCGAAGTACTCGAAGCGGGCGGCGTTGCCGCGCAGCCGCGCGTCGGGGCGGCAGCGCCGGATCACCGTTCCGCTGCTGCCCAGCGAGAGCACGAGTGTTTCGCGATCCGCCAAGCCTGATCCCACGCCGCCGGCGTGATTGTCGCCCAGCCCGGCCCGGACCGTCCAACCCTTGAGCTTTCCGGCCACCTCGCGCCAGGCGGCAGCGGCCTTCCCCGCGGCCACCGTCCCCACGGGCGCGCCGCTAGGAATCGGGACCGGGAACCAGGCCGGATCATGTCCTGCCATCTTGAGAGCGGAGACGGCCAGCTCTTTGGTCTTCTGATTCAGGAGGCCGTTGCTCAGCGCGTCCGAAGCGCTCAGCCTCGCGACGCCGGTAAGCTGGAGGGCCATGTAATCCCCCGTGGTCATTACGCTCCGGATTTTGCCGGCCAGCCCCGCCTCCTGGTTGAGCGCCCATTTCAGCTTGGGAAGGATGAATCGCGGCTCGATGCGGCCGACGGCCTGCTCGGCCCCCAGCTTGCGGAGCTGGTCGACTTCGGCGGTGGCGGCATGGCACTGCCAGGTGATGAACGGAATCAGGACTTCGCCGCCGGCTCCAAGCAAAACCATGTCGTGCTGACGCACGGAGGCGCAGAGGTCGCCGGGCTTGGCGAAACTCCAACCTTTTTTCTCCAGTTGCTGGAGGGCTTCGGCGAGCATGGGAGGCAGGGTGGCCGATTCGACGGCCGGCTGGCCGTGCCACGCGCAGGTTCCCCGCATGGGTATGGCGGCCAAATCTTCTTCACCGTTGGTGCCTCGGACACCGACGGTCACCGCCGTGGTGCTAATATCCAATCCAAGAAAGCGCGCGTCTTTCGCCATGGGTTATCTCCTAGAAGTTTTGCCGATCTCACAGAATGGCAAGACCGGGAACGAAGCCGGAATCTCCATTTTGGGTTTGCAGTTCCCATTCCAGTGCAAGCCAAACCGGTGGGTAGTGTCTTGCTTTGACCTTTTGGAAAAGGCAAACGAAGAAGGTCGCACAGACCGCGGGCGCGTGTCAAGCGAAATGAGGACACTACCGAAAATTGCGGATGATCTGATAGCGCGCCGCAAGACATTTACAACCCAGGAACTGCCGGGCGTGTTAGAATCCCCGGAAAGGAGAAATCGAAATGAGGTTTTCCAAGTCGATAGTCCTCGCGACCCTGGTAGTGAGTTGGTTGTGGCTGCCGCTCCACGCGCAGACCACGTTGAAGGACGCGTACCAAGGCTCTTTCAGGATTGGGGCGGCGCTCAGCCGGGCAATCTACACCGAAAGCGATGCCACCGGAGCGGCCCTCGTCAAAGCCCAGTTCAACTCGATCACGCCGGAGAACGATCTGAAATGGGCGCCGATCCATCCCACGCCGCAGCATTACGAATTCGGGGCAGCCGACCGCTACGTCGAGTTCGGCGAAATGAATCACATGTTCATCATCGGGCACTGCCTGGTGTGGAACAACCAGACGCCGCGGTGGGTTTTCAACGACGAAAAGGGCAATCCCGTAACCCGCGACGAACTCCTGAAGCGAATGCACGAGCACATTCAAACCGTCGTGGGCCGCTACAAGGGCCGCATCAATAGTTGGGACGTGGTCAATGAGGCCCTCAACGATGACGGCACGCTACGGCAAACTCCCTGGATGAAAATTATTGGTGAGGATTACATCGCCAAGGCATTTCAATATGCACACGAAGCGGACCCCGAGGCGCAATTGAATTACAACGATTATTCCCTGGAGAACGAAGCCAAGCGCAACGGCGCGATAGCACTCATCAAGAATCTAAGGGACCAGGGGGTGCCCGTCACCGGCATTGGGCTGCAAGGGCATTACAATCTGGAATGGCCAACCCTCGAGCAAGAGGACGCCGCCCTTACGGCTTTCGGCAAGCTGGGCATCAGGGTGATGATTACCGAGCTTGATATTGATATGCTCCCGCACGCGACCCGCAATCAAGGCGCGGACGTCAGCTTGAATGTTGAGGCCCAGGCCAGGCTAAATCCGTACGTGAACGGCCTGCCGGATTCAATGCAGCAGACCTTGGCCAAACGCTATGCCGACCTGTTCACGGTTTTCCTAAAGCATCCCGGCCAGGTGAGTCGAGTAACTTTCTGGGGAGTAACCGACGGCGGTTCCTGGCTCAATAACTGGCCGGTAAGAGGGCGAACAGCCTACCCGCTGCTCTTTGATCGCGATGGGCAACCGAAACCGGCGTTCTATGCTGTGATCCGAACTGCTTCCGCCAAGCAGGAGACGGCGAAGTAGGTCTGGCCAGGAATTATCGGCTCACCCTCAAGATTGGGACAGGCAGTTCCAACCGTCGTCAGAAGGAGTGTGCGCTACCGCTCTCGCCTCACCAGGCGTAGCTTGCCAACACTTCTCCCCGATCGCTCACCATCAACAGAGCCGCCCGCCCGGGCTGAATCTTGCCGGCGAAAACCATTCCACTCCTTATATCCCGGAAGGAGATTTCCGACGACGATGATTCCGAAGTCAGCACATAGAGCGTGGCATGGTCGAATTGCGTCGGGCAGATGAGGATGCCCGGGTCATTTATTGTGGTGGCGTAGGCTTCCGTGACGTTGGCCAATTTCAGAGCGCGGCGATATATTTCGCCGACATAGTTGAGGTTGTCATTGAGCTCAAGAGGGTAGGCAAAGATAATGATCCGGCCTTTGTCCAGAGGTTTTTCCAGATACGAGTCGCCATTGGGCAAGACCGTTCGCTCCAGAAATGTGGTCTTATTACCGGAGAAAGTCAGCACCTCAAAATCTGTCCCGGGGAGGGGAATTTCGCGCGTGTCGAGCAAGTCCGAGTGCAAATCAATTCCCAATTGGCTGGCCCGCAAGGTGGCATGAAAATGCTCGTCGTTATCAAAGGCTCCCGTGACCAACAGTGTGGCGCCGTCGCGGACTTTCGCCAGGATGGCTTGCCAAGCCTGCTCGTGGAGCGTCCACGGGGACGGTAGCAGGATGAGCTTGGGGTTGCCGAGCAATTCCGTTTGGTACTCACCCACCGCGTAGGCTGACCCTCGGGCATATTGGTAGAGCGCGCGCACGCAGTTTTGTTGGGCGGCGAGCGCATCGGCGTTGTACACCGAAAGCTGGAGCGATTGCGGCAGCACGATCGCGGTTTCCGGCAACTTCAGTCCCGTAGCGTAGGGCGCAGCCTTGGCCGCAAAGCCCGCCATTGCCTGCATGGCATCTTCCCAGATTTTGTTCGACCCATCGCTGCGCTTGATGCCGAAGTCGCCGCCTCTGCCCCACGCCCATTGCAGCGAGCCGCTGTTGGCGGCGGCGAAACCCAGCGCCCACTTGCGCTCGACGAGGCCCAGGGCCGTCAGTTCGTCGTAGCGCTGCTCGCCGTCGGGCCGCCAGACGGGTTGGTAACCCGTTTCACCCACAAAGTTCGGAACTCCCACGCGCTTGGCCGCCACGGAATCCCACAGCAGCGCGTCGTCCCGCCAATAGGTGTGATTCACGGTAAAATCCACACCCGCGTCGCCATAGAACTGGTTCAGTACGCGATCCGCGACGCCTCCCTCATCCTGACCCACATCCACGAGTTGATGGCTGCCCGTGGCGCGGATGCCTTTCACCATACTTTGCACCCAGCGGCGAAACATCTCCTGCGCGAACAGGTTGTAATCCACGGCGCGCACCAGGCGGCGATTGCCGTAGCGATCGAAAGCGAGGTCAGCGGGCTCGGGCAGGGGAAGGCTGTCAAAACTTCCCAGCTCCTCCGGCGTCACATTCCAGGCGCGTGCCAGTTCATCCAGCGTCGGGTATTTCTGCCGCAACCACGCGCGCCACGCAGCCAGCTCCGTCGGGTCGTTGTTGGGTGTGTTGCCCCGCCACAGGTGCTTGGGATTGGAAAAACTCGGCTCGTTGATAAGGTCCCAGCTCAGGTTTGGGACGTCCTTGAAGCGCCGCACGACGGAGAGCTCGTAGTTCTGCTCGGCGCGAATGGCAACTGGATCGGTGTAGGGATTGGTCCCCGGAGCGGTGAGGAGCGATGCCTCGCCGGGATGGCGCAGGATGGTCTGCGGGTCAAAGGCGCAGAAGGTGAAATTGACATGAATGTGATGGCGTGCCGCGGAAAGCAGGAACGCCTCCAAATTACGCAAGAAGCGCTCCTTCACTTGGCCCGACGAGCCGTCAAAGATCTCCATGTGGTCATCCCAGACGCCCGTGCGAATGAAGCTGACGCCGTGCTGTTCCATCTCGGCAAAGTCCTGCTCCCAAACCCACGCATTGCCGGCGCCATGAAATCCCCAACCGTAGTTCTCAGTGGTGAAGTAGTTGGTGCCGAAGGGGAAAAAGGGAATGCCGTCTTTGGTCAGGAAGTCGCCCTTCACGCCGTAGGTGGGCCCTGAGTGCAACAATTGGTCGTCGCGAACCCAGAAGCCGGTTTGATAGAACTCACGTGCCTTGCCGGCGTCTTCATAGGTGCTGCGAACCTCGTAAAATCCCGGCGCCAGGGTTTTCTGATCCACAAACGCTACCAACTCCGCCACGGCGTCGCCGGAGCATCTCACGTCGCGCGTGGCGAGAACCTGGCTGCCCGCCAGCAATTCGATCCGCACGCTTCCCGATTGCTCCTGCCCCAAGCGCTGCTTGCGGACGTTGTTCAGGCGGACGACAACCTGCGGAATCTCGCCGGGCAACACGGTGGCGTTTTGCATCTCCACACGAAAGTTCGTTGCTCCCTGGCGGGCATACTCAGCGGCCTGGCGGACCACCTCGAGAGCCCCCGGTGAAGACCAGTATCCGGGTGCGGGTTCGAAGCCAAGCATCACGAGGCGCGCACCCCCCATCCCACGTTCAAGGAGGCTGAAGTCTGTGGCCACCACCGGTGCCGCCACGCGCTCGCCAGCGGAATTGCGGAAATAACCCAAGCCGCGGCTCACCTCCTCCAGCACAAAAACGCGCTTCGCCTCGACGTCGCCGCCGCTGAAGGTTGGATCGTCCCACGCGAACTTCAACTTGCCTGGCAGCGGCGCCACATAAGTATGTTCAATGCCGATTTCCCGAGCGTAAGCCGTCTCTGCCGGCTCAGGGATGAACTTGCCCGCTTCCCTCCGCACCGGAATCGTCAGCGGCCGGCCCCCCAGCATGAGCAGATTTCCGCCCGATTGCAGATACTTCAGGATCGCCGCCCAAGCATCGGCGGGAACGGCGGAGCCATAGGGCAGGACCAGCAACTCCGCATCGCGCAGGGTCTCCGGCTTGTTCAGCTCATCGAGACCGGTGAATTTCGGTTCCAGCCCGTCCAGAGCTTTCCGCAGCATATCCTGAGGGACCGGCTGGCTCTCCAGGGTGGGGAATCCGTCCTGCCACAACACCACCACTTTGCCGTAGGCGGGACCTATTGAGATGCATAAGGCCCATAATGCGAAGATGATCTTTACCAGTGTGCGCATGTTCGGACTCCTCAAGATGATTGTCACCGGCGGGCGCGGATGCCAGTGCCAGGACGAGTGCATTCAGGCACGCGCGAGGATGCGCTCCATTCCCTGCAATGCCATATCGCAATTCCCACCCTTTTAGCAAGAACTTTTGTTGGAGAGCCTTCAAGCTAGCGGTCAAAGTAGCAATTGTAGGGGCGGTGCGCGGACCGCCCCGGCCACTTCCAACCTTCGACTTTCAACGTCTCTTCTAAACCGTCAGCTTCCACGGCGCGCGGTATTCGCGACCGAGAAGTTTCTGTGCCTCGGCGCTGCCCTTCAGGAGTTTTTGGTTGGCGACATCCCACTCCAGGTGCTCCCTGGTGCGCAGGGCGACGTTGGCCAGGAGGCAGCAACTGCTGCTGCGATGGCCGGCCTCGATATCCACACGCGGTGGTTTGCGGGTGCGCATGCAATCCAGGAAATTGCCCACGTGGATCAGCACGCCGTCATCGACGCATTCCATCCTCATGGACGGCGCCTTACCCAATTCCTCCCGTTCCCCCTTGTCCCCCGCGGATTTTTTTAGATCGCGATAGTCGCCTTGCTCCACCGGCTCGGGAAAGACCTCAAAGCCGCTCCGGTCGAGAAGCAGGGTGGCGTCGGTGCCGTGGAACTCAATCCCGTAGGGATGCTTGTACATGGAATTGCCGTTGCACAGGCGGTTCTCGTAGGTGGCGATGAAGTCGGGGTACTCCCAGGTGATTTCCAGCGTGTCGGGAGTCTCGGTGTTATCCTGGATAAAGTGCTTGAACCCGATGGCGGTGATGCCCGTCGGCCCGTCGGTCTTCATGGCCCACTGCACGATGTCCATCAAATGGACACCCCAGTCACCCGGCCAGCCATTGGCGTAATCGTAGAAGTAGCGGAAAGTGGACCAGCGGTTTTCCGCCACGCCGAAGCGCTGGAAATTGTAATGAACCTTGGGCGCGGGGCCCAGCCACAGGTCCCAATCGAGCCCGGCGGGCGGGTCGGAATCAGCATAGACTCCCTGGCCCTTGGGGTAGTTGTTGCTATAATTCCACGTGCGCACAAAGCTGACCTTGCCCAGCACGCCGCTTTGCACCAACTCCGCGGCCTTTTGGAAGTGCAGGTTGGAGCGCTGCCAAAGTCCCGTTTGCACCACGCGGTTGTATTTGCGCGCGGCCGCCACCATCTTCTGGCCCTCTTCCACGGCGACGCAGATGGGCTTTTCCACGTAAACGTCCTTGCCCGCCTTGCAGGCCTCGACCGCCGGAAGCGCATGCCAGTGATCGGGCGTGGCAATGAGGACCGCATCAATCTCTTTGTCGCCCAGCACGTCGCGAAAATCCTTGCAGGTTTTGGCCTTGCCGCCGGCCGTCGCCAAGCACTTGTCCAAATTGGGCTGGTAGACGTCGCACAGGGCTGCCACTTCCACGCCGTGATGAATGAAGTCTTCCATATCGTAGACGCCCTGGCGCCCCGTGCCGATTACTCCCAGCCGAATGCGGTCGTTCGCGCCCAGGACATTGGTGGTGCTAAGCCCCGCCATGGAGATGCTGACACCCGCCGTGGTGAAGGCCGCACGCTTCATAAAATCTCGCCGATTAATCTCATCCCCCATAATTCATTCCCTCTTTTCACTCTGACGATTTTAGAATTTGCGAATTTGCCTGCTCGCAGTTCACGTGGCGTTTATATCGAGAAGTGGGAGGGAATTCAAGTATCTTTCGCGGCACGATGCGCCGGGGCACGTCCCGGAATCAGGCTAGGCGATAGAAGATAGCAGCGGTTGGCGGCGAAAGGGGTTCCGCGCCCGGCCGCTGGTGCCATAGTGTTTCCGAGACGAAGTTCCTGCGGGCGGCTTCCTTGCAGGGCAGAGCCCCGGAAGCCCGCAGCGAGACGTTCAGGAAAAAGCAGGTGCAACCCAGATTCCCGGGTGAGGCTGTGAGACAATGCCCCCAAGAACTCTTTCACCGCCGAGGCGCGGAGGCCAAGAGATGTGAAGGCAACGCGGTTCTCTTTCTCTCGGCGCCTTGACTTTCCTTGCCTGCTCGTTTAGCCTAATAGTGAATTGATGAACAGGTGTTTACCTTCCAAGATTGCCAACCGGCGGCATTCTGCCGAACCCCGCGCCATGTGCATCCCCTGAGATGGAGGCGTTTTTCACACTTCGAACCCTATGACGGCCAGTGTCAGAATACGAAACGGATTGCCCGCGCTCGTGGGCACTCATGATGGGAACCTGAAGCTTTTGGAGCGATGCTTCCAGGTTTCCACCCACTTGGGTGAAGAGTCGCTGGAGATAGAAGGCGAAGAAGCCAACGTGCGCCGGGCGCAACGGATGGTGGAGGAATACTCGGTGCTGGTGGAGGGTGGTACGCGCTTTGAGAACGCGGAAATTGAAGGGTTTCTGCGCATCCTCAGCCAGGACCCCGACGCCAGCCTGAGGGGCTTAGCGGAAGCGGGCCGGCCGCGGAGCTTCGGGAAGAAATCGATCGCCCCCAAGGGCTTGAACCAGCGCAGTTACATCGATGCCATGGAACGCCACGACATGGTTTTTGGCATTGGACCGTCGGGTACGGGCAAGACCTACCTGGCGGTGGCAATGGCGGTGGACGCGCTGCTCACCAAAGAGGTCAGCCGCATCATCCTGGCGAGGCCGGCGGTGGAGGCCGGCGAGCGCTTGGGTTACTTGCCCGGCACGCTTCAGGAGAAGGTGAATCCCTACCTGCGCCCGCTCTACGACGCCCTCTATGATGTGTTGGATCCGGACCGCGTGGAGCGCTATCTGGAAAAAAGCATCATTGAGATAGCGCCCATCGCCTTCATGCGCGGGCGGACCCTAAACGACGCCTTCGTGATCCTGGACGAAGCCCAGAACACCACGAGTGAGCAGATGAAAATGTTCCTGACGCGCCTGGGCTTTAATTCCAAGGCGGTAGTGACGGGCGACGTTACGCAAATTGACCTTCCCAGCGGGCGGCGCTCCGGACTGGTGGAAGCGGTGGAAGTTGTGGGCAAGGTGACCGGCATCAGCATCATTTATTTCACGGAGCGCGACGTGGTGCGGCATACCCTGGTGCAACGGATCATCCGCGCGTATGAAGAGTACGACCAAGTGCGGGCCGCCAAGGTGAATGGCGAGCAGAAATGAGGCGGAAGAACCGCGTTCCCGGCGTGCGGGGAGTTGTGCTGGTCAATCTTCAGAAACGGTATGTGGTCCGCACCGTGTCCTTGTTGGGCCTGATGCGGCACCTGAAGCGGTGCTTGCGGCTTGGCAATCAAGAGCTTAATATCTGCTTCGTGGATGATAACGCCATTCGCCACCTAAACTCTGCCTATCGCGGCAAGGACAAAGTCACGGATGTCCTTTCCTTTCCCTGGAACAAAGCGAAGAGCCCCCTTCGGCTCGAGCCCCAGGCGCCTTCCCGCCGCCGGGAGCGGGGTGGGATCACGAATTTCCTGGGCGAGGTGGTGATTTCCGTTGAGGCTGCCCGGCGCAATGCCCGTGAAGAAGGACACTCGACGCTCAATGAAATTCGCTGGCTGATTCTGCACGGGGTACTTCACTTGCTGGGTTATGACCACGAACGTGATAGCGGAGAGATGTTCTCTCTGGAACTGGCCTTGCGGGAGCAATTGGGCGTTGCGGGAGGACGGCAGGCGAAAGAGCAGGTCAAAAGTCAAAAGTCAAAAGTCAAAATGCAAAAGTTCAATCGATCCCGGTTTTGACTTTTGCGTTTTGACTTTTGACTTGTACTTCGTTTTGTTTATGGACCAACGATTCTGGCTAACGATGGCGTGGATTGTGGTGCTGGCGATATTGCTGGTGCTGGGCTCCGTGGCCTCCTATCTGCGGCTTTTGATGCGGCGGTTGACGCCGGTGGGGGCTCGCAAGGTCTTTGGGCCGAGTGAGGAAGGGCGCATCCGCCCCAATCGCGAGCGCGTGGGGGTGTCGATTTCCGCCTTGCACGGCGCCGCGATGCACTTGTTCGCAGTGGGATTGACCGGCCTGCTGATCTGGCGGCGGCCGGAGCACCTTTGGAGTGATCTTGGGACGGCGCTCCTCATTGTCCTTACTGCCGTGGCCCTCGCCGATCAACTGATTCCTTTCTTGCTGGTGGTTCGACACGACGAACCGGAAGTGATCCTGGCGCGGTGGGAATTGGTGTTGCGGCGGGCGGTTCTGGGCGCGCTGCCGCTGACCTTTCCCATCCTGATCTCCACCACCATTGCCCGGCTGCTCGAACCCACCGAACCTGAGCCTGAGCCGCCTTCGCCGCAGGAAGACCTGGAGGAGCTGATTGCGACAGGCGAGCAGGAGGGCTTGATTGAAAAGGGGGAGCGCGAAATGCTCCAGTCGGTGGTGAAATTCGGCGATAAGGTGGCCCGCGAGGTCATGACGCCGCGGCCGGAGATCGCCGCCATCGAGATCAATTCTTCCATTGAAGACCTGCGCGGTTTATTTCGCACGAAGCGACTGACCCGCTACCCGGTTTATTCCGGCCAAATCGATCACCTCGAGGGCATCGTGAGCGTGCGCGACCTGATGGAATTGGCCCCCGAGGAGCAGAAACACGCGACGCTCCGTAGCCTCATGCGGCCCGTGCCCTTTGTCCCGGAAACCAAGCCCATCCACGATCTGTTGAAGGAATTACAGCAGTCCACTACCCAAATGGCCATCGTAATCGATGAGTATGGAAGCGTTTCAGGGCTGATTACGATTGAGGATCTGGTGGAGCAAATCGTGGGAGAAATCCGCGATGAAGTGGAGCCCCACGCGCGTGACATCATCAAGGAGTCCGCGTCGAGCTACATCCTTTCCGGGCACGCCGAATTGGGGCAGGTTGCCGAGGAGGTGCACGTCCGGCTGGAGGATGACGATTACTCGACCGTTTCGGGACTGGTGATGAATCAATTGGGACACGTCCCCGTGGCCGGTGAGAAAGTGCAGAGCCACGGCTTGACGTTTGAGGTTCTGGAGGCAAACCAGCGGACGGTTCTGAAGGTACGGATGGTGGTTCCGCCCAGCCCGCACGCCGCAAATTCTGCCCATGTCTGAAACATCCGCATTCAAATCGGGATTCGTTGCCATCGTCGGACGCCCCAATGCCGGAAAAAGCACGCTGGTGAACGCGCTGGTGGAATCCCAAGTCTCGATTGTGACCCCGGTTCCTCAGACCACGCGCAATCGCATCCTGGGGATTTTGCACCGCCCCGACGCCCAGGTGATTTTCATGGATACCCCGGGTGTCCACAAGCCGCTTTCGCGGTTGAATGAACAAATGATGAACTACGTGCGGCAGGCACTCGCGGATCGCGACCTGGCGGTGCTGATCGTGGATGCCAGCGAGAAGTTCGGAAGGGGCGATGAGTTCGTCATCAACCTTCTCAAGGATTATTCTCCGCGCGCGATCCTGGCGTTGAACAAGGTTGATCGGGTGCACAAGCCTGACCTGTTGCCGCTGATGGATCGCTACTCCAAGCTTTACGGATTTGAGGAGATCTTCCCGATATCCGCCCTAAAGGGCGAGGGGCTGGAGGGATTGCTGGCGGCGATCGTGCAGCGGCTTCCCGAAGGCCCGTCCTACTTTCCCGCCGACGAATACACTGACCAGCCGGAACGCTTCCTGGCGAGCGAAATAATTCGCGAAAAGGTCATCCGCCACACCAAGCACGAAATGCCTTACGTGACGGCGGTGCTGATTGACACGTTTGAACAAAGCATGCTGATCACGCGTCTTCACGCCACGATTGTGGTGGAGAAGGACTCGCAAAAACCGATTGTGATTGGAGCCGGCGGGTCTCGCCTGAAGGAAATCGGCACCGAGGCGCGACAGGAGTTGGAAAAACTCTTTCCCCCCAAAGTGTATCTGGAACTTTTCGTAAAGGTTGAACCGCATTGGCGCAACAACCATGCCCTCATCGCCGAACTGGACTACCGGGGCGAAGGCGGTTCGGGGCAGTAAATTCGCATCTTCCCCTTTTCCATGTAGTCGCGAGGCACCCCCAGAACCGGCCCGGAGTTCTGGGCTGGCCGGCAGCGCCATGCGAGCGGGGAAAATCCTGCATGGAGGCAATCAACAGGTGCTTCTCCTCCCTACTTTGTTGGCGCTTTTCCCGCGTCATACACGCGCTTAATGCTCAGCGGCCCGGCGAGCGAGGGAGCTTCAAAGCGGCTAGTGACGTAGAGCTGTTTGCCATCGTCGCTGAGGCGGAACGTTTGCGTCAGTTTTTCCGAATGGGGCAGCTTGGTCTCAGCGGTGAAGACGTTGCCATCCCATGAAGCCTTGGTCGAGATCTTTCTCCCGTCCGCGTCCTTATCATCGTGTTTTTTCCCGTCAGGGTAAAAGGTCTGGGCATGGTCGGAGTCGTCAGAGACCACAACCTGGTCGGACCGCTGGTCGATCATCAAGTACTTCGGATTCGCAGCAAGGCTGTCCCACTCCTCACTGCTGACGCCACCATTGTTCTGCGTTCCTTGCCGGCCGCCGCGCCCCATGCCACCCCCCATGCCACCCATTCCGCCCATGCCGCCCATGCCGCCACGTCCCATGCCGCCCATCCCGCCGCCGGGATAAGTCCCGGGGTACCCGCCGCCGCTATCGGGATAATTACCGCCGCCTCCCGTGTTGGACCGGATCTTGCTGTTTTGCTGGGCATTTTGAACCTTCTGCCCGGCATCGTCGCTCTGGTCCAGGTTGAAATTCCAATGGCCGGTCATTTGCGCCTTGTCTCCAGCGCGCGCTACGCCCACCAGTAAACCCGCCAGAAAACACGCCGCAAGGGGAAATGCCGCCTTTGCTGTAAAGCCGAAAACTTTCGCCATCGTCTTCCACCTTCCTAGTTGGATGTCTATGCCTGCTGCTTTTGGTTCGATTCCGCGCGCCGGTGGCTGGTTGTCTCAGGGGGGGCCCTCGCTGGCGAAAAAAGCGGTTGAGCCAAGGTGCTAGAGAATCCGGCAAATGTTAAACAGGGTTAACAAGCCCCTCCCGCGAGCCGCAGACGCGGCAAGGCGCGAGCTGAAATCTCACCGGAAGGGAGAGGCAACTGAATGCCCTACGGTGCGGGGCTGATCAGGTCCCAACGGCAATTCCCAGGGAGCGCATTTTGCGGTACAGGTGACTACGCTCCAGACCCAGGGCCTCGGCGGTGCGGCTGACGTTGCCCTGATGCTCATCGAGGGTGCGGAGAATGTAATCGCGTTCGTAAGCGCTGCGCGCTTCTTGCAGGCTGGAGAATCCCGCGGTGGGGAATTTGCTGGCGGGGATGGACCGTGCCCCGTCTTGGTGCAGAGAAGGGGGAAGATGGCGGCGCTCGATGCGCTCGCCGGGAACCATGATGACGATGCGCTCGACGAGGTTTTTGAGTTCGCGCACGTTGCCCGGCCAGCGATAGGCAATCAGCGTTTCCAGCGCCGTTTCCGAGAAAGTCTTGGGGCGGCGTCCATAGGCGCGGGCGAACTCCGCCAGGAAAAAGTTTGCCAGCATCGGGATGTCCTCCGCGTGCTCGCGCAGCGGCGGGACGTAGAAGGGAATCACATTCAGTCGGTAGAAGAGGTCTTCACGGAAATTCCCCTTCTGAATTTCGTCTTCGAGGTGCTTGTTGGTGGCGGCAATGATGCGGACATCCACGGTGAGGTTGTTTCCCGAGCCCACAGGCGTGAAGCGCTGCTCCTCAATAACGCGCAGCACTTTGGACTGCGTGCGCAAGCTCATGTCGCCCACTTCATCGAGGAACAACGAGCCGCCATGGGCCTGTTCGAACTTGCCCGTTTTGTCTTCCAGCGCGCCGGTAAAAGACCCTTTGATGTGCCCGAAAAGCTCACTTTCAATGAGTTCTTCCGGAATGGCGGCGCAGTTGACCTCTACGAAAGACTGGTCGGCGCGCGGGCTGTGGTTGTGCAAGGCGTGGGCTACCAATTCCTTGCCCGTGCCGCTCTCGCCGTAGATGAGCACGCGGCCCGTGGTGGGGGCGGCGAGCTGCAGTTGCTGGCGCAGGGCCTTCATGGGGACGCTCGCGCCAATGATGCGGTCGCGGCCGCGCAACTCTTCGCGCAAATCGCGGTTTTGTGTTGCCAGGCGCGACTGCTCCAGCGCGTGATGAAGCGTCAGCAAGGTCTTGTCGATGGAAAGAGGCTTCTCAATGAAATCGAAGGCCCCGAGCTTGGTGGAGCGGACGGCCGTTTCAATGGTGCCATGGCCGGAGATCATGATGACCGTGGGAGGCGCCTCCAGGGCTCGGATTTTCTCCAGCACTTGAATGCCGTCCAGGCCCGGCAGCCAGATGTCGAGCAGGACGGCGTCAAACTTGTTGGTGAGAAGGATTTCCAGGCAAGCTTCGCCGCTGCCGACGGACTCCACTCGATAGCCTTCGTCTTCGAGGACATCGGTGAGAGACTCGCGGATGCCGGGTTCGTCGTCGACAATGAGGACTGATTGTTTCATGCTATTCCGTGTAGCTTGGCTCGCCCGTCGGTTTCCGGGCGGGCCGCATTAAGGATTGATTGGCCGGGCCATTCCTTTGCCTTATTTGGAAAGTGCTCCACACTCCGGGTATAGAGCTCGCCAGAATGCGCCCGCGTCTTGGCGAGAGCGAGAGTCACTATCACGATGGCATCTTACCGATGCCATTATAGCATCTGTAAATGGCATCCGGTGCCACGGTCAAGCCCGCGGGCGGGTAAACCCTTTTTGGGCACGGCGGCAAGGGGGAGCGTTTACTACCCCTCGCTTCCTTGCCGAGGACGGCTTGAGGTATTCCGGAAGCGTGTATAATGGATGGCTGGGCTGGCGAATCCGCAACAAGGGAATCTGACCATGACTGTTTCCACAGTGGCGCGCACGAAGTATGAGGCGGTGATTGGCCTGGAGGTCCATTTACAGCTCTTGACCAAATCCAAGATCTTCTGCTCCTGCTCGACGCATTTTGGTGACCCGCCGAATTCCAACGTCTGTCCGGTTTGCCTGGGGCTGCCAGGAGCCCTCCCGGTATTGAATCAGGAGGCCGTGACGATGGCGATGAAAACGGCTCTCGCTCTGAACTGCGCCATCAACTCGCGGTCGCGTTTTGCGCGGAAGAATTATTTCTACCCTGACCTACCCAAGGGTTATCAGATTTCGCAGTATGACGAACCCGTCGCCGAGAATGGGTGGGTTGAAATCGAAGTGGAAAAAAACCGGAAGCGCATCGGCGTGACGCGTGTCCATCTGGAAGAGGACGCGGGCAAATCGCTCCATGAAGGCTTCCCGGATTCCGAGCGCAAGTCTTACATCGACCTGAACCGCTCGGGAGTGCCGCTGATTGAAATTGTGAGTGAACCGGACCTGCGGACTCCCGACGAGGCGTTCGAGTACCTGACGCGCCTGAAGACCTTGTTGCTCTATCTCGATGTTTCCAACTGCAACATGGAGGAGGGAAATCTGCGCTGCGATGCCAATGTAAGCATGCGCGCGGCAGGCGCCGCAGAATTCGGGACCAAGACCGAAGTCAAAAATCTGAACTCCTTCCGCTTCCTGCACAAGGCCTTGGCCTATGAGATGGCGCGCCAGATTGGCATTCTCGAGGAGGGTGGGACCATTCGCCAGGAAACTCGCCTTTGGGACAGCCGCGAACAGCGCACTTACGGAATGCGCTCGAAGGAATTCGCGCACGACTATCGCTACTTCCCGGAGCCCGACCTGCTGCCCTTGGTGATTACGGAAGAGTGGAAAGCGCAAGTGCGGCAGTCGTTGCCGGAATTGCCGGACGCCCGCCGCCAGCGCTTCATCCGGCAGTACGCGCTGCCGGAGTACGATGCCGGCCAATTGATCCTGTCAAGATCCATCGCGAATTATTTCGAGGAGGTTGCCAAAGGAAGTGGGGAGCCTAAACTGGCCGCCAACTGGGTACTGAGTGAACTCCTCCACCTGCTCAAGAATGCGAATTGCGAAATCACCGAGTCGCCGGTGTCCGCTGACCACCTTGCGGAATTGCTGCGCTTGATCCAGAAAGGTTCAGTCTCTGGCAAGATGGCGAAAGAGATCCTGGCGGAGACGTTTTCCACGGGGAAGGCGGCCGGCGTGCTGGTGAGTGAGAAAGGCTTGGCGCAAATTACGGATGAGGCCCGGATCGACGCGGTGGCACGGCAGGTTATCGCCGCTAATCCCAAGCAGGTGGAGCAGTATCGCAGTGGCAAGACGGCCACGCTGGGGTGGCTGGTGGGACAGGTTATGAAGGCCACACGAGGCCAGGCTAATCCCCAATTGGTACAAGGGATATTGAAGAAGGAATTGGAATCAAAATGACGTGTGAGGTTTCAGGTGTCGGGAGCTGGTTTTCTTGCTGACACCTGACACCTGGGAGGAGTTACCCATGCTCAAAATAGGCGATCGAGCTCCGGCCTTTTCATTGCCGGACGACTCCGGGGGAAAGATCTCACTGGGCACTTTCAAGGGCAAGAGTCTTGTTCTTTTCTTTTTTCCCAAGGCCGACACCCCGGGTTGAACAAGCGAGGCGAACCAGTTCCGTGACGCCAAAAAAGAACTGGACGAGCTCGGGGCAAAGGTCCTGGGAGTAAGCGGGGATACAGTAGGTCAGTTGCAAAGGTTTCGTGACAAGTACAAGCTGAACTTTCCCTTAGCGGGCGATACATCCCACAAGATGCTCGAGGCATACGGAGTCTGGCAGGAGAAGAATCTCTACGGCCAGAAGTCAATGGGCATCGAGCGCACCACCTATGTCATCGACCCGGCAGGGATAATCCGGAAGGCTTTTCCTAAGGTTAAAGTGAATGGGCACGCTCGGGAAATCCTGGCGGCGCTGAAGGCCTGAAGGGCTTCGCCCGCCCGGCTAGGGGGACAGCGGCGGGAGCGCCTCCGCGGGCAATCGGCTACGCTTATAGCCCGTCGTGGGGTGATAGCAGTATATCGCGTGCAGGGTTCCGGCTTTAAGGAAGGGGACCTGGGTGTTTTCCTCTGCCCAGCCCTGTGGTTTTAGTAGCTCTTCAAAGGGTCTTATCTCATTCGTGCGGCGTTCCAGAACGTTTCTTTGGAACTGCTGGTAGGCATCCTCCCCTAAAATCACGACCGCTTGCAGATTGGGGAACTGCTTCAATTCATCGCGCAAATGCCGTGCGCAATGAAGGAGGGCCCTTTCCGGAATGCGATCTGATTGGACGTGGCAACGCAAAGCATCCATCAGCACGAAGTCCTTCTTGAAGTTCTGAAAGTTTTCCAGCCCCAACAAGGCAAAAAGCGCCGAGGCGAAGCGGGTGGGACGATCGGGATGTTTGTAGAAATAATGGTCGGGGTCCATGGGACCATCGCGGCCGATCACCGCCACACGCACATGGTTCAAGTCAGGGTAGTCGCGTTTCAGGTACATGGCGAGGAATTCGCGGGGAGGGATCATTACCGCGGACAACGCGGCACAATCGCGGCAGTTGGCAATGCGCCGGCAGAGCGCCTCTGTCTCCAACCCCGGGATGCGTGCTCCCGTGTCGATGACTGGACGCGCGGAAAAGGCCAGTTGCAGGAGAAGTTCCGGGTCAGCTCCGGGCGGGCCAAAAATCAGATTGTCAATCAGCCGTACGGAGCCCACCCGAGCCGCGATCAGACCAACCGTGCCTGCGGTCACGCGCTCCACGGGCTCAAGCAGCGAAGGGTTCACCAGCGCCAGGTAATCGAGCGCCACCAGGGGTTGTTCCACCACGACCTGCAGCATGGCTTGCAGCAAATCGCGGGCATTGACTTCCCCCGCGTGAACAAGCATCTGGCCCCGGCGGAGGCAGCGGTGCAAGACGGCCGCGGCTTGGCGCTCTTCAGCGCTCAGCAAGGCATTGCGCGAGCTCAGCGCCAGTCCGTCGGCCTCCCGCACGATGGGGCAGACCACCAAGCGAACGTTGAGATTGAGGTCCTCCACCATCCGGCGGATGACTTGGACCTGCTGAAGATCCTTCTGCCCAAAGTAGGCAACGTCGGGCTGCGCCAAATTGAACATTTTCAGGACAATGGTGCCTACGCCCCGGAAATGGCCGGGCCGCGAGACGCCTTCGAGGGGCACGGCGAGTTTGCCCGGCTCGACGAAGGTGTCAAATCCCGCCGGATAGATATCCTCCTGGCGAGGAGCAAAAATCCTATCCACGTTGTGAGCACAGAGGAGCTCGGCATCCTTCTGGAGGTCGCGCGGGTAACTGGCAAAATCCTCGCCGGAGTTGAACTGCGTGGGATTAACAAAGATGGAAACCAGCACGGCATCACACTGCTGCTTGGCCCGGCGAATGAGACTCTGGTGGCCTTCGTGCAATGCTCCCATCGTCGGCACCAACGCCAGTGACCGCCCGCGCAGGCGCACCTCGCGTACGTAGCTTTGCAGTTCCGGAATCGAGGTAATCAGCCGTGTGTTCATTCTCGTCGGGCTCGATGCCGCGACTGCCGGCGATTGCCCGCCCGCGGGCGCGGGAAATGCGAGCCGGGCCGTAAGCTCACGTGCCCCGCCCGGAAAACAGTTCAGGTGGAGCGGGTTGTTTCCTTTTCGAACTGCGCGCGCATCGCGGCGGTCCAGTGGTATGACTCGCCGTCGCCGGGGTAGCGTCCTTCCGCCACGTCGGTGCGATAACTTATCAATGCCTGGGATAGTGTTTCGCGCAGGTTGGCGTAGCTGCGCACGAACTTCGCCGCCGGCAGGTAACTGAGTCCTATCAGGTCATGAAACACCAGCACCTGGCCATCGCAGTCGGGGCCCGCGCCGATTCCGATGGTGGGAATTCGCAAACGGCGGGTGATGATGGCGGCGAGCTCGCGCGGGATTCCCTCCAGGACAAGGGCAAATACGCCCGCTTCCTCCAGCGCCTCGGCATCCGCCAGCAGCTCGGTTGCCGAATCAAGGGTTTTGCCCTGCACTCTATAGCCTCCCAGGGCGTGAACGGATTGGGGAGTCAAACCGATATGCCCCATCACGGGGATTTCCGCCTCCACAAGTCTTCGCGCCAGCCGGGCGCGCTTCCGTCCGCCCTCAAATTTCACCGCCTCCGCGCCGCCTTCCTTGAAGAATCGAACGGCGGCGGCCAACCCTTCCTCGTTGGTAACATGATACGCGCCATAAGGTAAATCGACCACCAGCAAGGCCCGGCGAACGCCGCGGCGAACTGCCTTCAAATGATGCAGCATCTCCTCTACGGTGACGGGTACAGTGGAATCATAGCCTAAGACCGTCTGGGCAAGGGAGTCGCCCACGAGAATAATCTCAATTCCCGCCTCGTCCACCAAGCGCGCGGTTGAGTAATCATAAGCCGTCAGGCAAGTGATCTTCTCACCTCGCAGTTTCCGTTCGAGGATGACGGGAACCGTCACCTTGCTCACGGCCGGAGAAACATGGTCCATGGCGATGCTCCTTGATTCATTAGATTTCCAAAGTCCAACGGCGATAGACCAACCTGATCATTCGTGGACAGGTCCATCAGCATATAGAATCCGTCGCACAAATAAAAGACCCTCCCGGTCGCAGGAAGTCATTCCGACGCTAAGCGCGTAGCGCCCGGGGGTCCGGGAGGACCTCCACCTGCCTGGACAGAGAGGGTCTTTTAAACTCAAAAGCTGCTCGCTGGCGGGGCTTTTCACCCCCGCGTTTTGGCGCGAGTCGCCGATTACTCCCGTCTCAGTCCGCCGATGCGGATCCAAGCGGCAAAAAATACTGTGTGCCGGTGACAGGCTGGCTCAAGCGCTGCAGGAGTTCCTGCAGATCTTCGTTCCGGTCAACAAAGTCAATCTCGGACGTTTCTATCACCAGCAAGTCACTGGACTTATAATGGAAGAAGAAGTGCTCGTAGGCATTCACCACCGCTTGCAGGTAATCATCGGAAATGCGCGGTTCGAACGGCACGTTCTTCTTCTCGATCCGCTTCCTCAACGCCTCGGGACTCGCCTGCAAGTATATCACCAAATCGGGGATGGGGACTTGTTCAGCAAACATTTCGTAATACTGATTGTAGACCTTGAGTTCGGCATCGCTCAGGTTCAAATAGGCAAATATCTTGTCTTTCTCAAAGATGTAATCGCTAACAATGGTGCGGTCGGATTGCGCCGCCAAGTCGAGGGCCTGCCATTGCTTGAAGCGCTGGATGAGAAAGTGGAATTGAACCTGAAAGGCCGCGCCGGGCTTATCGTGGTAAAAAGCCTCCAGAAAAGGATTTTCTTCGTCGTCGCGAATGCGGGAGGCATGAAGGCGATCCGCCAGCAGGTCGGCGAGAGTGGTTTTTCCCACTCGAATCGGGCCTTCGAGAGCGATGAAGCGCAAGGGCTCGTGCAGTTGCTTCATAGGATCATTTATCCATTGAATCGTTGACTTAACACGCCACTGAGTTTTTGCTTTCGAAATGGCTCAATGACTCAAAGATTCAATCACTCGATCTTGTATCGAATCACCTGGCTCAAATCGGGCGAGTCCTGGAGCATCTCGGCCACAGTCCTTCTGTTGACCGGGTGACGTGCGCCCGGCGCCAACTCCCGCAGCGGGACAAGAACAAAGCGCCTTTCATCCATGCGACCGTGGGGGATGGTCAATGCCGCCGTGCGAACCACAACATTCTCATAGAGCAGGATATCAATGTCAATCGGTCGTGGCCCTTTGCTCACTCCCGGCCGCCGCCCGAGAGCACGCTCCACCGACTTGACGGCCTTGAGAAGCTGCATGGGCATGAATTCCGTCGTCGCTTCCACGACGCAATTCAAGAACCAAGCCTGCGGGCCGAAATCAACGGGTTCCGTTTTGTAAAATGATGAAACCCGTTGAACCTTCACCCTGGCTTTGCCGAGTTCTTCCATGGCGCGCCGGAGGTTTGCCACCCGGTCGCCGCGATTCGCACCGAGCGAGAGGTAGACCTGCTTTGGCCGTGAGGCGGGGCGCGCGCGGGACATGGGAGGGTTCTGTTCGGGCAGCATGGAATCCCCGGTCAAGCGGATGCTCAGTTCATTCAAAAAGCGTTCGCGGGCCACCGCCGGGCAAGGGTAAACTCAAGAGGCGATAGGCCGGTTCGTTGGCTTTCCGTCCTGATTTGGTGCGGCTAATAAACCCCTGCTGAAGGAGAAATGGTTCAACCATATCTACGAGCGTATCGACTTCTTCATTCAGCGTTGCGGCGATGGCTTCCACCCCCACGGGGCCGCCGTTGTATATGCGAATGATTGTGGAGAGGAAGTTTCGGTCGAGATCATCCAGGCCGTGGTCGTCCACACCCTCGAGCTTCAAGGCTTCGGTCGCGACATCGGCATTGATAGAGCCGTCGGCTTTGACATCGGCATAGTCGCGGACCCTTCGCAGCAGGCGATTGGCAATCCGGGGCGTGCCGCGGGCGCGGTGGGCGATCTCCGTACTGCCGGCCTCATCAAGCTGAGCCTTGAGAATTCCCGCCGAGCGGCGAATGATCTTTCGCAGGTCATCCACCGTGTAAAACTCAAGGTGATAAGAGAGTCCGAAACGGTTACGCAGCGGCGCGGAAAGGCTTCCCGCGCGCGTGGTGGCGCCCACCAGTGTAAACCTCTTGAGTGGAACATTGATGGTTTTAGCGAACATCCCTTTGTCGACCACAAAATCCACCTTGTAGTCTTCCATGGCCGGATAGAGGAATTCCTCAATGTTGGCGGGCAAGCGGTGGATTTCATCGATAAACAGGATGTCGCCCTCGCCGAGATTGGTAAGGATGCCCATCAAATCGCCCGTTCGCTCCAGGGCAGGCCCGGAAGTTGTGGTGATCTTTGCCCCCATAGCGTTGGCAATAACGTAGGCGAGCGTGGTTTTGCCCAAACCGGGCGGACCAAAAAACAGCACGTGTTCAAGCGATTCGCCGCGCTGCCTCGCCGCCTGCAAAGCGATGGAGAGCTTCTCCACAACCTTCTTTTGCCCTACGTACTCGTCGATATTGGACGGGCGCAGGGTGCGATTGAAGCTCTCTTCTTCCTTCGAAATCAGTTCCGGCGAAACTAATCGTTCTCTGGGCATAGGAAGTGGGCTATAGGTTACAGGGTACAGATTACAAAATACAGGTTATTGAGAACGTAGGCCACTGGCGGCAAGACAATTGGCTGTAACCCGTGACCTATAACCAGTAACCTGTTCCCTATAACCTAGCTCGGGTGCAACTGTTCAAAGACTTTGCGTAGAAATTCCTCGATCGTTTTCAGGTTCTTGTTCTTGGCGAAGATCTCCTCAACCATGCGTGCTGCTTCGCCCCGCGAGTACTCTAATTGCTCCAGCACCTGAAGGGCTTCTTGTTTTAATCCCGTGGCGGATTCCTGCTCGACGGAAAGCGGTTCTTCCGCCCGAGCCAAAGCGAACTTGGCCATTTTCCCACGCAGCTCGGTGATGATTCTTTCCGAAGTTTTGGCGCCAATGTAAGGGAGCTCTTTCAGGAAAGCCGCGTCGCCCCCCTCGATGGCCATGGCGATTTCGTTGAGCGGCCGTATAAGGCATTTCAGCGCCCGCATAAACCCCACACCCGGCACGGTGGTGAAGGCCTCAAAGAACTCCCGGTCCAGCGGATCGAGGAACCCCACCAGCTTAGGGGTCAAGTGCCCGCCGCCCAATCCACCATCAATGTAATAAATTGTGTAAAAGGTCAGTGGGTTGCGACGCTCGCCTTCCGGTGCGGTGCGAAGGCGCGACGCGATCCCCGAGGGCACGAAGATTTCATAGCATATCGCCTGCACTCGAATCAGCAGCGAATGGCGTTGAATGCGGTCGTAGAGAACTTCACCGGTAATTTCGGAAATCATAAGTTTGGGTTCTGGGTGCTGGGATCTGGGGACTTGGGGTGGGTTTGGTTCCTTACCCAGCACCTAGCGCCCAGAACCCAGTACCTATTTCCTTCCGCCACTCCGCGCGAAGCGCTGAGCGTTGACGTAGCACAGCGCCACAGCGAGCGCATCAGCCACATCGGGCGGATGAGGCACGTTCGAGAGGGAAAAGAGATTCTGCACGGCGCGCTGCACCTGGAATTTTGAGGCATTGCCATTCCCTGTTACCGACTGCTTCACCCGCTTGGCGGAAAAGCTCAGCACCGGGATTCCCTCAAGTTTTGCCGCGAGGCAGATGACTCCGCGCGCATGGCCCATCAGGATCGCGGTGCGCGGGTAATCCGCATGGCTATAAACTTCTTCCAGGCACATGGCCTGCGGGCGGAACTCCTTCATCACCTCCTGGAGCTCGTGGAAGAGCGATTCCAGCCGCGCGGGAAGATTCTGGCCGTCACTCGGCGGCAATCGGATCACGCCCGCTTCCAGCAGCTTGACGTCACTCCCGCAGCTCACCACCACGCCGTATCCGGTGATGTTCAGCCCCGGGTCGATGCCAATTACACGCGTTGGCTCTTGGGACGTGCTGGCCATTCGGAAGGATTGTATCATTCAGGGGGCGGTTGTCAGTAGTCAGTTGTCAGTGGTCCGTTGCCAGCGGCCAAGTACGACCGAAACTCGAAAATCGAAATTCGAAACTCGCCGCGATTCTCGAGTTTCGAGTTTCGGCTTTTTCCGGATACTAGCCACTAACCACTTGCCATTATCCACTGCCTTACCGCGGTGCCGAATCCGGCAATCTGCTCTCCATCCGCGCTATGACTGTGGCTACTCGGAGGTGACTTTTACAATCGCACGGCGGTAGGCGTACAGGCTCGGCGTGCCGTTGTCCTTCACTACGAGGATGATGTGAATGGTCCGGTTCCACAAAGGAAATGTGCCCAATCGCCCGGGAGGAACGGCTGGCGCCTTGAAGCTGGTCTCCGGACCTGACACGCCGCCGAGTTGGATCTTGGGAGGAAGCAAGCCACCCACTTCATTGTATTGAAACCACTCATATGTGAGCTTGTCTCCGTCGGGGTCCTTCGTTCCCGCCGCGCTGAGCTTGACGGTCCCACCAGCCTTAACGGTGATTTCCACCGGGTCTTTGCCCTCTTTCCCGTTCAGGACCACGATGGGGTTATGGTTCGCCTCCTTGTAGGAGCTACGTACGGTCCATAGTATTCGACCGGCAAAATCGTTCTGGTATGCCTCGCGCCATCGCCAGATCGTAGCTTGGTTTGTCGTATACATTTCGCCGTCCACACCACGAACCGTGTCGAGCGTATCGGTATACAGACCGCCGAAATCTGAAGCCTTTTCATATCGGCCGCCCCAACTGCCGTAGCTCGGCTGCTCGGGAACTCCCAGGCCGTTCGGGATTAGATATAAGAAGCTCGGGGTATCACCTTCCATGATGACCTTAAAGCGAGGGTAGAGCGCTCCCATCGGCCCGTATTTGCGGATGTGCTCGTCGAGCCATCCGTTGCTCACCAACGAGAGGTCCGGCCCCTTAAACCCGTACCACCCTTCCCCGGAAATCCCCGTCCATGTGGCCCGTGCATAGCGGCTGAATGCGTGAATGCTGCAAATGTAAAACAGGCTGGGGAAAGTCGCCCGCATCCAGGCCCCGGTATCATCCTGGTCGGAGATGCTGTAGACCCGCAGTTTCGCCACGAAAGCATCCACGGCGGCAGGCGATCGGGTCTTCTTTACTTTCCAGAGCGCCTGGGCGAGATCAACCGCGCCTCCCCAGATCGTGACCCACACGGGCCGAGGGTCAGGCTTGTCCACCACCGAGATGATCCACTCGGATGCCTCCGTGTCCTTTCCCTCGCCCACGCCTGCCATTCCGTACTCAGCCCGGCCGGACTTGATCCGGGCCAGAAGGTAAGCGGCTTCCGGATAGCCGGGCGCATGCACGAGCAGGTTGTCTCGGACTTTCCCGTACGCCTCCACGCGCTCACGGATCAACTGCGGCTGGACTATGTTGGGTTGCCAAATCGAGGTCGTGGCCACCATTCCCTCGACGTCAAACTCGTTCGCGTAAAGCAGAAAACGGATCATGGACATGGAATCGTCCGGCTCGTTGCCGATGTCGGTTAGAACCAGGACTCGCGTCTTTTGCGGTGTCACCGCAGCCGAGGCCGGGACGGCTATTGGTAGCAGGCAGAGAAACAGGGGCAGAAGGCGCATCAGGCTCGAAATGGGAGATACGCTTATAGGGCGAAGGTCAGAAACGCTAGAAGTCATTTGGGCACCTCAGCGCGGGGTCGAATCCGGCAGGCCGCCGTCCACGGGAATGGTGGCCCCGGTGGTGGGTGTTTGCCGCGTGGCGAAGAACAGCACCGCTCGCGAAACGTGCTGAGCGGTCACGGCGGCCTTCAGAAGATTCCTCGACTGGTAGTATTGTTCCAGCCCTTTTTCATCCAGCCCGCGCGCCCTCATGCGGTCAGGACCGACTTCCGCCCACAGACCGGAGCGGCGGCTTCCATGCGAAAAGACGGCATCCGGGGCTACCATGTTGACGCGCACGCCCAACTCGGCCATTTCCTGGCTGGCGATGCGGCCTAATTGATGCGACGCGGCCTTCGTAGCGCTGTAGGCGCCGAATTTCGCCCCCGGCATGAAGACGTTTTTGGTGGAAACCAGAATGATGTCGCCGCCGGTCCCCTGCAAGCGGAAGTGACGCGCCGCTTGCCGTAGCAACAGAAGGGTTCCTTCCGTATTAACCCGCTCGACGCGCTGGAACGCCGCGAAGTCCATCTGCTCGAGTGACGAAACCATGGCGACGCCGGCGTTGACGATCACCAAATCAACGCCGCCCCAGGTTTTGATGACGGCGTCAAACCCTTGCTCAACCGAAATGGGATCGGTCACATCGAGGGGAGTGGAGATCACGCGCTCGCCGTATTTCTTTTTCAGCTCCTCAGCGAGGTTCTCCAAGGCCGCGCCGGGCAAGTCGGTGATGGCCACGTGGCATCCGTTTTCCAGAAGGCCATCCGCGATCGCCGACCCAATCGCTCCGGCGGCTCCGGTGACCAGGGCGACCTCGCGTCCGAGCGGTGGTTCATCGGTTCGCAACTTGGCGTGTTGCAAGGTGAAGTATTCCACTTCGAAGAGATGGTGCTCGGCGAGGCCGCGGTAGATTCCCATGGCGGCAATTCGCGCTTTGGCGGCGAGCGTTTGCGCGGTGATGTCGTGCGCGATGCGTGCTGCATGTACGTCCTTGCCCGCGCACAATGCTCCGAGGCCGGGCAGCAGGACCACTCGGGGAAGGGAATCGAACGGTTTCATTCCGGGAGGCATCAGCGCGGCATTGCGGGCAAGGTATGCTTGGTAGTCCACCGCGTAGGCATTTAATCCCTTCAGAATTTGCTCACGCAATTTTGCCGGGTTGCTGTAATCGGGGTCATCCACCCACAGGGGAAGGGCTTTAGTCCGAACCAGGTGGTCGGAGGTCAGCGTGGGCGTCAGGGCCAATTCCTTGCCGCGATCCGACCCGAGAAAGTTCAGAACCTCCTGATTGACCAGTGGCTGGAGAATCATGCGGCGGTAAGGGCGGTCAGGGTCTCCGCTGGGTTGTGCGAGCAGACCACGCACCACGGGCGCGACCCTCGCGAGACGCTGCTCCGCGTCGGCCAGAGACGCCGGCATGACCACCACGAGGGGCCGGGAAGCCCGTCGGGCGGCGAAGTCCTCCGCGCGCGTCACCATTTCGATCATGGCGGAGTAGGCTTCGCGGGCCGTCTCTCCCCAGGTCATGATGCCGTGCTGCATCCAGACCAAGGCGTGGCATTTGGGGTGCGCATCGTAGGCGGCAATCACCGCCTTGGCCAGCTTGAATCCCGGCTTCACGTATTCGACCAGCGCCACGCCTTCGCCCAGCGCTTCGCGAATCAGTTTTTCGCCGTCGGGCTGGTTTGTTAGCACCAGGATGGCGTCGGCGTGGGTATGATCGATGTACTTCGCGGGAAGGTAGGCGTGCGAGAGAGTTTCAATGGAAGGCGCAGGGGCGTTGGGTACGAGCCGATGCATTTGGAACTCGGCCGCCATGGCGTCATCGGAAAGCTCCGGGAGGGCGCACAGCCGATTCAAGTACTCAAGATCGAGGGGCGTGTGGCCCTCCGGCTCGATCGTTGCCAGATTGAACCCTGATGCTTTCATGAAAAGAGCGGGAGTTTCCAGGCCAAACACATTGCGAAAGGTCCCTTTGAGGGAAGTGTTGCCACCGCCGTGCAGCACCAGCGCACCCTCACTGCCCAGCAGGCGCGTGGTGTAGGTTCGCAGCGCCAAATCGGCTCCCCACTGCACAGCGCATTCCGCTACGAATTGATCAGCATCGCGATCAGACCAGCGATTTTTCATGAGTGTCCCTGAGTAAGGTCTACTGCATCGTGTTTCTACCGAGCGTTGTGTGCCGCGGCCACGGCGTCGAGCATAAACCGCGCGTTGGCTTCGGGCGTCTTACCGTCGAACACGGCGCTGCCGGTTACGATCACATCCGCGCCGGTAGCGGCAACCTCTGTGATATTCGCTTTGGTGATGCCTCCGTCGACCCCAAGGATGATGTTCTTGCCGGAGTCCGCAATCATCCGTTGAACGCGAGCGATGCGGGCGGTCGTCGCGGGGATATACTTTTGCCCGCCCCAACCGGGGTTAACGGCAAGGAGGAGAATAAACTCCAGCTCATCCAGAAGCGGTTCGAGCACTTCCAAATTTGTGCCGGGATTAAGAGCCACACCGCGCACGATTCCACGGCCAGCATCATTGATGTTGGTAAGGCTCGCGAGCTTTTGTAGCACCCGATGCACGTGCGAGCAGGCCTCCTCGTGAATGGTGATAATGTCCGCCCCGGCGCTGACGTAATCCGCCACCTTCTCCAGCGGCTCCTCGATCATCAAGTGTACGTCTTTGAGCAGGGAAGTCTTGATAGCCTTGATGATGGGTGGCCCCACGGTCATCATGGGGCAAAAACAGCCATCCATGACGTCCACATGCGCCAGCTTAGCGCCCGTCCGCTCCAGGAGGGCGATTTCCGTACCCAGCGAGAGTAAGTTGGCGGTAAGCACACCCACGCTGACCGTAGGCGCGGCCGCCCGAAGCAATTCGAAACCCTTACAATTCTGCATGCGTTCCTCGGGAATAACGAAGCTCGAAAATCGAACTTCGAAACTCGAAACTCGCGGGCTACTCAACGGCTTTGGATTCTCGAATTTCGAGTTTGAATCCGCCTGCAAACTACAGGGCGAGTTTCGATTTTGGAATTTCGCGTTTCGATCGCTCGCAAGTTATACGTCGAGTTTCGGTTTTCGACTTTCGAGTTTCGATTCTAGCCCCTGACTCCCGCCACCTCATGCCGCATCGTCTGATAGAAGTCGAAGGCCTGCTCGGGCTTCATCAGCTCGTGGACCACTTTTCCGACCGCCTGAATCATGGCCGCGGGAGCGTCCGACTGGAAGATGTTGCGGCCCATATCGACGCCCGCGGCGCCTTCGCTGACGGCTCGGTAAGCCATGGTCAAGGCGTCGAGTTCAGGCAGCTTCTTGCCGCCGGCCATCACCACCGGCACGGGGCACGAAGCGGTGATGGTTTCAAACCCTTCCGGCACGTAGTAGGTCTTCACCACCTGCGCGCCAAGTTCAGCGCAGATGCGGCAGGCCAGGCGGAAGTATTTGGCATTGCGCACCATGTCCTTACCCACGGCGGTCACGCCCAGCGTGGCGATGCCGTAGCGCAGGCCGGCGTCCACCAGCCGCGTCATGTTGTGGATCGATCGCGTCTCGAATTCGCCGCCCACGAAGACCTGTACAGCCATGGCGGAAACATTGAGGCGCGCCGCGTCTTCGATGTTGACAGCGATCTGCTCGTTGGAAAGTTCCTTCAGGATGCTCGGACCGCCGCTGGCCCGCAGCACCACGCCGTGGGTGAAACTGGCGGGGATGGTGGTGCGCAGGATGCCGCGCGTCAGCATCAGGGCGTTGGTGTAGGGCAGCAGCGGCACAATGTTCAGGTCGATGCGCTCCAAGCCCGTCGTAGGCCCCTGGAAATATCCGTGATCGATGGCCAGCATCACCGTGCGGCCGGAGGCGGGCTTGAAAACCCGCGCCAGGCGGTTCTGCATGCCCCAATCGAGCGCCCCCGCGCCCTTTAAGAAGAAGGGTTCGTGCTTCACCGGAATGTCGGCGTAAAATTGCTTGGATTCTTTCTCAGTATCAAATTCTGGCATGGCGCATTATTCCTTTCCGAGAAGCGATGGCGAAATGTATTTTAGCCCTGTGATTGTCCTTGCTTGCCATTCCTTTGTCAATGCTGGCGGTGGGGGGGGGATGTCCCCACCTCCGCGGGGCAACTGCTATTCACTGTGCTCTCCGTGCGCTTTGTAGTGATTATCTTCCCCGCATAAAGAGCAGGATTTCGGAACGAGCTCAATATTGCGCGTGCAGGGAATCAGTTTCCGTAGCCTGTTTTAGTATCTCTCGTCCGCAGTGGCCATCGCCTCGTCAACAATGGCGTAGAGGGCCAACGTCGGCGCCACTCCCATCACGATTCTGCCATTCACAAAGAAGGTCGGCGTTTCAGTTACACGCAGGGCGTGGGCTTCCTTGCGGCACGCTTCGATGCGGCCCAGCGAGGCCTTGGCGTCAAGGCATTTACCCAGACGGAGCTGGTCAAGCCCTGCCTGCTCGCCCAGACTCAGCAACTGCGCGCGAAGGTTCGAGACATTGATCGCTTCTTGATTCCCAAAAATCAGCGTTCGGTAATTGAGGAATTTCGAGGGATCGATTTGATATGCGCACTCGTTGGCGATGGCCGCGGTTGTTGACCAGGGATGGAATGCCCAGGGAAATTCCTTAAAGACAATCCGGACTTTGCTGCCGTAATGGGGCAGCAACTCGCTTTCCAAGAACTTCTGAAAGAGCGCGCAATGAGGGCACTCCAGGTCGGCGTACTCGACAATCGTCACGGGCGCATTGGCGGGCCCGACGCTTGGTTGGTCCTTGGTGTTGATTAATCGCTCGACAAAATCCCGACGGAAGGGCAGAACCAACCCCAGGACACCCGTCCGATGATCCCGCGTGACGTACAACTCACCGTTCTGCACATTGTTTCCATCGCGCACCGTTACCGTGGATTCCAGAAAATCCGAAAACGCCGTATTCGTGAAGGGGCCCACGGTAACCTGGGCGGTGGGGGGAAGCTTGGCCGCTTCGCGCACGCAACGAACCACGTCGGCGTTGCTGGCGCCACTTAACGCAAAAACGTTTCCGGTGACAAGGCAGAGCGCATCGCTGGTGATAAACACATCACTGACGCGCTTTTGGTTGCCGTCATCCACGGTCACCGTGGTCTGGTAGAAACGCGGAAACGTCGATCGGTGTACCGGCTCAGCGTCGACCTTTACGCCCGCCGGGACCTTAAACCGGTCGCGGATATATTGAATGATATTCGCCGGGCTCGCTGCCGCGAGGGCCCCGGGTTGCTGGGCGCTCATCCCTTGCTGTGTATCCCCAAAAAGAGGGTTCCAGGTCGCAAGGATAAACATCCCACACAGCAGTACAAGTCGGTGGTTACGCTTCGGGCACATCATGAGGGGCTCCTTTCTTATTTTAGATGTCTCTCGATGCTCGAGGGACCCCGCGATCTTCTCGCATACGGTCAGGGCGAGAGCACGAACAATTCGAAGCTCCGCATCACGGAGGTTTCGCGGGTTGGAGCGGACCTGGTGTGAAGGTGCGAGCCACACTTCATGATGTGTCCTACGCATAAATCCCCCGCACCTTAATGCACGATGCCACGCGGTCAATGGCCAGCATATAGGCGGCAATGCGATTATTGACGTTATGTTTTTCGCCGTAGCCCACCACGCCGTCGAAGGCGGAGACCATGATCTGTTTCAAGCGATCGTTGACCACATCTTCCGTCCAGAAATAGCCCTGGCGGTCCTGCACCCATTCGAAATAGGAAACCGTAACGCCGCCGGCGTTGGCCAGGATATCGGGGATCACGAACACGCCGCGCTCAAACAGGATATCGTCGGCGGAAGGCGTGGTGGGGCTGTTGGCGCCCTCCACCAGAAGTTTCGCCTTCAATCGGTTCGCATTCTCGCCGGTGATGACGCTCTCCGTGGCTGCCGGAAGCAGGAGATCGCAATCCTGCTCCAGAATTTCCTGCGTTCCGATGCTTTCGCCGCCGTCAAAGTCTTTGATCGACTTGTGCTTCTCCACGTAACCCAGGAGGCGGGGGATATTGATGCCGGAGCGGTTGAATACTCCACCAGAAACGTCGGCGACGCCGATGATCTTGTAGCCGGACTCGTGCATCAGGCGCGCGGCCTGCGAGCCGACATTACCAAACCCCTGCACAATCACGCGGGTGCTTTCCCGCTTCCAACCGAATCGCTTCAGCGCCTCGTCCGCGGTGATCATGCATCCGCGGCCGGTGGCTTCGCGGCGGCCCAGAGAGCCCCCCAGGCTCAGCGGCTTGCCGGTCACACATCCCGTCACCGTGTGGCGCATGTGCATGGAGAAGGTATCCATTACCCATGCCATGGTCTGATCGTTGGTGTTCATGTCGGGCGCGGGAACGTCGCGGTCAGGGCCGAGGAAGTCCAGAATTTCGGCCGTGTAACGCCGGGTGATCCGTTCCAGTTCACCGACGGAGAGTTTGGCGGGGTCGCAGATAATTCCACCTTTGGCGCCCCCGAACGGTATGTTCGCCACCGCGCACTTCCACGTCATCTCGGCGGCGAGCCCGCGGATTTCATCCAGCGTGACGTTGGGCGCGTAACGCAAGCCTCCTTTGCAGGGCCCCCGGGCAATGCTGTGCTGAACCCGAAAGCCGTCAAAAACCCTGAGCGTGCCGTCGTCCATGTCCACCGGGATATGCACGATGATTTCGCGATTGGGTGTGCGGAGATAGTTCGAAAGGCCTTCGTCCAGCCCGAGCTTGCGGGCGGCCACATCGTATCGGGCCGCCATTGATCCATAGACACTAAGTTCCTGCTCTTTTTCCTCGATGCTCATGTTGCCCCCCTATCTCGACCGGAGAGACTATGCCTGCTGCGGGCATTTTGCCCCCGATCAGAGCCAATGGCTCAGCGAAAGTATAGCAAACGGCTTGCCACTGTTCTACATGGGTGGTTGTAAGGGTAGGCGTCAACTGGGGCAGCGCCTTACGGCCGGTTGGATTCCGGCAGGGAGGGCGTTTTCGAGCCGATTCCAACTTAGTCAAAACAGGCCAACCAGGGTGGCTTGATTACTTTTTGGCGTTTGGGCCACCGCGAAGGGCCGCCAGCGCATCGGCGACCTCGCGGCCCTTGGCTTCGATGAGGTCAAGGAGTTCTTCGGGGGTGCGGGTGTCTTCCGTGCTTTTGGCGTGGGGGTTGACGGCTTTCAGGTCGAAATTCTTGGCTTCGATGTCGGCGCGGGGGACGGTCCAGCTTCGGTCGCTGTCGGCGCGGGTGGGAAGCAAGCGGAAGAAGTCCTCAAACTTATCCACCGTGAAGGGTTTTTTCTTTCCAACTTTGATGTCCGAGAGGTCGTAATACCAAACCTTTTCCGTGGGCTGGCCTTTGGTGAAAAAGAGCAGGTTGGTTTTCACTCCGGCGCCGGCAGCCGTAAAGACTCCACCGGGCAGGCTTACGATGCACCAGAGGTCGCAATCGTCCAGCAGCTTGCGTTTGGTTTGGACGAAAGCCGTTTCATTGTTGCGGAACAGCACGCCCTCATCCAGCACAATTCCGCAACGCCCTCCCGGTTTGAGGCTGTCGATGACATGTTGGAGAAACAGCACCTGGGTTGCCCCGGTCTTGTAAGCAAACTTCGTCTGGGCTTCCTTGCCTTCCTTGCCGCCAAAAGGTGGGTTCATCAAAACGACGTCATAGAGGGGATTTGTGCTGGCAAACAGACCGCCGTAGGTTTCGGCCCCGGTCAGGGTGTTGCCGTGCCATACGTGCGGGTCATCGATGCCGTGCAGCACAAGGTTGGCAAGAGCGATGGGGTAGATGGCGTTATCCTTCTCACGCCCATAGAACGTCCGCACTTTGAGGGTTTCAAGCTGGTCGGGTGAAGTGATGTTCTGGTTGTTCGGTCCGGCCATGTGCTCAAAGGATTGCGCCAGGAAGCCGCCCGTCCCGCAACCGGGGTCATAGACGGTCTCGCCAATCTTGGGGTCAATCACGCGCACCATGGCGCGAATGATCTCGCGCGGGGTGAAGAATTGGCCGCCATCGTTCCCCTTTTCTCCCATTTTGAGCAGCAAGCCTTCATAGACCTGCGAAAGGGTAAAGACGTGTGTGGTGTCCACGTTTTCGGCGCTGATTTCGTGGACTTTGTCGAGCACGTCGAGAAAGTTCCGCTCGGTGTCGATGCGGGTGCGGTCGATACCGGTGAAGATTTCGGAAATGACCTTTTGGCGTGATGTCGAGTTAGGGCGCTCCTTTAGTTTCTTAAAGTAGGGAATCAACTCGCCATTAACGAAGGCGAAGAACGACCCCAGGGTGCCATCCTGCAATTCTGCCCGCTTCCACCCGCTTGGGCGGGGCGGAATCGTAGGGGAATGCCACGGCATGCCCTCGGGCACGCCATGGCGTGCCCCTACGTACGGCGGCGCGGCCCAATCTTGCCAGCGGTAAGGGGCTTCGAGGGAGGGCTGATTTTCCGCGCCTACGGCTTCTGCCCTTTCGGATTCGCGGGTTTCGGTTTCGTCCAGAATGCGGAGGAAGAGAATCCAGGTCAGTTCCGGGACGTATTGCAGCGCCCCGGCGCAGTTCGAGCGGCGCATGATGTCGCAGATCGACTTGATGGCTGAGTTCAGGGACTGCTGGGTGTTGAATGCCTTACCGTTGTTTGCCATTGTGTGAGCACACCTTACCGCAGTTAGGAAATCCGAATTGCAAACGGTCGTAGGGGCATGCCATGGCATGCCCTTGGGCACGCCGTGTCGTGCCCGTACAGAATCCCTTTGGCGCGCCCGCACTAATTGGGCCGGGGCACGCCGTGGCGTGCCCCTACAACCCCTCACTGAAGGCCCGGCGCAAAAGGGCGGCGGGCAGTTTGTTAACGGCGTCCAATTCTTCCTCGATGGCCTTGCGGGTCCGCTCTGCCGAGGCCATCTTGTCGTTTAGAATATCCGCGCTGCGCTTCTGATCGGGGAGGGGCGGGGTGGGAACTCGTATGCGTTTGAGATCCTGAATCACAAGATTACGGTTCGCCATCCCTTGTGTTAGATTCGCTGCTTGTGTGCGACCCAAAGGCGAGTTAAGGGCTTTCTCAAGAAACTCGGGGAGGACTGCTTCGGTAAGCTTCAGCAGCGCCACACTCACGAATATGCTGAACACACGGTCTGTCGCTATTGCCTTAGCTATGCCCGTCGTGCCGACTTTAGTGTAAAGTACATCTCCCCTTTCGGGGTTGCACCGTCGGATCAATTCACGATGTTGCTCATCGGAGATATATCGGCAGTCGTTGAACGAAAGTCCCGTTTCCTTAACGTCCTTCACTGATAAGAATGGAATGCCACTTGAAACGTACACTGGGGTGAAATGTGTTCCATCTGAAATATCACGGCAAATCTCACCCAGCGACTTCATGGGCCACTTTTGCGCCTCGGGAGAGTTGAAGACGGCACAGAGGTAGGCGGCGGGGAGGGCTTTGGCGGCTTCGAGTTGGGCTTCGGCGGCTGCCCGCGCCCGCTCCACCGCCCCCATCTGCTCATTCAAAATCGCCGCAATCCGCTTCTGCTGTTCCAGCGGCGCCAGCGGGATTTCTAAGGAAAACAGGTCATCCATGTCCGCTCGCGGCATACGTGAGCCTGTCTTTTGGCGCATGGCCGCGCTTACCGTTTCATCCCTGCGCAAAAGCCAAGCCAAGTAGCAGCGGTCTGTGGCGGCGCGCGGCAGGAGTGGAATTATCTCTGTGGTACAGCGGCCGCTAAATTCTGGCAGGGCTACCTTGTTCAAGTATGGTCGCAGCTTCCCATAAAGAACATGGCGAGGGTCAAAAGCAAATGTTGTGCTCTTTCCTTCGTCTTGAACCGGGTAGGCTGACTCTCTAAATATACGGCCAGTGTTGCTCTCCACGTGCTCAAGGCTGAGATACGGCAACCCTGCCGAAACATCGGAGCCCGGCTCTACGATCCGACGGTCCTGTTGGCAAACATTCCCCAGCCGCACCCAGCGCCAGCCATCCGGCAACGAGCGTACACGCTCATTCATTCGGCTGCTCACACTCGGAAAAATATTTCTTCATCTTCCGGCTAGGATGGAGAACCACTCCGTGTTCGATTAAGACCCTTTCTATAACTGCCCCGATGTCCAATAGAGAGTGGAAAACTCTCGGATGTTTGGGCTCGATGCCGTGAGAGGGGTTGCGTTCCATCCAGACCACGCCGCTGCTCCAAGCATGTTTCGGAATTATTTTTCCCGATTCACCGGAAAGGTCGTTTGTCCAGAATCGAACTTTCACTTCGATCATTCTCTCGCCATGCACCGCATTAATCCCTTTGTTAGGCATGGAACCTCCTCTCAAAACGGTCTGAACCAACCTGGTTGCGGTTGCTTTCTGGGGCGGAGCTTGCGCTTCAATCTTTTGGGCGATTTCAAATGCCATTTGTAATCGCCCGGCTCGCCGCTGCAATCCGAAATCTCCACCGTCCCGACCAGCACACCAGTGGGCAAATCACCGGGCGCGAGACCCATGGAATCAAAGTCCTTCGGCCAACCTGCTGTAAGACTCGCGTAGATGTACACCCTTTCGCGAATGGAGGTCGGGCGAGTCCGGTATTCAACCGTTTTTACGCCGCGCAGGATTCGTTCTGCGTAAGGCTGCCGAATGCTAAGCGCTCTCATGACACGGCCACCCATTGGTCATTCCCTTCCCCAGCCGTACCCAGCGCCAGCCGTCCGGTAATGGGGATTGTTTGATCATAGGCAGGGGTGCAGCCGGGATTGTACGGGCACGCCATGGCGTGCCCCTACCGCAGGCGAAGGTAGTCCTCGACGCTGAACCCGGCATCTTTGAGGATGCGCACAGCCAAGCCGCGGCCGATATCGCAACCGGTGTGGACGGGGATAGTAACGGACACGTTGCGTCCGGCGTGCCACAAAGTGAGATGGCTGCCCGCCTGACGGTCCTCCGCGAAACCCTGCGTTTGGAGGAACCGCACCAGTTCGTGCGCCGTCACCTGGGGCATGCGGCTCATTCGGGGACCGCCACGGTCAATTCCTCAACGTGTACCAGCCGGTCATCCTGGGGGACAAGCTGAGCGTGAGCCAGCATCGACGCGAGATGCTGCTCGATGGCCTCACGTATGTTGCGCTTGGCCTCTTCGATGGTTTTGCCGTTGCTGAAGCAGCCGGGAACGTTGGGCGTATAGGCGAAGTACCCTTCGTCTTCCGCTTCTTTCTCAATCATGATCTGAAACGAATAGAACTTCATCGCTGTCACCTCCGGCTGCTTTGCCCATCCCATCGTAGGGGTACGCCATGGCGTGCCCCTACGACGCCGCCACCGCCGATTATACCAGACGCGTTGACAAAGCCCACGAGCGGACGCATGGTGACGTTAATCCGGTTTAACCGGAGGTGGAAGGCAAAAGCTTTCGGGGGGCCCGCAAGGGCCCCATTTGAATTTGTTGGGCCGAACCACGTTCGGCCCGTAGGGGCACGCCATGGCGTGCCCCTACAATTCGTCGTCATCGGCGGCCAAAAGCTCTTCGATATCATCCGCCCCCTCAGCGTCGCACGCTGGGTTTTCCACGTCGTAGGGCCAACGCACCGGATTATTGCAAATGTATTCCCGAATGCGATTCAATTCTTTTTCGTTTCGAATGATGTGCTCGTAATAATTCTAGTGCCAGATGTGCGCGGGCATGCCGCCAGCGGTCGTACGGGCATGCCATGGCATGCCCTTGGGGCACGCCGTGGCGTGCCCGTACGATTCCGGCGATTGCGGCGACTCCGCCGCCTCGACGGCAGCGCTCGACTCCACACGTCGAGTCACCGCCTGTTTGAATTGCCCCACGATCGTGGCGAGCGAGCCCGAGACGGGCTGACCAAATGCGGGGCGCGGCGATTGCACGGCCATGCCGTCAACGGGCTGTACGGGCATGCCATGGCATGCCCCTTGGGCACGCCGTGGCGTGCCCGTACGGCTTGGGCCGATCGGCTCCCCGTTGATGATCAGAACGCCGTGAAAATGATTGGGCATCACCACCGATACGTCCAAGGCCGCGCGAGGAAAATGCTTGGGAATTTCGTTCCAGCATTCCTGAGCAATGGTTCCGATGTTCGATGGCCGCATCTGACTTCTGACAATCTCGCCAAACAGAAACTGCCGCTCGAATGCGCAGATCGTTAGGTAATACCATCCGGGCCCGGAGTAATCATAGCCTTTCAGGCGGATGGAGCGGCGGTGATGTTTCTTGGGGTCGTAGGGCATACGAATATTCCGCGCTTGCTACGGGGGACGGCGGTTCCGGTCGTACGGGCATGCCATGGCATGCCCTAGGGCACGCCGTGGCGTGCCCGTACGTCCCTGAATCAGGTTGTCTCACGGTGCTCGTAAATATCCTTCAGAAACTCGTCGATGTCCTCATCATCCGGGAAGCCGCCAGCCAAAACATTGAGATCATCAAGGGGCTTGACGCCTTGCAGGCGGGTCAACTCCTCGAAGGGATGCGCCTTCCAAAACGCGCCCGCGCCCGTTAGCAGCGAATCGAATAGATGAGTCTTGGTATTGCGGATGAAGGTTCCTCCTCTTGGGTGAAGTCAGATGCAATCCTATCTTACTCCAGATGCGAGTTCCTCGATTGTTGTACGCGCATGCCACGGCGTGCCTAGGGCACGCCATGGCGTGCCCGTACGATTCGCCTGCTACCGCAGCAGCATAGCGTGCCCCTACGCTGCAAAAATCCTTTCCTTGGTTTCGCGCAAAACGTCGGCGGGGTTGCCGATCACTCGCAGCGCGGCCAATCCCCCTGCTCCCCGGACGTCGGACATTTCGAAGACGTGCGGATTCTCCAGGGCATCGGTCCCACCATGAGCAAACTGGGCGGCCAGTGTTCGGAGCGTTTCCGAGGCTGCCGGGGGAAGGCTCTTCAGCCAATCCGCGTGCTTATACCCAAACGCCTCCGCACGCTCGGGGCAGGTCCTAGCAGGATGCTGAAAAAGTCGAGATTTAACTTGATAAGTCATGCGTAGGTATGTTACGTAATCCTTAGGAATAATCCTAAGGAGGATATGAGATGCGCGGAGAAGACCTTCATCAGGACCACCTTTACAGCTACGTGTCGCCGGAACAGCGGGTTCCGGCGGATCACCCTTTGCGGGCCATCCGTCAAATGGCCAATATCGTCCTGGAACGCCTTTCCCCGAAACTGGGCCGCCTCTACTCGACGGTGGGCCGCCCCTCGATCCCGCCCGAGAAGTTGCTGCGGGCTTTGCTGCTGCAGGTCCTCTACACCCTGCGCAGCGAGCGCCTGCTGATGGAGGAGTTGGACTATAACCTCTTGTTCCGCTGGTTTGTGGGCTTGAACCTGGACGATCCGGTCTGGGATGCCACCGTGTATTGCAAGAATCGCGAACGCCTGCTGAAAGGAGAGGTGGCGCAGGCTTTCTTCGAGGAGGTCCTGAAATTGGCGGGCGAGCACCAACTGCTCAGCGATGAGCATTTCACCGTGGATGGAACGCTGATCGAGGCTTGGGCGAGTCTGAAGAGCTTCCAGAAGAAGGATGCGGCGCCCACCCCTCCGCCGGAAGATCCCGGCAATCCCACGGTGAATTTCCACGGGGAGCAACGTTCCAATGCCACGCATGCCTCGACCACCGACCCGCAGGCCCTGCTCTCTCGCAAGGGTCCGGGAAAAGAAGCCAAGTTGAACTACCTGGGACACGTGTTGATGGAGAATCGCCACGGGTTGGCGGTGCAGACCGCGTTGACCCAAGCGACGGGGACCGCCGAGCGCGACGCGGCCGTGACCATGGTTACCGCCCAAGCCCCGGCCGGCGGCGTGACTCTGGGTGGGGACAAAAACTATGACACCCAAGGCTGTGTGGCCCAGCTGCGCGACGCCGGCGTCACCCCGCACGTGGCGCAGAACACGGGGCGGCGCGGAGGCAGTGCCATTGATGGACGTACCACGCGGCATCCCGGCTATGCCCTCAGTCAGCGCGTGCGCAAGCGGGTGGAAGAAATCTTTGGCTGGGTGAAAACCGTGGGCGGCATGCGCAAGACGCGCTTCCGGGGAAAGGCGCGGGTGGGCTGGATGTTCACCTGGGCGCTGGCGGCCTACAATCTGGTCCGCATGCGCAATCTGTTGCGGGAGGCGGAAGGATGAGGGAGAGGTGTCTTCAGAGCACGAAAATCGCGCTCTCGGGGGCCACGCCGAGCCCCCCAGGAAGGGCCTCCGACCCTTACTTGAGCATCTTGAAAACCCTTCACTCCGCCGAATTTTATTTTTGAGATCCATTTTTCAGCATCCTGCTAGGGTTCAAGCCATAACCCAGTTCGCCCAACACATCGTAAAGGTCGTAATCCGTCATATCCTCCAGCGCCCGCACCAGAAAAGCTGATCTTCCCCCATCGGGGAGCTGACCCAGCAACTCGCGCCGATCCTGAGGAGCGATCCATCGGGCACGGAAGGCTTCCAGCGTTGGAGCTTCTTCCACCAGCTTCGCCGCGAGCCTTTCCTTATACTCTTCCACGGTGACGGGCATGGCCCGGCCATCGACATTCGTCACAATGAAGCGTCCCGCGTCGGTGACGTGAACCTCAAAGCCTTCCACGAGTATCTGTGGCTCAGGCGGGGGTGGCGGCTCCGGCCCTTCGCGGGGCCGTACGGGCACGCCATGGCGTGCCCCTACGAACTCCTCCCCAAACAACCGCGTGGCATCGGTGTAATCGTAAACACAGAACGTGAGCTTGCCAGTGGCCGGGTTAAGCCGTGTGCCGCGCCCCACCATTTGGTAGAAAGCGATGGGCGAGCGCACGTACTTGAAAAACACGATATTGCGGACCACCGGAACGTCTACTCCGGTGGTGAGGAGTTCTACCGTGGTGGCAACAAAGTGGTGCCGTGAGCCGCCGCGAAGGTCGGCAATATAGTTGGCGCCTCCCACCGACGCCGTACATTTAAAGGCATAATCCTGACCCAGAGTTCTGCCGTTTTCCTTGCACCATGCGGCATAGAGATTGTTCATGGCGATCGCAACGTCATCCGCGTGGCGGTCGCGGACGCAGAAGATAATGGTCTTTTGTTCCGGGCCTCCTGATCCCAGCAGGTATTTGAAAAGGTCCTGGGCCATGGCGAGGACCCGATCAGGCAGGAGAATGCGGTCTTCGTAATCCGTTTTCTCGTACAGCGCCTTCAGCTGCTCGGCGGTAATGGGCTGGCCGGTGTTGGCGTCCACGGGGTGGCGGGCGAGAATGTCGGCAATGGTGATGCCCGTTTCGTCCAGATTTACGCGCCCCTTTTGGATTTCGCAGAGGGCGAGATAGCCATCCTCCGTGCCTTGGCTCATGTCGTATTCGTAAACCGGCTCGCCAAAATGCTTGATATTGTCGGCGGTGATTTGTAAATCTTTTTCGACCTCCACCGGTAGGGGCACGCCATGGCGTGCCCCTACGAGGTGACGCGGTGTGGCGGTGAGGCCTATTTGCACGGCATCGGGATTGCGGGTCAGAACTTGTGACCACTTTCCCCACGCGGAGCGGTGGCACTCATCAATCACAATATGGCTGAAGTAGTTCACCGGGTAGAAGGTAGTGAGAAAGTTGGCCGTTCCTTCCTCGGTGTCAATATCGAGAGTTTGGTAGGTCGCGACGTGAATGCGGGCGTTGCGAGCATGATTCTTGCCATCGGGGTCTTTATAAACCTCCGCGGCGTCGCCTCCAAAGACGTTTTGCAATGCACCAAGGGCCTGGGTGCGCAACTCGTCGCGGTCACAAACAAAAAGGGCGCGTTGAAGTTGCCCGGCGTCGGCAATTCGCTTGAGAATCTGGACAGCAATAAAGGTCTTGCCGGAGCCGGTGGCGAGCGAAAGCAGGGCGCGCTTGGGTTCGCCAGTCCGATCGCAGCGGGCCATCTTCTCAAACACGGCTCGAATGGCAGCATCCTGATAATAGCGGCGTGTGGCCTCGCCGCCCGCATATCGGATGAGCAGGGGGCGCGCGGCGGAGTCTTCTAAGGAGAAGCCCGCACTGGCTTCAAATCGTTCACGCAGGCTGGCGGGAGTGGGGAACTCGGAAAGTGGGCGGGGCTTTGAGGTCATCCCCGTGGTGTGGTCAAATTCCACGAACAGGTGGCCGTTGGTGGAAAAGACAATCGGGACATGCATCCGCTTGCAAGCAGAGTATGCTTTGGCCTGCTCAAGACCGTGAGTGGGTGGAAGGTTTTCGGCTTTTGCCTCAATGAGCGCCATGGCCACGGGCTGGGTCCCGGGATTCACCTTGACGCGGAGAACGTGATCGACTTTGCCTTTGGATTGCTGTCGCGGCTTGCCGCCAATGATCTCAATGGCCCCAGCAGTCTGTTCACGGCTGATGAGGTCTTCCGTCCAGCCTCGGACGTGAATGGCAGGGTCAATCAGCTTGGCGCGAGTGTCGGATTCGTTGAGGGCCAAGGCTCAGGTGTCCTAGTTCCCTTGGGTTTGCTACTTGCCGGGCGTTATTGTACCTGAGAAGTAGGCGGGTGACCACAGTCATTGGCCTGTTTTCCATTGCCGAAACTGCTCGCGATTCGGCATGGGAAGTTGCCTTCCTGCCCAGTGGGCGGCAATTGGCCTTAACGGCCTAACCACCGGAACGCCTGCTGGGTTGCGAGGCAATGAATAGATGATTTGGGCTAAGCGCTTGCTGCCGCAAGTTCGGTGGTGGCGGGGATGGGAGCGCTCACTCGCACTGGCGCACTGGTGGTGAGTGTCCAGCAATCCTTTTGGCGCAGCAACTGGGAAACCAACTGGGCGTGCATGGAGTGGCCGGCCCGGTCGGCTACGATGTGGCCTATCAGGGGATGGCCGAACAAGGAAATGTCGCCCAGCAAGTCGAGAATCTTGTGGCGGCAGAATTCGTCGGGGAAGCGCAGCCCTTCGGGATTCATGACGCGTTCCTGGTCCAAGACCACCACGTTGTCAAGTGAGCCGCCTTTGACCAACCCGCTCTTGAGCAGCATCTCGACCTCGGCGAGGAAGCCGAACGTTCGGGCGGGAGCAACCTCGGCCTCATAACGGCCAGCGCTGGGGGTGAAATCCAGCGACTCCGCGCCGATCACCGGGTGCGGGAAGGCAATCGAATAGCTCACCGCATAAGTGTCAGCGGGGTAGACTGCAATCCTCTTGGTGCCGTCAGTTAACTCCAACGGCTTGAGTATTTTAGCATAAGTGCGGTGTGCACGCTGGGGCCGCAGTCCGGCTTGGCGGATCAGCTTTACGAAAGGCAGCGCGCTGCCGTCCACAATGGGGAGCTCCAGGTTGTCGATTTCCACGATGGCGTTGTCTACCCCTAGCCCCGCTAGCGCCGAAAGCAGGTGCTCGGTGGTGGAAATCAGCACGCCCTTCTTCATCAGACTGGTGGCATAGCTGACGCGAGCAACGTGGCGCGCTTGCGCCTCGATGGTGAAGCCGTCCAGGTCGGTTCGCCTGAAAACGACTCCGGTGTGGACAGGAGCGGGACAAAGCCTGAGGTTAACGGTAACTCCCGTGTGTAAACCAATCCCTGAAAGCGCTGCCTCTGAAGCCAGCGTGTGTTGTTGAGCCAAAGTTCCTCCCCGACGCGAAGTTTCCTAACTGCACCTGGAGTTCCATGTCGATGTTAAAAGATAACACATTATGATTCTGCAAGTTGCAGATATTATGTAAAGAGCTTTAACCCATGTGGTGTGGTAATTGTGCTACAGTTTCTTTGGATTCAAGTGTCCCCCCTGCCGCAACTTCAGGTCCGGCCTTGTGACATCACTTACATCTCAGGATCACTGGGGATTTGTGGACTATCCATAATTGCGTTGGATGGAATTGAAAAACGTGATTTTTGTGATGCCTTTTTGAAAACTCCGTTCGCAGCAAATCGGCTAATAGATCTCCGAAGGGTGCAACGCGCGAATCCACGGTTGCGGTAGAATGACAAGTTCACATGCTTGAGTTCCAGGAGGATGGTTTGCCCCAAACCGCCAAAATTCTTTTTCTCATCGATGCCATGTCGTTGGTGTTTCGCGCCTTCTTTGCGCCCATGCAAATGGCGCTGGTCTCGCCCAGCGGAATGCCTACCAAAGCCATCTACATCTTCGTGCGCACGCTGCGGAAGCTGCTCAAGGACCATCAGCCCGATCACGTTGCCGTGGCATTCGATCTGGCCGCACCCACGTTTCGCGACAAGCTCTTTGAAGAATACAAAGCCAACCGGCCGGCGTTTCCGGAAGAGTTGGCAGTGCAGCTTCCTTACGTGAAGCGATTCTGCCGCGCCTTGGGATTGCCCTTGGTGGAACTGGAAGGCTTTGAAGCTGATGACTTGATTGGCACGCTGGCGAAGGCGGGGCCCGCTCAGGGGGCGGAAGTTTTTATCGTCTCAGGTGACGAAGACTTGTTTCAGTTGGTGAACGACCGCGTCCGGGTACTGAAGCCCTCGCGAGCGGGGAGCGACGGCGAGACCCTTTGCGATGCGGAAAGGGTGAAGGAGATTATCGGTGTTGACCCGGCACAAGTCATCGACTGGCTGGCGCTCACGGGCGACCCCAGTGACAACATCCCCGGCGCCCGCCCGCTGCCGGGCCACGAGCCAGTGCTTGCGGAGGGCGAAAAGAAACGCAGCTATATAGGCCCCAAGGGAGCCACAGAGCTGATCCAGCAATTCGGCACGCTGGAGAAAGCGCTGGACAATCACGCGCAAGTCAAAAAGCAGAGCTATCGAGATGCCTTGCGTGACTTTCGCCAAGAAGCGCTGCTCAGCCGCGAGTTGGCCACGATTCGCACTGACGTTCCGGTAGAAACCTCCCTGACTCATTTGCAGTTGAACCCTATTGATGTCGCCGAGCTGACGGCGCTCTGCCAGGAACTGGGATTCACTTCACTTTTGCGCGAGTTCTTGGAAGAAGCGCCCGCGCCGGCAGAAGCCGCCACCGAGTCGGAAGAACTCACCACGCCGCAAGCAGTAGAACGTTGGTTGCAGTCGGCTGAGCGCAGCACCTCGCTCGCCGTGGCCATGGGTGTTGAGGGTGACCAAGGCTTTGCCGGCCGGCTCACGGGACTTGGACTCGCGGACGGCAAGCGGAACGCCACGATCGCGGTGGGAGGTTTGGAGGATCTGCTCACGACGCTCGCATCGGCACTCGGTGACCCTTCTCGCCACAAGGCCGTACATAACTCCAAGCTTTTGCAACTGCTGCTCGCTAAGCAAGGAATCGCGCTGGCAGGTGTGGCTGATGACACCATGCTCTATTCCTACTTGCTCGAGCCGCTGGCCTCCAGCCACACGCTCGTTGACGTGGTTTTGCGGCGGCAAGGGCGCAAGATTTCTCCCTCCCTGGCGGAAGCCGCAATGCGCACACAAGAACTGAGCGAACTCCTGCGTCCCGAAATCGCGCGCGAGGGTTTGCAGAAGCTCTACGGCGAAATTGAGTTGCCGCTTGCCGCGGTGCTGGCGGAGGTGGAAGCTGCGGGCGTGCGCATCGACGCGGAAATCCTGACGCGAATGTCCGGTGAGTTCGATCGGGAACTGACCACACTCACCCATGAAATCTATGACCTTGCGGGAGGGGCTTTCGACATCGATTCACCGAAGCAACTGGGAGAAATCTTGTTCGAAAAGCTCAAGCTTCCGGGCGGCAAACGCTTGAAAAAGAGCGGGCAGTATTCCACCGACGCCGCAGTGCTGGAAGCGCTCGCCGAAAGGCACGACCTGCCGCGCAAGATCATCGAATACCGCACGCGCGCCAAGCTCAAGTCCACTTACATCGACGCGTTGCCCAAGTTTATCCAGCCGGAGACCGGCCGCCTGCACACCACCTTCAACCAAACCGTGGCGCGCACCGGGCGGCTCTCTTCTTCCAATCCCAACCTCCAGAACATTCCCATTGACGACGAATTCGGCGTGCGCATCCGCTCGGCCTTCGTTGCCGCTGCGGGTTGCCAACTGATCTCCGCTGACTACTCGCAGATTGAGCTGCGCGTGCTCGCCCACCTCTCCCAGGACCCGCTGCTGATCGAAGCCTTCACGCGCAATGAGGATATCCACGCGCGCACCGCTACGGAAATCTTCGGCGTGCCGCCCGAGCTCCAAAATCATGAGCACCGCCGCATGGCGAAGGCCATCAACTATGGGGTGATTTACGGATTAAGCTCGTTTGGTCTGGCGGAACGCACCGGCACCAGCCGAACCGAAGCGCAACGTTACATCGATACCTATTTTGAGCGCTACGGCAAGGTGAAAGAGTATCTCGACGGCCTGGTGGAGGAGGCACGCTCGACCGGCCGCGTGCGCACGGCGTTCGGCCGATTGCGCCCCATGCCCGAAATCCAAAGCGCCGACGCGCAGGCTCGGAATCGCGCCGAACGCGAGGCCATGAACACGCCCCTCCAGGGCACCGCCGCGGACCTTATGAAGCTGGCCATGGTGAAAACACAGGCGCGTCTGAAACGGGAACAGATGCAAACGCGCATGATTCTGACCGTACACGATGAACTGGTCTTCGAAGCGCCGAAGCTGGAACTCGACCGGGCAAAGCAAATCGTACGGGAGGAGATGGAAGGCGCCTACCCCATGCGCGTTCCGCTGAAAGTTGATTTGGGCATGGGACAGAACTGGAAAGAGGCCAAGTAGGTATCAGGCGCCAGGTGTCAGGCATCGCGACAAAGGAGTTGACACGATGGAATCGATACGGTATTTTCGGCAGCTTTTTGATTATGACTATTGGGGGAACCAAGCGGCGCTCGAGAGCTTGAGCAGCATTGCCGGGCCGATGGAAAAACCACTCCGAGTCTTGAGTCACGTCCTTGGCGCCCAGCGCGTTTGGCGGGCGCGCTTCGATAGCCCCAATCCGCCCAACGCGCAGCCCTGGCCGGCCCTCACGCAGGAGGAGTGCCGCTCGGGCATCGATGAGGTTCATCAGCGTTGGATCGGGTTGCTTGACCAGTTCAGCGATGAGAAACTGAGCCAGAACCTCGTTTACCACACGACAAAAGGCGTAAGATTTGAGACCCCGATTCGCGATGTGTTCACGCACCTGCTGATGCACGCGGCCTACCACCGCGGTCAAGTGGCCGCCGCCATCCGTGAAGCGGGAGGAAAACCTGCGGCGACGGATTACGTGGTTTACCTGCGGCAGAAGAAATGAGCTGGTAGTGCCCCCGACTCCCGCAGTGGAACCAGACGTGGCATCTCGTTTGAAAGTTGAGGAAACGCTTGGTAAATCATGATTACGGTAAGGAGTTGGGTCATGGACAAACTGAAAAAGGGCTTTGCTTGGTTCCTTCTCGTTTTCTTCACTTTGATGTTCCAGATATTTTACAGAGGTTCATATTGGTTTACTGCAACCATTGCGACCCTTGGATTGTTTGCTAACATCTGCTGGCTACGCCGTTTGAAACATCCGCGCCACTCCTTGTCACTCCACTAACGCACAAATATCACACTGCCCACGCTCCCCAGGACAGCCTGCCGCGGGGTATGTGATATGATTACGTGTATGAGACAAGGCACTCCACATTTTATCGTTGGCGCTGACGGTCGGAAGCGGGGAGTGGTGCTCGAGGTGACCCACTATCGCCGATTACTGCGGAGGATCGAGAACCTCGAGGATACTTTGACACTCGAGTGCGCTGCCGGAAGTTCCAAGAAACTCGTTTCCTATGAAGCCGTACGCAACCGACTAAAACGGGCGGGAAAGTTGTGAGCTACCGCGTACTCATCGATCCGCGTGCTGCCAGACAGCTTGAATCCCTCCCCAAGGTCATCGTCGAAAGATTGGACAAAGCAATTCTCTCTCTGCTTCCAATCCCCGTCCACCCGGGACGAAGCGCCTCCAGGGGAAACTGCACGAAGGTTGGAGAGTCCGAGTCGGGCAATACCGTATCCTGGACAAAATTGACGACGAAGCTCGAGTAGGGAGCATTTTTGACATCGGACACCGTCGCGAGATATACCGCTAAAAAGGGGCTACCACCATGGCCGGGACACTGCCGGGCGCGATCACCTTAGTGCTCATGAGCGGAAAGCAAGTCCGGAGTTTCTATTTGAGTTTTAGAATTGTGACCTGCGATGTGTCATTGCCGGCGTGGTCGAAAGAGATAATTCCTGAGGCGCCGGCGAACGCGGAAACCTGATCCAGCGCATCCCGCAGGCGCGCGCGGTTGGGGCCGGATTGGCGGAGCGAAGCGGCGAGAAGGCGCACGGCGTCGTACGCCTGGGCCGCACCGATGCCGGGCTCGGCTCCAAAACGCTGGCGATACCGTTGGTAAAAGTCCGCGCGAGCTTGCGGGCTTGCCGGCGTCGCGGCAAGCCACTGACCGCCATCTTGTTGGTTGCCACATTTGGCGCAGGGCGAATGGCTTGCTCCGCCCGCATCGCCTTCCGCCGCTTTGCGACACAGATAGAGCGGCACAGAGGTCGGCTGCGCGCGGACGAGCCCGGCGAGGCGATTAGCCGTCGTGGCGTCAGCCCAGATGACGACGGCCTGTGCGCCGGCGAGTTCTTTTTTGACCAATTCTTCCGGTACTTTCTCCGCCTCAACCACAATCTGACTGGGGGCCATGGCGCCCAGCTCGCGCGCTGCCTTGATGAACTCCTCGCTGCCTACACGGCCATCGTGGTCGTCCTGACTCAGCAGTACCACCCGCTGCAATTTGCGGTTTTGGTATATATCGCGAGCGAAGGCCCGCGCCTGCGCCGTATCGGTGGGGCCGAGACGGAAAATCCAGGGCAAATTGATTTCGGTGGTGGTGCTGTCCGTGGAAAGCGTCAACACGGGCACGCCGATTTTGTTTGCGATCTGCTCGGCCAAGTGCGCCGAGCTTCCTTCCGCCGAGGTGATGAGCGCCACGGCCTGATCATCGAACACCATGTGGGATATTTGGGTGGCGGCTTGCCCCCACGGGCCGCTTTCGTCGCGGATGACAAGGGCCAAGCGACGGCCACCGGGCAGGGAAGCCGCGTTTTCTTCCTCGATGGCCAATTCCGCCGCATGGCGCAGAGCCTCGCCTTCGGCTTGGGGCGGACCGGCCAGCGGCGCAAGTAACCCGACGCGAATCTCGGCTCCCGCCAAATCATGCGCGCTATCGCGTCCGGGCCCGTTGTAGCTGACGGCATCGCGGTTAATGGCGGCGTAGGGCTTTGGGGAAGGTGACTGGGCGAAGCACAGGACAGGGAAAAGGCTAAGAAGCCAGTAGGCAGTGGGCAGTAGGAAGGTGGGGAAGGCAAAAGTCAAAAGGCAAGATGCAAAAGGCAAAAGTAGCTGCCTCCGCCTTTTAACTTGCTCTTTCCGATGCTGGAAACCAAAACCAATTGGAATGATTGCCGTCCGTTCTGCACTTTTGCCTTGCTCTTCCGGTTACTTCCCGCCGGCGTTGGGCGGCGACGGCGGCTGGAGGCTGGCGGCAGCGCCCTCGTGACCGTGCTGGCGAGGCGCGAGCCGGTACTCAAACTTTCCGTCCTTCACGCGGGTCAGATAAACAGGCCGGATGTTGTTGAGCGCGTAATCAAAGTGTGCGACGCCGGTCACGCCCTGGTAGGTCTTCATCTCGTACTCGCGCAGGGCATCCATGATTCGCCCGCGGTTGAGGCCGACCTTTTCGATGGCTGCAATCATGATGTTCATCCCGTCGTAGGAGTACGCAGCGTAATCGATCGGATCCTCATGGAAGCGTTGGCGGTAGGCCTCGCGGAACGCCACCCATTTAGGATCGGTACGCGTCGGGTCGAGAGTCGCGGTTGTGACGACCCCTTCCGCCGCTGGTCCCGCAATTTTAATCAACTCTGGATACGCCAGGCGGCTGCCGCCGAAAACCGGCTGCTGCATGCCCACGCTGCGCATCTGTTTCAGGATCAGGCCGGCATCCGTCGCCTCACCCCAAATCACCACGCCGTCCACTCTGGCGTCGCGCAGCATCCCGAGTTGGTGGGAAAAATCCTGGTCGCCGCGCTCAAACTTAACCTCCAACAGCACCTGGTGCCCCATGCGGCGGGCCTCATCGGTGAATTTCTCCACGCCGATGCGGGCGTAGCGCGCGTTGGTGCGAATCACGCCAATCCGCTTCAGCTTCAGGTCCTTGAAAACATAATCCGCCAGCGTGTATCCCTGCTGGCGATCGTCGGGGAAGTCGTGGAGCAACCACTGAATCCGCGTCTCTGTAACGGTGGGGTCCGTGGTGCCGATGTCCACCATAGGCTCTTCCAGCTTCAAGGTCGTTCGCAAGAGGATGTGGCAGTTCTGGCCATCGATGCACCCTACCATACCCCAGCAGTTCTCGTCGAAGAGCATCTTGACGAGCTCGGCGGAGGACGCTCCCCAGAGAGCTGACTCATTATGAAGTTTGATGGCATACGGCTTGCCGTGATATCCGCCGCGCGCGTTCGCTTGCTCGGTGGCCAGCTCGGCGCCGTGCAGGGCCGGAATGCCAAAAACCATTTCCGGATTGTTCTCGACCGGGGCAAAGAAACCGATCGCGACCTCCTTCAGGCGTGCGCGGTCACCGTCCGGGCGCAGAGCGGCGGCGCCGTAATACGCCAGCGTATCAGGCTGAATAAACCAATCGTAATACGGTTTGGTGAAGCGGCGGTACGGCACGGCCTCATCCGGCATGTTGGCGTAGCGGCCCTCCGGCTGGACAGTTTCGTCGCGCTTGATAACGGTGTCTTTAGGAGTGTCCTCTGTGTCTTTGTACTGCTGAGCCGCAAGGGGCATCGGGACCACGAGCATTACCACCAAGGCACCAAGGTACCAAGGGAAGACCCGAAGCCACGGAGGAAAAACCAGCAAGTGCCGAAGGCCGCCCTGCACGCTTCCTGCTTCTGCTTTTCTTTGTGTCTTTGTGTCTCGGTGGTGCATCGATGCCTCCCCTAGTCCAAGATGGCCGCTTCAAGCGGCGGCCTGCTGCGTTACGAGCAACCGCTCATGGCGCTCGTGTGCAAACCTCACGATGCGCTCCAGGGTTTCACCGTTAATCGCCTGGTCAGCGTCGCAGCGGGGCCGCCCGCTGGCGAAGTCGGCAACTTCAATCATCAGGCCATGGGCCCCAAACTCCAGCGCCGCGCGGCTGGCGGGCTCGACCATGGAAGCGACCCCCGTGGCGTGGCTGGGATCGACGATCACGGGCAGAAAAGTGTTCGCCAGCACGGCGGGAATGACATTCAAATCCAGCACATAGCGCGAGTATTCCCCGGCCGCAAACGCCTTTATCCCGCGCTCGCAGAGAACGATGTTGAGGTTCCCCTGCTTGGCGATGTACTCCGCAGCCCCCAGCCACTCGCAGAGGCTCGCCCCCATGCCGCGCTTGAGCAACACGGGCTTGCCAGCGCGTCCCACCTCCGCCAGGAGGGTATAGTTCTGCATGTTGCGCGAGCCGATTTGGAGCATATCGGCGTACTCGGCCACCTGCTCCACGAGGCGCGTGTCCATGACTTCAGTGACAATGGGCAGGCCGGTTTCCTCGCGGGCGATGCGCAGGATGCAGAGTCCCTCCACCCCCGTCCCCTGGAAGTCGTGGGGCGAGGTGCGGGGCTTGTAGGCGCCGCCGCGCAGCATGTCGGCTCCGGCGCGCTTCACGGCGCGGGCCACGGCCAGCGTCTGGTCATGGCTTTCCACCGCGCACGGCCCCGCGATTACTACCGGGCCGCCATTGCCAAACCGCACGCCGCCCACTTCCACCACCCGCGCCTGATCCTCCCCATAACGAGGGTTGGTCTGGCGGCAAATGAGTGGACAGATCCGCGGCATATCATCCACGGTAAGTTGGCCAGCGATTCTCATGGTCTCTCCTTTCGAGCGGTCAGCGATCAGCTATCAGCCATCAGCCAATACATCACATGGCAAGCAGCGAGCCAGTACGCTTGCCATTGACCCCTAATTCCCAATCCCTAATCCCTAACCCCTGCTTTTCGCGCGGTCGGAATCGAAGATCGCCATCGCTTCCATCTCAATCAGCAGTTCCGGGCGGCACAGAATCGCCTGGATGCCGGTGGAGGCGGGCAACGGGTCGAGTCCCTGTTCCGCGAAGAACTGCGTTCGTTCTTCGTTGAACGCCTCGTAGTCGCGCTCGATGTCGCGCAGGTAACAGGTGGTGCGGACAACGTCTTTCCAAGTGGCGCCCTCGGCTCTGAGCAGCTTGGTAATGTTCTCGTAAGTCCGCTTGGTCTGGGCGCGAAAGTCGCCTTGGTGGATGGACCGTCCCTGATCATCGATGCTGGCCGTGCCCGAGATCAGCAAAATGGTGATGCCTTTGATGTCCAGCCGTAGTCCTCGAGAAAACGACGACGGCTTGGCGTAGTCGTAGGCCTCGTTTAAAGCGTCCGGAGCACTAATTCGTTTTTTGGATATGACCTGCTCCGAGGTCTCCGGATCGACGAGAGTTTGTTGCCTTGGCATAAAGTTGAGTCTCCTTCTGAGGTTCGCGAATTCCGTGGCTCAGTCCGAGGGCTGTAGCCACCCAAATGTCTTCCCCTTGAAAATCCATATTCAAAATGTAATTGTGCGCAAGCGACGTGGGCGTCGCGAGCTTTTCCTTCTTGCCGTCGGGCCAGGTAATGGTGATTACTCCCTCTGATGTAGCGCCGTCCTTTAGGGCGGCACGTGCCGGGCTAAAGCCCGGCGCTCCTTGTTTGCCGGGCCAGTAGCTGACCCAGGTATTGGTGGAGTAATCGAGCATGCTGAGGCCCTTATCGGTGCAGGACCAGACCTCATTACCCCGAGACTTGGTGGCGTTGATGAAATCGGAAGCGAGGCCGCTATCCTTCGTTAGGTAGTTATGCCAGTTGCGCCCGTCGTATCCGCTCAGGCCGAAATAAGTGGAAACCCACACCATCTTGCTGTCGTGATTCCACGACACGTTGGAAACGATAATGTGGATCAGCCCCTGGTTCTTGAAGAGAACGATTTCCATTTCCTCATCGGGGTCGGTGTAGGCTTTCATGTACCCCAATTTGTCGTCATATTCAATCAGGCCACCGCCCCACATGGCGAAGTACACTTTGCCGAGCTCCGGGGCGATGGCCACGCCGTAACCCCAGGGTTCATGGAAGGGCGCATTCTTTTCACTCCAGTCGGACCACTCGCCCGTGTACTTGTCGTAACGGCTGATGCCCGCCGTCGTGGCCACCCAGACGAACTTGCCTTGTACGGCGATCCCGTAGCAGATATCGTTGAGCAGGCCGCTGGTGAGGTTGGCGAAATTCTCAAAGTGACCGCCGGAGAAGTGGCTGACCCCGCCAAACGTCGCGATCCACAGGTCGCCGGTTTCATGGTCCACGGCAATGCCCATCACGGCGCGATGCGCCAGGCCGTCAGCGGGCTTATAAACTTTGGCCACCTTACCGTTCTCGACGAGCACCAAGCCGTCTTCCGTGCCTGCCCATACGCGCGGGCCGTCCACGGTGACGCAAAAGACCTTGGCGTCAGGCATACCATTCGCCGTGGTGAAGTTCTCCCAGCGTGTGATGAGATGGGGGCGCTCGGCGGCAAAGGAAAAGCCCGCGGCGAGAAGCACGAAAGTTGCTGTCATCAGAAACCTTTTCATCGCTGCCCCTCGGAATCTGAATCTCAAGTTTCAGATTCGCAATTCAAAATTCCAAAATGCAAAGCTCAAAATCACCAATCACAAATCACCAATCGCAAATAGCTACAGCGTCTTCAAGTACTCGATAAGGTCGTTCAACTGCTGCTTGCTCATATCCGAGGTGACGCCGTGCGTGTCCTGGTTGTTGTAAACCGTCCAGATTTCTTCCAGCGTCAGCGCCTCGCCATTGTGCAGGTAGGGCGCGTCCTCATACACGCGGTCGAGCTGGGGGATATCAAACATGCCGCTGGTGTCATACTTGGTCGCAGATGCCACGTCGGTGCTGTAGCGGGCGGTGTAGTGCGTCTCGGCCGGGTGGCACGTGTCGCAACGGTTCTGGACAGGAATAACGCGCCCATCATTGGTGTACTGGCGGTAGAAAATGTCCTTACCGCGCTCCTGCGTATCCGTCAACTGCCCATCGGGGGCCAGATGCCGGTTGGGCGCCAGGGGAATGTAATTGATGTAGGTGAGGAGCGCCTCCAGCTCCTGCGTGTTGAATCCCTCCGAGCGGAACAAGAACTTGGCGATGCGTGGGCCGCATTGCGTGGCGAGGTCGGGATTGTGTCCATTCCACTTGTAAGGCGCCGTCTCACGGATTCCCCGCAAGGTGCGATTGGCCACGCGGTCGCGCCCCAGTTGGGGTGTCTCAAGGTTCCACGCCAGACCGTCCAGATGCGAATTGGGATGGCAGGTGGCGCAGGCGAATTGCCCCTGGAAACAATACTTGGCGGCGTGGAACATTTGTTCACCGCGACGCATCAGAGTGATTTCCTTGGGCCCGCCCAGATCAATGGTCGACGCAACCTTCGCCTGCGCCACGTCCACAACAGTCAGTGAATCATCCAGGCGATTGGCGACGTAGGCCCAACGGCTGTCGGGTGAGACGACAACGGAGGTAGGATTGTGGCCGGTCGGCAGGCGCTTCACGACAAAGGTGACGGCAGAATCAAGTCGGTTGGCGAGTTCCGCCGCTGGGACTTGCCGCAGACGTTGTGCGAGACGTGGCGTGTCAAAAATGGAGACGATATCCGCGTCTGAAGAAGTCACCAGGAAGCGGCGGCCATCGGGCGTAAAGGCTGCGCCCGCGTTGGTGGCGTAGTAATAATCAATGTCGTCGAGCACCACCTGAGTTACTTTCGATTGCGCTTCTCCAAATTGCGCATTGAGCGCGGGACGAACCACCGCCATGCCATGGGTCATCACCCATCCTTGGCTGACACCGATGAGCGGGCCCAAATTTTTCGGGCGGATCAGGGGTACCAAGAGATCACCCGGCTCTAGCGGCGCTCCCCGACCGCTATTACGTCGGTCGGAGATCGACGCTACGGCGCGAGGCGCTTCCGCAATGTGGCGCAGTTCAATGGCCCCGGGGATTAAAATTCGCTCGGCCACTACTTGTCTGGCCGTGTCGAGGACCAACAATTCGGAAACCGGCGGCTGATCGTAGGGAGCCAGATGCGGCAGGACGTTGGCAACATAGACGCGCCGGCCGTCGCGAGAAAGCGCCACCTGTTCGGGATAGCGATGCGTAGTGAAGCGCTTGATTTCCCCACCCGAGGCAAGATCGATGAGCGATACGCTGTCAGCGATGCTGTTTGCAACGTAAAGGGTCTTGCCGGAGCGGTCTGTGGTCAGACCCACCGGTCCCCAGCCGGTCTTGAGGGTGCGCTTCACCGCGAACGTGGCCGCATCAACTTCGGTGACCGTGTCGCTCCACTCGTTTGCAACGTAAAGGGTCTTGCCGTCGGGTGAGAGGGCAAGCCCTTTGGGTTTGTGGCCCACCTTGGCTTTCGCCACTACTTGCCGGGTTTGCGTGTCAACGGCCAGGAGCGAGTCGCCCTCCTCGCAAACTATAAAAAGCCTTCTCCCATCCGTGGAAAGCTTGATCTCAACGGGTGTCAGATAGGCGGGTTCAGAGGGCGCGGATGCCTGCGGATTGATCGGCGCGGCCTGGGGGGAGGGAACTCTCGCTGCCAACAGGAATGTACCCAGCACAAAACTGGCAGCGATGATCCAGCTTCTCCGCGGGGGGCGGTTTGTAGTTCTAGTGTCCATCCTAATTCTCAGGTTTCAAAAAAAGAGAGCCGTCACAGAGACACAGAGGCTCGCGGTGAAAAGACCAAGCAGACCCAGTACTTCTCTGTGACCCTTGTGTCTGTGTAGTGAATCCGATTCTTGCTCGCATAGCATCAATGCCCTTTTGCTCCCTCTGCTGCTGTGTCAACAGGTTCTTTCACCGTCAAAAACTGGTCCGCTTTGACGTGTTCAAGTATTTGATTGGTTCCGCTGGGCCAATAAATGATGAGCTTGTCCACTTCCTGGTGCTGGCCCAAGCCGAAGTGCGGGCGCGGGTCGCCCTGCGAGAGATAGCCGTTTTCCGCGGTCGCCTCGATGTACTGGTGCAAATCCCCGGCGATGGCTTCCAGTCGCGTGCCGAACCCATCGCGGTTGCTCTTCGTTCCCACCAGCTTTATCGTCAGCCAGTGATTGCGCTGCCCTGACACGGGCGGCTTGGCGTGGAGCAAGATACCTTTGCCCCCTAGCACCATGATGAAAGCGTCCATGTACCCGTCGTTGTCGTAGTCAGCAAAGCAAGCGCCGCGCCCGACCTTCTTGAATTTGAAGTAATCGCCCGCTTGCGCTGACACATCGGTGAAAGTCGAGTCGCCGTTATTGCGGAGCAGGGAATCTTCCATGGGAATCAGCCAGTGCAGGCCGCCGTTGACGATGAACAGGTCCTTCCAACCGTCGTTGTCGTAATCGTAGAAGCCGTCACCCCAGGCAACGTATTGACCGGAAACCGCCGCCACGCCCGTCTCCACCGTGGTGTCGAGCCAGAAGCCCTTGGGACCGGGATTGTGAAATAGGCGGTGATAGCGCATGTCGGAAACGAACAAATCCTGCCAGCCGTCGTTGTCGTAGTCGCCAAAAATGGGATTCATGGCGGAAGTCGCTTCGCCATTGGCGCCAAACGCCGTGTTCACGTCGGGCGCCTCGTTGGTGAATGTGCCGTCATGATTGTTGTGGTACATGTAGCTTTCCATCGTGTCGTTGGCGATGTAGATGTCGGGCCAGCCGTCGTTGTCAAAGTCACCCACGGTCACGCCCATGGCGCGGCCCAGGGGATTATCGATGCCGGCTTTGTGGGAAACGTCCGTGAACGTGCCGTCGCCGTTGTTGTGCAAGAGCCGATCGGCGTCGCCCTCGTAGTCGAGAGGGCCGGGGAAGGCGTCGGCGGAGAAGTACTCGCGCTTGGCGTTGGGGTCGAACTTCAGGTAATTGCCCACGAAGAGATCCAGCTTGCCGTCGCGGTCGTAGTCGATCCAGGACGCGCCGGTGCCGAAGTGGGGGTTTTCCACGCCTGCTTTGGCCGTCACATCGGTAAAGGTCCCGTTGCCGTTGTTGTGATAGAGGATCGACGACCTCCAATTGCTCACATACATGTCTTCGTAGCCGTCGTTGTCGTAGTCGCCCACGGTCACGCCCATGCCGAAGCCCTTGCCGCCCACGCCCGCCTCGGCGGTGACGTCGGTAAACGTGCCGTCGCCGTTGTTGCGATAAAGATGGTTGGTGGCGTCAGCGCCGTCGGGCTTGGAAAACTTGGTGACGCCGTCGATGTAGCGGCCGCTTACGACATAAAGGTCGAGCAATCCGTCATTGTTGTAGTCAATCCAGGCGCAGCCGGAACCCGTGGCCTCCATCATGGAACTGAGCTTCTGCTCGCCGAAAGAGTGCTTAAAATGAATGCCGGCTTTCTCCGTGACGTCCTCGTAGGTCACGAGCGAGGAAAGAGGCAAGGGCTTCGGCGTGGGGCTTTGCGCAGGAGCCTGGAGGTTCGTCAACAGCAGGCCGACTGCGATCGCCGCGAGAACTATTTGTTTGAGAGAAATCTTCATCACAACCTCAATGAGCACTCACTGGAAGATTAGCTAAGTCCAAACGCGTGGGGGTGTCAAAACGCCGTAACGCCATCGGCCAACGATTTTCCGGAGCCAAAGCGCGATCCTCGTGACATCCCACACAGCCGTGCTCTTCGCCCGAGCGCGACCAGAGCCAGCTCCGCTGCTCGCGCACCACATGGCCCGCGCCGTCGAGCACTTGGAACCGCACCGGGTGGTCGGAGGGCACAGCGATGTAAAACGACCCGTCTTCTTCAATCGGCGCTTCCCCCAGCAGGCGCGCATGTTGCGTCGTGGCATCGAGCATAAGCACGCGAATTCGCGTGAGCTTTGTCGCAATCCGTCCCTGGGGAGCGCCCTCGGCCCGATAGGCATCAATGCAAACGAAATAGCCCCTCTGCAGCTCTGGGTTCAGGGTGCTCCAGTACCAACGCGGCGGCTCGTGCGCGGCCACAGGCACGGCTTCCACTGTCGAGTCTCTTCCGTCCTGGTAAACGGGGGCGCCGAATTTCCCGCTTGCCGCGTCGAAGGCATAAAGGGCCAGTCTCCCTTTCGCTGGGCCTGCCAGGGACTGGCGCGCGACTAGGATTTCATCCGCGGCGATAGGATGGGGCGACGAGGCGACGACGGGTGTCGCCGTGAGGGGCGTATTGTGCAGCGCCCCGCGGCGAATCCAGGCGAGATCGCCACCCAGATTGTTGCTCGAGAGCGCAGCCTTCACAAAGACCACCGCGCCGTCGTCGAGTTCTTGCGCTTGGCTGCGGATGGCGGGGTGCTGATGATCGCAGCGCAGTGTGGCCAATCCCGTGCCGTCAGGCCGCAGGGTGTAAAGCTCGCGGTCGGCAGGCAGTCCGTTCCAGGGAAGGAGAGGGGAGCGCGCCGTCGCCAGAATTGTGCCAATGTGTAGGACCGTTTCCACCTCGAAGTCACCCGGGCCAAAGGTGATGGCGTGGGCGTCCGATCCGTCAAGTTTGCAAACCCAGAGCTGGGAGGTTGCGCGGAGCGGCGTAGCTGATCGGGCTGCGGTGGCCTTGATTCCGTGCGTTTTGGAACCATTCGGGGTGCTCGCCACCGGTCCTTTTGAAAATGCCGTGAAGACGATTTCGCCGCGCGGCAAGTAGGCAGGCTTCAGACAGTCGCCGGGGCAATGAGTAATCTGCCGCGCGCCCGATCCATCCATATTGATTTCCCAGATCTGCCAGAGTGAATTCGTGGTTTTCTTGCCGGTGAAGAGCACGCGAGCGCCGTCAAAGGAAACTCGGGGATCAGCCGCCGCGAAGAAATCCGGAGTCAGGCTGTGGGGTGGACCGTAGGGATGCTCCAACCTCACCAAACGGCTGCCTTTAGGGAATCGAGTGCAGAGGGAGCCGGAGCGCACCTCGGGCGCCTGGACCATTACCATGTCGGGCGGCAAATCAGCTTGACCTGAGCTAGTGGCCTCCGACGAATTTCTCAGGCACTTGCCATGGACATACGCGCCGCCAGGGTGGGCACTCTTGGAGATGTGCGCTACTGCCGCGAAGGTCCAGGGGGCGAGGGATAGTACCAGACCTGCCATGAGAATCAAGTGTCTAGCGCACGTTAATTTTGTCATCGAGAAGATAAACCTGCGCGAAAATCTCGTGGATCGGGGCGTTGCGGAGTCCCTGTGGCAAGTTCGAGATTGAACGCCCAGCGAGGTTCCAAATACCTGCTGCACCCCGGCACGAGTTTTGACGCTACCGTGTGTAGCCAAGCATGTCGATGACCGTCGTCACTATAGCACATGACATAGGTCAATATCGCCGTTGTAGTTGTTTTATTCCTGTTGAGTAATACTTTGCATTACCAATAAGATAGGGAGATTATTCATGACTGCGGATTCCAAAGTCCAGACTGCGGGTTTGCACCCCTAACTTCCACTGCTTAGTAGCGACATTTCGCCCACAATCGCCAAGTCATGAAGCCTCCCTTGGCGCTCCAATGAAATGCGGTACCTGTGGATATAGCTCCAAATTCACTTCGGTCAGGATCCCCAGCAGGCGGCTGAAACTTAGAAACCTAAAAACGGAAGCACAAACCGACTTCGTCTCCGGAATCGTGACCGGCCCATTTACTCAGGTGTCAGGGGTTGGTGTGGCGTTTCGATTCCAGTGCAAAGAACCCGAAACCCGATGGATTTCGCAGAGGCGGGCTCCAGCCTGGGCTTGTGCAGGAATCAACCTGTGCCCGGCTGAAGGCGGCGAAGAGCCGGCCGCTGCCGTCTTCTGCCAGTTGCCCTCTGCCTGTTCCGGCCCGCCGCGACTCGCAAAAGGCGCTCACTGACCACTGCTTTCCGCCGACTGCTTTTCTGCGGCTAATTCAGTTTTAGCGGCGCAGGTGTGTCTGCCGAGCCTGGAATGTTGGGAGCGTGGGTCACCGTCCCCTGTATGGCGTCACTTAATTCCACGTTGTAATCGCCGAGGATAGTACCCACCGCCTGCTGGTATGACGTAATCGCCTTCGCGTACGTCGAGCGTGCGGTAACCTCGTTCCCCTCGGCGGTGGCTAAATCGCGCTGCGCTTGAATGACCAGGAAGACCGTGGACTCGCCCAACTGAAACTTCTTCTGTTCTGCCTCGAGGGTTTGGCGAGCGTAGAGGCTGGCTTTCTCGGCGGCATTGATTTGGGCTTTGGCTTGAATAACTCCGATTACCGCCGTCCGCACGGCCTGGGCGATATTATTCTTCGATTGCTGCAACTGTGTCTCCAACTGACGGCGCTCCAGGAGGGCTCGCGCCATGTCAGCTTGTGCCTGCCGGTTGCGGATCGGGATCGAGAGGTTTACGCCAACAGAGTAATTTGTGTAACGGCCCTGTAAGGTTTGGGACAAGGCCTGAGACACTCCATTGGTGGCGATGCTGGTAGGAGCCACCGCCCCGGTGGCGGATTCGCAATAGGTAGCCAGGGCTGCCGTGCCTTCAGGGCAGATTGCCTGGTGTCCCGACAGGCCCGTGGCAGCGTAAGTTCCAAAGACATTGAAGGATGGGAGGAGGGAATTGCGCCGTGCCGCGAGATTGTATTCCTCGTCGCGGAGGTTCAATTCCGTCTGCTCAATCTCCGGACGATTGGCCATGGCCACCTTCAATGCTTCGTCGAGGGGCGGGATATCGTTGGCTTTCGGCTCCGGGAGCCTATCCAGCGTTTCGATCTGTGCGCTAGTCAAATCGCCGTCAACCCTCCTGGCCAATGCGGTCTTGATGAGTTCCCCCTCCTGTTGCAAGTTGGTCTGGGCCACGATCAGGGCCTGCTCATCCGAGGCCTCCTCGGATTCTGCCTGCACCACCGAAATCGGCGCCAGGGTTCCAATTTCCACCTGTTTCTTGTTGTCCTCCAGGAGCTTTTGGGAGTAAGTCAGCGCCTGCTCCTTCACCCGCACGTTTTCCTTGTCGGAGAGGTAATCCCAATACTCATTCAGGACCGTCCCCATCGTGCTGATGACCTGCTGGCGGAAAACGGAGTCCGCTGCCTTCACATCATTTTTGGCAATGCGGATAAACAGAGAGTTGACGCGCCGGCCGAACCCATTCAGTAAAGGCTGGGTAAACCCCACTGCCAGCTCCGTGTAAACCTGAGGATTGAAGGCGTCGGTAAGCGCATTGTTGGCGTATCGTTGGCCTCCTAACACGACCTCATAGCTCGTGCCGGTCTGGAATTCCTGGACCATTCCGGTAAAGTAACTCGTTCCCTGATTGTATTCATAGGGAACCCCGGTGACTACGGTCGTACCCAAGGGGCTGAGATTCTGGTTCCATCCCATCGAAAAGAAGGCCGTTGGGTCAAATTGGCCGCCTCCTAATTCCGCAGCGCTGGCGCCGCCAGTAGCTCCCCCTGTTGAGGTGCTGACTCCGGAAGAGCTGGCGCTCACGCCGCTTCCCACGGCGCCGGAATATAGGGCGGAGGATGTAAACGATCCGTTGAAGCCGCGCATGGCGCCGCCCCCTTGCGTGCGGAGAAGGTCGGTGTGCGAGTAAGCAATGGTGTAGCGCGCCACGGCGATATCCAGATTGTTCTCGAGCGCCAATTCGACGACATCCTGAAGCGAGAGGTGCAACTTGCCGTCGCTGAGCAAGGAGTGCAAACGCTCCGAATTGCTCATTTTGGTCTCCGGAATAGGGGGCATAATATACGGGTCCCAGACATTTGGAAACCACCGCGTGTTCCCGAAATTCGTCTTGAAGCTTGGCGCGGACACAGCGTTGGCGGAGGGTGAGGCCTCTTGCGCATGAAGGCAAGGCCCTCCGGTCAAAATCATACTCACAACGAACATTGCGGCGACGAGGCGTTGATGGTAAGGCTTCATCGAATATCCTTCTCCCTTGAGACGGAATTTTTCTTTAGTTTTCAGCATCATCGGGTAATACGCAATTATTGGACGCAAAGTTTCATGGATTGTCACCCGCCGCCGGCATTGATCCCGACAGAAGGTCCGGAGCATGGGCGGCAGGGGGACGTTTCACGGCATCGATGCCGGCATATTAGAACAGGGAACACCCCCCGCGGCTGTGCCTCCAGCATTCCCTGGCTTACTGGGCCGGTCCGGAACCCTAAAACGAGGAAAGCGCGCAGGCGTCGTGACCATTATGCTCAAAAGCAAGACTTTCGAGTTTATCACCCACCCGCCAGTCAGACAACCACATGCTCGACTTCTGAACGAGCACTGGCCCACCAGTTATTGGCGCCGGACATACGACAATTGGCAGGAGATTCCCATCCCCATCGGCAGGCACAATCCGGGGTTGAGACTGGGGTGGCAACGATCCACCACCGACTCCTTCCGCGGCTTCAATCCCAACCTGGCGGCGATGCCGCAAGCAGCCTCTCGTTGCCGCCACGGGGGGCCGGCGTCCTGCCTCCGGCCAAGTAAGTGCCGTGCCAGTGTCGTCCGCTCTACACTTCCTCGGCCTGAGTTCCGTCCGTCGAGGCCAGTCGAAAGGCAGTCAATGCTTAAGATGACAGCAAGTGAGCAGTGTTTTGCCCTATAATCGAGGGTCGCCAATCGCAAGTTGAGAATCACCAACAGTCAACAGTCAATCGGAAATCGACAATTCCCCGATTGCTGCCCTCTTGATAAAATACCGCTATCATGCGCAACGTTCGATTGATTCTGGCCTATGATGGAACCGACTTTCATGGGTGGCAACGCCAGCCGGATGCTCCCACCATCCAGGCGTGCCTGGAAGAAGCCATTGAGAAACTGACCGGTGCTCCCTCGCCCGTGTGTGGGTCAGGGCGAACTGATGCGGGTGTTCATGCCTTGCACCAAGTTGCGAATTTCCATACGGATTCCTCCATCCCCTGTGGGAAGTTCGTCAAGGCGTTGAATGATCTGCTCCCGCCAACTATTCGCATCAAGAGTGCGGACGATGTCGCCGAGGTTTTTCACTCGCGTTACAACGTCTTGCGCAAGACGTACCGCTATCGAATCGTCTTAACGCCGATATGCTCACCGCTTTTATGGCGATATGTTTGCCACTACCCGTATCCTTTGGATCGTGCTCGGATGGCGCAGGCGGCGGCCTTTTTTGAAGGTGAGCATGACTTCACCTCATTCGCAGCCGCCGACGCGCAAGAAGACGAAGACACGAAATCACGGGTACGCGTCATTCTTCGCTCGCGCCTCATTTGGCGGCCGCGAGCTACAATGCTGGTGTACGAGGTGACAGGGAAGGGCTTCCTTCGCTACATGGTGCGGAATATCCTTGGGACTCTGCTCGAGGTGGGAAGGGGCAAGCTCGACCCCAGCGACATCCCAGGGATTCTTGCCGCGCGTGATCGCACCAAAGCAGGCCCCACCGCGCCTGCACAAGGTCTTTGCCTGATGAATGTGGAGTACTGACATCGAGTGAGCTGGCCATCGAGTCATCGGGTCTTTGACGGAACTGAACCACCGGGTCACCAAGCAATCCGAGCAATCAAGAACCGCTGATTCCGTGACACAATGGCTGGATGTCTCTTTGGCCCGCTGTTTAGGAGTGTCAGATTTCCGGATTTTAGCGGCCGGTTCGAGTAGTATAATTTATGATTTCCGATTCGGGGCAAACGGGCGGGCTTGCTTGTACAATCCAAATCGCAAATCCGAAATCCAAAATAGAGAGGCTCCCAGTGAGCACAGTAACTTTCAAAGTTAAAGAGAAAAAGCCCGGGCAGCGCGCCTGTGATGAGAAGGATGCCAAAGGTGAATTGTGCGTCGGGCACCTGAAACGCTGGTACTACTATCACCCTCTGCGTCTCGCCTTCAGCGACGAACAGGAGGCCGCCCGCAAGGAATTCGGCAACGCTGCCGAGATTTACCGCTGCGAACGCTGCCACACCCTTTATCGCCCGGTGGCGGCGGATCTCTCGACAGCAGGCCAGAAATTCCAGGTTCGTCCCGTAAACCTTTGGGGCGATTTCTCCGGCAAGAACTCCAAGTAGCCGTGCGGAATCGGGAGATCCGGAGATAACCTGATCCGATGATCCGACGAACAAGCCGTAAATGCCGTTAGAGTTTTTGATCGCCCGATCATCTGATCGCCCGATCATCCGATCTGAGGTCACCGTTTTTGCGGCAACGCACGAAAGCTGAACTTCTTCTCGTTGTCACCACCTTCATCTGGGGCTCGACCTTTGTGATCGTCAAAGGGGCGCTCGCCGATGCTTCACCCTTCCCCTTTCTTGCGGCGCGCTTCCTCCTGGCGGGCGTGCTGATGTTCTGGGTCATGGGACGTGGCCGCCTGCCCCGCGAAACCCTGATCCCCAGCGGGTTGCTGGGAGTTTTCCTTTTCATCGGTTACGCCTTTCAAACCTGGGGCCTGATTTTCACGACGCCTTCCAAGGCCGCCTTCATCACGGGTTTCAGCGTTATTCTGGTGCCTTTGATTTCACTTTTTCACGGCTACCCCCTGCGCGCCGCGAATGCCGGCGGAGCTCTGTTGGGCTTGCTGGGGCTTTACTTTCTCGTCATGCCGTCCGGGGTGAGCACCGTGAATCGCGGTGATTTGCTGACCCTGGTGGGAGCCGTGGCCTTTGCCTTTCACATCGTGCTGGTGGGAAATTACACGCGGCGCTTTTCCTTCCTGCACCTCGCGCCGGGCCAAATTGTAGTGGTAGGGATCCTGGCAACGCTGGCCATTCCGCTTGCCCCATCCGCGACCCTGCATTGGACGGGCCGATTGGTATTTGCCATTGTCGTGACCGCCATTTTCGCTACGGCCTTCGCGTTCGGCACCCAGGTATGGGCGCAGCAGTACACTCCGCCCGCGCATACCGCCCTGATATTCGCCCTGGAACCCGTGTTCGCCGCTCTGACCTCGCGCGTCGTAATCAAGGAACACCTGGGGGGAAAAGTGCTTCTGGGCTCCGCGCTCATCTTGGCGGGGATGGTCATCTCCGAGGTATGGGGCGGCACCTCGCCTGCTCCCGTTGAGGGGTAGCGTCGCCCTGTGCTGGCCCTCGAAAGCGTCTATACAAACCGACAAAACCCTTGAAAACAACACTCATGCCCCCTGCGCCGAACGGCGAACCGGTAAGGGATTTCGTCGCACACGAAGAGTGGTGAAATCCATTTCGTGGTGTATACTTTAGAAGGATAGGCCATGGCGGTATTGCGCGTTCGAGGAGAGGTCCAGATGAGTGTACGCGGTCGGCGGGTTCTGCCCGCGCTGGTCATTGCCCTGACCCTGGGGATCGGAATTCTGATTGGTACGGTGGTGTCCCATGGTGTCCGGGCAGCGAAGGGTTTTGCCGGGGAAGACGCCAAGCCGCTCCCCATGCCCTCTCCCGTTGAACTTTCCAACTCCTTTTCCCAGATTGCCGACAAACTTGAAGACGCGGTTGTGAGCATCAATACCGAGACGACGGTGCGCATTAACCGCCGTGGTCCGCATTCGCGGGACGACACGCCCTTCGACGACTTCTTCGACCATTTCTTTCAGGGAGGGCCGGAAGGTCCGGATGGGGGAGAAGGCGACTTCCCCCAGGAAAGCCTGGGCTCGGGTGTTATCCTTGACAAGACGGGCTACATCCTTACCAACTACCACGTGATCACCCAAGGCTCCGAAGATAAGCCGGTTGACCGCATCACGGTTTCCCTGCACGGCGACGATGACAAGTACAAGGCCCGGGTGGTGGGCTCCGACAAGTGGACGGACCTCGCCGTCATCAAAATCGACGCCGGGAAGGCCCTGCAAGCGTCCGAGCTCGGTGACTCTGATTCGATGCGCGTGGGGGATTGGGTGCTGGCCATCGGCAGCCCCTTCGGGTATGATTCCACCGTGACCGCAGGCATCGTCAGCGCCAAAGGCCGCGACATCGAGGGCGGAACGCAGGGGCAGTTCAAGCGCTTCCTGCAAACCGATGCCGCCATCAATCCCGGCAACAGCGGGGGACCTCTGGTAAATCTGGCTGGGCAGGTGATCGGCATCAACACCGCCATCGCCACGCGGCGCGGGAGTTACGCCGGAGTTGGATTCGCCATACCTTCGAATACCGCGCGTAAGGTCTATAACGCCATTGTCACCAGCGGCTCGGTGAAGCGCGGCGCCATCGGCGTGCAATTCCAGGCGCAACCCAGCCCTGCCTTGCTGCGCAGTTTTGGCGCGGACCATGGCATTGTGGTTGACAGCGTTCAGGCGGACAGTCCTGCCGCCCACGCCGGCCTGAATCGCGGCGACGTGATCCTGAGCGTTAATGGCAAAGCCGTGCGCAATGGTGACGAACTGGTGGCCATTGTTTCTGACACCGATATTGGCAAGAAACTGCGCATCGAGTATCTGCGCAAAGGCCAGCGCGCCACCGCCGATGTGGAGGTGGCTGACCGCAACCAGATCATTGGGGAGAATCGCGCCGGCCAAGGTGGCGAAGGCAATCCCGAAGCCGGGCCGGAAGGCGGGGGCGTACTGGGTATGACAGTCAAGAATTTGACCCCGGAGCAGGCCCAGGAGCTTTCCGCGCAACTTCATCTCGGAACCAAGCAGGGGGTGCTGGTGAGCGGCGTGCAGGGAAGTGGCTTTGCTTCCGATTTGGGCGTCGAGCGCGGGGACGTGATTCTTAGTATCAATCAGCATAACCTGGCCTCTGTGGATGACTACAATAAGCTGCAAGGACAGTTGAAATCCGGCGCGGACGTTGTATTATTGCTGGCGAGGCAAGACGGTCTGCATAGCTTCACCACGCTGTTCCTTGCTGACCGCCTGCCGTAGAGTGCGGAAAGGAGCGGTTTGAACTCTTCTGGTCACAAGACCAGCGACCGATGGCTCGTTCTGCTGACGGGAGTATGCCTTGCGGCGAGCAGTTCCTACGCTGCACAAAACTCCAATGGCGCCGGCGCGCCCAAGCTGGCCGCGCATTCGCCGTCGAGCTCAACCGGCTCCGGAACCACCCCCACGGCAGCGAAGAAGGCAGGAACCACCGCAACCACGGCACATTCTGCCGCCCAACCAAGAGCAACTTCGCATGCGGGCGCTCCGCATGTTGCCGCGGGAAATGCCTCGCCGCACGCATCCTCTGTGTCTGCCGCGAAAGGGACACCGAATCGCCACACCGCTTACGTTTCCCAGCATCAGGGCTCTACCGCGCGCAGCCGGCATTCGGGAAACCGGCGACGGCGCGCGCTCAACAGCCGCCAGCGTTTGGCTCGTCTTCACCTGCAACCGGAACGCGCACAGGAAATTCAGCAAGCTTTGATTCGTGAGGGCTACCTTCACGGGGAAGCGAATGGCCAGTGGGACGCGCGCACTCACGCTGCCATGCTGCGCTATCAGACGGACCACGGGTTTCCCCCTACAGGTTTGCCGGAAGCCAAATCTCTGATGAAGCTCGGTCTCGGTCCACACCCGCTGGCGCCGGAGCTCGATCACGGTCCGGCGGGATCTGCCAGTCCGGGCGGCGCCCAGGGCGATCTTACCGTCACGCCCCCTTCGCCGCCGGTTTCCCAGCCTACCCCGCCATCGTAGCAATTGACGCCACCAAGTTACTGAATCCCTCCACACACTCACACGGGCAGCCCCAGCAATAATCGCGGCTTGGCGCGGAGCCGGGTAGCGAGGTCGAGTGACTCCTTTGCGTCCTGAATATCAGCGGACTCTCCCGGGTACCGGATGGTGACGGAAGCACGGCTCAAGAAACGAAGTTCCTGCACGGGCCAGGACCATTGCGCGCAGGCCGGGGCCAACAAATGGTCCAATGCGGTTAAGTCGTGGGTTCTGGGGGGAACGATGCCAAGGTGAATCAGCAGGGCCTTCATCAGTTTCTCGATGCATTGATGCGCGTGAAAACACACCGCGTCGAAATTGGGTCCTTCGGACGCCTTGCTCTCGCGAGTGGCGGTGGAGTAATCGGCTTCGGCTTTGGTGACCCACTCCTTAACGGTGCCGTTCATAGAGCACCTTCCCGTGGTCCAAGGCTTCGCGAATTAGAGGATCGCCCTCTTGGTATCGACGGGCTGTGTCGTCCGGACAACGCGCCAGCAGATCGACCGGGAAATCAGGGTCAACGCGGTTTAGGATTTCCAGAGACTTCCGAAACCCATTGCCCTCAAAAGGCAAGACCACCAGGAGGTCCACGTCGGAGTCCGCTCGCGGCGATCCGTAAGCGTAGGAGCCAAAAAGTACGATTCGCTCCGGCTGAAATTCCCGGGCAATCCTTTCACCCAAGTCGGAGATTCTCTTCTCATCAATCATTTGTATCCCCAGCGCCCATTATACAGGCTGTGGAATGGGCGCCAATACTTTCAGCAAATACGTTCCAAATCCGCGGTGTGTTTGCCCCCGCGCCCTCAGGCCAGTTTCACTTCAACATGAAGGCTTGGCGGGCCTTTCCGTACAGGGCCTGGTCGAAGGTGACGAGGGTCAGGTCCGAAGCCGAGGCGAAGGCGGCGAGATAGGAATCTGCCCAATCTTTGGGGGCGGGACGCCGCAAGCGGGAAAGCTCGCGGAACTCCGGCTCGAGCGCTGATGGTTCAGGCAGGAATGATACCCGTCTGTCTTCAAACCATCGGTCGTAAGCATTCCACGCCTCGGGTTGAGTGAGAACCTCGACCTTGCCCATAACCGCCTCAGTGGTCAATAGCCGCAGTAGACCCAGTTGCGTGATACGGCAGAAGAAGGTCTGTGCCTCAGGGTGAAGCGACTCAAACCAGGACTTCGCGATCTGATGGTGGACGTGGCCCTCGTAAGTAAGCGCCACCCAGACATTAACATCAGGGAAAAGGAATGATCTCGTAGATGCTGGCATTGTCTAACCTGACCGACCCCGGCCTTCTCGAGGGCACGATGGGTAGTCTCATTTTCCCCTGCCGAGCGCGTTCGCGTCCGCGCAACTCGCTCTGCACCCCCTGCAGGATCAGTTCCTTTACGGAGCGCCCTTCGCTGGCCGCCCTGGCCTTAAGCTGGCGGTAGAGTGGGTTGGGGATGTCGACGGTGGTTCGCATAAAACCATTCTGCCATATTTATGGCTGCGTGGGAAGGGTTGCCCCGACGCAGAGAATTTCACGCGCGTTGCTCTCGCGACTGGCGATAGAGGAATCGGCTTCGGCCTTGGCGACCTAAGGCCGGCATTCGCGTGTAGGTCGTGCCTAAATCCCTGATCCCTAACCCCCAATCCCCGTTCTTAAGTATCAATCTGCGCCCGCTGGAGCTTGTCGCTGTAGTCCACGTAAATGGATTTCCACTCGGAATAGAAATCGAGCGCGGCGGTGGCGGCTTCGCGGTGGCCGTTGCCGGTTTGCTTGGTTCCACCGAAAGGCAAGTGTGTTTCCGCGCCGATGGTGGGGGCGTTTACGTAGAAGAGGCCCGTTTCCATTTCCCGCATAGCTATAAATGCGTTATTAACGTTTCGCGTATAGATTGATGACGAAAGGCCGTAGGCGACGCCGTTGCCGATCTCCATGGCTTGCTCAAGGTTGTCGCAAGGGATGACGGAGACGACGGGGCCGAAAATCTCCTCCTGCGCGATGCGCATCTTGGGGTCGCAATCGCCGAAAAGGGTGGGAGCGTAGAACCAACCCTGGTCGTAATCGCCGCCGGTAAGCCGCTCCCCGCCGCAGAGCAGTTTGGCGCCCTCATTCTTTCCCACCTCGATGTAGGATTCCACCGTCTGCCGCTGCGCTTCGTTGATGAGCGGTCCCACCTGCACGGTTGCGTCTAGTCCGTTGCCCACTTTCAGGGCGCGCGCGCGGGCCACGAAGCGGTTGACGAAATCCTTGTACACGCCTTTTTGCACCACCACGCGGCTGGTGGCCGTGCAGCGCTGCCCGGTGGTCCCGAAGCCGCCCCAAAGCGCGCCCTCCACGGCGAGGTCCAGATTGGCGTCGTCCAGCACCAGGATGACGTTCTTGCCGCCCATTTCCAGGCAGCAGTGCTTGAAAGTGGCGGCGCAGGCTTGCGATACCGTGCGGCCGATTTCCGTCGAGCCGGTAAAGGAGACGGCGCGCACGTCGGCGTGCCGCAGCAAGGGGCTGCCCACTTCGCCGCCCGTGCCCGTCACCAGATTCACTACCCCGCGCGGCAAGCCGGCTTCCTCCAGAACCTGCACCAGGTTGTAGGAGGAAAGCGGGGTGTCGGTGGCGGGTTTCAGAACCACCGTATTGCCGCAAATCAGCGCCGGCATGGTCTTCCAGGAGGGAATGGCCATGGGGAAATTCCACGGCGTGATCAGGCCGCAGACCCCAAGGGGGCTGCGAATCGTCATGCAGAACTTATTGGGCAGCTCGGAAGTGGTGGTTTGGCCGAAAAGCCGCCGCCCTTCGCCCGCCATGTAAAACGTCATGTCGATGGCTTCCTGCACGTCGCCACGCGTTTCCTCCAGCACCTTGCCCATCTCGCGCGTCATGGCTTCGGCAAGGCTTTCTTTTCTCTCCTTCAGCAAGGCGGCGGCGCGATAGAGGATTTCCCCGCGCTTGGGAGGCGGAGTGTTCTTCCACATTTTGTACGCTTGCTTGGCCGCGGCGACGGCGGCGTCCACGTCTTCAGGTCCAGACTTCTGGAACAAGCCGACAAGCTCATGGCGATTGGCGGGATTCACATTTTCAAAGGTCTTGCCGCTGGCCGAAGCTACCCACTGGCCATCGATGAAGTTGGAATAGGTCTTTGGTGGAGTCATGGTAGGAGTGCCCCCGAAGCTCGGCGCGATTCATTCCCCCATCGCCCGAGCGGAATTTGATTGATCGTTCGACAATAACGCATGACTATAGCAAACCACTCCGGGGAAGGGAAGCGGCAGTTCCTGGCGCCGTCCATGTGCATGGCCTTCGGCATGATTCGCTTTCATCCGGAAGGCATCCTTACCGACCATTTCGGCTAACCCCATATCTTTTCATCAACATCCTGGAGAGAAGACTATAAGCCGTGTATTTTCATCAACATCATGGAGAGGCAGAAAACAGACATTTGTTCTACATGCGTTTTCAATAAGTTAGAGAACTTTAAGCTCAATTTTCACCCCTTTTTTTTTCTCATGGCCTTGACCAGCGAAGATTTATTAACTACTTTAGTTTCAAGGAAATGGATTTTTGCAACATTTTCGCGGTTTACCACGAACCCCCTTTTGTTTCTAGTACATCCTGGAGAGCCGCCCCCCTCTTTTTGCGCGGGCTCGCGACACTCAATCTAACTCTTTGCATTTTAATGAGATAAAGCCTTAAGACATTTTGGCCATAATCGCTGACTCCTTTTTTTCCGTAACATCCTGGAGATCTGCGGTATTTTGTAGCGCGGAACTTTGGTTCAGCATGTTGGTTCTCCCGGCCAAGTCGAGAACCTGTTGCGGCCGGTGCTACTCGTACCCTGACCTCCAACGCCCCCGGCTCGCCGTGGCGGCCTGCCCGTTAACTTGGAACGCTGGCCTCACAGTCTAGTATGGCATGACTATTTCCCTTGTCAAGCAATCGCGAGGCTACATCAAGGAATTCGCCGGATACCGCCAATCGTCAGGCTAAGAGTCTCGACACCGCAAGGATGGTGTCGTTTCATCAAGGTCAAGAGTGTAGCGTCCACCAAATGGCTGGACAGCGGTGCCGGCCGTAGCGCCGGCATCCTGCCGGAACGTGCCGCCAAGATGGCGGCGCTACGATTCAATTATCGGACACTAGGAATGGCCTTTTCCGTCCGCGGCGCGCCGCCTATGGGCGCTTTACATGGTGCCCTGCTGCCGTTAATGCCCGCACGGCTTTCCCAACGTTCTGGTCCTTAACCATGACGTAATCGGTATCGTATGTCGACACCGCAAAGATGCCCACGCCGGCGTCGGCCAACGGCTTCGTAACCGCAACCAAAATCCCCGTGAGGGCAAAATCGAAGGGACCCTCAATCTTGAAGATGCGCCAGCCGCTTTCGCACTTTGTGCCCTTGGGAACGGCTTCTTCGCGGCATACAATCGACAGTTCCTCAGCCGTCCGCGTAACGGAGGTGAACTCACCGCCCCTCATGGCCCACGCGGGAACCTTTTCGCCGGCGGCCAACCGGCAAACGGAGAGTTTGTCTTTAAGCAGGAGCAGGTCGAGATGCCATTCCTTAGGGGGAGTTTGCGGCGGCGCGGTTCTACTCATAATAGTGGTCGTCCCGCATTGAGGTTGGCGGGCTTTCAGCCGCCGCAAGGCGGCTGCCGAATGGCCGTGGCGAGACCGTGCGTTAAGCGCGAGCGGCGCGAAGGGGCTTGGCCTTCCTAACGCGCCGCCGGCCGGAGGCTGCCGGTTCGAGCGCCTTGCCGGGCAGCCTCATGAAGTTCTCTGGTTGTAGCAGGCTGGCGACGGAAACATCTTCGTCGAGGGCCTCCCAGTGAATGCCCACGCCGTCGCCGATAAGTTCCCAGCCGGCTCTTTGCTTTGCCGACGCCCCCATGAGGCGCGGGAACCAGACGAGGGGAACCGCTGCCGTCCGGCCGTCGGACAAGACCACGCTCAGATCGTCGCCGGTAAACGACACGTTGACGGCGAGCGCCTCAGCTCTCTCGACCAAAGCACTCATGCCACTTCTCCAGAAAGAACGCTTGCTTCTCCTCGACGATCTGGCGGATTTCGGTCAACTCGTGGCCGCGAAACCCGCGGTTGCCTGCGAGTGCCACCGGCTCCAGCCAGAACTTCGCCTAACGGCCGGCGTGAGCAACGTGGATGTGCGGTGGCTCGCGTCCCTCGAGACTGCAAAAAGAATCGGTAACCACGAATCCACAAAAGCGCCCGCAGAGAACGAGTTTACCACCTCCTGGCACGACCGAAAATTTCCCTTTGCCGGCTGGGAAGCACTCGGCGCAGAGGTTTCCGTTCGAACGGCGCCTGTGGTTGTGTGAGCCGGAGAAGCCGGCCCTACCGACGGGGAGCGCAGGCACTCTGCCTGCCCCTACGTCGCGGATTGGCTCGTCACTCGTCACTTATCACTCGTCACTGCCCTTCTCAATTCGTCCTGGGAATTGATCTCGGGTTCGTTATCGAAGGAAGAGCCTGCGGTTACAACAGCAGTGATCATGGCCCGCTTCCCATACCGTGAATTAAAACATCAGAAACAGGATGCCGTCAGCTTAACTCATCTTGACCAATTCGCTTACATCGGGGTTTTCAGCTCCGGCTGGTTTCACCAGACCCCGGAGGCGATTGAGAGCGAGTTCGGCGCGGGGCTAAATGATGTTGACTCCAGAAAAGGGCTGCGACTTTTCTGGTTCGCTACGGGGAAAGACGATTTCGTGCTCCCCAGTACCCAGGCAACCATGGAAATCCTGAAAAAGCACGGCTTCAATATCGAATTCCAAGAGTCGACCGGCATGCACACCTGGATCAATTGGAGAGATTACTTGCACCAGTTTGCTCCCCGACTTTTCCAATGAAAGGACAACGATAAATATTACCATGTGTGCACTTTTTTGTAGACAGTACATATTCCTCTTTGGTAAATTAATGCAAAATCCACTGGCGGAAACCGGCACTATCTGCCATGCATAGCGTAGACCGATTATCGATTGACGATTCTCCGCACTCTTCCTCGCAATTAGTGCAGAAATTCATATGACTACCCCCAATGGGCACTTCGGTTTTGACCGAAGTGCCCCCTTCCTTTCTAGAGGGTGGCTGTACACGAGGGAAACGCACAGACCCTCATACGATCCGCACACAAGGGAAGGATGTTGCGTAAATGCCGGCGCCAGCGCAACTCGATAGAGCAAACGCTGCGTCGGTGACGGGCAACACACCTCATTTCGATCACATGCAGGCTTTTCTGTTCTGACTGAAAGCTGCCGACTGATTACCGAGGGTCGAAGCCTGACAACGTCCGCATCCGGCGAAGCATTTTCTGCTACAATCCAAGTGAATGAATTCCGAAAACTTTGTTCATCTGCACCTTCATACCGACTACAGCCTTCTTGACGGGGCCTGCGAAATCGGCAAGCTCATGGACCGCGCTGCGACCCTGAAAATGCCCGCCGTGGCGATTACGGACCACGGGAATCTTTTCGGGGCGGTAAAGTTTTATGAGGCGGCGAAAAAGCGCAACCTCAAGCCCATCATCGGCTGCGAAGTTTATGTGGCCCCGGCGAGCCGCTTCGACCGCGCCGCTGACACCGACCGCCCCAATCATCTTGTCCTGCTCTGCGAGAACGAGCGCGGCTACCGCAACCTGGTGAAGCTCGCCTCGACCGCCTACATCGAGGGTTATTACTACAAGCCGCGGATCGATAAGGACCTGTTGGCAAAGCACGCCGACGGCCTGATAGGTCTTTCCGCCTGCCTGCGGGGCGAGGTGGCGGTGGCGCTGGCCTCCGACCGGTACGAGGTGGCGCGCCAATCCGCCTACGACCTGCGCGATATTTTCGGCAAAGGCAATTTCTTCCTGGAGCTTCAGGACCAGGGCATGGAGGAAGAAAAGCGCATCAATCCCCAGATGGTGCAACTCTCGCGCGAGACGGGCATCGCTCTGGTGGCCACCAACGATACTCATTACATCACCGCGGGTGACGCGCGCGCTCAGGAGGTGCTGGTCTGCATTCAGACCGGCAAGACCATGAGCGACACGAACCGCATGAAGTTCCGCACCAACGAGTTCTATTTCAAGACCTATGAGGAAATGTCGGCGGTCTTTGGCCGCGACGTGCCGGAGGCACTGGCCCGCACCCTGGAAATCGCCGAGCGCTGCAACCTGCACCTGGAAACCACCGGGCACGTCTTCCCTCACTTTGAAGTTCCCCCAGGCGAGACGCCCGACACTTACTTTGAAAAAGTCGCGCGCGAAGGCTTTGCCCATCGCCGCGAGCGCCTGGAGCGCTTGCAAGGTGCGGGCCGCCTAAAGTATCCCTTGCCAGCTTACGAAGAACGTTTGGAGCGCGAAATCGCCCTGATCAAGCAGATGAAATTCGCCGGCTATTTCCTGATCGTCTGGGATTTCATCCGCTACTCCCGCGAGCAGTGCATTCCCGTGGGCCCGGGCCGCGGATCAGCCGCCGGCAGCCTGGTGGCTTATTCATTGCACATCACCGATGTGGACCCGCTGCAGAACGAATTGCTCTTCGAGCGCTTCCTGAATCCCGAGCGTGTCTCGTTCCCTGACATCGACATTGATTTCTGTATGCGGCGCCGCAGCGAGGTGATCGACTACGTCACCAAGAAGTACGGACGCGAAAACGTAAGCCAGATCATCACCTTCGGCACCATGGGGGCCAAAGCCGTCATTCGCGACGCCGCCCGCGCCCTTGACCTGCCCTATGCGGAGGCCGACCGCATCGCCAAACTCATCCCCAACACGCTGAACATCACGCTGGAAGACGCCCTCAAGCAATCAACTGAATTAGCGCAGCTCCAGAAAACCGATGCCCGCGTTGCCGACCTCATGCAGGTCGCGTCGCACCTGGAAGGCTTCGTCCGCCACGCCTCCACGCACGCGGCGGGAGTCGTGATTTCGCCCCAGCCGCTCCAGGAAATCGTTCCGCTGTACAAAAGTAACAAGGATGAAATCACCACCCAATACGCGATGGACGACCTGGAGAAGATCGGCTTGTTGAAGATGGATTTTCTCGGGCTCACCACGCTGACGGTGATCGACGATGCCGTAAAACTAATCGAGAAGACGCGCGGTGAGAAACTCGACCTTGACGCGCTCGGGCTCGACGACCCTGCTGCCTACGAATTGCTCAGCAAAGGCCTGACGGCGGGCATCTTCCAATTTGAAAGCCGCGGAATGACGGATATCCTGCGCCGCGTCAAGCCCACGCGGCTCGCTGACCTCACCGCATTGAACGCCCTTTACCGGCCGGGGCCGATGCAGATGATTGACGACTACGTGGCGCGCCGCTCCGGCAAAAAGAAGGTTGTCTATGACCTGCCGCAGCTTCAGGAAATCCTGGAGGAAACGTACGGGGTGATTGTTTATCAAGAGCAGGTAATCCAGATATTCAACAAAGTGGCGGGCTTCTCCCTGGCGGAAGCCGACGTAGTGCGCCGCGCCATGGGCAAAAAGAAGATCGAAGAGATGGTGGCGAATAAAGAGAAATTCCTGGCGGGGGCGCGCCAGAACGACGTCTCCGCGGCAAAAGCGCAGAAGCTCTGGGACCTCGTGGAGCAGTTCGCGGGCTACGGCTTCAACAAGTCGCATTCCGCCGCCTATGCGCTGGTGGCCTATCACACCGCTTACCTGAAAACGCACTATCCCGTGGAGTTCATGTCGGCGCTGCTGACTTCAGAAATCGGCAATCAGGACAAGCTCACCCGCTACCTCGCCGAGTGCAAGGATATGGGCATCGGAATTCTGCCGCCGGACGTCAACTCGAGCGACACGGCCTTCACCCCCGCCGGCAAAGCCATTCGGTTTGGGCTAACCGCCATCAAGAACGTGGGCGAAAGTGCAATCAAATCGGTGCTGGAGGCGCGACAGAAGCTGGGTCGATTCGATAACCTGGTGGGGTTTTGTGAGCAGGTGGATTTGCGCCTCTTGAATAAACGCGTGCTGGAGAGCCTCATCAAGGCCGGGGCGTTTGATTCCCTTGGCTCGCGGCGCACGCAATTGCTGGCGGTGCTCGACCGGGCCATGGAGCTGGGACAGAAGCTTCAGCGGGAAACCGAAAATGGCCAGCATGGCTTGTTCGTGGGCGGCGCTGACACTCCCCCTCCGCCGCCCTTCGAGCTGCCCGACGTCCCTGACTGGACCGAGTCGGAGCGATTGGCGGCGGAAAAGGAAGTCCTGGGGTTCTACGTCACGGGCCATCCGCTGGAAAAGTATATGCACCGCCTGGGCGCGCTGACCCGACACGACACGTCCTCCATAGAGGAGATGGCGAACGAAGCGCCGGTGACCCTGGCGGGGATTCTGCGCGGGCTGCGCGTGAAACCCAGCAAGAAAGGCGACCTTTGGGCGAGCGCGCAATTGGAAGACCTACGAGGGTCGGCGGAATTGCTGGTGTTTCCGCAAGCCTACCTGCAAATGCAGAGCGTGCTGAAACCCGACGCGGCGCTGCTCATCAAAGGCCGTGTGCGGCACGAGGAAAATCAGAAGCCGCGCGTGGTGGTGAGCGAAGCCAGGCCGCTGGAAGCCGCGGTGAATGGAGCGAAAGCCCAGTTGCGCATTCGCATCAACTTGGATGCGCTGGGGGAAGGCTGGTTGGATGAACTCGCCAGTATTTTGGGCTCAAATCCCGGAGATAATCCGGTGGTGTTTGAGTTGGCGCGCCCCGGCGACTTTGCGGTGCGCATCCAGTCATGCGCCCCTCGCGGTGTAAAGACGGATGATGAATTGCTTGACCGATTGCGCAGGCTTTGCGGCGGTGAAGCGATTCGGCTGGAAAAACAGGCGCCAGGGATGTAGGGTAGACGGGTCGCGGCGACTGAGTGAACACGAATTCTTGAGCAGGAGTTTGCAACGATGGCTAATTCCGGAAACGACCACGCGATCGCGCAGGAACTGGAAAAGCAAATCGCCGAGCTAGAAGGCGCGGCAAGTTCCACCGCCTCGCAGGAAGAAATCGAACGCATGCGCGAACAGCTTGTGGCGCTAAGGCAGAAGGTGTCTGGCCCACCGCAGGACGCCTGGGAACGCGTCCTGATGGCTCGCCATCCCCAGCGGCCCTACACGCTCGACTATATTCAGATGCTCTTCACCGATTTTCTGGAGTTGCATGGCGACCGCCGCTTTGCCGACGATGCCGCCATAGTAACAGGCTTTGCCCAGTTCGAAGAACGGTCCATCGTGGTGATCGGGCACCAGAAGGGCCGCGACACCAAACAGAAACTGCTGCGCAATTTCGGCATGGCCAATCCGGAAGGCTATCGTAAGGCCCTGCGCGTCATGGAGCTGGGCTCCAAATTCGGCCTGCCCATCATTTGCCTTGTCGATACACCCGGAGCGTACCCTGGCATTGGGGCGGAGGAGCGCGGCCAGGCGGAAGCCATTGCATACAACCTGAAGGAAATCTGCAAGCTGCGCGTGCCGGTGGTGGTGTTGATCCACGGGGAGGGCGGCAGCGGCGGGGCGCTCGCCATCGCCGTGGGCGACGAGGTCCTGATGCACGAGAACTCCGTCTACTCGGTGATCTCGCCGGAGAGTTGCTCGTCCATCCTGTGGCGCGACTGGGATCACAAGCAAGAAGCGGCGCGTGTGTTGAAGATGACCGCGGAAGATCTTTATGGCTTGAAGATCGTGGATGAAGTTGTGCCGGAACCCGCCGGTGGCGCGCATATGGATCATGAGCAGGCAGCGCAACTCCTGCGGCCCGTTTTGCGCAAATGCCTGGACCGTCTGTGCAAATTGCCGGTAGCCGATCTTCTGAAGCGCCGGCAGGAGAAGCTTCGCCACCTGGCGACCTTTGTTAGCGAGGTGTGAAGCGACTTCGCTCCAAGCGCAGAGACATTAGGGGTGAGGATTTGGAAGTTGATTTTGGAATTATCCCCTTGACCCAGACTTTCATCGATTCCAGAAGTTCGCGGAAGTCTTCAGTGGTCCTAGATGAACGTACTGCCCAAAGCATTACAAGCGACGATCCCTACAAGCGGCGATCCTTAGAAATTGACTGTAGTCAAATTCGACATTGACATAATGTCACTTATTCCGGCCACATTCTCGCCCCTGACTCCCGCTAATCCCTCCTAACAATTTGAATTATCAGCGTTTACCCTTTAACTCACGCTCTAACCACTTAAACTCTGGAAATTCCCCGTTCGATGAAATGGGATTTGTTCTGATACCCATCAAATAGTATCATGCTGCGCGTCAGAATTATGGCTCTTCATACCCGGGGCTTTAGGGTGAATTGTGTTGTTGGGCGATTCTCTGGATTTACAGAGATCCATCCCAACCCGAGTTTACCTCGGGAAGCGTTGATTGCCGAAGCAAAGGCGCATCTGTGTACCCAGCCTTGAATTCCTATCCTTAAGTTCGGAGACGAGGTGATGCATGAGTACTGTTCCCTTTAATGAAATGTCCCCTGCCAGCGGGGGTTTGATCCAGATTTCGTCGAAAGAAGAGCTGATCCGCCAGAAGCTCGAAGACGAGAGGCGCCGCCTGGAGAAGGAGGCAGGGCTGGAAAAGCGGGCGGCCCAGCAGTTCCACAAGCCCATCGAACGCCCTTTCACCAAATCGCAGCGCGAGCACACCACGATTCTTTTCGGCGGCCTCACCTGGAAGCACGAAAAGCTGATTCACGGCGCGCTGGAAGGCCTGGGCTACAAGTGTGAGGCGGTGCCGGTGCCCAACAAACGCGCCTTCCAACTGGGCAAAGAGTACGGCAACAACGGCCAGTGCAATCCCACATACTTCACCGTCGGCAACCTGGTGCAATTCGCCCAGAGCCTGGAAGAGAAGGGGATGAGCAAGCAGGAGATCATCGACCGCTACGTCTTCTTCACCGCCGGCGCCTGCGGGCCGTGCCGCTTTGGCATGTACGAGGCCGAGTATCGCTTGGCGCTGCGCAACGCGGGGTTTGACGGATTCCGCGTGCTGTTGTTCCAGCAATCGGGCGGTCTGAACCAGGCGGAAGCGGAAGCGGGCCTGGAAATGAACCTCGACTTCTTCCTGAACATCCTGAACGCCATGAACATCGGCGACATCATCAATGACGTTGCCTACCAGATTCGTCCTTTTGAAGTGAATGCCGGTGGAACCGATCGCGTTCTGGACGAGTGCCTCGACATGCTGCAAGAAGTGATGCGGCGCAAGCGTCCCTGGACGCTGGAAGGCAAGCTGGCTTCGGTGCTGAGCAAGACCAATTTCGCCGGAACCGCGGAATATCTGGGCAAATTCCTGAATCAACTTTATGGCGATGAATACACCGCGGCGCTCAACGAAGTGCGCGACCGCTTCAACGCCATTCCCATTGACCGCACGCGCGTGAAGCCTATCGTGAAGATCACCGGCGAATTCTGGGCGCAGACCACCGAGGGCGACGGCAACTTCAACATGTTCAAGTTCCTGGAGAAGGAAGGCGCGCAGGTTCTGGTGGAGCCCATCGGCACCTGGATCATGTACATGATTCACCAGGCCAAGCAGCAGATTCGCGACCAACGCGGGTTGGACTTGATTCAGAAAAACGTTCCCAAGTGGAACCTCAAGGAGATTTTTGGCAGCCACTTGGGCACGCAGCAGCGCTTGGCCAAGCTGACGGTGGCGGAAAGCATCTTCAAACGCGAATACCACCGCTTGATTGATGCCCTGGGCGGCATTGCCCATCACCTGACCGATCAATACGAACTCCAGCGTTTGGGCCATCCTTTCTACAATTCGCGCGCCGGCGGCGGCGAGGGCCACCTGGAAGTCGCCAAGAACATCTACTACTCAAACAAAGACCTTGCCCACATGGTTTTGAGCCTCAAGCCCTTCGGCTGCATGCCCTCCACGCAATCCGACGGCGCGCAATCGGCCGTGGTTTCCACTTACAAGGACATGATTTTCATTCCCGTTGAGACCTCCGGCGAAGGCGACGTGAACGCCCACAGCCGCGTGCAAATGGCGCTGGGCGAAGCGAAGGTTCGCGCCAAGAACGAGATCAAGCGCGTGCTCGATGAGGCTGGCACCACGCTTGAGGACGTCCGCGCCTTCGTGCAGGACCACCCCGAAATGCAGCAGGCCATGTACAAGTTCGGACACAGGAAGGGCGTGATCGGAGTGGCGGCAAATTTCGTCCTCCATGCCGCCGAACGCATGAAGGCCGAAAGCCGCGAGTTGGTGGCGGTAAACTGAGGAGAAGGTGTCAGGTATCAGGTGCCAGGTGTCAGCACGACCTTGGCATCAGCGACCTTATGCAAGCCGCCTGGCCGTTGCACGGTTGGGTGCCACTTGAAAATTAGCCCTGACACCTGTTCCCCCTGATACCGGAAACCTGACACCTTATTCCTAGGAGCATCGCATGCCCGAAGCAAAGAACTTGATCGTCGGCTTTGATGTCGGCTCGACCACGGTGAAATCCGTGGTGGTGGACGCTTCGACGGACCAAATTCTTTGGAGCGACTACCAGCGCCACGACACCAAGCAACCGGAAAAGTGCCTGGAATTCCTCAAGCGCATGGAAGCCGAAGCGGGCATCAAGGCAGGGGAGAGCCGCGTTTTCGTGACGGGCAGCGGCGGCGGGCCGGTGGGCTCGCACATTGGCGCCAAATTTGTCCAGGAAGTTAACGCCGTTTCGCTCGCCGTCGAGAAACTTTATCCCGAGTGCGGGTCGGTGGTGGAACTGGGCGGGCAGGATGCCAAGATCATCATCTTCAAGGAAGACCCGGAGACCGGCCGCAAGAAGAAAATCCCCTCCATGAACGACAAGTGCGCCGGCGGCACGGGCGCCGTCATCGACAAAATCAACGCCAAGGTGCGAATTCCGGCGGAAGAACTTTGCAACATGGGGTATGTGGGTTTGAAGTTGCACCCGGTAGCAGGGAAGTGCGGCGTGTTCGCCGAGACGGACATCAACGGTTTGCAAAAAAGCGGCGTGCCACCTGCGGAACTCATGGCCTCGCTGTTCGAAGCCATCATTCAGCAGAACCTCGCGGTGCTGACCCGCGGCAACACGCTGCGTCCCACGGTGCTGCTGCTCGGCGGCCCCAACACTTACATCAAGGGCATGCAAGATTGCTGGAAATACAACATTCCGAAAGTCTGGGAGGAACGCAACTTCCCCTTGCCGGAGGGAGTGGACCCCAAAGATCTGATTAAAGTTCCCGACAACGCCCAGTATTTTGCCGCGCTCGGTTGCGTGCGCTTCGCCATGGACGAGGACGCGAATATCGGCATTTACAAGGGCTACGAAAAGCTCGAGTGGTACATCAATTATGGCCGCCTGGAAGAGAAGCAGAAGAAGGGCGGCAGCGGGTTGTACAAATCGGAAGATGAGCTGAGCGAGTTCAAGGACCGCTACAAGCCGAAGAAGTTCGTCCCCCACACTTTCCAGCCGGGCCAGCACGTTGAGGCATTTATGGGCATCGACGGCGGCTCAACTTCCACAAAGGCTGTCCTGGTGAATCATCAGGGCGAAGTCATGGTGAAGTGTTACCAGCTTTCCAAGGGCAATCCCCTGGAAGACACCATGGAGATGTTTGCCAACCTGAAGAAGCAGGTGGAATCGCAGGGCGCCACGCTCGAACTGCTGGGCGTGGGCTCGACCGGTTATGCCAAAGACATCTTGAAAGATGTCCTGAACGCGGATGTGGCCCTGGTGGAAACCGTGGCGCACACGCAGGCGGCGCTGCACTTCTATCCCAAGGCCGACGTGATTTGCGACGTGGGCGGCCAGGACATCAAGCTCATCATCCTGCAAGACGGCCGCGTCAAAGACTTCAAGCTCAACACGCAGTGTTCCGCCGGCAACGGTTACTTTTTGCAATCCACCTGCGTAGGCTTTGGCCACGATGTCATGCAGTACGCCGACCTCGCCTTCAGCGCCAAGGCTATGCCCATGTTTGGGTATGGATGTGCGGTGTTCATGCAGTCGGACATCGTGGATTTCCAGCGCCAGGGGTGGAAGCCCGAGGAAATCATGGCGGGTCTGGCCAATGTGCTGCCGAAAAACATCTGGCTGTACGTTTCACAGATTCCCAACCTCGCGTCGCTGGGGAACACCTTCATCCTTCAAGGAGGCACGCAGCACAACTTGGCGGCCGTAAAATCGCAGGTGGACTTCATCGAGTCGCGCTTTAAGGACAAGGGGCAAAAGCCCAACGTGATTGTACACGAGCACTGCGGGGAAGCGGGCGCCATCGGTTCCGCCATTGAAGCGCGCCGCCTTTACAACAACGGCCACCGCACCAGCTTTGTCGGCTTCGAGGCGGTGGAAAGGATCACCTACGTCACTCACCGCAACGAGGGCACGCGCTGCTACTTCTGCAAAAACAAGTGTATGCGGACTTTTATTGATGTAAAGCTTGAAGGAACGGACGAATCGTGGAAGAAGTCCAAGATTCCCATCCTGCCGGGCATCAAACGCCTGATCGTCGGCAACAGTTGCGAAAAGGGGCTGGTGGAAGACGTGGCCGACATGCGCGAGATCAAGAAGGGCCTGGACGCAGCCAAGAAAGAGAATCCCAACCTGGTGGAAGTCGGGGCCAAGGCGGCGTTCAAATCCTACGCGCCGAAGGCGGTGGCTGACCAGCTGCCCAAATATGCCCTGACCGCCAAACAGAAAAAGCGCGTGGAGCTGATGAAAAGGCGCGCCAGTCTGCGCATCGGCATTCCGCGCATCCTCAATATGTATACGGTGAATCCGATTTTCAGCGCCTACTTTGAGGCCCTGGGGATTCCCTCCGAGAACTTGATTTACTCCGACTACACGAACGAGCAGCTATACAAGGAAGGCGCCAAGCGCGGGGCCATCGACCCCTGCTTCCCCTCCAAGGTGGGCATTCCCCACGTACACAACCTGCTGGCCGTACACCACAAGAAGAAGCCGCTCGACATCATTTTCTGCCCCATGATTGACGACCTGCCGAGCGAAATGAAGTTCGCGCAGTCGCATCGCTCCTGCCCCACGGTGGCGAGCACGCCGGAAGCCGTGAAGGCCGCCTTCACCAAGGAGGGCGATATTTTCAAGGAGAATAACCTCATTTTCCTCGATACGTTCGTGAACCCGGGAAACCCGCCGCTGCTGAGCAAACAGCTTTACGACCAGTTTGTGGATATTCTCGGCCTCTCCTGGGAAGAAAACGCCCGCGCCGTCAAGGCGGGTTTGCAGGCTCAGCACGATTTCGAGAATAAGGTGATGCGCGCGCAGGGCAGGGAAATCCTGAAGCGATTGGAGGCGGACGATCGCATCGGCATCGTGGTGCTGGGCCGGCCGTATCACAACGATCCCGGCATCAACCACGAAATCATGGAGGAATTCCAAAAGATTGGCTACCCGGTGCTGACCATGGCCTCGTTGCCCATCGACGAGGACATCCTCTGGCGGCTCTTTGGTGAGGACGTGCAGGCGGGCGTCATCAAAGACTCCATGGACGTGAGCGATGCCTGGAAGAACAGCTATAGCGAAAACACCACGCAGAAAATTTGGGCTGCCAAGTACACCGCTCGCCACCCGAACCTGGTGGCGCTGGAGCTTTCCAGCTTTAAGTGCGGCCACGACGCGCCCATTTATACGGCGGTGGAAGAAACCGTCACCAAGTCCGGCACGCCGTACTTTTCCTTCAAGGACATCGACGAGAACAAGCCCACCGGCTCCATCAAGATTCGCGTCGAAACCATCAGCTACTTCCTCAAGCGCTACCGCGAAGATATGGTGCGCAACAAGCAGAAACAGGCGGATGTCGATGCCAAGATGCGCGAATTCGAGGCCAAGCTGCGCGCTGAATTCGACTCCGACTCGCTGGTTCCCAGCCCCCCACCGACGCCGTATGAGTATGAAACTCCTGTCGGGATAAATGCCATTCGAAGCGAAGAATAATTCTTTCGCTTGGCCGGAGGCGCCAAGGCGGTTCTCACCGAGGGCACAGAGAACGGAACACAGAGGACACGGATGAAGCAGCTTGTCTCCGTGTTCTCCGTGAGGCCTCGGTGAACTCTGTGCGAAACGCCTTTAAGCAGGGTAGGTCTTCCTTGCCCATAGGCGACGAGCCGCAGAGCTACAGAATAGGTCCGCGCTGCAACTACTGCCGTAAAAGAATAGAGTCAACGCTCTGATTCTAGCGAGCATGCAAGGTATAAGCCCTGTATTATCAATCTACTTGCCCTAAATTCTAGTGCCGCCGTCACCGTGGCGAGTGAGCGACCGGTGGTTGGCAAGGGCGAATACCTTCGTTTCCGCGCGTTCTTTATTCCCGGCACGAGCATAAAACTCGGCGGCTTGCTCCTCCAAGGCTTCGTACTGTTCCTGAAGAATACCGCGGCGGAACAATTCGTTGGCCCGCTCGCTCCGTGAGCGATGGGAGCGAGTCCGTTCCAGGTAGTCAAGAATGGAGCGATCAATCGTAAAGCTCGTCGAAATCCTTGTCGGTTTGCGCATATTTCCCAGCCTCTAATAGACACGGTCGCTTGTCAAGCTCGGGGCGAAAGAGGGCTCTGCTTGACGCTAACCGACCAGTGTCTTACGATGAAGCACATGTCCGAGAGAATTACAGTCCGGCTGGACGCCGAGACCATGACCATCCTTCGCGAACTGCAGAAGCGGTCTGGAAGCTCGAAATCGGAAGTCATCCGGAGCGCCCTGCATCACTATTGGCGGACGGTCAAGGAAGAGAACCGGCCAAACAGCCTGGGAGGTCTATCAGCAGCTTTACCCTCTCCTTGAACGTCCGCGAAAGGGTCAGCCGCTCCACGACCGGGCACGTCACATCTCACGACTTTTGAAGGAGAAGTTGATCGCCAAGCGCCGAAACGGAACTCTTTGAGCAGTGCGGCGCGGACCTGTTCTGGAGGTACACGCAACACCCGCTTTAATTGCCCTGCCCTGCGTGCTACCATGGCATTTAGGAACAAGCGGAGGAAACATGGAGCTGACCGCCGTTTTTAAGAAGGTGCCGGAAGGGTATATCGCCTGGGTGGAAGAGTTGCCCGGCGCCAACACCCAGGGCCGGACTCTGGAAGAAACCCGGGAGAATCTTCAAGAAGCCATCCGGCTTGTATTCGAGGCCAACCGTGAGCTGACGGGGCGAGACCTGCATGACGTAGAGCTCCTTAGGGAACCCGTCTCCGTAGCGGCCCTGTGAAGCGCCGGGAGTTGGTCCGGCATCTCGAGCAGCACGGTTGCCAACTGATGCGGGAAGGCAGCCGGCATACCATGTATGTGAATCCCCGCCAGAAGAAGGTTTCGGCAGTACCCCGCCACACCGAAATCAACTCTATACTGGCTCGCAAGATCTGCCGGGATCTCGAAATCCCTGAGCCGGCATAGATGGCTGCTCGCTACAAGTCGTCGCAAACGATTGACGCCCACGCGCGCCTCTGGTATTCATGGTTATGTAAGATGACGGGGCAGCTACTAAACCCAACAAATTCGGCGTGGGCGATCAGGGATCGTCGGTCTTTTCCCGAGTCCCAAACGCCGAATCCCTAACCCCGTGTTTTGAGTCCCGAATCCCTAACCCCGAGTCCCGAGGTTTACATGCCATTCGAATCCGACAAGATTATGTTTGAGATTTACCGGGAGACGACTTACACGGGGAAGTACCGCGTGGTCTACTTCACCGAGTTGCAGGACCACAACAAGGAAACCGAAATCAGCCGGGCCATGGCGGGCGAGCACTTTTACGACGGCTTCATCCGCGCCTATCGCAAGGACCAGGCGAAGGAAATGATTGAGAAGATTTTGGCGCGCATGAACGAAGGCGAGAAGCTGACCCCGGCGCAGGTGGAAACGGAAATCCAGGCGTTTATACCCGGATAAGGAAAGTCATCAGTCATCAGTTATCAGCACAGACCACTCGCCGCGGCGGCTTGACTGATGGCTGAAAACTGATGACTGATGACTTGAGTTTTTACTAACCACTAGCCACTAAGCACTGACCACTTTCATGCCCCACCATTTCTGGCGTGCCAACGTCATCCAACCCGCGCTCGACCGCAACGTGGAAGCGGCCGTCGCCGAACAACACTCCCTCCTGGCGATCGACCCGAATAACGCCAACGCCTGTTTTGCCCTGGGAACGCTCCGCCAATTTCAGGGCGACATCGAGCAAGCCATCCAGTATTTCCAAAAATCCCTCGAAGTCGATTCCAGCAACGCCGCTCCCCACCTGAGCCTGGGCCGCATCTATGCTGTGCGCGGCGACTACGAACAAGCCTGGAAGCACGCGCGCGCGGCGGAAGCCCTGGGCGCTCGCGATCTGGTGGAGATGCTGGAGCGCTATCCGAATTTGAAGTGAGGGGGGAGAGAATATTCGCCCCTGCCTGCCGCGCCATCGCTTCCCATCCTCCACTTTACTTCCGTAGAACTTTGCGGCATCCTTGAGCGTATTATTCAGTAGAAAAACACGGCGGAGGGAAAACCCATGTACTGTGGAAACTGCGGAGGCACAATTCAGCCGGGGCAGAACTTCTGTAATCGTTGCGGGCAAGCGGCCGCGTCCGATACGTCCGCGCCGCCACCTCCTGCTCCCTTTTCCCCAACTCTGAACGCGGCGGCATCGGCGCCGGCGCCCTACAGCAGCGTCCCCCAGCAGTCGCGGGTGGCAAGGCACATTACCCTTCTGGGCATCCTCTGGATCGTCTATTCCGCTCTCCAATTGATTCCCGCCGGGGCGATGCTGATCTTCGGCCACGCCGGTTTCCCGTTTTTGCCGGCCCCCCTGCGAGGGTTCCTCATCCCCATCATCGGCGGGCTGGGCGCTTTCCTCGCCATCGCGGCGGCCGTCGGCATCGTGGCGGGATGGGCATTGCTCGCGCGTCAGCCCTGGGGTCGAATCTTCGCCATCGTCATCGCCTGCCTGAGGCTGATCAGCTTCCCCATCGGAACGGCGTTGGGCATCTACACGTTCTGGGTGCTGGCAGCGCAAGGCGCCGAAGCGGAGTACCAGCGCATGGCGCAGGTCAGTTAGCGGCTGGGCGAGGCGCGGCGGGGAGGGCGGAAAGTACAAGTCAAAAGTCAAAAGGCAAAAGTGAAAAACTGCAAGCCCACCGAGAACCACGCCTTCAAAGCGGGGTTCAATGGGCCGGGTAGTTCTCACTTTTGACTTTTGACTTTTGCGTTTTGACTTTTGACTTGTCCTGGCGGCAACGCCGCCTTAGCTTCCGCCCCGTGGAAGGATTTGATCCAGCATCTCAGGCGGGCCCGACACATCCAACTCCAACCGAGCGCCGTCGCGGTGCGGGTCGACATTCTGAAGAATGGAAGGAACGGCCGCGCCCCCTGCCGGGGTTGGCTGCTTCGCGGCCTGCTGCAAGAGGCCGATGAGGGTGGCAAATCCCGCCGCGCTTTCCGGCGTGTCGCACACCATGACGAGATGCGCGCTAAAGCCCGTGTCCCACTGCACACGGTAAAGGAGAGCGCGCACGGAGCGCCCCAGCGAGCTGAAATCCACCTTCTGGCCGCCCGGGGCCAGCCACAATGCTGCCAGATTGGCGGCGGACTTGCCGTTCATGATGCCCCATTGGGGGGCGGTGCCGTCGAGCTCACCCTGCCAATTCACAAAATCGGAATTCGCGTTCAGCGCGTTGATTGACCCTTGCCGCGCGTCAAGCATGGCTTTCAAATCGGCCAATCGGCCGAAGCCCGCCAGGGTGCTATCGAAGAAAGTAAAAAACAGGTCGTCCGGGTCGCTGCCGGAGCCAAAGGCGTAAAGGTCGGAGCCATCGTATTGGCGGACCGGCAGGCTGGTGCGGTCAAAGTACTGCTGGATGAGGGCCGGCTGGAAGCGCCCCGCCGCTAATCCCAAAAAATTCGCGGGGCCCAGCGTCTCACCGCGCCATCCCAGCATCACCTCGTCGATGTCCTTCTCCGGCTCGATCCCCATCGGACGCAGGAAATCCTCGAAGGCGTGCAATTGGCGGTTCAGAATCCGCTGGCGAATTTGCGGGTAAACGGAAAGTGAACGCAGCGTGGCGAGATTGGTGAAAGCCACCTGAAGGGTATCGGCGGGGAAAGTATTAAGCGCCTCACCCGGCAGTTGATCCGCCGCGAGCAGGGCGGGGAAGCAAAGGATGGTGATGCCCGCAAGCAGCCAGGTTACCACCACGGTCCGAATTGTGCGCGCCCTGGGCATCGTCAAAGTTTTGATGCTACGCCACGCGTCGGCGTTGCTGCCAATATCATGCCCTGCGGGCCGCGCCTCAGCCGAAGATCTTGGCGTCACCTTGTCCGCGGAACCCCAACTTCGGGGGCAAGTCTTCCATCGGCCCCATCCAGAGCAACTCGCGTTCAATGTCAGGGTGGATGCGATACTTTTTGCGCACCGCGGCAAGCGCCGCTCCGCGAATATTAATCTTCTTCAGGTCGTAGTTTCCCAGTCCCACCTGCCCGGAGTACACAAGATAGCCGACCCATGAGGGATCGATGCCCATGGCCTCCAGTCCCACGCGGTCGGCGGCAATGTAATCGGTGGAGGCAATGGCAATGCGCGAGGCCACGGGATTGCCGGAGTTGGGGCCATCGCCTTCCATGCCCTCGTAGCCGTCGATCACTACGGCGCCCCAGTTGGGCTGAAGCTTTTGCGCGGTCAGCAGCATGTTGTAGTGGTTTTGGCGCACGCCCACGTGATATTTGCGCTTGTCGCTCCATTCTGCCTCGCCCGGCGGGTTGTGCAGGGGCGCGCCCAGGGTCATGTTCTTCACCGAAAGCGTCGCCACCACGGCATTATGGGTCTTCATGATGGCCGCGCAGACCACAAAGGCGTCGGGATCCAGCAGACGCGCCGCCAGACGCACCGGCGTCACGTGCAGGTCAAAATCGATCAGAGGAATGGTCGCGTACTTCGCCTCGCGGTTCAGGTCCACCAGACTAATTTTGTTGCCCCGATATTCGCCCGGCAGGCGCGTGTAACCGAAGCTTTCGTAACCCTCCAGCGTGTCGTCAGCGGAAGACTCGGCGATGACGATGGGTCCGCGGAAACGTGGCGCGAGGTAGTTGACAATCCCGCGCAGCGCGTCGGCATGGGTGGAGGCAAGTTGATTCACCGTGCTGACAGTGTTGGGCTTGATGACGACGTATTTCTTCTGCCGGAGCTTCGGCATAATCTGATCGTCGATCCCCGCCAGCGCTGCGCCAACATTCTTGCGCCGGTCGTCACCCTGCACAATCGAGAACCTGCGAAATCCCGGGGAATTCGGTTACCATCGGCGCCACGGAGAGGGCAGGCGGGGCCTGCGAACTGAGCCGACAGGCGGGAGAGAGGAGCACCCCTATGCCGGTCGCTTGTAAAAACTTGCGGCGAGAGAAAATCACTGGATTAATACCTCCACGCGACCTATGATAGCACCGCTCGAAGGTTATAACCGTCGTCAATCTTAGAAGGAAGGATATAGACAAAATGTCTACGCGTCGGGATTTCTTATCGGCAGGGCTAATTACTTCCGTGGCGAGTCTGGCTTCGGCTCCCGCAGCCTGGGCGCGGCCGGAGATGCAGTCCGCCAAGGGACTCAGCTATCGCACCTTGGGGAAAACCGGCCTTAAAGTAACCAGTGTGGGATTTGGATGCATGGTGACCTCCGACGCCAGCGTTATCACACGCGCGGCGGACATGGGAATCAATTACTTTGACACCTGCCGCAGCTACCAGCATGGAAACAACGAACGGCTGGTGGCCACGGGCCTCAAAGGCAAGCGGCAGAATGTTGTTCTTTCCAGCAAGACCGATGGATCCACCAAGCAGGCGGCGCTGCAAGAGCTTGACACTTCGCTCAGCGAACTGGGGACCGACCACCTGGACATTTGGTATTTGCACGCGAAAGACAGCCCTAGTGCCTTGCCCGACGAACTTTTCGAGGCGCAGCAAATCGCCCGGCAGCAAGGCAAAATCCGTTTTGCCGGCGTGAGCACACACAGGTCCTGGGATATTGTTCCGTTCCTCATCAAGAGGGATGCGACGGATGTCGTGCTGTCCGTTTACAACTTCACCATGGAAAAGCCCGCTTCGGAAGCCATGGAGCAGGCCAGCGCGGCGGGCCTGGGCGTGGTGGCCATGAAGGTGATGGCGGGCGGGTTCCGCAGAAGTGGTCCGGACGATCCGAACAAGGCCAAGCTAAGGCGCGACGGCGCCATGCTGGCGGCGCTCAAGTGGGCGCTGAAAGGGGCGTACGTACACACCACCATCCCGGGCATTACCGATATGGATCAGTTGGATGAGAACTTCAAGGCCATGATCGAGCCCTACTCCGCCAAGGAGGAGCAACTCCTGGCCCGGCAATTGGATTTCATTACCCCGCTCTATTGCCGCATGTGCGGTGAGTGCGATGGCCATTGCGCCAAGGGCCTGCCTGTGGCGGACGTGCTACGTTACGCGATGTATGCCGACGGCTATGGCCAGTTTGAGTTGGGCCGCGACCACTTCAAGAAACTGCCGGTGGAACTAGCCGCCGTGCGCTGTGGCGATTGCCCCACGTGCACGGTGAATTGCCGCTTTGGCGTGAAGGTTCCCCAGCGTCTCAGCCGCGCGCAGGAGATGTTTGCCTAAGAGCAGGTGTCAGGTTTCAGGTGTCAGGTGCCAGTCAAGAGCGAGGCCCCCAATTTCAGGGGCTTGAGGGAATCTTAATACCTCGCACGCGCCACCTGACACCTCTCCTATTCCAACCATGAAAACTCAATCGCACATTTTTCGCCTCGCAATCTTCCTGCTTGTTTGCGCCGCCGCGACAGCACCACAGGCCCCGTCGGCGGAGGTCGCCCGTTGTTCGCTGGTCCCGGGCTGGCGGCAGGATGGCGCGCTGCGGCACTTCACCGCGGACAATCTCTACACCTACATGGACGGTAACGCGGAAAGCTACTTGGCTTACGGATTCACCCAGATGCAGGGGGTAACGTGCAAGTCCGGAGAGAAAACACTGGTCATCGACGTCTCGGAAATGGTCGATGCTGACGCCGCCTACGGCATTTTTAGCGGCAATCGCGATCCCGGCCATCCCCTTGAGAAGATCGGCATGGGGGGACAGATCATGCCGCGCCGGGGCACCTTCGCGAAGGGGAATTACTACGTTGAGATTGCCGCCAGTCCCGATCTCGATCAAACCCCGGCGATAACCGCCTTCATCACCGCCATGGAGAAGCTTGTGGAGGGACAGACCACAACGCCGGTCGCCCTCGATTGGTTTCCACCGGAAAAGCTGGTGAGCGCCCGCATGATTCCGGAGAGCGTCCTGGGCGTTCGACTGCTCAAGCGCGGCTACGTGGCGCAATACGACCAGGGCAAGGCCTTTCTGGTACTGGAAACCTCGCCCCAATCCGCCGCAGCGATCATGGCCAAATTGCTCAAGCGTTACCCGACCGCCCAGCCTGCGCAGGTCGCAGACGAAGCCCTCCAGATGCAGGACAAGTATCTGGGCAGCGTGTGCTTCTTCCGCAAGGGGAAGTACATTGGCGGTTACGCGAACATGCCCGACGGCGCTACCGCCACGGCCGCATCCGTGGGTCTGGCGGCAAGAGTACCGTGAGTTTCCCGCAATTAGTCCGAGGTGATTAGGGCCCCGGTTTGATGGTAGTTTCCGCTCGGAAGAGCTTGAAATTGGAATAATGATGGGTGTTGCGAAACACCATGCTGCGATAGACGATTTCGACGGTCACGTCGCGGGGCAGCCAGAGCACTTTCTCCGACTCGCTGGGCTGGACGGGGAAGAAGTCAACTGTCGAGGTTTCGGACTTGAGGCTGATGTCCGTCCGGGGCGCGAGAAGCCAAGTTACGACTCGCACGATCTGGAAGGTTTGGAGATCAATCCACGCGAGTCCCTGAACTAATAAGACGACAGGTTTGCCGCTGTAAATGAATACTCCGACACTGTGAACTCTCTCAGGATTTTGCGCAAACCCCACGACATGACATTCCCGATTACGAATGGCCTGGATTCCGAAGTACCGGAAAGTGCTGTCAGGCTGGTCGGCCGCGCTCAAGTACAGCCCGGTGGATACGAAGTCGGCTGTGATCGTGAAGCGCGGATCGAGGCTCGAAGCGTCCACGGGGTTCCCCTTGAGGTCGGTGCGGTACTCTTCAAATCCCTGGAGATCACCGAGGGGCCGGGGTATGACGATATAGAGAAACTTCTGAGGCTTGGGAGGGTAAAGGGGCATGCCGTGTCTTGAACGAGTGCCTTCCCGCATAGCTTCCGAGAGCACCTGCTCGACGCAAGCGACCTTGGGGAAGTCACGATAAAACCGGGCTACCGTTTGGCCGGCGCGATCGAGGACCATCGGCAGCTCATCCTGGCTCCCGGGGGGCCGAAGTTTGTGCAGAAAAGGGGAGTCGTGAATCTGGCGCGGCGTCCAAGCAATCAGCGTCTGAGCGCCTTTGTATAATTCTATTTCCGCGGGCGAAAGTTGCGCCGGGAGCCTGGCTACTTGGGGAGGCGCCGCCGACTGTTGCAGTATCGCGCTCCCTGCGCCTGTGGACACTGCCGCTAGAAAGAACGAACATACCAGCGCCGGGAATTTCATCCGGGAAGTATTTCCTTGGATTTTGCCCAAGTCAAGCTGGAAGAACGCACTAAACCTGCTTTTTCATCTATGCCACATAAGGCAGCCCGGTTAAACTCAAAAGTGCCCCGCAGCAGGCCCAACGGGACGTATTCGGATTAAGATCATGGTTGAAAGCAGATTGCTGAGCGCTGAAAGCCTTCGACCGTCGCAAGCCGCCGAACAAAAGGACACCTATGGCTGACTTCACCCCCACGGAACGAACGCAAGTACACCGCCTGCCCAAGCGCGGTGTTTACGATCGCAAGGTGGTTTATCGCATTCTCGACGAAGGCCTGGTTTGCCACGTGGGATTTGTGGCGGACGGGAAGCCGGTGGTGATTCCCACTGGTTACGGGCGCAAGGACGACACGCTTTATGTACACGGCTCGCCGGCCAGCCGCATGTTCCGCGCGTTGGGCAAGGGCGCGGACGTGTGCGTCACCGTCACGCTCGTGGACGGATTGGTGCTGGCGCGTTCGGCGTTCCATCACTCCATGAATTACCGGTCGGTGGTCATTTTTGGCAAGGCTACTGTGCTGGAAGATCCCGCCTCGAAGCGGGAAGCTCTGCATGTGTTCACCGAGCACGTAGCGCCCGGGCGGTGGCAGGAAATCCGCCAACCCTCCGAGAAGGAATTGCAGGCCACTACGGTTTTGGCCCTGCCGCTGGAAGAAGTTTCCGCCAAGGTTCGCACCGGTCCGCCCATCGACGACGAGGAAGACTACGCGCTCCCCGTTTGGGCGGGAGTCCTTCCCCTGGACCTCACTCCCGATACGGCGCTCCCCGACGACCGCCTGCCCCAGGATATCGCCGTCCCCGAGTACGTGCGGAGATACACACGGAAACGCGGGTAATAGGTGGGTCATTTGTTATGCCAACGAGTCTGCCTGCCAAATCGGGGTGTGCTCCTCAATGGGGATTGGAAGCTTGAGGATTCAGTCCGCGCCGTGACCGGCTAACCGTGCAGGTATTTTGCGGGATTAACCGGAGTGCCGCCGACCAGAACTTCGTAATGGAGGTGCGGTCCGGTGGATCGCCCAGTTGACCCCACGGTGCCGATTACTTGGCCTCGTCGTACTTCCTGGCCGACAGCCACGCAGAGGCTGCTGAGGTGGGCATACTTGGTAGTGAGGCCGTACCCGTGGTCAATCAAAGCCTCATTGCCATAATTCGCGTCCCGCCCAGCGAAAAAGAGAATTCCATCGGCAGCCGCTCGGATGGGCGTCCCGACAGGAGCTGCAATGTCGACGCCGGTGTGGAATTCTCCTTCTCCTGTGAAGGGGTCCATCCTTTGTCCGAAGCCTGCCGTGATGATCCCCCGGACGGGCCAAATCGAAGGAGTAGCCGAGTCTTCATAGACATTTTGGTGAAAAGGAGAGGGAGCATCCAAAGAGTAGGAGGCGAGAAGCGGTCTGACCTTCATCATGTTGAAAGCATCCAGGGATGCGCCGTAGTCCGCCCCCAGTGCGGCATGTCCCCGGTCCGCTACCATCAGCACGTCCGCCGGGAGGCGCCGATGTCCATCTCCGGTGAAGCTGTAAGCCAACGCAACTTCAGCCGCCAGCGACTGCAAGGACATCAATTCATCATTGGTCCGCGAAACAACACTCTCCAGGCTGTGGCAATGGATCTTCAGTGCCTCGCGCTGGGTGCGAAGGGTGTTGTAGTCAGAAACCTTCAATAGCATGCGGGCGTAACTATTGGCCAGAGCCGCCATTGTCACCACTCCGGTTAGGGCGAAGCCGAGAATGAGTTGGATGACGTAGCGAGGCAAATTGATCTTGCGGAGTTGTCCATGCGCCCCGGGGAAAATAAGGAAGGTGTAGTATTTCGAATTCATAACTTGCTCCCACCAGCGCTTGTCTCGTGCTGCGCGCCCGAAAAGGCGTTACCTCATATCGACTCGACAACGATTAGAAGATTATGACGCGCGGCCCGCGCTGACAATCGGTGAGAGGGATAGTTTTGGGGCAGGGGGTCAACCTGAACGGAAGGACAGGTCAAGGGCCAGGAGCGTGGTCCTGGTAGCAAAGCAGGATCAAGTCGGTGCGCCGGCGCACGCTGAATTTCTCCAGCAGGCTCGAAACGTGGAACTTTACCGTTCTTTCCGAAATGTTCAGCCGGTCGCCAATTTCCTTATTGGCCAGATTCTCCATCAAAGCGTTCAATACTTCCCGTTCGCGCTGGGTGAGATTTCCCGGGCTCGGTTTGACATGCCGCGCGCGCATCACCCCCAAATGGGAATCGATGAACCGGGAGAGCAAATCCCGCGGCACCCAGAACCCTCCGGGGGCCACCACACGCAAGGCTTCCACCAGTTTCTCGCGCGCTTCCGCGTAGGTGAGCAGCCCCTTGGCTCCCAGGCGAAGCAGCGGAAATGCTGAGACTTCACTGAATTTCTCCGCCACCACCAGTTGGCGGGCATGGGGATAGCGTTCCTGAATTCCCGCTACCAGCACCTCCGTCGCTTGGCGTGGAGCATGGGCATCGATGACGAACACCTGCGCGCGTGGCAGCGATAGTCGTTCCAAGCCGGGAGCCAGGGTCGACTCCAGGCGCCGCACTTGCAGTTTAAAACCCGCGGGCGCGAGCAGGCGCTCAAATTCGGCTAATACGAGCGGATGCGACGACAGCAGGCAAACCGTAGTCTTTCGAGCGGAGGCGGCTTTGGGCATTGCGCTACAGGCTACTCGATTTGCTGCTCGATAACAAGCCTAAGCCCGCATTTTAATTGACCTTGCGGGACGCCGCGCCGGGAGAGGCATCGCGCCGGTCCGCCCAGCGACGACAAGGAACATTAAGCGCTCCCCATCAGGTTCACACTGTTCTTCTCAAAGTCGGCGGTATGATATAGTCTGGCCGTCAGATCTGAGCGGCAACGCAAATGAAAACCTGCCCTACTTGCCAAGCAACGTATCCTGACGCGATCTCGTTTTGCACTCGCGACGGCGCCGAGCTCAGACCTGTGGGGACGTGGGCTCCCGGGAACCTGATTCGCGGCCGATATCTCATCCTGAACCAGGTCGGCGAGGGAGCAATGGGCTCGGTCTACAAAGTGAAGCACACCGGGTTTGACGAGTTGCGCGCCCTGAAAGTGCTCAATCCGGAACTCGCCGGCGATGAACGAGTCCGCCAGCGCTTCAAACAGGAAGCTTACATCACCCGCAAACTCCATCACCCCAACGCCGTCCAGGTGGATGACATCGATGAAGCGGAAGACGGCCGCCCCTTTATCGTCATGGAGTACATCGAGGGCCAGAACCTTCACCAGGTGATGGAGGAGCAGGGTCCGCTGCCGGCTGCGCGCGTGTGCGCCATATCGAAACAAGTGGCCGCGGCTCTGGACGCTGCCCATCACCTGGGTATGGTTCACCGCGACATCAAGCCGGAAAACATCGTGTTGGTGCAGACTGACGAGGGGGAGAAGGCCAAGGTATTGGACTTCGGCATCGCTCGAGTCAAAGAAGGAGAAAGGGGGGAAGCGGCAAAAGGCCTGGACCTTACGGGCGGAGGGGGCGTGGTGGGTACTCCGCGGTACATCTCGCCTGAGCAGGCGCAGGGAAAACGTGGCGATGACCTGGACGGACGCTCGGATCTCTATTCCCTCGGGGTCGTCTTGTATGAGATGTTGACGGGCACGACCCCCTTCAACGAGAACTCCACCATTGACATGCTGCTGGCGCATGTGCAAAAGGCCCCCCGTCCGGTTCGCTGGGTTCGGCGCGATTTGCGAATCCCCGAGGCGCTTTCCAGCCTGGTGATGCGCTTGATGCAAAAAAAACGGGAAATGCGCCCCCCCTCAGCCGCGGCTTTAATCGAAGAATTGGCGCGAGTCGAGAAGGGGATGCCCCTGCTGATGCCGCAGATTCCCTCCCAAATCGCCCCGGCAGATTCTGCCATACAACGTGGAGCCGTGCCGGCACCGTCTCCGCCACCCCCGGCTGCTCTCCGTTCCCCCTATACGGCGACGGCGGCCGTGCCACCTCCCCCCGAACTTGAAACCCGTCCAACTACTTCTTATCTTGGGCGAACTCTAATCGTGATCCTTATTGCCGCCATTGTGGCAGGCATAGGGTACTACTACCTGCACGGTGCGGGAGACGAAACGTCGCGCCCCCTGGCGGCTGTTTCGGATTTCGAGCGCCAACAGCTCTACCCGCAGGCGGAGGAGGAATGCCGCGCCGCCCTGCAAACCGATCCCAACAATGAGGAGTTACAGTCAGCCCTGGGGCGGGTGCTGGTGGAAGAAAAGAAATGGGACGAGGCCATCAGCGCCCTGCGCGTGGCGATCTCTTTGCAGCCAACGGACGCGGTGGCGCACAATAACCTCGGCGTCGCTCTCCAGACCGAGGGGAATGTGGCGGATGCCATTCTGGAATTTCGCGAGGCGATTCACCGCAAGCCGGATTACCTGGAAGCACATTCCAACCTTGGCCATGCCCTGGAGGAGCAGAATGACCTGCGCGGTGCGGTCGCCGAGCTTCACGAGGTGCTGCGCATTAAGCCGGATGACGCCGAAGCGCACTTCCACCTCGGCCTGGTGAATTATCGGCAGGGTAATTCCGACGAAGCTGTGGAAGAGTATCGGGAGGCGATTCGCCTCGAGCCGGGATTTGCCCTCGCGCATTACTCTTTGGGTGGTGTTCTCTATAACCGCGGGGACCGCGTAGAAGGTATCGAAGAGTTGCGAATCGCTTACTCCCTTTCCCCGGACGACCCGGAAATCCGCGCCGCCTACCAAAAAGTGCTCCAGAAATGAGGGCGGCTTGGCGGCGAGAAGGCCAGCCGCAGCTCGGGCCTAACGTTGTCCCAGCTACCCGCGCCGATTCTCTCCGCTGCTTGATTTTCGCGCCGATATTTGATACGTTTGAAGTTGTGGGGGGCAGGGATAATACTTCGACAGAAGCCCCGAGAGGAGCATCTATGCCGATCGAGCTTACCGCTAAAGCAGTGTCCAAGGTCAAGGAAATCATGTCCCAGCAGGAACCCGCGCCCCTTGGGCTGCGCGTGGGTGTGGCCGGAGGGGGCTGTTCCGGTTTCTCGTACCAAATGAACTTCGAAAGCCAGAGCAATCCTATCGACAAGGTATACGAATTTGAAGGCCTGAAAGTTTTTATCGATCAAGCGTCACTCATGTATCTGAACGGGACCAAGATCGATTATGTGGAAACCTTGGAAGGCGCGGGGTTCAAATTCGAGAACCCCAATGTGAAGACGACCTGCGGTTGCGGCAGTTCTTTCAGCGTGTAAGCCCCAAATCCGCCCCGATGATTCGGGGCGTTATCAGCATTTTGCTGCCCCCGGCGCGCTCGCGAGGCGCCCCGGGGGTTTTGCTTTTGCAGCAACAGCCTGCGCTGGCAAATCACCATTTTAGTTCGGCAGTTGATGTACTCCTCGGGCCTGCATAACCCAATCCGGCGCGGTCCAAGTGGCCCCCGTGGCTGCTCTCCCGCTTGTTTGCAGGTAGAACAAAACCCCGGTCGTGTCAATCGTGGGGGTAGCGGTCAGGCCGGTCAATCCGCTGACACCATTGAAATTAGTGTCGGAGTAAGTTACCACGGTCATGGCCTGACCCCCAAAGAGGCTGCCACAAGGAGTCATGGTGAAGCCGCCCGTCACCCCATCCGAGCCCGCCACCTGCAAGGCGGTGAAGTTCCCCAGTACGCTGCGGGGTCTGAGGAAGATATGGTCCGCGTCCAGAGTGGAGCCCGCTTGCAGTGTACCGAATACCGCAACCTTTTCTGCCACACCCAAGGTGGCAGGGCCGAAGGTGAAGTCCTGGACATTCCAACCCTGCCAATTGGTAAAGTAATGGACAGTGCCTTCCAAAGTGACATTGAGTTCTGATTCGAGCGGGATCGTGCTGCTGAGGTCAGGGATTTCGTCATCGACGAGCAAGGTGAAGGAGGTTACGTTGCCAGCGACTCGCGTGACGCTGACGATCTTTCCCAGGAACGCCGACTTTGAATTGATGGTCGACGTTTGCTCTTCCGAATCGACGGTTTGCGCAATGATCTGACCGCTGGTGTTGACGATGGCATCTACCTCGGCAAAGGTGGCTGGCGTCAGGCCGGAAAAACCTGTTGCGCCGTCTCCATCAAAAACCGTGCTGCTATTGACAAGAATCGTCATCGTTTGCCCCGTGCCGTCGTGCAGGGCAAGGGGGAAGCTTCCCGTAAATCCGCTGGGGATATTGGCGGTGCCGGGGGTTCCGATAATTCCATACAAGGAAGTGGCCTCGCCCACGGTCGCCCCGACGTTGGTGCTGGCGGCGACGGTGATTTGCGGGTTGACGGTTCCCGTAATTTGGCCGCTGCTATTAACTTGCAACGATTGGCCGAGGTCAAAGTCCATCACCAGCCCGCTGGTGGTTGTGCCTGTAACCACCAGGGCCGGACTGATCGTGAGGGTTAGAGAATTGGCCGTAAGGGTCACCGGCACCGACTGGGCAGTTGGTGGGGAGGTAGCGGCATTAAGAACATAGAGTTGGGGGTTGCTCAGGGTCATCGTGAACTGGGTGTACGTTCCCGGGGCCACACTCGCCATGCTGAGAATGTTACTGAAATCAGTCAGCCGGGCAAAATCCACTGTGGCCGGCGCCGCGGAGGTAATCAGCGAGACCGCAGTGCCGCCACTTTGCGGCACGAGGCTGGCGGAGGTGATGGTCGCCACGAAGGATTCCACATCGCAGTTGGGGGGCGGCGCATCCTCCCCGAAGATCACAACCGACGCGCTTCCCCCGCTTAATCTCCGCTGTCCGCTACCTGCTCCGCCGCACCCCACCAGAAGGACGGCGGCCAAAACCAACGCTAGACCTGCCAGAAGCACTATATTCCTGTTCCTCATGCGATCCTCCCAACCTATTGAATCCCGACCCTATGACGAAACCTCGGAAGTGCGGTCGAAAGGGGCACCTTATTCATTTGGCTTCCCCGGCAATCGCTACACCGAACTCGCCTTTTAACTAGCCGGAGTGTGCACAGCCCATCAGCCAATTTTACCACGCTGATATTACCATCGCGGCATCGCGAAATCCATCGCTTCTCGTGAGGAGGGAAATCGTGCGTTAACTAAAGGGGAGCAAAGTCAATTACGCGGGAATCGTGGAAGGCGCGGGGCTAAGATTTGACAATCTGAACGTGAAGATGACCTGATGTTGCGGTGGTTCCTTCGGCGTGTAAACTCAAAAGCGGCGGCACTTAGGAGCGAGCCCTGTGCTACCGTAGTTCGGCAGCCCCCGGAGCGCGAGAATGGCGCCCCGGGGGTTTTGCTTTTGCTGCAACTGCCTCCGCTGGCAAATCACCATCTTAGTTCGGCAGTTGATGAACTCCTCTCGCCTGCATGACCCATGTCGGCGCGGTCCAGGAGGCGCCGCCATTCGTTACTCCGCTCGTTTGCTCATAGAACAAGACCCCGCGCGTGTTAAGCGTGGGAGCAGGTGTCAAGGCGGGCAGACCGCTCACCCCGGTGAAATTGGTGTCAGCGTAAGTCACCACGGTGATAGGTACCCCCCCAAAGAGTGCGCCGCAAGGAGTCATGGTGAAGCCGCCGGTCACGCCATCAGAACCTGCTGCCTGCAAGGTATTGAAGTTCCCCATGACATTTCGCGGTCTCAGGAAGACATGGTCCGCGGTCATGGTGGGCGGTGAGCCCGATCCGAGAATACCGAAGACAGCGACCTTTTCCGCCAGACCCAGCGTCTGTGGGCCGAAAGTAAATGCCTGGCGATTCCAATGCTGCCAGTTGGTAAAGTAATGCGTGGTGCCCGTCAATGTGACACTGAGCCCTGAATGGAGCGGAATCGAGCCGCTTAGATCAGGGATTTCATCATCGATGAGCAGGGTGAAGGCGGTGGCGTTGCCCGACCCGTCACGCGTAACGTTGATGACCTTTCCCAGGAACGCCGACCTCTGGCTGGCCGAGGAGGTTTGCTCTTCCGCATCGACGGTTTGGGCGATAATCTGACCGCTGGTGTTGACGATAGCATCGACCTCGACAAAAGTTTCCGCCGTGAGGTCTGAAAGGCTCGTCACGCCGTCTCCTTCAAAAACCGTGTCGCTGTCCGCAAGGACGGTTAGAGTCTGCCCCGTCCCATCACGCACGGCGAGCCCGAAACTGCCCGTGAAACCGCTGGGAGGATTGGTGGTGCTGACGCTTTGGACAATTCCGTAGAGCGAATCAGCCTCACCGATGGTTGTTCCGGAGGTGGTCGCGGTGGCAATGGTGATTTGCGGGTCAACCGTTCCGGTGATTTGCCTGTTGCCGTCAACTTGCAGCGATTTGCGCAGGCTAAAGTCCATCATGAGCCCGGTGGTGTTGGAACTCGTAACCACCAGGGCCGGATTGATCGTGATCGTGAAGGAGGTGGCCATCAGAGTTGCCGGCACCACCAGGGGAGTCGGTGGGCTAGTTGAAGTATCGACGACATACAGTCGCGGGCTGGTCAGGGTCATTTGCAGTTGGTTGTATGTCCCCGGCTGGACGCTGCTTGCGGTACTGAGAATACTGGTGAAATCCGTCAAACGGGCGAAATCCACGATGGCCGGCGCCGCGGAGGTAATCAGCGGCACCGGATTTCCGCCGCCTTGCGGGACGAGGCTGGCGGAGGTGATCCTCACCAAGAGCGATTCCACATCGCAGATGCGGGCGTCGGTCCCAAACGCGAAAACTGACCCGGACGGCGTGGAGGACGACGAAAGCGCGCTCGATCCACTATTTGATCCGCAGCCAACCATCAGGGCCGCAGCCAAAAAGATCGCCCCGCCTGCTAAAAACATCATATTTCTCTTCTTCATACTACCCTCCTGATAATGTTTTGATGTTGTGTCCATCGCTGTGCCAGGCCAGCGCAGTTGTTACGGGGCTCGTTTTTCTTTTGGACTTCGCGTGTAACCGCTTCGCCAAACTCAATCTTCAATTAACCGGTGTGAATACAGTCGATTAGCTAATTCCGCCTTTTGAGATTCATGATTGTGACCGGAAAAATCTACAAATGACGGTGCAACATTGCCAGCCTCTCTACTCATTCACCTTCTCAAGGGCCGCCGGACAGGCGCCTGATTTCTGGTCCGAGAACCGCCCATTGAGCAGGTTACGAAATGCATCGGTCCTACGGCTATCAACCCGGCAGCGCGCCAAAAGTTGCGCGAGGGGAAAAAGCAATATTCGACTTTGTGATAAAGTTGTGTTGCCGCGAGCAGATCACCCTTCATGGTGAAGCGGAGGCGCAGCGGAAGAAGGCGAGGGCAGAATCGACCGAGTCACCTTCGGCCAGAGCCCTGTCCCCGTGGGATTTCGACCAGCGGCGTCCAAGGTTCGCTATAATTGGTTGTTTGATGGAGCAATGTGGTCTGAGCTTCAACTCAGCCGGCACCGGCCTCCGGACCCCGTCGGGATAGGCCCCGGTCGGTGCCATCCTCTTTAAGGGAGACATTGATACTGTCTCGCCAAGTGGCGCCTGCGCCCCGCACGTGAGCAGGCGCGGCCATGATGGCCGTGCCACAACAAAAGGATGCCCCGTGAAAATCGCCCTGGCTCAGATTGACACCACGATCGGCGACTTTGCCGGCAATGTGGATTTGATCGTCAAATACGCGGAATGCGCGCGAAATCGCGGCGCCGATCTGGTGGTGTTTCCCGAACTCGCACTGTGTGGTTACCCCCCACGTGACTTGGTGGAGAAAGCAGGGTTTGTTGAACGCTCGCAAAGCGAGTTGCTTCGCCTGGCTCGCAACTTGCCCCCCATTCCCACCCTGGTGGGTTACGTCCGGCGCTCGCGGGCGGAGAAGGGCAAGCAAGTGGCGAATGCGGCTGCTTGGCTGGAGAGCGGCAAGGTGGTGGTGGACTACGCCAAAATCTTGTTGCCGTTTTACGACGTGTTTGACGAATCGCGTTACTTTGAGCCCGGCTCGAAGGTATGCGTCCATGACTTTGGCGGCTTTCGCGTGGGCATCACCATTTGTGAAGACGTCTGGAACGACAAGCACTTCTGGACCAATCGCCTCTACACTCGCGACCCGGTGGAAGAATGCGTCGCGGCGGGCGCCAACTTGCTGCTGAACATTGCCTCCTCGCCTTACAACACGGAAAAGATTCAATTGCGTTACGACATGCTAAAGACGATTGCCGCGAAGCAGCGCATTCCCGTGGCTTACGTGAACCACGTGGGGGGAAACGATCAGTTGCTCTTCGATGGCTCCAGCCTGGCGTTTAATTCCCGCGGCGAGCTCGCGGCCCGCGCCCACGCCTTTGCGGAAGATTTGGTGATCTTCGATACCAGCAACGGGCGCGCGGAAATCAGGCCCGCGCCGGAATGCGAAGAGGCGGAAATCTACCAGGCGCTCTGCCTGGGCGTGCGCGACTACGTGCGGAAATGCGGATTCAAGAAAGTGCTGGTGGGTCTGAGCGGCGGCATCGATTCCTCCCTGGTGGCCACCCTGGCGGCAGACTCGCTGGGGCCGCAGAACGTGCTTGGTGTTGGCATGCCGGGACCTTATTCCTCGCCCGGCAGCATTCGCGACGCGGAGACGCTCGCGCGCAATCTGGGCATTGAATTCCGCGTCATCCCGATTACTCCCGTGTTCGAGAGCTACCTGGAAACGCTTGACCCTGCCTTCGACGCCGCTCCTCGCGACGTGACCGAGGAAAACATTCAGGCGCGCGTTCGCGGCAACATCCTGATGGCGCTCTCCAATAAGTTTGGCTCGCTGCTGCTGACCACGGGGAACAAATCCGAGCTCGCGGTGGGGTATTGCACTCTATACGGAGACATGGCGGGCGGCCTGGCCGTTATCGCCGACGTTCCCAAAACCACCGTATATTCCCTGGCTCGCTACGTCAACCGCTCAACGGAGCGCATCCCGCAGGCCTGCCTGGAGAAACCGCCCTCCGCCGAACTCCGGCCCAACCAGACCGACCAGGATTCGCTGCCTCCCTACGAAGAGCTGGACGTCATTCTGAAGGCCTACATCGAGGAGAATCGCGGTGCTGATGAGATTGCCGCTACCCTCCACCACCTCGACCCCTCTGTGGTACACCGTACGGTGCGCATGGTGAACGCCGCCGAGTATAAACGCCAACAGGCTCCACCCACACTCAAAGTCACCGCCAAAGCCTTCGGCATGGGCCGCCGCTTCCCCATCGCGCAGAAGTTCTATGAGTAATGGGGATACGGTAGGTGGTAGGTGGGGGAAGCAGGCATTTAGCGGAAAGAAGTGGGCAGATGGCAGTCGGCGAAGTGGCAGGACGGCGCCAGAGAATCACCCATGGCCCGATGACCCGATCTCCCTCCGGCCCAATCACTCAATCACCCATCGCCAAGTTACCCGATGACCCGGTCAACCGCTCCGCTGTGCTAGAATCAATCTTGGGCTTAAAATCTCAGTGGCGGCGAAAGCCATTTGCCCCAGGGGCTCAGGACAGAAGTCCGTTGACAGATCATTTTCCATTCCGCCGTTACGTCATCACGTGTCTCGCTTTGGCAACATGCGTACTAGGGTTGGTTCTCCGACCTGCCGCGGCCTCCTCCGTCAAGCTTCCTTACACTGAAATCCATGAAGTGAAACTCGACAATGGTCTGCGCGCGCTGATTGTGGAGACGCACGAGGCGCCCGTGATCGACGTCCAGGTTTGGTATCACGTGGGCTCGAAGAATGAAGTCCCCGGCAAGACGGGGTTCGCGCACTTCTTTGAACACCTGATGTTCGACGGGACGAAGAACCTCAGCTCGAACGAACTCTCCGACTACATTATTCGCTCCGGCGGGACGGACAATGCTTATACCACCGAGGACACCACGGTCTTTTGGGAGACCGTGCCCAGCAATATGCTGCCCGTGGTCCTGTGGCTGGAAGCGGACCGCATGCGCAACCTGGATATCAACGAGAGAGTGTTCAACAACGAAAGGCAGATCGTGGAGGAGGAGCGACGCATGCGCTTTGATAATCCTCCCTACGGCACGGTGGTGGAAACCCTTTACGACCACGCCTACACGGTTCACCCTTACCGGCACATGACGATTGGCAGCATGGAGGACCTGAACCACGCCAGCATCCAGGAAATCCAGGACTTCTATGACACCTACTACGTTCCCAATAATGCCACCCTGGTGATTGTGGGCGACGTGGACTGGCGCCAGGCCGCCATCGAGGTCCAGAAGTATTTCGGGCAGGTCAAGGCGGGAAAAGCGTGGGACCCGAACGCCATTCCGCGCGAGCCCCCGCAACAGGGCGAGCGCGTGGTGAAGATGAATCTGGACGTGGGGCTGCCGGCATTCGTGGAGGGCTACCACATGCCTGCCGACGGTACTCCGGACGCCTACCCGCTACGCCTGGCTTCCAAGATCCTGTCGGAGGGAGAGAGCTCGAGGATTTACACCCGGTTGATCTATGACAAGCAGATCGCCGTGCAAGCAGAGAGCAGTGGAAACTTCACCGAAGACCCCAATCTGTTTTTCGTTTTTGCCGTCATGAACGAGGGGCATCCCCCCGCCGAGGGTGAAGCGCAAGTCGAGGCCGAGCTTTCAAGGCTGAAAACCGAACTTGTTTCGGACGCCGACATCGAAAAGGCCAGGAATCAGATCCTGCGCGATTTCATCATCAGCCGGCAAACTGCGCAGACTCGGGCGGAGGAGTTGGGGTACGCGGTCGTAGTCTTGAAGGACCCGGAATTAGTCAACACGGAATTGCAGCGCTTTCTTGCCGTCACACCACAAGACATCCAACGCGTGGCCAGGAAGTATTTTGTGCCCGAGAACAAGACGGTGGTGGAGGTTTATCCCAAGAAAGATTCGGGGGAGAAGGCCAGCCTGGAAAAACAGAAGGAAGTAAGCAGTAGGCAGTAGGCGGAAGGCAGTGGGCGATTGTTTTGTAAGGCACCAAGGGGGAAGGGAAGAGTCGATTTTATCCATGCTTTGCCCCTTTGCGTCTTTGCGTGAGAAGGTTTTCCCGCTTTGATACCCAATCCTTCAATGGGTATGGAGTAAATTGTTGAGAAACTTCGAAAACCAAAACAATTCCACGCAAAGACGCAAAGACGCAAAGGTCGCAACAATGATTCTCGTGGCGAGCCTGCTGTTGATCCTCCTCGCGACACCGGTGTGGGCGCGGGATTTCCCCCCGAATGTGCCGCCGCCCAAGCCCATGGTAATTCCCACACCGGCCATCCATGCGCTTGCCAACGGGCTTCAGGTGGTGGTGGTCGAGCGGCACACCTTGCCGCTCATCACCCTGCGGCTGGTGGTGAAGTCAGGCGCCGAATGCGATCCCCCCACCTTATTCGGGACCGCTGCTCTGGTCAACGGCCTGCTGACGGAAGGTACCGCGCGCCGGACCTCACGGCAGATCGCGGAAGCCATCGATTCCGCCGGCGGCGTCGTCGACAATGATGTTGACTGGGACAGCTCCTTCCTCAGCCTCAGCGTCTTGACCGACAGTGCCGATCTGGCTTTCGATCTGGTTAGCGATATGATTGCGCACCCGGCTTTCCAGCCCGCCGAAATCGAGCGTCAGCGCAAGCAAGCTCTTTCCGGTTTGCAAGTTGCCGTGGATGATCCGGCGTACATGGCGGACATGGCGGTACAGAACATGGTTTTCTCCGGCACCGCCTACGGGCATCCGGAGGACGGCACGCTGGAGTCCGTCCGGCGCATTACCGGCAAGGATTTGCGCGACTTTCAACGGCGTTACTACCAACCCTCCAACTGCATTCTGGCCATCGTCGGCGACATCGCCACGAAAGATGCGTTGGAGCTTGCCGCCAGGTATTTCGCCGGCTGGAAGGACGGCAGCGAGCCTGCCGCTACTCCCACCGGCGTGCCCACCTCATCTGGCGAACGCGAAGTGGTGGCGATCGACAAGATTGACGCCGTACAGACGGAGATCCGCATCGGCAACCCCGGCGTGCCCCACGACAGTCCCGATTACCTGGCTCTGAGCGTGGCGAATGAAATCCTGGGCGGACCGTCGGAAAACCGTTTGTTCAAAGCCCTCCGCACCCGCCAGGGGTTGACTTACGGAGCATCCAGTGACCTCGTCTGCCGGCGCCACGTGGGCGCTTGGGTGGCCAAGACCATGACCCGCACGCCGGAAACCGTGAAGAGCGCGCACATTGCCCTGGAGCAGATGCAGACGCTCCAGGAGCACGGCGTCAACCGCCAGGAATTGGACACGGCGCAGAGCTATCTGGTGGGGCATTTGGCCCTGGAGTTTGAAACCTCGGAGGACGTCGCCGGCAAGATTCTGGAGTTGATCCAGGACGGCCTGCCGCTCGACTATTGGAACCATTATCCCAATGCCATCCAAACCCTCACGACCGGCGAGGTCGGCGCCGCGGCCATGCGCTATTTGCATACGGATCACGACGCGGTAGTGCTGGTGGGGAATATTTCCGACTTCAAGAAAGACTTGAAGAAGCTTGGCCACGTCCGTATTATCCCCTTGAATGACGTTGACTTCGGCTCCCCGGATCTTGCGCGGGCGCCGGCCAAGTGACCCGGCTTGAAGGGCGTCCTTGCAGGTGGGGAGCAGGGAAGTGGGCGGCCCGGGTCCGGGCGCCTCGACCTAAACCGGCCCCACTCCCGAACCGCGTGATCTATGAAAAAAACCTTACAGATTCTTTTCGGTTTGACCCTCCTCGCCGCCTTGGCAGAGGGCCTTGTCCTGATTCGCATTCGCATTGATCCCTGGCGGTTGGCCGCTCTCATGGAAAGCGTGGCGCTGCTGGTGGGTGCGTTTGTGGGCCTTACGCAGACTGCATTCATCAAGCAACTGCGCCATTGGGCCACCACCTCGGCGGCGCTGGCCGGGGGTCTGCCTTTCCTCCTTCTCATCCCCTACCTCATTTCGGCATTGGGGACGGGAACGTTTTCCCTGCTCGCCTTCGGAAAGTTGATAGCCTACATTTTGGTGCCGACGGCTTTGCTGCTGCCCGGCCGCTTGCACCAGGAGGAAACATTCGGCTGGCGCGATGCGGTTGCCTTATTGGCGTTGGCCGTCCCCGTCGCGGCAGGCTGGCTGGGGGGAATTTGGATCTGGCCGCAGGATATTTACATCTTTCGGCCTATCTTCTGTGTTCTGGTGGGCGGCTACGCCTTCATGGTGCTGCGCAACCTGGAAGGCGTGGGGTTTCGGTTGGTATGGAGAAGAGGCGACATATGGGATGCTTTGCTGAACCTGATCGCGTTCTGCCTGATTGCCATCCCCCTCGGTCTCGGATTGAACTTTATCCATCCGCACCCCATGGCGCCCCTTGGCCACGGACTGGTCTTTCAACTCCACGGGATCGAGAACATCGAGGGCGGTCTCGGGCCGCTGGTCAATTTCCTTTTCCTCTTCATCGGAATATACCTGACGGTGGCTATTCCGGAGGAGTTGCTTTTTCGGGGAATCCTACAAAACCTCCTGGTGCGCACCATTCGCAGGGGCCCAAGGGGCCTTTACGGCCTGTTGACGGCCTCGGTCCTGTTCGGGTTGGCGCATTTACACCATGCACCAGTCCCCAACTGGCGCTATGCCACCATGGCCACGCTGGCAGGAATCTTCTACGGAAATGTCTACCGCACCCGGCAGCGCCTGTGCGCTTCCGCTCTGACCCATGCACTGGTGGATACGATATGGCATTTTTGGTTCTAGGCGCATTTCGTCCAGGGATTGAATCTGACTGGACGTTCAAAGGCAGGTGCATTAGAATTCCTGCATTCGGCGCTCACGTGAGCGCGCTCGATTTGACCGGGTCGCCAGTCAAAGCCTGAGAGGGAGCATCCCATGAAGCGAAACCTCATCTATATCGGCGTCGGTTTGGCGCTATTGTTTGCGGCAAGCTTAGCGATGGCGAAGGACGGGAAAGGCCCTATGACGGGGACCTGGGATTGCCAGGCTCACGGCGGCTCGCAAGGCGATATGGCTTTTACGCTCTACCTGCAACAGAATAAGGAGAACGTCGACGGAAGCATTTCTTCAGCCATAGGCAGCACTCAACTCAGCTCGGGAACCTTCAGGCGCAACATGCTGGAAATCCACCTCGACACACCGCAGGGCAACTACACCTACATGGGCAAGTTCAGCAAAGGTACGCTCTCCGGGAATTGGTCGAGCGACAACGACAAAGGAACTTGGGAAGGCAAGAAAAAGGCAACGGCTTCCAGATAGGCTGCTGCCGGTGATTGGCTGGGCACCGAGCATAAGTTATCTTAAGTGCGAGTGAACCCTGGCTGGCGATCGCTTGTCGCACATTAGAAAGACGGCGGGAAGACTTAGGGGAAATTGAGCAGTCCGTTCACCTGTAGCAGCCCGGGCTGCAGGTGCTTATCCAAATCTGTACCCGACCGACCGAGCGGGCGGGAAAACATCAGAAGGAGCTCGTGCATGAAGCGAAGCCTCAGCTTGACTCTCATCGGCGTAGCGGTGTTACTTGCCGTAGGGGTAGCCATTGCGAAAGATAAGGAAGGTCCCATAACCGGTACTTGGAACTGCCAAGCTAAAGGCGGCCCCGAGGGGGACATGCCGTTCACGCTCTACCTGCAACAGAATGAAGAGAGCGTGGACGGAAGTGTTGATTCGCCCCTCGGCAGCACTCAAATCAGCTCCGGCACATTCAAGGGCAACACGCTGGAAATCCACATCGAGTCGCCTGGTGGGACCTACGTTCTGGTGGGCAAGCTCAACAAAGGTACCCTTTCCGGAACCTTTTCAAGGGATGATGGCAGCAAGGGCACGTGGGAGGGCAAGAAGCAGGAGGCTTCCAACTAGCCAATGGGGGGAACTTGCCCGAACGCTTCGACAAGTTTTGCGAGCAAGTGTAATCATTAATCGTTTGACGAAAATTTCGCTGTTACCCCCCTGGCCCCATGAGCCGATTCCACAAGTCCTGAGAAGTCCGTGGTAGTCCTTAGCCCTCTGGAAATCGAACTTGCCATCTCTGCTGAATGTAAACACCCACCATAGGCAAGCTGCCGCCAAGCGAATTCACGGGACGCGGTGGAATTAGCCGGATTGCAGTCGGGTGGGGAGACCTAACCGATTCTTTTTAGTTAACATAATATATCTTATCAGACATAAAGAATGGGCTTTGAAACCCCAAAGGCCCTCCCTGATATCGCAATCTGGTTTCCCAATTCCCTTTCCGGCGCGACCCTCAATTCGGCGTGGGGGGCGGCGGCAACTGCTGGCCAACGGATCACGCTCCCGAGAGTCTCAATTGTAAGCAAGGAAATCGGGGTTAGTGGAATCACTTTTAGCATAAGCCGGGTCAGCCGCGCAGTCGATTGCGGTTAGGCCTGACGTTCGTCCTTGGGCCGGAAGACCTGCGTGAGGATTACTCCAATGGAAACCAGGACAATCCCCATCAGCATGAGCCCATTGAGGAATTCGTGCAGCAGGAAGTGGGCAAAAAGGGTCGCCACCAAGGGCGTGAGGGAGGAAAACGCGTACACGCGCGCCACCGCCATCAAGCGCAGCGCCGTAAACATGCAGTAGATCGCGAGCACACCGGAAAGCACCCCGCTGGCGAGAAGAGCCTCCAGGGCGCGCCAGGGCGCCGCGTGCAAGGTGGGAAGGCGTCCGGCGACGACCAAGCCCGCCAAGCCCACCGCGACGCTGGTAACAAATTGGAGGAAAATCGCCACCGATTGGTGCGCGCCGCGCAGTTGCCCGTCGCGCCAGAGCACGCCGGAGACTCCATAGGTCAACGCCGTGGTGAGTCCGAGCGGAATGGCCCAATACCAATGAGCCGAGATCGGATGCCCGTGCGACTGGCCAAACGAAAGTCCTACCAAGCCCACGAAGATCAGCACCACCCCGCCCAGGGCGTAGCGATGAATCCGCTCGTGGAGAAAGATCCAGGCGATGAGCGTGCCCCAAATAACGTAGGTTTCCTGCACGGGGATGGTCATGGTCACGCCCCCGAAGCTGATGGCCAGGTAGTACAGGAAGAGGCCCATGGTGGAGATGATTCCCGCCGCCACGAAAGCCAGAATGGCGCGCCGGCCGATGTACGGCGGCGAGCTCGGGCGCAACTGGTTGAGGGTGCGGTGTTTCCACATCAGGATGATGCCCAGCGCCAGGCTCGGCAATCCCCGCAGGACGGGGCCGATCAGGGGGTCGGCTTGCACCACCGCCACCCGGTCAAAAATATTCGCCGATGAGTAGCCTAGCACTGAACCCAGCGCCCACGGTTCGCCGCGGCGCCGGACTGGCGGGGAGGAATGAGCTTCCATGCGCTCCTGTTTCAGAAGAAATGCGGTGCAAGGGTCAAACCGTAATTATATCTGTTGATTGAGGTGTTTGGGCAAGTTTAATCGCGAAAAGTTCCCTTCCTGCCGGCTGGCGAAGCTTTGGAGTGCGGCAGCTTGCTGCCGCCTTGGCTCGATCCAGCTTGCAGGCTGGAATTTCTGGTCAAGTTGAGATTCCCGCGAACAAGCGCGGGGGGAAAGAGGCAGCAAGCTGCACCTTTGGCTCGGGCCAGCTTGCGACCTCGAATTTGCGCTCGAGTTGAGATTCCCGCGAGCAAGCTCGCGGGGGGAAAGCGGTAGCAAGCTACGCGCACTCCAAAGCTTCGCAGCCGCCGCCTTCATCGAATTCCCCTCCCCGCATGACTTCCCTGCCCGGCTATTGGTAAAGGAATTCCCTTTCCCCAGGTTTTTGAGCCCCAAGGGGGCGAAACAACGAAGCCCAGGCTGAAGGCCTGGGTCAACGGAACCCCCCATCAACCCCAAGCCCTGTCTCCCGTCCTCAATCGACAATCGGCAATTCCTAAAGACGACCCCCTGACATTGGTATCACATGTGTTACCATTAGTTATGGTCGATGTGGGCGAATACTTGGACCGGCAGGGTAGCTGCCCCTTCGCAATTTGGTTCGAAAGTCTGGACGAGACGGCCGGCGCGAAGGTGACCATGGCCATCGCGCGGTTAGGGCAAGGCAGTTTCTCCAATGTCAAAGGCGTTGGGTCAGGGGTATTGGAGCACAAGATCAATTTCGGTCCCGGTTACAGAATCTATTTCGGCAAAGACGGGGATGCCTGGTGATCCTTCTGGGCGGAGGTAGCAAGAAGCGGCAAAGCACGGACATCAGTCTGGCCATTGAGAGGTGGCAGGACTACAAGAAGCGGAAGAAGGAAGGAGAGCCATAATGCCCTTAACGCGAGATTTCAAGGAAACCGTCCGGGCGCGTGTGCAGCGCGACCCCGCCTTTCGCCGCGAGTTGCTGCGGGAGGGTCTGGAAACGCTGCTCAACGGCGACGTCGAGACCGGCAAGACGGTGCTCCGTGATTACATTAACGCCACCGTGGGATTCGGCGAGTTGGCCGAGGCCACGCACCGCTCGGCCAAAAGCCTGATGCGCATGCTGGGGCCGCAAGGCAATCCGCAAGCGCAGAACCTCTTCGAAATAGTCCCCTATTTGCTGCACCACGAGGGCATTCATTTCGAGCTTCGCGCCGCGGGAGCACGCTGAGATTCCTGGCCCCACCCGCGCCGATGCCTCGGGGCGCCGGAGAAAAGGTTCCTGGAACCTTTTTCCTCCGAGTAACAACATATCGCAGGCAGCGCACCAGTGGTAGCTCGGCGTTTACTGCCGGCCACGTGGAAGCAGTACACCGGAATTTCCATTTGCGACACCGCTGACGCTGCCCAGCGTACATCTGGCCGCCACTGAATGCAACTGTAGGTCGCGGTAGCAGGGTAGCGGTCGCGGTAGGGACAGTAGTTGCCCACTGCCCCCCGCACAGATCCGTACGTGCGCTAGCTAACGCATACGGCTCTTATCTCGGATGCGTGGCGGCGAACCGCTGGGACGGCCAAGGATGCAGAACGCGCGGCGCGGGCAGCCAGCGGACCGCGAGCCGATGCAGTCGGTCCCAGTTGAGGCGATGGCGTTGGCTGCGTTGGCGCAGTTGGGTTCGCCACAGCCGAGTCAGCCGGTCCCGAAAGATGCGCAGGCGGTCGAGGTTCCCCGGCACCGCGTGATAGTTGAAGTAGCCCTGCACGACCGACCGGAGCCTCTTACCGGTTTGCGCTATCGGATCATGCCGACGCTGCCGGAGTTGTTGCTTAATCTCCTGCAACTTCCCCCGCAGGCGCTTGGCGATCGTCTTCCGCTTCACGGTAAATTGCCCCCTCCGGTTCTTCCCGCTGATATGCGTGAAGCCCAGAAAGTCGAACGTCTCCGGCTTGCCTTCTCCTCGTCGTTTCCGGTAGAGATCGGCAAACGGCCCGAACTCGATCCGGCGCGTTTTGTCGGGATGCAGTTCCAATCCAAACTTCCCCAGCCGCTCCCGGAAGTCCTCCAGAAAACGGTCGGCTTCCGTCTGCGATTGGAAACCGAGGACGGTATCATCGGCATAGCGCACAACGACCACGTCTCCTCGGGCGTGCTTCTTGCGCCACGTCTGCACCCACAAGTCAAAGACGTAATGCAGATAGATATTCGCCAGCAGGGGTGATACCACCGCCCCTTGCGGCGTACCCCTCTCCGTCTCCGACCATTGGCCTTCCTCCATGACTCCGGCCTTCAACCATTTCTGGATCAGCCGGAGAATCCGGGGGTCGGCCACGCGATGCGGCACGAACTTGAGCATCCCTTCGTGGGAAATCGAATCGAAGAATCCCCGAATGTCGGCATCAAGAACGTAGTTCACGTGCTTCACCGTGAGCGCATACGAGAGCGCATCCAGCGCTTGATGCTGGCTGCGTCCCGGTCGAAAACCATACGAGAAGCCCAGAAAGTCTTCCTCGTAAATCGCATTGAGGATGGTGACCACAGCCTGTTGCACGATCTTGTCCTCCAGCGCCGCAACCCCCAACGGACGTTGCCGCCCGTCGGCTTTTGGGATATACACCCTTCTCGAGGGCTTTGCTCGATATGCTCCGCGGTGGACCCGGCTGTGCAGGTCGATCAGTCGACCCTCCAGCCCGGTCTCATACTCCTGCCACGTCGTGCCGTCTATCCCCGGTGCAGCCTTTCGCTTCAGGGCGTAAAAGCTCTCCCGGAGTAAATCGACCGTCAAGTGGTGGAGCAGGGCCGTGAACTTCATTCCCTGGTGTTTCTTCGCGGCTTTCCGCACACTCGCCAACCCCTGGGACACGCGTGCCCCGCTCTGCGTCGGGTGCGTGTTAGGCAGACGAGTGTTCTCCTTGATCAGCGGCCTTCCCTCCGCATTCTCCGCCCACGTTCCTCCGTCTTGGTTCGAATGGTTCATTGGTACTATGCCGCTGTCCGACTCCTCGAAGGCGTGCATACGGGTTGTACGGCCATCGCCTTTTCCCGCCGACCGGCCACGCTCTACGGCGGCCGGTACCTCCGAGGTCTCCCGGTTCTCGTGCAGAAAGTGTCTAGGCGTGTCTGGGGTCTACGACTACGCAGGACTGCCCAGGAACTCGCGCTGACGCCCCTGAGTCATGTTGCCTTCCGCTTAGTCCGATAGCGTCGGCGTCCTGATTGAACGTTTTCGAAGCTCCATACCCAGCCCACCTCTTCCCCTGTTTACGCTTCGCTGCGCACCTCGCGGCACACAACGCAAAACTCGGGGCCGAGTGGATCGCTACTCCTTCCTCGTAAGGATTTTTCATCCTCTGCTTCCTGCCGGTTTATCCCGGCGCACCGGCCCCGCGTACTTGGGGTCCGGTGCTCTTACTTTGCAAACACGGTCAACCTCTAAAGAGGGGCGCCTGCCCTCGGGTTCAAAGGCGTGAACCTGAGGAAGAACCGCAGACCTCAAAGGCGGCGGTCTGCGCTACGCTCGCTTTGTACTCCCCCGAATCTGACCTGTCTTAAGAATGCTCACCAACTTATCGAAAGCAGAATATTCATCTTCGGCTTCTGTATTCTTGGTCAAGTGTATTAGGTTCGGGGTTAGGTCTGGTCGATCGTAGAATAGGAGATCTTCAAAGTCAGGTAGGGGCGTTGCTTTAACCCTTCCTTAGCAGTTACGGCTGGCTGGCGCAACTCCGCGCTTTAGCGTGCTATATTATCGCTGGTTATGCCCACCCACAAACTGCTTTTCGCGAGCGGACGGCTGCAACTCCTGACCCAGCTGCACCTACCGCTGCGCGGAGCTTTTTGAGAGTGATCGGCTCGCATGATTTTGGCCTTGTTTCTGTGCCAACTCGCCGCGGCTACATTCGGTCAATTGGCACCTTTCGATGTGTTACACCGGGGGCAGAGCAACTGCGCGTTTTCCAGTGAAGTCTTGCCACCCCGGCTATGCGCTCGTTTGTGGTCGACGTGGAAATCACCCCATCGCAACTTCGCCCGGCAACGCTTATTCTTACAGTAATGCTCATCCTCGCTGTTCCAGAGCAACCGCCGTTGTTCGGGGCTGAATGTCCGTTGCTCGTCTTTCCTCTCAAAAAGGCCAGCGAACAGGCCGTGGAGAATCTCCGATCTAATCTTCCGCTGGCTCAGTGCGTCAGTCCCTTGCTGCGCCGACAAGAGATATCGCGTAAAAAGCATTTCGTCCGGCCGCGCGCCCTTCAACCTCTTCTGCCGCTCTCGTATGTCGTCTACACCTGTTGAAAACCTTTGAAGCAAGGCCTGAGCGATCCGATTTCGCTTTCGATCTCGTAGAATCAGTTTCTGTTGTTGAAGCTCATAGACGACCATGAAGAGGCTATAAAACTCGCTGAGATTGTGAAATCGCGTTGCATAAAGATTGGGGAATATCTTCCGCAGTTGGTTCATCGTGCTCGTGAACTCCCGCACGATCCGCTTAATAGTGTTTCCGTTTACGCCCTCCCCTGCGATTGCACGATCCACCGCGGCCTTTTTGTTGATCAGCCCACCGTTCGCGAGCGATGCAAGCAGTTCGCTCACCAGCTCGACATCCTTCATTCGGATCACCTGCGATGAGGACACGATACGGGCTTCCTCGAAGTACCGCCGGAACTTATTCGCCAGTTTCCATGCCTGCCGCATGAAATCCTTCTTGTAAAACTTCGCGTTGCGAACCTCCGCGCGGGTTAGCGCAGTGCCGGTGGAGTTGATGCGGACGAACAGTTCAACAATGTCGGATAGGTCTCCATGCACTTCGACGACCTGCATCCGATAGCTGCGGAATGCCATGGCCCTGCCGGCCTTGTTAAGTGTTCGCCAGTCCAGCCACCTGTCCTCGTCCGCAAGGCGGTACTTCACCGCCAAATCCTCTCGCCGAACGCCGCTGACCTTGGCGAACTTGAAGATTGTTTCCAGCCGCTGCTTGCCATCGAGGACCTGATACATGCCAGCGTCGTCGAGATAAAGGAAAATCGAGGGCACCGGATAGCCATCGAGGATTGTCTGAATGAATCGTCGCCGATGCAGCGGTTTCCAGACGCTGTCGCGCTGGAACGACGGATTTAGATTCAACTGCCGGTTCTCCTGCAGATTTATTAGATCCGTGACCGTCTTGTCAGTTAGGGTGTATGTCAATGGCTCACTCATGCCGTCGCCTTTCCGCTCCCGACACGTCGGGATCGCCGCTACAGTCTATGCGAGTCGCCAGAGGCTGACTCTGCCAAAGCGCCATTTTCGGGATGCGAATGGGTCAGGTGTGATTCCCAAGGGGGGCATCCCCGAATGGCATCTTAAAGATCTTGAACTGCAATTCTTTTGAATGTCGTTTATAATCCTGGTCAACAACCGAAAACTTCAGGGGGATGGTTTGGCCATGGCGGTAATTCGCCGGAATGGCCGCGTAGCCTCTTGCGAGAAGAGCACCTTCGACCACGTCACCGGGAACCAATCTTCCCTGCCCGAATACACGATGGTTTATTACCTCGTCCCGCGGATAAGAAGCCGCGCCACCCGCAAACTTGTACGCCTTGCCGGGCGGGTCAAGCTCGGCAGGATCTGGCAACCAATCGAACTGGTCATCTTTCCACTCCAGATCGAGACTATACCCTAAGATAATGACGGGGCTTCGAAGTGAGTTATTTATTATTGAGACATAGAAAATAAACGTCGTCAGTCCGCTCTCCCATTGCTCAATCCGGTTGACGAAATCCTCATGTCGCTGGAATATTAAGAGACGGTGACGTTGCTCACTCTGCGACGTATAGACCTGCCAACTTACTGAGAAGATTGATAGAACCAATCCGATGTACGCGACGTACGCGGCCAAGGTGCGCAGTTACTGCAATAGAATAGAAGACATGGGCAGGTACCGCAGAGTTGTTTTTCAAACTCTCCGGCTCCTCGACGGTTCCCAAGTATACAGGCCGCGGAGTTCAAGAACAAGTCGCGCTACCAAAGCAAGAAGCTCAGATGCTGACCTGACCGAGCCTGTCTGCTCATTGACTTTTCCCTTCGGCTTACTCGCGCGCCCGCCCGCGCGAGGGCTTGGCGGAGGGATACGCCTTCCAGAAACTCCATGGCAATGTAGGGCGTGCCGTCATCGGCCTGGCCGGATTCGTAATGGGCAGTGACGAGTGACGAGTGACAAGTGGCGAGCAAGAACAAAAGGCAAGACCCTTGCGGCTCAGGACCTTGAGCGCCACCGGGCGGTTTCCCACCGCGATCTGCTCGGCGAGGTAAACCGCGCCCATGCCGCCGGCGCCTAGTCGGCGGATAAGCCGGAAGCGGCGCGAAAGACCGGCAGCGAGTTGGGCGTCGATTTCAGTCACAACGGCAAATCCTCACGAAGAGCTTATCTCGCGCAGAGACGCTGTGACGCTGAGCAGGAACGACAGAAGAAGGAAGAAGATACCACACCTCTAACCAGCTCATTGCCAGGTTTTTCCCTTTGCATTGTCATCTTCCCTCTGCGCCTCTGCGTCTCGGCGCGAGTATCCTTAATGTATTGTAGCTCAGCTCGCCGCCGCGGGCTTGACAGTGCCTCTCTCTGTGGTTTCTGTTCGCTCTGGGGCGAGCCTTTTCTTGCCGGCCACCTCCTGCGGGTCGCGGCAGCACCGCCGTCCGCTAGCTTACGGACCGGCAAGCGGGCCTGAAGCTACGATGGTATCGCCACCATCAACGCCTAGGCTCGATTCGATGTTTATTTCTGTGGACCGCAGTAGCGTAGTGTGATAGACTGAGCAGGTAGGCAGTAGACGGGGGTCAAGATTTGGCAATTAAGGGGGGGCAGGAGAAACCGCAGCGTGATTCTCCTGCCCCTGCCCATCGAGGCCGTGATGTTATTAAAAATAAAGGGTCTTAGGCGTTGTTTAAGAGAGTTTTCTTGCCCCATCCGATTTCTCATCACCTTGAATCTAAAGAAGTTGTCAGATGGCTGGGAACGGGGGAGCCAATATGCATTCAGGCCATACATTCAAAGCCTGAATGTCGCTGAAAATAAAGGAGGGGAAGAAACATAACCCGTGACTTTTAACAAAACAAACCAGTTATCAGCTTAGGCCGTGATGTTACTGAAAATGCGAGAGATATCGTTCAGGAAAGTGCGGCGAGTGACGAGGTGGAGTGTCCAATCTCCGCAGGCCGATGGGGGAATTCCGATGTCTGGGGGCGAAATGGCGGCCAGAGCGAGATCCTTCGCAGGGCTCAGGGTGGCAGTCGTGTGGGCGGGGCGAAATCCTTCGGGAGGCTAAGCATGACAGTCAAGCGGGCAGTGCCGACGGCCAAACTCCCGCTTGCCACACTCCCCCCCATCGGTATCGGCAGGATCGAGACTCAAAATGAGAAAACGCCGTTCCGTGGAAGCGCCACACGTTCACCATCAGCCGCGCTGCCCACACTCTCCCGCCTCGTTATCGGCAGGGTCCGGTGAGATGATGAATCCATTTGCTGGATTTGAAAATCGCAAATCACCAATCGCAAACCACCAATGGCCCGATTGCTTGGGTCTATTTCTGTGTGCCGGCGGCGGCGACAGGGAGTGGTTGCAACAATTGTTCCTTGCGGTAGACAAGCGTATTGGTATCGTAGGCGGCGATTTCAAAATCGTGGCCGTGCGTAATGGCGTCGCAGGGGCAAGCTTCCACGCAGTAGCCGCAGAAGATGCAGCGGTTGTAATCGATATTATAAACCTTGGCGTAGCGCTCCGCGGCGCTGATGCGGTGGTCGCCGGTATTCTCCGCCGCCTCAATGTAGATGCAATTCGCCGGGCAGGCCGCCGCGCAAAGGAAGCAGGCAACGCACTTCTCCAAACCATCTTCGTCACGGCGCAAAACATGGACGCCGCGGTAGCGATCCTCAAAGTGTACGGGTTCGGCGGGATAATTCTCCGTCACCGTGGGTCCGACCATCATCTTGAAGGTCGTGGCAAACCCCTTGGCCAGCGCCACCGCCGAATCGGCCATTTCCCGGACAATGTTTGGCATAGCCCCTCAATGCAGAGCCGAACTGGGTTCGGCCCGGGGCGAGCGCTCCTCACCCCTTATTCACAGTATAACGGATGGCATGATGGCGGTCAAATTCGTTGACAATTCGCCAACAGCCCGGTAGTGCCCTAGTTTGAACGTAGCGCCGCCATCTTGGCGGCTCAATGCCCGCTGGAAACCGGCGCTACACTCAGAATTAGGACACTACCAACAACCCGCGGCTTGTCCCGGCCGCGCCTTGGCAGTCCCGCTGGGCGCGAGAATTCAGAGCAACCCGCGGGCATCGGGAGGAATCGAACAGGCAAGGTCGTGATGTGCTTGTCACGGCGCCGCAAGAGGTGTAAAGTGGGCCTGTAGGTACCCAGGGCAGAAAGCAAACTTAACCCGAACAGGCTCGCCCTGAGACCTCACGCCGAGGAGAATTCTATGAAGAAGTGGGCAATAAGCTTTGTTACCGGGCTTATGGTAGGCGCCGTCTTACTTCCCGCGGCGCGGGCCAACGAAACCACTTTGCCGCCTCCCCCACCTCTAGTGATCCCCGCCGGGAGTCTTTTGCACGTGCGGCTGACATGCACCGTTACGTCGAAGACCAGCAAACCCGGCGACCCCTTTACAGGGATTGTCACCCAGCCGATTCTGGTGGACGGCAAGGAGGTGATTGGCGCGGGCAGTTCGGTGGAAGGGCACGTGGCTTTTGTGAAGCGATCGGGCCGCGTCGCGGGCGTGGCGCAAATGCGCATCGTCCTGGACGATATCATCACCACGGATGACGTCAAGTTGGCCCTCCCGGCGGGACTGGAAGACATGAATGCCGGCCCTTGCGCCAAAACCGGTAGCGACGATGAAGGAACCATCAAGGGTTGCGGCAAGAACAAGAAAGACGCCATGAAGGATGCCGCGATTGGCGGCGCCATGGGAGCGGGCGGTGGTTCCATGGTAGGCATCGGTCACGAAATCGACTGTGAATATTATGGCAATTGCGGCGGGCCCGGGTTCGGTGCTGACATCGGAATGGGAGCAGGAATTGGCGCCGGCACAGTGCTGATTTACGATCTACTCAAACACGAAAAACACATCATCCTCGTGCAGGGCACCACTATGACCTTCGTCATCAGCCGGTCGGTGGATGCCAGCACCGGCAAGCCGCTTGAGCCCACCGCCCCCGCTGAGGCCGCCAAGCAATGACCTTGCGTGCTGCGAATCTCCGAAGGACACGTGCCTGGGGTGGCAAAACCCTCGTAAGCGGTTGTGCCTTGTGTCGGGAGGAACTGCGGATGAAACGTGCCTGCTCGCTCACCATCCTCACGATCGGTCTTGTTTTGGCCGTGGGTTCCTTGTCATGGGCCGTTGACGAAGGCGATATTGCCCTCCCCGCTGGAACCCAGTTAGTGGTGACGCTCACCAATACCTTGAGTACTAAGGGCAGCGAGGAAGGCGATCCTTGGGCGGGGAAGGTGGAGGAACCGATCTTCGCGGGAGGACAGGAAGTGGTCCCGGCCAATAGCACGGTGCGCGGTCACGTGACCTTCCTTAAGCCGGCAGGGCGTGCTACCGGACGGGGCGAAATGCGCCTGGTGGCGGAGACGATTGCCACCCCCGAACACGGCACCTTTACCATCGTTGCCCAACTCCAAAACGCTGAGGACAACAAGGGTTCCAAAGTGACAGACAGCGAAGGAACCGTTGAGGGCCCCGGCAAAAGTGTTAAGAGCGCCGCCAAGGAGGCCGGCATCGGGGCCGCCGGCGGCGCTGCCGTGGGCTCCATGGCGCATGGAGGAAGCGGCGCCCTTTATGGGATGGCCATCGGCGCCATGGCAGGTGTAATCCATAGCATGGCCAAAAAGCATCAGGGGCCGCTGCTCCCCCCCGGTACGGAACTGACCTTTGTTTTGGACCGCACCTTCCTCTCCAAACACGTGACCCCGCCCGCGCGTCCCGACACGTCTTCAGAGTAACCTTTGTTTACATAATACCATAACGATCAACATGTCTTCATGAATCCTATTATCATGCGGCGACCCCTCGCTTGCATGCCGGCGCCGCAAGCCCTACCTCCGTGATCATCAATGCAGGCACTGGGGCTTTGCCGCGACAGGGCAGCGGTGTGAACAATTAGAGCTTCTTCTCAACGTCAGAGAGGATTTGCCTGCCGTGGAAGCGGCCGTTCTCGATGAAGATTTCGTTGGTATTCATGCCGGCGATAATGACGCCCGCGAGATAGATTCCCGGCACGTTGCTTTCCAGTGTTTCGGAATTGCACTTGGGACGATGGGTGGCAGGATCAATTTCCACACCGATATCGCGGAGGAAGCGGAAATCCGGATGGTAACCTGTGAGCGCGAATACAAAATCGTTCTCGAGTTGCAGGACTTCCCCGTCGCTCCGATGGACCGAGATAGCTCCTGGGACAATCTCCTTCACCTCTGATTGCGGCAAAGCGCGAATGGAGCCTTCCTTGATGCGGTTCTCGATGTCGGGCCGAATCCAGTACTTGATGTGCGAGCTAAGGGCCGCCTCGCGGTAAATCAAGGTGACCTCCGCGCCATGGCGGCAGAGGTCGAGGGCGGCGACGGCGCCGGAGTTCGCTCCTCCGATCACGGCCACTTTGCGGCGGTAATAAGGATGCGGGTCGGTGTAGTAGTGCGAAACCTTGGGAAGCTCCTCGCCGGGAACACCCAGCAGGTTCGGGAGATCGTAATAGCCCGTGGCGATGATGGCCTTTTTGGTAATATACTCGCCTTGGCGGCCTTCCGAAGTCTGGGTCTCCACGCGAAATTCACCATCATGCCCGCCGATCGCCATAACCCTCTCCTGGAAATGAATGGGCAATCGGTAGAAATCGGCAACTCGGCGATAATACTCCAGGGCTTCGGCGCGCTGCGGTTTGGTGTTCAGGCTGGGAAGAGGCAAGTCACCGATTTCCAAACGCTCGCGCGAAGTGAAAAACGTCATGGTGGAGGGATAGTTGTAAATCGAGTTCACCAGCACGCCTTTTTCCATCACCAAAAGCTTCAGATTGCGTGTCACCGCCTCAATGGCGCAAGCCAAACCTGTGGGGCCTGCGCCGACGATCAGAATTTCCAGAGATTCTTGCATTCGAGTTCACACCAAACAGAATACTCAGGATCGAGGATTCAGAAGCCAGCCATCGTCTGTTGCCAATCTCTGCTGTGGCATTCACCACTCAATTCCCAATCCTGAATCGCGGCTTTCCGGCAAGAGGTCATTTCGCGGCAGATCACCGTGACCTCTGGTTCCCCCGGGCGGGTGATCACCCCCAGCGCGACGCCCGCGCGCGGCAGCTCCGTCAGCAACTTCACAGGGCCGCCCCATCACGCCGCTATTAACTTACACGCGGCTACTTTTGCGGCGGCAGGTTAACATCACGATCAACGTACGCCACCACCGCAGTGCCCGCTTCCACTTCGGCATCCTTCCCGCGTACCAGAGCTCCGAGCCCGTAGAAAACAGAGAGACCGATCGCAGCGCCCGTATTACTGTCTCCCGTTCTCGCCTTGCTACCTCGCAAGTAAACCAGGTTGTCCCCGACCTTGAGATAGTTAATGTTGATATTCAACTTACCGCCCTTCCCCATCTGGCCTGCTTTTTTTGCCAGGGCAACCTCACCCCGCGCCTTGCATCCCCGCCTTGCAACTATCACATCACCAACTCTTAGATCCTCATCCAAAACAAGATTGACCGGATCATGTTGGCTTGCCGTCTTGGAGCTGAGGGATTCAGAGATCCTGAGTGTTACCTCCTGACCCTCTTTCAACAGGACAGTCCCGAGCGCGTCCTCGATCCGCGCCTCGATCCTGGTGGGCTGCTGCGCATCGAGTGTAACGTTCCGCTCGAAATCCTTCTTGCCTTCGAGTGAGACTCTCAACTCATGCGAGCCGGGCCTTGCTTTCGTTGCTAGCTCGCCCTGGGCGCCCACCTTGCCCTGAAGTTCTCCATCCAAATATACCTCGGCGCCGGGCGAGGTCACCACCACCATTTCCCCAGTTAACGCATCGATCCGCGCCTCGATCCTGGTGGCCTGCCCCGCGGCAAGCGTAATTCTCTCCTCGAAATCTTTCATGCCTTCGAGTGAAACCTTCAACGCATGGGCGCCGAGCCCTGCTTTAACCGCCAGCTCACCCTTGGCATCCGTCCGGCCTTCGAGCGCCCCATCCAAATACACCTCCGCGCCGGGCGAGGTCACCACCAGCAGTTGTGTTCTGACCGCAGCACTCGCCTGGCGGAGAGCGCCGATCAACGTGTCGTCTCCGCCCAGCAGCCGCAAGGTCCGGAGATACTGCTCGTCCGCCAAGAAATCGATGCCACGTTGCCTCACCAGTGCCGCCGCGCGCTCGTTGGACACGCCTCCCCCCACCAATTCTCCCACTTGTTCCCGGGTCAGAGGCTTTGCCGCGCGCAGCGCCTGGATAACCGACTCTTGTGCGCCCGCCTTTTGCAGGGCTCCCAGATAATCGTCTGTCGGCTCGAAGTCAATGCCCTGCTCTTGGACCCTCTTCACCAGCTCTGTGGCGCCCATCCCGAACTTCACCAGGTCCATGATTTGGTCCTTTGTGAGGGGCGGGTTGGCTTGCTGGGGGCCAGCCGGGGGTGCGGCAAGGGCCAGAAACATAATTAGAATTAGGACAGAAGGTCTCATGCGGCACCTCGGGGGAACGGGGGAAATCGATTAATCTGGTAACCTGTGGTCCCACTCATGGGCGCCACGGGTTGACTCTCCTCCCGGTGTAAGTTTAACAACGTCTCAAGAAATGCTTCGCACCTGTCACCCAGAGCCGAAATGCTCTGTTTCGACCCCTCCTGAACACGGCGCATAAACTCGCAGTAAACCCTGCGAACGATGTGCCCTATTGTGTCATCATGAGCTTGCGAGATGCTTCCTGTTTTGTGTTCAAGACCGCTTGCGGCTCCTCAGAACGACAAGTCCAGCCACTTTTCCTCAGACGACGACGTTGGCGCTTTGGGCAGAAATCGCCACACGGGCAGGTATTATCCTCCCGCTATCCGTTGAACGCAACAAAACCTTTGCTACTTTCCCAATCCTTCGCCCAAAAGGTTCTTCAATTCGTTCTTGACGCGCGTGTAGTCAGACAACAGGTTCGGTGTGGCGGCAACGGACACATCTTTCCAAACAAAGAATCGTTCGCTGTCGCGCTCGATCAGAACTGCGATCCCGCTGCCCAGGCGGTATCCCACACTCCCAAACTGCCGCACCTTGTCGCCGGAAATATCCAGAAGCGCCACAAAGCCATCCTTCTCCACGGCGGGGTAGCGCGCAAACTGTTCGAAGGTGACGAACTGGAATCCCGCTTTCAGCACGCTTTCCAAGCGGGCGACCTGCGCGGGAGTTAATGGAGGAGGCGAGGTTTCAGGCATGTCCCTCCCCTTTTCCCTGCCGCGAGAAGAACTGATTACGCTCGATGGCATAGAGAACAACGCGAATTCCTTTATGAAACGCCTCTCTCTCGAAGCGCATGCCGATTCGCTCCATCACGCGGAGAGAATCGCGGTTGGCAGGGTGGGCGATGGCCACAATCCGTTCAAGATTGCCCACCTCAAAACCGTAAGCAAGCGCCTGGCACGCTGCCTCTGTGGCCAGCCCCTGTCCCCAATACGAAGGCGCCAGCCACCAGCCGATTTCCACCTCCGGCCCTTCCGGCAGGCGCTGAAGGCCACAGATTCCGATCAGCACATCGCTGTCCTTCGGCAGCAGTTTCCACAGGCAAATCCTGTGCAGCTCCCAGCTCTGTACCTGCCGGTCAACAAATCCCTGGACGCGCTCGTCGGGCCACGGCTCGCCTGTCCCGAGATATCGTACCACCAGAGGATCGGTGGTGAGCTTCCGCAGCTCCCTCCAGTCCTCATCCCGCCATGTGGCGAAACGCAAGCGGTTCGTTTCCAGAACCAAATTCTGCTTTCGGTCTTCCAGATCACCCATGTGAACCCCCGTGGACTCGCCCCCCCCCCCCCAGTAAACCCAAGCAAGCTGTCGAGCGCCATTATTCAGCGCAGTTTCCGTCGCCGCGCGCACGAACAGGCTTCGCTTCAGAGCGCTTGTTACAAATCCCTCAACTTTATCCAGGCCTGTCAGAGCACGCGCCGGCTGCCACAATTCAAAAGTTCGCCGCCAACCCATTTCCCTTTTCGGGTTGACGGCCACGCCCCTGATAGCGTCCGCGACCGAACAGCTCTGCGGCAACCTTGGCTTTGCCCAGAAGCGTGGCGCCGAGATGTTTCAGGTGATGGTGCAGATCATAGCCGCGCCGCAGGGTGCCAACCCGCCGCATTCGACCGTCGGCGGTCCCGGAATCATGCTGCACAACTCCTGAGCATTGTCCCTGAGTCCTGGCGTAAGCGCATATGCCGGTCCGCCCGCATCGAATCCCGCTATTTCATTGTCAAGCTATGTCCGGGAGCTAGGTCTTTGCTTCCAGACTCGCGATGATGCGGCGCAGCGCGGCAATGATCTCCTCCCGCTCCACATTGCCCTTGCGGAATTTAAGCACCATCTTGAATTCCTTGGCGGGAGGAACATAGTTGAAAACCGCCTGGCGCGGCTTCCTGTCAGGGTTCCGCTCGGCCCGGGCTTGTTCGCGGTTCACTAGACCCAGAGCAAACCTGCGAACAAGGTCGCGCATTTTCGCCGGGTCCGGTTGACGCGCCACTTGCAGCAATTGGGATTTGGAAAGCACACCCGCTTCGATGCACTGCGCCTTCACCGCATCCGGGATGGTGCGCAAGCTCAAGGTCTCCGTAATCGAGGAACGCGACTTGGCGATGCGGCTGGCAATTTCCTCATGGGTCAAAGCAAAGCGATCCGCTAGGGCCTGCACGCCGTCCGCCTCTTCAAAAGGCGTCAGATCCTTGCGTTGCAGGTTCTCGATGAGGGCGATTTCCAGCGTCTCGCCCTCGTCCACATCCTTCTCGATGCACGGCACTTCGCGCAGGCGTGCGGCACACGCGGCGTGGTACCGGCGCTCGCCGGAAATGATCATGAACTTGTCGGAATCCGGCAGGTAACGCACCAGCAACGGCTCCAGCACGCCCTTGTCGCGAACGGATTCCGCAAGGCCTTGCAAGTCGCCCAATTCCTTCCGCGGCTGATCGGCATTAGGCTGAATCTGCTCGATGGGAATCATGCGGCCGATGGCGGCTCCGCTGCGGGAGATGATCTCTTCCACGTAGTGCGAATTGTGCCGCATCTTGACGGTGATGGGCAAACCAGCGCGTCTAACTGACACGTTGTATAACCTCCCTGGCAAGCTGCGCGTACTCGGCCGCCCCGCTGGAATCGGGAGCGAAGCTGAAAATCGTCTCCTTGTAAGCGGGACTCTCTTCCAGGCGCACATTTCTGCCGATCACGGTCTTGAATACCTTGTCGCCGAACACTTCCTGAACCTGCTTGTAAATATCCCGGGCCAGGTTCGTGCGCTTGTCGTAAAGCGTCACGATGACGCCCAGCAATTGCAGCTCCGGATTGGGGCGGGCGCGAATGCGCTCCAGCGTCTCCAGCAGGTCATCCGTACCTTCCAGCGAGTAATAGGATGCCTGGATGGGCACCAGCAAATAGTTCGACGCCACCAGCGCATTAACGGTAATGATTCCCAGGGCCGGCGGCGTATCGATGACGATCAGGTCAAAATCATCACGCGATGCCGCCAGCGCGTCTTTCAAGCGGAAGGGCGCGTCAAACTGCCCCACCAAATTTGCCTCCAGCTTGGCCAAAGCAATTCTCGCCGGCACCAGGCAAAGGTTGGCCACTTTGGTGGGATGCACGACGTCCTTCACCGTCACATGATGGTCAGTGAGCACGTCGTAAATTGAGCCCTTGATTTCTTCCGGGGTAAAAAAGCTCAGCGTGGTGTTGGCTTGGGGGTCAAGGTCAATCAGCAGCGTGCGCCGCTCCTTCAAGGCGAATGCGGCGGCCAGATTCACCGCTGTTGTGGTCTTTCCCACTCCGCCCTTCTGGTTCGCGATAGCGATTACAGTTGCGGCCATTTTGGGGACTCAGGACTTGGGGTTAGGGATTAGGGAGTTGGGTTTAGGGAGCCGAGGTTTGATTGTTGTCTGTTGTATGATAACTGACAAGCTATGCCTTAAGGACGCAGGTCCCCTCCCTCGAGTCCTGCGTCCCGAACCCCTGATCCCAAACCCCTAATCCCGAAGTTACATCTTATACCGTCCCATATCTTCATCGTTCAGGTTTTCGAGCCACTTGCGCAATTCCTCGTTGCTGACTTTGTCCGTCGAAGTCCCCGAATTCTTGGAATTCTTCAAGACCTCGTCCTCAACGTAAATCGGGCAATCCACGCGTAAAGCAAGGGCCAAGGCGTCGCTGGGCCGCGAATCAATTGACAGCTTCTGCCCGTCTCGTTCCAGCCAAATCAGGGCATAAAAAGTGTCATCGCGAAGCTCGCTCACCACTACCTTCTGCACGTGCGTTTCCAGTCCCAGCAGTAGGTTCTTCAGCAGATCGTGCGTCATGGGGCGAGCCGTCGTGACTTTTTCAATCTCAAGGGCAATCGCGTTCGCCTCATAGATCCCCACCCAAATCGGCAGTACCGACGTCCCCCCCACGTCCTTCAAAATAACAATGGGCATGTTGGTGACAGGATCCATGACCAAACCCCGGATCTTCATTTCCACTTCCATGCGGCCCCCTTCATTTGCGATTGGCGATGGGTGAATGGTGATTGCAAGGTATCAGTACTCAGTACTCACTATTGTTACGAACTAACGACTGCGAACAATCCGGTCAATCACCAATCATCAATCACCAATCACAAATTCTCTCGCCCACCAAGCTATTCGGTCCCGCGGAAGTGACTCTTACCTGCCGGTAACAACCTATATCGGCGGGTTCACCGGGAAAGTTGAGGACACGATTGCTGGTGGTTCGCCCTACGGCCTGTCCCAAACGAGGCTGATAGCCTTCCACGAGAACTTCCAAAGTCCGCCCCACCAGCGCTTGGTTGCGCCGTAATTGAATCTGGCGTTGCACTTCCTGCAGCACCCCCAACCGGCGGCCCTTTTCTTCTTCCCCAACGGTATCGGCAAATTCCAGGGCGGCGGTCGAGGGCCGCGGGGAAAACTTGAACGCGAAAACCTGGTCGTACTCAACTTCCGCGAGCAAGGAAACCGTCTGCTCAAAATCCTTTTCGCTCTCCCCGCAGAAACCGGTGATGATGTCTGTCGAAAGGCTGATAGCACGTTGCGCATTGCGGATGCATTGAATTTTTTCCAGGTAATCCTCCCGCGAGTAGCCACGCAACATGCGCGCCAGGACTTCCGTGGAGCCAGCCTGCACGGGCAAGTGAATCTGGTCGCAGAGCGCCGCATGGGAATCAATGGCTGCGACGATGTCGGGAGTGAAGAAGCGCGGATGGGAAGTAGTAAAGCGCACGCGCCGGATGCCGGGCACCTCCGCGACGCGCGAGAGCAGCTCCGCAAAACTCCAGTGCGCGGATGATGGATCCTGCCAGGCGTTCACAATTTGGCCCAGAATCTGAATCTCCGTGTAACCGGCGTCCGCCAGGCGGCGGCATTCGGCGATAATCTTGGCACCCGAGCGGCTGCGCTCCGGCCCCCGCGTCATGGGCACTACGCAGAAGGCGCATCGTTGGTTGCACCCTTCGATAATTGTCAAGTAAGCGCGGAAGCGATTGTCGCGGCGGGTGAACTCGGTCTCAAAGCAATCTTCCGTGTCGAGACTCAAACCCTTTACGCGGCGGTTTCCGCACTCGAGTTGCGCGAGCAGGTCCGGCAACTGCGCGTAGCTCGCCGAACCGCACACCAGGCTGACCTGGGGGGCACGTTCGAAAAAGCGCTCGCCCTCCTGCTGCGCCACACAACCCAGCACCCCAATGACCTTCCCTTCCGTTGCGCCGCCGGCCTTGCGGAAGGCTCCCAATCGCGAAAAGACCTTTTGCGCTGCTTTTTCCCGGATGCTGCACGTGTTGTAGAGAATGATATCGGCGTCCTGGTGGGAATCGACCGGACGATAACCCCGCGCCATCAGCACGCCCGCAACCTTCTCCGAATCGTGGACGTTCATCTGGCAGCCGAAGGTCTCGAGGTAGAAGGTTTTGCCGTCACCAGCCAGGGCGGGCGCACCCGCGCAATCCGCCGCTGCCGATGCCTGCACGGCCACGCCTCCCTGCGGCCCGACGTTACCGATTTGAATTAAGTCGTTTCCCATGGAGCAGCACTGCGCCGAAGAAACCAGTATAGCTTGAAACCACAACTTTGAGTAGCAAGAGCAAGTGAAACGAATCATCGGCTCATGGGGTCATCGGGCGATTGTCGATTGACAATTAGCAACTCTCAATTGCTGCAGCGAAGGATCTCCCTCTGTCCGCCCTTCCACGTTCATACCCGTCACATGACTCCTAGCCAGTTTTGGACTCTGCGCCTCTGCGGCTCCGCGGTGGGGAGGATCTTACGGCAAGCCTCTTCATTGGGATGAAACCATACCAAATCGTGTACTGGCCGAAAACCACCACCGAGATGGTGGATATTGTTCACCGGCCTCCGCATCCTTGCCCTGTTATTTCAAGCCCTTACGCCGAATTATAATTGGCAAATCGATTGCCTGTACGAAGTTTGGTTGCTCCCCCCAAAGCGTGGCACAAGGTAGGGGGGCAGGAGGCTGACATGAAGAAGCTAATCATGGTGGTTGTTATCGGGATGGCGTTGGCCACAACGGGTTTTGCCCAAGGGCGCGGGGGTTTCAGTGGCGGACGCTCCGCTGGAGGTTCAGGCCATTTTAGTTACAGCGGACGCTCGGGTGGAGCGTCGGGAAGTTTTGGCTACAACGGACGAGGATATAGCGGCCAGTTCTCCGGCCAAACCGCCCGGGGAGGAACGTTCCAAGGTGGATTCTCAGGATATCGTGGCGGCTACGGCTATGGCGGCTGGGGGCGCGGTGGCTGGGGTGGCGTCGGATTTGGATTCTCCTATTATCCCGGATGGGCTGGCTATTACGGGTACCCATACCCCTATTACGGCTATGGGCCGGCGTACTACCCACCCGCGTACTACCCCCCAGTGGTTGGTGGAGTTGTGATTGGCGGAGGTTTTGTGCGAGGCCGCGGGTACGTTGGTCGAGGGTTTGGCGGCGGTTGGCACGGCTTTAGCAGGCGGTAAGAACTCGCCGTGCGACCGCTCCTTGCGGGGGCGCTTCGCGAAGCCCCCACGGAGTTGGGCGCGAATGTTGAAAGGGGCGGTTCCCGAACCGCCCCTGCAAGAACCATCTCACTAATCGCAGAGAATTCTCGCAGTCTTTATCCCTGCCGAAGGTGATGGGAGGCAGGGCTCACCCTGCCGCTTGGCGCAGCATGGCGGCGGCGTGCTTCAGGACGTCGCCGGTGATCTGGCTGCCGGACAACATGCGCGCCAATTCCTCCGCGCGTTCCTTTTCGCCGGCCAGGGGTTTGATGGTGGTCACGGTGCGGTTGGCGCGAGCGGATTTTTCCACGTAGAAATGGCTATCGGCAAAGCAGGCGATTTGCGCCAAGTGGGTGACACACAGAACCTGAGCATCGCGAGCCAGGCGCTTCAAGCGTTGACCCACGCTCTCGGCCACGCGGCCTCCAATGCCGGCGTCAATCTCATCGAAAACAAAAGTCGCTTCGCGGTGACGGGCGCCGCGCGAGCCGCGGCTCACTCTCGCCTGCCCCACGACAGTCTTCAAGGCCAGCATCAGGCGTGAGATTTCCCCGCCCGAGGCGATTTTTTCCATCACCCGCAATTCCTCCCCGACGTTGGGGGAAATGCGGAATTCAATTTCATCGATTCCCTTCGCGCCGCCCTGGCCTTCGGGGGCGTTTTCAAAGTGAACCTCGATGCGGGTTTTTTCCATGCCGAGCTGCGCCAATTCTTCGCGCACCAGCGTCACCAGCCGCCGCGACGCGTCCTGCCGTTTTTCCGAGAGCGCTTCGGCCGCCTGGCGATACTCAGTCGCCGCTTGGGCCAAGTCCTTGCGCACCGCTTCGCGCCGCTCATCGGCGTGTTCCAGGCCGGCCAGGCGCTGGCGCGTCTCCACCGCGTACGTCAGGATCGCTTCCACGCTGTTCCCGTACTTGCGCTTCAAGCGATCGATCAGCGCCAGCCGGTCCTCGATCTCTTCCAGGCGCGAGGGATTGGCTTCCAGATTTCCCACATAGTCGCGCAGGAAAGCCGCGATGTCCTCGAGCGTAGCCCGCGCCGCGGCCAGGGGTTCGATCTGCGGGGCGATGGCGGCGTCGTAGCGGCGCAACTCATCGAGCTGCCGCGCGGCGGCGGCCACGCGGGAAATCGCCGCGCTCTCGTTCTCGTAGAGCTCCTCGAAAGCGCTGCTGGCGGCGGCGCGGATTCTTTCCAGGTTGGAAAGAATTTTTCGCTCTTCCTCCAGGCGTGCGTCTTCCCCCGGCTGCAAATTGGCCTGTTCGAGCTCGCGCACTTGGAACCCCAGTAGGTCCAGGGTGCGGAGCCGGTCCTGCTCGTTGTGGCTAAGTCCCTCCAGCTCCTGCTCGAGCTCGCGGCGCCGGGCGTGCAGGGCGCGCAAGGCATCGAGTTCCGCGCTCACGCCCGCGAACTGATCGAGCAAGCCGAGTTGCGCCTCGCGCGCGAACAGCGCCACGTGCTCATTCTGGCCGTGCATCTCCACCAAACAGCGAGCCAGCAAGCGGACAGCTGCCAGGGTAACAGGCTGGTCATTCACCAGCATACGGCTGCGACCGCCGGCTTGCAGTTCACGCCGCAAGATCAGCTCGCCATCGTCGCTTGCCGCCACCCCGTATTCCTCCAGCCAATCGGCCCACGGAGATTCTCCCTCTGCGGCAAAAACGGCCGTCACCAACGCGCGGTCCTCGCCGGTGCGAATGACCTCCGACGAGGTGCGGCCGCCCAGCGCTAGTCCCAGCGCGTCTACCAGGATGGACTTGCCGGAACCGGTTTCCCCGGAAAGCAGGTTCAGGCCCGGCCCAAACTCCACGGCCAGGTTGTCGATAACGGCGTAGTTCTGAATGTGAATTTCGCGCAGCATGGCGTTGCCGAAGGAAGTCTATCACAGGAGGGCGGAGGCGGGGTACCGGACACGGATTAGGTAGTGTCCAAATCTGGACGTAGCGCCGCCATCTTGACGGCGCAATGCCGGCTGGAAGCCGGCGCTACGCTCGAAATTAGGACACTACGCGGGATTAGGGCTCGCAACAATCATCGACTCCCTTCAACTCCCATACGACAGGAGCACAAGACTCCAACACGGGCTGGAATTCCGACCACGAGCAAAACTCGAATCGAGCCGACCCTATCAATTCCCCTGCCCCGCATCCCGTGCCCCGTGTCCCGAGCAATGTTCCTTCGTTGACTGAGTTGGGTCCGTATGTTAGTTTCAATTGATTGGATTATTCAGTTTCCTCGGCTTAACAAGGAGGTTAATTGGCTGCTGCACTGCTGGTTTTCTACCAGGGTTTCACGCAGGATTTTTACCAGGGCGAGGTTTGGCAGCTCTTGACGAACACGGGCCCGGTAGCCAGGCTTGTTCTGCTCATCCTTTTGGCTTTTTCGATTCTCTCTTGGGCGATTATCCTGCGGAAACTCCGCACTTTTCGAGCCGCGCAACGCGAATCGGTGGAATTCCTCAAGGTCTTCCGGCAGAGCAAGAAGCTGTCAGAGATTCGCGCTTTCTGCCGCACCCTGAAGGAGAGCCCGCTGCCGGAGGTTTTCCAATCCGGGTATCGCGAAATTGAGAGCCAGGCCACCATGACGGAGAATCCGGGCAAGCCGCGAATTCGCAGCCTGGAAGCGGTGCGGCGCGCCCTCCAGATTGGCGCTTCCAGCGAACTTAGCCGGTTGGAACAATGGCTGGTGTGGCTTGCCACCACCGGCGGGGTGACCCCCTTTGTGGGCCTGTTCGGCACCGTTTGGGGCATCATTGACGCTTTCCATGGCCTGGCGACGGCCGGCACCGCAAGTTTGCACAGCGTGGCGCCGGGCATTGCCGAAGCCCTAATTACCACTGCGGCCGGGCTGTTTGCTGCCATCCCCGCGGTCATTGCATACAATTACTTTCTCCAACGCATCAAAGAATTTGGGACGCAGATGGACGATTTTGCCCTCGAGTTCCTGAATATGACCGAACGGTACTTTACAGATTGAATCATTGGGTCATCGGGTCATCGAGCCATTTTACTTGCCGATTGCCGATTGTGGGTCGAAGGCATTGAATCATCAATCGGCCATTGAAATCCGAAAATGACTCGATGGCCAAGTGAACCAATGAACTAATGACTCAATGAGGCGATATTAAGATGGCCTTCACTAATCCAAGAGGCAGAACCCAATCCTCCCTTTCCGAAATCAACATAACCCCATTTGTGGACGTCGTCCTGGTGCTGTTGATCATCTTCATGCTGACGGCCCCCATCCTGGAGTCGGGGATTGAAGTGGACCTTCCCAAGACCAAGACCGTCAAAATCGTTTCCGAAGAGAAAGTCGTCATCACGATCGACAAGAAGCAGAATATTTATGTGGGAAATGACCCCGTTAATATTCACCGATTGGGGGTGACTGTCCTGGACCAACTCAAGGGAGCCGGCACGGAGCCGGTCTTTATCCGCTGCGACCAAAACGTAAGTTTCGGAGCGTTCGCGCGGGTGGTGGATGCCTTAAAGCAAGCGAACCTGACCAATCTGAACATTGTTACCGAGCCGCTGGAGACCAAGCCCGGCTCGTAGTGCGAGCAACGGCCGATGGGCACACACGTCATAGCCGTGATGGACGAACGCCACGACACACTGCGCGGCACTCTGCTGGTTTCCCTGATTCTGCACGGTGTGCTCTTCGTGGTCCTGGTGACTTACACCATGCTCGGTTTCCACTTGGGGGGCGGGGGACGGGAGTGGGGGACGAATGGCGCAGTACGCATGGGGGCGGTGGCCAGGCTGCCGGGAATTCCCCTGCCGACGCCGATGCTAACCACGCCGAGCACAGTCACCACCCAGAATACGGGGCTTTACAGAACGGAGCCCCAACCCAAAGAAGAACCCCCCCCGGACGCACAGCAGATTCCCAAATTCAAGGATGCGGTGAAACCGGAAAAGCTCGAAAGGGTCAACAAGCACATCCACCAGACCGAAGAGGAACCTCCGCCCAACGCCGTCCCCTACGGACTGACCGGGGCGCCCACGATAAGTTACACCCAGGTGGTGACGCCCGGAGGTCCCGGAGCGGTGAGCATGGGCACGGGAAATAGCTTCGGCTTGCGCTACGGTTGGTATGTGGCGTCGATGCGCGCCCGCATCAGCGCCAACTGGCTGCTGTTGACGATCAGTCCCAATATTGTGTCGGCCCCGCGCGCCTATCTTAGCTTCGAAATCCAGCGCGATGGCAGCGTGACCGACGTTGAAATAACCCAAAGCAGCGGCATTCCGGAAGTGGACCGCTCCGCCTTACGCGCGATCCTTGCCTCCAACCCGCTGCCGGCGCTGCCACCCGATTACTCTGGGGCAAGCGTGAAAGTCGATTTTTATTTTGACTTTCATCGCCAGTAGGGACAAAATTGTTCGCTCTTTCGGCCCGCTAAATATATCACCCTGTGAGACATCCGTTTCCAAGCATGAAGGCATCTTACATAACTACGGAGCCCATCACACAAATGAGATCACATCGCATCGCGGTTCCACTCTTCCTTACCCTCGTGGCGGCAATGGTGCTGTCCCTCGTCCCGCAGACGGTTATGAGCGACCAGGTTTTCACCGGTATCAACCTGGGCGCGATAAAAATCAAGCTGGCGGTTCCGGATTTTCCGCCGACTTCCGTCGACCAGCAGTTGGTCAGCCTGACGCAGGAGTTCAACCAGGTTCTCTGGAACGATCTTGACAACGCCGGCATCTTCGAGATGGTCAGCAAGAGCAATTATCCTTTAAAAACCCCGCAGGAGCCTTTTGACGTTGACTTCAATGCCTGGAGCACCCCTCCCGCTTCCGCCCAAATGTTGGTTTTCGGCAAGACCGAGAACATCAATTCCAACCTGGTGATTACCGGCCGCCTTTTTGACCTGGGAAATCAGGCCAACCCCGGCGTCCTGGCCAAACGTTACGTCGCCACCCTGAACGAAGTCTCCACCCGCGCGGCCGCCCACCGCTTCGCCGATGAAATCATTAAGGCGCTGGGCGGTGGACTGCCCGGAATCAACGAAACGCGCATTGCCTTTGTCAGTAATCGTACAGGGCATCCAGAGATCTGGGTGATGGACTACGACGGCTTCAATCAGCATCCCCTTACCAGTTACGGTTCGCAGTGCCTGACGCCGCGTTGGTCTCCTGACAACACCAAGCTGGCTTACACCAGTTACGCGTCGGGGAATCCGGAGATCAATCTTTTTTCGTTTGAAACCAACCGGCGCATTCCCTTCCCCACTTATAAAGGACTCAACACCACCCCCGCCTGGTCCCCCGACGGGAAGAAGATCGCCTTCTGTTCAAGTATGGGGGGCGACCCGGAAATTTATGTTTCCGATGCCAACGGCTACAACTTGCAACGCCTCACCTTCTCGCCGAGTGTAGACATCTCTCCGGTTTGGAATCCCAAGACCGGCAATGAAATTGCCTTTGTCTCCGACCGCAGCGGCACGCCCCAGATTTACATCATGTCGGCGGACGGCACCAACCTCCGCCGCATGACAACGGCGGCGCCCGGCGGTGATGCCAGCGCTCCCTCCTGGTCGCCCAACGGGCTGTTCATGGCCTTTCATTGGCGGGTTTCAGAAACCGGGACATACGACATTTACATCATGGAAATTGCCACCGGCCAGATTATCCAGTTGACGCACGATGCCGGCCGTAACGAGCATCCCACGTGGTCGCCGGACGGCCGCCATCTGGCATTTGAATCCACGCGCTCGGGTTCGCGCCAGGTTTGGACGATGCTCGCCAACGGGCTTGACCCCAAGCCCCTGACCAAGGACGGGCGAAACTGGAATGCCAATTGGTCGAATTAACTAAGGGGACTCCGGCTTCGGGTATGACCGGGAGGGACGTTCCGGAGATGGGCGCAGCGACCCTGGGTGTTGGCAGCAGCAAGAATCAGGAGTTGAAATATATCGCAATGCGAGATATCATTCCCCCTGGAAACCGATTGGACTGAAAACCCATATGGTGAAATACGGGGACGGAATTAGCGAAAAGAGAATTGTTACAAGGTGATGGTTTTTTCCGAGCAAGAGGTTGTGTTTTTTTTGGATTTGATGATAGTATCACGTCTTTCACGCGCTCTTCCCTGTCGGCGTGGAAAGTAATGAGCACCCGTAGGTGGGAGCACCGGAATGGGCAATTATAGCAGCTTCATGCGCTTGCAGAATCTCTAGATTATCTATCGTCTCAAGGAGGAACTAAGCATGCGAACGAAGAAACGCAGTCTTGCGGTTCTCGTTGGAATTCTGGGACTGGTTTTACTGGCCGGGGCCTGCGCCAAGAAGACAGTTGCGCCGCCACCGCCGCCACCGCCACCACCGCCGCCGCCACCGGCGCCCACCGTGACGTTGACCGCTGAACCCAGCACCATTGAAAAAGGCAGTTCGGTAACATTGAGCTGGTCCTCTCAGAATGCCACGGATTTGGACCTGGAACCGGGAGTTGGGAAGGTCCAAGCCTCGGGTTCAAGTTCCGTCACGCCGCAGGACTCGACCACCTATACGCTGACCGCCACGGGCCCGGGCGGCACGCAGAGCGCCACCGCCCGCGTCACCGTGACGATCCCGCCGCCGCCACCGCCGCCGCCGCCGAAGCCTGTGGAATTGACCGATGACCAGATGTTCGACCAGAACGTTAAAGACGCTTACTTTGATTACGACAAGGCAGATATCCGGCCGGACGCGGAAACGGTCCTCACTGGTGATGCGAGTTTCCTGAAAGAGCATCAAAGCATTAAATTCACCATTGAAGGCAAATGCGACGAACGCGGAAGTGAGGAATACAACCTCGGCTTGGGCGACAAACGCGCCAACGCCGCCAAGAACTTCCTAGTGACCGCAGGCGTCACCGCAGACCGCATCTCGACCGTGTCTTACGGCAAGAGCCGCCCGGTTGCGGGTTGCGATCAATCAGCCCACACGGAAGAGTGCTGGCAACTCAACCGCGTGGATCACTTCCACTTCGGGCCAGAATCACAATAGGCGGAATTAGCCGGGAGTCCTGCAGACTCCCGGCTTCTGCCCCTCTCAAGGGTAGTGCAGCGACGAAGTGGTGGGCGGACTCACCTGCGGGGGTTGGTGTGTAAATCGCCGCGTTGGAACCGGCCATCGGCGGTCGCGACCCCGGCAGCCAAGCACTGAGGCTCTTGCCCCATCGGGGGAAGGAAGAAACACGCTGCGGGGGCGAAGGCTCACGAATGTCTTAGCTGGTGCTGATGGCGCTGGTAGGCTGGCCACTTTCCCACGCACGGGTAGGCCTAGAGCTTGGACGACGCATCCTGTAGAACCCGCACAATCTCCTGTCTTCACCATGACCAAAAACCCATACCCATCTGAAGGCCGCCAAGTTGTCTTGGGGTGCGTGGCCAACGGCACGGGCGCGAAAGTGGGCCACCTCCGTGGGAGAAACTCCGGAACGGATCACCGGGAAGGGATGGGAGCTCGCCGGAGGCCGGCACTTGAGTTTCTTGCTTTGCTGTGGAGAGCAGATTTTCAGTGCGGCTGGAGACAAGCGGGGTGTGCAGTCTCGGCTAGTGTGTACTGAGGCAGGGGAGCGATTTTCCCGGATTGCACTGCGCCGCCACCGCTCAGCCAGAGGGGAACGCCGCGCCCGCCCCAACCGTCAACCACCCGCCTATCGTGGTTGACCGGAGCCGCATCAAGAGGTTACACTGGCATATCTGATATTTTCGCAAGCGAGGACCGAGCGACATTGAAAAAACAAACCTTCGTGGCTTTGATAGCTCTTGCCTTCCTGGGCGTGTATGCCCAGCCCGCTTTCGCAAGCAAAGAAACGCTCCAGATGCTTCAGGAACTTGACGCCTTGCAGCAGGCCGTGCAGAACCTGCAAAAGACGGTCGACACGCAAACCGCGGTGTTAAAAACCCTCGTGGAGCAGACCAATGACAACGTCAACACCATGAAGGCCGCGGTGACGGAGATGCAGAGTTCGATGCAGCAGAACCTGGCATCGTCCAACGCCAAGTTTGATTCAATGACCAGCCAAATCCAGGCCCTGAGCGAGAGCTTGGAGGAAGCCAAGGCAAGGCTCTCCAAGCTGAGCGATCAGTTGGCGCAACTACAGAACATCATGACGACGCTGCCCGCGCAAGCCAATCCCACGCCAGGAACGCCCGCAGCTCCTGGCGTTACAGCCGCACCGGCCGCTCCCCCGGTGCCGGACGCGGATTCCCTCTATTCCCAGGGTTTGAGCTATTACAATGGCGGGCAATGGAATTTGTCGATTCAGTCCTTTCAAGATTATCTGAAGTATTACAAGGATACGGATCGTGCCTCGAACGCCCAGTTCTACATCGGCGAATGCTATTACAGCCAGAAGGATTACACCCACGCCATTGAGGCTTACGACTTGTGCAGTGAAAAGTATCCTACGGGAAACAAAGCGGCCGCGGCCCAATTGAAAAAGGGCTTTTCCCTGCTGGCACTGGACCAGAAATCGGCGGGGGTACGTGAATTGCGCTCGCTGATCCAACGTTTCCCGGATTCACATGAAGCTGATTTGGCGCGCCAACGATTGAAAAAGGAGGGCATCGCGGTGCCCGCCGCACATCGGAGAAGCCCTTAAACTCGCCGCCGGCAGGCATCCGGAGGCTCCCACAACTCGCATCCTTGCACCCGCACAACTGAAGGGAGGATTACATGTCCGGCTCCGTTAACAAAGTCATTTTGGTTGGCCGTCTGGGTAAAGACCCGGAGTTAAAGTACACGCCAAGCGGCGCTCCCGTTGCCAAGTTCAGTCTGGCCACGGACGAGAGCTTCAAGGACAAGACAGGTGAAAAGCAGAACCGCACGGAATGGCACAACATCGTGGCGTGGAATAAACTGGCGGAAATCTGCGGCGAGTACCTGACCAAAGGTAAGCTCGTCTACATCGAAGGGTCAATCCGCAGCCGGCAGTGGCAGGACCAGTCCGGGAACAAACGCACTGCTTACGACATCATCGCCAACTTCATGCAGATGTTGGGATCGAAAGCCGAATCGGAGCGCATGGCCAGCGCGGGAGCGGAGCGCCCCGCAGCGGCGCCGCCACCGCCACCGCCTCCCGTGGAACCTGCTCCCCCCCCCGAACCTGAAATCAGTGACGAGGATATTCCTTTCTAGACGGCGCTATGAATCGCTTATTCTGAACAGACCCACAGCTATCCTCTTCACAGTCGGAGGACTGACAGTACCCCAATAACTTTCGTGCCCAAGATCCCTGCCACCTGGAAGGGGAATATCTTCTCCCAACGTTTATCTTCAACCGGATCTTAACATCCGGACAGTTTCTACCCGCCAGCAAACCTGACTCATCGACATCCTTGCCGTCCCTAGCCCCACACCCCTCGCTCATCGTGGAGGGGGAGGTCTCGAGCCTTCCCGCCTGTGCCGCTCATCGATCGCCCTTACGAACTCATCAAACTTCTTTACTTGATCAGGGTTCAGGATCTGCCGGATGCGAGCGCGTGTCTCCTGGTGAATCGCCTCGAACTGCGGATCGATCTGCTTCTGCAAATCCCTCACTTTTTGCGAGGCCTCATCGAGAATCCGGCCGACCTGCTGCGTTTGGGCGTCGGAGAGATCCAGATCCTTCTTAATGTGTGCCACGGCACGATCTTTATTGAAACCGCCGCGATGCTGCAAGCGGCCGTTGTACCACAGGAAATAATAGACGCCCACGCCCCCCAGAACGGCTCCCAGAACAAAGGTCGCAACGAAATAAGAATAAACTCGGCGGGTCATTTCACCTCATTCTTAGGGGCGGGCGCGGGAGCTTCCAGGGGCGCCAAGCCTACAGGTTCTTGCAAGCCGGTCTCTCCCAAAGGGTCGGAGTAGGCCAGCGACGCCTCTTGCGCGGGCATATCGGAAGCGCTTAGACCGCGCATCGGCCCGGTCGAAGGCAATGCCACGCCGAGGAGTGCCAAGAACGTCAGCACCAAGGTCGCATACACAAAACGCCTTCCCACGCGCTCGAAGAAATCCGCCACGTTAGGCGCATTGCTCAGCTCGCCGAGTTGGCGCACCAATCGCTGGGCAAATCCCAGCGAAGGGTCGAGTGCTTCTTCCTGCTTCCACAGGCGGAATCCCGAGCGCACCAGCCGCAGGTCGCGATAATACCCGACACATGCAGCGCACTGCTCGAGGTGTAGGCGAACCTCCGTCGTTTCCCCGCCTTCCCAAAGATCGTCCAGCCGATCGCGAACATCATTACAACACATGGCCCTTATTTTCCTCCCGCCATTGGCGCAAATCTTCCAACATGCGCTTCCGGGCGCGGTGCAATCGAACTTTCACCGTAGTAGGCTTCAGGTTCAGAATCTCCGCAATCTCCTCCACAGAATAATCCTCCAGCTCCTTCAAAACCAGGATTTTCCGGTCACTCTCGGGGGCGCGGTCAAGGAGCTTGCCGACCAAATCTTTCAAGACGATCTGCTCTTCGTGGTCTAATACCTGCTCCGGTTGACTCTCCGCGTTGGCCTCCAACTCCCGTTGGCTATTCTCCCCCATCTGCCAGTAGAAACTCACGCGCGAGGCGCGCTCGTGCCGCAGGAAATCGTAGCAATGATTGGTCGCGATGCGGCTGAGCCACGTGGCAAAAGAAGATTGGAAGTTATAGCTCCGAATCGCCCGAAAGGCCTTGATAAAAATCTCCTGGGCGAGGTCCTCCACCTCATCGCGTCTGCGCACCAGATGGTAAACCAGCGAAAACACTCGCTGCTGATGTTTTTGCACCAAGGGGCCAAAAGCTTCCGGCTCCCCCTGCTGCGCACGCTTAATCCAGTGAATCTCTTGAGCAACTTGTGCGCCCGAGTTTTCCATCGGCCTTCCATTTTACACCGCCTTCATTGTTTTCGACGAGGGCGGAGCCTTTACGGTTACATTAATCAGTGTGCCCAATTCCTAAGAGAATTCTAATAAAATTTCGGTTGACCACTTAATTACTTTATGCAAGAATACGCCCATGATAATCGGAACACGTTTAAAAAAACTTAGAGAAGAGCATAATCTTTCGCAGGGTGATATTGAAAAGCGCACGGGCTTATTGCGCTGTTACATCTCGAGGGTCGAAAACGGACACACCGTTCCGTCTCTTGAAACCCTTGAGAGGCTGGCAGCAGCCCTCGAGCTACCCCTTTACCAGTTGTTCTACGAAGGGGATGAGCCACCCGCCCTGCCCAACCTGAGCAAACGCCAAGCGACTGAAGAGCTGGTTCTCGACGCAGAACAGGAGAAGGAACTGCGTTTCTACGAGAAAATAAAGCGGCTTCTTACTCGGATCGAGGAGAAGGACCGCCAGCTCTTGCTGTACATGACTCAGAAACTGGCGAGCCGGTAAGCTCTTTTGTTTCAAATCGTTGGAGTGGTGTCTCTGCTCGAACACAGAGGCGAAAGGTGTGTTATTCCCACTCGATAGTGCCGGGAGGCTTCGAGGTTATATCGAAGACGACCCGGTTCACGCCCTTCACCTCATTGACGATTCGAGTTGCCATGCATTGGAGCAATTTCGGCGGCAGTTGAGCCCAATCAGCCGTCATTCCATCCTCGGACTCTACTGCCCGGATTCCAATCGTTGCGGCATAGGTGCGGGCATCGCCCATCACTCCAACACTTGAGACGGGCAAAAGTACCGCAAATGACTGCCACAGGCGGTCATAAAAACCTTGTGTCTTTACTTCCTCCTGGACGATAGCATCGGCTTCTCGTACCATTCGCAGGCGATCCGGGGTCACTTCTCCCACAATCCGAACTGCCAACCCCGGCCCGGGAAAGGGTTGCCGCTTCACCATGGACTCGTCCAAGCCGAGTTCACGCCCCACCGTTCGGACTTCGTCCTTAAACAACTCGCGCAACGGCTCAATCAGCTTGAACTTCAAATCGGAGGGCAACCCGCCCACGTTGTGGTGACTCTTAATGGTGGCGGCTGGACCCTTAACTGACACTGACTCAATAACATCCGGGTAGAGAGTTCCCTGCACCAAAAACTCCACGTCCCCCAGAGCGCGGGCTTCGGCTTCAAACACCCGGATAAATTCCTCTCCGATGATTTTGCGTTTTCGTTCGGGGTCAGTAACCCCGGCCAACCGGGTGAGAAAACGCTCGGAAGCATCCACCGTCTTCACCGTTAGGTGAGCCTGCTCCCGCAATTTGCCGCTGACTTGAGCGAACTCATCCTTGCGCAGCAAGCCGTTATCGACAAAGACGCAAGTCAAGCGGTTGCCCAGCGCCCGCCCCACCAGCGTCGCGGTGACGGCGGAGTCCACGCCACCCGAAAGCGCGCAGAGCGCGTGTTTATCCCCCACTTGCTCACGAACATTTTTGATCGTCTGCGCGATGAACGATCCCGGAAACCAATTGGACTTGATCCCGGCTACGTCGGAAACGAAGCGTTGAAGGATTTCCCTCCCCTGGCTGGTGTGGCGAACCTCGGGGTGGAATTCCAGCGCGTACATTTGCGCCGGCGGATTTTCGATCACGGAAATGGCGTTGAGCGTCCGCCCCGTGATGGCAAACCCCGGGGGGGCCTCCACCACGTGGTCGCCGTGGCTGTTCCAGACCTTGAGGGGCGAGGGAAAGCCTGCCAGCAGCCGGGAGGACGGAAGGATCTCAAGCTCGGCGAAACCATATTCGCGCCGTCCCGCCGGCTCGACCTTGCCCCCCAGCTTGTAAGCCATCCATTGCAAGCCGTAGCAGATGCCGAGTACGGGTAGATTGAGCTTCAGCACACGCTCATCGCAAACCGGCGACGCAGGGTCATAGACCGACGACGGCCCGCCGGAAAGAATCAACGCCTGCGGGCTCATGCGCACTAAATCGTCAAATGGAATGTTGCACGGCACGATGATCGCGTATACCTGAAGCTCGCGAATGCGCCGGGCAATCAGTTGCGTGTATTGCGAACCAAAATCGAGAACGACAACAGGATTGGGATTTAACATAGTGCGAACCTAAGAAAATTGATGCTACAAGTCTTCAGCGGAGTGCAGGGTTCGATGCCAGTTCCCGCTTGGGCCCCCTTATTGCCTGGCCACATGGGCAATGATAACAGCATGAATGCCGACGGCCGCCGCCACGCCCGTCGCGTGCATTGCCGCCATGCCGCCGCCCGCCTTCTGAATGGCCATGATTCCGTATCCGCCCAGGGGTAGAAACAACCCGATGGCGGTGCCCAATCCGGGGTTATACTTTCGGAAAATGATCGCATGGGCGACGTGAATAAGGCCGTTTACGACGACCAGGTAAACGGCGATCAGCCCCAGGCCAATGTTGACCGTGGCCGCCAGCGCGATCGAAACTCCAATAACGCCCCAAACCCCGGGAACATTGATGACGAATACCGCCGTGGGCGACAGGACCTCCCTGCCCTTTCCCATCGCATCGTTGAGAAATACTCTAAATCGATCGTTGTCGTGCTCTTCGTACTGGTGAAGCATGTAAATGGGAAGGCAGAGAAACGTGCACACCAGGGAAGCCGGCCAGGAATGCGTAAGGATGGGCGCAAGGGCGAGCAGCAGCACTCCCGCAAGGAACCCGCCATAAACCCAATTGACAATCAATCGGTTGACCATGGGATTCCCTTCCCGATTCCCTGAGAGGCGAAAGAGCGGCGTCCCAAACTGATCGCGGATGTGCCCGCTTCCTCATCACTTCGCCACAATGCTGACCAGCTTTTGCGGCACCACAATGACTTTTTTCACTTGCAGTCCGGCCAGGTGCTGAATAACTTTCTCCTCCGCCAGCGCCTTGGTGCGGATTTCTTCTTCACCGGCGCTTACTGCCACATGAATGCGCGCGCGCAGCCTGCCATTGACCTGCACGGGATACTCCAGCTCATCCTCGGCTGCCAGTTCCGCATCGAACGCGGGCCAAGCCACTTTCAGCAGAGGCCCCGCGTGGCCGAGCCCTTCCCAAAGTTCATCGGCAATGTGCGGCGTGAAGAGGGAGAGGATGATCGTCAAAAACTCCAGCGCCGTCTTGAGGATCGTGAGGCGGATCTTACCGGACTCCACTGCCGCGTCGAGTTCGTTCAGTTCGTTGAACAGCTTCATGCTGTCAGCGACGTCGGTATTGAAATGCCAGCGCTCCTCCATGTCCTCGGTAACGTGCCGGAGCGTTTGGTGTGCCTTGCGCAGCAGGCGCCGTTCCTCGGCGGTCAGGGAAGCCTTTTCTTCGGCAGTCAAATTCCCTGCCCTCACCCCTTTAAGTTTGTCAGCATGCTTCGCCACCAAACGATAGACGCGGCCCAGAAATCGCGAGGCCCCTTCAATGTCCGCATCGCTCCATTCCAAATCCTTTTCCGGCGGCGCGGCAAAAAGCATGTAGAGGCGCGTGGTATCGGCGCCGTACTTGGCAATCATCTGGGTGGGGTCCACGACGTTACCTTTGGACTTCGACATCTTGGCGCCGTCTTTGATGACCATGCCCTGGGTGAAGAGGCGCGCCACGGGTTCGGAGAAATTCACCAGGCCGATGTCGCGCATGACCTTGGTGAAAAAGCGCATGTAGATCAGGTGCAGGATGGCGTGCTCGATGCCGCCGATATATTGATCGACGGGAAACCAATACTTCACCGCTTCTTTGTTGATCGGCGCCGTGGCGATTTTGGGGTCCGTGTAACGGTAGAAGTACCAGGAAGAATCAACGAACGTATCCATGGTATCGGTTTCGCGCCGCGCCGGTTTGCCGCACTTGGGGCAAGGCGTATTCACAAATTCCGGCACGTCGGCGAGCGGGGATCGTCCCTGCCCGGTCAGCTTGACGTTCGGCGGCAGCAGCACGGGCAGATCTTTTTCCGGCACCGGCACGATTCCGCACGCCTGGCAATAAACCATGGGGATGGGTGTGCCCCAATAGCGTTGACGCGAGATTCCCCAATCCTTGATGCGATATTGTACCGTCCCTTTGCCGAATCCCTTGGCCTCGGCGTCGCGGGTCATGCGCTCGATGGCCTCTTGCGACGTGAGCCCGGAATAGGGGCCTGAAGCCACCAAGCGTCCGTATTCCACCATGGCGTGCAGAGGTGCATTGGTTTCGGCCCCGGCGGGCGCTCCCTCCGGCACAATCACGGTGCGAACAGGCAGTCCATAACTCGTACAGAATTCGTAATCGCGTTCGTCGTGCGCCGGCACCGCCATGATGGCGCCCGTGCCATATTCCATCAGCACGAAGTTGGCAAGCCAGATGGGAACATTTTCGCCGTTGTAAGGATTGCGCGCGGTGAAGCCGGTGTACGCGCCCACCTTGGCCAAGTCCACATCCACGCGCGCGCGAACGGAAGAGGACTTGATCCTCTCCACCGCGTCCCGCAGGCGTGTGGGCTCCTTGGAATTCTCCATGAGCAGGTCCACCAGCGGATGCTCCGGCGCCAGGAAGACAGCGCTACAGCCGAAAATGGTATCCACGCGGGTGGTGAAGATGCGCAGCGGCTTCCAGAGATCGTTGACGGTGAAATCCACGAACGCGCCCACGGATTTCCCAATCCAATTCTGCTGCATGGTCAGCACACGCTCCGGCCAGCGCACCATCTGTTTCATGTCGTCGAGCAATTGCTCGGCATAGGCCGTGGTCTTCAGGAACCATTGCTCCAGCTCGCGCTCGATGACGGGCGTCTCCTCATGCCGCCAGCAACAACCATCCACCACTTGTTCGTTGGCCAGCACGGTTTCGCATTGCGGGCACCAGTTCACCCGGCTCTGCTTGCGATAGGCGAGGCCGCGCTCATACATTTTCAAAAAGAACCACTGGTTCCAGCGATAGTACTCCGGCACGCAGGAGGCGATCTCCCGCCGCCAATCGTAGCTCACGCCCAGGCGCTGGAGCTGCCCGCGCATGCGATCGATGTAACTGAAAGTAAACTCGGACGGATGCCGCTGGCTCTTGATGGCGGCGTTTTCCGCGGGCAGACCGAAGGCGTCCCAGCCAATGGGGTGCAGGATGTTGAAGCCCTTCATCCCCATGTAGCGCGCCAGGGCGTCGCCAATGGAATAATTGCGCACGTGGCCCATGTGAATGTCGCCCGAGGGATAAGGCAGCATTTCAAGAACGTAGTATTTTTTGCGTCCGGGCTCCGCCTCGGTTTCAAACAGCCTTGCATCGGCCCAGCGCTTTTGCCACTTAGTCTCTATTTTTTGAGGATCGTAGTTTGGGTCCATGGTTTCAGTTCTGAATTACGAATTATGAATTTCGAATTACGAATTATTAATACCAATTCGCCGTGGTGTGCTTTCTGAGCAAGGGCTCCGCAATTCGTAATTCATAATTCGTAATTGCTCCCTTCCGCTCCCCGCTTGCCGCCGACTTTGATTCCCGCCAGTTTCCGCATCATCCGAATGTTCCGCACATCATCACCCGGCTTGTCAACTGGCGTCTCGCAGATGAAGGGAATGTTTTTCAGCTTTGGGTGCCGCACGATGCGTCCAAAGGCTTCGGCGCCGATTTGCCCTTTGCCGATGTGTTGGTGGCGGTCAGCGTGCGAGCCGAAGGCCGTCTTGGAATCGTTGGCGTGAATCACCCGCACTTTCTTCAAGCCAATCGTTGCTTCGAGTTGCTTCACCGCCGCCCGCAAGCCTTCAACGGTGTGGATGGCATAGCCTGCTTCAAAGCTGTGCGCGGTATCGATGCAGGCGCCGACTGGCAAGTCATTTTCCGCGCCCGCGATGATCTCCGCCACTTCTTCGAAATTGCGCCCAATGGCGGTTCCCTGCCCGGCGGTGTTCTCAATCAGGATAGTCAGGCCGTCGAGCTTCAGTCCTGCCGCCGCTTGGCGAAGCGATTCCACGCAGGTGGCGATGGCCGCCGCGGGAGCCGCCCCCTTGGCGCTGCCTGGGTGAGTGACCAGATAATCCGCCCCCAAGGCCATGGCTCGCTCCAACTCCTTACGGAAAGCGGCAATAGAGCGCTCGCGAATGAAGGCATCGGAGGACGCCAAGTTAATCAGATAGTTATCGTGAACGACCACCGGGGAAAGGCCGTGGGCCTGGCGTGCCGCCCGAAAAGCCTCGCATTCCGCCGGCGTGGGATCGAGCGTCCGCCAGCCGCGCGGGTTCGCGGAAAACATCTGGAAGGTGTCACACCCAATCTTCCTGGCATGGTGCGCCGCATTCTCCAAAGCGCCGGCAATCGAAGTGTGTACTCCCACCTTCATAAAAGTTTCCGAAAAAGTTGATTCCACATGGTAACAGACCCGTTCGAAAGGCGTCAACGGAGGGTGACTTCAGCGCATTTGAATCTCTGAGGGAATGTTATTGAGCTTGGCGTGCTCCCACCCATCGGTGGGGCTGCGAAGGGGGACGCAGAATCAAAGTAATATCGGCGGCATCAGCACACCGGTGGCGAAGAATCTAGCAACCAAATCCGACCCCCTTTTGATCACCTACCGGGGATGCTCGGGCGTTTTGTGGGACGGGCATTTTGTCATGCCGTTTCCACTTTCCCATAGTTTCTCGTAAGTACTTTTCCTATCATTATGTTATCAGCTTTGGCAAAAGAAAATCGCCTTCTCCGAGCCTTTGTTTTCAATATATTCTCAGCTTTGGGCGTGTGCGCCACGGATGGACATGAAGTCGCCGCGAAATTGCTCTCCCACGCCATCACCGGTTCGTTCATGTCCCATCTCCCGCGCACCGTGCCTCCTGCACCCACTACCTGCTGTCTGCCTGGCCAACCGGCGGCCGTAGCGGCGCCAAGCTGCCCCTCACTTATCCATTCTAGCCTGGATAAGGAGGCTCGTCAAGAAAAAAGCGAAGAATGCCGGCGAGGTCCTTACCAATGCCGCAGGCGCACCATGGCAAGATTCTGATGGGTAGGGGAGGAATCACCCGGTAAGTTCGCGGAGCCGAACACTGAATCCAGGAAACATGGGTGAGGTGAGCGCTTCCTCGGCGGAGAGCTTGGCAACCAAGTCCAATCCTTCTTTCCCCCGCCGGTAAATCTCCGCGGAAGGGCCCTCGGGATCGATCATCCAATACTCCTGGACGCCGAATTTTCCATAGAGTTTCAACTTGATCGAGCGGTCCACGCGCGCCGTGCTCTCCGCCAAGACCTCGACGACGAGGTCGGGAGCCCCCTGCACGTTCTTGCGGGTCAGGACACCCGCGCGAGCACTCGAGATGAAAAGAAGGTCCGGCTCAACAACATCGAAATCGGAAAACACCACGTCGAAGGGGGCGCCAAAGACCTCACCCAACTTATGGCTGTCCACGAATTGCCACAGGCGGGCGCTCAGGCGCATAACAGCTTTCTGATGCGGCGTTTGCGGTGACGGCGTTACAAACAGTTCTCCTTCAATAATCTCGCGGCGCTTGCCGTCTTCGGGCAGCAGGCATAAGTCCTCGTAGGTGAGGCGTGCAGCAACAGGCATATTGCAATTTTATCATCCCCTCTTCCCAACACAAATGGCGGTATTCCGCGCGACCTGAACACTAAGATTTCTGTCGTGACTCCCGCTGCATCCTAGCGAGGTTTAGCCCGCCTATATTCCCAGGCGAACCCTAGGAGGAAAACGAGAACTGGTAAGATCCAGAGCAAGGGAAAGGATTTCACGATAGAAACGGGGTCAAACCCTACTTCCTCTCCTTTGGCATGAGCGGCAAGGATCGAAAAGATTACGCCGAGGCCCAGAGGCAGGAGAATTGCGGACACTACCAGGAAGCAGAGGCCAACGAGGATGCTCTTCAGGTAGATCATGCTTGCATATTAACGCCGGGCGAATGCGTCACTCAAGGGCGGAAACTGGCGTTGGAAATAGCTGTTTGGCGCTGATGCCCCTCTCGCCCAAACGGCGGTATACTGCACAAAGGGTGGATGGCGGCAATATTTGCACCGGGCCTGCCGCGTCAGGTGCGAACGGTCGGCCTGGATTACAATCCTACTCGTAGCGCCGGCAGCCTGCCAGCAGGTGCCGTAGGGGCGGCGGAGCTACATTCGAGGTCATCATGGAACCATTCCGTTATCACGTTTATATTTGCGATCAGAAAAAGCCGGAGGGAGTTCCCTGCTGCCCGGGGCGGGGCTCGGCGGCGACTATCGAGGCTTTACGCAAGGAAGTGGCGGCGCGCGGGCTGGCGGACGAAGTTCAGATTACGACGTGTGGCTCGCTGGGCATATGCGAGCGCGGGCCCAATCTGGTGATTTACCCCGAAGGCGTCTGGTACACGGGAGTGCGGCCGGAAGACGTTCCCGAACTGGTCGAGTCGCAATTTGTGCAAGGCCGCGCGCTGGACCGCCTGGTTAATCCCGACTGGTCAGCACTGCGGGCGGAAATCCAATCGAATCGGGCCAAATTCCTGGCGGCACAACGCGCCAAGGGCGCCGCCGGCGTCCTTCCCGATGACCTGAATCAAACCCTGCGCGCTTACATGGAGAGCCGCGCGCTGTTGACGGCCCTCGAACTCGACGTCTTTACGGCGGTGGGTAAGGGCGCCACGGCGGCGGAGGTGGCGAAGAAAATCTCCACCCACCCGCGCGCCACGGAAATGCTGCTCAACGCGCTCACGGCCATGGGCATGTTGGAAAAATACCAGGGAGTTTTCCGCGACACCGCCGCGGCGGCGCGCTATTTCGCCGCGGGCTCCAAGGACAACGCCCGCCCCGGCCTGATTCACATCGCCAATATTTGGCACCGCTGGTCCAACCTGACGGAATGCGTCCGCGGCGGCACCGCCGTCGATCACGAGGAAATGGCGGAGCGCGGCGACGACTGGACCGACCCCTTCATCGCCGCCATGCATCGCAATGCCGCCGAGCGCGCCCCGCTGATTGTACAGGCCGTCGGCGCCACGACGGTCGAACGCCTGCTGGATGTGGGCGGAGGATCGGCCGCGTACTCCATCGCCTTTGCCCAGGCCAATGAGAATCTGCACGCCACCGTGCTCGACTTGCCGGCCGTGCTTCTCATTGCCCAGAGGCACATCAAAGCCGCGGGCCTGACGGGGCGCATCGAGACTCGCGCCGGTGACCTCCGACGCGACCCCCTAGGCAGAGGCTTCAACCTGGTTTTGGTTTCCGCTATTTGCCACATGCTGAGTCCGGAAGAAAATCAAGATTTGTTCCGGCGCTGTTTTGTCGCGCTCGCACCCGAGGGCCGCCTAGTGGTGCAGGACTTCATTCTCGAAGCGGACAAGACTGCGCCCAAGCAGGGCGCTCTCTTCGCCCTCAATATGCTGGTGGGGACGCCGGCGGGCAGCACCTACAGCCACGAGGAGTATACGGCCTGGATGAACGCGGCGGGATTCCACGAGGTGCGGCACGCCCGGCTGCCGGGACCGTCGAGCCTGATGATAGGGGTGAAGTAAGCAGTAGGCAGAAAGCAGTAGGCAGAAGGCGGAAACATGAAGCGTAGGGGCGGTTCGCGAACCGCCCCTACTGCCAATACGCGCCCCTCCCCCTCACCAAATCTCGCAACGGCTCGCCGGTGGCCGCACCATCGGGTCGCCCGCTTTGCACCCGAAAGCCTTGGCGAAGGCCGGCAGGTTGGAAAGCGGCCCGATCACCCGGAATCTCGGCAGAGGGTGAGGGTCCACATTGGTGAGCATCCGGGAATACTCCGGCCGCATGTTTTCCGCCCAACCCTGGGCGTAGGCGATAAAGAAGCGCTGCTCCGGCGTGAAGCCGTCGATATCCTTCGGCCGCGGTTTGCCTGCCCACGACTTCTGGTAGGCGGCATAGGCGATGGCCAGGCCGCCGAGGTCGGCGATGCTCTCCCCTTCCACCAGCTTGCCGTTCTCATGGAGTTTGTCTTCCACAAAGAATCCATCAAATTGATTGGCGATGCAGGCGCCGCGCGCGTCGAAATTCTTCTGGTCCTCCGGCGTCCACCAGTTCTTCATGTTGCCTTGCCCGTCGAACTGGCTCCCTTCGTCGTCAAAACCGTGCGTCATTTCGTGGCCGATAATTGCTCCCATCGCGCCGTAATTGACGGCGTCATCGGCCTGGAAATCAAAGAAGGGAGGTTGCAGAATTCCGGCGGGAAAAACAATCTCGTTCAATTGCGGGTTGTAGTAGGCATTCACCGTGGGCGGGCTCATTTCCCATTCGCTGCGGTCCACGGGCTTGCCCACTTTATTCAGATCGCGATGAAACTCAAAGGCCTCGGCGCGGAAAACGTCCTCCACATAAGGCCCGCGGGTGATATCCAGCGCGGAATAGTCGCGCCACTTGTCGGGGTAGCCGATCTTGTTATTGATGGCCGCGAGTTTGATCAGCGCTTGCTTGCGGGTGGCCTCGCTCATCCAGGGAAGGGTCTTGAGGTCATCGGCCAGCGCCGCTTCCAGGTTCTTCACCATCGCCAGGGCGCGAGTTTTGGCCTCCGGGGGGAAGGCCTTCTTCACGTACACCTGCCCCAACGCCTCACCCAGGGCGCGGTCCGTGTACCTTACGCACCGCTTCCAACGCGGCAGGTTTTCCTTCGTGCCCGTCAGGATCATACCTTTAAAGTGAAAGTCCTCATCCACAAAGGGCGCGGACAGACTGGACGCCGCGGCGTTGATCAGGTGCCAGCGAAGGTAAATCTTCCAATTGGAAATCGGCTGGGCAGCCATCATCTGCCCCATTTCTTTGAAGAAGGTGGGAGCGGTCACGTTCACATCGCCCTTGCCCGCAAGGCCCACGGCGGTGAAGTACTCCTCCCAGGGGAAACTCGGCGCCAGGGTCTTAAGGCCGGCTTGCGGCATGCGGTGATACACATTTTTGGGGTCGCGCCGCTCCACTTCCGTCTGCGACGCCTTGGCAAGCTGGGTCTCGAGATCCATCACCGTCTGGGCTTCGACCGCCGCGGTGGCAACCGGGTCGCCCATCAGTTCGAACATTTTGGCGACGTGTTTTTGGTACTCGGCGCGCTGCTCTTTGGATTTGGGGTCATCGCGGGTGTAGTAATCGCGGTCCGGCAAACCCAGGCCGCCCTGGTCCACTTCGCCCGTCACTTGGGTGCTGTCCTTAAAATCCTGCGTGGAATCCACGCCAAAGAATGCGCCCACTCCCATACTCTGGAGATGCCCGATCTCGGCCTCAAGATCGGCGGTATTGGCAATGTGATCGATTCGGTCAAGCTCGGGTTGCAGGGGCTTCAGGCCTGCGCTGTCGATCGCCGCGGTGTCCATGCAGCTTCCGTAATAATCCCCGATTTTCTGCTCGCTGCATCCCTTCACCGCCATGGTGTCTCTGGCGGCGTCTTCGAGAATTTCGTGAAGGACATTACGGTTGCGCTCGGTGACCTCATTCGCCACACCCCAGCTCGGATAGGCGGCAGGAATCGGGTTCTTCGCCATCCAGCTCCCGTTGGCGAATTGGTTGAAGTCGGTGCAGGGGGCGCAACTTCGATCCAAATTGGCGGTGTTGACGCCGTGCAGGGAATCGAGCGGCGCGGCCGTCATGACCAGAGAAACCAGTGTCAGCATTACCAGAGCAAGCCAGACTTTCCATGACCGCATATTGAAAGCACCTCGCAGGGATAAGATCATTCGGCCAACCAGCGCCGGGTGAATGAGCAATGCTATCAAGGAGTGGCGGAGAATTCCAGCAGGGATTGATCCTCGGGTGCGCCGCATTATAGGGAGAGACTTTTGGCCAGTCCGGGGGACAAACCCTGTAGCGCGGGTGTCCCCACCCGCGCCTTCCGTGGCACGGCCATCCTGTTCGCGGGTGGGGACACCCGCGCTACAGCCGAGCGATCGCAGCTTTCACTTCTATGTCGCACACCCCCTACCGCCGTCAAATCCCCCTCAAATTATTGTCAGAACCACCCCGCTGAATTAGACTACTAGCGCGTCGTAGGGTTAGCAGGCGACAAAGGATGAATCCATGCTGATTGTCATGAAGCCGCACGCGAGCGAGGAGGACGTTCGGCGCGTGTGCGAGAAGATTGCGTCCATGGGCTTCCGCGCCCACCCCATGCCGGGGGCGCAGCGGACGGCGGTGGGCATCACCGGCAATCCCGGGCCGCTGGAGCCGGAAGAGTTCGAGAGCCTGCCGGGGGTCGCCGAAGCCATCCGGGTTTCCAAGCCCTTCAAGCTGGTGAGCCGCGAAATCAAGGGGGAGGACTCACTGATTCACATTGGCCCGCCCGGTAGTGGAGTGACCATCGGGGGCAAAGTGCTGGCGATCATCGCCGGACCGTGCGCCGTTGAGAACCGCGAGCAGGCACGGGCCGCGGCCGCGCGGGTTTGCCGGGCGGGCGCGCGTCTCTTTCGGGGCGGAGCGTTCAAACCGCGAACCTCGCCTTACAGTTTTCAAGGCATGGGAGAAGAGGGCCTGAAAATCCTGGCGGATATCCGCAGTGAATTCGGCCTGCTGATAGTTACGGAAACTATCGACCCGGAAAACTGCGACTTGGTGGAAAGGTACGCCGACGTTCTGCAAGTGGGGGCGCGCAACATGCAGAACTTCTCCCTGCTCAAACGCGTGGGCCGCTCCAAGCTCCCCGTATTGCTGAAGCGCGGCATGTCGGCAACGCTGGACGAATTCCTGATGGCGGCGGAATACATCCTGGCAGAGGGAAATTACAACGTCATTCTGTGCGAGCGCGGAGTGCGGACCTTTGCCGACCACTCCCGCAACACCCTGGACCTGAGCGTGATTCCGGCGGTGAAACGCCTTTCGCACCTCCCTATCATCGTCGATCCCAGCCACGGGACCGGCAAGCGCGACAGGGTGATTCCCCTGGCCCGCGCTGCCGTGGCGGTGGGGGCGGATGGACTGATTGTAGAAGTTCACCACGATCCCGACCACGCCATTTCCGACGGCTACCAGTCGCTTTTCCCCGACCAGTTTGAGACCCTGGTGGAGCAGGTCGCGGCAATTGCCGGAGTGCTGGGAAGAACCCTCACGCCAGTGACGAGTAGCAAGTGACATTTACCGGGCAGCGTGACTCAAGGGGAGAAGAACTGGGAGGCAAGAACAAGTCAAAAGTCAAAGTGCAAAAGTCAAAGCCGCGGATTTCATGGTCACAACGGAAGCAAGTGGTCACCTAGGGAGCGGGCATTTACTTTTGACTTTTGACTTTAGCGTTTTGACTTGCTCTTCCCACCCCTGCCCAGATGAAAGTCGGTACTAAATTTCGAGTTCTGTTCCTCTTCCCACTCTTGGCGACGTTGGGCTGGGGTTCCCTTGGCTGCCGTCACGTGGTGCCACTGACCCCTTACATCGCTTATGTAGTGAACCAGCAGAGCACCACGCTGGCCGCGGTGAATCTGGCGGACTTCCGTGTGACCGCTGCCCTGCCGGTTTCCCCCCAACCGGAGCGCGTGCTGGTGCGCCCGGGTGCCCGGCAACTTTACGTGGTATCCGCCCCCGGCAAAATCAACGTGGCGGCCTTCCCCCAAGTCCACCTTATTTCCACGCTCGATGTGGGCAGGAGCGCCAAAGACCTGGCGTTTTCACCCGATGGCCGCGCCGCCTACGTCCTCGACCCGGCGGACCACGAAGTGGTTTTTCTTGATTGTGAGGGCGGCTCGGGCAAATCGCCGGAGGGAGCAATCCCCCGGGTAGCCTTTCGCCTTCACTTGGCAGGCGCGCTTGCGGACCTCGCCCTCTCCCCCGACGGCAAAACCTTGGTGGCCGCTTCGGATAGACCGAGCCAGCTCACCTTCATCAGCACGGAGACCCGCCAACCACTGGGGACTGTTGAAGTTGGGCAGGCTCCCGGTCCCATGGTGATTCTGCCGGACGATTCGAAAGTTTTCGTGGCGGACACGGGTGAGGAAAAAATCTCCGCCACAAACGCCGTCTCGCGAAAGCTGCTCTCCAACCTCGAAATTGGGGTGCGGCCCACGGCCCTGTTGCTCAAGCCGGATGGCGGCGAGATTTTCGTTCTCGCCGCGCCGTCCTCCATGATCATCGTGGACGCATTCCATGACAACGTGGAGCAGACCTTCCCTGTGGGCCTCCACCCCGTGGCCGGCGTTTTTCGGCGGGATTCAAGCGTGCTTTACATTGCCAATGCGGGGGATGGCTCGGTCGAGGCCCTGGATGTTCAAAACCGGGCAGTGCTGGCCTCAACCCACGTGGGCATAGAGCCGCGCGCCCTGGCCTTGACACCGGATGAACGCCTGCTGGTGGTGGCGGACCGCGCCGCCTCCAGCCTCGCAGTCCTGCACGCGGACCCCGCCAGCCTGAGCGACGGGCGCTCTGCCCTCATCACCACCGTCTCCATCGGCGCTTCACCCGTCGATGTGGTGGTCCCTGATATTATCGCTCCAGTGCGTTAGTCCTAAACCCGACACTGGGCTCGTCATGGAAGGAAATACCCACGATCGCGAGGGCAATGAGCGCGACAACCTTCTCGCTTTTGTAGTTCGTCCCGCTCGATGGTCGCTGGTTCCCTGGCAGTTGACAGGCTCATTGCCCTTGTTGTATTCTCATTACAACGCTGTGCAGGGAGGTGAAAAGTGGCTTCGACATTTGGGGCCTACTTCAAGGAACTGAGGACGCGAAAGGGATGGAGCTTGCGCCGGTTCTGCGAGGCGAACGGCTACGACCCGGGGAACGTCAGCCGGTTGGAGCGGGGAGTTTTCCCTCCTCCCGAGTCGCCGCAGAAGCTGCTGGAGTACGCTAAATCTCTAGCCCTGAAGGAAGGCGGCGAGGAGTGGATCGAGTTTTTCGACCGGGCTGCCGCCTCGCGTGGGCATCTTCCCCCTGACCTGCAAGCCGACGAGAAGCTTATGGGGCGGCTGCCGGTGTTGTTCCGCACTCTCCGGGGGAGAAAGGTTACCCCGGAGAACCTCGATCAACTGGCGGAACTGATACGAAGGGAGCACGCCGATTAATCTCCGGGTTCGCCGCCTCTTCTACCATGAAATCCGCAGGATATCGGAGCAGTTCTTGCGCGAATTTCATGCCGAGGGTTCGATGCCCACTCCCATTGAAGAGATTGCGGAAATCAAATGCGGCCTGGAAATCTGCGTCTTGCCCGGATTGCGCGACCTATATGAAATTGATGGTTTCATTTCCAGCGACCTGACTTGCATCACCGTGGACCAGTTCGTGCTCGAGCGGTGGCTCAACCGTTATCGGTTCACACTCGCGCATGAACTCGGGCACTTTTACATGCACCGGGATATTCACAGCGAGCTCAAGTTCGGTGCGCTGAACGATTGGAAGCAATTTCAGAGGGATGTGGATGAAGCCGATTACAACTGGCTCGAATACCAGGCGTATGCCTTTGCTGGCCTCTTGTTGGTGCCCACGGCCCCTCTGAAAGCGCAATTTCAATTGGCCGCCGCGGCGGCAGAGCACATAGGATTCAGCCGGCAGGACGAGCCAGAAGCCTTTCTTAAGTATGTAACCGAAGGGTTGCGAGAGGTCTTTCAAGTATCTGACGCAGTAGTCGCGAAGAGATTGCGGTACGAGAATCTGGATCGATAACATACTCATCTTCGAAACCGAGAGGAAACATGAACATGGTCATAGACGGAGCTTCGGAAGAGTGGCTGGATTTCGTCGTCAACATCTTGCAGCAGCTCGACGAGGGCACTCAAGGCGCGTTCCTACAGGAGTTTCTCCAGCGCCTTGCGGGCCTCCAAGTCTCTGAGAAGGAAAGTATTACCCATTGGCAAGGGGTTTTAGCCCGCCAAAATCAATTGGCGGAAAAACTCGGCCGCCCGGTTACCCTGCGGACAGCCGCGGTGGATTACTTTGGTGAATTGCGCATCTTGCGAAGCCCCATCCTTATGGAGTATGACGAAGTCAGAAAATTGCGGCACACGGCGGCCACCGATTCCCTTACCGGTTTGAACAATCGGCGCACATTTGATGAATATCTCTTTCGGGAGATCAGCCGCGCCGGCCGTTACGAATCGTCATTTGCCTTGCTCGCGTTAGACCTGCGGAAATTCAAGAGCGTCAATGACACCTATGGACACGCGACTGGAGACGATATCTTGCGAGCCGTGGCTCGCACGATTCTGGAAGCCACTCGCGGGTCGGATATTTCTTCCCGGACCGGCGGGGACGAGTTCGCCATCCTTCTTCCCCAGGCCGAACGAAGCAATGCCGAAGTGCTCGCAGAAAGAATCGCGCGGAAGTTCGGGGAGACTGCCAATTCCATTGCGCCCAGCACCGCTGTGGGAATTGATTATGGAGTAGCCATCTTTCCTGAGAATGGGACTGACGCAGCTACCTTGTTTGCTGCTGCTGATAAGATCCTCTACGCCAGCAAACTCAGGGCGCACAATCAGTCGGCGACTATCCCGCATCAGCCTGAAGAAGCCCCTGCTCAAACCAAGGAACCCGGGCCGGAAGTCGAGGCCCAAGCGGATTCCTGCGCCGAACCCCAGGCTGAGATTGCGTCTCCTTCTGCCACTCCCATGGAAGCGGAATCCGAGACTTCGGGCGATCATCGCCCCCCAAGCGCCCGAAAGGATGAACGGATTCCTCTTGCAGGAACACGCACCCTGGGGGTTGTTAGGGTAGGGGGGAAAAGCAACACGGTCAGGGTAATGGACCTGAGCCGTGGGGGGGTATGTCTGTTGGTTGAGCAAACAGATTTGCCTGAGAGTTTTCCGGCCCGCCTCCATTTCCCCTTGGTGCCCGGAGCGGAACTAACCTTGCGCCGCGTGTACTCCCTCCCGCTTCCGGAGGGAAAATGGCGCGTGGGATGCTCGTTCACTCCCATGGCGGAGCTTCTCCCGGTATGAACTTTGAGGCTGGGGCGATGGGGATATTGAGGGGGCCCCCTTTCGGCTGAGGATAAACCGGGGCCTCCTCGGTTTGACAGTTCCTTCCAAAGTCAAGGACAGTACAAGCTAGCTTTGCTTCTTGAGTCGTTCCACGTCGGGCGGTTCTGCGGCCTTCTTGGAACCCTCCTGCAAGATGGTGAAAATATCTGCGATCCTGCTGCGGAAGACATTGGCAGCGTCGCTGACGACTTCCTCTTCCTTCTCCTTGAGCCTTTCGGTGATAAGATCCAGCGACTGCTCGGTCTGTTTACGCATCTGAGCGGCGGAAACTTCCAGGAGGTTGTCTGAGGCCTTTTGGAGCTCAGCCAGGACTTCATCAGCCGTCGAGCTCTGGAAGGAGCGCACCGACTGTTGGAGACGGAAAACGACTTCATCGAGAAGGGTGCCGGTTTCTTTTCGGACTTTATCGAGGGCGGCAGTGCTCGACTGTTCCATCTGTCTCTGATATTCCCAAATGGCGTTCTTGGCTTCCATCTCGATCTTTTGACCCTGATTCTCCAGGCCGACGCGCGCCTGTTCCCCAAGTTCCGCGACCGACCGGCTGCTCTTTCCCACTTGCCGGTCGAGCGCCTCCGTGGCCTTGGCGACGGTTCTCTTCGCCCATAGCTTTGATTTGCAGCCCCGCGAGTTCGCGGCTCTGCTCAGCCTGCTGCTGAAGCAAGGCGGAAATGGCCGCACGCTGTTTTTCCAGCGCCTCCTGGAAATGGGCTTCGAGCGCTCGGAGGTATTCCCCCTGGGACTCTTGCGCCACGGTGTGCAATCGAGTGCGAAACTGCTCGAGCCCTGCGAAGGCTTCCTGGTTCAGGGTCCCGACGGTCGACCGCGCCATGGCGAGGAGCTGATTTTTCGCTTGATCGGCGAGAGTTGCCTGGAAAGCCTTGAGATCCTCCTGAAGCGTACCGGTAAGTTGGTCGACGTTTGCGTGGAGAGTCTCGGAGGACGATTGCAGGAGAGCGCGCGCAACCTTCTGGAGCTCGGTCCCCGTCACCTTTACGAGGGTAAGCCCCGCCTCCTCGGTCAACTTATCGAGGTGCTCGCGGAACTTGTCGGGTGCGGATTGCATCAGGGCATCGATCTGTGCTTCCGCCTGGCCCCGCAAACGCGCCTGAAGTTCCTGCGCCGAGCTGGCGAAGAATTCCTCGGCCATCACGGACAGGCGTTGGTTCGATTCCTTGCTCAAGATCTCCGTCGCGGCAACGGCGTCATCCCGGAGGCGCTGGCGCACCTCTTCTGCTGAGGCCGCAGCCAGTCCGTCTGCCGCTTCCCGGAGTTTTTGCGAGAATAGCTGCGTCGCACCTTCCTCCTGCTCCCGGGCAAGTTTTTGCAGGCCGGCTCGATAGCTTTCCAGCGCCAAGCCGGAGAGCGCGGCCAGTTGCTTTTGATAGTCCTCAACGCCTGCCCGCAAGCTTTTTATCGATTCGAGTAACGTCGTTTTTAATTTGGAGCTTCCTTGCTCTGCGGCGGATTGCAGCGAGCCTATCGCCAATTCCGAGTGCTGCGCGACGTTCTCACTGAACGCTTTGGCAGTCTTGATGATTTCCTGTTCGGTGGATTGCCGGATGCTTCGGCTTTCCTCTTGCATCCGCTCTTGCAGGCTCTGGACAGATTGTTGCAGGGAGACCAAGGTATCCTGAGTCAATAATTGTGTCTGTTTCTGGAGGGATTGAGCCGTCTGCGCCACCAGCTTCGCCGCGCAGTCCTGCAAGGATTTTTCCATCTCCGCGCGCACCGAAGGAGCTATTTCCCCCGCCATCGATTCGATCCTGGCCGCCAAGTTCGTTGTCCCGGAAAGGGCGATTTGGTTGAGCTGCTCCTTGACTCTATCCACCACCTGCTCTTGCTGCCATTTCATCTCGGCATACGATTTGAAGAGCCGGTCTTTGCTCAGGATAGCGAGGTCCCCATCGGCTTTGGCGACGGTCGCGCTAACGGTTTTCGCCGCCGCAGCCCGGACCTGCTCCTGACACTCTGCCGCCATGGCAGTGGACGTGACTTCCACTCCCTTTCGGAGGTTGACAGTCAACTCTTGCAGGGCGGACTCCAGTGCGCGCTGGCTCGCCTTGCGGATCTCTTGTTCCGTATCTTCGACCACGGATCTTGAATTCTTTTGCAGGGCCTCGAATCTCGCCATCTGGCTCTCGAGGATCGTGCGCGATGCTTGGACGCGGTCGGCGAGAGCGCCGAGTTTCTGCTGGATCAAAACCACCATTTGGTCTTCCGTCCGGTTCGCCGCCTCTTGAAAATTAGCCTGCACGCGCAGAGCGAATTGATTCGTGAACCTCATGACCTTTTCGGAATATGCTTTGAGGCGCGAGTCAACCGCCTCATCGAGTTGGGTGGTAACCTTGGCGAGCACCGTCGCCGTAATCGCCTCGATTTTTTCCCGGGCTGTGCCCGAGACGGAAGGAGGTACGGCCGACCCCGTGGGGGGAGCGGGGAATGTCCCGCTTTTGGACGGCACGGGCTCTACCGCAGTCAGATTGGGAAGGTTGGCGCCGGCGGTTGGACGCTGGGCGCCGCGAGTGGGTTGGGCGGAAACTGTGGTTGCCGCAGGAATAGAAGCTGTAACGGCTGTTTGCCGGGTGGACTGGGAAGTTGCCTCCGGGTCACCGCCATCAGGTTCCGGGGGTGGTGCCGTCTCCCAGTCATCAGGGGGGAAAATGATACCCCAAACGTTGGCGGCTTTGATAAGTTGCACGCCGATTTCCACGGGCTGACCGGGGGAGAGCCTTTTGCCGACGCGAACCACCGTGGCTTTCGCGGCCAGTGCCAGGCTGCGATTTTCGATCGTGACCGCCGTGCCCAGAACCAACTCTTGCGTGGTTGTAATCTTCGCCCCGTGTTTGCTGACGATTGTGGTGCGCGTGGATTCTTGGAACTCGTTGCCCGCGCTGTCTACGCCGCTCAGCACGATCGGTACGGCGAGCCTGACGCGTTTGCTTCGCCGCGCGGTCATATCCTTGGAATCCGATTGATCTTGTTCCGATGGAGAATTCATGTGACCCGTCCCACAGTCAAAAGCCGGCGCTGGCTGAACTACGTTCAGACATTCGACCAAGCGATGACCCGCCAGATAACAAGGAGCTGGCAAACATTTGAATTACCTAGAGGCCCGTGCGGAAAGGGCCTTTGCAGAAACCCATGCGCGGAAAACAAAAGGCTGATGGTTCCAAATTAGGCCAAAACCTTGTTTCCGGACGGGCTTGTAGGCGCGGAGGTCTGCCGGTTCTAACTGCCTTGGGTGGCGGGTGTCCCCTCACACATCCCCCCAAGATGTGCTAGACCAACTCACCTCTGTATAGCATAGACTGGTTTTCAATTCAACAAAAAACAGTAGACCGATATGAGGGCTCAGTCGGTGGCGATAGAACAGGAGAGTGGACCATCGCACTCGCGGAGTCGCCCTCTCTCATAATCTGCCGGCATTCGATCTTAAGCGCTAGTAAACCTGTTGAGGTTTTCATTTTAAGAGCGGCTCGCTAAAACCAAATGCAAGGGCCAAGGTTTGCAGGTTGCCACAAGTCCCGCCAGGTCCCCACTCGTTCATTGACCATGGACAAAATGGCGCTTTTGGCCCTTTGCAGACCCTTGCTCGTCGCCACACCTCGCTACTTGGCAAAGGGCGATGATCTGCAAACGGCTTTGTCCCACCTCTGCTGAATAATGGAGCCAGCCTGACAGGGGGTCAGTGCGTTTCTGAACTTTCAGGCAAAAAGTCAAGTATGGGAAGGGGGAAGGCCCGATTTGGATGCCCAGCCCGGCGGTGGCAGCCATGCGAGTGGCGTTGCCAGCACCGACACGGTGTGGCAATGGCAGGGGCGTAGGTCGCCGGGATCTCGATTAAAGTGCTAGGAGCCTGTCGGAGATAGCGGTTTGCCCACGAAGAATCAACAACTTACAGCCGCGCAAATCTCCCTAAGTTGTTGATTCTACGTACAATAAAATCTATCTCCGACAGGCTCCCAGTGCTTTCTGCCCGTCACTCGTCACATTTCACTCGTCACGGCGCCTGACGGATCACGGTCATCATCTTAAGGAGCGAGAAGCCGCGCGAGTTGTCGGTGCGCTAGTCACTCGTCGCATTTCACTTGTCACTGTTCTTGCTTGATCGCGGTCGTTATCTCAATGAGCGAGGAGCCAAGCGCGTGGGGGTACCGCGTAGTCCATCAGGAGGGCAGCCACGTTGTGGTGGAGACAGGTGAACCCTCGCACCAGCGCTTTGTCGAATTCCCGCAATCCGAGTTGTTCCGAGCCATACTTGACAAGGGCCTTGTCGAATTCCCGCGATTGAAGTTGTTCCGAGCCGTACTTGACAACGGCCTTGTCGAATCTCCCCGATTGAAGTTTTTCCGAGCCAGGGTGAGCGGCGCGGGTTGCTTGCAGCATCTTGTAGGAGGCAAGCCAACGTCCGGCCTGACCTGCGCTTGGACCCCGCCGCCTGAGTCCCAACCGGGCGAGCCAGCCCAGCCCGGCGCAGCAGTGAAAGAACGGGCTCGAGCCACGGGTCATTACGGATCACCACGGAAAATGCCGCGGTTTTAATCCGTGCCAATCCGTGCCCATCGGTGGCTGTGGAATTCCTTCCCATCGTCCCAGAGTCGTTTGCCATGGCGACCGCAAACGATCTGCACGTTGTACCCAGCCGAATGATGATGCTGAGCAGATTCGCGAGTGGGTGACATCACAATAATTGCCGGAAGCAGACAATTTCCAAATCCTGAGAAAAGACCTCATGGATGTCTTGGGTGCCCTCGCCATCGAAAGCAAAGATGTAGTAGATGCGACATATTGCCCGAATGATAAATTTTTCTTGACAAGCTTATGTCTGTGCCGTTATAACCTTCGGCCAACCTAATAACTTGGTGGTCCATTTAGCAGCCATGGAGGTGCCCGATGCGCCACGTGCTTCGCTCCGCTCTGATTCTTTCCTTTTTTGCACTATTGGCAGGCAGTCCCTTCGCTTTCGGCCAGTCGCCGACCATTACCAGCGTGAGCCCCACGTCGGTGTCGCCGGGGGGGCAGATCACCATCACCGGGATGAATTTGGGGTCGGCGGCGGGCTCCGTGGCGGTGGTAAACGTCTCTGGGTATAACTGCACGATGAGCAATTGGAGCGCGATGCAAATGGTGGCGACCGTGCCCGGCAACGCCGCGACCTTGCAGGTCTCCAGTGTAAGCGCATGGACTCACTCGATCATAGCGTGGTACGACGGCGTGGTCCGGAGGCGCGACTCCCAACCCCAGTGGCTGAGGCCGCGGCGATGCGCCGTGCGAAACCGCCTTCGGCAATGATGATGATCCAATCGAAACCGGCTGTTGCTCGAGTTTCTACGTTTTTACGCGCGCGCCCACATCCCAGGATAGTGGGCGTCCTTTCGACGGCTTTCGCTCGTCTTCAATTGATTCTTGGCGGAAAGGAACCTCAGATTATGGCTAGAAAACTGATTCAAATTGCAGTTTGTGTTGCGGTCTTCGCCGTGAGCGCCGCGGCGCAAACCAACGTGACCAACAGCAACAACGGCACGGCCAACACCGTACCGGTTTACACGGGAAAAGCCACGCTGGGCAACTCGCCGATCACGGCTTCGAGTGGCAAGGTAGGCATCGGCACGACGAGCCCTGGTTACACGCTCGACGTGGAAGGTGGCCAAGTCAACGCCTCCGGTGGCTTCTGCATCGCAAAAAGTTGCATCACCTTATGGCCCACTGCAAGCGCGAACACGTGGACAGGTGCGCAAAAATTCCAAGGGACCACGAATTTTCCCTCGGGCGTTTGGAACACGAACGGCAACGTAGGCATTGGGACAGCGACGCCACAGGGGAGATTGCATGTTGACAATGGAGATGCGCAAGGGTTGCCAACCTTGTCGACCACGTATAGCGCTATATTTCAGCAGAACACCGCTCCGGGATGGTGGAATGCTATCGGTATCATTGCCGGCAGTGGCGGACTATCACAGCTGAATTTCGGCGATTATACATCAGACGCAAACGGCCAGATCGAGGTTGTCAACAGTGGTACATCAAGCGAAATGGCGCTCTACTCGAAAGGAGCTTTCTCGTTCAATCCGGGTGGTGTGGCGTGGGGGCGAAAGTTGGTCATTGGCACGGGCGGCGTGGGCATCGGAACGGGAAGTCCTGCATACCAGCTCGACGTGCAAGGTGGCCAAGTCAACGCCTCGGGTGGCTACTGCATCGGAGGAAGTTGCATCACCTCCTGGCCCACTGCAAGTACGAACACGTGGACCGGCACACAAACGTTCCAAGGGACCACGATCTTTCCCTTGAGCGGCGCTTGGAACACGGGTGGCTACGTAGGCATCGGCACGACGACTCCGACCGCGGCCCTGGACATCGAGAACGGTCCTCTCTACGGGAACGCGCTGATCTCGAGCATCTACGCCGGAACTCCCGGTGTCTTTACGGACAGGGGAGACAGCGGAACTTATAGCTCCACAACCCTTACCGGAAATACGGTGAATATCGGTTCGTATGCCAGCAGCGGCACGGGAACCGTGGGCATATTCTACTCCAGCACTTATAGCAATCCTAACATGGGCTGGATGTACAACATCCCGGGAGTCGGCATCTATTCCGGGCATACCGGCAACGGTTCCATCGGCCCCATCATGTTCCTGATCGACCGCGGCGACGGAGCTGGGGTTGAGAAGATGAGGATCATGCCCAGCGGCAACGTGGGCATCGGCACGACGACCCCTGGCTACGCGCTCGACGTAAATGGCCAGGTGCATGCCTCGGGTGGTATCACGCTTTCAGGCGGCAGCGGCGCATCGATCACCTTCCAAGACGGCACGACGCAGAGCACCGCATATACCGGGTCCATCACCTGCGGCGGCGACTATGCGGAGTCGATGGATGTTACCGGCGAGCGCACCAAGTACGCTCCCGGAGACGTGCTGGTCCTGGACGCCGACCATCCCGGCAAAATCCTTAAATCCCTCGAGCCCTACTCCACCGCCGTGGCGGGGATTTATTCCACCAAGCCGGGAACGGTGGGTCGCCGGCAGTTGACGCCCAAGAATCCTGATGAGATTCCCATGGCGATGCTCGGCGTCGTACCCGCCAAAGTGACGGCGGAGAACGGCCCCATCCACGTCGGGGACCTTCTAGTGTCCTCCTCCCAACCCGGCTACGCCATGAAAGGCACGGACCGCAGCCGCATGCTGGGCGCGGTGATCGGCAAGGCCATGGGATCGCTGGACTCCGGCGCCGGAACCATCGAAGTGCTGGTCGCGCTCCAATAAGTGTAGCGCCGCCCTTGAGGGCGGCACCTGCCGGGCTCAAGCCCGGCGCTGCGAACTCGAGACTGAGGTATTAGTACGGGAGAATGCTATGTCCTCCATATCGCGCACGATGATTCGGCTGCTTGTAGTCCTGCTCGTCCTGGCGGGCCGCTCCTTCGCCGCTACCGCCCTCGGATCGGTTACCATCGCCGGAGCGGAGCAATCCTCGGGAAGCGCCTGGGATACCGGGACCGTGACGGCCACCATCAACGGGGTGGCGGTTTCCTTTTCCTACGGCCAGTTCTCGACCCCGACCGCCATCGCGTCGGCTTTGGGCGCCCTGATCTCGCAGAAGTATTGCAAGATGCTGGTCTATGCCCAAGCCACGGGCGCCACCCTCACCTTCTACCAGTACGGTTCGAACCCCATGCCCTCTGCGAGCATCACCATCGTGTCGAGCAACCCTGCGCTATTCCCCGGCAGTTCCTTCAGCTCGACGACCTTGAATCTAGCCGGCGGCGGTGGCGGATCGCCCCCGAACATTGCCGGCATCAATCCCGGGAGCGACCCGGTGGGTGCCTCAGTGACCATCGGGGGCACGAACTTCGGGTCCGCCGGCACGGTAACGTTTAACGACACAGCAGCCACCACGTTCACGAGTTGGAATGCAACCGCCATCGCGGTGACGGTGCCGAACGGAGCGACCACCGGCCCCGTTGTGGTCACGGTCGGCGGCGTGGCCAGCAACGGTTACAACTTTATCGTCACCGGCTCAGGCGGCGCAGCGTCTTCCACGGTCTCGCTGATATCAAGTTCGAATTCCGTGACCTACGGGACTTCTGTAACCTTCACCGCCACCGTCACGTTCCAGCGGGGGGACGCCGTCGGGGACGGTGACGTTTAACGATTTTAACGGAGCCCTAACGCTCGGTGGGGCTACGCTAAGCAACGGTCAAGCCACGTTGACGCTTTCCACGCTCTCCCCCGGCACGCATTCCATCACGGCCACCTACAGCGGGAATGGCGTTGACAACCCCAGCACGTCTCCCGTGCTGCTGCAGACGGTGAATCGGCGTTCGATGAACCTGCCCTCTTACTGTGTGTACTGACGCCATGAGTTCAGGGGAGGCCAGAACAGTTCAGGAGTGAGCTTTCAGCCCAACGATGCAAACACGAGGTGCGGTCATGCAGCAAAACCGTTCTTTTCTCTTCTCAGTGCTCAGGATTGTTTGGGTGATCCTGGCTTTGCAGTCCGTTGCCTTCGGGCAAATCACCAACGTCACGGATGACCAGACCACGCCCATTCCCGGAACGGGCCACGACTACATTGGAATGGTGAACGAGACGGTAGACCCCGCCAACGGTTCGCTGAGCATCCGCATTGGGTTGCCGGTACCCCCGGGCCGTGGGCTCACGGTGCCGGTTTATCTCGCCTACGATTCCAATGGCGCCGTTCATGCAGTCCCCGGCGCTAACGGTGATGCCTTGTGGACGTCGAATTTTAGCGCGAACTATGGCCTAGGCTCCGGAGGTTGGTCGTACACTCTCCCCACGCTGTACTGGTCTCCCTATTCGACGGGATCGGGCAGTTCCCAGTGTAATTACATCACCGACTTCGTCTTCCAGGATCCCATGGGCGGCCGGCACTTCTTGGGGATGTCCGCGCTTGACTTCGGAAATGACTGCAACCCGGATGGAATTCCTGCCAGTTATGGCACCTTGGGGGGCGGCGATGACTTCTACTGGGCTGTCGGCAGGATGCCGAACGCCGGCCTTGTCATGGTCACGGACAAGGTGAGCGGGACGATCTATACCTTTTACACCAACCCTGGGCCGGGGATGGCCGTCCCTGCCTTTATCGAGGACAGCAACGGTAACCAGGTAACGATCAACGGCGACGCCTATAACCTTCCCATAACCATGACCGACACGCTGGGCCGAAACCTCACGTTATCGAGCGGAAACCCCCAAACTGTGCAGGTTCCTGGGCCCTCTACCTTCAGCGTCGCCTGGGAACCGGCCCCAGGGACCAAACCTGCGGTGGGGCAGAGCGACGACCCGCAGAACAGCAATGACTCGCAGTGTGTGGGCAGGCCCATCCCCCCCTTCGGCCCGAACGGCGGTTTATCTGTGGTCAAATCCGTCACCCTGCCCAACCTCCAGCAGTACCAGTTCTTCTACGACGGCACCTTCGGTTTGCTGAATGAGATTATCTATCCCACCGGGGCTTGGGTGAAGTACACTTGGAATTGGAGCTCCCGCGCTGACCACATCTGGCTACCCGATTTTCAAGGCCAGGTCGACACGTGCGGGTTTACTTACGATGTCCCCGCCGTCACCGGGCGGCAGGTCAGCTTCGATGGTATAAACGTAGCCCTGCAGCAGACCTTCACCTACAACACAAACTGGAACTACACCGGCTATCAAGAACCATTCCCCTCGAAGACCACTACCGTCATGAACCAGGACATGCTCGCGACCACGACCACCAATACCAAATACACATATGGCTATATGGCCGCGCCCATCGGACCTAATGACAACCCCAACTTTCTGAGCTATATTCCCGTTGAGGACAGCGCAACCTATACGGACGCCAACGGCAAAGTTTACCGGGTGGTCAATCAGACTTGGGGTGACCAGTACCTGATGGGCTGTGAGTCCTCCACCGAGTACTCTAACGGTGTTGCCGGCCCTACCAGCCGAACCGACTACAACCCCGGGGCGGGTTACCCTTGGACGAACAAGAAGGAGTGGGATTGGGGCCAGGCGCCGGCGTGTGGCTCGACCCCCAGCGGCACGCCCCGACGTGAAACCGATTTCACCCTGCAAGGGTTTCAGGTGCAGGTTTACCCGACCTCCTACTGGCAGTACTCGTGGATGATCCCAGAATTTGCCCGGCCGTCGGCGGTTACGACCAATTACAACGGCGTCGAGGCTGCGCAGACCACCTATGAGTATGATGCACCGGGCAGTCTCTCCCCGGCAAGCGTGACCCAGGGGCGCGATCCGCAATTCAACGGGGATTCCATCACTGTCAGGGGCAACCTCACGTCGAAGACCGAATTAAACTTGGAGGGCACTTCGCCCGAGTGGTCGTACACTAATGACGATACCGGGCAGCGGTTGTCGATGACTGACCCCTGCGGGAACCTTGGCTGCGCCGACATGATTGGCTCGAACCACACCACCAACTACGCCTACGGCTCCGGCTACTATAACGCTTACCTGACCCAGATCGAATACCCGCCCACGAACAACGGTTTCAGTCACACACGCGAATACACCTATAACCTTGAGGATGGCCATTTGGCGACTTCGCTGGACGTTCGAAAACGACCAGAAAACCTGGTATTATTATGGGCAGAACGGCGACCAACTGGATCGCCTCACGTCCATCTCTTACCCGGACGGCGGCTCCACCACGTACTCATATGACAATCCCTGCGGCACACCCTCCACAACAACCATGTTGTTGAGTACGAGCTCAACCTACACGGAGAACAGCACCTTGGATGGGGTTTGCCACGTCACCGAGACTGCCATTAAAGACCCCGAGAACCCATCGTCCCCGATTAAGACGGACACTGTCTACGATGGCTTCGGCCGCGTTTGGAAGGTCTCAAACCCCTATCAGGGCGCGAACCCCAACTTAAACACCATCACCACCTACGATCCCTTGGGGCGCGTCAATCAGGTCACCTATCCGGACCAGTCCTACGCCACCACCACCTATGGGGTGAATTGCTCGGCGCAGCCCGGTTTCTGCTCCACCGTCACCGATGCCGCCGGCAAAGTACGTCAGCTCTGGAACGACGGGCTGGGCCGCCTGACCGGGGTGAGCGAGGACCCAAACAATTTGAATTATCAGACCACCTACTCCTATAACGGACTCGATGACCTGTTGACGGTCCTGCAAAGTGGCCAGTCGCGGAGCTTTAACTACAATTCCCTCTCCCAATTGACGTCCGCGACTAACCCGGAATCCGGCCAGGTGACGTACACCTACGATGCGAGTGGCAACGTGAGTTCCAAGGTCGCCCCCGCACCGAACCAGCCCCCCGGTTCCACCGAAACCGTCACCACCACCAACCTCTATGACGCGCTGAACCGCTTGCTCTGCAAGAATTACAGTGATACGACTACCGTGCGGGCGTGCTACGCTTATGATGGGATCGGGTGGGGAAGCCCCTGGAATGACACGATGACCAACGCGGTGGGGCATCTGACAGCGAGTTGGGGGGTCCTGCACAACGGCACGGTCGTCGCGGCGAACGAGTTCTACCAGTTTGACCCCATGGGAAGGCTCCAGGCGGGGCGGGAGTGTACGCCCGCTACTTGCGGCGCCACCAGCGGCACCACCAGCTATCCAATCGCTATAGGGTACGACCTACTGGGGAATCAACTCAATTTTTGGGACTCGTCGATCATCCGGTACAGCAGCTACGACGCCGCCAACCGGCTATCTAACTTCACCGCCAGCTTTGGTGTCGCCGAGCCCACGGAGGAGCCTCCCCCAACCGGTCCGGGAACGCAGGCTCTGCTGAACGTCACGCAATACGGGCCGGTGGGGATGCTCAATGCCACGCTGGGGAATGGGTTGACGGAGAACCGCGCTTACAACAATCGCACCTGGCTCGGGTCGGTCTCCCTTAGCAATTCGGTGTACTCGCTCGGGCTCACCTATCTTGGCAACGGTAACGTGAATACGGCCAACGACAGCGTGAACGGCAACTGGACCTATGGCTACGACACCGTGAATCGGCTGCAAACGGCCTCGGGGAACGGTCAGGTTTTCAGCTACAACATCAACCCCAACCCCTGGGGGAACATGACCTGCAGCAACACCGGCAACCTGCCCTGCACGCCGCTGGGCTTGGCTTTCAGCGCTGCCAACAATCAGATCACCACCTCCGGCTACAATTACGATTCGGCGGGCAATCTGTTGAGCGACAATACGCACGGCTACGTATACGACGCGGAGAATCGCATTTGGTGCGTGAAGGGGTCGGACGGGACGTGCGCTTCGGCCAGCGCCATGCTCTACCTCTACGACGCCGATGGCCAGCGGGTGGGCAAGCAATACGCCGACACGCTGGAAGATTATGTTTACGACCCGCAAGGGCATATCACATCGGTGCACGACGGCCAAGCCAACCTGCTGCGCACCGAACTCTACGCCGGGAGCCGCCACGTGGCCAGTTGGGCCCCCACCAATCCCACGTATTGGGACCCCTACCCCGGCGGGCTCTTCTATAACCACGCCGACTGGCTGGGCACCGAGCGCGTCCGCACGAATTCCTCTGGGGCCATCGCCGAGACGTGTACAGACACCCCGTACGGAATGAATCTGGTCTGCAATTCCCCGCTGAGTATCGCGGATTCCACCCCCATGCACTTCACCGGGCAACAACTTGACCCCGAGACCGGCAATGACTTTTTCAAGGCCAGGTACTTCGGCTCCGGGACCAACCTGGGGCGGTTCATGACGCCGGACTGGAGCGGTGATCCGGACCCCGTACCCTATGCCGATTTCGAGAACCCACAGTCGCTCAATTTATATGCCTATGTCTTGAACAATCCAACTACAAGTACAGACTCTGATGGTCACTTCCACTGTGATCCGACCACGTATTCATCTTCATCTAACGGCGATACGTATACGCTGACGGTGACGGCGGGCGCATGCCATTTTGACTGGTCGGACTTGGAGCTGGTACTCGGGCCGACGGTCCCTGCCGCGAAATACGCTGGAGAATTCGTCTCGCAGGTCGGCCAACAGTTGAGCCATATCGCGAATACGCCAGGAGGAGGGGCGTGCCTGGCCGCTCTGGCGGGGGCCGGCGCACAGGCCGGTGCGATGACGGGAGGAGAATTCGGCTTTGCAGGTGGCCCGTTCGCCGAGACGACTGTTCCGATAGGATCAGCCGGTGGTGCTACGGCTGGAGCCATCGCAGGCGTAGCCACGGCAATGACCGCTTGTCCGGGAGGCGCCGCAAGCAGCGGCGGAGGCGGGGGGGGTGGCGGGGGTAATGCAAACGATAACAAGAAGGCAGACGACCTGATTAGAGCAACACTGAAGAGATCAGACTCTTATGCTTCCGAATACGGAAATAAGACTTACGGACAGATCAAGGACCTCGCGAAGGGGGGCGACATGAAGGCTAAGGGTATGAAGAAGCTGATTGAGCAATCTGTACGTTTGATGGAGAAAGTTGGAAACAAATGAGCACCCAAATACTCGGTTCTATAAAGGAATTTTCTGCAAACGGCAGGTATTCGGAGGCGCTGAAAAAGATCGAAGAGGCGGAGGCAGAAGGAATGCTGTCCGCAGAGTTGCTCGTCTGGAAGTCGAGACTACTCCAACTCGTAGAGGACGGCGCTTCTCTCGATGAGGTTGAAAAGACTTTGCAGCGTGCGATTGAGCTAGACAACAACTGCATTCCAGCAGTCCTTGAACTAGGCTGGTTTCGCTTCAACGTCCAGAATGATACGAAAAGGGCATTTGAATCTTTTCAGACTGCCCTGAAACTGCAAGTGTCTGCGAACACGGAGGCGATAACAGGATTTCTCAAATGTGTACAAGAACTTGAGCCGAACAGCAATTTGGAAGAAGCCAAATCCCGGGCACTTCGAGCGCTTGTAGATGAAGCCAAGCTGTCGGAAGCCTTGCGAGAGTAAGGGCCGCAAGGATTTGAATGATGATGGCGGGGAGATCCTGAGACTGGGGCTATGACGAAACCGGCTGTACCTGGCAAGAGGTTCTCTTTATGACTTTCGGTATCCCCTGTTGTGCTCAGATGCAGTATGCACTCGACGAACCCGATATTCCACTGGTCTGGACACCAAAGTTTAGGGAGATTGGTATCCGAGTACTTGACGGTGGTGACAGCAACATCGTGCTACTCTTTTGCCCGTGGTGTGGCAACAAACTTCCAGAAAGTTTGCGAACTGAGTGGTTCGCGGAACTGAAACGTCGGAATGTTGATCCATATGGAGACGATATCCCCCCTGACTTTTTGGATGAGCGATGGTACGAGGGGGGAAAGGTGGGAGCGGCGTAGGAGGAGAAAGGTGTCAGGAGGAGCGGGGTAGCCCGGAGGTTGGGTAGCGAGGACGTGCGCGCCTCTCAGCGCTCGTCCGCGGCTCTGGGCCGGATCGCGAATTCCGCTTCGCCGAGCCCAGGGCCGTGGATTATAATCGCACCCCTGTCGCAGCTCTTGACACGCGCGGCGTTCACGGGTTTATGAAGCAGGGTAGCGCAGACTCTCGCCTCGCAGAGAGTCTGCGGCTTTCCCCCCGCCACGACGGGCGGTTCCGGGCTTTGATCGCCGCCGCCGCCGCATGTTCACAAAAAGTGGACGTTTACCCTGTTAAGAACCGCAGACTTTGAACGGCCCAAAGTCTGCGCTACGCTGCGGCGACGACCCACCCTGACCGTCACCGGGACCGCCTCGGGCGCGGCCAACTTGCAGCACAGCATGTCGCTTACCCTGAAGGTGAGCTAATGCCCCTGCGGTTTAACGGGTTGGTCGATCAGGTTTAGCGCCGCCCATGTTTTTAGGGGCCGTGACACCTTTTTCCCCCAAAAGCGAATTCCGGCTAATGGATTTCGACGCCGATGTTTGGCGGTACGCCGAGCGTAACGTTCATCGTAACCCCAGTCAGCTTTAGCTCTGCATGCTCCCAGCATCGTCTTGTGGTAATCAGAGCCTTCAGCAGCGAAACCAACAGAGCCTCCGAGTGATGTTCTTCGATCACCTTCTTCATCTCGTCCTCGCGAATGTTCTCGATTGACCCCGAGATAGAGGTGTGGATTTCCGGGAGAACCCCCATGCCAACGGTAAACTTTTCGACCTTAAACCCAAACGTCTCGAGGACAGCCATGGCCTTTTTGTACTCGTCAAGCCATGCATCCAGCTTTCCCTTTGCAAGGTCGCCAAGCCCTTCGGTCTTCTCTTTGACTGCTTCCATAAAACCCTTCAGCGGCATTTGTTTTCTCCTGCTTGGGGATTATGCGGGATTTTCGTTTTCAATTTTGGCCCTACTCATAACATACGCCTGAGTGCCTCTGAATACAACCGCCCGTCGAGTGGATGTCGGCGGCGTGATTTACCACGGGTGGAACCGGGCCAATTTTCCTTCCCGGCTTTTCCAGCCCGAAAAAAGGAGGACACCGTTTCCTGACACGTTCCCCCCCGCACCTGGCTGGCTCCGGCTGGACATTTTGCGCCAGCGGCTCCCACGGTCGAGTGGGCCTGCGAATCTTGGTTTAGAGCGTGCTAGGGCTGGCAATAGCCCGCGGGATGAGAATTGCGGCTGCGGCTGCGGCTGCCGGGCCGGCAATCACGCCGATGGACGCTTCCTGCGAGAGCGAGCCAATGTGCCAGCCGGCCGGGGCCGCCGGCATGGCTGCTCCCGGCGCGCCGGGCGCGAGTGCCCCCACCGTGGTCTGGTCGACTTGGCTTTGCAATACCGTATTGGCCGCAAGCTTCGGTGCGGACGGAGCCGCCCCCCGAGCTACGGTCGTAAACTGGCCAGCGTACAGAATGAGGCGCCCGGTTACGGCCGGATCGGCATTCCGCACGGAGGTCAGCCCGCCAATACATAAGACGGTGGTGGCATCGGGCTGGGCTTCGACAATGAAGTCCGCCCCGCCCCCCCCTGCTACGGCTGTCGCGGTTTGCACTTCCCAGCTTGAACCGGGTTGGGTCTGCTTGGCCACTTCAACGCGCATGTGCCCGGAGGTGAACTCGATCTGCGTCTGATGCGCCTGGGGCTCGTACCTGGCGATCTTCAAGGTTGAGCCGGTCCCGATGTTGAGGATTGAGCCATCCGAGATCACAATCCGTAGCCGGCCGCTTTCCTTGGTCGTGACGATGTCGCCGGTGTCGATGGCATCATTTCCGTTAAGGGCGGTCTCCGCCCCTTGGCCCTGGCGTTGCACCCGATCGATCGGGATGGCGGCGAGGACGGTTCCGGCGTGCTGGGGTTCAGGGCGAGAGCCCACCGCCACGGATTGGCCGGGCACACCTGCGGCGGAGGCGGAAATGGCGGCGAAATTTCCTTCAGGGAGGACATAGCTCGCATTCGCCTTCCCGGACTTGACGATCACACTTCCCTTTATGGCGGCAGCGACGGTAGCTTGTTCCCTGGACAATTGCACCAGGTAGCGCGACCCTCCCTCCGGCGCCGGGGCGAATAGATACTTGGGAGTGGTCACCACCAGGGCGGGTTTGCCGGCGCTCTCGGATACCACCACGCCGCAAACCAACTCCGCCCGCACCATCTCCCGGTCACGGACAAAGCGTACGGAGCTGTTCTCGGCTATGCTCACTCGAGTTCCCGGGGGCAGTACCACGATCGCGTTTCCCCCCGCCGAGGTGGTGATCAAATCACCATCGAAAATGACTTCCGAACCTGGAACGGGCATTCCCCCCAAGCTCGCGGCATGGGAAAAACGGACCAAGCCTAGCGGCCGTTCTCCGCCGGCGCAAAGCGCCGGTAAAAGCAATAATAGACATGCGATGATGCCACGGAACACGCACCGGACTCGGGATGGCACAAACATTGCTTCCTCCTGCGGAGAGATCCCCAGCACAGCAGGTATCATGTGCCTCGGGCTGCTAATTAAGATGCCAAAAACCGTCCAGGATGACATGCGACCTTTGAATTCCTCGAACCTGGGTGAGGCTCTTTCATCCTTGGAACGATCAGCAAGAGAATTCTTGCACATTTCGTGTACGTGGGCTTGCGGGGGGCGTCTGTACTCTTGACGAGGTTGCCCTCCAGCCTTTCTCAAGCGCGATACCCCGGGGTTGTAGGGGCTATAAGCAGGTATTACCAGACTGTCAAGTCTTCCGTCAGCTCGAGGGGCAGCCAACCTTCCTGAGGGAGGACCTGGAGCGGCAGGTCGTGCATCCAGATGGAAACTTGAAGGCTGATGCGCTCATGGGGCAAGACTCCGAGGATGCCGTAATCGAGCCGCAACTCGAAGACGTGTTGAAAGGCCAGTCGCACGCGGTCGCCGGTCGCCTGTGGCACGGGCATGGCCAGGTCGCCCTTCCAAAACTCCACCGCCTTGACGCTTCCCCCGCTGATCGATGCGTGCAAGCGGGCGCGGCTGGCGCCGTCGACATTGACGCGAATTTCAAAATCGGGCTGATCGTGCAGGAAGGTTTCACCCAGGTCCACGCGGATATAGACCGCCTTGTCGCTGTACCCGTAATACAACGCTTCCACCAACTGCGCCACGCCGTGCATGGAGCCGGAGCGATAGTCGGGTTGGCAAAGCCCGGCCCCCATCCATTCAAAATACGTGGTGACGCGGCCATCAATCTTGGGGTGAATCTGCGCCGAGGGCGCCACGGTGAGCGCTTGCACGCGTGGACGCTTGATGGGTACAGCCAGCTCATCCGTAGGCGAGCCCCCCAGCAGCCGGTAGATGTTGCTCAGGTGCTTGCGGTAGAGACGGTCGAACTCCTCGTCGTTGGCGGTGGAGTGCTCCGGCCCGTACCACCAGCACCAGTCGCTTCCCTCCGCCACCCCAAGTTCCTGCTTCGCCAGGCTGCGGTTCTCGGGCGTCACCTTGGGGCTCTCCGCATGCTGCGCATAGAAATCGCGAGCCTCGCCCAGCAGGTCCCAGGCGCGATTGTCCTCATCGGCGCCAATCCAGAACGTCGTAATTGGCGTTGATCCACGAACCAGGAACGATGTGCGATAGGGCGCCCTGCTCGGTGAGCTCTAGTGCCTCACTGGCGGTCACGGCGCGAAGGTCGGGGTCCGCCGCGATGCGCCCGTAGAAGGCCTTGAGGAATTCCCGCCCATTGCCGGGGTAATACTCCCAGGCGTTTTCGCCATCCAAGATCACGGAGACCACGGCGGGGCGCTGGCCGGTGCTTCGTCCTGCCGCCTTGATGCGTTGGTGCAGGTCGGCGGCGGCAGCGTGCGCGTCCATGCGGGAGTAAACAAAGCCAATCAAATCGGAAAGCTGATGGTCACGGAAAAACAAGGAAATGGGCTTTCCCCCCATGGAGAGCGCGTGAGGCCGGTAGAGTTCCTCTCCACCTTGCAGGGTGCCATCGCCGCGCCGGTGAAACCCCATTTGCTTGGTCCGGCCCAGCACGCCTTCGTCCGTTGCCGCCCAGATAAAACCTTCCTCGGCGGCCAAGCGCAGAACCTCATCGGAAACGCTTCCCTCGCTCGGCCATAGCCCTTGGGGACGGCGGCCAAACACGCGCTCGTGCAGGGCCAATGCTCCCTGCAACTGATCGCGCGCATCCTCCGGATGGCGGAAGCGACGGCGCGGCAGCTTTACCCCCGGATGCGACTCCTGGGCGATGGCCGAGTCGCAGAGGAGAGGCAGGATGGGGTGGTAAAAGGGAGAGGTGGATATCTCAATTTGTCCGCGCCCGGCAGCATTCTTGTATTCTTCCAGTGTTACCTTAAATAGCTCCAACTCCTTCTTGCGCACCGTGGCCTTGTCATCTTCGGAATAGCCTCGTTCCTTTTTCACCAGGGCCAGCACTTGCGGATCACTGGAAAGGAAGATCTCGTCGAACCAGGCCACTTGCGAAAGCACTTGCAGGTCAAGAACATCTTGCGGTGTGAAGGCCTTCGCCGCTGTGGCCAAACCGGATTTGCGCGACTTCTCCCACAATTCGCGAAAGCGCGGGTAACGATGGAGCAAGTTGTCGTAATTGATCTGAAAGGCGGAGGCGAGCAAAGTCTCGCGCTCAGCGGCAGTCAACTGACTGACCGGCTTAAAGGCCAGATCGTAGGCGGGCTCACGCGCCGTGTCGCGGGCATAGTCCTCAATCTGCAAAACCAGGGAGGGCACAAGGTTGAAGGTGGCGTGCACGGAGGGGAAATCCCGCATGACCGCCACCATGCCGTAGTAATCCTTCAGGGCGTGCAAGCGCACCCAGGGCATGGTGTAAACGCCTTCCGCCAAGTCCTTGTAGAAGGGCTGGTGCATATGCCATAGCAGCATGAGGTTGGTCGGAGGCATGAGCCTAGAGCCCAATTCCTTTACGCAGTTGAAAGCGGTGTGCTAGCATCAAAGAGGACGGATGGGTGGGTAACCGCGCAAGGGTTCCCACGAGGCCTGTCCCCTGTTCTAACTTATGCGGATTCTGACCCGCTACATCCTGAAAGAAACTTTCTCCCACTCCCTGCTGGGGCTGCTGGTCTTCACTTTCATTATCTTCATCCGTCAACTGGGCAACCTTCTGGAACTGGTGGTTCGGCACAACGTTCCGCTGCGCGATACGGCGACGTTATTCCTTTTGCCGATACCCGGCATCCTGATGCTAACCATCCCCATGGCCGTGCTGGTGGGCACGTTGATTGGGCTGAGCCGCATGGCCGCCGACGGCGAGGTCATCGCGGCACGCGCATCCGGGATGGGGCTTGCTTGCTTTGTGCGCCCCGTAATGATCCTCGCGGCGACGGGCTGGGCAGTGACTCTTTGGATGGGCCTGCTCTTCGCCCCCCAAGCAGCGCGTAAGATGAACCGCATGGAAACCGGGCTGAAAGCCAGCCAGGTTCCCTACGAGATTCAGCCGCGTGTCTTCATCGAACAATTCCCCAACCTGCTGCTTTACCTGGAGGACGTGACCGGCTCCCGCTCCAGTTGGCGCGGCGTCTTCATTGCGGACATGACACAACGCAACTCCGTCAAGGTTACGTTAGCGGAAAGCGGGGTACTTGTCAACGAAGCCGCCCGCAACCGCTTTGTGCTGCATCTCGAGCATGGGACAACCCACGAATACGACCCGCAGCACCCGGAAGAATACTCCATTGCTTCCTTCACGGACACGGAGACTCCCATCCTCATTGATCAGGGGTCCACGGGGACGGCGGAGCGCAACTCGCCGCCCTATCTGAGCCTCACCCAACTTTGGCACAACATTCACCAACCTCGCGACCGCCAGCCCGCTCTAGTGGAGTTGAATTACCGCTTTGCCTTGCCGGTGGCCGCCATCGTCCTGGCGCTGGTCGGCATGCCGCTGGGAATATCCACGCACAAGGGTGGAAAATCCGTGGGCTTGATGCTCAGCATCCTGCTGGTGTTCGTGTATTACATCCTCATGGCCTTCGGCCTGAGCTTTGCCAAACAGGGGCGCGTTTCCCCCTTCCTGGGGCTCTGGCTGGCCAACGTCCTGTTTGCCCTGACCGGAATCATCATGCTCTCGAACCTCAACCACGTGCGGACGCGCATGATGTTCCTCCAGGATTCGTTCGATGACGTCGTCAAACGCTGGCAGCACTGGCGCGCCCGCCGGAGCCATTCGCAAACGCCCGCCACCCCCCGGGCGCGACGCCAACTCGGCGGCCGGTTCCTGCAAATTCTGGATATCTACGTCATCCGCGGCTGGATCTTCTACTTCCTCATGCTCCTCATCGCCTTCTCGGGGGTGTACGTCATCTTCGATTTCTTCCAGATTCTCGGTGACATCGTGCGCAACCAGGTCCCCGCCCGCGTGGTGGTGGATTATTACCGCTACCTCCTTCCCCAGGTCCTTTACCTGATGCTGCCGCTGAGCATCCTGGTGGCAACGCTGGTCAATTTCGGACTGCTGACCAAGACCAACCAGGTTACCGCCATCAAGTCCGCCGGAGTCAGCCTTTACCGGCTGTCGGTTCCCGTGCTGGCCTTGACCGCGCTGCTCAGCGTGGGCATGTTTTTATTTGCCGACAGCGTGCTTCCGGAAACCAATCAGCGCCAGAACGGCTTGCGCAATCAAATCAAGGGCAAGCCCGCCCAGACCTTCTTCCGGCCCGATCACCAGTGGATTTTCGGGACCTCCAGCCGCATTTATAACTACACCTTCTTTGACCCGGACAAGAACGTGTTTGCCGACCTTTCGGTGTTCGAATTCGATCCCGCCACATTCCGTATGACCCGCCGTTTGCACGCAGCGCGCGCCATCTGGGAGGCATCCATCCACGGCTGGATCCTGGAGAACGGATGGTGCCGGGACTTGAATGGCGATCGCGTTACCAATTACACGCCGTTCTCCGTGGCGACATACAAAGAACTAACGGAAGAGCCCAGCTACTTTAAGAAGGAAGTCAAACCCTCGGAGCAAATGAGCGTGCTGGAATTGCGGCGCTACATCGCCGACCTCAGCCAAAGCGGCTTCGACGTGGTCCGCCTCTCCGTGCAGTTTTACCGCAAGTTCTCCTACCCCCTCATCGCCTTCGTGGTGACCCTTATTGGAGTTCCTTTTTCCTTCACCATGGGGGGCAAGGGTGCATTGACCGGAATCGCACTTAGCATCGGCATCGCCATCGTTTACTGGTCAACCTCCAGCCTATTCGAGGCCATGGGTAACCTGAGCCAACTCCCGCCAGCCATGGCTGCGTGGTCCCCGGACATCCTTTTCAGTTTAGCCGGAACCTACCTGCTATTGCGCATCAAGACGTAAGAACCGGGACGAGTGATGCGCCGAAATGACAAGTAGCTGGCACATTATGCAAATCCGCGGAAAGACTGTGTATATTATTAAGTTATATTAAATTGTTTCAATTAGTTAAGCTGATTTTACGATGTGTTACTTTATGGCTTTCGAGGGGCCGTTTGGCCGTTGCCCAGCAGAACTCTTTTCCGCTTCCGCCTGCACCTGCGTGGTGATTTCATCCCGTAGCGCTCGGGCTTGTGCGTTCTGCGGGTCTTCGGTGAGTTCGACTTCAGTTTCCTGCCTTGCCTCGGGAAGTCTACCCTCCGTCCTCAGGACCATTGCCAGACCCAAGTGGTAGTTCCTTCCCTCCGGGCGCACCAGCAAGGCGGCGCGAACAGCCTTCTCCGCTTGGACGGGCCGTCCCGTTTGCAGCAAAGCCAGTCCCAGGTACAGGAATTGATCGCCATCTTCGGGACCCACAGTCAAGGACCGCACAAAGAGCCGGGCAGCCTCGGGGAAGTTTCCATGAGCGTAATAGAGGTACGCCAAATCCCTGCTCGCCGGCCAGGCATTGGGTTGGACGGCAAGCACTTGCTGGTCGAGCGCCATGGCTTGGCCATCCATTCCCCGCTTCGCGGCGGCTGCCGCCAAACTGGTGGTGGCGGTGATATTGTGGGGAGCAATTGCATGGGCGCGGAGGCCCAGAACGAGATCGTCTGACCAGAAGAGGCACTGCCGCACCGTCGCCATACCCATCGCGGCGATAAGCGCCAGTACCCCCACAAGCAGCCAAGCGGGCTGCAAATACCTTGCCGTTAAACCTACCGTTTGGCGCAGGGCAATCGCCACAAGCAGGGCAAACCCCACCGAAGGCAGATAGACGTATCGGTCATGCGCAATCTCACCCTCCAGAAGGAAACGGAAATTAAGGACGGGAAGGAGTGTCAGCATCATCCATAGGAAGGCAAATGCCATAGCCTTTGCCTCCCCCGGCGCCGACCGGCGCGTGCGCCCGTACCATAAGGCCAGCACCGCAGCAACGGCCGCCAAGAGCGCGGCGGGCAGTACGAAGTCATGCCATCCTGGGGTTGAAATGTAGGGTGTGTCGTAGAAGCAGCTCAATCGGGTTGGCCAAACCAGCAAGCGCAGGTAGAAAAGCAGCACCGAGGGAAGGGTGAAAACTTCCTGGGACAGCGTGAGGGGAGTGAGCACGTGGGTGAAACCCCTAAGCGCCCGGATGCGCAGCGGAAGGTAAAGCAGGATCAGAACCCAGTAGGGAATTGACGCGCCCAGCGCAGACCGCAGACGTGGGAAGAAACCGAATTCGATGGGGGCGACTTCCCTGCCGCCGACCCCTCCAAAAATCCAGGCAGATCCGCCAATCAGAACCGGCAGCACCAAACTACTCTCCTTGGAAAGCAGCGCCGCCGTACACAAAACCATGGAGCCAGCAAGCCACGCCACCCTGCGTCCGGCCTCGCGGCTTCGCCACCAAGTGAGGATGGTGGCGAGCACAAAAAGTGTTGAGAGCGGTTGGTCGGCCCAGGAAACCTCCGCGATGGTCTCCACGTGGACAGGATGCAATCCGAAAATCAGCGCACCCGCCGCCGCCGTCCACACGTCCCCTGTTAGTCTCAACCCCAGGCGATAGACAAGGTACGTCACCGCCAGGTGCATGGCCAGGGAAGAGAGGTGCCACCCCCAAGCGTGCGCTCCGAACAAGACCTCGTTCAGCCGCAGCCAAATGAGAAGGATGGGCCGGTAGGCATTTGTCAACCAATGCGGGTAGTGATAGCTCCAAATGTGCGAAGTAAAGTAGCTGGGGAAATAGCTCCAGGAGCGAATGGAGCCGTTGGTGATGATCAAAATCTGGTCGTCAGAGAAAAAACCCAAGTCGAGCGTGACCAGGTAGCTGAGGAAGGTCGCCGCCAGAATTGCAGCCGGCAGCAGGGCGCGCGCCCCACGGGAGTCCCCGGCAAAGTTCCTTAACCATTCGGGTTGGCGGGGTGAATCCGAGTCGTTCATATTCGCTACGCAACTACTATAGTGAACAGCCTCGATTGCGCCTACTACTCACACGCCGCCCAATTCGAGCAAGACGTACGCGTTGCATGGAAAATCGAGTAACTCATTGTTTTTCTGAACGAAAGACACAAGACATAAAGTACTACTTGATATCGGTCGATCGATCATTCCGCCCCTGCTCCGCAGAAGACTTCTCGCTTGGTGCCTGCATTTCCCGCGTGACTTCTTCCAGCAGGGTTCGTGCTTGCGCGTTCTGCCCGTCTTGGGAAAGCTCGACTTCAATTTCCCGCTGTGCCTCCCCGAATCTGCGCTCGGCACGCAACACCATTCCTAATCCCAGGTGGTAGTTCTTTCCCTGCGGGCGAACCAGCAAGGCAGTGCGGATAGCCTTTTCCGCCTCGGTGAATCGGCCCATGCGCAGCAACGACATTCCCAAGTAGAGGAATTGATCGCCATCCGTGGGATCCGCGGCACAGGCTCGCGCAAAGTAACGGGCAGCCTCGGGAAAATTCTCATGGGCATAATAAAGGTGCGCGAGGTTGACATTCGCCCGCCAGAATCCCGGTTGGATAGCGAGCGCTTGCTGGTAAAGCACCATGGCTTGCGCATCCAAGCCACGCTCGGCCACGGCTGCCCCCAAACTGGTGGTGGCGTAAACATTGTGGGGAGCTATTCTATGCGCGCGGAAATTCAAAGTGAGATCATCTGACCAGTAAAGGCTCTGCCGCGCAGTCAGGAAACCCGTGACCATGCAGATGAACACCGCGAAACCAGCCACCCATGCAGGCCTTTTTCTAATCTGCTCATGGGCACGAACCCACTGGACCACCGCCAGCCCCAGGAGCAGGGAAAAACCCACCGACGGAAGATAGAGGTACCGGTCGTGGACGATTTCGCCTTCGGGCAACATTCGAAAGTTGAGAACTGGAAAAATTGCCACCACCATCCACAGGCAAGCAAACGCCAGGGTGCGCGCCTCATCAGGCATAGTGCGGCGTGTCCACACATACCATCCCCCCAGAACCGCCGCTGCAGCCAGAATCCCCGCGAGAGGCAGATAGAATCCACGAAATGTTGCCGTGGAAACATAGGGCAGGTCGTAGTAACAACTCAGGCTTACGGGGCTCACCAGCAGGCGGAGGTAGAAAAGCAGTACCGAGGGAAGGGTGAAAACTTCTCGGGACAATGAAAGGGGGGTAATCACGTGGGCAAAACCCTTGAGCGCCCGGATGCGCACCGGGACGTAAATCAGGATCACTACCCAAAAGGGAATCGACACGACCAGCGCGGAACGCAGGCGCGGGAAGAAACGAATTTCGACGGGCGAGACTTCCCTGCTGCTCGCGTCCCCATAAATCCAGGCGAACCCGCCCACCAGAATCGGTATCACCATGCCGCTCTCTTTGGAGAGCAGCGCCGCAGCCGTGAAGAACAGCGACGCGGCAAGCCAGCGGCGTCTTGGCCCCTGGTCTCGGCTCCGACAAAAGCTCAGCATGGCGCCCAAAATGAAGATGGTCGAGAGCGGCTCTTGCATCGACGTAATATCGGCTACCGCTTCGACGTGAACGGGATGAAGTCCGAAGATCAGCCCTGCGGCAATCGCCACCCAAGCGTCACTCGTGAGCCGTAGGCAAAGACGGTACACCAAATAGGTTGCCGCCAAATGCGCCAACACCGATGTGAGGTGCCACCCCCAAGGGCGGAGACCAAAAAGCATGTCGTTCAGCCGTAGCCAGGTGAGAAAGAACGGCCGGTAATAATTGGCCAAAAGGTGGGGGTAGCGGAAACTCCAAATGTGCGAGGTAAAGTAACTGGGGAAATAACGCCAGGAGCGAATGGAGTCATTGGTAACAATCAGGACGTGATCGTCAAAGACAAACCCCAAGCCGAGTGTGGCCGCGTAGGCAATGAACGTCGCAGCTAGGATCGCAGCCGGCCGCACGGCGCGCGCACGCTGGAAGTCACCGGCGAGCTTTCGTAACCACTCGGGCTGGCGGGAAGCATCCTTGGCGCACATGGCTTAAGCCCTATACCATAACCCAAAGCGGAGTGAGCCGTGCATGGATTCCGCTCGGCGAATGTCCAGGATGGAAGGGTAGCCCGGAACTGCTCTGTAGGTCGGGGCCACGCCCCCCTCAATGTCGACGCGTCGACAACGGAGAGCGCGGATATCGATACCACGGATAAGCAGCGGAAGCTTGTTTTATCCCTTACCCGTCTTCGCTCTGCGGCACCTGGAACAAAAGAGGCCACGAACCCTTTGAGATCCGTGGCCCCGCGGAGATAGTTAAAGTAACACTTTATTGGTGGGCTTAACCGACTCGCGTTTGGCCCGAGCATTCACAGGGACGCTCCCTGCATGACCCTCGCGCCTCACGCGTTCGAGTAACCCTTCTGCTGCTTCTTCACTGCAGCCTGCGCCGCGGCCAGACGCGCGATGGGCACGCGGTAAGGTGAGCAGCTCACGTAATTCAAGCCCGCCTCAGCGCAAACCTCAATCGAGGAAGGATCGCCACCGTGCTCGCCGCAGATTCCCACCTTCAACTTTTCGCGGGTTTCGCGGCCTTCCTTGGTGGCCAGCTTCACCGAACGTCCCACGCGCTTGGGATCAAGAACCGCGAAGGGGTCCGCCGGCCAGATTTTCGCCTTCACATAAGCATTGATGATCTTGGCGCAGTCGTCGCGGGAAATTCCGAAGGTGGTCTGGGTCAGGTCGTTGGTGCCGAAGCTGAAGAACTCAGCTTCCTGCGCGATCTCGCCTGCTGACAGTGCTGCCGCCGGCAGTTCGATCATCGTGCCCACCAGATAGTCAACCTTTACACCCTTCTTCTCGAAAACCTCCGTCGCGACGCGGTTCACGATTTCTTTCTGCGCGATCAACTCTTTTACTTCTCCAACCAAAGGAATCATTACCTCAGGTTTTGCTTCAATGCTCTGCTTCTTGCAATCGCAAGCTGCTTCAAAGATGGCCCGCGCCTGCATCTCCGTGATTTCAGGATACATGATTCCCAAACGGCAGCCGCGCAAGCCGAGCATGGGATTGAATTCATGTAACCCTTCAACCACTTCCAGTAACTTCTTGATTTCTTTTAGCTTAGGACTCTTCTTCTTGGTCACTTCCAGGGTCGCGATCTCCACCATCAACTCTTCCCGCTTGGGCAGGAACTCGTGCAGTGGGGGATCGAGCGTACGAATCGTCACCGGCAGCCCGTGCATAGCTTTGAACAGTCCAAAGAAATCCTTGCGCTGCATCGGCAGAAGCTTGGAGAGCGCGGCGCGCCGTTGCTTTTGATACAGGGCTGCTTCCTTCGGATCGGAAGTCTCCTTGCACGCCATGATCATCTGCTGCACGTGCGGCAAACGGTCCTGGGCGAAGAACATGTGCTCGGTGCGACAGAGGCCAATTCCCTCCGCGCCAAATTCCCGCGCTTTCAGGGCATCACGCGGAATATCGGCGTTCGCACGTACACCCAGTTCCCTTGCCTCGTCGGCCCACTTCATGAATTCCGCGAAGACGCCACTGTGCGGATCGGGCTCCACCAAATCAGCCTTGCCCAAAATGACGCGGCCCGTGGAGCCATCGAGGGAAATCCACTCGCCGTCCTTGATAACGAGCGAACCGACCTTGATTGTCTTGGACTTTTCGTCCACTTCCACCTCACCGCACCCGGCGACGCAGGGCTTGCCCATTCCGCGCGTCACCACGGCGGCATGAGAAGTCATGCCGCCGCGGGAGGTGAGAATTCCCACCGCCACTTCCATGCCGTGAATATCGTCAGGTACGGTTTCACCACGCACCAGAACAACGGGTGAGCCCTTCCCTTTAATGACCGCGTCATCAGCCGTAAACACCACGCGCCCTACTGCCGCTCCGGGCGATGCCGGCAATCCCTTGGCGATAACTTTCAGCGGCTTCTTTTCATCAAGAACAGGGTGGAGCAATTGGTTCAACTGCTCGGGCTCCACACGCAAAAGCGCTTCTTTGGGGGTCAGAATGCCTTCCTTCACCAATTCGACGGCAATGCGTACCGCGGCGGGCCCAGTGCGTTTGCCGTTGCGGGTCTGGAGCATGTAAAGCTTGCCATCCTGAATGGTGAACTCGAAATCCTGCACGTCCTTGTAGTGCTTCTCCAGGCGGGTGGTGATGTCACGAAGCTGGTGGTAAACATCAGGCATCATCTTCTCCAGCTCATTGATGGGAATAGGAGTGCGGACGCCCGAAACGACGTCTTCGCCCTGGGCGTTCATCAGATACTCGCCATAAAACTCCTTGGCACCGGTGGCCGGATTGCGCGTAAAGCCCACGCCCGTACCGGAGGTTTCACCCATGTTGCCAAAAACCATGGTCTGGACGTTCACGGCCGTTCCCAAGTCATCGGATATCTTGTTCAGGCGGCGATAAGTCGCGGCGCGGGGGTTGTACCAGGAGCGGAACACGGCCTCAATCGCCATGTTCAATTGCACTTGCGGGTCCTGGGGAAAGTCCTTGCCCGCTTCCTTGCGCACCACTTTCTTGTAATCGGCGATTACAGCCTTCAGGTCGTCGGCCGTCAAATCGGTGTCCAGCTTGACATGTTTCTTCTTCTTCTGACCGTCGAAGACGTGCTCAAACTTCTCCTTGGGAATTTCCATCACCACGTTGCCGAACATCTGGATAAAGCGGCGGTAACTGTCATAGGCGAACCGCGGATTGCCGCTCTTCCCTGCGATGACCTCAACCACCGTATCGTTCATGCCCAGGTTCAGGATTGTGTCCATCATTCCCGGCATGGAAAACTTGGCGCCGGAACGGACCGACACCAGCAGAGGATTCTGCGCATCGCCGAGTTTTTGGCCCAATAGGGCTTCAAGCTTGGCCAGGGCTTCATCCTTTTGCGTGAGGATCTCCGCGGGCGTCTTATTGCCGGCCTGGAAGTAAAGCCGGCAGGCGGAAGTTACAATGGTAAAGCCAGGGGGCACCGGCAAGCCGGCATTGGTCATTTCCGCCAAGCCCGAGCCCTTGCCTCCCAGGACATCTTTCATCGTCCCGTTCCCGTCCGCTTTACCACCTCCAAAAAAATAGACGTACTTCTCCATGATTGCTCCTTTCGAATTGTCAGGTCTCAGTTATTAGATTTCGGCTTTGAGTTCAAAGTAAAGAGTTGAAGGTTCAAAGTCGTTCGGGGTTCGTAATCCTCGCAAATAACCCGCGATTATGGCCTATTTCCGCGGCTTTTGCAAGGGTCAATTCAAGGGTTGGGCAGAGGACTTGTCAATGTCGACGCGTCGACATTCAAGACAGTGACAAGTGACGAGTGATGAGTGAAGAACCCCAAAAGGCGGAAGTTCGAGAATCGAGAATTGCCACGAGTTTCCAATTTCGAGTTTCAAGTTTCGTCTTTCCGGTGCTCGTCACTGGCCCTCGATTTCCGCAAAGTCGGCGATGCCGGAAAAAAGCTCGTCCAGTTTCTTCAGGAGGCGCAGCCGATTCTGCCGCACTTCCCGATCCTCGGCCATCACCAGGACTTTGTCGAAAAACCGGTCCACGACCGGCCGCAGCGTGGAAATCGCCTCCAAGGCTCCCCGATAGTCACGTGTAGCAAGCCTGTCGGCAACTGCCCCGGCAATCCTCCCGAAGGCCTCGTGGAGATCCTTTTCCTGCGGCTCGCGCAGAAGCTCGTGAGCTACCTCACCGGCCTGCCAGTCGGACGCGGTGGCGGACTTCGTCAAAATGTTGCGGGTCCGCTTCGCCGCTGCCGAGAGAGCCTCAAAATCCTCACCCCCGCGCAGAACTTCCATCGCCTCGGCGCGTGCTTGGGCATCAGCCGGTTGATCAGCGCCCGCTGCCACCACCGCGCGCACCGTGTCGTAGCGGAATCCACGCACCGATTCAAGGTAATAGCGCAGGCGTTCGGCAAGGAAGTCCAGCACTCGAGCTCGCGCCTCTTCCCGCGGTTTTCTCCACTGAATGTCCAAGGCCTCAATGGCCTTATTAACCACTTCCCTTAAGCTGGTTGGAAATTTATTCTCAAGTAATACTTTAATTATCCCATTGGCCTGTCGCCGGAGCGCATAAGGGTCACTCGAACCTGTCGGCTCGTGCCCCGCGGCAAACCCCGCCACCACGCTATCCACTTTGTCGGCGACCGACACGACCGCACCCGCCAGGGTGCGCGGCGATGCCCCCTCCGCCCCCAGCGGCAGGTAATGATCGTAGATGGCTACCGCGACCTCTTCCGGTTCACCTTGAGCGCGGGCGTAGAGGCCCCCCACGACGCCTTGCAACTCCGTGAATTCCTGCACCATCTGTGCTGTCAGGTCGCACTTCGAGAGTTCCACCGCCCGCAATGCCTGCCCAATCTGGCTTGGCGATATCAGGCCATTGTCCTCGAGCGAGGCGCAGATGTTCCCAGCGATGGCCCTTACGCGTCGAACCTTCTCGCCATAGCTGCCCAGCTTGGCCTGGTAGGTGACCTTATCGAGCAGGGGCAAGCGGTCGCGCAGGGGAATCTTCTGGTCAGAGTTCCAAAAGAACTCGGCATCGCGGAAGCGAGCAGTGAGCACGCGTTGGTGCCCTTGCCGAATCCACCCCTTCTCATCCGAATCCATGTTGAGGACTGCCACGAAATGGGGGCGCAGGTTTCCCTGCTCGTCCTCAACAGCGAAGTATCTTTGGTGGTCGCGCATCACCGTGATCAGGATTTCGCGCGGCAAGTGAAGAAAGCGCTCGTCAAAGCTCCCCAGCATGGGGCGTGGCCATTCGGTGGAATTGGCGATCCAATCGACCAGCCACTCATCTTTGACGATCTTTCCGGCGGACTCGCCCATTACCGTTTGCGCTTCCTGAATTATGCAGGCCCGACGGCTGTTATAATCAATGTCAACAAAGTGTTGAATAAGTTTCTTCGCGTAATCCTTGAAACCATGAACGTGTAGCGCCTTGGCGGATTTCGCCCGGTGGCCGAAGGTAAAATCCCCCGACTTTACGCCCAGGATTTGGAAATCGACCGTCTTCGCCTGCTTCCCTTCTCCCAGGATCGCCACGATCCAGCGGATGGGCCGCACAAACCGCGGCGCCGACTTCTCCGTCCAGTACATGCTCTTGGGGAAAGTCAATCCGAGAATGGCGCCGGGCAGAATTTCCGCCAGAATATCCACGGCGGGACGTCCCCGCGTGGTCTTCTTCAGAGATAGGTATTCCCCCTTGGGCGTGGTTGTACGGCTCAAATCCTCCAGGCGGGCGGAGTTCTTTTGGGCAAAGCTTTCCGCCGCCCGCGTGTAATTGCCTTCCGCGTTCATGGAAACCTTGACGGGCGGGCCGAGGATTTCCTCCACATTATCCGGTTGTTGTGCCAGCAAGGCGGGAACGTGAATCACCAGCCTGCGGGGGGTCGAGTAGGTTTGCAGGGGCGGTTCGCGAACCGCCCCTACCACTGATTCGGGGGGTGCGCCGGTTCCAGGCAACAACCGAGCGTGAACGAGCACCGCCTTAACCCGTTCACCTAAGCCGGCTTCAGCGTCACGCAGGAAGCGCGCCGGAATCTCTTCGCACCCGACTTCCAGCAGCAACGGCAAGGTCATTGACGATTGCCGATGGACGATTGCCGATTGGGGCTCTTCGGCAATGGCCGAGTGACCATTGTCGATTGTCGCTGGCTCTTCGATAACAACCGAGGTTCCCGCTTCGAATATCGAGTTTCGAATTTCGAGTTTCGATTTTCGATTTGCGTCCGTCATGCCGCCACCTCCGCGGCCGGTTGCCGGTCGAGATAAATGGCAGCGACTTCGCAGGCCAATTTGCGCACCCGCGCAATCAAGGCCACGCGCTCCGTCACGCTGATGGCGCCGCGCGCGTCGAGAATGTTGAACAGGTGCGAACACTTCAAGGTGAGGTCATAAACCTTGCGCAAGGGGAATCGTTCGCGAGTTAATGTTGAACTTTTGATTTGCTCCGTATCTGGCTCTTTTTCCTTGGCTTCACTCGGCACCTTGAGGCGAGAAAACTCTCCCAGCAGGCGCGTCGCCTCGCCTTCGTAGAGATCCAGAAGCTGGCGGCACACCGCGGGGTCCGCTGCCTCAAAATCGTACACGGAGAATTCCAGCTCCTCCGAGCGACGCATCTCGCCGAAGGTCACGTTTTCATTCCACTTCACCTGGTAGACATCCTCGACGTTCTGGAGGAAGGCGGCGATACGCTCCAAGCCATAGGTCAGCTCCACGCTGATGGGTTCCAAGTCGACGCCGCCAGACTGCTGGAAGTAAGTGAACTGGGTGATCTCCAGGCCGTCCAGCATAACCTGCCAGCCGATCCCCCAGGCGCCCAGCGTGGGAGCTTCCCAGTTGTCTTCCTCAAAGCGGATGTCGTGGTGGCGAATGTCGATGCCGATGGCCCCCAGGCTCTCCAGGTAGATGTTCTGGATATTCTCGGGCGGCGGCTTCAGGATCACCTGCATTTGCGTGTGTTTGAGCAGACGGTTGGGATTCTCGCCGTAGCGGCCGTCGGCCGGGCGGCGGGAAGGCTGGGGATATGCCACGCGCCAGGGCTTAGGCCCCAGAACGCGCAGGAAAGTCTCCGGGCACATGGTCCCCGCCCCCACTTCCACGTCGTAGGGCAAGGCGATCACGCACCCCTGCTCAGCCCAGAATTGGCTCAGGCGAAAAAGCATGGCTTGGAAGGTTAGTGGCGTATTACTGGTTTTGGTCGATGGCACGTAAATGTCCTTTGTCAGTTGTCCGTGGTCCGTTGTCCGTGGTCAACTCTTCGCCGTCTGTTATTGGAAAATCCCCGCCCTCTGTATCGCGGGAGGCGATCAAGGAGCCGATTTTACTGACTGCTCGCGGCTCACGATGTGGCCAGGTGCGACGGACTACAGACAACGGACCAGGGACAGCCTTTTATACTTCTTCTTGCATCATCGCTCGCGTCACCAGCTTCCGCTCCGTGTGGCTCTCGATGATCTCTTCGAAGAAGTGGCGCGCTTCTCGGCAGCCGGCGGGAGCCTTTTCCTCAGTCAGCCACTTATCGAGCGGCTTGTGGCAGGAGGCTCGAACCATGGCGAGGATGGCGGCGGAAACCCGCAGGCCGCTTGGCTGCTTGCAGTTGCCACAGAGCAGCGATTCTGAGCCTCGGGCGTAGTACCCGCCCTCTTCTCCCAGGGCGCGGCCACATGCCGAACAGGCTGAAAAATCCGGCAGAAAACCGCCTAGACGCACCATCCAGTAGTCGAAATAGAGCAGCGGGCGGTTGACTTCCCCGGAATGCTTGAGCGCGCGTAAAACAGCCAGCAGCAAGCGGAAAATGCGCTCATTCACCTCGCGTTCGGGCAGCAGGCGCTCGCCCACTTCGGCAATATACTGCGCCGCAATCTGCACGCGGTAGTCCTTCTGCATGTCGAAGAAAGACTCGATGATCTCGACGGAATTCAGGCGCAGCAGGTCGCGATTTTCCCGCTCGAAGACCCACAGCCGCACATAGCTGAGGGGCTCGAGCGTACCGCCGTAACGGCTTTTGGTGCGCAAGGCGCCTTGGGCCACGGCCCTCAAGCGGCCTAATTGCCGGGTAAAGAGCGAAGCGATCTTATCAGCTTCACCCAGGCGGTAGGTTCGGAGGACGATGGCTTCCGTTTCGCGCAGAGGCATTCGATGGCCAATGTCGACGCGCCGACAATCCCAAAGGTTAGCACACGCCCCCGCCGCCGGGAAGAGAAAAAGCGGCCCCGGCATCTTTACATTGCAGAGGCGCTGCGGCGCAGTGGTCTGGAGACAAAGAGGCATTTCTCTACGTCTCAGTGCTTCCGCAGTATGACCACGTATTGAGATTCTGCACACATTCTTGCGCCTCTAACGAGAGCTTGGGTGGATGCCGAGGCCATTAAGTTGACGCTCTGGAACGCTGTCCCCAGCTACTTCCGACGGTCCGTGTGCAGACCACGGCTTGGCTGTACCTCCCGGCGCAATCTTCTGAATGGCTTTTCAATAGCATTTAACACTGTTAGTTTCAATTAATTACATCTGACATAAAATGTTTAACTTGATATTTCGTGGAAATAGTTGCGCCTTTTGTGGATAACATGTTATGTTAACCGCAACGCCGCGGTTAAAACATTATCAGACGTGCCTGTTTAAAACTCCACCATCTCGCGCACCAAAACGGCGCCCGCCATTGTCGATCGTCAACTCACCCGACTGGCCTTTCCCGACGATAGCGGAGGAGAATACCATTTAGCCAAAACCCCAGGCATCACCGCCTGCCAGACGCACCAATTCCCTGCCCTCTCGCAAATCGAGATCAAGAACGGGATAGCATTCCCGCCCATCATTTATGAGTTCAGGACGGGCCACAGGAATGACGGCCAACTTCGGTCCGAGGCATCCCCTCCGCCGACAGAAGTTCTTGTCTCCGCGACCCTGCCCGTTGCGAAGGCTCTCGCCCGAAGCACGGGAGTGTCTATAGACCTGTGGCATCCTCTGTTGGTAATATGTCGAGGCTTTCCGCATGCTTTGAAGCCGGGCGCGACCCGCCCATCGCGACATCCAAGGCCGGAGGAAAACCGTGAAGCTGCCGGAGAATCCATACACCGTTTCGCCGCGCTCCCTTCGATGGGCCGGGGGACTTTTATGATTGCGGATCAGCGCCAAGGAATTGCCTGTGGTGGCATTTGGGTGGTCGATCTGGTCAAGGTCATTGACTTCTACCCTCCGGAAAACTCCATCGCCCGCATTTCGGCGATTTCCCAGGGCGGGGGCGGCTGTGCCCACAACGTCACCCTGAACCTGGCGAAGTTTGACGCCGGCCTGCCGGTCTATGCCGTGGGTCTCATCGGAGCGGACGCTTATGGCGACTATCTCCTGGAGCAGTGCCGCCGGTTTCCCAACATCAACGTTGACCAACTGCGGCGCACTCGCCTGGACGCCACATCGTACACTGACGTTTTCAGCGTCAAGGGAGGCGAAGGCCGAACCTTCTTTCACTACCCGGGAACCAACCGTTTGTTCGCGCCCGCGCACGTCGATTTCGATAGCCTGCCGGCCAGGATGTTCCACTTGGGCTACCTGCTGTTGCTCGAGGCCATGGATCAATCGGACGCGGAGTTTGGAACTGTGGCGGCGCGCTTCCTGGCGCAACTCCAAAGCCGGAACATCCGAACCTCCATCGATCTGGTGTCGGAGGACAGCAGCCGCTTTCCCCACATCATTCCGCCCGCACTGAAGTACACTGATTATTGCATCATCAACGATTGGGAAGCCGAGAAGTTGACCGGCATTCCCCTGCGCGCGGCGGGCAAGCTGGCAAGCGAGAACCTGGGGAAAATCTGCGCCGCCATTTTCGACTTTGGAGTCAAACACCTGGTGGTCATTCACTTCCCCGAAGGCGGCTATCTCCTCTCGAAGGATGGCGTGGAATTGCTGCAACCTTCCCTCGACCTTCCCCCTGATTACATCGTGGGAGGCACGGGCGCCGGGGATTCCTTTTGCGCTGGAATTCTCTACGGACTGTATCAAGGCTGGAATTATGACCGGACTCTGCGCTTTGCGACCTGCGCCGGCGGGATGAACCTGAGCGACTTGACCACCACGGGCGGAATCAAGTCGTGGCAAGAGGTGCTGCGCATGGAAGAGCGATTTCCCTATCGCCAGAGCGTGGCGTAGGGATCTTCCGGCTCGCCTTTTGAAATGCTCTCAGCCGCCGCGGCGACCGAGGCTGTAAAATCCTTTTTCAGCGAGAGTCGAAACCTTAATCCTTAGGAGCTATCCGAATGTCAATGAATCCCAGGTTGAACCGGTTGTTTACCGCGAGCGGGAAATGCTTGCAGGTGGCGCTGGACCATGGATTGGTGAATGAGGCCAGTTTCCTTCCCGGCATGGAGGATATGAAAAAGGTGGTGGGCACGGTGGCCGCGGCCAACCCTGACGCCATCCTGCTGACGCCCGGGCAGGCCCACTGGCTTCAGGAGCTGAAACAGAAACCCAAGCCGGCACTGGTGGTGCGGGTTGACGTGACCAATTTCTACCGTGTTCCCACGCCGGCGTCGGTGTTCTGTATCCTGATTGACGAGGCGGTGGAACAGGCGGTGGCGCTGGATGCAACCGCCATCGTCGTGAACCTGTTTTGGGCGCCCGACCAGCCCGACCTGCACCGGCAGTGCGTGGAGAATATCGCCCGCGTCAAACCGCAGTGCCGGCGCTTTGGCATGCCGCTGATGGTGGAACCGATGGTGATGATCCCGGGTGACCAGGGCGGGTACAAGACCAATCCCGACATTCACAAGACCCTGGCGCTGGCGCGGCAATCGGTGGAGCTGGGCGCGGACATCGTCAAAGCGGACATTGCCGAGAATGTCCACGAGTACCATTTGGTGGTGGAAGCGGCGGCACCCAGGCCGCTGCTGCCGCGTGGCGGCGCCAGGGTTCCCGATCAAGAGATTCTCACCCGAACTCATACGCTCATCCAGCAAGGGGCTTCCGGCATCGTCTACGGGCGGAACATTTACCAGCACGCGCATCCGCAGCGGATGGTCCGCGCCTGTCAGGCCGTGGTACACTCCGGGGCGAGCGTGGCGCAGGCCATGGCGATTCTGGAAGAAAACAATTGAAGGCGTGGGCCTTAAAGCCGCCCGCCGGAGAGTTTTGGCAGTAAACTACCGCGAGCGGGCAAGCTGCGCCGGACGATGGTTTTCAAAGCGAATGGAGCCCCCGATGAGTCTAGAAACAGCACGCAAGGTTCTGGAGATCGAAGCGCAAACGCTGCATGACATGGTAAATCGCCTGGACGAGAAGTTTGTATGCGCGGTGGATCTGCTAATGGGTTGCCGGGGCCGGGTGGTGGTGGCAGGGATGGGAAAATCCGGGCTGGTGGGGCAGAAGATCTCCGCCACGCTTTCGAGTACCGGGACGCCCTCATTCTTCCTCCACCCCGCGGAGGCGCTGCACGGTGACCTGGGACGCCTGGTGCGGCATGACGTTCTGCTGGCGCTCTCTTACAGCGGCGAGACAGAGGAATTGCTACGCCTTCTCGATACCGTCAAGCGCCTGGATATCCCCCTGATTTCTCTGGTGGGCAATCGCACCTCGACGCTGGCGCAGGCGAGCGACGTGGTGATTGACGTGGGCGTTCATCAGGAGGCATGCCCGCTGGGGTTGGCGCCTACGGCTTCCACCACGGCCATGCTCGCCATGGGCGATGCGCTGGCCATGGCGGTGCTGGAAAAACGCGGCTTCAACGAAGAGGACTATGCCGCCCTCCATCCCGGGGGCGGGCTGGGAGTGCGGCTGCGGCGTGTGGAAAACGTTATGCACACGGGTGAGCAGGCGCCCACCGTGGGCCCTGAAGCTCCCATGCCCGAGGTCATCTATGAAATGAGCCGGAAGGGGTTGGGCCACGCCGCCGTGGTGGCGAAGGACGGGCGTCTGCTCGGGATCATTTCCGACGGTGACCTGCGCCGCGTGCTGGAGAAAGCGGGAAGCCGCGCCCTGGGCATGACCGCCCAGGAGTGCATGACCCCGTCCCCGGTCACGATTCCCCCCAAAGAGTTGGCCACCAAGGCGCTCAGTTTGATGGAAAACCGCAAGATTACCTCCCTGCTGGTCGTTGATGCGGCGAATAAACTCGTGGGCGTGGTGCATATCCACGATTTGTGGACGACGCAAATGTTCTGAGATTTGAGTTGTTTGGTGCCACGGCCATCCTGGCCATGAAGGCTCACGGGCGGGACGTCCGTGCCACGTCTGAGCGAGTGCGGCCTTCATTCCGATGCCGCGCACCTGTCGCCCAGCCTTGCCTTGACTTTACTGGAAGCCAAGTATAGTTTTTGAAAATATGCGCTTGCCGATTAAACAGGGAGAGGTGGCGCCGGGCGAGATTCTCCCCCGCTTTTATGCGACACTTCTCGAAAGCTTCGGGCCGCAGGGATGGTGGCCGGCGCGGACCCGCTGGGAAGTGATCTGGGGTGCGATTCTTACCCAGAATACTACTTGGCGAAATGCCACCCTGGCCTTGAATAATCTCCGCAAGGCGGGTCTTCTCGCTTGGCGACCCTTGCGGCAAGCCCCTTTGCGGGAATTGGAGCAATCAATTCGCCCGGCGGGTTTCTACCGGCAAAAGGCCCGGACCCTTCACGACTTTGCGCATTGGATCGGCCAGGCGCATGGCGGCTCATTAGATTCGCTTTTTTCTCTGGATCTCGCTCGCGCTCGCGCCCAACTCCTGGCGCTCAAGGGAATCGGCGCGGAGACTGCCGATGCGATTCTGCTCTATTCCGGACGGCGCCCGGTGTTTGTTGCGGATGCCTACACGCGCCGCGTGCTGTCGCGCCACCAGTTTCTTTCTCCCACGGCGGATTACGCTTCGGCGCAGCAATTCCTTCACCGGCATTTGCCTGCGGACGAAGCGATGTACAATGAGTTTCACGCTTTGCTGGTAGAGGCGGCCAAACGCTATTGCCACCGGAACGTGGCGCACTGTGAGGAGTGCCCCCTGGGCAAATTCTTGGAGGGAAACTCGAAACTCGAAACTCGAAACTCGGCGCGATATTCGGGTTCTGATTCCCGAGTTTCGGTTTTGGTTTGAGGATGAAAATCAAGATACAGTGCGAATTTCGGGTTTCGATTTTCGAGTTTCGATCATGAACCCTGACCCTGCTCGTCGCCGCAAAATCGCCCTGATTGTCTTGTTGATCCTTGTCCCCATCCTTTTTTTCCTGGGATGGAGCCAGGCGTCGCTGAACCTGGCCTTTATCCGCCCCATTAGTTCGGAAGAAACCATCCTGCTGCTGGTTCTTTCCACCGTTATTTTTCTGGCCTTCGTCATCTTTGCCCTCATCCTTCTGCGAATTCTTCTCAAGCTTTATTTCGAGCGGCAGCAACAATTGCTGGGTTCACGCTTCAAGACCAAAATGGTGGTGGCCTTCCTCAGCGTCTCCTTGGTTCCGGTCATCTTCCTTTTCATCTTTGCTTATGGTTTGTTGAATCGAACCATCGACAAGTGGTTCAGTGTGCCGCTTGACCTGATTCGCCAGGACTCCGAGGAGTTGGTCCGCCAGCTCGAACTGCAAGCCTCGCAACGCGCCGATCACATCTCGAGCTATCTCGCGCAGAATCAAGAAATCATCCAAGCCATGGAGAATCATCGAGCCCCACTGGTGGCGCGCTTGGTGGCACAGGAGGTGGCTGCCGACCCTGGGACCGTGGCCGCCATGTGTTTCGACTCCTCCGGGCATTTGCTGGCGCAGGCCGGCGAGCCCTGGCCGAAACCGGCGGAGATCACCCGCTACTTCCCGCAGGTCTTGGGTGGCATGATGCCCGCGGGCGGCCTGATGGGACACTGGTCCGTGGGCCAATATGAGCTGTTCATCTCCGTGGATCCCATACTCGCTGATTCCGGCGCCCGCCTGGGGACCATCGCCGGCATCATGCGCCTGCCCTCGAAACTGACGCGAATTTCCGCGGAGATTCAACAGGAAGCGCAGAAGTACGACGAGTTGAGCCATCGGCGCAAAGCCGAAAAACGCAACTATGTGTCGATGCTCTGGCTGCTTACGCTGCTGATTCTTTTCATCGCCACCTGGTTTGCCCTTTTCTTTTCCAAACAGGTCACCATTCCCATCCAGGCGCTGGCCAACGCCACGCACGAGGTGGCGCAAGGCAACCTGGGTTTCCAAGTCTCGGCGAGGGCGGACGACGAACTGGGCGTGTTGGTTCATTCCTTCAATCAGATGACCCAGCAACTTCTCGAGAACCGGCGCGCCATCGAGCAGGCGTCCTTGAAACTCCAGGAAGCCAACCGTCAACTGGAAGAGCGTGGCCACACCATCGAAGCCATTCTGGAGAACATCCCCACCGCGGTCATTTCCTTCGACACCCAAGGGCAGATCACACGCTTGAATTCCACCGCCGAACGCTTGTTCGGACGGCCTCGCACCCAGTCGGCGCGCCTACTGAGCGATCTATTTTCCGCCGAAGACGCGCGGGAGGTTGCCCGCATGTTCCGCCGGGCGGCGCGCCAGGGAGTGGTGACGCAGCAGATGGAACTTGATTTGGGAGGCCGCCGCGCGCTCATGGCGCTGACGGTCACTTCCGTTCAGGCCCGCCACGGACGCGTGGGTTCCGTGCTGGTATTGGAAGACTTGGCGGAGGTCCTGCGCTCGCAGCGCTCCGCGGCCTGGCAGGAGGTGGCCCGCCGCATCGCCCACGAAATCAAGAATCCGCTCACCCCCATCCAGCTTTCCACCGAGCGCATCCTGCGGCTGCTAGAGCGCATGGACACGGAATCGCCTCCGCGCGAATTGCTGGCGGCGGTTGGCGACAGCGCCAAACTGATTGGACGCGAAGTGGGCACTCTGAAAACGTTGGTGGATGAATTCACCGCCTACTCGCGCTTCCCTGCCTCCAAGCCCGCCCCCGCCCAAATCAATACCATTCTTGAAGACGCGCTGAATGTGTTCGCCGGCCGCCTGAATGGAATCACCTTGCAGCGCGCGCTCTCTCCCGATTTGCCCCTGGTGCAAGCTGACCCGGATCAGATGAAGCGCGTGGTGGTGAATCTCATTGATAATGCCGCGGAGGCGCTCGAGCAGTCTTTGCGCAAGGAAATCTGGGTGCGCAGTGCCCTCGATCCCGATCGCGATGTGGTGGAGATTACCATCGACGACAGCGGGCCGGGAATCCCTGCCGAGGCCAAGGAACGCCTCTTCCTTCCCTATTTCTCTACCAAGCGCTCTGGAACCGGCCTGGGCCTGGCGATTGTCAATCGCATCATCGCCGAACACCACGGCTCCATCCGCGTGGAGGAGAATTTCCCCGCCGGGACAAAGTTTGTCATCGAATTGCCGGTCGACCGGGCCCTGGTGGCCAACACCGAGGAGACTGCTGGGGCATAGCGGACTCGCCGGTGTATAATCGGGCGATGGGGCCATGGGCGAATTGCTTTTTATCTATGCGCTCAAGCAAACCTGTTGCCGGGGATGGCGCACATATTGTGGGGCCTTGCCGGTGAAGAGAGCGGTCGCGGTAGGGATGCTGGTTACCCAGCACCCCCCGCACAGATCCGTACGTGCGCTGATTAGCGCATACGGCTCTTAACTTGGATGGGTAGCGGCGAAGCGCTGGGCGGGCCAGGGATGCCGCATGCACGGGACGGGCAGCCAGTGACTGACCAGTTGTCCCATTCGGCGCCAGGTGATGCCATGGCGTTGGCTGCGTTGCCGCAGTTGGTTGCGCCACAGCAAGGTCAACCGCGACCGAAAGGTCCACAGGCTGTCAAGGTTGTCCGGCACCGCGTGGTAGTTGAAGTAGCCCTGCACGACCGATCGGAGCCACTTGCCCGTCAGCGCCACCGAGTCGTGGCGGCGCACGCGCAGTTGCTGCTTCAGTTCCCGCAGTTTCTTGCGCAGGCGCTTGCCCGCCGTATGCCGCTTCACGGTAAAGTACCCCTTCCGGCTCTTCCCGCTGATGTGCGTGAAGCCCAGAAAGTCGAACGTCTCGGGCTTGCCTTCTCCTCGCCGTTTCCGGTTGCTTTCGGCGTACCGCCCGAACTCAATCCGGCGCGTTTTCTCCGGATGCAGCTCCAGCCCGAACTTCCGCAGCCGTTCCCGGAGGTCCTCCAGAAAACGGTCCGCTTCCGTCTGGGCCTGGAACCCCAGGACCGTGTCGTCGGCATAGCGCACGACGATCACGTCCCCGCGCGCGTGTTTCTTTCTCCACGCCTGCACCCAGAGGTCGAAGACGTAGTGCAGATAGATGTTCGCCAACAGCGGCGATATCACCGCCCCTTGCGGCGTTCCCATCTCCGTCTCCAACCACTCGCCTTCCTCCAGGACTCCCGCCTTTAGCCATTTCTGGATGAGGCGCAGAATCCGGCGGTCGGCCACGCGATGCTGCACGAACTGGAGCATCCATTCGTGGGAAATCGAATCGAAAAATCCCCGAATGTCTGCGTCCAAAATATAGTTCACGTGCTTGCGCGTGAGCGCCACCCAGAGCGCATCCAGCGCTTGATGCTGGCTGCGCCCCGGCCGAAACCCATACGAAAAGCCCAGAAAGTCTTCCTCGTAGATCGCGTTCAGGATGGTCACCACCGCCTGCTGGACGGTCTTGTCTTCCAGCGCCGCGATGCCCAGCGGACGTTGCCGTCCGTCTTCTTTCTGGATGTACACTCTCCGCGAGGGCTGCGCTCGAAAGGCGCCGCGATGCACCCGGCTGTGCAGGTCGCTTAACCGGCCCTCCAGCCCGGTCTCGTACTCCTGCCACGTGACGCCATCGACTCCCGGAGCGGCTTTCCGCTTCAAGGCGTAAAAGCTTTCCCGTAAGAGATCGACGCTTAAGTGGTGGAGCAGCGCCGTGAACTTGGTTCCTGGTTGCTCTTTCGCGACTCTCCGCACACCCGCCAGCCCCTGGGACACGCGTGCTCCGCTCTGTGTCGGTGACGTGTTAGGCAAACGAGTGTTCTCCTTGTTCAGCGGCCTTCCCTCCCCCTTCTCCGCCGGCGATCTTCCGTCGTTGTTCGTAGGGTTCATCGGTACTATGCCGCGGTGCGACTCCTCCCCGACGTGCATGCGGGCCTTGCGGCCTCGGCCTTCGCCCGCCGGTCCCGATCGACTGGGACGTTGTGGAGGTCTCCCGGTTCTCGTGCAGAAAGTATCGAGGCGTGTCTGGGGTCTACGACTACGCAGGACCGTTCGGGAACTCGCGCTACCGCTCCCGTCCATGTTGCCTTCCGCACAGTCTGACAGCGTCGGCGTCCTGATTGCAGTTTTTCGGAGCTCAATACCCAGCCCACCTCTTCCCCTCCTTTACGCTTCACGGCATGCCTCGCGACACACCGCGCAAAATTCGGGGCCGAGTGGATCGCTACTCCTTTCTCGTAAGGATCTTCCATCCTCTGCTTCCTGCCGGTTTATCCCGGCGCTTTCCACACATGAAAAGCAATGGATGCGCCACCGCGCTTTAGCTCAACACTCAGCATATGCCAACCCTGATTTCGGCCTAGGGCAGGCGCCGAAGGTCAGCGTTACAAGCACCTCCTGGCTCTTCACTCCTGACTTCAAGCTTCTAACTCCAGCCAACGGAATTCTGCTAAAATCTTCCCATCACATGTCGATTCGCCTGATTGCCCTGGACCTTGACGGTACGCTGGTCAACAGTCAATGGGAAATTTCGGAGAAGGATCTTCATGCCCTGGCGGCAGCGTGGGAACGGGGGATTCAGATCGTCGTGGTGACTGGGCGGAGGCACCGCGCCGCAGCGCCTTACGTGGCGAAAATTCCCTTCCCCGTTGCCACCATCACCTCCAATGGCGCGCTGGTTCGCACGGCCGCAGACGAGGTTGCCTACCAAGACTTCCTCCCCCGCGACGTTGCCCTCAAAGTCCTGGAAATAATCCACGCCTTCCGGCCTTACACCGTGGTCATCTTCGATCTGCCGGGCTGCGGACAAGTCACCATGGAGGACTGCGCTACCCCCGAGGGCCCGCTCGGCTGGTATCTCCGAACCAATATGGATCACCTGTCGTTGGTCCCGGACCTGCAAGACGCGGTGAAGTCCGACCCGGTGCAGATCATGATTGGCGGCCCGCCCGCGCGTATCGAGGGAGCAGAGGCGCTGCTTCGCCAATCCGCGGCCGGCCGACACGTTCAACTGACATGGACGAAGTATCCGCACCGCAACATCGCCCTCTTTGACATCATGAATTGTGGATGCTCAAAAGGGCGCGCGTTAAAATTCTGGGCAACGCAGCGTGGAATTCCCGCGAGTGAAATAATGGCCTTCGGCGACAACTTCAATGACCTCGAAATGCTGGATTTCGCGGGCCTGCCGGTGGTCATGGGAAATCACATCGAGGGCCTTCCACGGCCGGGGTGGGCCATCACTGCCCCCTGCGATGAAAGTGGTGTGGCCTGCGCGATTGAGAAGTTCGTGCTGATGGCCTGAGCGGTGTGGCCGGAGACGCGAGCACTGCGTGAGGGTGAAGTTCGCGCGCATTTTCCACAGGGGGCCTGGATTATTGTGGATACCCCACCATTCCCAAAGAGTCTCCAGAAGTCGTGAGAGATCACGGCTCGTCCAAGCTTCTCACCGCATTAGGGTCATTCCGTCGCGTTTCCCCTGCCAGGGGAGGCTGTTTCGGTCATATTGTCGCGATTCTTGGGAGTTATGGGATTTCCCGCGACCTGCTTTCTTTTCTGCATATTCTCACCCCTCACAGCCCGTGCGGCTGCCGGACATACAGTCGCTTTTGGCCCTCGGGCCGCACTGGTGATGAAGCCCCTCTTCATGGCGGGCCTTTCCGGAACCCCGATCAATGCTGGTCAATGATCTCCGTCCCGGCAGGCGGCGTGAACGCAAACAGCGAGCGGGGCACGGGAGGGTTGCGCTGGACACGGTCGAAGCGGAAATCCATGCGGCTGTGGTCGGGGTAGTTCACCACCAGCCTTCTTATATCAAACTGCGGGTCTAGCTCGATCAGAACGTTGGTGTAATCCTCCGCAAACTCCTTCTTGGGATATGCGCGCAGGACGTGGTCGCCGGGGGCGTGGTCCAGCGCCGCGTCTGCCATTTCCGTGCGCGCAAAGACCCGGCGCAGATTCAGCCGCGTCAGCAGCAGCTCAAACGGCACACGAAAGTCTTCACTCGCTTTCAAGGAGCTGCGGGTGAGCTGATGCTCCTCGGGAACATAGAGAGACACCTGCTTGCCGTCCGACAGAAAGAGCTTCACCGTGGGCCGCTGATAGTCCCAGCGCATCAACCCTCCACGGGCAAGGACCACGCTTCCCCCTTCGATGCGAGTCCTTCCCCCCAGGGTGTAGGTCTGGGAGAATTCCGCCCGCAAGCTGCGCACCTCGTGGTAGCTCGACTCGAATTGCTGGATGTAAGCGTCGCCGGCGGGGGGAGCGGAGGTTTGCGCATGCACCGTGCCGGCAAGGGAGCAAAACAGGGCCAGGGTCATCCATCCGCAGATCGAGCCCACTAACGCTGATCTCTTCGCGCCACACCTTGTGCGTGGGTGCGAAGCTTGGGAGTGCGGCAGGTTGCTGCCGCTTTTGCTCCAGCCGGTTTGCGGGCTGGTGGGGAATTGCACTCTCTGGTGAAATCCCCACGAGATCGCCTTCGAGCAAGCTTGCCACGAGATTTCGCTCGTTGGGGATTCCCGCGAGCAAGCTCGCGGGGAGGAAAGCGGCAGCAAGCTACCGCACTCCAAAGCTTCGCTCCTACGCCCGAGGGTGGACCGAGAACACACGGCACCATCATTCATCATCGGAAGTATTATACCCAAGACGACGGCCTTTCACCTGGTCATAGCAACGCCCGGCAGTGTCCTAATTTCAAATGTAGCGTCGGCTTCCAGCCGGCAAAGAGCCGCCAAGATGGCGGCGTTACGCCCAAATCTCGATGCTCCCCTTTTGCCACTCCGCCCGGTCGTTGTAGCGGCGGGTTTACCCCGCCATATGGCGGCGTAAAGCCGCCTCTACATCAAATTGACCCACTCCCGCCGCCGGACCGCGGTTGATGTGTTGGATGAGGCCCGTGTCCCACGCCCGATGAAGGTTATGGGGATGGCCGCGAAAGATCACGTGCCGCATGTTGCCCCCTCGTCGCCGTTGTCTGTAACCGGCAACGGCTGGTGCAAGTCGCCGACGAAATGAACGATAATTTGAGGGCTTGTGTGCTAGTGTCTTTGGATGCGCCGCACGCGAAGGTTTGTGGTATGCTCTGCGGAAATGGATGAAAAGAATAAGCTCTATTTTGGCGATAACCTCAAGATTCTTCGCGACCACGTCGCAGACGACAGCGTTGGCTTGATTTACTTTGACCCGCCCTTCAACTCCAACGGCAACTATAACGTCCTTTTCAAGGAAAAGAGCGGCGAAGAATTCGCCGCGCAGATCACGGCCTTTGAGGACACATGAGAGTCGGACGCGAATTCGTGATAACATCCCTTCGGTGCAGTTTCGAGGGGAAGAAGTGACGCGCTACACTCTGTATCTCGGCGATTGCCTCTCCTGGATGGAGAAAAGGGAAAAGGACTCCATTCACGCCATCGTTACCGACCCGCCCTACGGACTGAAAGAATACACCACCGTGGAAAAGGAAAAGCTTCGCAACGGCAACGGGGGCGTATGGCGAATTCCTCCGTCATTTGACGGCTGCAAGCGCAGCCCTTTGCCGCGTTTTACGGTCCTTACCGAGGGCGAACGCGCGAAGCTGCAAAGCTTTTTTTCGGAATTTGCCCGCCACGCCATCCGTGTGCTGGTTCCGGGCGGGCATCTGTTTATCGCTACCAATCCATTGCTCTCCCACCTTGTTTATCTGCCGCTAGTAGAGGCCGGCTTCGAAAAACGGGGCGAGATCATCCGCCTGGTCAGGACCCTGCGTGGGGGCGACCGGCCGAAGAATGCTCACGGGGAGTTCGCTCACGTCACGGTGATGCCGCGGTCAGGTTGGGAACCGTGGGGCCTGTTCCGCAAGCCGTGCGAAGGCCGGGTGCAGGACAATCTCCGCAAATGGAAAACGGGCGGGCTCCGGCGAGTTTCAACGGAGAGGCCCTTCGAGGATATCATTCGCTCCGCACCCACCCGAGCTGCCGAAAGGGCCATTGCTCCGCATCCGTCGCTGAAACCCCAAGCCTTCATGCGGCAGGTGGTGCGCGCCTCACTTCCACTTGGCGTGGGAACGGTGCTTGACCCGTTCATGGGCGGCGGTTCGACCATCGCCGCCGCGTTGGCGGTGGGCTACGAGAGCATTGGAATTGAAAGTGATCCCGTCTTTTACCGCATGGCCGAGCGGGCCATCCCCGAGCTCGCGAAATTTGCTATCGAAGGCAAGCCCCCCTCTGCCAAGGCCGTTCGCCGCCTTCCGCATGACGAACGCGTGCTTTCATTGCCATTCCTGATGTGATTGCTTGTCCGGTGGCACATCGGGGTGCGCGAGTCGCATAGAGTTGTGGTATGCTCTGCGCAAATGGACGAAAAGAATAAGCTCTATTTTGGCGATAACCTGAAGATTCTTCGCGAGCACATCGCGGACTCGAGCTTTGGCCTGATTTACCTCGACCCACCCTTCAACTCCAACGCCAGCTACAACGTGCTCTTCCAGGTAAAGAGCGGTGAGGAATCCGCCGCGCAGATCACGGCTTTTGACGACACCTAGCAATGGAGCGTGGAAGCCGAGGCGGCCTACAAGGAAATCGTCACCAGCGGCCCGCGCAAGCTCGCCCACTTGGGGCAAGCTAAGATCGAGTTCATCAAGAACGGGGTTATGTTAGCCACCGCTCGTGTAGATGAGATCCCCAACCTTTTCGACGAAAGTTAGCGGAACTTTGGGGTTGTTGATGTCCTTCCCCCCGTCTTTATGCCATTTCGCTTCCCATGTTCCAAAGAAGGGTTCCATCTGCTTCGGCGTCAGAAGGTAAATGCGCTGGAGTTCGATGGACTTGTAGACAGCAAAGATCCAGGCGACTTTACGGTACTTTGCAATGATCTTCGGGTTCATGTGGTGGTGCGTGGAAAAGGAAGACGTAAGGAGAATGTTTACGGATTTAAATTCATATTGCCGACCGGTTTTGTCGATAGCATCATTGCCCTCCCTTGCGCTCAGGATTTTTAAGCCGGTGGTGAGGGCGATCTGTAGGAGCTTGCCGCCGTTGTCTTGGAAGATATCCCCGATGCCGTGCTTCTCGGCGAGTTCCTGGTACTTCCGGATGTGAGGAAAAAGCTCGTCCATGATCTTCTTGTCCGGGTGCGGCTTCATTTTCCTTCTTTCCTTGATGTTCTTGTCCCGGTATGGCTTCATTAACTTGTCTTTCGCAGAAGATCGATGGGGTCTACGCCGAGAGCTGCGGCGAAACGCTCGACGGTTTCAAGCGTGATGTTGCGTTCACACCGCTCGACCGAGCTGACATAGGTCCGATGGAGGCCGGCAAGCTCAGCGAGTCTCTCTTGCGACAGGCTTTTATTGAGGCGCGACTTCCGGAGATTACGGGCAAAAATAGACCGGAGATTTCCCTGCTTTTGGACAACCACGATGGTAGAATGGCGATGTGCAGACAAAGAATCTACAGACTATAAGTTTCCCCTTTGGTTGCCGCAGAGGGGGCGGAAATGAAACAGGCATTTGAGACCGTATTTGGCAAAGCGTTTATTGGCGACTCGCTTGAGCTGTTGGAATCGCTTGAGGATGGCAGCGTCAATCTGGTCATAACCAGTCCGCCATTTTCCTTGCAACGCAAGAAAGATTATGGAAACGCGGAACAGCACGATTATGTTCGGTGGCTTGCCCAATTTGCGCGGCTCATCCATCGAAAGCTCTGCAATGACGGCTCCTTCGTGCTGGACATTGGCGGCGCATATGAAAAAGGGATGCCCGCGCGCAGCCTTTACAATTTCCGCGTCCCTATTTATCTTTGCGACGAGCTCAACTTCGTTCTCGCACAGGATTTCTACTGGTATAACCCCTCCAAGCTGCCCTCCCCAATCGAATGGGTGAATAAACGGAAGCTCAGGGCCAAGGATGCCGTCAACAACTTGTGGTGGTTTTCGAAAACACCATGGCCGCAGGCTGACATCTCGAAGGTGCGGGTGGAATACAGCGGGCGGATGAAGAAGCTGCTGGAAGACCCACAGAAGTTTTACAGCCCGGCGAAGCGGCCAAGCGGTCACGACATTGGGAGAGCGTTCGCGCGGGACAACGGTGGCGCCATTCCTCCCAACCTTCTCCAAATCCCCAACAGCGAGAGCAACGGGCAATACTTGAGCGGTTGCAAGGCGGTGGGTGTCGCGCCACATCCAGCACGCTTTCCGGCGAAGATACCGGAGTTCTTTATCCGCTTCCTAACTGACCCCGGAGATTTAGTCGTTGACATTTTCGGCGGCTCGTGCACGACCGGTCAGGTGGCTGAAACTGAGGAAAGACGTTGGATCACCTGTGATCTCACGCCGGAGTTTGTTGCCGCTGGCGTCTTCAGATTCTTCTCGGAGTTTGATGAAGCAAAGGCGCGAGATGTCTATGGCAAGATTATGAAAGGCGCCACTGTGGACCTCCGTGACTTGGCTGCGCCGAAGCAAACCGCTTTGTTTGGTCTGTCCACGTGAAAACAGTGCGCGACCTGATGGGCGTGATCGAGCGCGGGACCGCGGCCATAGCGGGGTAGCGCGGAGGTATCCGTCAGCCGACGGATTCCTCCGCGGTTCTTAATCTTGGAACCATAACCATGTTATTAACATGCACACACGCAATGCCAAAGAAGACTCGCAGAGGAGCGCAAACGCCGCGCACCTCTGCGCTACCTCGCTGATTTCAGGCAGCGTCAGCCCAAGCCTGATGCGTTTGCAATCCCTGGACCGTGTTAGAATGTGACTCGCGTTCAACAACTCCGGCAGTGCAGATTAAAAATGGCTGAGGGCCAAATTCTATGGGTAGACCAAGAATTAAGATCACTGAAGAAACTGAGAAGAAAGCCCGTCGGCTGCTCCTCTCACTGGTTCCAAGAGATGGCAAGCGCGTCGCGAATTCCGCCCTTCGTCGCACATTTCTGGATGAATCGAGGAAAGAGTTGAAACAAGCTTTTGGCGAAGAGGTTTATTGGCAGATTCGCAATGGTTTAATCGAGACAGGTAGGTTAGAGCGAGGGCGCGGCAAGGGTGGGACCATTCGTTTGGTTGCAGACACGCTGAGGCAAAGAAAGCCACGAGCCAAAAGGCGTGGGAAGGAGTCCGGCCTGTACGGACCTTTTCACGAAACGGTTCAAACAGAGTGGGTTCAGGAATATGACATTACTGAATATGTTACAGAAATCTCCGCTCACAAAGGAAAAACGCACACGGGCGGGAAGTGGACCCGGCCTGATGTGACCTTAGTGTCGGTCGGTACATACACATTTATCCCCGAGAAGACCATTGAGGTTATCACCTTCGAAATTAAACCTGAGGATGCAACTGGTGTGGAAGGCATTTACGAGGCCGCCTCCCACTCTGCCTTCGCCAACAAGAGCTATCTCGCGTTGCACCTTCCGGAAAACCAACAGGATACGGATTTTCTTGAGCGCCTGGAAGAAGAAGCTATCCGCTTCGGTGTTGGCTTGGTGACGTTCGGGGACCCTGCTAAGTGGGATACATTTGAGGTACGTGTGGAGGCGCAGCACAAAACCCCCAGTCCAAGCGCTATGAATAAGTTCTTGAGTCTGATGAAGAAGGAGTCAACGGAAAAACTTCTAAAGCTTGTGAAGTAGGGGAACACCCATACCGCCGCCCAGCGTGGGCGTCAAGCCGGCCCAATTCTCAAACGATTATCCTTGTTGTCGGCCTGTGTTAAATTGAACTCCAGGTGCTAAGCAGCCACGGCCAATCGTACTCTGATTGACCGTGGGCCCTTACCTATGACGACAAACCCACGGCTAGCAAACCAAACGGGGCTACCTGCTTGGCGCTACGGTGATGAATCCGATATTGCACGGGGTGCTGCGTGCTGTCGCGGAGGCAAGAACATGTCGATGTACCCAGCCCCAAGTAATTTGTCGTAACCGGCATGTCCCTCGGGAGTCTCTAGCCGTGGACGGGTAATCTCTAGCCAGTCCTCGAAATGCAAGTAAGACCCAACGTAGTTGCAGACGAGAAAGTCCGGCTTCAGTTCCCGGCGAGAGACGAGATACGGATGCGAGCCGTCAAAGGCCCGGTATCTGTTTGCTAGGCTCCGTACGATCTGTGCTTGCGCCAAAGAGTCATTAGGGGTTTTCCCAGCGCTCGGGCGCCCTCTCTTTGACTTTGCAAGTCTCCACTTCCAATCTAGTGCTTTGGCCACCTCAAGGCATGCCACCTTGTTTGTGTATCCTTTCAGCTCCAAGACCCTCACGCCAACATAGACCCGTTCGCTTAGGTCCGAACCACGAAGATGTTTGAGCAATCCCCCGCGGCTCACATGCCGCCCTCGCATCGGAAGTTTCTGATGTTTGTCTGGAGCTTTGGGGCGAGTCGCTATATTTCCTGGGTCGAAGAGCCATTTTAGAAAGCGACCCACATCGATGCGGAGTCCTTCAATCTCGGCGGCTCTCGCGAGCCTCGACAAATGGGATTCGTACCACGTCCGAATTCTCTCTCCTGGGTCCGAAACCATTGTCCAGGAAGGAATTAGTAGCGGATTGCGCCTAATATACACGCGAAACCTCGACAGCCTTATATCGAGTATGGCCTAATGACTGAAGGTGGTCAAGTATGACGAATGACCGCAGGGAGTGAATGAGCACGGGAGGAGCAGAACAGGTGTCAAAGAAGGAAGACTTCAAAGACGTAATGGCTGAGGAAACTGCGAGAGGGCGTCGCCAGCCGAAGAAGGCTGTAACGCTGGCGCGTCAGCGCATGATTCGAAGGGTAGCGGATATGCTCGCTGATCCGGGCTGCGAGAAGAGGACTTATCTTGCGGTTATTCGTGAGTACGGGATAAAAGAGGGATCGCCCGAGTTTCTTCAACTCTGCGAGTTGTGGGACGCTCGGCACGGTTAGCACTTAGCGAGGTGCGCTCGGCGTTCTTGATGCGCTTGTCCTGTTCCTCGGGGGGCAGCGCGGAAAGGTGGCGCGACACGATCTTGGTGAAGCGGTTGGAAAACTCGCTGGCACTTATCCGGCGGCGTTTTTTTGGCATCTTTCCCTCTCGCAACCTTGCCTACCGAATATATCTTAACAGATTACCGACGAAGAGCGAAAGACCATCGAAAAACCACACTAGCACCATGGTAATTAGAAGCGTAGAATATCAGGTCTATGGCCTTTAAAGTTTTCCTGAGTCACAGCCTCGATCCTGCCGAGCAAGCGCTGGCTTGGCGGTTGCAAACACTGGCGGCGGCGCACGACATTGAGTTGCATGTGCCGCGTCGGGGGTTCCCGTTTCCTTCCGGGGAAAAGACTGCCGCGGGGAGCGTGGAGAACGCCATTGACCGCTCGGACTGCGTCCTCGCGATCATCACTGCGAGAGCGAATGCGAGCGTTCAGAAGGAGCTTAGGTATGCTCTGGCAAGGCGAAAACTGGTGATACCCATTGTGCATTCAGATCTAGCGAACAGCCCCCTGGTTGCGCAATTTCCCCGTGTCTTCACATTCTCGCCTTGGGATAATCCGGGAAAGGTCGAGGCGGAAGTGGTCGAATTCCTGCAAGAGCAACACCTTAGTAAGGAAAAACGGCAAGCCGCCGGAGCCCTTGTCGCCGCAGGCCTTGCGTTGCTCCTCCTCTTTGCACTTAGCGAAAAATAATGCGCATTGCGGTTGTAGACAGTTCTCCGCTTATTTACCTTACGCACCTCGGCCTCGCGGGGGAGCTTTCCAGCTTTTTTGACGTGGTTTACGTCCCCCGCGTCGTTCATACGGAAGTCAACAGAAAGGGTAGATTTCGGTATCAGCTCAAAAAGCTATACCAAACCGGCTGTTTTCTAAGATGCATGGCTGCCGATAGGACAAACGTCCGTTTGCTGATGGACCAAATGCATGAAGGGGAAGCTGAGGCACTCGTGCAAGCGGAGGAACAGGCCGCCGGGTTCTTCATCGGTGATGAAAAGAGGGCTCGCGAGATTGGCAGGCTTAAGGGATTCAAAGTTGTGGGAACTGTCCGCCTGCTGGCGCGATTGCACCTTGAAGGACGAGCTTCAGAACCGTGGGCATTGGTGAGGAAGCTCCGTCGAGAACGCAGTTTTCGGGTCTCTGAGGCCGTAGTGAACGAAGCGATTGCAATGGCTTCCCAACCCATCTGAGAGATAACCTCTGCGGCCAAGCTACGGTCACTGCTCTTGTGCCCCTGGGCTTTTCTCATGTCCAAGACCCCAGCGGCAACCACACATCGTCAATACGGATGGGGCACGCCGCTACCCTTATCTCTTCCAAAGCAGAATTGTATTAACTCGACCACCGCCAAGCCTCCTGAGGGGTGGCTGAAGTGTAAGAGGGCCGTGCTATGCCGCGCTGAATGGGCGGCGCCTTTGGTAAAACACATACTTCCGCTAATCATAACAGCCAGGGGGGTGGCCCAGTCCCCGCGTGGGCCTTATGGGTTCGGGGTTTTGGCATGGGGTGAACTGGACGTAAGCTGTTTCAGTGCGGCCTGGGCCTGCTGGTTGCGAGGATCAACGCTGAGGCCGGCGCGATATTGGTCCGCCGCTTCCGCGCTGCGGCCCTTGGCGGCAAGAATCGCCGCCAGTCCAAAGTGCGCGTGAAAGTCGAATTCATCCAGGCCGATTGCCTGGCGATAGTCCTGCTCGGCCGCGTCGCTCCGCCCCTCGCGCACGGCGATATCTCCCAGCGCATCGAAAGCTCCGCCGTTGGGAATGCTGGCCGCCGAGGCCGAGAATTGCGTTTCAGCTTCATGCCAGCGGCCGGTGGTCAAATAAAGGTTCCCCAACTCATTCCGCGCCTGGATGCTGAGCGGCGCCAGGGCGGCGGCGGCGCGCAATTGCAGCTCCGCCTCAGGGATCTTTCCCAGGGTTTCGTAAATCCGTCCGAGATTCAGGTGCGCATCGGTATTATTCGGACGCAGCCGCATGGAGCGTTGAAAGTACTCGATCGCCTCGTCGTATTGTTTCCTGCCGGCGTAAACCAGCCCCAGGTTATTAAGAAGCTGGGCGCTGGGATAGGCCCCGAGGGCCATCCTCCACTCGCGCTCGGCGTCGGCGGGCTGCCGGCGATTCCAATAGACCGCCCCCAGATTCAGACGAAGGCTCCCAGCTTCCGGCACCGCCGCCAGCGTGGCGCGATAGTACGTTTCATCGTCGCGCCAATCGCGATTGCGGGTAAAGATGCGGACGACAGCCAGCACCGCGGCCACGGCCAGGATGATCTCAAAGGCCACACGCCAGGCGCGCGGCCGAGGCGCGGTCCAGGCCCAGACTTGCAGGATTCCCCAAGCAGCCACCCAGCAGAGGCCCACGGAAGGAAGGTAGAGATACCTCTCGGTGAAGACGTTGGGGCCCAGCCAGCGGGAGTTCAGCACCGGAGCAATGTTAATGAAGAACCAGATAAAGCCGAAGGAAACGCGGCGGTGGCGTCTCCAGAGGATAACAAGAGCCAGCGCGCACAAGGCCAGCGCCGCCACCCCGGCCAGGACACAAGGGTCGAGCGGCGTGACGCTCTTGTGGAAAGCATAGTAGGCGATGAGGTGAACGGGCCAAATCATCTTCCAAAGGTAGAGGCCCGCCAACGGCGCCGCGGAGAGAATAGCCTCATACCAGCTCACATTCCGGGTCAACTGCACGGGCGCAAAGGCGCCAAAAAAGCGAATTCGAAACAGCACGTAGGCCGCCACCAGCAGCCACAAAGAGCCGTAGCGCGAGGCTTTCTGCCGCCAGGTGGTGCCGGCTCGATCGCCCCGGTAAAAATGCTCGTAAATCATGGCCGTGAGGGGCAGCGTCACGGCCTGCTCTTTGGAAAGCAGCGCCAGAATAAAGCTCCCCACCATCCCCAATTGCGCCCACTCCGAGCGCGAGCCCTGCGGCCGGGCACTGGCCAGGAAAAACCAGAAGGCGCCCAGGTAGAACAGGGCCAGCTCGGGGTCCGTGACTCCGGAAATCCACGCCACCGATTCGGTGTGGATGGGGTGGAGCGCAAAAATCGCCGCGGCGGCAAACGCCCATCGCTGATCATGGAACAGCCGTTGGGTAAGGCCGAACAGCAAGCACACGATGAGGGCATTCAGGAGCAAACTCGCCAGATGGAATCCATAGGGGAGCAGGCCGAACAACTTGTAGCAAAGCAAAAACCCCAAAATGCTGATGGGGCGGTAGTAGTTGGTGGCGCCGCGCGCGCCCAGGTGCGCCAGGATTCGGGTGCTGAAGATGTCGCCCACATGGGCAAAACTGCGGATATAAGGGTTGGTTAAAACCTCATTGTTGTCGTCATAGACGTATCCGTTTTGCAGCGTGTTGACATAGGGGAGGACGGCAAGAAGGAGCAACAAGGTGAGGGTCCAGGCCGGCGTGAGGAATTGATGATGGGGCGGTGGGTCATGGGTGATTGGTGGTTGGTGATTGGCGATTGGTTCTTGGCCCATTAGCGGCGCTCCTCCACTCTTGGGATTCCCCCCTCCGGCTGCGGAGGGAAGAGCCGCGGCAGGCGTTTTGCCCAGCTTGCGGGAATGGCCAGCGAAACCGGGATTTCCCCGAAACGGCGGAAGAGCCAATTGGCGAGCAAAAAGGAAAGTGGGGCAAGGATCAAACCCGCCACCACGTCAATCAGGTAATGGTAGCGAAGATAAAGGGTGGAAAACCAAAGGCTAAGGATCAGGGGCGAGAGAATCCAAAAGAGCTTCTTGGAATTCCGGTAAGCATAAAGCCAAACCACAAAAGAAAGAGCCACGTGCATGCTGGGGAAAACATCGCGGTGAATGCGCGCGAAGTCCATGAAATCCATTTCGCGATTCGCCAGCCAGAGGGATTGGTGCAGAGGGATGGTGTATTGATGGCGCAGGGTATACATGGGGCCGATGGCGGGAACCAGAAGATAACCCATCAGCCCGAGGAAGGTGACCACCACAATGCCGCTCATCATTTCGCGGAAGCGCGCGCGCTCGCGCCGAACGTAAATGAAGCAAGCGACCAGCGGGATGTTGATGACGTGGAAGAAATAGGCAAAGGTCATCCACGAGGTCAGGCCGGGGGAAACGATCCGTTGCAACGCCAGACTGGCCTGAAATCCAAAAAGCCGCTGGTCGAGCGCGATCAAAGCCGGGTCGCGGTCCGTGGTAACCAGCAGCAGCGTGGCATCACCCCAAAGGGTGTAATACATCAGGAGAATGATCAGAAAAGGAAACCAATCGCGAAGGATCTCCCAAAACGGCCGGGCGAAATCCCAGGGCCCTTCCTTCCCGGCCGCGGGGTCCGGCCTTCCCGCCATAAAATAATGAACCAGTTCCTTGGCGAGCAACAGCGTTACGGCCGGAATGATGATGAGGACGTCGGCAGGGCTGAAACCGTTGCCTCCCAGGCCCCGAAAGATGATGCGGAGAAGGAGGTTGAGGAGGAAAAAAATGAGGGCGACCAGGTCCTCCAGCCGCACGGGGAGGGTGAGGCGCGGGCTACTGGTCATAGAGCCCCTTTAGCGCCTCAAATCTCTCTCGCGACAGCGGAGGGAAGGGATATTTTGCCGTGGCATTGAGCACGGCCAGCGCCCGCCCTCGATCGCCGCCGAGATAATAGGCACGCGCCAAGCCCTCCACAGCGATTTGATTGCTAGGGAACATTTGCAGCACGGGGAAAAAACTCTGCTGCGCTTCGGCATACTTCCTCTCCGCCGTGTAAGCCAGGCCTTGCAAAACATAGGGCGTGGCATAGGCTGGATTCTGGCGAATCAGGGAGAGAGTGGTGGCTATAACTTTGTCGTACTGCCCCAGAGAATACCAGCACATGGCGAACTGGGTTTGGTCCGCCTCATCCACATTGCCGCCGCCCAAGGCCCGCAATGCCGGCTCATCGTCCAGCGCCGACTGGAACTGTTGCAGGCTTTTCTTGCTCTGGATGACGGCGCGCCAATAACTCAAGTTGTTCGGCCGTATGCTGACGGCCCGGAGGGCGTTGGAGTAGCCTTTAAACAAATCCCCCTGGTCTAGATTGCTGCTGCAGCTCCAATAATAAACTTCCGCTGCCAAATCGTTGCCGGCGTACCACGATCCAAGTCCTGCCAGCGCCAGGATGAGCGCATAAAGACCGGGTTTGATCCAGCCCTTCCGGGGCGCAAGGGAAGCCACCCCCTTGGCGGAAATGAGTCCCAGAATCAACAGCCCCAGAACTTTGGCCGCTTCCCAAAAACCAAATCGTATAATTTCCACGCGATTTCACCTTAACGGAGCGGGAGAATGAAGTCGTAAAGTCGAAAAAGATAAACAAGCCAAAAAAACCTTCAACTTCTTCGACTCTTTAGACTCCTTCAACTCATGCTTTGTCGTACTACTACTGCCCCAAAGCCAAATCAATTTTGCTTTTCGGACCCAGCGCGGCGCGGCCATCAAACCCCACAACCAGCGGCTCGCCCGAAGGGTCAAGAGGAATCCCGCGCAAGTAGCCTGCCGCGATCAGGTCTTGCATGGAGCGAGCTTGGCGGCCTTCCTTCTGTTGGTAAAGTGCGAGCAGACCGTTGAGCCTTTTCAGCTCCTCCTGGGCATCCAAGGCGGCGAGGTGGCTTTCCGCGCTACGGCGGATGGAATCGTTCCCTGCCGTGCGGGCAATTTCCCTCCAAAGGGTACGCGAGGTTTGAATCTCCCCACCCTTCGCGGCCACGGACGCGGCGAGCACGCGCATCCAGGTTAGCGCGCCGGGCCGTTCGCTTCCCGCCTGGAATGCCCTGGCGGCGTGGGCGTAGTCCTTCATGTCCCAGTAGTAGATGAACCCCAAATCCTCCCACAAACGCCAGTAATCGGGATTGGCAACGATCCCGCGCTGAAGCAGGTAAATGGCCCGTTGGGGATTTCCCGCGCCTTCCGGCGGCTTCCCCGCCAGGAAGAGGGAGCCGAACCGGTAGGCGATCAACAGGTGCGGGTCAAGACTTGTCGCAATGTCGAGCATAGTCCCGAGCAGCGAAAATTCCTTGGCGTGGGCCAAGTGGTGGCGTCCATAATATTGCACCGCGCGTGTCCAGTAGATAGCCGCCAATAATCCCGAGTATCCGCCGCTGAGCTGCGCGAACTTGGCCTCCGGCGGCAGGAAGATGAGTTCTTCGCGTTGGCTCAGAGCCGAGCTGAGCTGCTCGTCAATGCTCTTCTGGAGCGGATAAAGACCGAGCAGGCCGCCAACCACAACTAAAATGAGAAAAGTCCGAAGTCCGAAGTCCGGGGTCCGGAGTCGGAAGCGCGGTGGTGGACCCGGAGTGGGTACTGCGATGACCCTGTCTGGACTTCGGACCTCGGACTCCGGACTTCGGACCCTCTTCATCTAAACTCCCGCTCCTCAAAGATCAAAATGGCTGCCGAGATCAGGATGGCAATGTAAAGGACGGCATAGCAAGTGTTGGCGGCGATGAACGTGCCGGGAATTCTAGCCTGGTGCGCAGCTTGATTGATGACATTGAAGTCGCCGAAATTGGGCAAAAGATAGTAAAGAATAGCGGTGGTCTTTTCCAGAAAGGGGCTGCCGCTTTCCTGGCCGAACCAGCGAATGTCGCTGGAAAAGTTCCCGATGACAAAAAGACAAAAAGTGAAGACGGCAGAGAGAATCGGCGTAGAAATGCAGGAAAAGAAAATCGCAATGCCCACGACCATGGCCAGTTGCAGCAGAATGAAGTAAACCGCGATCAGAAGAGAGAAATCGCGAAGCGCCAAGCCCCCTTCTTGCCAGGCGAGCGCCACGTAAAAACCCGCCGTCATGATGGCGGTATTGACCAGAAGGGTAAGCAGCAGCCCCGCGTATTTGCCCACAATGAATTCGGCGCGCGCGACCGGCTTGGAGAGGATGTTGTAAATCGTCCGGCGCTCGATCTCCTTGGAAACCAATCCGATCCCGATAAAGATGGCGATGAGCAGGCCGAATACGGAAATTGCTCCGAGGCCCAGATTGACCAGGATGAGCTGCTCCACGCCCACGGAAATGCTTCCCAGAAGGATCGCCGCCCCGATCATCAGAAAGGTGAAGACAATCAGGTTGTAGAGGACACGTTCGCGCACGGATTCCTTGAAGGCTCCAAGCGCGATGGCTACGATCCGTCCCATATATTCTCACCTACTTGTCGTGGACGCCGACGGTTGCAGCAGATTCCATTTCCGACTGTGACACCTTGGCAAGGAAGTAGTCTTCCAGTGACATCTTCACGGGGTTCAGGGAAACCACTTTCGCTTTGTGTCGCAACGAAAGAGCCAAAACCTCTTCGAGGTTGGAATCTTCCCGGATTTGCAGGCGCACACGATCCCCCGTCCGAACCATGGAAATCACCAGGGGCCGCAACTCCTGCAAAACCCCCTCGGAGGGATTCTCCAGAGTCAGCTCGGTCGTGGAAGCGCCCAGGCTCAGGATTTGGCGAAGTTCCCCGCAGCCTTGTAACTGGCCGCGATTCAGGATGGCGACTCGATCACAGAGCATTTCCGCATCCGTCAAAATATGCGTCGAGAAGAAAACCGTCTTCTTTTCCTCGCGCAATTGCAGAACCAGATCGCGCACCTCGCGGCGCCCGAGGGGGTCGAGGCCGGACATCGGCTCGTCCAGGAAGATCACCTCGGGGTCGTTGATGAGCGCCTGCGCGATGCCCGCTCGCTGCACCATGCCTTTGGAAAACCGCCGCAGCGGTACGTGGCGTGACTCGCTCAGCCCGACCCGGTCCAAGAGTTGATTGACGCGCCGCCGCAAATCGTCTTTCCCCAGCCCAAAGAGCCTGCCCGTGTAGTACAGCAGTTCTTCCGTCGTCAGGTGGTCGTAGAAATACGGATTCTCGGGAAGGTAACCCACACGCTGGTGCATGCGCGTGTCATTCAGTTCCTTTCCCAGAATTCTCGCCGTGCCGGAAGTCGGAAAGACCAAGCGAAAAAGGATTTTGAGGGTGGTGGTCTTCCCCGCTCCATTGGGGCCCAGTAAGCCGAAAACTTCCCCCGACTGCACTCGCAGGTGCAAGGAATCCAGAGCCCGCTTACGCCGGGTTTTCCAGAAACCCAGGCGATAGTCTTTTGTCAGGCCGTTGATCTCGATGGCAAGCATGGCTCTCGACCACTGGCGGGCTGAACTCCGCCCCTTGTCGGCGCTCCCTCCGGAGTCCGCTTTATGAGCAGCTTAACTATTATACCTAACCTTGGGCAGAAACAGTATAACTACTGTCCTACTATCCGTTTTTGAATCTCCGCAGCCTGCTGCGCGGCGGCTTGGTGCCCAGGATTGAGTTCGAGTTCCTTGCGGAACTCGGCCATCGCTCCCGGCCAATTCCCTCGCAATTTCAAAACCATCCCCAGCGCGAAGTGATAATTCGGCGTCGTGGGGGCGAGCACGGCCGCCCGGCGCAGATTTGCTTCCGCCTCATCCAGGCGGTGCAATCTCAAATCGGCGAGCCCGAGATAGAAAATGGCGCGGGCATTCGCAGGATCTCCGGCGGCAGCCTGGGATAGATAGTGCATCGCCGAATCCAATCGCTCCGCGTGGTAGTACATACAGCCGAGATTGAAGTAGGCGCTCCACATCTGCGGGTGCGCCTGAATCAGCTTTTGGTAAGTCTCGCCCGCGCGGTCAAAATCGCCTTGCTCGGCAAGGGTATTGGCATAGTCCATGGCGATCACGGGATCCGGACTCGCCGTGTGCGAGTAGGCAAAGGAATAGAACACGGCATCGCTGGCATAAATGCGATCTTCCACCTGGACGGCAAATGCCGTGAGCACCGCCAATCCCAGGCCCACGCAGACTTGCGACGAGCGGATGACGCCGAACCTCGGCCTTCCTAGCTTTAGCTTTTCCAGCCCCATGGCGACGAGCATGGCGAACCCGACCGAGGGCAAATACAAGTACCGGTTGTGGGCGAAGTTCCCGTTGTCGAAAATCTGGACGTTTAGAACCGGAAGGAGCGGGACAATCAGCCAGGGGATCGCTAAGGCTACGGGGCGCGAGCGGGACGCCCATCTCCAGAGCCCCACAGTAACCAGAAGCAGTCCCAAGGCCGGAAGGATGGTGTTCCGCAGCGTCGGGTGCGAGACGAACAGCAGTCCGTAGAACGGACTTAAGCCCACAGGCCAAAGCAGAAGTTTCAGGTAGAAGAATAGCAAGGAAGGCCACGTCAGGATGATCGTAAGCCAACTGATTTGGGAAGCGGGATGCACGAACCCCTTTAAAGCCACGGTATGCACCGTCAGATAGACGCCCGTGAGCACAAGAAAGGGAACAAGCGCCCTGATGGTCTGCAAGGATTTTTGCAACCATCCGTGCAGCCGCGGTTCCAGGGGGCGCGGGAAGCCCATCCATTGGGATACAATCAGAATCAGCGGCAGCACGACTGCGGTCTCCTTAATCAGCAAGGCCATTCCGTACAGAGCCAGCGAGACGCCCAGCCACCGCGCGCCTCGACCACCCTCTTCCCGGGAACGCAGCCAGCATAGATAGGACGGGATCAACAGTGCCGCCAAAAGCGAGTCGGGAACGCCAGAAATCCACGCGACGCCCTCAATATGGACAGGGTGGAGACCGAAAACCAACCCGCTGAAGACCGCGACGGGCCACTTCCCGAAAAACCTATACGTTAGGAGCAGAACGCAGTATGTGACCACCACATGGGCGAAAACGGTGGTGAAATGCCACCCCATGGGGTGATTGCCAAATAGGGCGTAATTGATTCTGTACCAGAGTAGGAAGAGGGGGCGGTATTCGTTCCCCAGAATGCCCGGGGCAATGCTTTCCCAGGAGTGGGCGGTAAAGAAGCCGGGGACAGCATGCCAGGTACGCAAGGCAGGGTTTTCCACAATTATGCCACGGTCATCGTGCACGAACTGGAAGCGCAGGGTTGGAAGGTAGGCAACAAAGGTCAAAACACAAACGCCCGCCGCCCACAAGCGGGGAAAGGGGCTGAGCGGTGGGCCTTTCGCGGCAGCGGCGAATGCCGCTGGAGGCCCCGGATCAATTTCCTTCATCGGTGCTCCCATGCCCGATACGTTACAGCATTGCTGCGTGCTGGGCAAGATTCTGCCGATTCCATCATGGATCGGGGGGTTCAAACGGTCGCCGCGAGTTTCCCAGGCTTGGCGACGGCGTCCAGCTTCCCGTGTCGTAGCGAAACAATCGCAATCGTAGCCGCCGATAATGCCCACGGGACGATCGGCGAGGTCCAGAAGAATGCGGTGCCGTAACGGAGCGCGGCGATCCAGCCTAGGGTTACCCCCAGCCCCAGAAAAAGTGCGGCCCTACGCGCGGGATCCTGCCAAGGTACCTGATATGCGCAGAGGGCTTCCGTCATCAGCGCAAATGGGAACGCCACAATGAGATCCGCGAACCAGTGCTCTCCTATCCCCAAGGTTGCCACCGCATTCAAGGCGAGGAAGGCAAAGGCAAGGACCCGCTCGATCCAAGATAGTCCCTTGGAGTACCACCAAGCGAGCAGAGCCCAAGCTAGATGAAGCGACGGCATGGCATTGCGCCGGCCGGGAATTGCGGCGGGCAGCAAGACAAGCCGGGACAATACATCGAGCGAGAGGGGATGAAAAGGAAATCCCTTTCCAAACACGTAAACCGGGCCGCATGCCGGAAAAAGGTTGTAAAACAAGAATCCGATCGGCCCGGCGAGGAGAAACGCCAGACCCGATGGAAAGGCTCCCTCGCGGAATCGGCTCAGGCGGCCGGCATAAACTAATGCCATGGGAATGCTCACACCGTAGTAAGCGAGCAGGGCGCTATTGTGCAGCCAGGGGATACGAGCATAATATTGCCCGATGACAAAAGCCATCTGCACCCTGAGACTGCCTTCAAAGGACAGGAGATAAAAATCGAGGGTCTGCGGATGTGCATTGACTGTCCAATCGTGCAGGACGCGAATAACGGGACCTATCGCGACATAGATCGCCGGAGGCACCCAGGCATAGAGCAGCAACCTTCGTTGGGGGTCCCAGATGCACCGAACGGCCATGATAAAGAAGCTGCTCAAGCCCAAGAATGAAAAAAAGGCCATGATGCTGCCCGGACCCTGGAACAAGTGAGAATCCACCGTGGCAAGAAAAGACGTAATCACGACCATCAACCCTGCGTCCACCCAACTCGGTCGAATGCGGAAGTGAATGATCACGAAGCTGGCAAGCATCAGACTGAAGAATGCACCCGGGGCGCCGGCGTAAAGCTGCGGATTGAGACCTTGCCACAGGAGCCACAGAATCAATGGCAGCGTGAGGAGCACTTTAATTGCGCGATGCTTGCTGCCTGTGCCTTCCCTCCGCATTTCATCTCCTTAAGAAAATGAATCCGTACCTTACGACAATTCGGCGCGCTGGGCAAGTTAATCGCGCATCAAGCGACCGTTGCTGCGCATGGGATTCACCACACAATACCCTTCCCTTTGCGCCGGACCTGCGCTTGCCCTCTGAAATCAGATTTTGAGGGGAGTCTATGAGCACGGCACGGGCTGTCTCCATAAAGAAAGAGGGGAGTCATGCGACCCCCCTCTGGAAAAGCTTTGCCCGCTCGTGAAAAACCTAGCCAGCGATAGGCGAATCCGTGGACTGAGCAACTGTGGTCGAGTTTTGACGAATCACACCTGACTCATCGGTGTAATAGTAGTTCGTGCCAGTGGAACTAGTAATGGGCGTGGCTTGGAAATTGTACTGGTTGATGTGGTTGGTGACGTCCGGCGAGCCGGGCGAATACTGGAAGCTGTATCCGCTCTTCGATGACACGTTCACGGTCCCACCCGCCCCGGAAAGGATGCTATCAATCAACCCGGCGGCCGTCGAGACGGGGTTGGCGCCACTGGGCATGGGGGCAAGATACTGCAACGCGGCGGTAAATCCTGCGTTGTAGGTGGAAGAATAGGTAATCTCAGCAGTGTTCAGTGTGCGCAAGGAACCCACGGCTGAGGCTTGGTTCGCAGCGATCCGCGAACGAAGCAGGTTCGGGATGGCGATAGCGGCAATGATCAGAATAATCGCCACGACGATCAAAAGTTCGATGAGGGAGAAGCCCTTGGAGCTCTTTTTCATTCAATCCTCCTCTGGTAATCTAAGCTGCCACTTGGAAATTTCCAGGTAATGCTCGAATACCGATAGGGCAACTTGCCTTCCAAGGTGCCACCCCATGCCCCCGAAAGCTGTTTTAAATCTTCTTGCTTATCAATGGGTTAGAAGGAGCCACCGTGAGGAAGGGCGCTTGTCACTCCTTCCAGAGCGCGGGGCTGCCGCTTTTTGTCGAAGCAAAGCGACAAATCACGTCATGTTCGCGTCGCATAAAGGCGTTTGCGGACATTTCGGCCCAGGCAGAGTCGCTCCTCCTTGCGCTCTGCGATGCCATTGGATTGCGTTGATTCCCAGGTAGGACAATATGACCATTGTTTGTCGAATGAGGGGGGATTTTCGGCGGGCTGCATTTCTATGGACCAATTCCGGGCGACCGCACTTTTTGCTTGGAAGGATCTGACAAATACTGTCCATGACCGCTGCTGTGAACCGGGTTCTAGATCCCATATTTCTTCGCGTAATGGCGGAAGGAGCGGTAGGACATTTTCAGGAGGTCGGCGGCTTGACTGCGCACTCCCCCGGCGGCGTGCAAGGCGGCTTGCAGGTATTGCTTTTCCACCTGAGAAACCTGGCTTTCAAAATCCAAACCTTCGGCGGGGATCTGAATGGTCTCGGGGCCGCTGGCGACAATTCCGGTTATCGATCCGGGGAGGTGGGACAATTTGACGAGCTGGTCGCGCCCATCGCTAACGGCCACCGCATGCTCGACGGCATTTTCCAGCTCGCGCACGTTCCCCGGCCAACTCCACCGGCGCACCGCACCCATAGCCTCTGGCTCAAAATCGCTCAAAGGCTTTCCCATCTGCAGGGCAAACTTGCGCAGGAAGTGCCGCGCCAGAGGTTCGACATCATCGGGGCGTTCCCGGAGCGGTGGAACGTGAATGGGAATAACGCTGACGCGGTAATAGAAATCCTCACGGAATTGGCTGTTCGCGACCATCTTTTTCAGGTCGCGGTTGGTGGAAGCAATCAAGCGCACATCCACCGAAACGTCCATGGAGCCACCCAGGGGACGGACGGTTCGTTCCTGGAGAACCCGCAGCAGCTTGACTTGCATGCCCAAGCTGGTTTCGCCGATTTCGTCGAGAAAAAGTGTGCCGCCGTGGGCCGATTCGATGATTCCCTTGCGGTTGGATTCGGCGCCCGTAAATGCGCCCTTGAGATATCCAAACAATTCGCTCTCGAGCAAGGTTTCCGGGAATGCCCCGCAGTTGATCGAAACAAATGGGTTTTCCCGCCGCAGACTGGCCTCGTGGATAGCGCGGGCCACCAACTCCTTGCCCGTGCCGCTTTCGCCGGTAATCAGCACCGTGCTGGTGGTGGGCGCCACGGTGCGAACCATTTCCAAAATGGATTCAATGGACCGGCTGCGTCCCACGATGTTTTGCGCGGCAAATACCCGCAAGAGTTCGCGGCGGAGGCGAAGATTCTCCTCGCGCAAAGCCAATTCCTCCAGCGCCCGTTCCACCGTCAAATGGAGTTCCTCCACTAGCGATTCGGTCTTAACCACGTAGCGATAGGCTCCCAGATTCAGGGCTTGGATGGCCGTGGTCATCGTGGGCACGGCGGTAATCAGGATGAACCCCGCGGGGTTGCGCGTCTCACGCGCGTACTGCAATAGCTCGATACCCGTCAGGTCCGGCATGCGGATATCAGAAATAATCAGGTCGTAGACCTGCGACTCCATCTTCTTCTTTGCCGCCTGGCCGCTCGAGACCGTTTCCACCGCGTGGCCTTTCTTGCGAAAGGCGATCTCCAGAAGCTGGCAAAGGGATCTTTCGTCATCCACGATCAGCAGTCGCGCCATTCATGTTCCTCATTACCAAATTTCACCGGGAACCGCTCAGCGTCTGAGCTGTTCCCGTTTGGGCGGGCATCGGGGGAAGCTCTTCGTGGGGTAAATAAATCACGAATCGCGCCCCTTTTCCCGGCTTCGAATCCACCTGGATGGAGCCCTGATGTCCCTGAATGATTTGGTAAACCAACGCCAACCCCAAGCCTGTCCCCTCATTAAAGCCTGATTGAAACGGCTCAAAGACCTTCTCCATCTGCGCCGCGGTAAAGCCTATGCCGGTGTCCCCCACTACCACGCGAATTCGCTTGCCCACTTCTTCCGCCTGGACGGTGAGCGTCCCCCCGTTGGCCATAGCTTTCAAGGCGTTGTCACAGATATTCCAAAAAACCTGCCGGAGCTTGTCGGCATCAGCCCATATCGTCAAACCGCGGCGGAGAAACTTACGTTCAATGTGGACCTGCGGGCCGAAAAGGGGATGATGCTCGATCAGCAGCAAAGTCTCCTCCAACAGGGGGACCACATCCACGCGTTGGAAGGCATAGGGTTGGTCACGGGAGTAGAGAAGGAAATCGGACGCCAGTTTGTTCAGCCTCTCGGATTCGCGATTGACGATGGTAATCAGGTTCGCTTGATCCTCATCCAGGTCACAGATCGATTGCAACACCTTCACCGACCCCGCGATCGAAGCCAGGGGATTGCGGATTTCATGGGCAATGCCCGCCGCCATGCGGCCCAGTGTCGCCATGCGGTCCTTGGTCCGGTACTCCACTTCCCGCCGTTTTTCCTCCGTGAGATCTTGGAAATTGAAAACGTACCCCACCGCTCCCAGCTCCGGCACTACCAGCGGGGACGAGGAAACGCCTAGAATGCGGTGTCCCCGGCGCGGATGCCAATAGGTTGTCTCCTGGCGTGCCAAATGGGAAGCGCCTTCCGGATGGTAGGGAAGGTCATCGGCCAAACCGCGGAAGACGGCTTCGATGGGGCTCGAGCGCAATTCGTTGATTTGGCGGCCCAGGATTTCCGCTCCCGCCGGGTTCAACTCCGTGACCGCGCCCTTCAAGTCCGTGCTGAGCAGGCCTTCGCGCATGCTCTGGATAATGTTTTCATTCTTGGCTTGCAAGCTCGCCACCTGCCCGCTCTTGTCGCGCAGCTCGCGGCCGGTCTTGCGCAACCTCTCCGCCAGGTAGCTGGAAAGGTAAGCCACGATGAAAAATCCGAAAAAGCTTGAGCCAATTTTCACCTGGAGCGCTTTCATGAGATCCGGCGTCAACATCGAGCTGGTCGCCAGGAACTGCAGCGACGGAAGTTTCGCTATCACCTCGGGGTAAGCGCCGGGAAGATAAACCAGCTCAATCATGGCCCCCATGAACACAAAACTGAGGCCTGCAACCAGAAACGCGCGCCCCCGCGTCAGGAGAACGCTCGCCAGGATAATCGCCACCAGATAGAGAGAAAAATAATTGCTCTCCAAGTCGCCCGTCACATGAACGATGGCGGTGATAATGACGATGTCGGAAAGGATCTGGAGGTAGGCTTGCAAAAGATAATCGTGGCTGATCTGATTGTAAATCAGGAAGAACAGACCGAGAACCAGCCAGAGAATGACGGCCATTCCCAGATAACGGATGGAAGCGGCGTTGGCGGGATTGGGCGCCAGGGAATGGATGGAATAATCGATGGCAAAGACAAATATGATGATGACGAAACGGATCTTGATGACCCAGGGAAGCCAATCCTTGATTTCATCAGTGAAGATCATAACGAGCCCGAAACTCGAAGCACGAATTCGAAATTCGCCCCCGGCTGGACGAGTTTCGCGTTTCGAATTTCGAGTTTCGATGCGCTAGCCGGCCAGTTTTCCGATCAAACTGAACAGCGGGAGGTACATGGAAATAACCACGCCGCCCACGACAACTCCCAGCACGAGGATGATCATCGGTTCCATGGCCGTCAGCAAATCGCCCACCGCGGCATCCACTTCATCTTCATAGAAATCCGCTACTTTCCCGAGCATCGAATCCAAAGCGCCGGTTTGCTCGCCGACGCCGATCATTTGCGTGACCATGTTGGGAAACACGCCCGTTTCGCGCAAAGGATCCACGATCGTCCGGCCGGTCTCGACGGCACTGCGGACTTTCAGGATGGCTTCTTCAATAACTGCGTTGCCGGAGGTGCGGGCGGTGATGTCCATGGCTTCAAGCATCGGAACGCCGCTGGTGATCAGCGTGCCCAAGGTGCGGGTGAAACGCGCCACGCCGATTTTTCTCATCAGAGTTCCGAGCAAAGGAAGCTTCAAAATCAGTTTGTCAATCATCATGCGGCCGCCGGGAGTGGCGTAATACCTTTGCAGCCCCCACGCGCCTATGGCCCCCACGATAATCATCGGCACCGCGAAGGTCCCAATGGCGCGGCTGAGTCCCATGACGATGCGCGTGGGCAGCGGTAAGTCCACGCCCAAGCCCGCAAACAACGTGGCAAAAATGGGGACAACCTTCCAGAGAAGCAGGAAGATAACGCCACCCGCGATGACGATGACGGCAACAGGATAAATCAGCGCCGACTTCACGGCGCGCTTGAGTTTAACCGACTTCTCAATGTAGCCCGAGAGGCGTTGCAGAATGGCGTCGAGGATACCGCCGGTCTCCCCCGCTTCCACCATGTTGCAATAAAGGGTATCGAAGATCTTGGGATACAAGCGCAGACCGTTGGCCAGGGTGGAACCCGCCTCCACCGATGCGCGCACCTCCGACAGGGCCTTGGCAAAGCCCGTGTTTTCCTGCTGGCCCGCGAGAATTTCCAGGCACTGTACCAAGGGCAAGCCCGCATCAATCATGACGGAGAACTGCCGGGTAAAAATGGCCAGCTCCTTGGGCGAGACTTTTCCCACCATTTTGGGCTTGGGGATGGCAATCTCTTTGCCTTTTTCCACAATGCGGGTTGGGGTCATTTGCTCGCGGCGGAGGACGGCATCCAGCGCCTCACGGGTGGGTGCGGTGCGCTTCCCTACTACCGTCTCGCCTTTGCGTCCCGTAGCTCGATATTCATATTCGGGCATCGTTTTACCTCAATCAGTTGCGCTTCACTTCTTCCCCGCACTGCCGCCTTCCCCGGCTCTCCGGCCGGGTGGCGAGCGAAAGCATCAGTGCTTGGCAGGAGCGTAAGGAGTGGGCGGACGTTGAGGGGCACTGCTGACCGCACCGCCACGGTTGATCATATCCTGGAGTTCATCCGGATTGCTGGAACGCGACAAGGCCGTCTCCAGGGTTATAGACTTCTGCATATAATTCATATAAAGCGACTGGTTAAATGTTTGCATCCCAAACTTGTCCTGCCCCGATTGCATCGAGGAGTAAATCTGGTGAATCTTATCTTCCCGAATCAGGTTGCGAATAGCCGGGTTGGGGATGAGAATCTCCATGGCCAATGCCCGCCCCCGTCCATCCGCCCGGGGAAGGAGCGCTTGGCAAAGGATGCCCTCCAGGACCAAGGAAAGCTGCGCGCGGATCTGCGACTGCTGGTGCGAAGGGAAAACGTCGATGATGCGGTTGATGGTCGACGACGCCGAATTGGTGTGCAGTGTGGCCAGCGTCAAGTGGCCGGTTTCCGCGATGCGCAACGCAGCATCAATGGTCTCCAAATCGCGCATCTCACCGATCAGCACTACGTCCGGATCCTCGCGCAGGGCGGCGCGCAGGGCGTTGGCAAAAGAATGCGTGTCCGCGTGTACCTCCCGTTGGTTCACCAGGCATTTCTTGTGGGCATGAATGAACTCGACCGGGTCTTCGATGGTCAGAATGTGTTCGAAGCGGGTCTCGTTGATCAAGTTGAGCATGGTGGCCAAGGTGGTGGACTTGCCGCTTCCCGTGGGCCCGGTCACCAGGATGAGGCCGCGTGGTTTTTCGCAGAGTCGGCGCAGCACCGGGGGCAGCTTGAGTTGGTCGAAGGTCTTGATGTCGAACGGGATCAAGCGGAAAACCCCGGACACGGCCCCGCGCTGGTTAAAGAGATTTCCGCGAAAGCGCGCCATGTTCTTAATCCCGAAGGAAAAGTCCAGCTCCAGGTTCTCTTCAAACCGGTGCTTTTGCGCGTCCGTCAGAATGCTGTAGGTGAGTTGCTTGGTGTCCGCCGGGCCCAGCACGGGAATATCCTCCAAGGGCTTCAGCTCGCCATACACGCGGATGCGGGGCGGCGAGTTGGTGGTAATGTGGAGGTCAGATCCCGCCGAATCCATCATCCGCTTCAGCAATTCGCTGAGGGTCGGTAAAGGCATGCCTTTGGTTCTCCCTTTTTAGCGCCCGGCCTCGTCCCCGAGGCAGGTCAGAGCACGGTCTCGCGAAAGACTTCTTCCAAAGTCGTCATCCCCAAAGCCGCCTTGATCAAGCCGCTCTTCCGCAGACTGATCATTCCCTGCTCGATGGCCTTCTTGCGCAATTCCAACGCCGACGCACCCACCAGGATCAGCTCGCGAAGCTCGTCGGTAATTTCCAGCACCTCGTAAAGGCCGCAGCGCCCCTTGTACCCTTTGTTGCCGCAGGTGGAGCACCCGGCGCCTTTGTAGACCTTCACGGTCTTCGCCTCTTCCGGGGTATAACCGGCGTCGATGAGCAATTGGGGAGAGATTTCTTCCGGGGCCTTGCAATCCGAGCAAACTCGCCGCACCAGCCGCTGGGCAACGATCATATGAACGGAAGTGGCCACCAGAAAGGGCTCAATACCCATGTTCATCAAGCGCGAAATAGTGGAAGGAGCGTCATTGGTGTGCAGGGTCGAAAGCACCAAGTGGCCGGTCAGCGCCGCTTTGATGGCGATCTCCGCCGTCTCAAAGTCCCGTATTTCGCCCACCAGGATGATATTGGGATCTTGCCGCAGGAACGAGCGTAGCGCCGCGGCAAAATTCAGCCCGATCTGCTCCTTCATTTGCACCTGGTTGATGCCCGGCAGCTCGAATTCCACCGGGTCTTCCGCAGTGATGATGTTGGTGTCCGGCTTATTGAGCTGGGAGATGGAGGAATAGAGAGTGTTGGTTTTTCCGCTGCCCGTGGGACCGGTCACCAGCACCATGCCGTAAGGCTTAAAAATGGCCTTGGTAAACTTGTCGAGCGACTCCTGCTCAAATCCCAACTTGGTCATGTCCAGCCGCAGGTTTTCCTTATCCAGCAACCGCATGACGATTTTTTCCCCGTGCAAGGTGGGGAGCACGGAAACGCGAAAGTCGAGCTGCTTCTTCTTGCCGTCCTTCATCATCTTGATCATGATGCGGCCGTCTTGGGGCAGCCGCTTTTCCGAAATATCCAGCTTCGACATGATCTTGACGCGGCTGATAATCGCGTCGCGCAATTTGAAGGGCGGATTCATCATATTCTGGAGAATGCCGTCTATGCGGTAACGAATCCGGTATTCCTTTTCGTAGGGCTCCATGTGGATGTCGCTCGCCCCGCGCTTCACGGCATCGGTCAGAATGAAGTTAACCAGTTTGATAACGGGCGCTTCCTCCGCCGCTTTCTCCAATTGCTCCAAGTTCAGCGTGCCATCCTCGTCCGCTTCCAGCTCCAGGCTTTCCGTCTGGCCCTCGTCAATGAAGCTGACGAGATCTTCCATCTCCTTCTTGCGCTCCTGGTCTTCGGCGCTGCCGTAATGCTTCCTGATGGCTTCCATAATGGCGGTTTCTGAAGCCACCACGGGCTCAATGTTGAAACCGGTCATGAACTTGATGTCGTCCATGGCGAATACATTGGTGGGGTCCACCATGGCGAGCGTCAAAGACGATCCCACGCGGCTGAGCGGCAGCACTTGGTACTTCGTCGCCGTGCCCACGGGGATCAGCTTGAGAAGGTTGACGTCAACCTCAAAAAAGGCGAGATTGATGGAGGGAACACCGTACTGGCGGGAGAGGATCGCCGTCACCTCATCGTCGCTCAAGAAACCCAGTTTGACCAGGGAATTCCCCAGCCTTCCCCCGTTCGCCTTCTGATGCTCGAGCGCCTGCTTGAGCTGGTCAGGGCTAATCAGGTTTTCTTTGAGAAGGATTTCCCCGAGCTTGCCCGACATTCACTAACCCCCGTGCTCTTTGGCATGACCTAGGTCTTTGAGCGACAGTATCACATCTCCTCGTGACTTCATGGCAAGTGTCTGAAAGTCACACATTTATAGGCATCGTAAGGAACTCTCAGCAAGTTGTCAAGGCGATTCCCCAAAAGGTCGTGGCGTCGATTGGAATTGGAGCCCTTTCGAAAACACTACTCAATCCCACGAAGCTTGTTCGCGCGATGGCGGGAAGCCAGTCCGCGGGGGGGGGGCAATTTCCCCTGGCGGGAGTAAGTCGCGGCTTTGGCGGGAATGGCAGAGCGCCGAATGACAACCCTAAGGGGGTCCACCCGCCGGAACCGGCCGCGAAGAACGGTCACGGCGCCACCCACGTAGCGCGCGGGCGGCCGCTGGAGGGGTTTTGATCAACCATGACGGGAGTGCGGAAGGCGCGGCTCAGCAAATCGGCCTGGAAAACGTCCTCCGCCTTTCCCTGGCGCAGGCAGTTTCCTCCCTGGAGCAGCACCACGTAATCAGCCATTTCCGCCGCCAGGTTGAGCTCGTGGGTTACCACGATGCCGATGAAGTTTTCCGATTTGGCCAGTTGCCGGAGCAGGCGGAACATCTCCACTTGATAGCCGATGTCCAGGTTCGCGGTGGGTTCATCGAGCAGGACCAGACGCGGGCGTTGCGCCAGCGTCCGGGCCAAAACCGCGCGCTGGAATTCCCCGCTGCTCATTTCCATCACCCGGCGGTGAGCGAATTCCCGAAGGCTGGTTTTCTGGAGTGCCCACGCGACCCAGCGATCGTCCTCCGGGCTCTCAAACAGGCTGTGGCTGAGGTGCGGATGCCGTCCCTGACGAACGAATTCCTGCACCTCGAACGAAAACAGCAAAATCGTGTCCTGCCGCGCCAAGCCCACGCGCCGGGCGCGCTCGCGGGGAGAAAGGACGTGCAGATTCTGGCCGTCGAGATAGACTGCGCCGGACTTGGGCTTCAACTGCCCGCTCAGAATTTCCAGCAGCGTCGACTTCCCCGCCCCGTTGGGCCCGATAATGGCCGTCAGTTCGCCGGCGCGAGCCCTCAGGCTTACCGGCGCGAGGGCGAACTGGGCAAACTTGAAAGCCACACGGTCAGCAATCAGTTCGCCAGCGGCCTTTGTGCTGGTGTCAGTCGTGATGGATCGATGATCACCCATGGAAGAGCAAGTCAAAAGGCAAAAGGCGAAAGTCAGTAATTCAGCAGCCGGGATAGCGCGGGCGGGGAAAATCGTATTCAGTTGACCTTATGCTTCTATGCTGCCTTCTCCGGCTTCGACTCTTGTGTTTTATGTTTGACTGATTCTTCTCCCCCGTTCAGAATTCGCCGCGACCTTCAAGCTTCGATTTTCGAGTTTCCAGTTTCGATTTTCGGCCTTTCACTCTTGCCTTTTGACTTTTGCGTTTTGACTTTTGACTTGTTCTTCCCTCCCCCTGATACTTAGCGCCTAGCCGGATGTTCGCCGCAGCAAATAGATGAAGACCGGAGCACCTGCCACGGCGGTGACCGCGCCCACGGGCAGCTCCGCCGGAGACACCACCGTGCGTGCCAAGGTGTCCGAGAGCACCAGCATGATGGCCCCGCCAAACGCCGCGGTGGGGATGAGGGCACGATGATCGTTGCCCACCAGCATGCGCCCCAGGTGGGGCACCAGCAGTCCCAGATAACCAATTGCTCCGCTCACCGAAACGGCCAAGCCCGTCAACAGCGAGGTAAGCAGATAAACCGCCGTTTCCACGCGCGCCACGTTCACACCCAGGTGCGCCGCCTCCCCTTCCCCGAGCAGCAGCACGTTCAAATCCTTGGAAAAAGCGTAAAGCGCAAGGATGGCAATAATAATAACAGGGGAAAGAAACCGAATCTGCACGCCCGTGACCACGCTCAGGTCACCCATGAGCCAAAACGCCATGCCACGCACATCGCGCGTGGAAAGCAGGGTCAGCACGAAGAGAATGATGGCGGAAAGGAACGACGCCGTCACCACTCCGGCCAGCAGAAGCGTGTAGCTGGACAGGCGCCCGGCGCGCCGTCCCAGCAGGTAAACCCAGGACATGGTCAGAACCGCGCCCACAAACGCGGTAAGCGGCGTCGCCGTCGCCATGCGTCCGCCGATCCACAGGGCCACAATCGCGCCCAGCGCCGAGCCGCTCGATATGCCCAGAACGTAGGGGTCCGCCAGGGGATTCCGCAACAGGGCTTGCAACCCCGTTCCCGAAACCGCCAGGGCCGCGCCCACCAGCATTGCCAAGAGGATGCGCGGCAGGCGAATGCCGCGCACAATGACGCTCGCTTCCGATCCCGGATGTCAACCCAGCACTCCCGCCCACACCTCGCCCAGAGAAAGATGCACGCCGCCCAGCGCCAACGCGCCGAAATCAATCAGAAGGAGAGCCGCAGCCAACACCAGCAGCAGGAACAATACATTTTTACGCGTGGGAGAAAGGGTCATCATGGTTTCCAAGGCAAGTGGCAGGTCGCACCTGGTAGATGAGAAACTGGACCACATTTGCACGGGGTATCCCAGTCACCACCTTGCTTCTTTCCCAAATGCCACCTACGACCTACATGTTGGCACTTACCGGTCGGGGTGAAGAATCCTCGCCACCTCTTCCAGGGCATCGATCAAGCGCGGGCTGGGCCGCATGATGGTTTCGGAAACGAAATACAAGTGATGATCCTTCACTGCCGTCAAGTTCCGCCATCCCGGAAGCTTTTGAAACTCGTCGAGCCCGGGAGAGAAGGTATCCGTCCGGGGAAACAGGATGACGTTGGGGGCCCGCTTCAGAGACGTCTTCCAACCCCATGTGCGGCCATTCAGTTGTCATGTCGTCGCTGATGGAAACGCCGCCCGCGCGCCGGATGACATCGGATATGAACGTGGTGCTCCCCGCCGTGATGAGGGGACGATACCAAACCACGAAAAGCACCTTCGGCCGCGGCTTCCCCTGCACCTGTCTATCGACGGCCGCCACTCTGGCGCGCAAGTTCGCTACCAGCTTCTGGGCGGGCTGGTCCCAATCGAGAACGTGCCCCACATCTTCCAGGGATTGAAGGGTGCCTTCCACCGTATGCGCCGTAACTCCGTAAAGCGGGATGCCAAGGCGTTCAAGTTGATCTGCGGTTTCGCGCCGATTGGCCTCATCGGTACCCAAGACGAGATCGGGCCTGAGCGCCACGATTTTTTCCAGACTGGGATTCAGCATGGCTCCCACATGCGGAATGGTCTTCGCCTGCGGGGGATAATCACAATAATCCGTGTCCCCCACCAGGCGGTTCCCCAGCCCCAACGCGAACAAGGTTTCGGTGATGCTGGGCGCAATCGAAACCAGGCGGCGGGGATGATCGGGCAGATTCACGCGGCGGCCCGTCTGGTCGGTTACTATGCGCGCTGAGATTGCACTCGCGGATAAAAGCAACGTAACGGCAAGAGCCCCGAGAAACCTCCGCGCAACCAGCCCGTGGCGTGCGACGCTGGAGCCGAACGCCACTGCAAGCTCGCTTCGATTTTGGCAAGAGAACATCCGCATCGTGCATGCGCCAAGAAAACAAAAGCTCCGCAAACTCTTGACGAGGGCGGAGCTGATTCCTCCCACTCTCTCTCGCGAAGAGTGCGCGGCGGGTCGTCATCGCGCTGATGCGATGTGTCCCCGGATGCCCAGGCAGGTCTCCTGACTCGCGGCGCGCTCACGGCCCTGCTTCACCTTCCCACCCCCTTCCACTTTTGCGGGCAGTGGTTTCGCCGGGGTATACTCACCCCGAGCGAGCCAGCAGGGCCCGCCGCTCACAGTGGCGGGACCGTGGCCGGTTTTCACGGCCTTCCCTCTTGCTTCTCGCGCTGGGCGAGAACCTGGGTCCATACCAACAGAAACCTATCGTACTTGCGAGCGCGGATTTCTCGCCCCGGATTTGCAAGAGCATGACCTCAGTCTCGCTCTTACTGCAACCTCTGAAGATGCCCTAGCGTCTTGAGAAACCCGGACTCGCCGTTCAGTCTATGTCGCGAAAATGTGTTTGTCAAACGTCCGCGTCTCGTCAACAATAGCCAATATTATGAAAACCCGACTCCTTATAGCCTTGTTGGTGGTTGCTGCTTTCCTGCCGCGCGCCGTAGCAGCGAAGGAAAACAAGCAGACCGGACCTCACCCCCCTACCCCCATCGGATGGCTCAATCTCCAGGCAGGCTCCCGTAAGTTAATGGTCCCTGAGCCCGACTTGCAGAAGGCCACCCGCACTCTCTCCCGCGGAGCGCTGATCCCTGCCTTCAAGACGAAGGAGAAACATGGCGTCAAGTTTGCCCAAGTGAGGGCGCTCAATTTGAACACGGGAACCTCGGAATTGGGATGGGTTGAGATGAAGGCTGATGACCTGAATCCGCCGGGATCCTATCCTCTGGACAGCGAATTATTGCGTTGGCTCGGAGCCCCCTACCTCGACGATTTCACCGCCGAGCATACGGATATCGCCAGATTCCTGGTTCGGCAACCCCAAGGCCCGCCGGCGATGGTCTGCTACGTGCCCACGATGCCACTGTCGATGGCGAAACTCGTCATCTTCACGCCCAGCCAGGGGAAATTCCTGCTCGGCGCTGCCTTAGACATTCCCGTTAGTGAAATGCAGGGTGGAATTACCTCCCTGGAGGTCCGCGACTTGTTGGGCGACGGAAGCGATTGTGTGATTACCATAGAGCCCTTCCGCGAGCAGGCGCAAACTTATGGCGCCGCCTTGCGCATCCGAAGGATTGCGGACGGCCAATTTCAGACCTTGTGGGAGGCGCCTATCAAGTTTGAAAACCTTTCGCAATACAGCCCCAAAATGCAGATCCTCCAGCCGCCGGAACAAAACATTGGCGCGCCGGGAACGGTAACCACCGCAGAGGTCACGTTTCGCCCCAACGGCAAAGGCCAAGAGCCGGTATGGAAAGGGAAAGTGGAGTTTTTCGTTTTCGGCAGGGATAAGCCGCTCGATTCCGTTAATATTGAAAAGGCCTGCCCCTGGAATGGCCGGGAATTCACACCGCTGCGGTAGTTGCGTGGACTCATTGCCTTGGCGCCCGATTGCGTTATAATCGCGCCCTGTCTCTTGTCCGGAATGCATGCGCGCCGACCGACCATGCAGCAACCCCTCAGCACGGAGCATCGCCATGGAGGAAATCCTACTACCTTTGTTTCCCCTGGAAGTTGTGCTCGTTCCGGAAGAACCCCTGCCTCTTCATATCTTTGAGGACCGCTACAAGACGATGATCGGCGAGTGCCTTCTAGCCAAGTCGGAAGGAACGGGCCAGCAAGAATTTGGCGTGGTTCTGCTCAAAGGCCAGGCCATGAGCGCCGTGGGATGCGCCGCGCACATCGTCAACCTGACACGACTGTATGAAGACGGTCGCTTGGATATTCTCGCGGTCGGCAAACGCCGTTTTGAAATCCTTCTGGCCAACTCGGAAAAGCCCTATCTGCAAGCCACGGTCAATTACTTCGATGACGAAAGCGGGGATGCTCCCAGCGACGCGGAGGCGGAACAGGCCATTGCGCGCTTTCGCGAGTTCATGAGAAAGCTACGCCATGCCGCCGAGATGCCCATCCATCTTCCCCGCCCCTACCATTATCTCTCCTTCCGCATTGCCGCCGCGCTGCCGCTCGCCCTCGAATTCAAACAGCAACTTCTCACCCTCCGCAACGAGCCCGCGCGCCTCACGCTGGTCGAACGTGCCATGGAAGTTCTCACGAACCAGCTTGCTCTCGTGCAAGTAGCGCAGAAAAAGGCCGGCGGAAATGGCCACGGCCGGCACGGATGATCTGAGAGTTGAGATTTCAGAGTGCGCCCGCGGTCGCATCCGCTCCGGACGAATTGCGATTTGAGTTGGAATGCTCAACGATTTCGTAAAGCGTCGGGGCGCGGCAGTACCGACCTTTTGATTACCGACCAGTTTTCTTTGCTTTTCCCCTAAAGGTCATTTTTGCAAATCTCGAAAAGGTCTCGACCGGGCCTTCTTCTGACATTATTATTACTGTCAGTAAGAAAGGAGGCCCTTATGCCCAGCGATCCTGAGCTCCCGGTGCGCGGTCGTCTTGTCCGCGGTCTGGGCGCTCTGCGCGAGATGCTCCCCGGCTCTTTCGTCGAGCGCCGGCGCTCCTGTGCCAAGCCCCAGTGCCACTGTGCCGACGGGGAACACCTGCACGCGCAAATTCAGCTCTCGGTCCTCGCGGAGGGGAAATTGAAAACCTATAACGTCCCGGCCGGTGAAGCCCTGGAGGTCCGGCGGCGGGTCGATCTCCACCGGCGTTTTCAGCAGACGGCGGCGAGGATTGCCCATTTGAATCTTCGCCGCTGGTTACGCCTGAGGAAAACCGGGAAGCCCGCGAAATAGCAGGAGCCCCGTCCCGTGCCACGGCGTCTCGTGGCGGTGGTGCTGGTGAGTACGCCCTTTCCCGTTCCCTTGGGCATCCGCTTTCAGAAGGACGGGGAGACGGAAGTGGCGTGCGCGATCGCCCTGTGGCGCGAACTGGATCAACATCTGGGCCGGCGCTTTCTCGATCGGGTGGTGGGTGACGCACTGTACTTGCAGCAAGGGTTTGTCAACGCCGTCGAGAGTCTAGATCTGGAAGGGGTGTTCAACCTGAAGGAAAATCAACCCGAACTCCTGGCGGAAGCCCAGCGGCTCACGCAAGGGCCCGCCGAAACCACCCTGTCCAACCCGCAGGAGGATGTCCAACTCTGGCACGCGCCGGAAGTTGACTGGCCGGTGGCGGACCGCTCCCTGCGGGTCGTCAAGACCTTCCGCGTGCAGAAAGCACGCCGGGTGCAGGTGCTCGGGGAGGAATCGGGAAAGAAGCAAAAGACTCGGCAGGCCGTCCCTCAAGCCCGTACGAAATTTTACGCCACCAACCTGGAGTTGGGTTCGATCCCTCCCCGCTTCATCCCTGAACTGGGTCGCAGCCGCTGGCGGGTGGACACGGAAGTATTCCAGACCCTCACCAACCAGGCCCATCTCAAGCAGCCTTCCGTTCATCAAACCTGCGCCCTGGTTCTGCTCACCATGATTCGTGTTCTCGCCTACACGCTGAGTCTCGTCTTTTGTCATCGTCAAGTGGTCAGCCATGCGCGCCAAACTCCGCCTACCTTTAGTGAGATGGCCCGGCTTCTGGCCTATCTCTTCTTGTCCCCAGCTCTGGACACCAGCTAAGCCCACGCTCCCCATCCCAACCTTTGCGCCCCTCCGGGAGCGTTCCACCCGATTATGCTCCGCCGACAGAAAACCCTCTCTTCCTCCCTTGGCCCGCCCCTACCTGATCCTCCCAACGGGGGGCAAAGCCCGCAAATAATCCACTCCTCAGCCAGATACCCGCCGGGACCGACGGCTTGTGAAATCGCTGACCAACCGACGCTAGGGCTTTATCATCGCGCTCTTGATGTGGTAGGATAAATGTAGGTCGTAGCGGACGAACGGAAGAGCCCAAATCGATGCAACCCGGTTGCGCCGTCCGTCATCAATTGAAATGGTAAAGTGATCATCAACAGGTTCACGCCCGGGCGTAAGATGAGCCCCAGGAACGGGAAAGAAGGTTAATGTCAACCAGCAACCTTCAGGCTGAAGTCAACGCGGGAAAGACGCCACCCGAGAACGCGCCAGTGGCGGACAGGGATTATAAGTTCACCTTCGTCGAGACCCCATCCTCGTTCGTTTCCGCCTACCGGCAGATTCGCGACTGGCTGCGCGAGCCGAAGGTTACGGTACCGGCGCGATACTATCGCGGCGAAGTCAAGCTGCCTGCCACTGACTTGCGCCCCTGGATTTTGGATTTCCCCAGCCAGCTCAAGGTGGCATTTGAAAAGCCTCGCGACCCGATTGGAATCTACAACCACGAGCAGCAGGAAAAGCGCGCTCTGTGCGCATTGGTCCTGGCCATGGTGTTGGGTGCGGCGGGTTGGTGGTGGCGGCAGGACGACGGTTTGCTTTTAGGGGTGATCATCGGGTTTGCTTTGGGCGAACTCGCGGGCGCGTTGATTTTCAAGAACCGGCCTTACCCTCCCGACATTTGGCGCGATTATCGTCTGCAAGCAGCCTCCTGGGTAAACTCCGCGCTCGTACACGTCATTGCCGTAACACTCGTCTTGCTGCCCTACCTGCTTACGCGCATGTGGCAGCCGGTGAAAGCCGCCAGCAAAACCCAGATGACGGATATCTCTTACATCCCTCTGCCGCCTGACGCGAGTGGGAAGAAAATGGGAGGTGGTGGAGGGGGCGGAGAACCGCTCGCCGACGCCGGCATCGAAAGGCGCCATCCCCAAATTTGCCAAGATGCAGCTCGCGCCACCCATGGCGGTGATCCCCAACCAGCATCCCGTGCTTCCGGTGGCGCCAACGCTGCTGGGGCCGCCGGAATTGAAGCTTCCGCAAATGAGCGCCAACATGCCTTGGGGTGATCCGCTCAATGGAGTAAACGGGCCTGCCTCCAACGGTCCCGGCTTTGGCGGGGGCATTGGCAGCGGCGAGGGCGGGGGAATCGGCTCCGGGAAAGGCGGCGGTTTTGGTCCCGGCGAAGGCGGCGGCTTTGGCGGCGGGGCTTATAGCGTGGGGGGTGGCGTGAGCGAGCCGATCCCCATTTACAAACCCGATCCCGCCTACTCCGAAGAAGCTCGCAAAGCGAAGTACCAGGGCACCGTGGTGCTGTGGATCGTCGTCGATGCCACCGGCGCCGTCACGGATTGCCGAGTCGTAAAACCCCTCGGGATGGGCTTGGATGAAAAGGCGGTCGAGACCGTCAGGACGTGGAAGTTCAAACCTGCCCTAAGGAGCGGTTCGCCGGTGCCGGTGAAAGTCATGGTGGAAGTCAGCTTCCGATTATTCTGAGTGCCCCGCCTCGTTGCCCGGGCAATGCGCTGCAAGGATAACAAAAAGAAGACTTGACAGGCGCGTAGCCCCCCGTTTACTTGTATCATAAAGTCCCACTGGGAGGTCGTCTAACGGTAGGACTGCAGACTCTGGATCTGCGTATCGGGGTTCGAATCCCTGCCTCCCAGCCAATATTCATGCGGTTTTCGGCAGTTTTCCTCCTTTAGCAGCTTTCTGGCGTCAACACTGTGTCAACATAGATCGAACAATTTCGGTAAAGGTAGAACTCTCCGCCCTCGTTTCGGCCGAAATGTTTTGGTCCGCTGCCGGCTGAGACAGCGCGCATGAATCCGGCCCGTGTTGGCACCCCACTCCTCCCTTTTGGGCACAAAGCACACCATGGCTGACCCGTAGATGGATGGAAGCCGTCTGAACCCACACTACTCTCCCCCTCCCCGGCAGCAACCGCAGTGAGATGATGGCTCCCCGAGATTCCGCATTTCCGGCCCTATCGTCCAGGCTCCTTCGATCTCCCCGCGTTCAGGGTAGTGGGCCGATCATTCCCCGGCGCGGGCGTCGCTCGGGTCGAGGCTCGTCGTCAGCAAGCGAACCTGACCGGCGCGCCCCAGCAGCCATGGACCTTGCGGCTCGGCCTCCGCCACTCCTTCCAGCCGGTAAGCGATTACCCGCACCACCACGCCGTTCGACGGATGCCGCCGATCCCGCGCGGAGGGATAAATTACGAACCCTCCGGCAGGCGCTTCTCCACCGCCCAGCGCAGACTCTTCTTGATCCGCCGGAGCAGGTCGGCGCCCTGAGCACGGGCCTGATTCCACCGCCGAAAACCCAAAAAGTTGCGGTCGGCCAAGCACCGCACCCACCTGCGGCAATGGAAACGTCGCGGCCAACACCCCGAGACGGATGTAATCAGTAATTCGCGTCCCCTTGGGAGGCTCAGCAATAGTCCGGCCCATCGGAATCCTCTTCTCAGATTTAAGGAGAAGTGGATATCGCAAATTCGGTTAAGTGAACAGTATTGACGCTAGCCCGGATTATTCCTGAATTTCTTGGAGCGATGGAGGTAAGGAATTTCGCATAGAGGGCACGGAGATAAGGCACAGCGACCACGGAGAGGTCCCCGCATCTTCTTTGTGAACTCTGTGATCACGTGGTTCGCATGTTCCATCGAGGATAAGCTCCGTGAACTCTGTTTGAAACGGTCTTAAGCCACCCCTGCGCTGATTGTATTCATAAATCATTTGGGCTAGGGCAACCACAAATCATCACTCTGGTTGGACATGCCGCTGAAAACAAACCTTCAGTTATTTCCCGCGCGCTTCAGCATCATGATGGTGGAGGGTGGTTGGGGATTCTGTGTAGCGGGTTGAGATTGGGTCTGGTGGGGTCCTATCCGGAGCTTCGGCGGCTCTCATCATTTGGAGCGTAGTTCGCAGCCGGTGCTCACACGTCGCCCACTCACCCATGTTGCACTGGTCCACACGGCAATCAAATTCACAGGCGGCATCTTCATCCGGTATGTCTTGGACGATCTGGGCCTTGAAGAAACGCCAAACCCGGCGAAAAATCTCGAGTTGTGGGATTCGTCCATTGCCGGCAGATTTCTCGGCCACCCGCGCCTCCCTTGGAAGCCTTAGACTTCAGACCTATACCAAAATGCGTTGTCTAAACGCCCTGCCTAACAATTGCACATTAAGTGATAAGTGTCAATTAATAATCTGGCGTTTATCAGAATTATTCGCCTTGGGTAGCAGCCATGGGAAGCAAATCGAGCCGGATGCACCCAACCTTGGATATTTACCCGACGGGGGGGGTGGCGCATATTTTGGCACACCGCTGGACGCCCACATCCATTCGTGGGTACGTGAATGAGAATTCTTCGTGATTCAGTTATTGAGAATAAAACGAAAGGAGGAGGTGACGTCTGTAATGCATTACAAATAAACGAGTTACAATGTTCTCAGAAGGACTTAATAGGGTCACAGGGCTTTGTCAAGGAAAAGTGCGGGCAGGAAGAAATGTCAGGCGTGGGATTGGTTGCCCGCAATTTGCCGTGGTGGCTTATCTTCCGTTAGGGACCGCCGCCGTCAGTGCATGTACTCAACGCCGTAAAAGCGCCCAGAGGTGCCTTCCGCTGTCCAAGCAATCCTTCCCCGCGTTTCCATGGGGGGCTGATTCTGTGCATACGGCAGGGTGATGTAGATTTCCTCGCCGGGTGAAAAACGCTGGCTGCTGACAAAGCAGAGGCCCCCCTTGGAAACATCGCGCGTTACGGCAATATCCACCACACCCCAAGCGTTGCGCACGCGAAGTTGCATACTGAGCTTCAAGCGGCGCGTCCGGCGTACCGCTTGCCCAGGGGGGGAGGCAGACTGGATGGATCGAACCAGCATCTCCGGGGTCACCGCCTGGTCGCTGGGCTTCCACCGGGTCGTCTCGTTGCAGCGGTCGCAATGGCGCGAGATGAGGCCGGTGGCCAACAGGACCTCGTATTCGATGCTCGAAAGGGTGCTGCGCGCGGCCGTCCTGCACGCTGCGCATTCAATCAGCACCTTGGGCTGGACGCTGTCATCGCCGGGAGCAAATTCCACCCCCCAGATGCCGCTCTCCGGACTGATCGCTTCCACACCCCATTCGCGGCGGGTGCCAAAAACCTTTTGGAAGGCGCCCACGACGCGGAACTCCTCCTCCACCCCATTCTCGAGGTTCTTCACCAACACGATATCGTCGGGCAACAAGGAGTGGGTCAGGCTGATGCGCGCCCCTTGTTGGTTGAAGCTAACGGTCACGGTCTCTTCCGCGAAAGAGACTCCCGACACGTCGTTGCCGATCACCCGAATCCGCACAGGCGCCAGGATACGCTCAGTGCGGCGTCGCCCCAGGATGCTCATGAACTCACAATTTGAAAAGGCAGTACTTGATAATGCTACAACCGCCAACCACGCTCCGCCGGATTTGGTGTGTATTGCCAGCACGTGGAGAGGCCCCCATGCCATCCTCCCAAGCGGCCGGTGCGGGCGTAAAACCGAAAATAACTCAACCCACCGGCACTGTCAATCTCTCGATGGATTGCCAGCAGGGTATGGAGGGAGTGTAGAAGATGCTCCTGGCAGGAATACCGTAGTAAAACCCCGGGGTTATGGCGTTATCGGATCGCCCTCACCTGGCTGCGCCGCTTTTCTTCAGCAACCGCAGATCCCGGATAGAAGCTGCTACGCGCCGCGGTGGGCGCTCGCCGGCGCGTGCTCGCCATAGGCATGGGAGCAACATAGAACACCATTGCTCGCCAGGGCGCGGGGCGGCTGGCGGAAACAGGCGCGCCTACCCTTCCACCACCTGATCGGAGAGATTTTTCCCTTTCCTTCCGCGATTGTCAGGCGCCGAGGCTGCTTCCGCCGCCGACGGCTGACTCAGCAAGGCCATAGCCGCAGCCTCACTGCCGGCAATCACAAAGAACTGCGCCAGGTTCACATCGTCTAGAATCTTGCGCACGTGGGGACTTAAATTGGCCAGGACAAGCCGCGCGCCAGCGTTCTGCACGGTTACGCGGGCTCCCGCAAGAAACCCCAGGCCGGTCGAGTCAATGTAAGGCACGTCGGAGAATTCGACGATCAGCTTCCGGGTTCCGGCATCTATCAAATCCTTAACCTTCTGCCGCATATAGGGTCCATCACTGCCCGCAAGGAATTTCCCGCTCAGGCTGAGGATTGCCACATCTTCTTTGAAACTCACCGCAATTCTCACAAATTCACCTCGCCGTCGCCACCCGCGCGAGCCCCCCACCCTTGCGCCCTGCGCGAAATTAGAAGGACATCAATAATAGCTGTAGATTTCCCGTCAAAACTCAATGTGGCCACCATCTCGAATGCTACGAGAGGGGCGAAATCATGTCAAGGGCAACGACACAGGAACGCCACTCGCGCCGGCAAGTCGCCAGCCCGTCGCGATCGCGCACTTCGCCGGCATCAGGTGCGCGCTTCAATGCTATTGACCACTGTCTTCAGGGCCTTGATGCGCGCCCACCATTTCCAATTCCCCTCGACGATAGTCCAGGGAGCGTAATCCGTGTCGGTCTTCTCGAACATTTCTTCCAGGGCTTCGATGTAGTCATCCCACTTTTCGCGATTGCGCCAATCCTCATCCGTCAGCTTCCAGTTCTTCCAGGGATCTTTCTCCCGCTTCTTGAAGCGGTCAAGCTGCTCTTTCTTGGAAATGTGAATCCAGAACTTGACTAACACCAATCCGTCGTCCGTCAGGGTCTTCTCAAATTCGTTGATCTCACCATAGGCGCGTTGCCACTCTTCCTTCTTGGCGAATTTCTCCACGCGCTCCACCAGCACCCGCCCATACCAGGTCCGGTCAAAGATGCTAATGCGGCCGCGTGGCGGCAAGCGCAGCCAGAAACGCCGCAGCCAATGGAAGGACTTTTCCGCCGGGCTTGGCGCGCCGATAGGATGCACTTCGTAGCCGCGAGGGTCGAGAGACTCGGTAACGCGTTTGATGTTTCCTCCCTTGCCCGCCGCGTCGCATCCTTCGTAGGCCACGGCGACCGCAATCCCATTTTCCACACACTTGCGCTGCAACTTCAACAGCTTGAATTGATACTCCTCCAACAACTCTTCGTATTCTTCCTTCGAATCCAGCTTCTTGTCGAGATCGAGTTTATCGAGGTACCCCATGAATCTACCTCCTGAAGGTTAAGGCATGTTTTACCGACCAACGTGAATGCGCACGCCTCGAGCGGGCAGCAGCCGATTGCGCTCTTGTGGCGACTTCCGATGCGAGTACACAACGCCATCTGGGCGCGCATTCTATCAGAACGCTTCGCCGGGTCGCAAAGGGTTTTCCTATTCCCCATTCTGCACGGGACGGAAGAGAAATCCTGAAAGGAATAGGGGATCGAGACGCGTGCTAGGGGGCTTGGTTTGGGAATCTCCTATATGAGGCTTCCGGGAGGCGTTCCGCCGCCGGCTTTGGCGATTGCGTCCTGTAATTCTGCGCCCACGCCTGAGCCCGCCGCAGACCTGCTCGAGATTTCAAACCCCATTTCGAATCGCGGCCAAGCATCGTCCATAAGAAAAGCGCCGGCCCCGCTTCGCGAAACCGGCGCTGATCGAAAACGACTCGACATTTCTACAAACTTCCTCGCCCTAGTGCTTCTCGTGGGAAGGGTGATGGTCAGGATGGTCAGGATGGTCCGGGTGGCCGGTATGCTCGCCGGGCTCGGCGGGCCCCGCCTTGTCACCGGTTTTGGCGCGCTGGTCGCGCAAAACGGCTTTGCGGCTCAAGCGCACCTTATTGCCCTCGACGGAAATGACCTTCACCAAGAGCTGGTCACCCATCTTCAATTCATCACGGATGTCACGGATGCGATGCTCCGCCACCTCGCTGATGTGAAGCAAACCGTCCGTGCCGGGGAATATTTCCACGAATGCTCCGAAGTCCGCCAGCCGCACCACTTTGCCCAGGTACGTCTTGCCAATTTCGGCTTCCGCCAGCAGGTCGCGGATCATCTTCAATGCCTTCGAGGCCGAAGGCTCGTCGGTGGCGGCCACATTCACACTGCCATCATCCTCGACGTCAATTTTCACACCCGTCTGCTCGATGATGCCGCGAATGACTTTGCCGCCCGGCCCAATGAGCTCACCGATCCTCGAGGGATTGATCTTCATCGCGTAGATGTGCGGCGCATAGGTTGAGATGTCGGTGCGCGGTGCGGCCAGGGTCTCCAACATCTTGCTGAGCACGTGCAGGCGCGCGGTCTGCGCCTGGGTCAGCGCCTCCGCCATGATCGCCGGAGTAATGCCCGTAATTTTAATATCCATTTGTAGCGCGGTGATTCCGTCCTTGGTTCCGGCAACCTTGAAGTCCATGTCGCCGTAATGATCCTCGGGGCCCGCGATGTCCGTCAGGATGGCGTACTTATCGCCTTCTTTCACCAGTCCCATGGCAATTCCCGCCACCGGCGACTTCACGGGGACTCCGGCGTCCATCAAGGCCAGCGTTCCGCCGCACACCGTGGCCATGGAGGATGAGCCATTCGATTCCAGGATGTCCGAGACCACGCGCACCGTGTAGGGGAAATCCTTCTCTTCCGGGATCATGCTGAGCAGCGCGCGCTCGGCCAGAGCTCCGTGCCCGATCTCGCGCCGGCCGGGGCCACGCAGGAACCCGACCTCACCCACACTGAAGGGCGGGAAGTTGTAATGGAGCATGAAGCGTTTGAAGGCTTCACCTTCCAAAACATCAAGCCGCTGCTGGTCCTCGCCGGTTCCAAGCGTGGCAGTGACCAGCGCCTGCGTTTCACCGCGCGTAAACAGCGCTGAGCCGTGCGTGCGCGGCAGCAACCCAACTTCGCAACTGATGGCGCGCACCTGGTCGAAGGCGCGCCTGTCCGGCCGCTGCCGCTTCTGCAGCACATCGTCGCGGAACAATCGCTCTTCCACCTCGTCAACAAAGTGGGCCACCAGTTTGCGCTTTGCCTCATCTTCCCCGGGGTAGCTTTCCACCAGCGCTTTTCGCAACTCGGAAATCTTGCGATGACTTTCCAGCTTGATGTATTTGGAAGTATCCATGGCTTCGTGCAGAGCTTCCTCGATCTTGCCGCGGACCTCTGCGTATAGCGCTTCATCGCGGTCCGGTGCCGTGAATTCGCGTTTCTTCAGTCCCAGCTTTGCGAAGAGTTCCTTTTGCGCCGCCACAATCCGGCGGATTTCGCCGTGCGCATATTGAATCGCTTCGATAATGCTCGCTTCGGATACTTCCTTAGCGCCCGCCTCCACCATCACGATGGCGTCTTCCGTGCCCGCCACCACCAGGTTCAGCGCGCTGCTCTTGACCTCGCTGTAGGTGGGGTTCGTGGTCAAGCGCCCGTCCACCAATCCCACCCGTACGGCGCCCACGGGCGCAAGAAACGGGATATCCGATAGGTAGAGCGCTGCCGTGCCCGCCACCAATCCGATAACATCAGGGTTGTTCTCCGTATCGGCGGAAAGAACCATGGCGATAACTTGGGTTTCGTCCCTGAAGCCGTCGGCGAAAAGAGGCCGGATGGGCCGGTCAATCAGGCGACTGGTGAGGATCTCCTTCTCCGTCGGCCGTCCTTCGCGCTTGAAAAAGCCACCGGGGATTCTCCCCGCGGCATAGGTATATTCGCGATAGTCCACCGTGAGGGGGAAAAAATCGATTCCTTCCCGCGGGTTGGTTGAACACGCGGTCGCCAGGACCACCGTGTCGCCGTAGCGGACGTAGGCAGAGCCATTGGCTTGCTTCGCCACTTTGCCACATTCAATCGAAAGGGTATTTGCACCCAGGGTAATACTAACTTGTTCCATTTAATTCCTCCCAACAATCCACGCCGAGCACCACATCGGGGCCACATAGCGGGTCATGGCATGCTCGCTCGCGGAGGTGAGGGACCTCACCCCGCCGCGAATCATGCAGGTTATTCAGGGAGCTGCGAATCGAGGTGGATGTTGAACGGATGGGAGACCCAGGCCCGATCTGGAGACGCCCCAAATACGAAAGCGATCCGCACCGGCAAACCGGGGGATCGCTTGGACAATACACCTTGTCTTGTCAAAAAACTTGAAACTTTACGCACCGGGCTACTTGCGGATGCCCAACTTCTCGATGACCTGCTTGTAAGCCTCAGGGTCACGCCGTTTTAGGTATTCTAAATGCCTCTTGCGCCTGCCCACCATGTTCAGCAACCCACGCCGCGAAGCATGGTCCTTACGATGGGCGCGAAAGTGCTCGTTCAGATAGGTAATCCGCTCGCTGAGCAGCGCAATCTGAACTTCGGCTGAGCCCGTATCCTTGGCATGGACTCGAAATCGCTCTATGGTATTGACTTTCGGCTCACGGGCTAACGGCATCCGCCTCTCTCCTCGCTTCTCATCTCTTCTTATGTACGAAAAAAGGTTAGCATGAACCTTCGGTTTTGGCAAAGAAAATTCATTGTACCGGCTAATCTTCCCCGCCAGTATCGCCTGCGGAAGGCCGGAGGAGAATCTCTTCCACCGTCGCGCGCCGCGGCTGCACCAGCGCGCTCAGCACGGCGGCCGCCACATCTTCCGGTTGCAGCAAAGACTCGCCACGCACGGGGAAATCAAACTCATCTTTCATCCGCGTTTCCGTCATGCCGGGCAACACGGCCATCACTCGAATGCCTTCCCCGCGAAGCTCGTGGCGCAGCACACCCGTCAGTCCCAACGCGCCGAATTTTGAGGCGACATACGCCGAGCAGTTGGCAAAGGGAACACGGCTGGAAACGGAGAGGATATTCACCACGTCGCCCCGGCTGCGTTTGAGCAACGGCAGCGCCGCTTCGGTGGCCAGGAAAATGGAGGTGAGGTTCGTCTCGAGATTGCTTCTCCAATCTTCCAGAGTTGTTTTGGCGAAGGGTTTGTAAGTGAAAACACCGGCATTGTTGATCAAAACATCAAGCCGGCGGATTTGCTTTTGCACCGCAGCGATGAGCCGCTTTACATCCCCGGGCTTGGTCACGTCCACGGCCATGCTCATCACCGTGCCGGGAACCTCAGCCGCAGCGCGGGCAAGCGGTCCGCGATTGCGCGCCACCAGAATGAGCTTGGCGCCCTCACAGCCCAGGGCTCGCGCTATCGCCAATCCGATCCCCCGGCTTGCGCCCGTTATCAGAATGAACTTGCCTTCGAGTTTTCCCATAGGGTACGCAGAAGGCCGATATCCGAAACTCGCGCGCTTGACGGCGAGTTTCGATTTTCGACTTTCAGCTCTTTCAGGTCCTTTCCTTGAGCAGCCGCAGGAATTCCGAGCGCGTTCCCTCGCATTCGCGGAAGACCCCAAGCATGTGGGAGGTTACAGCGATGGAGTTTTGCTTCTCCACGCCCCGCATGATCATGCAGAGGTGGCGCGCCTCAATAATCACCCCGACTCCCTGCGGTTTTATCTTTTCCATAATGGTCTCGGCGATTTGCACGGTCAGGCGCTCCTGCACTTGCAGCCGCCGCGCAAAGACATCGACAATGCGCGGAATCTTGCTCAGCCCAATCACCTTGCCATTGGGAACGTAAGCCACGTGGCAACGTCCGAAAAACGGGAGCAAATGATGTTCGCAGAGGCTGAACACCTCAATGTCTCTCACCATCACCATCTCGTCATAAGCCACCGAATAGAGTGCGCCGTTCAACACTTTGTCCACATCCTGCCTGTAGCCGCTGGTCAGAAACCGGAGGGATTTCGCCACGCGCACCGGAGTCTTCAGTATCCCCTCGCGATCCGGATCCTCTCCCACTCCCAAAATCAACTTACGGATTACATCCGCCATCGGGTCACCGGAAGCGACGGATTCCAACTCGTCCAGATTTTCCAGCTCATCAGCTTTCATAACGGTCCTCAAACCATTCCCTTCTTGCGGCCGGCGTGCTCGGGCGCGCATTCGAATGAATTCAAGCTCGTTTCTTCCAGGCGCACACGGTCAAGTTGCAGGCCGCGCTCCGCACCCGCCTGCTCCAAGGGAGTGCGCAGAATCTTGTAGATCTCCAGGCAGAGGTTCTCCGTGGTGGGAACCTGCGTACGAAAACTCTCCACGTCCAAGTTCAAGTTCTTGTGGTCGAGCTTTTCCATCACGCGCTCGGCAACAATTCCATCCAGCGCGGCCAGGTCAAATACCATGCCAGTGGCTGGATCGATGGGGCCCGCCACCGTGACTTCCATAAGATAGTTGTGCCCGTGCCCGTTGGGGTTGTTGCATTTCCCATAAACGCGGCGATTCTCTTCCGCGCTCAAATCATCGTTGTGCAGCCTATGCCCCGCGGAAAAACGGTAGCGTCGCGTCAGGTAGACCATCATTCTCCGTAGTAATCGACGAAAAGGTCGGGGGTCTCGAACACCCTTATTCGATGCAGCTTGCCGTGCGCAAGTTTCGGCGCCACCAGGCTCCAAATTTCCACTGCGATATTCTCCGTGGTGGGGTTCTTGTTCGCGAAGGCGGGGACCTCCTTGTTCAGGAATTTGTGATCCATCAACTGGATGACTTCCTGCTCCAGCAGAACCTTCAACTCCTTGAGGTCCAGCACCATGCCCGTAGTGGGATCAATCGCGCCACTCACCGTCACTTCCACGGTGTAGTTGTGGCCGTGCCCCAGGGGATTACTGCACTTGCCGAAAACCCGCCGGTTCTCTTCCGGTGTGAAACTCGGGTTGTGATAATAATGCGAGGCGGAAAATTCCGCGCGCCGCGTGACGTAGATCATTCCTTTCCTTTCGTGGCGTAACAACGCCCTTTCCATTGGATGTTTCGCCTGGCGCGGTGGGCGCACAGCGATCCGAGCAGCAAGACCCCCAGCAGGGCGGCGCCGATCGGTTGGAAGCTTGCCAGGGCCGGATCAAACCGCAAGCGCGCCAGCGCTCGCCCATAGTTCCATTGGCGCGCCAGCGCCAGCAAGAACAAACAGACGGCTGCCAGCGTGGCCACTCTGCCGCCGCGCGCTACAGCTAACCACAGGCACGCCGCCATAAAAGCCAACACCGGGAACACGTCTAAAAACCAGAGCGACGCAACCTCCCCCAACATCTTGGAGACGTTCCGCCCATAGAGTAGATAGAGATTTTTGATCCAGCCCTGCCACATCTCACCAAAGCTGTGGTACATGCGCGTCCGCACCCACTGCGCGCCCCGCAGGAAGAGCAGTTTGCCACCCAGCGCTTTGATTCTCCGCGCCAGTTCCACATCTTCGAGAATCGCCGACTTTACGGCCTCGTGGCCGCCACTCCGCTCGTAAATCTCCCTCCGCACGAGCATATATTGGCCGTTCGCAGCGGCCGACGGCGAGTGCGGGTCGGAAACATCCTCGAATCGAAAAAGGGAAGCCAGCTTCACGTACACGAAGGGGATAACAGATTTTTCCCACCACGTCGGCGTCTCTTGTCCTGGCGAAACAGAGAGTAGATCGACGCACTCGTTCTTCGCGCGTTGCACCAGTTCAGCCAGGCTGCCGGTCAGGTGCTCGGTGTCGGCATCGGTGAAAAGCAGCCAATCCCCCGTGGCCGCGCGCGCTCCCGTTGCCACTGCATACGCCTTCCCCAGCCAACCTTCCGGCAATGCTTGCACGCGTAAAGTGCGCAGAAGAGGAATCTCGCCTTTCAGCGCGGCCAGAATCTCTCCCGTCCGGTCCACCGACTGGTCATCCACCACCAGGATTTCCTGAATGCCTTGTTGCTGCGCGAGCGACTTCACCACGCGCGCGATGTTAACCTCTTCGTTGCGTGCCGGGATGATGACCGAAACCCGCCCTGGATGACTCGCACTCATCCGCTTGAAGAAGTTAGAAGCTGAAAGTGAAAAACTCGAGGGAAAGCGTGATTGTCCGCGCCTCCTGGCTCCTAACTTCTAACTCCTGGCTCCTGCTTAATCTCGCATGACGAAGCGCCAATAATCATTATAATAGACGATTCTGACATGAGCAAAACCAACACCATTAAAGCTGCAGTGTTGATCTTGATTCTGGGGGGAACCGCTTACCTCGCGCTGCGCCAACGCCAAGCGCGCCCACTGTCCATCGGCGATAGGGCGCCGGATTTCTCCGTGTCCGCTCTTCCGTCGGGATCGTTGGAATTAAAGAATTATCGTGGGCAAATCGTGGTGCTGAATCTCTGGGCCACATGGTGTCCGCCTTGCGTGGAAGAAACACCCAGCCTGGAACAATTCGCGGAAAGGATGCGGGACCAAGGGGTGATGGTGATTAGCCTAAGCGTCGACGAGGATCAAAAGGCGCTTCAGGATTTCATCCTGAAGAATCACCTCTCTTATCCCGTAGGGCGCGACCCGGACCGTACGCTCGCGGCCCGCTATGGCACGTTCCAGTTTCCTGAAACTTACATCTTGGACCGCCGCGGACGGCTCGCCGATAAGATAGTGGGCCCCGCCGACTGGGACGATCCCCGCATCCAGAACTTCGTCCTGGATCTCGCTCGCGCATCCAAGCGCTAGCGCGGCCACGTGTAGCCATCCTTAAGCGCCGTTCTGGGGAAATTGTCCGGAGTTTAAGGAGTCCATCACGTTTCGCCAAAGGCTGATGACTTCCACCACCACCTCTTCCTCCGGAACATTGACCCTTGCCTGCCGGTTGAACAATTTGGCCTGATAGATAATCCCGGTTAGTGTTGCCGCCACCACGGGGTCGAATTTCTCCGCCGCTTTTGGTAACCTTGTATTTGTGGCCATCAGTCACCTTCCTTCCTGCTTCTACCTTGCCACGATTCTAACATAGTGGCGCCGCGGTTCCGTAACCTTCACTTGTCGCTTTGCGCCGGGCTGGCATATTATCGATTTGAGGGGTGATGGCATGACTGACCCGGTGTGCGGCATGGAGGTGACACCCGAAGACGCCGCTGGTTCCTATCAATACCATGGCCAGTATTACTATTTTTGTGCCGAATCTTGCCTGAAACAATTCCAGGCCAGCCCCGAAGCTTTTCTCCGTCCCCCCTCCGGCCGTATCACGATGCCGGCAGCGGAAACCAATGCCCTTTACACTTGCCCGATGGATCCGGAAGTTCGCCAGCAAGGGCCGGGGGCGTGTCCCAAGTGCGGCATGGCGCTCGAACCCCTTACCGTCACGGGCGAAGAGGAAACGAACCCGGATCTCCGTCCGATGGCGCGGAGATTCTGGGTCAGCCTCGCGCTGACGGCGCCGCTGGTGGCCCTGGATATGTCCGCCATGCTGGGTGGGCTTTCCCTCATGCGCACTATAACCCCAAGGATGCTTGCCTGTATCGAATTGGTTCTTGCAACCCCGGTGGTTCTCTGGGGAGGTTGGCCTTTCTTTCAGCGCGGCTGGGCATCCGTCGTCAACCGCAGTCCCAACATGTTCACGCTCATCGCCATGGGCACGGGCACAGCCTATCTCTATAGCGTGCTCGCAACCGTCTTCCCGCGACTATTCCCGCAATCTTTCCGGCTCTCCTCCGGCGAAGTCCCGGTGTATTTCGAGTCGGCCGCCACGATTACGGCGCTGGTGCTTCTGGGGCAAGTGCTCGAATTGCGCGCGCGCAGCCGCACCAGCAGCGCGCTTAAAGCCTTGCTGGGGCTTGCACCCAAAACTGCCCGCCGTCTGCACGCCGATGGCGGCGAGGAAGACGTCCCACTGGATCAAGTTAACCGCGGTGACCGTCTGCGCGTGCGTCCCGGCGAAAAGATTCCTGTGGACGGAATCGTGCTCGAAGGCGCGAGTTCCGTGAATGAGTCGATGATTACGGGCGAGCCCATTCCCGTGGAAAAGAGAGGGGGGGACCGCGTTACGGGCGGCACGGTGAACGGAACCGGAAGCTTGGTGATGCGTGCTGAGCGCGTCGGCAGTGAAATGCTGCTGGCGCAAATCGTGGCCATGGTCAACGAAGCCCAGCGCACCCGCGCGCCCATTCAGCGGCTGGCTGACGTCGCGGCTTCATATTTCGTTCCCGTGGTGCTAGGTGTTGCCGTGCTTACTTTTGCCGCCTGGTCGGTTTTCGGCCCGCAGCCGCGCTTCGCCTTCGCGCTGATTAGCGCCGTTGCCGTGCTCATCATCGCCTGCCCTTGCGCATTGGGACTGGCCACGCCCATGTCCATCATGGTGGCCACGGGGCGAGGGGCCATGGCAGGCGTGCTGATCCGGAACGCCGAAGCCCTCGAGGTTCTGGCCAAAGTGGATACGTTGGTCATCGACAAAACCGGGACGCTCACGGAGGGCAAGCCGCGCCTCTCCGCCCTCAAGCCCCAACCGGGCTGGGGCGAATTGCAACTGCTGCGCCTTGCCGCCAGCCTGGAGCGCGGCAGCGAACATCCCTTGGCCGGCGCTATCGTCGTCGCCGCGGAGGAGCGTTCACTTGTCCTTTCCGAGGTCGTGGACTTTCGTTCTCTCACCGGTCAAGGCGTAACCGGCTCTGTGGAGGGCAAGGCCGTGGCGCTCGGGAATCCCGCACTATTCGAGTCGCTCGCGATCCCTTTCGGCAGTTTACGGCAAGAGGCTGAGCAACTTCGTCGCGACGGGTCCACGGCCATTTTCCTTGCGATCGATCTCCGTCCCGCGGGAGTGCTCGCGGTAATCGATCCCATCAGGGCATCGACGCCGGAAGCCATCAACCTTCTCCATCAGGAAGGGCTGCACATCGTCATGCTAACGGGGGATAGCCGCAGCACCGCCCAAGCCGTGGCCCACCAACTTAGGATCGATGCTTTTGAGGCGGACGCCCGACCAGCACGCAAGGGCGAGATCGTGAAACAACTTCAATCGGAGGGCCGCATCGTGGCCATGGCGGGGGACGGGATCAATGACGCGCCGGCGCTTGCGCAAGCACAAGTCGGCATCGCCATGGGAACCGGCACCGATGTCGCCATGGAAAGCGCCGGAATTGTTTTGGTCAAAGGCGATCTGCGCGGCATCGTTCGCGCCCGCCGCCTGAGCCGGAGCACGCTGCGTAATATCCGCCAAAACCTTTTCTTCGCTTTTGTCTATAATGTGGTTACAGTGCCCGTGGCGGCGGGCGTGCTCTACCCTCTGCTGGGTTGGCTTTTGAGCCCGATGCTGGCGGCTGCGGCTATGACCTTTAGTTCGGTTTCGGTCATTAGCAATGCTTTGCGACTTCGCCGTGCGGAGATTTGATGCGGCAGCGAATAATCTCAATAATCGGATGATCGGGTGAACGACGAACGAGACGGATCGACGGATCACTTGTTCCCCGGATCACCCGATCACCAATCAACCGATCTTGTGAGGTTCGCCCCATGACCTTCCTGAAAACTCGGTACAAGGTGAAGAAAGACCTAACTCCCAAGGATTTGGAGTGTCTCTCGCGGCTCTCCACTGTTTACGGAATCCGCGGGCTCTCTTTTGAGGGTGCGAACTTGATTGTGGAATACGATGCGTCGCGCATCCACGAAGCGGAGGTGCTGGCACAAGTCCGCGGTACGGGCATTCCTGCCGAACCTTCGCAACCCATCCCCTCGGGAGGCTTTGATAATACTGGCGAATTCCACGATTTCGCCTGGCCGGTGGAGGGCCTTTCTCCCGTCAACCAGAAAGCGAAATAAGGGGACGGCACGGCGCGCGGCCCTTCGATCCTTTTTTCAGGAGATTTGTATGGCGACCACCTTCCGAGGCTTCACCGCCGAGTCATTTCTTTTTTTCCAAGAGCTTGCACGTAACAACCAAAAAGCATGGTTCGACGCGAACCGTATCCGCTACGATCAGCACGTGGTGGGAGCCTTTCGTGGCCTGCTGGAAACACTCACGCCAGCCATCTTAAAGCTCAACCCCCGCTTCGAAATAGGGGGCAAGACCAACGGCAACTTCTCCCGCATCAACCGCGACATTCGCTTCAGCAAAGACAAAAGCCCCTACAAATCGAATTATTATCTCTACGTTTACGATGGCCGTCACGATCGCGGCCACGCGGGCCGCTTATATGTTGGGCTCTCCGCGGAATGCCTCACGGTGGGCTTTTCCATCTACGGCAGTTGGCGCGGCCCCAAGGGGGCGCTTGAAACCGTGTTTCGCCAGCGTGTTGCGGCGCATCGCGATATCTTTGCAATCCTGCTCCAGCGCAGCATTCGAGCCCGCCGCTACGAAACTTATTGGCACCGCGAGGAAAAAGGCGAGTGGGCGCAGCACAGCGGGCTGCCACGCCGCGAAGAAGACTGGCAAACACTGCACGCCTGGGTGGTGCGCAAGGTCTTCCTGCCCAACGCCCGCGGGCTTGGAACTCCCGCATTTGCCCGCACGGTTGAGCGCATTTTTGCGGAACTCTATCCGCTCTTTCTCTTTACTTCCGTTGTGACTCCCCAGTGGGAAGCTGAAATCAAAAAAGCGCTCAAGTAAGGAAGCAACTTGGCCTTACCGCCCGCGAGGCGGAGCCAGTTGGTTGTGGCCGCCTTGCGATTCATCGATGATGGCCCTTTGCACGTCGCCCAAAAACAGGTTTTGGTCAGCGGTAATAAAATCTGCCTTCGGCCCGATGTAAATCCCCACCGGCTGCAAGACAACCCCCTCGATGCGATTCGAGCGTATGGTGTTGGAGACAAAACGAAGGTCGCGTGTTTCTCCCTCGATGCGGATGGCATAACCCGGCGCGCCGGGACGGCCGTTGTCCTCCAGGGTGTTGTCCTGAAAAGTGTTACGGCTTGCGGCGTTGGCGGCAGTTTCGTCGCGAAAATAAATGCCGGCGCGGCCATTTCCGCTGGAGGAATTCCCGATAAAGATATTATCCGTGTCCTTATGTCCTAATGAAATCCCATCCTCGCCGTTGTTCCATGAGCGGTTTTGCTCATAGCGCGCGTGTTGAACCCGCCAGCAGAGATAGAGGCCGTCCCTGCCATTGTCGTGCGCGCGGCAGTCGCGCACAAGACCGCGCAGCGCGCCCGTACCCAGATGGATCCCCAGGTAGGCGTTGCCCTCCGCCTCACAGTTTTCCACCACCGGGTCTTCCACGAATTGCAGGCTGATACCGTCGCCGGGGTAGTTGGTGGCCACGCAGTTCTGGATTGTCATGTTCCGGGAATGGAAGAAGTAAATCGCACCCGTTTGACAGCCATCCAGGATGCCGCTGCCGGTGCGGTTGCCATCCACACTCAGGTCTTCAATCTGCACATCCTCCACATTGAACCCCGCGATAAGGGGAAACGTATTGAATACCTGCCCGTGGTTGGCCACGGAATAATCCATTTGCAGAAAACGATCGAAGCGAAGGGTGTTCCCCGCAATCGAGACGATGGTGCGGACGCTGGGCGTCCAGCCGGCAGGACTAACTTTGTCGAGAATGGTAACTCCCATGCCGGGCCGAAAGCCGCCGGCGTCCTCCACCGTGGCGATCATCTCGCCATAGTCGGCGTCGAGCTTGAGCTCGCTCTGCACCCCCGGCATTTTCTTCAGCAGAGTTTTCTCCGGCCCTTCGCCGCGCAGCCGGACGTGGCTGGCCAGCCGCACCGAATTCGCCAACAAATAGGTGCCGGCCTTGATCACCACCGTGCCGCCGCCCGCTGCCGCCACACGATCGATGGCCTTTTGGATGGCGACATTATCCGCGCCGAGGACGTCGGCATCGGCAGGTCCCACCGTAACGGTCATTGGCCCCCCCTGGCCGCACGCCACGCGAGGCATAAGCAGCATGGCGAGCATACCGAGGGCGAGCACCAGGCCCGCCGGAGTGATCGAAAAGCTTCCAGATTTCCTTCGCATCGGAGTTTTCCTGGCTGGCAAGGATTATCTTTCATTGCGCGCACGATTCTAGCAGGAAATCCGGCTCAGAGCATCCACCTTCCCGGCCGCTACTTGTTCAGCACGGGGTGTTACGATAGAATCGGTTCGAAGCTTGGTTGGCCCTTCCAAAAAGCTGAAGAAGGGCCGATCGATGGCTTTCGTTCGAACCCTTGGTGGCAAAGACGCCGCGCCGCGCGAAACCGCGGCAACCGTGGCCAACAGCCGTTTTTCAGCGATCAGCGAAAACAGCATGCCTAACAATCCCGAGGCCAATCCCAACAATATGCGTCGCAAAAAAGGCCTGTTGCGCTCGGGCTGGATACTTTTCATGTTGGCAGCCCTGGCCGTGGCCGGGCCCATGGCCGCGGAAAAAGGCAAACCTCTATCCCTAAAGGACGTCACGGAGTTGCTGAAAGGCAGCGTGCCGAGTTCGGAGATTGCCCAGGTGGTCGGGGAAAACGGCATTACCTTCCACATGTCTGACGATCTGGAGACCCAATTCCGCGAGGCCGGGGCCACGGATGAGCTGATCGAGGCCTTGCGGAAAGCTTCCCAGCCCGAGGAAACAACGCCACCCGCGCCGGCCACGGGAATGCTGAAGATCCAATCGCAGCCAGGCGAGGCGCAGGTTTATGTCAACGATGAGCCCAAAGGGATGACGAGCCCGGAGGGCGAACTGCGCCTGTCCGGACTGGCTCCCGGCACCTATCGCTTGCGCGTGGCTCTGCCAGACTATAAGACCTGGGAGAATTCCATTACCGTCACCGCCGGCGAAACGGTGGAAGCGTTCGTAACCTTGGAGAAGGAGAATCTCGCCCCCACCGCCACACTGGGCGCAGACCGCAGCTCGATTGAGGCCGGGCAGTCCGTCACCTTGACCTGGACGGCTATTAACGCGGCCGACGTTGACATTGAGCCGGGACTGGGAAAAGTCGGGTTGACAGGCTCGACCAACGTGTCACCGCGCGAGTCCACAACCTATACACTCACCGCCATCGGCCGCGGCGGGATCAAGACCGCCACCGCTTACGTCAGTGTAACCGCTCCCCCGCCCCCGCCGGTGGTTCGGCCGGTAGTCGGCAACTTGCCGGGATTCCCTGTGCCGGGGGCGAGCTTCCAAGAGTTCAAGTTTTTCGAATCCGGTTACACTCCGCCCGCGCTGGGCCAGCGCGCTTACCAATTGCAGTTCAATCATCGCACCACACGTTTTGTAAATTGGGAACTCCACCTTACGTTTCCCGCCCCGGCCTCACGGATCAACTTCACGATCTATGCAACCTGGTACAATCCCAATGGTGCAGTGCTGGCCAATCAAACTGTGCCCACATACGCGGACGCCGGATGGCCCGATGGATTGTACAATTCCGGCCGCGGCTGGCAGCGCGCTGGCATGTGGAGGAAAGGCACGTACCGAGTGGATTTGTATGTGAACGGGAGCCGCATAGGGTCCAGCTCCTTCGTCGTCTACTGAGTCCCGGGCTCCTGGAGAGCGTTCGCGACAGGAAAGGACCGTCTTGAAACCTCGGAACAAATCAGCTTCGATGCCCGTGCTCGGCTTCTTACTGTTGACCTTTTTCCTCATCGTTTCACCCGGCGGCGCGCCGGCGGCGCAAATGGAAGGCGCGCAAGGCGAGGATTTTGCCGCCGAAGCGAAGCTCCTCTATCGCGTCGTAGCTTGCAGCGGCAACGCCGCCTTACCCGCCAACCTCGACCCCCAAATCGTCGCCAAGCATTGCCAGCCGCTCCAGGCGCGGATGGCGCGATATCGCCGCGTGTACCTGGCGCGCGCCAAACCCTTCCTGGCGGCCCTGCGTCCGGCCGGTTTACCGGATACGGTGGTCTATCCCTTTGGCGGCGGCGACCTGCTGGCAGCCCTCACCACTTATCCCGACGCCCGCCTGATTACCACCCTTTCCCTGGAGCTTTCCGGCGACCCAAGACGTATTACCAACATAGATAATAAGCGGCTCGACGAGAGCCTCGACCTGGTGGACGGCAACGTGGGAAGGCTGCTGGCCGCCGGCGACAGCACCACGGAGACCCTGATGGACACCCAGCAGGGCGACCTGCCGGGGCAGCTCTCCTATTTCCTCGTGGCGCTGGCGGTGCACGGGTACGAGCCGGTTTCCTTGCGCTATTTCCACGTGGAAGCGGATGGCTCGCTGCACTATTACTCCGCGGAGGAGGTCAGCGCCATGGAGACCCGCATGGCGCGGGCGCGGCACGGGGAGTGGACCTCGCCGGATTTTTCCGAGGCCTTTGCCAACTCGGAATTGGTTTTCCGTTCGCTGGATGGCCAAGGTCCCCTGCGCATCCATCGCCACATCGGGGTGAACCTGGCCAATGGTTCTCTGAAAAGAAACATGGGCATCCTGCGCTACCTGGAGAGTCAGGGACGCGTTGCGGCGATGACCAAGGCCGCCAGCTATTGCTTGTGGAATCCCCACTTTTCCCGCATCCGCAATTACCTGCTGGCGAACATGGTTTTCATGATTTCCGATTGCTCAGGAATTCCCCCGGAGTTTGCGCTTCCCGCGGGCTTTGTGCAGGAAACCTATGGCAACTTTCAGGGGGCCATGTGCTTTGACGACTGCCCCAGCGACACCTATAGCGACCAGTTCAAGGATTTGTGGGCCAGCCAGCCGCAGCGCAAGCTGACCTTCCGCTACGGCTACGTGGATGCGAAAAGCTCCTACCATCTGCTGGTCACCCGCCGTGCCCCCCCTGCCACACCATGAGGGAGCGCTTCTTCATCCTCGTTTTCACCGCCATGGCGATGGCAAGCGCCGGGAGCCGGCCTGTTTTCTCCACTCCTGCTCCGGCCCACCAGGTCGAGGAGGAGGCCACGCCGGAGGCGGGTGGAGAGCACCTGCGCGTCGAGACCGAGCACGGCCCGTTGCACTTTTGGCATCCGGCGGAATACGACGCGAGCACTGCCGGCATGGTAATTTACATCCACGGCTATTTCACTTCCGTCGATCAAACCTGGACGGACGATCGCCTGGCGTCGCAGTTTCGTGACAGCAGCCGGAATGCGCTCTTCATCGCCATCGAAGCGCCTCGGTCGAGCGACGAAGATGTTTTTTGGAATTCGTTGGATGATCTGCTGCACACCATTGAGGAGCGCACGCCCTTTCCCCTGCCGCGCGGACCCTTGGTGGTGGTCAGCCACAGCGGGGGCTATCGCACGATTCTCAAGTGGCTCGAGGACCCGCGCCTTCAGTATGTGATTCTTCTGGACGGTCTTTACGGGGGCCAGGCGGAGTTTCGCTACTGGCTGCGCCCACACCCGCGCCTCAAGCCCCGCCGCATGGTATTGGTTGCCAGTGACACCTTGCGCCGCTCCAACCGGTTTGCCCGCCGCATTTACGGCACGGCCCGGCGAAGGGGCATCCCGGCCAAGGCATCTAGCTTCACTCCCCGGGAAGCCCACGCCCGCCTGCTTTATATTCGTTCGCAATACGATCATACTGACATGGTTAACAATGGCAAGGTGATTCCCGTACTTCTGCAAATCACGCCGATCAAAGCCTTAGCCGCGGCGAAACCGCACCCGGCAAAATCCATCCCACCCAAGCCGTCTGCCCCGGCGGAATGAGGATTGATGATAGATTCGGTGAACCGCAGCGCACGGCGACGGAATTAGAAAACCAAATGCTGGTGCCCCCCGTGCAGCGCCACGCGCTTGCCGTTCCAGTAGAACCACCCAGTGAGTTTCTGCGGCAGGACGACGTCGGCGGTCAGGCTCTGGCCGTGACGTTCATACTCCACTTGGATTTCGCCCTGCGGGTGTGGGAGTGTTGCTTTCAGTTCATGGAGCGCGCCGAGGTGAGGGCGAATCTCCACCTCGCGAAACTCCGCCGCCGCGGGCTCAATTCCCGCCACCGTCGCCAGCAAGTCGAAATTCGGATGCGCGCTCCAGGCGTGGCAATCCGAGCGCGTGGGCTCGGGCGTTTCCGCCCAGGTGGTAAGACCAAGTGCCAGCATCTTCCGCCAGGGGCCCAACTCGTCGAGATACCTATCGCCCAATCCCGCCTTCTTCATCGCCCGGAAAAGATAAAAGCGGAAATAATATGTGGCCTGCGTCAGGGAAGCATCGCTGAGCACGGTCTTCATCAACTCCGCCTGGTCCGCGCGCGGGACGGCGTCCTCCAAAATGGCCAGGATGTTGGCGTGTTGGGAGAATTGATTGTGCGCCGGTGTATCCGCGATCAAATGCCGGGCAGGGTCCCAGCAGGTTTTGTAGACCGAGGTGACGATTCGATCGGCGAGGGCACGGTCGTGCGCAGCCTGCTGGGCGCTGCCGAACGCGGCTTCCAAGTCGGCGGCAGCCCGCAGCGCGGCGACAAACTGCAAGCTCAAGATCGATGACTGCCCGTTTTCTTCCTCCGGTGGCACGCCGTCCTTGAACTCCTTGGACCAATCGACGAAATTCCACCACTCCATCCGGCCCAGCAGGCCCGAAGGCGTCAGGCGGTTTTCAAACCACACTAAAACGTTGCGCGCGCCCGGCAGGTATCCCCGCAGAAAGTCCGCGTCGCCGCGATACCACCAGAGGTCGTGCATCATGCCGATCCAAAAGAGCGAGAAGGGCGGGATGTACTGCGGCAACCAGGAGGGGTAACGGCTCTGGGTCAGTCCTTCCGGGGTGCGGGATTCGTCCAGCGATTCTATGGCATTCTTCACCAGCCGGTCGTCGCCGGTCATGTAGAGGGAAACCAGCGCCTGGATGCGTGTGTCCCCGCCATATTGCAGTTGTTCGTAATACGGACAATCCATATAGGTTTCGTGCGCGCAAAGCCGCGCCGTGCGCCAGCCGACTTCCCACATTTTGGCGAGTTCGGGGTCATCGCTCTCGAACCGGGCGCGCATTGCGAAGGGATACGCGGTAAAGGCGCCGCGCAGGTCCTCAATCACCAGGGGTTCGGATTGCGTCGTGACATCCAATTGAAGATAGCGATACGTCCGCCACCAGAGGGAGCGGAACGTCCGGTGCGCGCCGCCATCGGGAAGAAACTCGTCGTGAGATCCGAAGATTTCCCGGCCCTCGGTTTCGTTGCGGTTGCCCTTGCGGTGGTTTTTAAAGAGGGCCTCGGCATAAGTCAGGGTGACTTGCGCGCCGCGGCCGCCGCTCACCACAAGCTCGGGGTAGGCGGTGGTCAGATGCGCCTGATCGAACAGCAAGGTGGCGTTTGAATTCGCGGGGACAGTGAGCGGCGAATGACCCGCTGTGAAATCGCCGGCCGCCTCCACGCCTTGGAAACGCACCAGGCGCGCAAGGCGCTCCGGGGTTTCCTCCATCAGCGGGATGTTGCGAGGAATCAGGAACCAGCGCGAAGGCGAGTCCTGGGCTCCGCGCGGTGCGGCGCGCGCGATGATTTGGGCCGGGACCCAGGCCGAGTCATCGTAGTCAGGCATTTCCCAGCCCCAGGGGTAGCGGGAAGCGTCCACACGCTCTCCGGGACCAACCACAAAATAGCCCAGCCCGCCCCGCGAATCGTAAGCAATAGGCTGCACGGCTTCATCCTTGAAGGCCTTCCAGGATGGGTATGTGTTCACCAACGCTTCATCCCCGCCGTCGCCCTGGAGGAGAAACCCGGTCTCATTCGTCATCTGCGCCATGGGAGCGTATTCGGCGTAGTTCCACACCACGGCCGCCAGCACGTTCTTCCCCGCTCGAAGCTCGGGAGCGATGTCGAGCGTCTCGTAACGCCAGTGTTTCAGATCGCCTCGCGCCGGCCCCGTGGCCACGCGCCGGCCATTCACAAAAAGCTCGTAGCGGTTGTCCGCGCTAACATGCACCACGAATCGCTTCGGCGCCGCCGCCAGCGTGAAGGTCTTGCGAAAATGGTAGACGCCAAATTCGCGCGCGGGGCCGTCAGGATGCCTGATCCACGCCGCCATCCAGATTTGGGTCGGTGAATTGGAGTCGAGGGTTTGGGAGTTTGAAATACTGCCCGGAAGGCTCACGAGCAGCACGATGAGAAAGACGGTAAAGATGAGTAGGCGCGAAAACATGGTGAGCGTTTCACCTCGAGTCTATGAATCGCGAGTCGCGGAGACGAATCGGACAGACGCCTCGTGTTTACCACGTTGCGAGCCATTCTTCAAGGATGAGATAGAGGGGAATTCGGGTCCGGGCAATCGGAATCATCTGATCGGGTGATAGGCCGAGTCGCCGCCTCCTCATCTCCTGTCCCTGCGTGGAAGAGACGGCAGATCTGACAATTGATGTCACCCTGACCGGGTCCCGCATCCTGAGCGCGTTTTCTTGAGCTCCGAACCCCCAAAACAAGCATTTCGCGCAGAGCCGCGGAGACGCTGAGACACAGGCTAGGTGTCAGGGGTCAGGGATTGAGGATTAGGGGTAAGGGTTTTACTTGTACCTGGCACCTGGCACTTGGCGCCTGGCACTTGGAACCAAGCACCTCCTTTGCTCTGCGCCACAGCGTCTCGGCGCGAGTTTATTCCTTCTTTCCATCTTCTTGCCTCTGGGGCCTCGACCTGGTGTCCACCAGGCGGGCGGTTCGCGAACCGCACCTACAATCCGACAAGCGTCGCGGCGCGAGTCTACTTGTTCATCATTCCCACCTTCTTGCGTCGTGGGCTACGATTTATCGCCGTCAGTTGACCGGCAGAGGCCCTCCCTCTTGATTTTTGTCAAAGCCGCAGGTCCAGAGGCTTTGTCCAGGTTTTTTGCCTAGACTTTCTATCCCCATATCTTGCCTGGATGTTTTGTCTGGATGCCATGGTTTTCTGCATATGACCGCACATTATCCTTGACATATCTCATAATGTAATGTAGACTAGCATATGAGGCTCTGTATGGAGTAGTAAGCGGTGGGCAGTTGGTGGTAGGCAGGTGGCGGAAGGCAGTAAGCAGAACGCAGTGAGCGCCTTCTGTGGCTCCCGACAGATCGGGATAGTCGGAAAGTAGCAGGCAGGAAGCGGCAGGCAGTAACCAGAAAGCGGCAGGCGGGGTACTGACTTCCACCTTCTAACCCCTAACTTCTGAATCCGAGCTCCCGGCTTCTGACTCCCTACTTCTGATTTCACCTTATTCCTGGAGATTTCCATGTCTTTAATTCACAAGCAAAAAATGAGGAGCAAGAACCTGGCGGCGAAGCGCGCGAACGGGCGCAAGTCGCGGGGAGCGGTGACGCGCGCGGGCAAGGCGCGCGCCGCCGCAGCCCACTTGGTGCACGGGTTCTATTCCCAAGGGCGGGACGAGGTGTTGCTGGCCCTGGGAGAAAGTCCCGAGGAGTATGTGGGCCTATTGAAATCTCTGATGGCGGACTTGCAGCCCAGCCCGGGTTTGCAAACGGAGCTGGTATCGCGGATGGTGCAAACGCTGTGGCGAATGCGCCGCGCCGAACGGATGCAGGACGGCTTGGCCTGGAAGCGCGTGCAAAGCGGGTTGGAAATAGACTATCTGGAGGTCGCCCCCAGGTTCCTTCGCCAGCAGGATATTTACCAGCGCTTGGTGGCTCTGGGGAAGGCCCTCCAACGCCCGAATTTCATCCCCTCGGCGGCGCAAATCGCGGCCTTTGAGGACGGCTTCGGAGATGATCCACCGGACGATATCCGAGAACTCTTTCCCCTCCTGCGGGAATTGGCGAAGCAGGCGTCGAAAGCTCCGGGACCGGCAGGTGGGACTGGTGATCCTGTGCCCATTCCTTCCGCCCAAGACAGCCCGGAAGGGGAATCGGCGGGCCAGAAACTTCGGGCCGCGCTGGGTGCAGTCTCGATCCACTACTGTCGGATCGGCGAGGAGCTCAGCGCGGAAACCGCAAGGGTGCGATCACCGGAGAATATCGCGGCGCTGATGGCTCCGCGAGACAAAAGTGCTCTGCTGATGCAAAGGATGGAGGATTCCAGCCTGCGCCAATTGTGGCGGCTGACAAGAATCTTCAAGATGGCCAAACAACCCACGGGCGAGACGGAAGCCGGCGAAAGCTCCACGTGAGGCGACTATCTTCATGAAAAAACAGTTGGTTAGCCGACAGTCGGGAGAGACACGATGGTTGCAGAGAATTACCAAGTATCTGGAAATAGGGAAGTTATCGCAACGGGGGTCAAAGTCCGGTGGGCGAGGAAAAGAGATGTTAAAAATGCAGGATCCTCCGACTATCTTCATGAAAACACGTCAAAACGTGACAAACTGTCATGCTGGCAATGCTCATGTTCTGAACGAAGAACGTAGGGATTTCGCCTTAGTTCGGGGCGAAGATGGCGCCTTATTGGAAGTGAAAAAGGGAAAGGCGTTAAAGGCAACCCAGAGAGAAACTGAAGCTCGACGCGCTTCGCCTGGCCCAGGGTTCACCGGCGCGAGGTTCTGCGAGGAAATCGTTCCAATTTCATCTTGGCGAGTGCAGGTGGAGTCAACGACAAATAGTCTGAAACGTCACCCTATCGCTTCCCATGGCCGGTCGAATTCAATGACCCAGAGACCCTCGTCCTATGACATACAACAGAGAAAAAATGCGCGCTTGTCATGCGTTGAATTTCGCATCGGGCGAATGGAGTGTCGGCTGCGACTCTTTCTCACAGATTCGCGAGGATTCATGGAAATTGACAAACATCACAAAACAATAGAGTACCGATAGAGAACCTTCTTCAAGCCGAGCCCTTTACCCTGCCGACAATTGGGCCGGTTCTGGCAGGGCGATTGCCTTGCACACCAACAGGGAAGAGTCGTAATTCGTCTTGTAAGGAGGGGAAGATGGCCATACCCCAACGGATCCGCGACTACTTGGACTCCCAGAATGTCTCATACGAAACCCTTCACCACTCTCAAGCCTTTACCGCACAGGAGGTTGCACATTCCCTCCATGTTTCGGGAAAGAAATGCGTGAAAGTGGTGGCGGCCCGAGGCGACAAAAGGCCCGTGTTAGTGGTCATGCCAGCTTCGTTCCGACTGAACTTTCAGGAGCTCAAATCAGCACTGAAAGCGAAAGAGGCGGCGATGCTTGAGGAAAGTGAGCTGGTAGGACTTTTTCCCGACTGCGACCTTGGCGCGGTACCGCCCCTGGGAAATCTGTATGGGATTGACGTATGGGTCGATCGGGCGGTAGCAAGTACGGAGCGGATTCTGTTCTGCGCGGGAACGCACGAAGACTGTATCCGCATGCGCTACTCAGACTTCGCCAAGCTGACTCTGCCAACGCTGGGTCATTTTTCCGAGCCGCCGATCGCCCAGGCAGCCTGATTTGCTCCGGTGCAAGTATTAGCGCGCGATGGGTCTGCTGCGTGCCGGAAATAGACACGGAGGGGGAAGACTGGCTTTGGCGAGATGCCCTCCATTCTGAGGAAAGCCGCCGGAGATACCCCAAGAGGAGAGTGCCATGGGACCTGGATGCAGCAACTGTCCCGTTTTGAAAACCTCGTTGTTTCGCAATATGTCGGAGGAACAGATTCAGGAGTTAGGTTGCGTATTTCGGCCTGCCCGCTATCGCCGCAACCAAATCCTATTCTTCGAGGGAGGCATCGCGCAACACCTCTTCGCCCTGCACTCCGGCCTGGTGAAGATCGTGAAATCGCTGGAGAATGGCAAGGACCGTATTACCGCGGTCCTCTTCCCCGGCGAGTTGTTCGGCCTGGAATCCCTCACCGATCCCGCCTATCCCCTGACCGCTGTGGCCCTGCGCGACTGCGAGATTTGCGCGGCGCCCCGCGAAGAGTTCAACACCTACCTGCTCACCAATCCGCAAATTGCCATCGGCATGGTGCGCTTTTTGGTGGGTGAACTGAAACGCGTGCGCAAGCAGGTGACCGACATGAGCTTTAAGGACGCCCGCATGAAAGTGGCGACGTTCCTGCTTTCGCTCATCACCGTTGACTCGCCTCCCGCCAATGAGACCGTGCATTTGACGCTGCCGCTTTCCCGCCAGGAGATCAGCGAAGTTCTGGAACTCTCGGCGGAAACCATAAGCCGCACGCTCAGTTCCCTCCGCAAGGAAGAGTTGGTGGTGGCGCGCGGACGGCACCTGACAATTCAGAACCGCGCCGGCCTGGAAAGCGTGGCGCACCGCTAGGCCCGGGGCCGAATCCGTCACCCGCAGCCTGTCTCGCCCTGCCCCCTGCCGTGCGGGGGCGTGGCCGCATATGCTTTCCCCATCGCTTCGGAACCGTTGTGCGCCTCTCCCCTTCTCGCGCGCGGGCACCCGGGCTGTCTTCCTCGTGCCCGTCCCCGGCGGGCTCCGCCCCAAACCTTGCTCGCGTCGGGCCTCGCTGCGGGAGCAAATGAGTTGCGCCTGCAAGCGTGCTCTCAGATGGGGAGCCGCCGGCTGAGGCATGTTCCCTCCGATGGGGTATAGGAATCAGGGGGCGAATTCCGTTATGATATCCAGCCTGCGAATGGAACCAATCTTATGCAGGGAGTGAGTTGACAAGTTGAATAACACGGTTGAGTGCCTGCACCCCAATGCTTCTGCCACCCGCGCGCGCGTGGGCTTGTTTGATTTCGACGGCACCATCTCCCTGATTCGCTCGGGATGGGTGGACGTGATGGTGCCGATGATGGTGGAAATCCTCCTGGATCTCCGCACCGGAGAGAAAGAGGCCGAATTGCGCGAGCTGGTGAGAGATTTCGTGGCGCGCCTGACCGGCGAACAGACGATCTACCAAATGATGGAGCTTGCCCGCCAGGTGGAGTTGCGCGGCGGCCAACCCCTCGAGCCCCTCGCTTACAAGCGGAGGTATCATGACAAGCTGATGGCCAACATCGAGTATCGCCGCCAGGACCTTCGCCGCGGTGCCGCATCGCCGGAGCAGTACCTGGTGCCGGGAGCGCGGGCCTTTCTGGAATCCCTGCGCGATCGCGGCCTGAAGTTGTACTGCGCGAGCGGCACCGATGAAGTCTACACGCGGGAAGAAGCCGGGCTGCTGGAGGTTCGGCAATACTTCCCCGGCGGCATCTACGGCGCGCAGGACGACTACAAGACCTTTTCCAAGGAGATCCTGATTCAACGCATGATTTCCCGGACCGAGTGCAAGGGAGACGAACTACTCGGGTTCGGCGACGGCTTTGTGGAGATCAAGAATGTGAAGGACGTGGGCGGAACCGCCGTGGGCCTCGCTACCGCCGAGCCGGAATGCCGTGTGGTGGATGAGTGGAAACGCCAGCGGCTGATGAGCGTCGGCGCGGACTTCATCATCCCCAATTTCCTCTGCCGTGACGAGCTTTTGGGGGGGTTGTTTCCGGAGGCATAGCTGACAGATCACAGCTCACAGCTAACAGTACGAACCAGCCGGCGGTTCGAGCGTTTGACCTCTGGGCTCCGGACTTTCACCCGCTTTCTCAATGCGCTTTTACCTGTGAGCTGTCGGCTGTCAGCTTCAAGGAGTCGTTATGAAATCAAAGTATGAAACCTTCGACCGCGCGCAACTGCTGATCAAGCCCTTGAGCGAGCGGAAGCATGACATGACCGTTGATTACATCTTGAGGCTTGATCAGCCGGCGCCCGAATTCTCCCATCCGCAGTTGCCGGGATTAGCCGAGCGGCTGAATACGGCCCGGAACAAAGGCGCTGCCCGCATCCTGATGATGGGGGCACACGTCATCAAATCGGGGGCCAGCCGCCATGTGATCGACCTGATCGAGCGCGGCTACTTTACCCACGTCGCCATGAACGGCGCTTGTGCGATTCATGACTACGAGCTGGCACGCATCGGCGCCTCCTCGGAAAGCGTGGCGCGTTACATCCGCAGCGGTGAATTCGGTCTGTGGCGCGAAACCGGGGATCTGAATGAGATCATTCGTGAGGCGGCGGAGCTCCGGCTGGGACTGGGCGAAAACGTGGGCCGGCGGATTGCGGAGAGCAACTTCCCGCACAAGGACATCAGCATTTTCGCGGCCGCCTATCGCCATTCGGTACCCACCACTGTGCACGTGGGGATTGGCTACGACATCATCCACGAGCACCCGAATTGCGACGGCCAGGCGCTGGGCGGCGCCAGCTACCGTGATTTCCTGATTTTCACCAAGACCATGGAGAAGCTGGAGGGTGGCGTCATGCTGAACATCGGTTCCGCCATCATGGGCCCCGAGGTTTATCTGAAGGCGCTTTCCATGGTCCGCAACGTGGCGCAACAGCATGGAAGAGTCATCCGGAAGTTCACCACCGCGGTGTTTGACCTGGTGCCGATCCAAGGCGATATTCACCATGAGTTGCCCAAGACCGATCCCGGCTACTATTTCCGCTGCCACAAAACCATCCTGGTGAGGACCGTGGCGGATGGAGGCGAGAGTTTCTATTTCCGTGGAGATCATCGCGCCACCGTCCCTGCCTTGCGACACGCTCTATTGAACGCGCAACCATGACCCTGCCTGAAACTCTCGAGGGTATCAAGAAAGTGAGGGCCCTGGTCGTGGGCGACACCTGCCTGCGGACCTCCGGCACAAGAAACTGTAGCCTACTGACGGCTTGGACCGTCATCCGTTTCTGCTTGTCCGCCCCCACCCTCAGTCAATTAGCGGCCCCTAGAGGGCGCCAACGCCCTTGCGGGATTTGACTCGCAGCAAGAAAGCTTGAAATATTTGTGACCAAACGGTAAACTTTACATGGGCCTGTATTTCTGCATGGTTTCTTCCCGCCCGGGTTTACTTGGGGCAGGGTTGGAAGTGAACCTCCAGCAAGTAAAAACCAGCGAGGGGCTGTGACCGCTGAGGGAAAAGCCGTGTCCGCTACCGATCAGGCGACTCTCCTGCTGCTGGAGCCGCGGGGATTCTGTGCGGGCGTGATTCGCGCGATCGAAATCGTTGAGCTGGCGTTGCAGAAGTTGGGGCGGCCCGTCTATGTGCGCAAGGAGATTGTCCACAACCGGCACGTAGTGGAAGACCTTGCGGCGCGGGGTGCGGTCTTCGTAGAGTCGCTCGACGAGGTGCCGCGGGGGGCGGTGGTCATCTTTAGCGCACACGGAGTTGCCCCCCCTGTCCGCCAAGCGGCAAGTGAGCGAGGGCTCCAAGTAATTGACGCCACGTGCCCTTTAGTCACCAAGGTCCACCTGGAAGTCATCCGTTACGCTCGGGATAGCTACACTATTGTGCTCATCGGTCATCGGGACCACGATGAAGTCATCGGCACCTTGGGTGAGGCTCCGCAGGCAATCCGGGTCATTTCCGCAGTCGAGGACGTAGATTCCCTCGCGGTGGAAGATCCGGAACGGATGGTCTATCTTACGCAAACGACGCTAGGCATCGACGATACCACTGAAATTGTGGCGAAACTCAAACAGCGGTTCCCGGCCATTCAGGGGCCTGCCGCTCAGGACATTTGCTACGCCACGGAAAATCGCCAGGCCGCGGTGAAGCTGGTGACGAGGCAGGCATATGCGATTCTCGTCGTCGGCGCCGAAAACAGTTCCATCTCCAACCGTCTGGTTGAAGTCGCGCGCCGGGGCGGAACGGATGCGTACCTGATCAGCAGTGCCGCAGATGTCAAACCTCACTGGCTCGACGGGCGACGGCATTTGGGAGTAACCGCCGGCGCTTCCACGCCTGATTTTCTTGTCGAGCAGGTGGTCGACCGCCTGAAGAGCTGGGGGTTTACCGGCGTTCGAGAAGTGAAATGGACTGAGGAGGCCGTCCGCTTCGCATTACCGGCAGAATTGACAAACTCACAATCCACTCACAGGGAGAATGTACGCACTTCATGACACAACGAAAGCAGGCCGAATCGGATACGCGACGGGGAGTACAGAAGCTCACATACGCTGAAGTCCGCTTCGACGAAAACCTTGGGGAGGCCCTCCAGCGAGCCACGGATCACCTGCTCTCCTTGCAGGCCCCGGAGGGTTACTGGGTAGGAGAACTCGAAGCAGACACAACTCTGGAATCGGACTACATCTTCTTTCTTCATGTCTTGGAAAAACTGGATGATCGCCGTTCCGTCAAGCTGGCAAACTACATTCGCCGCCGGCAACTCGCCGATGGGGGATGGAACATTTATGCCGGCGGCCCATCAGAGCTCAACGCCACGGTCAAGGCCTACGTGGCCCTCAAACTGGCCGGGGACTCCCCTGCCGCGCCCCACATGGCGCGCGCTCGCTGCCAGATTCATGAGTTGGGCGGGGTTGAGGCCACTAATTCTTACACGCGCCTCTATTTGGCCTTGGGTGGAGTGCTGCCTTGGTCTTACGTGCCGGCAATCCCGCCGGAACTGATTCTTCTGCCCTCTTGGTTCTTTCTCAACATTTACTCGATGTCATCCTGGACGCGCGCCATTGTGGTGCCCCTGATGCTCGTTTACGCGCGCAAGCCGCATTGGGATCTGCCTTCGAATGTCGGGGTGGGGGAACTCTTCCGCGACGGGTCCGGCCGCATTCCCGCCTTCGAATGGGATCGCCGGCTGGTGAGCTGGCGCAATTTCTTCCTGGTGCTGGACCGGCTGTTTAAATGGCACGAGAAGCTCCCATGGAAGCCTCTCCGCAAGTGGGCACTCCGTCGAGCCAAGCAGTGGCTGCTCGAGCACCTGGAGCGCACGGAGGGGCTGGGAGCGATCTACCCCGCTATGGTCAACTCGATATTTGCTTTGCGGGCCCTCGGGTATTCGGCCGATGACCCTCTTACGGCACGTGAAATTGAGCATCTGGCGCAGTTTGAAATCGAGGAGGGCGACACGCTGCGCTTGCAACCGTGTGTGTCTCCTGTTTGGGATACCGCGGTAACGATGTTTTCCCTGGAGGAGGCCGGCTTGCCGTCCGACCACCCCGCCTTGGTCAAAGCCGCCAGTTGGCTGCTGGACCGCCAGGTATTGGGAGGTGGGGATTGGCAGGTCAAGAATCCCGATGTGGACCCGGGAGGATGGGCATTCGAGTTTCGCAATGACTTCTACCCGGACGTGGATGACACCGGCTTTGTCCTGATGGCGCTTCAGCGCGTCGCCTACCCCGATGCCGCCCGCATGGAACAAGCCTTGCGCCGCGCCACCGCCTGGGTGCTCAGCATGCAAAACCGCGATGGCGGGTGGGGAGCGTTTGACCGCGACAATGATTCCACCTTCCTGACGCGTGTTCCCTTCGCTGACCACAACGCCATGATTGACCCCTCCACGGGCGATCTGACGGCACGCGTGTTGGAATACCTGGGCCGGAGCAAGTGGCCCGCTTCCGATCCCAGAATTCAGCGAGCGGTGCGCTTCCTCCAGAAAGATCAGACCCCAGAAGGCCCCTGGTACGGCCGTTGGGGCGTCAATTACCTCTACGGAACCAGCGGGGCGCTGCGAGCGCTGGAGACTCTGGGTCTGCAAAAGGAAGCGGCAAGCCAGCGCGCAGTCGCTTGGCTCCGCGCCGTGCAGAATCCCGATGGGGGCTTTGGCGAATCGTGCGCGTCTTACGATGATCGGAGTTTGAAAGCGCAAGGCCCCAGCACCCCTTCGCAAACAGCGTGGGCTCTGATTGGCCTGTTGGCAGCCGGCGATATCTCCGAACCTGCCGTGAAGGGGGCACTGAGCTACCTATTGGATCAACAGCACGAGACCGGAGCCTGGACCGAAGCTGCCTTCACTGGCACCGGGTTCCCGCGGGTTTTCTATCTTAAGTACCACCTCTATCGGAATGTTTTCCCCCTCTATGCCTTGGCCCGGTACCGGAATATGCTGGAGGGCTCGGCCGAATTTGAGGTGCTGGGTTTCTCCCCGGAGGAGTTCCAACCGCAGCATGGGAACGGGAAGAATGGCGACAGGAAGAATGGAAATGGGCACAATGGAAACAGGAGGAGTAGATGAAGTTTCCGCTTCGCATGACCACCCAATTGAGCACGTATATCGCGGGAAAGCGATTGCGGCGAGTGGAGAAGTTTCCCCTGGTGATGATGCTGGAGCCGCTGCACGCCTGTAACCTTACGTGTACAGGTTGCGGGCGCATCCGTGAATACAAGGACACCATCACGGAACAGATCAGCGTGGAGCAGTGCTTGAAGGCGGTGGATGAGTGCGGCTCGCCCATTGTCTCCATCTGCGGCGGCGAGCCCATGATTTACCGCCCCTTGGCAGAACTGGTAACGAAAATCCTTGAGCGTGGCAGGCATATCTACCTTTGCACTCATGGGATGTTTATCCAAAAGCGCTTGAAAGAGTTTAAACCCACCTCGCAGTTCTTCTTCAATGTGCACCTGGACGGCATGGAGGCAACCCACGATCTTTGCGTCGAGCGCAAAGGGGTGTTCCGGCAGGCTATCGACGGCATTCGCGCCGCTAAAGCCGCGGGATTTATGGTTTGCACCAACACGACGATTTACAAGCAGACTGATTTGAATGAAATCGCCGAGCTCTTCGAGTATCTTAGAGGATTGGGAGTGGACGGCCACACGATTGCACCCAGCTATTCTTACGCGGCTGTGCAGAACAAAGAGATCTTCATGTCGCGCCAGGAGATTCATGAGAAGTTCCGCCAAGCGCGGAAGCTCCTGGAGAATTACGCCCTGATGACTTCGCCGATTTACCTGGATTACCTGCAAGGAGAACGCGAAGACATGCAGTGCACCGCTTGGGGAAACCCCACTTACAACCCGCGGGGTTGGAAGGCGCCGTGTTATCTGATCACCGACGGCCATTACGCTACTTTCAAGGACTTTCTGGAAAAAACCAAGTGGGAGAATTATGGCCGCGGCCGTGACCCTCGCTGTGAGCATTGTATGGTGCACGTGGGATATGAGCCCTCCGCGGTGTTGGGTGCGAATCGAAGACTCCGCGATACCTGGAGGCTGCTCAAGTGGCAACTCTCCCCAGGAAGCAATGGCCGCCATCGGGCGAATGGCGATGAGGCGGAGAAATGTTCTCCCTTGTTACCGGCGCGAACGGATTCATCGGAAGCCACCTAACGCGCTTTTTGGTCGAGCGGGGTGAACAGGTTCGCGTTCTGGTCCGCCCGCAGAGTGATGTGCGCTCGCTGGAGGGCCTCCGCGCAGAATTCGCCTACGCGGATTTGCGCGATGCCTCTTCCCTACCCCCCTCGCTGAGCGGAGTGCAGCGCGTCTACCATGTCGCCGCTGACTACCGGCTTTGGGCGGAAAACCCCCAGGAAATCTACGAGAGCAACGTCACCGGCACGCGCAATCTGCTCATTGCTGCTCGCCAGGCCGGAATTGACCGCTTCATTTACACCAGCAGTGTGGGAACACTCGTCCCTCGCCACCCCGGCACATTGCCCGACGAACAGACGTTCTTGCAACTCAAGGACATGATCGGGCATTACAAGCGCTCAAAATACCTTGCTGAGCAAGAGGCTTTGGAAGCGGCCCGCAACGGCCAGCCGGTGGTCATCGTCAATCCCACCACGCCGGTGGGCCCGGGCGATTGGAAGCCCACTCCCACTGGGCGCATCATTCTCGACTTTCTCAACGGCCAGATCCCCGCTTACGTCGACACGGGCTTGAACTTCGTTGCCGTTGAGGACGTGGCCGTGGGACACTGGCTCGCTGCGGAGCGCGGGCAGATCGGGATTCGGTACATCCTGGGTGACCGCAATCTAAAACTGAAACAATTGCTCGAAATCCTTTCCGCCCTCAGCGCCAGGCCCATGCCGCGCCTGCGCTTGCCCCATGTCGTGCCCTATTTGGCCTCGCTGGCGGACTCGCTGGCCGCGCGTCTCCTTCGGCGCCCGCCGCGCATTCCCCTGGAAGGAGTCCGTATGGCCCGGCACAAGATGTTTGTTGACACCTCCAAGGCAAAGCGCGAACTAGGATTTCAACCGAGCCCGCTGGAGGCCGCCCTGGAGCGCGCTATTCGCTGGTATAGTGAGAATGGCTACGTCAAGAATCCCCTTCGGAACCGCGCCGCACGGGAACGCGCCGCCTAAGGGGCTGTCGTAGCGCCGACCTTAAGGTCGGCACATGCCGGGCTAAAGCCCGGCGCTACAAGACCTCCTCTATTTGTTGAACCATGATGAACAAAGTCCTGGTCGCCTTTGCCATGAAGGAGGAGTTCGCCCCCTGGCGGCGCCGGCATCACTTTCACCTGATCGCAAATTCACCCCATCCCATCTCCGTAACCTCATTGGGATCGACTGAAGTATATACGACGCTTGCCGGAGCGGGCGCGCCCGACGCTCGCCACTTCGATGAATTGTTCACGCGATTTGGCCCTTCCCTGGCAATCGCAACCGGGGCTGCGGCCGGCCTTAAACGGGAGTGGCGGCCGGCAGACCTGCTGGTAGCGCAAGCGGTTTCTGGCCCTGACGACGAAGCAAGAATCCACTGCGACCCCAACCTTATCGACCTCGCCGTGCAATGCGGAGCGAAGCCGGCCCCGATGCTGATCACGCTGCCGCGCATCGCCCGCACGATGGAGGAAAAGGTCCGCTTGGCAAACATGGGCGACGCGGCAGATATGGAGAGTCTGATCTTGATGAAGCAGTGGTCAGCGCGTGGAGTCCCCTCACTCGCCGTGCGCGTGATTCTCGACCCCGTGGAGATGCCCATGACCTGCGATTTCGAGGCCGCCATGGATGCGCATGGGCAGGTGCAGATCGCCCGAATCCTGGCCCAGTTGGCCCGCCAGCCTCAGCTTCTCCCCGACTTCCTCCATCTCGCCTGGCAAAGCCGCCGCGTCTTTGCGATCCTCGCACGCTTCCTGGATCGATTTCTCGAAGACCTGGACCGTAAATCTTCCGCCGCCGGAGATCATCTCTAATCCATGGGCGCGCAAGCAATCCTCGGGATTTCTCTAACAAATCGTTGCCTTTCACCCCGGAACAGTGGTGCGAGACTCATCACCCACTGGGCAGCGGGACACTGTACGGCGCGCTTGACGAATCTCCTACCGCAGTTTAAGCTGTGGCTGCTTTCTTGGGGATACGAGCTTATCCGTGCCCACTAATCTTGCATTGCGGATGTGCGCCGCACTTCGCGGATGGCGCCCGGCCACGCTGGCGGCGGCGCGCTGCCGGGATTGAGAAAGAAGAAGTCCACCCTTATCACCACTGACGGAACGGAGAAAAATGGTTTACCAACAGCAGCTTTCCTTCCCCACCGCAGGACAAGGCGACATGCACGACATTACTCCCCAGGTTGCCGCCATCGTCACCATTTCGACCATTAAAACCGGGACCGTCAACGTCTTCAATATCGGCAGCACGGCGGCAATCGGCACCATCGAGTTTGAGCCCGGGCTGCAGCAGAGACCTGCGCGCCATCCTCAACAAATTGATCCCCCCGAGCCTCGAATACGCGCACGAGCAGACGTGGCACGACGGCAATGGCCATTCGCATTTGCAGGCCACCCTGCTGGGCCCCGCGCTCACGTTGCCGATTGCCGAGGGCAAGCCGCTGCTCGGCACCTGGCAGCAAATCTTTCACCTCGAATGCGATGTGCATGGACGCCAGCGCACGGTGGTCGTTACTGTGGCAGGCGAGCGGTAGGCATCCGGCCTGGTGGATCGGCATCGCCGCGCGCGTTCAAGTGAGTTCACACCCGCGCCACAATCCGCTATGATTCCTATCATGGATGTTGCCGTTCGCTGCCGGGCGCTGCGCAAGACTTACGAGGGCAACGTCGAGGCCGTTCGCGGGCTCGATTTGGAGATCCATGCCGGCGAGTGCTTCGGCCTGCTGGGCCCCAATGGGGCGGGCAAGACCACCACCATCGAAATCCTGGAAGGCTTGCTGGAACCCACTTCCGGCGAAATCGAGATTCTTGGCAACAACTGGAAAACGCACAATCGCGAACTGCGCGAGCTGCTGGGAATCTCGCTTCAGGAGACGCGCCTGGCGGAGAAGCTCACGGTGCGCGAAACCCTGGAGTTGTTCGCCAGTTTCTATCGCCGCCCGCGCTCGATTGACGAAGTGATGGGGGAGTTGGCGCTCACGGAAAAATCGAGCGCCTGGGTGGGCAAACTATCGGGTGGGCAAAAACAGCGGCTGGCCGTGGCCACTTCCTTGGTGGCGAATCCAAAAATCCTGTTCCTCGACGAACCCACCACGGGTCTCGATCCGCAGAGCCGGCGCCAACTTTGGGATGTTATCCGGCAATTCCAGCAGCGCGGAGGCACCGTGCTACTGACCACGCACTATATGGACGAAGCCGAGCGCCTTTGCCATCGCATCGCTATTATCGACCACGGGCTCACCATTGCCTCCGGCACTCCTTCCGAGCTGATCGAGCGTATGGGTGGGCACCACAGGGTGGAGTTCGACGCCACCAGCAATGTCCCCGGCGAGCTTGCGGCGTGGCGCTCGCTCCCCGGCGTCGATGCCGTACACGAAGATGACGGAAGGGTGGTGCTGAGCGTGCGCGAGCCGCATGAAACCATCCCCGCCCTACTCGCGGCCATACAATGCCGCAACGGCGACTTGCTTCACCTCACCACGCGCCATGCCAGCCTGGAGGACGTCTTCGTTCACCTCACGGGACGGCACCTGCGCGAGGAGTGAGGAAATCGGGAGATCGGGTGAACGGGAGATCAAGCGAAGGTACCTCTGGATCGACTAATCTGGAAATCGGGTGATCGGATGAGCGACCAATTCCAAGACAGCGACGAGAATCGAAACCCAAAGTTCGAGGATCCAAAATTTGGCGAGCATAGCCCCGGGTTGCGAGATTCAAAACTCGATCGCCCGGGTTCGCCTGCTCGCCCGATCACCGGATCACCCGATCACCCGATCCCTTCGCCCGATCACCCGATCCCTTCACCCGATCTCCCGATTACCGGTCGTTGGCGAAGCTACGGGCTCCTGCTCCTGGCCCGCTTGAAGGAAATGTACCGCGAGCCGGAAGTAATCTTCTGGGTATTCGGGTTTCCCATTCTCCTGGCGCTGGGGCTGGGGATTGCCTTTCGCAACAAGCCTGCTGACGTTGTCCGCGTGGTGCTGGTTGAGGGTCCGGATTCAGCGCAGGCAATGGAACTGTTTCGTCCCGCGTCGGCGGCAGGCACGGTGCATGTGGATTTGCTGCCCGCCACCGAGGCGCTCAACCAGTTTCGCCTGGGCAAATACGACCTGGTGGTGACGCCGCACGCCGCCAGGTTGGAATACCTCTTTGACCCGGCGCGTCCGGAAAGCGTGCTGGCCCGCAGCGTCACCGATGACGCTCTCCAGGCAGCCGCGGGAAGAAAGAACAGCCTCTCCACCACAGGCCGCATCTCGAGCGAGCCCGGGGCGCGCTACATTGACTTCCTCATTCCCGGACTGCTGGGCATGAACCTGATGAACGGCGGAATGTGGGGAATTGGATTTGCCCTGGTGGACCTGCGCCAGCGCAAGCTGCTCAAGCGATTTGTCGCCAGCCCCATGCGCCGCAGTGACTTTCTGCTCGCCCTGGCCAGCAGCCGCTTGATTTTGATGTTGGTTGACCTGGCGGTGCTTCTCGGATTCGGCGTTATCGCCTTCCGCATGCACGTCGCAGGCTCGTGGATTTCCATTCTGATCATCAGCACCATTGGAGCGCTTTGCTTCGGCGGCGTGGGGCTGCTCGCCGCCAGCCGCGCCCAAAAAATCGAGACGGTCAGCGGACTGATCAACCTCGTTATGTTCCCCATGTGGATTCTGTCCGGCGTCTTTTTTTCTTACGAGCGCTTCCCCGCCCTACTTCACCCGCTGATCCAAGCGCTGCCGCTCACCGCGCTGAATGACGCCCTGCGCGCCGCGATTTTGGAGGGCGCGCCGCTGGCCCACCAATGGGGACGCCTCCTCGTGTTGGGCCTCTGGGGGGTGCTCTCCTACCTGCTGGCATTGCGCTGGTTCCGCTGGACGTAGGACCTTTGATTTTGGGTTTTAGAATTGGCCTGAGCAGAGCCAGCGGGCGTCCGCGCTCTTGCACCGAGAATGCAAGATGCTGGATCCAACCCGGCTCACCTTCCCATGGCGCTATTGATAGCGTTTAAAATCGCGTCCGGGGACTCGTGCACGCCTTGTGCGTTGAGGGCCGCAAAGTTGTAATTCATGCCGCCCTTCTGCCGAATATGGAACGCCTCGTACCCGACAAGGTACACCCCGTTCCGGCGGGCCTCCTTGATCGAGTGTACCGGTATTTCGAAATTGTGAACGCCATTATCGCTCTTGTAATAGACTACTCCATTGCCGATGGACATCAACCCCACGCAGTAATCCTGGCCGTTCAGTCCGTGGTCGTGGGCCACGCGAAATGACATGGACCCATTAGCGGGGGAAGGCGCGGGTGGAGCCGACAACCGGACTCCCTGCGTGACGTTGCTCGATCCGTTGTACCAAGTAATTTGCACCACTTCGCCGGCCTGATGGCCAGCCAAAGCTCGCCGGAGTTCCTGCGGTGTGGTCACCTGCCGCCCATTGACGGCCAGGATGGTGTCGTAAGTCTTCAACCCCGCCTGGTCAGCCGGGCCGCCGGGCACTGCGCCAGAGATAACCACCCCGCGCGCCCCCGCGGGCTGTTGTGGCATGGGTTGGATGCCCAGATATCCGGCTTGGCCGGGGTTCGCCGTCGGCGTCTCTTCCGCCTGGGGACGCGGAGGTGGGGAGGGCGACGGGGCTCGCTGGAGAGCGGCGGAGATAGTTGTGGTTTCACCAGCGGTGAGCGTGGTGCTCCCTTCGTAATCCTGGTAACCGCCCAGCGAGATGCGCACTTGATGATCTCCCGCGGCAATCCGGGTCAACTTCAGGCGCCCCTGCTGGCTGGTCGTTCCCACGGGTTCATCATCAATGTACACTTGGCTCTGCCCGGGGCTGGACTCAATCAGCAGGACGGCGGGGGCGGCAGCAGACTTGGGGTGAGGAGTATTCGTGAGCACCACGGGAGCTGGGGGCGCCAGGGTTCGCAGCACACGGATCAACTCATCCGTTCCGCCGGCGGCGCGAATGTCATTCGTCACGGAGGCGGTAACTTGAAAGGAGATGCCCGATTTCCGGGCCTCCTGCGCCACATCACCGCTAGACACGTCGCCCGTAAGAAGATCGATGATGTCCTGCTTGGTGAGTTTCTTGGGAGCTTTTTGTGCGTTGGCAATTGAGGGAATGAAGGCAATGGCCGCAATCAACACCAGCAGCAGCGCGAGAATTTTCGGAGTACGCTCGCCCCGTGGATGTAGAGACATGAGCATGGTCCTGGGAACTGATCTCGCCCTTCCTATATCGCCATCGGCGAACCTCGTCAAGGCCACATTAGGAATCACCCGTAGCAAGCGGCACGCTCTAGTTTGCCCCACACTTCAGGCCTTCGTTCAAAATTGAATTCTCTTTCTTGCAGGCGGTGATGGTCGCGTCGAGTTCCTTGCGAATCTCGGCGTTGGAGGGATCGAGTCTCAAGCCCCTTTGGAAAGAGGCAATGGCGTCATCATATTCGCCGCGCTGCCTGTGGAATCGACCCATGGTAAGGCTCGCCTTGACCTCCTTGGGGTTGACTGCCGGGGCAGAGGGCGGGGAAACATGCACGGGAGCGGGCACGGGAGCAGGCACGACCGCCAGCGGCTCCGGCTTGTGGCCGGGTTTTGTCGTCTTGCGCCTGGTCCGTGCCGGCTCAGGTGTGACCTCAGGGTTCCGGGGAGTTGTTACCGGCGCTGGGGGATTCGTTACGTTGACGTAAGCCGAGGGCGCCTGCGTTCCGCCCGGACCGGAAGCAGTGAGGGTGTAGGTGGTGGAGACCAGCGGGGTGACGGCTACCGAGCCCTCCGGCTGCACCTTACCCACCCCCGGTTCCAAATCCAGGTCAGTGGCATTCTGCGAAGACCAGCGCAACGTTACGGACTGGCCTTTTTCAACCGTAGTCTGATCAGGCGTGAGCGTTGCAGTCAGAGCTGCTGGGGGAGACGACGGCGGCGTAGACTTCTCACGCGTGGCAATCCACAGTCCAAAACCGCCGACACCGACCAGCAATACGATCAGCGCCGCCCAAATTCCCCAGCGGGATTCAGGAGGTTTGGCACGCAAGGACGGCGCGACAATCTGCGGCTGCGGCCGGGCCGCGGGCGGCTGCCCGGGCCTCGGTGGCTCGATCGGCCGGACCGGCGGGGGCTGCGGCCGCGGAGGAACGGCAATTGGCGCCGTGCCGCGATCGCCCCCGGTTGCAACCCGGGTTCCGCTGGTGCGAATCAGATCATCCGTCGTCAACACGCGCGTCTTGCCGGGACTCAACAGGTCATTTTCTAATTTCTCCAGCTCCTGGATCAGCACGCGGGCGGAAGCCGGACGATTGTCACGGTTCTTTTCGAGCAAGCGCATGGCAAGATCGGCCACAGGCGCCGGCACTTGCAATTCCGGGTGCAATACGGCGATGGGCGCAGGCGGTTTCTGCATGTGGGCCAACAACATTTCCATTGTCGTATCAGCCTTGAAGGGCAGGTCCGCGGTGAGCATCTGATACATCACAACGCCCAAAGAGTAAAGGTCAGCGCGGCCATCAAGCTCATCTCCGCGCTTCCCCATGGCCTGCTCGGGGGACATGTATTGCGGCGTGCCGATCACCACGCCCGCGCCCGTCAAGGTCAGGCCGGCGGCCTCACCCATGCGCGCCTCTTTCATTTTGGCAATGCCGAAATCGAGAACCTTGACCATCTCCCCATCGGGAGCATCCACCAACGCAATGTTGTCCGGTTTGATATCGCGATGAACCATGCCCAGCCGGTGCGCCGCATCCAGCGCCGCCGCGCTTTGCTTGACGATCGAGCACACGCGCGGGACCGGCAGCGGCCCTTCCTCGCGAATGAGCTTCTTCAGGCTCTTCCCTTCAATGAACTCCATGACGATGAATGGGCGGCCATCTTCGGCTTCGTCAATGTCGTCCACGCGCACGGCGTTGGGGTGCTGAAGCCGGCGGGTAATGACGGCTTCGTGCTTGAATCGCTTGACGAAAAGATCGTCGGTCAGAAGCTCCGGCGCAATCACTTTCAGTGCCCGCAATTCATCAAATGCCAGGTGCAGCGCCTTGTATACGGAACCCATGCCACCCTGCCCGACTTTCGCCAGCAGGCGGTATTTGCCGCGAATGACACTTCCATCCACCCAGGTTCCCACTTCCTGCAGGGGGCTGCCATCGGTCGGGCAAACTGCGTAATTGTTTGGATAGCTTCCTTGACAAGTTGGGCAGGTCTTCATGTCACTCCCGTCGGAACTAAATCTGCCAAAGTATACCACGAGCTGGCAAGAAGAAAATCCACTTGCTGCCCATACAGCGAGCTGGATATAAGAGCCACCCGGCCGCCGGCGCAGGGTCAAACTCGACGCCCCCGATGAATTCCCCGCTGACGGTCGGCGGCCGCCTGGACCAACTTGCTGTGGTCGGCATTCTACTTCGAGGCCCGCGTTGCGGGCAAGCTCCAACCCGGGCTCCGGACTCGGGCTTCAAGTCTCGTCCCAACCCCAACCCCGAATGCGCAGGATTGTAGCCCATCATTTCGCCGGCGCGATCGCAAAGGGAATGGGAGCACGATATTCCCAATCCGCCGTGGCGCTGCTTTTGTAACGGTAGAGCTTGCAAACCGCGCAAACCTGCGCCACGACATAAGGGGCTTCCTGATTCTGCCATTGATGGTGACAGGCGCCGGCCAAAGGCTTCTTCTGCCCCGGCAAAATCGAATCATCTATGCTCATCAGTAATATAACCTACCTTCATATTTGCACGACCTGCTGATGCCACCGGAGGTTGGGTTCGCCAGGGCAGATGGAGCAGCTTGATGTTCCGCAGCCAGTCCCGGACGCTCCGCCAGCCCAACGCCTCGGGTCCCAAATCCCCCAACGCCCCGCGCAGTGTACTACCTCTCAGCGCAATCGTCCAGTTCGGTCTGCAAGAAGCAAGAGGTCGGTTAGAACCGGGAGAATTACCCTCGGGATAGGGGCCGCCGGTGGCAGCGGGCCTATTGCGAACCGCCCTGATTTCTCCCAAGTAACCGATGATTTACGGGAGACAGGTGGTCAAGAATTCGGGGGCGTGTCATGTAACCCGGCCCCCTTGCCGAAGCATCTATACTCACATAATGTTTGCTGAAATGCGCCGGGGCCGCCCGTGGAAGCCGGATCACGATTCCATGTGCCATGGCGTCCTTTTGCTTATTCCATTCCTAAGCCTGTTTGCGGCTGCTGGCAGATTAGCGTGCGCCACGGGACCACATGGAACCCTCAACCTGATCGCTGAACAGACTTCCGTGCAGCCGCCAGCGCCCTTCCGGGTGGGTTTGCACTTTCAGCTTGAACGCGGGTGGCACATATACTGGACCAATCCGGGAGATTCGGGCGAGCCACCCCGGGTGAAGTGGCGCCTGCCGGCAGGATTCCAAGCCGGCCCTCTGCTTTGGCCGATTCCCCGCCGGATCGAAGATCATTCGCTCATCGATTATGGTTATCAAAACGATGTGCTGCTCCCCGTGGAGATCACGCCCCCGGCCAGGCTGAGTGCGGGCTCGGAAGTGCAGTTGAACGCTACGGTGAATTGGTTGGTGTGCGGCGACATTTGCCTGCCGGCGCGCGCCGATTTGGCCTTGACGCTCCCCGTCCAGAAGGAAACTCCCCGGCCGCCAACGCCCACTCGTTCGCTTTTTGCCAAAGCCCAGGCTGATTTGCCGAGCCCGGCGCCCAAATCGTGGAAAATGACGGCAAGTCTTGATGCGCATCGAATTGTTCTCAGCATCGATACCGGAAAACGGCAGACGGATGCCACCTTTTTCCCTCTCGAACCGAATCAGATTGAGAATGCCGCTCCGCAGAAGGTAAGCCCGTCTTTAGGCGGGGTCCGGCTGGAATTGCAGAAGTCGGACCAGTTACTCAAGGGTCCCCCGCGCTTGACGGGAGTGTTAGTATTGGCATCGGGGCAGGGCTATGTAATCGCGGCGCCCATCATCGCATCTAAATAGACATCGGACTCATTGAATCCAACTCAGGGGAGGGTTGAATAATGAATCGCCGAATCGTTCGCTTCGCCTTGGCAAGTTTGGTTGGGCTCATGGCGGGGACCATCTGGGCCGTCCAGCCGGGGAATCCCGCGCCGGACTTCACCGCGCAAGACACCCACGGCCAAACCCACACGCTCACGCAATACAAAGGGAAATACGTAGTTCTCGAGTGGCACAATCGGGAGTGCCCATACACTCACAAGCATTACGCGAGCGGGAACATGCAGCGGCTCCAGCGCGAGTGGACCTCCAAGGGCGTGGTTTGGTTCACCGTGATTTCCTCGGCGCCCGGCCAGCAAGGGTACATGACCGCCGACCAGGAAAACCGCTTCTTGCAAGAAGCCAACGCCTCACCCACAGCGGTGCTGCTGGACCCCACGGGGCGGTTGGGACATCTGTACGGAGCCAAGAGCACCCCGCACATGTTCGTCATAAGTCCGGAAGGGGTGCTGATCTATGACGGCGCCATCGACGACCAGCCGACCACCGACGCGGATAATATCGCCTCGGCCCACAACTATGTGTCGGCGGCGCTGGAAGAAGCCATGGCGGGCAGGCCCGTCAGCACACCGGCCACCCGTCCCTATGGCTGTTCGGTGAAGTACGCGAGGTGAGAAGAAGGTGCCAGGTGTCGGGTTTCAGGTGTCAGAGGAATGTGCCCTCCCTTGCGCCTGACACCTGGCGCCTGAAACCTGACACCTAGTCTTTAGTGCGGATTCGGAATGCCGCGCACGGCGCGGAAGGTGTCGCGAGCAATCAGGAGTTCCTCGTTGGTGGGTATCACCATGACCCGCACGCGGCTGCCCTCGGTTGAAATCTCACCTTCCTTGCCAACCAATGCCGAGTTGCGCGCCGAATCAATTTGAATTCCCAGCTCGCTGAGCCCCTCACAGGCCAGGGCGCGAATGGGGGGAGAATTCTCGCCGATTCCACCGGTGAAGACCAAGCCATCCACATGCCCCAGCGCTGCGCTGTAGGAGCCGATGTACTTCTTGATGCGATAGCAGAAAACCTCAATCGCCAGTTTCGCCTGCTCGTCACCCTTCGCGGAAGCGGCCATCAGTTCGCGCATGTCGTTCGACTCGCCGGAGATGCCGTAGAGACCACAAAACTTGTTGAGCAGGGTGGACATGTCATGCAGGGTCAATTCATCCTTCGACATAATGTAGAAAAGCGCGGCAGGATCGATGTCGCCGCAGCGCGTGCCCATCAACAGGCCCTCCTGGGGTGTGAATCCCATGGAGGTGTCAATCGAGTGGCCTTTATCAATCGCCGTGATCGAGCACCCATTGCCCAGGTGCGCGGTGATCAAATTGGCCTCGTTGCGCGCCTTGCCGAAAATCTGCCGGTAGCGAAACGCTACGTACCGGTGCGAGGTGCCGTGGAATCCATATCGCCGGATATGGTAGCGGCGGTAGTAAGAGTAGGGCAGTCCATAGACAAAAGCGTGCGGGGGCATGGATTGGTGGAAGGCGGTATCAAACACCGCCACCTGTGGAACCTGCGGCATCACCTTGCGCGCCACGAAATAACCGCGCAAATTATGCGGGTTGTGCAGCGGCGCCAATTCCACACAGTGCTGGATTTCCTGCTCCACTTCTTCGTCAATGACCACCGAGGCAGCGAAGCGCTCGCCCCCGTGTACCACTCGATGCCCCACCGCCTGAATCTGCGAAATGTCCGCGACCGCGTGACATTCTTTCAGCGTCGCAATCGCCCGGCTCAGCGCCGTCTGGTGGTCAAGAATCTCTTCCGTCGTGGATTTGGTCGGATTGGGTGGAACCGTCACTTTCAAGGCCGCTTCGTCAGTTCCAATGCGCTCCACGCTTCCCTTGGCGATAGTGCGGTCGGTGTTGGACTCAATCAACTCAACGTCGGTTTCAATAAGCTGGAACTTAATGGAAGAACTGCCGCAATTCAAAACCAGAATCTTCATTGCTCACCCTAATACCTTTCATCTGTTGGAAAAGGTCGGCACGGACAATTCATCCTCATCCCCCAGTCGATTTAGCTGCATATTATGACAGCGCAATATAACACTCTCCCCCCATCTCTACAAATCGGGTGCCAAACTCAGCGCCAAATTGTTCCTCACGACATTCAGAGTATCCTAACTTAGTACTTCATTTCTTAAATACACTAACGTATATTATGGCTTGAAATCGACTCCCTTGGCGTGGCATTGTGTTGGCGAGGTGCGCAGCCATGCCAAGGTCGAGCCCGTTTACGATTACGCTCTCTCCCGCCGAGGAAGCCGAATTACGAAGGCGCGCGGCAAAATATACGTTGCCGTATTTTCAGGTCCAGCGCGCCAAAATGATTCTCCATGCGGCCCAAGGTATGCCCAACGACGAGATCGCGGCTTGTTTGGACACCCGCCGTGAGGTCGTTTCTCTCTGGCGGAAGCGTTTTTTTGCTGACCGCCTCGACGGGTTGGAAGAACGTGCTCGTACGGGTCGCCCCCGGACTTTTTCCCCCAGACCTCGTCGTGCAGGTTAAAGCTTGGGCGTGTGAACTCCCCGCCCAGCACGGTCGGCCTCTGTCCCGCTGGAGCACCGCGGACTTGGTTCAACAAGTCCAGCAGAGTGGTCTGGTGGCCTCGGTCAGCGGCAGCACGCTGTGGCGTTGGTTGCATGAAGATGCCATCCGGCCGTGGTACCACCGCAGTTGGATCTTCCCGCGTGACCCGGACTTTGCCACCAAGGCCGGGCGCGTACTCGATCTCTACGCCCGTCAGTGGCAGGATCGACCCTTGAAGGATGACGAATTTGTGATCTCCGCCGATGAGAAGACCAGCATTCAGGCCCGCCGTCGTAAACATGCCACGCAGAGTTGTCGGCCGCGCACCCCCATGCACGTTGAGCACGAGTATTCCCGCTGCGGTGCCTGGGCCTATATCGCCGCCTTGGACGTCCATCGCGCCAGAGTCTTTGGCCGCTGCGAAGCCCACAATGGCATCGCCCCCTTTGACCGGCTCGTCGAACAGGTGATGACACGACCGCCTTATCACGACGCCCGTCGCGTCTTCTGGATCGTCGACAACTGCTCGGCGCATCGTGGCGTCCGAGCCGTTCAACGTCTCCGCCATCTCTATCCCCGCCTGACGCTCGTGCATGCCCCCGTTCATGCCAGTTGGCTCAACCAGATCGAAATCTACTTCTCCATTGTCCAGCGGAAGGTCCTCACACCCAACGATTTTCCCAATCTCAACGCGGTCGCCGAACGCCTCCTGGATTTTCAATATTACTGGGAAACCACGGCCCGCCCCTTCGAATGGAAGTTCACTCGCCAGGACCTCGCTCAACTCCTTGTCAAGCTCCGTACCAAACGCTGACCCCAAAATACGTTAGTGAACTTCTGAAGTGACCGACTTAGTCGCATGGATTTCAGAAAGAGGTTAGACCTTCGGGTTCGACAAATGCCATGGCCTTTCGCCGGGTATTGAGGCCCTGAAGCATCCGGGGCTTGAAGCTCCAGACTGCGTGCACCCGATCATGTCGGATCTCAAGCTCCAACCTCGTGCACAACTTCCCCAATTGTAACTACTCAAATTATGGCACGGCGCGACATTCATTCCCATTGCCTCGGATATCCGTGTCCGATATCATGAACATCTCACATCATGGAGAATGACCCCAACTCCGCGGTCGTGCGTGTGGAAGGTCTGCGCAAGCACTACGGGGACCTTGAGGCCCTGCGCGGCATCTGCTTTGAAATCAAACCCGGCGAAGTATTTGGCTTGCTGGGGCCTAACGGCGCGGGGAAAACCACGGCCATTGAAATCCTGGAAGGTCTGCGGCAGGCTGACGGCGGGACGGTAACGGTTTGCGGCATGAACCCTGGGCGCGAGCAGACAGCACTTAAGGAGCGGATTGGCGCGCAACTCCAGGCCACCGTGCTGCCGGACAAAATCCGCGTGGAAGAAGCCCTTGCCTTGTTCGCCAGCTTCTATCGCGATCCGGCTTCCATTGAAATGCTGCTCGAGCGATTCGGCCTGACGGAAAAGCGGCGGGTGTTTTTTGAGAAGCTTTCCGGCGGGCAGAAGCAACGACTGGCCTTGGCGCTGGCCATGGTGAACAATCCTGAACTCGTGTTGCTCGACGAACCCACGGTGGGCCTTGATGCCCAACTGCGCCGCGACATCTACGCCCTCATCGAACGCTGCCGCGAAGAGCGCCGCACCATTTTGTTGACGACTCACTATATCGAGGAGGCCGAGCGCCTTTGCGATCGCGTCGCCATTATCAACCGCGGTCAAGTGATCGCGTTGGGGACGCCGCGTGATCTGGTGCACCAATCCGGCAAGGGCACGCGCCTCGAGGCGTCCCTGGCCAAGCCCGTCTCGCCCGACCGAATGAAGCAACTCGATGCCGTGCTCGATTGCCGGGAAGTCAAGGGCAGGTATTTCCTTCACGCACAACCGGTCGCGCCGGCAGTGGCCGCACTGGTGCGGTTCCTGGAGGCCGAAGGCAATTCCCTGCTCGACCTCCACATCGCTCAGCCGACACTGGAAGATGTGTTCTTGGAAATGACCGGCAGACGTATGGAGGACGATTGATCGGGCCGTTTGCCCGCCGGGTCATTGCGTCATTCGTCTTTGAACCGCACAATGGCGCAATGACTCAAATGTCCCATGGCTCAATGACCCGATGAACCGATGACCCGATTAAAATGATTCCCTCTTTTCGCATTGCGCTGATGTCCATCAAGCTGGTGATGCGCACCAAGGTAGCGCTTTTCTTCACCTTTCTTTTCCCTCTCATTTTCCTTTTTGTCTACGCGGGCATTTTTGCGCGTGGCAACCCCCAAGCGGTAGTTTATATGTTCGGGCCGGTGGTGACTTTGAACATTATGGCAAGCGGCTTCTTCGGACTGGGATTGCAATCGGTGATGCAGCGCGAGCGCGGCAGCCTGCGCCGTTATCGTCTGGCCCCCATCGGTCCGGGATCGATGGTGTTCAGCAGTCTGCTGGCGAACTATCTCTTGGAGCTTCCCACCATCACCCTGTTAGTTCTCTGCGCCAAAGTATTCTTCCACATGCCGTTCACCATCAGCCTCCTGACTCTCCTCGTCCTGGTCACCGCCGGCACCTTTGCCTTTGCCGGCTTCGGACTCACCATCGCCAGCGTGGCCAACACCATGCAAGAGGCACAGGTTTACAATAATGTGGCTTGGCTCACGCTGCTTTTTCTTTCCGGGGTGACCGTTCCCTTGCCGATGCTTCCCGAATGGATCCAGCGTTTCGCCGCCTTCCTGCCCGCCACCTATCTGGTCACCTCGTTTCAAGCCATCATGGTGCGCGGTCAGTCGCTGCTTGAGCACAAAGCCGAACTGCTGGTTCTCATCATCTCCGGGGCGTTCGGCCTGCTTTTTGCCTGGAAACTTTTCCGTTGGGAAAAAGAGGAGAAGATTTCCACCCGTGCCAAGCTGGCCTCCTTGACTTTTATCGTGCCTTTTCTGGTCATGGGAACATGGATGAATAAGTTCGGAAACCTCAAAGCGACGTGGCAGGAAACCTTTTCGCTGATGAGCCGTCAGCCTTTCACCGCCCGGCCGCCTGCCTCCCCGCCCGACAGCAAAATGCTGAATGATTTTGAAAATCCGGACGAGTACGAACGACTGCTCGGTACTTGGCAGGTTCTCGACAGATGTTACCGCCGCCGGCCGCTCGCTCGGCGAATTTGAAGTGATCTCGCCCGGCGCCGCCGGCACGGAACATGCGTTGCGATTCAAAGGGCGCGTCGAGTCCGCCCCAGGCTCGGCTCAGGGATACGTCACCGCCCGCTACCCCTTTTCCCTCCGCCCGGGGACGCCAAGGTTGCGAGGCATTCAGTTTGAAGTGCGGGGCGATAGCCGGGTCTTTCAGGTCAGGGTCACGCCGCCGGATCCAACCCTGCCCGCACCTACCCTCACCTTCATTCCCGACTCCGAATGGCAAAGCGTGCGCTTGCCATCGGCAGGGCTGGCAAACCCTAATCCCTCGCCTCACAAAAACACCTGGATGCTGGAATTTCGCGTGGATGGCCCGCCTGGAACCTTCCAGCTTGACGTGGATGAGATTCGGTTCTACTAGCGCGGGTCAAAAGCTCCAGAAGGATTTCACCACCGAGGCACTGGATAGGTGTCAGGTGTTAGGGTTTTATTTGCTCCTGGCGCCGAACACCTTCCCTGCTCAGCGCCTCCGCGCCTCTGCGGTGAAAGCTTAAGGTTGTATCACCGACAACACGGGGCACGCGGCCTTGCGAATAACCAGCTCGGAGGTCGAGCCAAACAGGACGGTGCCCCCAAAGCTGCGCGGCTGAGCGCCCTGGACAATCAAGTCGGCACGGCAACGGCGCGCCGCGTTCACGATTTCCTCGGCAGCGACGCCTTTTACCATGACCTCTTTCACTCCGCATCGGCTGCCAGACTTTTCCCGCACCCACTCGGAAAGCCTTTCACCTTCGTGAGCCCCATGGTGCTCTGCGACATGTACCAAGACAAGTTCCGCACCCGTCTTCTCCACCAGGCTCGCGGCCTCGTCAAATGCGGCGCGCGCCAAGGGAGTATAGTTAATTGGACACAGAATGCGGCGGATTTGCGCCAAGCGGGGCGACGGCTGGACGCGGGGCCCCACCGTCAGCGCCGGCGTTTCCAATTGCCGCAATAAGCTTTCCGTAATCGACCCCAATTGCAGGCGGGCCAGTCCGGTCCTTCCCTGCAACCCCAACACGATCATACCGGCGTGAAGTTCCCTGGCAACACGCAACACCGCCTCGACGGGATCTTCCTCGAGCAGCAAAACCGTACGCCCCACACCTTCGGGCAGGTACTTCGCGGCAAAATCCTCCGCGTAACGAAGCGCCGTCCGGGTACTCCGCCGCAACTGCGCTTTCAGTGCTCGCGCCTGAGGCTTGGTAAAGTATGCGGGAATTTCCCATCTGTGAACGTGAAGCAATACAACGCGTTCCTGCCAGGCGCGCGCGATGCCGCCCGCCATGCACAGTCCCGCCGCAGAGTGAGGGCTGAAATCAGTGGGGCAAAGAATTACGCCGAATCGCCGGGAAGACACTACTATCTCCGCCAGTAACCTCTGGGCCCCAAGGGCCATGATGTCGCGCGCGAGAGTGGGATCAATGCGACGCCCTATCTTCCCATATCAACCCGTTCACATCAACGTGGAGCCGGGCCGGCCTGGATGCACCACCAAGCGGGCTTCGGGTGAAGCAGCAATCGATAACTACACTTCACCCTTGTTCCCACAACACCCTGCTGCGCGCAAATGGGAAAAGATTTGGCTTACAGAGGAATGAACCGGCTGGGCTTGACTGCGCGGTTATCCAATATCCAACTTGGTGTAATTACTCTCCGTGGACTTGCCGCCACGGTTCTTGAGAATGGCAAAAAGTGCTCCACCAACAATCAAAACGCCGACCATTGCGATGATAACCATGGGATCGAATGAAACCTCCAAAGATGGACTTACACAAAGGTAGACACCGCTACCCGAGGAAAAGTTCCAAAAAAATATTTTCTTTCAGAAAGGAATCCTCGCGGAGGGGCAAAGCCCCGGGAAGCGCAAACCATGGTTGCTTCTATCGGTTCGAAACACTTCTCCTCCCATGACTTAGACGCGCCATGCAGCCGCAGAAGCCAACCGAAGGCAGTGCAGTTCGCGATAAGCTAGATCCCCCTATCGCGCCGATCATAAGGGCGCTCGTAGGCAATCTAAAACGGAGGCCCCGCATCCTAAAGACCCACGAAGGCAGTCTAAAGAGGCTTTTCTCCGCGCCAGCGCGGAGACACAGAGGCCTGAAACCAAAATGCCTTTTCTCTGCGTCTCAGCGCCTCAGCGGTAACGAACCACCACCTCCGGGCCCTGGACTCCGGACTGGTTCTTTCCTATGGTTATTTCGCCGTGAACTTGGCGACGGCTTCCAAGGTGCCCCATTGGATGGTAAGAGTGCCGCCGCTGCCCGCTTTGGCCAGCGTTAGAGTTACCATTTCAACGGATTTTGCCGCCTTGGATTCTTTCAAGGGTGCTGAGGCCAGATCCTGTGCGGCGTCGTGCATTGTGCCCCATTGGCCGTGCTGCTTGTTGAACACCAGCTTCCAGGAATTGTCACTCTGCCTCTGCATCCACAGGCTATACTCCCCGGCCGGCACCGTGACGTCGCCGAAGGCCAGGGCGGTTGCAGTCTTGAAGGTTGTGGAAGTGTCAGCGCCCAAACGCCAAACGCCTCCGGGGCCCAATTTTCCCAGCAACTCATCCGTCGTGCGGCCCTTAAGCGAGGGCCGTCCGTACTCGACCGAAACCGTCTTCCCGTTTATCGTTAAAGTCGATGTGCCACGGGGATTGCCCTGCGCAAGAGCCGCAACCGCAAAGCAGGCCACCATCAACACACTCAGCACTCCCAACGCAAGTCTTCTCATTTTATCCTCCTCATTTGTACTCTCAGTTGTATGTGGAATTCCTTCGCGCATTGTCAATCCTACCACCCTGGGCGCTGAAACGGCTCTCTCTCATAACCCGCTGGTACCCACCGGAGTGCGGCAGGAGCCGGTGCGGCATGCAAAAGACAAACGCCGGCAGGCCCTGTGCCCAGTTCCCAACAAGCTACGGAGCGCCCTAACATCGCCTGAGCTGATTACAAAACGCGATTATACCGCCGCTGCTGGTCTTCCGCCAGCTATGTCTGGCGGGGGTAGTGTCCTTATTTCAACGTAACGCCGCCATCTTGGCGGCTTCTGTGCCGGCTGGGGCGTTACGCTCAAATTAGGACACTACCCTGGCGGGAAGTGGCAAATGGTAGGTGGCGTACGGGGAAGAACAGTTGGTAGGTGGTTGATGACCTGCCGGAGGAAAAAATCGTAGGTCGCAGGTGGAGTGTCTGCCGGGAAGCTGTCATCGATATGCCTTCTACCGGCTACTTTTTTCCCCCACATACCACCAACCACCTTCCACCTACGCTTACGAAGGGGGTTTACCGGCGAGGGGCCTCGTGTCAAGATGACAGAATCGTGCCGGAACTTCCCGATATCGCCGTATACATTGAAGCCCTCGCGCCGCGCATTCTCCACCAGCCGCTGGAGCGCGTGCGCGTGGCAAGTCCTTTCCTACTCCGCACCGCCACGCCGCCGCTGCAAGCGGTGGAGGGAAAATCCGTCCGGGAATTGCGGCGGATTGGCAAGCGCATCGCCATCGGCCTGCAAGATCACCTCTGGCTGGTGCTGCACTTGATGATTGCGGGACGCCTGCACTGGAGCAAGCCGGGTGCGAAGCTCACTCCCAAGCGCGCGCTGGCGGCATTGGATTTTCCCCAGGGGAGTTTGCTGCTGACCGAAGCGGGCTCGCAGCACCGCGCGTCACTGCACGTCGTCCAAGGCGATGACGGGTTGCGCGAGCTCGATCCGGGTGGCTTGGAGCCTCTAACGGCGGATCTTGACGCCTTCGCGGCGCGACTGACCTCCTCCAATCATACGCTGAAGCGCGCATTGACCGATCCCCGATTGTTCAGCGGCATTGGCAACGCCTACTCGGACGAAATCCTTCACCGCGCTCAGCTCTCGCCCGTCGCGTTGAGTCAGCGGCTGGGCAGAAATGACATTGAGCTTCTTCACGCCGCTACGCGGAGCGTTCTCGTCGAATGGACCGACCGCCTGCGCGCCGAAGCCCATGGCGGTTTCCCGGAAAACGTAACCGCCTTTCGGGAAGAAATGGCAGTGCATGGGAAATATGGCAAACCCTGTCCCCGTTGCGGGACCAAAGTGCAGCGCATTCGTTACGCCAATAATGAAACCAACTACTGCCCAGAGTGCCAGACGGGCGGCAGGCTGCTCGCTGATCGCGCCCTTTCGCGCCTGATGAAGCGGGATTGGCCGCGCACGCTGGAAGAACTGGAAACCTTGCTGCGCAAGAATAGCTAGCCCGGGTTCTGGTCAGAACTCCCGGCCGTAGGCGGATCGCGCAGGGCTTCATTACTTCAGCGTTAATGGTTTTGCTTGACAACTTCCGGAGAATAGGCTACACTTAAAGAGATGAGGATCGATGCCGCTCCTTCCCTGCCGTTCGCCGCCGTGTCCGCCCTTCGCGCCGAGCATGAGGGAGATGAACCGAGTTCGATCTTCCCTTGGTTCTACTCCGCGGAGGCTCCGGCAATGATGGTCAGGGGGAGGAGGTCGAGGGAATTCCGGGATCGAGGTGGCGCCCTTCCGTCCCGCCCGCGGAGCAAAAGCGATTTGATGGTGCAACTCTTCCTAGCCTCAGGAGCCCGAGAATTCAGAGTGACGATATGTCCGAACAGCGAACCAACTCCCAAAGCTGAGAACACCTTGAAAACAAAGGGCCGAGAAAGGGCTTTTCTCGCTTCCCAAAGCTGATATAATGCTGATAATAACACAGTTAATGAAACATTCCAAAATCTGTAAATGGCATGACAAATTGACCGGCGGAAGAAACCTTGGCGGGCTGACACCAGGCGGCGGACAAGAGATTGCCGCTTCAATTCCATAGGCTAGCTAAAGTCTGCCGCAAATCCCGTAATTCGAAGGCGCCAAACCTCAACCCCGCCCTCACTACGAATCCGGAAGATTGATCAGCGGGCCGGCCACAAACACGATAACAGTTTTAGATGGGACGGGTTTGCCATTGAAAGCGGCAGGCATGAATCGCCAGTCCTTTACCACGGCTTGGGCCGGCGCGGTTAAGGGGGGAAGGTCGCGCAGCACTTTTACCTCCTCCGCCTCTCCCTTCGCACTCAGGGTGACTTCCAGCACGGCGGCCCCGGCAAGAAGTGTGGTGGCCGGATATTTCGGTAAGGGAAACACGGCGTGAAGCACTTCTGCCGGCTGGAACTCCGCCTGGATCGCCTCCTGGCTTTGGGGCAGGAGCGGTGGAAGGGGAACGGGATCGGCATACGGCGCCGGAGGACAGAAAGTGACCGCCACGGGCATTCTGGAAGAAATGGCTTTCTCTTCCAGCGTGGCTGGGGAGAATTCCCATTCTTTCACCGCGCTCACCGCCGGCTGGGTGAGCGAGGGAATATCCCTCCGGACCTCCACCCGTTGGATTTTCCCGGCTTCAGTAATCAGGACGTCCAGGACCACGGTTCCATAGACGACGCTGGTCAGGGGATAGGTAATATTGCTCACCGAAAGAGTTTCTGCCGGCCGGAAGGAAGGCTTTTCCTCTTCGGGCGTCTCGGTCTGCGCCGCAAGCGCAAGAGCACTTGCAAGAAGCATCGTGGCAAGGAGCAATCTCCGCATGAAAGAGCCCTCCACCCCATCACTCATCATAGATCAAGAGCAAGGGTAGCGCGGACCCTTCGCTCGGGTCCAGAGGTTCTCGCCCGGCGGCTACAGATTTTGAATCAGTAATGAGGAAGGCTCAGGTTTTGCGCCGACGACGCCAGCGTCTGCGGCGCGTGAAGGAACACGGGCGTCGCCACATAGATGGCGTCCGCTTCGCTTGTGGCCAGCGCCGCGCCCAAATCGCTGAAAGCCCGCACTCCGTAGCCCGCCGCCTTCCCCGGATCACGGGTGACAATCCCCCAAAGCTCGCTGCGCTTCTCCTCGGGCAATGCGGGATTCACTCGCTTGGTCGTAATGCCGCCGATGCCGATAACCAGCCACTTCAACCTATCCATCAACTCACCGTACCCTCACCCTTACAAATGCCCGCGGGCGCCGAAGGGCGGGGCCAACGAAATCTTCCCCCCGGATGACTCATTAACACACTTCACTCCGCGTCCGCTATCACCAGACATTTTCGCGCGGCGCGTCAAACCTAGCACGTCTCCTTTAATGCTGCGTCAATAGGGCACCCAAACCTAGTCGCGATTCATGCCCTCGGTGGAAACCTTCCAGTCATCGGTTCGGAAGGGCGGCGCGGGAAGGCCCACTTTGTTATAGAGCGTACACTGGGGATCGTTAGCCCAAGCGTACCGCGCGGCCACCGGCTTCGTCACGTGGGCGCTGGAAAGCACGACCTCGTTGCCCGCGATATTCGCTACGGCGGGGAAGAAATGCTGATCCTCCCCGGCAACCTCAAATCCCGTCAAGCGCGGACCGTGAATCACCAATCCCCCTGCCACATGAGTGAAGCGCACGCGCAGGGTTCCCTTGTCCACGTGCATAGATTGAAAGGCCGGCCCCATGTACTCGACTTTCCGGCCATAAGCGATGTTTTCCGCTGCCAGAGCCAGACGCCGCCCCACTTCCTGCTTGTTTTTGGGGTGAATGTCATAAGGCTCGCCGATATCCGTCGCCAAGGCCATCCCGGTTTTCGGCAATCCCAGGGCTTTCTCCTGCGATTCCCTCAGGACGGCCCAGGAATCGGTATCCTTGGTGCCCGGAACATAACCGGCAAGTTGCACGAAGAGAAACGGAAAGTCGCCTTCCCCCCAGGATTTGCGCCATTGCTGAATCATCGTGGCGAAAACCTTGCGGTATTGGTAGGCATAACCCGAATTCGATTCGCCCTGATACCAAATGGTTCCGGCAATAGCGAAAGGTGTAAGGGGCGCGATCATGCCGTTCCAACACCCGGCCTCGCGCCAGGAATGGCTGCGATAATCTTGAAGGGCTTCAGGCGGGGGCACTGCCACTTTGCCGCCGGCTTCGGCCTCCTCCGCGGCCTTCTCCCATTCTCCCAACTTCTGCTCGTACTGCGCGAGCCGCTGCGGGGATTCGGCAATCTTCTTGCGCCACGCGTCGGCCGCCACCTTCAAGTCTGGGTCGGCATCCAGGGCCTCATCGTTAATCCATGCCTCGGCCTCCGTCCCGCCCCAGGAGGAATCAATCAGTCCCACGGGGAATTTCATGGCCCGGTACAAATCGCGGCCGAAGAAGTAACCCACGGCGGAGAAACTCCCCACCGTCGCGGGGCTTGCCACCACCCAATGGCCTTCGACGTCGCCTTGCGGTTTGCCCGCAATCGCCTTCTTCACGATGAAGAGCCGCAGCAGCGGGTAATTAGCCGCCGCCACTTCCTGCTCCGCGTTCTTCGTGCCCCCGAACACGCCGTGGTTCCACACGGCGAACTCCATGTTCGATTGCCCGGAGCACACCCATACTTCGCCCACCAGCACGTTGTGAAGGGTGATGGTGTTCTTCCCTGCCACCGTCATCTCCAGCGGCCCGCCCTTCTTCAGCGGCCCCATCTCCACCTTCCACTTCCCGCCGGCATCGGCCGTGGCCGTCCCCTTCTGCTCGCCCAGGCTCACCGTAACCTGCTCGCCGGCGTCGGCCGTTCCCCAAATCGCCACCTGCCGGCCTTGCTGCAACACCATGTTGTCGCCAATCAGCGCCGGCAGCTTGACGTCAGCCGAGGCGGTCATAGCGCCCATCAGAACAGAGAGAACAATCCATGCGAGCCGCTGCCGCCAAACTCTCCAGCCCTGCGCCCTGCTTTGCTGAACCTCGTAATTCCGTTGCGATGCAGTTCTCATGAAAGCCACCCTTCCCCAGAGTTGAGTAAATCCCTCGCCTTGAATTTCGCGGCAGATACTAACACTACATACCCTTCATGGCCAGAAATTCTCGCGGCCAGTCTCGCAGGCAAGAGGGCTCGCGCCCGGGAAGCGGCCGCAATTGATGGTGGTCAAATCCGAAACCCAAGCCTGCCGTCGTTCGTTATTTGCCGCCGGTCAAGTCCAAGGGCGCGACAGTAGTGTCCTAATTTGACGTGGCGCCGCCATCCTGGCGGCACAATGCCGGCTGGAAGCCGGCGCTACACCCGAAATCAGGACACTACCGGCGCGACGCCACAGGAATTATTCATGGGGATGAAACCCTACAGCCCACAGAAACGTCTGATTCAGGGAGGGCAAATGTCGCCGCAGGGAAGGTGTATAGACGTAGAGGATTAGTATATTCTGGACAATCACCTATTCCCGCCTTTGAAATCAGTCGCCTGCCTCGGCAGAGGCCAAGCGGTTGTATTCAGCCTGGGCCATAAAGCCGTAGCGTTATATTGAGGAGACAGAATGAGGTTTAGGATCTTCGGAGCCCAAGCTCCCCTTGCAGGTTTGCTGTTCCTATCGTTGCTTGCCCCGGCGTTGTTGCTTGCGCAAAATCCCTCCGGTACGGTGCACGGCCAGATTACCGACCCCTCGGGTGCCGCCGTGCCGAGCGCCAGGGTAGCCGCGGTGTCTTCCACCGGGCAAGCCATTCCGGGCGTGGTTCATACCGATGGATCGTATGACATCCAGGGCCTGGCTCCCGGAATCTACACGGTCAAAGCCCGCGCCAAGGGCTTCAACATGTTCGAGCAGGCCAATGTCCAGGTAGCCGCAGGCAAGACGGGCAAGGTTGACATCTCCCTTAAGATCAAGGAGGAAGTGGAAAAGGTGCAGGTCACCGAAGAAACCACCAAAGTCAGCGTGAACCCCCAGGAAAACGCCAGCGCCCTGGTGATCAAGGGAGAGGACCTGCAAGCGCTCTCGGACGACCCGGATGAATTGGAATCGGAACTGGAAGCCCTGGCCGGGCCCTCCGCCGGACCCAATGGCGGCCAGATTTACGTGGATGGATTCACCGCCGGCCAACTTCCCCCCAAAGCGGACATCCTGGAAATCCGCATCAATCAAAATCCTTTCTCCGCCGAATATGACAGGTTGGGCTATGGGCGAATCGAGATCACCACGCGGCCGGGCTCCAGCCATTTCCACGGCCAGATCATGGGCGACCTCAATGACGACGTCTTCAACACGCGGAATCCTTTCGCCCCCGAGTCGGAGCCGGGGTATCACACCGATTTCTTCAACGGGAACGTGGGCGGCCCCCTCAGCAAGAAGGCCTCTTTCTTCTTCAACATCTTTCGCCGCGACATCGGCGACGACTCCGTGGTATCGGCCTCAGTTCTTAACTCCACCACGCTCACTCCCACTTCAATCAGCCAGGCGGTCCCCAGCCCCCGAACCCTAACCAACGTGAGTCCGCGCTTTGACTTTCAGTTGAGCAGCAACAATGTCCTTTCCGTCCGCTATCAGTTCTTTGACAACAACATGACGAACGGCGGCATCGGGCAATTGAACCTGGCTTCCCAGGGCCTTAACTCCCATAGCGACGAACATCAAGTGCAGGTGAGCGACACGCAGGTGTTCAGCGCCAAGACGCTGAACCAATTCCGATTCCAATACCTGTATGACGATGCCACCGCGGCGCCGCTAACCAACCAAGCCTTTCCCTACACGGTTTCGGTGTTGGGCGCATTCACCGGGGGGCCAAACTCTTCCGGAACGTCCACCGACATTCAAAATCACTACGAAGTGCAAAACCTGACCTCCTTCTTCATCGGCAAGCACACCCTGGTGGTGGGAGGCCGTCTGCGGGACATTCATGATTCCAGCAGCTCTGATGCGAACTTCAATGGAACATTCACCTTCCCTTCCCTCGCCGCCTATCAAACCGCCGAACAAAACCTTCAGGCATGCACAAGCAGTGGCGGCACGACCTGCCAGACAAGTGGGGCCAGCCAGTTTCTTATCGTCGCCGGCGCCCCCCTCAGCGTCGTCAATATGCTGGACGTTGGGCTCTTTGCCCAGGATGATTGGAAACTCCATTCCAACATGACCCTGAGCCTGGGCTTGCGTTGGGAGTCGCAGACCGGCATTTCCGATCATTCCGACTTTGCCCCGCGCGTGGGATTTGCCTGGGGCCTGGGAGGGAACAAGAAATCCGCGGCGAAGACGGTCTTGCGCGCCGGCTTTGGCGTTTTCTACGACCGCTTTCCGGAATCGCTCATTCTTGAATCCGAGCGCCTGAATGGCACGACCCAGCCGGAGTACCTGGTTCCGTCGCCAAACTTTTTCCCGATCATACCCAGCATCAGCACGCTTAGCAGCCTATCCACCGAAACTCCCACACGATATGAGATTGACCCCCATTTGCGAGCTCCTTACACCATGCAGTCCGCGGTGAGCATCGAGCAGCAGGTTTCAAAGAGTGCAACGCTCTCATTAACCTATCTCAATTCCCACGGCGTCCACCAACTTTTTACCAACGATATCAATTCCCCCCTGCCCGGAACCTTTCCGTTGGGGGACCCCGACCTGGGGACACGGCCGCTGGGCAGCGCCGCCGGGGACATTTATGATTTCCAGTCCGGCGGCCTCTTCAACCAAAACCAACTCATCGCCAATTTCAATCTGCGCTTGAATACCAGGCTTACCCTGGGCGGCTTTTACACATTGAGCTACGCCGACGCCGACACCAGCGGAAACAGCGCCGGCTTGATCATGAACCCGTACGACATCCAACAGAACTATGGGCGGGCGCCGTTTGACGTCCGCAATCGTCTGGTAATCATCGGGAATTGGAACCTGCCGCATCGGTTCAGTCTCAGCCCCTTCGTGGTGGCATCAACCGGATCACCCTTCAACATCACGGTGGGCCAAGATCTGTTCGGGACCGGCGCCTTCAATGCCCGGCCGGCATTGGCCCCAGCGGGCACCACGTGTAGCTCTCCTCCCACCACCATTTATTGCACCGCGCTGGGAAACTTCGATTCCCTCCCGGCAACTGCCCAATCCATCATTCCTCCTTTTGGGTACGAGAATCCCGGCCAATTCACCTTTAACCTCCGCCTGAGCAAGACCATTAGCTTCGGAAAAGAAACCGGGAGACCGACTTCCACAGGCGGCTACGGTGGCCCCCGTGGCGGCGGAGGCGGTGGCCGCGGAGGTGGCATTGGCGGCGGTTCTCGGCCCAGGCGGGTTGAGCGGAGGCGGGGGCGGCCCTCGCGGGCTCTTCGGCGGAGGACAAAACACCAATCGGCGCTTCAACCTCACCTTCAGCGCCAACGCCCGGAATCTGTTTAATGAGGTGAACCTCGGCCCCCGGCTCGGGACGCTTGGCTCGCCCCTGTTCGATCAATCGAACTCCATTGGCGGGCTATTCGGCGGTCCCGGCGGCGGGGGATTCCAGGCCGCGAATCGGCGCGTTGACTTTCAGGTGGTCTTTACGTTTTAGACCACGATACGGGACCCAGGACAGAGGATTCGCCGCACGGGATTTGGGGTTACTTGATCACCGTGGGCCGCCACAATCCCCGCGGGCATCGTTAGATACAACTAAGATACAACTGTGAACTTGTTCTCAAGTGCCGCGGCTCTTCCGTTGCCGATTGCCAATGGTCGATACTCGATGAGTTCAATCGACAGCCGGCAAGCGAAAATAGGCAGTTGACAAGCCCCCAAAAATGGGGGCGACAATATTACCCTCGCAGTCGATGACCTGTTGACATGCCTGCCTGATATCGTCAAAAATAAGGCATATGAGTCTTTATTTGGGTGCGCACGAATCCCTATTCGGACAGGGGGAACCGTGCCGCCTGGTAGTCAGGAAAGAAAAGAGTCTATCCGAGATCATACAGTTTTGTAGCGCCGGCCTGGAAATCGGTCAGCAAGTGGTGATCATGGCGGGGCCCACCTGCCTGAAAGAGATTGCCCACGGATTTAGTGAGACAGGGCATAAGACCGATGCCCTGCTGCACAGTGGACGACTGGTATTCCTGACGGCGCCAAACTGCCTGGTCGAGTTATTCCGCCCCAGTGAACCCTTGCAGCGCAGCCCGCTGCACCGTCAGGCCACGGTGATGCGCTGGGTCACGGATTGGTCGTGGGCATTTGGAAATGGCAGCGACGCGGCAACCATACGCGCATACCAACACCGCCTTCATGCCTTTATTCGTCCTTTTAACGCCCTTTCCATGTGTACCGTCCTCTGCGAAAAGGTGCAGAGGAGCGACCTGCTCGCCATGCTCGTTGACCACCGCCGGGTGGCGAAAACCGTCGAAGCATCTCGGCGCGCTGTGGCAGCCCAAGCCTAGCGCGTCGCGCAAGCGCTTCCCGCCATGTCCGCGGAGCCAATAAAGCGGCACCCGCCCGAGGTGTCTCTTGCCCTACTTACGGCCACCTTCTCGGGATAATCCCTTGGCATCGTCTCCCGTAATGGTGTGAGGTCTGTCCTCCCTGGACTCGTGCTCCCGAACCTGGGGTCCGTCCCTTGTTGAGATTCCCGGTTTTTTACATGTGAAGAGGGTATCCGTCCTGTGAACCCATCTTGAAGAGGCGACGTCCAAAGGGGGGGCCGCGCTACCCCCCTTCATAAGTAAGGCCGAAGATTGGAAACTCCAATCCCCCGCCCTCCCAAACCCGTCATGAGAAATGAGGGCTAAAAACGAAAGGGCCGACCCTTGCGAGCCGGCCCTTTGGAAATGCTCGATGGGGAAGAAGGTCAGTAATACGTTCCCGTGAAGTCAACCGGGTTCGCGGGCACGCCCGAGCATGTGGAGTAATTCGCGGCGTAGCCGCAGGCGAATCCGGTGTAATTGTTAATGGTTGTGACCCCATTGGTGCCACTGTCACCCGAGATATCAGTGGCCAAGGGCAGGACCAGGACATAATAATTCCCTTCCATCAGGTTCAATTCGTAATTCCCATCATTGTCGGAAAGGGTGTCGGTTATGACGTTGCCGGTGGTACTGTCGATGGCCACTACGTGGGCTCCGAAGGCTGCGCTGCCGCCTACCGTCACTGTCCCCTTAATCGCTCCGGCCAGGCTCTGGATATCACTGTTGGGGTACAACACCTCGCTGCCTATTTCGTCATCTAGCGCCAGTGAATATTTAACTCCGCCCGTCCCCGAATCGCCGTAGGGGTACATGACAGCATTGGCAAGGCCAGTATGGCCGAGACCAATCATGTGGCCGATCTCGTGTGTCGCCGTGGTCTGAAGATCAAAATAGCCGTCGGGTGGATTGGTATAGCTGGGGGTAGAGAAATTGAATGACGAACTGAACTCGATGTCGGCATCCGTAATGCAGACTTTATTGGGGCAAGTTCGCGTGTAAGGCGCCGTCGTGCAAAGATATGTAAATCCAGTGGCGCCACCTTCCGAGTACGTAGTTACCGAGGTTTCGGCGATAATCCCGGTGGCCAGTGAGCTGCCTGTAAAGCCTATCGAGTTCACACAATCATTAAGAATAAAAGCAGTGTTCGTGTTATCCGCGCCCTGGGCGAAAGAGAGGGTGTTCACACTCGTGCTCTGGTACTGGGCCCCTGACCAGAGGGTGAAAGCAGCATCCAGGACAGATGCCAACGCAGCCTCATTCGCCAACGTGCCTGTGCTCGAATACACGTTCGGGTTCGACGGGTTCAAACTCCAAGAGATGGGAGTCGTCGGCCAGTTGGCCTTCTCGTAGTCGCTGGAGCTGATGAACGTGAGTTGAAAGGTGGTGGCGAACAAGAGGACGGCAGAGCACATCCCCAGCAGGACGACACTGCCCATTACCATTTTTTGACGATTCATAGTTATCCGTCCCATTCTCACGGGTCTCACCTCACTTTGAGGACCAAACTTCTGCCCCGCAGGCCCCCTTCAGATTCCTGATTCATCGCCGAAATCTGGGCGTGAACACCGCGTACGTTCAGTTCGTCCCAATGGATGGTCCACATCGCGTTGCCTAGAACCGCTTCGCCTTCAACTTCTGTCCCGGCAGGTATCGCCAAGTTCTTGTTGGGAAACAATTCGGTCGTGGTTTTCCCATAGACATACATGCGCCCAACGCCGGCCGACTCCGTCGAAACAATCGCTACGAACAGGGCCAGCCCATGAGGAATCTGGATGGGGGCGCTCGCCAGGGCGGCAACATATTTGTGGAACCCATCTAGAGGGAGGGTTCCCGCGGGGTCCGCGGCGCTGATCGACTGAATCTGCGTCGCTAAATGGCTGAACGCCGGCAGGATCACGCGCTCTTCGCGGGTGGTGGCATCCTGGTAAATACGATAGGCGCCCTGGGTCATCCCCACCAAGCGATAGCGTGAACTTGTCGCTGCGGGCTCCAGAAAGAGGACGTATTCCTCCTGCGGTTGAAAGGTGATGTCCCCTGGAACGAACACCCGCATGTTGCCGATGGCGCCGCCCAATTGCTCAATTTCCACGGTGGAAGAAGCGTTACCTTTGAACGTCTGCGAGACCGCAAAGGTAGTGATGGTCAAAACCTGGGTGTGGGCGCTATTCCAGACGGTCGCCTGGTTGACCACGTGTGCTTGCACAATGTCGCTGGACGCCCGGGTAAGCTGGTCCAGCGACATGGATACGAGCGTCGTAGCCGGCGCAGGGGAAACGGCCATCATCCCACCGGCCAGTACTGCTAGCGAAAGCCATATGCGCATTTTCATTGCTTGCTACCTCTACGGGATTATGATTCCACCCACAAATACCTGCAACTCGCCCGCGCCGTCGGTCACAATAATGTTTCGAGGTCCGGTTGTGGCGCTCGCAATCACCTGGACCTGGAATGTGATGTTCGTTAGTCCGGCGGTGTTGTCCGTAGTCGTTTTAGGAGTCACACTACTAACCGTCACATCGCTGCTTGCCCCTTGGCTCACTGTCACCTGTAAACCGGAGGTCAATGCTGAGCCAGTGCTATTCGTCAAACCCGTTCCAATGAGCCACAGGGTGGCAGTCGATCCTGGCGAAATTGTGACGCTGGCCACACTCGCCGAGCAAGTTGGAGCGCAGAGGCCAACACCGGCCAGCCCCAGTGTCGGCGTCGAGCTGGAAATGCTAAGGTTGATTCCGCCCTGCGTCGCCCCTCCCGGTATATTGATCACATTCGGCGAGGTGGAGGAAGGATCGATGGTAACCGCCAGCGAGGCCGTTTGCCCGGTTCCCGATTGCGTGGCTACGATGGTCACCGGATTGTTGCCGCCCGGGATGGCGGTGGGCGCGACGTAGGCGTAAGTTGGGTATGTCCCGCTGATCGTCCCAAACGTGGAGTTGCCGTTGCTGACGTCATTCACGGTAAAGGTAAGGGCGGCTGTTGCGCCGGCCACTGAAGCCGTAATAGGCAGGGTTCCGCCCACCGTCTCGTTCGCCGTGCCGGAGGAAGAACCGTTAAGGGTAACTGTCACGGAGCTCGCCGCATTCACCGTGAAGTTCACGGAGTTCGAAGCTCCCCCGCCCGGCGCTGGATTCGTCACCACGACCGGGTAAGTTCCTGCCGTGGCCTGGTCGGCCGCGCTCAGGGAAATCGTCAACTGCGTCGCGCTGACATACGTCGCGGTGTGCGCCACATTGCCGTAAGTCACCGTCGAGGTGCTCAGGAAGCTCGACCCATTGATGGTCAGGGTCTGCGCCGCTGCCCCCGCCGTGGCCGAAGTCGGGGATATGCCGCTGATCGCCGGAACGGGATTGGAACTGTTCACCGTGAAGTTCACGGAGTTCGAAGCTCCCCCGCCCGGCGTCGGATTGGTCACCACGACGGCGTAACTTCCCGCGGCGGCCTGGTCGCTCGCGCTTAAGGAAATGGTCAACTGCGTCGCGCTGACATACGTTGCGGCGTGCGCCACGGCATTGTAGGTCACGGTCGAGGTGCTCATGAAGTTCGACCCATTGATGGTCAGGGTCTGCGCCGCTGCCCCCGCCGTGGCGGAAGTCGGAGATATGCTGCTGATGGCAGGAACGGGATTGTTGCTTGGCGGAGTACCACTGGTCCCACTACTACCACCACAACCCGCCAATGCCATCAGCAGGCCCAAACTGATTCCCAGAACACACGCTTTACGACGCAGGCCTCGTCTCATCGTTCCGGCTCCCATCAAACCTGAGTTTCACTGCGATTCCTTTGATAACGAAGACACCTGATTTTATCCCAATCGCCATGATACCGACTTAGAGAAGTTGGCGGTCCCCTTTAGCCCAGAATTCTCCCACAGGTCAAGAAAGGCCCACCATCGCCTGCCCCAACCCGCGGGGAGCCCCGCCCTTAAGAAGGCCTTGCTGTTTGTTCCCGTGTCCCGCGCCCAAGCCGTGGAAAGAAATGCGGTCCGGACGCCTCCTTGATTCACCGCGCTTCGGTGTATTGCCACGCAGGGCAGTGAAACACTTGTGACGATAGGCTGTCAATAGTACTTTGGTCATATAACGGTTACTTTGATCGGATTAGCTGGAATCAGAGCTAAATAACCTTCTGCGGGCCGACGAATAACCACCATAAATGCGCCTTCGCGATACTGGCTGACACCCCAGGTCCCTTGTGCCACCATTGGCTATCGCCTCCATCCGCCCGCATAGGCGCATCAAGAGGCCGTCGCGAAACGGAATCAAATCGGTGCGACAGCGATCAAAACGGGGAGGGGCCAAAACTCGAGGGCGAAGAGGTAGAGCCAGGGGATCCGGGTGAGAAACTGGAACCCTGCGGTGAGGATGGTTGCCCCAAACCGGTGGGCACGGAGGAACCACCCGGCATTCCGACTTGGATTCCGAAGACTCCCATGTCCAGCCCGACAAACTCCCACTCATCGTAATGAGTGTGCTTCTGCCAGACTCTGATGGATTCATGATGGCTGGTAGCAGCCACCCCGGCGATGTAAGCGCCCTGAATTTGCCCGGGCCCTCCGAAGAACGACGAAGTGGGTCCGAATGAGCTGGAACTTCCCGCGGAGGAGTTTATCCCTATGCCGCTCGAGCCCCCCTGCAATCCCATGGAACTGGAACCCCCGAAAGAGGAGCTTCCCCCCAGCATCGAGCTCGAGGAACTACTCGCGCCCAACCCCGCGGGGTTACTTTGGTTGGTCGTCAGGGGCTGGTTCTTGGAATCGATTAACACTCCTGAGGCATTCACATGAATGAATCGCCACTTCCCCTTGGGATCCATGGGGTCGCGATACTCCTGGCGCAGGAAGCGCATCCCGTTGGTCCCCATCAACTCCTTCGTGCTTACGGGAAATCGATTGAACTGGCGATGGAAAAGCGCCACTGCCCGGGCGTACTGAGTTCCCCGGAAAATCAGCTCCGCCTCGCGCTCACGCTGTCCCTCCTGATAGACACTGGGGAGCGCCGCCGTCAAGGCAATCAGCAGCAGGGTGGCCACCATCATGACGATGACCAGCACCATGCCGTCCGCCCCGCGCCCACGCGGTGGTTGACTACTGCGGAAACGGCAATTCCAGAGTTTTTTGTGTGTCGCCATCTTCAACCACCACCATCGACGAATCGATCTTCACCACCTTGTACTTTGTTCCGATCAGGTCGCCCTCGTGAACCACCACCATGTCATCGTTGAAGGTGACCATGGCCTCCTTCTTCCCGCCCGGCAATTCGTTATAACCCACGGCCTTCAAGGGGGGAGGTGGCGGGGGAGCGGGCGGAGGTGGCGGGGTGGGTGGGGGAGCAGGCCCTCCTTTGGCAACCTCTGGGCCGGGCCCACCCAAGGACGCGAAGGGATTGCGGTCTTCGTCGGGAGGAGGCCGGGAATCCAGCTTCTTCAGAGCATCGAAGTGAATACTCGGGTCATACTGGGCCAGGTCATCGGCAGCATGGGAGGAGTCCCTTCCGGTGCGCGGGTGTGACGCGCTCAGCGCATTGGGATGAGGCGCAGATTTCGCCGGCTGCAGGGCTCGATATTGCCTCACCAGATTTGCCCCCAGGAGCAGGCACACCACACCCAGCACTACGACTCCCCATTTGTTGATTCCGGCCGGCAATGTCATGGCGTTACGTAGACGTCAGCACCCAGGTGCAGGCTGAGTGCTCCGTTATCTCCCGGGGTAAAGTTGAAATCGCGTACGAGAACGAAATCGTTCGCGGTTTCCAAGGCGCGCGAGAACTTGAGCAAACCCGTATACGATCCTTGCGCATTAATGTCGAGCTGCAATCGTTCCAGGGGGTCGTGGTGCTCCGTATCCAGATGGTACCCCAGGGTGGTAACCTTCACACCGGAAGCATCCGCCACCCGATGAACCAGGTGAGCGGCAGTGGAAAAAGCCTCGCGGCGCGGGGGGACGCGGTTGGCGGTGAAATCCTCCAACCCCTTCCCTGCCTGCGGCAAGGCATCACCGAACTTCTGCAAGAGCTCGACGCGAGCTTGCTCATGGTGCACCGTCTGCCGCAACTCCTCGTGGCGGCGCGCTTCCGCTGCCGCCTCGTCCCCCAGCGGCCGGTAGACCGCAAAGAAAACCACGAGGTCCAGAGCCACCACTCCCAGGCCGATTGCTTCCATGATCCTATTGGCTATTTGACGCCGACTCTTGCGCACTCGTTTTCCCCGTTGTTTGATCCGCGCCCGGCAGGTAACGCGCTGTTCCCGTCAGGTTCAATTGCTGGCCTTGTGAAATGTCTTCCTGAAATCCCTGGCTGATAATGGACACGTCTTGGAAGTCGGGAGCATCTTCCAGATCATTGATGAAAGTCTCGAGGGCTTCCTCGTCCCGGGCGGTAATCCCCATCCGCAGCACGTAGCCGTCTCCCGGTTTCCTGGGAGAAGAGACCCCCAAACTCGTCAGGCGAGCGTCCTCGGGCAGAAGACCCGCCAGCCGCGCACTCAGTTCGGCAAGGGAAAGCTGCCTTTGGTCGATCAGTTGGTTAACAAACTGGGCCTCCGTAAGCAGCTTGCGATTCGCCGGATCATCAAGTCTCCGGCGGAGAACTGCTTCCTGGAGGCGGAGAGCATCCGCACGCTTCTGGACCTCCATGAGCTGGCCCTGAATCCCCCGGTACTCCCGATATTCGCGGAGCGATGCGCGGCACAAAAGGACCAGCGCCGCCAATCCCACGAGGGTGGCGGGAACCGCCCACTTCAGCGCGTAACGGTCTTGCACGCTCGCGGCGGGGGAAAGGTTGAGGGTAATTCTCATCGTCGTTCACTCAAATTCGCCACCAACCCGGCAAAGGGCATGCCGAATTGGTCGTAAGTTTCGCGTTGCCCGGAGGACAACCCGGCGCAGGCGGCAATATCCGCCGGGAGAGGGAGCAGTTCGCGGCCCAAGACCTTCCCCAGGGCTGCCTCCACGACCGGGTCCGCGGGCGGACGGGCGCAATACCAGACATTTTGAACCTGCACGCTAAGACTATCCTGGCACGTCGCCAGGACGCGCGTGGCCTCGCGGGCAACTTCCTCGGCATTGTTCGCGGCGTCCCCCTCCAGAGGCCGCGTCCTCCAGTAGCGCACGTGGTCGGACGCCATAACCACTGCGGTCAATGCCCCGGGGCAAAGGTGCAACAGAAGTTGCCCGCCCTCGTCCTCAGGAAGCAAGGGCAGCAGCGCCACGGTGGCCGGCAAGATCAAACCCGGCCCGCCATTGGTACCTTCGAGTGCTGCTTCGTATTCGGCCAGCACCGAACCCCGCACGGCCACACCCAAAACCTCCACCGCGCCCGGCTGCTTCACGAGCACCTGGTAGCTCAGGCGGGCTTCCTCCGGGGCATAGGGCAGAAACTCGCGCATCCGCCAGAGCACCAGGGTTTCCGCCTCCCCATGATTCTCGGGAAGGGTTTCGAATTGCAGCAGGGCCACGCGCGCCGCCACGTCGGGAATCAGCAAGCCCACCCTGCCGCCTGCGTTTCCGACCTTTTCGCTAACTTCGGCGATGGCGAGTTGCACAGCCGCGATGTCCGCTACGTTGGCTTTGTTGGGGGAAGGCGCCAGCGCCCCTGCCGGAAGTTCGCGCACCCCCACGCTTTGCACTTGCCGCTTGGAGGGGTTCAAACGGGCAGCCACCACAAACCCCGGTTCCAGGTCCAGAGCGAAAGCCGGCGCCACGAAGTTCCCCGCGTGCACATGCCTTTCCAGTCCTATTCTCTTTTTCCAGCTCTTCCAGTCCATTAACTGACTACCCTCATTCGGGATTCGGATTCAGTGATCCCGGCCGTAAATCCCTCATCTCTGCCTCGGGACGGTTCACGAACCGCCCCTACTCGTCATGGGCGGAATCACGTGCCCCGTGTCCCGTTTCTCCTCACTCTACAAACGTAACCTTATTGATCTCCCGCAGAGTCGTGAGTCCCAGCTGGACTTTTTCGAGTGCCGACTCCCGGAGTGAGCGCATTCCTTCGTTGTGCGCCGCGCGGCGAATCTCCGAGGAGGGCCGTTTTCCCAGGATGACTTCGCGAATGCTATCCGTAACTGCCAGCAGCTCGCCTATCGCCGTCCGCCCGCGGTACCCCGTCTCGTTGCACTCCTGGCAACCTCCCCCCTCGAAGAAGGCCACGTCTTTCCACTCGGCGGGCTTGAGGCCGGACTCCTCCAGCAACTCCGTGGGCACTTGCGCGGGGCGTTTGCATGCCTCACAAATCGTTCGCACCAACCGCTGCGCCAGGATGCAGTTCAGCGCCGAAACAAAATTATACGGCTCGACGCCCATATTGAGAAATCGGCCCACCACATCGACCACGTTGTTGGCGTGTACCGTCGTAAACACCAAGTGGCCGGTGAGCGCCGATTGGATGGCGATTTGGGCGGTCTCGTTGTCGCGGATTTCACCCACCATGATTTTGTCAGGATCGTGCCGCAGGATGGAGCGCAATCCGCGCGCGAAAGTCAGTCCGCGCTTTTCATTCACCGGAATCTGGGTAACGCCGCGAAGCTGATACTCCACCGGATCCTCAATGGTGATGATCTTGTCTTCATCGGACTTGATCTCGGAGAGTGCCGCGTAAAGCGTGGTGGTTTTGCCGCTGCCGGTGGGGCCTGTCACCAATACCATGCCATAGGGCTCGCGGATAAACCGCCGCAACCGGCGGATTTCCCGCTCCGCCAATCCCAGCACTTCCAGACGCAGAGAATGAAACTTTTCGTGCAACGATTCCTTGTCGAGGATGCGAAGGACCGCGTCCTCACCATGAATCGAGGGCATAATCGAGACGCGAAAATCGATCAGGCGGCCACGATAGCGCACGCGGAAGCGCCCGTCCTGGGGAACACGGCGCTCGGCGATATCCAATTCCGACATCACCTTGATGCGGGTAATGAGGTTGGACTGAAACTCGCGCGCCAGGGGCGTCATGGCCTGCTGCAAAACGCCGTCAATGCGGTACTTCACCACCACGGAGTTGTCGCGGCTCTCAATGTGAATGTCGCTCGCTCTTCTTTCCAGCCCGGCGAAGATGATGGAGTCCACCAGCCGGATCATGGGGTTGACGTCGTGCTCCTCCACCAGTTGCTCGAGGGAGAGGTTTTCGCTGGCGGATTCCTCCCCGCGAATCACGTCCAGGCGAAATTCTTCCGTGGCATCATCCAGAACGCGCTGGGAAGGTTCGGTCTTCTTCAGGAAATCGCGCACCTGGCTGGGCGCCGCCACTCGCACCACCAACTGTTTGTCCAGCTTGGCTTCCAATTCATCCAGGCGCGCCAGGTTGGTGGGATCCGCCACCACCACCACCAGTTGGCGATCATTGCCCTCCAAAGGCAGAAACTCATAGTGGAGCATCAGTTCCAGGGGGATGGTGCGCAGCAATTCGGCGTCAGGACGCGAATCGCGCAAATCCACGAATTGGAATTGATAGCGCGCCGCCAAAAGGCGCGCCGCTTCCATTTCTTTCTCGTCAATTACGGTCTCTGACAACTTCAAACCTCCGTAGCGGGGTTGGGGTTACGCGATACGGGAAACGGTACCCCAAATCGCGGCTTGTGAGCTGAGTTACCATTTCCATGCTGCCCAACCATGGGGCGGTTCGCGAACCGCCCCTACTTGTCATGCCCCGGGTTCGGCACCCCTAATCCCTAACCCCGAATCCCTGACCCCTATTCTCAATGCACCATCGACGCCATCGAGAACAGTGGAAGATAAAACGCGATCAGGACGAAGGCCACGATGACGGCAATCAGTGCGATCATGACCGGTCCCACCAAGGACAGCCGCGTTTCCAGATCGATGCTCACATCCTCTTCAAAAAACTCCGCCAGCGCTTCCAGCATGTTGGACATGGCGCCGGTAGTCTCTCCCACTTCCATCATACCGATGGCAATGGGTGGGAAAAAGCCACTGGCGCGCAGGCATACACTGAGTTCTTTCCCCGCCGCCACCTCCGTCCGTGCCCGCGCAATCGCCTGGGACAGCCAGGGGCTGCTTACCGAATCCTTGGCCGTCTCCAGCGCCGCCACGATGGGGGTGCCACCTTGCAAGAGCACGGCCAGGGTGCGCGCAAACTCCGCCACCGAGAATTTCAGCAGGAGGTTTCCCACCAGGGGGAGCTTGAATTTCAATCGCTCCCAGGCCAGCCGGGTTTGCTCGGAGCGCGCCGCCGTCCTGGCCAAAAAGACCAAACCCACAATCGCCAGCACAATGAGTAAAAAGTAGTGCTTCACTTGCATGGCGAAGGAAATGGTGAAGGTCGTCATGGCCGGCAATTGCACGTCCATGTCAGCATAGAGCTTGGCGAACTGGGGCACGATATACTCAATCACCAGAGTAACCAGAAGGCTCAGGACGACGATCAGAATGGCGGGGTAGATCAAGGCCGAAATGAATTTCTTGCGGAATCCCCGCGACTGTTTCTGGTAACTCAGGTATTGGCCCAATACCTTGTCCAGGCTGCCGCTGCGCTCTCCGGCGCGCACGGTGGCGCAATAGATTTTGGGGAAGTTGCCCGTGGATTCAAAAGCTTCGGAAAGCAGCGCCCCGGAGCGTACTTTGTCGCGAACCGCCTCAATGGCCAGGCGCAGGCTGTCGCTGCGGGACTGGTGCGCCAGCAGGTCGAATGATTTCTGCAACGGCAATCCGGATTTGGAAAGCGTTAGAAATTGCTGGTTGAAAACCAGGAATTCGTCCGGGCGGATTTTTCCCGGACGCGACCTGCGCGCCTGAAAACTCAGAATGTCTTTGGGGTGGATGGAAAAAATCAGGAATCCTTGCGCCCGCAGCCGCTGGCGGAGTTCTTCCTCGGAGCGAGCCTCTTCCGTCTGCGTCAATACGCGCCCGGCATCCGTCCCTAATTTGCAAACAAACTCGGCCATCGTGAATTCACTCGCGACCAGCGAGACCTAGGAGATGATCGTCGATAGTTGATAGTTCATAGTCGAAAGCCAGCAGTTGAAAGTTCAAAGCTCACGACTGTCCCCCTCGCATGATGGATATCCTGAATCTTCAACTCTCGATTATCAATTACCAACAATCAACTTCGTTCGACTCTCAACTTTCGACTATTGACTATCAACTGCCCTCCTCACCAACTGCTATAGGGCGTGCCATCGAGGGAATTGTCTTCTGCCCCGCTGTGTACATCCACGATCCCCGAGGCGGATTGGTCCGGACTGATCGGCACGTCCTCGACATCGGTTTTCCACGTCTCGGTCGAACCCGTCATAGGGTCCGTGGGAATTCCGCCCCGGAGGTACCCCGCCGTCACCAGGTCATCAAGGGAACTGGGGGGTTGTTGCTTGTCGATGGTGTATTCGTCGATCAGCTTGCGCATCGTAAACAAGTCATTGCGCAGCACGGCTTCGCGGGCATGGATGACGGCAACACGATACATGGGCATGGCAAAACTGGCCAGGATCAAAATGAGGGTGATCACCACCATCAGCTCGATCAGGGTAAACCCAGTCCGGAGTGCAGGGTCAGGAGTCGGGATTTGAAACTCGAAAATCGAAAATCGAAAATCGCCCCGGAAGTACACGAGTTTCGAATTTCGAGTTTCGAGTTTCGTGTCTCGGGCCCTGGCACCCGATACCTGGCACCTGACACCTACGATTTTACCAATCCGCATACGCCGTCCCATCTAAACCCGTTCCCTGACTCTTCGAGTAAACATCAAAGACGTTCTGCCCACCCCAGCTTTTGGAGTCGGCATCGTCCTGCATCGCCCGCAGGCCCCAATCCGCCGTCCCCGTCATGGGGTCTACGGGAATCTTGCGAAGGTACTTGTATTTTCCCTTGGCGGTCCCTTTGACCGGCACGCCGTCAACCAAGGTCTGGAGGTCGGGAGGATAACCAAAGGTGTCCACTTTAATGGGTATCTTGCCTTGGTCGGAATCTACTTTGTAGCGATCAATCGCCTCACGCATCATACGCAAATCTTCGTGGAGCCGAATCTCCCGGTTGCGGATGATCTCATTGCGTGCGAGGGGAAGGGCAAGGGTCGTCAGCACGAGTAAAATCGTGATGGCCGCAATCAGTTCGATCAGCATAAAGGCCTGGTCCGAAGACTGATTGCGTCTCTTCACCATCTGCTTCAGGTCCCTCATTGCGGCTGCCGGGGCTCGGGGGATGGAGGTTCCATGGGGCGTGGGCCCTCGATGATTCCCGGGCGTTCCTCACCACCACCTATGGCGCCCACCGGGAGCATTGAGGCGCCGGTTATCTCCGCAGCTTCGGGCAGGCGGATGACCCGCGGCGTCAACATAACCAGCACCTCCTGGTCATTGACCTCCTTATCTTCCTGGGAAAAAAAGTAACGCAGAAATGGGATTTCGCCCAACCCTGGAATTCCTTGCACCGCATTGGTCAAGGTTCTTTGAATCAAACCACCCAAAAGATTAACTTCTCCTTCCTGCAGGCGGAAGTCGTCCTCGATAACGCGCTGGCCAAAAGTGGGCTCACTGACGCCCCCCACCGTGATGTCCGCCCCCAGGGAGGAAATCTCAATCTTGGCGTGAACGGCAACCTCCCCGGTGGAAAGCAAGTGGGGCGTCAACTCCAGATTCACACCAACATCCTGATACTGGAACTGTGTGCTGGCCAACAAGCCCGAGGAAGAGGTCGAGCTGCTGCTCGTGAGCGAAGGCAGAAAGCTGCCGGTGGCATAGGGGATCCGGGTGCCGATTTTCAACTTGGCGACCTGGCCATCTGTAACCCGGATTTGGGGGCTCTGGAGAATGTGAGTTTTGTTATCGCTTAAGACCGCCGCGGCAGTTGCGCCAGGAAGAACCACCGCAATGTCCTTGTATGTTATGGTGTTGATTGCGGTAGCCCCGGCGTCGGCTGCCGCAGTGGCGGAGGAAGAGGTGGTAAGAGGGACATAGGCTGCCTCTGTCGCGAATCCCGGCGTAACAGTCGCAGTGGAGGTGTTAATGGTGCCCAGCGACAGGCCCAAATCGCGAATTCGGTCGCGGTCTGCTTCCACGATATCGACGTCCAGCAGGATCTCCGCTTTGGCCCGATCGAGTTGCCGTACAAGCTGTTCTGCCGCCGCCACCTTTGCCGGAGTATCCCGAATAATGATGGAATTGGAATCGGGATTGTCCATAATCCTCTGCAAACCCAGCACTTGCTTGAGGGCAGTGGTAATGGCGGTGCGGTCGGCTGGCGCTAGGGGGTTGGAAAGGTAAATCGTCCTCAAAACCTCCTCGTCGTAGTCCCGCCGATTGTTGGGGTTATCAGGAATGACCAGGATCGTGTTGGGAGTAACCACCTTCCAAAACGATTTGGTCTGCATTGCCACCAACCCCAGCGCCTCTTCGATCTTGACCCCGCTGAGGTCCTCGCTAAGGGGGGAAGGCCGGAAATCCGGCGTGAAAGCAACATTGAGTCCCGCGAGCTTGCCCAAGGTCTCAAAGACCCTGCGGCTGTCCGCAGACAGACGAAAGTGGGCAAGGGGTTCTTGAGGAAGAGCTTGCAGCTTTACGGCGACGGGCTTGTTCTCTTCCTCACGGGCCTTCAGAGCCTTTTGGAGCGCCTCCGTATGCTCCTTTTTTGTCTTTGCCTGCATGGCCAGAACTTTATCCGATTCCTGAGCCGCAGCCTGATTAGTCGGGTCAATGCGGACGGCCTTTTGCAATTCACCTGCTGCATCATCCAACCGACCGTCCTTTAACAATTGGCGCCCGTTTTTCAGGTGGAAGAGGCTGGCGTTCGTGCGAGCATTCTTCTCATGAAGCATGTACAAGGGGTTTGCAGGGTCAGACTCTCTTGCTTTCTCAAAGTTCACCAAAGCCGTATCCCAATCCTTATGCTCCTCGGCTTTGCGACCTTGGTTGTAAGCGGTATTAGAACCTCCCCCGCAACTCAGGCAAGAGGCGACCAACGCCACCCCGCCTATCAACCGGACTCTTTTGTTGAACATCCGTCTCTCCCGTGGCCGGAATCAGGACCCAACAGCGGGGCTGTCGCGTCGGTTGAATTGCCGTCGTTGGCGCGCTGTGGCGGCACTCCATCAGTGGTGAAATCTTGCCTTATTAATAGAACGGTCTTCTACTGCATCAGGGCAGGCCCACCACCGTTGCAATTCCGGGATTTAACACAGACTCTAACGGCCTTGAAAAAACGTGACTGCAAATCCGGTCAGCGACGAGTCGAGCGAATCACTTTCCAGGTCCGTGAGAGCCGGCCAGCCCGCTGCGTCTATCGTGTTGGGGGCCTGAACGTTTGCCAACCCTAGCCATGGAAACTGCGGGTATCCGTACAGTTTCTTGGATGCATGATTGCCGCCGGGTTCTGTCCGCGCAGAGAGGGAGTTCCCATCGTACTGATCGGGGGACACCCTCACGGCCAGAACCAAGACAGAGTCAACACTGGTGGCCACATACTGGTCTGCAAACGTCTCCCCTTGTTTCACCACATACGCTTGTGATCCATCCACCACAATTGCTTCCATTTCCCCATCCTGCGACTCCACATAACCCAGGGTTTGGAATACAAATGTGGCAGGATCCAGAGAGGTCCCGCTCTCCTTCACATTCGCCGTAGATCTCAATTGCGGATCTCCCGCAGGGGCTGAGCGCGCCTGTACTTCGTTGCGAGCCCGCGACGGTGGATACGCAACCTCAACCATTGGATCTTCTGGCACCCTCGCAGACACTTCGCCTAGGTCATCGGAATTGCAACCCAAACAGTCTTCTCTTGGAGATTGGTAGGGACCTGGCTGGGCCGAAGTCGAAAGCAAGCCTGGAAATGTTTTTGGTGCAAATGAAGGAGAGGACTGTGCCGGCTTTGGCGGGTCTTCCACAGCTTCCACCTCGTCCTGAGAAACTCTCAAGGCGCGGTAGTGTCCGGCAAAACGGTCACCCTGCCGAACAATGTAGACTTCATCGTCCTCGGAAACAATTGCTTCGAGTTCTCCATCGGCTTTTACGACGAACCCAAGCGGTTTCATCGTGACGGACATTTTGGCTGAGCTAGCCGTTGACCCACTGGCCTTCTCGACGACGCGGTGGGCTGCCGGGCCTTCGGCATCGCTCGTTGTTCCCGTTGCTTCACCGACCGAGCCCGCCCCCGGCAGGATAGAAAGCGACCCCTCAGGGATTCCGGAAGGAGCCGGTAAAACCTGTCCTAAAGAATCTGCCGTCGGATCCACCTCACGAGGCGGCACAATCCGGTCCTCGCTGGTCGGGCTAATAGTCGCGGATAGGTGGTCCTGAGCCACCATCGCATACGACGCCTGCCGAATCATATCGGCAAGAGGTGCAGCGGATGTCCACTCGCTATCCGCGGAGCTGGCGAGCGTCGCCTTCCCCACGCCGGAGGGCGATGCTTCGCTATCCGCCGAGCTGTCCAGCGTTTCTCTCTCTCCATCTAAGGGCGTTGCTGCGGGGGCGCTCGAAACCTGGGCGAGTGTTGCCTCCTCCTGATGCGGGGGAGAAGGAGCGACTTGCGCCATGGCTGCTGCCAGAGTCTCAGGGACCAAGCTCACGGAGTCCCCATCCGCCACCACAGCCTCAACCTTTCCGTCCGCTTTCTCGACGTATCCTAAAGAATTTGCAACTGGTTCCACGTCGCAAGGTCGGTCGATTCTGGCTTCCCTAACCGGGCGAATAGACGCGGACGGGTGGCCCTGAGCCACCGGCGCTGCGGAAACCGGTTTGGCGCTGGCAATGGTTCCAGGCTGACCGCTCTCGGCTGCCACCGCCGGAATTTCGTCCTGAGTGCGACCGGTGGCCGCCGGGGTGACCGGAGCCTGCGGCTCGTTGCTCGCCGTGATTTCATCCGATTTCGTGGCGTTAGGCTTTGCCATAGGCGCTGGCACCTGCGTCTCATCCACGGCATCCACCGAGTCAGGAGAAACCTTCGTCACCCGCAACCGGCCCGCAATGAGATCACCTATATGAACGACCTGAACCTGGTTATCTTGCAAAATTACTGCTTCCAGTTGTCCCCCGGCTTTTTCCACGTAGCCAATCGTCTTAAAGACGGTGGGGGCAGGCGGCGCCGATGAAACATTCACGGCGGGGACTTCCTTCGTCGCAGCGGGCAGAGCCACAGGAACAATGCCGGCCTTGGGTTGCACCATCGAGTGCCCCTCGGCGACTTCCCGTGCCACCGCCTGGATTTGCCTTACCGGATGCGCTCGAACGGGAGCAGCGGCTGGCGCCGGCTGGAGCAAGGACCGTTGCACCCAAGGCGGACGGAGAGACTTGTTTGCTCTTGCCGGCGATGAAACATGCAAGAGATGCACGGGGAAGAGCGGCCGAAGCCTTAGAACTGCGTACAGGCAAACTCCCACGGCAACACCCAAAACCGAACTGATGAGTTGTTGTAAAGTCTTCACGGGCAGCCTGATGCCGAATCTTTTTTGCGAGATGCCTAAGATGATTGGACCTTAGCCCTGGCCCGAAGTACTACCGGCAAAATCAACACCTCCCAAAGCGAGCCTTTACCACGCAGGGCGCTGGCAGACGTAACCTCACACCATCGCACCACTTCGCCTCTTGACGGCCAGGGCCAATGGCCAGCCATACGACCCGACATCCTTCCGCTTGATATCATAGCAGGGGTCGCTCAAAATGCAATCAGTGAAAGCGGCGGTCAACATCGCGCGGACCGGCTCTTTTAATTCTCCGGTCCCCCGTCCCCTGGTCCTGCCTTGCTGCTCGCCACTGGTCGATATGTTTGGGTGAGCAAGTTTGGCTCCTCCGTCGGACCCCGGACCTTGTGTGGCTCGCGAGTGGTCGCCGGTCGCTGCCCTTGATGGGTTTTTACTGATACCTGAGAACTGATGACCGACGACTTTATTCTCAAACCGATCGACGCCCATCCCGGTGCGAGTCTTTCGCGCCGCCTCCGGCCGGCCCGCTATTTCGTAGCGGCGAGTTTACCTCGCCATGGCGGCGTAAAGCCGCCGCTACGAGTCCTCTCTGCGCTCCGGCGCCTCTGTGGTAAACTCATTCGTCGCGGCAGGATGAGAAGCTGTTTTCCAGCCTTGGGGAAGTGCCGCTGTGACTAGGTCAGTTGTCAGTCATCAGTAGTCAGTTTTCAGTGACAGCCGAAAGTCCGGGCCGCTTTTACTGATAGCTGAGAACTGATGACTGACGACTTTTGTCGTAAACAGATTGACGCCCAACTCGCTGCCGGTCTTTCGCGCCGTTTCCGGCTTATCCGCCAACTGGGTCAAGGCGGCATGGGAGCAGTTTACCTCGCCGAGCAGATCGCTGTGGGCAACCGTCCGGTGGCCCTCAAGGTTCTGAACCGCAAGCTGCTGGATGACCCTGAATTCCTAGTGCGTTTTCAGAATGAAGCGGCTTCCACCGGGCGCATTCATCACGTAAATGTCGTCACCATTTACGAATCCGGCCAGGCCGATGACGGCACGCCCTACATCGCCATGGAGTTCCTGGAAGGCGAATCCCTCCGCCAAGCCCTCGCGCGGCGGGGTGCGCTTCCCGTGCCCGAGGTTGCGGAAATTCTCCAGCAAGCAGCGCGGGGACTGAATGCCGCGCACAAGCTGGGATTATTCATCGCGACCTCAAACCCGATAACATCTTTCTGACGTATCCAGACGACGTAGGGGCAGGCCTCGTGCCGCCCTCCCTGTCGGCATTGCCGACGCCGAGCGGGCACAAGACCCGCCCCTGGGCCATTGCCTTGAGAAGTGTTTAGGCGTATATTTCCAATCGACCGCAAATACAAAACGGAAATCCCCTCCGGGATAAGGAATCCTTCATGGCGAGACTGCTGATTGTCGATGACGAAGAATCACTATGTCAGATTTTGGGGAACACCCTTCGCGAGAAGGGCCATATCGTGGAGACCGCCACGAGCGGACAAGCCGCAAAAGCGAAATTCGAGTCACAGGTTTATGATTTGATCATCTCGGATATCCGCATGCCGGACCTGACCGGGCTCGAACTGCTCGAGCACGCACGCGCCACAAAGATCCGGGCACCGTTCATCCTGATGACTGCGGTTCCGACCATGGCGACGGCCATCCAGGCCGTGAATTTGGGGGCATACCGTTATGTGATCAAGACCGATTCTTTGGTGGAAGAGCTTTGCGCGATGGTCGAGGGCGCGCTGAAAGAGCAGGGGTTGCGCCAGTAAAACGCGGGCTGTCTGTAGATACGCCATGCTGTCAAGGCCAGAATCCTTTGCGAGGCGAACTTGGAGGATGCGACTAAAGATTCATGGCGGGCCGGACAAGAGGACAAAGCCTATCAAAAGGAGGAAACATGGAAATCCTGAGGCGGGGACTCCCCGATGATCTCGTCGATGCGCTCAGAGATGCCTATCAGAAGGACGACTGGTGGACGCATATCGTCAACGACCCAGAGGTGTTTGTCGCGCCCCGCAAGAGTTGTGTCTGCGTATACTATCGCGGGAATTGCCTACTCAGGCTCGCAATCCGCGATGGCAAGCTTATCGGCAGTGTTCATTACAAGTATCTCCTGAAGCCTGAGTTGAAGCCAACCTATTGGAATGCGGAAGAGGGCCAAATTAAGCAACCCGACGGCATCGATCCGTTCATTTCCGATTTCTCTGACCTCGACCTCGTCAAGCGAGCGAGCAGGCCGTACGCGCTCGAAGAAAAGCAGGGGGTGAGTGAGATCATCAGAGCGAATCCCAATATCATTGACGTCGAAATTGCTCTTGGTGATTCCGGGGACTTGACTGACGAGGGCGATGAACCTGCTCCGGCGATTAACGGGCCCAAGGCTCGGCACAATTCACGCGTAGATTTTGTGGCCGTGCAGGACGGCGGCAAAACACTCAAGCTGGTTTTCTTCGAAGCGAAGCATTTCGGCAATCTGGAACTGCGGGCTAGCACGGGTGAGCCTCGAGTGGTGAAGCAGATTGAAAGATATGCGAATCTGCTGAAGAAGCATGAGCAAGAGGTTATTTATGCATACCGGCGCCACTGCGCCGATATGCTGAAATCGGATTGCATACCCAAAGATAGCGAGCGTCGGAAATTCCTGAGCAAAGTGACGGTCGATGCAGCGGTTGAGCTGGACTCCAATCCACGCCTCGTAGTGTTTGGATTCGACGCGGACGAAAAGGCAGGCCCGGGTTGGAAGCCGCACAAGGATAAGCTGGGAAAGCTCCTCGACGGTCGAGTGTTCTTACGAGGGAATGCGAAAGGTCTGGTGCGCGGCGTCCGATTTCGAGAACCGTAGCCACGGCCGCGGGACCGACAGTGGAACCCGACTCAAATGAGGATAAAGTCGCTCCCGTGTCTCCCAAAGGTGACGCCAAAGGCATACGACTGAAATCATGAGCCTGCAACTGACCGTCCACCGCGGCACGCAGCAGATTGGTGGGACCTGTATCGAAATCGTCCACCCGGATGGCGACCGCGTTGTTCTCGACGCCGGGCGGCCACTCGACGCTCCTGAAGGCGCCACAGGCCTGCTGCCGGCGTCGCTGGATCGGACCCGTCCGGCGACCGTCCTGATCAGTCATCCCCATCAGGATCATTGGGGCCTGGTGGAAGAGCTGCCGCCCACCTGGCCGATCTGGACGGGCTCGAACTCGGCCAGGTTGATTGCGATTACCAGTGACGTGACGCGTCGTCCGCTCACCCGGACCTTCGAGACATGGAATAGCCGTTCGGGACCCTTCATCATCGGGCCGTTCACCATTACGACCTATCTCACTGACCATTCTGCCTTCGACGCCTATATGCTGCTGGTCGAGGGCGCCGGGAAGCGGATTCTCTATACGGGCGACTTTCGCCGCCACGGCCGCAAATCTGTGCTTGTGGATCGGTTTATGGCCAACCCGCCGCCCGACATCGACGTGCTGGTGACCGAGGGCTCCAATCTCGGTACGGACAAACCGGTGAAGAGCGAGAAAGAGATCGAGCAGGACTTCGTCGAATTGTTCAAACGGACCAAGGGCCGCGTCTTCGCGTCCTGGTCGGGCCAGAACATTGACCGCACGGTAAGCCTTTACCGGGCAGCGAAGCGCACGGGCCGGATCCTCGCGATCGATCTCTATACCGCCGATGTGCTTGATCGTATTGCGGCAGGGACCCGTCTGCCGCGAGCAGGATTCACGAACTTGAAGGTCGTCGTTACCAAGGGTCTTGGAAGCTATTACCGCAAACTGGGCCGCGGGGACTTCGTGGCGAGGATGGCGATATACGGCATCGCCTCGCGCCACCTTGAGGGCGGGCGCCAAGTCATTATGGTGCGGCGCGCCCTGCTGCGGGATTATCAGGCTGCCGGCGTTGTGCCCACGGCTGATGACGCTTTCAATTTCTCGATGTGGAGCGGCTATCTCTCGGAACCCTATTTTACGGAGCCGCTAGAATGGTGCCGGGCGGGTGGGGCCGAGATCGCCTATATCCATACCAGCGGCCACGCCTCCCCAGTTGATCTGCGCGCCTTCGCTTTAGCCGTCCGACCGGAGATGGTCGTGCCGGTGCACGGCGTGAAATGGGACGAGGAGGCACATGGCTTCGGCACAATTCGACGGCTTGCCGATGCCGAAACGTTGGTCATCCCTTAGTGAATTCGCGGGCGGACAATGCCTTTTATGTATGCGCTCCACGAACGCGGGCAACATCTCGGTCACCGCGTCCCATCCGTGGCCGGTTCTTTAAACCAGTGACGAGTGATGAGTGACGAGTGATGAGGTTCTCCTGCAAATTCACGCTCCCGAACCCGAGGGCAGAAGCCTATTTTCGAGAATTGTGGTTTCGGAAGAACCGCGGACCCCAAAGACGGGGGGCCGCGCTACACGAACAAATTCGCCGGTGGCGCCCCGATGCGCCGGGGTGCTACCCACAGCTTGACATTCCCCCGTCCACGGTCTAGTGTGAGGCTTATGGATTATCAGAAATACATCACGATCCAGCCGGGGAAGCGCGGGGGGAAACCCTGCATTCGCGGCATGCGCATTACGGTTTACGAAGTCCTCGACTATCTGGCTTCGGGCATGACCGAAGCGGAAATCCTGGGCGATTTCCCCGACCTCACGGCGGACGACCTTAAGGCCTGTCTGGCCTTTGCAGCCGACCGTGAACGCAAACTGGTTACGATTCCTACGTGAAGCTTCTCCTTGATCAGAACCTATCGCCGCGCTTACTGCGAACTCTGGAGGCCGTCTACCCCGGTTCTTCGCATGTGCGCCTCGTAGGTCTGCGGGACGCGGATGACGCCGTGGTTTGGGAATTTGCCCGTGATCACGGCTTCATCATCGTGTCGAAGGATTCCGATTTTCATCAGCGAAGTTTCCTTTTCGGTTTTCCCCCTAAGGTCATCTGGATCCGCCGTGGCAATTGCCCCACAGCAGATATCGAAAAGGTTTTTGCCGAGCATCAATCGAGCATCCTTGATTTCTGCGAGGATGACCTCCACGCCTTCCTGGCCCTTTCTTAGCGGCGCTCTCGCGCGTGGCGTCCCGATACGTCGGGGCGCCCCCTGAACCCGGGCAACCTCTCTGCCACCGCGTCCCATCCGTGGCCGGTTCGGGGTTCTTAACCCTGGCGCCCCGATGCGTCGGGGTGTTCTCTGCATGGAATGCATCAGCCCTGGACACAGGCGGGAGTGCCTGTGCTACCCCCGCAGTTTATCACTGCCAATCCGTGAGTTATGGTTTCGCCGCCCACCGGTCTTTCAGAATCTCTTTGAGGTCTTGCTTCCCGTGCAGAATGGCTATTACTTGCAGCGGCTTGCTTGCGGGGCGATAGACGATGATGTAATTCGTGTACTTGGGAACGGTCCAGAAAAGGACCGGCAGAGGTACGACATCCTGCCTTTTATGCCCTATGAAGGGATGCTGGGCCAGCCTGTGGCAAGTGGCGATAATCTCGGCTTCCACCCGGTCGGCAACTTGCTGGCTGTCTTCCTCAATGAACTACCAGATGGCATCAAGGTCTTCGGTGGCCTGAGGGGTGAGTTGGAAGGGTGCTCTCATCCCCGCGTCTTCAAGCGCGCGGCACGGCGCTCGCGCAACATCCTGATTGCCGCCTCACCGTCCATGAGTTCGCCGCGCTCCGCCTGGGCAAAACCGGTGGCAATATGCGCCGCCACCGCTTCGCGTTGCTCCGCCAGCCAGTCCTCGCTGTGAAGTTGTGCGCGGATGATCTCGAACGCTTGATCCAGCACCTCGCCGGAGTCATGATAAACTCCGGAGCGGATTGCCAAGTCGATCGTTTGCTCGTGCTCTGGTTTCAGTTCGATAGTCATGGCCGCCTCTCCGTGGGCTGTGCCGTCCCCCTCACCCTACCCGCTTGCCTTTCTCCGGTCGATTACAATCTTACAACATTACATCCTTGATGTCTCGCTGCTCCTCGCGGGTGGCGCCCCGATCCATCGGGGCGCCCCACGAGCACGGGCACTTTCTCCGTCACCGCGTCCCATCCGTGGCCGGTTCTGGCTTCTTTAAGGCAGTGACGAGTGATGAGTGACGAGTGACGAGGTTCTCCCGTAAATTCGCGCTGCCGAACCGGAGCGCAGACTCCTATTTTTGAGATCGGAGGTTTTTCCTGCGGAAGAACTCCGGTTTGTGAATTTCAATCGTTATCGCGGCGGCGTTGTTGTTCGGGTTCGCTGGCTATGATTTCCAAAAAGTGTCGGACCGCGACAATTCGGGTCTCGCGCCAGGTGGCGGGGAAGTGTTTAGTATTGCCGGTCACCCAATAGGCCGCTCGGGCAGCTTGCGCACACTCCAGGAAGATGTCGTCATCGGGATCGGCACAAGCCCGGACGGTTTCCGTCGGCCTGACCCAAAAACCCTTCTCACGAATGGCATCGAGTGCGGCGATGATCACGCTTTCGTCGCGGCGGAATCGGGGCCGCCGAATGACTTCTTCATACTCGGCATACACTTCCCCAGTGATGCAGAGCTGGATGGAGCCGCTGACGGCCAGCAAGAAAACCTCGGCCGGAGGTCCGCGGGTGGCGCATACATTGTCTTTTATGGAGGCGCGCCATGAACAGGAACAACATCCCTGTCACCGCGTCCTATCCATGCCCGGTTCTGGCTTCTTGACGGTCGCCGACATCAAATGCGGTGTCGGCGCGATGGCAATGTCAAAATTGGTGCGCCGGCAATCTTGCTCAGTCATACCAGTCCATGATGGCAAGATTAGGTAGCCGGGAGAATTCTCGGGTGTTGCGGGTCACCAGCGTGGCCCGGTGGGCGAGAGCGACGCCAGCGATGAGATTGTCCAGTGGGCCGATGGGGAGCCCCCGCTTTTCCAGATCCACGCGTACCGTGGCCGCGGCGCGCGCCGCCGAGCGGTCGAACGGAAGCACCGACACGACCGCGAGAAACGTATCGAACTGCCTACGCCGTTTGGCGGGCTGCTCGGATTTGGCAATGCCGACCTCGATCTCATACAGCGATACGGACGAGATGGCTACGTCTCCAGGCGGCACGGCAAAAAGGCGCTCCGCCACTTTGCCTTGTCCCTTAAAGAAGTAGATGAGCGTGTTCGTGTCGAGAAGAAACATAGAAGGCGAGCAAACTGTAGCGAAGGGTCCGGGGCAATCTGCCCGCGGGCTAATTCCCGTTTATAGCCGCAGCCGAGATAGATCCTTGCCGGTTAGCGCTCGAAGCTCCGGAAAATCAGAAAAATCCGGCCACGCTCCCGCCAACTCCCGGACCTCGGGCGGCCAATCGGTGCGCGCCCGGCCCTCGACCAGTTCGGCAATCCATCGGCTGACCGAGAGTCCAGATTTCCGGGCCGCCGCCTTGACGCGACGCTCGGCGGCATCATCGAGATAGATCGTTAGTTGAGCCATGTCAGCGCCTCGAATCCGATCGAATACTTATACTGACAATTATGCCTGCTTCGAAGTCTGTTGGCAAACGCCAAGTTCAGCTCGGCGCCACTAAACTGCGACGGCTGGGAGTACTGGGGCGCCCCACGAACCCGGGCAACATCTCTGCCGCTGCGACCCCGCCTTGTTCTTACACTAGTATCATGCTAGCATGGGCCAAGGAGAATACAATGGCAACACTCTATGTGCAGAACGTCCCCGACAATCTCTATGAGGCGCTCCGGCAGCAGGCGCACCAGAATCGAAAATCCATTGCCGCGGAAGTGGTGTCCCTTCTCGAACTGAACGTGCCCACTCCGGAAGAACTGAAGTCGCGCCGGGATTTTCTTCGACAAGCGCGGCGGCTCCGGTTGCGCAAGGGTCCCGCCGCTGGTCCCTTTCCCTCCAGTGAGGAAATGCAGCGCGAGGACCGGTTACGATGACCCCGTTCGTGATCGATGCCAGCGTGGCGGCGAAGTGGTTTCTCCCGCCGTCAGGCGAGCCGCTGGCACTTGAGGCGTTACGGTTGCTCGCGGGGTATTCCCAAGGTCAATTCCGCTTCGCGGTGCCAGACCTGTTCTGGGCGGAGTGCGGCAACCTTCTATGGAAGGCGGTCAGGCAGGGCAGGTGGACCCGTACTGCGGCGGAGAAAGCGATAGTGGCCCTTAAGGATCGTAGCTTCCCTACGACATCTTCGCGCGACTTGCTGGAAGAAACGTTCAGCATCGCCGCCACCTTCGATCGCACACTTTATGACAGCCTCTACGTAGCGCTCGCGGTCCGCTTGAAGGCCGACATGGTAACCGCGGACGAGCGCCTGGCCAACGCCCTTGCCGCACACTTACCCGTGAAGTGGCTGGGGGCCGTGTAAAGCTTTCCTGCCCTTCGTCGGGGCGCCCCACGAGCACGGGCAACATCTCCGTCACCGCGTTCCATCCATGGCCGGTTCGGGCTTGTTTAATGCAGTGACGAGTGGCGAGCTTCTCCCGTAAATTCAGGCTCCCGAACCCAACAGTAGAAGCCCATTTTCGAGATTTGTAGTTTCCGCTACGTAAGAACCGCGGACCCCAAAGACGGGGGTCCGCGCTACACGAACAGATTTGCCGGTGGCGCGCCGAGGCGTTGGGGTGCTACATCTCACGACTTACTCGTGAGGTCTTTTTGCACCGCTTCCGGGTTTCGCTCGATCACCCTCAGGTAGGCGCAAGGAATTTTCGATTGCCGATTTTCGATTGCCGATTGACGCTGGCTATGTTTTTTGGCGAGTGAACATCTCCACCAGCGCGGTCGAAACTGAGGCTGCTGTCTTGGGGGAAATCCTGCCCAATTTGCGGACCAAGCGTTGCCGGTCGATGGCGCGGAGCTGATCAAGCGCCACCTGCCCCTGCTTGCCCTGGAAGGTGAGCGCCACGCGTGTCGGATAAGGTCTCGCCACGGTGGTCATGGGGGCAATAATGACGGTCCGCAGGTGGCGGTTGCTCTCGTCGGGTGAAACAACCAGGCAAGGGCGGGTTTTCTGGATTTCCGCCCCCTGCGTGGGATCCAGAGATACCAACCAGACCTCATCCAAGCGGGGCGGGTCGTCTACCACTGCCACTCCTCCCGATCGAACTGACTCGAGGGAGTGTCGAGCAACAGTTCGTCGTGGGCGGTAGTGCCGGCGGCGCGGAAGGCTTCCTCCCAGCCCTGGCGCGGCCGTCGGGCTGGCGCGATCACGAGATGATCGTTTTCGATCCGAAGTTCCACAGCGTCCTTGAAGCCACACTGTTCGATGAGGGGCTTGGGGATGCGGATACCTCGCGAATTTCCAACCCGTACCAGTTCAACCTTCATGGCCATTCATGACCTCGTGCATACATTGTAGTCACACGGTAGGTTTTTGGCAAGCGCGGGTGGGAAGGGCCTGGGCTTTTTTTCAGAGGTCCCAGGAACACGGACAACCTCTCTCGCACCGCGTCCCATCGTGGCCGGTTCGGCCTTCTTAAACGTGGCGCCCCGAGGCGTCGGGGTGTTCTCTGCATGGAATGCATCAGCTTTGGGCGCAGGCAGGAGTGCCTGTGCCACTGCGGCCCCCACGCGCGTTACTCGCTGGCGGGAATTTGCTGTGCGCCGTGGATGACAGCAAGTACGTCGATTTGATCAGGCTTGATGTAGTAGATGATTCGAAAGGGGCCTTCCACGACCTGTCGGATTTGAGGGACCCCGAATTCCGCGACCTCGCGCCCTGACAAGGGGAACTCCGCAATTTGTTGGGAGCGTCGGGTGAGCCGATCGACAACGCGCAGGGCGTATTCAGGCGAATTCCTTGCCACGTAGGCGTGAACGGCTCGCAGATGGTCGCGCGCCGTGTCGGTCCAGTGAACTTTCAACTTTCGAGCCCAAACTCCGCGCGGAGCGTTTCGACGCTGGTAGTGCGCCCGGCCTGACTATCCGCCAGCCCCGATTCGATGGCCTGCCGCACGTAGATCTTATGCATCAGGTCATCCCAGGTGGAGCCGTCCGGCATCTTTTCGATAAGCTTTCGAGCTTCTTCTTTGATGTTGGTGGTTGCCATCCGCACATTCCCCTTCGCCGAACCCAGCGTACCTTGAGCAATGGTACGACGGCACGCATTCACTTGCAACCAATATTAGCGGCGGGGCGGGTGGCGCCCCGAGGCCTCGGGGCGCCCCACGAACACTGGCAACATCTCTCGCACCGCGTCCCATCCGTGGCGGCCGCTCTCGAATTTGGTCCGAATTCGGCTCGCGGGGTGGGCAATGGCTGTGGATCGGCCTTACGGCGCTAACCGCTCGGACAAACTCTAGTTGGAGATCGCTGGAACCCCTCAACCCTTCCCTGATCCCCGCGACCGACTTAGCTCAGGGGGATAGGGCCGAAACCAGCTTGTAATCAGAGTAGGTTTCACTGTGAGCATAGCTCTTCTGCCACCACAAAACCTTTGCTCTGACCTCGAGACTGAAATGTTCGGGCAGCCACAATGCCTTCATGACCGGCGCCTGCTCGAGAGAAAACCGCGTTCCCGGCTCGACCTTGGCAATGAACCAACCCATCCATACCGGTTTGATGGCCACGGCCTCCACTCGAATCCACCGGTGGGTCTGCTCATCGATCCAGAGTTTTCCCCTCATTCCCGTCAGGATCTTTGTTTCGCGGCTTTTGGATTGATAGCCTGGGTGAGGGGTGGCTTGCAGCACGCACACCTCATGACCGTCCATTTGCTGCTGGCCCACTTGCCGGAAATCGAAAGCCGCGGCCATTTCATGCAGGAGGGCGAACAATCGCTCGCGGCCTTTTTGATATTGCGCCAGACGTTTTGCCCGGGCCTGGGGGGATTCATTCGCTCGCCGGGCGATTTCCTCCCGCAGTTTTTCATCCTCTCGAGCTTTTTCCCCAGGCGAAAGCGGTTGACCTCCCACCGCAATCAAGCGAGAATAGGGTGACCCCTCAATCATGTAAACCCTGTAAGTCCGGGAAGACCTCACCCCCCCCTTTTTCATCAATATCCCGCTCCGTATAAGAAAAATGTGGCGTGGCCTTCCAGTCGGCCTCGGTGGAGGAGATCGAGGCTCTGACCATCAGCCATGGGGCTGGTTGAAGCGCGAAAACCGCCACCGGGGAGAGTAGCCCCAAAAACCAGCATGCGGCGAAGCGAATTGGACGGTGAGTTCTCATCCCCCCACAAACGACGCGGAACTCACGCGCCGGCTCCGGGTGCGGACGACGCGTGACACCGGCGTCGCATCAATTCCCCAGGTGTCGGCGATGCCGATGGGGCGCGTGATGGTGTCATACAATCCGAAGACCGCCTGGTCCCTGGCGCCACTGTCGTCCCGGAGCCGCAGCCGAAAGTAAGGGACGCTGCCCTGGTGGGTGACGAGGATGGGGAAATAACCTTGCAGCCCTCCCCGGTGATAGGCGATGGCATAAGTTTGTTTCTTTATCCACCAGGTGAGAACCCGGATATCGGTAAAGTCGCAGGTTTCGGTCCCGACGCGGTCGGCCACCAGATACTGTGGTACTGGGCGGCCGCCGTCATCAACCGTATTCAGGACGAGCCAGGCCACCAGATTGGTATCCTGGGCATAAGCCGAAATATCTCGGGGGATGTCAAGTTGCACGCGGTGGCCAAGAATCCAGCCGGAGTGCGAACCCTCGCGGACAAGGTACCATACCTCATCTGGATCCGCGGACACGCGCAGAAAATCCGCAGGACCGTTATCCTCCGACCGCCGAACCACTCTCCGGCCAAAAATCTCCAGGCCCTGCTCCGAATCTACCTGGGCCGCCACCGCGGCCTGGCGTGAAGGCGCGATATGGATGTTGTCCACATCGTCGGCATGGCCTCTGGCCTGCGCGGGTAGGTCTGAGAGTTCCTTGTCCAGGCGCTCTTCCGCCTCATGCGTCTCTGCGGAAATGAGGTCGCCGGTGTTGACCCACCCTTTTTTCCCGCGCCGCGTGCGCACACGGGTCCAGTCGCGGAAGTGACCCAGCGCCTGAACTTCATCTCCAGATTTTAGCGTGGCAACCCGCGCGCGAATCTCGGCGGGAGTGTCCCACACTTCCACCGCATCGGGTAGGACATAAGCAGGTTGGTTCACATCCTCAATGGGGGCGTAGGTAAGAAAGTAATGGGCAAGCGCCACGACAGGTTCCCCGGCTTTAACGTGTTTGGGGACATAGGCGAAGAAGTAATATACGCCCGCAATCAGCGTTGCCGTTAACAACAACTCGGATACGGTTCGAAACTTCACCTTACCGAGCCTTGCTGACCAGAGATGCCGGGGCATGGGAAACCTTCCGTCGCTTTAGGCCGTCAGAGGCGCCTCCAGTAATCATCATTCTGACGTTCAACAGCGGCCGGTCCAAACTCCCGCGGGCGAGGGGCGGGATGCCGGGCGCCGCCCCTTACCTGCCGGAATTCTTCCAGACGGTTAACGGCCGGAGCTGCTGGCACTGGCTTGCTCGGTGCCCGCTTGCGCCGCCGAGGCGGTCATGACGGCTTTAAGCTTGGGCATTTGCTGCTCCCACAGGATCCGAGCGTCGGCAACGTCGTTGGGATAGGCCATTTCCGAGGCTTCTCCCACCGGCTCCAGGATGACGTTCCGCACGGCGGTTATACGCCAGCCAGGTTGTTTTCTTACTTCGCGTTTCCCATTTTTCCGGTTTCTCGGGATCCTGGGATTGCAGGGCTTCCACCTTCTTTTGGTCCAGTTGCTCATCTTTGCCCACTGCCCGCGTCCGAATCTTGTCGCTGGGAACACCCTGTGACACCAGAAAGTCCCGAATGAGGTCGGCTCGCCGTTCGCTGAGTGCCTGATTGTACGCTCGGGAAGCCCGCACGTCGGCGTGCGCCACGATCATGAGCTGGGCTTGGTGATCATATTGTTGATGCTTCATGAAGTTCTTCGCCAGCTTGGTCAGGGCCGTTTTTTCGCTATCCACTAATCCCAGATTGGAATGTTTTTTTGTGGGATAAGCTGTCGGGTAAAACAGGCTTGCGAGGGTGATCGGCGGCGGGGGATCAATTGAGCCCACAACGTGTAACGTGGCGGTCTTCGTAATGCTCCCACCGCAGGCGTTCGAGGCGGTAAGGGTGTAGGTGATGTCCTCGCTGACGGGTCCCCGAGTGGTTTGCGTGATGGCAGGGGTAACCGGCCGGCTGCCGTTCGTCGTGTCGGCCCCGAAGGGCTCGAGCCTTACGGAGTTGGCATTGGAGGTTGACCAGTTCAGAGTGGCGGATTCCTGCTCGACCACTTTGTCGCCGATTCTATGGTAGCGGACTTCTGGTTCGTTCAGCGCCAGCGTCGCGGTCGGCTGGGAGTTATCGTCCACGCTTACCGTTCGCGTCACTTCTCCCCCCGGACCCCGGGCCGTCAGGATATAGCTCATATTGTGGGTGGGTGTGACCTTGCGATCGCCCTTGTCAGCAACCGTTCCAATGCCGGAAATGGAGGTATCCACGGCGTTCATGGAACTCCAGTCCAGCGACGTGGACTGCCCGCAAGTGAGATTGGTGTTTTGCGCCGTCAGTTGCGCGCTGACCGGGGCGATGGGAATGGTGGCACTGGCGATCCCCACTTTGAATCGCGGTTGGGGACCCATGTTCATTCCCTCATTCCAATTCTGGGTTTTGGTCCGGCCGTTTTGGTCGAGGTACACCGTAAGATGCTGGCCGGCCTTGGCCGTCAGGGGTCCGGACCAGATGGTGTTTCCTTCGCGAGTTACGGTGACGTGGTAGCTGCCGGGCCTCACCAACAAACGCTGATGCCAGATCCAATCCCAATTGAATTCATCGACGTGGCCCACAAAATAGACAGGTGTCTTCCCATTGAGGAGCACTGCCGCGCGCGGATCTCCCTTAAACTCGATTTCCGCGAAGGGTCCCGATACCTTGTCGCCGGATGAAGTGAGGGCGATGTTGAGGTCGGCTGTCTTATGGGCATCAATATGAACACTTTGCGTTTTAGACTCATACCCATAGTTGTAAACACTCACGTTGTGGTCACCGGGAGCCAGTTTGATGGTCTGGCTTCCGTCGCGGATGGCCTTGCCATCCACAAAGACGTAGGCTTGCTTTGGCTCAACATGAACCTTTAATTTCCCTGTTTCCTGGGAGGATTGTGAAAAAGCCGGGGCCACACACATCAAGCACCCGGCCGACAAAAATAAGGCTACTGCAACCAAGACCCTGGATTGCATCTTGAAATCACTCCTTCCTGAAGGGACACTTCAGACCCTTTGATTTTCCGCTCGCCGGGACGAGGCGCCAGGGAGCGAGGGGCGAGCGATCCTCGCCCCCGGAATATTTCCCGTGACCCTTGCTGGCCCGACAAACCCTGAGGTGAACAAGCAACTCCGATATATCATGATGCGATATGATGGGCGGCGGTTGCCCCGCGTCTATATCGTAATGTGATATATTATGCCACCACCCACCCTTAACCCGTGGAGTGCCCCACTCCACACAGTTTTGGCTGCGGGCTCGCCTCTGATGTTGAAGGTATGTCGGGACAAGATGACTCCCGTGCGGAAAGGGCGGGGGAAAAGGACGGGAGACTGGTTTTGGTTGAGTTACACCTTTCGTGCTGGGACCCGGGCATCCGTGGCGGCACGCTTGACGATGGCGGCGCTCGGTGCGCTCCCCCACACGTTTAAAAGGAGGTGGCCATCCCTGCGCACAGCATCGAAGCACGTGGGCCGCCGCGGCAAAAACCAACCTTTCCTGCTGCATTCAAGGTTGATATTTCCCCGGACCCACCTTCCAGGCCGGTGATATGATAGGCGCCATTCTTTCAACGGAGGGGGAACTCTCATGGCCAAAGTTTTGCGGTGCCGTGACCTGGGGACGGGCTGCCCAAAAGAAATCCGCGCCGAAACGGAAGATGAACTCCTGAGGCTTGCTGCCGAGCACGCGGAAAAGGATCACGGCATCTCTGCCGCGATGATTCCGCCCCCGATCCTGGCAATGGTAAAAGCGGCCATCTAAGGATGAGTAAAGTCCGTCGTCAGTCGTCAGTAAAAACCATCCTGGGAGCGGGGTTCTTAATGACGCTTGAAAACTGAGGACTGATAACTCCTCAAGGATGAGTATGCCCAGCCGCCTCATGCCCGTTATCAGTTGTCAGTAAAAACCACGCCGGGCGCGGGGTTTTTACTGACGGCTGAAACCTGATGACGGATGACTCATCGAGCACAATAACTAACGGTGATCGTGCCCATGCTCCTCGATTCGCCCGTGACCCTCGCGGGCCGCCTTGCGCTCTCCCTCACTGCGTTTGATCAGTTGATGCTTCTCCACGCCGCGAGGCCCACTCCAACGTTGAAATCCGTGGTAGGGATGCACGCAGGAAGCGCGATTGGCCCAAGTGCGGCCCCAATGCGCGCCGGCAATGAACAAATCATGCCGATCCCAGAAAAAGTGAGTGGTACCCCATCCTCAGGGGGGCAAAGGCGAAGCCCAGCGTGATGCCAAATCCAAAGCCGATGGCGCCGCCGACGAAGAAGCCGGGCCACGGCGGAGCGAATACGATCAGGGGGTCATAGACCGGAACACAAATAAAGGCCGGATTCACCGGCAGAATGGTAATGTAGGGGCCGGGGGCCACCACCACTTGCGCGTTGGTTCGCCGGTAGCCGTAATCCCTGGCCTTCTTCCGCATCCTTTGCACGGCGTCCATCACGTCCTGCTGCTGCGCCAGGAAGGCGTTGCCCAACTCCGCCGTCCAGTTCATGTCCGAAGCCATCATCTCCAGCACCGAGGGCAACGGCAGCAGGGCTTGCACGCTGGGGTCCCACGTAAGGTGGTCCTCGGCGATGGCCCTGGCCAGATCATCACCCCGTAGATAGTGATGCTCATCCGCCCACTTGGCGGCGTCGGGAATCTGATCGGGGTACGTGGCCGCGGCGAGGATTTGTGCCAGCAAGGGGTCGGGATAAAGGGCAATGCGGGTGACCAGTTTGTCGAGTTCCTTGGATGGATAAGACGGCGGCGCTTGCCCGGTGACAAGCCCGGGAGTCCCGCCCGTTAGTAAACCTAAGAGAAGCATCGTGAGCAGCGTCTTTTTGAGTGGTGATAAATGTCGCATGGAGCCTCCTCTCTGAGATTTGCCTGATGGCAAGCCCAATAACCGGCATTTCCGATTTGGCCGGAATTACCCGATTCGGTTTTCAGTTTTTGTTAAACGGCAAGATACATCGGGCTTCCCGTCAATGTCCACGTTCGGCCGGGCATTGGCCGCAAGTTACCGCGGCAAGGACGTGAGCACGATGGCTGGGGCTTCCGCAGCCCCAAGGTGCCGCCGTGCTTTAAGATGCCCCCGCTCACCTCAAAGTTGGCTACGCCCCCTTCCGAAGTGGACAACCCAACCGCGCCGCCGAAACCCCTTGGCCCACTGCGCGACTCACGATAGAATCTGAAACCGATGAACGCCTTTTAACGCCTTGAAACGGATATTAATGGACTGTCAATGAATATTTGGGCCCTCCTGGCATTCTGGCTGCGCGCAAGTCCGCTGATGGACGCCTGGCGAATTTTCCAGGTTGCTGCCCAGCGCGACGAGTTGCTTCATCTTTCTATCCTTATTCTGGGAACGGCGATGGTGTTGGCGGTATTAGCTCCTCGCCAGCGCATGCACATTCGCGTGGCGCTGGTGATGTACGCCCTCGCTCTTTTCCTCATAGCCTTTTCCGCCATTCCGGAGTCACTGGGATGGCCGTCGGCGGGCAAGGCACTTCATGCTGCCGGCTTCCTCTTGGTGGGCTTCTCATTAGTGAAGCTCGCCAGCATCATCATCTTCGACCTCGTCCTGAGCCTCACTCCCCTTTCCCCACCGCAAGTGCTGCGCGACCTTGCCGTGGCAGGCGGATACACAGGAGTAGGACTGTGGCTGCTCTCCCGCAATGGTGTAACGCTTTCCACCAGCATCGTGGCCACCTCCGCGGTCATGACCGGAGTGATCGTCTTTTCGCTGCAAGATAGCCTCTCCAACATTTTGGGAGGGCTGGTCCTACAGATTGATGAGAGCTTCCGGGCTGGTGATTGGGTGAAGATCGATCAAACGGCGGGGAAAGTGAAAGAGATTACCTGGCGGCACGTCGCCATTGAGACGCGCAACTGGGACACGGTCATCATCCCCAACAGTATGCTCATCAAGTCGCAGGTGACGGTGATGGGGCAGCGGGCGGGAGAGCCTGTCCAGCAGCGCCGTTGGGTCTGGTTCAACGTGGATTTTCGTGTGCCGCCGACCGAGGTCATCCGCGTGGTGACCGATGCCCTGGTGACAGAGCCCGTGGAAGGTTCCGCGGCGGAGCCCGCCCCCAATTGCGTCTTGATGGATTTCAAAGAGAGCTACTGCTCGTACGCGGCTCGCTACTGGCTCACCGACCTACTAAAAGACGACCCCACGGACTCGCTGGTGCGCTGCCGCGTTTACTTCGCCCTCCAGCGCGCGGGCATCCCGTTTTCCGTTCCCTCCCTGACGGCATTTGTCGAATCGCGCGACCAGCAGCGCGAGAAGATTCACCACGAGCGCGAGATTTCGCAGCGGCTCACCGCCCTGGACCTGGCTCGGGTGGAACTTTTCCGCGAAATGAATGACGACGAGCGGCACACGCTGGCGGAGCGCCTGCGCTTTGCCCCCTTCATGAAGGAAGAAATGATGACACGGCAAGGAGCAGAGGCTCACTGGCTTTACATCATCACCAAAGGCTCGGGCGAAGTGATTGTCTCCACCGAGGCTGGAGTACACAAGACAGTTAACATCCTCCACGCCGGCGACTTCTTTGGCGAAATGTCACTGCTCACGGGCGAACCTCGCAGCGCCTCGCTGAAGGCGCTGGAGGATTCCGAGTGCTACCGCCTGGATCGGCTGGCGTTTTCCGACATCTTGCATGGCCGCCCGGAGATCGCCCGTTGCCTCTCCGAGTTGTTAGCACGCCGGAAAGTGGAAATCGAAGCCGTTCGCCACGACCTGGATGCCGCGGGCCGCACCGCCATGATGCAGGGTCAACAGCAAAGCATTCTTGACAAGATCCACAAGCTTTTTGGACTCGCCCCCCCCTCTCCCAAGCCCGAAAAGCAGTAGGCAGTGGGCAGCGAGCGACTCCTCCGAGTCCCGGCGCGCTGGGCAGCCTTTTATATGAAAAGCCTACCGTCGCAAAAGGCGCCTCGACAAAAGCCCCCAGGCTTTCTGGGAATCGGCTCTTTAGTTCCCCGTGCTACAATAGGCGGATTGCGTTTCTGCCATCTCCGCACGAGGAAGGTGTTGATGCGCCGACCAACGTTTCAATCTGTCTTGATGCTAATCCTCATTCTGGTTCTTGCGGCCCCCGCAGGAGCGCAGCAGAAACCCTTTACTCAGGAACAAGTGCAAGGGTTGGTCCACGATGGACTAGGGGACCAGACCGGCGCCCGGCTTATTGTACAGCGCGGCATTGACTTCGACCCTACGGACGATTTCCTTGAGAGCCTTAAGACGGCGGGCGCCAATGCCGCGTTCCTGCAAGCTTTGCGCACCGCGAAGCACCCCCAGGCGGCGGTTAGTGGACCCACAAAGCCCCTCTCCCAGGTTCAAGTCCTCTCCTTGATCGCGGGGGGGGATATACCCAATGAACGCGTCGCCATGCTGGTGCAACAACGCGGGATCGATTTTGACCCGAGCGACGAGTTTTTCCAGGAACTCCGTCGCGCCGGCGGCGACGACGAGCTAATCGGCGCGCTCGAGAATGCCAAGGTGACGCATTCCGTAATTCTCGGCCCCGCCCTTCAGGCCAACCAGACCGAAGTGCGGAAACACACCGCGCGGGGAGCGGAACTCCTGCGGGCGAAGCAATACGCCGAGGCCGAATCCGAGTATCGCGCCGCCCTTCAACTGGATCCTCAGAACGCCGACCTCCACATCAGCCTCGGAATAGCCCTGGGGCACGAGGGAGATTGGAATGGGCAGATCGCCGAGGATCGCGAGGCCTTGCGCCTGAACCCTAACGACGATCGCGCGCACACCGCTCTGGGCGCGGCGCTTTCACAGAGGGACGATCAGCAGAATGAAGCCATTGCAGAGTATCGCGAAGCCATTCGCCTGAACCCCAACAATGACTTGGCGCACCTCAACCTGGGGAATCGCCTTGTGCGTGCGGGCGATTGGGATGGCGCTGGCGCCGAGTATCAAGAGGCAGCCCGACTGAATCCTAAGAATGTGCAAGCGTATATCTCTCTCGCGAGCATAAGTATGCACAACAAGGACTGGGATGGCGCCCTTGGGCAATATCAAGAGGCCTTGCGGGTGAACCCGAATAGTGATGCGACGCATGTCAGCATCGGCGTGGTGCTTTCCCAGAAAGGTGATCAGGACGGCGCGATTGCGGAGTATCGCGAAGCGATCCGTTTGAACCCGAGCAATGCGCTGGCCCACCTCAATTTGGGAAATCGGCTTACCGCCAAGAATGATTGGGATGGAGCCTTCGCGGAATATAGCGAGGCTGTGCGTTTGAACTCCAACAATTCCGCCGCGCATTACAGCCTGGGCACGGCATTCGAACACCAGGGTAATCGCCCGGCCGCGTTGCAGGAATATCGCACGGCCTATGGACTCAATCCCAAGGTTCCCATCTACCAGAAGGCTGTCGAGCGCCTATCTTCGCAAGGAAACTAAGAAGAGGTGTCAGGTTGCAGGTGTTTGGGTCCCAGTGGAACCTGGCATGTGGCGCCCGACACTTAACCCCACCCTTACTTGCAGTGGTCGCAAAGACCGCCTGCTTCCACGCGCACGGTGTTGATGCGGAATTGCCGCTCGCGCTCGATTTGGCCTTTCAGCTTCTCGAACAGGGAGCTCTCAAATTCCTGAATGCGCCCACACTTCACGCACGCCAGGTGGATGTGGTCGCGCGTCGTCTTCGCTTCATAGTAATGCTTCCCACCTTCCAGGTGCATCAGGTCCAGTTCATCCACTAAACTGTGCTTCTTGAGCATGGCCAGCGTTCGATAAACGGTGACTTTATTGATTGTTGGGTCTTGCTCCTTGGCGCGCTGCCAAAGGCCCACCGCATCCAAATGACCCGTTGCCCCTTGAATGATCTGGACTAACACACGACGCTGGTGCGTCATGCGCACCCCGCGCGAAACCAACTCCTGCTCAAGAGGACGGCGCGAAACGCGACCTTCTTCGTCCATACTTCCCTCACCGCCTTGGAGTGCCGACTTCATTTTCTCTAGTGTGGCTTTGCCGGTACGACCTGTCAACGAGTTTCCCTGCTCCGCACTTGGCCCGCTGGCCGATAGACGCTGACCGCGATTTCTCGCACGCCCGAGATCTTCTCATCGAGGACTCGAAACGGCGTTGCTGCACGATGTCCTAGGATGCAGGAATACAGGGCCCTGAAGCACTGGATTTTAGGCTTGAATCGCAGCCAACGTGGTTATCTAATTGAGTCGCCGTTCCGCCCGCCGGGGGATTATGCGGACCGAGGCAGAGTCAGGCGTTTGACCCAATTGCATGAAAAGCATTCGCATCATCACCACCAAGAGTGAGCTTGAGGGCACTGGTTATATCGAAGTTCTGCCCGGCGCATACAAGGAAAAGTGTTGGAATGAGGGCTACCTCTTCTTCGATGAAGAGGTTTTCGGCTAACTTGAACCGATGCGGACCTGTTTTGTTAGTCCGCGGCTCCACCACGATGGTCGAGAAAAAGCCGCTGAGTTGGCGAACAGGTCCGCGCTGCTCTTCTCAAGGAGGGAACAGATGAGCCGGCTTTGGATAGCACTACGGTCAATTGTTTATGTGCCGTTGTTCCTGGCGGCATGGGGCTGGGTGGCGCTGATGTGTCGTGCCTTGGACAAGTACATTCCGCTCCGGATCCCTGATTGGTTAATTGCTCCGGGTGTCGTGATTTTCCTCGCGGGCGCCGCCATTGCCTTCACCACCATAATTCTCTTCATCTTCGAAGGCCGCGGCACGCCGGCGGTGTTTGATCCCCCTCGAAGGTTCGTCCCGCGCGGCCCTTATAGAATTGTCCGGAATCCCATGTATATGGGCGGCGTCGCGATGCTGCTCGGATGGGCTTTCTATCTCACCTCCGTGGCGATGACTTTATACGCTGTGGTGGCATTTCTACTTATTCACACTTACGTGGTCTTCGCGGAAGAGCCCGGCCTGCGAAAGCGATTCGGGCAGGAGTACGAGGACTTTTGCAAGATCGTGCCGCGATGGATTCCTCGCCTTCCCCGTCGGCATCTTCCATCGTGACTTGCCGCAAGTGAATTCCCGCGGCGTTGACGACCTGTCTTTTCAAAGCCTATCATCCCGAATGGTGGAGCCCACCGGCTTTAACCCGAACCTAGGCGCAGCGGAAATTCCCTCGATCGTGCCCGCACGACCACCAGCGGCGGCGCGCAAAAACCGCTCGCCGCTTAGTGCCTACCGCATGCTGCCTACGGTCCTACACCAGCTCCCCCCGCATAACGGTAACGGCTTGGCCTCCCAACTTCACTCGATTGCCCACCACCCGGACCTTTACCACGCCGCCGCGCGCGGAGGCTTGGTAAGCAACAAACTCTGTTTTACCGAGCTTTTTCGCCCAGAAAGGGCCGAGTGCACAGTGCGCCGAGCCGGTCACGGGATCTTCGTCAATTCCTGCGCCCGGCGCGAAAAAGCGGGATACGAAGTCGAATTCACCCCCCTCGGCCCGCGCCGTCACGATGACCCCACGCGCCTTCGTCTGCTTCAACAAGGTGAAGTCTGGTTGGAGGTTGCGCACGGTTTGCTCCGAGTCAGCCTCGACCAAATAATCAAAGAGGCTCTTGCCCACGTAGCACGGCGTAATACCGAGTCCACGCCCCAATTCATCCCACGGTTTGGCGGGCTCCTCCGGCTTCGCGGGAAAATCAAGCTCGATCCATTCCCCCTTCCGCTCCGCGGTGAGCACGCCACTCAGGGTGTGAAAGCGTGCCTGCTCGTTCGGTCCGAGCACGCCGGTTTCCCACAGAATGTGGGCGCCGGCCAAGGTCGCGTGCCCGCACAACTCCACTTCCACCGTGGGCGTGAACCAGCGCAGATGGAAGCCGTCCCCCTTTGCCACCAGGAAGGCCGTCTCCGATAGGCTCATCTCCCGCGCCACATCACGCATCCACGCTTCCGGCGCCGGAGCGGGCAGAATACAAACCGCCGCCGGATTCCCTGCGAATGCCCGGCTGGTAAACGAGTCCACTTGGTATATTGTTTGGCCCATGGTTCTGTTCTTTACCTCCTGCACCAAAATTTGAGAAACGCCGGTTGTCAACAGGGGCCTGCCTATCGGCCGCCGTGCAAATGGTCGGCAAAGAAATCTGCGGCGGAGTGATATCCCGTGAGCCAGTGCTCGTGTGTCAAGAAATCGTGCACCTCGTCAGGAAAGACGATTTGCTGAAACTCCACGCCCTGTTTTCGCAACGCTTCCACCAGTTGCACCATATTGGCGAAGGACACGTTGCGGTCATCGTCGCCCTGAATCAGCAATACGGGGGAGCGCCACGACTTCACGTCCATCAGCGGCGAAGACTCATAGGCGACGCGCGCCCAGTCTTCCAGCTTCTGGGGATTCTCCGCGCTGAGCGTGTGGGGAATCTCAAGATTCCAGTCGTGCACGCCGTGGAAATCAACGCCACAGGCAAACAAGTCGGAGGCTCGCGCCAGCCCCAATGCCGTGAGGTATCCCCCGTAGGAACCTCCCCACAAGCCGATGCGTGTGGGGTCAACATCCGGGCGGGAGCGCAAGTATAGGCCCGCCCCCTGCACATCGTTGAATTCACTGGCCCCGGTGGGACCGTATTTCAACGCTTCGCGGAATTCCATTCCATAGCCAATTCCGCTGCGATAATTCACGGAAAGCACGATGTATCCACGGCTGGCAAGATATTGATTCAGACCATAGGCATTGTGGTAATACTGCATGTAATGCCAGCCCAGCAGCATTTGCCGGCGCGAGCCCCCGTGGAAAAAGATCACGGCAGGATGCCGCTCGCCCGGCTGCACATTAGGGGGCAGAAAAATCTGAGCATGGATTTTCAGGCCGTCGGTGGCGGTCATGATTACTGCCTGCGGCTCCACCAACTGCTGCGCCGGAAAATCCGGCGGCACGGCTTGCGGCGCAAGGTCGCGGAGTTCGCCACTGCTCGTCACTATCGCGGGCCGGGCCGGCCAATTTGCATCCGAATGCAACAGGACCACCTGGTGTCCATCGCTCGTCACTACCGGTGACCATTCAATACCCTTGCCTCCCTTCAAAAGTCGGGGTACCTGATCCGTCACGGGTTCGATGAACATGTGCCTCCGGTCGGGATCGTTCATATTCGAATTGAAAACGATCTCTCCCCGATTGGGCGTCAGGGCGACATCCTCAACTTCGTACTCCCCCGGGGTTATCAGCCGGGCGCTACCGCCTGAGACCGGCACCGAATAAAGATGCGTCCAGCCGTCGCCCTCCCAGGGAAAAACAATGCGCTCGCCCGCCGCCCATAGCAGTTGCTGTTCCGAGGCAAGAAAACGAAAGACACTTCCCTGCCCCTCATGTGCTTTCCAAACCTCGCGGCCGACGCCCGTTGCCACGTCGGCAACGCGAATGGACCACGGAGTGCCCGCGCGCTTGGGACCAAACTCTTCCGATCCGGACGTGGCTGCCAGACGCAGATAGGCAATTTGCTTGCCATCCGGCGACCACACCGGCTCCAGGTCACGGTCGACGCTCGGATCCAGATATTGCAGACTCTTTTGGGCGAAATCGTAAACCCCAATGAAGCTGTGAGCGTCGCGCGTACTCACCAGCGCCAGCTTGGAGCCATCCGGAGACCATCGCAGCACCCCGGCTTTCCCTCGCGCGTGAATAAGCTGTGCCGGATTGTCGGCGCCACTGAGCTTTACCGACCAAACCTGGTCCTTATAAACGAATGCCACCTCATCGCCATTGGGCGAAACGGCAGGAGAGTGTCCTTCCCCCAGTTTTCGCGGCGCCCCGCCCGCGAGCGCCACCACCCAAATATCCTGCTCGACGCCTTGCGGATCGCTGCGCGGATTCGGCGCCTCCCGCAACGTGTCGAAGTCCCCTCCGCGGGTATAAACAATGGCGCGGGCGTCGGATGTCCAGGCAAGCTGGGCGATTTCCTGCCCGTCGTCGGAAGCGTAGGAAGTCAGTACTCGTGCTTCGTATTCGGGAGGCTCTGCTACCCAGATATTCCGCACCCCACGAGCGTCGAACACCCACGCCACCTTGCCACCCGCCGGCGCCGCCACCAATTCGCTGGGGAACGGCGCGCTCATCACCTGTTCGAGCGTGAACGGCTCCTGCTGCGCTTCCACCGCACCGAAACTCGCAGCCGCCACCAGAAAAGCGATTAGAGAGTATTTCATCGTCACCACCCTCTTCCAGTCTGGAGTTCTTCTCCCCGCGTGATAACAAGTATACACCGCCGGGGAACCCGCCGCGTCCACATGGCGCGCCCTCATCTCAAATCAGTTTCGGAAATTGTTGGCAGAAGCCATGGTCGGGAAGAAGATTTCATGGTAAGCTAGCGAAGCAAAACGACGGAGAGGTGGCCGAGTGGCTTAAGGCGGCGGTTTGCTAAACCGTTGTACGGTCAAAAGCTGTACCCAGGGTTCGAATCCCTGCCTCTCCGCCAGTCCTTCGGGATTAAGTCATCACCATTTCCGGCGGAAGCGCATTGGGGTCAAAAACCTGCTGGCCAAAACTTGGCCATAAAACAGAGGGGACAGCTTCAGCGGCCCGCTCTACTGAAACCCTGGCCCTCGGTTAGGGAATAGCTGATCTCAGAGACCAGGGAACTGAGTAGATGCAACTGCAAAATCTCCTGGGATGGCAAACCTAAGCGGGACTTAGCAAACTGGCAGCCAACGTAACCCCACTCGTGCCAAAAGAACCGACTCTCGCGAGGCGCGATCCGCCCTTAAGATCGGCGACCCTTTAGCCGCGGCGACCCGGTTGCTGCGCGCTGTCAAGGCCCGCTGACCTCGGGTCAATTCGCTTTGAGTTCCCGCTCTGCTTGCAGCCAGTCCTCGATCTCGGTGCCTGGTTTGGAGCCTTGCTTGAGGTAGATTTCAAAGGCACGGAGCCGCAAGTCGTCCTCCGTGATGGTCGGCTGCTTCAGTTCGACCTTTTTGGCGGCAGAAAGAGGGGCCCGTTGTCGTGACGTTGCTTGGCGTTCCATAGGGGCACATCCTTTCACTGAGCTTTAGGTGAGGACAATATAACATACCTTACATCATAATGATGGTCGATAGCAGACGATTGGCGGATGTGTCGATAAGGCTTCGGTGGACTTGTGGGCACTTGGCCGCGGTGCCGCTGAGGCCGAAATTCCGCCAATCTTAATGGCGGACGACTACTCGTGAGGGCGGCTTTTTCCTATGCTGGCAGGCTGGCGCCGGCCTACGTACGATGGGTTCAGAGCCAACCCGAAATACCTGCACCAATCTGCGGGAGGCTAATAGGACCACGAGGATTCGACGCCAAGAGTCTCAGACGCACAAGATTAGACGCGCACCCCTTGCCTTTTCCCTCAAAACCTCTTGTTGCTGTCGGCGCGCACGCGATCAACGTACCTTCCCGTGGCCACTTCCACGCGCACGGTTTCACCCGGCTTGATGAAGTGGGGCACCATGATTTCCACCCCATTCTCAAGCGTCGCTGGTTTGAGAGTATTGTCCTGCTGTTGGTGGACAGGCTGCGCGGTGATGGAAACCTTCGCCTCCACGATGGCGGGAAAGTCGATGCTCACCGGCTGGCCTTCATAAAACTCCACGGGCACTTTCATCTCCGCCTGAAGGAATCTTGTGGCCGTGCCGATCGCTTCCCGGGGAATCGAAACCTGCTCGAAGGTGTCGGGGTTCATGAAGGTCACGGAATCGGCGTCCGAGTACAGGAATTCCATGTCCTGCTTCTGGAGCTGGGTTTCCTCCAGCCGTTCTTCCGGGCGGAAGCGGAACTCCTTCAGCGCGCCGTTCACCACGTGGCGGGCGCGGGCGTGGACACTGCCCGGCATCTTGCCCTGCCCCAGGTGGTAAGTGGATTCGAACACCTTGAAGATATCCGCGCCCATCTTCAAAACTACACCCGGCCGAAGTTGAGATGCGATAACCATGGGGACCTCGCCAGCCCGTAAGGGCCATTGTTGCACCGCCCGGCTTTGTGGACTTCCCACGGCGGGCGGATGAAGGACCCGGCGCATGCGTTCCGGCGCGGCGCTTCCCGGAATCACGGCGTGGCTCGCATCGGCGGGGAAGCAAGCGTAGCGCGGTCAAGGCACAAAGGAAAGTCAAAACGCAAAGGGCAAAACTCAGTATACAAGGTACGCATCTCTTATGCAGATACCAGTAATCGCCAGCTTGCTGCGGGTCGTATTCCCTGCTGGTACACAATGCCGGAATGGATTACCATCTGGAGTTCGGCCGCGGCCCGCAAATTTAAGTGAAACGTCCAATCCCGCGGAGGCCAAGGTGCGCGCGCGGGGGGGAGCGGAAACGTCGAGGAGAGAAGCGATGACCCAAGTGGGGGGCGTGGTGACTGCAGCGGAGTTACAACGAAATGTCGAGGAGGCCGTTCAGCGGACTCCGGTGATTGATGTCCACACGCACCTTTACCCGGCCAGTTTCCGAGGCCTCTGTTTGTGGGGAATCGACGAACTTGTAAACTACCACTATCTGGTGACGGAGTTGTTCCGATCATCGCCGGCGACCCCGGCGCAGTTTTGGGCGCTGGAAAAATCCCAACAGGCAGACCTGATCTGGGACGCGCTTTTCGTGAAGAACACGCCGGTTTCCGAGGCCACCGCCGGCGTGGTGGGAGTCATGGTGAAGCTGGGGCTTGATCCCTGCCAGCCCAACCTGAAACAGGCTCGCGAGTATTTTGCCTCGGTCACCGTTGAACAGCACATTGACCGTGTTTTGGATCTTGCTAACGTTTCGGATTTGGTGATGACGAACGATCCCTTCAATCCTGCGGAAAGGGCGGCGTGGGAGCGCAACGAACCTTGCCCGGAGCGTTTCCATCGCGCCTTGCGGATGGACCCGATGATCGATGACTGGGAAACCGCTTACGCGGTAATGGCGGCAGCAGGTTTTAAAACCAGCGCCTATTTGACCTCGCAGACCGCGAGCGAGGCGCGCCGCTTCTTGGATTCGTGGATTGACCGCCTCCGCCCCCTCTACCTCGCGGTTTCGCTGTCCTTCACCTTCACTTATCCGGATGACTCTGCCCGCACCCGCATGATCCGCGAAGTCGTCCTTCCCACGTGCCTTGAGCATGGCATTCCTTTCGCGCTAATGATCGGCGCGTCGCGAAGGGTGAATCCTGCCCTGGGGGAAGGCGGCGATAGCGTGGGGCAAGCGGACACATCCTCGGTGGAGCGCATCTGCGCGGAGAACCCGGGGGTGCGTTTCCTGGTCACCATGCTTGCGCGCGAGAATCAGCACGCGCTTTGCGTTGCCGCGCGGAAATTCAGCAACCTGATGCCCTTCGGCTGCTGGTGGTTCCTCAACAACCCCTCCATTGTGGAGGAAATCACGACGGAACGCCTGGAACTGCTGGGCGCGACGATGATCCCGCAGCACTCCGACGCGCGAATCGTGGATCAGTTGATCTACAAGTGGGCGCATTCCCGCCGCACTATCTCGCACGCCCTTTACGAATCGTATTCCCGCCTGGTTGCCGATGGCTATCCTCTCACTCGGAAGCAAATCGACCGCGATGTGGCGCGGATGTTTTCCGGCAATTTCCGGGGATGGGTGGGGCTTGGGGAGACGGGACCCAGCTAGTGGCGTTCAAAGTCAATGGCCCACTCCAGGACGGCTGCCCATGCTATCATCTTGAACAGCGGCGAGGATCTCGCACTGCCCTCTTGCCACCCTTGGACCGTGCCTGCGTTTTGCACACTTTATTGACAGCCGCATCCTTAATCTTGTACGCTCAACACTTCAATCCGAACGAGCGAATCGAATTTACTTAGGAGAGCGAGATCGACATGAAAATCAAATCCGCAATCTTTGTGGGACCGGTATTGCTTCTGTCGAGCGTCCTTTTTGCCCAAATGCAGGGCGCTTTGCAGGTGGGGCAGGCGCCAGCACCGGCGCCTGTGCCGATGACCGAGAAGGAAGTTATCTCCGAGCTCAAGAAAGATTCTGCCCAGCTCATGAAAGACCTCGAGAAGCGCGGCGTGTCATTTGAAGTGAATGCCGATATCGAGAAGCAATTGCGCAAAGCTCATGCTACAGACGAGATTGTCAAGGCCGTTACCAACGCCGGCCCGAAGGAAAGGGCGGATGCTGCCAGAGCGGCTGCCTTGGCTGGCGGCATTATCATGCCCGCACCGGAAGAGAGCGCAGAGTACAATGCGGTGCGAACTGAATTGAACCCGGACAAGACCATAGCCCTGGCGGAAGCTTTTGCCCAGAAGCATCCGCAGAGCGACGTTTTGAGTTACGTCTATATGTTTGAAGCCAATGCTTATCAGACGAAAGGCGATGCCGACCAGCTTGTGGCGGCTGCCGAGAAGAGCCTAGCGCTGAAGAAGGACAACCTGGTGACCTTGGGGATGCTTGCTTATGCCATCCCTATGCCCCAGTTCCTAAAGGGGCACCAGGCGGATGAGGAAAAACAACTCGACAGGGCCGAGGGGTATTGCCAACAGGCGCTGAAGGGAATTGAGGTGATAAACAAGCCCCCCAACGAGCCGGACGCGGATTTTGCCAAACGCAAAGCCAATTTCATCTCCAGCATCCACTCCGATTTGGGGATGATCCACTTGGACCGCGCGCAGCTTGGGCTGATGGGGTTGGATCGAGGGGAGCTGGCCAAGGCGGAGACAGAATACAAGCTGGCGGTTTCCCTATCGGATCAACCCGAGGCGACTGACTACTTCCGGCTGGGTGATACATGTCGGCTGCAACATAAGTATGATGACGCCATCGCCGCTTATTCCAAAGCCAGCGAACTCGGCCAGGGCGCAGTGAAACAGTTCGCCGATCAGGAAATCGAGGCGCTGAAGAAGGCGAAGGCGCAGCCCGCAAGTCCCAAGCCGTAGGAAGACGAAGGCGCGAACCGCGGCGGGCACGAGTCTTTGTTCTTCCACGGTCAGAGCGCAGCGTGACGGCCCCTTCAAAGTGCAGTCTCGATCTCCGAAAAGGATTGAGGGAATAGCCGGGAACACCCCGTTAACGGCTGTTTCCTCCGATCCCTTGATGCCCTAACCGCATGATGCGGTTTTTTCCGGGACCTCGCCCGTGAGGACTGCCGGGCAGTGCGGGAGGATGGCCGCCCCAGTAACGGGAGGAATGGACCCCCGAAAAGCATGGCGGAAAACTACCCCGATCGGTTTGAAATTACCGTCGGCTACCAATTTCGCAACCCTCATTTCCTGCTGGAAGCTCTCACGCACTCCTCGTTTGCGCAAGAGTCGGCCGACCGCCCGCGCGACAACGAGCAAATGGAGTTCCTGGGCGATGCCGTGCTGACGTTTGTGGTCAGCGTGATGCTGGCGGATGCCTTTCCGGACTGGGAAGAAGGCGAGCTGACGCGGGCGCGCGCTCATCTGGTGGCGGCTCCGCACCTACATGCCATGGCCAGCCGTTTGAATCTGGGCCAGCATTTGCGCCTCGGGCGGGGGGAGGAAAAAACCGGCGGGCGCGATAAGCCCGCGTTGCTGGTGAATGCGCTGGAAGCGGTTGTGGCCGCGTTCTATCGTGACGGGGGCATCGAGGCCGCGCGCGATTTCATTGCCCGGTTCATCGTGCCCCAGGATTTGGGAGCGGCCGCGGACGAGCTGTTCTCGATTGACTACAAATCCGCCCTGCAAGAGCATTTGCAGGCGGAGAGAACTCCTCCCGCCGAATACCGGGTGGTGGAGGAGTCCGGCCCCGAGCATCAAAAGACCTTTACGGTGGAGGCCCTGGCAGGCGACAATCTTATTGCCCGTGGGCGCGGCGGCAGCAAGAAAGCGGCGGAGCAGCAAGCGGCCCGGTTGATTTTGGAAAAGCTGGGGAGGAAAACCGAAACGCATGGATGAAACTTCCAAAAAGTCATCGACGCGCGACACCTTTGAGTCCTTGGTCGTCACCGTCATCCTGGCCATATTCGGCACTACCTTCGTTCTCCAGGCGTTCAAGATTCCCACCGGCTCGATGGAGAATACGCTTCTGATCGGAGACCACCTGCTGGTTAACAAATTCATCTTCGCGCCACAGACTGGAGTGCTGGCGCGCCTGCTGCCTTACAGGGATTTGCACCGGGGTGACGTGGTGGTGTTCAAATTCACGCCTACGGACGAGCAGACGGAACCCGGTGAGCACTTTGTGAAGCGCGTGATCGGCGTTCCCGGTGACAGAATTCGCATTTTTCACCGACAGGTGTTTGTAAACGGGAAGCTGCAGTATGAGCCCTACGTTCGCCATGAACCGGCATACGCTGACGAGCTTCGCCCCGGCGACGACTTTCCCCCACCGGACGCCGAGTATCTGCCGGGAGCCACATCCCCCTGGGAGGCGGAAATGGGCACCGTAGCCAAGAATGGTGAGCTCATTGTGCCGCCGCAAGAATACTTTGTCATGGGGGACAACCGGGAGCAGAGCTGGGACAGCCGCTTTTGGGGCTTCGTTTCGCGCAGCGCGGTCATTGGGCGCCCGGTGTTGATCTACTGGTCTTTTGAGACGGCTCGCGATGAATACATGCACAACTCTCTCAGCGACCGCATTTCGCAGGTTTTTGACCTGATTATTCATTTCCCGACCAAGACCCGCTGGCGGCGCACTCTCAACTTTGTACGCTAATGCCTTCCCGCAACCGCCGACGCCTTCGCAACTTTACGATCACCATTCTCCTCCTGGGATTGGCGGCATGGATCGTTCCCTCTTACCTTAGCGCTGAACGCTATCGCCGCCGCCTCCAGGCGGGGTTAGAGAGAGCTTTGCACCGGCCGGTTAAGTTCAAAGCCGCTTCATTTCGTTTGTTGCCGCGTCCCGGTTTCTCCATTGCCGACGTGGAAGTCGACGAGGACCCTAGTTTCGGTTCTGAGCCCTTTGCTCGCGTTGACCATATTGATTGCGACCTTCGCTGGCACAGTCTCTGGCGTTCTCGCCTGGACTTTGCCCATCTCCATCTGGACCATCCCAGCTTCAACATTGTCTTGAATTCACGCGATGAGTGGAACGTGGAAAAGCTGTTGCTGCAAAGTGGTGTGACGGCTCCTGCCGGCGCGGCGGGGGGGGGGAAACCGCTGGTCGCAGCCCCACTGGACTTGGATGTAAATGATGCCCGCATTAGTTTTCAAGTCGGTCCCAACAAGAAGCCTTTTGCTCTCACCGACGTCCAGGCGCGCCTGCAAGTTGATCCCGCTCAGCGCCGCGTACAATTCCGAATCACCGCCAGCCCGGTGCGTTCGGACCTCACGATTCCCACCCCCGGTCCGGTTGAGGCCAATGGTACCTGGGCGCTTGGAGCCGATCTCAGCGGCCCTATCGATGCCCGGCTGCGGGTACGAGGCGCCTTGCTTTATGATTGGATTCCCGTCGCCACCGGCGAAAACCCCCAAGTTTATGGGGTGATGGATTCGGACATCCACCTGCTCGGGTCCTTGCCCGATCTTACCGTGGAGGGAGAAACTAACCTTGCGCAACTCCATCGATGGGGAGAACTCCCGCCATCTGACCCCATGCCGTGGACTTTGCGCTTTCGCGGACGGCTGCTGCGCCGATATGAACGTGTGCAGGTGGAAAGCCTGGATGCTTCCTTTGCGGATTCCCACTTACACGTTTCCGGTTCGGTGGACAACCTGCAAACCTCCCCACAACTGGACTTAGTGGTGTCGCTCGAGCGCTCGCGCCTGGAGGATGCGGTGGCGGTTGTTCGCCGCTTGCGGCCGAGTTTTGGTCCTTGGAACTTGAAGGGCAGGGTGGATGCGATGCTTGCCATTCAGGGCACCTGGAAAGAGCGGCGATACGGCGGCTTTGTGGGCGCGCGGCAGGTTAGCCTGGAGACGCCTTCCGGTTCCTTCCCTCTTTCGGAGATCGCCGTGCGCATCAACAACCGCGGGGCCTCCCTGGCGCCAGTGCAACTCACCCTGGCTCCCCGTGTTGCCTTGTCGGCGCAGGGCGCGATTGAGCGGATGGTTCTCGGGCCTCGATATGATGTGCAGCTTACGGCCAGAGGCGTCCCGTTGCACGACGCGGTGACGTTCGGGCGCGGGCTGGGCATTCACGCATTACAAGGGATTGACGCCACGGGCTCTGCCACCGCATCTATCCGCTTGGCCGGGTCTGCTTGGCCGCTGGCCCGTCCAATAGCGACAGGGCACGCGGAAATTCGGGCCGCACGCCTGTTGATCCCCGGCCTGACGGAACCGCTCAACCTTCCTCGCGCCAGCTTGCAAATCAACGGCGATCAAATCACGGTGGACCCGGTCGTGGCGGTTCTGGGCACCAGTGTCTTCACCGCCAAGCTTGTGCATCACGGCGCACGCGCCAACCCTTGGGACTTTGACTTGCGCGCGAACGGCCTAAAGCTGGAACAGGGTGCGCTTTGGTTTGACGCGCTGGGGCGGCGCCGGCCGGTGCCCCTGCTGGATCGCCTGCCGGGTTTGTCCTCCTTCGCGGCACGGCGCGAAGCGGCCGCGATAATTTTGGCCAGCCTGAATGCCGAGGGACGATTTGCCACACCTGTTTTGAGCTATCGAGGCGTGACGCTGAATGATTTTCAAGGTACTTTTGAAGTCGCGGGCCGAAATATACGAATGAGGAGAGCTACGTTTCACGCGGATGGAGGCCGTGGGGAAGCGGAAGGGGCCGCGGATTTCACTACCTCGCCTCCCCTGCTTTCCGCCAGCGCTTCGCTGGCGGGCGTCTCCTTGCAATCCTTGACGGCCCGCCTTCCCGGCCCGGTGCGTGACCTGCGTGGTTCCGTGAACGCGACCGGAGACTTCCAGACACGCGGCTTGACCCGCGAAGATCTGGCGCAGAACCTAACCGGCCAGATGGAGTTTCGAGTAAGGGAAATCTCCTTCGGGGGGTTCGACCCTCTCGGGATGCTGGCGCAGCAGGCCCAATGGGGGAAACTCGAACCCGTGCGCGGCCCGGTCACGGCCCCGATGGCAATGCTCGATATGGAAATTCACGATCGCCGCTTCATTCTGAAAACCATGGCGCTGGACCTGAGCGGAGCAAGTTTGCAATGCAGCGGCGCGTACGCCTGGACCGGAGCGTTCAACCTGAATGTGCGCACTGACTTGCGGCACCTTCGCCGCCGCTGGGTCGCGCCTGCAGATGCTCCCCCCCAATCCCCTGCGCGCCTCACGGAGGTTCACTTGAGTGGGGCGATTGACCATCTGGCGGTCAATCCGCAGGCAACGATCGCGAGGGCGGGAAGGAACCGGGGGCGCGACAGGCAGTAGGCAAACAGCAGCCCGGGCCTTTGGGTCGGCACGTGCTGCGCTAAAGCTAGGCCCCCAACTCCAAGGCTTTGCGAAAACCATTCGAGGCGATCTTGCAAACCCACACTCCTTTATGGGAGAATACTTTGAAACCGCGCGCCAGAGCATTTCTCGTAAACACCCATCCTAATCCGAGCCCAACCACGGAGCCCTTCACCCGCGTCTTCGCCGTGGCTGCGGTGGCCGTGATGCTTGTCGTCATAGGGACCGCTCTGAAAGGCAGAAGCGCAACGGTTGACTCAGCCACCCAAGCGGCAGCCAAGTCCCTGGAAGCGAAGCTGCAAATTCTGGGGAGTAAGGATGCCCCGACTTCCGCCTCCTACCCAGCCGTGATTATCACCGCCTACGAAGCGAACGCCTATCTGAAAATTCATTCCGGCGAGTTCCTCCCCTCGGGCGTGCGCACTCCCTTGCTGAGCTTCCAACCGGAGCATGCCAGGGTTTCTGCGGATGTTGACTTCGGTACGCTGAGCCGCTCCTACCCCAATCCCAATGATTGGGGGCCGAAAATCCTGGCGGCCATGTTCAAGGAGATGCAACAGGTGACGGTTACGGCCAAAGTACAATCCGAAAGCGATGGCATTCGCGTGCAGATTGAAAGTGTGGTGGTGGGAACCATGACGGTGCCGAATGGGCTGGTGGAATATGTGATCCAGAATTTGTTGCAGCCGCGGTACAAGTTCGATTTGAGCAAACCCCTGCCCTATCCCGATCACGTCACGCGGCTTGTACTGGGTTCAGGCCAAGGTACGTTCCTGCGGGGCCCAAAAAGAGGAGGTGGTAGGCAGTAGGCAGATTTCAATGCTATTCAGCGGGTTCTCTTCTGCATATCCGGCATTGTGTCATGCGTTGTGTTCACTGCCCACTGTCTACTGCCTAGTGGAGACTTATGGCGCATCGTTACAAGCTGTACGCGGCGGAAACCGGCACTGCATATCAGTACTTTTTTGCGAGGAGGCAGGCTGTAAAACGCCCGGAGGGGCAGGGCGCGGGCAACGATTACATTTTCATTGTGACACCCGATCAAAGGTCCCCTTTCATCCTTCGGGTTTTTGTTTCTGAGCGCGCCCTGGGGGCCTGGCGGCAGGCCCACGGCCGGGATCTGGATTCCAATGAAATATACGCAGCCGCCAAGATGCGCTTGTTTCGCGCCTTCGACGAGCTAAGTTGCCTTCGCGATGCCGGGTTGAGCCTGCTCGTGGATGAAGGCAACATTGAAGAATTGCTCATGCTCCTGGAGTTGTAAGTGTCTCGGATTTGCCGCGCACGTTGTTTACTGACCTCGGGGCTTAATCGGAAAAGGTCATTTATGAGCAGATTCCGCAAATTCACCGCAGTTATACGTTGCCCTCGTTGCCCTTGATGTAATCCCCTGGCAGCGCTATTATGTTGCCCGCAACTGTGCGCATGGCGCGGTCGGGCACATCCGTTGCTCGCGCCGAGAGCGTGATTGTCATGTCGGGTTATAGGCTTGGCCTATTTGAAATTGAGAATGTCTTAACCGCCCCTTCTAGTGCCATCGTCGCGGCAGGGGTGGGCGTACCGGGTCGCTTGTACGGCGGAACCCATCGCTAGGGGTGATGGGGAGAAAAAATCCGCCGCAGGCACAGCCGGGGTGCCACTTACTCATTTATCTTAAAGACAAAAATCCACTTTCCTGGAGGCTAATATGTTCGAGGAGCTGGAAAAAGAAGAAAGAGGAGAAAAAGAGGAACGCAATAGAATGTTTTGGATTACGGCGATTCTTGTTGGCGCCTTACTGATTGTAGGAGCAATTGTATACATCGCATCAAGGGGCCACTCCAAGGTCTCGCAGCCCGTTCAGTCCGTTCAGTCCGCTGCCGGACCGCGCGAAACTGCTCCTGATCCAGTCAAAGACCTGAAGATAATCAGCGCGGTCATGGGGAAGGACCCCAGCGGAATTCGGGTGATGTGGTCAGTTCAAATTCGGAACAAATCCGCCGTGTACACTTATAGCGACATTCAATATGAGGCAAGGTTTGTGCGGCCCGACGGCACCGTGATGGCCGCCAGCCGGGACACACTCAACGTCAGTTTTGCACCCGGCGAAGAGAAGAAAATCCCCCCGTTTATGGACGGGCTTTACGACGCGCGTGCCGCCGCCTTCCAGTTCGTGCTTCTAGGTGCCAAGTCCGCGACGCAGTAGGACGACCAACGAATTCCGTGGGGACAGGGCTGGCTGGCGCCGGCCGTGGTTCTTTGGATCTGCGCGTTCTCTAAGGGACGTGTGCGAGCTCGCGGCCCATCCTAATCGGTCCATGCAGGGGATCGAGGCATCCCGCACGAAGCGAGACACCCCCCGCAGAGCGGGTGGCTTGATGAGTGGGGCCGCCTCAAAGGCGGTCACCCGATTTTGCCACACACTCGGGCCACTGCGATCGCGCTCTTCCCTTTCAAAAACCCAATTCCTGAAGCGACCACCTGCTTGGGGGGAATGGCAATAAACCTAGACACGTGATCCGGCATCAGATTGCCATCCAAGATCTGGCCCTCCTTCTGCCGGGGCAAAGCGTGGAAGGCTGCTGCCAAGTGGCGGCGCCACTGTCCGAACAGCACCTTGCACACTCGCTAGGGGACGAACACCCCATGGTATTTGCAGTCCCATCGAGAAGGAGATAGGCTCTGGTCAAGGTCTGACATGATATCCTTCTTTGGGAAGGGTCCTCATCAAGCCACCTTGGAGGAGGATGTCACTCTGTTCAACGGTCAAACCTCTTCGAGTCTCACTGGTCAAACCAGTGGCTTGCCTTGGGGACGCTTAGCGGAGAAATGACGAATTGGCGACGGCCTCGACGAGATTTCAAGCCTCTGCGTTCGATTGATTTAATTTGGTTTTGTCGCGGCGTGGCGCCACAGAAAAGGGGAACCCCAAAATGAAAGCACTACGTTGAATGTTGATTAGAATAAATCTGATACAGAATCAACTTGGCTCAAATTTACGCCGAAACTTGAAGATTGAAGATGTATAAACCATTTATCGCTGCTATCCTTGAATGTAAATGAAACGAAAGGAGCAGTCCATTGGGTGGTACGCTTCAGGAATTTGCCCTAGGGGAGCCTCGGCCTGCTAACGCGGGCGAGATTGAAGCCGGGCTTTCAGCCATGTGGCGAAGCGCGGCGGAAGGCTCGGGCGGTGAGTCTGCCGTGACGCGCGCCTCGGCGTTAACCTTGCTCGTCTATGTGGATCGCGAGGAGGCGGCGCGCGAGGTGAGTAACCTGATTGCGGAGGTGACCCGGCAGAACCCCTGCCGCACCGTGCTGATGGTGACGGACCCCAAGGGTTTGCCCGCAGGCGTGATGGCGTCTGTCTCCGCCCACTGTCACATGTCCCAGGAGGGCGGAAAGCAGATTTGCAGCGAACAGATCACCTTGAATGCGCGGGGTGAGACAGGCCCTGAGCTTGCCAGCGTGGTCCTTCCCCTCACGCTTTCCGGATTGCCGATTTACCTGTGGTGGCGGGCGGAAGACTTCGCCATCCCCACATACTTTGACCAGATTCTGCGCGTGACGCAGCATGTGATTGTGGACTCGGCGCGCTTTGCCGCCACGCGTTCCGATTTGTCGGCGCTTGCCGCCTGGCTCGGAAAGTACGGAGGCCGAATTCGGGTGTCGGACTTAAACTGGGCGAGGGCTACCCCGTGGCGCGATGTAATGGCCCAGTGTTTTGACTCTCCCGACCGCCGGCCTTATCTCGACCGCATCCGCGAAATCCGCATTGAGTACGAGATGGAGTCGGCGCGCCTCACGACGCAACGCGCCCAAAGTCTGTTGCTCACGGCATGGCTCGCGACGAGATTGGGATGGAAATTCCAGCGTGCGGAGTCGCGGGGCGAAAAGACCCCGCGCACACATTATTTCCAATCAGGCGCAGGCGAGGTGAAAGTCGAGAGGGCCCTGAAGAAAGTCGAGGGAGGAGGAAGCGGTGTTTGTTTCTCCATCGTGATTGCGGCCGATGGCGCGCGCTTCTCTTTCTCGCGTGGACCCGATGGCAAAGTGGTGCAGACCCTTGCCGAGGTCCCGGGATTGCCGCCCATCGGCCGGACAGTGCGCATTGAGGTCGGGGACGAAGTTGAAATCCTGAACAATGAGCTAATGCTCGCCGGCCGCGACCACGTTTATGAAGAAGCGCTGGCGCTAGTGGCGAACATGACCCATTGACGATTTTCGATTGTCCATTGAAGATGTTCAATTGGCGATTGCCAATCCGATATTACCCAAAGCCAACCCAAGGGAGTTCAGGAGATGTTTTCGATCGACAATCGACAATCGTCAATCGTCAATCCTGAGGTCCGAATCTTCGCTGGGCTGGAGCCCTTAAGCTGGGCGGCCGCCACGCATTTTGAACAACTCGCGCGCGTAAAAGCCCTCGAGAAGAAGCCGTTTTCGGTGGCGCTGTCTGGGGGTTCAACGCCCAAGCCTCTTTACGAGCTTCTGGCCAGCCCCACGTTTGCGGGGCGAGTGCGCTGGTCGAATGTTCATTTGTTCCAGGTGGATGAACGCTGCGTACCGCCCGACGATCCCCAGAGCAACTATCGCATGATCCGCCAGGCCCTGCTCGATTCGGCGCCGCTGCCGGGAGAGAACTTCCACCGCATGGCGGCCGAACGCCCGGACCGCGAGCAGGCAGCCCACGATTATGCGGAAGAATTGGCGCGCGTTCTGCATCCCGCGCCGAACGAATGGCCGCGGCTGGATTTGGTGTTCCTCGGCATGGGCTCGGACGGACACACCGCGTCGCTTTTTCCCGGCAGTCAGGCGCTGGAGGAACGCACGGCATGGGTGGCGCCCAATTTTGCCGCCCGCCTCAACTCCTTTCGCCTGACGCTGACTTTGCCGGTGCTCAACGCCGCCGCTCATGTTATCTTTTTAGTGGCGGGCGCGGATAAGGCGGAAACAGTGCGCCAGGTGCTGGAGGGCCCGCAGGGGCGCTTTCCCGCGCAACTGGTTCAGCCCGTGCGCGGCCGCCTGAGCTGGTTTCTTGATGAAAGCGCGGCGCAATTGCTGAGTGCCGGCACGCGGAGGTGAAACCTGCAAGTCAAGATTGTTCCTTCGATTCTATCTGTGGACTTCACCCGCCTCGCGGAGCAGGTGCAAAGCGTGGAGGCGGCCGGCGTGGACCGCATTCAATTGGATGTGATGGATGGCCGCTTTGTGCCCAACATTACTTTTGGAACCATCGCCTTCCGCAGCCTGCGGCCGCTGACACGCCTGACCCTGGAAGCGCACCTGATGGTGACGCCGCCCGAGGATTTTGTTGAGGCTTTCGCTGCCGCGGGCGCCGACACCATCATTGTTCATCAGGAAGCCACGCCCCACCTGCACCGCGCCCTGGAACATATTCACAGCCTGGGGAAGAAGGCTGGCGTGGCGCTGAATCCTTCTACCCCGGCGTCTACCCTTTCCGAAGTGCTCGACATGGTGCACCTCGTCCTGGTCATGACGGTGAACCCGGGATTTGGCGGCCAGGAGTTCATTGAGGCCACGCTGCCGAAGATCCGCCAGGTGCGGAGCATCCTGACCGAGCGCGGACTGGATTGCGAAGTGGAAGTGGACGGCGGCATTAATGAACAGACGATCGGTTTGGCGGCGGAGGCGGGCGCGGACGTCATGGTGGCGGGCACTTCCATTTACGGCGCACCCGACGGCGTAGGGCCGGCCATCGCGCGCCTGATTTCTTGTGCCGGCGGGAAGAATTAGTGCTCCGACGAGACGAAACTTGAAAATCGAGACTCGCAGTGTTTTTCGAGTTTCGCTTCCTTGTTAGGCGGTTGCTCAAAACTGATGACTGAAGACTTTAGACTGTTAGGGCCGCGGATAGAGGCCGTAACCTCGCGACGTATGCGGCATCTAAATCGGGTAGGTGTTGAGCCGTCCGGGAGTTGCTGCGGCGACGCGATCGGCACGTTAGGCGGTTTGGTCGTGTGGAACTGCCCATGGCGTAAGAGCTGATTGAACCTCATAACTCTGATGACTGAACTACCTCAAGCCACTTTGGCACGTGACGAATCGCAGCTCGTTAGCGAAGCGAAGGCAGGGAATTATTCCTCCTTTGAAGAGCTAGTGAATCGCTACGAGAAGAAAATCTACCGGCTGGGAATGAATATTACGGGGAACCGCGAGGATGCCGAGGACGTGCTTCAGGACGCTTTTCTGAAGGCTTTCGAGCATCTGCCGGATTTCCGCGAAGACTCGCGCTTTTACACCTGGATTGTGCGCATCGCCGTGAACGAAGCGCTGATGAAACTGCGCAAACGGCGGACCAGCAGGGAAGTTCCGATGGAGGACTCCGAGGACCAGAACGGAGAAGTGATCGTGCGGGAGTTCGCCGATTGGAAGCCTAACCCCGAACAGCAATTCGCCCAGGCGGAGTTGGAGCGAATCCTGCAGGGTGCGGTGAATTCCCTGCCGCCGGGTTTTCGCACCGTTTTCTATTTGCGTGATGTGGAAGGATTGTCAACGGAAGAAACCGCCGAGTTGCTGGATTTAACAGCGGGCGCGGTCAAGGCCCAGCTCTTTCGCGCACGTCTTCGATTGCGCGAGGAGCTGAGCAAAATCTTCAAACGCGGGTGAAATCTGTGAATTGTAATAGGGCGGTCAAAGAGATTTGCGGATATCTGGACGGCGAGTTGGACGAAGGCTTAAAGCACACCCTCGAGACTCACCTGACTTTTTGCAATCACTGCCACGCGGTGTTTGACAGCACCAAGAAGACCATCGAGCTTTATTGCGACGGCAAGCTCTTTTCGCTTCCCGACGAAGTTCACACTCGTTTGCACGAGGCCCTGAAGCGCAAGCTGCAAGGAAAGGCGTAGATTCTGATTCTCAAGTCCGGAATTATCGACGGGCGGAAAGGCAGGCCTGCGCTCCCGCCGTTTTACTTAAGAGCGAGAAACCCGCATGAGGTTCGACGGTCAGAGACCGCCATCACCATGAAGTGCCACCTTGTGCTTGACAGTTTTGACTGACCACCCGTACAATTTTTGGTTCGTGTCCTGCTCGTGGAGGAAATAAGGGAGCGCATGGATAAGAAGAAAGTTGAACACTACAAGCGGCGCCTTCTGACCAAACAGGAGGAGTTGTTGCGATTGGTGACCAATTCGGAAAAAGATGGGCGCGAGGCCGACGAAGAGGCCACACAAGACATCGCCGACAAGGCCGCGAACTCTTACACCAAAGAGTTTCTGTTCCACCAGAGCGACGAGAATCGCCGGGTGCTGCAACTCGTGAATGAGGCGCTGGAGCGCATGAAAGACGGCACGTACGGACAGTGCGTGGAGTGCCAGCAGGAAGTCCAGCAAAAACGGCTGGAGGCTGTGCCCTGGGCCCGGCACTGCATCGAGTGCCAGGGAAAGCAAGATCAAGGGCTCCTTTAGTCAACCTCGGATTTTCCCCCTGCGAGGTCTGTTTTCTCCCAAATATCCAACCCTCACTCTCGCCCGCTTTCACTCCTTCGGGAGATACTGGACGGCGTTCTTGCCGTTGCCTTTCCCACGGATTGTGACCTTTGCGGAGATGAGCTATCCAGTGACGGACGGTTGCGCGTCTGCCGGGCCTGCTGGGAGAGCCTCCAACCCTGGAGCGGGCCCCTGTGTATGCGCTGCGGCCTGCCGTTTGCTTCGCCTCACGCACTGGATTCGTCCATCGCGGAGTGCGGCGTATGCCGGGAGGATGGCCCGTCATTCGATGGCGCGCGCAGCTTTGGCATCTATTCGGGGAAGCTTCGGCAGGTGGTCCTGCGCTTGAAGTTTGCCGGAGATGGACGCTTGGGCGCGAAATTGGGCGAGTTGCTGGCGACCACATGGGATTCGTGGCCCCAGGTGGGGGAACTTGCTTCCCCCCTCATCGTACCGGTTCCCTTGCACCCGTCGCGCCGGCGCGAGCGCGGCTTCAATCAGTCGGAACTGCTGGCGGCGGGCATGGTTCGTGCGCTGGCGAGGCAAAGTGGCGGGGCGGCGCTGCACGTTGCCAGGGCCTGCTTGCGGCGCAAACGCGCCACACCTCCACAGACGGGGTTGAGCGTGGCCGCCCGGCGCGAGAACCTGCGGGGAGCTTTCGAAGTGGTGGAGCCCAGTGAGGTGCGCGGGCGCGGGATCGTGCTGGTTGACGACGTCATGACCACCGGAGCTACGCTTTCCGCCTGCGCGCGGGCTTTGAAACGCGCGGGTGCGGCGCAAGTCATGGGCATGACGCTGGCGCGCGCTACGCCGCAGTTCCCCGACCTTGCAGGGGTTGATGCTGACAAGACTGTTGACGGACTTGACCGTGACTCGACATAATATGCTGGGGAGCGGAGAATGATCGCTCCCGTTGGGTGAAACTCGATGCCGGAGGATGGCCACCAACGATTGCTGCACGAACCCGTACTGGTGCTCAACGCCACGTACGAACCCATCAATGTCACTGCCGTCCGGCGCGCCCTGGTCCTGTTGCTGAAGGGAGTGGCAACCACGGAAGAAGAGGACGGCATGTTCCTTCACTCTTCCCAATTGGCTTTCCGCGTACCTTCGGTCATCCGCCTGCTGCAATTCCGGCGCATTCCTTATCAGACGCGGGCGCTTTCGCGGAAAAACGTGCTCCTGCGTGACCGCTACACCTGCCAATTTTGCGGCCGAGTGATGCCCGCTCACGAACTCACCCTGGATCACGTCATCCCTCGTTCCCGCGGAGGCCACACTGACTGGGATAATCTGGTCGCCTGTTGCCACCGCTGCAATAACCTGAAGGGGGATCGACTGCCGGAAGAGGCTGGCATCCGCCTGCTGCGGCCCCCGCGCCCCTTCACCCTTCACACCAGCCGGCAAATCATGCGCATGATGGGCCGCTCCGATGAGCGCTGGCGCAAGTACCTATTTTGCTGAGACCGTTACCGCTGCTCCTCGAGCGCCTCGCTCGCCGCACCTGCGTCCTGGCATGCAGCTTCCTGCAAGTGATGCTTCCAATTCCTGAAATCCGGTTGTGGTAATACCAGCCTCCAAGCAGGCAGGATCAAGTGCGGCACGGAGTCGGATGGCGGCTTCAAGAACATCACCATTTCCAACTGCGTGTTTGAAAAATGCCAGGGCTTGGCGATTGAAACGGTCGACGGAGCGCTGGCGGAAGACATTGCCATAACCAATATCACCATGCGTGACATCTTCAATCTCCCCATCTTTCTCCGGCTGGGCAGCCGGATGCGCGGGCCCGCGGGCGTTCCCGTCGGCAAACTCCGCCGCGTAAATATCAGCGACGTCGTGGTGTCCAACACCGCTTCCCCCTACGCGTCGATCATCAGCGGCATTCCCGGCTATAACGTCGAAGACGTCAGGCTGAGTAACATTACGGTCTTGCATCGGGGCGGTGGGACGCGTGAAGACGCTGCCCTCACGCCGCCGGAAAAGGAAAATGCATATCCTGGGCCAGCCATGTTCGGCGCGATGCCGGCTTATGGGTTCTATATTCGCCACGCGGCGGGCATCGAGATGAACAATATTGATGTGCGCTTTGAGAGTGAAGATCTCCGCCCGGCGTTCGTGCTGGAAGACGTTCAAGGGGCGGACTTTCTCCACGTCAAAGCTAGGCGCGCTGCTGATGTTTCCAGCTTCGCACTCAGAAACGTCGGCGATTTCAGCGCCTATTTGAGCCGGCCGGTGCCCGACACGCATCTTGAAAACGTCACGCAAGAGACACTCTAAGAGCGCTTTTGGGGGAAGAGGGGGCGAGGGGCGCGCGACGAAAGGAAGGCGACACCCTTGATTTCGGTGGACTTGGTCGGGCTCAGGTTGATAGCATTGAGGAGTTCTCCCGCAGCTTGATAAGGCGCTGATCCGCCCCGATTTAGCGCGTGATCTATACATTTTCTTCCCCAAAACCCTCTCGGCCAAAGTCCGTTATTGCGCAATCCAGGTATTTCCGTTCAAAGGATGCAGACTGACGCCATGACATTTTGTCATTATCGAATGTGTTTTCATACAGATAGTCGGAGCACCCTGCATTTTTAACATCTTTTTTCTCAGTTACCTCCCTTCTGACCCCTATCAGACTAACTTCCATGTTTTCAAAGATTTGGCTATTTTTATCGCCCATTTGGTTTTTTCCAATTGTCTGCTAACCCCTTGTCTTTTCATGAATATATTCGCCTAACATGGGGTTTTCATTGAATTTCGCCTTGCCGCGTTTTGGTTTTTGGGGGCCGGTTTCCGAAGTTCTTTCTTCCCCATTCGCATACTGCCTTTCATGTCCTCCTGAAACTAATAGCCTCTCTATTAAGTATTACATGGATAGCCCTTCTGTCAAGACAAAAAAGAGGCTACATTGAAAGTGAAAGGGCCCGCAATGACGCTCTCGACGATGGTGTCGAGTTGCGCAAGGTGGGAAGCTACAAGTACGGGAATTCGATTATGAACGGGGTCTGAGGTTGTGTAACCCAGATTTACCCATCCCGCTCGATTCGTCTTGGGAATTGGCCCGGGGTGCGTCATCGAGGGAAGAGCCTAAGGTCACGATCAGAGTGAAAGCAGCGGGAAAGCTGTTAGGGTAGGGTCAAGGGTTTTAACTAAATTACTATCGCGGGGACTTCCATCTCGCCACTTTGAAACGCCTCTAGAAATCCGTCGACCACTTCGGGATCGAATGCCGTTCCTGCACCTTTTAGGATGACATCCCTCGCTTCAAATGGCGTTATTCCCTTCCGGTAAGGCCGGTCGCTGGAGAGCGAGTCGTACGCATCGGCCACGGATATTATTCGTGACTCCAACGGCATTTTCTCACCGCGGGTGGGGTGGTAGCCCGTGCCGTCGAATTTGTCATGATGGGCAAGAACGATGGGGATAACCCGGCGAAGCGAGCCGCCAACGACGCTCAGAATCTCAACCCCCTCATCCACGTGTCGTTGGATTTCGTTGTATTCCTCTTCATTCAGATTCGCTGCCTTGTAGAGAATCTTGCGGCTGATTGTGAGCTTCCCAATGTCATGAAGAAACGCGGCGGCGCGCACGTCTTCAATTCGCTCGGTATCGAGCCCCAGCCGGGCGGCGATGGCGGTAGCGTATATCGAAACTCGATAAGAATGGTTCTGAGTGTATTCGTCTCTGGAAATAAAGTGACGCAGGATGAGCAGGATGCCATGGTAGGTCTCCCGCAACTCGCGCACCCGGGCTTCCTTGTGATCGTACAGTGTGCCCATAGTGTAGGCGGTAACGATCAGGATGCCGGCCCAAAGCGTAATGTCATACCACTTTTCACCCGGGAGAGGGGTTTTGTTGGCTTGGGCGAACAGCGACGGATTGAAGTGGACGACCAGGACGACTACTAACGAACTCGCGACCGCCGTCAGAGTCGCGTGGCGGCGACCGTAGAAATAGGCGGAGAAAAGGGTAGGCAAAGTATACAAACCCAATAGGATGCGGTGCGGTGCGACAAGGAAGTTTAGGATGGCCGCAATGACCACCATTGAAAGGATTAGCCACAGCTCTTTGTTCACATCCGCCAAACGGCCCCTAAACGCAAAGCCTGTCCACCTCTTGCTCATGGCCAGAACCCCTTGCAACTGAGTTGATCGGAATCTGCGCTTTCACAATTTTGGCCAACCGGTAACATACACCCAACCGCGTCAAAATGATATGCCCGTCGAGAATTCAGTGCCGGATGCTCCTCCGGATAAGGGACACAGTAAGTATTAGCTCTCTGGATAATTCCCGTGACCGCATCGGCCCTCTTTCCCCTGAGCCCTCCGATACTTGCTGATCCCCAACCTCCGTCGCGCCGAACTAGCGTGGTGTCACGCCTACCCATGGCTGGCGCATTGGGCTACGGTCTTTCGCCCGCTTAGGGATCTGCAACGAAAGGCCTTTGCCATGGGGCTTTTGCGTTGTTAGTCCCTCTTGTGGCACAGTCGGACTAGCCACGCATGCGCACTACATTCCAGGAAAGCAAGAATAAATGGTATCCTGTCATGAGGGCTAAGAATGCGGCGCGATGGAGTGAACGTCAAACCAGCGCAGGCAAAATCAAATGAATATGTTTTCCGGGCCGATTCGCGCCGGAAAGCAGGAGGAAACCTTCTTCAGCATGGATGACGCAAGTCCCACTTTAAACTCGCTTGTAGACACGCTGAGACGCCGCATCGTGATTATCGACGGCGCCATGGGCACGATGATCCAGGCCCATAAGCTGGAGGAAGCCGACTATCGGGGGAAGGAATTCGCGCGTCATGGGCGGGATTTGCGCCAGTGCAATGATGTGCTGAACATCACTCAGCCCGCGATTATTGAGGACATTCATCGGCAATATCTTGAGGCCGGCGTGGACATCATTGAGACCAATACCTTCAACTCTACTGCCATTTCCATGGCGGATTACAAGCTGGAAGGGTTCATTTACGACCTGAACCGGGCCGGAGCGCAGGTGGCTCGCCGCGCCGCCGACAAGTTCATGGGCCGGAATCCCGCGCGCCATTGCTGGGTGGCCGGATCGCTCGGACCCACCAGCCGCACCGCCTCGGCGTCGCAGGAGATATCCAGCCCCGCCGCGCGCGCCGTGACCTTTGACCAGTTGCGGGATGCCTACTACGAGCAAATCCGCGGCCTCGTGGACGGCGGCGTTGACCTGCTGTTGGTGGAAACCATCTTCGACACGCTCAACGGCAAAGCCGCACTGTATGCCGCTCAGCAATACTTCGAGGACACGGGAAAACGGCTGCCCCTGCTGGCTTCCGTCACCATCGTCGACCTGAGCGGCCGCACGCTCTCGGGGCAGACCATTGAAGCTTTCTGGATCTCCGTTTCGAGCGCGCCGCTGCTGAGCGTGGGCATCAACTGCGCGCTGGGCGCCAAGCAAATGCGCGCGCACATCGAGGAGCTTTCCCGGCTCGCGCCGATTTTTACAAGCTGCTATCCCAACGCCGGCCTGCCCAATTCCTTCGGCGGCTTTGACGAGACGCCGGAGATTATGTCGGCGGATCTGCGCGAGTTTGCCGCGAACGGCTGGGTGAATATCGTCGGCGGGTGCTGCGGGTCCACGCCCGCGCATATTCGCGCCATCCGCGAGGCGGTGAAGCATTTCCCGCCGCGCGTGCCCCCGCAGGTCGAACGCTACTCACGCTTCAGCGGCCTGGAACCGCTGGTAATCCGGCCGGAAACCAATTTCGTCAACATCGGCGAGCGCACCAACGTGACCGGCTCGCCCAAATTCGCCAAGCTGATTTTGAGCGGCCAATTCGAGGAGGGCTTGAGCGTCGCCAAGCAGCAGGTCGAGGGCGGCGCGCAGATCATCGACGTCAACATGGACGAGGCCATGCTCGATTCCGAGCAAGCAATGACCACCTTTTTGAATTACATCGCCTCGGAGCCGGACATCGCCCGCGTCCCCATCATGATCGACAGCTCGAAGTGGAGCGTTATTGAGGCAGGGCTCAAGTGCCTGCAAGGCAAGGGCATCGTGAATTCCATCAGCCTCAAGGAGGGCGAGGAGGTTTTCAAGCAGCGAGCCCGCGTGATCAAACGCTACGGCGCCGGCATGGTAGTGATGGCCTTTGACGAGGCCGGGCAGGCGGCCTCCACGGAGCGTCGCGTCGAAATCTGCACGCGCTCCTACCGCATCCTCACAGAGGAAGTGGGCGTGGATCCCTGCGACATCATCTTTGACCCCAACGTCCTCACCGTGGCTACCGGAATGGATGAGCACCGCAATTACGCGGTGAGCTATATCGAAGCCACGCGCCAGATCAAGGCGACGCTTCCTTATTGCAAAGTGAGCGGCGGCGTCAGCAATATCTCCTTTTCCTTTCGCGGCAACAATACCATCCGCGAAGCCATTCACTCCGCCTTCCTGTATCACGCCATCCGCGCGGGCATGGACATGGGGATAGTGAACGCCGGCCAGCTCGCCGTTTACGAGGAACTGCCTCGCGACCTCCTGGAGCTGGTTGAAGATGTACTCCTGAATCGCCGCGCCGACGCCACGGAAAGGCTGTTGGCATTTTCGGAATCGGTCAAGCAGCACGGACGGACGGAAGTTGAGGAAGACGAATGGCGGCAGGGGACGGTGGAAGAGCGGCTCAAACACGCCCTGGTGAAAGGTGTGACCGACCATATCGAAGCCGACACCGAGGAGGCCCGGCAAAAGCTGGGCAGACCCTTGAACGTGATCGAGGGCCCGCTGATGGCCGGGATGAGCGTCGTGGGCGACCTGTTCGGCTCCGGGAAGATGTTTCTGCCCCAAGTGGTCAAGAGCGCGCGCGTGATGAAGAAAGCCGTCGCCTACTTGCTCCCCTTCATGGAGGCGGAAAAGGAAGCGGGGGACAAGACTCGCGCCGAGGGCCGCATCGTGATGGCCACGGTAAAGGGCGACGTGCACGATATCGGCAAGAACATCGTGGGCGTGGTCCTGGGCTGTAACAATTATGAGGTTATCGACCTGGGCGTTATGGTTCCGTGCGAGAAGATTTTGCAGACGGCGCGGGAAACCCATGCCGACATGATCGGGGTGAGCGGGCTCATCACCCCATCGCTCGATGAAATGGTTCATGTGGCCAAGGAAATGGAACGCGAGGGATTCACCATCCCGCTGCTCATCGGCGGCGCCACCACGAGCCGCGTACATACGGCGGTGAAGATCGCTCCCCACTTCCGCCAGCCTGTGGTACACGTCTTGGACGCTTCCCGTGCCGTAGGCGTGGTGAGCAAACTCAAGAACCCGGAAACGCGGCCGGCATTCCAAGAAGAGAACCTGCGGGAGCAGGAAAAGCTTCGCGCCGCGCACAAGCCGGCGGCACAAAAGTTGCTGACCCTGGAGGAGGCGCGGCGCCGCAAGCCGCCCATCGATTGGAGCAAGGCTCGTCCCGCCCGGCCTGCCTTCACGGGCGTGCGCGCTTTTCCCGCCTTGCCTTTGGCGGAGATTGTTCCTTACATCGATTGGTCGCCGTTCTTTCAAGCTTGGGAGCTGCGCGGAACGTACCCGAAAATTCTCGATGACTCGGTTGTGGGCAGCAAGGCGCGCGAACTGCTGCAAGACGCGCAAAAGCTGCTCGGGCGCATCGTGGAGGAAAAACTCCTTACCGCCAATGCCGTCATGGGCTTTTTCCCTGCCAGCAGCGTGGGCGACGACATTGAAGTGTACACCGATGCCTCCCGCTCTTCCGTGCTGACCGTCTTCCACACCTTGCGGCAGCAGATGGAGAAGGCTCCCGGCCACTACAACTGGGCGCTCGCGGACCTCATCGCCCCCAAGCAGACCGGCATGGAGGATTATCTGGGCGCTTTTGCCGTGACCGCCGGCGCTGACATGGAACCGTTGCTGGCGCGGTTCCAGCGGGACCACGACGACTACAATTCCATCATGGCCAAAGCCCTCGCCGACCGCTTGGCGGAAGCGCTGGCGGAGCTCATGCACAAACGTGCCAGGGAGTGTTGGAGTTATGGCAAGGATGAAAACCTGACGATCGAGGATTTGATTCACGAGCGCTACCGCGGCATTCGTCCGGCGCCGGGCTATCCCGCCTGCCCTGACCACTCCGAGAAGCGCGACCTCTTTTACGTCTTGCAGGCGGAGAAGAACGCCGGAATCTATTTAACCGAGAACTTTGCCATGTCGCCGGCTGCCTCCGTGTGCGGGTTCTATTTCTCCCACGCGGAAGCCAAGTATTTTGCCGTGGGGAAGATCGACCGCGATCAGGTGGACGATTACCATCGCCGCAAAGGCATGGACCTCCGCGCCGTGGAACGCTGGCTCCGCCCCAACCTGAATTACGATCCCGACCTCCAGGAATCCCCGCGCGAAAGCCTCAGCGTGCCGGTTCTCATCTTAAGTTTTCGGACGCGGACCTAAGCCGAGCGCCTGTCCATCTGAAGGAGATTGCGGCTGAGCGTCCGTTGGGCCACAAGGTGGAAATGACCTTCGTCCGGGCTCGCTGCTGGCGAGCCTCCGAGTATGGAAACGAACCCGTCGCATTTCACCACGGCAATCCCGGAGGAAGGAATTGCTCAATGCCTTTGGCTGTGGTAAGTCACCCCAATGGCAAGCCGCAGGTGGGGTTGGGTGTCGGTGCCGTTATTCGGCAGGTAGGTGCGAACATAGTCCGCCTCGATGGCCCGAATCGCAAGGTGTTTGGATATGGATATGTCCAAACCCCCGCCGACTTGATAGGAGAAAGCGCTAGCTCTGCTGTCCAATCCCGTTGATTTCGGAAAGACGCTGTCGGATCCACGCACGCCGCCCGCCAATGATTCAACAAACAATTTGCTTCTGCTCTTGGAGCCCAGGCGGAAAGTATAGCGGGGCCCGGCCATCATAGCCACCTCATTCAGGCCCACGCCCGGGGCAATGCCGGAGGCATGGTCGCCCGTCACATTTGCGGCGAAGCCCAGGCCGTGGAAGAAGGTGAATGCGCCATCGATGCTTCCGCCCTGGAGCCAGAAGTCGCTGCCGCCGGGCGTGACCTGGGACCTTTCAGCGTTGTAGGTCACTGCCAGGTCGGAGGAAGTCACTTGGAAACGCGGCGCCGAATGTTGCGCCTCCTGTGCGCATGCCATGGGGCCGCCCAAGACCAGGACCCCGACAACAAGTACATTTGCCAATAAGATTGGTCGCATGTTCAAATCTCTCCCCTTACTCCACGGTGAAGTTGACGGTGGTGGTGTGCGACAGAGCGCCGGAGGTTGCGGTAATGGTCAGCGTATAACTCTGCGCTAGCTGTCCGAAGTAACCACTGCGGGTGGTGCCACAGCTCGTAAGGCCCAGCGTTGCGCCGGCCGCTGCCAACACCAGAAGTAGCAAGCACAGGAATCTTCCCACTCTCCCTGCGGGCCGACGCAATTTCCTTCCGAAGGGTAGCAGGATCATTCCTCCCACCATCGCCAAGGCCAGCCCGCGTCCCAGCGGGATGGCGCCATGACGAGCGAGTATCTGATTGGCAATTTGGATGGCCAGGGTGACGTTCGTGCCCGCTGAGCCCGCGGGCAGCGAGGGGGGCGTAAAAGTGGCCGTGGCGCCCGCGGGCAGGCCGCTGACGGCAAAGGTTACCGCGGACGGGAAGTTCAGGCCACTGGTCGGATACACCGGCAGGACAAAGGTTAGCGAGCTCCCCGGCAGAACCGTCGGCGTGATTACGCCCGGCATGGCATTGACGCTCAGAGTGAAGTCTTCCACCGTCAGCGCCGCTACCCCGCTGGTTACGCTGTTAAAGTCGGTGTCACCGCCGTAGACCGCGCTAATGGAGTGCGTGCCGAGCGCAAGGCTGGAGGTCGTGTAAGTCGCCGCGCCTTGCGTCAAAGGAAGCGCCGAAACTAATTGCGTTTGTCGGTCATAGAAACTGACGGATCCGCTCGGAACGCCTACGGTCGAGGAGACGGTAGCGGTTAAGGTGACCGCGCTCAACTTCATCACGGGATTCAGAGAGAATGCCACGGTAACCATCGGGCTCGCCTTGTTGACCGTCAAAGTGACTATGGTAGCGGTGGAAGTACCCAGGTAGTTGCTATCTCCTCCATAGGTAACACTCACGGTGTAGCTACCCGCAGCCAGGGTCGCGGGTATGGGCACGGCTGCCGTCGAGCTTGTGGTGCCGGCCGTAAGGGAAACGGTTCCTGACGCTACACTGACACTGGAGGCATTCGAGATGCTGTAGCTGAGGGTCCCCGAAGGCAATGCGATGGTGGTATACGATCCGGTAACGGTCATGACCACGGAACCCGTTTGGCCATAGGTCACCTGCGCTGGCTGCACTACCGGCCCCGTTAACGTTACAAAAGCCGGGTTGGCCGTCCCAGAAGCGGAAATCTGCTGCGTGCTATCGGCAACGTTGAGGGAATTGTCGGTCACGGTGATGCTGGCGCTGAGGTTGCCGGCCGATTGTGGCGTGAAATCCACCGAAACATCGCAGACCGTACCGGCTAAAAGTGAGTTAAAAGATGCGCAAAGGTTGGCGTCAGCGGCATTCTTGGAAAAACTAAGCGTATAAGTTGGATTCGACTCAATAACCAGGGGCCGGTTCCCCAAGTTGGTCACGGTGGCGGTTTTCGGACTATCCGAGCTGGTCAAACCAACAACGGCGCCGGCAAAAGTCAGGACCGCTCCGGAAACAGGAAGATCCACAATACGGTTATTGCCCGTATCCGGAATAAAGATGTTTCCGCTAGGATCCACGGATACCCCAGCCGGCCCACTCAGAGTGGATGGATTCGCCAGGCCGAGTGTGCTTACGACTGATGCGCCACCCGCGGTTGTCACCTCCACAATGCGCGAATTGCCTGAATCCGCGATGTACACATTGTTCATTCCATCTACAGCCACGCCCTGGGGAGAGTTTAGTGTGACACCGGAGGCGGCCAGCAAGGATGCAGCTCCTGCCGCTATGACCTTGACGATACGATCGTTCGTTGCATCAGCGATGTAAACGGTTTCCGTTGCATCTACCGCCACCGCCGGAACCATAGAACCAAGCGTGTAACTTCCTGTACTCACGACCGATCCTACGCCCGTGGAAGTGGAACCCACCAGCAAGGACGATACTCTAACAATTCGCCCGTTGGTAGAGTCCGCAATGTACAGATTGCCCGCCGCATCAAATGCCAAGGCCAGGGGATTATTCAACCCCGGGCTCAGACCGGAAATGCTCAGCACGGAGGCAACCCCTTGGGGCGTTACCACCACAATCCGGCCGTTACCGTAATCCGCAATGAAAAGATTGCCGGCCCCGTCAAGCGCGACGCCCCCGACATTACTGAGGGTTTCACTACCGGTGCCCACCACAGAGGCGCCGCTTCCGGCGATCGCTACTTTCAACACATTCTGGGCGCCATAATTCGCGATAAACATGTTTCCCGCGCCGTCCAGAGCGATTTGGTAAGGAGCAATCAAAGTGACGCTGCCCGTGCTGATCACACTTGCGGTATTGGGGGCCAAAGCGGCCACGGGGGCATCGGCGAATCCGGTTAGCGGGACGGCAACCAACGGGTTGGGCGGATTCGCGTTGTCATAAAGCACCACCGCGCCCCGTCTCAACCCGGGAGCGGTGGGGAGAAACTGGATGCTGACGTTGCAAGTGGTATCGGTAATCCCATTGGTGCAGGTGGTTCCGCTGGTCGCCACGGTAAAATCAAGGCTCGGAGCGCCAAGCGTGAGTGCACTGACGCTTCCCACCGTCGTGCCATTGGCGACGGAGAAAGGCAAGGTTTGCGTCACGCTCGAAGACGCGCCTAACTGCACATGGCCGAATCCCACCGCCGATGTCGCCACCTTCACAATTTCGTCAAGGCCCGCGTCCGCAATATAGACGATTCCGTAAATATCCACCGCAACCCCGACTGGGTTTGAGAGCGCGACCGCCCCCGTGCTCAATACCGAACCCGCTCCTCCCGGCGTCACCATAACGATGCGACTATTGCCCACGTCGGCAATATAGACATTCCCTAAACCATCCACGGCCACACTTGAGGTAATTCCCAAACCCCGGCTCAGGCCGGAGATGCCGAGCACTGAACCCGCCTCTGTTCCCGCTGCCACGGTGACGATACGGTCATTTTCGGAGTCCGCGATGTACAGGTTCCCCGCAGTATCCACGGCCAAGCCAGCGGGAAAATCCAGAGAGGGGCTCAAACCGGTAATGCTGAGGACTGAAACCGCGCCGCCAGAAGCCACTTCCACAATCCGCCCACTAGGTGAGGTTTGATCAGAAACAAGGATATTTCCGGATGCGTCTACTGCTATACCCACCGGAGACTGCAGCGATACGCTCCCCATGCTCACCACTGACCCGCTTCCCGATGGGGTAACTTCCACGATACGATTGTTTCCCGTGTCCGCGATGAAGAGATCCCCTGCCCCATCCAAAGCCAGTCCGGACGGCCCGCTCAGCCCTGAAGTCAAACCGCTGATGGTGAGGAGGGAGGCAACCCCTTGGGAATTTATTTTCACAATCTGAGTCTTGGTGTCATCCGCAATGTACACATTGCCGGCAGGATCTGCAGCTATACCTGAAGGCTTGCCAAGAGTAATGCTGCTGGTGCTGAGCGTTGACACCACGCCGTTAAAGGCCACCTGGGCCCGGGCCAACGGTGATGCCCCGAGCATCAAAAGGCCGACAACCGCGCTCAAAAAAAAGCTGGGGCGGGAAATGAATTTCCGGCGATGCGATGGGGCCAAACAAGGCCTGACACTGCTCGGCAAGGCGCGAAAACGAAGGTTGGCACTGCTGCGCAGGAGTGTTTCCTGCTCGTTCCTCGGCTCAGCAAAACTGCACATCGTAAAGGCTCCTTTTGCCTTGGGTAGTCTGGGCTGAAATCATTGGATGCAATTTCAATCAAATTCGTATTCATCAAAGTAGCGCAGCAGCCCAGTGCAACATCAACAAAACTGTAAATTCCCGGAACCGCTGTGAGCAGCGCGTCCCTCGCCCGCATCGAACTGCAAAAGGGATTTAACGGCCGCCATCCATCATAACATTGGCCGTGGGCTCCCGATAACGTAAGTCCACGAACGCTCCATGTTCAACTGGTCTATATCTTCAAACGGAACGGGAAGGCCGTTTGATCCCGGTGCGCAGCGGCCACCGATTGACTTACTGAAGCCAGCACGATGTTAGCCTTTGCAGGGGTTAACTTCAAGCCGGATTCGCACGCCGAAGGGCTTCGCGAATCGTTCCCGCCTCGGTTGGCCGTCACGAGCGGCGGCACGATGCGGCGGCAGTCCGTCGCACAACGGACTGCTCGCCAGACCTTCGCTTCCTGGCCGGCCCTGTGTCGGGGAGGCTAAGGACCGGATTGATTGTGATGAATGCTTTCAGGCTACCTATCGGGGCCGGCGGACCTTCGGGCGCGCGCGTCCAAATGGTCCCGGCCGGCCTTGACGAAACCCAAGAAGCGGTGGGCCAGCGCCTCAATGGTCCTCCTAACGACGGTAGATCGCCTCAGGAGGGATCAGTTCCCGGCCAACTCCCAGTGCTACGGCCCCGGCAATAATGAAATTGGAGGCGTTCTGCTGATTCACGCCGCCCGTGGCGATCAGCGGAATGGGAGGGAACATACTATGGAGGGATTCTATGTAACTGGCGCCCCCAATCTGCGGGCAGGGCACCACCTTGACGAAATCGGATTTTGCTTCCCACGCGGTGATGACTTCCGTCGGGGTCAGCGCGCCGGGGATGGCCACCACATCTTGTTTGGAGGCAAACTCGATCACGCGGGGATGCAGACCATCGCTGGTTAAGAACTGCACTCCCATATCAAGGCAGGACTTTGCCGTCTCCGCATTCGTCACCCCGCCCGCCCCAACAACAATGCCGGGAACAGTTTTGACCAAGTGGGATATTACCTTGAAAGCGAGGGGAACGGTCAGCGGGATTTCGATGACGACGATTCCTCCATCGGCGGCCGCCTGGGCGGCAAACAGGGCGTCGTCCGACGACAAGACCCGAACCGCCGCGACAATACCGGTTTCCTCAAACCAGCCCCGCACCTCGTGTTTCTTCACCTCGTCGTCTCCTTGGGCGCGCCCCTTGTGGTTTCCCATCTCCTCCCAGGGGGAAAGGGAGGAAGAATCCCGGTTTTACGTCCTCACCAGATCACGGAAGGTTGCGGGTGCCCACGGCCTCGCGCAACTGCTCCACCGCCAGAAGCCATGATGCCAGCGCCTGCCGATAGGCAAGCTGGGTGGCGCGATAGCTGCGCTCGGCGTCGAGAAAATCCAGCAGGCTGACGGCGCCGCGCTGGTAGGCGTATTCACTGATGTCACGGTCTTTCTGCGCCCGGTCGAGGTACCCCGATTGATAGAGCCCCACAATCTTGTCGCTGGTCTGGAGACTCTCGTAGGCGTCGCGCACATCGGTCATCACTTGGTTGTTCGCCGCCTTTGCCTGCTCCTGGGTTTGCCCAATGACCGACTTGGTCCGCGCGATCTCGCCTTGATTGCGGTTAAAGATCGGAATCGGAATGCTGGCGTAAACCGAGGCGCCGTTGATGCCGTTGGTGTGGGTATAATTGCCCTGAACCGTGACGTCCTGCTTCCCATCGGCTTTGGCCAGCAGATATTGACTGTTGGCCGCCGCCACCCCTTGCGTCGCCGCCTTGAGGTCCGGCCGCTGCTGGAGCGCCTTCAGTTGGAGATCCTCCAGGTTGCCTTGCACCTTGTTGTAACTGAATTCTCCCGCGATGTCGTAGTTGGCCGGCACGGATTCATAACCCAGTTGCTGACGAAGATCCGAGAGTCCCTGAATTTTAGCGAGTTCGGCCTGCGCCACATCATTTTGGAACTGGAGGAGCTGGAGCTCGATCTTCAATTTGTCATCCTCGCTAATCGCTCCCTTTTGGTAACGCAAGTTATTCAGGTCAACGGTTTTCTGATAGCTTTCCAGGTCCTTTTGGGCCAGGTCCAAAGTCAACTGGGCGAGCTGCACGTTGATAAACAGCGTGGCCACCTGGAAAGTCAACGTGCGTTCGTTGTCAGACACCAAATCCGTGGTCACGGCGGTCTGATCCTTGGCGGCCTGAAGGCGGTGCTGGCGTTTCTTGCCGCGCTCGATCAGGTAGCTGAGTCCCAAATCGCTCTCCGTCAAGTCGTTGAGGTAGGTGCTCGTAAAGTTGCTGGGCGAAAACAACGGCAGGTAATCCCAATCGGCGAAGATCGAGGGATTAGGGCGCATGTTGGCGGTCATTTCCTCCGCCTGGCTTTGCGCGATGGTGGTGCGCGCCGCCAACAGATTATGGTTGTGCTGGAGCGCCAACCGAATGGCATCATCCAGCGTGATTCTGGCCGGGCTTTGGGCGAACACCACGCCGGCCATGATGGATAAACCGAGAATGCCCACCACACTCCAAAGCATCTCACGTCTATGGAAATTCATAGGTCTATGATTCAAAGGATTTCTCCGGTTCGGGTAATTTGTCCGTATCCCTCGCCACCCACACATAGAGCGTGGGTAAGAAAGATGACGCTCATCGCCAGAGCCGTAATCAGCCCTCCGACAATGACGATGGCGAAGGGCCGTTGCGAATCTGAACCGATGGCATGCGAGGTCGCCGCGGGCAGCAGTCCCAGCGTGGCCACCAGCATCGTCATCATAATCGGGCGAAGCCGGAGGACTGCTCCCTCCACTGCGGCTTCCCTAATGATATAACCGCGAGCCCTGAGTTGGTTGATATATTCCAGCCGCTCTATTCGCAAGTATTACGAAAACGTTGCCGCGCTGCGGGACCAAGGCGTGCTGAATGAAATGAGCGTGCGTTCGCCCTTCGAGTCCCTGCTTCAGGAGACCGCCCGGCTCCAGGACTGGACCTTCATCGCCGAGCTCTTGGGAAAATCCGGCGGCGCGGTCATTCGCCCTGACGGCACCTTGCGCGACCGTAACACCCTGCCGCGCGGCTACTGTGAAGCCAAGGACACCCAAGACGACCTTGACACCGAGATCAGGAAGAAGATCGCGCGCGGCTACCCCCTCTCCAACATCATCTTTGAGGACACGCAAACCGGCGTCCTGTTTCAGGGCAAGCGGAAGATCAACGGGCCAAATAACCGTCCCAACGATCCCGAATACATCGTGCGCCTTGTGGGCCAGGTCATTCGCGTGCGCGTTGAGACCGTCAAGCTTGTAAAATCCTTGCCCGCGCTCGCGGTTGGCCGGGTGACCTAGCTCTCACACGGGGTCAGTAGTAGGATATGAAGTGAGAAAGGAGGTAGATTCCTTTGCGTTACAGCTTAGCCATGGTGGTGTTGTTGTGCGCCGCTTGCCTGGAAGCGGGCGGAGATGCTTTGATGCGCGTGGGAATTCACAGCCCAACGTATGCGCGGGCCGCTCTGTTTTTTGTGCTCGGCGGCTTGTTCCTCTCATTTTACGGATACTCGGTCAACGCGCCCGCTTGGGATTTCGGACGGCTCCTGGGCGTATACGTCGCCATTTTTTTTGTCGTGGCGCAATTGATCTCATGGCTCGGCTTCGGGCAAAGACCGACTCCACTAATTCTGCTGGGAGGAGCCTTCATCGTCGTGGGCGGCTGCATTGTATCGCTGGCGAAATAAGCACAGGCCCGCGTGCTCTTCCCCGTGAGTAGAGATTGGCCCCGCCAAGCGCAGCGGTGTGGGGACCCGAGCACAGCGAACATTTATCTGCGGGCCTTCATCAAACAGCTCCGCAAGAAGATCGAGCCCGATCCCGCCCAGCCCAAATTCCTGGTCACCGAAACTTGGTTGGGCTATAAGCTGCGATTAAGCCCATAACGCAGGCGGCGCCCATCCTCGTCTTCCATGTAGGCTGCCCACGCGCGGAGATCGGAATCTAGGGCGAATTGAATTCTGCGGCCGCCTCGATCATGGCGCGGATATTGGCCCCGGGCATTCCCGGGCTGACCCCGCCGCCCACTGAGAGAATGAAGCCTTCCCTGCCCGCCCGGCGCAGCAGATTCCGCGTTGCCGTTTTCACCTCTTCGGGCGTGCCGCGGACGCCAATTTCCAGCGGCGCCAGGTTTCCCATCAGGCAGATCTTACCTCCCGTCCTGTTACGAACTTCGTTGATATCCAGTTTGTGGGTCCAATTCAGGACGTCGAAGCCCACCGCGGGCAGGTCTTCCAGGAAGGGACCGACGCGGGCGTCGTTGTGATACACCTTCACCCAGGAAGAGGGAAAACTGGAAAAGACTTTTTGCAGGTAAGGGTGGGCGAACTCCTGATAGTGTTTGCGGGAGAGAAAACCCACGATATCGTCGAGGACGAGGATGCCTTCCACGCTTTCGCCCACCGCCTGCGCCTGGGCCTTGAGCCATTGCACGGTGGCGTTGGTGGTATAGGTCAGGAGCCTGTGCACACCTGCGGGGTTATCCGTAATGTCCATCATGAACGGGGTAAGGCCGCGGAAAAATACCGCCAAGGCCAGCGGGCCGCGCGCCGCAACCACGGGAATGGTGTACCCGGCAGCAAAGATGCGGGCCTTCAGCGCCCGGTATTGACGGAGCGCGGCGGGCATCAGGCCGTCCGTCTGGGGGTCAACTTCCGGGAGTTGCTCCAAATCTTCCAAGTGGAACAACATCGGCAGTTCCGAGGGAGTTTGATCCGCCGGGAACCGCACCTTTCCCCCCAATGCAGAGGGCTCAATAGCCATGCCATATTCCACCCACCAGGAAGGGAAAACGGTAAGTTCGGGGAATTCCTGCACTATTCGAAGGTTGGATCGGTACCAGACATCCTGATCGAAATAATAGTCAATGTGCTGAATGCCGAGATAGCCCGGCATCCAGGGACTGTCCATGATCAGGGAAACAGGGACGCGATCAGCCTTCTGGAATTTCGCCGCTGCCTTGAAATTTGCCCATTGTTCGGCCCGCATCGGTTGCTCCTCGTTCCAGAGTAAGTCGGATTTCAGCTTCGTCCGCGATTTACAGGGCGAGGTTAGCCGCTCTGGCCGTTTAGTTCAAGGAAGAACTCGGGAAGGTGGAACCGTGCCCGCCAAGAGCAGCGAGACCCGGCGGGGCAAGAACGCTCGTTCGCAATCTGCGCATTGAAGTCTCGATTTTGGCGGGAGATTCCGGTCCACATTGACCAGTTTACATCGGGATCACTTAGCATCGCGGGCGACAAGTTTCTCCTTTTATTTCAACACTATGACGGCTTCACTGGTATAAGTGGCTATTTTTCTTACACTTGACGGCCTAGGGGTTAATTTTAGAAGACCAGTTTTGTAACTACTTTGTTTTTCATGAATATGACGGGTAATACCTTCATTTTACCATCCTTTTTTCCGTCCTCTTTCTTCGCCGATTCTGCCTTTACTAACCACCGTATTTTCAGAGACTTGGATTTTAGGCCGAACATCTGGATTTGCCCTATTTCTCCGCTAACCAGATTATTTTTCATAAACATCACGGCTTCCCGAGCTTCTCTTGGAATTCTCCCCTCGCGGGCTTAGCGAAGGTCGGAATCTTCCATTTCTGCCATGAGCGTTTATAGAGGCCGCGGAAAGCTTTGGGGGTGCCGTGCATCTCTCGTCCCCTGCGGCGATTAGCGGTGGCGATGACTCTTTCCCCAGCATGTAGAGCAGTCAACTTCCAGCCTTCCGCCTTCCGCTCACTCCAATCGCCTAAGCCCAACCTCATAGTCTAGTATGCGCACACTTGCAACCTGTGTCAAGAACAACCTTTGCATGAGATGCTCCAGTCTACGGTTTCCAGTTCAAACGTGCGGGCAAAACCGCAAGACAGAGCGCTAAAGAAAACATCCCGTTCTGGTTTCAGACGGCGGGTAAGGAGCCGGCACGCTGCGATATTTCCCGCCCATCCTCCGGCGCCCTGGGCAGGACGATAATGAAAACCGTCCCTTCCACCTCTCCACTCTCCACCCAGATGCGCCCGTGGTGGGCGTCGACGATTCTCTTGGCGATGGAGAGTCCCAACCCCGTTCCTACGGGTCCCCGCCGCGCCACCGGCGCCCGGTAGAATCTCTCAACAATGCGCTCACGATCGACGGGGGCAATCACCCCACCCTGGTTCTTCACGCGCACGCTGATTTCCTGCGGATCCGCCGTCACCGTGACGCTAATGGGCGACCTCGGGGCCGAATACTTCACCGCATTATCGACCAGTTGCGTGAGGGCAATGCCCATGAGCTTGCCATCCGCCAGGGCGCAAACTTCTTCGCCCTCGACCGAGACATCAAATCGCGCGCGCTGGGCTTGATCTTCCACACTGGCAATGGCCGCTTTCACCAAGTCAGTGAGCAAAACGGGCGCAAGCTGGGGTTCAATTTTAGCGCTCTGAAGGTCGGCGGCGCCGAGAAGGCGGGTCAGCAGGTCATTCAGTTTTGTGGATTTTTCATCGATAGCATTTACCAATTCAGCCTGCGTCTGGGAAAGCTCTCCCAAAGCCGGCAGCGTCGTGCTTGCCGCTTGAATGACGCAAAGGGGAGTTTTGATTTGGTGTGCCAAAGCTTCAACCACGGCGGTGCGGAGCTGCTCGGCCTGGCGCGCGGCCTCGGCACGCGCCTCCTTTTCAAACGACCGGGACTTTTCCAGAGTCATTGCGCACAGGGAGGCAATTGCCTGAGCCACCACGGGCGGCATGGTGAAGCCGCATAGAGCCAGGCCCCCCACCGGCCGCGACCCCACGCGCAAAGCAGAAAAATGGGTTTGAGTGGCCGGGTCGAAGCCGTCCGAATCCTGCAAATATGCGTCGCGCGCGCCCTGCTCTGCCTGGGGTGTGCAATCCCCACTCACGAAAACACGTGCCGAGGGCGCATCAAACAGCGCCACCCCTCGAAGCTCGAATTCTCCACGGATCAAAGAGGTGATTCGCTCTCCCAAATCGCCCGTCCTGTCGAGGAGGAGAATCCCCCGGGCTGCGTTGAATAGCCTTTCGTTGCTAACCCGTGCCGCCGCAGCCTCCACTGCCCTGCGTTGCGTCCGCTGTTGCAGCAACGTAATAATTCAGGGCGGTGAACTCAAAGGCGCCAAGCGCCACCCAATCCATGGGATCATCCACATCGAAGTGGAAAATGGGCGGGAGGAAAAAGAAGTCCAGGCAGGTAGTGGCCACAAGTGAAGTCAGCGTGCCACTCCAGAATCATCCGTAAGCTGATGCCACCACCACCATAATCAGATAAAGGAAGCCACCCGTGAGCGGGTTCAGGCCTAAACGCAATCCTGCCCAGGTGATAATCGCAATTCCCAGCACTGCCCAGCCAAACGGCGTTAACTGCGCGCGCAGGGATTTGCTCCTCCAGGATGAGATCCCGCCCCCGGTGAGGCGCAACCTCTCGGCATCCGTCGTGGAAGGCGGCTCCGAATTGTGCAAGTTCGGCATATCGCTCGCGCGCAAGACCCCGCACACTCAGTATAGGACCTCGGTCAAGGGACCATCGCCAGGCGAATCAGAGAAAGACTTGGTGCGGCGGTTTTGCCGGTTTCCCCCCGTGCGTATCATATGTCCCCTCCGGCGGTGCTGATTCAGGTTGACGCATAGTGGTTGTTTAAGTCACCATAACTGCGGTGGCACGGCGGCGCTTTCCGTGTGCTGATAGTCCCAAGCCTCTCTCCGGCACCCGAAGCCAGAGCAGGCACTATAGGAGTTACAGCGCGTCTGCCGGGTGAAACGCTTTCAGCAGAACGGAAAGTGAAATCATCTCTGCTTATGCGGGTAGCATATTGGTCCTTGGCAGGTTGACACGAAGCCTTCAATTGCATCTGCCCTATGTGGCCGCCGTGGTAAAATCCCGTCTGATTTTCCCCAGGAGTGATCCTATGAACGAAACTCATAACCAAGTGGCGGTTCGTTATCTGGCACGCGCGTTTTTTGCCTTGATGATAACTTGCGGGCTGATGCTGCCCGGAAGCGCCCAGACCAAGCCCGAGAATCCCTCGCCCGCTTATCTCGATCCTTCCCTGCCGGTGGAAAAGCGCGTTGACGATCTCATTTCGCGCATGACTCTGGAAGAGAAAGTCTCGCAGATGCGGGACCATGCGGTCGCCATCCCGCGCCTCCGCGTTCCGAAGTACGATTGGTGGAACGAGGGCCTGCACGGCGTCGCCTTTGCCGGCTACGCGACGAATTTCCCTCAGGTGATCGGGATGGCTGCCACCTGGGACACCGGCCTTGTCCACCAGATGGGCGAGACGGTCTCCACCGAGGCGCGCGCCAAGTACAATGAAGCCATGCGCAAGGACCAGCACGAAACGTTCTTCGGGCTGACGTTTTGGGCGCCCAACATCAACATCTTTCGCGACCCCCGTTGGGGGCGGGGCCAAGAAACTTATGGCGAAGACCCGTTCTTGACGGGCCGCATGGGCGTGGCCTTCGTCAGCGGCATGCAGGGAAACGATCCCAAGTATTTTCGGGTGGTCTCAACTCCCAAGCACTTCGATGTACACAGCGGACCCGAGTCGCTACGGCACAGCTTCAATGTGGATGCCTCGCCGCACGATTTGGAGGACACTTACTTGCCCGCCTTTCGCGCCGCGGTGACCGAGGCGCACGCCCAGTCCGTGATGTGCGCTTATAACGCCGTCGATGGAACGCCGGCCTGCGCCAACACCATGCTTCTCCGCGACCATCTGCGCGACGCGTGGAAGTTCGACGGCTACGTGGTCAGCGACTGCGCCGCCTTGGCTGATATATTCAACGGGCACCACTACTCCGCGGACATGCCCCACGCGGCAGCCGCGGCGGTGAAAGCCGGCGCCGATCTCGAATGCGGTTACAGGGCGGGGCAGGCGTTCCCTTCGCTCATTGACGCGGTTCACGAGGGCCTGATCCGGGAAGCCGATCTTGACAACGCCTTGCGCCGCCTATTCCGGGCGCGATTCAAGCTCGGCATGTTCGACCCACCTTCCAGTTTCGCCTACGGGCGGATTCCCGCCCGTGAGGTCAACTCGCCCGAGCATCGGCAACTCTCGCTCCGCGCGGCACGGGAATCCATTGTGCTGCTGAAAAACCAGGACCACATCCTTCCTCTAAAAGGCGGGATCACTCGCATCGCCGTGGTCGGCCCCACCGCGGAGCTCGTTCAATCCCTGCAAGGCAACTACAACGGACCACCGCCTTCGCCAGTTTATCCCCTGGAAGGAATTGAAAAGCGGTTCTCTTCCGCCCGGGTGGCTTATGCGCAGGGCTCGACGCTGGTGCAGGGTTTGGCGGTGCCGATCGAGCACACCGCGCTTCATCCTGCCAGTGGTTCCGGCGACGGACTTACCGGCGAGTACTTCCACTCGCCGGACCTGAGCGGCACGCCGGTCCTCACGCGCACCGACCGCCACGTCAATTTCAATTGGGACAAGGTTATCCCTGTGAACGGCATGCAGCGCGACAATTACTCGGTGCGCTGGAGCGGCAGCTTCACCCCGCCAGCTCCCGGAGACTACAAGCTGGGTGTGCGCGCGAACTACTGCTATTCCTGCGAAAACGCGGAAGGTTTCCGCCTTTACCTGGACGGCAAGCTGCTGGTGGAAAGTGGGGGCAAGACGGCCCAGGAAGGCGCCGTTATCGAGGCGCCGGTGACGTTCAGCGACACGCAACCACGCCCCATCCGCCTGGAATACTTCCACAAGACGGGGAGCGCCGGCATTGACCTTACTTGGCAGGCTCCGGCGGCGGTGCTGCGCCACCAGGCAGTGGAGGCCGCGAAGGAGTCGGAGGTGACCATCGCCTTCGTCGGGCTTTCACCCTCGCTGGAGGGCGAGGAGATGGCCGTGAAGCTGGCGGGGTTCAGCGGCGGCGACCGCACTTCCATCGATTTGCCCGCGGCCCAGGAAGATCTGCTGAAGGCGCTCGCCGCCACCGGCAAGCCGCTGGTGGTCGTGCTCCAGAATGGCAGCGCGCTGGCCGTGAATTGGGCTCAGCAGCACGCGGATGCGATCCTGGAAGCGTGGTATCCCGGCGAGGAAGGCGGTACGGCGATCGCCGAGACCTTGGCGGGCGTCAATAATCCCGCCGGGCGTCTGCCTGTCACTTTTTACTCCTCCGTGGACCAACTGCCGCCCTTTGAAGATTACTCCATGCAGAACCGCACTTACCGTTACTTCCAAGGAAAACCCCTCTACGGCTTCGGTTATGGATTGAGCTACTCCACGTTCGAGTACAGTAACCTGCAGCTTTCCGCGCCACAGGTTCAAGCCGGCGATCCCCTTGCGGTTCAGGTGGACGTCCGCAACTCATCCGAGACCGCCGGTGACGAGGTGGCGGAACTTTACTTGGAATTCCCTTCCATCGCCGGCGCCCCGGCGCGCGCTCTGCGTGGCATCGCGCGCGTGCATCTACTGCCGGGAGCAAATGGCCATTTGACCTTCACGCTCAACCCTCGCGACCTGAGCATGGTGAATGAACACGGGGACCACGTCGTGGCGCCTGGTGATTACACCATCTTCGTCGGCGGCGCCCAGCCAGGAGACACGACGGGCGGCGTGAAAGCCAAGTTGATAATCACCGGAGAAGCGCAATTGCCGCGGTAGGGCTGAATCGCGCGGCACACGAGTTGCTACAATGGCGGCGACCTCCGCGAGCCGACGCAGCGCGGTTTGAGAATTATCCCATAGGCGATTGACTTGTGGTCGGTTTGGTGTAGGGGCGGTTCGCGAACCGCCCCTAAGAACGCGCATGATTGATCGCGGTGGCTCACTGACCGCCCGTACTACCCGCCCTTGAGGGTGATTTAAGGCTGAGCTGGTTTTCTCACCAAGTGCCTTCGGAAAACCTCATTTCCGACCACAGCATAGAGGTATTGATGGTCGGCGCCGCCGAAGGCGATTCCGGAGACCGGACCCAGTGCTGGGACGGCCTGCTCCGGCCGATTGAGAATCGCTGCCACTCTTCCCTGCTCATCGCAAACCTGAACTCCCAGGAGTGTTGCCACATAAAGCAGGCCCTGGCTATCCATCACCATTCCGGACGCACCACTTTCCGAGGACACGTCGAGTGTCTCCATGCGAAAGTAAGGCTCGCCGTTGGCCAGTGAGCCGTCGGCTTGCACTTGGTACGACCACACCCATTTTCCCCAGGGGTCACTCACGTAAAGCAAGGATTGGTCCGGTGACAAGCAAACCCCATTCGGTTTTAGACGGGCAAGCTCCCAAGGTTGAGCATAACCATAACGACCCAAATGGCCGGAATTGCCGGGAGGGACGTAGCTCACCACAGCGAAAGGGTACTCAGTGAAATAGAACCCGCCCGCGCGGGTGACTGCGATGTCCTTACAATTAACGCCTGCCATGCGGACACTTTTCTTTCCATCAGACGCATAACTCACAATCCCCTTACTGTCGCAGCCATAAAGCTGCCCATCAGGTCCAAACGCCAGCCCTCGCGCACCGTCGGCGTCTCCCACAAAGGTTGAAACGTGCCCATCCACGCCGATCCGGTAAATGGCCTTGCCAGATGAATTGCTGGTGAACACACTACCCTGCTGATCCACCGCAATTCCCGTAACATCCTTGAGTGGCGACGGAACACCCCCGGCCATAATGTCGAGCATAGTCCCAGTGGGAGCGTGCCCCCCAAAGCTCACCAACTCCCACTCCGGAGCCACCTCCACGAACCCCGATTGTCGATCGCCCAGGAGATGCATGGCGGGCTTAGCAATCGGCTGGGGATAGTCGCGCCAGAGCCAGCGCAAGGCGTCGGGCATGATGGCCCCGCCCTGAATCATGTCGTGATCCTTATCGCCGCTCACGAACTTGACGTCATATCCGGCGAAGGTGAGGGCGGATGCCATGGACTGATTAGCCAGCCACCAATCGCCCGCGAAGTTGTTGAGGTCATGGTTGCCGTCCTGAAGGAAAACGCGCAGCGGCTTCGGCTCGGTCTTGCGAATGAGCGCCGGATAGATGTCGCCCCCGCGCAAATCGGTGAAGCTGCCGATATTGCTCAGCACGCGGTGAAAGGCCTCGGGATGCGTCCAGGCGACTGTAAACGCGCAGATTCCGCCGGAACTCAAGCCGGAAATCCCGCGGTCGTTGGGATTGGAGGAAAGGTTGTAGTGTTTCCCCACCTCGGGCAGAATCTCGTCGAGCAAGAATCGCGAGTAGCGATCACTCAAGGCGTCATACTCAAAGCTGCGATTGATGCGGTCCTGCTGGCCTGGCGCGAGCGCTTTCAGGACGCCGGGGTCTATTAAAATCGCAATGGTCACCGGCATGTCGTGCTTGGCGATGAGGTTGTCAAAAACAATCGGGATGCGCGCCCGGCCGTCTTCACCGATGTAACCCTTGCCATCTTGAAATACCATCACGCAGGCAGGTTTTTCCGGCACGTACTGGGCAGGCACATACACCCAGTAGTCGCGCACCGTGCCGGGAAAGATTTTGCTGGTCCAGGTGTAATGCGTCACCGTGCCTTGGGGCACTCCCGGTTGGCGCTGGGAGTCCGGACCCAAGGGATAGTCTTCGCCTGCCCAAACCAATCCCGCCAGCGCCGTTGACAAGGCGATGAACAAGCAAAACTTTTTCATGCGTTTTCCTCCGCCACTGCGCATCACTCAAATTGCTTTTTGAATTGGGCGAACTGTTGTTGCAGGTCGGTGAGTTGCTGCTTCAGCTCCGCCACCTCGGCTTCGAGGCGCGGGATGCGGTCATCGGAAAGTTGCGCGACGGCCACCGCAGATGGCTCTTCCACCACAGTCCACTCGGTTTTTTCACCGGCCAGCAACTGCGCGTAGCGCGGTTCCTTGGTGCCGGGCAGGCGGGGCAGCTTTAACACCAAAGGCGGCTGGCGCTCGATGAGCTTCTGGAGCGTGGCCTCCAGAGTTTCAAGATCATCGAAGCGATACATGCGTTCGGCGGGCGCGCGCAGCTCACCCAGCGTCTGCGGGCCGCGCAGCATCAGCTCGCACAGTAGGGCGTTCTGGCGCCGGTCGAAGTTAAACACTTCCTGAGCGTGGTGCCCGTACTTGGTCACGCGGCTCTCCGCGGTTGAGCTGGGTCCCGCCAACCACTTCCGGCTCAAGGAGTCGAGCGCCTCGCGCACCGCCGACTCATCCAGCGCCATCACCGGATGGCGATTCGACTTTTGATTGCAGGCATTGGTCAGGGCGTTGAGCGAGAGCGGATAATAATCCGGCGTGGTGATTTCCTTCTCGATCAAGGCACCCAGCACACGCACCTCCAAGTCCGTTAAGAGCAGGTCCACAAAGCCGTCCTTTCACTCCCGCCATAATTCCCCTGCGCGAGGAGCCAGGGGAGAGGGGCCACCTATTATAAAGCGCCTTTGGTGTATTCGCTGAGAAACCGCCGCTCGGGTAGTGTCCTAATTTCATCGTAACGCCGCCATCCTGGCGGCTTCTTTGCCGGCTGGAAGCCGGCGTTACACATCAAATTAGGACCCCACCGCCGCTTGGAAGTTGCGGCATGGCAAATTCCATTCTGCCGCCCTTCTATTGCGGCCTCTTCGGCGAAGTGCTACACTGCGCCTCCCGGTTCAGGTTCCGGGTCGGGAATCGAATCCTCATTCGCCTCTTTAAGGAGGACATCCATGCCAGATTTCGTGACCGTTCTCATGGTAGTGGTTGTAATTTTCGCCATCGGCACGTTTTTTTCCGGCTTGTTTACGGTGGCGACGGCCAAGGCGGCGGTGGTGCAGCGCTTCGGCAGGTTTGTGCGCGTCGCAGGAGCGGGATTGAACTTCAAGCTGCCCTGGTTTGAGCAGGTGGTGGCCAGAGTCGACCTGCGCGTTCAGCAACTCGACCTCAAGATGGAAACCAAGACCAAGGACAACGTGTTTGTCAGCATTCCCGTTTCCATTCAATACCATGTTTTACCGGACCGCGTTTACGAAGCCTACTACAAGCTTTCCGACCCCAAAGAACAGATCGGCTCATACGTCTTCAACGTGATCCTCGGCCACGTGCCGAAGATGAACCTCGACGAAGCCTTCGAGCAACAGAATGCCATTGCGGCGGCAGTCAAGCTGGAGTTGGATGGCGTCATGGCGGGCTTTGGCTACGGAATCGTCAAAGCGCTGGTGACCGATATCATCCCCGATCCCAAGGTCAAGGCCGCCATGAACGACATCAACGCCGCGCGGCGCGAGCAGGAAGCCGCCAACGCCCGGGGCGAAGCGGAGAAAATCCTGAAGGTGAAACAGGCGGAAGCCGAGGCGCAGAGCAAGCAGCTTCAGGGCCAGGGCATCGCCAACCAGCGTAAAGCCATCATCGACGGCCTGCGCGAATCGGTGGAGACATTCAAAGCAGGGGTTGAGGGAACGTCGGCAAAGGACGTCATGGTTCTGGTACTGTTGACGCAGTACTTCGACACCCTCAAAGAAATCGGCGCGACCGCGCACTCCAACACCATCATGCTGCCCCATAGTCCCGGCGGCATGGTTGACTTCTTCGAACAAATCCGCAATGCGGTCGTTCTGGGCGACGTTATCGGGAACGCGCCGCAGCGTGTTTCGGATTCGGCCAAGCCCGGCGCGGCGGCGTGAAGTCCGGCATAGGCAACACCACCGCAGGCGCCGGCAACAAAGAGTCGCGCACAATGTGGCGGGTCGCCGCACGCCGGCGGTCCGCGCGCGGCAAGCTTCACATTGCCGTAACAGACAATTAACATTTTCGCGATCATGATAAGAGTCAGGCAGGGCGATTTGCCACCACAAAACAATTCCCGTGCCCCCGGCGTCTCGAGGAGAAAACCATGGCGATTGAAATCAAGGAAAAGGAGTTACACGGAATCATCATCCTGGAGGTGTCGGGGCGTTTGGTGTTGGGGCAGGAAAGCATGGATTTTCGCGGCAAGGTCAAGGAAGTGCTCGGAAAGAGCGACTGGATCAAGGAACGGTGGGGATGGGAAACCCGCATCGTGCTCGACGTGGCCAACCTCAACTTTGTCGATAGCGCCGGCCTTGGCGCTCTGGTCGCCGCACGCGCATCCGCCGTCACTCGTGGCGCCGGAATCAAACTTGCCAACCTGACCAAGAAATTGCGCGATGCCCTGGCCATCACTAAGTTGGTGACCGTCTTCGACGTCTACGACAGCGTGGAAGCGGCGGTCAATTCCTATCTCCAAGTCGAGCCCGCCGCCGGCGTGGCTCCTAATCAATCCTAAGCGCGCTATTTTTTCATCATGTCCAACACGGCGCTGGTCATGGATTTCACCCCGGTGCGCAGCGTCGGTTCAGGAACCGGCGCCCATAAGCTGGAGTGCAGCCCGGGCAGGGGCACGCCGGTGCGTTGGCTCTCCGCCAGCTTCGCCGGGTCCACCGCACCCAAGGTAAACTGGCAAATCGGGATTTGATGATTTTCCAGACCGAAGCGGCAGAAATCCTCGCTCGCCATGACCGCCGGCAGTTCCTCAACGTTATCTGGGCCCAGTACCCTCTTGAAAACCCCCGCCAAACGCAGCGTCAGTTGCGGGTCGTTGTAAGTTGAGGGAGTGTATTCGCTCTCGCTGGTCGTCACAATCGGGGCGCGTGACGCGGGAATGCCGTCCGCGGCGGCTATACCCTGGGCCATGCGTTCGAGCGCCGCCAGAATGTGCTGCCGCACCTCTTCCTTGTAAGTCCGGATGGTGAGCTGCAAATGCACTTCATCGGGAATGATGTTGTACCGGGTGCCGCCGTGAATCGATCCGACCGTGACCACGGCGGGATCAAAGGGCGAATCCTCCCGGCTCACAATGGTCTGAATTGCCAGGATGAACTGTGCTGCCTCCACGATGGGATCCTTGGCCGCTTGCGGCGCCGACCCATGCCCGCCGATGCCGCGCAGGGTGACGTCAACGGAAGTCGAGCTGGCCAAGGCGTAACCCGGCGTGTATCCAACCTTACCCGTGGCGACGGAGGGGGCGTCGTGCAGCGCCAGGACGTAATCGGGACGCGGGAAGCGCGTGTAGAGGCCGTCATCAAGCATAGCCTTGGCGCCGTTGATGGCCTCCTCCGCCGGTTGCGCCAGCATCACCAGCGTGCCGCGCCACTGGTCCTTCAATTCCACCAGCATTTTCGCCGTGCCCAGAAGTGAGGTGATATGGATGTCGTGTCCGCAGGCATGCATCACGCCCACTTCGCGGCCGGAGTCATCCTGCGCCCGCACTTTGCTGGCGTAAGGCAGCCCCGTCTGCTCCACGATAGGAAGGGCGTCGAGTTCGGTGCGAACGTACACCGTGGGGCCGTCGCCATTCTTCAGCACGCCGACCACGCCGTAGCTGACCCACTCCGGATGCCCGGCGTATTTGCCCACGTGCTCCGTGACCGTATATCCCAGCGCGCGGAGTTGACTGGCCACCACGGCCGAAGTTTTCTCCTCGTGGTGGGAAAGCTCGGGCGCAGCGTGCAATCCCTTGTATGTAGCGAGAAGTGACGGCATTTCGCGGTCAAGCAGCCCGTCGAGTTTGGCTTCTTGACTGCGTGCCGCAGTCGCACTGAGCAGCAGGCAGAAGAAGGCAAGGCAGAGAGAAGTGGCGCGGCGATTCACAATGTCCTCCTGATTAACGGAATTCCTCACCGATGGCTACCCGTCGCGTTTCTCGCATCGAGCCCGCAACGGGATGGGTCCAGTATCCGGGATGTTGACCGCGCAAAGCAAGGCAAAGAGCACAAATCCACGCTCGTTTGAAGCAAAATGGTACGATACTCACTGCGCCGCCGACTGCGAGGCGCATGGGAAATACTCGGTGTTGAGAGGAGGGATCTTTCTCATGTCACGATTCTGCTCGGCAGTTTTGGTCATGGTTTTCAGCGCGGGGTTATTACTCGCGCAGGCTCCCCCCAAGGTGAAAGTCCTTATTCTTACCGGCGTGAACAATCATAACTGGGCCGCCACCACGCCGGTGCTGCGTGAAATCCTGGAGCAGACCGGGCGATTTGAGGTCCGCGTGAATGAAGAAGCGCGCGGCAATGGATCGGAGACCTTTGCCCCTTACGACGTGCTGCTGCTCAACTACAACGACTACAAGCAAACCGCCGGGCCGTGGTGGGACGACCGCGCGCGCCAGGCCATGCTCGACTTCGTGCGCAACGGCAAGGGTTTGGTAAGCTACCACGCCTCCAACAACGCCTTCTGGGGGTGGGATGAATACGATAAGCTGGTGGGCGGCACCTGGCGGGACACCGCGGGGCACGGGCCCTATCATGCCTACACGGTCAGAATCGTGGACACCGCAAACCCCATCACCCAAGGCATGCCCGTAAGCTTCGCGGAGACGGATGAACTCTACCATGGTCTCTCGCTGCAACCGAATATTCACATTCTGGCCACCGCGTGGGATGATCCGAAAAACTGCTGGAAGCCCCGCGAGGGATGTGGCACGGGAAAAGATGAGCCGCTGATCTGGACCCTGAAATACGGGACTGGACGCGTGTTCCAAACGGCGCTGGGCCATGATGTGAAGGCCATGGACAGCCCCGGCTTCCGCTTGACGCTCGAGCGTGGCACGGAATGGGCGGCCACGGGAGCTGTGACGATTCCCGTGCCGGCGGACCTGCACTGACGTTGGTTAATGCGTTCGGTGACGGAGTACTTCCATGATTGCTTTGCGACCTCTCGCACTGTTGGCCGCTCTCGCTTCCCTTTACCCCTCGTCCGCCGCCCATCCGGTGAAAGCCGGGCGAGACTATCGTTCACCGGATGGAAAGCTGATCGTCACAGTCATCGAGGTCAACAAGGCGCATGAAAGCCGACTCGAAATACGTAGCTCCGCAGGCAAAACGCTCTTGACGAACAATTATTCCTCGAGCGACATGGAGCACGGCCAAGTAATTCTAAATGCAGCGTGGACGCCCGACGGGGAGTTCTTTGTCTTCAGCATGCTGAACACCGGCGGTCACTCTCCCCTGGCGCGCCCTACATCGTTTTATGGCCGCCAGCACAGTCGCCTATACAGCCTTGACCGGGCAATCGGCTTCATCACCGACAACAATTTTGAGCTTCAAGCGCCGAACTGGGTCATCACCAAACGGCTCGATCCAACGAACAGAGATGAAAGTCAGCAAGTGCGGGTCGCGCTCAGCACCTTGGTGAAGTAACCTGCAAAGTGAAGTCCGCAAGCACCGCGGCCTCGGGTGGACATCTCGTTGCCTCATGCCCACTGACTCCGCGGCAAACTATGACGCGGCCTTCAAATGGAAGAAGCAATTGGCGTGCGGAATGCGGCTGCTGAACCTCCTTTGTTCTGAGCCTCAGCGCCTCGGCGGTGAATCGGCAAGGATTTTGCAGTCAGGCAGCGGAGATCCTTCATGAATGATCTTTTGAATTCCATCCGTTCCCTTATCGCGAGCCCGCTGGACACCACTGCGGTGCTGGCGGAGGTGGTCAGATTGCTGCGCCGCGAGCGCCCGCACTATCACTGGGTGGGCATCTACCTGCTTCAGGGCAATGAACTTGTCTTGGGCCCCTATGTGGGCAAGCCGACGCCCCACACGCGCATTCCCCTCGATCAAGGCATCTGCGGCGCCGCGGCTTCCACCGGCCAGACCCTGATCGTAGACGATGTCAACGCCGACCCGCGCTACCTTGCTTGCAGCCTGGAAACGCGCTCGGAGATCGTGGTGCCCATCCGGTACCAAGGCCGCATCCTGGGCGAAATCGATATCGATAGCAACCAACCCGCAGCCTTTACACCTCACGATCGGGACCTGTTGGGAGCTGTCGCGGCGCTCCTTGCGGAAAAACTGTAGCGGAAATCGGTCTGCCCTCGCATCCAAGGACAATCTCTTTTATGTTCGCTCTTTACCTTGAGGCATCCAGGAGGTCGAGGGTCGGAGGCAAGCGCCGAGAGGGAAACAATGATGCGGTTCTTGACGGGCCGGTCGAGGCGTTTTAGCTCGCGCTCGGCCCGCGAGGTAATGCTGACCTTAAACATCGATTTCGCCAGCCGCGCGCAATTCCTTGACCACATCTTCCAGAGGCCGACGGGGCTCAGCTTTGCTTTCGCGAGCGGCGCGGCCCATCGCCAAGTCATCCATCATATCTTCGTATTCTTCAATAGGGAGAATGACCGCCGTCTTGTGCCCCTCGGCATCGGTGACGAATTGAACGTTCTTCGGCATCGCTAAATCCTCAAATCGATTCTACCACGTCTGCCGCGCTCGAGCGGCACGCTACATTGTGGCCCGAGCCCGTAAACGGCACGACCACAGCCGTGTCCGCCTTTGGGCTTTGACCTTGGGGGAGAACTGCCGTCGTGTGTAGGGGAGGTATTTTCCCTGCCCCGCCCCTTTGAAACATCTTGACACGCTGGGAGGGGTCTGGCATATTCCCATAAACGTCTTATGGGAGAGAAGATGGAAAAGCCGCTGGACCTGGTGCTGGGCACGCTCGACATGTTGGTGCTGAGGACGCTCGCGCGCGGCCGGATGCACGGCTACGCCATCGCCGAGTCCATCCACCAACGCTCCGAAGACGTGCTGCACATCGGGGAGGGCGCGCTCTACCCCGCGCTGCATCGCCTGGAGCTGCGCGGCCTGCTCGCCGCCGAGTGGGGCCTTTCGGAAAACAACCGCCGGGCCAAGTACTACCGGCTCACTCCGGCGGGCCGCCGGTACCTGGAAACCGAGCACGCCGAATGGAACCGCATGGTCACGGCCATCGCGCGCGTCATGGAGATGGCCTGAGGGGAGGATTTGGTCATCGGGTCATTGATTCATTTCTCAGTGCCCCGATGCCACGGGTGGGAAGAATTGCTGTGCCCAAGGTGCTTTGCACAATTTCATCTACGGTGGCGAGACTCGGTTAATGAGGATCTGGGGTGAGGTGAAGAACCATGTTGAGCGAGCGTATCTCAGCACTCTGGCTGCGCTGGAAGGCACTGGTGAGGCGCCGCGAGCTTGACCGCGACCTTGATGATGAGCTGGCGTTTCATCTCGCCATGCGCGAGCAGAAGCTGCGCGAGCAAGGCGTGGCGGCGGAAGAAGCCCCCTACGCTGCCCGCCGCCAGTTCGGCAACGTCACCCGTCTCAAGGAAACCAGCCGCGAGCTGTGGGGATTTGGCCTGCTGGAGACTCTCTCGCAAGACCTCCGCTACGGCGCGCGCCAGTTGCGCCGCAGTCCTGGATTGACGGCCGTTATCGTCCTTTCCCTGGCGCTAGGAATCGGCGCCAATACGGCCATCTTCAGCTTGATCAATGCCGTGATGCTCAAAACGCTTCCCGTCAAGCAGCCGGAACAACTCGTCCTGTTGGACTGGGCGACGCAAGGAGCTTGGCCCGGCTTTGTTAATTTAATGCGGGGCAATATGGAGCAGGACGGGTCCGGGCGTACCACGAGTACCTCGTTTTCATATCCAGTCTTTGAACAGTTTCGTGCCCTCAACACCGTGTTTTCGGGGACTTGCGCATTTGTGACTCCGGAGCGCTTGAATGTGGGGGTAAATGGCCAGGCCGGAATGACGGATGGTGAACTCGTTTCCGGCGATTATTTCTCAACCCTCAGGGTGGAACCTATTCTTGGCCGTGTATTGACGCGCGAGGATGATCGGCCCCAAGCCGGCCCTGGCGCGGTGATCAGCTACGGCTATTGGGAGCGCAGATTCGGGCACGACAACCGCGTCATCGGCAAGACCATCACTGTAAACGGAGTTCCCTTCGCGCTCCTCGGCGTGACGCCTCCCGAATTCTTTGGTGTTCAACCGGGCCGGTCCGTCGATATCTATCTTCCCCTCACATCTCTGCCGCAAGTGGAACCCGCATGGTTGCAACCCGGCATATCAAAGTTCGCGGACAGGCGCGATTGGTGGGTATTGATCATGGGCCGCCTCAAGCCCGCCGTGACCGAGACACAAGCCCGCGCAGGGCTCGACGTAATCCTTCGGCAGAGCGTTACCGCCGATGGGGGGGCCTCACTCAAAGCGCCGGAGATTCCGCACATCGAGTTTTCACCGGCAAGCAAGGGGCTGGATTATCTCCGTCAACAGTTCTCCCGGCCTCTTTACATCCTGATGGCCGTGGTGGGATTGGTGCTTCTCATCGCCTGCGCGAATGTGGCCAATCTCCTGCTGGCCCGGGCTACCATCCGTGAGCAAGAAATTGCCGTGCGGCGCGCTCTCGGCGCGGGCCGGCTACGGCTGGTCCGCCAGCTGCTGGCAGAGAGCATGCTGCTTGCTTCCTTGGGAGGGATCGCGGGCCTTCTGCTGGCGTTCCGGGCCAGCCATCTGCTGGTGGTGTTGATCTCCGGAGATGAGCCCATGTATCTGCGCGTCAGCCCCGATGTGCGCGTTCTGGGCTTCACGGTGCTGGTTTCTTTGCTGACGGGAATCCTTTTTGGACTGGCCCCGGCTTTGCGCAGCACTCGCGTGGACTTGACTCCGGCACTTAAGGACGGCGCCAAGAGCGGGTCGGGAAGGACCTACCGATTTGCTCACTTGCATATAGGACTTGGCAAGGTGCTGGTGGTCTCCCAGATCGCCCTATCCTTGCTGTTGCTGGTGGGGGCGGGGCTGTTCGTTCGCACCCTGGAGAACTTGGAAAACGTTAGCACTGGCTTCAACGCGCGGAATCTCCTGCTCTTGGGACTCGATCCGACCCAGGCCGGGTACAAAGGCCAACGACTGGAGAGTTTCTACGAAACCTTGCACGAGCGCCTGAGAGCAGTTCCCGGCGTACGCAACGTCAGCCTCTCTCGCCTCACCCTTATCAGCGGAAATGCGAGTATCCGGAGCATCTCGCTTCCCGGGCATACACCTCGACCAGGCGAAGCAAACCGCAATGGAACTGTGTCCGTTTACGTGAATGAAATCGGTGACGGCTTCTTTGAGACCATGGGTATTCCCTTATTGTTAGGGCGCACCCTCAATCCGCACGATATCGCCAACTCATCCCACGTGGCGGTGGTTAACGAAGTGCTCGCTCATAAGTACTTCGGGAAGTCAAACCCCCTCGGCCAGCATCTCAATTGGGGGACGTTCGAGCCAAGGGATCGAGATCGTGGGGGTGGTGGGAAATGCGAAGTACACTACCCTGCAAAGGGAAGCTCCGCCCACAGTTTATTATCCGTACACGGAACCAATGACAGGCCTGAGGGAAATGAACTTCGAGGTGCGCACCTCAGGCAATCCCAGGGATTGGATAACCGCAGTGCAAGCAGCTGTCGAGGGAATCGATAAAGGTGTGCCTCTTCTCTTCGTGAAAATGCAAACTGAACAAATCGACCAAACCTTGCTCCAGCAAAGGCTGTTCGCCAAGCTCACGAGCTTCTTCAGCCTGCTGGCCCTGGTGTTGGCATGCATCGGGCTTTACGGCGTCATCGCCTATATGGTTGTTCAGCGAACGCACGAGATCGGCATCCGCATGGCACTGGGGGCGGAAAAGGGCGACGTTCTAAAGATGGTAATCGGCAATGGCATCAAGATGACGCTGATCGGCGTGGGCTTGGGAATAGTCGGAGCTCTGGCGCTGACGCGGGTCCTGGCCAGCCTGCTTTTCGGCGTACGACCAACTGACCCGGGAACCTTTGTGGCAGTCGCGCTTGTGCTGGCCGGTTCTGCACTTTTCGCAAGCTACCTCCCCGCGCGGCGGGCGGCGAAAGTCGATCCCACGGTGGCGCTGAGGTATGAGTAAGGCAGTGATTAGTGGATAGTTGTTAGTGGTCAGTGGCGAGCCGCGTTCCGCGGCTGTGTGCGGCCATCAAGCGGGGGTAACCACGGACAGTGCTTTCCTCTCCGTGGGTTTTTCGGGCGGTGGTCCAGTTACAACAATTTTGCGTTGGACAAGGTGACAGCCGCGGCTTGCCCGGTTCAGATTGATTACGTGGGATTGCCCTTGGGTTATCGCGCCTGAGAGAAGCCCACGTGCAGGAAAGGACTGTCCGCGACTACCAGATCAGAATCAAGGAGCGTTTAGCGCGAACGACCCGCTTATAATTAGATTGCCCCCGCGAAGTTTGGCTCTGGTAAAATCAGGCAAGACACCTGATACAGGAGCACAGACTCCCCATGAAGAAAACCCATGAACAAGAGTCCGTCTTGGCAGTGGAAAGAGCCTTGTACGTGCGCGTGTTGGGCATCGTGCTGGCCGGCGGCAAGGGAACGCGGCTGTTTCCTCTCACGCGGGAGCGCGCCAAACCCGCGGTGCCTTTTGGCGGCAAGTACCGCATCATTGATTTCGTCCTCAGCAATTTCATCAACTCCGGAATCAACTCGATATACGTGCTCACCCAGTTCCGCAGCCAGTCGCTGCTCCAGCATCTCAGTGAGGGATGGCAGTTCAGCGGACTGCTGAAAACCCAGTTCATTATTCCCGTGCCGGCGCAGATGCGCTCGGAGGACGAAACCTGGTATCAGGGCACTGCCGACGCCATCCTGCAAAACCTCAACCTCATCCAGCAGTCCGACCCGCACGTGGTGGCCATCTTCGGCGCCGATCACATCTACCGCATGAACATCGCCACCATGGTCGACTTCCACATGGCCAAGCACGCGGAGGTGACCGTGGCCGCCATCCCCATGCCGAAAAAGCACGCCGCCGAACTCGGGGTTATTGAGGCCCACGAGGACGGTCGCATCATGGCCTTCCACGAAAAGAACCCCCGTGCACCCACCGTTCCCGGTGATCCCAGCCAGGTCTACGCCTCCATGGGCAACTACATCTTCTCCAAGCGCACGCTGGTGGATCTGCTGGAGGCTGACGCCAAGGACCCCGCGAGTCACCACGACTTCGGCAAGGACATTCTCCCCAAGCTCGCCGGCAATGCCCCCATCTACGCCTATAACTTCCAGACCAACCGCATCCCGGGAGAGGCGGAAGGGGCCATGCCCTACTGGCGCGACGTCGGCAACATCGACGCCTATTACGAAGCCAATATGGACCTGCGCTCCGTCAAGCCTGAACTCAACCTCTACAACCGCCAATGGCCGTTGCGCAGCACCAGCTACCCCGATCCGCCCGCCAAGTTCACCTTTGACGAGGAGCATCGCCGCGGCGAGGCCATTGACAGCATCGTATCCGGCGGCTGCATTCTTTCCGGCGGCGTGGTGCGCAACTCCATCCTCGCGCGCGGCGTGCGCGTACACACCGGCGCCCTGGTGGAAGGCTGCGTCATCATGGATAATTGTGACATCGGCCGCCACGCCAAGGTGCGCCGCGCCATCCTGGATAAGAACGTCCGAATTCCCGAAGACGCCCGAGTCGGATACGACCTCGACGCCGACCGCGCGCGTGGATGGCACGTCACCGATTCGGGCATCGTGGTGATCGGCGGAGAACGCAGCACGGTGCCCGTAGCGGCGCTGGTGGTTTGAGAGACAACACCTACGCGCGGAAATTCCCCGGGAATTCCCCCTGCCCATCACTCGCCCCACGGCAAGGAACGGGCGGATCACAGGAGCGGCGAAGGATCGAGGAAGTGGCAGTGCCGGCGCGGGCGCGCGGCCAAGCGCCAATTCCAGCGTGACAAGCTGGCTTGCGTTGGGCTCGCTCAAAAGGGTCGCGGGCAATCAGCCCTGCGTTGCGGCTCCGCGGAGAGGGTCAGTGGGATGACGGCGGCTTTCCTTGCCACGGGCTTTGGCGGCGTACATCTCCTGGTCGGCTTCATTCATAATTTGGTCGGTGGTCTTGCCTATTGCCCACTGGGAGGCGCCTACGCTGAGGGTCAATTTCAAACCCTTCAAGTGCCCACCCTGATTCCAATCCTGCACGTATTTTTCGATGCGCCCCATGACCCCGGCGACATTCTCCATGGGAGCATCGGCAAGAGCGATGAGGAATTCGTCTCCGCCATAGCGGATCACGGCGTCGGAGCCGCGCACCGCGGATTTGAGAATGGTCGCCACCTCCAACAATACAAAATCCCCCGTGGTATGGCCAAATCGGGAGTTTATTTTGCGCATGTCATCGATGTTGACCAGCAGGAAGCTAAGCGGATTATTCAAACGCTCCGCACGGCAGGTGTATTTCTTCAGCATATCGTCGAGCGAGCGCCGATTGTAAACTTCGGTGAGGGGATCAATAAAGGATTGCAGACGCAGGAGCTCGCTGTTAATCGCCGTGGAGATGACCTCTACGCGTGTGCGCCGCAACTTCAGGCGGCTCGAGATCATGTAGGTGTTGAAAACGGTTAACAGCGCGATCAGTGCCAGAAATAATTCCCGGGAAACGGAAATCTCGAACTTCACATTGCCCTGGCGCAGGATCACGCCGGGGAAGAGGATCGCCACCAGGCCCGCGCCGACCAGGATGCCCGTGCCGACCACGATGATCCATTGCTCAAAGTCACGCCTTTCCAGGGCTGTCAATTGCTGGTTGAGCGTGGCGAGAATGCTCTCTGACTTGTTTCTGGGTTCCATCTGTCCCGGTGCTCTCGTTCACGGACGCAAATCATGCTGCCAAGGAAACCCGCGCCTTAAATAGAAAAGACTTCTGAACCGGGCAGTGTACCCTAGTTGGTGGCGTAAGTGCAAACGAGGTTTCGATTTATTTCCTATGTAATAATACCCTCTTGCGAGGACGAGCCTCAGACTTGTGCCGCACAATACGGACACGCCCGCGTCAAGCCCTTTCCTCTGCTACAATCGAAAGCCTTGATGGCAGAGCAGAAACCCATTCTGGTGGTCGCCGGCATCCTACGAAGGAACGACCGCATTCTGATATGCCAACGCCGGCGCTCCGACGCCTACGGCCTACAGTGGGAATTTCCCGGCGGCAAGGTGGAAGACGGAGAAGAATTGCCCGCTGCACTGCGGCGGGAACTGGAAGAAGAGTTGGCCATTCAGGCGGAAGTTGGCAGGGAAGTTTATCGCTTGCGCCACCACTATCCCGACCGCTACGTGGAAGTGGTTTTCTTCGCGCTGGCGCGTTACCGCGGCGAGGTTCGCAACCGGGTGTTTGAGGCGATTCGGTGGGCGCCACGCGCCAAGCTTCCCGAGTATGACTTTCTGGAAGCCGACCGCGAGCTGGTAAATCGCATCTCCAGGGGGGAGCTTGTCTAACCTTAAGCGAAAGACGAAAGTCGAAACGCGAAACCCGAAAATCGAAATCCGAGAATCGAAAACAGCGAGCTATGCTTCGAATTGCGGGCTTTGGATTTCAAGTCTCGCCCAAAGAACGAAAAACAAAGAGCGTGAAGCGGAAAGCGAAGGCTATGCGCCAAATTTCGATTTTCGAGTTTCGATTTTCGCCATCGCGCGCAATGCCGTTCTCCTGGTGGCCGCTCTACTCCTTCCCGCCGCCATGCTGTGCGCGCAAGTCGAAACCGTGGAGTCGCCTCCCACGACCTTTCATTGGGTCAGTCATGGCCGTGTGGAAGGCCACCTTTCATTGAAGTACTCCTCGGACGCCGCTTTCTCACCCGATGCTTCACTGCTCGCCGTGGCCGCTGGCGACAAGGTGCTGTTAATGAACCTGCACACGGGCGCCATCCAAAAGGTCCTGAAACCGCACTTACCGGGTATTGGCGACTTGGAGATCCACTCCGCCAATTTTCTCTCACCCCATCTACTTCTTTTGCTTGCCAACGGGGTATTCCATGCCAAAGGCAAAGGAGCGGCCCCCACTCCCCTGCTGGGGTTCCAGTGGGATACCGATGCCGATCAACTGCAAGGAAAGGAAAACGCCCTCGGCGCCAAAGGGGGGTTCAGTCCGGCGCGCTACTTCCCCATGATTGGCTACCTGATACTTTACAAGGATAGCAACTTCGATCTGTGGAATCCCCGAACAGGCCTGCAGGGCAGGATCACCATCCCCGGCCTGACCCAGATTCCCAATCTCTACGAATTTTCTCCAGACGGCCACTGGCTGCTGCTGGCGCAGATTCAGACCACCGGGGGGGGCGCTCCCGCCGTGGTGGAATTGAAAACCCACAAGTTTGTCGATGCGCTGGCCGGGCATGAGGGAACCGTTCTGAACATGGCCTTTTCCCGCGACGCGAAAAAAGTGGTAACCGCGTGTGAGGACGGCAAAGTACGGATCTTCTCCGTGGGCGATTGGAAGCTCCTCCAGACTCTCGCGGGTCACCGCGGTCCCGTGCATCGGGCCGAGTTCTCACCCAATGGCGCGTGGATCGCCTCCGCCGGGGAGGACCAAACGGTGCGCATATGGTCCGCGGGAGATGGATCGTTGCTGCAAACCCTCCAAGAGAGTCAGGAACCGCTGCTGGATGTGGCCTTTTCCCCCGACAGCCGTGTCATCGCGGCCTCCTCTGAAAAACTGGTTCTCACCTGGCAACGGGTTGGGGATTAGGGATAGGGATTCGGGATTGGGGCTCGGGACGAGGGGCCCGGGATTCGAAAACTCCCCAACCCCGGCTTTTCCTTGCCCCTAACCCTAATCCCTAACCCCGGGCCTTTCCGACTTGTGCTAGAATTTCTTATGACGGATCACTTCAGGGAATAGCGCGAAGCAGAATCCTTATGCCTAAAGTCGGAATGGTGAGTCTGGGCTGTCCCAAGAACCTTGTGGACAGCGAGGTGATGCTGGGAATCCTGGCGCACCAGGGGTACGAGCTAACGCCGCATCCCGACCAGGCAGAAGTCATCATTGTCAATACCTGCGCCTTCATCGAACCCGCCAAACAGGAATCCATCAACACCATTCTGGAAATGGCCGAATATAAGAAGTTCGGCGCCGCCAAAAAACTGGTGGTAGCCGGATGCCTGGTGGAACGCTACCGGCGGGAGATTCGGGAACAGATTCCGGAAGTCGATTATGTAATCGGCACCAATGAGTTGGAACGAGTATTGGCCGCTTGCACCGAAAAGCCCCAGCCCCAAACCTCGGGCACACCGGCGGAGCCGTATCTGTACCATGAGTTCACCCCGCGCGTGCTCTCCACCCCCAGCTACTCCGCTTATTTGAAAATTGCCGAGGGTTGCGACCATCCCTGCTCGTTCTGCGTGATTCCGCAAATGCGCGGCGCTTTCCGCTCCCGGCGCTTTGCCTCAGTGATCCGCGAGGCGGAGAACCTGGCCCGGCAGGGGGTGCGGGAAATCACCATTGTCGGGCAAGACACCACCAGCTACGGCGAGGACCTGGGCCTTCGCGAAGGATTGCCAGCACTGCTGCGTGAACTCGGCAAGATTCCGGACCTCGTCTGGGTGCGCTTTCTCTATTGCTACCCCAACCGGGTGACCGACGCCCTGATCGCCGCCGTGGCGGAGACGCCCAATGTGACAAAGTATTTTGACATTCCACTGCAACACGCGAGTTCGAGCGTCTTGAAGCTGATGAAACGTGGCTCGAGCGGCCAGCAGTTTTTGCGGCTTTTGGGGAAAATCCGCGCTGCTATTCCCGGCGTGGCGCTGCGGACATCGTTCATTGTCGGCTTTCCCGGCGAGACGGAAGATGATTTCAAGGCCTTGCTGGATTTCGTCGGGGCGGCGGAGTTTAACCATCTGGGCGTTTTCCTCTATTCCCACGAAGAAAGCAGCCGGAGTTTTACCTTGCCGGATCAAGTTCCGGGGTCAATCGCTCGCCGCCGGCAGAAGCAGCTCATGGCCCTCCAGCGGAAGATTTCCCGGCGCAATTTGCGGCGGATGGTGGGGAAATCGCTGCCGGTGCTGGTGGAAGGTCCCTCGGAAGAAACCGAATTGCTCTATCAGGGTCGCACCGAACGGCAAGCGCCCGGCATCGATGGCTGCATCCTCATCAATGACATCGAAGAACCCGCTCCGCAGCCGGGGGATTTTCGCTGGGCTACCATCACGGAAACGGGCGATTATGATCTGGTGGCGCGCTTGGAAGAGAGAATCTTTGCCGGGAGAGTGTCAGCGAAAAACCAGTTGCCAGCGGTGGGCACGCTTGTGCAAATTCACCCGGCCGCCGCTGTCCCGTAAACCTGGAGGGGGATCATGCGCTGCCCCATCTGCAAGCAGAGCGTGGCGTGGGAAGGCAATCCGTTTCGCCCCTTTTGCAGCGAGCGATGCAAGCTGATTGACCTCGACAATTGGTTTGACGGACGCTACCGCATCCCGGCACGACTTGATCCCGATCAAGAAACCGCGCCGGAGGACATAACCACGGACACCAAGGGGGAGCGTGACTGAACGGCGGGCGGGACCGGCCATCTGGATTGCCACCGCGGGCGGAGCGGGCTACTTTCCCGTTGCCCCCGGGACCGCCGGGGCGCTAGTAGGAGTTGCCGTGGTGGTGGCCTTGGCGCAATTACCACTGCACCACGCGGCGGCAATAGGCGTTCTGGCAGCAACTTCGCTGGCGCTTTGCGCCTTGGGAGTCTGGGCGGCGGGAAAGGCGGAAGACTTCTTCGGGCGCACTGACCCCGGCCACGTGGTGGTGGATGAAGTCGTCGGCCAAATGCTGACGTTCCTGCTGTTTCCCCACGCCACGTGGAAATGGCTGTTGGGCGGTTTCCTGTTGTTCCGGGCGTTCGATATCGTAAAACCTTTTCCCGCTCGGCAAGCCGAGCGAATTCCGCGCGGCTGGGGTATCATGTTAGATGACGTCATCGCGGGCTTGTACAGCTTGGCGGTGCTGGCGTTGATAGGATTGGTTGTCCGATGAGCTTGTGGAAAAAAACTGAAAAACCCGAGCCTTCCGCGGAAAAGGCCGAGGGCAAGGAAGTTGGAAAGCCGGGAGTGCCCGAAGACCAGGCGGCCGTGACAGGAAAAAACCGGCCACAGATTACCGGCGTCAGTCCCGGGGCCGCGATTCCGGGGGGAGATATGGTGGTCCGGGGGTCATGTCTGGCAGAGGACGGCCACCGCCCACACGTGCGATTTGGCGACCGGCCGGGCAGCGTCCTCTTGAGTTCCTCAAACCGCCTGATTGTCCGCGTCCCTGAGGACGTTGTCAGCCGAAACTTGACGGTGGAGACTGGGGCCGGTCCGAGCGCACCCGCCTCTGTGGTGGTGGGCAAGACCATCGCGGAAAACCTGCACCCGGTGGCCAACCCCGCTTTAGACCCGCAGGGCAACATCTACACCACATTTAGCGGCACGCGCGGACAGAAGGTTACGACTTCGGTATTCAAGATCGATGCCAATCGGGTTATGCAGCCGTTTCTGAACGACGTCATGAATGCGACGGGACTTGCCTTCGACCGCGAAGGAAACCTCTACGTGTCGAGCCGCATGGAAGGGTCGATTTACAAGGTGGCCCCCAGCGGCCAGCGCTCGGCTTACGCTCAGGGGATGGGCGTGGCGACAGGAATCGCCTTTGACCGCGATGGAAATCTCTATGTGGGTGACCGCACGGGCACGATCTTTAAGATTGGCACGGATCGCCAGATTTTTGTTTTCGCCACCATCGAACCCAGCGTGGCGGCTTATCATTTGGCCTTCAGCGCTGCGGGCGACCTTTATGTGACGGGGCCGACGACTTCCAGCTTCGATCACGTGCTGCGCATCTCTCCGGCGGGTGAGGTCACTTCCTTTTATCGTGGCCTTGGACGGCCGCAGGGAATGGCCTTTGATATTGATGGCAATCTCTACGTGACGGCTTCACTGGCGGGCAGTCGCGGCGTGGTGCGCTTGACGCCGGGCGCGCAAGCGGAATTAGCCGTATCCGGAAACGATCTGGTGGGGCTGGCCTTCGGCCGGCACGGGTCGATGATTCTCGCCACCAATGGTTCGCTGCTCGACGTCCCTCTCGGGATTGAGGGGATGCCGCTGGTAAATTAGCTCTCAGCCTTCAGCTATCAGCTTTCAGCTCTTAGCTAGCGACTGCCAGTGGGTAGGGCCGGGGATTGCTCCGTTCATGCCCTCCAAAGTGTGTGGTCAAGCTGATAGCTGATCGTGGATAGCTTACTTCTGAATGCTGATTGCTGAAAATGGATGCCGAAATCATAGCCGTCGGTTCAGAACTCCTGACCCCCCAACACGCCGACACCAACTCACTTTACCTCACGGAAAAGCTCAATAGTTTGGGAATCCTGGTGCGATTCAAAACCATTGTGGGGGACTCGAAGGAGGACCTTGCCGCGGTGCTGCGCGCAGCGCTGGAGCGCTCACCCCTTGTCGTGTTGACCGGCGGTTTGGGGCCGACGGAAGATGACCTGACGCGCGACGTGGTGGCGAAAGTTCTGGGGCGCCCTCTGCGTGAGGTCGAGGATCTGAGCCGGCGCATCCAGGACCGATTTGCGCGCCTGGGCCGTGCCATGGCGGAAAACAATCTGCGTCAAGCCCGGGTGCCGGAAGGCGGCGAGTGGCTGGAAAACCGCAACGGCACGGCGCCGGGAATTTGGATCGAACACCAGGACAACATCGTGGTGTTATTGCCCGGGCCACCGCGCGAACTTGAACCCCTGTTCGAGGCCACCTGTATTCCGCGCCTGGAACGCGTAGCTCCCGGGGGGCGCATCAAAACACGCGTCTACAAAGTGGTGGGATTGCCGGAATCGGAAGTGGATCAACGCATCTCTCCGCTTTACCTCCCTTACCAAAACCCCACTACCACCATTCTCGCCACACTCGGCTCCATTGAAGTCCACTTGCGCGCCCGGGCTGCGACGGACCAGGAAGCGGAAGCAAAACTGGCTGAACTTGGCGACAAAATCGAGTTGGCCCTTGGCGACCACGTCTATTCCACCAAAGGCGAGAGCTTGGAAGAAATCGTGGGCATGTATCTGGTGATGCGGCAAAAAACCTTGGCCGTGGCGGAAAGTTGCACGGGCGGAATGCTGGCCGAACGCCTAACGCGCATTTCCGGCAGCTCCAGCTTTTTCCTGGGCGGCGCCGTCTGCTACACCAATGAAATGAAAACCCGGTGGGCGGGAGTTCCGGCGGACCTGATTGCAGTTCATGGCGCCGTTTCCAAACCTGTTGCCCAGGCTCTCGCCGAAGGTGTGCGCGCGCGCACGGGGGCGTCCATGGGAGTGGGAATCACCGGAATTGCCGGCCCCACCGGGGGCAGCAACGAGAAACCGGTAGGATTGGTTTTCGTCGCCCTCGCCGACGAGCGCGGAACACAGGTTCGGAAGTTCAATTTTCCCGGCGCACGCGACCGAGTGCGCCTGTGGGCCACGCAGATGGCGCTGGAAATGGTGCGGCGGAGAATTAGAGACTAGGAATTGGGGGTTAGGGGTCAGGGGTCAGGGATTGGAACTTGCAATAGTTCTCAACTGGCTGCGCCAGAGCGCCACCCTTTATGCGGTTTTGGCACGCGGAATACCGACGATTTATGTTGTCCAATGACCGGACCGATTCCGGACCAACGGGCAAAGCACCTAATCCCTAACCCCTAATCCCTGATTCCGGTGTTTTAGCTATGCGTGCTTTCATTGCCATCGATCTTCCTGAATCTCTTCGGGCCGCTTTGGGCGAGGCGCAGCAAGCGTTCCGCAACGCCTGCCGCGACGCACGCTGGACGCGGCCGGAGGGCATCCATCTTACCCTCAAGTTTCTGGGTGAAATCTCCGACGCGCAAACCAAGCAGGTGGTGGAAGCACTAGCACAAATCGACCCAATCGAGCCGTTCTCCGTAGAGGTCCAAGGGTTCGGATTCTTCCCCCACGCGCATCGGCCGCGTGTGTTCTGGGCTGGCGTCGCGGCGCCGCCGGCGCTGGCAGAGCTTGCGGCGCAGGTGGAGAGCCACATGGAGAAAGTCGGGTTCGCGCGCGAGGACCGTGCCTTCTCGCCGCACTTGACTCTGGCGCGCTTTCAAGTGCCCCGCCCGCAGCCGGAGCTGGAGGCGGCGGTTGCCGCGCGGGCCGCCAATTCGTTGGGCAAATTCGACGCTATGGAGTTCTTTTTATTTGAAAGTAAACTATTGCCGCAGGGCGCGCAGTATCGCAGGGTGATGCGCTTTCCGCGGAGCTGAAACGATCGAAAGTCGAAAATGGAAACTCGAAAATCGCCCTGAGTTTCAGATTTCGAGGTTTGAATTGCGAGTTTGGTGAGCAGTTATAGAAACCCGTGTTCAAAAACGAAATGTGAGATCGCAACGAGTTTCGAGTTTCTAACTTCGAGTTTCGATTTGCTTTGCCCACTGAGGTCGATACAGAAAAGCCATGCACGGCACTCTCACCCCTTTTTTCGCTTACCTCCTCGGGTCCATTCCCTTCGGATACCTCATTGTCCGCTGGCAACGCGGGATTGATGTCCGCAGCACGGGCAGCGGCGGTACGGGCGCCACCAACGTGATGCGGAACCTCGGAATCGCCGGATTTGTAGCCACCTTCATCCTGGATGTGGGGAAAGGAACCTTCGCCGTGTTGCTGGCATCCCGGCTGACCTCCACCGATGCGCACTGGATTCCCCTCTCGGGCGATCCGCGATGGATTGCCCTCTCGTCGGTCGCGGCAATTCTGGGCCACTGCTTCCCCATCTGGCTGAAATTCCGCGGCGGCAAAGGCGTGGCCACCGGCGTAGGAGTCTTCATAGCCCTCGCTCCTGTGCAGGTTGCGCTGGTACTGGTAATCTTCGCCATTGTCGTGGCGATTTGGCGTTACATTTCCTTGGGTTCAATCATCGCCACGGCGGCGTTTCCGCTTCTCGTGTATTTTATGAAACATCCGCCCCTGCCGATTGTTCTTGGCGCAGGGGGCAGCGCTCTGATTATCATCGCCATGCATCATGCCAATATTGGCAGGCTGATAAATGGGACGGAAAGTAAGGTAGGGAAGAAAAAGTCCGGGGTCCCGAGTCCGGAGTCCGGGGTCGGAAGTGAGGAGTCCAAGGTCCAAAGTCCGAGGTCCGAGGCCGGCGGTCATTAGTTCGGTGTCCGGCGTCCGGGGTCTGACTTCGGACTCGGGACACCAGACTTCAGACATGCCGTGAACTCACTTACATGAAAAAAATCGCTACTATTGGCGGGGGTAACTGGGGCACGGCCCTGGCGGCGACGTTTGCGCACTCGGGCCACGCCGTGAAACTTTGGGCCTTTGAGGCGGAGGTGGTGGAAAGCATCCGCTCGCGGCACGAGAATGAGATTTTCATGCCCGGCATCAAGCTGCCGGAAAGCCTTTCCGCCACGGGCGATCTGGGGGAAGCCCTGGCGAGCGCGGAAATTGTGGTTACCGTCATGCCGTCGCACGTTTGCGCGGGGCTCTTCCAGCAAATGCTGCCACACCTGCGGCCCGAGATGATTTTCGTGAGCGCCACCAAAGGCCTGGACACCGTCCGCCTGATGCGCATGAGTGAAGTCATCCGCAGCGTGGTGGGCGAACGGTTTCCGCCCCGCCTGTGCGCTCTCTCCGGTCCGAGTTTCGCTAAGGAAGTCATTCGCGGCGACCCCACCGCCGTCGTGGTAGCTTCTGACGACCGCGAAGCTGCGCAGCAAGTGCAGCGCGAGTTCGCCTCACGGGCGTTGCGCCTTTATACTTCAAGCGACGTGGTGGGAGTGGAACTGGGCGGGTCAGTGAAAAACGTCATTGCCGTCGCCGCAGGGGTGGTGGAAGGGCTGGGGCTCGGGCACAATCCCACTGCCGCGCTGATTACCCGAGGCTTGGCGGAGATGACGCGCTTGGCCTGCGCCTGCGGAGCCAAGCGCGAAACCCTGGCCGGCCTCGCCGGCATGGGCGACCTGGTGTTGACCTGTACCGGGGACCTCAGCCGCAATCGCACGGTGGGTGTTGAGCTGGGCAAAGGGCGCAAACTCGCTGACATTATCGGGTCCATGCGCATGGTCGCCGAAGGCGTGAAGACCACCAAGGCCACGGTGGCGCTGGCGGCAAAGCATCACGTGGAAATGCCCATTACCAAGCAGGTGCACCGGATTCTGGAAGGAGAAGTTTCCCCCCGTGAGGCCATTCGCGAGCTGATGGAACGATCCTTAAAGGAAGAGTAGCTAAGGCCCGCCCTTCGGCCCTGCGGCCTTTTCAGCCGTCATATTTGGGGCGGCGCACCCTCGGTCCTGGATCTATGCAGGTCATCTAGGAGCAAATGGACGCCATCAACAACATACCTGCCGCGCACTTGTTACTCGTCAGACGCTGAGCCCTGCACTTGGAGCTGGTGGGTTGTATATAACAGCCGTATGTGCATCCCGGTGATCGCCCCACAATCTGACTGAGTAGAGGACCATCAACACCTGTGCGTCAACGGGCCATACAGAAAGGCAAGATTGCCATGAGCATTGCAGAAGACGAAAACCATCTGTTCGTCGAGTGGTCTGCGGGCAGACCCAGCTTCATCAAAGACGGCGTCGTGAACGAGGATCGCTTCATGAGTTCTAGAATTAAGCCGGCGTTTATACTGAAAGAGCCTAACTCTCAGGAGCCCTTCTGGGATCTAAGGGAGTATTTCCGCCAACCCGAGTTTGCCTCGACTTCAAATAACCTTGCAAGATGGGCCTACGCAGTCCAAAATCTCGATAGGGACGTCCCATGGGAAGAAGTCAGACGATAACTTATGAACGACGAAGAGAATGGCTAAAGCCAGCGTGTATCATCAATGTAAAGAAAAGCGCAGGTGGGAGCGCTTCGAATTACTCCACCATTCTTCGCGCCATCCATGGGGGGGCGACGCAGTGTGACTGTTGAACCTGGCCGAGTTGTTATAGACTTTATGCGGAGGCAGTCCAATGAGAAATCTTGAGGAGTTGATCAGAGAACTCCCACCGGAATTGCAGGAGGAAGTTCAGGATTTCGCGCGATTCTTAATCGAGAACCAAAGTCCGTGCCAAACGTTCAAAACTGCGGTTGAATTGGGCAGGAGGCTTAGCGGAGTTCCGGGGGCAATTTACATCCTTGGACCTGCAGAAAAAGGCGTTGGAGTGGTGGGGCGACTGATGTTCCTTCTGGACACGAACATCTGGCTGGAACTCCTCCTGGAGCAGGAAAGGGCCGGAGAAGTCCGCCTCCTGCTGCAAGACGAGAAGGCTGAACAGTTCGCCTTAACCGACTTCTCCCTCTACTCCCTGGGGATCATTCTGACCCGCCTCAATAAGGATCAACTCTTCCTGGATTTCCTGTCTGACACGCTGGAAGATTCGGTGGTTCGGCTCCTCCGACTCGACACTGTGGGCCTCATGCAAGTGCCCGCGGTGTGCGGCAAGTTCGGGCTCGATTTCGACGATGCGTACCAATACATCGCGGCGGAGAAATATAGCCTCACTTTGGTGAGTTTCGATTCCGACTTCGACCGCACGGAGCGCGGGAAGAAGACCCCCGCGCAAGTGACAGGACTGCACCCTTGACGATCAGTTAGGAAAGCGAACCTATCCAATCCCGCAGGTGTGAGATTGCCCCTACTGGGCGCGGGCGCCGGTAGTTTGGCCACAGAAGCGATCAAATGCCTTGCTGAGGTCCTCGGCGATGTCATAGGGATCGCGCCCTTCAATGTCTTTCCGCTCCAACATGAAGACCAGCTTGCCGTCGCGGAGCAAGGCAACGGAGGGGGACGAAGGCGGGTAGCCAGTGAAATAACTGCGCGCCTGGGTGGTGGCATCGGTATCCTGACCCGCAAACACTGTGGCCAGGGCTTCTGGGCGTGCCTTGTTCTCGAGCGCCATGGCGACGGCCGGCCGTGCCCTTCCCGCCGCGCAACCGCAAATGGAATTGACCACCACCAGCACGGTGCCGCTGGGCTTGGTCAATAGCACATCTACTTGCTCCGGCGTGCGCAATTCCTGAAAGCCAATACGTGTGAGTTCTTCCCTCATGGGTTGGACAAATCCCTCTGGGTACATTCTCAGCCTCCTTATTGTTACGGCGCGCCATCCTCGGGCTGCCTCATCCGAGACAGGTCCCGAACCACGGCAGTTCGCCGAACGCTCTTTGCCTGCAAATTGTCTTGGTTGCCCTGAAAAACAACCCAGTTTTCATTATACCATCTTCTTGCTTGCACGAAGGGGAGAGGTTTGGGGGCAGTAGTGGGTCAATTTGACGTAGAGGCGGCTTTACGCCGCCATATGGCGAGGTAAACTCGCCGCTACGGAATCAAATTGACCCGCTACCACAGGGCGAATGATGGTAAAGGCTTCGCCGTGCATTCCCGTGGCCCCACGATGATCAAGTAATCCCTCACCTTGCTTCCTTCGTCGGCGCCCCCCTTCTCAGGGAGGGGGCTCGGATTCTGACTTCCCTTCACCGTTGACACCAAATGTGACGCAAGTCAAATCGCAAACTCGAAATTGTCACTCCCTATTGATTTCACGGGCTCGATTGCCTAAGATGTTCGATTGGGGCCGCCGATGAAACCTGGCAAAAGGACGCGCGTCCGGATCCTATACGTCATCCTGCTGATTCTGATTGTCATCACCGTGGGTCCGCTCTGGTTCTACGGATCCAAAATGATGTCGCTAAACCGGGAAAGGCTGGAAACACAAGAAAGCATCCTCCAGACCATGTCCTCCCAATCACTTTCCCAATTCATTTCCCTTTACATGGAGAACTTGGATGGGCAATTGAAAGAGCTCTCGGACACTGTGGTGCCGCTGGCGACGCGCGTTTCCGCCGACAAAATCCCCTCCGATCCGGACCTGCGCGAGGCGTTGGGACGTTTCGTGGCCGACCGGCCGAGGGTTCTCATTGCCAGCGTACTTAATGACCAGGCCCGATTTGTGCAGTCGCAGGCACCCAACTTCAACGCCGCCGGCGACCCTTTCCTGGGTAAGTCTTTGGCTGCTGCCTTCACCGCCGCCCAGCAGGGGCAGGAATACCGGAGCAATCCCATCACGGTATTAACTTCCCAGATGAACGAAGTGGTTATGGTAATGGCGGAACCCATTTGGCAGAAGGACAAGTTCCTGGGAATGGTGTCCGCCGTCGTGGCGCTTCAACCCATCACCCAGGAACTGGTGGAGACCAACGCGCAATCCGGCCTGGAAGCTTATGTGGTGGACAATTCCGGACGCCTGGTAACGTCTTACGATTCCGACCAAGTCGCGGGAATGGATATGGTGGCCGTACCCATCGTACAGAACTTCCTCGGGAGCGGGCGCGCGCGCGTGGCGGAGACTTCTCCTTTCCTCCTGCAAAAGGGTAACCGGATGGTCGAAATGCTGGGCACGTACTCGCCCACGCAAAAGCTGGGATGGGGCGTGATCGTGCAACGTAAAACCAGCGACGCTTACTTCACGGTTTTTGAAATGCGCCACCAGACCTTTCAGTTGGGGCTGTTGCTGGTGGTGTTGTGCATGGTGATCGGCTTTCTGGCCGCCAAGGCCATTACCTATCCCATCGACTTGCTGACGCAGCGGGCCCGCTCTATCGCCCTGGGTGACTTCACGCAGCAGGCGGAGATCCGCAGCAGCACGGAAATTGGGGAGCTCGCCGCCACCTTCAATCAGATGGCCGAAGACATTCAGCGCCACATCGGCGACCTCAAGTCGGCTTCGGAACAGAACCGGCAACTGTTTATCGACTCCATTGAAATGATCGCGGCTGCCGTTGATGCCAAGGATATGTATACGAAAGGCCATTCCGGGCGGGTGGCAGAATTCTCCGTCATCCTGGCGCGCGAACTGGGTCTGGAAGAAGTGGAAGTGGACAAGATACGCATCTCCGCGACCTTGCACGACGTCGGCAAAATCGGCATCGAGGACCGTGTCCTCAACAAGCCGGGCGTGCTCACCAAGGAAGAGTATGAAATCATGAAGCGCCACACCGTGATGGGCTATGAAATCGTGCGCCAGGTCAAACAGCTTACGGATATGCTGCCCGGTATCCGCTGGCACCATGAAGCGCTGAACGGCCGGGGGTATCCCGACGGCCTCACCGGCGACGAACTGCCGCTGATGGTGCGCATCATCGCCGTGGCCGACACCTTTGATGCCATCACCACCGACCGGCCTTACAACGCGGGTTCGGAGTTTCCCCAAGCCCTGGAAATCCTGCGCAAGTACGTGGGGAGCAAATACGACCCCATCGTCGTGGACGCCCTGGATTCGGCTCTGGTCAAGGGCAGCTTTGCCAAGTGGGAAACGCGGCGGCGCGCGGTGGAGACATCCACCGTGGATCGGGTTACCCTGCCTCGGACTTAACTCCAATTCTCCGTTATCACTCCTACCCTGGCGCGAAGCACATGTAGCGCCGACCTGTTTTTGTAGGTCCGCAACTCGTCCCCTGTGGGCAAAAGACCCGTGGTCAGAATTTCGGGCCACGATTCCGCAGCCGCGGGGGGCGTGACAATAATCAAGCAATGTGCTTCGGATCGTGCTAGCATCAGCGCCAGATTCAATCGTGGATTCCGGAAAGAAGTGTCCTCGGGCAGCATCTTCCGGGCAAGATCACCATCGAATCGAGGGGGCGCAATCATGACACGGGGATGGGGAATGACTTTCCTGATGGTGGCCGGCGTAGGGCTTTCGCTTGCACCGCAAAAGGTCCGCGCGCAGGCTTGCAATGACGACCTTGCCATGGTCGAGGGGTCCAAGCAGGCGCTGGTGGAACTCAAGGAGACAGTGAAAAAAGAGAGCCTTGCGACTTTTGTGAGCCTTAACCACCAAAAGAGTGCCGTAAACAAGCTCGCCATTCACGATAACATGATGGGAGAACTGGTGAGCTGCCTGGAAAAGGCCGCACAAGACACCACGGCGCCCAAAGAACAAGCGGAGGCGGCGAAAACCCAGCACGATGCCGCCGCCAAATTGCTCGCAAAGATCAAGCTCGAACGCTCGACCATCAAGGATGCGTCAACACCGAGGACCGCGAAAACTTTTGTCGAGAATATCGAACTGGAACCCTAAGGGTCGACTGAGGTGTTGTAGCGGCGGCGAAATCTGTCCCGACCTTATCGAGACGCCGCCGTGGCGTCGGCCCGCTGACGGATAAACCTGCCGCGACAACATCAGGATGTCCCACAATCCAATCCCGGTGATTTCATCCCGCACGTGCGCCACTTCAAGCTAGAATAAGCATCTATGGTTTCCCTGTTTGGTTCCGGAAATAGTGAGAAGAAACCCGGCTTCCTGGACCGGTTGAAGCAGGCCGTCGCCTCCACCAAGGCCCAACTAGTGGAACGGATCGAAGAGATTGTCGAGGGCAAGGCGGCCCTGGATGAATCGGTGCTCGACGATCTGGAAGCAACCCTGATTACCGCCGACTTGGGAGTGCGCACCACGCAGGAGATTGTGGGTGGACTGAAGCAGCAAATCCGCCAAGGCGTGCTGCGGGAGACGGCGCAATTGCGCCCCGCAGTCGAGCAAGCCATTCTGGCGATTCTGGAAGATCCCGGCGCGGCCTCCGCTGCCCCCAAGGCCAAGCAGCCGCCGCCGGGCATGCCCTCCGTCATCTTTGTGGTGGGGGTGAACGGGGTGGGCAAAACCACCAGCATCGCCAAGCTGGCCCATTACTTCTTGCACCAGAACCGCCGCCCCCTGCTCTGCGCCGCGGACACCTTCCGCGCCGCCGCCAATGAGCAATTGGAGATTTGGGCGGGGCGCCTGGGCATCGAGATGATCAAGCAAAAATCCGGGGCCGACCCCGCCGCGGTCCTCTTTGACGCTCTGGCCGCAGCCAAGCACCGGCGTCACGATCCGGTGATCGTGGACACGGCGGGACGCCTGCACACCAAAACCAACCTCATGGCGGAACTCGAGAAAATGTGCCGCATCGCCGCGCGCGAAGTCCCTAATGCCCCGCATGAAGTCCTGCTGGTCATCGATGCCACGACGGGACAGAACGGACTCCAGCAGGCGCGGCAGTTCGTCGACCACGGCGGCGCCACCGGCATTATTCTGACCAAGCTGGACGGCACCGCCAAAGGCGGCGTGGTCATCGCCATCGCCCGCGAGCTCGGCCTGCCCATCCAGTTCGTCGGCGTCGGAGAAAAGATCGACGACCTGCTGCCCTTTGACCCCCACGAGTTTGTGGAATCGCTTTTCGAGCCATAATCACCATGCGGAGCTCGATTGTGGATAGCCCAAGGATGAGCACCGATGCGTAAGCGTGGGCAGGTCGGCCTGCCGGGGACATTTTGGCATATCTGGACTTTTTCTCCGATGTTTTGTCGGGTTGCTTGCCCGCCGATATGGGCTCTAATTTGTAGGCTAACATAATCCTTGACAGGATGGTCTTTGGGTATAGACTTGTATAGGGGGATGGGGCCGGCTAATCCCCATTCGGCTCCCCGGTTCCTCTGGCGAGACCGTGATTTTGCGAACCGTACGTCCCGCGGCGACAAAAAAGCAACCGCTGTAGGCCAGAATGTATTAGAAACGAAATGGCTTAGCGGCAAAGCGCGAAGATTTTCAAAATCATATGCCGTTGAAATTAAAAGGCTTGCTATATTCTCGCGTCGTATGAGGCGAAAAAAGGGGGAGCGTTTTTTTGAGCGTATTATCCAGAACGTATTTGAAAACAAAAGGGATGCAAAACTGACCTTGATCAAATTCACCCCTAGGCCAGAATGTTATAGAAAAATAAACCACTTATCGCCGCGAGGCCAGAATGTATTTGAAAGGAAAGGAGTAAGGCGTAAGTTCAATACCCTCGACGCCTTGGGGGAGAGGGGGAACCGCATGACGGAGGGAGCCCCACGTTCTGCGGATTGTGGGGGTGAGCGGGCCACTCCACAATGAGTAAAGAGCTTATTTCCGAATACCCCTTAGCGAGACAGAATTGCCACCTAAACCCATGCCCATAACCACCGTCATTTTCGACTACGGGTGCGTGCTGAGCTTGGCGCCGACCCCGGAGGATTATGAGCCGCTGCGCCAAGCCACCGGACTGGACGCTGCGGCTTTTCAGGAAACATACTGGCGACATCGCGACGCCTATGACGGTGATGCGCTTGGCGTCTCCGCTTACTGGCAGGATTTTGGCCTCGCGGCGGGCGTTACCCTCTCACCGGGGCAGATTCAGGAGTTGGTGGCCAAGGACATTCAAATCTGGGCGAGGACCGACCCCGTCATGATCGAATGGGCCCGAGTGCTGCGCCAGCGCGGATGGAAGACCGCGGTTCTTTCCAACATGTCGCGAAGTGTGGGCGACTACCTCCGCCGGACGGCCACGTGGCTTGAGCTCTTTGACCATCTTTGCTTTTCCGGTGAGCTGCGAACAACCAAACCCGGCGCCGCGATCTATCACGTTTGTCTTGAGGCTCTGGGGGTGCTGCCCGCGCAAACGCTCTTCCTTGACGACCGCGCCGTCAACATCGCAACCGCGCGTGCCATCGGAATGCACGGCATCGTTTTCCAGTCCACCGACCAGCTTATGAAGGAGCTCGAACCCTACGGCCTCGCGGAGTCTCTGGCGGAAGCGAAAAATCGCGTCGCCGACCGGCGCGCGCCCGGGGGCACCGTTTAGTGCCTTTTCACGGTCTTTAGCCCTTTGCCAAGCAACCCACAGCCGCGCGCGCACCTCTGATATTGTAGAATAGGTGATCATGCGGAAACCCATCTCGCTCCTTGTCGCCCTCGTTGGGCTCTTCGATTCCCTTTATCTCCTCTGGACCTATACTACCCCGTCCCGGCCGATGGTCTGCTTTGGAACGGGCTGCGACGCCGTACGCGCCAGCGCTTATTCCCACCTTCATGGAGTGCCCATGCCGGTGTTGGGCGTGGCGGGCTACGTCTTGGTGGCCCTGCTCATCATTGCGGAATCACTCGTTCCCGCGGCGCTGGCCATCGAGGTCCGCTACGCGCTGGCGGGCGCCACGGGGTTCGGATTTCTCTTTTCGCTTTACCTGGAATATCTGCAAGGGTTCGTCATTCATGCTTTCTGCGCATGGTGCGTGACCTCGGGCCTGGTGATGGCCGCCCTTTGCGCGCTGGCCATCTACAATGTGGTTCGACCCGCGCCGGAAGCCGACGCCTCCGCGCAACTGGCCCAAGTGCGCAGGTTCTTTGCGGTATCTGTGGCCGCGCTGCTGATCGGCGTCCCCGCTTTCTACGAGCTCGCCGCGCATGGGGAAATGCCACCCCCGCCGCCTCCCTCCCCGACTGAGACCACGGCGGAAAAGCTGGTGAGGTCCGACAGCCACGCGACGGGCAATCCCAACGCGGCCTTGACGGTGGTGGAGTTTGGAGATTTTGAATGTCCCGCCTGTGGACGCGAGGAACCGGTGGCGAGGGAGATTCGCGCCAAGTACGCAAACCAGATTCGCTTTGTATTCCGCCAATTCCCTCTTGTTCACGTCCACCCCTTCGCCGAGCGCGCGGCGCAAGCTTCAGAATGCGCTGCCGAACAGGGAAAGTTCTGGGAAGCGGTGGACAAGATTTATTCGCAGCAGGCCGATTTGAGCGATGACGGATTGAAGCGCGATGCCGCTGAAATTGGCTTGGATCAGACGAGATTCAATCAGTGCCTGGCCGGCGGCGCGGAGGCCGCGCGCGTGCAACGCGATCACGAGGACGGCAAAGCGCTGGGGGTGAATGTCACGCCCACGTTCTTCATCGGGCACCAGGTGGTATCGGGGGCGCCGGATGTGGACCAGTTCTCGCGGCTCATCGACCAGGAATTGGCGGCACAGGGAGTAGGGCTGTCCTCAACTCTCCCGGTGCCAGCGGCCCCTGTGTTACCCGCCGCCTCTCGGCCGGCGCAAATGAAAATTCCCTCAAAATCTACGGCATCTTCCCAGAAAGCCGCACCCGCCGCCGAACCGTCCTCCTCACCCTTCGGCTTGTTCGGATCAGCCCCGGCAAACTCGCTGTCGAGGTTCCAGGGGGACGAGGGAACGTGCAGCGAAGCGGATGCCCTCAAGAAGCAGCCCAGCCTGATTCATACGAGCGAGCTGCGCGAGCTCCTGACGGGAAAGACCAAGCCGCTTTTTGTTGACGTGCGGCCGGCCAAAGAATTCGCCGGGGGAGCTATTCCCGGAGCGCTTAATATTCCCATAGATAATATGATGCAGCGCTGGAGCACTCTGCCCAAAGACCGCGTCATCATCTTCTATGAGAGCGGACGGTCTTCCGGGGATGTTTGCGCCGCTGGCCGCGCCGCGGGAAGGATCCTGCTGGAGCACGGCTACCCCTTCGAGCAAGTCAAGGTGTATCAGGAGGGCCTTTTGGGTTGGGAGAAATCCGGACTGGAGGCTAACAATTAAACCCCCAAATCATAACCTCTCAACCTTAATGATGTGAAGCGCGGTACGAATCTGTTACACGCATTCCTTGCCGCGAGGGGGACAAACCCCGTTAATTTAGCCACGCTGCCACTATTACCGGAACACGCTCGCTTCAATTAAATTATTGAAAATACATAAGTCAACATGTAAACCTGGGTCGCGGGTCGCCCATTTGGACAGCCTTGCATCGGATTGTAACAGGGCAAGATCCATGACTGTTTGATACCGGCCAAAAAAAGTTAATTTCCAAAAGATAGGTGTTGAAATAGGGGTTCCACAAGACTATACTCTCCCTTCCTTGGGCGTCCCCTCGGGCGCTCCTGGGTGACAAAAGTCAAGCGTTCATGGTGTGGTACTCATTCGCTCTCCTATTTGCTCCTGATCAGGCAGGTTCTGAACAGGACTGAATGCACCGCCATTATAAGGACGGCAATGCCATGGGCAATATCACTGACCCCCTAACGCAATGGGCCTTCGTCATTCTACTTTCCGTGGTAATGGGAACCTGCCTACTCATGGCTGTAGCAATCTTCCGGCGTTGGCAGCAAACCCGTTATATTCGCTACGTTCACACCCTGCAACGCAAGTACCGGCCGGTTCTGGCGGAGGTGCTCTCCGGCGCCGGGAACGCCTCTGGAATCTCGGCCCTCCGGGAATTGCCGTTGGCGGACTTGGAACTCCTGCTCGATCCTCTTTTCTCCAAGCGAAAGCTCACAGAACAGTCCCTGGTTTTCCTTCAGACCCTCTGCGAGGAACTGGGGTTGGTTGCGTTGTGGCGAAGCCGATTGGCCAATGGGCACGCGGCTGCTCATCCCTCGCCGGGCAATGGGGTGGACGACCGCGCGCGCATGCGATATCTTTTGCGCGCGAAAAGCATCCGGAACTTAGGAATGCTGCATCATCAGCCCAGTTGGCCTCTGCTCGTCAAGGCCCTGGATGACCGCCATGCTGACATCCAGTTGGTGGCGTTGCGGTCATTAGCGGCACTGGGCGCGCCGGAGAGCTTTCCCATGCTGCGGGAAATGCTCCATGCGGTGGTCCTGGGGGAAACCACTTCCCCGCCCTTGCGCGGATTGCAGGCTGCCATGGTCTGCTATGACCTTGCTTGCGCGCCGGCCCTCTTGCCTTCCCTGCGCCACGAGCACCGTCAGATCCGCGCGCACGCCATCGAGATCCTGCGGATGATGGTCTGCCGCGAGGCTGCCCGCCACCCTAATTCCACCCTCACCCCAGAGTCGCTTCCACCCGCTATGGTGGATTTGCTACTCTCCGGGCTCGCTATGGACCCGAGCGCGGATGTGCGAGGTCGCGCGGCAGAAGTGATTGTCCTTCTCGCCGGCCCTTGCGCCACGCCCCTGGTGCGCAGCCTTCTGCTCGATCCACAATGGTTCGTGCGCATGCGCACCGTGCGCGCCCTCGCCCACTTGCGCCAAGCCGCCGCGCCTCTGCACCTGGACATTCGCGACTGCTTGCGCGATCCTAACTGGCTAGTGCGCGAGGCGGCCACCCAAACCCTCATAGCCTTGGGGCGAGAGGGAAAGCATCATCTCTATGAGCACTTCCTGATTTCACCTGACCCCACCACCCGCGAACAAATTGTGGAGGTAATTGAGCGCACGGGATTGATGTCTTCCCTGGTGCAGGAGTACAGCGTGGGCACAAAAGGCGTGGATGCCCTCATGGTCGAACAGATGGCCAACGATACGGCTCTGTTGGGGCTTTCGGGGATTCTCCGCACAGTGGATCTGGAGATCCATCAAAGCTTCATGGCCCGATACCTCCCCTATGAGGAATTCAAGATGCGGTTCGTGCAAGAGGCGCAATCCGCTGAGGAGAGGGCCGTCAGTCTCCAGCAAGTTCTCGATTTCCCGCCCTCTCTGGCGGCCTAAAGGAAATTGCCGGCGATGATTCATATTCATTCATATTTCGACGACTGGGTCACGATATTCAATCTTGTTGTTCTCTCCTACTTTTTCCTGGGCAACGGGATTTACACCGTCCTGATGCTCATCTCGCTGCGCGCCACCTGGGTACACATGCGGCAGATGAACTATCAAGGGTTGGATGCTTTGCGCCGTTCCCCCTTGACTCCGCCGGTGACGATCATCATTCCCGCCTGGAACGAACAAGACGTCATCGTGAATTCCGTTCGCTCCGCCTTGCGGGCGGATTTCCCCGATGTGCAAGTCATTGTCGTGGACGATGGGTCAACAGATATGACCCTCGACCGCCTGGTGCAGAGTTTTGAGCTGGTGGAGATGGATGGGGCCTATCGCGCCAGCATCCCCACGGCGCCCGTCCGCACCTATTACATCAATCCCAAGCTTCCCAACCTTTTGGTTGTCAGCAAAGTGCGGGGGGGCAAGCCGGACGCTCTCAACGCCGGCATCAACCTCTGCCGCTCACCCTATTTCTGCAACTTGGACGCCGATTGCCTGCTCGAGCGCGATGCCCTGTTGCGCCTTATGGACCCCATCATCAATTCCACCGTTGAAACCGTGGTGAGCGGCGGGATCGTGCGCATCCTCAACGGGTGCGAGATCAAGGGCGGGCGCGTGCTCAGAGTCGGCCTGCCTCGGACCTGGCTGGAACGATTTCAGGTGGTCGAGTACCTGCGCAGCTTCCTTTTCGGACGCACGGGGTGGCACCTGTTGGGGGGCACGTTAATCGTGTCGGGGGCGTTCGCGGTCTTCGCGCGCGCCATCGTCATCGAAGCGGGCGGTTTCTGCCACGACACGGTGACGGAAGACATGGACCTGATTGTGCAACTCCATCAGTGGGCAGCGGAGCACAATCGCAGAATCCGCATGTCCTTCACCTCCGACCCCGTGTGTTGGACGGAGTGCCCTTCCAAGCTCGACATGCTGGCCAATCAGCGCCGCCGCTGGCAATTGGGGCTCTGTCAGACGCTTTGGAAACACTCGGAGGTCCTGTTCGGAAGAAAATATGGAATTGTGGGTTGGCTCAGCTTCCCCTTCCACGGTTACGTGGAGGGGCTGGGCGCGGCGGTGGAATTCCTGGGATATCTTTTCATCCCCTTGGGCATTTTCCTGCACATTGTTCCTGCCGGACTGCTCTTGGCGTTTATTCTGCTCGGCTTTATCTACGGCGGATTCCTCTCGGTGGGCGCGGTTCTTCTGGAAGAGCTCACCTATCGCCGCTACCCGCGGTTTCGAGATTTGCTGACCCTACTAATGTTCGCGTTGTTTGAAAACATCGGATACCGCCAGTTGGTTTTGTACTTCCGCTTTCAGGGAGTCCTGAAATTCCTGGCAGGTAGCCGCCGTTGGGAGAAAGTGGCCCACGTTGGCGCCGCCGCAGAGGGATAGGGGCGCAGAACCACCCTTCCAGCCCGCGCCGGCTGCGGCATCCTGATAGCCCACGGCGATAGAAATCACGCAAAAATGAACCCCCGCATCGAAAGGCTCCCTATTGCAAAGAAGAACTCCTTCAACCTGCTTGCAGATCCAAGGACCTTTCGCCTTGGCACGAAGTGTTCATCCTTCTCACTCGTGCTGGTGGCGGCTGGCGCCCTCCTGGTGCCGGCGGTCCTGACGGCAAAGAAGCAGAATCCACCGCCGCCATCCCTGGCGGCGGGCAGGGGAACAGAGGTGCCCTCGCCTCTGGAAATACTCTATCACGAGCGCGCGGCCAGGAATCCGCGGGACGTGGAAGCGTTCGAGGGAATGGCGATTCTCCAGGTCCGGCGCCGCGCCTACACGGAGGCCATTGCCTCGTATCGTCGTGTCTTGGAGCTCACCCCGGGTGATTACGACGCCAAGGTTGGCTTGGGGCGGGCTTTGGCCTTTAATGGCCAGTACGACGCCGCCTTGCGGACCTTCCAAGGGCTCTTGCTAGAGCACCCGGGGGATACTGACGTCCTGGAGGAGATTGCGCGCGTGCAAATGTGGGCAGGCCGCCTCACAACCGCCTTGCCCATCTACCGGAACCTGGCGGCAATTTATCCCGCCAATCTCGAACTTGCGCTGGGCTTGGCCCGCGTGGAAATGAACCTGCACCAATACCCCGAGGCGCGCAAGACCCTGACCTCGCTCCTCGCCGCCCATCCGCGGAATCGCGACGCGCAATTGCAGCTTGCATACCTGGACCTCTACCGAGGGCATCAAGCTGAGGCTCTGCGGCGGTTCAATCACCTCATCAGCGAGGACCCCACGGATGCGGAAGCCCTCCAAGGCAACGTGCGCGTTGCCTACTATCGCGGCGACCTGGTGTACGCACGCAATTTGGCGGCGAGGATTGTGGATGATGATCCGGGCGATGTCGCCGCCTTGCTGCTGCTCGCCCATCTGGAAAGAGCTCTGCACCATCCGCGGCAAGCCCGGGCGCTGGTGTATCGGGCGGAAACCCTCGACCCCGGCAATGCGGAAGCGCGTGAACTTGATAACAGTCTGCGCAGTGATTCCCAGCCCACTTTGCACACCTCCGCTTCCTACGCGCGGGAAATCGGTACCGGGATCACTGGGAATGATTTGCTGGGGGAGGATCTGAACACCTTTGGGTATGAAGTCACCTGGGGCTCAACTTTGCTGCCGCGCTCGGAATCTTATTTGTCCATGTATTACCTTCCTTCCCAAAGCCCGAATGGCGGAATACAGGGCGCCGTGGGCCCCTCGCAACTTCTCTATCGTCAAACTACCTTTGTTACGCCGCAACTCACCGTGCGTGGCGGGGTGGGGCTGGCGCGGTTTGGGCCGGGCGAAATCGCCGGCATCCCCACCCAGGAGGAGCCCATTACTACAGCGGGATCTCGCCCCCTGGGCTTTGTCAATCTCAGCTATGCGTCGAGCAAAAAGCTCAGCGTTGACCTGACGGCCGCGCGCTCCGCCGTCACCTACACTCCTACCGCCGTCCGCCTGGGAGTGATGGAAGACCGGCTTTCTGCCGGATTGGATTATCACTTCGACTCGAAAACAGACCTGCGCCTCGAGCCCTTCGCCACCGATGATTTCACGATTTCGTACAGCCATGTGTTCGGCCTTGCCGGCTCCGCTCCGGCGCAGTTTCACGAAGTCGATCACAACCGCGCTTTGGGCGCTTCCCTCACTTTCGACCGAAAGTTGTTCCACAAATCCGCTATCGCCGTCGATGTCGGATATGCCGGGCTCGCTTATGGGCTGGCCGGCGGGGCGGAAAGGCCTTACCTGGGAATGTTCAATCCCGGGTTCTACCAACGCCAATACCTTACCACCCACATCGCGGGAAGAATTCGCGGGCGCCTCGGATACGATTTTTCCAGTGGCGCAGGCATCCAACAGGTCGAGCACGGAGCGCCGATCAAGCCCGCACTGCTTCTCAATCCGGCAATCACCCTGAAAGCCAGTCCCCGGCTTTCGCTCGCCCTGGGTTACACGCACTATGACAGCTCGCAATCACTGGGCACGTTGCGCGGCAATGCTGTGCGGCTTACCTCGGATTGGAAATTCTGATTTCTCCCACGCCCCACCATGTGCGGCGGGAACCGCATCTCGCCGCGCGTGCTTCCCTCAACCACTCCTTGCAGGGATGCTCACTCCGGTGTTAGCGTACCTAGTCATGTCATCTTCGATGCGATGGCCCTCCTGGACCGAAAGTGTCCGCAGGGCGCCTCATCCGAGGCCGGCTCATTATCCCCATCCGAACGGGGGTCGCATCGAGGGGCGGCATGTATTCCAAAGGGAGCGACAGCGCAATGGACTCTTCAGAACTGAACCGCCTTTATGATTTCAGCGGGAAAACCGTGGTCATTACCGGGGGAACGGGAATCCTGGGGAGGGAGATCGCCTGCGCGCTGGTGGGGTGCGGGGCCAACGTGGTGATTCTGGCCCGCAACTTGGAGCCGTTTCAGCACATCAAGGAGCTCATGCAGCCGCGCGCTAACCAGGCCGTGGCAATCAGCGCCGACGTCTTGAACGTGGACAGCCTGCGCAAAGCCGCGGAGACGGTTCAGGGAAGATTCGGCCGCGTTGATGGGCTGTTGAACGCGGCGGGGGGTAACAAGCCTGAAGCCACCACCGGCGGCGACCTCGGGTTTTTCGATCTGCCTGCCGAGGTCTTGCGCTGGGTTGTTGATCTCAACCTCATGGGAACCATCCTGCCCTCACAGGTGTTCGGAAAGATGATGGCGGAGAAAGGTGAAGGGGTCATTCTCAACATTTCCTCCATGAGCGCCATCCGTCCCTTGACGCGCGTCCTGGCATACTCCGCCGCCAAAGCGGGCGTCAGCAACTTCACGCAATGGCTCGCCGTGCATGTGGCGCAGCAGTACTCGCCGCGGATTCGTGTGAACGCTGTTGCGCCCGGCTTCTTCTTGACCAAGCAAAACAGGTTTCTCCTGACCGAGGAAAAGACGGGAAACCTCACGGCTCGGGGTCAAGCCATCATCAGTCACACGCCGATGGGGCGCTTTGGCCAGCCGGAGGATCTGTTTGGAGCCGTGCTGTGGCTCCTCTCCCCGGCCTCGGCCTTTGTGACAGGAATCGTCCTGCCGGTGGATGGCGGGTTCTCCGCATGCGCGGGAGTATGAAGAGCAGTGGCTAGTGGTCAGTGGATAGGGGCTAGATCTCGCGGCGGGCAGGTGGACACTAACCACCAAGCACTTAGGACTAGCCCTGCCTTTGGAGGCACAAACCCATGAGTGTTGGAAAGGGATTCGCGGATCGTTACCTGACCCGCGAGGAAACCAGCCAGGTTGTGCAACAGGGGCTGGGCGCGCTCCTCGTTAACGGGAAGCGCGTGCTCGTCATCATTCCCGATGGCACTCGCACTATGCCCATGCCGCTGATGTATGACTTGATCGAGGCGCACCTCGCCCCGCGGGTAGCCGCCTTGGATTACCTCGTAGCGCTCGGCACGCACCCGATCATGGACGATGAGCGCCTCAGCAGGCTGGTGGGCCGGCCGGTCGAGAACGGGCTCTGCGGCAGGAGCCACATCTTCAATCATCATTGGGAAAACCCGCAGAATTTTGTGACCCTGGGTGTGATCCCTGCCGCCGAAATCGGCGAGTTTACCGGCGGATTGCTGGCGCAGGAGGTGCCCGTCCGCCTCAACAAGTTGATCCGCGATTATGACCAGATCATCATTTGCGGGCCGGTCTTTCCCCACGAAGTCGCCGGCTTCTCCGGCGGCAGCAAGTACTTCTTCCCGGGTATCGCCGGGTCAGAGATCATCAACCTGACGCATTGGTTCGGAGCCCTCATTACCAACTACAAGGTCATCGGCTCCGGTTACACACCCATTCGCGCCATCATTGACCGCGCGGCCGGCATGATTGACACGCCCGCCGCCTGCCTCGCGCTGGTGGTGACGCACGAAGGCCTGGCGGGGATTTACTTCGGCTCGCCGCAAGAGGCTTGGAAATCCGCTTCGGCGCTTTCCGCGCAGAGGCACATCGTCTACGTGAAGAAGCCCTATAAGCGGGTGCTCTCCCTGATGCCCCGCCTCTACGACGATGTCTGGACGGCCGGCAAGGGCATGTACAAGATGGAACCCGCCATCGCCGACGGCGGGGAGGTGGTGATCTTTGCCCCGCACATTACGGAGATCAGTTATACGCACGGCGCCATTATTGAGGAAATTGGATATCACTGCCGCGACTATTTCCTGGCGCGATGGGACAAATTCAAAGCCTACCCGGGCGGAATCCTGGCCCACTCAACGCACGTCAAAGGACTGGGCACGTACGACGCGCTCACCAAAACAGAGACTCCACGCATTCAAGTGACCCTGGCCACGGCCATTCCGGAAGGCCACTGTCGGCGCGTCAATCTGGGCTACCTGGATCCCGCCCGCCTTCGCCGTGAAGAGTGGGAAGGCCGCGAGGATGAAGGCGTGCTTGTGGTGCCGCGCGCCGGCGAAATGCTCTACCGCCTCAAGTAGCCGTTGGCGCGATGCACGCGCATGACTGATACAATTCTCCCCATCGCCCTGCCCCTCGAGGGGTCGCGCTGCCCGCTTCAACGCCCACCTGCATCCACCCCGTACTGCCTCACCTCGTCCACCTCTAACACACCCCGTCCGCCAACGAGGCAATCGCTTGGGTCCGCAACGGGTCCAAGGTCTCCCCGAAATCGGTGCAAAGACCCGGCAGCAAGCGATGGCTCACCCTCACGCACCTCCCCCCGCCGCCGCAACACCGCATGCTCCTGAGTACTGCCGCGCCAACTCGTGCGCCTCACAAGTCGATGGTTATAAACGTGTTCGTGAAAAAAAGCGGCTACATGCTTGCGTTTCTGTAACATTTCGTTAACAATACCCTGCTCGAATGTCTTCCCCGAGGATGGACAGTGCAACTGATACCCCGAGACGAAAAGTTCTACGGCCTTTTTAACGAACAAGCTGAAAACATTCATAAAGCTGCCAAGATGCTGGTGGCCATGTTCGAGAACTTTCTGGAGGTCGAGAAGCAGGTTCTCGGAAATCAAATTCCTGGAGCACAAGGGCGATCAGATCACCCACTCCCTGATGAAGAAGCTGAATCGTACGTTCATTACGCCCTTCGACCGGGAAGACATTCATGCGCTGGGCTCGGCGCTCGATGACGTTCTCGACCTCGTGGACGCCGCGGCCAGCCGCTTCATTACATATAAAATCAAGAAGGTAACGCCGGGTGCGCAACAGCTTGCGAAGGTGATCCTGCACGGGACTGAGATCATCGTGAGCGCGGTGGCGCAATTAAACCATCCCCAAAACATGATCGAGTATTGCGAGCAGCTCACCTTGCTGGAAGAGGAAGCTGACCGCATCAAAGGCGAATGCATTGCCCGCCTGTTTGAGGAATCCACAGATCCCTTCGAAGTGATCAAGTGGAAAGAAATCTACGAGGTTCTGGAAGCCTGCACAGATAAGGAGGAAGATGTCGCGGACGTTCTCGAATCCGTGGTGTTGAAGGCGGCCTGACGCCAGAAATAGTGAAGAGTGACGAGTGAAGAGTAACGAGTGAAGAGCCCTAAGCCACTTCTCAATCGGAACTCTTCACTCATCACTCTTCACTCATCACTACTTGAAATGACCCCAACGGTAACATTTGCCATCATCATCGTAGCAGTGGCTCTCAGCTTCGATTTCCTCAATGGCTTTCACGATGCGGCGAATTCCATCGCCACGGTAGTTTCCACGCGTGTTCTATCGCCAAGGGTCGCTGTTCTTTGGGCGGCTTTCTTCAACTTTGTGGCCGCCTTCACCTTCGGAACGGCCGTCGCCCGGACCATGGGCAAAGGGATGATCCGGCTGGAGGCCGTCAACCTCTATGTAATTCTGGCCGGCCTGCTGGGGGCGATCTTCTGGGATATCCTGACGTGGTATTACGGGTTGCCTGTCAGTTCCTCCCACGCCCTCATCGGGGGATATGCCGGCGCCGCGATCGCCAAGGCCGGGTGGGAACGTCATCCTTACGAGCGGGTGGACCAAGGTGCTCGCTTTCATCATTATCTCCCCAACCATCGGATTCATTCTCGGCGGCACTCTGATGTTCGCTGTCTATTGGATATTTCAATCGTGGTCGCCCCAGCGCCTTGACAAATACTTCCGTAAGTTGCAACTCCTCTCGGCTGCCGCTTACAGTTTCGGCCATGGAACCAACGACGCGCAGAAGACCATGGGCATCATCGCGGGAACCCTTTTCTCCGCCGGAATTCTCACGCGGTTCTACATTCCCTTCTGGGTCGTGCTAATGGCCCACGCCGCCATCGCCATGGGAACCATGGCGGGCGGCTGGCGCATTGTAAAAACCATGGGCATGAAGATCACGCGGCTGAAACCGGTGGGCGGCTTCTGCGCGGAAACGGCGGCGGCCGTCAGCCTCCTGGGCACCGCCATGGCCGGTATCCCCGTTTCCACCACCCACACCATCGCCGGCGGCATCATGGGCGTGGGCAGCGTGCAACGCTTCAGCGCCGTCCATTGGAAAGTTGCGCGCGGCATCATGTGGGCCTGGGTTTTGACCATCCCCATTGCCGGCGTCATCTCCTACGTGTGCTTCCTTCTCATTCACCGATTCTTTCCCGCAGCGTAAATGCAAGTTCGAAGTTTGAAGTCCGCGGCCCCGTCCGGTGTTATTTTGAATTTACTGCCCTCGCTCGTTTGGAGCGACCGCGTAGCGCGGGCCGCCCTTATGGGAGTCCGGGGCTCTTCCGTAGCAAAAACCGCATGCCCTAGAGACAGACGCGTGGTCTCACTTTCGGGAGCGCGAGCCGAGGGAAGAACCATCTCGATATATCGGGGCGCTACACCGCCTTTCACTTTTGCCTTTTGCAGTTTTCCCTTTGACTTTCTCTTATGGCTTTGCCGCGCGCGGGACTTCCATCGCCAGCCATTCGAGCATGAACATTACGAGCGTTGCCGCCGGCGCTTCGAGGAGAGACGGGATCAGGATCCCCAAGTCCGAGCCATCGACGAGGTCGCGATCATTGCTGTCGGTGAGGGAAAGCACCCGCGCGCCATTCGCCCGAGCTTGGGCGGCGCCACGATGGAGGAGCTTCTTCATTGGCGAGTGCGAGCCGGAAAGAAACAGAACCGATTCCCCCTTACGGGCGAAGTAGGGATGTTCGTGCAAGAATTCCGAGGCTTCCACCGCCCCCACCTGCGGGCTGGGCAGGGACCGCATTCGCCACGCGGCCTGCCCGGCGGGATAATGGTAGAAACCTCCACCGACGATGCGCAGCCTGGGCAGGCGCGCCACCTCTGCTGCCATCGACCGAACCACGGTCGGAAGCTGCGTGAACACCCATTCGAGCTTTTCGGGCGTCTGATCAAACTCTTCTTCCAGCAATTTCCACTTCGGCTCGGGACGCTTCAAAATGCGGGCGGCTTCAAATGCCAGGAAATTGAGGGCGGCGTGCATGCAAACCGCCATCGCGGGCGATTCCCTATCCACCTCTGCCCGAGCGATGAAAACGTGGTCCGCCACTTTCGCCAGCGAACTGTCAGGAGAATTCGTCAGCGCCACCACGGTGCAATCGCCCTCGTGCGCAGAGTGGGCAAGTTCCTGGCCTTCCGGCCATTCTCCCGCGGTCGAAATCATGATCAGCACCGACCGCGGGCGCAGGAGATGGTGGGCGTAGCTCTGGAAGACCTCCACCGGGCGCGCCACCACGGGCCAGCCGGGAAATGTTTCGAATGCGTAGCTCGCCGCCAGACCCAGGGACGCGCAGTCCCCTTCCCCGCAGATGTAAAGCGGCCCGTCGCCCCACCGGACCTTGCGCACCACCGCCCCATACTCGGCGTGGGCCTTCTCCAGCGTCATACGCACTGCATTCGGGATTTCTTGGATCTGCTGCCGATTTGCCATGAATTTCGCCTTTAGAGAGAAAAACTGGAAGGTAGAAGTTAGAAGAGAGAAGCTAGAATTTAGAAGTCACTTTCCCCGTTTTACTTCCACCTTCTTCATTCCAGCCTTTACCTCCTGGCTCCTGAATTCTAACTCCTGGCTTCTTCCGCCTCATTCGTCACAAACATGTGCGCCGAGAGGTGTGCGCCGAAGAGCAGCAGCAAAGAGCCCACATACGCCCAAAAAAGCAAAGTCACCGACAAGGCAAAGGGCCCGTAAACCTCCCGGAAACGGAACATGGGGAGAGTGAGAGAATAGATCACTGTCCCTACCTCGGTTAAGATGCCGGTGGCGATGGCAGCGGGAAAAACCCGCCGGATGGGAACTTTCCCGTTGGGCAAAAGGTAGTAGATTAGGAAATACATCGCCGCCACCAGGGGCACGGAGGCGATCTCCAGGGCGGTGCGCGACACGAGCGTGACGAAGGTCCGGGAAGGTATCCAGCCGATCAGGAAAGTAATTCCCGCTTGCACGGGCGTAATCGCGAGAATAAAGCCGAGGGAAAGCACCCCTGATATCAAGGCAAGCGTAAAAGACATGGCCTGATTTTTCAGGAAACTGCGGTTGATCTGAAATCCCCACACCTTGTTGAGGGCGATTTCGAGCGGCAGAAACACCCCGGACGTGGTGAAAAAGAGCATCAACACGGATACCACCTGCAAGCGCGGCCTCCCCTGCACCACCGCCTCCAAATTGTGAACCATGTATTCCGCCCCGGTGGGAAGGTGTACGCGCAGAATCTCCAGGACCATCTTGTAAGCGCCCTCCCAGTGCAGCCAACGCCGGCAAATGGCCAGCAAAATCAGGGTGAAGGGAAAAAAGGAGAGATAGGCGTTGGCGGCAATGGAAAATGCATAGGCATGCACCTCCGTCTCGAAGAGATAGCGCAGACTGGGGAAAAGGAGGTGTCTCCAGCGGATGCCCTTCAGGCTGCCGCCACGGAACCTTCTGAATTCTGCTGCGACTGTCTCAGTCCACATGGAGATGACCCTCGGGGCAATTGCACCCAGCGCCCCCGCAACAAAAAGGAAGCGAAGTATAGTCCATCAGCGCCACAGTTACCAGCGGTGTTGTTGGATGCATCGGACTCACCGCCGAGGCGCAGAGACGCAGAGCAAGCGTGGCGTCCCGAGGCATCGCGGTGGGTCATCCTTAGACATGCGCTCCTGAACACGCTGGCAGGTGTTTGTCGTTGAGACCTGTGATATTTGCAAGGGAAGAGCCGCAGACCTCGGCAGCGCAGGGCGAAGCGTGACAGCGAAGAAGAAGCTTCCCGCAGCCGGATCATCAGTGAATGGTTTTAATCCTCGCGCCACACCACATAAGCGGCGAAGGCTATTAAGGTGAGAAAGGCAGCGGCGCTGGCTGCCAGCAGGAAGGCGGGGATTTGGCCGGGCCAAGGCTGTGCAAGCAAATGAAGCCAATCGCCGCTGGAAGCGTATTCGGGCATCGCCGCCAAGCCCGGCATGGAGGCCAGTGACCGGGCGTGGTGGAGCCAATCCGCGATCCGGGGCCACTGCCACACGCCCAGCCCCAGCGCCGCCAGGGCTCCGACGGCATATGCCAAGCGCTCCACCAACACCATGGGCTCGGCGGCGCGCTGCTCCGCCGCGCGGCGCGCGGCCAGTTGGGCCTTCCACCAAACCAGTCCGGCCGAGGGCAGGGCCGCCTCCGGCTGCTGGAGTTCGGCCCGCGCCAGCTCCGCTTCGCGCTGAAATTCCCGCGCGGCCAACGCCACCTCGGCGCAAACCGCGCAAACCGCCGCGTGTTGCCGTATCTCCTCGCCCCACACACTGGCCCACCGGCCGGACCGCAACGCGTCCACCACCTCTTGTTCCCGATCACACTCTGGAAGCTTCATGTGCTTGCTCATCTTTCATGATCTATCGCTGATGCCGGCCGGGGTTGGAATCGCAATCCTCGACCGGCGGAGCAATTTCAGCATCCTTTGCCGGGCCCGAAACAGCAGCAGGCGAACGCTCGCCGCTCTTAGGCCCAACATTTCCGCGATTTCCTTGTGGCTTGCGCCCTCCGCGTAGGCGAGCCACAGAAGCTCGCGCTCCCGCGGTTTCAGCCGGCCCATGACGCGCCCCAGGTCCGAGCGTTGCTGCACAAGCTCGGCGGTGCAATCGCCCGCTGGCACCTGCTCTATATCGACAGCCTCCCTTTGTTCCTGCCGCGGCAGGCGGCGCCAGTGGTCGCGCGCCAGATTTGTGGCAATGCGGAAAAGGTAAGCTTTCTGATAGGCCGCATCCTCCGACTTCAAGGTGGCCCGCAGAAAGCGGTAGTAGCTTTCCTGGGCAAGATCGTCGGCCAGCGTCGCACTGCCCAAGATGCGGGAGAGATAGGACCATAGGGGGCGCGCCGTAGTCTCGTAGAAAACCCGGAAGGTCTGTTCGTCCATGTGGAAAGCTTGTTCGGCTGCCTCCGCTCCGACCTTCGAACTTTCCAGCTCCGTCACGGTGATTTCCCGGATGAACATACTCAGATTCTGCCACTGAACGGGGCCGACGATCAGGATATACTTGTCGGCCCTGCGCTCCGTTAACTCTTCCGCGCCGGGTCACTTCCCTGCACAACTCCTGCGATCAACCCGAGGCGCTTGGATAGACCATAGGAAACCACGGCGGCAAGTATGAAACCGGCCCCCAGGGTCACGCCCAAGGTTCCGAACACCAGCAGGGGGGGCGCGCTGCTCTCGGCCATCTGGCCACGGATCAGGAGCAAGCCGAGCCCTACCAGGAGCAGGACCAGCCCGGTTTGTACTGACCAGAAGATTCGGCCGAGGGGATTGGGGAGGCCGCGCGAAGGCGTGTCCAGAACGTGCGGTGTCCACTCCAATAGTCGGCGGCCGGCGTCGGATTGCAAGTAAGCGTTAACATCCTGGCCGGAAGCAAACTTCTCAATCAGCTTGGTTTGTACGTCCTCGTGCATCTTGAAGCTCCGGTTCCAGCGGCGAACCTCCACCATGGTGCGGAGCACCCAGAGGAACGCCAGCAGGGGGCCGCCGAACAGGAAGTATACTTTCAGAACGTCAAAAACATCGAGCGCCCACCTGGGATGCTGTGCTAGCGGACTGAGGAAGGCGCGCGGGTCGGCCTTCACCAGCGGGTGGCTGTCGAGGAAAGCTTGCAGCTCCGGATACATGTGCAGGTACTTTGGAATTCTTATCACCTCTGGATTGTTGACCACCGTCTGCTCGATGTCCGGGTGCGCATCCAGGAAACGGTCCAAGGCGCCGCGCTGCGCGTCAACAATTGCGATTTCTTGATCCGACGGGCTGGCCGCGCTGGCAACTGCCGGAGTCTTCTGCGCAGAAGTAACTAAAGGAGTCCTCTGAGCACGGGCGGGTACAAGGCCCGCCCCCCCCGCGCCCCAAATTGCCCCCGCCCAAACCACCGCCCAAAGGGCGCTGCCCCGTTTAGCATTTCTTTCCATTGCTGTCCCTCCCTCTCGGTTCCTCCGGCCCTCGAACTCATGGTGGCCCGGTTACTTTGACCCTAACGATTTGTTTCCACCGGTTATAACGCTCGGGGCAGCGATTTGGTTAACAGGATAATCATGGATTTCTCGCGTCGGGGGTGGAAGGGTGGGATGAAACACGTCCCGGCTTGTCAGGGGCTGCGACATGGTCGGGCCCCGCGCCGCCCCGTCAATTTCCACTCCGAACGCCATGCGGGGCAACTACTCCCAATCTCCGCATCTCCACAAGGCCACTTTTCAGTGATATAATGTATAACTTCGGGCCCAGAACTAACTCAGGCAAATAAAAGTGCGCGGACGCCAGGCGGCGCCGAGCCTGCAATTCCCATTTTTAACACTCTATCTCATCCGTAGAGGAGCCCAACATGCGAAGGAAGAAGAACTCGCAGGAACTCCGTCCCAATGGGTTTTCGCGGCGCGACTTCTTAAAGGGCGCCAGCATGGCGGTATCCACCGGTCTGCTGGCGGCGCCGGAAGCCGCCGCAGCGGCGCCGCAGCAAGCACCCGGCGTCGTGGGGCCGGGGGCGGTGCCGATAACTCTCCTGGTCAACGGCAAAACGCACAGCATCAAGGCTGAGCCGCGCGTGACCTTGCTGGATGCTTTGCGCAATCAACTTGACCTGACCGGCGCCAAGAAAGTGTGCGACCGCGGCGTCTGTGGCGCCTGCACGGTCATCATGGACGGGCACCCCGTCTACGCGTGCAATGTGCTCGCCATCGAAGCGGAAGGCCACCAGATCGAAACCATCGAAAGCTTGGGGACACCGGAGCATCTCCACCCGGTGATGGCCGCGTTCGTTGAGCACGACGCGCAACAATGCGGATTCTGCACTCCGGGCTTTGTGGTCGCCTGCAAGGCCTTTTTGGACAAACATCCCAATCCCACACGGGAAGAAGTGGAACACGGTTTGGGCGGCAACCTCTGCCGGTGCGGCACCTACGCCGGGATTCGCGAAGCCGTTGCGGAAGCGGCCCAATCTTTGAAGGGAGGACGCGCCAATGGATAAGTGCAAATACGAATGGCCGGCGGCCGATGAACGCAGCCTCATCGGAAAGCGCATCAAACGCATCGATGGGCCTGCCAAATCGAGCGGCGCGGCGAAATACACTTATGACATCAACCAACCCGGGCTCCTGACTGCCAAGATCTATCGCTCGCCTTACGCTCACGCCAAGATCACCGCCCTTGACACTTCCGAGGCGGAAAAGATGCCGGGCGTAAAAACCGTGCAGGTGATTTTGGGCGTGGGAAAAGAAGTCAACTGGGTGGGGGATGAAATTGTGGCCCTGGCCGCGGAGAGCGAAGATATCGCCGAGGATGCCCTGGGCAAAATCAAAGTGGAATTCGAGGAACTTCCCTTCCTCGTTTTGGAAGAAGATGTGAAGCAAGCAGGCGACCGCGCCAAGGCCGCCGGAGGCAAGACGGCCGGTGATCCCGCCAAAGCGTTCAGCGACCCTGACGTGGTCATTTCCGAGGGCTATTACGGCATCCAGACCATCACCCATTGTTGCCTGGAAGCCCATGGAAACGTGGCGGAATGGACGGGGGAGAAACTGCTCACCCATTCCTCCACGCAGAATGTTCCGGGCCTTCCCAGCCAGATCGGGCAGACGCTGCGCGAGCAAGGAATGACCGTCCCCGACAAAAATATTGAGACCATTTGCAATTATGTCGGGGGAGGATTCGGCAGCAAGTTCTCTCCTGACGAATGGGGCATTCATGTGGCGCAATTGGCGAAGGCGACGGGCAAGCCCGTCAAGCTGATGCTCGATCGCAACATGGAAATGGAAGCGGCGGGAGCGCGGCCTTCCAGTTATGCCCAAATCAAGGTAGCAGCAAAGAAAGATGGCACGCTGGTGGCGTGGGATTCCCACTCCTGGGGCACCGGTGGTCCGATGGGCGCGGATATGCCACCCCTTCCTTATGTGTTGCAGATTCCCAATGCTTCCACCCGGCACACGTCCGTCAGCACGAACACTGGACCTGCCCGCGCCTGGCGCGCTCCGAATCATCCCCAGGCGGCGGCGCTGACCATGTGCGCGCTGGAGGATCTGGCCGCCAAGCTCAACCTGGACCCCATCGAGTTCTTCTCCAAGAACGCGGACCTGGCGGCGGCAGAACGCGGGAGAGTTTACCGGGAAGAATTCCAGATCGCCGCCCAGCTTGCCGATTGGAAAAAGAACTGGCACCCGCGGGGAGACAAAACCCCCGGCCACATCAAGCGCGGCATGGGGGTGAGCATGCACACTTGGGGCGGACGCGGCCACAACGGCACGTGTACCGTCACCATTCATCCCGACGGTTCCGTGGAAGCGACCACGGGCACTCAGGACCTCGGAACGGGCACCCGGACCGTCATCGCCATCGTGGCGGCAGAAACACTCGGGCTGCCGGTGGAAGCCATCACGGTCAACATCGGCGACAGCAAGTACCCCCCGGATGGGCCTTCGGGCGGCAGCACTACGGTGGGCGCAGTTTCGGCCACTACTCGCCGCGCCTCGGTGGATGCCCGTGACCAGCTTTTTGCCGTCGTCGCCCCTGCTCTGGGCGTTCCCGCAGACCAGTTGGTGGCCGTGGGTGCAAACATCCAGGCCAAAGACGATGCCTCGAAAAAGCTGACCTGGAAGGAAGCCTGCGCCAAACTCCAGGTGAAAACCATTCAGGCTACCGGCAAGAATCCCGGCCAGTGCAAGTTGGGGGATAGCGGCGTGGGCGGCGTTCAGATTGCCAACGTCTCCGTGGATACGGAAACGGGCCTGATTAAAATTAACAAGATGATCGCCGTGCAGGATTGCGGCCTCATCATCGACCTGAAAACCGCGGAGAGCCAGTGCTACGGCGCCCTGATCATGGGCATTACCTACGCGCTGTTCGAAGAAAAGATCATGGACCGGATCACGGGCCGCATGCTGAATAACAACATGGAGTTCTACAAGCTGGCAGGCATCGGGGACATCGGCGAACTAGTGGTCCACATGATGACGGGGCCCGGCTACGACGAGCGCGGCACGATTGGCCTGGGCGAGCCTCCGGTGATTTCTCCCGGCGCGGCCATTTCCAATGCTGTGGTCAACGCCATTGGCGTGCGCGTGCCGACCATTCCCTTGACCCCGGACAAAGTCCTTGACGCCCTGTCGAAAGGAGGAGTTGCCTAATGGAAGCCTTTGAATATGCACGGCCGAAGTCAGCCCAGGAAGCCATCAAGTTGCTTGCGGGTGTGGAGGGAGAAGCCTTGGCGCTCGCGGGGGGCACCGACCTCATCAGCTTGATGAAGGATGGCGTTGCCGCCCCCAAGCGTTTGGTGAGCTTGCAACACGTTGGTGAACTCAAGGGGATTTCCTTCCATGGGGAGAGAGGGCTGCATCTGGGCGCGGGCGTGACCTTGGAAGAGTTGATGGAAAACGCCGAAGTCCGCGAGCACTACCCCGCGTTGGTGCAAGCGGCGGAAGGCGTCAGCAGCGCGCAAGTGCGCAGCACGGGAACGGTGGGGGGTGACCTCTGCCAACGCCCACGGTGTTGGTACTATCGCGCCGGGTTTGGATTGCTGGCGGTGTACAAGGGCAAGCCGCTGGTTCCTGACGGCGACAACCGCTACCACGCCATTCTGGGGAATTCCGGACCGGCCTATTTCGTGAGCCCCTCCAGCCTCGCGCCCATTCTTATGGCTTTGGAGGCAAAAGTAAAAACTCACGGCCCGGGAGGGGAGCGGGAAATCACTATTCCAGAACTCTTCGTAAGTCCCCAGAGCGACAAGGAACTCGAACATGCGCTGCGGCCGGGCGAAATTTTGACCGAAATCCTGGTGCCGCATCCCGGGAGCGACAAAATGGCGGTTTATGAGGTCCGGCAGAAGGAAGCTCTGGATTGGCCACTCGCGGCGGCGGCTGTAGTCCTGAGGCTCGATGGCGGAACCGTGCAGCGCGCCCGCGTGGTGCTGGGACACGTTGCGCCCATACCCTGGCCATCACCGGAAGCGGAAGAAGCGCTGAAGGGCAAGCCGGTGAATGAAGATACGGCCTGGGAAGCGGGCAAAGCTGCGCTCAGCAAGGCGACGCCGCTTTCCCGGAACGCTTACAAGGTCCAACTGGCCCGCGTGGCCGTGAAGCGCGCCATTCTGCGGGCGGCGTTGTAGGGCCAAGCAGCATTCGGCCGATTGCGGCGCCGAACCGCGGTAGGGCGGAACAGCATTCGGCCGGCTTTAGGGGTCGCCGCGGCTGAAAGTCCGCCGACCATAATGGCGGGCGAGCGTTCGGCCGGGCGAGCCCCCCCCTCGCCCATACATTCGAAAGGAGATACCTGATGGTAACGGAACCTGTTCGTCAAATCGCCGAGCCCAAGGTGCAGTGCCGCATGATCCGCTCGAAGTGGATGTTCATTGAGGCCGAACCCGACCCCACCGTTCCCCGCTCCGGCTCGAGCATCTGCTGGTGCGTACACACGCAGAAAGTCATGGGTCCGGATGGCCAGGTCGTAACTCCCGAGGCTTGCAATTCCGAGCGGGCTTGCTTCGAGGCGCTTTGAAAGATGCGTCCGCCGTCCCTTGCCCTCTGTTCGTTGTGCGTTGTCAGCAGCCGGGTATGGGCTCAGCCTCCTAACTGCCGCCGGAAGGCTGAATACTGATTCCACATTTCCGTTTTGTGCTGTAATTCCGAGTCTTCGGATCGTCGCCGTCATCAATATTCATGCGGGTCTAAGCGCGATAAAGACCCTCCGGAGGCAGTTCCCGCTTTGCCGAAACCCCTTGCAGTTCGTAATGAATCTCGAGTTGCCCCCACATACTCATCGGCAAGCACGGGCGGCGGCAGAGCAGCTATTTCCCCTCGCGCCCTCTCGCGACCGTGAAGGCTAAATCGGAGGGTAGGCCTACCGTCAAGTGGCAGCAAGCTGTGTTTGTCTCCGGGAAAGCCGGTCATTCATTAGGAGCTCCGTCGAGGGTTAAGGTTTAAACGGAGGCCCCTCGAAGCAAACTTCGAGCCAGAGCTTGAGGGTAAGGTCATGCCGGCCTTCATTGGCGAGGTACGGACGCAATTCCTTTTTGTAGCGTTCGTGCAGCAACTCAGGACTGAGATGAAGGCTTTCCGCCAGAAAAGCCACGTCATCACGATCCTTTTGGCTGTTTCTTTCTAGTTTGGACAGAATCAAGTCGTATGGGTCGGGGGCGTAAAGATGCAGATTCTTGAACCGGCCGGGGCACATCTCCGAGAGCCGGGTTTCGTAGTCCTCCGGCAGGGAGATGGCCGGGAAATGTTGGAAATGAAGCTTGTGCTTTTTCGCCAGCACTGAGTCCGGCCCCGCCAATGCCTGAAGCTCGGCCACCGAGGCATAGGGTATTACGGCAAAATAATCAACATCCGCCGTTGGTCGCGGCAGCCCGTAAAAGAGGCTGACTACGAATCCCCCGATGCAATGCACGTGAACCTGTTTACACAGAAGCCCGTCAAGTTCTTCCAGAAACCGGTCCCAAGGCGAAGGGGATTTTGCCATGTCGTTAGGCCCCCTATGGCAAGTGCTCGGGCTGCAGGTCCGACAACAGATTCCAGTGTCGCGCTGCCTCCGGGCGGTTCTCGAACAGCCACTGCCGCTCGCGGTCGTTGCGAGGAGGCCGGTAGAAATAATCTTCCCGCGCGAGCCGGCTTGACTCCAGCGAGGATTCCAAACTCGCGAGAGCCTTGGTGCGCTCCGCTTCCGCACCTCTCTCGGAAACTTGGCGGGCAAGGTTGGCCACAAATCCCAAACGATTTTGCAGGTCAAACTTCTTCGCCTCTCCCACCAGCCAGGTAAGATCCATGCGCCAATAGCGCACGAGCAGCCAAGGCAGCGCTTCCGCCACCCTTCCCTCCAGATTCTCTTGCGCGAGAGCCGTAAGCAGAACCTCTCCGGGGTGCTTACTTCTTACCCGCGTGCGAACATAAGCAAATCCCGGGTAGTCGAGTTTCGCCAGATCCTCGGCCAAGCGTTGCCCGTCAACCTTATCGGCCGGATTGAATGCCATTGGCAAAGGCAGCTCTGTGGGCGGAAGTCCATAGGCCGCAACCACCTTGCGAGCTAAAGCGGGTGTGAGTTGACGCTTTCCGTTCTCCAGCATGGCCAGATAAGGCTGGGACACACCCAGGCGCCCGGCCGCTTCCACCTGGCCCCAGCCGTGCCTTCGCCGCTCGGCTTTCAAATCCCGCGTCCTCATGACGAGACCATTATATTACAAGCTTGTAATAAGTCAAGGCCTTTTTGGGGCCCAGACGGAACTTCCGATTCCGGACACACGCCTCCTGCAACCTGAAACCTGGCCCCCTGACGCCCGTCGTCAAAGCGGTTGCCACGAACACAGGACGCCAGGGGACCCAACGCGGCGGTTGGGACGCATGCATACCAGGAAATGTTTGCGCCACCCGCGTAAAGAATCGCGAATTCACCCAGCAAAATCAGCGGCAAGCACGGCGGCAGAGCAGATGTTTCCCCTCGCGCCCTTTCGCGACCGTCATGCTTACCTCGAAGGTTGTGCTTACCATCGATGCGCCATTTGATAGGTCCAGCCGGGTTCCTTGAATGAAAAAGCGCGGTGGTAAGGACTCCTGGCCCGTAGTTTCCCCGAGTCCTTCGACGAATTCCCACGGAACCGGGAAGCCCTCTCCAATGCACGAGGCGCTATCTTGCTCGTGGCCGTTGCAGGCGGAATCAACAGGGTGTATGTTACGGCCTGTCCGGTTCACTAACCCGAGGTTCCAGCGAACAATGCCCATGCCAATTAACGCCGACAAACCGCACCTATGGAAGGCCGACACTCGCGCCTCGGTTGACCAGTTCAATCGATGGTTCATGAGGTTCGCACCCAAAGCCGACGCGAAGGGCATCAAGATGCCTGTCGATGCGGTAATCCAGCCCAAGAATGCCGAGCTTCCGCACTTCCCCTTGCTGATCGAAGCGAAATCCGCCGGCGACTTCACCAATGTCAACAAACGGCGGAAGGAAGAGGCCATCAAGATCACCCAACTGAAAGCCACTTACGGCCAACAGGTGGTTTTTGTCCTTTTCCTTTGTGGCTACTTCGACGCCGCTTATTTGGGCTACGAAGCCGCGGAAGGTATAGACTGGATTTGGGAGCATCGGATCGAGGACATCGACCAGCTCGGGATTTGAGCCGCCCATGAATGCAGTCGCCACACATGAGATCGAAGAGCGCCGCGGGCAGGAGCAAGCGTGCCTTGACAGCCTCAAAACGGCGCGGGAACGCAACAAATGGGGGCAGTTCGCCACTCCTCCCGAGCTTGCCCTGAGCATTGCCCGTTATGCCCACTCCCTGCTGGAAGAGAAACCGGTGCGTTTCCTCGACCCTGCCATCGGCACCGGATCGTTTTACTCCGCGCTTCTTCAAGCCTTTCCGCCGGAGCGAATCGAAGTCGCCACGGGGGTTGAGCTTGACCCGATCTTCGCGGAAGCCGCCGCCGCTCTTTGGGGAAACGCGGGCCTGCGAGTCGTGCGCGGAGATTTTACCGAGCAGCCCCTTCCCTCACAGCGTTTCAACGTGATTCTCACCAACCCGCCTTACGTTCGGCATCATCACCTTGCTGCTTCGCAAAAGGACCGCCTACGGCAGCAACTGGCCCAGTCACTGAACTTTGATGTTAGCGGTCTGGCAGGGCTCTATTGCTACTTTTTGCTTCTCTGCCACGATTGGATGGAAGATCGGGGCCTCGCCGTCTGGCTGATCCCGTCGGAATTCATGGACGTCAACTACGGGGCTGTCCTGCGCCGCTACCTGACGGAGCGAGTTACGCTGCTGCACATCCACCGCTTCAGTCCGACGGACGTGCAATTCACCGACGCGCTGGTGTCCTCTGCCGTGGTGGTTTTCCGCAAACTGCCCCCCGCGCCGGACCATGCCGCTTGCTTTTCCTTTGCCGGCCCCATTGAACGTCCCCAAAAGGAAGTGATGGTGCCCCTTGAAACCTTGCGCCGGTCGCGCAAGTGGACGCAGTATCCTGGCGGCGCCAGCCCCAATGACTCGGGCGAGTTGACCCTCGGGGACATCTTCACCATCAAACGGGGGCTGGCGACGGGAAACAACCTCTTTTTTGTATTAAACGAAGCCAACGCCCAACGGTTGGATTTGCCGCCACGCTTCCTGAAGCCGATTCTTCCCGGGCCCCGGCATTTGACGGGAGACGTCATCGAGGCCCTTCCAAGCGGAGCCCCTGACGTGTCGCCGCGTCTCTTTCTGCTCGATTGCAGCGAGCCGGAGGAACGCATCCGAACCGCTTGGCCGCGGCTTTACGCCTATCTTCAACATGGGCGCGCGCAAAACATCCACACCACTTACCTCACCAGCCGCCGCACGCCATGGTACTCGCAGGAGCAACGCCCCCCGGCCCCGTTCCTCTGCACTTACATGGGCCGCGCCAACAACGGAAAACATCCCATCCGGTTTCTCTGGAACCGCTCCCAGGCGACTGCTCATAATGTTTACCTCATGCTGTATCCCCAAGGCCGCTTGCGCGAGGCGCTGAACGCGCAGCCCGAGCTTCAAGCGCGTGTCTTCGAGGCACTAAAACGGATTAACCCCGCCGAGCTGGTTTCAGAAGGCCGCGTCTACGGCGGAGGCCTCCACAAAGTGGAGCCCAAAGAACTCGCCCAAATCCCCGCCCGCACGGTGCTAGAAAGCATGGACACTCGCCTGGGCATCGAACGGCAAGAAATGCTATTTACTTGAAGTTGGACTTGAGAACCGCACAGTAGTCCGCTGCGCGCCCAACTCCGCGCTACTTGCTTCTAATACGGGGACCATCCCAGGAGTTGATGCCTGACCCTATTGTCTTTCAATTCTAACTTGACGACGCGACCTTCTTTCACTCCCCAGTGCAGGTCCCAAGGTTCCTTCACCGTAAGCTGGCAAGTGTCCCCGGGGCTCTTTAGATTCGCATATTCCGCGGGAACAGGCTGGCAGTTTGGCTTGGCGTGGACCTTGCGAGCAAAGGCAACAACTGTCTCATTCCCATCCCCAAGATGCAATCCCAAGAGCGATCCCCCGAAGGGTGGTTTAACGACGATGTCGAAGGCAGCATCCGATTCAGTGATATCTGCACCTAGCAGGATGCTGAAAAATGGATCTCAAAAATAAAATTCGGCGGAGTGAAGGGTTTTCAAGATGCTCAAGTAAGGGTCGGAGGCCCTTCCTGGGGGGCTCGGCGTGGCCCCCGAGAGCGCGATTTTCGTGCTCTGAAGACACCTCTCCCTCATCCTTCCGCCTCCCGCAACAGATTGCGCATGCGGACCAGATTGTAGGCCGCCAGCGCCCAGGTGAACATCCAGCCCACCCGCGCCTTTCCCCGGAAGCGCGTCTTGCGCATGCCGCCCACGGTTTTCACCCAGCCAAAGATTTCTTCCACCCGCTTGCGCACGCGCTGACTGAGGGCATAGCCGGGATGCCGCGTGGTACGTCCATCAATGGCACTGCCTCCGCGCCGCCCCGTGTTCTGCGCCACGTGCGGGGTGACGCCGGCGTCGCGCAGCTGGGCCACACAGCCTTGGGTGTCATAGTTTTTGTCCCCACCCAGAGTCACGCCGCCGGCCGGGGCTTGGGCGGTAACCATGGTCACGGCCGCGTCGCGCTCGGCGGTCCCCGTCGCTTGGGTCAACGCGGTCTGCACCGCCAACCCGTGGCGATTCTCCATCAACACGTGTCCCAGGTAGTTCAACTTGGCTTCTTTTCCCGGACCCTTGCGAGAGAGCAGGGCCTGCGGGTCGGTGGTCGAGGCATGCGTGGCATTGGAACGTTGCTCCCCGTGGAAATTCACCGTGGGATTGCCGGGATCTTCCGGCGGAGGGGTGGGCGCCGCATCCTTCTTCTGGAAGCTCTTCAGACTCGCCCAAGCCTCGATCAGCGTTCCATCCACGGTGAAATGCTCATCGCTGAGCAGTTGGTGCTCGCCCGCCAATTTCAGGACCTCCTCGAAGAAAGCCTGCGCCACCTCTCCTTTCAGCAGGCGTTCGCGATTCTTGCAATACACGGTGGCATCCCAGACCGGATCGTCCAGGTTCAAGCCCACAAACCAGCGGAACAAGAGGTTATAGTCCAACTCCTCCATCAGCAGGCGCTCGCTGCGCAGGGTGTAGAGGACCTGCAGCAGCAAAGCCCGCAGCAACTTCTCGGGCGGGATCGAGGGGCGGCCCACCGTCGAGTAGAGGCGGCCCAGTTTCGGGGAAAGGCGTTCCAGGACGATATTGGCCATTTGACGGATGGCCCGCAAAGGGTGATCCGCCGGAACCCGCTGTTCCGGCGACACGTAGCTGTAAAGGTGGTCCTGATGAAGGTCTTCTCCGCGCATCTCATATCCTCCTTAGGATTATTCCTAAGGATTACGTAACATACCTACGCATGACTTATCAAGTTAAATCTCGACTTTTTCAGCATCCTGCTAGGCCCCAGAACGTCGCCACAACTGTTCCGTCTCGCCACTCAAAACCCCGGTAGTTGCTTGCCCCGCGTAAAGGGCTAAATTGTCCCTTCTCCTGAAGTGCGGAGTTTAAGGTTCCGTATGTAAGAGTTGCAGTCCCGAGCTCGGCCTTGGATGTAAGTCTCGCAAGCTCCGCAATATGATCACGCTTTTTCTGTTCGATGGCGGCTTTCTCTTGCTTATCCTGCCGGTCCGCAAGGTACACGAAACCAGCGAAAATACCAGCAATAATTACAAGGTATGCTGAAATAATCAGAAGTATGAGTTTTGTGTACCTCGATTTGGCCATTTGCTAATCACCTCTCCAAGGGATTGGAAGTCCCACGTGGAGTGGCATCGCGTGACCTGTTTCGGTCAGGTCGCCGAATTCGCGTCCAGCCTAAAGTAGAGCAGCACACCCACATCACCGGCAATCTTCGCTCGCGTGAGATTGAGAAGAATGGAAGAATGGCACCGGCCGCGGCAAGAAGAGCGGAGCCAAGGTGACCGCACGGGCGTGGGAAGTCCGCGCCATTCGGATTGCCAGGCTCGACCGCGCCGTCCAAGAAGATCCCTCCAACGACATTCCCGCCAATGATCCTCCCTTGTAATTCCCGCCGCCAAGACCTCGCCTGCTGGCGAAGCCCTCCCTCCTTTTCTCATTTCCCCTGCTACTACGCACACGCAACATGAACGTCGCTGCTTGCCTCAGTAGCAGGATTGCATTGACACTCTTTACCCGTGAAACGACAACACTTGGTGATCCATAGCAAAGGATGCCTGCCGCCGCACCAACTCACAGGTCAACTCCCGTGGTCTTCGGCGGCAGGGCCGGTGCTGTTTGCTTTAATCATTTCCTGCCAGGCGCTCGGAGCGCCCCTTTGAAGCAAGCCATGCAGAATTCCCACGCTGATCAATGCTGCCACTGATAGGGCGATTTGAAAACGCAGCAGGATATTTAGCACACCCAATGCGGCTGTTACTCCCGCATACACGAAGAACGCCGTCCTTCTCCACCTCAACATTTGGAAAATCGCCCAGGCACACACCACAGGCCCGACTGTGAATGTCAATCCGGCCATTGCCGGCATGTGATAGAGAATCATCCAAGGGCGTCGGCCAAAAATACTTTGTATTGATGAAACAATCCCGACGAACCACAAGGCAAGGTATGCCAAAAGCAGGAATAGGAGCCAGACCGTCAAGAGTGGGTAGCGCCTCGTGCGTGCGATCTGGGTGCCGCATCCATCTCCATATATTCTGCGTAGAAGTGGGCCATACTTTTCCCAGAGTCCCGGGCTGACGGTCCGAACCAATTTAGGCGTGATCGATGCACCGCATTTGGTGCAGAATTGATCGCTGCTCAATACCCCTGTGCCGCACTTGGTACAAAACATCGCAGCATTCCCTCGTAGACTTGGGCACGCTTCTCTCTTTATGATCACCAGGGTCGGGAATTCAGATCTTTAACTTTACTCGTTACCAGTTACGCGCCCAACTCTCGTATTACCCATTGTCTCTTCTATTTTGCGGGGATAATTAAGTTGGTAACCTCTGATTCCGTTACGGTGAAATCGCGTTTAACTCGATATCTATGATTTACGGCCATCTCAATCGAATCACCCCATATAAGCACATAATGACCCGGGTACAGGACATGAACGCGTTTAGAGTCTGTGCCTCGAGAATCTCTGATGACGTTTTGGGGGTCATCAACAAACGGATGTTTCATATCCGATGAGAGAACAGACCAATCAACATGGTTGGGGCTGTCAGTACTTACAGTGTATCCACCCAAAACAAGGTTGCAGCGCGTGACCTGCCCCGCAACTGCCGTAATGGGAGTTGGGTGGTATTCGGGGAATACAGTCCAGTGCCCTTTCGTCGAGCCTGCCCACCAAGGGCCGTCCAATACAGTTGTGCCCAAAGCAACCATATAGTTTCCGGGCTTGACGGTTGTGCGACGCCAGTTCTTGTCAACATACACTCCGTCACGCATATCTCTGCCTAGGGACAGCACGTCGCGTATCGACTGTGCATTGCCATCGAGTATCAAGATGCTGGAACCGAGGCTTGCGGAACCCAGGGCATCATGGAAGATCTCATCCCATCCCACCTGCAATACCGCATGCGGAATCTTGACCCAAGCGATGTACCCGCTACGTACACTGACTGAAATGGGCTCCATTCCGATGATGCCGGTCTTTACAATGTAGCTGCCACCACTGGCGGCTCGGGCTGGACTCCACATTGGCTGATCCCTTGGAGAAACCGAACCACTTATCTGTTTTCCGGCGTTTGGAAGATCGGGGCGCTGCGGGTTATCATGCACAACCGACGTCCCGGATGGATCATACAGTTCCCAAAAATCCCCGAAGTCCTCTTGATCGATCGACTGGGAAAACAGGCCTATACCTGTGCCGCCGTTATCCCCCTTTACGTAAATCGTCTCGGTGTCGCTGGGGCCAGTAGTGAACGCCAAAGGAGAGTCATTAACGATATCTCCGGTCGCCGGACTTGTGTTGCTAGAAAATGTCGCCCCTGTGGGCGGATTTGGGGTGGCAATACCTCGACCCGGCCCAAATGCAGGAATGTACGAGCCATCGGGATACTTGTCACAAGTCATTTGATTATAGTAGTACTGATCCGACTCACCAAATGACGCGGCCTGAGCATCGGCCTGCTCGCATCGTTGTAATGCAGCAATGAAATCCGGGTTGATGCCAGGAAGACTCTGAAGGTCAAAAATGCTCTGCTGAGGGTCACGGATCGCTACTCTCCTCCCAACCACGGCCGCAGCTTGAGGACTTATCGACGCCGCTTGCTTTAGCACCTCTCCTGGATCCTTGCCGACCAGCGACTTTGCGCTCGTGTCCTGAAAATTTTTCTGTAGTTTTCCCCAGAAAGCGGCCGCGGTTTGCTCTTGTGCCAGTTCCTGCTGCTTATTCTCAAGACCCTCCAGAGCCGGTTCCAACTCTTCATGTTTTACCCATTCCAGCTGAGCAAGTCGTGCCCCAATGTTTGACAGAATGACTACATCCACACCGGCGTCGAAAGACTCCTTTATTGCAACCACGTCAGGATTCGTCTCAACTGCTACGCCTTCCGCCGCCATGTCCTTACCCGTAGCCTTAATTGCCGTAACCGCGACGTCGCTCGTTGCTTCCGCGAGGTGTTGAACAAGTCCCTGAACATCGTTTTGATTGTATGCCTGATTGATTCCGGCCACGTCTTGAGCTATCTGAGCACTGTCGCTTAGCTTCCCGATCAGGGTTCTCGTTTGCCAGATCCACTGCCTCTTCGGACGTTGACTGTATTGCTTTGTCAATGAGGTTAATGTTCTCTTGCGTTTGAGCGATACCACGCTCCAAAGAAACATACCGGCCAGTCTGGTACGCCGCGAGGCTTACGGTCGAAACGGCAGTCAGAGCAAGTGTCGCAACCCCCCTGCTTGTCATGGATTGCACCCCCCTGGATAACATCGAAACTTGGCGGCAATTGTAACGCTCGACATCTGTCTTTTCAAGCCTCTTTGCTGATCACCAAAAATGACCCGCATTTGCTCACCAGATATGACTCACCTACGAAGCAGACGTCTCTCTGACGAAGTGGGTTGTTCAATCATCACAATAGGTCTTTCCGTTCATCCAGTTTGAGGTTTGACTTTTGACGTAAGGTACCGAAAAGCACCAAGCGCAGCGCGAACCTGTTCGGTGGGTTCGCGGCTTTCCGTCCTGTATGTTGATTAACTTGTGGACACTGGTGAAGTTTAGAACCGCGGAGTGGTCCGTCAGCCCGCCGGTGGACGGGTTTCGCGACCGACGGACTGCTCCTCGCTACCTGCTCTATAGCCGCAAGGCAATACGATCCGGAAAATTGTCGTTCACGGGGCAACGGCAGGGGGAACGGGCAAAGTTCGAGCGAATAGCCCCACGTATGTTCCCACAAATCCGCCGGCTTTCTTCGTGCTAAGAATCGTTCCGTCTTGATCGCCGCCGATCTGCGTCCAATCCCCGGCCGCGACGCGATAATAGAAGCGGTAGAGCGCTCCCGCGCCGGCAACTTTAAGTGTCACCTCGGGGGCGCCAGCGGGAAGACTCATGGATGCAACTTGTGCGACATCATTATTCCGCCGTTCCAGAAAAACCGTTCGCCGGCCCTGAGGGGACACGCGTATTCCCAGAAAGAAAGAGTGCGTTTCATTCTGAAATGTGATCAGGCCCGCATCCGAGGGCTTATCGGTGTCGCGAAATCGAACTTGCGCCGTGGATGAGAAGTTGGCGTGTTGTTGGCGGCGAGCCACCAGGGATGGGTCGCGCTTGGAATCCAGATCCTCCGGGCGCGGCTGCAAAAAAAGTGCCGGCGGCTTCGCATCCATACTCCACCACCGGCTCGTGGGCGTGCGCAGCGTGTTGAGCGCATAAGGCAGTTGTGGGCCGCGAAAGTCCGCCGTCCACTCGAAGGGGCCCGTCATGGGTTGCGCCGCCGAAGCCGGCATGGGAAGGTTTGGCCGCCTCACCACGCGCGGCACAATTTTGTTGGCGTCCAGAATCACCGGCCACCCCTCCACCCATTTCACCGGCAAAAGAAAGGTTTGCCGTCCCGTGTTGTAGAAATCATCCGCGTAGGGCTCACACCCCAGAAAGACGGCCCACCATTCGCCGTTTTGTGTTTCCACCACATCGGCATGTCCGGTGGAGGTGATGGGATCGGGCCTCGACGGCCGCAGCGTGCGCTGGGTCAAAATGGGGTTTCCGCCGTAGGACTCATAAGGTCCGTCCACCGACCGGCTTCGGAAAACAACCTCGGAATGTTCTTCGGAAGTTCCACCTTCCGCCGCGATCAAATAATAGAAGCCCTGCCGTTTGAAAATGTGCGGCCCCTCAATCCAAACGGGCTTCTTCGCAGGGTCGGTTCCGCCGTTCACGATGATCTTGCCCGGTCCGCTCACCTTGCCGGAGTCAACATCGAAAGGGAAAAGGTGGAGCGCACGATGGCCCGGGTAGAGCAGCTTGTTGTCCGGTGGGTCCCCGCTGTGCACGATGTACGCCTTGCCGTCGTCGTCGAAGAAGAACGAGGGATCGATACCGACAATCTCCGGCAAGAGCGTGGGATTCGACCAGGGCCCGGCGGGATTCTTCGCGGTCACGTAGAAGTTCTCGATCCCTCCGACATTAGTTGTAATCATGTAATACCGGCCGTGGTGATACCGAATCGTCGGGGCATAGATGCCGCCGGAAACGCCTAATCCACCGAGCGGCAACTGCTCCGGCCGATCGAGCACATGGCCAATCTGTTCCCAATCCACCAGGTCACGACTGTGGAAGATGGGGACCCCGGGATACCAGGTAAAGCTCGAATTCACGAGATAATAATCCTCTCCCACTCGAACCATGCTGGGGTCGGGGTAAAAACCCGAGAGGATCGGGTTCCTGTACTCGTTCGCTTGGGGCTTCGCCGGCTGCGCCAGACGGTCCTCACCGCGATAGGCAAAAGAACGAAACTCGATCCATCCGGGATGTGACACTTCTTGTTGTGCCATGATGAGTGGGCAAGCGAGCAGAAAAATCGCCAGGCCGAGATTAAGTCCACCCCACGGAATACATCCTCTGCCATTCTGGTCTTGATGCATGGGTCTCCTCCGAAAAGCGTTCCACGTTATCATATCTTGCGCGTTGTGCGGCGCACAACTCATACTGAGCGCCAGGACATTAAGGCAGCGATCGGGATAGGGGGCGCGGTCGCCAGCTCACCGCTCGCGCACCACTGTGCGTACGGGTCCGTACACGGCGGTTCCGTGACTTGAGCCCGCAGGGGCCGAAGGTTCGATACGCGTTTCGCCGAGGGGCTTCGCCGCTCCCAGTTTCCTTTCGGGCTTCACACTATCCGTCATCAGGTTGGGTAGAGGACTTTCACCTCCAAGCTGTCAAACATGCTCGGCACAGAGGTATGCGCCGGGCTCAACACGCTGCGGAAAAAGTCGTAACGGCGGGTCTATCCCGCCATGCTCGCATTGCGAGAATTGGAGTTATGGCGGCATGAAGCCGCCGCTACGTCGCTAATGCGGAGTTTTTCCGCAGCCTGTCAACCCCGGCGCTAAGGAGACGCGCGACAGGGCACTGTCGTCATTTCAGATGTAACGTCGGCTTTCAGCCGGCATTGAGCCCCGACAAATCGGGGCGCTTTGCTTAAGTGTGGACCCGACTAATCGCGACGCCGGTTGAATCCGCCGGCGAAATGGGATAAAATGTCCGTAGGGGCGTCAGGCGAGAATTTGCCCCGTGGAGGTCAGGGCCATGAGAAAGGTCATTTTATCTTTGGTGGCAAGCCTGTTTCTGCTTTCGGCTTGGGCAGTCCCCGGAAAGGCCGCTTTGAAGGGCGATTACATGGAAGCTCGGACGGCGGACGTCTTCACGGGCCCCTGTTTCGCCATGTCGGAAGTGAGTTTGACCGGCCAGGAAGCCATTTTGGCCTGGAAAGTTGCCGAGGGCGACTGGAAAGGCGTGCCGCTGGGCGGACTTAGCGTAGTGGCCGTCGTCAAGGCTCATGCCACCTTGGGGGATCCTTATCACAACCCCTATCCGGCTGAGTCCGTGCTGATCGTGGATTCCCGCGCCAGTAAAGATCAGCGGACGGCCCTCCAGGCGTTTGCCGCCTCCATGGCGGGCAATTTGCTGGACCACGTGGTGCGAGTCGAGACGGCGCCCATCCAAATGACGGTGGAGCATGGCGATATGCACGGCGCGGCGAGTGTGGTGGCCGGGAAATTTGCCAGAATTGAGACGCGCAGCCTTTGCCAGGGCGACCACCTCTGCGGCAACGAGACGGTTTTCTACCCGCCGCTGGTGGCCCTCAGCCACTCCATGCCAGCATTCACTCTCGACAGCTCGTTCTCAGGACAAGGGTTAGGTGAAGTATGGAAGAATGTGGACAAACGCAGCGCCTTTGTGGGCAGCTTCTAGCCAACATGAAATTAAGCCTGAAAACGGGAAACTCTTGTCAAGGGAGTTTCCCGTTTCGCATTTATGGTGTCTAATGGTCTCATAACACCTATTTACGGATATGGAGGCTTCGTCAATGAAACTGCACCGCATTCTCGGACTGGTTCTAGCGATTCAACTCTGTGCGGTCATGAGCGCGTTCGGCCAGGGAAGCTACAAGGCGGAGGCCATTGGCCCTGCGCCCGCGGATGTTCCTGCCGCCATCCTGAGCACGCTCGATTCTGCGGGCGTGCGCGTTTCGAACGCTCAGGGCGCGGCGCTCTGCGAAGTATGGCTGCGCAAGGTTCTTCCCACCAGCGCGAACCCCAACACCTCATCGGACGTTACCTATGGCACGTTGCCCGAGGGAGCTTTCCTCGGCGTTCTGCACTTCCCCAATGCCGCCACGGATTTTCGCAGTCAGAACATCAAGGCAGGATATTACACTTTGCGCTACGGCCTGATTCCCCAGGACGGAAACCACATGGGCGTGAATCCCACTCGTGACGCATTCGTTCTCGCGCCCGTCGCCGCTGACACCAACCCTGACAAGACGTTGACGTTTGAAGAACTGGTGAAGTTGAGCGTGCAGGCATCCGGCACGCCTCATCCCGGATTTCTGGTGGGCGTGCCTGTGAGCGGCAGCAGTTTTCCCTCCGTCGTCAAGGACGACTCGGGCAAATGGGATGTGCAGTTGAAAGGCCAACAGAGCGGCGGCGACCTGCCCCTGGCATTCACCGTGGTCGGCCATTGGCAGGGGTGAGGACATTGGTGATTGGTGATTTGTGATCGGCACGGGGCAAGAGCATTTTGGATTTTGGATTTTCGATTTTGGATTTTGGATTGGGCAAGAATAAAAAATCTCACGCAAAGTCGCCAAGGCGCAAAGACTCGCAAATAACAACAGCCAGGTATTCTCTGCGCGCTTTGCGGCTCCGTGTGAAATGTTTTTGGTCTTCCACCGATCATTGAAGAGACGCAGGGTCGGCGAGGCAAAGTACGAAATGAACTCAACCGCAACAATTCGCGGGCAACTGGGGGCGGCACTTTTTTTCGCGATGGCGCTCACTTCCCTTCTCACCCCAAGCCTCTGGGCCACCCAAGCCAAGCCCCTTACCGTGCTGGAGGGCAAACTGCTGACCACGCGCGGAGACTGTCCCCTGCTGAAGATCAACGGCCGGGAGGAGTCGCTCTCGGCCGACACTCCCTACCTTTTCGCCACGCTTCAGGACAAGCGCCTCGACGGCTTCGAGGTTCGCCTGGAAGGCACGCCGCAGCCAGATGGCTCCTTTCAGGTTCAGTGGCTATACACCATCCATAATGGCAAGCTCTTTCGCGTACGATATTTTTGCGCCACGTGCAACATCGTGGCCCTGGGCCCGGGCAACTGCGTCTGTTGCCAGCAGCCAACTGCGCTCCAGGAGATTCCCGTGGAGAAATCGAAAAACTAGCCGGCCTTTGCATATCGCTCAGTCGGGTAGTGTCCTAATTTCAAATGTAGCGCCGGCTTCCAGCCGGCAAAGAGCCGCCAAGATGGCGGCGTTACGACCAAATTAGGACACTGCCCTCAGTTGACACCCCTTGCCGCCGGATGTTACAAAAGGGATAGTGCGGTTTTCAGTGCAACCGGCCTTTATGGTGGGTGTAGCTCAGCTGGTAGAGCGCCAGACTGTGGATCTGGACGTCGCGGGTTCGAATCCCGTCACCCACCCCATGACTTCAATCACTTACAGATAAGCTCGCGCTTGGACGCGTTGCGAGGTTTTGCCGCGGCTTGCCGATCCTCGATTGGAGCCGCCCCGTTGTCATGTCACCCAATCGGCTAAAACCTAAGGAGTAAGGCAATCCTGCGGCTGTTATCTTCCCCGATTTTAGCGGTCGATAGATTTACGAATCTCGCGAGCGTTTGAATTAAGAATCACGAATAACGGATTTGGCCGTGTGATTACGGGCTTAAAGCTGGCATCGACAATGTGTGCGCCGACGGTGTTCGCTACCCGGCCGTGGTGAACCGGAGCGCCAGATTAGGCGAGCACCTGGGTTGGAGACAAGAAAAAGGGGCGGCGCATGCTAGGACCCTGTCGGAGATACGGTCGTCGAGACTTGCATTTTTGTTATGCGCCGTCCTCTGAGAGCGGGGCTGCGACCTTTTACTCCTTCAAGGCTACCCCGGAAGTGAGTTTTGGGGGTCGGGCAGGCCTGTTCATGCCCTTTGGGGGCTCCATCCCGACTGAAAGAGTTGCAACAGATTGTGCGTCGCGCAGATGAGCTTCCATTCTGCCCGCACTTTCCCTAGTCCCCGAAGCAGAAATCGGCGGAACCCGCGCCCCTCTTTGATCTGTCCGAAGACCGGTTCCACGACGGCCTTGCGCAGCTTATGGACGGCCCGTCCGGCGGGCGTGCGGAGTTTGTGCCGCATCTGCTCGGCGACCCCCGCCCCAGGCGGCGGAGGCTCCGTGGCGACGGGCGCTTCCTTACCGTGTTTCTGCCCATCCGGCGGCACGCACAAATCAATGCCCTGCAGCCCGCGGTCCGTCACATTCGCCTCACTGAAATAGCCGCTATCCGCCCTCACTGGCTGCGGCTTACTCCCCGTCATCACTTCCACTTCCTCCAGCATCGGTACCAACTGCTGGTCATTGGCTTCCTGGGTCAGGGCGGTGGCCACGATCACTTGCGCTTGGCTGTCCACGGCCGCCTGCGCGTTGTAAGCCTGCACAAACTCCTTGCTCGCTCCGTCCTTCATGAGGCGCGAATCCGGGTCGGTAAAGTTCCGTTGCGCTTTCGGCTCCGCTTCCAGCGCCGCCTTCGCCGCGCGAAGCTTCTTTAACCGGCTCTCCCGCCGCGCCAACTCTTCCGGCAGTTCGTCGCCCCGCTTCCCCTTCCCATATTTCCCATCCTCCTCCGCATCGATCCGCGCCGCCTCCTGCAGCAGCGCCTGCACTTCCTCTTCCAGCTTCTTCTCCGTCTCCTCCCTCCCCCCGTAGCTCATCGCCTTGTGCTTCGAGGCCTTGGCCTTCACCTTGGTCCCATCCAGCGCCACGTGCCCCAGCTTCACCAGCCCCGCCCGCTGGCACAGCTGCAACACCTGCACGAACAGTTGCGCCAGGTTGGTCAAGTGTTCCTTGCGGAAAGCCGCGATCGTGTCGTGGTCCGGGTGCTGGTCCGCCGCCAGATACCGGAAGGCCACGCCCTCGTAAGTCGCCCGCTCGATCCGCCGCGAACCCGGCACTCCCCGGCAGTAGGCATAAAGCAACAGCCGCACCATCAGGCGCGGATCATACGCCGCCAGCCCCCGTCCATCCCCCTCCGCGTACTGGGCATACATCGCCGACAGGTCCAGCGTTTCCACCAAGTCCGCCACAAACCGCGCCAAGTGCCCTTCCGGTAACCAGTCCTGCAACGAGGGAGGCAACAGGTAAGCCTGATGGAGATCGCAATACCGAAACTGTTTGCTCATGACCTGATATTACACTCAAGAACTCAACTGTCAATACTAAACAAGGTGATCGGTAAAAAACCTGCCCCCCCTCCCCTCTAAAGCGAAAATCTATCTCCGACAGGCTCCTAGTTGCAAAGATGCCCCAATAGGGCAGGTTGGCGGGCGACCAAGGAGAGGACCATGGGAAACAACACTAAACGATGGGCACTAGCACTTCTATTCGTCGGCGCGTTGCTGGCACTTATGGTTATAGGAATATTAAAACGTCCAGTCACACCCGCTACCACAGACAGGTCAGAAAAAGCCAAAGAGCCCCCACGGCAACAGTCCCTGCCTTCCGAGTGCTTCATGACCGCGAAGGCCGAAAGGGGAATCGACGGAGAGATTTACATCGTCGGTTCTACGAACCTGTCAGACGAGCTTCACATAGACATAATGTTGCTAAACGGTGCTCACCATCGCGACAAATACGACGCAGTAAACGATGTTTATGTCAAGTCTGGAACATTCCGTTCGAAGGGGCTTATGCACGCCAACAGACGTTACCCAGCCGGTAAACATGAAGTGTATTTCAGGCTCCCATCCAGGCCACCTTCAAGGACCCAAAACAAAACTTCCAAAGCCCGGATGTGCAAGCTGTTATAGGCGCTAAGGGCGAGAAACTGCACGGCGTGATGATTAAGAAAACAGATCCCGACGTGCTCGATAGCCCTCAGATGCTCGATTACACCCAGTACCCAGTCTTCCTGCCCCTTTCAGAGGAAACCAAAGCGATCGAATTGGTAAAGACAAAGGGTGCTCACTCCGCAAAGGACGTTGAGCACGTCATCGAGTTTCATATGGTTCCTGGATACCTTCGTCCGGGGAAGGGGTGGAGTGCAAAGTTGATAGGGAAGCAGACATACGCCGTGAGCTTTGACTTCATAGACTGAAGAAGGCGATCACCAAGCGCTTTGGTCAGTTGATTTGTCAACTCACAAGGTAAGCTGGACCAACATGGCGGCAAAGTCGCTAAACTAGTGCCAATCTGAAGTGCGGCCCATTCGGCCTGGCGGGCTTGCGCGGACAGTTGCTTTTTAGTGTCTTCGCCAGCCGGCGCGTTTGAGAAGTCGACCGTTTCTTCCGGAAGGCTTCCATTTCCTTGCCGGAGTCCCTGAAGCTGTACGACAGCGAAGGTTGCTATTGGCCATCGAAGCATATATTGACGACAGCGGAGTAAAGGGAACTGATCCCATATTCGTTCTCGCCCGATTCATTGGCCAAACGGAACAGTGGGCCGAGTTCTCTACCGCATGGAAGCAGCACATTCGCGGATCGCCATCAATTGCGTATTTCAAAATGGCGGAAGCCGCGAAGTTAGGTGGAGAGTTTAGATCTTGGAAGCACACAGATCGAGATAGAAAGCTGCGTGGCTGCGTGGAGATTATCAAGCGCTACGCACCTCAACACGCAATCTACTGCACGATAGATTCAGATTCATTTAAGAAACGTGAATCTCGCTCTTACGTGAAACCTGGGCCAGTCTCACATCCCTACCTATTAGGTTCCTATGTTGTACTTACTGGCGTGTGCTACGAAGTGCTCGATTCCAGCTCTCACGATCAGATCGAAGTCAGACACCCCCCGCAAAGCGGGTGGCTTGATGAGTGGGGCCGCCTCAAAGGCGGTCACCCGTTAGTTCAGGCGTCGCGCCGAAGCGCGCCTTGGTCATGGATTCAAAACTGCCCGCCGCTTCCATCCGCTTCTTCCTGTTCGCGGATGTATGGGCGGACTTGCTCCAACTCGAACCCGACCGTGGACACCGCGTAACCACGGGCCCAGAGATGTTCGCCCATGAAATTTCGCTCTTTGCCGCACACTCGGGCTACGGCGATCGCGCTCTTCCCTTTGAGAAACCCGATCACCGAGGCCACCGGGTGCTTGGGGGAAATCGCGATACACATGTGCACATGATCCGGCATCAAGCGCCCTTCCAGAATCTGGCATTCTTTCTGCCGGGCCCACGCGTGGAAGATTTCTCCCAAGTGTCGGCGTGTCTTTCCAAACAGCACCTTGCGCCGTCGCTTGCGAACGAACACCACATGGTATTTGCAGTCCCATCTTGAATGGGATAGGCTCTGATAAAGGTCTGACATGACATCCTCCTTTGGGATGCGTTCTCATCAAGCCACCTTGCAGGAAGATGTTACTCTGCTCAACGCTCAAACCTCTTCGAGTCTCACTGGTCGAACCAGTGGCTTACCTCTGGGACAGTTAGATGCAAAGGTCGGCACGCACCTTCATTCTTGTGCCCCCTCGCAGTGCCCCCGACACTCCCCTGCTTCGTTTATCGGCGGAAGTGGGGAGGAGGATGAAGGAAAATTGCTTGTTGCCGGCGCGGCCGCGGACTGATCGGGACAAATTCCCCCACGGGTTAACTTTCAGCCGTTTCGGAACGCCTGGGGCACCCAACTTATTTGCATCCCCATGAGTCTTGATTCCGAGGCGACTGCGAGGTGGGGAAGAATGGCTGCCTATTTTCGCATTCGCAAAAAGCTCTTGCTTTTGCCGTATTCTTGTAGCACTATTGCTACAATATGAAGAATGAACCTCACGGCCCTCAGGCCTCTCGTCTTCGCCAACGGAAGTTTGAACTGTTGCGGCACTTCGCTCTACCTTCCGACCTCCTCCCCGGCTCCCTCACTTTCAACCTCACCCGCTGTGGTCATCCCCGCTGTCGTTGCGCCACGGGAAAAGGCCATGCGGCTTGGGTGCTGACCTTCATGGTGAAGGGAAAGCGGCGAGTCGAACGCATCCCCAAGGATTGGGTAGACGACGTGCGGCGCCGCGTCGAGGCGGGGCGGGAGTTCCAAGACGCCGTCCGCGAAGTGCTCGCCGCCAATGCCCAGCTTCTGGTCTGGGCGCGGAAGCAGCGACGGAAAAAGCGGTGAAGGGACCGAGTCCGCGACGCCTCTGGAAATACCTGGCGCGCTGTCTGCGTCTGCAATCCTATCTGCTGTCCCCCGGCGATGGCCGCACGGCACCCCAGATCCCGGCTCGGGTCTTGCTTTGGGCTCTGCTGCTCGGCCGACTGCTCAGGGAATACTCCTTCTACGCCGTGGAAGCCTTGGTGCATTCCTCGGCGCGTCGGGCTCTGCAGATCACGACCTCGTTCGGTGACGATGTGTTGGGTTACTTCACCGAGCGCTTGCCGGCCGCCCCCACCCGCGCCGCCTTGGCCACCGCCTTGCGCCAAGCCAAACGTCACAAGGCTTTCGACGGCAGCCCCTTCATCGGTTTGGCCGTGGATGGCACCACGGTGGGGCGCTGTCAGCAGTCCGCCTGCCAGCTCTGCCGACCCCACCGGAACTCGGTCGGCCAGATTACCAGCTACCGTCATCATTTGACCCTGGTCAGCGTGGTGGGAACCGGCTTGACGCTTCCCTTGGACGTGGAACCCTATGGGCAGGGAGATAGTGAATACGCCGCGGGCCAGCGTCTCCTGCGACGCGTTGTCGACACGCTGGGTCCCCGCTTTGCCGACTACGTGGTGGTGGATGGAGAATTCGCCACGGCGCCTTTTCTGCATGCGGTGGGAGATTTACATCTGCGGGTGGTGGCGCGCTTGAAAGGCAACCTCCCCGAGTTGTTTCAGGCCGCGCAAAAACGCTTTGCCGCCCAGCCTCCCACCCACTGTTTCTGGGAAGGGCACGACCGGGTGGAGGTCTGGGACGCCGACGACTTCGACCCCTGGGACACCCTGCGCTGGCAGACCGTGCGGGTCCTTCGTTACCGCCAATACAAACCCGATGGAACCGTCTATGAGGCTTTCTGGTTGACCGATTTTCCCACCCGCCGGCTCAGCAGCCGCTCTCTGTTTCGCCTTGCCAAGAGCCGTTGGGAAATCGAGAACCAAGGATTCAATGACGCCAAGAATCGCTACGGCCTGGAGCACATCTGTCATCACCACGCCAACAGCCTGCTCCTCGTCTGGCTGATTACCTGCTTGGCCTTGACCGTCGAACGCCTCTACCGCCTGCGCTATCTCCACCGCGGCACCCACCCGCTTCGCTCCGCCATCGAACTACTCCGCCTCCTGCGCCTCAGTTTGGCCAGCCCGGCGAACCTGGATACCAGTTGATCTGCCTCACGCCACCAGGGCACCGACCTCCTCCCTTTCGCTCTTTGACAACCTCGCTCCCTTCGCGGGCTCCTCGCCCGCCCGGAATCTTATTCTCGGAAAATAGACCCCCTGCCTCCCCCAACCCCCGTACCCTCCACAAGCGCTCCTCGTCCTATTCAAATTGACTCCGTCATCCTATTCCTCCGAAACGGCTGGTTGACTTTTTGGCCTCTTGAGGAATAGGTCGCGAGGTGGTACATTGGGAATGGAACTAAAAACCTTCGGGGCAGGGTGAGGACTTGCGGCTGGGAATAGCGTCCGCATTTCCAATTCCCGATCGGCGGTAAAGCCCGCGAGGGGGGAGAAGGGCAGTGGCTAGTGGTTAGTAACAAGTCATGTTTGGCTAGCTACTAACCACTAGGCACTAACCACTGCGTTCTTCCCCCAGGATCCGGTGAAACTCCGGGGCCGACGGTAAAGTCCGGATGAAAGAAGGTTAGGGCCGGTCTGCGTATAGCGGACAATGCTGCCCTCGCACCGAGCGGTGGGCGCTGTCTGTGCGTGTATGCGCGTGTTCCGGTCGTCCCCCCTCCCCTGCCCCGCCTTGAGGCCATTTCTTTGGAACCATTTTGTGGACGATATCGTGCATTGCGCTCAATGTTCGTGTTTGCAGCCCTCTTAGGCCTATCCATTATTCCGCTCACTCCACGGCCATTGCGCGCCCAGAACTGGAACAGTCATCTCGAGGGGATTATCACCGATCCCAGCGGCGCCGTCATTCCGGGCGCGCAAGTTGAACTGAAGAACCCGGCCACGGGCCAAGCGCGCCAGACGGTGACGGACGCGCAAGGTTTCTATTCCTTTCCTCTTGTGCCGGTGGGCTCGTACGACTTGAAAGTGGAGGCACCCGGCTTCGCCGCCCGCGTCCTGAGTGGCCTCGCGTTGCAAGTTGGGCAGGTATCACGATTCGACCTCACCCTCCAGCTCGCGCGCGGGCAAGCCGTTTTGCAGGTACAAGCCCGGCCACCGTTGGTGGAGACAGCTTCGCCCGCCCTCGGAGACGAGATTTCAAACCAACGGGTCAGTTCCCTGCCCTTGAATGGGCGGCAATTCTCCCAGCTTGCGCTGCTCGCGGCCGGCGCCGTCCCACCCTATCCCAATAGTTCCAGCCAGCAGTTCAACACCGTCGCGCTGGGGCTGGGTTTTTCCGTTAATGGGCAGCGCTCTGAGCGAAACAATTTCTCTCTCGATGGCGTCACCTTGATGGAGCCCTTTGCTTACAGCCTTACTGTGAATCCTTCCGTTGATGCCATTCGCGAGTTTCGCGTGGTGGAGGATTCCTATTCTGCCGAACAAGGGATTACTTCCGGCGCGCAGGTCAACATTGCCACGCGCTCCGGGAGCAATCGACTCTCCGGCGCGGCTTACGAGTTCGTGCGGAACAGCGCGCTCGATGCCAAGAATTTCTTTGATGCCCCGGACCAGAAGATTCCGCCTTATCGTCAGAATCAATTCGGCGCGAGCCTGGGCGGGGCGGTGCGGCGCGACCAGACCTTCTTTTTTGCCAACTACGAAGGGCTGCGCATCCTCCAGAGCCTGACCAACACGACACTGCTACCCACCGCCGCCCTGCGCCAGGGCGACTTTGACGGCCTCAATCCCCTCAGTGGTCAGCCGCTTCCAGCTATCATCAACCCAGCTACGGGTCAGCAGTTTTCCGGGAACCAGATTCCGGAATCCGCCATTGATCCGCTTTCCAACGCCGTTTTGGCGCGCGAGCCGCTGCCCAATCTTCCTAATGCCGTCGCGGGTGAAAACAATACTATCAATGTGGGACTGCGCCGCGTGAACATGGACCAGTTTCTGGCCCGCCTCGACCATCAATTGAGTCCCGGCCATCAGCTCTTTGGCCGGTTCCTATCATTCAACAGTACGCAACTCTTCCCTTTCGTGCCTGACAGCTTCGCCGACAACCCTTCCGCGCCGCCCGGATTTGGCACCAAGCATGACGACACGGGAAGGAACCTCGCCCTGGGGCTGACGTCGGTCTTTCGCCCTACGCTGGTCAACGACTTCCGCTTCGGGTACGCGTATTACTACGGCACGAAGGAATCGCAGAATATTCACAGTGGATTTCTCGAGTCCCTGGGCATCACGCGCGCTGCCGGCACGACCAATGACGGGATTCCTGCCATCAACGTGCCGGGCTATGCCGACCTCGGCGACAGCGACATCTTCCAGCCGCAGATTCGCAAGGACCACACGTTCCAATTCACCGACAACCTGGTCTGGGTAAAGGGACGGCACACCTGGAAGTTTGGCGCGGATGTGCGCCGCTACCGCTTGTTCTACCTGGTTGAGGATTTCGGCCAAGGGCTATTTTCGTTTAGCGACGGCCTGGGGTCGGTTTCGGGTACGTCCTTCTCCGATTTCCTCCTGGGACGGCCTTTCCTTTCCTACGCGCAGGCTGGCAATTCCGGCGGCAATGATCGCCTGGACTACTTCGGAGCGTATTTCGCGGACGAGTTCCACGCCAGCCGACGCTTGACACTTAATTACGGGCTGCGCGAAGAATTCTACTCGCCGCCGGTCAACGCGGATGGACGCGCTTCCATCCTCGACCCTACGGACGCCTTGCGCTACATCGTCCTCAACGATCGCGGCCAGGCGCCGGCGCTCATCGCTAATCCCCTAATCGTGACCTTGCAGCAACAATACGGGTTGCAGTTTGAAACCTCGCAGCAAGCCGGCCTGCCGCCTTCACTGATTCGCCCGGATTGGTCAGGCTGGGCGCCGCGCCTGGGCTTTGCCTATGATCTTTCCGGGACGAGTAAACGCGCGCTGCGCGGCGGCGTGGGAGTATTCAATTCTCTTGGGGAGCTGGATTACACGGCGGAGACACGCTTGAGTGCCCCCCTTACAGAATTCCTTTTCGGACTCGATCTGTGCCGCTACGATGGCCCCGGCGCGTGCGGACAGTCGTACGCTCCGCCCATCCTGACCTACGACCTCGCCTATCAACTGGGCAATTCCTCGCCGACGGCCATTTCTTCTCCGCCCAATATCCGCAACGGCTATGTTTACGAGTGGAGTCTTTCCTACGAACAAGAGCTGACGCCCAACACGGTTTTCTCCTTGAGCTACACCGGCTCCGACGGCCACAAATTGCCGCGGCGAAGCCTTCAGAATCAAGGCGTGCCGAACCTGCCCGATGAGCGGCGCGGCTACCACCCCCAGCCCGGCTCCAATCAGTTCGTGCGCGCGACCGACGTCAACACCAATTACAACGCCCTGGTCGCACGCCTGGAGCGCCGCCTCGCGGGCGGGCTTTCGTTCGCGGCCGGCTACACCTACGGCAAGTCCCTTGACACTGCCTCGGGGCTGAACGGAACCAATCAGGCGCAGGACAACTACAACCTGCGGGCGGAGTATGGGCTCTCGGATTTCGATATGCGCCAGCGTTTCACTTTTTCGAGCCTGTGGCGGTTACCTTTCGGCGCGCAACGCCACTGGGCACGGGAAGGCATGGCGAGCCACATTTTCGGCCAGTGGCACCTGGCCAATATCCTTACGCTTCAAACCGGCCAACCGCTTACCGCCATCCTTTCCACTGCGCTGAGCGGGACCGATTCCAACGGGACTGATCGGCCTGACCTGATCGCTAACCCCAAGCTGCCCGGCAGTCAGCGCGGCCCCAATCATTGGTTCAACACCAGCGCCTTCGTTCCCCCTCCGATCTTCTACGATGCGCAGGGAGCGTACAGCATCCCCGGCAATGAAGGCCGCAACGTCATAACAGGCCCGGGCCTGGCCAGTTGGGACTCGAGCCTGGAGCGCCCCTTCCGCCTCCGCGAGCGCTTCAGCACGGTTTTTCGCGCGGATTTCTTTAATCTCACCAATCACCCGAATTTCGACCGGCCGGGACTGATCTTCGCCACATCGAACTTTGGGCAAATAAGCTCTGCGGAAAACTCAAGGCAAATTCAGCTCTCGCTACGCTTGAATTGGTGAGGAGTCTTCTCCTCGCCCCATCGAGACAACCCTTTTCTTGGTGAACGGCGTCAAATTCAATGCAGGGCAAGTTGCATGCCAGGAGGAGGTTAAAGACTCTATGAGAAGCCTGAGGAGAAGACTGTTCATCGGATCGCTAGCAACAATTCTTGTCACCGCGTGCGCGGGGTTTGCCCGTGCCGGAAGCACGCACAAATCGCCAGAGCGTAAGGCAAGCATAACGTTTGAGCATGTCGTGAAATTGGGGAATGGAGCGACCTTGCCAGCAGGCACCTATCGCATGGAGGTACCGGAAGATAGCCAGAATCCCACCGTTTCCTTTTTGCGCGACGGTAAGGTTGTTGCAAAGGCGCCTGCCAGCCTAAAGAGTGAGGGAAAAAAGAACCCTGCGACTGAATTCGATAGCATTAAGGAAGGGAACGCGCAGGAAATCACCGAAATTCGCCCGGGGGGGTGGAGAGAGGCGCTGCATTTCAGCTCGGCGGGCCATTAGTGCAAGCTTCTGCGGCCTATGGGTCGTCTCTTGGGCATGGATCGCGCCGGCGCGCCATGGATGCGCCAAATGAGTGAGCTCAGGCCGGAATGCCGGGGGGTGGGGGCGATTTCTCAAAGGCGCCGAGAGCTTCCGCTTCCGAGGCGTAAACTTCAAAAGCCTGCAAGAGATGATGGGTCGTCAAGATGTTACGGACGAGGCGGGGAACCATGTAAAGGCTCAGCCGCCCACCCTGCTTCACGGTGTAGACCACCGCTTCCACCAGCATGCCGATCCCGGTGCTGTCGATGCGAGCAACTTGATCAAGGTTCAGCGAAACCTTCTTGTGATTGTGGTCCACAAGATCGTGGATCATGTGCCGAAGACTATCCACTTCTTCTCCCGCCACAACTCTTCCGTTCAACTCTAATACTACGACGTCCCGGATCTCCCGAGCGTTGATGTTGAGCTGCATGGGTGAATCTCCTTCCGTTGCGGGCATCTTAGGACGCGGCGCGTCATAAGTCAACGCGCAAAAGTTCCGATATTCACATGGATGGGCAGGATGGACAGGATAAAAGGGGCAAATAAAAATTCCTATCTACCCAGTTTAGTGTCGCGTTGGGAAGACGTGTTAACCCTTCCGGGCCGACCTTACGCTTCAGTGCAGGCAATAAATAGGCAGACAGGAGGAAGAGGCGAATCATGAATTCGGCAACCACACTCATGGTGATCTTTTCACCCGTCAGTCCCTTGTCCTGCCCATCCTGTCAATCCATGGTCAGTCTTCCAACGTGGAAAGGTCGCCCGCCGGCAACCCGAGTTCCCAGGCTTTCAGGACGCGGCGCATTATCTTTCCGCTGCGTGTCTTCGGAAGCTTGGCGCGGAATTCAATTTCGCGCGGCGCGGCATGGGCGGCCAGCTTTTGCCGCACAAACTTTTGGATTTCATTCTTCAGCTCGTCGCTGGGCACGTGGCCTTCGCGCAGTGAAATGAAAGCCTTGATAATGTGTCCGCGCATGGCGTCGGGCTTGCCGATTACGCCTGCTTCCGCCACCGCCGGGTGTTCCACCAGGCAGCTTTCCACCTCGAAAGGCCCCACGTTCTCGCCCGCGGTGATAATCAGGTCGTCAACGCGCCCCTGGAACCAGAAGTAGCCATCCGGGTCCTTGTAAGCGCTATCCCCGGTCACATACCAACCGGGAATGCGGAAATAAGTCTCATAGCGTTCCGGCTGTTTCCAGATGGTCCTCATCATGCCGGGCCAGCCGGGCTTTATTACCAGGTTACCGAGAGTATTAGGCGGCAATTCCTTCCCCTCATCATCGACAATGGTGGCATACACGCCGGGAATGGGCCGTCCCATGGAGCCCGGCCGGATGGTCATACCGGGATAATTTGAAATCAAGATATGGCCTGTCTCGGTCATCCACCAATTGTCATGGATCCGCCGTCCGTAGGTTTTCCAACCCCACCACACCACCTCGGGATTCAGCGGCTCACCCACGCTCAGCACGTGCCGAAGGCTGGAAAGATCGAACCTCTGCGCCACATCTTCACCCGCTGCCATCAGCATGCGGAACGCCGTGGGAGCGCTATACCAGATGTTGATGCGAAAGCGCTGGATGGTTTCGTACCAGTCCGCGGCATTGAACCTGCCGCCCCGGATGAGGTTGGTGGCGCCGTTGAGCCAGGGGGCAAAAATGCCATAAGAAGTTCCCGTCACCCAACCGGGGTCCGCGGTACACCAGTAGATATCGTCCTCGCGCATGTCGAGCACCCAGCGGCCCGTCATTAGGTGCCCCAGCATGGCCTTTTGTACGTGCAGCACACCCTTGGGCTTTCCCGTCGAACCCGAGGTGTAGTGCATGATGAGCGGGTCATCCAGCGTCAGCCATTCAATCTCCGTTCTGTCGGAAGCCTTTTCCATCAGCGCTTCGTAACTCTTTTGCCCCTCTGCCAACTCGCTCGGCGAGGCGCCCACCAGAATGATGTGCTTGAGGGCAGGCAGATCGTATTGCGGCACGCGTTCCACCAACGCCGGGGATGTTATTAGGGCCACGGCTTCCGCATTGGCCATGCGGTCGCGCACGGCATCTTCCATGAAAGCCTCAAAGAGCGGACTGGGAATCGCTCCGATTTTCAGGATACCGAGGATGGCGATGTAAAGTTGCGGCCGCCGACCTAGAAATACGAACACGCGGTCGCCCTTCCCCACTCCCAGCTTGCGCAGGACGTTGGCAAAGCGGTTTGACAGCAGCGACATGTCCTCGAAGGTGAAACGCTCGGTGCTTTCCTTGTCGGTGTAGATCAGGGCTAATTTGTTGCGGCGGCCGAGCGTCAAATGGCGGTCGATGGCCTCATGCGCCATGTTCACCTTGCCGGTCTTCGACCAATCAAACTCCTGGGAAGCATCTTCCCAGCGGAACGACGAGTAGCGCGCCTCGTAGTCATTCAGATGGTGGGTTTGGGGATGGTCCAATGGCGTCAAAACATTATTCAAGTCCGCCGGCGTCTTCGTGGGCATAGAGGGACCTCGCTTCGAATTGTCGATTTTCGATTGACGATGGGCGATGGAAATCGCAAAAATCCTCGACCATCATATTTCGCCCTTAGTTTCATTATTCCCAGTTCTCGATTTAAGTCAATCCCTGCCGGAAATTCCGTGACATCGCACAACCCTGCCGCGCGCCGCGATAGGCCCCCTTCGGGGCTGGCGGAAGAAGACGAGAGTGGGTTGGCGGTCAATGGCGGGCCAACCCTGGGACCTGTCCGAACTCGCACATGCAATTCCCAAAACCGGACATACGGCATCAATGGTTATCCCCTCGGAGATCCCTTGCTCCTCTATTATGATGGCTTTATCAGTACACGGGAATGGCACGTGATTTGCCCTTTCCTGAGGCCGGAATTCTGCGGGGTACGGAAAAGCTTATGCCCGTGGAAGCAATGGTATAGGGCGGCGCTGAGCGCATGCTTCCCATCGAGGCAAAGGAGCAGTTCCAAGTCCGGGAAATGAAGTTTACAATCGCCTCACAAAAAGTGGAAACTTTAGCTCCCCGCAATACGTATAGATGGAAGGACGCGGAAAAAAGGCCTCAGCGCTATAAATATTCTGGAAAATGTTCGTCGGGTTACCAATTGGTTCTATTCTGCGTCTAAGAGGGAGACAGAAGGAAAGGGGCTGGGCACAAGTACAGTGATGGTTTGTTAAAGCGCTCCAGCATCTAACGGGCAAGGGTTAAGAAGATATCGGGGTTAAATGGACTGCCGTTGCCGACGGTTTGGCGGCCTGAGCAACGACAATCCCTGAGGAAACACGTGAAGTCCCTTGACTTCCCGTTTTTCATTTAACCCCGCCTGATTCTAGGGCGCTTTCGGAGCAATTGCAAGCGAAACGTTACTGCGAATAGGCGGGCGATTCAATTGGTTCCTTCTCCAGGATCGCCAGGATCAACACCCAGGGCAACCACCATTCATGAGGAGGATGGATATGACACTAAAAAGGACTTTGCAATTTATGATGATCGCGCTGGCATTCACGATCGCAGTCGGCGCGCAGGCCAAGGTGAAGGATTCCGGAAATCTGGACCTTCGTTTCGATGTCACGGTAGCCGGAGCACACTTGGCGAGCGGCAATTACGACATCCGCTGGCAATCCCACAGCCCCGAGGCCACGGTTTCATTTTTGCAGGAAGGCAAGGTCGTGGCGACCGCCGAAGGGAAAGTTGTGGATCGAGGAACAAAGTATCAGAATGACGGTGTCGTGTACGGCCAAGCTGCCGATGGCACGCGTGTGATCCGGGAACTCCACTTCCAGGGATCACGCGAAGCCATCGAGTTCGAGCATTAGCATCGACTGGCGCAACCGCCGGGTCTTCAAGTGCTCGTTCGTTGACCCGGCGGTTGTGATCGAGTGTGGGGGGGCGCGGATTTTGGGCGCGGTAACAGGTCACAAATCCGCAATGGAAACTTCACCTGCCCTGCATGAAAAAGTTGAAACATGGTGAGGATGGGGTGCGTAATAATGAGTGGACGCGGAAGCAACAGGGCGCTTTGACAAATAGAAAATTGAATAAATGCCGAGTGAGTTGACAAGGGGCCTGCCCTGCGTCGAAGAAGCTGACAGGCAAGAAAAGGTGGGCACAAGTGGCGTGGTGACCTTTAGTGTGCATCAACGTCTAACGAGCAAGAGGTAAGAAGAAATTGGGGTTAAATGGACTGCCGTTGCCGACGGTTTGGCGGCCTGAGCAACGACAATCCCTGAGGAAACACGTGCAGCCTGCCGGCTTCCCGTTTTTCATTTAGCCCCACCTGATTTTGGGGACGCTTCAGGGGCAAATACACGCGAAACGTCATTTCGAGCAGGTGGGCGTTCCATTCGGTTCCGGATCAAGCATCGCCAGAATCAACACCCAGGGCAACCAATAAATTTTGAGGAGGATGGAGATGAAACTGAGGACAACTTTGAGTGTCACGATTGTCGCGATGGCCTTCCTGGTGGCCGGCAGCGCCGCGGTGCAAGCAAAGGATTCCGCAGAGCTGGTCATCTATTACAATGCCAGCGTAGCCGGATCACAATTGGCGAGTGGCACGTACAACGTCCAGTGGCAAACGCACAGCCCGGAGGCGACGGTATCGTTCATGAAGGGGAAGAAAATTGTGGCGACCGCCCAAGGAAAAGTCGTGGATCGCGGCAAGAAGTACTCGGCCAATGAAGTGGTGTACTACGTAACGGACAATGGCGCGCGGCAGATCCAGGAACTTCGTTTCGGGGGATCCAGCCAAGTCATTGAATTCAATCAGTAACACCAACTGGCGCAGCCGCAGGACGTGCCTCTGTTCGTTCGCTGGCTCTGCGGCTGCGCACGCGCGAAGTGGAACCTCCGTTTTAGGTCGGGGAATGGGTTCAGCCCTTGCGGACCTGCCACAAGTCATTTAAATTATTGATGAGAATGATAAAGTTTCTTGACATATGCGCAGGTTTGCCCGAGTATTAAGCCTCAGGGTAAGACCACCAAAACTGAGGAGGATGCGAATGAAATTGAGGAAAACTCTGTGCGTCACGATTGTTGCGATGGCCTTCATTTTCGCGGCTAGCGCCCCGGCCCCGGCTATGGACTCCGGAAATGTGCTCGTTCACTACGATGTCACGGTTGCGGGATCACACCTCCCGAGTGGCAGCTACAATATCAGGTGGGAGACCCACAGCCCTGAGGCGACGGTTTCGTTCCTGCACCGAAACAAAGTTGTAGCCACTGCCCAAGGGAAAATTGTGGATCGTGGCAGGAAGTACTCGTCAAATGAAGTCGTATATTACGTGACTGACAATGGCGCGCGTCAGATCCAAGAAATCCGCTTCGGGGGATCGAGCGAAGTGATCGTATTCGCTGAGTAGCCCGCTCGTGGCTCGGGACACGGGGCTCGGGATAACAGTGCGATCCATATCTCCGATTTAGGGATTCTGAAAAGCCAGGTCGGAGCCTTCCGATCGCTCCCCAATTCCGATACCCGAGTCCCGACCCGCGGACTCCGAATCTCGAGTCCATGCTTTTCCCGTGGGCAGCGGCGATTCCTCACGGTAAAATGCCATTGCATGGTCCCGATCCCCCTAAACGACCACATTCGCCGGCGCACCTTCTGGGCGTTCACTTTGCTCCTGATCGTCCTGAACTTCTGGGCCTTCTTCATTGAACTCTCCCTGGGCCCGCACCTGAACCGCTTTATCCTTACGTATGGATTGATTCCCGCGCGCTATTCTTCCCCTACCCTCTTTGCCCTCCCGGCAAGACTGACCGTGGGCACCATTTTTGCTTCCATGTTTTTGCACGGCGGGTGGCTGCACATCCTGGGGAACATGCTCTTCCTCTTTGTATTCGGGCGCAGCATTGAAGACCGCTTCGGGCACTTCCCGTTCCTCCTGCTCTACCTGATATCAGGAGTTGCGGCTGCCCTGACCCAAATCGTTGTCAGCCCGGGATCACGAGTCCCCACCATTGGAGCCAGCGGGGCCATAGCCGGAGTGCTGGGGGCGTATTTCGTTTGCTATCCCCGGGCCCGCATCACCACACTTATTCCCCTCTTCATTTTTTTTTGGACCGTTCAGGTTCCTGCCATCCTGCTTCTCGGCTACTGGTTCCTCATTCAGTTTGTCATAGGATTCCAGATGCTTTCGATACAATCCGCCACGGCCGGCGGCGTCGCCTGGTGGGCCCATATTGGAGGCTTTGCTTCCGGTGCGCTGCTAGCCTTGATTATCCCCCCGCAGCGTCGCGGCCCCGTCGTCGAAGTCGCGTCCTAACTGGAATCACTTTCGAAATCGGCAATTCCTCCAAGCCGCAAGGACGATTCAAAAACGTTTCACACAGAGCGCACGGAGCGTCAAATCAATGAGAGTGTTGGAAATCTTCGCCACGGAGGACACGGAGAATGACGGTGCGATTTTCTCCGTGCTCTCTGTGTGAAAGTTTTTCCCCTTTTATGATTCAAGGACTGTGCATTCTCGGCATTCATAGGCAGGTTGAGGTGTAGCTCGGTCCTGCTCAGACCGCCCCCGGGACGGATTTCCCCAGGGCTTTCTCCTCTCCCCGCTCGCGCTCGGTCATATAAACACCTGCCAGGATGAAGACCCCGCCGATCAGCACCTTGGAGGTCAGCCGTTCGGAGAGAATCCATATTCCCAACCCGCTGGCAATGACGGGTTGCAGATAGTTAAAGGCGGCAGCGCGCGATGCGGACAACTCCGTCAGTACATAAGCAAAGAGCAAGTATGAGATCACCGACCCAAAGACGATCAGGAATGCCAGTCCCGACCATGCCTTCAGGCTGAGAGCGGTCCAGCGCGTGACCACTACCTCGTGGGCGCAGAAAGGGAGCATCATGATTGCCCCCAGTAAAAAAATGAGAGTGTTCAGCGTGAGCCCGTCAAAATCATTGGCCACTTCCTTCATCAGGACGGTGAAAATGGCAAAGACCACCGTGCTCAAGAGCAGGATGAGGTCGCCGATCCAGTGCCCGCCGCTTCCCTGCCCCGCCTTGTCGGCCGTTAGGATGCCGACGCCCGCAAAGGCAATCATCATCCCCGCGAATTTCCACGCCGTCAGCGCTTCCAGGCGAATCAGCACGGCAATCACCAGGACCATCACCGGCCCCAGGGCCACAATCAGGCCCGTGTGCGCCGCGGTGCTGCGCGCCATTCCGCCGATAAAGGTAAGCTGGTTTAGAGCTATGCCATTGAACGCCATGGCCACCAGGAAGAGCCATTTCCGCGGCGATAATTGCAGGCGGCGCATTCGCCCGGTCGCCAAAAACAGGATCACGAAAATTATCGTCGACCCCAAGACGCGCAATTGCGCCAGAGCCAAGGCGCCGAATCCGGTTAGGGCTTCCTTGCCGGCGATGATGTTGCTGGCCCAGCAAAAAGTTACCAGGAACATCAGGAAGTGCATCCGGGTGTGACGTGCGCGGGTGGCGGGATTCGGGATCGGCGGGCCGCTACTCAAAGGCATCCTTCCGCGCCGTCAACTTCTCGATCCGCGACCGATTGGGGGCGTACCCCAACCCCGCCGCTTGGGGTACGTGAATCGTGCCCTGCGCGCTGACCGTAACCTCAGGATCAATAATGTCCTCGGCCCAATAGCGATGGCTGGCGGAAACATCCCCGGGCAGGCTGAAACCCGGCAGCGTGGACAGGGCGATGTTGTGGGCGCGGCCGATGCCCGACTCCAACATACCACCGCACCACACCGGAACTTTCCGGGCGAGGCAAACATCATGCACTCGCCGCGCCTCCGTAAATCCGCCCACGCGCCCTAGCTTGATATTGATGATCTTGCCCGCGCCGATTTCAATGGCCTTGCGCGCGTCGTCGGCGCTATGAATGGACTCATCCAGGCAGATGGGCGTCGAGACTTGCTTCTGAAGCTTGGCGTGGTCCAGCAAGTCATCCCAGCCTAGTGGTTGCTCGAGCATCATCAAGTAGAAGCGGTCGAACTCTTTCAGGTGCGCGACGTCGGCCAATGAGTAAGCGCTGTTCGCGTCAGCCATCAACAGGATGCGCGGAAACCGAGTGCGGATCGCCTCCAGCACATTAACGTCCCAACCCGGCTTGATCTTCACTTTAATTCGTTGATACCCTGCGGCCATCTCCCGCTCAATGTTTTCCAGCAATTCCCCAATCGAGTTTTGAATACCGATGGAAACACCGCACGGAATCTCTGCGAGCGTCCCGCCCACGAGCTTCGCCAAGGGCAGGTTCTTCTGCTGCGCGGCAATATCCCAAAGCGCATTTTCCAGCGCTGCCTTGGCCATGTTGTGCCCGCGAATGGGGCGAAAGCGCGGCACGACGTCGCTCGGCGCCGCCCAATTCCTGCCGAGTGTCCAGGGAATCAGGAAATCGCGCAAGATGTGCCAGGCCGTTTCGGGGGTTTCGTAACTGTAAAAAGGCTCTTCCCCGGCGGTCACCTCGCCCCAACCGGTGAGACCGTCGGCATCGACGCGCACCAAGACGATTCGCCGCGTGGTGGTGCGGCCGAAGCTCGTCTCGAAAAAATGCACGAGGGGCATTTGCAGTTCGCGAAGTTCGATGCGGTCAATTCTCATGGGAGTGAGCCTCGCACTTGCAGAAACACTCATCGGCGCTGTTGTTCTGAGCCCGCACTTCAGGCCAAGAGCCCACGCAGTTTATCTTGTTCACCTGTCCTCACTAGAACAGTCTGAACGTGACTTCCACTGTTAATCTAACCGGAGCAGGTGTGCCATTGCGCATTCCGGGCCGGAACTTCCATGTCCGGACCGTTTCTAAGGCTTTGGCGTCCAAACCCAATCCTAGTGGCTTAATGATCGTGGTGTCTGCGACGTTCCCTTCACGATCAATGACCGCCCACAGGGTCACCGTGCCTTGTAATTGGGCTTGGCGCGCCCTTTCCGAGTACGATGGATTGGAATGACGGGTGGCAATTGGCCAACTGGTTCCATCGTTTTTGGTCTTAGGGCGTTCCCCTGTTTTGGCCAAGCCGAAATCTGCATCCGCAGGGATTTGCGTTCCGCTGCCAAACGTTTCAGCCTTAATCTGGAGCCTTCCATCAAGGGGTGAGAGCTCAGCAGCGGTATGATACTCCGTTAGAGCTGCTTCACGGTCCCCCTTCTTTTCCAACGCTATGCCGAGTTGTTCGTGCCAATACGGGTCCTCGGGCACTGAGGCTATGGCACTCTTGTAAGCTTCGATGGCTTTGGCGGTTTCACCGTTATTGAACAAACGATCGCCCAGGCCTTTATACGCCATCCCCAGCCAGGACTGCGCCGCAATCGATTTTGGCTTGCCTAGAAGAGCCGCCTTGTATTCAGTGATCGCGCTTTCGAAATCACCCTTCGACATGGCGTGCTTGGCGTCCTCCATATGTTTGCTGAAGCTAGCGGCCACAAGTTTCCGAGGTCCGCTGAGAGCCACGAAACATAATGCCGCTAAGATCAACCACGCTGATTTCAACCGCATGTTGCACCTCAAACACCGGGCCGAAGGGCAACCCGGATTCCCCCCGCCCGTTTATAAGTGCGGCGATTCACAGGGTGCGGAAAACGGAACAATCTCCCTGACAAAGCAGGAGCAAACAACAATCGCGCTAATGGTCCTCCCGGGCTTTGACCTCTTCCCAAACCGCTTCCATTTCCTCCAGAGAACATTCCTTCAACTGCTTGCCGCGTTTCAAGATTTCCTGTTCCATGGCCTGGAAGCGCCGCTGGAATTTTTGATTGGCCCGGCGCAAGCAACTTTCCGGGTCGAAGCGGAGGAAGCGCGAGAGGTTGGCCACGGCGAAAAGCAAATCGCCCACTTCCTCTTCCACGCGTGCCGGTGGGCTGGGCGGTTGCACGGCCAACTCCTGCCGTAGTTCGTGGACCTCCTCTTCAATCTTCACCAGCAGGTCGCCCACGGTTGCCCACTCGAACCCAACCTCCGCCGCGCGCGTGCCCAGCTCTTGCGCCACCAGAGTGGAGGGCAGCGAGGGGAGAATCCCGTCCAGCACGGATTCTTTGGCGCGCTTGCCCTGGGCGGACCGCTCCTGCTCCTTGACGGCAAGCCAGCTCTGGAGGGCTTCGCCGGCGTTTCCCGCCCGTACCTGGCCGAACACGTGCGGATGCCGCCGTATCAGCTTGGCGTGTACGCGCTCCACCACGTCATCGATGGCGAAGCGCCCTTCCTCCTCCGCCACGCGCGAATAGAACAGGACCAGAAAAAGCAAGTCCCCCAGTTCATCCTCCAGCCCGTCAAAATCGCGCGCGCTCGCGGCATCAACCACCTCGTAGGCCTCTTCCAGCAACAGGCCTTTCAGAGTGTCGTAGTTTTGCACGCGGTCCCAAGGGCATCCTTCAGGACTGCGCAGGTGTGCCGTCAGCTCGATCAATTTACGAAGATTTTCTCCGGCCAGGGTGGTTCTCGTTTCTCCCGCTCAGGGTGAGCGGAGGCACATTAGGTTAATCCAGTAATCTACCAAGCCGCGCCGAGGATGCGCAAGAGCAGGTAGTGGTGTCATTGGGAATTGAACCCCTTTCCAACACCGTTCATACCCGCAAAGGTGAACCCAGCCCTTATTGCTGAGAAAAAGGTTCACACAGAGGGCACAAAGATTGGCTCACAGAGAGCACGAGAAAGACCTGAAATTTTCTCTGTGTTCTCTGTGATTTACCCTCCGTGACCTCTGTGTGAAACGATCTTAGGCCCTACTTTCATAGTGAATGACATGACTTCCGCCTTTTCCCTCGGCCTTGTTGGTTCCCGAGTTTATTGTTAAACTAAGTTTTTACGCATTTGGGCCGGTTAATATCCCAGGCTTGGTCGTCCGGGCCCGCGAGGCACTGCATGGTGGATGAGAAGAACGAACCCTCGGGGTTCAAAGTGGTTGATCGTCGCGGCTTCACTTCAGAAGGTTCACGGCGCGAGGAGAATCCCTCCGAAGTTCAAAAGCCCGAACCAACCCCGCCCGCGGAGAGGCCGGCGCGCCCGCCCGTGATTGAACCCGAGGAGGCAGAGATTCCAGGCGAACCGTCCGGTTTTGAAACCCTGGTTCTCCTATCTCAGCACGACCACTATGTTTCAGCTTGGGTTGATCGCCGGGCCGGGGGGCGAGCGCATTCCCGCCGACATGACCAATGCCCAGCGCAGCATCGACCTGCTCCAGGTTCTCCAGGAAAAGACCCAGGGCAACCTGACACCCAACGAATCGCGCCTCCTCGACGACGTCCTCTACGAACTGCGGATGACCTTTGTGGAATTGCAGAAGCGGCAGGCGCGCAAAGGGTGATGACTCTCAAGTTTCTCGGCACCGGAACTTCCACGGGCGTCCCTATCATCAATTGCTCGTGTCCTGTCTGCAAGTCTTCCGACCCACACGACAAGCGCACCCGGCCATCCATCCTGCTGGAGTACGACGGACGCGCCGTGGTGATTGACACCACTCCTGACTTCCGCGCGCAGGCCTTGCGCGAGGGCCTGACCCGCCTGGACGCCGTGCTTTTTACCCACTCCCACGCCGATCACATCATGGGCTTCGATGATACGCGTGTGTTCTATTTCCGGCAGAAGGTTCCGCTTCCCATTTATGCCGAGGCCCGATGCATGGCAACCTTGCGCGCCACCTTCGCGTATATTTTCGAGGGGAATTACCCCTATGGCGGCGTGGGCAAAATCGATCCGCATGTGGTCGAAGGGCCTTTTGATTTGTGGGGCCTGGGATTTACCCCGGTGCCGGTGCTGCACGGCAATCTGCCGATACTGGGATTCCGCTTTCGCGATACTGCCTACGTTACGGACGTCAGCGAGATTCCGGAATCCAGCATTCCCCTGCTCGCAGGGTTGGACATCCTCATCATCGACGCCCTTCGTCCCAAACCCCACCCCACCCACTTATCCCTGGCGCAGGCTCTGGCGATGGTCGAACGGTTGAAACCGCAACGCGCATTCTTCACGCACATCGCCCACGAACTCGGCCATGAGGCAACCAGCTCGACCCTCCCCTCGCACGTGCAAATAGCTTATGATGGGTTGAGGTTGGAATTCTGATGGGCGGAAAATCCGAAACTCGGAACGGGAAATTGGAAACGGGAAATTGGCCGCTATCTTCGAGTTTCTAATTTCCAATTTCGAATTTCGTTTTGCCTATGCGTGTCATCAGCGACCTACGGGAACTCGGCGAACCCTCGGCGCCCAGCGTGGTGACCATTGGCAACTTTGACGGCCTGCACCTGGCGCACCAGACGTTGCTGCGCCGCGTGGTGGAGGTGGCACGGCCGCACGGCTTGCAGGCAACGGCCATCACCTTCGAGCCGCACCCCATCAAGGTTCTCGCCCCGGACCAGGCGCCCAAACTCCTCACCCCGCTAAACCGCAAAGTGGAATTGATCGCCGCCACGGGAATCGACCGGCTGGTGGTCCTGCCTTTTACGCGCGAACTCGCCCGCCATTCGCCCCTGGACTTCGTACGCCGTGTCCTGCTTCGCCCGCTGCACGCATCGTCCGTGCATGTCGGACCGAATTTCCGCTTCGGCTATCGCCAGTCAGGCGACACGGAAATCCTGGAAGAACTGGGAAAACAGGAAGGGTTCCGCGTAGAGGTTCTCCCCATGCTTTGCGTGCGCGGCGACCGCGTCTCCAGCACGCGCATCCGGGAACTGCTGGCGGAAGGGCGCGTGCACAAGGCCAATCGCCTGCTGGGACGGCCGTATTCCTCCCGCGGCCCCATCGTCGCGGGGTTGGGGGTGGGCCACAAGCACACAGTGCCCACGCTCAATCTGGCTCCTATTGAAGAACAATTGCCCAAAGTCGGGGTCTATGTCACGCGCACGCTGCTCAGCGGTGCGGCCTACGATTCCGTGACCAACGTTGGATTCAAACCGACATTTGGCGACCATCGGCTGACCGTGGAAACCTTCCTGTTGGATTTCTCCGGCCAAATTGACGAGGCCGATATGGAAATCGAGTTTCTCTACCGGCTGCGTGACGAGATGAAGTTTCAAAACCCCGCCATTCTCAAAGTGCAGATTCAGGAAGACGCGCGCCGTTCATTGAAGTTCTTCCGCCTCCTCAAACAATACCGGCAACAGGCCAGGGGATCGGCTCGCCCGGCCATCGGGTCATCCGGCCGTTGAAAACCCGTGGACGCTTCCCTGCCCTTTTGTTGTCATCGGAGTCCGTCCCTGTCATCTTGAGCAACGGCGAAGGCTCTTTCCCTATATGCCTTTTGAGATTTGGCGGGGCGAACTCGGCAATTTGATTCATCCCCTCACCTAACCCTGCCGATATCCAATGGGGGCAGTGTGGGCGGCCGTGCCAATCGGGAATTCTGTCCGCCCTGGACATCGAACATCGGGCTTTGGGCTCTGTACCTCGGCACTCGTTATTGCCCTGGTGATTGGGCGCCGGCCCTGGGTTGCAAATCGTGTTCCTCCCCGATCTGTTGCTTAGGCGCCGTGGCGAGTTCGCGCCTCGCGCCGTCCGGGCGAGAGCCAGCGTGCGGCAAGACCAGCCAGCGGGGGATGAACCGCAAGACCGGGCAATAAATCGCAGCAATAATCATTTGTTGCTAACGGTAAAACAGGAGTAACATGCAGGGGCTGACTCAAACGGGATAAAGAGTGTTTGGCGGTCATTCTTTTACTTTCCGGAGGTGTAAAGGAATGGGAACTACTCCCACACAGCGGGCGCGCGCCACGGACCGAGTCACAATCAACATTCAAATCACAATCTTCGGCGCAGATATGGACGGTCGCGCCTACAGTGAGGAAGCGTGCACACTGGAAGTGAGCCGTAATGGCGCGCTGATCCTGGCCGACCGCAATCTTACTCCCCAGGAGGAAATCTTGATTCGCCGGGAGCGCACCGGCAAGGAAGCGGCCGCTCAGATTGTGGGGCAAGTGCGGAAGGGGCCCGACGGATTTGTTTACGGCGTGAAGCTTCTCGATCCCAGCGTCAATCTGTGGGACATCAACTTTGTTCCCTTGACTGAGGCGGAGCGGGCCGTAGGGCGGACGTTGCTGGAGTGCTCAAAATGCCGGCTTCGCGAGGTGGTGTATTTGGAGGAGTTTGAGTCCGAAGTTTATCAAGCCAACCGGTGCATCTATCTCACCTGCAAGCGTTGCCGCGAGGCGACGATTTGGAATGAGGCAGCACACGAACCAAAGGAGAGAGAACCAATGGCCCCACCCCATCCGCCCGATCCACCTCCCCGCCCCGCCCCCGCCCCGCGCATCAAGGACGAGCGTCGGCACACTCGCATCAATTGCCGTCTCCGCGCCTGTATTCGCTACAACAAGGAACGGTATGACGAAGAAATATTGGAGGTCAATGACGTCTCGCGCGGCGGCGTTCGCTTCAACACCCGCAGATATCTTGCCCCAGGGACCAAAATTGAAATCGCTGTACCGTACTCGCCGGGCATGGCAAACATTTTCGTTCCGGCGGAAATCGTTCGCCTTAAGGCGATTCCCGACAAGAATCTCTATGAATGCGGCGCAGCCTACCGGACCAAGCTCGCCGGGCATGGTGAACCTTCAGGTTCCGGCAAGAATCGTCCGCCTCAAGGCAATTCCGGCAAGAAATCTTAATGAGTGCGGGGTGGCCTGCCGCAAGCGAAAGCGAAGGTGGACTAAGAGTCCAGTAACATATCGTAAGCGTGGCGCCGGGCTCCCCCTTGCTTGACAATACCTCATAACCCCCAATAAGCCATTTAAATTCCTTTGAAAACAGAATAGCGACTGTAATTTCAATAACTTGAAAAGCTCCTTTCCAGGCGGTAGAGACTCTTTCTGTTACTGACATTCCGGCTATAAATAACTGCTCCGCGAAGGGGACGGTGGTGGTGGACGCCCTGATAGCCGAAACGGGAGATGTAGAGAAGATTGAAGTGCGCCGGGATATTGCCTGCCTTACGCAAGTGGTGCTCCGGTCGGTAGAAAGATGGAGATTCCTCCCGGCAACGTTCGCGGGCGAAGCCTTCGCCTCTCGAGTGCCCGCGGCCGTTACGTTCCCTCCGCCGGGTCCGTTTGTCAATCCCGTTCCCCTCTCCCCGCTGAAACCCCAGAGCGAGGCGGCAATCCAGGCAGCATTCCAGCCGGCGGAAGTGACTCGTGCCACGTTCCTGGGTTATGAGGCGCCAATGCCGGTGGGTCATGTCACAGTCCCGACGTGCACAGGTAACCTGAACTGTGGCGGCGCCACCGTGCTGGAAGTCACTCTGAGTGAGAGGGGGGAAGCGAAAGAGATCAAGGCGCTTGCTGATTGCCCACTTATGACGAGGGATGCCAGGGAGGTGGTGGGGGACTGGCGATCCATGCCCGCTGCCTTCAATGGCCATCCCGTCCCATCCAAGAGTGTTCTGGCGTTTGTTGCCCCGCCTCCCCCGCGGATGGGATCGAGTTTTTGAGCAAGGACCGGCGTTCCGCCGCCTACCGCGCGGCAGTAAGGGCAGTTCGCGAACTGCCCCTACGAAAACCGACGGACTCCAGCGGGGCGGGCAAGAGATCCCAATGGTTTACGTCTATTGCAGGGTTACCAGTGGAGTTTGGCTGCTCTCGGGCTCTGACGCAGGCACAATCTCCGCGGGAGCGGTATTAACGCCGGCGGCCTTGTCGGCGATGAAGCGTTCGATCTCTTCCATCAAGGCGGGCACGATCTCTTCTTCCTTCACTCGGCGAATGGCCTTCCCTTCCCTATAAATCATGCCATTGCCGCGGCCGGCGGCCACTCCCAGGTCGGCCTCGCGCGCTTCTCCCGGACCGTTGACGGCGCAGCCCATCACCGCCAAGCTGATGGGAGTCTTAATGTGCTTGGTTGCCTGCTCGATCTCTCCCGCGATCTTGAAAAGGTCAACTTCCAGCCGCCCGCAGGTTGGGCAGGCGATCACTACCGGTCCGCGGCTGCGCAATTCCAGCGACTTCAGCAGCTCGAATCCCACGCGCACCTCTTCCACGGGATCGGTGGCGAGGGAAACGCGAATGGTGTCGCCAATCCCCTCCGCCAGCAGCATTCCCATGCCCACGCAGGACTTGATGGTGCCGGAAAACTGCGTGCCCGCTTCCGTGATGCCCAAGTGCAAGGGGTAATCGACCTGCCGCGAGAGCAATCGGTAGGCGGCGACGGTCAACTTCACGTTGGAAGCCTTGAGTGAAATGATGGTGTCAGTAAAGCCCAATTCTTCCAGAATCTGGATGTGGTACATCGCACTTTCGACCATGGCCTCCGGCGTGGGGTATCCATATCTCTCGAGAAGTCTCCGCTCGAGCGAGCCCGCGTTGACGCCGATGCGGATAGGGACTTTTTGTTCCTGCGCGCGACGCACCACCATGCGCACTTTGTCCGCGTCTCCGATGTTGCCGGGATTGATGCGCAGTTTATCGATTCCCGCGTCGAGCGCCATCAAGGCGAATTTGTACTGGAAGTGGATGTCGGACACCAAGACCGAATGCGGGCAGCGCTTACGGATTTCCGGCAGAGCTTGGGCAGCCTCCAGATCGGGCACGGCCAAACGTACAATTTCGCACCCCGCCGCCTCCATCTGGTGAATCTGCTCGACGGTCTTTTCCACCTCGCGCGTGTCCGTCTTAGTCATGGATTGCACGGCGATGGCTGCGTCTCCGCCGACGGTCAGGCGTCCGATCTTCACTGGCCGCGTCTTTCTCCGGGGTGGGAAAAACTCCGTAGCACTGAAATTCACAGAAGCTCCTTAAGGCAGTGACGAGTGAAGAGTGACGAGTGATGAGCAAGAAAGCCGGAAAGCAGTCATGAGTAAAGAGCGCCAAGTGACAAGTGGGCGCAAATTCTTTGGGTTCCTTGCTTGTGACTCGTCACTCTTCACTGCCCTTCAGCCTTCTTGCTCGTCACCCGTCACTCGTCACTCTTAACTCTTCACTGCCCTTCAATACGGTCTAAATGTCTTCACCAGATCATTGTACATCACAAACGCGGCGAGGAGGAGCAGGAAGACGATTCCCACTTGCACGAAACGCTCCTTGACTTCAAGGCTTAAATCCCGCCGAATCAGTCCCTCAACGAGCAGAAGCAAAATCACGCCGCCATCGAGGACGGGGATCGGTAGCAGGTTGAAAATGCCCAATTGCAGGCTGATAAATGAGATCAGCATGAGAAGCTCGGGAAGCCCCGCACGATAGGCTTCTCCGGAAATCTGCGCGATGCCGATGGGGCCGGAAAGTGAGCGAGCAGACATGCGCCGCGTCAAAATCTTGCCCAGTACGTCGAAGGTGGCAAGGCAATTTCGCCCATTGTCACCCAGAGAAGCCACCAGCGCCTGCCCCCAAGGCAAATGGCGAACGACCATCCCGGTGCGGAACCCAAACCCCACCAGCCAACGCTTCTCGCCCATCAATTCACCATAGGTGGGCTGGACGGTGATCTGAAGATCTTTACCGGCGCGCATAACATCAAAGGTCACGGGCTTGCCATTGCCGGTCTGGATGTAATGGGCAACGCTGGGAAAGAAAAAAACCTTCTGCCCATCGACTCCCACAATTTCGTCGCCGGGCTTCAATCCCGCCTTGCTGGCCGGGAGTCCGGGTTCCACCTCTTCGAGAACGCCGAGGGCAACCGGATCCCATCCCGCATAGCCCTCGCGATTGACGCCCTTGGCGATGGGCGTAATGGAGGTGCTCACGATGGCGCCATTGCGCTCGATTTGCAAGGGAATGTTCTCATTCGCGCTGAGCGGGACCTTGTATTCGAGGTCTTCCCACTTGGGGTTCGCCTCGGCCCCAAAACGCAGGATCAGATCCCCCGGTTGAATGTTGGCTTGGGCGGCGGGCGACCCGGGCTCCACATCGCCCACGCGCGCGGCCTGCTCCAGGTAGGCGGGGCGTTGGAAATGAAACTTGTAAAGTCCCGTCAAAAGGGCGACGGCCAGCAGGACGTTCATTGCCGGGCCCATGACCACGATCACGAAACGGTGCCAGCGGGGTTGCGAGAGGAATTCTCCTCGCTCTCCCTGTCGAACCTCGGAGGGATCGTCTCCTGCCATCTTGACGTAGCCCCCAAAGGGCAGGGCGCTGATGCGGTAGTCCGTCCCCCCGCGTTTGAAGTGAAGAAGTGAGTTTCCAAACCCCAAGGAGAACACCAGCACGCGGACACCAAAGGACTTGGCTGCCATGAAGTGTCCCAATTCATGGATGAAGATCATGATCCCCAGGACCACGACCACCACCAGAGCGTCGGTTACGAAACTCCCTAGCATTTGGAAATCCTTCTCCCTAGGCCGAACCGGCCGAAATCGCATCCGCCGCACGGCGCCGGGCTTCCCGATCGCCTTCCAAGACGTCATCCAGCGAGTTGACGGCGCGGTAGGAGTCCATCTGCCCCATTACTCCCTCGATCAATCGCGGGATGGCAGAAAACTTCAAACGATTATCCAAGAAGGCCTCCACCGCGATCTCATCCGCAGCGTTCAGAGCGCAGGGCATGATCCCTCCCTGCACCAAGGCCGCGCGCGCCAAATCCAGGCTGGGGAATCGCCGCGTGTCCGGCTTTTCAAAGTGCAGCCGGCGCGCTGCGATCAGGTCAAGCCCTAGTCCACTGTCCGTCGCGGCCACGCGGTCCGGATAGGTCAGCGCATACTGAATCGGAATGCGCATGTCGGGAACCCCCAATTGCGCCATCACGGACCCATCGTTAAATTCTACCATGGAATGGATGATGGATTCAGGGTGGATGACAACATCAATTTGTCCGGGAGCTACCCCAAAGAGGAAGTGGGCTTCAATGATTTCCAGGCCCTTGTTTACCAACGTCGCCGAGTCGATGGTGATCCTTCCTCCCATCCTCCATATTGGATGCTTCAGGGCTTGCGCGGGGCTCAGGGAATCAAAGAGCCGCTTGGGGGTTTTGAGGAAAGGCCCACCCGATGCCGTCAGGATGATGCGTTTGACTTCCTTGGGTTTTCCGGCGCGGAGGCACTGGTGTACGGCACAGTGCTCGCTATCAATGGGGAGAACTTCGATTCCCCGCTTGGCGGCGGCGCGCATCACCAGCTCTCCGGCGGCTACTAGGGTCTCTTTGTTGGCCAAGCCCACGTGTTTGCCGGCGCAAACGGCTTGGTAAGTGGCCACGAGGCCGGTGGTGCCATGCGAGGCGGAAACCACAAAACCCACATCGTCGTGGGTCGAGGCTTCTACCTGGCCCTCGACTCCAAAAGTAATCTTTACCCGCCGGGTGTACCCGCGCCGCTTCAAGAGGTCACGTAAGGGTTCTTTGAATTCGCTCCGGCTCACCACCACGATTTGGGGATGATACTTCACCACCTGCGCGGCCAAGACCTTGAGGTTCTTCCCTGCCGAGAGCGCCACCACATGAAAACGGTCCGCAAGACTTTCCACCACGCGCAGACAGTTCTGGCCGATGGAGCCGGTGGAACCGAGAATGCACAAGCCTTGGGTCATAAGACCGGAAAAAGCTTCACACAGAGGGCACGGAGGGGCTCACAGAGAGCACAGAGAAAATCCGCACCGGCATTCTCCGTGTCCTCCGTACCGAAGATTTCCAATAATCTCCTTGATGTGAGGCTCCGTGAGCTCTGTGTGAAACGTCCTTGAATTTTCCTTTCGTCGTAAAGGTATCGTCGATTTCGCAAATAATTCCAGTAAGGTCTGATGGTCTTCGCGCATGCAAAATCCCTCGGTCATGGCAAAGATCCTGTTATGATCATGGCGAGCCATAGGGCCGGCGCAGCAAAGAGCAGGCTATCAATGCGATCGAGGAAGCCTCCATGGCCGGGCAAGAGGGTGCCGGAATCCTTTTGATTCGCCCCCCGCTTGATCGCTGACTCCACCAAGTCTCCCACTTGGCCGGCCGCCGCAGTCCATGCTCCAAGCAGAATAGCCGTCTTCATGTCGGCCGGCTTAAAGAACCAATGCGCAAAGCCCCAGGCAGCGAGGAGGCTTCCTACTAGGCCCGCCAGCGCGCCTTCCCAGGTCTTGCGGGGGGAGATTCGTGCGAAAAACGGTCTGCGACCAAACGGGCGGCCGACAAGGTACGCGCAGATGTCACCCGCCCAAATCACCATGAACAATAGGAAGAGTAGACGGGAACCAAGGCTCAGCACTTGCCCTGGGTCTATTCTGGACTCGAGCATCCAAGCAAGTGAGAATGAATCCGCAGAGAAGCGAATCGGCACCAAGCACGAAAGAGAGAGGCCAATGTACAAGATCCCAAATATTGTAACGGACGTGGCAGCGAGATAGTCTTTTAACTCCGTGCTTCGCCGCAGCGCCAAGGTGGGAATGACGAGCAACAGTGCAAGGAGCAGGGGTATAGCGATTAAGTAGCTCATCTCGTCCGGCAGCATTTGGGCCACGCACGCCGCAACACTTGCTCCATATCCAACCCAGGAAAAGACCTTAAAGCCCATGGAGCGGCACAGCGCAAAGTACTCTCGCAAGGCGAGCACTATCGCGACCGACACCGCCAGCACAAAGAGCCATTTCGGGGACCACCCAATCAGGTAAACGACGGGGGGAATCAGCAGGAGGGCGGTCAAAGTGCGTCTTAGCATGGGCAGAGAAACGACATTAGAAACTGGAAACTCGAAACTGGAAACTAGAAACTCGAAAATCGCCCCGATTTCGACCTTCGGGCTTTTATCAATCGACGGTCAGGAATTCAATCCTGAAGGACACCAGACGACGAAACTCCCAAATCAGGACTTCCCGCGCTCATCGAATTTCCGGCTTCCAATTTCCAGTTTCTGATTTCCAGTTTCTGATTTCCAGTTTCGAATTTCCGGTTTCCAGTTTCGCCTTTCCCGTCAGCTTAGTCCCAGTCCGCCGAAGCGGCGCTCGCGCTTCTGGAAATCGATGATGGCCTGGAACAGGTCGCGTTGCTTGAAGTCGGGCCAAAGGGTTTCCGTTACCCAGAGCTCGGCGTAGGCCACTTGCCAGAGGAGAAAATTGCTCAAGCGCAATTCCCCGCTGGTACGGATCAGCAGGTCGGGGTCGGGCAGACCTCGCGTGTAGAGATGCTCGCTCAGCAGGGCCTCATCCACCGAAATCGACCCATTCTGCTTCGCGTGAGCAAGCAGTTCGTTCACCGCATCCACCAATTCCACCCGCGCCCCATAATTCAGCGCCAGGATCAGGCGCATTCCCTTATTCTGCCGGGTTCCATCGAGCGCATTCTGCAAATCCTGGACCACCGGCTTGGGCAGTTCGTGAATCCTTCCGATGACGGCAAGGCGGATGTTCTGCCGGTTGAGTTCGCCGATTTCTTTCTTCAAATACTCACGCAACAACCTCATCAGGAGCTTGATTTCCGTGTGCGGCCGTTTCCAGTTTTCCACCGAAAAGGCGTACAGGGTTAGAAACGGGACGCCCAGGCGCGCGCAGGCTTCCACCGCTTGCCGCACGGCGCTGATTCCGGCGCGGTGGCCGGCAATGCGAGGCAGGCGGCGGCGCTTGGCCCACCGCCCATTCCCATCCATGATAATGGCAATGTGCCGGGGCAAACGGTCGAGATCGATTTGTTTCAGGAGATCTACGTTAACTGCTTCTGTCTTCACAGCAACTCAGACCTTGTACACATCTTACGGCAATAGAAACCCTAGCATACCCGCCGGGTTACCGCAAGCAAAGCGCGGGGCATATGCGTGGGAAATGCGGCGTCGCGGCGAGTTGGTAGTGGTGTCATTCACTACGAAAGCAGGGCCAAAGAGCGTTTCACTCAGAGGTCACGGAGGGTAAATCATTGACCACAGAGAACACGGAGAAGATTTTGGATCTCCTCCGTGCTCTCTGTGACCCAATCTCTGTGTCCTCTGTGCCAACCTCTTTCTCGGCATTAAGGACGGGATTAACCTTTGCGGGTATGAACGGTGTTTGGCAAGGGGTCCAATTCCAAATGACACCACTACCCGGCGAGTTTACCTTCTTGACGCGGCGCGGCAGGCGAGGTATCTTCACCGGGAATGGTCGTATAACCGTAGGGCGAAATCAAGAAAAGGAGGCAACGATGAAGCTTTTTGGGAAAAGCCTATCCGAATACGTGAAATTCGAATGGGTATTCCTGATTCTGGTCCTGGTGGTGGGCCTGGGCCGGCTGAGCCTGTCGCTTCTCGGCGTGCCCAACTCGACGGCAAAGTTTCTCAGTTTGACCGTCATGTTTCTGTTGGGAATGCTCTACTACTCGGTCCGAGTCCACACCAGCGGCTTTGGCAGCTACAAGCAACTGCTGCCCGTGCTGGCGTTGCCCGTGATCCTGGGTAATTGCATCATTATCGGCGGGATTGTGCTGTCGATTCTCACCGCAAAGGACAACATCTTCAGCGCCCCCGAGTATTCGCCCGGCAAAGTAGATGGCAAAACGTGGGCCCACGCCGGCGCCCATGCCGTAGCCGCAATTATCCTGTCGCTCGTCCTCTGGGCGGTCGGCTCCTTGATCATGCTTATCACCAAGAAGCTTTCGCCTGGCCGGGAACAAACGACGTAGCGCGACGGAGCAGCCAGACACGACTTGTAGGGGCAGGCATCGTGCCTGCCCTCCGCAAGGAGGCGACATCGTTGCAAGGATCAGTCAATATCTGCCAATGAAATCTGGAGGGGCGGTAAAAATGCCATTCCCACCATGCAAGGCCAGCGCAGAAAAGCATTTATTCTTTGCGATCATTGGGTGGATAGTCTTTGTGGTGTGGTTTCTAGTCTCGAACCTTGATTTAGAACCACACACGCCGGCCCTTTGGAGCGTCGAGGCGGTTGCTGCTTTGCTTGCGCTTTATACTGCGATCGTTGTCCCAATCTACCTTTATCAAATGTGGCGGCGGCTTCCGATTGTCCCCAACAAGGCTTCTTATGGTCTTTGGATGGGTTTTGAGAGCCTAGCATTTCTTGCGATATTGACAATGTTCTGGTTTGCTTGCATACATTCCGGCTGGCTGGCCCAAGTCTGTATTGAAGGGGTACGGTTCGATTCCCGTTGACAACGAAAGCCGCGGAACTGCTGAGAAGCGCGGCGGTACTGAGGCGAGCGGCGCTCGCCGTGTGGCCGAACGCTGTTAGGCCCTACAAGCCGCCCTGCCTACTGCTTTCTGCCAACTGCCTACTTCCCGTCCCCCCTCACCCGGTGGGCAACTTGCCGGGCATCAGGCTGCTGATGGCTAACAGGGCGGTGAGGACGATCATCACGATGCACGTTGTCCACGCGGTGATATTGAAGAAGCGGCTATTCTTATAAGGCCCCATGAGGTCTTCGCGATTGGTGAGTTGCAGCATAAAGATCACCACGAAGGGCAGCAGGATTCCATTGGCCACTTGGGAAAGCAGGATGATGGGAACCTGCTGGTCCTCACTCAGCAGGAGCACCGCCAGCATACCCAGGAAAATCAGGCTGGTGTAAAGCCAGTAGAAAGCCGGGGCCTCACTGAACTGCTTGTTGATCCCAGATTCCAGTCCCAAACCCTCACAGACGTAGTAGGCCGTGGCGAGGGGCAGAATGCAGGCGGAAAAGAGCGAAGCGTTGATCAATCCCAGTGCAAACAGCGCGCTGGCGGCATGGCCTGCCAGGGGTCGGAGGGCCATGGCCGCGTCTCCAGCGTCCTTGATATCCCGGTTGCCGGTCATATAGATCGTGGCGGCGCAGGCCACGATAATGAAGAACGCCACCGCATCGGTCATGATGCAACCAACAATCACGTCCATGCGCGAGTAAATGTAATCCTTGATTTTCACCCCTTTTTCCACCACGGCGGACTGGAGATAGAACTGCATCCAGGGCGCAATGGTGGTCCCCACCAAGCCGATGGTCATATAGAGGTAACCCGACGTGAAATGGAACGAAGGCCTGATGGTGCTGACCAGCGAACTGGTCCAATCGGGATGCGCCAGAAAGCAGGAAACGGGATATGCCAGATAAATGACGCACGCCCCCAGGAAGACTTTTTCCACGTAGCGGTAACTTCCCTTCACCACCAGCAGCCATACGAAGAAGGCCCCCATCGGGACCGCCACGAACCGGCTCATATGAAAGACCGACGTTCCCGAAGCGAGGCCGGCAAACTCCGACACCGTGTTCCCCAAATCCGTGATGATCAGCAGGACCATGAGGATGAAGGTGGTGCGGAAGCCATACTCCTCCCGGATCAAGTCCGCCAGGCCCTTGCCGGTCACCACCCCCATGCGGCCCACCATTTCCTGAACGATAATCAAGGCGATGGTGATGGGAATCAACGTCCACAGCAGCGAGAATCCATATTTGGCTCCCGCCACGGAATAGGTGTAGATGCCCCCCGCATCGTTATCCACATTGGCCGTGATGATGCCGGGTCCCAGGACCACCAGGAAGATCAGCAGTTGGGTTCGAAATCGCCGAAGATTCTTGAGTTTTGCCACCATGCGCGCACCCCAACACTACATTTGCGATGAGTGATCAGTCACGGGCAACCGAAAGACGAAAATCGAAACTCGAAAATCGAAACTTGCCGAGGTTTAGCTCAACCGACAGGTGACGAGTTCCAAGCGGCCGAAAAGCGAACCTGGAAACTTGAAATTGGATACTGGCGGCGATTCTCGGTTTTCGATTTTCGAATTTCGTCCTTGTTAAACTGTCACTGCCCTTCTACTGCCGGTTGATCACCACTTCCAGGACATCGTCAGCGGTAACGATGCCGAGCAAGTGGCGCTCGTCATCAACGACGGGAAGAGACATCAGATTGTATTTATGAAAGAGATCCACCACCGATCGTACACTCTGCTCCGCCTGCACCGAAATCAGGTCCTCCGTGGAAAGCTCCGCCAGGCGTGAATGGGCAGGGGCGAGCATAATCCGCCCGATGGCCACCGCCCCTTTCAGGGTCGCCTCGTTATCGATCATGTAAATCTGCTGAATGGTTTCCACCTTCCCCTCGAAGTTCCTTAAAGCCTCAATGGCCCCTTCCACCGTGGAGGATTCGTGCACGACAACGTACTCGGTGGTCATCATTGACCCGGCAGTATTCTCCTCGAAGGCCAGAAGTTCCCTGACTTCCTTGGCCTCATCTTTCTCCATATCCGCCAGCACTTCCGCCGAAGTCTCGGGAGGAAGCTGGTTCAGAACGTCGGCCGCTTCATCGGGTGGCATCTCTTCCACAATATCGGCCGCTTTCTCCGTGGAGATGCTTTCGAGCAAATCCGCCTGCATTTTGGTGGGAATCTCGGAGAGCGCCTGTGCCGCGGTCTCATCGTCTAGCGATTCGATCACGGCCTTTTGTTCGTTGTAGCTCAATTCTTCCAGGATGTCCGCGATGTCGGCGGGGTGCAGCTCCGCCAGCCGGTCATAGGAAATGCGCAGCTTCACCCGCCGCGCCGGATCCGATTCAATGAGGTTCACGAATTCCCACTGGATGGTTCGATTCGAAAGGGCGTTCGAGATCAGGCGGATTCGGTGCTTGGACATCGTGCCCTGGAGCAAGCGGCGCACCGCCGCGGCCAATCCCACGTTGACCGCGACAATCCGGAGCTCGCTATGGCCGTCCACGGGCTCGATGTCAAAATCCACGTCGTTCACCCGCACCACCTTGCGGTTGTCGACGTCAATAATCTGCTGGTCGAGCACGTCCTTATTGATTTGAATCAGCCCTTCGTCCGGCGCATAGCACCGTATTTCGTCACGCGGCACATTGGTTTGGCCGGAGCGCACGGAGATGGATTGGATTTGCGAGTAGGTGATGCACTGGACGCCCTTGTGGGGTGTGCGGATCAGATATGAAGCCACGCGCGCGGCCTTGTGGCCAGGATCAACGCACACGTCTTTGAGTTCCCCCAGGAACTCACCCTTTACCCCGTACATCGGAAGATTCTGTAGCTCGGTGAAGTAGATCATCGCCAACCTCCCTCCCAAGACGTGGCCTCAGCCCAATCAGATCTCGGTATGAAACCGCAGACCCAGCAGATTCACCGGCCCGCGGACATGGTTGTATGCCGGATTCTGGGCGAACTGGTAATCCAGCGTCAACTGAAAATGTTTGGCCATCTTCCAGTCGTAATACGTTTCGGCGACCCGCTCCGAGCGGTAGTCGAGCGCCCCGTCGCCGACGAGAATTCCCAGCCCGCCCGCCGCCAGGTATTCCCGGTGGACGCCGCTGATGCCGTTGACAGCCAAGGCCAGGCCCACCGTGTCCTCCCGGCGGCGCCACCGAGCCCCTTTCAGGCTGACTCCCGCCGTGGCCGTGCGATCCACGTCGGCAAATTCATACGTCTGGTTTTTGCCGTCGCTCCAACCCAGGCGCAGGAACGCCCCGAGATTCTTGCGAATTTCCTGATCGAGGTTGAGGCCAAACCCATACTTGTACCGGTAGGCCGCGGTGAGGAAGATATCCTCGCCGAGCCCCGGATCATTGACCGTCTCCTGATAGTTTCCCGTGTGCGCCCGCTGGTCGTAGGCGAGCAGGCGCAAAGTTCCCACATGTCGGCGCGGTGCATATCGCCTTTCCGCCTCCGCCACCGCCGACCAGGCGTGGGACAGGTTCCAGTCCAGGCGTAAGCCGTTCGCGACCTTCGACACCTGGAAAATGCCCAGGCGCGCGGCCCAGGCATGGGTGTTCAATTCCACCGCGGCGCCGTTGGTAAACCCCAGCGTGTCCGCCGGGTAGTCCCAGGCTTCATTGGCCATGAAGGCCCAATTCATGAACTGGGAGCGGGAGTCGTTGGCATAGGCGTTGGCATCGAAGAGGTCTTTGGCGCTGAGATGGCCTAAGGTAAACGTCAGCCTGCGCACATCCTTCTTGGCGCCGCGCAATTCGTCGGGCGCGTCATTGGCGGCTTCCTTTTCTCCGCCCAAGCCGATCGTCTGGCGGAGATAAGCACGGCAGAGGTAGGCATCGGGATAAGTCTTGCCGATGCGAAACGCCTCGCCATTGGGAAACGCCGCCATGCCAAGCGTGTTGCTCAGGCCATATCCTTGCCAGATCACCACGTCCCCGAAAAACTCTCCCCCGCGCCACACGCGCACGCCACCCATGAGGTCCGCGGACACGGTTTCTTTGATTTGGCCGCCGGGCGTTAGACTGTTCGGGCCGGAGTATTCCGCGGAGAACGGAGGGTAGCCCTGCGTGCCCACCGTGGACTGGATGTGAAAGTTCCAGGACTGGCTGTCGGGTAGCGGCGAATTGGCGTTGGCATCGCCGGGAGCCGGCGGGGGATTGTCCTGAGCACGCGCCCTAGGGATGACCACAGCGAACAGCAACAGCAGCAGCGCCCCCAGGCCGGCACATGCCATGCGGCTTGAACCCGCGCCTTCCCCGGTCATGAAGTTTTGCGTCCCCAACATAGCGTCGCTCGATCCGGCGATACCGCGCCGGCTTGATTCGCCCCTAACAGCAAAACGCCCCCGGGAGCAAAAACTCCGCAGGGGCGATCCTCGAAAACCAGGTTGGACGAACCCGGTTTCTCAAACCTCCTGGTGAGAGCTTTGGCTCCACACAACGTAGTGTCCCGTATTCCGGAACAGCCACATTAGGCAAAGCCTTAATCCGGCCTTGCCTGCTCCACCCGTTGGCTCGTCTCCGAGTTTCTGGGCAGTGGCTTGTGTTTGCGTGGTAACCTCGCCTAACGAGGTTGAACCTTTTCCCACGGCATCTCACCAAAATTACATGAGTAAGAGGCCGCTTCTTTTCGTATAACAGCGCGCCATTTCCCCTGTCAAGAAAAAAGTACCGTCAAAGCAGAATAGTATAACTTTTTTATGTCTTCCCCGATTTTTTCACTATGGCGCAACGGAAGTGAGAAACTCGGCATGAAATCGTCTCATTATTCGTCTTCCCGACAGGTTTCGCCAACATGACAACACGGTGAAGATTGCAGCGATGTTACTTCGCTGCCATTCGCCTCCCTAAGCGGTTAGCGTGCGAGGGCGGTGGCCGCCTTCGCAAAACCTTTGCCGCCATGCGCCCTTGTGCCATAATACCGGGTCGCATACCGTTCCGATTTGTGCCCCAATTTGCTTCCGGGAGAGACCATGCTTCGAATCCTTCGTCCTATTATTCTGTCCTGCCTGTTTGCATCGGTGGCATTTTCGCAAGCCACCCCCCAGAATCTAACGGTGGTGGCCTTAAAGGCCGCGCACCTCGTTGATGTTCGCGCCGGCCGCGTTCTTGATGCCCAGACCGTCCTCATTTACGGCGACCACATTGTGAAGGTCGGCCCATCATCCGAGGTTGCCGTTCCCACCGGCGCGACGCTGATCGACCTTGGCTCTGCCACCCTATTACCCGGCCTCATTGATTGCCACACCCACTTGACCGCCGATCCCCACAACGCCGGATATACGAGCTTGGGCATTTCCATTCCCCGTGAAGCCCTGACGGGCGCGAAGAACGCTCGCACCACTCTCGCCGCCGGCTTCACCACGGTTCGCAACGTGGGCGCTTCGGGCTACACGGACGTGGCGCTGCGTGACGCCATCAATGCCGGAGACGTGCCCGGCCCGCGCATGTTGGTTTCGGGTCCCATGATTGGCATGACCGGCGGCCACTGTGATGAAAACGTTCTGGCGCCCGAGTTCAACTACCGTGCTGATGGCGTTGCCGACGGCGTTACCGCCGTGGTTGCCAAGGTTCGCGAGAACATCAAGTATGGCGCCGACCTCATCAAGTTCTGCGCCAGCGGCGGGGTGTTCTCCAAGGGAGATCTGCCCGGCGCCGAGCAGTACAGCCCCGCGGAAATGCAGGCGCTGATTACCGAAGCCCATCGCCAGGGACGCAGGGTGGCGGCCCACGCGCACGGCACGCAGGCCATCATCGACGCTACCAACGCCGGGGTTGATTCCATCGAACATGGCAGCTTGATTGACGACGCGGGCATCGCCGCCATGAAGGCGCATGGGACTTACCTGGTGGCGGACATCTACAACGATGACTTCATTCTCGGCGAGGGAAAGTCCTACGGTTTTACCGATGAAATGCTGGCCAAGGAGCGCATGGTGGGACGCGAGCAGCGCGAGGGCTTTCGCCGCGCCGCGCAGGCCGGTGTGAAGATCGCCTTCGGAACCGATGCCGGCGTCTATCCTCACGGTTGGAACGCCCGGCAGTTCGCCAAGATGGTTCAGTTCGGGCTTACCCCGATGCAAGCCATCCAGGCCGCGACCGTGAACGCCGCGGACTTGATCGGCTGGACCGACCGCGTGGGCGCAATTGAACCCGGCAAGTTCGCGGACCTGATTGCCGTCTCGGGCAGCCCCACCAGCGATGTTACAGTCCTCGAGCACGTGCAATTTGTGATGAAGGACGGGCAGGTGGTAAAAAACGAATTCCAGAAGTGAGGGCTCGTCCTGAGAAGTCAGCGAATGCGCTGGACTGGACCGTTCCAAAGGGCGCCAAAGGGCATCGATATATGACATTATGTCATTATCCTGGCCCCCATTTTAGCCCGGCCAGCCCTTGGAATTCGGACAAAATGCCCCGCCACGCCGATTGGCACCCCGATTGATCTCCAATTGAGCGCTATCAAGTTTCGGGCGTTTCGGGTAAAATAGTCCTGTTCGCCGCCCTGAGCGTTTAGGGCATTTTGTCCGTGTGTCGCCGGAGGATACCTATGTCGTCGGTTATGAAGACGCTTTTCCTGAACCCGCCCAGCTTCGAGGGCTTTGACGGCGGAGCGGGTGCGCGCTGGCCAGCGACACGCGAAATCGCCTCGTACTGGTACCCGGTCTGGCTCAGTTACCCCGCCGGAATGTTGCCGGGCAGCCGACTGCTCGACGCCCCACCCGCCAAAGTTTCGCAGGCCGAGACCATCAAAATCTCGAGCGACTACGATTTCGTGGTGCTTTTCACTTCCAACGTGGGATTTAATAGCGACGTCAGCATCGTGCGCCGAATGAAAGCAGCCAAGCCCAGCTTAAAAGTTGCTTTCGTCGGCCCGGACGTCCAAACCCGCCCCGCCGAGTGTCTTCGCGCCAGCGAGGATATTGACTTCGTCGTGCGCGGCGAGTTTGATCACCCCGTGGTGGAATTCGCCCAGGGCAAGCCGCTCGCCGGGATTGCCGGGGCGAGCTATCGCAAGGACGGCGAAATCGTTCACAACCCGGCGCGCCCGCCGCTCGAAACCGCGGAGCTGGACAATCTCCCGTTTGCCACCGAGGTCTACAAGCGCGACCTGAAGATCGAGGACTACAATATTCCCTTCCTCCTTCACCCCTACGTATCGTTTTACACCAGCCGAGGCTGCCCGGCGCTGTGTACTTTCTGCCATTGGCCGCAAACCTTGTCAGGCCACGCCTGGCGGGTGCGCTCGACGGACAACGTGGTGGCCGAATTCCGGCAAGCGATGAAGCTTTTTCCCCAGGCCAAGGAGTTTTTCTTCGACGACGATACCTTCAACATCCGCAAGGACCGCGTGCTGGACGTGTGCTCGAAACTCAAGCCGCTGAGCTTCCGCTGGTCGGCCAACGCTCGCACCCATACCGACTACGAGACGCTGAAGGCCATGGCGGACGCGGGCTGCCGCCTGCTGATCGTGGGATTCGAATCGGGTGACGCGCAAATCCTCAAGAACATCAAGAAGGGGACGACCCCGGAAATGGGCCAGACCTTTGCCCGGAACTGCAAGAAGGTGGGACTGACCGTGCACGCCGACTTCATCATCGGCCTCCCCGGCGAAACCAAGGAGACGATTGCGCGCACCATCGAATACGCCAAGGAGCTCGACGCCGACACCGTGCAAGTCTCCGTGGCCCACGCCTACCCGGGAACCGAGTTGTATGAGTACGCGGCGAAAAACGGGTACCTGGCCACCGAGCAGCGCGCCGACGGCGGCGGGCACCAGTTGCCCCACATCGTCTATCCCGGCCTGAGCCTGGAAGATATGATGGCGGGAATGAATCGGTTCTATGATTCGTATTATCTGCGTCCGCGCATCGTTTGGCGCATTGTCAAGAAGGCCCTATGGGATTCCCACGAGCGCAAGCGCCTGTACGGTGAGGCGGTAGAGTATTTGCGCGTCCGCGCCGAGCGCTGGAAGTACGTCCGCAACGGCGCCCCGCAGGCCCGCGCCGCCAACCCCGCCGCGCATACGTAGAGGAAGCTAACAGCTAACAGTCGACAGCTCACAGTAGCGCCGACCGGAACCTGTCCCGGCATGGTCGGGAGGTCGGCACAATCATAGCGGAAGCTAATTGCCGACCCTGGTAGCCACGGACAGTGCTCTCCTGTCCGTGGGCCTTTCCTCCGCCGCGCCGACAGGAACCTGCCCCGAAGCGCATAGCCACGGACAGTGCTCTCCTGTCCGTGGGCCTTTCTCTTGATACCATGTCTCCAGTCGAATATGGCTGCAATGATTGCACTCACCGGGGAGGCTTGAAGGCCGTCGGCCGCGGTGGTAATCTGCGGGCGTGTCAAACGTCAACCATCCGCGGCCTGCCCGGTTCAGATTGATTACGTGCGACTGCCTTTGGGGTATCGCGCCTGAGAAAAGCCCACGGACAGGAAAGTGCTGTCCGTGGCTACCCGCTTAAACGCGCTCGGTTAATCGCGAGCCTGCGCCTGGCTGTGGCGCCCTTGCTTTTCGAATCTCCGCAGAGGTCACTATGAGAACGACGAAGACAGTTACCGTGGCCGTATATCTTTGCGCAGCAGTTGCCCTTGCAGTTTCGATCTGGGGCGATTTGTGGGCGGTCCCATACCGCGGCGTCTTCTATTTCCAATTGGGTTTCATTATTGGTGCTGCACTGATCTCTGCGCCTGCGGTATTGCTCGCGATTGTGTTGATTCGGTGGTTGCGCGAGCCGGGAGTTGGGGCAATCCAAAGACGTTGGTCCGCTGTCCTCCATTCCTGTGCAGGGATAGCCGTCCTGCTTTGGGTGTTCTTGCGCGTGACGCGACACGTCCGATGGGGAATGAGCAATTCGCTGATTTACCCGGTCCTCCTAATTATTCTTGGTTCGCTTTCGATCATCCTTTGTCTGTTGGCCATTTTCCGGAGGGGCGGACCCAGTCCTACTCGGGCAAGGATTGCGGTTCTTGTTACATGGACCTATTTGTTCTTCGTCTGCGTCTACCCGGGGGTGCTTTATTATCAGATGCTCTTTATTATAGCTCTTGCTTCTCCGCTCATTTTCGCGCTCGCTGCCACTGCAATCTTCTTTCATCCGAGATTCGGTTACATTCTGGGAGCCGCTAGCGGTTTGGGCGCCGCGGCGTGGCTTTTCTCCCAGGAGATAACGGCGCCACGCGGGCAGAATTCTTGGATCTATTTAAATGGCGGTCTGACGCCATCCAAACCGCGGGAGATGGAGGTTCTGTTCGCGGAATTACGGCTCCTGGCCATCACGTTGGTGCTTGCGGCCACCGTTCTCTCTCTGTTACGCCTGTTGCCACCTCATTGGACGTTGCGAAGCCGGCCTCTCTGCGAGCGCACTTGGCCTGCTTTCGCTATCGTCTTGGCCTTAGTCCCTGTTTGGTGCTACTCCTCAGCAGCCCCGTACAGAGTTCCGGGGGCAGTGGATGCTCTTTTCCCCCAGTTGGCCATCCTCCACGTCGAGAAGCGCGGATTGCAATTCCACGAGTTAACAATAGCCGTAGAGTATACGGGCGAATTCTTGATTTGGCGGAACGACCGGCGACTCTTCGGGTACGGGTTCGACGAGAGCAGTGCCTCTGGGCGTTTGCCAACTGCGTTGTCGCAACAGATAGCTTCATTCCCCCGACTCACGCAGCCACGGGCCCTTCACGGCGATCCCTGGAAACCGCTGCGTGCCTGGAACGCAGAAGGGTGGTACGTGGTGAGCCACCGGTCTGGATGGGTGGCCTTTACCAGTGAATATGGAACGAGCCCTCCGAACGAACTGGTGAAGCTATTCGATGATATACGAGCCGCTCCGGTGTTCGGCGGCGATTGGCAAACGTCTCGAATACACGATGTTTGCCTGGGGTTTTGTTACGACCCGCTGGCGGGGTTGGGATTTGACGTATCAAACCAACGCTGCCACACAGGTAACGACGGAATAACGCGGTGTCAGTAAGCTGACGGGCTGTCGCAGGGCGAGTGCAGCCCTGCGTTTCTGCTTCGATCAGATGACGTGAATCGGTCGCGGTAGGGACAGCGGTTACCCGCTGCCCCCCGCACAGACCCGTGCGGGCGCTGCTAACGCACACGGTTCTTACCTCGGATCGAGGAATGTTTGGCGTCAAAACGCAGGTTGGGATAGGGTTGCAGAATTTGGACGGGTGGTAGCAAGGCACCGAAGCGTTGTGGAAAGGTGCTCCACCGGAGTCGAGTACGCTGGCTCCGGCGCTTGAGCGCCTGATACCAGTGATACTGGACTTCCCGGCGGAAGGCTTTCAGTCGCTCCCAGTTGCCCGGAACCGCGTGATACTGGAAATACCCCCGCACCACCTGCTGCAGCCACTCCAGAGTTTGCGGAGGACCGGCGTGCATGCGCCGATGCAGTTGCGCTCGTACTTCCTTGAGCTTGGCAGCCAGGCGTTTGCCCATCGTCTTCCGGCGGACCGTGAAGTGGCCCGTCTGGTAGTTGGTCCCACAAATATGGGTGAAACCCAGAAAGTTAAAGGTTTCCGGCTTCCCTTCTCCGCGCTGTTTCCGTCGCTCCGCGGCGAAGCGCCCAAATTCGATCAGGCGCGTCTTCTCCGGGTGCAGTTCCAGCCCGAACTTCCCCAGGCGTTCCCGGAGTTCTTCCAGGAAGCGCTCGGCTTCGGCTCGATGCTCGAACCCCAGCACGGCGTCGTCGGCATAGCGCACGATGATGACATCGCCGCGCGCTTGCTTCTTTCGCCACTGCTCCACCCAGAGATCCAAGACGTAATGCAGGTAGAGGTTCGCGAGGATGGGCGAGATCACCGCCCCCTGCGGACTCCCTTCCTTCGTCTCGGTCCACTGCCCTTGCTCCATCACTCCCGCCTTCAGCCATTTCTGGATCAAGCGGGTGATACGCCGGTCTCCGATCCGATGTTCAACAAACTTGACCAGCCAATCGTGCTGGAGTTTGTCGAAAAAGGATCGGATATCCAGGTCCACAATCCAGTTCACTTTCTTGCGCACGATCCCCACCCACAGCGCGTCCAAGGCATCTTGCGGTCCGCGCCCCGGGCGGAATCCGTAGCTGAAGCCCAGAAAGTCCTCTTCCCAGATCTGGTTGAGAACCTTCCCCACCGCGTGCTGGACGATTTTATCTTCCAGCGCCGCGATCCCCAACGGTCGTTGCCTTCCGTCGGCTTTCGGTATCCAGACTCTTCGCGACGGCTGCGCTCGATACGCCCCGCGATGGATGCGGCCCTGAAGGTTTGTCAACCGTCCCTCCAGACCTTCTCCATATTCTTGCCATGTCACGCCATCCACTCCGGGCGCTGCTTGTCTTTTCAGACCGTAGTAGCTCTCCCGCAGCAACTCGACCGTCACATGGTGCAGCAGGGCAGTGAACATCAGCTTCCCATTCTTCCGTGCGGTTTCGCGCACACGCTCCAGCCCGCTTGGCCCGCTTTCCCGGCTCGGTGTCCGGCGCGGGTTGGACTGGGACGTGTTCTCCTTGGTCCACGGCCTTCCCTCCGCAACCTCCGCCGACGGCTCCCCGCCCTGGTTCGGCTGCTTCGTCGGTACTACGCCGTGGTACGACTCCCCCTGGCCGTGCGTGAGGGACTTGCCGCTCATCGCGTTCTCCCTCCGGCCCGCCGGGTCTTCTCGACGGGCAGCCACGGGGTCTCCCGGTTCTCGCGCAGGGAGTTTCTCCGCATGCCTGGGGTCTGCGACTCCGCCGGGCCGTGGGCAGTCTCGCGCTGGCGACCACCCTCGTATTGCCTTCCGACCGCTCTGACGCCGTCGGCACCCGATAACAGCGGATTTCGGAGCTCAATACCCTGCCTACGGATGCCCCTCTCCAACGCTTCAAGTGCGGCCTTACGACCGCCCTCGCATGGCTGGGGGCCAGGGTGGCTCGCTACGCCTTCCCTGTACGACTCTCTCATTCGCTACTCCCTGCCGGTTTATCCCGGCGCTATCCAGAGCTAGCCTCGCTCTGCGCCAGCCGCCAAGGGTTTAGGAATTGTTGTGAGTTACGCCATGCCGGGCACTTTGACCATAATCGGCCTGCCCGTGGTTGTGCGTGGCAGGCAGATGGTCATGAAGTGGTTGGAAGTTTAGGTGCCCCCCCCAATTTTCACCGCCAGCCCTGAAAGGGCGAGATCGGTGTTCCCCCATTCCCCAATCGCTTTCGCAACTCTACGTACATCGCGCAACAAAAAACCCACCACCGCGTGGTCAGCGGAATTCCAGAACCTGCTGGACGCGCACGGCATCGCCTACGACCTGCGGTACGTGTGGGATTGAAAAAGATCGTTTCGCCCTTTCAGGGCTCGGGGTTGATGGGGATTCTGTTGACCCAGGCCTTCGGTCCGCCAATAAGGCAAGCGGACCTCCGGCCTGGGCTTCGTTAGATCGCCCCTTCGGGGCTCAAGGACGGTTGCCGAAATCGGAAATGTCGTGCCCGCTTTTTCCCGTGATGGCCGGACTGGGCTCAAAAACCCGTAGCCTTCTACGCCGTCGGCTCGGCATGGTTGATCAACGTGATGCCGGGCAATGGAAGCAGGTTGGGGCGAATGAAATCCGGCTGCGTTTCTGATTCGACGCGTGCGGCCGGGCGCAGGCTCGCCGAAGCTTACCAAACCGCGCTCGCCAACTTTGGAAGCCAGGCGCGGCAGCCCTCACCTGACACCGTTTTCCTCCCAAGGCATCAATTCGGCTTGACGTATGGTGTCCAATGGAGTACAACAAGATTGTGCAGACGGTCGTTGAGACACCTACTTACCTCGCGATTGCCAACAAGCTTTTTAGCGAGGAAGAGCGTGCGGACATCGTGGCAATGCTTGCGGCTGACCCGGAATGTGGAGACCTGATCCGTGGAACGGGGGGATTTCGAAAGGTCCGAGTCGCCCGCAAAGGAATGGGCAAAAGTGGGGGGGCACGCGTTGTATATATCTGGCGCAACCAGAGATTTCCGGTTTTTCTTATCGCGGTTTTCGCCAAAAATCAGAAAGAAAATCTGTCGAGGGCAGAGCGCAACACGCTCAGGAAACGAGCAAACAGTATTTTCGAGACGTACAGGAGCTAGCATGAAAAGCCAATTCGAGCAGATGATGGATGGCCTTAACGATGTTGAGGCTTTTCTGGCTGGGGAGCGAGAAGGATTCAAGGCACATGTGCCGCAGGAAGTTGACGTGAAAGCGATTCGAAATCGACTGGGCATGACACAGGCCAGATTCTCGAACACTTTTGGGTTCAGCCTTAACGCGATCAAGCACTGGGAGGGAGGGCGGAGGACCCCGGAAGCGCCCGCTCGTACTTTGCTCACCGTCATCGACAAGAATCCCGTTGCCGTGCTCACCGCAATTAATCCCGGTGCGTTCGCTGCCGCTGCCGGCTCTTCCGGACCCACCAGCCTGCACGCCAGGATCGATAGAAAGCGTCAGACATCTCGTGACGTTACAAGACGGAGGGCTTGTTCTGCCGAGGGCGGGAAGAGTACTACGAAGTGACGAGGAACGGCTTCGCCTGACACCGTTTTCCCCGATTTGGACAGATTACCTGAGAGGAGATTGTGGCCGTGACCGAAAAAATCGGAACAATTCGAAATCCACTCACCATCATCGCCATATTTGCTGGCATAGCGGAAGTCAGTGGCACCGCTGTCTTACCCTTCCTTTCAGGCGGAAATCAGGGTAAGTACACTTGGTTTCTCATAGTGTTTCCGTTACTGCTTATTGTTATCTTCTTCTTGACCCTCAATTTCAATCACCGTGTTCTGTATGCGCCATCCGACTTCAGGAACGAAGACAATTTCTTCAAGTCATTTCGGAGCGCAAGCCCATCCGAGCGTGCCGAAAAATTGAGAAAAGAAGTTCGCGAGATCGAGTCGGATTCTGATACTGAACAACAGGGACAAAAGCCAGCAACTCCGCCATTGGATCAAGCCTCTAAAGCCCAGATTCTGAGACGTAGCGCACAGGGCCGGTACCTACTTGCCGAAGAACTCGTGCTGAACAAGATATCGCAAGAACTCGGCCGACAAATACAAAGAGATGTCCGGTTGTCAGACAGTGGAGCGATCTTCGACGGCATAGTCGTAGATGATGCCAAGGTTACGGCCATTGAAGTGAAGTACATCCAGGGCGCGGAGACTCTTGGCCGCCGATCGCGAGAAATTGCTCAAGCTATAAGCCAAAGACTCTATCGAGTGCCCGAGTCATTGCGGCGCCGGTTTTCGCTCATTCTCGCTGTTGCCACCGACGCACCCAGGTCCGACCAACTTGCCGACAGGCTCTCGGCCTTAGTGAAGGAGGCTCCTGTTCCAGTGCAAGTGAAAGTCTTCAATTTGGAGGAATTGGAAAGAGAGTTCAACCTTGCAGGTTAGCGGGGTAGCGCAGACTTTGTGCCGTTCAAAGTCTGTGGTTCTTTACATGGTAAACGTCCACTATTTGTGAATATGCGGCTACGGGGAGAAATGGTCCCTGGAACCATTTCCTCTGAAGATATTGGTTTTACCGATTTCAGCACTACGGATTTTCATTAGTTTACACTGTTGATAACGGGTGCAAATTCAATTTCTTCACATGTTCCTGACACACTTCCCGCGGAGGAAGCTGAACTACGCCACCTCCGTGCTACCCCCTGACCTCGACTGATGCTAAAATCCTGCGCATGGAAGGATTCAGTCCAGCTTGGTTTATCGCAGTCGCGATCGGGATAATTCTCCTGGCTATCGACCATACGGCACCAGCACGAAAAAAGAAAAAGATCGGCAATAGATTACTAGGAATCGGCATTGCTATTCTCCTCGTCGGAGTTGTTGGTCTTGCTCGTGACGCCTACATGAAACTGCATCGTAAAACAGGTACGGTCGAAATCCTGTATGGAAATAAGGAGCTCGATGGCGCAGTTATCGAAACTGGAGGAAGGCAAGATGTATTCAATGGTCTTGTGATTCCAACGTTTCAGATAAGATCAACAAAAGGCGTGACTCTTAGCGCTATATGCCTGTATCTGTCTGAAGGAGACGCCAGATGGGACGGGCCTTGGTTGCCTACTCCAAGCGACGATAGTGATTTTCCGACTGAATTTTACTGGGGGCCTCTTGTCTATATAAGCCCACAGCAAACATGGAACACGTCATCCTTTGCTGCTCAACGAAACAAAGGTGAGCCCTGGGACAACATAGTTAAAGCAAGAATCAAAATATACTTCGGCGCAGATGCACCAGCGACGGCAGATTTCACACTTCGCAATAATTCATAGACAGCAATCGAGGGCGGACGGGGAAAGACGGGCACGGCTGGCGCAGGAGAAAGGGTGTCAGGAACGTGTGAAAAAATCAAAAAAGACTGGAAATTGACATAGCTTAAATATCTGGGCTCTGGTACACTGGAGACATGAACACCGACCCTAAGGTTACTCGTCCCCGTTTAGTGGCTGTGAATCGGCAGCAGATGGTGATGCGGGCGATTGATGTAGAGCGACTGATTGCGGAAGATCACCCTGCGCGCGCGATTTGGGAGTTGGTAGGGCGGCTGGATCTGAGCGGGTATTATGCCGCCATCGCCGCGGTGGAGGGGCGGGCGGGGAGAGATCATACCGATCCGCAGGTTTTGATCAGTCTCTGGCTGTATGCTTACAGCCGGGGAATGAGTTCGGCCCGCGAGGTGGCGCGCCAGTGCGAATATGAACCGGCCATGCAGTGGCTGTGCGGGCTGGGGCCGGTCAGCCACCGCACGCTTTCCGGGTTTCGTTGCAGTCAAAAGGCGGCGCTGGACGATTTGTTCGTGCAGGTGCTGGGGATGCTGAGCGCCGAGGGTCTGATCACTCTGGAGCGGGTAACGCTGGATGGCACGAAGATCAAGGCCAACGCCGGCGGCAATACGTTCCGCCGCCAGGAGACGCTGGAAGCTCACCTGCAATTGGCGCGCGAGCAGGTTCGGTTGATGGAGGAACAAGCGGCGGAAGAGGAGCAGAGGGCCCAGCGGCAGGTGGCGGCGCGGCGGCGTGCCGCCCGGCAACGCCAGAGCCGTTTGGAGGCGGCGGTGCGCGAGGTGGAGCGCTTGCAGCGCGAGAAAAAGGACGATCGCGACAGTTTTGTGGCCCGCGCCTCCGGCACCGACCCGGAAGCCCACGTGATGAGAAATGGCGAGGGGGGCACGGTTCCCAGCTACAACCTGCAACTGCTGACCGACGCCGCGCAGGGGCTGATCGTGAATGTGGAAGCGACCACGGACGCCGTCGATCACCACCAACTGGCACCGGCCCTGGACCGCTGTGAGCAAACGCTGGGACGCCGCCCCGAGCAGGTGGTTGCCGATGGCGACTACACCCATCATGCCTCGGTCGCGGCGGCGGCGAATTCCGGAGTGGACTTCTATGGATCGTGGCAGGAGAGTTGGAAGCCCGGCGAACGCGATGCCCAGGGCCGCAGCGCCGCGTTTCTCGCCAGCGCCTTCCCCTATGATGCCGGGCAGGATGGCTTCACTTGCCCGGCGAGAGAAATCCTGAGTCACCGTGCCATACAAAACCGCGAGCACGGGGTTCGCATCCACGTCTATCGCCCGTCGCGGGAGGCTTGCCGGAACTGTGCGTTGCGCCGCCAGTGCGCGCCGCCGAAAGCGCGTCCCGCTTGGGTCCGGTCGATTTCACGCCTGGAAGAGCCGGCGGCGACCGTGGCTTTCAAGGCCAAGATGGCCACGGAAGAAGCCAAGCAGATTTACGGCCAACGCTCGCGCCTCGCCGAGTTCCCCCACGCCTGGATTAAAGAACGCTGCGGCCTGCGTCAGTTCCGCTGTCGCGGCCGCTTGAAGGCAACCCTGGAAGCCACTTGGGCAGCGCTGAGTTATAACCTGACCCGATGGTTCGCCCTGCGGCGGCGACCCACCCTGACCGAAGCCGCTCTGGCGCCGGCGTAAGGGCAGAGCACCCAAGCGCCAAAAGGTGCGGAGGAAGAAATCCTGCTGCCCTCGGCGCCCACTGGGCAAGATCATCCGTAGCCGGGATTACCCCCCACTCCAGGTGAAATCATCGTGCCTCCCGACTTATCCATACCCCGCGGTTCTCAAAGCGCATTTCTTCACACGTTCCTGACACTATTTCCGCCGATACCGCGAGACCCAGAGCGGACATCTTGTCGCTCTCGTTATCATGCTGAGCGCGGCGAAGACTCTCGCTCTGCGTGTCTGTACCTTGGCGAGAGAATGTATTACTCTTGCGTATTGCAACCTTTCCCGTGGCCGACTCGTCGGTATAGTTAATAACCGCGAGTACCTCGAGGGAGGGTAGTATGCGCGCTCCAACTTGCAGGGAAAGGGCGGGGGAAAACGGGTCAGGGACGTGTGAAAAAATCGGTCGGTAGGGGCGGCCCTCGTGGCCGTCCTAGGGCAACCATCCGTCAGCCGACGGATTGCCCCTACGGTCCGACGGCCCGACCCGATTTTTTCACACCTTCCAGGTGCCATTTTCTCAAATAGCGGCGGGAAGGCAATGTTCCGGATACAGTACATCAAGAGGAAACCGAGGATGCAATCGGGGAACTTCCTGCTGGTCGTCCTGTTGGCGGTGGGCGTGGCCAGCGGTGTAGTAGCCGCTCAGGATGCAAAGCCGCCGCAAGCGGAGATGGCCGTCAGCGGACCGACCTTCAAAATCAGCGCAGAACGAAACCTGGTGGTGGTGCGCGTGGTGGCGAGAGACCCGGATGGCAAAGTGGTGACCAGCTTGCGCAAGGAAGACTTCCGCCTCTTCGACAACGGAAAACTCCAAACCATTTCCACTTTCAGCGTCGAATCTCCTGAGGCCAAGGCCCCTCCCTCAACCGAGAGACCTGCGGCACAAGCACCTGCGGGCGCGACCGCGCAGCCGTCGCAGCCCCCCGGCGCGACAGAAGCCGAGCATCCTTTCGTGATGCCCGAGCGCTTCGTGGCGCTTTTCTTCGATGATATGAACATCGCATTTGACGACTTCGTTCGCACGCGCGACGCTGCCGCTCGCTACATCGCGACGAATCTTGGGCCCTCAGATCGTGTCGGCCTTTTCACCTTCTCGGGAGTCAAACACCTGGACTTCACCGCCGACCGCCAAAGATTGAGCGACGCCCTTCTGGGGCTTCGGCAGCAGCCCATTTACATGATGGGAGGGGGCCCTACGCAGACCAGCAGTCCGCCCACTTGGGAGATCTCCTCGCGGCAGGCCTTGCTAACCTTGCAGGAGCTTTGCCGGCGTATGGCGACCCTGCCCGGGCAGCGCAGCATCATCCTCCTCTCACCGGGGTTTATCACCTGGAATCAGACGGGTACCGTGAGCCTTCTTGACGATGTGGCTCGGGCGATCGACCGCGCATTGCGTGCGGGCGTCGTGATTAACACGTTCGATGTTCGTGGGTTGTACGTCAATATCCCCTTGGGCGACGCCAGCCAGCCCGGCGTTGAGGTGCCGTCAACTCCCGGGGAGTCAACGTTTGTCTGGCAGGCCCTGGAGCAGCAGGCGATTATCCAAACGTTCACGACCAACGCCATAAGTATGATGGAGCAGACGGACGTTCTCGTTTCTTTGGCCACGGAGACAGGCGGCATCTACTATCATAACAGCAACGATTACGACGCCGGATTCCGCCGCACCGGAGGACTTCCCGAAACGGCCTACCTCCTCACCTTTTCGCCGCAGAACCTCAAGTACGACGGATCCTTCCATAGGCTGAAAGTAACCCTGGCGAATCCCTCCAAACTCACGCTGCAGGCTCGCTTCGGGTATTTCGCGCCGACAAAGTCGGAGGATGCGGAAGCTCGCGCCAAAGATGACCTGGAAGAAGCCGCTTTTTCCGAGGTTGAAATCAACGGGATGCCCGTGGACGTTCACACCCGGTTTTTCAAGACTGATAAACTGAATGCGAAACTCACGGTCCTGGCGCGCGTGGACGCGCATTCCGTCCAATTTCAAAAACAGCAGGATCGCAGTCTGGGCAAACTGATCCTCGTCGCTGCGCTCTTTGACGGCGACGGCAACTTCCTGGAAGGCGCCCAGACCAACCTCGACATGCACCTGCTGGATCAGACGCTGAAGAAAATTCAGCAGGGCGGCGTGTCCTTGAAGGCTAACCTCGACGCCAAGGCGGGCAGGTATCTTTTGCGCATCGTGGTAAGAGATTCGGAATCCGGGTCAATGTCCGCCATTAACAGAGTGATCGAGATACCTTACTAACCTCTGCGCTGGCCCGCTGGGCAAGGAGCCGTTGTTGGGGAGGTGAATCATGAGTTCTTGCTGTCGTTTCCTGCGGGTCGCCTTTTTCTCTTGCCTCCTCTGCGCGGTGGCAATCAAACCGGCAAAGGCGCCTGCTGCGCCCGGCGGACAGCAGCCTCCCAATACTCCACCCACTTCGCCCACCGTCCTCAAAGCGCAAACCAATCTTGTTCTGGTTGATGCCGTCGTGACCGACAAGCAGGGGAACTACGTGAGGGACCTGGAAGCGAAGGATTTCAAGGTCTTCGAGGACCGCAAAGAGCAGAAAATAACCAGTTTTTCTCCGCCCGGGGAAGCTAATGGGCCGGCGAATGCGCCCGCGAATAGGCCCGCGGGCCCAGCGCAGCGGCACTATATGGTGTTGTTCTTCGACACTTCGACGCTGGGTTTCGCCGATCAGGTGTACGCCCGGCAGGCGGCGGGAAAGTTTATCGACAAGTACGCCTCTCCTGATCGCCCGATGGCCATCGTAAGGTTCGGTGGCACCCTGCAAATCGCGCAAAACTTCACCACCGACGCCGACCGCCTGCGTGCGGCCGTGTCTGGGATCTCGTCCTTCTCTGCCGTGAATCCGAATGACGACAGTAGCTCACAGCTGGCGACGGCGGGCATACCCCAATTACACGGCAGCAGCATGGCCGCTTTCGGGTTGCGTGATTTGCTGCTCTCGCTCCGAGCGCTGGCAACGAGTCTGCAATCTGTTCCGGGGCGAAAAGCCGTCATATTGTTTTCCGCGGGGTTCTCCGCTCTAGGAAGTCCCACGTTCACGTACGAGCTGACTGCGGCCATTGACGCCTGCAACAAAGCAAATGTAGCCATCTACCCCGTGGATGCTCGGGGTCTGGTGGCGCCGACAGGCGAGCTCATTAATCCGGCGTTCCCTCATCTTTCCGGTGAGCTGGCGTCTTTGCTTCTCCCACCTGATCCGGATCCTCAGCATGGTGGCGGCGGGTCAGGCGGGGGTGGCGGAGTCGGGGGTGGCGGCGGCGGTGTTGGAGGCGGAGGTGGCGGTGGGCGTGGCGGGCCAGGCGGCGGTAGTGGGGGTGGCGGAGGCACAGGTGGAGGTGGGCATGGCGGGCCAAGCGGAGGTGGCGGTGGGCGTGGCGGCGGAGGTGGAGGTGGGCGTGGCGGCTCTGGCGGCAGCGGTGGAAGCGGCGGTAGAGGCGGGTCCAGTGGCGGCGCTGGCTCGACTGGATATGGGCGGGGCTCGAACTTCACCCAAAATCCCATGAATCGCCCCCAAGTGCTTCTGCCCCACATGCCTGGCAGTCCGGTTGACACCCAGATGGGTCTGCGCGAGCTGGCCCTCGGGACGGGCGGGTTTGGGATTTTCAACACGAATGACCTTATGCCGGGCCTCGACAGAATCGTCAGTGAATTGAATGATTACTACCTTCTAGGGTATACGCCCCCGCCGAAAACCCGCGAAGGGGCCTGCCACAGTATCAACGTGAGCGTGGAGCGGGGCTTGCAGGTCCGCTTCCGCAGCGGCTATTGCGACGTGCCAAAGCCCGATCTGCTCGCCGGGAAGGAGGAAGGCGCATCCCTGGAGCAGGTGGCGGCCAGTTCCTCCCCCGGGACCATTCCGCTTTCGCTGCAGGCGCCTTTTTTCTACACCGCCCCCAACACCGCGCGGGTGGACGTGACGCTCAGCATCCCGGGTACCAGCCTCGGTTTTGAGAAGGAGAAGCACGAGCTTCAGAGCGAGATCAATATCCTCGGCATCGCTTACGGGGAGGACGGTTCGGTCGCCGCACGCTTCAGCGACACTCAGAAGATTCCCCTCGAGAAGGCACAACGAGAGGAATTTGAGAAGGAGCCCTTCATTTACCGCAATTCGTTTGAGATCGCTCCCGGCAAGTACAATCTGAAAGTGGTGCTTTCCACGGGAGGCCAGGCCTACGCCAAATACGCCCTGCCGCTGGCTATCGAGCCCTTCGACGGCAAGCATTTTCAGCTAAGTGGCATGGTGTTGAGCGGCACGGTGCAGAAGATATCGGAAGGGCCGTCGAGCTTGGACGCGGACATTATCGAGGGCAAAACGCCTCTGGTGGTTGGGGATTTCCAGATCTTTCCCTCGCCCACCAATCGCTTTGCCAAGTCTGAGAGGATCGCACTCTACGCGGAGGTATTCGAGCCGGTTCCCGTTCAAAACGATGCGCCGCGTGTGGGGATGTCCTACCGCATTGTGGACGCCAAAACCAATCAGACGGTTTACAGAGCGCCTACCACTTTGATCACGCGCTATGCCCGCCCGGGCAACCCGGTGATTCCGGTGGCCGTATGGCTCGCGACCGAGAATCTATCCCCCGGCCGATATCGCCTGGAAGTGCAGGCAGGCGATACGATTCGGAATGTTTCGCCGGTCCATAGCGTCGAATTCGATTTGCAATAACGACCGCCGCGATCGGGTGCGCCGAACTTAGGACGATGGTCCAGGGAGCGTCCAGCGCGGACCTCGGTCGGCGCGTGGTCCGCATCTCTTCCGCATGCGACTGCGTCCACGGAGGTGAGAAGGGTGTCACGAACCCTTTTCTTGCGGAACGAAGCCGTAGAATTGCCGCAGGGTTAGAGCGAGCCGGCGCGGAGGTGTGCGTCTCTCAGTACTCCTCCGCGGCCTTTTGTCGTTTTGCCTTCATAAACCGGTGAGCGCCGGGCGCGTCAAGAGCTGCAACAGGGGCGCGATTATAATCCACGGCCCAGTGCTCGGCGAAGCGGAATTCGCGTTCCGGCCCAGAGCCGCGGACGAGCGCTGAGAGGCGCGCACGTCCTCGCTACCCAACCTCCGGGCTAGCCGCTCCGTCGAGGCCTCTTGTCTCCCAATTACATGGTAGAGACTATGTCGGCGTTGGGATTGGCACAGATTGGAGACAAAGATTCCATACCGTTCATTATTCAGGCGTGCAAGAGGGCTCCAGCGGATGCGGTGATCGCCATCGCAAGATCTTTGGTCTATTTCGATGACCCTCAAGCACAAAAAGCGGCCGGCGAATACGTTCCCAAGGACATCGCTGAAGCACTTCGCGAGGAGAGGGCGCAGGGAAAGAAGCCCTTTGGTAATTGAACGGGTGGCAGCGACCAGGGGGAGTACGCCTATCAAAACGAGAACCCATCCAGTTGCCGTGATCCGCAGGTCCGTCCATCTCTTGGTAGCGGCCGCGCTCAAGTACATGTCGGGAGGCACACCCAGGTCGCTGGCCCTTCCCGTGCAGCAACTAAAACCGCAGGAGACGCGGCGGCTCGATCTCCCCTCGATGCTCGCCCCACTGGGCCTGGGCGGCTTCAACGGGGATGCCAATCTAAGCTTCTCCCTTGCCGGGCATGGGGGCGACCTGATGATCGCTACGGGTAGCGTGGACCAGACGGGCAACTTCGTGTTCCCCGTCCCGCCCGAACCCATTGGCCGGAGCTTCGGCAAGGGCCTTGGCCATTGGACCGTGGCCAATGGCGCGGATACCATGTACTCGCTGTGGAACCCTACCAACACGGACCAGGATTTTGTGGTGACCCTGCACTACGGAGACGGCTCGGGGCAATACGTCCTGCCCCTGCACCTGGCGGCGCAGGCCTCGACCATGATTGACATCGGCATGTTGATCGACATGCGCCAGCCCGACGCCAACGGCAACCTGATCCCCAATTACGTGGAGGAAGGCAGCGCCGTGATCTCGAATCCTAAAGGCCGGGCGCAGTGGATGACGGTGGCGGTGTGCGGGGCGTTCTACAACCCGCGCAAGGCCACCTGCGCCCCCGTGTGCACCTATTGCCACGGTTATTGTGACTTCGAGGTGGAAGCGGACCCGTTTTCCGTGGGGGTGAATGGCAAGGTGCAACTGAATGCGCAGGCCACCTATGGGGATGGCGGGGTGATTGGTTTCACCGGCGTATCAAGCGAGCGTAGCGCGGACTTCCGCTGTTGAGGCCCGCGGCACTTCCTTCGAAAAGTCTCCGATCTCGACGATGGGAGCTACTCTCGGATTTGCTAGCGTGAATCCATACAGAGCGACATGAATTGTAGCGTCGATCTCTGATCGACGACGGCGGTCGGAAACCGCCGCTACAGCCGAATGCGCAATCACCTATGTCGCTCTGCACAGGGAAGAACCGCAGCCCCCAAAGATGGGGGTATGCGCTACACGTGGTTTTCCAGGGTTGGGCGTGCCTACAGGCAAGAGATTTGCTGTGCGTCCGGCCGCTGCTTGGGCTATACTCGCGTCATGCAGGTTACCCTCACACCGCTAGCCGAACAGTTGTTGCGCGACGCTCTGGCTCGGAGCCCGGGAAGCTCCGCTGCCGAAATCCTGGAGCAGGCACTGGCCGGGCGCCTGCCGCGGACGAATGACGTGGCGATAAATGATCCCCTCCGGGAACGGCTGGAGAGCCTGCCCGGCGTCAGGCTGCCGGCCCATTGGCCACCCCGCTTCAAACCCGTCGAGTTGCTCCAGGTGGAGGGCGAATTGCCGTCCCAACGGCTGGTCCAGGAGCGCCGGTGACCCTTTTCTATTTGGACTCCAGCGCCTGGCTCAAACGCTACTTCCTCGAGCCGGGCAGCGGCTGGATGATGCGGCTGTTCGAGATCGGAATTCCTTTGGCAAGCTCGGTTCTGGGTTACCTCGAGGTCGCTTCCGCTCTGGCCCGGCAACCGGTGTCGAGGAAACGGGATGAGGATCAACTCGCCCGGCTGCAACAACAACTGGAAGAGGACTGGGGCGAGTTGACGGGATTTCCCCTTACCGACGAAACCGTGGCTCGTGCGGTTCGACTGGCGCGAGGGTATAAGCTGCGTGGCGCCGATGCCCTCCATTTGGCCACGGCTTTGGGCGTGAACGACGCCCTGGCGGGGACCGGAAACTCCCTGGTCTTAATCGCCTCGGATGAAAACCTGCTCGCCGCGGCGCAACAGACGGGACTGGCCGTCGAGAACCCGGTAATCGCCGCATCCCCGTAAACGCAAGGCAGGAATACCTCCCCAATATGAACGTGTTCAGGCATTGATAGACGCGAACGCGGGATGAAAAGCCGCACCGGAATACGTCGGTTGACGGATTAATGTAGGATGTCAGGGTAAGCGAGCGTTGCGCGGACCTCCGCCGTTGAGGTCCGCGGCACTTCATTCGAAAAGCCTCAGATCTCGACGATGGAAGTTGCCCTCGGATGGGGTAGCGTGAATCTCGTGAAAAACCGCAGACCCCAAGGACAGGGGTCTGCGCTACACTTGCTGTTAGCTGTCGGCTGTAGGCTGTCAGCTCGTGAGGTATCACATGACCAAAGCCGAAATCATCCGCAAAAAGCAGGAATACCTTTTCAACTGCGTCACGACGTACTTCAAAGACCCGATGGTGATTGACCACGCCCGGGGCCAATACGTTTGGGACAGCGAGGGCAAGCAGTTCCTCGACTTCCTGGGCGGTATCGTGACGGTCAGCGTGGGGCACTCGAACCCGCGGGTGACGGAGAAGATCAAGGCGCAGATCGACAAGGTGCAGCACACCTCCACCCTTTTCGTCACGGAAGCCCTGGTGAACCTGGCGGAGAAGGTGGCCGCGATTGCGCCGGGCAAACTGAAGAAGAGCTATTTCACCAACAGCGGCACGGAAGCCAATGAAGTGGCTATTCTCACGGCGCGCATGTACACGGGCAATTATGAGATTGTGGCGTTGCGGCACGGATACAGCGGGCACTCTCACCTCACCAAGTCGCTTACCGGCCTGCACACCTGGCGCAAAGGCGGTGTGATTCCTTACGGCATCGTACACGCGCCGGGACCGTATTGCTATCGCTGCCCCTACGGCCTCACTTATCCGAGTTGCGACCTGCACTGCGCCCAGGACATTGACGAGGTCGTTAAAACTTCCACCAGCGGCCAGATCGCCGGCATTTTGGCGGAGACCATCCAGGGACTGGGTGGGTTCATCGTGCCGCCGCCGGGATACTTCAAGATTGTCGCCAACATCGTGCGCAATTACGGCGGCCTATTTATCGCCGACGAAGTGCAGGCCGCCTGGGGACGCACCGGCAAGAAGTGGTGGGGCATCGAGCACTGGGAGGTGGAGCCTGACATCATTACTAGCGCCAAAAGCATGGCCAACGGCGTGCCCATCGGGCTTACGCTCACGCGCCCCGAAATCGCCGACGCTTACAAGGGGCTGACCATTTCCACTTTCGGCGGGAATCCTGTGACGTGCGTCGCAGCCAAGGCCACCATCGACTTGATCGAAGAAGATCGCCTGATGGATAACGCTGAGACCGTGGGCAATTACTTCCACGCGGGCCTGGAAGCGCTGAAGGAAAAGCACGCGGCGATCGGCGATGTGCGCGGCATGGGTCTGATGCAAGGCATCGAGCTGGTGAAAGACCGTAAGACCAAGGAGCCCGCCGGCGATTTGACCAATCAGTTGCTCGAGCGTCTGCGCGTCCACGGCTTGCTGGTGGGCAAGGGCGGACTGTACGGAAACGTGGTGCGCATGTCCCCGCCCCTCAATATTTCGAAGGGCGATGTGGATGTTGCCCTCGCCGCGCTCGATAAGGGGTTGGGGGAAATTGGGGGGAGGTGAGTTAGATCAGCCTAGTGAATTCTTCAACCGTCACTCTCAGGTCTTCGACAATGCTTCGCAACGTCTTTCGCTTAATGGCAACACCACTGTGCATGGGAATTACGACTCGCGCGTGGTCAGTGGGACGAACATAGATGGCATGGCTCCCGCTTTGTCGCCGGAACTCAAATCCCAGCCGCTCGGCGACGTGGGCCACCTCTTTGCCAGAAACGACGGGTAATTTGGGGCTCAAGCCGGAATCTCTATGGGTTTAATGAGGATGTCTTCTTCGGGAACTGGCAGCCCATCTTCGATGAGGCTATCAACGTATAATTGGATGGCCTCGCGGATATTCCGGTCACCTTCTTCGATGCTTTCGCTCTGCGTGTGGCAACCCGGCAAGGTGGGACAGAAGACGTGGTAGCCACCTTCATCCTCTTTTTCATAAATCACCGTGAATCTGTGCATCATATGACACCTCTTAGGTGGTATTCTACCGCAGAATTGGCTACTTTCGTGACCTGAATGATTCCAACACCTTTCAGTTCCACATTCACTCTTCGCCCCCCCGAAAGGAAAGTTCCATGCCCGGAATCCCCGTTCTCCACGTTGAAGCCGATTGCATTGCCCGCGCCTGGGAGGATTCGCTCCTCCTGCTCCACCAGAAAGGCTGCGACATCAAAACCCAGTACGACAAGCCCGACGATCCGCCCTCGAAAGACGCCACGATGGTCATGGTCATCGCCGAGCCGCTGAAGGAGCCGATGATCCACAAGGATTTTCCCGGCGGCCCCGAGGACCTTCAGGAATACGTGATGGAAGTTCTTGAAGGCATCAAGGACCACCTGGTGCGCGACCAGCGCGACCCCGGCGACACGCGCTGGGAGTACACCTACCATCAACGATTGTTCCGCTACGCCGTCCCCACGCTCGTGCCCATCGACCAGATCGAGACCCTTTGCCGCAAGCTGGCGGAGACACCCTACACGCGGCGCGCCCAGGCTGTCACCTGGAAGGTTTGGGAGGATAACGACTGCTACGACCCGGCCTGCCTGCAAAGCGTGTGGTGCCGGATCACGGAAGAAAACGGCTCTCCGGCGCTGAGCATGAACGTGCGCTTCCGCTCCAATGACGCCTACAAAGCCGCTTTCATGAATATTTTTGCCCTGGTGGAAATGCAAAGGCGCATCGCCGCACGCGTTTCGGAACTATCCGGCCGCAAGGTGAATGTGGGCCGCTATTGCCACATGGCCGATAGTTACCACCTCTACGGATCGTACTTTCACGAGTTCGAAGCGCGCTTTCTCGGCGCCATGGCCAAACGCACCTTCGAGCAGCGTACCCTGCGCTATGCCGACCTGCGGGAATTAATGGAAGAAGCCCGCCCGGCGATTCTGGAGAAAGCAAGAACCATAGGGCAGTAAAGGTCAGAGGTGTCAGGTGTCAGGTCGCGGGCAAGTAGGCGATTCTATTTCCTGTCACTGGAGTCCCTCGAGGATTTGGTCCCCACTGAACTTGGGGGCGGGGACGGTCGTGCGCACCACCGATAACGCCGACGGAGTAGCGGGAACGACTTGGCAGGTCTCAAAGGTGTGATTGGTGAAGAAGAGCACCTGGTCTCCTGCCTTATGATGAGGGTTGAGTGGATTCAGCAAGGCCATGCCGCCCATGCCGTTTCCTTCTAACGGCGAAAGTGTTAATTCCCTGTAACGGAGTCTCAGCTTATTGGGATAGTTCGTCCGGCCGCGAATAACCTCGATGACCTTGTAGACCGTATTGAAGTCCTGAGATTGTTCCCCCTCCTCATTGATATCCTCTTGCTGAAAATCCACGACCTCAAGCAGTAGGATGTCCATATCGGGCAGATATCGCACGCGCCCCGCCAAAATCCTGTCTGGACAAGGCTCGCTGCTTATCAGGCGCTCGCGAGTCGCAGCCTTGATCTTTTCCTCGTCCTGCCACAGCAGAGGCGCCATGTCGTGAGCGGAGAGGCATCCGTGCAGGCTCCAGGCACAGCTCAGATCGACTTGGTAGGCATGGGAGATCAGCGCCGGTGGGGCGTCAAATGTCCACGTCACGCCCATGGCGTTTCCATCGGGGACCCGAGCGCCAAAATTCTGACCGCTCCACACACGGAATTGTGGGCTTTCGTCAACAACACTCGAGACCCAGAATCCTCGTCGCTTTGGGAGCCAAGGGCCATGAACACTTTGGACCGAGATCATGTCACCTAGTTCGCGGGGCCATCCGCCATCATTATTTATTGCATAACTGACTCTTGACACCTTTCCGTCACGAACCAAAACGCCCGCTCGGAAACTCAGGAAGCTGACACCAAGAAGACGGGCTGCCTTCCGTATCTGGCGGTCATCGCCGAGATTGTCCAGGCCGAGACGATACGGCCAGCTTGTTGACCGGTCGAACTCGTTTGAAAACTCTACTCCGTATCGTGTCACGTCCCTTCCGTCCCGATCCTTTCCCCAATAACGCCGCGTAAGGTACGGGACGAGCCTCACCAATTCCGCCTCGGTGGTTTGGTCCACCTTTACCTTGGCCAGGCCGGCGAGAACTGCCTGGAATTTTCGCGCTCTTAGCATATTACGAAGGCGCGGCACGAGAGTCATGCAAGGCAGCAAAAGGAGTATAAGGAATGTCGCGAAGTAGATCCGGCGCGCCAAACGATCGGTAAAGGTTCGAAACAGCCAAACAACCGATGGAAAGTACTTTTGAAAGCTCATGAATTGACCTCTGGGGATCGCGGACGGGCGTATTATACGCCACCTTAGGCAGGTCAGCTTGCAGTGAAAGGGAATCTTCTGCGGAATTGATCGGGTCTATTAATCCCGGGGTGGGGCATACTTCGATCGACACCATCGACAGGATATGTCATTCGGCCTCGATTGCAGGGTTGTTTGTTGCGTTCTCTCCATCCTGTCCCTCCTGCCCATCCATGTAAATAGCAGGTAAGCAATTTCCGTGTTCATGTCACTTGCGCTATTCCTTCTGCGCTTGGTTGGGCGGATTCGTTGCCGGTTTGGCGGCGGCTGTGCCCTTGGCGGGAGTCTTCTTATTTGCGGCCGCGGCGGCCGTGACGTGCGCGGTTCGCCTGCGGCCTTTGAACTCCGGGGCGATATTCTTCATGGGGATCGCGCGTCCCTGTTTATTGTGCTCGGCAAAACTCAATTCATTCTGGCAGGAAGCCAGGTTCGTTTGCGCGGCTAGCTGCAGGTTGTCCTGATTCTTCAGCAAATACGCCAGGTGGGATTCCATCTGCTGCTGCAAATCGAAGAGCTGGTTGGCCGATTGGCTATACTGCGCCCCGAAGCTGGGGTTTTCAAACTGCGCGACGGCATTCGCCACGCCGTCCACGCGCGGCAGCACCGCGCTGATCGCCACATAGGTCTGAAATCCCAGATACAAACTGTCGGGACGGGCCTCAAACATGCCGCGCCAGTCTTCCTCAGTCGCCAGCGCTTTGTGCAACGACTCGAGGCTCTGACCGAAGGATTGCTGCGCCGCCGGGAGCATCTTCCATTTTTCCGGGTGCACTTGCGAGAGGAGGTCGTTCAGACGATACTGCGCCAGCCATATTTTGTGCATCAAGGCCTTGACCTGTGCGGGTTCCAGGTACGCTGTCGCGCCTTTTTGACCTGTAGGGACGGCGGGCGTCTGGCCGGGCGCCACAATCTTCTCCGTCTGAATCTGCTCCGACGCCGGATAATTGGGATGCGGCGGCAATGGCGTTTTATGGGTTGATGATTGCGCCAGAACAGCATGCGGGCAGACGGCAACGAACAGCGCCAAGAAAAGCAGTTTCATCTCTGACCTCACTCCTGAGTTAGAAGGCGGAAACCGGCGGAAAGTTGGCAGGATCTTGCCCGCATTTCTCACCACGCTTGGAGGCCCGCAGGCGAGCTGCCGGAAGGGAGTGGCTTCAAACCCGCCGAAATCGCGGCTCCCGCCTTCATCTTGGCGTGAATAATCAGGAAGCGTTTGTCATCAGGGGAACTAGAGCCCACTCTTCCCCACACGGCGGAGGAATCCGGGCTAGCCCTCTTTGTCAACAAACGCCTGGATCATCTGGCGCAGGTCAAAGCTAAGGTCCAGGAACTGGACTCCCATGCCCAGGCCGTTACGCGAGAATGCCACTTTGGCACGACAGGTGATGGCCGGTTGCGCCGGGTCAAGCCGAAATGTAAGCGACAGATCGGAATCAACCGGAAGCGGATTCTGCACATTGATAAACATTCCGCCGACGCTCACATCCCGAGTCACCAACATCTCATGACGTTCCAGAGCATGGCAATGCACTTGGGTCACCAACCTGACGCGGCGGTACTGCCGGCGCTCTACCCAAGCTTCGGCCAGTTGCGGCCCTTCCGCCTCCATAATACGCGACCTCTCAAGCCAAGGGTTAACTTGCGGATTCCTTCACTTCCACGGCAAACTCAAAGTGGGGGCGCGGGACGCCTCGTCCCCACCGGTTCGCTTCCCAGCGCGCTTGCAGAAACCTGATGTCCGTACGCTGCCCCAAATCCAATGCGGCGGGCGTGACACCGGAGTAAAATCTCTGCGGGAACCAAAACAGCGCCTGCGTTCCCCAGTCTTGGCCGTCGACGGAGCCCCAGATGGATACGTGCAGCGATTCCTGTTCCACAACCTCGCCAATCTGCAAAACCAGCAGCAGTGGCTTGCCGGCCAGCGCCCCCAGTTCCAGTGGAGCGCCCTGCCCCGAACCTTCTACCGCGGTGCCGGCTGGCACCAAGTAATGCCTCGAAGAAATCGTCCTAACACTGTTGCTCATAAGGTAAATCAAGTAATTCTAGATAAGACGTTCATCGTAGCATAAGCATTTGGGGAAGATATAGCTAAATATTAGCGCGGTTCTAGCCTTGCTGGCCATTTTGTCCATCCTAATTTAATTCTCTGATCGAAAATCTCGAACCTGGCGATGGGAATTGCCTCCCGGCATCGCCATGCGTGGGCACCGCTGCCTTTTGCCTTTGCTCGCGCCGCGGAAAAGGGCGATGGAGGAGCGCTTGCATTCTCTTGAGAGAAACGCATAGACTCACTATTTTAAAGGCCATTGATGCGCTTAACAATTCATTTGCTCTTTTCCTTGCTTCTCGTGGCGGGTACGGCCAAGCTAGCGGCGGTTTCCATTATTTCGCTTGATGGTGATTGGCACTTCCTCGCCGATCCCGAAGGCACGCTCGACGTGCAGAAACTCGATTCCGCCGCCAGCGTGCGTCCCACTCGGGTTCCCTCTTCCTGGCAATCACAATTCGCCGACTTGCGCGATTACGCCGGTGTGGCGTGGTACTGGCGCACCATCACTACGGACCCGCCCGCGGCGGACCAAGTGGCACTCCTGCGCTTTGGCGCCGTGGATTACGCCGCGGAGGTTTACGTCAACGGCCACAAGGCCGGCGCGCACGAGGGCGGGTATCTGCCCTTCGAAATCGACGTCACTTCCCTGCTCCACGCGGGTGAAAACCAGGTGGCCGTCCGCGTCGCCGACCCCGGGGCCAAACCCCACGAGGTTGTGGATGGCATCAGTTATGCGGAAATCCCGCATGGCAAGCAGAATTGGTACGTCCAGACCAGCGGCCTCTGGCAGAGCGTGGAACTCGACTATCGCCCCCGAGTGCGCCTGGGCAGCGTACACATTTCGGCCGCTCCGGACGGACCCTTTGTAATTATCGTGCCCGTCATCGGTGCAAGCTCCGCCAGCTCGGTAAGCGTCGCGGCGGAGGTCCTGGACCCCAATGGCAAGAGCGTGTGGAAGAGCGCGCAGGATGTGGCCCGCGCGGAAACCAGCGCCAAGCTCAACGGGCAGATTCAAAATCCTTTGCTATGGAGCCCAACGTTCCCGAATCTTTATGAGCTGCGGGTATCGCTCAGTTCCGGAGACACCGCCCGCTGCCGCTTCGGCTTCCGCCGCTTTGACTCGCACGACGGCAAATTCTATTTGAACGGCAAACCGATTTATCTGCGGGGGGCGCTGGATCAGGATTTTTTCCCCGCTACCATTTACACGCCGCCCTCGCTCGACGATCTCCGCGAGGAGATGCGCAAGGCCAGGGCCCTGGGACTGAATCTGCTGCGCTGCCACATCAAAGTGCCGGATCCGCGCTATCTCGAGGCCGCGGATGAAGCCGGCGTGCTCGTCTGGTATGAGATTCCCAACTGGGACAAGCTCACAGCCAATTCCGAGCGCCGCGCCATGGAAACACTGCACGGCATGGTGGAGCGCGACGCGAACCATCCCTCCATCGTCATCGTGAGCATTATCAACGAAAGCTGGGGTGCGAACTTAAGGGAAGCGGCCGACCGCGCCTGGCTGAAGACCGCTTATCAGCAAGCCAAGGAATTTGTCCCCTGGCTGGTGGTGGATAACAGCGCGTGCTGCGACAACTTCCACATAGCGACGGACATCGCGGACTTCCACCAGTACGCCGCCATTCCCGATTACGCCTCCAACTTTGACCGCGTGTTGGATGACCAGGCGCAGCGCCCCGGCTGGCTCTTCAGCCCTTACGGCGATGCGGCGCCCAAGGGCGACGAACCCCTGATGCTCTCGGAATTCGGCGACTGGGGGCTGCCGCAAGTGCCGCAGGAAAAACCCTGGTGGTTCAACCGCCGATTTGGCGAAAAGGAAATCACCCAGCCCGAAGGCCTGGAGCAGCGCTTCGCCGACTATCAATACAATTCCCTCTTCCCCGATCTGAAAGCGCTGACCGACGCCACCGAGTGGCACGAATACGACGCGCTGAAATATGAGATTGGGGCCCTGCGCATGCACCCCGAGATTCAGGGATATGTCATTACGGAATTCACTGATGTGAACTGGGAAGCAAATGGCCTGCTCGACATGTGGCGGCACCCCAAGGTGTTTGGCGAGGCGCTCAGCCGCCTGCAACAGGACGACTTGCTGGTCCTCCGCAGCGATAAACGCAACTACCATGTGGGCGAAACCGTGGAAGCGGATGTCTACGTTTCGCACTATGGCTTGGGAGACCTGGCGGGCGCCAAAGTGGATTGGCAAGTCTCGGGAACGTCGCTTGCCGGCAGCCTGCCTGTTGCGGCCATGGCTTCTGCGGACTCGGCCAAGGTGGGGACGATTCGATTCCTTGCCCCCGCCGGTCCCGCGCCCGTCAAACGGGTTCTAAAAGCCCAGCTTATTGCTTCCGATAGACCCTTATCGGAGAATTCCCTGAATTGTTATTTCTATCCCAACAAACGGCTGGATTTACCGCCCCCGGTCTCCTTCTACGACCCGCCGCCCGAGCGGCTGCGGCGGCTGATAAATGATATGCACCAGCGCAATTACCTGGCGCCTTCCGGCGCGGAAGCCTTCCCCGTGCTGATCACCTCCACCCTGGATGAGACTGTGAAGAGCAAGCTGCGCGCGGGGGCGCGCGTGATCCTGATCGCCAGCGATGCCCTCACCCTGGCGCCTGGAATCGAGGTGGCCCCGCGCAGCGAAGATGATTTCAGCGGCAATTGGATTTCTGATTTCCTCTGGGTGCGTCAGGGCCGAGCGCCCTTTACCGGCATTGGCTTCGATACGTTGGGTGGGTTTGAGACCCAAGCCGTCATTCCCGCGGCCGTTATTAAAGGGATTCCGCCCCGGAATTTCAACGATGTATTGGCGGGAATGTTCTACGGCTGGATTAACAACAATGTGGGAGTCCTGGTGCAAGCCAAGGCCGGCAAAGGCAAGCTGCTGATCTGCACGTTTTCCCTTGCCACCACCTACAACTCCGATCCTTACGCCACCTACCTGCTGGACGCCCTGGTGAACTACGCCGTGTCGGATTTCTCACCGCAGTTCGAATTGCCGATGTGAGGGAGACTGAGGTTTGAAAGGAGCGAAACTCGAAAATCGAATCTCGAAAATCCCAATCATTCCTTGGTACCGTGTTTTGGAAGGATCAGGAATCAGGATTGCGAGTTTCGATTTTCGAATTTCGTTTTTCGCCTCTGACTCCTGCAACTAACCGGCCCGCAATTTGCTCAGCCGCCGCAGGGCTTCATCCAGCGTGGCGTCTTTCTTGCAAAAGGTGAAACGCACCTGCTGCGCTCCGGAAGCAGGATCACGGTAAAAGCTGCTGCCAGGGACAACGGCGACGCCAATTTCCCGCACCATGTGGCGGGCAAACTCCACGTCATGGGGAAAGCCAAAAGCTGAAATGTCCGCCATGATGTAATAAGCCCCGTGGGGCCGGAAGCAACGGAATCCGGCCTGTTCCAAGCCCGCCAACATGCGGTCGCGCCGCGCCTGGTAGCCCTGGCAAAGATTCTGGTAATAGCTTTCCGGCAGGCGCAAGGCGGTGGCCCCCGCTTGCTGCAAGGGCGCGGCGGCTCCTACGGTGAGGAAGTCGTGCATTTTACGAATGGCGGTCGAGACTTCCGGGGGAGCAATGGCGTAACCCACGCGCCAGCCGGTGACGCTATAGGTTTTTGACATGGCGTTAATGGTGATGGTGCGCTCGCGCATACCGGGAAGAGTCGCGAGCGAAATGTGGCGGCATCCGTCATAGACCAGATACTGATAAATCTCGTCCGTGAGGGCATAGGCATTTGTTCGCCGGCACTGCTCGGCAATCAGTTCAAGTTCATCCCGGCTAAAGACTTTCCCCGTGGGATTGTTCGGGGTGTTCAGAATAACGGCGCGCGTGCGATCCGTGAAGGCGGCGGCGAGTTCCTGCGGGTCAAAGGTCCAATCCGGAGGGCGAAGCCGCACAGGGCGGGTTGCCGCGCCGCAAATAATGGCATCAGGCCCGTAGTTCTCGTAGAAAGGCTCGAAAACCACCACCTCATCACCGGGATCGATAATGGCCAGCAGGGAGGCGATCATGGTTTCCGTGGCGCCGCAGCAGACCGTTATCTCCTGCTCGGGATCGACCTCCAGACCCGTGTCGTGGCGAAAGCGCTCGGCGATGGCGCGCCGGAATTCGCGCGCTCCCCAGGTAATCTCATACTGGTTATTATCGGCGCGGATGGCTTCCACCGCAGCTTCCTTGACCTGTTCCGGAGCGGGAAAATCCGGGAATCCCTGGGCAAGGTTCACGGCGTTGTGCGCAAGAGCCAAGCGTGTCATTTCACGAATCACCGATTCGGTGAACTTCTGCGCCTTCTGAGAGACGGGCGAACGGCGCGCCGCGGCGGGGGTAAAGCCGATGGTGTTTTCTCTCATGCCAAAACCTCAGGATGCGGGAGCGCGCCGCCCGGACGGGCCACCCGGCTTGCTGCTTGTCTGCGCGGCCCCGGCGGGGCGCGGCGGCGCCGAAGGCTGCGCCTGCGGGCACTTAGCGAAGTGCGGCGAGCCGCTCGAAAGCTCGCGGTAAACCTCGGCATCCCGCAACACTGCCTCCACGTACCCCCGCGTGGCCGGGATCGGTATGCTCTCCAGGAACATCTCCGAATCGCGAAAGGAATATTTGCTGACCCAATCTTTAACGCGGAAATCGCCGGCGTTGTAAGCCGCCATGGCAAGTTCCGGCCGATTGTCAAAAGCTTTCATGAGCCCGGCGAGATAGGCGCACCCGACGCGCACATTGTAATTGGGATCGTTAAGCCGCCGCGCGGCGCTCCGCCGGCGCGAAGGCCGGCTCGTGTGGACCGCGGTTTCCGGCAGAACCTGCATCAGGCCACGCGCATTGGCAACGGATAGGGCGTGCGGATTGAACCCCGATTCCTGCCGGATCAGCCCCATCACCAGGTAGGGATCAAGGTGGTTGAGGCGAGCCTGGCTCACAATGAGTTTCCGGTACGCTTGGGGGTAGAGGAGATTCCAGACTTCCTCAGACAGGTTGGAAAATTCCAAGTGCGCATAGGCCGGCTCGGCTTTAAGAGCACTGAATAGCGCGCTCGCCGCCTTATCCTGCCCGGCGTACATCTCCGCAAGCAGCAGGTGCAGTTCGGCCGGCGGATTGTCCGCAGCCAGGGCCGCTTTCAAGAAATCCTCCTCCAGGGTTTGCAAATCCAGGGCTTGGAGGATCAGCGCGGGACGGGCGGCGTCACTGAGAGCGGCGGTGAAACACGCGAGGCTGGGCGGAATCACCGGCGGCGCCAGCACGGGAATCAGCGCCGCGGCCAGGGGAGCGGCGGAGGAATCGGTGGGGCTCGCCAGGCTTCCCTGCCGCGCTCGCACCGCCGCCGCCCGCGCGGCGGCCAGCGGCGCGTAATAAGTGTGCACAAACCGTCTGGCCAGCAGCGCGTAGAGAGCTCGCGCCTCCGTCAGCGAGCCTTGCTCTTCCTCGATCCGCCCCAACCAATAGAGCGCGGCGGCAGCGCGTGGTGAATCCGGAAACCGCAGCAGATAGGCATCGATCACTTGTGCGGCATTGGGATCGCCTAAAAGGTAATCGCACCACCCGAGGCGCCAACCGTCATCGCGCAGGCGGTCACTTTCCGGAAACACTTCCCCCAGGCGGCGATAGTTGCGCGCTGCCTCCTGCCAATTAAGCTGCCGGTAGTAATACATTCCCGCCGCCGAAAGCGCGTCGGCGTAAGCGGGAGAATCTGCATATGACGCATCGAGCTGCGCCAGGTCTTGGGTCATCGCCGGCTCGTCCGCTTGCTGCGCATGCACATGAACAAGCAAATCCAGCCGTTGGGCTTCCAGTTCGGGCGGGGCAAAGTGCGTGGCCAACGCCTGCAACGCATCGGCGCTCCGGTGCAGGTGCAAGAGGCACTTGGCTTCCCCCAACTGCCAATAAGTGAACATGGGGCTGGCGGGTTCATCTCTTTGCAGGGCGACGTACTCTTTCAGGGCATCCTCATAGCGCCCAGCCTTGAAGAGGGCTTCCTCGCGCGCCGTTTCCATCTCGACTTTCGGAACTGGATAATCCGCGCCTAACTGCTGGCGCAGGACCGCAAGCTCGTCGGCGGCGGCTTTGGCCTGGGTGGAAAGGGGGAAGTTGTAATACACATCCTGGAATGCGGTGGCGGCTTCCGCCAGGTGATGCGCCTGCAATTCGGACTGGCCGAGCAGCAGGAAGAGCGCCGGCTGTTGCCGCGTTGCCGGTTCGGCCGCCAGCGCGTCAATGGCCGGCTGGATCTGCTGGGCATCCAGCAAGGCGTTGGCGCGCAATTCCAGCGCTTTATATTGCAGGTGGCTGTGGGGAAAACGCCCGGCGAAATCCTGAAGCACTGCGGCGGCCTGCTGCGGGCGGTCGGATTGGCTGAGCGCCGAAGCCTGGTAATAGACCGCGTAGTCCGCCAGCGAAAATCCGCTCTGTGCTGCCCGGGCCAGATCCTGGGCCGCCTGGGAATAGCTCGGGCTTTCGTATTCCTGATAGCCCGCCAGGAAGTACGCCCACCCGCTCCACTCGGGGTTCGTCTGTGATTCCGCGTAGCTGCGCAGGCGCGGCCAGGTCTCTTGATGGCTGGCCCGCGCCGCCAGGTTCTCGAAGGCCCGGGGGGAGCAAATTCGCCGCGCCCGCCGGCCCGGGCGCCATCACCAAGCCTGTCCACAGGCACAGGGTTGGCGCTAACGATTTACGGAGGAATTTCACGCGGAAGGCCCTGGATATTGCGGCCCCAGAACCGCCGAGTCATTCGCCGCCAGGGTTTTCACCAGCTCTTCATGAAAGTAATCGCAGTGGCTGTTCAGGGCTTGGCCATAGCGCTTTTCAAAGGTCTGACGGCTGCGGTCGATATCGGATTTGAGCCGCTCGTACAAATCCCGGTTCTTGCGTCCTTCGGCAACCTTGCCTTTGTTGTAAAGCTCGATTTCCGACACCAGGAGTCTGGCGAATCGCTTCGCATCCTTGTGTACCTTCTCCTCGGCTGCGTTGTGCTGGGAGGTGCTTAAACCGACAGCGTGCGCCGGGGGCTGAGGCGCTGGGCTTTCCGCCACGGCCACGGGGGGTACGGGCGGCACGGGCGGGGGTGGAGGGATTACCTCCGCCTGGGGTTCACGGGCCCTTTCCGCAGGCCGGGCGGGCGGCCCCGGTGGAGACACTACCCCAACCTCCGTGTAGGGCTCAGCAGCCTCCTCGACGACAGGCTCCTCCACCGGAGGTTCCGCCGAGGCAACTGCCGCCTCTTCCCCGGGCGCCTCGGGCTCCGGGGCTTCTGCAATTTCTCCTGGCACGCTATCGGCCGAGAAGCCGCCGCTCAGCGCAATCAAGCGGTCGATCTGAGCGCCGGCGAACTCGGCAAGAACCTTCAGGGCATTGACCGGGAGCGACCGGCCCTTCTCGCCGGGATCGGCATAGAAGATGGCCGCCACCGTGCCGGCGGCACGGATGGGGAGCAGCAGGACAGGCGCCTGAGGGTGGGGCCTGAGCTTGTCCAACACGTTGCGGTTTTTCTTCAGTGTGTCGGCGCTGGCGTCCACGTGTCCGGCGGATTCGCAAACTTGCCGAAAGGGATTGTCCTGATTCAGCGGGATGACAAGAGAGTGCAATACTTTTTCGGAGAGCGCGGGCCCGAAACCATGAGCCGACGTGCCCCAGGCCGCTTTGCCCCGAACATCGAAAACCGCTGCGCGCACGCCCCACTCGGAGGCCTCCTCAGTGAGGACCTCGAACACCAGCTCGGGCATGGTGCAGGTCATCAGGGAGCGGACTGCGCCCAAAACGTCTTCCAGGGCCTTTTCCGGCGAAGCCTGCGGCCCGAAGCGGGCGGCCGCGCCTTCAAGCTCAGCCCATTGGCGGCTAGCTTCCTGCTCGGTACGTTCGTGCAGGCGCCGCAATTCCGTCAATTCCAGACTCATGATCTGCAATTGCTCGGCCTGCGCGCGAAGCTCCTGCTCCATGCGCTCGCGAGCCGCCCGAATCAAATCCGCATACGGAGACAGTGGAATTTCAGCCAAAGAGGACACCTCAGAAGGATACGCTACTCGCCCATTATGAATCATGCCGCGGCGCTGACGCAACGAGAATGTCGCAGCGGGTAGTCTCCTAATTTGATCCGTAACGCCGGCTTCCAGTCGGCACAGAAGCCGCCATGATGGCGGCGTTACGTTGAAATTAGGACACTGCCTCGCAGTGCCGGCCACGAGTGCGGGGTTGGGGGCGGCGCAACTGAACCTCCGTCGAGGCGGAGGCCGGCGCTACGCAGGCTCGCTTTTTCTCTGCGTCGGAGAGCCTTGGCGGTAAAGAAAACAATCTTTCACAGCTTCTGTTGGGAACGGTTGTTTCCGGGTACCAAGGCGGGGCGGGCGAGGAATGGTCGGGGATCGAACTCCGGCAGTCTCGCCTGGGCGAGACTGCCGGTAGCACCTGAAGCTGGGTCCTTACCGCCGGCGGCCTATCGCTATTGACTAGCGGTGGTCGATTGGTAGTAGGAGAGCGCGTTCACGTCGGTAAAACGAGGCGTGCCCGGCGGCAGCTTTTCGATATTCTGAAAATCCACGTCAAATGTGTAGTTGCGCTGGGGCGGTCCGTACACCGTGCTGCAACACTTGTAGGTCCCAGTGGCTTGGCGCGACATGTAAAAGCTGGCCATGGAGCCTAAATAGTTCAGAGACGTTGTTCCCGCCGAGCCGCCCCAGTTCTCGAGGTAACGAAGGAAGTTGTGGACCCCGCCATCGGTGCCAAAGTCCTCGTGTAACCCCGTATACAAGGGCGAGGTCCCATTGGGGTAGAAGGCGAAGGAGTTGTTCTTTCCGCTCATGACGGCCATGCGATAATAGCTGGTGGTCCCACAACGAGAATTGGGGCAGGAGACAGTAGTGGGATTGGCAAAGCTGTTGGCATCTCCGGAATAGGGAGAAGAAGGATCGGGCTGAGCGCCCAGCGCCCAATCGTCCGAAAGCAGGGACACGGCGTCACCGATCACCGACGCCGGCACGTGGCACCAGAGGTCCGTCGTGTCGTCGTAGTCGTTGGCGGAATTAGCATAGCCCGTACTCGAGAGGTTGTAATCCCCGCCCACATAAATGGGGTTTTCCGAGGCCACGGTGAATCCGCCCAGGGTGCCGCCGGAGCACGCCGTCCCCACCGGCACCGCCAGCTTAGGTTGCGCGGCTCCCAGGGGGGGCAGATTGCCCAGGGTGCCATTCACCAAGCGGAGGGCGCGCCGGAAGATGACGACGGGATTAATCAGCGCCTGGTTAGCCGTGATCCGCACCTCAACGGGATTCTCTGTCGAGCTGTTGGCCAGCGAGCTTATGATTGTTTGCCAAGTCGCGGTGCTGGCGGTACCGCCCACGGTGACGCCGGTGGGCTTGACGCTTTGGGGGGTGTTGATGGGATGCGCATAGGCGCCGTAGGTGCGGAAGATTCTGTCGCCGTCCACATCCTCCGGAGGACAAGGGGAAACGGGGTTTGAAGGACAGCTGTCGAATATACCGTTGGGAGCGCCACTCTGCACGGAGGGGTTGACGATATCTTCATTCCCGAATTCACCGGTTTCGAGGCACGTGCTGGCGCCTTCGATTGAGTATGTCCCGGTCTGGGTTGACCCGGATACGGCGTTGGCGCAATCCCCTCTCCGATCGGAAGTGTAGAGGATGTAGCCGGAGTTATTGAGGGCGTCCGGGCCGTTGATGGCGTATTTTCCGCTGGTGGCGATGTTGCCGGCAAACCATTGCGAAAGATTACCCACGTCCACTTCCACGACGTTCATGATGCCATTCAAGCTCGGAGTCGCTTGGGTATCCGAGTCCCGCACCTCGCCCTCCCGCGAGTCGTACATATTGATGGGTATAAAATCTGCAGAGTTTGACACGGTCGCCAAACCCGACGTGTTCCAGGCTAGTGCGCATGCCGTCTCAGGCGACGTGGACACGCCTACCGGTGCGGGGCACAAGGTGACGCCGGTCGTAGGAGACGTCTGGGGTGCGGGCACAGCTTCCTCCAGGTGGATTATGGCAGTGTTGCTGCAAGTGCTCGGAGGGGTACCCGCGGTGAGATTTGCTGCGGCCACGGCCCCGGCGTCCGAATAAGAGTTAGTCGTGCCCACATTCACCGTGCAGGGAACGGTTGGTAAGCCTGAAGCGATTGTACAGCTTAGGCCTCCAATGAACCCGGCCACCGTAGGGGTCGTTCCGCGATAGATCTTGTAACCGCTTGCTCCCGTGACGGCTGTCCAAGACAACGCTATCGTTTTCTTGGAGCTCGAGGTTTGAGTAGCCGACGTTGCCACCGTACCGGAGCTTTCACCCCACGGGCCAAGCGCGGTGATGACGTAGGAGTAGGTGGTACTTGCCACCAAACTGCCGCCATTGCTGGGTGCGCCCAGCGTCGGCTTGGGCATCGCATCCATTGTGCCCCCCGCCTCGTCGCGGGAGACTCCCTGCGCCAGAATTTCCTCGGTCACATCCTGCCATGTTCCTGGGGTGGACGCCAGTTGCTCTTCGATCTTGATATAGCCACCGAGCGCCGTCGTCCCCGCCGCAAGCATGGAGTCGTTGGTTCCATTCTCCGCGGGCGCCTCGGCAAGAGGCGGATGGCAGGCGTCCACAGGAGGAAGGTAGCAGTTGCTGTTCGCAGGGCAGTATTGGGCGGGGATGGTAGAGGAGCGCACAATCGTATAAGGCATGTTAGCCCCGACCGTACTTCCTTGCTCGGCCAGCGGGTAGGGATATTCCGTGGTATCAATGCCGGGCAAGCTCATGATGTCGGCTTGGGTGTCCGACAACAGAATGCGCAAGCTGGCCTGATTGTAAAAACGGGCCATGCCGAGCGGGGTCGTCGGGGATTCGCCGACGGCGGGGCGCTGATTCATGTTGATGGGTTGGCCACCGATCCCGGGCAGGGCCATAGCGATGGTGAGCACTTTCGCTCCCGTCGTCCCATCCTGAATCCAGCCGTTATAATCTGACGTTGACTGCGAAAGGGTTGTCCAGTTGGGGTTCTCCGTGCTTCCCGGCCCGTTCTCCAGGCTGCCTTCGTTAAATGCCAAAGACCGGCACGCCCCGGTCTGAGGGCCCGTTAACGTTGCCGGACAGCCTCCCGGGGAAGTCAACACGTTGACGGTACTACAGTAGTCGCTGTCTACCGAAGTACAGTTCGCCGAATTCCAGGTCTCCAGCCTGTAGCCATTGGAAAGCTGCGAGCGGATGATTCCCCCCGCGGCGGTGGTGTGATCGTTGAGGTTCAGCGTGGCGCCGCCATCTTCCGCCAAATACAAGTTGCCATTAGTATGGACGCGGCCGCCAAAGTTGAAGTTGACGCCGGCGAAAAACGAGAGGTCGCTATCGGAGAAAATACCAAACTCGAAAATGGGCACGGCCACTTCCTGCACCGTCCGGGTCAGCTTGACTTCCGTAGGGTTGGTCACGCTAAAGGCGAGATTGTTAGGGCCATCGGCAACCACCGTGAGCTGGAAGGGAGTGATGACCCCCTCCAGGCCCTGGAGGGGGCCGTTCCCTCCGATAGTTCCGTGGCAACTTCCCAGCGTAGTGCCCACAGTGGAACAGAGGAGCATCCCCCCATTACTGCCGGGCTCGTTGCAATTCATAGTGGCGCTGGGCGCCATACAATAGAGGGTGTAGGCGGTGCTGACTGAGTACTGGACCCCGTTGGGAGTCGTGTAGGTGAGGGGCGTGAAGGGGGGATTGGGGTTGGTTGTAGCAGTTATGATCGCGGCCGGGGTGGGAGAGGCGGTATGGGCGAAAAAGTTCGCCATAGCGTTGCTCATCTGCTCGAGCCCGGCGACTGCGCCATAGTAAGTTACCGCGCTATCCCTGCTGCTCGCTCCCACCTTTTCCTCGCCGGTGGTGACAAAATAGAACCCGATCATGATGATGGTGAACACTACCATCAGCAGCATGGCGACAACGAGAGCGGTTCCCCGCTCTCGCACGGTGTGGTTTTTCATGCTTCCTCCTTCCCCCTCGGCCTCGAAGCCGTAGAACCATCGGTGTCGCGATTGTAGCGGCGGTCTCTCGCCGCCGGCTTTGAGATTCAACATCTTCGGCGGTCGGAAACCGCCGCTTCCACGGTGATTCTTCACTGCATCCCTCCCGCCGGGCGGTCCCGCCCGGCGGGCTCCCTGTTCCACGCCCCCTCAGTTCGGCGTCATGCTGGAGCCCGTATCGTACTTGTTGTAATAGTCCAAATTCTGTACCGCCACCGAGCTGACGACCTCCTTGGAATACCATTGTTTATTCGCGTGGTTTTGGTGGTCGGATTCGCCAATCATGGTCAGAACCGCTCTGCGGATATAGGTGGGACTGTAGTTGGGATTGGCGACGGACGGCCAGGGGTTCCCCACGGCGGGAATCGTCAGGGAAATAACACCCAGCGCCGAAGTTTGCGTCAAGACGTACCTAATCTGCATGACGTTGATGCCCAAAGCCACCGGCTGGGGCACGGGCGGCAGGGTGGCCGGCGGGCTGGTAACAAGCTTCTGGAGATTTCGGGGCGTCGCAGTGTCCAGATAGTAAGTCACCATGGAAATGGGGTCGGCCGTCAAAGTTGTAGGCCAGGAAAACGAGTACAACCCCGTCGTCGGCGACTTTGTCGCCGTTTGAAGCTGGCTCATTGTTCCGCTCGAAGGCCCCGCGGTGGCGGTATCGCTCGTTGACAGGATGGAGAATTGGTTGACGCCCAGATAGTCGTGCGCGTCTCCGTGCGCAAAGGTGATGACGCCGGTGGTCGTATTCACGGTCGAGACGGCGAGCAAGCAGGAGCCGTTGGTGTTGGTCAGCTTGATCAATTGCCCGGGCGTGACGTAGCCGGCAGCCGTGGGGGAGACGGTTATGGTGGCGGAGCCGGTGGGACTGGCGGGTAGAGTGGGGGCGCTGGCGGCGGTATTGTTGAAACTTGAAGTTTGGTCCACGCCGATGATGGTGACGATGTCCGTGGTGATGGCGTTAGCTCCGCTGCCCTGCGTCGGTCCCGCGGCGTAGCCGGCAGCGACCACGGGCCAGTACAGGGAGGCGCCGGCAGGGTATGGAGTGGGAAACGGGGTGGCCGCGGGGTACGCGGGGGTCGGCAGCGTGATACTCGGTGTCGGACTAGGATTGCCTGGGGTGTAGGGAAGGGCAATGCTACCGCCCGGCATATTCTCACCGGCGGTGGAGAGATCACGCGTCATCATGATCACCGCGGCGCGCAGGTTCTCATTCACGTCAGCCGAGGTGTTCGCCAGGTCGGCGGTATTTTGAAGTTCCTGAACCAGGGTGAAAGTCAAGGCCAGCACCACCAGCGAGAGCGCCATGGCCAGCAGCAACTCGATGAGGCTAAACCCCCTGGCGGGGGAAGGCCCGGACGGATTGGAAAGGGGTTTAGACATAGGGCGACATGATGGCGACCATGGTGGTGTAACGCGTTACCCCCGGGGCAGGGCTGTACATAATCGTGACCGTAATTTGCGCCAATGTGTCATAACCATCGCTCGATGCAGCCGTCGACACCTGAATCTGCCGTTGAAAGCTAGTGAGCTTCACCGCCGCGGGCTGGTCCGGGTTGCCCAGGACGCCGCTGGGCCCGGGCACCCAATACGTCTCGACAGGATTTGCCTCTGCCGCCGTCGTGTTCACCAATCCTAGGGTGTCGGCAGTATTCATGGGGGTGTAACCGACGACAAAAAGACAACTGGCTCCACTGCCGACGTTGCAAAGCTGCGTCTGAAAATTGAGCATGCCCGTGTCGCGCGCCGTGAAGATGTCCTCCATGGCTTCCTGCGCCTTCTCGCGCGCGATGGTATCCAAGGTGGACATTTGTACGGCTTGCAGCCCCTGTCCTATTCCATAGGCTACGTACATCAGGCCGGTGACCACAATCGCCATCGCCACCAACACTTCCAGGAGGGTAAAGCCCCTCTCGTCAGGCCGCCGGGAGTTTGCTGAATCCATGGAATCCACCTGTTGTCGTGGCACGGCCCTCTTGGCCGTGACCTCTCGCGGGCGGGAGGCCCGCGCCACTTGAAAATGCGTCACGACGTTCCGGTAAGCCACACGGTTCCGTTATAGCGCCAGGCTTTGATTTTCCCCGTGCTACCGAGAATATTGACCGCCCGCGCGGTCCGGGGCTGAGCCGTGATACCCATGAAAATGGAACCGTTTTCTATAACATAATTGCCCGTTGACCCGTTCCACTGCCACACCGACCCGTCGCTCTGGAATTCAATCGTGCAGGAAGTGCCGACGGGAACGGGGTTAATAGCAGCCGTAAGAGAACAAGCGTAGACGCCGTTGCCATATACCCCGGGGCTCGCGTTTCCATAGGCATCCGGCGTGTCCGGAACACCCGTTAGAACCCCGTAAGCCAACCCTTCCGGAAGGGCCGGCAGGGTGTAATCGTATAACAGGAGCGGGATGAGACCTGATCCCGTCAGCGGTTGTATATAAGCCACAATTTGCCCGCCCCCGGCAAATTGCACCGTGACGTTTCGCCGCTCATCGATAGAAGCCTCGCGGGCCACGCGCAACTGGGTCTCCAAGAATAGCATGGCGGAGTCCGCCCGCATCGAGGGCAGAGCTTGGTGGAAGGACTCAAACGCCATGGCGAAAACAACGCCGATGATTACAATTACCACGATGATTTCAATGAAGGAGAAGCCCGCAGTGCTGCGCCACTTCCCGGCCAGGACAGACTCATTGCCGAGGGCGCCATTCCCGGTGTCCCGCCGTGAGTCCCGAACTCGACTGTATCGCCGCACTAATGTCTCCCCTTGAAACAACCTCGCCACGCACTTCGTTACCCCCAGTGTGCGTTGGCCGCCATCTCTGCGCAATAGTACCAAAGTACTATGAGGGGCCGCTAACTCTTCCGGGATTCCTCGCCCGGAACCCCTTTTGCCGAGGAGTATACACCGGCTCGTCAAGTTATTGAATCGGAATGTAACGGGGTCTTACTGCTGAGGCGCGGAGGCGCAGAGGAGTAAGAAAAAGTCAAAAGGCAAAGCGTGAATGGCATAGGGCGGAAGCGGACAGCTCAAGAGTTCGGGCGTGTCTACTGTCTACCGTCTACAGCCTACCGTGTCCTGGTTTCCGCGTCTCACCGCCTCGGCGATAAAGATAGCATCCCTTCACAGTTTCGCGAGGCGCGTGAAAACCGCAACAAGAAGGTTGAGCGGATCGGCGACGCGTGGTAAATTGATATTCCCGATTGCGCTGGAGTGGCGGAATTGGCAGACGCAGCAGACTCAAAATCTGCCGCCGGTCACCCGGCATGGGGGTTCAACTCCCCCCTCCAGCATTTCTGTTATGAGAGTGCAGGGATCGTGTCGCGGGATAAGGCGAGATAAGCCGGGATGCGGCGGGATACCCCTTTGTTTTCAGCGGAGGATTTTCGGGATGGTGCAGGGTTCGTGTCGCAACACGAGCAAATGTCACAACGTAGTTGCAATAGATTGACTGAAAAATAAGGGGTTACGTGGTGGTAAGTTGCATGTGGCGTGTGACACGGCGGCGCGGAAAAAGGCTAAAATCTCACAAGTTACGATGAATCAAAGAGTTGCCGGTGTGACATGACACGAAAAAGGTGCGGGCGGCGCAAGAGGGTTGTGACATTACCTGATAAATGTCAAGAATGGGGTGTGACATGAATTTCAAAACTGCCCGGCCAGGTCGGGATGTTAAGCAGAATGAGAGCACTGAAAGGGTGTGAAAGTGTGATAGTCAAAGGAGCGCTGAAACAAACTGCAAAAACGGAGAAACCAGAGAATACCGAAAAGGCACATTGCGAAAGAGTGAAAGTGTGATAATCAGAAAGAGCACTGAAACAAACTGCAAAAACAGAGACTCCTGAGAATAGCAAAAAGGCACATTGCGAAAGAGCGGGAGCAACCTTCGCACTACAGAAAAGGGGCGGGCAAATCCCGCCCCGATTTTTGATGGCAGCGGCTAGCTTGCGGCTGTGGGGGCTTCTGCGTCGGGCGGCTTGCTTGGCAGATCGAACCACGCTTGCAGAGTTTCAACGCTTGGGGTTTCGAGGTCTGCCTCGCGCGGGGCGCGGGAAGGCTTCCTCAAAACACTTTCAGACTGGCGCTTAGCGCTTAGAAATCTGGCCACATTTTGCAGCTTGGATTCCAGCCCGCGCAAAGCCACCTCGGCATCGTGATTACCATGAGATGCAAAACGAAGCAGTGTGTCGATGCCCACGAATCCCATTTGAGCTGCCGCGCTGATCCGTTCATCATCGGAAAATGGGCTCTCGGGAATTTCCAGCTCTTGCGATTTGTCGGGTACTCGGGGAAAAATCTTTCTAGCCTTCATAGTGAACCTCCTTTTCACTTTGTGGGTTAGGGGCCGCGCGCCGATTCGTGCGGCGGGCGGTCCTGACTTCTTTACATCTAAGCTGCTTTCCTACACGTCGGGAAATAGCGCACAGCGCCTTCCAGGGCTTCGATGCCGCGCTTTGCCCCTTTGGAAGCCGCGATTTCATTGGCGTTTTCAAGCAGCGCCTCAGCGAAGCCGGGCGAGCCGCCGACCAGTTTCCAGAGCAAAGCGAACTCTTCATCCGTCACTTCATAGCCCATGAATTCCAGCACCTTGCGCTGGTCGGCCTCGGATAGCGGGCGCTGTTCGAAGCGCACGCGGATGCGGCGGAAAAGGCGTTCGTGCTGGCGATTCAGTTTCTCAGTCAGCACTTCATTCCCGACCAGGAGCATAGGCAACCGGGCGTCATCCCAAAAATCGCGGAGAATTTCGAAGCAGTCCATGCTCAGGCGGTCGGCTTCATCGACGATGAGTAGGTACGGGCGCTCGCGGATGCGTTCAACGGCGCGGTCGTAAAGGTCGGAAGCCCGCATCCAATTGCGCCCGTGGTTCGTCCATTTCTCGCCAGGCGCAAGCCCCAAAGTCCGCAACAGGGTGTAGCGCGTAAAAATTTGCTTGCAGTAGACGACCCGATGCTCGAAGGTGAGGGTGCGCACGGCATAGTCAACGGCAGTGGTTTTGCCGACGCCAGTTGGAGCCGTAAAGGTTATCATCCAGCGCTTGGCCCATGCTCGCGCCGCAAGCGCTGAAAGGCGTTTGACCACGACATTCAGGAGGGCGTTTCCAGGCGCTTCAATCATTTCTGCGGGCATTCCCTTTTCTCCCTTCCATCGCGCGCTCGACAATGCGGGCAAGGTCATCACGCTTCCTGCTTCGCTTCTGGAATCGAATCAGCCGGTCAAGCCGGCCCAATTCCGTATAGCTCAGCATGTCTCGAAGCACGGCGCGGGCCGCGAACTGTGAGTCACCCGCAGCAAGCAAGGCCGTGAATTCCATCATGCCCAGCGGGTCGGACTCTCCCTCGCGTTCAAGATGGCCGCGAAGCAAGTCCGCTTTCTCTCCCGGCTCAAACATGCCGCGCCTCAGCAGCTCGGTTGTCAACTCAGGGCGGGCATTGATGGCGCGGCGTACAATCTCGCGCATAGGTCATTCCTCTATGTCGGCAAAGTCCCACGGCTTCGGGCGCGGCCCTTTTCCTTGGGCTTGCCATTCCGTCGAAGAGACTTCCATTGTCGGCTCGAATGGCTCCAGGTCATGGAGTTGAGGGACTGATTCCTCCGGCTCCGGTGCTTCCTGAGCCGCCATGAATTCCGAGGGGTGAATCACCTGTGCAGCTTTCGGCGCTTCCACAAACTGCGAGGCAGGCTCATACTCCATCGGCTTCGTGAATTGCCCGGCCAACTTGCGCAGACGGTTTTGCAATTCCATCGCGCTGGCGAGTTGGTCGGGATCGTTCACGCCAACGCGCGTCCGGCGCTTAGCGATAATCGCCTGTTCGCCCTTTGCCGAGGGCAACACGCGGATTTGCTCATGATCGTGGCGCACGCGCACCACTTCCCGGTGTTCGCCTTGAATGAGCAGCAATTGCGGGTCAGAGTAGCGCTTGCCGTCGCGAAGTTGGATGATTCCGCCCGTGGCGATTTTCACGTCAAAGTGTTCCGCCATTTTCCACGCCAGGTCTTCATCGGAGATGCGGCGGAAGCCGCCAGCGGGGATATTCTGGCGAAACACGGCTTCCGGCGCGAAGCCGCGCATATCGTTTCCCTCCGAGGTAGACAGGCGGAATTCGGCCATGAACTGACTGAGGCGCTCAAGGAGTTGGTCGCGGGAAAGCAGCGGGGCTGGCCCTTGGCCCGTGCGCACCCATTGCTTGTGCAGGGGCAACCCGCGCGTCCGCATCGGTCATGCGTTTTTGTTTCGATCTCGTTCCGCACCAGCCGGGTACGGTGCGCGCCCAATCGCAAGCTCCAAATGGAAGCGCTCAAGGCGGGAGCCGCGCGGATTGTGTTCGCGGGGCAGGTTGCGCATGATGTCCAGCCGGTCAAGGATCCCATCGCGCTCCTCATACATTTCCTCGCGGTCCCGATTGAGGAACCGCCCGCCGAGAGGTCTCGGCCGCGAAAGCGGCCACGGTCAGAGTTGATGAGGCCGGGAATCCCGAATTCTCGAATCAGCGCACAAAGCAAATCCATCTCATCTTGCTCGTTTGGCTGTTCTACCAGTGACCAGACCAGGGGATAGCGCGACGCGCTCATCCAGGAAGGTGAGAGCGTAGTAACGGCCAACCCTTGAAACGTGGCGAGGGTCATAGGCCATCGCGTCAACGATCCACTCATCCACGTCCACGCGGGCAAGAGAAGGCACGTCGCGATAGGTGCGGTCAGTGTAGCCACAGGCCGACTTCATGGCGTCCGCGCCTTGCCGCGCCGCGTGGTCAATGGGACTCAGGGAGCGAAGAAAGCGCTCTGCCGTGCTACGGCTCGGGATGGAATAGAAGTAATCGACGCGGCAGCCGGGCGAATTCTTTTTTGTTCCAGGTAATCCACAAGCGAGCGATAGCATTGCCGAAGGGTAAACTCTTTATCCGGTAACATTCGATAGAGATGCGCCCGCATGTCCGCGTCAAGAATTGTGCCTGTGCCGGGAGCGGGCCGGGCCGGTCGGCTACCAAATCCAAAAGGTTCTCGCGCTGTTTCCACGCCAAGTCCAGCGTTGGAGTACCGCACGGTGGTACTCGCGCTCGGCGATTGCCGCGTCGAATTCTCCGCAACCGGAATATCCCTCAGCTTTGAAATTGTGATTAAGGCGCATATACCGCGATGCAATAGCGCCGCAAAACCGCGTCTCTTTCAGAGCGCGACGGCTGAGGCGGCGATCTTCTGGTCAACTCAGTTCGTAGAGTTATTGAATTGCGCAGGGTGGGCAGTGGGTTTGTCGGCATTAGCGGTCCATCTCTTGCCAGCGCTCTTGCGCTTAATCGCGGGCATGGAGAGAGGCTCAATCAGTTTGCCGTCCACTTCGCGCACAGCACAGTACCCTGGCTTGCCGACTTAGCAATCCATCTCTTCGCCGATTGGCAGAGAAAGAGCCGCGAAGCCGGATACACCGAGAGCAAGGGCGCTTGCGGCGCTTATTTCATTCCGGGATGTTGTGAATCGCATCCATGTTTGTGATTTTCCCAGGTGCTGAGCTTTGCCTTGCGCTGCGCGTTCGGTTTCAGTAATTCTGCGCACCATTCCTGAACTCAAGCTGCGCTTCCGCAAGTTCAATATGTTTCGACAGTCGCGGCCCAGCCGCCAGCGTTGCAGCCGGTTAAGTGCCAATGGCGTCACAGAACGCCTTAATCAAGAAGGCAGGGAATCTCGCGCTCTTGTAATTCGAACATGCAATCGTCCAGCATTCGCCGCGAGATCGAAGCCAGTTTTCCGAGAGATTGGCTCAACTTTTCCATGGCGATGTGTCGCGGCTCATCCGAATTGTTTAATCAGAAAACTCAGAAGTTGCCGGAGTTCATTATCTTGTAATCCGATTTTTGGCCCGTTCGGCATATACGTAACGCTCAAGTGAGAGTATAAGTTAAGGAGATTAGCCGTGTCAAGCGAAGAGAAGGCTAGGCACAGAGAAGGTGAACGTGGCCGCGAAAAAATATAAAGAGAGCGCAGAGAAGGTGATGGCCCTGCTCAAATCTCTCGGAGATACACAGGCTCAATTTGGAAGCACCTGAACATAACGCAGCCGATGGTG
>CAVQAP010000012.1:0-175976 GCA_963710405.1 uncultured Acidobacteriota bacterium | reverse complement strand
TTAAGGACTATAGGAATAGGAGATACTCTTTTCTCCACCAGTAAGATTGATGAGGAATTCACCGGCAATGTGACTGTAGGTTTCAAGCAAACAAGACGTGTAATGCCCGGATTCGGCGACCCCAAAGCCGATTTGGATGATCCTCTCGGTACGACGCGGCTCGCACTGCCGCATATTGCTGCCTCCTCGTATCCGGTCGCTCGCAGGTACGTTCGGTGCTACGAACTGTTAGAACATGGATTCTATTCTGAGGCATTCATCGTTGCTTTTTCAATCTTGGATGATCTGGTACAGCAAATGCTAGACAGCCTCCTTTTAGAAAAAGGAATGTTCTGACAGTGAGGAGAGGAAGAGTTTAGTGCGTGGAATAAAAGAGAATCGGCTGAGAGTCTTTCTGGGACCGTTACTTAAGGTGATTGCCGGCCATAGTATAGAGGCCCTCTGGCCTGCTGGTGATAAAGCATTGGATTGGCTAAATGCCACGCGTAACAAGATAGCACATGCCGGGTTCAAAGCAGATAATTCAACGGCAGCAAAAGGCATTTTCGTGTGCATAAAAACGCTGCATCTATTACATGAAAAAGGGTTGATTAATGCTGAGTTTGATGTTGGCATGTACAGGGCGGCAAAACATCAGGCTTCGTGGACGGGAAATCCGCCTCCATGGGTTCCACCGAGTGAAGTAGCCCTAGGAGCCTGTCGGAGATAGATTTTCGCTTTAGAGGGGAGGGGGGGGCAGGTTTTTTACCGATCACCTTGTTTAGTATTGACAATTGAGTTCTTAAGTGTAATATCAGGTCATGAGCAAACAGTTTCGGTATTGCGATCTCCATCAGGCTTACCTGTTGCCTCCCTCGTTGCAGGACTGGTTACCGGAAGGGCACTTGGCGCGGTTTGTGGCGGACTTGGTGGAAACGCTGGACCTGTCGGCGATGTATGCCCAGTACGCGGAGGGGGATGGACGGGGGCTGGCGGCGTATGATCCGCGCCTGATGGTGCGGCTGTTGCTTTATGCCTACTGCCGGGGAGTGCCGGGTTCGCGGCGGATCGAGCGGGCGACCTACGAGGGCGTGGCCTTCCGGTATCTGGCGGCGGACCAGCACCCGGACCACGACACGATCGCGGCTTTCCGCAAGGAACACTTGACCAACCTGGCGCAACTGTTCGTGCAGGTGTTGCAGTCTGTGCCAGCGGGCGGGGCTGGTGAAGCTGGGGCACGTGGCGCTGGATGGGACCAAGGTGAAGGCCAAGGCCTCGAAGCACAAGGCGATGAGCTACGGGGGGAGGGAGGAGACGGAGAAGAAGCTGGAAGAGGAAGTGCAGGCGCTGCTGCAGGAGGCGGCGCGGATCGATGCGGAGGAAGATGGGAAATATGGGAAGGGGAAGCGGGGCGACGAACTGCCGGAAGAGTTGGCGCGGCGGGAGAGCCGGTTAAAGAAGCTTCGCGCGGCGAAGGCGGCGCTGGAAGCGGAGCCGAAAGCGCAACGGAACTTTACCGACCCGGATTCGCGCCTCATGAAGGACGGAGCGAGCAAGGAGTTTGTGCAGGCTTACAACGCGCAGGCGGCCGTGGACAGCCAAGCGCAAGTGATCGTGGCCACCGCCCTGACCCAGGAAGCCAATGACCAGCAGTTGGTACCGATGCTGGAGGAAGTGGAAGTGATGACGGGGAGTAAGCCGCAGCCAGTGAGGGCGGATAGCGGCTATTTCAGTGAGGCGAATGTGACGGACCGCGGGCTGCAGGGCATTGATTTGTGCGTGCCGCCGGATGGGCAGAAACACGGTAAGGAAGCGCCCGTCGCCACGGAGCCTCCGCCGCCTGGGGCGGGGGTCGCCGAGCAGATGCGGCACAAACTCCGCACGCCCGCCGGACGGGCCGTCCATAAGCTGCGCAAGGCCGTCGTGGAACCGGTCTTCGGACAGATCAAAGAGGGGCGCGGGTTCCGCCGATTTCTGCTTCGGGGACTAGGGAAAGTGCGGGCAGAATGGAAGCTCATCTGCGCGACGCACAATCTGTTGCAACTCTTTCAGTCGGGATGGAGCCCCCAAAGGGCATGAACAGGCCTGCCCGACCCCCAAAACTCACTTCCGGGGTAGCCTTGAAGGAGTAAAAGGTCGCAGCCCCGCTCTCAGAGGACGGCGCATAACAAAAATGCAAGTCTCGACGACCGTATCTCCGACAGGCTCCTAGGAGTGGCACTCTATCCACTTTCGGCCATTACAAAGTGCTATTCATACCGCAGGGCAGTGATGGGATCGAGGCGGGCGGCCTTCAAGGCTGGCCACAGGCCGAAGAACAGCCCGACCCCGGCGGAGACGAGGAACCCAGCGGCCACGGACCAGAGGGGAACAGTTGACGGCAAGCTGGGCACCAGAGTCCGGATGGTGAAGCTCAGCAGCCAGCCCACGGTGATGCCAATGAGCCCGCCGGAACCGGTGAGCGCGACGGCCTCCAGGAGGAACTGCCAGGCGATGTCGCGCTGGCGCGCGCCCACGGCCTTGCGCACGCCAATCTCGCGCGTGCGTTCCGTGACGGACACCAGCATGATATCCATCACGCCAATGCCCCCCACCAGCAGGCCAATGGAGGAAATGACGATCATCACCAGCCCCACCATGCCGATAATCTGGCGAAACTCGGTGATAATCGACTCGGCCGTCGACATTCCGAAGTTGTCCGGGTCGCTGGGCTTCACGCCTCGGCGGCGGCGCAGAAGGCCACGAATTTCATCCTGCGCCTCATCCATTTGTCCGCGCGCAGCCAGGGCGCTGATGAAATGGTCTTTTGCCGCCGGGTAGAACTTCTTGTAGGTCCAATAGGGAATAAAGATGTCATGGTCGTCGGGACTGTCACCCAGGAACCCCTTGAACTTGTTCAGAGTGCCGATGACTTCCAGGGTGTGCCCATCCACCACGATGCTCTTGCCCACCGGATCTTCGTGCTGAAAAAGTTGTTCCACGGCGTTGGCGGCAATCACCGTGACGTTGCGGCGATGCAGGTCGTCCGTTTGGGTAAAGAAGCGGCCGTCGGCGAGAGAGGAGTTGGCGAGGGCCAGATAGTTGGCGTCCACGCCCAAAAACTGCGCCCCCGACATCTCGCGGGCGCCGTAGCGCGCTGTGGAGGGGGGCAGGCCATAATCGGTCATCGCACCGAAGATGGCCACGGAAACATTTTCCACGGCGGGGCATTGCTCCTTGATGGCTTGAGCATCTTCGTAGCTGAGCGGTTTGCGCAGACGCTCCTCGCGCGTCAGGCGGTGCGGCGTGCCCATCTGCAGCTTGTAGACCCACACCGTCCGGGTGCCAAATTGCTCGGCCGCCTGCACCAGCTGCGTATCGAGGCCGGTGACGATGGAAGCCACGGCAATCACCGTGGTGGTGCCGATCAGGACCCCCAGCACGGTGAGAAGCGACCGGAACTTGTGCGTGCGCAGGGTGTCCAGCGCCAACCACAGGTTCTCGCCGACAGATTGCCAGTAACTATTCATGTTATTTCTCTGCCCGCAGCGCTTGAATAGGGTCAAGACCCGCCGCTCTCCGGGCGGGATAGATGCCAAAGAAGAGCCCTACGCCGGTGGAAAGCGCCACCCCCACAATCACCGCGCTGGCAGGCACCTCGGCAGTGAAAACCATGTTCACCAGTTGCGCGATGCCAAAGGAAAAGATCACTCCCATCAGGCCCCCCAGTTCGGCCAGCACCGCGGCTTCAATCAGGAACTGCCACATGACGTTGCTGCGCCGCGCCCCGATGGACTTGCGGATTCCGATCTCGTGGGTGCGCTCGGTGACCGTGGCCAACATGATGTTCATAATCACAATGCCGCCCACCACCATGAATACCGCCACCACGCCGATGGTGACGGCGAAGATGGTGCCCGTCAGGTCATGCCAGGCGCTCATCAGCGTGTCGGAGGCGTTGATGCCGAAGTTGTCGTCGTCGTGGTAGGGTATGTGGCGGCGCGACCGCATGAGGACCCGGGTCTCGTCCTCCAACTCATTGATGTGCTGCGCGTCCGGAGATTTGATAAAAACCATAAGCTCCAGGTTCGGCTTGAAAAAATCGCGGAAGGTGCCGAGAGGGATGAATACGAAGTTGTCCTGGCTCACGCCGAAGGCGGAGCCCACCTTTTCCGCCACGCCGATCACCGTGAAGTTATGGCCGCCCACTTGCAATTCCTTGCCAATGGGATCGATGGAGGGGAAGAGTTTATCCACAATGTCCTGGCCAATGAAGCAAACCCGCGTATTGTGAGTGTAGTCCTGGTCGCTGATGTAGCGCCCATACGCCACCTTTTCCCGCCCGATGTAGGCGTGGCTGGCGGTGATTCCTGACAGCGACACCTCGTCGATCGAATGGCCGCCATATTTCGCCTCGGGCCCGCTTGTCGGTTGGGCGATGGCGCTGATGGCCTCGTAACCGTTCAGGTTGTCCACCAGGTACTGGTACTCTTCGGAAGTGATGGGCCGGTTGCGCCGCATCGCCTTCAGATACTCGTCCCACCCCTGCGCCCACTTGAACTGATGGAGAACGAAGGTGTTGGTGCCCAGATTGGCGATTTTGGTTGCGATGTAAAGATTCATGCCGTTCACCACCGACATCACCACGATCAACGTGGTGGTGGCGATCACGATCCCCAGCAAGGTGAGCAGCGAGCGCAGCTTGTGGGTGCGCAACTCCTCCAGCGCCAGCCAAAAGGCTTCGCGCGCCGAATGCCAGAAGCTCGCGTGTTGTGGTTGCTTTCCCTGCATGTCTACACCAAGGCTAAAACTGCTCACTCAAGGCGATGCGGAAGGCCGAGTGGCGCGGAACTGTTCGCCAGGTCCGCGCGACACCTGCAACCCCCGCTCGCCGGGACTCGCAAACAGCACTCGCCGCTTACTGCCCACTGCTTTTCAGCAGACTGCGAAGCACGGTGGGCAGGATACCGCCGTTGCGGTAATAGTTCACTTCCACGGCGGAGTCAAGACGGGCCACTGCTTGAAAGCTGCGTTTGGTTCCATCCGGCGCCACGGCGGTCAGGGTAACTTCTGAACGCGGGCGAATGGCGTCGCTCAGGCCGGCAATGTCAAAGACCTCTCGCCCGTTCAGGCCAAGCGCCGCGGCGCTTTCTCCTGCGCGAAATTGCAGTGGCAGCACGCCCATTCCCACCAGGTTGCTGCGATGAATGCGCTCGTAGGTCTCCGCCAGCACCGCGCGCACGCCCAGCAGCAGCGTTCCCTTTGCCGCCCAGTCGCGCGACGAGCCCGAACCGTATTCCTTCCCCGCCAGGACCATCAAGGGCACTCCCTCATGGCGATAGCGCATGGCCGCATCGTAAATGCTCATGTGCTCGCCAATAGGAAAGTGCAGCGTAATGCCTCCCTCCGTGCCCGGCGCGAGCAGGTTCTTCAGCCGGATGTTGGCAAAAGTGCCGCGCACCATCACGCGATCGTTGCCTCGCCGCGAGCCGAAGGAGTTGAAGTCCTTCTTGGTCACACCGTGCTCCACCAAAAAGCGGCCGGCGGGACCGTCCAGGGGAATGTCGCCGGCGGGAGAGATGTGGTCCGTGGTCACGGAATCACCGAGCAACGCCAGAACGCGCGCGCCCCGAATCTCGCTGATGGTCCCTGGAGCGCGAGTGAGGCCGATGAAGAACGGCGGCTCCTGAATGTACGTCGAGGCGTCCTGCCAGGGGTAAAGCGAGCCACCCGCTACGGGAATGGCATTCCAGGTGGCATTGCCGTCCCAGGCATTCTGGTAACTCGAGCGAAACATCTCGGGGCGAACCGAGCGGCCCATGGCTTCGCTCACCTCTGCCTGCGAAGGCCAGATATCGCGCAGGAAAACGGCGTTGCCCAGGCGGTCTTTTCCCAGGGGTTCGGTGGCCAGATCGATATCCACCGTGCCCGCCAGAGCGTAAGCCACCACCAGCGGCGGCGAAGCCAGGTAATTCGCGCGCACCTGCGGATGCACGCGGCCTTCAAAATTACGATTGCCGGAAAGAACCGCCGCGGCCACCAGTTGACCCTGCGTCAACGCGCTGGCCACCTCGGGCGGCAGCGGTCCGCTGTTGCCGATGCAGGTGGTGCAACCATAACCCACCAGGTTGAAGTGCAGAGCAGCGAGCGAATCCAGCAATCCGGCTGCCTGCAAATACTCCGTCACCACTTTCGAGCCGGGCGCGAGGCTGGTTTTGACGCAAGGCGGAACTTGCAATCCTCTTTCCAGCGCCTTCTTCGCCACCAGGCCCGCCCCCAGCATGACGGAAGGATTGGAAGTGTTGGTGCAGGAAGTGATGGCCGCAATCACCACGGACCCGTGATTCAACTTGGCGCTTGTGCCGTTGAATCTCACGCTCGCGCTCCGGGTCGTGTCTTCCGCCGAAAGGCCGAATCCACGTTCCTTTACCGGAGCGGACAGGGCGCGGCGGAACGCCTGCTTCATTTGCGATAGCGGGACGCGATCCTGCGGCCGCTTGGGACCAGCCAGGCTCGGTTCCACCGTGGCCAGATCCAGCTCCAGCACGTCGGTGAACTCCGGATCAGGGGTTTGATGGGTGCGAAAAATCCCCTGCTCCTTGGCGTAGCGCTCGACGCGGTCAACCTCCTCCTCCGAGCGGCCCGTCTGGCGAAGGTAGCGCAACGTCTCGGCATCTATGGGGAAGTATCCCATCGTCGCGCCGTATTCGGGTGACATGTTCGCCACCGTGGCGCGATCAGCCAAGGTCATTTCCGCCAGGCCCTCACCGAAGAATTCCACGAACTGGTCCACCACGCCTTTTTTGCGCAACATCTGCGTAACCGTCAGCACCAGGTCCGTGGCCGTCACACCTTCATTCAACTTTCCCCGCAGCCGGAAGCCCACCACCTTCGGTGTCAAGAAATAATATGGCTGGCCCAGCATGGCCGCTTCCGCTTCAATGCCGCCCACACCCCACCCCAACACACCCAGGCCGTTGATCATGGTGGTGTGCGAGTCAGTTCCCACAAGAGTGTCGGGAAACAGCACCGTTTCTCCGTGAATGTTCTGCGCCAGAACTACTTTGGCCAGAAATTCCAAATTCACCTGGTGCACAATGCCGGTGGCGGGAGGCACCACGCGGAAATTCTGGAAGGCCTGCTGGCCCCAGCGCAGGAATTCGTAGCGCTCGCGGTTGCGCTGGAACTCGATCTCGGCGTTGCGTTCGAGGGCGGAGGCGTTGCCGAAGAAATCCACTTGCACCGAGTGGTCGATGACCAGGTCGACGGGAACCAGGGGATTGATTTTTGTGGCGTTGCCGCCCAAGCGCTTCATCGCCGCGCGCATGGCGGCCAGATCCACCACGGCCGGAACGCCGGTGAAATCCTGAAGGATCACGCGCGCCGGCTTGAAAGGTACTTCGCGCGCCGCGGGCGACTTGGCGTTCCACTGGGCAAGCGCGGTGACGTCTTCTTCCGTCACCAAAGTGCCGTCGCAGTTGCGCAGTAAGGCTTCCAGCAGAACCTTGAGGGAAAAGGGCAGTCGCGAAACCGCCCCGCGGCCGCTCTTTTCCAGATGCTCCAGACGGTAAATAACCGCGGGGCCAGCGGTGGTTGCAAGCGTGGTCCGAGCCCCAAAGAAGTCGCGCCCTCTCTCCATGATTCCCCCCTAACGCCCGTCAGTAGCCAAGTGCCACTTCTGTTCTGGTTATGATGATCCGCCATCCCTGTCTTCGGGCGATAAGGTCCTTTGCGGCTCTCAAGACCATCATACGTGTTTCACCTCGAGAAAGTTTCACGTTTGACCCATCTCACCCGAGAGGACAGGCTTGCCCCAAAACGCGGAACGCCGAAATCACTTCTTCTTATGATAACCCCAATCGCGGAGGCAGCACACCTTACAGATTTCGGAACAAGGTCGTCAAGATATTCCTTGGCTGCTTGACGCTTTTCCGTGAGGTTGTTGGCTTTTTCACAGCGTGTGTAGCGTGGGCATCGGTCGTATGGTGGGCATCCCCCCCTTATAGCACCGGCTAGGGCATTTATGCGGGGAGGCCGTTGCACGGCCAGTTGGACATGGGGAAAAGCACTTCGTTGGGGTATGAATCCCGGACCTCTTGCTCCCGAACGAAGATATCTACAGCGTATTCGATAGCTTGTGGGCACGGCTGGCACCGTGAGAACCGCCCAGGAACGTCCGGGAAGATTTACTTGCACTTACCTTGCACATTTTGCAAGGACTCAAGCATCTCAGCTTATGTTGAGAATGCTGGTATTATCAAAGCTCCTCGTCTAATTGTAGGCGCCATAGCAAACGTCAGCGAGGCAGCCGCGACCGGTGAGATGCCGAACCTTCCCAAGGATGAGAAGGAAAAGCTGACGCCGTGCGCTGACTTCGGCTGCCGGCGCAACTGCGTGCTTGCTAATAGTTATTGTGGGGGCTACTGGCAGGCGACGCGCTCGGGTACCAGGTCGTCCCCAGTCCAGCGAAACAGAATCGTTCCGTCGCCGAGCACGTTCCTCCCTTTGGAAAGCGGCGGCGTCCGCGAGTCCCCTGGGTCGTGCAGAACGATCGTCGTTCTCTTACCGACACACTCCACGTCCTCGGTAACGTAGGCGCTGCAATCTTGGCATCGCCGCCTTATCGCATAGTCGAGCCAGATGCCGTCGTGTATGCTAAAATATGAGAACTCGAACTTTCCATGAACCAAAGGATTCTTTGGCGCTACCACAACAATATTCAGCCCCCGCAAGGGAAGAGGAGTCGCGGAGATCCAGCGATCGAGGGTGCGAATGGTCTGGGCCTCCGCCTTGGTCGTATTTACATATTGGATACCGACCCCCGCTGACCCCCACCCAAGAACAAAGACGATAGCCAATACCATCACTCCGGCCATAGCGTGCAGCCGAGCGCCAATCTGCTTGGTCTGGATCAAGCTTGACACCAGAGCGACGATGGCGATGGCAACACCCATACTCGCAGCGTATTGCTTCCGCGATTCAAAGCGTGTTATTACTCCCTCGAGTATGAAAACTATTCGTGATCCTAGAAAGAGACTCCATCCTAAGACCAATGAGTCCCAAAGGGGTATCCTATTCTGCCTGAGATCGGTTTGGCCCCATTTGCGCACCCAGGCGTAACCGAGCAACATTAGAACGGCAGTCTCGGAAGCAAGGACGAATGCGCCAAAACCCGAATGAAATGCCAGACCCGCATTTAGAAACGTCCAGCGCCACCCCAGGTTAAGGGGCCATTGTAGCGCCCGCAAATGGAGAAGGGCAAATAAGACGGGAACGCGGGTGAGCGTCGTCAGTCTAACCTCGGCCGAGGGGTTTGAACTTGGAGCAATCCCATATAGAACCGCGTATACAAGGAAAGGTGCAGCTATCCCCAGAAAGCGCCAAAAAACGTCACTGCTCCCCTTCGTGGACCGCCCGTTTGCGGACTTACTGAGAACACCCTTTCCATTGCGCCGATAATACCAGTCAAGCCCTGCAAAAAAGATGAATCCACCAAGCCAAAGCTCATAGACAACCAAGCTGAGCAGCACAAAAACTGCATAAGCGATCCACCATCTACGCAAATGGCTCTCGTTCCACAAGAGAAAGCTGTGAGCTGCTCCAAGTACTAGAATTGTTGCCCAGGTTGCCGAAGCTGCTGGCCAGTAATAGACAGCCGAAGAAAACCAGGGAAAAGTACTGAATAACAATCCCGCAGCAAGGGACGCCGGGGTGGGCCATGCGAGGCGTTTCAGCAGAGTGTAAAACAGGAGAACGCAGATGAGATGACCCATGAACTGAAGGATGTGGGTATAACTGGGTCCCAACCAGAAGCTCACATATCCCTGAAGTGGATATTTCAGGAGCCGGTAAGGCGACCAGTGTCCTCCACCGCCAATCATGAGAGCTGTTCGCCAATCGGGAACTCCGGAGGAAGCGCCAAATACCTCCGTGTAGTCGTCATTAAGCCAACCGATATGTGGGCCGCACAATCCATAAGCAAAAACAGAAGTGAAAATTAAAACTAAGGCCGGAACCATGCGGGGAATGACTTCGGCCAGAATTTCCCTGGCCGGTTTTCGCATTGCGGATGACATACCGATGCCTCCCTGAATCCAATTTTCGGGGCGGGTTTTGCCTATGGCGCGCCTTCTCGAGCACGGACAGGACACTCGTAGCACGAAATCTTCGCGCCTCACGAAGATTCTCGGGAGTAGTAGTACGGAGAAAACCGGGCCCTTCGTAAACCGCCCATCCTGCGGTAGATTGCCCGCTGCCGGGCGCCTTCCGCCTACCGCCTACCGCCGGCTGCCAAGTACTCCAATGCCTTTTCCGCCGCGTTCCGCCCGGTGCGGATGCAGTCCGAGATGCCGATGCCCGAGTAAGCGTTCCCCGCCAAATACAGTCCGGGCAGGTCCCCCAAGCGCTCCTCGATGGCACTCACGCGCTCCCTGTGTCCCACCGGATATTGCGCCATGGAAGCGGGCCATCGGTGCACGCGGAAAAACAGAGGCTCGGCGGAAAAATCCAAAATCTCCTTGAGCTCCCGCCGCACGATGGCCACAACCTCTTCGTCATTTAATCCGAGCACCTCGGGATCGCGTGCCCCGCCCAGGAAGCAGCGCAGCATCGCTTTCCCTTCCGGCGCGCGATGGTCGAACTTGGCGTGGACGAAGGTGCAGGCCAGCATTCGCCGCTGCTCCTTGCGCGGCACGAGGAACCCAAAACCCGGGGGAAGTGAAGTCCGAGCACGCTCGTCAAACCCCAGCGAAACCGTCATGGCAGAACTATAGGGGATGCCATCGAGCAGGTCACTCAGGTGGCGGTCGAGAGAGGAAGCGAGGCCGCCGGCCAGGTTCGCGGGCAGCGAGAGAATTACGGCGTCGGCGTCGTACGCCTTGCCACCCTCGCAAGCGATCTGAAACCGCCGGGAGCAAGAGTCCGCCGCGCCCCCCGGTCCGCCCGGGGAGAACTCCAAGGCCAGCACGCGGCAACGCACAAAAATCCGGTTCTTCTCCACCTGCGCCGCGAGCTTCTGCGTTAATTGCTCGAGTCCGCCCTTAAGAGTCATGAAGAGCGGCAGCTTGCGCGGCGGGGCGTTGCCCGTCCCCGCTGAATCCAACCCGTTGCTGCTGGAATTCGCTTTGCGCCGCTGCCTCATCGCTGCAAGCGTGGCGCGCGTTAGGCTGCCATGCCGGCGTTCCATCTCCCAAAAGCGCGGTAACACGGAACGAACACTGAGCGCCGCGGAATCGCCGCCGTAGACGCCCGCCAGCAAGGGGTCGGCGATGTTCTCAACCATCGCCTGGCCATAATGCCTTTTCACAAAACTGGCCACGGATTCATCACCCTGATCAGCAGGCGGGGAGGAAAACAGCTCCCATGCCGCCGCGAGTTTCGTGCTGAGCGGCAGCAGACGAGTAGCCACCATGGGCCAAAGGCGCGTAGGCACCAAAAACATCAGGCCATCGGGCAACGGCTGCAGGCGGCCGCGGTGAAGAATGTAGGTGCGGCGCGCGTGGTCGTTGGAACCCATCAAATTGCCGCTCAGACCCATCACGTGCGCCATGGCCGCGGCTTGCGGCTTTTCGGCAAGGAAACTGTCGGGGCCGGCTTCGACCACAAAACCCTCAACCGTCTCCGTCTGAATCACTCCACCCAAACAAGGACTTGCCTCTATCAGCAATTCCTCGATCGGCGCGCCGGCTTGGCGTGCCCGCGCCAATGTGTAAGCGGCGGCAAGGCCCGAGATGCCTCCCCCAATTACCGCCACTCGACGAACTTTGGGTGTGTCAATCAAGCTCCTACTCCTGAAGATGTCAGGTCAGGCGTCAGCAGGATTCGACCCTGGCACCTGGCACCTGAAACCAGACACCTGCTTTATCCGCACAGTTACCAGGCTGGCTAGCGCCGCGGCAAATTTAGGGCTGTCGTTCAGCGACTCCGCGCGTCGCACCGCAACCCCCCGTGCCTTCCCATAGTCGCGAAAGAGCACATCAATATCGTAAAGGATTTCCACATGGTCGGAAACAAATCCCACCGGAAGCAGCAACACGTTCTTGCCGCCCGCCTGTGCCAGCTCGTCAATTTGCGATTCCACCGTCGGCCCAATCCATTTCTCCGCCGTCATCCCCTGGCTCTGGAATGCCAGGCGATACTCGGCAAGGCCCATGGCCCGGGCCACCAACGCCGCCGTCTCTCGCACTTGCCGCTCGTAGGGATCGCCCCCGGCAATCGTCCGTTCCGGCACACTATGGGCGGTAAAGACGACGGGAACGGGGCCGCCGATTTCCTCCCTCGCGGTGAGAAGTGCTGCCTCCGCGCGCTCGCGAAACGCTTCGATCAACCCGGGATGGTCGTGGTAGCTTTCCACGAAATCCACCGTCATGCGCGGGCGCACTTGGCCCACCGCGTCCAGCAAGTAATTTCGGTAGAGTCCAATGCTGGTACGCGAATTCTGGGGCGCCAGGCACACGGCCACCATGCGCTCAACCCCATCGCCCGAGAGACGGCGCACGGCATCAACGATGAAGGGCTTCCAGTTCCTCATGCCCACGTAAACAGGGTGGGCAATCAACTTCGCCAGGGCCTCCGCCTGCAAGGTGGTGAGGCGTAGCAACGGCGACCCGCCCCCAATGAGCGCATAGCGGCGCACAATTTCCTTCACCGCCGGCTCCGGCAGCGGGCGCCCCTCGCGCACGTTGAGCAGGAACTTGGGAATATCCTCGAGCTTATCGGGCGCCCCGTGCGCCAGCAGGAGCACTCCCCACGTGCCGGGGCGGTTCGGAGAGATGAATTCCGTCATGATGAGGTACCGTGCCGAGGCAAACTCACCGCTGCCATTGGAAGCGAGAGATTTGCGAATGCCCTTACCATTGTCTCTTTTTGAATATACCATGCGGCGTGCGGGTTAAGGCTATTGCCCTGGGCGGTATTTGACGCAGCCGGCACCCTGAGCATAGACTAAGAGGAGTATGGCTAGCATCGCAAAAAACGGAACTTCGCTCGTGGTACCGCCCGCGATCCGCCGCAAGGCAGGGTTTAAGGGCGGGGAGGAGTTGGAATTCAATGCCTCCGGCGGGGTCATCACGATCGTGCGCAAGCTGCCTGTCGCCAGCGACGAATACACCCCCGCCCAACGCCAGATCATAAACGCTCGATTGACAGAAGCCCGCAAAGGCCCCTATTTTGGACCCTTTGCGACCGCTGGCGAAGCCATAAACCTTATTCGCAAAGAAGTCAGGAATCGGAAAGCCAATAAGATGAGGTAGTGCGCCCCCCTCATGATGGTGCTATTGTCGGATCGCGCGATTGAGTCACTGAGCGACGCTCCATCCGATGTCCAACGAGCTTTTGAAAAGCAACTGCGATTCCTGGTGAGCAACCTACGGCACCCTTCCTTGCCCGCCAAGAAATTCGACGAATCGAGAGACCTGTGGCAGGCGCGTGTCAACCACAACTGGCGTTTTTACTTCACGATCACCAATGATACATATTGCATCGAAGATGTGATTGCGCATCCCAAGTAAGCGCCGTGCAACAACGAAGTAATTTAAGGGTTAGCGGGGAACCTTATGCTGAGACGGATGGTTGTATTTGCATCAACTCTTCTGCTTTTGTGGTGTTTGGAAATGACCATTGCCAACAAGATGCACGCGGAAAGTCCCAACAACCCGCCCGACTTCGCCCGCTTGGTCAATAGCTACTTCGATTCTTATTTCCAATTTCACCCCAAGGAAGCAACTGCCGCGGGGTTTCATCAATACGATGCCAAGCTGGAGGACTACTCCCGCACCTCGCGCGAGGCAGAGATTGTCGAGCTTCAGAAATTCGCGTCGGAGTTCGCTCGCATCGACCGGGCAAAACTCTCTGCCGATAGCGCCGGCGACTTGGCCTTTTTGCAGAGCACCATCAAGGGCCGCCTGCTGGAACTCCAGGTCGTACAAATGTGGCGGAAGGACCCTAACCTTTACGTTGGCGGCGCCACCGAGAGCATTTTCGTGATTATCAAACGCAGCTTTGCGCCGCCGGAAGAACGCCTGCGTTCGGTCATCGCGCGCGAGCGGCAGATTCCCGGCGCCCTTACTGCCGCCCGCGACAACCTCGCGAATCCGCCGAGGATCTACACCGAGATCACCCTTGAGCAGATGCCCGGGATCATTGAGTTCTTCCAAAAGGACGTCCCCGACGCCTTCCAAGGGGTAACGGATGCAGCCCTGCGGGCGGAGTTCCAAAGCAGTAACGACGCCGTGGTGAAAGCCCTGGAAGATTTCGGGCGCTTCCTCCAAAACGATTTGCTTCCCGCCTCCCATGGCGATTTTCGCATCGGCGCGGAGAGTTTTCGTCAAAAACTTCTCGACGATGAGATGGTCGATATTCCCCTCGACCAACTGCTCAAAATCGGTTACGCCGACCTGCACCGCAACCAGCAGAGATTGAAGGAAACGGCGGCGCTGGTTAATCCCCATGCCACCCCGCGTGAGGTGCTTGCCTCACTCGAGAAAGATCACCCCACACCCGATCAACTTCTGCCCGCCTTCCACAATCTGCTGGAAGGCCTGCGCGAGTTCATCGTTGCCAGGAAAATCGTTACCATCCCTTCGCCGATTATGCCCATTCTGGAAGAAACACCCCCCTTCATGCGCGCCACCACTACGGCTTCCATGGATACACCCGGCGCTTATGAATCCAAGGCGACAGAGGCCATGTTCAACGTGACCCTCCCGGAGCCCGGTTGGACGCCGCAAGAAGTGGAGGATTGGATGGAAGGCTTCAACCGCGGCACCATCCTCAGCACGGCGATTCATGAGGCGTACCCCGGCCACTACGTTCAGTTCTTGTGGGTCAAGCGGCTGAACTCCAAGGTGCGGAAGTTGCTCTATTGCAGCAGCAACGCGGAAGGCTGGGCACATTACACCGAGCAGATGATGCTGGATGAGGGCTATGGCGGCGGTGATCCCAAATTACGCATGGGGCAATTGCAGGACGCACTGCTACGCAATTCCCGCTTCATCGTGGGAATTGAAATGCACACCGGAAACATGACCATGGATCAGGCCAAGAAGTTTTTCGTCAACGAGGGATATCAGGTCCCCGCCGTCGCGGATATGGAAACCAAGCGCGGAACCTCTGATCCCACCTACCTGGTGTACACGCTGGGGAAACTTGAGATCCTGAAGCTGCGCGACGACTACAAGAAGAAAATGGGCGACAAGTTCACGTTGCAGGATTTCCACGACCGCCTCATGGAACAAGGCGGAGTTCCTCTGGTTATCATCCGCCGCGCCACGCTGGGCCATGACGGCCCCGCGCTCTGACTATTTCGGATTTTGGCTGTGGCCCGGATAACTTACGACGCGGTTGCAAGGGCGGGATTTCAGCCTCGCCCTTCCCCATCCGCCGGGACAAATCCAAGTTGCGGCTTCGGAGCCAGAGGAAGACTTTGCGCACCCTCCTCCGAAGTGTGAAGATTTCAATGGTGGGATCGACTCGCGTGCGCTTCACTACACCTTCAAGCACGCCCTTCACTCCGGGCGGGCGCAGAGTGCCTGCTGACTTTCTTGCTTTGGTCGGGCCTCGAATAACCGTTCCGCTCACGCCCTCAATCATTCACTTGACCCTTAAATGCCAGGCGCACTTCTGATAGAGTCACGGTTCGCCGCGGCCGCGCCACCATTGCCCGCAGCGCATGCGGCGGGCTGTAAAAAAAGACTTCGAGGATATTCCATCATGAATTACCGCAGGTTTGGACGCACCGGCTGGAGGGTGAGTGAGATTGGGTACGGAATGTGGGGAATGGCAAGCTGGACCGGCTCCAACGACGCCGAATCCCAGGAATCCCTACAGCGTGCTGTGGATTTGGGCTGCAATTTTTTTGACACCGCCTGGCACTACGGCAGTGGGCACAGCGAGAAGCTACTCGGGGGCGTGGTGCGCCGGAACCCTGGCAGGAAGCTTTACGTAGCGACCAAGATTCCGCCGAAGAACCTTGCCTGGCCGGCCCGCCCGGAGTTTACGCTCGACGACTGCTACCCCCCCGCGCACATTGACCAGTATGTCCACGCCAGCCTGGAAAACCTCGGTCTGGAAACGGTGGACCTGATTCAGTTCCACACGTGGTCAGACGCCTGGCTGGAAGACGACCGCTGGATGAAGAAGATCGAGGATTTGCGGCGGCAAGGGCTGTTCCGAGCCGTCGGCATCAGCCTCAATCGCTGGGAACCCTGGAACGGCGTGCGCGCGGTGCAGTCGGGGCTGATTGACTCCGTGCAGGTCATGTACAACATTTTCGATCAGAATCCCGAGGATGAGCTTTTCCCCGCCTGTGCTGCCCGGGATTTAGGTGTCATTGCGCGCTGCCCGTTGGACCAAGGCTCGCTGACCGGCACGTTGACGCTGGAAAGCAAATGGCCGGAGGGCGATTGGCGCAACTCTCACTTCCGTCCCGAGAGACTCAAGGAGTTCGTTGCTCACGCCGATGCCCTGAAGCCGCTCGTTCCCTCCGGCATGCCGCTGCCGGAGATGGCGCTTCGTTTCATCCTGAATAACCCCACCGTGAGCACCATCATCCCAGGTATGCGCAAAGTGAAGAATGTGGAAGAGAACGTGCGCACCAGCGAAGCAGGCCCGTTGCCCGTGGATCTCCACTTGGAGTTGCGCCGGCATCGCTGGGACCGCACGACAACACGACAGGGGAATTAAGAAGGCGGGTGGGCAGGAATTATGAGAGTCACGGCTCTGGATGGCGCAGCCGTGCCCGACTGCGTGGGGCCACAGCCGGGACTCTTTATGCCGGAGGAGCTCCATGGAACGCTTGACAACATAACCGACTTCGGGGACTGTATTCATACGCGCAGGTCTACCGACACCAGGATTCGCGCTGGCGGCGAGACGGCGCGAACTTCCGTAACCGTAAAGGTCGTTTCCGGACGCGCTATGGAAGTTGCCTGGGACGCCTCGAAAGGCAGGCTCGCATGATAAGGTCATCGCATTTTGTCTGTATACCGGGCAAGGGACTTTGGGGCCTGCTTCTCCTGTTCGCGCTTGTCGTTCCTTCTCTCCGCGCCGAAGAGCCGACGCCCACCAAGGCCATCTACAACACCTTTACCGATGAGGAAGAGATGGCCATGGGCCGCCAAGCGGCGGAGCAAACCGACAAGCAACTGGTGCTCCTGGATGCGCCGCTGCTCACGGCCTACCTGAACCACCTGGGGCAAAAGGTAGCGCAAGCCTCGCGGCGGCCGGGAATTCAATATACTTTCAAAATTGTGAATACGGACACAGTTAATGCCTTCTCTCTGCCCGGAGGATATGTTTACGTCCATCGCGGGCTCCTGGACTTTGTCGTAAACGAAAGTGAATTGGCCGGGGTCCTGGCGCACGAAGTGGGCCACATTGTGGCTTACCACAGCATGAACGATGTGGCACGCCGCTACTGGATCGACCAGGGAATGTCCCAACTGAAGAAGGCCGGCATGCTTGATAACCAGCAGATGATGGACATGGTGCAGAAATACGGCGGTCCCATGCTGCTATTCGTCGACCGCAAGTTCAGCCGCGAAGAAGAATCGGAGGCGGACCTGCTCGGCATGTACAATGCCATCCGCGCCGGGTACGATCCCCAGGGCTTGGTTTCCGCCCTCGCCCGCCTCAGTAATTTTACGGGGAACCCCACGCTTGTCGAGGGGCTGCTGATGAACCACCCTCTCCCGGGCGAACGGGTGAAGGCGCTTCGTGCCGAACTTGAGCAGAACCCGCCCCCGAAAGGACTCGAGAAGGATAGCCTGGCGTTCCGGGCGGCTAAACTGCACCTGAAAGCTCTGCCCGCGGCGCCTCCGCCGCCCGCGGCGAAGCAACCCTAATGGAATTGAGCCGCATCCTGGCTCGCACCGACATCAGGCGCGGCGAGGTCCGCTGAGAATTCGCGCCGGAAGAGTAATAAGGGCCCGAAGCAGATCGAACACGCCACCGACGGCAATTCCCACCAGGCGGAACGGCAGCGTGAGAATCCAAACCAGCGGGTATAGCACCAGCGCCAGAAGCGCCAGCGGCCAGCAGAGAAAAAGAAGAATGCACCAGAGCAAGAATTTCACCATGCGACTTGGCTCCTCGGAAGGACTCACGCCCATTCTACGCCCGGACGCAACCGAAGCGGATGATTTCCGATCCGCGCGAGCGGACCGGGCCCGGGCGCTACCACCGCAGGCGCGTGCTTCCCTGCCCGCGCTGGCCGGCTACTCCAGAGGCTAATCCAGGAAACTCCTGTTTGCGACCGTCGCGTTCATCCTGATTGCGGTCGTGCTTGTAAACCACGGCGGCTTTTTCTGATTGTGCGGCGAGCAGCGGCAGGGGAGGCGCGCCCCGGCGCCCCATCAAAGCCCATGCTTATGATCCCGCATACGAGTAAAATGGCAGAGGCCGTGGGGTCTTCATTTGAAGAAGAGTCTATTATCACTAAGGGTGATCGTGGTCCGCGTTCTCGGCACAATGGGGATCATCGGCGGAATCACGTTTCTCTACTACCGAGTCCTCAATGTCAACAACGTGACGGTGGCCCTCTCGTTTCTGCTCGCGGTCCTGGCGATTTCTACTCGTTGGGGACTGCTGGAAGGGTTGGTAGCTTCAGTCGCCGGGATGCTTTGCTTTAATTTCTTCTTCATCCCTCCCATCGGATCGTTCACGATTGCGGACCGCCAGAACTGGGTGGCTCTCGCGGTTTTTGTAGTGACAGCGGTAATCGTCAGCCAACTCTCCGCCAGTGCAAGAAGGCAGGCGCTGGAATCGACGCATCGCCAGAACGAAATGGAACGCCTTTACACCTTAAGCCGGAACCTGTTGCTCCTGGAAGTCCACGGTCCGCTGGCCCAGGAGATTACCAATCAAATTGCTCAGGTATTTGAATTGCCGGGGCTGTCGTTTTACGATCGCATCGGCGAGCGGATTCACCGGGCCGGCCCGCGCGACATTCCAGTGGATGCCGGCAAACTGCGTGAAACCGCATTGAATGGCACGGTTTTTCACGATGCGGCAACGAAAACCACGGTCATTCCCATCAGCCTGGGGGGCCAGCCGATGGGTAGCTTGGGGATTCAGGGCTCGCAGGTGTCGGAGACGGCGTTGCACGCCATCGCCAACCTCACGGCCATCACCTTGGAGCGGGCGCACGCCCATGATGCCGCCACGCGCGCCGAAGCCGCCCGGCAGAGCGAGGGGTTGAAGTCCACGATGCTCGATGCCCTGGCGCACGAGTTCAAAACGCCTCTCACGCCGATTAAGGCGGCGGTGACCTCCATGTTGTTTGACACCGGCGTGAGTCCGACCCACCAGGAACTGCTGCGCATCGTCGACGAGGGAACCGATCGGCTGAACCTTATGCTCACCGAAGCCATCCAAATGTCACGCATCGAAGCGGGCCAACTCCAGGTACACCGAAGCCCGCAATCCCTGAGCAAGATTGTGCAAGGGCAATTGGAAAAGGTGCGAGAAAATCTGGAGGGGCGCAAGGTGACCGTGGAGGTTCCCGAAAGTTTGCCCAGTGTGAGTGCCGACCCGGAGCTCATTGGCAATGTGATCTGGCAGTTCATCAACAATGCCGTGAAGTACACCCCACCGGGCAGCCCCCTTACGCTCCGGGCCATCGCGGAAGATTCGGAGGTTATCATCAGCGTCGAGGACTGCGGGCCGGGGATTTCCGAACAGGAACAACGGAAGGTATTTGAAAGGTTTTACCGGGGCAATGATCAAAGGGAGAGAATACCGGGCACGGGAATGGGCCTGACCATTGCCCGGGAGATCGTGCGTGCCCACCACGGCAGAATATGGGTGGAGAGCGTACCCGGAAAAGGGGCAAGATTCTTGTTCTCGGTCCCCCGCGCTCTCAGGGAGTCCATACTGTGACCAGCGCCAAGGTTTTGGTTGTTGATGACGAGCCGCAAATTCGCCGCGTGATGCGCGCCACCCTGGTGTCGCGCGGTTATACGGTCAGTACCGCGCGCAGCGGCGAAGAGGCTCTGGAAAAAGTTCGGGAGGAACGCTTTGACCTGATTCTTCTCGACATCAACATGCCGGGAGTCGGCGGCATGGAAACTTGCCGCATCATCCGTTCTCAGAGCGACATTCCCATTGTGATTCTCTCCATTCGCAATGCGGAAAAGGACAAGGTGGATGCGCTGGATGCCGGCGCCGACGACTATGTAACCAAACCCTTCAGCATGCCGGAACTCTTGGCCCGTATTCGCGCCGCCCTCCGCCGCGCGCCCCTGCTAAGTTCGGGCACCCCCGATCTGCTCAACCTGGGAAAGACGGTAATCAATTTCGTCGCGCGCCGGGTTACTGTGAACGGTACGGAAGTGCGCTTAACCCCCAAGGAGTTCGATCTTCTCCGCTACCTCGCCAGCAGTCCCAATGAGGTCATTCCTCATGCCAAGCTCCTTCAGGCGGTGTGGGGGCCGGATTATGGCGAAGAGGTGGAATACCTCCGTGTCTTCATTAACCAACTCCGCAAGAAGATCGAGCCTGATCCTTCCCACCCCGAGTATCTCCTCACGGAACCTTGGGTTGGCTACCGGTTTAGTCTCCCCAAAGCCTAACGAAATTTTGAGCAAGTCTTTATGACTTCTTTATGGCCCGGCGGGCAACATGGTTAACGTGACTCCCATGAAACCCTGTTCAAGCGATCAATTCGGTCTCGCCTCCTCGCTTTCCGCTAATGAGTCCAAGGGCTATCACACGATCAGCGGGCATACCGAGATGAGGTTGGAAGTATTGGTGATTCTTGCGGAGCTGAGGTGACACTAACGTGGTAGACCTGGCTTACATTTTGGTTGGAGTGATATTTTTCGTCGGGTGCTGGATTTTCACCCGCCTCTGTGAGCGCCTCTAGGGAGGGCTGACATATGGATTTCATCATTGCGGGCGTCGCCGCATTGCTACTGTTCGGTTATCTGGTTTACGCCCTTTTGCGTCCAGAGCGGTTTTGAGGAGGCTGGCATGACCATGACTGGCTTTATGTACATTCTGGTGTTCTTTCTGTGCCTTTTGGCGCTGACCAAGCCGCTGGGCCTCTTCATGGCTCGCGTATTCGAGGGCGAGCGCACCTTTCTCCATCCTCTGTTGCGGCCCTTGGAACGGCTCATTTACAGGCTCTGCGGCATCCGGGAAACCTCCGAACAGCGCTGGACGCAATACTCCGCCTCGGTTATCGCTTTTAGCCTGGTCAGCTTCCTGTTTGTGTACGCCCTTCAGCGCTTGCAGGGATTGCTGCCTCTCAACCCCATGCACTTCAGCACCGCCCATGCTCCCGGTTACGCCACGCCCATGACGCCGGACCTGGCGTTCAATACTGCCGTGAGCTTCATGACCAACACCAACTGGCAGGCTTACGGCGGCGAGCAGACGCTCAGCTACCTCGTCCAAATGGCGGCGTTGACGGTCCAGAATTTCCTTTCCGCCGCCGCGGGCATTGCCGTGGCCATCGCACTCATTCGTGGTTTTGCCCGAAAGCAGACGAGCACCATCGGCAATTTCTGGGTCGACACCACGCGTGCCACAGTTTATGTGCTGCTGCCTCTTTCCCTGGTGTTCGCCCTTTTCCTCTGCTTCCGAGGTGTGCCGCAGACTTTGAAGTCCTACCAGAAGGCCACCACGGTGGAAGGAGCAACGCAAACCATCGCAGTGGGCCCCGTGGCCGACCAGGAAGCCATCAAGATGCTGGGTACCAATGGCGGCGGCTTTTTCAACGCCAATTCCGCCCACCCCTTTGAAAACCCTACGCCGCTCACGAATTTCGTCGAGATTATTGCGATCCTGGTGATTTCCTCGGCCCTCACTTACACCTTTGGAAGAATGGTGGGTGACACACGACAAGGCTGGGCGCTGTTCGGCGCCATGGCCTTCCTCTTCTTTGCGGGCGTCTTTATCTGTTATCCCGCGGAGCACGCGGGCAATCCGATCCTTGCCCGATTGGGAGTGGAAACGGCGGCCACTCCCACCCAATCGGGCGGCAACATGGAGGGTAAGGACGTCCGCTTTGGCATCGCCAGTTCCGCTCTTTGGGCGACCGCGACAACCGACGCGAGCAATGGGAGCGTGAACAGCATGCACGATAGTTATACGCCCCTCGGCGGCTTCATCCCCTTGTTCAACTTGCAGACCGACGAGGTGATTTTCGGCGGAGTCGGTTCAGGTCTATACGGCATGCTGTTGTACGCCATCGTGGGGGTTTTTATTGCCGGCCTCATGGTGGGCAGAACTCCCGAGTATCTAGGGAAGAAAATCGAGCAAAAGGAAGTGAAAATGGCCATGGTGGCGGTCATTGCCACGGCATTCTCCATTCTGGTCTTCACGGCGATATGCGCGGTCATTCCCTTCGCGAAAAACGGTTACTGGAATGCCCCCGGAGCGGCCATCGCCAACCTCGGCAACTCGGGGCCGCATGGGTTCAGCGAGCTTCTTTACGCCTATTCGAGCGCTTCGGAAAACAACGGCAGCGCCTTTGCCGGAATCAACGTCAATACCCCCTGGTATAACCTCACGCTGGGGCTGGCGATGCTGATTGGTCGTTTCGGTTTCATTCTTCCCAGCCTGGCGATTGCCGGCAGCCTTGCCGGGAAGAAGAAAGTGCCCACCACCAGCGGCACACTCCCCACGCACGGCCCTCTGTTTATCGGCCTTCTGGTGGGGGTTGTGGTGGTAATTGGCGCTTTGACTTTCTTCCCGGCGCTTTCGCTGGGCCCACTGGTGGAGCACTTTTTCATGCGCGAAGGAAAACTCGTGTCCTCGCTGATGTTGACAATCGGGAGCTAATTCATGCCAACGACGACTGTAACGCCTCCTCCGCTTGACGGTCTAACGACCCTCGTACCGAAGAAGATGGTGCGGGCACGGCCCTTGTTCGATCCCCAACTCATGGGGCGCGCCTGCAAGGAGTCGCTGGTCAAGCTGAATCCGGTCACGCTTTTCAAGAACCCCGTGATTTTCGTGGTGGAAGTGGGCGCAACGCTGACCACGGTTTTCATGATTCGTGACATCTTCATCGGGGCCGCCGGCATCGGCTTCTCGTTGCAGATTTCCCTCTGGCTTTGGTTCACGGTGCTCTTCGCCAACTTCGCCGAGGCCATGGCGGAAGCGCGCGGCAAAGCGCAGGCCGACACGCTGCGCAAGGCCAAGACTGACTCTCTGGCTCGCCGGATTGTTTCGCCCGGCAAGACAGAAACTGTTCCCGCCTCCAAGCTGCGTGCTCAGGACGTGGTCATTTGCGAGGTCGGCGACGTCATTCCCGGTGACGGTGAGGTCATCGAAGGAATCGCCACCGTGGATGAGTCCGTCATCACCGGCGAAAGCGCGCCCGTGATCCGCGAGTCGGGTGGAGATCGCAGCGCCGTTACGGGTGGGACCAAAGTCCTCTCGGATCAGATCAAGATTCGGATCACCTCCAATCCGGGGGAGACGTTCCTGGACCGCATGATCGCGTTGGTGGAAGGGGCCGAGCGGCAAAAAACACCCAATGAGATCGCGCTGAACATCCTGATTGCCGGAATGACCCTCATCTTTTTATTAGCCGTCGTAACCTTGCAGCCGTTTGCAGTGTTCGCCGTCAATTCCGCCCACGCCGGAAGGGTTCCCAGTGTCGCCGTGCTGGTTTCCCTTCTCGTCTGTCTGATTCCCACCACCATCGGCGGCTTGCTTTCCGCCATCGGCATTGCCGGGATGGATCGCGTCATGCAGGACAACGTGCTGGCCATGAGCGGAAAGGCCGTGGAGGCTTCCGGAGACGTCAACACGCTCTTGCTCGACAAGACCGGCACCATTACGCTCGGCAACCGGCAGGCAGTGGAATTTCTCCCCGTCGATGGGGTCAACGGGAGAGATTTGGCGGACGCGGCGCAACTCGCCAGCCTGGCCGATGAAACCCCCGAAGGCCGCTCGATTGTGGTGCTGGCCAAGCAAGCTTTCAGCCTCCGGGGACGCGACGTTGCTGAGCACGAAGCCCACTTTATCCCCTTCTCCGCCTACACTCGTATGAGCGGTGTCGACATTGACGGCCGCCGCCTGCGCAAGGGGGCTACCGACGCCATCGTGCAATTCGTCGTGGACAATGGCGGCAAGGTGCCTGCGAACTTTACGGAAATGTCGGATCGCATTTCCCGCACGGGAGGCACACCACTCGCCGTGGCCGACGGAGATCATCTGCTGGGGATCGTTCACCTGAAGGATATCGTCAAAGGGGGCATGCGCGAGCGCCTGGAACAATTGCGGGCGATGGGAATTCGTTCCGTCATGATTACGGGAGACAACCCCTTGACGGCGGCAGCGATTGCCAACGAGGCCGGTGTGGATGACTTTCTCGCGCAAGCCACGCCCAAGGACAAGATGGAGTACATCAAGAAAGAACAGGCGCAAGGCCGGCTGGTGGCCATGACCGGCGACGGCACCAACGATGCGCCCGCCCTCGCCCAGGCCGATGTGGGCGTGGCCATGAATACGGGTACGATGGCCGCCAAGGAAGCCGGGAACATGGTGGATCTGGACAGCAATCCCACCAAGCTGATCGAAATTGTGGCCATCGGCAAACAGTTGCTCATTACGCGCGGCGCTTTGACCACGTTTTCGATCCTGAACGATGTGTCCAAGTACTTCGCCATCATCCCGGCGATGTTCGCGGCCACCTATCCCGAGCTCGACAAGCTCAACATCATGCGCCTGCACAGTCCGCAGAGCGCCGTCCTGGCCGCGGTGATCTTCAATGCCCTGATCATTATCGCTCTCGTGCCCTTGGCCTTGCGCGGGGTGAGATACAAGCCGCAAAGCGCCGCCGCCATGTTGAGCCGCAACCTGTGGATTTACGGATTGGGCGGGTTCATTGCGCCCTTTCCGTTCATATGGCTGATCGACCGCATACTCGGTGTGTTGCACCTGGCTTAAGGAGTTCTCGATGCGCTACCAACTTGCCCAAGCTTTTCGCTTCACGTTGTTGATGACCGTACTGACGGGGCTGATCTATCCCGGCGTGGTCACGGGCCTTTGCCAACTCCTGTTTCCCCGGACTGCGAACGGCAGCCTTCTGGTAGTCAACGGAGAAATCAAGGGTTCCACTTTGCTTGGCCAAAACTTCGGCAAGCCGGAATACTTCCACCCTCGGCCGTCGGCGGCCGGCAATGACGGATACGATGCTACTGCGTCCAGCGGCTCCAATCTGGGCCCCACCAATCAGAAACTGATCGATCGCGTGAAGGCGGACATCGAGAGATTCCGCAGAGAGAACCCCGCCTATCAAGGCCCGATTCCCGCGGACCTGCTCACCACCTCCGCCAGCGGTTTGGACCCAGACATCAGTCCCGCCTCCGCCCTCGCCCAAGCCCCGCGCGTCGCGCAGGCCCGTGGCGCCACTTTGGATCAGGTAACGCAGCTCATCGAGGCCCACACCCAAGGGCAGCGATTAGGTTTTTTTGGTGAGCCGCGCGTCAACGTGCTTCTCCTGAATCTTGCCTTAAACGAGAAACTCCCCATGGGGAAACCTTAGGCAGGATTTCTACCTATTCGAATGGGAGGCCGGGGCGTCTCGCTTTGTGCATTTTCATCGCCGCGTCGCGTTATTCCTCCGCTATTCTCAGAACCGCCTGCGGCTCCACGGATGACATGGTTGATGCTTTCCTCCGGAGCCGCCTCAGCCGCCCTTCCCTCCCTATTCGCAAATCTGAACCAACTCTTCCCTGATTCTCAAGCCGTTATTTCGAAATTACCTTGGGTAAGTTATTCTTATACACTGCCATTCTTCGGGGGGCAGCCTTGCCGCCAAGCCTCTCGGATAGTACACTGCGGATAGGGAGATATTTGCCTGTATGCCGACTGATTATGACCGTAGGCCTGATCCTGAAGTGCTCCTCAAGCAGTTAGATGCACAGGACGAGCAGCTCCAGCATGAGCGGTTAAAGGTTTTTCTGGGTTACGCCTCGGGAGTGGGCAAATCGTTTCGGATGCTGGATGAGGGCCGGCGCCGCCGGGCTCGCGGCCAGGATGTGGTCATTGGGGCTATCCAGCCGGACCTGCCTGCCGAGCTCGAACATCTGCTGCAAACGATTGAGGTCGTTCCCCTCAAGAAAATCGGCAATGGCGAGGCAATGGATGTCGAAGCCATCTTGCGCCGGCGCCCGCAAGTCTGCCTGGTGGACGGCGTCGCTTACAACAATCCTCCCGGCAGCAAGAACCCCGCGCGCTGGCAGGATGTGGAAGAGCTCTTGGCGGCCGGGATCATCGTCATTACGGCTCTCAATCTCCAGCATATCGAGGAGCGCCGCGAGGCTGTGGAAAGAATCACCGGCAAGCACGTCACGGAAACCGTCCCGGAGCGATTCCTCTACAATGCGAATGAAATTGTCATCGTGGATGTCCCGCCGGAACTCCTTTTGGAACGGGCCGGACAACCTTCTACAGCGACTCCTGCCTCGATGGATACGCCGCGGCGGCTTTCCGCCTTGCGGGAGATCGCTTTGCTGCTTGCCGCCGAAGTGGTCGACCGGCAGCTGGAAGACTACCTTCTCGCTCACGGTATCGAGCAGCTTTGGGGCACTCAGGAACGCATCCTTGTTTGCTTGACGCGGGGATCGAACGCCCCTGCCATGATCGCGAGCGGCAGACGCAACGCCGACCGCTTCCACGGAGAACTTTTCACCGTGTATGTACGCTATGACCGGCTTTCCGAAAAAGATGAAGCCGTCCTCCAGAAGCAGCTCACGGATGCACGGGAGGTGGGGGCGCAGACCGCCGCCCTCGACGGGTACGACCCGGTTGAAACTTTGATGGATTTTGCGCGCACGCACCGGATTACCCAAATCTTTGTTGGCCACCCCAGCCGTGTGCACTGGTGGGATCATTTCCTGGGGGGGCCCTTGGATCGGCTCATCCGTGCCGCCGAAGGGATCGACGTGCGCGTGTTTCCGCACTGAATGCAGCTTTCGGCCATCAGCTCTCAGCTTTCAGCTGGAGGCTGATCACATTTAGACTTTTTCACTCCTTCACCATTGGAGCGGTGTCTGACTGCTGAGAGCTGATGGCTGAAAGCTGGGACCTTATGATGGAAGTACCTTCTCAAAAGCGCGGCAGGCTTAAAGTGTATTTGGGGTTTGCCGCCGGCGTCGGAAAAACCTATCAGATGTTGGAGGACGCCCACGAACTGGTGAAGCGCGGCGTCAACGTCGTGATCGGTTACCTCGAACCCCATGGGCGCAAAGATACGATCGCGCAAGCCCAGGGGCTGGAGCTCATCCCGCGCTGCAAGATGGAATATCGGGGAGCAGTTTTCGAAGAAATGAATATGCACGCCATCATCGAGCGCCATCCCGAGGTGTGCGTGGTGGATGAATTGCCGCACACCAACGTTCCGGGTTCAACCCATTTGAAACGCTGGGAGAACGTCTTGGAACTGTTGGATGCTGGAATCAACGTCATGACCACTATGAACATCCAGCACCTCGAGAGTCTGAATGATCAGGTCAGGGACATGACCGGCGTGCGGGTGCGTGAGACGATTCCGGACTGGGTGATGAAGCAAGCCGATGAAGTCGTCATGGTGGACCTTACGCCCCGGGCGCTGATCAATCGGCTCGAGCGCGGCGTGGTGTATCCGCCGGAAAAGGCCCACCGCGCATTGCAGAATTTCTTCAAAGAATCCACCCTCGTCGCCTTGCGTGAAATCGCCTTGCGCCAGACCGCGCACGAAGTAGAAATTCGCCAGGTGACGCTACCCGAACCCGCCGCCCAAGTCGCGCCCCAGACGGTCGAACAATCGAGCACGGGAGGCAGCGATTTTGGCAGCCCGAGTGACCGGATTCTCGTCTACGTCACGGAACATCCCTCCACGGCCATGCTCATCCGCCGCGGCCGGAGAGTGGCGGATTATCTCCAGGCCGACTGTTTTGCTGTCTTCGTTTATGCTGGAGTCGATTTCAATACGTTGCCGGTAACCAAACGGGAAGCTGTGGAACGCCACCTCAACTTCGCGCGCAACCTTCATGTGGAAACCAGAGTCCTGCGCGGTCAGGACATCGCAACGACCCTGATTGATTTCGCTCGGCTTCACAACATCACGCAGATCTTCATGGTGCGCCCCCAGTACTCCCCCTGGGAAGGATTTATAGGACGAAACCTCATCCATCGAATTGTCCGTCACGCCCATGACATGCAGGTGACCATCGTCGCCGAACGCCACCCCACCCGCCGTGAATAAGGAGGAGTGCCACTCCCAACGCATTGCAGAAGGATCGCAAAATCGGTCAAGCAGATCTTTCACGGCCCGTTCTATACTCATCCTGGAGGTAAACATGATTGCCTGGAAACGGACTCTGCTGCTTGGATTCGCAAGCTGGCTCATTCCCTTCGTCATTTCTTTTCTCATTTTTCCGTTGAAGAAATCCAACGCGCCCTTGTTCCAGACTTTGATGGCCCTCATTGTTCTCATCACCGCCGGCGCGTTGTTTAAGCTTTACTTTCGCCGCCGCACGGTCCCCGTCCACGAGGCCCTGATTGTCGGCTTGCTGTGGCTTGCCGTGAACTTGATAATGGACTACCCCATGTTCGCTTACGGCCCAATGAAGATGAAGGCCTTGACGTATTACTCCGAGATCGGCCTGGACTATCTGACATACCCGGCATTCGCATTCTGGGCGTCGCTGCTGGCACGCCAATGAACCCGTCGGCGGAGCAGGACTACCGCGAGCGCATCGTGCGAACCCTCGCGTACTTCCAGCAACAACAGGACGAAGAGTTGGAACTGGAGAATCTGGCGGCTGTTGCCGCCTTCTCGCGGTCCTACTTTCACCGTGTTTTCCGCGGCCCGCCGGGCGAATCTCCCAAGGAACACATCCGTCGCCTGCGGCTTGACCGGGCAGCCAAAAAGCCTCCCACCCTCGGAGAAGTGCCTTGTGCGTCTCAATAGCTTTCCAGCGCGGGCTTGTGTTAACATTTTCTCTGCGTTATCGTCATCTTCACGCAGCCCAAGGCGCTTGCTCGGGAACGGGTTGCCATCGGGAGCAAAGCAACGAATTGAAAGGACGGCTTTATTATGTCTGGCCATTCTAAATGGGCAACCATTAAGCACAAGAAGGGCGCGGCAGACGCCCGCCGCGGCAAAATTTTCACCAAGATCATTAAGGAAATCAGCGTCGCTGCCCGCATCAGCGGGGGCGACCCGGACTCCAATCCTCGCCTGCGCACGGCAATCCTGGCAGCCAAAGCCGAGAACATGCCGGCGGATAATATCAAGCGCGCCATCCAAAAAGGCACGGGTGAATTGCCCGGCACCATCATTGAGGAAGCCGTGTACGAGGCTTACGGGCCGGGCGGGACTGCCATGATCGTGGAAGTCACTACGGACAACAAGAACCGTACGACATCGGAAATTCGCCATGTCTTTGCCAAGCACGGCGGGGCGTTCGGCGCCTCCGTGGCGTGGATGTTTCACAAAAAGGGATACGTCGTCGTGGAAAAAGGGAAGGCCGACGAGGAAAAGTTGCTGGAGCTCGTCACTGACGCCGGCGCCGACGACATGATCGACGACGGCAGCAACTGGGAAATCCTTTCTGCGCCGGAGAACTTCCAAAGTGTTGTGGACCGTCTCAAGGCAGCGCAGATTACCCCCGCGGCAGCGGAAGTCACCATGGTGCCGCAGAATTACGTGAAACTTACCGGCAAGCAAGCCGACCAGATGCTGCGGTTGATGGAAGAACTGGAAGATCACGAAGACGTTTCGCACGTCCACGCCAACTTTGACATCGAAGAAGCGGAGATGCACGCGCTCACGCAGGACAGGTAGCGGAAGGCATAAATCCTTTCCGGCAATGAGACGGGAAGCCGTGCGCCTGAGCCGCTGGCAGGCGCGGTGCCAGCAAGGAAACCTGGGGAAGCAATTGCTCCTTCCTTCAAGCAGAGATGCCGCTGCTGATGCGGACTCGGTGGCGGCGAATATGTAGGACGCTCTTCTGAACATTTGAAAACTTCGCTGGCGGAGGTAGATTCGCTATTACCCCGAGTTTGAAGATAAGTAGAGTCTGCTCACTTTGCCTGGCGACAGCATTCCTGGCGCTCCTTACAGGAATTTACAGTCTTCCGGCAGAGGAAACTCCTTCCGTACCCCGGATCATCTTCACGAAAACCCTGAAGGGCGGTTCCCCCGAATACACCGCGTTGACGATTGATGCCAATGGCAAGGCAACGTATGACTCGCACCAACTGCCGGATTCACCTTCGCCTCGCTCGTTGCAGATTTCGGCGCGCACCACAGCCCAAATCTTTTCCCTGGCCAAATCCCTGAATTACTTCCGCTCCGTCACCCTCGAAAGCCGCCACAAAGTGGCGAACCTGGGGCTGAAAACCCTGACTTACGAATCCGGCCATGAGAACCTCCAAAGTGCAATATAACTTCACGGAGAACCATGCCGCCCAGCAACTCACCGACCTCATCGAGAAGATCGCCAACGTTGAGGAACGAATTGCGGAGCTTGAGTACGACATGAAGTATGACCACCTGAATCTGCCTCAATCTCTGCTCCTCATCCAGCAAGGACTGGACGAAAATAACTACGTCGAGGCGGCGCTGATGATCCCCACGCTGGAAGAGATTTCGGCCAACCCTCACTTCATGCACCTTGCCCAGTCCCGAGCCCTGGATATCGTGCAACGCATTCGAGAGAATAAGTAACGCCTGCCGCGCCATGAGCCGACGAGAAGAGGAATTGCGTATGCTTGGCTCGCGCGAACCGTCTTGTTCTCTCGGGTTGTGTTGAAGCGCCCTAAGAATCAAGCCCAGCGCAATTTCAAAGGGGAGATCCTTCCTCACCGGAGGGTCGGCGAAGCGCTGATTTTAGTTCATGAAATCACCATGCCCGCGTAACCCACCACGGCGTCGCGGTCACCGCTGGTGTCAGCCGAAGTGGCATAGCGCACCAGTTCCGCGCGGGTAGCGCCCAGGTCTTTGGCGGCGGTCAGCATGGCGACGGCAGGGCCGTAGCCGCACATGGAGATGTCCTCTTTGCGAACCACTTCATACAATCCGGCGGCATCGAGGGCCAGAATCTGGTCAATGGCTTTGCGGTCTTTGACCCGCGTGACGTCATCCGGCTCGTAGTGGTTCATATCGCTGGAAGCAACCATCATCACCGGGTTCGCTGAGCTCTTCAGCGCCTGCGCCATCCCGTGCCCCAGCGATTCCAGAGCTGCGTAACGGCTGACGCCGATGGCAATGGGAACAAAGGTGAACTCGCCCACTTGCCGTTGCAGGAAAGGAAGCTGGACTTCAATGGCGTGCTCATCTTCGTGCGCCTTGGCGTCTTCCATCAAGAGATGGCAGGAGTGTTGCAGGCTCGCCGCCCATTGGGCGTCAATGCGCACGACGCCCAGCGGCGTCATCCACTCGCCTTTGGACATGATTGCCAGGGGCGCGCCGCGTCCGGTGTGATTGGGACAAAGGATGATGTAAGTTGCGCGCGCCGGCAGCCGCTGAAACACTGCTCCCGCCACCGCGCCGGAGTACATGTAACCGGCGTGGGGAACCATGCAGCCCAATGCTGCCTCCGTCTTCTCCGCCACGGGCGCATCGGCTGTGAGGTATTGATCGAGCTGCCGCGAGAGAACTTCGCGCTTGGCGGGATAGAACCGCCCCGCTACGGCCGGGAGTCTGACCGCAGGCGTTTGCATGGGTGAATCCTAAACTTCGCCCCTCGCCTATGTCAAGCGGAGGCGGAGGGCAGGGGCAGTACGCAAATGGGCACATAGGCAGTCGGCAGATGGGCAGTTGGAAAAGTCATAAGACAAACCGCAAGTTTCAAGACCAGCCGGCATTGCCCTTTGCCTCTTCCATCCTGAATTCTGACGTTGTACCGGCGCCTTGATTACTGCCGATCTGCCCGCCTCCCTATCTGGCCATTTGCCTACTGCCCCTTGTTCGCCGGCGCCGGCTCCGGCATGTAAATGTGGAATTCCCCCGGCAGGTGCGTGTGCTCAAACTGTATCGTAGTGTGATATATCCCGAACTCATGGGCCAGCACTTCCCGGACCTGGTGGGCGATCTGCTCGCTTTCCGAGGTGGGCATGTCCAGAATGTGAACGTGGCAGGAAAGGGCGTGGGAATTCGATCCCAGGCTCCAGATGTGCACGTCGTGGACTTCTTTGACTCCTTCCACGCCAAGGATGGCGGCCGCCACGCTCTCCAGGTCCATGCCCTTGGGCAGGCTTTCCAGCAGGATGTTGGTGGAGTCGCTGATGATTTCCACTGCCGACCACAGAATGAGTCCGGCAATCAGAAATCCCAGGGCCGGATCGATCATGGTATGCCCGGTCATCCGGATCAGCCACGCCCCGGCGATGATAGCCACATTGGAAAGCGCGTCGCCCAGGTTGTGGATGAACACCGCGCGCAGGTTCAGGTCGCCCCGCTGGCTGACCAGGCCCCAGGAGATTCCCCCGTTCACCACCAGGGCGATGAGGCCGACCACCAGCATTGTGCCCGACGCCACCGGTTCCGGCCGCACGATGCGCTGATAGCCTTCGTAGCAAAGATAAGTCGCCACCGCCACCAGCAGCAGGGCATTGACGAATGCCACCAGGACGCCCGCCCGCTGATATCCAAAGGTCTTGCGGTGGTCGGGCGGCCGGCGCTCGAAATAGAGGGCAATCCAGGAAAGAATCAGCGAAGGAACATCCGTCACGTTGTGCCATCCATCGCTCACCAGGGCCAGGCTGTGCGACATCGCCCCGGCGAGGAACTCCGTGGCCACCAGAGCGAGCGTCAACACCAAAGCGATTCTTACTACCCAGGTTGCTGCCTGCCCGTGATGGTGGTCATGCTGGTGATGTGAATGCACGATGCTCTCTGCGCCATTCTAGTGCCAAGTGGCGGGAATGAGCGACACATTTTGCGGCCGGAGGAAAGGACGGCGCCTTAAACCTGAAGCGATGCGGCTCCAGGATCGGAAAGCCCGTTCAACCTTTTGCCCGGGGGCAGCGGAGCTCCCCATAAGCGGGGACACGCGCGGCCCCGCCCTTCCCCCACGAGTCACCATTCCCTTTCACACCAGCTTGGCAATCAAACTGATCTGCGCCCCCGCCAGCACCTTCGACACCGGGCAGCCTTTCTTGGCGTCGTCGGCGTACTTGGCAAAAGCCGCGGCGTCAATGCCGGGTATCTGCGCTTCCGTGTTGAGCTCAATCCTGGTGATGCCGAAGCCCTCACCGACTTTCTCCAGGTGTACGGTCGCCTTGGTGTGAATACGCGTCGGCGTAAATCCGCCCTTGCTCAATCCCGCCGACAGGGCCATGGAAAAACATCCGGCGTGCGCCGCTGCAATCAATTCCTCGGGATTGGTGCCCGTGCCACTCTCGAATCGCGAGGCAAAAGAATACGGCCCTTCGTAAGCGCCGCTTCCCAGCTTCATCGTCCCTTTGCCCTGAAGAAGATTTCCCTTCCACTCCGCTTCTGAAGTCCGTGCTGCCATGCTGTTTGCTCCTTCGATGAGATTTTGAGCTTCTCGCCCTCCAGGGAAGAATCCACGGCGCGCGCGAACTGATCCGCAACCCGCCCGTCATCCTCGTGGAATTCAGCCCTGAAAGTTCAGTATACCACCGTTGGCCCCGCCGGTTGCACCCCCACACCTGAGCAGGTTCATCGGGCCATCGATCCATCGGAAGATCGGGTGATCGGGTGATTAACGAGTTTCGATCTTCGAGGTTCGTGCTTCGCATTTCATGATTCAGGAGTCAGGATTTCCACCCAAGGTATTTCTCCTTTCGTTTCAATGCCATCACGGGTTCGCAGGGATAAGTGGCTTATTTTTCTTCAACATCACGGACTCGGAGTGGATCCTGGGAAGCCAGTCTTGTATCTCATTTGTTTTCATAAATATGACGGGTAATCCCTTCATTTTGCCATGCTTTTTTCTTCGCCATTCCCACCCGATATTGTGGCTTAGCAACTGCCTTATTTTCAATGGCTTGACTTTTCGAGTCGGTCATCGCGATTCACCCATTTCTTCGCTAAGCTGCTGGTTTATCATAAACATCACGGGTTCGCGGGGGCGTTTCGCTAACCCCCTCTTCACAGGACCGGCGGTCAGTCATCAGCCTTTCGCTTCATACTTGGCCGCCAATTCCGAATTCCCAGCCCTGAGCACGCGAGGGCAAGTCCACGCCTGCCGATTTGAGCGCGGACATCATCGCGCCCGCTACCATAGTCCAAAGTATATCATTCTAAGCTATGGTCGTCAACAGCAGTCAACCAGCATTAGGGGCTACTACATGGTGTTGGGCGGGAGCCGCGAGCCGAAAGGGAAAAGTCAAAAGCATAAAGCGAAGGTTGATACCGTCACGGAGGATAAGCGCTGGGGGCTAAACCTTGACCGCGGGCGCCGGCCCGCCGATGAAAACACGATGATTCGAACCGGGGTGGAAACCTTCCGCCCTCGGGCGCAGGCGCTGCGCTCCCATCGGCGCTGAGCGCTCACCGGCGGGACCCCGAGGGGGCATCCCGTGCCATGTCATAATGAGTCACTACCCGCCTCGGCGGTAGAGATGGCAATTCCCCTCCTTTGGAGTAAAATCTCCCCATAGTTTCCGGCGGCAATATTGTTCGCGCGTAGCGCCGGCATCTTGCCGGCACCGGAAGATGCCCCCGGGACGGCGGCACTACACAAGAATGCAACAGCCGCGCGAGGTGGCCATGAGATTCCACAAAACGCTGGCTTTCTTCATGCTAGCGACAGGGTTGGCCTTTGCCCTGCCTGTATGGGCGCAACAAAAGCCTTTGACGCAAGATCAGGTTCAGGCCATGGTGCGCAGCGGACTCGCCGACGAATCCGGTGCAAAGCTCGTCGAGCAGCGCGGGATTGGTTTCGCCCCGTCTGAGGATTTTTGCCAAACCCTCAAGGCCGCAGGCGCAAGCGAGGCATTTCTTAACGCCCTGCGCGCCGCCAAGCCGCCCGAACCCGCAAGCGCCAAGAAACCGCTGAACCAGGTGCAGGTTTTCGCCTTGCTGGTGGGCCAAGTGCCGAGCCACCGAGTCACTATGCTGGTCCAGGAACGCGGAATCGATTTTGAGCCTACCGATGACTACCTTCAGGAAGTCCGATTGGGTGGTGGCGAGGACGAACTAGTCAGCGCGCTCAAGAGCGCCAAGGTGACGAAGCCCGTGACCGTTGACCCGGCGGCGCAGTCGCGGCAGACGGAAATCCGGCAACACGCCGCGCGCGGAGCGGAACTCGCAAAGAAAGGGCAGTATGCAGAGGCTGAGCAGGAATATCGCGCGGCCTTGCTCTTCGCCCCAAACAATGCCGACTTTTACGCCAGCCTTGGATATGTCCTGGGTCAGCAGAAGAAGTGGGACGATGCTGCAGCGTCCGACCGTGAAGCGCTGCGTTTGGATCCCAATAACGATATGGCGCACGTAAACCTCGGCGTCGCGCTGGGAAGCAAGGGCGACAGGGACGGGGAGATGACCGAAGAACGGGAGGCGCTGCGACTGAACCCAGATGACGATACAGCGCACGTCAACCTCGGCATTGCGCTCCGAAACAAGGGCGACTTGGACGGCGCAATCGCAGAGTATCGAGAGGCCCTACGCCTGAACTCGAATGACGATATTGCCCATGTCAACCTTGGCATCGCGCTCGGGCATGAGGGTGACTTGAACCAAGAGATTGCTGAAGAGCGCGAAGCGCTACGCTTGAATCCCAATAACGACGTGGCGCACTACACCCTCGGCGTCGCACTCGGAAACAAGGGAGACTGGGATGGACAAGTCACAGAAGAACGGGAAGCGTTGCGCTTGAACCCCAATAATGATTTGGCGCTCACCAGCCTTGGCGCTGCGCTGGGGAACAAGGGCGACTTAGACGGCGCAGTCGCAGAATTCCGTGAAGCGCTACGCTTGAACCCGAATGATGACGCGGCACACGTCAGCCTCGGCATCGCGCTCGAAAAGAAGGGCGACTTGGACGGAGGGATCGCGGAGTACCGTGAGGCACTACGCCTAAATCGCGATAACGAGTTGGCGCATCTCAACCTCGGCCACTCGCTTGGACTGAAAGGCGACTGGGATGGAATGATTGCCGAAGAACGCGAAGCGCTGCGCTTGAATCCCCGTAATGACAGGGCGCACTCTTATCTGGGTGCCGCACTCGGAAAGAAGGGCGATTTGGACGGCGCGATCGCTGAAATCCGGGCCGCCTACATGCTTGATCCCAAGAACCCGCTCTACAAGCAGGCTTACGAGGGCCTGTTGCAGTACGTACATAAATGATGGGCGGGAGCCACGGCATGCGCTGTTTGCTGTCGGTTTTTCTTCGGGCAAAAGTCCACGGCACAAAAATGGCGGCGTTCCTACCAACTGCGCCAGCCGGGAGGCACGCCAACCGACTATAGCCGCTACCGCCGCCGTGGTGCCCGTACGCCCCGGGCCCTTTTTGTGCGTGCTGTGAGGAACTGTGGGTTCATCCACCTTCCCAAGAATTCGCCCTTATGAAAGGTCGCGAGGATTATCCGTTCATTCCATATCTCGATTCCTCCGGCTTCCGTATCCCGAATTTCGGTCGCTGTAGGAAACAAACGCTGTGAACCGTCCGGCAGATTTACAAAGCAGCGCATTTCTTCTTGCGTATTCTTCCTCATGATTTTAGTGTAGATTCCTGCGAGTGCTTTGTCAAAAGCAGTCGGGTGGCGTATCCTCACGCGCCAGGCCGGCTGGCGCATACCGGGGCAGGCGTAGCGCGAACCTGTGTTGTAGGTCTGCGGGTTTTTCGCGGTATCGGCGCTTTGTTGATCTGAGGGCTTATGGAGTGGAAGGCGTTTTTTAACCCACAGATTGTTTTCAAATATCCGATGCGAACACTTGGGATGCTCTGTGCCGCGTTTGGTGTGCTTCACGCTCCCTTCGATATCAGCAATCGATACTTATTTTTTGGGTTCTTTTTGCTATGCTTGAGCTTCGCCATAGACAGATCCAGACGGGTCTACCGTTCCTCCGTCGTGATCAATGTTGGCGAGGAAACCCCGTATATTTTCAGTTTTGCCGCTTTGCTCCAGTCACTTACCCTCTGGCCGTTGACCATTGCTTTCGCCCTTCTCTGCCTTCACCAATGGGGCCTGACGCCGCGATTGGATGCTTATCTCGCCGGGTGGCTTCACTCGCATTCCCTACTTTGACGGCTCTAGCAGCAGGGTAGCGCAAAGTCTTGGCCTTTCAGAGACTCTGCGGGTTTTCCTGGCGTGAGTCGCGGACCCGGACTTTGATCGCCCCAGCCGCATGTTAACAAAAGGTGGATGTTTACCATATGAAGAGCCGCAGACTTTGAACGGCACAAAGTCTGCGCCACCCTGCTTTTTATTCGCCCCAGTGGGTTGACATTTGTGCTACCGTTCTTTCGAGGGACCACCATGCGCCAAGGTGAACACTACCCGTACGAAATCATCAAGCACAACCCCCTAACGCACGAGGGTGGGGAGAGCGTCAAGGTCGTGATGGGTTTATCCGCCGCAATCTCCGCCGTCGACTTCTTCGACGGACAACTAACCAAAGAGGAGCGGGACGCAGGTTGGAGCCACTTCCATAAGAGAACAACGAAAAGACCTCCACCCAAAGCGAGGCCACGACATAACTACAAATACATCAGGAAACGATGAGCACTCCTGGAAAAGCTCGCTGCGCTGGCGTTCAATTCCCAAGACGAATTGGTCGTGGCCACCTCCGGGTCACACAACCGCAGGCGCCGTTCGAACGGGTGATTGCATCACGGGCAGTGACGAGTGAAAAGTGAAGAGTGGCGAGCAGGCAGGTCATAAGACCGTTGGCTAGCAGCAAGCGGCGTAGGGGTAGGGCTCCCGACTTCGTCGGGACAGGCCGCCCTGCCCGGCGTTCCGCGTGTGAATACAGAACCAGGGGGCGGCAAGCCGTTCCCCTACGGCGGAAGTACACCCGGCGCGACCGATCGGATGCCCTCTTCCGAATCCCCACTTGACAAGTGACAATTTTCACTTTACGGTGTATCCTCATGATAAGGAGCTTCAAACACCGGGGCCTGAAGCGGCTTTACGAACGCGGCGACCGGAGCGGGATACGGCCCGATTTGCTGGACACGGTTGAGGAGATTCTGGCCCGCCTCGATGAGTCCGACGCGCCACAGGCACTTAACCTCCCGGGTTATCGCCTGCATCCCCTCAAAGGTGACTTGAGTGGCTTCTGGTCAGTGACGGTGCGAGCCAACTGGCGTGTCATTTTTCGTTTTCAAGGCGCGGACGCGTTTGATGTTGAATTGATTGACTACCACTAGGTAACGAAAGGAAAGATACCATGCCGATGAAAAACCCACCCCATCCCGGACGAAGCATACGCAGCGCTTGCCTTGAACCTTTGGGGCTGTCCGTGACGGAAGGCGCCAAGGTCCTCGGCGTCACCCGGCAGGCTCTCAACAACGTGGTGAACGGCAAGGCCGCCATCAGCCCGGAGATGGCGATCCGGCTGGCCAAGGCCTTCGGCAGCACGGCGGAAACGTGGCTGCGCATGCAGCTTGCCTATGACTTGGCAGCCGCTCGAAAGGACGAAAGCAAAATCAAGGTTCGGCGACAGTACTTCGAAGAACTTCACGCCACATGAGAGATGCGCCAGCGGGTCCCTATGGTGTCGCGGCGGCGATCTCCCGCGACCGTGGGCTTTTCCTCCGATGACAAACCCACGGTCAATTCCCAAGACGAATTGGCCGTGGCGACGTCCCCGATTTCTCCTGTCACCCACCACCCCCTGTTCAACACCACCCCGGCGTCAGCACCGCCCATATTTCAGCACCACCCCGGCGCTCGGAGCGCCACCCCTCCTAATTTAGGAGGGGAGCCTCGAATTCAGGGTCGGCGCCTACCACCCCAGCGTGTAAACTCCCACCGCCGCTTGCAGGCGCTAAAGGGGCGCGTGATTGAGTTTAAGTTGGAGAAGGCCGGAGAGAGGCTCGACTGCCTTCTGGACGCCGACTCAATCCTCAACGCCCTCAAGGCACCAGCACGATTTTTCCATACGCGCCGGGCTCCATGACCGCGCGGTGGGCCTGGGAGGCTTCGGCCAGGGGCAGTTCCCTTCCCACCACCGGGCGCAGCGATCCGTTTTCAAGCCCGGCCACCAACCCCGCGTGAATGCTCGCGAGTTCCTGGCGGCTGGCGTTGAACAGCACCATTCCCAAAACCGCGGCGTCGCGACCCATGATCTCGCGCGGGTTGATCTCAATGTTGCCGCGATTGCCGATCACCACGATGCGGCCTTTGTGGGCAAGCACGCTCAGATCCTTGGCCAGATTCACGTTGGCCAGCATCTCCAGGATCACGTCCACGCCGCGTCCCCCCGTGAGCTTCAGCAATTGGTCGAGATAATCCGGGGCGCGATGGTCGAGCACATGATGCGCGCCCTGCACGGCCGCCAGTTCACGCCCGCGTTCCGTGCCCCCGGTGCCGATCACGGTCAATCCCCCGGCGCGCGCCAATTGCACGCCCGCCACGCCCACGCCGCCGCTCGCGCCATGGATCAAAACCGTTTCCCCCGCCTGGGCGCGCGCAATTTGCCACAGGGCACGGTAGGCCGTGGCGTAGGGAACGTTTACGCCTGCTCCCTGAGCGAAAGTTACGTTGGGCGGCAGCCGATGCACCTGCCACGCTTCCGCCAGGGTTTGCTGCGCATAAGCCCCGGTGAGCGTTCCCGCCACGTAAACCCGCTCGCCGGGGGCAAATCCCGCCGCGCCCTCTCCCACCGAGTCCACGATCCCCGCCGCATCACTCCCCGGTGTGTAAGGAAGCGGCGGCTTGATGGTGTAGGTTCCCTGGCGCATGTAGGTGTCGTAGGGGTTCACGCCCGCCGCCTTCACCCGCACCAGCACTTGCCCCGCGCCCGCTTGCAGGTCGGGCACGTCTTGCAACTTCAACACTTCCGGACCGCCAAATTCATGGATGCGTATGGCTTTCATCATTGCCTCCTCCGTGGCACAGGCACTCCTGCCTGTGTCTGATTTCGTTCGCAGCCGGTGGCTTTCCAATCTCGAAGTTCACAGCCAAGAGTGGCTGTGCTACGACTTCAGCCCCGATTTCAACGCCGCGACTCGAGCCACGGCGGACCAATCCAAGTCGCCGAATCCCTGCGCAACGCCGCTGATCAGGTTGTCGCGAATCAGGCTGGCGATGGGCATGGGCGCCTCCGCCTCTTCCGCCGCCGCCATCACCAATCGGACGTCTTTCAGCCCCAGTCGCAGTTTGAACCCGGCGGGTTCGTATCGCTGCCCGGCAATGATTTTGCCGTAATTCTCATAGACAGGCGATTGGAAGAAAGAGCCCACCATGATTTCAAGAAAAACCATGGGGTCGACGCCGGATTTTCGCAGAAGGGCGAAGGCTTCACCCAGCGATTCGAGCATGGACGCAATCAGGAAATTCCCCGCGAGTTTGACGGTGTTGGCGGCAGGCGCCTCCGGACCGATCACAAAGAGCTTCCGGCCAATCGCTTCGAGCGCCGGGCGGCAGCGTTCCACGGCTTCTGGCGGACCCGCGGCCAGCACGAGCAATCGTGCCGCCTGGGCTGCGTCCGGGCGCCCAAAAACCGGAGCGGCAACAAAATGCTGCTCTTGCTGCCGGTGCGCTTCCGCGAGGCGGCGAGAGAGATTCGTGCTGATCGTACTGTGGGAAATGTGGACGCCGCCGCGAGGCAGGCCCTTCAAAACACCTTGTGCGCCGAACACCACCGTTTCCAACGCGGCGTCATCGGCCAACATGGTGGCCACCACTCCGGAGGAACACGCCGCCGCCGATGTTTCCGCCAAGGTTGCACCCTCCTCCACCAACGCCTCGGCGCGGCGGCGAGTGCGATTGTACACCTTCACGGCGTGGCCCGCCCTGATCAGGTTGCGTGCCATTGGCTCACCCATTGCCCCGAGGCCTATGAATCCCATTTCCATGATTTGTGCTCCTTTTGCCTGTCTGTACTAATTTACCACCAGTGGCCGGAAGCATGCCTGCCTCTGTTACCCCTGCCTGCGGAAGGTGGAGGGACATGGATGCGACTGTTCACCTACTTTAAGCGGGCCACTTGGGATAAAATGGTAGACTCAGGGTTTGCGTACACGGAGAGAATTGCCGGTGGTTCAAGAGCCGGCATGAGACCGCGAATGGGCATGACATCCTCGGGGGATAACCGGAACAGGAAAGCAGGGGGAGAGTGGAAAGGCCTTGCCGCCGTTTTGGTATGGGCCGCCATGGCTATGGGAGCGGGCGCCCTTCGTGCTCCGGCGCAACAAGCCTCCCCCCCGGCTACGCCCACCGCGCCCACCGCGGCGGGGAACACCGAGAATCCAGGGCAAGGCGCCGCGCCGGCAAAAACCCCTACCATTAAGACCACCGTCGAACTGGTCAGCGTCCCCGTGACCGCCTTGAACAAACGGGGGCTGCCGGTCATCGATCTGGGCAAAGAGGATTTCCTGGTATTTGAAGACGGCGTGGAGCAGCCTATCCGCAGCGTGGAGCGGGAGACCAGCACGCCGCTTCGCGTCGGTTTGATTCTCGATACCAGCAATAGCGCGCGCCGCCAATTAGCGTATGAAAAGGAAGCGGCCAGCGAGTTTGTTTTCCAGGTCCTGCGCAACGGGGGCACGAAGAACCAGGTGTTTCTCCAAACCTTCGACGCTTCCAGCTCGATCCTCCAGGACTTTACCAGCGACCCGGACCAGTTGAATGAAAAGATCCAAGACCTTAAATCCGGCGGCGGCAAGGCCCTTTACGACGCCATCTACATTGCTTGCCGGGAGAAAATGCGCAAGACCGGCTCGCCGGAAGAGATGCGGCGGATCCTGGTGGTTCTGAGCGATGGCTTGGATGTCCAGAGCCAGCACACCCTGGACGAGGCCGTTTCCATGGCGCGCCTCACGGAGACCATGATTTACACCATCGGCACGGCCGCCTACGGTTTCACTAATCCCGGAGACAAACTCCTTGCCGAAATCTCCTCGGCCACCGGGGGCGCCCCAACATTCCCTATGGTCAGTTCCGGAGACAGCGACCTGGAGGTGGGTTACCTATCCCATGGGCAGATCGGTGACACTTCCCAAAACAAGGGCCTGGGGGCAGAGACGGGAAAGTTCTCTGCGGATCGATTGGTGCACCTGGCTGACGCGTTGCAAGCCATCAGCCGCGAATTGGACGAACAATACACGATCACGTATCGGCCGTTGCGAAGCGCCCTGGACGGAACTTACCGTAATATTAAGGTCGTGACCGTCCACCGCGGAGTTATCCTGCGTTGGAAGCCCGGGTACTTTGCCACGGCGGAGTGATGAGCCCTTGCCGCGATTACCCCGCGCAGGCGTCTTCCGGCCCGCCAGACACCGCGAGCCCTTTCCACCATGAAATGGAGGACCCATGAGCGACGTCCCCGGCCTACTGGCAAAACTGCGCGACTTGCGCGTGATTGACCTTAGCCAGACGCTGGAAGAACACATGCCGCGTTTTCCCACCCACTCGATGTTCTTCCACAACCTTTGGGGCTCTTACCGGCACGGGGGGCTTTCCCTGAGCTACCAGTTGGTGATGCACGAGCACAACGGGACGCATGTGGATGCTCCCGCCCACTTCATCAGCGACGCCAAACCGAACGCCCATGTAACCATCGAGCGCGTGCCCCTGACCCAACTGCTGGGACGCGGCGTGCGCCTGGATTGCCGCGGGACGAAAGCGGGTGAGTACGTCTCCAAAAGCCAGATTGAGGATTGGGAGGGACGCCGCGGGCCGCTTCAGGCCGGCGACATTGTTCTGTTCAATTTTGGTTGGGCGGGAAAGTGGGGGCTGCGCCCAAACGACAAGCACTACGTCGAAGACTGGCCGGGAGTCGGCATGGACGCGGCGGAGTACCTCCTATCGAAACCGGCAGCCGCCCTCGGCGTGGACACACTCTCACCTGACCCGCCCCAGGCGCTTCGCACCAACCCCATCCACCACGTGGTCCTGGAAAAGCAGGTATTGATCATTGAGAATTTGTGCAATCTGGATCAGCTTCCGGATTTCTTCCTCTTCCTCGCCTTCCCCCTTAAGATTCGCGCGGGGTCGGGCTCGCCCATTCGCGCCGTGGCCATGGTTTAGACCAGCCGCACGGGGCTTGGAAAAGTGGGATTTCGGCGTGACGCGGGACATTGCATGGCAAAGCAATTCCCGGCGGCGCCGATCATTGCGATTCCACCAAAAGCTCCCCGCCTTCGATATGGACATCCTTGATGAATTCGGGAAGCTCGAAGCGCTCACGAGCCTCGGGGGAGCCGGAGTGTATGTTCAGAAGGCTGCGGAAGAGAGAAGCAGGAATTGGCAAACTTCCAAATTTCGCGGAAGAGGGCTGAATCTGGAGTCTGCCATCAGCGACACCCAATTTGCCCCCCATGGTAAGGTAGAGTTTTATTGCGCCCACACCCAGCGTGAAGAATCCCACAAACTCGTCGCCTTGCAGATGCACGGAGGCCGCCTTGAGCGTCACGGATCCCTGCGGGTTGGCTGCGTTTTCGTCTATCCCCTGCTGCAACTTTGAAGTCAGCTCCGTTTCCGCGATGTGGGCGGTTTGAGCCAGGCCCTGCTGGTGAGCCAGTTCGAGGGACGCGATTTTTTCATCGAAGGATTTTGCCTCTTGCGCACTCACCGGAACCAACCTCGCGCTGGGCGCCCGCAACGCCATCACCACCGCGATGAGCATGACGGTGAGAATGATGAGGTAAATAATCCGGGAAACTTTCATCGCTCTTCCGCGCCTCCCCTCTCAGAGTGTATTCGCATTTCTTCTATTCGCGGGCCGCGGCTCGCGAAGGCAAAAGGAGTGTCAACGCCGCGCCGGTCAGATATCCCGCAGCGAGTAAGGCGAAAGCATACCGGAAGTCGCCCGTGCGGTGGAAGATGAATCCCACGGCCAGCGGGCCGAGATACCCTCCCAGATTGCCGAGAGCATTCACCATCCCCATCGCGGGTCCGGAAACCGAGCGCGGCAAAGTCTCCGTGGGGATCGCCCAGAACGGCCCCAGCACCCCGTAGGATCCGGCGCCCACCAGGGAAATGGCCACAAAACCCCAGGTGGGGGCGTGCCCGGTTAGAAGGATACAAGCCATCATGCAGGCGCCGCCCCAAGCCAGCCCAAAGGCAACGTGGCCGCGCCGCTCGCGATGCTTGTCGGAATGACGGGAAAGAAAAACCATGCCCATCGCCGTCACCATGTAAGGGATAGCGAAAAGGATGCCCACCAGCAGGTTGCTCATCGTCCGCGTTTGTTGGAGCACGGAGGGGAGCCAAAACAGGTAGCCGTAATTCCCCAGGTTCACCATCAGATAAACGCCAACCAAAATCAGCACATTAGGTTTCAGCAGACCCTGCCAAACTGCCTCCGCCTTGGCCGCGTCGAGTTCGCAGGATTCCTCACGGAGGGTCGCATCGAGATGGTCACGCTCCGCAGTGGAAATCCATCGAGCTTCCTTGGGGTAATCATCAACGAAAAGCCACCAAATAATCAGCCAAAGGAAAGGCAAGACGCCTTCGGCAATCAGCAGCACACGCCAGTTCCACCGGCCCAAAATCCATCCCGAAAGGGGAGAAGAAAGGATCACGGCGGCGGGAAGGCAGAGCATCCAGTAGCCGTTGGCGCGGGCACGCTCCGGGCGGGGGAACCAGTGCGAAAGCAGCACCAACACCGCGGGCCACACCCCGCCCTCTGCCACTCCCAACAGAAGGCGCATCACCCAGAACTGTCGCCCGGTCTGCACCAAGCCACAGCCAATGGAGCAGAGACCCCATACGACCAGCAGAATGGCGACGAAGCGTTTGGCGCTCCAGCGCTCGGCCAGATGTCCGCCCGGAATTTGCAGCACCACGTATCCCCAAAAGAAAACTCCCGCCGCTGCGCCGGCTTGCGTGGGGTTCATGTGCAGCTCGACGCTCATTTTGGGGAGGGCCAGCGAGATATTGGTCCGGTCAATGTACGCGATTGTGTACATGATGAAGGCGACCGGGATGATGTGCAGCCAGCGTTGAGAGCGCATACGCTTGAGGAGCGGGTTGAACTACGTTATCTCGCCATTGACAACGGGCGTATCAAGGCGGGGGCAATGAGCATGAGAATTCAGGCCGATGCCGAACCATTCTTGACCCCACAATCAGGCTTCGCCATTGGCCCGCGTTCGAGGCGGCAGGATATCAGCAATCAGTGGGTCGGCGCAATGCACAGAAGGGTTCCGCAATAAATCCGGAAGGGTGCCAGCCATCGCTCGCCATCGCTCTCGTCGACAGGAGCGACACGAGGTACAGCTTCAGTCGCGCAGTATCTCAGCGTGGGCCGCTTCCCAAGCCAGCATGGCTTTTTTGCGGGCGGCGCCCCAATGATAGCCGCCAATTCCTCCCGCTTTGCGGATGACGCGATGGCAGGGAATCAAAAAGGCGATGGGATTCCTCGCCACAGCTCCCCCCACCGCTCGCGCCGCGCGCGCGCTGCAAACGCTGGTGGCGAGATCTTCATAGGGGACCACCGAACCCGTGGGAATCCTCAGCAAGGCTTCCCACACCTTGATCTGGAAATTGGTTCCTTGCAAAACCAGGGTGATCGGGCGCTTTCCATTGCGCTTCTCGCCGCCAAAAATGCGGTTGATATAGGGCTGGGTGAGACGTGCATTCTCTTCCCAATCGGCTTCCGGCCAACGCGCCTTAAAATCACGGAGGGTGGCCGCGCGCCCACCCTCGTCGATGAATCCCAGACCGCAAATGCCCCTCTCCGTAACCGCCAGCAGGCACTCGCCGAAAGGACTGGAGTGGAAACCATAGTTGATGCGGAGCCCCGCTCCCTGGGCTTTGAACTCACCCGGCGTCATGGCCTCGATGTTGACAAACAGGTCGTGCAGGCGCCCGGGACTGGAAAGGCCGGCATCGTAGGTGGCGTCAAGCACGCTGCGCGAACCATCGAGCAACTTCTTGGCATATTCCAGGGTCAGGAATTGAATGAACCGTTTGGGACTGATCCCCGCCCAGCGCCGGAACAAGCGCTGAAAGTGGAACTCGCTCAGGCGGACACTCTGGGCCACCTCGCGCAATTCCGGTTGGCGATGGTAGTTCTCTTCCAGAAAGAGAATCGCGCTTTCAATTCGGGAGTAATCATCCAAATTCGTTTGCATGGCTTTTGGCTCCTTCATTTGATTCTGCTCCATCTTGAAGGGACCGCAAAAGTTGAGCAACCCGAATCTTGCTTTCTTCGGGACACGGGGCACGGGATACAGGATACGGCGCACGGAGATGGGATCGGTTCTTCAAGATTCTGCGATATCCGTGCGTGGTCAGAAATAACTGCGTTCACAGATTGGGTTCACCGCCCGAGTCCCGTGTCCCGTATCTCGTGTCCCGGACCCCGCCCATTCCCATCTCGCGCTCCTCGTCGATGGTCGGTAGCCCATCGGTGTCCGGAGCCACGGCCATGGGCTGAGGACGATGGGAAAGAATCAGTACTACTGCTGTCACAATAATACCCGTGGCCAGCAATCCGCGCGCGGAGATGGGCTCCCTTCCGAGGGCACAGCCGATGATAACCGCCACGATGGGGTTGACGTATCCGTAAGTTGCGACGCGTGATGTTGGGACCACACGCAGGAGCCAAATGTAGGACGTAAAACCCGATAAGGAACCGAAGGCGGCCAAATATACGATCCCGGCAATCGAGCGCAAGGCGATTGCGCGCCATTGCAGTTGGCTGCTCTCCACCAGCAAGCCCAAAACAATCAGCATCGCCCCGCCGGCCAGCATTCCCATTGCCGCCGCCATGAATGGGGAGGCCGGAAGCTTGGCGCCGCGGGAATAAAGCGAGCCCACTGCCCAGCAAAAGGCGCTGAACATCAGAACCGTGGCCCCTACGATGTCGACCCGCGAACTCCCCCAAAGCCTTGCGGGTCCCACCAGAATCCCAACGCCCGCCAACCCAATTGCCAACCCGCCTCCCACGCGAACCGTCAGCTTCGGGCCGCCCCTGCGAAAGCTATCAAGCAAAACCATCCAGAGGGGAATCATGGCGAGAAGGGTCGCAGCCAATCCTGACGCCACGCGCTGCTCTGCCCAAACCAGCGAACCGTTCCCGCACACAAACAAAAGGACACCCACAACCGCCGCGGGAATCCATTGCTGCCGAAGCGGAGGCGGGGTGCCTCGCAATCGTATCAGCGTGTATAAAATCGATCCTGCGATGAGAAACCTCGCGCCTGCCACCCAAAACGGCGGAATTGTTTGGACGGCGATCCTTATTGCTAAATAGGTTGAGCCCCAAATAATGTAGATGGCACTGAACGCCAGCACTATCTTGGCGCGCGAGGGACGGGCGGTGGCTGAAGGTCCAATCACGTATCCTGCTTCGCAAAGTCAGAGTGCGGTTTTCTTCCCACTCCGCTCATCATTTCTTTCGCATACTATTTCAATCGGAACAAAACGTCCAGACGGGCGCTCGGTCGTCAGAAAAAGATTGATGACGCTCGCTGCACTGCCAAGCACCTTCCCCTTTTGAAAGGGCGGAGAGTATGATGTCTTGGGTGTCACGCGATGCCCCACGATCACTTATGCCCAGACTCTGTTCTGCCACAACTCTTGCCTTCGCTCTTTTCCTGGGGGCGGCTCCGGCCCAAACTCCCAATGTCATCTCCGCCGATCTGGAACCCAAAACCCTTGAGGCCTTTAACCGCTACGCGCAGGCGACGGAAACACGCATCGATAAGGAGCTGACTCGGCCCGGAGCCTTTCTCTACCTTGAAGGCCTGCCGGAACCCAAGCGCTCTGCGACCCTGGCCGGCATCCGCAAAGGCGACATCTATATGGAGCCCCTCCAAACCCGCGATGCCTCGGGCGCCGTCATCGAAGCTCCGGATGGGCTGATCCACCACTGGATAGGCGCGGTCTTCATCCCCGGAGCGACGCTGCGTCAAATCCTGGATTTGGTTCAAGACTATGACCATCACCAGGACATTTACAAGCTTGAGGTCGTTCGCTCAAAGTTAATCCGCCACGAAGGAAATAATTACCAAATATATTATCGGTTAGTGAAAAAGAAGATCATCACCATCACTCTCAACACCAACCATGATGTGCAGTATTTCCCCGTGGACTCGACCCATTGCTGGAGCCGCTCCGTCGCCACTCGCATTGCGGAAGTCGTTGACGCCGGCCAGCCCGATGAGCACGAAAAACCCATAGGGCACGACGGCGGCTTCCTGTGGCGGCTGAATTCCCACTGGCGATTCGAAGAAAAGGACCAGGGGGTTTATGTTGAGGTGGAGTCCATTTCGCTGACGCGCGACATCCCGATGGGCTTCGGTTGGATGATCAGACCCTTTGTGACCAGCATTCCCCGCGAATCGCTGCTCAATACGCTGAACTCAATGCGCTCGGCTGGCGAAGCTCGCGCTCACCAAACCTCGAAGTAATCCTCTTCACAAGGGGGCGCGAACTAGGAAAAGCGGCGCTCCAAAAGGGAGTACAAAGCCGGCATCACTAGCAGTGTGATGAAGGTGGATAGAATCAGGCCGCCAATTACCGCCAGGGCAAGGGGCTTCTGCAATTCCGCTCCGGAACCCAACCCCAGTGCAAGCGGCAACAATCCAAAAAGGGTGCAGAGCGTGGTCATTAGAATCGGCCGCACGCGGATCTTTCCCGCGGCCACCAGCGCCTCACGAAGGGGCATTCCCTCTCCTTCCCACAACTTGTGCACGTAGTCGAAGAGGATGATGCCGTTCTTCACCACTAACCCCACCATCAAAATGATTCCCATGAATGAGGAAACGTTCAACGCGGTTCTGGTAGCCAGTAGCATGGCGAAGACTCCCAACACCGACAGGGGAGCGGCCGACATGATAATCAAGGCCGGCGGGAAGGTGCGGAACTGAATGACCAGCACAATAAAAACCGCACCCAGCGCCAGGGCCAGGACGGCGAGCAGATCACGGAAAGAATTGCGCTGGCTTTCGTATAACCCGCCGATCTCGTAGGTTGTTCCCACCGGAAAATGGATGGTGTTCAAGACGGTCTGGACATCGCGGATTACGCTTCCCAAACCACGATTCACCAATCCCGCTTGCAAGTCCACCATTAGGCGCTGGTTTTCGCGCATTAGTTGGTCTTCGCCGCGAATCGATTCCACGCGGGCCAATGCGGGGAGGGGCACAATTTGTCTCGCCGGGGTCAAAATCGGAAACTGGCGCACATCGTCATAGTTGTAGCGAAACGAATCCGGAAAGCGCACGCGAATGCCAACCGTCCGGTCGCTCAGCCGCAAATCGGTTTGCTCCAATCCCAGAAGTCCAGCGCTGACTTGTTGCGAGACCTGCTCTACGGTCATGCCCAGGCGACCGGCAGCCACCGCATCCACGTTGATCACGCTCTCGGGATTCCCCTTCTGGATTCCTATGTAATCAAGCCCGGGAATCTTTTCAAACTGAGGCCCGATATCTTCTGCAAGCTGATCCAGCACCTTCAGATCGCTGCCGAAGATCTTCACTTCCACGGGGCTGGGACTGCCTTCCATGTCGCCAATCATGTCCTGGAGGACCTGGGTGAATTCGATGCGCACGCCGGGCACACTGGTTAGGATATTGGTTTTGAGCGCGTCCATGGTCTCTTCGATTCCACGTTCGCGTTGCGAGCGAGGCTTCAATTTGACAACGATCTCACCGACATTCTGTTCCGTGGCAAATGGCCCCATCTCGGCTCCCGTCCGCCGCAGGAAAGAAGCCGTCTCCGGGATGGCGCGAACCTGTTCCTCAAGCAGATGGTTGAGGTGATTGGTCTCAGCCAACGAAGTCCCGGGAGGTGTCCAGGCATCCAGAACAAACCCCCCTTCGTCCATTTCGGGCAGGAAACCAGTTTCCAGCCGCGTGCCCAGAAACACACTGAGTCCGATCGAAACCACCACCGCCAACGCCACGACAATTCGGTGCCGCAACGCCCAGCGCACCAACCATTCGTAACCGCGATAAACCGGCTGGATGAATCGCTCCGATTTCGGTTGGTGATGCCGCGGCTTCAGGAATTGCTCCGAGAGAAGCGGAATCAGCACCACGGCGAGAACCAGCGAAAGGGCCACGGAAATGACCAGGGTCTGGCAGAGCGCCGAGAAGAACTCTCCCACCACCCCCGTGAGCAGGCTCAGCGGTGCAAACACCACTACCGTAGTTATCGTCGATCCCACCACCGGCCCCAGCAATTCCCGAGTACCCTGCTCGGCCGCCCGGAGTGGAGAATCGCCAAGACCAAGGTGTCGATAGATATTTTCAACAATGACCACAGCGTCGTCGATGACCAATCCGATGGCAATCGCCAACCCACCCAGAGACATCAAATTGAGCGTGCCGTTGAAGACCCTCATGAAGAAGAATGTTCCGATGACCGCAATGGGCAAGCTAACGGCAGCGATGAGGGTGGAACGGACTTCGCGAAGAAAGAGGAAGAGGACGACTACCGCCAGTAAAGCGCCGATCAGAACCGCATCGCGCACGCTGGCCACGGCCTCGCGGACGAATTCCGCCAGGTCGTATACCACCGACAAATGCAGCGTGGAGGGAATCGCCGAGCCCAAATGTGTGGCCAACGCCTTCACCTCATCGGCCACTTGGAGGATGTTCCCTCCAATCTGCCGTGAAATGCTGATGAGCGCCCCCGGCTGGCCATTCCCATAAACCAAAATGCGAGGGTCCTCGACGCCATCACGAACCTCGGCGATATCGCGGAGGCGGAGCGGTGATTCATTCTCGACCGCGACCACCGTATTGCGAATCTCTTCCAGATCATGAAACTGCCCCGTTGCCAGCACAAGGTACCGGGAGTAGTTATTATCCAGCCTCCCCACGGAATTGACCTGATTGGTGGCGCGCAGGCGATCCGCAATTTCCGGGAGCGAGATTCGATGCGCGAGCATTTTCTGCGGGTCCACGATCACCGACACTTCCCGCTGGTCACTCGCCTGAACCTCGACCTGGGATACATCCGGCACCCGGCTGAACATCGGGCGCAAATCGTAATAGGCATAATCGCGCAAATCTGCACCCGGTACGTTTCCACTGAGGACCATCATCAAGATGGGCCAATCGGTGGGGGTAATGCGCTCGACGGAAACTTCCGTTTCGGGAGGAAGGTCGCCACGGATGTCACTGACATGGGCTTGCATGAGCTGAAGGGCATATTGCATATCCGTGTCAGGCTTGAACTGCACGGAAATCTCCACAGCGCCCCGAATTGTGCGCGAGCGCACCCGCTGTGCCCCCAGTACCGTCTTCGCCGCTTCCTCCAGCGGCCGGGTCACATTCAGAAGCATGTTTTGAGGAGAGAGGTCGCCAGAATGAGCGATGATGACGATGCGGGGAAACGACAACTCCGGGTAAACATTGCTGGGCAGGTGGAAGGCGGCAGCCATGCCAGCAATAAGAAGCGCGGCCGTCAATAAATAAACCGCGCGGCGGTGCTCCCGGCAGAAACGCACGACGTTCATTGTTTAACCTTGATGCCTGCGCCCGACCCCAGGCCGTACGCTCCCGTGAGGACTACCACTTCGCCTTCTTCCGCTCCGGAGAGCAACTCCACGCGGTCGTGGGTTTCAATTCCGAGCTTCACTGCCACTGCCTCCGCCTTATCTGCGTGAACGCGGAAAATCCGCGGCTGCCCTTCCGCGTCTCTATATACCGCCTCGGGCGCCACCACCAAGACATGCTTGTGCGTCTCCAAGGCAATTTGCGCGCTAAGGAACATACCCAATCGCAGCAGGCCGGCGGCATTATTGATGCGGATCCGCACCAGACCCACATTGGTTGTGGGATCCACAGCAGGCGAAATGGCCACGACGCGGCCGCTAAAGTCCGCGTTGGGAAAAGCGTCCGTGCGAACCGGCAGGACTTGGCCCACGTGAATCTTCGGCAAATAAACCGCCGGGACATTGCCAAACAGTTCCACCTCGGCGGTGTTTGCAATCTCAAAAATCGGTTGTGCGCCCGTGCCGTCAACCTGCTCGCCGGCGCTAACCAGTCGCTTGACTATGATGCCGCGGAGAGGTGATTTCACTTCTGTTCGCGATAGCTGTAAGCGCGCCAGCGCCGCGGCGGATTGCGCCTGCTTCAGCGCCGCCTGGGCCACGAGTTCCGCTGTTGCCGAGTCTTCCAGGTCCTTCTGGGCCGCGATCCCCCGCTGAAACAGGTCCGCATTGCGCTTCTTGTTGACGCGGGCATTTTCCAAATTCGCGTTGGCCTGATCGATACTGGCCTCGGCTTGCTGCAACTGGTCGCGATAGGAATGATCTTCAATTCTTGCCAACACCGAGCCCTCATCCACATGGTCGCCTTCTGCCGCCAGCATGGCGGAGATGCGGCCTGGGACCAGGGCGCTCACTTTAACGTCTTGATTGGGCAACGCCGCGATCGTCCCGCTGACGGTCAGGTTGGAGCTAATGTCCCCTCGGACGACCTTGGTCAGAGTGACAGTCGCGACCGTGTTCGCGGGACTTTCTTCGGTGTCTGCCCCCTCATCGCCAGAAGGGGGTTTAGAGCAACCCGCAAGACTCAGCAACATGCAGAAAACCGCGCCGAGGCGCAACCAGAGGCGATCAAATCGTCGTGTGTTAGGCATGGGCAATTACTTTGGATCGATGGATGAACCCACTGTTTCTTCCAGTCCTGCGAATGAACTCTGCACCGTCATGAGACTGTGGAGATAACTTTGCTCTACATCCTGAACATTGCGCTGCGCTGTCAGGACCATGAGAATATCAGCTTTTCCGGCGCGATAACTTTGTTCCGCCAGGCCTTCAAGCTGCTGCGCCACAGGCAACAGAGTAGCGCGATAGGTTTCTGCCTGAGTGCGCTGGGCATCCAGGTCGTAGTACGCCTCCTCCACCCGCGCCGCCACCGCTCGCTTCGTGGCCGCTTCTTCTGAGTCCAGCATGTTCTGGGTGGCGAGAGATTGGGCGATCTCCCCCTGGTTGCGCGCGAACAAGGGCAGCGGCACGGAAAGCTGGCCGCGCGGCCCCATGCGGAAATCGTGAGGAGCGTTGTAATCCATTCCAATTTCCAGGTCAGGATTGGGAATCCGCTCGGCCTTTAGCAACGTCCGGCGGCTCTGTTCCACCTTTTCCTCTTGTACGACGTGCCGCAATTCCGGGTTGGCATTGTAAGCAAGCTGGATCAGTTCGGGAAGAGAAACTGTAGGCGGCAGGTCCGGGAGCGCTTCCACAGGGTCCCATTCCGTGGTGGCGGGCTCATCAAGCAGGGCATTCAATTGACTGAGGGAAATTCTCTCCTCCTGCTGAGCCACCTTATGGTCAGCCTCGGCGCGCGCCACTTCCAGCCCCGCTTGAATGACCTCCAATTGGGCCACATCACCGGCGTTGAATCGATCGCGGGCAATCTGCTCGAGCCTCTGGGCCAGTTCGAGGATGTGCGCGAAGCGTTGGGTTTCCGATTGCGACAAGGATAATTGGAAATAAGCCTCTCGGGTCTGCCGCCGGATGTGCCTCTCCAGGGCAGTGATTTCCAGGTCAGTGAGCGCTCCTTCCTGATGCGCCACATCAATCCGCCGGCCGCGCTTCCCTCCCACTTCTAGGGGTTGATCGACGAACCATCCTTCGTGAGGCTCGTCACGCAACGCGGTAAAGTTGAAAGTTGGGTTGGGCCGCTCGCGAGCTACTTGTACGCCTGCCCGCGAGATGGCTTGCCGTTGCCGCGCGGCAAGCAGGTCGAGGTTCTGTTTGGCCGCAAGGTCCAGGGCCATCTGGAGTGAAAGCCGGTTCGCTGGTCGAGCCCATGTAAGCCCGCACACCAAACACACCAGTGTCGCCGCCGACACCAACACCTTTCTGCTCATGGAAGCTTCTCTCCCGTGCTTATTCTCACCCAAACTCGCTGAATGATTTGATTTGGCCACTTCCAACCCCTATCTTAGCTTTAGGCTTTAAAAAAGCCGAGGATATTTGTAGGGCCGCATAGATTAGTAACGTATTTGCGAGGGAAAGGGTTACGCCCGGCGATTAGCGAATGCTTGCCTCGACCCCATTTGTGGCCAAGGTCGCCTTTGTTGGTTGTGCCAAGATGGGTTCGCGCCCCCCCGTGGATTTCATTTGCTAGATTTCGCCTTCGATTCCGAATATCATCGTGCTTTTCCGGGTCACTCGGGACAGGCTGAGGGCTGGGGATGCTATCTCGGCGGGGTTTAAACAAAGCGCATCAGGACAGGTTCCCCCGCCTTTGCGGCAGCCACCCCAAACGTCCCGGATCAAACGCGGGCGTTAGGAAGGTTCTCAGTTCTCAGTATTCAACTCGTTCCAAGGAGGAGTGGGAATGACTGATCAACTCAAGAGCACGCTGGGCCGAAGGGAATTCCTGGGAGCAGCCGCAGGGGCGGGCTTTATGATCCTCAAGCCGCAGCTTGTGCGGGGGACGGCTGCGAATTCCCAAGTCCGCTTCGGAATCCTCGGCTGCGGCGGCCGAGGCACCGCCGTCGGTTCGGGTTTCGTAGAGAATGCTGGTGGGCGGGTGACTGCCCTCGCCGATCTTTTTGCCGACCAACTGGAAAGCGGGTGCAAGCACTTCGACAACTTGCAACAAGCGAAGGGCTACGCCCCCATTGACCCTTCGCAGCTCTTCAAGGGTCCCAATGCCTATCAGGAAATCGCCGCCACGAAGGAAGTGGACTTCATCCTTATTACCACCCCGCCGTACTTCCATCCGCACCACCTGGAGACTGTGGTCAACGCGGGCAAGCATGTCTATTGTGAAAAGCCGGTGGCCGTGGACGTGCCGGGAGCACATCACGTTATCGGCGTCGGCGAAAAGGCGCAGGACAAGTTAAGCCTGGCGGTGGGATTCCAGATTCGCAATGCGCCGCCCATGGTCGAGCTGACTCGGCGCATCCACGAGGGTGGGATCGGGAAGATCGCTTGCGGCCTCGCATACTATTACTGCGCCCACATCGATCGGCCCGAATGGCCCACCCCTTCCCCTGAGGAAAAGCGCCTGCGCAATTGGGTGTGGGACCGGCAACTTTCCGGCGACATCATTGTGGAGCAAAACATCCACGTGATTGACATGTGCAACTGGATGCTACAAGGACATCCCCTAAAGGCCGTGGGCATGTGCGACCGCAAGGTTCGCAATGATGGCGGAGATTGCAAGGACAATTTCAATGTACTCTTTACCTATCCCGACAACGTGCAAATCAGCTTCGGATCCACCCAATTCGACAAACCCACTTTTGACGCGGCCGTGCAATTGTACGGGTCCGATGGAAGCTCTGAGTCGCATTACGATTGGCGCGTCAATATTACCGGCAAGAACACATGGGACGCCGGATTGAAGCCCAGCGGCGCCGAACAGTTCTCTGCCTCGGGAAAATTCCGGGGTGCGCTGGATGAAGCCGACGCGGAAAAGCAAAAGGCGTTTGTCGCTAGCATTACCAGCGGCAAATTCCTTAACCAGGCGGCGCTGGGCGCGGAATCAGCGCTGAGCGCCATGCTGGGCCGCAACGCGGCTTATTCCGGCAAACCCCTCACTTGGGAAGCTCTGCAAAAGTCGAAGGAAGTGTTTAATCCCAAGATCGATATTACAAAGTGTGCGTAGTTGTACGTGGTCCGTAGTCCGTTGTCATGTGCCGCTGACCACCGACAGCGGACCGCAAGTAGAACACAGACTTTTCCCTTCACGGAGGAGATCATGAAGGACCATCCATCCCGTCGCGATTTCCTGAGGGTTTCGGCGGGCGGCGCCCTACTATCCTTGGGACCGGTTGCGACAAGCCTCCCGGAGTCGGCGCCCGCAGCCCCAGTTCCTCCCGCAGCCGTGCGCATCAAGAAGGCCGTCCAGATTTACATGCTGCCCGAGAAGCTGAGCTACGCTGACCGCTTCAAGCTCGCCGGCGAGGTGGGGTTCGAGGGTGTGGAGGGTCAGACGGTGGAAGACCCCAAGGTGGCCGAAGAAATCAAGAAGGCCTCGGAAGATGCCAAGATCCCCATCCATTCCGTCATGAATATGGCCCACTGGAAGAACCCACTATCTTCCAGCGACCCCGCCGTGGTGAAGAAATCGCTGGACGGCATGACGGCCTCCCTGCACAACGCCAAGCTTTGGGGAGCGGAAACCGTGTTGCTGGTTCCCGCCGTCGTCAATGCTGACACTTCTTACCGGGATGCCTGGACGCGCTCGCAAAAGAATATTCGCACGCTGATCCCGCTGGCGGAAGAATTGAAGGTCATCATCGCCATCGAAGAAGTGTGGAACAAGTTCCTGCTGAGCCCGCTCGAGATGGCGGAATACGTGGACGAATTCCAAAGTCCCTGGATCAGGCAATACTTCGACGTGGGCAACGTGGTTCTTTACGGCTATCCCCAGGATTGGATTCGCACCCTTGGCAAGCGGTTCGCCAAGGTGCACTTAAAGGACTTCAAGATGGGCAAGGGTTGGAGCCCGGTCACCGCCCAGTTCGTGAACCTCGGCGACGGTGATATCGACTGGGCCGCAGTGCGCCAAGCGTTTGCCGACGTCGGTTACACCGGATGGGCCACGACGGAGCTTGAGGGGGGCGACGAAGCCTACCTGCGCGATGTGGCGAAGCGCGTCGACAGGCTGGTACTAGGACTTTAATTCTGGATTTCAGATTTTGGATTTTGAGTTGAGCGTCACGGCGCCGGTCCGCGCTCCACCCGCTTTCGTCCGCCTATAGTGGGAGGATCGGGTTCAGGTCCGTACGCTTGAGTGGCGAGATCCTGCCCCAAGAGAATTGTCGCCAAGGTGCGACGAAGTTCTTGCGGAGAGGCGGAAGGGAATCGTTCGCCCACACCCGCGAGCGCCACTTGGCGCATCGACATATTCAGATCGTTCCACAACTGAAACTTCCACCAGGAAGGCATGGAGCGCAGGATTTCGATTTGAACGCGCTCTGCCTCCGCCGAAGTGTCGGAAAGCTGTGTTGCCATACGCCGCGGGACTATCATGCTACAGTTCCCTCTCCAGGCTCACGGGGCGAAATCTCAATGTGCGGGAACGGAGGTGCCGGTCCGCGGCTTGGCGCTCTTCATGAGAAACATGAATGGGACCATGGCGATGAAGGTGACGCCGAGCAGCCAATAGGCGTCAACATAAGCGAGCATGTTGGCCTGGCGAACCAGGTTGCCGTAAAGCATTCCCTGCGCCTGAAGGTGGGCGAGGGCGGGACTGGAACCCTGCGCCATGAGGATTTGCTGCGCACCCTGAGCCGCGCTGCGGTAGGGAGCATCGTAGGGAGTAAGGTGGGAAACCAGGCCGGCCTGATGGACCTGCGCGCGGCGAGCGAGGAGAGTGGCCACATTGGCGATGCCCACACTTCCGCCAATGTTGCGCGCCAGATTGATGATGCCCGTGGCGTTGTTCATCTTCTCCTTGGGAATGAAATAGAACGCCGTGACGTTGATGGGAATGAACAGGAAGGCCATGCCGATGCGCGAAAAGGTCCAGGCACGCACCGCCGTCCAGAAATCGATTTGTAGGTCGAATCTCGACATGCGTATGAGAGCAACCCCTGTAATCCCCAGGCCCACCGCCACCAGCCAGCGCGCCTCCACCTTCTGGGTCAGGCGGCCCACGAGCGGCAATGCCAACAGGGTGAACAAACTCCCGGGGGAAAGCACCAGTCCGCTGAGCAAGGCGGTGTAACCCATGAGGGTTTGCAGCATGAGCGGCAACAGCACGGTGCTGCCGTAAAGCACGAACCCCAGCATGAACATGGTGACGGTGGCGAGGAAGAAATTCCGGCCCTTCAACATGCGGAAATCCACAATGGGGTCTTCGCGCGTCAGTTCCCAGATGAGCGCGCCGACCAACCCCACAGCGGCGATCAGCGTGCAGCCGATGATGAAGTTAGAGCCGAACCAATCCTCCCTCTCGCCCTTATCCAGCACCACCTGGAGAAAGCCCAACCCCACACTCAGCAGCCCCAGTCCGATGTAATCAATCCGCAGGCCGCGCAGGCTTTTGCGCACCAGGTAAGGCGGGTCGAAAATGAGAAAAGCAGTCAGCAAGAGGGAAAGCGCACCGACGGGAATGTTGATGAAGAAAATCCATCGCCAGGAGTAGTTATCGGTGATGAAGCCGCCCAGCGTGGGGCCGATGATTGGCGCCACCACCACGCCCATCCCGTAGACTGCCATCGCCATCCCCTGTTTTTCCTTGGGAAAGCTCTCCACCAGAATCGCCTGCGAAATCGGCTGGAGCGCGCCGCCTCCCGCGCCCTGCAAGATTCGAAAAACAACCAGCAGCCCGAGCGAGGGAGCAATGCCGCAAAGAAAGGAACAGCCGGTGAAAATGGCCACGCAAACCATGAAGAAGCGCTTGCGGCCGAAAAGCGATGACAACCAGCCTGTGAGCGGCAGGACGATGGCGTTGGAAACCAGGTAGGAAGTCAGCACCCAGGTGCTTTCATCAACTCCGGCGGAAAGGTCGCCGGCAATGTGCGGCAGCGCCACATTAGCGACGCTGGTGTCAAGCACCTCCAAGAAGGTGGCAAGCATCACCGTCAGGGCGATAAGCCATGGGCTGATCGGTTTTTGTTCCGGCGTCCGCCTTAAGCTGCTATCCATAGTAGTTGTCCGGCCACGCAAACATGGAAGTGCCCCCGCGGGGAAAAGACGGAGGCTTGTAGGGCCAACCCTATATCGATCCGCGGGCTAGGCCTGCCTCATTCCAATTCGGTGTAATATCAAAAGCCCTGAGCAATCTTATCAAGCCGTTCTGATCCCGGCAGTGTGCAGCCCAAGCAGCCCAGGCGCGCCTAGTGCTCGGGTATGGGCGCTCCCTGTGGCCGGGCCTTCTTCATCAAAAACATCAGAGGGATCAAAGATAGGAAAGTGATCCCCATCAGCCAGAAATCATCTACGAAGGCCAACATCGTGGCGTGCCGCTGTAAGAGCCCGTAAGCCAAGCCGTTCGCCTGTACCTGGGCGTCGGTGAAATTGGATCCGGCCGCAAACAACACCCTTGCCGAGCCATTCACCATTTCCCGGTAGGCCGAATCGAGGGGCGTCATGTGACTCAATAGCATGCCCTGATGGAACTGGGCTCGGCGCGCCAGCAACGTCACCACGTTGGCAATCCCGAAGCTGCCGCCGATATTCCGGGCCAGATTGATGATCCCCGTGGCGTTGTTGAATTTCTCTTTGGGGATAAAGTAAAACGCCATGACATTGACCGGCACAAAGAGAAAAGCCATCCCCGCTGATTGATAGATGCGCGCCATCATTGCGGTGGTGAAATCGATGTCCAAGTTAAACGTTGCCATATGAAATAGCGAAGCGGCCACAATAACGACACCGATAACCACCAGCCAGCGCGCGTCGAAGTGCGTCACCAGCTTGCCCACGAGAGGCAGCATGATGATCACCATGATGCCTCCCGGCGAAAGCACCAGCCCGCTTAACATCGCTGTATACCCCAGCAGGGTCTGGAGAAAAATAGGGAGCAAGGCCGTGCTCCCGTACATGACGAACCCCAGCATAAACATCGTCAGGGTAGCGAGAAGGAAGTTCCGGTTTTTCAACAGGCGAAGATCCACGATGGGATCTTTGCGTGTGAGTTCCCAGGCCGCGGTCGCGACCAGCCCAATCAACGACAGAGAGGCGCAGGCAACGATGAAGTGCGATTCAAACCAGTCCTCGCGCTGCCCCTTGTCCAGAACCACTTGCAGAAACCCCAGGCCCACACTCAACAGGCCCAACCCGATGAAATCGATATGAACCCCATCCTTGAAACCTTTACGCTTGAGGAATGCCGGGTCAGAAATCAGAAAGAAGGTTAGAACCAGGGAGATCACTCCCACCGGGACGTTAATGAGGAAAATCCATCGCCAGCTATAACTGTCGGTGAGCCAACCACCCAGGGTAGGACCGATAACCGGCGCCATGACGACTCCCACGCCGAACATGGCCATCGCCATGCCTTGCTTTTCCCTGGGAAAACTCTCGAGCAAGATGGCCTGAGAGATAGGCTGCAACGCGCCCCCTCCAGCGCCTTGCAGGATGCGGAAAAACACCAGCCATCCAAGACTGGGGGCGAACCCGCAGAGCATGGAGCTGACCGTGAAGATGGCCACGCAGGACATGTAGAACCGCTTGCGGCCAAACAGCGAGGAGAACCAACCGGTGAGGGGGAGCACGATGGCGTTGGAAACCAGATAAGAGGTCAAGACCCAGGTGCTTTCGTCAACGCCGGCGGAGAGGTTGCCGGAAATGTGTGGAAGCGCTACATTGGCCACGCTGGTGTCGAGCACTTCCATGAAAACGGCCAGCATCACCGTGAAGGCTATCAGCCACGGGTGGGTCTCACCGTTTTGTCGGGCTCGCGCGAAAAGGTGCTGCATGGATGATTTCGATTTACCGGCGGCACATCGCCAGCAGAGTCCTGCAACCTACCGGCTTGCCGGAGCCACACCGACCTGGGCACAGTGGAGGGCCGAAAGGACTATGGATACCGCCTCTTTTTCCCCCAGGCACGAGGAAAGCATCAGATGATACAGATGGCGATTCTGCCAATCTTCGCCATAGTGATCGCGGACGTAAGCGCCGCGGGCGGCGTCTTCGGCAACCAGCTTTTTTTCCGCTTCGGCCTTCGACAGATGCTCGTCGCGGCGAAGCAACCGCTCCAGCCGTTGGCCCCGAGGCGCGTAAATGAAAACATGGAACGCATCTTCCCGCTGCTGGAGAACGCATTGGCTTCCCCGTCCCACAATCACACAGTCGCCAATCTCCGCCGCCTCTTCCATGATTCGGCGGGTCAAGTCGGCCGCCACTTCGGCGTCAAACCAGTTGGGCGCGGGGCCTCCGATGGAACCCCTCAGACCGGGAGACTTCCAGAAGACTTCCGCCAGCCGATTGAACCAGGGGTCGAGGTGCTCATCGAATTTCTCCGCGACTTCGGGCTCAACCCTGGCGGTTTCCGCGATTTTTTCCACCAAGCAACGGTCGAGCAGTTTCCATCCCAGGCGGCCGGCCAGCAACTGGGCGACCCGTCCGCCCCCGCTTCCATACTCTCGCGCTACAGTCACGACCCGGAACATCGTCCTGCCTTTCTGGGGGTTCGGAGTTAGGGGTTGGCGCGAGGTTTTCTCGCTGCCCCTAGCCCCAAGCCCCCACAGCTATTTCGCAATGATGGTCGCCTCGACGTTCATGCCGGGGCGCAACACATCCTTGCCTTCAGAGTTTGGGTCCAACAAAATCTTGACCGGAATCCGCTGCACCACTTTCACGTAATTGCCCGTGGCATTCTCGGGCGGCAAGAGGCTCAGACGCGCGCCAGTCGCCCCAGCAATGGAATCAACATGGCCGGGGAAAGTCTTGTCATACATGTCAACGTCGATCTCTGCCTTCTGGCCGGGATGAACATTGGCAAGTTGAGTCTCCTTAAAGTTGGCTGTGACCCAAATCTCTTTCAGGGGGATCAGGGTGAAGAGCCCCTGGCCGGGCTGGATGATCTGACCCACTTCGACCGATTTCCTTGTAACCACACCGTCGGTGGGAGCAACGATGGTGGTGTAACTCAATTGCAATTCTGCCGCTTCCAGATCCGCCTGGGCCGTCGACACGGCTGCTTGCGCTGAAGCCTTGTCGGTCTCGCGAATGGTCACCTGCTTATGGTTCGCCATCGCCTGCGCCACCATCGCGCGCGCCTGGTCCACCTGAGCTTTGGCCGCAAGCATGGATTCGCGGGCGATCTCTGCTCCCTTCTCGGCGGAAATAAGCTTCTCGCTCGCGGCCTTCAGTTCGCTGTCGGCCACGTGGGCCGCAGCGTTATAGGCGTCGTACTGCTGCTGGGAGATCTCACCCTTCTCCATCAGGGGTTTCATGCGCGCCAAATCCGCCTGGGCACGGTCATTGTTGGCTTGCTTCGCCGCCATGTTGTCGCGTTCATAGCTCACCTCCGAAATGGAATCCTTCTCGTAGGTGAACTTGGCCTTGTCGTAATTTGCCTGGGCGGCGGCCAGTTGCGCATCGGCGCCGGAGGTAGTGCTGTCGGTAGTTTCCCGCGTCAGCGGGACGCCCACATCCGCCCCGCGCGCACGCGCCTCGGCGAGCGCCAGTGCCGCCTTGGCTTGATCCACGCGAGCTTGGTAATCGCGCGGATCAATTCGCACCAGCACCTGGCCCTCCTTGACCGCCTGATTGTCGTCGATCATCACCGCGGCCACGGTTCCGTAAATCTTGCTGGCGATAGGCACAATGTGCCCATCCACCTCCGCGTCGTCCGTGGAAACGCGGTTGTGGTAATAAAGCAGCAATAGCACGGCGGCGATGGCCAGCACGGCCGCCGCCCCCATGGCGGCGCGGCGCACCCGCGGGTCAGACCAGCGTGACGGGCTTTTGTCAGCAGCTTCCGGGCTTAGCGGCTCGGCGCTGCCTAGTTCTTTTTCCAGCTCAACTACGTTAGGGTCTGTACTCGGCATAGTTAAACACCTTCACTTTGCTTGTAGCGCCGCCCATTTGAGCGGCGCCTGCCGGGCTAATTCCGGCGCTACTTCAAATAGAGATTTTCGATTTGGCCGATGGCGTGTGATAAATCGGCCCTTGCCTGGTTGTAACGGTAGAGCGCGTCGATCTGGTTATCATTGGCGCGCGCCAAGGCGTCCTGCGCGCTGACGACTTCAATATTATTGGCCACTCCCGCCTGGAAACGATCTCGTGCCTGCGAGACTTCCTCTTGCGCCAGGTTCACTCCCAGGTTGGCCACATCCACCTCGTGCCGAGCTGCGTCCAATTGCGCTTGCGAAGTTTGCACCTCCAGTGCAATTTGGCTGCGCAGGTCTTGACGTTCGCGGTCCACCTTTTTGAGTTCCAAATCGGCCGTGGCGATTTCGGCCCGTATCTTCCCCCCGGTAAAGAGAGGCACGTCCACGGTGAGCTGGTAAACATAAGCCGGGATGGCGGTGGGAGCTGACAATCCTTGCTCGCCCCAGGTCCCGAAGAAATTGAGCGTAGGCAGCCGCGACTCACTCGCTCCGCGCCGGGCAAGTTCGGCCATATGCGCGCGGGCCACCAACGCTTTCATTTCCGGGCGAGCCTCGTAGGCCTGCTCGATGCTCTGGCTGGCATCCATCTCCGGTGTCTCAAAGAAACTGGGCGCGTCCGTTAGTTCGATTTCCCGATGCGGATCCAAATTGAGCAGCCGCGCCAGGCCATAGAGCGCCACTTTCTGTTGGGTCTCGGCTTCCAGAAGGCGTTGCTTCTCGTTTTGAAGCTCCACGTTGGCGCGCAAAGTGTCAATCCCCGTACCCACCCCGTGTTTCTGTAAGTCGCTGGCTTGGTCGAACAGCGCCTGGGCCAAATCCACGCGCGAGTGGGCAGCTTTCACCGCCGCATTGGCGCGCATCCCTCCCAAGTATTGCGAAACCACCAACAATACGATTTGCTCGCGCACCGCGGTTTCCTGCGCCTGGCTGGCGCTCACTCCCTGGTGCGCCGCTTGCAGACGCCTCCATAGGGTCAGGTCGAGCAAGGGCATGGTCACAATCGGTCCTCCCTGAAAAAACTGGAAGGGGCCCGCGTGCTCGCGAATACCCGGAAACGGGCTGCCAAACTCCGCCCAGAGGTTGACTCGAACCGCTCGGTCGTACACTTCCAAGCCGGCTTGCGGAAGCAGCGCTGAGCGAGCAATGGACTTGTCCTCCTGGCTCTCGGCAAAGCTCAGCGTGGCAATCTGCACCTGCGGATTCTCCTTAAGCGCGGTGGCCACCGCATCGTGCAGCGTCAACCGCATCGCCGCGGAATCCTGTGCCCTCGTTGTTGCGGTCGCGAGGAACCACAGCAAAAGTAGCGCGAGCAAGTGAGTCGCGTGCTGCCTTATCCTGTGAGGTGATTTTCCAGGCTTCACCGGTGGATTTTCCGTGCAGATTTCGTCAATCAGTGATTTTGGCATGAACCCGAACCAACCAATTGCGCGCCCTCATGGGAGATCGAGCAGAGCAGCCTCTTTCCCGCGGGGTCAACGAATATCACCCCGGACAAATCCACTACCAGCCCCTTCTTCCTATAGATGTCCGTCGATGTATTCCAGCAACGCTCGAATTCTTCCACCCACGGACCTGAGAGTTTTCCCTCAAGTTTCAGAGTGATGTTCCCACCGATTTCGCATGTCGTGATCCGAAGCATAATGGCTGCTCTCCTTCATGTCTTCGGGGCATATAAAGGCAATGTTGGGGCCAAATCTCGAAATCCCATCGTTTCTTTTAAGTGCTTGGTGGATAAAGGGCTAATGACCAATAATGAGTGCTTATGAGGGATGCGCCAGGCTCAGCGTGCCGAAATATCGTCACATGCCGGAATTCAGTCATTGGCACTGGCACCATTAAGGCACTTTGAGTCATAGATGGGCGGTCTCCCTGCCGCCAATTTTTGTGCGACATTTTGTCGGCTAGGAGCATCGCCGCCGTAATAAAGCAGTTGTCGCAGGATGAACCCTATCGATCTCTTAGCCGGCTGAATGCTTGATTTCCCTTCCGCGGGCCAGACATCGTTCGACCGCTGGAAGCTTTGGTGGAGGCATCTTTCCCCAAGGGCCGCGCGAAATCATGGAGCCACAAGGCTCGAGTTGATTCGAGCCTGGCGCTTCATCAATGCGGCGGCGCCGGCGAGGCTGACAAGCGTTGCAGCTCCGCCTGAGGTCCCCGGTATTCTTCCGACGCCGTGAGCCGAGTTTCCACCGCCTGCTGGAACAGGCGTTTGGCGTCATTTTGCTTGCCCTGGAGCAGAGCCCTTTGCCCGAGGTAGAAATACGCCTGGCAATGACGCTCCCGGTCCTTCTTCGCGTCCGAAGTCTTCGCCGCCGCCGGGACCGCCACAGGTGTTGCCTTGCCCAGAAACAGGTTGATCACCTGAGTCGACCAACCCTTCAGATTAAGTTTCGCGGCATTCTTAGCCAGCTCGTCTTGTGCTTGCTGGCCGGCCCGAGCTTGCGCCAGGTAGAGCCAGATCACCGAAAAGGCGGAGGAAGTTTCGGCGGCAAAGTCCTTCTGGGCAGCGGCGAACTGCGCGAGATAGAAGCGCGCCACGCCCCGTTCGCGTGTCCACCCACGAAACGATGCAAGATGCGGCGGGGACCCCTGAATGGCCTGGTCGTAATCTTGAATCGCCCGCTCATCTTCGCAGCTTCAGGAGTGTGCGCAAGGCAACTCGGGAGTGACCGCTCGGCCGCAATGCGTGCTCCCTCTTGGCCTCGCTAACGAGCTTGGCTAATTGAGGGAATCGCGCTCGCCTGGATGGTGTTTATCGATTGGAAAGTCATTGTGAACTTAATAGGTACGTTGTGTCGGTAATCCCTTTGGTCTTTTCCAACTCCGGACTCCGGACTTCGGACTCTGTTTCTTGTCCCTTGTCACGGTTCTTTTTCGACTTCGGACTTCGGACCCCGGACTAAGGGCTCCGTTCCTTGCCACTCGTCACTTGTCGCTTGCCACTGCTCTTAAGGCGTCAGATTTCGGACTCTGTTTCTGGTCCCTGGCCACTGCTCTTAAGGATTCGTTGGGCGGACCTGTTCGGGAGGTCCGCGGCCCTTCATCTCAATTTTTCTCGTTTCCATACTGGGGCACAAAAAGCCGCCCCGATCCATCGGGGCGCTACGCTTGCTTCTGACGCGGCAAATTGCTTCATCTTCTCGCCTGGCACAGCCGATAATCGAAGTGCGTGGACCGCGCGGTTCGTAGCTTAGCGCCGGCGTCCCGCCCGTCCTCGCGTGGCGCGTTGAGCGGAGGGGTGGCGCTTCGAGCGCCGCGGTGGTTGCCCGCGCCGGGGCGTTTTTCCGCCGAATGCAGCGTGCTGTCATTTGGAATCTGACCCCTTATGAAACAGCGGGAATGAATGCGAGCGGGAGTGTGCGGGGCCCACCCATCACACGCATTTCCCTCGACCCAGGCCGAAGCCCCGCCGATTTTAATGGCGGGCCGTTGGCCCCTAGGCGCTAACTCGAGGCAGATTCCCTTTGCCGGGCCTCAAACTGTTATCCGGTGGAGAATCGCCAGGCGCTGACTGAAACGCGGCAGAAGGGGACTTCGGGACCGGAATAGCTTCCGAGCGCCCCGTCATCCGGCCGGAATGTACGATTGTGTGCGGGTTCGTCGATAAAAACTAGGCGACCAACGGGGATCCGCGGTTTTTTCAACCAACCTATACACGGCCAGCCCAGCTTCCGATACGGCGACTACGCGACCAGGTGAAAAGACAGGCGGCGGATATTGGCGACACCGGCGTGTCCGTGGAATCCGCCGACATCGATGTTCGAGACTCCGACCTCGCCCATCCTCAGGCAGTCTGCGACGGTCGCTGGCGATGTGGCGGACGCTAAAGTGCAGGGGTTTGTGCTAGCACCCAAAACCATGTTGCCGGACTTCGGATTGCTACTAAGCCGTGTTAGAATTACCTACTTGTAAGGTGTGCGTACGGAAAGAACCGTATGACTCCGATTCTTCCGCTCAGGATTAGCGAACAGGATGCGTTGGCGAAGGCCGACTACTTCGTGGACGTTCGACTGTGGCCACTCCACACCGATTTGAACCCCTCTCTGTGGCTGTCAAACTTCCTGGAAAGCGAAAAAGAACACGCCGTTCACCCACTGAATGGCTTCATATATTTCTCTACCGAGTTGATCGATCAGATGTTTCGTTCTGCCTTTCAAGCCCTAAGTTCAAGTATGCATTCCAGGGGCGACTCATTTCTCTCATTCCAGGGCAAGTGGCGCCTTTTCGTGGAGAGTATAATCGTTACCTATGTGACCGGGGAGACTCCAAACCCGAGTGATAGTGGATTGACCTTTGCCAGAAAAGCACGTCAGGTCTTGGGCATCGGTGAAACAAGGATCATGAGTCCTTCGGATGCTTTACGCAGCTTGATTGTAAGAGCGGCGCCGGTTCTATTCGTTGACGATTTCGTCGGGTCAGGCAGCCAGTTCTTTTCCACCTGGAGACGGCAAATTGAAGTCTCGCCCGGTACAGAAGTCTCCTTCGAGAGGCTGTCCACAGTGCGTGGTACGGAATTCTACTACTGCCCGCTTATTTGTACCTCCTACGGGTACGATAACATTAAGCGAGTGTGCCCAGGGGTTCACGTGAAACCGGCCCACGTCGTCTCAGATCGATACAGCGCACTCTCACCGGATTCGACCATATGGCCTTTACACCTTCGAGACACAGCAGTGGAATTCCTTCGGACCGCAAGCCATCGTGCAGGCATTCCTGACTCTAATGGAGGTGCAAGGGACTGGCGCGGCTTTCATAAGCTGGGTCTGGCGCTAGCGCTAGGCGACTCCGTACCCGATGCTACCATGCCAATATTCTACTGGGAGGAGAACGGGTGGAACCCTTTGATTCGAAGAAAGTGACATCGATTTCGGCCGTGCTGCCCTCGCCAGAAGAACAGCTAAGCGAGCTTTTTGGTAGCTACAAGGCAGAATGGCTCAGGGGGCGTATCTTCGAATTCTTTACCGCACCCGATTATCTGCCGGAGCTCATGACTCCGCGCCCCTGTATTTTGGTAGGTGGGCGAGGGACTGGAAAGACCACGGTGCTCAAGGGTCTTTCCTACGAAGGACAGTATGCGTTGACGGGCCGCGACGCCTCCAAAGTATGCGAATGGCCATTCTATGGTCTTTATCTCCGGGTCAACACAAATCGAGTGACGGCTTTCGATGGGCCTGAGCTTCAGGAGAACCTTTGGAAAAAGGTATTCGCCCATTATTTCAACCTCGTCCTTTGCGACCTAGTCCTGCGGTTCCTGGAATGGTTCGAAGTCTATACCAGCACCAACGTCAATTTACCGACTCGAAAATGCTATGACGTAGCCGCAAGCTTACATCTTCCGCAGTCTGGCTCGATTCGCGAACTGCTGGAGAATCTGAGCTCCTCACGCTTGCAGTTCGAGTCGCATGTCAACAATATCGCCGACTGTCACAACCCCCCGTTATCAATGCAGGGGGCACCCGTAGATGCACTCTGTGAGGGCCTGGGTGAACTTCCAGAATTCAGGGGAAAGACTTTTTTCTTTTTGATCGACGAATACGAGAACTTCATGAATTACCAGCAGCAAGTCGTGAATACCTTAATTAAGCACTCAGGAGAGTGGTACACGTTTAAGATCGGAGTCCGCGAACTTGGCTGGCGGGTACGATCCACACTGAATCCGGAAGAGCAATTAATCAGCCCTGCAGACTACGTCAGAATTAACATCGTGGACAAGCTTTATGACGAGGCTTTTAAGCGCTTTGCAGGCTCCGTTTGCAGTAAGAGGTTGGCGCAAATTGAACTCCTAGGACAGGAGCCTCTTCGCGACATGGAGCGAGCATTGCCAGGGCTGTCCGAGGAGGAAGAAGCAGAGAAGCTCGGCGTCAACCAAGAAATCCGCGTGGCCAACCAGGAGTTAACTGCTCTCCTGTCGCAGGATAAACCTTCGATGGTCCAAGAGCTGAGCCCCTTTCAGCTCTACTTTCTGAAGAGCTGGGCGGAAGCACAACATCAGCCTGTGGAGGAAGTCGCGGCTGATTTCTTGAGGGACAGGAACAAATGGGATGTGCGGTTCGGCAACTACAAGCACTCGCTCCTCTATGCGATTAAGAGAGGCAAGATAGGGATCCGCAAGTATTACGCCGGCTGGGACACCTTTACGCAACTAGCAGCGGGCAACATACGGTATCTTATTGCGCTTGTGGATGAAAGTCTGCTATTGCACATACGAAAGGGTAACCAACTTTCGCAGCAGGTGTCACCAGAGACGCAGACTCTGGCCGCGCAGAGTGTTGGGAAGAAGAACCTAGGGGAGCTCGAGGGTCTGTCGGTTCACGGCGCGAAACTGACAAAGCTAATCCTTGGCCTTGGGCGGATCTTTCAAGTAATGGCCGCGGAGCCCTTGGGTCACACACCTGAGACTAATCAGTTTCGTCTTGAGGGTGACGGCGAGAACGAAGATGTGCATCAGAGCGTGGATGGGTTGCTGAATGCCGCTGTGATGCACCTTGCGCTGCTGAGATTTACGGGGAGCAAAGCGGTCGATGAGGCTGATACACGCGACTACGATTATATGGTCCATCCCATCTTCAGCGCTTTCTTTGTTTTCAGCCACAGACGAAAACGCAAGATGTCCCTCTCTCCGACGGAATTGCTTGGGTTGGTCAGGGAGCCCCGTGAGTTCATTCGCTTAGTGCTCGCCAGCCAGAACCGCTCAGACGAGGAAGAATTACCCGAACAAATGCGGCTATTCGAGGGATACTATGGTGCCGGTTCGTGATCAGCCCCTGCTCACAGAGGCCGTCCAAGTCAACATCTTCAAGCCCGAGGCCGGTAGCGCGTACCTTTTCGGTAGTTCCGGCGAGGAGCGAAGCGAACACTCTTCTGAGTGGGAGCGGCAAGTTCAGCACGTCAAATTCATCAGGATCACCGTTCAGGAAAGCGCCAGTTTCGAATTCGCAACGAATGGGGCCTCAGGACGTGTTGCCTTAAGGAGCCGAGAGCAGCTTCAGAATTTCTGGAATACCATTTCGAGCGAGACAATCTATATTGATATTACCGGTTCTCAGCCACCATGTGTGGGCTCCTCTGCTGAAGGTCGGCTTGTCCTCTCGGGGGCGGCGGGTAATCGGTTTGTATGTCGAGCCTGGTGACTACCGTCCCAGCCCAACCCCGACGGAGGGTGAGATTTTCGACCTGAGCGAACGAATTCTTGGGATCTCGCCGATACCCGGGTTCGCCTCACTGAGCGAACCCGGAGACCAGAATGTATGCTTTGTCCCATTGCTAGGTTTCGAGGGTGCTCGATTCGCATACCTGCTTGAGCAGGTTCAACCGCCAGGTAATAAGATCATACCAGTGGTGGGCGTTCCTGGCTTCAGACCTGAGTACCCGTTTTACACCTATCTTGGAAACCGGTCGTGGCTGGCCCAGACGCGTGCGTGGAGAGAGGTCAAATTCGCTAGGGCTAATTGCCCATTTAGCTTATTCTATATGCTCCAGGAGATAGCTGCAGAGCATCCTCAAGACACACTAAAGATCGCGCCCAGCGGGACCAAACCCCATGCGTTGGGGGCCGTCCTATACGCAATGGCTAGTCCGAGATCGGTAGAGCTAGTCTACGATCATCCAATTCGCAAGCCGACGCGAACAACCGGGACGGCCCGCCTGTTACTGTATCACCTATCGACTTTTCCTTTGGCAACTCCACACGAAGCATGAGCCCGGACACTTTTTACACGCCACGACAGATTGCTGAGAAGATGGTAGCCGCTATTGAGGCCAGAGCACCTAACACCGTTGGCGATTTTGCGGCGGGCGATGGAGGGTTGCTGAAGACCGCGATGTCAAAATGGCCTGCGACCCGCATCATTGCTACCGATGTTAGCAAGACTGCCGTGGCGGGACTCAAGAGGAGCCAACCGGCGTGGGAGATTGGAATGTGCGACTTCCTCAGCGCGCGTTCCAGGGGGTCCTGCCGTGCCTTGGCCGGCCTCGAGAAGCGGGTCTCGGTCATCTTACTGAACCCGCCTTTTTCCTGCCGCGGCAGCACGATCTGCCGAGTAGTCGGGGATGGGTACGAAATGCATTGTAGCCGGGGAATTGCGTTTGTTTTGAATGCACTCCGTTACCTCGCATCAGATGGGGAGTTGGTCTGCGTATTGCCTGCTGGGTCCTTACAGATTCAGAAGGATGCGCGCGCTTGGGCGTTCCTGCGTGCAATGTTCCACAGCGATGTGATCAGCCGAAACGGCCACAGAACATTTCTAGGTTGCGTCGTAAGCACCGTAATCGTCCGTCTTCGCCCCCGAGACTTGCCATTGCAAGCGCGCCAACTGACAACAGACCTGGAGAATCCCGGAAAGACCTTCGCGAGTGTTACATTGTACCGGGGCAAATTGCCGATGTGTGCGGCGGGCCAAGAAAAGGCAGCAGTGTCAGTTCCTGTTGTGCACTCAACGTCGCTACGGAATTACTCCGTGAACTTTAAGCAGTTCGAAACGGGTCGGGCGCAGGATACGATTTCTGGGCCGGTTGTGTTGTTGCCGCGAGTTGGGAAGCCAAACAAATCAAAGGTTGTGCTCTACAAGGGGCGATGCAGGTTCGTGATGTCTGACTGCGTCCTAGGGTTACGCTGTTGGTCCAACCTGGAGCGGGTGCACTCTCTTATTTTGAAGGAATGGTCCTCAATCTCGAGGTTGTATGCGGGAACGGGGGCGAAGTTCTTGCGCGTCGCCGCAATTGCTCGGGTTCTACGGCGGCTCGGAATCAAGGTGAATGCACCTGAAGGCCGCCACTTCTCACGCCAACTAGCACAACAGATATATGTGGCACAACGGGTCCTGGACAGGGACGAACTCGAGGCGATTGCCTCGGAAATTTGCAAAAGGAATGGGAATGGATGAAGTACACAATTAAGGTAGTGCGGATGCACCCGGATGCTGTTTCGCCCACGTACGCGCACTCAGGCCCCTTTGGCGATCTCGCCGCCGACCTTTCAGCGGTCGAGTGCGTGTGTTTGGAACCTCATCGAACCAGAGCGGTCCGGACCGGCTTGGCCCTTGAGTTCCCTCCTGAGGTCGGCGCTGTGGTCGAGGACCGCTCCGGACTTGCCTTGAAGGGCATTTCTGCTCTCGCAGGCGTCATCGACCCCGGCTATCGCGGGGAGCTCAGGGTAGTTTTGACCAACCTAAGCAGTGAACCATACAACATTAAGCCTGGGGACCGAATCGCCCAGCTTCGCATTGTTCGGCGGATTGAAGTTGAATTCATTATGGCCAAAACGTTGTCCGAGACCGGAAGAAATGCTGGCGCCTTTGGCAGCACCGGAAAATAGCCAGGAAGCAAGAGCCTGGAGTCAGGCGAGTCTGTTTAGTCCCGCCCGAGGCATTCCACTTTCTCGGCCTATGCGCGGATGCGGCGTCACGTGGTTCCGAGCGAATCGTCGGCCACTCGGAGACTATCCCGAAGCGGGTTTCTGGAAAGTCGAAGGCCACTTCAATACAAACAGGTTGAATTAGCGCTTATGGGCCGTTGGCCCACTATTAAGATCAGCGGGGGCTTCGGCCTGGGCTTTGCTATGCCGCGCCATGGGTGGAAAGGCCTAACCTCCAATTCAGGATCATTCCGTCAAATTACCGCACCTCCGCGCCACACGTCATTTCCCCGCCATCCGATTTTTCGCGTATAATCGCCTTAGGGCTTTAGGTACCGAGAATTTCGAGGAGGATACTCCATGCAGACACGGCTTCGCGTTATGGCGGGGGCGGCGCTGCTGTTGCTGGCGAGCACGCTGGCGGCGCAGACCGGCCCGCTGAAAGTCGGGGACAAGGCGCCGGACTTCACTTTGCCCGATCAAAACGGCAACAAGGTTTCGCTCAGTCAGTTTCTGGGAAAGAAGAATGTGGTGCTGGCGTTTTATGTGCTCGCCTTCACCGGTGGTTGAACGAAGGAGCTCAAGGCGTATCAGGCTGATATCGCCAACTTCGAGAAAACCGGCACCGTGGTATTGGGAGTAAGCGTCGACAGTCAATTCGCCAACAAAGCCTTCGCCCAGGAGATCGGCGTCACCTTCCCCTTGTTGAGCGACTTCACGCGCGAGGTCACCACAAAGTACGGAATTCTGAACGACAAATTCCCGGTGGCGCATCGCACGACGTTTGTCATCGATCAGGACGGGGTGATTCAGCACATCGACCGCGAAGCTGAGGCCCTCGATCCCAACAATGCCCACCAGGCGTGCAGCCTTTTGGAACACCGCAAAGGGCAGCAATAGAGCAGCGACGAGCCCGGATTATTCATGAAGAACACTGGTGAGAAGCAGAGGCAAGAACGTTTCACACGGAGTTCACGGAGTGTTTAAGGCGTCGGGTTTCTCGAAGTGGTTGACCACAGAGTGCACAGAGAAAACCTCGGGAACCTCTCGGTGGTCTCTGTGGGTTTCCTCTGTGACCTCGGTGAGAAATTCCTTGCCTTTCTCCAACCCTCCAGTAAATTCATGAATTGTCCGGGCTAGTGACCCGCCGTGGCGGGACGAGTGACAAGCCACCCGCTGCGGCGAGGCGGGTTTACTTCCTCTGTGCTCGCGGCCAGACAACTCGCGGTGATTTCAGTGTTGAGCATTCTGCTTATGCCATTGCTGGGCACATCTGCGACTCTCAAGGTGGGCGATCGCGCCCCGGATTTCACCTTGCCTGACCAGAACGGCAAGACGCTGAAGCTCGCGGATTTTCGCGGCAGGAAATCCGTGGTCCTGGCCTTCTATATTCGCGCCTCCACGCCGGGTTGAACGAAGGAGATCAAGGCGTATCAGGGTGATATCGCCAAGTTTGAGGCTGCGGGCGCGCAAGTGCTGGGCATCAGTCTCGACAGCCAAGAAAGAAACCGCAAGTTTGCCCAGGAAACCGGCGCGACTTTTCCTCTGTTAAGTGACACCGACAAGCAAGTGGCCAAGGCTTACGGTGTTCTGAACTTCACCCGCCTGTTTGCCAACCGCGTCACCTTTGCGATCGATAAGGAAGGCATCATCCGACACATCGACGAAGGCTCCGACGCCCTTGACCCCTCGGGCGCCGCTCAGGCGTGTACGCTGCCGGTAAAGAAGTAAGCGGAAAGCAGTAAGCAGTAGGCAGCCGGCAGTAGGCAGCGCGCGCCACTCGTGCGCTACGCCCTGCGTGTCATACGGCAACAACCGCCAGGCAGTAGGCACACAGGACGCCACAGGCGATGAGATCCGAAACCATCGCGGTGTTCTGCAATCGGTTCCGGTTCTTCTGGGCAAGATGGTTGGCCCCCGCAAGGCCGAGGAAAACAGATCCGGCAACGGCAGAAGGTGTCAGCCAGGTGCGGGCGATGATACTGCCAAGCGCCACCGTACCGATGGCGAGGTTCGAAAAGCCAAGTTCGCGCACGACGATCCATGGCTCCGAGGTCTTAAGACCGAGTATCGTCTCAGCGGTGTACTTCGGGTTGATGATTTGGCGGGCTCCGGCAGACGCGAGCCTTATGCCCACACTCCAAAACACGAACCACTTCCCCGCCAGGAAAACCGAGCTGGAGTGGCTGGTGAAAAAGTACCGCTCACCAATAACCGACATCACGGGGATAACTAGCATGACCAAGACCACAAGGAAGATGTACATAGAGGTTCCTTCCGGAAGCAAGTGCCGAGGGCCAAAACCGGCTGCGGCGAACGGTCGCCCACCATTAAGATTGGCGGACTTTCAGCCGCGGCCACCCCTACAACTCTGCGACCACGTTATCATCCTTCACAGTGGGGTAGCGCAAACTTTGCGGCGTTCAAAGTCTGCGGCTCTTAACATGGTAAACGTCCACTTGTTGTGAACGTGCGGCTACGGCGATCAAAGCCCGGCACCGCGAGCCGTGGCAGGGGGAAAGCCGCAGACTCCCTGCGGTGCGAGAGCCGGCGCTACCATGCTGGTGAAAGGGCGGTTCCGGGCCCATGACGCTCCGGGAGAGAAAAGGGGGCTCGTTTGGACGCAGATCGGTGTATATTCTTAGCCGCCGGAACGGCAAAAAGTTAATTCCGGAAAAAGTCACTGAGAACGAATCCTGAAGCTCCGGTTGGGAAGTAAAGGGAGAGAGGGAAGCATGAAACGCAGAGATTTCTTGGTCAAAAGCACGCTCGCCGCGGGATTAGCAAGTTCTCCCGGATTGGTGAAGCCGCTTCCGGCAAGCGAAACCGGTTCCACTGAGTCAAGCAAGACTTCGCAACCGGCAGCGAAGGCGCCTGAGGAGATTCGTTCTCCCGAGTATCTTCGCCGATCTAAGAACGACACATTTCTTCCCAAGATGCCGGAGTTCGCCGCATCGCACCTGTCGCCCGACGTGAAGATCTCGCCGATGCCGCGGGAAGAGCGGCTGCGGCGCGGCATTGTCCCGCGGCGGGGCTTCTGTAGCACGATTCCCGGCGCCACGGTCAGCGCGGGGCTCACCTCCGGCAATGGACACATGAACATCGAGGTGACGTGCGATCCGTACTCGGAGCAGATCCTTTTCCACCACGAAAGCCTTCTCATGCCCTGGAAGAAGCCCTTTGAGGCTCCCCAGGTCGCCGGCATATTTCCGCAAGTGCGGCAAATGGTATTGGAGGGGAAATACCAGGAAGCGATCGAATTCGCGTTCAAGGAAATGAACAAGGGCCCCATCAAGCAGAATACGTGGCCGCACCCCACGGTCCCGGCATTCATGATGCGCCTCGATTTTCCCAAAACCGCGTCGGTCAAGGATTATCTGCGCACCGTCGATTTCGAGAGCAGCGAGGTGAAGGTGCATTGGAACGATGAGCGTGGCGAGTGGGTTCGCCGGACCTTCACTTCCCGGCCCGATGATGTCGTGGTCCAATTCCTTACCGCCCCGAAGGGGCAACAGGTGAATGCCCGAATTGCCGTGCAGAAATACTCGAGGGGACGTTGCCCCCCGGGAGGATTTTTCGGGACGAATATTGGGGAAAGCGACATTCAGCAAGACTTCAACAAAGAGCGGCTCATTTACAAGTGCCGATTGGATCCCTCCGTGGATAACAGCGGCTACGCCGGGGTGGTGCGCGTGGCTCCGAACGGCGGCTCGGCCCGCATGGAGGGAGACACTCTGGTGGTCGAAAACGCGTCGTCGGTGATGCTTCTCACGCGCATCGAATGGTTCGCCGACTTTAGCGACGACAAGGTGGAAGCTCTGCGGCAGGGTGTCGAGGGGTTGAGCCCGGACTATGACGCGATCCGCGAGCGACACCGCAAAGTCCAGTCGGAAGCCCTGAACCGCGTCACGGTGGACTTTGGCGGCGCCTCTCAATTTGGATGGTCTGCGGAGGAACTTCTGGCCGATCAGAGGTCGCGGCGGGACTACTCGCCGGCGTTGCTGGAGAAGATCTTCGAAATGGGACGCTACTGGTTCATCCTCGCCAGCGGCAAATATCCCTCCATGTCGGCGGAGACGAACGCCAACATTAACCTGCAGATTGCGCCCGGTCCGCAGGGCGATTTGCGGGAAGGCATGGATGCCTACTTCAATTGGATGGAGAGCCTGGCCCCGGACTTCCGGGTGAACGCCAGGAACATCTTCGGCATGCGCGGCACCCATTATTCCCTCTGCCCGCAACAAGGAGTCGGGGTGGTGTTCCATTACTCCTACGCCGCTTCGACGGGAGAGATCTGGCCTCATCCCTATTGGCTTTCCGCCGGGGGCTGGTGTGTGCGCCCGTTCTGGGATCACTATCTGACGACGGGTGATGTGGACTTCCTGCGCAACCGCGTGGTGCCGGCACTCAAAGAGTTGGCGCTGTTTTACGAGGATTTCCTGACGGTCACCGACAAGGATGGGAATTACATTTTCGTTCCCTCCTTCTCGCCGGAGAACAATCCCGCCAACACGAGTCCTTCCGCCATGTTGGTGATCAACGCCACCATGGACATCGCGGTTTGCCGGGAAGTTCTGACCAACTTGATCGAGGCGTGCGAACTGCTGGGCATCGATGCCGACAGCGTGCCGAAATGGAAGGCCCTGCTGGCCAAGATGCCGCCCTACTTGCTGGAGCCTGACGGCACCTTGAAGGAATGGGCATGGCCCACGCTGGAAGAGCGTTACAGCCATCGTCATATCTCCCATCTGTATGGGGCCTGGCCGGGCGACGAGATCGATCCGGATCGCACGCCGAATCTGGCTCTGGCCGCGATGATGGCCGACAGAAGGCGCGTGCCGGAAAGGCTGGCCGCTCACGGCCGCTGCCATCGCGCCTTAGTGGGGGCGCGGCTCAAAGACTGCTACATGGTGGATACCGAGCTGCGGCAACTGATTGAGCAGGGCTACGTCGCCACCACGCTCCGGTGTTCTCACGATCCCTACGCCTTCCCCATGCCCGATGCGCAGGGCGGAATTCCCACGATCATGATGGAGATGCTTCTGTACTCGCGTCCCGGCGTGATCGAGGTGCTTCCCGCTCTTCCGGAGACGCTCGTCAAGGGTTCGATCAACGGAATGCTGGCCAGAACCTTTGCCCGAATCGACCGCTTGGTGTGGAACATGCAGACCCGAACCGTAGAGTTGAGGGTGACCTCGTTCCGAAAGCAGGACATCACTTTGATCGCCCGCTACGGCATCGAAGACATCACCGCGTCCGCCGGCGTGCTGACTGCGCCGCCCAAACCGGACACCGCCAACTGCGACCTGCACCTGCCCGAGGGAAGGCCGGTGACCCTCCATCTCAAACTGGGCTCGCATAAGCCGAATGAGTGGGTCGAGCATGTGCCTTCGGCCTGATGCCAACTGCACCACCGCGCCCTTCAATACGGGCGGCGCTCGCCCTTTGGCCGAACGGTCGCCCACCCTTAAGGTCGGCGGACTTTCAGTAGGCTGGCGCGGACACGTTCTGTAGGTCCGCGGCCTTTCCTTGCCGATAGGGGACAAGCCGCGGCCTTTCAGCCGCGGCGACCATACAACTCCGCGACCACCTTATCGTCCTTAACAGCGGGAATTTCAATCACCATGGTCAGGCCGCCCAGGCGGGCGCGATGGATAACGCCGGCGGCGAAGATGAGGACGCCGCCCTGCGCGAGCTTCACGCGCTCAATGGGGGCGTTCGCGTCGATGCGGTATTCTGCTACGAGGGGATGCTCGGAATAATAGATTTCCAAATGATGCGGGTGATAGTGGGCGTCCTGCGGACCTTTTTCGTTGGCGAAGCAGAGCGCAAAGGAGCCCGATGTTTCCTCGGCGATTTCTGCGGCAAATTCGCTTGATTCACACAGCGCGTTAGGAGCGTCGCTCGCGGCGTGCCGCCATTCCACTCCTTCGAGCGGCCGCTCGGGTTTCACCGCTCTGCCCGCGGCCTTGAGCTTGGCGATGAGCTCGCCCGCCAGAATTTCCGGCGCCACCACCTTCACGTCTTGCCGGGAATTCAGCGCCAAATGCTCGCGGACTTCGTCGAGCGGAATGGCCAGAACCTTGCGCATGGCAGAATTATTTCGTGGGGGTCTTATCCCCGGGTTTTGACCATCTGACGAACTTTGCCTTCAATGAACTGAGCGCGAGCCTTCCCGTCAAGCGGTAAGCCTTGCTGCCGGCTCCAACTCAGCAACTCCTCAACGTCCACATCCACCTTGATGACTGAAATGCCCAGGCGCTCCAGATCCTTCACGGCCTTTTCCGCAACCGGCAGCCATTCCGCCTGCGTATTCTCGAGTTGATCGGCATCAACTGAAATCTCGCGCAAGCGCTGCCACTGCTCCGGCCGGTACCAGCCAACTCCCGTCACCACCTTTTCCTTGTGCTTAGGTTTTCGCATCGAGCCTTACTCCTTCAGACGAGCGCGGACCTGTTCTGTAGTTCCGCGGCCTTTCCTTGCCCGTACGAGACGAGCCGCGAACCTCCACAACGGCAACGCCCCGTTCTCTGCCTACTGCATACTGCCTACCGCCTTCTGCCTACTGCCTTCTGCCTACTTCTGTCCCGCTGCCAGCTTATTCAGCACTTCGCCGAGCTTCTTGATTTCGTCTCCATACCCCGCCCAATCGCCCTGGCGCTGGAGTTGCAGGGCGCGATCGTAGTGCTGACTGGCCTCGTGGATTAGCGCCTGAGTGTCAGGAACAACCGCCGCAGGCTTGGCGCCCGCGGCCCCGGCGGGTGTTGGCTGGCCGGGAATCGTGGCAAGGTGCGCTTCCGTAGTGGTCACGGTGCCGCCGAAAATCTTGGTCAGAGCCGCGTCCAGGGTGGGCTCCATCACCACGTGGTCGGAATAGGCCACCAGCACGCGCTGCAATTGCGGCAGAGCGCCACTGGTATCGGCGGCGAGGTAAAGCGGCTCGACGTAGAGCACGGAATTGAGCACGGGGGTCACCAGCAGCGTTCCGCGAATCACCTTCGACCCGCCCTGGCCCCACAAAGTCAATTGTTGGGAAATCGCCGGGTCCTGATCGATGCGCGATTCAATCTGCTGCGGGCCGTAGATAAGTTTTTGCTTGGGGAATGTAAACACCAGCACCTTGCCGTAATTGGGATCGTCGCAGCGCGCCGCCATCCAGGCAATCATGTTGTCCTTGCGCGCGGGCGTGAACGGCGCCATGAGAATGAACTCCTCGCGCTGGCCCACTTCCGCCAGCTTCATGATGTTGTAGTAGGGGGTCATGGGGGCGCTGGGGCCGCCGGCCGCGCTCTGGGCGACGCGCCACAAATCCTCCTTGTTATAGAACACGCGCGGGTCGGTCATGTGGAACAGGGCATACATGTTGGCCTGAACGGAAAACAATTCCTCGGGGTAGCGGATGTGGGCGCGCAAATCCTTCGGCATTTCGGAAAGCGGATGGAACACTCCGGGAAAGATGTGAGCATAGGTTTGGATGAAGGGGTCATCCGCGTCGCTGATGTAGAACCGCACCTCGCCGGTATAGGCGTTGATGGTGGCCTTGACAGAGTTGCGGATGTAATTATCCCCCTTGGGAGCGGGCTCCGAGTAGGGATAGCGCGTCGAGCTGGTGTAGCCGTCGAGCATCCAGAAAAGCGCGCCGTTGTCCGCGATCACCATATAGGGATCGTGGTCGTAGTGAAGGAACGGCGTCAGGCGCTCGGCGCGTTGGAGAATTTGGCGGTAAATCATCAGGCGGCTGTCGGGTTGAATGTCGCTCGAGAACAGGATGTTCTTCTCCCCAAAATCCAGCGCGAACAGAATGCGCTTCCAGAAGCTCTCCACCGGAATGCCCCCGGTGCCTTGATAGCTGGTGTAAACGTCCTTGTCGCCCTGGGGGTAATCGAATTCCTGCGCGTGCGTTTTGACGAAGCAATAATCGCTGCCTTCCTCGCTACGTTCCTCGCCAAAATAGATTTCCGGCCGCGTCACCTTCAAGGAAACGTTGGAGACGGGGGGAAGGTCCTTGATGAAAAGCACGGGCAGCCCCTCGCTGGTGAATTCGTTCACCGGCCCCAGGCACAAGCCGTAGCCGTGCGTGTAAGTCAGATACTCGTTGATCCAATTCCGCCCCGGCAGCCGGTCAGGATTCAGCTCGCGGGGCGAAAGCGAGACCTGGCGGTAGACGCCGTCGATCCAATAGCGGTCGTTATCAATGTGCATGAAATCGTAGTAGGTGCGGATTTCCTGCAATTGGGCGAAAGTGGTCAGCAGCGGCTTGTGGTCCCACAGGCGGACGTTGCGGAACGTCGCCTCATTCTGGCGAATGTCGTCGAGCGTCAGGTCTTCCACGGCGGAGAAACTGCGCTCCTCAAAGCGATCGAGCGCATAGGCCCGGCGGGTGAATTCGATGGAGTTGGCAATGTAGGGCCGCTCTTTATCAATCTCATTCGGCGCCACCACAAAGCGCTGCACGATCTCCGGGTAGAACGATCCGCCCAGGATGGCCACCACGATGAGGGCGCCAATGGCGATGAGGGGCGTGCGCAGATCCTTCGTGCCGGCGCGCAGGAAGAAGATGAGGGCGGTCAAAATCGCCAGCACCAGCAGCACCCACAACACGGGCAGGGTGGCGTGAACGTCCGTGTAACCCGCGCCATACACCATGCCCGTCGGCGAATAGAGCAGATCGTACATGCCCAAACGAATGCGGAAGGCAATCAGCAGGAAGAGAATGCCGCCCAGGACCATCAAGTGCGCGCGCGCCGCCCGCGCCACCACCGGACCGCGCGGTGTTATCCACACGCCGCCCTCCGCCATGTACAGGAAGGCGCCGCTCAGCAGGCAGCAAATCACGGTGACCAGCGCCAGGTGGTAGAGAAACCACGTGTAGGGCAATTGAAATAGATAGAAGCCCAGGTCGCGGCCGAACAGCGGGTCACCGATCCCCATGACCGGCACATGCTGGGCGCGCAAATACGTAAGCCAATGGCCCATGCCCCAATTGCTCACCATGTAACCCACCAGCAGCATTCCGCCCCAGATGATCCAGCGGAACAGCCCACCGAAGCGCTCCAGGGGCGGGAAATCAATGTGCTCCTCATAAATCCGGTATCCCTGCCGGTGCGCCAGGGTGTGAACGAGGAGGAGATTCAGGCCGGCCACGATAATGAAGCCCATGCCGGCGATTCCACCCAGGTTGATCTGGGCTTTCAGAATGGTGAGGTAAATCAGACGGTAACCCTCCTGCTTGAACCACAACCAATCGACGAGCATGTTCACGCCGTTGGCGAAGAGGGGCAGGAAAATCAACACAAATAAAACGAGTGCAATTACGATTCGAACACGAAGATTCTTTTTGGCCATGGGGTTTCTCCCGCGATATCTTCACACAGAGGCGGGCAAGAGTCAAAAGAGATCGGGCCATCGGGCCATCGGGCCATTGGTTCATTTAGCGATTGGTGATTGGCGATTTGTGATTGTCGAAGTCAGCTTTGCTGCCAGTCGGCACTTGTCCCTCGTCACTCGTCACTGCCCTTGTGACCGGCGCATCGGGACAGCTAAGACCAACGCCGCGAGCAGCCGATGGAGCGATCGGCGGATGAGTCGATACATTGATTTGTACGATCATCTTATTTATTTTCATTAACTTACATCGAAATCACATTAACTCCTTTGTTTTCACCAATCAATGAGGAGCACTTTTTTTGCCCCTTTGTTTTCAATGAACAATGAGGAGCAACCTTCATTTTTATGTTTTTTGGATGGTGGCTGATCTTGAGATCGAATTTTGGCAGCTTCTTCCCGGGGACGTGGTGCGCCTGGCCTTCATCGCATATCTAGCCTATACTCATCGACTCGATACGTCAAGAGACAAATTGTCTCGTTGACAAACAAGGCTCCGAGGGTGCTCTATTGCCTCTCAGTGATAGTTTGGGAACAAGCAGGTCCAAGGCGGTGTCTAAGGAAGTATGAGGCCACTTAACCGCAAGCGGAAGATTCTGGGATTTCTCGCCCTCGCCGTAGTTGTCTTGCTCCTCGCGCCCTTCGTGGCCGTCGAGATTCATAAGGGGAATTCCTAAACGGCTCACCTCCTAAGATGAGGAGGCGTGGGAGGCCGAGAGACGGGAGTGGTGCTGAGCAAAGCATTAAAGGATGGCATTGAGAAAGGGGATAAAGGCATGGTGTTGACAATGACTGAGAATTCTCCGCGACCTCCGCAGCCCGACCGGTTGCTTGCCCGAGGGACATTGCATTTGGCTGCGTGTTTGCCTTGCGGCGTTATTTGTCAACCCTTTCCGTGGACCGGGGATGCGCCTGGCGCCGAAGGCCCGGCCGGACATTGAATGCAGAGGCACGGAGGTATACATTACCGGTCATGCGAATACAGATAACAGAAATTCTGGTGAAAGTCTTCCCGGCCCTGCTGATGGGTGTTATAGGTGGAGCACTCCAGCCTGCCCTCGCGCAGGATTCCTACTCCTCAGCGGTAAAGCACTTTGAGTACGACGCGCACGCTCCGCTCGACATCAGGGAAGTCTCCGTGCAGGACCGCACCGGTGTGCAGATTCACGATCTGACCTACGCCAGCCCGAGGGGCGGCGTGGTGCCCGCCTATCTGGTGGCGCCGAGCGGAAAGGGCAGGTTTGCCGCCATTCTCTGGGGACACTGGATGATGCCCAACTCCCCCACGGCCAAGCGCATCGAATTTCTCGAAGAGGCCGTCGCGCTCGCGCCCGCCGGCGTGGTGTCTCTGCTGATTGACGCGCCTGGTGTTCGTCCCGGCTTCCAACCTAATCCCGACCCTCTCAGTTCGCAATATGCGGACGTGACGGCGCAGCAGGTTATCGATCTCCGCCGCGGGCTCGACCTGCTTCTGGCGCGCGACGACGTGGACCCGCAACGCCTTGGCTACGTCGGCCACAGTTTTGACGCGAGCTGCGGCGCCATGCTCGACGCCGTGGACAAGCGTCCCACCGCCTTCGTCTTTATGGGCAACCCCCAATCCAGCCGCGAGTTCCTGCTTACTTCCGATGCGCCGGAGCTTGTCAGTTTCCGCAAGTCCGTGCCCGCCGCCAGGCTTCTGGAGTATCTGGACGCCTACGACTGGGCCGATCCCGCCACCTATGCTGCTCATCTGGGTCCCGCGCCCGCGCTGTTCCAATACGCCACCCACGATGAATATGTTTCTGTGGCGGCGGCAAAGCACTACTTCGAATTGAGCTCCCCACCGAAAGAGATGAAGTTTTATGACGCCAATCACGCGCTGAATGCCGAGGCGCGCCGCGATCGGTACGAATTTCTAAAAAAGTACCTCAATCTTCCCAGCGCCCCACCCCCCGAATTGGAAAAGGTTCCGCTTACGAAATGACGGTATTCCGCAAAATCGGGTAGCACAGCACGGCAGAACTGCAGCTCAACGATCAGGTGGCTTTTGTTCTCGAAATACCTCAAGTGGCACAAATGCTTTGTCAAAAAAAAGCAGTGCTGTCCCAAGAAAGTTGGGGCGCTTCGCCGTAACTGCATGATCGAAACGAAGTAAGGGGTTGGGATGTTATTTTTCGATTTCAATTTTCTGCGCCTCTTTTGGCATCATTCTGTTGTGTTCCAGCCCGTGCCGGAGGCAGCAGATGAATCTTGGCCGCAGCGTTTTCTCCCAGCTTTTGGATTTCCTCCCGACCTACCAGTTCGAGATTTGCGTTGACCGCTACCAGGGCAATCGTTACGTCAAGGATTTCTCTTGTTGGGATCAGTTCCTCTGCTTGCTGTTCGCTCAACTCACTTATCGCCGCAGCTTGCGCGATATCGAAGCTTGTCTGCGCGCCCAGCCCTCCAAACTTTACCATATGGGTTTTCGGGGACAAGTTTCTCGCAACACGCTGGCCCATGCCAACGAGGTTCGCGACTGGCGCATTTACCGCGACTTCGCGCAAGTGTTGATTCACTTCGCGCGCGATCTTTACCGCGACGAATCTTTCGGCGTGGACTTGTCCGAGACCGTGTATGCCTTCGACTCCACCACCATCGATTTGTGCCTCGCGCTGTTTCCCTGGGGAAAATTTCGCCGGCACAAAAGTGCGGTCAAGCTGCATACCCTGTTGGACGTGCGCGGCAGCATTCCCACCAGTGTTTATGTGACTGGCGGACAGGTCCACGATGTCAATCTCCTCGACGAACTGTGGTTGGAACCGGGAGCGTTTTACTTGCTCGACCGCGGTTATGTGGACTTCGCGCGTCTCTATCTGTTCACGCAAGCCTGCGCCTTTTTCGTCACCCGCGCCAAAAAGAACTTGCAGTTCTACCTGCGCACCTCGCGCCCGGTCGAGCGCTCCAGTGGCGTGCGCTGCGACCAAATCATTCGCCTCACCGGCATCCGCACGGCGCAACGCTATCCTCACACCTTGCGCCGCATCGTGTACTTCGACGCCGAGAAGGAGTCCCGGCTCACCTTCCTGACCAACAATTTTTCCCTGCTTCCCTTGCTCATCGCCCAACTCTATCGGGTACGCTGGCAGGTGGAATTGTTCTTTCGCTGGATCAAACAGCACCTGCGCATCAAGGCTTTCTATGGCACCTCCGAGAACGCCGTGAAGACACAAGTGTGGGTCGCCCTGGCGGCCTACGTCCTGGTCGCCATTGCCAAAAAACGACTCGGACTGGATATGAGTCTCTATCAAATTCTCGAAATTCTCAGTGTCACGATTTTCGAAAAAACCCCGATTTTACAGGGTTTTTCCAACTTCAACGAGCAATCTACCGATGTCGATCCAGGTATCCAGTTGAGCCTGTTCGACTTGTAATGGGACAGCACTGAAAAAAAAGCAAGAATTCATGAGATTCCCGTACAGAACTACCGCCCCGCGCATCACTCGTCACTGTTCTTCCGGGGTAAAGGGCTTTGCTCGTAACTCTTCACTTGTCACGGTACTTGCGGGTGAGAGGCAGTCTGAGGCATTGATGCCTCGCAGCGCGGAGATTCCGCTGTACGCCAACCCGCAGTTAACTTTCAACTTTCCCCTTTCAACGCTTCGACTGCTGTTCCGGGTTCAGGCAAGCTCGTAGAAAGCAACGTGGCGCGTCGAGGGGGGAGTGGCTTTGATCAAGGCTTCGATGCGGCGCACGGTTTCGGGGGCGAGCCGAACATCGCCGCAAACGTTGCAGACCTCGGCGGGAACGTAGTCGATCGTCAACACCTCACCTCGTTGTCTCGCCGTGTGGACGACCGTACGGGGTTCATAGACGCCCGGGCATCCTGCGATGGTGCATTTCATGGCTGGTTTCTGCTCACCTGAGGCGTTGACAACTCAGGATGACGGCGCAGGGGTCAGGGCGCCTGACGCGTGGATTGCCACGCCACCAGTTGCCAGCGTCCGTCCTGCTTGGCGAAGACCTCCAGATACTCGAGTTCGACGCTGACCTCCTGCCCTTTCGCTTTCGCCTTGAATGATGCCGTGCCTGTGACCACGGCGGTGCTGCCGTAAATGCGCACCTTAACCTGATGCGGCGTAATGGCACGGTACTGGAGCTCGCCGGTGCGAAGCGAGGCCAGGAACTCGGCTTTGTTCTGCCGCCAGCCCGTGGCGTGGGTGTAAACGAGGTCAGCGGAGATCAGGTTTTCGAGCGCCGGAAAATCAGCCTTTGTCAGAGCTTGGAATCGGCGCGCTTCAAGACTCCGGATCTCCATCTCGGCGCTTAGCAGATCCTGTGCCTGCAAGCGCGCCACCGTCGGCAGCATCCCCACCAACATGATCGAGACCGTGAAAAGAACGGAACGCTTCATTTTGTTGCTCCTTGTTCGAAACTGGAAGTCCGAAAATCGAAACTGGAAACTGGGAAATCGCTCAATCACCTTGTGAACCAAAGCCCAATCACCAATCACAAATCGCAAATGGCCCGCTGACCCGATCTCCAGATCATCCGATCTCCCGATCTTCTCACTTTCCCACGCAGAAGGTTTTGAAGATGACATCGAGAACGTCGTCGGCGTAGGTGGCGCCGGTGATGAGGTCGAGGGGCCGCAGCGCATCGTAGAGGTCGAGCAAAAGCATTTCGTGGTGGGTGTGCTGCTCGGCGGCTTGGCGGGCCTTGGCGAGGCCGGCGAGTGAATTCTTGATGAGCTGTTGGTGGCGCAGGTTGGTGATGAATTCACCTTCCGGCCCGATGTCGCGGGCGGGGGCGGCCAGAGCGAGAATCTTTTCCTTGAGCTGGTGAATGCCCTCGCCCGTCAGCGCCGAGGTGCGGACGATTTCGGGCGGGGTCGTTCCCACGTCCCAATGCACTTGCACGGATTTTGCGGCTTCCGCCGGCGTTGTAGCGCCGCCCTTTAGGGCGGCAGGTGCCGGGCTAAAGCCCGGCGCTACATCGGTTGTAATTCGCGGTGGCAGGTCGGACTTATTCAGGGCGATCAGCAGGGAGCCCAGGGGGCGCAACTTCTCGAGCAAACGGGCATCATCCTCCGTCCACGCTTCCGAGGCGTCAACCACCAAGAGGCGCAAATCCGAATCAGCGATGGCGCGGAAGGTGCGCTCCACGCCGAGCTTCTCAACTTCGTCGAGGGCTTCGCGGACTCCCGCCGTATCCACAAAACGCAAGGGGATGCCGCCCAGGTTGGCCGTCTCCGCCACCAGGTCGCGAGTGGTTCCGGGCAGGGGGGTAACGATGGCGCGCTCTTCATTCACGAGGCGATTGAACAGGCTCGATTTGCCCACGTTGGGCCGCCCCACAATGGCCAGCGTCAGGCCCTCGCGCACGATGCGTCCGTAATCGTAGCCCTCCACCAGCTTCTGGAGGTCGGCGCGGATGCCGTCGAGACGGGTGAGAATTTCCTCCCACGCGATAACCGCCACGTCGTCCTCGGCGAAGTCGATGCCGGCTTCGAGGCGGGCGATGAGCTCGAGCAGAACCTGTTTGTGCGGCTTCAGGCGCGTGGAGACGGAGCCCGCAAGCTGTTGCGCGGCCACGCGGGCTTGATAGAGCGTTTGCGATTCGATCAAGTCACGAACCGCTTCCGCCTGGGTCAGGTCGATGCGCCCGTTCAGGAAGGCGCGCAGGGTGAACTCACCCGGCTCCGCGGCGCGCGCTCCCTGGGCAAGGCAGCACTCCTCGAGATAGCGCAGGATCACCGGCGCGCCGTGGCAGGAAATCTCCACCACGTCTTCCCCCGTGTAGGAATGCGGCGCGCGAAAGCAAGTCACCACCACCTGATCGAGCACTCGCCCCGATTCCGTTTCCGCAAAGGCGCCGAGCGTGGCGTGCTGGGTATCAAGTGGCAGCTTGGGCAGTTTGACGAGGCGCGAAGCAATCTCAATGGCGCGGGCGCCCGAAAGGCGTACCACTCCCAAACCGCCTCGGCCGGCGGGAGTGGAAATGGCGACGATGGAGTCTTCGGTCATAGGATCGGGTGATCGGGAGATCGGGTGATCGGGTGAACAGGTCATGGGGAATCGGGTCATTTGCTCATCGGGCCATCGGGTCATTGAAAACCATCTAACCCAGCAAATCAATTCGTCCTAATCACCTAACACTTTCAAAAATCCTTGTGCGAAACAGTGTGCCACATCGGCAATGTTGGGAGAGAGGACAAAACAATTGGCTACGCAAGAGGGTTTTCAATGACCCGATGGCCAGATGACCCGATTACTTGCTGGGGTAGATCACGACCTTGCGCTCGGGACCAAACCCTTCGCTCTCGGTGCGAACCTTCGGCTGGTTTTTCAACGCCACGTGGACGATGCGCCGCTCGCGGGGATTCATGGGGCTCAGAGTGAAGGGATCGCCGGTATCGATGACGCGTTCCGCCGCCACCTGTGCCATCAGGCGCAGCTCCTCGATGCGCGTTCGCCGCCAATCGTGGCAATCGAAGGCAATTTTGCGGAAATGATCTTCATCCAGGCGGGTGGCCTTCAACACCACGTATTCGAGGGCATGCAAGAGCGTGGCATTCTTTTCCAGCAGCAGATCGGCGTCCGCCCCGGATAGGTCCACTACATATTCCGGCCCCTCCGGATCATCCGCCTGGGCAGGAGCCTGGTGAAGGGAAAAAGTCAGCTTAAAGGGGCTGGCGGCAATGATGGCGTGGAGCGTGGATTCCATCAAGCTCAAGTAGTTCTCGATGTCGTGTCCAGCGGGGGGCGTGCCGGTGTCCATGTTTCACCTCTTGGCCTCAGCGGGTTTGCGCGGAGTGAGAAGAGAGGGTGGCGGGGGCATGAATCGATTGATGGCAACCTGCTGGAGAACCTGCACCACACTACTCGTGAGCCAATAGAGGACCATGCCGCTGGCAAAGCGGTAGAAAAGGAATCCCATAAAGATCGGCATGAACATCATCATGCGCTGCTGGGCAGGGTCGGCGGTGGTCATGGGCGTCATTTTCTGCATGATAAACGAAGCGATGGTCATCAGAATCACTAAAACCGGAATGGTAAAGGACAAACCCGGAATACTGAGCCGGTCCGGCGCGGAGAGGTCCTTGACCCACCAGATCCACGGGGCGTGACGAAGTTCGATGGCCAGGTCGAGCACACGGTAGAAGCCATAGAGAAAAGGTAGCTGTAAGAGCATGGGCAGGCAGCCGCCCAAGGGATTGATGCCGTGCTCTTTGTAAACCGCCATGACCTCTTCGTTCATCTTCTGTTTGCGCGGGTCGTTGAGCTTATAACCCTTGTACTTGTCCTGGATGCCCTTGATGATCGGCGCCACCTTCTGCATTTCCTGCGCCGAACGAAGTCCCTTGAGTTTCAGCGGGAACATCGCCGTAGTGATAATGACGGTTAACAGGACAATTGCCCAGCCATAATTGTGAACCCAGTGGTCGTAGATATACCGCATGGCGATAAATAGGGGCTTGGCGACGATGCTGAACCAGCCAAAGTCCACCAGGGAATCCAGGGGAGGATTCACGGACTTGAGCACGTCCAAGGCTTTGGGGCCGACAAACAGGCGGAACTCCAAAGGCTTGGGCTGAATTTCCACCAAGGTGGCGGCAAGAGGTTTGGGCTTTTCCTTCTCGGTCCAGTCGGGCGGCAACCACTCCTGCCGCGCCAACCGGAAGGAGGCTTGGTCGGGCGCATCAGGAAGGAAAACAGCGGCGAAGAATTTATCCTCGAGTCCCGCCAGTTGCACGGGGCTGGGAACCGCACGGTCCTCCTTCACTTTGCTCTGGGCGACGGTGGTGAGATCGCCAATCGAACCATAGACCCCCTGGCTGTAGCTCTCGATGGCGGCGGAAGCGAGCGAGTGATCGCCGAATCCGCCTGGCCAGGTGACCTCGACCGGCAGATTATTCTTGCCTTCAAAGGCGCTCACCGCTACCTTGACCACGTAATCCGCGCCGAAGGAGAATTGCTTTCTCACTTGCACCTTGCCGTCGCTGTAGGTGAAGGTCAAGGTGACGGGAGAAGAGAAGACGTTCCCGGTTAACACTTGGGGCTCCTGCCCGGGGGGAACCGCACGAGCATTAACGGCCTTGGTCAAGTAAATCCCCTCGTTGATTTGGGACTTGAGGGCAGAATTGGCAAAGCTCAAGCTCATGGGGAAACCCAGATGCTCACATGCCGGAGCATTGACGGTATCGAGCAGTTGGTCCTTTGCGTCGCGATAATTCTTCAGCACCCAACTCTTTACCACTGCTCCCTGGGTGGAAAAAGTAACAGCGTAGAAACTGTTTTCCACCACGATCTCTTCCGGATTCGTGCCTTGCAATATGGGCAGAGCTGCCGCTGCCGGCGCAGCGATGGGCGCGGCGGCAGAACCAGCGCCGGCCGTGGTCGTGGGCGCTCCCCGCGGGCCCGCAGGAGTGCTAGTGGCGGCCGCCGGCGGCGCGGCCGTCTTCGGCTGGGGAGGCTGCTCCTTGACGAAGTACATTCGATACAGGATCAGCATCACGATGGAGAGCGCGAAGGCGATCATCACGCGTTTTTCTTGGTCAAGGTTCATAGGTTTAGGTTACAGGGAACAGGTTACAGGGCACAGATGACGGGGAACAGGAAACGAGGGTCACTGTTTTATAACCTGTTCCCTGTAACCTGTGACCTGCTTTTCCGGCACCGGGTCGTAACCGAAACTGCCCCAGGGCCGGCAGCGGAACAATCGCCCCAATGCCAAGCGCCCGCCCCTCCACACTCCCCATTTTTCGACCGCTTCATAGGCATATGCCGAGCAGGAAGGATAGTGCCGGCAAGCCGAGGGCAGCACCGGCGATAAACACGCTTGGTAGAAACGAATCAATCCCAAAGCCAAAAGCTTCATGAGCCCATTGAAGGTTAACAGGTTACAGGGCACAAGGCGCTGCTTGGTGTTTTCCTTTTCGCTGTCACCTGTACCCTGTCCCCTGTAACCTATTTGCCCTACGCGGGAGGTTGATGGGGAAATAGCCGGAGTAGTTCCCGCTGGAGCGTGGCGAAGGGGACTTTCCCCACCGCCTCGCGAGGGTTCACCAGGATGTCCCAGCCGCCCGGAAGGTCCAGGCGATTCAGGCGGAACACTTCGCGCACTCGCCGGCGCAGGCGGTTGCGCTGGACAGCATTCCCCACGCGCACCGGCGTAGTGATTCCCAGGCGTGAATGTGGTAACCCATTGGGCCGGCAAAAGACCGTGCATAGTGAGGCGCTGCGGCGCTGCCCTTCGTCGTAGACCCGCCGAAACTCGCTTCGGCGTAGCAGCCGAAAAGTCTTGGGGAAAGCTTGAGAGGTCAAACGAGCTCTTTAAGGAGTCAAGCGATGGCGGCTCTTCTGACGGCGGCGCCGCAACACATTGCGCCCCCCCGGAGTTCTCATGCGAATACGAAAGCCGTGCGTTTTTGCCCGGCGCCGGCGGTTCGGTTGATAGGTACGCTTCAAGACGCAATGCTCCCCGCTTAGATTTCCTGCGTTAAAGTCGAACCATTAAGATACCTTGTGGGAAGGAGTTAAGTCAAGCTGCGCGGGAGGGCGAATGGTGCAGTTTACGCTTGGCCGATCACGCGCCCGGAATGTGTCGCCCTGGGCAATTCGAAACCGATGGCACAATAATCTTCATACACTCGTAATTCCGCCCTCACGGCTAACCGGCATCATGGAAAGTGCAACATTAGTGTTGTAAACTGAGGGGCTAATCCCGCATGAGGAGATATCCAGTGAAACGACCAGCCTTTCTGCAACGCTTGCTTAGAATGAGCCTTTTGCTCGCCTGCTTGCTCGCAAGCCTCCCCTCCTTTGCCGCGCAGACGCCGCAGGTCAAGGGAGAGACCATCGTTCTAATCCGGCATGGCGAAAAACCGGCGGGGGGACTCGGCCAGTTGACCTGCAAGGGGCTCAACCGGGCGCTCGCGCTGTCCTCTCTGCTCATCGCACGCTATGGGAAACCGGATTTCATCTATGCACCGAATCCGAGCGTGCAAGTGAATGAGGGTCACGGGCAGCCTACTTACTCCTATGTGAGGCCGCTGGCAACCATTGAGCCCACCGCAATTCGTCTGGGGATGCCGGTGAACACTCAGATCGGGTTCGACCGGATTGATGAACTCCAGCAGGCATTGCTAGAGCCGGCCTATGCCCACTCGCTGATCTTCGTGGCCTGGGAACACATCAAGTTGTTCGAGTTCGCCCGGCAGATGCTCCAGTCCCATGGGACCGGCCCGGGACACGTGCCTGACTGGCCGAACAGCGATTATGAAACCATCTATGTTTTCCACATCACCAGGACTGGCAAGGGCGGAACTCCGCAAGCCACGCTGGAAATCCAGAAGGAAGATCTCGGGAACACACTGAAAGACACCTGCCCCGGCCCCCAATAGATGGTGGACGAATGATGGGCAAGCCGGAACCTGCGCCGCTACCGGAATGGCGGAACGCCCTACGCCGGGCGCCTTAGCAAATAAAAACAGCGCCCCTCGGTTGCCGGTTGAGGCGGGAAGAAATCTTCCACGCGATATCCCACGGAGAGATAGTGCTGAAAGATGCGGCGCGTTTCCAGCCGCCAACGGCGGGCCAGGGGCATGGCTTGCGACCGCATAGCGTCGGTCTGGGCGGGAATTTCCACGAGCATGCGTCGATGGGCGAGGTCCAGCCGAATCGTCCGGTTTTGCGGAAAGCCTTGAGCGTTCCTCCGAGTCTCATTCACGCGTGGGAGCGCCGGCTCGAACAACGGTGTTTCCCCGCCGAGGCGTTCTTTCACTCGCGCCGTATTGATTTGCCAATTCGCCACCCAGCGATCGCTGGGCAAGCCCTTCTCCAGCAGGCTGCGGAAGCGCCCATAACAATCCGGCACGTATTCTTCCGCCCATGCGCCCAAGCGCGAAATGTTCAACCGCGCGTTCCGGCTTTGCAGCGGGGCGAACGTCCAGCAGATGGATTTGAGACCGCGCTCCAGAGCGATTTGGCGGTGAAGCAGTTTCATCCGGAGGCCCAATCCCTGGTCCCGGAACTTTGCTTCCACCGCCATCATGTGCGACCAGTGGATCAGACGGCCGTGGTACTGGGCGAGGAAGGCGAATATGAAACCCACCACCTTGCCATTGCTGAGGGCTCCAATCAGCGCGCCGCCATATTTCTGCGCCGCCGCGAGCGCCTCACAGGTGACCCCCGGCGCGCCCCAAACCCGCGTCTGGACTCGCTCGCATTGCCGTAGCTCATCGAGATTTCTCAGCAGTCTGACTTCAACGCGAGGCATGGGCGTCTCCAACCTCACTGCCATCATCATTCATGATTCCTTCATACTGTCCCAGACCTTGCCAAAAAGCTCGATGGACCCGGGCCCGAAGCCGGCGTAATGATTATTGAAATACCCCATCACTTGAATGCGCCGATTGAGAAGCCCGCGGATGATCGGAATCCAGATGCGCATTTCGTCTTCGCGGTCGATGATGATCTGGTCCCAGTGCTGGGTTTTTTCCTCGATCCCTTTGCGATCGCCGAGCCAGCGGACGTAAGCAAAGTCGGCGGTAACCACATCCAGCCTGCTCACCAGTTCCGGAATGGGAGTCATCCAGGGGTGATCGATCAACGCCAGAGCCACGCGCTTCTGGCGCAGGACGTCGAGCAGCCGCGCATTCACCCAGTGCTTATTACGGACCTCGAGAGCGTATTGGAATCCGCCCGGTAACTCCTCCAAAAAGGGAACGAGGCGGGCCAGAAAATCCTCCGGGCGCGCAAATGCCTTTTTGTTGAAGTAAGGGAACTGCAAAAGCAGCGGGCCCAGGCGGTCTTCCAGCAGGCTCATGGTGCGCAAGAAGTTTGTCAACTCCTCGCGGCAATCCTGCAATACCTTTTCGTGCGTAATTACTTGCGGAAACTTGGCGGCGAAGGTGAATCCCGGCGGCGTGCGAGCGCGCCAGTTCCGCACCATGGCCTCGGAAGGAATCCGGTAGTAGGTGGAATCCACTTCCACCGTGTCAAAATGCTGGGAGTAAGCGCCGAGGAAATCCGCGGGCGGCGTGCCGGGCGGATAAAAAGGTCCTACCCAGTCTTCGCTGGACCAGCTCGAAGTGCCAAGGCGCAGGTTGGGAATGCGCGGATAATCCATGGGCGACTAATGTCAGGTGTTAGGAGAAATCGAAACTCGAAAATAGAAATTCGAAACTCGCGGGCTTTGCATCGAATTTCGAGTTTCCAATTTCAAGTTTCGGCTTTTCGTGGCACCTGTCGCCTATTCCATCCCGCACATTCCGCGTTGAGCGGCGCCACAGGAGCCGCAGGGTCCCGGTTCATAGGAAGCCGCCGAGCGCGACGAGGCCCCTACCGCAAACACGGACAACAACTTTTCCACCTTGGGGCTTGCGCACTTCTTGCAGACCACCGGGGTGGTGGAAGAGGGCACGATCTTCTCAAAGGTCGTCCCGCAATCCCGGCACTTAAACTCAAAAAGCGGCATTCGATCCTCCTGTTGGGACTATAGCCAAACCCCCGATGGTTTGCAATCGCTCACCTGTGAATTTGGCGGGTGTTCTCTCCGGGGGTCACCGCAGGTGCATTTTATGTGGCTTTTTCGGGTGCCACCACATTAAAATGTCTTGACAGCTTAGCATTAATTGTCTAAATTGAGGCCCGGTATTCATGAAAAGGTCTCAATTTAAAAAATAAGCAGTGCGGAGAGGAGCAACAAATGGCGAAGGTCATGACCAAGTCTGCGGTAGTAGCTCATCTGGCAGAGAAGGCGGGGATTCAGAAGAAAGTGGCGGCGGGGCTTCTGGAAGAGCTTGTCGCACTCGCAACCAAGGAAGCCAAGGCTTCAGGCCAATTTGTAGTCCCGGGGTTAGGTAAAGCTGTGAAGGCCGCTCGGAAAGCGCGCGTGGGCCGCAACCCACAAACGGGCGAACCGATCAAAATTCCGGCCAAGACTGTCGTAAAGTTCCGGCTGGCCAAAGCGTTCAAAGACGCTGTTGTGCCTCCGAAGAAGAAATAGTGTTTACGCCGCGGGCCGCTCACGCAGCCCGCGGCGCCTCCCTTACGGCGGAAGTCAGGCAATAAATTCAATGAGGGGGAAGAGTCTCTAAAACTCGCGCGGCGAGGAAGACTCTCCACTAAAGGCGGCGAACGCTTGTCAGCCGTGGTGTGCGCACGGCAGGATAATGCTTGCCATCATCGCCAGTCCTGCGCTGTCATTCCCAGCGGCTCGTCCCTAGAGGCAAGGAAAAGCCGCGAAGCTGTGGAGCAGGTCTGCCCTACCCTTTCCTCCGCCCGAAGCATTTCTTTCCGAGCTCCGGAAGGCGCGATGCAGCCCGTTCACTTTCCCAGCACGATTTTGGCGACGGTCTGAAGCTGCATAAACGACGTGCCCTCGTAAATTTTCCCGATCTTCGAGTCTCGCAGGAATTTTTCCGCCGGATAGTCGCGCGTGAAGCCGTAGCCGCCGTAAATCTCCAGACACTCGGAAGCCACCCGCTCCGCCACCTGGGAGCAAAAATACTTGGCCATGGCAGCCTCTTTCAAGAAGGGCAGGCACGCATCCTTCAGCCGCGCGGCGTTATAGACCATCAGGCGCGCCGCCTCCACGTCGGTGGCCAAACGGGCCAATTGGAACTGGATGGCCTGGAACTCGGCGATGGGCTTGCCGAACTGTTTGCGCTCCTGCGCGTAGCGCACGGCGTTTTCCAGCGCCCCGCGCGCCACTCCCACCATTTGCGCGGAGATGCCGATGCGGCCTTCATTCAGCGTCTCAATCGCCACCTTGTAACCCTTGCCCACTTCGCCCAGGACGTTCTCCTTGGGCACGAAGCAGTCTTCCAGAATAAGCTCGCAGGTGGAGGAAGCGCGAATGCCCAGCTTGTCCTCTTTCTTGCCGACGCTGAAGCCGGGCGTGCCGCGTTCCACCAGGAATGCTGTAATGCCCCGATACCCCGCCTCCGGGTTCACGTTGGCAAAGACGATAAACAGGCCCGCCTCCTGGGCATTGGTGATCCAGAGTTTTTGGCCGTTCAGAATGAAGCGGCCGCCGTCCTCGCGAGCGCGCGTAGCGAGCGCGAAGGCGTCGCTGCCGGAGTTTGCCTCTGAGAGCGCGTAGGCGCCCAGCGTGTCGCGCACCAGGCAAGGGAGGAATTTCTGCTTCTGCGCCTCCGTCCCCCATTTTTTGACAGCGTTGTTCACCAGCGTGTTTTGAACGTCAATCACCACGCCCGCCGAAGCGTCAACGCGCGAGAACTCCTCGATGGCAAGAATCGCCAGGAAAAACGAGCCCGCACTGCCCCCGTATGCTTCGGGAACTTCAATTCCCATGAAACCCTGGGCGAAGAATTTCTCCAGCAAAGCAGGGTTGAACGCACCCTCGCGATCCATTTCTTCCACATGGGGAAGAATTTCGTTCGCGGCGAATTCGCTAGCCATCGCCTGGAACATGCGCTCTTCTTCCGTCAAAGCCGTTAGCGGCCCACGAGCAAGATTGTCACCGGGTTCAGTCATCGCAACCTCCCAGGTTTACACATGATGGCGAGAAGAGAATGCTACAGGGTTCCACGCGGGGATACAAGAAGGTTGCACGGCGAGGTGGAAGAGTAGGAGGTTCATTGATGGGGCCTCTTGATAGCCTCACCTGGCATTGTTATGCTGACTTGGTATGAGCGGAATACTCGCCACGCCACTGCCTGATACGCCCCTGATCGCCGCCTATGCTATTTTCATCGCCAGTTACGCCGTATTTGCCCTGGGAAAATTCCCCGGGCTCAAGATTGACCGCCCCGGGGCGGCGATTATCGGCGCCGTCGCCATGGTGGCATTCAGGATCGTGCCCCCCCGCGAAGCCCTGCATTTCATCGATTTTTCTACACTCGTCCTGCTATTCTCGATGATGCTTATCGTGGGTAATCTCCACTTGGTGGGATTCTTCGAGTGGAATGTGGAGTTTGTCCTGAGGCGGCTGAAACCCGCTCACCTTTTGCCCGCCGTGGTGTTTGCTTGTGGCCTGCTTTCCGCGTTTTTCGTGAATGACATCGTTTGCCTGGTGATGGTGCCCTTTGTCCTGGCCATCACGCGACGGATGAAGCTTGCGCCCCTCCCCTACCTGCTGGCGGTGGCCACCGGATCGAACGTCGGCAGCGTGGCGACGATCACTGGAAATCCGCAAAACATGCTGATCGGCTCGTTCTCCGGAATCGGGTACCGAAACTTTCTGTTCCATCTCGGACCAGTGGCGTTGGTGGGACTGTTTCTCAACTGGGCGGTCCTGCACTGGATGTTCACAAGAGGAAGGGAAAGCTCGGCCCCAGCAGAAGCCATCCCCCTCCCGACGGTGGACCTCTCGCGGCTGACCAAGCCCGTGGCGGTGGTCAGCGTGGTCATCACCGGATTCCTCATTGACGTGCCACCCGCCATGATGGCAGCACTGGGCGCTGCCGCCCTGCTGATCACTCGCACCACCGAACCCCGCAAGCTTTACGACGAAGTCGATTGGGGGCTGCTGGTTTTTTTCGTTGGCCTCTTCCTGATTGTGGGCGGGGCGGAGAATGCCGGCATCGTCGCGCACCTCCTGGCTTTTGCGCGCAACTGGAATCTCCAGCGCCTGGGCGTCTTTACCACCGTGGTGACCCTGTTCAGCAACATCGTGAGCAACGTCCCGGCCGTGATGCTGCTAAAATCGTTGGTTCCGGGCTTCACGGACCCGCATACTGCATGGCTGGCACTCGCCATGGCCAGCACTCTGGCGGGGAACCTAACCATCACGGGCTCGGTGGCCAACATCATCGTGGTCGAAACGGCGAAGCCCGACGTCCACATCGGATTCTGGGATTACTTCCGCGTCGGCTTCCCTATTACCTGCCTGACCATACTGTTTGGGCTCGTTTGGCTTGCCCTAGTACGATGACGGGGCGCATTGCGGCAGAGCCGCGTTGCTCCAGTTTTTTGTAGAGATGCCCTTCAGGGCGACAGAGGTTGGGCTTCCTCAGAAGCCAACAAAACCTGTCGTGCCGGAGCCGGCCTCTACGGTCCGCGTCCCACCCACTGCACGACGCGGTGGAGAAACCGTCCGCCATTATGATTCGCGGGCATACCCGCAGGCCTTGCACAACGTCTCTTCGATGGCGCGGGACTTGCCGCGTCGCGGTACAATGGTGCGTACTTGTCACAGGAGGTGCACATGTCCGAAATGATCGTCCGTCCGACGATGAAATTCATTCACCTCGGATACGTGCTGGCAGTTGTGATCGTGGTGGCCACGGTGGGGGCGATGTTGCGCATCGAGTGGCCGCCCGACGTCCCCTTGTCCATGCCGCATTGGGTTCCCTGGTTGCCCGTGCTCCTTCTGCTTTGGCCCGCGAAACACCATCTCCGCAATCGCCTGACCAAGTTGACGATCCTCGATGACCGGTTGAGGTACGAAACAGGCATACTGAGCAAGACCACACGGACCATCTTGATTTTGAAAGTGCAGGATGTGACGGTGCATCAGCGCATCGGCCAAAGAATCTTCGGCGTGGGCGATGTTTCCATTGAGACCGCCGGCGAGGCGAGCAGGGAGACCATTTTCAATGTTGACCGGCCCCAGGAAATTGCCGACCGCATCAACGAACACTCGCAAAAGGGACCTGCAAAGGACCAGCTTACCTGAGAGCGCGGCATTCGCAGTGCAAGATTGAGTCTAAACGGAAATTGAGAATCGAAAATCAGGCAATGAGCTCGATGACCAGATGACCCGATGGCCGAATTCTCCTGCTCTCCGAAATGCCAAGGCTTTGCGCTACAATGATTGAGAACATGGCCACTAAACCTGAACTTTTCGGCACGGACGGCATTCGTGGTGTAGCGGGGCGGTTCCCCTTGGACCAAGCTACGGTTCTCAAGATCGGAAGCGCTTTGGGAATGGTCCTCAAGAATACTTCCGGCCACGTAGGTGTGGTATTAGGAAAGGACACACGCGAATCGAACGAGTGGATTTCCCGCGCCCTCGCCAGCGGCCTTGTCTCGACCGGCGCCCAGGTGATTGACGCCGGAATCATCACCACGCCGGGTGTTGCCTTCCTGACGCGCCGGCATGAAATGTCCGCCGGCGTGATGGTTTCCGCCTCGCACAATCCCTATGAGGACAATGGCATCAAGGTTTTCTCTTCCCACGGAATCAAGCTGGCGGAGGCTCAGGAACTGGAGATCGAGAGTCAGATCAAGGTTCTGCCGGAATTGCCAGCCCCGCAGGAAAATGCTGCGCAGGATTGTCCCGGTTGGGTGGAAGAATATGTTGAGCACCTGGCCAGTCTAATTCCCCCGGGACTCAATCTCTCCCGTTATCGTCTGGTGGTGGATTGCGCAAATGGCGCGGCGTGCCGCGTGGCGCCTATGTTGCTGCGGCGGTTGGGAATCAAGCCGCACCTGCTCAATGCCGAACCCAATGGACGGAACATCAACTTGCACTGCGGCTCGCTGCACCCGGAAATGATGGCGGAAACCACGCGCACCTTGGGCGCTGACCTGGGAGTGGCCTTCGACGGGGATGCCGATCGCGCCATTTTTTCCACCCGCGAGGGCCGCTTGGCCGACGGTGACCACGTGCTCTACGCCGTCGCGCCCTTCCTCGAACGCCAAGGCAACCTGGAAGGGCACGCTGTGGTGGGCACGCTGATGACCAACCTCGCTTTGGAGCTGGCTCTGGCCCGGCAGGGCATAGGGCTGAGGCGCACGGCAGTCGGCGACAAGCACGTTCTGGCGGAAATGCTTCGCTCCGGGATTTCGCTGGGGGGAGAGCCCTCCGGCCACATCATTTTTTCCGCCCTATCGCTGGCGGGCGACGGCATGATCACACTGCTGGCGGTTCTTCGCCTGCTGGCCGGGACCGGGCAGCCTTTCGGTGATTTGTTGCGCGGCTACCAACCCTTTCCGCAATTGATTCGCAACGTGCGCGTGCGGGAAAAGCCCCCCCTGGAAGCGATACCAAGCGTGGCGCAGGCCATTACCGAATGTTGTCTGGATCTGGGCGAACGCGGCCGAGTGGTGGTGCGCTACTCCGGCACCGAGCCCCTGGCGCGCGTCATGGTGGAAGGCGAGAGAGCAGAAGCCGTGGAAAGCCACACCACGCGGATCGTGGCGGCCATCGAGTCTTCGCTGGGGAGGCAGTGGGATTGAGTCATTTGGCCATCGGATCATCGGGGCATTGACCGCAGTCCGTGGCCAGTGGTCCGTCGTCCGTTGCACCAGATTTTGCAAGATGGGGAAGCAGGGCCATAGAGGAGCGGCAACTGACAACGGGCAACGGGCGCTTTTCAATGACCCGATGACCTAATACTCTTTAGCAACCTGGCCAGAGGAGATTTCATCCAACCGGCTTGAAATGAACAAGCAGCAGAAGGAAGGCGCACATGAAAGCAATTACCTTATCCATCTTGATGCTGGCACTGGCGCTTCCGGGCTTAGCCCAAACCCCGGCAGGGCCTGTAGGACCGGCGGCTCAGCCGCAACCCGCGGCTCCTGCAGAGACAGCGACCCCGGCGCCCGGCGCCCCGGCCGTTCCCGCTGACTCACCGGCAGCGACGGCCAACTCGACGATCGTGGTGCCTGCGGATACCCGGATCCCCTTGATCCTCAACAACACGATCAACACCAGGTCGGCCTACGTCGGCGAGGCCATTTATTGCGAATCCATTTATCCCATCACCGTGGGGAACCGCATCATAATTCCCAAGGGCAGTTCCATTCGGGGCACAGTGACGCAGGTGATTCGCCCGGGACGGGTCAAAGGCCGCGCCCAGCTTGGCCTGCGGTTTGATGAGCTCATTCTTCCCAATGGCACCACCCGGCAATTGCGCGCCACGCTTTCCGGATTCGGAAGCGAGCGTGACGACAAGTTCAAGCCGCAGGAAGGAAAGGTCGAAGGGGGAGGTTCCAAAGGTAAAGACGTGGGAACCGTGGTGCAGACCACTGTTCCCGGCGCCGAAATCGGAACCATCGTGGGGGCCGCCAAGGGAGCCCCGCTGGAGGGCTTGGGCATTGGCAGTGCAGCGGGCGCTGCCGCCGGGGTGGCCTGGGTCCTGGCCACGCGCGGCAAGGATGTGGTGCTGCCCTACGGCACCAACCTGGAACTGCAACTCCTTCAGCCGGTGAATTTCGATCGCATAGAGATAGACCCCCCCTCTCAATATAACGAGGGACCGACCATACCTCGGCGCGAATTTGGACCGCGCCAGTGAGGGCTGGGAATCCACCTAGGGAAGAAAGCTTATTGCCTGGGCGGGTACGAGGCGGGACATGGGGATGAGTGCCGCCGCTCTCCGGCGTCAGCACGGACTTGCCCGCTCTTATCGAATGGCGAGCAGGTGTCTCGGGCAAGTGTACGTTCACTCAGTCCACAGCAAGCGAAAACTCAAGGAGTGAAGACTACCGACTGCACTCCGGTAATATCAAACCTCTTCCGGCACCGCTGATTCTTGCACTGCATCATGTCATCGAGGCGAGTCATGTAAGACTGCGCCTTGGCAAACTTCGCGCGGTCGCGTTCATCCGCATTGCCACGCAGGGCCTTCTTCTTGGTACGCACCAGCCAGCGAATTTCGTAAGTGTCCGTTTGCCGGCAGTGCATGCAGGAGAGGGTGGCGGGCTTTCGGGTTTCGCTCTCGTCAAAAAAGTCTCTTTCATCCATAGGGGGATATTCTAGCCGGAATCACGACCGAAGGCCACTGTGGTTTTTAGGGAAACCATCAGTCGGGAAGGATCCAGCCCTTGGCCCCGCGATTGTCGGGGGCCACCAAGTGAACCTGCGCTTTCACCTGCTTCTCGTTAAGGGTCTGTTGGATCAACTCGCCGATGGCGGCCGTGTCGCCGCGCGTAAAGGCCAATAGGGAGGGCCCCGCGCCGCTCAGGCAAATACCCAGCAAGTCGGGATGCTTCAAGGCCAGCACTTCCGGCAGGCCCGGCACCAAGTGGGCGCGGAAGGATTGATGCCAGCGGTCATCGAAGAAGCAGCGATGCAATTCCGCCTTGCCGGAAAAAAGTTGCGCCGTCAGCACCGCCGCGCGCTGCAAATTGTGCACTGCGTCCGCACGCGAGTACTTCTCGGGCAAGACCTTGCGCGCCTCTTTGGTGGGCAAGGCGTAATCCGGCACCACCAGAACCAGTCCCAGCGGTTCGGGAACCGGGCACGAATAACTCAAAACGCGGCCGGCGGATTCAACGGCCACGGTGAAACCGCCCTGCCATGCGGCGGCCACATTGTCGGGGTGGCCTTCGCGCCGGGCGGCGAGCGACACAATTTCCTCGTCGAATAAGGTGCGGTCAGCAAGCCGGTAACTGGCGGCCAGAGCACCCACGATGGCGGCGGCGCTGGAACCTGCCCCAGATCCCAGCGGAATCTGATTCTCAATCTCCAGGTCAAATCCGTAGGTCTTCCCCCAACCACGAAGGGTCTCGCGCATCGTCCGCGCGATCAGATTGTCTGCGCCCACCGAAACGCGATCGGCGTGGACACCGTGGTAGCGCACCACAATCTCGCCATCGGCGCGCGGGGTGACACGGATATCGAGGTAAAGGCTCAAAGCGATCGCGCCGCAATCAAACAGACATCCGAGGTTGGCGCCAGTGGCCGGCACGCGAATTGAAACACGTTCACACATCGGCAAGATCCGCCATTGCGCGGACCCATCATGATAAGCGACAGGGGCATAATCGGCAAAGGTGGAAATGGGAAAAACGGGAAGGTTTTCAGGCAGATGTGGCGGCACCGGCCATCATCCCCGGGCCTGCTTCCAATACGAAAATGGCCGAATCCGCGCGCAGGTTGGGAAAGAACCGCACCACGTCGCGCCGTCCGGGCGCCGAGGTGCGAAGGGGAATTTCCTGCAGGACATGCAATCCGGCTTTGCGGCAAAATTCACGGAAGTCGATGATCGTGGTCAAATGAATGTTCAAGGTTTCGTACCATTCGTGGGGCAGCTTTCCGGTTTTCGGCATGCGGCCGTGGCGAAAGAGCTGCCACCGCACCGGCCAATGGGCGAAATTGGGAAAGCTCACAATGCAGCGCTTGCCCACGCGCGCCATTTCCCGGATCAGAAACAGGGGGCGGTGCAGAACCTGGATGGTATTGGTCAGGATGACGTCATCGATGGACTTGTCGGGATAATCCGCCAGCCCTTCGTCCAAGTCGCCGTGGTGGACGTTGAACAAGCCCTTGGCCACACATGCCTGGATGCAGGCCTCGGACAGCTCAATGCCCTCGGCCCGAACGTTCTTTCTGACCTTCAAGGCCAGCAGCAGATCTCCCTCGCCGCAGCCCAGGTCCATGACGCGCGAGCCCTCGGCGATGAGGTCCATTATCACACGGTGTTCCGGCAGCAGATGCACCACCGTGCCGGCCGTATCGAGTTGAAGTTCTTCGCCCAAAGTGCCCATGTGTTATGAAGCCCCCTTCCCGTGGGTCAGGAAATTGGTAATGAGAGAGGTGAGTTGTTCCGACTCCAGGAGAAAAGCGTCGTGCCCGTAATCCGTCTGGATTTCCGTGTAAATGGCCGCGGCCCCGACGCGACGGCAGGCGCTGACGATTTCCTTGGATTGGTAGGAGGGAAAAAGCCAGTCCGATGAAAACGAAATCACCAGGAACTTCGCCTTCACGTTGGCGAACGCCTGCTCCAGGCTTCCGTAGGGCTGGGCGAGATCGAAGTAATCCATGGCCTTAGAAATATAGAGGTAGGAATTCGCGTCGAAGCGGTTCACAAAGTGGTCGCCCTTGTAACGCAGGTAGCTTTCCACCTGGAAATCCGTGCGAAAGTCGTATCCGTATTCCGTCTTGTCCTGAAGCTTGCGGCCGAATTTCTGGTGCATAGACTTCTCGGACAGGTAGGTGATGTGCCCGATCATCCGCGCGATGGCCAAGCCCCGCCGGGGGATGGACTTGCCATAGTAATCGCCTTCCTTCCATTGCGGATCCGACATGATAGCCTGGCGGCCCACCTCGTCAAAAGCAATCGCCTGGGAGGAAAGCTTGCTGGTGGTGGCGATGGGGATGGCGAGCCGCACCCGCTCCGGGTAGCTGACCACCCACTCGAGCGCTTGCATCCCGCCCATCGAGCCCCCCACCACGCAGAGCAACTGGTCTATTCCCAGGTGGTCAATCAGCGCTCGCTGGGCATTGACCATATCCTGAATGGTTACCATGGGAAAGCTCAGGGCGTAGGGCCGCCCCGTCTGGGAGTTGATGGAGCTGGGACCCGTGGAGCCTTTGCAACCCCCGATGACATTGGCGCAAATCACAAAGTACTTGCGGGTGTCGAACCCTTTGCCCGGGCCAATCATGATATCCCACCAGCCGGGCTGGCGTTCATGGGGATGATTGAAGCCGGCGGCGTGGGCGTCTCCGGAAAGGGCGTGCAGAATGAGAATAGCGTTGTCTTTGGCCGGACTCAATTCCCCATAAGTTTCGTAAGCCAGAGTGATGGGACCGAAATTCCGTCCGCACTCGAGCCGCATCTCCTCGGGCGGCGCGGCGAAGGTGAAGGATTGGGTTGCAACAATCCCGACCGAATTCTGGGTGTCCATGGTTGCTGACAGGTTACAGATCACAGCCGACAGTTACTTCAAGCTGCCGGCTGTTGACTGTTAGCTGCTCCCCCTTTGCGATGCCACGAGCGCCTGGTCGATGTCCGCAAGGATGTCCTCAATGCTCTCCAAGCCGACTGACAGGCGGATGAAGTCTTCGGTCACCCCGGTTGCCTCCTGTTCCTGCGCGCTCAGTTGCTGATGAGTCGTGCTGGCGGGGTGAATGACCAGCGATTTGGCGTCTCCGAGATTGGCTAGGTGCGAGAGCAGGCCGACGGCGTTGATGAACTTGATTCCCGCCTGCAACCCGCCTTTGATGCCAAAACCGAGTATGGCCCCGAATCCATGTTGCAGGTACTTCCCGGCCAGGGCATGGGTGGAGTGGCTCGCGAGGCCCGGATAGTTCACCCAACTCACGGCCTTGTGCGATTCCAGGAATTGGGCAACTTTCAGGGCGTTGTCGCAGTGCCGCTGCACCCGCAAAGAAAGGGTTTCGACACCCTGGAGAATCAGAAAGGCGTTAAAGGGGCTCAGGGCCGGCCCGATGTCGCGGAGAAGTTGGACGCGCGCTTTCAAGATGTAAGCGAGCGGCCCAAACGTTTCCACAAACTTGAGACGGTGATAACTGGGGTCGGGGTCGACGAGCTCGGGAAATCTCCCGTTCGCCCAATCGAACTTTCCCGAATCGACGATAATGCCGCCGATGGAGTTCCCGTGGCCCCCGAGAAACTTCGTCATGGAGTGTACGACGATGTCCGCGCCCCACTCCAGGGGACGGCACAGATAAGGCGTGGCCACGGTATTGTCAATGATGAGGGGCACGCCGGCATCGTGCGCAACCTTGGCCACGGCCTCGATGTCGAGCATGTCATTCTTGGGGTTGCCCAGCGTCTCCGCGTACAGCAGGCGCGTCCTGTGGGTAATGGCGCGCTTGAAATTCTCGGGCTTACTAGGATCGACGAAGGCGCTCTCAATGCCGAGCTTGGGCAACGTGTAGTGGAAAAGGTTGTAGGTGCCGCCGTAGAGGCTGGCGGACGAGACGATTTGATCTCCGGCGCTGGCGATGTTCAATACCGCCAGCGTCTCCGCTGCCTGGCCGGACGAGGTAACCAGCCCTGCCACTCCGCCCTCGAGGGCGGCGACGCGCTGCTCCAGCACATCCCAGGTGGGATTCATAATACGTGTGTAGATATTGCCAAATTCCTTCAGCGCAAACAGATTGGCCGCGTGCGTCGTGTCCCTAAAGACAAACGACGAGGTCTGATAGATGGGGACGGCGCGCGCCCCGGTGGCGGCGTCGGGCTTCTGGCCGCCGTGCAGTGCAATCGAATCAAATCCGAGTTTTCTTTCCAAAGTTGCCTCCCAGGTCAATTCAAGATTCAAAATTCAAGATTCAAAATCAGTGCTGTCCCATTACAAGTCGAACAGGCTCAACTGGATACCTGGATCGACATCGGTAGATTGCTCGTTGAAGTTGGAAAAACCCTGTAAAATCGGGGTTTTTTCGAAAATCGTGACACTGAGAATTTCGAGAATTTGATAGAGACTCATATCCAGTCCGAGTCGTTTTTTGGCAATGGCGACCAGGACGTAGGCCGCCAGGGCGACCCACACTTGTGTCTTCACGGCGTTCTCGGAGGTGCCATAGAAAGCCTTGATGCGCAGGTGCTGTTTGATCCAGCGAAAGAACAATTCCACCTGCCAGCGTACCCGATAGAGTTGGGCGATGAGCAAGGGAAGCAGGGAAAAATTGTTGGTCAGGAAGGTGAGCCGGGACTCCTTCTCGGCGTCGAAGTACACGATGCGGCGCAAGGTGTGGGGATAGCGTTGCGCCGTGCGGATGCCGGTGAGGCGAATGATTTGGTCGCAGCGCACGCCACTGGAGCGCTCGACCGGGCGCGAGGTGCGCAGGTAGAACTGCAAGTTCTTTTTGGCGCGGGTGACGAAAAAGGCGCAGGCTTGCGTGAACAGATAGAGACGCGCGAAGTCCACATAACCGCGGTCGAGCAAGTAAAACGCTCCCGGTTCCAACCACAGTTCGTCGAGGAGATTGACATCGTGGACCTGTCCGCCAGTCACATAAACACTGGTGGGAATGCTGCCGCGCACGTCCAACAGGGTATGCAGCTTGACCGCACTTTTGTGCCGGCGAAATTTTCCCCAGGGAAACAGCGCGAGGCACAAATCGATGGTGGTGGAGTCGAAGGCATACACGGTCTCGGACAAGTCCACGCCGAAAGATTCGTCGCGGTAAAGATCGCGCGCGAAGTGAATCAACACTTGCGCGAAGTCGCGGTAAATGCGCCAGTCGCGAACCTCGTTGGCATGGGCCAGCGTGTTGCGAGAAACTTGTCCCCGAAAACCCATATGGTAAAGTTTGGAGGGCTGGGCGCGCAGACAAGCTTCGATATCGCGCAAGCTGCGGCGATAAGTGAGTTGAGCGAACAGCAAGCAGAGGAACTGATCCCAACAAGAGAAATCCTTGACGTAACGATTGCCCTGGTAGCGGTCAACGCAAATCTCGAACTGGTAGGTCGGGAGGAAATCCAAAAGCTGGGAGAAAACGCTGCGGCCAAGATTCATCTGCTGCCTCCGGCACGGGCTGGAACACAACAGAATGATGCCAAAAGAGGCGCAGAAAATTGAAATCGAAAAATAACATCCCAACCCCTTACTTCGTTTCGATCATGCAGTTACGGCGAAGCGCCCCAACTTTCTTGGGACAGCACTGATCCAAAATCGAAAACTAAACAGCCGTGGTGGCGGCGCTGAGAAACTGCTCCTCAAAATCATCCAGCTTGGGGCGGATCAAAGCACTCTCCGTCATTCGCCCCTGTAACGCGCCGATGGTTTTCAGCCCATTGCCGGTGATGGCCAGAACAATGGATTCCTCAGGGTTCAGGCGGCCCTGGCGAATCAGCTTGCGTGCCACGGCGACGGTCACCCCGCCGGCAGTTTCCGTGAAGATGCCTTCGGTTTCCCCTAGCAAGCGGATGCCTTCCACGATTTCGTCATCGCTCACATCTTCGCCCGCACCGCCGCTCGCAAGCATGGCCTTGACCGCGTAAGGTCCGTCCGCCGGGTTGCCGATGGCGAGCGATTTAGCAATCGTATGGGGTTTTTGCGGATCGATTTCCGTACTTCCGCGCTTGGCGGCGCTGGAAATGGGCGAGCAACCCGTCGCCTGCGCGCCGTAGAAACGCGTCGCAATCGGGTCAACCCAAGCAAGCTTTTTCAATTCCTCAAACGCTTTGTTGACCTTGGTGATTAGCGATCCGCCGGCCATGGGAATCACGATGTTGTGCGGCAGGCGCCAGCCGAGCTGCTCGGCGATTTCGTATCCCACGGTCTTCGATCCCTCGGAGTAGTAGGAGCGCAGGTTCACGTTCACCATGCCCCAGGAGTGCTTCTGCGCCACCTCCGAGCACAGGCGGTTCACCTGATCGTAATTGCCCTCGACGCGCACCAGCGTGGCGCCATAAACCTCGGTGGCAACGATCTTTTCCGGTTCGAGGTCGGCGGGAACAAAGATGAAAGCCTTGAATCCGCCGGCCGCCGCCTGCGCGGCGACGGCGTTGGCAAGATTTCCCGTGGACGAGCATCCCACCGTGTCGAATCCAAACTCGCGCGCCTTGGAAAGCGCCACCGCCACCACGCGGTCCTTGAAAGAGAGCGTGGGGTGGTTGACGGAATCGTTCTTCACGTAAAGTTCGCGCGCGCCGAGCGCCGCTCCCAGGCGGGGGGCCGCCACCAGCGGCGTGAATCCTGTCTCGCGGCCCACGTAAGGCTCGCCCGCGAGCGGCAGCAATTCCTTATAACGCCACATGGTGGGAGGGCGCGAAGCAAGGTCTTCGCGCCGCAAGTCGGCCCAGAGATTGCCGTAGTCGTACACCACTTCGAGCGGGGCCCAACATTCTTCACACGCGGCGATGGGTTCCAGCGGATAGGTGCGCGTGCACTCGCGGCATTTCAGATGAATGGCGTAATTCACAAGTCCCCTCACTTTCATCTGAGCGGCCGGTGAATTGTGGGGGAAATATGACAAGGAGTGTCGGCAAGAGGCATAAACTAAAAAACCTCCTCCGAAGTAAGAAGAGGCTTTATTGCTGGTCTAACGGCCCCCTCTCATCTCCCCCATACCGGGTAGGAATTGGCACCTGACCTCCGTTTTTGCCGGAGCGGTTGTCGTGGCGTCTTTGGGCCCTTCCCTCGGCCACTCTAGATGAGATTCAGGGTTACTGAATCAAGTATTCAATTGTCAAATACCATCCTACAAAGAACGCGCCGCGGGTGTCAATGGTTTTTAAAACGGGGGGTGTAGCCGCGGACCCGCCGAACAGGTCCGCGCTCCACCGGCTCTTCCGCGCGCGTAATCATCCGGCAGGGGGCGGTTCTACAAATCGAGTGTCGCTACGACTTCAGGTTAAATGGGATTGTACCGGAGCCAGGCAACGCGTGACCACGTCGTCATCCGCGACTCTCACCTTCATCTTTCTGCCGCTCGGCCATTGATCACCGTGCGCGCTCTCGCCCTCCCCGAGGAAGACTTTCACGGGTTCCCTTCCAGGTTGCTCAAGGTGGCCATCCCCGATTTGAGACGTTCGATTTCCTTTTCCAACTCAGCATAAACCGGCGCAGCTTCCGACAGGCTGCCGTCTCTGCCCAGGACTTCCAACTTCCTTGCCGCCTCATAGGCCGGGTGAGGAGAGAAATTGCCCACGGATCCCTTGAGTTTGTGCGCAGCGCGTTCAATGGCGTGGGCATTCCCCGCCGTGATGGCCTGGCGAAGGTTGGTCAGCAACTCTGGAAGTTCCTTCAGGAACAGCGCCACCATCTCCTTCAGCAGTTCGACGTTCCCTCCCGCGCGCGCCAGAGCCAACGCGGTGTCGATCAGCTCCTTCTCGCCGCGCTTTGCCGTCGTTGCCACCTCGGCGACGGGGGAAGACTGGCCGAGTTTTTCGATGACCTCAGCCAGGTCTTCAATCTGGATGGGTTTGGCGATGTAGCCGTCCATGCCGGCGGCGAGGCAGCGCTCGCGATCACCCTCCGCGGCATTGGCGGTCATGGCGATGATCGGCAGATGCTTCCCGGTGGACTCTTCCTCTTTTCGAATGACCGCCGTGGTTTCGAACCCATCCATTTTGGGCATTTGTACGTCCATGAGGATCAGGTCGAAGCTCTTCTTTTCAAGGTGCTCCAGGCCCGCTTGTCCGTTACTGGCGGTGGTCACGCTGTAACCCTGTTTCTCCAGCAAACGCGAGGCCAGAAGCTGGTTCACGGAGTTATCCTCGACGAGCAGAATGCGCAACATCCTCTCCTGCTCCCGCAAGGAGTGGCGGGTCACTAATGCGGACTTTGCCTCTGGGCGCTTCGAGCCCGCCACCTGCAAAACGGCATCCAATAATTCCGATTGACTGACGGGCTTGGTCAGATAGCCTTCAAGGCCCAACTGCCGGCAACGCGCCCCATCGCCGCGCTGTCCCGCTGAAGTCAGCATGATGATCGTAGTGTTGGAATGCTGTGGATTCTTGCGGACCTCCTCCGCCAGACGGAATCCGTCCATTTCCGGCATGGTCGCATCCAGCAGGACCAATTTGAACGGCTCGTTGGCTTCGCGCGCCTGCGCCAATGTTTGCAGCGCTCCCGCGCCATCCCCTGCGAGCGTCGGCTGCATGTCCCAGCGAGCCAGCAGACTTCCCAAAATGCGCCGATTGGTCAGGTTGTCGTCGATCACCAGGACCCGCATGCCCTTTAGCGGGACCTTTTCCCCTGGCTCCCGGGACCCGGCGAGCTTGGAAATGCCAAAGCTGGCCGTAAAATGGAAGGTGCTCCCCTGGCCGAGCGCACTTTCGACCCCAATACGGCCTCCCATCATTTGCACGATCTGGCGCGAAATCGTCAATCCCAAACCCGTGCCCCCAAAGCGTCGGGTGGTCGAGCCATCCGCTTGCGCGAAGGCGTCAAAGATGCTGGCCTGTTTTTCCGCAGCGATGCCGATGCCCGTGTCCTGCACGCTGAAGTGAAGGCTCGTGACCACGTCATCTCCGGACTCCCTTTGGATGGTCAGGTTGATCTCGCCTCTTTCGGTGAATTTCAGCGAGTTCCCCAGCAGATTGACCAGAACCTGGCGCAGCCGGCTGGGGTCGCCCACCAGAGCGTCGGGCACGTCAGGCTCGATGCTGCAATTCAACTCCAAGCCTTTCTGGTGGGCGCGCAGGGCCAGCATCTTCAGGGTCGGCTCGATGCTGGCTTGCAGCCTGAAATCAATGGATTCTAGTTCGAGCTTGCCGGCCTCAATCTTGGAGAAATCCAGGATGTCGTTGATGAGGGCGAGCAGGGAGTCCGCAGAGGCCCTGACCATGCCGGCATATTGGCGCTGCTCGGAGTCCAATTCCGTTCCAAGCAGGAGATCCGTCATTCCCAGAACGCCATTCATGGGAGTGCGAATCTCGTGACTCATCACGGCCAGGAACTCGCTTTTGGCTCGGCTAGCCGCTTCGGCTTCCTCCTTGGCGGCGTTCATTTCCCGGGTCCTGGACTGTACCAGCCCCTCGAGTTCCTCCTGGCGCGCCCGAATGCGCCGCATGTTCCACTGATAAAGGGCGAAGGCCAGGGCCAGAGCCAACAGCGCGCAGCCCACTTCAAAAGTCACGGTTTGGTAGAAGTGGGGCACGATCACGAACGCCAGGCTTGCCTCGTTCGACATGCCGTCGGCATTTTCTGCCCTTACGTAAAACCGGTAGGCGCCGGGAGGGATGTTGGTGTAATACGCCGCCCGCCGTGTGCCTGCTTCCACCCAGTCGTTGTCGACTCCCTCCACGCGGTACCGGAAGGTCATTTGCTGGGGTGCGGTGAAGTCGATGGCGGTGTAAGTGATTTCCATTTTGCCGTCGCCGGGAGGAATCCGCAACTTGTCCGTGGGCCACTGCGCCCGGTGGCCATTGATCTGCGCCTCCTCGATGAGCACCGCCGGCGGAGCCGTCTCGCGTGGCAGTTGCCGTGGGTCGATGCGGACTACCCCACCCACGCAAGCGAACAACAATTCGCCGTTTTGCCGTTTCCACCCGGAGGGCTGCGTGTCGCCGTTGCACTCGTTGCTCCGCATACCATCGCTCACGCCATAAACGTGGACCACCACCCGGCGAAGGAGGCCGGCGGCGAGGTCGTTCAGTTGACTTTTCGCCACCCGGCAGATCCCGCGGTTGGTGCTGATCCACAGGTCGCCGCCATCCTCGAGAATGGCATAGGCGACGTTGTCATTCAGCCCTTGCTCCGTGCCGGCCCAGGTCAGTTGGCCGTCCTTGAACCGGCCGACTCCACTCCCGGCACTGCCCAGCCAGAGCACCCCTTCGGCGTCTTCATGGATGCAATCGACCCGTACCCCGTAAGCCTCCGCCGCTTTCGCGGTGGCGTAGTTGGTGAATCGACCCCCCTGAAAGTGGCTGAGGCCGCTGCCGGTCCCCAGCCAGAGCGATCCGTCGCGCGCCTGCGTCACGGCGAGGACCACGTTGCTGGGAAGCCCGTCATTGCGGGTATAGATTTTAGCGAGAGTCCCGTTTTCGAAGCGTAACAACCCGTTCGTTGTACCGACCCACACCACGCCATCCTGCTCCTCGAAAATCTGTGCGGGCCGTCTTCGGGCGCCCAGCGATAGGTGCCGGAAGCTCTCGCCTTGAAGCCAGTTCACCGCACCATCTTCCGTTCCCACCCAAAGCCGTCCGCTGCGTTCACTTTGCCAAATCGACAGCACCACATTGCTGCTCAGGCCGTCGCGCTCCGTGTAGGTCCGCATCCGGCCGCCCTGATAACGGTTCAGGCCGTGCCCCAGGGTGGCGAACCAGAGTGCCCCGTCGCGTGTTTCGAAAACTGCGTCAGCATCCTTATCCGAAAGACCCTCTGGAGCTCCTATCATTCTAATCCGGCGCGGCCGCAGCCGGTTCAAGCCCCCCCCGCTCGTGCCCACCCACAGAGTCCCGTTTTCCCCGCACAGCAGAGAAAAGACGACACCACTGGAGAGCCCTTGCTCGGTTCCGTACCGCTCAAATCGCCCGTCGCGAAGCCGTAGCAGCCCTTCGCCGAACGTCCCGAGCCATAGCGCTCCGTCGGGACTCGCCGCCAAGGTCTGGAGGGTATTCTTCACCGGCAGTTGTTCCGGTCCGTACCACTCGACCGCAGCGCCTTCTTTCAGGTGCACTACCGCCTGGCCTGCGATCGCCCACAGGCTCCCATCGGGCGCGAATGCCAGCGACCTGACCTCTGCCCCCGCCAATTGAATCTGCGCGGCAAAGGTCGTGAATTTGCCCCCCTCCAGCAGGCTCAACCCACCTTCCGTTCCAATCCAGAGTCGCCCCTGGCGGTCTTCCACCATGCTCCTTACATCGTTGCTGGCTAAACCCGCTGCCGTCGTATACGCAGATAGTTTTCCGTCTTGCCAGCGGTTGAGCCCAGCCCTGGTGCCGATCCAAATGGCGGTGTCACGATCCTCCAAGATCGAGCCAATCACCGGACTCAACAGTCCGGCAATGGGTACGAACATGCCGTGAGAAAGGTGCGCCACTCCGCGGCTGTAAGTACCTACCCACAGTGAACCGTCGTGAGCTCCCGTCACAAAATGAAGGTTATCTTGAGGCAGCCCCGGAGAATTCTGCGCCTGGAACGTCTGGAAGCGGACGCCATCGAACCGGGCCAGCCCGTCCTGGGTGGCGGCCCAAAGGTACCCGTCCGAGGTCCGCGTCAAAGACATTACGCTGTCCTCCGGCAGACCTTCCGCACTGGCGTAAACGTCGCAGAGGAGGTCCGTGATGGCAGGCGCCGGACCCGCCGCCACCGCGTTCCCCGGCAGTAACCAGGCACAGAGACACACTGCTCCCGCGGCCTGCGCGCACCGGGTCAAAGTCAGACGGAACGCAGAATAAATCTCGGCGCACCGTGCCAAGAACTTTATGGTTCTGACAGCAAGTGGAATTTCCACATCGGCCTTCCAGCGGCTCCGATTATACACCCCTTCCTGTCCCCCCAAACTCTCACCTTCCCCATTACGTGCAGAGGTTGTGCTACCGACTCCCACCCGCCATTCCGGCGTCATGGAGCGAAATCTACGAATTCCGGTCAGCGCTCTTTGCTTAGACTCCCACTCTAGAAGCCGCCGGGTGTTTTGCCAATAGTACGTGCGTACTCATTGAGGGGGTATTCGAAATGTTGTGGGACGATGATGCTGAACGAGTAACGAGGAAAGGGATGCGTGATTCGGGTCACGGGGTTGGGGGGCCGATACTAACTGTTAACCGTCGGCGGTCTGCACTCCACTCGCAACTTCCGAACAAGCGTCCAATTGCAGGCCGGGGCAACATACCCTCCTTCATGATGGCTCATTTTAGAAAGCGGCGCTGCAAGGTTTTGGCACCCGTCAACACATACTGATTCTTACTGAGGTAATTGTCTCTCATTTCGGAAAGCCTCCTTCGCAGAATGGCCTTCACATCCCACCGAAAGCCAAGGCTTCCAAGAGTGGCGTGGCGGTTCCCATAGACCACTGAAAATGTCTGGGAAGTGCGGGGAGCTAATTCCCCAACAACGCGAATTCCGGCATCATCAGCTTCAACGCCAGGGAACGGAGTTCCGTCCCGAAGCACTTGTTCGAAGGGCGAGCTTTGACCCGCCTGCTCCCATATGATGGAAACCCGCTCGGTAGAAGCGGAATCGTTCGTAATGCACACGTTACTCGAGTAAGCGCGAACCTGCACCGTTCCATCCGGCGTCCGCCGCCTGAGGATCGAGTTGTCCACGGCACTCTCAAGATTAGACCAAACTATGCCGGGTGCAACGGAGTTGACCTTCTGGACCACCTCCACCAGAGATCCAGGTTGCTTGAAGATGTCTTGGTGTTCGACGATCAGAACGGGCCTTCCGAAAAAGAGATTGAAAGCGATGTCGTGACTTTGAGTTTTCTTGACGTACGTTCGTGTGAATAAAGGGAAGCCCCCATATCGAAGCATCGCAGGCCGGGCGAAATCAGCGATTTTGAGGGAGATTGGCTGCCCCAGGGGACGAGGAATTGTATTCACCGCAGCATGGAAGTTGCGGGATTTGAGAACCTCCATGGCTTCTACGGAAAAAGCCCCTTGCGGGAGCACCATCACTCTGTCGCAACGCAGTCCGGTCTTTTGCTCAAGCACCTTTATCCGCGTCTCGCCTATACCAAGCATCGTGTTGAGAATGGCGGCGTCGGTTGAGGCGAGTTCCCCCTTGGTATGATCGTTTCCGTGAAAGCAGATCGAGAGGCGGTGGGGGTTCTCCCGGAACATTCGAATGGTTTGCGGCGAATTCCTCCGGTAGTTGTGAGGAATGAACGCGATCGCGGTATGAAAATTGTACTCTTCCATCAAACCGAGAAGGGTTTGGAAATTCAGATAACCATAATCCCGCCGCAGGAGGGGATCATCAATGATGATGGAAGCGTGAGGCTTGCCGGGGCGCCAGCATTCCTCCCCGAAGATGTACCGCAGCGCCATGGCGTGGGGCATTACTCGGGAGAAATAGTCGCTCAGGGGCGCGTAACCGTCTTCAGCATTGATGTCCGCAATGTCTTCACTACCGAGAAACAGGATATCCGTCTTATCCCGGTTCACGGCTGCCATAATAGGCCGTCCGCCGATACAGATCAGTTTTCGGACAGTCGAGTCGCCGGCGCTGACGGCAAGTACTCGATCATTAGCAACGTTGACAGGACCAAAAGAGAGTCCCGAAAAAGGTCCGCAGAAGTCTTTCGAGTTGGAGCTGATCTCATAGGGCTGCCCGCCATCCGTAATCGGCCGGACCGATCGAAGTCTGCCACTCGACAACGCCGCAATCATAACTGCGACGAAAGGGTCCAGTGTCACGCCGTGAATGAGCAGGTGCGAAAAGTGTGACAGGAGGCAGCTAACCAAGTCGGGTGGAAGAACATCCCCGCCTATCCATTCCCGCATGACGTGCAGGTTTATGACCAGGCAGGTGTTTTGATCCGGAACCACCCTTTCAATATACGCCGCGCGCTGTTGCACCTGCTTGTGCAAGCGAAGTGGCTCACAACGTATCCCGAGAAACTCGGCCAGACGGATCAGGCGAGCGTCTGCTGCCCGTACTTCACCGGTATGTGGGATGACGAGCTTCATTTAGAATCTGTGTCTCCGTGTGCTTTCCTCTTGCAGAGGCCTCAGGCCCTCCGCTTGGGGTCTGGCGCACGGACAACAATTGGTTTGAGCTGCCGGGAAAATTCCTTCTGCGTAACATCGGGTCCGAGCGAAATCCCGCATCGGGCCACGGGGACCGCGGGATTCCCCTGGACGACCGTCATGGGGGGCACCGACCGTGTCACTACACTTCCCGCCGCAACCACCGCCCCGCGCCCGATGACTACATTCGGCAGGATGATCACACCTGGTCCGATAAAGGCTTCACTTTCAATTCTGACACCCTGCCGCAATTCTCGGAAGTGGGCGATGATTGTCGTTCGCATGCCTATCCACGCGCGGTCCTCAATAGTGATGAGCTGGGGGTACGCCGTTTCAAGAATCACGTCCTGACTGATAAAGACATGCCTCCCGATATGTACTCCGCGCGCACGCTGAAGCATGACCCGTATTGTTTCGCCACCTGGGAGCATCCTCGCCAACAATTGGAATAAACGGTTTGTTAAACCCCGCCAAAAGGAATCCTTCATTGGGCCTCTCGTTCCTGCGGGGGCATACTTGAAGGGTTTCGTTCTCGCAGGAATTGCGAAATCGCTGCAAAGGATCCCAGTTCCAACAAGTCTGAAAGATCCACATTCACACCAAACTCTTGATCGATGAGCGTTACGAGCGTTACCCCCGCAAACGAATCAAGGTCGAACAAGGGAGTGAGAGCAGATGCTCGAATCTCCGCTTCGCTCAGGGTTGGGAACACCGATGCAAAAACCCGCACCAGCCGATCTTCCTGCTCAGACATTCGCTACCTCCACAATACGATGAAACAAGGCCGGAGCCTTGGCGTTAAAATGGGTTTTCCGAAGGGACGGAGCCGATGCCGGCGGCCCTCCCAGTAATTCTGCAAAGAATTCTTGCAGAGGGCCATTGCGGGGAGTCGCCTCATAATCGAAGACCATCTCGTCAGCATCGAGCTTTGCGAACAAGTACATCAAACATTGATGTTCAATGCGGCGGGAGAATGCCCTGCAGCTCATGACCCAGAAACTCACATGGAACTTGTTGCCCTCAAGTTTTCCCATGACCACCGCGATCTTACCCAGCGGGCCATATTTGTCCTCATATGAGGCCGTAAGGAGAAACGCCGCGGGGTCTTGAAGAAATCCAAGCCATTCCGCTTCGCTCAATCGCCTACCATTGAGATTGAATTGGTTGGTTTTATTGATCAACTCGAAAGCCCTTTGGTCGCGCGCGTCAGATCCCAGGCGAAAAGTAATGGTAGCTTCGACGCTGCGAAGAAAATCCTCCGCAGCGAGTCCACCTTCCTTCAGGCCATTTTTTCTTATTGTCAACGCGGCACGGATGCTGCTAATCCGAATCTCGTCTTCGTGAGAGACCAGGCTTTTCCCGAAGCAGTCCCGCAATCGCTTGAGAAGGTCCCAGATGGCCTGATGATCGTCCTTTGGAAACACAACGCAATCCATTTGCGGGAAAGCGGCGTGGACCTCAGCCACCTCCATGGGGCTGTCGTCGATGAAGATCACATCGTCGGGCGCGATGTTCCATGTCTTTAGAATTCGCCGCACCGACTCAGACTTTGGCCCCCAGTGAATCTCCAGCGGAAAGAGGCTTTCTTTGGAAAGCAAAAGATCGCTCCGGCCCAGTGCCTGCTCCCCCAACGCAGGATCATTCTTGCTCGCGGCGGCGAGAAGCACGCCGGCGCTGGCTAACGAGGCGAGAAATTGCTGATAGAGGCCGTGCATATGAGCGTGACGCGCCAAATCCCACGCAATTCCATCCACACCGATCTCGCCCACAATTCCGGCCCAGAGGGTATCATCAAGGTCGGTAATGAGCCCCTTCTTCGGCGGCGAATCCTGAATGAGCCCGGCCAGCAATTCGGCCAGTGTTGACGCGTGTTCGAGACTGTATGGGAAGCCGCTGGTAATTTCCGCCTTCGCTTGGAAGCGCCGTGCAAGTGGCGAGAGTTCGTCGAGGCGCTGGAGATTGAGCAACCTCAGTCGTCCACCTGCCGAAAGTGAGGTAGCAAGTGACGCGAAAATCTCCCGCAGTTGGCACTCGTGGAGATGGGCTTGCTCCCCTCGCGTGGTGAAAATGGGAGGCAAAGGAAGCGTGGGTGTGCTCACGCAAACCGGCATATTCTCCGCCAGATGTTTGATGAGATGGGCCAGTCGCTCGCTTTGGCGGCGCGCCGATTCCACAATGTCGGGAACGTCCCCGGAACGCCATCCCCCGAGAGCGCGGATACCCAGTCGTGGGTCGAGGTCCGCCCATTCGACCACGACGCAAACCACCGAGGGACTTGATGATTGCATTCGTTCAAGATTACCAGCCAAGTCGCCGTATAAGCCTGTTCTTATTTCGATACGGTCCTGAGGGAAACATAAACGCAGGTGGGCCGTTAGGAGCGTCTTCAGATGAAGAGGAGTAAACCCACACGCCAGGGAAACCGCCCGCTCCGATGCCGGTTCGGGGATGGGCCGCTTCAGAAGTTCCAGGGCTTCTAATAAGGTCATCGAAGATCCACGCCGCTTGCGCAAGTGTCCGCATTTCCCCGCCAGGATGCCACGACAACTGCACCCATGTGACGGGGCTAACCTGCTACCGAGCCATATCTCCTTGAAAGGCGCACGGCTGTTACTCAGGACGACCGCATCAGATCAGAACTACAGTAACAGTCATCTGTTCTCTGCGCGCCCGCCCACTCTTATCCCCAGGCGTCATGCCAGCACGCAATTCCCCTGCCCGATACGATTTGCGCGCTACTTCCGCCGTCGTTCGAGAAACTCCATCAACAATCGGTTCTTGGAACAGACCCACGCTATCCTGCGCCCATTAAACGCCACCGCAGGCTTGGGGGGAGCAACAACCGCAAAGCCGCAGCCTCGCGCGGCCGCTAGAGCTGACTCCAAGTCGTCGATTTCGTAGCACACATGGTGCAATCCCCCACCTTTCTTCAGGAAACTGCTCACCGGTGAAACTTGGTCAGCCGGCTCCACTAACTCGAGAACTGGATTTCGGGCATCGACAGGAACAAAGAAGGCCACTCGAACCCGCTGTAAGGGGTCATGAATCACTTGGCCGTCCCAGCGTGCCGACATCGACACGGCAAATTCCTCGGCACTGCTTGAAATCGATGCCACCACAAAGCCGAAATGGTGCAGTATACCGTTTCCGGCGAGTAACGGGCCAATACCATCAACCCTCGCTGAACCCGTCTCGCTATGCTGTTCAGCCGACCCTCCCAAAGGCGTTATTACTCCTTTCTGCTGTCACTATCTTAACCGCAGGACTCCCCCATTTCGAACAGAAGCAAGAGTGGACATAACCCTCCCGGCCAGTGACGATCCCAAAGCTCCTGCGAAAGTCACTGGGGGCCGGTAGACGAATACGGTAGCTAGCGGAGTGGTAGAAAGCGCTGGATGTGCTTGGATCGTTGCGCCGATCCGGCTGGCGCCTCTGCGAACCCCCCGGCGAGTCAATGTCTTGCCCTGTGCGCTAAGGGCGGGCCGCGGAGAAGGGTTTTCCCCCGCCCGCACGAATCCACTCCCTAGAGCCCGCTCCATTTAAGCTAAGATCGTCCTTTTATCGGATGATACTACAGTATATGCGATTAATGGGCAGAGTCGCCAGCGAAACTTCTGGCGACGGGAAGGTGTCAAGCCCAATTAGCAATGTCTGTGAGACGACTCCTACCCCCGTGACACACTTCTCCCTATCGGCTATCGACATTTTGAAATGAGGAGATGAACCAAATTGCCGATCTTAGTACTCCGCTTCATAAGTAAGCTAACGTATTCGCACCGGCGTTTCCGGCAACGTCGGCAACACGACATCGTGGCGTCATAGAATGGGCTTTGGGGCAAATCGTGCCGGTCTCAAGCTTAAGCATTCTCTCCCCGCCCGCGACCATACCCCCACTTTACCGGTCCAGCGCACGAGAGGAAGTTTAGGTCGAGCACTCAGGTTTTGCTGAAGGACCGATTGCACATCCATTCACGCAGAAAACGGACATCAAGTCAGAGCGGGCGGGCGCGGGACCCTTGAATCTTGAAATCAGGCACAAGGCACTATCACATTCGCAGCACGACTATGAACCGAATTCTTCGCCCAGCGTCATATTTACTGAAGACATTTTCTTAGCCTCAGGCATGCTTGCCGGCGCCACCGTGAGGACCGGAGAAAACTGGAGGGAGTGGCCGCAATGAAAACCAGCCTCGAGCAGCACAGCGCAACGGTGTACGAAGCGTGCGTGGACAGAAATCCGAGAGCGGGGTTCTGGAGGAGGCTGGCAGCCGCGTGGATTGATGCGTTCGTCATCTACGCCTTTTGCGCGCTCCCCATCACACTCGCTGCAATCGTGCGGATACGGATTGCGATTGAGCCGTTTTTGTCGCAATCGGCATGGCTTACGGCACCATACTGCTTGCCCAAGGGGGGCAAACGGTGGGAAAGACGCTAATGGGTATTGCGGTTACGCCCAGGAGGGGCGGAGCACTGAGCCTTCGACAAGCTATGCTCCGGGAGATGCTGGGTAAATGGGGGATAAACTTTGTCCTGCCTGTTGTCCTAGGCCGGATGCTGGTGGGCCGGGCCTGGGTACCGACGTTATACGATCTCTTGGTCGTGCCACCTGTGCCGGTATTGCTCCTCCTTTACTGCCTGATCGCGAGGCGCGGGTGGTACGCCCAGTTGGCGGGCACAGAAGTCATTTGCGCACCAACCGCGTACGTGAAGATAAGGCTGGCCGCCGTCGCACTGGCCGGGGCAGCGCTGCTGGGACTGGGAACCACGGGGGCTGAGTTCGCTCTGCGCGGCCGGATACCCTGCCGGCTGGCGTTGTACCAAAGCATGCGCTCGACAGCGCCCTATACGGCTTTTCTAAGGCAGGGACAGGCAGCGCCGGTTGATTACGTCATGGGTCTTTTCGACCGAAACGACGTGGTCGCACTCTGCGAGCGAATTCATCCTGAAGCCACCCAATGGGACTTCTTCTACGACATCGTGCGCGATCCTAGGTTCATTGACCGCGTCGGTCACGTTTTTACGGAGTATGGCGCGGGAGGGATGCAGCCTTATTTAGACAGCATGATGGCTGCGGATGGCTTGCGTGCAGGGGAGGTCCACGACCGCATCGTTAACATCATGCGGAACTGGTCGGTCTGGCCGATATGGGAGAACACCAATTTCTATCACTACCTGACGCGCTTGTATGCGTTGAACCAATCCCTACCTCCTGCCAAGCGCATCCACCACCACTTCACGGATGTGTCGGCACATTGGTCGGGCATGACTACGAGAAAGCAGTACGCCGCCTTCTGGCACTCGCTTGAGGACCGCGACCACTACATGGCGCGATCCGTGATCGAGGAGATGGGCCGGTTGGCCAAACCAGGGAGCATACCGCCCAAATGCCTGGTGGTGATGAACTACCGGCACGGATTTGACCTGACGAATCGAGCACCAAAGGCGCCGCGGGGGAACGCCTACGAGTTTCTGAAGGACGCCTTCGGAGATCGCGCGGCTAACGTGCTGCTGAGTTACTGGCTATTCTGCCCGGTGGCTGGGGGTGTCTGGGACGCGGCCTTCGAAGAGACAGATGATCGACCCGCCGGCTTCGACTTCAAAGGCTCTCCTTTTGGAGAAGATCCCTTCGACCTGTTCCCGTTCCGGCCCAAGTTGAAGGGAGAACTCAGATACCGCGATGTGTTCACGGGTTTCGTCTTTGTAAACCCGCTGGACAGCCAGTACACGGAGGTCGGAGTGCCTGGGTTCCACAAGGGATTTGAGGATGAGGCGCTGCGTCGGGCTGCGTTGGTCGGCGAAGACTACCTTCGGGGGATGAAGGCGAGCATCGCCGCGGACAAGAGTGGAACCGTGCCGATGAAGCAGGCTCTGCTGAGCGGCGTTCCAGATTCGCCGCTCGAATTGTCTATGCTTGGTGTTTTCGGTGTGGGACTGCTGATCGGCTTGGCGGCGTTCACTTTGTCCTGGCGATGTGGTAAGAGCCAGCGAGAGGTGACGGGGAAGAACGCGTAGCGATGGACAGCGTGCCCAGTCCCTTGGCGGATATTTCGGCTTGGCCTGCGGTCTCGGCAAATGATTTGGGGCCACCCGCCGCAGAGTTCCGATCCCGACCCGGTGAGAATCCCGGGGTCCACATGGGGCGGCTCGATGCTGAAGCTAAGTTTCGTCGAGCGAGACACGTGGCTGGAATTCCGGGACCCGCAGCATCGCACGATCCTTACCGCCCTGATTGTGGACATCCGGACCTCTGACCAAGTTGTAGACACGTGTTGAGCGGCCTAGGACCAACCGTGCTCGCCACCAGAAGCTCCAGCGCCGCATCAATTTCCCGCCGTAAGATCGCCCGCAGCTTTTGGCTCCCGCTTTCATGCGTGTGCCTCAGATGCGCCCCCGTTCGGCACTTGCGCAGTTAAAGAATCGACTGGCATACGATCCCACAAGGGAGCACAGCCCTTCCGACCACCTCTGCCAAATTGTGCCTGAGAAGCTCCCTTTTCGGATACGAAGGGGACGGATCCTCCAAAACTGTTGGGAAATCCCTTGTCACCATCAAACGCCTCCGAAGTCGCCTCATAGGAAGTTACCGTGTTGCCTGCAATCACTTGGTTGTATAGTCGCCAAGCCCTAAACGTGCTGCTCAGGGCCGCCTGGTGGTCCTTCCTGGATGGCGCACTCGGAAACTAGCGGATCGCCGCCGGCGGAGTGCAATGTCAGTCTGGGTCGCCCCGAATACGTGCGCCAACTTCTGAAACCGCGTGCTTGGGAATCGACGGTTGCAAATCTTAAATCGAAACTCGAAACTTGAGGTGCGAAAATCACCCGATCACCGGATCGGCCGATCCCTCTGCCCGATGCAGGAACAGGAACGAGCAAGCGGTGGAATCGGGATTCCTTACTTCGCCTGAACGGAGTCGTCCCCCGCCTCGTTGCGCACCTGCGTCCAGGCGGCGGGGGGAATCTTGAGGAACAGATCGACGATGTGGGGGTCAAACTGCCCTCCGGTGTGGCGCTCGATTTCCGCCCTCGCCGCCTCAAATCCCGGGCCTTTGCGATAGGCGCGGTCGCTGGTCATGGCGTCGAGTGTATCGGCCACCGCAAATAGCCGCGCCCCCAAGGGAATTTCGGCGCCTTTCAGGCCGTCAGGATAACCTGTACCGTCAAAGCGTTCGTGGTGATGCCGCACAATGGCGCTGGCCGGGCGCAAAAAAGGCACGCGCTTCAGGATTTCGTCGCCGGCGATGGGGTGCTTGCGCATCTCGGCCCATTCCTCCGCCGTGAGCTTGTCGGGCTTCAGGAGAATCGCGTCGGCCACGGCGATCTTGCCGATGTCGTGCAGCAAGGCGGCTTGCTCGAGCGAAGGCAAAAGCGCCGGCGGGTAACCTGCCCGCCGCGCCAGGTAACGCGTGTAGGAGCGCACGCGCAGGGAATGCGAGAACGTTTCGTGCTCGCGCGTATCGAGCGCCGCCACCAGCGCTTCCAAGGTCATCTGGTAATTGGATTCCAGTTCGCTCAGCGCCATCTCCAGCTCATGCGTGCGACGCTCGATGCTGGTTTCGAGCGACCCCTGGTAAGCCCGCGCCTGCCGCGCCGCCACCAAGCGCTCAAAGGCGCGCGCGACGGAGCGCGTCACTTCCTCCACCGTCAAAGGCTTTAGCAGGAAGTCAGCCGCTTCCATGCGCAGTGCGGTAATCACCGTCTCAACCTGAATCTCTCCCGTCACCAGAATAAAGCCCACGTCCCACCGGCTTTGTTGCGCCATGGAGAGAAGGTCCAGCCCCGATGCTCCCGGCATCCAAACGTCGCACACGATGAGGTCGAAATCGCCGCTCTCGATCGCTTCCAGGGCGCACGCGGCATCCGCAGCTTCGGCCACGTGAGCGGTGACGGGCCGCAGGGCCTCGCGAAAAAACATGCGCACCGCAGGTTCGTCGTCCACCACGAGGATTTTTGGAAGCAGCCGGTGAATCATACATTTTCCAGGCGCACAACTCCCCACACTCGAGGCAGCACGGGATTCCTGACCTCAGCGAGAGTTTCCCCATAGAATTGAATCGGCCTTGTTACCAAATGCCTTTAGCGGAATCCTTTTTCCGGTGGGTGTACTCCAATTCTTCTTGAACAATGCAGCGTTGGCATGCGCAAAGTGGATACCCCGCCATTGCCCGAAACTGCCCGAGGGTCCGCACTGCTCGGCGTGATGGCCGAAGTTGTAGCTGACATTTTGTCCAGCCCCCTCCGGTTTCCTTATCGGTAGCGGGATCGAGCATCGTCTCGACTACGGCTATGCCGTCACCAGTCAAAGCAGCCAGGGAGCCACCACCGACCGCGTCCTGGTGCATGTGGACACTGGGCAATGTAGGGCTGAAGGGCGTTCGGCCCAGGGCGAGCGCCGCTCGCCCCTACAATTCACGGCTGGCGTACGCCTCCGTCTCGCGGGGCAAGGATAATCGTGTCCCGCATCCCGTGTCCCGTTGCTCACACCAACGACGCGCAAAAATTGGGCGAAGAGTTGAGCCGCGGCGTTTCGAAGCAGTCCGCATTAACCTGCAAGGGTGTCAGGGGAGGGGATCAATCTTGTTCAATGGGTTTGACTGCCGCGCTCTAAGCCACAGCGCGGCCAGATCCGCCTGGTGAATGAGGGCCCACTCCTCCACCAAACCAAAGGCTCTGGCTGGCAAAGTTCCGGCGATCACTCTCAAATCCTCGATGCTGATCACGGCTTCGTGCTCGCCCTACTCGGCATGGAAATGAGGTGGCCAGTGATCGGCAAAATACATTCGGATGACAATGCCGTAAAAGCGGCTAACTTCCGGCATGGCTGGGCTCGCGCCGGAGATTGGGGAAGAGGTCTTCCGGGGTCTTTCCGGTCAACTTCAGATAGATAGCATCGGGACACAGCTCGATCTCATCATTCCATCGGATTTGCCTGCCGGGGCCGACGTGGACCTGGGCAAAGAACTTCTCATCTTCCCACGCCTTGAAGACGCCCTGCCCCGCCAGCTCAGACAGGTCCACGGAGCCTTCCGTGCCATCCGAAAATACGACCTTGATTCGCAAGTTCGGCAACGCGCTTACCGAAATTGGTTTCACCATAGCTTGGCCCTTCCACCTCACCTCGCATTATTGTATCAAACAAAGGAGGAAAGTTGGGTAATCGTACACGTGGACACCGGGTAGGGTAGGGCCGAACGGCGTTCGGCCCAGGGCGAGCGCCGCTCGCCCCTACAATTCCCGGCTGGCGTACGCCTCCGTCTCACGTGGCCAAGGATAATCGTGTCGCCTATCCCGTGTCCCGTTGCCTACACCAACGACGCGGAGAAATTGGGCGAAGAGTTGGGTCGTGACGTTTCGAAGCAGTCCGTAATGGAAACCGGGCATGAAATGGGTGGCCAAAACCAAGGCCACGCGACTGAAAATGCCACGCATGAATCAATGAGCGAGTCGCATGAACACATTGAAGGGTACAGCATGGGGCATTGATTATGGACAAAGGGCGTGCCCATGACATTTCCTCCATGTGCAGAAAGCCCATCTATTGCGTCTTACCGCTTGTCGGACATTAGGACCGGTGCCTATCGGCGCACCAGTGCAGGAATCAGAATGCGCGAACTTCCCGTGTTAGAATACCCGCACATCATCGTTGTGATTCCCGTTTTCGGGAGGTGCCGATGTGGCGTCGACCGGCCGTAACCATTTCATTGCTCATCACCGCAGTAATTCTGACGCTGCCCGTGCAGGCGCGACAGAGAATGGTGACCCCGGGCGTTAGCCCGGCGCAAGCGGATGTAGCGGCGGGCTTTAGCCCGGCACCTCGCCTCTCACGTTCCCGCCAGCCTGCGCAACTCCGATTTCCGAACATGTATGGTGCCGCCCTAAAGGACGCCGCTACAACTCCGGACACTAGCCCGGCACAAGCGGATGTAGCGGCGGGCTTTAGCCCGGCACCTCGCCTCTCACGTTCCCGCCAGCCTGCGCAACTCCGATTTCCGAACATGTATGGTGCCGCCCTAAAGGACGCCGCTACAACTCCGGGCGCTAGCGCGGCAAAGCCCTTCACCCAGGAGCAGGTCGCAAGCATGGTGCGCGACGGATTCGGAGACGAGTCGGGCGCCAAGCTGATCGAGCAGCGCGGGATTGATTTCGCCCCGTCTCAGGATTTTTACCAAACCCTCAAGGCCGCCGGCGCGAGCGAGGCATTTCTTAACGCCCTGCGCGCCGCGGTAGCGCCGGGCTTGAGCCCGGCAGGAAATGTAGCGGCGGGCTTCAGCCCGGCACATGCCGCCCTAAAGGGCGCCTCTACAACCGCCGGCCCGTCCGCCAGCGCCAAGAAGCCGCTGAACCAGGTGCAGGTTTTCGCCCTCCTCGCGGGCCAAGTGCCGAGCCACCGGGTCACCATGCTGGTCGAGGAACGCGGAACCGATTTTGAGCCCACGGATGACTACCTTCAGGAAGTCCGCTTGGCTGGCGGCGAGGACGAACTAATTAGCGCGCTCAAGGGTGCCAAGGTGACGAAACCCGCGACCGTTGACCCGGCCGCCGAGGCGAGGCAGGCCGAGGTTCGGCAACACGTGGCGCGCGGAGCCGAATATTTTCAGAAGCGCCAGTATGCGGACGCGGAGACCGAGTATCGCGCGGCGGTTCAGCTAGACCCTCGGGATTCCGATCTGCATGTTGGGCTGTCCCGCGCTTTGAACAGACAGAGCAGGCTGGATGAGGCGCTGGCGGAGGCCCGCGAAGCGGTCCGCCTGAAGCCCGACAACGATATGACCCACTACAGTCTTGGGTATGCGATGCTTAGTAAGGGCGAGTGGGACGGGGCGATTGCGGAAGAACGCGAGGCGCTGCGCTTGAATGCGAATAATGACTTGGCGCATAACAACCTCGGCGCCGCGCTCGCACAGAAGGGCGACTGGAATGGTGCGACGGCGGAATACCATGAGGCGCTGCGCTTGAACCCCAATAATGATATGGCGCACTCCAACCTCGGCTTCGCGCTCGTATACAAAAATGACTTCGACGGTGCAATTGCGGAGTACCATGAAGCCCTGCACCTGGATCCGAACAACGACAGGGCGTATGTCGGCCTCGGCGCTGCGCTCGGAAAAAAGGCTGATTGGGACGGTGCAATCGCGGAGTATCGCGAGGGACTGCGCCTCAACCCGAGGAACGACCTAGCGCACTTCTACCTCGGCGTCGCGATGGAAAACAAGGGGGATTGGGAGGGGGCAATGGCGGAAGAACGCGAGGCGCTGCGCTTGAACCCCCAAAATGGCTGGCCGCACTTCTTCCTCGGATTCGCGCTCGAACAGAAGGGCGACGAGGACGGCGCGATCGCCGAGTACCATGAAGCCACGCGCCTGAACCCGAATAATGATCAGGCACACGTCAACCTCGGCGAGGCACTCGGAAACAAGGGAGACTGGGATGGCGAGATCGCCGAAGAACGCGAAGCCGTGCGCTTGAACCCCAACAATGAGAATGCCCATGTGTACTTGGGCATGGCTCTTGGAAACAAGAATGATTGGAACGGAGAAATCGCTGAAGATCGCGACGCGCTGCGATTGAACCCCAATAATGCGCTCGCGCACAACGGTTTGGGCTTCGCGAAGGAGAAAGAAGGCGACCGGCAAGGAGCTCTGAATGAATACCGAGCGGCTCACACTCTCGACCCCAAGAACGCGACCTACAAGCACAATTACGAACGCCTGTTACGCCGGGTCAAACGCTAAAGCAGATATCTTCCTGCGGCGACAGTTAGAAGCTATTTGATGGGTGTGGATTGGTTTGCAGATCGTGATTGCCGCTCGATCTCGCCATCGATCGTCGAGCTGCAATTGGATAAACCCTACCTAAGGATTGCCGCAGCAGGCATAAGTTTGCGTAACGTGAGAAGGACTAGCCTTCCTTCTGGTCGAGCGCGCTGCTGATTGTGTCACAAATATGCGTTGACTCCAGTGTGAGCGCCCGAAATTCCATCCTGCGCATGAAGCCCTTCGGGCCTCTTAGAAAAATTACGTAAAGTCCCGGGTCAGAGGAATTCGGCCGTATGTTGACGTACCATTCTTCGTCCTGTGCTCGGTCGCGGAGTGCCTCATTAACTCCTCTCTCAATGTCCGCGCAATCGTTTGGCTCCGGGATCTCGTTGACAATGTGTACGGCCATCTGCTGCCTCCATTAACGTGCCTCTCTCAGCGCAGTCCTGACCGTGCTATTCTCTCATGCCCGATACCCCAGCGGCAACCGCACGTCATCAGTCCGGATGGGGCACGCCGCTACCGTTGCCTCCTCCAAGAAAAATTGGCGCTTATATATTTGACAAACCTAATGTTCGATTGGCTTAACGGACTGGCCTGGGACGAGATGAATTGTGGCGACCAACCTGCCGTCTTCGTTGGGAATCTCTTTGATAATCTGCACGAGATCTTTATCTTGGTCCATGCGGTCGCCTTCATACTCTTGTAATAGCTTTCCATTGGAAGTGAATAAACCATATTTTGCCATCTTCGATTTCCTTTCCGCGCCTGGCGCAGACTTGGCACGCGCGAATCACGTTTCTATTTCAGCGTTTCACTCAACATCATGAGAGGTTGTACTGATGTTGTGGCGGCGGCGATGACGACTGTCTCGACAACATCCTCTGCTTGGGCCTCGTGGTGTGCGTGGTCCGGCCCGATTGGCAGGCCAGCTCCGCCCCCCAATTGCACCAGCGTTTGGATGGACGGTGGGAGGGAAATTACCCGAGATTCTGACATAATCAGCGAGGCCGCCAGGGCAACAACAAGAGCAGGTTTTTTAACGTCCATGGAAGAATTTTACCACGCCTCTTCATCGGCACCAAGTACTGCTCTCGTGACCCTGGGCTTTCCCTTCGATGACGAACCCGCGGTCAATTTCCAGGACGAATTGGCCGTGGCCACCTCCGGTCACACAACCTCAGGCGCTGTTGAGCAGGGTAGCGCGGAGGTAGCGCAGTTCAGCTTCCTCCGCGGTTCGTCCTCGTGAAAGCACATGACATTTTCGCACATATCCTGTGCTAGAAATTGATAAACATGTGATTACACGCTGGATTACGAGCCGCAGAGGAGGACTGAACGGCGTCCACCTCTGCGCTACGCCTACCTGTCATCCTGAGGCCGGTTTTCAGGCCGAAGGACCCTTGTCATTTCCACCCACGGAAGAGGCACGACTCCGCCTTACGTCAACAACGGCGCCAGCGCGCCTTCCCGCGTGGGCAATGAAATAGGTCCTTCGCCCTGAACCACGGGCTCAGGATGACAGGCGGTTGTAGCTTTTCCTATGACGAACCTACGCTCAATTCCCAAAGCGAATTGAGAAGGGCAGTGCCGAGTGACGAGTGGCGAGTGATCAGAAAGAGCGTCCGAGGTCCGGGGTCCGAAGTCCGGGGTCTTAAGAGCAGTGGCGAGTGACAAGTGACGAGTAGGCGGGTCATAAGACCGCTGGCTAGTGGCAAACGGCGTAGGGGCAGGGCTCCCGACTTCGTCGGGACAGGTCGCCCTACCCGGCGTTCCGCAGGGTGAAGGCGAAACGCAGAAATGGTAGCCACAGTCAGGGAATTTCTGACTGTGGGCTCTTCTCACACGCGCATCCCCAATCCGAATCGCCTGCTCCTCGCCCGGAATTTCACGTTTTTGCAAAGAAGAACCCGCGGTCAGGAACGCGCTGACCGCGGCTACCAACTACCCGGCGTTCCGCATGATGAATGCGGAACCAGGGGGCGGCAAGCCGTCCCCCCTACGGCGAAAGGGTCTGTGCGCAAATGGCCGCTTCCGCTATCGAGTATGCTGGGGGCGGCGGTGGGTTAGGCGACGGAATGCAAGGCAAGAATCTTTTTCGTCACGCTGGGGGGGAAGTCCACAAACAAGAAGTAGTCTTTGTGATAGAGGTAATCCTCGCCGCTCTCGTCGACGATCCGCACCAGATCGTCTTTGGCCGCCACCGGATCGGGAAGAATCCGATAGACCTTGCCGGGAACGAGTGATGCCTGATAGTCGGTATTGTCGATGCAAAGAGCGAACGGTTTGGTTGGCGTTTTCATAATTCGTCCAAGTAGTGCTTGATTTTCATGTCCCTCTGGCCGATCCCATGCGCCTCATACCAGTGTAACTCCACCACGCGCAGAGCGCCATTCGCAAGCCGGACCGTAGCCGTCCCTTTCATTTTTCGCCATCGGCCTCGACCCTAGGCCTTGCGGAGAAGCGAGCGGACCCTGACTCCAAGACCCGCAGCGATGACTTCCACGTTTTCTATGGAGGCAACAACCTCAAACTTCATTCACCCTCGCGCGCAGGGTATCGTTTCGTCAAAGTCTCACTTAAATTCCACACATCCATTGTAGCGAAATCAATCGGCTTTTGCAGAAATCCCGCGACTGCCTTCTAAGCGGGTGGCGAACCATCAACGCCGTTGTGATCATTGGCATTCCCTTCGATGACGACCCACGGTCAATTCCCAAGGCGAATTGGCCGCGGCCACCTCCGGGTCACAGAACCTCCGGCGCCGTTCGAACTGTAATCTTTGCCCTCACTGCTTCCCACCTTGCGCAACTCGAGCACCAAGCCTAAGGCGCCGTTAACGGGTCCTTACCTGAAATATACAGGTCAGCAAGCATATCCATTTGAAATTAGCGGCTTTTCCCAATTGTTTGGCTTGAGTTGTCCTCATCCCCTTGTCCTTTTCCGGCACCGCTTTTCTGCGGGCGCGGCGAGAGGGGAAAGCCGCAGGCGCGCTGGCGGGGTAAGAGCAGTGATGAGTGACAAGTGACGAGTGACCAGCGGAAGGACAGGGCACAGGTGACAGGTTTCAGGGAACAGGAGGCGGAAAGGCAGTGGCGAGTGACATGCGGGGAGTGGCCAGATCGAGGGCAAATCACAGATTCAAAATTAAAAAGCCAGCCTCCCGATTAGACCGGGGCAAGTTGGCACTGGCGAGCAGGCCCCGCTCGCCCTTTTCGTGCCCCGCGAGAAACGGGCGCAGAAAAGGAGAAAAACAAATGATTGAGCAAATCGGACAGATCCATCGAGGTCAGTTTAATGGTGAGGGTTCGTTGCCGGTTCGCACAGCATACTTAATCTCCTTTGATATTTCCTCAACCTTTGCCCCCTTCCTGCCGAAATAAGATGTGATTAATGAAGGCGAGACCTTCATGAGAGAGCTGAAACCGGTACGCTATCGAGCGACCTCAAGTGTAGCGGCGCTCTCCGAGCGCCGACCGGCGGTCGGAAACCGCCGTTACAGCCGACTGCGCGAACACTGAAGTCACTCCATAAAGGCCGGAATTCGCCTCTCCCCGTGACACGGTTAGGGCTGAACGCGCTCGGCCCTGGGAAAAGGTGAGAAGATGCGAGTCCTCATAGCAGAAGACGACAAACCGGTGGCCAGTTTCGTCCAGAAGGGACTGGAAGCCGAGCAGTACGCCGTGGACATTGCGCAGGACGGCGATGAGGCGCAGTTCATGGTGGGCCAATTTGAGTATGACGTGGCCGTCCTCGACTTGACCTTGCCACGGCTGGATGGGTTGGATGTGCTCAAGCACATCCGCGAAACCAAGCCGGCCTTGCCCGTCCTCATTTTAACCGGCCGCAACCGCGTGGAAGACCGGGTAAAGGGGTTGGACCTGGGAGCCGACGACTACTTGACCAAACCTTTCTCCTTCACCGAACTCTCCGCCCGCGTTCGCGCCCTCCTGCGGCGGTCAGCGATGCCGGCGGAGGTCATGCTGCGGGTGGGAGACCTGGAATTGAACCGCGTAGAACGAATCGTGAAGCGCACCAGCAAGACCATTGAACTTACCCCCAAAGAGTTCTCCTTGCTCGAGTACTTGATGCGCAACGTGGGCCGTTGTGTGACCCGCGCCATGATTATCGAACACGTGTGGAATCTTTCCTTCGACACCATGACCAACGTGGTGGACGTTTACATCAACTACCTGCGCAAAAAGGTGGATCAGGGTTTCGAGCGCAAGCTGATTCACACGATTCGGGGAGTAGGTTATCAAATTGGGGACGAGGCCTGAAACCATGTCAAACGATGTGAAGGTGAATCAACCCCCTTTGGGGACCCCGCCGGCAGGCAGCTTGGATACCACCCCTGCGGTGGAGAAAGCAAGTCCCCCCGTGGTAGAGCATCCGCCCGGATGGGGCGTGGCTGGGAACCGCATGAATCCGGCGGATTGCCGCGAATGTCTTGCGGCGATGGCTCATCGTCTGTCTCAGCCCATGACCGCACTGCGGGGCGGCATCGAGTTAGGGCTGCTGGGAAAACGCTCGGTGGCGGATTACCGCTCCCTGCTCGAACAATCGTTGCAGCTCGCCGACGGCATGGCGCAATTAATTGTGTCGCTGCGCGATCTCGGGGAGTCAGGGGCGCCCGCGGGGGACTCCCAGTGCGTACTCCTGGAAGCGGCGGTTTCACGGCCTTGGCAGGGATGGAGGGGCTGGCGGAATCCCGTGAACTCCGCCTGCAACTCAAGGCTGTGGGAACAGCGAAGGTTTGTATGAACCCGGACCGCCTTCGTGAGGCGCTCCAGAGCTTGCTGGCCTGGGTCATCCAGAATAGCGCCGGCGGGGACGTCATCACTATAGGGGTTTCGGCGTCGCAGGGGGAAGCCCGAGTGTCCCTCTCGCCCTCGCGATTGGACTTGCAGTACTTGCAGGTCAAAGTGCTTGAGGATATCACCAACCCGGGCTTGCTCTTTTCTCATGCTACCAAAAGTGGCGCCCTGGGATGGGCGATCAATCAGCGCCTTCTGGGCGGGCTGGGGGGCAAGCTCGAAATCCTGACCGAGGGCCCGAATGCCGGCTGCATTCGCATTCGCTTTCCCTCGGCGCCGGCAAGCTGAAGTGGGTGATCTTTCATGAGATTTCGCTTCCCCCGCCGGGGACCGCTCATGCCTAGTAGTCGTCCGTGGAATTTCACTGGCCCATCAACCTAGAGGAATTTAATCCGGGTTTCATCCCCATCTAAGAATGTCATGGCAATACTAAAGCTTATCCAACGAGGAAATGATGATCCCCAGTGCCCATAGCGCCGTTGCGAAGACCAGTTTCTCCACCATCATTGCCAGCCCCGACTCCCTCTTCCGCCAGCGCGTCCTGAAGCAATTGGCCGCGCGGAACCTCTCCGCTGAAGAAGCCTGCGGCGGCGCGGAGGCTCTTGCCCTGTTGACGAAAGGCGATTGCCGAATCCTGTTGCTCGATCAATGCCTGCCGGACTTGGAGGTAGGAGAGTTGGTCGCTATGATCCGCGCCCGCCACCCGCAGGTGGAGATTCTGGTGCTGGACTCCCAGGGGAAAAAGGGAGCTGAGGGCAGCGCCCTGGGCTTAAAGCTCGAATCGAGTGAACTGTTCCACCTGCTCCAGAACTCTCGCGAGCCGCGCATTCCCACGGAACTTCCGTACCCGTTGGCGCGCGTCGCGGCGGCCCCGCCGGCGCCCGCAGGTGACATTGAAGCCTTGCCCGGCATGACGGGCCACAGCCTATCCCTGCGCCGGGTGTATCGGTTGGCCCGGCTGGTGGCGCCGCGACAAACCACCGTGTTGCTGACCGGAGAAACCGGGACCGGCAAGGAACTGGTAGCGCGCGCATTGCACGCGCTGAGCCCACGACGGGAGCGGCCATTCGTGGTCATCAACTGTGCGGCCATCCCGGAGCCTTTGTTGGAGGCGGAATTATTCGGCTACAATCGCGGGGCGTTCACCGGGGCCTTCCAGTCCCGCCTGGGGCGCATGCAATTGGCGCAAAACGGCACCGCACTCCTCGACGAGGTCGGCGACCTTCCGCTCTCGATGCAAGCCAAGTTCCTGCGCTTCTTGCAGGAAGGCGAAATCCAGCGCTTGGGCAGCTCCGATACTTTGCGCGTTGACGCCCGCATCATCGCCGCCACCAATGCCGACTTGCTTCGGCGGGTCAAAGAAGGACGCTTCCGCGACGACCTTTACTACCGGCTGGCGGTGTTTCCCATTGAGATCGACCCTTTGCGTTTGCGCCGCGAAGATATCGCGCCCCTCAGCCAGCATTTCCTCCATCTCTTCTCCCAGGAAGCCCATGTGCCGGCCAAGACTCTTTCTTCGGCGGCGGCAAGTGCTCTCGACCGGTATCCCTGGCCGGGAAACGTCCGCGAGTTACGGCAGGTCATCGAACGGGCTTTCATCCTGGCCGAGGAACAACCGGAAATCCGGCCCGAACATTTTCCCTGGGGAACGGGAGAGATCTTCTGTGAGAAGAATCTTAGATCCGTGGCATGAAGTTGGCCCCCCCCGTGCATCCGAGGCATATTGCCATGCAAAGTTTGCCTGTTGATCGGCAAAAGGAGGTTGCTTCCCCCACGGGTTCCACCCGCACGGCGCGGCGTGCTTTGGCCGCCGCCTTCGCTTCCTTTACCCAAACAGCCGGGGCTCTCGAATCCACCTACACCAAATTGCAAGCGGAGGTCGGCCGTCTTCGGCACGAACTCGAGGACAAGAATCGCAGCTTGGCGCATAGCTTGGAAGAGAATCAGCAGATGCGCACATACTTGGCCCGCATTGTGGAAGGCTTGCCCTGTGGCGTCCTGGTGTTCGGCAGGGGAATGGAATTGCGCATGATCAATCCGGCGGCAAGCCGGTTGCTCGATGCCGGCAGCCAGGATGCATCCTCGCCGCAGATCTCCGTCCCTCGCCTATTGGGAAGTTTGCTTGAGGCGCTTCCCGCAGAAGATTTCAGCCACGAGCAGGAATGGGTCGTAGAGGGGGCGCAATCCCAACGGACGCTCGGGGTAACCCGCGCTTCCATCCCCGCGAAAGGGTCGGACGACTCCATTCTCATCCTGCGAGACTTGACGGAGGCCAAGCAACTTGAACGCGAACGGGAGGTTTCGCGCCGCACGCAGGCGTTGGCGGAGGTTGCCACCCTGCTCGCCCATGAGATTCGAAACCCTCTCGGCAGCCTTGAGCTCTTTGCCGGCCTCCTGGCGGATGCCTTGGCCAACCAGGCGGAGCTGCAACCCTGGATCAATCACGTCCAGGCAGGCTTGCGATCGCTTGCCGCCACGGTGAACAACGTCCTGCAGTTTCACAGTCAGCCCGCGGCGCAACTTCTTCCCGTGGACCTCCTCCGGCTGGTGGGGGAGACGGTGGAATTCCTGCGCCCGCTGGCCCGGCAGAAGGAAATGGGTATCGAGTGGCAAGCGCCGCGGGCCACGGTTTCCATTCTTGCCGATTCCCCGCGATTGCAACAGGCGTTCTTTAATCTGGCGCTCAATGCTTTCCGGGCAATGAAGGCGGGCGGAAAGCTGATGATCGGCATCGCGCGAGCCGAAAAAGCCTCCCGCCCCATCGCCGAAGTGAGCTTTGCGGATCAGGGGTCAGGTATTCGCCCGGAGAATTTGGAGAAGATTTTCGAGCCGGGATTCACCACCCAAGCCGGTAGTCCGGGGTTGGGGTTGGCGGTGACGCGTAAAGTTATCGACCAACACGGCGGCACGATTCGGGTGGAGAGCCGGGAGGGGATGGGAACGACGTTCAAGTTATCGATTCCCGTGGTGGGAAGTCAAGAGATCGGGTGATCCGATGATCGGGTGATCGGATGAACAAAGAGCAGCGGTGGGCAGGGAAGGTTTCTTGTTCTCCCGATCACCCGATCTCCCGGTCGAAAGGTGGAAGGATGAATCAAGTTCTAGTGGTGGACGACGAGGCGGCCATGCGCGCAGCCCTGGAGGCGAATTTCCGCCGGCAGGGATGGAAGGTGGCCACGGCGGGCGGAACCAGCGAGGCGCTGGAGCGTTTTCGCCTGGCGCCTTGCCCGCTGGTGGTTACCGACATGCGGATGCCGGATGGCGACGGGCTGCGCGTCATGCAGGGAGTGCGCGCCCTGGCCCCGGAGACGGCGGTGATTTTTCTGACGGCCTTCGCCAATGTGCCGGAAGCCGTGAATGCCATGCGCGAAGGCGCCTGCGACTACCTGGTGAAGCCCATCTCCTTCGAGCAATTAAAGGAAGCGGCGGCGCGCGTCCTGAGCTGGCGCGAGAGCCTGAGTCCGGCGCCGGACAATGGGGATTTTGTCGGCAGTTCGGCGGTCACCCAGCGGCTGATCGAGCGCGCCCGGCAAGTGGCGCGTAACGACGCGGACATCCTTATGGAAGCAGAAAGCGGCACGGGCAAGGAACTGCTGGCGCGGCTGGTGCACCGCTTAAGCCCGCGCCGCGAGCGCCCCTTTGTGGCGGTCAACTGCGCGGGATTTCCGGACACGCTGCTGGAAAGCGAGTTGTTCGGGCACGTGCGGGGGGCCTTTACCGGGGCGCTCGCGTCCAAGGCGGGAAAATTCGAGTTGGCGCACACAGGCACTCTGCTGCTCGATGAAATTGCCGAAATGCCCCTCAGCTTGCAGCCCAAACTGCTGCGCGTGCTGCAGGAACGCGAAATCGACCGCTTGGGCGACACTCGCCCCCTGCCCGTCGATGTGCGCGTCATTGCCACCACCAACCGCCCCTTGGGAGCCCTGGTGGCGGACGGAAAGTTCCGCTCCGACCTCTTCTTCCGGCTCAATGTAATTCCCCTCACGCTTCCACCCTTGCGGGAGCGCAGCGGGGATATTCCGGAGCTGATCCATCACTTCGTACACAAATACGCGAAGGGCTCGCAGGCAAAGATTCCGCAATTTTCGCCGCTACTCCTGGAGCGGCTCCAGGCTTACGAATGGCCGGGCAACGTGCGCGAGCTGGAAAACTTCGTGCGCCGCGCTTTGGTGCTGGCTCCCGGCTCCGTGGTGGGGTTGGAACTTCTTCCCCAAGCGGGCTTTCAGAGCGGCGACTCCTCCTGGGGAGGAATCGGGCCGGGGCTGACTTTGCGCGAACTGGAGCGCACTCTCCTGGAGAAAACGCTGGATGCGAACGGAGGCAATCGCACCCGCACCGCCGGCATGCTGGGCGTCAGCCTGCGCACCGTGCGCAACAAGATTCGCGAATTCGGTTTGCCTCCCCGGAGGGCGGCATGAATTGGATTGAAACTCCCAGCATGGAACGCCTGGAGCATTTCCTGGATCTGGTGTCGTTTCGTCATGAGCTGGTTTCCAGCAATCTGGCCAACGTCGACACCCCCGGATACCGCACCCAGGATATTGACTTTGACAGCGAGATGCGGCGCGCCGACCTGCGCCTGGCCGGCGCCGCGGTGTCGCCTTATGTGCAGGAAGTCAAGGGCCTGATTGAGCGCCCGGACGGAAACAACGTGAGTCTGGAACGCGAGACCATGGCCCTGGCACGGGTTCAGCTTCAGTACCGCACCGGAGTCGAGTTGCTGCGCAACGAAATCCACATGCTCCAGTCGGCGATCAATGAAGGGAAATAATCCTATGAATCTCTTTGGCGTCCTTGATATCAACTCCTCCGCCCTCACTGCCGAGCGCGAGCGCGCGGAAGTGGTGACCAGCAACCTAGCGAATGCGGAAACCACGCGCACCCCCGGCGGCGGCCCTTACAAGAAACAATCGGTGGTGTTTGCCACCGAACGGCCGGGGCGGGGGAAGTTCGCCCTTCTCCTTTCGCGCTTCGGCGATCTGCACGCGCGGGGCGTAAGGGTGGAGCAGGTAGTCCAGGACAAGGCCCCACCCATCCGCCGGTACGAGCCCGGTCACCCCGACGCGGACGCCGACGGATACGTCTCTTTCCCGGACATCAATCCCGTGGAAGAAATGGTCAACTTGATGGGGGCTGCCCAGGCCTATCAATTGAATGTGTCGGCGGTGCAGGCCACCAAAGCCATGATCTCGGAGACGATTCAGATCCTTACGTAGGAGTAACAGGAGACAGGAGTCAGGAGACAGGAGACAGAAGTGAGAGAGCAGAAGGAATACCGAACGGGATATGCGGCCTACCGCGAATTCTCCGGCCGCCGACGGAAGAAAGTCGCCTTAGGGCCCGGTCTTGTGTTTCCTTCCGTCTCCTGACTCCGGCTTCTTGGCTCCTAACTTCTGATTCCTGAAGGAGTACGGCTGTGGGCAACACAATCTCAGGTCTTCCGCAAATTGACTGGGGGAACGTCCAACTGGACGTCCGCCAGCCCTCCAGCGGCAGCTCGGATTTCTTCCACACGCTGGAAGGGGCCATGGATAAAGTGCAAGAGATGCAAACCGGAGCGGACCAGCAGGTGGCAAGTCTCCTGCAAGGGAACGGGCAGGATCTCCACACGGCCATGGTGGCAGTGGAGAAAGCGGATCTATCTTTTCAGTTGATGATGCAGGTGCGCAACAAGATTGTGCAAGCGTACCAGACCATATCCCAGATGCAATTCTAGTTCCTTAAGCCATGGCGGTAAATGCGGAACAAATAACCAATCAAGTTGCGGCCTTCGTGCGGGGCCTCACGCTCCGTCAGAAGATCACCATCGCCCTGGGAGGCGCCGCCGTGGCGGGAACCATCTGGGTGTTCGTCACCTTGCTGGATAAGGCCGACTACAAAACGCTCTATTCCGGACTGTCCTCGAGCGATGCGCAGTCCTTGTCGCACCGGCTGTCGGAAAAGAATATTCCCTATGAGCTGGCGAGCGATGGGACCAGCATCGCCGTCCCCGCCGATGAGCTGGACAAAGCGCGTCTGGATTTGGCGGCGGAAGGGATGCCGCAGACCGGCAGGATGGGGTTCGAGCTGTTCGACAAGCCCAATTGGGCGGGGAGCGACTTTGCGGAAAAGGTGAACTACCAGCGGGCGCTGGAGGGCGAACTCGAGCGGACCATTGAAACCCTCGGAGAGATTGAGGCGGCGCGCGTACACCTGGTCATGCCCGAGGAATCGCTTTTCACGGAGCAGGAACGCGAGGCCAAGGCCTCCGTAGTCATTAAGCTTCGGGGTGGGCGGCTGGGAGACGACTCCCAGGAAGCGATTACGCATCTGGTGGCCAGCGCGGTGGAAAACCTGAAACCCGAAAACGTGACGTTGATTAACGCCGACGGCGGGATGCCGATCCTGGCGCGCGGTGGCGGCTCCGCAAGCCGGCCGCGGTACTGGACGGAGTATGAAACGGCCCTGGCGCAAAAGGTGGTCACCACCCTGGAACCCGTGGTAGGGCCGGGGAAAGCTCGCGCCAACGTCACCGTCGAGTACGATCTTGCCGCCAGCGACAGTACGCAAGAAACCTACGATCCGAATGGCTCGGTGGTCCTCACCTCGCAGATTTCCCAGGAAAACGTGGGCGAAACCGACGCGGAAGGAACCCCTGGAACCCCCTCCAATGTCCCGGGAAATCAGCCCGCCGCCGCGCCCAAGCCGTCTACCGCGGCCAATTCCGCCGCGCCCAAACCATCTTTGCCCGACGAATCCGAATCCCAGGGGCTCCACACCGAAAGCAAGACCTTCGCCGTCAGCAAGACCGTCCGTCACACGGTGCAACCGGCGGGAACGCTCAAACGCATTGCCGCTGCCGTGCTGGTGGACGACGCCACGGAGGTCAAAGATGACAATGGCCAGAGAGTGGAAACGCGCCGAAAGCGAACACCGGAGGAGATGAAGCAGATCGAGGAACTGGTGACAGCCGCGATCGGCGTCGATGCCACGCGCGGCGACAAAGTAGCGGTGGAAAACCTTTCCTTTCAGACCTTGCCCTTTGAAACCCCCGCTCCACCCACCCTGACCGAGCAGTTGGTGCCGATGGTCGATAAGTGGATTAACGTCATCCGCTACGGAGCGCTCGCCCTTCTGTTTTTGCTGATTTACATGCTGGTCCTGCGTCCTATCAAGCGCCAAATCGTGGCCACCTTCCGCGAGTTCCCGCGACAACTGGGAATGGGCAAAGCACCTCAGGAGGCTTTGCCGGGAGGTGCGCGCGGAGTGCCCTCCGCGAGGGTGGATGATGCGTCTGCACTGGAGGCTTCGCTCCAGCAGTTGGAAAGCTCGCCGACGGAAACCAAACAAGCCGTCCTGCTGAAGAAGAACCTGCTGGAGAAGGTCAAGAAAGAACCTGCGACCGCCAGCCGCCTGATTCAAAACTGGATGCGGCAGGAGGGTAAATCATGACGGCAGCCGCGGAAACTGCCAAGGCCCCGCCTGGTGAGAATCTGACGGGAGTTCGCAAGGCAGCCATACTCCTGGTGCTTCTGGGCGACGAGGCCGCGAGCATGGTTTACAGAAACCTCCCGGAAGATGATTTGCAAATGCTCACCGAGGAGATATCTGAACTTCAATACATTTCCCCTGAAACCGCCGCCCGAATCCTTCAGGAATACTATCGCTTGACCATTACCGAGGAGTATCTCGCGCAAGGCGGGTCCGATTACGCCCGGACACTCCTGGTGAAAGCCTTTGGGGATGAGGGGGCGAAGCACTTGCTGGAACAGGTGGAGACCTATCAGGAAGCCCGCGCCACAAACTTGGACTCCCTGCGCAGGGCTGACCCCCAGCAGCTCGTGATGTTCGTGGAAGGCGAGCATCCGCAAACCGTGGCCTTGGTTCTGGCGCACCTGGGCTTGAAGCCCGCCTCGGATATCCTCCTGCTTCTGCCCGAAAAAACGCGCGCCGAGGTGGTGCGACGGCTCGCCGAAATGCACCAGTTCTCACCCGAGATGGTGCAGAAGATTTCCTTGGTGCTCAACAAGAAGCTGAGGGCCTTGGGGGAACAGAACCGCCGCGCTTATGGCGGCATCAAGGCCGTCTCCGAAATGCTCAACCGGGTCGAGCCCGCCACCGTCAAAACTATCTTGGAGACAATTGAGCAGGATGATCCCAAGCTGGCCCTCAGCATTCGCAATCTGATGTTCACCTTCGAGGACTTCCTTTCCGTCCCGGAGAGCAGTATGCGCGAGCTTTTGAGTCACTTAGACAAGAAAACGCTGGCGCTGGCGCTTAAGGGATCTTCAGAAGACATGAAGAATCACATTTTCAAAACCATGTCTTCGCGCGCGTCACAGATGTTAAATGAGGACATGGAGGCGCTGGGGCCGGTGCGCTCCCGGGAAGTGACCAAGGCCCAACAAGAAATCGTGGAACAGGCACGCAAGCTCGAAGCGGAAGGGAAATTGACTCTGAAGAGCTTTGGGGATGACGCCTATGTTGTCTGATGCTCAGCCACCCGCGAGCGCAGTTGATCCGCAGGCGCCAGCGTATGTGTACCCGCCTCCCCTGGCGCCCGGCTCCGGGGGGACGCCGTCTTCATCCGGCGGCAGCCCTACCACCCTGGAACGCCTTTGGACTCCTGATGCCGGGCCGTCCGGCCCTTCGCCGGTCAGCGAAGACCAGATTCGAGCGCGGGAAGCGCGCGCCCGAAAGGAGGGCAAGGAGGAAGCGATGGCGCAGGGCCGGACGGAATTTGAGCAAAGTTTGGCCGGGGAGAAGCAAGCGCTGGTGCAGGCGGTTCAGGAGTTCGCACGCGAGCGCGAAACCTATTTCCACCGCGTGGAGGCGGAAGTGGTGAGTTTGGCCTTGGCGATTGCCCGCAAGATTCTGCACCGGGAAGCGCAGGTTGACCCGTTGCTTCTGGCGGGAGTTGTGCGCGTCGGGCTCGACAACGTCACTGCCGGGACGCGCGTGCGCTTGCGAGTTCACCCTGACCAGATTCAGGCTTGGCAAGCATTCTTCTCCCAACAAACCGACTTGCAGTCGCTTCCGGAATTGATGGGCGATGCCACGCTCGGGCCGGGGCGCTGCATGCTGGAAACCGAATTGGGCTCCACCGACCTGACACTGGAAAGCCAACTTAAAGAGATTGAACAGGGCTTTTTTGATCTCCTGGCCGAAAAACCGCAGAAACACCCATGAAAAACCCTTCCCTCCTGGCCCCTTACTTCCGGCGCTTGGAGAGCCTATCCACCGCGCGCTGGTATGGCCGGGTCACCAAGGCCGTGGGACACATTGTGGAATCGGAGGGGCCTTTTTGCTCCCTGGGTGAGAGCTGCGAGGTTTTTGGACCCAAGGGCGAACCCCATGCGGGAGAAGTGGTGGGTTTTCGCGGCAGCACCGTGCTCTCGATGCCCCTGGAAAGACTGAGTGGCATTCGCTACGGAGACCGCATTGCTACTTGGGGCGCCAAGCCAACCCTGCGGGTGGGGGAAGAGTTGCTGGGCCGCGTGATTGATGGCCGGGGCAAGCCTCTGGATTCCCGGCCCGATTACCATGCGCGCGAGGACTGGCCGCTGCACTTTCCCGGCCCCTTGCCGCTGGACCGCCAATCGATTCGTGAACCTCTGGGCTGCGGCGTGCGTGCCATCGACGCTTTTCTTACCTGCGGCCGTGGACAAAGAGTTGGCATTTTCGGAGGCAGCGGCGTGGGGAAGAGCACGCTGATCGGACTAATGGCCCGCGGGAGCGCCGCCGACGTGACGGTGATGGCGCTGGTGGGAGAGCGCGGCCGGGAAGTGCGAGAGTTTCTGGAAGGAACCCTGGGGGAAGAAGGCAGACGGCGCTCGGTGGTTGTGGTGTCAACATCGGACCAATCGCCTCTGTTGCGAATCCGCGCGGCGCTGGTGGCGACGACCGTCTCCGAATACTTCGCCACCAGGGGGAAAAACGTCCTGCTGGTGGTCGATTCCTTGACTCGCTTTGCCATGGCTCAGCGCGAAATTGGCTTGGCGGCCGGTGAGCCCCCTACGGCCAAAGGCTACACCCCGTCGGTGTTCACCTTGCTCGCGCAAATCATTGAACGGGCCGGGCACTTCAACAATGGCAGCATTACCGCCTTCTACACCGTCCTCATGGAGGGGGATGACCAGCAGGACCCGCTCGTGGACGCCGTCCGGGCCTTGCTGGACGGTCACGTGGTCCTGGATCGCCGCCTCAGCACCCTGAATCACTACCCTTCTATCTCCATTCTGGACAGCCTGAGCCGCTTGATGCCTGCGGTTTGCAGTCCGGAGCACTTGGAAAAGGCGCGCCGACTGCGAAAACTCCTGGCCGCCTATACCGCTTCGGAAGATTTGATCCGGGTGGGCGCCTATCAAAAGGGTCTTGACCCGGTTCTGGACCAAGCCATTGACGCTATCCCGGCGTTGACCAAATTCCTTCAGCAGCGGGGGGATGAGAAGTCGCCCCTTAGCAGCACCCTGGCGGCCCTCCAGGCGCTGCCCGGCTGATTGATTTTGGATTTTAGGTTTTGGATTGAAGAGCACAGGTCCCGTCCGCTGGTTCCGACCAGTAGGGCTAACCGGGCCTATGTGATCTTGAGCCTAAATAGCGAGAGGCGGGCACACAGGCTAGTTAATCCAAAATCTAAAATCCAAGATAAAAGGATTCCATGCCCTTCCGGTTTTCTTTACAGGCCGTTCTTCGTAGTCGCGAGAGTTTCGAGCGGCGCGAGCGCCAACGCCTTGAAGTTGTCACCCGCGAATTGGTTAAGGCTCAGCAGCAGCGGGAGCAGGCGAAACTGCATCGCGCCAATGCTTTGAGCCAGTTCCAGAAGAAACTGCGCCAGGGTATGTCCGCCGCAGAAATGCAATTTGAGTTCGCTTGCGACCGAACCCGCGTCCGGCGAATCGCTGCGTGGAACGGCCACGTCGCCAAACTCGAGGACCTGCGGCGGCGTCAACTCGAGGTCTTTCGCAAGGCCCAGCAGCAGCGCAAGATTTTGGAGAACCTTCGTGACCGCCAGCTTGCCGATTATCGATTGGTTCAGAGTCGGCGAGCGCAACAACAGATGGATGACCGGTATCTCATCACGCACGCCGGGCAGTTTCCCCGCTCATAATCGCCCGGTGAATGAAGGCCCTCACGCAAGTTGATATGGGGAGGCGCTCTACCACAATGTGCACGGTCGCCTGCTTGCCTTGGCCATAGCCCGGCGAGCCTTACTCCTCGCCATTGACTGGGAATGCGGTAGCGGCGGTTGCCCGCACACTCAGCGAATCTTGTCAAGAATTGCCCAGTCAGTCGGCAAACCTTTCCCCGCTTTGCACTCTTCCCTCCCCCGGACTTCTTCTCCTCTAGGTTCGGCACAGCCATAAAACACTTTAGTTCCCTGAGGTTTCAGCGCTCCAGACGTTTTCCCTGCGTCCATGTCGCGTTTGGTGTCGCTAATGCTCCTTGCTCAGGCGCTGACGATCATATGGACACCCTTCAGGTCCAATCCGCTGGGGCAGGAGCACCGACGCTACCCGCTTCGACTATCTGGAGTGGCACGCCCGCCGGCGATGACTCATTCGCCCTAACCCTCGGCCGTGCTCTCCAGAACGTGCCCACGCCGGTCCACGGTGGGTCTCCGATCGTCCCCCAGGCATCTTCGAGGGGATACAAGGCCGCCAGCGACAGATCGGATTCCTCTTCGATGGCGGGGATCTTCTTAACTTGTTTTGTCGCCAACCTCACCCAATCCGCCCCCACCGCTGCTCTGAGCAGCGAACCTGCGGAATCTACGGTCAGCTTCCAAAGCCCGGCCACAGAATCATCGCCCAATTCAACGCACAATTTCCCTTCCAGTCTCAGTACCTCGGTGGGCGAGACGAGCACCAACACAGCCGCACTCTCTATCCTGCCAGCCACGGTGGGCGCTGCGGCGACAACCAAATCGTGCGCATGGGCGAGTAATGGCGCCGGGCAAATCGGAAACGCCAATGCTGCGGCGACAAAACCCACTGTCCGAGGGCGCAGCCAGCTCGCCGCTCAATCGAGTGCCCTTGTTTCGACAATCGGACAGGATTACTCCGACGACGCGGCCACTCTCCAACCCATAAGTGTGCCGGCCACCCTTCCGTCCGCCGTCACAGAACCAACTTCTCCTCCACCGCCCAATCTCAATTCGAGTCTCAACGAGTCGGCGGGAGAGACGAGCCCAAGCACGCGAGCACTTTTGATTCCCGCAGCGATAGGAAATCTCGCGCCCTCCGGCACTCTGTCAGCGTGGGCAGGCCAAGGCGTTGGGCCGACGGCAACCGCCAAGGGGGAGGCGCCAGGATCCACGACGCCGGAGAGAGGCCAAGGCGCTGATCAGCGCAGCGGCCTTGTCGCGACGGCGCGGCAAACTCCATCGGATGACGCGGCCATCCCCCCACCCGTAAGCGCGCAGGTTTGGGTCCCAGGACTTCAACCCGCTTCCCTTCCCAACCCGGCCGTGGAACAGCAGTATGCGGGGACGCAAACCACATCGAAACAGGCGCAAACCTCAGGTCCGGGCTCAGCGCAAGAGTCCGGGTCGGGTCAGGATACGCAGGCTTCACCCGGTTTCTGGGATTCACGCCCACCAGCACGACCAGTCGATCCCACGCAGACGCCGGCCGCTCCACCGTCACCATCAAGTCAGGCTGTTTCCTATCCCCCGCTGTCCTCGATCCAGACGCAACAAGCCGCTGCTGAGTCCGGCCCGGCGGCAAGCAATTCTTCCACTCTGCTCTCCGCGGCCGATCTCAACGCGCTGGCCGAATTCTCGAGCGCGATGGAAAAGTTTGCGGGCGCGGATGTGCAGACCGCTTCCTACTCCAACCCGTCCGCGGGCCAAGCGGGACAAGCCACTCCTGCGTCCGACTCGGAGGCAGGCAATTCTTCTACTCCGCTGTTCGCAACCAATCATCCTGAGGTGGCCGAATACTCGAGCTGGGTAGGTAACTCGGCAGACGCAGATGTTAAGGCGGCTACCAACCCCACCTCGACCGCAGGCCAAGTGGGACAAGCCGTCCCGGCGTTCGGCTCCGAGGCGAGTGATTCTTCCATTGCGCTCTTCGCAACCGATCATCCGAAACTCGCTGAGTTTTCGAGCTTGTCAGGGAAGGCTGCGGGCGCAGAGATTACCTTCAAGATTCCCGGGAGCGAATCATCGCCAACCCCGGCGGCGGAGAAGTCCACGAGGGGAAGTAATCCAGTGACAGCGGCCACACCCGGCAGTGGCCTGCGCATGACGGCTGGGGATTCAGTCCAGAACCCATTTGCGTCCAAAGCCGAAAACCAGGCGAATACTCCAGCGAAGGTGACCCTTCGCTCCGCACAGGTTTCTGGCAGCGTGGCGGCCGAAGGAGCCTGGCAAAAGGGCAATGAGCAGGAGGCCGCAAGCGCGCAAGCTCCGCTTTCATCCCTGGCAAGCCCGGTTCCAGTCCAGCAGGCTGGCGCGAGCGCGCAACCCGCCGCCCCGGCGGCAATGTCCGAGGATGCCGCGGCACTACAAGCCACCAGTATCCAGTCCAGCGGCGCGACGAACGCCAACTCCGACGGAACCGGGGCCCACGCCAACCTTACGGAATCATCAGCGAGTGGCCAAGGAAAATCCGGGCAACAAAACGGGACGGCCTCCGGAGATGATCCCGACCTCGTAGCACCCATTGCTCCCGGCATTGCCAATAACCCGGCCCCCGATTCGACCGCGAATCTCCTTGTGCCCCACGCACCCAGCGATCCCGCGAGCCACGCCACTGCCGCGCCTCCTTCGACCCTGCCGCCTCCCAGCCAGCCGCCCACGACGCTTTCGGCCTGGCAGAATTACAACGCCGGCGCCGGCAGCATCGTGAGGTCGGCCTCCCTCAGCGGCTCTGCCAACGGCGCGGAAATGCACGTGGAACTCCGCACCGGCGCTTTGGGTCCGTTGGATGTTCATGCCACCCTGCGCGAAGGATTGGTGGGGGCAGAGATTCACGTCCAGGGTCAAGAGGCCCACACGCTGCTGGCGGCGGGGCTGCCTTCGCTCGAACGCGCGCTGGGAGAGCGGAACCTACGCGTGGAAAACATCACCGTTTACCAGGACCGCGGGGGGGAAGGAACGGGCGGCGGAGGGAAGCAAGGTGCGCAGTCGGGTTATTCCCCATCGCCGCAGCGCCAGGTTTCGCCGTGGGACAGCCCGCCGCAGGTCCGCAGCGCGGCGAGCGGTTCCTGGGAGGATGAGGAATTAGTGAATCCGGCACCCGGCCTGAGCGTTCGGGCTTAACCGGGGCCGAAGGAGAATGACAGCCATGATGATAAATGGTCTTCACGCGTACGACACAACTACGGGGGCCAATGGCGCCAGCAGCTCGACGTTGACCAGTTCTTCGAGCTCTGCCGGTGGCCTGAATCCCAACGACTTCATGTCCCTGCTGGTTGCGGAAATCCAAAACCAGGATCCAACGCAACCCATGGATCCGACAACCTTCATGTCGCAGCTAGTGGGTCTGAACCAACTTGAACAAGTGACGCAGATCAACCAGGTCGTGCAGGAGTATGCTCCCACATCAACGACCTCGAGCTCTACGCCTACAACGAATTAGGAGGAGAAAAATGGGATCTTTTTCCACATCACTTTCCGGTTCTCGACGCCGAGGAGCAAGCCCTCTCGGTTATATCCAATGATTTGTCCAACCTGAACACCACCGCATTTAAGTCGGGGACGCCTGTTTTCAGTGACCTGTTCTTCCAGATGTTGGGCACCGACGGGGCGGGGGACCCGGTGCAAGTGGGGGTAGGCGCCGCGATGAGTTCCGTCGACTCGCCGTTTACGCAAGGCGATATCACCTCAACGGGCGTCCCAACCGACGTCGCCATCGAGGGGAACGGGCTGTTCGTGCTGAATCAGGGTGGAGCGCAGGTTTACACCCGCGCCGGGAATTTCACCCTGAACTCTGATGGATATCTTGTGGACAGCAATGGGAACAATGTGATGGGCTACCCGGCCGTGAACGGCACCATCAGCCCCAGCCAGTCTCTGGCCCCGATCCAAATCTCCAGCGGCCAGACCTATCCTCCCAATGCCACCACCAACGTGCAACTGGATATGAACCTGAACGCCACCGGGGCCCCGACGACGGCAAGTGGAACCCTCACCCTGACCGGCAACGCGAACAATGGAGAGACAGTGAGCATTGAGGGAACCACCTACACCTTCGTGACCGCGCTTTCCACCGGCCCCACCGTGGCCGACCAGGTTTTAATCGGAAACGCCGCCTCAAACACTCTCAGTAATCTGGCGGACGCCATCAACGGCGCCGCGGACGTGGGCACCAATTACAGTACGGGAACCTCAGCCAATACCAACGTCACGGCCGCGGCATCGGGCAGCGCGCTGACGGTGCAATCCATTGCCTTGGGCACCAGCGGAGACAGCCTCACAACCACAACGGACATGGCGAATGGATCGTTTGCGTCCTCAACCCTAGCTGGGGGTGAGGCGGGTGGAACGTTCAGCTCCCCCATCACGGTTTATGATTCCCTCGGCGAGAGCCATGTTCTGACCTTCAATTTCAGCGAGACCTCGTCCGGCAATTGGACATACCAAATAACGATCCCCGCTGCGGACGTGGGAGCCACGGGCAACCCCCAGGTGGTAGCCAATGGAACCTTGCAGTTCAATTCGTCCGGGGATTTGATTTCACCCGCGGCAAACGTGGCGGGGATTAGCATCAGCGGGTTGGCTGATGGGGCAAAGACCATGAGCCTCAACTGGCAACTCTTCAACCCGTCGGGGAGTTCCGTAATTACACAAACGGCCGAACCTTCTGCAACTTCCGGAAGCGTGCAGGATGGCTATAGCGCCGGCACCTTGCAGAGTTACTCCATCAACTCTGATGGCATCATCGACGGGGTTCTCTCCAACGGCCAAACCCTGGCTTTGGGTCAGATTGCGCTCGCCACTTTCCCGAATTACGACGGTCTGACCAACCTGGGATCAAACGACTTCCAAAGGAGTCTGGCTTCCGGGGCTGCCAGCATCTCGGCGCCCGGAACCGGCGGCTGTGGAACCCTGGATGGGGGATCGCTGGAGGCCTCCAACGTGGACATCGCCACGGCATTCACCATGCTCATGGAGGCCCAAAACGGATACGAGGCCAATGCCAAGGCGATCACCACGGCCGACAACGTGATGCAAGCCGTCATCGCCTTGATACAGTAATAAAACTTCGTAAGTCACTACTGGAAATCACGAGGGCGGCGGCGAGAGGCCGCTTCCCTCGAAGGCAAGCAAAGCAATCGAAAACGGTGGGAACGCTGACGTGGAACGCGCGCCAGGCGTGGCTACAAAAACCGAAGTGAGTTACTCCTCCCAGACCCCGTCCTCGGCGTCATGACGCCGGGGGTGGGGTCCCGCTTTTTTGCCCCATCGCAGTGCCACCCATCTCATTTGGCCTCACCCGTGGAACAATGCGTTCGACGGGGATATAATGCCGCGCGTGCCTATGACGCACCCAGGCGCCTTTTGCCTGAGGGTATCCCGGGAAGCTACGGAGGGGGAAGCAATGCTCGCTTGCAAGGAGACTACACATGCCGCAATACATTCTGGCTATGGACCAGGGAACCACGAGTTCGCGGGCCATTCTGTTCGACCATGAGGGCCGCCCGCGCTTTTCCGCCAGCCGGGAATTCAAGCAGTATTATCCGCAGCCGGGGTGGGTGGAACACGATGCCATGGAGATATGGAAGTCGCAGCTCGCCGTGGCGAAGCAAGTTCTGGCGGAAGCTCAAGTGGGCCCACACGATTTGGCCGCGATCGGCATCACCAATCAGCGGGAGACGGTGTTGCTGTGGGACCGCGCCACGGGCAAGCCGCTGCACCACGCCATCGTGTGGCAATGCCGGCGGACGGCGGCGATTTGCGATCGCATCCGCGCCGAGGGTTTTGACCGCACCCTGCGCGAAAAAACCGGCCTGGTGACCAACGCCTACTTTTCCGGAACCAAAATCGCGTGGCTGCTGGAGAACGTCCCGGGCGCGCGCGAGAGGGCGCAGCGCGGCGAGCTGGCTGGCGGGACCATCGACACCTGGCTCATCTGGCAACTCACGCGCGGCCGCGTGCATGCCACAGACGTTTCCAATGCCTCGCGGACACTGCTCTTCAACCTGCACACGCTGGCTTGGGACCCGCAAATCCTGAGCTACTTTGCCATCCCGCCGTCGTTACTGCCGGAAGTGAAACCATCGAGCGCCATCTTAGGTGAGACGCCCTTGTTCGGCGCCCCCGTCCCCATCGCCGGCGTGATTGGCGACCAACAGGCTTCCCTTTTCGGACAGCAATGCTTCCGCAACGGTATGGTGAAGAACACTTATGGAACCGGCTGCTTCTTGTTGATGAATACAGGCACGGAGATCCCGCGTTCGGAGTCCGGCCTTTTGGGCACGGTGGCTTGGGGGCTCGAAGGCCGCACGGAATATGCGCTCGAGGGCAGCGTCTTTATTGCCGGGGCGGCCATCCAGTGGCTGCGTGACGAAATGAAGATGCTCAGCGATGCCGCGGAAAGCGAAGCCCTGGCGCGCTCGGTGCCCGACACGCACGGAGTCTACCTGGTCCCCGCTTTCGTGGGCCTGGGCGCGCCGCACTGGGACGCTTACGCGCGCGGAACCATTACCGGCATTACGCGCGGCGCCAATCGAGCGCACCTGGTGCGCGCGGCGCTGGAGTCCATTGCTTATCAGACGCGGGGAGTGGTGGACGCCATGGCGCGCGACTCCGGCTTGCGCCCGGAAGTTCTGCGCGTGGATGGCGGCGCGGCGCGCAACGATTTTCTCTGCCAGTTCCAGGCCGACATTCTGGGGATTCCCGTCGAGCGCCCGGAGACAACAGAATCCACAGCGCTGGGGGCCGCATACTTGGCAGGCCTGGCCACCGGATTCTGGAAAGGTCAACAAGAACTTGGCGCACATCTGCGCCTGGGCCGGCGCTTCGAGCCCGGCATGGACGTGACTCGCCGAGAGGAATTGTACGCGGGCTGGGAACGCGCGCTAGAACGCGCCAAGGGCTGGGCGAAGTAAGGCATTGAAATCATGCGCCAAGGTGGTAGCCACGGACAGTGCATTTCTGTGGGCTATTCTCCGGTGTGGTTGGCGCAGACGGGCGGTACAGTGTCTGCGGTTCTCCTAAACTCGATCTGGATAATCACAAAGGACATGTCCCTTCGGGATCGCAGACTGCAACGGGCGGCTGCCCCGGGCCTATGCCAGGCCGAGCACAGCATTCTCGGTGTGGGTGAGGATGGAGCCCAAGAGTTCGGGCATGCTTGGAATGTTCTGTAGGTCCCGGTTTAATCTTCGCGCCAAATCGAAGGCGCCACGTCTGAAAAGCACCCGAAATTCCGGCACGTCGTTACCAATCACACCGGCAACCTGATCGAACACTGCACCCCCTTGTCCCGCCAACGGATTGCCGGCCATTCCCCCAACCGCCGCTCCGCTGATTCCTGAAAGGACGATCTTTTCGAGCGGCGTTACGATGTTTTTCGTCGTGAACCCGAACTGAAAATCCGCCCTAAGGTAAAGAGCTTGCCCGCCTGTACATTATAAGGTACACTGGCGGTGTGAGGTAAATAATGCCTGACGATCCGCAGCCGCAAAAAATCCCGTTGATCTTTTACCGCACCGAGGCGGGCAGCGAGCCGGTGCGCGAGTGGCTGAAGGGATTGCCGCAGATGGACCGTCAATCCATCGGGCGGGACCTTTTGCGGGCGCAGTGGCGGTGGCCGGTGGGAATGCCGCTGTGCCGCCCTCTGGGCAAAGGCTTGTGGGAAGTGAGGACCGGCCTGGCGAGCAAACGGACGGCGCGCGTCCTGCTCTGCCTTTATCGCGAACACCTGGTCGCCCTGCACGGTTTTATCAAGAAGACGCGGACATTGCCGGATGAGGATCTGGCACTCGCCCGAAAGCGCCAAAAGGAGTTAGAGCTATGAGCAAGAAACATATGGGTTCGAGCATCGATGATTTCCTCCGGGAGGAAGGCATCTTTGAAGAGGCGCAAGCCCAGGCCATCAAGGAGGTGGTGGCGTGGCAGCTCGCCCAGGCCATGAAGAAAAAGAAAATATCCAAGTCGCGCATGGCGGCGCTGCTGAAGACGAGCCGGACCCAGGTTGACCGTCTGCTCGACCCCAAAAACGACATCACTCTTTCCAGCCTTCAGCGCGCCGCAGCCATGGTGGGGCGGCGGGTGTCGGTCGAGCTGGTGTAAACGAAATTACCGAACCGACCTCGGCAAAGGATGGGTAGCGGGAGGTATCCGTCAGCCGACGGATTCCTCCGCGCCTCTTCCCCCATTCCAGCCGCGTTACGATGTTTCTCGCCGCGAACCCGAAGTGAAACGCCGCACAGAAACGCAGAATACGCGTACCTGTGCGCTACCCGCTGCTTCGCGCTGCCACCACCGGTTGCTAGTAATACTTTTTTGTGATATAGTAATACCGAAGCCTGGAGGAAAAGGTGTATGAAAACATCACAACTGACCGTCAAGGGGCAGGTGACGCTGCCGCAGGAATTGCGCCTGCGATTTAATCTGCGGGCCGGGCAGCCGGGTGGCCTTTGAAGAGGAGGCCGACGGCATCAAGGTGCGTCCGGTGCGGAAGACCATCGTGCATTGGGCGGGAACTCTGCGTTCTCCCGAGGCGCAGCTTTCGGACGCGGAAGTCCGGCGGCGCGTGAAGAAAGCGGTTGCCGCCAGGACGGCGCGGGAGCTTGCCCATGGTTGAAGAAGTCTTGCTGGACACCAATGTAATTTTGCGCCACGCTCTCGGCGATGATCCCTCCCATCGGCGGCAGGCGCTACGGCTTTTTGAGCAGGCGGGCGAAGGCACCTTGCGCTTGCTCGTCCCCAGCCTGGTGATTGCCCAGGTCGCCTGGACCTTGGAATCGTTCTACCGGGCCAGCCGGGAATACATCACGGGCTTGCTCGAGGCCCTCCTCGAGACCCCGGGCGTGACGGCGCTTGAACCGCGGGTGGTTTCGCGGTGTATCGAGATTTACGGCGCCCACAACATCGAAATCGTGGACGCCTATCTGGTCGCTTTGGCCGAGGAAACCAAAACCCCGGTGCTGGCCACCTTCAACAAGAAGGACTTCCGCCGTTTCCCCCACCTCAAGCTGATTCCCTGAGCCCTAAGCCGCTGGCGTGAAAGTATCCGTCAGCCCGTCGGCGGACGGGTTCTCGCGTCCGGCAGATTCCTCCGCGCATCTTCCCAAATTCGAGCCGCGTTACGATGTTTCCCGTCGCGAACACGAAGTGAAAAGTCGGGGGAAATGGGGGGGAATGGTTCCGGGGGGAATGGTTCCTGGAACCATTTCTCCCAAGATCCCGCAGAGGGCTTACCGTTCTTTCACATTAATTAATATGTGAACGCTCGTCACATCTAGAGTCGTGGGCAAGGGGAGTCACGAGGCAATGGACGCCTTTGTAACCTCGCGTTTGAGCATCTCGGAAGCCAGTAGGTATATAAATTGAGCTGGTACTTCATTCAATGCGCCGAGAAGGTGAGCACCGTAATGACTGTCTAGAAGTCTCTCAAAGTGGTGCGGCCTATATCTGGTAATTGAGCCGAGGAAGAAGATCACAACAAACATCGAGAGTAGTTGCGGAAGTACCGCGCCCTTCTGTCCTAGAGGTGCAAGATACAAGTAATACTTCCTGTATGGCGGGTGAAGCAGTACGGACGACCACAGCTTCTGGCGGAGCTTATTAGTAACATCGAGCAAATCATCACTTGGGCGGTGCGTGTAATGATTGGGGTTCATTTGTTCGATGCAGAGATCTTCGCAATGGTCCAAATGAACAAAATGCCAATCGCCACTAAGTCCAGCCATTGTTAGCATTTCATGCTGACTAACATCCACCCTTGCCAACTCCTCCCTTTTTAGGAGGAACCGAAGCCAAACCGTCTGCGCATCCGGATCATTCATGAATTCGAATTTCTGGATGGTGACGAACCGTTCACTCTGTTTTGCAGCACTGCACCAGAGCCGGTGACCAAAGAGGATTTGTGGTAGAAGATAGCCCAGTCGCAGCGATTTTTTCTTGGTCAGTTCAGATCCCGTCAACAGCGAGTAAAAATCACCAAATATCTGGCGACTCTTTTTCGAAGAGGGATACACAACAACACGTGCCCCCTCAACTTGCCGGAGGTTCGCATTCTCTGACATGCCGTGGTGAGGACGGTACGAGGCGGTGGCCTTTCCGGCCATCAGAATGAGCGCTTTCACTAGGTTCATGAAAGAATAGTAAAGAAGCAGTGGTTTGGCATAAGGCAGTTTACTTGACTGAGAAGCGTCGTAGAAATCCTCTGCCTGTGCATTGAACGCAAGGGCTGCCTCTTTTGAAGCCTTCGGGCACTTTTCTGCGATGCCTTCCGCCATGACCGCCCAAGGGTCAGATGTGAACACACGCGTTTGGAGTCCGTATCTCCTTGTCGTCTTTGCTACCGGTGAGAAGGAAAATTCAACAGGCTGATTCCTGATGACGAGAGGCTGTCCTTGTCGTGCATTGGGCACTGAAGAAACCCTCCTGATTCCAGTGCATTTCTATCGCGGATGATATTACTCGGAATGGGGGCAGAAACCCAGCAGTTTAACGCGGGGTTGCGTGCGTCCTGTACTACAGCGCGGCTCTGGATACGATGAGCATCCACATATTTATTAATGCGAAACAACAAAAAACCGGAGAGGAACTTAAAGTGCGCGTTCCTCTGCGCTACCATCTGCAGCGGGGATGGGGACTAGCTTCCAGGTTCCCGCGGTCACCCTCCACGATTGCTCTTCCTCAAAAGTAGACGAATTAGTGCGAACAACCGATGGAACAAGAAATCGACATGCTCGTCTTCAGTAATCTGGATCTTGTTTATTTCAGTGTGCCGAATCATGAAGTTATTGCCGATGCTTGTTAGTTGTTGCGCATCAGCTTCGAGTACCTCTCTGAACTCTGGTTGGGCCGCGCCTTTATCCAAAAGGTTGGCTGTGCTTTCACGCTTGTCCCTGCCCGGCTCAAGGGACTTCAACCGCTCCCACGCGTCCCACAGGGCCTCAAGCGATTCTCTCCGAGTGTTGGGGTCACGACTTAGAAATCGAGTCCTTGCCCTTTCGAGTAGTTGGTCCAGCGTAGCATCCCCCGTCCTGAACACGGCGTCAGTGAGTGCCTCGCGCAGGCCTTCTGGTGCGATCCTCTCTATTTGCCCTGTTTTATTGAGTTCGAAAGCTATCCCGTTCCGTTCGAATATCCTATTGATCTCCTGCCGAAAGGTCATCCGCCCTTCGTCGGGCGCAAAGAAAAGGTGGTGATGTCCAAAAAAAGAATGAAAGCTTCTTTGTCGAGGTTCCGCGATCTTCTCGTAGGCGAACTCAATAACGTCAAGCACCTCGAAGGTTGTGGGTTGTTGCTCATGGTAATCCAGAAAATTGTACAAGCGGTGTGCCGCGAGCGCGTCGCGTAGCGCATTCCCGTCCGTCCCGATTGGCCCCATGCCGTCGGAACATTGCTCGGGATAGTGCAATCCGAACCAGCCGCTCTCCGAGCGAGTGCGAATCAGCCCAAGAATCCCTCTTCGAACAGGCTCGCTTATTTCCGTGACAGTTTGCGGTCCGGTACCGAGATGGCGATCTGTGAAATAGCTCACGCAACGCTCCGTTCGAGAAATTCGGATCGTGCACCCGTGGCCTTGCTGCCGAGGTTAAGCTTGCCGCTGTCCGGTTGCCAACTAGAAAGGGATATCTTCATCTGTAACCTGGTTCGCGTCATATCGTGCGACCGTGTCTAGCCGCGTATGTAAGTTGGCTAAAATGACTCGATTCTTTTCATAACTTGAAGTCTTAAGGAGCCTCAAAAAGCCCTTCACATCCGCCGTGACCAAACCCGCAGTATAGTAGCGATATGAACCTGCAATGAAACAGTTGATAACGAGCGAGGCATCGGGCACGTATGGCTCAAGCATGAACTTGCGATAAACATCCTCAAGTTGTGTCCGAATTCGCTCGATGTCATCTACGTACTTTGTGCCACTCTCCAGCTTCGTGACCTGCCGACAGAGCGAGTTCGTGAACTCGCGATATGCGTCCAGTTCCTCTTCGCGGAAATCGATCTCAAAGAACTGGTCGCTCCTGATCGTCTTTTCAATCTCAGAGAAACATTGAAAGCGGAGCGATGGCTCGCGGGCGCACATCTTTTCGAGCGTGTCGGAATACTTGAAGTGGCTTACCTTGTTTTCCTGGAGGATGCGCTCGAACAACTTTCCCACGAAATACACTTCTGTTGCAAAGTCATATCTACCTTTACCGAAATCATTTGGCGGATCGCACCACCAGTTCAGGCTGACACTTTTCTCGAAATCCGTCGAGGTTTGGATCTGTTTTCCGAAGCCGAGATCGATTATTTTCAGGATTCCGTCAGTGCGAACCATCAGGTTACCCGGCCGGATGTCCCGATGCAGAATTCCGCGCTGCTCCAGGTATGCAAAACCTGAGACCGCTTGGAGAAACAGTTCGTTGGTCTGCTCGGGGTACTCCTTGAGGTGGTCATCAATCTCCGCACCCTGAACATATTCCATCAAGATGTATCCCGTATATTGGTCCGGGTAGAGGTAGTAGTTGAACACACGGACGACATTGTTGTGATGGACTTGGTGCAGAAGCTTGATCTCTCTGACGAAGCCGGAAAACAGCTCTTGTCTGCGCGTCTCGGAGTACGGAACGAATTTTTTGCAAACGAAGTGCTCATTAATCTGTTCGTCGAACAATAAAACTGTTTTCCCGCACGCGCCTTGCCCAAGTTCTTTGACCAGCTTATAGTCTCGCCTTCGGATAAACGCTACGATCTCATTTTGTTCGGCATTTGTTTCTGGCAAGGCTCATGCCCCCAGACCACCCGCGAGCGAGTGGCGCATCGATTGCAGTTCGCGCGCTTTGTGAAACTACCGGCTTATAACGACGAGAAAGATGACATCGGTTGGCGCAGAGCACAGCACAGTGCGCCAGGGATCTGCTCCGCGTCACGGGTGTTATAGTAGCACTACGCCTGTTCGGAGGAAGCATTTTCACCTTCGAAATCAGGGGGCCGGGGCAGGCAAGTGACGCGGTCCTGCCCTCCAATGGTCTCTGGCTTTTGAGGATTTCCACCGTCGCTTCTAATCTGCTGCGAATTCGGAGGGGACCGCGGACATAAAGAGAGCAAGTAGCGCCGACCTTCGGTTTAGGTCCGCGGCTATTCATCCGGAATCGAGCCTTGCATTTTCAAATCCGCGTGCGCCCATCATTGGCCGGGAGTGCGCGACCGTTACCAAGCCCAATCGGTCGTAACGGAACGGCAGGCGCCGACGTCACTCCGCGATAATCCCCGCGCCCGCCCCGCGGGGCACAAGGCCGAAAAGCCGCTTGCTGGCTCCCAAAAGATGAGTCTCCATGACCCGCAATCGTGCGGAATCCCCCCCTAATTCCATGTCTGCCTGGCACAAGTGTCTCTTGGCGCGCAGTCCTGCCAGCAACCCTTCGAGTAAGGACGCACTTCCGGCAGGGAGAATCTCATGTGAAGGCAGCGGATGACTTCGTCGATATTCAGGACTCTGGCTCTGGTTGGGAGTGCAAGAATTCGAATCCTGCCTGACCGGCTTGGACCGAGTCAGCCTGACCTACCCAGACTACGCGCGACTTAATAAAGGAAATGGTACCTGGAAGGAAATGGTTCCTGGAACCATTTCTCCCTGGTATTACCAAGCCCAATCGGTCGTACCGAAACGGCAGGCGCCGGGGTCACACCGCGATCATCTCCGCGCCCGCCCCGCGGGGCACGAGGCCGAAAAGCCGCTTGCTGGCTCCCAAAAGATGAGTCTCCATGACCCGCAATCGTGCGGAATCCCCCCCCAATTCCATGTCTGCCTGGCACAAGTGTCTCTTGGCGTGCAGTCCTGCCGGCAACCCTTCGAGTAAGGACGCACTTCCGGCAGGGAGAATCTCATGTGAAGGCAGTGGATGACTTCGTCGATATTCAGGACTCTGGCTGTGGTGGGGAGTGCAAGAATTCGAATCCTGCCTGACCGGCTTGGACCGAGTCAGCCTTACCTATCCAGACTACGCGCGACTTAATAAAGCTGGGGGGGTTGGTGGCAAGAAGGAGGCCCACGGGCTGGCCCGGAGCAAGGGTGGCGTTGGATTGCAGTCGCAAGCCAGAACTGGAGAGGTCAAGGGTAGTAGCGCGGTGTTCAGCCTCGTCACTCTCGAATACAAGAATAACAGCCATTTGCACCCGTTTACGCTCCGACGTGCGCCTATCTGATTGTGGGTTCTCAGGCATGCCTTAAGGATACATGCAGACGGGCGGATAATCAACGGGCCTTCTTAGGGTTCGATGACGTGAAGGGAACTTTCCTAGAGACGCTCCCATGCCGGAGCAAATAGCGCAGACCGGCGGATTCAGTCCGCGGCTTTTCGTCCGCAATCGAGCCTTGCATCTTCAAATCCGCGTGCGCCCGCGAGTGGCCCGGAGGGCGCGATCGTTGCCAAGCCCAATCGGTGGTACCGAAACGGCAGGCGCCGACGTCACTCCGCGAGAATCTACGCGCCCGCCCCGCGGGGCACAAGGCCGAAAAGCGGGTAGCTGTCAAACAGCGGCTTAAGTTGGACCGATTGCGCCACGCTGTTACTGGGTGAGGGCGTCATAGACGTTGTGCTCCCCAATCCAAAACCACAGATATTCGTCGGGGAACTTGGCGGCAAGGGCGCGATATTTCAGTGTGACCCGCGCAGACCAGATTTCCTGCCCATTGCGCTCGCCGAGTTTTTTGAATTGCAGGGAGGGGTGGCGCGGATTGTTTTTGAGCAAGGTAAATTGCTTATCGGCGAGGGCGCGGATCTCGGCGGGCAGAGCATGGTAATCATTCCAGAAGTCCGCGTTGGCGCGGTGGATCATGATGAAGGTCGCTAGAGTGGTTGTGTGTTTCCGGCCTTGTGGTCAGCCAAGGCGCGATTGATGCGGTCGTCGATGCGGCCCGCATCAAGATCGGCTTTGAGCTGGGCGTCGATCGGCTGCGGGCAGTGCTGGTCCAGCCATGAGTACAACTCTTCCAACTCGGGGGGCGTAAGCGCTCCTATCGCGCGTTCGATCTCCTGGACAGTGTTTAAGCTCATGAGCGCCTCTCACAATTTTGGGGCCGGAGGAAAGATTAGCATGCAAAGGCATGGGAGTTCAACCGGACCGCGCGAACGATATGGTTACCACGCCAAACTGGCCGTACCGAAACGGCAGGCGCCGACGTCACTCCGCGAGAATCTACGCGCCCGCCGCGCGGGCACAAGGACGAAAGGCCGGGAACCTTGCGCAGCAGGTTCGCGCTTGCTATGCGGCTTCGCCGCGCCGCTGGTCCCTTCTCCGTGACCGGATCGCAATTTGGACGAGCTTGAGTTTACCTCGCCAAATGGCGGCGTAAAGCCGCCTCTACGTCAACTGCCCCACTACCGCCTTTTCTCCTCGGTTGACGAAGAACTGGTCGAGATTTCGCTTTTGAGTGCCGCTGGGGGTTACGGGTGCGCGGGTTGGTGTCCCACAGGCCGGTCTCTGCGGACGGCAAAATCCACGAGAGCGCGACGCACGGCGTCCGGCTCACGGTCAATCACGATCAGAAATGCACCTGCCACACCGGAAGGCGCCACCCGGCCTTGCTCCCATTCCTGTACCGTGCGAACGCTGACGCCAGAATACGCTGCAAACTGGCTCTGGCTCATTTTGATTTTCCTGCGAATCCGCGCCGCGTCGATCTCACGAGGGATGTGGACAGCGCCGGCGTGGTTTTCCCCCTGGGCGAATGCCAGGGCCTGCCTGGCACTGGCAATCATGCGCTGTCCTGCGGTCAGTTTTTTGGCCATGGTAAAAGAATAGACAATCTCGCGCCGAGACGCAGAGGCGCAGAGATTCGGAATAAACAACTGCTTGGTTTCCTTTCCGGCCTCAGCGCCTCTGCGTCTCGGCGCGAGCTACCTTTGCTTGTCATGGGATTATTTCACACCCTCTTTTGCCGTTACCCCTGCCGACAAAGCGAACTTTGCGTGCACCTCCGGGACTGGAGACATCGGTTTCGTCAGAGCCGTAGGTGCGTAGCGCCGGGCTTCACAAGCTGCGGAAAAAGTCGTAGCGGCGGGTTTATCCCGCCATGCTCGCATTGCGAGAATTGGGGTTGGGGATTAGGGACTCGGGTTCGGGGTTGGGGATTAGCATCGGGGGGGTAGGGTTTCGGGGTTAGGGATTAGGGAAAGGCCGCCGACTTCCGACAACCAGCCGCTGAAAGCCAACCACCGCCCACTATCCCCTCGCCACTGACCACTCCGCTCGATCCACTGCCCGCCGACCACTCTCCGCGGATCGGGAGAACAGGCCGCGCGACGCTGCCTCGGAAGCTCGCGGGATTCGCCTCCGACTTGGCGGGCAAATCCTGACATGTCGCCCCGTGCTTCCGAAAGCGCGGCTGGGGATTCCAACTAAGGGACGGTCTGAGGCATTACCGCGCCGTTCCCATAGTTGACATTTTGGCTGAAGGTTCAAAAAACGCCGCGAACAGACATTTAGTCTAGATTTCCGGCAAAAGCCCTTCTCACCCTTCTAGGTATGATGGCCATTAGCCTTCTTGCTCGGGGTATCCACCTTGTTGATGCTCTGTCAAAGAACGAGTGGGGACATATCGGGACTTGTGGCAACCTGTAAGTATGGCCTTCCTCTGTCACCATGAAAAATCCATCCGGTGGGTTGAATCACCACTTGACGCCGAAACGCTCCGGCGCCTCGCGCGCTTTTCGGGGCAGTGGTAAAATCAACTGGTGGGCAAGAGGGTAAGGGATAAGGTGTAGGCTTCGGACGAAACAAGGTTCACTCCAAGGACCGGATGGTTCAAAGCATGACAGAGCTTCTAGAGGAAATCTCCCAACAGCCCGCGGCGCTTTCCGGATTGCGGAAATTCTACGCCAGCCCGGGCGCGATTCCAGCAAAGGGCTTGCGAAGTCTGGCGCCGCATTGGCCGCCCACGGTGGTGTTCACGGGGATGGGCTCGTCGCTCTTCGCCGCATATCCGGCACAGGCCTGTTTGACGGAACACGGTGTGCGCGCGCTGGTCTGGGAAACCGCTGAACTCGTGCATCACCACCTGAAGGTCTTACGGCCCGACACCTTGCTGGTGGTGGTATCGCAATCAGGCCAAACCGCCGAGGTGCTGCGTCTGCTGGAGAGTTTGCCCTCCAATGCTCGCGTGCTGGCAGTGACGAATGTGGAAGCCAGTCCCCTGGCAAAGCGTGCGAGCCTGCTTTTGCCCCTGATGGCAGGGGGACAGGGCGCCGTCAGCACTAAGACCTACACTTGCTCGGTGGCCGTGCTCATGTACCTGGCCTTTGCCATCGCGGGGAAAGCGCCCAGCCCCCTTACCCAGGAAGTGATGCGTGCCGTGGAAGCGCAGGAACAGTTGCTGGAGCGCCACGCGGACTTGATGCCACCCATCGCGGAGTTTTTCAATCGGCCCCCTTACGTGGCGCTGATGTCACGCGGGGCGGATCTCGCAACCGCTTACCAGGGAGCGCTAATGCTGAAGCAAGTTGCGCGACTTGCAGCCGAACCCATCAGCGCGGCACAATTCCGACACGGACCGATGGAAATCATCAACCCGGATCATCGCTATATCCTCTTTGCCCGCCAGGGAAAAACCGGGAAATTGCTCCTGAAACTCGCCGCGGACATTCGGAAGTCGAGCGGGCGGGTGCTGCTCCTCACCGATATGCCCTTTGACGATCCCCTGAACGTGCGACTGGTTCGCGTGGAAGCTCTTCGGCTGGGGTTGGGAACACTGGTGGACAGTGTCTATATCCAACTGCTGGCGCATGATGCGGCGTTGCGGGCGGGATTCAAACCCGGGAAGTTTGAAATTGCGGATAATGTAACGCGCGAAGAATAACCTTCTCGCGGCGCGTGTTTCTTAGGCAACGAATGGGCTCCAAGCGCGGAGGGACTCTGGAGCACCTTCCCTGAGATAGGGCAACCGCACGACGTTCCGATATCGGCTAGATGGTAAACGCCCAAATTGACTTCGCACAGTCCACCTTGCCGAGAAGTTGCCCTCTCGGCAAAGCGAACACGGCTGGCATTTTGGAGACGAAGCCCTTAGTTCCTGGAGCGCAATTCCTGGCAAGTAACGCAATACCGTGCCCAGGGGATAGCCTTGAGGCGATTTTGGGAAATCTCCTCACCACACGCTTCGCACATGCCGTAAGTCCCACCGGCGCAACGCGCAAGCGCTCTCTCAATTTCCTTCAACATGCCGCTGCGCAGATTGGCAGTAAGCACCGTGACATCCTGTTCAACGGTCCTGACGGCAAATTCCACCGCATCAGGAGACTGCACACTGGCAGATAGAGCCTCGGGCTCACTCCGCGTGGCAGCCAGAATCTCGTCGCGCTTCTTCAGCAAGAGACTTCGATATGTCCTTTTTGGAGTCTTCACCATTGTACGCATACTCTTCCGTCCTTCCCAAATCGTCTTAGGAGATCCTTTCAATTTGAAGGTCTGCCCGTGGATTCGGATGATCCAGATGATACCAAGGTTGCACCTTTTTTTGAAGTTTTTTGAGAATTTTATATTTCTTTGCTTTGCAATGGGTTACAGGCCATCACAAGTATTTATGGTGATTATAAAGGGGTTTGGACTTAAAGTTGACACGCGGAGATCCTGCCATGACTACGCCTGAGGAAATGCTCGGTCACGTCCGAAAAGCTCTGGGGCGAACTCCCACGGGCTCACCTGTCCCCCCCCTGCCGCCCCTCGACCTTACTGCGGTCATGCCTCCCTTGGCGCCGGAGGACTATCTGGACAAATTCGAGGCTGAATGGGGCAAGGTGGCAGGTGTAGCCCATCGCGTGGCAAGCATGGCCGACCTGGAGACTGTTTTACAGAATATCCTGGCCCTGACGGAGAGCAATGCTGTGGTACTTTCCCGGAACACTTTGCTGGCGGATTTGGGCATCGGGGACCGGCTCACGGCCCGACATAAAATCGTAACATCCTGGCCCGGTGTATCGACAGGGACGGGAGCAAACTCCCTGCTCGCCTTCAACCAAGCCAGCTTCGCTGCCGGAGCCGGAATCACCGGCGTCGATTTCGTGCTGGCGGAAAGCGGCACCTTGGTGCTGAGCAGCGCCACGGAAGGCGTCCAAGTGGCCTCGCTCGCGCCTCCCGTCCATGTCGCCCTCTACCGGCGGAGCCAACTTGTGGGCTCGCTCGATGAAGTTCTCGCCAAGCTCCCCATTTCCAACTCCTCCGGCCGCTCCACCGCCGGCCGTTCCGTGGTGTTCGTGACCGGCACCAGCCGGACGGCCGACATCGAGCAGATCCTGATCCGGGGCGTCCACGGACCCCGCGAAGCTCACGCCATCCTGGTGGAAGATAGCTGCCGGTAAGCTGCTCGAGCGTCCAGCGCGCGACAAATCCGAGGTGAGCCGGTGAAGCAAGTCTCCTATTGCCTCTTTGAGACACTCCTAGGTTGGTGCGGTATCGCCTGGAGCGGAGGCCAGAACGCTGGCACTCCCTATTCCGTGGCATTATTCCAGCTCCCTGAGGCCACGAAAGAGCTGACCGAATCGCGAATTGCGCTGAACTCCGGCGCAAGCGAAGCGAGCGAATCACCTTCACAAATTAAAAATATCATCTGTAGAGTGTTAAGGCACCTTCAGGGCGAAGTTCAGGACTTTCGAGAACGTCACGGTGGACTTGGAAGGGGCAGGTTCGTTCATGCAAAGGGTTTGCAAGGCCGCCCGCAATATCCCCCCAGGAAGAACTGCCACTTACGCCGAACTTGCCGTCGCCGTAGGTCAACCCAATGCCACCCGAGCCGTTGGACGCGCTCTCGGCAAAAACCCAATCCCCCTTATCATCCCCTGCCACCGAGTCCTTGCCGCCCGAGGAAAGCCGGGAGGTTTCTCCGCTCACGGGGGCCGAGTGACCAAGGCGAAGCTGCTAGCCATCGAAGGCGCCGTGGTCAATCTGTGTCTGGATTTAAGTAGGGACTATCGGTAGGTCTTCTCGGATCGCAAGAGAATCGCCGCGATTTCCACAAGACGTTCCCTTTGATGAGGGATGAAGATTATTCGCCAGGGGCCTACGCGTTTGCGGTAACGCCCCTGCCATTGGACGCCCTTCAAGGGCTTCACGTCACCACCAAACGGGTTCTCCGCCATTTCATCCAAGCGTTCGAGGATAAGGTCCTGGTAATTCCGAGGGGCCTTGCTAAGCTGTCTTGCTGCGGTTTTTGATAATCGGACGTCCCAGTTCATGGCGCAATTGTGCAAGCGTCACATAATCGCCGCGACGGAGATCACCTTCTCCTTTATGAACAATCCGAGCTTCTGCGCGAGTGAGAAGATCGTCTGGATCGACCAGCCTTTTGGGTCTAATCACCACGGTTCCATTGTTACTGCGAACCTCGACAAAATCGCCTTCCCGCAAGCCGAGGTCTTCACAGAACCGTTTGGGAATAACCACCTGTCGTCGTTTTCCCACTCGGCCAATGGAAGCGGCGATGCTTTCTGATCGTCTGACCGTCATACTGGCAGATTAACAGAATTTGGAATTCTGTCAAGGGCGGAAAGCTGGTCCAGTGGGTTAATTCGCTGTGGCCGCGCTCGAAGTCTGCCATAAAACGGGAAAGGAGTGCCGGAGTTTGTCGTAGCAAGACCATCGTGGCCTTGATCTGAAACGGACGCGACCCCCTGTGGTACGTGATGAATGGAAGGCTCTAACGCGAGAGTGCCTTTACCGTCGGAACGGGCGGGTAAAGAGGATTTTGCCGCCTTCTTCGATGGTGTAGGTGCTATTGGCCTTGAGGTTTTTGAGGGTGTCGTGTTGGCCGCTGGGCCAGATAATCTCCACTGAGGATACATCCGTCTCTTGTCGCAAACCAAAAGTCAGGGTCAATTCGCTCTGCGAGCAGTAGCTTGACCCGGAGTGGACGGTCTGCCAGCTATCGCCCGCAGCGGAGTGGACATGCACTTCGGCGCCGATGCCGTCGCGGTTCGAGCGCGTGCCGACGGTCTTGATGCGGATGGCGTTATTGCGGCTGCCGCCGACGTTGTGAAAGAGGTAAGCCGGGCCGCCATTGTTAGTCAGCAGAATGTCGGGAGCGCCGTCGTTGTCGAAATCCGCGTACGCCGCGCCGCGCGCCACAAATTTCCGCGTAAAGCCCAGCGCTTTGCCGGTTTCCAAAAACCGGTCGTTGCCTTCGTTATGGAAAACCAGGGGCAGTTGAGCGTAAGCCACCTGCGGTTGGATGCGATTGATGTCCGGTTCGATGTGGCCGTTGGCAACGAACAAATCCTCCCGGCCATCGAGGTCGTAATCAAAAAAGAAAATGCCGAAGGAGAGGGAGAGAAGGCTGGCGCGCCCCACGCTGGATGAAGGGGCGATGTCGATGAAGAAACGGTTCCCCTCGTTGTGATAGAGGCCGAGCATTTGGTTGGAGAAGTTGCCAATCGCCAGGCTGGGGAGGCCGGAGTGGTCGAAATCCACGTCGTCGATGCCCATTGCCCCGCGCGCGATGCCGTCTTCACTGAAGGCAATGCCCGCCTGCACGGCCTGCTCGGTAAACGTGCCGTTGCGGTTGTTATGGTAGAGCTTGTTGCGCTCGGTGTCGTTGGAGACGGCGAGGTCGGGCCAGCCGTCGCGGTCGTAATCGATCACCGCCACGCCCAGTGACTTGCTGGTAGGGTCGTAGATGCCCGCTTTTTGGGTGACGTCCTCAAAGCGCCCGTTGCCCAGATTGTGAAAGAGGCGGCAGTTGTCTCCCTTGTAAGCTTCCGGCGTGCAGTAGGATTTGTGGTGTCCGTCAAGCGTGCAATACAGATCGTCCTTCTCCTGCCACTTCACGTAATTGGTCACGAAAAGATCCAGCTTGCCGTCACGGTCGTAATCCACCCAGGCGGCACTGGCGCCAAAGCCGGTGTTGTTGACGCCTGCCGCTTTCGTCACGTCCCGGAAGTGGCCGTGTTCGTTGTGAAAGAGGCGCGCTTCGCCCAGGCCGGTGACGTAAATATCATCCCACCCGTCGTTGTCGTAATCCCCCACGGCCACGCCCATGCCGTACATCTGGACGTCAAGGCCCGCCTTCGCGGTAACGTCCGTAAAGGTGCCGTTGCCGTTGTTGCGGTAAAGCTTCAGCGTGGTGCGCCGCAATTTATGGCCGGGAAAGTCCGCGCTGTTGATCAGGAGGATGTCCGGGTTGCCGTCGTTGTCATAGTCGATAAACGCGCAGCCCGCCCCCATGGTTTCCGGCAGATACTTCTTGCCGAAAGCGCCGGTGTAATGGACAAAGTTAATGCCGGCTTGCCGTGTGATGTCCACAAAGTGAACGCCGGCGTCGGGGACAGTCGCGGGACTCGCTGCCGGGGACGCCGGCGCGATTTGCAATAGCGCCAGGAGAGCGCCACTCGAAACCATCAGCGCGATGGCCAACTTGCAGTGCGAGGGACGAAAGCGGTTAAAGGTCATAGGTAAATTGGTTGTCGGTTGCCAGTAACTGTGGCGCAGTCCTCCGCCTTTGAGGTCCGGAGTTCTTTCCGGGACTCGCCCTCCCGAACCGGAGGGCACGTGGCCGTATTTCAGACTCGCAGTCCTTGCAAGTGAATAGCCGCGGACCCCAAAGGCGGGGGGCCTCGCTACACTACCTCGCGTTGTTATTCTGGAGCCCTGATCGACCCGCACCTTGAGCTATACTCTCGCCCGCCGCTTGCTGCTTATCTCGGCTCGCCGGGAGGGGCAAAAGGTAGCGGCTGCCTTCCGCCTTCTGTCCGCCGCCTACTGCTTTCCGCCTTCTGCCTTCCGCATACTGCTTACTGTTTTCTACTGGTCCCAGCGGCGCCGACACATGCTCATGCACCGGCTGCGTTTCGTTATTGTCCTCGGGATGGGTGAGCTTGTAAGGGCCGGTAATGGCGCGCGAGGATTCATCCGCCTTGAAGCGCATGTAGAGCTTCTCCTCGCGGCTGGCCAGTTCGTCGTTATTCAGGCCGCGATAGCAGAGCATGAGATTGTAATGCGCTTCGAGGTCCTCGGGATCGACGGCGAGCGTCTTCTCCAGTTCGGCGACGGCATCGCGGTACTTGCGCTGCAAAAAAAGCATACGTCCCATCTGATTGCGCACTACGCGATCGCGCGGATACTGGGCGGCGGCCTGGGCGAATTCATTGAAGGCCTCAGGGTATTGCCCGTCCGCTTTGAATGCGAGCCCCCGGAAATAGTGGGCGCTGGCCAACTTCGGATTCACGGCGAGGGCGCGTTCCAGCATCGGCTTCGCGGCGTCGATATTGCCTTCCTGAATCCGTGCGCGCGCGATGTTCACCCATCCGTCGGCATACTGGGGATCGACCTTAGCCACGTCCTGGAAGGCCCGTTCCGCGCCCTTCAAATCTCCCTGCAACAGCAAGCCAATGCCATAGTCATTCCAGCGCTCGCGGTCCTGGTGATCGAAGGCCAGTTTCTCTGCAAAGGGCGGCGCGGTTCTGGCCACAACCGGAATCGTGATGGTGTCTTCACTCATGACTACCGTGGGCACGTCGGGAATCTGTTTAGGATTGGCGGAGACATCGGCAAGATTGCCCTGAAATACCCATTGCCCGTCATCATGGTCCTTGGCGACGTCGGGGTGGGGTCGGTTCGGGTCGCGGACGCCGGCAAATGCCCACTGGGTAAGCCACCAGGAGAACTTGCGGTAGTTGAGTTTGGCGGTCAGGGTGATCGAGCCGCCGCAGTCGGCGGGAATCTTCAAGCGGTAATGAACGGTGTCCGCAGCGCCGGGAGGAATCAGGTGTGCGTACATCGTGGCGCGCGTGGCCCAGGCGTTGCGCTTGTTGATGGGATTGCCGTGGGCGTCGAGTTGCAGCGAGCGATAGAAATGCGCGCCCGGATCCACGGGGCCGTGTCCGTCGTCCGCCGCCTCGCCGCTCCAGAAAATAATGTGGCCGCGATTATCGCGCCCCTGGAGTTCCACCCAGCAATCGAAAGCATCCACGGTCCCGCCGGGAAAGAAGTGGCCGACCTTGCGCGTGCGCACCACCACTTCGACGCGCACCGTGTCGCCGCGGCGCACGCTGGCCCGAACCCGCCCCAGCGGCGCGATGAGCTGGGCCACCGGCAGTCCCATCACTCCGGCGCCCGCCAATCCCGCGGAAGATTCTTCCCCAACGGCAAAAGTGCTGGAAAGCTGCGGGGCCCCTCCCCCCCCAGCAATGGTAATTTCTTTCGTGCCTTCCGCGGGCTCCTGCGCCAGGGCAAAGATATCGACGCTTACCGCGCCTTTCAGGAAATTCTTGACGGCTTCCACCTGCTCGTGGTCGCCGTAAGACGTTGGCACCGCGGTGTTGGCGGCGGCAAAACGGTGCGAGTGGACGAAGCCCTGGATGTTGCCAAAATCATTTGAAGCCACCATCGGCATGTGGCAATCCGCGCACATCTGCGGCTTGGGGGGATAGTAGAACGAGCGCGCCCCCTGGCCCGAGACGCCGCTGGCCTGCCAATTATCATAATCATTGAAGCCCCGAATCCAGCGGTAGTTGTTGACTGGAACGTCCAGATGAACTTTGTGGCACACCGAGCAGAACTCGGGGACCAAATTTGGGTCGCGATGGAACGGCTTCAAGAAAGCGTTGCGATGCGGCTTGGGGTCAAGTTTGATAGCGTAATTGTGCAGGACAGCCAGCAGAGGATTTTTGCTCGAAGCCAAGGAATCGAGCGGAGGGTAATCCATCACGTATCCGCCCTGACCCATCGTGTTCTTGACGTGCACAATCGAATGGCACGACATGCAGCCCAGACCATTCTGCGCCTCACGCGTGTGGACGATGTCGCGGATGGGGTGCTTCTGCATCTTGTCGGCGAAGGCGATGGCATGGTCGTGGCATCCGGCGCACCACATGGAGGACTTGATGCCAATGGTGTCCTGCATGTACTCGATGGATTTGCGGTACCACTGATTATTGAACGACGCCATGTGGTGCATCGAGCTTTGCCATTGATTGTAGATGTCGGTGTGGCAGGGCTTGCAGGATTCGGAGTCCATGAAGAACTGGGAGGTGATGGGCTTGCCGTCGGTGGTGGTGGCGGAACTTGGGAACATCAGGCTGTTCGGTCCGCCGCCTTCCCCCTCCATACTGAGCGGTGCCGTGTCCGGATTGCGGACCAGATATTGCGGGTTGGGGCGGACGCGGTGGTAGATCGCCACCCCGCCATAAAAGAGCGCCGAGGCCACCGTCACCGCGGCGGCCCAACGCCACGCCTGGCGAAGACCGGGGATGGCTTGGGCGTCGCGGACTCGGGCCCGCAGAATGCCGAGAAGCAGAACGATTCCTACAATCGCCGCGCTGACGTGCGCGTACAACGCCAGGCTGTGCGGCCGGGTCATTCCCACCATCATCAGGTAGACGCCGAATGCCGCGGCCAGAACAAGGAAAAGCCCGGCGATGATGACTATCGTACTGTACCGGCGGTCCCTTCCTGCGTCAGGGCGGGCTCCGACCGCCGCTACAGCTCCGGCACCGGCGAGCAAGTTCCGGTGGCGCGCGACGAAGACCACCAAGAGAATTGCAGCAATGATTCCCAACGACGGATGGAGCAAAGCGTTGCCAACATAGAAAAGCGTGGGATCGCCGAACGCGGCCAGATAGGCGCTGTTCGCGACCAGAAGAAGACCGAAGATAAGAAACCACCGGCCGGCGCCCGAAAAGCGCGGATGATTGTTTTCCATCGGTTTGAACTCGTTAGCCCTGAGTGCAAAATCTGGACAGCCGCGCAATCATGATGACGGCTGCCCCCACATCTATACATGCCCCAGCGTATAGTTTCAAGCCCTATAAGCTGTTCGAGAAGCAGTTTTTTGTACTACTGCGCTGGTTTTTTTCAATGATGGGGTGATGGGTCAGGCCAGCGGCTTTCCCCTCTGTGACAATCGGCGGCCTACCATGTTCCCCGAAAGGAGCGAGCCGTAATGGGTAGTCGTGCGGTGCGGCGGTAAGGGGTATCGTACCAGCGACCAGGAAGTCAAAATGGAAAACCGACACATTATCAGAATCGGCCTCGGGGTATTTCTTGCGGCCATTACTCTCCTCATTGCAAAGGCGGGCGTAGCTGAAGACGAGATCGCAGTATTTCAGCCTGACTGCTTTCCGTATAGGTGGCGAATTACTCTCAATAATCAACCCAAGGGCACACTCACTCTGGCTGTCTTTGGGAATGTGCCCGGTGTAAAACGAAGCTGGGTGATTCGCCGGCGGCTGGAAGATACCATCTTTCCAGCAAAAGCGCGTTATTGCCCAGAGCAGGGCAACTGCATCGAAGGCGAAGCCTCCGTGAAGTATACCCAATTTAGCAAGAAGCGAGCAGCGGGCGGCTACTCGATAAAGTTCTCAAATGGCTTGACGGAGGAAGGATCATTTCGGGTAAAGAAGAATTTCAAAGGCTTACTGATTTGTGAGTAAACCGGGCCGCGAAAGGGTAGGGCGGACCTGCGCCGTTGAGGTCCGCGGCTCTTCCCTTGACTCGGGCTTCCCACGGTACGCGACCGGGTGGCGCAGACGGCGCTCCGAGCAGTGCTGGAGCCGATTTTTGAGCGGGACTTCGCGGCGCAAAGCTACGGGTTTCGTCCGAAGCGGGGCTGCAAGGAGGCGCTGCGCCGTGTCGATACGCTGCTCAAGCAAGGCTACAGTTGGGTGGTCGATGCGGATTTGAAGAGCTACTTCGACACCATCCCGCGAGCGGAATTGATCGCGCGGGTAAAAGCGAAAGTCTCCGACGGGCGAATCCGGAAGCTGCGGGAAGCGTTTCTGACGCAAGGGGTCCTGGAGGAAAGGAAGCTCTGGACGCCGGAAGCGGGAACGCCCCAAGGCGCGGCGATGACGGCCTGAACGCAAAAGATCATGTGGGCCGGGTTGGGGCATTGGCGGCGGAGGTGTGTGAGGTGGCCGCGGCATCGTAATCGGATCTGGACCGGCGTTGGGTATGGGAATCGAATGGCGGATGACCAGAGTATCCTTTCCCACGAGGATTTCTTTGACCAACAGGCGCAGGATCTTCTGCTGCTCGCTGACGTCCAGGGTATTCGCCCTCGACCGCAACTGCGCACAGAAACCGGTGAGCGTTTCCGCCAGCAGCACCTGGTAGGCATACTTGCGACTGAGGCGATCCGGCGAGTAAATCAGCACCGCTTCGAGGTGACCGGCAGCGGCCAGGTCGCGCAGAGCTTCCAGCCCAGGCCGCCGCTGCGTGGCGCCGCTGTAACCTTCATCTTGGAAGCGCCACTCGGCTGGAACTTTGTACTCGTGGGCTTCGGCATAATCCGTCAAGGCTGTCAGTTGGCTGGCGATCGTGTGGTTCTCCTTCTGGCGGTCCGAGGACACACGGGCGTAAATAGCGGCCACTTTGGTCATTCCGAACCTCCTGATGTTTTCTGGGCAGTGCGGTCGCGGCCCGCAGGGGGACCTGCCTGGGGTCGGGTACCCGGCATTCATAAACCTGGGCCGGCTTCTCTGCCCACAACCGGTCAAATTGATATTCCCACCGCAGCGTGCGTTGCCCACCCAGAGGGTGGTCAGCCACCGCCTCCCCCATGATGGAGTACCGCCTGCACGGCGCGGCTGACGATCTCGCTCAGGGTCAAACCGGTCGAGGCGGCGTACGTCCGGAGCGTTGCCACCAGATGGCGCGAAAGCTTGACCGTAAAGGAGACCTTGGCGTCTTGTGCCGGGACGGGTTGTCGGAGTTGCTGAGCACGCTGCAGATACCGATAGGCTTGGCGTTTGCTGACCGACCAGTCGCGGGCCAACCGCTCGGCCGCCTCGGGCAGGGGTGCCCGCGTGCGGAGAAGCGTGCGCGCCTGATTGAGTCGCTCGGCCTTTCGAGCATCGCTGGCGCGAGGCATATGAAATATAAATACGTCTATTTATGTCACGAGTCAAGAAGTTTTTCATGTTCTTTTACCCTCCTGCCGGTAGCGAACTGTGCGCTCAAATTGGAAGTTATCTTTTGCGTTCAGGCCGTCATCACTCCGCCCTGCGGTGTTCCCTGCTTCGGACGGCTCACCTTGGGCGCGCCGCCCTTTTCCTCCGGCGCTTCCACCACCGGCGTCTCCAGCCACATCCGAATCAGCTTCAGGACCGAACGGTCCGCGATACGCATGCGCAGGCACGCCTGTAGTTTGTCGTGAGGAATCGAATCGAAGTAGCCCTTCAGGTCCGCGTCATACACCGCCTGATACCCGGCGTGCAAGTGCCCGCGTATCTCCGCCAGAGCCTGGTGCGCCGAGCGTCCCGGACGGAACCCATACCAACAATCCAGGAAATCCGCCTCGAAGATTGGCTCCAGGATCAACAGGGTCGCCATCTGCGCCACCCGGTCCCGCACCGTCGGGACGGGCGTTTCATAATGCACCTTCCGCAGTAGCGTTTGGGGATACTCTGCGTTTTTGCAGTTTAGTCGAATTGCGCACCCGGTCCTGGAGTGTCTGTTCGTCTGACCCATTGAGGGTAATCCAGTATGGCATTCGTTGGTTCAGCCGCCGAGCATGGATCAGGCTGCGCTTGATCCAATAGTAGACTACGTATTTGTTGACTCCAAAGTGTTGGGCCACCTGTTGCACGGTCAGCTCCTCCGGCCTCCGGAGCGTCGCAGGAGGAATCTGATAGCGCCAACGGATCCACCGCACAATGCGTGTGGTATACGGCTTACCTTTGGGGCTGGCATGTCCTTCACGATTGAGCTGGTTCCCGATCTCCGCATCGGGTAAGCCGTGCGCCAGATCCCGGACTTTGTCAACCAAGGCGGCAGGATAGCGCACGCGATCGGCTATGGGGAGCGGGAGTTGCACCGTGAGATGGGTCGAGGCCCCACCCTGCCAGCGGAGGTGGAGCAAGATCTGCTTGGAAGGGGAGGGTTTCTCGACGGTAATATCCTTGAGGAGCAGCCGCAACATCCGCTTGCGGTCCTTGGCCTGCGTGGTCGGGGCATGCCACACCCGCGGTAAATCTTGGGCCAGCGCGAGGACTTTCGCCTTCTGCTCGGGTGTGGCCACGCGGGCTTCTTGCCGCCGAAATTCGGCGGCTTGCTTTTTGAGATCTTCTAACTGCAGCAGGGCATCGTTCCAGCGCCGCTCCAATGTGCTCGCGACCAAGCGCTGGGAGGGATCGACCTCCAGATAACGCCGCTCGGCGAGTGCGGCTTCGGCGCGTTCGATCCGCATCTGCCACTGATGTCCCAGGGCCTGATCCCGCGATTCCAGCTCCGCCAGAGCCGCCAAGGCGAGCTCAAGTTCGGCGGGCTGCAAGGCCTTCAGCACCTCCTCGGAGACGGCAGCATCGAGCAGATCGCAGCGCAGGTTCAGGCATTCCTTGCGCGTCCCCAGACTTTCCCGGCGTAACCAGGTGCATTGATAGCGGGGATAAATGCCGCCGTTGCCCGTGTAGCGTACCGTCAGCCGCCGGCCACAGTGCCCACACAGCAGCAACCCCTGGAGCAACGCCAAGCCTTCGCGCGCCGGGCCCGCCAAGACCGTCTCCTCACCGTTGGTGCGATTCTTCTCCAAGCGCTCCTGATTGTGCAGGAACTCTTCCCAACTGATATATCCCTCGTGGTGGTCTTGCAGGCTGACGCGCCAGTCGGGAATCGCCACCGCGTACTTCCGGGGATGGACCTTACCTTCCGGGCTGATCTCCCGCCGATACTGATAACGGCCGAAGACGTACCGGCCGGCATAGGACGGGTTCTTGAGCAGGCCCAGCACCCGGCCGTGCGTCAGGCGGCCCCAGATCAGCTTCCCATCCCAGGCTCCCCCATAGGACCGCGTGGGAAAACGGAGCGTGCGGGCAGCGAAGCGTTGCATCACCGCGAAGGCGCTGCCCGTTTCGCGAAACAGCCGAAACACCAGGCTCACCGCGCCCCGCACTTCTTCGTCCGGATCCAGGATGATACGGCTTTCCGCGTCATAGCAAAAGCCCACCGGCAGGGGGAAACGCAACTCCCCTTTCTGGGCTTTGTGGAGCTTGCCGCCCTGGAGGCGGGCGTGCAAAAAATGCAGTTCGGCCGACGCCATGACGCCCTTCAATCCTAAAAGCAGCCCGTCGTTGAAGTCCGCCGGGTCGTAGCAACCATCCTCGTCGATGACGAGAGTGGAGGTGAACGCGCAGAGTTCCAGCAACCGCTGCCAATCGAGATTCGAGCGCGCCAGGCGCGAGACTTCCAGGGCGAACACCGCGCCCACCTGGCCCATCGAGACATCGGCCACTAAAGTCTTGAAGTCCTCCCGCCGCGTCATCTCCGTTCCCGTCTTTCCCAAATCCTGGTCGAGGGTGCGAATCAGGGATTCGCTCCAGCCCAGTTCCCGCGCCTTCTCGCGCAGGGCATACTGGCGCTCCGTACTCTCCCGATGGTGGAGAACCTGGCCCGGCGTCGACTGGCACAGGTAAATGTAGGCGGGCTTGCTGCGGTGATGTTCTTGAATCTTGGGATTCATCCCTGGCCTCCGCGGCGACCGTCAAGCTGCGGTCGTGGTCGAGCCAGCTGGCGAGCATATTGGCGAGGAGCACGCCGCCCCGTCCCGGATCGATCGGCACGCGGAGAGCTGGCAGCGCTTCGCTCATGGCGGTCTTTTAAAGCTTCTCGCGACGGCGTAGGAGCTCGCGGTTGATCTCGCAAATCTCCTCCAGGACCTGGCGGGCATGGTGGTAATTGGCCAGGAACTCGCTCGCCTGCGCGTAAGACTCTTGCGGGACGTAGTCCATTTGCGGGCGCCGGCCGGGATAGCTCACCGACAGATAGTGTTTGGGACCATGACCGGGGCCGTGCGCGCATTTGCATCCGGGCTTGCCACAGCGTTTGTAGCGTTCGATGAGGGAACCACGGAGGACCGCTTTGAGCGGGGGCAATTGGCGCAGGAGCGCTTGGCGGCGCTTTCGTAAGGCGGCGGTGGTCTGCTTCTCTGTTTTCATCGGACCACGCTAACAACTGGTCTGAAACTAGCATCAGGCATCTCCCTTGTCAATTCTTTTTTGCAGGTCTTTTCCGGAGGAGGAGGGACTGGACGCGGCCAGGGCCTCCAATAAGGCGACAAGTTCGAAAAGGCAATCGGCGGCGAGACGGTGCGGCGGCAGGGTTAACAAGTCATACGGAGTGGGATCAGCCCAGTCGGTCCACTCGCGCGGAACACTGAACGTACCACGCTCCAACTCGCGGAGAATAAGCGTGTTGACGCCGGCGACGCGCCGTTTCTTGAGAACTTCAAATCGCCGACCTCGCAGCGGGTGGAAGGGATGGGAGATTTCTGCCCATCCCCAAGGCGAGTGGGGCACAAGTGCAGTCTGCTCTAACCGTCGGAATGCCCAACGGCCGCAGCTTCCCATTCTCCTTCTCGATGTAAACGCGTCGTACCGCTTGCGGCCGGTAGCGTTTGGTGCGCAGCGATTCCTGTAAATCATCCAGGAATCCCTTCACCCCGGCGGGAGAGGCTTCGATCTGTCCGATCGTCATCCCGTCCACACCCGGTGCGCCTTGGTTGGCCCGCACCCGCTCCCACGCCGCTTCCAGCGTATCCCACCGATAGATCCGGTCATACAACGCATAGAACCGGAACCTCGGCTCCTGCTTGGCCTTTTGGCCCAACTTCTGTCTCAGAAGAGAGAGTTTTCCCGGCAGCGGAACCTCGTGCTCGCTACTCATTAGCGGCCTTACGCTCCCCGGCCGTTCTTCCGTAGTGGGGGTCTTCTCCAAGCGGCCTTCCCCTCCTCTTACTGAAATTCACTTCCTGTGAGGCCCCTTCGCTCCACGGTCGTTACCCGCTTCGCCGCTACTATGAGAACCCTCCGACTCCCGGCGGAACAGCCCTGGAGGTTATTGATTCCCCCCAGCGCCTGGGGTTGAGTCTCCTCTTCCCCGTCCCGTCGGGTCTCCCAGGTTCCTCGACCGATCTGTCCTCGCGCGCCGTCTCCTCCCACCCCGGAAGGTCCGATGGGTGCTCGCACCCGTTGCTTCCCCATCGATGTCAGGCTTCACCACTCTCTGGCGGGCTGGCCACCTTCGATTGCCTAACGAGGCCGAAACAAGTTCGCTTAACGCTGCGGCTCACGAGTTCGCCCCGGCAAGGCTTCGCCCGTGGGATTACTCCCACGCACGCTTGCCGGGCTACGTGTCGAACGGGTAACCTACAAGGTGAACTCCTTTCAGTTCACAAGATCGGCCAGGCTTGTCCTGGCACTCCGAAGTAGTGCAGAATGGGCACAGCTCCGTGCTACCCCGCTTCCCGCTCGGCCGGATTATCGCCAGGCAATCAGAAAAGGGCAGCAGAGCAATTCGTCTTGGAGCCGAATACCTCTGCACCACGTTCTCGGGGATTTTTCACGCCGCGCAGGACTGGGCTTGAGTTCGTAGCGCCCCCCGAGCCCCCGTTTTGTCCTCAATCGGCAATCGACAATCATCAATCGCCAATCGCCGCATCCCGGTCTTTCTGACCCCTGACACCTGGCACCTGAAACCTTGCTCTCCGTGCCCCGTATCCCGTGTCCCGGCCTTTCAAGCCCCTAATCCCTGCTCTTCGAGGCCGCAACGCGAGGCTCAGGGCGCCCCGATGTATGGGGGCGCCACCCGAGAAAATCTAGAGTTACGGAAACGTTACTTGCTGTGGCGCGGATGGTTGTTGAGTTGTATAATTCCTTCCGGTCACAAGCTTCGCGACGGACAGATATGCCGAAGACACAGGCGATGGCGCCGGCCGAGGCGATTGAATCCCGCATTCTGCTGATTCGCGGCCACAAGGTAATCTTGGACGTCGAATTGGCGGAACTGTACGGCGTCGAGACCAAAGCGCTGACCAGGGCTGTGCGCCGCAATTTAGAGCGGTTTCCTAGGGACTTCATGCTGCAGCTCACCTCGGAGGAGTTCGCGAACTTGAAGCGCCAATTTGGCACCTCAAGTCAGTGGGGCGGCCGGCGCTACCTTCCCTACGCTTTCACGGAACAGGGTGTAGCCATGCTTTCCAGCGTGCTCAGGAGCAAGCGGGCCGTACTGGTAAACGTCGAAATCATGAGGGCCTTCGTGCGATTGCGACAAATGCTGGCTGCGCATGCCGATCTTCAGCGGGGAATTACTAACCTGGAGGCCAAATACGACGCCAAATTTAAGGTCGTGTTTGACGCCATCCGCCAGTTGATGGAACCTCCCCCCAAGCCCAGGAAGCGGATTGGGTTCGCGGCGGAGAGCAAAGCTTGAGGCCGCAAGGCGAGGCTTGTCTGCTCTTGAATTTTGAATCTGCCATCTCCAATTCCCCCGCCCCGTATCCCGTGTCCCGGCCTTTCTGACACCTGACACCTGGCACCTGAAACCCTGCTCTTCGTATCCCATGTCCCAGCCTTTCGAGCCCCTAACCCCTGCTCTTCGAGGTCGCAGCGCGAGGCTTGGGGCG
>CAVQAP010000011.1:0-8298 GCA_963710405.1 uncultured Acidobacteriota bacterium | reverse complement strand
CAGTGCTGTCCCAAGAAAGTTGGGGCGCTTCGCCGTAACTGCATGATCGAAACGAAGTAAGGGGTTGGGATGTTATTTTTCGATTTCAATTTTCTGCGCCTCTTTTGGCATCATTCTGTTGTGTTCCAGCCCGTGCCGGAGGCAGCAGATGAATCTTGGCCGCAGCGTTTTCTCCCAGCTTTTGGATTTCCTCCCGACCTACCAGTTCGAGATTTGCGTCAACCGCTACCAGGGCAATCGTTACGTCAAGGATTTCTCTTGTTGGGATCAGTTCCTCTGCTTGCTGTTCGCTCAACTCACTTATCGCCGCAGCTTGCGCGATATCGAAGCTTGTCTGCGCGCCCAGCCCTCCAAACTTTACCATATGGGTTTTCGGGGACAAGTTTCTCGCAACACGCTGGCCCATGCCAACGAGGTTCGCGACTGGCGCATTTACCGCGACTTCGCGCAAGTGTTGATTCACTTCGCGCGCGATCTTTACCGCGACGAATCTTTCGGCGTGGACTTGTCCGAGACCGTGTATGCCTTCGACTCCACCACCATCGATTTGTGCCTCGCGCTGTTTCCCTGGGGAAAATTTCGCCGGCACAAAAGTGCGGTCAAGCTGCATACCCTGTTGGACGTGCGCGGCAGCATTCCCACCAGTGTTTATGTGACTGGCGGACAGGTCCACGATGTCAATCTCCTCGACGAACTGTGGTTGGAACCGGGAGCGTTTTACTTGCTCGACCGCGGTTATGTGGACTTCGCGCGTCTCTATCTGTTCACGCAAGCCTGCGCCTTTTTCGTCACCCGCGCCAAAAAGAACTTGCAGTTCTACCTGCGCACCTCGCGCCCGGTCGAGCGCTCCAGTGGCGTGCGCTGCGACCAAATCATTCGCCTCACCGGCATCCGCACGGCGCAACGCTATCCCCACACCTTGCGCCGCATCGTGTACTTCGACGCCGAGAAGGAGTCCCGGCTCACCTTCCTGACCAACAATTTTTCCCTGCTTCCCTTGCTCATCGCCCAACTCTATCGGGTACGCTGGCAGGTGGAATTGTTCTTTCGCTGGATCAAACAGCACCTGCGCATCAAGGCTTTCTATGGCACCTCCGAGAACGCCGTGAAGACACAAGTGTGGGTCGCCCTGGCGGCCTACGTCCTGGTCGCCATTGCCAAAAAACGACTCGGACTGGATATGAGTCTCTATCAAATTCTCGAAATTCTCAGTGTCACGATTTTCGAAAAAACCCCGATTTTACAGGGTTTTTCCAACTTCAACGAGCAATCTACCGATGTCGATCCAGGTATCCAGTTGAGCCTGTTCGACTTGTAATGGGACAGCACTGATTCTGAATTATGAATTCTGAACATCTCAATTGCGCTAAATTAGGTCTAATACGTTTGGCATTCATAATTCACAACTCATATCTGTCAGTTCTAATCCCGTGTCCCGTATGCCGTTTCCCGTGTCGTCATCTGTTATAATGATTCAATGGAGCCAGCGTGAAGAAACCAGACAAGATTCGCAGCACCACGATTTTGTGCGTGCGCCGGGGTGGCCGAATGGCCATGGGTGGCGATGGCCAGGTCACCATCGGCGAAAGCGTGATGAAGCAGAAGGCGCGCAAGATTCGCCGCCTGTATAATGATAAGGTGGTGGCGGGCTTTGCCGGCAGCACCGCCGATGCGTTATCGCTTTTTACCCGCTTCGAGCAGAAGCTGGAGGAATATCATGGAAACCTGAGCCGCGCGGTAGTGGAATTGGCCAAGGATTGGCGCACCGACCGCGCCTTGCGTCACTTGGAAGCACTGCTCCTGGTGGCCGACGAAAAAAGCACCTATCTCCTAAGCGGTAATGGCGACGTCATCGAGCCCGACGACGGGATCGTGGCCATCGGCTCAGGCGGGCCTTACGCCTTGGCCGCCGCGCGCGCTCTGGCCAAGCACACGGAAATGCCCGCCAAAGAGATCGTCCAGGAAGCCATGCTCCTGGCCGGGCAGATTTGCATATTCACCAACGATCAGATCGTGATTGAAGAGATTTAGGAAAGGGTAAAGTCTAAAGGGTAAAGGATAAAGCTGATCTGTGGCGCCACTTCCTCCCCCGGACACATCAATTCGTTGGGGTTTACCCTTTAACCTTTAAACTTTACACTTTGGAACATGGTTTTCTACTTACCCGAGAATATCGAAACGGCCACCTCGCTCGACGACCTGACCCCGCGGCAGATTGTGTCGGAGCTGGACAAGTATGTAGTGGGCCAGGCAAACGCCAAGCGCTCTGTGGCGGTGGCGTTGCGCAATCGCATGCGGCGGCAGAAGCTGGCGCCCGAGCTCGCCGAAGACATCCTTCCCAAGAACATCATCATGATCGGGCCGACCGGCGTGGGCAAGACGGAGATCGCCCGCCGGCTCGCACGCCTGACCAATTCCCCTTTCCTCAAGATCGAGGCCTCGCGCTTCACGGAAGTTGGCTACGTGGGGCGCGACGTAGAATCGATGATCCGCGACCTGGTGGAAGTGTCCATTGACATGGTGCGCGAAGAAAAAGTGGACGAGGTGGGGGAGAAAGCCGAACAGAACGCCGAGGAACGCCTGCTCGATCTGCTCCTGCCGCCTCCCAACCTGATGCGGAAACAGGACAAGGCTGCGGCGGAAAGCGACGATGGCCACACGGCAACGCATGAGCAGTTCCAGCGCACGCGGGAAAAACTCCGCGCCCAGCTTCGCGAAGGCAAACTCGACGACCGGGAAGTGGAACTGGAAATGCGCGACCGCAGCGCGTCGGCGTTCGAGGTCGTTACCTCGCAGGGCGTGGAAGAAATGGATATCAACATCAAAGATATTCTTCCCGGTCTCTTCCAGCAGCGCACCAAGAAGCGGCGAATGCAAGTCACCGAAGCCATGGAATACCTGATCCAGGAGGAGGAAAACCGGCTGATTGACATGGACCAGGTCACCCGCACGGCGGTGGAGCGCGCCGAGCAGTCGGGTATTATCTTTCTGGATGAGATCGATAAGATTGCGGGGCGGGAGCGGGGGGGCGGCGGGCCCGACGTGAGCCGCGAGGGCGTGCAACGCGATATCCTGCCCATCGTCGAGGGCACCACCGTCAATACGCGCTACGGCATGGTGCGCACCGACCATGTCCTGTTCATCGCCGCGGGCGCATTCCACGTCACCAAGCCCTCTGACCTGATTCCGGAATTGCAGGGCCGCTTTCCCATCCGGGTGGAGCTGCACTCGCTCACCACGGAGGATTTCATCCGTATCCTGAAGGAGCCCAAGAGCGCGCTGGTGAAGCAATACATCGCGCTGTTGGACACGGAAGGCATTAAGCTGACTTTCAGCGACGAGGCCTTGCAGGAAATCGCCAAGTTTGCCGCGGCGGTGAACGAAGCCACGGAAAACATCGGAGCGCGGCGCCTGCACACCATCATGGAAAAACTGTTGGATGAAATCTCCTTTGAAGGGCCGGATCTGAAGAAGAAGATCGTGCGCATCGATGCACTCTATGTTCAGAAGCAATTGGCGGACATTGTTAAGAATCAAGACCTCAGCCGATACATCCTGTGAAACCTTATCTTTCAGCCCGGCGAACGGCCGGCCCTAATGTCAACTCTCACCCCCCCAGCATGGCGAAGCGGGCGCTGAAGGCGTTGGCGGTGGCATCCGCCGCCGGGTGGTTGTTTGCCTGTGGTGTGCGCGGGACTCCCGTTCCCCCCCGCCTGGAGCGGCCGGCTAAAATCACTGATCTTTCCGTCGTGCAATCCGGCCAAAGCCTGGAAATCCGTTTCACCCTTCCGCAGCTTGCGACCGACGGTGAGCGCTTGACCAAACCCTTGGAGGTCGAAATCCTCCGCGCCATTGCTCCCCCGGGAGCGGGCCTCGCCAAGCTGCCGGAGCCGGTGGTTTGGACCACGCTTATGCGCAACGAATGGCTGCCCTACGCGCAGGACAATAAAGTCTCCTACGCCGCGCATCTGACCGAGCAGGAGTATCACGACTGGCGCGGGCAGACGCTCGTGGTGGGGGTTCGCACGCTGACGCGGGGATTCCGGCACCGGGCGATTGAGAGCGATGCTTCCAATCTTGTCGATGTGCCCATCTGGGACGTCTCCGAGCCCGTGGCAAGCCCCAAATGCGTGGTCACGGAAAAGGCGGTGGAGGTCCAGTTTTCCCCGCCCGCCAGGACGCTCGGCGGCGAGTCCATCCACGACCTCGCCGGGTACCGCATTTATCGCAGTTTGACGGGAGCCGCGGGCAGCTATGAATTGCTGGGAGAAACGGCTGCCTCTCCTTACCGGGATAGCCAGTTTGAATTCGGTCACGCGTATTATTACGAAGTACGCGCGGTTTTTGGCAAGCCCGGCCATCGGGCCGTGAGCGAGGCATCCCCGGGCGTAAAGGTCACGCCACGCGATGTCTTTCCCCCGGCCCCGCCGCAGGGATTGTCAAGCATTTACTCAGCGGGAGCGGTGGAACTGGTTTGGACGGCCAATACCGAACCCGATTTGGCAGGGTACAACGTCTATCGCCGGGAAGGCCAAACCGCCCAGCGGGTAAACAACGAACTCGTGCGCACGCCCATCTTCCGCGACGCCACCGCCCCGGCGGGGGAGACTCTCAGCTATTATGTAACTGCCGTGGATCTTTCCGGGAACGAGAGCAAGGCATCGGCGGAAGAAGAAGTGGAAACGAAGTAAACGGTAGAGACTGAAAGATAAGGGTGAAGGCGAAGACCCCTTTCCTCTTAGACTTCAAACTCGCAAGCAACGCGGACCAATTTGGAAGGCCAGGCACTGTGACACTTTCGAAGGCATTGGGAATTGCCGTGGCGGGAACGGCCGCGGTCACATTCGCGGGAGTTTGGGCGTGGAGAACCGTGCGCCGCTGGAGGCGCAAAAGCCCTGACGAGATCGAGCGCTTGCGGCGATTGGAGGTGAACGCTTGCGGGCGCATTGGCGTGGGAAGAATCGTGGAGCTGGCGGAGCCCGTGCCGGACGGCCCGGCAGGGCCGACTCTCCTTTATCAGTACGAAGTGGCCGGAGTCACCTATGAGGCGGCCCAGGACCTGAGCACGCTGCCGGAATTAGCCGCCGCCGCGCCGTTTCTTCCCGGCCAGACCACCAGCGTGAAATACGATCCCAAACAGCCCACCAACTCCATCCTCGCCTGTGAAGTTTGGTGCGGCATGCCTGATCTGGAAATCAAGCGGCACGCTACCGCCGAGCGCGGGAAAGAATCCGCGGAACCATCGGCAAAAACAACCTCCTAATCAGGGCGCAGCACGTAAGGCAAGAATTTCCGCGTTTCTGCCGGTCCCCTGGGCCGATATTGCCCATCCGCGTGCAAGCCCTTTCCCCGCCCCAGAAAACCTGACCGTCAACCTTTTCCCTGTCAAGTAGTTGCAAGCAGCTCGAAAAACGGCACGGACGGAATGCTGGTTGCACTCGGAGTGCTGCGAGAGTAGCATCCAGTACTGCCGGAAGGTAATGGGCGGCCGTGCTGGGAGGGCCATGGCCGATACTTGGGAGGGTGCTTCTCCCGCGGCTTGGCCCCAACGACATTTTGGATTTTGGATTTCCGATTTTGGATTGGGGCAGCCGCACACAGCCGCGATTCCAATACGGCAAATCTAAACTCCGGAACCAATTCGAGGTGGACAATGTCCGTATCCGGCATTTCATCAAGCTCTTTGAGTCAAAGCGTGCAAAACTGGCAGGCTCAGGCGCAGAAGATTCAAAATGAGTTTCAGCAACTGGGACAGGATCTTCAGGCGGGGAACCTCACCCAGGCCCAATCGGATTTCAGCACCCTGAAACAGAACATTTCGGGCCCCCTGCAAAGCAACGGCACTCTGGCCCAGGCATTCAGCGCCTTGGGGTCCGCGTTGCAGTCTGGAAACGTCGCGGCCGCGCAGAAAGCCTATACCGCGGTTCAACAGGATGTCCAGCAAACCGGCCAAGCGCACCACCCTCACCACCACGGGAGTGGCTCCGCGACCACCGGTTCCTCCATGGGCAGCACCTTGGCGCAACTGTTCAGCAGCCTGGGGTCAGCCCTCCAGTCCGGGAGCCTCCAAGCCGCTCAGACCGCCTATTCCAGCCTTCAGCAAGGCCTGACGCAACTGGGCTGGAACCAGGGTGCTGCTTCGCAGTCAACCGCCGGGGCATTAAGCCTCTTGGCGTGATCGATTCCGGGCGCTGAGCAAAACCCGCGAATAAGACGCCGTGGAAAACTGCTATCTTCAACCGCAGAGGCGCTGAGACGCAGAGAAGAGGCCCATTGTCGTCAAACTCTGCGCCTCCGCGCCCCTGCGGTGTAAGGTATCTCACGAAATCATTTCATAAACTTCCAAATCCTGCCCCGGCCCTTGCTTGCTATAGCCATTCTCGACTATAGTGCCCTTCAGGTTCAGGATGACTCGGGAGCAAAAACTCGAGGAACTTCGCCAGCGCCACGCCGCGGCCGAAGCAGGTGGTGGCAAGCAGCGGCGCGCCCGCGAGCACGCCGAGGGCAAGCTCTCGGCGCGCGACCGGCTGAACCTGCTTTTTGACGAAGGAAGCTTCGAGGAAATTGACAGGCTCGTCGAGCACCGTTGCCAGGACTTTGGCATGGCGGAGCAGCGCGTTCCCGGCGATGGCGTGGTGACCGGCTACGGGAGAATCAACGCCCGCCTGGCCTACGCCTTCGCGCAGGACTTCACCGTGATTGGGGGATCGCTGAGTGAAGCCAATGCCGCCAAAATCTGCAAGGTGATGGACCTGGCCATGAAAGTTGGCGCGCCGGTGGTGGGCCTGAACGACTCCGGGGGCGCGCGCATCCAGGAAGGCGTGGCGTTGCTGGCGGGGTATGCCGACATTTTCCTGCGCAACACTTTGGCTTCCGGGGTCATCCCCCAAATCTCCGCCATCATGGGGCCCTGCGCGGGCGGAGCGGTCTATTCCCCGGCCATTACCGACTTCAACGTCATGGTCCGCAACTCCAGTTACATGTTTGTGACCGGGCCGGACGTCATCAAGACCGTCATGCACGAAGAGGTGAGCAAGGAGGACCTGGGCGGTCCCATGACGCACAACGCCACCAGCGGCGTGGCGCACTTCATCGCGCGCGACGATGCTGACGCCCTGGCGCTGATCCGCGAGTTGCTCAGCTTCATGCCTCAGAACAACCAGGAGGACCCGCCTCGCGTCCCCAGCCACGACCCCATCGACCGGCGCGATGAAGCCCTGGACACGCTCGTGCCCATTGAGCCCGATAAGCCCTACGACATCAAGGAAATCATCACCAGGGTCGCCGACGACGGTTACTTTGTCGAGGTTCACGAGCACTTTGCCAAAAACCTGGTGGTGGGATTCGCGCGCCTCGCCGGGCAATCGGTGGGCATCGTAGCCAACCAGCCCGCCGTCTTGGCCGGTTGCCTCGATATCAACGCCTCCGTCAAGGGCGCGCGCTTCGTGCGCTTCTGCGACGCGTTCAATATCCCACTTATTACCTTCGAGGATGTGCCGGGGTTCCTGCCCGGCACGCAGCAGGAATACGGCGGCATTATCCGCCATGGCGCGAAGCTGCTCTTTGCCTACGCGGAAGCCACCGTGCCCAAAATCACTATCATCACTCGCAAAGCTTACGGCGGCGCGTATTGCGTGATGGCGTCCAAGCACCTCCGCACCGATGTAAACCTGGCCTACCCGACGGCGGAGATCGCTGTGATGGGGCCGGCAGGCGCGGTGAACATCGTTTACCGCCGCGAGCTGCAAAAGGCCGAAGACCCGGATAAACTCCGCCGCGAAAAGGTGGAGGAATTCCGCGAGCGCTTTGCCAATCCCTACATCGCCGCCGAGCGCGGCTGGGTGGACGCCATCATCGAGCCGCGCGACACTCGCCCCAAATTGATCGCCGCCCTCCAAATGCTCGAAACCAAGCGCGATTCCCTGCCCCCGAAGAAACACGGCAATATTCCGCTGTGAAGCGGGGCGCAACCACGAATTGTCCAACTTGGATCCAACTTGGAACTTGCCGGAAGCGAGGCTTTTCCGTTATCCTGGGGCCATGGAAGTACACTTCACCTCCGAGACGGAAAAGAAGCTCAAGGACCTCTCCGCGCAGAGCGGACGCGGCACTGACGACCTCGTTGAGGACGCAATGGCGGGATATGTTGACGAGCTTGCGCAGACGCGGGAAATGCTCAACAGCCGGTATGACGACCTGAAAAGCGGCAGGGTGAAGCCCCTCGACGGCGAGGAATTTTTTGAAAGCCTTCGCCGCCGCGAGGATGAATTGCTGAAGAAGCATTCGCCTCAATGAGCG
>CAVQAP010000010.1:825000-829563 GCA_963710405.1 uncultured Acidobacteriota bacterium | reverse complement strand
TATCTCCCTCGGCTCTGTGCGAGAAGTGCATATCCCGCACCTGACGGACGGCAGCATAGTAAACACCTTGGCAGCACTTGTGGACCAAAGTGCCGCCGGCGATGCGCAAGCCAGCACTAGGCTCGAAGTCGAGGTGGCTCGGTCTGCGGGCTTGAGCCGTGACGACATGGCAGAGCTGCTCTACCTATTTCGCCAAAATAGAGGGCCATAAAGCGTTGGACTCTCCATGCCCCAGTGGGGCCGGGCGACGGAGCACCACTATGCCGCAGAACGAGTAAAAATATGGAATCACTACACCGCCAGCACCCAGACAATGTGACCTGATGATTGCCCGCGCAGTTCCACCTGGGGGAAATTGGAAGGACATCCCCGAGGAGTCTTCCCGTCGCGGCGCCTCCAGCAGATTCGTGAGAGCTATGCGGCGGGGGAAGGCAGCCGCTCAACGTATTACGGCAGACTTCATCCCGAGGCTCCCGCGTATACCATCAGCACCAGCTCTTTCAGCGAGCCGGGAAACAGTTGCCCACCTCCCCCATTACGATGGCGGCCAGCACCGCGTTCTGTCGCAGCGTGAAGCCGCGCGCCTGCAGTCGTTCCCTGATTCATTTGTGTTCCAAGGCGACGAAGGCTGAATCGACCGAGCAAATCGGGAATGCCGTTCCCCCACTCCTGGCGTACCAAATAGCGTCTCGTTTCCCAAAGCCGGGGCAATTCGTGGATCTTGTTCAGCGGTGCCGGCGGCCTGGCTCTGGGTTTCGTGTGGGCCGAGTTGGCGAACCGATCGTTGCGAACGACGTGGAGACGACGCCTCGAATACCTATCGGGCGAACATCAGCAGGAAGGGCAGCCTCGGTGACATTCGGGACACCGCGGTCTTTGACAGGCTGTTCAGAACCTGCAAGGAGCAACGAAACCCCAAGCTCCCCGCTCCTCGTGCTCGGCGGCCCACCCTGCCAAGGGTTTTATATTAGCCGGAAACCGGAATCAATGAATGACAAAAGGAATTGGCTTTTCCGTCAATATAGAACGTCTTACAGGGAATCAAGCCGACAGGTTTCGTGTTTGAGAATGTCACTGGACTGCTCAACATGGATGGAGGCCGGATGTTCGAGATGGTCCGACGCGAACTCCTCGACGAAGCAAAGTGCCTTTCCGCCTGGAAGCTGAAAGCCGAGGAATACGGCATTCCTCAGCGCAGGACGAGAGTAATACTCGTAGGCGGTTCAAAACCTCTTTCGCCCCCGCCTCCGATCACGCAACTCGATGCACAAGCCACGCTCTTTGGCGTTTTGCCCCCGGCAATTACGGTTAGCGATGCTCTTTCCGATCTACCCCCGTTGGCCCCCGGAGAAGATGGGTCCACGAAGGACTATTCTGTGCGGAGCCGCTGCATCCATACCAGCGGTTCATGCGCGGGCTCATTTCTGCGGAGGAATACTTATCCACCCTCACGGCAGACCTCTGCCAAGCCCAGCCGGCCTAATCTTCCTCAATCTCGGCTGTCCAGCGGCGCCCTACGTAGCGTTCGTCGTCCCACAGCGCGGAGAGTTCCTCGGCTACAAGGTCCATCGCATGTTGCAGCACCGCCCCGCGCTCGGGCGAACTCCGCCCGGCTCGTTCTGGGCGGATGGCACCTTTACGACGACACCACGCAACTCCTCATCTGAAGGAACTTCAGCGGAAAGGACACTCTTCAGTTCCTCGTCCAGCCGTTTTATGCGGTTCGACTCGGCGTCAAGTTCGCAGATGGCCTTTCTGATCGTCTTTTCTATCTGGTCATTGGAGATCACGAATGCATTTCGATTTTCCTTGCCGACGTAATCTCGAAGTGCGTCAAAGGCGACGCGGAGGCGGCGCGCCTGCTGCTCGACGGCATATTTTGTTCTCCGAGCTGAACGAACTAATCTGATCGAATCGAGTGAGGTGGTTCTCAACACGAAGGTTCACGAAACTCGACGTTGTGCTTTGCACAATCCAATCCGAGAAACGTGGCCAGGAAAGCGAAATGGCCGGCATTAGCAATCCGTTCCAGAACGCGCATTAAGGTGTGGCGATTATCCCGAAGAAGCTTACTGAGTCTAAGCGCCGTCCTTCATCGACGACGCTTCCCTTCCGCCGGTCCCATAGTGCCTTGCAATACCATGAAGCGACTTGCTCACCTCTGCCCTCCCCTGCGAGCAGGTGCCTAACGTCCCTACCGGCATCCGATTATTCTTGGCGCTGTTACAGTTCCGGCAGAGGAGCTGGAATTCCGGCCTGTGCACGAAGCCCAGGGATATTGGGCCGATGTGATCGGCGAGCACGATCCCAGCCTGCCCGTTGACACGGCCTCCTCCTTGAGATTCTTGGCGGAGCGAATGAGGCCCATCAGCCTATCGGCTGCCACCCAATCACCTTCGACCCAATATCGGACACTCTTCGGTCAGTCGTGTACGACTGCAGATTCTCCTTACTACGGCCGGGATCAGTTTTGCTGCGGCAACACAGATTAAACGAATGAAATCCGTCTAGCCGTTCCGGCGCATTCGACATCGCCCCTGGACTGAGAGTGGAAGGCTCCTGCGGCACATAGCTCCTCTCTATCCAGGTCAACCAAGCTTCGAGACGTTCGCGCGGAGGTTCCGGCACCTTTACCGACGGTGTGCCGAGCAATGCGGGGAGAGATGTAAACGCGCGATCTCCGAACTGTTCGACAAGGCGCGTGACGAGGCTTTTAATGTGCTCATGTGCATCCACCGGAAAGCTCTCGTCTACAAAATCTTCCTTTTCGAGGCGACGGCGAAACGTGGCCGAAGGGTATGCATATCGAATGTCCATCACCCGTCCGCAGTTCTTACACGGCTTCTTCTTCGTTGGGTCGATGATCTTTGCCGTTCTGCTGATCCGAGTGCGGGGCATTCTGATCTACACGCGACCTCAACCGCTTTTCTTCTCCACCAATCCCGGCGGCGGTGGTGCGTGTCCTTATGTTTTCCGGATTTCCGGTTCGACGGGGCCTCCCATTGAATGTCCCCGTTGTCCATGTAAACATCTGGCATCCCGGCGTAGTTCGGATGTTCGACTATGAAACGCGCGTACTCGAGGAACGCTTGGGGGCCTCGCCCATAGTCTGGTTTTCTAGCCATATATTGCCCTCGGAGAAGATCGAAAGGTAGGCTTTCGGTGTCGCTAGCCAAACAATCGCGAGTCCGTGTTCACAGGCCCTCCAGCAGCTCTGATAGATTCACATTGAGCGCCCTCGCAAGGACTTTCAGGTTTTCTAGGCTAACGTTGCGTTTCCCCCGCTCAATGCTGCTTATGTACGTTCGGTCCAAGCCGCAATGGTCCGCAAGCGCCTCTTGAGACATGCCCGTCGCCTGTCTCAACTCACGCACCCGTCCACCGAATTGCACGAGAAGTTTTGACGGACCCTTAGCCATTTGCACAAGGATCAGCCCTTATGCACTATAAGTCCACGGACTTTGAGTCACGGGGGAGGGATTCAGGCTGGCTGGCGCAGACCTCTGGTTTATGGAGCCAGCGATTTCCCGAAGGGGCTTGTGAGTGGTGATGAACCGCTCTCTTCCTATTGGGTTCGCTCATTACTCCGCGGCTCCCTTGCGAACGTGTGTCGGCTTTGCGAGGCGCAGTTTCTTGATCTGCTCCACGGTCTGGTCGAAATCGCTAATGGGTTGGGTGGACTCAAACTGGCAGCGTTGCTCCTCGTATTGGGCAAAATGGGTGTAGGCGTGCCCCTCGGCGCAGCACCCGTTCCGCCCATGCCCGCTTGTTCTCACGCTGGTTTGATGACATCATGGAAAACAGGGGTTAGGGACTCGGGACTAGGGATTCGGGAGAGCGAGGAACTAGTTCACGGCATACCGTAGAAATCGGGTCCGGAGTTACTGTTAACTGTCAACTGTGAGCTGCCGACTTGCCGTATTGAGGTGGAATGGACGCGAAGTTGACTTTTAAGTATGACCGGGAAGCCGACATCCTGCACATTGATAAGTGCTCGCCCTATCCTGCCCAGGAATCGGAGGAATTGGGCGACGATGTGGTGGCACGCCTGAATCCCACCACACGCCAAGTGGAGAACCTGGAAGTAATGTTTTTCTCCACGCGCCTGCTGCGGAGCGACCTCTTTGAATTGCCCGTCACCGCGGACCTGCGGTTGACGGTATCCTAATCTTTCGCACGTCAATCTCCACCTTGCCCGCTCCTTGCACCGCGTCGCAGTGATACAACACGCCTCACAACCGGCAGATTTCCGCGATCCGTTCGACCGGGAACAACACTCCTGATTTCGTTGTTCGCCCACACCGGAAGGGCAGTGATCAGTGGTTAGTGGTTAGTGGTTAGTTGAACCAACAAAAAACCAGCAGTCAGCTTTCAGCTATCAGTGGTCAGCTAAAGCAGAAAAAAAGCCGCAAGCACTCGCGGTCCACCGGCAAGTAGGTCACGCGGTAGCCGGGCTGTAGCGGCGGGTTTACCCCGCCATTGGGCTGTAGCGGCGGTCTCCGACCGGCCGAACGTCGATCGGAGATCGACGCTACAATGTGGCGGGGTGAACCCGCCGCTACA
>CAVQAP010000010.1:0-820000 GCA_963710405.1 uncultured Acidobacteriota bacterium | reverse complement strand
CTGACACGGCGCGCGAAGTGGCGGTGGCGGATCTGGTGGCCGACCGGAAGACCGAATCCCACAACCTGATCTACCTCGTCCCGACCAAGCAGGTGCAATTGCCGGCAGCGCACATCAGCGCCGAACTGACGCCGGGGGCCGGATGTTACTTTTTGAAACTCTCCTCTCCGGTGCTGGCACGAAGCGTCTACGTGACCTTTGGCGCTCTGAGCCCGGAACTGTCTGACAATTACTTCGATCTGCTGCCGGGTCAGCCGGCTGTCGTGCTGGTGAAGGGCCCCGAGACGCTGGACGCGCTGAAGGCAAATCTGCAAGTGGTATCACTGGTGGATGCCTTCAAGACTGAGAGCGCGCGCAAATAGGCGCAGTAGCGGGATCCAACCTTGTGTCGCGGTGCCGAGCGGAGTCAGGTTCTACGGCAGCGGTGCAAGCGTCCGGAAGGCACAGTGCGGGCCTGCTCGACGGTGATGGGTAGCAACCCCGGATCGACCGGCGTCGCGCCGTCCCGTTTTGTGCTTCCTCGGCGCCTGGACATGGTCGAAGCGCAACCGACCTTGAAAAACATATCTCCGCCGGCCGGCTCACAATGGACTTCATGAACGAATCTATCCCGCCATCGAGCGACGATCCCCGAGCGGAGTACGCTCGCCGGCTCGACACCTTGAAAACCGCACAAGCACTTTACGAAAGCCGGCATCGCAACCTGGGGATTGCCAAGCTCGTGTTGGCCGTTGCAACCCTGGTCGTAATCGGACTGGCATTAGCAGCCAAACTGATCTCAGTACTCTGGGTCCTGGCGCCGTTATTCGCCCTTGTCATTCTGGCCGTCATTCATGAGCGGGTACTCAAGCAGCGAGAACATTGTTCCCGCACCGTTGCTTACTACGCGCGCGCACTGGCGCGAATGGACAACCGCTGGATGGGAAGCGGGGAAAAGGGCGAGAGATTCCAGAACGCCTCGCACCCCTATTCTCGTGACCTCGACATTTTTGGAGAGGGTTCGCTGTTCGAATTGCTCTGCATCGCGCGCACCCGTGTGGGCGAGGAGACGCTGGCAAACTGGCTACTGGCGCCCGCCTCCCCCGGCCAGATTCGTGCCCGCCAAGCGGCGGTAGCTGATATGCGGCGGCGACTGGATTTGCGCGAGGACCTGGCGGTGCTGGCGGAGGAAGCTCAGTCGCTTGCGCCGGCGGAAGCACTGGCGGCCTGGGGCGAAGGCGAACCGGTGCTGGCATCGCAGGTCTTGCGATTTGCCTGCGCGATAATGGCGGCTTTGTGGGTAGTTAGTCTGATCATTTGGATGGCCCGCGGGCTGGGGTATCCGGCCCTGCTTGTAACCGCGATCAACGTGAGCTTGAACCTCGCCTATCGCCGGCGGGTGCGAACCGTCGTCAGCGCCGTCGAAAGCTCCGCGCGTGACCTGGCGCTGCTGGCCGGCGTGCTGGCCCGGCTGGAATCTGAGCAATTCGCGGCACCCAAGCTCGTTGAGCTGCGAGCCGCTCTCGATTCGCAAGGCTGGCCGCCCTCGCTCTGGATTGCCCGGCTGAACCGGCTGTTGGAGTATCTGGATTCAAGGCGCAACATCATCGTCGGAACGATCGACCTGTTTATGTTCTGGACGTTGCAGTGCGCATGCGCGGTCGAGGCGTGGCGAAGCCGCACCGGCCCGTCCGCCGCTGGCTGGCCGCGGTGGGCGAGTTTGAGGCTCTCTCCTCTCTCGGGGGTTACTCCTACGAGCATCCCGCGGATGTCCTCCCGGAGTTTGTCGAGACTTCCCCGTGTTTTGAAGCCGAAGGCCTTGCCCATCCCCTGCTGCCGGACCTTGGCGCCGTGCGGAACGACGTGTGCTTTGGAAAAGACTTGCGGGTACTCATCATCAGCGGGCCAAACATGGCAGGAAAAAGCACCTTCGTTCGGGCGGTGGGAATTAATGCCGTACTTGCGCAGTGTGGCGCTCCGGTGCGTGCCCGGCGGCTACGCCTCTCGCCGCTCGCCGTGGGCGCATCCATCTGCGTGCTCGATTCGCTCCAGGGGGGGATCTCACGGTTCTACGCTGAAATCCGGCGCCTGAAGCAGATCACCGACCTCACCCACGGGCCGCTCGCGGTCCTTTTTTTGCTCGACGAGTTTTTGCAAGGAACAAACTCCCATGACCGGCGGCGGGGCGCGGAGGCGATGGTGCGAAGCCTGGTTGAGCGCGGCGCGATTGGACTGGTGACCACCCACGACCTGGCGCTGGCCGAGATTGCCAAGGGACTCGGCCCGCGCGCCGCCAATGCCCACTTCCAGGATCGCCTAGTGGAGGGGAAGCTGCTCTTTGATTACCGGCTCCAGCCCGGCGTTGTCGAGACCAGCAACGCCCTCGATTTGATGCGGTCCATCGGCCTGGACGTGTGACGCGCTTGGGTTATCAACTGGATTGCGTGCCGCGGTGGGTTGTCCAGTTCAAGCCCCGGCAGGCGGATATGCTAGCCGGCTTTTTTCTCCTTGACAGCTTAGGAGTGAGGGCGCTATCCTCCTAAGCGTCTTAGGAGGACAGGTGACCGACCAAGCTCAGCTTCTACCCGGCACTCTCGATCTGCTCATTCTGAAGGCAGTCTCGCTCGGGCCGCTTCATGGCTACGGCGTTCTTTTGCGCATCGGGCAAATCTCCCGGCGTGCGCTACTCATTGAGCAGGGAGCGCTCTATCCCGCGTTGTTCCGTCTGGTGCGTCAGGGCCTGCTGAAGGCAAGCTGGGGCACCTCCGATAACAATCGCCGCGCCAAATTCTACGAACTCACCGCGGCGGGCCGCAGGCGTCTGCGCGAGGAAACTGCGGGGTGGAACCGCCTGGCCGCCGCCATTGCTTCCGCCCTTGCCGCCCAAGCGGAGGAAGTATGAAGGATTTGCTTCCCTTCCGCATCGCCACTCTCTTCCGCCGTTCCCAGGTGAACGCCGAGGTGGAGGAGGAGCTTCGCAGCCACATCCAACACCGCGCGGACGATCTGGAACGTTCCGGCCTGGACCGCGCCGAGGCCGAACGCCGCGCCCGCCTCGAGTTCGGCGGCCAGGAGAAGTTCAAAGAAGAAATCCATGACGCGCTCGGCAGTGCCTTCATCGAGGCTCTGATTCAGGATGTGCGTTTCAGCCTGCGGGTGTTGCGCAAGTCTCCCGGATTCGCCCTCGTCGCCGTTTTGACGCTGGCCCTGGCGATTGGCGCCAACGCCGTGGTTTTTGGCGTTTTGAACTCGTTGATCCTGCGCCCACTGAATGTGCCGCGGGCAGAGAGCCTCTACGCGGTCGAGAACGGCAAGGATAAGTCCCCACAGCAGTCATATCCCGACTATCTCGACCTGCGCGATCGCAACCGCAGCTTTGACGGTCTGGCTGCTTTTAGTGTTACTGCGGCGGGGCTGGATACGGGCAAAGATCCATCCAGAGCCATGGGCTTTGAAGTGAGCGGGAACTACTTCGACGCATTGGGCATTCACCCGTACCTAGGCCGCTTCTTCCACGGCGCCGATGAACATGGCCCCAACAGCGCCCCGTATATCGTGCTCCCCTACGCCTATTGGCACAGCCATTTTAACGATGATCGCGGCGTGGTGGGCCGTGTGGTGGGGCTGAATAAGCATCCATTTACGATACTGGGTGTGGCGCCACCTGAGTTCCAGGGAACGGTATTGTTTTTCTCTCCTGATTTCTGGGTGCCGATGGTGGACAAGGAGCAGTTGGATGGGGTCGATACCCTGAACACGCGCGGAAACCGCTCCATTCTGATGGTGTTGGGGCACCTTAAGGCGGGAGTCACTCCCGCACAGGCGATTGCCGACCTGAACTCCGTTGGCGCCTATCTGGAGAAGAGCTATCCCAAAGAAGATGGCAAGATGACCTTCACTTTGGCGCGGCCTGGTTTTCTCGGCGACTTTATGGGCCGTCCAGTGCGAGCATTCGTTGCCGGATTGACGTTGCTCGCCGCCTTGATCCTGCTGGCCGCCTGCGCCAACCTGGGCAGCCTGTTTGCCGCGCGCGCCGCTGACCGATCACGGGAGGTTGCTCTGCGCCTCGCGCTGGGAGCGAGCCGCTTGCGCATTCTGAGGCAACTCCTTACCGAAGCCGTGCTGATTTCACTCGTCGGCGGCGCTGTCGGGCTATGGGGCAGCGTCCTGCTGTTGCGCGGGCTGAGCGCGTGGCGGCCAGTTCCCCAAACTCCCTCTCTCCATGTGCCTGCGAACCCGGACGCCGCCGTCTACGTGGTAGGTCTGGCTTTGGCCTTGGTCAGCGGATTCCTCTTCGGGATTGTTCCGGTGCGCCAGGTGCTGAGGACCAATCCCTATGAGGTCGTCAAGTCGGGATCGACCAGCAGGGTGAGGCGGCGGTTTACCCTACGGGACTTGTTGCTGGTCGTCCAGATTTCAATCTGTGCCGTGCTGGTCACTTCTTCGTTGGTGGCCGTGCGTGGACTGGTGCGCTCGTTACACGGCAACTTCGGCTTTGAACCGCGCAACGCGCTGGTGGCGAATACGGTTCTCAATATGGCTGGTTACAGCGGCGACAAAGTGCCTGCCATGGAAAGGCGCATGATCGATGCTCTGGAAACGGTTCCTGGCGTGAGGTCTGTGGGATTGATTGACTTCAGACCCTTAAGTAACTCCTTTACAACCTCGAATGTTTTTACCGACAAAACCACTGATCTGAGCCCCTCGAATGCCGCTGCTTTCGCCTTTATGTACATCATGTCTCCCGAATACTTCCATGCGGCGGGCACCGCCCTGCTGTCGGGAAGGACGGTCACTTGGCACGACGACAAAGACGCCCCGCGCGTAGCCGTGGTAAATCGCGAGTTTGCCCGCAGAATCTTCGGCTCCGTAAACAGCGCGATGGGCAGCTATTTCAAAATGGAGGATGGAACGCGCGTGCAGGTGGTGGGTATCGTCGAAGACGGAAAGTATTTGAGCCTTGCCGAAGACCCAGCGCCGGCGATGTTTCTACCGTTCCTGCAAATGCCCTCCGGCCTTACCTGGACAACCCTGGTGGTGCGCTCGGACCGCGACCCGGGGCAACTGGCGGCAGCCATCAGGAGCACCCTGCGAGATCTGGATTCCGGCCTGCCCTTTGACATCCAACCGTGGACCAAGGAAATGGACGGAGCTTTGTTTGCTCCGCGTGTGGCGACGGTGTCGCTGGGTGTGCTGGGCGTGATGGGCGCCATGCTGGCTGTCACCGGCATCTTTGGCATGGCGGCGTATTCGGTGAGCAAGCGGCTGCGGGAGCTGGGAATTCGTATGGCTCTGGGCGCCCAGCGTAAGGAAGTGTTGCAGGCAGCTTTGGGACGGCCACTTCAATTGCTGGCTTTGGGTTCGGTGGCAGGATTGCTCCTGGGCGTTCTGGCGGCACGGGGGCTTGCTTACATCGTGTATCAGGCAACTCCCCGCGATCCGTTGGTTTTGGCGGGCGTTGTTGTGGCGATGTTGTTGCTGGGGCTCGTGGCCACGTGGATTCCCGCCCAACGCGCGCTGTCGGTTAATCCGGTGAAACTGCTGCGCGAGGAATGAATCGGCTTTGGGGAAAGAGTTTCAGCGTCTTCGACACGGGGTAACTCACCTGCGGTAAGGATTTGCAGGATGTCAATGATGTCAGGCATTCACAGTTGCGCCGCGGGGGCGCGTGGATGCTCGACGGGGCCGGTGTGCCCCGCAAGGTCATTCAAAATCGCCTGGGAAAACCAAAGTATCAAACAACATCCGATGGGTATGCCGAGCACGACCATGAAGCAGGGGGACATGAAGCAAAATCCTGAGTGACCTTCTCGCCGGCGGGATGTGGAATCATCCCCCAAATGTTGCCCCAAGCGCTGCCGTATGCGATGACAAGAGGTCATCTGTAGATGTAAGCTATGGAAAGGCAAGAGCCGGAGGGATGGGTGAGCGGTTGAAACCGGCGGTCTTGAAAACCGTTAGCCTCGAAAGGGGCTCGGGGGTTCGAATCCCTCTCCCTCCGCCATGCTCATGGAATCGCGGGGTTAGCTGCGTTCCTCGATGAAGTCGCAACCCATTCAGGCACGGAATTGGGCTCAACATCCACGACTGTCTTTTAGTAGTTGCCAGGGGGGTGGAGCGAGCCCGCGCCGGCCAGATGCTTGTTGTCAGCAAGGGTTCCGAAGGATGCCTGAGAGCCGAATGCCCGCCCTTTAATACGCCATCGCCAACACAGCATCCCTTCCGGGAATCGGGCAAGGATTTGCTTGACGGCTCCCGGAGTTTCACGGTAGAATTTTTCTTACCACAAGGCTAAAATAGTGCAAACAGCATAGACTGCGTCACCCGAGTGGAGGGTACGAGTGCAGTACGACCATCAGTTCGGGCCATCCCAGGATCATATAGGCGGGCCTTTGTTAAGGGCATCCTTCGCCGACCTTGACGAGGCCAAGGGCAACGCTCGGAATTCCGCCGAGGAAGAGCGCCAGGATTTCTTTGCCTGCAGATTCGAGGACTACGCGGAGATAACGAGAGTGTTTCCGACCGTCGGCAACAAAACGGCCGAGGTGCGCCCTGACGCCACCCTGATGATTGGATCAGCCAGGCGGGAGGAGTAATGAGCCACAGGCACTTCTGCGATGTCATGGGCCACTGGTTTGATTGCGACGGCAAGGCGCTGCGCCGTGGCAACAAGGAGCCATCCGTGTGCGTGTGCGATACATGCGGCCTCCCGCTGGAGGAAGGCGACCACAGCCAGTGCAAGAATCGCGTCAAATTTGTCTCTTGCCCTGCGCACAGGAATAGCGAGCGGCGCAGGATGGTGCTGACTGAAATGGACCAGGCCAGCACAAGCCAAAAGGCCGCTTATGCCGAGTTCATGAAGACGAGGAAAGGCACCCTGGAACATTACCAAGCTTTGGAGAGCTTTATCTCGCTGTTGTTCCCAGAAAGCGATCTGCACGCCATCGTGCCGCCGCAGGTGCTGAAGCCAGATGGCCGACCCGACGGGGCAGGGCATAGACGGACTCGCAGTCGACTCAAAAAGCGATTTGAGACCCGAAAAAAGGCCCCAGCCGCTGCGTCCCGCTGACCCCTCTTCCGAAGCCGATTTTAGCCCCACCAGAAACTTGTCCAAGGTTCCGATGCGGAGGGCCGGATCGCAGGCTGCGGCGGATTTCTTGACCAGGCTGGCGAGGCATTTGCTCTGTCGGCCGGGTTCCACAGTTGGAGCGATCTCATCAGCATCGGGCGGCAGCACCATCCTCCCTACATTCGCGGCCTCCTGCTTCCTGCCTACCGTTCCCATGCCGGCCAAGTTTCCACCCACACTCTTAAGTGGCGCCCTACCCTACGGTTTCGCCGAGCCGGTAGGGAGAGAACCGCGGCAGATCCGTACACGTTACTATTGATAACGCCACCAAGAGCGGGATTCTCGGTTTCACGCGATCCCTGGCACGCGAACTGGGGAAGGAGGGGATGCGGGTGAATATGATCAGCCCGGGATGGATCATGACCGAGAAACAACTTCTCAAATACGTGACCTAGGAGGACAAGGAAACGCTGCTTCGCGAGCAATGCGTCAAACACTTGATTGAGGCCAAGCACGTCTCCCCCTGTCATGCTCTTTCTGCTGAGTCCGGCTGCGGATGCGATGAGCGGTCAGAACCTGGTAGTTGAGATACTTTCAGTAGCCCTGCCGGAATTTGACAGGCTCGGCCGCATGGTTTAATCTGGTATTTCAAGACTACACCGTCCGGGCTGTATTGACAGACATTCCAAACTTTGCCGAGGGTGGCGCCGCCACCCGGCGGTGGACTCTCTTCCCTAGGGAAGATGAGGCGGCGGGCCTTCGATACTTCAAGGAGATGAGGAGGAGTTATGCCGTTCACACTACCAGCGCTGCCGTATGCTCCCGACGCACTGGAACCTTACATTGACAAGTTGACGATGGAAATCCATCACGGGAAACACCACAACGCCTATGTAACCAACTTGAATAAGGCCCTTGAATCCGCGCCCCAACTGGCTACCAAGAGTCTCGAGGAATTGCTCGCCAACAATTGCGCGATTGTGCCGGAAGCGATCCGCACCGCTGTCCGCAATAACGCCGGGGGACACATGAACCACTCCATGTTTTGGCAAATCATGGGTGCCAACGCGGGCGGGCAGCCCGGCGGAGCGCTGGCCGCGGGCATCAAAACCGCCTTCGGTGACTTCCACAACTTCAAAGAGAAATTGAGCGCCGCCGCCATGGGCCGCTTCGGCTCCGGATGGGCCTGGCTGGTGGCCCACGGCGGCAAGCTCGACATTTACTCCACCGCTAACCAGGACAGCCCGGTTATGGAAGGCAAATTCCCCGTTCTGGGCATCGACGTCTGGGAGCACGCATACTATTTGAAGTACCAGAATAGGCGGGCGGATTACGTCGGCGCGTGGTGGAATGTGGTCAACTGGGCTGAGATTGAAAAGCGGTTTCAGTCGGTAAAGTAAACTTGCGAGGCTTTATCTGTAGGCGTAGTACTGCTTGGAGCAATATCGCAGTTGCTCCGAGCCTGAACCCGTCGTTTCCAACCTTTGAGCAGTGGCTCGGCCGGAGCAAGGACCGCTTCCCCGTGGCGCGGTCTCGCTGGGACGCCGGGCCACTCGCTTAAGGGGAGGGTTGGCGGGTACGCAGCCGCCCACCTATTCCTCAGTGGGCAATTGTTCGAGCGCCCACAGCGCGTGCTCGCGAACCATTGCATCCGGATGTTGAGCCGCATTTTTCAGCCAGGGGAGGAAGCGCGGGTCGCGCGAATTCCCCATCGCCACGCACAAATTCCTTAGCCATCCTCGATACTTGACGCGCTTGATGGGCGATTTTGCAAAGACTCGCTGAAAGTCCTTTTCTGCGATCGCAGCCAAGGCTTCCAGGGCCGGACGGAAACGCGAGAACTCATATTTGGTTGGAATCTGAGGGAGGGCTTCGTTTTCAGCCGTTTGTTCTGCCAGTGGCTCGTGCGACGCGATCTCAACCTGCATCGGCTGAAACTCGTGAAGCCTCGTGGCCGCCGCACGCCCGTGCGCAGAACCGCTGCGTGCGCGCTCATCGCCCGCGGTATCGCCTGGCGACGGACCACTGGCCACAGGCAACGGACGGTTATTCCAGGGACAAACATCCTGGCAGATGTCGCAACCGAAAACGTTGCGGCTGATCGCCGACCGAAATTCCTCGGGGATGGCCCCTTTGAGTTCGATGTTGAAATAGGCAATGCAGCGTGACGCGTCCATCACATAGGGCTCCACCAGGGCTCCGGTGGGGCAAGCTTCCAGGCAGCGCGTGCAGGAGCCGCAACGGTCGGGCGCGGGCAAATCCAAATCCAATTCCAGGTTGGTAAGGACGACGCCTAGGAAGAACCACGATCCTTTCTGCTCATTGATGAGGCAGGTGTTCTTGCCCACCCATCCGATCCCCGAGAGGCGTGCGAACGCGCGCTCCACCACGGGCCCCGTATCCACATAGACTCGCGTCTCCACATCAGGCTCTAGTTTTTTTACGGCCATGCGCAATTGTTCCAGCTTGCTGCGCATGACATCGTGGTAGTCCTTTCCCCAGGCATAGCGGGAAATCCATGCTCGCGGAGGCGCGTTCCTGTCTGGGTCATCACAAGAATTCGACGCATCTTCACGCTCAGTCAGCTCAAGGGCATCGGTTGAATAGGGGTGAGGAGTGTTGTAAATCAATCCCACGCAGATGATGGATTTTATCGAAGGCAGCACTCGCCGCGGATCTTCACGCCGAGGATCGGCAAGGTAATTCATCTCGCCGCCGAATCCCCGCTTGATCCATTGCGGCAGAAAACTCAAATCCTTAAGGGCCGAGGGCGGCGCAATCCCCACCAGGTCGAAACCTACCTCGAGAGCGCGTTGCTTGATGATGCTCGCCAAACGCATGTCGAGTCATGTTAACCCGGAGGGAGTACCGGTCAGAAGAGGTTATTGCGGCGAGTGATTTCTCATTTTTATACGCGCGAGCTACGCAAGTCTTTTGCGTCCCGGATCGTTCCAAGGCGACCCCCTCACCCGGCCCGCCCCGGCTGGTGAAAACGCCGGTTGCGGTCCACCCTCTCCCCCAAGGGGGCGAGGGTGGGATATTCAAATCCCCTAAGAAGGAGTGACTGTCCTGTCGGAAAAAATCACTTCCGCAGAATTCTTTGGATGGAGAGGGCACGGCCGGTTTCAGGGTCAGCTTCCAGGAGCGCGGCGCAGAGGCGAACGTCGCCCTTAGCGACTTCAAAGCGCGTGGGCAAATGATCGAGAAACTTTTGGATAATCGCCTGCCGCTCCATGCCGATGATGGATTCATACGGACCGGTCATGCCCAAATCGGTGATGTAGGCAGTGCCTTGGGGAAGCACCGTTTCGTCCGCGGTGGGAACATGCGTATGCGTTCCCAGAACGGCGGTCACGCGCCCGTCGAGGTACCAACCCATCGCTTGCTTTTCCGAAGTTGCCTCGGCGTGCATGTCAACAATGCGAATCTTCACGTCCTCGGGAATGCTGCGGAGGAGCTCATCCGCCTTGCGAAAGGGGCAGTCGATGGCAGGCATAAAGACGCGGCCTTGCAGGTTTATGACGGCATAACCAATCCCCGCCGGGGTTTTCCCCACATAAAGGCCGCGGCCGGGAGCATCCGCGGGATAATTGGCCGGCCGCAATAATCGGCCGTTGATCTGGTCACGAAAATAGGGATAAATCTCTTTCTTATCCCAAATGTGATTGCCGGATGTTAATACCGCGATGTCCAGATCGAGAAGTTCTTCCACCAGGGAAGGAGTGATCCCAAAACCGGCGGCGGCATTCTCCGCATTGGCGAGGACGAGGTGGGGCTGCAACTCTTCCCGGAGAAGCGGCAGGGTTTCTTTCACGATGCGCCGGCCGGGGTGCCCCAGGATGTCGCCGATAAAGAGGATTCGCATAAATGCAGTGGCTAGTGGTAAGTGTTAGTGGCTGGCAGTCAGCTACGCTCCATTGACCAATGCCGTAATTTTTGCCGACTGAACTTTGCGTGGCGGCTATCCACTAGCCGCTAACCACTAATCACTGCCTTTCAAGATTTCATCCAGCGCGTCAGCGTACTCAACAACTTTCTGGTCCATGCGTTGAGTGACTTCTTCGTAGCGGGCCTTCAATTGATGGTACTCATCCGCCACATTGAGCGCCGCGAGCATGGCCACACGCAAGGTATCAACGGTTCGAGTGCGCTCGGCAATGGCGCGCATCTTCGTGTCCAGGTAGCGCGCGAGCTTCTGAATGTATTCCTCATTCAGGTCTCCGCGCATGAAGTACTCCTGGTCGAAGATTACGACTCGGATACTCTGGGGATCCTTTGCCACGGTGGTCAGAAACCTCCTTTGCTAAGTGCAGTGGTTAGTTCAGTGGATAGTTGCTCACCACTTTCCACTTCACACTATCACTAACCACCAGCCACTGGCCACTAACCACTGCTTTCGGAGTCCGGACTTGTCAACTTGTCAATGCGCTCCAACAGTTTCTCGACGCGGGCGCGAACATCCTCGCGCTCGCGGCGCAGCGCAATCAGCTCTCGTTCCATGGAGCTGGCGCCTTGGGTGCGTTCCTTGGCCGTCCCTCTGAGTTTTTCGATTTCCTGCTCAAGAACGCCCTTCTCCGCCTGCGTCCGCTTGAAGAGCTCGATCGCCCGCAAGAGTTTTTCTTCCAATCGTTCGAATTGGTCGCCCGGATCCGTCATGCGCGCCTCATGGCTGATTGACCATTGTCGATTTTCGATTGCCGATTGTCGATTGAAAATCATCGGCTATCAGCAGTGGCAGCGCGGACCTGTTGTGTAGGTCCGCGGCTTTACCCCGTCCATCCGCGACTGGTATCTGACAATCTCCAATCAAAAATCGAAAATCGGCAATCGGCAATTCTCAGGCCCGCAGATGCGCTCCCAGGCCTTCGAGCGCCGCGAGCAAGCGTTGGCTCAATCCGCCGACCTCCTCGTTGGTCAAGGTATGAGTTTGGCTCTCGAAAGTGACCCGCAAGAGAAGGCTATAGTGCCCGGGAGGAATTGTGCCGCCGTGGAAACGATCCACCGGCTGGAAGCCGCGAATCTCCTCCATCGCCAAGCCCGCCACGGCGGAAGAAATGCGGGCGTAAGGCAACACGTCCGGCACCACCAGCGAAAAGTCCCGCTCCACCGCGGGAAACTTGGAGATGGCCTGAAACTTTCGCGCGCGGAGGGGAAATTCCAGAAGGAGTTCGAAATCGATTTCGGCCACCCAAATTTCCTGGCGCATCTTGTACTCACGCGCCAAATCCTGCTGGACCAAGCCAAAAACCGCCAATTCGGTGCCCTGGGAATTCATGCGGCCGGCGCGCCCTGCCTGGAGATACGTGGGCCCGGACGGATCAAAAACCAATGCCGGGGCATCGAACGCCCCCAAGACGGTCTCAACATCACCCTTCAAATCGAAGAAGTCGAGGGGCGCTTCATTGTCGTAGACGGAAGCGGGCCGGCGATGTCCTGTGGCTCCGAGGGTAAGAACGCGGCGCTCCTGCGGCGCAGTGTCCGCGCTCATGCTGTAAGCCTTGCCCAACTCGAAGAGCCGCGCATCATTCGTGTCGCGATCGAGGTTCCAGCGAATCGCCCTCAGCATGCTGGGGACGGCGGAGGTGCGCATGGCGGAAGCGTCCTGGCTCAGGGGGTTGGCCAGGATCACCGGCGCGGACGCGGAGAAGCGCTCGCTCTCCGCCGGATCGACCATCGACGTGGTGATGATTTCATGAAACCCCAATCCCACCAGCAAGGATGAGGTGGTGATGACCTTTTCGCGAGTCGCGTCCTTCTCGACGCTCGGCGGCGCGGGCCGCACGCGGGCGGGCAAGCGGTCGTAACCCACGTGGCGTGCGACTTCTTCCACCAGGTCAACTTCCCGGAACACATCCACCCGGAACGAGGGCACGGAAACTCGCCAGCTATCGCCCTGCACGCGATCGAGCTCGAATCCTAAACTGCGCAGGATGCGCTCAATTTCCTCAGCGGAGATTTCCGCTCCCAGAATGCGAGTGACCTCAGTCCGGGCCAGGCTCAATTCCCGGGGATGCCAGGGCCGCGGATAGGCGTCGATCAATCCCGCCAGGATTTCTCCCCCCGCAATTTCCTGAATCAATGCCGCGGTGCGGTCGAGAGCCAGCGGCGCCATCTGGATGTCAGCGCCGCGCTCGAAGCGGTGGGAAGCTTCCGTGTGCATTCCCTGAGACTTCGAGGTGCGGCGCACCGACACCGGATCAAACCACGCGGCTTCGAGCAGCACGGCGAGCGTGCTCGAGGCAATCTCCGATTCCTCCCCGCCCATAACCCCCGCCAGCGCCACGGCGTGCGCGCCATCCGCGATGACCAGATTATCGCGGGTCAGGGTGCGGTCCACCCCGTCAAGCGTTCGCAGGGGTTCGCCGGGCTTGGCGCGGCGCACGATAATTTTCTGCTGCTTCAAGCGCGACATGTCGAAGGCATGCAGAGGGTGCCCTAACTCCATCAGCACGTAATTCGTTGCGTCGGCGACGTTGTTGATGGGCCGCTGGCCCACGGCTTCCAAGCGCTTCACCAGCCAATGTGGCGAAGGCTTTACCTGGACGTTCTGCACGATGCGGCCGCAATATCGCGCGCAGAGGTCGGGATCAGAAATCTCGATGGACACCATTCCCCGCGCGGGCGCGGCGGACTCCTTCACGGGGAACTCGAGTTTCTTCAGCGGTTGGCGATAGAGCGTGGCAAGCTCGCGCGCCACACCGTAATGGTTGAGACAATCGGGGCGATTGGTGGTGACCTCCACGTCGAGCACCCAATCATCGCCCACCTGAGCCAGCGACTCGGTATTCAAGCCGATCATGGTGAGGTCCGACTTAAGCTGGCGCGGGGCGCTTCGAAGATCGACGAATTCTTTGAGCCAGTTGACGGAAATCTTCATGATTGCCGACGTTGGAAGAAATTCTGAATTCTGAATTACAAAAGCTGGTGTAACTCGGCCATTTATTCTGCCGCGAGGATTTTCTCCGTGTCCTCTGTTGCCGAAAGAAATTTCACACAGAGGCCACGGAGAAACCCTGTGTGCTCTGTGCGAAAGCTCTTAGGCACAGAGGACACGGAGCGGGTGTAGCGCGGACCTGTTTTATAGGGCCGCCACATCATTGGTAGAGGCACCCTTCAGGGCGGCAGATGTTTCTTGCCCGACTGATGAGAATTACCCCAGAAGGTGCCCGGCTGAAGCTGGCCTCTACAAGAGCCTTCCCGCTGGGCTCTTTTTCGTAGTTCTTAATTCGTAATTCAAAACTGCTTCAAAAAGCGTACGTCGCTCTGGAAAAAGAGCTGGATGTCATTGATGTCGTACTTCAGCATGGCGAAGCGGTCGACGCCCAATCCAAATGCCCACCCCGTGTACTTTTCCGGATCGATGCCGCCGTTGCGCAGCACCTGAGGATGAACCATGCCGCAGCCCATCACTTCAATCCAGCCGCTTTCCTTGCACACCCGGCAACCTTCTCCACCACAGAAGATACAACTAATGGACACCTCGCCGCTCGGTTCGGTAAAAGGGAAAAAGCTGGGCTGGAAGCGCGTGCGAATTTTCTCGCCAAAAAGTTTCTTGGCAAAGAAGTCGAGCGTCCCCTTGAGGTCGGCAAAGGTGATATCGCTCGCGATGGCCAAGCCTTCAATCTGATGGAACATGGGCGAGTGGCTGGCATCCGGGTTGTCGTGGCGATAGCACTTGCCGGGAATAATGATGTAAAGCGGCGCGCCGTATTTTTCCATGGCCCGGATTTGCACGGGCGAGGTATGAGTGCGCAACACGGTTTTGGCGTCGATGTAAAGCGTGTCCCAGTCGTCGCGCGAAGGATGGCTTTCCGGAATGTTGAGCGCGTCGAAGTTGTAATAGACCGATTCAATTTCCGGCCCACTCTCAATGCGGAAGCCGAGATTGAGAAAAATTTCTTCAATTTCGCGTTGCATCTGCGTTACCGGGTGCAGCGAGCCGAGCGGGCGCCGGTTGCCGGGGAGGGTGAGGTCGCTCGGGACCTCGCGAGTTACGCGACTGGCAACAGCGGTTACCGAATCTTGAATGTGGAATTTGTCAACGACGGAAGCCTGCGTCCGAAGTGGCACTTCTTTCATCAACGCAGCGACTTCGAGCGCGGCGGAATCCTGCCGGAGGGAGTTGAATTGCTTTCCGACAGAGGGTTTTAATACTTTCGGCGAGGCTTTCAGCCAGTTTTCATCAACGAAGGATAAAAGGCCGTTCTTGCGCGCCAGCCAGCGGTCGCGAAGATCTTTGCAGAGCTTTTCATGCTCCGTTTTGCTTGCCGCGCCCCGCGAAACCAGGGAGGCTTTTTCCTGCCCCATCGCGGTACGGAGTTCGGCAAAGACGGATTCCACTCCCCGGGCGTCCGCCACGCCGAGTTCGGCGAGCCTCTTCCGAACTTTTTCGTCGATGCTCATGGTCGGTTACGTAGGGGCGGTTCGCGAACCGCCCATACAAATAATTCTGCGCGCGGCAACGCCGCACTTACGGCCACCGTGAGGTTAGCCGGAAACAACTGAGGGTCCGGGTGGCTCTAACTGTCAACTGTCAACTGTTAACTGTCGACTATCAGCTATCGACTTTCAACTTTCGACTTTTGACTGTCAACCGCCTGCTTCACCTTGGCCGCCAAATCCCCAAACGCCAACTGATCCTTCACGGCCATTTCCGCGAGCATCTTGCGATCCAGTTCAATCCCCAGGGTCTTCAGTCCGTGAATCAACTGGCTGTAAGTGATTCCGTGGGAGCGGGCGGCGGCGCTGATGCGAAGGATCCAGAGACGGCGGAAATCGCGCTTCTTGCGACGGCGGTCGCGGAAGGCATAACGTCCAGCCTTATCCGCGGCTTCCTTCATGGAGCGGTAGAGCTTGCTCTTGGTGAGGAAATAACCTTTGGTGAGCTTGGCGAGCTTTTTCCGATTGTCGCGGCGCACAGTGCCGCGCTTGACTCGAGGCATGGGTTTCTCCTTTTTTTAAGAATCTAGAAGTCAGAAGCTAGAAGTTAGAATGGCAAAACCAGATCGGCGAGAGTTTCCCTTCTGGCTTCTAACTTCTAACTCCTCACTTCTGCTCGGGGCGGTGAAGGCACCCTTGGCCTCGGTGTGGCCTTCCCGCACCCTTTGAAGGCAGTGGTTAGTGGCTAGTTGTTAGTGGTTAGCTCTTTCCCTTACCCACATCTCACTTCCCACCGTTATGGAAGCACTTGCTAGCCACTAAACACTAACCACTAGCCACTGCCTTTCTTACCTTCCGTACGGCAACATGCGCAGAACCTGCGCCTCATTGGCCGGGTCAATTTCCGCGGCTTTGCCCAGACGCCGCTTGCGCTTGCTGGCTTTGGACGTCAGGATATGACGAGCAAATGAATGGTGACGCATCACCTTGCCGCTGCCGGTAATCTTGAACCGCTTGGCAGCTCCCTTATGGGTCTTAAGCTTGACTTTCACTTTCGTGACCTTAGCCAAATCTATCCTCCTGAAGTTTCTTGCGATCCCGCGGGCTTGGGAGCAGCCGACAGCGGCGCGCCGGGTTTGACGGGGGGTGAAGAGGGCGGCGCAGACTGGCCGGCCGCAGGACGCGGTGATCCTCCCCCGGCCTTTCCCGCCGCTTTCTTCGGCGCCAGGATAGTGCTCAGGTTGGGGCCTTCGAGCCGCGGCCGCGCTTCCACCTGTCCGGCTTCGCCCACCTCTTGAATCAAACGCTCGATCATGTCAAAGCCCAAGTTCCGATGCGCCATCTCGCGCCCGCGGAACATAATGGTGACCTTGACCTTGGCTCCCTCCCCGAGAAAATCCACCACCTTGTTGCGCTTGGTCTCAAAATCGTGGACCGAAGTGCGGGGCCGCATCTTGACTTCTTTCAGCCCAATGGACTTTTGATTCTTGCGCGCCTCGTGCTGCCGCTTGCTGAGCTGATAGAGATACTTCCCATAGTTGATGACGCGGCAAACGGGAGGATTGGCGGTGGGGGCGACCTCCACCAAGTCCAAGCCCTGGGTCCTTGCGATTTTCAGGGCCTCGAAGGGCGCCATGATACCGAGCTGCGCCCCTTCTTCATCAATCACCCGGATTTCCTTGGCGCGAATCCTTTCATTCACTCGAACGAATCGGTCAGCGATAAATCTTCCCTCCCAGCCCCCACGGGGGCCACCAAAACAGCGTGTTCCATCCAGGACTGGTGACTACCCGGTCCAAACCTGTTGCCTAGCTTACCATTTTGCGGCCCGGGTGTCGATAAGCTGTCGTGCCCAAGCGACAAACTCGGCCAGCGGGCGGGAGCCGGCATCGCCCGTATCGCGGCGGCGAACGGCCACGCTGCGGTTTTGCGCCTCGCGATCGCCCACCACCAGCATGAAGGGGACCTTTTGAAGTTGCGCGTCGCGAACGCGCGCGTTCAACTTCTCATTGCGGTCGTCTAATTGGGCGCGGACCTTGTTGCGGGAAAGTTCTTGCAGAACTTCCCGCGCATAGGGGGCGTGCTTGTCGCTGATGGGCAGCACCACGGCCTGCACCGGCGCGAGCCAAACAGGAAAGGCGCCCGTGTAGTGCTCAATGAGGACTCCGAAGAACCGCTCGATGGAACCCAGCAGCGCCCGGTGCACCATCACCGGAGTGTGCAGGCGCCCGTCCGCGCCGGCGTACTCCAATCCGAAGCGCCGCGGCAGATTGAAATCGAATTGCACGGTGGTGAGCTGCCAGGGCCGGCCGATGGCGTCAACCAGCTTGACGTCAATCTTGGGGCCGTAAAAAACCGCTTCCCCCGGCATATATTTGAACGGAATATTCATGCGCTTCAGGGTGTTCATCAGCGCGCCTTCCGCCAGGTTCCATTCCTCTACCGTGCCCGCGTAGTGTTCCGGATCGGCCGGGTCGCGGGCGGAAAGCTCCACTTGATACTGGTCGAAGCCGAAGGTTTTGAGCACCAAGTGGGCGAATTCCACGCAGTCCTGAACTTCGGCCTCGAGTTGGTCGGGCATGCAGAAGATGTGCGCGTCGTCCTGAGTGAACCCGCGCACGCGCATGAGCCCGTGCATCACGCCGGAGCGCTCGAAACGGTAAACCGTGCCCAGCTCCGCCAGGCGCATGGGCAGCTCGCGATAACTTCGGGCGCGCGACTTGTAAATCAGAATGTGCCCGGGGCAGTTCATGGGCTTGAGCTGATACTTGTCGTTTTCGACGTCCATCACCCCGAACATGTTCTCGCGATAAAAGTTGGTGTGGCCGCTCGTCTCCCACAGGTGCAGGCGCATGGCATGGGGGGTGAAGACCAAATCGTATCCCCGCGCGGTGAGTTCGTCGCGCAGCCAGTCTTCAATTTCCCGGCGAATGACGCCGCCCTTGGGATGCCAGAAGATCAAGCCGGGTCCCGCGTCGTCTTGAATGCTGAAGAGGTCCAGATCCTTGCCCAGACGGCGATGGTCGCGCTTCTTGGCCTCTTCGATCTGTTTGAGAAAAGCATCCAGATCTTTCTGGCTGAAGAAGGCGGTGCCATAGATGCGCTGCATGGGATGCGATTTCTCATCGCCCTTCCAGTGCGCTCCCGCCACGCTCAGAAGCTTGAAGGCCTTGATGCGCCCGGTGGAAGGAATGTGCGGACCGCGGCAAAAATCCAGGAACTTGCCGGTGCGATAGGCGGAAAACACCGGGTCGGCTTTTTCCTCGATCAACTGGCACTTCAGGAACTCGCCCATCTGCTTAAAAACTTTCAACCCCTCATCCTTGGGGAAATAGACGCGCTCGTTGGGCAGGTTGGCCTGGACCAGCTCCGCCATCTTGGCCTCGATCGTTTTCAGATCGTCCTCGGTGAAGGGCTTTTCCCGGTAGAAGTCGTAATAGAAACCATTGTCCGTGGCAGGGCCGATGCCGGGATGCGCGTCAGGATAGAGTGCGGTGACGGCGGCGGCCAACAAGTGCGCGGAAGAGTGGCGGAAAATCTCGAGGCCCTCGGACGACGAGGGCATGATGAATTGTATGGGGCCGTCCGCCTCGAGCTTGGCGGATAAATCAACGAGCTGGCCGCCGAACTTCGCCGCCAGCGCGTCTGCCGCCAAGCGCGGACCAATCGACTGGGCAACCTCCAGGGCGGTTGTGCCCAGGGGAAAATCGCGTGACGCTCCGTCTGGAAATGCGATGTGGATGTTGGTCATTGGCTAGACGACTTCCTGCCTGCAAGATGCGAACTTTAACTATAACAATGAGTGCACTCAATGGTCAAACGCAATGGAACTGGAATGACGAGCATTCGGCGAATTTGACGTTGAGGCGGTGGAATCTATCCCCATCTTATCGCGAGGCCACCATTTGATCCGTCAAGTGACGAATAAACTTGCCGCTACAAAGTCGAATTGACCCACTGCCAGAAGTGAGCCACTAACGGATGGTGGACCTACCTAGGCACATGGTGTCCGCCCAATGGAGATGAAACATTAGACTGAAAAGGAGCGGGAGGCAGAGTTGTTATGTGGGCCGCTGGACCCACAATTGGAATTCGCAAGGGAGAAAATTCTGGGGGCGAGGTCCTAGGACAGAAGCTAGCTATTTCAATTCAATTTTGACCTACGTCATACTGCAACTGGACAAATACCTGAATTGATGCGGACTTACCATAGCTGTTCGCTTGACATTTTGTGCCATATAACTCGTTAAAACGACCGTTCAGCACAAATTCCTTAACCTTAACTCCTCTAACTCGTATCATTTGCACGCGATGCTTCGGGTGGAAGGACTTCCGGCATCTGGCCTCCGGGGGCTCACGGCTTCGGGCTAAAAGTCAGATTTAAAGCGCTGGAAGCGGTTCTGAGAGGTTGTCAGGAGCTGTGAGCACTTGTGGAACAGATTTGGCCGACCCAATCCCTGAAGCGCGTGATTCGGGGATGACAGTCAGGGGATTTCAACGAAGTATTGGACGAAGGGCCGCTGAGAAGGCCCACGCCAATTCCGTAGAGCAAGGGTTCGTCATTTTTTAAGGGGAGAGGATTATTCGCCATGCCGAGAATCAGAGGTCAGCGGCTCATGAAGTACGTGGACCAAGCCGTTTGTTCGACAGCCACGGTCGTTTTCGACGCAGTCCAATTCTTCAACAAGTATCGCCCGGGTCCAACGTTTATTCCCAAGTGGTCGGACAAGCCGCTCTTGAAATCCTGGCAGAAGACCAAACCCCCACTGGGTTGGCCCCGGCAGACTGACTCACTCTGCCCAGAGTGCGTGAAGGAAGCGCGCGCCAAAATCATGAATGGCGACGAGAACTGGCAGTCGCTTCTCACGGAGAAGACCGGCGAGGTCAAGGCTGACATCATCGAGCGCAACGGCGAGGTTTGGATGGTGAAAGATTGCCCCATCCACGGCCACTTCGAAGACATGATGGCCGTTGACGCCAAGTTCCTGAGCTGGATCGAGGCCAACTTCCCCGGCCGCGACATTCGCGCCCACAATGACGAGGGGCTGCACAATCACGGCTCCAGTTCCATCAAGCACGGCCGCGGGTCAGTGCTGACGGTGGACCTGACGAACCGCTGCAACATGATGTGTGATCCCTGCTTCATGGACGCCAACCAAGTCGGCTTCGTGCACGAACTGACCTGGGAAGACGTCAAAGAGATTCTCGACAATGCCATCAAGATCAAGCCGCGCCGCCAAATGTCGGTGCAATTCTCGGGTGGCGAGCCCACCATGTCGCCGTATTTCATCGATGCGATCCGCTACGCGCGCAAGCTCGGCTATAACAGTGTGCAAGCGGCGACCAACGGCATCGAGTTCGCGAAGGACAAGGATTTCTGCCGGCGCGCTTTTGAAGCGGGCCTGCGTTACGCCTACCTGCAGTTCGACGGTATCGGCAACGACGCCAACAATCATCGCCAGGTCGGCAATCTGTTCGACGTGAAATTGCGCGCGATCGAGAACATGCACGAGGCCGGAATCGAGATCATCCTGGTCATCACCATCGTGAATAACGTCAACAACGACCAGGTCGGCCCCATCGTGAATTTCGCGCGCGAGAATCCCAAGAAAATCGCCTTCGTCGCTTTCCAGCCCGTTTCCTTCACCGGGCGGGATGAAGACATTACTCCGCAGCGCCGGCTGCGGCAACGCTACACGCTGGCGCATCTCGCCGGCGATGTGAAGAAGCAGACTGGCATTACCGAGCCCACTCGTGACTGGTTCCCCATTTCAATGTTCAGCGCGTTCGCCGACTTCGCCGACCTGGTGAAAGGTCCGGAGGCGCAGTGGGGCATGGTGAGTTGCGGATGCCATCCGAATTGTGGCGTGGGCACGGCACTGATGATCAACAAGGAAACCAAGGAATGGGCGCCGGTGCCGGAATTTCTGAACGTCCCCGGTTTGGTGAAGGATATTCAGAAGATCACCGACGCCGGCCGCGGTAAGAAGTTTTCAAATTTCATGCTGGCCATGGGGATCCTGAAAAACTACAAGCCGTTCAAAGCGCCGAAGAGCCTGGCCCTGATGGACCTGATCAAGAAGTTTGACAAGTCGTTTGCGCTTTCAGGAGAAAAGAAGACGCGGGAGAAGTACGGCGCGTCCGACCCGAACCGCACCCTGGAGGATGCCTTGAAGCGCCGCTCCGATCCGTGGAACCTGCTCTTTATCGCCGGCATGTGGTTCCAGGACCTCTTCAACTACGACTTCCGCCGCACCGAAATGTGCATCATCCCGTACGCGACGCAACTCGGAGAAATTTCGTTCTGCGCGTACAACACGGGCATCGGCTGGCGGAAAATCATCGAGAACATGTACAAGAACGCCAGCGTGGCCGAGTGGTACAAGACCCACGGGAAGCACGCCATCTATGCCAAGGGCAAGAGCGTGGAACTAGATACGACCCAGCACTCCCTTACGGTAAATGCCGAGGATGCCGCGCGCATTCGCACCCTCGACCACGACATTCCTCTCACCGCTGCGGAAGAGGAAAAGGCTCGCCGCAAAGCCGCGTGGGAAGCACAGCAGGCCGCGCAGGCCCGGAAGGTGTATGAGGAAATCGTCCTTCAGAAACCCAAGGCCGACCTCGTACAGCTTGGTGCTGCCGCGAAACCGGAAGAAGAGAAGGTCGCCGTCTAATTCCATGGTCCTATCACGAACGAAAAGGGCCGCCCTCGGAGGCGGCCTTTTTTTGTTTATCAGGGTCCCGTGGAAATTCTTATTTGGGCGGGGTGAGCAGGGTATCCAAGTCTGGCATCCGGTGGCGAACAAGTTCGATTTGTTCGGGCGTGAATAGGTTTTTCTTCAACGTGTCGGCGAGTTTCTGCGTAGCGTCGAGCTTGGCTTGGGGCGCAACGTCCGGATCCTGCAAGAGTTTTTGCCAATTGTCTCGGGCCTTCTCCGCCTCCCGAATCTGAGCGGTGGCCTTGTAGGTGAGGACAAAGTCCTTCAATGAAAGTCCATGTTTCTTGATGACATCGTCAACTTTGGGCTGCTTTTGCAGATTGGCAATCTCCGCGTCCAGATTGCCGTCGCCAATTTTGATGGGGAGATTCATGGTGCGCAGGTCGCTCAGCGCGCCCAGAGTCTTGTTCAGTGCGTCTTGGGTGAGGACATAACCCGGCGAATCATCCGCGAGCGCGCCGTCTCTCCCGGCTGCTCCAAGCAGCAGGGCCGCAGGGATGAGGAGCAACATGATGCGCAACCCTATGGATGAACATCGCAAGGTTCACCTCCGCGGAACCGCAACTGGGTCCCGCCGCCAATATCATCCCCCCGACGGAAGCACAAGCCGGGCTGCCAGATTGAGGCTATTCGTCACCATCCGCCAGCCGTACAAGCGGTTTCAGGAGAAGATCGGCGCAGACTTCCCTCAGTAACTGCTGGCTCGCGGGGTCCGTATTGTGGAATTCCAATCCCACTTGGCCCTGCTCGCCCCTCCAGGCAGCCACCGCAGGGGTCAGGAATTCGCGGCCTTTCCACGTCAGAGCAAATTCGCACTCCTGGTGAATTTCCAGAGTTGGGCATTGCTCCAGCAAGCATCCGAGGACGCACAAGTCTTCCACCATCACTTCGAGGACGGTGTTTTCACCTGGCAATTTGATGCTGCCTTTCACGTGAGTGGAGTAGCGGGGAACTCGTCTTCTTTCGGTGCTCATGCCTACCGAGTGTAATACCTCTTTACTCAAATCGCAACGTGTTTGAAGATGCCGGATTCTCGCATCTGGCCCGGATTTTTCACCACCGATCTGAAGGGCGGGACTGGAGCTTGACCCTCCCGGCAGCCTCTCCCCAGGGAGCAAGAGTGGTAGATTCGAATAAGCCAGCCTCGGTCACCGCGGCTAACGGTCGGCTGATCGCAACCGCCGTTGTAAAGCGTTGGCCAGTGCTTCTTCCGTCGAGGGATCGAGTTTGGCGCCGCGGCAGGTGAGGTAAAACACATCAATGGCTCGCTGCCCTTCCGTATCAATCAAGGCGACTTCAATATTGCACCGCTGATCGGCAAGAACCGAGCTGACATCAAAGAGCAGGCCGGGACGGTCCTGAGCGATAAGTTCAAGAAGGGTGCTATGAGAGGAGCTGACTCTGTCAAACCGTACGCGCGTGGCAACCCCGGTCTTGGGCTGCGCCGCGGCTTCGGCGCGAGCCCGGCCACCCAGAAGTTTTTCCAGTTCCAGCGTCCCGTTAAGAACATCCACAAGATTCTGTCTGAACCGGTCTCCTTCCGAGGGATTCAGCTCGAGGGTGCGGTGGAGATCGACGAATTTGAAAGTATCCAGAATCATGCCGACGGCATTGGAGAAAGCATCGGCTTTGACGATGCTCATTCCCCAGGCGGCAAGCGTTCCGGTAATGGAAGCGAACAGGTAGGGCCGGTCGGCAGTGATGACGGTCAGCTCAAAATGACCGTCGCGCGCGTGGATCTCCGCCGCAATCGGTTCATCCGCCAAACGTCGCGCCAATTCAAAATGCCCGGCAATTTGCTCCGGTGTGTGGGTGGCGGTGTAACGCCGCGGGAACCCTTCCAAGAAGGAACGCAGGGCCTCAGCGGCGGCGGGAGTGCCCAGCCCCGCCAGGATCTTTTCCATTTCCCCCGAACTCGCTCCACCGATGCGCAACCTTTCATCATCCACGCTTCGCGTCAGGTAATTGGCGGTCGAGGCGTAAAGCTGCCACAAGAGTTCAGCCTTCCACGGCGTCATGGCTTCAGGATTGACGGCGCAGATGTCAGCGTAAGTGAGCAGACAAAGCATCTTCAGGCGTTCCACGGCGCCGACGACTTTGGCAAAGCCGCGCACCGTTTCCGGGTCAAAGACATCCCGCCGCTGGGACGCGGCCGACATTTCCAGGTGACTCGCAATGAGGAAACGAACCGATTGCCAGTCGTCTTCTGCAAGGTCCAGGCGCGACCGGATTCCTTCCAGCGCCTGCAGGCTTCCTTGAATGTGATCGTCCATTTCCGGAAAACCTTTGCCGACATCGTGAAAGAGGAGAGTAAGGTAGAGGAGCTCCGGCTGCTCGATCTCGGAAAGAATCTCTGCGAATTTCCTCTCCCAGACCCGTCCGGCCGCAGCCCTCTCCCCACCCGTTGGCTGCGCTCTTTCCCGCAGAAGCCGATGGAGGTTTTCCAGGGTCATAAAGGAGTGCTCATCCACGGTGTACCGGTGGTAGAAATCGCGGATCACCAGGGAATCAATGGCATGGAACTCGGGAAACAGCCGGGTGAGCAAGCCCAAGCGGTGCATATTGCGCAAGGCCTCCGCGGCATAAGGCAGAACCAGGATACGCGCGAAATACTGCCAGAGTTGTGACGGACGGAGCGCTTCCACGCCGGTGCGTTCGAGTTCCGACTCCACCAGTTTCTCGGTTTCCCGGCTCAGGGGGAGTCCGTGCCGGGCTACCATCTCAAAAAGGCGCAAAAGCAGCAGGGGATCTTGAGCAAAGGCGGTGGGGTGACGGGCGAAGATGCGGCCCCTCACGACGGCAAAATCAGCATTGGACAAGCGCGACCGCCAGTCCTGGTAAAGCGCGTAAAGGGCGGAGCGCGCGGGGGCGAGTTCATCCATCAGTTGCGCCGCCAGTTGGTCAACGGCCCGCGCCTGCCGGAAAAAGATGCGCATCCAGTCCGCTGGGGCCAATCCATCTGACAGCTTCTCACCCACGCCGCGGGCGGCGGCCTTCGCCTGGGCGTCATAACTCAACTGGTTATCATCCCTTCCATAATGATAGTGAAGAAAGCAGCGGGCATCAGCGAGAAAAGCAAAAGCCCGCTGGGCGGCGGGGCGATCCCGCTCCGGCCAAAGCTCGGCCGGCGGCGTCCATCTTCCATTTCTTCCCAACTCCTCAATGCGCGCGAGCCATCGGCAGACGTGAAAGTCGCGCAGGCAACCCGGCGAATCTTTAAGGTTGGGTTCCAGATGGAAAATCGTGTTGCCATACTTGGCATGGCGCTGGCCTGTCAGCTCCACGAGGTTACGCACCAGGTCCTGGCGGTCCCGCGCCACCATGTGGGGGACCGCCGTGCTGCGGAGGCGGGTATAGAGGTCCGGGTCTCCCGCCAGGTATCGCAGGTCCAGCAGGGACACATTGAATTCCAAATTGTCGCGATAGAGGCGGCCGCACTCCGCCAGGGTGTGCGTGCTGTTTCCCACGCGCATTCTCAGGTCCCAGAGCATGCGCAGAAAGGTGGCAATGGCGTCGCGGTAGGTTGAGGATTCGCTTCCATCCTCGGTGAGGAAAAGCAGGTCAATATCCGAATGCGGAAACAACTCCCGCCGGCCATAACCACCCAACCCTACCAAACAAAGGTGGCGGGGCTCTTGCGGGTCGGCGGCAATGAATTCCTGGTAGAGCCGGATTACGAGAGAGTCCACCAGGTCCGCGCGCGCCCGCAGGAAGGCCAACCCCGCATTGGTCTTTTCAAAGTCCTCTTGAATTCGCAGGGATTGCGCAGCGTAATAATCCGCCATGACCGAAAGGGCGAGCGGGCCTGGAAGGGGGGGCAGAGGTGACGACATAAACGTTTATTCGTGCCCGCTGAAAGAGTGAAGACTAAAGGGTAAAGGGTGAAGTGTAAAGGATAGTGCAAAAAGGGGCTCGCCAATTAACCTTTACCCCTTAGCCTTTACCCTTCAGCCTTTATAAGGCCGTTTCGCCGCGATCTTCGTTGCGAATGCGGATGGCCTCATCGATGTTAGTCACAAAAATCTTGCCGTCACCGATCTTCCCGGTTTTGGCCGCCTTCAGAATGGCTTTCACCGCCGGATCTTTAAGGGCGTCAGAGACCACCATCTCCACTTTAATCTTGGGCAGAAGATCGACGGTGTACTCGCTGCCGCGGTAGACCTCGGTGTGCCCTTTCTGCCGGCCGTGACCGCGCACTTCGGAGACCGTCATACCCTCCACCCCCGCCTCCTGGAGCGCGCTTTTGACCGCATCGAATCGCGAGGGTTGCACGATTGCTTCAATTTTTTTCATGGCGAATTGTCCTTTATGAAGTCCGTAGTCCGGCGTCCGGGTCCGGCGTCCAAGCTCCCGCGGGGGAGGCCTCGGACTTCGGACCTGGGACTTAGGACATTCCTTTACGCTTCGAGATAGTAACCTTCTTCCCCGTGCTGAGACAAATCCAGGCCTTGGACTTCCTGTTCCTCGGTGACACGCAGGCCGACGGTCAAATCCACAACTTTGAGGATCACCAGCGTTCCCACCACGCCCAAGCCCCACGCGATGGCGACTCCCGCCAACTGGTTTAGCACCTGAGAGGGGTGGCCATCGATCATTCCCACCGCGGTTGCCATGCCCTGCGCGTTCTTAAAGATGGGATTGATGGCCGAGGCCGCAAACACACCGGTCAGGATCGCGCCCAGGGAGCCACCCGCGCCGTGAACGCCAAAGGCGTCCAGTGAATCATCATAACCGAATATGCTCTTGACGCGCGAGACCATCAGGTAGCACACCACACCCGCGATGGCGCCAATCGCCAGGGCGGACATCGGTCCCACAAAGCCGGCGGCGGGCGTGATGGCCACAAGACCGGCGACCGCGCCGGAAATTGCACCCAGGACACTGGCCTTGCCACGGTGATACCACTCCGCTGCTGACCAGCCGAGGGTCGCCGCGGCTGCGCCGAAGTGCGTGGCCACGAAGGCACTGGTCGCCAGGCCCCCCGCCGCGAGCGCGCTGCCGGCGTTGAAGCCGAACCACCCCACCCAGAGCATGCAGGCGCCTATCACGCTCAGGACCACGCTGTGCGGGGGCATGGCTTCCTTGGGGTATCCCAGCCGTTTGCCCAAATACAAGGCGCACACCAGGGCGGAAACACCGGAAGTCACGTGCACCACCGTGCCCCCCGCGAAATCCAGAGTGGGAACCACCCCGCCCAGGGAAGCGTTCAAAAAGCCGCCTTTGCCCCAAACCATGTGCGCCATGGGATCGTAAACGATGATGGACCAGAGCACCATGAAGAGCAGCATGGCTTTGAATTTCATGCGTTCGGCAAACGCGCCGGAAATCAGCGCCGGGGTGATGATGGCGAACATGAGCTGGTACACCATAAAGGTTTGCTGGGGAATCGTTGCCGCATAGTCCGGATTGGGAGCGGAGCCCACCCCGTGCAGGAACAGGTAACCCAGGCCCCCAATGAAGCGATTGCCCTCATGGAAGACCAGGCTGTAGCCGAAGATGGCCCACAGGACGGTCACCACCGCCATGAGAATAAAACTCTGCATCATGGTGGCCAGCACATTCTTCCTGCGCACCAAGCCCCCATAGAAGAGCGCCAAGCCCGGGCCCGTCATCATCAGAACCAGGGCGGAGCACACCAGCATCCAGGAGTTATCCCCGGCGCTACGGGCATCCGTCGCTTGCTGCTGGAGTTTGTCCATTTGGGTCTGAATCTCCGGCGGGGCCGCATTCCTGGCCTGCGGAGGCACTACGGCAAACGCTGCCGGGGCCATCAAGCCGCAAGTGAGCACAAGGGCCAGCATCAATCGCCACACAATCCGTTGCATCATTTCTCCTCCATACTATCCATAAATATTATTGCACTGTAGAAGACTTACGTGAATAAGACCTAAATATGTTAGCTGGATTAATTAGAGCTATCAGTTATTTTTATAGGTTCTTCACCACCACCAGGAACCGCGAAAGGACACGAGAGATTACAGTGTTTCGGTGAGAAAAGAAAGTGTTTTTCCCGGACGAAAGGGAATCTTTTGAAGGTCAAAGTGTCGAAAGAGCCGGTTTTCACCAGATGAAAAAAGCACACAAAGATTTCGTGCCGTCGCCCGACAGCGCTTCAACCCCGGCATATCCAATCCGTGGCAGACCTCGGGGCGGCGATCCCACCGGGCTTGGTCCTTGGGGGGTCAGGCGGAAGGAAATAAGGGCGCCCCCCGACGCACTCCTGGGTTGCGTCGCGCCAGGCGAGTAGTGTCCTAATCTGAGAAGCCACGCTTGAGGCAGTTGTGAAGGGGGGCGGGGTGACGGCTGTCCCGACTTTTCGGAAGCTCCGAGAGAATCGGATCGCACGCATTCGGGGGCCTCAGGCCCCTTAAGCCCCATTCGGTTTTCGGCAATGGTTGTACCTCCCGACAAGTCGGGACGGGCGCCGATCCGACCCCTCTGACCAGCGCGCTTTTCGATCAGATCGGGGGATGAAGGATGGGCAGGTCCGCCAGCAAATCGTCAGGATCTTGTGGCTCGTGTTCCTGGGGATGCTTGGCGACATCCATCTCCACGTCTTGGGCTGTAGCCAACGCCACGCGGTTGCGCCCTGCGATTTTGGCCCGATAAAGGGCAGCATCGGCGACGCGGACGAGCGTCTCAGCATTCAGATCGCTGACGTCTCCGAGCGCCACCACCCCCAGACTGAGGGTTACGGGAATCAGACCCTCGGTAGTTTCCACGGCTTTGCGGTCGATGCGGGCGCGAAAACTTTCGGCAAAGCGGGCAACTCCTCCCGGGTCGGATCCCGGTATCACCGCCAGGAACTCATCTCCCCCGTAACGTCCCAGGGAATCATAAGTTCTCATGGCGCCCCGCAGGCGGCGGGAGGCTTCCCGCAGGACCGTGTCGCCGGCTTGGTGGCCATAGGTGTCGTTGATGGCTTTGAATCGATCTACGTCGGCCATGGCAACGGCAAAGGGGCCGTGAGTGCGGGAAGCGCGCGCTGCTTCCTTCCGCAAAATGGCGAGGATGGTTCCATGGTTCCACAGATCGGTCAGGGGGTCGCGGCTGGCTCGGTCGCGCAAAGCCTCACGCGCCTGAAGGAGTTGTTCCTGAAGCTCCACGATGCGCTGGCCGGCCCGCAGGCGCGCCCGCAGTTCATAAGGATCGAACGGCTTGGTTACGTAGTCATCAACACCCGCTTCGAACCCTTCCACGATGTCTTCCTTCTGGCCCCGGGCCGTTAGCAAGAGGATGTAGACGTAAGGGCGACCCTTGTGCTGCCGGATGCTCCGGCAGATGTCGATGCCGTCTCTGCCCGGCATCATCCAATCGAGGACAGCCAGCCGAGGTGAGTCGTTCCCTTGCAGGATTCCCCAAGCTTCTTCTCCCTCCGTGGCCGCTAAAACCTCATAGCCCCATTTCACCATGAACGCCTCGAGCATACGGCGGGAAATGGAGTCATCTTCCGCGATAAGAACTCTCATAGTGTTACCTCTCTTCCGAGGTTTGCCAGAGCCGGCTGGAGGCGCTCAAGCTCCTCTTCCAGGCGGGCCAAAGCCTCACCGACATTTTCCAGGCCCTGTGTATGCCCGGCCAGTCCTGCCAAGTCCGTTGCTTCATAGGCCGCCCGCGCCGAGAAGAGGGCAAAATGGTTTTTCAGAGCCCCGGTGACGCGCTGGAACTCCAACTCATCCTGGCGCTCTGCGGCGTTTCGCGCGGCGGCCACCAAGTTGGGGCAATCGTCAAAAAAGGATCTGATCAGTTTCCCTAGCAATAACCGGTCCCCATCAAAACGCGCCAATACTTGCTGCCGATCGAGCACATCCTCGTTGTCGGAAGATTGGCCGGCCAGGGACCCCGCAGGCACCTGGAGGACCTCCTCAATGGTCGCAAAGAGCTGTTGTGCCCGGACGGGTTTGGGGAGATAACCATCCACACCCATTGTCAAAATGCGTTCACGATCCCGCTTCGTGGCATGGGCCGTCAAGGCGATGATGGGAATCCGGTAAGCGGAGCCCTGCTCTTTCGCCCGGATCCGAGCGACGCACTCCTCTCCACCCGCCTCCGGCATGAGCATGTCGATCAAGACCAAGTCGAACCGTGCGGTGGACGCTTTTTCCAGAGCTTCCAACGCCCGCTTTCCGTTGGTCACGGCCTCGACGGAGTGCCCTTGCTTCTCCAGAGGACGTGTGACGGACCCTTGGTTAACGGGGTTGTCTTCCACCAGCAAAACGCGCAACTTCCTGCGCCCTTCCCGAAGGGAATGCCGGGTGACGAGGGGCTGGGAGAACTGTCCGGAAGGCGCACCCAACGCCAAAAGGATTGCCTCCAAGAGTTCGGACTGTTTCACCGGCTTCATCAGGTAGGCCGCGATGTCCAACTGCCGGCAGCATATCGCATCTCCAGGCCGGCCTCCTGAAGTCAGCATCAGGACCGCGGTCCCGGCCAACTCCGGGTCGTGTTTGACGAATTCGGCCACGGCGAATCCATCCACATCCGGCATTTGGCAGTCGAGGAGGATTACCGCATAGGGGTTTCGGGCTTGCTTGCTTTGCTCCAGCAGGTCCAGCGCGTGCTGCCCTCCATCCGCCTCGGTGGGTATCATCTTCCAGCGCCTCAACACCTCCATCAGGATGTGACGGTTGGTGGCGTTGTCGTCCACCACCAAAGCCGGCAGGTTTCTGAGCCGGGCAAATTCCGCCCAACGCGCGACGTCGGTGCTGCGTCCCAAACCGAAACGTCCGGTAAAGTGGAAGGTGCTGCCCTGGCCGGGAGCGCTTTCCACCCAGACCCGCCCTCCCATCAACTTCACCAAGTGCGAGGTGATCGCCAAGCCCAGTCCGGTACCCCCGTACCGGCGGGTCGTTGAGCCGTCTGCCTGTTCAAAGGGTCCAAAGATGGTCTGCTGCTTCTCGGCAGGGATTCCAATGCCTGTGTCGCGAATGGAGAAGTGCAGCGTCGTGTGGTCCTCACTCTGAGAATCCACATCAACTTGGACCACCACCTCCCCCTTTTCCGTGAATTTAATGGCGTTTCCCGCCAGGTTGAGGATGATCTGGCGAAGCCTGCCGGGATCTCCAATCAAGTACTCGGGCGTCTGTGGCGAAACGGAACAAGCCAGTTCCAGCCCTTTCTGGGAGGCGCGGAAGGCGAGAGACTTCAAGATATCGCCAAGACTCTCCGGCAATTTGAACTCGATGGCGTCCAACGCAATTTTCCGGGCCTCGACCTTGGAAAAATCCAAGAGGTCGTTCACCAGGCTGAGCAACGCGTCGGTAGAGGATTTCAGCATGGTGAGATACTCGGATTGCTCCGGGGAAAGAGGTGTATCGAAAAGGAGTTCGCTCATTCCCAGGATGCCATTCAACGGCGTACGGATTTCATGGCTCATATTGGCCAAGAACTCGCTCTTCGCCTGGGTGGCAGCCTCCGCTTGCACCTTGGCAACCCCCAGATCTTCCAAGGCCTGGGTGAGCTCGCGAGTGTTCCGCTCTTGCGCGTCGCGGGCGGCCTCCAGTTCCGCCGCGTAGCGTTTCAGTTCTTCTTCTCCCCGCTTGCGCCCAGTGATATCGAGGTACAGCTCATAGATACCAACAGTTTTTCCATCGATGCGGACCGGGACGGCATGAAGTTCCACATCCACAAGCTTTCCGTCCCGCCGCTGCCGCTGAGTATTAACATGAATCGTCTCCCCTTGGCTCGCGCGGACGGTGAGGTCGCTGGCCTCACCTGCCATCGCGCCATGGGCAACGAACTGATCCACGTTTTTCCCCAGTAGCTCCTTCTCCGAGTAAAGGAAAAGTTGCTCGAAGGCGGGGTTGCACATCACCGTCCTCCCCTCACCATCGAGGGAGACGATGGGCACAGGACTGTGGCGGACGAGGGCGTCAAGGTGTGCATTCCGCTCTGCGCTGGCCTTCTCCCCCAGTTTCTGTTCAGTGATATCTGATACCAGGATGTCGAGAGAGACGGACCGGCGGTCGGTGTCATTACGGCAGACCGCCGTACACTTAACCCAGCGAATGGACTTGTCCTTGCGAACGATCCGGAGGTCAAACGCCGGGGGCCGTTCCCCGCGGAACAGGTTTTCCATTTGCGCCACGGCGGCGGAATGATCGTCTTCGTAAACCACTTGGCGCCAGAAATTGGAATCGCGCTGAAGCTCTTCCGCAGTGTACCCCGTCACGGCTTCGCAACCGGCGCCATAGGAGGCGCGAGGCAGCCGACCTTCAACGAGTTCAAGGCTACACACAAAGTCCGTCACTGCCCCCAGCATGCGGCGATAACGTCTTTCACTCTCCTTCAATGGCGCCTCGCGCCGCAGCCACTTGCGGACGACGGCGCTCTGCTCTCGCGCCACTTGCAGATAAATGATGAAACCGGCCAGGATCCCCAGAAGCTCCAGAATCATGATCGTGGGCCCTACGGGTAGCTGCTGCCTCGACACCGCACGGGGCTGCGGTGAGGCGGGGGCGGCGACGGCAAGCGGCCCGAAAGCGATGGCCGCTCTGCCCTCCGGCGCCCAAAACGCCGACGCCTGGCCAAAACGGTGCTCAAAAAAGGACTGGGTACCGGAAGCGAGAACCTCTCCCTTGCCCCGCCAGCGCCGCCAGCACCAAGCAGCGGCAGAGAATCTTCCGCCAAGGCCGCTCTCCGGGAGTTGACCGACGCGTGTTCACAGTGTCTTCTCGCTATGACCGTGCAAACGATCAAGCTCCGGTTGGACGAACCGGGCATAGCATTCGGGACATATTCCGTGACTGAACTGGGCTTCGGAATGGTCGCTGATGTACCCTTCGACCTGTTGCCAGTAATTGCGATCGTCGCGGATTTTCTTGCAGTAAGAACAGATAGGCAGCAGCCCTTGCAGCGTCTTGACACGCGACAGGGCCTCTTCCAATTCCCGCACGCGCTGCGCCAGGGCCCCCTGGAGTTCCAGGACTCGGATTCCCACTTGCACGCGAGCGCGCAGCTCCTCACGGTCAAAGGGTTTGGTGATGTAGTCGTCGGCGCCGGCCTGAAGGCCCTGGATCTTGTCTTCCTGGCCGCGCCGCGCGGTAAGAAGAATCAGATAAATGGGCCGCGTGGGCGGGCTTTGGCGGATCTGGCGGCAGATCTCGATTCCATCCATGCCCGGCATGAGCCAATCCAGAATCGCCAACGGCGGCGCATCCTCCGGCTGCAAGGCCTCCCATGCTCGCGCGCCGTCTTCGACAGCCATCACGTCATAGCCCCACTTGCGCAGGTTCGCTGCCAGAATGTGCCGCGACACCGATTGGTCCTCCGCCACCAAAATCTTCATGAAAGAGGTCCCTTCCCCTCTCACCTGCTGGAAACCCGCCACGCGGCATCTTGTTTCCCGAACCCGAATCTTACCGCCAACGTGGTTGGCCCACGCCTGCCTTACGGAGCGCAATGGAGAGCGTCGCGAGTGTGAAGGGCTTCCCAATAAACACCGCCGAGCGTGCGTCGGGCGAGTTGCGGAGAATCTCGCCCGTGCTGTAACCCGAAGCGAAAACCACTCGCACCAGGGGATCCACCGCGTGCATGCGGCGGAAGGTCTCTAGGCCGCTCAGTTCCGGCATGATCAAGTCCATCAGAACACAGTCGATTTCCTTGCCGTGCTGCTCGTAAATCTGGAGAGCCTGCTTGCCGTCCTCGGCCACCAAGACGTCGTAGCCAAGCCCTGTCAGTCCTTCGGCGGCGAAGGCACGGACCAGCGGTTCGTCGTCCACCACCAACACAGTTCCCCGCCCCGGCTCTATTTGTCCCAACTCGCTGGTCCCCGTCCGAGGGGCCGGCGTAGGAATCAGGGGAAGGGAGATGGTGAACCGCGCGCCGTGGTTTGGCTCGCTTTCCGCCTTCACGAATCCGTCGTGGTTTTTGACAAAGGCGTAGACCATGGCGAGACCGAGTCCCGTGCCGTGGCCCGGATCTTTGGTAGTGAAGAATGGCTCAAAGACCCTGGGCAAAGTTTCCGATGCGATTCCCGTCCCCGAGTCCTGAACGGATATGCTGGCATAGCGCCCCGGCGCGCAAGTCGCGGGAAGCTCCGGTTGCCGGGGCTCGAGGGTGACCGCCCTCGCTTCGAGGGTCAGCGTTCCCCCCTGCGGCATTGCGTCGCGGGCGTTAATGCACATGTTCAGCAGGGCCTGTTCCAGGTAACTGGGCTCCGCGTTCACCCACAGAGGCTCGCTTCCCTTGAGGACGGCGACCGCGATGCTTCGATCGAACGTCCGCGCCACCATGCGTCTGATCCGGTCCAGGACGTCGTCGACGCACACGGGCTTCACCTGTTGCCGCTCCGGACGAGCAAAGCCCAGGAGTTGGCGCGTCAGATCCGCGGCGCGCTGCGCCGACTGTTCGATCATGCCCATGGATTCCTGCAAGGGATCGTCCGCACCCAGCCGCTGACGGGCCAGGGACGCGAAACCCAACATGACACTCAGCAGGTTATTGAAGTCGTGGGCAATGCCACCCGCCAGAGTTCCCAGGGCCTCCATTTTCTGCGCTTGGAAGAGCTGCTGCTGCAAGCGGCCGCGCTCTTCTTCCGCCTTCTTGCGCTCGTCAATGTCGTGCACTATGCCCAGAAAATAGGCGGGAAGACCTGCCGCGTCGTGGAGAAGAGATATGTTGGTGGCGCACCATACCGACTCACCGGACTTGCGCAGGTTGCGCGTTTCAAAGGTGACTTGCCCCGGACCGCCGGCCAGCAGAGTTTTGAGCTGCTCCTGTTTTGCGGCCGCGTCCTGAGGATGGGTGATTTCCAGGAAATGTTTTCCCTGCAACTCCTCGCCGCTGTAGCCCAGCAAACGCGCGAAGGCGGGGTTGACGGTGAAAAACCGCCCATCCAAGCTTGCCAGTGCAACCCCGAAGTTGACCTGCTCGAAAATCGAGCGGAAGCGCTCTTCGGAAACGCGCAGTTGCTTGTAAAGTTCGCTGCGCTCGAGCGCCTGAGCGGCCTGCGCCGCAATCTGATCGATCAGCTTGCGGGTTACAGCGCGGATTCCGTCCGGCTGATCGGCCGCCACTTCCAGGACGCCCAGAACGCCCGAGCGGGTCTGCAAGGGGACGGCGTAGGTGCATTGCTCCTCCGCACCGAACCCCTGGCAGCGGGGATCGGCTTCGGCCCGCGGCACATAAGCCGCATTCCTTTGCCGGATCACCCATGCCAGAAGGGTCGGATCTTTGAGGGAAACTACACAATGAGATCCACCATTCCTTCCCCCCCACGCCACCCGCTGGAGTTCACCTGCGGCCTCGTCCAATCGATAGATTCGCGCGTAGCTCAGCCGCTCGCGATCAGCCAATCGAGCCAGGATCATTCCCAGCACCGATTCCACATCGAGGGCGCCGGCCAACACCGCATTGACCTCCACCAACAAAGAAAGCTGGCGCGTACGGGCTTCCACTCCATCGCCGGGCCCCGCGACACCGGAGGAGGGGGAGTATGTCGCTTCTTCCGGCCCTATTGGGGACAACGGATTCTGGGGGAAGTTGGCCGGCTGGCTATCACCGATTAAGATTTTGGCCATCTTGCTCCTTGATTTGCCCTGATTCCTCCCTGGGGTTTTGTAGTGACGGCGCCGAAGTCCGCCAGCTCCCCGGGGGTGTCTGATAGGCCGGTCCGTAAACTGAATCTATGGCAGTTTCTGGAACCACAAGCCGTCTATTTCCGGCGCACACGCTTCCCAAAAGGGCCTTTTTGGACGGGCCTCTAGCGGAGTGTCCAGTAAATGGCCGGACAAAACTTCGGCTGTAGCGCCGGCATCGTGCCGGCAAATGCCGCCAATATGGCGGCGCTACGTTGTCCAGCCATTTACTGGACGCTACATTAGCGTCTTGAGAAAGCGGTGCGAATTCCAAAGTTGCAAGTCCTTCCCTCCGCGCGTCGAATCCCCCTTGCACGTGACCGGGGCGACTCAATCAGCCGGCGCGCCAGTGACAACTCGGCCTCACCCGCGCGCGCAGTAACCCTGCAAATATCTTCGGCAAAGTGAAGGTTAAACTTGAGCAATCCTGGCAGATTACAGATTCTAAGAGAGCACTGTGGATGGTGAATTCGACCTTTTAAGGATCGGGCCGGGTGGGGAGTGCATTTTCATGGGTTTTGCCAGAAAGCCAGCCAATCGATGCCCAGAACGCTGAGCATGGCTACCTCCGGGTCACACATCCTCAGGCGTCGTTCGAACTGTAATCTCTGCGCGTGTAGTTTCCCGCTCCCCGCGCCTCGGTCGGCAAGTCGGAGGCGTCGATGGCAGATATTTAGTTGGGATGGGTCAAACGACTCATCACCCCAGCGAAGGCGATGGCTTAGCGCCTGAACCACTTTTCGCTGTATATTAGGCGGAGTCAGTCAGGGCGACTGACAGCACAACCAGGAGATGAAATGAGTTGGACAAATGAGCTGGCCCGGGGAATTTCCGGTCGGGTTTTGAGCGATGACGCCGCGCGCGAAGGCGTGGCGACGGACTTTGGCGGCATCGTCGTGCGCCGGCCGCAGGTGGTGGTGTGCCCGGCTTCGGCGGAGGATGTGGCCCGCGTGGTGAAGTTCGCGGCGCGGAATTCGCTCCACGTGGCGACGCGCGGCGGCGGACACTCGCAATCCGGGCAATCGCTTTCTGACCAGATTGTGTTGGACATGACCTCGTTCGACCAGGTAACGCGTGTAGCCGAAGATGCCGTTACCGCGCAGGCGGGAATCAAGTGGCGGGCGCTGGTGGAGCATCTAGCGCCGCAGCGCCTCTCACCCCCGGTCTTGACCAATAATCTCGACGTCACCGTGGGGGGAACGCTTTCCATGGGAGGGTTGGGCGTGGCCTCTTGGCAGCAGGGCACCCAGGCGGACAATTGCCTGGAGCTGGAAGTAGTGACCGGCACGGGCGATATCGTGCGCTGCTCCGCGAGCGAGAATCGCGACTTGTTTGATGCCGCCCGCTGCGGCGCCGGCCAATTCGGAGTCATCACCGAAGCCCTGCTCAAAGTGCGGCGACACCGGCCGCGCTTCCGCAGCTTCTACCTGCTTTACGACGATCTTGCGGCCCTGCTCGGCGACTTGAAAACCGTGATGAACGATGCCCGCTTCCACTATCTGGAATCGTGGTGCGTTCCCTGCCCGCAGGGTTTCAAGCGAATTGGAGGGCAGCGCCAACCCTTCGCGCAGTGGTTCTTCCCACTGCACGCGACGGTGGAGATGGAGGGGGATGCAGCCCCCGAGGCCGCGGAAAAACTGGCCGGGCTGAGGTTCTACAGGCTCGTACACACCGAGGATGGCGAAATAACGGATTTCTTCACCCGGCTTGACACCTTGTTCGCCCTCTGGAAACGCGGAGGTTTTTGGAACTACGCACACCCCTGGATGGAATGCGTTTTGCCCTGGCAGACCACGGCAATATACATCTCACAAGTACTTGCCAACCTGCCGCCGCAAGCTTTGGTGGGCGGGCACATCCTGCTCTGGCCGGCGCGAGGGACGGCGTCGCGCGTGCCGCTTTTCATGCGCCCGCAAGCTGAATTCCTGATGGGCTTCGGAATTCTGCCCGCCGTCCCCCCGGCGCTTATTGATGAGGTATTGCCCCGCATGAACACGGCGAGTCAAGCCTCCAGCCTGTTGGGGGGCAAGCGCTATCTTTCCGGCTGGATCAATTTCGATCATGCCGCGTGGCGGGCTCACTTCGGCGAGCAATGGCCCGCAGTCGCTACGGCGAAGCGGAAATTCGACCCGCAAGGCATCCTCAACCCAGATTTCATCAAGTTCGAGTGAAAACCGCCGATAACAACCATGGAGGTTAGGGTAATTGGAGCGTCCTTCGCGTCTGAGTGGACAGGGTCGCCCAGGTTCTACGTCACGCGGTTCAAATCGAGCACGCGAGCGATTAACCCAAATAGAATCAGAGTGCTATCGGACAAAAAGGTCATCGACTTTTGCTCCGTGCTCCTTGACACTCGCAAAACCCGCGTGCTACATTTGCGGGTCTTTAGTATGATTGCCAATTCGGCACACCTTTGAGGCCTCGCCAATCCAAATGGGTGTAATCTTCGATCAGCTCGGGCACTTGTTCCTTCACGCCACTCCCACGGTCATTCTGGTCTTCCTGCTTTTCGTCATTCTTGAGCGGATCTTCTTCCGCCCGCTGACGGCGGTGATGAAGCAGCGCGAGGAGTCGACGGTGGGCGCCCTGGCGCGGGCTCGCGAACAGGCTGCGGCGGCAGAAACGAAGACTCGCGAATATGAAGAGGCCTTTCAAGCGGCCCGGCAAGAGGTCTACCGCCAGCGCGAGGTGGAGCGGCGAACGAATTTGGAGCAGCGCGACGCCGCCTTGCGGAAAGCACGCGAGCAAGCGGAAGCTTTGACCCGCGACGCCCAGGCCGCATTGGCGGCGGAAGTAGCCCGGGTCAAGGTGGAATTGGATGCCGCATGCCAGCCGCTGGCGGAAGAAATCTCGCAAAGTCTGACGGAATCAGGTTCGACCCCCGGCGGGCAAGGAAGGTTGAGGTTTTGATCCGCACACTTCGCCAAGCCGCTTTGTCCGCCCTACTGGGAATTTGCCTCGCGGGATTTTTCGCCCCGCGGGTGGTGTGGTCGCAAGGGTCGGAGCCGGCGGCGAAAGAGAATAAATCAGAGGCAACCCGCGAGTTGGTTTACAAAACCATCAACTTTCTGATTCTCGTGGGCGGGCTCGCTTACGTTCTGCGCAAGCCCTTGGCGGAATTCTTCCGCACCCGCTCCGCCTCCATCCGGAAGAGTCTGGACGAGGGCCGTAAGGCGCTGGAAGCCTCGCGAGCCCAGCTCCGCGCAGTGGAAGAGAAGCTGCGGGGGCTGGAGGCGGAAATTGCCGCCTTCAATGCTTCCGCCACGCGCGAAATGGAAGCCGAGCGCCAGCGCTTGCAACAGGCCAGCGCCGAGGAGGCAGCGCGCATTCTGGAAGCCGCGCGCGCCCAAACGAATACGGCCCTGCGCGGAGCCAAGCTGGAATTAAACAACTATGCCGCGCAGAAAGCGATTACTCTCGCCGACGAATTGATTCGCACCCGCCTGGATGACTCCAGCCGCCACCGGCTGGTCACGCAATTTGTGGCCACTCTCCAGTCCCAGGAACGGAAGAACTAGCCATGCCGACCGTCGTTGCCAATCGCTATGCGCGCGCCCTTGCGGATGTCGTCGCCTCCACCGGAAATTACCGCCACGTGTTGGGCGAATTGGAGGATTTCGGCGCGGCATATCGTCAGAGCCTGGAATTGCGCGAGGTTGCGGAAACCCCTGCCGTCACCATGCGGCAGAAGTTAAGCGTGCTGAATGCCATCGCCGGGAGAATGGGCGCCTCGCAGATTACCTTGAATTTCCTGCGCGTGCTGATGAGCCATTACCGCCTGTCGCTGCTGGAGGAGATCACCCAGGCCTTCCGCGATATTGCCGACGCGCGCATGGGAATCGTGCGGGTGAAAATCTCTTCTGCCGCCGATCTGTCCCGCGCGGAGCGCGAACTCCTGCAGGGAAGATTTAACGAACTCACCAGGCAGCAATCGGAATTGGAATTCCATCTGGACGGCGGACTGATTGGCGGCCTCGTGGCGCAAATCGGGAGCACGGTTTATGACGGTTCGATTCGCGGCCAACTGGACCGGATTCGGGAACAACTGTTGGAGCAGTGAGTCATTGGTGATTGGTGATTTGCGATTGGTGATTTGTGATTGAAGAACATTGGTGTTTTGCGGTTGGTGATTTGTTTATTGGCGATTTTTCATTGTTGATTTGCGATTGGTGATTGGTAAGTTAAAAGACCGGCACCGGGACGATTTCCAGCCCGGAGGAGTTGCGGCGGCGGACCAAAGAGTTTGCGCTCCGAGTCATCAAGCTGTTTCGTGCCCTGCCGAAAAGCGAGGATGCTCGCGTGTTGGGCAAGCAAGTTCTTTGCTCCGGAACAGCGGTAGCAGCCAATTATCGTAGTGCATGCAGGGCCAGGTCGCGCGCGGACTTTATTTCGAAGATCGGCATAACGGTTGAAGAGGCTGACGAAACAGCGTTCTGGCTGGCGTTGCTCATTGACGCAAGCATCGTCAAAAGGGAAAGACTGGAAAACTTATTGGTTGAGGCGAATGAGCTGGTGCGAATCTTTCAGGCGTCATGGACAACGGCCAAGTCGAGCTGAACAATCACCAATCACAAATCGCAAATCACAAATCGTTTGAGGTAACTAATGCCACAAATCAAAGCCGACGAAATCACCAAGATCATTCGCGAACAGATCGAGAACTTTGACCGCAGCGTAACCGTGGCGGAGGTGGGCTCGGTCATTTCCGTGGGAGACGGCGTTGCCCGCATTCATGGCTTGGACCGCGTCATGGCCGGCGAGCTGCTCGCCCTTCCTCACGACGTGGCGGGGTTGGCGCTGAACCTGGAAGAAGACCAGGTGAGCGCCGTGCTGCTGGGCGACTACACGCTGATCAAGGAAGGCGACATCGTCAAGCGCACCAATCGCATCATGTCAGTGCCCGTGGGCAATGCCCTGGTGGGCCGCGTGGTGGATGCGCTGGGCCGCCCCACCGACGACAAGGGACCCATCCTTACCGATGAATTCAGCCCCATTGAGCGCCTCGCCCCGGGCGTAGTGGATCGCCAACCCGTGCGCGAGCCTCTCCAGACAGGCCTGAAGGCCATCGACTCGATGATCCCCATCGGGCGCGGCCAGCGTGAACTGATTATCGGCGACCGGCAGACGGGGAAGACCGCGGTGGCGTTGGACACCATTCTAAACCAGCGCGGGGGCGATGTGATTTGCATTTACGTCGCCATCGGACAGAAGCGTTCCACCATTGCCCAGGTCATCAAAACGTTGGAAGAATTCGACGCCATGAAGTTCAGCATTGTCATCGAGGCGAGTTCTTCCGACCCCGCTCCCATGCAGTACCTCTCGCCTTATGCCGGCTGCGCGATGGGCGAGTTCTTCCGCGACCACGGCCGCCACGCCTTGTGCATCTACGACGATCTTTCCAAACACGCCGTGGCCTATCGCGAAATCTCGCTGCTGCTGCGCCGTCCACCCGGGCGCGAAGCTTATCCCGGCGACGTCTTTTATCTCCACTCGCGCCTCCTGGAGCGCGCGGCCAAGGTCAGTAAGGATCTGGGCGGGGGGTCACTCACGGCGCTGCCCATTATCGAAACGCAGGCCAGCGACGTTTCCGCATACATTCCCACCAACGTCATCTCCATTACCGACGGCCAGATCTACCTGGAGACCGACCTCTTCAACAGCGGCGTCCGTCCCGCGGTGAATGCCGGCATCTCCGTTTCGCGCGTGGGCGGCAACGCTCAATTCAAAGCCATGAAATCGATCGCCGGAATGCTGCGCCTGGAAATGGCCCAGTTCCGGGAATTGGCGGCTTTCGCCCAGTTCGGCAGCGACCTGGACAAAGCCACGCTGGCGCAACTGAACCGTGGGCGGCGCCTCGCGGAAATCTTGAAGCAGGATCAGTACAAACCTCTGCCGGTGGAAAAGCAGATTGCCATCATCTTTGCCGGCACGGGCGGCTACCTGGACGACCTGCCGATCGAACAATGCCTGCCTTTCGAACAGGCGCTTTACGATTTCATGGATACGTCGTATCCGGCGGTGGGAAAGCAGATCGCCGAGAAGAAGGAAATCAATGAGGCCCTGCGCGCGGATGTGCGCAAGATGCTCGACGAATTCAAAGCGAAGTTCGTGGCGGAAGGCAAAGCGAAAGGATGAGACAGGTGTCAGGTTTCAGGTGGCAGGTATCAGGATAAACCGAATCTGGCACCCGGCGCCTGGCGCCTAAATTATGGCAGCATTACTCGATATTCGACGCCGGATCCGCTCGGTAAAGAGTACGCAGCAAATTACGCGGGCAATGAAAATGGTGGCGGCGGCGCGCTTGCGGCGCGCCCAGGACCGCATCTTTAACGCCCGTCCCTACGCCAACCAGATGGTCACACTGCTTTTGAGCGTTGCGGCGCGCATCACGGGTCGTTCGCATCCGCTGCTGGCCGTGCGGCCCATCGAGCGGCAACTTTTGGTGCTGGTCACCGCTGACCGCGGTTTGTGCGGGGGTTTCAACACCAACCTGATTCGCGCCGCCCAGGGTTATCTGGATGAAAACCGCGCTCTGGACGTTTCCATCGTCGTGGTGGGCCGCAAAGGCCGGGACTACTTCGTCCGGCGCCCGGTCAAGATAATTAGCGAGCACGTCAACATCTTTGGCCGTCTGGAATTCAGCCAGGCGCAACCGATTGCCCAGCGCATCATCGAGCTTTACACGGAAGAAAAAGTGGATGCGGTGGATTTCATTTACAACGAGTTCAAGTCCATTATGACCCAGCGCGTGAGGGTGGAGCGCTATCTGCCCATCAAGCCCGTTCCGCTGCCCGAGGGCGAAGCGCTGATCGATTACATCTACGAACAGCCGCCGCGGGAGATCTTCGACACCCTGCTGCCGCGCTATGTGGAGATTGAAGTTTACCGCGCGCTGCTGGAGTCGCAGGCGGCGGAGCTGGCGGCGCGCATGACGGCTATGGACGCCGCCACCAATAATGCCGCGGAGATGATCGATTCCCTGACGCTTTATATGAACCGCGTCCGCCAAGCGGCCATTACCCGCGAGATCATCGAGGTGGTGAGCGGCGCGGCGGCAACGTAGAAAAGAAAGAAGCTGGAAATTGGAAACTGGAAATTAGAAATCAGAAATTGGAAACTCGAAATTGGAAGTTAGAAGATGGGAAATGCAAAATGGCAGGGAGAAATCGGCCAGGAACACGACCAGCGCCCCCGCGCGCCCATCAAGGATTTCAAAGATCTGGAAGTGTGGAAGGCTGCATGCGGCCTGCGACACGAAATGTATAAACTGGCCGGAAAACTTCCGGATCTAGAGAAATTCGGACTCGCGAACCAAATTCGGCGCGCCGCCGTCTCGGTGACGGCCAACATCGCCGAGGGCTTCGGTCAGTTCGGATATCAGGAGAATGCCCAGTTTTGCAAGCAAGCGCGTGGTTCGCTCTATGAACTGAGGGACCACGTCACAACTTGCTTGGACGAGGGATACGTTACCGCAGATGAGAGCGCAACGATTGAGCAACTCGCACACTCAGTGGGAAGGCTGCTTAACGGGTATCTTCGCTCGACTCTGGCGATGAAGCGTGAAGCAGCCTGAGAACGGGGGAAGGCGGAAACTGGAATTCGGGAACTGGCACTCGCATCATTTTCCAGTTTCGAGTTTTCAATTTCCAGTTTCTAGTTTCCAGTTTCTGTTTTCCGAGAGGATTGACGATGCCTGAACTAAAACAGGTTGGCAAAGTAGTGGAAGTCATCGGGCCGGTGGTGGTGGCGGCGTTTGAAGGCGGCCACCTTCCCCCCATTTACAACGCCGTGCGGATTACCTCCCAAGGCTTCGAGACGCCCGACCCCATCAACGTCATCGCCGAGGTGGAACAGCACTTGGGCGAAGGGCGCGTCAAATGCGTCTCGATGCAGCCCACCGACGGCATGGTGCGCGGCATGAGCGTGGAGGACCAGGGCGGGCCTATCACCGTGCCTGTTGGCAAGGGCACGCTGGGACGCGTGATGAACGTCATCGGGCAGCCCGTGGATAAGCTGGGTCCCGTAGCTTGCCAGGAGCGCTGGCCCATCCATCGGCACGCGCCTTCCTTGGAGGAACAGAACACCAACCTGGAGGCTTTTGAGAACCGGGGTCAAGGTGATTGACTTGCTCGAGCCTTACCTGAAAGGCGGCAAGACGGGGTTGTTCGGCGGCGCCGGCGTGGGCAAAACGGTCATCGTCATGGAGATGATCCATAACGTGGCCATGAAGCACGGCGGCGTTTCGGTGTTCTCCGGCGTGGGTGAGCGCACCCGCGAAGGCAACGACCTGTGGCTGGAAATGCAGGAAGGCGGCGTGATGGTGGCAGGCGACCCCGACAAATCCAAAGTCGCCCTGATTTACGGCCAGATGACCGAGCCCCCTGGTGCGCGCCTGCGCGTGGGCCTGACCGGCCTTACCGTGGCGGAGTACTTCCGCGACGTGGGCGGCCAGGACGTGCTGCTGTTCATTGACAACATTTTCCGTTTTACCCAGGCAGGGGCGGAAGTTTCCGCGCTGCTGGGCCGCATGCCCTCCGCCGTCGGCTACCAGCCCAACCTATCGACGGAAATGGGCGAGCTCCAGGAGCGCATTACTTCCACCAAGACCGGCTCGATCACGTCCGTGCAGGCGATTTACGTCCCTGCCGATGACCTGACCGATCCCGCGCCCGCTACGGCCTTCTCGCACCTGGACGCCACCACCGTGCTCAGCCGCGCGCTGGTCGAAATCGGCATCTACCCCGCCGTCGATCCCCTGGCCTCCACTTCCCGGGTTCTCGATCCGCGCATTGTGGGACATGAGCACTACAATGTCGCCCGCAGCGTGAAGGCCATTCTGCAAAAGTACAAGGACCTTCAGGACATCATCGCCATCCTGGGGATGGACGAGCTATCGGAGGAAGACAAAGTCACGGTAGCGCGAGCCCGCAAGATTCAGCGCTTCCTCTCGCAGCCTTTCTTTGTGACCAAGCAGTTCACGGGCATGGAAGGCCGCTACGTCAAGTTGGAAGACACTATCAAGGGCTTCAAGGAGCTTGTGGAAGGCAAACACGACGGCATGACCGAGCAGGCATTCTACATGGTTGGCACCATTGAAGAGGCCTTGGAGAAAGCCGAGAAACTGAAGGCGGCAGCGTAGGAGAATCGGGTGATCGGGTAATCGGGTGATCGGTCGAGCAAAAAGCAGGAGAAAAGACATGAGCTTCTTGTTCATCCGATCACCCGATTACCCGATCACCCGATAGACCAATAGTTATGGCAGAAACCCTTATTCCCACAGAAATTCGTCTCGATATCGTGACTCCGGATCGCCTCGTGGCGCACGATGAAGTGACCGCCGTAACGCTTCCGGGGAAGAATGGCTATCTGGGAATCCTGCCCGGGCATGCCCCCTTGCTGACGGAGCTTGTCCCCGGCGAGCTGGATTACACCTCCGGCGGCGCCCATCACACCTTGGCAGTGAACTGGGGATTCGCCGAAGTCCTGGGCGATCGCGTCATCGTGCTGGCGCAATCGGCTGAACGCGCCGAGGAAATCGACGTGGCGCGCGCGGAGAAAGCGAAAACCCGCGCCGAGGACCGCTTAAAGCGATTCAACGATCCCCAAGTGGACATGGAGCGCGCCCGCAAGGCCCTTACCCGCGCCATGGCTCGATTGGAATCCGCTCAGAGGGTCCGAGGGCACTCGTAATTTCCCACCTGCGCCTGCAGGGCTCCGTCAAAGTCCGGCGTGTCGCGTACCTCCAGAGACATGAAGGCATCATCCATAAATATACCCCTCACCCCCATTGGACTTTGACGGAATCCTGACGCGTGTGGCGTTGTTCATCTTGGCGCCGGAATTGTTGTACAATCACGCTGCAATAACCTGCTGGCTCCTGGACAGGCGCGGGAATGGAAAGGGCGCAGGCTGAGAACAGCAGCCGCCTTTGCCACTGACACCTTCTGATCTGAAAGGCTTCGGGTGCTTGGTATGGACGTTCCCATTCGCGTGTACACGACCTCGTGGTGTCCCGATTGCCGCCGCGCCAGGGAATTCCTTCGCGAACGCCGGCTACCCTTCGAGGATATCGACATCGAAGCGCACCCCGAGGCGGCGGAGTTTGTCCAGCGTGCGAATGGTGGCAAGCGCAAGGTTCCCACGTTCGATGTCGGCGGGCGCATCTTCCACTGTTCGCCTTACGATGCCAAGAAGCTGGCCCGCGAGTTGGGGTTTAAGGTCTGAGGGCTGACAGCTTACAGCCGACAGCTAACAGTCATCGGTGTAGCATTAGGCGATTGCAGGGAAGTTCCGGCTTTTTGGTTCTTAACTGTGAGCTGTTGGCTGTGAGCTGTTCGCTTCTCCTAGGGATGAGCGTGCGACACCGGAGGCGATGAGATGCAAAACGAAGCCATCATGGTTGTCGAGGGCGACATCACGGAGCAAAAAGTTGACGCCATCGTGAACGCGGCAAATACTTCGTTGCTTGGCGGCGGCGGTGTGGACGGCGCCATTCATCGGGCGGCGGGGCCGGAACTTCTGGCGGAATGCCGCACGTTGCACGGCTGCCCCACCGGCGACGCCAAGTTGACGCGCGGGTACCGCCTCCCGGCGCGGTGGGTTATCCACACGGTGGGGCCGTTGTGGCGCGGCGGACATGATTTAGAGGATGAGCTGCTGGCCAACTGCTATCGGCGATCGCTTGAAGTTGCCGTCCAGAACGGCGTGCGCAGCGTGGCCTTTCCCGCCATCAGCACCGGCATCTATGGATTCCCCCTGGAGCGCGCCACCCGCATTGCGGTGCGCGAAGTGCGCGCCTTTCTGGAGAAGAATTCCGTCATTGCGAAAGTTCTCTTTGTATGCTTTGACCGACGCACGCGCGAGTGTTACCAGAGGGTGCTGGCTGAAAGATCCTAGCCACGGCGCAGTGCTGACCGCGGGTTCTTCTGGCGGTGGTCGAGCTGCAACAATTTCGCGCTGGGCAAGGCGACGGTAGTAGCGTGCCCCATCCAGATCGGTCATGTGCGATTGCCGCCGGGCTATCGCGCCTGAGAAGAGACCGGTCAGAACTGCACTGACCGTGGCTACACCCTCGAGTTTCTACCTTTCTGGAGCCCCAAGCTAACCCTGCGCTGTGCGGAGTCCGTCCCCAGCGGGTGGAAAGGCCGGCCACCACGCCAGCCCTCCCGAGGTCTTCCCACCTGATCCGGAAACGGCTATGGATGCCGGCGCTCGCCTTCTGGTTAAGCGGGTATACGACCCAGTGACTATGGCGAAATTGAAACTCCCCACTGCTGTAAATGGGGCGTTCGTTCCAAATCCGGCTTAACCGGAGATTTGGGCTGTTACCAAAAGTAGTTGGTAACCCCTTGGCGAGTACACGTTATCTATCGTCAGGCCCGACCGCCTCCGCTTCTCCTCGATACTTCGGTGCTGCTACAATGGGCAGCATGGCTTTGGTCGCTTTCTTCCGGGGGATCAACGTTGGAGGACACAGGGCTTTTCGTCCGAGCGTGCTCGCCAAGGAACTGGGCATCTACGATGCCGTGAACGTGGGCGCCGCAGGCACGCTTGTCATTCGCAAACCTGGGTTGCGCGCAAAGTTCCTTGCCGAATTGCGCCGGAAGCTGCCGTTTGACGCGACCATCGCTTTTTGCGACGGCAGTGATCTGATTCGACTAGAGGTGGACAATCCGTTTGGAACTGAGCCACCGTGCGCAGATGTTGTTCAGTTTGTAAGCATCCTGTCGGAGGCTGGACGCCGCAGAGTATCTCTTCCTATTGCTCTTCCCGAAGATGGGGAGTGGCTGGTGCGAATCATCGGCTCGAAGAATCGTCTCGTGTATGGGGTGTACCGCCGCCACATGAAAACAATTGGCTATCTCGGCCAGATCGACAGTCTCTTTGGGGCGCCGGCGACAACGCGCAACTGGAACACAATACTCTCAGTGCTACGGATTCTGAAATCCCACGAGCCCGGCAAGTGGACCGCCTGAAGGGAACCTGGATAGGCAATGATGAACGGCGTAGTGGTTAGTATTACCGATTCCCGCTGAATCCCCATCCCACAACTGATTTTCAGGTGATTAATAGCGGTGCCAGCGGATTCAGCCTGAATGTCGCCTTCCCGCCCAGTGGGCGCCACCTCGCGGTATTACGCCTATACCGCGCGGGTGGTCCGGGCTGTCGCCACGGAAGGTCCGAAAGGGGGAACCCCGATTAGGAAAGTGGAAACTCCCAGCCCGGATACATCGGCTCCCCCTTGAACATCCAGAGCCAAAATGGCCGTGCCGATGCGTCCTTTGCTTGACTTCCGCATACCCTTCGGATAGTTTTGCTGGGAAGAACCTCGGCAGGTTCATTCTATGAAGAAACCTTGGGGGCGATGGGTGTGGCTGGCCGCAGGGGCCGTCGTCATCGTCTTGATATTTTACAACCTGAGCCGGAGTCCCGAGTGGCGAAATTTCCGCTGGGACCACCTCTGGCATTCGATTGTGGGGGCTCGCCTCGATTACTTGCTGTTGTCGCTTCTGCTCGCTTACGCCTCTTTCCTGGTGAGGGCGATTCGCTGGCGTTTCTTCATGGCCCCCATCAAAGCTGCGTCCTTGTGGGTTTTGTTTGTCGGCCAGATCCTGGGATTCAGCGCTATTTTTCTCGTGGGCCGTCCTGGTGAACTTGTTCGTCCCGCCTACATCGCCAAGAAGGAAAATGTATCCATGAGCGGCATGCTTGCGGTGTGGTTGCTCGAGCGCGTGTTCGACACCATCGCCATGGTGGTGCTCTTCGCCGCTGCCATATATTTCGAGCCCGTGAACCCGGCCACGGCTCGTGGAGTCTTCGCCCTGCACGAGATGCACAAGTGGGGGCACGTGCTCTTCGGATTTACCGGTCTGCTGATTCTGGGCTTGGTCCTTTTCCGCCTGAAGGCCGAGGCCATGAGCGGCGCCGCGCTTAGACTTCTTGGCTTTCTTCCCCAACGCCCCTTGCGCTCCTTTGCCCATTTCCTGCGCTCCTTCGGAGAAGGCCTGAGCGTGATCCGCGATTGGAAAGGGCTGGCCGGCAGCTTAGTGACGACCATTGTCCTGTGGATCATCAACACCACCATCGTATGGCTGGTCCTCAAGAGCATCCGGCACCACCTTGGGCACCTGCCCTGGCTGGCTGCGGCTTTGACCCTTTTCTGCGCGGCCTTGGGCTTGATCGTGCAATTCCCCGGGATCGGCGGCGGCTACCAAGTCGGCGTGATTCTGGCTTTGACCGAAATTTTCAATGTCGCGGTCGAGCCCGCCACGGCGGCGGGCATTTTGCTTTGGATTATGATATCGGTCCCCTGCCTGGCCCTGGGGCTCGTCCTATTGATCCAAGCAGGCTTGTCGATCCGCAAGCTGGAAGCTATTACCGAAGAGGAAGAGAAGGCTGTGAGTCTGGAAGAAACCTAGCGCGAATTCTTTCCCGAAATCCGATGATCTGGATACCACACCGGGTGAGCAAGTGATCGAGTGATACGGTGAGCAAAACGCCTGATCAACACGATCTGTTATGGTTCGCCCGATCACCCGATCGTCGGATCTACCGATTACTGAGGTGAACCCCCAACGTGAGATGTCCATTCTGTGGGCACGTGGAAGATAAAGTGGTGGATTCCCGCGAGGCGAAGATCGGTGATACCATCCGCCGCCGCCGCCAGTGCGAGAAGTGCCGCCGCCGCTTCACCACCTACGAACGCATCGACGAAATCCCTTACATGGTCGTCAAGAAAGATGGCCGGCGCGAGAAGTTCGACCGGCAAAAAGTGCTGGCGGGCTTGCTCAAGGCCTGCGAGAAGCGCCCCGTGCCCATGGGCAAGCTGGAGGCGCTGGTAAACGAGATTGAAGCGCACGTGGCGGAGTCGGCCGACCGCGAACGTCCGGCAACCGAACTCGGCGAGCTGGTGATGGCCCGCCTCAAGAAGCTCGATAAAGTTGCCTATGTGCGCTTCGCTTCCGTCTATTTGGACTTCAAGGACGTCCGCGAATTCATGGACGAGTTGAAGGACTTGCTCAAAGCTAAGGGGAAGTGAATCAAGGGTTAGGGGTTAGAGAATAGGGATTAGGGGTTCGACCCAAATCCTGAATTCTGCGGAGTGAGGGTTCGTTCCGGCGGCGCGGGCCATAAATCCCCGCGAGTTTGGAGTCGCTAACCCCCAACCCCTGACCCTTGATCCCCGTCGTAGATGAACGCGCCAAAGGTCTTGAAGGTTTCAAACCCCAGCCGTTGGTAAAGCCGCACGGCGCCGGCGTTCGTATCCGTTACGGTCAGGGTAACCTGCTCATACCCGTCCTGCGCCAGGTCCTGGAACGCTGCCTCCATCATTGCCGTGCCTACGCCCAAACCCTGGAATGACGGACCTACCCCCACTTGGGGGATATGTGCAGTGCGGGCGCGCACACAGGCCACGGTGAGGATTCCGGCCAACGTCTGTGTGGGACGGTGTACCGCCATGCGCGACATCCGCGTCAGGAAATCCCCGCACCCCTGGTTTTGGCAGATGTTTTCAACGAGGCGCGTTGCTCCCATCACGGATGCGTATAGATCGTTGATGGCCGCGTCCACGTGTTCCCGGTAGGATTGGTAAAGCAACTCTGCCGCATCGTCATGGAAGCGCTTTTGCCAGGGAATCAGTTCAATTCCTTCGCGCACCCAGGGTTTTTCCGCCGCGGGCGCGGAAGCCGGTTCCCCTGCCGCCGCCCGCCACCGGCCTTCCAAGGAGAGGCTCATGAAGCGGCGCAGATAGGAGCGGAACCGATGTGGCTGGAAGCAAGACTCCAATTCCTCCCGCTGGTAGTGCGGAAGCTGCGATTCAATGCGGCGCAAGCCCGGCGTCCCCAACAGCGTCTCCAATACGTGTTCCAGCAGTTCGCGCTCGTGCCCCAGGCCCGCCAGTTCCGGGCGCACAAAGAGGTCCCCGATGATTCCCTTTTCGCCATCGTAGAAGAAGAAACAGTAGCCGCTAATCCCCTTCTCGCCCACTAGAGCGTAACCGGAAAGCCTCTGGTCGCGCAGGCAGGCGTTGATAATGCGGGCGGAAGCGGTGAAGTCCCAGCGCAGTTGCTCATGCCAGGCGCGCGACTCAGCTTCCAGGAAGTTTGAGAATTCGTTGGGCCCAAACCGGCGAATGTCGATGATTTCCAATCCCAAGCGGGGGTCCTTTCCTAAGCTGGCGCTTTCGCGATGCGCTCGCACCCGTCTTCTCTTAAGGATGCCAGAAAGGCAAGCATACCATTAGGTTCTGCCGGGCAGCACGAGCGCCAGTATAACTCAAATCTGCAATGTTTACTTTGCCCAGAGCAGCGGGGCGGCAAGAGAAATCTGATTAACAAAGGTCTAATGGCAATGATCGAGAGTTTAAAGCCATTCACTCGCAGGTTCTTACTTTGGAAACAAGGGGTTACGGGGCTGGAAACACAGATCAGCAACCGGTGAGCGAAATATGACAAAATGTCTACCTTTTCTGAGGGAAAGGGCGCGAATCTGAGGATTGCGCCGCTTCGCAACGGTTGTTGCGGAATGCCCTGCCCATATTGTGGCCTTTTGCCCCAGCGCATAACTTTTCTGTTACTTCGCCCCGCAAATTGCATTCATCTATCCGAGGTGAGGGAAATCCCTGAGGACGCCCGGGGGCACTGGCACAGTTTCTGCGTCTCCGCCACACACTCGGCTTTTCATCATCGTGAGAAACGGCGGCGTTTCCAGCGCCGGAGAAGAATGAGGTGAATCATGATTGAAGGCAAGTTGAGTTTGACCACCGTGGAAGGCACGGGCCGCCAATTCGTAGCCCAGTCGGGCACCGGCCACGCTTTGGTGATGGACGACGCCAACGGCGACAGCGGGCCCAAGCCCATCGAACTGGCGCTGCTGGCGCTGGGCGGATGCACGGCTTTTGATGTCATCGGTATTCTGCGCAAGAAGCGGCAGAAGGTGACGGGATATGAAATCGTGTTGCGCGCCGACCAGAACTCCGAGCCGCCCGCTTATTTCACCCGCGTGGAGATCCGGCACCGTCTGCGCGGCCGAATCGATCCGGAGGCCGTGCGTGCCGCCATTCATCTCTCGGAAACCAAGTACTGCTCGGTGGGCGCCATGATCTCGAAAACGGCCAAGATTGAAACCACGTTTGAAATTCTGCCGGAAGAAGTTCCGGAGACCTTGCCTCACGCCGCCTGAAGCCGCGCCGACGGCGTTCATGCCCCCGGCCGCTCGCCGCCCAGCTCCAGGTTGATTTCGCCCACGCCTCCCTCGACCTCGATCTGGAGCGTGACCGGCGACTTGCCGTACGCATCATTGACGTAGGCATCGCCCTGCTTGAGCAAGCCTCCGGCGTTGATCGCCCCCAGTCCGCCGTGCGCGACCACATGGACTCCCACGTCCCTGGGCAGCCGGACCGTCGCCCTGCCCACGCCGCCGTGGATTTGGGCGGAGAGGTCCTTTTTCCAATTGCCCGTCAGGTCCACCGTAGTTTCTCCGGCGCCCATGTTCAGTTCCAGCCGGGTTAGCGACAGCCCCGAAAGCATCAGTGTGGCTCGCCCGGCGCCCATGTTCACGGTCATTTCCATCGGCGCCTTATCGTTCAAGTGCACGTCCCACACATTTTTGGTATTGCCCGAGGCCGAGCCCGACCCCGGCTGCTCCACCTCCAGGTTCCCCACGCCGCCGCTGACGTCGTATTTCACCTCCGGCTTCCATTCCGGCACGTTGTAGGTGAAATCCGCATCCAGCAGGGGTGTTGCACCGCCCGCGACTTTCAGCTCGCCCGCTTTCATGTTCAGGTTCACCCGCACGGACTGCGCCGCGCCGAGCTCCACCCTCTTTGACTCCTTGCGCGTCTCGCCGGTGGAAACGCGATCGCCACTCATGTTGCAGCCGCAGGTGGCCACCAGCGCGGACAGCATCAGTCCCCGATAGAGGTACGTCAATTGTGTGTTCATTGCCATATCAAACCTCGAACTCCTTCTAATGACAGGAATAAAACAGCTACTCGCCAGCCAAACAACCCGGCTGCGCGAACGCCCCATTATAGGGGCCCGCTGCTCTTGCGGAGAAAACAATGCAATCTCAAAAAGTAGGGGGTCTGCCCTTGGATTCGGAGGCGTTGAATTCCAGGATCAATCGCAGACCCCCACAATGGGTGCCGGACTTCATTTGCCACATTGACGTTCATGGCGGCCAGCCCGGTCAGCCGCTCTATCTGCTTATACGAAACAGCAGCCCGATTGGTTCCAGAGTCGTCGGCGCTCTAGGTGCACGGTTACATTCAGGAAGCGCGGACCCTCGTTTTGGCGTCCGCGCTTCTTCCTTTGCCATCCTCGGGAATATCACCGCTCCGTGGGTTCGGAAGCGCGAGAAAAACCGCAGACCTCAGAGGGAAGCTGTGAAAGAATTGGTGGAGGCGAGCATCTAGATTGTCGCGATGGTTTGAGCTTGCTTCGCGGATGCCCGGCCGCCCGGAACCATTCTGGCGGTCGCCTCGAGTCACCCACCTCGTTTCCGCCGGGGCCGGGAGCCCTCGGAGGCTTTCACCCTTGGCTTTCGGCCTCTGCCCGTCTTAGCTTCCAGCGCAGACGCACCCACGGGGATAGGTTGTAGGCCAAGCAAGCCCAGAGCGTCTCACAGCGTACCTTCTTCAAGCCCCGCACGCGAAATTGCCGCAAGCCGATCTTGGCCTTTAGCCAAGCGTTGGGAAATTCGGCCACCGCCCCGCGCAGGCGATAAATTGCTTGCGCCGCCTCGGTCCGCATCTTCTCTATAAAGGCCGTTACGACCGGTACGTTCTCGGGGCGAAAGATCCTCCGTGCCGCGGCTCCCCCACAACACTTCTGGCGAAAAGCACAACCCTGGCAGTCCGCCGCCGGCGCTTGGTAGACGTGGTACAGCACCCCCACACGCCGCCGTTCGAGGCCGCGTCGCCGCAGTTCCTTTCCCGCCGGGCAGCGGTAAACGTCGTGCTCGGCCTCATAGGCAAAGACCGTGGCACGAAAAGCCGGGGCGATCCCGGGTCCGGGCCGACTCCGTTTCCCCGCTTCCACCGTCCCCCCCAGGAAGTCCACTTGCCGCTCCGCCATGGCCAGAATCGTCTCGCGCGTGGTGTACCCCGCATCGGCCACCCCCTGCTGGGGAAGTCGCCCCAAGTTGCGTTTGACCTCTTCCAGGGCGGGGGTGAGTTGCCCTTCATCGCTGGCCGACTGCGTCACGCTCACACCCACAATCACGGTGTGGGCCGCGTCGGTGGAGAGCTGCACATTGTGGCTGGGCGCATAGCCCCCGCCCCCCTGTTTCATGATCCGCGCTTCCGGGTCCGTTTCACTCACGCGCCGTTCTTTCCCCCGCCTTCCGACAGCGGGCATCTTCTGTATCTCTTTCAGCGCCTGCTCCAATCGCTCCACCTTCTCGCGCGCCGCGCGCTGCCGCCCCGGGGCTGGCCGTGCGCTCACCTCTTCCTGGCGGGAATCGCCCATCGCCCGCACCCGCTGTCGCGCCTGCTCCAGGTGCTCGCGCAAGGTCTTCTCCCGCCGCAACGACTTCCCGCTCGCCTGCGCTTTCACTTTCGTCCCGTCGTGCATGACCCGCTCCAGCGTGATCAAGCCCTCGGAACTTAACACCCCCAACACCTGCGCAAACAACTCGTCCAGCGCCGCCTGATGCTCCACCCGAAAATCCGACAGGCGGTGATGATTCACCCCCTCGCATCCCGTCAGCCATTGGTAGACGGGATGATACTCACAGCGCCGCGCCACCTCCCGCGCCGAACTTACCCCTTCACTGTAGGCGTAAATCCACAGGCTGATCAGCAACCACGGATCGTACGCCGGCCGTCCCGCCTCGCCTTCCACCACCTCGAGCGCCGCCCGGAACGCGCTCAGGTCGAGCCCGCCCACCAACTCCCAAATTGCCCGCGCCGGATGTCCCGCCTCGATCATCTTCTCCACATCCACGGCCCGCAAGATCATCTGCTGCCGGTTCACCCGTTTCAGCCGGAGTTCCTTGCTGCTTTCCTCCACCCCTGCTTGCTCCTTCTCTCTCATCCTCGACCGCCTGCCTCCGCCCAGCGCTTGCGAGCGGCTCTTCACCCACTCCCGCCGCTTCGCCTCAAACACAAGCACGCCAAAATCCATTTCTCCAGCGTCACATCATCAAGATGGGAGATAAATTCACAGCTTCAGGCGGAGGTCTGCCCTACGCCCGCTTGGGCTTTGGAACGAATGCGGAACAAGATCGCAGCAGCGACAACATGTGGTATCCTGCATTGCCGGGAAAGCAAAATAGAAATCCCGGGGCACTCGATGAAAGAAAGATGGGAGGTAACATGCGTTTTGCCCTGCTGCTCGCGAGCAGCGACGACTCAGCCGTCCTAGTGATCGTAGGGTTGTTCGTCCTGAGTTTGTTCTGGATTTTTTACCTCAAAGATAAATTCTGGCGTTCTATCCTTGGCCCCCCCGCTCACGAGGTTCTGGCAAAGCAGGCGAATGCTCTCATAGATAGCCAAATCGCCACCTTTCAGTCGCGGGTCGATCGGCTGTGCGGTGAGATGGCCGAGAGGGAAGAACGTGCGCGCAACGGCAAGAGTCCTATTACGGTCGAGACGATTGAGCAGCGCCGCCGCTCCCTGGATTCTGTTTCGCGGCTGATCGCGGACGCCAAGAGACCGGAATCGCAATCAAACCCCAAACGAGGGGAAGAGGTTCTAGCGGCCTATCTCCAGGCGGCGATTGAAATCAAATCGGATAGCGTGCGCGAACTGGAGTTCGCGCTGGCCGCCGCCGAGAACGCCCAATCCAAAACCGGCGCCGTCGCCGCCGCCGAATCCATCGGCGAATTGCGCGCCCACATCAACGCCGCGCGCGCCTCATTGGATGCTGCTCGGCAGGCGACGGAGAACATCGCCGTCGCTCGCGGCTATGACGCTGCAGTCGCTTCCATTCAAGCCGGCGATACGATTGCCAACGCCCTTCGGATTGGAGGCTTGGCATGACTTCAAAAGTGATTCTAGCGGTTTTTGCGGTGGACGATTTCTTTGCCGTCATTCAAGTTCTGGCGGTCATCGCCATTATCGTCTGCTGGATTGTCTATCGGGTTTACATCAGCAAGGGAGTTAAATCCCTCCACAATCTGGCGGAAACCAAAATGGCCTCGGCTTTCACGAGTCTCAAAACATCCCTGCAGACCCTTCGAGCCGACCTCGCCGGCAAAGAGTCCCGCATTACGTCTGGGCAGAGCACCCTCTCGCAAGAGATTCTGCAAAGCCGGCAAGCAATGCTCGAAAGTGCCCAGCGGCTGGTGGAAATTGCCGAGTCAAGGGCCGGCGTGGAAAAACAAGCCGAAGCTGTCAAGCCTGCCGTTCTCGCCATCCTCAGGGCCGCAATTGAAATCAATGGGGATTCCGTTAAGGACCTTGAGACGGTCGTCAGCGCGGCAGGGTCCGGGCCGGTTGCTATCTCGGCAGATGCGCTCGCCCAATTACGGCAATCCGCGGCCGCCGCAACGTCTTTCTTGGCGCAAGCCAGAGCTTCGACGGAGACGGACGCGATCGCCGAGGCGTTGCAGCAGTGCAGAAAATCACTGAGAGATGCAGGCGCGCTTGCGAAGGTTCTCGGTCTGAGAGTGGTGACGCCCGTCTGAGGAATGGAAGGGAAGGCGGGCGGCACACATACCCGGGGCGCGATTCTATTAACAATGGGTGCCCCAGGTCCGGATCATTGGACCTGGGACACCACGAACCTCAGCCAGCCAGGGTCTGCGCCAGGCTTCAATTCGCCATCAAAGCTCCGTCCCCCATCCTTGCGGCATTCTTGTTTTGTCGCATCAACTGTCTCGCGCCGGTTCCGGCGTCTTCCGGATGGCATCTGGGAAAAACCCTGGTACATCGTTCGTCCAAGTGGGCGTAGCGCGCCTCCGCCTTCGAGGTCTGCGGTTCTTACTTGCACTCGCGCTCTGAAGCAAAGCGGCTAAGCGCCGGTCTTTATGATTTGTGGTTATTGCTATTAAAGGGCCGCGGACCCCAAAGACGGGGTCCGCGCTACGCTGGCTCGTACGAAATATTGACCACTCCCTCGCCCGAGGCCTTGGCGAGCGGGTAGCCACAAAAAATGCGTTGACCGTGGCTACCTTCTGAATCCCGTGCCCCGAGTCCCGCCCCTTACACCTGACACCCGGCACCTGATACCTGACACCTTCACCCGTCTTCCGTCTCCCGTGTCCATTTTTTCTTGCCTGTCCGGTTAATAAGTCGTCTAATAGCGTCATCTTTTCGCCAGCCTGGAGGCCTCTGGGAGGTTTGGCGTCATGAATCATAAACTCCCCTCCTGTTTCAGGAGAGGGCAGGGGCAGGTATAATAATCCTTGGTGCTGAAGTTCGAATGGGATCCGCAGAAGGCGGCGAGGAATCTCGCCCAGCACAGCGTGCCGTTCGAGGAAGCAGCGACCGTTTTCGGGGATCCGCTGGGCCGCATCACGAGCGATCCGCGACACTCCGGGGATGAAGAACGGTTCGTCCCGCCGGGGCTCTCGCGCGAGCAACGCTTGCTGGCCGTAATGTTCGCGGAGCGGGGAGAAGCAATTCGCCTCATCAGCGCGCGGCAGGCGATACCCCGCGAGCGGAGAGACTATGAACAAAGAGAATCGTAAAGGTAGAGAGGTAGGCCGGGCGGATGTCAACGAGATACTCCCGGAGTACGACTTCAGTCGCGCCCGGCCCAACAAGTATGCGTCGCGCTACGCCGCGGGCACTATGGTGGTGGTGCTGGAGCCCGATGTGGCGGCCGTGTTTCCGAGTGCGGGACAGGCCAATGAAGCATTACGCGCTCTGGCGGGGATCATACAGAAACACCGGCCCCGCCGCACGGCGTCTGGGCGGAACAGCACCCATCGTTGACATCGCCCGCACCCCGTGTCCTGCACCCTTTACTCGCTTGACGGACGGGCCTGCGACGCGGTACGGTGGGGATGGGCTGAAAGGAGATCCCATGACCATCACCCTTGACATCACACCCGAGGTTAAGGCCGAGCTCGCACGCCAGGCTGCCGCGCAGGGCCGTGAGGTGGAATCCTATGCCGCCAGTCTGCTCGCAGAGGCGGTCCATCCCACCGCCGGGACTGTAACCCATCCCGAAAAGCGAAAACCGCAGGGAGGAAAGAGCCTCGTGGAAGTTTGCGCGATGGTGAGGGGACTTACCGACGATGTGGATTTCAGCCGCGATCCTGACACCGGACGCCCGGTAGACCTGTCATGAGCGAATTTCTGCTCGACACCAACATCCCTTCGGAACTGACCAAGCCCCTCCCCGAGCCTCGGGTAACCGCATGGGTTGACACCCAGGACAATGCTTCTTTGTATCTGAGCGCGGTCTCTGTGGGAGAACTCCGCCGCGGGTTTACCGTGCTTCCCCCAGGCAAACGGCGAGCGCAGTTGGAACAGTGGTTTGAACAGTACCTCCTTCCGTTGTTTAGCGGCAGAATCCTGCCGGTGACCCAGAGCGTGGGCAATCGTTGGGGTGTCCTGGGCGGGGAATGCCAATTGCGAGGGACTCATCTCAGCATGGCGGACGGCATGATCGCCGCTACGGCCCTTGAGCACGATCTCACCCTCGTAACGCGCAACGTGAAGGACTTTGCCGGCCTCGGCGTCACTCTTCTCAACCCCTGGGATGCGGCATGAATCTCCACGCCGGGGGTAGTGAGTAGCTGCTCTCTTGAATATCGAGAGAGAATCTCCCCCCTCCCGTGTCGTGAATGCCGAGTCGGAAGTCGGCGGTTCGGAGTCTGGAGCCGCATGCCCCGAGTTTCGAATCCCGTCCCGTCTGCCCTGCACCCCGTGTCCCGAATCCCGTGCCCCGAACCCCTAACCCCGAATCCCCAACCCCGCGTCGCGTATCCCGTGTCCCGAAATCCGCCGGTAACCCCTAATCCCAAATCCCTAACCCCTGACGCCCGACACCTTTCCTTTCCCCTTGCATCGCAGGTTAATAAGTTGTCTAATAGCGTCATCTTTTCGCCATCTCGGAAACCCCTGGGAGGTAGGCATCATGAAACACTCCCGTAATGATCGGAAATCACCGTTGGGCGCCTGCCGTCCAGCCCCGTGTCCCGTGCCCCGAATCCCGTGTCCCGTAACTCATCTTTTCGCCAGCCCGGAGGCCTCTGGGAGGTTTGGCGTCATGAATAATAAGCTCCCCTCCTGTTTTAGGAGGGGGCTGGGGGTGGTAAACCCGAATGATCGCCAATCACCGTTCGCGCCGTTCTGTGCGTAGTCGCCAGGTCACCAGACTGTGCAATGAGGTGGGCTCGATGGTGATCGATCCAATGAATGGTCGGTGCCATTTTATGAGTCGTATCTCAGATTCTGTTTGTCGGGAATACTCGTGCCCAAAGGGAGGAGAAACACCTTGGACAGTCGCATCTTTTACATCAATTTCGCAATGAATCTTCTCACGTGGCTGATTCTCATTATAGGGGGATTACTGCTGCGATTCTACCTACGAGGCTACTTTAAGGAGAAGGGAAAGAACTTGGCGACGAAGGAAGATATCAAAGAAATTACTGAGAAAGTTGAGGCTGTAAAGGCTGAATACGCTAAACAACGTGAGCTAGACAAAGACGCAATCAATCTGATGGATAAGCAACGCGACCTAAGCAGTCAGGTAGTTGATCTAATAAACCACTACAAGGAACTGCCACCTGCGGGAGAGAAGCAAAACGAGAATCAACTGAGAGATTTTGAGCAAGAATACTACAAACTGATCCCGTGGATTCCCACAGAAATTTTGAGAGCGCTGAATTCGCTCTTCTCAAGCTCGGTCCCCGCTGCTGCTAAACCTGATACAAAGGATTTAATAGTTGCAGTGCGTCATGCCATCCTGAAAACCGGGAGCGGTGACTTCAAGGGATCAGAAATCGTCCATTTCGTTGGGTTTGGGAAAAAGGGGTAGCTACAGTCAGTGCAGTTCTGACTGCGGGTACACTCTTTATCAGGAGGGGACATGTACGAAACCAGAGACCTCTTTGATTTCATGATTGACCGCATCAAGGACGTCCAGAATCGGACAGCCACCAAGGACTACCATGCGTTCGGAAGGTGGTTCGCTCAATTGTATTTCCGCGAACCCAAGGACCTATCGACTTGGGATGGGAGCGGTGATGGCAAGGCCGACGTTGTGTTTAAGACCGAGGATGACGGCGAACTCCGATATCACGTCTTAAATACAAAGTTCACCAGGAAATTCAACGTCATCGCGCCACCCAAATTCTACGACGAGGTCACCACCTTCTGGCAGGCATTCGCAAACAAGGATTCGCGACCTGGCTACCTGAAAAGGGTAGGCGAAGACCTTAAAGCAAGGTTCAGGGGGCTTTTCGAGCGGTATGACGACGGGAAACTCGACTTGTCGTTCGCCACTAACCACCGCCGGAATCCTAAGCAGGTGGAGGCGCTCAGCGATTGCCCTGTAAAGCTCTTTCACATGGAGGACATTTTAGGGTTCATGGCTGACTACATCGAAGATGCGATGCCGATGACCCGTCCGTTGACTCTTACCGGTATCAGCGGCGTGCTTACAACAGACCCTAGCGAGACCGAGGTTCCGATCTCGACCGTCTTCGCCCGCCTCACCGATTTCATTCGGTACATGGATAGTGATCCGTTTTCCCTGCTGTTCGCTCGCAACGTAAGGCTGCGATTGCATAACAGTCCAGTAAATGGTCGCGGTAGGGATGCTGGTTACCCAGCACCCCCCGCACAGATCCGTACGTGCGCTGATTAGCGCATACGGCTCTTAACTTGGATGGGTAGCGGCGAAGCGCTGGGCGGGCCAGGGATGCCGCATGCACGGGACGGGCAGCCAGTGACTGACCAGTTGTCCCATTCGGCGCCAGGTGATGCCATGGCGTTGGCTGCGTTGCCGCAGTTGGTTGCGCCACAGCAAGGTCAACCGCGACCGAAAGGTCCACAGGCTGTCAAGGTTGTCCGGCACCGCGTGGTAGTTGAAGTAGCCCTGCACGACCGATCGGAGCCACTTGCCCGTCAGCGCCACCGAGTCGTGGCGGCGCACGCGCAGTTGCTGCTTCAGTTCCCGCAGTTTCTTGCGCAGGCGCTTGCCCGCCGTATGCCGCTTCACGGTAAAGTACCCCTTCCGGCTCTTCCCGCTGATGTGCGTGAAGCCCAGAAAGTCGAACGTCTCCGGGCTTGCCTTCTCCTCGCCGTTTCCGGTTGCTTTCGGCGTACCGCCCGAACTCAATCCGGCGCGTTTTCTCCGGATGCAGCTCCAGCCCGAACTTCCGCAGCCGTTCCCGGAGGTCCTCCAGAAAACGGTCCGCTTCCGTCTGGGCCTGGAACCCCAGGACCGTGTCGTCGGCATAGCGCACGACGATCACGTCCCCGCGCGCGTGTTTCTTTCTCCACGCCTGCACCCAGAGGTCGAAGACGTAGTGCAGATAGATGTTCGCCAACAGCGGCGATATCACCGCCCCTTGCGGCGTTCCCATCTCCGTCTCCAACCACTCGCCTTCCTCCAGGACTCCCGCCTTTAGCCATTTCTGGATGAGGCGCAGAATCCGGCGGTCGGCCACGCGATGCTGCACGAACTGGAGCATCCATTCGTGGGAAATCGAATCGAAAAATCCCCGAATGTCTGCGTCCAAATATAGTTCACGTGCTTGCGCGTGAGCGCCACCCAGAGCGCATCCAGCGCTTGATGCTGGCTGCGTCCCGGCCGAAACCCATACGAAAAGCCCAGAAAGTCTTCCTCGTAGATCGCGTTCAGGATGGTCACCACCGCCTGCTGGACGGTCTTGTCTTCCAGCGCCGCGATGCCCAGCGGACGTTGCCGTCCGTCTTCTTTCTGGATGTACACTCTCCGCGAGGGCTGCGCTCGAAAGGCGCCGCGATGCACCCGGCTGTGCAGGTCGCTTAACCGGCCCTCCAGCCCGGTCTCGTACTCCTGCCACGTGACGCCATCGACTCCCGGAGCGGCTTTCCGCTTCAAGGCGTAAAAGCTTTCCCGTAAGAGATCGACGCTTAAGTGGTGGAGCAGCGCCGTGAACTTGGTTCCTGGTTGCTCTTTCGCGACTCTCCGCACACCCGCCAGCCCCTGGGACACGCGTGCTCCGCTCTGTGTCGGTGACGTGTTAGGCAAACGAGTGTTCTCCTTGTTCAGCGGCCTTCCCTCCCCCTTCTCCGCCGGCGATCTTCCGTCGTTGTTCGTAGGGTTCATCGGTACTATGCCGCGGTGCGACTCCTCCCCGACGTGCATGCGGGCCTTGCGGCCTCGGCCTTCGCCCGCCGGTCCCGATCGACTGGGACGTCGTGGAGGTCTCCCGGTTCTCGTGCAGAAAGTATCGAGGCGTGTCTGGGGTCTACGACTACGCAGGACCGTTCGGGAACTCGCGCTACCGCTCCCGTCCATGTTGCCTTCCGCACAGTCTGACAGCGTCGGCGTCCTGATTGCAGTTTTTCGGAGCTCAATACCCAGCCCACCTCTTCCCCTCCTTTACGCTTCACGGCATGCCTCGCGACACACCGCGCAAAATTCGGGGCCGAGTGGATCGCTACTCCTTTCTCGTAAGGATCTTCCATCCTCTGCTTCCTGCCGGTTTATCCCGGCGCTTTCCAGACATTACTAGCACCTTTCAAAAATCACCGAATGATTTCGTATTCAGCAACAACGGAATTACCATCATATGTGACGACATCCACCACGACCCGCCCGCCCGGGAACTAAGCATTGACAATCCTCGTGTAGTCAATGGGTCGCAGACCCTGCACAGCATTCGCGACGTTGATCACCCGTCTATATTCGGGCGGGTGATGGTCAGGCTGATCAAGATTCCCCGGCCCGCACTCACAGATTTACGAGTGCTGGCGGAAAGAAGACGGGAGATCATCCGCTCCATCTCGCTCCGAAGTAATTTTCAAAATCCCATCAAGAAATGGAATTTAAGGGCGAATGACGACTACCAACACGCGCTGGCTCGATACTTTCACGACAAAAAGTTGTTCTATGAGCGGAGGCAAAATGAATGGAGAGACAGAAGGAGGCAGATGCAAGAATTCGGGCTAAAGCAAGGGCCGGACCTACGGCTCCTCACGCAACTGATCGCGAGTTACCAATGGAGAAGGAAATCCATGGGCCCGGCGGTGGCCAAAGCAAGGCTGGGAGAGCTATTCGAAGATGACAACTACAAGGTGGTCGTCCAGACTACACCAGAAGTGGCGTACCAGATGTATAAGTTCTGGGAGTTGGTTGAAGATGCTTTGCGGCACTGGGCGGAGCGACGGCAATACGTGGGTGCTGTCCGCCGGCACATCGGCTTCGCACTTTTCTCCCTGCTTGTCGAGGGCTCAGAGTTGGCTGGCGCAGAATGGGGCAAGGGCGAGTTCACGCGCTTCTTGGATGCGGAATGGGACCGAGACCCGAAAACCTTCTATACTGTCGCGAAACAGGCTGTGGACCACATTCTCTCCTTCTACAAGAGACAACGAAAGACATACCGGAAGATGGAGGGCAAAGAATTAACTATCAATAACTTCTTTAAATCTCAAACTTACACAAGAGAAGTTTTGTCCGGGCAGGTCCCTGGACGCATGGTCAGATGCTTGAAATCTGTCCTCAACACACATCAGCAAGCGTAGCGCTGACCTCCATTAGTGAGCAACTCAGCTACCCCGGAGGAACTAGCTTGTGCCCCGAAACGAGGTCTGCGCTGGACGCTATACGTTAGCCCACGAAGGAGCCACACATGGACCAATCTCTCCAGAAACTTTCACCTGACGAGATTCGGTCACTGCCTATTGATCGTCTGGGCATTCTCGTCCTGAAGCATCTCATTACCACTAATGAATGGAATTCACACAATTTCCTGCAGTCTGGCAGGAATCAGCGTCTTCCCGAGTTGACCCTTGGGTGCTGGTCGGAAGGCCTCAATTGGCTTGTGTCCAAGAATCTAGTCGCTCGCGGAACGCCGACCAATTCGGATCCCAACGCGATATTCATTACTCGTCTGGGGAAGAAAGTTTTGGAAGCGGGGCTTGAACCGGTCCGAGCCGCCGAACGTCTCGATGTGGCGTTGCATGCCAGTCTCGAGCGCGTAAAATCACAGTTCCTCCTCGGAGAATATGAGCTAGCGGCGTTTGCAGCAATGCGGGAAGTCGAGATCCGGGTTCGCGAACTCTCCTGCGCCAACTCGTCTCTGGTCGGCGTCAAGCTTATGCGGAAATCCTTCGGCGAAGGGGGAAAACTCGCTGATTCAGAACTGGAGCCCGGGGAGCGAACTGGCATCATGGAACTATTCGCTGGGGCCATAGGCACTTTTAAGAATCCCCCGAGCCACAGGCAGGTTGACTACGCTAATCCTACGGAAGCGTCGGAGGTAGTCCTACTTGCTGATCTTCTTATGCGAGTTTTGGATCGCGTCAAGGAGCGGCTCGCTAACTCCGCGAGTTCGTAACGGCCGCAGTAATTGCAGTTCTGCCTGTGGGTTCCTCCCGCGATGGCGATCGCGCAGCCTGCGGGAACAGCTCCATATGAGCCCGGTTCTGAAAGCGGAGAGAACCTATGGTGTCGATGCGGTACGATGAGAAACAATCGTAGCGCAGACCGCCGGCTGAAGCTGTGAAAGAATTGGTGGAGGCGAGCATCTAGATTGTCGCGATGGTTTGAGCTTGCTTCGCGGATGCCCGGCCGCCCGGAACCATTCTGGCGGTCGTCTCGAGTCACCCACCTCGTTTCCGCCGGGGCCGGGAGCCCTCGGAGGCTTTCACCCTTGGCTTTCGGCCTCTGCCCGTCTTAGCTTCCAGCGCAGACGCACCCACGGGGATAGGTTGTAGGCCAAGCAAGCCCAGAGCGTCTCACAGCGTACCTTCTTCAAGCCCCGCACGCGAAATTGCCGCAAGCCGATCTTGGCCTTTAGCCAAGCGTTGGGAAATTCGGCCACCGCCCCGCGCAGGCGATAAATTGCTTGCGCCGCCTCGGTCCGCATCTTCTCTATAAAGGCCGTTACGAGCGGTACGTTCTCGGGGCGAAAGATCCTCCGTGCCGCGGCTCCCCCACAACACTTCTGGCGAAAAGCACAACCCTGGCAGTCCGCCGCCGGCGCTTGGTAGACGTGGTACAGCACCCCCACACGCCGCCGTTCGAGGCCGCGTTGCCGCAGTTCCTTTCCCGCCGGGCAGCGGTAGACGTTGTGCTCGGCCTCATAGGCAAAGACCGTGGCACGAAAAGCCGGGGCGATCCCGGGTCCGGGCCGACTCCGTTTCCCCGCTTCCACCGTCCCCCCCCAGGAAGTCCACTTGCCGCTCCGCCATGGCCAGAATCGTCTCGCGCGTGGTGTACCCCGCATCGGCCACCCCCTGCTGGGGAAGTCGCCCCAAGTTGCGTTTGACCTCTTCCAGGGCGGGGGTGAGTTGCCCTTCATCGCTGGCCGACTGCGTCACGCTCACACCCACAATCACGGTGTGGGCCGCGTCGGTGGAGAGCTGCACATTGTGGCTGGGCGCATAGCCCCCGCCCCCCTGTTTCATGATCCGCGCTTCCGGGTCCGTTTCACTCACGCGCCGTTCTTTCCCCCGCCTTCCGACAGCGGGCATCTTCTGTATCTCTTTCAGCGCCTGCTCCAATCGCTCCACCTTCTCGCGCGCCGCGCGCTGCCGCCCCGGGGCTGGCCGTGCGCTCACCTCTTCCTGGCGGGAATCGCCCATCGCCCGCACCCGCTGTCGCGCCTGCTCCAGGTGCTCGCGCAAGGTCTTCTCCCGCCGCAACGACTTCCCGCTCGCCTGCGCTTTCACTTTCGTCCCGTCGTGCATGACCCGCTCCAGCGTGATCAAGCCCTCGGAACTTAACACCCCCAACACCTGCGCAAACAACTCGTCCAGCGCCGCCTGATGCTCCACCCGAAAATCCGACAGGCGGTGATGATTCACCCCCTCGCATCCCGTCAGCCATTGGTAGACGGGATGATACTCACAGCGCCGCGCCACCTCCCGCGCCGAACTTACCCCTTCACTGTAGGCGTAAATCCACAGGCTGATCAGCAACCACGGATCGTACGCCGGCCGTCCCGCCTCGCCTTCCACCACCTCGATCGCCGCCCGGAACGCGCTCAGGTCGAGCCCGCCCACCAACTCCCAAATTGCCCGCGCCGGATGTCCCGCCTCGATCATCTTCTCCACATCCACGGCCCGCAAGATCATCTGCTGCCGGTTCACCCGTTTCAGCCGGAGTTCCTTGCTGCTTTCCTCCACCCCTGCTTGCTCCTTCTCTCTCATCCTCGACCGCCTGCCTCCGCCCAGCGCTTGCGAGCGGCTCTTCACCCACTCCCGCCGCTTCGCCTCAAACACAAGCACGCCAAAATCCATTTCTCCAGCGTCACATCATCAAGATGGGAGATAAATTCACAGCTTCGGTTTGCGGTCTGCGGCTCTTGCCGTGGCGTTAGAGCGAATCCGCCGTTGCGAAAAACCAGGCTTGGCGCATACGTTCGCGTTTGAGATTTTGTGGTTTTCCTGAATTCAAGGTGAGAACCGCGGACCCCAAAAACGGGGGGCCACGCTACACTTGCTCTTCCATGTAACACAGGCTCGCGAGGAGAAAGTTAATTCCCGGCTGGAAGGTGTTATAGAATGATGGGTATCCGGGTTCGAGCGGCCGCTGAGGAGGTCTGGATGCACGTTAAAGCTGTGACGGGGGAGCAGCCTGCAACCCTGCCACGAAAACACGCGAAGCGAGTTACCCCGGCTAAGAACAAGCTCACGATCCGTGACCTGGGGTGGACACGTGAGCGTGCGCGCGAGGTGCGCGCCAAGCTCGCGACGTTCGCTGCTGATTGGGACGACGCCAGCATGGACGTCTACAATGAGCTTTAGACGCGGCGACTTCGCCTTAGTCTACTTTCCCCACTCCGACCTAAGGACGGTGAAGCTGCGGCCGGTTCTGGTGGTCCAAGCCGAGCAGCTCAACACCGGACTCCCTCAGGTGGTCGTTGCCATGGTCAGCAGCAATCTGGGCCGCGCCGGACATCCCACCCGTGTCACGGTCTCGTTGAAGGATCCGCTCGCTCTCCAGACCGGCCTGAAATCCGATTCGGTAATCATGACTGACAACTTGGCGACGATAGAACTGCAACTTCTGAGACGGGCCATCGGGCAGATGCCGCGAATGGAAGCAGTCGATCAAGCACTGCGCATTACACTGGGATTGTGAGCATACCCGTTTCACCCCCACCTCAATTGATGTGGCGCAAGGACCACAGCGTCGCCGCGGCTGAAAGCAGGTAGCGCGCCTCCCGTTTTTGGGGGTGCGTGGTTCTTTCTAAACTCCGAGCAATCGTAGCGCAGACCGCAAAGGGAAGCTGTGAATTTATCTCCCATCTTGATGATGTGACGCTGGAGAAATGGATTTTGGCGTGCTTGTGTTTGAGGCGAAGCGGCGGGAGTGGGTGAAGAGCCGCTCGCAAGCGCTGGGCGGAGGCAGGCGGTCGAGGATGAGAGAGAAGGAGCAAGCAGGGGTGGAGGAAAGCAGCAAGGAACTCCGGCTGAAACGGGTGAACCGGCAGCAGATGATCTTGCGGGCCGTGGATGTGGAGAAGATGATCGAGGCGGGACATCCGGCGCGGGCAATTTGGGAGTTGGTGGGCGGGCTCGACCTGAGCGCGTTCCGGGCGGCGCTCGAGGTGGTGGAAGGCGAGGCGGGACGGCCGGCGTACGATCCGTGGTTGCTGATCAGCCTGTGGATTTACGCCTACAGTGAAGGGGTAAGTTCGGCGCGGGAGGTGGCGCGGCGCTGTGAGTATCATCCCGTCTACCAATGGCTGACGGGATGCGAGGGGGTGAATCATCACCGCCTGTCGGATTTTCGGGTGGAGCATCAGGCGGCGCTGGACGAGTTGTTTGCGCAGGTGTTGGGGGTGTTAAGTTCCGAGGGCTTGATCACGCTGGAGCGGGTCATGCACGACGGGACGAAAGTGAAAGCGCAGGCGAGCGGGAAGTCGTTGCGGCGGGAGAAGACCTTGCGCGAGCACCTGGAGCAGGCGCGACAGCGGGTGCGGGCGATGGGCGATTCCCGCCAGGAAGAGGTGAGCGCACGGCCAGCCCCGGGGCGGCAGCGCGCGGCGCGCGAGAAGGTGGAGCGATTGGAGCAGGCGCTGAAAGAGATACAGAAGATGCCCGCTGTCGGAAGGCGGGGGAAAGAACGGCGCGTGAGTGAAACGGACCCGGAAGCGCGGATCATGAAACAGGGGGGCGGGGGCTATGCGCCCAGCCACAATGTGCAGCTCTCCACCGACGCGGCCCACACCGTGATTGTGGGTGTGAGCGTGACGCAGTCGGCCAGCGATGAAGGGCAACTCACCCCCGCCCTGGAAGAGGTCAAACGCAACTTGGGGCGACTTCCCCAGCAGGGGGTGGCCGATGCGGGGTACACCACGCGCGAGACGATTCTGGCCATGGCGGAGCGGCAAGTGGACTTCCTGGGGGGGACGGTGGAAGCGGGGAAACGGAGTCGGCCCGGACCCGGGATCGCCCCGGCTTTTCGTGCCACGGTCTTTGCCTATGAGGCCGAGCACGACGTTTACCGCTGCCCGGCGGGAAAGGAACTGCGGCGACGCGGCCTCGAACGGCGGCGTGTGGGGGTGCTGTACCACGTCTACCAAGCGCCGGCGGCGGACTGCCAGGGTTGTGCTTTTCGCCAGAAGTGTTGTGGGGGAGCCGCGGCACGGAGGATCTTTCGCCCCGAGAACGTACCGGTCGTAACGGCCTTTATAGAGAAGATGCGGACCGAGGCGGCGCAAGCAATTTATCGCCTGCGCGGGGCGGTGGCCGAATTTCCCAACGCTTGGCTAAAGGCCAAGATCGGCTTGCGGCAATTTCGCGTGCGGGGCTTGAAGAAGGTACGCTGTGAGACGCTCTGGGCTTGCTTGGCCTACAACCTATCCCCGTGGGTGCGTCTGCGCTGGAAGCTAAGACGGGCAGAGGCCGAAAGCCAAGGGTGAAAGCCTCCGAGGGCTCCCGGCCCCGGCGGAAACGAGGTGGGTGACTCGAGACGACCGCCAGAATGGTTCCGGGCGGCCGGGCATCCGCGAAGCAAGCTCAAACCATCGCGACAATCTAGATGCTCGCCTCCACCAATTCTTTCACAGCTTCTTCCTCGGTTGTCTGCTGGAATGGCCATGAACCGTGAACCTAAATAACCAGGGCTCGAACGCACGTGAAACCTTGCCCGGAATTATCACCGCGTGTTTGGGAGGACAAGGCTTTAGTCTTCTGCGTCAAGACATCCTTTAGCTCCGCCCTCTGGCAGTCCCCAAGGGGGTGGCAGCGCAGTGAGGAATTCCGGCCCGTCGTTGTGCAGGGAGGAGGCGTCCTGCAACAGATCTTGCAACGAGTCAAAGTACGATCAAACCTGAAGCCTCCACTTCGACACCTGGCGATAGATGCGCTCAAGTGCACGGCAAAGTCCCGCACTGTCGCAGACCGGCATGTGAGCCAGGCGCTCGCGCAGGGTGGCGCGCAACGAGGCCAATCTAGCGGGGGTGTCTGGCGACCGAGCCAGCGAAACCGCGCGAGCGACATAGGCATCGCAATCCGGCATGCACCACTCATCAAGGCCGGCAGCGAGCAGAAGCGAGCGGCTCTGCCGGCTCGCCCAGCGGTCCCCATTGAAGGTGAGCACCGGCACGCCCTGCCACAAAGCCTCCATAGTTGTGGTCCCGCCGTTATAGGGAAAGGTGTCGAGCGAAATATCCGCTCTCCCATACGCCGCGAGGAATTCATCATGTGGAGCTGGACCCTCCAAAAGGACTCGGGTGGGAGGGATCTCCCAGCGGCCGAATCGCTCGTGCAGTGCGGCGCAGTTCGTGCGGTCGCCCAGCGCCGCATTTTTGAGGAGAAGTTGGGCATCGGGCACTTGCCGCAAGATCATCGCCCAGGCGGCAATCACCTCGTCGGTGATCTTGTATTGCGAGCACAGACTGGCGAAGGTGATAGGGCCGCCGGCTAGACAAGGCGGGGGCACCACATCCGGAACGGAATAAGGGACGGAAAAGGCCAGGTACGTTCCTGGAACGCGCGACACGCATTCGCAATAGAATTGTTCCTCGACAGCCGGGATAACGGCCGCATCGCCGATGATGTAATCGAAGCCGTCGATTCCGCTGGTCGCATACATATTGAACCAACCGACGATAACCGGCGCCGGACGCCGCATAAAGAGGCCGAGGCGCGGCGGGTGGCTGTAGCCATTAAGGTCAACGAGGATGTCGATTCCGGTGCGGGTGATGAGGCTTGCGAGGTCGGCGTTGGAAAGGCCTCTGGCGTCGTGAACCTGGTCAAGCGGGTGCGCTTGATAACCGCTCTCGGCGCTGGGGGGCAACCCGTCGGAAAAGAGGTGGATTTCGAACACCGAGCGGTCGTGGTGATTAATGACGCCCCATACCGGCTTCATCCAGTTCCGCGCGGGGAAGAACCTCGAGCAGTAACCGAGCCGCAGCTTGCCGCCGGACCCCTCCGGCCGCTGGATGGAATGTATGGCGGGAGCTTCTCTTGCTGCCTCAACCTCGGCCCATGCGCGCCGGGTTTGCAGCACGGCAGCATGGTCGGCGCGTGGACTGCCAGGTATGATACAAGCCAGGGCGCCGAGCGCTCTTTCACGCAACCCCGGCTCAGGGCCATCTGCGGCAATGCGGAAATGGTCGAGCGCGGCATCAATCTCGCCTAGATCGAAGAGCGCTTTTCCCAGGTTGAAGTGGGCAGGCGCCCGGTGGGGAGCCAGGGCCAAGGCGCGCTCAAAGCACCGTTTGGCCTCACCCTTCCCACCCAAATCAAGCTCCACGCGGCCGAGCCCGTACCATGCGCCCCCCAGGGTGGCGTCGAGACTGAGCGCCCGCCGGTACTCCGCGGCTGCCTTTACGAGTTGGCCTTCCTCCTGGAGGGCGTCGGCATGCTGCGTCGCAAGGATCCCATCATTAGGATTCCGTGAAACCGCTTCTCCAAGGGGCGCGGAGGGCTGGCTGCGGAGCCCTTTCAGGGTGACTTGGGTGGAGTTTTCTGGAATGGCAGTGCCTTCAATTCCGGTTCGGGCGGCACCTATAGAACCACCCGCGCGGCTCATGAATTCAACCACCTTCAGCAACCATGTACTTCCTGGCCGATGCCCCAGACCGCCGCATGACCGCGCACCCCTCGGGTCTTAGCCCTGTGCAGTGTTCCTGAGCCAAGAGAACCTCGGGGTGCCACAGTCACGCGCGCCAGGGGCCGGGTTAAAACTTGTTGAGCTCGACCCAGCCTCCCCCAGAGGCCTTGTCCAGATCTTTCTCCGCGAGCTCGTCCTTTTGCCCTTTCACGGGCTTTATGGTCTCCTGTTCGTGGTGCTTCCCTTCATTTTTCTCGTCCGCCATGAGTGTTTCCTCCTCGTCAAGATTTCCTGCGGAATCGCATCCCGCAGGTCGTTCCACTACCAAAATGACAGCGTGGAGGCGTTTTTCCGCGGCCTTTTCGGCCGCCTCCTCCAAGCGAACCTTACGTCATGCCGCCCTTAGTCCAGGGACCGCCGGAGGCCTGCTCGAAGTCCTTCTCATCATCTTGCTTTCCTTACTCGGGCTTTATCGTTTCCTGGTCTTTTGCCTTTGCCTTTTCCTCCGGCATGGTCATTTCCTCCTGGTCATGTTTTTCGTTCCGGCCCGCGCGCCGCTAACAAGGGTTTGGAGGTTCTAGTAGCTTCCTCTCTCCGCCCCAGGACACTTTCTCCAGTTCCTTCTCGGAGAGTTCAGCTCGCTTGCCTCCCGCCGGCCTTCCTGATTCCTGGCTGTTTTCAATTGCCCTTTCCATCTCTTCTCCCATAGGCGCCTACTCCTGAATTGAGTTTGCAGTCGACCAGGTCCGCGTAGCGGCAGGGCTCCAAGAGACAAAGAGCCCTGAAGCGCCGCTGTGAGACGGCGTCGCCGCATGCAACCGGCGTCCTGCCTTTCTCGAATGGGATTGTGTGTGAGGGACATGGAGCCCCATCTGCCGCGAATAAACAACATTCGCCTGCCGCCAGACGCTGATCTGTCCTGCTTCCTTGATGGGCCCTGAAAACGTGTGAGTCTTATTGAAAAATCAATCTCTTACCGCTGGACCGCCAAGCGGCCCCATAGTTATGCCCTGGCTTTTCGATATCTGTTAGTCAGTATCGCCCAGCTAAGGACATAATGTCAAGTGACATTATTTCTGGGTTGTGGTGTCATCCACTACGAAAGCAGGGCCAAAGAGCCTTTCACACAGAGGTCACGGAGGTTAAATCATTGACCACAGAGAACAGAGAAGATCTCGGATCTCCTCTATGCTCTCTGTGAGCCAATCCTCTGTGTGAACCTCATGACCCCACTACCTTGGCCTTCACCTTGGTCCCATCCAGCGCCACATGCCCCAGCTTCACCAGCCCCGCCCGCTGGCACAGCTTCAACACCTGCACGAACAGTTGCGCCAGGTTGGTCAAGTGTTCCTTGCGGAAAGCCGCGATCGTGTCGTGGTCCGGGTGCTGGTCCGCCGCCAGATACCGGAAGGCCACGTCCTCGTGGGTCGCCCGCTTGATCCGCCGCGAACCCGGCACCCCCCGGCAGTAGGCATAAAGCAACAGCCGCACCATCAGGCGCGGATCATACGCCGCCAGCCCCCGTCCATCCCCCTCCGCGTACTGGGCATACATCGCCGACAGGTCCAGCGTTTCCACCAAGTCCGCCACAAACCGCGCCAAGTGCCCTTCCGGTAACCAGTCCTGCAACGAGGGAGGCAACAGGTAAGCCTGATGGAGATCGCAATTCCGAAACTGTCTGCTCATGACCTGATATTACACTCAAGAACTCAATTGTCAATACTAAACAAGGTGATCGGTAAAAAACCTGCCCCCCTCCCCTCTGAAGCGAAAATCTATCTCCGACAGGCTCCTAGCGTTTGATCGCCAATCGTCAGCCGTTCCCTCGAACTAGAGCGGACATTTTGCCCGCTGCGGCTAGGACATCCTGCCCGCACGTTCTTGTAATCTGACCTCGGTTTCGTATTAGGCTGCTCCCCGCTCGAGATTCTGTTGTAGGGGGAACGGACGCTCCCGCTACTGTGGGCCGGACGCCCGCACCACGTCCGTTGGGGGGCGGATACATTGATTCTTAAGTATGCGTCTTTTCGCCATGTCATTTTGGGTCCACCAATCTGGCGATGGGCCGGTTGCCGTGAGCGCCTGGCGCAGTTGTCGCCAGGCGAGGCTTGGGACGCACATATATACGGCGAGGCATGCGCCACCCGCGAGGCTGCGCTGCCTGCTCTTGGCGCGTCGCAGCGCATTTCCAGCTCACAAGGAGGGGATGCCGGCGACAGGGTACACGTCAGAAAAGTGAGAAAAACCATCAGGCGGCCCTGAGTGTCGGGAAGTTGACAGGGAACCGGGAAACCCGGCGGCGATTGTCTTGAGTGTTCGCTGACCCCAGGTGCTTCTACCGCGCTCCCGCGCAGACATAGAAGGCTTCTACGTGTAGGCGACCTACCGTCAACTGACGGCAGGCCCGGCCTGCGGCTCGATGGCGCCAACGGTTCGCTTGCACCCTGGCGGGTATGCGGTTATACTCATGGTATGAAAACTGCGATATCGATCCCGGATGAGGTCTACCAGGGCGCGGAGCGTTTGGCGCGGCGGACTAAGAAGTCCCGCAGCCGGGTGTATGGCGATGCGCTCAAGGAGTACTTGGCGCGCCACGCGCCGGACGAGGTCACCGAGGCCATGAACCGCGCTTGTGCCGAGGTGGGCGAAACCAAAGATCCCTTTGTTTCCTCCGCCGCGCACCGCATCCTGGAGCGAAGCGCGTGGTAATCTCACAAGGCGAGGTCTGGTGGGCGGATCTTCCGGCCCCGGCGGGTTCCGGACCGGGGTTCAGAAGGCCGGTCGTCGTCGTGCAGGGCGACGCATTGAATCGGAGCCGCCTTGCCACCGTTGTTTGTGTTCCGCTGACCAGCAATCTCAAATGGGCCCTGGCCCCGGGAAACATCCATCTGCCCGCACATCTTACCGGTCTGCCCAAGGCTTCCGTGGCCAACACTTCCTTGATCGTCAGTGTCGATAGGGACCTCCTCACCGAGCGCGTGGGCAAGCTTCCACCTTCCAAACTGGAATTGGTCCTCGCGGGAATCGACACGGTCCTGGGCAAGTAGCCCCAAGCCCTCAACCCCAGCGCGCAGACCAGATCTGCGGTTTGGCGACTAGAACGGCAACTTGCACGGAGATAGGCCAAGTTGTATTCTGACGGTGAGGCATTGAATGAAGAAATCAGGCAGCCAATTCTTTCTATGACGCCGCACCTTTACGAGTGCCGCACACCCCCAGCGGAAGCGCGCCCAAATAGGAAGTGATGAATGGCCGGCCATGAGCCGTTCGAGAAGGCGCCCCCGCAGTGCGAAAAGAGCCCTGCGCCAGCCCCCGCCCTCCGCTATGAGTAGCACAGTCGCGCCGGCAGGGCGGAACGGCGTTACAAGATTTCGCCGACAGTGTCGGCGGAATTTTCCACGAGAGATAGAACAGGCGCATCTTCCCGAGCCGGTAGCGTAGAGTCTCGTTTTCCAGAGACTCTGCGGGTTTTTCACGATTTCAGCGTGAAACCTACCAATCAGGCATTAACAACAATTGGATGCTTATCAAGTAAAGAACCGCAGAGTCTGAAATGCACAGACTCTGCACGGGAATACCATAAATTCTTGTTTTCTTAGCAAAAATTTTCGCGCACTTCGCAGGGCCGAGCAGCGCTCGGCCAAGGGCGAACGCTGTTCGCCCCTACATGCGGGTTGCGGCTCCGCCGCGCCGCGCAGCCTTCTCTTGGCGCGTCGAGCCCATTTCCAGCTCACCAGGAGGGGATGCCGGCGACACGGTGCACGAGAGAAAAGTGAGAAAAACCATCAGGCGGCCCTGAGTGCCGGACAATTGGCAGGGAACCGGGGAATCCTGCGGCGATTGTCGCCAGCGTTCGATGACCCCGGGTTCTTCTACCGCGTTCCCGCGCAGGCATAGAACACTTCTACGTGTAGGCGATTTGCCGTCAACTGAGCGGATGGTAGCTACGCTCAATACCTTCTTGACCGCGGGCTTTTCCCACATCCTGCATACAACGTTGTTTAACGCCGTCGCGGGGACAAACCAACGGAGGCTTGGCATAGAAGGAAGAATCAGCCGTTTTGGGGTTCTGCCCATCCTCGCGCGTGGTGGCGCAATGACCACCATGCTTTCAGAGTCTTCGTGAAATTCCGCGGTCGGCGAACTTATTGGGTCGCAACGTTGCGGGCTTTAGCCAGCGCGGACATACACGCCAAGGTCCGCGGCTTGGGGGCAGGCCGACGAGGTAGTGGTTGCACGTGTAGCGCAGCACGCGCTTTCCGGTGCTGCGGCTCTTCAAGATTGTTTATCTTTAGATATGCGGACAAGGAAAAGACGAACAGGAAAAGCCGCGGGACGGGAAAGCGGGTCCCGCGCTACCTGCTGGTGTCCACAGATCACGCCGATTATGCAGATTTATTGTAACGTAGGCCCTTCCGCTCACGTATGACTTGGTAGACAATTCCCGGAGGTGAAGCATGACCCGGCACACTCCACTCCCAGCGCGCGCTGTTGCTCTGGTCTTGCTATGGTTCGTTTCTACCGGGCTCCGCGCGCAAAGTTCCGCTTCCAGCTCAGACCAGACGGTGCCTGGCGCCACCATCCCTGACTTCCAGGGTGGGTGGGTGGAAGAGGACCCGCTGGATTCGGCCCACCCGATGAGACTGCACATCGTGCGGAACGCGTCCACGCTTACAGTGTGGATCAGCTACACGGAGAAATTCGTAGGCCCCGGTTACACCGCAACGATTAATCAGGATGGGGCAATGTGGAGGTGGTCTGAAGCCTGTGCCGAGCGCTTCAGGCAACCTGGATACAACTACGACAATCCTGGCTTCGACACGATTCGGCTGAGGCTCCAAGGGACGACCTTGAAATATCAGCGAGAGATCCACTGGCTTGTGCCGTGCGATGGACATCCCGCGGGGGTAGAAACGGTCACGAGGGAACTGGGGAGGACCAGCGAGCAAATCAGTGGCGCAAGCCCCGGGGGCGCTGCCCTGGCGCCGACGCCCCAGGCCAGCGAAGCGCCGAGTGCGGCGAATGAGGAGTCTCATCCACCCACCCCAACGGGACCCCGGAGTCTTTCCGAGGCGGAAGCGAGTTTGCAGCAAGGACGGCTCAGGATTTGGGTTCCCAGGACATACCTTCGTGGCATTCAGAGCCTCCCCTCTTACGAGCGTTACCACGACTACTCGTGGGAGGGCCTGGAGAGAGAGTTCAAGGCCGACTTCCCCAATTTTGATTTACGCCTCGTGGAACTGGACCTCCCGGAGTACATCCGGAATTTACACCTCTCTCCGTCTGAGGTGTCTTTTCCTGACGTGGCGTTTGTAGACAACTTCGGCGACCTTAGACCGTTGCTCAAGGGAAACGCCGTAGTGGAAATGTGGGGACAAACGCGATTGCAGAATCGCGGGTCGTGGGTGGTGTTTCGCCAAGCAAGTAACTTCGCGGCGGGGGAGGCGTTCCTGCTTTGGGCATCCCAGCGCTTTCATTGGACGCCCTGGAGCGTGAGCACGAATACGATCGATGCGGCGGATATTACGGCGGTTCAACAGCTATCGCAATATGCTGTCCAGAATTTTGCGAAGGGAGACACCGAGTCACTCTGGTTGACCCTGGATACCGATGCAACCCGTTTCGAGATCCTTCGACCGGACAGGGTCCAGCCATTTCTTGCCCCCGAGCCCATGACCTTGCTCAGCACCGAGCCTCTATTGACCTTTGGCAATTCACGGTTAGCGTTTGTCTTGATGGGGACGGTGGGCGAAGGCGCCTGGAGCTTTGGGATGGCGCATTTTGGGTTGATTCTCCGCAAGACGGAGGAGGGTTGGAAGGTATGGTATTTCCTGCCCAACCGCTCGCTGCCTGAACTCGTGGAGTTTTTCCAGCCGTTTGACCACCTGGGCCTGGAAGAGACAGGGGGGCAAGCTTTGCCCAAGGTGAGGCTCCTCTCCCCGGCCGAACATGCGCAGCCCTCCGGTCTTCCACCAGCCGAATTAGAATGGGCGACCCTTGACGCACCGGTGGCGACCTACGTAGTGGAGTCCCAGATCGCTGGGAGCGCGAGCACCCTCGAACTGGTTTCGCCGGTTTCCATTGGAACCTCGATCCGGAAAGAGGCACGGTCCGGCGGGAGAAGGGAAGAAGGCCGCCGAAGGGTCTGGGCCATTAGCAAAGCCGGAGTTATATCCACCAGCGAATGGCAGGACATCAACGTCACCAACGCACCCAGACCCGCCGCGAAGATAAGTGCGCCGGTTGAGACACCTGTGGCGGTCATTGAACCGGCATGCATGGAGTGGGAGGAGGCGGCCGAGCGCGGCCAGCCCATGATCGCTCCCCATATCACGATTCGTTACAACCCGCAGGCGCCTGGGGCGCGCCTGAAATCCTCCCAATCTCTCACTCTGGTCATCGCCAGCCGTGGGGGGATTGGATTCGACACCCGCAGAATTCCCATGACACGCGCCGCTGACGGCGTCTGGCAGGCCGATTTTGTGCCCGAGCGCAACTACGTTCCCAGCTACGCGATTTTCTTTTTTCAAGACGAAAAGAACATTATCGATAACCACGGCGGCGAATACTGGGACATCTTGAATTGCCATCGGGGAGAACCGGATTCTTTCTCGGTGGCGGCGCAGGCCTCGACCTACGAAGGGCAGTTGCTGGCGCCGGGTATTCAACGCGTACCCAATTTCGCCCGTGCTGTGGACATTCTCAAGGAAGATCTCAGACAGGATCCTCATGACTACATGCAGTATTATCCCCTCTGGACGGAAGAATTAAGAATGGGCAACGACAGTCCTTCCGCCTATGAGCAAGTCGGGAAAGAAATTGACGCCTTCGTGGCCGCCTATGGGGACCAGTACCACGCGCTGCGTCAGATTTGCAGTTTTGTCGCCTACCGGCAGCAGAAGCTGCCGCCGGGCACGGTGCAGCGGTTTCGCCAAGCGGTCACAGCTCTTACGGAAAACGCGGCTCAGACCTACCGGCGAGCTGGAATTTCTTCTTCCCCCGCCGAAAACCCACGCCTTCTAACGGGAATACAACAACAGGTTACGGATATGCTCGCCGACCTTGATTACTGGCCCATTGCTTGGGAGCAAGGCAATCTGCAAAAGCAGGCCGAAGATTACCTTGCTTTTGCCACCACGTACCCACAGAGCACGCAGACCGGAAACGCCTATCAGGGCGCCTTTGCGTGCGAATTAGAAATGAAAGATGCTTCCCGAGCAGAGGGAGTTCTGGAAAAGCTCATGGTTTTGGACCAGGATCGCCCTGAGCCGTTGACCCAGATGGCGCGGCTTTATGTCGAGCAGAAGACCAAGCTTGATCGAGCCGTACAACTGCTCAACAGTGCCGAGGCGATTTTGAAAAATCAGGAAGCCCATTATTCGCCAGAACTCTTTAAGAGGGAGACGGGTGAGATCAACCTGCTGCGAGGTCAAGCGCACATGCTGCTGGATGACCTGCCTCATGCTCGCACCGATCTCGAAGCCGCCGCCCAGGCAGCGCCGGACGATCCCAAAACGCTATTGGCCCTGGGTGAGGTTCGCGAAAAAATGGGCGATAAGGCCGGAGCCCTGGAAGCCTATCTCGGGGCCGCCAGTGCGCCCTATGAGGAGAGTTCTTCGCCACGGGATGCTTACGAACGCCTTTTCCTCGCTCAGAAACTGGGGATCGCCCAAGACGCTGAACAAAAAATTCTCGACCGGGTCGCCCTGAATTCTAAGCGTGTCGCCACCCTGTATACGCCCATTGCCTTCAACCGCCCGGCGCCGAAGTTCTCTTTTACCGATCTCGATGGAAGAATATTCGACAATCAAGCCGCCGCGGGCAAGCCGGCAGTGCTCACCTTCTGGACTCCCGGTTGACTGCCTTGTCGCGCGGAGTTGCCCGCGCTAGGGGAATTCCAAAAACTGCATCCCGACGCCAACTATCTCTCCGTGGACGTTGCAGGGAAAACCGAGGAGGCCATTTCTTTTCTTGCGGCCCACCACCTCAAGACGTTGCGCGTCGCGGTAACCAGCGGCTGGCCCCTGGAATTCGGCGTCAGCGGGACCCCCACGACCATCGTGATAGACCGCTTCGGCCAAATCCAATTTGTCCATGCCGGTCAACTCGCGGATATTGGCGCCATACTCGGCAAGGACCTGGAGGCTTTGCCCACGGCACAGTGATTCGATCAAGAGCGGCCGCCGACACTGAGTGGTACCATAACCACGGTCGTAAAGCCTTCCTGGCAGATTCCGAGGCGGACCCGTCGACCTTCGGGAAGGAAAGGGCTCGCTTGGTCCGGCGAACGCCAAGCTCCTGTTTCGCCTTCCAGTGCAGCTCTTAGTCCTGCATTCGCCATAAGCAACATCATCCCTTTGCCCCATGATCCGGGGAGGAACGGAGCCAGTGCGCGTCTCCGCGTCACCCTTTCCTCGGAGCCGCCCATCTGGACGTATAACGCCTTACCACGGTTGCGTCCGGCGTTCCCTACTATCGTGGCACTTTGTCACCATGGCTGGCGGATCTCGCTGCACATTTCCTACCGGCAGGAAACTCGGGGCAGGGGATGGCAGATCTTTTCCTCGCGCAGGAATTTCGGCACGATGCCGGCGCTACAGCCGAGGTGTTGTCCAGCCATTTACTGGACACTACACTGGTGTCGCTGGACCGGCGCCTGGGGCTGGATTCGGCAGCCCTGACCTAACCTGGAGAGATCCTCCTCGGGAGTTAATTCTCTCCTTGTATCCGCGTCGCGGCGTGTACTATCCTGAATGTTTTCGGTATTAAAGTCTGGCGACTCAATTGCTTGGTGATAAGAAATCAACCATCGGAGGGTTATTTTGCCCATGACAGCCTATAACGGGAACCCTGTCCCGCCGGAAGGACAAACTATCCGTTACGCGGACGGCGGGTTCGTGATTCCTGTGACGCCGGTGATTCCCTACATCGAAGGAGACGGGACCGGTCGGGACATCTGGAAAGCCTCGCAAAGGGTCTTTGACGCGGCGGTGGAGAAAATCTTCTCCGGCAAGCGGCGCATTGTTTGGTACGAAGTCTTTGCGGGGGAAAAAGCCTTTCGCCGGTTTGGGGAATGGCTGCCGCAAGGCACGCTCGACGCCATCAAGGAATTCCGCATTGCCATCAAAGGGCCACTCACCACTCCGGTGGGCGGCGGCATTCGCAGCCTGAACGTGGCGCTGCGGCAACTGCTGAATCTTTACGCCTGCTGGCGGCCGGTGAAGTACATCCCGGGCGTGCCATCGCCGGTGCGGCGCCCCGAGCGCATGAACATCATTATCTTCCGCGAGAACACCGAGGACGTCTACGCCGGCATCGAGTGGCGCGAGGGGACTCCGCAGGCCAAGCGCCTTATTGAATTTGTGAATGCCCTGCTGAAGGAAGATAACGTCAAGAAGCAGGTGCGGCTCGACTCCGGCGTGGGGATCAAGCCGATGTCGATTACCGGCACTAAGCGGCTTGCCCGGCGCGCGTTGCAGTATGCCCTGGACAAAAGGCTGAAGACCGTGACCCTGGTCCATAAGGGCAACATCATGAAGTTCACCGAAGGCTCGTTCCGCGATTGGGGCTATGAACTGGCCAAGGAGGAGTTTCGCGCCCAAATTGTGACCGAGCGTGAGAACTGGATTTTGGGCAATAAGGACAAAGACCCGAATCTTTCCGTGGAAGCTAACGCGGCCATGGTGGAGCCCGGCCTGGAGATGGCGAATGAAGCCTTCCGGCAGCAAGTCGCCAAGGAAGTGAAAGGCTGTCTGGATGCCATCTACTCGACGCACGGCAAGGGTCAGTGGAAGAACAAGATTCTGGTGAACGACCGCATTGCGGATTCGATGCTGCAACAAATCCTGACGCGCGCGGACGAGTACCAGGTGGTGGTGACGCCCAACTTGAATGGTGATTACCTCTCGGACGCCTGCGCGGCGCAAATCGGCGGGCTGGGCGTGGCGCCGGGCGCCAACATCGGCGACGGCTTTGGAGTGTTTGAGGCCACGCACGGCACGGCTCCCAAATACGCCGACAAGGATATGATCAATCCCGGCGCGCTGATTCGCTCCGGCGCGCTGATGTTTGAGTTTATGGGCTGGCCGCAAGTCGGCGCGCTGATTGAGGACGCGCTCGCCGCTACCATCGTGCAGCACCGCGTGACCTACGACCTGGAGCGGCTGATGCGGATGGAAGGCATCAAGGATGTGCAAACGCTCGGCACCAGCGGGTTCGCCAGCGCCATCATCGAGAACATGGGAAAAATCGGATGATCTGGAGATCGGGTGAACAACCAGCGGCTTTGCCAGCGCCATCATTGAGAACATGAAACAGATCGGGTGAGCTGAATCATCGGGTGATCGGGTGAACAACCAACCGTAGGTGGAGTGGGTTTAGGTTCAACCGATCGCCGGATCGCCCGATATCTTAGGGGGGGACCTTATGCGCAAAAAGGTAACGGTGATTGGGGCAGGGAATGTGGGCGCAACGCTTGCGCACCGCATTGTGGACAAGCAACTGGCCGACGTGGTGGTGATCGACATCCTGGAGGGCGTGCCGCAGGGCAAATGTTTGGATTTGCTGGAAGCGGGCCCGATCGAAGGCTGTGACGTCAGGGTGAAGGGAACCAACGATTATCAGGACACGGCAAATTCCGACATCGTGGTGATGACGGCGGGGTTTCCGCGCAAGCCCGGAATGAGCCGCGACGATCTGCTGCGGGCGAATTTTGAGGTGGTGAATAACGCCATCCAGCAGGCGGCAAAGCTTTCTCCCCACGCCATACTGATTGTGGTGACGAATCCGCTCGACGCCATGGTGCAGACGGCTTTTCGCGTGAGCGGGTTCCCCAAGAACCGGGTGATCGGGATGGCCGGCATTCTGGATTCGGCGCGCTACCGGACGTTCATCGCCGAGGCCCTGAACGTCTCCGTGCAGGACGTGGAGGGCCTGGTTCTGGGCGGCCACGGCGACACCATGGTCCCCGTGCCGAGCTACACGACGGTGGCGGGCGTCCCCATTGCCCAGCTCATGCCGAAAGACCAACTCGACAAAATCATCGACCGCACGCGCAAGGGCGGCGGCGAAATCGTGGCTTTGCTGAAGACCGGCAGCGCCTACTATGCGCCCTCCGCGGCCGTGGTGCAGATGATCGACGCGATTTTCAACGACCGCAAGAAAATCCTTCCCTGCGCCGCGTATCTCGATGGTGAGTACGGCATCAAGGGACTGTTCGTGGGCGTGCCGGTGAAGCTGGGCGCGAGGGGGATCGAGGAAATCGTGCAGATCAAGTTGACGCCGGACGAGCAAGCCGCGCTGGAGAAATCCGCCGCCGCGGTGAAGGAATTGGTGGAGATTATTGGGGTATAGGCGAGAGTTATAGCCACGGTCAGTGATGTTCTGGCCGTGGGCTCTTCCTTCACTCGGCGCATGTTACGTGCCCGCGCGGCGCACTATGAAGGGGGATCCCAGGGTGGCGCTGCGGTACGAATGAGGGGGGGCACGGAGTTATCCGGCTCCCGCCGGACAACTCGGCGCGCGTCCGGGCCGATGTTCATAAATAGGCGGGATTCTCAAACGGCATTCGTATGTCTTCCTAAAGCCCAGCCCACCGCGAACTTCCGCTTGTGAGGCTCGGGGTGCGCCGCCATTTTCCCCGCCGAGCATGCTTCCGCCTCATAGCTGAGCACGGTGAAGTAAATAGCGCGCTCGAAGAAGCGGCTGATCAAGGTATAGAGTTCGACCTGCTGGCGAAGATCCAGCGCGGAGTCCATCCAGCCTTCCGATTGGATGAAGCGGCAGATGGTTTGCCGGGTTAGCATCAGGGCGCGGACCACTTCGGCGAGAGGGACCCCTTCCCCGAACCGCCTCTGGCCGAGACTGCGGTAGGTGGTTTCGGTATCGGCATCAGACTTGCGATCCAACCATTCCCCCAGGTTGTGTACCACCGCGAAAACGCGGGCGTGATCCTCGTGCAGCTCAAGTCGGTGATAACTCGGAGTGCGCGGGTCGGCTCGCAGTTCATCGACCACCGCTTTCGTCAATTGCTCAGCGTGCTTTCCAATCATGGTCACCATTCGTAACGCCACCATGTTGTTGTCCTCCTGCTCCCAAAATGTTAAACCGCCTTCTTTCCCCTCCAGCACCCCCGGAATGGGGGCGCCGATTTTCCTGCACTGCGAGTGTCGCCTTTAGATGTGGCCGAGTAGGTGTGCGCTTGGGCACGTTGCCTTCCCGGGCAGGTAACACGGTTGCACGACACCCTTGGGAAACCGCCGATGCCCTCACCTTGCGCTTTGGCTGCGGCAGGGGCGGAACCGGAAAACTGAAAAGCCGCGGACGGCTAGTTGAATTGCGGCGGTGAGCGTAAAGGGTTGGAAGATTTGGAATGAGTCAGGGACGGTTTGAGAATATCGGGCCGGGGGTAGACTGCCGCCGCGGCAACGGCGGTCGGGCGGCTGCCTTTTATGATGGGTTGGGCCTCCAGAACATAATCGCCCGCTTGTTCGGCGCTCGGCTCGCCGATTCGGTTGAGCCTCAAGACACGTTCCGTAAGGGTGCATGGGCGGAGACAGGAGCCCGCTCTTGCCAGCACCGACATAAAGAGGAGGCTGACCAGAACGAGAAAAGCCGTAAGTTGTTTCCGGCGAGTTATAGTCTCCTCGGACTTCGCCAAGTGCTTTGTTTGCAGGGGCAAACAAGGCCGGCAAGGAAGTGCGGGTTCGACATTTTCCATCGTAACCTAACAATCCGCCAGGAGGTCTGTACGCCTCCCCCTTGATGAGGGGTCGCTCGATGGGCCCGGCACGACGGAGGGGATGCTATCAAAGATACAGATTCCGCCGTTCGGCCTATGGTTGTCCGTTTATTTGACATAATGTCGATTTATTGGCGGGTCTGACTGTAAGTCTTCCCCTGGCGGCGAAGGGTATAGTCCGGGCATATGGCGCACAGGAAGAGCCACGGTTAGGACGACCCTGGCCGTGGCTCCCCCCTTTGCACGCCGGAATGGGTCACATGCTGGTGCGGACCACGGCGGCACGGAATTCCGTCAGGTTTTCCGGGTTGATCACGTTCGTGCCGGTGTCGACATGAGCCGGCAGGGGCGAGGCGGGGGCGGTTCGCCAGTTCGCGAACTTATGCACGGCGCCGTGGTGCAAGTCGTAGAGGAAGCGCAGTCCGTAAAAAGCCATCGTATAGGGCTTCTGGCCGATGGTGGCGGAGATAACCCCTTGCCCGATGAAATCGAGGGTTTCCGGGTTGGTGTCCATGGCCACGACTGGAACCTTGCCGCTGCGACCGAGGCTGCGCAGCGCTTCCCCAGCTCCCGGGCCGCCGGAGGCGTCCAGGCACACCACTCCATCAATAGTCTCCCCCTTTTTGAGTAGGGCGGAAAGCGCTTCGTCCGCCGTGTGCGAGTCAACCTCGTCGTCGAGGGTATCTACGATCTTCATGTCTTTGAAATTCGCCAGCGCTTCCTGCACGCCGCGCAGGCGTTCCTCCAGGTTAAGCTGGGTGGGGACCGTGATCACCACCAGCCTTCCCTTGCCCTTCATCAGGTGGGCAATCTCATTTCCGCTTTCGATGCCGGCCTCGCGGTTATCCGTGCCGATGTACAGGATGCGTTTGGAATCCGGCGCGTCCGTATCGAACGTGATGACGGGGATTCCAGCCGCGATGGCGCTGTCGATGGCCGTGGTCATAAGCTCCGGGCGCGCGGGCGCCACCAGTATCCCCGCGGGGCGCTTTGCCACCGCCTCCCTGAACGCAATCACTTCTTCGTGGGGCGAGTAGATCGTCGGCCCGGTGAATTCAGCTTTCACCCCCATCCCGCTGGCGGCGTCCATTAATCCGGCGCGCGCCTCTTGCCAGTACGGAATGTTGATGTTCGAAGCCACCATGATGTACTGATCGGCCCCTTCTTGAATGGAATTCTGGCAGGAAACGGAGAATGCGAAGGTCAGAAGCAATCCCAAAAATGCCGCGATCCTAATACACTGTCGCATGGTACCCCCTCAATGCGAATTAGCAGGGCAGAGCTGCACTGGAAGGTTGGCGGCTTCTCCCGGCAGCGCGCGCAAATGCCGCTGACCTTGGAGAGCAGGTCTGCAAATGCTTGCTGCGTCCGATCCGGATATGCGCCGGTGATGATGGGAATATCCGCGGACTGCCCAGCGTCGAAACAAACAACCTCATCGTGCCACAAACTCATCCATCCTACACCTCCCATGGCAAGGGTCAAGCGCAAACCTGTGGTTTCGCATCTATGACCTCAACTCCGGCAATAGATTAACGGGTCGGGAAGAGGTACAATGCGACGCCGAATCCCGATGTCGGCGGGCTTCATGCCTGCCGCGAAGGCTTTTTCTTGACACATATGGGGCGACGAAGGAGACACGTCATGTCCATCCCGATCACGACCACGTTCACGTTCGAAGGCTACCGAATTCGCGAATATAAGGGCCTCGTGCGGGGAATTATTGTGCGGTCCCCGACGATCGTGCAAGGAATTGTGGGCGGCCTCAAGAACATTATTGGCGGCAGGATTGGCGCGTACACCGAGATGTGCGAACAGGCGCGCCAGCAGGCCTACGATCTGCTGATCCAGCACGCCACCGAAATGGGCGCGAATGCCGTGGTGGGCTTCCGCTATGACGCCTCGGAAGTGGTCAGCAAAGGGTCGGCAACCGAGGTCCTATGCTACGGCACGGCGGTGGTCATCGAGAAAGGGTAGGGCGGCGCGGAGGGAGCAGGCCTGTTCAATGGCCGGCCATATGTGGTGTCCCGGCTGCTGGGGGAAATTCCCCTTATTTTGAACCTTCGCGGACTCCCGATGAGGTGCTCTTTGCCAGCTTCCCGGTCTAAAGCAAGGTGTGGCGATGCCGGTACGGAAATGAGCACGATTCTGGGCAAGGCGAGGGTGCTTGTAATCGGAGCCGGGGTCAACGGCTCAGTCTGCGCCGCTGCACTACACAATGCGGGAATTGACGCGACGGTCCTCGCCCGCGGAAAGCGGTGCGAGGATTTGTGCGACAAGGGGATCGTTATCGAGGACCCGTTTAAGAATACACGTAGTGTAGCCAAGGTCCCGGCCATTAACCGACTCGATGCGGGCGAAGACCGCCGCACATGAGTCGCAAAATGTTTACTGAGCATACGAGAATTTGCGGTGGTGCAACGCAGCGCCGCAGAGGCTGAAAGTCCACTAGCCCTAATGGTGGACGACTTATTTGGGGAACCGGCCTGTCTATTTGTATAATGCCAGGGTGAGCTGGCGCCCTTTTTCCCGAACCTTGAGCATCCTGGCGTCTCGCCCTCTATTCCGATTATGGGCTCACCAGGAACGACCGCTTGACCGACGTTGCTCCACTGGAGTCTGAGGACCGAAGACCGATGGCTGATCCACGAATGAACCCTAGTTTCGCGACAGAATCGCTTTGCGGCTGGGGCCGCTACCCGGTGGAAACGTGCCACGTTTTTCGCCCGGAGAAACGCCACGAGGTGGCGGACACCTTGGCGTCAGGCCTCGAATCCTCTTACATTCCTCGCGGCCTGGGGCGCAGTTACGGTGATGCCGCCCTGAACGAGAATGCGGGCGTGATCTGGCCCATCCGGCTAAACCGTTTTCTCTCTTTCGAAAGCGCCTCCGGCACACTCGAATGCGAAAGCGGCGTGAGCCTGGAGGAGATCATTCAGTATTTCCTTCCGCGCGGGTGGTTCCTGCCCGTGACGCCGGGAACAAAGTATGTGACCGTGGGCGGCGCTATCGCCGCGGACATTCACGGCAAGAACCATCACATGGACGGATCTTTTTCCAACTTTACCCTGGATTTGCGCCTGCTCACCCCCGGCGGAGAAGTCATGCTCTGCTCCCCCACCGCCCATCCCGAAGTTTTCTGGGCCACCGTGGGCGGCATGGGCCTGACGGGAGTCATCCTGAGCGCACGGCTGCGGCTGCGGCCGGTTGATTCGGCCTATGTTTTGGTGGACTATCACCGTGCGCCGAACCTCGAAGACGCGCTCGCGACGATGGAAGCCTCCGACGAACGCTATGAGTATTCGGTGGCCTGGATTGACGCCCTCGCCACCGGCAAGACCATGGGCCGCTGCGTCCTGATGCGGGGCAATCACGCGGCGGCGGCCGAGCTGCCCGCGCGCGTCCGGCGAGCTCTGACGGCTCCCACCGGCCGCCGATGGAATCTTTTCCTAGACTTCCCTTCCGGGACTTTGAACTGGCTGACGGTAAAGGCATTCAATACCGCCTACTACGCCGTTCACCACACGGCGCCGCGGCAATTGGTGGGTCTGGAGAAGTTCTTTTATCCGCTCGATGCTATCAACCAGTGGAACCGCATGTACGGGAAGCGCGGTTTTGTGCAATACCAGATTGCTCTTCCGCAGGCGAGCGGACGCGCCGGCCTGCACACCATCCTTGAGCGCCTGGCGCGCTCGGGACGCGCGTCGTTCCTGGCCGTGCTGAAGCGCTTTGGCGATGCCGGCAAAGGTCTGCTCTCCTTTCCACTGCGCGGCTACACTTTGGCCCTGGATATTCCCAACGCGCGCGGGCTCGTTCCCTTTCTCCATGAACTTGACCGGATGACTTTGGATTATGGAGGACGAGTCTATTTGGCGAAGGATGCCGTGCTCCGCGCTGCCGATTTCGCCGCCATGTACCCCCGGCTCGAATCCTTCCGGGCCATCCAGAGGAAATTGGACCCAAGAAGATTGTTTTGTTCTTCCCTGGCGCGCAGGCTGAGGATTGTCGATTGACGATGGCCGATTGGCGATTTGCGATTGGTGATTGAGGATTGGCGATGGGGGGTTGGTGATTGACAATGAAAGAATGGTCTATCTTCGATAGGTTTGATCGGCAATCGACAATGGTCAATCACCAATCGCAAATCACCAATCGCCAATAAGGGAGTTTTCTTGCCGACCGTTCTAATTCTGGGCGCTAATGCCGGCATCGGCCGGGCCTTGGCGGGGGAATTCGCCTCGCATCAGTGCGGCCTCATTCTCGCCGGCCGCGACCTGGAAGAACTGCAAGCCCTCGCCGCCGATCTGAACCTGCGCCACAACGTGAGCGCCCGCGCCGCGCTTGTGGATGTGCTGGACTTTGAGGGCCTGGAATCGGCGCTGGGGGAGTGCATCGCTCCTGCCAGCAATTCCCTGGAGGGAGCTGTTCTCTGCGCCGGCTACCTGGGGGATCCCGAAACGGCACGGAAAGATTGCAACGAAGCGCGCCGGATTTTGGACACAAACTTCACCGGATCCGCTCTTTCGCTTGAAATCCTTGCCCGGCATTTCGAGCAGAAACGAAAAGGATTCATCTGCGCCCTGTCCTCGGTGGCGGGTGACCGCGGCCGCCAGAGCAATTACCTCTATGGATCCGCTAAGGGCGGACTGACCACTTACCTTCAAGGCTTGCGCAACCGCCTTTACCACAGTGGCGTCCACGTCATTACCGTCAAACCCGGCTTCGTCGATACGCGCATGATATTCGGAAGGGCGAGGCTGCCTCTGGTGGCTTCCCCCGAGGCCGTAGCTCGAGAAATCTACCGTGCCGTGAAGCGCCGCAAGAATGTGGTTTACATCCCCTGGTTTTGGCGGGTGATTATGTTCATGGTGCGTTTGATTCCCGAAGGGCTGTTCAAGAAACTCCGCATGTAACCATTGGCGCCCGCCAACCGCCTATCGTTATGGCAAGAATCGGGATGCGAAATCAGTGTCCCTTCAGTTGGGCCCCTGACAAACATGAAGTGTAAGGGGAAAGGAGTTTCTTCTATAACCCCCTACTTCCCCGTTCCCCGCGGTTTCATTAGCGTTACCACGCGGGAGTGGCAGCTCATTTGCCGGTCGGGTCACCGGCGTAGCGAGCTTTATCATTGGGGCACAGAGAATGGAGAAGGGGGGGACTTACCGCGCCATGGACCCCTTCCGGGAGGGATGTAACCCTCACCCGTTCCGCGCCAACTGCTGATGGCGCCCGCCGCGTTCCACCCTGTCCGTGGAGAGTGACCCGCAACAAGTCGACCCTTTCGATCTTGGCCCTCCGGCTTTTGACTTCGAACTATGCTTGGTAGTGCTATATTAGAGCCTTTCAGTCCTTATCGACATGACGCGAACTTATTCCGACACTTCCACGGAAGGCAGCGACAGAAACCTTAACCCTGGACCGTTCACCCGCCGCGACTGGATGGCGGTGGTGCTGCTCGTCACGAGCTTGGTGGGCATGTTTTGGAAGGCCGCCTTCACATCCGCAATGTTCTTTTACCGCGACGTCTACAACTACACCTTTCCCAGCGCGCGCTTCATTCACGACCTCTGCCGCCAGGGTTTTCTTCCCTACTGGAATCCCTATTTGAATTACGGCCAGCCGCTGCTGGCAAACCCCAACCTGCTTTTCTTTTATCCCTTCACGCTGATCATAGTTTTTCTTCCCGTTGATATCGCCTTTACCATGCACTTTCTGGTGCATTTTGCTTTGGCGGGCATCGGCGTCTACGTGCTGGCGCGTTCGTGGGGACAAACCTATAAGGGAGCTTTTTTTGCCGCCATCGTCTTCATGTTGAGCGGGCCGGTGCTTTCCCTCGGGGATCTTTATAATGAGTCGGCCTGCGCCGCTTGGATTCCCTGGGCGCTGCTCGCTACCGACCGCGCTCTGGCGAGCAGGCGGCCGCGTTCGTGGGTCCTGCTCATCGTGATTATCTCGCTCCAGTGGCTGGCGGGCGAGCCCATGACCATGCTGGCGACGTTCGGTCTTTGCTTCGCCTACGCTTTCTACCGGCGCGGCGTTTGGAGCAAACTCTGGTCAGAGCCCAATCTCCGCCTGCTCGTGATTTTCGCGCTGGTGGGCACGGGGATGATGCTGCTTTGTGCGGCGCAGTTATTGCCAGCCTCCAGCCTGCTCAGCCAGTCGCGCCGCGGCGTGCAAGGCTTGCGCTTTCGTGAAACCGCAAATTGGGCGGTGAATCCATTTTCGTTGCCGGAAATGATCGTGCCAGACTTCTTCGGCTCCGGCATCGGCGCCCCTACCGGCTGGCTATGGTTGATGTCAGATTCGAATCTCCCCTATCTTCTTTCCATCTTTCTCGGCTTTGTCCCCCTCTTCTGCGCGCTGGCAGGATGGGCGCTCGGACGCGACCGCCGGCGCAACTTCGTAGCCGGCGCGGCTGGAGCTTTCCTGCTGCTTTCCTCCGGCCACTTCACTCCGGTCTTTGCTCTGGCCTATTTGCTTTTTCCACCCCTTACCGTGGTGCGCTATCCCGTCAAGCTCCTGGTACTGGTTACGTTTCTTCTGGCGATCCTGGCAGGATGGGGATTTGACGCACTCCTCTCATCAGCTTCACCCTGGAAGACGCATCGCCGCCGGCTGCTGATGCCTCTCATGGTATTCCTCGCGTGTATCGTCGCCACCCTGGCCGTGGCTTGGCTGCTGCCCACCCTGATTATGTCTCCCACGCGGTGGGTGCTGAGTACGCTCGGGGAAACTCCATTCAACCTTCACCAGATGCCGGATTTCCTCGTCACCATACTGCGCTATCAACTTCCCGGCCTCGCCGGATTCTGCCTGGGGGGAATTGTTTTGGCCTACGGTCTGGAAGAAGGAAAATCATGGGCGCGCCCGGGATTGTATGCCTTCGCACTGCTGGCGATAGGCCAACTGGTGATGGTGAATTCCGGCGCGAATCCCACGGTACCCAAAAGCTTCTTCACCTACCGGCCCCCGGTGCTTAACGAATTCAAAGAGTTGCCCGGAACCTATCGCGTGGCTTCCTTCTGGCCCATCGTTCAGACCCCTGACGCCAAGAATTTGCAAACCTTCATCAATTTCGACTCGATTCCCGAGGCGGCCAACTTCGAGCCCGTGGCGCAAGGAGCGTTCCAAGCCCGGCTGCAACTCGCCGCCGGCTCCATGCTCAACCAAGTAGAGGGGAACATCAACTTGGACCTGGAGCGCTCGCTGCCGCCTTATCTCTACGACATCGAGATCTACCAGGATGTCCACGCCGCCGACCCTCTGCGCGTCGACTGTCTGCTCGGCCGCACCAACGTGAAGTACCTCATTCGCCCCAAGCCCGCTGATTCCGCCGCCACGCGCGCCATCGGCAACGTCTTCAATGGTTCGCCGAAGCCCAGCCGGCTTTATGAGGATTTGTGCTTTGTACCCCGGACCTATGTGGCGGGCAATTCCCTGTTCTTGACGAATTCCACTGAGAACCTTGGATCATCTCGCCTCGCCGGATTTTGACGCACTCAACACGGTTATCCTCGCCACTGCGGCGGGCTCATCACCCGCAGTGAGCGGCAGTGAGCCCGCCGGCCAAGTGGAAATTGTGCATCGCGACCCTAACTCCGTCACCCTTCGGGCGAAACTCACGCGCCCCGCTTACATCGTTTTGCTGGATCGATACGATCCCGATTGGCAAGCCACCCTCGACGGCCACCCCGCACCGGTGCTCCGCGCCAACCAGATTTTTCGCGCCGTCTATGCCGAGGGCGGGCAGCACGAGATCCGCTTTGACTATCGGCAGCGTGGTTTCCATGTGGGGATAATCATCTCGCTTCTCACGCTGGCGACATTGGCTGTGCTCTGCTTCCGTAAGATCGAGATCTGAAAGATGCGGGCGCAATGCAGCGCTGAACTTCGGTTCGACTTGGGCCGACCTCCCGGCCCAGTCGGGAAAGGTTGCGGTTGGCGCTCCAGCGGTGTACACCGGCCCTTCGCCCCGCTCAGGGCAGATTTCGTAGGCTGGCGCTACCTTTTCAACCTATAAATCTTAAAATCTGAGAAATTGATAGCTAATTCGTAGTGGCGGTTCAAGAGATCAGCCAAGGCAGGATATACGCGCAGATATTCTTCCGAATCCATCATCGTGTAGGAAACGGTGGGAATGGAATCATGACGCGCCACCACGACATAGCGCGGCCGCTTTGTCTCCAGCGTCCGGACCAATTCCTGCCGCCAGCGGTCGGGGCCCCAGGGGGAGATCAACGCCAGGTTGGAAACGAACCGGCTGGGATTCCTCCGCTGGGTGAGAAAGTTGATCAGAGGAGCAGTCCCCCAGACGTAGACTTCATCTTCCTGGTTGGAATCCTTCTTCAGAAAGTTGATGACGTGCAGTTGCTCAGAAAGGGTATCGAGTGGGAGCTGCCACCAGTAAACCGCATAGGACATTTCTGGATTTCGCCACCAGTCGGCAAGGTAGTCATACTGCTGCACAACCCGCACACTCTCTTCCGGAAATAGCGAGAGGACGAGGCCAGTAAGAACCAGCCACAGCATGGCGCGGGCCAACGTCCATCCGCGTTGCGTAAACATTCGGCGAAGGTACTCGAAGCCTTCATAGACCTTGACGCACACATATCCCCAGAACATCGAAAAGAAGGGATAGCACGTTTCAAAGTAATAGGGGTGGAAGCGGCCCTGCATGGCGGTGGAAAGATATCCGGCAAGTCCCAGCAAAGAGACGGGAGTAAAGGAACCCAGTTCGCGCCGCCTCCAGGCGATCAACAAGCTCAGCGCGGCCATGATCTCGGTCCAGAATCCCAGATGATTCTGGGTTTGGTGGAGAGCCCAAACAAGAAAGAGCCAGTTCCACTGAAAGACCCTGGCGCCGTATCGCGGCAGGACTTCAAACTGGACCTCCTTCATGGCCGGCCACGCGCCCGAAATCCAGAAATAGGCCAACACTCCGAGGATCGCAAGAACAAAACCGGCCGCCACCATCGACATCCGCGCCAGCCAGTCTTTCCAAGGGATTTTCATTCTCACCCGCGACGATCCTCGATCCCACGAGTCGAAGTCCAGGAACGGAACCAGCAAAAGGAAGGGGAAAAACGCGACGGCGTTATACTTCATCCAGAACGCCGCGCCCAATAGCAAACCCGCCGCCCACAGGCGAGTCACGCTCCGTCTCTTCCCCGGAAGCAACAGGAACCAGGCGGCGAACAAACAGAGCATCAAGAAGGCCTCGGGCTGGACGGCATGGATGTACCCTTGCCGGCAGTGCCGCGAAGCATTGAACACCATCGCCAGGGCCGCGGCCGGCGTCCCCAGGAATCGGCGGGCAAAATAGAAAATGCAGCAGGAAATAACCAGCAGCCAGAGGATATCCACCACTCCCACGCACCACATTACGGGCCCGAAGATCTTTACGATGAGCGCATAGATATAAAAGATTCCTGGCGGCTTGTTGTCCCAAAGGTCGCGGTAAAGCAATTGACCGCGCAACAGCCCTTGCCCAATCACACAGTAGGTGGCTTGGTCCCGTCCGATGGGATAACGAAGGTTGGGAAGGGCACGCAGGAAAACCACCACCAGCCCGGCGACAAACCAGGTGCGGGAACTCTGAAGCTTCCGAGCAGATTCTTCCATCATGGGGTCGCTACTCAACCTTGCAGTCTATTAGGAGCGGCGGCGCGGAAGATCCGCGCGTGGGCGCAAGACGCTCTTGCCGCCTGGCTGAGATCAGGGCTCCTTATAACGGTAAACTTCGAAATCATTAAGGTCCTTCACAGACTCATAGTGATTGGCAATAAACGCCGCCAGCGCCGGGAATTTCTTCAGGCAATGCTCGGAATCGTCATAGGTAAGAGTCAGCGGAGGGATCTCATCGTGACGCTCGACGATAAGGAAGCGCGGCGGATTTTGATTCAGCTCGGCAATGAAGTCTTCCCGCCAGCGCGGCGGCGCCCAACGGGATATCAGAGGGACATCATAGAAGAATCGACTAGGGCATGGACGCTGGGTCAGAAAATTAATCAGCGGCGCCATACCCCAAACGTAGATTCCACCGCTCGGCGCACCGCTCTTCTTTAGATAATCGATAATCACCATTTGGTCGTGAAGTTTCTCAAGATAGAATTGAAAAGGGTAGTTTTCGTAAGAGCTGTAGGAATCGTGCATCCAGGAAGCCAGTTCTTTGTAGTCCTCAGCGATGTCGAAAGCATAGCCGGGCAGCGGGTAGTAGACCACTTCCGCCGCGACAAACCACAAAAGCACACCTGCCACGCGCCAGTTTCTTCGGGAGAGTAATTTCCGAAGGTGCTCGAAGCCTTCGTAGAGCTTGACGACCAAATATCCCCAAATCATGGCAAAGAAGGGATAGGCCGTTTCAAAGCAGTACGAGCTGAGGCGCGGCTGAGATGCCGTAGAGGCGAAGCCCGCCAAGGCCATAATGACTATGGGGGCGATGATGCGTAGTTCGCGCCGCCACCAGGCGATGACGAGCGCGGCTCCGAGTGCGGCCTCCGTCCACACCCCGAGAGTAGAGCGATACACGGTAAGCGCGAAGAGAGGGTAGTTGCGCATGTGCTGGAGAAACATTGACCCGTAGAGAGGTAGAATGTCGAAATGCTCTTCCTTCAGGGCGGGCCATGCGCCTGCAATCCAAAAGTAAACAACGACGGCCACGATCATCAGTAGGAGACCCGCCGCAACGACCAGGGTCCGTTGAAACCACACACGCCAGGGAATGACCAGCTTGACCCGGCGCGGATATTCATCAAAACGGCTCATATCCACATAGGGCAGGAATACCAAAACCGGGAAGAACGGGGCGGCGTTGTATTTCATCCAGAACGCCGCTCCCAACAGCAAACCAGCAGTGAGGTTTCCTCTCCAGTTTTCCCGCTGGGCCGACATCAAGATGAAGTACGCCATAAAGACAAAGAGCGTTATGAAAGTCTCGCACTGGGCGACGTGGATGTAACCCCACGAGCAGTGCCACAGGGCATTGGAAACCATGGCAACCGCTGCCGCCGGCGCACCCAGGTAGCGCTTTGCAAAGTAGAAAATGCAAATCGATATGGTCAGGACCCAGATAATATCGACAAAACCCATCGACCACATCACGTGTCCAAAGACCTTGACGATGACCATCGAGATGTAAAAGATACCGGGAGGTTTGATATCCCAAAGATCGCGATAGAGAAGCTGACCGTGCAATAACCCCTGCCCAATCATGAAGAAGTTGGCTTGGTCCCGCCCGATGGGATAGCGGAGGTCAGGTAGAGCGCGCAGGAAGACCAGACCTAGCGCCCCATAGAGCCAAGCGCGCGACCGAGCGGAGGCCGACAAATTGGTTGCGCCCATGTAAGTATCTTCTCCGGCGCCACGCTTCCCCCAGCGAACCGGTGAGCCGGTCAAGCATAGGTCAAGCGGGCTCCCCAATCTACAGCATTCCGGTCGTGGGACACAAGGAGGACGTGCTACGAGAATGGCAGCGCGGTTCCCGGTAGCAGAGTTCCATAAGCGCCGACAAAGTAGTTATATTCCGCCGCAAAGGAATCAAACTCCACAAGGACCGTTCCTTCACGCTCCGTGCCGTTGCCGGAGCTTTATGGTAAACTGCTCCCGCCTTGCCTCCGGCTGGCCATTAGAGTGGATCGGCGAGAGACCGGCAGGCCTTGGACCCGCCAGAAGGAGAGAAGAAAGGAAGGGGTGCTGTCAGAATATGGGAGAAGTCACGGAGACATAGGATGTTCTTTTTCTTCGAGTATATTTTGGTGGCCGTACTGATCGTGGCCACATACTTCCTTCGCAGCTTCCCCTCCGGGTGGTTTAAGGCGGCGGAACAGTGCCTGAGCCGTTTGGCAAGGAGGCGCACCCTTGCCGTCCTTGTAGTGGGCGTCCTGGCATTGGCGGTGCGCGTGGCCCTCCTGCCAAACCTGCCGATTCCGCAACCCGGCCCCCATGATGAGTTCACTTACCTGTTGATGGCTGACACTTTCGCACACAGCCGCCTGGCGAATCCGACTCATCCGATGTGGATCCACTTTGAGACTCTTCACATTATCCAAAAGCCTACGTATGTGGGGTTGTTCTATCCCCCCCAGGGCTTGGTTCTGGCGCTGGGGCAGGTAATCGGGGGGCATCCCTATGTAGGTGTGTGGCTTTGCTCAGGCGCGATGTGTGCGGCGATTTGCTGGATGTTACAAGGCTGGTTGCCGCCTGGTTGGGCTCTGCTGGGTGGGCTGCTGGCCATTATGCGGCTGGGGACCTTCACCTATTGGGCAAACGGCTACTCGCAAGGGGCATTGGCGGCCATCGGCGGGGCGCTCGTCTTGGGAGCCCTGCCGAGGATCAAACGTTACCAAAGGGTGCAGGACTCCCTGCTGATGGGCCTGGGGGTGGCCCTTCTGGCCAATACCCGGCCTTACGAGAGTCTGTTCTTCAGCGTGCCGGTGGGCGCGGTGCTCTGCGTCTGGATGCTGGGAGGGAAAAGCCCACCACTGCGACGATCGCTTTTACGAACCGTCCTGCCGATGGGCCTTCTCCTGGCGGCTGCGGCAGGGTGCATGGCCTATTATTTCTGGCGCACCACCGGCAACCCCTTCCTTGCACCCTACGTGGTTTACATGAAAACATACAACGCCGTACCGCCTTTTCCCTGGCAGCCCCTCAATCTCAAGCATGTGTATCACCATCCGGTGCTGGAGCGGTTCTATCTGCATGGTTGGGAGATGCACGCTTACTACTTCGCCCGACGGCATCCCTTTAAAATGTTGGCCGCGAAGGCCACAGATGCCTACCGTTTCTTCCTAGGGCCGGTGCTCGCGCTGCCCCTGGTGGTGATGTTAGTCATCAATCCCTGGCAGTTTTTCCGGAAGTCGATCACCGGAAAGACAGGATTCTTGATGGCGGTGTGTGGCGCCACTTTCATCGGGGCGGCTTTGCCCATCTACTTTATCCCCCACTATGTGGCGGCGACGGCCGCAGCGATCATTGCGCTGATTTTGCAGGCCATGCGGCACTTGCGGCTGTGGCGCTGGCGGGGAAAACGCGCCGGGCTGGGGTTGGTGCGGGCCATCCCTGCCATCTGTGTCCTAATGTTCCTGCTGCGTTCGTTCGCGCCTCAACTGCACATTTCCACCCCCGTTGATTGGTCCTCCACGTGGGAGTCCGAGCATTATCAGAACTTGGATCGGGCCAAAGCCGTGGGGCAACTGGAGGCGATGCGGGGCGACCTGCTCGTCATTGTGCGGTACAATCAATATCACAATTCGGATAATGAGTGGGTGTATAACAGGGCGGATATCGATAGCGCAAAAATCGTATGGGCGCGTGACATGGGCGATTCCGGAAATGCCGAGTTAATTCGCTACTTCCCGCAACGGCGTGTCTGGCTGGCGGAACCGGACCTTGCGCCTCCCAGGTTGTCGCCCTATCCTGTAGCGGCGGAAGCAGGCAAAAAGCAATGAATGTGTACCGGGTTCTGGAGATCCCATGGGTCTATCAAGTGTCACAGGCCGTCCTGGCTCCCGGCGGCGCCCGGATCATTGCCAAGCATCTTTCCCGGTCTTTTGCACCGGTACCGACCCCGGCGAGAGTTCTCGATGTCGGATGCGGACCATCCTCCTTCCTATGGAATTTTGGCATGAAGCCTGTAGGGCTTGATCTGTGCCATGCCTACGCAAAGAAATTTCGCGACGGCGGTTACCTGTCCGTAACGGCTTCGGCCGCAGGCCTGCCTTTTCCGGCGGATTCTTTTGACCTGGTGTTCAGTGCCAGTCTGCTTCATCATCTCCCGGACACCATGGCACGCGAGACTGTGAGGGAGATCGTCAGGGTCACGCGGCCCGGTGGACAAGCAGTCCTGTTTGACCCCGTACTGCCCAAGGCGGCCTGGAGGCGCCCGCAGGCATGGGCACTCTGTAAACTCGATCGAGGCAGATTCATTCGATCCCAGGGCGATTATGAATCCTGCATTTTGGGAGCACGGGAATGGAAAACTTTTCGATTCACCCATACCTACTTGGGCGCAGAAGGTTTGCTGACCCTTTTGCAGAAGGGTCGTTGAGGACAGTTTTCAAGCGGCCAGCCCAGTATTCAGCCGGTCCAGGCAGCGAAACCGGCACCATAAACTCGCGGTGAACTTGAACGCTGCGGACCTGAACTGCCGGTCCTCGCTTTGCCACATTTGTTCTGAACTCCAGGATGCGGGAACTCATATGAAGGAAGATATCCGCACGATCCCGACAGGAATCTCGGTTCTGGTTCCCGTCTTTAACAGTGAGTTGAGCCTGGCGGACTTGATTGCCCGGCTTCACCCCGTCCTGTGTCATACCGGGGAGAAGTTCGAAGCTATACTCGTGAACGACGGCAGCCGGGACCGCAGTTGGGATGTAATCGGCCGGCTTTCTCGATCCCACGATTGGGTTCGGGGCATCGACCTGATGCGGAATTATGGCCAGCACAATGCGTTGCTCTGCGCAATTCGCGCCGCCCGATTCGACAAGGTTGTTACCGTGGACGATGATCTACAGAACCCTCCGGAGGAAATGCCACTGCTTCTGGAAGAGCTACGGAAAGGGGCGGACGTGGCCTATGGCTACCCCCGACAACAACAACACGGCTTATTGCGCAATCTGGCCTCAGAGATCACAAAATTGGCCCTGCAGAAGACCATGGGCGCCAATACTGCGAGACGCGTCAGTGCTTTTCGGGCTTTCCGCACAGAGCTGCGCGCCGCCTTCGAAAAGTATGAAGGCCCATTCGTTTCAATCGATGTTCTACTGACTTGGGCGACCTCCAGCTTTGTTACCGTTGAGGTGCGTAACGACCCGCGCAAGGTCGGCCAGTCGAACTATACGGTCGGAAAGCTCATGACCCATGCCCTGAACATGCTGACGGGATTCACGACGCTTCCACTACAGTTGGCCAGTTTTTGCGGGTTCGGATTGACGGCATTTGGCGCCTGCATACTTTTGTACGTCATTGGCCGGTATCTGCTGCGAGGAACCAGCGTTCCCGGATTTCCCTTCCTCGCGTCGATCATCGCCATTTTTTCAGGAGCGCAGATGTTTGCCTTGGGCATTATCGGCGAATACTTGGGCCGTTTGCATATGAAGACGATCGAAAAGCCGGCATACACTGTGCGGGGCGAGATAGAAAACTAGGGGATTTTCGCGCCGTTGGATCTTGCATTTGGTAACTGCCCTGCTTGCCCTTGCTCGGAAGGGCACCGACCAATAACCATGACTTCCCACACCGAATACGCGATCCCTTTCAACCGCTCGGCGGTGATCGGGAGGGAATTGGATTACATCACCGAGGCGTTGGAGATTGGCCAGATTGCTGGTGATCAGAGCTTCACGCAACGGTGTCAAAGTCTCCTGGAGCAGGCCTTGCAGGTCCGCAAGGCCCTGCTTACGACTAGTTGTACGCATGCGCTGGAGCTGGCGGCGTTGCTGTTAGACCTTCAACCCGGCGATCAGATCATTGTGCCGTCGTTCACCTTTGTGTCTACGGTCAATGCGTTTGTCCTGCGTGGAGCTTGGCCCATCTTCGCCGACATTCGGCCGGACACACTGAATATGGATGAGTCGCAGGTTGAGCGATTGCTGACACCGCGTACGAAAGCGATCATTCCAGTACACTATGCGGGCGTCGGGTGTGAGATGGATGTAATCATGGACGTTGCGTCCCGGCACGGCATTGCCGTGGTAGAGGACAACGCACACGGGCTGTTTGGCAGCTATCGAGGGCGCAAGCTCGGGACCTTTGGGGGTTTTTCTGCCCAGAGTTTTCACGAGACCAAGAATTTCACCTGTGGCGAGGGAGGGGCGTTACTGTTGAATGACGCAAGATACATCGAGCGAGCTGAGATTCTCCGCGAAAAGGGCACCGACCGTTCCCGGTTCTTTCGGGGACAGGTGGATAAGTACACCTGGGTGGACATCGGCAGCAGCTACGTCATGTCCGATGTGCTGGCGGCATTTCTTTACGGGCAATTGGAAGTCTGGCAGCAGATTCAGCACAAACGACGTTGCGTCTGGGAGTACTATGACCGGCACCTTGCCGGATGGGCTCGCGAACGCGGTATCCGCAGGCCGGTTGTACCCCTCCACTGCGATCAGGCTTACCACATGTATTACTTGTTGCTACCGAGCCTGAAGGATCGGTCTGCCTTGATCGAACATCTGAAGAAGCAGGGCATCCTGAGCGTTTTTCATTACCTACCCCTGCACCTCTCACTGATGGGCCGGAAGTTTGGGGGTAAGCCGGGCGCTTGCCCGGTAACAGAAGATGTCTCCCAACGCTTGCTTCGCTTGCCTTTTTACAACACGCTTTCCGAACTCCAGCAAGAAAAAGTTGTTGCCGCCCTCCTCGAGTTTTAGGCGATGATCGGGCTTGTTTCAAGGTAAAACCCCCAGGCCGGTGAGTGCCTCCTGGATCTTGTTGACTGTCGTTAGGCTTCCGATCTTATCGGATGGGAAGCGGATCCCGAAAACCTCCTCGAGATGAAGAATCAACTTGAAATGGCCCACCGAATCCCAATCGGGAATGGTTTCATGGCTCGACTGGAGGTTCACTTCATCGGGAGCTATGCCAAAGACATCGGCGATTGCGGTTGACACCCGCGGATCAAGCATTTGGCGCCTCTTTCCAACTTTCTATTTTAATCCACTCCGGAATCGCAATAGACCGTTCGCGCAATGAGAGTTTCCACCGCGTAATCCCCGCTCGTTCCCCCATCGGCTGGAATCCAAGATCGCGATAGAGGTTTGCGGTTACCGCGTTCTTGCGCGTCGGGCGGTATTCACCGATCAGATACTCGGCCGAGCGGTCAATTAGAATCCGAGAGGCAAACCCGACGAAGGCATTCTCCACGGTTCTGCCAATTACCCGACAACTCAGCAGCAACGTGTCAATGTGCCACTCGCCAGCAGAAAGGTGGCGGAGGATCATAACGCCGACTATGCCATTATCGGAAAACCGGTCACTCAGCGCGAGACATAAAACCAACACATCGGGGGCCTCGGACAGAGCCCGGATATCCGCTTCCGAATAGCGGAGGCTCGTCAGGTTGAACTGGTTCGTCTTCTGGGTTAGCTGGGCGATGCGCGGGATCGTAAAGGAATTGGCAATGGCGACCCTGGCGGTCATTTCCAGAGAGCGGTAGTAAGACTCCAGGTTTCCGCCGGAGGATTCGAGCAGGGCTCGGCGCTCTCCTTCGGCGCGGTATATCGAAGTCCGCGCGCGGTCTTCCTCGGTTATCGACAGCTTCAACAAATGGGTGGCGGCAAGATCAAGGAGTGCCGTCTTGTAAAGAGCGGGATCCTGTGGCCACTCCGGAACCAGAACCTCGGGCAATTCAGACCGAACCAGCGTCCTCTCGGCCGGATTGTCGTCGATGAAAACGAAACTGTCCAGCCCCAGATTCAGTTCCAAAGCCAGTTCCCTCATATTCGTGGCTTTGTCCCGCCAGTTGATGCGATACGCGGCGAAATGGTCCTCTTTGAGGCGCATGGATGGATGCCGCTTGAGCACGGCGAAGGCATCCTCTTCATTATTCTTGCTGCAGATCGCCAGCATGATACCCTTGCGCGTCAGGTTGAGCAATTCGTCCTGAAACTCCGCGAATGCTAGGCCTATTCCCTCTTCTCCGAGAGCAATGCCTTCCATCTCGTCCTCGCCTACGATTCCACCCCACAAGGTGTTGTCGAGATCCAGAACCACGCACTTGCGTGCCTGGCCTTTCCAAGCCCGCAGCAGGGATACCGTGCTCTGCGCCAGTGCCTTCATAGCCTCCTGGCTGAGCCGACAGCGAGCCAAATACCAGAGGCGGGGATCGAACCAGTTCCGGTAACCGATGCCGGCTGCCAGCGCGGCGATATCGTGCACGAGCACGTTTGGATGCTTTCGGCTGAGTTGCCCGATGTGCACGTTGAAAAGGGAACTGATTGTGCTCAAGGTGTGGGGGCCGTGGTGCTCAAGACCGGTCAGAGCATGCAGAGGGGCGAAATAGACCGTGTGAAGAATGACCGTCGCCGAGGGTAGGCGCTCCTGAAGCTCCGCAAGATTGGCTTCAAGGTCATCGGCGGCGCGTTGGGCTGCTACTGAACAGTCGATGGAGCCGGACAGAGGATCTCGCAGGACATCCATGAAGAGATCGGCCCCATCCAATTGCAGGATCACGACTTTGGGTTGCCGCGCATAAAGTTCCGAGGCACCATTCCAAATGTCCTGCCGATACTGGTTGAATTCTGATGCCCAGATCTCCGCATCCCACTTCCACTGCCGGAGTTCCTGCCGCAGGCTGGCAACGAAGAATCGCAGATTGGACGTGGACAGCAACGCGATAGTCATTTCCGGCGGGGTGCCCGCACTCACGGTCGAGCCTCCCTCTCAACAAATTCGATGAGACCGATTTTAGGGAAGTATACGAAAGCGATCCGGCGGCCGGAAAACGCAACTCCGGGGACCGGAGCGACAGCTAGGATTGCACCCTCTGCAACGACATCCCCGACCTGTCGCTCGATGTCGTCCACCTCGTAACAGAGGTGGTTCACCCCCCCACCTTTTCTCAACTCGCGCGAGACTGGCGAGTCTGGCGCCGCGGGTTCGATCAGCTCCAGCAGATTGGTTGCCTCATCGCGCCAGAACTGGACCCGGACTTTCTGAATAGGGTCGTGGAAGATCTCAGAATCCTGAACAAGACCCAGGGAGCGGGAATACGCTTGTCCCCAGGCTTCAAGATTCTCCACGACAATCCCGATATGGTGCAATTTCACGACTGTACCTGCCTGAAAGCATGCCGGTGGTAAATAATCTCCGGGCTGCTGAATCGGAAGCCGAGCATCGAGAAGAGGTTGACGACGTTGTAATTCAAGGCCGAAATACTCGTAACCACGCGGCGGACGTTTTGGCGGCGCAGTTCATGAAGCGTGCCGGCATAGAGTTCCACGCCCAGCCCCGTCCCTTTCAATTCAGGCGCCACCGCCGCCAGTCGCAAATCGGAAACGTCGTGCTCAATGGTAACGTGATAGAATCCCGCCACTCGCCCGCCCTCCTCCAGGACGTACATGCGATCGATCTCGCTCGGGTTACTCAAAGTGTTTCGCACCCACTGCGAATAGCGGCGGTTCGCGAGGTGTTTGGGGAAATGCGGGTCCGCATGATACCGCCCGTGGGAGAATGACTCGGCGGCGATCGCCTCAATGGCGGCGTGATCCTCAGGCAAAGCCAGACGCAGTTGGAAGCGCGCCGGAGGGAGTTTTGCGCTGAAAAGAGACAGGGCAGCCTGGAGAGACAGATCGACGAATTCGAAACCAACTTGCGGCAAGACCTGACGCCAAAAGGACTGCGTGGGGGTTAAAGTAGACGAGCATAGTGAGATGTTCTTCGCCTGCATCCAAGCGGCGAACCTGGACCGGAAAATATCCACTTGGTCGGGGGCGAAATCCCCCGGTCCCGGCCGGAAGGAAGCCACCGGAAATCCGAAAATGGTACTATCCCAGGGCACAACCGCCACCGAACCCATCGCCGAATCGGGTGAGAGGTCTTCGTAATCAAGCTGGTAACCCTTTCGAATCAAAGCCATAACAATTTCACACACTCAAACACTCGATCCGGACCGAGGCGGCGGCCTTCCTCATCCGGAGAGCTGGTCCCTGGCTGAACCTTATTGTAGCGCAAACCCGGAAAGGGCAACCGCGTATTGATCCCCATCCAGGTCTAACCGCGAAGCCCAGAAACGCGTCGAGCGGTTCGCCGGGCAATTCGCCAACTCGTTTCGGGACAACATCCGGCAGGCCATTTGACGACTAAAACCGCAGCCTTTAGGTCGCGCTCGGTGCCTGCCGGTCGAAGAAAGCCAGGGCTCTTTCAATCCCTTCACGGAAGGAGATCTTGAACCGAAACCCGTAGCTCTGTTGCTTGGCGCCATCTCCGCCCCGGGCAAAAACTCCGCTTGGTTTGTCGGACATACCCACCACCTCAGGGTGATAGCCGCATAATTCCGCCGTCATCCGGGCAAAATCCTTGAAACTTGTGTAGAGCCCGGTTGAGAGGTTGAGGGCGCCGGCGTCGTCGATCCGATCCATGGTCATGAGGACGCCATCCACGCAATCCTCAATATGGATGAAGTCTCGCAATTGGTCACCCGAGCCCCAAACCTCGACTCGCGAGTCGCCGCGCTGCCGCAACACCCTTTTGCAGATGCTGGGAAAGGGATACGTATCATCTTGATCTTCCCCGTACCCCGAGAAGGGCCGATACACCACGGACTTCAGGCCGTGCTTCTCCAAAGCGAGATGCGCCAGGTATTCATGGGTGACCTTTGCCCACCCGTAGGACATGTCGGGCACTCCGATGCGGCGGGAGAATTCAATCATGTCTTCGCGAAGCAACTGGTAGTTATCGCGTTGCTGGAACTCTACGGGGTAAGCGGCGCTCGAACTGAAGCAGACAGTTTTCCCGGGCTGGGCTTTTACTGCCCATTGCCAGTACGCGGAATCTATCGCCAGGTCTTCCGCCACCGCAAGCGGGTTGTGTTCAATCATTAATCGGCCGCCTACTATGGCCGCCAAATGCAGGGCGTAATCGAAATCATCGCCCGGATGTTCAAGGAAGAATTGCCGGCAATCTTGGCGGAAGAAATGGAAGTTCTGGTAATCGCAGGGATTGAACAGCGGCCACCCGCGACTGGGATCTATCCCGCCCGTCATCGGTACGATGGAGTCGACAGCAACCACCAAGTCGCCAAGGTCCAGAAACCGCTGGGTGAAGTGCCGCCCCACAAAACCCGCCGCGCCGGTGATCAATATCTTACGCATCCTGGAAGTGCCTCCTATACAGAAGGAAAGCCCGTGCGGAATCAGGGGGAAGGTACCACTCGATTCTTTCCGCATCCACGGACAGGTCACGAATCAGCTTCAGGTTATGTTCATAGCCAAGATACTCCTGCCGCATGTCAACCACATAATCATGTTCGTTTCTCGCCTGGTAAACGGAAGCCTTTCCGTAGGCGACCTGGCAACCCTTCGCCTGGACGTAATAGCTCGCCCAAATGTCATCCATCCGGCCAATGTGCGGAAACATGAAGTAGTGCGGCAAGACCTTCCTGAGCAAGAAAGTGTTTTGAGAATTAAAAGGTGAGATTCGATTGCTCGCCAGAGGGAAGTATTTAGGGTCGAAATCGCATTCCGGCGCGTGCTCCATGCGGCATATGGCATCGATGTCGGGGTCGCCATTCCAGAAATCCGCCTGCACATCAACGTGCATCGACTTTCTTGAAATGGCCTTGTAATCGCGCCGAGGAAGAAGCTGCAAAGGGTAACCGCGATGCCAGAGGTGAGGCATGTTGGTCGCACCGATAGGATCAAAAGCGGGAAGGTCAGTCTGATAATGGTTGACTTCCACTTCCCTTCCCACCATCAGATGCTGACCCCAATAGTCGTAGGGAATGTTGTCATCGTCGACCACCGCCACAATCTCCGCCCCCATGTCATACGCAAAAAGCAGCCCAAAGCTCCGCCTTTGAATACAATTCCATCCGATCGCATCAGACAAATCCTTGTCGTAACTCTCCTGCTCCTTGGGACTGACATAGACCCCGCGGTCCAACCGGTAATCCGGAGGGGTTTTCTTATCCCCGATTACAATCAGGTGCCAATCCGCCTTATCGTCAAAAAGCTTGATGGCTTTCGTCGGCGGGTAAATGGTCGTCGTGACGATTGCGTTCATTTTTCCTCCGTCTTGTTGCCATTGCAGGTTCGGGGCCAAGCCGCTCCATTCCTTACAGTATGGCTCGGGAATGTGGCGGGCATTTCCAGCGGAATATCCATGGCGTTAACGCCCGGCTATCCTATCACGGAATTACGTTGCCTAATCGGAAGGGCTGAGGGGGGGTACAAGTGGTTCGATGCGGAAGGCAAGGAACCCCTGTTCCCGGTTGGTTTCGCCCTCTCTTACACAAACGTTGCATATTCTCCGGCCTCAAAGTGACAGCAGAGTAGGAGGTGAACCTGAGCTTCCACGTCACAACAACGGCAGTCGTGCGGGTGGAGAGGTTGCACAAGTCAAGCGCACCGCCACGCGCAGGTGTAAATCGCCACCGGCATGGAGAAAAGGCGCGGTGGCGAATTCTCCAATGACCACCACGTGGTCGGCAAAGCGGGGACGCAGGGTGTTGACGGCGCATCGGAGGAGACGCTGACCGGCGGCGTATTCGCTATTTCCCGGCCCACGGGGTTCCACATCGAAGGGAAGCGTTAAGCCCGTTCCCACGTCGCTCACCAGGGCCGGATGATAATGGTAGCTGGTAATCTGGCCGGCGTTTTGGCCATGGGGACGGCAGAGCGTGCAGGCGGACTGCTGACCGCGCCCCACCGTGGTGCCATCCACAGCCCAAGCGATGAAGGTGCTGCCGTCGAAAGCCTTGTGCCGTTGGGCTTGGCGCAAGGCGGTGGCTAAGGCGGCACGGGTGGGAGCGGCCGGTAAGCGCTTGGTGAAGTAACCCAAGGCATCGTCACCAAACGCCCTCGCCACCTGCAGAGCCCGCCGCGCCGAGGAGTGCACGAACGCCGTGAGGTTCGTTCTTCATATTGAAGTAATACCGCTACAAGAATACGCAAAAAGGAAGAGCTATTTGCGGATGCGAAAATAGAAAACTGTTTAACCCACCGCGCAGTCACCTCAAATCAAGACTCATTTAGGATGGAAATGCGTTGGATTTCACCGGGGTTCCGAAACGGCTGGCGGGTCGTAAGTGGAGCGCCTCAGCGTCCACACAAGGCTTTTGTCCTTTCCCTTCGGAGTGGTGGGGCGATTGTGCTCACCAACGTCATCGCGATAATAAATGCAATAGACGTCGGCAACAGCCTCTCGACACTCCTTCGAAGTGAACGCACAATTCGAGTTCGGGAATCTACCGCGCTCCGATGTCATCGCCGGATCACTGACGAGCGATCGCCTTGTTTATTATCGAATCCGCGGGGGTAATCCGAATTTCTTGCCAGCGACGGCGCACTCGGAACGCACCCGCCTATTGTGGCGTGGCGGTACCGGTCCCGGATCCGTTTCTGGCCTCTCTACCACATCGGAGGAACCGGGCGGCAGGTGGCAAAGTTAGATTTTGTAGACGGCGATGGGAGCCTCCGCACAACCCAAACAAGATTGGGCCTGAAAAACGCCTTTGCGCCTTCCGCTCTCACCACTTAAACTGTTTCTGAAGAATCTCAAAGTACGGTGTCGCCGGCGGTCGGACTAATTCCTCCCATAGAATCGGCCTTGCGCATTCGCCCCATGTCTTCGCTGTGGTTGGCGATGCCGACTCGACTCGCTCCCGCGAAGCCGCGGAGAATCTGACGGCAGGGGAGGAAGCTTAGGATTTGGGATTCAGGAGTTAGAAGTCAGGAGCTAGAGACGCGTAGCGCCCGGCGGACCTTGTCCCGACACGTCGGGAGCCCGGCACCTTATTACGCCGTCACCTCAGCCTTCTAAACTTCGATTTTCGAACCTGTGTGCTGCTGCCCTAATGGGACTGGGCTACATCCCCGCGCCGCCATTACGCCGGCGTTGTAGCGCCCCGATCCATCTGCGCGGTTCGTCCCCCATCACAACGAAGCGCCGCGGACCTCAAGAACAGGCCCACACCATCGGCCGATTATTTCCCGGGAGACATCCTGCAATCTATGGCAAGATCTTCTTCACACCATCCCACGGAGGGGCGTCGGTTTTAGAGGAGCGCCATGAAAGTTGACGATTTGCTTTTCGGGAAGCCGTTGCGGTCTTCGGAGGAAGCGGGCGAGAAGCTGGGGCCGGTCGGAGGCCTCTCCGTCTTTGGCTTGGACGCGCTCAGCTCCGCTGCCTACGGGCCGGAAGCGGCGCTCACGCTGATGATCCCGCTGGCCGCGGCGGGAATTGCCTACATTGTTCCCATCACCGCCAGCATCATCATCCTGCTGGCCATTGTCTATTTCTCCTATCGCCAGACCATTGCGGCTTACCCGGGCGGCGGCGGTTCCTACACGGTGGCGCGCGAGAACCTGGGGGAATTCCCCGGGCTGCTGGCGGCCGCAGCCCTTATGATCGACTACGTTCTGACGGCCGCGGTGGGAATCTCCGCCGGAGTGGGAGCGCTGGTCTCGGCCGTGCCCTCCCTCCAGCCGCGCACCTTGCTGATTTGTCTCGTTATCCTGCTGCTCATCACCCTGGTGAACCTGCGAGGCGTGCGTGAGACGGGCGCGGTGTTTATTCTTCCTACTTATCTATTTGTCGGAACCTTGCTCTTCACGTTGATAATCGGACTGGTCAAAACGCTCGCCGCCGGCGGCCATCCCGTGCCCGTCGTCGCTCCGCCGCAGTTGGCGCTGCCCACTGCCGCGGTAAGCGTTTGGCTTTTGCTCAAGGCTTTTTCCAGCGGCTGCACCGCCATGACCGGCGTCGAGGCGGTCAGCAACGGCGTCAAGGCGTTCCGCGAGCCGGTGGTGAAATCCGCTCAGCGCGCCCTGACCATGATCATCGCGATTCTTATTGTCCTGCTGGGGGGAATCGCCTACCTGTCCCGCGCCTACCATATCGGGGCCACCGACCCGGGGCAGGCAGGATACCAGAGCGTGCTTTCGCAACTCACCGCCGCGGTGGCCGGGCAGGGCGTTTTCTACTACGTCACCATGGGATCCATCCTGCTCGTGCTGGCGCTCTCGGCCAACACCGCCTTTGCCGATTTTCCCCGCCTCTGCCGCGCCGTCGCTGAAGACGGGTATCTACCCCACGGCTTCGCTTCGCGCGGAAGGCGGCTGGTGTTCTCGCAAGGCATCTGGGTGCTCGCGGTGTTGTGCGCCGGACTGCTGATCTTGTTTGGCGGGGTCACGGACCGGTTGATTCCGCTATTCGCCGTGGGCGCCTTCCTGGCGTTCACACTGTCCCAGGCCGGGATGGTCGCTCACTGGAAGCGCGTCGGAGGCCGAGGTTCGCGCCGCAGCATATTCGTTAACGGATTGGGAGCGGTGGCGACCGCCACTACTGTTATGGTGGTAACCGTCGCCAAGTTCACCCAAGGAGCCTGGGTAACGGTGCTTCTCATTCCATCCATCATGATGGTGATGATGGCCATCCGCCGGCACTATCGCCTGGTGGAGGCCGAAGTGGCGCACCCTGCGCCACTCGATTTTACCCACTTGCCTGCTCCGCTGGTTGTGGTTCCGCTTCTCTCCTGGAATCGAGTCTCCCAGAAAGGGCTGCGGTTTGCCCTCAACATATCCTCCGAGGTACAGGCGCTGCACATCGACTGTGAAAGGGACGACGGGAGTTTTGCCCAGGCATGGGGCCAATACGTGGAGGGACCGGCGATTCGAGAGGGTCATGCACCGCCGCGCTTAATCGAACTTCCGTCACCTTATCGCTTCGTGATCTACCCGATCTTGAACTACATTCTGGAACTCGAGCGAACCAACCCGGGCCGGCAAATCGCCGTGCTAATCCCCGAGTTGGTGGAGCGGCACTGGTATCACTACTTCCTGCACAATCAACGGGCGGAATGGCTGCGGGCACTGCTGCTGGCCAAAGGGGGCCAGCGCATTGTCCTGGTCAGTGTGCCGTGGCACATCATGGCCTGACGGCGGTGGCCAATAGCTTGACCTTCTTGGACACCAGCTCAGAGTGGTTAGAGCGGGGAATGCGTGGGCCCCGCTTTGCAATTGTGCGAGGTCTGCGGTACGTTGGCTCGAAGACGCGGGTGCGGACACCCGCGCTACAATTCTGCGCTAAAGGCGCTCGCTGCGTTCTGCTTACTGCATTCTGCCTACTGCCTTCTGCTTACTGCCTTTCGCCTTCTGCCTACTGTCTCTACCGCTCTCCCCACTTCAACTTTTTCTGGAGAATCTCAAAGTACGGTGTGGCCGGCGGGCGGACCAATTCCACGATGGAGTCAGCCTTGCGCATTCGCACCACGTCTTCGCTGTGCGCGGCGATGCCCACTTGGCCGTCGACGGTCAGGTAGGCGGCCTCCCGCTGACTTTTTACCGTCACCTCAATCTTCACGGTATTGGGAAGCACCAGCGGCCGATGGGTGAGGGTGTGCGCGCAAATGGGAGTCACCAGGAAAGCTTCCACGGAAGGGGTAACGATGGGGCCTCCCGCCGCCAGCGAATACGCCGTTGAGCCCGTGGGCGTGGACACAATCAAGCCGTCCGACTTGTAGGTTGAAACCAGTTCGCCGTTCACCCGCAGCTCAAAATCGAAGATGCGCGCGATGGCGCCCTTGTTCAACACCACGTCGTTCAAGGCTAAAAACGAGGTGAGAATCTCATCGGCGCGAATCAGTTCGCCCTCGATCTGCACGCGGCGATCGGTCTGGTGGGCCCCGGCCATCACCATTTCCAGGGTGGGATAAAGTTCTTCGCGGGTGATTTCGGTAAGGAATCCCAGTCCGCCCAAGTTCACCGCCAGAATTGGGACCGGTTTGCGATTCAGTGCGCGCGCCGTGGCCAGCAGGGTGCCGTCTCCACCCAGGACTATCAGCAAATCCACCTGCGCCGCAATTTCGTTGCGGGTCAGGCAGTGCTCCTTCGTCTCCATGATGGCCCCGGTTTCCTTGTCGATCAGGGCCTCGATGCCGCGCTCAAGGAGCCACGCGAGCAAAGCCGGCACAATTTCGCGGATTTCCGTTTTCTTCGGTTTGGAGATAATACCAACGCGCTTTATGGGCATGGCTACTCTTATCCTACAGTGAATAGTGGCTAGTGGCTAGTGGTTAGAGGGAGTGGTAGGTGGAAAGTGGATATAAACACTGGTGTGTTGGCAAACCACACGCAACTAACCACTAGACACTAACCACTGCTCTTCCACACCCCGTGTAGAAAGAACTCGCGGTTGCCCTCCGTGCCCAACAGCGGGCTTTCCATCGACGCCAGATTACCGAATCCGAGTTCCAGCAATTTGCGCGAAACCTTGGCCACGGCCTCCTGGTGCTGGGCGGGGTCACGCACGATGCCGCCTTTTCCCACCTGCCCTTTGCCCACTTCAAACTGGGGTTTCACCAAAACCACCAGGTCGGCGGAGGGCGCCAGTAAGGGGAGGAGCGCGGGCATGATCAAAGTGGCGGAAATGAATGAAACATCCACCGTCACCAATTCCACCAGCGTGCTGATCCGGTCGAAAGTCAGGTAACGCGCGTTCGTTTTTTCCAGGACCACCACTCGCGCGTCGCGGCGCAATTTCCAGTCGAGCTGATTGGTCCCTGCATCGACAGCGAAGACTTTGCCCGCCCCGTGCTGGAGCAGGCAATCGGTAAAACCCCCGGTGGACGCGCCGATGTCGAGGCACACCTTGGTGTCGGGATTAAGACGAAAGTGTTCGAGCGCCCCCTCCAGCTTCAGCCCGCCGCGGCTTACGTACTTGGGCGGCTCACCCAGCAGGCGCAAAGCGGCTCGCGCCTCCACCAGGGCGCCGCACTTATCCACCTTCTGCTCGTCCACCAGAATTTGTCCCGCCAGGATAAGCCCCTGCGCCTTTTGGCGAGACTCCACTACTCCGCGCTTCACCAGAAGCTGGTCCAGGCGGATTTTTTCCGATCGGCGGCGTTCCATAAGCTGTCAGCCTATCGCCATTGGGGGAAGAAAGAAAGGGGAGGATTTGGGAGTCAGAAGTCACGAGACAGAAGGCGTCATACGGTTGCAGGTGTGGCGCGGGCCTGTTTTGTAGGTCCGCGGCTTGTACCCTGGGGGCGAGGAAGAGCCGCGGACCTACAAAACAGGTCCGCGCTACACTTCCTCTCCTATCCCGTGCTCTTCATTCCGAAGGCAATGCCACCGACAGTGATTTGCAAAAGATGAAATAGCGCGGTGTCTTCGGTTTTTCGGGCTCCTGACTCCTGCATTTGTTTTCCGCACTGCCGCCGCCAGCGTTCCAGGAAGCGGGTTTGCAGGAAGTTGAGAGGGTCAACATAGGGATTGCGCAGGCGGATGGACTCCGCCAGCACGTGCTGGCCGGCCAGTAGCGCGGAGGATCCGGAGGTTTGCAAGACGCCGCGCACGCTGCGGTGATATTCCTCCTCAATAAGCCGGAAAATCCTCTGCCCAAGCCGGCGCGGACGCACCAGAGCGGCATAGAGGCTGGCGATGTAGAGGTCCGTTTTGGCCAGAGAATGCTCGGCGTTGTTGATGAGGTTGAAGAAGAAAGGCCAGCCCTCGTGCATGTTGCGCAAGATGTCCAAGCCGTGGGGAGCGTGGTCGTGCTGGAACTTTTCCAGAGCATGCCCGAGGCCGAACCAGGCGGGAAGCAGGTGCCGGGATTGCGTCCAGGCGAAAACCCAGGGAATGGCGCGCAGGTCGCGAAGGTCTCCCGCTCCCCAACGGCGGGCGGGGCGCGAGCCGAGGCGGATTTGCTCGATCAAATCAATGGGCGTTGCCTGGCGGAAGTATTCCACGAAGCCCGGCGTCTCATAGACGAGCTGGCGGTAGAAATCGCGGCTGCTGGCGGCGAGCTCCGTGGCATAGTCCTCCCATTCCGGGACCTTCGCCGCTTCCACCCGGCGGAAATGGAGCAGGTGCGCGTCGAGCACCGAAGTCACCAACTGCTCGAGATTCCTCTCGGCAATGGCGGGGTTTGAATACTTGAGGGAAACCACTTCCCCCTGTTCGGTGATGCGCAGCCTGCCCCCCGGCGCCGCGAACGGTTGCGCTTGAATGCTGCGATGCGATTGCCCGCCGCCGCGGTCGATGGTCCCCCCCTTGCCGTGAAACAGGGAGAGCTGCACGCGGCGTTTTTCCGCCACTTGCGCCAGACGCTTCTGCGCGTGAAAGAGTTCCCAGTTGGCCGCCACATAACCGCCGTCTTTCACCGAATCCGAATACCCCAGCATCACTTCCTGAAAGTCATTGCGCGCGCGCAAAATGCGGCGATAGAGCGGATCGGCAAACAGCTCCTCCATAATTTGGGGGCCCGCTTCCAGATCGTCGAGCGTTTCGAACAGCGGAATGACATCGAGGTGAGAAAGCAAGCGGCGGCCACGCGCTTCCACCAGCCCCGTTTGCCGCGCCAGCAACAGCACGTCCCACACATCCGCCGCGCGGGACGTCATGCTGAGAACGTAGCGATGCGCCGCCGCTTTGCCGTTGCGCACCTGGATGGTGCGGAGGGCGCGAAATTCCTCCAGCACGCGGAGCGTGGGCGGTGAAAATGTTGGGTGCGGTGCGGGCTTAAAAAGCATTCGCTGGATTGACGCAATGCGCTCATCGGCGGGTTCGGTGGGCAGGTGCGCCTGGCGCAGGATTTCCTCCGCCGCCCCGCGAGTGACGCGCGAGTGGGTGCGGAAGTCCAGGCTGGCGCCGTGAAAGCCAAAAACTTGCGAGGCCACGCGCAGGCGGCCGGGCCCCAAGCGCGCAATCCGCGGGCTGGGGTAGGCGGCCAGCAGGTCCGCCAACTTGCCCAGTTCGTGCGTAAATTCCGGCGGCGCCGCGTAGGCGCCCGGAGCGCGCTCGGCCGTGCGCTCGAGCCGCCACATCATGATGCGCAACTTGCGGCGGTAGAGTTCGCTGGGCTGGTCCAGGGCGGCAAAAGCGCGGGTGGCGGGAAAACGCCGCATGTCGCGATCGATTTCGCGGCGCAGAGCGGCTTCCAGATGGCGATGGCGGCAGGGGAACGAGGCCAGGCCCAAAAGGCGGCGGCACGCCTCGTGGTAATAACGAAGAATGCTCAGGCGCACCTGCTCCGCCGCGTCCAGGCTTGTTTCCGGCGTCACGAAGGGGTTGCCGTCGCGGTCCGTTCCCACCCAGGAACCGAAACTCAAAAAGGGGACGGGCTCCGGCAGGCGGGGATAGCAACGAGCCATCTCCGCGCAAAACTTCTCCCAAAAGCTACCCGCCAGGTCGTATATGGTGCGCTCGAGGAAGAAGCGCGCATTTTCACTTTCCATGGCCGGCGTCACCACGCCCTCGCGCACCTCATCGGTGAGCCACAGAGCTTCGATCCACGAGTCCACGTCGCGCTCCGCCGCGGGGTTGGAATCGCCGCACATGGCATCCAGCGTTCTCCCCAGGCGCAAGATATGGTTCAGAACGCTGCGGCGCTTGGCCTCGGTGGGGTGGGCGGTCAACACCGGCTCAACGTGCATGGACTCCAGCAGCTTTTTGACGGCGGCGGCGGGCACACCTTGCCGGCGCAATTCACTGAAGGTGTGGCGCAACGACATGGGGGCGCCGGTCCCTTGCTGGTCATGCGCGCGCAGATGGCGGACGCGCTCGCGCTCCTCGCAAAGATTGACGAGGTGGAAGAAGAGGCTGAAAGCGTGCGCGACGGCCGCAGCCTGCCCCACCGATAGGCGGTTGAGTGCACGCTCCTTCGTTCGCAGGGGCGCGCCCTGGCTCGGCACGGGCGCGCCATGGCCTGCCCCTACAAGATTCGGACTCTGCCGAATCTGCTTGGCAGCTTTGCGCAGAACTTCGATGGCCGAAAACACCTCACGCCCCGACTGCTCGCGGACCATGGCGCCCAGCCGCGTGGTCAAAAACCGCACTTCCTGTCGCAACTGCTCGTTCATAAAATCAGTGATGAGTGAAAAGTGACGAATGACGAGCAAGAAAGTATGAAGCCGCGTTTCTGCCGATCACTCGCCATTCACTATTACCTCAGCGCGCCGCACAGCGCCGCATGGCCGTATTCTCGAAGGAATTGCATTGCAATCGAGTTCAAAAAACAGGGAAGACTGCCCGACACTTTGTCCATCTCGAACCTATTTTCATACAGATAATCGGAGGATTCTGCATTTTTAACATCTTTTTGGGTCCGCGCACCTCTTGGCCACCACATTACAATAACACGCTTATTCTCAACGACTTGGTTCCTGATCGCTTCCATCCAGTTTATCCCAGTTGTGCTCTAACCGCCTGCCTTTTCTTAGAGATAATCGCCTGCGTGCGGATCGTGCCTAACTTCCCGTCTGCTTATGCAACATCTGTATTTTCAGTAACTTGAATTTCTGTTTTGCCCTTCTGAGTTATTGTAATTACGCCCTAATCGCCTGTCTTTTGCTACATATAATCGCCTTCGTGGGGGTCCCAGTGCATCCCCTCTTTACGCGCGTTTGATCAATCAAAACACTGGATGGCTGGCAGCGGAAAGTGGTCGGAAACGAAGCGTTCTGCCTAACGCCTGCTCCTGACTGGCTCGTCATTTCGCTGCGCCATTTCACGCCCACGCCGGTCTCCCGCCCCCCACCCCGCACGGTGGTGGCCATAGCCTAGGATTAGGCTAGCTCAAATCTTATTTATCTTGGAAACTGCAAATCGTCCAACGCATCCCCCGGCCTCTGCCCCGGCAACTATAGCTTTGGCGGTTCCCGCCCGACGGCCGCAGCCTGCTCCACCAATAGGCGGTTGAGTGCACGCTCCTTCGTTCGCAGGGGCGCGCCATGGCTCGGTACGGGCACGCCATGGCGTGCCCCTACAAGATTCGGACTCTGCCGAATCTGCCTGGCAGCTTTGCGCAGAACTTCGATGGCCGAAATCACCTCACGCCCCGACTGCGCGCGCACCATCGCGCCCAGCCGCGTCGTTAGGAACCGAACTTCCTGCCGCAATTGCCCATTCATAAATTCAATGACGAGTGATGAGTGACGAGCAGTAACAAATGAACTGGCAGCTTCGCTCGTCACGTCGCTCAATTCAGTTTGGACTTATTTGGTGCCGCAGAAGTCTTCAACAAATTAGGAACGTTCGCTCGAAATCTGATCATCCACTGTACCAGTTGGTCTTGAGGATCGCCCTTGAATGGACCGGTAATCGTATAATGAACGGATTCCTGCCCACCATCGTACCAATATTCGTATTCCGAATACTCATCAACAGCTACTCGGCTCTTCAAAATGGGTGAGATCCGAATGGCCTTCAGATCTTTAAGGGCACGGTCTAACGTATCGTACTCAATGGGCGAACGCGTAACGTTTACCTTCAGCTTGGCCACGATCTCCCGGTCTGTCACGCTGGGATTCTGCGCGACCATTTTGGAAATCAGTTGCGAAAGCTCGCCATCGCCCATACCTGCAAGCGTGTAACGGGTTATCTGAACTCTTCCGCCTGCTTGAACTGGGTAAACGGGATAAACGACCACGACGAGTTGGGTGTCAGAATCTCCGAATCGCAGTACCAATTTCATAAGATACGGCTGTGGTGCAACATCCAACGGGAAGAGAAGGTCGAGGACACGAGCTTTAATATCGAGGTGGCGGTCTCCGGGTTGGGCGATGGCCGTCGCGGCGGAAAGAATGCCAAAGAACAACACGCGTACCATGCTTCTTCGACAGGTCATGTGCAACTCCTAGTTGCATGGAGCAGCGCAGCGCGGCGAAGCCGCCGCTCATTTGGAACTCCAATGAAAGGCGACGAGCAAGAACGAAGGAACGAGTGTTTTTACTCTTCACTCGTCACTCATCACTCGTCACTGCCTTAAAGCCCGCTTCAATTCGCGGCGCAGCGAGTCCAAATTGGGTTCAAGCTGCAAGCGCTGGCTGTTTTCCTGGTCTTCCGAGCGATGGCGCATGATGTACTCAGTGTCTTTAAGTTGGTGGCCGGTGAGGACGCAGACGATGTCGGCGTGCCTTTCGATCTTCCCTGCCCGCACCAGCTTGCGCACGCCCGCGACGGTGGCGGCGGAAGCAGGCTCGCAGCCCACGCCGTCCTCAGCCAGGACGCGCTTGGCCTCAAAGATTTCCTCATCTGTTACCGATTCGCAGAATCCGCCCGCCCAATCGAGCACGCGCTTCGCTTTTTTCCAGTTGGCGGGGTGGCCGATGCGAATGGCCGTGGCCTCCGTGCGGGGCGCATCGACGGCCAGCAATTCCGGCGCGCCGGCTCGGATGGTTTGATAAAAGGGGTTGGCCCCTTGCGCCTGGACGATGACGATGTGGGGCACCTTCTCGATGAAACCCATTTCTTTCAGCTCGCGCAAGCCCTTGCCGATGGCGGAAGAGTTTCCCAGGTTGCCGCCGGGGCAGACGATGTAATCGGGAGGCCGCCAAGCGCGCTGCTCGAGCATTTCGGCGACAATGGTCTTTTGCCCTTCAATGCGGAAGGGGTTGATAGAATTCACGAGATAGAGCCCCAACTCGGGAGCCACTTCGCGCAGCAGGCGGAAAGCCTCATCGAAATTGTCGCCCACTTCCACCACCAACGCGCCAAAATCGAGCGCCTGGGCCAGTTTGGCGGCGGAAATTTGCTTGTAGGGAACAAACAGCAGCGCCTTCATGCCGGCGCGCGCGGCGTAGGCGGCCATCGATGACGAGGTGTTGCCCGTCGAGGCGCAGGCCACCATGCGGATGCCGCGCGACTCGGCGCGCGTAATGCAGGCCGTCATGCCCGTATCTTTAAAAGATCCGGTGGGATTGTTACCCTGGTGTTTGATGGTCAGGTGGACGGGGCCGGCCCACCACCCCGCGCGCCGCGTTCCCACCAGCGGGGTAGAGCCTTCCGAAAGTGAAATGATGCGCGCGCCGGGATCGACAAAAGGAATCAGCTCGCGGAAGCGCCACACTCCGCTGCGGTCGATGGGCTCGCCGCTCAAGCGGCGTTGGTGCCAGGTGCGCCGCATCTGCTCCGGATCGAAGGGGTCAAAATCATATTTCACATCCAGCAAGCCGCCGCAGAACGCGCAGGCATGCAGGTCCCGCTTAGGGTCCTGGCGGCGCCCGCAAGCTTCCTCGATGCATTGGAGATAGGCAGAAGACATGGCATTAAGAAGTCAGGAGTCAGGAGTCAGAATACGGTAGACAGTATACAGGAGAGAGCGAAGCCCTTCATCCTACCGAGCCACCGTATGCGGTCGAACGTTTCCCGTCTACTTACTCCTGACTTCTGACTCCTGACTCCTGAAGTTTAAACTCTTCGTGAATTGCCTTTACGGCCTCTTTGACGTCGGAGGCCTTCACGGCAAAGGAAATGCTCAATTCGGACGAGCCTTGCGCGATGGCGATGATGTTAATCCCGCGCCGGCCCAGGGAGCCAAAGGTGCGCCCGGAAATCCCCGGCGTGCCTTCCATGTTCTCGCCGATTGCCACCACGATGGCCACGTGGGGCATGATTTCAATCGATACCCTTTCATCGTGCAGCATTTCCAGCTCGAAAGTTTTTTCCAGTTGCGCTTTCACGCGGCGCAGATCGGCATCGTGGATGGCAAAACACAGCACATTGTCGGCGGAAGATTGCGTGACCATCAAGGTGGAAACATCGGCCAGACTGAGCGACCCGAAGGCCTTGGCCGCCAATTGCGGAAAGCTCAACGATTCCTTGCCGCTGATGGTGATGAGGTCGGCCTTGCTGACGGAAGTGATCGCCTTGACGCCTTTTTGGCTGTTGGTGGCGGAAGGAACGATGCGGGTGCCGGGACAATCGGGGTTGAAACTGTTCTTGATCCAAACCGGGATTTTCTTCTCCATGACCGGTTGGATGGTTTTGGGGTGAAGAACCTTGGCGCCGAAGAAGGAAAGCTCAATGGCCTCGCGGTAGGAAATTTCCGGCAGAATGCGCGCTTCCGGAACCATGCGAGGGTCGGTGGTCATGACACCATCAACGTCCGTCCAAATCCACACTTCATCGGCATCCAAAGCTGCGCCCATAATCGTTCCACTGAAATCAGAGCCGCCCCGGCCGAGCGTGGTGCAAGAACCCGTCCGGGTGGCGCCGCGGAAGCCGGTGATGACCGGAATCACCCCGCGCCGCCGCAATCCTGCCAGGCGCTGCCGGGTTTTGGCATTGGTTTCATCAAAGATGGGCGTGGCGTTGCCGAAACAATCGTCCGTAACAATCAGTTCGGTGGCATCCACAGCTTCCGCCGGTGCGCCGCGCGACCGCAGAATGGCTGCCATCAGGTTCGCGGACATCACTTCGCCCAGACTCGAGAGCGTGTCCATGGCGCGCGGCGTCACCTCGCGCACCAGCGAGAACCCATAGCAGAGGTTCTCAAAGTCGGTCACGGCGGCCGCGAGCCGGGGCAAGACGGCGGCCTGCTCCGCTGCTTTCAGAAGCTGATCAGCCACCTCGCGGTGCCGGTGGGCCAATTCCCGGCGCACGTTCTTCCAGTTCTCGCGGTCGCCCTGGCTGGCTTCGTTGGCGGCGCGGATCAGCATGTCCGTAACGCCCCCCATGGCGGAAACCACCACCACAACTTCCGCCCGCTGGGCATGATCGGCGACGATCTCCGCCACATTTTTCATCCGCTCGGCGTTGCCCACGGATGTCCCGCCGAATTTCATGGCGATGAGCGGCTTCTTGCTCTTGCTTGCCACGGGATTCTCTTTCACCATAATCGTTAAGCTGTCAGCTATCAGTCTTCAGCAATCAGCTAAAGCGCAAGGCGACGACCCAGAAGGAGGCGGGGTGGGAATCTTCACCACCGCCCACCCGTTTTTGCCCGGCTGATTGCTGACTGCTGGATGCTGCTCGTTAGGTCCTTTCTACCCCACGGACAAGAATTTCCCCTGTGGGACTTAGCGAATCCGTCGTCTGACGGACCGCTAGCGAATCGTACCCGTATTCGTCGTGGAGGAAGCGCTGGCAATGGCGGTCTTGGTTGACTCGCGCACGACTTCAATGAATACCTTGGTGGGAAGCGACAAGTAGCGGTCCCGGCGATAGACCAGACCCAGCTCCCGGTAAATCTTCTGGCCTTCGAGCGGGATCAACTTCAGCAAACCCGCGGCCACTTCCGGCTGCACGTAGGTTCGACTGATCAGGGAAATCCCCAGGCCGGCGCCCACAAATTTCTTGATCGTCTCCACGCTCGCGAGCTCCATGGAAATCTGCAAGCGATCGCGGTGCGCGCGCAGCAGGCGGTCAATAACCACACGCGTGTGGCCGGTCTTGGGCAGGATCAAAGGATGCTGAGCGAGTTCCTCCACCGTCAAGCTCTTGTTCTTTGCCAGCGGATGGGTCTTGGGCATGACCACCTGGACTTCATCACGAAAGACCGGGATCACTTCCATGTTGTTGGCCGTCATGGGCAGGGTGACGATTCCCAGGTCAACCGCGCCCTCCTGAACCTTCTGGAGGATCTTGTGGCTGAAGTTGCGGTAGATGCTGATTTGGACAAGCGGGTAGAGCTGCTTGAAGCGGGCAAAGGTTTTGGGCAAGACATAGAGACAAGTGGCTTCATTGGCGCCGATGAAGAGTTTGCCCCGCGGGGTCTGGTTCAACTCCGCAATCGCTTGAAGTGCTTCCTTGTGCATCAGAAGCATCTTCTCCGCGTAACGATAGAGAATCTCCCCGGCAGGCGTGGTCAAAACCTTCTTCCCGCTGCGGTCAAAGAGTTTCTCGCCGCATTCCTGTTCGAGCAGACGAATCTGCGCGCTGATGGCGGGTTGCGTGCGAAACAGCTTCTCCGCCGCCCGGGAAAAACTCTGCAGCTTCGCCACCTCCAAGAAACTTCCTAGTTGGTCATAGTCCATTGTGTTTACGAGTCTACCGGCCTCCATTCTAGCAAATTGTATCAAATCTGCGGGAAGAAAAGTGGCGCGGGGTCAGGTAGCGAATAGGCGCTGAGGTTCAGACCCCCTCACCCGGCGGCGCCGACAATTGAAGGTGCCCATAGCCCGCCAGGGTGGAAAGCAGTTTCCCCAGGTCAAACCCGACTTCCCGGAATATGTCGCGGAGACCCCGCTCGCGGTCTTCCGGACTTATGGAGATAAACTTCTCCGCCGGAATATAGAAGGGATTGTCCCGAACCAGCGTGCCTTCCACCAACAGGTGGCGGTGGACGGAAATGGCGGAAAAAAGGTGCGGGATTTCCAGATGGTCAACGTCGTAATGGCACAAGGCCACGCTGGGATAATGCTTGATCAGATAATTCAAGCGCGCGTGCAGCTCAAAGAATTGCGTAACAGGAATGACCTCTAGCTTTGTCCAAACCCCCTCTTCCAACCAGCGGATTGCCGGCACATGCGCTTCTTCGGCATCAGCAAAGAATCTCTTCGTCCAATCCCGCAATTCGTCCGCGTCTGGCGCCTGCGGCGGGAATTGCAGAGTCTGGTCGCCCAGATGCCGTTCCACGTCAACGCGGAGTTCGCGCAGGCGCGAAATCATGCCGGGGTGCAGGGCAGCGGGCGCCAGGCAACAACACCGGTGGCCCAGACGCAGACCCTCGGCGATGAATTCCGCTCCCCAGATTGCCGAGGCGCCGCCACGATGCAGGATGGCCATGTGTTCGAAGCAGCGCACGGGAATCCGCGCGTCGAGATGGGTAAAGATGCGCTGCGACATTGGGAGTTGGTCCGCCATGCGAGGTTATCCCCTTGCGAACTCTGACGCTTTGCGCGCAGGTTGCGGCCGCCGGCCAGGACGCCCGGCATCTCGCCTTAGAAACCCTGGCGAGACATGCCGGCCTCCCGCCGCATGTTCTTTTCGGCCGCGATTATCCTTTCGCCGGGCGCGGAACGTCAAGGAAGTTGTTGATGGGGCGGGAAAATGTTCGTGTTAATATTGACTATTGCTAAAGTGAAAGGCATTGACAGGCTTCTGAGTTCGGCCCCCGCCGTGCCCCGCTCGGAGGACGCCGCCAACAGATGGTTCAAACTCCGTATTTCCTATGATCCAACTTTCCTCAGCCGGAAAACGCTTCGGCCCCAAGGTGTTGTTTGAGAATCTCGACTGGCTCATCACCCCGCGCGACCGCGTGGGCCTGGTGGGCGCGAACGGCACGGGCAAGACCGCGTTGCTCAAGGTCCTGGCCCGCCTCGAGCCCCTCGATTATGGCGAAGTCACTTTTGCCAAAGGGGTCACGGCCGGCTACCTGCCCCAGGACGGCCTGACGCTTGCCGGGCGCACGGTGATGGCGGAGTGCATGTCCGTGTTCGGCGATCTGCTCTCGATGGAGCAGGAGATGGAAACCCTCATGGAGAAGATGGGGGAACTGGATCCGGCCGGGCCCGAGTACGCGCAGGTTGCCGACCGCTTCCACGCCATCGACACGGAGTTTCAGCATCGCGACGGGTATTCGCTCGAGGCGCAGGTGGGAATGGTGCTGGGCGGCCTGGGATTCCCGCCCTCCGACTGGCATCGCCATACGGAAGAATTCTCCGGCGGCTGGCAGATGCGCATTGCCCTGGCCAAGCTGCTGCTGGAAAAGCCCAACCTGCTGCTGCTCGACGAACCAACCAATCACTTGGACCTCGAGGCCCGCAACTGGCTGGAAGAGTATCTCCACGATTACCCCCACGCCTGTGTGTTGATCTCGCACGACCGCTTCTTTCTCAACGTCACGGTGAAAAAGATGGTCGAGATTTGGAACCAGAGGGTTCACTTCTACAGCGGCAATTACGAGAAATACCTGAAAGAAAAGACCGAGCGCCGGGCCCAAATTGAGGCGGCTTGCCAGAATCAGAAGGAGCGCATCGAGCAGCTCGAAGTTTTTATCAACCGCTTCCGTTACACGGCCACCAAGGCCAAGCAGGTGCAAAGCCGCATCAAGGAACTCGAGCGGATGGATCGCATCGAGATTCCCAAGGAAGAGAAGGCCATCCACTTCAAATTTCCTCAGCCCAAAGCGAGCGGCCGGCACGTGGCGGAGTTCCGGCGCGTGGCCAAGAGTTACGGCCCCAAGCAGGTGTTCCGCGACGTGAGTTTCACCATCGATCGCGGGGATCGCGTGGCCCTGGTGGGCGTGAACGGGGCGGGCAAATCCACCCTCATCAAAATGCTGGCGGGCACCGAACCCTTGAGCGGGGGAGAATTCAAACTGGGCCACAATGTTGAGGCGGATTACTTCGCCCAGGACCAATACAAGGCGCTCGACCCGGAGGCGCGCCTGCTCGACGACCTGACTCGCGCCGCGCCCATGGCCATGAGCGCGCAGACGGAGCTGCGCAGCTTGCTGGGGTGCTTCCTGTTCACCGAAGACGATGTGTTCAAGCGCATCCGCGTGCTTTCCGGCGGCGAGCGCAATCGCTACGCCCTGGCGCGCATGTTGCTGCACCCTTCCAACTTCCTGCTGCTCGATGAACCCACCAACCACCTTGACCTGCGCGCCAAGGACGTGCTGCTGGAATCGCTGGAGAAATACACGGGCACGGTGGTGTTCGTCTCGCACGACCGCTACTTCATCGATAAGCTGGCCACGCGGGTTTTTGAAATCGGCGGCGGCGAAGTGAATGTTTTCCCCGGCAACTACGAGGATTACATGTGGCGCAAGAGTGGGAAGGAAATCGATCTCACCTTGCCCGGCCTGCCGGATTTGGCGGCGGAGCGCGCCGGGGCGCACCTCACGCACGAGGGCAAACATGCCGCGGCACAGCCGGAGCCATCGCCCGCTCCCGCTCCGAAAGTGAAAAAGGTCAATCCTCTCCGCCTCCAGCAGATGAAGGATCGCTGCCGTGAGATCGAGGAGCAGGTGGCGCGCCTGGAAGTGGAGATAGAAGGCTACGGGCAGGAATCGGCCCACTTCAAAAGCGCCGAAGAAAGCGTGCGGCTTGCCAAACTGATCGAGCAGGGACGCGCGGAAATCACCCGACTGATGCGCGAGTGGGAGGAAACCACCAAGGTGGTGGAGGAGCAGGAGTCGCGAGAGAGCTAGGGGTTCGGAAACAACGAGGAGAATATGGATAGAATCAATGTCGCGCCCACAAAGCCATCTATTCCCTTTGATCTATTTGAAAAACTTGACATTCGCGTGGGGACAATCGAATTGGTTCAAGATGTTCCAGGCTCTGACAAATTGTTGAAGGTCATCGTCGATTTCGGCGACCACAAGAGAAAAATACTGGTGGGAATGAAACAGGAGCGGCAGGATGCGAAGGAAATTGAAGGCAAGCAAGCGTTGTTCGTCGTAAATCTTCCCTCCAAGAAGATGATGGGCCAAATCTCCGAAGGGATGCTGTTTGATATTGGTTACTCAGACGGAATAACGCCGGTTTTAGCCGTGCCGGAAAAACCTGTGCCCAACGGCACGCGCGCAGGATGAAGCTTTGAGCTGTAATCGCACGCGGTGGTGCGTCCGGCCGCCCGGCGCAGCAGTTCAATGGACAGCAGATGTTTGACAATAGGCATGATCCGCAGATTACCGCAGTCTTTGACGCTATCCGGCGGTCGATTGAAGCTTCCGGGCGCCCTGGGCGACGCATTGGTTTTAAAATCCCTCCGGCAAAGCTCCACCGCTAGCCGGACTTCCCAGCAATTAGCGCCAATCCCCAGACCCGGGGTCTGTGGTTCGTCGATGAATTCCATAAGCCTTATCAGTCGTCCATCCAAAAACACTTCCCCCGACCGCGCTGAAGTAAGACCGAACGGTCGCCGACGCGCCAAAGCCGCTATGGCGACCGTAGTACAGCTCCGCGAACAGCATCAATTATTCTTTGCTGCGGTTTTCCATCTCGCCCCGCGTGCGTTACAGATCCTCGTACCACGCCTGCGCCGCCCACTCTGCGCTCGGCAACGAGGTCATCACAACGCGCGGGTTGGCGCCCTTCTCCAGATCCTCGGCCTTGGCCACCACGCGCCGTGCTCGCGACCAACTCCTCCACCCGGTGCTCGATGCGCTCCGCCTTGCGATGGTCGCGGAAACGGCCCGCAAACTGGGCGATGATCTCCGCCCGCTTCTCCACCTCGCGCAGCAGCGGCCCGCCGGCGTCGCTGGTGATCGCTCCGTCCTCAAACCCGCCCCGCACTTGGCGCTGGTCCAGGGGATGAAAATCCAGGAATATTTGGTTACACTGTGTAGGCAAAAGGCTGTCCTCCTTCTTCGGCAGAAGTCTTTTCCACAAAAATACTCATGCCAGAAAGAGACAGCCTTTTTCAATTCCTTCGTGAGATATCCGGGCTATGACAGCGCCCAGTTTGAATACGATGAGGAAGAATCTTGCCGTCGCCACCGGAAACTTGCGGGCTCGCCTCGCCCACTCTGCGCTAGCCCTTGATGATGCTCTCTTTCTCTCCTACCCGGCTCTCAGGCTTGGATATTGAGACAGCCTCACCGGGAGAGGGAGGTAGAATTCCCAACCCTCCCCCCAAGGGAAGGTGCGGAGGGGCGAAGCGAAAGAGGGGTCTTTGCGATTCACGTCGCGACCCTCAATACCAGCACAGAGTTTCTTGGTCAACTAGCAAGCTTTTGCGCCCTTGCAATACAGAGCGTAGCACTCGCCGGACGGCAGCGTTAAGATCGATGCCGTCTTTCGCATGGAGGAACTTAGGGAAGCGCTGCCACTGCGGCCTTCACATGTCTTTCCAGCAACTCACTCTGGATATTCTTCGTCTTCAGCTCGTTGAGCGGATAGAAGAGCAGTCCCACGCCCACAAGCACGAGGGCAGCAGCGGGAACGAAAGTGAACAGGAGCAGAATGCCGTGCAGCGCATGAGGTGTCTGGGCCACGCCGGCCTGATATCCAAATTGCGCAAGCAGCCAGACCGCCACCGGCCCGCCGATGGCCCAGCCGAATTTGTTTGACATGCCTGCCGCTGAGAAGACCAGCCCGGTGGCCCGGCGGCCGGTGCGCCACTCGGAGTAATCGGCGGAGTCGGCGAACATGGCCCACAGCACCGCGGATGTCGGTCCCGTCACCAGGCTGTAGAGCAACTGAAAAACGAACATCAGCGCCACTTGATGCGGTCCGACCCAGTAGGAAAGAGCCAGGAACACCGTAGCCAGCAGCACGCAGCCGATGTACGTGGCTTTCCTTCCGGCAAATCGCGTGACGTATTGAACCAGGAGAGTCCCCGTGAGCGACATCACCGTGCCGGCAACCATAAAAGCGGCGGAAAGCTTTTCATTGCCTACATAATACTGGAAGTAGTAAAGGATGGCGCCGCTGCGGATCGCCACCGAGCAGACCGTCAACGTTCCCATGGCAAAGAGGATGAGCCACGGTACATTGCTCGCCAGGTCCTTCAGGTCCTGCCTGAGCGTGCTCTTCTCCTGGATCGGTTGCACCCGCTCGCGGGTGAGCGCGAAGGTGAGGAAAAACAGCGCGACGGCCGCCACGGCATAAATGGCCATCGTTATCTGATAGCCATGGGCTTTGGCCACAGCCAGGAGTTCCGGTCCCATTTCCGGCCTTACTCTCCCGAAGTAGTCCACCAGGTAGAGCGTGGCGAATTGAACGACCAGACCTGCCCCGAAGGCAAAGGCAAAGCGGTACGATGAAACGCTCGTGCGTTCTTGCGAATCGGCCGAGATCACGCCCATCAAAGCCGAATAGGGGACGTTGATGGCGGAATACACCATCATCATCAGGCACAAGGTGATGTAGGCGTAGATCAGCTTTCCCGACGGGCTGAAGGATGGCGTCGTAAACGTCAGTACGCTGATAATGCCGAATGGGACCGCAATCCAAAGCAGGTAGGGGCGGAACTTGCCCCAGCGCGTGCGGGTCCTATCGCCTAGCACGCCCATGGACAGGTCAAACCCCATATCGAGAAAGCGCGTAAGCAGAAGCAGTGCTGCGAGTTTTCTCAGCAGTGAGCGTTCCAGTTCGGCATTGGGAGTGTAAAAGAAAACGTCGGTATAGAATATGCTCTGAAAATAGATGAAGGTCATCCAGAACAGATTGGAGGCCGCATCGCCGAAGGCATAGCCCGTCTTCTCGATAAACGTCAGCTTTTGAGTTTTCAATTCCATGGATTGTATGCTCTTGTTTAGTGGCCCTCATCAACATACACAAACTGCGCGGGGCCGGTACGGGACGGAATCCGCCTCCACTCGAGAGCCTGTGTCCCTGACGGATCGTGCAGCCTCACCTTTACCGGTCCATCAGATTGGTGCTGTCTCGCATGACCGCACCTTGGCAGCGGAGAAGTGTAACACACTAAACGTGCGGATTTAGTTCAGGAAGTAATTGCGGTAAAGGGTGTCGCGTTTGACGGGGCGGAAGCCGGCATCCTGGATCATGCGGCGGAGTTGGTCTTCGCTCGAAGTGCGGGTGACGCCGGCAGCGCGGACTACATTTTCCTCAATGAGGATCGAACCCACGTCGTTGCCGCCGAAGCGCAGGGCGATCTGGCAGATCTTGTGGCCGGGAGTCAGCCACGAGGCTTGGACGTTCTCGATGTTATCCAGGTAGATGCGCGCCACGGCAAGGGTTTTCAGGTAATCCACCGCCGTCACTTCTTCCTTGATGAAGTTGCCGAGCGAAGTGTGGGCGCGCTGGAAAAACCAGGGGATGAAAGCGGTGAAGCCTCCGGTCTCTTCCTGTAATTTGCGGACTCGCTCGAAATGGTTGACGCGGTGATCGAGTGTCTCCCCGCAGCCAAACATCATGGTGGCGGTGGTGCGCATGCCCAGTTCATGCGCGGTGCGATGCATGAGCAGCCATTCCTCGGTGGTGCATTTCAAGCGCGCGATGCGCCGGCGAACCTCGTCGTCCAGAATTTCCGCGCCGCCGCCGGGAATGGAATCCAGCCCCGCCTCCATCAGGCGAGAGATGGTATCGCGCAAAGTGAGGCCGGAGACTTCCGCGATGTTCAAAACCTCCGGCGCGGAAAAGCAGTGCAGGTGAATCTGGGGAAAGCGACGCTTGATGTTGCGGAGAAGATCCTCGTAATAATCGATCTTGAGGTCGGGGTGCAGGCCGCCCTGCATCAATACACCCGTGCCGCCCAGGGCAAGGGTCTCCTCGATCTTCTGAAACATCGATTCCAGCGGTTGGATATAGCCTTCCGGCGAGCCCACGGGCCGATAGAAGGCGCAAAAGGAGCAATATTCGGTGCAGATGTTGGTGTAGTTGATGTTGCGGTCGATCTGATAAGTCACCACGTTGCCGGGATGGAGGCGCTTGCGGACGGCGTCCGCTTCCATGCCGATGCCCAGCAGGTCATCAGAGCGCAGCATTTCGAGAGCCTGAGCGGGAGTTAAAGGCATTCGCGATTCATCCCTTGGCAGGAGGCGTCGCGGGCGGGCGGGGGGAGTCCCGGCGGGGGACTCAGGCAAAATACAAATCTCTTTCCCCAGGAGTGATGCCAGACTCATGGGCCAGCTTGTAAAACAGCCGCAAGCCCTTGCGATTCTCCTCATCCAAAGAATAATCCACATTTTGGGTCAAGTAAACCTTGATGGCATCGGGCGGAATGCCGAGTTTGGGCGCATATTCTGCCGCGATGTCGTCAATGTGGGCGAGTCCGAACGCCAGGGAAGCGGCGAAATCCGGCTGGTGTTTGGTGAGGTTGCGGTCATCGTGGCCCACCCAGAGGGCAAAAACAAAGGGGAGGCCGGTGAAGCGCTTCCATTCGCCGGCGAGGTCATAGACCTCCGCCACTTGGCCGGTGAAAGTAAGCGCCACGTCGCCAATCACCAGCGCGGCATCGGCCTGCGCCAGCATGTCGTCCGGGCGCGGGGCAAGCGGCGTTACCGTGATCCACTTGGAATAGAACTTGCGCATCAGGATGCGCAACAGCGCCGCGGAGGTTCGCGAGGAATTGTCGGCCGCCACTTTCTGGATCTTGGCAAAAGGCACCTTGCTCAGCAGCAGCACGCTCTTCACTTCGTTCTTGGCGGAGATGGACATGCCGGTGAGGATTTGCGCCTTGTCGAGCCTTTGGTATTCAATGGAGGGAATAATGCCGGCGTCCACCTGGCGGCGGTGTACCGCATCCGCGCATTTGGCCGGGGTAGTGAGCTGGAGATCGAATTTCCCCTGCTGCTCACCGTGCAACATCCCCCAAATCAGGGGCACCGTGTTGAGATACTGGACAACGGAAAGCTTGAGTGCTGGCATGGCTGTTTTGATAACCGACAAGCCATTTTATCCCAGCCAGTCCGGTTGTCAATTACCGGGGGGAGAATTAGGTTCCCTTCGCGGGCGCGGCGGCCTGCTGGATGGCTTCGATCAACTCTTCGCCGCCACCAGCCGCGCGAATATCACTCAAGTCGGCAGGCGTGGGCGTGAACTTGATTCCGCGGTCTTTGACGAGTTCCGCCACATGCGCGCCTGATACCCCGCCCTGGAGAAGCGAGATGATTTCCTCCTTGCCCAAAGCCCGCGGATTTACAGGAGCCGCCTTGGGCGCGAAGTGGGCAACAAACTGAAAATGGGCGGTCGCCTTATCGGGGCCCGTGGCCACGATCTCAATGGGGTTATCGCCGGGCTTGAGGGCGAGGGGATCGGACCAGAACTCTGCGGCGTTCCCCCCCTTGGGCCGCAGCGCCGCAGCATCGCCATTGATGGTTATGTTGGGCAGACCCGAGCTATCCATGGCCACGCCGCGAATCGTGAGCGGGGACTCGTTGACCTCAATCGTCCGGTTCTCCGCCGCTTCGGAAGGAGCCATGACCACAATCGTCGGCGGAGAGGGCGGGGGAGCAGGTTTGGGTGCAGGCGCGACGGTGGGTCGCACCACAACAGGTGGCGGCGCAGCGGCTTGCTGCTTGAGTTTGAGGTCGGCCACGACGCCGTCAAAATTCTGTAGCGCCCGCAAGATCAGTGGTGTGTAAACGGCATCCAATTGGTTGATGTTATTCAACGAGGAATTCTGTGAATCCGCCGCGTCCCAGTGGCTTGGCGGCGAATAGCCGAAGAAGTGCCTCAATTTACGAGCCCGAAATTCGGCTGAGAGAAATTCTATTTTCAGGTCCGTGATTTCTGTCCGGCTCATCTCGAAGGCAAGGTCGGGTTCCTTGGTCATTCGCGACGGCAGGACCATGGTATACCGGATGGTGTTGCGATCGATTTCGAGCCAGCCGTAGGAGGCCCTGATCCGCGGCACGAGAAGAGACCAGTTCAAACTGGAATGGGCCACCGGAATGCGAATGGTGGGGTTCGTATCCGCGTTGACCAGTTGCACGTCATCGGGAATATTGGTGGAGGGAACGTAAACGCGAGGCATTTGCTGCGCCACGGCAGCAAGCTGTGGTGGGGGCAAGGCGCGCGCCCACTCACCACCGTAGAACCCCATCCCTATTACCAGGGCCGCCAAAAGATAAACCGACTTCGAGTGTTTTTCCCAGGCCATTATGCGGACCTCTCAGACCTAAAACTTATGGGGATGCGCCACATCGCGCCGCCCCCGACTTGTCTCCCCCTCCACCCTCAATCCGTTGGCTCTCCCCTAGCAGGCTGATGAAAAAGTCGCCGCGCCGCCCTCACTCCTTCTTTTTGTCTTCCTGAGAAGGCGGGTCTGGCCACGGTTCCTCGCGCTCCATCCTGACAACCTTGTCGGACTGCTTGACGCGCTCCTGTTCGGTTAACTCCTTGTTTGTTCGCTCCTCCGGCTCATGCTTAGAATCGTTAGTTGCCACTGAGTCACTCCTCTGCAGAATGTTAAATGCCACGCGATCTTCTAACTTCCTGTTGGCAGTCTCGGATTAACTTCCGGTCCCGAGGCAGCGTCGCCTCGATTTTACTAAATTCCACCTCCCTGCCTTTCAACAGTTCAAATGCCCTGCCCGGCTCTGCCCGGCGTTTTGAAGTCCATTCTGCCCAAAGGCTGTCGTATTCAACGCGGAGATGCATCCACTTCGCACGAAGATCAGCCATCGTTTCTATTCGCTGACTGTAATTCAATATCGGGAGGGCGACTGCGACAAGGGCTGAAAATCCTGAAAGGGCCTGCCATAACTGTGGGGCACCTTTCCAAAGGGCCCAACCGGCAACCGTCGCAGAAGAAGTCGCCGCAAGTAGAATCTTGAGGCCCATTTCTTTTCTCTGATATCGACGGGCCAGGCGGCCCCAATAGCGAGCATTCATGTCCGCATCCAACATCGACTCCCAAAGGAGTTTCGCCTTCTCAGGCATAAGCCTCCACCCTCGGTAGAGTAGGCGCCACATTGTGAGGTGTGCGGCGCGACCAACCTTTAAGCCAATCACTAGGGTTTCGGAGCGGCCTGCTGGATAGCTTCGATCAGTTCGTCCGTTCCCCCGGCGTCACGAATAGCCTTCAGATCATCCGCACTGGGTGAAAACTTGATGCCGCGATCCTTGACCAGGTCCGCCACGCGCGCGGGCGGGACTCCTCCCTGAAGCAACCCGATGATATCCAGCCGGTCAAGCCCCCGTGTGTTCACTGGGGCGACCTTGGGGTGGTAATTAACGGTTAGATCAAGTGTCGCCTCCACATGGGCGGAATTGGAGGCGACAATTAGAATGTGGTTAGTTCCCGCCTGCAACGGCAGAGGGTCCGTCCAGAATTCCGCCGCCTGCGTCGTTTGCGGCCTCATGTTGGCAGGTGATCCGTTAATTCTCACCACGGGGATGCCGGTGCTATCCATAGCTACGCCACGAATGACCACCGTGGAATCCTCCGAATCGATGGGCCGGTTTTCCCCTGCGCCGGGCGGGGACGACAGCACAATGGCGGGAGGAGAAGGGGGTGCAGCAGGCTTGGCCGCCGGTTCAGGCGCCACAGTTTGCACGACCGCAGGCGCGGGCGGAGGGGCGGGAGGCTTTACCAGCGCCAGCACGCCATCGAAATTCAAAAGCGTCTTGTAGATTGATGCCGTCCCCATATTATCGCGGCTGGCCTCGTTCGATAAACCATGAAAGGCCAAGTGGACCTGCCCCCACTGATCTTGCGGTACATAGATAAGTTGCTGCCACCTTTTGGAGACCTTGAACGCGAGGGTGGATCTGTTGAACTCGAGATTGGAGATGGCATATCTGGACACGGCAAAAGAGCGCGTGGACCTGCGGCTGGGCTGCATCTCCGTGTAGCGAATTGTGCTGCTGGTAATGTCCAACCAACCGTATGTGATCGCGCCTACCGTACTCATGACCGGGAAGCGCAGAGTGGGATCAGACCCGGCGTTCATAAGTTCGGGGCGAATGATGTTGGAAAGGTCGGTGTCACCACTCCCCCTCGAACCCTTCGTCTTCGCCACGCCCACCGAAGTTACGCTGAGGAACAGAAACAGGAGCAGCCCCGAACGCCAACAGCGCCGAACCGTAGAATTTGTACTCATCAGAATCTATCCTCCCCTGTGCACTGCCCTAGGAACAAGCGATTCAGAGGCTCACGGGAGGCCCCTGCTTGTTCCGAGGCTGAATTCTAATCTCCTAGCCAGCCCCCTGACCCGCCTATCACCACATTCTTGCCTCACTACTTCCGCAGCGCGGCCTCCTGGATGGTTTGGTTTAATTCATCGGTTCCACCGGCGGCGCGGATTTCATTTAGATCGTCGGTGTTGGGTACAAACTTGATGCCGCGCTCCTTAACAATCTCAGCCACGCGCGAGGGCGGCACCGCTCCCAAGAGCAAGGAAATGATCTCCGCTTTGTCCAAGGCTTTGGGATTCACGGGCGCGGCCTTGGACGTGTAATGAACTGTAAAAGCGACCTTGGCTTCCACGTGGGCCGAGTTGGTGGCGCCAATCTGAATGGGATTGTCCCCCGGCTGGAGCGGCAGCGGGTCTGACCAGAACTCGACCGCGTGTGCGTCTTTCGGGCGGAGCGAAGCGGGCGCGCCGTTGATCGTCACGGTGGGCAGACCCGAGTTATCCATAGCCACACCTCGAATGGTCAATGGTGATTCGTTGACCTGGGCCGTCCCGTTCTCGCTCGCACCTGGCGGGGTGAAAATGACAAGCATCGGAGGAGGTGGAGGAGGCGCAGGCTCAGGTTCGGGCGCCACGGCGGGCTGAGCCACGGTGAGAGGCGATGCGGCAGCCGGGTGCTTAAGTTTGAAGTCTGCCACCGCGCCGTCGAAATTCTGAAACGCTCGCAGGATCAGCGGGGTATACTCGGCATCGACTTTCTGCATTCTATCCATGCCCTTGCGATCCAAGGGCCAGTGGCCCTCCGCATAATAAGAGAAGTATTGCCTGATCTTGTTTTGAACGTGAGCTTGCACGGCATTGTCCGGAATAGGGTAGATCCCTGAGCGGTAAAGCATCTTCAGCTCGGTAAGATCTGACCGGGCATACTCGAACCCGATGTCGGTTCTCTTTCGTCGCGTTCCCGTAATGCCCCACGTGCAGTTGCTCCATCGCCGTGTACCGAACTGTACTGTGGCTGATTTCCAGCCAACCAAATCCCCCCGTGATGCGAGAGAACGGCCCAGTGAGCGTGGTTTGGGTGAAGTGGGCAATCGGAATCCGCAGGGTGGGGTCGGTATCGGCGTTGACCAGTTGCACGTCGTCCGGAAAAGCGGAAGGAACAGCCGGCTGGGGTCGCTTCGCCGCGAAGCCTTGCGGCAATCCCGGCCCCAGCGCACAAACCGCGAGACTCAGCCAAATTACCTGGGTCACCAGAAAGCCCGGGCGGTTTGGTTTTTCTTTTTCCATCATGGGGCAGCCGCTTTCGAAGTGTTGTCAAAGCTTCTTGGAATGCGCCGGTCTGGCGCCGCCTTGCCATTACAGCGCGCACGAGGACCCACGCAGCATCTCCTGGCGCCTGGGAACTCACCGCGGCCTATTGGCCAAGGCCCTTCGCATATTTGCAGCGGCACAGGCTATCACTTTTATGCCGCACCTCCCACTCGAGTCGCGTTAAGGATGCGCCGCCACCTCTTGGATGGCCTGGGTCAGTTCGTCGCTTCCCCCAGCGGCGCGGATTTCGTTCAGATCGTCGGCCGCAGGTACAAACTTGATGCCGCGCTCCCTAAGAATCTCAGCCACGCGCGAGGGCGGAACCCCTCCCACGAGCAAGGAAATGATCTCCGCCTTGTCCAAAGCCTTGGGGTTCACGGGCGCGGCCTTAGGCGCGTAGTGGACGGTGAAGGCGATCTTAGCTTCCACGTGGGCCGAGTTGGTGGCGGCAATCTGGATGGGATTAGCGCCCGGCTGGAGGGGCAGCGGGTCTGACCAGAATTCGGCCGCCTGGTTGTTCTGCGGACGAATGTTGGCGGGCACCCCATTAATGCTTACCACCGGGATGCCGGTGCTGTCCATCGCCACTCCGCGGATGACCAGGGAGGATTGATTCGATTCGACGGTTTGATTCGGCCCCGCCCCGGATGGGGACGCCACCACGATCGCCGGCGGCGGCGGTGGCTCAGCCGGCTTGGGTTCTGGCGGGGGGATGCTGATGGGCGCAACCACCACGGGCGCGGGCGGCTTCACCATGGCCAGCACATTATCGAAGTTCCTGACCGCCTGGAACATTGAAGACGTGCCCAAGGCGCCCACGCTGGCAGCCTGTATGGCTCCCGGACCGCTGTGAATCATCCCCCAGCGATCTTGGGATAAATAAAAGATCATGTACTTTTTCTTTTCCGAGCCCCGGTGGAACATCAAGTACATCTGTTCGATCTTGAGGTCGATAATCTCCCCCGTGGACATTTCGAATCCTTCGCTTATTTTATCGGCAGGTTGAACCACGCTGTAGCGGATCGCATTTCGGGTCACATCGAACCAACCGTAGGATGTACTCTTAACCGACCAACCGGAAAAGCTTGCCACCGGATAACGCAAAGTCGGATTGGAGTCGGCATTCAGGAGTTGAGGCTTGAGGTAATCATCAAGGCTGCCGCTGCCGCCACCTGCCTTGGATTTCTTCCGGGCCTGCCCCAAGGCAACGGCGGAGCCGATGCCCAGGACGAGGAAGAATAAAAGGACGGTGCGACCCATTCGTTTGACATATAAGCTCATGCGGAACAACCTCCCGTATGACCCACCCTGTGCATTTGAGATTCCAAATTCCTCACGGACTATCCGCGCGAAGGCGATGAAATCTGAGACACTTTCGCCCCCAAAATGGTCCGAAAGGGGGTCAGTCGGCCCCATTGTTTCACCCTTCGAGCAGGGCCCACAATGGACCTAAAGTACTATTTTTGAAATACTTAACAGATGGGCATGGAGTCCACCTCAATGGATTCGGCACTTTTGCAGATTGTAGACATGATTTCGTGGTGAGGTCTCTCACCGAGACTTGCCGGCATGGGTTTTGTCAATGCGAGATTCAGGCACGCACCAAGCCATTGACAAATCGCCCACGGATAAATGCGATGGGGTCAACGGGGGTAGCGGCTATGGAGCCGACATTCGCCGCTGAGACCTGCGGACCCATTGCAGGATCATCGACATATTTCCATGACCCAGGCATGCCTCCGAACTCGGGAACCATCGCTATGGAAGGACTGCGGAATCCAAAACCGACCGTCGGCGTCACATCTGCGCAGCGCCTCCGCACCTGGGCGGCGAGCGGCTCTGTGGGGACGCCTTCCCCTTGCCGCGCTCTGGGCTGGACCATTCCCCCACCGCGCCGGCTAGGGTGCTTTGCGGGGTAGGCTCGATTAGCCCTTGACGTGAAGTATCGAATGAGCTATTATCAATAAGAGCGAAAGTATCCTGCCCGTGCCGGGCGCCCCTCGAATCCCCCCACGAGAGGGCGAAATACGGAAAGCAGTGGAAGAGCGGCAGCCGGTCGTCAGTGGTCAGACAGGAGTGACGGCTCGTTCCGGGAGGAGCCGGTTATCCGTGAAAGCCGTTGCCTGAAGCCGGAGCCCTCCTTTTTTCCGCTTGGATAGGTGGAAGATGACTGCCAAGACACAAACTCTCCAGCCAATGGCTTCGCACGGCGAGCGTACCGCAGTCTTGATTGGCCTCTTGTGGCGGTTCATCCTCTTCCGGCCCATGGGGAGAACAGTTTCGAGGACCTCGCGGATGCCAGAATGTATATGAAAATACAGCATGTTGGCGAGAAACTGGCAATGTTGTCTGCCCGTTTCAAAAGTGTAAGTTCTTGCAAACATGGCAGTTACAGAACCATGCGAAATTCCGGGAGAAGAGGAAAAAAAGATGCGCAAAATGAGGGTATTACCCAGAATGTGCTTGAAAGGAAATGGGATACAAAACTGACCTAAGTCAATTCTACCTTCAGGCCAGAATGTGTATGATAAATAAGCTACTTACATGTGCGAGGCCAGAATAATATTGAAAGCAAAGGAGAAAGAGACTTCTTGGATCGCCTTATGGGCTCCTCGGTTCGTCGACGAATCGGTCTTTTCACGACTGGTTCTCGATGGTCGAGTGGCTTGGCAGGACGATCGCATTTCTTCGGTTGCGAATTTAACCCCCCTTCACAGGCCATAAGGCCATATAATGCCTCCCCTTGGATAGCGACCGGCCCGGGAGGGGCGGAAGCATGGCGGTAGGGGCGCGCCGCGCGCTTGCACGTTCAGCACGAAAGACCATTCATGAGCGAATCGTTACCATTCTGGCTGGCATTGACGCGAATTGAAGGACTGGGAATCCGCGGATGTCACAAGCTCATCGAGCATTTCGGGTCGCCGCAAGCCGCTTATATGGCGTCTCTGACCGAACTTGAAAGTTGCGGCGTTCCGGCACGCGTGGCGCAGGCGATTTTTGCGCAAGCGGCGCTGAAAGACGCCGAGAAGGATATGCAGGAGATCAGCAAAGCCGACTGCCGGCTGATCGCCTTCGACGACGAGGATTATCCCCCGCTGCTCAAGCAGATTCCCGACGCGCCGTTGTTGCTCTACGTGCGGGGTGATGCGAAAGTCCTCTCACAGTATGCGGTGGCGATGGTGGGGACGCGCCGGCCCAGCGCTTACGGCAGCTCCGTGGCGCACCGGCTGGCGCACGACCTGGCGCAGCGCCAACTGGCCGTGGTCAGCGGACTGGCTCGCGGGGTGGATTCCGCTTGCCACCGGGGAGCGCTCGAGGCCCAGGGCAAGACCGTGGCCGTGCTGGGTTCCGGCATCGACGTCATCTACCCGCGTGAGAACAAGCGCCTGGCGGAAGAGATCGTGAAATCGGGTGCGCTGATTTCGGAGTTTCCCCTGGGCACGGGGCCGACTCCGGAAAACTTTCCCATCCGCAATCGCATCATCAGCGGACTCTCGCTCGGCGTGGTGGTGGTGGAGGCGGCGGAGTACAGCGGATCGCTGATTACGGCGCGCCTGGCGCTCGAGCAAAACCGCGAAGTCTTTGCTGTGCCGGGGAATATTACCTCTGCCCAAAGCTTCGGTCCCAATCATCTAATCAAACAGGGCGCGAAGCTGGTGGATCAGTGGATGGACGTGATCGAGGAGTTTCCGGCGGAGGTTCGCATGACGCTTTTGCCGCCCGCCGAGGCCGCGGAAGGAGAGCCGATGGGGGCGCAAACCGCCACGCTTTTTGCGGCCTCGCTGACCCCGGACCAGAAAGCGGTGTTCGAAGTTTTGCGGGCTGATCAGGCTCTTTTTGTGGATGATGTCGCGAGCGCCGCCAAGGTTTCTCATCCGCGCGTTCTGGCCACCCTTCTGGAATTGGAAATGAACGGCTTGATCCGGCAGTTGCCGGGAAAGAATTTTATCCGTAAACTGTAGGGCCAGGGAATTATCGACAGAAGTTGACAGCTTACAGCCTACAGCTTACAGTTTGCTGTTCCGGTGTCGGCTGTGAGCTGTGGATGTGAAGGATATGAGTAAATCGAAAGTCATTTTCAAATTGTCCGGCAGGGTGAAAACCTTGAGAAAGCTGAAAGCTTACAGCCGGCAGTTTGCTGTTAGCTGTCGGCTGTGAGCTATAGGCTTAAAGAATTATGAGTAAATCGCTGGTTATCGTGGAATCGCCCGCCAAGGCGAAAACTATCAACAAGTATCTCGGGGCTGACTACCTGGTGAAGGCTTCCATGGGACACATCATGGACCTTCCCAAGAGGGAGCTGGGGGTTGACATCGCTCACGGCTTCCGGCCGACGTACATCAACATCCCCACGCGCAAGGATATTATTGCCGAACTCAAATCCGCGGCGAGCAAGGCCGATGCCGTCTACCTCGCTGCCGACCCGGACCGCGAAGGTGAGGCCATCTGCCAGCACCTCCACGATCTTCTGAATTCATCCAAGCGGAAGTTCTACCGCGTGCTGTTCAACGAAATTACCCGCGACGCGGTGCGGGAAGCGTTCGAACACCCGAAGGAGATCGATGCCCACCTGGTGGACGCCCAGCAGGCGCGCCGCATTCTCGACCGACTGGTGGGTTACCAGGTAAGCCCGCTGCTCTGGGACAAGGTCAGGCGCGGAATCTCCGCCGGGCGCGTGCAAACCGTTGCCCTGCGGCTGATCGTGGAGCGCGAGCGGGAAATCCAGGCCTTCCTGAAGAAGGAATACTGGACCATCACCGCGCACGTGGAAGGCAAAAAGCCGCCGGTGTTTGAAGCGAGGCTGGCGAAGTATCAGGGGAAAGATCTGGAGATCCCCGACCAGGCTGCGGCGGAGCGGATTACGGCGGCGATTAAGGCTGCCAACTTGGTGGTGCAGTCGGTTACCACCAAAGAGAAGCGGAAATTCCCCGTGCCGCCGTTCATTACCAGCAAGTTGCAGCAGGAAGCCGTGCGCAAGCTGCACTTCTACGCCAAGAAAACGATGATGGTGGCGCAGCACCTTTATGAGGGCATTGAGCTGCCTGAGGAAGGCGCCGTCGGCCTCATCACCTACATGCGCACCGATTCCACCCGCGTGGCGGAGAGTGCGCTCACTGCTGTGCGCGGTTACATCCAGCACACTTTTGGCAACGATTTTTTGCCCGCCGAAGCCATCCATTACCGGAGCAAGAAAGGCGCCCAGGACGCGCATGAAGCCATCCGGCCTACGGACGTCTTGCGCACGCCCGATTCCCTGCGCAAACTTCTGGGCCCCGATGAGTTCAAACTCTACAAGCTGATCTGGCAGCGCTTCGTCGCTTCGCAAATGACCCCCGCGGTCTTTGACCAGACCACCGTGGACATCGCCGCGGGTGATTACACCTTGCGCGCCACCGGCTCGGTGGAGAAGTTCAAGGGCTTCCGCGCTGTTTATGAAGAGGGCAAAGACGAGAAGGCGGAGATGGAAGAAGACGAAGAGTTGAAACTGCGCCTGCCGCAAGTGGCGGAGGGCGAGCGCCTGAAACTGCACAAGCTCCTGCCCGAACAGCACTTCACCGAACCGCCGCCGCGCTTTAATGAAGCCACGCTGGTGAAGACGCTGGAGGAAAAGGGCATCGGACGGCCCTCCACTTACGCCAGCATCCTTTCCGTCATTCAGAATCGGGAGTACGTGGAGAAAAACCAGGGACGCTTTTATCCCACCGAACTCGGCATGTTAGTAAGCGACATGCTGGTGAAAAACTTCAGCGATATTTTCAACGTCGCTTACACGGCGCGCATGGAAGAAGAATTGGACGACGTCGAGGACGGCAAACTTTCCTGGACCGACGCGCTGGATGAATTCTATAAGAAGTTCAAGAAGGACCTGCGCGTGGCCGAGCGCGAAATGGTGGACATCAAGGGCGAAGGCATTCCCACCAACGTCAAGTGTGAAAAGTGCGGCAAGCCCATGGTGATCCGCCTGGGCCGCAACGGCCAGTTCATGGCCTGCACCGGATACCCGGAGTGCGACGGCACCAGCGACCTGCCGCCGGACCTCGCCGCCAAATATTCCAGCGCCGGGCCGCCCGCCCCGGAAGTGGCGGCGGAGAACTGCGCCAAGTGCGGCAAGCCCATGGCCGTGAAGCGCGGGCGCTTTGGCTACTTCCTGGCCTGCACCGGCTATCCGGAATGCCGTAGTACTAAAAAAATAGTTATTAAGGAAGGTAATGCCACGGCCGTGGGCGACCAGCCGCTGGAAGAAAAATGCCCCGAGTGCGGCAACCACTTGGTGATCAAGCACGGCCGCTACGGGCAATTCACCGCTTGCAGCAATTACCCCACGTGCAAGTATGTGAAGCGCGAGACGCTGGGAATTCCCTGCCCGGAAAAAGGCTGCACCGGCGAAATCGTTGTGCGCCGTACGCGGTTCAAGAAAACGTTTTACGGGTGCAGCCGCTACCCGGAGTGCAAATTCACCGCCTGGGATAAGCCCGTCGCCGAACCCTGCCCCAATTGCGGTTCACCCATCTTGTTGGATAAATTCAACAAGAAGACCGGAGCCACCACTCGCCATTGCCCCAACGAGGCTTGCAAGTACGAGCGCAAGGTGGCGTGAGTTCATTTTAGATTCTCGATTATGGACTGAGGAAGCACGTGTAACGCGGACCTATTTTGGAAGTCCGCGGTTCGTCCCCGCTGACAACAAAGAAGCCGCGGATGCAAAAGGCGGGTCCCCTCTACGAGGGCTAAGGATTATCTCCCGGGGTGCATGCACCGAGCCGCTGCGGATAGAAAACTTGGAGGTGCTTGATTCGCCGACCCGAGGCGTCGACGACCTCCAATTTCCATGAGCGCGGATTGGCAAGCGGATCCGGCAGCCTCACGGTCAGCTTTACGAAACTGGAAATCTCTTTACGGATGCCTTCCGCAGCGAGCCTGGCGATCTTTCTCTCACTTCCGTTTGTTCCCATGCCAACCTCAAACGCGCGGAGGTCTCCACCGGTCGCGGAGGTCAAGTCATATAATCCCGGGAGGCCCACTGACTCTTCGGGGGAGCTTGCACGAGAACTCGTTGTCGGGAATGGGAGAAACACGTACACACGGATGCCGGATAACTCGATGAGGGCTTTGACTCTGGACCAATTCGATTGGCTGGCGTTCTCACCACCGTCCGACACTATGCAAATGGCATCTCCGACCCTCGGCGACTTCATCATCGCCAGAGCGTCCGCCAGCGCATCGACCAAGGCGGTCTTACGCGCACTCTTCACGCGGCGCCAGTCGGTACCTTGCAGTTTGTTAACCTCCGCCAGAAGGGCGTCCTGGCTCTGGCCGAAGGCAACGACATCTTCGGTCCGGGTACTGAATGTGACCAGCGCCAGCGAGTCGCGGAGTGGTGTCAGGGAGATGAGGTCCCGGGTGAACTCAAGCCCCCATTTTAGACGGTCCTCCTCGGTCATGCTGCCGCTCACGTCGATCAGGATTAAGACGCGCCGTGGGCCTGTGTCCAAAGTTACAGACGTCACACGAACAGGCTTGCCACCCATGTGCGGTCGGAAGCTAAAAGCTGCGAGTGGCGTGAAAGCCTCTCCTCGCTCGGTGTAGACGTTTACTGGGATCGTGCGGTCAAGGCAGGGATCGGTTTGCGCGGGCACTTGAGTGATGAATCCAGCGATTAGGACACAACCGAGAAAACAATGGAGCACTCTCATATTGTCCTCCGCCAAATGCGTGCTTTCCTCAAGATTCCTTCCCGCCCAGGGTGTGAGCCAGCCACAGGGCTCCTTCCACGGGCGGTCGTTCGAGCATCTCCACGCGCGCGTGCGTGGCGAAGCGGCGAAGATGGCGCGCGAAAGCGCGGCGGATGAGGATGCTCGATTTGAACACTCCGCCGGTCGTGACCACCGGCTTCGAGCGCCGCGCCCAGCCGGCTCGCCTCAGCAGGGCGACGGCCAAGCGGGCGAGGTCGCGGGCCGAGTCGTCGCACAGATGCCGCGCCACCAGGTCGCCTTCGCGGGCCGCCTCCAACACCACGGGGAAAAGCGCGGCGATCTGATGTTGTTCAAGTTGTTTGGAAATGATCTCGGTGATATCGCACAGTTCCAGACGCTGGCAGATCCGGTCCATCAGAAGGGTGTGCGGGCCGCGGCCGTCGTAAGCTTCCAGCGCCGCGCTCACGGCCTTGCGGCCCAGTTCGTAGCCCGAGCCGCGATCGTCAAAGGGAACTCCCCAGCCGCCGGCGCGCAACAGCTTGCCTTGATCATCACGCGCGAAGGCATAGGAACCCGTGCCGGCGTTCACGATGATGCCCGGAGCGTTGCGTACCGCCGCAGCGAGCGCGATGGCAGAGTCCGAAGTCAGCAGATAGTGCCGCGCGGGAATATGCCGGCGCATCCAGGCGAGAAGCGGCCGGTGGACGGCTCGCCGGGCGACTCCCGCGATGCCCGCGCAGACGGCGCGCAAAATCGGCGGGCGCGTGGCGCGAGCGGCGGCGGGGGGAAATCCTGCTTCCCGCAAGCAGGCGCGGAAAGCTTTTAGGATTTCGCGCTCGGCAGCGGCGAATCCCACTTTGAGAGGATTCGAGGGCCCGGATTCGGCGCGCGCCAGAATCTTGCCATCACTGTCCGCGAGCCACGCCGCGGTCCGCGTGCCGCCGCCATCAATTCCCAGAATAAAACCCATGGAATAATCCCAACAAATCCTTTTCGATACGAAGGCGCCGAGGCGCGGAAATCTGAAACTCAAGATTCTCTCTGCGCCTCAGCGTCTCTGCGGTCATGAGATCTATTCCTGCACAGAGATTGCCTGCAAAACCTCTTGTATGACGGGTCGGTCAATCGCCCATTGTCGAGTCTTACTGGTGAACCACATCGTTTGCAGAAGACGACCATACCGCACCCTCCTGGCGACATTCAGCCGTTGGTTGTTCCGCCCCCAACCAGCAGAGAAAAGACTGTTTCCCTTGAGGTCAACACCCAACCTGCACCAAGGGTTTGACTTTGAGTCATTATACGCATACGAACAAGCGTGTCCAACCATTTGGGGGAGCCGGAGTCGGCAATTCCATGATCCGATGAACGAATGTGCAAATGACCCGATGACGCGATCCCCCGATCTCCCCCCCCTCGCAACTTGCAGAAAATGGCGGGCTCTGTTAGATTCAGCCCGAATCTATAAGGCCGGGAAAAGAATTGGGAAAAGTCATCGCGATAGCCAATCAGAAGGGCGGGGTCGGCAAGACCACCACAGCCATCAGCCTCGGGGCGGCGTTAGCGAAACGAGAAATGTGGACGCTGGTCATCGACTGCGATCCCCAGGCGAACACCACCGGCGGCCTGGGATTCCCGCGTGACCCCTCGCGCCGCTCGATTTACCATGCCTTGATCCACGATGTGCCTCTCAAGGACCTGGTTTTGACATGCCCTGTGGAAGGGTTGCATTTGATCCCCTCGGAAAAGAACCTGGTGGGCGCATCTGTGGAACTGGTGGACCAACCCGAGCGCGAACAGGTGCTGCGCAAGAAGATGGAGGGCCTGCGCGACCAGTTCAATTTCATTTTGCTCGACTGCCCGCCGGCGCTCGATCTGATGACGCTCAATGCGCTGGTGGCAGCGGACACGGTGATTGTCCCCGTGCAGTGCGAATACTTCGCCCTGGAGGGAGTCTCCGAACTGCTCGACACGCTAATTCGCATCCGCCGCTCGCACAACCCGCGGCTGGCCGTGGAAGGGATCCTGCTGACCATGTTCGACGAGCGCACGAATCTTTCGCGGCAGGTGAGCGACGACTTGCGCGATTTCTTCGGTGAGCAGGTTTTTACCACCGTCATTCCGCGCAACGTGCGGCTGGCCGAGGCGCCGAGTTTCGGCAAACCGATTTTTCTCTACGACCCCGATTGCAAGGGGGCCACCAGTTACCTGGACTTAGCCAAGGAGGTCATTAATCATGACCAGAAAGGCGTTGGGGCGCGGACTTAACGCGCTGCTGCGCACCGTCGAGACCACCACGGCCGGACTGGAAGAAGTGGCCGTTGACCAGATTGACGCCAACCCCTTCCAGCCCCGCCGCGCCTTCCCGGCGGACAAACTGAAAGAGTTGGCGGATTCCATTCGTGTTAGCGGCGTGGTGCAACCCGTGCTGCTGCGCCGCGCCGGTGGACGCTATCAACTTATCGCGGGGGAGCGGCGCTGGCGGGCGGCGCGCCAGGCGGGGCTCACGGCCATTCCCGCCGTGGTGCGCGAAATTGGAGACCGCGACGCATTGGAAATGGCTCTGACCGAAAACCTCCTGCGTGAGGACCTGAATCCTCTCGAAGCGGCCGAGGGATATGCCGCGCTGCAACGCAAGCACGGATTGAGCCATGAGGAAATCGCTGAGCGGCTGGGGCTCGACCGCTCCACCATCACCAATACCTTGAGGTTGCTGCGCCTGCCTCCGGAAGTGCAGCAGATGATCGCGGAGGGGGCGATTTCGGCGGGCCACGCGCGTGCCCTTTTGGGACTGGATTCCGCCGCGGCGCAGCGGCAACTGGCGCAGTTGATCGTGAAGCAGGGCTTGTCCGTTCGGCAAGCGGAGAACCTTGTCGCCTTGCGCGGGTCGAGGCCGGCGAAAAAGAAAGAGGCGGGCGAACCGCCCAAGCTTGACGCCAACGTGCGCGCGGCAGTGCTGGAGATGGAACGTACGCTCGGCACGCGCGTCAAAGTGCTGGGCGATGAAAAACGCGGGAAAATCGAAATTAGCTATTTTTCCGCCGAAGACTTGAATCGCATATACGAATGGATTGTGAAAAGATAGTGGTTAGTGGATAGTGGATAGCGGTTGGTGAGCGGGTAGAGGTGAATGGGGGTGGACCAGCCACTAACCACTATGCACTAACCACTACCTTGAGGAGGGCGAAATGGCATTCGGCATGAGCAAACCCACAACACGTCGCCGGGAGCTTTCCGGCTTGCCGGACGATTGGGTCGGCTGGCTCGAGCCTGGTGTGGAGATGGAAGGAAAGATGAAGGTCACGGGCGGGCTCGTCCGGGTGAACGCCCACTTCAAAGGCGAGATCGTTTCCGATGGTGTGGTGGTGGTTCACGACCAGGGAGAAGTGGAAGGGGAGATCAAATCCCGAGTGGTGAGCATCACCGGCAAGGTCAAGGGAACGGTTCGCGCCAATGAACGCCTGGAGATCAAGGAACACGGCAACGTGCTGGGCGATATCTACACTTCCTGCCTGCTGGTCGACCCCGGAGGGTTTCTCGACGGCCAGTGCCATATGCCGACGCCTGAACCTGCCCGTGCAGCGCCTAAAACGGTCGATTCCCCGGAACATCACTGAGCCGGCGCCACGCGCGTCTCGCGCCGTGACCCCTGATGTCGAGAGGCTTTATTTTTATTCCCCTCTTCATTCTCATCGCCCTTTCGATTCTTTTCCTCGGCCATTACTTTGTCTACGCGTCCGTCTTGTATTTCTTTGGCGCCATCGCGTTCGAGCACCGGGCAGCGCTGGCGTTGGTTCTCTTTCTGCTCCCGCTGAGCTTCATCGCCTCGGCCTTCTTGGCACATTGGACAGACGGGCTCCTTACCCGCGTGCTCTATTTCTGCTCCTCCCTCTGGCTCGGTGTAGGACTTACTCTCCTCACGTCGTTCGGCCTCGCGTGGATAGCTTGGGGCGCCATTAGAATTCTCCGCTGTACCCCCAGCCCCGTTTGGTTCGGATTGGCCGCCGTGGGGCTTGCGCTTCTGTACTCTGCCTATGGTGTTGCCAACGCCCTCCATCCGCGCCTGGTGAGTTTCAGCGTCCGCATCAAGAACCTCCCGCCCCGTTGGCAAGGCAAAACATTGGTGCACCTTTCCGACGTGCATCTGGGGCAAATCCTGGGCGCGGGCTTCCTCTCGCGCGTCGTGGCCAAAATCAACGCGCAAAATCCCGCCATGGTGTTGATCACCGGCGACCTGTTTGACGGGGCCGACGGGAATCTGGAGGCATTGGTCGCGCCGCTCAACCGCCTGGTCGCCCCGCAGGGGATCTACTTCGTGACCGGGAATCACGAAACTTACTTGGGCGTGCAGCGCTCAATCGCAGCATTGCGCACAACCGCGGTAAGGGTTCTGGACGACGAGCGTGTTGTAGTCGCCGGCCTGCAAGTGATCGGTATCAGCTACCCGGAGCGCGGCCACGCCTTGGATTTTTCGCAGAAGATGGCCAAGCTGCCCGGTTTCGACCCGGCCCTGCCCTCGATCCTGCTCTATCACAGCCCCTCCCAAGTCGCGGAGGCGAAGGCGGCCGGCATCAGCCTGCAAATCTCAGGCCACGTCCATCAAGGCCAGATCTTCCCTCTCCAGTTCGTTACCCGGCTGATATTTGGAAAGTATTACCACGGTTTGCATATGGAAGGGGATTACACGCTCTACACCACCAGCGGCGCCGGCGTCTGGGGGCCCACGATGCGCACCGGGAACTATCCCGAAATTGGGGTAATTCATCTCTAATTCACATTTCACTTCCGCATTCCGATCTTAGCCGCTAGAATCTTCTCGATGCGCCCGACTGAATTCATTACCGCGTTGCAAAAAGGCGAGGTGGGAGCGGCGTATTTTCTACGTGGCCCCGACCGCTTTCTCCAGGAAGAATGCCGCAAGGCGGTGGTGAACTCCATCCCGGCGGATTCGCGGCAATGGTGCCTGGCGGACCTGGAATTTGTTGCCGGTCAAATTCCCCACGCGCTGGAAGGCGCCGAACAGATGCCGATGCTGGGCGGCCACAATTTCCTGCTCATTTCCGACACGGAAGATTTCAAGCAAGCCGGCGACGAGGATGTGGAAGCACTTCGAGCATACCTGGAGCGTCCCTCGCCGTTCTCCACGGTAATTTTTCTGGCGACGGAGCCGGACAGGCGCCGGCGCTTCATCCAGTTGTTGGAAAAGAAAGCGCAGCTCGTGGAGTTGCGCTCGCCTGACCGCCGTGAGGCTGCGGACTGGTTGAAGCAATGTCTGCGACGTGCAGGGGTGGAAATCGCCGGCGGCCTGGCGGAGGAAATCGCCGGGAAGTTTGAAATCAGTCAGGATTCGCGCTCGGGGGCCGGGCCTTCTGCCGTCAACTTGCTCTGGATGCGCACGGAGCTGGAGAAACTGCTGACCGCGCGCCCGGGGATGAAGCACGTAGAGCCTAAGGATTTAGAGGTCATGGTCGCCTTTCGCGAGGAGCGCGAAATCGGCAAACTGTTGCGTGCCATCGGTGAGCGCAATTGCGCCGCGGCGCTGGCCACTCTGCGGGAGCTGCTGGCGAGCAAGGTGGCGGAAACGCTGATCCTCTGGTGTATTGGCGACCTGTTTCGCCAGGCCCTCCGCGGCGTGGCGAGCTACGGAAACCGCGGCGGTTGGTCGCGCGGGGGGAATCCTTATGCCACGTCGGAGATTGCGCCGCTAACCCAGAAGAATTATCCCCGCGAGGAGTTGTTGCAGGCCATGCGCGCTGTGCGGCGCGCGGATTTGGGCATCAAGTCTTCCTGGAAGGATTCCAGGATTCTGCTGGAGTTCCTGGTGTGGCAAATCGTGGTGGGCAAGGAATCCACGGGCGAAGCGGCCATCGGCGGGGAAGTTCCCCTGCCCGCGGAGAACTAGGAATTAGGGGTTAGGGATTAGGGTTTAGGGAAGGAAGCAGTGATCAACAACTTTAAAGAGCTGGATGTTTGGAAAAGATCGGTTGCCTTCACGACGGAGTTATACAAATTGACTTCGCGATTCCCGGAGACAGAGCGATTCGGCCTATGCTCCCAGATCCGAAGGGCAGCAATCTCAGTCCCCGCCAATATCGCCGAGGGATGGGGAAGAGGTCCGACGAGGGAGTATATTCAGTTTCTGACAATTGCCCGCGGATCGTTGATGGAACTGGAAACACACCTCATTGTTGGGTGCAACTTGATTTATTTAACGCACGATGAGCTGGGATTGGTTTCCAAGGAGAGCGAAGAAATCGGCAAGATGCTCAGTGGCTTAATCGGACCATTAAAGTCTCGCCACGAAGCGGCGTGACGCTGAGCCCCTAATCCCCAACCCCTAATCCCTGCTTTACGCCAGCGCGTTGAAGGCAAGCGTCAGCCGCGACTTGTAGCGCGCGGCGGTATTGGCATGCAGGATGCCTTTGTGAACAGAGTGGTCAATCAGTTCCACGGTGGGCTTCAGCAGCGCCTGCGCGGCGGCCTTGTCCTTCGCTTTCAGAGCGGCGCGGAACTTCCGAATCTGATGACGTAGCCGCGAAGTGTGCACCTGATTTTGTTCGTTGCGTTTTTCGGTTTGCGCGATGCGCTTCAGTGCAGATTTGTGACTTGCCACGGACACTCCTTATAGGGCAAAATGCAATTCTTCAATGTAGCAGATAGCTCTCCCAAGCGTCAACGGTGAAGGCACATGAGCATTCCTCCTATCGGGTCCGACCTGCCCATTCTGCTGGATGCGGCAAAGATTCAGGCGCGCATTGCGGAAATGGCCGCCGCCATTTCCCGCGATTACCAGGGAAAGACTCCGCACCTGGTGGGCGTTTTGAAGGGCGCCTGGGTTTTCATGGCGGATCTCGTGCGGCATATTTCCATCAACTGCACGGTGGATTTTCTGAGCATCCAAAGTTACGGCGCCGGCACCGTGTCTTCCGGTGAAGTCAAGATCACCAAGGACCTCGACGTCAGCATCGAAGGCCGCGATGTGCTGGTGGTGGAAGACATTCTGGACACGGGGCGCACCTATAGTTACTTGCAGGAAGTGCTGGGGGCGCACGATCCCGCCAGCTTGAAACTCGCCGCGCTGCTCGATAAGCACTCACGCCGCATTATTCCCGTCGAGGCGGATTACGTGGGATTTGCGATTGATGATATCTTCGTGGTCGGCTACGGCCTGGATTTTGACCAGAAATATCGCAACCTTGCCGACGTGCGCTATATCCCCTCGCCGCAAACACTCTTCGCGTTCGGCAAGCCGGCCTGACGGGAAGTTGTCAGTCATCAGTTTTCAGTGAGGACCGGAAAGCGGCCGCCGGCCACCTGTAGGCAATTCAAGACTTATGACTCACGACTTCACCCGTCGATTTTCAGAGCGCTTTTACTGACTGCTGACAACTGATCGCTGAGAACTGCTTTTTCGTTTCCGTGCCGGGCAAGCTATAATGACCAAGCGAGTCCTGCACCCCCATGGAAGAATTCTCCACACCCCTCATGCGCCAGTACAGCGCTATCAAGCAGCGCCACCCGAACGCTCTGCTGCTCTTTCGCCTGGGCGACTTCTACGAAATGTTTTTTGAAGACGCCGTGGTGGCCGCGAAGGAACTTCAGATCACCCTCACTTCCCGCAATAAGGAGAAAGGCGCGGCCATACCCATGTGCGGCGTGCCCTATCACGCCGCCGAGGGTTACATCGCCAAGCTCATCCGGCGGGGATTTCGCGTGGCGATTTGCGACCAGATGGAAGACCCTCGCCTAGCCAAGAAGCTGGTGAAGCGCGAGGTAACGCGCGTGGTGACGCCGGGCACGGCCATCGATTCCCAAGTGCTCGAGCCGCGGGAGAACAACTACCTTGCGTCGGTGGTATGGCGTAACGGAACGGCCGGCCTGGCCCTGGTGGACCTTTCCACGGGCGATTTCCGCGCCACGGAATTCTGCGGCGATGAAGCCCTGGCGCGCTTGCGGGACGAGCTTGACCGCATGCGCCCGAGCGAGCTGTTACTGGCTTCGGGCACGGCCAGCCCGCTGGAGGGCCGCGCGGGCAGCGCAATCGTCACGCAAACGCCGATCGAGGAGTGGGTGTTCGGCGAGGAGTACGGCGCGCGCCTGCTGCGCGACCATTTCCGAGTCGTGACCTTGGCGGGTTACGGACTGGACGGCCATCCGTTTGCCCTGGCCGCGGCGGGCGCCATCCTCCATTACGTGCGCGAGACTCAGCGCGGCTCCTTGACCCATCTCGATGGCATCCGCTTCTATCAGCAGCAGGATTCGTTGGTGCTCGATCCCTCCACTTTGCGCAACCTGGAGCTGCTGGACCCGGCATTCGGCGAATCGCGGGCGGCGACGCTGCTCGGTGTACTGGACGATTGCTCCACGTCGCTGGGGGCGCGCAAGCTCAAGGCCTGGATGCTGCGGCCATCCCTCGACCGCGAGGAGCTTAATGCCCGGCTGGATGCCGTCGAGGAGCTGGTGAAGAACACCATCGCGCGCGAGGAGCTTCGGCGCGTGCTGGGCTCCATCCAGGACCTCGAACGCTTGCTCAGCAAGATTACTCTGGAAACGGCCAACGCCCGGGAATTGCTGGCCCTGAAGCAATCGGTGCGGCCGCTGCCGATTCTGCGGACTTACCTGAGCCGTTTCCACGCCCGCCGCCTCGGCGTTCTCCACACCCAGCTTGACGAGCTGGCTGACATCCACGAGTTGCTGGAGAAATCGATTCATCCCGAGCCGCCCGTGCTCCTGACCGAGGGTGGATTGATCCGCGGGGGCTATCACGCCGAGCTCGACGAACTGCGCGACCTTGGCCAGAATTCCAAGCGCCTGCTCGCCCAAATCGAATTGCGCGAGCGCGAGCGCACCGGCATCGCCTCGCTCAAGGTGCGCTTCAACAACGTCTTCGGCTACTACATTGAAATCTCCAAGGCCAACCTGCACCTGGCGCCGCCGGATTACGAACGCAAGCAGACGCTGGTGAATGCCGAACGCTTCACCACCGCGGAGCTCAAGGAACTCGAAGCGAAGATTCTGGATGCGGAAGAGCGCAGCCACACGCTCGAGCGCGACCTCTTCACTGCCATCCGTCTCCAGGTGGGCGGGGAGGCCCGGCGCATCCGGCAGACCGCCGCCGTGCTGGCGGAGCTTGACGTGCTCGCTTGCTTCGCGCATCTTGCCGCCGAGCGAGAATACCACCGTCCGGAGTTTTCCGACGACGCCGAATTGCTCATCCAGCAAGGCCGCCATCCGGTAATCGAACGCATCGTGGAAGAGGGCCAAACCGGCAAATTCATTCCCAATGATCTCTACATGAATGGCGGCGCGGACTTGCTGTTGATTGTCACCGGGCCCAACATGGGAGGGAAATCCACTTACCTTCGGCAAGCCGCGCAAATTGCCCTGATGGCGCAAATGGGCAGCTTTGTGCCCGCCGCCCGCGCCAAGCTTCCCATTTTCGACCGCATCTTCACGCGCATCGGCGCTTCTGACAACCTGGCGCGCGGCCGCTCGACTTTCATGGTGGAAATGACGGAGGCAGCGGCCATTCTGAATACCGCCACGCCCCGCAGCCTGGTGCTGCTGGACGAAGTCGGCCGCGGCACGGCCACCTTTGACGGGCTGGCCATCGCCTGGGCGGTGGTTGAGTATTTGCTGACGCACACGCGGGCCAAAACACTTTTCGCCACGCACTACCACGAGTTGACGGAGCTGGCGGACCTGCTTTCGGGAGTGAAAAACTATCACGTGTCGGTGAAGGAATCGGGGTCGAACATCATCTTCCTGCGCAAGGTGGAGCCCGGGAGCGCCGACAAAAGCTACGGCATCGAGGTGGCGCGCCTGGCGGGTTTGCCCAACACGGTCATCGAGCGGGCGCGCGAAATCCTGACGCGGCACGAGCAGAGTGAGCACACCCTGAGCGAACGCCTGGCAGCCCACCCGGAAACGCCGGAAGCGGGGCCCGTGCAGCTCACCATCTTTACCCCGCTCAATGCCGAGGTGGTGAAAGCCATCGAGAACGCCGACCTCGACAACCTGAAGCCCCTTGACGCCCTCAACCTTCTGGCCGAACTGAAGAAACAGATTCAATCATGAAACCGCCATCCCCCAGCGCCGTGGGCGAATTCCTGATGCTGCGGGTCGCTGCGCCGCGCGGGAGTTCCTCGCTCGAACAGCGACTTCGGACGTTCGCGCCCGGCGGAATTCTGCTTACGGGGCCGCTTCCCCCAGCGCCCGAAACCCTCTATGAATTGCTCGGCGGCATGGTGCGAAGCATGTCGGCAGCGCCCATCCTGGCCCTCGAAGCAGGGGGCGGCGAGAACCCGCTGAGTGTACTGCTTCCCCCGCTGCCTTCGCTGCGGGCGTTGGCGGAAATGGGTGCGCGGCGCGTCCTCCAGGCGGGGGAATTAGTCGGCGAGGCCCTAACGCTTCTGGGATTCAATACCTATTTTGCCGTTTCGCTCGACCTCTCATCAGAGTTCACAGGTGAATCGCTGGGGGGGAGCACTGGCGCTGTCTCAACGTCGGGTGTAGCGCCGGGCTTTAGCCCGGCACACGCTTCGGGTGTAGCGCCGGGCTTCAGCCCGGCACGTGCCGCCCTAAAGGACGGCGCTACGTTCAGATCAGGACAACACACGAGCACCTTCAGCGCTGACCCGCGCGTGGTGGCGGAGTGCGGCGCGGCTTTTGCGGAAGGACTGGCGCGGCACAAAATCCTGGCAGTCGCAGGGCAATTCCCCGGCCTCGGAGGTGTGCCACCCGCCCGCGACGGGGATTTGTTCGTCTGTGGACGCTCCATGGCGGAGCTTTGGCGGCGAGACCTTGTCCCCTATCGCGAACTGTTGCCGCGGCTCCCTTTGGTCATGATGAGCACCGCGGCTTACAAGGCCTACGACTTCGATTACCCACGATCCGCCGTGCTCTCCGAGGACGTTGTTGAAGGATTGCTCCGCGCCAAACTCGGTTATCGCGGAGTGGTGGTGGCACCGCAGCTTGAAACTCAGGCAGTGCGAGGTGGATTGGATATGGGCGACGCGGCGGTGCAATCCCTTAGCGCTGGGTGCGATATGCTGTTGGTTGAGCATGACGACTCGTGGCAGGCCGTGCGAGACGGAATCGAAGAAGCGCTCGCCTCCGGCGTGATCTCGCGCCCGCGGCTCGAGCAGTCTGTGGCGCGAATTCATGCCGCAAAAAAGGGATGCGCGCCGCCGAAGGGGCCGTTTCCGAAAAAAGCTTGGAAGCGCCTGGCACGGCGGTGGGAAGAGTTCAATTCCGGCGCTTGATTTTTCGCCCTAAAATGAATTCATTTTCCCTCGCCCCTCTGGGAGAGATGGGGGACCGCAAGGCGGAGGGGGCCCCACGTTTTGCGGGGTGGGGGCGAGGGGGTAGCCGTCACTCAATTATGCTGCACTCAGTGGATCTGTTACAGGAGACTGAGGCGCTTCAGACAGAAGAGGTAAGGCGCCGTCTTGCTTCGCGCACTGGAAAGACTGTTCCCAACGAACGCGTCATGGCGTGGCTGGACACCTGGGGTCTTAGCGAAGAAATTCCCCCTCCCCAACGCGAATAGAATGGGATGCCCGCGCCATCCTGCGTGTTCTGCGCCCCAGGTTTCCAAATTGGGACCTTACCCGTTACGCCCGCAGTTGACAACGCTTCACGCACGCCCTAGACTTCAGGCATGAATGTATCCCTTGACGCCGCTGTACAAGCGAAGCTCCTGCGTCTTGCTGCCGAGCGCGGACGTGACGCCGAGGGGCTGGCGCGCGAAGCCATTGAACGCTTTGTCAATTACGACGAGTGGTTCGTCAACGAGGTGGAAAAAGGCCTGGCGCAAATCGAACGCGGCGAGGTCCTGGCGCATGAAGAGGTGGGGTCGCGCCTGGAAAAGCTGTTGGCCAAAAAGCAGTCCCGCACATGAAGGCCAAGCTTTGCTGGGCCGAGGAAGCTGCCGCTGACCTTGAAAATATCGCCAATTATCTGTTTCAGAACGCACCCGAGCGCGCCGCCGAACTGGTGCGCGGAATTTACAACGCTCCCGCCGGGTTGCTGATGTTCCCACAGCGCGGGCGAGGGGGAAGAAAAGAGGGGACGCGCGAACTCGTACTTTCGCCGCTTCCCTGGACTGTGGTTTACCGGATCACCGGCGAGTGCGTTTATGTCGTACGCATCCTGCACGGCGCGCAAAAGTGGCCTTGAGGGATCTGCTCCCATTGGAATTGCAGAAACTCCAAATGGCGGAGGGAGATCGAGTGCAGATTGGCCATCGCAGAATTAAGGAGCGGTAAGGTGGGTCAACAAACGTCGCGCGGGTCACGCCTGGTGGTGGGGCTGATTTCCGGCACCTCCATGGACGGCATTGACGCGGCCCTGGTGCGCATTTCCGGCCCCGAGGCGAAACCCCGCGTGCGCCTGATGGCGTTTGAGACGCTCGCCTACTCGGCGGCGGTGCGCCAAACGATTCTACGCATCGCTACCGGAGAAGCAGTGACAGCGGGGGAAATCAGCCAGCTTAACTTCCTTCTGGGAGAACTCTTCGCGGAAGCGGCATTGCGCGTCTGCCAAAAAGCTCGCGTCCCACCTTCGCGCCTCGCGGTAATCGGTTCACACGGCCAGACCATTTACCATCAGGGCGTGCCAACCAGCGTGGACGGCCGAAGCATCACCAGCACGCTGCAATTCGCCGAGCCTTCCATCATTGCAGAGCGCACCGGCGCGCCCGTGGTGGCGGATTTTCGCACTGCCGACATGGCGGCGGGCGGGCAAGGCGCGCCACTAGTGCCCATGGTGGACTATCTGCTTCTCCGCGCCGCACGCAGGGGAACTGTGGCGCTCAACATCGGCGGCATCGCCAACTTAACGGTGATTCCCGCCGGCGCCGCGCCGGAAGAGGTTTTCGGCTTTGACACGGGCCCCGGAAACATGATCATCGACGGGCTGGTGCGGTATTTTACCAGCGGGCAAGAGGCCTACGATGCCGGGGGACGTTGGGCGGCAAGAGGCCGAGTGATCGAACCACTGCTGGCCGAGATTCTGCGCCACCCCTTTTTCGCCCAGCCGCCTCCCAAAAGCGCGGGGCGCGAGCAATTTGGCCAGCACTTTCTGAAGGAATACTTCCTGCCGGGGAAATCTCCGATCAACGCTGACCGATCGTCGACGGGGCAAATCGACAATCGACCATCGGCAATCGACAATCAGCGTGGCGCACGGCCGGAAGACTTGCTCCGCACCGCGACGGAGTTGACGGTGCGAACCATTGCCGACGCGCTCGAACGCTTCGTGCTGAGCAAGGTCGCCATCCACCGCCTGATTATTTCCGGCGGCGGCGCGCACAATCGGCTGCTTGAGGCGCGCCTCACCGAACTCCTGCCCAAGCTGCGCGTTAATCGCTCCGATGAGTTCGGCCTCGACGTGGACGCGAAGGAAGCCATCGCCTTTGCCCTGCTCGCCGACCGCACCCTGCACGGCCTGCCCGGCAATCTCCCCAGTGTGACCGGCGCCCGCCGCCCCGTGGTGTTGGGAAAGATCATGCGCCTGTAGAAGCCGCAAATAGCCCAGTTGACGGCCTCCGTGGGCTTGGGCGGATCGCCGAGCGAACCAAACCATGAATCGCGAAAGTTCTTCTTGACAATGGCCAGTCGGTAGGCTACAATTAAAGAGGTATGGCTCAGCGCCGGGTCGGCCCTACGGCGGGCGCGATGGCGCACCCGGCAAGGCAAGGGCGGAGCAGGGCGCACCCCAGCAAGGTTGCCGAACGGTCATGCCGGCCCCCTTTTGGTCGTGTGGGGCGCCGGGTGAAAAGAGAAACGTGATGCGGTTCCCCAAGGCTCACCTACCACAAATTGCGTGGCGACATTGTGTCCACAATGGGGACAATCTCCCAAAGCTGATAACATGTTGAAAACAAAGGGCCGACAGAGGGTTTTTTCGTTTGCCAAAGCTGATAAGGTATTGAAAAGTAAGCCGCTTGCGATAGATATGAAATTCCGGAAAACACCGTGACATTCTGACCGACTCACGATACAATAATCCCACCCTTATTTTACGAGGAGAGGCGATGGCAACGAACGACCGGCGTTTGGGAGACTTGACGTTCGATTGGTCCGGCGATGCTCAAGGACTTTGAGCTGCTGGGCATTCGCTCCGTCGCGCAACTGGCTCGGCAAAAACCCGAAAGCCTCTACGAGAAGCTCTGCCAGGCGACCGGCAAAAGCCAGGACGTCTGCGTCCTTGACACTTTCAGCGCCGCCGTGGCGCAGGCGCGCAATCCACAGCTTCCCGCCGAGCAACGCCAGTGGTGGTACTGGAGCCGCAAGCGTAAGGCGGGAGGAAATTGACGATTGTCGATTGCCGATTGGCGAATCCCGAAACCCGTATCCCGTATCCCAAAGTTCTGTTCTACAGCCTCAGACCCAGATGCCAGAGTGTGGTGACGGCCATTTCGCGGAGGGAATAGAGCGTGCGCAAGGTGGGATCATCCTCGATAGGACTATCGGGGGCGGGCGAGGGGAAGGCGGTAATCCCCAGGGCGCGGAACATCAACTTGATGCGGTAAAGGTGAAAGCCATCGCTGACGGCAATGCAGGTGCGGGCATGGCGCTGCTGGAGGATTTGGGCGACGGCGCGCACACTCTCGTATGTGGTTTCGCTGCGTGTTTCCGGGAGGATTTTCTCCTCCGCCACACCCTGCTGAATCAGGTAATCGCGCCCCACTCCTCCTTCGGTGAAGTGCGGGTCGCCACCGCTGCCGCCCGTGGTAATAATGACGGGCGCTACATCGCGATCATCGAGTTCCTGCGCGTGGTCGAGGCGAGCTTTGAACACGGGTGAGGGCGTGCCGTTGTACTCGGCAGCGCCAAAGACCACGATGGCGTCGGCGGGGCGAGCCTCATCGGTTCCCGCCTGCCGGCGGATTGCCCGGTAGAGAGACCACTCCGTCCAGGCGCAGGCCACCAACGCCAAGGAAAACCCCAACAGGAATGCGTAACGAAAGCGCGCTCGAATCAGCCCAGATACTCCTTCAACTCAGACTCAGGGATACCGCCCGGGCGCAGGATGCGGCCGGTTTCGCCGGTAATTTCCACGACGGTGGAAGCCAATCCTCCGCGGGTCAAGCCTCCATCAATGATCAGTGGTAACACGTCACCGATTTGGCAGTCCACTTCGTCCGCGGTCGAGCAAGATTCCATATCGGAAAGGTTGGCGCTGGTGCCGGTCAGCGGACGCCCCGCCGCCGCAATCAGGGCAACGACGAAAGGCGCCATCGGCCATCGCAATCCCACCTTGCCGGTGTTGGCGGTGACCTTCAGCGGAATCTGGCGAGAAGCGGGGACCACCAGGGTGAGAGCTCCCGGCCAGAATTTCTCCGCCAATTTGAAAAACAAGGGGGGGGGATTGTGGGCGAGGTCAACGGCTTGGTCGACGGAATCAACCAGAAGAGGAATCGGCCGGTCCGCAACGCGCCGTTTGATGCGGAAGATCTCACTGACCGCCGCCAGATTGAAGGGGTCAGCCCCCAAGCCATAGAAAGTGTCGGTGGGGAAGGCGACGACCTTGCCGCGCAGAATAAGGCGGACACTATACCCCAGAACATACGCGAGTGAACTGTTCTCAACCTTTAGGATTTCGGCCATTGAACCGCCGAGCGAGGCACGGTGCGCACTCGGAAGTTGACCCTAGCACAAGCATCCCATAGGGTCAAGAACGCAATCGGTTACTTGTTAAATTATGAGCAGTTTGCCACCTCATGGAACTGCTCCTGAACCTGCCATCCGGCGAAAGGGCACGGCTTCCCGACTTGGCGCTCCTGTCGCGCTGGGCCGTAGTGCCGCAGGCGTTCAGCCAACTCCTTGCCAGCGGTCGGCCGGTCCAAGACAATGAAGGGGGGCAAAAAAACGTCAAAATGCCCTTGACTTATTCGGGCTCATGGGTGACAATCTTCTAACCTGCTCTTCAGGGATATGCTTTCATTTTCCTAATTGAAATGGGGGTGTTTGTCGATTGGCTGAAGTAAGACTTCAGGACGGAGAGTCTTTGGAGAACGCGCTGCGACGCTTCAAGCGGAAGGTTCAGCAAGAGGACATCATTAAAGAAATTAAAAAGCATTCCTTCTACCTGAAACCGGGAGAGAAGAAGAGAGTCAAAGCAGCACTAGCTCGAAAAAGGGCTCGTAAGAAGGCCAGACACGAACAGGACTGATGGTTGGTGTGGTCAAGCTAACAGTGGGAAGGGCGAGAACCCGCGCCCTTCTTCACCTGCCGACAAGGTATTGCGGGTGAGGGCCTGTTCAAACAAGGGAGCGAGTCATGGAATACCGGGATAGGGTCCTCAAGTGTATGGATTGCGGCGCAGATTTCGTTTTCACCGCAGGGGAACAACTGTTCTTTGCCGACAAGGGTTTCAAGAATGAACCCAAGCGGTGTAAGCCCTGCAAGTCAAAACGGAGTCAGATGATGAGCGGCCAGGGCTACCAGCGTGTCGAGACTACCACCACGTGCTCGCAGTGTGGCAAGGAGACGACGGTGCCCTTTAAGCCGAGTCAAGGCCGGCCCGTATATTGTCGGGAGTGCTTTCAACAGCGCAGGGCTGTAGCTTCCACGGCTTAGTCTTTCCCACTCACACTCCAGGGCCCCGTTTGAGCGCGTGAGCGTCTCCCGCGGCCGCTGAGATGAGGGTGGGGTGTGTCAAGCTGAACGACTTGCCTGCCAACACGCCCCATTCGAGAACCGTCTACACCCGTTCCGTCCGGGGTTCGACTTCCACCCAGGCCTAGCGAACGTGAGTCTCTCCGGCGGGACTTAGCCCTTTTTTAGGCACTTCGTCGCGGAGTTGCTTCGTCTGCTTCTCCGCGTACCCACCCTAGTTTTTTCGACATGCGTTTTCCCCCATCCCTTGCCCAAAGTGTGTCTTGCCGATTGTCTCTTTTTAGGGGTTCACAGTTTTGCGCTGGAGGCGACATTACCGCTTCACTAACATACCTGAGGCCCACCCAAGCGCGTTTAACTTAGCGCTTATGGATTTCTTCTCGACCCCAAGCAAGCTAAGATGTCCACCAGAGGGACCGATTCAACTTTCGCGCCTGGAGGCGGATCCATGGTGGAAACAGCCGATGTGGTGATTGTCGGTGGAGGGATTGTGGGCGCGAGCATCGCCTTCCATCTTGCCGAGGCGGGATGCACAGACGTTTTGGTGCTGGAGCGCGAGCCTCACCTGGGCCGCGGCTCCACGGGCAAGAGCATGGGCGGCGTGCGCGCGCAGTTCTCCACCGAGATCAACATTCGATTGTCACTCTATGCGCTCGATTTTTTTGCCCGCTTCCAGGAGGCCACGGGCTGCCCTGCCGGCTACCGTCCGCAGGGCTACCTTTTTGTGGCGACGAGTGAGAAGCATTTGGACTACTTGCGGACCAATTACCAACTGCAAGCGGCGTGCGGAGTGAAGACGGCGGAGTTGCTCTCACCTGCCGAAGTTCTAAGCCGCATGCCACACTTGCGCTCAGACGATATTGTCGGCGGCAGTTTCAGTTCCACCGACGGATTTGTGGACCCATACAGCGTCATGACGGGTTTCATGCAGCGCGCCACCGAAAAAGGTGTTCGCCTGTGGAAGGGCGCGGAAGTGACGGCGATTTTGCAGGACGCGCAAGGCATTGCGAGTGTCGAATCCACACGAGGACCCGTGAACACGCGCACGGTGGTGAATGCCGCCGGACCGTGGGCGGCACGAGTCGCAGCTTTGGCAGGGGTGCAACTCCCCGTGGAACCCCTGCGCCGCATGTTAGTCCCCACCGAGCCTTTCCCGCTCATCGCGCGCGAGGCGCCCATGACCATCGATATGGCCACGGGTTTTCATTTCCGCCCCGAGGGTCTGGGAATCCTGCTCGCCTGGAATGACCCCGAGGAGACGCCGGGTTTTAAAACCGATTTCGATCCCGCGTTCGTCGAGAAAATCCTCATGCGTGCCGTGGACCGTGTTCCCTGCTTTGAGGCCCTGGAAGTGAATCCCAAGCGCGCCTGGGCGGGCCTCTACGAAATGACCCCGGACCATTATCCCATTCTGGGATCCGTGCCCGAGGTCCCTGGTTTGTATCTCGCCAACGGCTTTAGCGGCCACGGCGTGATGCACTCACCCGCCACCGGCAAGGTTCTGGCTGATTTGATTCTGCACGGCCAATCCGACTTGATTGGTTTCCGCGCCCTCAACCTCGCCCGTTTCGCCCAAGGCCGCCTGATCCACGAGACTGCGGTGCTCTAAGGGCGAGCGGATGCAAGCCGCCTCGCGGCGATAGACTGTGGTCCGGGGTTCTCCGCGGCTTTCGTCATAGGACACAAACAAGCAGGTTTTCGCAATGGTGGTTTGCGCCCAAGCTTGTCGTTGTGGTGGGGTGGGGTGGTTCTTACGTCCCTGTTGGAAGGGAGGCGCCGCACGCCATCACACGCTCACCTTCCCGCGGCTTGGCGATAGCGCGCCATGTGCTCCTGCAATTCCTTGTTGGCGGGCTCGAGGGCCAGCGCTCTCTTCTGGATCTCCACCGCTTGCTGATAATCCCCATTGGCAAAGTGGGCTTCCGCCAGAGTATCGATGGACTCTCCCTCTTTCCATTGGGTAAGATTCACGGCCTGCTGAGCATGCGCAAGGGCGGCTCTGGGGTCGCGAAACTTCGGGTCATCGCAGGTGACATAGAGCCATGCCAGGTTGTTATGGGCTTCCGCGAAGTCGGGCTCAAGGCGCAGGGCTTCCTTGTACTTTTTGATGGCGTCACCGTATAGCTTCTGCTTGGCATAAAGATCCGCCAGCAGCAATTGGTTCGCGGCGAGCAATCTCTGGCCCTCGGCGGTTTGGGGATTCTTGCCGAGCACCTCCTCAAAAATCGGTTGCGCCTTCTGCGGGTCGCCCTTCAACTGGTAAGCCAGTCCCAATTCAAGCCGGGGATGGTCGTCTCCCTCGGTCAAGCGAATCGCTTCCTGAAACTCCTGAATGGCTTGGTCGTATTGCTTTTGCGTCAGGTAATACGAACCCAACTCCTCATGGGGTTGCTCTTGGTGAGGAGCCAAGCGGAGCGCTTGCTGGAAACTCCGCAACTCGCGGTCGTACTGTTGGGCAGATTCGAACCGCTCGCCTTCTGTCAGGAGGCGGTCCATGGCTTGGATCGTCTGGTAGTGGTTTGCCGTTGCGGCGATGGCAAGGACCACTACCGCGAGGGGAAGGGCAACCATAGCCTGCGAGGGAGGCTCAGCGATTTCACCGTACGGGAGATCGTGACGGGGAGGTGGAATGAGGAAAGCCAGCAGCACGCCGGTTGCTAATCCGCCGAGGTGGCCCCAGTTGTCGATACCGTGCACCGAAAACCCAATGGCCAGATTCAAGACGATGAATGGAATCATTCCCCGCCCGAAGGCACGCCCCCAGCGCCGGGGAATGACATCGCGGTGAACGTAACCGGTGACGAGCATAGCGCCGGCAATCCCGAAAATGGCCCCCGAGGCGCCCACCGAAACGTTTCTCGAGATCTCCATGGAAAGTAAGGCGCCGCCCATGCCGGCAGCGACGTAGATCGTAGCGTAGCGGCCATAGCCATACACGCGCTCGAGGATAGGTCCCAGAATGTAGAGGCAATAGCTGTTTCCCAGGATATGAAGCCAGCCGCCGTGGAGGAACATCGGCATGACCAGACGGAAGTAATCACCACGCCGCAGGTAGGGTCCGTAAGCAGCGCCAAGGCTCAGGAGAACGGGGAGGTTATCCCATCCTCCAGCCCATTTTTCCAGAGCCAAAAAGAGGAAATTCAGGGCAAGAAGGATGAACGTGGCGCACGGCCAGTAGCGGCGAGGAGCGGCCTCGTCAGTTTGCGAGCCCGCGGGCATGGGTAGAGGTTGGTAGGCCATGGGTTAAAGGCGAACACTTTAGGGCCGGTTTAGAGTCACAAAAGGGAAAGCTCAGGGAGCACATATCTTCCCCTGGAGATTCCTCGGAGCCAGTAGCCTGAAATCGCCCAGGTTGAACGTATAGATGCGGTCCACATTACATTTCGCCGCACAGCGCAGGAGCAGCACGTCATAAATCTTCGCTCCAATCCATCCACCGTCTTTCACGGTGCGCAAGGCTTCCAGGTAGTCCTCTCTATCAACGGGCATGGATTTAAAATGAGGCAAGAGGTTATCGGTCACGATACGCCCTGCCTCGGCAGGATGAATTCGCGGCTCAACGGGAAGGCGTGTAAGCGCTGCATAGACCTCGGCAATCGAGTGAGTGCTGATGAAGCCCCTGTCCCGACCGGCGGCCACCCGCCGTAACGCAGGGAAGGCTTGGACATGGTGGGGATGGCTCACGGATGATGCGGCAACCAGGACGGTGGTATCAAAGAATATGTCCATTACGCCTTTAGAACGGAGTCAATCCGCTCCTCACGCACATCGTCCAGTGCCCGCGCCCAATTCGCGCCGGGTTCAGCCGTTCCTCGATGCACCCACAGTCCGTCCACTTGGATCATCGATGGTTGCTGCTCGGCGGGGCGCAGCAAAACCCCGCCCCCCTGCTCCACCACTTCCAGTTCCGTATCGGGCTTTAATCCCAACCTCTTCCTGAGAGGTTGGGGGAAGACGATCCGCCCCGATTTGTCCATTCTAAGTGTCATGCCATTAATTATGCCATTTGCCATAGACTATGGCAAGAGAATTCTAGGGCCTGTAACTGCCGCAGCGGCGCAACCAAGTTCACGGAGCCCCCCGTCTAAACCGCTACAAGCTGCCGCGCCAACTCCACGGCCGCGGGAGCATCTTTGCCGTACCCGTCGGCGCCAATCGAGCGGGCCCAGGCGTCGGTGACGGGCGCTCCGCCCACCATGATTTTCACCTTCTCGCGCAGGCCGGCGGCGGACAATGCTTCCACCACACCCTTCATGTTCACCATGGTGGTGGTGAGCAACGCCGACATGGCCACAAGATTGGCTTGGTGCTGGCGGACCGCAGCGATGATTTTGTCCGCGCCTACATCGACGCCCAGGTCGACTATTTTGAAGCCCGCGCTTTCCAGCATCATGGCCACGATGTTCTTGCCAATGTCATGCAGATCGCCTTTTATCGTGCCGCACACGACGGTGCCGGCAGATTTGATGGCTTCGTCTCCCACCAGCAGCGGCCGCAGAATGTCGCTGGAGGTGCGCGCCGCCCGCGCCGCAATCAACACTTCGGGAATGAAAAACTCGCATTCCCTCATGCGGCGTCCCACCTCATCCATGGCGGGGATGATCGCCTTGACAAAGAAATCGCCAGGCCGAATTCCCTCCTTCAGCATCTTCTCCGTCAGTTCTTTTGCCGCCGGAGCTTTTCCATCAATAATGGCTTGTTGAAGTTCATCGAAAAGTGTCATACAAATCTCCCTTTCTAGGTGCTGGGTTCTAGGTTCTGGGTGTTGGGTGCAAGACGCTGGGCTGCGGAGTTTCCCCAGCACCCAACCCCCAACCCCCAGCCCCCACGTTTGGAAATGCCATTTCCTCCACAAAGGTTTCTTGAAAACCTTGATCGGCGTTCAGCGCCACGTACTCGGTTTGCCGGCGCAGGCTGGCGAACGAGCCGTCCTCTCCCTCCGGGCGAAAGAGCGCCACTTTTGCTCCCAGCAGGGCGGTGTTCCCGGCCGCTTCAACTGTTTCCGCCGGGAAGCTGATCAAGCCGATGCGCTGCGCGCTGGCACGATTAATATAATTGCCAAAGGCCCCTGCCAGATAGAGTTTTTTCAGATCGCCGGCCGAGGCGCCGAACCGCTCGAGAAGGATGCGAATGCCGGCGGCGATGGCGCCCTTGGCAAGTTGCAGCTCGCGAATGTCGCTCTGCGTCAGCACCACGGGCGCCGCCAATTCCCACGCCCCGGCGCCATCAGAAAAACGCCCGGAGGGCTCGATCCGCCCCAGCTCCAGGCCCGCCGCCACGGCATCCACCAATCCGCTTCCGCACAACCCCTGGGGGGAGACATTGCCCAGGACGTGGCAGTGGATGGCGCGGGCTTCCACCCTCACCTCGGAGATCGCCCCCGTTGAGGCGCGCATGCCCATGGAAATCCGCGCCCCCTCGAATGCCGGCCCCGCTGCCGTCGAGGCGCACAGCAAGCGCTGGCGATTGCCGATCACGATCTCTCCATTCGTGCCCAGATCCACCAGCCCGTTCAGGCCCTCGCGCTCGAGGAGGCGCGTGGCCAGAATGCCGGCCAGAATATCGCTGCCCACAAACCCGCCCAGGCAGGGAAGAAAACGCACGCACGCGCGGCTGGAGAGCTTCCACCCCAAATCTTGGCCGCGGAAAGTCTGAAGGCCAAGCTGCCCCGACTCAAAAGGGTACCGCGAAAGCGGCTCAACATCCAGCCCGCAGAAGAGGTGGTGCATTACAGTGTTGCCCACCAGGACGACTTCGGTGATATCCCCTTCCGCAACCTGGGCGGCGAACACTAGTTGCTCGACCATGCCGCCAATCTGCTGGCGAATCAAACCGCGGAGCTGTTGCGCGCCGCCCTCCGCCACGGCGAACTGGACGCGGCTCATGACGTCCGTCCCAAAGCGCGCCTGGGAGTTCAGCGCCGTTCGCACCGCGAGCACGCGCCCCGTGGTGAGGTCAAGCAACTGTGCCACCAGCGTGGTGGTTCCCAAGTCCACCGCCACACCCAGGCCGGGGCGGGGCTCGAAGTCAAAAGGCGTCTCATCCACCAGGATGGCCGCATCCCATTGGCGCAACTCGATCACCAGATTGTCGTCGAGCGCGCACTGGCAGGCCAAGCGCCAGCCCTGGGCAAGTTCCTCCGCGCTTAGGCGCTCGCGTTGCGCGTCATTGACGGATGCCTGCCCTTCCAGCACGCGCACGCGGCAGCCGCGGCAGCGGCCCTGCCCGCCGCAGGGGAACTCGACACCCTGGGCGAACAGCAGGTCGCGCAAGGCGGTTCCCGCGGGCGCGGTCAACTCCGCCTGCACGGGTTTTAGGACGATGCGGTATTTGGGCATTTCAGCCATCTTTCGGGTTCCTGGCGCTGGAAATATTGAAATGCAAAACTTGATACTTGTGAGTCAAGTTTTGCATACCAAGATTCATAACGATTGGCGTCTATCTCCTTTCCTTTCATTAACATTATGGCCTCGCGGGTATAACTAGCTTGTTTTTCTATAACATTCTGGCCTGGGAGTGATTTTGAGCTAAGTCAAGTTTATATCCCTATTGTTTTCATAAACGTTCTTGGCAATGGGTTCATTTTAGTATCCCCCTTTTTTCGCCCACAGAAACGCATGAATCATTCAACTCTTTTGCTATCAGCGACATACACTTTAGAAAGGCTTCGCTCATGGCCTCTAACCAGTTTTGTTTCTAGTACATTCTGGCCTTCCCGCCACCATTCGTTCCAAAACAGGGACATAAACATCGCGCAAAGTCAGACCCAGCCGGACGAAGCAAGGGGCCGAATGGGGATTGGCCGGCGCCCGGCCCCCCATCTAAGTCTACACCCGAACGTCATCCTGACCTAGGCATTTTTAGCCTACATCGGAAAGCCCAATCAAAAGAATGAGCGCCCAGCCGGAACACCCGGCGAAGAAGTCCAGCGCCTGGCAGCGGGTGGCGTAGCCGAGGCACTACGCGACAATGCGGCCGCCCGCGAACACCAGCGATAAAGGAAATTCGAAACTTGCTGCGATTTTCGAATTTCGGTCCACGCTGGCTCATCACTTGTCACTCGCCACTGCCTTGATGATCCCCTCGTCGTAGCTCGCCGCAATGCGGTGGCCGGGGGGAACCACCAGGAATTCCTTGGGGTCCCATTCGCCGTTCACCAGGCGCTGGATCAGGCGGATGTCGCCCGGGATCTTCTCGTATTTCCAGCCGCGCTTCGCCGCCTCATCGCGTGAGTGTTGTTCGAAGCTGCCGTCGGGCTCGATACCCATTTCGATGAAAGTAATTTGGCCATAATTCCGGGCCAGGTTTTCCCCCAACTCTTCCCACAGGTAGCGGGCGTTATCCTCCCCGTACTTGGCCACCAATTCTTCGTAGCTCTGTTGCAGCCCCAGCTTCTTTCCCATGGCCAGTTGGCCCAGTTCGCCGTCCGCCTCGCCGCGCTCAATCCAGCCGGTGGTCTTGAAGTACACGCCGGGATGACTTTGGAAGTAGTCCATGTAGCGCGCGGCGCTGCCCAGGAAAACCGTAATACAGTCGTGCCCGCGCGGGACCACCAGGGGAATGGACTTGGCGGCCAGGCCCACGACGCCGTTGTTGCAAAGCCCGTAGCCCAGCAGCAGGGCGTCGTATTGCTGTTCGTCCACCCGATCGATGGCGGCCTGCAAGCGCGTCCGCATCTCTTCGCACCCAATGTCGTGCAGGCCCTTGGGGAGGAACTCGACGTCCACGATGTGCGGGGAGCGCGCCACGCAGGCGCTGAATTCGCGGAAAAAGATTTCGCAACTGATGAGCTTGAGACGCATAAATCATTGGCGTCGCCCGCTACGCGGGCTTTACCGTCGTGCTCCCGCCTAACACCTTACTCAGCGCGCGGATGAACTCCGGGCTGGTGCCGCAGCAGCCGCCCAGAAAATTCGCGCCCGCCGCCAGCAACCCCGGGGCGTGACGGACGAAGGCTTCCGGCACCGTTTGGTAGTGCGTTCCTCCGTCCACCAGCTCCGGCATGCCGGCATTGGGCTTGATCCAGATGGGCAACGGGGTGGATTTGTGCAGCCGCAAGCAGAGGGCGGCGTAACTCTCAATGCCTTGCCCGCAGTTGGCCCCGATCACATCCGCGCCCGCTGAAGTAAGCTCGGCGGCGGCCGCCTCCGGCGTGACTCCCATCATCGTACGGTCAAAGTTCTTGCCGGAATCGAACGCCATAGAGACGATCACCGGCAGCCCCGTGGCGCGGGCCGCCTGCACACCCACTTTCGCCTCCGCCAGGTCGCTCATGGTTTCGAAGATCAGAGCGTCCGCGCCGCCCGCGGCCAGAGCTTGGGCTTGTTCGGTGTAAGCCGCCAGCAATTCGACTTCGCTCACTTCTCCCATCATCAGGAGCTTTCCGCTCGGCCCCATTGAGGCGAAAACACGGGCGCGTCCTGCGGCGGCACGGCGGGAAATCTCCACGCCCCGGCGGTTGATCTCCACCAGTTGCTCGGCCAAGCCGTGGCGCTCCAGCGCGAGGCGATTGGCGCGGAACGTGTTGGTTAGGATCACCTGGCTGCCCGCCTCCACGTAAGCGCGAGCGACTTCCTCCACGCGCTCGGGGTGCGTCAGGTTCCAACTGTCCGGGCACTCGCCGGCTTCCAGACCGCGCGCCTGGAATTCCGTCCCCCACGCGCCGTCGGTGAGGATGGGACCTTGGGAAACGAGTTCTTGAATCAAGGTATGCATCGAACCCCCATTGTTGACTGACGATTGTCGATTGACGATTAATGATCGCCTAATGCCGATTGACGGTTGCCGATTGACGGTTGGGATCCGTTATTCTTCAATCGCAAATCGACAATCGAAAATCGGCAATTTCCTACGCTGCCTTCGGCATTTCCAGTTTCCCTTCGCGGAACGCGCGCAGGTAGTTGCCGCAATACTCGTCGCGGCCCAGCAAGGCTTCCGCGGCGCGGATATTGGCCATCAACTGCGGGTCGGTGGGGTCCACGATGCCCGCATCCAGGCCGCGCGCCATTAGCAGGACAGCAAAGGTTTGATTGAGGAGTTTGCGCAGCGGAAGCCCGAATGACACGTTGCTGACTCCGGCGCTCGCGTGCACGCCCGGGTAGCGCGAAGTGATCTGGCCCACGGCTTCCAGCAGCGCCTTGCCGTGCTCGGGAGCGGTGCTGACCGGCATGACGCAGCCATCCACATAGATGTCGTCGAGCGCGAACCCTTCCTTGGTCAAAACCTCCACCAAGTGGCTGGCGTGCGCCACCCGCTCTTCCGTGGTATTAGGCGGGCCTGCTTCGCCCAGGCACAGGGCAATCACCTTGGGCCTGAATTCCTTCAATACCGGCAGCAGGGCAGCGATGCGCGCCGGCTCAGCGGTGATGGAATTAATCATGGCGCGCTGCTTGCAGAGCGGAAACGCGCGGCGCAGGGCTTCCGGGTCGGCGCTATCAAGACAGAGCGGCACGGAAACGGTTTCCTGCACGATGTTTACCAGCCAGGGCAGGACTTCCAACTCCTGTCCGGGCAGGCCGCCATTTACGTCGAGCATGTCCGCGCCGGCCTCCACCTGTTTGCCGGCGATGTCCTTGAAGAATTCCACATCGCGGGCCGCCGCGGCGGCTCCCACTTTCTTGCGAGTACAATTTATCAATTCACCGATGATAAGCATGGGGATTAACTCCTTTTAGATTAACTTTTGGCCACGGGTGGCAGTTCGGTACGCTTGCCGAGGTTGTCCAATCCCGCAAAGCGATTGGCCAAGGCGTTGGTGCCGTCCAGGCACCAGTCGCGGGGCGGAATCAGCTTGTGGGCGAATTTTCGGGGATCGTCTCCCATGGCCCGCGCGCCGCGATAGATCACGTTCCAAATGCATTCCTGTTCCGGGCGAGCCTCGCAGGTGCCGTCGATGCGCGATCCGCCGCAGGGACCGTTGCGCAGCTCCTTGTAACACCAGCGCATGGAGCAGCCCGCGTAATCCAAGTGGTCTTGCAGGCAATCGCCGCAATTCTTGCACCCCAGCGTGGCCTGGCGATAGAGGCTGGACGGCCCGAGCAGCGAATACCACAGGCCATGACGCCAGGAATTGGATTTGCCATCGGCCTTCAAATGAGCGCCGAAGAAGCGCGCGCCCCAGGAACGGTCGGCAATAAAGTGCCGGTGTACCTGCTGGGAGAGCCGCTGCGAAAAAGTGGCGTGCGGCTTCGAGCTATTGAGTTGGTACTTGCCGGCGCCATCGCTCAAGCCGTCCTTGCCCGGCGGCAGCAGGTAGAAATCCTCCGCCATGGGCAAGACCAATTCCTCCATGCGGCCGCGCCAGCCGCCGCCAATGGCAGCGGCGCGCTCGGAAATGGTCATGAAATCCCGGTGCGATAGGTTGAAGCCGCCGATGTGGGCTCCGGCAAAGCCCAGATCCTTCGCCGCCGCCACCATCAGCGCCGCGCGCTCCAGGCGTTCCGGCTTCTTTTCTTTTTCCAGGCGCTCGATGAGCTCACTGGGAATCACACAGCCCGCCACTTCTCCCGCCTGCATCATCTGCGCGATCTTCGCCGTGGGGACGTAAACGTTGGCGAGCACGGGGACGTGCCCCAAACCCTCGCGGTCCATGTATTGCTTTAGCTCGTAAAGCTTGCGCAGGTTGTATCCCAGTTGCGTGATAATGAACTTTGCCCCGGCGGCAATCTTCAATTGCAGCTTGTAGAGCTGCATCATCAGGTCGGCCTCGCGGACCTTGTAAGGATTCACCACGGCGCCGCCGAAAAAGTCAAAGGGGGTGGTGCGCACCGTCCGCGCTCCCAGGTTGTAATCGATGCCCTTCTCCAGGGCTTGAAGCAGCCAGAGGATGAGGACGGAATCCAGGTCGTAAACGGGTTTCGACCTGCCGGCGAAGCCCTCCTTCTGGGCGTCGCCCGTCAAAGCCAGGATGTTCTCCACGCCCATGCGCGCCAGAGCGTGCAGACGGCTTTCCAGGGAGGAACGGTTGCCGTCCTTGCCGGTGAGATGGGCGATGGGCGTCAGGCCTTTTTCCTTGATGGCGGCAACAAAGGCCTCCGGCGGGAGCGCGGGATTGCCGCCCGGCAGGTCCGTGACGCTGATCACCTTGATGCCGTTCGCTTCGGCGGCGGCTTCATTAACGAAGGTCTCCGCCTCTTTAACGCAATGGTCGCGCCCCAGCACCAGTTCCGCGGTGCAGAAGAACTCGTTCTTCTCCAGCGCCCGCCGCAAATGGTTTTCCGTCTCGATTTCCACCTGTAAGGCCATTTACATCTCCTTGGTCGCGTTGCCCCTACAACCGGGAAGCAAGCGTGGCGCGATAGCTCCTAACCAAGCGGCGCCCCACCAAGGCGGCAAGGTGCTTAAAGAAATTCATCGCGCTCACGGGATCCTCACGCAGGACTTGATCCAACTGATTTTTTTCGATGCATAGGACCTTGGTGGGAGCCAGGCATTCGGCAGAGGCCGTGTAGGTATTGTTCTCAACCAGGCTCGACCACCCGATAATATCCCCCACCGTGCCGGCCACATAAGCCAGGAGTTGTTTCCCTTCCACGCTCAGGCGAATCCGCCCTTCATTCAAAATGTAGAAATGCAGGGCGGCCTCGTTTTCACGAAAGAGGAAATCACCCGGCGCGTAGGAAACCTCGCGCTCAAGGCCCAGGATTTTCCTGCGAATCTCGTCGCTGAGACCCTGAAAGAGAAAAGCCGATTCACCGGTCATTGTTCGCTCCCGATTCAAAAGAGTCCAGTCACCTTTCCGGTTTTCACATCCACATCCACGTGGCGGAAACCGGGATTGGAAGATGTCCCGGGCATCAAACTGATGGAGCCGGCGCAAGGGCAGAGGAACTTCGCTCCCGAATACACCAGTACATCACGAATGGGCAGCACCCAGCCTTTGGGAACTCCCTTGAGCGCCGGATCGTGGCTCAAGCTCAGGTGGGTCTTCACCATCATGGTGGCGTAATCGGCGTACTTCGGGTCGGACTCCAACATTTTGGATTTAGCTTCCGCTTCCGGCGTCCAGGCGACGCCATCGGCGCCATACACCTCTTTGGCGATCAACTCCACGCGGTCGCGCAGTTTCATTTCCATGGGATACAGGTAGCGGAAGTTGACTTCCTCCCGGCAGGCGTCAAGCACAGCGTCCGCCAACCCCAGGGCGCCCTCCCCGCCCCTGGCCCAGTGCTCGGCAACCGCACACCGCGCCCTCGCGCTTTCCACCGCCCGCCGCACCATGGCATGTTCTTCCTTCGTGTCCGTATGAAAACAGTTAATACAGACCACGGGATTGATTCCCGATCGGCGAATGATACCGAGGTGGTGCAACAGATTGGGAAGCCCCTTCTCCAGAAGGCCCAGATTCTCCTTGGTGTATTCTTCCGCCAGGGGTAATCCGGGCGAGACGCGCGGGCCGCCCCCGTGCATCTTAAGGGCGCGAATGGTAGTGGTCAACACCGAGACGTTGGGCTTGAGTCCGCTGCACCGGCATTTGACGTTCCAGAATTTCTCGAAGCCGATGTCAGCCGCGAAACCGCTTTCGGTGACGTGGTAATCGAACATCTTCAGCCCCAGCCGGTCGCCGATGATTGAGGACTGCCCCACGGCGATGTTGGCGAAAGGCCCGGCGTGTACCATCAAGGGCTGATACTCCGCCGTGCTGCACAGCGTGGGATTGATGGTGTTGCGCATCCAGGCGGTCATGGCTCCGGCCACTTCCAGGTCGGCGGTGGTGACCGGTTTGCCCTGCTTGTCGTAGGCGACGGTTATCTCCCCCAGGCGCTTCCGCAAGTCGGCCAGGTCCGTGACGATGGCCAGAATCGCCATCAGTTCCGAACTGCTGGTGATGCCGAATTTGGACTGCATCATCAAGCCGTCCTGCCGGCCTCCCATCCCTATGAGGATGTTCCGGAGCGCCTGGGCGCAAAAATCCATCGCCCAGCCCATTTCCACGCGCGTGGAGTCAATGTCCAGGCGGCGCATTTTGCTTAGCTTCGCCAGTTGCTCGTCGCTATAATTCCGTTCGTGCTGCATGCGTGCGGTGAGCGCCACCATGGCGAGGTTGTGAGCGTTGGCAACATCGTTAATGTCGCCGGTGAGGCCGAGGGAGAGCTCCGTCATGGGAATCAGCAGGGCGTTACCGCCGCCTGCCGCCGTCCCCTTCACATTCATGGTGGGACCGCCGGACGGCTGGCGCAGGCACCCCCCAACATTTTTGCCCCGCTTTCCCAGGCCCTCCATCAGGCCGAGGGAGGTTGTGCTTTTTCCCTCACCTAAGGGGGTGGGGGTAATGGCTGTGACTTCAATGTATTTCCCATCCGGGCGGCCATTTAAGCGCTGCATGATCTTATGGAAGTCCAGCTTGGCCAGCCTGCCCATGGGGATAACTTCATCTTGTTGCAGCCCCAATCTTTCCTGCCACTCGCGGGGGCATGGCATGTGCGGCTCTGCCTCCGCGGAAATCTGCCAGTCCCGCATCTGTGTCGCGTCGTATGCCATCGCGTGGACCCTCGTCAGTCTGATACGATTAACGGTAACAAGCACTTGCAATGCCATTCCGGGCAGCAGGGAATGATAATCCCATGCCCGGTGAAGAGAGGGGAATTTCGGCGGAGTCCTAATTTCGAGTGTAGCGCCGGCTTCCAGCCGGCAGAGAGCCGCCAAGATGGCGGCGCCAGGTTCAAATTAGGACACCACCGAAGTTTAGACCCCATTGCCTAAATGCCACGGCCGGTCGAACTGGGAGAATTCCGCGCGCACGCTCGACCGCCTCCGCCTGGTAGGCTGACACCGAAGGGCAAAATAAGCAAGGGCAGGACCGTCGGGGATGCCTTGTGGTATTATTACGGTGACCTTGAGGACCACAAAATCGTCGCCTCGAAGCAGGAGTGAGATTTTTTCAACCGCCTGCTGCTTCTCCTTGCATCAGACGTAGAAATTGAAGTACTCAAGACTTGGGCCCGGGAGAATTCCGGAATGCCCTTGCTGCCCTTTTTGTGGCCGGCTATGCAGGGGCCGCCCTTCAAGCAGGTTCGGGGAAGCGTCTGATTGCCCACTTTGTCCTTTCCGGCATCGTATCGATGTTGCCGTATAGGGAATTTGCAATGAGGCCCGCACCCCTGGCGGTACTCGACGCACTACCGCTCGCATAAAGGCACGCATGCGGCGGGGCCTCCGTTATGGCAGCCTCCGGCGGACATTTATGATGGGATATTTCCAATATGTGGAATACTGACTGTTGTACGGAGCCTGTCACCCTGCGGCCAAGACAATCAGCCCAGAAAGGCCGTTGCGGGGCGCCAGAGTGCCTGCTGTGCCATCACCCTCGTGGTCACAAATCCGAAAGAAATGACTCGGACATTGTGTCCTCTTGCAAAATGCTTATACTTCCTATAAAAAAGCAGCCCTAGCACAGATGAATTAAATGTGCTTTCATGGGCCTGCCCGGAATTTTACTAAGGGAAGGAACGGAGAACTATGAGCCTCAGCCAACTAGCAAGATCCATCAGTGAGTCGCCCACTCTGAAGCTGAACGAAACCGCCGCATTGCTCAGGGAAAAGGGCGAGCCGGTGATTCACCTCGGCGGGGGAGAGCCGAAAAGCAAAGCGCCCATTGATGCCATCATCAATTGCACGGCGCTCCTAAACACCGGCGAAGTCCGCTACACGCCACCCGACGGAATTCCCGCCTTGAAGAAGGCGGTGGTTCGTTACACCGAGGAGCACTACCACAAGCTTGTCTCGGCGGATAACATTCTGGTTTCGGGCGGGGCCAAGCAAGCCCTTATGGTTTTGCTTTATGCGATTCTGGACCCCAAGGATGAAGTGATATTTCCCGCGCCCTACTGGGTGAGCTATCCGGAAATGGTGAAGCTTGCCGGAGGCGTGCCGGTGGTGGTGACGGCTGAGGACGGCACGTTCTACCCGACCGTGAAAGAAATTGCCGAGGCCGTGGGCTCCTACACCAAGGCGATCATTCTGAACAGCCCCAACAATCCTTCCGGCGCCATGTACTCGCGCGAATTCGTGGCGGAGATGGTGGAACTCTGCGAGAAGAAGAGCCTCTACCTGATCATGGACGATATTTACAATCGCCTGGTGTTTGACGGCAAGAGCGCGCCGAACTGCTACGACTCCATGAAGGCCCCGCTGGAGCAATCCAAACTTGTGGTCATTAACGGCGTGTCGAAGACTTACGCCATGACGGGCTTCCGCGTGGGCTGGGCCATTGCCAACGCCGAGTTGACGGAGGCGATGGGGAACATCCAATCGCAGCAAACCTCGGGAACATCCGCGCCTTCACAATGGGCGGCGGTGGGGGCGCTGAACGGCGTGCAAGCTTCGGTAGATGCCCTGCGCATGACGCTGGAGAACAATCGCAACGTCATGCTCGACCGCCTGGAGGCCATCCCGGGCGTGAAAGTGACGAAACCCCAGGGCACGTTCTACTGCTTCCCGGATTTCCGCGCCTACATGAAGGATTCGCAGAAGCTGGCGAGTTTCCTCCTCCAAAAGGTGCGCGTGGTGGCGGTGCCGGGCAAGGAATTCGGCTTCGACGGCCACTTGCGCCTCAGCTATTGCGGCGCCATGAAGGACATCACGGAAGGTGTGGAGCGCATTCAGTGGGCGCTTGACCCCAACTCCCCCAACGAGCTTTACCTCGGCGACCGGAAGTTGGTGAGGGATTGGATGTAAAGGAATTTGTGATTTAGCGATTGGTGATTTGCGATTTTCAATCACCAATCACCAATCACTCAATCACCAATGGTCTAAGGAACTCATATGAATATCTATCTGGACATCGTTTCCCCGGCATCCAAAGAGGCCGGACTGCTGGCGAGTGACTTCGGGTTGCAGAACCACGGCCTGGTGAATCTGCGGCGCGTGTACTGGAACCTGAGCACGCCGGCGCTTTACGAGGAGATTGTGTTTCGCTCCGAGGGCAGCCTCACCCACCTGGGACCGGTGCTCGTGAACACCGGCAAGCACACGGCGCGGGCGGCGGCTGACAAGTTTGTGGTGCGCGAGCAATCCACCGAGGAGCGCGTTTGGTGGGGCACGTACAATCGTCCCTTCACCGGCGAAAACTTCGGCTCGCTGTTGACGCGCCTGCAAGGTTACTTGCAGGGCCGCGACGTATTTGTGCAGGATTGCTATGCCGGCGCCGATCCCGAGTACTCCCTGCCCGTTCGCATCATCACCCAGAAGGCCTGGCACAGCCTCTTCGCGCGCACCATGTTCCTGAAGATCCGCAATCAGGACAAGTTGAAGAAGCACGTCCCGGAGTTCACCGTGATCGCCGTGCCGGGCTTCCTGGCTTCGCCCATGGTGGACGGCACCCGCACCGACACGTTCATCATCCTCAATTTTCGCGAGCGCCTGGCCATTATCGGCGGGTCGAATTACGCCGGCGAGATCAAGAAGACCATCTTCACCGTGCTCAACTTCCTGCTGCCGCTGGAAGGCGTGCTGTCCATGCACTGCTCGGCCAACGTGGGCGACGCCGGCGACGTGGCCATCTTCTTCGGCCTTTCCGGCACCGGCAAGACCACGCTTTCCGCCGACCCCCAGCGCCACCTGATTGGCGACGACGAGCACGGCTGGAGCGACAACGGTGTTTTCAATTTCGAGGACGGCTGCTACGCCAAGGTCATTCGCCTTTCGCCCCAAGCCGAACCGCAAATCTACGCCGTCACTCGCCGCTTTGGCACCATACTGGAGAACGTGCCGTATGATCCTGTCTCGCGACGGATTGATTTGAACGACGACAAGATCACGGAGAACACGCGCGCCGCTTACCCGCTTGCCTATATTGATAATCACCTGCCGGAAAAGCGCGCGGGGCATCCGCAGAACGTCATTTTCCTCACCTGCGACGCTTCCGGCGTCATGCCGCCCATCGCGCGCCTGACTCCCGACCAGGCCATTTACCACTTCATCTCCGGCTACACCAGCAAGATCGCGGGGACGGAAATCGGCCTGGGCATTGAGCCGCAAATCACCTTCAGCACCTGCTTCGGCGGCCCGTTCATGGTGCACCATCCTTACGCTTACGCCGAACTGCTGAAGAAGAAGATCGTGAAGCACGGAGCCGCCGTGTGGCTGGTGAATACGGGTTGGACGGGCGGGCCCTTCGGCGTGGGCAAACGCATCAGCATCGGGCATACACGCGCGCTGCTGAACGCCGCGCTGAGCGGGAAGCTCCTGAAAGTGGAGTATCACCAGGACCCCGTCTTCGGGTTCGACGTCCCCAAATCCTGTGAGGGCGTGCCCACGGAAATCCTGGACCCCGCCAACACCTGGCCCAGCCGCGAAGAGTATTACAAGAAGTACGACGCACTCGCCGCGCGCTTCATCGAGAACTTCAAGCTCTTGATGCGCGAGTGCCCCGAACACGTCCTGGAGGCCGGGCCCAAGCGCCTTGCCACCACGCCGGTTCGGTAGGAAGCGGACCGCTAACAGCTAACAGCCGACAAGCGACCTTGCCGTTTTGCCTGGAAACAGGTTCGAGGCGCTGAAGGGCAGCCGGAAAGGCCAATACAGCATCCGGGTTAACGACCAATGGCGCGTTTGCTTCGAATGGCCAGAACGCTCCCCGGGTCCGGTCAATGTTGAAGTTGTCGACTACCATTAGGAGTTGGTTGCCCGTAGGAGAGGAACGACGAAGGGAATGAACATGCCACTGCTTGCAATCCATCCGGGAGAACACTTGGCCGAGGAATTGAAGGAACTGAATATGAGCGCCGCCGCGCTGGCACGCCAGTTGCGAGTTCCCACCAATCGCATAACCCAGATTCTGAACCGACGGCGCGACATCACGGCCGACACGGCGTTGCGCTTGGCGCATTTCTTCGGCACCAGCGCCGAATTCTGGATCAATCTGCAAAGTCTCTACGATCTGCGCATCGCCCAGCAGCAAGCCGGAAAAACCATCCAGGCCCTTCCTACCCTCAAGCGCATGACAGCCGCCCACGCATAGACCCAGCGGCCCCGCAGTGCAGCACCAGATGCTGACATTCCTCGTCAAGAGACGTACAATGGCGAGTCTAGGCGGAAGGGCGCGGCCCCGGCCGCAACAAGATTGTCGCGACACAAGGAGGAGGGGATTCCATGAGATTCTTACTCGTTTTGGCACTGTTCGGGATCGCCGGCTTGGCCCTCGGCGGTGACGATGCAACCGTCCGGCCGAAGATCACCGGCATCGATCATGTGGCTTTCTACACGACGGCCCCGGAAGGAGTGGCGCGCCTTTACCACGTTGTGTTGGGTTCTCGGGCGCTAGTCCCTTGGAGCCGGGAGAGACGGTGCGGTACATGGTGGGCAAGCAGTGGGTGGGATTCAGTGCCGCTCGCGACGCTCAATCCCCCAACCGGTTGGACCACGTGGCGTTCTCGACGGACGACCTCGCGGCCCTGAAGCACTATCTGGTGAACAAGGGAGTGCCGGTGACGGGGGCCATTCAGTCGTGGCCGGATGGAAGCCGCAGCTTCCGCGTGAAGGATCCTGAAGGTTACACCATCGAGTTCGTCAACCGTGCAAAAGCCGTCCCCCAAGCTAAACCCGATCCCGGAGCCGTTTCCCGGCGATTGATCCACGCCGGATTCATTGTTCGTGACCGGGGGAAGGAAGATGCTTTCTACAAAGACATTTTGGGATTCCATCTCTATTGGTATGGTGGAATGCATGACGGCCGCACCGACTGGGTGGCGATGCAGGTTCCCGACGGCACCGATTGGATTGAATACATGCTCAATATCTCCGACCACCCCGACCTGCGCGACTTTGGAATGATGAACCACATTTCCCTGGGCGTGGAAAACATGCAGGAGGCGGCAGCGAAGCTGGAATCCCACGGCTGGAAACCCAATGGCCCGGAACATCAGCAGATGGGAAGGGACGGCAAACGGCAGCTTAACGTGTTTGATCCGGACTTTACTCGCGTGGAGTTGATGGAATTCCGGCCGGCGGAAAAACCGTGTTGTTCCGATTTTCAGGGACCCCACCCGGGGCCGGACCGCTAGCGCTGTGCCCGTCAACCCGTTTGAAAGTGTTGTATTTGATGCTGCACCAGGGTTGTTGGTTATGCTACGCTTTATGTATGATTCTCGGCTTGCTTATTTGATATGCCCCAGCAAGAAAGAGCTTGGTTCAATCAACCCATTGGGGTGGTTCTCGCCTTGGTGGTTTCCGTCGCGTCCGCATGGACACTGCCCCCGACGCAGGATTTGAAAGGTGTGGTGGTCAGCGCGAAGGGGGTACCCATTGCGAGCGCCCTCTGTGTCCTGAAGGGGGTTGGCTTGCCTGCGGAGGGCGTCGCTGTGACCACCAACGAGCATGGGGATTTTGATTTTCCCGGTCTCGAACCCGGCCCGTACGACCTGTCGTGCGCGGCCGTGGGACACTTGACGGCAAGCCAGAGTGCCCTGGAAGTGAGTTCCGCCAACCCGCCGGTCTTGCAAATCGTCTTGCCGGAACCAGAAAAGCTCCGGCAGAACATCGAGGTTCACGAAACCGCAACACCACTCGCCCCGGAGGGGGAAACCCCCGCCCGCCAAATCAGCACTCAGCAGCTCAGCACTTTGCCCTTGGTGCAAGAACAATTCATGGCGGCTTTGCCCCTGGTACCGGGGGTTGTGCGCTCACCTGACGGCAAGATCAACATCAAGGGCTCCGCCGAAAGCCAGAGCATGCTGCTGATTGACAACACCGAGATGGTGGACCCCATAACCGGCAGCTACTCGATTGACCTTCCCATTGACGCCATCGAGTCGGTAGATGTGTCCAAGGCGCCTTACAATGCCGAATACGGTCACTTTTCCGGAGGTTTCACTACCGTTGTGACCAAAGCTCCTTCCAGCAAATGGGATTTTCAATTGTACGATGTTGTGCCCTCATTCCGGGGTGAGAATGGACACCTCTCGGGCGTCGATGGCAATACCCCCCGCGTCAGGTTTACCGGACCGCTCGACGGTGATCGCCTAACAATGTCGGAGTCCTTCTCCTACTTCATGAGCAAGCAAATTGTGCGCGGATTGGCTTGGCCAAAAGATCAAACCATCCGGCAGGGGTTCAATTCCTTCACCAATCTCCAGTACGTGGTTTCCGCGCAACACCTCCTGACGTTCAACGTGCACCTGTTTCCTGCCCGGCAGGAATTCGCTGACATCGATTCTCTGGTACCGCAAAGCGCCTCCTCGAACTACGGCCAACGCGGCTTTTCCCTTGGAGGGAAAGACCGGCGCGTGTTCGCGTCGGGAGGACTTCTGAGCGCGACGTTCCAGTACACGCGGTTTTCCAGCTACGGCCATGGGCAGGGAACAGATGATATGCAGGTCACACCCAACGGCTGGGGCGGAGACTTCTTCAATGCTTACACTCGGACCGCCCACAAGGGTGAGGCGCGGGCGACCTATCAATTCCCCCGCCTGGTTTGGCACGGAAAGCACGAGTTGAATGTCGGGGGCGACGCGGTCTATCGGACTTTCAACGGCGTCAGCCGCTCGATGCCGGTCGATGTTCTCAGGGTTGACGGCTCACAGGCGGAGCAAATTGCTTTTAGCGGGCCTGGATTGCTGGACGCGAAGGATACGGAATTGGGGGTGTTCGCTCAGGATCACTGGGAGCTCGATGATCGCTTTGCGCTCGACGCCGGTTTGCGCTTTTCCGGACAAACACTGGGAAAGCCGGCGGCCTTTGCCCCACGACTGGGCTTCGAATATGCCCCGGGCAAAAACAATCGGACGATTTTGCGTGGCGGGGCTGGCGTGTTTTACGCCGGCATTCCTCTCCTTGCGGGCAGCTTTACCGGCAATCCTGAACGCGTGGTCACACTCAACGACCCGCAGGGAAATCCGCTGGGACCGTCCGTGACCCTCCAGAATGTTTATGCGCATGTGGGCCAAAACGGTCTCCAGCTTCTCCCTCCGGGGCAAGACTTGGACAGCACACCCTACGATGTGACCTGTAACCTGGAACTCGACCGCGAGATCGGATCGCGCGTCACTCTGCGGCTCAGCTATCTCGCCAGCCGCACCTACGATCTGTTCCTGGTGGGGCCGCAGCAATTGCCGGGGAATACTCCCATGCTCCTGATGACTAACAACGGCGGCTCGCGCTACAACGAATTCGAGTCCACCGTGCGGTATCGTACCAGCAAGTTTGCCGACCTCAATTTTTCTTATGTTCACAGTTCAGCGCGTGGGGACCTGAACGCTCTCTCCCAGGTGTATGTAACCTTCGAACAACCGGTCATCCAGCCCAACGCTTTTGCGGCCTTGAACTCCGATGTTCCAAATCGTTTTGTCACTTGGGGACAAATCAAGGTTCCATGGAAGATTACCGCCAGCCCCGTGCTGGACATTCATACCGGCTTTCCCTATTCGGCGGTCGATGTGCTGCAAAACTACGTGGGTCAACCCAACAGCCTGCGCCTTCCCACTTTCATGTCCATCGACCTTAAACTCTCCAAAGACTTTCGTATTCCCTTCCTGCCCTGGGTGAGGAACCACACCCTGCGTGGAGCTATCGGCGTATATAACATCACCAACCACTTGAATCCGCGCAACGTCTACAACAACGTCACCTCACCCTATTTTGGGCACCTCGCCGGCCCCCAGCACAGAGCCTACGAGCCGTTCCTGGATTTCGTGTACTGAGGTTGACGAATTGCATTCGCCAGCCCGGTGAACTCGACGCGAATCTACAAAGCGGCCCCGCGCTCCCCTTGCTTCCGAATCCCAAGCCGCAACATCCATTGAGAGATGAATCGGCGCGAATCCTTGCGAGGGAGGAAGGGGGGCGTCGGCATTGCACGCCCATTACCTTACCTCGAGACTACTTCATCGAGGTTGGTCGGCTGGCCGCCGTCGATGGTGTCGGCTTGGGCGTCTCGGGCTGTCCCGCCAGCAACGCGGTGACCGAGCTGGGAAGCTTGTCCGCATTCGCGAGCATCAGGGAGATCTGCCACATCTCGGTCGGCGACAGGCTCTGACTGTAACCCGGCATTCCCGTCAGCCGAATCCCATTTGCCACCTTCCAATAGGTTTCGCTCGGCGGGTCGTCGGTCACGCCCCTCCCCTGCAACAACTTCGGAGGTCGGGGAAACTCTCCGCGAGCGATTGCGGTTCTATCTTTCCCCGGAACCCCATGGCACACCGCGCAGTTTGTCAAATACTCGCGCGCGCCCGCGAGGTAATTGGCTTCATTGGCCTCTATCGGGACCATCTTGGGCATTTCCTTTTGCAACCTTGCATGCAGTGCCATTCTCGCCAGTTTTCTTTCGAACGGCATCGGACGCGAGGCGGTCGCCACGGGCGCGAATCCTCCCGCGAAGTAGGCGTACATCCCGCCGATGACACAGACAAGGGTTACGATTACCCCTGCCGCGAATGTTTTCATCTCTGTCCTCCTGAATTGGAGTTGGCGTAGAACCTGCGTTCCCCGATTGCGCTTAGAACATAGCCCGCCTGCCGCTCAATAAGCAAGCGTCGCCCCCATCAGCGCGAGGCCCACTTTGCGGGGAGGTGACCTAGACACGGGACACGCAAACCATCGCTGGCCCCCGTGCCGCCTGCGCCCGCAGGTCGCGCCTGGGAATTAACGCTCTCGAGTCATTTTTCCTTGCCATATCGGGCGCTCCTTTTCCAGAATACTGACAGAAGCTGATGATACTCTCGAAGAAGTCATTTAAAATGAATGATTTGAAAAGAACCGCGGACCTATGAACGGGGCGCCAGCTCGCGAAACTCGAGTCCCAACGCTCATAGGCATGACTTTTGATCCTTCATTGCCACTTGGACTGGCGACCACCCTCCAAGCGCCTTACTGTCAAGGGATTATGGACCTTTTTGCCGGGCGCCTTGACCCCGCGCAATATTTAATTGAAGATAAGCCTTGCAACCAGCCCAAATGGCCGTTAGCCTTGTAGGACTGGGCTGGCGTGCCCCGCTGGCTCATCCAGCATCAAATATGAATGGAGCGGTTATGGGTAAGGCAAAAGGCGTTATGATTCAAGGTGTTCGGTTCCGTCCCGGAGAAGTGGATTGGGAAGACGCACATAGCACCACGCGCGGAAAACTCCCCGACTTTGACGCCATGCGCGAAGGCAACACCTTTGTGGGCTCCAAAATCACTTCCGCCGGCCTCCTCGCCAAGATCGGGAAATACCTCCTGGTGATCACCGAAAAGGATGAGGCGCTGGAAGAATTTGACTTCACCCTGATTCCCCTCCACTCCAAGATTCAAATCCGCTACCATTAGTGCGGTCAAATAAGTCGAAGAAGTTGAAGGGTCAAAGAGGTTCTCATAAGCCCAAAATGCTAAAGGGCATTCCTTGCATGTTTTCGACTCTTCAATATTCTAACTTTTTGGACTCACCGTTTTGAACTCTTCGACTTTAGATTTCTGACTTTCACCTGTACATCGCCGCTTTCGACTTTTGACTTTGAACTTTCAACTCTTTGACTCCCTGAATTCGCCCTTAATGGTGAAATCGTGGCCCAAGTTCAAAACAGCAAATCCCTACTCATTCAGATCATTCACGACGGCATGGGCGCAGCCGACCCGGCGTTGCGACACACCTTGCTGCGGAAGTACTTGCTTCTGCTCCAGGAAAACAACACCTTGCCGGGTGCGATCTGCTTCTACACCTCCGGAGTCAAAATGGTGGTGGAAGGGTCGCCGGTTCTCGACGTTTTGCAGTCCATGGAGGCGCGAGGTGTTCGGCTGATTCTTTGCAGAACTTGCCTCGACCACTTCGGATTGCTGGAAAAGGTTCGCGTGGGAATCGTCGGCGGCATGGGTGATATCATCGCGGCGCAGATGCTGGCTGACAAGGTCATCTCCCTCTGATCGTTACGATTTCCCACCTTGCAATCGCCGCGGCAAGCGAATCTGATCGGCATGACAGACACCACGTCGTTAGCTTCTTCGCTCATCGCCGATACTCAAGTGCCCTGTTTAAGGTGAGCACTCGTAGCGCCGGCCTTTAGGTCGGCACATGCCGGGCTGAACAGGCTGCGGAAAAACTCCGCATTAGCGAGGATAGGGGTAGGGAGAACCGATTGAATTCGAATCCCCCTCCGTCCGAACCGGACAGGCGGTTCTCCCGCATCCGGCTCTCCAGTCGGTGGTCTTACCCGCGAGAGGGCTGACAGGCAATAGCATGGGCCGTAGCCAAGGAGAACAACCCGAGCTCCGCAAAGTAGGCATTGGGCCAGCGCTGATGATCCGCTCCGCGTCCCCGACCTCGCAGGCCATGCCGATGGCGCAGGATGCTGCGCAGACGCATGCGCACCCAGTGGTCCAGCGTGGCAAACGTGCTCTTATAGCTGTGTTGGAAGTAGCCAAACCAGCCGTTCAGGGTTCGATTCAGATCGACGATGGTGGCTTGCAGGCTCTGCCCGCGCGTGCGCCGGGTCTTGGCTCGAATCGTGTCTCGAAGTTTCCGTTCACTCTTCCGACGCGGCCATTTTCGGCCCTGCTCGAAATGGTAACCGAGAAAATCGAAGCCCCCCGGTTGGGTGGCGTCCACAATTCGCGTCTTGACCGGATGCAACATCAGTTCGGCTTGTGCCGTCCAGCGTTGCACCTCTTCCAGCGCCTGCTGAGCTTCCCCCTGCGTGCGACACAACACCACGAAGTCATCCGCGTACCGCACCATCTCGATGCCGCGCGCCGCCATCTGATGGTCGAGGGCATCCAGATAAATGTTGGACAGCAGCGGACTGATGACAGCCTGAACGCAAAAGATCATGTGGGCCGGGTTGGGGCATTGGCGGCGGAGGTGTGTGAGGTGGCCGCGGCATCGTAATCGGATCTGGACCGGCGTTGGGTATGGGAATCGAATGGCGGATGACCAGAGTATCCTTTCCCACGAGGATTTCTTTGACCAACAGGCGCAGGATCTTCTGCTGCTCGCTGACGTCCAGGGTATTCGCCCTCGACCGCAACTGCGCACAGAAACCGGTGAGCGTTTCCGCCAGCAGCACCTGGTAGGCATACTTGCGACTGAGGCGATCCGGCGAGTAAATCAGCACCGCTTCGAGGTGACCGGCAGCGGCCAGGTCGCGCAGAGCTTCCAGCCCAGGCCGCCGCAGCGTGGCGCCGCTGTAACCTTCATCTTGGAAGCGCCACTCGGCTGGAACTTTGTACTCGTGGGCTTCGGCATAATCCGTCAAGGCTGTCAGTTGGCTGGCGATCGTGTGGTTCTCCTTCTGGCGGTCCGAGGACACACGGGCGTAAATAGCGGCCACTTTGGTCATTCCGAACCTCCTGATGTTTTCTGGGCAGAGCGGGCGCGACGCTGGCCTCTGGGCGGAGGGTTCCCCCTGCCGCGACGGGCGGCGAGGCGCCCGCGCAGTTTGCCGCCCACGCGGGCGGGGAGCGTTGCAAGCTGGTCCTGGATCAAGACCGTGCTGTGGGTCTGGTACCACGCGGCAATCTCATCCTCCGACTTGAAATCCGGGATCTCCGCCGCAGATTTCACATAGACTAGCTTCTTGCGGGTGCGGTGGTCGTTACCTTTTGCGGAAGAACCTTTTTTCATTTTCATCCATGTCGCGGGCGGTAATGGGCCAAGCTCGATTATGTCCCAGATACCGAAAGATTACCAGAATGTATCGCCCGGATTCGGTCTGTCCCCAAGCCTCGTACACTCCACCTCGGCCCCGTTTGAAGACCGGAGCGGAACTTATCACTTCTTCCACCTCTTCCGGCGTGACGCCATGTTGAGCGATGTGGTCAACACGTTCCCGCGTCCATTCCAGGTCGTCAATTCTCATGAGCAATCACAAACCGTAATCATACGTGCAGTTCTACGGGCGCGATAGTGGATTCCGACCTACCCATGACGCCGGCGCCAATCAGCCGGAAGTAACGCCGCTGCGAAATTGCGGGGTCCCGATCTAATCGGGACAAACTCCCGCGTCGCCACATCGCCAGGGCGGATACCTCGTTTTTCAGATGGTGCGCCGGGGGTGTGATCGCGGATGAGCTTTCGGCAGACCTGGGCAGTTCCGGGGTTATCCACTAGGGTGGGCCGGCAACCTACCGAAAGCCGGTGATCATGGCAGCGAGTGTATGATTTTGCGGGCGCGAAGCAACCCGGCGACGCAGGCGGCCAACAGCAGGATTCCTGTTCCCATCGCGGCTGAAATCAGGAGGGCATGCGGGCGAAACAGCGCCCACGCGAGGAGGCACCAGAGCGTGATCAGCGTGCCGAGGACGCCGAGGATAGGCGCGCGAAAGATCTTTGCCAGCGGGAGATAATGGAGGCCCACGACCAGCGCACACCAGTCGGCCCCGAGGTCGGCGCGACGGAGCCGGTACGCGAGGACCAACACGAGGGAGATCGCGAGGACCTCCACAAGCAAGACGAGCAAAAACGGCTTGAGGGTGGCGCGCCGCATGGAGGCAGGCACGGGCCCATATTGTTGGCGGAGCCGGCGGCCCTGGCGGATGACGTATATCGAGCCCACCAGGAGGAAGAGTTCAGTAAAGCCCAACGCCGGGCCGACGATTCCGTTGAATGCCCTTGCCTCGCTCAGGCCCCACGCGAGCCAGCCGGCTCCAGCTATCCCGGTGATCAGTGTGCCGCGGCCCGCACCGATTACCGTTTGCGCCTGTAACGAATGGTCCATGGGCTGCTCCTCTTCCGAAATGAGACCGCCAGATTAAATGGGCTCTTGGCTCGCGGGCTCGCCCCATAATGACACGAATAACGCCAGCGCGGCGAGAAATGCTATTAAGAACAATCCGGTTCTCACCCCTTGCACGAAGCCTCTGATGCCGGGGAATAACACGCCTACCGGAGTTAAAACTACGGTTGCGGCGATTGCCACCCAAATCGTCTTTTCCTCTTTCCGTGTTGCGTCTAAGGCTGGGACAACTCCCAGCCAAACGATGTATCCAAAGAAGACGATGTTAATTATGACCACCGCCCAAGGCGGGAGAATCTTTGTGTACGTTCAAGTCCATGGAAGAGGTTTTCCCCAACTCAATGGGCGCACACAGGTAGCGGCAAACCAGCCTGTGATTATCAATGCTTAGAGAGCTCTGAAGCGCGCGGTAATCAGCCCCTGCACAACGGTCGTGGCCCTTCTACACCCAATTCATAGAGGCGGTCAAGCACGTGTAGTGCAAGCCCGACTTCTCATGGCTGCAGCTTTCCGTTCTCCCCTCGCTTATTGCCAGGGTCCGGTGCGAAGATGCCCCGATTGCGGGTGGAGCGATGGCTGCTCATCCCGATCGCGCGCTGTTGAATTCCTCTTGACAACAGTCGTTATAACGACTAATATGCCCGTATGTCACCCAAGCTCCAAGACGAAATCAAGCAGGACAAGCCCTTTGAGAGCCTGGAAGCGGAGGTTTTCCTGAACTTGATGCGCACCGCGGATGCGCTCGCGCGCGGCGCGGAGGAGATACTGAAGCGGGCGGGGCTTTCGCACACGCAGTATAACATTCTGCGCATTTTGCGGGGCGCGGGCGAGCAGGGCCTGTGCTGCCGGGAGGTGGCGGAGCGCATGATTACGCGCGACCCGGATATTACGCGACTCGTCGACCGCTTGGAGCGCCGGGGGCTGCTGACTCGCAGCCGCGACAGCAAGGACCGGCGCGTCATCACGCTGCGCATTGCCTCCGCCGGGCAGAAGGCGCTTGCGGGCCTGGATGAGCCTATGTCGGCGCACAACCGTAACCTGTTGAGCCACATGGACAAACAGGACCTGAGCAAGCTCGTGGAATTGCTGGAAGCAGCCCGTGAACCTTAGCGGCTTTCTGTGCATCAGATAGGTGTTACAACGACTATCGTATTACAGATTAGTTGGGTAGAAGGCAGAGAACACGAACACCGGCAGAGGGGAAAGAAATGGGAGGGACTATGAACACAACGGTACCAGAAACCCACCGGCAGCGAACGACTGGGGACATCCACGAACTTCTGGAACGCCGCTGGAGCCCAAAGGCGTTTTCTACGCGCCCTGTAGATTCTGCAAAACTCGCGCTCGTTTTCGAGGCGGCCCGCTGGGCGCCTTCGAGCTATAACGCTCAGCCGTGGGCATTCATCCTAGCAACGCGCGAAGACGCGGAAGGCTACAACCGCCTGCTGAGCACCTTGATGGACGCAAATCGCCAGTGGGCGCAGCAAGCGCCGGTTCTGATTCTGGCGGTGGCCAAGCTCGACTTCGATCACGTCGCGCGTCCCAATCGCCACGCTCTCTACGATCTGGGGCAGGCGGTGGCGAACCTCACCGTTCAGGCGACGGCGCTCGATTTGCGGATTCACCAGATGGGTGGATTCGACCCGCAGTTGGCCCGCGAGCTATTCGCCATCCCCAGGGGCTATGAGCCGGTGGCAGCGCTGGCGCTGGGTTATCAGCAAGGGCCGGCGGAAGGCCAGGCACGGACACGCAAGCCGCTGGCGGACTTTGTTTTCAGCGGAAGTTGGGGCAGGGCCGCAACCGTGCTCGCGGAAAACCAAAATCAAGGAGCTTGAGATGCTTAAGAAACTCTTCCAAACCCCGGATGACAAGGTGATGACCTTGTTGCGACTGGTGCTGGGCCTGGTCTTCTTCGCGCACGGTTCGCAAAAAATGCTGGGCTGGTTCGGCGGGTATGGCTTCAAAGGAACGATGGGTTTCTTTACCCAGGCCATGCACGTCCCCCCAGTCTTCGCCTTTCTGGCGATTGCCGCCGAGTTTTTCGGAGGGCTGGGCCTGATTGCCGGTCTGCTGAGCCGCATCGCCGCCTTCGGAATCACCGTCAACATGCTCGTGGCGATCTTCATGGTACACATGCCCAATGGCTTTTTCATGAACTGGACGGGCCAGCAGAAGGGTGAAGGATTTGAATACCACCTCCTGGTGCTGGCCATGACGGTAGCACTGATGATTCGAGGCGGCGGAGCCTTTTCGCTCGACCGTGCCATTAGCGGCGAGTGAAGCGCTGCCAGCGATTCCCAGGGTATGAGGTGTTGTACCGCGGGCGTCCCCTCGGCAGTGGCACGAGCGTTTCGCTCCCAGATCATGGGCAGGATGCCCGCGCCACCTCAATGCGTCAGGCGGGCAGCAAATCGCAGAAGCAATAGTGATCCCGCCGCACCACCTCACCCACGGTGTGCTTGATCGTGTGTTTAAAGATGGGGCCGTCAAAGGCGAAGGAATGGAATTCCCCGTTCTCGCCGCAGGGATCGACGTTGGGTGGAAGATCGCGGAGCAATTCCCTGTCGTAAAGCCTTCCAGCGAAGCTGGGATCGAGAATGGCGGCATCCACGCAAACCAACACCGCTTTGAACCCCAGGCCGATGAAAGTGCGCGCCAGTTCCGCCGAATCCCGTTTCCAGATCGGGAAGAGGCCTTTCATTCCGAGTTGCGCCAAGTTCTTCTCCCGGTAGAGCTTGAGGTCTTCCAGAAAAATATCGCCGAAGGCGACGGTGTCGATTCCCTCGCGCAGTCCCTCTTCCAGCAGCGCTCTCATGCGGGCTTCATAGATGGCGTTGGTGGAATCTTTAGGAATGAGAATCTTCTTCACAGGCAATTCCAACGCCTCCGCTTGCTGTTCCAGCAGAGCCCGGCGCACGCCGTGCATGCTGATGCGGTCGTAATCTTCCGTGACGGTGGTCAACAACGCCGCCACGTGGTGGCTGTTGGCTTTTTGGATTTCGTAAAGGGCCAGGGCGCTGTCTTTCCCGCCACTCCACGAGAGAAAGATTTTCATGGACAATTCTGGACCTCCTCCGTTCGCGGCTGCTATGTGTAGAGACTGGCTTCCGCCGGGGACTGTGCTTTCGACAAATCGTGCCCGGCTAAAGCCGGCCTCTACACAAGCTCTCCACACAAGCTCTCTACACAAGCTCCCTCACTGTGTCTCTAACGCAGGGGTAAATTGATCCTAAGACCGACGAGGAAGTTGAACGGTAGCGAGGGATATCCAAGAACCTCCTCGTACTTCTGATCCAATATGTTGTCGAGCCGGCCGTATAATTCCACGCCGTGCAGCAGGCGGTAAGAAAACCCGCCGTCCATTCGCGCGTAACCCTTATCCGAAAAAAGACAAGGCAGGCCGAGATCGCAGGCGCCCAGTCCGTCGTTCGGCTCGACGCCCAGAACCGATCCGCGGATATAGGCATTGGTGTTCAGCATCAAGCGCCCGTGCCGCCAGGTGAGATTGTACGCTCCGGAACTGCGCGGCTCATTGATTAATGGCTGGCCAACCTGCAAGGGCGCCAGGGCCAGCGTTGATCCAGTGAGGGAGAGGACCGCGGTGTCGTCCAGGGTGTACTCCGCCGACACCTCCAGGGAACTCAGCGGGTGGGTTTTGAATGAAAATTCCGCCCCCTGCGCGCGCGAGTTGCCGAGATTATCGGAAATAAACGAACTCAGGTTGGCGAGAGACCCTCCCAGGGTCACAATCTGATCCCTAAAATGGTTGTCGAAGAAGGTGATATCGAGAACCGCCTTGCTCTGGAAGAATTGTTGCTCGATCCCCGCATCGAAGCTGATGCTGGTTTCCGGTTTCAGGTGAGGGTTGTTGGTGAAGGCCAGGTCGAATCCGTCGGGCGGGCGGATGCCCGTGCCGAAGCTTCCGTGCAGGCGGGTGGCATCGAACATGCCGCGGCGCGAATCTCGCAGCATATAGGCCGCTGCCACGCGCGGGTTCACTTTCACCACGGTGCTGGCAGGAAGAAGGGGGCGGGCGCCGTAATCTCCGGAGGGCAGCGATTGGGTGTCCAAATCATCTACGCGGAACCCGGTGGTGAGGTAGAGGCGCCGCGTAGGGCTCCAGCGATTTTCCGCGAAGAACGCCAGACTGGTGCGGGGAAGGATAAAGGGCACACCATTGTCATCCGCGATGTAGGTATCTTCCACCTGTTCGCGGTTGTATTCGAATCCCGCTACAAAGAAATCCTTGCTCGAGACCGCCACTTCGCTGCGCGTGTTCAGAACGCCGCGCAAGTTGTTGGAGTAGGAATTTCCCAGGGGTGAGATGAAGAAATAATCGTTGGTGGAGACGCTGAGCGAGGTGACTTGCTGGAATTTCGGGGTGATTTGCTCGGAGTACTCGCCCCCCCACCCAAACAGGTTCTGTTTGTCGCGAGTAAGGAGACCCAATTGATAGTTCGTTGGACCCCCGGGGTAAATCGGCGCATTGTAAAGCAAGTCGGGATCTGAACCGAAGGGCCCGGGGGCGCCGGCGTCGTTGGCGTTGCCGATAAAGTGGAAATCCAGCCGGCGGCGCAGGCTGCGGTGATAGCCGAGGCTCAGGAAGGCCGATTGGTTGCGGTAATTATCGTTCTGAACGACGCCGCCGGAGTCGAAACGGGAAATATCGAATCCCCAGTCCAGGCCGTGAGTCTCGCCGCTTGCGCTACCCACAAAGCGGCGGGTGGTGAAGCTTCCACCTTCCTCCTGATAAGTGAAGTGCGGAGCGCCCTCGCCCTGCGTGGTCACGATGTTGACAACACTGGTGACGGCGTTGGGGCCGTAGAGCGCGCTTTCCGGACCGCGCGTCACCTCGACGCGCTCCACGCCATCGACCGGCAGCGGGGCGAAATCGAAGGCGCCGCCAAATTCGTTCAGCTCCATGCCGTCGACCATCACCAGATTGTAATTGGACTGGCCACCGCGAACGTAAACGCCGGTCACACCTCCGTAGCGGCCCGTCTGGCTCACCTCGACGCCGGGGATTCCGCTCAGGACATCTAGAACATTCAGCGCCGCGCGATCTTCAATCTCCTGCCCGGTGACGACGGAGATGGAGGAACCCACTTGCGACGCCAACGAGTCCGCCAGCGAGTCTGATACCACCACTTGTTGCTGCACGGCGCTCAACTGCAAGTGCAGATCGAGGGAATGAACTTCCGCCCCGCGAATTTCAATTTCCGCTTGCGGGGAAGCGAGCCCCGGGGCGCTCGCTACCAGTTGGTATTTTCCATCAGTGAGGCCGGCAAACTTGAAGGCTCCCTGGGAATCGGTTTGTTGATCGTCCAGAACCACCAGAGATCTGAGCAGGGTTACGTGTGCACGCGGAACCGGGCTGCCGCTGGGGTCGAAGACGGTTCCCGCCAGCGTTCCCGCCTGCGCGGTGGCGGCGGAAAGGAGAGCGATGAGGGCGCACAGCAGAAGGTGCGGCCGAGGGGACGAATGGGAAGAGATTCTGTTTCTATCGGGAATGGCCGGGGCTCGCAATCGCGCGTCCCCGGTTTCGAAATCATGCTGTATCACAGGAGACTCCTTCTCCCCGTTCTTACGACGGGGCAGGCGGAAGGAATCCCGAGGCTAAAATGAAAAAGCCCTCCTATTCCTCAGGGCGGAATCGGAAGGCTTCGCAGTCTTCCCCAGGACTCTTTCCGTCGAAGAGTTAGGTTGAATTGAAGTTCCCGGGCAGGTTTCCTGGCTTTCGGGTCATCACCGCATCCTCAGCCTTCCCCTTCTGCGCGAAGCAGAACAGTGGCTGTCCGTCGGCGGACTGGGAGGATGCGGCTCGCCGATCACAGTGGCGGGACCGCGGCCGACTTTAACGGCCTTTCCTTTTTCCCCGTTGTTGCAACGGGGCACCGCAGGAACTCGCGTTGTCAAAACACCAACAACGGTAAGCAAATTAACACCAGCAGAGTTAGGCTGTCAATGGGGGTTTGATTCGGGGGGATGCGGGATTTTCTCTACCGGCGCCGCTACGCCGCCATTTGGTCTGTCGGCTGACGGATAAACTCCCCGCCACGATCGCTTTAGTTTACCCAGCGTCCGTGCTTGTCTTTCTTTTCCTGGTCGCGCATGTACACTTCGAATTTCTTGCGCAACTGGGCGCGCCGCCATTCCTGGTACTGAAGTTGCCAACGATAGGGAAGAGACCACCCACGCAGGTAAAGGTACCCGAAGAGCATTCCACCCAGGTGGGCAAAGTGGCTGATGCCGGAGCCGGGACCGCCGAACGAGCTCACAAATTCGATTAGTCCCATGAGGGCTACGAACCACTTGGCCTTGATGGGAATAATCATGTAGAGGTATATTAGACGCTCGGGGAAGAGCATACCGTATGCCAGCAGCAGCCCATACACCGCACCCGAACAACCGATCGTGGGCGGAGCGTTCGCCGAACCGAAGAGCAGGGTGATGGTCACGTCGAAGATCCCTGCGCCAATGCCCGTGAGGAAAAAATAGTAGAGAAATTTCTTGCCCCCCCACAGTTTCTCCAAATCGGAACCAAACATCCACAACGCGAACAGGTTGAAGATGATGTGGAACCATCCACCGTGCAGGAATAGGTAAGTCACCGGCTGCCAGATCATGTGACCGTGAACGACCAGGTAAGCTTGCAGTCCAAAATAGAGGTATACGTAAGCCAGGTAGTTCGGCTGAAAATATCCGGGTATGTAGGTCAGGACAAAACACGCGCTCATGACGATGATCAGCCCCTTCACCATCGGCGTGAGCGGCGGCATGAACGAGTATGCGACTTGGCGATAACGCGACATCACTAGAAGGGTACCATAAGAACGGGGATTAGGGGCTGATTAGGGGTTCGGGCAAGGCTCCGCCATCTTCCATTGGGGTTGGGAAAGACCCCCCATGGGTGATGCATCCATAGCTCTAGAGACGCGGCGCCGCCGCTTACAGCAAGCCTTACATAATCGCCGTGGGCGGCGCGGGCTCATCGGGGCTTCCGGCATTGGCCAGCGGGACCCGCACCAGGGCGATGACCAGCACGAGAAGCGCAATCAGGGCTGCGACAAACGGCGGCGCCCATTTCAGGAGGGTCACATTATGGCCTGACCCCACCAGTCCGGCGATAACCAACCCGCACAGTGCCTCGCCGGCGATCAGGCCCGAAGCCGTGAGCACGCCGGCATTATCCACGCGGGCTTTCTGAGCATCGTTCAGGCCGCGGCGATCCCGCAGCTTGTCGGTTACCCAGCGGATTACGCCCCCAACGAAGATGGCGAAGGTGGTCCCGAGCGGAAGATACATGCCGACCGCGAAAAGCATCACGCTCTTCACTTCGATCATGATCAGCGCGAAGCCCATCAGGATGCCGACAATCACCAGCGGCCAAGCCATAGCACCGCCTACGATGCCTTTCGCGAGCATCGCCATCAGCCCGGCTTGTGGCGCGGGCAACGCCGAGCTGCCGAAGTGGTATGCCTTATCGAGAACCGCCAGCGGGAAGAAGAGGACCAGAGAGGCAACCACAATTCCAAACAGGTCACCGACCTGCATCTTGGCGGGAGTGCCGCCAAGAATGTGCCCCACCTTGAGATCCTGCAACATCTCCCCCGCCACAGCAGAAGAGACGCAGACCACGGCAGCGATGCCGAGCACGGCGGTGACTCCACCCGCGCCGGAGACGCCCATAGCCACCATCAGCAGGGCGGCAACCACCAACGTGCAAAGCGTCAGTCCCGACACGGGATTATTGGAAGACCCAATCATTCCCACGAGGTTTCCAGAAACTGCGGCGAAGAAGAAGCCGAGCACAATCATCACCAGCGCCGCCACCACCGCACCGGCTATGACTTTCGAGCCGGTTAGATTCCCGGCATGGCCGATGAAAAAATTGTACAGCGCGATCATCGCCACAAACACAATTCCCACGCCCGCAAATACCACCTTCGAACTCAGGTCGCGGTCAGTGCGGCTGCTGCCGGCTTGCGCAGCGGCGGACTTCTTCAAATCCGTGATGGCACGAGCCAGGCCCACGCCCAGTTGCTTGCGCATCTTGAACAAAGTGTAGGATGCGCCCACCAGCATTCCGCCCACGGCGATGGGGCGCACCACCGAGAAATAGATTGCTTGGGCCAGCAGCGTCCAGGAAAGGGGTTGACCGCCCGCATGGGAAGCTTGAAGGGTGGGCCCAAGCACAAAGGTCAGCAGCGGAACAAGTAATCCCCAGGCCAGCACGCCGCCGGCAAAATTCAACGACGCGAGCCGCGGGCCGATGATGTAGCCGACTCCCAGGTAAGCCGGGCTCACGTCCGGTGCGGTGAAGATTGTCGCGCCCCCGGTCGCCGTGGTGGCAACGCTGGGATTGGTGCTGGTGCGCAGCAGCAATTTCTTGCCCAGGGCGCTTATGCCTACAGGAAAGGTGTTGCTGGCGGAAAACACGTTAACCGCACCCAGAAGGTACATCAGTCCGCCAAATCCCATATTCGCGAACAGAATCTTGGCTGCTTTGGAGCCTTGTTGGCCGGCCTTATGAATTTCCGAGGCGGCAACCGACTCCGGGAACGGAAGTTCCGGGTCCTCCACCATGACGCGGCGGAGAAGCGTGACGAAGAGAATCCCCAACGTGCCGCCGATCACCATGAGCGCGACGGCAGTCCAGTATTTGTCGCGGCCCAATCCTGGCCACAATCCCGCCAACACGAAGGCGGGAATGGTGAAGACGGCGCCTGCCGCCACCGACTCGCCAATTGAACCCACGGTCCGGGCGATGTTCTCTTCCAGCAGGGAACCCTTCATCAGTCGCAGCAGGGCCATCCCGATGACGGCGGCGGGATAAGTTGCCGCAATGGTCATTCCGGCCTTCAACCCGAGATAGGCATTGGCGGCGCCAAGGATGGCTGTCATCACCAGCCCGATCAGCAAGGCGCGGAGGGTGAATTCCTTCATCTCCATCGTTTCGGGCACGTAGGGGGTGTGCTTCTTTGGGGTACTTCCAGGTACGGCAACGGATTGTGTGCTCATAGGTGCATTCCTAATATGCGCTGCCTCGGGGATGACTTTGACATCTGTGACCGCCGTGCTCAGAGCGGCCTCAACACGGAAGCTAATGCGTAACTTTGTGCGCTCCGTGTCGAAACTTGAAAAGCCCAGGAAAAAAGGGAGCCTCCTTGGGATTGCTGGTCGGCGGCACCAGGATCCTGGATGCAAGTCAGGAGCCCAGCTTGGCCCGCACCTTCTCGCTCACGCGCTTGCCGTCGGCGTTTTTGCCGGCCAGTTTGGCCACAGCCGCTTTCATGGCCTTGCCGAAGTCCTTCGCCGTGCTGGCGCCAGTCTCGGCAATGGCGGCCGCCACGGCTGCATCGATATCCTCATCACTTGCCGCCGCCGGAAGATAGGCTTCCACAATCTTGATCTCGGCCTCTTCCTTGTCCGCCAAGTCGTCTCTTCCGCCTTTCCGAAAGGCGTCCACGGACTCGCGCCGCTGCTTGGCCAGCGTTCGCAGCACGGCCAGCGCTTCCGCGTCGTCAACGGCTTTTCCCAGCTCGACCTTTTTGTTCATCAGCGCGGCTTTCATCATGCGCAGCACGGAGAGCTTGAGTGCCTCCTGCGCCTTGAGGGCCGCCACCAGATCCTTTTCGACTTTGTCAACGATGGGCATGGATGCTTCCCCTTCCGGATTTCCCCGCGACTATATCACAAAGACCCCGCCGGGGGAGCGGGGGAGTAGCGTGGAAAGCGCATGAGCTCAGGATTGACAGCGTGGCGCACCCGTGCCAGACTATAGGGGAGGTGGGGAGCGCAGGCTTCTCCCGCCGAGCCACATTGTGTGCGCCCGTAGCTCAGCTGGATAGAGCACTTGCCTACGAAGCAAGGGGTCGGGTGTTCGAATCACCCCGGGCGTACCAGAATCATCGACTTACAAGCAGCACCACCAGCGAAGCTGCTTCGACCGTACCAAAAAGAGTCTATAATTGGTGAGCTGTACTAAAATTCCATTTTCACTTCCCAGTAAATTGGGCGCGGACACAACAGCCAGCAACGTTACCCTCTTCGGGAGTGCGCGCGAGTCACCGGGCCGTAACGCCAGTGATGGGCGTCGTAACCGAAGGGCATGACGACGATCATGGGCTCCACCCCGCAAAAGGTGAGACATCCTGTACGCATCGGCGGCGCAAGACAAGAGTGCCACGTGCTGCATCCCGCAAAACTCCAATCCTTCCTGGGACTTTGAAGTGCCCGTTAAGGCGCAGGCAGGGAACCGCCCCCATCTAAAGAGGGCGCGTCGTGACGTTTTGTGTTTCGGTTAGTTGGCGCCGGGCTCGACAAAGCGCCGGTTCTCAGGTAAATGGAAAACGGTCTTCAACTCCCCCTGAACGTCAACTGCAAAGTCCTTTTCCGCCGCAATCCCGTCCATACCCTCGACAGTTAATTTGGCATTGAAGGTGGCAGCCCTTGTATAGGTGTGAGCAACTTCCGGCCCGGTGGCGGTAGTGTCGTCACCGAAATCCCAGTGATACGAGAGGGCCGGTGCGCCCACTGCGGCTGACTTCGCGCGGAAATTCACGGCCTCTCCTGGTTGCGCTGCCTTGGGAACATCCAAACTGACCGCAGGAGCCGACGCCGGCACGGAAGTATCTACGATTTTGATCAGCCTTACTGAATGCGGAGGTTGAGGGCCAACAACGAGGCTTCCCGCTTCGATTGCGGCCGGCTTGTCCCCATTGAGCACGTCATAGGCTTCGTAGGGATGGCCTGGGGGAAGGCCGAGGCTCTTTAGTTCAAGCGTGTGCGTGTGTGGTTCCTCGGTCCAGTTGAAAACGGCCACCATGGACTGCCGTGTGTCTTCCTGGAGGAAGTATTCGCTGGGCATTTGGTCCTCGTTGGAAAAGCTCATCAAATCCATGGGCAGAGCCGCGCGCCCCAAGCGGACCATTCGCAACAGGTCCTGATTCTCAACGAGTGCCAGGCGATCCGGGGTTGCGGCAAGGGTTGGCAGATCGTCCCCAATCTCGAACATTCCGCCGGCGACAGCGGCAAGCACAATCTGCACTTCCGCCTCGTCAAGCGACAGTGGCCTTTTCATCTCGTGCCACGTCTCGTCGGGCTCGACTTCCGTGGAGACGCTGAAAGCGTCCGGGTCGCTGATGTAGAAATTGCGGTTCATGTAAAAGCGCGCCGCGATGTTCGGGTCGGCGTCCTTGCTGGCTTCAAACGAATGGCCGGCGTCCGGCGCGATGCGTCCATCATCCACGAAGCCGACGGCATTGAGCATTACGCTGCCATCTTTATTAAGCAGCACATCGGGCCCCACGGTCTCGCGAATGATTTTGAGCCCAATTCGCTGAGCCTCCAGCGCCGTGGTATGAGGCCGGTAATAGGTGCCCTCAACCAAGGTGTAATCCATAAAGTCGAGTTTGAAAGAGCGGATGCCCCATTCCCGGGCCAGAATGCGGTAAGTCTGGCGAAGATAGGCCTGGGCTCCCGGGTTGGTGGTATCCAAAACATAGAGGCGGTCGGCGCGCTTGTTAACGTAGCCAATGAATATCGGCCTGCCTTGCGTGTCGCGGACCAGCCAGTCTTTGTGGTGTTGGTAAACCCACGATCGTTCCGAAACTTCAAAGGGCGCCGTCCAGAGGGCGGGCACAAGTCCCAGACTCGAAATCTTATGTTCAAGGCTCAACATCCCGTGGGGAAACTGCGTGGCATTCGCGGTGGTGAATTCGCCGCGCGCGTAATCATAACCTTCGTCGATGTGGAAATAATCGTAACCCAGGGATTTGAGATGCTGAGCTAACCACTGTGCATTGGCAAGGACTTCTCCCTCGTTAATCCCCGCGTAAAAAGCGGTCCAGCTCCACCAGCCGCGGGGAGCTTCCGGGGAAAAGCGAAAGGGATGAAGGCGATGGACAGCTTCTCCGTAGGCTTCAAGTTCCTGCAAGTAGCCGGGTCCGGCGGAGAACATGACGCGCTCGGAGGAGAGCGATGTTCCCGGAGCTACGAGAAGACTTAACTGAACCTGCTGGTCGCGGGAAATAGGATCGCGGTCGAGAATCGCTTCGGTAGTTCCGGTCGAATCCACTGTAAGGGACGCAATGTGCGCCGCGCCCGAGGCATCCTGGCGGACCCGCAGGCGGCCGATGGTCAGAAACCGGTCGGAGGTCAGCGCCGAAAGCAGCAAACTTTGTTTGCTCGTGCGATTGTAGATAAGATTACTGCCTACGCCCACATAGATTCCGTGCGGAGCCTGGGAAAGGCTGCCAATGTGGATGGTGGGATCTTCGCTGACAGTCTCCGCCAGCACGCGATCGTCCTGGTCGCTTGCCCCGAGGTCAACGGGGGGATTACCGGCCGCGTCCAGCACGCGGATGGCCTGGACAGTGATGCTGTGGCCCGTGCCATTGCGCACGGCTACGGAAACGTCGCCGTAAGGCTCATCATCGTAGAGGTGCAGGAGGCAAACCAAATCAGGCTGGTTGGGCAGACCGCTGAAGGTAATCTTCAAGGCTTGGCCGCGGCCCAGCGCGTCGGCAAAGGACGTTCTCGATGGTTTCATGGCGGGGATAATCCGAGGAACGGATCCACCGCTGGCCCACTTCCGCGCCCACGCTCGAAACCAGCACCGGTTGTTGAAGGTCACCCGACAGGACTTCGTAAGCCCCATCTTGCGCCCTCACCCTGACCGTAAGCTGATGGTTCCGAAGTATGGGGTTCGCCTGGGCCCTACTGGGTAAGGCAGTCCACAAGATCAAGACACCAAGGTATGCCAACGCCCTCTTGTTCATAAGCAGGTACACCTCGCGGCTAAAAGTGCAGGCGGCCCGGAGCGCCTTGGCCCTCCCTCATCATCGATAGAGGGCTTACGCCGCGGGCCGCCGTTTTGTCGATAAACCGGACTCGTCTCAGAATGCAAGCTTCAATGCAAACTGCATAATTCGCGGCGAACTTGACGTGGAGAGGATCTGCCCGAAGGTCGGATCGGTGAGCCTGGAATCCGGCAGTCCGAAATTGACATTGTTGAAAGCATTGTAGACTTCGGCGCGGAATTGCAACGTGTAATGCTCATGGATCTTGGTGTCTTTGAGTAACGCCAAGTCCGTGTCAAACATTCCCGGTCCACGCAGATTGTTCTTCCCGCTGTCGCCAAAGGTTCCGATGGCATTGGGTCCGAAAACCGCGGGGTTGAAATACTCTTGCGTGAGCGCGTTGTGAGAACGGTTGGGGTCCAGTTTGGCCTGATCGAAACTGGAGCCGACGAAATCCGCGCGGTCCACAAAATCTCCGGAGAAGGAATTGTCAACTCCGCTCAATACGGAAAACGGAAATCCACTCTGCCAGGACACAATGGGAGCCAATTGCCACCCGTTCAGGAATCTGTCGGCCACTCCCTTCAGTTTAAAATGGGGGATCTCCCAGATGCCCGAGAACTTGATGACATTGGTGAGGTCGGTCGTCCCCGGACCATAGTTGGAATTGCGGTTGAACGGGTTTGTTTGATAGTAGCTGGAGTTGACCGACTCGGAGAAGTCATTGAGCGTGTGGGACCAGGTGTAATCCCCCAGCAAGGAAAAGCCGTGGGTAACCCTCCTTTCCACGCTCAACTGGAGTGAATTGTAGTTGGAGTTGAACCCGGAATCCATCATCCCGATGGGCCCGAAGTTGAGATAAGGCCGGCGTTCCTGGAGGTTGTCCTCTGTCGAGTTGCCCGCCACGTAGAGCCCGGCGTTAATGTCGGCCATGGGTTCCTGGTCCGATGTCCCAAAGAGATGAGTGCCCTTGTTCCCGAAGTAGGCCGCCTTGATCAGCCAGTCCTTTCCGAGCTGGCGTTCCAGGGTCAAATTCCAGATGGTAATTTCGGGCATCTTAAAGCCGAGGGGAAAAAAGTAAGCCAGCGTGGCGGGGAGGGGGAACGTGGCGTTGGAGGAGGGTAGCTTGGGGCCAAAATCCGCAGGAAAGGGATTGGCGATTCCCGCGCTGCCATAGGGATCATCAAAGCTCACACTATTCAGGGTGACGATGGGCGCGAAAGGCGCCACACCTGCGTCGTCCTGGTAGGAGAGCGTCTCGGGCGGCTGATAATAGAATCCAGCGCCGCCGCGAATACTCGTTTTGCCGTCCTTCGTGAGGCGGTAAGCAAAGCCCACGCGCGGCGCGAAGTTGCTCAGGGTGTTGTAATAAGAGCCGCTCGGGCAACCTGCATCACCTGCGAACAACAGGCCCGGCGGCGCATTGGGGAAGCGGGTTGAAACCTTGGGTGGCTCGAAACAGGGGAGACGCCCATGGCTGTCCGTATAGGGCAGCAGGGGCTGCCATCGCAGGCCGCCATTGAGCGTCAGGCGCGGGGTGACGCGCCAGTTGTCCTGAATGAAGGCGGCCAGGTTATATCCCGTAATGTTGGCGTAAATGCCGCCGCCCTGCGTGAAGGTGCCGACGTCGCCGAGCATGAAATCCGCCAAATCGTCTCCCGAGAAGGCGCCTCCAAACTCGAACGAACCGCCCTCCAGGTACTGATTGGAGATGGGCGCGTCCACCCGCAACAACTCTCCGCCGAACGTAAGCTGGTGCTTGCCCTTAACCAGATCCACCACTTCCCGCAAAGTCTGGTCGCCACGATTGTACGCACCCACATTGGGCCCAATGACGTCAAAGTAACCGTCCACGAGGATGGTGAGCTGCGGCGATGGCGACGGCGCAATGTTCGCCCCCAGGCCATTGGCGGAGAAAGGCACGCCGACGATATAGCCTCCGTCCTGTCTATTCCAGCCAAACCACGTGTTGAACAACAGATTGGGCGTGGCCGCATATGCGTCATTCACCGCAACGGTCTGCACCCGCACTCGATTGGCATTGGATTGGATGGTCAGAATGTTGTTGTTCATCACCGGAGTGGCCGGCTCCGTGAATTGGGTGAAAAAATAGTGCCCGCTAAGATGGTGGTTGCCGCGGGTGTAATCCATTTTGGCCAGAAACTGGTCATCGTTGGTATCCGTCGCAGCTCCCAAGTAGTTGAGCTCCTGGCCGCCGACGTTGGGCAAGGGCAGATAATTGAGCAGGTTCAATGATGTCTGGGAGAGAGAGCCAGTAGGAATCATGTTGTAGGCGAAAGGCGCGCCGGTGCTGGGATCAGTAAGCTGGATGCCCCCATTGGCTATTGCCGCCGCTGTGCAGAGACCCGTCGCGTCGTAATCGGAGCAGTACGACGAAAAATCACCCCCCCCGCTGGGCTTGCGTAGGGACCTCGACAATATTTCCATTGGGCGCCGTCCGCGTGCGTGTACCCTGGTAGCTCCCAAAGAAAAACAGTTTGTCCTTCTTAATCGGCCCTCCCAGGGTGCCCCCGAATTGGTTTTGCTTCAGCGTGTCCCGGGTGGGGGCAAAAAAGTTGCGGGCATCGAACACGTAATTTCGGAGAAACTCAAAAACGTCCCCGTGGAGCTCGTTGGTTCCCGATTTGGTGACGATATCCACGACGCCGCTCACCGCGTTGCCATACTCCGCGCTCATGTTCCCGGTTTGTACGTTGAATTCCTGTATCGCGTCGGGATTGGGAAAGGGCAAGTTGGTGTTCATGTAGGTGTCGTTGTTATCGGCGCCGTCCAATTGGTAGTTCACTCCGTTAGGTCCGCCGCCATTGACCGCCGCATATTGTTCGCCGGGATAGCCTCCGCCCTCGCAGCCCACGCCGCAATAATAGTTCGTAACGTCGTTTGCCCCCGGTACCAGGAACACCAGGCTTTGCGCCGTGCGCCCATTCAATGGCATATTCACGATGCTCTGCTCGTTCACCAATTGCCCGACCTCGGGCGAGCGTGTGGTCACGAGAGAAGCGTTGGCCACCACCGTGATTTCCGCGGTCACCTTTCCAACCTCTAGAACCACCGCCTGAGTGGCCGCTTGGTTCACGCTCAGCACAATGCCGTTTTGGATACAGGGACGGAACCCGTCCTTTTCCACCGTCAGCTTGTACGTTCCCACCGGCAAAACCGGAAACAGGTAGTGCCCGTCGGCTCGCGTTTTCGCGGTATGGGTAACGCCGGTTTCGGTGTTCAGGACCGTCACGGTAGCTTGGGGGACTGCCCCACCGGACGCGTCAAGCACGGTTCCGTCCAGGCTTGCCGTCGTGAACTGAGCCGCCACCCTGCCCGGTCCAAAGAGCGCCACCAGCAGGATTATGAAACAGGAAATAACTCGACCACGCGTTACCGGTTTGATGCTTGACATGGCTTCCGCCTCCCGAGTCAGATATCCCTCACCTGATTGGTCCTCCACAGAATCTATCCTAAGTTAGGTTGCTGCTAACGCCAGGCCGACAATCGCCTAAATCACGCCTAAGCCTTTCAACGCATTTCCCACTAATCAACGATGGATCCTCCGGAACCTGAAAACGGTTGCAGGGGAGGCAGTTACGCCACTGCTGGACCTTTTCCGCGTCGAGGGTTTAGGTCAGAGCAAACTCGGTCGCAGCCCTCATTGTTCGTCTCAAGCGTGACCTTGTGCGGCAGCTTTCGAGTTCTTTCGTACACTTCCGTTTACCGTATAATTCACCTGGTGTCAAGTACTTTTTCGTAGACTTTTCTGTAAAAAAAGTAACGTGAACATTTATAGTACGGTTGGGGACTCACTCCTCATCATGAGTCATTCGCCTTTCTTCCCCAATTTTACCGGGCCTCGATCGGTGCAAGGTCGTACCAGCCGTCGGGCGCGAGGCCCTCGATGGCGAATTTGATGGCCGGCTTCCCCGTTCGCGGGTCAAGCATGGCCACGCGCAGGCGGTAGCTTCCCGGCGGCAAACTTTCGGGAACGTAAATCGTGCCGTCGAAGACCGCGTCACCGGGCAGCCACTTGCGGACGTCCACGGGCAACTTGATTTCCGCGCTGCCGCCGACGGAATGTAGCTCCACCTCCAAATCGTACTGACGATAAACCGGCGCCACACCGGCGTTCAGCCACCACATGTGGACGGGTTGCATGGTTCCGGCCCGAACCACGGAGGGATATTCCATCCGGCGCAGGATGAATCGATACCCCATCTTCTTTTGAAATTCGTCGAACGTTTTCTTCCACTCCGGCGGAATCGCTGACGACTTGATGTTCACCGACGACACGTGCCAGCGCAGCGCCTGGGCAATGATGTAATCCAGGTCAAAGCCTTTTTGCTTCCAGCCGCCGGGCACCCCGCAGGATTCGAGCGAAACGGGGCTGCGCTGCCAGACGTTCTGGATCCCGGCGCGAACGACTTGTTGCGGGTACACATCCTGCATCTCTGCTGGGAAGGAAGGATCGTCGGAGGCAGTCCGCATGTCACCCCAACAGTCCAGCCGCCAGCCCGTGCCCTGCTCAGTTCCATACGCCAGAGCTTTTTCCTGGTCGAAATTCATCAGCAACGGCGTGCGCTGGAAGGCTTCCAGCCAAATATCCACCAGCTTTTTCTGCACTTCTAACGCGGGCATGTAATCGCTCCAGCCCTCACCCCAGTAACCCAGGGAAGAGATGTCCACGCTGTCCAAATCCGGATGGCCGTCGTAGCGTTCGCCTGCCGCCGCCACCAGCGCTCCCCAGTATTTCAAATACAACGGGTCGGCAAAGTCCGGCTGCCAGATCTTCCCGTCCTTGTCCGTTGCTTGATTCGCCCGCCGCGCTCCTGACTTTTGATACCACTCCGGCAGTGGGTGCTCCTGGTCATAGGGCATCAGCCGAATTGCCAGCGCTTGATGATGCGCGCGCGCCTCCCGCAGGGCGTTGTCCAGAATTTCCCAGCGCACCTTCCCTTGCTCCGGCTCAATCGCTGCCCAGAACCATCGGCAATAGGAAATCGACGACGGGGGAAAATCCGGGGCGCTCGCTGCCGGCGTCAGCTTTCCCACGGGGCCTTCTTCCGACCAGCCCAGGCCGGGGTTTTTCGCATCCCCATTGAAGCGCTGGAAAGTTTCGATCCCCATCCCCGGATTCACTAACACTTCATCGATTTCCCTGGGACGGACAATGGTGGTGTGGGTCTGTGCGGCTGCGCTCGCTGCGCCTGCCAGGAAAAGGGCGACAATCATTATGCGTCTCGATGACATGGTGGTTCCTCCACTTCTCATGAGTCCCCGCCGCGCCCCTGCGGGAGGCAATCCATTTTGCGCATGTGGGCGGGGGATTCCGGAGCATCGCGCATCTGCATGTTGCAATCGACCACAAGCCGACAGCCAAGGTGGCAGGGCTCTTGTACCACATTTCAAGACCTTGTGATACAGATTTGAATTTCTTACGAATGCTTGCGGTGCAATCCGATTGGCGCTTATCGCCAGCCGAGTTTAGCAAACCGTTGCTGAGAATGTATAATCCTCGCGGGAGAACCATGATGAGTCGAACGCTTCTCTGCGCAATGTTAATCGGGGTTCTTGCCGGCACTTCCCAGGTCATGCAAGCCCAGGCACCGGAGAGTCAGGACGATCTGGGGATCAATTACGATAATTCGGCAACCCTTCCCCGGAACCGCAGTCTCGGGCGCCTTCGGCACAGGTAGTTTCGTGACTGCAAGCTAGGAAGCCGCGTCGAAAGCCGAGCCCGCTCCCCTATCAGGACGCCACCCTGGGCCAAACTCTCTTGCGCTATGTTTCATTTTGAAGTACTATTCGTTACGTTTTACTTCATTCGTAGTCTTATGGGGGGAGCAGACGAAGCCAACATCCCGGGAGAACTCATGCTGAATCGTCGAAACTTTATATCGATGAGCGCCGCGACTTTTGCCGTTGGCGCAAGCCGCAATTTAGTTGCAGCTCCGGCGGAAGACCATGCGCCCCACGCACCCTGCACGGGGCAATCGAAGGGGGAGGCAGCACTCCCGCTGGAATGTTATGAACCCAAAAGCATGCTCCACGTGCCCGAGACTCCGACCGCGCGTTCCCGGGTCCCACTCATCGACTTTCACACCCACATCACCTTTGGATCTGATGAAGGCGGGGTGAAAAAGATAAGGTTCGACTTGGAGCCCGCGGATTGTCTGGCGGTAATGGAGCGCAAGAATATCCGTACCATGGTGGACTTAACGGGCAGCTATGGAGAGGGCCTGCGCGAAGCGATCGCCAAATTGCAGAACGCGCACCCCGGCCGCTTCCTCGTCTTTACCGAACCAGCGTGGACCAAGGCTTCCGACCCAGGCTATCCGCAATATCAGGCGGACCAGATCGAAGCTGCGCACAACGCCGGCGCCAAAGGATTGAAGTTATTAAAAACTCTCGGCCTCTACCTCCGTGAGCGGGGCAGCGACAAACTTGTTGCCATCGACGACCCGCGGTTCGATCCCATGTGGGAGGCGGCGGGAGCATTCAAGATGCCGGTGGCGATCCATAGCTCCGATCCCGAGGCTTTCTTCCTGCCCATCGACCGCTTCAATGAGCGTTGGGAGGAGTTGCACGCTCACCCCGACTGGTCGTTCTATGGCAAGGATTTTCCCGGCAACCGCGCCCTGCAAGAGGCCCGGCGTAATGTCATGCGCCGCCATCCGCGCACCCAGTTCGTTTGCCTGCACGTGGCGGATTCGGAAGATCTGCCCTACGTTTCGGAATGCCTGGATAGTCATCCCAACATGCACGTGGATATCGCCGCCCGCATTGGAGAGTTGGGACGCCAGCCCCGCATGGCGCAGAAATTCTTCGACCGCTACCAGGACCGCATCTTGTTCGGCACCGATGCCAGCGGCGGTGGGAGCTTCCCCCAACAATCTTTCGGCGATCGGTTGTACGAGATTTATTACCGCTTTCTGGAGACCGAGGACGAGTATTTCGATTACGCTCCGGCGGCGATTCCGCCCCAAGGCCGCTGGCGAATCTACGGCCTGGGACTGAAAGAGCAGATGCTGCGCAAGGTGTATGGGGATAACGCCGCCCGACTGTTGGGTTTATCCGCCACCAACACCGCGGCTTGAGCGCGCCGCCGGCATTGCAATTGATGATTGCCTTAAGCGGGCGACATGATTTTGAAATAGTTGAGCTGAACGCGGGTATCAATCTTTAGTTAAGGCTATTATGCGTAATTAAGCCCTATTAGGGCATTGTCAAGCAAAAATGGAGCCGAACCCGATGCTACAATCCTCTGATGTGCTCGCGGAATCTGGCCGCCACATCAAATTACACACCCTAAGGGAAATCTACCAGCAACCCGAACTTTGGCCCACCACGCTCGCGCGCGTCGCCGCCGCCGCTGAACTGCTGAATTTGCCAGCCCGGTTCAAAGGGGCGCACATCCTGCTGACGGGCGCCGGGACCTCCGCTTATGCTGCGGCGGCCATCGCCTCGGCATGGCCGCGAGCCATCGCCGTTCCCACCACTGACCTACTCGTCGACGCCGAGCGCTACCTGCTCGACGTGGACGTTTTCATCTCGCTCGCGCGGTCCGGCGATAGCCCGGAGAGCGCCGCGGTGGTGGAGCGCATTCGCGCCCTCCGTCCGAATATCCTGCAACTCGCCATCACCTGCAACCAGGAGAGCGCCCTGGCGCAATCCAAATTAGATGGGCTCATCATCCTCGATCCGCGCACCAACGATCGCAGCTTGGTGATGACCAGTGCGTTTTCAAATCTGGTTCTTGCCGGTCTTGCCCTTGCTCAACCCGAAGCTGTGGCCTCCACGGTCAATCCGGCCAGCGAGCGCGCCAAAAGGCTGCTGCCCGCCATTGATGAGAAGTGCCGGCGCGTGGCGGCCCGGGTTTGCGACCGCATCGTGGTGCTGTCCTCGTCGCCGCTGCTGGGCTGGTCACGCGAGGCCGGGCTCAAGGCGCTGGAAATGACCGACGGACACTTTGCGGTTATGACTGAAACCTATCTTGGCTTGCGCCACGGACCTATTTCCTTCGTCAAGGCTGATACGCTTGTGCTTTGCCTGCTCTCGAGCGATCCCCTGCGCCGGCTCTACGAGGCGGACCTGATTCGCGAGCTTCGTTCGAAAAAGCTCGGATATCTCGTGGGGATTGCTGATCCGGAAATGACGGACGACTTGTTCGACGAAATTATTCCTGCCGTTCTCCCCCAGGCCCCAGATGCTCTGCGGACGCCGTATGAGATCATAGCCCCGCAGCTTTTGGGATATCATCTCAGCCTGTGCAGGGGTGTAAATCCTGACAATCCCAGCCCCAACGGCGTCATGAGCCGCGTGGTGCAGGGCTTCAAGATTCATCCTGCTTCGTTGGCGGGTCACGGAGACAAAAACTTGTAGCCATCTCTAAACCAATGGGGAAGGGCGCCGGCTTGCGCCGCAACTTTACCCGCGCGCCCGTCCGCTCGATAGTTCCACGCCGCTCCGTGCGGCATTTTTCCTTCGGAGCCCGTCCATGACGCAAGAAAATCCGGCAATTGCCGCCCCCGCCTCCTCCAGCGGCGGTGCCATTCGACTCCATCGCACCCTGAGCTTATGGAACCTGATCATCATCGGCATGGTGATCATCCAGCCGACGGCGCCGATGGGGATTTATGGCGTCATCAGCAACAAAGCCCAAGGGCATGTGGTCACTACCATTCTGATCGCCATGGTCGCGATGCTATTCACGGCGATCAGCTATGGCCGAATGGCGCGGGTCTATCCCAGCGCGGGCTCGGCCTTCACCTATGTGGGGCAGGAGATGCACTCCGCCTGCGGCTACATCGTGGGCTGGGGCATGGTGATGGATTACCTCCTGAACCCGCTGATTTGCACGGCGTTTTGCGCCAAGGCCGCTATGAATATCCTGCCCGGCCTCTCCTACTATGTCTGGATTTTGATCTTTGCCGCCTTCTTTACCTGGGTGAATCTGCGCGGCGTTAAAACTTCCGCGCAAATGAATGAGGCGCTGTGCGCCGGCATGGTGGTGGTGGTCATTATCTTTCTCGGGGCGGTGATTCGCTTCCTCTGGCATGTTCACCACGATCCCGGATTCTTCACCCACCCCTTCTATGACCCGGCCACGTTTCATCCCGCCCATCTCTTTGCGGGCACCTCGGTGGCCGTGCTCACTTATATCGGATTTGACGGGGTATCGACGCTCTCGGAGGAAGCGGAGAATCCGCGCCGCAACATTCTTCTGGCCACGGTTTTGGTTTGCCTGATCACCGGCGTGCTTTCAGGATTGGAAGTCTACGCCGCCCAGCTCGTATGGGGATCCAAAGCCTTTCCCATCGACCGGGTGGAGTCCGCCTTCGCTTTGATTTCCCGGCAGGCGGGAGGGGTAGTTCTCTTTCAGATCATCAACTTCACCTTGCTGGTGGCGAACATGGGCTCGGGCATGGGCTCGCAGCTCGCCGCCGGCCGCCTCCTCTACGGAATGGGCCGCGGCAATGCGCTTCCCAAATCGTTCTTCGGGGCCATCGAACCCAAGCACCGCGTTCCGCGCAACAACATTGTGCTGGTAGGTCTCTTTGCTTTGGCCGGAGCCGGTATCCTCGAGTTTTTCGCCAACCGCCTGGGAGGAGGCGCCTACCAGATTGGCGCCGAAGCGCTCAACTTTGGGGCCTTCATCGCCTTCATGGGTGTTAACGCCGCCGCCTTCGTCCACTACGGGCTGCGGGGGGAAAAGCGCAAGCTGAGCCACGTGCTTGTGCCCGTGCTCGGCTTTACCATTTGCGCCTTCATCTGGGTTCATCTGAGCCATCCGGCGCTGGTGCTGGGAACTGTCTGGATGGCCGGCGGCATTCTCTATGGAGCCATCCGCACTCGCGGCTTCCGGTCCGAGCTGGTCAACTTCGACATTCCTCCCGAAGAGGCTTGATCGGCAAAGCGGACTCCACGCTGGGAGGACTCTCCTTTACACTGGTACTGTCTTTGGGGGGCAGGTCAGCGTCTACAAACGTCGCAGGTGACAGTTCGCAAGGACCTTGGGAACCTCCACAGCGAAGGCCATCTGCAGCGCTCCAACGGCGGGGAGGAAGGCGACAGGTTACACGTAGCAGGTGACGGGAAGACGCCAACAGCTCACAGCCGACAGCTAACAGCTAGTCCCGAGCCCCCAACTGGTAGGTGGCACGTCGTAGGTGGCAGGTGGGAAAAACAGCGACGAGTGACCAGTGGCGAGGGACATGTGATAGATTAGGGCATGTGGGAAAGCATGAGGAGCTGCGACTTCGGATTCTACAAGGCCAGTCGGATGCAAACATCAATTTCGACGAGCTTCGCAATTTCCTCCAATGGCTGGGGTTTGAAGAACGCATCCGAGGGAGCCACCACATTTTCCGCCGGCGCGGCATCAGGGAGCTGATCAATTTGCAGCGGGAAGGCAGCAAGGCCAAGGTATATCAGGTACGGCAGGTGCGCAATGTCGTCGTGCGTTATGGGCTGGAGAGTGTAAAGGACTAAACATGCACAAGTATGAAATCATCATCTATTGGAGCAACGAGGACCAAGTCTTTGTTGCCGAAGTCCCGGAATTGCCGGGTTGCATGGCCCACGGCAACACTCAGGAAGCGGCGCTCACACACGCCAACGAAGCCATGCAACTGTGGATCGACACCGCCCGGGAATTCGGGGATCCCATTCCGGAACCAAAGGGTGAACGCCTCATGTTGGCCTAGCGGCCAGCCACGGTCAGCGCCATCCTGAACGTGGGCTTTTCTCCTGCCCGATACCCCACCGGCAACCTCACGTCGCCAAAATGGATGGGGCGCGCCATGCGCCGTACGGTGCGTGGCACGCCGCTACCGTTGCCTTGTCCCAGACAAGCTTGTTTTGGCTCGACCACCGCCAAGCCTCCCGAGGGATGGCCGAGGTGGGCGCAGAAGGCAGCTTGACCAGTGCGGAATCAAAGGCTAATTGCTCGAGCTGGCTGGCGCAGGGCGAGCGCAGCCCTGCGATTTGGTGTGGATCAAGCAAGCTGGTCCGCGGTCAAGACGGAGGAGGCGTTCAAATAATAGAATCTGAAAGTTGAGGGGGCGGGGCACGAAATGACGTCCAAAGATCGGCACCATGGGAGTATCGGCGCGTACGGCCAGAGACATGAGTCGCAGAATTGGGCTCGCTCTGCGCCAGCCTGCCGTTGCCGGAAGTGGCGTCGGATGGGACGCGGCCTTCCGAGAACCGCCCGCCCCCCCCATAAGCGCTAACTTAAGCTGTTTGGATTGATGTGGCCTTCAACTTTCCAGAACTCCCTTTCGGGATCGGGAAGTTCACATCTCCGGTTTGGCGACAGACCGTCAAGTGGCGGCGGGTTGCGCAAAACGGTACCAAATGAAGCCTCACCGATTGGTACTTGCGGACTGGGATTTGGTTACGCGACTGCCGAGGCCACGCGACAAAATTGTTGTTGACTTCAACTCAACATATGCGTATCCTACATGCGGAGAGATACAACGTGACCTTTGGAAAGCGTCTTAGGGAAGCTCGAACGGAACGAGGTTTAACTCTGCGCCAACTCGCGCTGGAAGCCGGCGTCAATTTTACCTACTTGTCGAAGATCGAGAACGAGCGGGTCCCATACACACCGGCGGCAGAGACGATTCGCAATCTCGCCCGAATACTAAAGGTCAACGCGATGGAGTTTCTTAAATTAGCCAATAAGCTGCCAAAGGAACTCGAAGCACTGACCGCGAACGTGCATGCACGACGATTTTTTGATAGGGCAAGTCAGGTTGCGTCGCCGGCCGACTGGGAGGCTCTGCTTGAACTTTTGGAGGACCGGCAGACGGACAAGAAGAAGGGCAGAAAAGAAGCGAAGAGGGAGCCTTGAATGGGACTTGATTGGTCTTTCTCGACCGACAGGCGGATGCGCCGGTGCCCGCGCCAGTTGTTCTTCGCCGACATCGCCGCGCGGCACAACGCCCGCGATCCACTCCGGCGCGAGTCGTTTTTGCTTGGCCAACTTAAAAGCATGGAGGCCTGGCGCGGCACGGTTGTGCACCAAGCGATTCAAACGTTGGTCGTCCCTTGCCTGCAGAATCGGCAGCCGGTTAACTGGGATCAGGTCATCTGCGCGGCGCTTGCCTTCCCTTGCAACCAGTAGGGGGGGTGAAACGAGGCGCCGGAGAAGACAGCTCTGCTGTCGCAGTTTCACGATGTCGAGCCCTGGTATCTGGGCCTGTTCGAGTATGCAGCCATGTCTAGGCTGGATGAGTTGCCTTAGATGGAACAAGACGAATGGATGAAGAGGTATTTGAAGGAAGCGGGGCGCCTGGGGCATTTGACGGAGGAAGCCGCTGCCCGGTATCGCCTTAAGGAGGCGACGGACAGGTTGCTCCAGGCGTTTCCGGACGACCCGGAGGGCGCGGCCATCTACGTGGCGTTTTTTGCCGAGCGGAAGGGCTTGCCATGAGAGAGAGACTAATTGAACTGCTGGGCGCCATCGAGAAGCCTCGCCTTGCGACAGCCGGTGCCAACGAGGAAGAGGCCGTATACGGTGAGGAAGTCGAGGAAGCTGCGGAACTTGCTTAATTTTCCCGAAAGGAGGTGGCTTCTTATGAGCGATATTTCAACTTTATCCCACGAATATGAAGCTTCAGCAAAGTTAGCGGAAGAGCTAAATGAGGCGATATTAGCCATCAAGAGGTCGCGACTACATCGGCGAGCCGGGTTGAGCGCAGAGCAAATGAAATCTCTCGCCAACACTATTGAGTCGCTTCGGCAGCAAGTGGAGGCAGATCGAGAACCTCGGCCAGGCTGAATTCATTCCGCAAGAAATGGTTGACCGTGTGCGTGAGCGAAATCGTCCGCATATGGCCTATTTCCTGGATGATCTGTCTCGCACGGTGAGCGTGCTGGAAGCCGGCTCTGAGCCGCTCGACGATACCGCCGTACGGACATTGGATGAAATCTGTGATGCCGCGGATGAGACTGCATCTGCAGTGTTTCGGCGTATGCGTAGGCGCTAAATGGCAAACTTTCTCGAACCTCTCCTTCACGATTTGGCGGAGAGGTTTCGGTTTTTGAATGAAGAACTTGCAAGAATACCAGCGGCCCCGGAGGCGGAGCGATGCCGCCAGCAAATTCAGCGGCTGGTGAGTCGAGGAAAGTCCAGAATAGACTCAGTCCTGACTGATCCGGATATTGCAAGGCCGGACTTTGCCAAGAATTTTTACCATACGTTCAAACGCCTTTCTGAGTTGGCCCAGGCGGTCGAAGAGGGCCCACTCTTTGCGTTAAGCCGGTTTCGGCTGGACGATCGCTTCCTGACCAAGGTGGTGGGCTTGGTTTGCCAGGAATCCGGCTTTTCGGATCCGGCACCCATATGTGCCGCCATGAGTTCTCAATACTATTTCTCCATGCCGGGCATGGACCTGATTCTTGTTCCACACGGTGAGGCCACCCATCTTCTTGCTTGGGCGGACCTTTACCACGAACTGGGCCACTTCATTTTTGCGAGAGATCCAGCACGACTGCTTCAACCTTTGCGGAAACGTGTCAACAAGTACTTCGTGAGCGCCGCTCGTGATGCTACCCGGCAGGGGTGGACATCGAAGGCTATCGAGGAACTAAATGGATATGGTGGTCTATGGCTTGGGGATTGGATTCTTGAATTTGCATGCGACTGGTTTGCCACATTCGCGGCGGGGCCTAGCTTTGCTTGGGCTAATTTGAGGTTGTGCGCGCGCATGAGCACGGACCTGTTTGGGATTGCCAGCTCACACCCGGCGGACGCTGCGCCGACACAGGCGATCGTCGAATTTCTGAAATTGGTTGCGGGTGACACGTCAACCCACCAGATTGAGAACCAGTGGCAAGAGCTGCTGGGAACGGTTGCCGCGAAAGAACCCCAGGACTTTCAGATTGCCTATCCTTCTGATTTGATCCGTGAACTGGCGGCTGAAGCCAGTCAACTTTTCAGGAACGCGGGTTTCCATTCGTACAACCCAGGGTCTAAACCGATTGGCGACTTGCTTACTGGAGCTTGGAATTATTTCCAAACCGACCCTTCGGGTTTCCCTGAGTGGGAACGCGGACAATTGCAGCAACTACGGAAAGCTTTCAAGCTCATCTGATCTGGTGGCAGGTAGCTGCCAGCGGCTTACTGCTTGTTGTTCAATTCCTTCATCGATGCAAGAACCTCTGGCTAACCGAACACCTCGAAACCAGCCACTTTGCCCATAAACGGCCTACACGTAAAAGTTCAATCCCTGACTCCCCCGGCATCCCCTCTGCCAAGTTGCAGTCAGGGCTTTTCCATTTTCCGCCGGATAACGATTTGAGGCCCCGCAAAGGAATTCTGACTTAAGTTAGCGCTTATGGGCCCCCCAAGTTTTCCGTGGTGGTTCAGGTTGATGTCGTAGCGGCGAGTTAACCTCGCCAAGTGGCGGCGTCAAGCCCCCTTTACATCAAACTGTGCCACTACCAGGTTTTCATTGACAAGCAGTGGTAATCATATTATGAGACAGGCTAGGGTATTATTGAATTCCGGAGAGATAGGACATCATAAACCCATATGCTTAACGAAGAGCGGCGCCGAAAAATCCTGGAAATCATCAACGAGGAAGGCCGCGGATTGGTCAAGGACCTGGCGGCGCGCCTACAAACGTCGCAGGTGACAATTCGCAAGGATCTCGAGAACCTCCACAGCGAAGGCCAGCTTCAGCGCTCCCACGGCGGAGCTTTGCCGGTGCGGACGGGGACTTTGCTCGATCCCAGTCTGAGGGAAAAAGAGAAGCACCACCGCAAAGAGAAGCAGCGCATTGGCGAAGCGGCGGCGGCCCTGGTGAAAGAGGGCGAGTGCGTGATTCTGGACTCCGGAACCACTACCACGGCGGTCGCCCGGGCTTTGCGCAATCGCGGCCGCCTTACCGTGATTACCAACGCGGTGAACATTGCCGCCGAGCTTGCCGGCACTTCCATTGAGGTGATCTTGACGGGAGGAATTCTGCGGGAGAACTCCTTCTCCCTGGTGGGGCCGCTCGCCGAGGAAACTCTGGGCAGATTGAGCGCTGATGTGTTCTTCCTCGCCGTGGATGGGTTTGACGTTCACTACGGACCCACCACGCCCAACCTCCTGGAAGCCAAGGTGAATCGCGAAATGATCAAGATATCGCGGCGCATCGTTTGCGTGTGCGATTCCAGCAAATTCGGGCGCCGCAGCCTTTCCCAAATCGCCTCTCCCTCCGCCATTCACCAAGTGATCACGGACAACAGGATTTCCAAGGCGGACCTGAGCCAACTCACAGAGGCGGGGATTAAGGTCACCACCGTTTAGCCGCTTCCAGGCCGCGCTGACCGCTCGATCAAAACAAATCGGCCGAATCGGTAGCTCCCGTTTGCCCCGATGCTGTTCACATGGGAACTTTCGGAAGGTTCCTTCCCAATTCATTCTTGCATTCCCCTCCTCTCGCCTGCGGGAGTCTTAGTGAAAACCCACCATGATGCGCTGTTGTGGCGGCCTGATACCGCCTAAGCTGTTGATTCCAAAGATCCATGGCCCGTCGCCGTTGCTATATAAGGATTTCAGACAAGCTTCCAAGGGAGTGAAAGGGTTCCAATACCTCACAGGGAGGCAATCGTCCCCCGCCTCGGTGCGGTGCGCATCCCCCTCAAAATAAATGGGGGCTCTGAGTTGAGCGCGCACCGACAAGCTGGTATGCTTGTGCGCATTTGGCCCCATGAGATCAACCTTGACGGCCTCGGCCTTTGTGGGCGGACCAGAGGCGAACCGTTCGGTTCCCATTTGAAACATCTTGTGAATACTTTGCTTTGACACTCGAATCGAAATGTAGTAAAACGAAATGTAACGTAAGCGTTGCGGCGGGAGCCATAAAGTCTATTGGGGGGCCTGCCGGGGTTGCCGATGTTGATTGAAGACCGCCGCTGCGACGTCCAGCGCGTCACCTCTCGGGAGTTCCGGGGACTTGTGGAAACCAATTTTTGCCTGGCGGCGGAAATTATCTATAAGAACTTGGAAATTCCAAATCGCCCGAGAATGCAAAAGCCGACACTTGGGGGCGCCAAGTCCAGAAGATTCGTATCCGCGCCAAATGGGGGGGCCATAGGGATGAAAGAAGTGCCCGTGTCCGGCGCGGCAGCCGTCACAGCCAACGAGGGGAATCCCGTGACTTCTGAGGTGGACCAAAGGAGAAACCTGCCATGAGCGTCGCCGCCAAAGCCAGCGGGGCCAATACGCGGGCTGAAATCTTTTCGCAACCGCAGTGCTGGAAAAAGTGTCTCAGCGCATTGGAAAAAAGCCAGCAGCTCAAGCAGCTTGCCACAAAGATTCGCGCGTCCATCGATACGCTGTTCATCGGCTGCGGCTCCAGCTACTACATATCCCAAGCCGCAGCGGCTAGTTGGCAACTGATTACGGGAAGGCCGGCGCGCGCCATTCCGGCTTCCGAACTGCTAATCTTCCCGGACTTGGTTCTGAATGCGCATTCCAAGTGCCAGCCTATTTTGGTTTCGCGGTCAGGGAATTCTTCGGAGGTGGTGCGCGCAGCCGAATACCTGGAAAAGCAAAGAGACATCCGCACCTTGGCCATCAGTTGCGCGCAGCATCAGCCGCTGGATGAAACCTCCAGCGACACGGTCTATCTTCTGCCCGCCGACGAAAAGAGCGTGGTCATGACGCGGTCGTTTTCCTCAATGTTATTGGGGGCGCAAGCCCTGGCATCGCGGGTAGCGAATTGCCAGGAAGTGGCCGAAGGCATCCAAAAGATTCCCGATTGCGTGCAGGTGGTTCTGGATTCTGTTCAGGAGGGAATTCATCAGTTCGTAGAAAGCCATACCTTTGCTGATTATGTCTTCCTCGGCCAAGGGCCGTTATTTGGCATTGCCTCGGAGGGCCAACTTAAAGTCGAAGAAATGTCGTGCTCCTACGCGCAGGTCTTCCATACTCTGGAATTCCGGCATGGCCCCAAGGCGATTGTGGGACCCGAAACGCTGATCACGTTCCTTCTTTCCGAGTCGGGCTACGAAGAAGAGCGCAAAGTATTGGAGGAGATGAAATCGCTGGGGGCCAACACGCTGGTAATTGCCAACCAGGCGGATGACGTGATCAAGCGGAACGCCGACTTTCTGCTGGAGCTGCACCTGGAGGCTCCCGAGTGTGTCCGGCAGGTCGGCTATCTGGTGGGTTGCCAATTGTTGGGTCTTTACACTGGCCTCAAAAAGGGGTACGAAATTGACTGTCCCCGCAATCTGACGCGGGCGGTCATTCTGGACAAGGAATAGGACGTTCTTTCGATGCTCCATTTTGATGTCAGCGTGGTCGGCGAGTTGAATCTCGACCTGATCCTTTATGGATTGCCGCGGCAACTCGAGCCCGAACGCGAGTTGATGGCCGACGGTTTGGCGCTGACGCTGGGCAGTTCTTCTGCGATTTTCGCGCACAACCTCGCGGTGATGGGCAGCAAGGTGGGATTCATCTCCCGCATCGGAGCAGATCCCCTCGGCGAGATTGCGCTCGCGCGGTTGGCGGCGGGCGGCGTGGACGTTCTCGCAGGTGCGGAAAGTCGCGGGACCTACAAGCACCGGGCTTACGGTGATCCTGCCCCGGACGGGCTGCCGCAACATCCTGACTTACCCCGGAACCATGCAGGAAATGTGCTTCGAGGACTTGAATTTGGATTACCTGGCGGGAGCTAAGCATTTTCATCTTTCCTCCTTCTTCCTGCATCGGGCTTTGCGGCCGCGCATTGCCGAGCTGTTCCGGCTGATGAAGCAGCGAGGCCTCACCACCTCGCTCGACACCAACGACGACCCGGAAGATCGATGGGCTGACGACTTGTTCGAGGTCCTGAAATTCGTGGATGTCTTTCTTCCCAACGAACGTGAGGCAAAAAAGATTGCGGGTGCTGACCACCTGGACGCGGCCGTCGCCGCGTTGAAACGACTCGTGCCAGTGCTGGCAATCAAATTGGGGCCGGAAGGTGCGATGGTTTGTGGGAAAGCCGGTTCCCTGCGCGCCTCGGCCGAGACCGTTGAAGCAATCGACCCCGTTGGCGCGGGCGACAGCTTTGATGCCGGCTTCATTCATGCCTACGTGCGCGGCGCGGATTTAGCCGAATGCCTGGCGCAGGGCAATGCCGCCGGCGCTTTTTCCACCACGCGGCCGGGCGGCACAGAAGCTTTTCGCGACCGCGCGCACTTTGCGCAGTTCTTCGCCCACAAGGGAGCAAGGGGCAATCGCCATGATTGATTTTCATACTCACCCCGTTCTGATCCGCGAGTTCGCGGAGAAATATCCCGATTACACCGGCATGGCGCGCGAGGTCTTCCAGATTGGCAACAACCTACAGCCCTTGGAGACCTTCTTCCTGCAAATGGACGTGGCGGGAATCGATAAGGCGGTGCTCCTGCCCATCGCCTGCGCGCGGGCGCGAGGGCTGGCCGTCTCCAGCAACGAACAGGTGGCGGAACTTTGCGGGCTCTCGCCACGCTTCATCGGATTTGCCAGCGTTGACCCATTGCAGCCCGGCGCCCCGCGAGAGCTGGAGGCCGCCATCAAGGGGATGAGATTGAAAGGCCTGAAGCTGGACGCGGCGCTCCAGGATTTTGACCTCAACGATCCCAAGCTGTTTGAGGTATACGAAGCGGCCGCCGCGCTGCGCATTCCCGTGCTCATCCACACGGGCATGAGTTGGGCCCCAGGAGCGCCTCTTGCACAGGGACAACCGCTTCTGCTGGAACCGGCCATTCGCCGATTCCCCCAGTTGAACTTTGTCCTGGCTCATTGGGGCTGGCCTTGGTTGTGGGACGCGAACGCTCTGGCCTTGAAATACCTGAATGTTTATTTGGACACTTCCTGCTTTTACTACGATGGCCCGACGGAGTTCTTCCAGTTCCACTTTCGTCAACAGATGCCCATCACGCTCCTGGAACGAAGCCTGCGCAATCAAATCGTCTTCGGCTCCAACTACCCGCGCGTGGAAATAAAGAATATGGTGAAAGCCATCAAGTCGTTGGGGCTGACGGAAGCGTGCCTGAAAAAGATTCTGCGCACCAATGCGGAGAAACTGCTGGGAATTGAAACCCGGCCCGTGCGCTAGGGGACAGTGCCTATGATCATCAAGCTGGAAAGAGTGAAGGTACAAAGCCGCAAGGCCGAAGAAGCCATCAATATTACAGCGCATGTCGACGAACTGGTGGCGAAAAGCGGGGTCAAGAACGGGCTGGTCAATGTGATGACTTGCCATACTTCCTCCGGCCTGCTGGTGACGGAGGGGCTTCCCTGCCTGGAGGAAGACATCCTCACTCATTTCGCGCGCCTGCTGCCCGAGGATGAAAACTATCACCACCGGCGCTACTTGGACTTCGACGGCCGCGTCGGCTTCAATGCCGAAACTCACCTGAAAAGCATTCTGGGCGGAATCCAATGCATGTTCCCGATCGAGAATGGCAAGTTGGTGCGCGGCTCGCGCCAGACCATCTACTTCATGGAATACGACGGCCCCCTGGAACGAACGTACATGGTGCAGGTGTTAGGGGAATAGGAGCCATCTGTTCAACGGATCATGGGCTGTGACCCTTCGTTGATTCCCAGGAATTTGCCCCGGCTGGCTACCTTGAAAAGTGAGGCGCCCTAAACCCACATTTCCGGTTTCAAGCTTCGACCGACCGAGAATAATTGTCTCACTGCCTTTGAATTCAATTGCTCGGGCGGCTCTTCGGATCAAGAGCCTGAGCGATCAAACATGGCCTAATAAGCAGCCGCAGCTCATGCGGCACTTCGAGGAGGGCGTGGATGTTTTTCGCAAGATACTTGGGTTTTGCCTTGCTCCTCATCGCTGCCTCGGGACGGAATCTGACGGCGGAAGGCAAGGACGTTCCTGGTTCGAATTCCCAAGCCTATTCAGCGACTCTCAGATCCTGTCCAAAATGACGACCCGGGATTTCGTTCCGGACGGCAGTCTCGATAAGCCTGCGTGGCACAGCGCCTCCTGGGTGCAAGTCGAACGTGACGCTTTTAGCGGCGTAAAACTCCCGCGATCCGCCACCGAAATCGCGTCTCTATGGACGGCGTCATATGTTTACTTCGCCTTCCGTTGCCACTACACAACTTTGAACTTGTTTGAGGACAAGGATCCCAGCACGGATTTCTGGACGCTATGGGACCGTGACGTAGTGGAGGTTTTCCTGAATCCCCAGCCGGAACGCTTGAAGCACTATTACGAGTTTGAGGTGGCCCCCAACAATCTTTGGATCGATCTGGAGATCGACCTGGACCGGGAGCCTTTCAACAACGCTCAATGGAATTCCGGGTTCGACCACGCGACGCACATTGACACGAAAAACCACGTGTGGGCCTGTGAACTGCGCATCCCGGTTGCCGCCTTGCAGGGAACGAAGCCGCTGGAGTCCGATACCGAGTGACGCACCAATTTCTTCCGCGCCGATGGGCCCGGCGACGATGCCCAACGGCACTTCCTCTCCTGGAGCCCGGTACGCAGCGACACCCACACGTTTCACTCTCCCTCGTCGTTTGGAGTGATTCGGTTTGGGCAATAGGGGCTGCTCACCGCGGAAACGCGGCGGCGCGGAGCAGTAAGAGAAGGTCAAAAGGCAAACCGCAAGGGCGCGGGGCTACGTGCCTGTAGACAGTAGGTGTTCTGCCTGACTGCCCACATGAAGATCACCTACCGGGATTTCTCCCCCAGGGTAGTTTCCCGTCCCACCGGTTCGGTAAGTCCCAAACATCGTCACAGAGCGGTGAGGACCATCTCAAATACCGCGATGGGATCACACATGATGCGCGGAGAAGCTCTACGTATCCGGTGCGTGGTCGAGGATCTGCTCGTTCTTCGCGTCCCAGAATAGCTTTTTCCCCTGCCAATATGATTGCGCCGCCATTATGCATGCCACAGAGTGGCTGAATCCATTCTGGACCGTGGCATGGGGCTGCTGGCGGCTACGCAAGCACTCAAACCAATTGGCCATGTGGTGGGGATCCTCATCGCCGATACCCATGGGCGGCATGCCGGTGAATTCCGGTGACTTCAGATACTCCGATTTCCGCTGCTCGTCGATTCCGGGATTATCTTCGTGGTTGCCCTTCTCCTCCACCAGTTGGTAGCGGGGGCTGCCTTCACCGCCGATATTGAAAAGCGTGGCCCGCTTGCCCATGTAGCGGGTGAAGCTGGGCGCGTCGTTGCCAAAGCTGGTGGAGTAGCTCACCAGGAAGCCCTTGGGGTACTCCAAGAGGGCGACGAAGGTATCAGGGTTCTGCCGGCCATCGCGCCAGGCGAAGATGCCACCGTGCGCGAGGACAGATTTCGGGAAGGGGTCGTCCATGAACCATTGCGCCAAATCGATGCCGTGGCTCATCCACTGGTCGGCGATGCCGCTGGAGAAATCCTTGTACAGGCGGAACTCGAAATAGAGTTGCGGGTCGAAAAGTTGGAAGGGCTTGGTCATGAGCCAGGCGCGCCAATCGGTATCCTTTTCGCGAATCTGTTTCACTTCCGGTCGGCCCAGCCAGCGCGGCCCGTGGTAGTTCCACTCGATTTCGACCTTGCTGATATCTCCCAGCGCGCCCGTCTGCACCAGGTCATGGGCGACGCGCGGGAAGATCTCACTGCGGTGCTGGGTGCCCACCTGCACAATCAGCTTGCGCGCGATCACCGCATCGCGAGCAGCCTTAACTTCTTGCAAAACATTCCCCATGGGCTTTTCCACGTAGGCGTCCTTACCCGCCTCGGCCGTAAGTTTCAGCATGGGCGAATGCGAGTGCTCGGGTGTGGCAATCAGCACCGCGTCAATCTCCCCCATCGCCAGCAGCTCTTCCGCATGTTGGAAGGCGCGTGGAGCCCGGCCGTAAACCTTTTCCGCATGAGCCGCCGCTTTTTCGCGATTAACTTTCCAGAGATCACAAACCGCCGCCATCTCCACGTTGTGTTTATCCTTGAGGTGGGCGATGATGCGCTGGAGCTCGCTGCCGCGGTTGCCAATTCCGATTTGGCCAAGCAAAATGCGGTCGTTGGCGCCATGTATGCGGCTGTAGGAAACCGCCGTGCTGGCTACGGTGGCGGCGCCGAACACTGCGGTGCTGCGGTTCAAGAACGAACGGCGGGTGATTTTCTTTGGTTCATCTTCGTCCATATTTCCCCCCCCAAAGCAGATTGGCACCCGCACAGTATAACCCCCGAAGGCGCCGGCGCCTTAATGGACTTACAAGCTATGCTTTTGTCAAGACGTCAAGCCTGATTGTGAAGGAATGCCCATTTCAGATCGAGGAGCAGGCGCTGTGCATGCCGCTGGGCACAGCAGGATCCATTAGAATAACCAGCCGTGCCGACCCTCACAGACGAGGTCCAGCTTCAGCCGGTCGTAGTCAGGATCGACCGCTTGCACGAGGCCTTCGAGTTGAACCTTTTGGCTGTCCTCACGAGCCGACAACAGATCGCCCAAATGCATCTTGCGAGGCTGGGGCAGGAGTGCTCGGCCCAAGAGCGGTATCCCGCCTCTGTAATCTGCGGAGCAAAATCCAGCTCCTCGGTGATCCCATCAATTTCCAACAAATCTCCAGGCCGGAAGTGCAAGCTTTTGCTGTTCTCGCTGACGTAAATGCCGGCGGTGGAGTCTTGCGCAAAGAAATCCCCAAGGGCGAAATCACCGTAGGTGATGACGGCCCGCAAGCGGACGGGAACCACCCGCTTGGCTTGATCGGCGGTAAGCTCGCGGACCTGCCCAGCAGTCGTCAGCGTTGGCAGGTGGCTCCAAGGCGAGGCGCCACATCGGTAAGGGTCGTGACATGTCAGGAAGGACACTGTTTGGGATTTGGCCTAAAAAGTCGCCTTCCAGGAGAGTATCTACCAAACCAGGGTTGTTGGATAACTGTTGGTAACGGCCCAAGCATCCAATAGCGGTTTGCGAGTTACGTGGGGATTTGTGGCTCAAATGTTCCGACTCTGGAGATAGCAACTGTCTGAGCAGGCTGCGCCACTTCCGTTCACATCGCCAAAGCGAGCCGAGCGGTGCCAAGGCAACATTACTCGAGCGCGGGCCGAATAGCTGGTGATTTTCCCGAGGAGTGGGCGACGAGGGAGCGGCGGTCGGTGGTCACAACCGCGGGGCATTCTGGCCAAAAAGTTTTCACTTTTTTGAGCCATCCCACAATGGTGTGGCAGAATCGACGGTCCAGTGAGTATTCAGCAGTGCCCAGTTGCTCATTGAGGCCGCCGGGAGCAACCATCGGGATTCTCACCGGAAGGCCCTTAACGGCCCAGCTCTTCCATACAAGCCACAGATAAAAATCGAGAACACCCGGAGCATGAGCCAAAGCCGCCACAACATTCCTTTCGACCGGAATTCGGTGGTTGTCAATCTCGTTGTAGAATGCCTCGCTGAGCGTAATGACATTCCCCAGGTCTTCGGCCCCAGTCTCGGTATTCGTAGTGTCTGGGCTGCGCCAGAGCTTTATCTGATCCAGGAAGTGAAAACGCGTCCAGTCGATCAGTGTACTGTTGCTTGGTTGGTCCTCTGTGCCGAAGAAAATGGTGGATGTGAATATGCGCTTAAATGCGTCAATGAGGCGCCGGTAATGGTATCCATCCGGACAAAGGCCGAAAAAAGCCAGCAGCTCTGACGCGCTTTGAAAGCGGACGATCCTACTTTTTTGCTGCAGGGCGAGCGTGGCAACCCAAATCGGAATCAGACGGTCCTGCCCGAAAGGAAGACCAAATGAAGGATGCCCGACAATGTGAAGTGAGAACTTACCGCTGTGAGGCGAATATGTGAGCTGACTGCCGCTCGGACGGCGGAGAGGCATACCACATAGCACAAAAGGCCGGGTGTGGAACGCCAATTCCTGTTTCCCGGACTCACGTTGTTCCCGAACAATCTGGATCAATTCAAGCTGCTTGAGCCTGCGTTTGGTGATGCCGAGACGAGGTAGGATTTCGCGTACCGGAGCGAAAGGCGGACCGGGTGCGCAAGGGCGATCATCAAACAAACCTGGAATGGTAGCCATAAACGGACGTGGGCTTGCAAGCTACTAAGTCGAGACACGCGGCCGCGCATCAGCGGCGACGGTGGCTTCGGCGACCGTACCAGAAATGTGGACCGTACCAAAAATGTACTAAAAAGCGGTCGAATAGAGGGAAAAGGGGTTAACTTGCGAGCGAGAGCAGATTCCCCGAATTGGAGGAAAACGAAGAAAAGATAAGAGATACTGAAACGGAGGGAAAAAGCGGGACTGCCTACGAAGCAAGGGGTCGGGTGTTCGAATCACCCCGGGCGTACCACTTTCCTCGATTCCGACAAGTTGAAAACCTGATTCCCGGCTGAGGCGCCAGTGCGACCTTCGGGCGTCCGAACGTTGGATTCGGCAAGTCCCTAATAAATACGCCGGGCAGGGGTGGAGCACGAGGCTGGGTCAGGGTTGCTTGGGCGCCCGGCGAAAACCAGGTCGCGCTGCCCGAATGATAGGGACTCTCGGTGCGAGCGTCCAGCCGATACTGCTCCCCCCAGAGCACGCGGCCCAGCGTCCTTGCACCTTCGGAACGTCGCAAGCCAAGTGAAACCCGTGCTCGCCGCGGGGGTCCCATCAGAACCCACTCACCAGAGAAGCTTCAACCCAAATTGCACCTGCCGGGACGTGGTGGATGTACTGGTAATGGCTCCCGCCGTGCCAGAGAGCCCGGTGGGATTCGCCGCCGTAGGCGGGGTAAAGACGATCAGGTTGGGAGTATTGAAGTTGGCGCGATCGAGCAGGTTGAAGATCTCCGCGCGGAACTGAAGGCGCAGTCCTTCGCGAATGGAGGTATATTTCAGCACGGAGAAATTCCACGTGGCAAGTCCCGGGCCGATGTACGCGTCTCTTCCCATGTCGCCGTAGAATCCGCCGGTCGAAGGTGGCGCGATGAAGGCGTTGGGATTGAACCACTGCGCCGGTTTGCCGAGAATCACGGGCCCGATTAAATCAGGGTTCAGAAACGGGCGAACGGGATTCTTAGTGTCTCCGTTGTTCGTCGGGTTGTAGCTGAGTTGCGGGGTAAACGGAAAGCCGTCTTGCAGCGTAAGGATGCTGTTCACCGACCATCCGCTTGCTACATTGTTGGCCCAGCCGTGGATGCCACTCCCGATGGGTTTTCCCTTCCCGAAGGGCAAACCGTAGAGCGCGCTGATGACGCCGATGTTCCGCACGTCATAAGTAGCCGGCCCCCAATCGGCTCGCAGATTGAAAGGGTTTGAAACCAGTCCGGGAGCATTGCCGGCGGTGGTCGAATTCAAGGAATCGCCATCATCGAGCGACTTCGACCAGGTATAGGCGCCACGGATCGAAAGACCATGACTCAGCCGATGGTCAACGTCAACTTGCAGCGCGTTGTAAGAACTGTCTCCGAGCGCAAACCAGGTCCACGTGGGGCCGAGAGCGGGGTTAGGCTTCGCCGCTCCGGCGGGAATATAGAAGCTCCCTGCGGGCGCAGGCGCTCCCGCCAAGGGCGAGCCCGAAGGGAACCCCGTGGCATTAGTAATCGGTGGAGTTGAGCTTCCGTTCACGGTTGGGTACGCAGCAGGGCACGGCGATGCGGGGCAGATGGTCGGAGTCGGCTCGTTGGCGTCAATGCCGATCACTTCATGGTAGCCGTGCGAACCCACGTAACCAATGTTCAACGCAGTATTGGATGTGATCTCCTGTTCAACCCGAAGCGACCAGGAAACCAGCGTGGGCGTCTTCATGTCAGGCTGAACGCCGCCGGGCACAAGTTTCGCGCTCGCGGGTACTGCCGCCGTGGGGTTAATAGGAAGGTCCGCGACAGGCAGCGAAGCGATGCTGTAGGTGGGGTTGAAGGGCGCGTTCTGGTCGGTACGGTAACCCAGGGCGTCCTGCAAGTCGTTGTACATTCCGAAGCCGGCGCGAATCACCGACTTCCTGCTGAAAGGGCTCCAGGCCAGCCCGATTCGCGGCTGGGGGAGAAATTTGGCGTTGTTGACGGTGAAGATGGAATTGCCAATTTGCGGTTGCGCGGAAATGACGCCTTCGGGGTATGTGTAGTTGGCGGCGTGGCCATGCGCTTCGTTCCAGCCTGTGGTGAATTCATCGCGGAAGCCCAGGGACAGAGTGAGCTTGGGCGCGAGGTGTATGACATCTTGCGCGTGCCATGCGCCGAACAGCGAGCGCCAAGCCATCTCGGTAGGTGCGGGGTCATAGAGGAACGTCGCCACGGTTCCCGAAAGGAAGGTGGTGAGGCTGGAAAACGTTGCCTGCCCGAATTGGCTGAGCGCCAGCGTTTCATTTGACTGGAAGGGCTGAAACCACGCCCCAAAAGTGAATTGATGGCGTCCGCGCGTCAGCGTCACACGGTCCTCGAGAGTAATGAGATTCCGGGCAACGGTGAGGTCGCTTCCATTATTGCTGCCCGCCAAGCCGACCTGGGCCTGGGGGTTTGACGCGGCGCTGCCGCCCACGACCACTGCACCCACGGGCCGTCCAACCAGAAATCCTGGAACGGTTGCTGCGGGAGTGCCGGGCGTGGGCTCACCCGTGAAGAAGTAGCCCGCGCGCGAGTAGCCGATCCGCGCCGTGTTCAGGAATGACGGCGAGAAGATATGAGTTTCCTCAAGACTTAAAACTTGCTCGCGCAGGTTCAGGATGTCCGAACTGTAGGGATCGGCGGGCGTCGCCGTCACGTCACCGCCATCGTCGACGGTATAGACTCCCGAAAGCGAATCGCGCGGAGAAAAAATGTGGTTGACGCGCACGGTCCCAAAGTCCTCGCGAATTGTTTGCAGCGGACTGCTGAAAACTTCGGCAATTCCGTTGAAGTCAGGAGCGCCGGATGGAGGTGTGGGCCACAGATTGAGCAGCGGCTGGACGCTGGCCACGGCGGCGGCACGGGAGGTTGCGTCAGGAACAAAGGCCGCGGAGGTTTGGTTAAGGTCTTCACGAAAGCCTTCGTAGTTGGCAAACACGAAGGTCTTGTCTTTTTCAACCGGCCCTCCCGCCGAGCCGCCAAACTGGTTGCGTCGGAAGGGCGGGACAGTTCCCTGAGCAAAGTAATTGGGAGCATCAAGATCGTTGTTGCGCAGGAACTCGAAGGCCGCCCCATGCCACTGATTGCTGCCCGACTGGGTAACGATGACCACCTGGCCGCCGGGCCGCTTGCCGTATTCGGCGCCGTAGGAGTCGCGCAGGACATTGAATTCCCGCACCGCATCCACGCCCAGCAGCTCCTGGCTGGGGCCTCCCGGTTGCATGTTGTTCTCCGCCGCGCCCGTGAATTCGACGCCATTGAGTAGGAAGAGATTCTGCTGCGGCCGATTGCCTGAGACGACAAAGTTGTTTCCAGTGGTAGAGTTCGATATGCCGATGCCGCCGGTCTTCTCCGGGGTAAAATTGACGATGCCCGGATTTAGCGTTAGCAGCAAATCGTAGCTCCGCCCGTTTAGGGGAAGATCCTTCACCTGGTTTTCCCCCACCAGACCGGGGACGTCCGCCGTGGTCACGCTTACGAGCAGCGCGTCCGAGTTCACCTTGATCTGCTGGCTCAGGGATCCAACACGCAGAGTTACGTCCACACTGGCATCTTGCCCGACAGCCAAGAGGATGCCAGTCCGGATTTCCTCCGCAAACCCTTGCTTGGACACCTGGACTTCATACTCCCCGATGGGAAGCGAAAACACCCGGTATTGGCCGCCCTCATCTGTCGTCACGGTGCGGATGGCGCCGGTTTCCTCGCTCTTCACCGTAACCGCAGCGCCGGAAACGGTGGCACCGGACTGGTCCGTGACGGTTCCGGAAAGGGTCGCGGATACCTGCGCGGATAATGCCGGAGCCAAGAGCAGAAAGAAAACGATGAGCCACACCGCCCGGCTGCACCACGCGTGAGCATGGGAAAGAGGCTTCGCATAGAGCCGTGTTGCTCTCGGGGAAGGGCGCGGTGTCATCGACTCAAAACACATGGTGATACCTCCGGTGGCGGAAAGTGGTGAACCAAGTTTTCTTGCAGGCATTAATTCTGCCCGGCCCAGGCCGACATTAAGCAACGCCGCAGCCGCCGCTTGATGAAATCGGAGCCATGCGGTGGCTTTCTGCTCACAAATGAATTAATACGGCCCTATAGGAGAAATATAAGCGATTTAAGACGATATGTCTAGAACTGTGTATATGAATGACCGTTATCGGAGTGGAATGAGGTGGCAAGGTGAGGGAGCTTTTGTGATGTTTTCGCTTTGATGCGGCCCCCTAGTAGGCGGGCGGGGACAATCTATTTCGGCGGTGTTTTTCAGGTGGTCGGCGATCCCGGCCCAATAATCATGACTTCGGTCGCCTTGATCAAGGCTGCGGCCGGTTGCCCTTTCTTCAGACCAAGGTCGCGGCACGCGTCGCTGGTGATGATGGAAGTGATGGTCTGACCGCCGATATCCAGCGCCACCTTGGCCAGCAATCCAACGATTTCAACCTTGGTGACGCGGCCGATGAGCTGGTTTCGGCCGCTGATGAAGTGTTCCAGTCCCTTGGGCAATTTCCAGGCGGGCGACGTCTTTTCCTTTGCGCCCTTGCCGGCCTCACCGAAAAAGGCGAGGCGATCGACTTCGGAACGAGGAATCCGGTGGTGTCCACCAGCGGTTTGCATGGATTTTATCTTACGATGATAAATCCACTGCTTTATCGTCGGATAGCTTACCCCGAGTTCGCGGGCGGCATCGCGCAATTTGAGCAGTTCCACGTCTCTCCTCGGCAATTCCATAACATTCGCGCCTCTCAATCTACAAGAGTTTGCTCGCCAGAATCAACGCCAAAGCGGCGAAGCCGGAGGATTATCCCGAAGCGGTCCATGGGGCTTGAGCCGGGAACAGAATTGGAACAAAATAGAGGCTTCAGCCGGAGAAATCGAATATGAGGAGTTATCCATGACGAGCTATCGATGGTGGGGGCTGCTGCTGGGCGCGTTGCTTATGGCGGCGCAACTGGTTTGGGCAGATCAGCCCAAGCTGCCCCAGGTGGAGTTCAGCGATCAGAAACTGGATAACGGCCTGCGCGTGATTATCGCCGTGGATCGCACCGCGCCGGTCTACGGCATATCGGTCACCTACAACGTGGGATCGCGCAACGAGCGGCCGGGCCGCACGGGCTTTGCTCACCTCTTCGAGCACATGATGTTTGAAGGCTCGGAAAATGTGGGCAAGGGCGAGCATTTCATCCTCGTTTTCAACAACGGTGGCAACATGAACGGCACCACCAACGAGGATCGCACGAATTACTTCGAGGAGCTGCCCAAGAATCAATTGGATTTGGGCTTGTTTCTGGAAAGCGATCGTATGCGGTCCCTGGCTGTCAACCAATCCAATCTTGACAACCAGCGCAACGCGGTTCAGGAAGAACGCCGGCTGGGTGAAGACAACCAACCTTACGGCCACGCCTACCTGGACATCGACAACCTTGCTTACGACAACTTCGCTTACAAGCATTCCACCATCGGCGAGATGTCTGACCTGAACGCGGCTTCGGTAGAGGACGTGAAGGGTTTTTTCCGTATCTACTACGCGCCCAACAATGCGGTGTTGACGCTGGTGGGCGATCTCGACCCCGCCGAGACTCTGGAAAAGGTGAAGAAGTACTTTGGTAACATTCCCTCGCAACCCTCGCCGCCGCCGGTCGACATGACGGAGCCTCCTCACTATGGCGAGAGGCGAGAAACCATCTATGATCCGCTGGCGCGGACGCCGCTGGTGCTCATGGGGTATCACATTCCGCCCGGTAACACTCCGGATAACTACGCCTTCCACGTGCTGGCGAACGTGCTTAGCCAGGGAGAAAGCTCCCGCCTCTATTTGCGCCTGGTCAAGGAGAAGCAATTCGCCACCCGGGTTTTCGCCGAAGCGGATCAGCGCCGCGGCCCGAGCATGTTCTATCTTTACGCCTTCCTGCGGCCGGGGGTGAAACCGGAAGATTGCGAAAAGGCCATACGGGATGAGGTGGCCGCAGTCCAGAAGGACGGTATCACAGCGGAGGAAATCGACAAGGCCCGCCTGCAGTTTTTGCGCGGGCAGATTCAAACGCGGCAATCGGACCTATACACCGCCATGCGAATCGGCCAATACACGGTCTATTTTGGAGATCCCAATTTGATCAACACCGCGGTGGAAAAATTTGATGCCGTAACGCCCGATCAGGTGAAGGAAGCCGCGCAAAAGTACCTGGTCCCGGAGCAACTCTCGGTGGTCACGGATCTGCCGGCAGCGCCGCAGCGCAAGGCGGCGAAGGCGCAGAAGGAGGGAAAATAACCATGGCAGCAAAACCTAAACTTGTAATCTCCTATCTGGCGGTGCTCGCTGCCGCGTTGGCGGTGGCAATTCCCGCCTTCCCACAAGAGCAGCATACGGCCGAACTCTCCACGGTGGTCCGCCTCAACCGCGCTCCCGTTAGCAATGAGACCCTTCAGGTAACACTGCCCAGGCCGGTGGTGACCAAGCTCCCGAATGGGCTTACCGTGTTGGTGCTCGAGCGGCACAAGCTGCCAACCGTCAACATCGTTCTCCAAATCGGGACCGGCGATATGTCAGACCCCAAGGATTTGCCGGGCCTTGCTGACTTCACCGTCGAGATGCTGCGTGAGGGCACCACTCACCGGACCAGCGCGCAATTGGCGGCAGACGTTGATCGGATCGGGGCAACGCTGAATTCCTCATCTGGATTCGGCTCCACCGATTCCAGGATCGACGCCTCCGGCCTTTCTCCCAGCACCGGCCAGATTCTGGATTTGATCGCCGATATTGTGTTGAATCCCACCTTCCCCGCCGAGGAACTGGAGAAATACAAAGCACGGCAACTCTCGGAGCTTGAGCAAGAGCGTTCCCAGCCGGGTGTGCTCGCTAATGAGCGATTTCACCAGGCACTCTACGGGGACTTCCCCGCCGGCGTCACTCTGCCCACTGCGGAATCAATCAAAGCCACCAAAGTGGAACGGCTGAAGGAATTCTACGAGCGGTACTACGTTCCCAGTAACGCCCTTCTCGCCGTGGTGGGCGACGTCAAAGCTGACGAGTTCATAGCTCTCAGCCGGAAAACCTTCGGCGACTGGAAGGGCCAACCGGCGCCCAAGGCAGATTGGAGTCACCTGCCGCCGCCCGCCCCCGCCAGGATTTATCTCGTGGACCGGCCCGACTCCGTGCAGACCAACATTATGGCCGGAGACTATGGGGCGCGGCGCACAGACAAGGACTACATCGCCCTTTTTGTAATGAACCGGGTACTGGGCGGTGGCCCGCAGGCGCGCCTGTTTCTGAACCTCCGCGAAGTTCATGGGTATACCTATGGAGCATATAGCAGAGTAGGCGATGACAAATATCGCGAAGCGTGGGTAGCCAACACCGAGGTTCGCAACGCCGTGACCGATGGTTCGATGGAACAATTGATGGCAGAGTTCAAACGCATCCGTGATGAGAAGGTTCCAGAGCGCGAACTGAATGAAGCCCAGCATTCCATCGTGGCAAACTTTGCCTTGTCTCTTGAGCAACCCCAGCAACTTTTGTCTCGCTGGATCCTGGTTCAGGACTATGGATTGCCCGCGGATTATTGGGATCGTTACCCGGTAGAAGTCGCCCACACTACCGGCGACGCTGTTCAGGCGGCAGCCCGGAAGTACCTGGACCTTGACCACCTGCAAATCGTGTGCGTCGGCGACCCCAAACAGCCCGGCAACGACCAGAAACAGGCCATCCGGGATGTGCTGAAGAAGTATGGGACGGTGGAAGTTTACGACACGAATGGGAAGAAGGAGGAGTAAAGAGGGCACTTCATTTCGCAAAGCAACGAGAGCCCTTCTTCTCGGGGGCTCTCGCCTCGCCCAAATTGAATAGCCGTTGGCCCCCGGGAGGGTTGCACCGAACGATCTTGCTTTGATTAACCAGGGGGCTTTCCTCGTGTCTGCAAACGCACCCCCTGAAGGGCAATGGGTTCACAGCAAGATGATGAACCACCTCGCTCTCAGACACCAGATAATCAAGCAGGGCGGAATCATATCCTCTTCACCGCGCGCACCTATCGCCTTGCCTCCAGCTTGGACCCTGATCCGAATCTCCCTCAAATCTATCGAACCTTGTTATTGCCTGGCACGCCTGTCCTCTTGCGGGTAGCCCTTTGGGTACAACCCAGTTCCTACCATGGGCGTTGCATGGGAACTTCTCTTCGCAAGTCATCGCCCCGCGACCCGCCGGGCCCAGCGAGCTCGGACATGACCGCCGGGGCACTGCCGTTAAACTCCGAGTTCCGGTCATTCTGAGCCGCAAAACTTGCCACAAGGCCACGTTCGAGTCCTTACCCTGCCAGACGCAGCAGCGGCGGACGGAACGACCCATCCACGGCTTTCTACCCCTCATCGCATCATACCGGGCTCTTATCCTTTCCTATTATTCGCGCCTTTCACTGCTCCGCCCATCGCCATTGCATCTGAAACCTGTCCGGCTTCCGCCGCCCCATGAGATAATGACTAGCCCACATGCCGCCACTCAGCGGTGCCTTGATCGCCTGACCAACGAGAATGTCTGGGCTAGGGCGTGAGCGATCCGCGGACGCCTTGGAGGTTTAACCCGTTTCCCGTCATCACGAACTGCTAGACGCAATTATCTTTGTTCACATTTTGTAGCCTATTCGTTACGAATTCTCTTGACAATAGGCTAGGCACTATTGTATGATGTGAATGTCATGAGCGACGTGTTCACAATTCGCAGCAGGCCGGACCGGGCCGGGGGAGGGCTACCGGGGGTCAAAGCACACCCCAGGAGCCGCCCCGGGTCCGCCTCCACGCCGCGATGGGCACCTCCTACCAGGAAATCCGGGAGATCATCTTTCGCCCGCCCCGGCAACGGGTTGGTACGCAAGTGCGGGCCGCCATTGTCCTCGGCATCACGCCGGAGACCGTCTTGCGGTTTTTGCGACGCTGTGATCGTGCCAGGATTGGCAGCCCCCAGGTTCCGGAGGCTTGGCCCGCGATCGCAATTAATCGGTTCATCGGAAGAACGGGTGAACAACGACCCGTCGCCGGATCAAGCCATCTTGGTGCTCCATGTGACCGTGAAATCGGCCGAACGTGAGAAAACTAATTACCGGATCACGGGATATCGAGGGATCGGGTGAACAATCCGGAAAACAACTACCTGCGGTTTCAACCCCCTTTGCCGAGGACGAAAAAAGTGGTCCATCACCAACTCTCGATGACGAGCAGGAACTGAAGACTGATGACTGAAGACTGACTACAGACGAATTTACGGTAACTCCAGTTTAGCTTGCGCCCGATCAGCGCAAGTGAGGGTGGCGGCGGGTGCACACGCTGCCGCTGCCCGAATTGACGGACAATAACCAAAGCACGAAAGTCGAAAATGGAAACTCGATAGTCGGCTGTGCCCCGAGGGCGCCACGAGTTTCGAATTCCGCTCCGCGAGTTTCGCTCAACTTCCGGCATTTGACCCTACAGCAGTTGCAATTCCTCCAGCAGGTCACACCCCCAGCGCTCAAAAGCCAGGGCGAGTGTGAGATCCCGGCCTGTATCACGATTGCCCAAGCCATTCTGGAAAGTGCCACCGCGGCGGGATGGGGTAGCAGTGTCCTGTTTCGCCTCGCGAATAATCCGTTTGGGATCAAGTACGAACACTTCGGGCCGGGCCAACAGGAGGATCGTGAGATCGGGAGACCGGGAGATCGGTTGAGCAGCGGACAGATCAAATCCGCAGATCATCAGAACGTCGCATCACCGCAGCCTCCAAGCAAAGCGGAGGACCAGGAAAAGGCCAATCCTCAGATCACTGGGTCACCCGATCACCCGATTCCCGACCCCTACGGCGCCTTTGATGCCACCACCCGGGAAATCGAGAACGGGCAGAAGAAGGTAATGATTGCCCAGTTCCAGCGCTTCCCCAATTTGGACGAAGCCTTTTACGCGCACGCGCTGCTGTTGCGTTCGCCGCGTTACCGGCTCGCCTTCGAGGTGCGGGGCGACTGGAAACAATTTGCGGAGAGGCTGGGACCCAAAACCTCCCCACTAGATTCGGAGCATTGTGGATATTCCACAAATCCCAGCTACTCCGCAGACCTTATTAAGTTGGTGAGCCTTTACCGGCTTGACGATCCCCGCGCGCTCCAGTGGTATGCGACGGGGAATGACCCAGGTTATCGCGCCATCGAGCCATCGGATCATCCGGCCACCGGAGAAGATATCGCCCGATCGACCGATGAGCCGCTGTGGACATCAGGCGCCAGCCGTCCGTAACCGGCAGGCGGAAAGCAGAAAGCTGAAAATGCGAAAACCTTTACGCGCGCAATCTCTCGAACTCCGGGCAGTGTTCATGCTCCTGGTATCTGAACTGGTTTTATTACTGACTTTTACGGCCTTGGGGTTATGGGTTGTGCTGCACGCAGGAAAGTAAGCAGTGGGAATGATCGGGCCTTTGCCGTCGCAGGTGGCGGATGGCGCGTGGCAGGTGGGGGGGAAGAGCTTCCCCGTTACTTACCCTTCACCATCGAGCCCCCGCGCGATCAGCCCATCGCCAAATTTTCGGACACTGGAGACCTTATGAAAACTCGAACTTTGATTCTTGCCAGTCTGTTAGGAGCCACCCTGGTGACGTTCGCCTGCACGGTGCCGGCGTGGGTGAACACGGTGGAAGCGGAGGCGCAGGTGGCGGTTCCCATTGCCGGCAGCCTGGTGGATGTAATCGACCCGGCGCTGGCGCCGGCGGTTACGCTCATCGAAAACGGTTTCAACGCCCTGGTGAACACGCTCAACACCTTCAAGGCCTCTCCCACGGCCACGAATCTCCAAGCGGTACAGGCCGCGTTTGCCGCCGTCGATGCCAACGTGGCGCAACTCGAATCCGCCGCGCAATTCAAAGACCCGGCTACCGACGCCAAGGTGACCGCCATCGTGCAACTGCTGGCGCAGGCGGTGGTGGAAATTGCCGCACAGATTCCCGCGCCCGCCGCCAGCTCCAGCGCCGTGAGCGCGCCCGCCGCGACCACCCTGACGCAGGGGCAGGCCAAGGGTTTAAAGGCGAAGGACCTCAAGAAGCAGTTCAACGTCATCACCAAGGGCGATGCCAGGTTCAAGCAATTCAAGCTCGCTCCGCTGGGCCTGTAACGGGCCGTGCGTCGGGCCGCTGGGGCCGCAGGTGCAGGCGGCCCCAGCCTAATAACGCGAGAAAGGAAAACGCAGATGAAACGACTGACCCTTTTGATAGCGGCACTCGTGGTATTTGCGGGCCAAGGCCGCGCCCAGACCGCGCACGGAGTCCTGGTGAGCTGGACCAACCCCGCGGTTCCCACGGGCGGCGCGACGCTGGCGGGAATCAATTTGTTCCGGGCGACGTGGTCCACCAGCTCGAACGCCTGCGGCGCCTATTCCCGGGACGAGTTTCAACGACGCGGCCTCGGGCCTGACGCTGGGGACGGAGTACTGCTACTACGCGACGGAGCAAGACGTGAATGGGAACCAGTCAGGTCCGTCGAATATCGCCACGGTAACGACCCCGGCGGCGTGGCCTGTAAACCCAAACGCCCCAAGCGTCACTGTAAAAATCGAGTGACGCGCTTTCTGATCGACTGGTTTTATCGCCTGATCGGGCGCCGATCACCGTGCCACTTGATGTGTTCGGCGCATTGAAGGGACTAAGACGTGGGGCCGAGTAAAGAAGATGTCGGTGAAATGATTTCGCCGGTACCGCTCGGAAGCTTGTGCGCTGGTACGGAAAGGCCGCATTCAAGCGTCGGGCTTGGCGCCGCCGGGATTTGATTGGGCGGCGCCAGAGAATGATTTGATATCGGTGACGGCCCGGAGCGTCACCACCAAGGCACGGAGACACCGAAGCATGGCTAGGCACTTATTCATGAGCGATGAAGCGTCGGAGGGGGTTGTGCGCAGCGAAGTCGGCAAGCTGGCATTCCCGGCCCCTCGCCGGCGAACCTCCGGCCTTGGTGCAGGCTGCACGCTCTGTCCCGCGCCCTTAAACGATCACATACGGGGGATCGAAGTCCGGGACCCTCGCCTGCCGGCCAGCGATCCAGCGGAGCACATAGACCTGTTTAGGATCAGTGAGCGAATGGGAGACCGCATTCACCACGACCTCCAGCAGGAAGTGGGCCCCGAGGTCTTTGTAATAGTCAATGTCCGGCTCGATCTTCACACATTTGATTCCGCCAATTTGCTGCGTCGGGTCGTTTTCATGGAAGGTCAATTGGACGTTCGCTTCCCCGAACTGAATCTGCTTCCAACTCCGGGTGGCAGTGCCGTGGAAAATCGACGGGTCGAACTCGGGCTTGAATATTTTGGGAGTGACAGCGATGATCTGATCGATAAGTTTCGGATCCGCCCAGCCAAAGAATCGGTCTTCCTCAAAGGATTTATCCCAAATCACTCCTTTAATGTAATCGAGCGGAGTTCCCTGGTTCAGGCCAATGGTACTCATCGCCGTCGCCAGGTTCAAGAAAGATGCGAGCGAGCCGGGCTGCATTTCCAGAAGCTGCGTGTAACGCGCTTCGGCGGCAGCATCGTTCGTGGCGCCCTGTGCCAGGACGGCGGCAAAGTTGGGATGAGTTTGTTTGAGCGTGGGCCACAAGGCGTCGCGAAAGTTGAAATTCCCATTGCTGGGCACAAGCATCAGGTCGATGGACTGCACCGTGCCGGCAAGCATTTTGACGGGGGTGAATCCAGCGTCCTTGTAGCCATCGGCGGATACCAGCACGGTGTAGTTGTCGCCAAAGTTGTCATAGATGGGCAGTCCCCTGACCAGAATATTGGGGGCGGTGTAGAATTGAGATACAAGCTGCTTCTGATTCCCATCGATGACACGCAGAAGAACCTGGGTGCTTGCACGCATAGCTTGCCGCGTGCCGTCAAAAATATTGACCATCAAACTTCCGGTGGTGGAATCGTCTGGCATTCGTGCCTCCTTTTACAAAATAACGCTACCGTTGGGCCTTTGGGGGAACTAGGGTCTTTCTCCCGACGCCGTACCGGGGCTACCGCGTATCAGCAGTGCACTCGTCCCAACCATAGGCGGAAGATATTAACCCAGAACCCACATGTGACTGATTGTACGCCTCTCCGCAATTCGTTGATAGAGACAATGTCACAACCAAACGCATCGGCCAAACGGCGCCCGCGCCCTCAGGGTGCCGATGCACCGAGTTAACTGTGAGGATTGCAAAGATGACGGATCAAGAGTGGGCAAGAGCATTTGTGCGGGGCAAGATCGAGGGTACCGGAATACGACTTGGCGACACCGTGGACGTCCTGGTGAAAAAGCTCGCCCAGGTACGGGAAGAAGCCGCTGGCAATTTCCCGGGGTCAGGAACAACAAGCGGGCACGGGGGCAGTCCGGAGCGGCAGCAAGAGCAAGTCGCGCAACGAACCGAGTCGCATCGCGAAGTCAGCAGCTAAAGGCCGATCGCCGATAGCCGTAAGGGGGTTTCATATGGACGCGCAATCATTGCAGGTGCAAGCCCTTATCACTTTCGTCATGCCGCTGCTCATTCAGCTCGCGAAGCGCAGCCAGAGCAGGGCTTTTGCCTGGATCGATCAGAACAAGCCCAAGATCTGCCTGCTCGCCAGCGGGGTTACGGCGCTCGCGACCTCGATGGGGATTGAGTTTGCTCACGCCCCACACACCCTGACGGTGAGCTGGCCGGACGCGCCCACGCTGGGGCGGGGCCTGGCGACTTTCCTGGTGTCCGCCGTCCTTCAGTTCGCCGCCCAGCACGCGCTGTATGACGGATTCTGGCGGCACGTGGTGCCAACGAAAGAAGCTAGTAGCTAGAAGCGAGAAGCTAGAAGGAAAGTTCACACGTCTCCTTGCTTCTAACTTCTAGCTTCTGACTCCCGAGGTTTTAATGATTTCTGCTTCCCAAATCGAAGCGTTGTTGCTCGGCTCCGGCGGTTTTATCGGCACGTGCATGGCGGGGGTAGGAGCTTACCGGTTTTTCGCCGCCGCCACGCACGGGGTGAAGCGGGTTCCGACCAGCCTGGAAAGGGGCGCCGATTCGCTGGAGCGCGTCGTGCGCGCCGTCGAGACCCAGAACATGGTTTCCGACCAGGTCACCGAACTGAAGGGTCTGCTGATGACCACGCGTGACGACATCCTGAAATTGGGGTCGGAGCGCGAGGAATTCGGCCGCGAGCTGCGCCTGATGTCGCGAAAGATCGAGGGTTTTGCCTGTCTCGCCCCGGACGGATAGAAGGGCGGGTGCTGGGTTCTGGGTGCTGGGTTCTGGGGGATTCTCGCTGGTCCCCAGTCCCCGGCGCCAAGTCCCCAGCCCAGCACCCAGTACCTAGCACCCAGCACCTAGCAGAAATTCCGAATACGAAAAGAAGGCGGATAAATGGCCAAAGAAAAAAACAAATCCGAGCAAGAGCTCGACCGGACTGAGATTCTGCGCTACCTGAACGAGTGCGGACTTCAGCCGGTAACGCCGCGCGCCATCCTTATCTATCTGGATGATTGCCTTCGTCCCGTGAGTCTGCCGGCGGTGGAATTCCACTTGCGTTACATGCGCGATCGCGGCTGGGTGGAGCTCGGCATCGAGAAGCGAGTCGGCGTGCCGGAAGCCATCCGCTGGACCCGCATCACCGCCAACGGCGTGGATGAATACGACCGCCGGTGCGCGGCCTTGGGAGAAGCCAAGTGATCGGGAGATCGGGCGGGAGTAGGTGGTAGGTGGGAAGAGTAGTAGGCAGCATGCAGTATGTCGGGTTATTGCCCACCTACTACCTACGACCTACCACCTACCCGCAACCGATCGTTTGATGCACCGATTCGAAGGAGGTGAACTTTCATGGCATTACATCGATTCTCGAAATTGGAAGAGATTGAGGACCGGCACCCGGGGTTGTGCCGGCAGGTGGAGGCGATGTTTAAGGCCTTAATCCCCCTGCGCACGATCTCGGCCGCCCTCCAGGCCCAATACGGCGAGCGCCTCACCCCCACCTACCTTCGCGAGTACCGATGGGAATGCCGGAGTGTGTGGCGGGCGGAGGCCAAGTAATCGGGGGATCGGGCCATCTGGCCATCGGGTCATCTGGCCATTGGAAGAGCAAAAGCCCAATCATTTGATGAGCCGATCCGTAAATGACCCGATGGCCCGATCACCCACTGGCCCGATGAATCGATTCCTTCTGAAGGAACTTTTAGTGATGAACATACCGACCAGGATTGAAAAACTCGACCAACAGTTCCCGGGCCTCGCGGACAAAGTGAGGCTTTGGTTCAACCAGGGGCTCACCGCAAAGGCCGTCGCCCTGCTTCTGCGCGAGCAATACCAGGTTTCGGTCCATCCGAGGACGGTTGGCGTCTTTCGCACCCGGCGCTGGGTGCGCGAGCGCAAGCTTGGGCAGGAAAAGGAAACCGCGGCCGCGGCCAGCGCCGAGTTCACCCGGCTGCTGGAAATGAAGGCCGCTGGCGCAGCCGGTTTACCGGGGGTGGGGAAATGACCAACTCTCCCGACGCACCCAATCCGCGCAAAGGGCGCAAACTCAGGAGGCTGACCGACATCGAGAAATGGGACGGACGCTTTCCGGGTTTAGCCACCCAGGCCCGCCAGTTGCTCGACAGCGGGATCGCCGTGCCGAAGGTTGCCGAGATCCTGCGCTCGCATTTCCCGGCGCCGGTGACGGCAAGTGCGGTTGGCTCCTTCCGAGCAAGGCGCTGGGGACCCCAAAAGGACGACCTGAAGGCTGACTCTCGAGCGGCCGAAGTGCTTTTCGACAAAGTCGGCGGCAACCACGGCTTGGACCTCGTCGCTTTCGCCCGGGTCCGGGAACTCTTGAAGACCACAGACATTAAGGAAGCGAACGCGGTGCGGCTGGCCGTGCTCAAAATTCGGGCGCAAGACCTGAAAGAGGAAGAGTTCAAATTCAAGGCCAGCAAATTGAAGCCGGGCCAAAACTCCGATGACGAGGAACTCGACCCCGAAACCCAGTCCAGGAATGCACTGCGCAGGATCAAGGAGATTTTCGGGCTGGCAGGCGACGAGCCGCCCGCGCCGCCCCCGCCGCGTGTCCCGGCCGCCGGCGACTCCCCTCTCCCCAAGCGCGAGGGCGAGAGTCCTGCGGAATTGTAGCGTCGATCTCCGATCGACGCCGGCGGTCGGAGACCGCCGCTACAGCCGAAAGAGCAAGGCAAAAGGCAAAGCGCTAATGGCAAAACGTAGAAGCTCAAATTCGCCGATTACAAGACCACCCGATGACCGCATCACCGGTTCGGCATCACTCGCTCACACGGTCAATGAATCGGAACTGCTCGATCCCAAGATCGCCGCGACGAAAAAAGAGTCGTTCGACTGGAATAAGAGAATTCCTGTTCTTCCTTACCAGTGGCGCTGGATCAAGGACGATGCGCAATTGAAGATCGCGGTTTGGTCGCGTCAGTCGGGCAAGAGCTTTGCCGCGGCGCTGCGGGCCGTGGTCAAGTGCGTGGAGAAGCGCACGCAGTACATCATCCTCTCCAAGGGCGAGCGCCAGTCACGAATGTTTATGGAAAAGGTCAGGGACTTCTGCACGGTCTTTAAGGAGCTCAAATTCTTGCGCGAGTTTAACGAGCTGGAGACGGACGAGAAAACCATGGAAGTGTACTTCCCGCAGAACCGCTCGCGCATTATCGGCCTGCCCGCCAATGCCGACGCGGCGCGCGGTTACACCGGCCACATCGTGCTCGACGAGTTCGCTTTCCACGGCGACGCCCGCAAAATCTATGCCGCCTGCTTTCCTATTATCACCCGCGGCTATTCCATCGAGGTTATTTCCACGCCCAACGGCACCGGCGGGAAGTTCTACGAGATAGCGAAGGCGGCGGGGCTGGTTCAGAGTCCGGAGTCCGAAGTCCGAAGTCCGAAGTCCAGCCACCCCGCCCTTCGGGCCGCCATCGTTGGCGACGAGGGGACTCCGGACCTCGGACTTCGGACCTCGGACTCCCCCTGGTCCGGCCACCGCGTGGACATTTACGATGCGGTCGCCCAGGGCCTGCCGGCGAACATCGAACTGCTCCGCTCCGGTTGCGACGACGAGGAAACGTGGCTGCAAGAGTACGGCTGCCAGTTCCTCTCCGACGCGCAGAACTACATTCCCGTGGAGTTGATTTCGACGTGTGTACATGAGGAAGCGAGCACGGAGTGGGTGCTGGGTTCTGGGGACTGGGGACTGGGCAAAGACAAACTCCCGCACCAGGCACCTAGCGCCCACCAGCCCCCAGCACCTAGCACCCAGCACCCCGAGCTCTACCTGGGCGTTGATATCGGAAGGAAACGCGATCTGACGATTGCCTGGCTGTTTGAGAAGGTGGGCGGGGTGCTTTGGTCGCGGATACTGCTGACGCTGAAGGGCGTGACCTTCGACGAGCAGGAAAAGGCCATTTTCCGCCTGCTCGATATGGGTGTGCGGCGCGCCGGCATTGACGCCTCGGGCATCGGCATGATGCTGGCCGAACACGCCGTGCAGAAATACGGCGCCATCGTGGAGCCCACCACGTTCACCGCGCAAACGAAGGAGCGCCTGGCGCCCCTGGTGAAAATGGCGTTCGAGGAGCGCACCGTGCGCATTCCCGACAATCGCGAGGTGCGCGCGGACATCAACTCCGTCAAGCGCTTCGTGACCCTCGCGGGCAACGTGCGCTTCGACGCCGAGCACACCGACCGCGGCCACGCCGACCGCTTTTGGGCGCTGGCGCAAGTCATCAGCGCCGCCAGCGAACCGAGCGGGCACTTTGAAGATGTGGCGGGGCTGGTGGGCACCCCCGTGATGGCGGGGCTGTTTGACGAGGTTTTGTAACCCCGCGCTGTAGAGCCGCGATGTAGCGCCGCCATCTTGGCGGCACCGGGCCGGCTGGAAGCCGGCGGTACAGCGGGCCAGTAGGGCCGAACAGCGTTCGGCCAAAGGCGAGCGCCGCTCGCCCCTACAATCGCCCGAGAATTGAAAACTTATGCCTAAGTCACACAGTTCAGGAAACGGAAACCAGATGCGGCAACTCATCCGCGAAGGCAAGTCGGCCTCGAAAGCGCTCCAGGCGCAGATCGACCGCGCCGTCGCTCTGGCCGATCGCGAAGTGGGAATTCCGCATGCCGAATTCAGCGTTACAGGTTCCGGCGTTGACCGCTTACCCCTCACCCCCGCTCCCCTCACCACCACCGGCGGTCTGCCCGTCGCGCCCACCCACGCCATCCTTCCCCCTCCGGCGCCGGAACCGATCTCGATGGCGAATTACACGGAGCGAATCCGCGCGGGCTGGGTGCCGGTGATGGGGCTCCCCGGAACGCCCATCACGGCTGGGTTCATCCGCGACTTGGGCGAATACAACCCCAAGCTGGAAGGCTTGAACGGAATTTGGACTTACCAGGAAATGCGGCGCGGCGACGGCCAGGTGGCCGGCACCCTGCGCGCCTGCAAACTTCCCATTCTGTCAGCCAAGTGGGAAATCGTGCCCGGCGACCCCGGAACCACGAAAGTCGAAAATCGAAATTCGAAAATAGGGGCGAGTTTCGAGTTTCCAGTTTCGAGTTTCGATTCGCCCGGCGCGGTGAGCAGTACGGGCGCGGGGCAGCAGACGGCGGCCAAAGCCAAAGAGGTGTGCGAATTCATCCGCGCCAATCTGTTCAGCGGCCTCGAGTGGCAGGACCATCGCGGCTCCTGGCACACCCAGAACTGGAAAGATGTGGTGCGCTGCGCGCTGCGCATGCAGGATTTCGGCGCGGCCTGCGTGGAGGAAGTCATGTCGGTCGACGGCGACCGCATCCGCGTGCGCCGCCTCGCCGACCGCCAGGCGCTCACCTTCTATCGCTGGCACACGGACCCGCATTCCGTCGATCCCACCCTGCCGCCGTTTGTTTATGACGATGGCGAAACGCTCTACGGCCTGGAGCAGTGGGGGTATCGCTCCAATCGCTTCGAGTACGTGATGTTGCCCACGGACAAGGCCTGCATCTTTACCCACGACCAGGAAGGCGCGAACTTTTGGGGCATTCCCTTGACGCGCGCGATGTATCCGCACTGGTTCGTCAAGAAGCATCTCGAGCGGATTGACGCCATCGCCTGCGAGCGCAACTCGCTGGGTGTGCCCATGATCATGCTGCCCCCCAATCCTTCCCGGCAGGACGTGCAGACCGCGCAGAATTGGGTGACGCAGTTGGCCGCGCACGAAAAGACCGGCCTCTCCCTGCCCAACGGCGCGGAATTCAAGCTGGTGGGCATCGAGGGGCGCATTCGCGAAATCATGCCCTCCATCCAATACCACAAGCAGCAAATCGCCACGTCGTGCCTGGCCATGTTTATGGAGCTGGGCCAAACGCAAAGCGGCTCGCGGTCGCTGGGGGAATCGATGACCGATTTCTTCCTGCTGGCCACGCAGAATACCGCCGATTACATCGCCCACCAGATCCGCAACTCCACCATCCGGCGGCTGGTGCTGTGGAATTTCGGCCCCGACGCGCCCGTGCCGCACCTGATTCCGGCCAACGTGCAGGCGCGCTCGATTGACACCATGGCCGCCATCATCAACGAACTCGCCCAGGCGGGAGCGTGGGTCTCCGACCGCTCGAGCGTTAATCAGGCAAGACACGAACTGGGTTTTAGTGACTACGTGGATGACGACGTGGTTAACAAGAAGATCGGCTCGACGGACGATCGGGTCCGATGACCCGATGAATCAATTTGCTAATGGAGCGAACATGAAAACTCTACGCAACGTTTTTCTTATTTCTTTCTGCGCCGCCGTCGTGCTTGTGCTGCTGGCGCTGGCGAGCATGAGTCCGCCGCAGGTGAGCGCCGATGCCCACAGCTCGCATCGCTTCCCGGCCTTCAGTTACATTCTGGATAATCCCCTTCTGACGATTGCCGGCGCGACGGTTACCACCAGCCCTACGCCCATCACCGGGGCCACCACCGCGCACGTCACCTGGGTCTTCGGTACGGTTTCGGGGACTTACACCGGGTGTACGGTGCAGGCAAAAACCAGCTTCGACGGCGTCAACTTTCTGAACCTGGGAAGCGCCGCGGCGGTGACCGTCACCTCCAATGCCGTCAACGCCTGGGACATCTATCAACAGGCGCCGGTAACTACCGGCGTCACCACCACCACGGTCAGCGGCACGGTGGCGGCAGGATTCGGCCAGTTGAACGAATACACCTTCGCCTGCTCCGCCTATGGCAGCAGCGCGCCGGTGACCATCACGGCGATCTACAAGTGAAGTGGTCAGTGGCTGGTGGTTAGTGGCTGGTAAAAGCCACGAACCCTGAGTTGTTTTCTTCCAGCCACTAACCACTAGCCACTAACACTGAGGTCTAGCTATGAAGAATGAAACTTTCAACTTCGTATCCCAGCTCAGCGCGGTGCCGGCTGAGGGCCTGGCGCGCATTCCCATTCTGGTTACCGGCAATTGGGTTAAAAGCGGCCGGGAGGTTTCCTTCACCCGCAACGAGCTGAGCCAGGCGGTGGAGAACTTCCAGAAACTCGCCAACCACGATTTGAACGTGGACTACGACCACGCCTGCGAGGACCTGGAACGCGCCGCCGGCGAGCCCACGCCCAGCGCCGGACGCATCTTGGCGCTCGATGAGCCGGAAGAATTCAAGTCCGATGTCCGGAGTCCGAAGTCCGAAGACGCTGGCTCCCGGACCTCGGACTCCGGTCCGCGTTTCATTCTCTACGGCAGGTATGAACCTACTGACCGGGCGCGCAAGCTGATCAAGAGCCGCGAGTATCGCTACGTGTCGGCGGCCTTTGCCAAGGACTATCCCGATCGCAAAACGGGTGAGTCGCAAGGGTTGACGCTCACCAGCGTGGCGCTGACCAATCAACCGTTTTTGGATGAATTGCCGGAAATCTGGCTCTCAATTTCCGGGATTAGGGATCAGGGGTTAGGGGTTAGGGAACCCAAATCCCTAATCCCAAATCCCCAACCCCTAGATTTAAGCCGCCTTTCGGCGGAACAAGGAGGAAACATGCCAAAACTGACTCTCAAGTGCTCCGCCGATGGCACGCACGAAGCCTACGACGGAGATAGTAAGGTTGGTGAAATCGAGAACGACCACCTCTACGATTACGCCACAAAACATGTGGGCAAGGAGGGGGCTTCCGTCGCCGGCAATCTCAGCGCGCGTGGCGCGGGCTTCCCGTCCCTGAACGCTTCAGGGCAGGATGCCTATGCGGCGTTCGCCAGTGAAGTCGGCGCCGAGGGCCGGAGCACGGAAGAAATTCGCGGTCTGGTCGCCCTGGCGCTCCACCCCCTCAAGGCGGAAATCACGCTGCTGTCGGAGGCAATAGGCGCCGACGGCAAACTCGACAACAGCCGCCTCGACGCGCTGGACGATTCCGGCAAAATCAGCCGCTCCGCCTGGCGCCGCGCCAAGGACGCCGAACAACGCGTGCAAAGCGCCTTCCACCGCGGCCAAATCACTCCCGCCATGATGGCCACCGGCGCGCCCCTGCGCCTGGCGCTGGCAGACGGCGCGGCGTTCAAGGCCCTCGTGGAAGACCGGCCCGCCCTGGTCAAGACCAACTCCGTCCTCGGCATCGGCGGCTCGGGCTCGGAAACCGGCGAATCGCCTCGCCAGCTCTTCTCGCGCCTGGTGGAAGAGAAAAAACAACAGCTCATGCAGACGGACGTGCGCCTGGGCGAGCTGGAAGCCCATCGCAAGGCCGGCGCCCTGGTGGCGAAGGAGAATCCAGACTTGCTGAAGAACTACCGCGCCGATGCGAAGTCGGCATAGCGGTTGGTAGCGCAGGGCCCGCAATTCGGCCCTGCGATTCTTCCAATCAATTCTGCAAAGCCGCCCCCACGAACGGAATGGGGGGCTACAAGGAGAAAAACTATGCTTGGAAATGAAGGATTGACAGCCGCCAAGTTCGACACCAATATCCGCGCTCTTCGCGGCACCGTGATGAGCTTGCCGGTCAGTAACCCCTCGACAGAATCGGATTTCTACGTCGGGCTGCCTTCCGGCTTCAACGTTGTGCCCACGGGAGTGCTGTCCATGGACGTGGTGGAGCCAGGCTACCCGCTTACTTCGGAACTGTGGCTCGACCCCACCACCAACAATCCCATCAACGGCTCGACGCCGCCTTCGCCTTTCATTTCGCAGGGCCGCGCTTGGGGCCTGATCATCGGCGCCGCCGAGGCGGAGGTGATCGCCGCCGACACGACCATCCAGGCGGAAGACGACGTGGTGATCGCGGATGCTTACGGCCGCGTTACCTCCATCCGCAACGTCACCACCGGCAACACCGCCTACGTGGTGGGCAAAGCGAAGTACCCGCCCACCGCGGCGAACCAGAAGATCCGCATTCAGGTGAGTCTGCGGCAAACGAAGGTGTAAGGGCCGGGGTTAGGGGTCAGGGATTAGGGGTTCGGGAAAAGCCGAGCCCCGCGGCCCGCACCCCACCACCGGGCAGTTCCGGCGCCCGATAGCGAATCTTCGGACCACGCTATTGCGCGCACTCAGGGATTGGGAATTAAGGGTTAGGGTTGGTTCTTCCCTAACCCCTAACCCCGAATCCCTAACCCCGAGGTTTAAACATGGAAGTATCCTTAGCCCATCTTGATCAGTTTTTGACCAACTATTCCATCGTCTACCGCAACCAGGATTTCGTGGGGGGACGGCTGTTCCCCGACTTTCCGGTTTCGAAGCAAAACGATCGCTACCCCATCTTTGGTTTCGAGCGGTTCAAGGCTTACAACACGGAGCGCGCGCCGGGGAGCGAAGCCAACGAGATGCCCGGCTGGCGCATGTCCAACGATGAGTACTACTGCGACGGCAAAGCGCAGAAGCAGCTCATCCCCGATGAACTTCGCGCCAAATGGGATTTCTCCACGGGCCCCGAGGTCTTCACCACGGAAACGCTTGCCGACATCATCGACAAGCAGCGCGAAATCCAGATCTACAACCTCATTATGAACACCGCCACGGTGCCCAGCACCACGCTGGCGGGAACAGGCCAATGGAGTGATTTCCAAAACTCGGATCCGGTGGCGGCCATCACCGCGCAGCGTTCCACCATCCTGCTGAGCTGCACCAAGGAGCCCAACACGCTCCTGATCGGCTATCCGGTGTGGCTCCAGCTCATCCAGCACCCCATCATCCTCGATCGTTTCAAGAACCACGCCCTGCCGTTGGGGTATCCCACCGACCAGCAGTTGGCAGGCCTCTTCAATGTTGACAACTTCGTTGTTGCCAAAGCTCTGTATGACACGACTCAACAGGGCATCGCGCACAACCTCAACTACATCTGGGGCAAGAACGCCATCCTGGCGTACGTGCCGCCGGGGCAAGGCCAATTGATGATTACCCCCGGCACCACTTTCCGCTGGCTCTACGGCGTGCCGCAGAACGGCGGCATGTTGGTGAAGCGCTATCGCGTGGAAGAGCGCAGCGGCGACATGATCGAGTACCAAACGTACTACTGCGTGAAGCTTGTCGTACCGGGCGCCATGTACGTATTTAAGAGCGCGGTGGCCTGATGAAGGTCACAGGGCACAGGTTACAGGGAATAGCAAGACCACTCTGTAACCTGAGCCTGTCACCTATTACCTGCTTTGGAGGTTTTCAATGCCCAAGTATCAAGTTTTACAGCCCATCGAAAAATCCGGCGTCCTCTATGTAGCCAAGGGCGCGGCCGCGGGGAAATCAGCGCCCAGCGCTTGTCATGGGAAGTTGAGCCCGGTGGATGCCTCGGGAGAAATCGAACTGACGGAAGAGGAAGCCAGCATTCTGATCTACGGCCAGGCGCCCTTGTTCCAGGGCAAGCCCGACCCTATCGGCGGCGCGGAAGCCCGGGAAAAGAAGGCCAAGGAAGACGCGGCCGCGGCCGCCGCCAAAGCCGCAGTCGAAAAAGCCGAGTACGAGGAATTCGTGGCCTTCAAGGCCGTGAAGGCGGAGAAGAAGAAGTAGCTTGAAACCGGAGATCGGAAACTGGACATAGCGCGATTTCCAGTTTCCAGTTTCGCGTTTCCATTTTCGAGTTTCGGAGGTTTTCATGGCAGCTTCAGCAACTTACACCACGCTTTACACCTTCCGCCTGGACCGTCGCCAGCTTGTGCGGCGAATCCGGGTGGACATTACGGGTTCTCGCGAGCGGGGCCAATACGATTCCCCACGGCATTGTGGCGCCCAACAATCAGTCTGTCGGGCAGACGCCCAAAGACGAGATGGTCCTGCTCACTTCGACCGTAGCCGCACACCGCACGCAGGCGGCGGACGCGACCAATCTCTATTACACCGTCGATTCAGGTGCGGGGACGACGATCAGCGTTTATGTGACGGTCTAACGGAACGGGTGATCGGGTGATCCGGTGATCGGGGGAGCAAAGAGCCACCGACGCCGAATCTGGCTCTTGTTCACCCGATCACCGGATCACCAGATCTCCCGATTGAGGAAGCACTATGTCTTACACCACCATCACCCAAGTCGCCGGCATGTTTCCCACCTTTACGCGGAACGGGCCGAAGGGACCCTCCGACACGCTCATTCAAAACTACATTGATGACGTAGCGGGGGAACTGGATGCGATCTTGCAGCGGCGCTTCCAGGAAGCTTACTCCAGCCTGGGATTCGCCGCCTGGCAGGGAGCTTTTAGCACTGACCAGATGAATTTGCTCGAAAAAATCAACCGTTATGGCGCCTGCGCGCAACTCGCCGAGGTGTTTGAAACCTCCGGGATTGCCGCGGCGGCCCGCATGGCGAAGAGCTTTGAGGACGAATTCCGCGAACTGTGCAACAAGCTCAATGCCCGCGACGCGGACGGCAAGCCGCTGGCCCAGGGCGGCGACTACGACTACCTGTTCGACCCTCTGGCCAAAGTGGAAACGCCTCGACCGCAACTGGGCGGCGCCGCCGGCGGCGATCAGTACCCGAGCGAGACTTCGCGCGAGGATTCGACGAACGTGTTCAAGAAGTTCGACCGAAGGGAAATGTAGACGGTAGACGGCATACGGCATATGGAAAAGATAAGGTGGCCTTCGGCGGCTTTCCCTGTATCCCGTCTAATGTATACCGTCTACTCCAAGGTTAGCTAATGTCCTGGACTCAAGCTTATCAAGCACAATTCGCCAAGCCGCTGGTCAATCAACTGATCGCGATTATCCAACGCGACCAAACGGCGGCGCTCAGCGTCATCAACGCGGCGCGCGCAGTGGACGGAAATCAGCCGCTTAGCCCGATCGCGGAATTTCACAAAGGCCCCGGCCCGCGGACGGGTTGGCCCTGGCTTTCCCTGGACATCGGACCCACAAACTTCGAGCGCGGCGATGACAAGGCAACACGGCATCACCAGGTTCGCGTCAGCCTGGCGCTCGACTCCGGCCAGTACGATCAGGAAATGGCGCAGGAGGACGCGCAGGATTATGGGCGCCTGCTCGACATGATCATTACCAGCGCCGGACCCTGGCCCGCGCTCAGCGACTGGACCACTGCTCTGCCCATTCAGCACGAGACCGTACCCAGCGGCACGACCGTTCCCAACGCCGTCGGGACCGTGAACGATGTTTTTGTCGAATCGCACGTCCCCGCCCAAGTCACGGCGCCGGGCATCGACGTTCCCATTATGCGCATTACGCTCGCTGTGCTATTTGAGCTGGAAGAGACATGAACAATGGAAACTGGAAACCGGAAACTGGACACGATCCGAATTTGATTTCCAGTTTCTAGTTTCAAGTTTCTCAGGAGGAAAATATGGCCCTCGGAACTTCCACACCAACTTTGATTCACCAAGGCCCCGGCTGGGTTTATTTGAATGTCTGCGCGCCCGCCACAGGCCACCGGCACATCATCGGGGCGGACGGCACGCCCTCGCAACCCGCGTGGCCGGCCGCCACAGCCGTCATCGCAGGACAGATGATCGTGGACTCGAACGGCAACGTTCAGGAGTGTACCTCTGGCGGCACCACGTTTGCGACCGTGCCCGGCACTTGGGGCAGCACGCTGGGTGCGACCACCTCCGACGGCTCCACCGTGGTGTGGACCTGTGTGGCCCTGGCGCCGGCTTACCTGTTCGCGGGTGCCCTGGAAGGCGTGACCGATCTTGATATCGGCGCCAAGGTGGAAGAAACCACCGCCGACCAGGAAACCCTACCCATCGATGCCGTGATGACGGGGGAAGTGGATTCGATTGCGGTCACACTGAAAGAATCCGACTGCGCCAAACTTCAGATCCTCATTCCCCACGGCACGTACGCCGCGGGAACAGACAGCGCGTTGCCCGCCGGATCGCAGACCTACGAGGAAATTGCCTTCGGCGGCTTGAAGCTGGTGCCCAAGTTCAGCGTGCTGCTGATTTCCAAACGCAAAGACCAGACCGCGAAGTTCGTCGTTTCCCAGATTTACCGCGCCTATCAAAAAGAGACGGTGAAGCTGCCGTTCCAGCGCGACAAAGAGACGACCTACAAGATTACCTTTCAGGCCATCGCGGATCTGAACCGGCCGGTGGGCGATCGCGGGGGCAAGGTTTACCGCCAGGTCTAGGTTTTAGTTTTGCCTTTTGACTTTTGCACTTTGCCTTTTGACTTGCTCTTCCTAAATACGAAGTCAAAAGGCAAAAGTCAAAACGCAAAAGTCGAAAGCAAAGAGGTCGTGATGCCAGACAACGGTATTGCCAAGGCTGAAGACTTCCGGCGCGCCCTCGAGCGCGCCAACATCGAGCGCGTTATGCTTCCGGCCAGCGGCCTGAGCGTGCTGCTTTGCCGGCCACCGGTCTTTGCCGCGCTCGCCATGGGACGCACGGGCACACAACTGCAAGCCCGGGTTACCGAGGCCAAGCCGGAAGAAATCAAGACGGAAGATATTGAGGCGTTTACAAGGTGGTTAACCGACACGCTAACACGCCTTTTTTTTGAGCCCCGCTTCGCGGCGGCTCCAGAAGGCGGCGAAATCGGCCTGGGCGACATTCTGATTGAAGATTTGAGGTTCATTTTCCGATGGCTGCGAGGCGAGGTGTTCAGCGCAGGTTCCAGGTTTCAGGTGCCAGGTGCCAGGGAAGGCCCTGACACCGGAAACCTGACACCTGACACCTGTTCTGAAGACCTCGGCCGATTTCCTGGAGGACAAAGAGCGGCTTCTGTACCTGGCGGAAGTGGCGAAGCGCAGCCACTGCCGTCCGAGCGAGCTCCTGGAGCTCACCGGGATGCCGGCTTACTTGCTGGATTGCAGCGCCGCTGAGGCCCTCGCCGCCCTCGACCATGGCGAGTTGGAAGCGCAGGAGAACGTGATTGAGTGGTGAGCAGAAAAGACGTCCGTAGTCCGTGGTCCGTAGTCCCTGGCAACTGACCACGGACGACTGACGACGGACAAGACCAAGCTGAACGCGGAGAGCTGGGAGCCAACAATGGAACAAAGTCAAGACAACGTACTCAGCCTGCTGTTGCAACTTGGGGCGCACCCTGCGCGCGCGAATTCGGCGCTGAAAATCCTGGACGCATCGTCCGCCGAGTTGGAGAAAAACGCGAAGGCCATGAACGAGCACACGGCAGAAGTCTTGAAGACCACCAAGGCTCAGCAGGAAGCGGTAACTGTCTTTTCCCGCCTGCACACGCAAAGCCAGGGTGCCGTAGAGCCGCTCCGCCAGATGCGCGAAGAGTTCCGCACGCTGGGGCCCGAAATCACCACTACCACGGTCCAGACGGATCAGGATGCCCTAGCCGTGCAGCGCTCCACCGCCGCCCTGCGCTCGCAATCGGCGGCAGGCATGGAATCGGCGGGCAAGGGTCTGGCTGGCATCATCGCGGGCCGCAAGGCGCAGGCGGGTGTGGAGGCGGTTTGGGAGACGGCGCGCGGCATCGCCATGATCGCGGAAGGAACCTGGCCGCCCAACCCCGCTGCCATACTCGCCGCCGGCCTGCACTTTGAAGCGGCGGCGCAATATGCCCTGCTGGCCGGCACGGGCAGTCATCGTCGCAGCGCCGGAGGGGGCAGCGGGGGCGGGAGCTACGGACGCGGCGCCGGGTCCGGCACGGGAGAATCACCCTACGGCTCGCCTTCGCCAACTCTGGCGCCGGGCGCCGGGGGGGCCTCCGCGCGGTTTAGTGGCTCGGGCGTGGTCATCATTCGCGGCACCAAGGATTTTGAAAACTACGTGGCGGGCGCGGTGAACGGCGCCGTAGCGCGAGGCGTGAACGTGACGGCCACGAGCGCGCAGAGAGGAAGCCCGGTAGGGCACTGAGGAAAGTGTAAAGGGTAAAGGATAAAGGCTGAAAGCCACCTTTTACCCTTTAACCTTTACCCTTTAACCTTTATGAGCAACCCAGCAATCGTTTATACCTACGGCACCGGCTCAGCCACGCTGATGTTTTTGCGGCCGCCCACCAAAGTCCCCGCTTACTCATCCACGGTGGTGCGGCATGACAACGTAGCGTCGAGCGGCGTACGCGAATCGGTGCTGGAGCGCATCGATAATTACCTCGAACTTGATCTGGATTGGGTGGGCATTGGCGCGGACGTGGAAGCCTGGGCGCAGTTCATGAGCTACGCGCTCCAGGGCGGCCTGTTTGCCTATTATGCCGATAGTTCACAGAGCAGTTTTACGAACTATTGGCTCGAGGACACCAACTGGACCGCCGCGTACAAGGCAGCGGGACAGTACAGCTTTCATTTGAAGTTTCGACAGGTGGTGACGTGAGGAGGAAATCAGAAACTGGAAACTGGAAAATCGCCGCATGAGGGTGCCGAGTTTCCAGTTTCTAGTTTCTAGTTTTAAGGATGATTAACGGAAATCAAACTTGGCAATCGGGACTGAACGCTCCGCAGAAGCAGCCCTTGTACGTTCTGCAAATCCCGCAGTTCGGGATCGTGCTCGCCAGCTTCACGCAGTCACAGATCCAGTCGCTCACCCAGTCTGGATACGGGGTGATGACGTGGGGGATTGGCGGGTGGGGAACCTGAAGTATCGGGTGATCGGGTGATCGGGCGAACGAAGAAACCCAAAGCAAAAACGGTTTTCCGCTGCTCATCCGATCACCCGATCACCGGATCACCCGATTGTTGATGATCTAGCAAATCTGGCCACTACGCCAAAAGGAAATTAAACGGAAAGATGCCCAATGTTTCTAATTACTGGCCCGGCGACTTCTGGCAAGCGATGAACCAATCGCTGGCCTGGCTATACGGCCGGCAAACGAGTCCCGCTGGCGAATGGCTTGGCAACGCCCTCCTGACGCAGGGCGCCTCGAGCTCCGCAGTTACGGAGCAGCCCGCCGCGGGCCTGGTGGAGTGCGGCCTGAGCTCGCAGATCAATTTTCTGACGGGCCTCACCGTGAGCGGCGCGCAAGAAACTCCCCTGGCGATGACGCAAATTGAATCCATCGTGGCGTCGATGCCGCCCGGCCTGTATGCGGACAATCAACTGGGCCCGGATGGGTACCCGGTAAATGAATCGGGCGTGGCGCTCCCCTGGGGCAACCTGCTGGTCAACTGTTACGAAGTGACCACGGCAATGCAGCAATCCATCGGCGCGCTGCTCTACAACGCCAATTCCAACTGGATTACGCCGGGGCTGCCGCAGACCGCAGGCGTGATCGCCAAGTGGACGGCCAACGGCGGTTATCCTTTCGGTTCACTGATCGTGGACTCGAATGACAACGTCCAGATGGCGCTCTATAACGGCGTCACCGCCAACACCAGCAACCCGCCCAATTGGCCCACCACGCTCGGCGCCCTGACAGGCGATAACACGCAAGTCTGGAAGCTCATGGCCCTTGGCTATCAATATGCCTACTGGGTGGCAACGGGCTACGTTTTCAATTTGCTCAATGCGCCGAGCTCGTACCGGGCGGATGTGTTTGTCCACACCGATGTTTGGTACTACCAGGGCAGCTCCCTGCTGCAAACCACGGTTCCCGCCGGGAGCGGCGCTTACGCCGGAGGTTATACGTGGAGCCTGGCGGGCGTGCGAGTGGGCCTGCTGCTGGCGGTGCTCTATCCTACCAGCGTCGCGGCGCCGGTGACCGGTTGGTACGGCCCGGCGATTCCTTCCGGCTGGGTGGCGCACACCAATACCGGCGTTTGCCAGGCGCCGCAGTCCGGAAACACGCTGGGCGGAAAGCTGACGAATTACAAAGCGCAGGTTTACGTCAAGTCCGACCTGGAATACATACAGGAAGACAACGTCCCCATCATCGTGCAGAGCGACGGTTTCCACGCGCGCGCCGGCTCCAGCGTCTTACCCATGCCCGGCACGGCGGCGGTCCATATCCTCTACGACGACCCGGTAGTGGGCTGGACGGAAGTTTTCGATTCCCTGGGATCGGAGTTGGAGTATTCGGACCTGCCGCGCTCGTTCGACATTCCCACCAGCGATCCGCTTTTCGTTCCCGATCCCGGCGCCTCGGACATCGCGGCGATGCAGAATCGTGGGTACATCTACGATTCCGCCCTGGCTATTCTGGCCTATACGTCGGCGGGGAATTTCACCGCGGCGGAAAAGATCATCAATCAACTGAACGCGTTTCTCGCTGCCCCGGAATTCTTGTCTTCGACCGTGCTCGAAAACGCTGAAGACGGCTCCACCGCGCGGTGGTCGAAAACGGGGGCCGGCGCTATCGTCTCAAACGTTGCGGCCAACTCCGTATCACCGCAAGAGCCGCCCTACGGCACGGGCAACATCCTGGATTTTCACTCGGGCTCCGTGAATGACGTTTTCACTTACGTGGGCAGCGGCTTCCCTGACACCACGGATGCTTACGTCAGTTTCGAGCACATGGAAGCGCCGGGAGCGGGCTTTATTTTCGACGTCAGCACGGTAACGGCGCAGGGCCTGGTGACCGGCATCCAGGTCACCAGCGGGGCTGCCGGCCCGGCGACGCTGGCAGGCACGGTAATCACGCTGCCGATCGGGCCGGGGGCCACGATTTGGCGCACGACCCTTTTGAACCTGCAATCGGAAATCTCCAATCTCGTAACCGACACGTTGGTTAAGATCACGGGCTTCACGCTCACGCTTACGGCGGCGAGCACGGACCTTTACTTCGACAACCTGGGCGTTGGAAACCTCCAGCCGGCGAATTCCCTGTGCTTCAGCTACGACACCTACAACGGCCAAGTGGACCAGGCTTACGTCCGCGCCGGCGCCATGGCCTGGGTGGTTTATGCCTACTGCGTGTACATGCGGCTTTCTCAGGACTTTACTCCGGCGATGGCGCTTCAGGGAATGATCAACTTCCTGCTTACCTTGCAAAGCACTGCGGCGGACCTTACCAACGGCCTGTTTTACTTGGGGTACGGGAGCTACCGGGATCCGGGTTACCAGTTCATACCGGGGTTGGTTGCCACCGTTTCCACCGAGCACCAGATCGACTTGTGGTTCGCCTTCCAGCGGGTGGCTAACGCGCTTCCGGTGGCCGCCACTAATCTGGCCAAGGCGGGGCAAATCACCTCCGCGCAGGCCGGTTCGCTCGTGGCCACTGCGGGGGCTGCCAGCGCCGCCGCCGCCAGCATTGACACCAATCTGCTTGCGAACCTCTACATTGCGCCCTCGGGTCTGACGCCGGGGCACTTCGCCCAGGGCGTGACCGGAAGCACGCTCGATACCAGCCAGGCGCTCGACGCTTCCGGCCATTGGGCGGCGCTGTGGGCCCACGCCGCCAACCGCGACGACATCGCCCTGCAATGTGTGGAATTTGTGTACCAGAATTTCCTTTTGACCAACCAAACCATGGCGCTGTCGAGCGCGGCCAATTCCTACAATGAAACCTATCAGCTCACCACGCCCTTCAGCGGCATGAAGCCCTACAACGATTCACCCGGCGGATATTCCGGCTCGCCGTTGTCGGTGTGGCAAGAGGGCACCTGGGGCATGATCTTGATGCTCCTCGACCTCTATTCCATTTCCGGCCTAGCCGGCTTTTTCACCGGCCTGGGCACGACGATCGATGCGGTGCTCACATCCCTGATCGCGGGGCAAGCCACTCTATTGCAGGCGACGGGCAATGGATCGCTCGTGGCCTATTCGCTCGCGGCGCGTGGACTGCCCTATGAATTTGAGGTGTGGCCCGCCCTCGCTCCGACCGCGTGGATGTGGCTCGCAGCGACCAATCCCAGCCTGCTGCTGACCGTCGCGGGGCTGCCGCAGTTGCTGCCCTATATGTACGTCCCCGCCGGCGCGGAGCAATCCATCGACGACAAGAACGGATCGAGCTCCGTGGGGCAGATGGAGATTCGCTCGATCGATCCCGGCGGTGTGCTCCATACGATGGCGGCGCAGGAAGAATTGATTGGACAGGTCGTGACGTTCAGCATGGGCTTCCCGGGCAATGCGCTCGGTGACTTTGTTCCGCTGCACGTGATGCAGATTTCCGAAATCGGATTTGATGCCGATGGCCGCGTCATCCTCAAGGCGGGAGACTTGAAACGCTTCGCCCAGGGCGCCCTTCTCTGGGCCAATGGCGGGCCCGAGGAATACTTGCCGGGACAGGAGAACACCTGGCAGCCCAGCGGCGCGCAGTGGCTGGCCAACAGCTATCCGGTCTCCAACGACAACCCGCGGTGGATCGGCGGCAACCCCCTCGACATCTTTCTCGCGGCCATGCAAAACGAGCTGGGGATAGGTCAGGATCTGGCGCTCAGTGCGGTGGTGGAAATGGGCGGCACAGGAGATCTGATCGCCGCCGTGAACCCTTTTTGGGCCAAGTACGTTCCCCTTACGACGGCGGCCACCTCGGGCGATCCTTCCACGCTGATTAACCCCAACCCGTATCTCGACGTGCCCGGCATCACCACGCTGCGCGATACCATGTTTTCGGGAGACTGGTTTGAATTCAAGATTACCTCGCCGCAGCAGGCGCGCAGTTGGCTGGAAGACCAGATTCTGAAACCCCTGGGCCTGGTCATGGTGGTCACCGCCTCCGGCCAGCTCACCCTGAAGGCGATGAAGAACCCGGCCAACCAGACGCCGGTGCTGGGCTTCACGCAGGACAACGTTATCGGCATTCCGGAAGTCAGCCTGGCTCCGGTCATTAACGCCCTGGCGTTTCGTCTGGATGTGGATGATTCCACCACCAACACCAGTGCGCGCACTTACAACACCACCGTCACCATGCTTCAGCAGGCGAGCTACAACCTTTTCCGTTACCTCTACAACCACCAGGTGGAGGCTGCCGGGCTGAAGATGGCGCGCGGGGGCACGCTGCGCAGTTTCTTATTGGGCGACCAGCTTTTCCGGCGCTACGGCTTTGCCACGCCGGTTTATCAAGTCGTGACGCAGCTCGGAGCGCTTCAGCCTGAATTGAAAGACTGGGTTTCGCTTACCCACCCCTTGGTGCCGGACTATGTCGGCGGCGGGCGCGGCGTCACCAATATCCCTTGCGAAATTATCGGCCGCTCGCCCGACTACACGAACGGGCAGGTGCGCTTCACGCTTCTCGATATGCGCCGGGCCAGCACTACCACCCCATACGAAATCGTACCATCTGCCTCGATGACGCTGCCGCCCTACTCGCAAGCGACGGAGGAAGAGCAGGAGACGTATTTTTTTGTTACGACCTCCACGAATGGGGTGTACACGGAGGCGTATTCGACAATCTTTTGAAGGCTTTCAGCTCTCAGCTATCAACCCTCAGCCAGGGCCTTAGCTGTAAGCCGAGAGCTTTTTATGAGCCAGATGCTAATGAGTTCGATCCCCGGTTTTTTTGATTTAGCCGACTCGACGATTGCCGGCGGCCAGGCGCTGACGGATTACGCGCTGGCGAAAATCTCGCACAATGCCAAGTTCGGCGCGGTGAGGTGCGAAATCCTCTACATGGGCTTCTACGGTCCCGGCGACACTGTTTCGCCCCCCGTGTCTCCTGTGGATGGCTACAGCTACAGCTATGCGGAATGTCTCTTTATCCCGATTCTCTATTCCTCCCGCTCGCCGGCGGCGGGCTACGTTCCGGGACAAGCCACCCCGCCGGCGCTTGCCAATAGTGATCCCGGCCAAGGCAGTCTGGCTGTCTGCCCCTATCAATTCGACGTGAACGACGCCAATGGCCAAGTCGTGATCCAAACCTACTGGTTGACGAGTGGCGCGGAAAATCAAGGGACCGCAAAGGTCATGGCGATTTGCCAGCGGCTGAGCGTGAACCTGCCGGCGGGAGTTTCGGGAGATTGAGCGATTTGGCGATTAAGTGATTTAGTGATTTCAAATCGCTGAATCGTTAAATCACCAAATCACAAATGGAGAAACCATGGCTATTGTAAGGACGGTGCTTCCGAGAAAAGGGTTTGTCCAGCCGCAGCATGGGATCACGCAATACGAAGGGGACATGGACGGGAACATGTCCCTGCTCGACGCCAACGTGGCCTTCATGAGCGATCTCGCGTCGGTTGCGGACACACTGGTGGGCGACCTGGGCTTAAACGGCGTAGTCAGTGGCTTTCAGCTAGCCACCTCCAATTCACTTTATCCCAGTGTGACAAACGGAGTTCTTTACGCGAATGGTTCACGTTACGCGCCGAGCGCCCCTACTCTCACCGCGGCCCCCGCCAGTGCCACTTCTTACCTCTTCTATCAACAGGAGAACTGGCCGAGTAGCTACTACTACCGGTCCGTTCTTGCCGCCCTGGATCCCGGTGACGCCTTCCTGGGGGTCATTGTAACCAATACGACCCAGGTCACGAATGTGACCCAAGCGACGAGCCTCTTTGGCCAGATTCCCGTGGCGCCAACTGCGCCGGGCAATTTCACGGTGCCGCATTTGCTAGGGCGCACTCCCATCGGTGCGCACGTCCGCATGACCAGTCCGGGGGCCATCTGGTGGCAATCGCCGACGGATGTGGACGGCGTAAATCTCTATCTCGTTGCCTCGGACGCTGGGGTGACCGCAAAGGTGCAGGTATGGTAAAAAAACCAGGATTTAGGATTCAGGATTTGGGATTTAGGAGTCAGGCGGCAGGAGACAGGAGTCAGGGTACTAGGTGCAGGATGCGGGGTTCGGGCCTGAACTCCAAATCACGAATCCTGAATCCTATCCTTTTCATGCTGCTTACTGCTTATTGCCTCCCGCCTGCTGCGTTTGCCCAGCAGCCCCAGGCGCAGGCGGGCCAGGAGATCTTCCCCGTCAACGCGAAATTCGTGCAAGGATTCGGGCCTGGTTACTGGCCGACGGCGGGATCAAACTTGACCCTGAATCTGGCCCCGGGGACGGCTGTGTGCAGCAATACCGTTCAGACCTACGCCGGTGGCGCACTTACCCTTGCGCCCAGTGCGACGAACTATGTGTATCTCAACACCGCGAATAATTGCGCGCCGGCGTCGAATACCACAGGGTTCACATCCGCGAGCATCCCGATTGCGACGGTTGTCACCACCAGCGCGGCGATCTCCTCTATTACCGACGTGCGGACCATGTTTGTTTCGAATGGGGGAAGCGGCTCCGGGTCCGTGACCAGCGTGGCGATGACCGGCGACGGCATCATTTACAGTGCGACCGTTTCCGGCTCTCCGATCACATCAACCGGAACGTTCGCGCCGCAACTCCTCGCACAGACAGCCAACATGGTTTTGGCGGGACCCGGTACGGGAACGGCGGCCACGCCAACTTTTCGCGCCCTGGCGTCCGCGGATCTGCCCGCGACGATTTCCAGCAACACTACGGGCAAGGCGGCTACCGCCACCGCCCTGGCTTCCAGCCCCACTCAGTGCGGCAGCAACAACTGGGCCACGGGTATTTCCACCAGCGGAAACGCCAACTGTTCGCGGCCGGGTTTCAGCAACCTTGGCGGAACCGCGACAGTTTCACAGGGCGGCACCGGACAGACCACCGCGTCCGGCGCGTTCAACACTCTTTCCCCGCTCAGCACGGAAGGCGACTTTCTTTACTACCATTCCTCTGCCAACACCCGTCTGGGTGTGGGTAGCAATGGCCAATGTCTGACCTCCAACGGTTCTGACCCCGTTTGGGGTTCGTGCAGCGGCAGCAGCAGTCTGGCTTGGAGTACATTGGTCAATCCCACGGCCAATCTCACGCTCGCTATGTCCACCTACACAACGACGTTCAACCATACTGCGGCCGCTAATTGGACTTGGGCGAACACCACGGCCGCAACCTCCGGCACGGCGCAGTCAAGCCCCTTGTTTAATCTCTCCGGGACGTACTGGAACGGTTCGGCGTCCGCCACCGATAGTTGGTCGCTTCAGGACGTTGTTGCCAATGGGACAAACGGGAATTCGACTCTCACTTTAGCTCATACCGGTTCGATCGGAACGGCAGCGCTCAGCGTTCCGAATTTGACGAATACCAGCACTACCCAATATGGCGTCATGTACGGGGGAGGAGCATCCGCCGCCGAAAAATCGACTGCGGCAGGAGCGAGTGGGCTTCCCTTGTTGGGCCAAGGGTCCGCTGCTCCGGTATTTGGAACCCTGGGATTAGCCGGTGGTGGCACCGGGCAGACCACCGCCGCCGCCGCCTTCAACGCGCTTTCTCCTCTGACCACCGAGGGCGACCTGCACTATTACCATTCCTCTTCCAATGCACGCTTGGCGATCGGCGGCGCGAGCACTTTTTTAACCTCGAACGGCACTGATCCCTCTTGGGGTCCTTTGACCGGAGCGGGGTTCGGCAGCCAGACGGCGAATTACATCTTGGCCGCGCCCAACGGCTCGAGCGGGAATCCCTCATTCCGCAGTCTGGTGGCGGCGGACCTCCCCGCTTCCATAACCAGCAACACCACGGGCAACGCCGCCACGGCGACAGCATTGGTCACAACGCCCGCGCAGTGTTCGAGCGGTGAAGTTTCCAACGGCATCACGGCTGTTGGCGCGGCAAATTGCATACCTATATCCTCCGCGTGGAATGCCCTGTCCACACCTTCCAGTTATCCCAACGGCTCTCTGGCGCTCAATACGGGAGGGAATACAACGAGCCTTTACGGCTCGTCCTCTGCGACATCCTTTCTTCTTGCGGGCGAGTACGTCAGCGGCGGCACGTTCACGGGCTCTGCGGGTCAGTACTGTTTTGTGCAAGGTTTCAACGGCGGCGGCACAGGTGCCCTAGCTACCGTTTGGCTTACAGGGACAAACACGATCGCCAGCGGTACACCCTTGTATTTCTATAGCAGTCAAGAGATGTCTGGGTACACCAGCGCGGCCACCTCCGCGACGCTTTCAAACGGCAGCGCCACTTGTAGTGGGACGGTAACCGTAACAACCCAGGTGATGGGAATGCCCAGCTCGTTTCAGCTTGCGGGCTTGTCGAGCCTGGGCTCTTATCCTGTGCCTCAACTCATTGGCGTAACCTCCGCCGGCGCGGGAAGCTTGGCGCCGGGGAATTATCAATGGTGTGTAAGCGGCTTGTCTGATACGGGTTCCGCTTACGACGGCGCGAATGGGGTTGCTCCTTACTGGGGGCAAACTCCCTGCTCGAATGTGGTCTCGGCCACCGTCACCAACTCCAGCGTGAATGGCGCGCAGACCATCAGTTGGGTCCCGTTGGTTGGGCCGGACCTCTACGGCGGTTGGGGCAATTTCAGTATAAATGGCGATTTGGTGGTCTATCGAAGCTTCAACGGTGTTTGGCAGCAGGTCAGCACTGCAAGTATTCCTGAGATTGTTGCCATCGGCCCTACAGTTACCTGGACCGACAATGGCACCGAAACGATGGTGGCCAATACGCCTCCCACTGTCGATACCTCCATGCAAATCATTTGTCTACCCTGGGGGGTCTGGCAGGGCGGCATGTGCACGATGGATACAGCTTATTTTTACTTGAACAGCAACCTCGGGTCGTATATGGGGGGCGGCATTTACACGACGTCCATTGGAAGAAACTCCGCCATGCCATTAGGCATTGGAAACAGCGCGAGTGGTGTATCCGTTGGCTTTGACGTTTCTTCACTTACCGGAACAACTTCTGGTCATGCGTGTGGCCCAGGTTCCAGTGCTCACTGTTGGGACATCCATGTTCCCAATGCGGATTCCACTTTTGTGGTGCCGCAAACCTCCGCCACCAGCCACGAATGGGTTCAATACGTCGATGGAACGGGCGTCCAGCACCTCTCACAGCCGTCTTATTCTGACCTACTTGGAACGCTGGGAATCAGCGCTGGCGGCACCGGACAGGCCACCGCCGCTGCCGCTTTCAACGCCCTTTCTCCTCTGACCACCGAGGGCGACCTTCTTTACTACCATTCTTCCGCCAACACCCGATTGGGTGTCGGTAGCAATGGCCAATGTCTGACCTCAAACGGAACGGACCCCCTCTGGGGTACCTGCTCCTCCGGGAGCATGACCTGGCCGACGTTTACCGGCCTCGCAGCGTATGGGGGAAGCTCGAACTGGGTTACACCCACCTATGCGAGCGTGGTGTCGTTGTTCGCCTCCGGGTCATGTTCCGGGTATCTCTACAGCAATGGAACGTGCAGCACGCCTTCTGGTTCCCTTTCCGGCCTTACTACGGGTTATATTCCCCAGGCGACGAGCAGCACGGCCATCGGTAACACCAGTCCGGTGCTCGATAATGGCATCACCACGGCGAATACCTTGACCTACGCGGGCACGGGCGGTGTAACCGCCCCGCAGTTTACGGCCAATGGAACTGGGCCGCTTACCCTTACCTCGGCTAGCGGCTCCTGCGGCACATCGGCGGCAAGCAAGGTGCAAGTGTGCTTTAGCTCGACAAACAATTTGCCCGCAGTAGGGTACAGCGGTAGCGCCAACGAGAACCTCCAGCCGATGCTGATTAGCAACTTTAGCAGCAGCGCCTACTCGGCAGCGCAGAGCGCCAGCACGCCAGTCTACCTCCCTGCGTCCAGCTTGCCTGTTCCCAATCCTGCGATTCAAGGCATCGCCGTGGGCAGCGTCTTTCAGTGGCACACCTGCTTCACCAAGAATGCCAATGGCACTGGCGCGATGAGCTTCATCATCTACATGGGCACCAATGGCAGCACTTCGGATACTGCCGAGGTCACCCAGGCGCTTCCGGCGTCCACGGCTGTCATTGATACGATGTGCGTAGACGTGCTGGTGAACTGGACGGCGGTAGGCTCAAGTTCAGGAGCATTCTACTGGTCGATTGCAGGAACGCACACGGCTGCCAGCGCGGCGGGTTTCGGCCTGACCAGCGGTACGCTCTACAGCGGCACCAAGAGTTCGCTTAATTCCACCACGGCGGGCCTAATCATGGGACTGGGCATGGAGTTTGCCTCGGGCGGCACGCTGCCGACTGTTGGAATCGTAGGCACGCAGGCCCATGCCTATAACTTGTACTGATATGCTAAAACGAATCATCCTAGCTTTTCTGTTTTCCCTGTTGCTTGCAGCCATACCGGCGTGGGCTCAAATTACTCTTCTAGCTCATACCGCACGCAATGACGGTACAACGACTACGGCCGCGATTAATACCACCGGAGCAACCCTGTTGGTTGCTGTACTTGAAAGTGAAGGCAGCAACCCAACCGTTTCAGATTCTCAGTCCAACACCTGGAATTATCTTTCGTACTATACGCCTGGAGCAGGATACGGTGATTTAGTTATAGCCTACTCTTATTCAAAAAGCGGGGGAGCGCTAAGCACCAGCGGTTCTCACACCTTCACCGTTGCGTCAAGTTATCCATCAATAGCCGTAACCGCGTGGTCCGGCACACTGACGACCTCGGCTGTTTACGATTCGACGACTGGCAATGGAGCATACAACTCCTCCACCGAATCGCTTGCCACCGGCTCTACGGGCACGCTGTCTGGCTCGGGCGAATTGGTGATTTCAGGCTGGGGGAGCAACAACTCCAGCGGCTATTCTGTTTCGAGCTTGGCAGTCACCAATGTATCCCTGCTGGATGCTCCGGCGACATCGAGCAATGAGAATATTGCCGATGCGTACATCGTTGAGGCGTCCACAAGTGCAGTAAATGCAACGTGGTCCTGGACCGCAGGCAACACGGACTTTGAGGTAGCGATTGCGGTGTTTAAGCCAAGTAGTTCCGCTGCTGTTCCATCGGTTATAACTGGTTCGGGAACAATTGCCGGAAGCGGGGTAATCCAGTAATGGCACAGCAAATCGATTGGTTTGCGGATAACGGCACGATCGTACAGTTCACGCTGCGCGCCACAGACTTCGAGGTTGTTATTGCGGCGTTCAAACCCTAGCTGAATAGCGAAGGAGAGGCCAGCCACGCATTACATCGATCGCGTGAAGGCCGGCGATTCGGCCAAGGCGACCTCGGAGAGTAGCCCCCGTGGCCCCACAACCTCGGCAGGCCGGACAGCGGGGTGAAAAACGGTTTAGCTGCTGGCGCGTTGACCGTGCAAGTCGAAAGCTGCGGTTCCCACAACACGATTGCTGAATTCGGGAGCTAGCGCATCCTTCACTCGCAGTGGCTCCGGGTCCCGGCTTTGGGAGTTCAATTTTGTCAGTGAAATACAGCCACGGTTGACCCCCTCGCCGTGGCTGCTCTTTTTGAAGAAAACCCTCTTCCCGCCGGCCCTCCTCAAGCAGAACAAGGCTAAGCCCCATCCGCTTCAAAATGAGCCACTACCCTCAGTCCTCCTGTTTATGAAGTAAGGAGTTTCGTAATAAAGTAAGGGTTGACGCTGTGCGTGAGCTGCGCGGAGAATAATCATGGGCATCAATACCATCTCATTATTGCGCAGTCGGACCAGGAGGAAAACCCGTGGCAGAAATCCAAACGGACTGGGTTACTTTGCAGGTTGCAGACGGAAGCAGCATGCGTGTGTACGTGGTGAAGCCGCGAGACGGCCGCCCGCGCGCCGGGCTTCTGGTGTTTCAGGAAGCTTTCGGCGTGAACGCGCACATCCGTGACGTTGCGGAGCGTTTCGCGCGCGAGGGATACCATGCCGTTGCCCCGGAACTCTTCCACCGCACCGCGCCGGGATTCGAGGGGGCTTACAACAATTTCGAAGCGGTCATGCCGCACGTGCGCGCCCTGAAGGAGCCGGACCTCGAGGCCGATGCGCGTGCCGCTTACGCTTGGTTACGCGCCGACCTGGCCGCTCCGGAGACGCCCATCGCCTGCATCGGGTTCTGCATGGGTGGGCGGGTTTCCTTTCTCACCAATTCCATCCTGCCGGTCAAGGCCGCTGTCTCCTTCTACGGTGGGGGGATCGCCCCGAACCCCATGGGGCCCGGCTTGCTCAACCGCGCTGGCGACTTGCACGCGCCACAACTCCTGTTCTGGGGTGGCCGGGACACCCACATTGGTCCCGAGCAGACCCAAGCGGTGGCTGAAGCTCTGCGCAAAGCCGGCAAGCCTTTTGTGAACGTCGAGTTCGCGGATGCCGACCATGGATTTTTCTGCGATGCGCGTGCGAGTTTCAACCCCGCTGCCGCCCAACAGGCCTGGGCGCTGACTCACGCCTTCCTGAACGTCTATTTGGTGGGTTGATGCCGCGAAATGTAGAGGTGGCGCGGCCGGAGATTTCCCACCGCCGAGCGGGCGTCGGGTGCGACACCAGCTCGTGCGGACGCACTCCAAAGCTCCGCAGTCATGCCGTCTCGGCGGTGGTCAGCCTGGGTTCGAGGCCCTTGCCCGTGGGCTTTCCGCGCCGAGCGACCAGCCAAAATCCCACCCGTAGCGCCAAAAGCAGCACTACCAGCGCACCGTAAAACAGCGGCTTCCGCACGTCCGACTTCACCAGCCAGTAGTAATGCACCACGCCGGCAACGGCGGTAACGTAAATCAGCCGATGCAGGGCCAGCCAGCGTTTGCCCCCCAGGCGGCGAATCCAGCCTGCTGTCGAGGTCAACGCAAGGGGGATCATCAGCGCGAAACCCGTGAATCCCGCCGTGATGAAAGTCCTCTTGCGCACGTCGTGCAGCATTTCCGCCCAATCAAAGAACTTGTCCAGCCCGATCCAGGTGCTGAAGTGGAGGAATCCGTAGAAGAAGGCGAACAATCCCAACATGCGGCGAAAGCGAATCAGTTCCGGCATTCGCAGGAGCTTACGCGCCGGCGTTACGGCCAGGGTGATGACCACGAAGATCAGCGTCCAATCGCCCGTCTGGTGCGTGATGTACTCAATGGGATTGGCAGTAAGGTCTTGGTGTATCGCTCGCCATGCCAACTTGCCCAGTGGCACCAGGCACAATGCGAATACGGGCAACTTGATCCATTTGCCGCGCAGAATGTTTTTCAATCACTCACCATTTTTAGAAATACTTCTTCAGGTCCATGCCCGCATAGAGCGGCGCAACCTGGTCATAACCATTGAACATCAATGTGGGACGCCGGAAAAAATCACCCAGGCGGCGCTCCTTGGCTTGGCTCCAACGCGGGTGATCCACATGGGGGTTGACGTTGGAGTAAAACCCGTACTCGTGCGAGTTGGACATGTTCCAAGTAGTGTCCGGCTGCTTTTCCACCAGCTTGATCTTCACGAGTGACTTGATGCTTTTGAACCCATACTTCCACGGCAGCACCATGCGCACTGGCGCGCCGTCCTGATTGGGTAGCGTTTCCCCATACATGCCGAAGCAGAGCAGCGCCAGGGGGTGCAGGGCTTCGTCCAGCCGCAGGCCCTCAACGTAGGGGAACGATATTCCCGCCTCACTCGGACTGCTCATCTGGCCCGGGTCGTAGTAACTTTCAAACGCCACGAACTTTGCCTTGGGCTGGGGGGACACTTGCTTCAGCAGCACGTTGAAAGAGTAGCCGATCCACGGCACCACAATCGACCAAGCCTCCACGCAACGGTGTCGGTAGATGCGTTCCTCGAGGGGCGCCAATTGCATCAACTCCTCCACGGAGAAGGTCCGAGGCTTGTCCACCAACCCGTACACCTTCACGCTCCAAGGCGAGGTGCGAAAGTGCGTTGCGTTCTTTGCGGGGTCTTCCTTTCCCGTACCAAACTCGTAGAAGTTGTTGTAATGCGTCACGTCATCGTAGGGTGTCACTGCCTCCGCGGTGCTAAACGGACTCTTGCTTGCGACGTTCAACTTGGCGTTTGCCCAAACTTTTTGCGAGGGCCAAGCCAGATCCTTCAGCGTTCGCCCCGCCAGAGCCCCTGCCGCCACTCCGAGTGCGCCCGCCAGGAATTTACGCCGGTTCAAATAGAGCCACCTGGGAGTCACTTCTGACGAAGACATTTCCTGTGCCTTTCTTATCAGCATATTTCACCTTCCCTGTCCTCGGCCAAATTTTGCGCCCGCACGGACGCACTCTTCCTCTCGGCCGTCCATTCTCCCGTTTTGAATTCGCCCCTATAATCACTATACTATTCGACGCTCGACAAATTCCCAAAGATGCATTTATTTCATGGTTTTTTGGAAAAGGACAACCCTCACGCCCAGCTACCGGAATTCCGCCATAAGGGTATTGCCAATTCCCCATCAAAAGGTTAGCTTTGGGGCCGTTATGAGCCGTTGGGCTTGGCACAGAAAGCAATTGTTTGTGAAATGAACGAGGCTGCGCCATGAAAATTGTCAGCATCGGTGAAGTGCTTTGGGACGTCATCGGAGACAGGGAATACCTCGGTGGCGCCCCGCTCAATTTCGCCGTCCACGCCGCGCGCCTGGGGCACACCGTGTTCTTTGTGAGCGCCGTCGGCAAGGATCAGCGTGGCCGGCGCGTGCTCGAGCGCATGGCGGAAATGGGCCTCTCCACGCGCTACGTCCGCGAGCTGGAGACACACCCGACGGGTATTGTGACGGTCGAACTCGACCCGGCGGGTGTGCCACGATTCACCCTTCATCACCCCGCGGCTTACGACGCTCCCAAACTCACCGATGGCGATATCGCGGAGATCCTGTCACTGAAGCCTGATTGGATCTACTTCGGGACCCTCTTTCAAATGAGCCCGCAGGCCCGGCAATTGAGCTACCGGTTGATCGATTCGCAGAGTGGCGCGCGGCTTCTCTATGATGTCAACCTGCGTAAGGACTCCTACACGGTCCCCCTGGTGCTGGAATTGATGAGGCACGGGCAGGTGGTGAAGCTCAATGAGGACGAGGCCACGGCGATCGAGCAGATGCTCGGCCGGGCCTCGCGTTCGCTGGAAGATTTCTGCCGCGTTCGCTCCCGCGAGTTCGGCTGGCGAGCGGCTTGCGTTACGCGCGGGGAGAAGGGCTGTGCGATGCTGGTGAACGGAGAATATGTGGAATCCCGCGCCTACACCCTGCAAGCCCAGGACACGGTGGGCGCGGGCGACGCTTTCGCCGCGGCTTTTGTCCATGGGTTGAGCCTGCAATGGCCCCCGGCGGAAATTGCCGATTTCGCCAATCGCGTCGCAGCCCTCGTCGCCAGCCGGCCCGGAGGCACTCCGCCCTGGACCCTCGAAGAAGCCCGGGCGCTCGTTTAGTTGCCAGGTGCCAGGTATCAGGTGTCAGTAAAAGCAAAACTGGTGGCCTTTCTTTCATGCCAAACAGGAGCTGCAAATATTGAATTGTGCTTTCCGCCCCTGGCACCTGACACCTGATACCCGACACCTAGCTTTCAAGCACCTTATCCAGCTCCGGCAGTGACGTGATTCGCGGACAATCGGCATTCGGGTAAGCGCCGATGCGGTCGATGAGCACGCCGTGCAAGCCCGCGAGTTGCGCGCCGCCCATGTCGGTGGCATTGGTATCTCCCACAAAGACGGCTTCTTTCGCCGCGACCTTGGCGCTGGCCAGGGCCAACTGAAAGATCTCGGGATGCGGCTTCTCCACCCCCACAATCGCCGAGTCAAAAACCGCCTGGAAGTAACCGCGCAAGCCCACATGTTGCAACTGATCCTCGATGGTGCCCATGGAATTGGAGATGACCCCCAAAAAGTAACCCCGCCCCTTTAGGGACGCCAGGTAGGCGGGCGTTTCCGGCATGACCACGGACCACGTGCGGATGTTGCGAAACCCCTCAGCCACCAGGCCAATCAAACGCGCGTGCTCGGCTTCCGGCGCGCCGATTAAATCCATCAACGACGCGAGATATTCGACCCAGTAGTAATGGTCGATCGTGCGTGGCACCTTGCCCTGGTGAATTTGCGGCCACAACCATGCGTCCAGCTTCTGCTTGGCGTTGCGCTCCGCCGTATGGAAGTCCTCCACGGTCGTGGGAAAGCCCGCCGCGGTCAGGTCGCGAGCCCTTTCATCGAGCTGGGGATAGAGCAGGGTGTTCCCTGCGTCAAAGAAAATGGCGCGCACGTGCGGTGGTTTCATTCCCTCTCCTTGAGTTTCCCGATACTCCGCATTATAACAGTCGCCCGCCATACGCTGCCCGAGGGAAATCGCCTTGACCCATGTCGGCCTTGCCACTAGATTAGGTTCATCCACCGTTCATGAAGGATCGAGTGTGATAAAAACAAAATACGCGTCGTGGCTGCGAATTGATTTATCGTTTGTCCTCGGCCTTTGCCTGCTGGGCACCGGTGGACTGGTTTCTCTGCGCGCGGCGCAATCCCCCGGGAAGCCCGTGGAAAAGGCGCCCGCAACGCAAGCCTCGCTGGATGCCGATGAACAGAGCGCTCTGAATGATGCGTTCCGGTCAGCGGGAAACAATCCCCAAATCATCATCAAGAATTTGGAGGCTTTCCTCGAGCGTTTTCCCCATTCCTCCCGCCGGGAAGTGGTCTTACGCACGATTTGCACCTACGCGCTGCAAGCCAACGCCCCTGGCGTGGCGGTGCAATACGGCCAGATGCTTCTGGAGATGACACCGAACAACTCGCAACTTTTGACTCTGATCATCGATGCCCTGGCCCGGCAGAACGACCAAGCCAGCCGCACGCGCGCTATTGACTATACTTCCCGGTTGCTCGCCATCGCAGAGGGTCAGCGCACCCGGGCTGCCGCCACGGACGCTGGCAAGGATACCCGGGAACAATGGGCGCAGTACATTGCCGGAATCTATGCCCAGCGCGCCGGGTTCTATCGAGACTCCGGCGACCTCGATAAGGCCATAGCTGACGATGAGAAAAGCTACGAGACTTACCCTGCCGCCGGCGTCGCCGAACAACTGGGAGATGCCGCGCTGAAGAAAGGTGACTCCGCTCGCGCCGCGGATTATTACCTCACCGCCTTTATCTTTCCCGGCAAGAGCCCCGACCCTGTCCGTCGCCAGGAGATTCGCCGCAAGCTTGGCAGTTTGTATGTGGCACAGCACCATACCGAGGCAGGTTTGGGAGACCTGGCGTTATCGCGCTACGATTTCCTTATGTCGCAACTCGCCGACCGCTTCTCCGTCGGCCAGCCGCAGAACGCCGGCCGCCACGATCCTTTCGACTACGTCCTGCAGCGGGTGGATGGCACGCCGCTGCCCCTGGCGGGTTACCGCGGCAAGGTCATGGTGCTGGACTTTTGGGCGACTTGGTGCGGCCCTTGCCGCCTGCAAGGCAAACTCGTTGAGCAGGTGGCTGGAAATTTCCGTGCGGTTCCCAACGCCGTCTTCGTCTCGGTAAACGTGGATGAGGATCGCAGCGGCGTTCCCTCCTTCCTTAAGCAGGAGGGCTGGACCCTTCCCATGGCCTATGCCCAGGGTCTGGACCAACTCCTCAGCGTTAGTGCGCTCCCCACGTTGGTGATTTTCGATCGCCAGGGTCAGATCGTCTATCGCGAGGATGGTGTGAATCCCGGAAGCTTCGTGGAAGAACTAAGCAAGCACCTGCGCGCGACACTTCAGGATTCTTCCCCGCTCCCTGCAAGTTCCCATTAGGACGAGAATTGCGAGCCGGAAAAATCGCGGAAAAGTGGTTGCGGTATAACGAGCAAAACCGAAGGGGTTGATCACGAGTTTGACTTTCAACTTTCAACTTTCAACTGACCCTCCAGCTTCAGCTTTTCATCTTCACTCAAAAACGAAGCGCGAACGGCGTTCCGGCATAAGCCCGCCAGTGTCTCGCGGCTGAATTCAAAGCAACGGGCGGCTCGCAGAAATTCCTCCTGAACGCTCGTTCCGAACATGGCGGGATCGTCGGAGTTGAGCGTTACCTCCAATCCTGCCTCCAGCAACCTCGGCAGCGGATGGTCTTCAAATCGCGCGATCAAGCCGGTGGACACGTTGCTGCTGGGGCAGACCTCCAAAGGTATACGCCGCTCGCACAACAAGGCCATCACGCCGGCATCGCGAATGGCGGTCAGGCCATGGCCGATGCGCTCCGCGCCCAGCAACTCGACGGCGTCGCGAATGCTTTCCGGCCCGCAAGCTTCGCCTGCATGCGCCACAACGTGCAGGCCCAGGTCGTGCGCCTCGCGGAAAATATCCGGAAAAAGTCTTGCCGGGCCCGCCGCCTCGTCGCCGCCGATTCCGAAGGCCACGACGCCTCGTCCGCGGTAGCGCGCCGCCCACTGCATAACTTCGCGAACGTGGTCGAACCCGAATTGCCGCGTGGCGTCAAAGATCCATTTCACCCGCACTCCCGTGCGCGCTTCCGCCTCTTCCGCGGCCGCGGCGATGGACTCAAACACCGCGTCCACCCGTTGTTTCTTCCACAGCACTACCCCGGCGGCAAAGATGATTTCCCCGTACCGCACATTTTGCTCCGCCAGCCACTCGATCAATCGCGCGGTTATGCATGCGTAATCCTGGGGGGTTTCAATCAGCAGGCTGACAATTCCAAATGCCACGAGGAACTCGCGAAAGTTTCCGTACTGGTAGCGCTGGGCGCCCCGCGCGGTGATCCACTCGTCCACTTTCTGTCTCAGCCCGGGCTTATTCTGCGAGAGTTCGAGCAAGGTTTCCGGGCGCACCGCTCCTTCCAGGTGCAGGTGTAGCTCGACCTTGGGCAGTCGAGTGATGAAGGACGCGAGTGAGGGCTCCAATTCCGGCATGAGGATTACTCTATTTTGGATTTTGTATCTGCAAATTTGGCTTGAAGGCAGCGAACATTCAAGCGGTAGCCCCCAATCAAATTCTAAAATCCACAATCACAGGGGTTCACCGCCCGGGGAGTTGAGGGCGCCCGGCATTCAGCCACGCCGTGTACCAATAAGAGCCCGCGTCGTGCGCTGCCGCATTGATCTCATGGACCACGGTCGGTCCCACCCGGTTGTAAAAGCGGTCGTAATACTCGTCGTCATAATCCGTCAAGCCTTCCCGGGCGCGCAAATCGGACCAGAGGACGAGATTGACCCACACGTTGGACTCCAGGCAGGTTTGAAAAGCATATTCCGTCGGGTCGTCGATCTTCTCGGCACCTTCAGGGTGCATGATGAAGAGCTTCGAGAATCGATCAAACAATTTGATATCAAACCGGGTTGACAGGCCTGTTTGCGTGGTCAACTGGCCATCGAAATTCCGCGTAGTGTGCAGAGGGTCGTGCGCATCCGCCACATAGTGCGCCAGCACGGCAGCGTCCAGCTTCACTTCCTCCCACTTCCCATCCTTCATTGCTTTGGTAAGGCGGAGACTGTATTCGCCAACCTGCCAGGGCAACACGCCATCGCGACCAATGCGCCAGGAAGTGAGGGCTTCCTTCGCGCGCGCGTAATCATGCGGCAGGGTCGGGTAGGGGAATAAACCGTACTTGTCCAGATAAATGTAGTGACGCATGCGCTCGTAGCGGTCTTTCTTCATCAACTCATCCGGGTCATTGGCATGCGCTACCAGGAACTGGCGATTGTTTTCAAAGTAGGGGTGGATTTCCGGAGGCAGCACGTGGATCGCCCAGGTATTGACAATAACGTGCGCGGTCGGACCCCAGCCCCGCATCAATTCCGGGCAGGTCAGGCACAGCGCGAATATGGCGAGTGGTAAGACAAACAGCCTGGGTTGCATCCCCGCTTGGCGAGGCCCCAGAAGAACTCCGCTCCTGGCACGCTCCATCGGTCGAGGTCCCTCCCCTATCTGTCAAACCTGCTTGATTCTATCGTAATTCTTCTGCCTTGTCCTTCCCGCGTGGAAGGGCGTCGGGGAATAAACAGCATGTGGCCTCTCCCGGCGCCGCATCCACTCAGGGCGCAGGATGCGCGCTTGGGGGAAGCGATTCAGCATTCGCCGGCGTCCGCGGCGCACTGCCAAACTCCGAATGGTGCCGGCTATACGTCACGTAAATGACCAGACCAATGACCAACCACACCACGAATCGCCCCCACGTCTCCAGGGGCAGGCTTGCCATTAGGATAACGCACGAGATTATCGCGAGGATTGGAACTACCGGAACCCAGGGCGTGCGGAATGCGCGCCGCCGCTCCGGTTGTGTCCGTCGCAATACCAGCACTCCTAGAGAAACCAGCACGAACGCGAACAGGGTTCCAATGTTGGAAAGGTCGGCCAAAGTACCAATGTCAAATATTCCCGCCGGGATGGCCACAGCGAAGCCCGCCACCCAAGTGCTGACGTGAGGCGTGAGAAAGCGCGCATGAACTCTGGAGAAAATCTCCGGCAGCAGGCCATCGCGTGACATGGCGAACCACACGCGCGCCTGCCCCAACTGAAAAACCAGCAGGGAGCTGATCATCCCCGTCAGCGCGCCGATGGTGACCCACTTCATCACGTTCGGCAGTCCCAGCGCCATCAGGGCGTTGGCCACGGGCGCGGCGTTGCGCAGGGTCTGCCAATGCTGCACGCCCGTCAGCACCAGCGCCACCGTCACATAAAGTGTGGCGCAAATTATCAAGGAGGCGATAATGCCAAAGGGCACATCTTTCTGGGGGTTCTTGCACTCTTCGGCGGCGGTGGAGACAGAATCAAACCCGATGTAGGTAAAAAAGACGATTGCTCCGCCCGTCAGCACGCCCTGCCAGCCGTTGGGCATGAAGGGTTTCCAGTTGGAAACGTGAATGAAGTGGGAAGCGGCGACAATGAAGATCAGGATGGCCACAAGTTTCACGCCCACCATGAGGTTGTTGGCGCCGGCGCTCTCGCGAATGCCCACCACCAGAATTACCGTGATGATCATGACGATCAAGAACCCGGGAACGTTGAAGTACGAACCTGTGCGGTGCAAGGAGTCATCGAACACCGGGCTGCTAATAATGGGCGGAATTCGCAACCCAAAGCCCGCCAGCAGGCTGTCAATGTATGCGGAGAAGCCCACTGCCACCGCCATGTTGCTGACCGCGTACTCTAGAATCAAATCCCAACCGATGATCCAGGCCACGATTTCACCGAGAGTGGCGTAAGAATAAGTGTAGGCGCTGCCGGCAATAGGAATCATGGAGGCCAATTCCGCATAACACAGTCCCGCGAGCGCGCAGGCAATGGCTACCAGTATGAAGGACAGTGCAATCGCCGGCCCGGCGCCCGGCCGTCCGGCGGTCCCCAGGGCTTTCGTTCCGTGCAGGAGCAAATCGAGGAGCGGCGCCTTCTTGAGCGAAGGAACGTCCAGGACTTCGCCCGCCGCCGCCGTGCCGGTGAGAATGAAAATGCCGGTGCCAATGATGGCGCCGATACCCAGCGCGGTCAGCGACCAGGGCCCCAGCGTCTTGCGCAGCCGATGCCCCGGGGTATCCGCGTCGGCGATCAGCTTGTCGATACTCTTCTTCTGGAAAAGTTGGCCCAAGGGTCCTCTCGAATGCACTGAAGAGTGCCCGGCAAGATTGCCGATTTTCGATCGCCGAGGGATGATTCGACTAAATCGAAAATCGACAATCGGCCATTGACAATAGCTTCACTCCCGGCTGCCCCTTTATGTGCGCCGTGCAGCCAGGCCCGGTCCCTTCTTCTTGACTTTGGGCTTGCGCGAGCCGCGCGGTTCCGTCCGCTTGGGTTTGGCCGCCTGCTTCTTGCGTGCCGCGCGCTTCAGCTTCTTGCGTTCTTCTTTATCTTTGATATTTTTTGTGTTCATAACCTCGATTTCCTGTCGATGGATGTTTAAACTCTTTCCAGCCCGGCAAAGCGCTCCACCATTTTCTTCCGGCCATAGCCGGGAAAGCTGATGGTCAGCTTGCTGTCTTCGCCGTCATCTTCGCATTCCAGAACTGTGCCGATACCGTACTTCGCATGGCGCACCTGGCTGCCCAGCTTCCAGCGCTGGGATTGCCGCGCCCTCTCACCCCGGCCTTTTCCCAATTGCCGGTCGATGCCGCGCTCGCGCAAGAAGCGTTCTGCCCCGGCGATAGAGTTTACGGCATTTTCCCAAGTTGTGCGAGCTTTTGACGCCGAGGCGTTTACAGGCTCAAGGAGGTTGGCGGGCACTTCGTCCAAAAAACGCGATCGCCGGCTGCCTTCCATCGAGTCGCGGCCGTACGTGCGGCGTTGCCGCGCCCAAGAAAGCACCAGCCGGTCGCGCGCACGCGTCATGCCCACGTAGCAGAGCCTTCGCTCCTCCTCGATGCCCGCGTCATCATCGAGGGAAAGCTTGTGCGGAAACAAGCCCTCTTCCATCCCCACCAGGAAAACCAGGTTGAACTCCAGGCCCTTGGCGCTGTGCAGCGTCATCAGCGTAACGCGCGCGCGTTCGTCGTAATCGTCGGCGTCGGAAACCAGCGCCGCGTGGTCCAGAAATTCCGCCAGCGTGATTCCCTGCTCTTGCGCCTCCACCGCGGCGTTCACCAATTCCTGAAGGTTCTCGATGCGGTCCTGCGATTCCGGCTGATTATCCTGTTTCAGAATTTCCACGTAGCGTGTGCGGTCGAGAATGCTCTTAAAGAATTGCCCCATCAACAGTTGTTTTTGGTCAGTCGCGAGTTGCCTCATGAGCGCGTGGAAAGCCGCCAGCGCCTTGAGGGCGCGCGCCGGCAGCCGCCGCGCCGCCAGTTCATCCTCGAGTGCTTCCCACAGGGTGAGCTTTTGCGCGCGGGCGGTGGCTTCAATCGCTCCCAAGGTGGAGCCGCCGATTCCCCGCGCCGGAGTGTTGATGATGCGTTGGAGCGCCGTGGCATCGCGCGCATTGAGCGCCAGCCGCGCATAAGCCAGCTCGTCGCGGATTTCCGCGCGCGCGTAAAAGCTGAACCCGCCCACCAGGCGATAGGCGATGCCATTGCGGCGCAGGGATTCCTCCAGCACGCGCGACTGGGCGTTGGTGCGGTAGAGGACGGCCACGCTGCGGGTGCCATCCTGGGCGAGCGTTTTGGATATCTCGCCCGCCACGTACAGCGCTTCCTCGTCGTTGTCCCACGCTTCGTAGAGGCCGATGCTGTCGCCGCCGGAGCGGTCCGTCCACAGGGTCTTTCCCTTGCGCGCTACATTGCGGCTGACCACCGCGCCCGCCGCGTCGAGAATCTTCTGCGTGGAGCGATAGTTCTGTTCCAGCCGCACCGTTCGGGCGTTGGGGTAATCCTTCTCGAAACTCAGGATGTTTTGAATGTCCGCCCCGCGCCAGCGGTAGATTGACTGGTCCTCGTCGCCCACCACGCACAGGTTCTGGTGCAGCAGCGTGAGTTGCCGGATCAATTGGTATTGCGTGCGATTGGTGTCCTGGTATTCATCCACCAGGACGTAGTGGAAGCGCCGGTTGTACTGCTCGCAGACTTCTGCGGCCTTGTAGAACAGTGCCACGGCTTTCAATAGCAGGTCGTCAAAATCCAGGGCGTTCGCCTGCCGCAGCTTCGCCTCATAGAGGCCAAAGAGCGCGGCGATTTTTTCCACGGGACCGTTTTCCGCCTGCTGGTACATCGCCTCCGGCGTCACGCCGTGATTCTTGGCGTAACTGATCCGGGATAGCACGCTGCGGGGCGAAGTAACCTGCTCCCCCAGGCCCAGTTCCTGGATGCACGCCTTCATCAACCGCTGCTGATCGTCCTCGTCGTAAATCGAGAAATCGCGGCTATAACCCAGGTGGTCGATGTGACGGCGCAGCACGCTGACGCAGAAGGAGTGAAACGTGGAGACGTGCGGAGCGCCCGCGCGCAACTCCACGCGGCCCTCCAGTAACCTGGCCACGCGCTCCTTCATCTGCGCCGCAGCCTTGTTGGTGAAAGTGACCGCCAGAATTCTCTCCGGCGGCACTCCCAGGGCTTCGATCAAGTAGGCAATCCGGTAGGTGATAACGCGCGTCTTGCCGCTGCCCGCGCCCGCCAGGATGAGCAGCGGTCCATCGGCTCGTTCCACCGCGGTGCGCTGCTTCGTATTAAGTTGGTCAAGCAGATTCGACATGCAGGTTTGTGAGAGAGAATTTTCCTCGCGGGCGGAAATTGATATTGAGCCCGAGAAATCATTGTACACGATGCGCGAACTTGCCCACAAACGTCCGCGTAAAATGCTACCCTGTCGCGCCACGATGGCACTACGTGATAGCTTATAATCAAGAGCGGACAGCAATAATGCCAATGGAGTTCGATAACCACGACTGGGGAAAGTTTCTTGGCCGGCAACGTATCGAGGGCGATGCGGCGAGGTTTCAGGCGGCGATTGCCGGGAAGACCGTCCTCCTGACCGGGGCCGGCGGCTCCATTGGGTCAGCCTTGGCGATGCGGATTGCCGCGTGCCATCCCCGGCTGGTGCTGCTTCTCGAGAATTCCGAGCAGAACCTCTATCAAATCCACACTGATTTGGACGATCTTGCGGACGGAGCGCCGCATATCGCCATTCTCGGCGACATTGCCGACCGCCCGTTGCTGGACGCCATCTTCGCGCAATACCACCCTGAGATTGTCTTCCACGCCGCAGCCTTCAAGCACGTCCCGCTAATGGAAGCCAATCCCCTGGCGGCGATCCGGAACAATGCGCTCGGCACATATGCTTTGGCCAGAGCCATGGCCCACCATTCGGCCGAAAAGCTCATCATGATCTCGACGGACAAGGCTGTGGATCCTCAGAGTGTGATGGGAGCTTCGAAGCGGGTGGCGGAACTTGTCCTCATGGCGCTCTCCAGTGAGAAGACGCAAATGAACAGCGTCCGTCTTGGCAACGTGCTGGGTTCCCGCGGCAGTGTCGGCCTGCTTTTTCTCCAACAGATCAGGCGAGGCGGGCCGGTGACCGTGACCCACCCCGAGGTGCGCCGATACTTTCTTACCCTGAGCGAGGCTGTGAATGTGGTATTAACCGCCGCCTCGATGGGTTCATGTGGAGGTATTTGCGTCCCTGAACTTGGCCCACCCCTCAGAATCCTGGATCTGGCGAATTACTTGATCCACCATGCCGGTCTCAGGCCGGGCGGCGACATTCCGATTTCCTTTATCGGCCTGCGCGCAGGCGACAAGATGATGGAGCAGTTGGTCTCGACAAGAGAAACGAGAGAGGCCCAAACCACATGCGGACTTTACCAAGTAATAGGGCCGCGCCTGCCGCTCGACGATTTGGAATCGGCCGTGGCAGAGCTCGCGGAGTGTTTGCGCCGCCGCGATCTCGCCGCTCTGATCCAAGCCCTCCGCCGCATCGTTCCTGAATATCAGCCCAGCGCCGCATTGCGTGAATTGGCAACCGACACGGAGATAAAGGCAAACCACGTATGACCAGGAAAATCGCCGTCCTCACCACCTCCCGCGCCGACTACTCCCACCTCTACTGGCCATGGCGGGACCTCGCCGCGCACCCGCAGGTCGACCTGCGAATCATCGTGATGGGGTCGCACCTGTCGCCGGAATTCGGCGGCACGGTTTGCGAGATTGAAAGGGATGGATTCCGCATCGACGCGCGCATCGAGTGCCTTTTGAGTTCCGACACGGATGTGGGGATGGCGAAAACCATCGGCGTGGCCACGCTGAGCCTGGCCGATGCGCTGGGGCACATGCGTCCGGACTTGCTCTTGCTCATCGCCGACCGCTACGAGTTGCTGGCTCCGGCATCGGTGGCGCTGGCATTGCGAATTCCCATCGCGCACATCGAAGGCGGAGAGATCAGCGCCGGCGCGATCGACGATGCGGTCCGAAATGCCATCACCAAGATGAGCCACATTCACTTTACGGGGACCGAGTCGGCCCGCCGGCGAGTCATCGCCCTGGGCGAGCAGGAATGGCGTGTCCACCGCACCGGCGCTCCCTCCTTGGACCACCTCCGGCGGCAGACTTTGTTCACGCGTGAACAGTTGGAATCCCGGCTGGAGTTGGACCTCGGCCGGCCCACGACCTTGGTGCTCTACCATCCCGTAACCCTGCTTCGTGACACCACCCAGGAAGCGGATGCGCTGTTTGCCGCGATCGAGTCGCTGCCGGAGCAGATTCTGTTTTGCTATCCCAATGCGGACGCCGGCAGCCGGGCGCTGATCGAGCGCACCCGCGCTTTCCTCTCGCGGGGCAGGCCCGGGCGCATCTTCGTCAATCTGGATTCGCTCACCTACTGGAGTCTGCTTCGCCATGTGGACTTGTTGCTCGGCAACTCGAGCAGCGGAATTATGGAAACTGCTTCGTTCGCTCTGCCCACGGTTAATATCGGGCTCAGGCAGGAGGGCCGCGAGCGCGCTCGCAACATTTTGGATTGCGCCGCGGACACGCAAGCCATTCTTGCGGCGGTTCGAGTGGCAAGAAGCGGGGAGTTCCGCGAGTCGCTCAATGGAATGACGAATCCCTATGGCGACGGCCACGCCTCCGAGAGAATCGTGCAGGTCTTGACTACCGTTCCCTTGTCACAAGAACTTTTGATCAAATACCCATCCTCAGCCGCGAAGGCCTAGATGCGAATACCTCTCTCTTCTCCGGACATTACCGAACGTGAGATCCAGGCGGTCGCGAGCGTGCTGCGCACCCCGCGATTGAGTCTAGGGCCGAAGCTCGAGGAATTTGAGCATTCCGTGGCGGCTTACACCGGAGCAGCGCATGCCATCGCCGTGAACTCGGGAACCAGCGGGCTGCACTTGTGCGTTCGGGCCTTGGGCATCACCGAAGGCGATGAAGTGATCGTGCCCTCGTTTACGTTCGTTGCCGTTGCCAATGCCGTCCGCTACGAAAGGGCAATTCCCGTCTTTGCCGACGTCGATGCGGAAACCTTGAACCTCGACCCCGGCAAAATCGAGGCGGCGATTACCCCCAAAACGCGTGGCATTATCGTTGTACACACTTTTGGATGCCCGGCGGATTTATCACCCATTTTCAGCCTCGCTCGGAGGCACGGCCTGCGGGTTATTGAGGACGCGTGCGAAGCGATCGGCGCTGAATACGAGGGGCGCAAGGTTGGACCGTTGGGGGACGCGGGGGTGTTCGCGTTTTATCCCAACAAGCAAATCACCACCGGCGAAGGCGGGATGATCGTAACGCAAAACTCGCAGGTCGCCGCGCTCGCCCGGGCGCAGCGCAATCAGGGGCGCTCCCAACCGGGCGAGTGGCTCGAGCACGGCGAGTTGGGTTACAACTATCGCCTCTCGGAAATCAACTGCGCCCTGGGGATCGAGCAAATGAAGCGCCTCGAGTCTATCCTGAAGAAGAGAGATGCCGTCGCGCGTGAGTACCACCGGCGCCTCGACGGAAATCCCGAGCTGAAACTGCCGCCCCTCGACGTGCCTGGGCGCAGGATCAGTTGGTTTGTTTACGTTGTCCGCCTCGGCGCACGCTTCACGCAGCGGCAGCGCGACTGGATTTGGGCGGAAATGCAGTCACGCGGAATTGGCTGCGGCCGGTACTTTGCTCCCATCCACTGGCAGCCGGCGTATAAGAACCTCGCGGGCGCAAGGCACGACCTGCCGAACACGGAGTGGAGCGCCACGCGTTCCCTTGCCTTGCCCTTCTTTAATAATTTGCAGCCGGCAGAGATTGACGAAGTCTGCCAGACGCTTCAGGAGTTGATGCGAGCTGTGCCGAGATTGTCGTAACGCCGACCTTCAGGTCGGCATCAAGCGGAAACAACAATCATGCCGATCTGCAGGTCGGCGCTACGCCCACGGCACTCGCAGCGAAGGCCAATTTAATCGTGGTAGTGCTCGCGCATGTCGCGGCGAATCGTGGCCGGGTCGTCGAGCGGCGCGCTGGGGTGCGCCTTCAAGTCCAACCCCGGCTCGCGCACCTTGGCGGGATCGAAAATGCGCACATCACTCGGCAGCGCGTCGTAAGGCGTGAAGTCGGGCTGGTCGGTGAAGAAATCCGAGAGGTCCGTGGCGGCGGCGTCAAACTGGTTGAGATATCCCAGATGAAAGGTCAAATCAAAGGTCTTGAGGATGCTGGCGGTGCTGGTGTGGACGTGCGAAACATAGTCGCGCCGCGCGTAGGGACTGATGACCATCAGCACGCTGCGATGCGCGTCCACGTGGTCGCGCCCGTCCTGGGCGTCATCCTCCGTAACAAAAATCGCCATGTCCTTCCAAAACGGGCTGTGGGAAAACAGTTGCACCAGTTTGCCCAGCGCCAAATCGTTGTCGGCCACGTATGAGGCGCGGTAGGCGTATCCGTCGTCGGGACGCGGGTCGGCGGTGTGATCGTTGGGCAGCCAAATATAAATGAACTGCGGCAATGGCTCCTTGCCGCTGGCATAACGAATCTGGAACTCGCGCTCAAACTGGCCGAAGCGGTACTGGTCGGAAATGTTGGTGTTGAAGGTGGCGTAATCGCGCGAGGTATTTTCGAACAACGCTTCCGTCATGGGCATGTTCGTCGCCTCGCGAACTCCCGTAGGCTGGTCGCCAATCCCTTCGTCTTCTCCCGCGACTTCCAGACCCTCGCCGTAGTTGCGAAAGCTGATGTGGCCGCGCGACAGGTGCTCCCACAACGAGCCGGCTTCCAGATAGGTCTCGGGGAAGGGATGGGTGGAGCCGATGCCAAGGCGGCCGGGCGCGTCGGGGTCAGCGCGGAAATTGAGTTGCTTGCCGTAAGCCGCCGGCCAGGCGGTCTCCAGAACTTCGTTGGGATAATTCCCCACCAGCCAGTGATGGCCATCCACGGAGACATCGCCTTCCACATAGAAGTTGTCACTGATTCCGAACCGCCGCGCCAGAGCGTGATGATTGGGCGTAACGTGGGCATCTTCCACCGTGGGCTCGTCCTTTTCCTTCACTCGTGCGGTCTCGCCCCAGCGGGCGAGCGAAAGAACGCCCTCGAAAGATGTGTCGCCGAGATGCAAGTCGCCGAACACTTCGTCGAAGGTGCGGTTTTCTTTCACGATGAAAACCACATGCTTAATTGCACTGAAGGAATTCTGCCGTGTCGTTAAATCGGTTGGCGGGCGTAAACGCGGAGGCAGAAAATCGGTGGGGTAACGAAGAAAGCCGTTGTTCACCATGACCCGATCAGTGTTCGGCAGAATCTCCTTGGTCTCTGGTGGTTTCTCGGGCCAATAGTTGGGGTCCTCGCCAGGGAGAGGTTCTCTGATCAATACCATCGGCCCCGGGGGCAGGGAAATGACGGAGACTTCACCGTGTGTGATGTCCCCGATGTAGGATCCCTCCGGGCCTTCATGGAAATCTGGTCCGCCGTTGGGTCCGGCTCCGAATCCCTTGGCGTTCGCTACGTAGAGGGTTTTGTTGTCAGAACTGACGGCCACGCGGGCGGGGAACCACGCCGTGGGAAGATATTCCAGGACAATTCCCTTACGTGCGTCCATTACAGCAACGGCGTTAATGCCGGAGCATGCAATGTACAGCCGTTTTTCATCCGGGCTGAGCGCCATGCCGAAAGGCATAACTCCCCGCAAGCCTTTTACGGATTCCGCCGGCTCGAGCACGACTGTTTTCTTTACCTCGTTGGTTCGGGCGTCGAGGATAGTGATGCTGTCCTGGGCGGCGTTCGAGACGAAGACCTTTTTCTTACCCGCCACCACGGCCCCAGGGCTCGACCCGCCAACGGATTTATCGCCCACGGGAATCCCGGTCCGAACTTTTGCCAGCACGCTGGGCTGCGCGGGGTCGCGAATGTCGATGACGAAAACGGAATTCGAATCGGGGACATTGGGATCGCCCAGGCCGGGAATCTGCTTGCCCTCTACCTCCGCGCCCTTTTCCGCCTCGGGCGAGGGGAAACCGAAAGCGGGGAAGTCCAGCCCCGTGTGCCTGGGGTCTTTCGCGTCGTACCCGGGCACCAGCGAGTACTGGAACATTCCCACGTTGGAAACGTAGGCGCGCTTGCCATCCGGAGAAAGCGCCAGGCCAAGCGGCATGCGTCCCACCGGCGTGCTGGAGAGAATCTGCTTCGATTGCGTATCCACGATAACCAGCCGGAAGTGCGCGAGGTCGAGCACCAGCAGGTGGCGGCCGTCGGGCGTGAGTTGCAACGTGCTGGTCAGGCTGTTGTTGTAAGTGGCGCCGAGGTATGTCCCGTCAAGGCTGAGGGCGCCCGACCGCTGGTGCGTCGTCAAGTCGAAAATCCCGATCTTTCCGTTGTCGCCTTCGGAGATGTAGAGCGTGCGATTGTCCGGCGCAATGGCGGCGCCCAAGAAGACGCTTTCCGGATCGTCATCGTTGGAACCGGAACCGGGCGGGATTTGCGCCACCTGGGGCTGCGGATCGTCGAGCCCGGTAATGATCGACACCGAAAACGGTTTGGTGCCGCTGTTGACGGTCACCAGCATCTTGCCGTCCGGGCTCAGCGCCAGGCCGTAAGGGTGCGGCGCAACCTTCACCTGCCTGCCGAGGGGCGTAATCAGCCGCCCGCTGGGAAGGACGGTCTCCCCTTGGGGATCGATTTTGGTGGGTTTTTTCCCTGCGGGCGTTTGCAGCCCGAAGTCTGAAGGCAGCTTCGCGTCGCGACCCTGCGGCCAACCCGGCGTGCCGATGAAAATCACCGACGCGATAAAAACCGGCAGGACATATCGTGGCCGCATAGCCCGGGCCTCCCCAACTGAATTCATTGATCCTGCGCATCATAGCATGGGTGAATTACGGGATTGTGAAGCGGATATCCAGCCGGTGTGCCCGTGAAGAGCCCCGGTGCTCCTAGAGAGGGCTACGACTTCTTGTCCGTTTGCCGGGCTGGCACGCTCGGCTTTCGAGGCTAGGTCTGCAAGTTCGGTCTAGATTATTTGTCTAGACGTTTTACCTGGATTTTTTGTCCAGATGTTTCGCCCGTATGTTATATGATATATCATAAATTCAACAATTGTTCTTGACATATGAAATAATTGTATGTATACTAGATAAGGAATTAGATGCTGCCAGCGGGCAGAAGACGATGGTCGGGAGGCAGCATTTTAGCTTTTGTCTCCTGACTCTTAGCTCCCGGCTCCAAACTCCTCATGAACAAACCTCCGCCGGGAGAGACGGATGTTCACGAAAGCTCCTCGCCAGGCGACTATATTCATGAAAACACAATGGGTTAGGCGATAATCGGGACAAACACGATGAGCGAGGAGAAAATCCAAGTTTATGAAAATAGGGAAGTTAGCACGACAAGGCCCATAGCCCGGCGGCGAGACAAAAAGATGTTAAAAATGCAGAGTCCTCCGACTATGTGCATGAAAACACGTTCGAAAATGACAAACTGTCAGGAGCCCGACGTGCATTCTAAGGAAGGAGGAACACACTGTTTTCGCGCGAATTCGGGGCAAAACGGGGGATCAAAAAGAAGATCGGCGTCGGACTGGGAATCGACCAGGGTCGCGGCAATGGGGGATCGGGCGATTGAGGAAAGGGAGCTTGGCGTTTTGGCTTCTGCCCTTTGCCATTTGAATCTGTCCTGCGGGTTTGCCACTCGACGAAGGTGGCTTCCTTGTTGCTCTTGGTTCCAAGCCGCAGTTCGGCGCATAATAGGCAGCGCCCGCGCGGCGGACGGCCATGCCTGCAAACCTCACCCCCGATTACCTGGAAGCGGAGAGACGCTTCAAGAGCGCCAAGACGACGGAGGAGAAAATCGCGGCCCTGGAAGAAATGATGGCCACGATTCCGCGCCACAAGGGCACGGAGAAGATGCAGGCGGAGCTGAAGCGGCGGCTTTCCAAGCTGCGCGCCGAGCAGGCCCGCCGGCCCACCAGCCGCGCCGGCATCATTCACCGGGTGGAGAAAGAAGGGGCCGGGCAGGTGGCGATGGTGGGCCCGCCCAACAGCGGCAAGTCGCTGCTGGTGCGCCGTCTTACCCATGCGACGCCGGAAGTGGCCGACTATCCCTTCACCACGCGCGCGCCGTTGCCGGGAATGATGCCGTTCGAAGACGCGCAAGTCCAACTGGTGGATTTGCCTCCGGTACACCCGGACTTCCCCGAGTCGTGGCTCTACCAGATCATCCGCAACGCCGACGCCGCGCTGTTGGTGGTGGACTTGAGCGATCCCGACCTGCTGGAGGATTTGGAGACGACGCTCGGCCAGGTGGCGAACGCCAAGGTGCAGCTTGCGGAAGGCGCCTTGCCCGCCGTTCCCGGTTGGCTGCGCAAGCGCACTTTGCTGGTGGCCAACAAGATTGACTCGAGCGGCGCACCGGAGGATTTGGAGATTCTGCGCGACCTGTACGGCGAGCGATTCGAATTCGCCCGAGTCTCGGCGGAAACCGGCGAGGGCCTGGAAGCCCTTCGTCATGCCGTGTTCGAGTTGCTGGAAGTCATTCGCGTTTACACCAAGACGCCGGGAAAGAAATTGGAACGCGTCGCGCCTTATATCCTCAAACGAGGCTCGCACTTGATCGACCTCGCCGCACACGTTCACCATGATTTCCTGGCCCAGCTCAAGTATGCCCGGCTGTGGCGGGAGGGGCGCTTCGAGGGCCAGATGGTGAACCGCGATCATGTGCTGGAAGATAAGGACGTGGTGGAATTGCACCGGTGAATTGAGTCATCGGCTCATCGAGCCATCGGGTCATCGAACCATCACGTCTTACTGTAGCGTGGAGTACAACCTGTGAAAGACAAGCCCAAGGCGAACCAAGTTCCACCACGGTTCGGAGGCCGGGATCTACGGCCTGTGCGCAGCCGCTTCGTTCCCCCAGGTGCAACTATAGCCGAGCTTGAGAAGAAGGCTGCTGAGTGCGATCACAAGGCGGAGAAATCAGGAGAAACTCTTGCCGCCGACCTGCGTCAAGAAGCAGAACTCTGTCGAGAATGGATTGCGACGCTGCGCTCGGGGCGCTGGACAGCATGACACCGAAGGCGTGCGCGGCGCGGGCGGAATTGGTCGCTATCACCGGCGCCGATTTAGAAGGGGAGCGCCGAACTGGAGGTTACGTGGCGACTGACGGCAAGACCGACCAGCTTGAACTGCTCGTGCTTGGTGCGGCGGGCAGGATGGCGAGCAGTCCATTAGTTGTGCCTCCAGTGCTGGGGTATTGGAATACAATACGACCTTTGGCGCAAGCCAGTCAGCGCGTCAACAAGAAGTGAATGGCGAGACCATCAAAAAGAGGAGATCCAATGTCACTCAAAGGAACCGAGCAAAACAGCACGCCGGTAATGATCGAGTATTACTACAAGCTGGCGCCGGGAGCCGGCGCGGAATGGCTGGCGCTTTACAAGAAGAACCACAATCCCATCCTGCAACAACTCATCAAAGAGGGAATCCTCAAAAGCGAGAAGATGTATGAGCGGCGGTTCCACGCGGAGACGCCGGCGTGGGATTACAAAATCGTGATGGTTTGGCGGGACTGGGCGGCGCTGGAAGAAGCCCATCACCGCGATCCGCAAATCAAGCGCGAGCTTTACCCTGACCAGGAGGACCTTGCCCGAAAGGAAAAACGGCGCTGGGAGTTGACCCTCGGCCACTGGGACGACGTGCTGAAAGAGGTGCCACTGGAGTAGGGGTTAGGGATTCGGGGTTAGGGTTTAGGGGAGGACTCCAGCACCCACAACCTAGAACCCGTCCTTACGGCACGCCCTTGCCCTTGAGGAATGAGGCGAACTTCATGTCGATATCCATGATCTCTTCGCCCATCCATTGCTTGAGGAAATCGGCGGCGTGGGCGGTCATTTCCATCTCGTTGCTCATGAGCATCTGATAGAACGCGAGCACCGCATTGGCCAAGCGTTTGTGTTGCGAATGGTGGGCGAGGAAATCCGGGTATCCGCAGCTGTGCAGAACCTCTTCCTCCACCACAAAGTGGGCCTGGGTGTAACGGATGAGCTCGTCCAATGTGGCAGCGATCATCGATCTTTCCTGCCCATCCACCAGGGCTTGGTGGAGGCGGTTGATGATGTCCGCAAGCTGTCGGTGTTGCGCGTCGGCAAAGGCGATGCCCACGTAGTATTCTTCGCGCCAGGGAAAGAGTTCGTCCTGCGGAGCCCCCATTGCCATTCCCATGCCTCCGAAACACGCTCACGACATAGGCTTCCCTTGGCATTATCGGCAGGATTGGCGGAAACATAATGCGGACGAGGAGAAACACCGAATGTTCAGACGATAGGATGGGTCTAACCGCCAGCGCGCGTTTTATCAGTGACTGGCCGCAATCCGTGGCGCTAGCCGTCCGAGGAGTGCGATGAAGGCCATTTCGGAGCGGAATTCGGGAGGAATGGCCGGAGCGGCGTTAGTGAACTCCGTGGGCGTTCATGAACGGAGTGTACCGCTTGTCAGTCCCCTGAATGTGCTTGATCAACCAGTCCTTCAAGAAATCCATGACCTCAATGGTCAGCCCCACCTCGTTCCTTTGGAATTTGCCCTGGAGGACCAGAACGGTTTTGGTCAAATGGTCGTGCTCGGACTTGTGCTGAATGTAGTCGGGATACTGGTGCGACTCCATGAGGTTCTCTTCCGTCTTGAAGTGTACCTGGGTGTACTTGATCAGGCTGGTAAGGATTTTGCCCAACTCCTCCTTGCCGTGCCCCCCTACCATGGCTTGGTGCATTTGGTTTACCATGCTCACCAGGTTCTTATGCTGCATATCGATAATGCCAATATTGACGCTGTAGGTGTCACTCCAAGGGAAGAGCAGCGCGGTGGCGGTAGCCATATTCGTCTCCTCAAACGATATTCAGCAGGCCTCGATGAGTCCTTGTGACCAGGGCGATGGGGCGAAAGATTGATGTCCGCTGATCCTCAATATCAAAGATTTCGGCCGCGCAGGGTGAAACACGCGGGGGGCCAAGCGCCGTACTTCCGCCCAAACCGAAGCTCTTGCCCGGACTATCCCAGGCACTTCTATTCTCCCATCGGTTGTCGGAGTGGAATCTTTAGACGATTTGCCGGCGCACGGGCGTGGACATTGCGGGGCACACGATTCCGCGGCAGACGCGGGCCCTTTACCTATCGGTGGCCTGCCTCGACTTCCTGCCTGCATGGTAGTTTCACCGACTTCCCGCCCAGCAGTACCCCAACTCGCGGGCAACGAACCGGCACCGATGGGCTTGTGGGACAGTTCGCTATTTCTTGCGGGGCGGTTGCGAAGGCCGCATCTCAATTCGGCTGGCCAGAGCCGTGCGCGGAAATTTGTACAGATCGACGACCGCCTTGGCCACGTCTTCCCCGGTCAGTTTCCAGTTACCCCCGGTCTTTGCGCCGGGCGCGGCGGCGAAGTCCGTGTCCACGCTGCCCGGCATCAGGTAACTGACGCGAATGCCATCGTAGCGGACGTCCTGCATCATGGCCTCGCTAAAACCGTTGAGCCCGAATTTGGAAGCGTTGTAAGCGGAGCCGCCGGGGAAGGGATTGACGCCCGCGAGGCTCGAGATGTTGAAGATGTATCCGCCGCCACGCTTGCGCATCAGGGGAATGGCTTCGCGGCAGCAATAGAAGACGCCGGAGAGGTTCGTGTGGATCGTCGTGTCCCACTCTTCCACGCTGAGCTGGTCGACGGGCTTGAAGATGCCTATGCCGGCGTTGTTCACCAGGATGTCGAGGCCGCCGAACCGTTCCGCCGCCACGCGAATCACCTTGCGGCAGTCTTCGTAATTGCGGACGTCTGCCGCCGAGCCATCCACATTGGCCGGTGCAGCGCTCCGAAGCTTTTCCAGAGCCGCCTGCAATGAGGTCGCATCTCGCCCGCAAATGAAGACCTTCGCGCCTTCGGCCAGCAATGCCTGCGCGATGCTGAAGCCGATCCCACGCGACCCTCCTGTGACCACGGCGACCTTATCCTTCAATTCGGTTGTCATAAACAGCCCCCAGTCCAAGAATTGAACTATTAGCTTAACTCAAAGTCGGGCGCGGAATGAAATCTTCTGTGTTGGGAATGTCGAGTCTCAAATACAACGCATTCTTTCGGGAAAACGGGTCACCGGCACATTGGGTGATTGAGCAATCAGGTGATGTGTGATATTCGAAGTCGTCGAATTGATGGGTCTTCTCACCTGATACCGTCGATGGCCGCGTCCTTTCGGCGGACTTGGTCAATGCGGTCTTGCCTTCAGGTTGCATTCACGACGCAACAAGAGGCGGAAACCTACCAACAGCGTATGGAAGGGACGTTTTGCGCTACTTGCAGGCTCCCGCCAGCGGGAGCATTGGTTCTGCCCGTGAGTGCAGTTGTGTCAGACGGCGTGGCCGGCCCGACGGGGCAGCAAGGGCGATTTCTGCCGCTGTCAGAAAATGAAAGGCAAAACCCGCGAGGTGCGGCGGGCGTAGTCCCCATATTCAGGATATTCCTTGCGCAAGAATTGCTCTTCCGCGAACATGCGAACACCGAGCAGCGCACTTGCCAGCAACGCAATCAGGATATGAGTCAGGGAAGGATGTGCCCCGATACCCGCCCAGAGGAAATACAACACTGCCGCGTAAATGGGATGACGGAGATAACGATAGGGGCCACGAGTTACGAGTCCGCCGGCTGTGGGATTGGCGGCCGCGTGAAAGCTGCGACCACCGAAGGTTAGGCGCGCCCAGGCCATGAGGAGAAGAGCCGCAGCCTGAATGGCAATCGTCACCGGCCCGGCGCCGAGAAGAGCTTTCTGCATAGCCAACAAGAGGAGACACACTACTGCTCCCAGGAACGCGAGCACCGACATCTGTTTCAAGCTCATACCCGGACCTTTGTTTCCCTTCTCCTTGGTGGCCTGGCAGGATTGTACCACAGAGCATGTTTTGGCCGTCCCTGGGGTATGGGAGTGATTATTCTGCGATGGGGCAGAGAGCGATTCCGTCTATGGCGTAGGCCCCTGGGTTTCGCCAAATTTCTCTTTATAGATGAACGTGTGCAAGGGGAGTTTAGAGGCAGCCGACGACGGGGTCTCCTCCCCGTATCCGATAGGGAGCAGTGCCGCCACCAGGAAGTGGTCGGGAATGTGAAAGTGGGTCTTGATCTTGGCTTCGTCGAATTCCGTGACCCAATAGGCCGACAGATCGCACTCCGCCGCGCCCAGGAGGATTTGGTGTACGGCCACAAAGGCGTTGGCGAGGGCGGTGCGTTTGGCAATTTCCGGAGAAGAGGAATAGTATTCGCGCACCTGGTGCAGGGCCTCGCGGCCTTCCTCCTCCGTGATTTTGCGGGCGGCAATCATCGCTTGCAAGAACTGCGGCGCCGACTTCCACGCCAGGGTATCCGCCAGGCAAATCAAAATGACGGGCGCGGAGCTGAGGGGAATCTTGATGTAAGTAGCCGCCTCGAGATATTTCCTGGCCGCATCGCCACGCACCACGATCCAGCGCCAGGTTTGCAGGTTCCAATCCGAGGGCGCCAGGCGAGCCAGTTCGATGACGCGTTCCAGGCAATCGTCAGGGATTTCCTGCTCGCTGAAACGGGGAAACATCGGCCCCACGCCCAGGGAGGCTTTTTGGTGAGAACGATGGCTGTCCGCGTTGGCATTTTCGCGCATAAAGAAGATTTCGCTGCCTCATCTAAGGGTGAAAGGCGGCGATGAAAAACAATCCGAAGACGATGGCATAAAGCAATTCGCTTGCGCCCAGCCGGCGGACCCGGAGCGGCCGGGGCGATTCGAGAAACCACTCGAACCCACGCACGAATAAGAGTGCGAATGCCATCAGGATGAGAACCGGGGAGCCACCCGGCTCGCCAAACCAATCCCAGCAGAAGCAGGCAAGCGGCTTGGTGAAGCAGGAAGTCCCAGCCCTGCCGGAATTTCTCCCCGCGCGTCAACGCTCGCGCGGAATGAATTCGCAGTTGCACGAAATGAATCTGATCGGCGGCGAAGAGCCAGTTGGCCAACCAGATAATGGCCGCCGTCGGGCCGAAATGCCCCGTCGCCAGGTAATAAGCCCCCGCCGCAGTGGAGCTCAGCGCGATGGCGCCGGTCAATTGGCCGGCCATGCGCGTTTCCCGGCCGAGCTTTTTCAGGACGGCTGGAAGAAGAAAAACCATCGCCGCGGCCGCGCCTAACAGTAGGAGTGCATAAGCGCGTGCCCACAGCATGAGGACTGCTAGGGACGAAACTGCAACGGAGGTATAAAGATAAATGGAATAATGTATCAGCCTCCGCTCCGCATCGTTTTGCGGTCGTAACGCTGAAACTCCCATCCCCGCTTCCACGGGGGTCCGCAAACAGAATAGCCCTAACGCGACCGCGGCGAAGAATAATATCCAGATAATGCGCTCCCCGCGAGGATTGCCGGCAGCGGCGCCGGTGACCAGCGGAACCAGAAGCATTCCCCAGGCGCCGTGCTCACGGGGTATAAAGAACGAGCGCCCTCGGGAGGAACGCAGCAGCAGAACGGTGGAAGTGGCACTGGCCATGGCAGACAAACCTCAAGACGCCCGGGCAATCACTCCGCGGGATTTGTAGATGGCTTTGTTCACTTCCACAAGCAGGTCTTCGAAGGAGGCGCCGACTTTGCGCGCCGACATTTCAATGGAGCAGTCGTCACAGGAAGGCCGCAGGCCGAACTGGTCAAATACCGGCGCGGTCTCCGGAAACTTCTGTTTGATCTCCCGCACGACTTCCCCGCCGCGCACCAGGTCAGTGAATTGCAGCATGGATTTTCTCCTCTTGGCTTCGAGCCGCTTCCGCGGTGCGCGGTTGATAAACGCAGAAAGGTTCTTCGTCCAGAAAGTCTCCCGTGGCGGCGAAAGCCCGGGCGCGGCAACCCATGCAGACATTGCGAAACTCGCAGTAACCACACTTGCCCTTCAGATTACCGGTGTCGCGGAGCTGGAGAAACACCGGGGCGTTCTCCCAAATCTCCGCCAAACTCTGCTGATGGAGATTGCCAGCCAGAACCGGCAGATAGCCGCAAGGGTAAACTTCACCCTGATAGGAAATGAACGCCACGCCCGTGCCGGCCAGGCAACCCTTGGTCATCGCCTGCATGCCATCCGCATGGCCTGCCCCGGGAGGATGGGCGTGGGGGTGAAGGGAAACTCCCGTGGAGCCGGGCATGGTTATTTCCGTGGGACCAATTTCTTGCCCATTGCCGCCGTATGAGGACTCCGTCCGCGAGGCGGCGCGGCGCTCTGCCGCGCGGCGTTGGCGCGCGACGCGGAAATAGTGGGGAGCGCAAGTGGCTTTCAACTCGATGCCGCCTTCCTGGGCGCGATCGTAAAACCAATTCAAGATTCTTTCGTACTCGTCGGCGGGGACCATCTGCTCTTCGGCAATGTCCACGCCGCATCCCACGGGAACCAAGAGAAAGGTGTGGAGTGCGTCCGCGCCCAGCTTGCGGGCCATTTCCAGCACGGCGGGAAGCTGGTGAGCGTTGTGACGCGCGATGGTCATATTGATTTGCACGGACATGCCGAGTTCCTTTAGATTTTGCAAGCCGCGCAGGGCCTGATCGAATGCTCCCGGAATGCCGCGAAAGGCATCGTGGGTAGCGGCGTCCGCTCCGTCCAGACTGATGGAGACGCGGCGCACGCCGGCATCCACGATCTTGCGGGCAACTTCCGGGGAAACCAGCGTTCCGTTGGTCGCCAAGGCTACGCGCAATCCGCACTCGCGCGCGTAACCGGCCAAATCAAAAATGTCGTTACGAAAAAGAGGTTCGCCACCGCTTAGAACCAGTATAGGTAGGGATAACTGAGAGACTTGCTTTATTATATTCAGGGCTTTAGTCGTAGGTAGGTCATTAGATGATGAGAGTTCCGTAGCGGTGGCGCGACAGTGAATGCAACGCAGGTTGCACCCCTTTGTCACCTCCCAGAAAATGAGTCGCGGTTTAGGTGTGGTAGTTTTCATCAGATGCTCACGACTCAGAAACTAAAGCAGGCTGTTTCACGCAGCCTGCTCTGATAAGAGCACGTCGTCTTCCATTATCACGGCTTGCTCCGTCACTTCCTTGCTAATTTCTTCATCAGTCAAGTAACACGCGGGGTCTGACATCCAGGGGTCGCCAAATAACTCTTGCGCGCGAACCCGCAAGTTTCCCCCACAGGCCTGTTTCCAGCGGCAATTTGCGCATCGTCCCTTCAACCAGGGAAGGCGGTCGCGCAATCCTCGCAGCAGGGGATCCGGGGATTTCTCCCAGATGGCGCTGAAGGGCGTCTCCCGCACGTTACCGAGAATGTAGTCGGCCCAGTAAGGATCCGGGTGTACGCCGCCGGCGGCATCAATGCCGGCAATTCCCACTCCGGCGCCCTGCGCTGCCGCTCCGCACCCGAGCAAAAACCGGTAGGCAGCAGCGGCGCGCAGGGGATTCCGGCGCGCCCATCGCAGGAAAAGGTAAATGCCGTCCACGTGGTTTTCATCGGTGGCAATCTTGATCTTTACTCCGCGGCGGTGAAAGTCCTGCACGCGCGCCGAGATCATATCGAGGGCGCGGCGTTTCTCGTCGTGGGATATGTCATCCTGTGGGGTATTACCCCGCCCCGCATAAACAAGATGGGCAAATACCACCTGGCGGATTTGCCTGTGCTCGATAAAGTCCAGGATCCGGGCGAGTCCCTGATAATTCCCACGATCCAGCGGCATCCGGACCTCCACTGCCAGGCCCGCCTCAGCGCAGTTCGCGCACCCTTCCGTGACGGCTCGAAAGGCGCCCGGCAAGCCCCGGCGGCGGTCAACCTCGCTGCCGATCGCTTCCAGCAGAATGGTGACGGAGTGCGTTCCGGCGCGTTTCAACTCCGCCGCTCGTTCCCGGCTGAGGAGTGTCCCGTTGGTAAGAATCGAGGGTTGCATCCCCCGCTCGCGCGCATAGGCGACTAATTCCAGCAGGTCCGCCCGCATCAGCGGCTCGCCGCCCGAGAGCAACAACCGCGGCACTCCCCACGCCGCCAAGTCGTTAATGAGCGCCAAGCCTTCGCCGGCGGTGAGCTCCGCCCCATAACGGCGCGGCTCCGGGTCGTGGAAGCAGCTCAAACACTCGAGATTGCAGGAGCGGGTTACCCGCCACGTCACCACGGGCTTGCCGATTGGCACGACGGAAGGAAGAGAATAATCCGCCGGCGAAATCACTTCCCACCGCGGCTCACGCCCGCTGGTTTTGGTGACGGCTTGCATCGACAACGTGCGATCGAGCTCGGTGATGTCCAACATCACTTGCTTCTATACTCCCTGCATTGTCTGCTGAGGGTTTGCCTGAAAACGTCGCCCGTATTTTTATGGGGACTGAAGATCCCGGTTCGTCCGATTTCCGTGATCCCCAGCCCCCCACCTGGTATTATCCAGGTTTCTAGGACCCGAAGTCCCTCGCACCCATAGTTAAGGCAACCGACGTGCCAAACAATCCAGACAACCAAGGTTGTACCCGCCCATTGAGAATCAAATGAAATCAAATGAGTTAGTGAAGTATGCGCAGTTTCTGCCAAATAAAGGGCATACGTTTTCGGCCTTATATCAATGCGTAAAATGACAGTCATCATGTCACTCACGGTGTGAAAAAGCGCAAGGGGCGCGGTGCATAGGGTTTCCATTGGGAATCGAAGCCATCTGGTAATCGGGTCATCGAACCATCGGATCATCGGGTCAATTAAAACCAACCTCGTCACCAGCCAATGGAGCGATGAGCCGGGGAACCGCTGAATCGATGGATTGATGGGCCGATTCTGCGTCCTTAGCCATTCATAATTCAGAATTCAGCATTTTCTCAGATTCGCGTCCAACGCCGATCTCATTTCGTTTCAATAACGTCACGGGTTTCGCGAGGGTAAGTTGTTTATTTTTCTTGAATATGACGGCCTAGAGGAAGATTTGAGCCAAGTCAACTTTGCATCTTGCTTCTTATCAGCAACATGACGGGTAATCCCTTCATTTTGGCATCATTTTTTCTCTTCCTGTTCTAGCCTACAATTCGTTTTATTAACCGCCTTGCTTTCAACAGCTTGACTTTTTGGACGGGCCATCAAAATCCCCTCCATTCTTCGCTAAGCTTCTTTTCTTTCATAAACATCACGGGTTCGCGGGGGAATTTTTCCAGATTCCTCCTCCGCGCTTGGCGTTGAACCTTCAGAAACAGGTTAGTGATCCGCCAGATTTGGCGAAAGCTGGATTCTTTCATCCTTTGCATCAGCGTCGCGTTGGGGTGGGCAAAGACGATTTCCGTGGCGCGTTCGTGGGCGACGGATCCTGCCTTGACCACGGCGTCGAAATCTTCCGGCTTTTCTCCCAATGCGCGCCAGGCCACGGCCTCCGCCTGGGAATAGAACCCATGGCGCGTGTGGGCGGCGCGAATCCGCTCGCGCCCCGCGGGAGGGGCGGGTCCGCGCGAGCGCTTCCCGTTCGTTTGACCGGCGGCAATTCTCTTGGCCGTGAGCGTGGGTTTCATCCTCCGGGGCAGGGGGGACCTCCCGGCCTGCGGGCATGGGGCGCCGGCTGTGCTGACCGATAGGCTCTTTCCGCGCCTAGCTACAAAAGTGGAGTAGCCTCGATACTAGAGTACGACTAGCCGGTCAGCCGTGTCAAGAAGATTATGTGGGCGTGGGTAACCGTATCCGGCAGGAAGCCGAGGGCGGTTTGGCCGCAATCTTTCTCGCTCCCCCGCCCGGGCTACAGGCGAAAGTAGCCGTAGATCGGACCTGCTTTGTAGGTCGGCGGTTCTTCCTGCCTCATGACGGCGAATGTACTACCGGCTGCCGGATGGAAGACTGCAAGAATTGTGATTGCGAACCAGTTGCATGGGTGTACAGAGAGCGCTGACAGCAGGCGAAAATGGAAATCCTGGGTTGGCCAGATTCATCTGGTATAGGAGTGAATTCATACCAAACAAAGAGGACCTCCTTCGTGAGAAAAGTTACAAAAACGACGGTCTTGAATTAGAGAGGCGGAATCATTCGAGGGATTGGTAGTACTAATGGGCTATTGCAGACGATTGCTGGTTCTGTTTGTATCGTTAGGTGAGGAACATCGGCGAAAATGCTAATAGACACTCAGAGAATTGGCAGAACCGAGCTTGCACGCAATCGGGTTCTGGACGTCATTGTCGGAAAGGGTGAATGGAAAATGAAACGCACAATGGCAGCTACGGTTCTAAGTCTGGTGCTGGCGTCCGGCGCGTTTCCTCAGATCAAATCGGCTACGAGCGACGGCAAGATTCGAGTGTTTGTCGACGCGAATAGCTCAACCGAGTTTGTCTCTAGCGGAAATGCGAATCGCGGCTTATTCGGCGGCGTCAGTACCCACGTTTCCGGCACGCAATACGAACACTCGCAGGTTCCCGAGGTTATCAAGACGCTCGGCGAGCGGTGCCCCAGCGTGACCGTCACACTGAACAAGGACAGAGCTTATTTTTTGCTGTCCGTTGAACATGAGAGCGCCGCCCAGAAAGGCCTCGCCCGCCGGCGCAACCACGTTACGATTGTCAACCGAGAGGGAGACGTTATTTTCAGCAAGGATGACCGCGAGCTTGGGAATGCTATAAAGGATGGTTGCCCGTCAATGCAGCTAACGCCGGAGCAAATCTCGGCTTACGATGCGGCGATTGCAACCGCGGCATCGGAAGCGGCAAATGCCTCACAGGTGCAAACGGCAGCGCAACCGGCTACAACTCAATCAACCGTGGTGCCTGCTCCGGTACAGACTTCCAGTCAAGATCCTGATGATATGAGGCCTCAAGATGAACCCCTCGGGGATGTGGCACGCAGGCTCAGGGCCCAGAAGGCGCCGCAGAAACAGCAAGAGCCCCCTAATGACGAACCGTGAATAAGATTTTACGATAATCGTGATTCCCCGCTTGCTCCTAACCGGCCCTCATGATCCGGGTCAAGCTTGAGCCCGCTTCTTCATCTCGCGTTGCTTCTTCCATTGTGCCCCTCTGCGCTGTAGTTCGTCGTGTGTACCTGGAAGCACCTTTTCGACAACTGCATCGAACTCCTGCCGCCCTGTCGGTCTTGCCTTCATCTGGATTCCTGCGGTTTGAGTCTTCCATTTGGATAATCTAGTAATATATGTCTATAGTCGTATATGCATATAACATGCTCAATCATCAATATACGGCTTAATCTCAGCATGGCCTTGAAAGGATAGTCCTCTCCTCTAGCCTCCTTATTCTCAATCCATGCCAGAAGGTCCGCAGCTTGGATAGGGTACTTGGTCGAATCAACTGCAGTGATATTCCTGATTTGGGAAAAGAGAGTGCCGCTTCTTTTCTTCTGTTGCACCCACACACGGTTAACCTTATGCATGAATTGCTCATTCCGGTCAAAGTACAACAGAACGGGCTTGCTCTCCCCCTGGCACTCTATGGGCAAATGAAGGCCGCCAACGCAAAAATTCACGCACATTGATTCCGGCGAGACCAATGAAGGTAGATCGCTCCTTGCGCGAGAACCAATCGTCAGTAAGTACACTGCACGAATAAGCGACCAAATGCTGCATTCGAAATGAACCAATCACATTCCATAATTCGCCTAAAAACTGACTCCGGCGGCGCTCGTTCCAACCATTTTCAGCTTTGAAATCTCCACGGAAGTGCATCAGTTTATTCATGTGCAAAGCTGGCACGGAATAGCTCTTAAGCACGCCTAACCAATTCCGTTCAAAGCTCTCCCAGATCACACACCTGGCTGCTACACCAGTGAGAGTGACGACCTGCCTTCCGCGATCAGCGCTGCTGTCGTAATAAGCCGCAAGTGGCATATGCAGGCCGGCTCGCACAGACCTCCGCTCTGTGGGGCCTGCGCGTGCGCGCGTAATCCACTTTTCTGAGATCCCGTCACCGACGCCATGCTGGCCCCAGCCGGCGCTCAAGGTGTTTTCGGCTCCCACACGCAGCGAAAGCCGAAGTAATCCGACCGGGCGCCGGGCTTGTTACTGTAACGGTCGGAGACGCGGAGCAGTTTAGGATCGACAATCCACGCCCCGCCCCGCAGAACCTTTCCCTGGCCGGCCGCCGGGCCCGTGGGGTCTTGGGGTGCGGCGCTGGGGTAGTAATTGGGATCGTACCAATCACTCACCCACTCCCACACATTCCCCAGCGTGTCGTAAAGACCATAACTATTGGCCAGTTTGGCGGCGGCTTCGTGGGTGCGGTTTCCGGCGTTGTCCTTGGACCAGGCAATCACGTTCAGATCGCCGTAGCGCGCTTGCGAACTTCCGCCGCGCGCCGCGTATTCCCACTCGGCCTCCGTGGGCAATCTGCCGCCCGCCCAGACGCAGTACTGGTTCGCCTCGTCCCAGATCACATCCACGATGGGATAGCCGACATTCTTCCAACCCCGGTCAAGCTTGGGAGCGACGGGCGGCATTTTCGCATTCGTCGCGGCAACAAAACGTTTATACGCGCCTACGGTTACTTCCGTCTGTCCGATCCAGTAGCCCCTCCTTAACGTCACCTGATGGGAAGGTCTTTCCGGATCAGAACACTCGTTGTCACCCAGCGAACAGCCCATCATGAAACTGCCGGGCGAAATCCAGACGTATTTGAGTGCGTCCTGCGGGTTCGCCCGCACGCCGTCGGCCAGCGCCACTTCCACCGGCGTCTCCGCGCCGGCAGCGACCACGATGCTGCGCGAATCATCCACCTTGCCCGGCGCTGTGACCCGCAGCGCGTGCGTTCCGGGAGTAATGTTGCTGAGCAGAAGCTCGCCACTCGAGTCCACGGACCCGCGGGAGGAATCGTCGAGCCAGACGGCGGCTCCGGCCAGGGCTTTCACCCGCACGCTGCCCACGACGTCCGCCAGTTGCGCCACCACGCGAGTGGATTGCCGTTCCACCAAAGTCACACTCTGGGCAAAATCCTGCTTGCCCGCCAGCGAGACTTTCAGGGCGTGGGCGCCGAGTTTGGCCCGGATGGTCAGCACGCCCTGAGCGTCCGCCTGGCCCTGGAGGCTTCCATCCAGGAAAATCTGCGCGTTGGGGGCGGTTTCCACCAGCAGCTCGGCCGTCTTCGCGCTCGCCGCGCGCAACGCGGTGATGACTTGGTCGCTCGCGCCCGCCTTGCGCAAGGTGCTCACGTAATCGTCACCCACCGGGAAATCAATGCCGCGATCTCTCAGCAGTTCCAGAATGCGTTGATTGGGCAGGCGCGCGGCGACCAGTTCCAACAGTTCTTGTTTGGTCAAAGGCAGCGGCTTGGCGGCGGCGGGAGCTTGTAAAGGTGCGGCCGAAGGCTCGCAACCCCTGCCGAACATTCCCTTGTTCCTCATCCCCTGGGTACATCTCCCGCTCGCTGAGAACAAGCCCGCCTGATGATTCTCGTGCAGAATTCCCGGCGCGGCGGAAACTTCCCCAGCCCATCCCCAAAAAGCCACGATGATAATGAATCGTATGAGCGACGATTTCACAGCCGCCTCCTCCTTGCAGCAAGGGTGTAGGACAGCATTGGGCCTCGATTATACGCCAGGATGGGGCAAAGAGCCCAAGTCTCGCGCGGCCTTGAATTGTCTCGTTGGACTTGATACCTTACCTGCTTCAATATCTTCAAAAGGATGGACTATGAAACGCTTCATCATGATTATTGTTTGCAGTTTTGTTTCGACCGCGATGCTCCTGGCGCAAGGAGCAGGCACGGCCGCCAGTAACGGGGGCTCAGGCGAGTCAGTGACTGGGTGCCTGGCGAAAGGCGCCGCCGGCCACGACTTTATGCTGACCAATGCCAGACACCCGAAGGGCGTCGCAGTGACCAGCAAACAGGATCTCTCCGCCGGTATCGGCCATATCGTCACCCTCGCCGGGAGCTGGGGCGTTTTCCCGACAACAAATGCAGGCGGAAAAATGAGCATCGGCGCCAATGGCCAAGTAACAATGACGAATATGAGCCAGGTGTTCACTGCTACCAAAGTAATACGCGTCGGCAATGCTTGCACGGCTGGCGGAACGGTGACAAAGGCGCCCGAGAAGCCCGCCGCTTCCCAAACGCCAGCCGGCAGGACTCCGGCCGCGACAACCGCCAAAGCGGGAACAGTCTCAACCGGAACCGTTAAGACTACTTCCGCTGCTGCATCCAAGCCCCCTGCTCCCAAGACGACCGCAGCGGCGCAATGGATCACCACGGGTACGGGCCTGAAATATCGGGACGTGGTGGTGGGCAAAGGGCCGCAGCCCAAGCCCGGCGACGACATCCTGGTGAATTACACCGGCCGATTCACCAACGGCAAAGTCTTTGACAGTTCACTCTCCCCGGGCAGAACGCCCTTTGAGCTCCATCTGGGGCGCGGCGAAGTTATACCGGGATGGGACCAGGGACTTGCCACCATGCGCGTGGGGGGAAAGCGCAAGCTGATCATCCCACCTGCCCTCGCTTACGGCGCGCAGGGAGCCGGGGGTGTAATCCCGCCCAATGCCACGCTGACGTTTGACGTGGAGTTGCTCAAGATTAACTGAGGCAGCGCCGAGTTCGGCGGGACGATGGGCCAGGACAGGCATGGAATTGCCATTGCAGGCGGAGTCCACGCTTCACCTCCGCGCGCCGGGGGCCTTGAATGCAGCACCAGCACAATCTTCACAATACTGTAAGCCGGATTTCACACTCTACGTGTAACAGTCACCATGCTTGAATCCCAGGCCGATTCCCCATAGAATCACATTCATCGGCTCGAAAGGCGACGATGGAGATAAAATTCGCGCGCAGTGAATCCGTTGCGGACGTCATTATGGATTTGTTACATGGGGCGTCCAGCTCGATTGACGGCGCGCTTTATCGCTTCAACCATCCCGGCTTGGCGCAGGCGCTGGAAGAGGCGGTACATCGCGGGGTTCGCGTTCGCCTGCTGGTGGATGGGAACAAGTACAAAGAAAGCCCTATCACCCAGGAACTCCTCACCGGCGCCATCATCCCTTTTCGCCTGGCCTTCGGGCGGCAGGGACGCGGTTCCAAGATGCACCACAAATTCGTCATCCTGGATCAACAGACGGTGCTCACGGGAAGTTACAATTGGACGCTGGAATCCGAAGACGAAAACCACGAGAATCTCATCATCCTCCGAGACCCGCGGCCGGTGGAGGCCTATACCCGGGAGTTTGAAGCCTTGTGGTTGGGCGCGGGCGGAGATGATTCAAAGGAGTCGAGGTAAGTCTTCGCCCTTCGCTTGCGTGAATCGGTGGGATTTCTTTTGCAGTGATTTTGCCTTATCGCTTGATCGCGTCTTAATCGTATCGGCAAAGGCTTCGCCGCCTGGGCAATTATAGGGTCCCAACACTCGAAATCCAGTTCGGGAAGTGACCTATGACGACCAAGGGAACTGAGGAGAGCCGGGCAGGCCGCCCGGAGGAATATGAGCTCTACATCATGCGGCATGGCATCGCGGCGGAGCGCACCGCCACCACCGTAATGGACGATGCCAAGCGGCCGCTCACGCCCGAGGGTAAAGAGAAGATGGGCGACATCGCCTCCGGGCTGATTAAAGCAGGATTTGACGCGGATTGGATTGTCTCCAGCCCGCTGGTGCGCGCCGCGGAGACGGCAGAGATCGTGGCAGAGGCGCTAAGTTCCAAGCCTCCTCTGGATTCCTGCGAGGCGCTGCGTCCTGGCGGCGACCCCGAAGCGTTGATCGCCTTTCTCGCCAAACGTGCCAACCGCCGGCGCGTGCTGGCGGTGGGTCATGAGCCGGATTTGGGTGAACTGGCCGCGCGGCTGATCGGCGCCGGGCGCAATGCCAACATGCCCTTCAAGAAAGGCGGCTGCTGCCTGATCACCTTCAGCGAGTTCCCCCCAAAATCACCGGGCCGCCTCGTGTGGTGGCTAACTCCGCGTGTCATGCGGAAGCTGGCTTAGGGTATAGTAAGATTCTTTCCATGCGATGCGGCAAGATCATCTTCGCTCTCCTTCTTCTATGTGGTCGTGCATCGCCAGCAGACCGACGACCTACGACTTTACAACTAGACCATTTCGAAATAGGGCGACACACTTTTATCGACGTAGGCCCGCCAAATGACTTTTACGAATTGTTCATTGTCCGGGCCACGGCAAACGGCACATCGATCGAGAGGTTCACACTCACACCAGCCGGCGACGCTTGTATGGCGCCGGCGAAACTAGAAACCGCGTCGGCCACGAGCATCGAATCCGTTGCCGCACTGCTGGACTCGGCGAATCCTTGCGCGATCAATGAAGAGGCGCTACAACGTGAGCTGAAGCGGCGCAAGAAGGGTTTGGTCTTCAGCGGCGCCGACATTGCGATGAGATTCCAGTGTGGCCCTCAGCCCCGCATCATTCGCGCGGACATCCTCGATAGAGATATGTTCGATGCGGCCCCGAACACACCCGAGAATACTTCCTGGACGATGCGCTTGTTAGAACGACTAGATCAAGCGATTGGCGGCCCTGGAGTTTTGGACAAGCCACTCTTCCCGATTTCCGGAGAAGAGGAACTACCCTCAAAAGACATAGATCCTGAGGCTCTTCGCCACCTGGGCGAAGGCGATTACGATGACCTGTTTCAAGGTGCCCCGGACAGGCCGTCTGCCTTGTATCGTGCCGCTCAAATCCGCCCACCTCTTCCGAGTGTGCGATTGCTTACGAGTGTGCCCGTCCGCCCAGAGGTGTTCGCTCTGCCAGAGTATCCTCCCCTTGCGAGATTGGCTCACATCGAGGGTGTTGTTTCCTTCAAAATTGAGATTGACTCGGATGGAAGTGCGACCAATCTTACATACCAGACTGGGCACCCCATATTGCGTGCAGCCGTGAAAAATGCCGTAAGTGGCTGGAAATTCCCAAAGGATAGCGCGCACCAGCAGGTTCAGATAGCGATCGAGTTCGCGTTGAATTGTACTAAGGGGACCAAGTAGGCGCACCAGCATTGCAGAATTGCCCTTCAGACGCCGCGATACGTCTGAAGGTCCTGAGCACACAACCTTCTCCCCACACTCGGAGCCGAAAGGGCGAGAATGGAAGGCTTACTCTTTGGTATGGGATTGACCGCGGTGTTCGGGATGGCGGGCAGTGGGGACTCGCAATCAGTGAATACCCCGCAGGCGGAGATTAGCAATGGCGAGCTTCGTGTGAAGCTTTACCTGCCCGACGCTCGCCATGGATACTACCGCGGGACTCGCTTCGACTGGTCAGGGGTCATTTCCGCCCTCGAATATAAAGGTCACAACTATTACGGGCCTTGGTATGGCCGAATTGATCCCCGCGTTCATGACTTCCAGTATGAGGGCGCGGATATCGTGGCCTCAACTTGTTCCGGCATCACAGGTCCCGCGGAAGAGTTCCAAACCAAACGCAGCGCCCTGGGATTCGACGAGGCCCAGGTGGGCGGCGCCTTCATCAAGATCGGTGTCGGCGTGCTTCGCAAGGACAGCGGAGAATACGATTTCGTGAAGCAGTACGAGATTGTGGACCCGGGCAAATGGACGGTCAAAACGCATCCCGATTCCATCGACTTTTCCCATGAGTTGACCGACCCGGCGACGGGCTATGGTTATATCTATCGCAAGAGTGTGCGCCTGGCCGCCGGCAAGCCGGAGATGGTGCTGGAACACAGCCTTAAAAACACCGGGCGCCGCGCCATCCACAGCAGCGTTTACAATCACAATTTCCTGGTGCTTGACCAGCAAGCTACTGGTCCGGATTTCTCCCTCGCGCTTCCGTTCCAGATTCATTCCCCCGAGCCGCTCGACAAGGACTTGGCTGAGATTCGCGGAAACCAGTTCGTTTACCTGAAAACGCTGGCGAATCGGGAGGTCTTGTATGCCCCCCTGTTAGGCTTCAGCGACAGCCCCAAGGACAACGAGGTCCGCATTGAGAACCGCCGCGTCGGCGCCGGCATGCTCATCCGCGGAAATCGTCCGCTGTCGTACCTGGGCCTCTGGTCGATTCGCCGCGTGCTGTCCGTCGAACCATTTATCGCGATGACCATCGAACCCGGCAGTGAATTTGATTGGGATGTGAGCTACGAGTATTACACGCTTGCGCCGAAGCCCAAATGAGGGAGGGCATTTCTCACCCCACGCCGCCAGCGATTTCCTGATGAATTGGCGCCTTCTTCATAGGACATTTTGTCACGCTGTTTCTAAGTTTCTGAGGCGTCGTGTAAGTGGCTTTATATTCAGTTTGTTCTCAGCTTTGGTTGAGGAAAAAGGCCTCTTCCGACCCTTTGTTTTCATTATGTTCTCAGCTTTGGGGGTTTACTCGGTGAATGGACAAGAAGTCGCCCTGGAATTTGGGGAGGTGCGGCATGGCAAATCGAGTCATAAGCGCGTCCTTGCCTCGCCCCCCTGGACGATGGGGCATAGCTGGTGGAAGCCTCAGAAAACCCTTTGGAATGCATCGTGCCGCGTCCTTCCAGCGCCAGGCGCGCCGGCCTGCCGGTCGATCGAATAGCTGCGCCGGCGCCGATCCTCAACCATCCATGCTAGCCTACTTTGTCGCAATTGTCAAGAAGGGATTATGACGGCGGGGGCGGCGGGGGATGCGCCTGCGGGGCCAGGGACGGGGCGCAGAGCCTGCCTGCCGTTAAGCTCGCCTCCGGCTCATGGTGGCGCCCCCGCCCAAAGGGACGAGCCCATCCGCTCCGCCCCCGCGCGGAAGCAGCCACGGTAGCGCGCCCGCCTAGCGCTTCAGGAGAATTCCGCGCCGCGCTCGGCGAGCAATTTCTTGAGAATGGAGCGGTGGCAGCGTTCTTCATTTTCGCAGTAGCAGCCCACGGAAAAGCTGGTCTGATGGGAAAGCGCCGCCAGCAGATCGAGCAATCGGGCCGCTTCCGGTTTGTTCATTTCGGCGCGGTATTTGCGCTCGAACGTTTTCCACCGCCGCTCGTCCCGCGATTGTTGCGCGAATGCCACCAGCTCCGCGCTGGGGGCCAAATTGGGCAGCCACACGTCGTAGAAATCAAGCTTGGCAAATTGCGTCTTCGGCACACCCCGCGGCGGCCTGCGAACTGTTCCCAATCGCAGACCTTCGTTCTGCTTCCTCGGGGACCCGAGCTTTAATACTGCAATGGACATGTGAATTCTCCTATTGGACAAACCATTCAGCGTTTCCTTCCCTCATCGCCTTTCTTACTGAAGGGGCGGGCTGCTCGCGTAAGCTTCCCTATCCTTTTCGGCTCGAATTACACATGTCTGATCCGTGTAGTAGCGCATTCGCGCGGTTTTTCCGGGTTCGATCGGGTCGGCGTGGACAGCGTAGGTCGTAGTCTTCCCGGTGCTGCCAGTCGGCCCCGGAATATAGGTGAACCGGTAGTTTGATTTTCTTCCTGAAGCCAGAACCTCATCGATCAAGCCTGCCGCCTTCTCACTGGGCTCGGCGCTGCCATTCGGGTATTCGATTAGCGGTGGCCCCAAGACTGCGAGTGTCGGGGGATACCCACGGTTGTACGTAGACGCATAGGTCATCGCTGCGGTGTTGATAGTTCGGAGCGACCCCACCGCCGACGCCTCGTTTGCTGATAGGCGACTGTGGTCAACGAAGGTGGAAGTTATGGTAACAATTACCCAACCTCCCAGCCACAGATAGCCTAAAACCAGGCCCGCAATGGCCATTCCCTTTCCGCGGAGGCGCCCACCGCTTCGTCGGATTGAACGCCTCGCTTGATGTCCGAATATAACGGCGAGCATGCCTGTAACTGGCATTATCCAGAAGATGCTGAGGAAGGGGGAATCACTCGGGATCTTTAATTCAAAGACAGAGGTAAGTACAACAAGCATGGTCATGAAGATCAAAGGAAATAGTCCGAGGACAAGGCTCGCAATAGCCTTGCGGCTTCTGCGTGGATGCTGTTGTGGCGTCAATGGAGGAGCAACCACGCCAGCGCTTGCCTGAGATCCGCCTGAGGGGGACTTGGCCAGCGAAAGCGAAGCCCCACAGGAACTACACTTGGCGTCCGTCGCCGCGATTTCTTTGCCACAGCTTAGACAATGCATGGCGCACCTTCCGGTTTGCCAACCTCCGGGACCATTCCGTTCGTTTAACGTACCACCGTGTTCACCTCCGGTGCCAGGAATTCGGCGATTTCCTCAAGGCGATCAGAACTGCCAGTAGTGGCAGGTTGTTTTTCAAACAGAGTGGCTTTTCGACGGTTCCCGAGTATACAAGCCGCGGAGTTCAAGAACAACTCCGCGCTACAAAAGCAAAAAGGCCCGATTGCAAATGCAACCCAGCCGGTTTTTTGTCCTGCCTACTGCCTTCTGCTTACCGCCTACCGTTTGGTGCTTCGATGCCTGCCCTGCCCCAGCCTGTGTTGACACCAGGAATATCGCGGTTAGAATAACCTATACCCATTTTGGAGTTGTTCGGATGGATCGACCTGGTGAACGAGCTTGGTTTGGCGTCTGCTACGCCATGGTCTGGGGTGTTGCCCTCTTGATTGGAGCGCCCTCCAAGGTGCGCGCTGACTCGAGAACACCCTCCGCACCGGTTGTCGAGGCAGCGCGAGTCCAGGCCGCCGGAACGCTCTCTGCTCATGCCGTTCGGCGCGACGGACGAGTGCGTTTGTGGCTAACCGTCAGCAACCCGACGCCAGGGAGCATTAGGGACGTTCTGGCTGCTCCTGCCCTTGGAAGCCCCGGATTATGAGATCACGGGAATTTACAAATGGAGCCAAGGGCCGGGCCCGACGGCCGCCCCCTCGCCATTGCCCTTGGGAGCCGCCAGCGCGAATCTGATCGCGAACGAATTGTGTCCCGGAGACAGTATCACCGTTTGGGCGGATTTCCTGCCTCGCCAATCCCACGAATCCAGGACCTTGAATGCCCTGGTGAGCTGGAAAAGCGAGGTGGGCAGTCCTTCCCAGATTTCCGTTGCTCTCGGCGACCTTCAGGTGCCAGGGCGGTGGGACGCTTGGCGGGAATCCGTTGTTTATCAAGTTGTGAAGGATTTCGCCCTGCCCCTGGTAATTCTCCTTTTGCCCTTCCTCATCCAGCGGATGGCGCAAAAGCGGGCGCATCTGGCCGAGACCTGGAACCTCATGCTTCCCGATAGCCATCATACGACCATGACCTACTATATGCCCCTTCAGGCATCGCTCGCCCATGCCCTGGACGAGCTTGGTTCCTACTCAAAGGCGACCGACTCCGCTAAAAAAACGGCTCATGCCCGTGCGCTATTTTTCCATTTTTTTATGTTCCTGCGACGATTGAAGCACGCGGGGGATAAGCTGAGTGGTTTCTACTTCAAGGATCGAACCGGCGAACGCCTTGCGGTCGCTTGTCTCCAGCAGGTTGACAAGCTTTACCCGGGAACGGACGAAGCCGATCGGGTCGAGACGGCCCAGGTCTTAAGGGCTTTGAGAATCAATGAAACCCTGGACTCATTTCTGGAGAAGCTCGATGGCAATCCGCAGAAGCCGCGAATCGATAAACTCAAAACGCTCTTCCAAAAACGTTGGCAACATTTTTACGGACCCTCGGCTCCCGCCGGCGTAGGCACGCAACCAGTCTCGGGCAGCAGCAACGTGGCGTCAGCTCCCGGCGGCGGGGGATCGGCCCCCACGCCCTCAACGGGGGCGGTCTCGCCGGCTCCAGCCCCGGCCAAATCGTGGCTTGAAAGCGATAGTTCCAAGGACGCCGTCCTATACCTGAAAGCCTTCAGCGCGATTATTGAGTATGAGATGAATCGTCCTTATGAACACTGGTATGGGGAAAGGGAAGTCATTCACCTTGACGCCCAGAGCGAGCCCAAACTGAAGGAACTTGCCCAGGAAACGGCCCGGCGGGAAAACATACCGGAATTCCCCCGGCAAGTGCGGAAATACCTCAGGAAAGGCAAGAAAAAAACAGGTTGGCTGAGGAAGCTCGCGGCTAGCGTATGGGCTGCCGCTTGACTATTCACATCCGGGCTGGAACGGTGTAGCCATATCTCCAATTCTCCTGCATATTTTATAGCACGCTTAGGGTGTTCGAGTCAACTCCCACTTACAGGCTTCCCGTTACCGGCTGCGTATAAATGAAAAAACCCGCGACAGATGGCGGAGTTTATTCAATTCAATCCCGGGAATGACCAACTCATCCCTCCGTCAGGCGGCGGACAATACCATGGGCCTGGGCCCTGGAGGGCTTAGCTTGTCACCGCATATTCTACGGACCTCGGGTTGGCAGTACCGTTCGAGGCCTCCAGGATTTCCAGCCCCACCACATTGCCGTCCGTATCGTAGTCGAGGATCATGCCAGGCTTATCTTCGTCGCTTTCCTCGATGGGCGCGTCATTCAACAGGATTCGGAGCACGTTGACGCCGGGATCGTAAGTTACTTTCACGGCTTCATCCGTTATCCGAGGGGAATTTCGCGTCTATCGCCGACGGCCTCGTTGACGATGACCAAGTTTCCCTGATCCTCGGACCGCAGTTGCTGATTGGCGTTGAGCAACTCGATGCCGTAGATCGTCCCGTCCGGGGCGATGTCCACGTTCATTTCGTCGCTCAAGTGCAAGGTTTGCACCTGCGCCGTCTTCTCGTGCAATCGAAGATAGGCGATGTTCTGCCGGGGATCGTAAACGAGCTTCATGAGGCGCTGCTCCTCAAAAGAATTTTACCGGAACCGTAATGACCAGCCACCCGTCTTTCTCTTCTACTGCATAAGCCTCGATCTGTTTAGTCGAATACTTCCGACCCAACCATTCGCCGCCAAAGAGGAAATTGCGCCGGAAGCCTGTCCTTCCGAATTTGGCCGGAAATCTCTCCCCGGCTTCGATGGTGGCGACGACTTCAGGCTCGGTTGCGCCCCTCTCAACGATGCGCTCGCGCGCGTGCGGATGCAGCCGAACATTCATCGGATCTTCAGGCTTTGCCTCCCCTCGGACTATCTTAACTCTCCTCGTGCCAAAAGCAAAAGGGCGGGCACGAGGCCCGCCCTTACGGTTTGCTGTCGACTCTCAACTGTGAACTGTCGACTGTTTGAATTAATCCCGGCGACGACCGACTCTCCCACGCAGTCGCCCGCGCAGTACCATGGGCCCTGGAGGGCTTAACTACCGTGTTCGGGATGGGAACGGGTGTGACCCCTCCGGTATGATCGCCGGAAACTTGTAAAAGCAGGTGTCAGGTGCCGGGTATCAGGTGCCAGGGGCAACGGAAGTGCTTTCCCTGACACCTGATACCTGACACCTGGTACCTGTTTTCTGAATAGTGTGGCGTCCACAGTAAAGGCGGGACGGAGTGGCCGGCGATAAGCGAGCTTATTGCTCGTCACTCATCACTTGTCACTCGTCACTGCTGTTGATGCACTGAGCAGATTTATGGTCAAGCCGAACGGGCGATTAGGACCAGTCAGCTAAACGCATTACTGCGCTTACACACCTGGCCTATTAACGTCGTAGTCTTCGACGGCCCTTCAAAGGGATTGCGTTCGTGTAGCACGCGAACGCGCGCCCTTGGGAGATCGAATCTTGGGGCGTGCTTCCCGCTTAGATGCTTTCAGCGGTTATCACTTCCAGACTTCGCTACCCAGCCGTGCCACGGGCGTGACAGCTGGTACACAAGAGGTCTGTTCATCCCGGTCCTCTCGTACTAAGGACAACCCCCCTCAAATCTCCTACGCCCACACCAGATAGGGACCGAACTGTCTCGCGACGTTCTGAACCCAGCTCACGTACCGCTTTAATGGGCGAACAGCCCAACCCTTGGAACCTTCTACAGCTCCAGGATGCGATGAGCCGACATCGAGGTGCCAAACCGCTGCGTCGATGTGAACTCTTGGCAGCGATCAGCCTGTTATCCCCGGCGTACCTTTTATCCGTTGAGCGATGGCCCTTCCATGCAGAACCACCGGATCACTAGGTCCGACTTTCGTCTCTGCTTGACTTGTTGGTCTCGCAGTCAGGCTGGCTTATGCCCTTGCACTCGACGGCTGATTTCCAAACAGCCTGAGCCAACCATGGAGCGCCTCCGTTACAATTTAGGAGGCGACCGCCCCAGTCAAACTACCCGCCTAGCCATGTTCCTGACCCGGATCACGGGTCGAGGTTAGAACCACAGAATCATCAGGGTGGTATCTCACCGTTGGCTCCCCCTGCCCCGAAAAGCAAGGTTCAAAGCCTCCCACCTATCCTGCGCAGACAAACCCATAGTTCAAGGCTAGGGTGTAGTAAAGGTGCACGGGGTCTTTCCGTCTAGGTGCGGGAAACCGGCATCTTCACCGGTACTACAAGTTCGCTGAGTCACTCGCCACGACAGTCGCTCTATCGTTACGCCATTCGTGCAGGTCGGAACTTGCCCGACAAGGAATTTCGCTACCTTAGGACCGTTCAAGTTTGTTGCAACCGGCCGTTTCATGAGCTTTCAACGTGCAGCCAGCGGCGCGGTCGTTTCCGCCGCGCTCTCGATGTCGCCATCGAGTTCGGACCATATCATCCCCGATTCAGAGCCGGGGTCCGGCGTATGGTCTCTGAGGATTCTCAAGACCGCTTAGGATCTCTTCGTCAGCATAGCGGCGATTTCCGCCGTCGTTCATCTCTCGCCGAATTTCCAGGATCTGCTCCACACCCTGGCGGGTGAGGTGCCGGCCCTCGCGAATCAATTCGGCCAAAGCTTTGAACTTGGCGAAGTCACGCTGCTTTTTTGCGGAGAGAAAGCGGAAGTGCTCGAAGAAAGGAATCACGTTGGAAAGAATGGCCTGGAGGTTGTTCACCTCGTAGTACCATACCCCGTCTCGCCGTTGTCGCATTGTCCCGCAACCCAGGTGCCGCTTGAATTGCGTCAGAATCACCGGGTCACGTTGCGAAATATTGAAACAGAGGGAGACTTTCCAGGGAAACCGGTAGTCGCTTCGCGGGCGAAACGACACGTTGAAGCTTCCCTCGCCATCGGTAAAGCCGGCCAAATACCAGCCCACCTGCGGCGAAATTCCCTTCGCGTCCAGCACAGCTTGAGCCTTTCCTGCTGATAACCCGCACCCATCAGATTTTCACTGCCGCCCTCTTCAGCCCTTCCGGGCCTAGCGGCGAGTACCGTGGGATGCACCGGGCGTCCCAGCATACAGCCAGATTTGTTTTCGGAACTACAGCGGTCAACCTATAGTTACGGCCGCCGTTCACCGGGGCTTCAGATCAAAGCTGCCGGGGATTGCTCCCCATGACCTCTCCCTTTAACCTTCCGGCACCGGGCAGGCGTCAGCCCCTATACGTCGTATTCGACTTAGCAGAGACCTGTGTTTTTGTTAAACAGTCGCAGAGCGCGATTCACTGCGGCCGCCTCGGGCTATGAACCCTAGCGCGGCACTCCTTCTCCCGAAGTTACGGAGTTAATTTGCCTAGTTCCTTAGCAAGTGTTCTCTCAAGCGCCTTTGGATATTCACCTCGTCTACCTGTGTCGGTTTGTGGTACGGTTGCGAACAGAACTGCTTAGCGGATTTTCTTGGCAGCGTGACATTGCGGACTTTACAGGGCCTAAGGCCCTTCGGCTCACACCTCAGAGTGGCTTTAAACCGACCCGGTGGATTTGCCTGCCGGATCCTCCTCGAAGCGCGCATCGCCATCCATCAGACGACTTCGCTAGCCTCCTGCGTCCCCGCATCGTCATAACGTTCCATTCGTAGTGCCGGAATATTAACCGGCTCTCCATCAGCTACGCCTTTCGGCCTCGCCTTAGGGACCGACTTACCCTGAGCGGATTAACCTTTCTCAGGAAACCTTAGACTTTCGGCGCGGAGGGTTCCCACCTCCGTTATCGCTACTTATGCCGGCAGGGTCACTTGAATACCGTCCACGAGCCCTCACGGTCCCGCTTCAAACTGTATTCAACGCTCCTCTACCAGATGCAGACCCCGAAGGATCGGCAAATCCGCAGCTTCGGTAAATGGCTTGAGCCCCGTTACATTATCGGCGCAAAGGCGCTCGACCAGTGAGCTGTTACGCTTTCTTTAAAGGATGGCTGCTTCTAAGCCAACCTCCTGGCTGTCTGAGCGACTTCACTTCCTTTCCCACTTAGCCATTGCTTCGGGACCTTAGCTGGCGGTCTGGGCTATTTCCCTCTCGACAACGAAGCTTAGCCCCCGCTGTCTGACTCCCGGACTGTGCTTCGCGGCATTCAGAGTTTCGTTGGATTCGGTATCCGTTAACGGACCCTAGTCCATCGAGTACTTTACCACCGCGAGCAATCATCCGAGGCTAGCCCTAAAGCTATTTCGAGGAGAACGAGCTATCACGGAATTTGATTGGCCTTTCACTCCTACCCTCAGTTCATCAGAGCTGTTTTCAACCAACACCTGTTCGGGCCTCCGGCCGTTGTTACACGGCTTTCACCCTGACCAAGGGTAGATCATCCCGCTTCGCGTCTATTGCCCGCCACTGAACGCCCTATTCAGACTCGCTTTCGCTACGGCTCGCTCCCCACCTTGCGGCGGATCATCGCTTAACCTTGCGACGGACAATAACTAGCCGGCTCATTATGCAATAGGCACGCCGTCAGGCTTGCCCGCCTTGCGGCGGACGTTGCCCTTCGACTGCTTGTAGGCATACGGTTTCAGGTACTTTTCACTCCCCTCGCCGGGGTTCTTTTCACCTTTCCCTCACGGTACTGGTTCACTATCGGTCGCTAGAACGTATTTAGCCTTACGGGATGGTCCCCGTGGATTCCCGCAGGGTTTCTCGTGCCCCGCGGTACTCAGGAACGCGCGTGAGAGTCCAGTCAGCTTTCGCCTACGTGGTTATCACACTCTATGACCGGCTTTTCCAAGCCGTTCGACTAGCCGCTGGATTGGTAACTCTCTGGTTCTACACCGACGCACGCCCTACAACCCCCAGCCCTCCTGAGAACAGTGAAGAGTGGCGAGTGACGAGTGACGAGCAGGCTGCTTCTTTTGCTCATCACTCATCACTCTTCACTTGTCACTGCTCTAAGGAAGACTGGGTTTGGGCTCTTCCGCGTTCGCTCGCCGCTACTAGCGGAATCACTATTGTTTTCTCTTCCTCCAGGTACTGAGATGGTTCACTTCCCTGGGTTGGCTCGCACCCGCCTATGTATTCAGCGGGCCGTTTCCGGGTTTTTCCCGGAAGGGTTTCCCCATTCGGACATCCTCGGATTAAAGGGTGCTTCCCCCTACCCGAGGCTTTTCGCAGGTAGCCACGTCCTTCATCGCCGTCTAGCGCCAAGGCATCCACCGTACGCCCTTAGTAGCTTGACCATAATATCTGCTCAAAACATCAAGAACAGCTCACAGCTTATAGTTGACAGTTCACAGTAACGGCTCGGAGAAGCCCGTACTATTGACTGTCGCCTGTCGGCTGTTAGCTGCCCTCATGGCAGATTCGCCTTTCTTACACTGCCCGGATCCAATCCCGGACAGTTGTAGCCGCCTGCTCAACTTCCCACTCCCAACCAGGCGATCTTGCTGCTTTGGCTGAAAGCTGAGAGCTGAATGCTGGCAGCTACGACTACTAAGTAGACGCCACACTATTCAGTTTTCAAAGAGCGCCGAATGCCCAGAGCCGACTCGCGTCTCCCTGGGCCTCTTCCCGCAAGCTTGCGCCCGTCAATCCACGGAATCGCCAGGATGCTGGGCTTGATTCCTCCCGGCTCACCGGGCGAGATCAACCTCAACAACCTAACCAAAATCCTCTGCGGCCCGCTCTTGAGCGCAAAACGTACCTCGCGCCTTTGCGGCCGCTGGGTTCGATTACTTTGAGCTTCGGGGATTGAAACAGGCGGGAGGGTTTCTTGCTAGGGACCCACTTGCCTCAAGCCCTTATCCGAAAGCCTTTCGCGTATCGACCTCCGAGGAGTTTCAACCGAGACGATGTGGAGCCTCGAATCAAGCTCGGCTGAAGCCAAGAATCAACCGTGCCCCCCTTACTTCGTCCACCTTCGTACTGGCAATCAGTAATACTAGCGTAACATTTTTTTAATTGCAAGGATTTTTTTGCCGGCTATAAGAAATTTCCGCAGGCGCCTCGGACGCCCATTCCCCCCCCCGCCGCCGCCCTCTAATCCATGGGGTAAGGCTGGGCAGCGGCGTTGTACAATCGAAGAAGATTCTTATGGCCGAAAGTTGCAGCGCGGCAGAAGCGCTCCAACCGCTTACGTTTTATAAGGCCGCCGTGAGGGGCGATTTCCGCGAGAAGATGACGGCGCAGGTGCTCAAGCATAGAAGAGAGGATACCTTGCTCAATAAACTATTTGAGACGCTCTCCTTGGCAACAGTTCTGGTGGTTTCTGTTTGTGGCGCATCGCCTGGCGGCCAGGCTCAGGCTCCAGGGACGAAAGCGGGGAGCGAACCGATCAACTGCAGGGTTATCGAAGCCTTCGATGATGGAAGCTTGGGGGTGCGGGCCATTATTTTCCATCAGCGCGACAAGGCGGATGGCCCCCGGCTGGGATCCCTCCTTACGGCGCACACGGGCGAGCAGATGGAGTTGGAAATGACCGGCGGTCGCCATTATCGAACCATCGTCTTCCGGGTAAAAAGCGCGTTCGGCCGCGGGTTGGCGCTGGTTCCGTCAACCAAATTAAAAATCGGCGCCCATGATGAATTCACCTTAAGCCTTCCGCGAGAGAATTGACCAGGGACATCGCCCGCGTCTATAGAGCAGCGCGCCTTCCGCGGGGCCACCGAGGCCAGCCCACACGGCAAAAGCTTCTTGCGCGCTTGCAACATTCGATTAACAATCGAAGAGACGCTATTCAATTGAAATTCTAAGGCCGCTCACAAAAATCTCCAATCATATCCTCGCGGCCCGTCATCAAATAATTAGGGAGATTTCCCATGATTGTCGGTGTTCCCAAGGAATCGTTTCCGGGCGAGCGTCGCGTGGCGCTGGTTCCTGTGGTTGTGCCCAATCTTGCCAAAGCCGGATTCCAGGTCCTCGTGGAGGCCGGAGCGGGAGTGAGTGCCGGCTATCCCGACGCCGATTACGCGGAGAAGGGCGCCACGCTCGCCGCTTCGCGCGCCGAAGTTTTCGGAGCCGCCGATGTCATCGCCCAAGTCCTCTGCTACGGGTCGAACGATGCCACGGGTAAGGACGATCTCGCGCTCTTTCGCCGCGATCAAACGGTCATTGGCTTCCATCGACCATTTGGTTCGCTCGAATCGGCGGAGCAACTCGCCACGACCGGGGTCACTTCCTTTTCCGTCGAACTGATGCCGCGCATCACCCGCGCGCAAAGCATGGACGCGCTTTCCTCCATGGCCACGATTTGTGGTTACAAAGCCGTGCTGTTGGCTGCGGACCACCTGCCGCGCATGTTTCCGATGCTCACCACGGCGGCGGGCACCATCACTCCAGCGCGTGTCTTCATCATCGGCGCAGGCGTTGCAGGACTTCAGGCGATTTCAACGGCGCGGCGGCTGGGCGCAGTTGCTTCCGCTTACGATCTGCGTCCGGCGGCGAAGGAGCAGGTGCAAAGCTTGGGGGGACGCTTCGTCGAATTACCCATCGAGGCGAAGGACGCCGAAGACAAACGTGGTTATGCAAAGCAGCAGGACGAAGCCTTCTTCGAGCGGCAGCGCGAATTGCTGGGGCGCGTGGTAGCGGAAAGCGACGTGGTCATTCCCGCCGCCGTCGTTCCCGGCAAGAAGCCACCGGTGCTCATCACGCGTGAGATGGTTGAGCGCATGGCGCCGGGCTCAGTGATTGTTGATTTGGCGGCGGAGCGCGGCGGCAATTGCGAGTTGACGAAAGCCGGCCAGCGCATCATCGAACATGGCGTGACCATCATCGGTTACATCAACGTGGCGAGCACGGTGCCTTATCACGCCAGCCAAATGTATGCGAAGAATCTCACGGCGTTTTTGCTCCATCTGGGAAAAGATGGAAAGGTGCAAGTGAATCTTGAAGACGAGATCACGCGCGACACTTTGCTGACGCGCGGCGGCGAAGTTGTGAACGCCCGGGTGCGGGAATTCTTTTCGCTCCCGGCGTTGGCCGCTCAAAAAATTTAAGCGCAATTTTTTCGAATGCGAGGAAATTTTGAAGGGGGGGCAGGGGGCATTGTGGATATTCCAGAAGTCCCCACAACCCCCCAGTGATTAACGGTTTCCCCCGGACTGGGACCAAGCGCTGGACACGGACAATATGTCCCGGTCGCCGGACGCTTAGGAGGACGCTGTGACGTTCAATCTCATCGACTGCCTGTACGTCTTCGTGCTGGCGGGCTTCATCGGATTCGAGGTGATCCGCCGAGTCTCGCCGTTACTGCACACGCCGCTGATGTCGCTCACCAACGCGCTGGACGCGATTGTGGTGGTGGCGGCCATCATCATTGCCGGCCGGCACGATAGCACCCTTTCCACCATTCTCGGAGCGATAGCCGTGGCCGCGGCATTCAGCAATATGGTGGGCGGATTCCTGATCACCGACCGCATGTTGCGCATGTTCAAGCTCAGCCGGTCGAAAAAACCATGAACGGCGCGGGCGTAGCGGCGGGTTCATCCCGCCATTTCCTTTTTAGGCTCAGGTCGAAAAAACCATGAATCACCTTCTCCAGCAGCAGCTTATTGACGTAGCCTATATTGTGGCGGTGGCGCTGTTTGTCCTGGCGCTCAAGTGGCTGAGCTCGCCGGCGACGGCCAAGCATGGCGTGCTGGCGGGGGAGATTGGCGCGGTCCTGGCCGTCACCGCCACGCTCTGCGACTACCAGATCATCGAATACAAATGGATCATCGTGGCGCTGGCGGTGGGCGCGATTGTGGGCATACCGCTGGGCCTGGTGCCCATGACCGCGGTGCCGCAGCGGACCGCTCTCAGCCACGCTTTTGGCGCGCTGGCGGCGGCGATGATCGGCATTGCCGAGTATTACGTGCGCATTCCCCACCTCACCAAATTCGAGATGGTGGAAATCGCCCTGGAAGTGATTATCGGCTCCCTGACCTTCACCGGCAGCCTGATCGCGGCGGGCAAGTTGCAGGAATTGCTGCCGCAGCGGCCCATTACCTATCGAGGCCAGAATTTCGTGAGCCTCTCGGTGCTGGGCGCAGCCATCCTGATCGCGCTCTGGCTGATGTTTCATCCCGGGTCCGCGCGGCTTTTCCCCGTGATGGTGATTGTCTCGTTGATTTTCGGCGTGCTGCTGGTCACCCCCATTGGCGGCGCCGACATGCCCACGGTCATCTCGCTATTGAACTCCTACGCCGGACTTTCCGCGGCGTTGCTGGGCTTCGTGCTCAACAACAAGGTGCTGGTGGTGGCCGGAGCGTTGGATGGCTCTTCCGGTTTCATCCTTTCCGTGATCATGTGCAAGGCCATGAACCGGTCGTTTACCAACGTGATGTTTGGAGCCTTTGGCCAGGTGCAGGCGTCGGCTGCCGCGGCCAAGGAAGAGCGCACCGTGCGCAGCGCCACGGCGGAGGAGGCTGCCGCCATCCTCGCTGCCGCCAACACCGTGGCGATTGTACCCGGCTACGGCATGGCGGTGGCGCAGGCCCAGCACAAAGTGCGCGAGCTTTTCGACGCGCTCACCAAGAAGGGCATCGACGTTAAATTCGGCATTCACCCCGTCGCCGGACGCATGCCGGGCCACATGAACGTGCTACTGGCGGAAGCCGATATTCCCTACGACCGCCTGTTCGACATGGACTCCATCAATCCGGAGTTCCCCCAGACCGACGTGGCGCTCGTCATCGGCGCCAACGACGTCACCAACCCCGCCGCCAAGACCGACCAGGGCAGCCCCATCTACGGCATGCCCATCCTGGAAGTCGATAAGGCGCGCACCGTCATGGTGATCAAAAGGAGCCTGAACCCCGGCTTCGCCGGCATCGATAACCCGCTGTACTACGAAGACAAAACCCTAATGCTCTTCGGCGACGCCAAGGGATTCGTGGGAGACATCGTGCGAGAGTTGACGGGCGGCAGCGGGCACTGAGCCATTGGTGATTTGCGATTTGTGACTGGCGATTGTCGATTCCAGATTTTCGATTGTCGATTGCCATTTATTGATTTGGGGTTCGTATTGTCGATTCTGGATTTTTGCTTTTCGATTGGAGTTTCAAATCTCGAATTTTGAATTTTCGATTTCCCCCCGTGATTGGACGTAGCGGTAGGGCTTGCCCTGCCCTTGCCGCGGGTCGGCTCGACCCGCCGGGGGACGGCAAGCCATCCCCCTACAGCAAAGACAATGTATGCGCCACCCGCGGATTATTGGCTAGGGCGCAATTCGCTTTTTAAAGTTTCATCCCTCCGTTATACTTACCGTGGGGAGAGAAGTTATGACCAAAAGCATCGAAGCTGTTTTCGACGGCGTGACGCTTCGGCCCAATGAGCCGCTGGAGCTTCCCCCCAACACGCGCGTGCGGGTGACGATTGAAAGCCTGCCTGCCGCAAGCGAGGCAGGTTCATTTCTGCGCACTGCCCGCACCCTAAAGCTCACCGGCCCCCCCGATTGGTCGTCCAACCTCGAGACTTACCTCTATGGCGAGAGTCCTGACTCCAAGCGGTAGCGTATTTCTGGACACAGCCTACGCCGTCGCGCTTGCCTCTACGACCGACGCATATCATCATCGCGCACTGGCCCTGGCTGACGAGTTGGAAGCCCAGCATACCCACTTGGTAACTACTTGGGGAGTGTTGCTGGAAATCGGCAACGCATTATCCAAGAATCAGTATCGACACGCGGCCCTGCAATTGATTTCCTCGCTTCAGCGTGACGAAAGCGTGGAAATTGTGCCGCTGTCAGATCCGCTTATTCAGCGTGCGATGACGCTGTATGCTGAGCGTCCAGACAAGGAATGGGGTCTGACCGACTGCATATCCTTTGTTGTAATGGAGACGCGTGGTATCCGGGATGCACTCACCGCCGATGAACATTTCACGCAGGCGGGGTTCCGGCCGCTCTTGCGCGAAGTCACCGGTGGGTAATACTGCTGCGTATCCCGGGGCTGCGGCATACCCATCCTCGATGTGGACAAGGCGCGCACCGTCATGGTGATCAAAAGGAGCCTGAACCCCGGCTTCGCCGGCATCGATAACCCGCTGTACTACGAGGATAAAACCCTGATGCTCTTCCGCGACGCCAAGGGGTTTGTAGGGGACATTGTGAGAGAGTTGACCGGCGGCGCCGGGCATTAGGAATTGTCGATTTTGGATTCCAGATTCTTGATTTCCGCGATTGGCTTTTCGATTTTGGATTGAGGGCGCATGGGTGGCATTGCATTGAATCCCCTACCCTCGGTCGCCACGGCGACAGAGGCTGGCCGCCGTGCACGGCCGGGTGAGGGGTTTCTGCCGCTCTGCCGTGTCCAAGCTGACACGTTTGGAGCTGTGTTGAAAACCCCCAGAATCAAGTCGTCGCACCGAAAGGCCAGTTTCCGGGGCGAGAAATCTCGTGCAAACCGAAGGCCGGATGGTGTATATTCGCTTTTTATTCGCTTGTGTGCAATGATATAATGCGGCCCACGGAGTGAGGCACGTGCAGGATTCACTCGCCGCTGCCGGGGCGGGACAATCCCGACAATTGGAAGCGCGGGCCGCCCGGCGATTCACAGCCGGCCCAGTTGTAGGCTTTGGCGAGTGCGGATAACCCGGCGGTGGTAATCGAAGGGAAAAAGCTTGCCAGCAAACGCGAGCAACTTAGGTCTTGAAGGTGTCCTGGGTGCTCTCCAATACACCTCATCTCCGAACTATCGCTCTGGAGACGCTCTAGGACAAGACCCCAACTACGGACACATCCTGCGAAATGCGCAACAGGCGTGCGACCTCCATGGGGTCTACACACTTCGCGGCAGCGCCTACGATCCTTCCCAATCAGATGTTCCCGTCGTTTACGTTTGTTATGCTGATTCGGAACAGAAGGCGCGGGAAATCCACAGGAAAGTCTGGAATCAAAACGTCGTCCCCTTTTTGCTGGTCGTTAGTCCCGGATGGGTGCGTCTTTACCCGGGGTTCCGTTATGACGATCATGCCGGAGACGACCCAAACCTTGGCGCGCTTCGTGCCATCAATGATTTTAGACAAGTCGCGGCTGGGCTTGCACCGATTCGGGGCGACGCTGTCGACTCCGGTGCTGTGTGGAAAGAATGGGGTAGTCAGGTAACGCCGGAGTCGAGGGTTGACTGGAGGCTACTCAAGAATCTCCGCGCTCTGGATGACTGGCTATGCGGAAACGGTGTCGAGAATCGTGCCCTCTCCCACTCCATGATTGGGAAGTTCGTATACCTACGCTACTTGCGGCAACGAAATATACTTTCCGACGCGAAACTGAAAGAGTGGGACATTTCCTATGATGAGGCCTTCGGTCAGCACGCGCGACTTAGCACGTTTTCGGAACTGGTGCAGCGCATTGACGAATGGCTAAATGGCTCAGTATTCCCGCTCTCACGTACGAAGATTCAAGAGTTTGGAGCAGAGCGGCTGCGGAGAGTGGCTTCGGTGTTCCAGGGTGGAACCGCCGACGGCCAACTTCCTCTCTTCGACATCTACGATTTTTCGCTGATCCCCATTGAAACCCTGTCAGTCATTTACGAGCAGTTCCTCCACGCCACCCACCATCCGGCAGCAAAATCAGAAGGGGCGGCCCGAGGCGCCTACTACACTCCAGTGCCGGTGGTAAACTTCATGGTGGACCGCCTGGACGCTCACAAGCGTCTGACGCCCGGAATGAGGGTGCTGGATCCGGCATGTGGATCAGGTGCTTTTCTCGTCCAATGTTACCGAAAGCTGATTGAGCGCTGTTTGGCAGAGAGCCCCCAAAAGCAGCTTCGCCCCGCTGAACTCGGGAGTCTTCTTACTCACCACATCTTCGGGATCGACCTTGACGAGGACGCATGCCAAATTGCGGAGTTGAGCCTATCGCTCACTCTGCTTGAATACGTTGATCCACCAGACCTGACAAAGACAAGGTTTAAGCTTCCACCCCTGAGAAAGCAGAACATTTTCCATGCCGATGCCTTCACGGAAAACGGTGAGTGGCAGCATTTGATACAACGGAAGCGGTTCGATTGGATCGTTGGTAACCCTCCCTGGAAGGAACTAAATCCCAATCGGCTCGATAATGCCGATAAGCCAGCACTAAATTGGATGGAACACAACCGGACTGACGACCCAATTGGCAGAAATCAGATGGCTGAAGCCTTCGCGTGGCGGGCTGATAATTTGGTTGACCAAGAGGCTGTCATTGGTTTGTTGGTTCCTGCGATGACGTTATTCAAGGATGAATCAAAGGCATTCCGCAAGGCTTTCTTGAAGAAGAATCAACTCTGGTCCGTGGCCAACTTTGCGAATCTCGCAGAGGTGCTATTTGCAGGCCGGGCCAGGCTTCCGGCGGCGGCATTCTTTTATTCCCCTCGACCTCAACAACTGGATCTTCAAATCGGTCGGGAGGCGGTCGAGGTATACTCCCCCTTTCTTGCCAATCAACCATCAGCTTTAGGTGGGAAGAGTAAACGAACTGCTGTCTGGAACTTAATCGTTGACGCATGCGACCTGCGCGAGCTGTCTTACTCTCAAGTCCTAGATGGAAGCCCCCGGCCATGGAAATTGGCGATGTGGGGTTCGTCGATCGATGCGAGAATCCTCAGAAAGATCGAGCCTCGGTTCCCAACGCTCCGGCAGCTTGAAGATGACAACGTTCTAGTAGCATCACAGGGGCTTGAGCCAGTGCCTGCGAAAGGAAAGGAGACCGAAGCACATCCCGAACTCGCTGACAAGCCGATATTGAGAGTCGGTCCGCTAAGGCACAGGAAATACTTCTTCCGTTTCCCCAAGGATGCGCTTGGCTTGCTTCCAGCAAGCCAAGCCTTTGTGAGTAAACGTGTCGGGTACTCCCGACGATTCAGGGTGTGTCATCCCCCGCACGTACTGGTGGGGGAGTCCAGGGGTTTTTCCGTTTACACGGAAGATTTTCTAATCGTTCCCCCCAAGCAGATTGGCATAATTTCCGCCACGGGGGACAAGCGTCTCCTAAAAGCGCTGGCTCTCTACCTTAACTCCGATTTTGCTTTGTATCATCAGTTCCTTAACACCACTCAGGCCGGCGTGCAGAAGACCATTATCACGCTCGACGCTTTGCGCTCTCTCCCAATTCCCGTACTTGACGAGAGCACTTTGCGAGCGTGGGAATCTCTGCATTTGCGGATCGCAAAGGTGACTGCGAGGCAGGATAACTTCGGCCGCGAGGACTTAGTCAGTGAATTGAATGAGTTGACATTTGCATCCTTGCGGCTGGATATGCGTGCCAGGGCGGCGGTGCATGACCTTATTCATGTTCGCCTTGGCCTGAATCAGGGCAAAATCGGGTCGGAGGCGGTGCGCGTCCCGAGGGCGGAGGAATTGAAGTCGTATGCTGGAATACTTCGTGATGAACTTGATGCATTCGTGGGCGAGAAGACTGATATCCGTCACCGCGTCGATGTCCTCATCGACGACGGTTCGGGACTGACCGTTATCGAGGTCGTGGGTGGTGCCACGGGGCGCTTGCCGGTCCGGGTTATGAAAGCCACCGATGAGGCCGCACGGGGCTTCGCAGCGGCTCGGAATCAATTGATCGATAAGCATGCACAGTGGCTCTACTTCCGCCGGAACCTCCTCGTATATGAACCGTCCAGAACGTACATCTTGAAACCGCTGCAGCGCCTGCAATGGACCCAAACTCAAGCCATGCAAGATGCGGGAGACATCATCGCCGAATCCATTCAGCCGGAGCGGGTAGAAAGTGAAAGGGTCGTAGGCTGATGCCCTTGGACCCGCACCCAGATCGCACGATTTTGTATCGTTTGGCGTTCATTCGGAATTGTTACATTTTGGTTTTGCGCGGCTATGAAGTGATCAAAGCTGAGGACCTTAGCCAGGCGGAGGAAACCAGCATTACGGGCGAACTCGTTCGCGGCATGCGGGAAGCATTAGAGAGTGAGCGCGCCGAACCTTGGATGCAGCTCTTCGAGGTGCTTGACGATCCTCCCCAAAACGTACCGGACAGGCTGGGGCGAAGCCGCCCTCGGGTGGACATTGAATTTGTGCGCCTCTCGGGCCGTGGCAGGAGGCCCCGATTTCACATCGAAGCTAAGCGGCTGTATCAGTCAGACTCAGTTAAAGAATACTTCGGTGACGGGGGTTTAGGCTGTTTCATTGTCGGCCGGTACGCCGCTCAGGAGGCTACCGGTGGAATGCTCGGCTATGTGCAAACGGATACAACCTTGGAATGGCTAGGCCGACTAAGAACTGGTTTTGCGAAGAGAACCGACACACTGCGGGTGGCATTGGGCACGACGCTAGCCGAAGCGGAAGGGTTCCAGGATATAGCACCGCTCCTGAATTCTTACCACGGTCGCGAGCCTGCCACCTTGGGTCAAATTGAGATATTCCATTTCTTGCTTGAATTCCTCCCGCCTGCCGTACCGGCAACCTAAGCCCTTTGTTTTGACTTTGCACAAGCTCCGATTCCATCCCCCTATTCAGCAAAACAGCCCGCGGACGTCAGTGGCGAGAGCCATCAGGTGAGTGCGAAGCCAGCGTAGCGCCTGTTCTGTAAGTCCGCGGCTTTTGGAATCATGTGTTCGCGTTACGACGGGGCGATGCACGCAAACCAATTACGTGTGGTGTTTTGCTGAGGCAACAGCAAACGGAGCGGCAGAGCATGGGCGGGGGCGAAGAGCCGCGGACTTACAGAACAGGTCTGGCGCGCTACGCCGCTGGTTCTAATCCTCATAAATCGTACTTCGATGCCCTACGGCCACGACCAGCACGACCAAGCGCTTCTCTTGCAGCTCACAAATAATGCGGTAATCCTGCACCCGATACCGCCACAATCCAAACTTGCTGGCGCGAAGTGGTTTGCCGAAGTCGCGCGGGTCTTTGGCCTTCGCGACGCGGTAATCCTTATAGTCGAGGCTCTCGCGCTGGATTTTCCGGTCGAGCTTCTTGAGGTCTGTCAAGGCTCGGGGATCGTACTCAATGGTCCAGGCCAAGTTCTTTCCTCACTTGCCGGCTGGTGAGCGGCGGGCGGCGCTTCTCCAGGCGCGCCTCCGCGAGATAACGATCTTCCAGGTCATCGAGGTTGCCCTCGATGAGCTCGCGAGCGTAATAGGACTTCGTGCGCCCCGCGCGCTGCGCCAACTCGGAAAGCCGCCTCTCAATTTCAGGGTCGAGCCGGATCGAAAGCATGACAATCTCCTTGTGTATTACGTGTCATATACATCATACACCCGGAAGGCCTACACGCCAGCGACCGAGCCAGTCGGACCTGATCTGGAGGTCCGCGGCTTTCGGAATCATGTTTCCGCGTTACGACCGGGCGATACCCGCATTCCATTTACGTGCATATTGTGCGGAGGCAACAGCGAACGGAGCGACAGAGCATGTGTGGGGGCGAAGAAGCGCGGACCTACAGAACAGCTCCGCGTTACGCTAGTCCATCGACTCAGCGTGTGGCGATGTACGGAATCAGACTGATCCGAAACGCCAGCAATTGCAGTAGCCCGAACAGGATCGCCACACCGAATGCGACCCAAGGTCTCACCGCCGTGCGCCAGAGGAGACTCAGAGCAAGTCCGATTACACAGGCAACGCCAATTACCAGCGTCATGGCTATTTCTGTCGGGGAGAAGTGACCCGTAAAAATACGCGCCCATCCGAGGAGGAACAGCCAGATAAAGACCATGCAAACGAGCCAGAAAATCAGACAAGGGAGTGCCGTCCACTTGGCAAGTTCTCGTCCGCGAAAACCCAGTACAATGGGGAACCAAAGGGGCAGCGTTTGCACTTCGTGGCGCAGCGACCCATGGCTCGCGGCCCCAACCACGTAGAGCGCCACCAGGACAGCAAGGGAGCAGTAGGCGATCCATGGGGAAGCGTTCGGCATTTTGATAGGTTCAGTCATCCCGCTTATCCTCCTGGAGGAACAGTGCGCGATGCATGGGAGAACCGTTCGGCATCACATCATCAATACGAGGGTACGCGGCACTTTGTTCCGGCTTTGCTTTCGCGTGCCGGCTCTGCAAACGATCGCGCCTGCGGGTAGCCACGGGCCACGACCGGGCGATACACGCAATCCAATTACGTGCGATGCGCCTTTGGAGTGCGGTCGCAGCAGCTACCGCCTTCCGCCTTCGCTTCGTATTGTAATTGCGCAACAGTCAGAGCGAAAAGGCGGTAGCTGCTGCGGCCGCACTCCAAGGGCCGACTTCGCTCGGAGGTCGCGGCTACCATATTTCCAATTGAAATGTCCGGTAGGAGTTGATCATTTCAAAGTCGGCGCGGTTGGAGGTGATGAGGCGAGCGCCGTGAGTCCTCGCGGTGAGCGCGATAAGCACGTCGAAATGCAGATCGCGCAACTTGTCAGGCGAGAAGCCTTTGTCCGCGTGGATTTGGCCCAGCAGCCGGCCGGACTCCAACCAATTATTCTCCGTGGGCGTCAGGATGCGATGGTTCTTCTCCAGCACGCGCAGGAACTCGCGCTCCGCCGGTGCGGTTGCGCCACGCCACAGCTCCGACAAGACCACGGAAGATGTCCGGATGAGAACCCGTCAGTGATTGTATTCGCTGCTCGTGACATCCGGTGCGCAGATGATCGATGAAGATCGAAGTGTCGAAGATGACGAGGTTACTCACCGTGACCCGCGAAGGAGAGCTTTCCCGCGTGCTTCCGCATCAATTCCTTGAATCGCTTCAGCGCCACGACCTCCCGGAGCGCTACATGCACGGCCTCGGTCCGGGATTTCGCGCCGAGGACTTTTCGGGCTTCGTCCGCCAGACGGGTGTCCAGCCTTATCGATGTGAGTGTCACCGCCATGTAAGCACCCCCAACCTTTGTATATATAGCATAGCGGAATCGTATGTACACGTCAAGTTATCTGCCCAGGATGGTATCGATACCCGCGAGCACTCATGGCAGAATGAATCCCGCCGGCTGGCAAACGTCATCCCGGTAGCGGAAAGCGGCAGATTATTTACCTGGAAAAGCGTGACACAGCTTCTTCACTTCGTTGGCGAATGATCTTGGCAACGTCAACGGCAACGGGCTGTTTCGCCTCTATCATGTTCAGACCTTTTATGACCGATTTCGCCAGTTCCGGCACGCGCTGTTTTACCAGCGGCTTGGCAAGGCCGGCTTCCGTGGCCAATGTCTCGAAATGACCGGGAGAAATCCGGTCAGAGAGATATTCCCCGCCAATCTTCATGGCCATTTTCCTGCTGAGTTCCGGGTAATAAACCGTGCAGACAAGATCATAGAGTGGCGAAAACCTTGCCTCGTAGCCTGCGCCTTTTCCCGTACCGTAGACGAGGGAATAATTCTTTGCGTGCGCATCGTTATTGCCGATCAGATAATTGAATATGACGGCGTCCAGCAGGCGTTCGAGGTCGATGACCGGAGCCGTCGAGACTTCACGCAACAGATCAAAGCATTGTTTGAGCGAAGGGCCGCCTTCGCTTTGGTACTTATTTTCTGCAACAATCCCCGATGCCTGGCAGAAGTCTTCCTGATGCCGCCGCTCATAACGCTCGGAACCATGGGAAGACCGGATGACGGAGCGATCGTACCGCTCCACCAGAATGAAGTCCATTCCATCGATGTTTCTTGTTTCCGCCCTGGCAACGAAAAGACCGGCAGCCTTCGCCAGGTCGAGGCACAACATCTCATTAAATATGAGACCCGCGAAATGCTCGCTGGCGGGTTTCAGAATGTGTGTGCTCGGGGCTGCGCCGAGAGGGATCGAGATCCTGTTGCCGCAGACTTTCACTGCGACCTTGTCCTGCGCCCCGGCAAGAGACAGGCGCACATTCGCCTCTCCCGCCAACAGGGGGCGCCGGGGGAGCGTTTTCAGCATATCAACCAGCTCGTTATCTGCAAGGTCCCGGTAGCGATCCTCGCGCTCCGGCAATGGTTCGCCGGCGGGCAGAAAGGTTACAGCGCCCGCGCATTCGCCGCCGATCCGTTCCAGCATGGCAAAATCATTCTTGGCGCTGATGCCGAGATTTTTAGCCACGATCTCGCGCAGCTTTTGTTCCGGCAGGATGCCGCCGAAAAATCCGCTGCACTCTTTGCGGGTGAACCGCGCTTTTCCGAGCGGCAGGGAATGCGAAAGGGGCATGGCTGCCGGGTTTTCCCGCCAGCTCTCCGCATAAGCAAAAAACATCTGCCCGTCATCGTCTTGTATGAGATGCCCGACGAGATCGCGATGCAGATATACATCGAGGGCCCTTGCCATTGCTTATGCCTTTCCTGCCGCCGGCGGGGTGAACTCCATTTTGATTCCCAGGGTGTGCAGGACAGTCAGGGTCTTCTCTAACTGACAAGTCGGTTTGCCCTGCTCCAGTTCGATGATGAAACGTATCCCCGTGCCTGAGGTTAGAGCCAGGCGTTTCTGCGTGACTCCCATGCTCTTGCGCGTCTTTTTGACGAGTTCGCCGATTTGCCGTGCCGTGTAGTTCATGGTTCTTAATATTCCCGCACGGTAATATTAGGCGAGTTCCTAGATTTAGTCAAGTGTTTATTCCCGATCGGGAATATTGTGGACCTTAGCCGGGTAAATTGGGATAAATACTCCCGATCGGGAATATCTTATGCTAAACCTCAAGTTCCCAAAAGCACCGACGCTCGGCGTCTGGAGACCGTCGGCTGGCGGAGACTCCTGATCTGGTGAGTCTGGGTCCGGGAAGGACCTGGCATTAGCCGGCAGGCACGGACACCAAACGACGGGTGTCTGCGCCAGTCGGCGTCAGGAAGAACGCACGGTCACGAAACCACTGACTGGAGCTACCCAATGCCGCCGCCCGGCGGCCACGAGCATTGCCGCGCCGGCCTCCAGGTCGCCACATGCCGGGCTCAGCAGGCGGCGGAAAAAGTCCCCATTAGCGAGGTGGCGGCGGCTTTACGCCGCCATAACTCTAATTCTCGCAATGCGAGCATGGCGGCATAAACCCGCCGCTACGACTTTTTCCGCAGCCTGACAAGCGCGGCGCTGTTTAAATCAGGACACTACTCCGAAAGCATAAGTCTTGACAAAATATCACATTAGATTTAATCTAACCTTTTCATGGACGCCGAAGCGATTAAAAAATCCCTGGAGGGCAGCGGGTTGCGGTGCACGCCGCAGCGCTACGCCGTGATGGCCTACTTGCTGGAAGACACCCGTCATCCCACGGCGGCAGAAATCTTCGCCGCCGTAAATCGCGCGGACCCGCGCTCATCCCGGGCCACGACTTATAACAATCTGCGGGACCTGGTGCAGGCGGGTTTGGTGCGGGAAGTGGCCGTCGAGGGCCGCGCCGCGCGATTCGACGCGAAAGGCATGCGGCATCACCACTTCATCTGCGACCGCTGCGGCAAGGTTGAGGACATTCGGTGGCACGACGTGCCCAGGCCTGCCGCGGGCTCCCTCGGCAAGCGGATGGTTCGCGAATACGAGATCATTTTCCGGGGGCTCTGCGCGAAGTGCGCTCCGCGGCACATTTCCCGTCCAGTGTCGTAGGCGTGCGGATACCGGATTGACGGCGCGGGCCCGGAGGCGCGGCCAGCGGCAATTTCATGAGCAGCAGGTAGCCACGGTCAGTGCCTTTCTGGCCGTGGGCTTTTCTCCGGCGCGATACCCCGGCGGCGATGGCGCGAAGGCGAAATCCAGGATGGGTTCGTAGTTCGTCAGAGTTATTTTAACTAACTCGAAGGAGGGCAAAAACATGGATAAGACACTCAATACCACAGCGGGGGCGCCTGTTCCCGCTCATCAGGAGCATACCTTGTCAACCGAAAGCAAGTGCCCGGTGACGAGCGGTGCTCACAGGCACTCGGCGGCCGGAGCCGCGACGAATGCGGATTGGTGGCCGAATCAATTGGACCTGAAGATCCTGCACCAGCACTCTCCCTTGTCCAATCCCATGGGCAAGGCGTTCAATTACGCTAAAGAGTTCAAGAGCCTCGACCTCGATGCCGTGATCAAGGACCTGCACGCCTTAATGACGGCGTCGCAGGAGTGGTGGCCGGCCGACTATGGCCACTATGGGCCGTTTCTCATTCGGATGGCATGGCACGCCGCCGGTACGTACCGCATTGCCGACGGGCGCGGCGGGGCAGGCTCCGGCAACCAACGCTTTGCGCCACTCAATAGCTGGCCCGACAACGTGAATCTCGATAAAGCGCGCCGGCTGCTCTGGCCGATCAAGCAGAAGTATGGCCGGAAAATCTCCTGGGGCGACCTCATGGTTCTCGCCGGTAACGTGGCACTAGAGTCGATGGGATTTAAAACCTTCGGTTTCGGCGGCGGGCGCGTGGACGTGTGGGAGCCGGAAGAGGACATTTATTGGGGGGCGGAGGGCGAATGGCTGGCGGACAAACGGTACAAAGGCGATCGTGATCTCGAGAATCCTCTGGGCGCAACGCAGATGGGCCTGATTTACGTCAATCCGGAAGGGCCCAACGGCAAGCCGGACCCCCTCGCGGCGGCGCGGGACATTCGCGAGACGTTCGGCCGCATGGCGATGAATGACGAAGAGACCGTGGCGCTGATTGCCGGCGGGCACACGTTCGGCAAAGCCCACGGCGCTGCCGACCCCAAAAAGTATGTGGGCCCCGAACCCGAGGCCGCTCCCATCGAGGAGCAAGGCCTCGGCTGGAAGAGCACCTATGGCAGCGGCGCCTGGGGCGATGCGATCGGCAGCGGCCTGGAGGGCGCCTGGACCCATACCCCCGTGAAGTGGGACAACAGCTACCTGGAAACCCTGTTCGGCCATGAGTGGGAGCTGGGGAAAAGCCCAGCCGGCGCCTACCAGTGGTTTCCCAAGAACGGGTCGGCAGTGGCCACCGTTCCGGATGCGCAAGATTCGTCGAAGCGGCACCCCCCGATCATGTTCACCACGGACCTCTCCCTGCGCATGGACCCGATCTATGAGCCCATCTCGAAGCGCTTCCTCGAGAATCCCCAGGAGTTCGCCGACGCATTCGCCAAGGCGTGGTTCAAGCTGACGCACCGAGACATGGGGCCGATTTCGCGCTACCTGGGCCCACTGGTTCCCAAGCAGCCTCAGTTGTGGCAAGACCCCCTTCCCGCCGTGGATCATAAACTCATCGGGGCGAAGGAAACTGCCGCTCTGAAAGCCAAGATCCTCGCGTCCGGACTTTCAATTTCCGAACTGGTCACGACGGCCTGGGCGTCGGCGTCAACGTTCCGCGGCTCCGACAAGCGCGGTGGGGCGAACGGGGCGCGCATTCGCCTCGAGCCGCAGAAGAACTGGGAAGTGAACCAGCCGGCCGCACTGGCCAAGGTATTGAAGAAGCTGGAGGCGATTCAAAAAGATTTCAACAAATCGCTGAAAGGCGGGAAGAAGGTCTCACTGGCAGACGTGATTGTTCTGGGCGGGTGCGCCGCCGTGGAGGAAGCGGCGAAAAAGGCCGGGCACAAGGTGAACGTTCCCTTCTCGCCGGGGCGCACGGATGCCTCGCAGAAGCAGACCGATGCGCACTCATTCGCTGTGCTCGAGCCAACCGCCGACGGGTTCCGCAACTACCTTCACAGCAGCGGTGATCCGAGAACCGCGGAGGAGCGGCTGGTGGATCGAGCGCAGTTGCTGACACTGACAGCCCCGGAGATGAGGGTGCTCATCGGCGGAATGCGTGCTCTCGGCGCCAACTTCGGGCAGGCCCAGCACGGAGTCTTCACCAAGCAGCCCGGGACGCTGACCCATGATTTCTTCGTCAACCTGCTCGACATGAATACGAAGTGGCAGGCCTCCTCGACAGCGGAAGGCGTGTTTGAGGGGCGCGATCGCCAGACGGGCGAACTCAAGTGGACCGGCACCCGCGTCGACCTGATCTTCGGTTCGAATTCCCAGCTCCGAGCCATCGCGGAAGTCTACGCCTGTGAAGACGCGGAGAAGACGTTTGTGAAGGACTTCGTGGCGGCGTGGAACAAGGTGATGAACCTCGATCGCTACGACCTTGCCTAAACAGGTGGCCACGGCCTCGCTGCGGCGACCCTTTCTGGCCTTCTTGCATGTAGGGGTAGGGCTTCCCCCACCCATGGAGCGGGTTTAACGCGGACCTACAGAGCAGGTCCGCGTTACGCCCGCTTCGAAATCCATTCACGACCCGTGAGGGCGGCTGATTTCTCCCGCCCTCATCGGCCTGACGAAGACGCAGACGGCTCAGCTTTCCAGAGCTTTCCGGCAATACTCGAAGCACTTCTTAACTTCCGCGATGGTGTCCGAGCCGGGTTTCCCGTACTCGTACTCGATGTTGGCAGGAATCTTCCAGCCTTTATCGCGCAACAATTGCAGCACGGCCACGATGGGCGTGTCACCCTCGCCCAGGGGCATATTCGGGCCGTGATCCTTCTTTCGATCCTTAATGTGCAGGGTGACGATTTTATCGTGGTGCTCGGTGATGTACGCAACGGGGTCTCCGCCCGCGGCGACGAAGTGGCCGATATCAAGGTTGACGCCGATGTAGGGCGATGCGCCCTGCATGGCGCGCGCGAAAGTTTCCGCGGTGGAGAACTCATCGGGGTCGGAGTTGTGATCGTGCCCGTGGAAGCCGACCATGATTTTGTATCTCTGCGCGTACTTATCCACGCGCGGCGCCACGCTGACATTGGAAGACGATGTGATGTACTTCACCCCCATCGCCTGGGTAGCACGAAAGCCCCACTCGATCTCCTCATCGGTCATTCCCTTCCGAAAAGCATAGGTGAAGGCGTAAAGGAGAATGCCCGCATCATCCCACTTCTTGCGGGCATCCTTAAAGTAGCTCATAGGCGCCTCGAGTTCCCACTTCATCAGTTCCTTGCCTTGCAGCCCTGCCGGACAAATTTGGAAGTCACAGAGCTCGCACTCGCCCAACCCCACCTCGCGGAAAGCGTCGATGCAGGGGCCGAGGGGCCGGTCGCGGAACGAGTAGCTTTGCGCGCCAATCTGCACCCCGCGGAAAACAGAATTGATCATGGTGGCGCCGCGAAGTTTCCCGGCCGGGAGCAGCGCACCCGCACATCCCGCCAACAGAAGCTTGCTCGCGTCACGGCGTGAAATAACAGCCATATTCCCTCCTCATCAAACGGCCAAAAGATGGCGAAAGTATATGGAGTTATCGGGCGTCTAGCAAGAGGTGGTGAAAGGAGTTGGCAACGGCGCCCTACGTTCTGTTTCAGATTCGCTTGTCAAATCCCATCCGGGCCGTAGCCTCAAAATGGCCGCACGGGGCTAGAAGGGAATATCGTGATCGTCTACAAGTTGTATCCCCGCGGGGGTAAGCTGGTAGGTGGACATGTGGCGCGGAGGGTTGCTGTTTTTCTCGACCGCTCGCACGTATTCATCCTCATTCAGGTAGCGGATGGTAATCTTATCCTTCAGGATGTCCATTTTTCCGTCATAGATGTCCCGGTCTTCCCAGAGGCGCTTCAGATTTTGCCCATCAAAGGAGTAGAGCACCACCGAGAGCCGCGGCTGGCTCTTGCCGAGGCGGACCCCGTATATGAAGAACCGGAGGTCGTCCCAGGCAAGCTGGGGCAGCATTTCATAGTGGAGGTCGGTGCGAGGAACGAAATCCGTAACCGTCACCAGACGGCTCTTGCCGAGGCTGCTGGTAAAGATTGCCACCACGTTCAGGCGGTCGATGTCCGTCCAGCCCAACGTGTATCCCGCCCCCACGACCAACTCGCCTTTCCACGGTTGCGCGAAAGACGCCGGCAGCGCCACTTCGGGATAGTGCAGGAGGGAAAAAACATTTTCCAGCTCGCGTCGCACCTCCACGTCCGTCGGCGTGCGATTGGCCATCCACTCCGTCATGTGATCCACCACCAACTTTTGAATCTGGCTGGTGATGGGCGCGGCATCTTGCAGCATCACGCCGGGAAGCTGCTTGGCCAGGTTATTGATCTGCACGGGCAGGCCGGTGGGCGGAGGCGATGGCGCCCGCTTTTTCCCTTCTGCGACGCCTAAGCTGAATGTCACCGTAATCAGCAACAGCACCGCATTGCGAAAACGGATATATTTTCGACTCGACAAAACACCCATGCTATTTACCCTCTGGCGAAATCTTACCGCAGACACGCCGAGACGCAGAGCAGAAGTTTTTCGAATTTCGTTTTTCCTAAGGCATCTCCAGCAGGACCTTCAATCCCGAAGTCTGGTCCAAATACTCGAAGGCCTCAAGTCCCAGCTCTAACGGAAATGTCTTGGTAATCAAATTGTTAACCGTCACATGCCCTCGCCGGAGCAATTCGAGCGCCGGCGCAAACACCCCGCAACGGGAACCGAGCAGGGTGATCTCATCCACCACCAGCTTGGTGGCGTCGAAACTTGCGGCGCCGTGGAACGTGGACTTCATTACCACCGTGCCGCGCGGCTCAACCAATCGCAGGGCCGCGCTAATGCCGCCGGGCGAGCCCGTGGCTTCCACCGTCACGGGAAAGCTGCCGGGCGCAAGCTCCTCATCGCCTTCACCCAAAACCCGCACACCCCAGGCGCGTGCCAGCTCCAACTTCCATCCATGCCGGCCGATCAGCGTGACCTGCGCTCCGGCGTGCTTTAACACCTGAGCTGCGAGCAGCCCCAAGCGGCCGTCGCCGATAATCGCCACCTGCGTTCCCGGCGCCAAGGCCATTTGCTCCAGGATTTCACATGCCGCCGCCACCGGCTCCGTGAAGGTTGCGGCGGAGTCGGAAATCTCATCGGGAACCTTGTGCAGATTCTCGACAGGCAGAGTCACATACTCCGCAAATACTCCCGGGCGGTTGACTATCCCCAGAACCGATCGATGGGGGCAATGCCGGCCCAGACCCTTCGCGCACCATGGGCAATGGCCGCAGGCAAGATTGATTTCTCCCACCACGCGCCGACCCGCCCATTGCGGGTCGTCACATTCCACCACCCGGCCCACAAACTCATGGCCCGGTATGCCGCGATATCCGGAGTAGCCTTTCAGGATTTCCCGGTCGGTGCCGCAGATGCCCGCCAGCAGGACCTTTATCAACGCCTCGCCCGGGGCGCGCTGCGGCCTCGTTACTTCGCGCAGGGTGAGTTTGCCATCGAAATAAAGTGCCTTCATAATTGTCGATTTACGATTGCCGATTGACGATTGAAAAGACCTTCATCAATGGAACATCGCATGACTGCCTACTGCCTTCTGCTTACTGCCTACTGGATTTGTTCAAAGGCCCGTGCGATCAAATCATCCTGTTCATCTAAAACCGTTCGCAGGTCGATGATGAACTCGTCCTGCTCGACGCGGCCAAGGATGGCGGGCTTCTGGTGACGGAGCGCTTCTTCCAGCTTCGCCGCGCTGTGCTGGCGATGGCGGACCGCCACCAGGCAAGTGGGAAGCGTCTGGCCGGGAGTGGAGCCGCCGCCGATTACGGATTCGCCATCGCGGGGAACCGCCGTATAATCCTGCCGCGCGGAGATCCTCTTGGCCAGGCGCTCGGCCCGCAAGACAATCTCTTGGTAGGATAGGCGGATCATGTGCAGCGCCGGGATGGAATCCAGCCGCCCCTGCAAATAAAGTGAGGCGGTCGCTTCCAGCGCGGCAATTGTCAGCTTATCCACGCGAAGGGCGCGAAAGAGCGGATTCTTCCGGATGCGTTCGAGGGGTTCGCGTTTACCCACCAGGATTCCCGCCTGCGGCCCCCCCAGCAGCTTGTCACCGCTAAAAGTCACCACGTCGGCGCCGGCTTGCAAGCTCAGGACGGCAGGCAATTCATCGCGCACGCCGCAGGAAGTAAGATCCACCAGGCAGCCGCTGCCCACATCCTCCATCAGAATCAGCTTGTGCTTGCGGGCCAAATCCACCAGCTCCTCCAAACGAGGCCGCTCCGTGAAGCCCACGATGCGAAAATTACTGGGATGCACGCGCAACAGCACGCGGGTGCGCTCATTGACCGCCGCGGCGTAATCACCGGCGCGGGTGCGGTTGGTGGTGCCGACTTCGCGCAGCACCGCCCCGCTTTTGGCGCAGACTTCGGGAATGCGAAACGATTCGCCGATTTCGATCAGCTCACCGCGCGACACGATGACTTCTGCCCCCTCCGCCAGCGTGTTCAGCGCCAGAAAGACGGCGGCGGCGTTGTTATTAACCACCAGCGCCCGCTCGGCGCCGAGCAGCCGAGCGAAGAGTCGCTCCGTGTGGACGTCGCGTTGGCCGCGCTCGCCACGCTCCAGATCGTACTCCAGGTTGGAATAGCCCTCGGCGGCCCGGACCAGGTGGGCAAGGGCCTCGGGCGCCAGCGGAGCGCGTCCCAGGTTGGTGTGGAGGATAACCCCCGTGGCGTTGATGACGGGCTGGAGGGAGAATCCGGTGACGGCGGCTGCTTCCTTGATGATTTCTTCCTCCAGCCATTCTTCCGATACGGTGTCCGAGCTGCCGCGGGAGATTCCTTCGCGCACGTTTTGCAGGACCTTTCGCGTCGCCTCCACCACCACGCGATGGCCCACCCGCCCTTCGAGTTCGCGCAGGCTGGGGCGATTCAACAACTCATCCACGGCGGGAATTCGGCGGAGCAAGCTGCCGGCTGCGGGTTGGGGACCACTCTTAAGGGAGTCCATAGCACGTGAATCGGGATACGAGATACGGGATTCGGGGTCAGGGATTAGGCACTCGGGATCAGCTCCAAGCCGCAAATTCTGCATAATCGGACAACGCAATCCAAGAAAACGGCTCTATACCCGAATCCCTAATCCCCAACCCCTAATCCCTGACCTGTGTCCGTCCGACATTTCAGCACAGTCGGGTAGGGCCGTCAACTTTCCGTTGACGCGGATTGTTTCAAACGGGGTATAATTCCGACTCCTGAACTGGACTTGAGGCGCACTCGTGACAGTTGACGAAGATTTCAACAAGCTTGAAGACGATCTCCGCCGTCTCAAAATTGAATACGAAGTTTATTTTAATGGCGCCTCGCCCCGCCCTCCACGCGATACCCTGTTCCGTGTAGAAAACACCATCAAAAAGTATTCCAGCGACCAGTCGATGTTGAACTTCAGCCAGCGCTTTCGCTTTACCAGCCTGGCCCAGAAATACGCCGTCAACTCGAACCTTTGGCGGCGCAAGCTTCAGGAAAAGGAAGAAGGCCGCAGCGCGACCGGCCCGCACAAACATCCCAAAGACCTGACGGAGGAGGATGGCACTGTGCGCGTCGTCTGTTCGGACCCGGACGTGGAGACAGAGAAGGTCAGCCAACTTCTGCAAGCCATGGTAGAGGCCAGGATGCAGACAGGGGAGCGTGCCGAGTTCCTCGACCTCGCTGCCTTCCACAAATTCATCAAGGACAAGACGCAGCAAGTTAAAGAGAAGCTGGGATGCGACAAGGTCTTGTTTTCCATCTCCGTGGAGGAAGGCAAGGTCAAGTTCAAAGCCACGAAAGCGGAATGAGAGGGACAGGAGACAGAAGCTAGAAGTTAGGAGTTGGAAGTTGGGAGCTACGAGTCAGATGAGGGGCTTTTTCATTCATCTGGATACGGCCCGAAAGTAGAGCGATGTCATTGTCTTCGCTCATCCATGTTACACCCCGCCCTTCACCGCTGCTCCTTGATCGAGGCAGGGATGAATGTTCCGGCTTCTGCTTCCCGGCTTCTAACTTCTACCTTCTTCCAAAGGGGTTTCCATGGGCAGAATTTCTCGGGCGCTCATCAGCGTCAGCGACAAGACGGGCATCCTGGAACTTGCTTCCGGACTTATGGCGCTGGAAGTCGAGTTGCTCTCCACCGGCGGGACGGCGAAACTGCTCCGCGAAAAGGGCCTAAAGGTGCGGGATGTCTCGGATTTTACGGGATTCCCCGAGATGCTCGATGGCCGGGTAAAAACCCTTCATCCCAAGGTCCACGGCGGCCTGCTGGCCATACGCTCGAACCCTCAGCACCAGGCGCAGGTTAAGGAACACGGCATCGAGTTCATCGACCTGGTGGTGGTGAACCTTTATCCCTTCGAGAAAACCGCGATGAAGCCCGGCGTGACTTTGGAAGAATTGATCGAAAACATCGACATTGGCGGCCCCTCGATGCTGCGTTCGGCGGCGAAGAATTTCGAAGATGTTACCGTGCTGGTGGACGCCGCCGATTATCCCGGCGTCCTGGAAGAACTACGGAGAAATGGTGGAAGCATTTCGCGGGAAACGCGTGCCCGGCTGGCACGCAAAGCGTTCGCGACGACGGCGGCATATGATGGCGCCATCTCCACCACGTTGCAGAAGATGGCCAATGGAGAATTTCCGGAGGCGCTCCACCTGAACTACCGGAAAGTGGCGGATTTAAGGTACGGCGAGAATCCGCACCAGAAGGCCGCGCTTTATCGCCATCCCGCCGCGGCCGGGCGGGGCTTGGCCGCCGCTCCGCAACTCCAGGGCAAGGAACTTTCCTACAACAATTTGGTGGATTTAGAGGCGGCCTGGCGCCTGGTGCAGGAATTTGAAGAACCGACTACGGTCATCATCAAACACACCAACCCCTGTGGAGTGGCCACGGGGGCGACGCTGGTGGAGAGTTACCAGCGCGCCCTGGAAGTCGACCCGGTTTCGGCCTTCGGATCCGTAATCGCGTTCAACCGCGCGGTGAACGGTCCCACGGCGGAAGAGCTGGCAAAGCTTTTTGTGGAAGCCGTCGTGTCGCCGGGTTTTGAGGCGCCCGCGCTCGAGCGCTTGGCCGCCAAGAAAAACCTTCGCCTTCTCGATATGTCGGCGACGGCCGGCGACGACTACGGGCTCCAGTTCAAGACCGTGGGCGGAGGCTTGCTCGTCCAAACACCCGATTCTCTGCCGGCACAACCCCAGGTTTGGAAATGCGTCACGGAGCGCCAGCCTTCGCCGGAAGAAATGGCGGCCATGATTTTTGCCTGGCGAGTGGTGAAGCATGTCAAATCGAACGCCATCGTTTTTGCCCGGCCGGGAGTGCTGGTGGGTGTGGGGGCCGGCCAGATGAGCCGCGTGGACTCGGTCAAGCTGGGAGCCACCAAGGCGCGCGATTTGAAGCACGCGCTGGAAGGTACGGTGCTTGCTTCCGATGCCTTCTTTCCCTTTTCCGACAATGTGGAAGAAGCGGCGCGAGCGGGGGTTACGGCCATTGTGCAGCCCGGCGGGTCGGTTCGCGATAGTGAGGTCATCGCCGCCGCCAACCAGCACCACATGGCGATGGTCTTAACCGGGGTGCGGCACTTCTCGCATTGAGGCCCCAAGCCGGCTTCGGCCACGAATCAGCTTCGATGTGAAGAAAAGCCTCCGCTTTCTCCGGGCGGTAACTCGCCGGGAGCAGGCGCCATTCCGCCCTCCGGCGCGAGTTCGCCACCTGCAAACGGCGAAGCAGGACTAAGATTTCGGGGCGTAATAGCCGTCGCGCGCCACAATGTGGTACTTCACCTTCTTGCCCTTTTCATTGAAAATCGTGAGCGGGTTCCCCTGTTCGTCCACCACTGCAACCTTGAGCTTGTGGAACTGGCCGTCTTTAGTCGCATTGGTGGGGACAAAGCCCAGGCTATATTGCGTGCGAAGTTGCTGCGCGATTTGTTGGTAATCGCCCGGCACATCCTGCTCGAAGCGCGGGAAGTAGGCCTGACCGCCGGAGTAGGAGGCAATGGTCTTGAGTGCATTTTCGGCCTGCAAAATGTCGATGCCCGATATACTGCCAACGCGGCCGCTCATACTGGGGCTGCGAACCGACAGGAATTCCAGGATGCTGACGGGATAGATGGGTGTGTCCGATGCCTTCACGATTTTCAGGCACTGGTCGTAGGTCAGCTTGCTGAAGGTGTCAACGCCGGTAACAACGGCCACAATGGCTTTGCGTCCGTGCACCTCTTTCATTCGGTCCAATACAAAGGCCAGCGCGTCGTAAACGCAGGATTCACTAAAGCCGGGGATGCGTAGTTGATCCAGCCCCCCTCGGACCTCGGAACGGTCCTGAGTGAAATCGGTGAGGATTTGGGGTTTCATGTCAAAGGAGACGACCGCTACCCAGTCCTTGGGGTGTATTACGTTCAAGAAATCGTAGCTGTATCGAAGCGCTATAACCAGGTACGGCCACCAACGGTTGGCGAACTCAATCAGCACACAAATGGTCATGGGGGCTTCGCCGGTCCCGAAGTTGGTGATCGCTTGCTGGACGCCGTCGTCATAAAGCTGGAAATTCTTCTTCTCCAGGTTTTGGAGCGGGCTGCCATTGCTGTCAACGACCATCACATCCACATTGACCAGGTTGGTAGTCGTCGAGAGCGTATAGACCTCGTTGGGATTAATCTTCTCGGGCTTATTCTGCGGCTGCACAGTCGCCGGCTGCGTGGTATTCGGCGCCGTCTTCTTGGGAACCAAAACTGTTTCCCCCACGTCCGGCTGCGGTCCCGAAGAGGGCTCTTGGCCGCTTTGCGCGGGGGTGGGGGGCTGGGCAAACCACTTGGGCGGAAAGCTCGCCAAGAGCAGTACCCCGACAACTACCACCACCAGAGTAATGGGCAAATAATGTTTCTTCGTCATGCAGCACACTCCGCGACGCCCCGAGTTTATGATAGGTATGATGCCACTTGCACCCGAATGGGTCAACTCCAAGACAGCAAAAGTTTGCGGGTCGCCCGCCGCTTGCAGCTTACACGGACCATGGATCTCCAGTTGGAGTCGGGAGGAGTGCCTTAACTGTTTGTCTCACCCCAGGGGACAACCCCAAAGTGAGGATTTGCTTTCATCAAAAGCCGCGAAATGAATCGCCGAGGGTTCAGGGGGCCTAGGGTGGTGTCCCGCGTGAATTTTGACGACGGCTTGTTGCCAGGATCCCTTCACCCTCAGACCCCCTAAGCGTTAAAATAGGGATTGCGAATCTCCGGCCAAGCAGTCATGCTCGTGGCATGAAAACGCTGCGACTTCACGATGAGCGAGAGTGGCCTCATGAACTCACGTTGCTTCCCTCCGACTTGGAAGACACGGCACGGCAGAGCGAGGCCATGATCCGCTGTTGCAAGATCCCCGATGCCGCCGCTTAGCTGCGGAAGGCGTTGGCGGATGCGGTGTCCGATCTGTCCTTGAAGGATGTGGCGGCGTGAGCCAAAGCCTCGGGCTTGGCCCGGATCACCGGTCCAGGATTGGTCTATCGGCGGCGCGAGGCGGAAGCTTGGTTGCAGCACGTGCTGGCCCCGGCCTTGCAAAGCCAACTGCCGGCGGAACAAAACTTTCATTTGATGACGGAGTCTCAATGCCTGGAACTGCTTGGCGTCGTATTTTGCCCATCGGCTATTTGATTTGTTTTATTGCGCTTCTACTCTTCGGTTACTGCCTCAGGTCAACGGCCGCCAAACCGGCCGCGGCGCCCTGCCCCGGACCGGCCTCGGAATTCAAAAATCCGATATTGTGGGAGGACCTCGCGGACGTTGACATCTTCCGCGCCGGCGATGCTTTCTATTACTCCGCCTCCAACATGCACTACTCGCCCGGCGCGCCGATTCTCCGTTCCTACGACCTCGTCCATTGGGAATACGTCGGGCACTCGGTACCCACACTGGACTTCTCCCCCGCCTACGATCTGAAGGGAGGCAGCGCCTACGTCAAGGGCACCTGGGCTTCTTTCCTCGGATACCGCAAAAGCAACAAGACGTTCTATTGGGGAGGTTGCATCGAGTTCTCCAAGACCTACATCTACACGGCGCCCGCCGCTGAGGGGCCCTGGCAGAGGAAGGCAGTTCTCGATAAGTGTTATTACGACGCCGGGCTGCTCGTTGACGAGGACGACACCCTGTACGTGGCATATGGCAACACGACGCTCAGTGTCGCGCAACTCTCGCCCGATGCTACGCGCGAGGTCAAAAGCCAGATGGTGTTCACGTCTCCCGGAAACCTCGGGATGCTGGAGGGATCGCGTTTCTACAAGGTGAATGGCAACTACTACATTTTCACCGACCATCCGCCGGATGCGGAGTACGTCCTGAAATCCACGAATGGGCCTTTCGGACCTTACACCCTGCGGTCGCTCGTGGTCGAGGCCACGAGCCCGGTCCCGGGCGCAGGCTCACCGCATCAGGGTGGAATCGTGCAAACGCCGCGCGGCGACTGGTACTACATGGCATTCATTGATGCCTATCCCGGCGGGCGAATTCCCGTGCTGGCTCCCTTGAAATGGGACGCCGACGGCTGGCCGGTTATGCAGATCGCGGGCAACGCCTGGAGCGTCTCCTATCCGTATCCCCTTCCGCCGCACCCCCTGAATCCGCTTACCGGCGTTGACAACTTCCGGGGCACGACACTCAGCCCCGAGTGGGAGTGGAATCATAATCCGGACAACTCAAAATGGTCCGTTGACAAGGGGCTCACTCTCAAAACGGCCACGATAACTGATGATTTGTACCGGGCCAGGAACACGCTGACTCACCGCATCCTGGGGCCGGAGTCAACCGCCACTATCGCGCTCGATTATTCCGCCATGAAGGACGGCGACCGGGCGGGCCTTGCCATGCTCAGGAACTCCTCCGCCTGGGTGGGGATCAAACGAGATAACGGATCATTCCAAGTCGTGATGGAAGACAATCTCACGATGGGCAGGGAGTGGCAGAGCACGAGCACGGGGACTGAAGTCGCACGTGAACCGGTTTCGGGCGGCCGCATCTGGCTGCGCGTCTCCGCGGACATTCACCCCGGTGCAGGTCGAACGGCAAAGTTTTCCTACAGCACCGACGGCCACACCTTCAAACCGATCGGCACGCCGTTCGGGCTCGACAACCACTGGCAGTTCTTCCTGGGATACCGCTACGCCATCTTCAATTACGCCACGCAATCCCTCGGCGGCAAGGTGAACGTCTCCTCGTTCGCTATGGCGACTCCCTGAAAGCGCCGCACGAGGGGACGCTCACTGGCAGTTTTTCGTCGCGCACAGATGCTGGCTGAAGAACGGCATAACGTGGTTCTGAAATCGATCCGCGACGGCGCTGGTATGAGTGCCGTGATAAGTCTCGAAGTTATTGGCCAGGCCATAATTGTCGAGAATCTGGTGCAGTTTAGTCATGTCAAACCGCAAGCCATCCTGGTCCCCCACATCGAGCGCGATGGCGCGGTATTGGCGCAAATTGTCGATGTACTGATCGATGAAGGCCAAGGGCGCGTTGGCCGTCCATTTGGCGGACACCTCGGGCTGGGGCTCGCCATTTTTCGCCGGTAAGTCGAGATAGAGCGGCGGATTCTTTGGGTCGGGCGACCAAGCCGCAGCCGAAGCGAGCTGCGCGCGGACGAAGAATGACAATCCCGCCGCGTCGGCAGGACTCTTTACCGATTCCAATTGCTTACCTTGCGCTTCCATGGCCTTCTCCATGGCCGGATTCGCGGGTCCGGAGCCCCTCGGCCGGGAACCCATCGGCGAAAGGCAACAGGCGCTCATCACGTAAAGGCTGCCAAACACGTCGGGATGTTTCATTCCGATGCGTGCGGCGCCATAGCCGCCCATGGAATGGCCCACCAGCCCCCGGCTCGTGCGCTTAGGAATGGTGCGGTAGTGAGCGTCAACATAGGCGACCACGTCGCGGGCAATGAACCGCTCAAAGTCGCCTGTGGTGACGGAGCTCGAATACATCGAGCCGCCATACACGGTCTTCGAATCGGGCAGCACCACAATCATTTCTTGGCTGCCTTGGGCGAAGGCTCCCTCAATGGTTTGGGGAACGTGAATTTCGTGCGTCCACTGCTCGGCTCCGATGGAATAACCGTGCAGGGCATAGACGACCGGGTAGCGCCGGTGCTTCTCCTTGGCGTAGCCGGGCGGCAGGAACACGATCACGTCGCGATCGACCGCCTCACCCTCCAGGTTCCCTTCCAGCGCTTCAGCGTGAATTTTGATGTGCTCCACCGTCACCGCCTTCGCACCGGGAACCACGGCGGGCACTTCGGTCTGCACTTGCGCCCCCAGCCGGGGCACTCGAGCAACGCTTATCGCCAGCGTCGCAACAAAAAACAGCTTCGTTGACATCGTCCACATCTTTTTCATCGGAACACCTCATGATGTATAAAAAGCCGGCCCGCGGGCCCGCACGCGCATACTGGCCCACCTTCAGGTGCCAGTCAGCGTTGGATATACTGACGCGCTTCTTCGTCCTAAGAAAAATGAATTCTGGATAGTTGGCCCACAAATTGAGCTGCCTGTGAACCCACTCTACTCAACGCACTATTTACCGTCTTGCTGAAAAAGTCTTGGCGCGAAGTCTTTCAGATCACGGCGCCACGTCTGCCACTCGTGCGACGTGCCCGGCGATTCATAGAAGACGTGCTGAATGTTCGCCTCTTGCAGCGATGTGTGCAATCTCTCAAGTCCTGCATGCATCATTGCAGGCTCCGCTGTGCCGACGCCCACCCAGAGCAAGTGCACCCTTTTCGCGAAGGCAGCCGGATCCGCCATCGCCCCGTTGTAGGCTGTCTTCACATCGAATTGCTGATTGCCAAAAGCCATCGCCGCTCCGCTGAATCCGCCAATATGGGAAAACATATCCAGGTGAGCGAAGGTAATCTGGAATGTCTGCATACCGCCCATGGAAAGGCCGGCCATGGCACGATGATCGCGGTCCGGCATGGTTCTGAAATTCGAATCGATGTAAGGGACCAGGGCCTGGGTTAAATCGTCTTCAAAGGCTGTCATCATATCCTGCATCGCCCGCCGCATTTCCGGCGAGCCGAAGGGTTTCCCGGTGAGATCAGGAGCCGGTTGGCCAGCGTGCCTGGCGTAACCATATGCCATCACCAGGATCATGGGCTTGCAACTGCCAGCCGCGATCAGGTTATCGAGTATGAAGTTGGCGTGACCCTGCCTGATCCACCCGGTTTCGTCCTCGCCGGCGCCGTGCTGCAAGTACAGTACGGGATAGCGCGTGCTGGTCTGCGTATCGTAATTCGGGGGCAGATAGACCAGCGCGTGCCGCCAAGTGCCCGTCACCATCGAGTTGTACCAAATCTCGCGGACCTGCCCGTGGGGGACATCTTGAGCTGAATAGTATGTGCTCCCCGGTTCCGGAATCTCGATTCCACTTGCGTCCTTTCCTCCACCGAAGAAAGCATGACTGTTGGGGTCGGAGACCTCGGCGCCGTCAATGATGAGCGTGTAGTAGTGAAAGCCGGGAACCAGAGGGGGCGTCGTGACCGTCCAGAATCCGTCCGGCTGCTTCACCATATCCAGTTTCGGGTCGCTCCAGAAATTCAGCCGGACCTTGGCGGCATCAGGAGCCTTCACGCGGAACTCCGCCCTTCCGGCGCCGTCAACGCGCGGGTATTCGGCTCCCCAAACATTGGTCGAAGCGGGCTCGAAATTGCCCGGCTCTTGCGCGCAACAAAAACTTGCAAACAGCAGTATTGCCAATCCCACCTGCTTCATTTCTTCCCTCCTCGTTCACTTGGATTTTAACTACGTTGCACTTCCCTGCACGGCGTAGTGGCAGGTGTTCGCCTGCCTCCGCCAAAACCGGCCCGCGTAAATCGCTTTCACCATAGTCAGACCGCCCCGCAGCATCACTGGCCGATCGTATGAAGCGCCCCATCCAGAATGATCGGCTTGCCGGGCTCGACCCGAGCCGCGGCCGACTCGTCGCGGTAACTTATACGGTATTTCACCGCGCGATCGGATTGCAACCTTAGCTCGGTGAGACGCCCCTCTTTCCAGGCGACGTCCACCTTGCCGCCGCCCCGCACGCGCACTCCCTTCAAGCTGCCGCTCGGCCATTGCTGCGGGAGCGCAGGCAACACGATGATTTCCTCGGGAGTGCTCTGGATCAGCATCTCGGTAATGGCGGCCGGACCGCCCAGGTTGCCGTCAATCTGAAAAGGCGGACAAAGATCGAACATGTTCGGCAGTGTACTCTGCGTAATCAGGAGCTTCAGGTTGGCATAAGCGCGCTCCGGGCTTTGCAGCCGCGCCCAAAGAGCTATTCTCCACACAGTTGACCACCCGGTACCGCCGTCGCCGCGCAGTTCGAGAGTCTTCTTTGCGGCAGCCGCAAACTCGGGGGTGGTCTTGAGATTGATGCTGTCTCCCGGGTAGAGCGCGTACAGATGCGACACGTGCCGATGATGTGGCTCAGCTTCGGGATAATCCTCAATCCATTCCTGCAGTTGCCCGCGCCGGCCGATTTGCAGCGGCGGCAAGCGCTTCTCGGTGCGCTCCAGCTCCGACCGGAACCCGGCGTCGGTTCCAAGGATCTCGGCGCCGCGCCGGCAGTTCTCAAAGAGTTCTCGAATGAACTCGATATCCATGGTGGGCGCGTAGGTCAGATTCACAGGCTTGCCGTTGAGAATGTATTGGTTTTCCGGCGAAGTTGACGGATTCGTGACCAGACGGCCGGCGAAGGGTGTGCCTGCCGGCGCCTCCACCAGAGTGCCTAATACGAACTCAGCCGCTTCTTTCATCGCGGGATATGCCTGTTGCCGCAGGAATTCCCGGTCTCCACTGAACTCATAGTGGTGCCACATCTGGTTCGCCAGCCATGCCTCTCCCATGGGCCAGATTCCCCAGGGGCCGTCCACCGGTGTCGTCGCGCGCCAAAGATCGGTGTTGTGGTGTAGAACCCACCCTTTGCTGTGGTAGTCCACGCGGGCGGTTTCGGCGCCGGTCACGCGCAAATCGCGGACCAAACTCCACAGCGGCTCTTCCGTTTCCCAAAGATCGCCCGTATCAGCCTGCCAATAGTTCATCTCCAGGTTGATATTCGTCGTCAGCTTACTGCTCCAAGCAGGATTCAGATCCTGGTTCCAAATTCCTTGCAGATTTGCCGGTTGACCTCCGGGCCGGGAACACGAAATCAGCAGATAACGGCCGAATTCAAAGTAGAGGGCGAGCAATTTGGGATCGTCGTTTTTGCTGAAATTGTTGAGGCGCAAGTCCGTTGTCTCAGGGGAATTGTCCTCTCCCAGGCGCAACTGTACGCGCGAAAACAAGCGGCGAAAATCATCCACATGCCTCTGCCGCAACCGGTCGTACGACTGCGTCCCCGCGCGCTGCACGTACGCTTGGGCCGCACCCAGAGCGTCGCCGCCGATGTCCCGGTAGTTCCTGAAGCTGGTGGCGTTGCTGAACAGCATCGTCACCGAGTTGGCGCCCGAAATCTCCAGGTGCCCTCCGGCGGCGCGGACGGAACCGCCATCGGCGAGCACCTTCAGCACCGCGGCGAATCGCATGCGCGGCTGATCCCACGAGCCTGTCCAACTCCACGGCGGATTCTGCCGCGGCTGGATTTGACCGATGAGTTGCAGCGTATCGTTGGACGTGCTCTCAACCCGGACTCCCGGCTGGGGAGAATCCATCCCAACCGTGAACGTGATCTGGCCTGGCCGGCTGGCCACCAGGCGAACCACTAAGACCTGGTCCGGGTAGGAAACAAAGGCTTCGCGCCGGAAGCTTGTTGAGCCAACTGTGTAGGCTGTCACCGCAGTCGCGTCGTCCAGGTGAAGTTCGCGGCGGTAGTCTGTCACAGGCTCCGGTCCCGGGAAGTGCAGCCGGATGTCGCAAAAGGGTTGATACGGCATCAGCAGCCTCGGCCGGCCCATGAGGGTTCCCGAGAGCTTTTCAGCCTCGTCCACTTTACCCGCAAAAATCAATCGGCGAATCTCCTCAAGATTGGCGTATGCCCCGGGATTCGTGTAGTCGTGAGGGCCTCCGCCCCAGAGGGTGCTCTCGTTGATCTGCAGGCGCTCATCTTCCGTGCCACCGAACACCATCGCGCCAATGCGCCCGTTGCCAAGCGGCAACGCCTCGGTCCATTTTGCCGCGGGTTTGTCGTAGGTGAGTTTGGGCTCGGAGTCGGCCGCTCTAGCCGCCACATTCAGCGCGGTTGCCGCGACTAGAATCAACCCTATCCTCAATTCGAAACGTACTCGTTGTTGTAGCACTCTGCGCCTCCAAAAAGGTTCGCCCGGCGTCATTGCGCCGCCCCCGCCAGGGAAAGCCTGTAGATGCTAACGCTCGCCGGCGCTACCGAGAGCGTCTGGGGAACACTGTCGGTTTCGATCTCTCTCACCTCAACCTGAGGTTTTTGGCCGACACGGTTCGAGGCCTCGAGGTCTTTTCCCGTCATCTGCCACTGCGTGGATTTTCCCTCCAGCCGGGCTCCAATCACCTTGAGAGCCAGCGGCTGAACCGATTCCGTCGCATTTACGACAGCTAGGGTTAGATACTTGCGGTCCGGAGTCAGCGCCGCGAACATGTCGAGTGGATAGGTCGGGCTGCCTGAATTTGTCTTAGGCTGATCGCCGCCGATGGGATACTTGGGCGCCGGTTGAGGCGAATTCCCTGAAAGGGCCACGGGGATAGAACCAAAAAAGTGCTCGCCGTACAGCTTAAACAGAAGTCCGGTGGTGTTAAAGACCGCGGCGGTGCGGTTATAGTCGAGCGTCGAGACACCCATGGTGTGCGCCGACATGGTGAGGAAATCGGTGTGCCGGAGCATCTCGTTAAACAGCATCCCGTAGGCGAGGGCCAGTTTGAGATTCACGCCTTGCCCAAAGCCTCCGCCGAAGTACGCGTACTCGTCGAGGGACAGGAAGATCTTCTTGTCGAGCATCGCGGGGAATCGCTGCTGGTATCCCTGCCATTCTTCGGCCTTCCGGTGTACGACATTGGCGGCATAACGCGCCCACTCCAGCGGTGTCTGGTCAACCTTCACATACGCGTTGTCGGTGGGCGCATCCGGCGGCAGACTCTTGGCACGCTCAAGATCGAAGTGCCTGCCTCCCTGCGCGTACCAGTGCTCGGCGATGCCGTCGAAGTTCCCCCAGCAGTGGGCAAGAAGGCCGCCGGTCCAGTCCTCATCCGTTCCGAACAGGGGCTGGAGGTTCCCCACGTGCTTGGCGCGCGTCTCGCCCTCCAGGTTCATGTCCTCCAGCATCAGCCCCGAGGCGATAAGGGTGATCGACGGGTCCGCCTTGCGCATCGATTTCGCAAATTCATTGTGTTTGAGAACGTAATACTTCAGGTCGGTATGGCCGAGTTGGAACGTACCCCAGGGCTCGTTGCCGATGTTCCAGAACTTGACATGATACGGCTCGGGATGGCCGTTCCGTGCGCGCATGGCGCCGAGACGCGTCTTCACCGAGCCGTTTATGTACTCAACCTCTTCTGCCGCCGAGTGCGCGTCGCCGAACCCTGCGTTCACGGTGATGTACGGCTCCACACCAATCAGCTTGCACAGGGTCATGAATTCGTCCATGCCTACATCGTTCGTCTGCATGGCATTCCAGGCATAGTCAAACATGGGCGGGCGCTTGTCGATGTCGCCGACAGAGTCGTACCAACTCCAGCCGGAGAGGAAGTTGCCACCCGGTAACCTCCAGAAGCCGGAGTGAAGCTGGCGCAGGAGCGCGATGGTATCGGGCCGGAATCCCTGCACGTTGTCAGCCGGCATCAAAGAGACCGTGCCGATGTGGAAGTTCCCCGTGCCCGTGCCGGTGATCTCGAGAGCGCCATCGTCGGTGTCGGCCTTGGCCGTAAAGCTCAGCGGTAGCTTCCTGTACGCATCGGTGAGAGTCGCAAACGGGACGGTCTGCCGGTCGTTCGCGCCCTTACCCCAGATCAGCGCGACGTTTACCTTGCTGCCCGGAGTGCCGCGAAGATAGATTCGGCCCGTATAATGCTTGCCCTTGACTAGAGCGAGGCCCGCTTGCCGGATACCGCGCGGCGTGGCGGAAGCGAGTTCGATGCGCGGGCTCTGGTCGCCGACAAAGGCTTGGTGCTTGTCCATCACCACCGCTTCGTCAGGGCCCACGGGGCGCCATTTACGGAGTGTCATCCTAGGTGGCCGGTTCGAACGTTCCTAGCGGGCGGTTCGGTGTCCTGGGATGAGATCGGATTGTAGAACTTGCGGTCGTCGAGCATCTCCGACCAAAGACTGCGATAGATGAGGGTGCCAATGTGCTCGATGAACATCCCGTAGATATACTTCGAAACCGGCGTCCCGACTTGACTCGCGTCGACCGTGGACGTAATCACCGCTCCAGTGCCGCCGCCCGCTTCCTGTGCCCTGACGACATAGACACAGACTCCGAGCCACGTCCAGACCGCCAGAACCGCGGCGACACTCTTCCTGAGAAACGCTCGACGAGATGTTTTGGCCATGGGTTTTCTCCTTATCCGGCCTTCCGAGAACTACTTCATGTAGCCTTGTTCCTTGTAGTACCGCGCCGCGCCCGGATGGAGCGGGACTTCATACGCTTTCCACACGTTGTGGATGTTGTAGGAAAAGTTCAGATGTTTCCACTGCAGCAGTTCCTGCTGTTCGTCCATCGCTTTGGCGACGAGGTAAGCAAAATCGTCCGGCATATCGTCCCGGCCGTAGATCACGGTGCCGGTGCGCACGACGGTCGGGATCGGCCGCACGACGCCCCGATACAGTCCCACCGGGATGGTGCCACGCTCCTGCTCGCCCTCCTGCGCCAATTTCGCCAGCAGGTCGTCAGGCAGCTCGATGAAATTGAGGTCGAACTTCTGGCTGATCTCCGTCCATATCCTCCATTCCGGAGCCGTGGTCATAACGCCGCCTCCACCGATCGCGACATCGAAGTTCTCCCGGTCCTCCGGCGCGTTCCCAACCCGGCCGCCTGCCGCCTCGATGGACTCCCTTGACAGGCCAAAGTAAGCCAAGATGGTAGATGGGTCGCTGCCAATCCCCGCCGTTAATATGCGGACGGGCCAACGCTTTTCCCGGATTTGCGCGAGGTCGGTGATCCCTGTCTCGGCCGTGACCGCCACCAAGAGGTAGCTGGGGTCCTGAATGTTGGCAATCAGGCGCAGGTTCGTGCGGCGTCCCTCTTTCGCGTAGATGCCCGTCCCCCGGTAGGCGCTCCGCAGGAATTGGACGGCGACCGCGCCAAAGTCGACCGGGCCGAGTCCCGGAACATTGCGCGGGGCCAGGATCTCCGGGACGGCGGGATCCGGCCTGTATGGAGGCGGCAATCGAGCTTCGCTGACGATGCGCGGAGCGTCGGCACCGTTGCAGTTATAGCAAATCTGCACGTCGTAACCGTACGGCTTCATCGCCGCTTGCACAACTTCCGCCATCGCGCCCCACGGGCAGATCTTGCACGCGCCGCCGAATACGGGCCGCTTGGCCGCGATCCCCGTCGGAGGCGTGCCGGCCGTCGCCTGCTCCTTCGGCCGAACCGCGGCCTCGCCTTCAGGGGTGCGCCGCCAGGCGAAGTAAGCTTCGAGGCCCCTCAATCCCTCCTCGCTCGGAACCGGGCCCGTGTGGGGAGGCTGCTTGAGATACATGACCACGGGATGGGCATCGCTGAATGCCGGCCAGTTGGGTACGCCCTCGCCGTTCGGGTCGCCGCGCTTGGCGAAATTCGTCCAGTAGGCGGCCATGGTCTCCGAAAGTTCCTGGTCTCCGGGAGCCGCCTGGCGATTGGGCTCTTCGAGGTGCTCGAAGACAAACGGCACGTCCGCGCCGTGCGGCGTACCTTGGCCCTCGTGCGGTGATCCGGCGGGATAATCCGGATGCTGGTCGAAGTAGTAGTAGAACACCTTGGACTTACCGGTCCTGGATTGCAGCCGCGCCCAGGCCCACGTGTGCCAGCCGAAAGCCGCGTCGCGCGTGAGGTCGCGCGCCGTCTTCGGCACCGTGGTCTCGCCCACCGGGTACAGCTTCAGCAGCTTCGCCGCGAATTGCCCGTAGCGCCGGCGAACGCTCTCGATATACGCTTGGGGCGTCTTCGAAGCAAAAAGGCTGATTCCCTCGTCGGAGTTGTAGCCGACCAGGATGGGAGTGTCGTTGTAGCGCCGGGCCTCATACAGCTTGTACTGATCGTCCGGGATCACCCGGCCGTCGATAATCGGCCAGCTCAACCCACGCTGGCCGCGGCTGGTGGCCAGCACCTGCTCCGCCGACAGCTTCCGGAGTTCCGCCACGGAGGAAGCCCCGGCGGCTTTTGCGTATGACTCCCCCGCGCGCTCGGCATCAGCCAGACGCTGGAGATTCTCGCCGGGCATTCCCCCCGGGCGGGGCGGCCCAAACGAGCCCCCACTCTGCGAGATCGCACCGTGGAAAAGCCCCTTGGCAAGCGGCGAGGCGCACAGCATGCTGACTGCGATGCCGCCCGCCGACTCGCCGAAGATCGTCACTCGCCGGGGATCGCCCCCGAACGCCGCAATGTTCTTCTGGATCCACTGCAATCCGGCAATCATATCCAGCAGACCGTAGTTGCCCGAAACCCGGTCTGGGGATTCGGCGCTCAGGCCGGGATAGGCGAGAAAGCCGAGCGCGCCGACCCGGTAAGCGATGCTCACCAGGACGACGCCCCGCTGGGCCAGCTTCTCCCCGCTGTAGGTGGGGATGGACGTTGCTCCGCCGGCAAAGCCACCCCCGTAAATCCACACCAGCACGGGGGTGCGTTCGCGCGCCGACTTGGCAGGCGTCCAGACGTTCAGATACAGGCAGTCCTCGCTGATGCCGAGGCCCTGATTCGCCCCCGGCGAGCTGGGAGGTCCGCCCTGCACACACGCCGGAGCAAACTTATCCGCGCGCCTCACTCCCTCCCACTTCGCGGCAGGTTGAGGCGCTCGCCAGCGCAGATCTCCCATCGGCGGAGCGGCAAACGGTATCCCCCGATAAACGGTCAGCCCGCCTTCAGAAGTGCCCTCTACCAGACCACCCTCAACCTCCACCGGGGCTGCAGCGGAGACCCTCGCCAACAACAACAGCAATGCGGCCAGAAAGATTTTCTTCATACCCGTGCCTTCCAATCCGAGTAACAGCGGCGGCCTGGCGCATGGCGAGCACAGCTATGCGACTCACGATCCGCGCCCCCCGGTTAGCCACTTCGGAGCCGTATCCCGTCCATTAACTCAGCAAGATCTTGCGCAGCTCGCCTTCCGGATCGTCGACCATGCGACAGTGATTATCGAACACCATGGTCTGACAGCGGACCGGATCACTAGGCGTCCAGGTCAAACCGGGTTGGCTGGGGTTCCCGGTGCGGGCGAAATTGGTCCAGGCAGTGGCCATCTTCTTGGCGAGGGCCTGAGCCTCCGGCGTGTTGCCCGTGCCCTGTTCGCAGCGCTTGGTGTTATCGAAGCAGAAAGCGAGCTCGGCCGTGTGCCAGGCGCCCGCGTCCTCGAGCATGGGCGATTGCCAGGTAAAGTAATACGTAAAAGCCGGCGCACCCTTCTGTTCAGACTTCAGTTTGGCCATGCGCACCACATTATTGCGTATCGCGAGGCCATTAAGTCCGGGGCCGCTACACATATAAGAGAGCGTACGAATGCTCTTCTCCGGATGCGCCTTCTTCATTGCGGCGATCAGGGCGCTCGCCTTGGCGTCGCCATAACCGCGGGCGAGCGTGGCGTGCCATTCCGCCTCTGTGGGACGGGAAGACATCCGGTTCCCCTCTTCGCTTACCGAACCGATCAGCATAGGCACGTTCTTTGAAACCTCCGGGGCGACATCATTGAAGGCGCGCAACGTAATGATGCGGCCATCCACGGTGGGTCCCCAGCCGACCCGCGGCGGCGCACCTGGCGGCCCGAACGGACCCATTCCGAGCGCAAAGGGCGGGTTGATTTTGGCGATGGCAGCGTTGCCGGCCGCCAGCAGTTTCGACCATTCCACCTTTTGTAGCGAGGCGAGGTCGTTGGGCGCAAGACCCAGCTCTTTCATCGTCTGCCGGGCCATCTCGCGGGATTGCTCGCCGCTGGGAGGATTGCCGCCGCCTCCCGACTGCGCCGACGCGCGATGGAACAGTCCCGCCGCCGAGGGCATCCCCATCAGACACGTCACCTTGGAGCCGCCACCCGACTGTCCATAGATCATCACGCGGTCCGGATCGCCGCCGAAATTCGCAATGTTGTCGCGGACCCACTCGAGAGATGCCACCAAGTCCGTCATACCGACGTTCACCGAATCGGCGTAGGCCGGTCCACCAATCTCCGACACGTCGAAGAATCCCAGCACGTTGAGGCGATGATTCACCGTCACCGACACGACATCATGATGACGGGCCAACTGCGCGCCTTCCTGCGAGGGCAGTTCGTAGGCGGAGCCGAAGAAAAAGCCGCCGCCGTGAAAATAGACCATCACCGGCCGCTTGCCGGTCAGTGCGGGCGTCCAGACGTTCAGCTTGAGCATGTTCTCGCTTATGGGGCCGTCATCCCAATCCTGGAGGAACGATTGTTCGATCGCCGTATAGTCGTGCAGGCGCTGGAGACAATTGTCTCCGTAAATCAGAGCGGGGTATTCGTTGTCCCAGGGTTTGGGTGGTTTGGCCGGCAGCCAGCGGTTTTCGCCGGCGGTATCCTGACCGTACGGCACTCCCTTGAAGGTAAAAACACCGCCATCAAGAAAGCCGCGCACCTTACCGTACTGGGTCTTGGCCACTGCCGAGCGAGGCGTGGAGCAATTCCCCGGTTCCTGATGCGCAGCGGTCTTGGTGCTGTCCATCGCCTGGGCTGACCGACCCAGCGCCGCTCCCATTCCCGCCGTGGCGGAAAGGACCAGCGCCTGGCGGCGGTTGAGTGTAATGCGACCTTTGGAATTTGAATTCGGCATTGCGCCTCCTTGTTTTTGCACGCACATCGGATGCCCCCTCAGGCCCACCGCCAACTACGAGCCCTTAACGGGAATTTCCGTTTCCGCTCTACAGAGCGCCATCAGTGTTCGCGCATCCGGCGGTAACGGCAGCCTCTGGCCGGCGTCGGCGATCGAAGATCGAAGATCGACGCTACATAATGATATCGCCCTGTATACCAACGGGGCCATACTATACACCCTTCGCGGGGTTCCGGCGTACTAACTTTCGTTGGCTGGGTCGAGGGGCTCGGGACGGAAACCTGAAACTCGTTAGGGACCGGTTGCCGACCCTGTGCGGCAATGCCCGCCGCCGACAAAGGTTCCCCAGGTTATAGGGGATCACACTCATCTGCTGTCGCACTTCGTTGGATCGGAAGCAGGGCCGTCAAATCAGGGATTCAAAGGTGTGCTCGACACAGATCTACCGCCTGCTGCGGAAAGCCTCCGGATTTCCGGGCCAAATCGCACAATTTCTTCCTATCTGCACGGCCTTGCAAGCACGTCTGGTTGCGCAATGTCGGGGGTTTTGAGACTCCGCGGCCTTTCCCCGCGCCACATCCAAAGTAAGAGCCGCAGAGTGTGAACGCCGCAAACTCCGATGCTGCCCCGCTCAGCAACGGTTCCCGTCGCACGGGGTCGAAGTGCCGCCATCCATGGGCCCACGCATGTCAGAAGGCTATTTGTTCCCTGCGAATCCAAAGCAACTTTCGTGTCGGCGATCACCCGTCCGAAACCGGTCCGCTTGTGCAGAGAGGCGTTGCTTGGGCCTATCGAAACCTCGTACGAGTTCAATTAAGCAAAATCCACTGACACAGCTCGTCCGCGTTTGACGGCCTGTGGTCGGGAATTGTCGCCTTTCGTCGCGAAGTAGATGCCTCCCTATTCCCAGCAGTGGCAGACTGCGCGTTAGGAGGGAATACCCAATGCTAAAAAGAAATGAATCAAATCTTGTGATCGGAACTCTTATCTTAGGGGCAGTGTTTGGTCTGATTGGCCAATCCCTGCGGGCGCAATCCTCGACTGCGCCAACATGGAATCTGCCGCAGGGAATGGCCGTGAAGGACAACGGCCCCCGCGTTTACCGGCTCACCGTGGATTACAACATAGCCAACACCAAGGGCGAGGTCACGCACCGCCAGCGCCTGACGGGGGAGTACACTCGCGGACTGGGGGACGGGGAAGTCATGTGGAAGAACGTTTCCCAGGCGGAAGCGGACGGCGCCACAGCGCCATTCGGAACGGCGCAGAAGCGCGACTTCATGGAGGGATTTCGCTATCGCCATGGTGCCGACTCATTGAAGCCCGAGTTCTTCAAGGGATTCCCTCCCACTGCGGTCGTGGAGCGTGATCTGGTCTGGGACACGGGGATGATCGAATACTTTGGCCAGAACTTTTTCGAGCACCTGAAGCTGAACGAGCCCTACCACGTGCTTGCCAATCAAGACGTGAGTATGCCCGACGTGGGCACCTTTAAGAATCACGACGTGGTGTTGGAGTGGGTCGCACGTTCGCAAAGAAACGGCCAGGACTGCGCCCTGATTACGTACAAGGCATTCTTCAATCCGTTCGAGATCGCGAACGGAGGCATGACTCTTAAAGGACGCAGCGATTACTGGGGCGAGACCTGGGTGTCGCTCGGAACCAAGCAAATAGAGTACGGCACACTCTATGAGAGCGTGGTGGGAGAGATGAAGCTGTCCGGCCAGGATACGACCCAGGTTGTCAATATCTTCCGCCGCGGCACTTTAGAACCCATCAACGCAATGTAGTATAGGATACGCACAGGGCAGAGGAGAAACTATGGCATCGACAAAGTTTAAAGTGCCGAATTACTTGCTGTGGCCCAATTTGGTTGTAGCGATTGTAGTTCTGATTCAGCTCGCGTGGAATCAGATAACGAGCGTACGGGTACTGCTGCATGTACTCGTCTATGACCTCATCTATGCAAACCTGGTCGCGGCCCTCGGCCTTTTACTGGTAGGCGTGCTTCCGCAAGCATTGGTTCGCCGCAAGCTTCCGATGATCCCTACCCTTGCCCTGTGCTTTTTCGTCGTTGTTCCTATCGGCATTTTGATGGTGCAGGCGCTGCTGATGGTGATAGGCTTCGCGGTTCCACAGCACTTCTGGCCGGAGTACTTCTACACCTTGCGCATCTGCATGCCTCTGGCCGTGGTATTTGGCTTGGGTGCCCTTGTACACGGATCCCTGCAGGGACGCGTCCAGTTTATGGAGGCACAACTGCACGAAAAAGAAATGGCCGAGGAGCGCACTCGTAAGCTGGCGGCCGAGGCGCGGCTGCGTTCGCTCGAGTCGCGGATTCATCCCCATTTTTTGTTCAATACCTTGAACTCCATCAGCTCGCTCATTGCCGTAAATCCCGTGCGGGCGGAACAGATCGTGGGCCGGCTGGCAGCCTTGTTGCGGGCCTCGCTCGACACCGGCAATCAACCACTGATTCCCTTGCGGCAGGAGTTGGCGACGGTGGAAAGCTACGTCGACATTGAAAGGGTGCGCTTTGGCGACAAGTTGCGGGGCTCGGTGGAAGTGCCCGCCGAGTTGCTCGACGCCAAGGTGCCGGCCATGGCCGTGCAGTCGCTGGTGGAGAATGCGGTGAAGTACGGGATTACTCCCCAGAGCGGGGGTGGGGAGTTTCTGGTTACAGCAGCAGCCGACGACGGCAACTTGCGTATCGAGGTTCGCGACACGGGGCCGGGATTCGACCTGGCAGCGATTCCCGCGGGGCACGGGCTGGACAACCTGGTGGACCGCCTCGATGCCTTGTTCGGCGCGAAGGCCCGTCTTAACGTTCTGCGGCGAGATGGCTATACTGTGGTGGAGATGGTTCTGCCCCGCGTATGAAGCTGCGTGCCTATCTGGTGGATGATGAACCCCTGGCGCTCGCGTGCCTGCGCCGGCTGCTCGAACGCACCGGGCGCGTGGAAGTCATCGGCAGCACCACCGAGCCCGAGGAAGCGGTGGCGGCGCTCGCGGCCGATCCTCCCGACGTTTGCTTCCTCGACATCCAGATGCCGCGCCTCGATGGCTTTGAAGTTCTGGCCCGCTTGGCGAAGCAGCCCATGGTGGTCTTCACCACCGCTTACAATCGGTACGCGCTGAAGGCGTTCGGCGTGAATTCAGTGGACTACTTGTTGAAACCAGTGGAGCCGGAATTCCTTGATCGCGCTCTCAGCAAAATTGAGCGCTTGCGAGGTTCGGGCCAGTCCGGGCAGCCGGATTTGCAGGCGCTGCTTCAGAAGCTCACGGCCTCAATGCGCGAGACCAAGCCGGAATGTATTGACCGGATTGCCTCGCGCCTGGGAGACCGGATCTGGTTCATCGACCTTGCTCGCGTCACCCATTTCTACGCCGCCGACAAGCTGACCTACGCGGCCTCGGAGGGCAAAGCCTACTCCGTGGATTTTGCCATCGCGGAGCTGGAGAAGAAACTGGATCCGCGCAAATTCATCCGCATCCATCGCAGCACCATCGTGAACGTGGCCTGGATCAAGGAGGTCACGTCGCTCCCGGGCGGAGCTTTGAACGTTCGCCTGAAGGATGGGAAGGATACGGACTTGACCGTTGCCCGCGACCGCGCCCGCGAATTCAAATCGCGTATGGGGTGCTAGGCCGGATTTTACCTAAACGCCTCGGATTTCCTCTTCGAGTATTTCGTAAACGAAAGATCCGAACCCGGCCCCGAAGCTCTAACCCACCTCCGCCGTGGCAAGAAAGCGCGGGGGGCGGCGGTGTTGGGTGGCCTGCTCGAACGCATAGGCGAGCTTGAGGAGAATGGGTTCGCTCCAGGCGCGGCCGAAGAAAGAAATTCCCACCGGCAAGCCGAAGATGAAGCCCATGGGAACACTGATGTTGGGGTAGCCCGCGACGGCGGCGGGGGTGGAGCTGCCGCCGATGTCGTGATCGCCGTCGACGTGGTCGGTCAGCCAAGCCGGCGCGCCGGTGGGAGCCACCAGCGCATCCAATTGGAACTTATCCATCACCGCGTCGATCCCATCCGCACGCGTCAGGCGTTTGCATTTGTCGAGAGCGTCCAGATATTCCTTCGCGTAGAGCGAACCTTTTTCCTGTGCCTTGAGGAACAAGTCCTGGCCGAAAAAGGGCATTTCCTGTTCGTGATGCTGCTCGTTGAATTCGATGATTTGTTTGAGTGATTGCACCGGCGCGCCGGGGCCAAGCTGCTTCAAGTAGAGTTCCAGGTCAGTCTTGAGTTCGTACAGGAGCACCTCCAGCTCGGCGTCGCCGACCTCCCCCAGGTTGGTGATGTCCGCGGGGTCCACGAGGGTCGCGCCCAGGCGCTTCAGCGCGTCGATGGCATCATTCATCAACTTATCAACACCGTCATGGAAACCGCCCAGCTTGCGCGCCACGCCCAGCCGCGCCCCAGCCATGTCCTTGGCGCCGAGAAAGGCAGTGTAGTCCGGGCGAGCCTTCCCGCGGCTGGCGAGAGTGGCCACGTCGTCGCCGTCAACGCCAGTGAGCGCGCCGAGCAAAATCGCGGCGTCAGTGACGGTGCGCGCCATGGGCCCGGCGGTGTCCTGGCTGTGGGCGATGGGAATAATTCCCGCGCGGCTCACCAGACCCACGGTGGGCTTGATCCCCACAATGCCGTTGGCATTGGCGGGGCACACGATGGAGCCATCGGTTTCCGTCCCCATGGCCACGGCGCAGAGGTTGGCGGCCACGGCGGCTCCGGAACCCGAACTGGAGCCGCAAGGGTTGCGGTCGAACGCGTAGGGATTGTGTGTCTGGCCGCCGCGACCGCTCCAACCGCTGCTGGAGTGTGACGAACGGATATTGGCCCACTCGCTCAAGTTGGTCTTGCCCAGAATGACGGCCCCCGCATCGCGCAGCTTTTTTGCTACAAAAGCGTCCTCGGGCGGCACGGATCCCACCAGCGCCAATGAGCCCGCAGTGGTTTGCATCTTGTCGTGGGTGGCAATGTTGTCTTTGATCAATACCGGGATGCCGTGCAGCGGTCCGCGCGCGCCTCGCGCCTGCCGCTCGCGGTCGAGCGCTTCCGCCATGGCCAAGGCGTCAGGATTTAATTCGATTACGGAGTTCACCGCTGGCCCGTGCTTATCAACCGCGTCAATGCGCGCCAGGTATTCTTCGGCAATGGAGCGCGCCGTCAGCTTGCCGGATTTCATTCCCTCCTGGAGGGCGGCGATGGTAATCTCATTGAACTCGAAGGGCGGGACGCTCGAGGCGGAAGCGCTTACCGCCTGGGCCTTCGCCACCAACGGTGCGGCGGCCGCGGCGGCCCCGCTGAGCATTCCGGCCCGCAGGAAACGCCGGCGATTCAGTCGTGAAAGGTTCGGGGATTTCGTCATCAGCATCGACCTCCGGCAAGAATCTGAGTCCGTTGCCCCGCGAGCGTGGGTGCGTGAACCAACGGGCCCAGACAATATACCAAGGTTGAAGCCAATCTGCTAAACGGACAACACCTCATTGCCAGGTCGCATCTTGAGATGAGAGAGGACGGAATCTGGGAAGGTGATAATGCCAGCGGCAAAAATTGCAAGCCTCGCATTTCTCTTACTCACCGCCGCTTCAGGATTATCCGCGCAATCTCCGCCGCCCTCACGCGCCAAGGCGGCGGGCCCCCCCCCGACCGTAGCCACCTTCAAAGTGGACGTAGACCTAGTGCTGGTAGAAGTGAGCGTGCACGATGAGCACGGGCGCGCCGTGGGCAATCTGCCGCAAGAGGATTTTCACGTTTTCGAGGACGGGGTGGAACAGCCCATTCGCGCCTTTTCCCACGAAGAGTTGCCGCTGGCGGTGGCGCTGGTGATCGACAACAGCTCCAGCATTGTCGCGGCGCTGGAAGAACTGCGCGCCGGGGCTCTGGACACTCTGGCGCTGCTCAAGCCCGACGATCAGGTGGCCATCTTCAGCTTCGGCGAGAAGCCGGAAATGGTGGAGGGCCTGACCTCGGACCACGAGGCCCTTTCCGTGGATTTGTGGGCTCTCAGCCCCTATGGCGGCACTGCCCTCAATGATGGGGTTTATGAAGCGGCGCTCTACCTGGGACGCGAGGCGCGCGAACGACGCCGCGCCATCATTCTGGTCTCCGACAACGAGCCTTCCGACGAGGAAACGCGCGATGTGCCCCAGGTAGTGCGCGCGGCCCAGCAAACAGGCACCCCGATTTACAGCATCAAGGTGGGGTTTCTGCAACACTCGAGAGGATTCCTTCTGACTCACTCGGAGCCGCGGCTGCACGATGTGGCGAAAATCTGCCACCAGACCGGTGGTGAAATGATTGACACTCGCAACGGCACCACCGTGAGCTCGGCGATGGAGACGATCATCAACTGGCTCAAACAGGGCTATACGCTCGGCTATTCCCCCACCAACACGCGCCGGGACGGAACTTACCGCACCATCCAAGTGCGCCTCAACGAGCACAGCGAGGCCCACGCACGCAAGTACGCGATCTACGCCCGCCAGGGTTACTACGCCCCCACCGCGCCATAGGAAACTGCCGGGGGCGGGTTAAGGATACAGGATAAACCGCTCTGCGGGCGGCTTCACAAAATACACTTCATCCTCCACCCTATAGGCTTTACAGTTCACGCTTCATCCTTTGCCCTTCACACTTTATCCTTTACCCTTTTCCCTTTACCCTTTATAACTCTTCCATCATGGATTCGACCCCCCAACCTCCCGCACCTGGCGCCCCGCACGTCCCTATGATTTCGGTCATCATTCCCACTTACAACGAGGCGCCCGTCGTCGAGGAAACCCTTCGGCGCGCGGCGGCGGCGCTGTGCAGCGGGGGCGAGGATTTCGAGCTCATCGTAGTTGATGACGCGAGCGCGGATGGGACGGCAGAGCTGGCGGAGTCTCTCGCGAGTGAAATTCCGGTGCGTGTGCTGAGGCGTCCGGGGCGGCTGGGACTGGCCACGGCGGTACTGGACGGATGGGCATCAGCGCGCGGGGATGTTTGGGGGGTGATGGACGCGGATTTACAACACCCTCCGGAGACGCTCACGGCGCTCGCCGCCGCGATTCGCAAGGGAGCTGACCTGGCGATTGGAAGCCGCTACGTGCCGGGCGGGGGCACGTCGGATTGGACGTGGGTGCGGCGCTTCATTTCGCGCACGGCGACGCACATGGCGGCCACGGTTCTGCCGCTCAAGCTCGCGGCGGTCGGCGACCCCATGTCCGGCATATTCATGGTCCGAGCCTCCGCCCTGCGCGAGGCTCACCTGAACCCGCTGGGTTACAAAATTCTCTTGGAGGTTATTGCCAAGGCGCATTATAAGAATTTGGTGGAAGTGCCTTATGTTTTCGAGGAGCGTGAACGCGGCGCTTCCAAGCTGGGTGCGCGCCAGTATGTGGAATACCTGCAGCACCTGGCGCGGTTGGCTGTGGGGACAGGCCAATTCCTGGGCTGGATCCGCTACAGCCTCGTGGCGCTCGCCGGCGCCTTGATTGACGTCTTTCTGTTCGCCGCGCTGGTGAAAAAAGGTGTTTGGCCGCCCGCTGCCGCATTGCCGGTGGCCATTGAGGCCGCGCTGCTGAGCAACTTCGTATGGAGTGAAGCCGTCACGTTTCGGGGGGCCCAGTCGTCCGGATTCCGGCAAGGTTTCCTGCGCAGGCTGCTGCGATATGAACGGATTTGCATTCCTGGTGCGGCGCTTAATTGTCTCGTGACTCTTCTGTGGATTGCGTGCGGAGGAGCGGTTCTAATCGCCGCGGCTGCCGGCGTTGTGGCCGGGGGCCTCGTCAACCTCGCCATCAACATTCCCGCTATTTGGAGGACGTGGGGCGGGCGGCTCTCGGGGCGGCTGCCTTCGTCGCGGGGTTAAGGCTGGCAGAAAGTCAAATGCGCAGACGCGGCATGAGATTTCGTTGTAGCGACGGTCATAGACCCTCGCCCGGCGCTCCTGGAGCGTCGCAATAGTTCATTCCGCTCAGGACAGGGACGGGAATTCTGTGACGCAGAAAAGTGTGCCACTCAACACCATCAAGCTTTCCATCGTGGTCACCGTGTATTCGGAAACCTTTTCCATCGACGAGACCGTGAAGCTTCTGTTGGGCGGCGATCGCGGATACATCCAGGAAATACTCCTGCTGGTATCCCCCCGAGCTTCCAAAGAAACTTTTTCCATCTGCCGGCAGTGGGAGGCGAGAGAACCCCGGGTCAGGATGGTGGTGCAGCAAAACAACCCCGGCATCGGCTGGGCCTATCGCGAAGGGATGCAAGCGGCGAAAGGAAACTACGTGGCGTTGATGGCAGGCGATCTGGAAACGGAACCCGCCGCCATCGACCGCATGGTGCAGAAGCTCGTGGAAACAGGCTGTGATGAGGTTATCGCCAACCGCTGGCTGCCGGGGGGCGGTTTCACAAATTACGATCCTCTGAAACTTGTCCTCAACTGGATTTTTCAGAAAGGGTTCCGAGTGCTTTTCTGGACCCGCATCGGTGACTTTACATTCGGACTGAAGCTTCTCAGTAAGGAAGTCGCGGAGGCCATCGAATGGGAAGGCACCACGCATGAAATCTGCATTGAGACTACCGTGAAGCCTCTCAAGAAAGGCTATCACCTGGAACAAGTCCCCACCGTCTGGGTCGGCAGAAAAGAAGGCGCCAGCGTCAACACGTTTTTCAAGAACTTCCGCTACGTGAAGCTGGGGCTGAGGGTTTTCCTGAGGCCGGTTAGGAGCGCCAAGCCCAAGTAGATGACAGGTGATAGGAAATCACTTATCCCTTTCCTTCAAGCAAGCGTAACACCCCGATGCATCAGGGCGATTCGACCCTAGATTCGCACTGCCGAACCCGAGGCCAGAGGCGTCCGTCTTCGCGATTCCCGGTATTTGCAAGACAAGAGCCCCGGACTCCAAAAACGGGGATCTGCGCTCCACGCGCTCACGAGCGCCCAAGGGACGCCCGCCTCTGCGCTTCGTGTATAATTGTCGTTATCCTCATCGTCACCCAGGGACCGCACTGCTAAACCCCGACGATGCCATTGGAGGCTTGAATGCGCCGTATTGCCTATTTCCTGGCCAGCTTGGCTCTTGTAGTTGGCTCTTTGCCCCTGTATTCCCAGCAAGGGAACCCTAATCCGCACATGAAGGGCGCTTTCCGCCGGCCGGCGCAGAACGGGTGGACTTTCGTGCACCTGGAGGGGACGCCTTTCGACATGGGATTCCAGCACGGGTACCTATTGGCTCCAGAGATTGAGGACGCGGAAAAAGTGGTGGTTCTGGACCTGACCCACGATGGCAAAAAGGATTGGAAGTTTTTCCGCAATGCCGCCAAGAACATGATGTGGCCGCACATCGAGCCGGAGTATCGCGAGGAACTGACTGGCATCAGCGCGGGGTTGAAAGCGCGCGGGATAAAACTGGACCTTTGGGATGTGGTGGCGCTTAATGGCTTCTGCGAATGGGACTACTACGTCAAGGAGTTTGACCGGCAGCATCACCCCAGCATGGTCGCCTCAGTGGCTCTGCCGGAGCGTTGCAGCGCCTTCGTCGCCACTGGCAGTTACACGAAGGATGGCAAGGTCATCATCGCCCATAACGATTGGACCAGTTACCTGGAAGGGTCGCGCTGGACCATCATTTTTGACCTCGTGCCCGCCCGCGGCAAGCGCATCCTGATGGACGGTTTTCCCGGCCTCATCCATAGCGCCGACGACTTTGGCATTAACTCCGCCGGAATCATGATAACCGAAACCACCATTTCGCACTTTTCCGGTTACGATCCCAACGGTATCCCGGAATTCATCCGCGCGCGCAAGGCCATGCAGTATGCCGCTTCCATCGATGATTTCGCGCGCATCATGGAGGCTGGGAACAACGGCGGCTACGCCAACACCTGGCTGGTGGCCGATCGCAAGACCAACGAAATCGCCAGCCTGGAACTGGGGCTTAAGAACGTCACGCTGCTGCGCAAAACGGACGGCTATTTTGTGGGGTCAAATTTTCCCACTAACCCCAAGCTGGTGAAAGAAGAAACCGACTTCAACGTCAGCAATATGGCGCTCAGCCCCAACGCCCGGCGCGTCCGATGGGAACAGTTGATGGCGGAGTACAAGGGGAAGATTGATGTGGCGGCGGCAGAGCGCTTCCTGGCTGACCACTATGACACGTTCGAGAAGAAGGAGGATGCGGACGAGCGCACCCTTTGCGGCCACGTCGAGCTTTCTCCCCGCGGCAGCCCGCCCTGGGAGCCGCCTTACGGGACGGCGGGCGCCGTGCAGAACAAAGTCGCGGACGCGACTATGGCGGAACACATGTCATTCGCCGCAGCCGCGGGGCACGCCTGCGGACTTGCCTTCAAGGCGGCCGAACATCTGCGCCAGCACCCCGAACTTTCTTGGGAAAAGTCCCTCCTGCGCGATATGGATGCTTACTCTTGGACGACGTTCTCCATTGCGCCGTAGCCGTAACCAACCGTGTTTTGTGGTTCAGCGTTCGCCCTTCCCGCCGGCGAAGCCTGCCTTGGAGTGCGGCAGCAGCCGATGCCGCTTTCCGCCTTTGATTCCTACCGCCATCGCGCCGCAGCCAAACCGCAAAGGCGGCATCGGCTGCTGCCGCACTCCAAGGCGCGTCGCGCAGGCTCAAACCGTTATTTGCCTTAAATGGGCAGGAGGGCTCGCCCCGCATTAGTCGCAGAATGTTTGCTCGGAAAGCGGGAAATTACGGGCTCGCGGGAATTTCAATGGGAAGCACAAGTCATGGCGGGAAATCCGCTTCAGTGTACGGTTTCTGCCACGGCAGGCGAGTGATCAGTGAGGCGGACAGGTTCATTCATGCGATAAAGATGGTTCAGGGGAATGCGGCCGGGGCCCACAGGGAAGGCTTGGCGGATGGCTTCCACAACATAAGCCTTGGCGAGCACCACCGCATCGCGCAAATGGCGCCCCAAGGCGAGTTGGGCGGCCACGGCAGAGGAAAAAGTGCAACCCGTTCCGTGTGTGTTGTCCGGCTTGATGCGGTCGCCGGCGAATGATTCCATCGTCGTTCCATCGAAGAAAACGTTCAACGGCTTTTTCCAGGTGTCCACCCGTCACCACCACGGCGCGCGCGCCCAGGTCCCCCAACTTGCGCGCAGCCGCCTTCATGCTCTCCAGATTGTCGACAGGCATTTCGGCCAGCGCTGCCGCTTCCGCCAGGTTGGGTGTCACCACCGCCACACGGGAGAGCAGTTGCCGCCGAATATAATCCAAACCCGCAGCATCCAAAAGATCAAAGTTGTTGGAGGAGCGCAGAACAGGATCGAGCACCGCAGGAAGATCGGGGTTCGATTCCAGAATCTCACGAAGGACTTCGGCGATGGCCGTATTGCACAGCATCCCAATCTTGAGGGCTTTCACCCGGCCGTCGGAGAGAAGCGATAGGATGGATTCTCTTAGCACCAACGGTTCAACGGGGTGGACGGATGCCACTCCCTGGGTGTTCTGAACCGTCAATGCCGTGATGGCCGCGACGCCGTAACAGTTGTGCGCGGCAAAAGTCTTGAGGTCGGCCACGATTCCGGCGCCACCCGACGGATCAAATCCGGCGACACTGAGAACCACTGGGCACGCCGTGCTGATGGCTTGATTCATTCCTTCCTTTGCGTTCCCCGAGATCGAACGAAACTATTGCCGATTATAGGGACGCCGGCAGGTTTGTCAACAAGGATTTCAACTCTTTTATGCTGGCTCTTGAGGCTTTTCACGGCTTGTTCCCGTCAACGTTCATCTCCGTGTCGGACTGGATTTCAAGCCGGGGAAGCAGTTCCGCGGGCACCGCGGGCGCTTCCTTGCCCTTCATAAGGGCGGTGAGGGTTTGGTGTAGCGTGGAATGGTTCTGAAGCACGCGCCCGTCATCGAGCGCCAGCAGAATCCGGCCTTGCCCGTTTCCGCTGATGTGAATGTCCAGGTGCATCCCCATCTCTTCGAGTTGGGGAAGCGCTCCCCCCTTGCGCAGGCCCTCCTGGGAGGGTGTGAGCGCATTATCGAAGTGGTAATCCACCATGGCGGCTTTTACTCCCTGATAGCGCGTTTTGCCGGAATACTGCATGGTGCTTTTACCCCGCACCTGGAACGGGTAGTCCTTGAGGGGTTGGGCGTCGAGGTTTTGCGACCACACTTCACCCACTTTGAGGCGGTGGTCCGGATAGAGCGAATGGCCGCCCATTTGTTCCAAGAAGAGCCGCAGCATCTGCATGAGAGGCTCTCGCACCGGGGCATCAACATCACGGAATAAATTGTCGGCGCCCTCGAAATCCACCAACTGGCCACCATGATCGTAGCGGACGGTCAGGGTCTGGCCCACGATCCGCTGGCTTACTTCCTGCTGGGCCTGAGTTATAGAGTCGCGCACGTTCTCGGGGAGCGCCGCGAGGTCGGCTTGAATCTCGAACTTGTCGAAGTGGTGCTGAACATCCGCCGCGCCATCGGGTTGCACTTTCAGCACCGTCACGGTGCTTTGCTGCTTCAGGAGCATGTCCGTGGGCAGGGGCGGGAAGAAGTTCTTCAAGCCCGGGGGATTCGAATCGACTTTCGAGTTCGTGTGGACCTTCGTAACATAGACCATGGCCTGGCCAGGGCGGTATTTGCGGGTTAACTTCACCTCGTCACCCGCACCTTGCGCCAACGTGCTCCCAGCAAGCGCCAGCAGCAGAAGCGCTGCTCCCCTCGCGAGCCGCAAGGGGCAATGCCTGCGCCAGGGCAAGGGACGGGCCAGGCGGGCGCATCGCACGGCCCCCCAGATGAAGTCTTTAAGAAGCAACATGCTCGGTATCCTTTTGGTATTTTTCCCGGCATTCGGCGGAGCAGAAGTGCAGCGTTTCCGCACCCTGCCTCAGTTGATGGGAGAGCTCTGTGGACACAAACATGCCGCATACGGGATCGCGAGCCATTTCTCCTCGATGCGATGGGGCGGAGGGGGGCTTAGCGGATCCACTCACCGAAGTCCAAATGTTAATTCGGCGGGAACGGTATAAAGACCCAAGGCTCCGGGCCATTGCCTTGACAAAAAGCGCCAGGATGACGAGTTCGAGAACGTCGAGAAGAAAACTTCCCATATTAGCTGAGACGACCTTTCACTCTAGGGGGATGCCCGGGGTCTAGTGTGGTCGCGCTGCACCGCCGGATGCGCGTGCGGCATTAATTTGTTCTTTTAAGCCCGCCAGGGCGGGGTGGTTGGGATTTAGTTTATATAAACGGTCCCAAGTTTCTTGCGCGGCGGTGAGATCGTGAGTGCCCTCCAGGTTCACAACGATGGCATTGACCAGGGTCGATTCGTGCTGGGGATCGATCTCCAGTGACTTGGCATATTCACGCAGGGCATCCTGGGGCCGACCCAGGTAGAAATACGCAGTGCCCAAATCAGTGCGGGCGTTGACATTCTTCGGATCAAGCTCCAGCGCGCGCTGGTACCACTCGATAGCTTTGCTGTACTGCTTTTGGTCGTAAAGGAAATTGGCCAGCTTCAAACGGACGTTGATGTCTTTGGGGTTCTGCGCCGCCATGTTCTCCATCTGCTGGACGATCGCGCCGCTATCAATGGGAGGATGCCCCTCCGGCAGGCCTTGCTGCGGCATCGCTTCGCCGGTGGGAGTGGAAGCGGCGCCTCCCGGCGGCGGCATCTCGCCAGGCGTCGCAGCGGTCTGTGCAACCTTCTGACGGCCGTTCCAGTTCATCTGGGCATCGGTGATGTACCCCGCCAGGAAACCCACCGCCAGGAAGACCGCCGCTGTAATGATCGTTTCCTTTTTCATGAGCCCTTCTCTGTTGGCTTAGTCGCCAGTCTAATGGACATGCGGGAGAGCGTCAAGTTGATCGGGTGATCCGATGATCGGTTCATCGGGTGGACACAAAGCCGGGTTGGCTGTTTTCTGTTCATCCGATCAACCGATCATCGGACCACTCGATCGCTTAATGGCTCGGCTTCCATCGTTCAAAAAATGCCTTGATGCTCTCATAGCTCATGTGGCGGGCGTCGGCGAATTGCCCCTGATCCATCGCGTACAAAAGGTTCCCGCGCGGGTCCAATACCGCCAGGGCGGGGATTCCGTGCTTGATGGGGACATGATACTGCTCGGCCAAATCCAGGTTCTTATCCTCGCGGCCCAGATCGACCTCGACAATGACAAAGTTCCTGGCGATGATCGCAGCAAGCTCAGGGTTGTGCATATGCGCATCCAGCGCATGGCAGTCGGGTCACCAATTGGCGCCGAAGATGAGCACAATATTCCTTCGGCTCCCCTCCGCGTTGGTAATCGCTGCGGCAATGTCGCGATGCGCATCCGCCTTCTCGTCAAAGATGGGCGCGGCGGGCGGCTGCTTTCGGGCGCAGGCACAGAGAAAGACGAATAGAATGAGAAACCAGTATTTGCGGGGATTCATCAATACTCCTTTCGCTTACATCATAACCCATACTTTCCCCAATCCCGAGTGCTTGCCGTTCACTACCCGCCCGCGATTTGGCTGTGGTAGCATCAGATTACGCCATGGGGGAAGTCTTAATGCTGATTGCTGCACCGCCGCCGGCTGGCATGGGGGACGGCTCCCGGCTTGATCGTGTTGCACCCAACGGGTGAGTGTTGCCCGCGGAGACGGCCAGCGATACCCGCCCTCACCCCCGGGAAATGCGAGAATTGCGCTGGGCGGGTCCTGCCACGCAATGCAGAGGAGGCTGAATGATTTATGGAGTACACAGGAAAAGCCGCATCACGATTTGTATTTGCCGACATCGTTTATGAAAAGAAGGACGGGATTGCGCGCGTCACGCTGAACCGCCCGGAGGTTTACAATGCCTACTCCTCCGACACGTTGCGTGAGATGACGGAAGCCTTTCACGACGCCGCGATGGACGATGCCGTGGGGGTGGTGGTGCTCACCGGCGCCGGCGACAAGGCGTTTTGCGCGGGCAGCGATGCTCAGGAATTTTCTCAGGAATTCCTCCGCCGTCCGCGGAATCTCTGGAAGTTTCAGGGTTTGCTTGCCGAGGCGCTTAATCTCTTTCGCCATCTTGGCAAGCCCACCATTGCCCGTTTGAACGGCGTGGTGGCGGGCGCGGGGAACGACTGGAACCTGGCGGCGGATTTGGCCATCGCCGTGGATCATGTTCGCTTCATGCAGATCGGCACGCGCGTGGGGTTGGTGGATGCCTGGGGGGCGACCCAATGGTTGCCCCTGGTGGTGGGCGAGCGGCGCGCGCGCGAAATGCTTCTGACCTGCGACGAAGTCACCGCCGAGCAGGCGCTGCATTGGGGGCTGGTAAACCAAGTCGTCCCGCCGAAGCAGCTCGACCGCGCCGTGAATGCCTTGGCCAAAAAGTTGATCCAGAAATTCCCGGAGTGTACGCGCTACACACGCCAGCAATTGGACCTGTGGAAAGACCTGGCGTGGACGCTCACCACCGGCCACGCGCGCGATTGGCTTGCCGTACACGCCACTTCCTGGGAGACCTACGAAGGCATTCAGGCCTTTATTGAAAAGCGCCCTCCCGACACCAAGTATTTACGGGAGCTGGCGGCGGCGGGAAAATCCAGCGAGTTCCTTTGGGGGGCTAACACCCGAAAGTGTCAGAATTGCGGCGCCAAAGGCATTCCGGAAAAGTTTGACTATTGTGGAAAATGCGGGGGTAAACTGAAATAGGGCAGTGATGAGTGACGAGTGATGAGTGACGAGCAGCCAAAAGACGAAATTCGAAAAAGGAAATTCGAAACTCGCCGCGGTTTTCGAGCTTCGGTTCTAGGTGCTCGCCACTTTTCACTCTTCACTCATCACTCGTCACTGCTTCAAGGAGGACGCCATGGCGGACGAACCGGTTGAACAAATCCCCGACGAAGTAATGGAAGAACCCAAGAAAGATTTCAAATTCATCCGCTGGGACGCCGCAGGGGAGGTAGCGCACCTCACCTTGAATCGGCCCAAGCAAAACATAATGAACATCGACATGCTCCGGGAAATGGCGCGAGCGGTTGATGGCCTCTCCGCCCGCGAGGATGTGCGCCTGATCCTGCTGGATGCCGCCCCGGAATGCGAGGGCTATTTCTCCATGGGTGTGGACGCGAGGGGGGGATACACGCAGCAGACGGCGTTTCAGATGATGGACGCCTTCCACAGCGTCTTTCGCGTCATGATGGAGCTATCCAAGCCGGTGCTCGCCGTCGTGGAAGGCATAGCCTCCGGCGCCGGCGCGGAGTTGGCGACATTTTGCGATTTGGTGATCGCCACCGAGAATGCGCAGTTTTGCCAGCCCGAAATCAAGCTGGGGGTGTTTCCGCCCATGGGTGCGGTTTTCTACCCGCGCGTCATTGGGCCCCGCCGCACCATGGAGATGCTCCTTACCGGATATCCCATCAATGCCTTCCAAGCGCAGCAAATGGGTTTGGTCAACCGTGTTGTGCCGCGCGAGAAACTGAAGGAAACGGTGGATGCTCTGGTGAAGCGCATCTCCGAACAAAGCGGGCCGGTGCTGACCTTGCTCAAGCGCGTGGTTTTCGAGGGCACGTGGCGGCCCTTTGACGAGGCGCTGAAACGCGCCCAGGACCTCTACTTAAACCAATTGTTTGAACTCCAGGACTCCCAGGAAGGCCTGCGCGCCCTCATCGAGAAGCGCAAGCCGGTGTGGAAGAATAGGTAAGGCAGTAAAGAGCGGAGGGAAATGGTAACTGGAAACTGGAAAATCGAAACTTGAAACTCGAAATTCGCGGCGAGTTTCGAGTTTCAAATTTCCAGTTTCGTCTTTCCGTCCCTTCTCAGAGCTCGCCTAGGGACTTTTCCACGTCATCCAACGCCGTTTTGGCAAGTTGGCTGGGCAGCGGGTCCGTGGATCTTCGCGCGTAAACGTGATCGCCGGATTTCGCCGCCTCCACGATCTCCGTGGTGTTCTTATCTCCCGACTGGATGTTGAAGCGGTAAGCCGGTTTGGCCAGGCCATATTCCGCCAGGCTTCCGCCCTTGGGGAACGAATCCGCGCGCAAGTCGCGCAAGTGGGTCAGGAAGGTATCCATCTTGTCGGAATTCACGTCTTTGGATTTGGGCGCGGTCTGTTTCCACTTATCCCCCTGCCGCTCGAAAACCCAGTGCCCCTTGGGCGTGTCCACTTCCGCGCGTTTTACGTCGAATGCGGAAAATGAGAACAGGTCCTTCTCGCGCAAATCCGCGGGGTCCTTCTTGAATTGGGTGACAAACTCGGAGTTCAGCGTGAAGACCGGTTCGAGCGCGGAATTCATGGCGAAATAGCGCTCCGCATCCTTCTCCTTCTTCCCCACCACAATCGTCTGCGTCCCGTCGCTACCTGTCAGCTCCAGGTGCAGCTCCGGTGAGCCGAACCCGTAGTCGCCGTTTTTCTTCTTGTCCTCCGCCGCGATGGTCTGCATGGTCAGACCCCGCAATTGGCTCAATATGCCGTCCACGGTGAAGCGGTCTGCGCGCACGAGGGGCGGAAGCGCCAAATCCCAGACGCCCTCGGGATTCTTTTCCAGCGTCCAGCTTGCACCTTTATATTGAACCGCAATTTTCTGGAGTTGATCGGCTTCCAGGGTCAGCGCCCGGCGGTCGCGCAGGTCGAAAATCTTCTTTTCCAAGGAAGTTTTTAGATAACTCGCCAGGGTGAAAACTTGCGGGTTGCCACTCGCCTGCGCATACAAGCCGCCGCTGGTGGGAGTGTCGTCACCCAGAAGCAGAGTGAAAGACTGAGGCTTGGTATCAGTGGTGACGTCCAGAGAAAAACCCGGAGGATCGAGGCCAAAGTCTTTCAGGCTGGTGGGGTGGGGGTCCGCAACCTCATCGATGGTGGCAGTGGTCAAGCTGTTCAGAACCCCGGAGAAATTGCCCTGATCCACGGCCAGAGGGCGGGGATCCGTAATGGCCCACTTCCCGCCTTCACGGCGGCAGGTGAAAGCCTCACCGTCGCGAGGTTTGAAGGTAATGGACTGGATGTGCTGCGCCTCAAGCGAAAATATCTTCGTTTGATTGCTGGTTTCGGCCGCGGGCTTTTCTTTGCCCTTGTGCTTGTCGTAATAGGTAAACGCTCCCCATGTGGCCGCCAGGACCACCAGGGCAATCAGGGTATTCAGGAATTTTTGCTTCTTCATCGATGTCGCCACCACCGTGCTTGCTCGTCACTCGTCACTTGCCACTCGTCACTGCTCTTTTCATCGCCGCTCCCACCAAACCAAAAAGCCTGCCAGCACGATCAGGATAGGAATTCCGAACACGCCCAGAATGAGCACCCGGCGCATCTGTTCCGCGTTCATGTTCAGGTGTTGCGAATCGGGGGGCGTAGCCCGAATGGATATGAGGTCCTCGTCAGCCGACAGCCAGTTAATCGAGTTCATGATGAAATCGCGGTTGCTTTGGAAACCCAGGAAGCTGTTCGCCGCCACCAGGGAAGTTCCCAAGGCGACGAAGCGGCCTTCCGTCTTCTTCTCTCCTCCTCCCTGGACCGTCCCCGCCACTGCCACGGTGAGGGGGCCTTTGATGTCCTTCCCCGCGTGGAATTGGATCTCCTTGATCTTGGGATTCCAGTTGGTGACACCATAACTGTCGGCGGAAGTGTCGCAGAGAGAGTCAGCGCTCACGCCCGCTTTGGAATCCTTACTTACCTCAAACGAGCGCGAGAGGGGGAAAAGTGTCGCACGGCCATTGAGCGGCTGGGCGATGGGGTTGGTGCCGTACTTAACGATCAGCGGCATGTAAGGCTCCGTGCCGAAAATCTGCGCCACCGGGTTTTCGTCGATCACCAGATCGTTGCGAGCGTTCACCCCAAAGTCGCTGAGCAGCTTGGTGAGGTTGGGGAGTTCCACCCCCGCATCCAGCATGATGAGCATGCGTCCGCCATCCTGGAGGTATTTGCGCAGGACTTCAATCTCCGGTGGCAAGTAATCATTCTGCGGCCCGGCAATGACCGCCATGGTGCAGTCCTTCGGGATTTCCATTTTCTGCAGGAAAGGAAGGTTTTCCGTCTGGTAGTTCTCGTCGCCGAGCTGCTTTTTGAAGTGGTCGTAACCGTCGCGCTCTGTGCTGTCCAGGCTTCGCTCGCCGTGCGTCTGGATAAAGCAAGCTGTCCTTTGGCCTTTCAGCACCCGCACCAGGGCGTTGGTGATTCCCTCTTCGCCGTCCCCCTGGGCCTCCATATGCCGATCGCCGGCAGCCACCACAATTGTTCCATAGCTCCGCACCCCATATTCTTTGGCCACAGCCGGCTGGCGATCAGGATCGACATATTTCACTTTCACGCGGTTGGTGGCCGAGGAGTACATCCCGAGCACGTCGCGGCGGTCGCCGAAGTTGCGCTCTTTGTCGAAGGCGTAAATCGTTACGTCCTGGCTGAGTCCCTTCAGTATTTTGCGCGTCTGCTCCGAGAGGCTGTACCTTTTGTTGGGCGTCATGTCCCATCGTTTGTCGTGGTTGTTGACAAACCAATTCACCAGCACGATGAGGGCAATCACAATGAGCGTGTAGAGAGCAAAATTGGCTCCCGTCAGAACTTGTTGTCCACTGCGGCCAGCAATGCGATCTTTCCAGGCCATGGCTACGGCCTCCCTTTCAAGGCTTCCACGGAGCGCGCGGTCAGGAAAACTCCCAGAATGACGACCGATAGGTAATACACCACGTCGCTCAATTGGATAACGCCCTTGGAGAAATTCTCAAAATGGGTAGTCAGCGCGAGGTAAGACATCACCTGCCCGGCGGTGCTTTGGGAGTATGCATTCACCCAGTCCAGGAGGTAAAGGAGCAGGAAAGCAGCCAGACCCACCGCGCCGGCAATGATCTGATTCTTGGTGAAGGTGGAAATCCACATTCCCAACGCCATCAGCGCGCCGCCATAGAGCAGAAATCCCAGCGCGTTGGCAATAAGCGGCTTGGCATTGGGATTTCCATAAATGAAGAGAATCGCGAAGTAGGCGAACGTCAATGCTTCCAGGATCGCGAACAGGATCATGGAGCCCAAAAACTTCCCCAGGATAATTTCCATGTCCGTGAGGGGAGAGGTGAGCAACAGCTCGATGGTCCCGGAGCGCTTCTCTTCGGCGTAAAGCCTCATGGTGATGAGGGGAATCAGGAAGAGCAGCACCACCGTGAGCACCCCGCCCAGGATGGGCCGGATGATGTATTCATTCACGCTTAAGGGCGGCGCGCCCATTCCACCCTGCATCTCCATGCGCAGGGATTGGACGACAAAGAAAGCTGTCGAGCTGTAAAAGACAAAACCGCATATCGCGGTGTACATGGTCATGACCAGGTAGGCGATCGGCGAATGGAAGTAAGCTCGCAATTCCTTCCCTGCTATCGCCATGACATTGCGCATGGTGCGTTTCCTTTCTTCGTAGGGATTAGGGGTCGGGGATTAGGGGCTAGGGAAAAGCCCATCGTTAGCTCCCGGCATCGAGCAACTGAACCCCGAATCCCTAATCCCTGCTCTATCAGTTCGCCGCTTTCTCCGCTTTCACTGCGGCCTCTTCGCTAAGATCCTTGGTAGTGAGCTTGAGGAAGATTTCCTCCAGGCTCAAGCCGCTCGTTTTCAGTTCATAAAGCTTCCAGCCGGACTCGACGGTGGCGCGCGCCAGTTCCGCGCGCACATCCTTCCCTTTTTCGGAGTGGACTTCCATGGTCACCCGGCCGTCACGGGACTCGCGTGGTTCGACCAGGTTTACGCCCCCCACACGCTGGAACTTCTCGATCATGGCCGCCGCCGGTCCCTCCACGGTGACGAGAACGGTTTCAAACCCTTGCAGGCGCCGCATGAGTTCGTCCGGCGTCCCCACCGCCACAATCTGCCCTGCGTTGATCACCACCACGCGCTGGCAGGTCTTGGAAACCTCCGGCAGGATGTGCGTGCTCAGGATCACGGTGTGCTGGCCCGCCAATCCCTTAATCAGCTCGCGGGTCTCGATGATTTGCTTGGGATCGAGGCCGGCGGTCGGCTCGTCGAGAACCAGCACGTCGGGATTGTGGATCAGCGCCTGCGCCAGACCGACCCGCTGCCGGTAACCCTTGGAGAGTTTCCCGATCTGCCGGTTGCGCACGTCGCCCACCGCGCATCTCTCCACGATCCCGTCCAGGCGGGCTTTTATATCGCGCCGCGATACACCCTTGATCCGCGCCACGAAGGCCAGGTACTCCGCCACCGTCATGTCCGGATAGACAGGAGGAGATTCCGGAAGATAGCCGGTGCGCCGCTTCGCTTCCAAGGGTTCCTCCGCCACATCGTACCCGGCCACGCGGACCTTTCCCTCTGTGGGGGGAAGGAAACCTGTGATCACGCGCATGGTCGTAGTCTTCCCGGCGCCGTTAGGGCCGAGAAAGCCCAGCACCTCACCCTTCTGCACATTGAAGCTCACGCCGGATACGGCCAACGTGGGTCCGTATCGCTTGCTGAGGTTTTCAACTTCGATCATGGAATGCCACCCTTCCTGCTTCCGAGGATATGCAACTTCTGCCCATTTCTTCCCCCCATCCTGCCGACATGGGTCTTACGAACATTGGAAAGACCAAATTGGATGTCATAGCTTGCGGAGGCCAAAAACCCTCTGGGGATTCCCGAGCGCACTCAATCTATAAGGATTATCAGAAAAGGCGTAAGGTTGCCAAGTAGTTTGATGAAAGCGTGCAATTATGCGAGCACCGCATTTCCTTTCGAGATGCGCGGAATTGGCGCCTCAGGGGGAGTACCCCGCTTGTGGCATGGCCATTTTTGGCGATGACTTCACACCGGCGCGCGCCCGCCCCATATCGAGCGAATCTCGCTATTTGACCACCGCAAGCCGGCACATGATATTCCGCGCTGGGAAAATCCAAGCGAAATGTTTTTCGTAGAAATCGACGGAAATCCCCGCAATGATTCGCCCCAGATTGTCCAACAAGAAATTATGGCCGAAGGTTAACCCGCGTTCGAGAACCCGAAACCCCCCTGCGCCGTAGGTGAAATTCTCAAAACTCTCCTGCACGAAGTAGTCGAAACTGTGAAAGCCCAGGTGCACGAGGTGGGTGGGATCAGTATAGCTGTCCATCGAGCTGTAATGCGGCGTTACCACTGTAACCTCCGCGCCGGGCTTGGCGATGCGGTGCACCTCCGCCATGGCGCGAAGGACATCGGGCTGATGCTCGATGAAATGGGAGAGATAAACCCGATCGGCACAGGAATCGCGGAGGGGCCAGGGAAAATGTGTAAGTTCACAAAGGATATCAGCATCTGAGCCTGGCTGACGGTCCAGTCCTATGGCGCCGGAAACCTGTTTCTTTTTTCCGCAGCCAATATCAAAAATGACCATCAATCCTCCGCGGGACGCCAGCCTTACTCCACCACCAGCACCGCATGGGGCGGCAGCCGGAGCGTCGCGCCATCGGATAAAAGCTTGGCGCCATCCATGGCGTAAAGCTGAGTTAGTACGTGCGCGTTGCCTGCGAGTCTGGTCAACCGGCAGGCCACGGGCAGCTCCGTGAAGTTCACCACCGCCACTCGTCCGCCGAGGGGATAAACGGCAACCCGCGGGGGCGCGTCAAGCGACGTTACGGCGAAATCCGAAGCTTGGCGCCGCAACTCTTCCAGGGCACTTCGCAGTTCGGGGGTCGGTTGCTCCACGCGGTTTTGCGCATCCACATGCGTCAAGTGCGGCAAGGCGTCAGAGAACACCACCAGCCTTCCGCCTCCCAGCTCCAGCGTTTTCACATATTGATTTTTCTCGAGGTCGAGGGGCGCCGGCGCGGGCAATCGCGGGTCGCCGTTGAGCCGGTGCGCGAGCGGCTGGCTGATGAAGGCGGTGGCTCCGGTTGCCAGCAGGCGCACAAGTTTGGGCACAAGCTCCGCATCTCCCAGCGCCTGCGTCGTAAGGATTGCCGCGCGGGCGCCTGCGGGAAAATGCGCGGTCGGGGCCTCGGGAATTCCCAACATACCGATCTCATCGAGAACGTATGCTTCTTCGCCGGGATCGCTGGAGACGGGCTTGTAGGCGGCAATGCCACTCCAGTCGGAGACATAGGTGGCGAGCTTTTCATATTGGACACGCCGCGCCGCCAGCGCGTCCGCCTGGGCTTGGTATTCCGGCGAGGTCAGCGCGCCGTAATGAAAAAGAAAAACCTCGGGGGCGCCCGCCAGGATGGTGGCCAGGGGTTGGTCCAGGTAGAGCGCGGGGGTGGTGCCGAAAGGATCGAACCAACCCCCGCCGGTTTTGGATCCACCGATCTCGGCGAGCCAGCGGTAGAGGATTTGGCTCTCGTATTGTTGCTTGTGGCCCCACTCATCGGAACTCGGGTTGCGAAGCTCCGTGCCCACCCAAATGCGGTCGAAGATCGCCGCCTCCTGATCCGGCGTGTAGCCGCGCTCCTGGAATTTCTCGTACCACTGGGGGAACTTGATGATGACTTTTACTTTGGGATTCACGGCGTGCGCGGGGCCCAGTACGCGCTCGCGGCTGATTTGCACCATCAACTTTTCGCGATACTGCTCCCAGCTCTGCGCCCCTTTCGCCGCCGCACACTCCGAGCATTCGCAGTCGGTGAAAAAGAAATCGTCAATCATGATTTCATCGAACAGGGCGGCGGTGAAGCGGAAGATGGACTCCAGCCGCTCCTGATTCTGGCGATGCGTGTAGCAGACGGCAACCTTCCAGCCGGTCGAAGGCTTGCCAATCCCGGTGGTGGTGACGCAGCCGGAGACCTTCAAGCCGGCTTGGCGGAAGAAATCGCGGGCCGTCTTGAGGGTGTTTTCCTCGGCTTGGTAACCGTCGCGAAAGGATTCAACGTAGACCTTGGTGATCCCCATCTTGTGGCAGAAGGCCAGTGCCTCCTCGCGGCCTTGTGCGGTCGACAGATGATCGCGCACATCCTGCGCGGTGAAGAGCGTGGACCACTCGACAGCTCCGGCTGGGCGCGCCGGAAGCAGAATCGAGGCCAACAGGATTACCGCGAACAGCAAGGGCGAAGATTGAAAATGCGCTTGCTTCAGTTTAGATGAAAAAATCATGGCAAGACTCCCAAGGGAAAAGATCGCCGAGGCCTGGCAAAATACTTGCACCGCGAACCGCTCAGCGTAATTGCACACCATAACGGAATCGGGGAGCAAAGGGAAGTGCGAACCCGGCTTACCAAAATGCCCACTCGCGCCCGCAGAAGAACCTGCTCAAATCCGCGGAGAAGCTCGTACGGCAACGTGGGTTTGCCGAGCTTCATCCCCCCGAGGTCTTTCCCCCAGTTGGCTAAAAATCTCTTATGGCTGCCATAAACAATGTTTATTGGTATCGGCCTGATTCGAGAGGTACGATTGCAGCCAATTTATGTTCGAGAGCCCTCAATTTCGCTTTTTGCTCTCTTTCTCGTACCTCCCTCTAGGTATCCTTATTGTCGGGGTCATTCAGTCGGACCCCGGATGATAGCTTCCTAAATCAAGTTTTTGAGGCCATCAGCGGGAAAACCGGCGGATGGCCTTTTTGTTTTGTGCCGCCTTAGCGGCCAAACCTATAGGTGAAGCTCACGCTTGCGTACGAGGTCATGCGTACCCCAACGACCTCGGCAATGGGGTTCTCGGGAACCGGCAAAGGACCCATACAACCTGGTTGATAATCCGTGGCGAAGTTTTCCGTGGTTTGCCCGGTAAAGCCCTCGCCAATCATCATGTTCAGGCCGACGTTGATCCTTCCCTCAAGAAATGGCCGCGCCAGCGCCAGCCGGACCTCCTTGTTCGGGACGCCGATACAGTAAGAGGTCAGGTTGTTGGGATTGCTCTCATCGCATCCATTCTCCACCACCTTCCTTCCCACATACTCGAATATGCCCTTCGCCTGCAAATGCCAGGGCAGTTTTTGATACGTCCAGGAAAGATCGCCGATCAATCGCGGAGCCTCCGGCGTCACCTGTCCCGTGTCCAGATCGCGCGCATCGGCCCTCTCAAAGGTCGCTTGCAGCGATCCGCGCGGGAGGTTTTGGCGCAGGGTCGCCGCCAGGTAGCGGATGCGTCCGGGTCCCAGCGGGAACATCAATCCCTGGTCGGAGGTCAAGGTCACAAAGCGACCGAACTGCGGACGAACATCCGCCGATTCGTAGGTGGAATCAACGACGGAAATGTGGGGTCACTGCTATCTTGACTCTCACCTGAAACGGTTCGACGGGGTGGAAAACGTCTGTGAATGCCGGCGTGGCTATTGGCGTTACTTGGGAGACATAGGCGTAGTCAATGTCGTGATCGCGACGGTTAAGCAGATTCAAACATTCGACCGAAACGCGCCATGTGTTGTTAATTTTACGACCGACCTCCGCATTGAGCAACGCCGTTGTCTTCGAGCGATAAATTGCGTCGGACGTCAAATAGCGCGGGCCAAAGTCGCGCAGGCGCAAACTCGCCGAAAAGCCTTTGAGATCGTGCAGTGTGGCGCCCGATGAAATCACCAGCCCAACCGCTTCGGGCACCCACTTACCGCCCGGACCTTGCTCAAAATTGCCGCCCCCGATCGGCACCAGCCCATAGCAATCCGAGTTGGCTGCGCAAAGCTGGCCACCCGCGGTGATGAATGTCGCATCAGCGGGGTCTAATGCGGTAAAACGGGCGAGGGAGTCCGCCATGTCAAAATCAAAAGCCCAATGCTCCCGTGGCGTGTAGAAGTTCGCCCATTCAACGCCATAGCGGTTGCTCGACTGTTCTGAGGGAACCGTACCTCCGGTGTCGCCATCCTGCTCCAATTCGGAATTACTGTGGAGATACCAGAGCGAAAGGGTGCTTTGCAGATGGGGGACGGCCGAGGTGCGCACGCCGGCTTCCGCGCCTTTGGTTTGGATCAGAAGGGGAATTTTTGCGGTGAGCGTATTGGGGTAAGGATAGTCCGGCGAAACCGGTTCATAGTTTTGCGTTGCGCCACGCACGTCGTTGCTGTGGAAACTGAATCCGCCCTGTACGTAGAACTCCGTATTGGACCACGGGCCGAAAATCAGACTTGCTTTTGGGCTGGGCAGGAACTTGGCGACCGAGCCGGAATTGCGGGGGTCGGAAAAGCTGGTGATGACACCTTTGTCCTCGTCGCCGCGCAGGGCCACGACCGAGCGGAATTTGTTCGTCCACTGGATTTTATTTTCCGCATAGAAACTTCCCAGCGTGTCCGTAAGTTTATTCACGGTCGTGTCCGCGGGCAAATAACCGTTAGGCTCGCCGGGATAAGGAGCGAGAACATCTTCTTTGTCCACGCGCACGCGATTTTCCGCCCGGTAAAGGCCGTTGCTGATCCAATCGTTGCGGAGCTGCAGGCCGAACGTGGTTTCCACCCTGCGTCCCCACCATTGGCTGGAAACCGAGTGGCGTGCGTCCAGCCCACCCACCCAGCGCGTGTCGTGCTGTTCGAACTGGTCGCCCTTAATGGGGTCATACAGGTAGTAAGTGAAATCGGAAAATAAGTCGATATCATAATAAAACCCGTAAGCCATGATTTGCGTTACGGAATTTGCGCCGGTATGATGCCATTCGCCCTGCAAACTATAACGCCCTGAATTGCCACCGTCAGCCGGGTTCAGGGCGCCGAAGAAACCCACGAGGGGCACGGCGTTATCGGGGATTTGATCGCTGGAGTTCCATTTTCCATGGTAACCGCGGGCCGTGATGCTGAAGCCATTGGCCTCTCCGCCCCGACTGTAGGTTGCAAGTTCGTTGAATTTGGCATAACCATCCGGATGCTTCCATGGGCCGTCATCGTAATACGCTTCTCCACCAACCAGCAAATTGCCCAAGCCAAGCTTTTGCGATGCGCCGAAAGCGGCCCGCCCATAGCCATACATGCCGCCTTCAAAATCGAAGAAGGTCTCGGGCAGCGTCTTGAAAAACACCAGATCGGCATTTCCAGTCGACCCATAGTTGCCGACATCGGCGTCATAAGGACCTTTCTGGAAATTCACCCGCTGCACAAGCTCGCCGATGACGGTGTTCATGTCCGAGTACCCCTCGCCGTGCGCGTGCGACGGCAAGTTAAGCGGCATACCGTCGAGGAAAATGGCGAAATCTGTGCCGTGGTCGAGATTGAAGCCGCGTAAGAAATATTGGTTGGCCTTGCCGCCGCCGGCGTGTTGAGTGATGATGACACCAGGTACCGTCTCCAAAACTTCTCCCGAACGAAGAATCGGACGATCTTGGATTTCCGTTGCGCCCACTGTTCCCTGAGTGGCGGAAACGGCAACTCCGATGAGGCTATCCTCCCGCCCATTCACGGTTATGGTGCTGCTCACGGGGCTCACCGCCAGAGAGATGCGCAGCGGGGCCGGCGCCTCGGTGGTCCCTAGGGTGACGGGCGTTTCTTTGGTTTCAAAACCGGGATTAGATACGACGAGTTGATAATTACCTGCCGAGAGTCCGGAAATAATGAAGGAGCCATTCGCGTCCGAATGTGTCGTTCTTTGTACAGTACCGGTCGCGCTCCGAACCTGCACGGTAGCCCCGGCAATCACCCCGCCAGACGAATCAACGACAGTCCCTGATAGCTGAGTGATTCCTTGGGCAAATAGAAGGCTGGGAACAAGAAGCAAAAAGAACAGCACCCATTTCCATTTCATTGCGGCAACACCCCCCGCGGAGGCAAAGCGCAACCGGAATTCAAAAGCTGATCCGCAAGGCTCCCTGCGAACCGAGGAAGACAAATTCGGCGCAGCAGGAAACCAGCATCGATGTCACGCCGAAAAGTCGATAACCATATGAGAACAGCGTATCGGGAACTCTTGTTCCCGCGAGTCCATTGCAACTTCATCCCTTCGACCTGCCTTGAAATATGTCGCCGTCCCTCCGGATGAAATTCCACCGGTTGGATGGAGCCAAGATGATAACACGATTTTCATTTTCGTGCTACTAATTATTTCTTATCCTGGGCGGGCGCAATCACGTAGGCGTATTCCGACGGCTCTTCACGCGTATGGGCGACGTTGTGGCGCGAGGAAGGGGGGATGTAGGCGAACGCCGGTGCGGCGAAAGGGCGGGGCGATTGGCCCTCCAGGCGCACCTCACTGCGGCCGTGCAGGATCACCGATGACTCTTCGTTGTTTCCCGTCGTATGCCAGCCGACCGTTCCGCCGGGCTTCAGCCGGTCGAACCCGCTGCGCATGCCGGCCGTCTGCGGCGCCCCGCACAGCACCGGGCAATCTCCCTGGGCCATTGCAGGGGCAGGGTGAGCGTCTGCGGCTTCGGCGTTTGGGATGCGAGCGGTGAAAAAGTGCATATCGACCCCAATCCTGCGACTGCGAGGGCGATGGGAACGAAGCGTTGCATGTTTGCTCTCCCGGGGACCGGCGTCTTGTCGATCACACGATCATTTGCAACGTAACACCCGGCACACCACCTTACTGTCTTCCCTTGATCATTGCCAGAAGCACGTTGCCCGAACGCATCCCACCACAAAAGGCCATTTCACTGGTAGTATGGGAGCAGTTTCGAAAGGTTATGTCCGCGCCCAAGGAGAGGCCATGTCAACGTTGATTCGCACCGGCATTTCGCTGGAAAGCGATCTATTGGAAAGGTTTGATCGCGTCATCCACAAGAAAGGTTACAAGAACCGCTCGGAAGCCATTCGCGATCTGGTGAGGGACTATGCCGTGGCCGAGGACGTGGAAGAAAACCGGACGGTGGTGGGAACCTTGACCATGGTTTACGACCACCACCGCCCGAAACTTGCCGAGCAACTGATCGAGGCGCAGCACCACGCCGCGAACAAAGTGCTGGCCGCCACGCACGTCCACCTGGACCACCACCATTGCCTGGAAGTGATCATCATGCGCGGGCGTAGTTCCGAGGTGAGCCACCTCGCGGACAGCATCCTGAGCTTGCGGGGGGTAAAGCACGGCAAACTGGTGCTCACCACGCAGGGAAAAGGCCTTTAGGAGCATCGACGATTTTCGATTGCCGATTGTCGATTGAAACCATCGGGCATTATCAATCGTCAATGGAAGTGTCTGGGCAATGGCCACCCGGCTTTGGCAACGCGGCAGGGAACAAAGCGAATCCAAGCGCGGGTTAGGAGCCTATATGAAAACCTTGACGTGGCGTCGTATTTCCGTCCTTTTGCTTTCTTTCCTGGCGGCAGGTTTATTCGCCTCCATGGTTCTTGCGGACGAGGGTGACCCTCCGGGGCGAGTCGCCCGCCTCAGTATTGTCCAAGGCAAAGTTTCATTTCAGCCTTCCGGCGAAACCGATTGGACTGAGGCTTCCGTGAATCGCCCGGTCACCACCGGCGACCGTCTTTACACGGACCCCAGCGCTCGCGCCGAGCTGGAAGTGGGTCCCTTCGCCGTACACATCTCGGAAGCCACGGATATAACCCTGGCCAACCTGAACGACCAGCTCATGCAACTGGGAGTCGGCCAGGGCACCGTGCGTGTGACGGTTTATAAAATGCCGGACAACAACTCGGTGGAAATCGACACTCCCAACGGGGCGTTGGTTCTCGAAACCGTGGGCTCCTATCGCGTGGACACCGCCGCCGACGGCAGCTCAACGCAAGTCACGGTGAATGCCGGCACCCTGCAAATCAGCGCCGGAGACCTTTCGCAAACCCTGCAAAGCGGACAGGCGGTGAAGCTGACGGGCACGGAGACGGTGATGTCTGCGTCCATTTCCCTCCCCCCGCCGGATGACTTCGACAAGTGGTGCGCGGGGCGTGACCGCCGCGTGGAAGAATCCTCTTCCGCGCAGCAAGTGGGCCCCGACGTCCCGGGTGATGAAGACCTTGACACTTCCGGAACGTGGACCGAGCAGCCCGACCTCGGCCCCGTGTGGATTCCCGCCAATGTGTCGCCGGGCTGGGTTCCCTACCGGAATGGCCATTGGGTGTTTATTGAGCCCTGGGGCTGGACCTGGGTGGAAGCGGAACCCTGGGGTTATGCGCCTTTCCATTATGGCCGTTGGGCGCAGATTGGACCGGTTTGGGCCTGGGTTCCCGGACCCGTAATGGCGCAGCCGGTGTTTGCTCCGGCATTGGTGGCATTTGTCGGCGGGCCGGGCCTGGAAGTGGGAATGGGGATGGGTCTTCAGGCCTGGTTTCCCCTGGGGCCCGGGGAGCCCTTTGTGCCCTGGTATCATTACGGACCGAACTATCTTGCCAAAGTCAGCATTGTCCCGGTGATGAATATCACCAACATTCATTATAGGAATCGCGCCATCGGCGTCACTGCGGTTTCCGGCGAGGTTTTCCGCGGCGGGCAGCCGGTGGCGCAGGGATTGGTGCGCGTGGCCCCCGAACAGCTCGCGCGCGCGCAGGTCGCCCCCCATCCGGGGATCACCCCCACGGATCGGGCGGTTTTTGGAGGCAAGACCGTGGCGGCCCCGCCGATTCGCGCGGCAAGGTTGGGAGCGGCCGTGCCTGCGTCACCCGAGGTGGCATCGACGCCGCGCGTCCTTTCCACCCAGCCTCGCGACGTGGTGCGCACGGGCGGTCCCCCCAACACGGAGTTCCCGCACGTATTCGCCCGAAATGCGCCGGCCAGCCCCAACCCGCCTTTTGCCGCGCGCCAGGACGCCTATGCATCTCATCCCGGACGTCCGCTCGAGCCCCAGCAGATGGATAACCTGCGGGAGGGAAAGCCCGCCGGGCCCATGAAGGACAAGGAGCTCATTCCCCACCCCGCAAAGGAGCATCCTGAAACCAAAACACCTCCTCCGCATGGGAACAGCGGGCATCACTGAGCGCGGAGGGAATCGAGTGCACTGGGTGGCACGGGCATCTTGCCCGTGTCGCTCACGGCCGGGACCCCGATGGATCGGGGTAGGCCGGCCGTGCCGCTTCCTACTTACCAACGGACCCTGGGGTCCCGCATCACAAATCTGCTTGAGGTGAATTGCCCATGGCCAAATTGCGAGTGCGGTACACGGATTATTTTGCCCAAACGATCCAGCGCATGCGCGAGGACGGCTTGCTGCTGGTCACTCAGGGGGCGGACGGAAAACCCAACGTCATGACCATTGGCTGGGGAACCCTGGGGGCAATCTGGTCACGGCCGATTTTCATCGTCATGGTCAGGCCCTCGCGGTACACCTACAGCCGGCTGGAGGAGATGAGCGACTTCACCGTCAACGTCATGCCGCGGGAACTCGGCGCCGCTGTGAGCCACTGCGGAACCGTTTCCGGGCGCGAGCACGACAAGTTTCAGGAAATGCACTTGACCCCCGTTCCCGGCCGCGAGGTGCGCGCGCCCATTATCCAGGAAGGGATTCTGCACTATGAGTGCCGCACCGTGCACCGCAACGATGTGGCGCCCGAGGCGCTGGCGCAGTCCGTCCGCGAGGAAGCCTACCCGGAAGGGGACTTCCACCGCGTCTACTTCGGGGAAATCGTGGCCGCTTACGCCGACGAAGATGCCGAGTTCCGCTTGCACGGGCAGCCCCGCATCGCGTAATGCCCCCCAGCCCCATTCTGCGCGCTGAGGCGAGGAGCAGGGTGTTTCCCGGCTAGTTTTCTTCTTGACATCTTCGAGGCCATAGGCTACAATCAGTTCATGATGAAACGCGGCCGGTTCCGCTCTCTGCTGGGGTGGGCTGGGACCGGGCCCGCCCGCCTTCGGGCCTGCCCCGGGGAAAGGAAGATGGGATTTATGAGGCTAGTATGCTTGCCTTACGAGGCGAGAGCGCACGATGACATTTGGTCGCTCGGGCGGGCATGTTCCCAAAGCTGACAACATATTGAAAACAAAGGGCACAGATTAGAGATTCTTCCCGCCCAAAGCTGAGAACATACTGAAAATAAGCAATTTACTACAAACTATGGAAATATGAATATAGCGTGACAAAATGTCGGCTACAGGCAGCGCCATATCCTCACGGATAGAGCAGATATTGCGCCCGCACCCTTTTGAACTTCTCCAAATCCTCCTGCCAGTCATACCAAATACGGGCGGGGTTCTGCCCGCTGCGGATGGATTCCAAAACCTTGTGGTTTCCCAGCAGAAGCAGCGTTTTGTCCAATTTGAAATCCTGGGGATAAAACCGCCAGAGTGCCGCGATCAATTCCACTCCCAATTCCGTGGGCTCGAGCGCCTGGCGGTCGATCAAAACGATCTGCACGCCGTGGCAAACCTCGCCGGCAAAAATATCGGAGGCCGGCTGGAAGTCCATGGGCACAAAGCGCACTCCCTGAATCTTCCTGCCATTCAGATACGCGGCCAGCGCCCTGCCGTCGATCCACGGAGCTCCCGCCATTTCGAAAGGCGTGTCGGTGCCGCGGCCCACACTGACGTTTGCGCCTTCCACCAGCGAGACGCCGGGATAGAGAGTTTCCTCCGCGAGGTTGCGCAAATTGGGTGAAGGGTTGATCCACGTCTGGCCCGTCTCATCGAACCAATCCGTGCGCTGCCAGCCTTGCATCTTGACCACGTGCAGGCTGGCGTTCAGGTGATTTTCCCGGTTGAACATTTCCGCCAGTTCGCCCACCGTCATGCCGTGACGAATGGGCATGGCGAAGTAGCCGGTAAATGAGTGCAGGTCCGGATCCAGCACCGGCCCATCCACCTCGACGCCGGTAATGGGGTTCGGCCGGTCAAGAACGTAGAACTCGATTCCCATTTTCCCTGCCGCGTCCAGGCAATATCCCAGCGTGGTGATGTAAGTGAAGAAGCGCACGCCCACATCCTGAATGTCAAACACCAGCGCGTCGATGCCTTCGAGCATCCGGGTGCTGGGCCGCTCGACGTTGCCGTACAGGCTGTAAACGGGCAGGCCGGTCGCGGCATCGTGGGAGGAATCCACCTTGGCCCCCTCCTCTGCCGAGCCTTCCAGGCCATGCTCGGGGCTGAACAGCACCACCAGCTTCACGTCGGGAGCATGGGCCAGCAAGTCGATGGTGCGCTGGCCATCGCTCGCGCGCCCCGACGCGTTAGTGATCAACCCCACGTGCTTGCCGGCGAGCGCCGCAAAGTGCTCCGCTTCCAGCACGTCGATTCCGGTTTTCACGTTTCCGTCGCGCAGTCCCACCACCCGGTAACTCCGCATCAGCTCGGAGTAGCTGGTGAGGGAGCGGCGGCTGTCCAGAATCTGCTGCGCGGAGAGCGGCCCCAGCGCCCCTGCCACCAGCGTGGCAATTGCCGTCCGCAGACCCGCCACTTGGCCTTTGTTGTTGGGGTGTACGCGGTTGGTCAACAAAATCACGTACGTCTGGGTTACCGGGTCTATCCAGAGAGACGTTCCTGTGTAGCCGGTGTGTCCGAACGAGCCCACCTCAAACAACTCGCCGCGGTTGGAAGCGAAAGGCGAGTCGATATCCCAGCCGAGGCCGCGCAACACCATTTGGTTGGGAGGAGTCTGGGGCTCCGTCATCTTTTCGATCGAAAGCGGGCTGAGGATGCGCGCTCCGTTGTATACGCCCCCATTCAGCAGCATCTGGGCAAAGATGGAAATATCGTCGGCGGTGGAGAACAGCCCCGCGTGCCCGGCCACACCGCCCATATATCGCGAGGTGGGATCGTGAACCACGCCCCAAAGTATCGGCCCGCTCTCGCCATGCTCGTATTGCGTGGGGGCAATGCGGTGGCGGAGCGAGGCGGGAGGCGTGAACAGAGTATCCTTCATGCCCAGCGGCTTGAAGATGTGCTCCGCGCAGTAGACATCCAACGGCTCGCCGGAAACGCGGCGCACAATTTCCCCCAGCGTCTCGAAATTGATGTCGCTGTAGATGTAGCGCGTGCCGGGCTCCACATCCAGCTTGGCGGCCACGATCATCCGCATGGCGGTGTCATAGCCCGTCCACTCGGGTTTCAGTTCCAGGTCGGGTGGCAGGCCGGAGTAATGCGTCATCAGCTCGCGAATGGTCACCAGGTCTTTGCCGTTTTCCTTGAATTCCGGCCAGTAATCGCTCACCGGCGCGCTGAGCTCGATTTTGCCTTGCTCCACAAGCTGCATCACCGCCGTCGTGGTGGCGATTACCTTGGTCATCGAGGCCAGGTCAAAGATCGTGTCCACAGCCATCGGTCGCCGCACGGGCACGAGCGATCTTTCACCAAAAGCCTGGCGATAAACCACCTGGCCCTCATGTCCGACCAGGACCACCGCCCCCGGAATCTTCTTGGTCTCAATTGCCCTTTCCACGAGCGGAGCAATTCCCTCCAGGCGCGTCGCACTCAAGTCGGGCGCGGCCTGGGAGGCGGTCGCCGCCAGAATTACGGCGCCCAGGCACGACGCGAGGTATTTAATTGGAATCCCGGAATGACGATTCACACTTCGCTCCCTCTCCCAGTGTGGTGTCCCACTTTAGATTTGACAATAGGCGACACCCCCTCACCCGTCTCGCTTCGGCTGACGAAAACGCCTCGTCGAGCCACCCTCTCCCCCAAGGGGGCGAGGGGTCTGGGGTGAGGGGGTCCCTGCAACCTGCCATCATCAAGTATTACGCGGGACACCGCACTAGTTTACGGCGCTTCAAGGTCGCAAATTGCGACCTTGACTCTTCAGATGCTTAATGCTCCTGATGGGGTTTGCACGCATCGAAGAAGCCCTTTTGCTATATACTCGCGGCTTCTTGCTGTCAATTATTATTGCCGAAAGACAGGTGGCAAGTGCGAACATTGGTGATTGATGATTGACGATGTGGTGGATTCCAATCGACAATCGTCAATCGACAATCGGCAATTGGTAGGTCCTCATGAAACTCACCTTCATCGACTGGCTTGTGGTCGCCGCCTACTTTCTGCTCAATCTCCTCATTGGGTTGTATTACCGCAAGAAGGCGAGCGCCAGCACGGAGGACTTCTTTGTCTCCGGCCGGCAAGTTTCCTGGTGGCTGGCGGGGACTTCCATGGTGGCCACCACCTTTGCCGCCGACACGCCGCTCTGGGTAACGGGCCAGGTGGTGCGGCACGGCGTGGCGGCCAACTGGTTTTGGTGGAGCTTCCTGCTCAGCGGCATGATGACCGTGTTCTTTTTCGCGCGCATGTGGCGAAGGGCGGAAATCATCACCGACGTGGAACTGGTCGAGTTGCGATACGCCGGCAAGCCCGCGGCTTTCCTGCGGGGATTTCGCGCTGTTTACTTTGGCGTGCTCATCAACTGTATTATTCTCGGATGGGTCAACCTGGCGATGGAGAAGATCCTGGGGATATCGCTCAACATCCCCAAGTTTTGGGCCGTGGTCATCTGCATGTTGATTACGGCGGCCTACACGTCGATCTCCGGCCTGTGGGGCGTGCTCTGGACGGACCTCGTGCAATTCATTCTGAAGATGGGCATGTTGATTCTTCTCGCCTTTTATGCGGTGCGCGCGGTGGGCGGCATGAGCGTACTCAAGAGCAAACTCGCCGCCGTGGACGCGGCGCGGGGCGCGGCGGCGGGTGGGTCCGGGTCCATCCTCTCATTCGTTCCGGATTTGCACTCTCCCTGGATGCCGATTATGACCTTCCTCGTTTACATCGGGGTGTACTGGTGGTCGGTTTGGTATCCGGGAGCGGAACCCGGCGGCGGCGGTTATGTGGCGCAGCGCATTTTCTGCGCCAAGGATGAGAAGAACTCTTTGCTGGCCACCCTGTGGTTCAACATCGCCCATTACGCCCTGCGCCCCTGGGCCTGGATCATCACCGCGCTGACGGTGGTGGTGCTTTACCCCCAACTGAGTCTGCCCGGCGCCGACGCCGAGGGCGGATTCGTGCGGGTCTGGGTTGACTACTTGCCGGGAGCTTTTCGCGGCCTGATGCTCGCCGCCTTTGCCGCTGCCTACATGTCCACGGTGGCGACGCAGCTCAACTGGGGCTCGTCCTACCTGGTGAACGATTTCTATCGCCGCTTTCTTGGGAAAGCCCGCTCTAAAAACAGCGCACCTTGGAAGATTATACTATGGCTCGGCGTCATTTTAGGGGCAGCCGGAGGAGCTTGTCTTGCATACCTTGCGCTGGTGTCTTGGCTTGGGATTGGTTTTGTCGTATTCCTCACAACGAGTTTCTGGGCGTGGCTGGGAGTTGCTGGATTCTGGACATTCGTGATTGTGGGAAGCGTAGGCGGCGCAATTCTTGCCCATCGGATCTGTTCGCGTCTTTTGTACGAGGCGCGGGATGAGAGGCATTGTGTTTGGGTTTCCAAAATCTCCACCATGGGGCTGATGGTCTTGGCCGCGGCGGTTTCCTACGTCATGCACACGGTGGCGGGCGGATGGGAAATGGTGGTCAACATCGGCGCGGGCACGGGAGCGGTTTACCTGCTGCGCTGGTACTGGTGGCGCATCAATGCTTGGTCGGAAATCTCCGCCATGGCCACGGCGGCGGTAGTTTCCGTCGCGCTCAGAATCCACAGCCCGTTTGCGGTTGCCGACCCGAACCAGTTCGCCAAGAACCTGGTCTTGACGGTGATTATAACCAGCATGGTGTGGGTGGCGACCACGTTCCTCACGCAGCCGGAGGCGGAGTCCAAACTACTGGAGTTCTACCGCCGCGTGCGGCCGGGCGTGAAGGGGTGGAAGCACATCGCCGCGCTGACGCCGGAAGTCGCTCCGACGCAGGATGGCTGGTACAATTTGCTGGATTGGGGACTGGGCTGCCTGATGGTTTACATGACGCTGTTCGCCATTGGGAAACTCATATTGGGTTCCACCGGAACCGGGTTCCTCTTCCTCGCCATCGCCGCAATTTCAGGTTATATCATCTACTGGGATTTGTCCCGGCGCGGGTGGGAAACGCTTTCGGGGAAGGAGTGAAGAAGGTGCCAGGTTACAAGTGCCAGGTGTCAGGGAAAACCAAGGCGTGAAGCCTGGCACTGTCGGTTTGCCGGTCGCTACGCTTGGTGCGTCAATTGCTTGGGAGGGGTGCCAATCGCAATTCACAAATCAGTCAATCACAAATGGCGAAAACGCATTACGGAGCAAGCGAACCCCGCTTCGGCTTCCCTGGATACCAAGTCCACACGGGAAATTCTGCGCATTATTAACCGCGAGGATCATCGCGTGGCGCCGGCGGTTCGCAAGACTCTCCCGCAAATCGCGCGTGCCGTTGACCTCGCCGTTGAAGCCATCAGGAAAGGGGGACGGCTGGTATATTTGGGCGCGGGAAGCAGCGGCCGTATGGGCATGCTCGATGCCGTGGAGTGCGTGCCCACCTTCGGGACCGACCGCGTGGTGGCGATCCTGGCAGGCGCGCCGGCCTCCCTGCGGCGGCCGGTGGAAGGGGTCGAAGACAACGAGCAACAAAGCGTATGGGATTTGGGCCGGATCAGTTTCAGCGCGCGCGACGTGCTGGTGGGGATTTCCGCCAGCGGCCGGGCGCCTTATGTTCTGGGCGCGATGCGGTTTGCGCGGCGGCATCGCGCCAAGGTTGTGGCGCTGACGTGCAATCCGCAAGCCCCCATGGCGGCCTTTGCCGACGTTACCATCTGCGCGCTCGTGGGGCCGGAAGTGCTTGCCGGTTCCTCCCGCATGAAAGCCGGGACGGCGCAGAAACTGGTGCTCAACATGCTTTCCACGGCGACCATGGTGCGGTTGGGACGCGTACTTTCGAGTGATATGATCAACGTCCAACCGACGAACGAAAAGCTGAGTAATCGCGCCGAGGGGATACTGATGAAGCTTACCGGCGCCAGTCAGGCCACGGCCGCCAAGGCTTTGAAAGATGCGGGACGCAGCCTGCCCGTCGCGCTTTTGATGATTCTGAAGAAGGTCAAGAGGTCGGAAGCTGCGCGCCAACTTAAGCAAGGGCCAAGCGTAGCGGCGCTCTTGCGCAAATCGTTGGAAAAGTGAATGATTGATTCACTGACTCACTGATTCAGTCCGGACAGAAGCGATGGACAAATTCAGGATTACCGGCGGGCGGCCTTTGCAAGGCAGGGTAATAATCAGCGGGGCCAAGAATGCGGCGTTGCCGGCATTGACGGCGGCGCTGCTCACGGATCAGCGCGTGGTTCTCCACAATGTTCCCCGCGTGCGCGACATCAGCACGCTGCGCAGCCTGCTGGAAGATCTCGGCGTCGATTCTTCCGTCACCCACGAAGCGCACGGCAATCGCGTGGAGATAGAAGCGCGCCAGTTGCTCAATCCCGTGGCGCCTTATGAGCTCGTCAAGCAAATGCGGGCCTCGGTGCTGGTGCTGGGACCGCTGGTGGCGCGCTTTGGGCAGGCGCGAGTCTCGTTGCCGGGCGGCTGCGCCATCGGCGTCCGTCCCATCAACCTTCATCTCAAGGGACTGGAGAAGCTTGGCGCCTCCATCAGCTTCGACCACGGTTACGTGAATGCCCGGGCCCACGGCCTGCGCGGGACGGAATTCTACTTCGACACGATTTCCGTGACCGGCACGGAGAATCTCATGATGGCGGCCACCCTCGCCGAGGGGGTTACGGTGCTGGAAAATGCGGCGCGCGAGCCGGAGGTGCAGGACCTCGCGGATTTGCTCAACCAGATGGGCGCGGGCGTCCAAGGCGCGGGGACCCACAGGATCACCATCCAAGGCGTCAGCCGGCTGCACGGCGCCGAGCACAGCATCATTCCCGACCGCATCGAAGCGGGAACGTTCCTGACGGCGGCGGCGATCACGGGCGGCGAACTCGCGGTGGAACGCTGCAACCCTGAGCACCTCGCTGCCGTCCTCGCCAAGCTGGATGAGGTGGGCGTGCAAGTGGTTGGCGATGCCAAAGAAGGCGCGAACGGCGGCCACACACTTACCGTCAAGGCGGGAAACAAGCTGTGCGCGCGTGATGTGACCACCCAGGAGTACCCTGGTTTCCCCACCGACATGCAAGCCCAGTACATGACGCTCATGACGCAGGCGCAGGGTTCCTGCGTGATTACGGAAACCATTTTTGAAAACCGTTTCATGCACGCTCTGGAATTGGCGCGCATGGGGGCGGACATTACGGTGAACGGCCGCCGTGCTGTGGTGCGCGGCAAAACTCCCCTGAGCGGGGCGAAAATCCAGGCCTCGGATCTCCGCGCCAGCGCCTCCCTGGTGCTGGCGGGATTGGCCGCGGAAGGTGAAACCTTGATCGACCGCGTCTACCACATCGATCGTGGCTACGAGCGCATCGAAGAGAAACTCCTCCAGGTCGACGCCAAAATCGCTCGCATCTCTGAATCCGACTAACCTTTCCTATTCAACCAGCGAGACCGCGCCGCACCAGCGCTTGCGCCGGCTCGGGGGCGGCCATTCGAACATCCTCGCCGCCGGCAGTCGGGGTGCGAGTTCAGTGACATCTACGATTGCCGCCCCACACTTCCGCCGTTTCCCTGAGAGCATCCAGTCGCGGCGATGAATCCAGCCTAATAAACATCCGGTGGTCAGATTCGGGCAGGGAGAAGTCTTTCACCTGAATCCACTCCAGCGGGCAAAACGACAAGAGGATTCCAAAGAAATTAAACTTCCTTTAACTTATATTTGACTAATTGTTATTAGAATAATGTATTATCATTAGTTGACTAATAAATACCAGCATCACGTGCATCCAATCAGGTGGATCAGCACCTGAGAACGTAAATCCTAATGGTTTGGTTGGACCATTATGGCACGCCGACCGTAAACGATTGATTACAAATACATACAGGGGGGGCTTGAGCGCCGATCGATTGTCCGTCGAATAAAAAGGGCTGGATTTCCCGCCGAAAGACCGCATCGAATCATTTCCATACTCAACAATGAAAGAATTCCGGGCCACCTCCGAGATGCACGCGGGGAAGGCAAACATTAAACATTCTTGAATTGTTCCTTCGGCTACCCTCCCCCAGTACTTTAGTGCAGATAATTGTGCTGGAAAGGAGGTAACGACTATGCTAAGCTCCAATCGTAAGCCGGAAGGTGGCATGCCGATGCCGTGGCCCCCAGGTGCCAGGTAAGACATTTCTCGGCCGAGGGTGGGCGGCATGGCCCATGCGGTGCTTGCCCGTCCTCGGCTGAATTTATGCATAATCTGGGAATGGCAATCAGCTACGGTGCATGTCTCCTCGAGGGCTTGCTGATCCTGAGGGGGGCAGGAATAAGAGTGTTTAGGGTATTCCCGCTGTTCTACTCTTACATCATTTATATCTTCTGCAGCAGTCTCGGTATGTACCTCATCTATTGGTTACGGCCGCAATTATATCCTTCCGCATTTTGGATTTGCTACCTCGTCAACATCGTCGTGGAATTCACCGTCCTCGCCGAGATTTCCGACCAGGTATTTCGACCTTTTCCGGCCATCCGCAACCTCGGACGCGCGTCAACAGTTTTGATCGCCGCTGGCTTTGGGCTCCTTTACATTTTGCCATCGCTCCGGTGGTCCGGCGACAGGAGCCTGGCGCTGCTCGATTTCACCCTGCGGGCTTCTTTAACCAAGGCCATTATCCTGGTCGTTTTATTTTATGTAGCTCGACGCTATGGTTCTCCCTTGGGGAGGAACGTTGCCGGCTTAATGCTCGGCTTTTCCATCTACGTGGCCATAAACGTCGCCATTATGGCCGGTGCTCAGGTATTTGGTGAAGTGCTGTTTGCTCGTGTCCTCTGGGTTATGCCGCCCCTTGCTTCCGTGCTGTGTTTATTGGTGTGGACCATTTCTCTTTGGGAACTTGTCCCGGTGCAAAGCCTGCGCGCAGTTTTGCCGGCCACGGGAAGAGATTCCGAAGCTGTGGCTCTCGAACTAAACCGTTTCAATAGCGAATTGTCCAGGTTCTTGCACAAATGATCAACCTTATCTACGCCGCCATTGCGATCGCCTTCCTCATCCTGGTTATTCGTTTCCTCCAGGATCCTCAACCTCGTGACCTTGATGAAACGCAAGTGGAAACAAGCTCCGCCCCGGACATCGGAAATGGGCGCTGGCTTGACCTTTCCGAGCGCATCTTCGATCCCTCCGATGCTCGATGGCTGCGGGATGAGCTGGCGTTTCCGAAATTAGCCGAGTCCCTGACATTTGGACGAAAGCTCTTGGCGATCCGCTGGCTGGAAGCTTTGCAGGCATCATTCGACGACTTGGTGCGGACTCCCGATCTTGAGCCCAGTGAGGCTCTCGAGGCAAACTCTCCCGGCGCTTGGCGAATGTTATGGCTCACCATACGTTTCAAGCTCTTAATTTCTTATGCCCTTTTTGTGGTCAAGGTATTTGGTCCCTACCATCGATTGATTCCCTCCTTTTCGTGGATTCCTCTTTCACAAGCGAGCCATCGCAATTTAAGTCGGGCGGCTTTAGCTAATAGCCAGAACTCCCCGTAAGTCCTCGCTCGCACTTCGCTGACCCGAGAACGGTCATTTTGTAGCAGGCGCTCTCGCCCCTCATGGTGGATTTCACCCCACCGCCGTGTCTTCTAGCTCTTTATGTCCTTGAATCCCGGTGAAGGTCATCGTAAGTCACTCGTATCTGAAAGCATCAAAAGAAGATAGTCCAGTAGTACGGTTGCCCTTCTTGGCCCTCCTGTTGCTACTTTAGGGCGTGAGCTGTTAGGGATGCTTTCAAGACTTAGTTCCGGAAATAGGATGCTCGCGGAGGGAGCCCTCGCCGCAGGTTGCCGTTTCTTTGCTGGTTACCCCATTACGCCTGCTTCCGAAGTCTATGAAGTCATGATGCGCGAGTTGCCGGCGCAGGGGGGATTAGCCCTTTCCGCCCCTGACGAAATCTCGTCACTTTGCTACTGCGTGGGAGCAAGCCTGCGGGGTTCTCAAGGCCATGACGGCAACCTCGGGCCCCGGTTGGGCGCTCATGATTGAAACCTTCCAGTATGCTCTCATGACGGAAACCCCGGTGGTTGTGGCCTTGGTGCAGCGTCTGGGGCCGAGTACGGGAGGCGCCACCCAGGGCGCCCAGGGAGATATCGGCTTGGCGGAGTTTTCCACTTCCGGAGGCTATACAATTCCGGTTTTCTCTCCCTCCAGCGCGGCGGAGTCGTTTGAGCTTACCGTCCACGCTTTTAATTGGGCGGAAAGATTGCGCACGCCCGTCATGTTGCTATCGGACAAGGAAGTCGGTATGACCTCGGAGGTTGTGGATGACGAGGCCCTACAGATTCCCCCCTTGGTGAGCCGCGGACTGGCCACGGCGCAAGCTGGCTACGCCCCCTATGCCGCGCCGGAGCCGGAGGGCGTCCCTGCATTTGCCGCTGTAGGGGGAGAGATCAAAGCCACGGTAACGGGATCGGCGCACGACACCAAAGGGCGCCTGCGGAAGAATTCGCCGGAAGTGATCAACGTGCTCGAGCGTCTTCAGCGCAAGATTGAAACGCACGCCGAAGAGATGGCGCTGGTGCGGCCGGACCTTGACCCGGGCGCGCGCTGCCTGGTAATCAGCTACGGGGTAACGGCGCGCGCTGCCCGCCAGGCCGTGGGCAAGCTTCGCCGCCGGGGGACCCGAGTTTCCTTTTTGCAAATTCAATCCCTTTTCCCCATCCCCCAAAAGTGGTTGCACCGCGCCATCGCCGGCGTGGAATCGGTTTTTGTGGCCGAAGAGAACTTGACCGGCCAATATCGCACGGCCCTTACGCCCTATCTTGCCGATAAGCGGATTTTGGGCATCAACCGGATTGGCGCTCTGATCTCCCCGGGCCAAATCGCCGGCGCAATCGAGGGGGTCACGGCATGACGCCGGATGCGCCTTACCTTGCCCCCGCCGCCAAGCTGCCGTATTGCCGGGGCTGTGGGCACTCGCTGGTGGTGCGCCAGCTCAGCAGCGCGCTGGAACAATTGGCATTGCCGCCCCGATCGGTGGTGTTGACCACGGATATCGGCTGCGTGGGCCTGGCGGACTCGCTGTTTCCTTACCTGCACACGGTTCACACCACGCACGGGCGCTCGACGGCGTTCGCCACCGGCATGGCCCTGGCTGACGCCGTCCTGGACTCTCAGGGGCTGAAACCCATCGTCATGATCGGCGATGGAGGGGCGATGATCGGGTTGCTGCACCTGGTCCACGCCGCGCAATTGAACGTGGATGTGACGATACTGCTTCACAACAACTTTCTCTTTGGAATGACGGGCGGCCAGCACTCCGCGCTGAGCCCTTTGAACTGGGTTAGCGCCACCACACCGGACGGCAACCGGACGCCGCCGCTGGATTTGCTCGCCCTGTTGCGCACGGCTCATGCCACCTTTCTGGCTCGCGAGCTTGCCACCAGCCAGAAACTGGCCGGCGCCATTGCCAAGGCCATCAATTCTCCGGGATTTTCCGTGGTGGAGATCGTCGAGCTTTGCACGGCCTATGGAACGCGCTGGAACAAGGCGAGCGGCGCTTCTCTTGAGGATATCGTGAGGCGCCAGGGATATGCCCTGGGCGAGGTGGAAACCGAGAAGGAACGGCCCACCTTCCGCGAGCTTTACCGCCGCGAAATGGAATCGCCCCGGCCGAAACGCGCCAAGCCTGCGGCCCCCCGCATTAACACACCAGCTAAACTGAGGGGGGAAGTGCGGCTGGTCATTGCCGGAACGGCGGGCGAACGGGTTCAGACCGCGGCAAAGTTATTGTGTCGCGCGGCACTCGCCGCCGGGCTCTATTCCACGCAGAAAAACGACAACCCGGTCACGCAGGGCTCGGGATTCTCCCTTGCGGAGATTTGCTTGAGCCCCAAACCGATCGAGTACACGGGAATGGAAAGCCCCGACGTGGTTCTGGTGGTCAGCGAAGATGGCTGGAAGGAACTCGAAGCTAACGGGACGGTGGCAGCGTCCCGGGATGAGACGCTCGTGCTGCTTGACTCACAAATTGACGCGATCCCGCCGCGAGGCCGCGTCACTCGGCTCGCGCTCCGGCGCGAAGCCAATCCCAAGCGCGCCGCCCTCGCCGCCATGGCTGCCTGGCTGGAGAAAAACCCGTTGCTTCCGGTGGAAGCTTGGGAAGCGGCATTGGCTAGCGAACCCGCGGAGCGCCGCGCGGAGTCGGCCGCCGCGCTCGATATCGGAAGGCGCCTGGCAACGAGGAACGCTGAGAATTAGGTGTCAATTCTGGTAGCTGATACCGGGTACCAGCACGTGAACAAGTTTTGAACAAATACTATCTACATGACGGAGTGAAACGATGACAAGAAGCAAGGTAACGATTGACGGGAACGAGGCGGCGGCCCGCGTCGCTTACCGCATCAACGAAGTAATTGCCATTTATCCCATCACGCCTTCCTCTCCCATGGGGGAATGGGCGGATCAGTGGTCTTCAGAAATCAAACCCAACATTTGGGGCACGGTGCCGCACGTGATCGAGATGCAAAGCGAAGGAGGTGCTTCCGGCGCGCTGCACGGCGCGCTTCAGGGCGGATCGCTGGGCGTCACCTTTACGGCCTCGCAGGGCCTGCTGCTGATGATTCCCAACATGTTTAAGATCGCCGGTGAGCTGACGGCGACGGTGTTGCACGTTACGGCGCGCACCGTGGCCGCGCACGCCCTTTCGATATTCGGCGACCACAGCGACGTGATGGCGACGCGCTCCACGGGCTTCGGCCTGCTGGCCTCGAATTCCGTCCAGGAAGTGACGGACTTTGCCTTGATTGCCCAGGCCGCCTCCCTCCAGTCGCGCGTCCCCTTCCTGCACTTCTTCGATGGCTTCCGCACTTCGCACGAGGTCGGCAAGATCGAGGAATTGGCCGACGACGATCTGCGGGCGCTGATCCCCGCCGAGCTGGTGGAAGCGCACCGCAAGCGCGCCCTTTCGCCGGACCGTCCCGTCCTCCGCGGCAGCGCGCAGAACCCCGACGTTTTCTTCCAGGCCCGCGAGACGGTGAATCCCTTCTACGACGCTTGCCCCGGGATCGTGCAGAAGGTCATGGACAAGTTCGCGAAGGTTGTGGGCCGCTCTTACCACCTGTTTGACTACGTGGGCGCGCCGGATGCCGAGCGCGTGATGGTCATCATGGGTTCCGGCGCCGAAGCCGCGCAGGAAGCCGTGGAATACCTCACCCAGCGCGGCGAAAAAGTGGGCGTGCTCAAGGTGCGCCTCTATCGGCCCTTCTCGGCTCAGCATTTCCTTGCCGCCCTCCCCGAGACCGTAAAGAACCTCGCGGTGCTGGACCGCACCAAGGAAGCGGGCGCCGCCGGCGAGCCTCTCTACGTCGATGTCATCACCGGCATCAGTGAGGGCTCGGCCGCGGGCAAAGCGCCGTTCGCAACCTTCCCCCGCGTCATCGGCGGACGCTACGGTTTGTCTTCCAAGGAATTCACTCCGGCCATGGTCAAGGCCGTGTTTGACGAAATGCGCAAGCCCGCGCCGCGCAACCACTTTACCGTGGGCATCGTGGACGACGTCACGCACACCAGCCTGGAAGTCGACCCCACATTCTCGACGGAAGATCCCAAGACCGTGCGCGCCGTCTTCTACGGCCTGGGCTCCGACGGCACCGTGGGCGCCAACAAGAACTCCATCAAGATCATCGGCGAAGATACGGAGAATTATGCGCAGGGCTACTTTGTTTACGACTCCAAGAAGTCCGGCTCCATCACCATCTCCCACTTGCGCTTCGGTCCCAAGCCGATCCACTCCACCTACTTGATTACGCAAGCGAACTTCGTGGCCTGCCATCAGTTCACCTTCCTCGAGCGCTACGACGTGCTCAAGGCCGCCGAGCCCGGCGCCACCTTCCTCCTGAACAGCCCCTACGGACCCGACGAGGTGTGGAACATGATGCCCCGCACCACCCAGAAGCAGATCATCCAAAAGAAACTACGCTTCTTCGTGATCGACGCCATTAAGGTGGCGCACGCTGCGGGCATGGGCGGACGTATCAACACCGTGATGCAAACCTGCTTCTTCGCCATCAGCGGAGTTCTGCCGCGCGAGGAAGCCATTGCCGCCATCAAGCACGCCATTGAGAAGACCTACGGACGGCGCGGCGAATCTGTAGTGAAGAAGAACTTCGCTGCTGTAGATGCTTCACTCGATCATCTCCATGAGGTCAAGGTTCCGGCGGAAGCGAGCAGCAGCTTCGACATGCGCCCGGCGGTACCGGCGCAAGCCCCGGCATTCGTGCGTGACGTGCTGGCCAGAATCATCGAGGGCGAAGGCGATTCCCTGCCGGTCAGCGCCATGCCCAAGGACGGGACCTTCCCCACCGCCACCGCGCAGTGGGAAAAGCGCAACATCGCGCTGGAAATCCCCGTCTGGGACGAGGAACTCTGCATCCAGTGCGGCAAGTGCGTGCTGGTGTGCCCCCACGCCGTGATTCGGGCCAAGGTGTACGAACCGGCGCGGCTGGAAAAAGCTCCCGCCACCTTCAAGTCGGCGGCGGCGCGCTGGAAAGAATTCAAGGAGATGAAGTACACGCTGCAAGTGGCGCCCGAGGATTGCACCGGCTGCGCGCTGTGCGTGGAAATCTGCCCGGTCAAATCCAAGAGCGAGGCCAAGCACAAGGCCATCAACATGGCGGACCAGGTGCCGCTGCGCGAGGCCGAGCGCGACAATTGGAACTTCTTCCTGGAGATTCCGGAAGCCGACCGCCGCACCCTCAGCCTGGGCCAGGTGAAGGACGTGCAGTTGCTGCAACCCCTCTTCGAATTCTCCGGGGCCTGCGCGGGCTGCGGCGAAACCCCTTACATCAAACTGATGACCCAGTTGTTCGGCGATCGCGCCCTGATCGGCAACGCCACGGGCTGCTCGTCGATTTACGGCGGCAACCTGCCCACCACTCCCTACGCCGTCAACCACGACGGCCGCGGCCCCGCATGGTCGAACTCCCTGTTTGAAGACAACGCGGAATTCGCGCTGGGCATGCGCCTGGCAGTCGACCAGCAGATGCAATTCGCGCGGGAACTGGTGAAGCGCCTCGCGGCCAGCCTGGGCGAGGAACTTGTCCAAGCCCTGCTCAACGCCGATCAATCCACCGAAGCCGGCCTTCGCGAGCAGCGTGAGCGCGTGCAAGCTCTGAAGGCGAAGCTGGCGGGAATGAAGACTCTCGAAGCGCGCGACCTTTCGAACGTTGCTGACCCGCTGGTCAAGAAGAGCGTTTGGGCCTTCGGCGGCGACGGCTGGGCGTACGATATCGGGTACGGCGGCCTTGACCACGTGCTGGCCAGCGGGCGCAACATCAACGTTCTGGTCCTCGATACCGAGGTTTACTCCAATACCGGCGGGCAGATGTCAAAAGCCACCCCGCGCGGCGCCGTGGCCAAGTTCGCCGCGGGGGGGAAACCGCGGCCCAAGAAAGACCTGGGCATGATGGCCGTCGCCTACGGTAATGTTTACGTAGCGCAGGTGGCCATGGGTTCGAGCGACATGCAAACCCTCAAGGCGTTCCTGGAAGCCGACGCCTACAACGGGCCGTCCCTCATCATCGCCTACAGCCACTGCATTGCCCACGGCTACGACCTGGTGCACGGAATGGACCAGCAGAAAGCCGCGGTGCAGTCCGGCTACTGGCCGCTGTACCGCTACAATCCTGATCTCTTGAAACTGGGCAAGAATCCCATGCAGCTCGATTCGCGCGCGCCTTCCTTGCCCCTGGAGAAATACGTTTACAACGAAACGCGTTACACCATGCTGGCGCACAGCGATCCGGAGTCTGCCAAGCAATTGCTCAAGCTCGCGGAAGAGGACGTCCAGAAGCGCTGGAACCTTTACACCAACCTGGCCGCCATGCCGGTGAACGGCCAAAAGTAGTCCGGAGTCCGGGGTCCGAAGTCCGAAGTCAGTACAGACATGGATGGCGCTCGGAGTGACGATGAAGTGTATTGAAGAGATTAAGGCATGGCAGAAAGCTCGAGAGGTCGTGCGTGAAGTTTACAAAACCTGCCAGGACGGAAAACTAAGAAGGGACTTCGGACTTCGGGATCAAATCTGCCGTGCCTCAGTCTCCGCGATGAGCAATATCGCGGAGGGATTCGCAAGGAAAAGCGATCGCGAGTTCGCCCGTTTTCTGGATATAGCCAAAGGGTCCGGCACAGAAGTGCAATCGCTGCTTTATGTTGCCCTTGACGTGGGCTATGTGACCCAAGACGACTTTGACCGACTTTACAAGTTGGCCGCGGAGGCGGTAGCGCTGATCAGTGGCCTGATCTTATACCTTCGGCGGGGTTTGCGGATATGATGCCGAGACTGCGTGAGTCAGACATCGGACTTCGGACCTCGGACCTCGGACTGATTTTAGGAGAAAATAAATGATCGACCTGACTACAAAATACCTGGGCTTGACCCTGAAGAACCCTATGGTTGTTTCTGCTTCGCCGCTTTCGGAAGACGTTGGCAACATCCGGCGCATGGAAGATGCCGGAGCTTCCGCCGTCGTGCTCCCCTCCTTGTTCGAGGAGCAAATCCACGTGGAAAGCAACACGCTGGATCGCTTCCTGTGGCAGGGGACGGATAGCTTTGCGGAGTCGTTATCTTACATTCCCAACATGACGGGGTATAACCTGGGCCCCGACGGCTATCTCGAGCACGTACGCCGCGCCAAACAAGCTGTGAAGGTGCCCATCATCGGCAGCCTGAACGGCGTTTCCACGGGCGGCTGGGTGGGCTACGCGAAGAAGATTGAGGAAGCCGGCGCCGATGCCCTGGAGCTGAATATCTACTTCATTCCCACCGACGCTGAAATGAGCGGCGAGCGCGTGGAACAAATGTACGTGGATTTGGTCGCGCAGGTAAAAGCCAGCATCCACATTCCCGTGGCCGTGAAAATCGGCGCCTACTTCAGCTCGCTGCCCAATATGGCCCGGCGCTTGGACCAGGCCGGGGCCGCGGCGCTGGTATTGTTCAATCGTTTCTATCAGCCGGATTTCGACCTGGAAAACCTGGAAGTTGTTCCCAACCTCATCCTGAGCACGCCGCACGAATTGCTGCTGCGCCTCAACTGGGTGGCCGTACTTTACGGGAAAATCTCGGCGGACCTGGCGATCACCGGAGGCGTACACACCGGCCTGGATGTGCTGAAGTCGATGATGGCCGGAGCGCGCGTGGCCATGATGACCTCGGCTTTGCTCCGGAACGGCATCGGCCATCTGGCCACCGTGCGCACCGAGCTTCTGAAATGGATGGAAGAACACGAATACGTGTCCATCCACCAGATGCAAGGGAGCATGAGCCAACGCGCCGTGGCGGATCCCTCGGCTTTCCAGAGGGCGAATTACGTCAAGGTGCTGAGCTCGTATGCGATGGCAGGCGCTAGACAGTAGACAGTATACGGCATACGGGGAAAACCAGCAGGCAGTACGCCGTATGCCGTATCCAGTATCCGGAGTAGACCCTGGCTATCGAGCGATTTGAGCAATTGGACGTCTGGCAAGCGGCACACCAATTGGTGCTGCAAATCTATAAGCTTACCCAAAAGCTTCCAAACGAAGAAAAGTTCGGCTTGGTTTCACAGATGCGTCGTGCTGCGGTTTCCGTGCCTGCCAACATTGCAGAAGGATTCAAGCGGCGCGGTCTGGCAGACAAAAGCCGTTTTTACAACATTGCGCAGGCATCGCCCGAGGAGTTGCGCTACTACGTCGTCCTATGTCACGATTTGGGGTACGGGAATGGCCAGGAGGGGTTAGCCGAAAGAGCGGAAAGCGTTAGCAAGATGCTGTACGGCCTTGTACGCTCCTTGGAAACAAGGCCGTAAAAGACGTGATAGAAAACCGAGCGAAGACCGCAAGCACTGGAAGGGATAGACGGACCGCGGAATGGCTGTTCCCCGTATGCCGTATGCCGTCTACCGCATGCCGATTATCGTTTACACCTCTGATTTGCACGGTAACCTCGACCTCTACCGGGCGGCGGGGGAAGCGGCTGTCCGCACTCGCGCCGACGCCTTGATTTTCGGCGGGGACCTCTGCCCCGGCACGCCTTCGGGCGCTGCGATGCGCCTTCCGATCGATCAACCGGAGTTCCTTCTCAATCAATTGTCTCCCCTCCTGGGCGAGTGGAAGCAGGCGCATCCCGCGCTGCGCATTTTCGCCATTCCCGGCAACGACGATTGCCAAACCGTTCTGCCGGCGCTGGAAGAACTCGAGATGAACGACCTCATCGAAAACTTGCACCAGGAAACCCGAACTCTAGGCGCGTACACTCTGATGGGCCTTTCTTGTGTGCCACCCACGCCCTTTCAGTTGAAGGATTTTGAACGCTGGGACGCCGCGCCGGAGCCTGATTCCGATTCCTATTCCTATCGCTGCGTAATAGGGACGCCGCGCGGCTTCATGGTGGTTGAGGATTTTCAGTCCTACTTGGATTCGTTGCCCAGCATCGCGCAGGAACTCCGGCAGTTCCACGTTAAGGACCCCGCGCACACAGTGGCGGTGGTGCATGCGCCGCCCTTCGATACTCACTGCGATGTGCTTTTCGACGGCCGCCACATCGGCAGCAAGGCCCTGCGGAGTTGGATTGAGCAAACCCAGCCGCTCATGACGCTGCACGGGCACATTCACGAAAGCCCCAAACTCTCCCGGTCCTTTTGCGACCGCATCGGGGCGACCACGGTCGTCAACCCCGGCTGCGACCACGCGCGGCCTCACCTGGTATTCATCGACCTCGATAATCCCACCGAGCTCGAGCATTCCCTCTATGGCAAGAGATCCCTGAAATGAAATAACTTTCGCGATCCCAAACCAGTTCCTCTGTGTCCTCCCGTTGCGCAATTTACCCCAACTCGGGCTCGCCCGGTGGCCTTCAAATCACACCCAAGCGCGTGGCTAACTACCTGAAATAGAGTTTGTTAGCAAGAAACCAAGCATTGGCCTTTTATCTGCATGACAGCGGGTGGTAAGGTGTCAGATTCTCCGCCATGACCCAGCAAAAGCTTCCCCGGATCCGTCGCCTTTCGCAGATTCTGTTTCTGCTGCTCTTTCTCCTTCTGATGATGAAGACGGATAGCTTCAGCTCGCTGCACGCTGCCCGCGACGCAACGCGCCTTGGGTACCCCGTCAGTCTTTTCCTTCAGCTCGACCCTCTGACTGCTCTCACCAGCGCCCTTTCCAGCCACACGCTCTATCGCGGACTTCTCTGGTGCCTGTGGATTTTGATTCCCACTTTCCTGCTGGGCCGTTTTTTCTGCGGCTGGATATGCCCGCTGGGAACGCTGAACCATTTTCTGGGCAGTTGGAAGTCGGAGCGCAAACGCGGCCCGGAGCGCCTGGAGCGGAATCGCTACAAGAAATGGCAAACCTGGAAGTATTACATCCTGATTGCCGGCTTGGTGGCGGCGCTCTTCGGCGGCTCGCTCCTTGGCATCATGGATCCCATCTCGCTCACGGTGCGGTCGCTCGGGACCTCCGTGTTCCCGGCGATCAACTACGCCTTGGACGCAATCTTGGACGCGTTGCACCATTCGCCGGCCGCGCCGTTGCGGACCGTCGGCTACATTGCCCAACTTGTCCTGAATGAAACCCTGCTCAGCTTCCGCCAGCCGCACTATCACCAGGCGTTTTTCCTGGGAGCGATTTTCATCGCCCTCCTCGCGCTCAATCTGCGCATCACGCGCTTTTGGTGCCGCGCGCTGTGCCCCTTGGGCGCGCTGCTGGGAATCGCCTCGCGCTGGTCGATTCTCGGCCTGGAGAAGCTGCCCGACCACTGCGACGACTGCAATCGCTGCCTGCTGGATTGCCAGGGAGGCGACGATCCCGTCCCTCACGCGAAGTGGCGCAAAGCGGAATGCCACCTCTGTTTCAATTGCGTGGGCGAGTGTCCGGAAAGTGGCATCCGCTTCAAATTCTTCCCGGCGACGTCGACGAGCATCGAAAACCCCAACCTGCAAAGGCGTCGCGCGCTGGCGGGCGTGGCGGCGGGGGCGGCGCTGTTGCCGATTCTGCGCACGGGCCCGGCACTCGCAGCAGCAAAGGACCCGCGCTTGATTCGGCCGCCCGGGGCGCTCGACGAGAGCAGCTTTCTCGAGCGCTGTATTCGTTGCGGCGAGTGCATGAAGGTGTGCCCCAACAACGCCTTGCAGCCGGCGCTGCTGGAAGCGGGCGTGGAAGGCATGTGGACGCCCGTCGTCGCGCCCCGCATCGGTTACTGCGAGCCCAGTTGTGTGCTCTGCGGCCAAGTGTGCCCCACCGGCGCCATCTGGGAAATCACGCAAGCGGAGAAGGCTTGGCTGCCCGCGAGCGCCGCCCAGAACGCCAAACCCATCAGCCTGGGCACGGCTTTCTACAACCGCGGCCGCTGCCTGCCCTGGGCCATGGCCACCGAATGCATCGTCTGCGAGGAATGGTGCCCCACGTCCCCCAAGGCTATTTTCCTGCATCCCGTCGAGGTGACGGATTCGGCGGGCAACGTGAAGCAAATTCGCCAGCCGCAAGTGGATCCTGACCGCTGCGTGGGATGCGGCGCGTGCGAGTTCGCCTGCCCGGTCAAGGACCAGCCGGCTGTTTACGTCACTAGCATCGGCGAGAGCCGCTCGAAGACCAACCAGATTCTGTTGAAACGGCAAAGCGAAGGATTATCCGAGAGGGGTGCAAAGCAATGAGAAATCGAAAATCGAAACTCGAAAATCGAAACGGGCAGCGACTTTCGATATTCGATTTTCGATTTTCCGCCATGATCTTTGCCCTTGCCGGCCTCATGCTGGGGTGCCGGTCCAAGGCGCCTTCGGCCGCAGTGGATTTCTTCCCCGCCAGTGGCTCTGCCCCGGGCTGGGTGAAATCCAGTGACACGCGCACCTTCGAAGCCAGCCATTTGTGGGAGTACGTCGATGGCGATGCGGACAGGTACGTGCAAGCGGGCGTGGTGAAAACGCTGACCTGCGACTACAAGTTCAACGGCAAGACTGACGCCACCGTGGACGTATACGTGATGGGCAATGCCGCGGGCGCACAGAAAATCTACGATGGCGAGTCGGCGGAAGGAAGCCAACCCATAAGCATGGGCGACGCCGGCCACTACGCCAAGGGCAGCCTGACGTTTCGCCAGGGGCCGTATTTCGTTCGCCTCGTGGCGTTCGAAGACACACCGGAAATCGCCAAGGGCCTGAATGACTTGGCCGCTGCAGTCAGTAGCCGGCTCGGCAAAAGCGGCGGCGGCAAGTAAATCCCCGATTTCAGGAGGCATTATGGCCGGCAGAAATCGCATCGGTCGTCGCGAGTTCATCGTTACCTCCGCCGGAGCGCTGGCAGCGGGACTGGGCACTGCTTGCGGGCGCGTGCCCATGAGCGAAATCGAGGCCGCCGCGGCTAAGGTCGGGCCCCTGCCGCGACGCCCCTTGGATCGGTCGGGCCGCAAGGTCAGCGTGCTGATCGGCTCGGGAGATTGGCCTCCTGAAGTCGTGGAGGCTTGCATCTTGTGCGGGATCAATTACTGGCACAGAAGCCATAGGTGGGACCGCAACACAGTTCCTCAGGCGATGCGGAAGAATCGCGAAGCCTATTACTGCGAGGTGGGCATTGACCGCGCGCACGGCAATAACGAGACCGGAGTCTTTGACGAGGAAGACCACTACCAGTTCGTCAAGCAGGCCATCGAGCGCTCCGGCCTGCGCTACTACGACGACATGGTATTCCACTGGGGCTATCACAACGTCCGAGAGCTAAGGGACAACCGGGGCTTCATTCGCGCCTACGAGCGTTTGAAGAAGGAAGGAATGGTGCGTCACCTGGGTCTCTCACAGCACAGCTACAACGGCAACGCCCGGGTGCCCGGCGGGGAGGATCGGGCCGCAATCCTTACCGCCGTCGTCGAGGACGGAGTGTACGAACACGCCCAATTTCCCTTTACCTTCGGCGAGGAGGAAGCCCTCAACAAGTTCGTCAGCTTCGCCAAGAGCAAGGGGTTTGGAACCATCGCCATGAAAACCGCCGCCGGCACGCCGCGGATGCAGGCCGATGGCGATTTCATGAGCAAGTTCCCGCCGGGAACCACGCCTCACCACGCCCTGGCCCGTTGGCTCACCACCAGCACGGACTTGAGCGCCGCCGTGATTCGGACCCGCAGCCTCGACGAATTCGCTGATACCTTCTCAGGCGCCGGCAAGCCGCTGCGGGCCGCGGATGCTCGCGCCATTGAGCTAATGTCGGCTTATGCCGATCGCGAGGTCTGCCGCCTGTGCAACGAGTGCATGAGCCATTGCGCCGAGGGCCTGGCCATCGCTGACATCCTGCGCTATGAGCGCTACGCCGTCGATCACGGCGACCGTGAGCGCGCCCGCCGGCTTTACGCCCAACTCGACAAACGCGCCGACGCCTGCCAAGTGTGCGGCTCCTGCCTGCCCCATTGCCCGCAAGGACTGAATATTCCCGCCAAACTCGCCCGCACCCATCGCCTGCTCAGTTGATTGTCTGAGCCCATCCTGGATTGGCGGTCCGGGATGAGTGTGTGTGGCGTGGACCTGTTGTGTAGATCCGCGGCTATATGCGCGCGGGCGCAGACAATCATTTCGAAGCTGTGAAAAAAACCTGCATATCTTTCACTGCAGAGGCGCGGAGGCACAGAGGGCTGAAAATCAAGAGGCATTTCTCTGCGTCTCAGCGTCTCTGCGGTGAGAATTGCATTTCTTCACAGCTCCTCACTTAACGTCTGCGCTGGGATAGAATCAAGAAGAGGTGCGCCGTGCGAATTTCCGCCCGCTGCCACGCCGTGACTGGAGTTGGCTGCACACCGCTGCGGAGCCGAGTCGTGGCTACGACGGCCTCACCCGCAGCCGATTACGCTAAATCTTATGCCGATCCCCCGCAGTTTTGCACCGATCTGCTCCAGAAGTAGCTTCACGCCGCCGACGGACAGAGTGAACAGCGCGTCTTGATCAAACAGCCCTAATCCCTCACCTAAAATCAAGTTGCTCCGCCTGAACCAGGGGTATAGAATCGGCTGGAGTGCAACCGCCGCGTCCGCTGGCTGCACGTCCCTCGCAGGATTGCTTCTTGACGCCGCGACGAGCGAAGGCCCCGACTTCCTGCCGGAACATAGGAACCCCATGAAGACTAGCCTCCTTTTGTTGGTGTTTCTTGCGCTTATCGTGCAATCAGCCCTGCCGCAGCAGGTCAACTCCCCCCTTTCGAAAGACCAGATTCTGGACCTGGTCAAGTTCGGGATGGACAGCGCCGAGTTGGCGCAGCGAATCAGAGCCCGCGGCATCAGCTTCGAGCCGAGCGATGATGACTTGGCAAGCCTGCGCCAGGCGGGGGCGCAAGAATCCGTTATCCAGGCCCTACGCGAGGCCAAGCCGAAACCCCTGACCCGCGAACAGGTGGGGAAACTGGTGGCGGGAGGCATCCCCAGCGAGCGCGCGGCGGCGCTGGTGAAGCAGCACGGAATCGACTTCGTCGCCGACGATCACTACCTCGATACCCTGCGTGTGGCGGGCGCCGACGACGCCTTGATTGCCGCCCTGCGGGAAGCGAGCGCGGCGGCGGCGACCCTGGTGCTCGCAACCTCCGCCGCCGCCGAGGTATATTTGGACGGCGAGTTGAAGGGCCGCGCCAATCCCCAGGGCGCGCTAACCCTCAAAGCCAACCCCGGCGTCCATACCCTAAAGGTTTCATTAAAAGGCAAAAAGGACGACGAGCAGCAGGTCACGCTGGCGGCGGGGCAGACGGCGAGCGTGCAAGCCACCCTCGCGGACTTGCCGGGAAGCCTCCGCGTGCAAGCGCCGGTTGGAGCGGAGGTCTTCGTTGACAATGCCCGGCAGGGAACTGCCGACGCAACGGGACTCCTGGTTCTTTCCGAGGTGGCGCCTGGCCCGCACGAAGTGCGCGTCACCGCTCCAGGCAAGAAAGAATTCAAGCAAAGCGTCACGGTGCGGGCGGGTGAGGCCGGCAGCCTCGATGCTCGCTTGGAGAGCCTGGGCCTCACGCCGGGCGAGGTGCGGCAGAACCCGAAAGACGGCCTCAATTATGTTTGGATTGCGCCCGGGACCTTCATGATGGGTTGCTCGCCGGGAGACGACAAATGCCACGAGGACGAAAAGCCCGCGCACAAGGTGACTATCACCAAAGGTTTCTGGATGGGCCAGACGCTGGTTACGGTGGCCGCCTACAAACGCTTTGCAACGGAGAAGGGACGAAAGATTCCTCGTCACAGTTCGAAGGAAGACGCCCCACTCCAAGTCACTTGGTTTGATGCCGACACCTACTGCGGGTGGATCGGGGGGCGGCTGCCGACGGAAGCGGAGTGGGAGTATGCAGCCCGCGGCGGCACCACGGGGAAGCTTTACGGCGCCCAGGACGAAGTTACTTATGGCGGCGGATTGCTAATAGGCAAGGTGGGGGAGAAGCTCCCCAACCCGTTTGGGCTCTATGACGTGCTGGGTGACCTGTGGCAATGGGTGTATGACCGATACGACAAACACTATTATAGCGAAAGCCCGGTGGAGGACCCAAGGGGACCGGCCACCGGCAAGCTTCGCGTCCTCCGGGGCGGGCACTATGGATTTACCGCTGCGCGCATTCGCGTTTCCGATCGCAATATGGGGGGTCCGGGCGTCTACTACATGGGTTTTCGCTGCGTTGCGGAAGCGGTTAACCCTTGATCTCTTTTTCCTCACCCTGAGGTCAATTGGCGTACAGGCCCGACCGTGGGCTTTTCTATTGCCCATCGCCAACCCTGCCGCGTGGCGATTGTATTTCTTCGAAACGTGCCTTGCCGCACCGATTTCCGGAAGAACCCACGCAGAAAATCGCTGAATGTGGCTACGGGCTTCGGGGAAGCAAATCGAGTCCAGATCGGTCTGGTGATTGAAAGTCCCGCAAGCAAGCTTGCGGGGAAGAAAGCGGTAGCAATCTACACGCACTCCAAAGCTTCGCTACCTATGCCGTGAGGGGCGCTCGTCGGGCGGCGACTTCGCACGTGCGGATCTTCACCAGGAACGAACCGTGGTAATATGCTCGCTGGGCAACTTCCGAACTTTTTCGTGCGGGAACCGGCCGCGCCGGAATCCTAAGAGATCTCAGCGCGGCGAAGGCGCAACCAGAGGCGTGGCATGGCCATCCTGGCCATGAACATCACGGGCGGGACGCCCGTGCCACAACCTAGCGGCCAGCGACGGTGGCCCTGGGCCGAACGGTCGCCGCGGCGACCCCTACAACGTCCGCGGCATTGCTTGCCCAAAGAACAAGAGATTGCGAGCTTGTATAACAGGAGGGCTATGGCAGACCCAACCACTACTCAGTGCGCTCTCAAGGAAACCTGGGACATCAATAACCGCGTCAATCTGCGCTTGCTCGATGCTCTGACCGACGAACAACTGGCGGCGGTGATCCTGCCGCGGGGCAAAGCGGTGACAAGCTACTTTGTGCACATCCACATGGCGCGGTTCTATTGGCTGGAGCGCCGCGCCCCAGCTTTGGCCAAGAGACTGAAGAAAATCCCGGGCGGAACAGCTCCCCGCGCGACCCTGCGCCAGGCGCTTATCGACTCCGGTGAGGCCATGGGGGAATTGTTCGCTGAAGCTGAGCGTACCGGGCAAATCAAAGGCGTGAAGTTGGGCCCGGTGGGTTTTCTGGGGTACGCGCTCGCCCACGAGGGTCACCATCGCGGGCAAATCCTCCTGCACCTCAAGATCGCCAAGCTGCCCCTTGACCGAGATATCGGCTACAGCCTTTGGTACTGGAACAAGATTTGAAAGGCCTATTCCTGGACCGTAGTTCGAGGGTTCAAATTCCTACCCTGCCATTCTTCCCCAAAAGCTTGCAATTGAGCCTCCCCGTCTCACTCGAGTCTCGGCGTTAAGTTATTGAAAATATAGCGGGACATAGTGCAACCCGTGTTCGACGGCGCCTTCGCCGCCCCCCAGCACGATTGTCTCAGCCGTAAACTTGCATTCCACAGGGGAGACGCCGTTAAATCCTCTAATGTGATCGAGTTGCCACCGAATTAGGTCCGGCGGCACTTGCCACTTCACCGAAAAACCTGGCGGATTCGGGCACGAAGGGTGCCTTGATCTGCATTCGAGGTCCATAGCGGAGCCAAGGAAGTCCTTCGTTGGCCGGAGCAGACTAGTTGCGTGCGCCAACCCCGCCGGGCCTTCTGAAGCTGCGGACATAATGGCGGTCACGCTCCAATCTTCCGCCCTCTGGTCCGCATAATCCACCCTCGGGACCCTGATTTGGACATGGCCCGCAGTCACCAGCGACCCGTGGCTTCCTCCGCCCCGACCCTATCTCTGGCATTTGGGGCTGGCACGTCAGATGGCACCAACGAAGGGCGCGATGATTGAAAGGAATCTCTATCCGAGATTTCAAACCTCTCCCGGAGCTCCCTCGTCCCGTCTGCAAAAGCGCCAGTATGAATATAACTATCCATTTTTCAATGCGTTAGCTGAATCTCCAGGAGATGGGGCTCATGGCAAGTTGATTGCGTAAACTGCCAGTATGTACGATCAGCCAGAGAACCAGGCGCCAACGCCCGAGGTGGAGGTATTGGCTTTCGACGCGGACCACCGCTTGGAACTGCGGCCGGAATACCAGTATCTTGTGTTCCGCGCGGGAGCCGAACGCTATTGCCTTTCGGTCCTGGAAGTGGAGGAGGTCGTCGAATGGCTCGATCTCACGCCGATTCCTCTTGCCCCGCTGTTCCTGATGGGAATCTTCAACCTTCGGGGCGCAATTGTTCCGGTCCTCGATATTGCCTACGGGGCAACGCACCGGGAAGAGGCGAAGCCAAAGCATTTGGTGGTGGCGTCGTGGAACGGCGATGGCGGACGCGTGCTGCGTGTGGGGCTGGCGGCCGACGAGGTGTTGGGGACTTGTTTGAGTTCCGAGCTGTTGATGGTTGAGGAGACCGCGGCGGAGGGACCACACTGCTGCGGCACCATCCAATGCGCCGATGGGTTTGCCCTGGCGCTTGACCTGAAACGTCTGGCAGAGACATTTCCCATACCCGGGATTTAGTTGTGTTGTGGAACGGCAGAATTGAGGAGGTTTAAATGAAAGGGTATCTTAGCAGCACAGTCACCAGGTCCGCGCTGACGGCCGTGGCCGGTATTTTCGCGGTTTTATTTCTGGCCTTCCACGCCGGCCTGAAATCGGAAAAATTCTCCATAAGCGAAATCTCCTCCATGCCGACAGAGGCGGTGGTCTGGCTTGTCCTCGCCCTCCTGGTGGCGGTGGGCGTTCCTTTCTTCCTGTACTCCTTCCTCGGCAGTAACGTTGTACACCCGGGTGAGCGTCTGGTGGAGATCTCCGAGCGGGTGGCGGCCGGGGATTCGCCCGCCAATCTCAAGATCGAGGGCGAGAATGAATTTGCGCTGATCCTGGATAATTTCCGGCGCGCCGTGGTTAAGCTGTCGCAGTCGTTAGCGGCTACCCCGGAGGTGAATGCGACCCTGCAAAAAAGTATCAACCAGTTTCTGACCGTAATCAGCCAGGTGGCGCGCGGCGACCTGACGCTCCGCACCAAGCCCACGGGGGACACGCTGGGGCACCTGGCAGAGGCGCTTAACTCCATGCTGGATAGTTTCTCGCAAGTGCTGGAGCGCGCGAGCAAGGCGGCGAGCGATGTTTCCGGCAGAGCCAATGAGATTCTCGTGGCGTCGGAGCAAATGGCCTCGGGGGCGACGCAGCAGGACCAGGAAATCACCAACACCTCTTCCGCCGTGGAAGAACTCACGGTCTCGATGAAGCAGGTGTCCAACAACGCGGAAGCCAGCGCCGAGGCTGCCCGCCGGGCCCTGGAAGCCGCCGAGCAGGGCAACCGCTCCGTGCGCGATACGCTGGAGGGCATGCAGCGAATACGTGCGTCCGTGCAAGCCACAGCAAAGAAAATCAAGTCCCTCGGGGACCGGTCGCTGGAAATCTCCGAAATCATCAACGTGATCAACGATATTACGGAGCAGACAAACTTGCTGGCGTTGAATGCGGCCATTGAGGCTGCCCGCGCGGGAGAAGCCGGACGTGGGTTCGCGGTGGTTGCCGATGAGGTCCGGAAACTTGCCGAACACTCCCGCAGCGCCACGAAGGACATCGCCGCGCTCATCAAAGCGATCCAGGCGGAAACCAGTGAGGCCGTGGTGGTGATGGAGGAAGGGACCAAGGAAGTGGAGATTGGAGCGCGTCTTGCCGACCAGGCCGGGAAAGCGCTGGAGGCCATATCCACCGTCGTCCGCCAGTCCGCCGAATTAGTACAGGAAATCTCGCTGGCGTCCAAGCAGCAGGTTCGTGGGACGGAGGGCGTGGCCAACGCCATGCAGATCATCTCCAATATTACCCGTCAGACCTCCTACGGTGCGCGGCAGACCACCAGCACCGTCGAGCACATGGTCAAACTTTCTCAGCAACTGAATGAGGTGCTTTCACAATTCCGTATTGGAGCGCCCGCCCCGGAGCAACCACAACTTCAGGTGGCCGGAGCGGCGCGCTAGTAAGCCGCTGGGAATGAGCTGACCCTTGCGCAGGAGTCTGTGATTGGCGATGAGACACGCAATAACCAGGACCGACGCTGCAACCAGAGAACTGGAGGACTTCCGCGCTCTCATCGAGGAAAGATCGGGTATCTGCTTTGATAGTTCGCGGGAGCGGTTCTTTCAAACTCGGGTACTTGAGCATCTGCAAGAGAAAAAAATGGCCAGCGTTGCGGAGTTAATGCGCAAAGTCCGCGCCTCGAACGTTGAGTACGAATTGCTGTTGCAGCGCCTGCTTACCCAGGAGACCTGCTTCTTCCGCTACCCCTCTGCTTACGAAGCCCTCAAACAACTCATACTCCCCGAGTTGGCGGCAAGGAAGAACGGGACGAAACCGCGGAAAGTGCGCATCTGGAGCGCGGGGTGTGCGACGGGAGAAGAGCCTTATTCCATCGCCATCGCCCTGAGGGAAAGCCAACTTCTCACCCCGGGCGGAATGGAGGCGGAGATCCTGGCGACGGACGTGAGCCGCGAGGCGGTGGGGCGGGCCATCAAGGGAATCTTTCCGGCGCGCAGCATCGCCAACCTCACCCCTGACCAGATCGCGGCGAACTTCGCGCCGGTGGACAAGCAATTCCAATTGAAGCGGGAAATACGCGCCCAGGTATCCTTCGTGGTGATGAACCTCGTGCAGTGTCTCTATATGGGGCGCATGGACTGCATTTTCTGCATGAATGTCCTGATGTACTTTTCGGAAGACCAGCGCGAGCGGGTCATCCGCTGTTTTTACGATTCCCTGGGGCCGGGAGGGTATCTCTTGCTCGGGCATTCCGAGTCCATGGGGATAAAACCCGCCGGTTTTGCCAAGGTTGTGTTCGACGATTGTGTGCTCTACCGCAAGCCGAGCGGAGGAAACGGCAGTTCTGATCTCGGGAGTTACGCGTGAGCCCGTCGGCGGCAGACAATCTGGAGATCTTCTCGCAGAGTGCGTTCGAGCAATTGCAGTTCCTGCGAGAGTACGCCGGAGTCTTGCTGGATCCCTGCCCATCCCCCGCCGCGATCGATCAACTCTTTCAATCCGCGCAACTGCTCACGGACAGCACCGCCCAGTACGGATTGCCTCTCTTCTCGGAGATTTCCGGCAAGCTCGCACATCTATTCCACTACGCCCTCACCACCACGATCAGCCCGGATTCCTGCGGCCCCATCGTCGATTTCGTGTACGAAGCAGTTGCCCTGCTCGAGTCGGACCTGCTTCATGTGAGCACGAATCACGGAGAAGCTGCCGACGATATTGACGCGTTCAAGCAGAAGTACCCGTTCGCATTCCAGGGTCCCGCTCCGGAGCGAACGGCCGGTCCGGAACCCCAAGGCGGCGCCGAGGGGTCGGAAACCGGCGCGGACCGGGAATCACCGGCTGCTGCTTCCGGCGAGGATCTGCCTCCCGAAAGCCCGTCCGCGATCGAGCTCCCGCCGGAGGATTCCGATCTTCCCGCGGAAATCCTGGAGTTCTTTGTCCCTGAGGCAGAAGAGCATTTGCAGGCGGTGACCGAATGCCTCCTCTCCCTGGAAGCGGACCCGGAGCCCAATTCCGACGAGATTAATCGTCTTTTCCGGGCGCTGCACACGCTGAAGGGGTCTGCCGCTCAAGTGGGGTTACAACGCTTCGCCCACGTTGCGCACTGCGCCGAGGATTTGATCGGCCGCCTGCGGGACGGTGAACTGCGTCCCACCGCAAGCATTGTGGATATCTGCCTGGAAGTCGTCGATGCCCTCAAGAAATTCCTCTACCATCAGTGGCCGGACGAGGCGACGGCTCGCTCCTCGGTGCAGGCACTCTTGTCGAACATCGGCCGCCAGTCTTCCCCGGAACTGAACCGCCGCGAACGTGAGCCTCATCATCCCGCTGTTTCCGAGGGCGAGCCGGCGCCTGCACACGAAGCCACTGGCGGTGCAGATGACGCGGCTGTTGGATACTCCCAACCGGAGGAACCTGCCACCAGCGAGGCGCCGGAGGGTGCCTGGCCTGAGTCCTCGATTGCTCCCGCACCGAGCGCCGGGGCCCCGCCCGCGCCGTCCAAGGACATGGCTCGATCCGGGCAATCAAAGTCCGTACGCGTTCCCCTTGACCGCCTCGACCGCATGATGAACGTGGTCGGAGAACTGGTGATCAACCGCACGCGTATGCTCGGCCGGATGGGGGATCTCGAACGGCTCGCCGAAGTACTGAATTTCTCCAAGGGCCGTCTTATTGACAAGATCGCGGAGTTTCAGGACCGATATGAGTTCACGCAACTGAACTCTGCCATCGTGAGGACCCCGGGGGCGGGGTTCTGGGAAGAACGGAGTCCCAAACCCGCGCGTGAAACGAGCTTCCTGGGGTTGGGGCCGTCCGAGTTCAGTGACCTTGAGTGGGACCGCTATGATGACTTCAACATTCTGGCGCGGTCGCTCACCGAGATCTCGGCTGACCTCACGGAAGTGCTCTCACAGCTCGGACGTTTCGTGCGCCAGGTTGACTCGGAGTTGGATGAATTTACCAACCTCGCCCATCGCCTCCAGGACGAGATCACCGAAGCTCGCATGGTGCCCATCGGCAACCTCTATACCCGGCTTTCCCGCACCGCCCGGGATTCTGCCAAGGCGTCAGGAAAGCTGGTGGAGTTGGTGTTCTCGGGCGGCGAGACTGACCTGGATAACGGCATCATTCAGCAGATATCCGATCCCCTCATCCATCTCTTGCGAAACGCCGTAGCTCATGGAATCGAGTCGCCGGAAGAAAGGCTCGAGTGTGGAAAGCCCGCGCAGGGCCGGGTCACAGTGCAAGCTCGCCAGCAGGGAAACCAGATCCGGGTGGAAGTGGAAGATGATGGCAGGGGCATCAACTATGAGAATGTCCGCGCCACGGCCTTAAGCCAGGGAATCGTTGCCGCCGAAGAGGCAGCGCGCCTCACGCAGCGGGAATTGCTTCAATTCCTTTTCCGGCCGGGTTTCTCCACCGCTCCGCGCAAGACCGAACTTGCCGGGCGCGGCGTGGGATTGGACGTAGTGCGGACAAACCTCGCGGCCCTGAATGGAGAAATATCCGTCGATACCGAGCCGGGGGTCGGCACACGCTTCTCCTTGCAGGTACCGCTCACGCTCATCATCACTCAGGCTCTCTTCCTACGGCACGGCGAATGGACTTTTGGAATACCTCTGGCATGCGTTGAGGAGATTCGCCGGCTGCACGTCTCCGACATCGAAGCGTCGGGGGGCAAGCTGCTGACACGCGTCCGGGACCAGGTCACCGAGGTCATCCGCCTTGACGCCCGCCTGGCTCTGCCGCCGGTTGAGCCCGTCAATGGTTACTACCGGATGGTTATCGTCAATGTGGGTGGGCGCCAGGTGGGAATCGTCGTGGAGGAGGTGCTGCGCAAGGACGAAATCGTTATCAAGGGTCTGGGAGAGTATCTGCACAATGTCAAGCTTTTCTCCGGTGCGACCATTGCTCCGGATGGAATGCCGATACTCCTGATCGACGTAGGGCGGTTGGTGGCGGGTGACGCCGCCGAGCTGTCGCTGGTCTCAACGGGGACGGGCGCCATCCAAGCGACGGCGCCCCGCGCTCCCCAGACGATGAGGATGCGTCAGAAGACGGATAAAGTCATTCTGCTGGCGGATGATTCAATCAGCGTCCGCAGGTTTGTGGGGAGAATGCTGGATAAGGCGGGTTACCAGGTCAAGTTCGCCTCCGATGGGCTGGAAGCCCTGGAAGCAGCCACGCAGACCCCCTGTGCCCTGGTGCTCACGGATTTGGAAATGCCGCGGACGAACGGCTACGAACTGATGGCGCACCTGCGCCAGAACCCCAGCACGCGCGGCATTCCGGTGGTGGTTCTGACCTCGCGGGTCGGCGCCAAGCACCGGGACAAAGCGTTCAAAGACGGCGCCGTCGCCTTCCTCACAAAACCGGTCCGGGAGGAGGAGTTGCTCGCGGTGGTCGGAAAAATCTTGGGAAAGGAGAACCCAGGGTCTCCTCGCACGCCGGCAGCCCCAGAGAAAAACTCATGACCGTAAGCGACAGAAGAATCCGGGTGCTGATTGTGGATGATTCGCCTTTCATGCGCAAGGTGATGCAATCCATGATCGCCGAGGATCCCTCCATGCAGGTTGTGGGGGAAGCAAGCGACGGGCGCGAAGCCGTGGCCCTGGCAGAATCGCTGCGGCCGGACGTGATCAGCATGGATATCAAGATGCCCCATGTTGACGGACTGGAAGCCACCGAGATCATCATGTCCCAGAATCCCCGCCCCATCGTGATCGTAAGCTCCGAATCGCGTGCGGGGGCGGAGGGAACCCTGCGCGCGCTGGAATTGGGAGCCGTTGATTTCGTGAGCAAGCCTTCTGGTCCCATTAACCTCGATATGGGTAATGTCCGGGCCGAATTCACGCGCAAACTGAAGATGGCGGCGAAGGTGCGTGTGGTGCGCACCGCGGCGCGCGGCGGGGCTCGTAAAATCGAGCCGGCGGCACAAATTCACCGCCCGGCAGCTCCCCCTGCGGTCCAGCCCATACCCGCCCCGCTAATTTGCCCTCCCGCCGACCGATGGCCCCTCGTGGTCTTGACCGCCTCCACGGGAGGACCGGCGGCATTGATGAAGATCGTCCCGCGGCTTCGCAAAGACCTTCCCGCGGCATTGGTTTTGGCCCTGCACATGCCGGTGAGTTTCACCAGTCAGTTTGCGCAACAGCTTGACGACGTCTCGGAGATTCGCGTCAAGGAGGCCCAAACCGGCGAGCCGCTGCGTGCCGGCATGCTCTATGTCTGCCCCGGTTCGCACCATATGCGAATCTCCGGTCAGGGGCTGATCCAACTTGACGACGGCGAGCGCATCGGCGGCTATCGACCCTGCGCGGATGTCGCCATGGAGACGGCGGCGGCGTGGGCCGGAAACATGACGGTAGCTGTCATCATGACTGGAATGGGAAACGACGGGGCACGTGGGGCCGTGGCGGTCAAGTCCGCCGGCGGCTATGTCATCGCGCAGAACGAATCCTCATCCATGATCTTCGGCATGCCCCAGGAAGCGATGCGGACCGGCGCGGTGGATGAAATGACGGGTGTCGACGACATCCCGGCCGCGATCGAAAAGCGTGTGTTGTATCTGCGCGGAGCCTCGAAGGTTGGTGTTCTGTGAATGGCAAACTATCAACGGCGGCTCGTGTTCCCGGCCGGCCCCAGAGCGGCATCATCCGCTTCCGGGTCGGCTCCTATACCCTGGGTATTGCCGCGGGGTCGCTGCAAGAGATTTGCCGTGACCATGACCTGACGAGGGGAGAGCGGGAGAGACTGGCCATCCTTTCCGGCCATGAGATATTCGGGGTGGTGGCAGGAACGGAATTGCACCTCCTCATTCTGAATCCCGGCTCGGCGGCTTTTCGAGTGGACCGGGTGGAGCGGATGGTCGTGACTGGGTCGATACATGCTCTGCCTAAGGCCTTCCAAGGAGATGAGCGCATTTGGTTTCAGGGACTGGCGATAATTGACGGTGTCATCCTCCCGATTGTTAATCCCGCGACGATCGAGCGTGAAGCACATGCGCGTGCGCAGAAGAACCTCGATGCAGCCGCCGCAAGGCAGGAGGCACGTCAGGAACGGGTGTCAACGTGAGCGTGCGGACCACAAATCCGGAGTCATTTATTGTGTTCCCCCTGGCCGACCGCCGCTTCGCCTTGCCTACGGCGGAGGTTGTGGAGCTGATTCGAACCGGCTCGATACACCTATTCCCGCACACAACGCCGGGGATTCTAGGAGTCCTGATCCGGCACGGGCGCATCTTGCCCGTGTGGGACATCGCGCCGGCTATCTTGGGTGAGGATGAGCCAACCCTCAAGTATTGCCTCGTCGCCAGACGGAATGCTGTTGCCGAGGAGTTGACCGCCATCCCCATCAGCGGCGACTGCCAGCTCTTCACGACGCAAATGGAGCAACCACCCGAAGAAGCGGCAGCCTATGTCCGTGGCGTGCTGTTTCTGGCGGGGCAACTGGTTGAGGTGCTGGACCTTAAGCGCCTTGGTTCACTTCCGGACCCGGCTGTGGCCGCGGCAGGCGGCACAATGACAATTGAGGGGCGAGCATGAGTATGCGTGAATCCTATGGCAAGATTCTAGTTGTTGACCCGAATGTCTTTTTTGCCAAGCGCCTTGCCCAAGTGCTGGCGGAACATGGATACGAAGTCGTGCATTGCTCAGAGCCCGCTTACGCGCTGACCATGATCGAGTGGGACATGCCGGTGGCCATCCTCTGTTCAATCAGCTCCAGCAATTCCAGCGGATTTGAAATCCCGAGTATTTTGCAGTCCGACGCCAAGACCAGCCACATCCCTGTGATCGCCGTGGGTGACCGCGGAAAACAATCCCATTTGGAGGCGCTCCGGGCCGGCTACCTGGACTTTGTGGATCGCCGTTTGGGTGCGGAGGATATCGCCGCGCATTTGCTTTCACTTATTGTCAGCCTTCAGCAGGGGTTCCAGCCCACCCAGATGCTCGACCGCGCGGACACCACGCTTGATGGACATCTCTCCTCCGTGGATTTGCCGAGTGTCATGCAGATGCTGGAACACTCGCGTCAAACCGGCGCATTGCACATCAATTCCGCCACGGCGGATGGAATCATTTTCTTTGACCAGGGAGTGGTGGTGCACGCGGAAAGTGGAAACCTCGCCGGTGATGATGCGGTCATGCACCTGGCCAAAGAATGCCACAAGGACAGGAAGGGGATCTATAAATTCGTCGAAGGGAACACGCCTGCCCTGCGCACCGTGCAGGGATCCTTGAATTCGCTGATTCTCAAGGCCTTCTGCGAGCTGGACCTGGAGAAAAACTCGGCACAACTGGGGATCAGTGATGACGGGTCATCGGGCAATCAGGAGACTGGCGAAGTCTCGGCGGCCGGCGACGCGGTAGTTCCCGAGGCAGTGCCGGCCGAGTTCCCGCGTGCGGACGCCGCCGCCCACGATCCGGCATTAATGGTGTCTGATCCGGAGCTTGGTAAGGATAATCACCATGAGTGAGAGCCCTACAGTTGAGGCGCCTCGCCTTCCCACGGTGTACTTCATTGACGACAGCGCGACGATGCGCGAGGTGATGAAGATTGCGTTCCGGCGCGAAAACATCGGTGTGGTCGCATGCCAGGATGCGGCGGCGGCGCTCATCGAGATCCAGGAGGCTCAGCCCGACGTGGTGATTACCGATGTCATCATGCCGGATAAGACTGGGTTCGAAGTCTGCCAATTCATTAAAGAGCACCCCCAACTGGGGAAAACACCTGTCGTACTGCTCAGCGGCGTGGTGAATCGCGAAGTTACGGACAAAGCCATCAAGGTGAAAGCGGATGAACTGATCCGCAAGCCGTTTCGGCCGCAGGATCTGATTGCCCGCGTCAAGCAACTTATCGCTCTCAGAAATCCCCCTCAACCCAGCCCGGCGCCCGCAGCGGCAGTGAATGAACGCAATCATTCCCAGGCGGCACTGAGCGATATTTTTGTAAACGCCGCCAAGGTTGCACGCCAGGCTGGAACCATGACCATGCCCCCGCCCCACGCGCCGGACCCCATTCGCGCCCCGGCGCCACTATCCTTGAACCGGCCGGCGGCCCGCCCCAATATTTCCGACGATTCCAAGTTGCGCCTGGAAATGCTTCGTTTGGAGAGCCTCGTCAAGAAACTTCAGTCCGAACTTTCGGCGGAGCGCGATTACTCTCGCGCGCTCGAAGCGCACATCAAAACCCTGCAAGAGAATGAATAAGGCGGCTTCGGCTGCCGCCACAACCGCCGCGCCTCTCCTGTAGCGGCGGGCAACGCCAGAAAACAAAACGGAAAAGTCAATGAACGGGCAGGCTCGTCCACGTCGGCAGCCGGGCCTATTGTTTTGTAGCGCGGAGTTCTTCTGGAACTCCGCGGCTTGTATGCTCGGGGCATTCGCCGAGCCGCAGACAGGCAATACAGGTCCGCGCAGCGGTTGCGCGCGCCGAGACGTAGTGACGCAGAGAGAAGATGAATATGAAAAGGGAAAAAACCTGAGAATGGCCCAAGTTGAACGTGCGTTTTCTTCCTTCTTTCGTCCTTCCTGCTCAGCGCCACTGCGTCTCTGCGCGAGTCCCGGGACAGTCCTGCGTAGTCGTAGACCCCAGGCACGCCTAGATACTTTCTGCACGAGAACCGGGAGACCTCGGAGGTGTCCGTCCCGTGGCGGACCTGCGGGCAAAGGCTTAGGCCGTGCGGCCCGTAGGTACGTCTCCGAGGAGTCGGACAGTGGCGTAGTACCGATGAAACATTCGGACCAGGGCATAAGACCGTCCGTGGAGAATGCGGACGGAAGGCCGCTGGTCAAGGAGAACACCTCTTCGCCGCACACTCGCCCGACACCGAGCGGGGTTTCTCGCGTGCCCCAGAGGCCGGGGGGCGTGGGGAGAACGCAACAGCGCTTCGCCGCCATACATCCGAGACAAGAGCCGTAGGCGCTAATGAGCGCACGCACGGATCTGTGCAGGGGGCAGTGGGTAACCACTGTCCCTACCGCGGCCGCTACAGGCTTCTACTCGATAATCTTTAACTTTCTCCCCACCTCGGCAAGGATGGCGAGCGCGCGCTTCAATTCCTCCATGGTGTGAGTAGCGGTGACGATGGTGCGGATGCGCGCCTGGCCTTGCGGCACGGTGGGAAAACCGATGCCTTGCGCAAACACTCCGGCGGCGAAGAGTTGGCGGGAAAACTCGTGGGCTAGGGCTGCGTCGCCCACAATGACGGGGGTGATGGGGGTTTCACTCATGCCGGTATTGAAGCCCAGCCTCTTCAGTCTGTCCTTGAAGAACCGGGTGTTGACCCAAAGTTGTTCGATAAGCTGAGGCTCCGCTTCCAGGACTTCGAAGGCTGCCAGGCAAGTGGCGGCGACGGACGGCGGGTGGGACGTGGAGAACAGGAACGGGCGCGCCCGATGGTAGAGGAAATCGATGGCGTCGACCGAGGCGCACACGTAGCCGCCCAGCGCGCCGATGGCCTTGGAAAGCGTTCCCACCTGAATATCCACGCGGCCGTGCAAGTTGAAGTGGTCCACGGTACCGCGTCCGTTGCGCCCGAGCACTCCGGAAGAGTGGGCGTCGTCAATCATCATGATGCACCCGTACTTTTCCGCCAATTCCACAAGCTGGGGCAGCGGAGCGATGTCGCCTTCCATGGAAAACACACCGTCGGTGATGAGAAGCTTGTGGCATTTGCGGGCGGCAATTTCTTTCAGGATCTTCTCGCAAGCCTCCACGTCTTTGTGCGGGAAGACCTTGATTTCAGCGCGCGACAGCCGGCAGCCGTCGATGATGGAAGCATGATTGAGCGCGTCGGAAATGATCACATCCTCGCGCCCGAGGATGGCGGAGACTGTCCCGGCATTGGCCGTAAAGCCCGATTGAAACACCACGGAGGCTTCCACCTGCTTGAAGCGGGCAATTTTTTCCTCCAGCTCCATGTGGATGGACATGGTGCCGGCGATGGTGCGCACGGCGCCGGAGCCCACTCCCCACTTTTCCGTGGCCTCCAGGGCGCGCTGGCGAAGTTTGGGGTGGGTGGTCAATCCCAGATAGTTGTTGGAGGATAGATTGATGACTTCGTGGCCGTCGAAACGCGAAACGGGAAGCTGCTCGGTTTCCAGAATGCGCAGCTTCTGGTAGAGCTTCTGTTCGCGCAGCTTTTCCAGCTCATCGGTGAGGTATTGCAACTCCGCTTTGGGCATTTTCAAACTCCTAAGGGGAATCAAAGCGATTTCAACGCGCCATGATAGCACGTCGGCTTACACTGGGGGGTCAGTACAACGCGGCCGTGCCTCAAGCAAAACGAGGTTCTCCTTGTCATTCGTGCCTTTCAAGCTTCACACAGAGCGCACGGAGGAACTTAGTGGCCTCTGCTTTGAGGTTGTTCTAAACATGGAGGTCACAGAGGAACTACGCCATCAAGGGAAGGTCCGCAGGAGAGGCCGGGCCCGTTATTGAATCTTGTGCCGGATGTTCGCCAAGCCATCTTTCGCTAGAGTGTAGTCAGGGGAGAGTTTCAGGGCTTGCTCGAAGTGGTAGCGCGCTTTGCCAAACAATTCCTTTGCCGCATAAACACGCCCCAGATTGTAATGAGGATAATGGTACGACTCGTAACGCCGGGATTGCAGTGAGCGCTCGAGCCAAGGAATGGCCTCGTCGTATTCACCCTTCTCGATCAGATACGCCCCGATATCGTTGTAAGGATTGCCAAACTCCGGGTCGATCTGGATGGCCTTTTTGCACTCACTAATAGCATCGTCGATCTTACCCTGGAAGCGGTAGGTCCATCCCAGAAACGTGAAGGCCTCCGCCGTGGGATGCAGGTCCAGGGAGCGCTTATAGAGTTCGACGGCCATGTCGTAGTCCCCGCCCATCTGGTATTGATACGCCTCCTTGAGCAGGTCCCACGCGGCTTGGAGTTCTTCAGCGCCCATAGAAAGTTGAAAATCCTTCCTTGTTTCTTGTTAACACACGCACCCTACGTTGTCAATGACACCAAAGGGATACTGGCGTAATGGAGGTCATAACATATTCAGATTGTTAGGATTAGTGAACTTAAATGGGGCTGGGAGATTCCATTTTGCAGGACTTTCCGGTTGCGCCCACTCTGCGAATGCCAAGTTTTTGGAAGGGAATCTCAGGATCGCGGTTATTGGACACCCTAGGTGGCTCGGCTTCGCGCCAGTTCCCTTCCCAATCCGTGGTGAAAAACCTGCGCTAATCGGCTATGAATCGCCGGAGGTAATCCATGCCTTGCTTTGCCCACTCATCCTCAAGCGCGCGGGTTTCCTGGAGGGTCGCCTGTTCCGGGATCCAGGATTCCAGTATGACCGAGGGTTCAGTTCGAATCGCCGCAAATGATTCCAGAAGCCAGGGAACATTGAGCTGGCCTTTTCCCGCCGGGCAGCCTTTCACCTCGAAGCCCATGCCGTGCGCTGCCGGCTGCACAACAAAGTCCTTGATGTGAAGGCTCAGGGTGCGATGCGCCAGCACACGGACGGAGACTTGCCATCCCTGGGGAAGCGCTATGGGATTTGCCGTGTCGAGGGCCGCCCCCAGCCAGGGGCTGCCTATGGATTCGAGTATTTCGTTGAGCTGCTGGGCGGGGATACGGCTGTTGTCGATGGCCAAGGGAATTCCTGCCTCCGCCAGCTCACCCACAACGGCGCTCAGGCAGTTCGAGATGTCGGTTCGCATCGGAACTTGCCCATCATCGCGCTCGGGCGTCGTTTTCAGGAGAATTGCCCCGATTCGTTTGGCAAAGCTTATTTGCTGCCGGAGATGCTGCGGGTCGATTCCTACAGTTGCCATTTCCAAGTCAATTTTCCATGAGCTCGCTTGCTTCACGACCTCACGCACCTCGTAATCGGCGAGTTTGTCCAGCGGCATATTGGGCCCGAATTGGACAATGCCGACGCCAAGTTCCCGGGCTTTCTCCAGCAGTTGCAGCGGCTTAAGGGGCTGGCTGGGCATGACGTCAGGCAGGCCGACGGCCCAGGGGAAGGTATACGAACTTATGCCTAGCTTCATCTTTACTCGATCCTCGTCGCTGGCAGTGTACCCAAAGCAAGGAAAGAAATGTTACCACAGGAAAGCACAATTCCCTGGTTGATCTGTGCTGCCGATCGCTTTCCCTTGCATCTTGATGGTGGGGATCGCAAGGCATCTTCCTAATGGTCCGGCTGTTTCCTAAAGACCCTCAACCGCGACTTTCGGGCTTGCCGTCTCTGCCCCTGACGGCTGGTGCATAGCCGTCTGGACAGATTGGCCTGGGGACAATTGGCATCAGAAAAAAAGCTTAAGCGCGAATTGAACCAAGCGCGGATCGCGTGCCTGGGTGACGCGGCCGAAGTCAACGCCGTCCGAGATACTGCCGTCCGGGGTGATGAATTGCGCGTGGTTCACCATATTGAAAAACTCGCCGCGGAACTCCAGGCGCGTCCGTTCCGAAAGTTGCGTTTCCTTTTGCATTCCCACATCAAAATTGTTGATTCCCGGCCCGCAACAAGCCGACCGCGGGGCGCTGCCAATGGTGCCCAATGCCTGCGGTTGGAATATCGAAGGGTCAAAGAAGAGATTATTGGGTCCGCGGGGGTTCACAGTCCGGAAGGGCTTGACGATGTCGGGCTCGCCCGGGTACTCGAAGTCGTAGCTATTCATGAGCTCCAGATCCCCCGAGGTGGTAATACGGATGGGAAATCCGGTTTGAAACGAGGTGATACCGGAGACCGCCCAGCCATTGACCATCTTGCCCGCCAATCCATGTCTCACCGGAATAGGGATTTGCCAATCGTAGCTGAACACCAGACGGTTCCGCGCGTCGAACAGCGACAGCGCGTAACTCCGGCGGAAATCCAGCGGGTTGAGCACGTTTTCGAAGCTGGAAGCCTCATCGAAAGACTTGCTCAACGTGTAGGCAGCTTGGAACTCAATCCCCCCGGAGAAGCGCTTCTCCACCTGCATCTGAAAGGAGTTGTAGTTGGAATTGGCGATGGTGTCTTCGGCAAAAATGCTGGAGAAAACCGGCACGCCGTCGGGCGGGCACCCCGCTCCAGTGGTCGGCTGACAGAATGGCGAGGAGTACTTTCGCAGACCCACCAGCGTAATAGGGTTTACATTGGGACCCGTGACAGCAGGGACCGTGCCATAGGGCAAGTGCAAGGTCATTCCGGCGGGAATCGATCCGGCGGGAAGGTAATAGGCACTGTCTTCCAAGAAGGGGCCGCAATCCGAGGTAACTCCGCCATTGGCGTTATAGATTTGGTCCAAGTCGAGGCACGTTTGCGGGTTGGAGTAATTCAAATCGTGGGTGGCCAACAGCCGATGGCCCTGAGAACCGACGTAGGCCACCTGAACGAGGAGAGTGGGGGTCACCTGGCGTTGAAGATTAAAGTTATACTGATCGGAATACTGAGAGCGAAGATTGGGCTGAAACTGGCCGTAGAGCTCGATGGGCCGAAACTGGGAGAAGTCCACGGGCTGTCCCCGCACGGGATTCAGTATCCCATTGAAAGGGTTGGGGCTTATTGTGCCGTCCTGGCCCATAAAAGGTGTATTGAACATGTTGTTGGAAAGGCTGGTGCTTCCCCCGAAGGGCGGCTCGCCGTTGAATTGTTCCAGAACCAACTGCTCGATGGGGTTGTAAAACATCCCCCAGCCCATGCGCACGCTGGTTTTGTCCGGACCACCGGTAAGGATCTTCCCCAAACCCTTATTCCATCCCGGACTCCACGCCAAGCCCAACCGAGGCGCAAACGATTTATAATATGTCTGCGTCAGGCCCTGGGGGATGCCCGGGTCTCCGGGCATCACCAAGCCCTGCGGGAACACCGATTCTCCCGCGCTGCCGGGGGCGCAACTGTTCGTACCGAAATCCCCCACCAGGGGATTATTCGCGCCCAGCTGGCAAGGGAAGACAGTGGTGTCCTGGCCGGGGCGGAAGGTCTGCGTGCGTCCCCTCACATCGGCGATGGGGGTATTCAGCTCCCAACGCAAGCCATAATTCAGGGTCAAGTTATGCCCCAATTTCCAGCTATCCTGGGCGAAGAGGTACACGGCCGAGGAGCGGACGTATTCGTGCTGGGCAGATCCTTGCAGGTAGTTATCGGGAAGCCCTAGCAGATAGTTGGGAAAGAGGTCTGAATATCCCACGTCGTTGGGCCCGCCCCCGAAGAAGCTTTCATCCCCATTAGTGGAAAAATAGAGCGTCTGGTCAAACTGCTGGCGATGCACGTCGGCGCCGAACTTCAAGGTGTGGTTGCCCTTGACCTTGCTGAGACTGTCCGCCGCCTGGAAAGTGTTGCCAAATTGCGGCAGTTCGCCTTCGAAATTGTCACCAAGGGAAAAACCGCCGGAAACCGAAACAAAGGGGACGCCTTCGTGGCCGGCGCCCAGATTCGGGGTAATGCCCAAGCTCGGGTTGCTGGGATCGCTGAAGCACTGGTCGGCGGGAACGCTCACGCAGGAATCCTGCACCAGGTTGGTCCGCGCCGGGTGGAGGAATCTTTCCTGCCCTTCGCGGAAGAAGATAAACCGGAATTCATTTACCGTCGTCGCTCCGGAAGCCCAGGTGTGCTGTAAATTGACTTGTTGGTAGCGATCGTTGGTCAGGGCGCCAAAACCTGGAAGGGTGGCGCCGCCCGCTTCAAAGCTCGCGAAGGGGTTCGCCAGGAAATCATCGTCGAAGTAGTAGTAGGCATTGAATTGCTGGTGGTCGGTGAGCTTGTGGTCAATGCGCATGGTCCCCTGGTCCGCGCGGTTGCGCTCGAGCGGGGAGGCTTGGTAAAGGTTGTAGGGGGAATTGGCCGGGGGCACGAATTGGTTCATCAAATCCGCGGCGGTGGGGTCGAAACACCCCGCGGGAATGATGTTGCCGGGGAAAATGGAAGCATAAGGTGTTCCCGCCGCAATGGTCGCTCCGGAGTTTCCTTGCACCGCCGCTGCGCAGCCCGGCCGGGCGCTGAGCACCTGGGCAAGATAGTCATCCGTGAGGGTGCCGGCGAAGGCGGGGCCGGCGGAAAAATCTCCCTCCCGCTCGGCCGCCGTAGGTACCGTGACCGTGGGGGAAGGAATTCCCTGGTGGATGCGCCGGCCTTCGTACGAGAGAAAGAAGAACGATTGATCGCGCTTGATCGGCCCACCCAAAGTGCCCCCAAACTGGTTCTGTTTGAAGTCCGGCCGCGGGCCCTCAAAAAAGTTGCGAGAGTTCAGGTGCTGGTTGCGCAAAAACTCATAAAGATCTCCGTGTACCGCGTTGCCGCCCGACTTGGTGACCACGTTCACCACCGAGCCGGAGTTGCGGCCGAACTCCGCGTCGAACGTGCTGGTCATCACCCGGAATTCTTCAATGGAGTCCGGCGAGGGCTGGATGGCGGGGAGATTGACGAATTGGTCGTTGGCGTCTCCACCGTTTACGGTGTAATTGTTGGCGCGCCCACGACCGCCATTTACCGAAACCACGCCGGCGTCGTCACTCCCGTAGAACAAGTCGGAGCCCAATTGCGACTGCACTCCCGGCTGCAACTGAAGCAGTTGGTAGGTGTCGCGCGCGTTCAAGGGAAGCTGCGTCACCTCGCGATTTGACATCACTGCGCCCATCTGCGTGTTGGTGGTCTCCACCAACGGCGCATGAGCCTCCGCCGTCACCACCTGCGCCAGCGCGCCCAGCTCCAGGCCCACGTTGACCAGGGTGACGTGGCCGATTTGGACTTCCACCTGCGACTGACGGTATTCCCGAAATCCCGGCGCCTTTACCACCACCGTGTATTGGCCCACCGGGAGAGCGGGAAAAACATACTCGCCCTCGGGATTGGTTTGAGTGGTCCGGCTCGCGTTGGCCTGCGTCAGAATCGCTGCAACCTGAGCCCCCGGAATGACCGCGCCCGAAGGGTCAGTTACGGTGCCTCGAATTGTCCCCGTGGTTTGCGACCAGAGGCTGCCGGCAGCCGCGAAAATCAACACACTGAGTACAGAAAGGCGGCGAAACAGGTGCTTTTTCAACTCACATTCTCCTAAAGCCGACCAGCTCGCGGAGGGTTTTAAGGACTCTGTGCTGTTAACAAGTTTGTTATCGCGTAACATGCGGCGAATGGGCAAAGCTTGTCAAGAGAAAATCACATTTCAGACGCGACAAAGAGATTTTTTTTGAAAAAAAGTTCACGCCACTTGTCGGGCCATGGAAAATTATGCGGAAGGTCAGATTTTTTGCCTACACGCGAGTGTTTTGGCTTGCCGACGCAGGGGCCACTGCGGCTGAATGCCCGCTCGTCATCATGGCGGACGACCATTCGGCCTCCCGAAGTGTGTGGGGCCAGATTTCGACTTGCACCACAGGCCGATAAGCTGTTAAATGCCGCCATCCTTTCGGCAGCGAGGGAACCGCTGGGAGGTTGACCATCATGAAGAATCCCTGGCTCGATGTGCCGCTTGCTGACTACGAAGGGCACATGGCGTTGCCTGGAATCGAGCAGGCACAATTGCTGGCCGATATCTTAGCTGGCACCCTGGAGCAGTTTCTGCCGCAATCTGTTGCCGTCCTGGGGTGTGCTGGCGGAAATGGGTTTGAGAGAATTGCATCGGGTGTCACGCGGGTGGTTGGGGTCGATATCAACCCCCGCTTCGTCGCTGAAGCTGGCGCCCGGTTTGGCGGCCGACTCAAGAATCTGGAGTTGATTGTGGGTGACATCCAAGATGACGAGGTTTCGTTCGAGCCCGTGGATTTGATCTTTGCCGGCCTGGTCCTGGAATATGTCAATGTCGAGGTGGTCGTCGCGCGAACTGCATCGATGCTCACCGCCGCCGGCCGATTAGTCACGGTGTTGCAGTTGCCGAGCGAGAGTCATGGGCAGGTCTCCGCCGTCGCCGTTTTCGAGCGTTCAGTCTCTGGCGGAGGTCATGCACTTGGTTCCGCCGTCGCGGCTGCAGAAAGCGGCGAAGGATCAAGGTTACACGCAAATGGCGTCCCGCAGGGTGGCATCGAGAGGCGGCAAGTGTTTTCAAGTGCAAGTATTCAGGTTGGAGCGGGCACGGCAGGAATGAGTTTCTTCCGAAGAAATAACGGGTCATCCCAAGAGCGAAAGCCTGCGCCAACCCACGAACACGCCCTCTGGAGGGTTAACTGTTCGACCGCCGCTACGTGGACTATCGGCGCCTCTACGCGCTCCGGCAAGCCTGTGCTTTCTTCATCACGCGCGCCGAGAGCAACACGCGCTACCCACCGTCGTTGTGCGGCGCGCTGTACAACCGCACGCGATAGGTTCGGATCTCCCGCGGATCCATGCTCAGTTGTCTGCCCTGATTGCTTTGGTCGCCATTGAGCCTTGCCGTAATCGTCCAGCCCGCGCCAACTCTCGCAACTTCTTCGATGCTGGCGATGCCGGCCATGCGCGCATCGGTGTCCGGGTCCCTGCTCATCTTTACGGTCAGGCCGCTGCCCACGACAAAGAACTCATCGGGGTGAGACTCGAGCAGCAGCATGCCTCCGTCGCTCGCCAGCAACGTGCCGGTGGACCAGGCGCGCGATAACGACGCCTCAAACACATATCCGCCCAGGGCCACGGATTGGGTGGCGCGCGGGCTGTTCCCATGGAGCACCACTCCCCGCGTGCGTCCGGCGCTTTGCGCCGAGATGAGCATGTCTTCCAGGCCGGAGATTGCCGCGTAAACCTGCATGATCGCCGGTTCCGGATCGGTGGGAGCAGCGGGCGGGCGCAGGCTGTCAATGCCGAAGGGGCAAAAGCCGATCGCTTTGGCCGCGCCGTAAGCATACAGAGCATTCCAGGGGGCGCTATCGATCTTCGCTTCCGGAATGAAAATCGGATTTCCACGGAACTCGTATCTTTTCACCCAGTATTCGAAATCGGGCCAGTAGATGTCGGGAGCATAGAAATTGATTGCCGGAGCCACCGCGCGATATACCGCCAGGTAATACGGGTGCGGCCCTCCGCTGGGATACTCTCCGGGCCGTTCCATGGGGGAGGGGAGTTGGGCATTCACATACATCGGCAAGGGGTATTCACTCTTTCCGGCCTGAGCGACCGACTGGACCCAGGTTGCGTATCGCCAGGCCATGAAGACCTCGTTGGCGGCCTCTCCAAATACTTCCCGCCAGGTGCCACCCTGAGGGTTGAAGTGAGCTGTCAGCTCCGGGGAAAAGTCCGCCCGCCGCGCAGCCAAGCCGGCCATGAGGTCCTGGGGGACCGGACCGGCAAATAGCCGGTCAGCTTCCGGGGAGCGATTTCTTCCCGGCCCCAGATATCCCATTTCGTTCTCGATCTGCACCATCAAAACCGTCTGCTGCTCCTGGTCCTTCTCCCGCAGATGTGCCATCAGGGCTCGAAAAGCGAGGCTGTCAGCACGGAGTGTCTCGGTTCCGAAAGTCGAAAGGATCTCCAGCGGCATGCCATTCACCGCCTGCGCCCGGGGAAAGCGCCGCTCGTCGGCCTTCACCCACTCCGGCGCGTATTCGGAAAGGGCATTTTTCCAGCTTCCAAACCACAACAGCACCAGGTGCAGGCGATGCTGGCGGGCCACGTCGATCCAGTGGTCCAGAATGGTGAAATCAAAGGCCCCTTCTTTCGGCTCCACCTGTTCCCACGCCACCGGCATCAGGACCGTGTTCAGGTGCAGCCCCGCCATGGCAGGCAGTATGGCGTCGGCTTGTTCTGCCGTTCCGGCCGACGAATTGCCGAGTTCGCCTCCGCGGATGAGAAAGGGCTGGCCGTGAACCAGGAACTGCTCAGCGCCGTTCTCCGCGCGAAAATACGGCAGATCGGCCGCCTGAGTCCCGGAGACGGAAAGGAAGATTGCACAAACCAGAACGGAACTGGCACTACGCACTATATTCATTACGGGCCACCTCATTGCAATGCACTATCACAAATCCTTGCTTTTCGTAGCGAGAGTTTCCGCGTTGGGCGTAGGGCCGAACAGCGTTCGGCCTTGGCCCACCGCGGCTGGGTCTTGCATTTTTGGTTGCGGCTCTGCGGCGCCCCGATGCTGGATGTAGAGACGGCCGCATTTATCCGGATTTTACCGGGACGCCGCCTTATGCTTTGCCGGGTGACGGATAAACTCGCTGCTGCCAGGTCAAATGGCGAGATAAACTCGCCGCTACGACACGCACTTCCACCCACTCCCGACCTGCGAAACCATTCGTCAACATTGTCAACGTGGAAGGGTGGCTATCGGCACGTAATTCCAACTTCTATGTCGCACACCCGGTTTTTACGCGCCGCCGTCGGAAACCGGTTCCAACTTGTGCACGATTTCGGCTTCTTCCAAGAGTTCTTCCGCCACCAACGTACAGGCAATCTTCAAGCAGCCGGTCTCAAGACACTTGGGGCAATTGACAATGATGCGGTCGAAGAGGAAATCGGAAAGTTGTGCGGTCGTAAATTCGCGCGCCATAGAGTGCATCCTCCCATCCTGCGAGGGGGCATCGGCTAAGGGTCATTATACTCCTGGCAAGAGGAAGTGGGGCTCAAACCTCCAACGACGAGGCGCATTTGTTTTTATACCTGTCATTGGGCAGCAGGTTCTCCCTGCGTCCTTTGCAAACGCGGATTTGGCAGGCGGATGAGAAATCGCGCAGCGGGCCCCTTAGGCGTCGCCAGCCACGCTGGCAGATCGTTCCTGCAGGGGAAGGCACAGCTTTGTCGTCCACCAGCAGGACTGGCGGACTCTCCACCGCCTTCGTGCTCGCTTTCTACCCGCCGGGAAGAAAGTTGTGCTAATCTAAAGAACGTTTCTCGCGGCAAGAGGTTTCACCGTGGGACTGGACGTATGGCCCTTATCGCGCCCTCTCTATTGGCGGCGGACTTTGCCCGGCTCGGGGAGGCCTTGCACATCATTGAAGACGCCGGGGCGTCCATGGTTCACGTGGATGTGATGGACGGGCACTTTGTTCCCGACATCAGCGTGGGCCAGCCGGTAGTGCGAAGCTTGCGTAAGGCTACGGGCTTGGTATTGGATCTGCATCTTTTGGTGGAGCGGCCGGAGCGGTACCTTCCCGAGTTTATCGAAATCGGCGCGGACCGCATTGCGATTCATGCGGAGGCGACACCGAATGTGCATTGGGCTCTTGGCATGATTCGGGCCGGAGGCGCCAAGGCGGGTTTGGCGCTTAACCCTTCCACCGCGGTCGAATCTGTTTCCGACGCCCTGGGGGAGATCGACTACCTGCTGATTCTCTCGGCAGACCTGGGATTCGCCCATTCTGCGTTCCTTCCCGGGACGCTCTTGAAGCTTCAAGCTGCCTGTGCCTTGCGCCGGGATAGGCGGCTGGATTTTGCGATTCAAGTCGAGGGAAGCATCTGCCAGGAGCAGATTGAGCCACTGGTCCATGCGGGGGCAGACATCCTCGTGGCCGGTTCCGACATCTTTCCAAAGGACCCCAGGGCGCGCCTGACAGAGATGATGCGTCTGGCGGCATCTTCGCGCCAAGTTTCCAGAGTTTGATTCCATTGAGGAGCTAGAATTCTGTTCAACGGACTCACCAAGACAACTGATCGAAAGGCCGTCGCTGCCGTTAGCTTGCTCGGGCTCGCCGTCGCATTCCTTCCCGGCTGTGCGGCGGCCAATCGGATGCACCACCCCGACCCGGGATTGATATTTGCCCCCGGTGAGCAGCCGGACAAGGTTCTCTACCAGAAGGCGCTCAACGAAACCGCCCACTCCCGTTACGAAGTGGGACGGCTGACCTTGCAAACCCTCATCAACACCTACCCTGATAGCGAATATCTATCCAAAGCCAAGCTGTCGATTGCGGATTCGTATTACAGCGAAGGCGGGATTTCCGGATTGACGCAGGCGGAAGCGGAATACAAGGATTTCATTACCTTTTTCCCCACTGCGCCGGAGGCGCCGGAAGCGCAGTTCCGAGTGGGCATGGCGCACTATCGAATGATGGCGAAGGCCGACCGCGACCAGACGGATGCCGAACTCGCAGACGCTGAGTTTAAGGAATTCCTTTTGAAGTATCCTGACAGCCCGCTGATCATCAAAGTAAAGCGGCGCTTGCGGCAAACGCAGGAGGTGCTGGCGCAGGGCGAATACTACACCGCCAACTTTTATTACCTGCGCGGCGCCTATCCGGCAGCACGATCGCGCTTCCAGGAGATTATCGATAAATACCCGAATTTCAGCGGGGGTGACGCGGCTCTCTTCTACCTGGGCAAGAGTCTGGAGCACTTGAAAAAAGGCCGCGAGGCGATCCCTTATTATTCGCAGGTGATCACCAACTTTCCTTTGAGCCCCCTGGTTCCCCAAGCCAAAGAGCGGTTGACCGCCATGAAAGCGCCTGTCCCGCGGCCCACGCGCGCCGTGCTGGCACGCGCAGAGGCGGATGCAAGCCATCACGTGCAAAAGGACTGGTTGAGCAAGCTGGGTGGCATGATGTCAAGCGCTCCGGATACCAGCGCCACCCTTTTCGGCCCGGTGCATCTGGGCTCCGCTTCCGGCGCTGGAAGCGAGGTTGCGAAGGGGCTGCAGACTCCTGCTCCGCCCCCCAGTGCCGCCATCGTGGCCACACCTGTAAGTGATAAGACCTTGGAAGCGGCGAAGCCCGCCCAGGCGGCCGCGACTCCCAACAATGCGGGCGGAAAAGCTCAGGAAAGTACCCCCGCGAAGAACCAGACCGACACTGCGACGCCCACGGAGCCTGCCAAAAAAAAGGGGCACTTTCACGTTTTGAAGAAGATTATTAAGCCCTTTTAGTTTTGCCCCGAGACCCAAGAGAAATGCGTTGCCAAGGCCCAGGCGGGCGGAATCCTTCGTGCGCACCCGGATATGCCTCGGAACGACGGCGCAAGCTCAAGATTTCCAATCAGTTGCGCCTTGACTTCGAAAGGGCATCGTGGTATTTCTCAAACCAATTAGATTTGGCGCAACACAGGAGAAACCCGTGGCTCGGATTGTTCTGGTTGCCGACGACAGTCCCACCATTCAGAAGAAAGCGGTTGGAATACTGAAGGGTGAGGGGTTTGAGGTTGAAACCGTTTCCAACGGCGTGGCCGCAATCAAGCGCTTGGCATTGATCCATCCCGTTGTCATTCTTGCTGACGTCTCCATGCCGGGCAGAGATGGCTACGAAGTTTGCGAGTTTGTAAAGAAATCGGCGCAGCTTTCCCATGTGCCGGTGTTGCTCGTTGCCAGCGAAATGGAGCCTTACGATGATGCCCGGGGCGCAGAGGTAAGAGCGGACGGAATCATCAAGAAACCCTTTGAAGCGCATGATTTGATTTCCATCGTGGTGAGATTTGCCGAGCAGTGCGAGGCGGAGTCGCCCACGATTGCTGCGGCTGCCGTTGAGCCTCCAGCGACGCCGGAGTTTGTGGTTTCGAGCGGAGAGTCGGATTACGCGCCGACCGTGGTGCAGCAGGTGACGCCGGATATCCCCGCGGTTTCGGAGGAAGCCGCATTCGCCGAGCCCGCTCGGGAAGAGGCGCCAGGATATTATCCCGAGGCACAGCCGGCGGAAGCGGAAGCGCCGTACGTAGCGCCGCAACCCGAGGCGGAGATTCCTTTGGAATTCGCGCCCGCGCCGGAATTCGTCAACACATTTCCTGCTCCCGAAGCGCCCAGTGCTCCTGCCGCGGAAATTCCCTCGGTCGTGGAGGAGGCGCCTGCTCCCAGTCTCGTGGAGCCACCACACCTTCCTCCTCCCGACGCGGCGCCAGCTCCATCGTCTGCCGAAGGGTTAGAAGCAGGGACACCGGAACCGGTGTTTATTGAGGACCAGTCTGCACCAACCCCTGCGCCACCCACCTATGCTGATCGGGTGAGTACGGTCATTTTCCGCGCGCCGCTGGAGATTGCGGAGCCGGTGTGGAAAGATGAGACACTTCCGGCGCCGCCGGCACCCGAACCCATCGGCGCCACGGCCGTGGAACCGCGACTCGAAACGGCGGCCCCCGTCGCTCCTCCAGAAACCCCGGTGGAGCAGCCGCTTGAGCATTCACCCATCTCTCCCTCCCTGGCGGCCACGAGCCTTGATAGCTTCTCCTTGTATGATGCCACCGCCGGGCAGGTGCACTTTGCTTCACCTCCGGCGGACGTTGCTCCCGTGGAAGTTGCTCATTCCGCACCCGTGGAGGAAGCTCCCGCCACGGAAGTGACTCTTCCTGTGCCCGCGCCGGAAGCGGAAATGACTCCGCCTGCGCCCGCGCCGGAAGCGGTTCCTACGGAAATCGCTGCGCCGGAGCCTGCACCGGAAGCAGTCCCTACCGAAGTAGCGGCTCAGGAACCCACGCCGGAAGCGGCACCGCCCGAGCCTTCAGCAGAGGTCGCCGCGCCTCCTCCCGCTTTCGATTGGGGTTTGGTCTATACCGTCGTCCATAAAGTGGTGATGAGGATGGCGCCTGCCGCCTTATCTATGGAAGCTGTAGAGGAATTGGCCCGGCGGATTGCCGAAGAAATCGCCGCTGAAATCACCTCCGAATCATCCCCGCCGCAACCCTAAATCCCGGCCGATTCAATCCCTGATCACTTCGCCGGGAAATACCCAGAAGCCGCCAGAGGTGAGGGATTCAGCTTGAGGCTAACTTCCCGCGCTGCATTGTGCGATGAATGGGCTGCCATCTCCCCTTGCTCCGGCGGAGAAGCCAAGCGTTGGCCCCGGGGATGTTTGACTCCCTTCCACGTAGCCGGTATATTAATTTGATTTCAATCTCTTGCCGGATTTGTCCAGGAGAAGGTCGCTTTGGAAACAGAGATTCCCAAGGTTTATTCGCCGGAAAGTATCGAACCCCGCTGGGCTCGTTTTTGGGTTGAGCAACGTCTCTATCGGCCTGCGGATGAAAGCGCCCAGCCCCATTTCTGCCTGGTGATTCCTCCGCCCAATATCACGGGATCTCTGCACATGGGGCACATGCTGGAACACACGGAAATCGATATCCTGATGCGCTGGCATCGCATGCGTGGCGAAAACGTGCTCTGGCTGCCCGGCACGGATCACGCCGCCATCGCCACGAATATGATCGTGGAGCGCGAATTGGGCCGCGAGGCTTTGCCCGGCTTGGAAGGCGCTCAAGCCAAAAGCGCCTGGCAGCGCGAAGGGCAACGCCTCCGCATCGAAATGGGCCGGGAGAAGTTTGTAGAGCGTTGCTGGAGATGGAAGGAAGAAAATGGCGGGACCATCCGTCGGCAGATGGAGCGCCTGGGTACATCGGTGGATTGGACGCGTCATCGCTTCACGATGGATGAGCCCTACACACGCTCCGTGCAGGAAGTCTTCATCCGGCTTTGCCAAGAAGGCTTGATCTATCGCGGGCAATACATCGTCAACTGGTGCCCGCGCTGCGGCACAGCGGTTTCAGACTTGGAAGTTGTCCACGAGGACCGCCCCGGCCACCTGTGGCACATCCGCTATCCTTTTGAGGACGGCCAGGGCCACTTAACCGTGGCCACCACCCGGCCGGAAACGATGTTGGGCGATACGGCGGTGGCCGTCAATCCCAGCGATGCGCGTTACCAATCCGCCCTCGGCCGCACCATCGTTTTGCCGCTGCTGGGGCGAATCATTCCCGTTGTCGCCGACGGGTTTGTGGACCCGAAGTTTGGCACGGGCGCGGTGAAGGTGACGCCCGCACACGATCTGAATGACTATGCTATTTCCCAGCGGCACAACCTGCCTCGGGTGGTGGTGATTGATGAGCACGCGCGCATGACCGCCGACGCCGGGCAGGCCTACCAGGGACTTGATCGCTACCAAGCGCGCGAGGCCGTGGTTCAGGACCTGCGCGATCAAGGGCTGCTGGAAAGAATCGAAGACTATCCCCTCAGCGTGGGCGCGTGCCAGCGCTGTAACACGGTGATTGAGCCTCTGCTTTCCACGCAGTGGTTCCTGAAGATGCAACCCTTGGCGGAGCCTGCCATCCGCGTGGTGGAAGAGGGGCGGGTGCGCGTCACTCCCGAGAACTACAAGAAGATTTATCTCGATTGGATGTACAAGATTTACGATTGGTGCATTTCCCGGCAACTCTGGTGGGGGCACCGCATCCCCGCCTGGTATTGCGACGCCTGCGGTGAAGTCATCGTGGCGCGCCAGACGCCCGTGCAGTGCCCGAAGTGTTTGAGCGCCGCTTTGCGGGCCGACGGGGACACGCTCGACACCTGGTTTAGCTCCGGTCTCTGGCCCTTCGCCGCGTTGGGCTGGCCGGAGGAAACCGCCGATCTGCGCCGTTTCTATCCCAACAACTTGATGATCATGGGCTTCGACATCCTGTTTTTCTGGGGAGCCAAGATGATCATGATGGGCCTGAAATTCATGAAGGATGTGCCCTTCCGCGAGCTTTACATCCATGCCCTGGTGCGCGACGCCGAGCGGCAGAAGATGTCGAAGACTAAGGGCAACGTGCTGGACCCGCTGGAAGTCACGGAGAAATACGGGACCGACGCGGTGCGCTTTGCCCTGGCCATCAGCGCCGCGCCGGGCACGGATATCGCTTTTTCCGAGGACAAGGTCGAGTCCTATCGCGCCTTCGCCAACAAAATCTGGAATGCCGGCCGCTTCATCTTGATAAACCTCCAGAAAATGCCGGAGACGCTTAGCGCGCAATTGTCGCAGGCGCTGGAACCGATTCCCACCCTGGGTTTTGAGCCTATGGCCGCAGCCGAGCATATGGCCCTCGCGGATCGGTGGATTTTTTCCCGCCTCGCGGCCGTGACCCGGGAAATGGAAGAGGCTCTGACGGATTACCGCTTCCATGAGGCGGCGTTCAAGATCTATCACTTCTTCTGGCACGAGTTCTGCGATTGGTACGTGGAATGGGTGAAGCCGGAAATCACCCGCCTGGCGGAAGGCGAGAAGGTTCCGGCCGCGTGGATCAACTTGGCGCGCGTTTTTGAAGCGTCGTTGCACCTGCTCCACCCCTTTATGCCATTCATCACGGAGGAGCTGTGGCATTTACTTCCCCAGCGCAGCGCCGGCGCTTCTATTTCTTTGAAGGATTTCCGCTTGGTCACCGAGCGTGTGGCCGACCCCATTTCGGAAAAGCAATTTGAGAAGATTCAGGAGCTGGTGGTCACGGCCCGCAACGCCAAGGCGGAAATGGGCCTGCAGAGGCAGAAACCCAGCCTGCAAGTGGCCGCGGAGGATTTGCGGCTGCTGGAAATCTTCCGCACCCATCAGGATGCCATTCTGCGCCTGGCCGCCATGCAAGCGATGCACTTGACGCGGGGCCGCCTGGCAGCGGATTTGGCGGACGTCCGCTCGGGCGTTTCCTTTGATATGCGCATTCTGCACGAAGAGAAGGTGGACCACGAAGCAGGGCGCGGGCGTTTGCAGAAGGAGAAGCAGAAGCTCGAGCAACAGCTTACGCAAGTGCGCACGCAATTGGGCAACCAGGAATTTGTGGCGCGCGCTCCCCGCGAAATCGTGCGCGGCGCCGAGCATCGGCTTAAGGAACTCGAGGAGCATTACCGCAAAGTTTTGGAATCACTCGAAAGGTTGGTTTGAAGCGTGGGCGGCTACCTCAGTCCTCCAGCTGCTGACGAGTCCTCGGAGTCTCTGGATTTCTCTTCTGAGGACCTCCGCGAGCTGGTTTTTCAAGCGCTGGCCGAAGACGTGGGTCAGGGCGACTTAACGACGCGGGTCACGCTTCCCGGCGCGATGCGGGCGCAAGGCACTTTTCAAAGCAAACAGCGCCTGGTGGTGGCAGGATTGCCCATAGCGCATAAAGTCTTTGAAATTCTCGACTCCTCTCTGGAGTGGCAGGGCGGAGTGGAGGAGGGGACGGAAGTTCAGCCCGGCACGCCGCTTGCTTCCGTCAGCGGGGCAGCGGGATCACTCTTGGCCGGAGAGCGCGTGGCGCTGAATTTTCTCCAACACCTCAGCGGCATCGCCACCTACGCCCGCCGATTGAAGGAGGAGTTGACCGGAACACGCGCGGAATTTCTTGACACGCGCAAGACGACGCCCGGACTGCGCAGCCTGCAAAAATACGCGGTGCGCGTGGGTGGCGGGCGAAATCACCGCCTGCGCTTGGACGATGGCATCCTGATTAAAGGGAACCATCTGCGCCTGGTGGGAGGAATTCGCGCCGCCGTTGAACGCGCGCTCCAGCAGCGCCCGCCGGGTTACCATGTGGAAGTGGAAATTACCTCGCTGGAGGAATTGGACGACGCCATCCTGGCTGGCGCCGACGGTGTGCTGCTTGATAACATGTCGCCGGAGGAAGTCCGCGAGTGCGTTCAGCGCGCGGAGGGGCGCGTGGTCCTGGAGGTGTCGGGAGGCATCGACGCACACAATATTCGCGCCTATGCGGAGGCCGGGGTCGATTATATTTCCGTCGGCGCCGTCACTCACTCCGCCGCCGCGGTGGATATCAACTTTCGTATTGCACCACTTTAGGTGCCGGTGCTGGGGACTAGGTTCTGGGTGTTGGGGCAGGGCAATCGCCATTTGCCGCCTTCTAGGTGTTGAGAAATCGCCTGAGCCAGAGGATCGTGACTCGCGGTTTGGTCTTTTCCCCGCACCCCGCACCCAGTCCCCAGCACCTGACACCTGGCGCCTGTTATGCATAGCACCGATCGCAGAATCGACAAGCTGATTCACCTCCTGGTGAAGAACGCCACCGTGGTGGTGCCGGGCCCGAAGATTGCCTCGGAGATTGGGGTTACGCGCTTCAAGGTATGGGAGTGGATTGAAAGCCTGCGTTCGTTGGGGGTGGAGATTCGGGGAGTGCCGATGGAAGGATATCAATTGGTGACCGTCCCTGACATTCTCGCGCCCAGCCTGTTGCGGGCGGAACTGGGCGACCATCCGATCGGCCGCAATATCGCCCATTATTTTCGCACCGAATCCACCAACGCGGTGGCGCTCAAGCTGGCGGCGGAGGGCGCGGAACACGGGACCGTGGTGGTGGCGGAGGAGCAAACTGCCGGGCGGGGGCGCTTGGGCCGCGCCTGGTACTCGGAAAAATCCAGTGGCATTTACGTGTCGATCATTCTGCGACCGCCCCTTTCTCCTGCCGCCGCTCCCGTGCTGACGCTCATGGCGGGTCTGGCGGCGCAGAAAGCGGTTAGCTCCACCACCGGACTGACGGTGGATATTCGTTGGCCGAACGATTTGCTGGTGAGCGGGAAAAAGGTTTGCGGGATTCTGACGGAAATGAGCGCCGAGCTCGACCGCTTGCACGCCGTGGTGCTAGGCATCGGGATGAACGTGAACCACAGCGTGATGCCCGCAGAACTGGAAGAGATTGCCACCTCGCTCCGCATGGAGGCGCACCGCGGCATTTCCCGCGTCCAGGTGCTCACCACTTTGCTCCGCGAACTTGACCGGTATTATCAATTGTTGCTGAAGAACGGCACCCGCGCCATCACCGAACGCTGGGAAGCGGCTTCCACCTTTGCCCACGGCAAGCGCGTCCGCGTGGTTACCGCCACGGGCGATGTACTGGCGACTACCACGGGCGTGGACCCCAGCGGCGCGCTAAGAATTCAATACGACGACGGCCGCCAGGAATCCCTCGTGGCTGGTGAGGTTGTGGAAGTGAAGTAAAGCAAGGGGGAATGTCCATGGACAACCCGAATAACACAATTCTTGTGATCGACGTAGGAAACACCAACACCGTTCTGGGCTTGTACCAGGGTGCCACCTTGCGGGCCCTCTGGCGGCTGGCGACGCGCCGCGAGCAGACAGCGGACGAATACGGCATCCTGACGCACAACCTTTTTGCCTTGGATAAACTCTCGGTTCTCGGAGATTAGCGGAATAATGATCTCCAGCGTCGTGCCACCGATGAATTTTGTCCTGGCGGAAATGGCCAAGAAATATTTCAAGATGGAGGCGCAGTTTCTGGGGCCAGGAACGCGCACGGGTATGGCGATTCTGGTGGAGAGTCCGCAAGAGGTGGGCTCGGACCGCATCGCCGACGCCGTGGCGGCCTATGAGAAGTATGGCGGCCCGTGCGTTGTGGTGGATTTTGGCACCGCCATCACCTTTGACGCCATTTCACCAAAAGGTGAATACCTGGGTGGAGTCATCATGCCCGGAATCGGCACCGCCGCGGAGGCGCTGTTTCAGCACACGGCCAAGTTGCCGCGGGTGGAAATCCGCGAGCCGGACCGTGTGATCGGCACCAATACCATCAGTAATATTCAGTCCGGCTTGTTCTACGGCGCGGTGGACGCCGTGGACGGCATGCTGGACCGCATCTGCGCGGTCTTAGGGAAGCATGCCAAGGTCGTGGCGACGGGCGGCCATGCGCCGCTCGTGGCGGGGTCGTCCAAGTACAAGCCGACGGTCGATTCTTCCTTGACGCTCGATGGCTTGCGCATTATCTACCATCGCCATCACTCCGCAACGCGGCGAAAGTAGGTATCAGGTGCCAGGTGTCAGGTATCAGGGACGAGGTAATACGCCTGGGCGGGGGGCAGCCCAAGGTTAAAGGGTAAAGGTTAAAGGGCGAAATCCTCCAAGGTTCAGCCTTTACCCTCCAACCTTAAGTTTGCCTCTGGAACCTGAAAATCTCGTGGAAAATTACTTCAACTACTTTACTGAAATCGAGGAAAAGTTCCGCCGGTGCCGCTCGGAACCCGTCTTGCTATCGCCTATCGATTGGGCGCTCATCGAATCGTGGAAGGAACAGGACTTCCCTCTGGAAGCGGTGCTGGTAGGCATCGAGCGCGCTTTCGACAAATCCCAAGCCGGGAAACGCAGGTATCGCAAGGTGAACGCCCTGGCGTATTGTTCGCAGGAGGTGTTCCGCGCGGTGGAGGAATCGCGCGCCGCGGCGGCGCAGGGAGGCTCTCCCGGCGCTGCGAAGGCTGAGGCGCCGGCGCCGTTTGCGGCGGAAGAAATTTCGCGGTTTCTCGCGCGTTGCGCTTCGGCGGTGCAAACCGCCGGCCGGCAGGCGAGGGAAGAAGGCAAGCAAGTGCTGGCGGAAGAATTGGCGGAGGCCGCCGCCGCCTTACAAACCCTTGGCGCGCGCGCCGAGGCCGAGCCCACGGGTGATTTGGAAAAGACGGAACAGAACCTGACAGCGCTGGAGGAAAAGTTGAACGCTTCGCTTCTGCGCGGGACGACGGTGGAAGTGCTGGCGCAATTACGCGCGGAAGTGGATCGAGGCCTTATCCCCTATCGCCGTAAGATGGCGGCGGCGGAGGTGGATTTGCTCGAGCGGTGCTTCCTCAAAAATCGCCTGCTCGAACATTTCCGGATTCCGCGCTTGAGCCTCTTTTACCTGTAGGGTGTTTCCTTGTCTTCACCTTTTGAATTTTCACCGGTCAAGTTGATTTACGGCGGCGAGGCGCTGGGCTTCCATGCCGGGCGCACGGTTCTGGCGCCGCGCGTTCTGCCCGGTGAGCGCGCCGAGGTGGAGGAAACTCGCCGGCAAAAAGGGGTGGTGCATGCGCGCCCGCTGCGGATTCTGGAGCCCTCGCGCGAGCGCATCGAACCCTTGTGCGGATACTTCGGCCACTGCGGTGGCTGCCAGTACCAACATTTACCCCATTCGGCGCAAATTGCGGCCAAAATCGAAATCCTGCGCGAAACGCTGCGCCGCTTGGGCCAGGTGATATGGGAGCAGCCCATTCCCGCGCATTCCGGCCCCGCGTGGAACTATCGCAACCAAGCGCAATTGAAAGTTGGAAAGACGCCCGCCGGCGCCGCGGCGCTGGGGTTTTTCGAGGCGGAGTCGAACCGCCTGATTCCCATCGATGCTTGCCCGATTCTTTCCCCCAGATTGAACGCGCTGCTCGCGGTGTTGCGCAGCAAGTCTTGGATCAATGCGCTGGCATACGGGCGAGAGGTGGAGCTTCTGGCCGACGATCGCGATGAAAAAGTAATGCTTACGCTCGCGGGGAGCTGGAATGCGCAGGAAGCGGAAACGCTGGCCCGCAAGTGTCTGGCGGAACTCGCGGGCGTCGCGACCGTCGCCGTCGTGCAGGATGCGAGCGTGCGGATTTTCGGCGAGCCGCACCTCACCTATAAAGTGGGAGAGTTCGCGTATCGCGTCAGCCCCACGTCCTTCTTCCAAAGCGCGCGCTTCCTGGTCGCCGACCTCGCAGCCGCAGTCGTATCTGCAGATGTAGCGCCGGGCTTCAGCCCGGCACATGCCGGCCTAAATGCCGGCGCTACATCGCTCAGTCAAGAATCCGGCGCGGTGGCGATTGACCTTTATGCGGGCGTCGGCTTGTTCACGCTGCCGCTGGCGAGAGCATTTAAGCAAGTCATCGCGGTCGAGTCGCATCCGCAAGCGGCGGCTGACCTCGCGGCCAACGCCCGCAATGTGCCTGGCAATAAAATTCGAGCCATCGCCGCGACCGCGTTTGATTTCCTGCGGCGTTACGCGCAGATGGAGCCCGACCTGGTGATCATGGACCCTCCCCGCGCGGGCGTGGGCGCGGCCACCATGAAGCTGCTCGTTGGTTTGTTGCCCAAGCGCCTACGCTACGTTTCCTGTAGCCCTCCCACCCTGGCCCGTGACCTGAGTTTCTTGCTCAAGCACGGGTACGGCCTCGACAATTTGGAAATGTTCGATTGCTTCCCCCAGACCTACCACATCGAATCCCTGGTGCGGCTCTCGCCAATTGGTCGCGAACGTGCCTGAAAATCCCCTTAAGTCCGACGGCGGGTGTGCTTGCGAAGAGAAGGTGCACCCAGCTCACAACACGCTTTAAATGAGTCGCGCAGGCTTCCTGTGACGCAAGCAACATGATCTCGCGTGCCAAAGCGGGAAGCCTTGGGAATACGGAGTTCCATTTCGGAACGAAGCAGAGCGACGCCGAGGTTTCGCCCTCCCAGTAAGGAGTGACTTTTGCCTGACCCTCTGCCCAATAAGAAGCGTCGTCCCACCCTCAAAGCGCCCCTGGCGGCGTTGGCGGCCGGTTTTGCTTTAGGGATTGTGTGGGCGCATTCCTTTAGAGCCACCTTGGGAATTCACTGGTTCCTGGTCAGTGCCACCGCCTGCATTCTGGCTGGGCTGATCCTCCTGCGCGCGGGCTGGGGCCGGACGGCGGTATGGTTTGCTCTGGCCAGCATGGTGTTCACTGGCGTCGCGGCGGCGCGCCGCTGGGAGCAGCGCTTTCCGCCAAACCATGTCTGCTTTCTGGAATCGCGGGGCGTGAACCTGAATGATCCCGTGCGGCTGGACGGAAAGGTGATTTCCACCCCCTATCGCACCGGATACGGGTCGCAGTTTGACGTTGAGGCGCAGTGCATCGAATCTCGCGTGCGCGTTTATCCTGTCACGGGTAAGATCCGCTTGCGGGTGCAGGGTTGGGAAGATCTTGACCCTTCCGCCACCAGCGGCCCGCGCGAAATCCAATTCGGCGACCAGATTCAGGCCCTCGTTCGCCTGCGCCGGCCGCATATCTATCAAAACCCCGGCAGCTTCGATTTTCGCCGCTGGATGGAGGATATCGAAGACATCTACTGGGTTGGGACCGTCAAGAATCCCCGCCTGGTGGAAAAAGTAGGTCACCCCGCGGGCTTTCATTTCGCAGAATTTGTGGAACGCGTGCGGGAGCGCTTGCTGCGGGGCATCGATGACCTCTATCCGCCGTGGTCGGCGGGAGGGCGTTACGGCGCGGTGCTGAAGGCGGTGTTGTGGGGTGACCGGACGGCGCTTGATTCCACCATCATCGACGACTTCCGCAAGACCGGCCTATATCACCTGCTCGTCATCGCGGGGCTGCACGTGGGCCTGCTCACGCTGCTCGTGGAATTCCTCCTGCGGGCGCTCGGATGTCGCCGCGTGACCCGCGCGCTCATCGTGCTGGGTTTCCTGGTGGAGCAGCGTGCGCCCACGCTGCGCGCCACGCTAATGATCGCGCTTTACCTGTTGGCGCGCGTTCTCGACCGTGGGCATTCCCCGCTGAATGCCATTGGCGGCGTGGCCCTGATCCTTCTTTTCCTCCGCCCGGCGTGGCTGTTCGAGACGGGATTTCAGCTTTCCTTCTCGGCGGCGCTGCTGATTGTCGGCGTCGCCGTGCCGGTTCTGGCATGCACCACCGAGCCCTACCGCCGCGCTCTCAGTCGGCTGGACGACGTGCTGCTTGACGATCACTTTTCGCCGCGCATCGCTCAGACGCGTCTGGACCTGCGCGCGCTGATCTATGCGCTACGCCGCCGCATGGGCTTTTTCGAACGCTATCCTGCCCTCTCGCGCAATGTGGTGGCGGCCCCCCTGAGGCTTTTGGTGTGGGTCGCGAACATGCTGATCTTCTCCGCCGTGCTACAACTGGGATTGCTCTTGCCGATGGTTGAGACCTTTCATCGCGTGACATTTGCCGGTGTGGGATTGAACGCCCTGGCGATTCCGGTGATGACACTGCTTTTGGCGCTCGCCTTGCCGGCCAACTTACTGAGCGTCGTGTCGCCGGCAGCGGCGGCTTGGCCGGCCAAAGTGTTGACCATGGTTATAGCCGCCCTTTTTGACATGACACATCTGCCCGGGCTCGCGGCGTGGCTTTCCTACCGAATGCCGTCGCCGCCGCTTTGGGTGGCGTGGGGATTCTGCGCAGCGTTTGTGTTGGCGGGCTTGGCTCTCCGCTTCGCACGGCGGGCGACCGGCCTGGCGCTGGCGGCGTGTGCGGTTTTTGTGGTGTTGGTGGCAACTCATCCCTTTGCGCCCCGCTTGCCGCGCGGCGTGCTGGAAATGACGGTGCTGGATTGCGGCCAGGGTGACGCGCTCTTTCTGGTGCTTCCTGACGGCGCCACGATGTTGCTCGATGCCGGCGGCAGCGGCACGCGGGGAGCGCGCGCGAGCGGCTCCCGGAGTCGGCGCTGGGATTCGGGCGAGGACATTGTTTCACCTTACTTATGGTCGCTTGGCCTCAAGAAAATCGATGTGGTGGCGCTTACCCACCCGGACCGATTGGGCGGACTCTACGCGGTCCTGGCAAACTTTCGCGTGGGCGAATTCTGGCACGCTCCCCAACCCGAGATTCCCGAGTATGCAGCGCTTCTCGATGCCGTGGCCGAACGCATGATTCCGACTCGAACCCTTATGGCGGGCGATGCGCTTGCCTTTGGCGATGCCTCGTTTCTCGTTCTTTGGCCGGGACGAGACGCTGGTAATGTAGTGCCGGGCTTCAGCCCGGCATCGGAGGGTGCCGGCCTAAAGGCCGGCGCTACATCAACCCTACAGGGCAACGAGAACTCACTGGTCCTGCGAATCAGTGCGGGCGGAATAAACTTCCTGCTGTCGGGAGAAGCGGACAAGAATGCGGAAGAGGCAATGCTCGCCTCCCCTGAGCCGCTGGAAAGCCAGGTGCTCAGAGTGGGGCATCACCGGGCGAAATCGGCCGCGACCAGGGATTTCCTGGCGCGCGTTGCGCCTCGTGTGGCGATTGTCAGCTCCGAAGCTGGGGGCGGCGAATTGTCGAAACCGGGAATGCTGGAGGTTTTGCAGAATGCCGGCGCGAGAGTTTTCCGCACTGACACCGACGGCGCCACCACCGTGGAATGGAATGGAGAAACGTTGGTGGTTCGTAGCTACAGGGGTTCAGATGTAGTGGTCATGACAGGTGCGGATGGGCTGGCGCTCACTCACGAGCGCAGAGCAGGTGCCCGCGATTAGAACGGCACTCGTTGTCGCTAGGCGAGAGAAGCAGTGAAAAGCCAAACAATCTCACGCATAAGCGCCATGAGCGCAAAGAATAGTTGGTTTATTCCTTCGCGCCTCTACTGCTTTGCGCCTTTGCGTGGAATGCTTGCGCTCGTTCAGGAATTCTTCACAATTCCCGTAGTCACGCCTCACTGCTTGGGCGTGCTGAAATCCACTTTGGGGGCTTGGCGCGCGGCCTCAGTAGCCGCAAAGTAGTCGTTATTGCGTTGGAATCCCGCCCACATGGCAAAGATGCTATTGGGGAAGAGGCCAATGTAGGTGTTGTAATCCTGAATGGCCTCGTTATACCGGCGGCGCTCGACGGCGATGCGGTTTTCGCTTCCGGCCAGCTCGTCCTGAAGGGCCATGAAGTTCCGATCGGATTTCAGATTAGGGTAGTTCTCAACAATCAGCAGAAGCCTACCGATGGCGCCATCCAATTGGCCATTCGCCGCGATCTTATCGGCGGGAGTGCGGGCATTCAGCAAACCGGCGCGGGCGTTGGCGATGTCTCCGTACACGGTCTGTTCCTGCTTGGCATAACCCTTCACCGTCTCCACAAGGTTCGGAATCAGGTCAGCGCGCCGTTGCAACACCACATCCACCTGCGACCATGCTTGCTTGATGGCTTCATTCTTGCGGACCATTTCATTCCTGCTGCTGACGTAAGATCCTCCCACGACGACACCGACCAGCACCACCAGTACCAATACCACTCCCACCACAGCCAGCAATATCTTCATGACCTTCCTCCTCTAAAGACGCACGCCAACTTTGCCCCCCGAAGGGGAACAACATCATTAGCCGTAGGCTGAACCAACCGCATGAGATACCCGGAAAATCATGTTCCGAATCTGAAGGAGTCGAATCGTCGACCTCCATAATGAGGCGTGGGAGCGGTTCGCGAACCGTCCCTACGGATCATTGTCCCGCGCTACGCTTTCCCATTTGCCGGCGGAGTTGCCAGCCGGCGGTCCATCTCGTTCGCGACGTGCGCAACCCTATCCAGGTACGCATCAAACGTTGCCTGCACATCCACATCGCGTCCACGCTTGTGCCCCTCACGAATGTCAAGAATTGTGTGAAAGGGGGCCGGATCAAATCCCAGTACGGATCCCAGGCGGTCCATCGCGCTTCGCTTCGTAGCCGGCGCCTCCTCCCCCAGGGCGATCAAGGCATGGCGGAACAACGCAGCAAACGTGGATATGGATGAGGTCATCAGCTCCAGAGTCTTGCGCGCGTCCGCGGGATGCCGCACGTAGTGCTGCCGCAAGCGCAACGTATTGTTCCGCAACTCCCTTTCCACTTGCAAGCGGTGAAGATTCATCGGAACGTGGAGCGAGGCCACCACATCTTCACCGTGAAGAATTCGGTGAGCCGCTTTGATATCCAACAGCTCGATGGCGAAAATATCAGCGGAGTGGTGAAGCTCATCGAGCGTGAAGAACAGCGGCGCGGGGTGGCCTTTCTTGGCCCACCAGGCCGAAGCAGCGTGTAGCTTGCCTAAATCGTCCCGGCCCAGACTCTGCATAACGCAGAGGATATTCAAGTCGGAATGCCCCTCATGGAATTCATCCGTGGCCGCCGAACCGTAAAGTATTACGGACAGCAGGTTGCCTCCCGCGGCATCCTTCAATTTGGTGACCAGGTCTGTCAGGTTCTCGCTCTTTTATCATGGTTCTCGCTCCCGAAGTGCTTCCATTCAGGAATTAATACCGTGCCGCCTTTGGCAGGAGCACCCCATGGGGCGCCTTTGGGCAGGGCAAGCCCAGCACCTACAAGACATGTTGGGTTGCAGTCGGCAGTCGCGCTGCCGCGCGATCTATTACCAACCGCCACCCGCTCCACCCCCACCGGAGGCACCTCCACCAAAGCCTCCGAATCCGCCGCCCCCCCCTCCACCAAATCCCCCTCCACCCCAACCTCCGCGCCCTCCGCCTCCGGTCAAAAGAGAGATGAGGAACCAAGGACCCAGAAACCTGAGCAAAAAGGGCCCCGCGACGATAAGGACAATGAGGAGGAAAACGATCTGTCCGCCCGTAAGATGCAATTGCCCCTGGCGAGCGCCCTCGGCAGGAGTGACCCCATGAAAATCGGCCAGGCTATCCAGGGAAACGCGGCTGTCCTGCGCAATCACCTCGGCGATCTGGCTCACTATTTGCACGACGGCAGCGTTGTAGTCGCCCTGGCGCAGCAACGGAACCATGCTGCGTCCGAAATCGCCCACCTTGCCGTCGGGAAGGATGGGTTCGAGTCCGTAGCCGACCTCGGTCCAGTACTTGTGATCATCCGTGGCAACCAGGACCATGACGCCTCGGTCGGTTCCCTTATACCCCACGCCCCACTTCTGGAAAAGGTGATTAGCGAAGTCTCCCACCGTGTCGCCTTCCAGAGTCTTGATGGTGACTACTGCAAGCTGCGCCTTGGCTTTTTGGTCGACCTCGGTACTCAGCTCGGAAAGTTTCTCCACCGTCGGCGCGTTGAGCACGCCGGCAAAGTCGTTGACGTACCCCTTTGGGTTCAGCTTTTGCCACTCTTCCGCGTGGACAGGCGTAACGGTAATAAAGGTGAGAAGCAGAGTGAGTACTGCAAGCGGGCAGCAACGGAAGCGCAGTATGAAATGGCTAAGTAAGGGCGGCATTAATCCTCTGCGAATCGATCCCCAAGAGCCGTATGTTGGGACCAGACTATGGCGGCAATGACACAAGACCGCACGCGCAAGTATCTTACTCCTAATCGTACACGGCATTGGAGGGCGGCGCAACGTCCGAGCGTCCTGTAACTGTAAACCGCGTTGGCGGAGGCGGCCGCTCAGGATGACAGCGCATTAGGCAAGGAGGGAGGGCACAGATACGGGCAGAGCCAACACCTCAACCTCCCTGCAGCACACCTCTGCGCTTCGGCTGTCGGTAATTTCAGGCGAGGAGATGAATCCATTTGCTGGCGCCGAAAATCACGAATCGAAAATCACCCGATCACCCGATCCGCGGATGGCGTCTCGCTGACTTTCATGGATCCGTAAAGGGTGTGCGAAACCTGGGCTCCGAGAAGCATAACTGCCGAGGATATATAGGCCCAGGTCATCAGCGAAACCATAACTCCAATTGATCCATAAACGTGCCGGTAGTTGAAGAAAGGGAGGAAGGCAATGAAAAGCCAGCGGGCGGTCTCCCAAAGAAGGGCGGTCAGCAAAGCTCCCGGCAATGCTTGGCGAAGGCTCATGGGGCGATTGGGGAGGCGTTTGAAAACTGCCACGAACGCCACCAACGCCACGGCGAAAGAACTGATGGCGGTGAGCAAGTGATAAAGGAACGCGACCAAGGAATGCAGGGACGGTCCCAGCAAGGCCTCCAAACGCTTGCGGAAGAGGATTTCCACGCCCACAAACGCGGCAGCGATCAGGATCAGTCCGCCCACGACGAATGCCATCTCCAACGCCAGCAGACGCTTTTGCCACCACTGGCGTTCCTCCGGAACTTCCCAGGCGCGATTCAGAGCTCTTTCCAGGGGCAGGAAAACCCCCGCGGAACTCCACAGGAGGAGCAGAAATGAGATGAGCCCGATTCTTCCGTAAGCCCGGCTGATACCTACCAGGTTCTGCATGATAAGGTCGGTGCGGACGGGCAGATATCGCTGGAGGACGACGGAAAGATGGCCCACCTCTTCGAAGCGCCGGATATAGAGCGCGCTCAATCCCAACAACAAAAGCAGCAACGGAAAAATGGCGAGCAGGCTGTGGTAGGCAATCGAGCCCGACACCATCAGTGAATCTTCTTTCAGAAAATTCAGGAGGGCTTGGCGCAGCACATGGAGAGTCTTCCGCCAACGCCTTCGGATGCTTGCCTCTCTTGCGATTGACGGTGCGATTGGCATTTTCCCCGGAAGCCGGCTCCCGTCAAGTCGTGATGATCACGCCCGGAAATCCGGCTCCATGGATAGCTTATACTCGATTTCCGCACCTCAGGGCTACTCGTATTTGAGCCAGCGGGGAGGATATTCAGGGCTTGGTGGGCGGGACGTTCTCTTTCTGGTGGGTCACGGACCGCAAGGTGCCGGTGATGGTGCCGGCGGAGATCATCGCCTTGATGCGCAGGGGCAGTTGCCGTTCGTCCGCGCTGAACCAGATCAGCATGCGGCCCTTTCTCTTGAGGAGGCCGTTGAAAACCTTGGGCTCGACACGTAGAGCGTCAAACGTGCCCATGGGGGTTTGCACCTTTTCGCGCGCTTGCACTTCCACCACGACGCGCTGGGTTTTTGACCCGTCATTCACCGGCAATTCGATGGTGTGTCCGATCTCCAAGGGTTGCCGGCGGAGATAGTAGAAAGCGGTCACAACATCTTCGACACAAGGGGGAATATCAGATTCAGCGTGCTTGGGGGGTGCTCCGGACTGATTCAGGTCGCGCTCATCAAGGAGAGCAAGTTTCCGCGCATAGTCAAAAGCGATGTGGGTGTCTTTGTGGCGGCGCCCTTCACTCACTTGCTTGGCAATACTCTCGGAGCAAAGGGTCTGCGGGCTGGAGATGGCGCGGAAGACGTTGTCAACATCAAACAGGAGAGAGACGAAACCCTCAGAGCGCGCCGTGGCGGTGACCTCGTAAATCTCGCGCTCTCCTTCACGCTTGGCTTGCAGCGTAGCGGTCACCTCACCCGCGCGAAAGACGGTCCACGTCACATCGTAGGTCAGCATCTCGCCCGGGGCGAAAGGTTCGCGGGGATTTTCCCCGATCCCGGCGGTAAACGCGAAGACCAGGGACCCGAAAAGCAAGGCGGTAACCAGGCGCCAATTCGGAATTTGCATAATGCAGTTAGACGCGGAGCGCCTCACAAAGGCAGCCCTGCACAATCTAGCGGAGCCAGACTTTGAACGCCAGAAAAATCATAACGGCAAGATAACCCAAAAAAGCTTCGTACTCATGATTCTTTCGGTATTGCTTCCATTGGAAATCCCCTCCGGCCGCAGGCCAACGCAAGCGCGGGAGGAAAAGGGGAACACGCTGAGCGTACTGATCGTAAACCTCTCCGAACTCGCGGCGCAAGTAGTCTTCCTCGCGGCGAATGACCGGCCAATAGATTGCCGCGAACAGAATCACACAGGCTAGTGCCAGTGTCCACCTGCCTCCGGCCAGCGCGAACCCTGCGCCCATCAAGGAGCTTCCAAGATAAAGAGGATTGCGCGTGCAGGAGTAAGGACCACTCATGGCGAGGGTCTGGTTCTTGGCAAGATGGCCCGCGGCAAAGGCACGGAGCGCCACGCCCGCCGCAGCCACCGCGCCGCCGGCGATGAGGAGCTTCGCCGTGGGCCGGCAAAAGAACAGGTAGGCGATGCCGAGCAAGAAGCCCAGCGGCACACGCCAGCGCGAGGCCCATCGAGCGTAGGCGCTATCCATGTGCCCTCGCCAGACGGTCTTCCACCGCGGCCAAAACTGATTCGACGGAAATTCCTGGCAGATACCCAGCGTTGGCCCCGCGGCGCGTGTGGTTGATAGGACCGCGGTTGGAAAGGGCAATGTCATCCGCGGCAAACGGGCCGTTGCGCACCGGGTCAGTGGGGCCGTAAATACCAACGATGGGGACGCCCACGGCTGCCGCCAGGTGCAAAGGGCCGGTATCGCCTCCGAGGAAAAGCCGTGCGTGTCTTGCCAGGGCAATGAACTGCACCAGCGTGGTGGGTAAGTAGCGCGCGAGTGGGGTCCCGGCGCCTTGCAGGATCTCTCTGATTAACGGCTCCTCCGAGGGCGAGCCGGTCAGCAGGATTTGCTCGCGCCGGGCGTCGGCCAATTGCCGGATGAGCGCTGCGTAATTCTCCGGCGGCCAGCACTTCGAACGCCAGCCACCTCCCGGGTTAACGATGATGAAGTCTTCCGAATTCAGCGTGGCGAGTTGCGTGTCGATGTATGCGTCATCATCATCGTTCCCAGGCAGGGGAAACTGCCAGCGCCCGGTGCGGGCCCCCAGGCGCTCGACAAGCGCCAGGTTCTCCCGCACCACATGGACGTGCTCGGGAGGTGAAACCCGTTGGGTGTAGAGAACCGCCGCGCTGGGTTCGCGCAACCAACGCTCGGCAAATCCGATCCGTTCCTGGGCGCGGCTGAGCCAGGCCACTACCGCAGACTTCCAGAGTCCTTGAAAATCGAGTGCGGCCCTGTACTGGGTGCGGCGCAAGTCGGTAACGCCATTCCGGATTTCCTGCCAAGTTGCGTAAGAGGTCAAATAGTTACGCCATTCCAGGGTGTCAAATTCCACAATGTGGTGAAGGTGCGGGTTGCCCTCCAGCAGCATGGCATAACGCCTCTCCACGGCCCAGTGAATCTGCGCCCGCGGGAACGTGTCCGCCAACGCTGCGGCTGCGGGCAGCGCGTGGACGATGTCACCGATCGAGCTGAGGCGAACAATCAGGAATTGCTGCGCCGAATCCGCCATCCCTCCCACCTAAAAAACTCTGGCGCCGAAGGGGCCGGCGCTATTCTCCCTGCGCGCGGCGGGAAATCTCGGCCAGAAGATCGCGCGTGGAATGGTTCTTGGCGTCACCCACGATTCGCACCTCCCCGCCGAAACTCTTCACGACTTCCCGTTCGGGGACCGTCTCCTGGGAATAGTCGGTGCCCTTGCAATGCACGTCCGGAAGCAGGTCCAGCAGGATCGCCGCTGCCGTCAGCTCGTCGAAGATCACCACGTAATCCACGGATTCAAGCGCCGCCACCAATTCTGCGCGGCCTTCGGCGGAGAGAATCGGCCGTCCCTTGCCTTTCAATGTGGCAACGGTGCGGTCGCTGTTCACGCCCACTACCAGCACATCTCCTGCACGCCTTGCTTCTTCAAGATAACGCACATGGCCGACGTGCAAAATGTCGAAACAGCCATTGGCAAAGGCAATGCGGCGGCCTTCCCGGCGCAGGCGTTCGCCGAGGGCGCTTATTTCTTCGCGCGGGATCAGCGTTGCGCTCATGCGTTGCGAATCGCCTCCGTGATTTCTCCGAGAGAAACCGTGGCGGTACCGCGCTTCATCACTACGATCCCGCCGGCGCAATTGGCAATTGTGGCGGCTTCAAAAAAGCTTCCCCCGGCGGCGAGCGCCAGTGTGAACGCCGCGATTACGGTGTCACCCGCGCCCGTCACGTTGACTGCCTGGTCAGACCCGAAGATGGGGAGGTGGCGGGGCGGCCTTCGCGGCTCAAACAGGACCATGCCATCGCGGCCTCGCGTCACCAGCAACGCCTGATGTCCCTGGCGGCGGAGGAATTTCCTCCCCAGGGTGTGAAGCCGTTCCAAATCATTTCCAATCGACTGCCCATAAGCGGCCTCGATCTCGGGCTCATTGGGCGTGGCAGCAGTCAGGTTTTTGTAAGTCAAGAGGTCGTAGCGAGAGTCGATGGTGATGGGCAACCCCCGGCGGCCAGCCCGCCCGCGAAGGGAATCCAATTGCCGGGTATTGGTGGTGCCGTAGCCGTAATCCGCAACGAGCATGCCCGTCGAGGAGCCCAGCAACGCCGCCGCTGCCCGCGTCAGTCCGGTCCGCACTTCTGCTGCCGGTGGATGTGCCGGCTCCCGGTCAATGCGCACAACCTGCTGGCGCTGCCAGTGCGACAATCCTCCCAAGATCCGCGTCTTCGTGGGGGTCAAGTAATTCTTCGCGCGGACGATGTGCCGGGTGGAAACCTGCCTCTCGCGAAAGTAGTGCAGCAACGCATCGCCCGGCTCATCATCGCCGACGACCCCCACCGGGGTGACGTGGGCCCCGAGCGCTGCCAGGTTGTTCGCAGCGTTGCCGCCGCCGCCCGGAGCCACTTGCCTTTCGCGCTCCTTCAGGATCAGCACCGGCGCCTCGCGCGAGACGCGCATGATTTCGCCGTAGACGGACTCATCGGCGACGAGGTCTCCCAACATAATGACGCGCTGGCGAGAGAAGCGCTCCACCAGGGCCAACAACGAACTGCGATCGAATGCTGGGATCACCATGGGTTTGGCTCAGTTCCTTGGGAGCGCCGCCATCCCTGCGTCATAATCCGGCCCCACCAGGATGCCGACTTTACGCGAGAACGGTCGCATGCCTCACTAGGCGGAATGGTCATGCGTGATGTTCCAGCGCTTGACGAGTTCCAGGGTGGCTCGAAAGACCTCTTCTACCGAGAGGTTACGCATGCAACGGAAATCGATCGGGCACACGCGCCGCCCGCAAGGGCTGCACTCAACGCCTCGTCTGACGATACGCACCCTTGTTGCCAACGGCCCCGTGCAGCGCTCATCGGTGGAGCCAAAGATGGCGACCAACGGGATTCCCAGCGCCGCCGCCAAGTGCATGGAACCCGAGTCGTTCGCCACGATCAATCGGCACTGCGCCAAAAGCGCCAGCAACTGCCGCAAGGAGGTTTCTCCCGCGGCGATCACGGGTGTGTGTTTCATGGCGCCGGCGATTTCCTCCGCCAAAGGCAGCTCCGCCGCGGACCCGAAGATTAGCACATCGGCATTTAAGGCACCAATCAGCCGGTCGGCCAGTCCCCCAAAGCGCTCGGGCAACCAGCGCTTGGCAGGACCGAAGGCCGCTCCGGGGGCGAGTCCCACGAGGAATCGCGGGCCGCTCAATCCCAGCGCCTCCAGCTTTTTCGCGGACCAACTTTTCTCCGCCTCGGTGAGGTGAAGTCGGATTTCATCGACAGGCTCAGGCTTGTCAATCAAGCCCGCGCGGAAAAGGAGCTGCAAGTAATAATAAGCCTGGTGCCCATAAGCGGCGGGAAGGGGCGGTTCAATGGCGTCGTGGAGCAGGAAGCCGCGGCCGTCGCGCGCGTACCCGATGCGGAGCGGGATGCGCGCCCGCCAAGCCATCCAAGCAGCTTGAAAGGCGTTCTGAAAAAGCAAGGCGGCGTCAAAGCGCTCCGTCCGCAGTTCCCGGATAAGCCGGGCAAATCCCAGCGGCCCGCGATGCTCACTCGCTGGCTTATAGATAATTTGGCGATTCACCGCCGGATGATGCCAATAGAGTTCACTGACCCAGGGTTTGGAGAGCAGGACAATTTCCGCTCGGGGGAAGCGCGCGCGCAGGGCATCGAGTGCAGGCAGTGACATCACGGCGTCGCCCACCCAATTGGTGGACCGTACCAGGATGCGCTGTACGCTCGCCAAGCGATCAGAAGCGGTCATCAATTTGCCTTTTCCAGATAGGCCAGCAGGGTTCGTTCAAAACCCTCCGCGTCCAGAATCTGCGCCTCAATCTTGCACGCCAAAATAGGTAGTTGTGGCGTCCAATCCCGGGAGAATTTTACCGCATCCTTCTGAGTCGTCAACAAGGCAGTGGCGCCGTTCTTGCGAGCGCCTGCCACCAAGCGTTGAATCTCCTCGTCAGTGTATACGTGATGGTCAGGAAATGCATCCTCCGCGACCAGGTTGAATCCCCAACTACGCACGTCAGCAAAAAACGCGCGCGGGTTGCCGATTGCGCAGAATGCCGCGACCTTCTGCGTGCGAATTTCTTCTGTGGAAATGGCCTCGCCACTCAAGGCGCCTGTCCATCCTAGCAATTCCGTGTGGCTACGAAAAAGCTTGGCGGCGGGATGGACTCGCAACACCAATTCTTGCAGAGGTTGCGGGTCGGCGGAATCCGAGCGTGTTAACACCAGAATCTGCGCCCGCCGCAGGGCAGAGAGCGGTTCACGCTGGCGGCCGGCGGGAAGCAAGCGCCAATCGGAAATGGACTGCGTGGCATCGAGCGCCACCAAGTCCACATCGCGCGCGAGCGCCAAGTGCTGGAAACCGTCGTCGAGAATGTGCGCGTCCACATGGAAACACCCTTCCGCAGCCTGCCCGCCGCGAAAGCGGTCAGCGCACATGACGAGCGGAACTTCCGGAAGCATGCGGGCCAGAAGCGCCGGCTCATCGCCGATTTCCTGCGCCTCCGCGCGGCGGCCTGCTCCGGGCGGCACGATGAGCAAGTCCTCCTTGCTGCTGCGGCCGTACCCTCGCGTGAGAATGCTGGGTTTCCACCCCCGGCGCAGCAGGATGTTGGCGACGCAGGCAACCAGGGGCGTCTTCCCGGTTCCACCCACGGTGAGATTGCCAACACTCACCACTGGCCGCGCCAAGCGCCGGGTTTTGAGCCAGCGATGTTTGTAGCCCGCTTGGCGCAAGGCGACGCCGAACCGGAATCCGACAGAAAGTGGCAGTAAGAGTGGGTTCACTTGACCTCGTGCGTGAGCGCCTCGTGGCCTCGTGCATCACGGTCCAGATTCTTCCGCAGGCCGTCGAGGGTGCGCGCGGTCGCGCCGGAGTTCCGCTCCAGAACCTGCCGCGCGCTCGCGCCCAGGCGTTCGCGCGCCTCCTTATTTTCCAGCAGCCAAGTGGCGTGGGCGAGTTCCTCCGGGCTGCGAACTTGGATGGCGGCCCCGGCGTCCAGGAACAGCTTAGCGATGTCACGGAAGTTTTCCATGTGGGGCCCGAATGCGATCACCTTTGACCAGTATGCGGGCTCGAGCAAGTTGTGCCCTCCCGCGGGAACCAGGCTGCCGCCGACGAAAACCAAATCCGCCAGTTCGAATATTCCTGCTAACTCCCCGATCGTGTCCAGGAGGAGAATGGCTGTGGAGGCAAGTTGACGCGATAGCGCCAGGTCTTCCGCGGGCAAGGTGGTGCGACGCACAAAGCCCCGCTGGGCCCGGGCCAAGTTCTGGCTGACCTCCGCGAAGCGGGCGGGATGGCGCGGAGCAAGGATCAGGAGCGCTTGGGGGTAACGGGCACGGATCAAGTCCCAGGCCTCAAGCACCAAGGGTTCCTCCCCGGGCATGGTGCTCGCGGCCACTAAAACCGGCCCGCGCTGGGCCCGCCGGATCGCGGCTCTCAAGACGCGAGCGAATTCTCCGAGCTTGGGAGGTTGAGCATCGAACTTCAGGTTTCCCACCACCCTGACGCGCTCAGGCCTGGCGCCGATTTGGCGGAAACGATCCGCGTCTTCCTCCGTCTGCGCGCAGACCTCGTCCACGCACGCTAGCACGCGCCGAAGGAAGGGCCGCGCGAGCCGATAACCGCGCAGCGACCGCTTTGACATTCGCGCGTTGACAATGACCACGCGAGCGCCCGCCTCCTGGGCAGCACGCAAGAGATTGGGCCACAATTCGGTTTCAACTATTACCAGCAACGACGGTTTGATGCGAGTCAATGCTTTGCGCACCGCCCAGCGCCAATCCAAGGGAAGATAAAAGCGGCCGGCGACAGAAGGCAGCCGCGCTTCCCCGGCCTCGCGTCCCGCCGGTGTTATGTGGCTCAGGTAGACCTTGCGCTCGGGAAACGCGCGTTGCATTTCCTTCACCAATCCGGCCACTGCCAGCGTTTCCCCGAGGGAAACAGCATGAACCCAAACTGCGCCGGGACCGAGTTCCTGGAACGGGATGCTCCCGAAGCGCTCAGCCCAGTAGCCACGTTTTTGCGCCCGGCCCTTTCGCCACCAGTAAAATGGCGCCATCAGTATCGTGCCCACCGAGAGAAGCATGCTGTAAACCAGATACATAGCAGGAAGGACCGCGAGCAGGTCATGTGAATTCCGGCGGAGCCGAAAGGTGATTATATGCTGAAAGGGCGACGCGGACAATGCAGGTCGTTGGGCGGGGTATGGGCAGTATCAGTTTCCCTCGTTGCCACGCTGAATTCCGGCTGCGGGCCCAATCCCGAGCAGCGCCGGAAGCATATGAGTGGCCGCGGCCTGCCGCGCGGCGATGCGGATATTAATCCGGCGGACCTTCGACATTGGTGGGAGTTGCGGAAAAGGTTTCCAGCAGAGCGATTAATTCTTTCGTGCGGATGGGTTTGGCGATATAGCCATCCATGCCCGCGGCCAGGCAGCGTTCCTGGTCGCCGCGCATGGCGTGGGCGGTCATGGCGATGATGGGCAAGTGGCCCCCGGCGCTCTGTTCGCGCTCGCGGATGGCGGCAGTGGCCTCGAACCCATCCATCTCCGGCATCTGCACGTCCATCAAGACCACATCGAAGGTCTCGCGGTCCAGCGCGGCGAGCGCTTCGCGTCCGTTGGTAGTCACCGTCACGGTGTGTCCGTGCTTTTCCAGCAGGCGCTCGGCGAGCTTCTGGTTGACGGCATTGTCCTCGGCCAGCAGCACGTGGAGCTTGCGTTTCTCCTCGCGCAAGGCGTGCCGGGTGACCAGCGCCGCCGACTCGAGCCCGGACCGCGAAGTACCCAGAACGTGCACCAGGCAATCCAACAATTCCGCCTGGCGGATGGGTTTGGTGAGGTAGGCGGCCACGCCCAACTCCCGGCAACGCGCCGCGTCGCCGCGCTGCCCGGCCGAGGTCAGCATGATGATTTTGCTTTCCGCGGCGGCAAGGGAGTTTTGCCGCAGCCGCTCGATGAACGTGAAGCCATCCATGTTGGGCATGTGAAAATCGGTGAGGATAAAGGCGAAAGGATACGGGGATTGCTGCACCCACGCTAACGCCGCCGCCCCGCTCTCCGCCAGGGTGGACTGCATTCCCCAGTGGCTCAGCATCTCCTCGAGGATGCGGCGGTTGGTGGCGTTGTCGTCCACCACCAGCACGGCCAGTCCCGCCAGGGTGACGGCGGCCACGGCCTGGGGCGCTTGCGCCGCCTTGCCCACCCCCAGGCTGGCGGTGAAGTGGAAGGCGCTGCCTTCTCCCTCCACGCTTTCCACCCACATCCGGCCGCCCATCATCTCCACCAGGCGTTTGGAAATGGTCAGTCCCAAACCCGTGCCCCCGAAATTGCGCGCCGTGGAGCCATCGGCCTGCGAGAAAGCCTCGAAGATGAGCTTCTGCTTTTCCGGCGCGATGCCAATTCCCGTGTCCTGCACCACGAAATGCAGCCGGACCTGATCTTGCCGACGCGACTCCAAGCTAACCTGGAGGCCCACTTCGCCCTGAGGGGTGAACTTGATGGCGTTGCCAATAAGATTGACGATGATTTGCCGCAAACGGCTGGGGTCCGCCACCACCACCTCCGGCACTCCCGGGCGGAAATCGCAGGTCAGCTCCAGACCGTTCTGATGGGCGCGCAAGGCCAGGGTCTTGAGCGTGGGCGCCAGGCTCTCTTGCAGCCGGAACTCGATGGACTCCAGTTCCAGCTTGCCCGCCTCGATCTTGGAGAAGTCGAGGATGTCGTTGATGATGATGAGCAGGGACTCGGCGGAGGATTTGACCATGTGGGCGTATTCGAGCTGTTCGGCGTTGAGCCCCGCGTCCAGCAGCAGATCGGTCATGCCGATGACCCCGTTCATGGGAGTGCGAATCTCGTGACTCATGTTGGCCAGAAACTCGCTCTTGGCGTGATTGGCGGCTTCCGCCGCCTGCTTCAGCGCCTCTACCTCCGCCAGTTTCTGGGCAATCATTTGCGTCTGCCTACGCACGCGCTGCCGCAGAACTGCCACCCAGGCAAAGCCCATGACGATCAAGGCCATCAATGCTGCAGAGATGTATATCACTCGATTGAGGGTCCACCACGGAGCTGTGTTTATCACCTGCACATCACTTGCCGACCGCAGTTGGATCTTAACGTGAACCGCCGAGTCTTTGGGCCAATTCCACGCCCCTCCCTGGAGAGCGCATATGCCATTTACCCGAATCCAACTGTCCTCCCGAAGTCGTGCCAAATCCTTCGCCGCAGCCACTTGGTCGAGTTCCGCCAACAACACCTTGGACCCGTTCTGCAGATGAGCCTTTCCCCAGAAGGTTCCGGAACACTGCGGATTAGGCGGCCCTCCAGGCTGACCAGGTTGTAGCTGTGCATTTCCAGCGCCGCCGTTGCCGCATCCAACCGGGCCGGCAGGACTGGCGCGCCCGCGGCTACCCTCCGAACAGCGGCATCCTGAAGGATTGGGGCGAAGTCGCCGGGCGCCGGAAAGCCGAGAACCTCTACCCAGTCACCCAGAGCAATGCCCTTCGTTTGCAGCGTCTGGCAAAGCAGAGCTTTCCCGCCATCTTCGAGAATCAGGCTGTCCTGCTCCTTTACGAATGTTACCTTTCCCGCGACGCGGACGCGGTGCTCGTAATCCGTTCTCGAACCTAGTTGCATGAGACTGCCCAGGGGGGTGAGGGGCTTGGCAATGGGGTTCGCGGGTGCCGGCTTTAAAATGGTAATATTCGCCGGACTTTGCAGAAGCAGGAACCCGGCAACGGCCTGGAATTGATTGTTGATATGGACGGTAGCGGGTGAGGTGACTCGGACAAGCGCGTCGATCAGTTTCTCTGCGGCTTTCTCTGGCGGTGGAGCCCCTGCCGCGTCCATCTCTACCCGCACTTCGCCTCCGGGCATGGCGATCTTTAGTATGAGCTGCCGGCGGGTTAGTTCCGAGTACCCGCCCGGAATCAAGCGATTGTAGGGATCGCTGATCGCGACGTCCCGAACTGTGCCGATGACGTATACGTAGCGGCCATCCTTGGTTCCGGCAAGCAACTCATTGAACGATATGGGTTCTGGCGTGGGAAGACGGTCGCGCCCTAGGCGCCGGATCGAACCCGCCTTCACAACCGGTGCATAGTCATCGTATATCGTTACGCCGTCAATTGCCACCCGGTCTCCCGGCGTAAGTCCGATCGGTGGGTGGGGGAAAACGTAAACGCCTCCCGTTGCATCCTGAACAAACAAAACGCCCGTTTCCGGCCTGTAAAAGGTCACAATGGCTTCCAGCGCTACAGGCAAATGGGCTTGCGCGCGCGCGCGGCAACGCCCGAATTGACGCGATGGTTCGGTAGACCCCTCCTGGCGGGTTCGGTGCCTTGGCGCGCGCTGTCGCTTGAGCTGGTGATGCGCGATCCAGCGAACGGGCAGCAGGCGCGGCAGCGAGGGCTCCAGTCAGGCCTATCCAGAAAACCGCAATGGGCACACTGGTACGCATATCCAAGTTATCGGCAGAATGCTACGATTTATTTAGCGGGCTGATGAAGAACGCTTCTTAACGGACGAGATTCTCTTCCATAAAGACTCTGCCACCCGTAAGCCGGGACCGGCTTCACATTTGTGCAGTCTCACCTATTGAAATTATTTTGAGGCGCCCCCGTGGTGAAGAACCCTAACAACGAGCCGCAGAGCGGTGCGCTGCCGCGCCTAACCCTCTATTTCATTAGAGATTCCTCGCCAAAAGGGCAAGAAATCTCGGTATTGCAAAGAATCGAGTTTTGCCCTTAATCGCACCGCCCGCGCCGAGCGTTTCATTGGATAGCTTTCTCGAGTTCCTCTGCCGCCTGCTGGATCAAGGCTGACTCGGAATCGAGAATCTTGCTGATATCCACCAGTGCGGCATCGGCTTCTTTCCACTTCTTCTGTTCAATCGCCTCCCGGGCGGCGGGAAGGGTCTTGACGCCGTAGCCCGTATAAAATCCCGGCGCATAGACCTGGTGAACAAACCACGGGCGCCCGGGGAGACCCTCGGGACTAGTGAGTTGGCGCTCACTTTGGATGAGCGTCTGGTTCACGTGCTGGAGCGAGGTGCGGGCCAGCACGGCAGCTCCATTGGCCTGCGCTTTTTCCAGCGTCTTTTGGTAGCGTTCCGCGCTGTGAGTGAGCGCGTCGGCGGCGTTATCGAGCGGGGCAAAATTCAGGTAAGGCGGCGGGTCTTCCCGGGCGGGGGGGACGAGTGGCTCCTTGGGGTCGTTTGTGGCGGTAAATACGCCCTCGTCGATTTCCTTATTGCGCTCGCGCACGGCCTCCTGCTTGTCCTTCAACAACTTCTTCAACTGCTCGGAATAGGTGTGGATGGTGTCGGCGAAATCCGTGAACTCGAAGGGGAGCAGTTCCGAGTCGGCCAGGCGCATTACCGCCGTACCGACGGTTTGGGCCAAGGCGCGGCCATAGCGGAAGTCGGTGTCGCTAAAGTGTGTATACCAATAGAAGTCGTCATAAACTGAGTGGTAAACGCCACCGCCGCCTTCGCCGTCGAAGCCCAGGTCGAGCGAGGCGATGCCGAGATGATCGAGGAAAACCGTGTAGTCCGATCCCGAGCCCAATGCGCCCAGGCGCCAATCGGCACGGGTGCGAGCTTCCGCGCGCTCTTCCGGTTTGCCGTCGGCAATCAGGTGAAGCTGGTGGCGTTTCCAGACTGTAAGGTTTGTTTCCGGATCCTCGATGTCGCGCGCTACGCCGTTCATGAACTTTTCCAGGGTGTGCGAGCCGCCGACGAAAAGGTAGCCGCGGTCGGTGCCGTCGGTGTTGAGGTAGACCGCGGCGTGCCGGCGAAGTTCATCGGCGTGGGTCTCAGCCCACTCGGTTGAGCCCAGCAGACCCGGCTCCTCGCCGTCCCACACGCAATAAATGATGGTGCGGCGGGGCTTCCAACCTTGCTTCACAAGTTCGCCCATCGACCGCGCTTCTTCCATCTCATCCACGAGGGCGGAGAGGGGATCTTCGGCGCCATTCACCCAGGCATCCTGGTGATTGCCCCGCACAATCCATTCGTCGGCGGAAGTCGAGCCGGAAATCCGGCTGACGACGACGTTGAGGGTTTTGGTATCCCAGTTGGATTTGACCTTCAAATGCACTTGGGCGGGGCCCGGGCCGACGTGGTAGGTGATGGCGAGGGCACCCCGCCATGCTTCCGGGGCCACGGGTCCGCGCAAGGCGGCGAGCAGCGGTTGCGCGTTGCCGTAAGAGATGGGCAGAACGGGGATTTTGGTCAGGGTCTTCGCTTCCGCCAGCGGCAGGCGCTTGGCGTCCTTGGTAGCGCCTACGCCGGGCGTGAGGGGGTCGCCGGGATAAAGGACCATGTCCATCACGCTGCCCCGCTGCACGCCTTGGAGCGGGCGCCAGGCGCCGCCGGGGAAAACGTCGCCGCGGAAATAGCCGTCCTCGTGCGGGTCGGAATAGATAATGCAGCCCACCGCGCCGTGCTCAGCCGCCACCTTGGGTTTGATCCCGCGCCACGACATACCATAGCGCGCAATCACGATGGCGCCCTTCACCGATACGCCCAGGCGCTCCAATTGCTCATAGTCTTCCGGGATCCCGTAGTTGACGTAGACGAGCGGTGCGGTGACGTTGCCATCGATCGAGTAGGCATTATAGGTGGGAAGTTGCTCGGCATGTTGGTTGGAGGTGGGGTTGACGTCCACGGTAGGTTCCTCCAGCGTCGCCTTAAAATGCGTGGGCGCAACCAACTCCACCAGGCGTTCCTTGGGTGTGGGGAAGAGGACATAAAAGTTCTCGATGTGCGCGTCCCATCCCCACTGCTGGAACAGCGAAAGTATCCACTCGGCGTTGGCGCGGTCATAATCCGTGCCCACATGGTGGGGGCGGGCGGAAAGCCGCTGCATATAGTTGCGCAGATTGGCGGGGCTGGGGAGGGCGCGGAACTTGCTCTCCCAATCGCGTTCCATGCGGGCGGAGTCAGCGGAAAAACCGTCGAGCGGCGCGGGGAAGGCGGCCGTGGCGGCCGCGCCCGGTGCGGCGTTAACAGCGGTCGCCGGATTAGCGGCGGCCGGCGCTGGACCTGGGGCGTGAGCCAAAAACAAGACCGCCGCAAGGCACGCGAATACACTCAGGGCAAATCGACGCATGGAGAGCCTCCTCAAAAAGGGTATGCCGAAGTATATCGCAATGAGGGCGCGAGGCAAGAAAAAGACCATAGGAGCTCGTCGAGCGTGGGGCGGGGAAGGACTATGGCCGGCTGTCATGCTGGTACATACCAGCGAGACACACCGATTTTCGCAATCGTGACACCGATGGGCGCGATTCTAGCCCTTCCTCGAAATTGCAGACATTGTGCCTTCCGGAAATGATTACTTCGGTCTTGAGTAAACTGGGCCACGCTGCGGCAACATGTCACGATTCGCCGACGCCGGACAAACGCCGCGGCAAGGCGCGGCCGGATTCCGATTGACATCCCGCCGCCTCCCGTCTATGCTTGCTATTGTCCTGGTAATGACATAGATTCATTCCGATGTCGGGCTGAGCGAAACCAACAAAGATAGATTCAAGATTTCAAGGATGAGGAGCATGAATCGCCTGGACTTGGTCTGCTTTTCTGCGTTGATGCCAGTTTGGGGTGAATCCTTTTCCATGCCAGTCTCGCAGATGACTGATTTATAATGCTTTGTTTCGTATTATGTTTGGCATAATGTTTGCTTTCTTGCAAGTCTCACCATCCAGCGGGCTTTAGGTTCAAGTCTAAATGAAGTACCTGGGGGCATCGGGGATTCTGCATTGTTTCACGGTGCAGTTCTCGCCGGTTGAGCTTCTGTCAGGGTTGTGGGGCAATCTCTTGCCGCAAGCCCGCAGGACTTTGCCGTTGCAATCCTGCGGCGGCACGTCATAGCCGCTGAGGACCTTGAGCGGCAGGGGGATTCACTGGGATGGGCCAAACTGAGGATGCACTGGATGCCAGTCATGTATTGACTCTGGAGGAGATTTCCAATCTTGCGCAGGACGGGGGCAAGCCTGCCGAGACCCTCATGAATGTTGTCGCACTGATTGCCCGGCGTTTCCACACAGACGTTTGTTGCGTGTATTTGCTCGAGCCGGACCGCATCAACCTGGTGCTGGCGGCCACCTTGGGTCTGCGCCCGCAATGTATCGGCACTCTTCGAATGGCCACGCATGAAGGTTTAGTGGGACTGGTGGCGGAGCAACTGCATCCCGTCGCGGTGGAAGAGGTGAAGAGCCATCCGCGCTTCAAGTACTTCAGCGAAGCGGGAGAAGACGCCTACCGATCGTTTCTCGGGGTTCCGCTCATTGATCAAGGTCTATTGCAGGGCGTTCTCACGGTGCAGACGATAACTCCCCGCATCTACCACGAGGATGAGATTCGCATGCTCACCGAGGCCGCCGCGCAGGTCGCGCCGGTGGTCAGTGAAGCTCGAACCCTCGACCGTTTTGTTGCTCCCTCCCAGGAGCGGCTTTGGTTCTCTGGCGCGCAATCTCTGGTGGAGCTGGGACCATGACTCCGGCAGTTTGTTTCTCGATCTCGATCCGGTGCGTTGGCGGCAGTTCAACCACAACCCCATTGCCGTGCTCGCGCAATTGCCTCTGGCGGGGATTGAGCGCCGCGCCCGCGAGCTGGTGGTGCACGGGCGGATTAATTACGCCTATCGCCGGCAGCGAGAGTATCTGAATAAGGATCGCACCTGGGGCGCCAAGAACGCGGGAGTGCTGCGGCCGCGCCCGGTCGCCTACTTTTCCGCGGAATTCGGTCTGCACGAGTCGATTCCTATCTATTCCGGCGGCCTGGGCGTCCTCGCCGGCGATCACATCAAAAGCGCTTCTGATCTCGACATTCCCCTGGTGGGGGTGGGGCTTTTCTACAGTCAAGGATATTTCCGCCAACGGTTGGACTTTGACGGCTGGCAGCGGGAAGAGTATTTTGAAACCGATGTCAGCCAGTTGCCCATGGAAGCCGCCATCGGCAAGAGCGGCGAACCGGTGACGGTGGAAATCGAAACCCGCAGCGGGTCACTTCGCGCCAAGGTGTGGCGATTGAAAGTGGGCCGGTGCGACCTGCTCCTGCTTGACTCGAGCGTGCCCGGGAATGCTCCCGAAGACCGGGAATTGACTTCCACCTTGTACGGTGGCGATGGACGCGTGCGCATTCGCCAGGAGTTGCTGCTGGGAGTGGGCGGCATCCGGGCCTTGAAAGCCATGGGAATCACTCCCGGGGTTCTTCACCTGAATGAGGGGCACAGCGCTTTTGCCGTGCTGGAGGCCATCCGCGCCCGCATGCAGGACGAGGGCCTGACCTTTGAACAAGCCGCGCCGCTCGTCCACCGGGAAGTGGTTTTTACCACGCACACTCCCGTGCCGGCGGGGCACGATCGATTCAGTAGCGGCTTGGTTGAAGAGCACCTGGGCCCGCTTCGCGACCGTTTGGGGCTTTCGCTCGATCTCCTGATGCAGATGGGCCGGGAAAATCCCTCCGATGCCAATGAAGATTTCTGTTTGACCGTGCTGGGCCTGAAGGTCTCTCGCCGTGCCAATGCGGTTTCGGCCCTGCACGGACGCGTGACTCGCGCCATGTGGAAAGGCCTCTTCCCGGACAAGTCGGAAGACACCGTTCCCATTGGACATATCACCAACGGAGTGCACGTTCCCAGTTGGCTGGCGCCGCAAATGTTCCGTCTCTACGACCGTCACTTGGGGACGGGGTGGCACGAGCACAGCAGCGAGCCGCGCATCTGGGAGGGAATCGAGAACGTCGATGCCGGCGAGCTTTGGGAAACCCATCTTAGCCTGAAGCAGCGCCTTCTGGAATTCGTTCGCGCCCGCGCCACTGAGCAGGCGGAGCGCCGCGGGGAACCGTTGGAGCTGCGCCAGCGCCTCGCCCGGATTCTGAGCCCCGACGCGCTCACCATCGGATTTGCCCGCCGCTTTGCCACCTACAAACGCGCCAACCTGATTCTGACCGACATCGAGATGCTGGCCTCTTTGGCCAACGATGCCAAGCGCCCCGTGCAGTTTGTTTTCGCCGGGAAGGCCCATCCGCGCGACGAACCCGGCAAGCGCATTCTCCAGCAAGTTGCGCAGCTCATGCGCGATCGTAAGTTTTACGACCGCTTCGTCTTCGTTGAGGATTACGACATCAACGTGGGACGTCACCTGGTGCAGGGCGTGGACGTGTGGCTGAACAATCCCCGGCGGCCGCTCGAGGCTTCCGGAACCAGCGGTCAGAAGGTGGTTCTGAACGGCGGCCTTAACCTCTCGGTTTTGGATGGCTGGTGGGCCGAGGCCTATGACGGCTTGAATGGCTTTGCTATCGGCACCGGCAGAACTCATTCCGACATGAGTGTACACGATGCGCGGGACTGCGAGGATCTGTATCGCGTGCTGCGGGAAGAGGTCATTCCTCTTTACTATCAGCGCGACCGCGATGGCTTGCCGCACGGCTGGATCAAGCGCATGAAGCGCACCATCCGTACTCTCGGGTGGCGATTCAACGCCGACCGTATGGTGATGGATTACACCCTCAAGTGTTACGTGCCCGCCGCGGGTGGAACCTCCGGCGATATGAGCACCACGCATTAGGATTGGATCATCGGGGCATTGAGGACCGAAACTCGAAACTGGAAATTCGAAAATCGACGGCGCCTTCTTAAGTTGTTTTTCCGAACTTCGAGTTTCCAGTTTCCGACTTGCAGGTTTCGTTCTTCGAGTTTCGGGAAAACCAGCGGCCGTGGCTGGCCGGATTTGCGCTCGACAGGGCGGCGCGCTGGGACTCATGCGCGCTTTGAGATCTTCTCCCCATCGGATCAGCCGAAAGCCCTTCGACGGGGTTTTGCTTTTATGGGGAGTTCGACGTGTCTGCTGAGCCCGGCGTTAAACGTGTCATTGCGTCCTGAGATGGGCGAAACCTTACGGCTGCCGGCAACCGACGTAAAGGAGTTCTTTGGCGCGTGGTGTTAGAGTTGTTGTCAGAGGAAATTTCTATGAGGGACCGGACAAGCGAAATGCCAACCGCGGCAGAGGGGAAGAGAATCCCGCCCTACCAGCCGCACACCTCGCTGGGGAAACGCCTTGGGGAAATTCGCGGCGAGATTATGGCCTCGGGAGAAAGACCCCTGGGATGAGATTGAGAAGGAAGTCTCTGAACAGCGCCATGAAGCCAGCCTGGAGAAATGCGCAAGCTCACCTTTGTGGATTCGGGTTCCTGTCACACACTTTCAGTGATGATGCTCAGCCCGGGGATGTTTTGGAAGGAAAACACGTCAGTGTCAAGCAGGAGGGTGCTAACGGTTTGGCAATCTCGCGATCTTCCCGCCGACGTGCACAGATACCCTCGACGAAGCGTTCGAACTCCTGGTCACTCTCCCATAAATTGGCGCCCTTGCCCAGGATGTCCTCCAGCTTGGTCGGCTTTACGCCTTGCTCCGCCGCGAGCGCTTCAATCGACCTTGACTCTGAAAAACCCGTCGCCGGCTTGCCACCCGTGCCCCCGGTGGTAAAACGTTTGGAAGCCGACTTTAGATTGCTCGGCCGGCCAACCCTTGACCGGCGATTCATGGTTGCTTTTGCCACAGTGTCACCCTCCTCGGCGACCCATCGGCTCTTGGCAAGCTCGTCGAACCTTCCGCTTCCTCCAGAGAGACGGGTCAACGACACGGCGGTGTCCCCATCACGGAGACGGACGGCTGAGGCGCGGCGACCCTGCACTGTATTCCGCGCCGCATAGGCATCCCATCCTCTCCCGGTACTCCCGCCCCCCGCGCTCCGTGCTGGAGTGCGAGATTTCGATTGAAAACCAGCCATTGCCGTGTATAGTATTGCGGCTAAGGATACGTCAATGGCAGTCCTAACGCAGCATTCACGAGGGGGATAACATGACAATCTCCGCGCTCGATGAGAACGGCAAGGCTGTGGATTGGTGGTTCATTTACAAGGTTCCGAAGCTCACTCAGGATGCTAACAGCGACAGCGCCACGGGGTACGAGTATGTGTACTTCGACGCGAATGCGCAATCGGTGGCAAAATCGCCCAACCGCCTCGATCAGGGCAAGGGCGCATTGAATCTGACGCTGAATTCTGTCTTCAACAAACCTGCGGCCACGACCGGCTGGATACTTTATAACGATGAAAAACCCGCCAGCGCTCCCGGCGCTGACGACGGCAATTTGGGCCATACCAAGGGTGTTGTCGCGTTCGACACAGCGTCCGGGACGGCGTTTTGGTTGCTCCACTCCTGGCCCAAGTACGCCGCACCCGCATTACCAGGGATGCCGACCCCCATGTATGGGCAAACCTTCCTGTGCATTACTTTAGACATTGCTACCGCCAATAGTATCGCCGCGCAGATGGCCACCCATCAGGAACCGCAATGCTATTTGCCGCGCGCTGCCTCGCTGAATAAGAGCGCAGCACTCTATGCTCTCACGCAACCGCTGCCGCCTAATCCTGCGCCCGACGCGGACGTGCTCGCTTGCCAATCGAAAGCAGGAATGCCGTTCAAAGTATTGGCCAAGAACCGGCAGTGGGGGAAGGACTTCTGGAACGGCTTTGTGGGCCCGACACTCGGCGCTGACATGGACGACGAAACGTGGATCCGCGGGCCTATCCCGCCCGTCGCTGACACCGACGGCATCCACAAGACTTTTGACATCAAGTATATCAATTTGGGCCCGCTCGGAGCCCATTGGGCCTGGCCTGAAACCCAAGACCATGCCAAGTGGGGCATTACCGTGGGTTGCGACTGGATATGTGTCGGCGACATAAACCGCATGATCTCCCAGAGAAAACGTGGCGGGGGAACCATTGCGTTTCAAAATCCCACCTTGTGGCAGGCTCTGTCGAAAACGGATTTGCTCCTGGCGCCGCCTGGGCACACCCGGGAGGAAGCCCTCCAACTAATCAAAAGTACGCATGTGGACCCGCATGCCGCTCCCGCAGCGCCGCAGGCTGCCAAGACAAGGTCAACGGCCAAAGCCAAAAGGCCCAAGAGCGGTTAAGCCTGCATCGGGCAGGCATCAACAACGGAGCGAAAAGGGCCATTTCCTTTGCAGTGGGGAAGCAGGAGGATCGCGTCATGGGTAGAGTCCGGGCGTTAACACGCCAGACGCGGATGGAAAAGGGTTCCTGGAACGTGTGAAAAAATTGGCTTTACCGATTTCAGCACTATGCATTTTCAATACGTTACACGGTTGAAAAGGGGTTCGAATTCAATTTTTTCACACGTTCCTGACCCCTTTCTCCCTGACCCCCCTTTCTCCCGACATTGTTCCGCTTGTCGCACTTGACACGAGCCCCGTCCCGTGATACTAGAGTCGCTGCTGTCGCTATTGCCTTTGGGAACCATCAACAATTCACAACGCATGAGATAGGCCGCGCAATGGACGCAGAAGGTCACGTTGAATCGAGAGGGAAGCGCTGAGCTCCCCTCTGCCGGCAATCTGCGGCCTTTCGTGATTGGGAACAGAGGAACTGCGGAACTTCGGGCAACATGGGGGTCGCAACACGAGATGGGTAGTGGCGGCAGCACAAAAGCGCGAAGCGTAAGTGGATGGATTCCCGCCTGCGCGGGAAAGAGAGCGGGGGGAGGATGATGAAATTGGCGAAGGGATTTTTGAGGGCAACGGTGGGCGCATGGGCCGTCGTTTTTCTTATGGGAACCTCCGCCGTGCAACGGGCGCAGGCGCAAACGGAGACCGTGCTGTATAGCTTCACCAACGCCAGCAATTCCCCAGACGCACCTCTGATCATGGACTCGTCCGGCGACCTCTACGGCACCGCGTTTGCCGGAGGCGCCTCTGGACGGGGGGCGGTGTTCGAGTTGATCAATTCCTCCGGGAGCTACACGCTGAGAGTCCTTTACAGCTTTGCGGGCTCACCCAACGATGGGGGAGAGCCCGAAGGGATAATAGCGGACTCGTCCGGCAACCTCTACGGCACGACGACGTACGGCGGCTCCTCGTCGAATTGCCCGCACGGCTGCGGGACCGCCTTCGAGCTCGTCAACTCCGCCGGAACTTACACCGAGAAGGTGCTACATAGCTTTGGAGCATCCAACGGCGACGGGGATCCGCCGACGGCAGGCCTGATCATGGACTCGGCGGGCAACCTCTACGGCACTACCTTCAGCGGAGGCGCTAACGGCAAGGGAACGGTATTCGAACTGGTCAATTCTTCCGGCGTCTACACGGAGCAACTGCTTTACAGCTTCGCGGGGGATAGTGACGGATCGACCCCCTTTGGAAATCTGATCATGGACTCCTCCGGCGACCTCTACGGTACCACCGGGGTGGGCGGCGCCTCTGGTGGTTGGGGGACCGTGTTCGAACTGGTCAACAACTCCGGGAGTTATACGGAGAAAGTGCTCTATAGCTTTGCGGGACCTCCCGGCGATGGCAGAGCCCCGACGGGCGTGATCGCGGACTCGGCCGGCAATCTTTACGGCACGACGACTTACGGCGGCACCTCGTCGAATTGCCCGAACGGCTGCGGGACCGTATTCGAGCTCCTTAACTCTTCCGGGAGCTATACGGAAAAGCTGCTTCACAGCTTTACGGGACCGAGCGACGGAGTATACCCGGAGGGAAGCCTGATCATGGATGCGGGGGGCAAACTCTACGGCACCACCAGCGGCGACCCCAGCGTCTCGCTTGGAAACGGGAGCGTATTCGAGCTGGTTAACGCCTCGGGGGGCTACGCGGAGTATGTGCTGCACAACTTTACGGGCGCTCCTGACGATGGGGCGTCCCCGTATGCAGGCTTGCTGATGGACGCGTCCGGAGACCTCTACGGCACAACAGAGGCTGGTGGTGTTTCCAGCGACGGGACAGTCTTTGAAATCAGCAACGCCTCAGCCGTGACGGTCGCCTTCAGTCCCTCGACCCTCAGCTTCGGCAACGTGCTGCTGGGGATGACTCCCACGAAGCTGTCGGTCACCGTCAGCAACGCCGGCGACACCAATTTGACCTTCGCGAGTGGTGCCGTGACGATTTCGGGCGCGAATGCCGCGGATTTCATGATCACCTCAAATGAATGCAGCGGCCAGACGCTGGCGCCAGCGACCGGCAGTTGCAATGTCACGGTAACCTATTCGCCCACCGTTCTCGGCGCCGAGACGGCCTCGCTGAACTTCGCCGATAACGCTTTCGGCAGCCCGCAAACGGTGGCACTCTCGGGAACGGGGCAGGACTTCTCACTGAGTGCTCCCGACACGTCGCAGACCGTGTCGAAGGGCAACGACACCACGTTTTACTTCTACGTAAATCCGCTGGGCGGATTCACCGGCACCGTTGCGCTCACCTGCTCGGGCGCACCCGCCAACTCAACCTGCACGGTGACTCCGGCGTCGCTGGCCTTAAATGTGACCAATCCCCCCTTACCCCTCGAGGCGGTGGTGGGCGTGGTGACGAATGGGTCTGTGATCCCGCCGGCTCCTGGCCCGCCGACGCGGCCGCCAATGACGCTGTGGATCATGCTCGCTGGCCTGCTGGGGCTGTGCTTGCTCGCCCGCTTGGGAGCGAAACGCGCCTGGATTCGCGTGCTCGCTCCGCTCACCTTGCTGATCACGCTGGTGTTCGCGGCGTCATGCGGAGGGGGAGGCGGCGGTCGAGGAAGTAATCCATACCACAGTCCGCCGACGCCATCGGGAACTTACACGCTTACTGTCACCGGAACTTCCGGCGGCGTGACTCACACCCTCAACCTGAGCTTGACCGTCCAGTAGCGGCAGCGCATCTCTGAAACCGCGATGCCGTGTCAAGCCGATTTTTTAATTTTCTCGGTCGCCTTTGACAAACTTCTCCCTTTGACTCCGGAATGGCTCTCCGCCGGTGAAGCGGAGGCGGGCTCTGCTGGCGATCGACCCGCTAAGGAATAGCCGGTGAGAGGCTGGAGGAAACGATGCCGGGGCGGCCTGGGGTCGCCCCGCCTCCTGATCGCTGGGCGCAGCTTCCCCAGGCCTGAAAAACACGCCGTGCCCATTCGGGAAAGTGGCGGGTTGCCGACTTCGCCGCCTGAGTGCTATTTTTCCGGATTGTCCGGATGGGTTGGTCTTGTCGGTTGTCGATAGGGCGCTATAACACGGTCACTTTGTACCACGGAGCCTCCGTCGCCCTCACGCATTAGATGATGATTGACTACCCTGCCCACAGAGTACCGCCGGCAAGGCCGTGTCTCAAGGACTTAATGTCCAAACTTGATGTTCAACGTGCTTGGCGCTTGGGGAGTGGGAGGAGAAACTTGGGAAAGGCTTATGGGGCGGCGGTCGGAGGCCACCGGTACAAATTCGGAGTGGCGGAGGCCGCGGCGGCTCCCTTGTTGATCATTAGTACTCGCTATTTGCTACTCCGCCCGTAGGGCTGTCATCGGGTCCACCTTCGTGGCGCGGCGGGCGGGCACATAGCTGGCCAGCAGGGTGACGGCGATGAGAACGAGGGCGGCCCCAGCAAACACGCTCGGCTCGGCAAGACCTAAGGGAAGATTGAGTTGGCTTGAGACCAGACGGACCCCCGCCATCGCCGCGCCCACTCCGGCTACCAGGCCCGGAAGCACCAGCACCAAACCTTCCCGTAATACCAGACCCAGTACGGCGCGGCGCGGCGCGCCCAACGCCATGCGGATTCCGAACTCGTGCGCGCGTTCGCTGACCGCGTATGCCAGCACGCTGTACAATCCCACCGCCGCCAAAACCAGCGCCAGCATGCCGAGCGCGGAAAGCAGGCCCGCCACGATCCGCTCCGCGAACAAGCCCCCCTGCGTGTACTCGCTGAGTGGCGCCGTGTCGTAGAGTCCGCTGGGCAGGGCCAGCGCTGCCGCTTCACGCCGCAACGCTGCGCGCGCGGCCCCCATGTCGCCGCTCGTCCGGAGGTAGAAGAAGGTGGTATAGCCCGAATAGTAGATCTGCCGGAACGGTCCGTAAAAGAAAGGCGTGGGCGCCTCCGGCGGGTTGTAGTACTTGCTGTCTTTGACCATCCCCACCACGGTCGACCAGGTATCGGAAACATTTACCCTGTGGCCGATGGGGTCTTTACCCTCGAAGTACTTCTTAGCAAATGCCTGGTTGATGATGATCACGGGCAGGGTGTTTACGTCGTCCTGCTCGGTGAAGTCGCGGCCCGCCAGTATGGGAATGTGCATCAAACTGAAGTACCCGGGCGCCACGATGGAGAAAGGGAGAGACATCACCCCGCCCCGATCCGGCGAGAAGCCTTCCACCTCCACGCGGTCGCTCCCCCCAGGGAAAATCGAAAGCGGAACCGAGTCCGCGTAGCTCACTTGCGGGATGCCCGGAGCCGCTTCCAAACGCAGGCGCAGATTGCGGCAGAACTGCTTTTCTTGACTTAACGAGTAGCCGTTGGTGGAGAGGTAGAAGTGCGCCACCAATACGTTTCGCGAGTCGAAACCCGGATTAAGCGTGGCCAACTTCTGGAAGCTCCGCACCGCCAGGCCGGCTCCGCAGAGGGCGAGCGTCGCGAGCGCCACCTCCAGCACCACCAGCGCCCCGCGGGCGCGGTGCGAGCGGACCCCGGAGGTCCCGCTGCGCCCTCCCTCTTTCAGCGTTTCGATGAGATCCACGCAACCGATGGAGAAAGCCGGCAAGAGGGTTGTGAGCACGGCCGCACTGAGAGAGATGAGCACGGTAAAGGCAAGGACGTTGGCGCTGGGCTCCACGTGCAACAGCGGCTCAAGGGCGGCACGGATGGAGGGTTCCAAAGAGGGGAGCACGCGGTAGAGTGATTCTCCCAACCAGCCCGCGAGCAACGCGCCGAAGATGGCGCCCGCGCCAGCCAACAGCAAGACCTCCACCAACTGTTGCTGCACGACTCTTCCCCGGCTGGCGCCCAAGGCCATGCGCACTCCAAATTCTCTCTGCCGGGAAACCGCGCGGGCCAGCAACAGGTTCGCCACATTGGCGCAGCAGATCAACAGCACCAGAACGCACACTACCGTCAGGAGGTACAGCGGCTCGCGCAAGGTCGCCTGCAGCCCGTAGGGCGCCTCCCACAGGGGAACCATCCGGGCGCCGATGCCCTTGTGCGTATCCGGGTGATCGGCGGCGATTCGGGCCGCTATGACCCGGGCTTGTTCGCTCGCCTGCTCGGTCGTGACGCCGGGTTTGAGGCGCACTGTGACATCGAGGAACCTGGCGTTCCAGTCGTCAGCGGCCCAGGTATTCAGGGCGCCCATGTCGAGAATCATGCTGAGCGGGACCCAGACGTCGAAGGCCTCCCCGCCGAACGTGCCGCGGAAATCAGGCGGTGTGACGCCGACGACGGTGAGCGGGTGGCCATTGATACGCACCGCGCGCCCCACGATGCTCGGATCCGCACCGAATTGGGTTGTCCACAGCCGGTGACTGATGACCACGATGGGGAAGGCGCCCGGCGCGTCCCGATCCTCTTCGGGCAAGAATAGCCGGCCCAGGAATGGCTTGACCCCAAGCACCGTAAAGTAGTTGGCCGAAACCACTTCCCCCATGGCGCGCCCAGGGTGATCGTTCGAGCCGATAGTGAAGAAGGAAATGTGCGAGGCGACCACACCCGAGGCCGCGGTCAGGCCCCGCTGGAAAGCACGAAAGCCCGGATGCGTGAGCTGGCCCAGCCGGCCCCCGTCCGGGGCAATCCCTTCCAGCGCCACCAACTCGTGCGCGTCCCGCACGCCCCCGATTGGCCGCAGCAAGACGGTGTCAATCCAACTGAATACCACCGTGCTCGCGGCGATGCCCAGTCCGAGCGTGATCACGGCCACGGCCACGAAACCCGGACTCTTCCGCAGAACTCGCCAGGCAAAACGCAAATCCCTCAGAATATTAGCCATGTTGTCCCATTCGGAGCCACGCGAGGCGCCTCGCATGCCAGAGGTCAATCGCCTTTAGACGGGAATTCTGAGGCAGCGATCCTCTCGGATCAAGCCTCGATCGGCCCTCGCGTTGACGGCGGATAAAAACTCTTGTAGGATGTCCACCCGCTCCTCCACCTATTGGTGTGCAACTAAGTTGCCATCCCCATCCGAGTTGTAACAAGCTGCGATCAAAGGGAGTGGGACCGGTTTTCAGACTGTCTTCGCTTCTGAATTGTCCGATTGTGGGATTGTGCCATGCCAAGAGCGAACGGCATGAAAGGCAAATTTGTCCTTTTTTGCATTTTCCGAGGCCCGTTTTTCGGCCACTTTCAAGTGGCAATTCTTCCTGGCCGCAGTCTGTCGTTTTCGGCCAGGCGGCAGACATTCCACTTCAGGTAGGGCCGCCAAACCGTTGTCGGAGCGAGGCGGACGGTTGATTCGCAAGTGTGTTGCGGGGCCATTGCATAACTAGCCGTATTAATCCGACCCACTCCACGATATGGTCTTGACAGCCACCAGATTGAAGGAGAATTGGAGTCCGCCCGCCACCGAATCCAGATCCTGATCGGAAAGTTGGCCGGTCGCCACCTGCCCGAGGGTCAACAAGGACTTAATGTTCGAACTTAATGTCCAACGTGCTCGGGGCTTGGGGAGTGGGAGGAGAAACTTGGGAAAGGCTTATGGGGCAGCGGTCGGAGGCCACCGGTACAAATTCGGAGTGGCGGAGGCCGCGGCGGCACTTTGGACTTTTTAGGGGAGCGGCGCCAGCGTTCCTTATTGTAAGACTAAATCAAAAAAGTGAAGAATTGGGCGTCGTTCGCCCGCATCGGAAAAGCAGTGGTCAGTGGTTAGTTAAAGCATCAAAGACCCAGCAAGCCCTCGCGGTCAACCGGCAGGCAGGTGACGCGGTAGCCGCCCGGTGCCTGGGCGGAATTTGTAGCGCGGGTGTCCCCACCCGCGATTCCTTCTTTCGATCTCAAAGACGCGGGTGGGGACACCCGCACTACAAGTGGCGGGGTAAAGACGGCCTGAACGCAAAAGATCATGTGGGCCGGGTTGGGGCATTGGCGGCGGAGGTGTGTGAGGTGGCCGCGGCATCGTAATCGGATCTGGACCGGCGTTGGGTATGGGAATCGAATGGCGGATGACCAGAGTATCCTTTCCCACGAGGATTTCTTTGACCAACAGGCGCAGGATCTTCTGCTGCTCGCTGACGTCCAGGGTATTCGCCCTCGACCGCAACTGCGCACAGAAACCGGTGAGCGTTTCCGCCAGCAGCACCTGGTAGGCATACTTGCGACTGAGGCGATCCGGCGAGTAAATCAGCACCGCTTCGAGGTGACCGGCAGCGGCCAGGTCGCGCAGAGCTTCCAGCCCAGGCCGCCGCTGCTGGCGAACCTGTACTTACACTGGTTCGACAAGGTGTTTCACGGCCTGCGAGGGCCGGCCCGCTGGGCGAACGCCAAGCTGGTGCGTTATGCCGACGACTTTGTCGTGCTGGCGCGCTATCTGACGCCTAACCTGCGCGGGTGGATCGAGGAGAAGGTCGAGACCTGGATGGGGTTGGAGATCAACCGGGAGAAGACGCGCGTGGTCAACCTGATGGAGAAGCAAGCGCACCTGGACTTTCTGGGGTACACGTTCCGATATGACCGCGACCGGAAAGGGCGCGGGCATCGCTATCTGAACATCGTGCCGTCGAAGAAAGCGCTGCAACGGGAGCGGGATCGACTGCGGGAAATGACCGGCTATTCACAAAGTCATAAACCCCTGCCGCGCCTGCTGGCGGAGCTGAATCGAGAACCTGAAAGGCTGGGGGAACTACTTCTCCTTCGGGCGTCCCCAGGCGGCTTACGGGACGATCAACAAATTCGTACTGCAACGCCTCTATCGCCATGTGGGGCGAAGAAGCCAGCGGGCCTACCGCCCCCACAAAGGGAAGACCCATACGCAGCATTTTCTACGCATGGGCCTGCGATTGTTGGCTACCCCTCGGGTGTGAGCGCCTGCGTCTGCCAGCGGTCGGAAACTTGCTGGAGAGCCGGATGCGGGAAATCTGCACGTCCGGTTCGAAGAGGGGAGAGTGGATCGCCCGCTCGTGGGGTCGTCCTCTCTCCTACTCTACCGGCTCCTAGTAAGAAACGCGTTCACATGTCTATCCATGCGAAAGGCCGAAAAGCCGCAGACGAATCCGCCGGCTAACGGATTTGTCTGCGCTTTACGGGTACACCTCGCGCCAGTGTGCCACTTTTACCACCAAGACCGTCTTCTCGGCGTCCGCAATGGAGTAAACCACGCGTCCCTGTCGCACTCGGTATTCTTCTGGCGCGGAAAGCTTTTCGCCGCCGGGTGAGGGGTCACTTCGCAATCTCGCAACCACTTGATGGCGGCACCGCCGCGCTGCGCTGCGCAAAAATGTGTGCGCCACCTCTGCTGGGTCCACTCGTCGCCTGCACTCCACAACCTGCCCCCACTTGACGGTAAGCCGCCAAATTGGAGATGCAACCCTCAAGGTCCCCAGGCGTTGGTGCAAACGTTGGTGCAAACATCGGTTTGAACGGGGCTCGAGGAAACAGCACCTCGGTGGCCGCCCTACGCTTACGAACGCATGACTGGGGATTCAACCTGGGACACGACCGCGGCGTTCCAGTATTGGACAATTTGACTGAAAGCTCAAAAACCCCGCCAACAGACTTTTAGTCCGGGTTTTCCAGTCCAAGCCCGGGTCATCCTCCGAAATGTGCTGGCCATTGGCCCCCACGTTCGGGGTATCCACTTCAAGGATGCGAACGAGCGGGGACTTTAAGGGACTTCTGGAAACCCGCCGCATCGGCCCCCTTAACCCGCACTCACGATTTCACAAACGTCACCGCGCCTTCCGAAGCGGAGGAAACCAGCGCTGCGTATTTCGAGAACACCCCGCGCTTGTATCGCGGCTCAGGGGCCTTCCACTTGGCCAGGCGGGCCACGATTTCGGCGTCGGGAACTTCCATGTCGATCCGGCGTTTGTCGATGTCGATCACCACGGTGTCGCCATTGGCCACCACGGCGATGGGTCCTCCGCGCGCCGCTTCCGGCGCCACGTGACCCGCCATCAGGCCGTGCGTGCCCCCGCTGAAGCGGCCGTCGGTCAACAGAGCCACCGATTCGCCCAGCCCTTCGCCCACGATGGCCCCCGTCACGCCCAGCATCTCGCGCATGCCCGGCCCGCCGCGGGGTCCTTCGTAGCGAATCACCACCACGTCTCCAGCCTTGATCTTCTTGCTGGTGACGGCACGCATGGCGTCTTCTTCGCAATCGAAGACCCGCGCCGGCCCGCGATGGTGGGTGCGTTCGTAACCCGCCACCTTGATCACGCAGCCTTCCGGCGCCATGTTCCCTTTCAGGATCACCAGCCCGCCGGTTTTCTTTACGGGATCCGAGACGGGCCTCACCACTTCCTGGCCGGGCGTCTCGACGGCGCGCGAGGCTTCCTCGGCAATCGTCTTGCCGGTAGGCGTCATCTGCGAACCATCGATCAAGCCGGCCGCCAGCAGCTTCTTGGCGATCAGAGGAATTCCCCCCGCGCGGTGCACATCGACAGCCAAGAAGCGCCCGCCGGGTTTCAAATCCGCGATGATGGGCGTGCGCGAGCTGATGACGTCAAAATCCTCGATGCTCAGCGGGACGCCGGCTTCGCGCGCCATGGCCAGCAGGTGCAGCACGGCGTTGGTGGAGCCTCCGCTGGCCGCCACGCTGGCAATGGCGTTCTCGAAGGCTTTGCGCGTCAGGATGTCGAGCGGCTTCACTCCGCGCCTCAGCAGGTCCATCACGATTTGCCCGCACTGGTAAGCGGCTTCGTCTTTCTTGGGATCGAGAGCCGGAATGCTGTTCGCTCCCATGGGAGAGAGGCCGATGAACTCCATCACCGTGGACATGGTGTTGGCGGTGTACTGGCCGCCGCACGCTCCCGCGGCCGGACACGCCACGTCCTCGAGTCGCTTCAGGTCCGCGTCGGTCATGAGCCCGGCGGCATTGGCGCCCACGCCTTCGTAAACGTCGACAATGGTCACGTCGCGGCCCTGGAAGCGTCCCGCGCCGATCGATCCGCCATAAAGGAGAACGCTGGGGACGTTCAACCGGATGAGCGCCATGGCCCCACCTGGAATCGTTTTGTCGCAGCCCACCACCGCCACGATAGCGTCGAACATCTGCCCGCGCGCCACCAATTCAATGGAGTCCGCCACCACCTCGCGGCTGACAAGCGAGGCCTTCATGCCTTCGGTGCCCATGGTTTCGCCGTCGGAAATAGCAATGGTGTTGAACTCCATGGGAGTGCCGCCGGCCGCGCGCACGCCCGCCTTCACCTTCGCCGCCAGCTCGCGCAAGTGATAGTTGCACGGCATGGTTTCAATCCAGGTGTTGGCGATGCCGACTATCGGCTTGGCCAGGTCTTCGTCCGTGAACCCGATGGCCTTGAACATGGCGCGCGCGCCGGCGCGGTCGCGGCCGTCCGTAATAATGTGACTTTGGTGCTTCAGATTACTTGGCATAATAGCCTCCCTCGGATGAACACCCTTTCGGTCAAGCGTTTAATACTCTCAAATTTACCGGAATCGGGCAAGTTCCCTTTGGGCCCTGGATATCCTTGCAGGAAGTTGCTCCAGGAATATCGGCCGTCGGGCGCACGCCCCCTCAGAGAGTGAGTCTGGGCAATTGTTTTGCACCTTCCCTTTGAGTTGTGTCATGATGTTCGCAGCTTGGACAATTACTGACCTGGCTACTACTCGCTCCCTGATGAGGGTCGCTGCTTGCATGGCCGGGAGAGGCCGAGAACCGGCCTACATGAAAACACACGCCGCTCATTCCGAAATTACTTTCGAGCAAACAAACGGGGGCGGGAGGTTGGGGCAGGATTCGACACCGCGAGGTTTCAGCCGGGCGGCACGACGGCCCCGGCTCGGCAGGGCTGTGGTGAAGACTAGCGGAAGCGGGTTCACGAGCGCGTTCGCCGACCACGCGGAAGGAATTTGGATCAGAATATCCATCGGCCGGCCGAGGCTTGAGGGCCGTGGCGGTGGCTTTGCGGCTTGCGCTGGTTTGCGGGCGAAGACGCAGCGGTATTGTCAGCCGAGAGTCGCTGTGTTATATACGTTGGACGTTGGAGATCGCCAAAACGCACGGATACACTGGACGGGCCACCGGGTGCGTGCGGCCAGAGCTATTGAATTGTGTTTAGCAGCAGAGCTTTGAGCCTTGGGGAAGGGGACCTTACCGAGTGAGTTTCATTAACTTCGCTGCCCGGGAAATCAACTGCAAGATCGTTTACTACGGCGCCGGTCTGGGCGGTAAGACTACCAACCTGCAGTGGATTTTTGACCAGACCCTGGGCAAGACCGGCGGGAAAATGATCTCCCTGGCCACGGAAACCGACCGCACTCTTTTTTTCGATTTCCTTCCCCTCGACCTCGGCACCATTCGCGGGTTCAAGACCCGCTTTCACCTCTACACCGTTCCGGGACAGGTCTTTTACGACGCCAGCCGCAAGCTTATTCTTCGGGGCGTGGATGGCGTGGTGTTCGTGGCGGATTCCCAGGAAGAAAGAATGGACGCCAATGTGGAAGCGCTGGAGAACCTGTGCGACAACCTCCGCGAGCACAATTACGATTTCTCGAAGATTCCTTACGTGCTCCAGCTCAACAAGCGCGACTTGCCTAATGTGCTTCCGGTGGAGGAATTAAAAAAAGCCCTGTTGAAGAAGAATGAGCCCACTTTTGAGGCCGTCGCCTTTAAGGGAGTGGGAGTATTTGAAACCCTGAGGGAGTGCGGCCGGCTGGTTCTGACGGAATTGAAGAAAGGGTAGAACGAAAAAGTCATCGGTCATCAGTTTTCATCTGTCAGCAACAGCGGTCCTCTTCCAAAGGCTGTTACTGAGAACTGAAGAATGACCGCTTTTTGCTAAAGTCCGGGTGGACCGAACGGCGCCCGACTGCGGAATCCGAAATCTAAAATTCAGTTGCTTTCCGTGGCGGCGGTCAGGGCGAAGAAATGGTGCCCCATGATCGCCAGCGTAATCGCCTTGCTGAAGTGGTGCCGGTGCTGCCGCAGTGACTGGACGAGGAATTTCCAATATTCGCCGCGGTAATTGCTGAACAATCCCTGCCAACAAAGCGAGCGGCCGAGCGCCATCACGTCCGAGAAAACGAGGGGCGAGCGCGAACCCTTGCCCAGTTGGGAGAGGAAAGCCGAAGCGCGCTGAAAGTACTCGCGCGGGTTGTAAATAGTCTGGAGAATGCGTTGGTAGCCGTCCAGAAGCACTTGGGAATCCATGCGCGGGATGAAATTCAAGTCCGCGAGCGTGTTGTTCCCCAGGCTGGCTTTCAGGAGCCGGCCCTCCGCCTTGAGGCGCCGCCATAACTGGGTGTTGGGCAGGGCCGTGAGCAGGCCAACCATGGAAAGCGGGATCGCTGCTTGCCGGATGAATTCAATTTGCCGGTCAAAGACGTCGGCCGGGTCGTTATCAAATCCTACGATGAAGCCCGCCATGACTTCCATGCCGTAGGACTGGATCAACCGCACGCTTTCCAGCAAATCCTTGCGGAGGTTCTGGAACTTGGTGGTTTCCTTCAGGCTTTCCGCCACCGGGGTTTCGATCCCCAGGAAAACCCGCCCAAAATGAGCCTCGCGCATCATTGCCAGCATTTCTTCGTCTTCCGCCAGGTTGAGGGAAGCCTCAGTGTAAAGGGAGAAGGGAAACTTGTGGTCCCGCATCCATTCCACCAGGCGCGGGAGGAGAGCCTTCACGCTCTTCTTATTACCGATGAAGTTGTCGTCAACCATGAAGACTGATCCGCGCCACCCGAGGCGGTAAAGCTGGTCGAGTTCTGCGCACACCTGATCAGGGGTCTTGGTGCGCGGGCGGCGGCCGTAGATTTCAATGATGTCGCAAAACTCGCAGGTAAAGGGGCATCCACGAGAGAACTGGACGGACATGGAACTGTAACGGCTTAGCCGGGCCAAGTTAAGGTCGGGGAGCGGGACATGTGTGACATCGACCATTTGCGGATGGGTGTAATGGGGCTTGGCGGCTCCGCGATCGAGATCCCCGGCGAGTTGGCCTATCATCTCCTCGGCCTCGCCTTCCACAACGTGGTCGGCTTGGGAAATCGACGGATCATGGGCGCTGGTAATCGGCCCGCCCACTACGGTTCGCTTGCCGCGCCGCTTGGCGCGCGCAATCTGTTCCTTCATCGAGGGGCCTTGCACGATCATGCCACTGAAGAACACGACGTCGGCCCAATCCAGATCCGAGTCTTTCAGGCGTTGGACATTCGCATCCACCAAGCGCTTCTGCCAATGCCGGGGCAGCATGGCGGAAATGGTGAGCAGTCCCAGGGGAGGAAATGCGGAACGCTTGCCCTGGAAGGGCAGCGCGTGCTTAAAACTCCAGAATGTGTCAGGGAATTCCGGATAGACCAGCAGGACTTTCATGAAAACTCCTCCCAGGTGAAAGTGATGGCATCTCGTTGCCGTGGTGCGCCCCTAGCGACTCATCCTAAACGTAGGCCCTTATGTTCGAAGTGCAGTCCCCTTCCAACTTCCACACGCGGCTCTGTGTACAACGCGGCAGCGTCAAAAGGTGACACTAACGCTGGGGCTGGATGCTCAACAAATAGTTATAATCTGCTGGCCGTAAACCCCACCTGGCAGGTCCCGCTACTCGTGCGTGAGTCTACCATCATAAGCGCCGGCACTCCAGAAAAAAGCGCACTGAGAATTTCCCCTTGGGCGCGCCACTGGCTGACGGCACTCCAGTTGTTTCCTTCCTCTAAGCCCCACGCATTCATTAAAGCACGAGGGATGACGTTTTGTCTGTTCAATATTGCACACTCTGGGAAAATCACTATGGGGTCTGGGCCCGCCTTTTGGGCGGTGGGAATCCCCCAGGCGGAGCGTGGGCCTCCTGCCCGCACCCTCGCTCGGGCGGGACACTCTTGCCACAGCGGACAGGACGCCTACAACCGCATTGCCCTGCCCGTCGGCCCGGATGGGCCAGAGTTTTGCACTTTTACGCCACGCCCCCGGCTGTTACCACACACTGGATACGGCTAACCAAATCGGGTAGAATGCGCAGGCTGTTTCGGTTTCTTGCAAGTTACCACTTTTAACTCGAAAGTCCAGGATAAGGCTGCCCGGTGGGGAAGGAGGTGCTCATGCCGGAACCAACTCGAGATTCTTCCCTCGATATTCGAGGTTTGGTCTTGGTCCCTGCCTTGATCACCTTGGGAATTACCTTGTTGCGGGTGGGGGGAGAACTGGCACACTGGTCGCCTCGATTCTTCAGCACCGCACCCGGCGGGGGCGCGGCAGTGGTTGGAATCTCCTGGCTTCCTTTTCTTTTCGGGCCGTACTTCGCGATCAAACTAACAGCCTCGGGACATGGCGCACCCAGCCTGGTCAAAGTGTTTGGATCCGCCATGCTGGGAATCGTTTTCTTCATCGCAGCAATCTTTGTGGGATTTTTGCCGAGCCTCCACTACCCTGGCAAGGAATTGGTGGGATATTTGCTATTGGCCCTGGCCGCAAGCGTGGTCACCCTGGGCTGGCCGGCACTCTTCCGTGTGCTGGTGGCTTACAGCTATGCGGCGCGCATTCCTGTGGCGCTCGTCATGCTTTTCGCCCTCCATGGTCACTGGGGAACGCACTACGATGTGGTGCCATCCATGTACGCGGGATCGGCATCTTTTTTCGTAGTGTACATGCAGATCGCTTTTCTGCCACAGTTGGTTCTATGGATTAGCTTCACGGTGCTGGCGGGCGCGCTCCCCGGCACTGTCGTGACGGCCATGGTATTTCACGGCAAGACGCCGCCTGTGGCGACTTGACATCGAATCATCTTCCGCCGCTCAGAATTCCCCATCGCCGATGGGGGAAGTTTGCGCGTGCACATCATGAGGAGATTCCTGTGAACGAACCCTCCACGACGGATCTGAACGTTAAGCGGCTGATTCTCATCCCGGCGCTGGTGACGCTGGCGGTCACGGCAGCGCGATTGGTAGGTGAAGTCATGGGTGGGCCGCAGCGGCTTTTCAATTCCGCTCCCGGCGGTCCCTGGGCGATTGTGGGAATCATCTGGCTGGCGCCGATTTTCGGCGTTTACTTTGCCTTGAAGCTGGACCGCCGCGGCCACGGACCCAAATCCCACGGCCGCGCTGCGGGTTTTGCTCTGCTGGGCGCGGTGTTGGCCGTTACCCTCAGTTTTATCGCCCCGCTGCTCCACCTTGGGCAACACTTCTGGGCGCCGCGCCTCTACCTCTGGGCAGTTGTGGTGGTGGCGGCGCTGGCCACTCTGCCCGGTTGGACGGCGCTGTTTCGCACAATGGCAGCTTACGCTTATGCCGCGCGCGTGCCGGTAGTCGCGGTGGCGTTTTTTGCCTTTTGGAGGCATTGGGCAACTCATTACAACGCCGTACCTTCCGGCCTTCCCGGAAGCCTGGGCCTGCTGGCGAAATTCGTGTGGCTCGGTTTCTTTCCCCAACTCATCTTCTGGGCAGGCCTGACTGTTCTGGTGGGGATGGTGCTCGGATGCTTCGCTGCCGGGATCACGCACCTTGCTCGCCGTAACCCGCAAACTTGACCGACTATTCTTGCCGCAAAGAGCTGCCGGCAGGGTGACCCTGACAGCGAATAAGCCGGGAATGGATTCTGCGCGCGGCCAAGGGTAACTTTCAGGAGAGAAAACACCATGATCATCGCCGACCTGGCGGAGATCGCCGGCCGTACTTATCCGGCGCGGCGCCGCACGCAGAATTTGGTGGGAGGAACCAGCCCCGTTCAAGCCAAAAACTTCTCCATAGGGTGCGTCACACTGGACCCCCACGGGGGGCAAGTCCCCTGGCACAACCAGGAGCAGGAAGAAATCTACCTGATTCTCGAAGGCATGGGCGAAATGTGCTTGGGTGCCGAATGCAGAGCCATCAAGGCAGGCCAAGCGGTTTACATTCCTTCCCAGCTTTTTCATCAGCTCACCAACACAGGCTCCACCACCATGCGCATGATTTATTGCTATGGGCCGGCCGGAGATGTGGCTCATTGGCGGCAGGAATTGGAAGGCACCTTGCCACGCGCCGGCGTGGACGCTCCGGCGCTGCCCGCGGGTGCGCAACCGCAGTGCAGGGAGATCGGGAGATCGGATGATCGGGAGATCGGGTGAACTACGAGCAATTCCCGATACATTGCTTGATGCTCATCTGTTCTCCCGATCACGGGATTTCCCCGTCCCATCAAGGCTTAAGTATGGAAAACGAGAAGAGCCATTCCGTTGGAATCATTATGAACGGCGTCACCGGGCGCATGGGGTTGAACCAGCACCTGCGCCGGTCCATCGCCGCCATCATAAGGGAGGACAGCATCAGCATTGGCAATGCGGAAAGAATCGTGCCGCGTCCGCTCCTGGTGGGAAGGAACGCCGCCAAACTTGAGGCCCTCGCGCGGGAGTTCGGCGGCCTGCCCTACACGACCCAGCTCGACACGGCCCTCGCCGATCCTGCGTATTCCATCTATTTTGATGCGCAGACCACGGCTCAACGCTTTGAGGCGGTCAGCAAAGCCCTTGCCGCGCGCAAGCACGTCTACTGCGAAAAGCCGGTCGCTGAAACTCTGGAGAAATCCCTGCAACTCTACCGCATGGCGGAATCCGCGGCAATCAAGCACGGCGTGGTGCAAGACAAGCTCTGGCTGCCGGGCCTGGTGAAGCTGCAACGGCTGCGCGACATGGGCTTCTTCGGCCGCATTCTCGCGGTGCGGGGCGAGTTCGGTTATTGGGTCTTTGAGGGTGACACCATACCCTCACAGCGCCCCTCGTGGAACTACCGCCGGGAAGACGGCGGCGGGATCATCCTCGACATGTTCTGCCACTGGCGTTATATCCTTGATAACCTCTTTGCCCCGGTGAAGGCCGTTTCCTGCCGCGGCGCAAGCCACATCCCGGAGCGGTGGGACGAGGATGGCAAGCCTTATGCCTGCACGGCCGAAGATTCGGCTTACGCCACCTTCGAGCTCGAAGGCGGCATCCTGGCGCCGTTCAACTCTTCCTGGTGCGAGCGAGTGCGCCGCGATGACTTGCTTACCCTTCAGGTGGACGGCACCAAAGGCTCGGCGGTGGCGGGATTACGTGACTGTTGGATTCAGCCTTATGGCGCAACGCCGCGTGCCGTATGGGATCCGGACGTCCCCAGCGCGCTCAATTACTTCGAGGGATGGCAAAAGGTGCAGGAGCAGGAAGTTTACGAGAACGCGTTCAAGCAACAATGGGAGTTATTCCTGCGCCACGTCGTGAAGGATGAGCCTTTCCGTTGGAATTTGCTGGAAGGCGCTAAAGGCCTGCAGCTTGCAGAAAAAGGTCTGGAGTCGTGGTGCAAACGCGCCTGGGTGGACGTCGAACCGCTTTAGGTAACAAGCGGTAGCGCGGGACCTGCGCTACGGCTGCAAGCTCACCGCCCTGCCGGTGCGAATGGACTCTATCGCGGCGTCAATAATCTCATTCACTCCCACATTCAACTCAGCTGACTCCGGGTCGTCGATGGGTTTGTTGTTGCGGATGCAATCGAGGAAATAGGCGACTCCCTCAGCTTTTTCGGGTGGCAGCGAATGTAAGGCAACGGGCATCCCGTTCGGATTCTCAACGTTGGCGTCTTTCCTGGCAACGTGGTAAAGCAAGCCGTCGCCCATCACCAGAAAGCTTCCCTGGGGACCGAAGAGCTCGACCTGGCCCTTGCCGTAGGGCCAATCCCAAGAAGGCATGAGGATAGCGGTGGCATCGGGGTACTCGAGCACCACCACCGCGTCATCCTCGACTTCGTTTTGCTGGGCGGTCTTGAGCTTGAGCGAATAGGCGAAGACGCGCTGCGGGCGGCCCTTCATCCACATTGCCCAGGCGGCGCCGTAACAACCAAAATCCATTAGTGCGCCGGCGCCATTTTTCTGGGAATCATAGAGCCAGGCGTTGAATTCTTTTGAAGTGCCGATCTCCCGGGGGCCCTCGTGACCGAACTCGACAATCATCTTCTGAATGGGGCCGAGTTCACCGGCCCTCAGGCGGGCGGCGGCTTCCTGCGTTGAGGGCGACCAGAAGTTCCAATAATTCACCATCAGCTTGATGCCGGCATCCTTCGCCACCCTCGCCATTTCGCGCGCGTCGGCGCCGTTCGCGGCCATTGGCTTCTCGGTGAAGTAATGGATGTGCCGTTGGGCGCAGGCGCGCAGGATGGGGAGATGCAGATTGTTGGCGGTGGTAACAATGACGGCCTCAGGTTTCATCTGGTCGAGCATCTCGATGTAATCGCTGAAGAATTTGACGCCGGCGGGGACGCGAGCTTTGGCCTTATCTATCAGTTCCGGGTGCGTGTCAGAAATGGCCACCAGCTCCGCATCCGGGGTTTTCAAGAGGGTTTCCATCCGGCCCCACACGTGATCGTGGTCAAGGCCGACGATGGCGATTCGAGTCTTCGCCGCCTGGGAAACCCCCAAACTTGTTCCCAGGCTCAATAGAGAAATCAGTAAGAACAACTTTCTCATGGCAGCCCCTTTTCTAAAAGCAGCCCCAAGGTGTATTCCAAGCCGGGATTCTACTACAAATCATGAAGTCGGAGATTCTCCTTTGCTGGAGCCTGGAACTTGAGTAGATTTACTCACAGTACTTAGTAGATTGTATGGTGCGCCGACCATCACACGACGAACGGCTGGAATGGCGGAAAGTGATTACCCAATTCTTGGCGTCTTGGTGTCGCGATGAACGATCACAGGGATGGATCGGAAGTCGGGCCGCGCGTTGAAGCGGAAAATGGCATTCCCCGGCGTGCCGAGCCCTTTCTTGCCGGGGCGTGGCCGCTGGGTGTTCTCCTGCTGCTGGCGACGTTGCCCTACATCGGCATCCTCCGTAATGATTTTGCCTACGCTTATGACGACAAGGCACAAATCATCGACAATCCCTACGTGCACAGTTTTGGGCACTTGCGGGAAGCGCTCGCGACCACGGTTTGGTCGTTCAAGGACGTTCACGGATTGACCAACTATTACCGGCCGGTCATGACGCTCGGATTTCTTCTTTGCTATCAACTCTTCGGTCCGCTGGCCTACGGCTTTCATTTGGCCAGCTTGCTCCTGCACGCGGCGGTGGTTACGATACTATTTCTGTTTGCCGAGCGGCTCTTCCGCCAACGTGGCGCGGCGCTGGGCGCGGCGGGCCTCTTTGCGCTCCATCCGATTCACATTGAGTCGGTGGCGTGGATTTCCGCTGTGACCGACCTCGAGGTGACCTTCTTCTATGTACTCACCTTCTGGTTCTTCTTGGGGGTGGGAGATCAGCGCGGCGGGAGGCGGATCTGCCTGCAAGCCGCCATGACGGCAAGTTTCCTTCTGGCGATCTTCTCCAAGGAACAGGCCCTGACGCTTCCTTTGCTCGCCGCGGTCTATGAGCGCTTCTATCGTGAAGACCGCGCCGGTACCACGCTGGCGGAGAAACTCCTCCGGCAGGCGCCGCTCTGGCTGGTATTCCTGGGCTACATCTTGGTGCGGGTGCGGCTCCTGGGAGCCGTGGCGCGCAGCACGGGCTTGCACCACCTTACGCCGCGGGAAACTCTCCTTTCCGCCCTGGCTTTGGCGGGCCAATACCTGGAAAAACTTTTTTGGCCGGCGCACCTCTCGGCGTTTTATGAATTCCAGGCAAGCACGGGGTTGTTCCAGGCGCGCGTCCTCGCGGGCTTAGGCGCGTTGGCCCTTGGCGCCGTGGTTTTTGTTGTGCTGTGGAAGCGGGCACGGCCTGCCTCTTTCGGACTCTTGTGGCTGCTGGTCACGCTGGCGCCCGTGCTGAATGCAGGGTGGATGGGGGCTTACGTATTTGCCGAGCGCTATGGCTATTTGCCCTCGGTGGGATTCTGCCTGGTGATGGGGTGGGTGGGAGCAGCCTGGGGGCGGGCGGCGGCGAGGCGAGGAGCCCTCTGGCGAGCGGCGGCGCTGGCCGCAGCCTGCCTCGTGGCGGGCCTTTGCCTGCTGCGCATCGTCACGCGGGTTCCCCAGTGGCGAGACGACCTTACCCTGCTCACTCAATCCCTGGCTGCCGAGCCCAATGACTATCGCTTGCACGATGCGTTAGGAATAGCCTACTGGATTCGAGGCGAGCCGAAAGGGGCAGAGCGCGAATGGCGGGAAACCTTGCGCCTGGAGCCGGACAGCGTGCAAACCCTTGATTCGCTGGGGGCGCTTTACGCTCGCGAGCGGCGCTTTGACCAAGCCATGCCGCCTCTGGAACAGGCCCTCCGATTGAATCCCAACGACGCCAGTGCGCATTTGACCCTGGGAGCGGCGTACGCCGAAATGGGCAAGATGGATCGCGCCGAGGAGCAACTCCGCTCTGCCGTGCTCCTTTCACCCATGAATTTCAATGCCCACAATCTGCTGGGCAAACTCTATTTTGATTCCCAACGTCTGGGCGAGGCGGAGCAGCAGTTCCGCCAATCCCTGCAATGCGAACCCAACCTTGCCGCCTATGACCATTTGGGCTACATCTATGCGGAGTGGGGAGATCGGGGCCGGGCGGAGAAGGCTTTTAAGATGGCGCTGGCAATGAACCCCACGGACAGCCACGCCCACTACAATCTAGGGCTGATTTACGCTGCCAGCGGCCGAAGCGCCCAAGCCACGAAGGAGTTACAAGCGGCGCTGGCGGCTGATCCTAACAATCCGGAAATCCTTTCCGCCCTGCGGAAATTACGGCATTAGAGCCAGGGTGGGGGACGGGTAAGCTACCGCTTTGGCGTTGCGCTGGTGCCATCCGTCCCGCAAAGGAGCGAGCAAAGGGAGGGGTCTCCTGCATTTTAATAAGGGAAGGCGTTCCATAGGCATAAAAAGGGCCAGTTACATAGTCGGCCTGTTTCGTTCCCACCGTATTGGACCGATGAGGGTCGCAAGGAGGAATTATGTTCGTCGCTCCAGGGAGTCATTGGGTTTCATTTGCCAGGAGGGTGGGAGGGGTCTTGCTGGGGGCCATGGCGCTCTCGCTCGGCGCGCGGCCGGCGCCCGGCAAGGATTTTCTCCGTCAACTCGACAACTCCGTAGAGTCCCTGGTGCAGCAGGTTTCTCCTGCCGTCGTGCAGGTTCTGGTGACGGGATACGGGGCAGTGGAACAGCACGGGCACACGGACACGGCGCTAATCGGCCGCCAGCGGACCCTGGGCTCCGGCGTGATCGTGGACCCGGAGGGGTACATCATTACCAACGCGCATGTTGTGGATGGAGCAGAGAGGGTCCGGGTGGTGCTGTTTTCATCAGAAAACGTCAATTCGCCCCACGCCACTATGCGCTCCAGGACCACCACCATGGACGCGCGCATCCTGGGGGTGGAACCCGAAACGGATTTGGCCTTGCTCAAAATCGAAGCCAGCGGCCTGCCCTCGCTTCCCTTCGGCAGATACCAGGACGTGCATCAAGGCCAACTTGTATTTGCCTTTGGAAGCCCGGAAGGTTTGGGCAATTCCGTAACCATGGGTGTGGTGAGCTCCGTTGCCCGCCAGCCTGACCCCGATCGCCCCATGGTGTACATCCAGACGGACGCGCCCATCAACCCTGGGAACAGTGGCGGGCCGCTGGTGGATATCGAGGGGCGGGTGGTGGGAATCAATACTTTTATCTTCACCGAAGGCGGGGGAAATGAAGGGATCGGCTTTGCCGTTCCCAGCGGTGTTGTGCGGCGCATTTACCAGCAACTGCGCAAACAAGGACACGTGCACCGCGAGGAAATCGGCGCGACCGTACAAACCATCACCCCGACTTTGGCGGCGGGACTGAGGTTGCCGCAGGACTACGGCGTGATCGTCTCCGATGTTGCCCCCGGAGGTCCCGCCGAAGGGGCGGGGGTGAAAGTCGGGGACATCATCCTGACCCTGAATGGGAAGCCGGTCATGAACGTGCCGCAGTTTGACGCCGCGTTCATGCTGCGGATGGATCCGGCGCCCCTCCAGTTGGCGATCCTGCGCGGCGGAGAGAAAGTCTCCCTGGAGGTTCCCGTGGTCGAGCAGCGGGACGACATGGATCGGCTGGCCGACTCGCTGGACCCGGTGAAGTCCTTGGTCCCCCAACTGGGAATCCTCGGCGTGCAGATTGACCGCCGGATTTCCGCCCTGGTTCCGGACTTGCGCCTGGCTTCGGGAGTGATAGTGGCAGCGCGCACGGCCTTTGGCGCCAACGTGGATTCCGGTCTGGAAACCGGAGACGTCATCCACGCGTTGAACGGCGTCACCATTATCAGCCTGGAAACGCTGAGCGCGGGTATCCAACACCTCAAACCCGGCGACGCCGTAGTGCTGCAAATCGAACGCGACGGCAATCTTCAGTATTTGGCGTTTGAGATGGAATGAAGCGGAAGAAGGTGTCAGGTGTTAGTTTTCACATTCCCATTCCTCAAGCGGAAGAGCGCTGACTGCTGGCGTAGGGAGCGAAGCTTTGGAGTGCGTGTAGCTTGCTACCGCTTTTGCCCCAGCCAGCTTGCCGGCTGGGAATGCGGATTCACATTGAAGTGGGGATTCAGATTCCCGCAAGCGAGCTTGCGGTAGAGAAAGCGGCAGCAAGCGGGCACAGTCCAAAGCTTCGCGCCGCATTACCCAAATGGTTAGTGCCGCAAAGGCGGATCGGCCTCCTCAACGCCCTGAGTGCAGATAGCGTGCTTCGATGGCTTTCACTTTTCCCAGTCGGCGAACGTGGCGTTCCTCGCCGGAAAAGTTGGCGCGCAAGTAATCGCGTACGAGGTCTTTGGCCAATTCCCCTCCGATCACACGGGAACCCAATACCAGCACATTCATATCATCGTGCTCAACGCCTTGGTGGGCGGAATAGCCATCGTGGCAAATGGCGGCGCGGATTCCGGGAATCTTGTTGGCGGCCACGCAAGCGCCCACGCCGCTGCCGCAAATCAGCACGCCGCGCTCGGCCCGGCCGTCAAGCACCGCAGCGGCAACCGCTTGGGCATAATCCGGATAATCCACCGCCGCCGTGCTATGGGTGCCGACGTCCAAGACCTCGTGGCCCAAAGCGCGCAGAGATTCAAACAATTCCTGTTTCAGTTCGTACCCGGCATGATCCGAACCTACCACCAAACGCATGTGAGGATCCTCCATCCCTAACCGGGAGATCCGGTGATCGGGTGAACAAAAACCATCACGCTGGTACCGTTGAGCTGGTTATCGGTCCTCGATCAAGAACAGCCTCTGTTCATCCGATCAACCGATTACGAGCTTCCGATCAGAATTCCGGTGAGGAAAACCAGCACCCCTCCCACCACCACCTGAAAGGCGGCGGAAAGAAAGGGTGTGTCCATGTAGCGATGGCGAACGTAACTGATGGCCGCGAGTTCCACCGCCACCACGCCGACCGCCGCCGTCATGGCCAGGCGGAAATCCTGAATCAAGAACGGGAGCGTGTGCCCTATGCCCCCTGCCGCCGTCATCAGGCCGCAGACCGCGCCCCGCACCCAGGGATGCCCCCGGCCGGTGAGGGAGCCGTCATCGGAAAGGGCTTCGGCAAAACCCATGGAAATCCCCGCCCCCACGGAGGCTGCCAGGCCCACCAGAAAGGCATCGGAGCTGCTGCGCGTGGCGAAGGCGGCGGCGAAAACCGGGGCCAGCGTTGATACCGAGCCATCCATCAAGCCGGCCAGGCCCGGCTGGATAATCTGAAGAACAAATAGGCGCCGGCTGGCGGCGTCTTCTTCGCGGCGCGCGTCGGGCGTCAGGTATTTTTGTTCCAGTGACTCGGCCAGGGCGGAATGCCTGCGTTCTACTTCCTCGAGGTCGCCCAGCAACTTGCGTACGGAGGCATCCGAAACCTTCTCGATCGCGTGTTCATAAAACTGCCGCGACTCGAGCTCCATGATTTCCGCTTGCTTGCGTACCGTATCAATGCCCAGCGGCCGCACCAGCCACACCGGTTTGTGTTGGATGAATCCCTTGACGTCGTGCCGGCGGATCAGCGGGATGTGCTCGCCAAAGCGCTGGCGAAAAGTCTCGATCAACGCGCGCCGATGCCCGTTTTCCTCCTCCTGCATTTCCTCAAACATCTTGGCCGTGGCAGGATAGGTTTCGCGCAGGCCGTCGGCAAAATCACCGTAGATGCGGGAGTCCTCTTCTTCCAGAGTAATCGCCAGCGCCAGGATTTCCCGCTCGCTCAGCTCCTTGAACTTTCTCGCCATGGCACCTCTCCGTCATCGGACGCCTGCCCCCGCACGTGCGGGCGGTGCGAACCGTTGTGGCGCAATCTGTAAGGCCCCGCATCTCTCAACCCGCACGTGAGATACCCCCGTCAGCTCACCGTTTGCTTGCCGGCCTTGCGGTCAGCGTACTGCTGGGCGATCCAGGCATAAGTCTTGGCCATCCCCTCGCGCAAGGGGGTACGCGGCTCCCAGTGCAGGATCCTCTGGATCATGGTGTTATCGCTGTTGCGGCCTGCCACGCCGCGCGGAGCATTCATGTCGTATTTGCGATGAAGTTTGGTGCCGCCGATGGCCTCCACGATGTCCACCAGTTCGTTAATGGACACCAATTCGCTCGACCCCAAATTAATCGGCGTGGCGATCAAATTCTCGCAATGGGCGATCATGTCAATGCCCTTCACGCAATCGTCAATGTACATGAAACTGCGTGTGGCAGTGCCGTTACCCCAAATAACGATTTCATTGTTCCCTGTGTCTTTGCATTCGACCACCTTGCGGCACATCGCGGCCGGGGCTTTCTCCCGCCCGCCGTCCCAGGTGCCGTGCGGCCCATACACATTGTGGAAGCGCGCGATGGAGGTTTTCATCTTGCGCTCAGCCCAGTATTCCTGGCAGACCATCTCGGAGAAAAGCTTTTCCCATCCGTAGCCGCGTTCCGCCATGGCGGGGTAGGCGTCCGACTCTTTCAGGGCGCGGACCTTCGGGTCCTTCTGCAATTCCGTGTTGTAGGCGCAGGCGGAAGAAGAGTAGAAATAGCGCTCCGCCCCGGCGCGGTTGGCAGCCTCAATCAAATGGGTGTTGATCAGCACGCTGCGCAAGCACTCGATGCGGAAGCGCTCAATAAAGCCCATGCCGCCCATGTCCGCGGCGAGGTTATAGACTTCCCAGGCGCCTTCGCAAGCACGGATGCAGCTTTCCTTCTCACTCAAATCCAGACACAGGCTCTCAACGCCCGGAACGTGCTGGTACCACTCCGGCAGGGGCTTCTTATCAATCGCGCGGATTCGAGTGAACCCCCGCTCGTGAAAGTATCGCGCCAGGGCTCCCGCGATAAACCCCCCTGCTCCCGTGATGACAATCAAACCATTCTTGTCAGGCCCAGGATGATTGCCGGCCGACGATTGTTTCTCCATAATGCCTCTCCTCATGAAATGAAATCCCGCCTCGATGCTCGCGGACTCCTCTCGGTTCGACCCGAAACGAAAGGGATAATGATATCAGATTGGACGGGAATAACCACCTGCACAGTGATACGTTAGAGTTCCCTTGCTGCCCGAGGAGGTTGAACACGACCCATTCCCACGCCTAAACCACAATCCGTGTCATTAGGCGCATGGAAATGACCCCCGGGGGAGGCCGAAGAGCGGGCGCATTCTGGCTGAACCAAAACACCACTATCCCCCGCCGGGCTTCCTTCTGGTACAATGCCGCCTAATCCTTGAGGCGCTTTGCTGACTGGGGTTTCACGGAGAGGCAGCAAGCCTTTATGCCCGGCTGAGGTGCGGCGTGGTGGACCAGGATTCGGAACTGCTTCAACGGTGCCTCGCTGGCGAAAATTCGGCCTGGGAAAGCCTGCTCCGGGTTTACACGCGAAAAATATATAACTTTTGCTACCGTTTCACGGGCAGGGCCGAGGAAGCGGAAGATTTGACGCAAGAGGTTTTCATAAAGGTTTTCCAAACTTTGCGGAGCTTTGACGCTGTACAGGGGTCGTTTTCCACTTGGTTGCACCGCGTGGCTCGCAATCATCTGGTGGACCACTACCGGCGCACCAAAAAGGACCGGGTAACGGGGTCAATCGAGGACGATTTGGATACGATCGCGGAAAGGCCCAGCCCGGGCGCGGGACCGGTTGGACACGTGGAGGCCCAGGAGCGGAAAGAGCAACTCCAGCGCGCTTTGGACCGGCTTTCGCCGGACCTGCGGGAGGCGGTGGTGCTGCGGGACCTGCACGACCTGGATTACCTGGAAATCTCCCAGGTGCTGGGGGTCCCTCAGGGTACGGTTAAGTCACGAATAAACCGAGGTCGATTGGAACTTGCGCGGGTCTTAAAGCGTATGGAAAGTATGAGAGGCCCCGCAGAGGCGGGAAGCGAGCCATGACGCACTTAGAGATTGAAAATCTCGCGAGCGATTACCTGGAAGGGCTCTTGGATAGCTCCCTGAAAGCGGCGGTGGAGGCACATCTAACCGGGTGCGCCGCCTGCCGCGAGCTGATGGGAGATGTCCGTCGTGCTTTGGAGCTCTGCCGGGCGGCGGAGGATGTGGAACCCCAGCCCTGGCTTGTTTCCAAAATTGTGCTGGCCACGATTGGCGAGCGGCAACCCCCTTGGTGGCAGCAGATTGCCGCGTACTTCCGTCCGTTGCTGCAACCCCGGGTTGCCTACCCCATCGCCATGACGGTGTTCACTTTTTCGATTATCGTCAACGCGGCCGGGTTGAATTTGAGAAGTTTACGATTTGAAGATCTGAATCCCCGCACCTGGGTTGGCCGGGCCAACCGCCAAGGGCACCTGATGTACGCGCGCGCGGAGAAGTTCTATTACGATCTGCGCGTGGTGTACGAGATCGAGTCGCGCTTCCAAAAACTGCGCGGCCAGCCGAAGGTTCAGGAGGAAGAAGCTCCCAAGCCGGCGGCGCCCGGAGGCGGTTCATCGCAGGGAACGCCGCCCGATAACACCATGGCCTCTCGTGGAGGCACATGGGTCGTGGCGGCGGCCCAAAGCGAAGAGACTTTCCCATCCGTTGGGAACCAGACCGGCTTAACCAGGGCGAGAAGGAGTCCAATCCGATGAAATGCGCCAATCACCCTCTCAACGAAGCCAACTCTTATTGCGGGCAATGCGGGCGCTCACTCTGCAACGATTGCAAACGCGATGTGGGCGGAATGGTTTACTGCGAAAGTTGCCTGGCCGCGCGCCTGCACAGTCCTCTTCCCCCCTGGGGCGGAGTCGGCGCCGGGCCCAGTCCCGGTGTGGCCCTGGGCCTGGGGTTCATTCCCGGCGTGGGGGCCATTTACAATGGCCAAATCATCAAGGCCGTCATGCAGGTCCTGATCTTCGGTTCCATCATCGCCCTGAGTGACCGCGTCCACAGTCCCATGGACACCATCTTCGGGCTGGGCGCAGCCGCATTCTATTTCTATATGGTCATTGACTCCTACCATACCGCCAAGGCGAAGTGTTCGGGCAAGCCTGTGCCGGAATGGTTTGGCTTGGGCGAAATGAAATTGAATGCCCCCATCGGGGCCGCCCTGTTGATTGGACTCGGCGCTTTATTCCTGCTGGACAACCTGGGCATCCCGGTGATCAACCAGATCAGCAAGTACTGGCCCGTCCTCTTGATTGTGGCCGGCTTCCTGGTGTTGCAGCGGCAGTTGGCTGGACCCAAACCCCCAGCTCCGGTCAGCCCGCCGCCGCCCGAAAAGCCATCAGATGGACCGAGCAATATTCCCGGAGCCAAGGGGCTGTAATGCGGGGGGCTGGGTGCTAGGGACTGGGGTCTGGCTGCAAGGTTCTGGTTTCTCACCAGCCCCTAGCACCTAGAACCCAGCACCTGACACCCGACACCTGATATTTGAGATTTGAACCACTTGGAGGAAACTCATGAGTCCCTTATTCATCCCCCTGGGAGCTTTTGTGATGGTCATCATCATCGTGGCCATTGCTTCCATGAGCAAGATGCGCGAGAAGGAATTGCAGGCGCACCAACTGCTCCGCCAGCAGGAAATGGAGCACGAGCGAAAGATGAAAGAGCTGGATATTGACAAAGCCAAGCTGGAACTGGAGAAGGCGCGCACCGCAAAGAATGGCTGAGACCAAGGCCCGGGGCGGACCCAGCCCGGCAGTTCGAGGAGCCTTATGAGTGCAGATATCAATCCGTTGTGGATTCCGATTGCGGGAGTGGTTTTTGGCACGGTGATGGTTATGGTCATCGTGGGAATAGTCTTTTGGTTCAAGGCGCGGGAGAAGGAGCTTCAGTTCCACCAGGACCTGCGGATTCGGGACATGGAGCACCAGCAAAAGATGAAAGAGCTGGAAGTGGAGCTGGAAAAGGCCAAGGCGTTGCAGATCACCGGGAGGGAAGCAAGCTGAAGGCTACGGCGCCCTTCCACAGCGCCGGGTTCTCGTGCATGGGCGCTGATCATGGCAAACGCCGCACTGCGGCGGGAGGTGGGAAATGGCAATTCCTGATGAACTTATCCCCATTGCGGGGATGCTGATGACTCTGGGGATCGTCGCCATCGTTTTCTGGTCCAAGACGCGGATGAAGGAGTTCCAGTTCCACCAGGACCTGCGCATCCGGGAAATGGAGCACCAGCGCAGGATGAAAGAATTGGAAGTGGAGCTGGAAAAAAGCAAGCAGAAGAGTTCCTGAGCCCCCAAAATGGCGGCGCAGGATAAGGAGCAAATCATGCACGATCTTATGACTTTCCTGAATGGCAATGGCCTGTGGGTGATGATCATCGCGGTGGTAGCCATCGGCAGTTGGTTCAAGTTCCGCGAGAAGGAAGTGCGCAGCCAGCAAGAATTGCGCACCAAGGAAATGGAACACCTCCAGAAAATGAAGGAACTCGAACTCGAGCTGGAGAAGACCAAGCAAAAGAATCCTTGAACCCCCAAGGCAGAGGCGCCTGAAGCTCAGGAGCGAACTATGCACGATCTTATGACTTTCCTAAGTGTCAACGGTCTATGGGTGATGATCATCGCGGTGGTGGGCATCAGCAGTTGGTTCAGATTCCGCGAAAAGGAATTGCGCAGCGAGCAGGAATTGCGCACCAAGGAAATGGAACACCTCCAGAGAATCAAGGAACTTGAACTCGAGTTGGAAAAAACCAAAGCACGTTCTTCCATCGGCCAAGGCACTTAATCACCATGTGGCCGCGTCGGCGGCCGAGGAGGTCATTGCCCATGTCACCGTTTCTCATTCCCCTGGGGGTCTTCGTGATGGTGGTGCTGATTGTGGCCATTACCAATATGGTCAGCATTCGCGACAAGGAAATGGAAGCTCACCAGAAGCTCCACGTGCTGGAGATGGAGCACCAGCGCAAAATGCGGGAACTGGAGTTGGAGCTCCAACATTTAAAGCAAGGGAGCTAATGCGGCTCGCCGCCGAAGAGCATTAGGACAGGAAACCATGGGAGCAACACCTCCAACACCGTCGCGCTATAGGGGCGGATTCACTTTCCCCGTTCTCCTGATCGTGCTGGGAATCATGTTTTTGCTGGATCAACTCGTGCCCGGTTGGGGAATCGGCAAAACCTGGCCGGCGCTGCTGGTGGTGATTGGAGTCCTTAAGCTGGTGGACATAACCCGGCCGCCGCGCCCTCCGCGGGGGCCCAGGATCTGAGAAGCAGTAAGCAGTAGACAAATCGGGTTGCGGGCAGGGGTGGTGTCCTGATTTCAACGTAACGCCGCCATCTTGGCGGCTTCTGTGCCGGCTGGAAGCCGGCGTTACGCCTCAATTTAGAACACTACTTTCGGCCTTTCCTGGCGCGAGGTAAACATGAGCGTCTACACTTATCGTCGCGGTTCAATTTTCTGGGCGCTGACCCTGATCGGCGTGGGCGGTATTTTTCTTTGGCAGAATTTCAATCCCACCATCCATCCCTGGCAAGTGATCGCCAAGTTCTGGCCCATCGTCATCATCTTCTGGGGGCTCTCCAAGCTCATCGATTACATTCAGGCGCAGGCCCATCCTGAAACCACCCCGCCGCCGCTTTTCTCCGGCAGCGAAGTCGTGCTGCTGATCCTGCTCCTCATCATGGGAACGCTGGTTTCCAAGGTGGTCCTGCATCCTTGGCAAGATTGGGGATGGCACATTAATGATAACGATGATTTCTCCAACATCTTTCTGAATTCCTACACTTACACACAGACTTTATCGCAGAAGGTTCATGGTACGCCGCACCTGGTACTGTCAGACCAGCGGGGCGATGTGGAGATTCGCGGCGCCGACCAGTCCACCATCGACGTGATGGCCAAGGAATCCATCCGAGCCGAGGATGAGAGTGCGGCCAAGAAGATGTCCGACGATCTCAAGCTGGGGCTGGTGGAGGAAGCCGGGCATTACGTGCTGCAATCCAATCGGCAGTCTCTGGGTGACGACGGCGGCCGCATCACAATCGACTTGAACCTGAGCGTCCCCAAAGCGACGGCGTGTGAAATCGACTCCCAGAGGGGCGACATAGCCGTCGATGGCTTGAACGGCGACCAGACCGTTGCCACACACAAGGGTGATGTGCGCGCCACCAATATTCAGGGGTTGGTGAAGATTCACAAGTTCGGCGGCTCCACGGCTGTTCGCGGGCTGAAAGGCAGCCTGGAACTGGACGGTCGCGGGGATGATATCGAGGTTGCCGACGTCTCTGACACTGTCACCGTGCATGGCGAGTTCTCCGGCGCACTGCAATTCCGCGATGTCGGCCAAACGTTGCGTTACGAGTCCTTGCGCACCAACATGACTGCGCAAAAGCTCTCCGGGCACCTGAGCATGGAGGTCGGCTCCCTGGAAGTGAATGGCATCGACGGCCCCCTGGAAGTGACGACGCGTCAGAAGGACATCACCGTCGGCGAGTTCAGACACAGTTTGCACATCACCGACAGCGACGGCCAAATCACGCTGCAAACCTCTACGCCACCCACCCACGATATCCAGGTGGAAGCGAAGAACGGCGCCGTGGAGCTGAGCCTGCCCGCGAGCTCGAATTTTCAAATTGACGCCCACTCGCGGCACGGCGAAGTGGAGTCCGACTTTTCCGGCCCCGGTCTGAAAGTGTTGAAGGAAGGTGATTCCCCCTCCATCACCGGCGGCTACGGCAAAGGCGGGCCCTTGATCCGCATCGACACCGATTACGGCGCCATTCGCATTTTGCGCAACGGTTCGCACCCCGCCAAGTCACCCGACGCGCCGGAGACCTCCGGCAAGGCGCAGACCACCTGGAACCACCGTGCGCAGCCCTACACGCCCGTCGTCCACGTGCGGCACACCCACAACCCTCCGCCGCGCGACGGGCTGGAGAAAGTTGCCGAGCTGGCGAAGTCTATTTTGGCCTTCTGAGGTTCGTGCTGTAATCGCCCCCCGGGATGATGCCAGCTCCTGTGCCAGGTTTGAAAAGTGCGCCTGCATAACCAGCGCTTAATCCCTTTAGGCGCCCGGAGGAGAAAAAAGTAAGAAGAACAAGCCTCAGAATCCTGCCTCCGGGCGTATAGCCCCTGTTGTGTTGGCTCTTCCTGGTCTTGCCGTCTACTCGGGTGATGGCCGAGACACGAGGGGCGTCCAGTTGCTCCCATGCGACAAAAGCAAGGGCTGGGCTGTATCCACTTGCCACCCCTGTTGCTGATAACAAAAACGGATAGCTGAAGACTTGCTTTCATCGTGGCCCCCCTTGTGGTTGGCGACATGCGGTTGCCTTAACGGCATCCGGCATGACAAAATCCCACCTTCAGGACTTCACTCAACGTACTTATCAATTGCACCGCCCTGCCTGTAGCGAAGGTGCGGGATGCGGCGAACAATGTTTTTATTGGGCGTCAGCCTTGGTGAATTTGCCCGGAAACTTTAATGGCGGCTTTCTATGTCTGGTTACGGAGGTGAGAGGAAATGGCGAACCACATAACAGAGTGGAAGGGTTGGCCGGTTGTGGCGCATTGCGCGCGGACGGCGGTGGCGGCGGTAGCTTCGGTGCTGGCAGCGCGTTTGTTCCGCCTGCCGGAAGCATACTGGGCGGCGATTACCACCATGGTGATCACGCAGTCATCGTTGGGTGCAGCGCTGAAAGTCTCCTGGCAGCGTTTCGTTGGGACGGCGATGGGGGCGGTGGTGGGGGCGATTGTAGCGGGTCGGTTTGGGCACCACATGCTGGTGTTCGGCCTTGGTGTGTTCGCCTTGGGACTGTTGTGCGCGGTGACGCACACGGCTCGAAGCGCCTATCGGTTCGGGGGGGTTACGCTGGCAATTGTGCTCTTGATCCCACGGGCGGCGCCGGCGTGGCAAATCGCCTTTCACCGGTTCGCCGAAGTGTCCATCGGCATCGTGGTGGCGCTAATCTTGGCGGCGGTGTGGCCGGAGATGGAAGCCACCCCCTCGGGGAAAAATTGATTCTTCCATTGCTGTGCCCCGAATCTCGAGTCGGGTGTCCCGTACCCCGAATCCCGCCGCCTACCCAGTACGACCGGGTCTTGACACCGATGGGCCTCGGGCGTTTAATAAGCGGCGCAAGATTGTTTGACGGCTTGCGTGTGGGCGGCGCCGCCGAGCAGAACATTCAGACCGGGTACCGCGAGCAAGGTCGGAAGACAATGAGAGCCCCTTCCCCCCAGCCCTATTCGCACCCCCAGAGTTAAGAAGAGAGCGGGACCCGCCGATGAATCCGCTGGGGGAGTTACGCTCTCTGGTGATTCTGGAGCAGTGGTTAGTGGATAGATAATAGTCGGCGTTGAAGGTGAAAGCTCTTGCTGTTAACTGTCCACCAGGCGCTGCTAGCTGCTCTTGGGAGGATCGATGCAGATTCGGAAAGACCCCATCTCCATGAATTGGGTGATTCAGGAAGACGGGGAAACCGTTTGGCCGAACTTTGCTGCCTGTCCCTTCTGTCCCGGCCAGGAAGCTCTGACCCCGCAGACCATCTATTCCTACGTCAATGGCAAGGGCGGGTGGGAGGTGCGCGTTACCCCCCATGTGCGCCCGCTCTATCGCATTGAAGGCGATGCGCAGCGGAGCGCCGAGGGCATTTACGACAAGATGCGCAACCTGGGAGCGCACGAAGTGGTGATCGAAAATCCCGACCACCATCTGCGACTTTCACTGCAAAGCCCGGAAAACGTGGCGCAGGTGCTGCGGGCATTCGTCTCGCGCCTGGTGGACCTCAAGAAGGACCGCCGTTTTCGCTACGTCAGCGTGTTCCGCAATCAGGGAAAGTTGGCGGGGCAGGATCCCGATCACCCGCACTCCCAGATTGCCGCGACGCCATTCATCCCGCGCCGCGTGGTTTATGAACTCCGCTCCCTTCAGCACTACTACTCCGTGAAGGAGCGCTGCTTGATTTGCGACATTGCCCAACAGGAGATTTCCAAGCAAGTGCGCACGGTGGAGTGGGACGATCAGTTCATGGCCTTCTGCCCCTTCGCCTCGCGCGTGCCCTACGAGATTTGGATTCTTCCCCTGGACCACCACTGCGCCTTTGAGGAGGATTTGACCGCCTGGGAACGCCAGCTTCACTTCGCGCGATTCCTAAAGTCCGTCCTGTTGCGGCTGGAAACGGTGGGCCAGGATTACCACCTCGTTTTGCACACCACGCCCAATCTCCAGGCCAAGTTCGAACGCACCGACCACTGGCGCACTTTGCGCGAGGACTTCCACTGGCACTTTGAACTGGTCCCGGTGCGCCGCTCCTCCTCGCGCTCCTATTTTCTCAAAGAGGTCTACTACAACTCCGTGCTGCCGGAACGCGCCGCGGAGGAGCTGCGCAAGGCCGACATCGAGCAACTCTTTCACTCCTAGCGTGGTGTTCACGAAATGCCGGGACAGCGCTTAGAATGAGGCGCCGGCATGCTGCCGGCAAATGCCGCCAAGATAGCGGCGCTGCGAAGTCCACTCAATCGCCGGCAACAACCTTGGCTGCAATACACTCGCTTAGGCTTTATCATGGAGGCTGTTCTCTGTACGACGTGGGAAGGCGGATATGAGGGCAGCGATGAAGATCCAGAATGTGAAAGAGGTTGTTCAGGTGAGCAGCAGTTTTTGGAAATGCTGCAAATACTGCTCCGCTCTCAAACTTTCGGAAGACAGCCTGGAAGACCAGGTAAACCACTATTTGCGCCATGGCCTGAAGCTTTTGCACGTCGGCACGGAATGCAGTCGGACCGTCGAAGGAGAAATATGGCACAGCACGGTGGCGGTCTTGGGGAAGGATTAGGCGGAATTTCCGCGAGCGCGGCCCGTATTCCGCGCGCCGCCGCAGCGTCAGGTTTTAACGGAAAATCCAGCGGATGAGCAGGCCGGCGCCGGCGAGGAGCTTCACGCCGTCCAATCCCGTGAACGACCCGTGCAGCGCCCAGAAGCGCGGCATGACCGGCGGCGGAGGGTTGCGCGGAAGGAAATCGATGCTGCGTCCAAGCGACACGACCAGTGGCGTGATGACCACCGTCAAGATCACGGACAAGACCAGCATGGTCGTCACCACGCCGATATCCACGGCGTTGCGTGGCGTCTCGCGCCAGAGCAGGAGGAACAGAATTCCCCCCAGCGCAATCTGGAGCGCGCCGTATCCCCAGAAAAATGTGCGATTGATTTCTGCCGCCAGGTAGCGCAGCACCACGCGTGTGGGGCCTTCGCCCAGGGGCTTGGTGGTTTCCACGAATTGCGGCTGGGCGCGCTTCAGCACGCGCTCGACGGTGGCAAAGCTTCGTGTCGCCGCGAACCACATGCACAATGTGGACGCAATCCACGCGCCCAGAATCGCTACGGCCAGCACCTGCGATCGTCCCATGTGATCTTCTCCGCCCCGCAGTGGGTTAGTTTGAAATGTGGGAGACTTGAGCTTGAACCCTTTCGGCGCGTCGGCCCCCAAAGACATGGATGGTTCGGGTACCGGCGGCAGGCTCTCCCCCATGCCAGGTCCCCTTCGGAATGAAATACTCCCCACCGGCTCTGACTGGAATGCGCCGGCCATCGATAATCAGGGTATAGCAGCCCTGCACAACGACAAAGTATTCGTCATAGTCATGCACATGCGGAGCTGATGCCGCCGATTCACGACAGGTCCAGAACGCCATTTGACTTCCATCGGCTCCATCAAAGACGTACCCTTCAACTCCAGGAGTGGCCTGACTGCTCGTGGCGATTTTGGTTGCTGGATGCTTCATGAAATCTGGAGAATTGTCCATGGCTCTTCCTTCAACCTGGGCGTCAGTCAACTGGGCCGAGCATCCCAACGCTAAAACTAACCCCTATTCTCGGCCCGGAAGGCTTGCTTCCGCCGCTCTTGCTCGGATAAACTTGCCCCCACATTATATCGCAAGGCTCAGGTGCTCCATGCCCAATGAATTCGATGCCGTCATTATCGGCGCCGGCCACAACGGACTGGTGACGGCTGGATACTTGGCGCGGGCAGGCCTGCACGTGCTGGTGCTGGAGAGCCGTAACGTCGTGGGCGGCGCGTGCGTGACGGAAGAGATCTTCCCCGGCTTCAAATTCTCCACCACCTCTTATCTGTGTAGCCTGTTGCAGGAGAAGGTCACACGCGACCTGGAGCTGGAGAGGTTCGGCTTTACGGTCTACCCCAAAGATCCCGCGTTTTTCAGCCCCTTTCCTGACGGCCGTTATTTGATGATGGGGTCTGATATAGCCGCAACCTGCAAAGAGATTGGCAAGTTCTCCGCGCGCGACGCTGAGCGCTATCCCCAATACGAGGAGTACGTCAACCTCCTGGCTCGTTTTGTTGAACCGCTGCTGCTCGAAACCCCGCCTGACATCACGGGGCGCGGATTCGACGACTGGCTGAAGCTTGCTGGCCTCGGCCGCCGGGTGATGAAGATGCCGGCGGAAGAACTGATTGGCCACCTGCACATCCTCTCGCAAAGCGTGAAGGATTTTCTCGACCGGTGGTTTGAATCGGAAGCGCTCAAGGTGGCGCTCGCCACCGACGGCGTGATTGGCACCAAGGGCGGCCCTTATACTCCTGGAACGGCTTACGTGCTGCTGCACCACTGCATGGGAGGAGTTGGCGGCAAGCGCGGCTTGTGGGGATTCGTGCGTGGAGGCATGGGCGGCGTCACCCAGGCGATGGCGGCATCAGCGCGCTCCGTGGGCGTGCGGATTCGCACCGGCGCGCGCGTGGCCAAAATCCTCGTGAAGGACGGCAAGGCGACAGGTGTGGCGCTCGCGAGTGGAGAAGAGATTCGAGCCCGCGTGGTGGCCTCGAATGCCCATCCGCAGGTGACATTCCTGAAGTTGTTGGAAGAACGTGAGCTGCCCGCCGATTTTCACGCCGCCATTCGGTCGTTCAAAACCGAAGGCGTTTCCATGAAGATCAATCTGGCGCTCGACGGCTTGCCGGATTTCACTTGCCTGCCCGGTTCCACCCTCGCGCCGCATCACAAAACCACCATTCACATCTGCCCCACCCTGGAATACATCGAACGCGCCTATGACGATTCCAAGTACGGCCGCCCCAGCGCGCGCCCCATGCTGGAAATAACCATCCCCACCGCGTACGATTCCGCGCTCGCGCCCGCGGGCAAACATGTGATGAATATCTTTCTCCAATACACGCCGTACACCCTTTCGCCCGAAGTGGCCCCGAGCTGGCATGCCCTCAAGGAAAGCTACGCCGACCGCGTAGTGGGCATGATTGAAGAATACGCGCCGGGATTCAAAAACCGTGTGCTCCATCGCCACGTGCTGTCGCCTCTCGACCTGGAAGAAGAATACGGTTTGACGGGAGGCAACATTTTCCATGGCGAAATGAGCGTTGACCAGCTCTTCTCCCTGCGCCCCCTGCCCGGCTGGGCGAAGTATCGAACGCCGATTCGCGGGCTTTACATGTGCGGCTCCGGCACTCACCCCGGCGGCGGAGTAATGGGCGCCCCCGGCCACAACGCCGCGCGTGAAATCCGCAAAGACTGGAAAAAGTTGAAATGAGGATGCTACATCTTTCATCTTCGACGGGCACCGCTCGAAAGCCTCCGGCATAGCCATGGGAGCGCGAGCGTGGGATAATAACGCCGAGATTTTCCCTATACCCGCCGAGGAGGTCTTACATGAAACGTTGGGCGGTTCTAGTTGTCATACTCTACTTTGCCTTCCTGGTGGCATTGACCGGGCCGTTCTTTCTTGTTGCCTTCTATCCGATGGAAAGTGTGCGCAACGCACTGGGGATATTCTCCGAACGAATGTACTGGATTGCATTGGGAGTGATGATCGTCGGCCAAGCCGTGATGCTGCTGACCCCTGTCGATTTGGCGCTGCATCGACCCGCGAGCCGACGGTCAGTGCTTTGGCCCATTCTCGCTTCCGGATTGATGGTGGGCCTGCTTGTCGTAGGGGCAGTGATTTCGATGGATGAATATATCAGGAAGGAAAAGGCCACCAGCAGCTTGACGGTTCTGCTGCCAGTGATCCTGGTGGTGTGGGCGGTGTGGACCGTCGTCTTCTATAGGACCAGCCGGGACGCCGCGCCGATGGACGTGGTCACGCGGCAGTGTCGCTATCTGCTGAGGGGAAGCATTTTGGAACTACTGGTCGCGGTGCCAACCCACATCGTGGCCCGAGCCCGGGATTATTGCTGCGCTGGGTTTTTGACCTTTCTCGGGATCGCCTTTGGCGTGGCCGTGATGCTCTTTTCCTTCGGGCCGGGAGTGTTCTTCCTCTTCGCCGCGCGCTGGAAACGGCTCCAGCCTCAACCCGGACGGACAGACGACTGATCCGGTCGCGAGCACCCTTGGTGCGGGCCAGCCGAATTGACTGGCGATTTGACACGCCTGCCCGCGCGGGGTTAGCATCCAATCATCATGTCGCGACGGCACCAAGACGCGAAAAAGCTCGAAGTTGAATGTCCCTGCTGTGGCGCCACACTGACGGTGGACGCCGAACTGGGCAAGGTGCTATTCCACCAGGAGCCGCCCAGGCAAGATAAGGGTCCCGATCTGGACGCCGCCGCCCTGCTTCTCAAGAAGGAAGCCGAACGCCGCGAAGCGATTTTCCGCCAGAGCGCCGACGAGCAGAAGATCAAGTCGGAGTTGCTCGATCGCAAGTTCAAGGAAGCCTTCGAGAAAACCAAGGATCAACCCACTGGACCGCCGCTCCGGGATTTCGATTTGGACTAAAGCTGATTGTGTCCGTCGTCCAATGTCCCGACGGCCCTGCGACCGGATGGCCCGATTCCTCACAATCCTTTTTTCCTTCAGCCACTTCCATGGGCCAAGAACACCGTGGGTTTCTGGTTATCCCCACCCTGCGGTAAAGGGCTGCCTCCTTGCGTAAAATACCTACTTCCGTTAGATTCTGGATTTCGGATTGCGTCAACAGGTCTGGTTGAGAAAGGTGCGGGGATCGTGCCTTGGCAACCGAGAAATCGAAAAGCGAAATTCGAAAAGCGAAACTCGAAATTGGAAGGATTGGCGAATTTCCAGTTTCGAATTTCCAGTTTCGAGTTTCGAATCTCGATTTTCGCGTTACCCTGAATTCAAACCGCGGGGACGGTGAACATTATGGCTCGTCGCGCAGCAATTGACCCTCGCCGCTCACAGCACGACTATGAAGAGGCGGTGCAGGCCGCTCAGTACATTCGTTCCCGCGGCCCCGCGCCGCGTGTTGCCATCACTCTCGGTTCGGGATTGGATGAGGTCGTGGATCGGATGCATGCGCAAGTCAAAATACCTTACAATTTCATCCCCCACTTTCCCGGAACGACCGTGCAGGGGCACGGCGGCACCCTGCACCTGGGAAACTGGAAAGGTGTTCCCGTGGCCATTCTGGAGGGCCGCGTCCACTGTTACGAAGGACATGCACCGTCCACCGTGGTGTTTCCCGTGCGCGCCCTGGCTCTGGCGGGGGTCGAGACCTTCATCCTGACCTGCGCCGCGGGGGGCATCGCCGCGAAATCCCAGCACGGCGGCTTCATGATTTTCTCCGACCACTTGCACCTGCAGGGAGTGAATCCGCTGGCGGGGGTTCACGACCCACGCTGGGGAGCGCAATTCGTCGATTTGACCGAGGCCTACGATCCGCGCTTGCGGCGCATCACACGAAAGGCTGCGAGTAAGCTGCGCGTGCCGTGCTTTGAAGGCGTGTATGCATCCTTGCTCGGACCCACGTATGAGACGCCGGCGGAAATTCGCGCCTTGCGGGGCATGGGCGCCGACGCGGTGGGAATGTCCACGGTGCCGGAAGTGATGGCGGCGCGACAATTGCAATGCCGCGTGCTGGCCATCGCCACCATCGCCAATCGCGCCGCAGGACTGGCGGGAAAGCCCTTGTCGCACGAAGAAGTGCTCGCCGCCGGACGCGCCGCTTCGCGCCACCTCGCGGACCTTCTCGATGCGGTTCTACATCAATTGAGTGAGGTAAGCGCAACAACATGAAACCCGAAGAACTCATCGCGCGCGCCGTGGAAGTGCGGGAGAATGCCTGCGCCTCCTACTCCCACTACAAGGTGGGGGCAGCATTGTTGGCCTCAAGCGGGAAGGTCTACACGGGGTGCAACGTCGAGAACTCCACTTACGGACTGACGGTATGCGCCGAACGCGTCGCGCTGTGGAAGGCCCTTTCGGAGGGCGAGAGGACGTTCACGCAGATTGCCGTGGTGACCTCCAGCGAGCCTCCGGCCTCACCCTGCGGCGCGTGCCGGCAACTGCTCTGGGAATACTGTGGCGACATGGAAGTGATTCTCGCCAATCTGCAAGGCTTCCGGAAAACAATCCGGCTGGCGGAAATCTTTCCCCGTCCGTTTGATCAGAGCTCTCTCTGAGAATCTATGGCTACCATGACCCTTTTGCCCGGCACCAAGCTGGGACCCTACGAGATTGAGTCGAGGATTGGCGCGGGAGGTATGGGGGAAGTATACCGAGCCCGCGACACGCGCCTGGGCCGTATTGTTGCCATCAAAGCCCTGCCCCACCGCTTGTCCTCTGATCCCGTCTTAAAGGAACGGTTCGCCCGCGAGGCAAAAGTCATATCCAACGTCAGCCATCCCCACATTTGCGCCCTCTATGATATCGGCCACGCGGACGGCACCGACTTCCTGGTGATGGAATACCTGGAAGGTGAAACGCTTGAATCCCGCCTCCGGCGCGGTCCCCTTCCGATCATGGAGGTTTTGAATGTTGGGATCGAAATCGCGGATGCCTTGGACCGGGCGCACCGGGGAGGGATCATTCACCGGGACCTGAAGCCGGCCAACGTCATGCTCACGGAATCCGGCAGCAAATTACTGGATTTCGGAATCGCCAAGATGTTCGACCAGAAGGATCAGGACGTTGCCGCGGAAACGCTGCCCACCGGCGCCCTGGTGCTCCTGACCAGTCCTGGCCAGATGACCGGCACCGTAAGTTACATGTCCCCGGAACAGGTGCGGGGGCAGCAACTTGATGCCAGCACGGACCTCTGGAGTCTCGGGGTTGTCCTCTATCAGATGATTTGCAGTCGATTGCCGTTTGAGGGACAGACATCCACGGATGTCATTTCGCTGATCCTCCTCAAAGATCCCAACCCCCTTCCCCTTTCCAGTCACGAGGTCCCGGCGGGTTTGACCCAGGTCCTGCGGCGGGCACTCGAAAAGGACCGTGGACATCGGTATAAAGCGGCGCGCGAGATGCTCAATGATCTCAAGCGTTGCCGCCAGAAGATGGAAATAGAAGCTGAAATGGACCGGCTGCACCATCTTCAGCCGGCCCCGGAAAGCGATCATGAGGGTGCCGGCGGTGCGGGGGCGGAGCAGCTTCCACCCTTGGCGGAAAAGAGGCCCGCGCCTTCCGCCGGCGTGTCCCGCGCATTCGCCCCCTGGATTCTCGACAAGATCAAGTTCTATAAGCTTCCGCTGATGATCGGATTGAGCGTGATCGCCGCTGCCGCTGCCGGACTGCATTCGTGGCTATACTCCGCTGCCATCCTGGTTGCGGCGGCACTCGTGATTGCCGCTTACCATTTCCGCCCCGGAGTTGAGTCGCTCGCCGTCATGCCTTTCGAATGGGTCGGCTCGGATCCGGGTTTTCAGGCCGATCCGGAAATCGATTACCTCTCGGACGGGATCACGGAGAGCATCATCAACCAGGTATCGCAATTGCCCAATCTGAAAGTCATTTCCCGGACCTCGGTTTTTCGTTTCAAAGGTAAAGCGATCAACCCCCGGCAAATTGCGCGGGAGCTGGATGTCCGAAAAGTTTTGACCGGGAGGATACTGCGCAGGGGTTCCGCCTTCGTCATCAGCGTGGAATTAGTGGACGCGATTGGGGACGGGCACATTTGGGGGGTGCAATACGAACGAGGACCTTCCGCCTTTGCCAGTCTTCCCGCGGAGATAGCTACGCAAGTTTCGCGGAATTTGCGCGCCCGATGGGCCGGCAAACCCGCCATTCCCCCGGCGTACTCCCCGGGACCGGAGAGTTATCAGGCCTATCTTAGAGGAAGGTTCCATTGGAACAGGAGAACGGGCGAGGATATCGAGAAAGCCATCAAGTGTTTTCGCGAGGCAGTGGCTATGGACCCCCGCAACGCCCTCGCCTACGTGGGTTTAGCCGAGTGTTACTTGGTGGTTGGGGTTTACTCCACCATGCCGCTTCGCGAAGCGTACTCTCAGGCGAAGGTTTGCGCACTCAAGGCTCTGGAAATTGACGACTCGCTGGCGGAGGCCCACGCTGCCCTGGCCTCGACAAAGCCTGCCGAAGAATGGGACCTTCCCGGCGCGTTGCGCGAGTTTGCGCGGGCAATCGAAATTAATCCCAACTACGCCACCGCGCACCAATGGTACGCGGAATTCCTCGTCTGCGCCGGGAGGAAAGCTGCCGCGATCACCGAAATAAAAATCGCCCGGGAACTTGACCCGCTATCTTTGGTCATTAGCGCCTCCGTAGGGCTGGTACTCCATCTGGCGCGCGAATATGACCAAGCCGTCAACCAACTGCGAACCACTGTCGAAATGGATCGGCATTTCTACATCGCCCATAGGTTCTTGAGGGATGTATTCGTGGAGAAGGGTCTTTGGGAAGAAGCCATTGCCGAACACCAATTGGCCCTCAACCTCGCGGGCGAAGATGCCGAAAAAGCCGAAGCGTTGGGCGATGCACTTCGGCAGGCCTATTCCCATGGTGGCGCCCGGGCCTATTGGCAGAAACGGCTCGAACTCGCAACCCAGGATATGGAAAGCACCCAACGGTTGCCCTATGATGTGACGGACGTTTCTCCCTATCACGTGGCTAACATATACGCCCGGGTCGGGCATCAGGATTTGGCCGTCAAATGGCTGGAAAAAGCTGTGGAAGAGCAAGATTACGGCATCTACTACTTGAGAACGAATCCCGCTTTTGACGACCTGCAAACCCGCCCCAGAGTTGTTGCAGTTATGCGCCGGATCGGCTTGTTGGCCTGAGCCTCGTGCGCTTGGAGCAGTTTCCTCCTTGGGAAAAACCTGTTGCTCGTCGCCGCGATTGATGCGGGCATATGGTGAGTCTTGGGTCAGTTTGATCTTGCCGCGGCGAATTCAGCTCGCCCCATGGCAGCGCAGGCCCGCCTCCGCCTCAGATGGATCCGCTGACATTTCATGAATGTCCTAGACATTTCGAAAGTCTTCTGCTATAGGTGATGCCCATTGACGGGCAAGGCGCGAAAAATGCTTTCAACTTGCGAGGACTTATGGCCATGGCCGGCGAGCGAGACGTAGTGATGGCTCCGAAAAAAGCTGCGTCCAAGAAAAAAAAGAAGGCGCCCAAGGCGGCAGCAAAGAAAAAGGGCGGCAGCAAGAAGAAGCGGTAGACCCGCCTCGGCCTGCACGCGGCGCGCATATTCAGCAAGGGTCGGCTGCAAACCCTGCAGCCCCCATGAGCAGATAGGTGTCGGCTTTCGCGATCAGTATTTGCGATGCCTACAACTCTGCCCTCAGGAGCCCAACCGCTGGGCAGGCAGCAGCGTGTCGCACAGCCATTGCAGGCTCCTGGTGGTAAGACTCGGCTCCATGAGGGCGAGGTGCCGGACCGCCTGCGATAGATGCTTCATAGCAATTCGCCGGCAAGCGTCGAGCGCCCCGCATTCCTGGATGATGCCTGCCATCCGTGCTATTTCGGAAATTGATAGCTTTTTTCTTCCGAAAGTTTCCTTTACAAACCGTAAATGCCTGCGATGAGCCATTTCAAGGGTTAGTATTACCGGCAATCGCATGCGGCGGTTCTTTAGATCGGTAGCATAGCTCTTGCCGGTCACTTTCTCCGAATCAACCACGTCCACGATGTCGTCAGTAACAAAAAGTGCCATCCCGTAATGATAGGCAAAGCGCGCGAGGCTTTTTACCTCACGCTCCGGCCTGCCCGCCAGCAGCGCACCGCAGCGCGCCAGGTGTTCGAAGAAGTTGCCCACCCCCAAGGAGATGACGCGGTAATACTCTTGCCTTCCCATGCCCAGATTCGCGGTGTTATAAACGTCCAGATATTGGCCCACGTAGAGTTCGCGCATCATCTGGTTGAGAATCTTGAGGGCAAGTACTTTATTGTGAAACTTCCCCTTCTCCAGTTCCGCGCTGATCGTCTCCAAGCCCACGCACTGGAGAAGTTCCGTGGCGATGATGGCATTGCTGACGCCGTATTTCGTGTGGATGGCCGCCTGGCCGTATCGCATGGTGGTGCCATCGAAAATATCGTCGGTCACGAAGGCCGAGGATTGCATCAGGTGGACGGCTGCGGCCAGCTTGATGATGCGCGCAAAGTCCTTTTCCCTCCGGCAAAACGCATACTTGAAAACGTAGGGATATTCCGACGCCGTCTGATGGGCGAGAACGAAGCTCATGATCTCGCGCAGGTGAGCGTCTTTGCGGCTGAGCGATCCCAGGAGGAGGTCCTTTGACGCCGCGTGGACTTCCGCAAACGTCTTGCGAAACATCTCCAGATAAGCATTCACCGTGAAACTCCCCTCCTGATGGCGGCCTGCTGATTCCAGATCCCATCGTCAAGACGTGACGACAGCGGGCAGATTCTCCGGGTAACGGACTTTGGCGTAGCCCGATTTGATGGCGGTGTAGATGATGCGAATGCGTTCGGCGTATGGCAGGAAAGAGCTCTTCATGGAGTTGATGGTGATTTTTTCGAAGTCATCCAGGCCCAGGCCGAACGTTTCCATGGCCACCTGGAATTCATTGCTCATGCTGGTGCGGCTCATCAAGCGATTGTCGGTGTTCAGGGTAACGCGGAACTGTTGCTGGTAAAGCACCTTGAAAGGGTGTTCCGCAATGGAAGGAATGGCGCCGGTGTGAACGTTGCTGGAAAGGCAGATTTCCAGCGGTATGCGCTTGTCCAGGACGTACTGCGCGAGGCCCCCCAGCTTCACCCCTTGCCCGTCGGTCACCGCGATGTCGTCAATCAGCCGCGTCCCATGCCCGATGCGGTGCGCCCCGCAATACTGGATGGCCTGCCAGATGGATTCCTTCCCGTAACCCTCGCCGGCGTGGACGGTAATATTGAAATTCTGGCGCTGGATGTAGTGGAAGGCGTCAACATGTTTCTTGGGAGGGTAACCGCCCTCTTCACCCGCCAGATCGAATCCCACCACCCCGCGGTCGCGGAAATCCACCGCCAGTTCCGCCATCTCCAGCGATGTTTTCATATTGCGCATGGCGCAGATGATCAATCCGGTGGGAATTTTGAAGTCTCTTTTTCCCCGCTCCAACCCTTTGAGCACGGCCGCGACCACGTCCATGTGGGTCAGCCCTTTTTTGGTGTGGAAAATGGGAGCAAACCGCGTTTCGAAGTAGACCACGCCGTCGTTCTTCAAATCCTCCACCTGCTCGTAGGCGACGCGCTCGAGAGCCTCCGCCGTCTGCGTCACCGCGATGGTGTGGGCAAAGCCTTCGAGATACCCGGCCAAATCGCCGCGGTAGGCGCCTTGGTAGAACCAGTCCGCCAGCGCCTCGGGATCAGCGGTCGGCAACTTGTTGTACTTGGCGTCCTTGGCCAATTCAATGATGGTCTGCGGACGCATGGAGCCATCCAAGTGCTCGTGCAATAAAACTTTGGGAAGCGCACGTATGGTGGACTTATCCAAAAACATTGGGGGGTACCTCCACTGCCCAGTGGGGCATTACCCATTATATGTAATTGCCTGCGAGATGGCGCGGAATTACGTGGCGGATCGATCTGATGCCGTGGCGGGGCCTTTACGCCGCCAGATTGTAGCGTCGATCTCCGATCGACGTTCGGCGGTCGGAGACCGCCGCTACATCCACACGGCGGGGTAAACCCGCCGCTACTGCTCGCCTTACTTCCAACGATGCTTGCTGTATTCGATGGCTTCTTTGGTGGTGAGTTGCCGGGTGGAGTTGCCGGCGCGAATGTAAAGGTTCTCCAGGTTATCCTCGGTGACGTAAACGGCTTTGGGGGAGGGCTTGACGGCCACGAGGCAGACGTCCTGGCCCGCCATATCGTGGAGGTGATGCGGATCAATGGGCTCGATTCTTTACCAAATTGGTCCAGGAGCAGAGTGGTGAGCCAGTTCTCGTAGGCATCCCGACTGTCCTTTTTGCCGAACATCTGGTAGTCGTGGGCAAGACCGATGGCGTTTCGGTTGTCGTCCACGCCAATCAGCAGCGTCCCGCCAGCCTCACCATTCAGAAACGCCGCGACGGTCTTGACGATCACCAGTTCCAGTGCCTTGTTGTTAGTGTTCTGTTTCATATCCCAGCGGGCAGACGATTTGAATTCGACCGTGGCGCCTTCCCCGCCCGCGATTGTAGCGTCGATCTCCGATCGACGTTCGGCGGTCGGAGACCGCCGCTACAACGCTCCTGATTTGGGCGCGAACGCCTTGTAGGCGGCCAGCGCCGCGTCTTTCACCGAGGCTTCGACCACCGGGAAGGTGGCAAGAATGTGGGCGAATTCTTCTTCGGTCAGGCCGTATAGATGGGCGACGAGTCCGTCGAGTTCGGCGCGCAGGCGGGCGCGCTCGGCAGGGTCAGTCGCTCCGGCTTTGTGGCTCCCCAGGCCAACTTCCTTGGCCAAGTCGTCGAATTCCGGCGTGGTGCAAATCAGCCGCGCAGCACGTTCGATGATTGGTTTGAATGCCGCATCGGTTTCTGTCAACCGCGGAATTGGAAGCTGGTAGACATAGAACATATTGCAGTGAGCAGACACTTTCATTCGGATTACGTAGTCTACCGTAAAGCTATTAAGTAAACCCACTATTGCTAGAAGCTCACAGCCGTCTTTAGGCGATTGGGAAACTATTGCAGTGTTACCCGCGAATCTCATCTTCGGTAAAACCGTTGCAATCATCGTACGCTCGTCGGTATTCCTTGCCACGTCGCGAAAGCCAATTCGGTAAAGTTGATAATCCAGGCGGCCGTCATCATTGGCCGCGCCTGACAAAGCTTTCCTTCCTTGTTTCTCATCGACCCAATAACGGGGCTCTGCATATCGGTGGTCGAACTGATGGATCATCTTTCCTTCGTAAAGCGGAAGTCTCCCTGCTCCGGCCGAAGTTCTGAATAATCCGCTGTCATTGGTCATATCAAATTCGCGGGTTAGTTGAACATTCCACTTTCCGTTGATCTCGTCGCCCAGCAAGGGAAACTGGGTGATTCTTTGGGCGATTCGAACATCCAGCCCGTCCTTGAATTCCATTACAGATAGCGAATCCGGCGACAATCGTCGAACCAGATCAACGGCAATGTCGATTCCGCCTTGTTGGGGAAAGGTTTCAAGGTCCTGGGCGTTGAGCCTCATGAAGGCCGCAGGGAACGACTGCGTTTTGCCGCCCTTTTCGAGAGTGAAAACAACAAACTTGTAGCTGCGGTGAACGCCTTCAAATATCTCTTTCCGATTCTCAAATCCAAAGAGTCCGGTGATCTGGGTTTGGGTGAACAGGAGTTCGCGAAGCTGCATCGTTCCTAGATCCGTATAAATGCCGCTTGGAATCACAATTCCACACTGGCCCCCCGGGACGCAACAGATTAAGGCATTGCTCCATGAATAGTTTGTAGAGGTTAATGTCGGACCCAGCCTTCTTGCCGTTCACGATGCTGATCTGGTTCTCATATTGGGGCGCGGAACGATAAAAAGCGCTTACATGAGGAAAATCGCTGAGATATTGCAACCAAGCTTTGCGGATGTCTTCGTCTTTTAGAAGCTTGGCCTGCGCTTTCTCAAAGTCGTGTATAGACATCTTTTTCTTGGTGACAAGGTCGGAGTATTCCTGGAAGAACTCTTTGGAATTGGGCTTGAAAATTTCCCACGGGGGATTGGTAATGATGGCGTCAAATCCGCCCCGCTCTTGCAGCACCTTGTCAAACTCGAATCCCCAATGAAAGGGCTGGAGTTCTTCGATATCTTTATACGAAACATTTCGCTTTTTGGGCTTTCCGACCGCCTTCTCAGATTCGTCCCAAACGGCTTGCTCGAATTTGATGCCCAGCCGGTTGAACTCGCTTAAGAGAATGTCGTTCAAGGTGGCCAGGGCTTCGTCCTTTTTCTCCTGAATGTCATTCCGCATGGAGGCAAGATGTTGGGTGAAAGTTGCGGCGTGCCGGTAGTTTTCGATCAGCCAATTCTTCTCCGCCAGCACCTCGGCGTAGGTGCGGCGGAACAGGCTTGCTTGCGCATTACGCTTCTCGAACTCCTTATCATTTACATGCATCAAGCCCACCAGCGAGTTTCCGGGCAGGATGTTGAAATCGATATTGGGCAGCGGTTCGAGTTGGTCCACGTCGCTCGCGGAGGCGACGAGGGCGAGGAAGAGGCGCAGCCGGGCGATTTCTGTGGCCTCTTCCATAATGTCCACGCCGTAGAGGTTGTCGGTAATGATCCGCTTTTTGATGAAATAGTTCAGGCTCTTATGTTCGCGCTCGATCTTGGCAAGCCAGTCGGTGAGATTCCTCTGCCCCAAGAACTTGATTTTGCCGATCACCGCCGCATAGACGTTGATCAGCGTCTTCATCGCCGCCACCAGGAACGCTCCCGAACCACACGCCGGGTCCAGAAGGCTTAGATTCGGCAGCACGTCGAACAGCAGCTCCCGGCAGAGATCTTTATCGAGGTCCATCAGAAGGTCGGCGATGGTTTGGTAATTCCTCACTTTTACGCCGGGAATCGGATGGGCCTTTGATTCTTCCGACGTGTTGATGGCGTTTAAGATCAGGCGATGGATGGTCCGCCCACAGAGGTATTCGGTAATCTCGGTTCGGGTATAATAGGCGCCAAAGGCCTTCTGGTTGATGTACTTCTCGAAGATGTACCCCAACACGTCAGGGTTAATTTCATTGTCGTCGCCGCCGGGCGTGTCATTGAGGTTCCAGGAATAGCGCTGGAAGAGATTCAGAATGTTCTCAAAGGCCTTGTCCGGGTCGAATGTTTGGATTGTCTTGCTCGACCTTATGAGGCAGGAATAGTCCGCCGTTAAGGTATTTGATGGAGCCGAGAAGTTTGCGGGTTTCCGGGGAGCGCTGATCTTCGGGTTTGGCGAAACCTTCAAAGAACAAGGGGCAGAGAAAGTCGCGGTAGAAATTTGTAGCGGCGATCTCCGATCGCCGTCGTCGGTCAGAGACCGACGCTACAGCGGGTGCGGTGGTCACAGCGGCCAATTTGTTTTGCAGGTAGTTCAGGTCGCCATTGTCAATGAACCCTTTGCGCTGGAGGAAATAAATGAACATCAACCGGTTCAGCAATACGGAGGCGTACCAGCGGCGTTGCTTGTCGTCAGGAATCCCTTGAATTAGGTCGATGAATTGAATGTGCTCTTCTTGGAACTCGCCATAGAACTTTTTAGTGACCTTTTCGACATCCAGGGCCTTGCGGAGCCGTTGGGCGACTTCCATCACCGAGACGTTGCCGGTTTCATCAAATTCGCTGATGTCGAAGACGATGCCGCCGAGTTTGCTGAGGAAAAGGTCGCCCGGCTGGCCCTTGACGTAGAAATGGTCGCGGGGAAGATTCTTGCCGTCCTGCCGCTTCACCCAATACCAAAGGCTTTGCGTACGCGCCTGGTCCAGAAAGATCAGCAGGTTTTCATGGTGAAGAGCGGAGACTTCCTTGTGAACTGAGGCGCGAGTTTTGGCATCGGGGATTCGGCCGTCGTCCGCGGTAAGCTCAAACACCGTAACGCCGGCAAGCTGCGATACCTGGCGCCGAACAAAGTTTGCGCCTTTCACCACCATGGGAACAGGCTGCCTGTTGGTCGGCTGTGACCAGCCGAGTTCCTCAACAAAAAGGCGGTGGAAGTCAAATTGCTGGAGGCAGTCGCGCATCCCGCTGAAGTTGATGGACATGGCTTTGCCCTGTTGTTTTGTTTCGGCGCCTTTGTGGCGCATCGGTTGTAGCGTCGATCTCCGATCGACGCGCGGCGGTCGGAGACCGCCGCTACAATCTCCCGAAAACCAGGCGGTGAATCTCGCCCTGGTATGGCCAATCTTCCGGTCGCTTCACCAAGCCGGCGCGAACCGGGTTTTGCCGCACGTATTCGACTTTCTGCCAATACGATTCTTCCGACCTCAGGACATGGTCAAAGAAGTCCTTTTCCCAGTGCGTGCCCTCGCCCTCATCCTGGCGGAGAAGTTTGGATAAGTCGCCGCGCAGGGCTTTTACCCATTTCCACAAGTCAGGGGATTCCGGCGAGAAGGCAGCGAAAAGATGGATGTGATCTGGCATGATCATGAAAAACCCGACCAAGACGTGATGGTCGGTTGCCCGCTCGGAGAATTTCGTGAATTCCTCGTGAATCGCGGCGTTTGCCAATGAACGTTTTCGATTCTGGGTACACAGGGTCAGGTAATAGATCGGGCAATGGGTGTAGAGCCATTTCAAGCGCGACAATCGAGGTTTGGATGTCATTTTGTAGCGTCGGTCTCAGACCGACGTTCGGCGATCCGCGATCGCCCATCCCGCTGTAGCGTCGATCTCCGATCGACGCGCGGCGGTCGGAGACCGCCGCTACAACAAATCCGGCGATCAGAGATCGCTGCTGCGGAGGCCTAGCGAACAGATAATCTCCGGCTCTTGTGCCTCAACCTCTTCTTCGACACGGCAGAGGCGGTCCTGCTGCCAAAGGGAAACCACGAAATCGGCAAGTTGGTGGTCGCTCGCGCCAATCCGCATCTGGCGATTAAGCGCATCGGCAGCAGCCTGTTGAAGAGGGGAGCGATAAATCTGGTCGATGGCTTTGGTCAAATCTGGTATGGCGAAAAGCGTGCCCTGAACGTGTGTCAGGTAGGTCTTCAGCCGCTCATAGACCCGGAAGCGGGCACCGGAGGGACGCCCCAACTGGCCGCCTGCCGACTTTTCCTCTTGCACCATGTAGCGCACGCCTTTTTCGACAAGCTCGTGATGGTTGGGCAACCGAGGAGGGGAGGGCGTGTCTGCGGTACATTCTGCCGCCCGCAGAATGGCAAGCTGCGATTCGGTGACGCTCTGGCCTTCGCCATTAATCCAAGCCAGCGAGTCGTTGCCTTCCGTCGTCCGCGTGTAGACCAGCACTCCTTCCGGCTGGTTCGGCGCTGGCCTGTGCGGCTTCGTGGAGAACACCACGTTGGGCAAATCCTCGATCGTCTTCTTGAGTTTTGGATCGGCGTCAATGGCGTTCTTCCAAATCTGATAGGCAAAGGACGCGAGATCGACTTCATTGTCGATTTCTTCCAGGACGCTGGACTTCTCGTTGTACAGGTCGAGGATGGGTTTCTCGTCCATGTCGTCCTCGAAGAATGCCTCGTCGCTTCCGACGACCTCGGCGTTCTGCCTCAATCGACTGCGGACACGGCCGCGAAGCTTAATGATCCGCTCGACGCCATCGGCGGGCAGGAACGAGTGGCAGTAAATCTTGTCCGCTTTCTGCCCGATACGGTCCACGCGGCCAGCACGCTGAATAAGTCGGATAATGGCCCAGGGCAGGTCATAGTTTACGACCACCGCGCAGTCTTGGAGGTTTTGGCCTTCGCTAAGGACGTCCGTGGCAATCAGGACCCGCAATTCGTCTTGGGGATTAATCTCATCCCGTTTCTTGTTGCTTTCGGGGCTAAAGCGATAGGCGAAGGCGGTGGGATTCTCAGTATCGCCGCTTACGCCTTCCACCCTCGCGATGCCCCGAGCCTTGAGTTCCGCCGTGACGTATCCCAGGGTGTCGGCAAATTGCGTGAAGATGAGCACCTTTTGGGTGGGGTACTTTTTCGCCAGCAGAAATTCGAGCGCTTCCAGCTTGGCGTCCTTAGCGGGGTCCCATGATCCGCAGGTTTTGAGGACTTGCATCAATGCCTTGGCGTCGTTCCTTAAGTCTGTTTCCAGTGTTTTAAGGAAGAGGGTAGAGCGCATCCATTTGAAACGCCGGAACAATTCCGTTTGGTATCGCTCGTAGACTTGAACTGCTCGCTCTCGAAACTCTGCCTCATCGCGAAGTACGTTGGCGGTGTCGCCGGCGCCATTGCCGTCGTCGTCCTCTGTCTCGGCAAGCAGGTCGTCGATGTCCTTGTCGCCGAGCTTCGCGTCGAGGTATTCAGCGCCTTGCGTGCCGATAGGCAGGGGCAGGCTGTTTTCAATCGCATGCAGGAAGATGAAGTTCCGCAGCACATGGCGTTCGAGCGACTGAATGAAGGCAGGCCCACCGCTCTCCAACCGCTTGAACAGGTTGGTGCGGCAGAAGCCCATCAGCCGCTTGCCGGCCCGGGACAGCATCTTGATCTCTTTGCTTTCGGCCGGGGAGGGCGGCTCGTGTGGGGTCTCCTTGATGTAATTGCCCAATCCGTAGCGTGGCAAGCTGAGGCCATTTACCGCGTTGACAACCGGGTCGGAATAAAGGCGAGCATACTGGTCGCTCGGGTCTTGCTCGTCAAACTCAAACTTCTCCGTCTTGGGTACACGGTCAGGGAAATAGAACTTCTCGCCGCTATCGAATTCCAGACATTTTCGGCCGTTGATGGGATCGGGTTTGGTGTAGTTGTCTTTTATGAATGAACGAGTACGGCGCAGGAGGTAGAGGCGCATAAGATCGCGCCAGTCGTCGGGGTAGTCGCTCTTCTCAAACGCGGCGAGGGTCCGCGGCGAAACCTGAAGTTGATGCAGGAAGTTCTCACCCCGCTCGCGCAGCAGGCGCTCAGGCCTTATACCGAGATCCTGGTCCGCTCGCACGAACAACCGCAATTGCGATGAAAGGTCGAGGTACGTTTTGTTGTAGGGTGTGGCCGAAAGCAGTATGCATTTGCTGCCGTTCTTCGAGATGTACTCCTGAATGACTTTGTAGCGGCGCCCTTCGCGGTTCCTGAGGTTGTGGCTCTCATCAATCAGCACGATGCGGTAGCGCGGCGTCTTCGGCAACTCGTTCATGGCAACGCTTATCGACATGACTTTCGCTGCCAGCCGGTACTGGTAAACGTAATCGGTCCACATCGGCACAAGGTTCTTCGGGCAGATGATGAGGGTTTCCAGAAAGTACGGTTCTTCCTGGAAAATGCGCGCCAGTGCTGCCGCCATGATCGTCTTACCGAGGCCGACCACATCACCCACCACCACGCCTCCGCGCTTGTTGAGGTAGTGGGCTGCAATCCTGACGGCTGCCGTCTGAAAGGGCAAAAGCTGCGTCCCGAAATCCTTGGGAACCGTGAACTCGGAAAGCCCGAACCGAGCCTCTTGCGAGAGGTGGTAGGCCATCTTGAGGTAAATGTGGTACGGCGGGATGGGTTCTTCGCGCGCCCAACTGGTGTCAATTATCTCCGCGAGTTCCTTGGAAATATCGAGGCACCAAAGATCGTTCCACTGATCCTCAAACCATTTCTCCGACTTATTGCAGGCGTCGTGGTCGAGGACGTCAACGTTCAGCTCGCCTTGCTTTGAGAGGCCAGCAAAGGTCAGATTGCTGCTTCCCACGAAGCCAATGGTCGGATTATTCGGATCGGTGCGGTGAACGAGATACAGCTTGGCATGAAGCGGGTGCCGTAGGAACAGCTTCACCACGACTTTCTGCGCCTTTAGTTGTGCACTAAGACGCCGCAACCCCTTTTCATCCTCGTCGGTGGGGGCTCCGATGGTCAATTGCGCCCGAAATTCTTGTGCAGCCGCCCTCTTTAAGCGGAGTGCCGCCTGCTGATCCATGCCTGCCGGGCCGGACGTAAGGCTGTAACGTTCGCGCAGTTCATCCTGGGGCAACTTCTGCATTCCCACAATGACCCGGCAGCACGAGCCCTCGCCACCCGGCCACGCTTCAATTAATTGATCGATTTGTCGCCAGCCTCGAAGGTTGAAATATCCGACACAGAAGTCTGCTCGCTCGGAAATCTTGAGCGAGTCTGATAGGGCGGGAAGCAGCGATAGCGCTATGTTATCGAAAATTCGGGGCATTCGAGGGCGGCAGATTATTTAGTTTAAATCCGGCAAGAGGTTATCACAGTGTTACTGTCAATGGAAGAGGGCGGCGGGTAGCCCCTTCCAATGATGTTGACCCGAATGGATTCCTTGGGGGCTAGCCAAGCGGTGCGTCCTGCATTACTTTTGGGAACCCCCCTTCCCACAATCTCGATTTGGGTCCACGCCAAATTCCCTGACCTTCTAAGCGCGCCGCCGGCTCCAAGCGATCCATTTGGCGGTTCAAGTCCGAAAATCCGTGGATGCGGCGCCCGCGTCCGCCTGCTGATTCCTCCCGGGTGGCGCACTGGGAGACTGGGCTGGTTGGGTTCGGGGCGGGATTGAAATGATGCGCCCAACCCGGAAAACGGGACGCCGGGACTTCGCCAGCGGGCCAGACTCCCCTTGGCCTTGGCATTACGGATGAGTCATCACCCGGTTTTAGCAACGCCGGACCGGCGGTCCAAGCAAAGATGGTAACGCGCCGCGGCAGTACTCGACTTCTTGACTGAAAGCTGAAAAACCCACGAGCCCGCTGTCAAGCCGCTTACACGTTATGACTCTTTGTCCACAACTGCGGGTGTGACGACCAGCAGGGGTCAGTAAAATGTATCAAGCGCCATTTTGTCCATTATCATTGGACAAGTGGGGACATTAGCGGACTTGTGGCATCTATCCACTTTTGCCGGTGGAAATAGGTTGCGCTTCCGGCGAAAAGAAGCTGCGGCCACCTGGAGAACAGACGAGCATTCCAGCGTGCTGCCCGCTACAGATGTCCACCTGCGCGTGCAAGGACTGTCACGGCCAGATTTGGTTCAGAACCATCGCCAGCCGGATTCCCGCCTTGGCAATCTGCTCGTTGACGGTTGGCGCGACGGCGTCCACGTATGGCTGCGACACCTGCTCGTGGAGTTTCAGCATGCGCGTGGAGACGTGGTTGTCATCGCTGCACCCCTTCACGGGCTGAGGCTGTTCGACAGGAATCGCCACCGGCAGTTTGGCGTAAACCGCCGCATCGGCCAACTCGTGACTTTCCCAAGCCCAGTCTTCCACGTTGATGCCCTGTTTCTCCCAGCCGCTCATCCGCGCGCCGAACTGTGCATCGAGCGCCGCAGCCCACTGTTGCACGGATTCCGTTCCTTTCAATTTCTGGATGATTCCGGAATCCCAAATGGCGTGCAGATTGGGCGCGTAGGTTTCATAATCCGGATTCTTCTCCACCGGAGGGTTGCCAAAAAACTCGACGGGCACGCAATTGCCGCCCATGTCGTTGTTGGAAACGCAGTGCAGAGGCTGGTGAAGGTTTCCCACAAAATGGATGATAAACCGCAAGGCGTCCGCGCGCTCGCGAGGCTCGGCATCGCCGCGGCGGAGCAATTCAATCTGATGCTGGAGCGCGCTGGTAACACAGCCGGTGGAGGCCGGGCAGGATTCCGCCATGGCGCTGCGGGGCGCGTCCCGGGGGATGTCAATGTAATGCCACGCGCTCGCTTCCGGCCGCACCTTTCTGAGGTCATCGGCCCAAGTCGCCGAATCCGCCATCAAATCGAGCCCTTGGCTGGGGCAATAACGAGGCAGCGCCGGATCAATCGGTTGACTCTGCAAGAGCTTGTTCGCCATTTCCAAGGCGCGCGCAGTCATGTGCTTTTCCGCAATCATGGCAACGGCCTGATGCCCCTCACAACCCCATGGCCAAGCACGCGCCGGCGAGAACAGAAAAATGCATGCTGCCCCCACTACGCCGAGGTCTCTGCGCATCGCTCGGCTCGAATAATTGAGCTTCATCGTTCCTCCCTGTGAGTTGAGAACTTGTCGTAAAATTCTAGGCTTTTTTTGCGGGTTGCGCTTGGGAAAATATGTTACGCCCTTTTCTCGCGAAAGAAAAAGTAGGAATGCAGGTAGCGCCGCGCGGCAGAGCTACAACCAGACGTGTAGGTCCCAGCGGCGCTGGCCCTGGCCGCAGGTGACGCATATATTGGCTTGTGTGTATGCACCCAACCAGACCTGCCATCGGGCGTTAGCTCACAGGCTGCAGGGGCGAGTGGGTGGGGCGCCCCGATGCATCGGGGCCCCACCCGCAGTTTCGCGCTTTGCGTAATTCACGAGGCGTTCACTCCGCCATGGTTTGGGCCAGATAATTCGCCAGGCTCAGTTCCTTGATCAAGCTCAGTTGCGTTTCCAGGTAATCGGCGTGCCGCTCCTCATCCTGCAAATTACCCTTCAGCAGCTCCGCGGAGGCATTATCACCGGCCCTGGTGCAGACGGCGGCGCCTTGATTGTAGCTGGCGATTGCGCCCGTCTCATCTCTTAGACCAATGGCCAACTGCTCTTCCACTCCTTTGCCGATGTGGATTTTCGGCAGCGACTGCACGTCAGGCTCGCCCTCCAGAAAGAGAATGCGGCTGATCAATTTCTCGGCGTGCTTCATTTCTTCAATGGCACGCTTGGTGGTGGCGCCCGCGAGCACTTTATAACCCCAACTCTCGCACATCTCGGCGTGGAGGATGTAACCGTGCACCGCGCCCAACTCATCAGTCAACGCTTCCTGCAAGACTTTAAGCACTTCCGGTTTGCCTTTCATGGCGGACTCCTTTTTATTGGCGAGATCTAGAATTGCACTCTTACGCATTACCATTGTCGGACGGACGAGAAAACGAGGCGGATCTTCGTCCACCCGTATTATACGCCCGAGAGCCTCCCGCAGAAATAAAGCCGCGAGCGGTGCTCGCCCAGAGACGCAAAAGCAAGTCGGAAGGCCAAGTGCAAAAGTGAAAACGCATGTAGCGCGGCGGGGCTCAGCCGCCACCAAGTGGTGATTGGTTAACGAAGTGGCCCCTCGCCCGTCCCGGCCCGCCGGGACGCCCCTTTCCTTCGCAGAGGGCGGCATAACTTCCAACCTTCTCCCCGCGGAAAAGGCGCTGAGCTATGAAGCGGACGAGGGGTTTCTTGGATTTCAACCCGCGCCTCAAAATGTTTGCTAAGAAAACAAGTTATCACGAACCTGCAACGTAATGTGGTGGAGCCGCGCAGTCATGCGGCTGGGCGAATGCTCCCCACTGTCCCACTTTATACGTTCAATTTGGTCATTCCTTAATGCCAAAAACGTCTCCCCGAATCGCGCTTTTGGGCGTGGATTTGCTCATGTTCTACTATGAGTGGTAGGAGGTGCGCATGGGTACCGTCATGGTTGTGCTCATTTTGTCACTGTCAGTCCTCGCCTTAGGCGTTATCATCTTCACGTCGGTCAGGGGCGTAAGAGCCTACCTGCGGACGCGGGGCAAACGTCTTGTGACCTGCCCGGAGACTCAATGCGCCGCCGCGGTGGAATTGGACGCCAAAGGCGCAGCCTTAAAGGCTTTTTGGGGAGGAACTTATCTCTGCCTTCAGGACTGTTCTCGCTGGCCGGAGAAGGAGAACTGCGCGCAGGGCTGCATGACTCAGGTCGAATCACTAGGACAGGGGTGCCTGGTTCGAAACGTTGTGGCAGGATGGTACCAAGGCAAGACCTGCGTCTATTGCCACAAGGCGGTGGATAGCGTGGCGGAATGGACAGGCCACATGCCCGCCTTGCAGGCTCCGGATTCCAAGACCGTGAGTTGGGCCGATGTGCCGCCGGAGAAGCTGCCGGAGATCTTTGCCACCCACAAGCCCGTCTGCTGGTCGTGCCACATTGCCGAGACCTTCCGCCGTGAGCGTCCCGAACTCGTCACCGACCGCCCGGCGCGATGGTAATCTCCCGGCCGGCAGGCATGGATCGCGCGTTAACTCTTCCCCCCTGTCTGGTTATAACGCTCCGGCTGGAACGACGACGATTTCTGCTCCGCCTGTGGGGGGCCGCCAAGACGGGGGATCCATTTCACCATTATCCGTAATAGCGCACCGGTCCAGGGAGCCCCAGCGCGGAGGCACGTCCTCGCGAACTCAATTTTCGCTTGCCTCACGTGCCATTTACTGGGATATTGCGGACTCGCTTTCGTGCCGTGCTATACTTTTAAGGGAGGTCCCTTCGGCCGCGGAACCACGATGAGAAGCTGCCCCGAGTGTTCGGCCACATTCCCCGATGATTACGCGCTTTGCCCCAAGGATGGCGCGCCTCTCCGTGAGACTACCCTATGGCAAATCGGGACGGTGGTCCGGGGCAAGTACCACATTCTGGCGCGTTTGGGCGAAGGCGGCATGGCCGTGGTCTACAAGGCCCAACACGTGTTGCTCGACGAATTGCGCGCCCTCAAAGTCATTCGGCCCGACCTCGCGCGCGATAACGAGTTCATGGGCCGCTTCCGCAACGAAGCCATCATGGCGCGCAAGCTGAACCATCCCAACGCCGTGCGCGTGGATGACTTGGACATTGCCGAAGATGGCCTGCCCTTCATCGCCATGGAATTGGTCGTGGGCGACACGCTCAAGACGCTGGTTCAGCGCGCCGGCGCTCTGCCCGTTTCCCTGGTACTCAACGTTTCAGCGCAGGTTTGCGAAGCTCTCGATGCCGCGCACAAGCTGGGCCTGATTCATCGCGATATCAAGCCCGATAACATTGTCCTGATCGCGCAGGACAATGGCTTCCCCGTAGCCAAAATCCTCAACTTCGGGATTTCCCGCTTGCGCGAGGAGACTGCGGGGATGAAAGGGCTGACGCAAACGGGCATGGTGATTGGCACTCCGGAGTACATGTCGCCGGAGCAGGTCCTGGGAAAGCAGCGGGTGGAAATCGACGGCCGCTCCGATCTCTACTCGCTGGGCATCGTTATGTATCGTATGTTGACCGGCGAACTGCCTTTCCAGGCGGAAACCACGGTGGAGATGATCATGGAACAGCTCAACACTCCGCCCATCCCGCCTCACAAGTTGAAACCGGAATTGGCCATTCCCGAAGCCGTTTCCGCAATCGTGATGAGAGCGCTGGAAAAGGATCGCGAGAAGCGCTATTCCACCGGAGCTTCGATGGCTGCCGCGATCAAGAGGGCTCGCGCCGCCACCACTCCCCCCTCCCGCAAAATGAAGTGGGAGGCCGCCAGCAGCCCCGCCGCTTCTTCTGACGCCGAGATTGCCCCGCCCAGTTCGCCTGCCACGGACGAGGGCGATGCCACGTCACGCCCGACTGCCTCAGAAGATATTGCACCACCCACGCCGACCGGTGAAAGGGTGCTTTATCGATCATCCGCCCGGATTGGGCCTCCCCCCAAGGAGTTCCCCACGCGCTGGGTGTTGGCGCTGGTGGCCGTGGCCGTTCTGGCGGGGGGTGCATTTGCCGTTCGCAAGCGCATCCCGGCATGGCGCTCGGCCGTGCAGGCTAGGATTACGGCGTTCATGGCCCCCGCCAAGGCCACTGAAAACACTCCCTCGAGCGCAGAGAAAACCGCCGCAACACCCAATGGACAACGACTCGCATCGCGCCAGGGCCTGAGTTACGAGGAGAAAGCCAAAATCATTGAGTTAAACTCCCTCGCCGCCTATTATTACCGCGAGGGCGGGTGTGAAAAAGCCCTGTCGACTTACCAAAAGGTGCTGGAGATCGACCCCGGCGATCCCCGCGCTTACGCCGCCGTGGAAAAGTGTTATGCCAAGGCAAGAAATGGCGTGAGCATCGCCCCGCCCACCACGCCGGATTCTCCCAACCCCTGAGTCTTTGGTAGCCCTCAGCGGTTTCCAAGGTCAAACGGTCTCTTGGGGGGGAGGGGCGTTCGCGTTCTTTGCAGCGTCCATCCGGCCATGTATAATGCTCATGGGCATGTGATTCAGCAAAGAACCAAAAGCTAACTAACTTGAGAGAGATAATGCACCGACCCAATCGCGAATCGATCATTCTTCGGACGATAAGTGTGGCCTCCATCCTCGCCGCCTCCTTGTTTCTGGCGCAAACCCGCCCCACCATTCCCGGGCACGGTTCACATCCGGTGAAGCCGGCGGTGACGGCGCCGTCCGGCCCGGTACAAACCTTTCGCAACGTCGGCAAGGCCTACTTTGAGCAGGGCAAGTACGTCGAGGCCATCGAGCAGTTTCAGAAGGTGGTGGCTTCAGGAAAGGCCCTGGCCACCGATCACTTGAACCTGGGCTTGGCGCTGATGCAGGCAAATAAGCTGGACGCCTCCCTGGGTGAAATGACCACCGCCAAGCAGATGGACCCGCACCTCGTGGCCGCTGACTACAATCTGGGCATACTGTACAAGCGCGAGCTGCGGGATCCCGACGCCGAGGTGGCTCTGCGACGGGTCATCGCCACCGATTCCCAGGACCCGGCCGTATGGTTCAATCTGGGAACCGTGTATTTCGCCGAAAAGAAAATGGACGAGTCCCTGGATGCCTACCACCACGTGACCGAGATGGGTTTTGGCCGCGGGCAGAATTTTTACGTCGCCGCGCTTTTCCGCACCTTTACGGCGCTGGCTCGGATGAAACGTCAGGATGACGCGCAGAAAGCTCTGCACCAGTGGGATGGAATGCACGACAAGGTTCCCAACATTTCTCTCCAGGACCCGGCGCTGGAAGGCGGCAAATACGGAGTGATTCTCACGCCCTCCACGCCGCCTGTGGAAATCGCTCGCAACGCGAGTCTGGAGAAGGTGACGTTTGCCGAGATCACCCAAAAGCTGAATCTCACCCTTCCTGCGGCACGCGCGTTGGCAATCGATCCGCACCAGCTTATCAAAGCGGCTGATTACTCCCTGGAATTCGCCCGGCAGAATCTCCTTCCTCAATTCGGCCCTTCCATCGCCGTGGGGGATTACGATAATGATGGCCATCCGGACATTTACGTGGTGATTCCTTCCGCCCGGAATTATCTTTTCCACAACAATGGCGATGGGACATTCACTGATGTCACGGAGAAGGCGGGAGTGGCGGGCCCCGGCGCCAGCCTGTCCGCCACGTTTGCCGACTTTACCAACTGCGGTCGGTTGAGTCTATTTGTTGCCGGCCTCGACGGCGTAAAGGTATATCGCTATGCGGAAAACGGGGTATTTGAAGATATCACGGAAAAGGCGGGGCTGAAGCCCGAGCCCGGCGAGGTTGACACGCGTGCCGTGCTGTTTGACGCTGATAACGACGGCTTCCTGGACCTCGTTGTCACCGCGTATACCAACCTGAATCAGCCTCCCCAAAAGGATCCCTTCCTCTTCCCCGGCGATTTCTCCGGTGCAAGTCTGCACTTCTATCGCAACAACGGTGACGGATCATTCACGGAGAAGACCTCGACCTCCGGCCTCGCCTCCGCCAAGGGGCGAATGCGAGGAGCGGTATTTGCCGATTTCAATAACCGCGGCTATTCCGATCTATTTCTCTTTCGCGATGATGGCCCACCCTTGTTTTACGAGAACGAGGGTGATGACAAGTTCGTATTGCTCCGGGATACGGGCGCGGCCCTGGCGAAGGCAGTGGTGCTGGACGCGCAGGTGGCCGATTTCAACCACGATGGTTACTTCGACCTTGCCATCTGGTCTAGGGACGGGTATCAGGTGTTGCTCAACGAGCGCGGTGGGAAATTCTCACCTGCGGCGGCCCCGGCCATTCCCGCGCCGGCCGGTTTTTTCGCCTTTCGCGGGGCGGTGGCGGACCTGAAGGGTGACAGCTTCCCTGATCTCCTGGCGGCCGACGCGCAGGGCAAGCTTCACTTCGTGGTGAATCATGAGGGACGGTTCCGGGAAGGGTCTATAGCGCTTCCCGTGGGCGATGCGGCACAACTCGCTTCCCTGATGCCCACCGGGCTTGGCCTCGAGAGTCCCGGCAAGCTCGACCTGCTGGCCTTGACCCGCACCGGCCAGTTGCGCGCCTTTGAGAAGGAAGGCCCGCCCGCACACTGGGTGGAAGTGAAGATGAACGGCTTCAAGAGCAACAGCCGGGGAATAGGCAGCGTGGTGGAATTCAAAGCGGGCAACTACTACAACAAAATCGTTGTGACCAGCAGCCCGGTGCGGATTTATGCCGGAGACCTGGCGAAGCTGGATGTCATTCGCGTCACCTGGCCGAATGCGGTGGTGCAGAATTGGATTGACGTCGCGACCGACAAACAAGTTGAGGTGCGGGAATCCGAGCGCCTGGCGAGTTCCTGCCCCTTCCTTTACACGTGGAACGGCCGTAACTTCGATTATGTTACCGATGTCCTGGGCGCGGGTCCGCTCGGCGAACTCGCTCCCGATGGAACGCGCATCAAACCATTTCCGGAAGAATTTGTGCGCCTGCCCAACCTCGTGCCCGATGCCAAGGGCAACTTCGTTTTTCAGTTGACCGATGAAATGCGCGAGGCCGACTTCTTCGACCAGGCTAAGCTAATCGCGGTGGATCACCCCGCCGGCGAAGAGATCTATGCCAATGAAATCTACGCCACTAATCCCGGCCCCCCCGCCCTTTACGCGCTGCCGGACAAGCATTTCCCGGTGTCGGCCGTAGACGAACAGGGCCGCGACGTGCTGCCTCTGCTCGTGCAACAAGATGATCGCTACCCCACCGGCTTCGCGCGCAACCGCATTCTGGGCATGGCGGATTTGCACGCGCTCACACTCGATTTGGGGGATGTGCCCGCCGATGCGCCCGTAAGTCTGTGGCTCAACGGTTGGGTTTTCTGGACGGACTCGAACGGCGCCCGCGCGCTCGAATCCAACCGGCAACTGCAAATGGTCTCGCCCTACTTGCAGGTTCGCGACGCAAGCGGGAAGTGGGTCACGGTCATCGCCGATATGGGATTGCCGAGCGGCACCCATCGCACCATGCGCGTGGACCTGACGGGCAAATTCCTCTCCGCTGATCGCCACGTGCGCATCGTGACCAACCTCTGCGTCTACTGGGACCAGATCTTCTTCACCACCCACGAAGCGCCGGCGCCCGCGCCTGTCACGTTGCCGCTCATCGCAGCGAACTTACACTACCGCGGCTTCTCGGCGGTCGAGAGCGACCCCGAGCACGTGAAGCCTGACGCTTTTGATTATCAGGAGGTCATGGCCGCGGCGCCGTGGAACCCCCTGCGGGGCCACTACACGCGCTACGGACCGGTGGAGGGTCTGCTGGCGCGGCCCGACGATCAAATGGTGGTGATGGCTACGGGCGACGAGATGACCGTCGAATTCAGTCCCCGCGCCCTGCCCGCGGTAAAGGCGGGATGGAAGCGCGATTTCTTCCTTGATCTGCGCGGGTATGCCAAGGACGGCGAGCCCAACACGTCTTTCGCCTGGACCGTCGAGCCGCTGCCGTTCAGCGGCATGTCCAATTATCCGCCGAGCCCGAGCGACCACGTCCCCAGCACGCCCGAGTATCGGCAGTATCTGCGCCAATACCAGACGCGCCCCGGCTACGTGCTGATTCCGCCCCTTGCCCCGGCGATTCATTAGGGGGGATGGGTGCAGCAGAGCGCCTATCGCGTGGGCATGTGGCAAGTTCAGATGCTATGTCGATGTGCGCGACGACAATAAAGCCGGTCTAGACGGTTGTATTCGCGGGGGGCGCGGCCGCTGCTTCTGCCGCCGCGGCTTGTTTTTGCCGCGCCAGGGCGCCCTCGAGTAGGCGGGGAAAATCGTAACTCAGAACCCTGCGGCAATTCCGGCATCGCCACAGAGTGTCTTGCGGATCGAGATAGTTGAAATTGACACAACCGCAGGTGCACATCACCTGCAATCCTGTGCTGCGTCCACGAATAACCTTGACGTCATCAACTCCCACCGGAAAGTTCATCATTCCTCCTGGTTGCACCTCCGACGGCTACACGGGGGCCATTGCACTTGAGCTCATATTGTAGCCGATTGCCACAGAGGAGTGCGATTGCCCAAGCGAGATGATTCCCCGGCGCTGGTTACCCGGCCTTGGGGACGAAAACTCGAGCGGGAGCGTCCAGGCGGACGTGGGGAACCTCAGTGGTAACGCGCAGGGATTGGTAACCGTTCTTGGGCGACGCCAAAGCCTGGAAGGTCAGCACATATTGGTGTTGGAGGTCATTCGCAAATTGCTGCAGATAAGGCGCAAAGGCAAGCGGCGTGTGTGTTCCCTGGAAGTAGGATTGACCGCCGGTCTCAGTGGTCAATCGCAACAAGCAGCCTTGTCCGTTATCGAGAAGAAACCAATTCCGGTCCAAAACGCGAGGTCCCCGGGAGAAAATCGTGTATATGGGGACGTCAGCGCTTTGTGCCGCGCCGATCGCCTGCTGAAGTTCCATATTCAGGTTGGGCTCCGAGTCTACTAAACCGTCCGTGATATCGATGCCATCGCTAATAAGCAGAATCTCGCGGCGATTGCCGTCCTTAGGCCATTTTTTGATAAGATCCGACACTGAATCGTAAATACTGCCCCCGGCCGCCATATAGCCCAGGGGAATGCGCAGGGCTTCCCCCGCCAGCCGATAGTCGGTGGTGAAGTCCTGGGCGATATCATTCCCTCCATAGGATGCATAGGCGATCCGAACGCGCGTACCGGCGGGCAAGGTGGGGAAGAACTCTTCCAAGTCCTGAAACTGCAAGCCGGTCCTGGCCATGATCGAATCATCCAGGACGATGGTCAGATCCAGCGGGCTCGACTGCTTTTTGGCGGCCACCCACGACACTACCGGCCGGCTCTGGTTGTCTTCATAAACCCTAAGGTCGTCAGGGCCCACCACGGGATAGGCGCCATGATGCCTCGCGCGGATGGTTACAGTGACCTGTGCGAGGTTCGTAGCTGCGGGGTCCGGTCCCACAGTACCGAAGCCGGGAAGCGCACCTATTAATCCCGCCACAAGTACACCAGCCCACACTTGGATTGATTGACTTCGCATAACCCCTCCCCAGGACAGGCCGTTCTGTCCTCTCATTATGTTGGATGCAGGCGCGAGGAATGGAGACTGCTCCCTGGCGTTGCAGGCTGAAAAGATGGTGTTTTTCAGGCTGGTCGCTCGGGATCAAATTGGCGAATGATTTCCTCAAAACTCTTACGTGGACAGTGTTACAGCTATTTCGGCGATCCCGGCGCGTCTTCTTTTGCCTTCAATTCATAGCCCGGGCACTCGAGAACTGGAAGGCGAGGGTATTTGGGATATCTCCGGTCCGTCGCCGAGCGGAGGCATTGGTAAAAGACCGAACCCCGATCGGTGCGCACAAGCTGCATGTGCCGACAGAAGATGCAAAGGCCGACTTGCTCATTTTCCGAAGAGTTGGAGGGCATAGAAAAACAGTCGTCAGTTATCAGTTCTCAGTAACTGCCTAAGGGCGGGTCCGCTTTTACCGTCAACTGAAAACTCATGAGTTTTGACTGAGAACAGTCGTCAGTTATCAGTTTTCCGTGACAGCCTCATGACAGGAAGCTTTTGCTGACAATTGAGAACTGATGACTTTTGATAAGCTCGCCGCAGTTCGCCCACCCAGTGGTCCGCTTCGCGCGTCGGTTTGGGAAGGCGGAACCCATCCACGCACTGGGCGACGATGCGCGCGGCCGACTCCAGTGACACACGGTGCCCGATGGTGACATAAATCGGCTTCACACGGTCACGCGTGCGGAGCACGACTCCCACCCTTTCACCTTTGTCGACGAGCGGGGCCGTAGAACCAGCCCGGGCACCGGGCTCCGCCGCCTCGCCCACCAGGATAGACTTGGCGCAGCCGATGGCGGGGCAGTCCAGAAGCAGCCCCAGGTGGCAGGCAATCCCGAAGCGCCGCGGGTGCGCCCTGCCGTGCCCGTTGACCAGGATCACATCCGGCGAAATCCGCAGGCGCGCGAAGGCGGCGAGGAGAACCGGACCTTCACGAAAGGACAACAACCCCGGCACGTAAGGGAAGCGGAGCTTGCGCCGAGCCATGCGGCGCTCCACCTCCACGAGTTCAGGAAAACGGTACACAATCACGCCCGCAAAGGCGATGTTGGTTTCCGGATCGAACGCCATATCCGCCCCCGCCACGTATTTCAGGGGTCCAAAGCGGTTCTCGCGTTTCCACTCGCTCACACCACGCCTGTTGCAGTCGTATGGCCTCCTGCGGGGTGACGTCCCAGCGGGCTGGCAATTTCGTTTTCATCGGGCCTCAGGGATGAGAGAATAACCTTATCTTGATCTCGCCGATTTGCATAGATGCGGCTCTGGGTTGGCAAGGTTGAATGGCTCACAGGACACTTTGCCGCGGCCATCAAGAAATCTAACACGCCTCCGCCGGAGAGGCGATTAGCACCCATGAAACTTCTCAATTTCGAGTTCAAAGCTCATCTGCGCGACGCTGCTCATGTCCGCGCCACGCTCAAGCGCCTGCGCGCGCGCTTCCTCGGAACCGACCACCAGGCGGACACCTACTTCCGCGTTCCCGCGGGGCGATTGAAGATCCGGGAAGGACGCATCGAGAACTCCCTGATCTTCTATCAGCGCAGCAACTCCGCGCGCGCCCGGCGCTCCCACGTGGAGATGATGCTCCTGCCGCGCCGGAACTCCGCGCGGGCGATCCTCTCTCGCGCGCTGGAGGTTTTGGTGACAGTGGACAAGCGGCGCGAGATCTACTTCGTGGGCAACGTAAAGATTCATCTCGACCGGGTCCGCGGCCTGGGGACATTCGTGGAAGTCGAGGCGATGACCCGCTCCGGTGATGTCCGCAAAGTCCGCGCCCAAGCTGCGAAGTTCCGCAAGCTCTTCGCAATTTCCCCGGCGGATATCGTTCCTCTGTCGTATTCGGACCTGATTCTTAACAAACGGACGAAACGCGGGGTGTAATCAGCGCCCTCACGGCAGACGTTCGCGACGAAACGCGCTTCTACCGCGCCGCCGGTGTTTCCGAACCCAGGAGTGTGACCTTCTTCGTGTTGTCGTCCGGAATACGGTCAATCAGTAGCAGGAAGGGATCGACGCCGGCTTGGTCCGGCAACTCGCTTGTGGTGAAGGTGTAGGTGGAGCGGGTCTGGGCGATGTGTACGCGGGCGCGGTAAAGCGTGCGTCCGTACTTGCGGCCTTTTTCGGGCTTGGCGAAGGCGCCGATATCGATCCAGTCATCCACCGGGACCTCGGTTTCATTCCCCTTCGCGTCCGCTTTGAACTTGCGGGCTTCGATGTTGACGGTGACATCGTATTTGCCGTCGGGCCGTCGGCGCGCGGTCGAGTCAAGGGCGCGGTTAGAGAAGAGGGTGATGTCCTCGAACAGATCCTTGATCAAGTACTGGTATTGCGGTGGCGTTTGTTCCCTCAGCGCATCGACCAATGCATAAGAGGTTGGATATGGCGGCGCATTGTAAGCATATTGCTTAATCAGCTTGCGCAGGGCGGCGTTCACCTTGTCCTCGCCGATCATCTCCTTGAGGTAGTAAAGCTCCACGCTGGCTTTATTGTAATGGACATAGCCTTGTTGTGCTTCGACGGTCAGTAGCGGGCGCTCCTTCAGCCGCTCGCGGCCGCGCGCCCGGAGGTAGTTGTCCATTTCGTCGCGCAGGAATTTCCTCATGATGTCGCGGCCGTATTCCTTTTCCATCACCATCAGCGCCGAGTATTGCGCCAGCGATTCGGAGAGGAGCGTGGCGCCCTGCATATTGGCCCCCACCACCTGGTGCGCCCACCATTGGTGGCCCATCTCATGCGCCACAACATAAAACACCATGTCAATGTCGTCGGGGTCGTTAAGATTGGCGATAAACCCGATGGATTCCGAATACGGCATGGTCCCGGCAAAGGACTGGGCGAATCTTGCCACGCGCGGGAACTCGATAATTCGCGCTTCCTTGTGGTAATAGGGCCCGAAATTTTGCGTGTAATAAGCGAGCGATTTTTTGAGGGAGTTCATCATGCGCGGCACGTTCCAGGGATGATTCGGGTTGTAGTAGACCTCCAGCTTGATGCCGTTCCATTCCTCGCGCCGGACCTCATAGCGGGCCGACAAGAACGATATGAAGGCAAGAGAGGGGTGATCCAATTTGTACTCGAAGTAGCGCCGGCCGTTCTGCCGCCACTCTCGGAGCAGCGACCCGGGAGCAATGGCGATTTGGTCGGGCGAAGTGCTGATAACCGTATCCACATCCACCCAGTCGGCGTGGCCGCCCAGGTAGTTCTCGCGGCAGTCGTCAGTGCAGTTGCGTTCGAGCGGTGGCATCAGCACCTGTTCACCCAGACCATACTTGCGGCGGTCGTTGGGATCGGTGAGCTCGCGCTCGGGGTCGTAGCCGACGACGGGGGCGACGGTGTTGTTGAAAAAAGTCCCGTTCTGCACCAGGCTAATGTTGCTCGGGGAATTCTCAAAGCCGCGATTGTGGCTTTTTACGGTGAAGGTGGCGGTGCGGCTCTCTCCCGGTGCCAGCGGCGGGGTGAAATGATAAATGCGATAGTGCAGGCGCGCGTCGTCTTTGACCAGCGAGGCGCCCGGGGTGTCCATGCTTACGTCGTAGTTCGGGTCGAGCGAGAAATGGACTTCACCCAACGGCTGAGGGTAAGGGTTGTAAATCACCGCTTCGCCGTGCATGGTCATATTGCGCGTTTCGGGCGAGAGATCGATCGCATATTTCACGCTGCGCAGGCGCGGCTCCGGCGATTTCTCAAACTGCTTGTAGTTCTTCTCATAATCCGCCTGGCGGCGCTGCATGTCCTTCGGTCCGAGAAGGGTGTTCAGGATTTCGGTGTTGTAATAGATCCATCCTCCCGTAGCGGCGAACGCCAGTAAACAACCCAGCGTCAGCGCCGGCCAGATCCCATGGAAACGCAGTCGCGCGTTGTGCCAGCGCACGCGCCAAGCCGTCTCGCGGCCCCGCGGCCAGAGCATGACTGTGGCAATGGCCAGCAACCCGCAGAACAGCACCCAATAGAGCGTGAACCAGCGCCACGCGGTGATATAAGGAGCGTCGCGGAAAAAGTCCGAGTAAGTCACGTCGGGCGTCATCCCGAATTGCACCAGATCCGTCGCGATGTTTAGGGGCCGCCAGATGAAGATATTGGCGATGGCGAAAGCGATGTAGAGGAAGTAACCCATGTACTTGTTGGGTGAAAGGACGTGGATGAAAAATGCCAACACCCCGAAGATCAGAAAGAACGAGCCATCGCGCAGGAATAGTTGATTCAAGTAAAGGCCGAGCTGGTAGCGATGGTAACCGTAGCAGGCCTGGACGATCACGCCGCTCCCGAGCGCCAGCGTCTGCACCAGCATGACTGTGACGGCGAGCGCGGTGAGGCGGGAGAGGTAAGCCATCCACTCGGAAGCGGGAAGAGAGTCCACAATTTCATCGATGCGCTCGTCACGATCCTTCCACACCAGTGCGCCGGCATAGTAGGTGATGATCGCGAAGACAAACAGATAGAGTGTGCTGGCGATGATTTGAAGAATCCAGTAGGTGACGGGCAGCGTGCTAACGCCGAAGCCTTCCCGCGCACTGAGAATGATGCTGGGAACACAATTGAGCAAGGCCGCAAGCAGGATAACGACAAACACGGTACTTTTCAGGATGCCGAGCAGATGGATCCTGACCGAGGCCAGGAACGCGGTCCCGGGGGCCTCGCGGAAGGTAATTGAGAAACTGGCGGGCAAAAGCGTTCCTGCCGGCTCGCCCTCCGCTGCCTCGTCGCGATGGCGTCGAGACCGAGAGCGCCTCTCGGTGAAGCTGAAGCGGAAGTAGGCAAAGACCAGGAACGCCGCGCCCACCGCTATCCAGAGCAGGCGGTTCCAAAGCAGCAGGCCGCTCAATCCCATCGAGAGAGTATTTTTCTCGGCCACGGTCCAATACTTTGTGGCCAAGTCGAAAGTGCGGATGGCAAAGGGATCAAGGAAAGCCGCCAGGCGCTCGCGCTCAATTTTCTGCGCCAGCGCCTCCGCCACACCGTAGCCTGTCAACAAGCCCAAGGCGGACACAAACGAAACAATGTCATTGCGCGCCAGGACGGCGACCGCGAACAGAACCGCGGCCACGAAGAAAGCGTTGGGGACGGCAAACACCAGGATGCCTTTAAGGTGCGCGCTCCAATAAACCGGGCCCCAGCGTTCGGGCTCCACCCAGGGCATGTACTTCGCCAGAAGGACACCGATGGAAACCCCCAACATGGGAATGATGGAAACCAGGGTGGCGCCGAGGAAGCGGCCGAAAAGGAAATCGCGCCGCCGCAGCGGTGTGGTAAAGACCATCTCGTACGTGTTGTGGCTGAAATCGCGGGTGGCGGAGGAATTAACGAAGGCGGTGGCAAACAGCAGGTTCAGCAGGCCGACCATAGCGTAGTAGTTCTCGATGACGAAGGGTGCGTTCCGGTAGGTATTGGAGAGAGCGCCGCCCACCTGGATCTGGTCCGTGCTGACCGCGCCGAAGATCAAGGCGGCGATGACCAGCGCAAAAACCCAGAGCATCCAGGAGCGGAGCCAGTAGCGAATCTCGAACCAGGCGATGTGCCAAAGCATGAGAGTGTCTCAGTTCCAACCGCGGATTTTGGTAAAGAAGACGTCTTCCAGGTCGGGCGCGCTCGGGGCGAAGCCGTCTTCGGGCGCTTCGGCGCTGAGCACGTGCAGGAAAGGCCGCCCGCCCACCAGCCGGCTGGAGATCACCTGGCAGCGCTGCTGGTATTCGGCCAATTCCGATTTGGCAATGGAGCGCTGCCACACACGGCCCTGAAGGGTGGCGATGGCATCGTCGGGCCGGCCTTCGTAGAGCACCCTGCCCAGGTGAATGATGGCCATGCGGCTGCAAAGGTCCATGACGTCTTCCACAATGTGGGTGGAGAGGATCACGATCACCTGCTCGCCGATCTCGGCCAGCAGGTTGTAGAAGCGGTTGCGCTCGCCGGGATCAAGCCCGGCCGTGGGCTCATCCACAATCAGCAATTGCGGGTTGCCGATCAGGGCTTGAGCAATCCCAAAGCGCTGGCGCATGCCGCCGGAAAAACTGGCCAGTGATTTCTTCCGCTCGTCGTAGAGGTTGCACCGGCGTAACATGGCCTCAACCACTTGCTTCCTTTCGCTGAAGCGAGTGATGCCTTTGAGCACCGCGAGGTGGCTGAGCATGTCCTGGGCTGAAATGCGGGGATAGACACCGAACTCCTGGGGCAGATAGCCGAGGCGTCGACGGACTTCGTCCTTTTGGTGCAGAACGTCGATGGCGCCGAAGTGAATGCCCCCCGTGTCAGGTTCCAGAAGCGTCGCCAGGGAGCGCATCAGAGTCGTCTTGCCGGCGCCGTTCGGACCGAGCAGGCCGAACATTCCGTGCGGGATGGTCAACGAAACATTGTCGAGCGCCTTTAAGCCATTGGGATAGGTCTTGGATAGGTTTTCAATCTTCAGTTCCATGCAGATCTCCTGGGTCCTAATACGCAAAAAGAAGGCAGAAAGTTTCGCTCGGACCCTTATTTGCTCTTGCGGAGCCGCGAGGGGCGTGGGCGATCATCCCGCCTTGCCGGCGCAGAATATCGTCTCCATTGGCGCCAAATGATCGAGAGTGTGTCTGGCCAGGATGCGAATGATGGTTTCTGCCTTTTCTGGACTGAGGCCCGTGTAGGTCGCAGCCTTACCGCGACCATCCTTTTTCAACCGGTTTCAACGGGAATCGCCCCCCAAGGGCTCGTAGGCGATAGCGGCGTCCTGGCAGGCAAATGCCCGAGTAGGCCGGTAATTCTCTTGCAGGGCGTTCAGAAAGGGCAGGGGCCACCGGCTTTCTCCTCCCAGCCCCTTTTGCCATTCGATGGGGCCCCTCAGAATGACCGCGTCGAAGGCACGAGCGCGGACCAGGCTTTGAAGTTCTGCGTCAGACCACCCTTTCCGTCTCACCAGCCAGCTCCAAATATAGGGGTCTGAGAGCTGGACGGGTTTGCCGGCCATAACGACTGAGCCGACGTCTTCCGCCAGGATTCGACGGCCGGGGTGATGCTTTACATAAGCGTAGGCATCCTGGCATTCCGCGTGGCCGGCGGGATAAGCCAAAGGCTGTCGGAGAGCAAGCAGAATGAACAGCGTAAGCACGCCGGGCACAAGCAGGAGGGCCGTTGCTTCCGCCGCTTGCCGGCGCAACAGGTGATAGCTCAGTCCCCCGCAGAGGCAAAGGATTGCCGTCCACTCGAACAAATAGTTGGTGTCGGAGCCAAACTGGCCGGCCGCAATGAGGGTCAGCGTCGAAAACAACAGGTAAAGCGACGGCAGGGTCGCAATTCCCTTCCGCAAGTCTCGCAGGGCCAGCCCAATGCCTAGGACGAAGAGGAAAGGATACTGTTGCGCGGCGAGTTGGAAGAGAGAAAGCACACGCTCGAAAAAGTACGGATCAGCATGCGATGCGAGCGTGTCAAAAGCGAATCCGCCGCCGGTCGTACTCTGTACCCCCAGGAAAGCCAGTCCTGATAGCAGGACTAAACTCCCCGCTAACCCGGCAGCCTGTTTCACGCGTTTTTGAATAAGCAAATCCAGAAAACAGGCGCTCGGTGCGGCGACAAAGGTATATTTGCAAAAGATTGCCCCCAGGAAGAAAGGAATACCCAAGTACCATTGGTCGCGAAATCGGCAATATAAGTAAAGGCCGGCCAAGCTGAGAGCTGTTCCCGGCATGTCCACGCGCCCCACGGGGAGCCAATCCTGGACTACAGGAAGAGTCAAGAAGAGGAAGCCAAAACTTAGGCTTAGTTTCCACGACGCCGTAAGATGGTGCAAAAGCAGAGCCACGAGTCCCGCCACAGCCACCGCCGAAACCATCGTCAGGAGGCGCAGGGGGGCAAATGTCGCGCCAAACCATTTGAGCAGCCACGCGCCCACATGATAGTAGACAGGACCATACACATTGATGATCACGGGGAACTGGCGGGAGGCCGGGTAGAGGGGTCGTGCTTCCAGTACCCTCTGTACCCCGCTCAAAACGACCCCTTCTGCATAATTGCGCTGGTAAGGAAGCCACACGAACCCCCAGACATTCCTGAGACTCGTGAGGCACCCCACGGCGACAACCGAGCCGAAGACCCACTCACTTGCTTCAAGCAGAGTTGGCCTCTTCATAGGGTGTGGGACCGAAATCATGCCGTACCGGTGGAAAGTATCTTCTCCAGTTGCGCCAAATGACTGAGAGTGTGTCCGGCCAGGACGCGGATGGCGGTTTCTGCCTTCTCGGGCCCGCGCTCCGGGTGGGCGGCTGCCTTTGCGAGATCATCCTTGTCCAACAGGCGGAACAAGGACAGATTCCACGCGCGCAGGGCCTGAAACGTCCCTGCCGCCTCCAGCCCGTCCATGCTGGCGTACCACCGGGCCCACCGGTCTTGATCGAAGGTTTGAATCCCCAAGTTCGGCTCCGAAATGATCTGCCGCACCCGAAAGCCGAATGCCATCTCGCAGTCGGCGAGGTGCGCAAGCACATGGGCGGCGGTCCACTTTCCCGGCGCGTAGGTCCGCTTCAGACCCTCGCGGCCGAGAGACCGCGCGATCGCGGGGATTCTCTGGTGAGTTTCGGCGAGTACCTCCAAGGGATCGCGGTCCCCGAGGAATTGCGCATACGGGTGTGTGGCATTCATCTCGTCTTCTCCGCTCGTGTAAGGAATTGTTCCCGTTTCAGTTCATATCATGGGGGAAGGCGCATAGTCAATCCTTGTGCGACTGACTGTCTTTCTCTGCTGACGGTTGCTGATGATTCACGGAAACAGCCGCTTTTTCCCGTGATCCCCCTAACCTTTTTCCCACTCGGGTAACGGAAAAGGCGGATGGAGCGTCCATGCCCTCAGAGCTCTTGCCTGAGCGGGTCCTGTTGGCGATGATCCTGCCTGGGAGAGATACTCTGCACATGTTCAATTCGATTGAATGGGAGATGCCATGATAAGAACTGTCAAAGAGCGGATGTATTGTTTGGTTTTTGCAGCGGCGCTGGCCTCAGTCCCCGGGCTTAGAGCGCAAGAAGCGAAAACGCCCCCCACAGCTCCAGTGCCCACGGCAATCGTCAACGGCAAGAGGGTGTTTATTTCCAACGCAGGAATGGATAGTACGTCGCTGGCTGTTTTCAAGAGGGAGGGGGATCCTGATGAACCTTACAACCATTTCTATGCGGCCATGAAGAATTGGGGACGGTACGAACTTGTGGCTTCTCCAGCGGACGCTGATTTGGTTCTGGAAATACGTTTCATCGCACCTCTTACTGATTGCGGGAAAGTAACCAGCTATGATCCTCAGTTGAATTTGGCGATCGTGGATGCCAAAACGCACTTCCGTCTGTGGACTTTTACGGAGCCTGTGCAGGTCGCCCTCCGCAAAGCGACCTGGGATAAGAACTTTAGTCAAGGGATGACAAACCTTTTAGACGATATAAAGAGGTTGGCTGCGCCACCCGCGGCCACGGTCAATCCTGGTAACGATTAACGGATGTATAATCCCTCTTTTGCACCACAACTATCCCGATTCCGCATGGGACAGGAAGACGCCTTTCTGGTACAAATGAACCCTTGAGCAGGGGCTGCCCTCGGATTCGGGACCGCGAAGCTAAGGTGGAACCGTCAATCTAAACAGCGGAGGTCGGCGCCTTGGCGCCCTCGCTCTTGATGAATATGTCGAGGTGTCTTGTTGGGATGGATTGTCCAGACACCGGGCCTGACACCCTGTCTGACGCCATGGGTTTCACAATGTAGCCTCGTTTTTGCTTGACGAGGACCCCGAGCCCGTGTATAATAGCCCATGGGCATTGCTGATCGTCGATGAACGATGGTGGCGTGGCGATTGGCGATTTCCGATTGCCGTTTGTGGGCTCCTGGCTCCCAACTCCTGCTGCTGATCAAACGCTCACACGGTGAGACGAAAGCTAATGAAAATCCCACGGTAGGCGACTATCTTCATGAGAACACAGTGGGTTAGAGAAGATTAGGAAGAGGACATGATAGGGGAGGCAAAAGGCCAAGTCTTTGAAATCATAGAAGTTAAGCTAACGCCGAGCAGGAGGAAAGCAATAAGGAAAAAGATGTTAAAAATGCAGAGTGCTCCGACTATCTGCTTGAAAACACATTCGGAAATGACAAAATATCATGCGAACAATCCGCATTCTTTGCACGAAAATGCGCGGATTTTGAAGAAAACGACAGCTTCGTGGCGGCAACTTAAACTACCCCGCGATCTGCCGGCAGGGTTGCAGAAGTATTCCCACGCTTCTATACTTCAACTCTTCGGGGAATTTCGTGAGGCACGAAATGATGCGCGGTGCCGGAGGATGTGCTCCACGAGGGTACGCGGGAAGGAACTCATGATATGAGGTCTTCGCGCCGTAGTTTTCTTTTGACCGCCGTCACCGCGCCCCTGTCGATTCGCCTCAACCCTTGGGGACAGGCGCGTCTGGAGGCGGTGGCGGCCGAACAGCCCGCCGGTCAAATGCAATTTGAGAATCCGCAACTCATTCGCTACGACGCGAAATGCTTCACCATTAAAGACCACGACACGCTGGTGATGAGCGGCGCCTTTCATTATCCCCGGTGTCCCAAGGCGCTCTGGCGCGATCGCTTGCAGAAATTCAAGCTGGCGGGATTCAACACGGTTGAGACCCTGGCCTTTTGGAATTATCACGAGCCGCAGGAAGGCAAAGTGGACCTGGCGGAGTTCGAAGAATTCGTCAAACTCGTCCACGAGATGGGTTTCATGATGATCGTGCGCCCGGGCCCCTATATCTGCGGGGAATGGGAGCGCGGAGGATTCCCGTCCTGGGTGGCGGCCAAGCGCTTTCCCCTTCGCACCGATAATCCCCAGAGCCTGCGGACCTCCGAGCACTGGTACTCGGAAGTTCTCCCCATCATCACAAAGAACCAAGTAACGCTGGGCGGCCCGATCATCATGGTGCAGGTGGAAAATGAGTACGACTACAGCGAGCCCATGCCCGACGACGACAAGCGCGCGTACGTTCGCGCCCTGGCGCAAATGGCGTGGAGCGCCGGCATCAACGTGCCCATATTCACTTGCTGGACCAAGCAGGCGCGCGAGAACAGCGACCCGGACATGGCGCGGATCATGGACACGTGCAATTTCTATCCGCGCTGGAACATCGTGAAGGAACTCACCCCGGCACTGGAAAAACTGCGCCGCGAAGAGCCCGCTTCACCCCTGGCGATCACCGAACTCCAGGGCGGATGGTTCAGCGAATTCGGCGGCGTGCTTGCGGCGAATCAGGATGGCGTGGACGCCGCACAGATCAACATGCTCACCAAGACCGCGCTGGAGTTGGGGGTTACCAGCTTTAGTTACTATATGGGCTTCGGCGGTACCAATTTCGATTGGGCGGCGAAGAAGCTGACCACCACTTACGACTATGCCGCGCCTATCCGCGAACCCGGCGGCCTGGGCGACAAGTACCACGCCGTCCGCGGCATTGGCCAGTCTTTACGCGTGTTTGGCAACATCCTCACCCGCGCCGTTGCCCTGCCGGGAACGAAAAGCGCGAACGCCAACGTCAGCGTGAGTGAACGCACCAACGGTCCCAGCGCGGTAGTGTTTGTCCGCGAAAATTCCAACGCCCCGCAGCGCTACAAGATGACGTTTATTGATTCCCACAGCCCCAGCAAGCGCTTCATTTTTGCTCCGCGGGAGGGCGAATTGGAGCTCGCGCCGCGCGAGATGAAGATGCTGCCCGTGCAGATTCCCATCAACGGGGGAAGGCTGTGCTACTCGACGGGAGAAATGCTGGCCCACGGAGTCAATTTGGACCGCGACTTCCTGATCTTGTACGACGTGCCCGGGCGGGTTTTGGAAATGGGCCTCGCCACCGAGGATGAACCGCAACTGCAAGGCGCCACGGCTTACCGGTATTGGGATCCGGAATTCGAAACCTCGGTTCTGGCCGTGCAGGTCGGCGCCACGGAGAAGACGCTGTTGTACAAGGATCACCTCCAGGTCTTCGTGGTCCCGCGCGAGAAAGCTCTGCGTACATTCCTTTGGGAGTTTCCACCCAAGATCGTCCCCGGCTCCGAAGAAACCAAGACGGTAGTTGCCCCCATTCTGACCGACGCTTATTCCCTGGTGGCATCGGGTACCGCGAAGAGCCGCGCCTGGGTGGATCTGGAATTCCTTCCCGGGCAGCACGATGTTGCCGTCATGCTACCCCCGCTTCCGTTGAAGTGCCGGCTGGATGAAGAGCTGACCGACTTTCAGTATGACCGGCCCTGGCACATGGCGCGCGTCCACGTGACCACGCCAGCCTTGCCCGTTCAGCCCATCGACTTGAACGCGGGCGATGCCTGGGTGGAAAAGTTCGATCCTGCAAGCGGGGAGTGGCTGACGAGTCCATTGCACGCCCTGGAGGATTTGGGTCCGGTGCCCTACGGTTACGTCAAGTACCGCACCCCGTTCACTTATAACGGCGAGGCGCGGATGTTCATCACCGCGCGGGCCGACGACGCCAAGAGGGTTTTCGTCAACGGCAAATTCGTGGCGGAAGCTTCCAACACCGAGACGTTTGTTGATTTCCCCCTGGCGCATTATGCCCACCCCGGCGCGAACCTGGTGGAGATTTCCTATGAACTTTTCGGCGCCCCCAACTTTGGCAAGAACCTGGGCGAGCTGAAGGGGCTCGAATCGGCCGGAATCGGTGCGGATTTCCCCTCGGCCAAAAGTCTGGAGAGTTGGCAAATCCAGCGCTATGCCGCGCTCATGCGAGGGCGGGAAATCAATCCGGACGCTCTGCCAGCGCCCGTCGCAGCGACAGGCCGCAAATCCGCTGAAACCGGGCCGCGACCCACGCTGGTGCCTTGGGCGAACGCGCCTTTCCTCAGCGGCGGCGGAAGCCAACCTCTTGTCCCGGCCTTCACGTGGTGCCGCGCAGGATTTGCGCTGCTTCCGGCTGAGGGGGTTTGGAATATACCCTGGAAGCTCACCTTCGACGCCGACTGTGACGCTCTGATTTTCCTTAACGGAAAATTCGTGGGACGCTACGTCACCATTGGCCCGCAGAAGGATTTCTATCTTCCCGAACCGTATCTTTCCCCTGGCGGCGAGAACAATCTTACGTTTCTTCTGGCCTATACCGACCAGTCCCAGCACCTGCGGAAATTGCAAGTGGCGCCTTACGCGGAGTTTTCGGTCCGCCGGACGCGCATGGAGTTTGAGTGGTGAAGGTGAAATGCCAGGGGCGAGTGCAAGCGCAGTTCTCGCTCTGTTTGAAAATGCCTGGGATACCCCGGCTGAAAGTTGCGGGAGAAAACCTCAAAGGAACGGAGGTGCTATTCCTTAAGGAGGTAATAATCGCTGCTAACAACAAATTTGCATCCAACTCAAGAAATACTCACATACTGTGGTATAATCGCCGTTCCCTGAGGGATTTGGAGACGACCATCTAGCTTATTGTCATAAAGGAGGCAATTCACATGCGTATGCACAAACTGAGCATTCTTTTGTCTGCGCTGGCTGTTCTGCTGTTGATTAGCGCGCAGCCCACCAAAGCCCAGGTAGGCAGACTGATAGTCAAAGTGGTACCGAGTCAAGCCTACATTTTTGCCGACGGCAATCCGGTTGTTGACGCGGACCACCACGTTGTGTTCTTGGATCCCGGAGAACACAAAATTGATTTGTACAACTACGGGTACAAAGCTGAATCCCGCACGGTCACGATCCAGGCTCATCAGACCACGGTCATCAATGTAACGATGCAGGCCATCCCGGGAGAGGTCCCGGGACCATGGGGAGCCATTACGGTGAGAGGCGCCGAACACGACGCTGTCCTCTTGAATGGCAAGGACCCCGCCTTTTTCGTTGGTCACGGCGCCGAATTCAAGAGCGAATCGGGTGGGAAGTTCGTGTTGATCGTTCCCCCGGGAAAATATGAGTTGACCGTGTTACACGGCGACCCGCAAGTTTGGTCGACCCCGGTGGAAGTACTAGCCAACCAGCGCGTGGTGGTTGATGCTTTCAGTGGCGTCCGCAAGACGGTGGCGTGGCCGCGCGGACAGCAGTTACAGTCGCTGCCGCGGTTCAACCCCGGCATGGAAGTGGCGGTGCAAAAGGTCACCGGCCAGTTTTCCTCCTCCACCACGCAGATTAATTGCGGCGACTCCGCGCATTTGACGTGGTCCTCTGAGGGGGCAGTGGCAACGGACCTCAACGGCTCGCCCGTGAGCGCTAGCGGCGATCAAACGGTCGAGCCCAAGCAGACCACCGATTACAAATTCAATGCCGTCGGGCCGGGCGGAGCTTACACTTCCGACGCCAATGTGAATGTCAATACGGCCATTGCCGCTTCGCTGAATGTGTCGCCCGCCGAGGTTCGTTATCACAAGATCGGCGACAAGGTTGACCAACAGCCAAGCGCCACCGTGACTTGGTCCGCCCCGAACGCCAACAGCATCTCCGTAGATCCCCTCGGTACGGTGGGGGCGAGTGGCAGTCGCGAACTTCAAATCACGCCCACCAAAACTTCCGTCGGACCGATTGACGAGAGCGTCACCTACACCTTGCACGCCAGCAACGCCTGTGGCGGGTCCGAGACGCGCACCGCCACCCTGCACATTACCGGTTCGAATGACATTGAACAGGCGGCGGTGAGCGAAGCCACACTCGAAACCAAGCTTACCTTCAACAGCATTTACTTCCCCACCAATTTGCCCACAGTGGCCGAACCTCAGGGCGGCTTGGTCCCCAGTCAAGTAAATCGCTTGAATGAAATCGTCACCAATTTCAAACAATACCTGACGCTTCGGCCGGAGGCCAATTTGATTCTGGAAGCCCACGCTGACCTCCGAGGCTCGGTGGCGTTCAACAAGGCGCTATCACAACGTCGCGCCGATCGGGTGAAGAGCTATTTGGTCGAGAATGGAATTCCTGCCGAGCGGATCCAGACCGCTGCCCTCGGAAAGGAAAAGAACCTCAGCGACAAAGAGGTTGAAAAACTGACTGCTGAGAACCCCAATGTCACTCCGGAAGACCGCAAGCGCGTGGACCAGAATGTGGTTGCTTTCCGCATGGCGAACAACCGCCGCGTGGATATTCATCTCAGCACCACAGGTCAGATGTCGCAGCGCCTCTTCCCGTTCAACTCCGACGACCTGATTGTGCTGCTGGGAGAAAAGAAGCCTGTTGCCAGGAAGGCGATGGGCAAGAAGCCAGCCGCCAAGAAGTAACTTCCGCAAGGCATCGCCGGGGCCGCGCGAGCGGCCTCGGCGAGCCGTCTTCTTGCGGAGGGTCAACCCGCAGCGTCCTGATGACGCTTTTGCTCTCACGCCTCGCAAATCGAGGAGTGCCGGGGTGGGGGTTTGCTTGCCATTTTGACCCGCTTCATTGCAAAGTGAATAGGCATCTCCACTCTCGACGGGATCGCAGCGATGACCCCTTCACCTAGAATTCGTTTTGCCCCCTCCGCAAGCCATGGGCGTACTCTGGGCCTGGGGGTCATCGGTTTGGGGACCGTCGGCACGGGCACGCTGAAGGTTCTGGCCGAGCACCAGCGCGAAATCCAGCGCCGGCTGGGATGCAATCTTCAACTCAAGGTCATCTGTTCCCGTAGCGTACATAAGCGGGATCTCTCCTGGCTCCACCAGCCCGTCAAGGTCACCTCGGACTGGAAGCAGGTTGTCGGCGATCCGGAAGTCAACATTGTCGTCGAGCTGGTAGGGGTTCTGCCCACCGCCCGCGCCATCGCCTTTGCCACGCTGAAAGCGGGCAAGCACCTGGTGACGGCCAACAAACAACTGGTGGCGGAACACGGTGTGGAGTTGGTTGAGCGCAGCCGCGCACACCACGTGGGTTTGGGAATTGAAGCTTGCGTGGCCGGCGGAACCCCGGTGCTGCACGCGGTCCGGGAAGGGCTGGCGGGCGAGAACTTTACCGCCGTCTATGGAATCCTGAACGGCACCACCAACTACATCTTAACCGAGATGGAACGGCGCGGGTGTTCGTTCGCCGAAGTCCTGGCCGAGGCCCAGGAAAAAGGATACGCCGAGCCGGACCCCGCCTTCGACATCGAAGGCTACGATTCGAGCTACAAGATTGCCATCCTGGCCATGATGTGTTTTGGCCAGGCGGTGCAAGTCCGCGACATCCCCGTGCAAGGCATCGCGCGTATCGATCAAGTGGATTTTGCTTACGCGCAGCGGCTGAATCACACGCTACGCCTGATTGCCGGAGCCCGGCGCCGCTCGAGCAATCGCCTGGAAGTATTCGTCCGCCCCATGATGATCCCCACCTCCTCGCGCCTGGCCGGCGTGAAAGGCGCCACAAACGGCGTTCTATTGGTGGGCAACAAAGGCGGCAACACCAGCATTACCGGCCGCGGTGCGGGGGGTGAAGCTACGGGCGTCGCGGTGCTTTCCGACGTCGTGCAGATCGCGCGCTCGATTGCCGCGGGCGGCTCGGGCTCAACCCCCTTCGGATACGAAAACTGGCATCCGTCCCGGATCGCCCCACTCGATGAAAACGTCGTCGCCACCTATTTGCGGCTCGTGGTGCGGGACCGGCCTGGCATTCTGGGACGCGTCTGCACCATCCTGGGCCGTCATCACATCAACATCGACTCCGTTTTACAAGAGCCCGAATGCAAGAAGCAGAGCCTTCCCTTCGTCATGACCCTCGAGGCCACCCAGGAAAAGCATGTGAACCGCGCCTTGAAGGAAATCTCTCGTCTGCCTTTCCTGGCAGAGCGCCCGCTGCTTCTCCCCTTTGCCGATTTGCCTTGAGCGGGAGAGCAAAATCGACGCCGAAAACTCGAGTTTCGAATTTCAAGTTTCGATTTTCGTACCCGCTTGAAGTCTACCAGGTCAATCGCAAACCAAGCTGCAGCTCGCGCGGTTCACCAGGCCCGCCGGAAGCCAAGCCGGCCACCGGCTGAACGGTGTTGAAGATCTGGCCGAAACTCGAGGCGGCCAGGTCACGCTGGGGAATATCGAAATTGGGCCGGTTGAAGATGTTGAACATCTCGGCGCGGAACTCCAGGCGGCTCATTTCTCCCAGGCGAAAGTCGCGATGGATGGTGAAATCGCAGCTTCCCAATCCCGGCCCGCGCAGAATGTTGCGTCCCGCGTTGCCGAAGGTGAAGGGGCTGGGAATGCTGAAGGCCGAGGCATTGACCCATTGCTGCGGTGTTTGCTTCGAGGGGTAGAAGGCGTTGCCCGCGACGTTCGGCCGATCGGTATCGTTTCCTGTCCCGGTGATCTGTACTTCGTCTGCGCCGCTGATGCCTCCGCTCACAAATGGCGTAAAGGGAGGGCCCGACTGCACGGTGAGGACGCTTCCCACTTCCCAACCTTCAATCAGGTGATTGAGGTTGTGGTTATCGAGCTTCGACACCGTCGTACCGAAAGGCATCGCCCAGAGGTAGGCGAGAGACAGCCGGTGGGGAATGTCGAAATCAGATACGGCCTTTTCCGCCGCCACATCATAGGAGTTCTGGGGGAAGTTGGCATTGCGCGTATCGCTGAAGGGGCCGGAAGTGGTGTCGATGGACTTCGAATAAGTGTAGGCGGCCAAAAGCGACAGGCCCTTAGACATTCGCCGCTCGATCTTAACCTGGAGAGAATTGTAAAAAGAGCTCCCGGCGGACTGCGTATACGAGAAACTGGATAAATAGGGATAAGGTCGAGGGCAGCCGTTTACGTTTTCGCAGGCCGCGAGCGTCGTCGGGACGTCAGCCGCAGGCACCGTAGAAAGGTTCATGGCCTGATTGGGGTCCGTCTCCTGAACAAGGCGCAGCCCCCGCGTTCCCACGTAGCCCATATCGAAGAGCCAGTTTTGCCCGATCTGCTGCTGCACGTCCGCAGTCCACTCCTGGATGAAGGCATTGCGGAAATTAAGCTGGAAGGGGCTCATAGTGGGGTAAACCGACCCAACGATCCCCGACAGGGCATTCTGGATGATTTGGCCGCTCCCCGGTTGGAAATTGCACTCCCCGGCCAGGGCGCACGCCTCCAACACGGAGGGGGAGTTGCCCTCTTGAATCTGGACGAAAGGTGGATTCGCGGCCTTCTGGAAATACACATCGCCAAAGGTCTGATCGTAAAAAACACCGTAGCCGGCGCGCAGAACGGTCTTCGGGCTCTTAAAGGGTTGCCAGGCGATGCCAATGCGCGGGGCAAAATTGTTGCGGTCAGGCTTTTGCAGGGAGCGGTTGCTTGCCGTGCTTCCCAAGTTAATCGTCTGCTGGCTGCAAGTCTCGGCCGTGCAAGGCGCCGGGCTTATCTGATACTGGCCGGTGAGGGGGTTGACGCTGGGATTAAAGCTCCACAGGGTCGCCGCGTTATTTCCCGCCACCATGAGATCCCCATTGCTGAAATCGAAGTTGGAAAAGGCGTTCGACCCTTCCGTAACCAGGCTCTTGTATTCGTAGCGCAACCCGAGGTTAAAGGTTAAATGGGGGCGGACACGCCAATCATCCTCGATAAAGAAATCGTATTCACCAAATTGGCCGGAAATGTATTCTTGGAATCCGTTCAGCCAGTACTCGGGAAGGCCCAGCAGTGCGTCCGCGATGCTGTTGCCGAGCGTGCAGGTGGAGCACCCCAATTCCGACGCCGAGGCTTGACCCAGGCCGCCCGTGAGGAACCCGGTAAAATCAAACTCTCCCCGGATGATGTTGTCGAGGGAGAAATTTCCGCGATGGACCGAGCGAATATCAGCGCCATAGCTTAGGGTGTGTGACCCAATCACTTGCGTCAGCGTGTCGCCAATTTGGAAAGTGTTCACGGCGCCGCTTTGGGGTGTGGTTTCATCGGCCCCCATGTTGGCGTATCCGGAAAAGTTCATGTTGGGAACACCCGCGGGAACGGAGCCGATGTCTTTGGCGCCTTCGATCCCCAGGCTTGAAGCCAGGGGATCGCCCAAGTCCTGGTCGACTTCCCGGATTTGATAGCGGTTGTATCCCAGCTTGACTTCGTTGACGAACTTGGGGTTGAAGATATGAGTCCAATCGAGGCCCGCCATCTGGTAGGAGTCGTGCGAAAAACGCCCATATCCTGGCAGCGTGGTGGTAAGTTCCGGAACCGTGCCCGTGGGCCAAAACTCGCGATCAAAGTTCAGACTGTAACGGACGAATATGGAGTCCTTGCTGCTGAACTGATGGTCGATGCGTCCCGTCAAGGTGTCGTAGGTGACCTGGCGGTCGACAAGACCCTGGTAATTGGCGGCGCCGCAGGTGGCATTCGAGAGGTTGGGTTGCGGGAATAGATTGACCAGGGCCTGTCCCACCGGGTCCGCCTGCGGCAGGACTTGATTGATGTTGGTGAAAGTCTGGCCTTGGCCCAAGGGATTGAGCAAAATGGTCTGGCTGGAACAACTGGGGTTCAGAAGATCGGTAAAGTCGCCTTGGCGTTCCCCCATGCTGGGGACAAGGAAGTTGTCATAGAAGTCGCGATGGTCACGCGTGCCCTCGTAGGCGAAGAAGAAGAAGGTATGGTCGTGTCCGTCGTAAACCCCCGGAACCACGATAGGCCCGCCGAGCGTCCCGCCAAACTGATTGAAGTGAAGGGGAGCCACCGAGGGGTCGAAGAAGTCGCGCGCGTCGAAATGGGTGTTGCGCGCGAATTCATAGACGCTGCCGTGCAAGTCGTTGGTTCCTGACTTGGTCACCATGTTCACTTCGGCCCCGGCGTGGGCGCCGAATTTCGCCTCGTAAACTCCCGTCTCCATGCGAAATTCCTGCACCGAGTCGAGCGGCGGGGCGACGGTAAACTGGCCCACACCCACGGAGGTGTCATCGAGGCCATCCAGCCAATAGGAGTTCATCGAGTCACGCATCCCGTTCACATTGATAGCGCCACCCCGCGAGCTGATATGGGTGCCCTCGGTCCCGGGAGATACGCCGGGCACCAGCAACGCCAATTCCAGAAAATTCCGCCCGTTCAAGGGGACCTCGTTGACCTTTTCCTCGTCAATCGTGGTTCCCACAGAGGAGGTTTGGTTCTCCACCGTGGCAGGGGTGGCCTCCACCTTGATGGTTGTTGCCTGCGGTCCCACCTTGAGCGATATGTCCACCCGTTGGTGCTGATTCACCAGGAGCGTCATGGGGCCGCGCTCGGATTTTTCGAATCCCTCCTTCTGGACACGCAGGACATACCGCCCTGGCGGAAGAAGAGGAATCTCATAACTGCCGTCGTTGGAGGTGGTCACGCTACGCGAGAAACCCTTGTCTTCTTCTGCAATCGTCACCAGGGCGCCCGGAATGACCGCCCCGGAGGGATCCATTACGGTCCCAGTAAAACTACCCTGAAAGGTTTGCCCCCAAGCTGCTGTGCAGCCGGCAGCGAGGAGAAGGATCAGGCAATACCGAGCCTGTCGGATCGATGATGACATAATCGGATGCTCCTCCTTATGAAGTCAGGCACTCAGGACCCATCGAGTGCGGCGCAAATCTGCAATAAAATCGGCAATGTTAAGATGTGGTCCGCCACCCACGGACCAAGAGTTCACACATTAGCATGAATTTCGTGCCCGGCAAAGCTGTTCTCAGCCTGCTTCGGTCCGGTGCTTGCCAGGACGGACAAGCCTGAATCCAAATGGGATACCCGCGCTGGGGTATCCATCGGTGGTTGCCGGAGAAGTCATTCTGCAATCGCCAAGGCATGTCGTTGGATTGTGATGAAATATGGGGGTAACCTGCGCTTAACGGAAAAAAGCAAGCAACGCGTCTCTGAATCTACGATGCCGTGTAATGCGGATTTTGGGGTAGTCCCCTAAAGGTGTACTGGTCTGATATTTTGGAGTTGGCTCTCGCTTCAGCGTGGGCCGAGGCCCACACTGAAGCGAGAGGAATATGCGCGTCACCACGTTCCACCGGAGAGCTTACTTCCCAAGGGCGGAAGCAGAACTCGGCAGCAGCACACCCCTTAGCCTTTCAAGCTCGCTAACCGAGTTCCTGGCGGGACCTTCAGTGTGCGCACTCGCCCCCAGGTTGTGGACAAAGCTGATGTCGGGAACGTAGATGATGATTCCGGTCATCTCGCGTTTGTGATTGTACTCGCCCCCACAAACGCCCTGAATCTGGACATTGGAATCAAGTAGGCCGGTCACCGCAGTTTTGGGATACTTCAGCACCGTGACCTTGACGCGCCTTGCCCCCACGCTGAGGTGAAGGATAAGTTTCCTCGAAGGCTCCTCAATTTCGGCGGAGTATACCATGCCTGCAATCTTGACCCACTCGCAGTCAACCCGCCCCAACTCTAACTGGGAAGTGGCAGGGCGTCGGGGCTCCGGCAGAGGCGCCCGTCCGAGAACGCTAACACTGGGCTTTTCTATCTGGTTTCTATACCATCCATGCGCGGTGACTCCCTTAAGTTCCACAAAGTCACCGGCGGTGAGGTTAAGTTCTTGGCCCGACGCTTCCTTAACAAAAATCCCCCCCGTGGAATCTTGCAAGAAAAAATCTGGGTCGGAGTGATCAGGGTGATAAGCAGGCCCGTCATAATAGGTAACCACCCCGCGAACCCGGACCGGTGGCCCCCGGTCCGCGTCTTTATCCGAAAGCTGCAGAATGTCTCTGATCTGGGTTAAAACCGCGGAAGAGGGAAGCTCCGCTGAGGAATGACTCTGCTGCCCCCATAGCTTCCCCGGGCCCATGGAAACAAGGATGCAGGAGAGAATAATAATGGCTGAGTTCAAAAGATTATGGATTCTACCCATGGCGTTTCATCTCCTCCTTTCGGCGAGGCTCAAGATCTCGTCCCCCTCCCCCCTCTTCCCCGTGGCCGGGTGCTGTACCTTAAGTTGTTTGATGGCCCGGGCACCCACGGCAATCGATGTCATGCCATCACACAGCTATGTGAATAGCGCTGTGGCCAGCCGCTCAAAGGAATTGTCGCAGAGTTGGCTCTCCCTTCAGTGCGGGCCGAAGCCCACACTGAAGCGAGAGGAATACGCGAGGCAAAGGGCCTTACGGCGCCGGACGCCCTAAGGTTGGAGCCGAGCCGGGCAGCGTGTAGCGCAAGTCGAAGTAGAGCGCATTGTTGTTGGCGTTGGGGGGATTGGCCGGCGTTGCCGCAGTAATGTACCAGGGATCGCGCGTCACGTACGAGTACTGGCCGATGATGTTGATCGCGCCATACTTCGGATGCTTCCAGACGGTCTGATTGAAGCCAAAAGTGGCCTCCTGGATGGTGCGATTGTTGCCGGTGGAAGAGCCGGCGTAGCCATAACCGACCAGTTTGCCGTTGGAGTCGATCACGGCATCGCGGCCGATCATGATGCCACCGTAATAGGCAAAGATCAGCGTATTTTTGTGGGTGTATTCGAAGCCCGTCACCGTGGAAGCGCTGTGGAGGGGAGTGATGGTTCCGTTGGCGTTGACGACGACATCCGGCGCTTGACCGAAGATGTAACGGCCGCCGCCGTCACTCCAGAAGTTGTTGGTGAGGAAGCGGAATCCCTTGAAAAGTTCCATGTTAAGATTCAGGAAACCGGCCGCGCCTTCTGACGAGAAGGTGCCGGAAGGGATGGCAGGATAGCCCGTGGTGGCATTGGCAGCGGTGCCCGGATCCCAAACCTTGAAGTTACGCTCCAAGCCCCCGATTTCGAAGTGAACTTGCTTAATGGGATCGAAAGCGAGTTTCGCAATGAAATCCGGAGTAAAATTGGGAGTGGCGATGCCGCCCGAGCTGGAGCCGAAGTCCAATTCGCTGGAATAGGTCGAAAGCAGCGTTGGGAGAGTAATGCTGCCGCCTCCCGACGAGCCGCCGGCATACTGATCGGGGCTGTCGATGGCGAAAGCGAAGGCTGCCTTGTTCTCGGCCAGGTGATAAACAAATCGCAATTCCGGAATGCGCCCCCAGAACAAGCCCGCTTGGTAGTTTACGTCCATATTCTGCGTGTAGAAGACGTCGCTGGGGATGGGTGAGATGCCTTTACGGCCGGGAGTCGCCAAACTCCAGGTTTGGCCGCCGAGAATTTCCCAACCGCCTCTTCGCAGGTCCACCCAGTACAGCCGATTGCGGAGAAGTTGCGCATTGTTCGTCACCGCAATGTTGGTACTGGCCGGGGTGCCCAGAAAGTCGGCTTCCATGTAGCCAATGACGTGAAATCCTTTGACGTCCGCATCCGTGCGGAAGCCGATGCGGGAGTTCTGGATGCTGAAACGAAGTTCGCTGAGGTTCGTCTGGTAGGATGTTCCGTACGGAATGCTCCCGAAGCTGTAGCCGATGTTTCCGCCCGCCGCTTTGTTGCGCCAGACGCTGGTGAAATCCATAAAGCCAACGGGGGTAAGGGTCGCATCCCCGATATGCAACTGAAGCGGGGAGGTTTCCTGATCGCCGGCGGCATTACTGTTGGCGGCTATCGTTGTTGTGCCCGCTGCCGGAAGTACTGTCGCGTTTTCCGCCTTCTTCTGTGACTGGGGAATTATCGGGGTGGTGGAGGCCACCTCACCGAGACTGGAGGCGTGCGGTTGGGCGGTTTGCTGAGTGGCTACGGCTGGTTGTGCCGGTTGGGCGGCTGGCTGAGTGCTTGCAACCGGTTTGGCCGGTTGCGCCGCTTGCCCACTGGCCGGAGCAGGCTTGGTAAGCTGTTCCAGAAGCCGTTTCTGCTCCTCCAAAACCTTCTGCATTTGCTCGATCTGTTTCTGCTGAAGAACCATCTGTTGCTTCAGAGCGGTAATCTGCTCGTTGGAATTGGCGTTGGGCTGCGCCGATTTGGCCGCGGGAGGGGTGCTGGCGTCCGCGGCGGGCGAATTTCCGTCGGCGGCGAAAATGCCCAATGCCCACAAGCACATGAGAAGAATCGCCATACACACAACTCTAGGGGTGACAAGCCTGCGTTTGTGCATCATTTGCTCCTTATATGTTTTAACTTTATAACTGCCCGAAAAGAGTGCAACACTCCTCGTGCGGGATCGAACCCGGCTTTATTAATTAATCCCAATCATGATTAATCCCGATTATGATGAGTGAGTGGGATTAACGCAGTGTGAGAAGAATGTGACAAGAACATTACATCGCGAAGTTAACTATGTTGCTAGTATTTAAGGTTTTCCGCAAAGCCTGTTGCGGCCGCTTTACCTCGTCCTTCTGGCTTAGAAAGTACAAAACTTTAGGTGAGTTAGGCTTGCCGTTCTCTGGCCCGGCAGAAGGGTCCTCAGCAGCCTCCTCTGCCATACAAAGCTGAGGGCAGCGAATGCACACCTTGACCTCCAGCCGGCGACATATTGTTCCTCTTGTGCAAGTCCTGCTGCAGGTTCGGTTCAACTTAACGAGCCGCGTGCTGCTCCACTTCACCAGGGGGCGCGGCCAGTTCTCGATACGAGAAGCTCTTCCCAATCCCTTCGAACGACCTGCCGTCCACCTGGACATGAGGATAGATAAAGTAGTTGAGGGGTCCGCTGTCCTGCTTCGGCTGAAGTATCAAGTCGCGGCCGACGGAGAACTGCACCCGGTTGGCGTCCAACGTCCCAAAGAAGTAGTCATGCTTTTTAGGATCCTTCCAAGCCTCGGAAATATCCACCGGCACCCAGCCCACCCCGTTCACGAAAAACTCGGCCCAGCAATGATAGCCGGGAATGGTCCCTTCCTTCCCAGTGGGCACGGGGAAACCGATTTCAAAACGCGCGGGGATTCCCTCCGCCCGTGCCAGTGAGATAAACAGCGAGTGGAAGTCCGTGCAGTTGCCGTGCTTGGCACCGCATACCCAGAGCGAATCGCCACGTCCCCAGCCCGTTCCCGACTTGTCGTAGCGTACCGTCTGGAAGACATAATCGTACAGCGCATGTGCCCTTTCCACCGTACCCTCCTTATCGCGTGTATTCTCATCCGCGAGCTCCTTTATTCTCCCATCGATGGGAACGAGGCGGTCAGGCGCAAGGAATCGGGCCAGATATTTCGGAGTGGTGGCAGGCGCTTCGCCGGCTTTCACCAGATTCGCATAATTCCCCTTGGAGTATTCCTGGCGCGTCACCTGATACTCAACCGTGATTTCCGCGGGGCCGGGCTGTGGGTGCAGGATTTCTCCGTAAAGGATGTGGTTGCCGAACAGTGGTTCCCGCATCTCGCGGAGGCGAGCCGGCCCATCAACGTTCTTTAAGACCACGGTTTGATGGACATCGCTCACGGCGCGCGGAATCCACACCCGCACCCGCTGGGCCCCGGCAGGAATATCCTGGAGTGTTATATGATATGTAAACAGAAAAGTCCGCGAGGGCGGGGAGAATTCCCCCGGAGTGCGCGCCATCGCCAGCAGCGCCATCAGGCCGGAGATGCAAAAAACCCCAAGCGTGTGCTTCGTCTTCATCGTTATCCTCCGAGTCAGAATTGGAATGTGGGGATATTAGCAATCGGCACGCGATCGGAGGGATCGCGCTCAGGTGAAGCCAGTGCGGAAAGTGGCGAAGCGGAATAAGATTTGGTTCATTTCTCAGCCCTGCGCCGGGAAAAGAGCATTTTCATTGTTTCCTTATTCGCTTCGCAGTGTCAAGACCAAGGCCCCGCCAGTGATCGACACGTCCGGCGGCAAGAGCAGGTACAAAGGCGTTCATGCCCTGAAGCCTGGGAGCTGGCCTCTAATCGTCTGCCGGCGCTCGCCTCGCCGCCCAAGGCAAGGGGACCGACGCGCACATTGCCCCCGGCCTCTTCCGCCGCGCTCGCATTGTGTGTCGGCTGAGCGAGGGCCGTCGTCGTGGAGTTTTCGCGAAGAGTTCGTGTGCTCTTCACGTAGCGTTCGTATAGTTTTCACGAAGCGTTAATGTTGAAATCCGAGGTTCAGGGTAAAGTCATCGAGTTTCTAATACTGAAGAGGCAAACAACATAAGAAAGAGGTAGCAGATGAACGCAACGGTCCAGGCCGAACTCGGAATTATATCAAGTTTGGTAGCAGTGGTGCTCATTGTAGCCGGGGTGCTTTCATATCAGAACACGCAGCAATTCATCTCTGCGAACAGTCGTTTGGCGAGGACAAACGAAGTTCTGGCTGCAATCTCCCAGACACGCTCAGCCATTCAGGGCGCGCAGAACCGGGCTACAGATTTTGCCATCGTCCGGGACGATAAGTTTCGAACCGGCTATTACGCCAGTGTCGCCGAGGCGGAAAAACAACTCGACCATCTCCGGACTCTAGCCTCCGATAGTCCACACCAACGGGCGCGGCTGGACGAACTCGATGATCAAATTGAAAACGCCTTCAGCATCTTCCACCTGGCCATGAACCTGCCCCAGGGCGAGAAGTCCACGGCAACGGACGAAGCGCAACTCCGCGTCCGGGAAGAGGAATGCATGGATGGAATCCGCCGGGACCTCCAGGCCATGGAAGGGCAGGAGCAGCGGTTGCTCAACCAAGGCAACGAGGAATCCGTGGCCACCGCCCACACCACCATCAGGATCGATGTGCTCGGAAGCGTGCTGGCGCTGGCCATACTGATAGTGGCCAGCGCGATCCTGCACTTCCACACCGCCGACGCGTGAAAGCGGGGAGGGCACTCAGCGCTTCGGAGCACGGTTGCCGCTTACTCTTTCAGCATAATCTGGCGTCTACAACTTGCCACTGGCGGAGTGTCCAGGAAATGCCTGGGCAATACTTCGACTCTAGCGCCCGCATCTTGCCGGCAAATGCCCCGTCAGGCCGGAGCGCTACGTTGTCCACCCAATTGCCCAAGACTATATTAAAATGCCGGATCGGCAAACTAACTCTGAAGGAGGATTCATGCTTGGTGCTTTGACATTCGCCGTCTGTGTAATCCTGCACTATCACTACCATGACCCAATTCCCTGGTATGTCTGGGTATTCGCAATCTTCCTCTCGTTTAGCGATCATGTGGTGAAGTTCAAGAAGGCATGAGCCGCCGCGGTACCGCTCGACCTTTTTGCGGGCGAGCGCCGCTCACTCCAACCTGCTGCCGCTGCGGACAATCCAAAACCAGGATACAATGTTGGGGGCGAATTGCATCTGGTAATCCCAATCCCAAGCAAAAGGAGACACGTCATGGCAGGAACCTTCAAAATCATCGAACTGGTAGGGACATCGCCGACGAGCTTTGCCGAGGCGGTGCGCGCGGCCGTCACCGAGGCGGCCAAGACGATGCGAAACATGGCGTGGTTCGAAGTGGTCGAACAGCGCGGGCGCATCGACGACGGCAAGGTGGCGGAATTTCAGGTGACCATTAAGATCGGGTTCAAGCTGGAGAAATAGGTCGCGGCTTTCTGGGGCAGATCGTGGACCGCAGGTGGGGACAGCGGCGGACATGTTTCAGGGCGCGAAAAGCGGGACTACTCACTCCACGGCTTCGAGCAGGTTAGCTTGAAGCTCTGGCGGACGATTGTTTCCTCGCTCCACCCCCCCCGCTTATTCCCTTAGACCGCTGGAGGAGTACGAGATGTTTTGTTGTGACCAATTGGCGGACGCCAATGAGCGCGGGGCGTTTTATTTTGGCGCCAAACATCACATTGATGACGGGCGAATCGTAAACGACTTGAACACAGAGTATTTTATCCAGGCCGCATCACCGCATGGCTACGACTATTGGGGAGTCAACTATTGCCCTTTTTGCGGCCGCGCTCTCGCGCTTGGCCTGTGGCAGGCGGAAAAGAAGAAGTAGAAGCGGCAGGGGAACCGCAACGCCGGAGTTTGTGGCCCCTCAGCGTTGCCGCCTATTCAAAGGAAATCAATTTCAACCGGGAAAGCGGGACGGAAAAGTCGAAGACCTGTTGACTGCCCGGGTCATAATTGTCAGTAATGCCCAGAGCCCGGACCTCGGCGGGTTGGGTGGTCGGCATCAGGAATTTGCCCGTGACGATTTTCCCTTCGCGCCGGATGACGCTGAGCCGGTTTCCCTGGATTTCGACGCGGTCGATCTTGTCGAATTCAACTTCGTCAGGCACTCCAGCGTCGGTCTGTAGGGGAAAGTTCGTGCAGGGAGCAACCGATTCGAGCAGGGATCCCCGGCCTCCCGGCGGATAGAAGTCGAGGTAGAGATCATAAACCTGAGTGATTTTGCCGGCTTCATCGGTGATGGCCGCCTTGTAACCGAAACGCTTCCAAACATCCACAATGCCCGCTCGCTCGCCGCCATTGCTGACGTGGACGCGAATAGGCAAGCTGCCCCGGTTCAGCCGCACCACGGTGACGCGGCGCTCCTTCAGGTCGAAGTGTTTGTACACGACAAAGGACGAGTCCTGCTGGATGACAATGGCATCGCGTTGCAAGATGATTTCCCTGCCCTGCGAATTGGTCTGATAGATTGTGTCGCCAAGGAGCGGCGCCGCCAGGAGCGCCAAGCCTATGCCGATCAGCCAAGATGCTTTCATCCCGGAATCCTTGATCAATGGAAAGCCCCGCAGCGGGCTTGCAGACGCCACTGCGGGGCTTGCGTTCTTGGGGAAAGAGTCATTTCTTGGTCTTCTTGTATTCCAAGCTTCCCTTGCTCTGGAACGAGTCAATGCTGGCTTGCGCCTGGGCGGCAAAGGTCCCATTGGGCGAAAGCTTCAGGTAAGTCTGGAAGGCTTCAATGGTGCCTGGAGCGGGGACCATTGTCCCATCCGGCTTGACTTGCGCCTTGCCCATCAAAGCCATCCCATACCAGTACCAGGCTTGGGCGTTTGAGGGGTCAATATCCGTAGCCTTCTTCAGTGCGGCCGCGGCTTCGTCCATTTGCCCCTTGTTCACCATAATGGCGCCCAGGTTATAGTAGTAACCCGAGGCATGAGTGGGATCCAAAGCCGCTGCCTTATTGAACTCCGCTGCTGCTTCCGCCGACTTGCCCATTTCCGCATATAAATTGCCCAAGTTGTTGTGCAGGGTAGCATCATCGGGGGTAAGTTGTATGCCCTTATTGTAATAGTCCAACGCTTTGGCTTGGTCCGCTGCCCGCGCATCATGGTCGGTTTCGGCGTCGCCGGCCTTCGCCCACGTTTCAGCCAATTGGGCTATGACGACAGGAGCATTCTTGGGGTTGGCAAGAGGCAATGCCTCCTCGAACACGGCGGCCGCCTCTTTATACTGCTTCTGTCCAAAGAGGGCGCGTCCCTGATCGAATTTCGCTTTCAAATTTGAGGTTTGCTTTTGCTCTGCTACCTGTTTCTGGTATTCGGGATTGTTCGCCTGAGTTTTCTTGTTTTCTGCGGCGATCTGCGCCATGTCAAAATTGACGACGGTGGGGTCGCCGAGCCCCACCTTCTGGGTTTGGTAATACATGGGCTTGCCATCTGTACCTAAAAGTGTGACCTTGTACGTGCCCGGCATCAATCCTATATAAGTGAACTCACCTTTCTTGTTGGTCTTCACATGTGAAGTCCACTTAACTTCGGTGCGCTCAACTTGCACCGTGTAGCCCGCCAGCGCCACGCCTCCTTCCCCCGTACACTTTCCCGTCAAGCCTCCGGTCTGCGCCAAGGCCGGAATGCAAGTCAAAAACATCGCGAAGACGATTGCAACCCCCATCAATCTCCGCGTGCAAGAACTAGCCATAAATGCCTCCTCCCATATTTGGTATTTCGCCCCCCATTCTATATGTTTGGCGTCCGGGACTCAACAGGTACGCAGCTTTTCTTCGCGGCCTCAGGATTCCTGCTTTCGCCGGTAGCGGGGGCGCTGGAGGTAGGGAAGGGGATCGTCTACGCCTGCCTCCGCGAAAGCACGTAGGCGCAGGGCGCAGCTATCGCACACGCCGCACGCCACGTCCTGCCCCTGGTAGCATGACCAGGTGAGCTCGAAGGGGGCTCCCAGTTCGCGGCCGCGACGAACAATCTCACTCTTCCGCATATGAATTACCGGGGTCACGATTTCCAACAGGGTCTCGGGTTTGGTTCCAGCAGCGATAACGCGATTGAACGCCGCATAGTATTCCGGGCGGCAATCGGGATAACCGGAGCTGTCTTCGGCAACGGCCCCGACAAAAATCTTGCGCGCCCCTAAAACCTCGCCCCACGACACAGCGATGGAAATAAAGTGCGCGTTGCGGAAGGGAACGTAACTCGATGGGATCTCTTGCCGTTCCAGATTGGCGACCTCCACCGCGATCTTGGCGTCGGTCAAGCTTGACCCGCCGATTTGTTTCAGGTGATCCAGCCGGCACACCAGGCGATGCTCAGCTTGGTAGAAATCTGCCAGGGCATGGAAAGCACGGAGCTCTCGCGCCTCCGTGCGCTGGCCATATCCGACATGGAGCATGGCGAGAAGATAATCGACATTTGCAATCGCCGTCGTCACACAACTGTCCATGCCCCCACTGGCAAGGATGATGGCTAAAGGCTTGTCCGTGGTCCGTGGTCCGTCGTCTCTGGCCCCTGAATTGTTTTCAGTCATCAGTTGTCAGTCTCTAAACCTTCGCCGCGAGCTCCCAGAGGCTCATCATTCAGAATTGTTCTTTCCCGACCCCCGAATCCCGTTCACTATACCCCGCGTGTTTCCGGGTCCCAAATAAACTTATGGATCTGCAGGCCCAGGCGGACCTCGCATCCGTCGCGCAGAATCCACTCGGCAAGTCGGCGGGGGTGCAACTGCCCAAAGACCGGCGAGAGGATAACCTCGTCTACACGCTCGCGCAGATTATGCTGGAGCATAAAATCGCGGGCGTAGCGATAGTCATTCTCGTCCGCAATCACGAATTTGATCTGATCTTTTTTTCCCAAGGCGCTCACGTTTTCAGCACAGAAGGTTCCACCTTCCCCGCTGCGGGGACATTTCACATCAAGCACTTTGATGACTTCCTGCGGCAAACGGCCGATGTGGCGCTCCCCGCTGGTTTCCACAAGTACCCGGAACCCTTCACTCAGCAGTTGCTCCGTCAGGGGATAGACATCGTCTTGCAGCAGCGGCTCGCCGCCGGTCAGTTCCACCAGCTTACCCCCCAACTGGTGAACGCGCGTCATGACTTCCTCCACCGTCATCTTCTGACCGCCATGAAACGCGTACGCCGTGTCGCACCAATGGCATCGCAGGTTGCATCCGGTCAGGCGGACAAAAATGCAGGGTAATCCGGCGAAAGTGGACTCACCCTGAATCGACTTGAAGATTTCCGTCACGACCATTCGTTTATTGGACTTTCGCTGTTCGCAAGCTCCCCCCAGCATTTTACCTCAATTCCTTATGGCCTGTAGACACCGGGCTGCGAGGAAGCGCGTCACAAAAGGGGAATCTGAGTCTCAAAATGGGCCAACGCGCGTGCAAAAGGTCGTTATCACACACTGATAATTGATATATGTCAGGTTTTTTATTGTGCCTAATTAGCTGAATCCAAGGAAGTTTGCTCTTCAGCCGATGCTAAGCGGGAGCTGTTGCAAACGTTGGCCCCCAGCTTGCATCCGAATGGGGGAAGCGAGGGAGCTGGTTATGTTAAGCCATGACGAACTCGAGAAGATTCGGGAAGAACGTGAAGTCTTGGAAACCTGGCGGAATTACTCCCGGCACGTAGTTGCAGACATGTTGGAAGCCTGCGCCATCTGTGGGACTATCCGGGAAAAGGCCCAGTTGGCCCGCTGCCGCTGGTGTGACGACACCTACATCTGCAAGGAAGGTGTCTGCGCCCAACAACACCAAGCGGAATTGCATCCCGCAGTAGCTTTCTGGACCTGGTAGCAAGCAAGAAGCTAGAAGTCACAAGCCAGAATCCATCCTCAACCCTTGCACTATTTCTGGCATCTTCTAGCTCCTCCCTTCTAGATTCTAACTTCTTATTTCGGGCGATAGGTGGCTGAGGTGGTATCCGTCTCCCAAATGGTTACGGCCTGAATTTGCAGACCCCGCCTCCGCACATGCGGTTCCAGCTCATCACAAAAGTACTTGGCCATGTTTTCCGCCGAAGGGTTCAGCTTATCAAAAGGCGCAAGGTCATTCAGGAAGCGGTGGTCCAGGCGCCCAACCAGTTCTTTAATGGTCTTCCGCACCTCCACGAAGTCCATCAGCAACCCCGTTGAGTCAAGCTGCTCGCCGCCCACCACCAATTGGACTTTGTAATTGTGCCCGTGAACGTTTTCGCACTTACCTTTGTACCCGCGTAGGGCATGTCCTGCCGCAAAAGTGTACTCTACAGAAACCTCAAACATGTATACCTCAAAGAAGGTGTCAGGTGTCAGGAGTCAGAAGGTTGGAGTTGGAAGCTAGAAGTTAGAAGGAACCCGGCAGTCCGGGAAGCGTGACTTCGAATCCTGACTTCCAACTTTTGGCTTGCAACTCCCAGCTTCTCATTCTCGCATGAAGGCCTTCACATCTTCCAGCCGATTCGTCTTGTGGTAAGGGGGAAGGCTTTCCAGGAAGACCCGTCCGTAGGGCATGCGCACCAGGCGGTGGTCCAGCATCACCAGGATGCCGCGGTCGCTTTCACTGCGGATCAGCCTGCCGAAACCTTGTTTGAGGGTGATGACCGCTTGCGGCACCTGGTAATCGGCAAAAGCGTTGCCGCCCTCCTCGTTAATTTGCCGTATACGGGCGGCGGTAACGGGGTCGGAGGGCACGGCGAACGGCAGACGGTCAATCAGCACCGCGCTCAATTGTTCGCCCTGCACATCCACGCCCTGCCAGAACGAGCTGGTGCCGAAAAGCACGGCATGAGGGGTGGAGCGGAAACGGTCCAACAATTCCGTCCGAGGCATCGAACCCTGAATCAGCAGTGGGTACCGCAAGTGCGGGTGTGCGCGCTCGTAAACGTCGCGCATTTGCGCGTGCGAAGTGAAAAGCACAAAGGCGCGTCCGCGGGTGGCCTTCAGCAACTGCACGATTTCTTCCGCTGCCAGGCGCGCAAAGTCCGGCTGGCGCGGGTCCGGTAAATGCGTGGGGGTATAAAGCAGCGCTTGGTGAGCGTAATCGAAGTGAGAGTCGAGAATGCGTTCCTTGGCGTTTTGGACCCCCAGCCGGCGCTTGAGGAAATCGAATGTTCCGCCCACCGCCAGCGTCGCCAACGTCAGGATAACGGTTTCGACTTTCTGAAACAAGCGCTCGCGCAACAGCGTGGAAACGTCGATGGGTGTGGCCTGAATAAACACGCCGCGCCCGCGCCGCTCCCACCAATACACCATGTTGCGCTCGTGACTTTCCAGCGCCACCTCAAAACTGGCGCGCAGATCCTGGGCGCGCCTCGTTAGGTTATTGATTTCCTCCGGGCGCTCCGGCACGCGGCTGAGCTCCGTTTGGAGGAGCAGTAAGGCATTGGTCAGGGCGGAGTAGGCGCCGCGATTGACCTCCAGGAAACTCTCGCGATTGTCGAAACTGGAGCGCCCTTCCCGCGCCGGGAAAAGCTCGAAGAACAAATCGGCGCGGCGCCGCAGTTCACCCACCGCGGCCAGAACTTCATGGCTTTTGATGCCCTTCATGCGTAGCGCCGCTTCCGTGTCGCGCGCCAATTCCTCCACGCGGTAGTTACTCACTTCCACGCCGAAGTACTGAGTGGCCACGTCTTCCATCTCGTGGGCTTCATCGAACACCAGCGCCGCGTAGTCGGGCAGCAGCGCGGCGTAATCGTTCTGGCGGAGGGCGAGATCGGCGAAAAACAAGTGGTGGTTGACGATGAGCAAGTCGGACTCCGCGGCGCGCTGGTGCATCCGGGTGATGAAGCAGCGCTCGAACTCGCCGCACTTTTGCCCCGTGCAGGCCTCGCTGCGGGCATCCACCTTTTTCCACAACTCACTCGCGTCCGGCAGCCAGCGCAATTCCGCCCGGTCGCCGGTTTCAGTCCGTTCTTCCCACTGGCGCAGCTTTGGGTACTGCTGCACCTCCTCCATGCCGTTCAGGACGGGCTGGCTCTCTATGTCGTAAAGCTTTTGCCGGCAGAGATAGTTCTGCCGGCCCTTCATCAGGGTGACGCGCATCTGGGGGAACAGTTTCTTGAGAAAAGGAACATCCTTATAAAAAAGTTGCTCCTGGAGGTTCTTGGTTCCCGTGGAGATGACCGTTCGCACACCGCTGCGCAACAGCGGCACGAGATAAGCCAGCGTCTTGCCCGTCCCGGTACCCGCTTCCACAATCAGGTGCTGGCGGTTTTCCAGCGCCGACTCCACACTCTCCGCCATCTCGAGCTGCCCCGGCCGGAATTCATAATTCGGATGGTGCCGCGCCAGCCATCCCCCCGGAGCAAAGACCTTTTCGAGAGGGAGCTTGTCTTCCGTCTTTTGGTTCGTTGAAGCCATAGAATGCAATCGGCGCTCAACTATAATAGTTCAGAAGTCGAAGGTTAAAAGTTTAAAGTGTAAATGGTAAAGGGTAAAACCGCTTTCAGCGGTCAGCCGTCAACAATCAGGATAAATCAGGGAATTCGGGCTTCTCGCCCGGGGAGAGCGTGCCCGAGGGACGTGGGCGGGGGTGGTCTCTTCTCTTACTCTCGCGCTTATTCTGTATTCGTTTCCTCAAACCCTGCTGCTACCAAATCTTCAACATTAAAAACTCGTTGTACCCCAAGGCCGCGGCCACCGATCTCGGTTTCGCCGCCCTTGTTTTCCAATCTCTCCCTGATGCTGCTAATTTGAAGCTCTGGAAGATGCAAGGCTCGCATGGTCTTTATTAGTCCAGAGGACTTGAAGGGTTTGGTTGAGAATGGAACGCCCGGATGATATAGGGGGTGTGCACGCAGCCGGAACAAGCCGGCGCCCTCTGCTCGTGCTTGGACCACATACGGTCGTTCCTCGTATTCCCCAAAGCGGTCGATAACCACTGCGCCGCCATCGGGGAAAATGGCCTGGATCCGGAGTTCGCCCCCGACGGCGTGGACATAGCTTCTCAGCGTGCTGAGATACATGTCCGCGCGCCGCTCAATTCGTGAGATCGAACTTTGCGGCACGTCCAGCATCTCAGCCATGTCGGCTTGCGTGAGCTGCTTGGCGCTACGAAGTTCCTCCAGGGCCATCCGCTGTAGCTCCTCGCGTACCCGCCGTTGGTTGTCTGCGCGGCTCGCGGGGTCCATCTGTGCTTGAAGTTCCTTGTAGTTTCGTGCCATACCCTTACTCTCCTCGGCTGCTCAGTGCCGGCATTCACGATGGGTCGTTCTTTTGTTCGTTCGCCAGCTCTCGCAAATGCCGGTCGTATATGTCGTCCGCGCGGGGCACATACTCCTCATACCATCGGTCGTTGCCTGTCTTGTCCCCAGCAATCAGCAGCATCGCAGCTCGACGTGGGTCGAAGGCATAGAGGACGCGATAAGGTCGCCCTTCATGCTGAATACGCAGTTCACGCATGTGCGCGTGACGTGACATCGTGACCCCAGAAGAATGAGGCATCTTGAGCGTCGGACCGACTGCTTGCAAAAGGCTGACGGTAAAGTCAACGCTCTTCTGTTCCCCAGCAGTTAGGCTGTCCCACCACTCGCCGAACTCATCGGAAAACTCGACTTCCCAAGCCATTTCTGAGTATGTCATAAACGACATTATGCTGTCAACGGCATACTTCCGCAGACATGCTGAGTCGTCTACCGCATCCTGCTTCTCTCATTTCGTCTCTAGGACTTTCGCTAGCCACTTTTTCAGGTCCAGTGCCTCGCGGCCGCGCGGACCCTTCCACGGCCAATCCGTCACCGGGGCGCCCGCGAACTGGCGAAAGATCTTGGCGCGGTGCGCTCCATCGGGCACGGTATCGCGGACCTGCTTGCGGGCTTCGCGCAAAAAGCGCAAGTAGTCGCGGTATTCGCGTCCTAGCGTGAGCTGAAGCTGCCGTCGCAGCCGGCGGGCCAGCGCCGGGCTCGAGCCCGAAGTTGAAATGGCAACCAGCAAGTCACCTTGCGCAAATGATGAGGGCACAATGAAATCGGATTCGCGCGCGTCATCGGCGGCATTCACCAGCGCCCCGATTTTTTCCGCATCCGCGCAGATGGCCCTCTGCGTCGCAGGGCTGTCAGTCGCGGCGAAGACTAGTGTGGGCCGCATTGGGCGCGGATTTCCCGGCAGCTTGGCCGCCAATCCTCTCAGGGCAGTGGGGCGGTAAGCACGCGGGGTGAGGTCAATCTTCTTGCGCGCCGCCAGCATCGCTAAGCGGGGCGTAACTGCCGGGCTGATGACGTGTACGCTTGCGCCCGCCCGAAGGAGCGCTAGCGCCTTGCGCTCCGCCACGCGCCCTCCCCCCACCACGGTGCAACGCCGCCCCCGCAGATCCAGAAAGATGGGATAATAGCGCATCAGCTTGACACATCCCCGGCAGGAAGCCTAACTTGATTCGTTGAATCACACGGTTTACACGCGCTGGCGAAAGGGAGCACAAACGACAGGATACCATACCGGAGATCGGTGATTGGCGATGGGAAACATCGGAGTGCCGATTTCTATCAGCAGGTTTTGACTTTGGACTTTGAACTTTTAACTATCGACTATTGACTTCCGACTTTCAACTTCTATTCCCATGCCTCACCTTCCCCGCATCGTGATTCTCGGACGGCCCAACGTGGGCAAATCTACGTTGTTCAATCGGCTGTGCAAACAACGCCGGGCTTTGGTGGGCAACGAACCCGGGATGACCCGCGACCGCCTGTACGCCCGCGGCGAGTGGCTGGGCAAACCTTTCGAAGTCATCGACACGGGGGGGATTATTCCCTCGGACAAGGAACTGATCCCCATCGAGATTTATCGCCAGGCGCAAAAGGCGATTGAGGAAGCCGCGCACCTGATTCTGGTGGTGGACAGCCGCGAAGGGGTGGTGCCGCTGGATGAAGAACTGGCACAGCTCCTGCGGCGTACGGGAAAACCCCTGGCGGTAGCCGTGAACAAGGTTGATGCGGAGCAGCACGCGCCGCTGGCGGGAGAGTTTCATCGCCTGGGAATCGAGCACATTTTTCCCGTCTCCGCCGAGCACGGTCTGGGGCTGGATGATTTGCTGGACCATGTGACGGCGGGATTTCCGAAGGAACCCATAACGGGAGATGACCAACCGCCGTCGGAGAGCACGGATTCCATGCTTGCCCAGGAAACGCCAACCGAGGAGGAAGGCTCGTCACTCATCACTCGTCACTCGTCACTTCCCCGGCCTGTTCACCCGATCACCCGATCACCCGATCACCCGATTTCCGGCTCTCTCGATAACCCGATTCATGTCGCCATCATCGGCCGGCCCAATGTGGGAAAGTCCACCCTGCTCAACCAGCTCCTGAAGGAAGAGCGCTCGATTGTTTCCGCCGTGCCGGGGACCACGCGAGATGCCGTGGACGCGGAAGTGGAGCTTGACGGTCTGCACTTTCGCTTTGTGGATACCGCCGGCATCCGCCGCAAGGGCAAAACCAAATTACTGGCGGAAAAGCTCAGCGTCATTCAGGCGCGCAAGCACCTGGAGCGCGCCGACGTGGCGCTGCTGATTCTGGACGCCGAGGAGGGCGTCAACGCGCTCGACACCCACATTGGCGGATACGCCCATGAAAGCCGGCGCTCCGTTGTTATCGTGGTGAACAAGTGGGACGCCATCAAAAAGGGCCCCACCACCACTCAGGAATTCACCCAGGAAATTCGGGAGCGTATGAAGTACCTGGATTACGCGCCCATTGTTTTCATCTCCGCCCTGCGCGGACAGCGGTTGGGAAGTTTGTTAAAGACCATCGCGCAAGTTGCAGAAGCCCGCCAGCTTCGTGTCAGCACGGCGGAGATGAACCGATTCCTGGCGGAGGTGGATTTCGAGCGCGCTTCAACCCCGTCGGGCAAGCCCACCCGGCTTTACTATGTGACCCAAGCGGGAGTAGCGCCACCCATCTTCATTGCCTTCACCAATCGCTCCGGCAAACTGCATTTTTCCTTCGAGCGCTTTCTCGAAAACCGCATTCGAGAAAGATTCGGTTTCCTGGGCACACCCATTGTTATCAAGTCCAAAGCACGACGGTAATCCCTCCCCGGCCGTGGAGCGGCGGTATGGGTGTTTGTAACGGGCTGATATAGAGCCGCAAAGCGCTGGAGCAGCGCCGGCTTACAGCCGACAACTCATTTAGATTCAACAAGAAAGGGCGAGATACCGCGCTACAGCGGGCTTCGCGGCGACTTTTTCATCAGCCTGCCAAAGAAAGCGTTTATCTTTAAGCAAGCCTCCGCTTTCTTAACAACTTGTTTGTTCCCGCCTGCGGGGATGGTATACTCCATCTTTCATAACGCTAAGGAAAAAGGGGCCGGTAAAGCTATGTCGCCTGGGGTGAACTGGTTCCAGAAGGGGGGTCAAGCCGCATGTCTTGGGAAATGGGAGGCGTCCGCGCTGTCTTTGTCGTCGTCCTTATCGCGGCCGCAATACATCTTCATCCGTTTGGCTTGTCTCAAATCGTATCGGGTATATTAGGATTGGCCCTAGGAATTTTTTTCATATTCTTTGAAATGCGGCTGGAGGAAGCAAGCTTGAAACGCTTGCTGGGGGCGGCTTTCGGGTCGATCCTGGGTATTCTGGGCGCGCTCATGATCAGCCATCTGCTGAACCTGACGTCGATCGACAGAACCTCCAGCTCATTCATTCAGGTAACCTTGCTGCTGCTGATGGCTTACGTGGGACTGGTGCTGGGCGCCAACAAAGGTGACTTGCTGAACCTCGCCGCTTTGGGCGGACTTTTTGCCACGGAAAAAACGCCTCGCCGGAATTACAAAGTGCTCGACACGAGCGTCATTATCGACGGCCGCATCGCCGACGTTTGCGAAACGAGTTTTATTGACGGCACGCTGATCGTCGCCCAATTTGTGCTGCGGGAACTCCAGTTGGTGGCGGACTCCTCCGATCCCCTGAAGCGCAACCGCGGGCGAAGGGGCTTGGACATCCTCCAGCGCATGCAAAAAATGAGCAACATCACCGTGCAAATTGTCGAGGAAGATTTTCCCCAACTCCGCGAAGTCGATCTGAAGCTCATTGAGCTGGCGCGGGTTTACGAAGGGAAAATCGTCACCAACGACTTCAACCTCAATAAAGTTTCCCAACTCCAGGGTGTCCCGGTGCTCAATATCAACGAACTGGCCAACGCGCTGAAGCCCGTCGTCCTGCCCGGCGAGATTATGCGCGTGTTTATTCTCAAGGAGGGCAAGGAATACAACCAGGGCGTCGCCTATTTGGATGACGGCACCATGGTGGTGGTGGACAACGCCAAGAAGATGATCTCCAAGACTATCGATATTTCGGTGACGAGCGTTTTGCAGACCACCGCCGGCAAAATGATCTTCGGCAAGTACGATGAACGGAGAGCCGTCGTTGAGGCGGTTCATCAGTAAGTGAAAACTCTTAAGGCAAGAAAGGCGGCGGAGGTCCGGAGCGCTCCGTCGCCTTTCTGTTCCTGCGCGCCCCGCATGCGGGGAGAGTCGTGTAGGATGGGGACGGGGACCGGCTTGGCGTGGCGCCTGACCACGGAGAAGGCATGAGCGTTTTAGCCATCATTCCAGCGGCGGGTACGGGCATAAGGATGGGTGGAGTTACGCCCAAACAGTTTCTCTCCCTCGAAGGCGTGCCGGTTTTTGTCCATACCCTAAAGAAGTTCGCCGCTTCCGAAGCCATCGACGAGATTCTCTTGGGGGTACGGCCGGAAGAAATGGACCGGGCGTCCCAGCAGATGGCCCTTGAGCATTTTGCTAAACCGGTGCGGCTGGTGGCGGGTGGCGCCACGCGGCAGGAGACTGTGGCCCGGTGCCTGGATCAAGCCCCGCCGGAAACGGATGTCGTGGTGGTCCACGATGCGGTGCGCCCCTTCATTGAACTGGCATTGATTTGCCAAGTCGTTGATACCGCGCGCAAGAACGGCGCCGCTATTCTGGGCATTCCTAGCGTCGATACCATTAAAAAAGTGGAACGGCAAACGATTACGGGAACCATTCCGCGCGAGAGAATTGTCCTGGCCCAGACGCCGCAAGCTTTTCGTTACACCATTCTGCGCCAGGCCTTTGATCGCGCCTTGGCGGAGGGTTATTACGGCACCGACGAGTCCAGCTTGGTGGAGCACGACGGCCACGACGTTACCGTCCTCATGGGGTCGGACCGGAACATCAAAATCACCAAGCCCTCGGATCTGCCCTTGGCCCGCCTTTATATTGCGCAAGAGCGTGATCTCATCCGGAATGACGCTTGATTTGGGGAACATGAATCCTTTAAGTAGCCCGCGGAAACGTGGCAGCAGGAAAACTATCTCCCGGCCCGCGCCCAGGATGGCCGCACCGCCGGCGACGGGTTTACCCCTGCTATATCGCGTGGGAATCGGCAACGACATCCATCGCCTGGCGGATGGACGCAAGCTGATTCTGGGTGGGGTGCGCATTCCCTTCGGCCAAGGCCCCATCGGCCATTCCGATGGCGACGTGCTGGCCCACGCCATCTGCGATGCTTTGCTGGGCGCGGCGCGCCTGGGTGACATCGGGCGCCACTTCCCCAACACTTCTCCCCGGTGGAAAAACGCATCCAGCTTGCTCTTCCTACGGCACGTTCGCGGACTCCTCGATGCCGCGGGGTTCAGCATTGTCAACGTTGACGCCACGGTAGGTTTGGAACGGCCTAAGCTGGCGCCACACATCCCGCTCATGGAAAGGAAAGTGGCCGCGGCCCTGGCCCTCAAGCCCAGCCGGGTGAGCGTCAAAGCCAAAAGCGGTGAGGGCTTGGACGCTGTGGGCCGCGGCGAGGCCATCCGTGCTGACGCTGTGGCGATGATTCAAACCCGCTCCTAACTTGCATTCCTTAGCACTTGAACCTAAAGGCTTTTAATGGGATACTGGGCCGGCATTCCGAAAGTAAAAATGTATTTACACTTAAACCCAATTGCCCAATGTGGCATCATAAGATAGGCTGACCAGGCGGTTCAGACGAACCCGCCCACTGCAATTGAAAACAGAGGAGAAAGTATGGCTGAAAAAGATCCCAGTCCCGGCCACTCAATGTTTGGCCTAAACGACGCAACCACGCGACGCGTGACCTCCCCAGGGGAGGCAACAGCGTCGCCGCAACCTCAACCCGGAGCCCCTCAATATGTCTTGGTTCAGCAAACCCCAGCATCGGCTTCCACCCCAGGAGGCGGAAAAGGGCTGCCTTGGCTGGTGGCCGTGGTGACCGTCCTGACCATTGCGAACCTGGCATTGGTGCTCACGGTTCGCTCCCAGTTTAGTGACTACTCGACGAAGCAGGCTGACGCGTTGAATCTGATTACCCGGCGCCTGGACTCCAGCGATGAGCGCTACGCGCAACTGCGCGGGCAATTCCAAGTTACTTCCGAGAAGCTTGGCCTGACCCAACAGGAACTGGCCCGCGCCCACGACCTGGCTGCGCAAGTCCAAAAACAACAGCAGGCCGCGGTGGTCCAATTGAATCAAGCCATCGCCCAGAAAGCCAGCGCCGACGAAGTGAACAAGCTTCAGGCTGATTCTAACGCCAAGATCGGGGGCCTGAGTACGGATTTGGCGGGAACCAAGCAGGATCTGGCCAATACCAAGTCCGAGTTTACCAATGCCCTTACCGGCACCAAGGGTGAGTTGAACGGCGCCATCGCTCGCACTCACGACGAACTTGTGGCCCTGGCGCACAAGACCGATCGCGACTATTTTGAGTTCACTCTGCCCAATAAGAAGGCTCAGCAGAAGCTGGGAACTGTAACCGTGGAATTGGAAAAGACCAACCCTTCGAGAAATGTCTTCAGCGTTTACCTCTATTTTGACGATAAGAAGACCGAGCGCAGCAACAAGGCTATGAATGAACCCGTGTTCTTCTACGTGCAGGGAGCTTCGAGCGCCCTGGAGTTAGTGGTCAATAAACTAGGCAAGGATTCCGTATCCGGTTATTTGAGCACGCCGAAAGGGTTCTTCCCCAATACTACGAACGTGCTCGGCCAACGGCCAGGGGCTTAGACACAAGTAAGGCGACGCCACACAGCCGCCACTGGCGAGAATTCAGGGCGCCCATCCATCGAGGGGCACCCTTGCTTTTTGTGGAGACGCCGGTTCTTCCCTCCCGGGGCAGGAGGGGTCAGGCCCAAGAGAGTCGAGATTACTTGCTGCCGTTGCCGTTGGCGTAACGGCTGAGCACCTGCGCCAATTCCTGTTCCGACCGCAGCCCTACAACCTTATCCACCACATTGCCGTCCTGCAGCAAAATGAGAGTCGGAATAGACCGAATCCCGAGTTTATTGGCGACATCCGGCAGTTCGTCCACATTGACCTTGGCGAAAGTAACGTGTTCGCCATACTTGTCCGCCAACCGCTCGAACGTCGGTGCGAGCATCTTACAGGGAGTGCACCAATCCGCCCAGAAATCCACGAATACCGGCTTGGTGCTTTTCTCGATCCCCTGCCATTCGGCGGGCTGAACGTGCAAAACCTTTTCCATAATCTTTACCATTTGCCTCCCGCAGATTTAGATGCACCCCAGGATAAATCGATACGGGGGTATTTGAGCAGTGCGCGGCCTTCCTGCATGGTGAAACGGGTGCAGAGGCAGCGGAATTCCCGTAGAATGACTGTAGTCACGGTGGGCCGTTCCTCACGTAACGGAGGCGATAACATGCCAGCAAAGTGGTTGCTCAAATCTGACCCCGAGCACTACTCCTTCTCTGCTCTCGAGCGCGACGGCAAAACTGTCTGGGACGGAATCTCAAATAACCTGGCGCTGAAGCATCTGCGCAACGTGCAGCGAGGGGACTTGATCATGGTTTATCACACCGGCGATGAGCGCGCGGTAGTGGGTCTGGCTGAGGCCGCGAGTGATCCCTATCCCGACCCCCAACAGAAAGACGCGCGCCGGGTGGTGATTGACGTTCAGGCAAAAGAAAAACTCAGCCGTCCGGTGACCCTCGATGAAATCAAGCAATCCAGCGCCCTCAAGAGTTTCGACCTCGTGCGGCTGCCTCGCCTTTCGGTGATGCCCGTTTCCGACGCGCAGTGGGACACCATCCTGGCGATGGCAGCGAAAAAATCGGCATAAGCGTCGCGGCATAATCGGGCAGTGCCTCACGGAAACTTTTAGACCCCCTTGCCCCGATGAGGCGTAGGGGCGGATGGCGAACCGTCCCTTGGGGGAAGGCCGAGCACCGCGACAGCAAACGCGCCATTACCTGAACCACGGGACATGATTCTCCCATGCCCGACGCGGTCCGTCAACTCGCCCAGCTTCAGCGACAGGTGATTGCCTGCACCCGTTGCGCGAATCTCATCGCCTATTGCCGCCGAGTGGCCAAGGAAAAGCGCCGCATGTATCGCGATTGCGATTACTGGGGAAAACCTGTGCCAGGCTTCGGCGACCCCCGCGCGGAGCTGCTGATTCTCGGCTTGGCGCCTGGAGCGCACGGCTCCAATCGCACGGGAAGGATGTTCACGGGGGACCGCTCGGGCGATTTCCTCTATCGCGCTCTACATGAAGCCGGGTTCGCGAATCAGCCCACTTCGCGCGATCGCAGCGACGGATTGGAGCTTCGCAACTGTTACATCACGGCGGCGCTCCGCTGCGCGCCCCCCGAGAACAAACCACACCCGGAAGAATTGCGCAACTGCCAGCCGTACTTGGAGAGGGAATTGGAAATCCTGAGGCGCGTGCGCGCGGTCCTGGTGCTGGGTCGCATCGCCTTCGATTCTTGCCTGCGCCTACTCGCAAAGCATGAGGGCTTTTCGCGCCGGTCGGCTCTGGTCTTTTCCCACGGCGCGAGTTTCATCCTGCCCGCGGTCTTTTCGGCCGGGGCAAGTTTGAAGTCGTTCCCGGGTCTGCCTCGCCTGTTCTGCTCCTACCACCCCAGCCAGCAGAATACTCAGACCGGCCGCTTGACGCCGGAAATGTTTCAGCAGGTGCTGCGCGACATTCGCGATTTTCTGGGTACATAAATCACCGCGCTCCCAGCACTTTCCGCCGTTTTGCTGGATAAACCCCTAATGCCCGCTATAACCCGAGAAAGCCCGCTTGAAATCATGATAACACGCTTATTTTCACAGGCTTACATCGATATTAACCTTACCGCCGTGTTTTCAGCAACTTATGTGAGCTTGGCGTTCAGCATCATCAATCCAACTTGCGGGCTGCGGTCGCGCGCAGGTTTAGGGCAGGTGGTGCCGAGGCTGATCCCCATTGCGAGGACAAATTGTCGGCCAACAAAGACTCTCGAGCATTTGGCGCTTTTCACCCGTCTCGTTGGTAAAGTAGCCCGCAACCGTGCGAATCCCCATCGCAACACGAATTGGCGTTGCCTTGATTTTGACTTGACCAATGCAAGGGCAAGCCTTCAGTTCTCAAGGCCACTTGGTCCGTTTCCAGCGGAGGGAAAGTTGTAGCGCAAGGCACCAGCGACGTCGTGGACTTGTTGATGTTCGAGGATTCAAAGGTCTTGGATCGCGGGTTCGGCGGGTTCAATGCCGAAGAGGGGCAGCATTACGTCCTTGACGTCGACATCCTTGAAGACGGCAGCCGGCTCAATGCGGGTCACCCTCACCTCGGTCTCTTCGAATTTGATGGGTTGCATCGGGCGTACGACTCCTTCGGCAAGGAAGTGCTGCCGATTCTGACCGTCCTGCTCATTGGTGCAGGCGCGCTGGTGATAGCTCGCTCGAAGCGAAAGAAGCAGGACTACCGGAGGGTTTCCCTGACCGAGCCGGGACCGGCGCGAGGAGAACTTCATGCGGTTTCGAAGTCCGGCCCGCCCACTCCGCACGGGCCGCAGACGGCCGAGCAGGGGCTGGAGGGCTGGGGGGCGAGCCTCGATGCTGAGGATCGCCAGGCAATTACATGCAATTCCCAAGCCCATAGCGCAGGCCACCGCGTTCGCGGCCTGCGGTTCTTCGCAACGTGGGGAATTGCAGTAGCCCACTGGCCACATCAGCAGATCAGGATACGGAACGGCCGCGGACCACAAAGGGGGTGGTCCACGCTGTCTCCAGCCGTTTCGGAACGCCTGGGGCACCCAACTTATTTGCATCCCCATGAGTCTTGATTCCGAGGCGACTGCGAGGTGGGGAAGAATGGCTGCCTATTTTCGCATTCGCAAAAAGCTCTTGCTTTTGCCGTATTCTTGTAGCACTATTGCTACAATATGAAGAATGAACCTCACGGCCCTCAGGCCTCTCGTCTTCGCCAACGGAAGTTTGAACTGTTGCGGCACTTCGCTCTACCTTCCGACCTCCTCCCCGGCTCCCTCACTTTCAACCTCACCCGCTGTGGTCATCCCCGCTGTCGTTGCGCCACGGGAAAAGGCCATGCGGCTTGGGTGCTGACCTTCATGGTGAAGGGAAAGCGGCGAGTCGAACGCATCCCCAAGGATTGGGTAGACGACGTGCGGCGCCGCGTCGAGGCGGGGCGGGAGTTCCAAGACGCCGTCCGCGAAGTGCTCGCCGCCAATGCCCAGCTTCTGGTCTGGGCGCGGAAGCAGCGACGGAAAAAGCGGTGAAGGGACCGAGTCCGCGACGCCTCTGGAAATACCTGGCGCGCTGTCTGCGTCTGCAATCCTATCTGCTGTCCCCCGGCGATGGCCGCACGGCACCCCAGATCCCGGCTCGGGTCTTGCTTTGGGCTCTGCTGCTCGGCCGACTGCTCAGGGAATACTCCTTCTACGCCGTGGAAGCCTTGGTGCATTCCTCGGCGCGTCGGGCTCTGCAGATCACGACCTCGTTCGGTGACGATGTGTTGGGTTACTTCACCGAGCGCTTGCCGGCCGCCCCCACCCGCGCCGCCTTGGCCACCGCCTTGCGCCAAGCCAAACGTCACAAGGCTTTCGACGGCAGCCCCTTCATCGGTTTGGCCGTGGATGGCACCACGGTGGGGCGCTGTCAGCAGTCCGCCTGCCAGCTCTGCCGACCCCACCGGAACTCGGTCGGCCAGATTACCAGCTACCGTCATCATTTGACCCTGGTCAGCGTGGTGGGAACCGGCTTGACGCTTCCCTTGGACGTGGAACCCTATGGGCAGGGAGATAGTGAATACGCCGCGGGCCAGCGTCTCCTGCGACGCGTTGTCGACACGCTGGGTCCCCGCTTTGCCGACTACGTGGTGGTGGATGGAGAATTCGCCACGGCGCCTTTTCTGCATGCGGTGGGAGATTTACATCTGCGGGTGGTGGCGCGCTTGAAAGGCAACCTCCCCGAGTTGTTTCAGGCCGCGCAAAAACGCTTTGCCGCCCAGCCTCCCACCCACTGTTTCTGGGAAGGGCACGACCGGGTGGAGGTCTGGGACGCCGACGACTTCGACCCCTGGGACACCCTGCGCTGGCAGACCGTGCGGGTCCTTCGTTACCGCCAATACAAACCCGATGGAACCGTCTATGAGGCTTTCTGGTTGACCGATTTTCCCACCCGCCGGCTCAGCAGCCGCTCTCTGTTTCGCCTTGCCAAGAGCCGTTGGGAAATCGAGAACCAAGGATTCAATGACGCCAAGAATCGCTACGGCCTGGAGCACATCTGTCATCACCACGCCAACAGCCTGCTCCTCGTCTGGCTGATTACCTGCTTGGCCTTGACCGTCGAACGCCTCTACCGCCTGCGCTATCTCCACCGCGGCACCCACCCGCTTCGCTCCGCCATCGAACTACTCCGCCTCCTGCGCCTCAGTTTGGCCAGCCCGGCGAACCTGGATACCAGTTGATCTGCCTCACGCCACCAGGGCACCGACCTCCTCCCTTTCGCTCTTTGACAACCTCGCTCCCTTCGCGGGCTCCTCGCCCGCCCGGAATCTTATTCTCGGAAAATAGACCCCCTGCCTCCCCCAACCCCCGTACCCTCCACAAGCGCTCCTCGTCCTATTCAAATTGACTCCGTCATCCTATTCCTCCGAAACGGCTGCGCTGTCTCACGCGCACTTGACAGGCTTGAAGCGCGGTGCTAATGTTGGGCCATCCAGGGTTCTTGGAAGACAACCATGCCACCCGCACCCCCTTCCACGGAAGGCATCCGAGGCGTCCTTGTCGGCAGAGCCGTTTTCTGCCTTGCCTTAAGCCTCGCCGTACTTTCGGTTCAACAGATTGGGTGCCAGGCGACCGTTTACTTTGCCGGGCAGTCCAGCACCCCGAACCCGCCTCTAGCTTCGTCACCTGCGGTAAGGAAGACCGTTGTCCTTGCCGGTCAGGTCCGCAGCTCCAACGGTGAAGCCATACGTACGGGCATAATCGTGGCTTTGGAAGCCCTGGATCACACGCCGATGGCAACCAAACAGGCCGATTCCGACGGGCAGTTCGAGTTTGAAATCGTACCCGGCAACACCTGTTTCCTGCGGGTCTCGGCGGAAGGATTTAAGACCTTTCAGCAACGCCTGGACGAGGTGATATTCATCCAATATCGTAGCGTCATCAATGTCGTCCTTACACCGGTGGGTCAAAGCAAAAGCAATGAGGCTGCTCCCGCCATTTTAACAGACCAGAAGGCGCCACAGAAAGCGCGCCATGAACTGGCTAAAGGAGTTCAGGCGCTCTTGAAAGAGAAGTATCCGGAGGCTCGCGCTCACTTTGAAAAAGCGATTGCCGTATATCCCTGCTATGCCCGGGCGCAAACCGAGCTGGCCATCGTGTTGATCCCATCGGGGGATTTCTCCGAGGCTGAATCGTCCCTGCGCAAGTCAATTCAATGTGACTCGGGGTATCAACAGGCACGCTTGGTGCTGGGACAGCTTCTGAATATGCAGAAGAGGTTCGGGGAGAGCGAGAAGACCCTAAGCGAGGCTGTCCGCCTTGCCCCGAGCTCGTGGGAATTATACTACCAGCTCGGGATCGCAGAATTCGGCCTGGGGAAATACGCCAAGGCAGCAGAGGCGTTTGAAGAGGTCCTCAGTTTTAACCCTGCGCCCCCTTCGTCCTGCTATGCGAGAGCGGCGGACGCCTATCTGGCCCAGAAGACGTATGACAAAGCTTACGCGATGATGGAAGATTACTTGCGAATCGACCCGCAGGGGCGATTCGCCGAGAAGATGCGAGCAACGATTCAGAAAATGGAAGCCGAAGGAGCCCTAACCAAGTCCGGGGAGACCGCCGCCCAAACCAGGAAGCAGTGAGCCGACACCGACTAACCCGAAGTTCCATAGGCGTTGGGCGGTATTCTACTGACATGCAGAGAGATAGCGCCAAACTCAATTCCCCGTTACTAGGAACGCGCGGACCAATTCATAGGCGCGCTTTTGCCAGGGCGTCGGCTCCGGCACCTGCTGGCAAGTCACCTTCAAGTCTCCGGATTTGATCTCGTAGGGCGCTCTCGCCCTGCTGGCCAATTCGGCCGGCAGGGTGGCGAAGCTCTGGAGGGGAAGTGCGTCCGCCGTTTGCTGGGTGGGTTTTTTGGCCAGGGCTGCGGCGGAGGGTTGGGCCGGCGAGATCGGATCACGTCGCTGGCGTTCCTCTCTCCGCTGCTCATCTTCGAACAACAGCGGCGCCCAAGCCCGGCGCAGGTGCCATTCCACATACCAGGTAGCGCGGCGTTTTGCATTCCGGAAACTCCGCGGTTTTTCCTTTTTTGGATTCCTCTCGCAGCCGCTCGCCCAGGACGCGACGCGGCCCAAGCGGCGTAGCGCAGAGTTATTCTTCTTCGAGAAGAATTACTCTGCGGTCCGCCATGGGGATTGATCTCATACTGAAATGACGTGTGGCGGTGACGGGTTTGAGGAATATACTGGGCGCTATGTCTCGCCTTCGGCGCTTGGTGGTGTCGGACAGTTGGTTCTTTATCACTTGTCACGTCTTACCCTGGCGCGGGATTCTCACGGCCTCGGAATTCGCCTGCTTGAGCGGGGTTATCCACGAACGCCGCAAGAAACACGGCTTCCTCCTGAGTGCCTGGGTGTTCCTACCCAACCACTGGCATGCGATTTTCTACCCGCCTTATCCGCTCACGATCTCCAGGGTGATGGAATCAATTAAGGTGGGCGCCACGAAGCGTATCAGTCATTCCCGCGGGGAGTTGGGATTGCTGTTCCAACCGCGCTTCTTTGTGGGGAGAAATGGTTCCTGGAACATGTGAAGAAATTGAATTCCAACCCCTTTTCAACAGTGTAACTTATTGAAAATGCGCAGTGCTGAAATCGGTAAAACCAATTTTTTCACATGTTCCTGGAACCATTTCCCTCGGCGAAATCGGCGGCATCTTCTCCTCGGTTATCGCTCGGTCGACGCGGGAGATGCACAAAAGAAGCGGCGTGGCCGTTAAATACCATAAATCGGCCAAAGCCCGCCGGGTGACGATTAGAAATTTGCCATGTTGCCGCGCTGCTGGCGTTGACATGATTACGAGGTTTGCAAAATACAGTGACAGCCCCCTGCGTAGCGCCGGCATTTTGCCGGCCTTGGCAGATGCCGCCGGGACGGCGGCGATACGAAAACAAGCCGTCATCCTCAATCCACCTTGCGGGCTGCGGTTGCGCGTAGGTTTAGGGCAGGCGGCGCCGAGGCTGATCCCCATCGCGAGGGACAAGTTGTCTCCCAGGAAAAAACTCGGGCATTTCGCGCTTCTCATCCGTCTCGGTGTTAAAGTAGCGCGCAACCGTGCGATTCCCCATCGCAACACGAATTGGCGTCGCCCTGATCTTGATGGGTATCGTCTTGCCCGTCGGCTGGACGCTCTGGGCATCTTCACGCATCTGGGTCCCGCTCGATATTCCCGTTTCCTTATCCCTTGGCCACATCAGGAGTGGCGAATTCAAGATCAACGTGGAGAGTTGGTATTGGGTAGGGGTCGAGGTCGAACGCGGATTCGACTTCAACGGCGCCCCTTGCTTATTGGGGTATGGGTTTGACCAATGCAAGGGCAAGCCTTCAGTTCTCAAGGCCACTTGGTCCGTTTCCAGCGGAGGGAAAGTTGTAGCGCAAGGCACCAGCGACGTCGTGGACTTGTTGATGTTCGAGGATTCAAAGGTCTTGGATCGCGGGTTCGGCGGGTTCAATGCCGAAGAGGGGCAGCATTACGTCCTTGACGTTGACATCCTTGAAGACGGCAGCCGGCTCAATGCGGGTCACCCTCACCTCGGTCTCTTCGAATTTGATGGGTTGCATCGGGCGTACGACTCCTTCGGCAAGGAAGTGCTGCCGATTCTGACCGTCCTGCTCATTGGTGCAGGCGCGCTGGTGATAGCTCGCTCGAAGCGAAAGAAGCAGGACTACCGGAGGGTTTCCCTGACCGAGCCGGGACCGGCGCGAGGAGAACTTCATGCGGTTTCGAAGTTCGGCCCGCCCACTCCGCACGGGCCGCAGACGGCCAGGAAGAAATGGCATTTGCCAGCCATAGCGTGGACCGGCATATGCCTCACCATCCTCGGTCTCGTTCCATTCACACTTATTCAAGGTTGGATGGCGACGCGGACCTTTGTCCCCGTGGATATCCCGGTTTCTCTCGCCCCCGGCCACATCAAGACAGGTCCTTTCCGCATGAACCTGAAAGGACTTTACTCGATTCGGATCGACGATGACCTGATCGATCTCCCCGACACCTACGAAACCTGGATGCGTTATGACGAAATTCGGGAATTCAACGCGAGGTGCAACACAAACTTCTTGCCCCAAACACGCTGGGTGCTGTATCGGGATGGAAAGGTTGCCGATCAGTCGCTGAGCAGTGGCCCCGACTTGATGTATTTCTTTGGCGAAAAGGGAGTTTATGCCCTCGAGGTGGAAGTCCTGTCGGACGCCAGTTGCCTCAATTCCCAACACCCCAGGCTCCGAGTCAGCACGAGCTATGACGATTACAGGTACTCCACGGACCCCGTCCTTTGGCTCTCAGCGCTATGCGCCGCGATCGGCATGAGCTTATGGATCCTCTTCGGTATCTCGCGATGGCATGAACGATCTGCGCGGGCCGTAAGCTTCGCACTTTCAGATCGAGTCGGGCAGTATTTTCAATGGGCGCGGAAGTTCCACCTAAAGAAAGTGTTTACCGGGCTGCCATCGTTCGGGCTGGTTGCAGTATTCACCTTGTTTGTCGTTTGGGTGCCTGTCGTCGTCTTGTTTAACGCGCGCATCCCTCCGGTGGGATTGAAGGTTCATCTCCTGACCCCAGCAGTCTCGTCGAATCAGATCGAACCAACGGGGCAGCCTTTGGACGTTCGCCTCGAACCCGGCGGCCCCAATTCACCGCCCAAATTGTATTTGAATTCGAGATTGGTTTCGCTGCGCGCCTTTGGCGGCGAGTTGAAGAACGAATTGAAGCTCCGCCCCGACTGGGCGGTGTATTTCGAGGCAGCCCCGAACGTGGAATGGGGAGAGGCCGTGGAGGTCATCGACATCATCCGGGGAGCGCAGGCCGAGGCCGTCCTGGTACCCTACGGGGTAGCTCGACCTTATACGAAGTCACCAAACGCCGAGTAGCGCAGACTTTGTTCTGTTCAAAGTTTGCGGCTCTCAATATGGTAAGCAGCAACTTTTTGTGAACATGCGGCTGCGGCAATCAAAGCCCAGAACCGCGGGTCGTGGCGGGGGGAAAGCCGCAGGATCTCTGAGACGCGAGAGTCTGCGCTATCCTGCTCCACAGGCTGCGGAAAAAGTCGTAGCGGCGGGTTTATCCCGCCATGCTCGCATGGCGAGAATTGGGGTTATGGCGGCGTAAAGCCGCCGCTACCTCGCTAATGCGGAGTTTTTCCGCAGGCTGTTCAGCCCGGCACCGCGCTGCCCGCGCCTTCGCAACTGCGGTTTTCGAACAGGCTTGGTGCCGCCCTAAAGGGACGGCGCTACATTTTCTTAATTTGTTTTCCGAGTACAATTGGTGCGGGGCTAGAGTCCGGCGCTACTTATCGAAATACGGATGTTTGGAAAGCGGCAGCCGCGGCAATTCGCCGGTGGCGGGTTTGAGCGATAGGTCCTCAAACAGGAGCGAGGGGGCAACGAAGGAAACCAGCGGGGCGGCGGTTTGGCCGGGATAGAGGCGCCCACCGTAAGCCGCGTAGGGAATGCTGTAAACGGTGAGATCGCGCGAGGCCGCCGCGAGGTCTTTAAACGCGCCGTCATCCAAACCGTCAAACTGGCCCAGGCGCATCGGTTCCTCGTGGCCGTCGGGGTAGACTTTGAAGATCTCGCGTCCCACTCCCCGCACCACAATGCCAAATTCCTTGTCGCGCTGCTTCACCATGCTGAGCAACTGGCTCATCAATTCCTGCTCGCTCTCGCCCTCCGCCACGGAGAAAATCAAATTGCTGGGCTGGGGGCCAAAGGTGCGAAAACTCCCCGTGCTTTGGGGAATGCCGGAGACGGGATCACGCGAATTAAGCAGCGTTTTGAGATACCCCTTGTCCACCAAAGCGGTGGGACGCGCCCGGACGCCCTCATCGTCAACCGCGTGGCTACCCAACAAAGGCGTTCCCTGATAGGAGGTTTGCGTCGGGTCATCGACGAGGCTTAGGAACCTGGGCAGCACGCGCGCTCCCAGCCGATCCTGAAGTTTGCTCACACTCTGGGCGGCGTAAGCTTCCATCTGGGGATTGTCGGAGGCCGGCGTGCGCATGGCGAGCAACTGGGGAGCGAAAACCTGACTGATCGCTTCCGCGCCCGCCACTCCCTCAAAAAGCACCGGCCCATTGTAACGATCCACCATGGGCGCGTGGCGAACCCGCGTCAGGCGATCCGCCATGGTGCGAATCTGCGACGCGAGATCGGGTTCAGAGGGAAGCGTTTCCATCGAGCGCGCCGAAATCACCACCCAATCCGGCAGCATGGCGCCGTCGAGCGCCTGGGTCTGCGCCATGGCGACAAATACGGCTCCAGTGGATTCATCCGTCACCGCGCTCCCCTCGCTATTGAGATACCAGGCGCGGGTGTCGGCAACCCTCACGTTGACCGTCGAGGTATAGATTTCCGGCGCTTGGCGGAAGAGGGAGGAGAGATTTCGCACCAGGGCTTCGGCGGAGGGAAGATCCATCTTAATGGGTGCAAAAGGCGCCAGTGACGTTGCCGCTGGCTCCTTGCTGAAGTCGGGAAGGTTCTCGCGGGCTTTCCGGTTCTCCAGCGCCGCGCGCTTGCGGGAAAGCATCTCCAACGCCTGCTTGTAAGCCGTGTCGGTAGCCAGCCAGATTTGCCGGCGCAATTCCTGGTAATCGTCGTCGAGGGGAAGGGCCACGTTTTCCGTCAGGCCGTTGGCAGCGGGCGGGTAGGTCATGAAATTACTGTTGTCGCGCTGATAGTCGCCCACTCGCACTTGCACCGTCAGGAAGCGGTTGCGCGAGAGGTCGCCGGAAAGCAGCGCGCCGAAGGTGGCCGAGGTGTCAACCGCCGTGCGGTCCTGCACGCGGTAGGATATGAAGTAAGGTTTCTCGAGCTGCTCGAGCTGCAATTGCTTCATGGAGCGATCCAGCTCATCGCGCATCGCCTTCATCACCACGTCGTCCGCCGCCCGCGCCGGCGCCGGCAACAGCAATGCGGCCAAGAGGAAGATTCCGGCTCCCCACGAAACCATTTTCTGCATTCCCATGCTCCTTCACAACGTGCCAGGGGCGTCCCGCCCGTGTCAGGTCATGGCCAGGATGGCCATGCCACATTTGCGCCCCTTACTTAATTGGCGCGGGTAGAATGGGCGCCCGGGCGGTGGACTTCTCCTTTTTCGCCACCTCGATTTGCGAAACCAGCAAATCGGGCGAAGAGGCCGACACCGGTACCGAGCCCGATTCCGCCCCGCAGACCCCGTTAAACGTCGCCACCTCGTCGTCGCCGGCAACGATTTTGCTGAAGGCCGTGAGCGGCGTGCCGATCAGGTTGACTCCGCGCACCAACTCCTCGCGCCCGTCGGGATAAACGCGGTAGACCATAATGGGCAGCACGTTGAAAGCGTTGGGAGTGAACCGGCTGGTCAGGGTGAATCCGCCCTGAATATCGTCGAAGAAGAGGCCGAATTTCTGGTTCTGTTTCTTGATTTCTTCAATCAGCCTCTGCTTCAGTTGCGCGCGCGTGAGGGGGTGATCGACAATTACGATCAGATTCGATTGCCGGGCCACGGGAGCATTTCCCTGCTGACGCCGTCCATGGCCGTTGGAGTGCGGAAACCCTTCGATGGGCGATCGCGACATCAAGAAGTTCTTGAATACGCCGTGGTCCAGCACCACCACCCGCTGCCCTTTCACTCCCTCGTTGTCAAAGTCGTAGAAGCCGGCCAGCTCCGCCGCGCCCAGCTTGTGCAAGGTGGGATCAGAGATTACGGAGAAGTTATCCGGCAGGAGTTTCTCCCCCACCATTTTCTTGAACGTCTGGCCCTCGTTTTCCTCCTTCTGCCGATGGCCTTCAATGCGGTGGCCAAACACTTCGTGGAAGAAAACCCCGCTGGCGCGGCCGGAAAGTATCGCGGGACCGGTGTAAGGATCGACAATCGGGGCCACACGCAGGGCTTGCAAGTCCTTGATCATCTGATCGACGGCCTTCAGCACCGCCTGGTCAGAGGGCAATCCTTCCGGATCGGAAGAATAGAACGACTCGTACCGCGGCAGGTCCATGCCATCGTCGGCTTTCATCTGGGCTGACACGTAGAGGTAATAAATGGGCCGCGAAACCTCGATCTCCGATCCGTCACTGTTGACGTACCAGCGAGTTTCAATATCCGCGAGGAAGCTCGCGTTGGCGGAGTAGATGTCTCCGTAGCGGGCAAAGGGCGCGGTATATTTCCGCACTTTTTCTTCCCAAGCCTTTCGGTCAACCTTCATCACCCGGAGTTTGTCAAAATGCTGGGCCGCGGGCTCGGGGGAAAAGTCATCGGACTTGTCTTCCTGCGCCACCTTGACCTGAACCTCGGTGGTGATGGAGGCAAGTTGCTCGGCCGCCTGCTTGTATTTGAGGTCGGTGTAGTACCAGAGAACGCTGCGCAAGGCATCGGGGTCCGACTCAATGGGGACGTAGATGGGCGGACCCGCCTCCGCCGGCTCTTCCCGCGTCCCATGGGTGTTGTCCAGATGCGGACTCCCCACGCGCAGGTCGATATCCAACTGACGGCTGCGGCTTTGCTGGCTGGTTTGGAGCTTTCCAAACTCGCCCGTGACGCTGACCACCTGGTCGTCAGTGATTTCATAGCTGAGAAAATAAGGCTGCACGGGCTCAGCCTGGAATGCTTTTTGCGAGCGAGCCAGCTCCGCCTTCATGGCCCCCAGTATTGTGGCGGTCTCGGCATCTTGGGCTTTAAGGGCGGGCGCAAGATACGCGAGCAGAACAGCAACAGCAATCGATATTCGCAAGTGCAAGTAATGCCTCCGGAGACCTAGAATCCTACGGTATGTTTATCCCCTCGTCAACTGCGCTCGTGGTGTCAGGAAGGAAGTGTAGCGCGGAGGATGGTAGCGCCAACCTCTGCAATTGAGGTCCGCGGTTCTTCCGTAGACTCGTGCTTCCGAACCTCAGGGCAGGCGTCGGTCGTTGGGATATTCGTGGTTTCGAGGGAAGTACCGCGGACGCCAAAAAGGGGGGTCCACTCTACATCCGCTCGTTCGGAGGTCGCTGCCGGCGCCCCCATCAGAATCCTCGCAGCAGCGTGCTTTCACGCCTCGGCAGGCCTTCCTTGGGAATTCGTTTCAGCACCACGTATTCAATGCCATGTTCGCCGCAGAAAGCTCTCTTCTCCGGTTTATCGCCGTCCTCATTGACCACGTAGTAGTGAGGTTTGATCAGGGCGACCTCCGGTTCGGCGTCCATCCACCCGTGCCCGGTTGAGATCAGGGCCTGGTGTACGAACCGAACCGCATGCACCATGTAAACGCGTTCGGCCTGAGGCAGCAGCGGGTGTCCTTCACCTTTCAACAGCCTGATGTTGGCGTCATGTCCCACCACCACGTACAGATTGCCCAGCGCGGACGCTTCCTCAAAGAACCGCACGTGCCCGGAGTGGAACCAGTCGTAGCAGCCGGTTACCAGCACCCTCTTCCGCGCTGAGTCGGCGGCATGGGGCGCGAACGGAGGCACGGGGAATCCACTCAAATCCTCATTTGTGATTACGCGGTACTGGATTCCTCGCGCCTCAGCGTAGGCGCGCTTTCCCGAAGTGTCGCTTCGCTCGTCAACAATCCAGGTGTGCGGCTGAACGCCCTCCAAATCAGGCAGGGTATCAGGCTCGACCATCCCCTTAACAGGGGTTACCTGGTCAACAAACCGCAGGGATTCGAGCAGATAACGGCGTTCCTGCTCCGGAAACGTGGGCGCCTTTCTTTCCAGCGCCTGGACCGCTTCATCCGACATTAACGCTACATGTACATTTCCCCACTTCGCGGCTTCCTCAAGAAAGCGGACGTGTATGGAGCGCAGATTATCAAAACTTCCCGTGACTATGACGGTTCTCATTTTTAGAGGATTTCCGATCTTTGATTGACGATGGCCGATTGTCGTTTGATGATTTCAAGCATCCATTCTTATTTTCCGGGATCCACTGGAGTGTTGTGGATCGACGGCTGTCGATTGCGGATTGTCGATTTCATGCGACAATCGTCAATCGTCCATTCCCGCAAGCCTGACCTGCACTGGCAGTGAACCCGGCACAGGCTCTTCCGACACGACGTACAGATATCCGCCGCCACAACCGGAATACATGGCTCCGGCATACCGGGACTGGTAACAATTCAGAATGCCGGCAAGGTCGACGCGGATGGCCGGGTGGCGGACCGTGCCGGGCAGAATGGCCTCCCAGCAGCACATGCACTCATTCATGGAGGCGCCGAGGGCGGCCGCGTCCCTGGCCAGGATCGCTGCGTAACAGTCCTTCCCCGACTGGCCCAGCCGGCGGATCCACTCGCGGTCCAAGTTTTTCTCATCGAGAGGACTGTAAGCGTCGGGCCGAGGTGCAACGGGCAGCAGGTGGATGACTCGCTCCAGCCAGCGCGCGACGTCGGGGTCGTTGTTGGTTTCGATGTGCGAGGGGAAATAGCCGCCCTCGCAGGTGAAGTCGTAGTCCAACCGGCTAATTCCGGGGATGATCAGCCCGGCCATATCCTGCGATCCCGAGGGCGCAGCCTTGCCCTGATTCTCGGCATCGTAGAGGATGCGCACCAATTCCCGCGGGTCTTGACCCGGCAGCACATCGTTCCATAATTTGCGCGCCACCTCGCGCGTGCTGGTGGCCATGCCGCTGCGATCCATGCAGCGAAACGTGGGCTTAATTCCCACCACCACCATCGATCCGGGCGGAGTGGGGTTGTGCATAGAAACAAACGGCTGGTCAATCCACCCGCCGGCGAAAGCCATGCGATAGGGGATTCTGCCGATTACCGAGGTGATGTCACGATTTGAGGAAAAGGACATAAGAAGCCTCTTTGGGAATCTAACGCTCAACAGCCGGCCGGCGACAGTTTCGGCCTCGGAGCAATCCCTCTCTCCCCGAATGCGCCAATCGACCGGGAACTATGGCGCAGGCAGCCTGGAAAGTCTACCTCATACCTGGCCCTGGGTGTAAACAGGTTTTATGGCGCGAATTCACACCTGCACGATCATGCTTTCCCTTCCCTCACCGCCGGGAACGATTTGCCCTTAAGCGCGGGTTGTGGCACATTTTCTTCCGGGGCTTATGGCCGAAAACATCTCAGGGGAACAGTCACCTCAACCGCGCCGGACGTTTGGCCGGATTGCCAAGCAAGCGGGGTTGTTCCTGCTTTTCGGGACGATCTTGCTGATCCCGCGCATCCGGCGTCTGCGGCGCCAGCCGGGGGCCTGGGCCTGCGTTCGGCTGGGCGTGGCGGCGTGCGGAACTTGGCTGGGGTGGCGGTATACGCACGCCGCGGGGGGATGGGCATCGCTGGCGGGGGGATTGCTCCTCTTTGCCTTCAGTTTGCTGGTCCGCGCGAAGCCGGAAGTGAAATCGCGGGATGCCTTAACCCGTGAATGGGGCGCGCTGATCGTGCTGAATGGGGGAACATTCCTGGAGTCGCCCCATTCCACCCCGATTCGGCAAGCACAAATCTTTGTTCACCCTGAAAAAATTATCGTTGCGGGACAGGACGAGCGCCACCTCCTGGAGATTCCGCTGTCCAAGGTGCGGAACTTGGCGGCGCATCCCGTTACCAAAGGCGCTAAAGAACGCGCCGAACCCTGGGAGGTAGAAATAAACTGGGCGGCCGATGGGCCCGGGACGACGACATTTCACTATGACGGGATTTTCGCCGAGCATTTGGCGCGGGTTACGGAATCGACTCTACGTAGCCAGTGGAAAAAGGAGCTTCCGGTTATTCCGCAATGAACAGGGATAAACAGGATGGACAGGATAGAGGATTGAAACTCGAATAGAAGCATTAGGAGCAAGGGTAGCGCGGACCTTTTTTCCAGGTCGCGGCTTTCACTTGTCGCCCCGGGAAGCAAGGATATTGAACATGGCTCGACCGGGTATCCAGTTTTTTTTGCTCAGAGTTTATTTGTTCTGTCCGCTATCCTGTCCATCCTGTATATCCATGTTCAGTCTCTACCGCATCGAATCGCCCGCCAGCCCCCAGAAATCCTTTACGTAATACGACGAAACGACATTGCCAAAGAGATGACAGATGGCCCGGCAATCGGGGATGTCTCCGTAGAGCTTGCGGCCGCGCGCGAAGACCTTCTTGAAGGAGCCATCCCTCAGTAAATTGCCGGCAATTTTCTTGAGGGGTTCGCAGGGGTAGAAGACGTCTCCATTGGGATAAACGCGCGGGAACATGGTGGGAAAGCATTTGAAATCCCCAAACTCCAGCACCGTTCGCAGGAGTTTAGGGGTGCCGTTAATGGGCTGCCGGCGCTCGCGGCGGCGCTCGATGATCTTCTCCACCAGCGCCTGGTAGCGGGGGTTCCGCTTCAGCCGCAAGTTGGGCAGTTTTTCGTGCAGCGCCGTCTGGGTGGCAAAGACGAACCCCTGCTCGCCGCAGAAATCCAGGATGCGCTCGATCTCCGGAATATTCCACTCCTCGATCACCGTGCTGATGGTGATGTCGCCGGGGCGCCGCATACGCTGTTTGGCCAGTTCGAGGTTTTCCAGAACCTTGCTCAATACTCCCGGCTTGGACTTGGGGTTGGCGGGGTCCGCCGTCAGTGCATCCAGGCTGACGATGAGGCCATCGAGGGATTCGAACAGCCGTTGCCGCTTGTGCAGCAGCGTGCCGTTGGTCACCAGCAGGACGGAACGGAATCCCACCTCGCGCTTGGCGGCTTGCACCAGGTCTTCCACGTCGGCGCGCAGCAGCGGCTCGCCACCAGTGAAAAGAATTGCATCCGTCTCGCGGCGGATCGTACGCAGGAGGGCAATCGTCAGGTCAGTGGGCAATTCCTGACTGAAAACGTCGGGCTCCTTTTGCGTGCAATAGGTACACTCCAAATTGCACTTGTGGGTCGCATAAAAGACCGCGGCATAGGGAGCAACCACATCCGTACGGAGGATTTCTCGGCGGTAAAGGTTTTGGAAATAGAGTTTGAAATTCTTCAGGACGAACGGGTAGTGGCGCAGGAGTCCCCGCAAAAGCCGGAGCCCGGTAGGTGTAGTTGGAGGATCGCCCATCCCAGCTTCAGCTTAGCCAATGGAGACTCGGACGCCAAGCTTTTCCAAGCGATCCCCGCCAAACCGAGGCTTAACCGCGAAGGATTGCGGGCGAATGGACGATCAAGCTCTGACCTGGCAAAATCTTCGAACCCTATAAATCGTCACCAGATCGCTTTTGGGAGCGACAGTCACGGTAAGAACCGCAGACCTCAAACGCGGAGGTCTGCGCACGCTTGCTCATCCGCGTGGGTCGCCACGGGTATCAAGCGGCCTCCGGCAACCCGGTATGACACTCCCTGCCAGCGGACACGGCTCCACACCAGGCTGTTCAACCATAGGACAAAGGCGATCGCGTCCCAGAAGGGCACCAGGAACCACCGGCGCTTGAGCAGACTGTCGCGCAGTCCCCAAATGCCTATCGTCGCCACGGCGGCCATACGCAGGAGCAAGTAAGCAGCCACATAGCAGCCCGCCAGAAGGCGCGTGGGGGCAAGAAGCACAGCCAGAACGGTCCACGGCAAGCCTTGAGTGAGGATATATCCCAAGTAGCCCAAGGGCCGCGCCTGGCGAGTCATGATGGCCCAGCGCAAGCGCTGAAGGTAGAACTCACGCACGCTGTGGAGACAGCACCAGGTCTTGACGGAAGCATCGACCATTTCCACTCGATGTCCCCTCCGGGCGGTGCGGCTGCCGATCTCGTAATCATCCGCGGCCTCGTCGGCCAGCGCCTCAAACCCGCCGATGGCCGCCAGGCTCTCGCGGGTGACGGCAACTGTTGCGCCCATGGCAAAGCGCACTCCTTCCACTTGGCGGGCGATGAGGACGGCGGGCATGAAATCGGCGCTGAGGTAAATGGCCTCCAATTCCGGCAAAAAGGAACGCGCGGTAATGCCTGTGAACAGGCTGGTGACCACGCCGACCTTGGCGTCGCGGAAAGGGGCCACCATCGCGCGCAAGTAGCCCGGACCAACGCGAATATCGGCGTCGGATTGGACCAGGAAGTTGTGCCGGGCAGTGCGCGCCATTGCACAAAGCTTGTTGACCTTGTCATTGGTCCCGATCTTTTCCGGTCCCACCACGAGGCGAATCGGCAGCGCGGGAAAATCGGCAATGAGCTTGCGGATTACGGGGGTGGCACGGTCCTGTTCGCTCGCGACGGCAAACAGAATTTCGTATTCCGGGTAGTCCTGGCGGCAGAAGCTGGCAAAATTCTCGTAAGCTTCAGGGTCCAGTCCGTGTACGGGTTTGAGGATGCTCACGGGCGGCGTGAAATCGCGAGACGCCGCGCGGTGGCGCTGGAAGAAGCTGCGGGCCGCGAAGATGACGAGTAGGTAGGATAATGAGGGCACTATCGCCGCGCCCAGAATCGCCCACCTTAAAGCGGTCAAAAACAATTTGCGCTCCTTCTAACCAAGACACACCAGAGCCACGCCCAGGGAGACCAGGCCGACTCCCAGCCAACGCCAAGGCGTCAACTGCTCACCCAGGAAATACTTTCCCCCCAACGCGCCGGTAACATAGCTCAGGGCCATGGCGGGAACCACAAAGCTTACCGCTGCCCAGGAAAGCAGAGCGAGCAGGGAACAGAACGCCAGGGTCAACTGCGCAATGCCAATCCACATCCAGCCCTCGCGGAAAGCACGTCCCAAAAAACGCAGGATTACCGCCGGGGTGAAGCTGTGCACTTCCCCCAGACGCCTCATAGCGTAGGCCACGGCGATGTCGCCGCCGGTACCGGCAATCACCAGGACAGTGAGAACAATGGCGGTGCGCATGTTTAAACCTTCTTCGTGGTGTTCGGCGGCGTGCGCCCCACGAACACCACTCCCAGGGAGATCAGCGCCACTCCCATCCAGCGCAAACCCGTCACACTTTCACCCAACACGAAATGCCCAAGCAACGGAACTATGGCATACATAGAAGCCGTGGCCGGCAAGACATAGCTGAAGTCCGCCCAAGACAATACCAGCATGAGCGCCGCGAGAAACAGCAACATGTTGATAATGCCGAGCCATATCCAGACGCTGGAAAAAACGGCGATAAAAGCGGAGTGCAACGCCGCCATCGACCAGCCCGGAAGGGCGCCGATGCGCTTCATGCCGAGGCCGAAAAAAAAGTTTCCGGCGGAATTGAGAACAACGAGCAGCGCCACCAGGATTGAGGTCTTGAGTGTGTGGGTTTGGGGTGATGTCATGAATGCGAGGTCTGGTGTGTGGCGCGGAAATGGAGGGATGCCTTTTGCGCTCTTCCTGCTCGTCCTTTCCAGTTGAGTGATCGCCCCGCTCGAACCCTAGGGTCGGCGAGTAGGCTGACGTGCCTATCGTACTCGAAATGGACAAATTACGACAGTATTCATCATGGCAAGGGGACGCCGACCGCCCTGACTCGCGCCCTGCACCCAACGCGCGCTTCTCGCTGCCTTCTGCTTTCCGCCTTATGCCTTCTGCTCTCTGCCTTCTGCTCTCCGTCTGCTTCCCACCCTGGTAGTGTCCAAATTTCAAATGTAGCGCCCGCTTCCAGCCGGCAAAGAGCCGGCAAGATGGCGGCGATATGCCCAAATTAGGACACTACCACCGCCCGCCTGATTTGACACCCCCCGCCGCGTGGCGTAACCTAGAGATTTGGGGGCGTACCGGTTTCGACGGGAGCCCTTGCGCTTAGGAGGCATGTCGGGGGTCCACACCACCCGTGATCGGCGTGGGACAATGACAACTGCCAACACGCAGTATGCCTATGCTGCCTAATTAATTAGGTGGCCGTCTCCTCCTTTAGGCCCGCATGAGGGATGTGAGGCGTCGCTTGGCGGGATGGCTTGGGATCAGTTGCCTCGGGATTCTGAGCGAGAGCCCTTCACGGGGCAGGGGCTAGCTGGCGGTTCGTTGTTGCCCGTTCCTGAGGGCCGCCGGCGAAAGCTAAAAGCGAACGAGATAAACATGTAGGCTCCTAACCGTAAGTCTCTTCGGACGGGGGTTCGACTCCCCCCGCCTCCACCATGCTCGGGGATTGATTCCCATTGTGCCATGCGGGTGGGAATGATAGCGGGCCACAAGGCGGCGACCGGCGCAGCCCAAGAAGGTGCGCGGACGGCGGCGCCGCTGTCGGCACTCGACTCCACCAAACCCACCGGCAACTCAGAAAGACCTTTTATAATGCGGCGAAATCACCGCCGCGGTGTGATCCACCGCTTAAGCCTGCATATTCTGGAGTTTACTTTTTCCCTGCCGTGTGATAAGTATTCGCCGACTGGCGGGAGACTATGCACCCTCATTTTGTTGATTACGCGATCATCGCGATCTACTTTGTCTTCGTGCTGGGCATCGGGTTCGCCCTTCGCGGGCGGATGAAAACCAGTGAGGATTTCTTCCTCTCGGGGCGCTCGATTCCGGGTTGGATCACCGGCCTGGCATTCATGTCCGCGAACCTCGGCGCCCTCGAGGTGATGGGCCACGCGGCCAATGCCGCCAAGTATGGCATGTACGTTAACCACTTTTACTGGCTGGCGGCCATTCCCGCCATGTGCTTTGTCGGCGTCTTCATGATGCCGTTCTATTACGGCAGCAAAGTGCGCAGCGTGCCGGAATTCCTGCGCAAGCGTTACGACGAGAAGACGCGCACCTTGAACGCCCTGTCGTTCGCCGCCATGACGCTGCTCGTCTCGGGCGTGGACTTGTACGCCATGGCCATCCTTTTTCAGCGTTTACTCCATTGGCCCTTTGGGGCCAGCGTGGTGGCGTCCGCCCTGGTGGTGGCAATTTATATTTACCTCGGGGGGCTCACTTCCTCCATTTACAATGAGGTGCTGCAATTCTTCCTCATTGTCTTTGGCTTCCTGCCGCTGGCTATTCTGGGCTTAAAGGCCGTGGGGGGATTTGCGGGATTAGACGCCAAGCTCGCGGCGCTGCCTTATCCGGGTTATGCGCACACCTGGGCGAATATCTGGCACGCTTCTGACAATCCCATGGGGGTTAACTGGTTTGGAACGATCTTCGGATTGGGGTTCGTGCTGTCGTTCGGCTACTGGTGCACGGACTTCCTGGTGATCCAGCGGGGCCTGGCGGCCAAGGACACGGCGGCGGCGGAGCGCACTCCCCTGATCGCCGCGGTTCCGAAAATGTTTTTCCCTCTGCTCGTGGTCCTGCCGGGCCTGGTGGCTATTTCGCTTGATCCCACCACCAAGCTCATGATGGGCGGCCGTTACGACAACGCCTTGCCCGCCCTGCTGGGCCGATTCTATCCCTCCGGCCTGCTGGGCATCGGCTTGACGGCGCTCCTGGCCAGCTTCATGTCGGGGATGGCCGGCAACGTGACGGCTTTCAATACAGTTTGGACGTTCGATATTTACCAGACTCATATCAACCCCGGCAAAACAGACCGGCACTATCTCACCATGGGCCGCTGGGCCACGGTGTTTGCGGTTATCGTGGGAATCGGGACGGCTTTCATTGTCCTGCGGTTCAACGACCTGATGGATTACCTTCAGCTTCTGTTCGCGTTTTTCAATGCGCCGCTCTTTGGCACGTTCCTGCTGGGAATGTTTTGGAAGCGCACCAGCGCCCATTCCGGATTCTGGGGATTGCTGTGCGGCATCGTGGCTGCCGCCGCGCACTACACGCTTTATCACTATCACTACATCCACTATCCCAGCGACATGGCGGCAAATTTCTACCAGGCCATCTGGGCCTTTGTGGTCTGTATTTGCGTCACGGTGGTGGTGACCTTCTTTACCGCGCCGCGCAAGGAAGAGGAACTGGTGGGCTTGGTATATTCTCTCACTCCCCGCCCCAAGACTTCACACCTTCCCTGGTATGAACGGCCGGGATATCTGGCGATTGGAATTCTGGCGCTCTGCGCGGTTTTGAATATTATCTTCTGGTAGGGACGAGCGGTGCTCGCCCAGGGGCCGAAGGCGGTTCGGCCCTCCAGGTGGGAATATTATTTTCTGGCAGGTGACGATGGGACTGGATATTCGTTGGCCGATCGGGATCATCTTCTCGATTTACGGCGCCATCCTGATGGTTTATGGCCTGGTCGCCGATGTGTCCATCTTCCAGGAGAAATCCCTGGGAGTGAACATCGATTTGTGGTGGGGAGTGGCGATGCTGGTTTTTGGACTTTTCATGGGAGCGTTGGCGTTGCGGGCCTCGCGGCACAGTGAACCATGACCGAGCTCCGTTGGAATCCCACGGTGCGCGAATGGGTTTCAACCGCCTCCCATCGCCAGGGGCGCCCCCAGATGCCCGAGGACTGGTGCCCTTTCTGCCCTGGTTCCGGGCGCGTGCCTGACCACTACGACGTCCACATTTACCCCAACGATTTTCCGGCCTTCACCATCCCTCCGCCGCCACCGGCGATTCAAGGGGATGATTTTTACAAGGTCCGGCCTTCGCGCGGCAAATGCGACGTGGTCCTATACAGCCCTGACCATCGCACCTCGTTGCCGCAGCTTCCTGTCGATCACCTAGTCAAACTCGTCCGTCTGTGGCGGAGCCGGTTTCTCGAGCTCAAGGGGATGCCGGGAATACGCTATGTTCTGATTTTTGAAAACAAGGGCGCGGTGATTGGGGTCACCATGCCGCATCCGCACGGGCAGATTTACTCTTTCCCCTTCATCCCGCCACGCCTGGAAAAAGAGCTGTCGGCAGCCCGAGATCACCAGCGCCGGCATGGGCGCTGCCTATACTGCGACATCCTGAAGAAGGAGCGCCGCGACGGCAGGCGCATCATCGCCGAAAATGAGGGTTTCACCGCGCTCATTCCCTTTTACGCCCGCTGGCCGTTTGAGGTTCACATTTTCTCCCGCCGCCACCTGGGCACGCTGGAGGCCTTCCGGCCCTCCGAGGATCGCGCGCTCGCTGAAATCCTGAAGTGGGTTACTTTAAAGTATGACAACCTCTATCATATGTCGTTTCCGTATATGATGTTGTTGCACCAGGCGCCCACGCGCGGGCAATTTCCCTATTTCCATTTCCACATTGAGTTCTATCCACCCCACCGCAGCAAGGAAAAGCTCAAGTACGTGGCCAGCGTGGAATCCGGCGCAGGGACCTTCCTGAATGATTCGCTGGCGGAGGAAAAAGCGGCCGAACTGCGCGCGGTCCCGCCGGTGCGACGGGAGGAGTTGGCGGAAAGCAGTAGGCAGTAGACAGAAGGCAGAAAGCAGAAGGCGCAGCTCGGGAGCCTTTGGAGAAGCCCTTGAAGAGTGTACGGAGGTTTTACCTTTACAAGATGGTCGTCGATAACGGAGGGGCCCCGTGTGTGAGGGTCGGCCTGCTCACCCTGGCGATTTGTAAACCCGCGATCAGACGTACGGCTGAAAAGGGAGACATTATAATAGGGTTTGCCGCAAACCGACTGTACGCGCATAACTGCCCAATCTTGATCGCACATGTCACGGAAAAGCTGGATGGAAGGAAATACTATTTCGAGCCGCAGTACTCCAATAGGCCCGATTGCATCTACCGCTGGCTGGGTGGCCAGTTCAGGTATAGGCGCGGCGCGAAGTACCACAGCAAGGAAGACCTCCCGCACGACCTTGGAATCCCACCCCAATATTCCAGTGCACACATTCTACTTAGCAGGAGATTCAGATATTTTGGTGAAAAAGGTTGTCGGAAATTCGAAGACAAATACCCTCATATTGCCTCTAAGATTAGATTGCTGGCCAAAGGACACCGCGTAATTAATCTTCCAGATTGCCTTTGGAGTGAACTCGCAGGGTTTGCATCTGCACTATGGAGGTGCAAGTCAGCATATTCGCACACACCGATTCCCAGTGACCGGTCTTCTTTCTGTCTTCGCAATGACGGCGGATCGATTGAATGCTCCAGGTAGTGGTGACGCGTTCCAAGGTGTCTTACGTTAGCAATGCATATGGGGAAGAATTAAAATGATCGACAGCGGACAGCAAACGAAGGGCCTGCGCGGGCATAGAGACCTGAAGGTTTTCCAGCTCGCCTACAGCACGGCTATGCACATTTTCAAGGAGTCAAAGACCTTCCCTCACGAAGAGCGCTATTCACTGACCAGCCAGATTCGGCGTTCCTCAAGGAGTGTGGCTGCGAATATCGCCGAGGGATTCAGAAAGCGGCAATACCCAAGCATGTTTGTGAGTAAGCTGGCCGATTCGGATGCAGAGGCGACGGAGACTCAGGTGTGGTTAGACTTTGCAAGGGACTGCGGGTACTTGTCAACGGAACACCATATTGAACTGATAGGGCGGTATGAACAGGTGGGGAAGATGCTTAACGCCATGATCGAACATCCTGAAAGATTCGAACCATCTTCTCAACGGGTGGCGTAGCGCAGTTTTCCGCTTTCTGCCTACTGCCTTCTGCCTACTGCTTTCTAGAGGGGACCGTCGATGATAGAACGAACATTTCAGCAAATCTTCAATTCGCCGCCCGAGGTTGTGGTGCGCGCGCCCGGCCGCGTGAATCTGATTGGCGAGCACACGGATTATAACGACGGCTTCGTGCTTCCTGCCGCCATCGACCGGGCCATCACCTATGCGGGGCGGCGTCGCGCTGACCGCCGCGTGCACGTATACTCCGACGACTTCAAAGCCTTCGTTGAATTTGATCTCGACAACATTCAAAAAGCCGGCGAGAACACCTGGAGCAATTTCCTCCGCGGGGTGTCGAAGTTTCTGGAAGCGGATGGCCATCGCCTGACGGGCGCTGATATTGCCTTTGGGGGCAACGTTCCACTGGCGGCCGGCTTGAGCTCTTCCGCGGCGGTGGAGGTGGGGGCGACGGCGTTTTGGGACAAACTCCTGGGTTTGGGGCTCGACCCCGTCTATGCCGTCAAGCTTTCGCGGCGCACGGAGAACGAATTTGTGGGTGTGCCCTGCGGGATCATGGATCAGTTTGTCTCGGCGTTGGGCCGGAAGGACCACGCACTTTTTCTCGATTGCCGCGACCTCACCTATCGTCACGTGCCCCTGCGAGCCGACGTGAAGATTGTGGTCTGCAACTCCGGAGTCAAGCGCGCGCTGGCGCAATCGGAGTACGAGGTCCGGCTGAAGCAGTGCCGCGAGGCGGTGGCCAAGATTGCCGCCCTCACCGGCCGCGCCGTGAAGTCTCTCCGCGACGTGCAGCCGCTCGATATCGATGCCGCGCGGGGCAAGATGGACAACCTGCTCTGGCGTCGCGCCCACCACGTGGTTTCAGAGGACCAACGCACGCTCGAGGCCGTCAAGGTCCTGCAAGGCGGCGACCTGGAGCGATTCGGTGAGTTGATGAATCAATCGCATGAAAGCCTGCGGCACGACTATGAGGTCAGTTCCAAGGAGCTTGACACCCTGGTGGAATTGGCGCGCCGGCAGCCGGGCGTCCTGGGGGCGCGCATGACGGGAGCGGGCTTCGGCGGTTGCACGGTGAACCTGCTGCGCGCCGACGCGGCGGAAGATTTTGCCCAAGCGGTGGCCAAGGGTTATGAAAAGGCGCTCGGCCTCAAGGCTGAGATTTACGTCTGCCGGGCGTCGGATGGCGCGATGGTTTCCGCCTGAGCCCTCCATTCGCTCCAGAGCGCACGTGACCCCTCACCCCACCTCTGCTGTCGGCCAAACTCTTTCCCCTCTGGCAAATTGTTAATCGTGACTTGGGAATTGCCGCTGCTCTTGTGCTCCTTGGCGGGCGGAGCCGGCACGAGGGCGTGGGGCGGACCTTGCACGAGGTAGAAAATCAGGCTTACCAGGAAGAATACCAGCAAGGCAAGGAGCAGAAACCGGGTGACGGGCCCCATCTCCGCCTCCACAAAAGGGACGGACGCCTTGGGCTTGCTTCGACGCGCCAAATACCAGGGAAAAACCACGATAGGCAGCAACATTGAGCCCACTGCCCATCGCATGGGGCGGGCAATGCGCCGCTGGAGCGCATCGAAAAGCACCCAGAGGCCCGCCAGCGATTGGGCTCCCCCCATTGCCAACTGCGCTTTCTGTTCCCCCCAAAGTCCCTCGAAGGTAAGGGCAAGAAAGAAAGAGACCCCCAAAACCGCGAAGAAAATGCGCCAGGGGTAACGCACCAATTCCGGGCTGGGGTCCCGGGACGCCGCGGACAGCGCCACCGCTCGCGGCCGGGCGATGGCGGCCGGATCAATGGGTTTCTTGCACGCTACGCAAACCCGGCACGAGGGGGCGAGCAACTGGCCGCACGCCGGACATTGGAACGGCTCGCTGGGGAATTCCGCAACGGAAGCGTGACTATCGGCTGTCTCCGCTCCCGGTTGGGGCAAGCCCGCCCCTTCACGCGTCTTTTGTCGATTGAACCTCTTTGCCCACTCGCTCGGTGTTTCCATCCCTCACTCTTTCTCGTTCCAGCCTTGGTGCTCCTTCCAGTCTAACACTCTGCGGTAACGTTCGCTGCGCGGGAGTTGACTCCAGGTGCGCAAATTCCCTTCCTCGCGGTTTCCTCCCTGCGACTGATAAAACCATCCAGCCTCTTGCGCCAGCGCCATGGCCTCGCCGGAAACATAGAATTCATGATCCTCGTAGTGGTAAGGGGTAGCAGGATGTTCCCTGGGGTCGAAGATTTGGTCCACGCGTAATTCCGTGTCGGGTGAAATGAAGCCCGCCCGCAGCAACTCCTGGAGCGCCTTCACCACGAAAAAGTTGTTCACAATGTGATCGATGTGGCCCTCCGCCGGGGGATGCGCAGTGAAGATGACCTCAGGCTGAAACTTCTTGATGATCTCTTCCGTGGCTTCGACCACGGCGTCGCGCGCGAAAGGCAGATTGGGGCGGAAAAGGCTTTCGTACGGAGCATGGTCGCTGGCTAAAAGCACGGCAAGGTAGGGGTTGCTGGAATTCGGGTGGTCATACCAGATTTTGCCCGAACCGCCATCAGGCAATCCGAGGAAGAGGATGTTTTCCGGCGGCACGCCCAGGTGGCCCATGGCGGCGCGCGCCTCCTGCATGCGAATAGCGCCGAAATTCAGCGCCTCGGCCGGTCCGCAGGAATGCTGAAAGTACCGGTCGCAAGCCCCCGCATCACCGCTGGTGTAATAGATCATGTGGAGGGGAATCTGATTCTCCACCAGGGAGCGAATGAAACCCATTTGGGTTCCGTCGTCGTCTTCGTGCGCGCAAAATACCAGTGCGGATGTGGGCAGTGGATTGATCCCGAGTTCCAATTCGTTCGCGGCAAGCACCCGGCCTGAGGCATCAGTTATCTCCACCCAGGCATGGAAGAGTCCGCTTGCGGCCGGCGGAAGCGGGAGCTTTACTTCCTGCGTCAGCTTGGCGCCGTGCGGGTTCAAATCAACTCGTTCCGTGACTACCTGGCTCCCCTGCTCTTTTCCCTCCGCATCCAGCAGTCGAGCGCGCACTATCACCTGGCGCCACACGTCGCCCGTGGGATTGGCCAGGGAGAATTTCACTTTGGCGTCGCCACCTGAGGGAAACAGGGTGTGGTGGGTATCAAATTGAATGGCGCCCGCGCCAAAGGGCTCGGGATGAAATTGCCGGTAACTTTGGGTGTTGACCTTATCCAGGCTGGGGTAAATGTATTGCGAAGGGTAAGGCCGGGGCGCAAACACTCCCGGCGGATTGATGAAGACCAGCGGCGTGAAGGCGATCGCCAAAGCGTTCTTGCGGTCGTGGTCCCAAACCACTGCCGCATATTGGTCGATGGCGGGTTGCTCGACTTTCTTGGCCACGGCGCAACTGGGGGGGCTGATGGCGATCCGCTGATGCGGCTTGAGGGTGAAGGCATTTTGCAGGTTCGCGATCTTGCCGCCGACACGCTCGTTCTGCTGGACAATCCACGGCCAGTAACGCTCGGAGAATTCCAGCCGGAGCGCCGGGAGGGTCCGCCCGCTGAGGTTTTCGATCTGCACGCGGCAGCCAATGGTATCCCCGGATGTGTAGTAGGGTTCCGTGACCTCGACAGAAGCGATCTGAATCACCTGGCGATGCACTACGAAGGAGCAGGCGCGGGGAAGATCCTCAATGACGCGCGTTGACCGGGCATCCTGCACCCGCAAGTCGATTTCGTATCTCCCCGTCCGTGCCTCGAGAGGCGACTGCCAAAGCATTCGATAGCTCGGGGAAGAGCGTCCAGCACTGTTGAGGACCACGCCGGTTGTTACCGGCTTTGCTTCTCCCGCATAGCGCAGGGTGAAGAGGTAGCGAACCTGCGCCTGTTCCGGCGAAGAAGGGAAAACAATTCTGACCCGGACCTGGTCGCCGGCATTGTAGGTGACTCGATCGGTGACAACTTGAGGCGCGCTCTGTAGGCGCGCGTTCAGCCGCAAGCCGGGCGCCCAGCACAAACAAGCCACGGCCAGCATTGCCACCCGCCGCGCCCACGTCAATGGTTTCCCCGGAGTTGCGGATTTGCTCGTGTCGATCATGGAATTGCCTCTCCCCAAATGAGTCAACCCCCCTGAAGGTGGTGTGGAGGGATTATAAATACCTGGCACCGGCGCGTCCAGTTGTGTTCTCACCTCTATCCTTCAGGCCACCCCGCCGTTGAGAGGCGAGGGTGATAGGATGGCGGCCTGACACCACTCTGGCGTTGACATCGCCTTTAATTGGGCTTTCAATTATGGCCTGGCGGGCGCCGCATTTCCCTCGGACACTGGAAGCGCGCTGCGGTTTCCCATAACGGATTCGCCCGTGAGAAAGGAATCGCCGTGAATCCCCTGGACCCCATTTTGAAGCCGAAATCCATTGCCGTGGTCGGCGCCTCCCGCCGCGACGGATCCATTGGCCGCGAAATCCTGCACCAGCTCATCGAGTTTGATTTCCACGGCAAGCTCTTTCCGGTCAACCCCAATGCCGACTTCATTCACTCCATAAAGGCTTTTCCGACAGTTTCAGCGATTCCCGACCCGGTGGATCTGGCCATCATCATCGTGCCGCGCGAAGGCGTGCTCGGGGTCATCGACGACTGCGGGAAGAAAGGAGTGAAAGGCATCGTGGTGATCACCGCGGGCTTTTCCGAAACCGGTGAGGTGGGGAAAAGGTTCGAAGCCCAACTGGGCGAGCGGGTCCGGCAATACGGAATGCGGATGATCGGGCCGAATTGCATGGGCGTCATCAATACGGACCCGGAGGTCCGCATGGACGCCACCTTTGCTCCCACCCTGCCCCTGGTGGGGCGCATCGCCTTCATGTCGCAGAGCGGCGCGTTGGGCGTGGCCATTCTGAACATTGCGCGGCAGCTGGACATGGGGTTTTCCTTCTTCGTGAGCATGGGCAACAAAACCAACGTCTCCGGCAACGAGCTCCTCGAGTATTGGGAGGACGATCCGCAGACCGACTTGATCCTGATGTACTTTGAATCTTTTGGAAATGCCAAGCACTTCATGCAGATCAGCCGGAGAATCTCGAAGCGGAAGCCCCTGCTGGTGGTGAAGTCCGGCCGCACGGAAGCAGGCGCGCGCGCTGCTTCGTCGCACACGGGAGCTCTGGTGGCAGGCCAGGGGCTCGACGTTGCCACCGACGCCCTGCTGGAACAGTCGGGCGCCGTTCGCGTGAACACCGTGGAGGAGTTATTCGACCTGGCGCTGGCTTTCTCCAAGAACCCCCTGCCGCGGGGCAACCGCCTGGGAATTCTTACCAATGCCGGCGGGCCCGCCATTATGGCCACCGATACGGCCATTGCCCACGGCCTGCGCATGGCGAATTTCTCCGAACGAACGTGCGCCGAACTTCGCCGCCTGCTTCCTCCCGAGGCCAGCATCCAGAATCCCGTGGACATGCTGCCCCAATCGGACCGCGGCAAGTACGATACCTGCGCGCGCATTCTGCTGGAGGACGATGGCATTGACATGCTGCTGGTGGTTTTTGTTCCCCCCATGCTGATCAGCGCCATGGACATCATTCTGGGCCTGGAACAGTTGCGCCCCAAATTCCAGAAACCCGTGGTGGCCGTTATCATGGCGACGGAAGAGTTCTTCGTGGAGCTGAACCGCGATCATCCCAACCATATGGCCCTGTATATCTTTCCGGATTCGGCGGTGAACGCCTTGGCGGCGCTCGACCGCTATCGCCAGTGGCGCGAAAAGCCCGTGGGCAAGTTGCAACATTTCCCGGTGCATCGGGGCGCGGCGGAAGAGTTGATTCGAGAAGTTCGCCGACAAGGCCGGCGGCAGTTGACGGCGGAGGAAAGCTTGCGCTTGATGGGACATTACGGAATTCCCGTGACCAAGTCCATCTCCGTCGCGAACCAGGAGGAGCTGGGGCGCGTGGCCAAAGAGCTTTGCTACCCGGCCGTGCTCAAAGCGGTCGCCCCGGATTTGGTTCATAAGATGGACGTGGGTGGTGTGCTGGTGGATCTCCGCAGCCCGGAGGAATTACTGGCGGCCGCGCAAAAGATGACGGAGTCCGTAGCCAGGCATCGAGGGGACCGGGCGGTCGAGGGTGGCTTGGGTTTTCTGATTCAAGAGTATGTGCGGGGCGGGCGCGAAGTGATCGTGGGCATGACCCAGGATCCGAAATTTGGCCCCCTGGTGATGTTCGGGCTGGGAGGCATTTACGTGGAGACGGTGAAGGACGTGGTTTTTCGCGTGCCGCCGCTTACCGATCTCGAGGCCCACGAAATGATTCGGCAGATTCGCGGCTTTGGCCTGCTTCGAGGGGTGCGCGGAGAAGCTCCGGTGGATCTCGACGCGCTGGCGGAAATACTGCGAAGGTTCTCGCAGCTCGCTGAGGACATGCCGGGGATTGCGGAAATTGAGATCAACCCTCTACTCGTCTTTCCCCAGGCGGCTGACTTCCGCGCCGTCGATGCGCGCGTGCGCCTGGCGGGGGAAGGGGAAGACGGGGACTGAGAAGATTCATTCTCGATTCGTTCCGGAGCGGCCCTTTCACCCGGCGCGATGAATCCGCACACCCTCTGTTGCGGCGGCGGAAAGGCTGTCGATCCTAGTGGCAAGCGGTCGAGGGTATTCAGATTAACGCCAAGCCGTCCCGCCGACTGCCGAGCGGCGCGCGGGCCCTTCCACTGCGAAGTAGTCGTTGACAGCGAGTCCCCGGCGCGTAAGGTAAGAGGCTTGGAGACGCTAAAAAGGAAACCCCAGATAAAATGTTCTGCACACATTGTGGCACCCCCATGGAGAAGACGGACAAGTTTTGCAGCAAGTGTGGCGCCCCGGTGGCAGGCGCGATGCCGGGCGTGGGGGCAAAGAATTTCTTCCGGCCGGCATCGAGACGGGTCGGGCGGTTGCCTCTTTCCGCCGCCCGGCGCGCGCACGCGAGGGTGGTGGGGAAACACCCGGGCCCGCCGCTCGCAGCGCCAATGTCCACCGCCGGTCGCGGTGTGCCCGCCCCCGCTGCGGCGACGCGGCGAACCGGCCATCCCGCGGCAAAAGAGATCGCAAAAATCACGGCGCTGGTTTTGCTGGGATTGGTTTTCTTTCTGGGAATCGTCATGATCGCCATGTCGGTGTCGGCAACCAAGCCCGATCCTTCCAAATTGGCCTCATTCAAATTCCCGGATAATGTGCCCAAAGAACTATTCAGCATGGACAAAAGCCTGAGTTTCTGGAGCCCGCATCTGAGGAACGGGCTGGCCGTCTGCGATAAGAGTGGAATGAAGGTGAGGATTGAATATCCTTCCGCCATCAAGTCCATTCACCGGCATTGGTACAGCCCCAGCGCTTATTTGCAGATTAACGGGGTGAAGGTCGATGGAGTCCCCGACTCCACAGCAAAGGATTGGGCCGATAACATCGAGGTGTCGCGCACAAGCGAGAGTGACGATGCGGTTTCGCCGGGCTTCTCCGTAACCGTCCCGCTGCCGGAAAAGGACCTGCATAAGACTTTGGATATTGACGCCATGATGTTAGTCGCCTACCCTAGCAATAATGGAAATGGTTCGTTCAGTAACGTTTCACAACAACTTTCCAAGCACTATGAGCTGTTCGTGGTCTCCGCCCAGGAAATGGCGCTGCGGGAAAGAATCCTGAATCAAAAATCGCAATTGGAAACGGATAAGGCCCTTTGGGAACAACGGACCAGTACTCTTGTGGTCGGGATTACCTTCTCCTCCGCCTCTTTATTATTCTTCGCTTTTGCCTACGTCGCGCACAAGCGTTCCCAGGCGTCCAAACAACAACCGCCAAGCAACGCCCACCAGACCCCGGCGGGACCGTCAGCGAATGCCGCCTGAGGCGGTTGGTTTGGGCCAGGGAAAGGCGCGGCCTTTCCGCACAGCGGGTAGCCGGTCCAGTTCTGACTGTTCTTCCTTGGCCGAGGGACTTCCCACTTAGAGGAGGATTTTGCGGTTCCTTATCGCCTTGCACTGTCCGCCACATTGCACTTTTTCATCTTGACAAAGGCAGGGTTATAGGCTAGAATAGAAGGGTCATGATGTTGCTTTCAAGTCTAATCACCCCCAATCCAAATAGGCACTTCATGTCCACAACCGGGGAAACCCCAAAGCTGAGAACATATTGAAAACAAAGGGTCGGAAGATGCCTTTTTCTTTCACCAAAGCTGATAAAATACTGAAAATAAGCCATTTACAAAAACACGAGAAAATATGACAGAATGTCCTCCCGGGAAGACGCCAAAGCGCAGTCACCAAGCAGCGGAAACGGCACGGTAGGTCAAGGAATCCGCGCGGGGAGAAACGAATGAAGAAGATCCTCAACGAGCCTTTTGCCTTTGTTGACGAGATGCTGGAGGGCCTGTGCCTGGCGCATCCGCAATATTATAAACAGACCGGGACGGCAGGCCGCGTCATTGTCCGCGCCGACGGGCCGATCAAGGGCAAAGTGGGAATTGTCTCTGGCGGCGGCTCCGGGCATTTGCCGGTCTTTACAGGTTATGTCGGCAAGGGCCTGCTGGATGCCTGCGCCATTGGCGACGTGTTCAGTTCTCCGGCGGTCGATCAAGTGGCGGAAGCCATCCGCGCCGCGCACGGGGGCGCCGGAGTGCTGCGCCTCTACGGAAACTACGGCGGCGATAGTATGAATTTTGATATGGCCGGGGAGATGGTAGAGATGGAAGACATCCGCACCACCACCGTGCGCGTGGCGGACGATGTGGCCAGCGCCCCGCTGGCCGAGCGCTCGAAGCGCCGTGGCGTGGCCGGCTTGGTCTACGCCTACAAGATTGCTGGCGCCAAGGCTGACCAAGGCGCGACGCTCGACGAGGTAACTGCCGTGGCCCAGAAAGCCGCGGACGCGTGCCGCTCCGTGGGCGTGGCCCTGACGCCGTGTACTGTGCCGGCGGTCGGGCGCCCAACATTCGAAATCAGCGAGACGGAAATGGAAATCGGCATGGGAATTCACGGCGAGCCGGGTGTGCGCCGCGGTCCCATGCGGTCTGCCGACGCTATTGCGGAAGAAATGCTTTCTCTTCTGCTGCCTGATATGCCTTTGCGATCCGGAGACCGCGTTTCGTTATTAGTGAATAGCCTGGGCGCTACGCCGCCGGAGGAACTCTACATCGTATACCGCTTTGTGGCCCGAAAGCTCTCCGGCCTGGGCGTGGAAATCGTCATGCCGCTGGTAGGCCGCTATGCCACGTCGATGGAAATGGCCGGCATGTCGCTGACCTTCTGCAAGCTCGATGCGGAGTTAGAAGTTTTGCTGAAGGCGCCTTGCGATTGCCCCTTCTTGCGTATCTAAACGCGAAAATCGAAATTCGAAAATCGCATTGAGCGGGGAATTTCGAGTTTTAATAATCGGCACGGACCGGACGATAAGAGCAGAGTATCCAGGATGCCATATTCTCTAAACACTCAAATCCTGCGCCAGGCGCTCACGCGCATCGCCGCCAAGATGGAATCCTGCTCGGAAGAGTTGAACGCGCTCGATGCGCAACTTGGCGACGGCGACTTGGGGGTCACCATGGTGCGCGGCACGCGGGCCGTGGCCTCCGAACTGCCTAACCTTCCCGATGATGTGGGCATGGCGCTCGCGAAGTGCGCGCAGGCCTTCACCAAGCTTTCGGGCTCGACATACGGCACCCTGCTGGCAACGGGGTTGATGAGCGCGGCAAGAGCCACGAAGGGTCGGGCGGACGTGCCCTGGTCCGAGGTTTCGGGGCTGCTGGCGGGCGCCTTGCAGGCGATGGCGCAGCGCGGCGGTGCAAAGCTGGGGGATAAAACCGTGCTCGACGCGCTCGAAGCTGTGCGCGCCGCCACCGAAGGAATTGACGATCCCACCGCACTGGTTGCGGCCGCCAACCAGGCGGTGGGCGAATGTCTCGATTGCTTTCGTAATCAGCCCGCGCGTCAAGGGCGCGCCCGCATTTTTGGGGAGAAAAGTATTGGCAAGGACGATCCCGGAATGGTGGCCTTCGAGCGGATCATCGAAGGTTTGAAATGAGAATCCTTGACGCGAATTTCTTACTCCCCTGGGGCATTCTTACGGCCTCTCCGCTTCCAGACTCGTGGTGAATCATCGACTCTGCACCCTTCGGTATCTTTCGACCCTTTACTGCCGGCGGCATGTCAGATGACTTTGTCGCTGGTTGCGGGCGGCGGGCTGTTGGGGACAGGCGTGCGAGTTGCTTTACTGACTGCCTGCACCAAAACCATGGCCTCTGCCGGAATGGCCACTTTTCCGTCGAGAATGTTCTCCTTGTTGGCAGTGAGCCCGTACAAAGCTTGATTGCCGCTATCATCAGGCTGGACGACGGCGCCGCTCAGGCTGATCCCGGCAAAAGCTCCCCGGCTGCGCGAGTAGGTGAGGATTTCAGCGTGCAGCTCAATATCCGTGCCTGCCGCCGCGCTTCTCCCCACCGGACCCGCCGCGGCGGTGGCGTCGGCGCCGATTTTGAATTTGTCGCTTAGAAGTTTGTCCAGTCCCCTGCGTCCGCGGAATACCAGGATGATATCCGTCGAGGTGCCGCCGATCTGGAAACCGTAACTCCCGCCGCTCACGGTTAAGAACACCGGCGCGCTCCAGCTTTTGACGGCGCGGCAAGTCACCAAACCCTTTCCGTAATTCCCGCCCACGATGAAGGCCAGCTTCTTTTCCGCGGGAATGATGGCAATGCACTTCGCCGATTCCAGCAAATCCTGGGGAATGGCCTTGTCCGGGGTTCCCATGATCTCCTGAAAGATCTGGGCGGAATCCTCGATGCGGTGGATGTCGTCTTCACGCGTTGAACCGGCGCGCGCGGAGAGGGACAGCGTCAGGGTCATCATGAGGTAGAGCGTCGCTCGTTTGCGCATGTTTCTGTCCTCCAATTGGATGCTCGAGCATTTTGGACATAAGGGAGTGTAGCAAGCTTCTGTCCAAATGCCAGCGGCTTGATTTGTAAGGACTCATCCCGCACTTATGACGTAGGACGATAGGTAAATTCTATGCGAAAAACCATTTTAGTATGAAAAAAGTTACATGCGCACAAAATCCGGTGAACCGCACACGGGCGGCGCGGTCTCACACGCTCGATTCCCCCGTGGCGAGGCAAAGGCTCATGATATCAGCGCTGAAAAAAAGTTATCCTCCTCGGCTGCGGAGGGGGGTGGTGCGTACGGGACAAATCGAGCGAGTCAATCCGTCGGCTGACGGACCTCCTCATCATCAACGAGGGGAATTGCTGGGAATTTCCGCCGTCAGTGCAAGCGAAGGTTTGGAGGCCTCAGCGCGGAGCTGTGCCAGCCATGAGATAAGCAGGAAAGATTGGTGCGGAGGGCGGGAATCGAACCCGCACAGTCCTTGCGGACCGAGGGATTTTAAGTCCCTTGCGTCTACCAGTTCCGCCACCCCCGCAGGGGCGTGCAATGCCCATGCTACCACGAGTTCGGGCCCGTCGGCGTAAGACCTGCACCTTCCCGTCGCCGGATTCGCTCCGATCCAATGGAAAAGCGGTTCAGTATTATGAATTCCTGCTGCGTCTATACGTGTTGAGATGCGTGTAGACTTTCCCGCACCGCAGAGCCACAATGAAATCTCGGTTCATAGCGCTGATGCGCGGCGGAGTCACCATGAAAAAAGTATCTTCGATCTACCGGATCCTTGCCGGGACACTGCTGCTGGCAGTGATTAGCGGAGCGTTGGCAGTTCGTCTTCACGCCGCCCGCGACGCGAAGACCAAGGTCCTGGGCTTGAATAAGGTAATCGCGTTCACTTACAGCCCCACGAAGGATTTCGACCTAAAGCAACTGCACTCCGTGACGTTTGTGGGTCCGTTGGGCGCCGGCGACTGGAAGTATTGGCGGTCGCGAGGCGTGGTGATGGGAACCGGCCAAACGTGGTACGACCTGCTGCGCTCTCCCCTGGATAAGGCTGTAAATATCCTGACCGGGCCGGACTACGGCGGAAACCCTCAGCCGGTGGTGATGATTGACGAGTTCGGCTTCGATTACGGCGGACTGATGGATCAGCAATCCGCGCTGATTCTTCGCCAGGCGAAACTCAAAAGACCGGAATTGGCCTTGGCGGTTTGGGACATGCGCGGACCGATCCCGCAAGTTTTGGCGGAGGCTTACCGGGACGTTGCGGACCTCGTGATGATGGAGAGCTACGTCCACAACCAGCAGCAGTATTGGTATATCGCCAGTCAGGTTTGGTCGGCGCGAAGGTATGGCATCCTATCCAAAACGATCCTCGTGCTGGGCGTGGGGAAGGGTGGCAATCCCGGTGAGGACTGGGCCGAGACGAAAGAGGAGCTCGAAGAGCAGATTCGTTTCGTCCGCATGATTGCTCCCGAATCGCCGGGTATCGGATTCTACTCCGGCACTCCCGAACTCCTCACGGCTGCTGACAACCTGTGTGCCCACTACTTCCATTATCCGACCAACGGTGCAGGGCTGCCCGCCGAGGTTCGCGATTTAGCCAGGACCTTTTCCCGACGCTATGAGAAACCGACCTTGGTGGTGTCACCCAGCTTTGTGGAGCCCAACTACAACGCGGATGGGAAGGCGATGGCCGAGCCCAAGGAGATGCGGGCCTATCTGATCAATCTCGGCGACGAGGACGCCCAAAACGTCAAGGTGCGATTGCGCAATCCCCCCAACGTGGGCGGCAACGTTTTTGCCGAAGGCGTGGTTCCGCTCATCCCCAAGCACAGCGAAGCGATCGGCGTCATGCGCGTAACGGACCTATGGCGCGTATGGGTGGGGCGGTGGGTTTTGGAAGTCATTGCCCCCGGCTGCAACGTCATTTCCTTTATACCTGAACCGCCGTCCAAATAATTTGAACCGTGCTGCGAGTTGACGTTTTTTTTCGCGATGCCAGGCAGGGCAGGATTGAGGGTTGCCAGAAGTCCTTGAAAGTCCCGAGACGTGATCCAAAGGAGGCATAGACAAGATGAAATCAGCCAAAATGTCCAGGCGCGACCACTTGCGTTTGTTGGGATCGGGCGCCACCGCGCTCGCGGGTTCGGCGGCGGGTGTTCTGCCTTTCGGTAGCAATGTTGCCGTCGCGGCCGAGCCCGCTGCCTTGGCCCCGGCGAGTGCGGAGGAGCAAGCTGACCGCGAGCGGCGCATGAAGTGGTGGCACGAAGCGAGGTTCGGCATGTTCATCCACTGGGGGCTGTACTCCGTCATCGGCCAGCACGAGTGGGCCATGGAGGTGGAGGGCATTCCCGTGGCCGAGTACCAGCAATTGGCGAAGCACTTTACGCCCCAGCCGCATGCCGCGCGCGAGTGGGCGAAGCTGGCCAAGCGCGCCGGCCAGAAATACATGGTGATGACCACCAAGCACCACGAAGGTTTCTGCCTTTTCAACTCGAAGCTCACCAACTATTGCGCGCCCCAGCAGGCGTGCGGCCGCGATCTGGTGGCCGAATTCGTGGAAGCGGCGCGCGGCGAGGGCTTGCGCGTGGGCTTTTATTATTCCCTGATGGATTGGCACCACCCGGACGGCGCGCGTTGCCTGACGGACGAGGCGGCGCGCGGGCGCTTCGTGGAATACACACACGGCTTGATCCGCGAGCTCATGACGCAATATGGAAAAATCGACGTTCTTTGGTACGACGTCGATTGGCCGCTCAGCGCCGAACAGTGGGAATCCGAGAAGATGAACAAGATGGTGTTTGAGCTGCAACCGGACATCATTGTCAACAACCGCAACGGCCTGCCGGGGGATTTCACCACGCCGGAGCAGCATATTCAGGCAGCCCAAGCCGGCCGGGCCTGGGAAACCTGCATGACCATGAACGAAAGTTGGGGATACCAGAAGGCCGACCATGACTGGAAATCTGCGGAAACCATCGTGCGTAATCTGGGGACTTGCGCGCACGACGCCGGGAATTATCTCCTCAATATCGGTCCCAAGCCCGACGGCTCGATTCCCGAGGAATCGGTTCGCATCCTGACGGAGGTGGGCGCGTGGATGGACCGGAACGGCCCCACCATCTACGCGTCGGAACCGTGTAAGGCGGATTGGCACGTCTATGCAGGCTATACCCGCAGCGGTAATACCCTGTACATGCATATTAGCCACTGGCCGGGAGAAACGCCGGCGTCAAACGGGCTTGATTTCTTTAACCCCCCCAGCGTGGTGGCCATCGGCGGTCTGCGCGCCAAGGTGAAATCGGCGCGACTGTTCGCTTCCGGCAAGCCCGTGAACTTCGAGCAGGGTGATCAATACGTAAGGTTCACCGGCCTGCCCGTGGAAGCCCCCGATAGCCCCGTGACCGTCCTGGCCATCGAGTGCGACCGTGAACCCGTTATCGACCACACCGACGTCCGCAAGCTCCGCCAGCGGGAGGGCGTGGGGGTCTAGCAGGATGCTGAAAAATGGATCTCAAAAATAAAATTCGGCGGAGTGAAGGGTTTTCAAGATGCTCAAGTAAGGGTCGGAGGCCCTTCCTGGGGGGCTCGGCGTGGCCCCCGAGAGCGCGATTTTCGTGCTCTGAAGACACCTCTCCCTCATCCTTCCGCCTCCCGCAACAGATTGCGCATGCGGACCAGATTGTAGGCCGCCAGCGCCCAGGTGAACATCCAGCCCACCCGCGCCTTTCCCCGGAAGCGCGTCTTGCGCATGCCGCCCACGGTTTTCACCCAGCCAAAGATTTCTTCCACCCGCTTGCGCACGCGCTGACTGAGGGCATAGCCGGGATGCCGCGTGGTACGTCCATCAATGGCACTGCCTCCGCGCCGCCCCGTGTTCTGCGCCACGTGCGGGGTGACGCCGGCGTCGCGCAGCTGGGCCACACAGCCTTGGGTGTCATAGTTTTTGTCCCCACCCAGAGTCACGCCGCCGGCCGGGGCTTGGGCGGTAACCATGGTCACGGCCGCGTCGCGCTCGGCGGTCCCCGTCGCTTGGGTCAACGCGGTCTGCACCGCCAACCCGTGGCGATTCTCCATCAACACGTGTCCCAGGTAGTTCAACTTGGCTTCTTTTCCCGGACCCTTGCGAGAGAGCAGGGCCTGCGGGTCGGTGGTCGAGGCATGCGTGGCATTGGAACGTTGCTCCCCGTGGAAATTCACCGTGGGATTGCCGGGATCTTCCGGCGGAGGGGTGGGCGCCGCATCCTTCTTCTGGAAGCTCTTCAGACTCGCCCAAGCCTCGATCAGCGTTCCATCCACGGTGAAATGCTCATCGCTGAGCAGTTGGTGCTCGCCCGCCAATTTCAGGACCTCCTCGAAGAAAGCCTGCGCCACCTCTCCTTTCAGCAGGCGTTCGCGATTCTTGCAATACACGGTGGCATCCCAGACCGGATCGTCCAGGTTCAAGCCCACAAACCAGCGGAACAAGAGGTTATAGTCCAACTCCTCCATCAGCAGGCGCTCGCTGCGCAGGGTGTAGAGGACCTGCAGCAGCAAAGCCCGCAGCAACTTCTCGGGCGGGATCGAGGGGCGGCCCACCGTCGAGTAGAGGCGGCCCAGTTTCGGGGAAAGGCGTTCCAGGACGATATTGGCCATTTGACGGATGGCCCGCAAAGGGTGATCCGCCGGAACCCGCTGTTCCGGCGACACGTAGCTGTAAAGGTGGTCCTGATGAAGGTCTTCTCCGCGCATCTCATATCCTCCTTAGGATTATTCCTAAGGATTACGTAACATACCTACGCATGACTTATCAAGTTAAATCTCGACTTTTTCAGCATCCTGCTAGGGCAGTAGGCGGAAGGCGGTAGGCAGTAGGCAGCGAGCAGAAGGAGTAGGCGGAAGGCAGTAGGCGGAAGGCAGCGAGCAGAAGGCAGTAGGCAGAAGGCGCCGGGGCGGTCAAACACGTCGCCCTCCGTCCATCGACTGATCGGGTGGATAGCAGTCTTCGAAGTCCGCGAATTGATTCATGTTTTCACTCGGCCCTACCGATAACCGATGCGGGGCAGTGTGTCACGCGCGGGGAAGAAGTGCCACGGCCATCCTGGCCGTGACTCTGCACGGGCGGGACGCCCGCCCCGCGCCACAGCGGGCAGGATGCCTGCGCATCCCTTCGTGGCATGGCCATCTGGCCGCGACTCTGCACGGGTGAGACGCCCGGGCCGGAGAGCGAATTGATTCACCTTTTCACTCGGTTCTGCCGATCACCGATGCGGGGTAGTGTGTCACGCCTGTGGGGAAGTGGCGCGGGCGGCCGGCCGCACGACCATGGCCTGCAGGCGCGGAAGGTGTGAAAAAATACAATTCTCACCGCAGAGACGCCGCCCCGCAGAGAAATGCCTCTTTGTTCTCAGCCCTCTGCGCCTTCGCGTCTCTGCGGTGAAAGTTATGCGAGGATTTTTTCACACCTTCGGCCGCCCCTGCCACACCTCGGGGCCCGGCCATCTGGCCGTTACGGCTCACGGGTGAGACGCCCGTCCCGGAGAGCGAATTGATTCATCTTCTCACTCGGCACTACCGATAACCGATGTGGGGTAGTGTGTCACGCGCGGTGAAGAAGTGGCACGGCCATCCTGGCCGTGACGGCGCAGGGGCGGGAGAACGTGTGAGAAACTATACAATCTCGCGCAGAGACGCTGAGGCGCTGAGATTTGGAACCAGCAACTCCTTTAATCTCCCCGAGATTTGAACCAGCAACTCCTTAATCTCTTCTCGGCCTCTGCGTCTTTGCGCCTCTGCGCGAGATGATTTTGTTCGTTTTCCAATTCTTTCGCACGTTCGGACGCCCGTCCCCTGCCACAGCGGGCAGGATGCCTGCGCAGCCCTTCGTGGCATGGTTATCCTGGCCGTGACGGCTCACGGGCGGGAGAAGGTGTGAGAAAATCAATGGAAGAGCGAAGCATTTCACGCAAAGTCGCAAAGTCGCGGAGGTCGCAAAGCGAACAGAGAATTTGTTCTTTGCGATCCTTGCGCCTTGGCGTCTTGGCGAGAGATTGTTGACTTTTTCACGCCTTCATACGCCCGGGCCGGAGAGCGAATTGATTCATCTTCTCACTCGGCACTACCGATAACCGACGTGGGGCAGTGTGTCACGCGCGGGGAAGTGGCGCGGGCGGGGCGCGCCCCGGCTTGCCCAAATTAGGGGAGTGACTCACTTGAGTCATCCAGTATCCCACCACCTCACACACGCGCCTGTCATCCTGAGCCCGCAATTCCGGGCGAAGGACCTTTTTCATTTTCCGTAGGAAACGAGGTGCGGGAGCGCCTCGCGGTGTCCGCGTCGCGGTCGCGGCGCCCTGGGAAAGACGAAATACGGGGGTCCTTCGCCCGGAAGTGCGGGCTCAGGATGACAGTTTGCAGCGCAGGGTGTGCGGTCGGGCTGGCGGATGAGGGAAGTAAGTCATTTCCCAAATTAGAACACTACCGGGTGGAGCGCGTAGCCGCTGCTCATGCCGAGTGGTTGCGCTGGGCTTGGGTTTTGGCTTTCAGGCGGGCAAAGGCTTCCTCACCGTCGATGGGCGTCACCCTGCCGCTTTTCAGCTCGTCATAGCGGCGGTTGAGCATGTTGCGCGTTGGCGCCAACTCGTCGAAATATCCGGCCAAGGCATCTTGCAAAAGCTCGTCGGGCCCACGTCCGCTCTGCGCGGCGAGGTCGTTGAGCTTCTTTTCCACGTCGGGGGTGAAGTGTATCTCCATCGACTTCAGGATACGGGAAAACCGCCCGTGTTGCAGGTTGACTGGGGGTGAGTGTGTGGCATCGGCAAGTTTACTATGCCACTAGCCATTCGCCACTAACCACTAGCCACTGAGCACTAGCCATTGTCCTCCCGACCTCGGACCTCGGACTTTCTCTTTCCCCCAAGAACCGAGGGCTGCGCCCGGCCCGTTATGTCTCCATTGGGGAAAGAAATTCAGAACTGCTTGGGGATGCCAGCCTGTTTCAGAACTCCATTGGCGGTATGGCGGGATAGAATCTTGTGGTCAACCGGGAAGTATCGCTGAGTAATCGGGCTGTACCAGATTTCGTGATCTCCGTGGCCAGGGCGCTAAAATAGCACCCGCTGGCGCGCAGGACTTCCTTCCGCTTCGGCGTGTAGCTCAGCATCAGGACTCGACAGACACCAAAGCAGTTTCTTCATGATGGGCGCGAACCAGAACGTTGACCACCTTTTGCCCCGGTTCCAGTCCGCCGTTCAACTCAAAAAGCTCCGGCACCAAGACCCGAACCTTCTCCACTAAGGCATTCATGGACTCGGCTTCGGCCACCAGGCCGGGGATGTCGTCACTTTCCGCCACCCAGACCCCTGCCTCGGAATCCCAATGCGCTTCAACTTCATAGGTACGACTCATTACCGGCCTCTCCCTATCATGCACAAGACTAACATCTGCTACTGGCAAAGTCTACACGTAGACAGTCGATTGCTGCAGGGAAACAGGATTAAGGGGGGCACGCACTCCCAATTCCCCAGCCCCCCAGTCCCTGATCCCTGCTCTTCCGACTCCGGACCCCGGACTTCGGAATGTCTTGCTGCCACTGTTCTTCTGCCCCGCTTGCTCGTGACTCGTCACTCTTCACTCGTCACTGTCCTCGTCACTGTTCTTCCGACCCCGGACCTCGGACTCCGGACTTCGGACTGTCTCTCCCGCCACTGCCGTTCCGACGCGCCTGCTCGTCACTCGTCACTCTTCACTCGTCACTCTTCTTTTGACCCCGGACTCTGGACCCCGGACTGTCTTTCTCTTCACTCGTCACTTGTCACTCGTCACTGCTTTTAGCGTCCCTGCTCTTCCGACCCCGGACACCGGAAATGGGCTGGCGAGTATCCTAACCCCGAAGGGCCAGCCTGATCATGGCGGCTGACTCCGCCCAGATTCTTATTGGCAAACTTTGCTAATCCTGGTACACTTTCCTGAGTTTTGATAGCTCGGTGAGGAACTCCCATGCCCACGCGCAATGTGAATCTGACTGACGAGCTTGACCGGTTCGTGGTGGGGAAGGTTGAAAGTGGCCGTTACGAAAACGCCAGTGAGGTCGTCCGCGCCGCCTTGCGCACCTTGGAGCGGGAAGAGCAGCGGTACGAGATCAAGCTTGCCGCGTTGAAATCGGCGATTGACGCAGGTGACTCGAGCGGCGTTGCCAGGGGAAACTCCTTCGCGCGTGTCCGCCAGGCACTTAAACTCTCCCCAAAGAAGCGCTAACGGGTGCCTACATTCCGGTTATCCCGCCTTGCCGAGGCCGACCTCATGGACATCGGCGCCTACACCCTGCATACATGGGGCGAAGCCCAAACCATCCGCTACCTCGACGGCCTGGAAACCTGTTGCCGGCACCTTGCGGACCACCCGGGGTCAGGCCGTTCGTGCGATTATATTCGGCCCGGCTTGCGCCGCAGGGAACATGCCCGGCATGTGGTGTTTTATCGCATCGAAGCGGGCGGCATCCTGGTGTCTCGTATTCTTCACCAGCACATGTTGCCGGAAAGACACGGCATCGACGAGGAAACGTCCGGGAAGAACGGATGAGGTATCGAATGGGGGGCGAGCTGGCGAAGACGGCCGGCTAAGGGGAGTGGGCAGTAGGCAGAAGGCCCTTTTTCTTAATCCCCTGACACCTGACCCCTCCTTCCTGTTTCTCGTCACTTGTCACTCGTCACTGCCCTTATGACCTCGGACTTCGGACTGTCTTCCCCGCCACTGCCCTTCCGACGCGCCTGCTCGTCACTCTTCACTCGTCACTCTTCTTTTGACCCCGGACTCTGGACTTCGGACTGTCTTTCTCGCCACTCGCCACTTGTCACTGTTCCTACCAGTTCGAATTGCCGCGGACCTCACTCCGCAGCGGACCGGGCTACGCTTGCTTTTAGGTCAATCTTCGGGTACATAGGGTCCGGGTGGTATGCGAAGATGTCCAACTTTCCACCGTTCAGCATCTTTGTCCTTGGTGCCGGATTCTCGAAGGCGGCCGGGTTGCCGCTTGCCTCTGAACTTTGGCGGGAGATCCAGCGAAGAGCTGATAACATGTGGGGGCGCGCAGGCCAGTTTCGCGATGATTTGGAGGAATACATCAGGTTCCGCAGGGAATGCGATGGAAAGGAAATCACCCCAAACGAAGTCGACTTTGAAGATTTCATGGCATTTCTCGATGTCGAGCATTATTTGGGGCTGCGCGGAAGTGATACATGGAGTGATGACGGGAATGAGTCGCAGGTTGTCGTGAAAACGTTAATCGGGGAAATCCTAACAGAGATGATGCCCGCTCAAGACAGCATTCCGGAACTCTACAGACATTTCGCGCAGATCCTTCGACCCGGCGACATCATTCTCACTTTTAATTACGACGTCCTGCTGGAGCGAGCGCTGGATTCCGTCGGGAAGCGGTACCGCCTTTTTCCGAGGCGATATAAAGTCGTGCACTATGGGTACTCGCCTTGGGCAGAGGGTGACAGCGCGCTGGAGGAAGTCGTCGTACTTAAGCTGCACGGTTCCATCGACTGGTTCGACCGGCGGCAATACAGCGCGTTAGAAAAGTACCGGCGAGAAGACTTTGGCCTGGAGGGGACAGATCACCCAGTATTTAAGACTTCAGAACCGTTGCGTGTGGTGCGCCTTGTGGATGGTCCGCGATTCTCTGATGACCCGCTCCGTGAGATGTATCGCGTGGTTGACATCGAACGTCTGTACTCAAACCGCATATTATATACGGCGACGCCTTCATTGCTCAACCCTTCTTCAGCGAAGATATTGTATTCGCAGAAGTTACGGGATTTCTGGTGGGGAATGGGCGATGTGGGAGTTCTGAATTTCAGAATGGCGATTATTGGCTTTTCGCTCTCGGGTCATGATGACTACGCACGACAGGTGCTTTACCGCCTCGTGACAAACTATCAGCAAACCTACTGGGATGCAGAAGGGCTTCCCGGCGATAAGAAAAAGACGCCGCTTCTGCTCGTCGATTATCGTCGCTCGCCCGATCAAAAAAAGGATTTTCGGCGAAGATACGCCTTTGTCAATTGGAGCCGAGCAGAGACGCATTTCGGTGGTTTTGATGAGGGGCTAGTACAGCGCCTCGTCGATTTTTCTTAAGGATTACAAGTAAAGCCAGGGGGAAAACCCACAGTTAGAAACAGGCTGACTGTGGTTACCCGCTTGTATCTTATGTGGCTTTCGCGTACCCTTCACCCGGACATTGGAGTATGATTTCGTCGGTGGAGATGCGCTCAAGGCGGCTATCTCGCGAGGCGCACAAAAGCCATTACGCCGCGCAACATTTCTGAAAGGCTCAAGTCCGTGCACACCACCCGCGGCTCCAAAGGCGGCCCATGGGTTCATTAAGGCCGGGTCCTCTCGCGTCCGAAGTCATTCCCGGAACTTTCGTGGCCGGGTTTCTACTCTTGCTGTGGCGGTTTGCTGTCGCACCCTATTACAGGTCCTTCCTATTTCGACTGGCTTACGCCGAGGGCATATCGTCTCTGCTGAAGCTCGGCGGGGCAGTGGCACTGGCGTGGATCATTGGGACATTTATCGATGCCATCCGTAACTGTTTCATCGAAGACCGCATTAACTCATGGTACCCAAAGGCTAAGATCGACGATTCCAACTGGAGATTTTTCTTCGACGCAGACCCCGCTAAACTTGCCCAGTTCGAACAGTACTATTTCAGTTATTACAGGATCGACATTAATATCTCCATCGCAATTGTTATGATTTTCCTCTTTGAATTGCTCCTCCAATTCTTCCAGTGCTTGACGCGGACCGAGCTTACTCAGTATTCCCTCAGATTCTTCTTGATTTTTCATTTTCTGCTGCTCGTATTCCTCTTGGTTTTTGCAGCAGATGGGGTCGCACTGAGAAAGGAAATGGCTGATTGCCTGAGGAGTTGGTATGATAATCAAAGATATAACTACTAGCAACGAAGGCAGAGAGCCTCACTATGGGGTATACACCAGACTGGGTTGTTCAGCGATCCACGGCGTGGGCGTTTTCGCGATCAGTGACATCAAGAAGGGAACACATGTGTTCTATGGCGACGACGAGGAAACCGTTAAGGTGAGTGCAGCGGCTGTGACTAACGTACCTCACAACGTTCAAAAACTGTACAAAGACTTTTGCCCCACGGAAGGTGGCGAATACGTGTGCCCGAGGAATTTCAACCAGCTGACAGTTGCCTGGTACCTCAACCATTCCGAAAATCCCAATATGGCATGTAACGAAGACTATCAATTCTACGCCCTAAGAGATATCAAGGAAGGAGAGGAGCTGACATCGGATTACCGAACTTACGATGAGGCTCCCCTGGAGTTTCTCAAGCAGGTTTAGCGCGAACCAGTTCCTTAGGTCCGGGACTTCTCGTTGTCGATTGTAATCGACTCGCGCGATGCATGGGGGCGCTACACGGGCCGGATCTTTGTTTATCATCGAGAATTCCCCCCTATAGCGTCCACTTTTCACAATCTTCCCCGTCCATGCGATTGCCCTTCCAACAGCCATTACCGAGGTTCAAACCATGGCCAACCCAGACCACCTGAAGATCCTCAAGCAGGGCGTGAAGGCATGGAATCGATGGATCGAGAAGCGCCCAAAGCCCGACCCGGAAACAGACGGATCGGGCGATCCTCAGGATGGTCCTTTTAATTTCGCCATCAATGTTTCACATATCGAGAGGGCTGACCTGAGTGGGGCCAACCTAATGGGATTTAACCTATCGGGTGTGGATTTTAGCGGGGTTTTGCTATCTGAGGTAAGGATGGTGAGAGCTAATCTAGTCGATGCCAACATCACTCGAGCGCGAATTGCCGGAAGTGACCTCAGCGGGGCAGATCTCCGAAATGCGAATCTGACTCAAGCGCAGACCATGATGTCGAGCTTTCAACGAGCAAATCTCTCCCACGCGTGCTTTTGTCATGCTCACCTTCTGGAGACGGACTTCAGCCACTGCGATCTCTCAGGGGCGAATTTCAGCTTTGCACGGCTGGCTGGACCGAAGCTTGTCGACCTTGACCTTAGTACGGTAATCGGACTGGAAAGCGCTGGGCAAGGCGGACCGTCCAGCATTGGAATCGACACGATTTACAAATCCAAAGGCAATATTCCAGAAATCTTCCTGCGCAGGGCGGGCGTGCCCGAGGATTTCATCGTCTATATGCAGTCGCTGGTGGGCAAGGGCATCGAGTTCTACTCCTGCTTCATCAGCTATTCGAGCAAAGACAATGACTTCGCCCAGCGGCTGCATGCCGACCTTCAGCAGCAAGGCGTGCGCTGCTGGTTTGCGCCCGAAGACTTGAAGATTGGCGACAATTTCCGCATGCGCATCGATGAATCCATTCGCATCTATGACAAACTCATGGTGGTCTTATCGGAGAACTCGATCCGCAGCCCCTGGGTAGAAGAAGAGGTGGAGGCGGCGCTGGAGAAAGAACGCAAGCTCGAGAAGGAGCAAAAGCAAAACAAACCCGTCCTCTTCCCCATCCGCCTGGATGACGCCGTAATGGAAACCGATCAAGCCTGGGCCGCCAGCCTTCGCCGCACGCGCCACATCGGCGACTTCCGCACCTGGAAAGACCACGACCAATACCAGAAATCATTTGAACGCTTGTTGCGCGACCTCAAAGCGTAGCGCCGGGCGGCGAAGCGCAACCAGCAGCACTCCAAAGCTTCGCGCAGAATGCGGGCAGGGTTAAGTATTTCCGCAAGCTGCTTAGCGTTTAAGTCAGGGCTCCGTCAAAGTCCCGGGTGCCGCGTACCTCCGGAGCCAAGAATGCGCCATCTGCGAATAGACCCCTCACCCCCACGGCGTGCAAAGCGCGGGTGAGGGGTCCCTTTCAACCCCACCGGACTTTGACGGAACCCTTGAATAAGTTCCACCTTGCTTGCCATCCCCCAGCGTTCTAATCTATGAAACCGGGCTCTGCGCAGGCAGACAAACAGGACGAGAACGACTTCCCCTTCGCTGGTGTCCCTGCCCTCGAAGCCCGTTGCGGCTTTCCGCCGGTCCTGTTTTTTCGTAAAAGAAGTCTTGCGGGAGGAGTCATGGACAGCTCTGCCACCGACACTCAACTTATCGAAATCACCAGTGGCCCTCCTCCCTCAACCATTGCCGACGTGCTCACCGTGATGCAGAGAATCGACAATCTCCTGCCCGACGGCGACGGGCTCAAGTGGTTTAACCTTCTCTATATGACGGTCACTCAACGGGTCGCCAGCAGCCCTCCGCCGGGAGGCTGGGAAGATTCGGCATGGCTAACCCGCCTTGACGTCGTCTTTGCCCAGTTTTATCTCACGGCCATACGGAATTGGCTGAGCAACCCCACAATTGTCCCCAGCTCGTGGAAGGCCCTATTCGAGGCGCGCTTTCGTCCCGGCATTGAACGCATCCAGTTTGCGCTGGCGGGAATGAACGCGCACATCAATCACGATCTGGCGCTGGCGCTGCTTCAGACCGACACGGAACTGAACCTGCTTCCCGGTAAGACGAGCCCGGAACATGATGATTATGAGCACGTGAACGGGATCCTGGAAGCTGTCCTTCCCCAAGCTCTGCAATTCCTGGCGACGGGAATCCTTGGCGATGTGGCGCAGGACACGGGGAAGATCGGGAGGTTGCTGGCGATGTGGAATGTCCGCGCGGCGCGGGATTGGGCTTGGGATTTCGCCGACCATCTTCGCACCCTGACAGGGTTCGCGCGCAATTCGGCTTTGGCGGCTCAGGACCTGACGACCGGCGCCTTAGGCTGTAGCCTGCTGCTGGCCGTTTAGTTTTGTCGCCTCCGATCCCTCCGTTCCGCCGGTTCTTGCTTGACCGTGGCGGGGGCGCTGCCGGTTTCTTATAATGGTATGCCGTAAAGCAGGGGCGTCAAAATAGGGTTGTTGCAGCTAAAACTCTCATTGGTCATGAGGTCGTATGCTCATTGCTTGGACGCTGGTTTTTCACATTACGGGCTTGGTTTTCTGGCTGGGAAGTCTTCTGGTGGTAACTCAAATCCTGGCGATTCACAGGGAGGAAGCTTCTCCCGAGACGCAGGCAACCTTGGGCCGCCTGGAAGCGAAACTCCTGAAAGGGCTGGCTCACCCCGGCGCAGCCATCATGGTCATCACCGGTTTCATCCTGGTATCCCAAAACCCCGAGTACCTCCGGCAGCACTGGTTGCAGGCAAAACTGCTTTTGGTGGTAGTCTTGGTGGCGCTTGATTTGCTTCTCACGTTTCGAGCCAGAGCGTTTCAGCAGGGGAAAATCGAAATAAGCCGCCGTGAATGCATGGCCTTGCACGGAGCTATCTCCCTGGTGTTCCTGGCAATTCTGGTTTTGGTGCTGATCAAGCCGTTCAGCTCGGCTCGGCAGCACGCACAGCTAGGGGGAAATGGTGCAGAAGTCAGCAGGCTGTGGGCTGCCGGCGCCGACGTCACCGCGCGCTAGAGCCGCAAGGGCAACTCAAATGACAAGGGGAAAAAGGCAAAAGTGAGCAGGCGCGCATTTTAGAATCCTCGCCGCAAAACACCGGCGGCACCTAATAAGGAGGGCAGCTTGGCGAAAATCACGATCAACAACAACGGTTCCATCCGGGTGGAAGGCGAATTCACCATCTGCGACGCGGCCGGGAGCGCATTTGACTTGTCCGGCCGGACCGCGATTGGCCTTTGCCGATGTGGGCATTCGGAGAACAAGCCTTTTTGTGACGGCACCCACCATAAGGTCAATTTTCAGTCCGAGGTGAAGGCGCGCACCCTGGCGCCACCTTCTCCCAAGCCGGCGTAAAGGGGCGCGCAGGGGAACGTAACATCCTTTCCCGGCCTTGGTTGTGAGGCTTTTGCGCCGCAGTTCCCGGGAAATCGCCGTCCCCGAGCGAGCCAGGCAAGCTCCGATCGCCCGTTGATCGGTAGTCTATAATTGACCACAGCAGCAAACCGAAATAAACGGAGGGCGCGATGGCGGCAGGGACGATGCTCCTTGACATGGCGATGGGTTACATGCGCAGCCGCATAGTGGGCGCGGCGGCGAGGTTGCGCATTGCCGATGCGTTGGCAAACGGAGCGCGGACCGTCGGGCAACTGGCAAGCGCGTGCAGCGCCGACCCTGCCTCATTGCACCGGCTCTTGCGGGCCCTGGCGAGCCTCGGCATCTTTACGGAAACAGCGCCGGGAACCTTCGCCTTGACGCCTCTGGGAGAGCCGCTCCGCCGTGACGTGCCCAATTCCCAGTGGGCGGGCGTGGTGTTCTGGGCGGACCTGCTCGCCGACAACTGGGTTCATCTCACCGAGTGCGTGAAGACGGGAGACAAGGCGGCGCGCATCATGGAGCGCTCAGGCCTTCCCACGCGCTGGTCGCAGGACCCTGATGCCGATGCGATATTTCGCGCCGTCATGGGCACCGTACCCATCGAGCAATATGCCGCGATTGCCAACAGTTGGGACTTCGCGCCGTGGCAGACGGTTGCGGACCTGGGAGGCGGAGGGGGCTCGCTGATCATCGCGGTCCTGCGAAGCTTTCCGCACTTGCAGGGCATGCTGGTGGACCGCCCGGCTTCCATCGAGGCCGCCGCCCCTCGCTTCGAGAGCGAAGGCCTGACATCCCAATGCCGGCTCCTCGCGGCAGATCTGCTGGAGGCTGTTCCCGCCGGCGCCCAGGTCTATATGCTCAAGCATGTGCTCCACGGCTACGACGACGAGCAGGCCGTCCGGTTGCTGAAGAATTGCCGGTCGGCCATGCCGCGCGACGGCCGCGTCCTCGTGATCGAGTTCGTCCTCCCCAGCACGGTTAATCGCGTTGACCCTGAACTGGAGAAATGCCTGCGGAGCGACCTGAACATGCTCGCCGTCACCGGTGGCAAGGAACGGACCGCGATGGAGTGGGAGCGCCTCCTGGGAGGAGCTGGTCTGAAATTATTGCGCGTCATTCCGGTGCCGGGGAACACCGCATCGGTCATCGAAGCGTCGCAACCCGGGAGGGAAGGGTGATCGATACGTCCCGGAATCAGCTATTGCGGGTAGGCACTGTGTCGCGGCGGCCAACACCAATCTGAAACGCCGGAAGCCCTATTCATGGATATTCTCCAAACACTGTTTGAGCAGCATTTCCACTCGCCCATCGAGCGGGTGCAGCCGCTTCAGGGCGAGCTTGGCGGGTCGGGGCGCAAAATCATCCGCCTTGCCAACGAAAAATTCCGCGCCATTGGCATTCTCTATGACGTTCGAGAAGAGAACGTCGCTTTCCTTGAATTCTCGCGGCATTTTCGCCGGCACGGGCTGCCGGTGCCGGAAATCTATGCCGAAGATTTGAGCCACGGCGCTTATCTGGAAGAAGACCTGGGCGACACGACCCTTTTTGAGCTTCTCTCGAAACATCGGGACGGCGCGAACATTGCTCGCGAGGCGGTGGAGGCTTATCGCCAGGTTGTGGCGATGTTGCCGCGCTTTCAGATCGAAGCCGGGCGCGATTTGAATTACCAGGTATGCTATCCGCGCGCGAGCTTCGATCGCCAATCCATCGCGTGGGATTTGAATTACTTCAAGTATTACTTTCTCCGGCTCGCCGGCATCCCCTTCAACGAGCAGGCGCTGGAAGACGATTTCAGCCGCTTGACCAAGTTCCTCTTGAGCGCCGAGCGCGATTATTTTCTTTATCGCGACTTCCAATCACGCAACGTCCTGTGGCGCGACGGCCATCCTTATTTTGTGGATTACCAGGGCGGCCGCCGGGGCGCGCTGCAATATGACATTGCCTCGCTTTTGTACGACGGCAAGGCCGATCTGCCGCCGGAACTGAGGCAGCAGTTGCTCGACTGTTATCTCGACACGCTGGCCGGCTTCGTCCCCCTGGAACGCGAAGCGTTCATGCGGCACTATTATGCCTACGTTTACGTTCGCATCATGCAGGCGTTGGGCGCCTACGGATTTCGCGGCTTCTACGAGCGCAAGACGCACTTTCTGCAAAGCGTTCCCTACGCATTGAAAAACTTACGCTGGCTTGCGCACAACGTGCAACTGCCCATCGCGCTGCCGGCGCTTTTGGGCGCGTTCCAAAGGATGCTGGGCTCGGAGAAATTGCAGAGCCTGGATTCCCCCGCGGGAAGCCTTACGGTGCGGATTTTCAGTTTCTCCTTTCACCGGAGCTTGCCCAAGGACCCGAGCGGGAACGGTGGCGGATTCATTTTCGATGCCCGCAGCCTCCCCAATCCCGGGCGGGAGGAGCGCTTTAAGTCGCTCACCGGCAAGGAAGCGCCAGTAATCGAGTATCTCCAGCAACAGGAGAGCGTGCGCCAATACCTCGCGAGCGCCATGTCGCTGGTGGATTCAAGCGTGAGCGATTATCAGCGTCGCGGCTTCAAAAACCTGATGGTGTCGTTCGGCTGCACCGGCGGCCAGCATCGCTCGGTATATCTGGCGGAGCAGTTGGCCGGCCGTTTGCGCGAGAGGGCCGGAGTGGAGGTGGTGGTGCGGCATCTCGAGTTGGAGATAATGGGCCAATGAAAGCGATGATCCTGGCCGCCGGCCTTGGTACGCGTTTGCGGCCACTCACTGACGATCGCCCCAAGGCGCTGGTGGAAATTGGCGGCCGCACCCTGCTGGAGATCACCCTCTCCCGCCTGCGCACTTACGGGGTTCGCGAGGTGATCATCAACGTGCATCACCTTGCCGGCATGATTCTCGATTACCTGAGAGCGAACGATGATTTCGGCATGAGGATCGAAGTCTCACGGGAGGAGGTATTGCTGGATACCGGGGGCGGGCTGAAGAAGGCCGCTTGGTTTTTTCTCGAGGATTCCGCGCACTCAAGCGAGCCGTTCATCTTACACAATGTTGACGTCATCAGCACGATTGATCTTGGCCGCATGGTGCAATTTCACATTGAAAACCAAGCTCTCGCCACCCTGGCGGTGAAAGAGCGGAAGGCTTCCCGATACCTCCTCTTCGACGCGCAGCTCCAGCTTTGGGGCCGGCGAGTTGCGCACGATCAAAGGCCGGAATGGGCACGGCCCTCACCCGAAGTGCGGGAGCTGGGCTTTTCCGGCATCCACGTTATTTCTCCTCGATTGCTGGGCATGATGGCGGAGGAGGGCGTTTTTTCCATCATGACCACCTACCTGCGCCTTGCTGCTCAGAGGGAGAAAATCCTGGGCTTTCGCGCCGATGAGTATTATTGGCGTGATCTCGGCAGGCCGGAAAATGTTGCGCAAGCCGCCGAGGATTTGAAGCGAAAGGTTTTCAGGCCATGAACCAACTCGGCCGAGGGTTTTTTCCGCAGCCTGTAAAGCCCGGCGCCGCATCATGGGTGTCTTTCCGCCGGATCACGAGGCCACCTTTTTTCGCTTGCTCCGGCAGGTAGGTGACGCGGTATCCGCCCATTGCCTGGGCGGAATTTGTAGCGCGGGTGTCCCCACCCGCGATTTCGTTTTCGCACGCGAGTGGGGACACCCGCGCTACATGTGGCGGCGTAATGTCGCCACAGTCCACAGTTTACAGTTCACAGTAGGAACCGCTGGGTAGTTGGATGGTGAAAACGTCTTGACTATTAACTGTAGACTTCCCTTGGGCTGGAATCGGGGCGAAAGTGGAGGGCACGGCTTGCTTCATCCGGCTTGCCCCCCCCTTAGAGCAGGCCGCCCATTTGGGCACTTCCTCCTTCTCCTTGCAACCTTAGACTTTTCGTCGATTTGTGCCATTTCTCGGGCCGACTCTGAGCTGCCTCGATGCGGATTTTCACCCAAGTTTCCTCCGGGATCGAAAGGAAGACGGCGACGACTTTGGGATCAAATTGCCTCCCCGACTGTCGCATGATTTCGGCGCGCGCAATCGAATACGGCTGTGCTTGGCGGTAAGGCCGGTCAGACATAATGGCATCAAGGGCGTCGGCGACGGCGAAGATTCTTGCTCCCAAAGGTATTTCTTCACCTGCCAGGCCTTGGGGATACCCCGTGCCGTCATAATACTCCTGGTGGGTGAGGACGATTTGGGCGGCCGGGAGGAGAAAAGCCACCCGGCTCATCAATTCATACCCGATCCGCACATGCGCCTGCATAATGGCCGTTTCCTCCGGCGTCAGCTCTGACGGCTTGAGGAGGATGGAGTCAGGAATTCCTATCTTGCCGATGTCGTGCAGATAGGCGCCCCTTTCCAGCTCTTTGTGCTGATCGCTGGGGAAATCGATTCGCTTGGCTATCTCCAGGGCGAATAGGGTGACCCGCCGCGAGTGTCCAGCGGTGTTATTGTCGCGAAGGTCCAGGGCTCCCGCTAGAGCTTCCAGCGTTTCGTCGTAGGTCAGCTCAACTCTCCGCATGGCGTCCGTAAGCTGTTTCGTCCGCTCATCCACCTTGCGCTCCAAACGCTGACGGAACTCTTCCAGTTCCGCTTCCATGCGTTTCGTTTTCAGCGCCCGCCGGAGGCTTTCCACTACGTCTTCCATTTGGAAGGGCTTGAGGATGTAATCTGCCGCGCCTTGCTTCATCGCCGCGACTCCCACCTCGACGTCAGTTACCCCGGTGGTCATCAGGAAAGCGGTGTGCGGGGCAAGGCGGCGTGTGGACTCGAGCAATTCCAGGCCGGAAATCTCCGGCATGGTCAAATCAGAAATGATGGCGTCGAAAGATTCGTTCTGGAGGAGCTTGAGAGCCTCTCCCGCACTGGCGCAGGATTGGGAGATATACCCAGAGTGATTCAGGATGGAGATCAGGAGTTTACAGATTCTTGGATCGTCATCAACCACTAAGACACGGAATTGGGGCGCTGAACCCATGGTCACTTCGTCTCTCAGCTACTGTTATTCCACAATCCGTACTCTCGTTCATCCTCTGGAAAACCTTAGACGAACCCAGCATAGACAGAATACTTGATGCATGTCAATACTTGTAGTGATATATAACGGCAGATTGCAATAATGTCGGGAATGATGTCTGAAGATACACTAGAGGACCACTTTCTCTTGCGCTAATGACCAAGGTGAGAAGGCCACAAAGCTTAACTGCGTATATTCAATCACCAACCCCTATGACGGGCTATTAGCCCCTTTTCAAGCCTTGCAGCTCCGGTTTGGCGCTTCGGACCACCATAGAGCGATGAAGATACAGGTTTCCACACGGGGAAGGCGGCCGGAACGCCGTCTAAAGTTGCAACTTTAGTAACATGGATCTGGAGTCCCTCTCAGGAGGAGGCCAGAACCTTCGCCGTCTCTCGCGCCACCATCAATTCCTCGTTGGTATAGATCACCAGGACTGCTACACGAGAACAGGGCAACGAGATGACCCTGTCGCCATCGGCGGGGACTCGGTTAGCTTCCTGGTTCAAGTGGATCCCCAAGAATTCCAGTCCGTTGCACACCTGCTGACGTACGCGCGGGGAGTTCTCACCAATGCCTCCCGCGAAGGCCAAGGCGTCCAGACCACCCATGGCGGCAGCGTACGCGCCGACGTACCTCTTCACTTCATAAGTAAACACCTCGAGAGCCAGGGCGGCGCGCGCGTTCCCTTCCTTCGCGCCATTTTCCAAATCCCGAACGTCATTGCTGATCCCGGAGATTCCCAGCAGTCCACTCTTCTTGCACAGCACTTGTCTCGCTTCCGCCGGGGTGAGATTCTCCTTCTCCATAACGTGCAGGACCGCAAACGGGTCCAGGTCGCCGCAACGCGAGGATTGCTCCAGACCCGATTGCGGCGAGAAACCCATACTCGTATCCACCGACTCGCCGCTGTGAATGGCGGTGATGGAAGAGCTTCCGCCCAGGTGGCAGGAGATGAGCCGCAGTTCCTTTATGGGCCGGGAAAGCAATTCCGGGACGCGTTGGGAGATATAACGATGCGACGAACCGTGAAAGCCGTAGCGGCGCACGCCATATTTCTCGCGCCACTCCTGGGGGACGCCGTAAATGTTGGCATGCTCCGGGACCGTCGAGTGAAAACCGGTTTCGAACACCGCCACGAGGGGGACACCGGGCAGGATTTCCCGGAAAATCCGCATGGCCTGGATGTAAATTGGATTGTGCGCAGGCGCCACAGGAACATAATCCTGCATGGCGGCGAGAAGGCCATCATCAACAAGAAAGCTCCCGCAGTAGCGCGGGCCTCCATGCACCGCTTTAAATCCGACGGCAGCAATTCCCGCTCCGGTGCCGAGGCCGCCGAGGCGGTCAACCAGAATCTTGATGGCGGCGCGATGATCGGGCACCAGCGCCGCACTTCGCCATTCCTCGGCGCTCCCCGTCTGCCAACAAACGATTTGCGACTCCGCGCCGCCGATGCGGTCGATCTTGCCCCGCGCCAACACGGTTTCGCTTTCAGTCTCCAGCAGTTGGTACTTCAGCGAGGTCGAGCCGAGGTTGGGAACCAGAACTCTCACGGCATTGCTCCTCCTGACAGGCGCTTGCAGCCCGCAGTGGCCGCGGCTCGCACCTGTTCCGCCGTTTGATGGAATGGCGACGCCACTCCGGCGCCGGCCGGCAAGGAACAACCGGCGGCGTACGCGCAAACTTAGCAGAATAATTGCACCACGTCGAATGATTCCACGGCAAACTCTAATGTCGGAGTTTTGCAAGTCACAAGTCATCCAACGGTGATGGAGTCCGCGCAAAGCTTCGCGGCGCCACCCGACTACGACTACCATCTCCACCACGTATATAACTTCTTGGAGTCGGTGCGCGCGCGGCAGCCTTCTGTGGAGGATGCGGTCTATGGGAAAAACACCTCCATCGCCTGCCACATGGCGAACTATTCCTACTTCAACAAATGCCAGGCGGTATGGAATGAGGGCGCGCGCAAGATTGAGACAGCATAGGACGGTTCGGGGGCGCAGCGGCCCGCATCGCCCGGCATGACTGCGCCCCGCATGCCACTTCCCAATTCGTTCCGTGGTGACACCATCCTCCCTCCTGATGCCTCGAGGCGCCCTCGCGCACCGCGGCTGAAGGCCCGTCGATTCTCATGGCGGGTGACCGAGGGTATGATTTGAAATTGATCGTTCTCTGCTTGGAAGGGCAACCCCGGCAAAAGTAAAGCCCCTCGGTTGTGCGCTGCCGAGGGGCTTTGAGGCAAAAAGAGGAGGAAGCTCGTCCCGCACCGGCCCGCGTCGTGAAGCCCTGGGGGCAAGGTCATCTCGACGCGGATCCGATGCTCCAGCGGGACTCAATTGCAATTTAAGCCTAAGGCGCATAGCTGTCCAATCGATTCTCTTTATGGGAGCAATCAAAGAATCGGAAGACAAGATGTCCACTTTTATTTTCAGGGCCTGTTCTATCACCCTGCGATACAATCGGAAGTTGAGGGGCACAGATCTCCTTTCTGTGTTGAAGCGAATTTCCATCCTCGGGTAGTGTGCTCGAAAGGGGTACAGGTCCAAAGGGGCGGCGAGCGCCCGCCGCGGCAACTCACGATTGTTCAATGAACCAAGAACTCTCAGCCGAAGAATTATTGGCTCGCGTTGCGCGGCACGACGTGGACGCGCTGAGCGAGCTTTATGACCGGTACGCACCGCGTGTCTACGGGTTAATGGCGCACATCCTACCCTCGCGTGACACGGCGGAGGGAATTCTCCAGGAAGTATTCGTGCGCCTCTGGAGTGAGAGCCCGAGCCTGAGGCAAGAAGGTAGAAGCGTGGTGGCATGGTTGGTGATCACCGCACGTGAGGCCGCCGTGGACCGGCTTCGCGCGCTGCGCATGAGTGCGCCGAGGGTTGCCACGCTCGTTTGCAGCGCCAGCGCGAAGAAAAGCGCAGGCACGCGGAAATCGCAAGCCCCCATCCTCGTGCCGCCCGCGGCAAAATCGTCCGAGAAAAAAACCGAAGCGTTGAAATCCCGTCCGGCTGAGGCGGCAGGAACTCCGGCGATGGGCCCTTTCCCTTTAGCCTGGTTGCCCCAACCGGAGGAAATCACTTTGCTTGATGATCGGCTGCCGCTTCTCCACAAGGCCATCAATCAATTGCCGAAACCGCAACGCCAGGCCCTGGAGCTGGCCGTCTTCGGGGGGCTCAGGGAATCGGAAATTGCGGCGGAAATGGGCGAACCCCTGGGCAAAGTGCGATCGTCCTTGCGGGCGGCGGTGACTTTTGTAAAGCATCGGCGCCAGGCGGTGTGTGGAACATGGGCTGCCAACATTTAGAGGAACTTTACGAGTTGTGGTGGCTGGGCGCGGTCTCGGAGCAGAGCTCCCTGGATCTCCGCGAGCATCTGGCGCGTGGGTGCCCGCATTGCCTGACGCGCATCCGCGAAGCCGCGGAAACGGTTTACGTGCTGGGCCTCGCCTCCAAACCCGCTCGCCCTCATCCGCCCGTGAAAGCGGAATTGCTTCGCCAGATTTCCCGTAAAGCGCCGCCTGGCAGGTGATGATTGGAAATCTCGACCAATAAGCCAGCCCTCCGGCGGGAACTGGGCTTGGTGCAAGCTACGGCGCTCGCCATCACGGACATGGTGGGCATCGGCCCGTACATCACCATCCCCCTTTTTCTGGCCACCATGGGCGGTCCGCAGGCGATGCTGGGGTGGCTGGTGGGGGCGGCGCTGGCCTTCTGCGACGGCTTGGTTTGGGCGGAGCTCGGTGCGGCGCTGCCCCAAGCCGGTGGCAGCTATAACTACCTGCGGGAAGCATATGGCCCACATCGAATGGGCCGCTGGCTATCCTTCCTGATGGTCTGGCAGATCATCTTTTCCGCTCCCCTCTCGGTGGCGAGCGGCAGCATCGGCTTCGCCAATTACCTCCACTACCTCGCGCCCCACCTTACTTCCTGGGAAATTCGCGGCGTGGCGGCGGCATTTCCGCTGTTGCTCGTGGCTTTGCTTTACCGCCGCATCGGGGCGATCGGCAACCTCTCCGTGGTGCTGGTTGCCGGCGTCGTGATCGGGTGCCTGTGGATTGTCATTTCCGGCGTTCCGCACCTAAGCGCGACGCGCCTTTTTGACTTTCCCCCCGCAGCCTTTCACCTCAACATGATTTTCTGGGTAGGGCTGGGCCACGCCACGCTTTACGCCCTCTACGATTACTTTGGCTACTACAACGTTTGCTACCTGGCGGAAGAAATCCGCGACCCGGGCCGGGTCATCCCCCGCGCCATCATGTTTTCCATCGTATGCGTAGCCGTGCTGTACGTCATGATGACGGCATCGTTCTTGAGCGTCATTCCCTGGCGCGAGGCTACCCACAGCCCGTACATCGCCTCCGTTTACGTTCAAATCTTGTTCGGATCAACAGCGGGAAAGGTCATGACGCTGCTGCTGCTCTGGATTGCCTTCTCCTCGGTTTTCTCGTTACTCCTCGGTTACTCGCGCATCCCTTACGCCGCTGCCGTTGACGGCAATTTTTTCCCTGTCTTCGCGCGCTTGCACCCCAAGGGTAATTTCCCGCACATTTCGCTCATTACTCTGGGGGTGATTGCCTCCGTGTTCAGCCTGGGCCACTTGAATGAAGTCATCGGCAGCCTTGTTGCCACGCGCGTGCTCATCCAATATCTGCCACAGACAATAGGATTCTTCCTATTACGCTTCCGGGCACCCAATTTGCCGCGGCCATTTAGAATGTGGTTCTATCCGCTGCCGGGAATCATCTCCGTGTGCGGCTGGGTCTACGTTCTGGCGACAGCGGAGGCGCGCTCTCTGATCTTTGCCTTCGCCATCTTCGTGGTGGGAACCGCCGCCTATATGGCGCGCGCAAGGGCGCGGCAAGAGTGGCCGTTCGAAGAACGGTAGGTGGCAGGTCGTAGGGGTATGGCTTGCCGGTAGTGGAGTTTTATAGCTTGAAGGACTTTGCCGAGAAAGTCTAGATATGGACTTTTTGGAAATCTAATTGCGGCTAACGCGTTGGAAGGTTAGAGTTGCTAAGTATGAGCGAGATGGAAATTGCGATACACATCGAGGAACTAAGCCGGTTCGAGGTTTATTGTTCCCAATGTGGATCGGCGGTCGTCCTGGATATGAACAAGACGCCGGTTCTTCCCGACCGTTGTCCGTGTTGTCCAAGCCAGTTTCCCGAGGGTGCCAGGACAGCCTTGGCTGCTTACCAGCGTTTCTATAGGGCAGCGACCGATGGAAACATGAATATCCAATTTCGGGTTAAGTCTTCTTAGAAAGGGGATCTGATCTTATGACTGTTTTGGAGACCTACCGAGCAATGGACGATGATGGATTGGTGAGGCTTTCCGGGCAGTCTGAGGACTTGACCGAGGAGGCCAGAGCCGCACTTGCCAGCGAATTGAACCGCAGAAATATAGGGGCTTGCCAAATTCGTCACAAGCAATCCCAAGGGCAGAAAGACAAAGAGGAGGATAGGCAGCAAGTTGTGGCATCCCGGGAAACTCATGTCCACGGAATATTCGAGAGCATTGCACAGCTTGGTATTATTCTGGGAGTGGCAACCGTCTATATGGTGCTTCTTACGATCATTTTACAGTCCACCTTCGACGATGCCGAGATAATAGACAAATGGATAATGGCAGCGGCATTCGCTTTTTGGGCACTTGAAAGGGCGTTCGTACCAAGTTGGAAGATCAAGAGGACCCTGCTATTGGCGCTTGCTGGATGTTTTGTCATTACAATCTTGGTTGTGTGGGTCAGGATGTAAATCGAAAATCGTGGATACCGTTTCTTTGCTTGAGAAATGGGTTATAGGTCTTTGATTCTAAGGAGAAAGACCTGCTCCTTGAACTGATTTGTGCCAACAGGTCCGGCTGAGTACACTCTTCCGGTTTCGTCGGCGAGAAAGTCACTGGCAGCTTTTGGTTCTATGTAGTCAAAAGAAAAGGCCATCCAGTGCAGTTCGAGCGGGTTCATGGACGACTCAACCTCAAGCCCAATACCATGTGCGGAAACCCCGATCAGCCGGCAAACTAAGTCAAAGTACACTTCGTCTAACCGGAGAACTACCCGCAATCGCGAAGGTTCTTCCATCCATTTTTCGAGGAGAAGAAAGGTTTCTTCATCGCTAATCATGTCGTCTCCAATCTTTTCAAAAGAACGGCCCCTGCCAAAATGGGCGATCACAGGATTAAACCGCCTGCTGCGTCAGATAAATGGTTCTCATTGAGCATCCTTCCTGGCAAGCCGTACCCTTACAACCAAGCAGCGCCGCATGGTACAATGAAAAGGTCTATGAAGCTGGAAGATTATAAAACAGTTTTATACCGCCAAGAGGATGGATCCTGGGTGGCGGAAATTCCCTCCATCTCGGGGTGCTATGCCCTGATGCCTACCCGTGAAGAAGCCCTCGCCGAACTCAGTTGCGTCTTTGCAATGATTGCTGAGGAATACCACGAGCGGAGCATTTCTCTTCCGTCCGACACCACGGAAATTGTGCATGCCTAGCGCCACAGCCCGCGACCTCCAAAGGGTGGCGAGGCAGTTGGGATTTTCGCAGACCCGCCAAACCGGCAGCCACGAGCGATGGAATCATCCGGACGGCCGGGCAGTTACAATTCCCCTTCACGGCGGGCTCGAAATAGGCCCCCCTTTATTTTTCAAAATTCTGCGCCAACTTGGCGTGACCCTCGAAGTGTTCCAGAAACTGCGTTAGTGTTGCGCCGACCAAACGCCTAGTTGCCCGCCTCGTTCGCAGAGTACGGGTTCCAGTATTCCGTCCTCCGTCTACTGTTTCACCCGTCTACTGTGCCCCCTTTTTTCCCCAGCAAGAACATCCCCTCGTTGTGAACAATCTGAATATCCTCCACTTGGGCCTGGGCCGAGAACCCGGCTCGGTCGCCGGCCATGGAATCCTCCATGAGCTTGCGGGTTTCGAGGTACTTCTTGGTTCCGGCAGCATGGCCGCCGCGCAGCATCCAGTTGTTGAACGACCGTGGCCGACGGCGAAGCGACTGCCGCAGCGTTTCCAGGCCCTCTTCGTCAAAGAAGCGGAGGAAATCGGTCAGGCGCAGGGTGAGCGTGTGGGAAGGATCGCGCAGCCGCTCGATGCGATTGTAGATTTCGTTTTTCGCGTCACTCTCTGGTGCGAGGGGATCGACGATTACGAGGCGCCCTTCGGGTTTGGCTACGCGGACCATTTCCCGCAGCACCAGTTGGGGCTTGGGCATGTGGTGGAACGAGCACTGGCACGACACCAAATCGAACGTGCTCGCGGGAAAAGGAAGTTGTTCGGCGTCGCCGAGAACGAAGGCGGCGTTCACGATCTGCATTTCGGCTTGATAGGCGCGCGCCCGCCGCAGCATTTCCGGCGTCAGGTCGACGCCCCGCACCCACTGCACGCGCGGCGCAAGCGCCAGAGCAAACGCTCCCGGTCCGCAGGCGATGTCGAGCGCGGCGTCGGTGGGCTGGGGTTTGGCAAATTCCACCTTCTCCTTCAGGACCTCCGGCGTATCGCGCATCGCAAACGTCGAAAAGGCTTCCGCCGTCTTGGTGAATTGCTTTTGAATCGCTTCCTTGTGTTTTTTGGACATGGGATTATTAGAACTGGAGTCCCCAGAATTGTCCAGCCCAGCCATAATCGGCTCATCGGATTATCGAGCCATCGGGTCATCGGACCATTGGTGATTTGTGATTGGTGATTTGCGATTTTCAGACCAGGCTCTGGCCGCCTTTCCGCCCTTTGCCCTCTTCTCGTCACTCACTACGGGTCACTCGTTACTGTTTTTCTGATTTGCGATCTTGGAAGTGGGCGAATCGATTCATCTTTTCATCGGACAATGTCGATTACCGAAGCGGGGGAGTGTGGCAGCGCGGTTGATGGTGAACGGCCATGGTTGCCCGCATTTTCCTTCCCCCCTGACTTCTGACCTCGCACTTCGGACGCTCCATCCCGCCGCTTGCCACTCGCCACCGGCCGCTGGCTTGTGAACGGGCGACCCTTCGACGTAGTTGCGTGTCCTCATCTTGAGATTCGATTCTGCCGATAACGATGTGGGGTGTTCCGCCGGATGTTTGGCAGCCGGCACTGCCAACTTTACCCCTTCCGACATTACCCGCATTTCCTCCTCCGGACATCTGACCTCGCACTTCGGACGCTCCATCCCGCCGCTTGCCACTCGCCACCGGCCGCTGGCTTGTGAACGGGCGACCCTTCGACGTAGTTGCGTGTCCTCATCTTGAGATTCGATTCTGCCGATACCGAAGCGGGGGAGTGTGGCCGGCGCGGGGGGATGGTGAACGAGCAGGGCTGCCTGCATTTCCGCCCTTCGCCCCTGCCGGTTTCTCGCCACTCGTCATCCGTAAATGCTCTTGATCATCGGGCCATCGCACATCGGTCGGTCGGGCCATCGCACATCGGTCGGTCGGGCCATCGCACATCGGTCGGTCGGGCCATCGCATATCGGTCGGTCGGGCCAGCGCGCGATCGGGTCATTGAGGACCTTCTGACGTACCAAATCTTGAGGGGAAGCTGTGAACTGGCGCTCAGAATTCATAATCTGCTTTCCCTTGCTGCCAACGTTTATCTCCCTTTCTATCAATAACATGTCGGTATTGCGTCGATAACTACTGATTTTTCATAAACATGACGGGGTCGGGGCGAATTTGACCCATGTCAGGTTTAAATCTCTCTTGTTTTCATCAACATGTCGGGATATTCCTTCATTTTGCCATCATTTTTTTCATATTCTATCTAGCCTACTAGAGGAAATTTCAACTCCAGTATTTACACGGACTTGATTTTTTGATCGGGACACAAAAAAATCCTCAATTCTCAGCTAACTGGCCGTGTTTTTACGAACATCACGGGTTCTCGGGCGTATTTCCATGATTCCCCACTCCGCGCCTGACGTTTAGCCATCAGCTATCGGCCTTCAGCAATTAGGAATCAACAGTCAGGAATCAGCGGTCGGCTTTCAGCAATCCCCCATCCCGTTTCCCAGCACCTAGCACGTACTGCCACCTGCTTACTTCGGTTCCATTTGCGCCGACCCGTTTTATCGGTCCGCAGCCTTTTCCGCCGCCCGGCCGACGCCCACGTCAGGGGCCAGCATACATACAACTCTAGCCTTTGTCAATTGAAAAGAGAGGCTACACTCTAGGCAAACAGATTCCGCCAAGGCGTCCAGACAGATGATCCGGGCCTATCACCAGGAGCGGCGTAGGAGCGGTTCGCGAACCGCCCCCTGAGCATGCTGTGGCAATGGCAGCGCCCCCATGCATCGCCCTTCTTGCCAAAACCACAAATCTCAACGACGGGGGCCGCTCCCCGATTCGAAAGCGCGGGCCTGAGGAAGAACCGCAGACCCCAACTGGGGGGGCCGCGCTACACTTGCTGCGATTTGGACTCTCTTCCGGCAAGGCTGTCGCATATTCTCCGGACGCGGGCAATTCAACAAGGCGACTGAGGAGAGCCGTCGACTCCCAGCAGTCCCTGCGGGAATTCACAGACCCCCAAGAACAGGGGTCTGCGCCAGCGGGGACTGCCCAAACTCTGCCCTGCCTGCTTATTGATCAGTACCCGCCATAGCCCCTTGTTCGTTCGGTGCGCTCTCGCTGAGCCGAGCCGCTTGCGTAATGAGGTAATTCCGTTCCGGCAAGCTCGTCGCCCGATTGGCGGCAATCCGATAGTTGGTGATGGCGGCCTTATAGTCGCCGGCCATTTCCAGAAGATGGGCACGAACGGCGTCGAGACGATGGTGGCCGGCTATTCGGGCATCGGAGTCGAGCGCTCTCAGCAGCCCCAGTCCTTGGGAGGGGCCGTGCACCATGGCGGCGGCGATGGCGTGATTGAGCGCCACCATGGGATTATCGGACATGCGTTTGAGGAGCTCGTACAGCGCAAGGATTTGCGGCCAGTCGGTGTCCTCGGGCCGGGCCGCCTCATCATGAACGGCGGCGATGGCGGCCTGGAGCTGGTACGCGCCAATCGATCCCTTTGACAGGGCTGCGGTCAGGAGCGCAATACCCTCGGAAATCTCCGCCTGATCCCAAAGCGTTCGGTCCTGCCGGGTGAGCGGGATCAACTCTTCGTCCGATCCGGTTCGTGCCGCGCGGCGCGCGTCGGTTAACAGCATGAGCGCCAGCAATCCTGCCACCTCCCCATCATCGGGGAGCAAGGTGTGAACGGATCGCGCGAGGCGAATGGCCTCACGCGACAGTTCGAGTCGCTGGAGGTGTGGCCCGGCGCTGCTGGTGTAACCTTCGTTAAAAATCAGGTAGACCACGTGGAGCACGTCCCGGAGTCGCGGGGCCCGCTCCTGGGGGGTGGGCATTTGGAATGGCACGCCCGATGCCTTGATGCTAGCCTTGGCCCGGCTGATCCGTTGCGCCATCGTCGCCTCGGGAACCAGGAACGCATGGGCGATTTCCGCCGTGGTCAAGCCGCCCACTGCCCGTAACGTGAGGGCGATCGCCGAGGATGGACTCAGGGAAGGATGACAGCACATAAACACCAAGGTCAGTGTGTCGTCCTGATCAGCTTCATTCGCCAGGTCCGTGGCAGGCGCCAGATAGACGGATTGGGTGGCCACCTCGCTTTCCCGGCGTCGCCGCGCTTCCTCGCTGCGCAGGGAATCCATCATCCGCCGCGTGGCGACCTGAATTAGCCAGCCGCGAGGGTTGTCGGGAACGCCTTCTCGCGGCCATTGCAGGGTTGCCGCGATCAGCGCCTCCTGAACGGCGTCCTCGGCGGCGGCAAAATCACGGAAACGGCGTGTGACCGCACCGAGCACCTGCGGCGCGAGGTCGCGCAACAGATGCTCGGCAGTGAATCCCCCTGCTTGCGTAGTCATGGCAGGTCCCTTTACAACATCTCGGGGGGCGGAGCGCTCAACACGGGCCGGACTTCGATGAGCATGTTGAGCGGCGTCCCGCCGGGTCCCGGCGCCGCCGAGGCTTGCGCGGCGATTGCGTAGGCACGCTCTGGTGAGGCAACGTCCACAATCCAGAAGCCGGCAAGAAACTCTTTCCCTTCGGGAAAAACCCCATCCGTGATTGGCATCCCATCCTTGCCGGCCCGCACCAGCCTGCCCTGGTCCGGAAAGGACAAGCCCTCGCCCGACACCAGTTCACCGGACTCGCGGAGTTCTTTGGCGAAGCTCCTCATGAATGCGACGTGCGCCTGGAGGTCTTTCTTGGGCCAGGCGGGAACCCCCTCGCCGGCCCTCATCGTGTTCATCATCAAAATATACTTCATTGCTCCTCCTCCTTTCATCTTTGCGCCAATTCCTGCGCTTTCATAGGATGGTCGAAGCGCGTCACGGATTCTCGACATCCCGCATATCGACTTCGGAGAAAACCTGTGAAAGGCGCCTCTCAGTTGCACCGAGGTAATTGAGGCTGGCAACAACTTCGGTTTTACGACAGTTCGTCGGTCCTTCGGCTCATGATCTGGCGCACTTCGATCGGCATTTTCACCGGCGCCCCCCCGGGTCCCGGCCCAGCCGATAACCGGGCGGCAATCTGATAGGCTCGTTCCGGACTCTCGACATCAACGATCCAGTAACCCAGGAGAAACTCTTTTGACTCCGGGAAAATGCCGTCCGTAATGGGCGCGCAGTCCTTATCGGCACGCACCACCCGCGCCTGTTCCGGCCCCGCCAAGGGCTCATTGGCCACAAATTCCCCGGAATCAGTCAGATCCTTATTGAGGCTCTTCAAGAATGCAAAGTGCGCCTCGATATCATTCTTGGACCATGCTCGATACGTGTCGACGCCCGCCTTCGTGCCGGTCATCAGCAAAATGTATTTCATGTTTTTTGCTCCTTTTTCTCATTTTAGCGCTGGTTATTTGCGCTTTCATAGGGTAGTCGAAGCAGCCGGCGTATTCTCGACATCCCTGACAATGAATTTTGGAAAAATTGGCGGCCCACCGTCATGTCGATTTCACGAGTTGAGAATCGACCTACGGGTGGAGGTTCGAATATGACGAGCGAGGCAATGGTAGTGGATGTCAGCCAGGATTGGGCGCTCGCCTGCGATGTGCAGCAACGGTTTATGCAGGGCAGGGCTCCAGCGATCGACGCCTTGGACTACAGCGCACGTTGCCGGCAGGTACACGCGCTAGGCGGGGACTGCTACGATTTTATGCCGCTGGGCGATAATCGATTGGCCATGGCCGTTGCCGACGCCTCGGGAAAGGGTCTCGCCGGGGCGCTGATGATCTCGAATGTTCAATCGTCACTCCGCACTGCGCTCCTATTCGGCGAACATGATGGGGCGGCTGTGCTCGGCACAGTGAATCGTCAGGTGTACGCATCATCACTCGCGGACCGGTATGCCACACTGTTTTATGGCGTCTTCGACGAGACAACGCGAACGCTCCGGTACGTCAATGCCGGCCACAATCCCCCCATGGTCCTTCGACGGGACGGTTCGGTCATTTGGCTTGAAGCTGGCGGCGCCCCCATCGGCTTGTTCCCCGATTCGACCTATGAGGTATGCACAGTTCAACTTCATCCTGGAGATCTGGTCGTCGCCTACTCCGACGGGGTGACGGAAGCGGTAAATCCCGCCGGCGAGGAGTGGGGAGCAGAGGGTCTACGCAGGGCAACAGCCGAAAGCGGCGCAAAATGTGGGGAAGAGATTGTCCATGACATCTTCACATCAATGGATGAATTCTCGCGAAGATTCCAGACTGATGATGCGACAGTCGTGGTTTTGCGTGTGCGTTGAGCTTTCGCGGAGCTCGAAACCTGCAAAAGCGGGTTGCGTCAGGTGGAATGGAAAAGCCGAGTTGATGTTCCCCCGCGGGTGCGGATTACGGGCGGCCAGGTCATCGATTGGAATAAAACCATGAAATCGCTTGCGCAGTCAAAGCAAGTTGTGGCCGCCCGGCAAGGTCAATCGCTAATGGGAATTCGGCGGGAAAAGTCGCCACGCCGAAAACTGACGCACCAGCCGCGGGAGCATTCTCGCGCGCGACGCTTGCCGTGGAATGCAGGTCCCGTTACCATGACGCGTTGGGCTTTGCTCGTTCGGGTGTGGGCCTTGATTGAACCGTTGTGGTGTCGAATACAATCTTCAGGAGTTTTGCGATGCTGAGCCGCATGGCGCGGGTCGTCGCGCTCGTTTTGCCTGTGCTTTTCACTCTGCTTTCGGCCAGCGCTGGGGCGCACGATTCCTCCTTTGACGCCATGCTCGATTCGGTGGCGGGCGCGCACGGCATCCGGCGAGTCGCTATTTCGCCGGACGGCCAACGCGTGGCGTGGATGGAAGAAGGTCGCGGCGCCTCCCGTCAAGGAATCTTTGTTTGCACGTTGGCGTCGCCGGCCTTTTTACACAAAGGACTTGACGGCAGCCAGCAGGCAGTTACCATTGCAGCTAACGAAAAGGCTCGCTTCAATAACGCCAGCCAATTTCTTTAAGGGGACGTACACGCCATGTTCAGTTCAGTTCTTCGGCAGTTTTCAATCCTGGCCATTGCTTTCTCGGTGGCATCACCTTCCTTAACTCTTGCGGCTCAATCGCAACAGACTTCACCCCGAACCATTGTCGTGAATCTCCAAGAGTCGGCGGGGCCGGTGGATCGCTTCTTCGACTTGTCGGTGGGATCGGATTTTCCGGGCACGCTGATTCGTGATGACAGTCAGGCTCAGCTCAAGCTCACGGTGGATGAACTCGGCTTTCGCTATATCCGTTTCCACGCGATCTTTCACGACGTGTTGGGAACAGTGCGGATCGAAGATGGCAAGAGCGTCTACAACTGGTCAAAGATCGACCAGCTTTATGACGACTTGCTGGCCCGGCACATCCGGCCATTTGTCGAGCTCGGTTTCACACCGAAGGCGCTTGCCACGTCGCAGAACAGCATCTTCTATTGGAACGGCAACACCTCGCACCCTAAACCGGAAGGTTGGCGCGACCTGGTCGATGCTTTTATCCGGCACATCGAGGAGCGCTACGGAAGAGACGAAGTGCACACGTGGTTTTTCGAAGTGTGGAACGAGCCCAACCTCTCCGGCTTCTGGGAAGGTGCCGATCAGAAAGCATACTTCGAGCTCTACGATCTGACGGCGAAGACGATCAAATCCATTGACCCTTCATTGCGGGTCGGAGGACCGAGCACTGCCGGAGCGGCATGGGTTCCTGAGTTTCTCGCCCATGTGAAGCAGAGCGGCGCTGCCGTCGACTTCGTGACCACTCACGCGTACGGCGTCGATGGCGGATTTCTCGACGAGGAAGGAAGGAACGACACGAAGCTTTCTCCCTCTCCGGACGCAATTATCGGAGACGTGCGGCGTGTTCGCGAGCAGATTTCGGCTTCAGCGTTTCCGGGGCTTCCGCTGTACTTTACCGAGTGGAGCACAAGTTATACGCCGCGGGACTCGGTGCACGATTCCTATATCAGCGCGCCCTACATTCTTACCAAGCTCAAAGCCAGTCAGGGATTGGTGCAGGGAATGAGCTATTGGACTTACACCGATCTGTTCGAAGAACCGGGACCGCCGTCGGCGCCGTTTCAAGGAGGATTCGGGCTCCTGAATCCGCAAGGCATCCGCAAGCCGGCGTTCTTCGCTTACAAGTACCTTCACGCACTTCAGGGAGAATGCCTTAGGACGAGCGATCAGCAGGCAATGCTGGCAACCCAGGGTGGAAACGTCACGGCGGTCATTTGGGACTGGGAGCAGCCGGAGCAGAAGGTGAGTAATCGGCCCTTCTATACAAAGCTGATTCCCGCGCGTGCGGCGGCGCCCGTACAGTTGCGGGTAACGCATCTTGTGCCGAATGCCGCTTACCGCTTGAAAGTACATCGCGCCGGGTATCACGCCAACGATGCTTATTCCGCATACCTCGAGATGGGCTCTCCCAAAGAGCTGAGCGCGGCGCAAATCGCACACCTGAACGAGCTTACGCGCGATCTGCCGGAGACGGACAAGGTGATGCGAAGCGGGCCCATGGGCACGGTCGAGTTTACGGTGCCGATGAGTAGTAACGACATTGTGCTCGTCGAGCTGAAACACATTCAGGGGGGCAATTGAACAATCGAGAATTCGGCATGTTGCCTACAAAGGAGTCCACGAGCAAAACCTTCCGCCCAGCGAGCCACCGAAAGGGAGGTGGTATGTCACTCAGGAAGTTCGCACTTCCTCTTATCCTCATGGGCACGTTGAGCGCGGCGTCTGTGGCTCAGAATGCTCCTGCGCACCCTAACTGGCCGGGCCCTGGGCAGCTTTTTGTGGGGACTTGTTATCAGCCCATCGATCGCACCCCTGTGCAGATTGACGGCGACATTGCCATCATGAAGCACGCAGGATTCAACGTCGTGCGCATGGGGGACCTGTCGTGGGACTCGTTTGAACCTTCACAGGGCAGATTTGAATTCGCGTGGTTGGACAAGGTGATGGACAAGATGCAGGCCAACGGGATTAGGATAATCCTGGACATTCCGGGTTCACCGGCGCCCATCTGGCTGCATCGTGCGCACCCGGGCATCGATATCATCAGCCAGAACGGCACGCGCCTTCCCCCCGCGGAGCGCTATATGGATAACATTAGCGATCCGGATTACGTGCGCGAATTGGGAATCCTGGCGGAGGCGCTGACGAAACGCTATGCCCATCATCCCGCGATAATCGCCGTCGGCTACAACAACGAAATTGGAAACGGTTTTATGTCGTATTCAGAAGCCGACCGGCAGCGGTTCATCACCTGGCTCAAAAAGAAGTACGGAACCATCAAAGAACTCAACAAGGCTTGGGCGACCCAGCGATGGTCGCGCCGGTTGAACAGCTTCGAGGACGTTGACTTGCCACTCGCAGACGGGCCCGGACCCCCCGAGCGCTATCTGGATCTCCACCGCTATTGGTCCGACGTCACGGTGGCCCGGCTCAAGGAACTCGAGGTGATCCGCCAGCGCAATATGCCGGATGTTCCCTCGATCTCGAACCTGTGGGATACCGCCTCGAGGCGAGGCTTCGATTATCTCGCCACGTACAAGTCTTATGTGTCCTACGGTGCTGAGGGCTTCTACCCGGGTGACCCGGTCAGTGGCGCGTTTGGGGCACTTATGACGAAAGGCGATCTGGACACACCCATCTGGTTCAACGAATTTACCGCGGGCGGAGGAGGTTATTACGGAACGCCGGGCCGAAGCCGGATGTACGCGTATCTCGCGCTCATGATGGGCGCGCAAGGGATTCTCGCCTGGACGTTCAACAGTCATCTGGGAGGAGAGGAGCAGGCGCTCTTTGGGCTGGTCGACCACGACGACACTCCCTCCTGGAAAGTGGACGAGTTCGCACGTTTCGCTTCTGAATTCAAGCGGATTTCGAAATTCGGGTTCCCACGCTACACGCATCCGGAAGTGGCCATCGCCTATTCCTTCGATTCCTTAGTCGATTCAAAACCGAACGGTCCCTCCAGCACGACGCTTCAATACTTTAAGCCTTCTTATACGGAGCAGGTACAAGGAGCCTTTGAGCCTCTGTTCCGTGCAAACATCGACACGGCTATCATCAACATTGGGCACGACAGCCTTTCTCCCTACAAGCTGGTCATCGTGCCGTCCGATTACGTGATGGATGCCGCAAGTGCGAAGGCCCTTCGGGCCTACGTGAGCGGAGGCGGCAGCGTTCTGATGACCGCGTTTTCTGCCAAAGTTGATGAACACGGGCAATGGTTCAATACGCCGCTGCCCGGCCGCTTGAGCGATGTATTTGGACTGAAGACAAACGCGTTCTACGACTCTCCGCCGGCATTGAGATTCCAGTTGGGTGGTGACTCGATCGAGACCGGAGTACATCACTATGAAGTGCTTGAGCCGTCTACGGCCTCGGTCGTCGCGCAATTCACGAATGTCGCGGACCATACTCCTGCTGTCACCATCAACAAGTTTGGCAAAGGGAATGCGATCTATCTGGCGACGGAATCGAATCCTTCCGCCATCGGACCGCTGATGAATTATCTCTACACGGTTGCGGACATTCAACCGGGCCCCATGACTCCCGAGGGAGTTTACGCAAGGGTTGTCGATGGCCGGACTCTCTATGTAAACACGACCGGGGAAGAGAAGAGAATCCCCATCACCGGCCTCAAGAAAGGAATCATCAGCAATCGCGTGTTTGAGGGGACTGTGGTCCTCGGTCCAATGGAAGCGGATCTCATCCAGTGATCGATGGAGAGCAAGGATTGCCGTGAGATGCAGGTTCCGTTACGATGTCACGAAGCAGGTGATGGAAGACAGTTGACAGTAGACAGCATACCGCGGATAAGAAACAGACGCGTGGAGCACCGGCTCGTGACAGGCCTAGCAAACCTCCCATCGCTCAGAACCCTCCATCGCCGTGTTTTTCCCCGTATTCGGTTTACCGTCTACTACTTCTCGCCTACGGTATTCCATCTACCATTTGCCTTGAAGGGAATTTTCATGTTGAGCCGCATAGGGCGAACTATCGCGCTGATTCTCCCCGCCTTTTTCATTCTATTTTCCGGTAGCGCTAGGGCGCACGATTCCTCCCTTGACGCCATGCTCGATTCGGTGGCGGGCGCGCACGGCATCCGGCAGGTGGCCATTTCGCCGGATGGCCAACGCGTGGCTTGGGTGGAAGAAGGTGGTGGCGCGTCACCGCCGGGAATTTTTGTTTGCACATTGGCGTTGCCGGCTTCGACACGGCGCCGCATTACGGCGAGCAGGAGCGATGACGCATCGGAAGAGCGTGAAATCGCCTGGTCGCCGGACAGCCGCCAACTGGCATTCTTGTCGAATGCTCAGACGCCTGACCAGTTGCAGCTTTACGTGGCGAAAGTCACGGGCGGCGAGGCGCGCAAGCTGACGGACTTGAAGGGCTCGCTCGACACCCCCTCCTGGTCCCCCGACGGCAAGACGCTGGCGGTGCTTTTCACGGAAAATGCTCCCCGCCTGCCCGGACCGCTCGAGCCCATGACGCCTCCCTCCGGGGTGATTGGCGGGAAGATTTACGAACAGCGCCTGACCACGGTGGACGTGGCCACGGGACGGGTTCGGCAACTCTCTCCCACGGACTTGTACGTATATGAATATGACTGGTCACCGGACGGGAAGAAATTCGCGTTGATTGCCGCCCACGGCGCGGGCGACGGCAATTGGTACCTCGCGGAGATTTACGCCCTCCAGACAGACACGGGAGAGATGAAACCCTTATATAAACCGGCGCAGCAAATCGCTGGGCTGCGTTGGTCTCCCGACGGCAACAGCATCGCCTTCATCGGCGGACTGATGAGCGACGAGGGTTCCGTGGGTGGAGACGTTTTTCTTCTTCCCGCCATGGGTGGTGAGGTCCGCGATTTGACCTCCGATCTAAAGGCTTCGGCCAGTGCGCTCGCTTGGCGGCCGCGGGGCGACGATATTCTCCTGCTGGAAAGTGTCGATGGCGCGAGCGGCATTGCCGCACTCGACATCCGCAGCGGTAAAGTCACACCGCTGTGGAGCGGGCCGGAGACGCTTTCCCTCGGTTGGTGGAACCTTGGCCTTTCCGTGGCGAGCGATGGGAAGACCAGCGCCATGCTGCGCGAGACCTTTACCGACCCGCCGGAGGTGTGGGCCGGACCCATCGGGGCGTGGAAGCAAATCACCACCTCTCACCAATCCGAGCGCGCAAGCTGGGGGAAAGCCGAGAACATCCATTGGACGAATGATGGCCTCAACATTCAGGGCTGGCTCACCTATCCTCAGGATTATGACCCGGCGCGGCGTTATCCCTTACTGGTGGAGGTCCACGGTGGGCCGGGGGCCATGGCGCGCCCTTCCTGGCCCAGCACGCTCTTTGACTTCACGCTGCTTTCCCACTACGGCTATTTTGTGCTGCGTCCCAATCCTCGGGGCAGTTTTGGCCAGGGTGAGGCCTTTACGCGCGGCAACATCAAAGATTTTGGGCACGGGGATTTTCGAGACATCCTTGCCGGCGTTGACTATGTTGGGAAGCATTTTCCCGTGGATACTAAGCGCGTCGGCATCGGCGGCTGGAGTTATGGCGGATACATGACAATGTGGGCCGTCACCCAAACGCAGCGCTTCCATGCCGCCGTGGCCGGGGCGGGCCTCTCGAATTGGCAAAGCTACTACGGCGAAAACGATATCGACCAATGGCTGATTCCCTTTTTCGGCGCCTCGGTTTATGACGATTCGGCGGTGTACGCGAGAAGCTCACCCATCACCTTCATCAAAAACGTGAAGACGCCCACGCTCATTCTGGTGGGTGACAGCGACGGCGAGTGCCCCACCCCGCAATCATTTGAATTCTGGCATGCCCTGGAGACGCTCGGCGTCGAGAACCAATTTGTGGTCTATCCCCACGAGGGCCATTTGATTTACGACCCCGCGCACCGCCACGACATCATGCATCGCACCTTGGAATGGTATGATCGGCATCTCAAGTAAAGCGCAAACTTTGCAGTTGACGTCGGGGCGGGCGAGCTATAGATTTAGCATCTTTTCAGATTGAATTCGGAACGGTGGGCAGCATACAGCAGACGGGGAGCAGGGAGAGCCGCAACCAACGGCCTGACTACTGTCTACCGTCCACTATTTGCCCTCGAGAAGGGGGAGATGCACGATGAGAATCGGCCTTTTTACGGCCCTGCTGTCCAAGCTGAGTCTGGATGATGTTATTCAAAAGATAAAGCCCCTCGGCATCCGGACCGTGGAGTTGGGCACGGGAAATTACGTCGGCGATCCGCACCTCAAGGTCGATTGGCTGCACCAAGCTTCCAAGCTCAAGGAATTCAAACGAAGGCTCGAAGACGAGGGGATCACCATCAGTGCTTTGAGCTGCCACGGCAACGCTCTGCACCCCAATAGGAAGGTGGCGCAACTTCATGCCGCCACCAGCAGGAGGACGATACTCCTGGCAGAAAAACTCGGGGTCAAGACCGTCGTCGATTTCTCCGGCTGCCCCGGCGATTCGGAAAAATCCCAATATCCCAACTGGTCGCCCACCCCCTGGCCTCCTGACTTTCAGGAAATGCGGAAATGGCAGTGGGAGAAGAAGGCCATCCCCTATTGGACCAAGCACGCCAAGTTTGCGGAAGAGCATGGCGTGCGCGTCGGCATCGAAATGCACCCGGGCTTTTTGGTCTATAACCCGGAAACCATGCTGCGCCTGCGCGCGGCGGTGGGGCCCGCCATCGGCTGCAATTTCGATCCCAGCCACATGTTCTGGCAAGGCATTGACCCCTGCGAGGCCGTGCGCATACTGGGCGACGCGGTGTTCCACGTCCACGCCAAGGACACGCGCCTATACGACGCGAACATCAAGGTAAACGGTGTCGTGGACGCCAAACCCTATAGCGACGCGAAGAATCGCTCCTGGATATTCCGCACCGTCGGTTACGGCCACGACGCGGATTTTTGGTGCGACCTCGTCTCCACGCTGCAAATGGTAGGTTACGACGATGTACTCTCCATCGAGCACGAGGACAGCCTGATGTCCGTTGATGAAGGCCTGAGCAAAGCCGCGGCCTTCCTCGGCCAGATCGTCATTAAGGAGAAACTCGGAGAAATGTGGTGGGCATAGGAAAACCGTCCGAAGTCCGGAGTCCTGAGTCCGAAGTCGGGGAAGACGGACCGGTGAGTAAGAAGGTAAGCGCTATACAAGGGAGAATCCCATATGCCTGAGATTAACGTCGCCTTGATTGGCCATCGGTTTATGGGGAAGGCGCATTCCAATGCTTACCGGCAGGTGCGCAGATTCTTTCCGGGAAACTTGGTTCCGCGCATGAAGGTGTTGTGCGGCAAAGCGTGCAATGAAGAACTGGAAACGACCGCGAGGCTGTACGGGTGGGAAGAATCGGATTGCGAGTGGGAGCGGGTGGTGCAGCGCAAGGACATCGACCTGATCGACGTCTGCACGCCCGGCTATCTCCACCATCCCATGGTCATCGCCGCGGCGAAGGAGGGCAAGCACATACTCTGCGAAAAACCGCTGGCCAACAGCCTGGCGGAAGCCAAGGACATGCTGAAGGCCGTGGAGAAGGCCGGCGTGCGGCACATGATCAATTTCAATTATCGCCGCGTGCCCGCCGTCGCTTTTGCCAAGCAATTGATCGACGAGGGCAAAATCGGCGAGGTCTACCGTTATCACGGCGCCTATTTGCAGGACTGGATCATGGATCCTGAGTTTCCGCTGGTTTGGCGGCTGGAAAAGAAACTTGCCGGCAGTGGCGCGTTGGGGGATATCGGCGCGCACGCCGCGGACCTCGCCGAATATCTGAACGGCGAAATCCAAACGCTGACCGGCCAGATGACGACCTTCATCAAAGAGCGGCCGCTGCCCGCCGAAGGCGCCGGGGCTTGGGGAGCGAAAGGCCAAAAAGGGAAGGGCAAGGTCAGCGTTGACGACGACACGAATTTCCTGGCGCGCTTCAAGAACGGCAGCGTGGGGGTTTTCGAGTCGACGCGATTCGCCGGCGGGCGCCGGAATTTCAACACCTTTCAGATTTACGGCAGCAAGGGAAGCATTGCCTTTAACATGGAGCGCATGAACGAGCTGGAGTTCTTCGATCGCACCGCGCCCGCGGAGTTGCAGGGGTACAAGACCATCCTGGTGACGCAGCCGGAGCACCCTTACGTCGGCGCCTGGTGGCCCCCGGGGCACATCATCGGTTACGAGCACACGTTCGCACATGGCATTCATGATTTCCTCAGCGCCCTCGACGAGGGGCGATCGCCGGAGCCGAATTTCCGCCACGGCCTTCGCAATCAAGCGGTGCTCGATACCGTTGAACGCTCGGCAAAATCGGGGCGGTGGGAGAAGGTGAGGATCTGACGAATTGGCGATTGGTAATTGGCGATTTGTGATTGAATACATCGCTCCCTGGTGGAATTCTCGCGCCAAGGAATGGCGGCAAGCGTCGCGGACAACCGCAAAGTCATGCTGGGCAATCACCAATAACACAAGACTCTTGGGGGGATGGGACCTATGGCTTACATGATGGGAATCGATGTTGGGACCACGGGCACGCGAGCCGTTATCGTTCGCCCGGATGGGCGCGTAGTAGGAGCGGCGACCGGCGACCATCAGCCGATGCAGATGGCCAAGCCCGGATGGGCCGAGCAGGACCCGCAGGACTGGTGGCAAGCGACGCTGGTGGCGATTCGCGCGGCGCTTGCGCAGTCGGGAGTGAAGGGCTCGGACATCGCCGCCGTCGGTTTCTCCGGACAGATGCACGGCGTGGTGCTGCTGGACAAGGCGCTCGCGGTCATTCGCCCCTCCCTCATTTGGTGCGATCAGCGCAGCCAAGCGCAGTGTGATTGGATCACCCAGAAAGTGGGTGCGGAACAGCTCATTCAATATGTCTCCAACCCTGCGCTCACCGGCTTTAGCGCGCCCAAGATCCTGTGGGTTCGCGATAACGAGCCCCAGTTCTACGAGCGCGCCGCCCATTTCCTGCTCCCCAAGGATTTCGTCCGCTTCCGATTGACGGGGGAGTTTGCCACCGACGTTTCCGACGCTTCCGGGACTCTGCTCTTCGATGTCACCCACCGTCGCTGGTCGCGGGAGATGCTCAGCGCTCTGGAAATCGACCCGCGAATACTGCCGCGGGCTTTCGAGTCACCGGAGATTACCGGCAAAATCACGCGGGAAGTGGCGGTGCTGACCGGCCTCAGCGCGGGCACGCCGGTGGTGGCAGGGGGCGGCGACCAGGCGGCCAGCGCCGTCGGCAACGGGATCGTCCTCCCTGGGCTTACCAGCGCCACGCTGGGCACGTCGGGAGTTATCTTTACTTACACCGACGCGCCCAAGCTCGACCCGCGCGGCCGCATTCACACCTTCTGCCACGCAGTGCCGGGAAAATGGCACGTCATGGGCGTCACACAAGGCGCGGGACTTTCCTTGCGCTGGTTTCGCGATAATTTCGGCTACTCGGAATCCTGGTATGCCCGGCAAGCCGATGTGGATCCCTATGATCTGATAATTCGCGAGGCGGAAAAAGTCCGTCCCGGCAGTGAAGGCTTGTTGTGGCTGCCTTATCTGATGGGTGAGCGGACTCCCCATTTGGATTCGCAGGCGCGGGGCATGTGGTTTGGATTAACGGCGTCGCACACGCGAGCTCACTTGGTGCGCTCCATCCTGGAGGGCGTGGCGTTCAGCCTCCGCGATTCTCTGGAGATCTTCAAGGAGCTGGGTATCCCCGTCGAACAGATCCGTGCCTCGGGCGGCGGCTCGCGGAGTTTCACATGGCGGCAAATCCAGGCGGACATCTATGGTAAGGAACTGGTCAGCCTGCGTACCTCGGAGGGGTCAGCCCTTGGCGCCGCTTTGCTCGCGGGCGTGGGCGCAAAGATCTATGCCTCGGTGGAAGAATCCGCGCACGAAGCCATCCAGGTGAAAGAGTCCATGGCGCCGAAACCGGAAAACGTTGCGGCCTACGACCGGTACTATCAGGTCTATCGTGGCCTTTATCCGGCGGTACGGGAATTCTCGGACACCCTGGCGAGGTTAGGTGGCGGCGAGGTCTGACCCGGGACGGAGAAAATTCCGCGCAAGGCAAATTGGCTAAACCGCGGAACCATTCCCGGTGCATCCCGCTTGGAAGTTACCCCCACGAGGCTTGCAGCATGAAACGACCATGGCCCTGGCTTCTTGCGTTCGGCCTTCTTGCCATCTTCGTGAGCATCCCGGCAGCCCCTCGGCCGCGCGGTGCGGGGCTTACCGGATTTGCAAGATGGGTGGCATCATCCTTCTCTGGGAGGTCAATTATGGCAGCGACTGTTCCTGAATACTCCGCCAAGCTTGAACAAACGCAATACAGAAAGTGGAATGTCTATAAGCTCAGCAATGGCTTGGTTTCCTTGTTCGTCGCTCCCGAAATCGGCGGGCGGGCAATCCAGCTATGCCTTGGCGATCACGAGTATTTTTATGTGAACAAGGCTCTGGAGGGCAAGGTCCTGCCGGAGTCGGAGAACAACCTCAAGGCCGGCTGGGCGAATTATGGTGGAGACAAAGTCTGGCCCGGTCCGGAGGGCTGGATGAGCGATGGGGAGTGGGTAAGCATTCCCTACTACATTCTGGACGGCGCCCCTTATAAGGCGGAAGTCGTCGCGAGCACTCCCGCGGAAGCCGCTGTCCGCGTCACCAGCCCGGAGGACCCCCGCACCGGCGTGCAATTCATCCGCACTTTCCATGTTTACGCCGGCACGACACGCATCAAGGTGGATCAGGTGATGCGCAACATCAGCCGGCGGGAGATTCGCTGGGGCATTTGGCACGTGACTCAGAATGACGCCGCGGATGCCGGCGATCCTTCCAAGCCCAACCCCGATATGTATATGTACATTCCCCTGAATCCACACAGTAAATATCCGGAGGGATATTACAAACCGTATGGAGACGCGCGGCACCCTAGCTATGAAGTCGTGGCCGACGGCCGGATGCTCAAGGTCCACTATCTGTACTGGGTGTGTAAGGCGGCGGCCGATTCCAGCGCCGGCTGGTATGCGGTGGTTAACGGGCAGAAGAACATCGGATTGGTGGAGAACTTTAAGTTTTTCCCCGAGCAGGATTATCCCGACGGAGCCTCGGTGGAAACCTGGAACGACGGACCCGGCACGATTTCGCGCGGGCCCTTTGACCAGGTTCTGGCCGACGATCCGGAGAAAACGCCCTATTTCCTTGAGTCGGAAGGGATGAGCCCTTACGCGCGCATCGAGCCGGGGGAAGAATACTCGTACCCGATAAACTGGTCGCCCACGCGCGTGCCCAACCCCATTTTGACCGAGCCGACCTCGGGCGGCGTGGCGAGTGAGCCCCTCACGGGAGAGCTTCACGGGACGACTATTACTCTGAAAGGTACGTTTGGAGTGTTTGCACCGGGGACGCTGCAGGCGGATTTCTTGAGCGTGATGGGAGAGGAGTTGGGTTCCGTCAAGCTTCAGGCGGTCGATCCGCGCGAGGTGGTGCGGTTGGACAAGACGGTCGCTTGCCCCGCCAACGCCTTCCGCGTCAGCCTTACGGCGCGTGACCGTGACGGCGAGAATCGCGGCGTGCTGGGCAACTTGATTCTGCGCCCCCGGGTGTATTAACCTTAAGGGAACTATTCAGATTCCATCCTGGAGGAATAAACCATGGCGAAAATGAAACAGCTTACGGCTTGGGTGGAAAGCAAACCCGGCGAGCTCGGCCGCATCGCGGCGGCATTAGGCAAAGCGAACGTCAACATTTCAGCAATGACCTGCTGGAGCGCCGGCAGTGAAAATCCGGTTCATCTCCAAGTCAGCAGTCCCGCCAAAGCGAAGAAAGTTCTTCAGGAACTCGGCGTGCGCGTTACGGAGGAGGAAGTCCTGCGGGTGACTTTGCCGGACAACCCAGGAGCGTTGGGCGAGGTGGGCACGCGCCTGGGCAGCGGCAACATCAACATTGAGTACGCTTACGCCAGCGTCCCCGCCGGAGGCAAGAAGGCGGACCTGATTATGTCGGTCTCGGACGTAGTGGGAGCTTCCAAGGCGCTGCGCGGGCTGTAAAAAGTAGGTGGTTGGTCGCAGATGCTAGGGGAGAGTTGTAGTCGGGAGTAAGTCGCAGGTGGGGGAGACGAACCGGCCCCTCGGGTCGGTGCAGGTCTACCTCCTACTTTAGTGTACCGGTTTCCATTTCCCTGAGTGCTACCATGCGACCTGCCATCCCAAGGCCCCCACCTTCCACCTACGACCTACCACCTGCCATGCCTCATTCTCAACCGCCCACAGGGGGTTCCCAAAGCTCGATGCGGTTTCCCTCGGGGTCCATGATCCAGGCAAAGCGCCCGTAATCGTGATCCTCCCGGTGGGGATCCACTTCCACGCCCTCTTCCTTTAGTGCCTTGAGGAGCGCGTCGAGATTGGCAACGCGGAAGTTCATCATGAAGCTCGCGCCGCTGGGCTGGAAGTAGGTGGTCGTTTGGGGGAAGATCGCCCAGACGGTCTTCCCCTCTTTCGCCTGGTCATGACTCTCGCGCCAGATGAAATCCACGGCCCCGTACGGTCCACGTTTTATCCCCAGATGCTTTTCGTACCACGCGTACAAAGCTTCCGGGTCCTTCGCCTTGAAGAATAGTCCGCCGAAACCTGTCACTCTTTGCATCAAACGTCTCCTTTCTGGAAGGTGATGGGATTGGGATCCGGTCGCTAGTGCCCTGTCCCTTTTATGTATTATCAACAGATCACTTCACTACTCCATGGCTCTTCCTCAGAAAAGGAGGGGAACTGATAAGTCTACTCCCCCCTGAATAAGGGGGCCAGGGAGTCGTTGGCTAAGGTTTTCACACTGGCTGTTGCGGCGAAGGGGTCGCGAGGTGGTGAGTAGGGCTACGACTTCACATCGATTGTGGGAACGTTTGCATCCCCGACCAGGGGCACGTTAAGGCTCTCCCCAATCTCTCGAAGCGCCTCGGGGGGAATTTCAAATAACACGTTCCCGGTACCATCATCGACAAACTCGTAGTAAACCTGGTGCTGGCCATCTACCTTCATGTCGGTACTGAGCTGGGGAGTGGGCGAAACCGCCGGCGCGGGAGCTGAGGATGCGCCCGTGGCTCGTGTTCTCGAAACGGCGGCGGGGCCCGAGGATTGGGCGGAACGCCCCCTGGGTGCGAAACTCTCCGCGCTCGCGACTTGCAGGATCATTTGGGCTGGGGAGATGCTCATGGCCATTCACCCAAAAGGAATGCTCGTCAGTAGGTCAGGTGGCTGTAGCGGGGCTGTACGAGCGCCGTAATTCATTGAATCAGAACCCGGCAGTCCCCGCCCTGCGGGGTAAACTCCCACCGCCGCTGCAAAACGCCCAAACTAACCCACCATCGAAAGCTTTGGAGGGGACCGCAGGGCCCCCTCCGTCAGGAATTCCCCAGCTTCGATTACTGGAGCAACTTCAGCACAGCTTGCTCATTGGAGTTGGATTGTGCCAAGGCGGCGATGCCCGTCTGTTCCAAGACCTGGTACTTGGACATGTTCGCCACCACCTGGCCCATATTCGCATCCTGGATGCCGCTCAGTGAAGAGGACAGGTTCTGTGAGGTGTTGTTCATGACCTGGACCGCAGCATTCATCTGGTTGATGCCTGAACCCATTGCGCCTCGATCCGCGGCCACGGCGGCAATTGCGTTCTCGATTGCCGTGAGTGCCGTTTGCGCGTCAGTGGCACTATTCAAATCGACGGCACCTCCCGAACCGCCAGACATGTCGGCGCTTGTATCGGCGGCGTTGAGCCAACTGCCAACGGAGGTATCGCTACCAGCCACCGTGTACGACGTCGCAATGTCATTGCCTGAGGCGGGGACATAATTGGCCGTATCGATGGTGCCCGATGCAGCCGCCCCAGTGCCCGCAGTCCGGGATTGGACGATCATAGAATTGCCCGCCACCTCCGTGACTTCCGCCGAAGGGTTGGCGCCGGTCGCTGATCCAACACCGGTAGCCGCCGCCATATAAGTCGTGCCCGCGCCGGCGCCACCGTTGATAGCCGCTTGCAAATTCAGGAGGCTATTTTGAATTGCGGTTGTCCCCGAACCGCTGCCGATCGCCACGTCACCCGCAGCGGTCACGTTACCCGCTGCCACAAAGGTGTAGGTTTGGGCGCCGATGGCCACTGTGTCACCAGCGTTGGGCGCCCCGGTCAGAGTGAACGTGCTCGCGGCAAAGCTGCCCAGGCCAATGCTGGTGGCGGACAGGGACGGCATGTTGACCGAAATCGTGGGATTGACGGCATCGGTCGCCGAACCGTCACTCAGGAACACCGACATGGTGCTTCCCGTGAATACCGGGGTGTTGTTGTAGGTGGTGTTCGTTCCAATTTGGTCGATTTCGTTCGTGATCGAAGAGAATTCATTGTTCAGAGCCGTTTGCTGCGAGGTGGTAAGTCCAGAGTTGCCCGCCTCCGTTGCCAGGGTCACGGCGCGATTGAGCAGGGTCGTCACCTGGCTCAGGGCGCCGTCGGCGGTCTGTAACAAGCCGACACCGTCCGTGACGTTTTGGGCGGATTGCGTGAGCGCCGAGATGTTGGCTTGCAAGCCGTCGGCAATGGACAAGCCGGCGGGATCATCCGCGCCGGAATTGATTTTGGAACCCGAGGACAATTGGAACAAGGTATTCTGCAAATCTGTGTTGGTGATCGATAACTGGTTCTGCGCCACCAAAGAAGGAATGTTACTTAAGATGCTAAGTCCCATGCGAAATCTCCTCTCAGTTTTGGCTTCCGTCTTGGGCCGCAGAACCCGAGGCCAGGCACGGTGCTTTTCCAAGGGCCGGTGGTTCTTCTTTCCAACAGACGGAACCGTTTTTCAATCCATTGACCCCTATCGGCACTCGCTCGAAAAGCTTAATTAGTCCTGTGTATTTTTTTGGGAAGGACGCGGAAAACTTGGACGTCCTCTATTGCTGTAGCCCCCTCGAGGCGCGAGGAGGGCGTGGGATCTTGTATTCCGCGGACTCTGGGGCTAGGGGGCAGTTGATGGAGCACATCATGTGCTTGCACGCCAGGCTTGCGCTCTCGGGCATTATGGTTAGCGGTCGAAGGCCGCGCGGCGCGCCGGCTACCTTGATGCCCTGGACAGCTCCGGAGTTACCGTTTGGGCGGCGGGCTGGTTCACGAACATGACGATGCCTTCTCTTTCGAACTTCATCAATTTCTCCGGGTTGATCATTTCGTTGACGGCGGATTTGACGCCGGGCCAATCGGCACCGTAGTCATCCCAAACAATGATGCCGCCGGGACGAAGCATGCGGAGGGCCTTCGCGGTGTCCGATTTCGCCACTTCGTAGGAATGACCACCATCGACGATGACCATGCCGACGGTCCCGTAGAGAGGAGTGAAATCCAGGGTTCGGGAGTCGCCGATGATCAACTCGATCCGGTCCTTCACCTCCGGGTCATTGAGAAAGACTTCGCCCGGCTGGTATTCCGGATATCGGATTCCCCTGATGTTTGAACTGGCATCAACATTCTGGCCAATGTCCACAGTGTAGATTTTGTCGGTGGTGTTGAGAGCGAGGTTATAGGCGGTCCGGCCGGTAAACGTGCCAAATTCCACGATGGGCGAAAAACCGGCCTTGGCCAGGCAACAGAGAAAGATGAGCGTACTGTTATTGGTGATGTGGCCGAACTTCCAGCCGAGCTTTCCCACCTGAATCCGCTGATTGAAGATGCTGGCAAGAATCGCATCGGCACGTGGCAATGTTTTCATGGCCATTTTTCCATCCTATGTGATTATCGGCAGAGATTAAGGTGAGGATGAGATGTAAAAGTCAGTTTACGGGTCTTGAGCACCACCACCGGCTGAGGCTTCTCCCTGGAAACGAGATAGTGATGGGCCGGCTTGTGCCGGATGAGAAGCGTAGACTGTTCTTAAGGTCCGCGGCATTTCCTTGCTCGTGGGGGACTCGACGAGTTCAATCGACAATTGCGAAAAAGCCTCCCCTCCCTCGGCCTGAGTTCCCTCCCACCACGGGCAGCCGAAGGGCTGTCAAAGCTCGGAATGACAGCGAGAGGCAATGGAAGAATTCAGATTAAGGTTTTCCCATGTCATAATCCCGTCCTAATCTAAGCCAGGTTGGCGATACAGTCTTCCCCCCTCATCGCCGAGCTGTGACGTGACAGTTCCCCCGGCACGGGTCCGCTGGAAAACTCCCCAGTAACGTTCAAATTGAAAACAAGTTGGTTGGGAGATGGGAGAGGCGTGGTGTGGACAGGTCAATGAAGAAATCATTATCTCTGCCTGGTATTCGACGTGCCTCTTACCCCCGCTTGGCTCGATTCGCAAGCGACAGACCGGCGCGGACTTCGAAGTTGGGAAGGGATCGGCCTCTCACCGCATAGGCGCAGAGTAGGTTTCAGGCGTCAGGGTTTAACCGGCGCCTGAAACTTAACACCTTTTTCTGCTCTATGCCTCGGCGGTGAGAAAACCGCGTCGGCCGGAGGCCATTCCGTGTCGAAATCAAGGCCCCTTCCGCCCCTTGTCCAAAAGCTCCTCCTGCGAGGCATCAAGCATCAGCGTGCGGGGCGGATGGAGTTGGCGGACAAGTGTTACCGCAAGACGCTCGAGGTCGACCCGCAGTGCGCCAAGGCGCTCCACTTGCGGGGGTTGGTAGCTCAACAAACGAGTCGTCACCGGGAGTCGATCGAGTTGATCCTTGCGGCGCTGGCACTCGGCCCCGACGACCCCACGGCACTAACCAGTCTGGCGGATTCCTCCCGGGACCTGGGGGAGATGGAACAAGCCCTGCGTCACTACCGGCGCGCGGCAGAATTGCGTCCCCAGTCGGTGGATGCGCATATTCGCCTTGGCCAAGCCGAGGAGCGGGTCGGCGATTTGGAGGCGGGGGCCGACTCTTACCGGCGCGCGCTTGAGCTCCAGCCGGATTCTCCGCAAGCTCACGGCAAACTGGCAGGCGTTCTCCGCCAACTGGACGATCTCCCCCAAGCGCTTGGGGTCACGGAACACGCCCTGGCCTCCAATCCCGCCCGGTTTGAAACCTACATGGAAGAAGCCCTGCGTCATTACCGGCGCGTGGCGGAACTGAGTCCCCAGTCGATGGATGCGCATACCCACCTTGGCCAAGCCGAGGAGCGGGTCGGTGAGCTGGAGGCGGCGGCCGCCTCTTACCGGCGCGCGCTCGAGCTCCAGCCGGATTCTCCTAAAGCTCACTGCAAACTGGCAGGCGTTCTCCGCCAACTGGACGATCTTCCCCAAGCGCTCAGCCTCTGCGAACGCGCCCTGGTCCTGAATCCCGCCCGGTTCGAGACCTACAACGAGCTGGGATTGATACTCACCGACATGAAGAATCCGGGGGCGGCGGCCGAGGCTTTCCAGCGCTCCCTCGCCCTTCAACCCGATTCCGCCCTGACCGCTCTCGACTACGGTTGCCTCTTCTTCAAAGGCGGAGACCTACCGCTCGCGGCAGACTGGGCTCGAAAGGCGATCAAGCTCGATGCCAAGTTGCGCGACGCGCACCTTTCGCTGGGGCTTGCCCTCTCGCAGATGGGTGACTGGGGGGGAGCTTTGGAGTGTTACGAACGCGCTCGGGACTCGTGCCCAAACTCCGCCGAGATCATCTTCCACCTGGGACTTATGCACTTGTCAGAGGGCAATTTCGCCCTGGGATGGCGCGAATATGAGCAGCGCAAAGAGGGGCGGCGAGGACGGAGGAAGTTTTCCCACCCCCCATGGAAGGGTGAGCCCTTGCAAGGCGCGCGCATTCTCCTGCACGCCGAACAAGGTCTGGGAGACACCTTGCACTTCGTTCGGTATGTTCCCCTGGTGGCCGCGCAGGGAGGGCAAGTGCTGCTGGCGGTCCAGCCCAGGCTGCTCCGCCTGCTCGCCGGAACCGAGGGGGCGTGGCAAGTCACCAGCGATATCGAGACACCCGCGGACTGCGCTTGGCACTGTCCTCTGCCCAGCCTCCCCCGGGCCTTCGCCACGGATTTGAGCACCATTCCGGCCAAAATCCCCTATGTTCGCCCGGACCCCGCCCTCGTGACGGCATGGCAACAGCGGCTGCGCGGGCCTTCGTTCCGGGTCGGGCTGGCCTGGGGCGGTAACGCGAAACACCCTCACGAGTTCTGGCGTTCCATCCCGTTAGAACAACTCGCGCCGCTCACCACCCTGGAAGGCACGACGTTTTACTCGTTGCAAATGGGTCCCTCGGCCGAGCAGGTGAAACCTCTGGGAGCCCGCGTGCATTTAGCCGATCTCCAGAGCGAACAGGAAGACTTTGCTGACACGGCCGCGATTGTGGCCAATCTCGACCTGGTGATTTCCATTGATACCTCCGTGGCCCATCTCGCCGGGGCCATGGGCAAACCCGTTTGGGTCTTGCTGCACAAGGCGCCGGATTGGCGCTGGATGCACGACCGCGAGGACAGCCCCTGGTACCCCACGGCCCGCCTGTTTCGCCAATCCACTCTGGGGAATTGGCAGGACGTGATCACCCGTGTGGAGCGGGAACTGCGCGGGCTTGTAACGAGAACCGCCGCCGCGGCACGGGACGAACCGAAGGCGGGAGCCGCGATTGCGGCGGCGCTAAACTGCTTCGGGAGCAAATCCGTCCGGCCTTCCGGCAGCCCCCCAGAAGCGCTCCAGGGGGGTGAGAAATCCTCGCTGGCCGGAAGTCGTTCCATGTCGACTCCCCCGCCCCTTACGCCCCATGTCCGGAGGCTTCTCAATGAAGGTATCGAGCACCACCGGGCAGGGCGGCTGGGGCAGGCGGAGGGGTGTTATCGGCAGGGCCTCAAAGCCGACCCGCACTGCCGGCAGGCGCTCCACTTGCTCGGCTTGTTAGCCCGACAAGCGGGCCAATATGAGGAATCCATCCGCTTGATCGGGGAGGCGCTGGCTCTCCATCCCGACGATCCCGAGGCACTGAACAGCCTGGCGGATTCATACCTTGGCCAAGGCCAGATCCAACCGGCTGCCCAATGCTTCCAGCGCCTGGCAGAACTTCTTCCGCAATCGGCAGATGTCCACCACCGGCTGGGCAAGAGCCGGGAAAGGCTTGGGGATTGGGGCGGCGCCATGGAATCCTACCGGCGTGCCCTCGCTCTTCAGCCGAATTCGCCCGCCCTTCACAGTAGCCTCGGCAGGCTTCAAAGCAAGCGGGGAGCTTTCCGAGAAGCGGTGGAGTCCTATTCCCGCGCCCTGGCCTTGGATCCCCACCTGCACGATATCTGCAATCAGCTTGGAAATGCTCTTAGCGACATGGGAAACTGGGACGGGGCGCTGGAGGCTTACCGGCGCGCTCTCGCCCTCAAGCCTGATTCCGCCGAGACGATCTATGGTTTGGGATACTTTTTCGAACGTCAAGGGAATCTTGCCGCGGCGGCGGACTCCTACCGGAATGCCTTAATGCTCGACCCCCGTTTGGGGGTCGCACACCTTCACTTGGGAATTACTTATCATCTGCAAGGCGACTTGGCGAAAGCCGCCGAGTGTTGCGGCCGGCTTCAGGAATTGGAGCCGGACTCCCCCGAAGCCCGCTCCCTTCTGGGCCTTATTCATCTCCAACAAGGCAATTTGGCCCTGGGTTTGAGCGAATATGAGAACCGCTGGGGCACCACGTACGGCCTGCGCTTTCGCCGCAAGTTCTCGCAACCCCTGTGGAAAGGTGAACCCTTGCGAGGCTCACGAATTCTGCTGCACGCCGAGCAAGGCTTGGGTGACACCCTCCAGTTCGTGCGTTATCTTCCCCTCGTCGCCGCGCGAGGAGGGGAAGTCATCTTGGAAGTCCAGCCCCGCTTGCATCGCCTGCTGGCCAAAGCCCCAGGAGCAACAGAAGTGATTTGCCGTGATGAGGCCCTGCCCGAGTTCGATTGGCAGTGCCCGCTGCTCAGTTTGCCCTTGGCATTGGGCACGGAGTTGAACACGATTCCGGCGAAGATCCCCTACGTTTGTCCGGACCCCGCCCAAGTGGAGGCATGGCGGCACCGACTGCCAGGGAATTCCCGGCGCATCGGGCTGGTCTGGGCGGGCAGTCCGCTGCACCCGCATGAACTCTGGCGTTCGGTCCCCTTGGAACAGCTCGCGCCCCTGACCCAACTTGAAGGCACGGCCTTTTACTCCCTGCAAATGGGGGCGCCGCCCGGCCAAGTGAAGCCATGGGGAGAAAGGGTGCGTTTAATCGATCTCCAGGACGGACAGAAGGACTTTGCCGACACGGCCGCGATTGTCGCCAATCTCGACCTGGTGATTTCCATTGATACCTCCGTAGCCCATCTCGCCGGGGCCATGGGCAAACCGGTTTGGATCTTGCTCTACAAATCGGCTGATTGGCGCTGGTTCCTCGACCGCGAGGATAGTCCCTGGTACCCCACGGCCCGCCTGTTTCGCCAAGCCACGCTGGGGGATTGGCAGGAGGTGGTAACCCGTGTCGAGCGCGAACTGCGCGCGCTCGTGGAGAGAACCGCCGTCGCGGCGTGAAAGGGAATCTTACCAAGGTGAAAAACATGAACAATCTGTATTTGGCCCCGCCCTACTGTTTGGTGCAGGCCCGCCACGGCTGGATGTTGGCAAACGTGAACGACCTGTACATGGGAGCGGCAATCGTTACCTATGGTGAATGCAACGAAACGGAGCTGGCGCTCCTCCTGGCCCTCGCCCAGTATCCCGGCTTGGTCGTGGAGGTGGGGGCCAATATGGGGATCCACACAGTTCCGCTCGCTCAGGCCCTTCAGGAAAAGGGGAGGCAGGTGGTGGCCTTTGAACCGCAGCCCGTGGTTTTCCAACAGCTTTGCGCCAACCTGGCCCTTAATGGCTTGATGAATGTAACGGCTTGGCCCTATGCCTGTGGAGAGAAGCAGGGCGTGGTCAGTTTTACACGGCCCAATTACCGCAAAGGGGGGAACTTCGGGGGTGTTTCCATGTCGAGCTCCGCCCCCATCGCGGGCAATGCTTCGGTCCCAGTGCCTTGCCTCCGGCTCGATGATCTGTTGCAACGTGAACGCGTCGGACTGCTCAAGATCAACGTCGAGGGTTCTGAATTGCCCGTGCTGAAAGGCGGCAGCGCGCTCGTCAAGCGCTCCCGGCCCTTGCTCTACGTCGAGAATGACCGCGTCGAGCAGTCGCGAGAACTGATCGAATGGTTGTGGGAAGCGGGCTACAACCTGTGGTGGCACACGCCGCCCCTGTTTAATCCCCATAATTTCGGCCAGGTCGCTCTTAACTTTTACGGGGCCATCGTTTCCATCAATATGTTGGGAGTCCCGCGGGAAGTCAACCTCAAGGTCCCAGAGGCGCTCATGAAAATTGAAGATAGCAGTCATCATCCGCTTCGGCTGCCGCACTTGAGCATCGCGGCCGGCGAGACATTAGACCAAATGCCCGGGCGGAATGGATGACCGGGCGATCTGACCGGCCCAGGAAATCGCCGAGGGAGGCGCCGCCCGCAACGGAGGACATCGCGGTGAATAACCCCATTCAAGCTCCTGCCATTGTCGATATCATTCGTTTTCTTCAAACCAAGACGGGAACCGTGTGCCGAAGGCCCCAGCCGGGTGATCGGGTCGGCTTCTGCCTGAGCAGCAAGGACCGCGTGTCCTTCACGCGCCAGACGATCGAAGCCATGGATATGGACAGCGGGTACGACATCATCTGGAACGACGGAAGCGATGAACCTGAGGCGCGGGCCTTGCCGCAAAGCTTCCATTTCCGCAACGCGCGCCTGGTGGAGGTGAACCGTAACGTGCGGGGCGGACCAGACCGGTGCATCTGCTTCGGGCTCAAACGCCTTCTCGACCTCGGGTACGACTACGTGGGGCTTATGGAAAACGACATCGTGGTGCAGCCTGGGTGGTTCCACCGTTTGATGAACCTCTTCGAGCTCGCCGCCACGGATGGCATCGTCGGCGGCGCTGCCACCCTCCGGAGCTTTGGGGGCCGGGTGATTGAACATCGTTCCGGATATTCGCTCAACTGGGGAACAGGGGCGGGAATGATCCTGTTTTCGCGGCCGGCGGCGGAGGTCATCCTCCGCCAGTACTCGAAGCTGCGGATGTCGACAGGTTCCATGATGAGGTTTTACTCGCGGCTGTTCCGCATTGACTTGAATATGTGCGTCCCGGATGGGGAAGGACGGTGGGTGCAAAAAGACATACCCCTGACGCTCGACTGGGGCTACACGCCCATGCTCTACATGCACGGGTATGCGTCCGTCGGAAGTATCCCCTCGCTCGCCCGTGATTTGGAGTTTCCGCCCGGCCACTACCTCCTCAACGACTATGTCCAGCCCGAGCACGATAACGCCGGCTTGGTTCGGCGCAGAAGCCCCTTGCCTTTGGCCCCGCAACTGTGACTTCCTCGCCGCGCGAGGGGAATGGCGGCCGCGCTTTCTGACCTGACGACCCCGGGGAGGAAGAGCTGCGAGGTCGAACCATGAGAACTCGCTTAGACTTGCGTCCAGTCTGACAAACGAGTTTTGCTCGGACCATGAACGGTTGCTTCCAGGCGCGAATCCGGCCATTTGGTTTTGAATTCGCCTCTCCTCTTGTGCGCGAAACCTGTGGAATTCCGTGCGTTGGCCGATATAGACATGGATAGGCCCAAATTCCCCGCAAGCCAAACCGGAAAGTGCCGATATGAGCATGTGGGATAGTGTTACCTGCGGGAGTTTGCGAACTCCCGATGGAAAAGGGTGCGCAAGTTATGATTCGTTTGACCCGGCTCAATAATCGGCCGCTGGTGGTCAATTCGGAGATCATCAAGTTCATCGAAAATGCGCCCGATACGGTCATCACTCTTATTACGGGCGAGAAAATCGTTGTTCTTGAAACCCCCGAAGAGGTGATGTCCCGAATTGTGGAATACCGCCGACGGGTTCTCAGCCCAGTAACGGTTGCCCCCCCTTCAGAAGATCTGGTGGAGCAACTTGACGAGCCGGAGGACCCGGAGAAGCCGGAAGAGCCGCCTGAAAACGAGGGGTAAGGGCACTTGAACTTCGACAAGAGTAGTTGGGGTGGAATACTGATTGCCGTCGGAGGAATCCTGGCCGGCCTGATGATCGAGGGCGGGAAGCTTACCCAGATCCTCCAGCCTACTGCCGCCATGATCGTCTTTGGTGGCACCTTCGGCGCCGTCATGTTGCAGTTTCCTCTCCCGATTGTTTTGGCCAGTGTCAAACGTTTGAGCAATGTCTTCTTCGACTCGCAGAGCGACCCGCAGCAGCTCATCAAGGAAATCGTCGGCTTCGCGCACAAGGCGCGGAAGGAAGGCATCGTCTCCCTCGACCGCGAGCTCGAAAACATTAAAGAGCCATTCCTTCGCAAGTCCCTCATGCTGGCGGTGGATGGTACCGAACCCCAGGAATTGCGCAAAATGATGGAGCTTGAACTCGACAATCAGGCCGAGCACGAAGAGCGCATTCCCCAGGTCTTCGAGGCGGCCGGCGGTTTCTCTCCCACGGTGGGCATTATCGGGGCGGTCCTCGGCCTCATCCAAGTCATGCAGCACCTCGATAACATTGACGAAGTGGGCCGCGGCATTGCCGTGGCTTTCGTGGCCACAATTTACGGCGTGGGCGCCGCCAATCTGCTCTTCCTCCCCTGCGCCGGCAAGCTCAAGATTCGCATTCGGACTGAGCACCAAATGCACGAGATGATGCTGGAAGGCGTGATCTCCATCCTGGAAGGCCTGAACCCTCGCATGGTCGAAACCAAGCTGCAGGGCTTTTTAGCGGCAGCTCCGGTGCCGGAAGAATCCCGGGAGTCCTCATCATGAGCCGAAAGAAGAAAGCTGCCGAGCACGCAAACCACGAACGCTGGCTGGTCTCCTACGCGGACTTCATCACTCTCCTCTTCGCTTTCTTCGTGGTCCTCTTTTCCTCTTCCCAGGTGGATAAGCGCAAGGTGGGGAAAATCTCCGCGGCGATGCAGGAGGCTTTTCAACAAATGGGCATCTTCCAAACGGCCAACTCCCGCGCCCCCCTGGTCTCCGCTGACCCCTTACCGGCAGAAAACGTGCAGATGATCGAAGATGGCAAAGGAACGGCCGGCCGCGGGCAAATGGCTTCCCCTTTCGAAAAGATGTCGGGATTCCCTTCTCCTCCGAATGCCTTGGGGAGCGTGCAAAAACAACTGACCAGCGCCTTGGCGCCGGAAATTCAGCGACGCGAGGTGGTGCTGAAGGCGAATCGCGAAGGTCTTGTAATCAGCCTGCGGGAGGTAGGTTTCTATGATAGCGGGTCGGCCGATCTCCGGCCAACCTCCGAGGCTGCGGTGCAGCGCATTGCCCAAGTACTGGGAGCTGAGCCCAACAATATACGCATCGAAGGCCATACCGACAATCTGCCTATTCACAATGCCCGCTTCGCTTCCAACTGGGAGCTTTCCACCGCCCGTGCTACAGGAATGATCCGGTTGTTCATTACCCGTTACAATTTGCCCGCCACACGCCTCTCCGCCGCCGGGTATGCGGAGTATCACCCGGTGGCGAGCAATGAGAACCGTCGATGGCCGAGCCCAAAACCGGCGGGTGGATATCGTCGTCCTCGCCTCCACCCTGGACAGGGCGGAAGGCAGTAAACAGTAAGCACTGGTCAGTGGGCATCGGCAGGAGGAAATCCCAACTTGGCGCCCGTAGATGAATCCCCACTTCCAATTGCCAACGGCCTTAGTGCCTGCTGCCCGCCAAAATGCACCACAGCCACTTGGAATCCAAGGGCGAGGCCCCGCCCCATCCCCGGCAGCTACATCGCAATGCGGGCTGTTTTCATTCAAAGTAGTCAGCCCAAGGCTCATGAAATCTACGCCTTATCTCCTGGCTACTGCCTAATTCTCACTGCGGTCTGAACTTCCGACTCATGTTCAGCCACCCGGCTGCCGATAAAACACGGTGGTACAACAAGGCGGACCATGACGCCCACACTTCGAGAGCTGATTCGCGAACGAGTGGAAAGGCTGAATTCCATTCCCACCGTTCCGGCCATCATCCGGCCTTTGCTGTTCTATCTCGAAAGGCCGATAGACCAGGTGGAAGTCCAACGCATTGTTGACTTAGTGTCATGCGACGAGGCGATCTCCGCCCAATGCCTGCGGGTGGCAAATTCCGCCTTGTATTTCCGGTCGCGCGAGGTCAAGTCTGTACACGGCGCAATCATCGTGCTCGGCGTGCGACAAATCCGAGAGATACTCCTTTCCTGTAGCTTGCTCAATCTCTTGCCCAAAGACTCCTGGGTCATTGACCCGCTGGCCTTTTGGGAGCATTCCCTGGGTTGTGGGTTGGTCAGCCGTTTCTGCGCCCGCAAAGCCCGCTACAAGGAGCCGGAGCGCGCCTATCTGGCCGGGTTGCTGCACGATCTGGGCGAACTGGTCAATATGATGTCGTTTCAAGAGGAATTCCGCGCCGCAGCTCAACTGGCGCGGACCGAACAGATTCCGCTCCATCAAGCTGAACTCTCGGCGCTGGGCTTCACCCATTGCGACACGGGGAAAATCCTCGCTGAACACTGGCGCCTGCCCGAGGACATCACGGAAGTTGTGGAACATCACCACGACGTGCAGCAGGCAAAACTCCATCCCGTGCTGGTCGCATTGGTCAGTTTATCGGATCGGCTCTGCCAAACGCACGAGTTGGGGTACGGCATGAACGAAGCGCCCGATTGGAAGCTGGAGGAGGATTCTTCATGGGCGGTTCTGACGCGGGATTATCCCATCCTCGCCCAAACTGAACCCGCCCAGTTCCTGTTGGACATGGAACAGTTCGTCGCCGAGGCGCGAAAACTTGTGCGCTCCATTCTCCGCACCTGACACCCTGCGGGTCTGGCACCACGGCTTGGCGCGAATCGGCGCCCTCGCCACAGCGACCCAACAGCCGTCCATTTCATTGCGCCTCGTCCCTCCTTCCCCGCCCAGTTATCCACTAAAAGCCTTGGGGTTGCTCTCATGAAAATGGCTGTGCCGGAGGCCCCTGGGCGTCTGCGCCGAGAAACGGGCGCTATGGAACGACGGCGAGACCCATGCCAATGGTTTTGACCCCAACGGCAAAAACCCTTCTTATCGTGACGAGAAATTTCCTTTGGCCAAGCGATTTTTATCCTCAATAGAAATTCCCTTTTTATCAGCCATAAAAATCCTGCTTTTATCAACGACCAAAATTCTATTGCTTTGACGCTTCGACCAGGAAGCCGCTAGTCTCATTGCACAAGGTACAGAGACCGGGAAATCTCGCAGGCGAGACCCTGACCCGTCTCTGATGGGGGAGAAAGCGACACAAAAAACGATGGGAGACATTCGTCCGATCACCACGATGAGCCTGGGCGCCAAGGCGAGCCGAGGAACGAGCGCACACACGATTTCGGCAATTCGCCAACTAAGGAGGGTCATGAAGTTCCATCTGAAAGGTCTTGCCGTGATTGCACTTTGCTGGGGATTGGCTTCGGCCGTTCGTGCGCAGGACGCGCCTGCCGCACCGGCAGCCCCTGCTGCTCCCGCCACCGCCCAGGCGTCCACGCCGCCCGCCGCGCCGGCTGCCCAGGCGGCTCCGGCGGCTGCGGCTGCACCGGCAGCCCCAGCAGCGCTGCCGACTCCTTCCATAACCGGGCCGCTATCGGGTATCCCTCCCCTCGTCTTCGACGCCGGGCCGTTTCATAAGCTCTCTGTAAACGGCATCGTCAGCGGCTTTGGCATGGCGCAAGGCGATCGCGTTCCGGGCGATAAAGAGGGACAAGCGGATTTGAGCAACGGGCAGGTATGGATTCAGAAGACCGACGGGTGGTTGCAGTTTTACGTGCAAGCAGGCGCCTACAACCTTCAATCGTTGGGGACGCCCTTCGTCTCCACCAGCCAGCAGTTGATCAATCTTTACGGCCCGGTACCGACCGCCTATCTGAAATTGGTACCCACAAAGACCACCTCCATCCTCATCGGTGAGCTGCCCACGCTGATCGGCGCCGAGTACACCTTCAGCTTCGAGAATATGAACATTGAGCGTGGCCTGTTGTGGAACCAGGAAAACGCCATCACGCGCGGAATCCAATTAAACCAGGCGATTGGCAAATACCTCGCCCTTTCGTTTAGTTTGAATGACGGGTTCTATTCCAACCGCTACACCTGGTTGTCCGGCTCCTTGACCTACACCAAGGGGGCGCATGCCTTATCGTTTGTAGCAGGTGGAAACTACAAGGAGAAGAACTACTTCACTCCGGCAACCCCCATTCAGAACGACGGCAGCATTTACAACGTCATCTACACGTTCACAAAGGGCCCCTGGATCATTCAACCCTACTTTCAGTACACCGACGTTCCCACCAACACGGGTGTTGGCGTCACCCAAGGGGCTTCCACAAAGGGCGGCGCGATATTGGTGAGTCATGCCTTCAAGCACGGCTTCTCGCTTGCCGGCCGCTGGGAATACATCGCGAGCACTTCCGGCACCGTTTTTCAGCCTGGTACCGCGGGGGGAACTAATGTGCCTCTCAATCTGCTGTTCGGTCCGGGCAGTTCCGCCACATCGGTCACGGTCACGCCCACCTTTCAGTACGGAGGCTTCTTCGTTCGCGGGGATGTTTCCTGGGTTCATGCCATCGACCCCACGCCGGGCGACACGTTCGGACCCATGGGGATGAACAACAACCAGCCGCGCGCGCTGGCGGAAATAGGCTTCATGTTTGGCGACAATATCGTGAAGAAGTGAACTCCGATGTAATGGGGACACTGGCGAGGGAGGGTCGATCCGCTAGGGGGCGCATTGACTACCCCTTTTTATGGCTTAATCGCAGTGAGTTCGTCGCGGGAGCAGGGTCACCCCTTTCGACCTGTACCCTTTCCCAGCTCACTCTAACGGTGGGACTGTTCGACTGGTTCGATTGGTAAGAATGGCACTTCCATGCGTCGGGTAGCAAAATCGGCGTCGGGGAATGTGGAGCACATTGCGCATCTGCTTCCACACATCCCCGGCGCCGATGGGTTCTCATCGAGATTTGGACGGCAAAATCCTCTCGCTTCACCGGGCTTCATCGCGAGGCTAATTCCGAACTCTTCGCCATCTGCTCCTGGGATGCCATCAGTACATAGCTGTCGGCCATCCCCCCCCGCCCTTGCGCTTGGAGCGGCCTCTCGCCATGCTTTGCATTCCGGCGGTGCCGTCCAGCTTCACGAAACCCTGATGTTGTGACTCTAAACCTTGGTCTGTGAAAGGCATAAGGGGGGCCTAAGGATTTTGCGCAGGGATCGTAGGTCTTCCCTTATAGGTCTAAGTCAATGAATTCATGGGGGATCTGGTGCTGGTCGGGAGGGAGCGACCGGTAACAGTGGGAGGTTCTCAGTTTTTTTGGTGAAAAGTAAGTCTATCTACCTTACTTTCAATGGCTTATCGTTGAAACGAGATAAGTCATTCATTTTCAACAAACAATGAGGAGCACTTTTTTTGACCCTTTGTTTTCAATAAACAATGAGGAGCAATCTTCATTTTTAACTTTTTTATGGATTAGCGCCTCGCTCTCGAACCCCATGGTAGCAACCTCTGTGTTTTCAAACGCTTGATTTCTTATCCTCGCCATCGAAATGGCCTCCATCATTTGCTAACATGTTGTGTTTTCATAGACTCATCCGGATTGCGAGGCGCCTCTCCGCAGCGGCACTTGCCGCTCGCAAGGGCGGCTCTACGCTAAACGCGCTTTCCCAGCGCAACACTAGCCTTAATAATAGCCTATTTACTTCCAGACGTCAAGACTGTTTCGAGCCTACCCCCACAGAAGGCGCTGGCCCGCCCGGCGGCGCCGGCCTTGAGAGTCTGCCCCGGACGGCTGCCCCCCTGATTTCTCCCGGCCCGCAACAGGTTTGTGGTTTTCGTCAACCCGTAGAAGCAACAAATCTGTTGCTGCTCTCTGGTTTCCCCCCGCGCTCGCTTCTCACCACTGATCCTCCGCCTTTCCTGCTCGCCACTCGTCCCGCCGCGGCGGGTCGGGTGAGGGGGCCTAAATCGCTGCGGCCCATTCCACATCGACCCCGTGCATTCAGATGCGGAGACGTTATCATGTTAAGAACCGCACAGGAAGGCAAACTGCGCCGACCTCTGGGCTATCCGCTCTTCACTTTAATTCGCCCTTAACCTTAAATCCCTCCTGCCTTGCGCGGTTCCGAAAGTATTTCTGCATATCCTCCAGCCTGTCGAAGTCCTTAGGGCTTTCAGGGTATAGAGCGTGGAGGCTGTCTTCCGCGGCGATGACGATGTTGAGGGAAAAGGCGTAAAGCGCTGTGTTCACCAAATAGGGAATCGCTGGCCTATACATGCACTTTCCGAACAGCTCCACGCTGGTTTGGTACTGCAAGCTGCCTTGATTGCAATACCGGCCGCTACTGAGTTCCTTTAGAGCAATTGGATCGCACTTTTTGGCGAGATAGTTTACTGGCCAGTAGCGGTCTTCTCCGTCTTCCACGCGGTTCGTCACGACCCTTCGCATGAACGCGGTGACCTCAGGAGTGTCGAAATGGTATGCAACGTCTTCGATCCCTCCCCGAATCGTCCATTTTGGCTCCTCCCAGTAGCGAAGCAGCAGCTCATGAAGATTTCCGCGGCGTGCGAGTTCATCGGATATGGGCCAGCCGCTCGCCCGGCCTTCGCCAACTCCACAGATTTTCCAGTCATCGAAACAGGCAAGGAGTTGCGCTGAGGAAAACTCAGGGAATCGCCGAACCAGTTCATCGGAAATGTCCCATTGTTTGTCAGTCCCACAGACCTTCGAATCTTTGAAACAGGCTTTGAGTTGATCAGACGACAATCTTGTTAGGTCCGCCTTGCCACTGCCGTTATCGGCTTGACCGGCCGAGAACTTAGGTTTGAGGGTCAGTAGCAGCACAACCGAAAGCATTGCCAATCGATTCATTTTGTCGTCACCGGCACTGCGTCAGGCGCTTCCGCGGATTGATGCGGGTCGATGGTGCAGCCGCATCAAGTAGCGCCGCATCGAGGTGGTCCGTCCCGAATGATAACAGAAAGCCGCAGACCTTAACGACCGGTCCACGCTGCTGGCTTTGAGGTGTCAACCTTCGATCATCAACTTTTCCGGCTCGGAACATCGTGCATCACCATTCTGGTGTATAATGGTGCCATGCGTACATCCAGTAAAGTCGTGCGTCAGACCGTGGGCCTCCCGGCCAACACGGCGCGCCAAGTGCGCAGCCTGGCGAAACAGAAGCGTCTTAGCGCCAACCGGATCATCGTCGAGCTGGTAGAAGAGGGGATTGAGGCCCAGAAGCGCAAACAAAAGGATTTTTTTGATCTGGCCGAGCGTTTCCGCGCCGCGACCGATCCCAAAGACGCTGCTCGCCTGGGGGATGATCTGGGCCGCATGGTGTTTGGCGACTAATGCCCCACCTCGAAACCTGGCAAAAATTCCCGCCCCGAGTCCGCCAGCACTTGATGGACAGGATGCGGGACCGGCGCATCAGAATCGCTGACCTCGACAAACTCCGGATTTGGGTTGAATCCCATCCGCTTGTTCCCGAGAGCGAGTGGTACAAGGATTTCGGATCTTTCAAAATCTGCGGCGACGGACCGTATCCGAAAACCTTCCTGCTTTCCGGTCAGCCCGCCAAGGGCGAATGTTTGTGAAGAGGTCGCGGCTCTGCCGCACTGCCCTGCACGCTGGCTGCAATCGCCCTCTCTCCTCAGCAACCCCAGCGCAGCCTACTCCGTGAACTTCATGCTAAGCGGCGTAGCGCGCGATGATCCGCCCACCAGGACCGTATAATTGCCGGGCACGAGCTCCCATTGATCTTTGTCAGCGTTGAAGATCGACAAGTAATGCGGATCGAGCGCCAAGGAAACCGTCCTGGATTCTCCAGGAGCGAGTTGGACTTTATCCCATGCCACCAGGCGTTTGAAGGGCTCACCCGCGGCCGGGGGAAGCTCGACATACACCTCGGCAATCTCCGCGCCGGCTCGCGCGCCCGCGTTCTTCACCGTAAAGGCCACAGTGGGCGATTTCCCCATCCTCACTTCGATGTGCGAATAGGCAAAACTCGAGTAGGAGAGTCCGAATCCAAAGGGAAACAGCGGTTCTTTGCCCTCGGCCTCGTACCATTTGTAGCCGACCTTCGGACCTTCGCTGTCGTCAATCTCAAATTGCCGGGTGTTGATCTGGAACGGCGCGCCTGGGAACGCGGGCTTCAGGTCGTCGGGGCCGGGGGCCGGCTGTTCGGCGAGCGTAGGATGTGGCAGGTCCGCTTCCGAGCGTGGGAAGGTCATGGGCAGCTTCCCCGAGGGGTTCACCTCACCAAAAAGAATTTCGGCAATGGCGTCCGCTCCCTTAATGCCCGGATACCAGGCCTCCAGCACTCCACTTACGTTCGCGACCCAGGGCATGGTGACGGGCCCACCCGTTTCCAAAACCACGATCGTGTGGGGATTGGCTGCCGCCACGGCGCTCACCAGGGCGTCCTGATTGTCGGGCAGCGAAAGGCTCGGCACGTCGCGCCCCTCGCTGGTGGGCTGGTTGACGAATACGATGGCGACGTCCGATCCCTTGGCCACGCCCGCCGCGGCCGCAGGATCAGTGCCCGCGTTGTACTCCACCTTGGCATTCGGCGCCTTGGCGCGGATGGCCTTCAGGGGCGACGAAGGAAACCATACGGGGCCGCGATTAAAGGAGCGCGGCGCACCCGGCGGGGGCGGTGGCGGCAGCACGGCATTGCCTCCGGGAGGGTTGACCTGCGCTGAACCGCCTCCCGAGAGCACGGCAACGTCGGCGTGGGATCCGATCACAGCGATCGCATGAAGACTCGACGCGGCGAGAGGCAGTTGGCCACTCGCGTTCTTCAGCAACACGCTGCCCTGCTCGGCAACGCGGCGGGCCACGGCGAAGCCTTTGAAGATATCCGGCACCTCGCGGCCCGAGGGTTCGTCAAACAGCCCCACCGCGAACTCGGTTCGCAGAATGCGGTGTACCATATTGTCCAACCGCGACATCGGCACTTCACCGCTTTCCACCGCCTTTTTCAGGGCATCGCCAAAGAAATTGTCTCCCGGCATTTCGATATCGAGCCCGGCCAGGGCGGCCTTCACGGTGCTGTGCGTGGCGCCCCAATCCGAAAGCACGAAGCCCTGGAAGCCGAAATCCTTTTTCAGCGCGTCATTCAGCAGGTAATTGTTCTCGCAACTGTAGTCGCCGTTGACGAGATTGTAGGAGCACATCACCGCGCCCACACCCGATTCCTTGACGCTGATTTCAAACGCCAGCAAATCGCTTTCGCGCATGGCCCGCTTGTCGATCTTGACGTTCACGAAGTTGCGGCCATTCTCCTGATCGTTGAGGGCGTAGTGTTTGATGTCGCCAATCACGCCCTGCTCCTGCTCGGCCTTCATTTCCGCGCCCACCATCTTGCCCGCCAGGATGGGATCTTCACCCTTGTACTCGAAGATGCGGCCGTTGCGGGGCTCGCGGATGAGGTCGATGCCGCCACCGAGCGACATGGTGTATCCCTGGTCGCGCAGCTCGCGGCCGATCAGCGCTCCATACTCATGCGCCACCTTCAAGTCCCAACTCGATGCCTCCGAAGCTCCGGAAGGCAACCACGTGGAATAACGCCCGAAAGCGGCGCCCCGCGTGACACCCACGGCGGCGTCGGCCATCTGCAAATCGGGGATGCCGAGGCGCGGAATGCCGGGGATGTAACCCGCTCCGCCCAGCGACCTCGTAGGCGGCGGCACGTCCCCGGGATTCGTGGGCCGACGGACTTGCGACCCGTGCACGAGCGAGATTTTTTCGTCAAGCGTCATCTGGGTGATCACCAGGTCGGCGCGCTTGTCGGGGGACAAGGTATTATCCATCCAGGGACCCGCGACCCTGGGTGGCTGTCCCGCAAATTGTGCGGGAACACGCGCGGCGGGCACGAGAGCCACGACAACGGCGATCACCACCAGCACCACGGCGTTCATGAAGTTGCTACGAGTAAATGACATGTTGTGAATACCATCCTTTCAGGGAAAGAAAGTCGGCATGCAAAAGCGTGTTACCGAGTTGATACGTCCAACCCAGCGTGGGACGACTCCAGAAGGACTCTTGCCGCAGTCCGACCTCGTTCCATGCGCCCGCCCAAGTTTGGTGCGCAAAGATGTCGAGGTAACCTTCCACACCCTCATAAAGCGGCTGAAAGCGGTCCCAGATCGTGCACATTGTACCGGGATTACCTTTCTGCTCGAACCAGTAAAGATCAATCTCCATCCAGCGTTCACTGGGGATCGGATAGTTTGATTTTGCTGCCCCACTTTGGGGGGATTGAGTTCCATCCGCGGCCGTGTTTGTCGAAGCGTCCAGCGTGGAACAAAACACCACCATGACGAGAAGAATGCTGACTGCCAACCATCGCCTCATTCGGGGTCTCCTGAAGGGTCAATACCCCGTGCTGGTCTCAAGGAAATGATACTCGCCGTTGAGTATACCGGACGTCTTTCCGGCTTCCGCGGCGGCCGGGTTACTGATGAATGCCCGCGCCTTCTTGAGGTCGGTCACCTCGAACACGAAGAACACGTTATTGGTTTCCTCGACCCCACGCCAAACGTTTTTCAGATGGAGCCCGGCATTACGGTGCGCTTGGGCGTGGGAATCGAATATACCCTTCCACTTGGTGAAATTCGCCACACGGTTCCGGCATAACATTGCGATCATCGTTTGTCACCTCCGCCGGTGTATCTAATTCCAAGTTCAAGCTGACTTCCATAAAACTCGTACCAGCCAGCCTAACACGATCAAGCAAGGATACAAGTCAAGATGCAAGCCCCTAATCCGCCGATAGCGAAGGAGTTTTGGGGAAATGGGATGAGTGAGCAGGGAATCGACCCTCAGGATACGCGGTTGGAAGGAATGGGGGTGGCATCACGGTTGGAGCAATCGAGGGGAGGCCACTTGCGGTTATGCCGTGCGAAGGATGAAGACACTCCGAACCGAGTTTGGAAAAGGGGGTTTGCAAATCCGCTGATAACGATGACCTTTGGATGCAGGTCGGTTCAAGTGATCACCGGCAGCAAGCGCAGGCTCTCGCCGTAGGCGGCCGTCCACTTGCCCACGGCGGCCACTCGCAGGATCAGTTTTCGCGCATGGTGAACCAGCCGCCCCGGCATATGGAAGAGCAGGAAGCGCAAGCGTTTGGGGCGCGCCGTCAGCAGTTCCGCGGGCAGGGCCAGGCGCTTCAGCGCTTGGAGCACGTTGTGCGCGAGCACCGTCAGGCGCAGCCACGCGGCGTTGGCGCCGAAGTATTTCGAGGGCAGCACGCCGCCGCCCAAGTCGTTTTTGATCACGTCATGGACGAATTCGATGGTGCCGGCTTTTTCGCGCTGCCACTCGATCAGGCGCGCCGGCTTTAATTCCCACCGGTTCGACAGCACCGCGAAGTGACGCACCGCGCTCCCATCCTCGAACAGTTCCCCTTGCTGCTTGCGAATGCGGAGGGCCACGTAGCGCAAGGGTGGCAAATCCTTCTTCTCGGTTTTCTCCCCGGGCACAAAGGGGACATCCGCGCACTCGCGGATTTCCGTCGGGTGCGAGTCGCCGTAAGGTTGCCAGGCCGATTCGGGAAGGGCCTGAAGGGCCGCGTGCAAGGCCTCACTCATCCGCGCACTAATCGCAAACCCGATGCGCCCGCGCGGTCCGCCCGCCCGCTGCTCATCGCGCAACCAATTCACCAAGCCGCTTTCGTGACACGCCGCGTTGCCGCGATAGTAATACTCCTCCACCGTGCTGGGCAGCGCGGCAAAGGCCCGGCGCGCCACTTCCAGCGGCTCCATTTGGGCGGGCACATTGCCGTCGCGAAACTGGTCCGCCCGCACCAGTCCGGTTTCCGCCCACACCGCCAGCATGGGCTGATAGCCGCGCACCCCTTCGTAAGTAGTCAGGGCCTGCTGCTTGTGGCTCTCAATAATCGTCGCGTCCTGATCCACCGTGGCGAGGCGCTGGTCGGGCGCGCGCTCCCCGCAGCGCTGCACCAGATGGCGGTTCACTCGGCCCAGCCCCGCCAACGGCGCCGTCTCTTCCGGAATATAGGCGATCTCTCCCGGCAAGCGTCGTTGCTGGGCTTCCGCGATCTTTTCCTCTTGGTGAAACGCCTGCAAAAACTCCAGCGCCGCGCGCGGCGAAGGCACCGCGTGCCCGATCATCTCCGCCAGCCCGGGGTCTTGCCGCAGGCGCTCGAAATCCTCCACGCATTCGCCTCCTGCAGCGTTCAGAATCACGAAACTCTCCACGAACGTCGCTTCGTCGTAACCGCGCTGCCGCTGTTTCACCCGCACGTGCTCCTGGATACTCCGCGGCAGTCCCAGCGAGCGGAAGGCCTGCACCACCAGCGGGATTCCTCCCAGCGCGGTCAGGGTTTCTTCGAGCGGCTCGGGATCCAGCTCGAACAGCAAGGGTGAGAACGTGGGCGAAGCCTTGGGGATTTTGCGCATAGACGAAAGAGCCCAGCAATTTTCCCACCCCGCGGGTGAAAAATCTTCGAACCTCCCGGCACTTCTCCCCAACTCCCGCCGCCCATGTCTACCCGCCCCGCCCACACTGCGCCCCCAGGTCGGCCTGTATAAGCCACCTCTTATCGGCGGATTGGGGGTCATCATCCAGGGTGGCGAGAAGGCGGCAGGAGATATAAAATAGGCGAGGGATATTCAGCACCGCGTTGATGATGCTCACGGGTCAATCCTCCCACGCCCCAAGGGGGATGAACCCATGCAGGCAGGAGCGCGGCCGGCATCGATGAGCCTTTAACGCCCCTGCCGGGAGAGAGGGAAGCCGTGCAATGGCAATTTTTGTTCGCGATATTTTTGGCGCTGGCAGTAACGCCCGCACTGAAAGCCGATGACGAGCACCCGATCTTGCCCCTGGGGGCTTCCGCGCCGGATTTCTGTTTGCCGGGCATTGACGACAAGACCCATTGCCTCAAGGATTACGATTCCAGCAAGATTCTGGTGATCATCTTCACCTGCAACCACTGCCCGACGGCGCAAATGTATGAAAGCCGCATCAAGCGGCTGGTGGCTGATTACGAGGGCCGCGGTGTGGCTTTCGTGGCCATCCAACCCAACGATCCCCAGGCCGTGCGGCTCAGCGAATTGGCTTATACCGACGTGGGCGATACGCTCGAGGATATGAAGATTCGCGCCGCCTACCGGCACTTCAACTTCCCCTATCTCTACGACGGCGCGACGCAGAGCACTGCACGGGCCTACGGGCCCAGCGCCACGCCGCACGTCTTCATCTTTGATGCGCAACGCAAGCTGCGCTACGAGGGGCGGGTTGACAATAATCCCCGCGAGCAGTACGTGACGCAAAAGGACGCGCGCAACGCTCTGGACGCCTTGCTGGCGGGCAAACCCGTCGCCGTCCCGCACACGCCTTCCTTCGGCTGCTCCACCAAATGGGCCGCCAAAGAGGAAGGCAGCAAGGCGGAATTGGCCACCATCGAGAGCGAGCCGGTGACGCTGAAGCTCGCCAGCGCCGATGACCTCAAAGCGCTGCGCAAGAATCCCACGGGCAAGCTTCTCTTGGTCGATTTCTGGGCCACCTGGTGCGGGCCCTGCGTGAAAGAGCTCCCGGAGTTTCAAGCCATGTACCGCATGTATCGTCAGCGGAAGTTTGACCTGATCACCGTCAGCGCCAACTATCCCGACGCCAAAGCGGGGGTGATACAGGCACTGGAGCATGAACACGCCTCCACCACCAACTTGCTTTTCGGGTCGATGGATATCTACGCGCTGATGGCGGCTTTCGACCCGGAATGGAATGGCGCCTTGCCCTACACGGTGCTGATCAAGCCCGACGGCCAGGTCATATTCCGGCGCCAGGGTGATGCGGATCTCTTGCAGTTGCGCCGCTTGATTCTGGCCAATCTGCCGGACGACAATTTCATCGGCCATCAGGCGGTTTGGCAAACCCCGTGAGTTCAACCCAGCGGCACCTCCGGCTCTTGCTTCAGTATTTCGCCCAATACGCCAAAGTGCGCCTGGCGTACAAGGCGGATTTCATCATCGCCTTCTTTTCCTCGATGGCGGCCACCGTCCTGGGATTTGGTTTTGTCCTGGTTCTGTTCTCCAGAATCCCGCGCTTGCAGGACTGGTCGTTCAACGAGATCATGTTCCTCTGCGGGTTTTCCCTGATTCCCCTCGGCTTCTTCAACGTGGTGAGTTGGAATCTCTACGATTTCAGCGAGCTTTACATCATCGAGGGGAAGTTCGATCGCGTACTTTTGCGGCCGGTCGCCACCCTCTTCCAAGTGATTTTCGAGAGATTCCGCCTGGAGTCGCTGCAAGAAGTCGTGACTGGCGCCGCGGTGGTGGCCCTCTCGGTTCACCGCTCGCATCTGACGTTGAGATTCCCGGATTATCTCTGGTTCGCGGTGATGATCGTTTGCGGCGCCGCCATCTACCTGGCCGTTTTCCTGATTCTCACGGCGGTGTCCTTTTGGTTTGAAGACCGCGTGGGAATTGTGCCGCCGGTTTTTAATATGCTCAATTTCGGCCGCTACCCCTTAACCATTTACAACGTCTTCATTCAGTTCTTACTAAGTTGGATTATTCCCTTCGGGTTCGCCACGTTTTATCCCACCACCCATTTCCTGGGAAGGAGCGCTTTCTCGCTATATTTCCATCTGGTGCCCGTGGTGGCGGCAGGATTTTCAGTGCTGGCGGTTTTGGTTTGGAATCGCGGCGTGGCAAATTACAGCAGTACGGGGACGTAGCGGACGTGCGAGTGTAGCCCGGGTGTCCCCACCCGCGTTTTCGGAACAAATCATCGGGGCGAATCGCGGGTGGGGACACCTGCGCTACAGCTTCTATTTCAGGATTTCAGAGAGGGGCAAGGAAAACGCGCCGAGCAATTCCGGCTCTTCGAACCGGTCGCCCGCTTTGGCGCTGCGGACCTCCGGATCGAGTCTTCCCGGAACGTAACGGTAGGCGACTCGCGTGCTGGGATAGAAAAGCCAGACCGCCTGAACTCCCGCCTGAAGGTACTGCGAGACTTTCAAATTCAGATCATCAGCGCGGTCGTTCTTGGAAACGATTTCGATGGCCAGATCGGGAGCAATGGGCAAAGGGACACTCTCAAGATCGACACCCGCGAGACGCTCTTTACGGATGAAGGCGACGTCGGGCCGGCGGACAACATCGGCCGCCAGCGTCATATCCATTTCACTTATCACGTCCCCAATTGGGTGTGCATCGAGGAATGCCTGAAACCTAGCGTTCAACCGGTCGCGAGTCTTGTTGTGAAAATAGTTGGCGGAAGGTGTCACGATCAACTCCCCCAGGCTTAGTTCATAACGCACCCCCGCGGGCTCATCGAGGGCGGCGTATTGTTCGATGCTCAGCAAGGTTTTGGTCGCCATAAACCAGCTCCTGAAGACTCAAGATTACCACGAATCAGCGGGCTTTGCCGTTCGGCGCGCCATGGCGTGCCCCTACAAAACCTCATTGTAAACCGCCAGAGTTGCCTCGGCGGTGCGGCGCCAGGTGAATTCGGCCGCCCGGGTGAGTCCCTTTTGCACTAGGGTCTTGCGCAGCGGCGATTCCTCCACCGCTTGGACAACCTTGCGCGCGATGTCCGTGGGGTCGTGTGGATCAACGTACAGGGCCGCTTCCCCGCCGACCTCCGGCATCGACGAGACGTTGGAGGTTACCACGGGCAGCCCATTTGCCATCGCTTCCAACACAGGAATGCCAAAACCCTCCTCCAAGGAAGGAAAAAGAAAGACGCTCGCGGCTTGGTAAAGACGGCTCAGTTGCGCCTCGTTAACGTGTCCGAGCAGTTTCACGCGCTCGCCCAGCAATTCGGTGCGGATGAATTTATGAATCGCTTCGCTGCCGTACCCGTTGCCTCCGGAAAGAACCAGCTGGTAATGGCCTGGAAGATTCATAAGCGCCTTGAGCATGTTGAGGGTGTTTTTGCGGGTTTGAATCACCCCGGCGCTGAAGATCATTTCACCCTCACCGCCGAGGATGCGGGCGCGCTCATTCAGGCGTTCTTCAGGCGCGAGGATGTCGGCAGGAAGACCGACGCCAAGCGGAATCACGCGGATTTTCTCCGGCGGCACTCGCGCGTGCGAAATCAGCAGCCTTTCCGTGGCGTGCGAGGCGGTAATGACCCGCTGCGCCCGGCCCACCGCCTGCAAAAGCAGCGCGGAGAATTTCTTGCGGAAGTCCGCGGTGGAATAGTTTTCACCGGTGATGGGAAAGACATCGAAGACGGTCACAATTTCCCGGCGGAAGTGGAAAGCCGGTGGCCGCTGGGCGAGACTGTGAAAGAGTTGCGCCTGCCAGGGCAGCCAGAACGTGACCGGCTCCTGATAGACGCACGTCGAAAACTGCGCGCGAGCATCGGGGACCGATCCCGGCCGGAGAAAATGTTGCCGCCGGCCCAGCCGCGACAAACGGTAACAAATCAGAAACCGGTGCGGCGTCTCCAAGGTAAGCAGCGTTTCAATAAGGCGCCGCGAATACACCCCAATGCCGGTAAGCTGCGGCTCGGCGCTGTAAGTCGCATCAAGGGCTATCGTGGCCATGGTTCGAGTCAGTCTCGCGGCTCCTCCGCATGAGATTCTCGCACCTGAATCCTAACGTGAAAAGGGAAGGATGTCGAATCGAGGGGGGATTGGGGTAGTCGGTCAGTTTGGCCAATTTCCAGTGTAGGCGTTTTTCATGCAGTAGCTGGTCGGCCCGCCATGATTCCCATCATCGAGAGCGATGCGGTACCTCTTTGCTTCTCTGTGGCTGTGCGCTACATTGGCTCTAGCAAATCACTGGTGGTATTTGTGCAGTAAATATCAACTGAAAATACCGTGGATCAGGAACATCCCCTCCACGAGGACGTAGGAGCTAGAAAATGAAACTGACTGCTTCGGTTTGTATTCTTCTTTCAACCCTGCTAGTTGCGCCAATTAAGGCTGAGGAGCCGGTCAATGTCACTATGGTGCAGTTGATTGCTAACCCACAGAAGTTCGACGGGAAACTGATTCAGGTAATTGGGTTTTTGCGACTTGAATTTGAGGGAAACGTACTCTATCTGCATCGCGAAGACTATGAGTATGCGATTTTAGGAGATGGGATCTGGGTCGACGTCACTCCCGAGATAATGAAGCAGAGCAGGACTCTGAACTTGAAATACGTTCTACTCGAAGGCAGCTTTAGTTCGAATGAACGGGGACACATGGGAATGTGGAGTGGTACTGTCACAAGAATCCGCCGGGCAGAACCCTGGCCTGCTCACAACCGCCTGGAATGAGGTGAGTCCTGATTAGTTCCGCACTCGAAGGCTCCTCCCTCGCAGGTGGCCACGAGGCGTGAAACCTACTTAGATGTGATCTGCGCACAGGCGTCTGCCCCCCCCTCACCCACCGCCTTGCGGTCCCCCCTTCCCCAAGGGGGCGAGGGAAGAAGAGTTTCTCTTTTTGGTGCTGTAACTGTGATTTTCTCTGCACCAAAAGTAAAGGGTATCGACAACTGACAACCGAAAACTGAGAACTGAAGTCTTACCGCTTCACCCCTCTGCCGAGGTCACTTCAATACCGTACTCTTTCAGCTTGCGGTAGATGGTGGTTTTGCCGATGCCGAGAAGTTTTGCCGCGCGCACCCGGTCCCCGCCCGTGGCCTGGAGCGCCTGCCTAATGGCTTGTTGTTCGAGCGCCTGCAAGGTGCCCTGGTCTTGGCGGGAAGAGGACTTGCGCGCGAGGTTATAGAGCAGGGCGGAGGGGAGATCCTGCATTTGAATGAAGGTCCCTGAACCCAGTGAAACCGCGCGTTGGATGCAGTTTTCCAACTCGCGAACGTTGCCGGGCCAGTCATAACTCATCAAGCGCCCCAAGACTTCATCAGAAATCTGCGCCACCGATTTCCCGTTTCCGAGCGATGCCAGGAAATGCCGGACGAGCTCCGGAATATCCTCTTTGCGATCGCGGAGCGAAGGCATTTTGATGGTGACCACATTGAGGCGAAAGAACAAATCCTTGCGAAAGGTCCCGCGCTTAATTCCTGCCTCCAAGTCCTGATTGGTGGCGGCGATGATCCGCGCGTCGAAGCGAATCGGCTCGTTGCTACCCAGAGGCCGGATTTCATGCACCTGGAGCGCCCGCAGCAGGCGCGATTGCAATTCGATGGGCAACTCGCCGACTTCATCCAGGAAGACGGTGCCGGAGCCGGCCGCCGCCAGAAGGCCGCGCCGCGATTGCGCGGCCCCGGTGAACGCGCCTTTGACGTGCCCGAACAGCTCGCTTTCAATCAAGCTCGGTGGCAGCGCCCCGCAATCCACCGGGACGAAGGGCTGATCGCGTGAGGGGCCGTGCGTATGGATGCCCCGCGCCACCAACTCTTTGCCCGTGCCGCTTTCGCCCATGATCAGAACGGGGTGCCGCTGCAACGCCACCTTGGAAATCAGCCGGTAAATCTTCTTCATGCGCTCCGAAGTCCCGACCATGCCCGCGAATTCCGTCGAAGCCAACCCTGGCGCGGGCGTGTCAGGTTCCGGCGGCAAGGGTGGCGCTACGCTCAGCGGGGCCTCGAGCGCCCGCGCCAGTTCTTCGATCTTCAGAGGCTTGGTCAGCAGTGGATATCCGCGCAATCGCAGCATCTGGTCCGGTGAGGCATTGCCCATCCCTTCCACCATGAGAATGAGGTTGGCTCCCGGCTGCGCGCGTTGGGCGGCGGCGGGCAGATTGCCCTCTCCCTGGCTGGCCAGACAGAAATCCACCAGAACGGCGTCGAATCTCCTGCTCCCCAGCAGCGCCAATGCCCCGACCGCGGAATTCACCGCGTTCACCTCCAACGCGCAGTCGCGTAGAACGCGGGCACACTGCTCCCGTGAAGACCGATCGGCATCGACGAGTAGGACTTTTTTGGTCATGGCGGCGAGATGAAGGCCCGCGGAGGATAAGGCCCCACCGGAGGCGAGGGCGCGCCGAGTCGCACAGCAGTATATATTCCCCATCGGTCAATGTCAAAACCTTAAGCTAATAGCTATTTATTGTCGAACAGGGAAATTACCATGTGGCGACTATGGGTTCTCCACGACGGGGGAGGGGTCTTGGCGTGGGTGATTTGAGTTTAGCGCTTTGGCCCACCGGAGGGGAGGAAAAGGAACTCTCCGTTGACGCTCCCAAGAAGGCAACCCCAACCGCAGAGTGCCAAAGCGGTATAATATGTTCTTACACCGGAGGGTCAGGGGCATGGCCAAATTGGGGAAGATTCTGGTAGTGGAGGACGACCCTTACGCGCGGCAGGGCTTGGCGGACCTGTTGACGGCCTGGGGCTATGATACCGATGCCGCCGCTGACGGCGCCGTAGCTCTGGAGAAGATTGAGGCTTTCAATCCCGCCGTCGTCATTTCCGATCTTCGTATGCCGCTGGTGACGGGCATGGAGTTGCTGCGCCAACTCCACCACTCACGGCCCGGCCTGCGCTTCATCATGCTGACGGGTCAAGGCACCGTGGAAGAAGCTGTCGAGGCCACCAAGCTGGGCGCCTACAATTTCCTGGAAAAGCCCGTCGACCCCAAACGGCTCCGGGTGGAATTGCGCAATTGCCTGGAGCGCCAGGAGAGCGATCGGCAGTTGGAAGTTGCCCATCGCCGCTTGCGTGATCTGGGGGTTTTGGGAAGCTTGGTGGGGCGCTCCGCCAAAATGCAGGAAGTCATGCGCCTGATTGCCATCGTGGCGCCTTCGAGCGCGTCGGTCTTGATTACCGGCGAGAGCGGCACGGGGAAGGAGTTGGCGGCGCGCACCCTGCACGATCTCAGTCCCCGCCAGGATGAACCTTTTGTGGCCGTGAACTGCGCGGCGATCCCCGAGTCCTTGATGGAAAGTGAAATCTTCGGTCACGAGAAAGGCGCGTTCACGGGGGCGGTGGAGCGGCGCATGGGCTGCTTTGAGTTGGCCGATGGCGGCACCTTGCTTCTCGACGAAATCGGGGAGATGCCGCTGGCCACGCAGGCCAAACTTCTGCGCGTGCTGGAAGACTCGAAGGTCCGCCGCTTGGGAAGCAAAACGGAAATCTCCGTCGACGTGCGGGTGCTGGCCGCCACTAATAAGGTCCCGGAGGAGGCCGTCGCCCAGGGGAAGCTCCGCGGCGATTTGTATTTCCGCCTCAATGTTGTGCGCGTCTCCATGCCCCCCTTGCGCGAGCATATGGACGACCTTCCGGATTTGACGGCGGCGCTCCTCGATGGCCTGAACCGCAAACACGGCCGCGCGGTGAAAACCATTTCCCCTGAGGCGCTCGAAACCTTGCGCCGGTACTCGTGGCCCGGAAACGTGCGCGAGCTCCGCAACGCCCTGGAACGCGCCGTGGTGACCTGCTCCGGTGAAATCCTGGGAAAAGAGAACCTGGGCCTCGATTTCGGCCGGACGGTGGTGGCGGGTGCCGACGACGGCTTGCGCTTGCGGCCGGGAATGACCGTGGCGGATGCCGAACGCCGCTTGATTCACGAGAACCCTGGCAGGCACCGAAAACAATAAGACGCGCGCCGCGGAACTTCTGGGGATAAGTTTGAAAACTCTGCACAACAAGTTGAAGGAATATGAGGCTGAGCCTCAAAGCTAAACTCACCGCGCTGATCACCGTGTTGGTCCTGCTGGTGGTGGTGATGACCTCCACGGTTTACCTCTCGAACCTTACCCGTCAAGCCCTGCTGGAGGTTCAGAGCAAGGGTGAGTACGTTGCCTGGGAGGTTTCCCACCAGGCCGGCACGGTGCTGCCCCATTGCCACATGGCCCAAGGCGAAAACCCGCGGGACCTCCTGGCGCTGCAGACCTTCGTGCAAACGTGCCTCTCCTCCGACCCGGGTCTGAATTCGCTTATGGAATCGGCCGTGGGTTATTTGCACGCCGTCGACTATGTCGCCATCACCGATACGAATCTCGTCGCCCTGGTTCACAGCAATCCCGACGAGGTCAACCACCCTCTCACGCCCTCGCCACGTTATTCGCAACTGGTGCAGGCTGGGCTGCTGGATCAGTTCCGCGTCGTCTACGGCCCCGAGCGCGTCTATGAGGTCACCTTGCCTCTCGCCCTCGGCGTCCAGCCGCTGGGGGATGTGCGGGTGGGCGTCTCCACGGTGTTGCTGCGCGGTGAAATCTCGCCCAATCTCCGTGCCGCCCTCTTGCTCTCGCTCATGGCCATCGTTTTCGCCACGCTTTCCGCCGGAGTAGTCTCCTTCCGCATGTTGCGGCCGCTGGAAAAGATCTCGCAGAGCGTCGACCTCCTGGCGCGCGGCGAATTCTCCAGGTCCGTGACGCTGAAGCGGCACGACGAGTGGGGCATTCTCTCCTCCAAACTCCATCTTCTGGGTGAGCAGATGCGCGGGGAAAAGGCCGCCTTCGTCCGCCTCCAGGAAAACCTCGGTCATGTCTTCACCAACCTCAGCGACGGCCTGTTGCTTTTCGATAAGGAGGATCGTTTGGTTCTGGCGACGCCGGCGGCAGGACGATTTCTGGGCTCCGGCATTCAAACCACGGCGCAGCGCCCGGCGCTGGAAGTCTTTTCCCAGGCGACTCCCCTGCACCAACTGCTGCGTGAGGCTTTCCAAACTCGCCAGTCGGTCCTTTGGAAAACCCTCGAGCTGCCCGGCAAGCACTCCACCCGCATCGCTGTGAACGTGCAGTTCGTGGGCAAAGGCGCCGAGCGCGTGGGTTGCCTCGTCACCCTGCGCGACACGGGCTCGCGCGCGGAAATTCAGGACCAGATCGACACCGCCACCAAACTCGCCGCCATCGGGCGGCTGATGTCGGGCGTCGCCCACGAAGTCAAGAACCCGCTAAACGCCATGGTGCTGCAACTCGAAGTGTTGAAGGCGCGGTTAGGCCAAGACAGCGGTAAGGTGCAGCCGCAAGTGGAAATCCTGGCCGAGGAGATTCGCCGTCTCGACCGCGTGGTGAAAACCTTCTTGGATTTTACCCGGCCAGTAGCCATTCATCCCGCCGATGCGGAAGTGGCGTCCCTGGTGCGCGAGGTTTTCGCTCTGGCCGAGCCGCAGGCGCGGAAGAACAACGTGCAATTGATTTTCGCGGGCGACGGAGCTACGCCCCCCGTACACGTCGATCGCGACCTCATCAAGCAAGCGCTGCTGAATTTAGTCTTGAATGGGTGCCAGGCCATGCCGCAGGGTGGCAAGTTGACGATCACCCCCCGTGCCCTGCCCCATGCCGTCGAGCTGGAAATTCGCGACTCCGGCGTGGGCATTCCCCTCGAGGCGCAGAATAGAATTTTCTCGCTCTTTTACACCACCAAGCCCGGAGGCACGGGCGTCGGCCTCGCCATGGCGTTTCGCGTGGTGCAACTTCACAACGGCGCCATCGAATTCTCCAGCCAAGTTAACCGCGGCACAACCTTCCGCGTCACCCTCCCCGCCGGCGCCCAACAGGATTCTAAACAAGGGTAGTGCGGACACGATCTGCGGGCCCCCGTTACGCATGCTCTGTATCGCGAAGGGCGACACGTAGTGTTGGTGCGAAGTATACCAACCTAATTAGGCTTCGTTGGCAAGGGCGAATCGGGGGGAGTCGGCAGGATCTTCGTTTCCACCTTGAACAACCGGTAGTCCGAATAGCGATGGACGTTTTGGTAAGAATGTTTGTCCCTTTCGGTGGTGACAACGACTTCTTGCGGGAGCCAAAGAGGCGCGGCGGTCTGGGGAAGGCGCGTCTCACCGAAGTGCAGCTCGGTCGTCATTCTTTCCAAGCCGATGGCGGGGCGGGGCGCCAGCAAATCCGTTCTCAACCGAACGATGCGAAAGCTCGCCTCGTCGATCCACGCGATTCCTTGATACAGGATGCGAAGGGATACCCCCTTGTAGACGACGGTGCCCGTGACCGTGGCCCATCCCGGTTTTTGGGCGAACGCCACAACGTAACACTTGAGCCCGCTGTCAGTCTGCTGGCCGAGATAGTGGAACCGTGCCGCCAACCGATTGGAAGGATGGAAATGCAACCAGAAAGAGGCAAAGCCCCGGGTGATCATATAGCCCTCATCCAGACTCTGCGCTTCCGTTCCGGTTCCACCGGGCCCCGACCGATATTCTTCCAGGGTGATGTTTGTGCCTTGCCGATGAACGAGAATCAAGTAATCATAGACAAGCCGGCGTTGATCGTTGGCGTTGGCCGGATCTCCCAGCTTTGCCTGAATTATATCCTCACGCGAAATCAGGTTCGGCATGCTGCCCAACAAGTCCTCCGTTACCTCTCCGGTCTTGTCCAGTATGGAAGCCAATTCGTCCTGGTTCGCGGCGGGTTCCAGTCCTTGCAGTTCCGGCGCCGCCTTCAGAATGTCGGGAAGAGGATAGTCCAGCAGCGGCTTGGCATTCGCGTAGTATGACTGCCCACTCGTGTCGACAATCTGAGCTTTGGCCACCAACGAACACAAATGGGCGAACCCGAGCACGGCCAACGCGCCTGGCAGAAGGCACACGCAGGCCGCACCGGCCGCTTCCGCCCGACTTAGCTTCACCGCGTCCTGCCTTTTGCCCGGGAAGAGTAACCTGGATTTCACCCTTGACCTCTCCGTCGCCCTCAAGTGTACGCCGGACCGCCTCCAATTCCAATGCTTCAGCCCAGTGAGTAGCGTCCTACTTTGAAAAAAGGCCGGTAGTGTCTCAGTTTGGCGTATAGGCGGCGGAACCTGTCCCGATCTTGTCGGGACGCCGCCATAGGGCGAGTTAATCTCGCCGCTGCATCATCAGACTGAGACACGGCAAAGGATCAATGGACTGGCTATAGCTGAAGGAGGATAGTCAAGCCGGAGGGAATCTATGCATCCCGGCATAACGATGCACAAAACTCCCGTTAAAGGGGGAGGGGGGCTTGTCTTCGCAGTTGGAATCATTCTTATCACTCTTATCTCCCTTCCCCAAGCCCGATGCTTCCTAACCCTGAGTCTTCCTACCGGTATTGTCATAGGAATCATCCTACGTTTGACTAGCCGAGACTGAGCCGCGGCCTGGTTCAAACGCAGTTGACCGGTCCAGCATGCGACAGGTCGAGGGAAAACAAGTTTCCCTCGCCACTACGATGGTCATGGCGTTGCACGTCAAGTCAACACCTCCCCCCACAACTTCCGTGTGCCCGTCACCCGGGCATAACCAATCTGCAAAGGACTCCCCCCCCGGTACATTCCGGCAATCTCCGTAATCCTGTAACACCTGGACTCAGTGCGGCAACGCAGCCAATACAAAGTAGTGATTCATTCCTGACTCGATCCGCCGAACCCGCGCGAACGCCAGCTTGACCATTCGCAGAGTCCCTTGTTCCATTTCTTCATCGATCCTGTCGTTATACTTCAATAGCCGAATTGCACATCCATACAGGATGACGATTGCTTTTCCGAGCCAGCTTGTTGGCATTGAGAACAGTCCTCCCAGTTTTGGAGGAAAGTAGCCGACTAAAAAGACGCCGTCAGGGCGAAGGACTCGGCAGATTTCGTGTAAAACACGAAGAGGGTCCGAAAAATGACGCCACGCACCCAAGCACGTAACTACATCGAAAGAAGCGGAGCCGAATGGAAGCGTGGCCGCATCAGCCTGAATGATCAATATCGCGCTAGCTGTCTGCTTTAGCCGCTGGAGGGATTGAAGAGAAAAATCCAGGCCGGTCATGGAGAAGCCTTGTTCCTTCAACCGGCGGCTGAGAACGCCCGTCCCGCAGGCCACGTCCAGGATCTTGATCCCCGCACTCCGCGGAAATACTTCACTAATGGTCGCTGCCATCGTCCGCGCGTGTAGCAAATGATCTGTGAACACCAACTCATAGAATGGCGAAACACGGTCATAGAAAACGCGCGTAGAGAGTGAGGTCGCGGCAATGACAGCCATTCTTAGCAATAGGCGCATGTCAGGCATGACTTTTCCTAACGTAGTAAATTCGAACCGGGAAGAGCGACACGCGGCTCACCTTTGTGTACTCGATCCTCAACGAGGGCCAGCCTTTCAGATACTTGCCGAGGGCAATCGGCCGACAGTGTGGCGCGTAGCCGGCGAATAGAAATCTCCAGATACCATTCCATCTGCCACGGTGGTATCCCAAGCAGTAAAGTTCGTTCACGAGGCGGCAAAGCAATCGGATCGGCCCCGGCACATCGGCCAATTCCGTAGTCATCGTGATCAAGACTGCATGGCCATCCGGTTCCAGCACGCGTTCCATTTCCATTAATCCTGCCCGGACCTCCTCGTCATTCAGCAGGTCGAACAAATAACTTGAGACATAGAGATCGAAACATCTGTCAGGGTACGGAAGACGCCGACAATCGCCTCGAACAAAGCAGACGGAGGAAGAAAAAAGGTTCTTTTTCACCAGGTAATTCTTTGCGTCAGCGATCATTTGCGATGAGAGGTCGACGGCACAGATGCTTTTTGCATTTTCGGCTTTCTGTATTAACTGGGCCAAAAAATATCCAGTCCCAACGCCCGCATCGAGAACTCTTGTTATTCTCTCCAGCACCGTGCCGCGCAATGCCGCCCGGTTCGACCAGCGTTCGTGAAAACCCATGATCCAATCGTAAAAAGGGAAGGGATTGGGAATCACCTTCAAGAATTTGAGGTTTCTGCCAATCGTCTGGAATTGATGAGCGATGGCCTCCGACGAACCGTACCAGACGGGAACCTCGCGGTATCCAAACTCGTGGGAGTACCGGCCAATCGCTTTCCACACTCGGTTCTCGCCCACTGTATTCCTACCTCCTGAAGGCAAAATCGACGCTGTCACCGGCAGGAACATCGGTTTCGGAGGTCAGTATAAGGGTAGCTTTGGATAATGAAAGCGAAAATGTGAGTTGATTATTCGCTAGCTTTGCCCTTACCGCGCACTGTACCGTTTCTGGGCGAATGGTCGGCGACTCGGAAGTTGGTCCGCCTGTTCGCGCATTACGCCTCCCTTGTCGCCCAGCTTTAGCAACAGCTTCGCAATCACAAAGGGAACTCGGAAACTCACCCTCTCAGCTATGAGCCAGCAGTGAGTCTTGGGTATCCAACTACCCCATGGGGTATACCGTAGGCCGCGCCGGATGCATAATGGAAATGCCGGGTTAAATTGCAGCCGGACCCCGACTGGCTCTCGGTATAACCTGGATTTCTGATTGCGGCGCCCCCCTGGAGGGGGAACGGGAATCCTAAGCTATGAAACACGCGCTCGCAGCGAGCACTCTTGCTTTCTGGGCGTTCACCCTCGGTGCAGAACTTTGGGCGCAAGGCCCCCCGCCCGGGAGCCGACGGCCGCCGCCTGAAACGGGGGGATTCACGCTAAAAGTGAACGTCAACATGGTTCTGGTGGAGGCCACGGTCCGGGACGACAAGGGCAGGATTGCCGACGATCTTAAGCGGGAAGATTTCCGCGTATTCGAAGATGGCGTGGAGCAGAAAATCATATATTTCTCGCGCGACGAGCTGCCTTTGGCCGTGGCGCTGGTGGTGGACGGCAGCGACAGCATCTCGCCGGTGCTCGGTGAACTGCACCACGCCGCCTCTGACACCCTCGCGCAGCTCAAGCCCGAGGATCAGGTCGCCCTGTATGCCTTCGCCGCGCACCCCGAGCGCCTGGTCGATCTGACTACTGACCGGAGAGCGATTGCCGAAAGCATCATGGGCATTGGCTCGGCGGGCGGCACCAACATCGCCGACGCCCTCTATGCGTCGATTGAGTATCTGGGGGAGGAGGCCCGCGAGCGGCGACACGCCGTCATCATGGTCTCGGACAACCAGCCGACGGCAAAAGGAGAATTCACCGGCGACGACGTGATTCGGTTGGCGCTCGAGACGCAGACGATCGTTTACAGCGTCAGGCTCGGACGTGACCGCCTGGGAGGCACACTGGACGAGCCCGGCTGGATTCCCGGCGCGCGCTGGGTGAGCAAGATCATGGACGAAACGGGCGGAGAGATCATCGATTTGGCTGCCGTGGGATCGGTGCAAAAGGCCATGGCCGCCGTCATCACGCGGCTGAAACAGCGCTATACACTCGGCTACCAGAGTACTGACACTCGCAGTGATCGTGCCTTCCGCCAGATCGACGTCCGCCTCTCCGACCGCGCCCAGAATCCCAAACACCCGTACAGGATTTTCGCCCGCCGAGGCTACTACCCGGCGTTCGAGGCTGCCCCTCCCGGCACCGCTTCACCCTAACCTGTTGCGCCCCCCGCGCCTGCGCCCGGGACTGGATAGTGGCACAACACGGCCGTACCCATTCCTGATGATTGCGACGAGAATTGCGCGAGCATCCGTAAAGCCCATGACTGACCTTGCTGGAAGAATCGCCATGCCGACGCAATGGAGATTTCCGGAGCACATTGCAAGCGTCGCGCGCGATTCATGCGCCGTTCATTCCCACTCTGTCGCTTACCGCGGGCAGTGTTACAATCTTTCCCGACGGAACCCGCACATGCACCATCGGCCTGACTTATACACGCGCTGGTCAATCGAAATGCACCGCAAGGAGTTCTTTCACGCCGGCCAGCGTGTTGGCGTTGCGGTTTCGGGCGGACCGGACTCAGTCCTGCTCCTGCACTTCATGAAAACGCTGGGGGTCGAATGGGGGCTTACTCTCGCCGCAGTTCATTTCAATCATCATTTGCGCGGGGCGGAATCCGACGGCGACGAGGCTTTCGTGGGCGATCTCGCCACCTCTCTCCACATTGAGTACCTGCGGGGCGAGGCGGAGGTGGGGCGCGTGGCGCGCGAGCGTCGCAGCAATCTGGAAGCCGTGGCGCGGGAATTGCGCTACCGCTACTTCTTCTCCTTGGTTGACCAGGAGCGGCTGGACCGCGTAGCCACCGCGCACACGGCCAACGATCAGGCGGAGACCGTGTTGATGCGGCTGCTGCGTGGCGCGGGGACGCGCGGCCTGGGGGGAATCTATCCCGTGCTCGAGGGCAAAGTCGTCCGCCCCTTTCTCGGCCTGACGCGCGCCGAGGTGATGGAGGAAATTGCCGGGCGCCGGCTCCCCTATCGCGTGGATTCCTCCAATCTCGACGCTCGCCTGCGGCGCAACAAAGTCCGCATGGAGTTGCTGCCGTTGCTGGTGAAGGAGTACAACCCGGAAATCATCCGCCTGCTCAGCCAATTGGCTGACCGCGCCCGCGACGACGAAGCCTGTCTGGAGCGTTTAGCGCACGACCGGGCGCATCCCTGGCGCGGGCGCCAAGGGAGGGAAGAGCGCATTCCCATTCGCGCCTTGTTGGAATTCCCTCCAGCCTTGGCGCGGCGTGTCTTGCGGCAAATGTTGCACCGGGCACGGGGTTCGACGCACGGCCTCGCGCACGCCCACATCGAATCGCTGCGTCGCTTTGCCGCCGAGGCGCAGAGCGGAAAAACCCAAACCCTGCCCGGCGGCTTACTGGCCCGCAAAGAGTTCTCCTGGCTGGTGGTGGGCCCAGCGGCCAGCGAGCCGGGCGCGGGGAATTTTTCCCATCGTGTCACCTTGCCGGGTGAATTGGTGGTCCGCGAGCTGGGATGCACTTTCCGTTTCAAAATACTTAACCGCGACGACCCCGGCAAGGGGTATAATATAAATAACCTCGTGACTCTTGACCCGCAAAAGTTGTGCGGAGAATTGGTTTTGCGCAACTGGCGGGCCGGGGATGGGTTTTGTCCCGCTGGAAGCCGAGGGGTTCGCAAATTGAAGGAGCTTTTTCGCGAGCGGAAGATCCCGGAAGTGCAGCGTAAGAGCTGGCCCGTTTTGCTCTGCGCCGGGGAGATTGTCTGGGTCCGAGGATTCCCACCGGGCAGGGCCGCAGCCGCAACTGACCAAGCCCCGCAGGTGTTATTGGTGGAAGAGGAACCTATGCGGCCATCCCCGGCCGTCCGGGAAGATCCCATATGAAAAAACGCACCGCATCCAAAATCAAAAAGCGGACGGCGACAATGGGCGCCGTGGGCTACGATGCACGCGTTAAAATCGTGGTCAGCGAAAAAGGTGTCCGCAAGCGGGTGCGCGAACTGGCGAAGCAGATCAATCGGGATTACGCTGGCAAGACCCTCTACGTTGTCGGGGTCTTGGAGGAATGCTTCGTATTCATGGCTGATTTGGTGCGCGCGCTCAAAATTCCCGTGGTCTGTTCCTTTGTTCGGTCGCGGGTGAGCGACACTGAGTCCGGCTTGGTGGCCATGCGGGAAATCATGTACATCCCTCCCGTCAATTTGGCCGGCAAGGATCTGCTGCTCGTGGTGGGCGTTCTGCAATCGGGTATAACCCTCGACCATCTGTGCCGAATCCTGTTGGCGCAGGAGCCTGCCTCCCTGCGCACGGCCGCGTTGCTCGACAAATCCGACGACCGGAAAGTCAACATCCCCGTAGCTTACACGGGCTTCCGCCTTTCCCGCCGGTTCATGGTTGGATATGGATTGGGCTATCAAGAGCAATATCGTAATTTGCCCTTCCTCGCTCGCATTGCCTAAGAACGCGAAACGTTGGAGCCGCGGGGCGTTGGCACGCATCTAACCTCAGGGGGGTTAAGACCCGTTTGCAGGTCATTCAGGAGGGGTAAGGAGGACGGTCCGTGAACTCGGCAGTGAAGAACATTATCTTTTGGGTCTTGATGGCAGTCACCGCCCTGCTCATCTGGGCAGTGGTGAGGAACAGCACCGGCGAACACGTTAAGGAATTGACCTTCACGGAGTTCATGACCGAGGTCAACAAAGACGACATCCACGACGTGACCATTACCGGCGGCAACGTCACAGGGACTTTCAAGAAGGATAACACTCATTTCCGCACTACTATCCCTTCCAACTATCCCGATCTTTACAAGACCCTTCAGGATAAGAATGTCAATACCATCATCAAGGACAACTCCGGGTCGCCCTGGATGACTTGGCTCGCCAATGGCTTACCCATTATTCTGATTCTAGCGCTGTGGATTTTTATCATGCGGCAGATGCAGTCGGGAGGCAACAAGGCGTTGTCCTTCGGCAAGAGCCGCGCCCGCCTGCTCTCCAGCCAACAGAAGAAAGTCACTTTCAAGGATGTGGCAGGGGTGGAAGAAGCCAAGGAGGAGTTGGGTGAGATTATTGAGTTCTTGCGCGAACCGCAAAAGTTCCAGAAGCTGGGCGGACGCATACCCAAGGGCGTGCTGCTGGTGGGCCCGCCGGGAACCGGCAAGACCTTGCTGGCGCGGGCCATCGCCGGCGAGGCCAACGTTCCCTTCTTCTCCATTTCCGGCTCCGACTTTGTGGAGATGTTCGTAGGTGTGGGCGCCTCGCGCGTGCGCGACCTGTTCGAGCAGGGCAAGAAGAACGCTCCCTGCATCGTCTTCATCGATGAAATCGACGCCGTGGGCCGTCATCGCGGCGCGGGCTTGGGCGGCGGCCACGATGAGCGTGAGCAGACCTTGAACCAGTTGCTGGTGGAAATGGACGGCTTTGAATCGAACGAAGGAGTCATCCTCATCGCCGCCACCAACCGCCCTGACGTCCTGGACCCCGCCCTGCTGCGCCCCGGCCGCTTCGACCGCCGCGTGGTGGTGCCGCGGCCCGATGTGGGCGGGCGGGAAGCGATCCTCAAGGTTCATACCAAGAAAATTCCTCTGTCCGAGGATGTTGATATCTCCGTCCTCGCGCGCGGAACGCCCGGGTTTTCCGGCGCCGACCTGGCGAATCTGGTCAATGAGGGAGCGCTGTTGGCGGCGCGGCAGAATCGCAAGACCGTCACCCAGATGGACTTTGAAACTTCCAAAGACAAAGTCCTGATGGGACCCGAGCGCAAGTCCATGATTCTCTCCGAGACCGAGAAGAAAAATACGGCGTATCACGAAGCCGGACACGCGCTGGTAGCCGCCAATATCCCTGACGCCGACCCCTTGCACAAGGTCACCATCATCCCGCGCGGCTGGGCTTTGGGCTTGACCCAGCAACTTCCCCTGGACGACAAGCACACCTATACTCGGGAATACCTGGAAGCCCAACTCGCCGTACTGATGGGTGGCCGCGTGGCCGAGGAACTCTTTCTGCACCACATGACCACCGGCGCCGGCAACGATATTGAGCGCGCCACCCATATCGCCCGCGACATGGTGTGCGAATTTGGCATGTCGAACCTCGGGCCGCTGGCCTTCGGCAAGAACCAGCAGGAAATATTCCTGGGACGCGACATTGCCACGCAGCGCGATTTTAGTGAAGACACGGCGATCAGAATAGACCAGGAAGTTAAGGTCTTCGTTACCGCGGGCTATGAGCGGGCCAAAATTATTCTCACGACTCATCGCGACACCCTGATCCGCATCGCCGAGGCCCTGCTGGAGCGCGAAGTCTTGGACGCCGGCGAGATGAAACTCTTGATCGAAGGCAAGCCCCTGCCGGAATTTGTTCGCGTCAAGCCCCTGCCACCACCGCCGGAAACCGTGCAGGTGCTCAAGCCGCAACCCTCTTCACCCGCCGTGCCCTCGCGTGAGCGTCCCCAGCCGGCTTGAGCGCGGGAAGAGACAAAAAGCGAAATTCGAAAATCGAGATTCGCTCCGAGTTTCGGGTTTCGAGTAACAGCATCGCCCTGGGGGGTTATAATCCGCCTATGATCGCCAGCCTGAAGTATACTCACGCTGATCTCCTGCTGATGCCCGACGACGGCAAGAGACGGGAGATTATCGATGGAGAACTTTACGTGACGCCCTCGCCAGTAGATCACCACCAAATGATACTTTTCAACCTCACCATGGCGTTTGGGAAATTCCTGGAAGCCCACCCCCTCGGCAAGTTGCGGTTTGCTCCCCTGGATGTGATCCTGAGCGAACACGACGTCCTGGAACCGGATCTCCTTCTGGTGTTGAATGAACATCGCGACGTTCTCCAGGATTGGGTGCGCGGCGCTCCGGACTTGGTGATTGAAATCCTCTCGCCCACAACCGAGGGTCGCGATCGCGGCCTTAAATTGAAAACCTACGCCCGGTTCGGCGTAAGGGAATACTGGATCGTTGATCCCGTCGCCCAAGCGGTGGAAGTGTACCGACTGACTCCCGAGGGTTTCCACTTGGCCGCGACAGGCGCAAAGGGCAAGACGGTTGAAACTCCCATGCTCCCCGGTTTTTCTCTGGCCGTCAGCTCGATTTTCAAGCCCTAAGTATTTCCAGTCCTGCCTATTGATCTCCGCCTTTCTTTTCTTACCCAAACCCGCGCCCGCCGAACTATACTCTTGGAAAATTTGCCGTTGGCAGGAAGGGATTGCGGAGGAACCGATGAACTCATTCATGGCGGAGCTGGTGGGTACCATGTTGCTGATCATTCTGGGTGATGGAGTCGTTGCCGCGGTGGTCTTGAACAAAACCAAGGCGCAGAACTCGGGTTGGATGGTGATCACCACGGGGTGGGCGCTGGCGGTGGCCATGGGCGTGTACGCCGTGGGCCGCATCAGCGGCGCGCATTTGAATCCCGCCATCACCTTGGGCTTGGCGGCGATCGGCAGGTTCTCCTGGAGCGCCGTACCGCGGTACCTGGCGGCGCAATTCCTGGGGGCCTTTCTCGGCGCGGCAGTCGTGTGGCTCGCGTATCTTCCCCATTGGCCGGTGACGGAAGATCGGAGCACGAAACTCCTGGTCTTTTGCACCGTGCCGGCCATTCGCAAACCACCTTTGAATCTAGTCACCGAAATCATTGGCACCTTTGTTCTGATGTTTGGCGTGCTCGCCCTCGGGGCGAATAATGCTCCCGCCCAAAGCGGCCTTACTCCGCTTTTGGTGGGATTCCTCGTCTGGGCGATCGGGCTGTCGCTCGGCGCGCCCACCGGATACGCCATCAATCCCGCACGCGACCTGGCGCCGCGCCTGGCCCACGCGCTGCTGCCCATCGCCGGCAAAGGCGGCTCCGACTGGAGCTATTCCTGGGTGCCCATCGTGGGGCCGGTCATCGGCGGCCTTCTGGGGGCAGTTGCGTATGTAGGGGTATTCGGATCCTAAGGTAAACTGTCCGTAGTCCGTGGTCCGTTGTCAACTGCAAGTGACCAGCGATCCGGTATTGATGCTACCCAAATGGTGGTCGTCTCCGCAGCACGGAGATTGCATCCAACGACACCCAACGGTGATAATGGGCTGCGGACGACTGACAACGGACAACGGACGTCCTGCAGATTCACGATGAACCTCCGTCCTGAATTCAAACTCGAGATTGGCGGCCGCAAGGTCGTGCTGGGCGTTCGCACTCTCATCATGGGCGTGCTCAACGTCACTCCTGATTCCTTCTCCGACGGCGGGCGTTACTCTGATCCGGCTCGCGCCATCGAGCACGGTGTGGAACTCGCTCGCCAGGGAGCCGATTGGATTGACGTGGGCGGCGAGTCCACGCGGCCGGGGTCGCAACCCATTTCTGCGGAAGAGGAGCTTCGGCGCGTGCTGCCCGTCATCCGCGGCCTGCGGCGGAAGCTGCCCCAGGTCCCCATTTCCATTGACACGACCAAGGCGGAGGTTGCGGAGCAGGCTCTTGACGCCGGCGCGAATGTTCTGAATGACATCAGTGGGCTGCATTTTGACCCACGCCTGGCGGAAGTAGCGCGCCGGCGCCGCGCGCCAATGGTTCTGATGCACCTGCGCGGCAGGCCCGAGACGATGCAGCGCCTGCCTTTCGCGCAGGATATTTGGCGCTCGCTCCAGAGTGGATTTGAAACATCGATTCGCCGCGCCCTCGCTGCCGGCGCAGACCGGTCGCAGCTCATCCTTGATCCCGGCCTGGGCTTCGGCAAGTCGCGGCGGCAAAATTACGAGATTCTTGCCGGCCTCGGAAAACTTCGGCGCTTTCATCTTCCCCTCCTCATCGGCGCCTCGCGCAAATCCTTCGTGCAGGCGATCGTTGCAGGTGAAGGGCTGGATCCTTCGCCAGCGCGGCGCTCCCGGACTTCTTATTGGCCGATCGCAGGGACCGAGGGCAATGCATCGGAGCGCCGCCGCAGCACGGACCAACGGAGATCCACGCTGCTTCTTCCCACGGGTGACGCCGCCATTGTCGTCGCTGCCATCCTGGGCGGCGCGCACATTGTGCGCGTCCACGACCCCGCAGCCATCCTTCCCGCCGTGCGCGTTGCCGACGCCTTGCTCGCGGCGCAGCGTTAGCCTCCACGACCTATCTTTCCGACTGCGGCGCGGGTCAGGTATTATTTGGATATGCGCCCGATGCGATACTCGTCATTCCCGCGAACGTTCCTTCTGACCGCCCTGCTGGCATGGGCGCCTTGCCCAGCGGTGGCAGGGTTGGGAACCGCGGCGGCTGACACCGTCGAACCTCCGCCAATCATCCTCATTTCCGTTGACACACTCCGCGCCGACCACCTCAGTTGTTACGGCTACTCGCGCCTGCGCACGCCGCACATCGACTCGCTTGCGCGCGGCGGCACGCTTTTCACCGAGACCAGCAGCCAGGCGCCCATTACTTTGCCTTCGCACGTGTCGCTGTTCACCTCCACTTATCCCTTTGCCAACGGCATCCGGGAGAATGCCCAGGTGTTGCCGCCAGGAGCCGTGACCCTCGCGACGGTTCTCGCCGGGCATGGTTGCAACACGGCGGCTTTCATCGGAGGTTATTTCCTCGAGCGGCGTTTCGGCTTGGCGCAGGGATTCCAAACCTACGACTGCCCTTTTGACACGAGCGCCATCAAGGGCGCGCTTGACTTGAAGCGCCCCGCACCGCAGGTGTTGGAGGGCGCGGAACAATGGCTCGCACAGAATTCCAGCCGCCCCTTCCTGCTCTTCGTCCACCTGTTTGACCTTCACCAGCCCTACGACGCGCCCGCCGCCTATCGCGCCCGCGCCCCACAAAGCGAATACGACCAGGAACTGGCTTACGTGGACGATTCTCTGGGGAGTTTCTTCGATTTCCTGGCGCGGTCGGGGCTGGACCGGCGCGCGCTGGTGGTGCTGTTCTCCGATCATGGCGAGAGCCTGGGCGATCACGGCGAGAACACGCATGGATATTTCATTTACCGCAGCACCCTGCACGTGCCGCTGATTTTCCATTGGCCGCAAGCGGAGAAAAACAGAAACTCGAAACTCGAAACTGGAAACTCGAAACTGGAAAATGGAAAATCGGAGCGAGTTTCCAGTTTCCAGTTTCCAGTTTCGTCTTTCAACGAGCATGTGGACGCTCCCGCTGGATTGATTGATGTTGCGCCCACCATCCTGCGCTTTCTGGGAATCCCGCCGCCGGCAAGCTTCTGCGGTCACAGCCTGCTGGAACTCGCCAAGGGCGGAAATTCGCCGCCGCGCGACATTTACAGTGAAAGCTCCTACGCCCACGACGAATTTGGATGGGCGGTGTTGCGCAGCCTGCGGCGGGGGGATTATCAGTACATTGACGCTCCTCACCCGGAACTTTACGACCTGAAGCGCGACCCGGCCGAGTTGCACAATCTTGTGCCCGGCCAAGCGGCCCTCGCCGCGTCTTACCGCGAGCGCTTGACGGCGTTGGTGGCGGCTTACCGTTCCGCACAGGCGGCGCCCAGTGAAAATGCCCCTCCCGTCGCGCCGGGTTCCGCCGAGAGTCTGCGTTCGCTCGGCTACCTGGAGATCACCTCGCCCCAGGCCGCGCTCGACAATTCCGGCATCGATCCCAAAGACCGTTTGTTCGAGTACAAGCGTTACCTGCTGGCGGGGCATCTGGCGCGCATCGGCAAGGCGCAAGAAGCGGCCGCGGAATTTCAGGCCATTCTGGACGATGATCCCCGCAACCTTCCGGCTTGCATCAATCTGGCCCGCTCGGATGTGGGCCTGCACCGCTACCTCGACGGCGCAAGCAAGCTCAAGGCCGCGCTCGCCCTCGATCCGCACAATGTGGGGGCGGAAGAACTGCTCGGCGACATCTGGTTGACTGTCGGCGACCCCGAGCGCGCCGCGGCGGAGTTTCATCGCCTTCTCACCTTCGCGCCCCAGGATTACGAGGCGCATTTCGGATTGGGACTCCTCGCCGCGCGCCGCGGCCAGCACTCTGAGGCCGCGGAGCAGTTTCGCGCCGCGATCGCCACCAACCCGCGTTCCGCCGAAGCGCATTATCAACTGGGCTTGGTCCTGGAGGCGCAAAACGATAAACAAGAAGCGGTGGGGGAATTCCAGGCCGCCCTCAAGATTGATCCCCAGTTCCGCGACGCGCTCCGGGAGCTGGCCAAGCTGACCTCGACGGGGCACTGAATCATCGGGCCATCGGGTCATTGAAGAGCTGTCCGTTGTCCATGGTCAGTTGTCCGTTGCAAGCGATCCGCGAAGTCGATACCCCGAAGCCACTGACGACGGACAACGGACCAAGGGGAGCTGTCAAATGATCCAATGAACCGATGGCCCGATGGCCCGATGGCCAGATGACGCGATGAACTGACGGCCCGATTCTGGTCAGCGATATCATTTTGTTTCAACAAGATCACGGCTTCTTGAGGATAAGTGACTTATTTTTCTTCAAGATGACGGGCTAGAGGAGAATTGACCCGACTAGATATTGTATCTTGCTTTTTATCAGCAACATGACGGGTAATCCCTTCATTTTGCCATCATTTTTTCTTTCCCCGATCCAGCCGAGGATGCGCAGCATTAACCGCCTTACTTTCAATAGTTTGATTTTCAGCGCTGAGCATAAAAATACCCTAAAATCCTGGCTAACTCGCTTTTATTTCATAAATATCACGGGTTTCCGGCGGCGTTCCCGTGGATTGCTCATCCCGGGCTGTGCGTTCAATCTTCAGAAGTAGGGTGGTGATCCGCCAGATTTGACGAAAGCTGGATTCTTCCATCCTTTGCATTAGCGCCGCGTCGGGGTGTACGAGGGCGATTTCCGCGGCGCGTTCATAGGGCGACGGCCCCGCCAGCGACTCTTTCAGGATGGCCAGGCGCTGCGCTTCGCAAATCTCCACCTGCCGGTTGAGGATGTTTTCCAAAAGATGGCGCGGCCGCTCCCGCGCTTCCCATTCCGCCGCGGTGATCCGGGGATAGCGCTCATCGTTTTCCTCTTTTGTAGCGCCGACCTTGAGGTCGGCAGGTGCCGGACTAAAGTCCGGCGCTACGTCCGCTGGGGGCGCAAACGCCGAGCTCATGCCGATGCCAAAGATCTCCTTGGCCTGGGCCACCATGAGGCGAGCCTTCTCGAATTCATCCAGGCTGTTTTCCTGACCGCCCGGGGCTTGCAGTTGGCAGAACAAGGCGAGAGCGATTTCCGCCATTTCCTTCACCACACCCTCCTGGTGCAAGCCTTTCATCATCTCGAGGTCGGCGGGAGTGGTGACGTAATGCTCGCGCGCCACGGATTGGGCGAGCAAGCGCAAACTTTCCTCCGTCATTTTGAGGCGCATCATGTGGGCGTGTACCCGGTCCTCGCGGGTCAGGTTGGCGTCCTTGGCCAGGCGCAGGGCCATGCCCTCCTGCTGGCGGCCGGCGCGCTTCCACCGCCAGACCACCTGCACCAAATGGTCCGCCAGTTCTTTCCTCATAGCGCGGGAGGATTCTTTCTCGTCGTGAAGGTTCTGCCGCAGGCGCTCGAGTTCGGCGGGGTCTTCGCCCAGGCAGGTAAGCGCCACAGCCTCCGCCTGCGAGTAAAACCCGTGGCGGATGTTGGCGGCGCGAATCCGTCCGCGCCCCTCAGGGGTGGCGGGGCCGTGCGAGAGCTTCCCGTTGGCCTGATTGGCGGCAACTCTTTTCTTGGTCATGGTGGGTTTCTTCGTCAGTGACATGCGAACCTCCGTGCGGGCGGGGATGGGGTGAGGGCGGCGTAAGGAGTAGCCTCGCTACACGCCTTGCGGCCTAAACAAAGTAGCCTCGATTCTAGAATATCAGTTATAGGCTACAGTGTCAAGGCGATTATGTACGCGGCGGGCAACGACGCCGAATCGAAGGGGAGGAGTGGACACGTTGTCTGAAAAGCAGGCGTGATGCGAATGTGAGGAATAGAGCCGCGCCCGGCGTCTTGAGGTGAATAGCATCGTAGCTGATATTGCCTGTGCGTCCAAGCCCGGTTATTCACGAGGGATTTGAGCGGAGGGCATGTTTAAGGACGTTTCACACAGAGTTCGCGGAGTCGTGTAATCATGGGCATGATCGAACCACTGGACCACGGAGTGCACAGAGAAAAACACGCGAATCTCTCGGTGGTTTCTGTGCGTTATCTCTGGGAACTCTGTGCGAAATTCTTTGCCTTCTGCCGGCCCCACTCCTGGAGATTCGTGAAAGGTCCGGGCTAGTGCCTGGTTGCAGAAATGAGTTTCTTTATTTCGCCGGCGATTGGAGGGACTGAGCTTAACAGGCTACGGAAAAAGTCACCAGCATCGTTGGACGAAGCAGGGCTGGTTTTAATGGTAGCTGTGGGGGGAGAATCACCTTGATTTATGCGAACATCAATGCAAATCTAACACCATGTTGGTGAAACTCTATGAGATGCTCCCGCCGGAAGCGGTGAAAATCCTTCTGGTGTTGGGATTGTCACTTCTGGTCGGATCAGAGCGGGAGGAGCATAAACCCAGCGCCGGCGACCCTACCTTTGGCGGCGTGCGGACGTTTCCCCTGATTGCACTGATCGGTTATTCCCTGGCTCTGTTGGGGGGCGGGCAACTGCTGCCACTGACATTGGGCTTTGCCGTGGTCGCCGGATTTCTGTTCCTGTCCTACTGGCACAAGCTTACCTCTTCGGGGATCGTCGGGGTCACGTCGGAGATATCCGCCCTGACCGTCTACCTGGTGGGCGGGCTGGTTTATCAGGGACATTTCTGGATTGCCACCGCATTGAGTGTGGCCAGCGCGTTGTTACTGGAGTTGAAGGCCCCTCTGGAAGGCCTCACCAAGCGTATCGCTCCGGAAGAGATCTTTACCTTCACCAAATTTCTCCTTCTCACCGCCGTCATTCTACCGATATTGCCCAATCAGGCCTTTGGTCCATTCCAGATCAACCCCTTCAAGACGTGGCTGGTGGTCGCCGCCGTCAGCACCGTGTCTTACGGGAGCTATGTCCTGCAAAAGGGGACGAAAGGGCAAGGCGGTGTGGTGCTGGCCGCAATCCTCGGTGGAGCTTATTCCTCCACGGTTACGACGGTGGCCCTGGCCAAGAGAGCCTCGCGGGAGGAACGCCCCCACCTGTTTGCCGGCGCCATCCTGATCGCCTCCGGCGTCATGTACCTTCGCCTGGTCATACTCCTGGGTTTGTTCAACCGGGGCCTGATGATGAAACTGGCTCCCTCATTCCTGGCGCTGGCCTTGTTGGCCCTTTCCGGGGGTTGGATTTGGTCGCGGAGGCCTGACGCCAGTTCTGCGGCGGTCAAGAGAGAGTTTGAGCCGCAAAACCCCTTGGAGCTGCGCGCGGCTTTTCTATTCGCAGTCCTTTTCCTGGCAGTGTTGGTGGCCACACACTTGACGGTGGCGTACCTGGGAAGAGGCGGGGTTTACACGCTTGCCACGATCATGGGAGTGTCAGATGTGGATCCCTTTATCATGGGCATGACGCAGGCGACTCCCACGCTCACTCCTTTGGCGTTGGCGTCAGCGAGTATTCTGATTGCCGCGGCCAGTAACAATGTCATCAAAGGAATTTATGCGTACACGATGGGCGATCGCAGGGCGGGCACACAGAGCCTGTGCCTCTTGATAGGATTGGCCGCACTAGGCCTCGCACCTCTGCTTTGGCTGTGAGGATGATTCTGCTCTGCCGGATCGGCGGAAGATCAGCGCACCAAATGGCCTCGTCAACCAAGCCCCTTTCCGAGCTGAGCCGCAAGGTGTGGCGGAGGCGAAAAGGCTGACATATTCACTCCTGAGAAGCGCGGCAAAATCACGTCCCGCATCAGCAAGCGCCGCGCGGGCCCCCAGATCAGGTTCACGCCCCACGTCCTGTGGTGAATCGCATTGCGGCCTATTTGCCGTGCGCCCCCCGATTACAATTTCGATAGCATGGTGCGCTTTTTGCTTCCTGCCTCTTAACTTCTGGTATAATAACCGCCCTTGCAGAGCCCTCAGGTAATCGGACGCCGCCGGGAACGCGTCCGGGACTTCTTACCTAGCGCAGATTCCCGCAGCGAGTTGCCCTCATGCTCTTCAAAGCCTTAAGCGCCTCCGTCTTCGGCATTGATGCTTATCCGGTGGAGGTGGAAGTTGACGTGACCGCCGGCAAGGGCATCTTCTTGACCGTCGGCCTGCCGGACGCCGCCGTGCGCGAAAGCAGTGAGCGCATCCGGTCCGCCATCAACAACTGCGGCCTGCAATTCCCCTGGCAGAACATTACTGTGAATCTGGCGCCCGCCGACGTGAAGAAGGAAGGCTCGGGATTCGATCTTTCCATCGCGCTGGGGATTTTGGGCACCACGGGCGCCCTGCTAAAGAACGACTTGAAAGGCACGCTCTTTCTTGGCGAGCTGTCGCTCGATGGCAGCCTGCGGCCCATCAAAGGCGCGCTCTCCATCGCCACCATGGCGCGGCAGAAAGGTTTGCGCAAGCTGGTGCTGCCGCTCGAGAATGCCGCGGAAGCCGCCGTGGTGCAGGACGTGCAAGTTTTCGGACTGCGCTCGCTGCCGGAAGCCTTGGACCTGATCAACGAAACGCGCGAATTCACTCCCGTGCGCGTCAACACGGCAGAGATGCTGGCCCAGGCCAGCCAGTACACGGTGGATTTTCGCGACGTCAAAGGCCAGCTCCACGCCAAACGCGCCATCGAGGTGGCCACGGCCGGCGGTCACAATATCCTCATGATCGGGCCGCCCGGCGCGGGCAAAACCATGCTGGCCAAACGCATTCCCACCATCCTGCCCCCGCTCACCTTCGACGAAGCCATCCAGACCACCAAGATTCACAGCGTGGCCGGCGTGCTGGAAGCGGGCGCGGGGTTGATGGGCATCCGCCCCTACCGCGCGCCTCATCACACCATTTCCGATGCCGGATTGATTGGGGGCGGCGTTATTCCCCGTCCCGGCGAGGTGAGCCTGGCGCACAACGGCGTGCTGTTTCTTGACGAGCTGCCGGAATTTCAGCGCAATGTCTTGGAGGTATTGCGCCAACCCCTGGAAGATGGCATGGTCACCATCGCCCGCGCCGCCATGACGTTGACCTTTCCCGCGCGTTTCATGCTGGCGGCGGCCATGAATCCCTGCCCATGCGGATTCTTCAACGACCCTTCGCGCGAGTGCACCTGCACCCCGCCCCTTATCCAGCGCTATGTTTCCAAGATTTCCGGGCCGCTGCTCGACCGCATCGATATCCACATCGATATGCCCGCCGTGCGCTTTCAGGAATTGCGCCAGGAAGCGGGCGGGGAAACTTCCGAGGTTATTCGCGCCCGCGTCATCAAAACGCGCGAACGCCAACTGGAACGCTTCCAGGGCGAGAAGATTTATTGCAACGCCCAGATGAGCTCGCGGCAACTTCGCAAGTATTGCGATATTTCCCCGGAAAGCGAGCGCCTGCTGGAAAGCGCCATGAACCGCTTGGGCCTCTCCGCCCGCGCCCACGACCGCATCCTGAAAGTGGCGCGCACCATCGCCGACCTGGAGGCGAAACAAGATATCAGCAGCGACCACCTCTCCGAAGCCATCCAATACCGCTCCCTCGACCGCAGCTACTGGACATAACAAAGCGCTCTCCGGCGCAGTTTGGAGTGGCAGTCTTGTTTCCACGCGATGCGATTGGTAGTATCAAACCGTGCGCAGAACCAAAACATTTATGCTGCGACTGCCCCGGTCGCTCAAAGAAACCGTGGAGCAGTTAAGCCGGGAGGACGGAACGAGCATCAATCAGTTCGTAGCCACCGCGGTGGCGGAAAAGGTCTCGGCACTCCGTACTGCCCGGTTTTTCCAGGACCGGAAAGCCCGGGCAGACTTCAAGGCCGTTGACAAGATCATGCGCCGCCGACGCGGAGAAGCAGCCCGCGAAGGGGATGAAATGCCGCGGTAAAAAAGTGGGGGGAGTCGGAGTTCCTAAGAGACCGTGTCCGAGCCACACTCGCTCGGCCGTGGGATTTTCCTAAGTAATCGGAAGTTTAATGGCGCATTCGAGCCGTGCGGTTTTGCGTTGCAGCCTTTCCAGGCGGTGAGCAAAGCGCGCGGCCTGGGGCGGATGTAGCGCAGGGCCCGCGGTTCGGCCCTGCGGCTCTTCCCCACGCAGGCGTTCGAGGGCAGCTAGGGTGAACTCCATCGCGGTTTGGGGATCGCGGACGTGGTGCTCGAAATGAATGGCCAACTCCTCGAAGGCATCGAGCGCCAGCGGCGACGCCCGCCGCGAAAGTTCCAGCCAGGTCTCAACCGCCAATTCGTGTTGGCGCTGGCGCTTGTACTGCAAGGCTAACTGGTGCAGGGCTCGCGCCTCGATTTCTTCCGGCAACCCGCCGGAAAGCGCGCGCTGGCAAGTCTCCACGGACTGCTCCCGCGAACCCGCGGTTTCCAACATGCGGCTGAGGCTGAAGAGGTCCACGGGAGAGTCGAGCGTGCCGGCGTCGCCCATTGCCCGCGCCAATTCCACGGTGACGGCGGCGAGCGTCATGATGTCGAGCGCATTGTGGTAGAACACCGGTTGCAGGCCGCGCGCGTCACCCGTGCGCAGGTAATCGAAGTAAATGCCGGGGATTTCCGAGCCCGCGACGTTGCCCTCGCGTTCGATTCCCAGCACCGCGCTCTCGAGGTCGGTGAGCTTGCAGCTTTCCAGACGCAGCTTCCATAGCCGCCGCGACGGGTGCAACGCATCAAGGTGCAGCAATCGCCCGAAGGGAGACTTCTGCCGCGCCAGCGCGTAGCGGGTTTCCAGTAGCGGCACGTCGAAGGTCTTGCCGTTGTAGGTCACGAGGCCCTCGAAGGAGTTGAGAATCTCCCCCAGGGCGCGCAGCACGGCTTTCTCCTCCGGATAATCCCGCAGAAAGAATTGCCTGACGAGGAATTGCGTTCCCTCCACCGTGCCGATGCCAATCATGAACGCGCAGGTGCCGGTGCCGCCCGCGAGACCGGTGGTTTCCGTGTCGAGGTAGACGAGGCGCTCCGGCGCGGGCAGGGCGGCTTGGGGAAAAAGCAGATTCAGCGGAGTCAGGTCGGCGGCGGAGATGTCACCAATGCGCAGCTTGCCGTAGGGCCTGCCGAAAGGGAAAGCCTGTCGGGCCAAAAAGTATTCGCCCAAATCGTTTTTCTCGAGCACGCCTTCCACGTACTCTTCGATGCCCTTGGCCGCCCTCTGCGCGGGAAGCAGGCGCGGCTCAGGCGGCTTCTCCATGCGGCGTAGATATTCGAGCGTCTGCTCGAGCTCGCGATCAGGGTCGCGCGGCGCCGAGGCTTTCTTGAGCTGGCGAAGTTTTTGGTCGAGATTCATGTAAAACGAACTGACAGCTAACAGCCGACAGCCTACAGTGCCTGCCCGCTGTCCGTTGCCACTGACCACGGACAGCCTTGCGGCTACGCGACGACAGATACCTGGCCATGTTCCTTGAGGGCCGGCCTCACGCTGATTTCCACATCCTGCCCAAGGGCCGTGAGAAAGTCCATAAGACGCTCGACGGAGAAAGCGCCGGACCGATTGCGCATCAGCGCCGAAACGTGGGGCTGCTTGATGCCGAGGATCTTCCCAGCTTCGACTTGAGTCAAATTGCGATCCTTGATGAGGAGGTAGATCTGAAGCGTGAGCCTTGCCTTCAGGAGTTCTTGCTCGGGATGGGGAAGACCCAGATCCGCGAACACGTTCCCACTGCTCTTTTCTATCTTGATGCCTTTTTTTGATCTCGTAGCCACGTTAATTCTGCCCTTCTCTGTGCAAGCGTTCGGCCTCAGCTAGACGGCGTAGGATGAGGTCAACGTCTTTCTTTGAGGTGGCGATGCCCTTCGTCAACTTCTTCTGGAAGGCATGCAGGACATAGATCGCCTCCACATAGCGGACCGTATAGACAGCACGCCATGTGTCACCTTTATGATCTGCAACGATCTCAAGTACCGAAGCGCCGCCAAAACCTCTCAACGGTTTGGCTGCCGGATCAGTTTCACCCTGTTGGGCCGCATACAAAGCCAAACCGATGTCGCGCCGGACCACGCGCGGAAATCCACGCAGGTCTCTGCGGCTGGAACCGATCCATACCATCGGGCGCTCGAATTCAACATTATACATAAATACGTCTAGTTGTATATTCTGTCAAGAGAGGACATCTCATACCGTCAAAGGCAGGTTGGAAAAAACTGCCGACAGCCTTCAAGTTTGCGATGACATCGGAGGAACTTTCACCATCCTGCCCAGGATTTCCAAAGCCACTTCCTTCCCTTTTTCCCCGATCTCTCCGATCGGGCCGACGCACGAGGGGCAACCCGTGGGGCAGGGGCACTCCGAAATCAGCTTGTGAGTTTTCTCCAGCAGCGAATCACTCAGGCGGAAGAGCGGCTCGCTCAAGCCCACGCCTCCAGGGTAGGAGTCGTAGAGATAGATGTTGGGCTCGAAAATCTTCCGCACCACGGTGCGCTTACCCGTGTGCGCATTAAGCGGTTCGGATGGCTCGGGCGTAGCGCCGCCCTCTAGGGCGGCAGGTGCCGGGCTAAAGCCCGGCGCTACACCGAACTCCACTTCCAGTTCGGCATTCTCGCCCACGGAAGTTCCCAGATCCCGAGCGTCGCACATGACGAGCAGTGTGGCAATGGCGCCAAGGGCGTTCGCGAGGCCGTTCACGCCGTCGAGCCGCTCGGTGGAGTTATAGGGCAATGCCTCCATCATGGGGCGCGGCAGTGTGAGCCAAAAAGCCGTGGTGTGCATTTCCTGCTCGGGCAGGGTGAGTTCCCCTGACCCCACATTCTCCATCGTATAAAACTTGATCTTCTTGAAACCTACCACCTGCGTGTTCACTTGAACCTCGCCGTGATTCTTGCGTGCAGCACCCGCGGAGGCGGAGTCAAAAGTCTCGAGGATTTTGATATTGGTGTAGGAAATGGCGTCGGTGAAATACTCGGAATCCACCTGGTGGACGTAGGCCTTGCGGTCGTCGTAATCGAGGCGCTCGACGTGGTACTGCACGCCATCCTGAATGTAGATGGCCTTTTCGTGCAGGGTGGTGAGGGCGCTGGAGAAGTCCGTCTCGCCGATCACGCGCGGCTCGTGCGTGTTGTCGACAATCACAAAGTTGTCGGAGGAAACCGAGCGCAAGCTGAGAGCGTCGGCGGGATAGCTCTCCGAGACCCAATGCCAGCCGTCTTGGGTGTGGTGCAGAAAGCCGGTCTCTTCCAAGTGCTGGCAAAGCCGGCGGAGGTCGAGCGCTCCGAATTTCTCGTCTTCGCGCAGTGGCAGCTCAAAAGCCGCGCACTTCAGATGGTTCAGCAGGATAAAGAGATTGTCGGGATTCACATAGCCGTGCTCGGGCGAGCGGCCGAAAAAGTATTCCGGGTTCTGCACCATGAACTGATCGAGCGGTGCGCTGGAGGCGACGAGCACGGCCGCTGACGTCCCCTGGCGGCGCCCGGCTCGGCCCGCGCGCTGCCACGTGGAGGCAATCGTCCCGGGGTAGGCGGCGAGCAGCGCCACATCCAGGCTGCCCACATCGATGCCGAGCTCGAGAGCGTTGGTTGCCACCACTCCACGCAAGCGTCCGCTGCGCAAGTCGCGCTCGATTTCCCGGCGCTCCAGCGGTAGGTACCCGCCCCGATAGCCGCGCACTGCTTGCGGCCCTCCCGGCTGCTGGGAGAAGTCCTCCTGAAGATAGGTCACCAGGATTTCCGTAGCCAGGCGGCTGTTGGCGAAAATGATGGTCTGGAGGCCGCGCGAAAGAAAAAGCTTGGCGAGGCGGCGTGTTTCATTCAAGTAAGACCGGCGAATACCCAGTTGCGGATTGACCACTGGCGGGTTGTAACAAAGAAAGTACTTTTCCGCCGAAGGCGCGCCGTTGTCGTCGATCAGCGTTACATCTTCTTCCAGAATGAGCGTGGCGAGCTCCTGCGGATTGGCAATCGTGGCCGAAGTACAGATGAACTGCGGCGTGCTTCCGTAAAAGCGCGCCACACGCTTGAGCCGGCGCAAAACATTGGCCAGGTGGCTGCCCAGAACGCCGCGATAGTAGTGCAACTCGTCGATCACCACGTAGCGCAGGTTTTCAAAAAGGCGCTGCCACTTGGTGTGATGAGGCAGGATGCCGGCGTGCAGCATGTCAGGATTGGTGATCACCAGGTTGCCGCGAGCGCGAATGGCCTTGCGCGCGTCCTGCGGCGTGTCGCCGTCGTAGGTGAAAGTGCGCTCGTCGTCGCCAAGCTGCTCGGTCCAGCGATTGAGTTCGACGAGCTGGTCCTGCGATAGGGCCTTGGTGGGGAAAAGATAGAGGGCGCGGGCTTCCGGATTCTCCATCAGGTCTGTCAGGATCGGGAGGTTGTAGCACAGCGTTTTGCCCGACGCCGTGGGCGTGACCACCACCAGGTTCTTGCCTTCGCGCGCCAGGGTGAAGGCCAGCGCCTGATGCGTATAAAGCGAGGCAAAGCCGCGCGCCTTCAGAATCTCCACCAAGCGGGCGGGCAGGGAGGGGGGGAAAGGCGCCACCCGCGGCTCGCGCGCGGGAAAATGGCGGATGGCCGTCACCCCGCCCTGGGCGCGTCCCGCGCGGAACTTCTCTTCGATTTCCTTGAGCGCGCTTTCCACCGGAGCAAGCTCGTGCCCCCGGAAGCTTGCCAACGCGTCGGGTTTGAGTTCCATCCTGTATCCTTACAATCGGGAGATCGGGAGATCGGGAGATCGGGTGAACAAAGAACAAATCAGGCTGAATGGGTTTCAGTTCAACCGATCTCCCGATCACCGGATCGCCCGATCATTCGCCTTTTATTCGCTCACTTTAGCACACTCGGGCGCCGCCTCCAAGCGATGATCGCGTGCAGGAAAGGACGTACGAAGAGCTGAAATGGGTGGACAAGGAGCCGGCCGGCCGGAATTCAAAAATGTTACTTTCGGTCAATTGACTTTGCCTTTTCATAATATGATAATTTGTCTAGTGAGAGCAAAAGTCTGCCTGGCGACGTAGAATTTCTGGCATGATATAGCCTTCTGCGAGGGTCTATGGCCACGACGACAAATCACATCCAGAGAGCCGCGACGCTTTCGAAGGAGTTGCTTCTGGGTGCCTATCGAACCATGTACACGTCGCGCCGCGTGGATGACAAAGAGATCCAACTCAAGCGCCAAAATCGAGCCTTTTTCCAAATCAACGGTGTGGGGCACGAATGCATAGGTGTGGCGGCGGCGCTGCACCTTAAGCCGGGATATGACTGGTTCTATCCCTACTACCGCGACCGGGCATTTTGTCTTCAAATCGGCACGACGCCTCACGAAATGCTGCTGGCTTCCGTGGGAGCGAAAGATGATCCTGCCTGTGGCGGCCGGCAGATGCCCTCGCATTGGGGATCGAAGAAACTGCACATCATAACGGGTTCAAGCCCCACGGGGACGCGCATCCTGCACGCGGTGGGCTCCGCGGAAGCAAGCTGGTATTTCTCTCACATTCAGGAAGCGGCGGAACTCGCTTCCAGTTTTCACGATGACGAGATTGCTTACATATCGCTGGGCGACGGCGCCTCGAGTGAAGGTGAATTCTGGGAGTCGCTTAATTACGCTTGCGGGCGAAAGCTCCCGGTCCTTTACGTGGTGCAGGACAACGGCTACGCCATTTCCGTAACTGTCGACATGCAAACCGCAGGCGGCAAGATTTCGGGCTTGGTGCGGAGCTTCCCCCACCTGCTGACGCTCGAATGCGATGGCACGGATTTCCCCCAGAGTTACGAGGCGGCCGGCAAGGCGGCGGAGTACGTCCGGCAACACCAAGGACCGGCGCTGATTCACGCGCACGTGGTGCGGCCGTATTCACATTCGCTTTCCGACGACGAGCGGCTTTATAAACCGGAGGAGGTGCGTCAGGAGGAGGCCAAGCGCGATCCCGTAACCCGTCTCGCCCGGCTCTTGGCCGAGGAAAAGGGGGTTACGGAGAAGGAGTTGAAGGAAATCGCCACGGCCGCCGACCATGAAGTTCGCGAGGCAGCCGACCTGGCTCTGGCGGCGGAGGCGGTTTCTCCGGAGACCGTTCTTCATTATGTTTACTCTCCCAGCGTGGATCCCACTTCCGAACACTTTGATCATCCGCCCAAGTTTCACGGCGAGCCCAAGACCATGGTGGATCTTATCAATGCCTGCTTGAAGGATGAGATGGCTCGCGACCCGCGCGTCGTGGTTTTCGGCGAGGACGTTGCCGATTGCAGCCACGAAAGCGACTTGACCAAGGTGAAAGGCAAGGGCGGGGTCTTCAAGGTCACCCATGGCTTGCAGAGGCACTTTGGCAGCACGCGCTGCTTCAATTCCACGCTTGCGGAGGCCAGCATTGTGGGCCGCGCGGTGGGCATGGCCATCCGCGGGCTGAAACCGGTGGTGGAAATTCAATTCTTCGATTATATCTGGCCGGCAATGATGCAAATCCGGGATGAACTCACCAATCTGCGCTGGCGCTCGAACAACGCTTTCTCCTGTCCGGTGGTCATCCGCGTGCCGATTGGCGGCTACCTGGCGGGGGGCGCCGTGTATCACAGCCAGTCGGGCGAATCGATTTTTACCCATCTGCCGGGCCTGCGGGTGGTGATGCCGGCTACGGCGCTCGACGCCAACGGCCTGTTGCGCACGGCGATTCGCTGCGACGACCCGGTTCTGTTTCTCGAGCCCAAGCACCTGTATCGCCAGACGCACAACCGCGCGCCATACCCGGGACGCGATTACATGATTCCCTTCGGCAAGGCCAAGCTGGTGCGCGAGGGAACCTCGCTGACCATTGTGACCTACGGTTCGCTGGTAGTTCGCGCCGTGCAGGCCGCTAAGACCCTGGAGAAGGATGGAATCCAGCCAGAGATTCTGGATCTGCGCTCGCTGAATCCCTACGATTGGGAGCTGATTGCGGCTTCGGTGAAGAAAACCAACCGCGTGCTGGTTCTTCACGAGGATAATATTTCCTGGGGTTATGGCGCGGAAATCGCGGCGCGCATTGCCGACGAACTCTTTACCTTCCTCGACGCGCCGGTGCGGAGGCTCGCGGGCAAGGATGTTTTTATTCCCTACCATCCCGCCCAGGAAGACTCCGTGCTTCCCCAACCCGACGACGTTGTGCAGGCGGTAAGAACGCTGGTGGCGTACTGACACGGGATGGGGGACACGGGTTACGGGACACGGACAGCGTCATTCAGGGTTGTTGGCAATCTGGAAGCCGTCGCAGAAGATCCATGCCAGGCGCACCCTCGTCCCTGCGGACGAACCCCAATCGGGCATAGAAGGGTGCCTTTCCGGCGGCACAAAACAACTGAACGTCACGGATGTGATGAGCCCGGCAGTGCTCAAGTAGCCGTTGCATGAGGGCTGTTCCCAGTCCGCGCTTTTGATAAGAGGGACTGACGATGACGTCAACGATCAGTCCGTGAAAAACCCCGTCAGAGATTATCCTGCCGGTGCCGACGAGTTGCTCTCCGTTGTAGGCGGTGACCAAATACCAACTGCGCCGCATCGCGTCTTGAAGCTCACCGGCGCTTAGACCGTACTCCCGGTTCCATCCGGTGGATTCGAAAAGCACAAGATATTCGTTGGCATCAGGCACTGACTCGCGGAATTCCAATTCAGAAAGCTTGCTCATAGGTGCTCTTCGCACTTTCCGCGGGGATAGGAACACGAAACCTCGGGTGACGTGCGCCGTTACGCGTCACTCGGAATCCCCCGCTTCATCCAATCCCCAGCTCATCAATCTTCTCGAGCGGCGTCCCGCACTTACGGCAGATCACCGCCGCGCAGTCCCCACACACCAGAGGGTCCGAGACCTCAGCTTCGCATTTGGGGCAATAAAGCGGTTCGCGCTCACTATTTTGTAATTCTGCCATTGGTTTACCCTGAACCCTCGTTCCTCAGCTTGGACACCTTACCAGCCATCCGCGTCCCGTCCGTGTCCACTTTGTTTAGGCGTGGACTTCGTCAAATACACTGCTTCATCTGGCTTCCAAAAGGCAAACCGCCCCGGATTAATTTCGATCCTTGGGGCCAAACCGATTTGCCCAAATTCCGCATGCAGCTCCGAACTGTCGGTGCAGTTTACAAAATGGATCACATGCTGAGCTTTCATCACGTCGCCGTAGTTTTTCAGATTGTTTTTCGTCGCAAGCTCAAGCGTGGTTTGTGGGGAATTGGCGATCTTAAATGTGTGGATGTCATGATCGATTGCGTAAGTGCGTATTCGCCAGCAACCACCGCCACCGAACCACCACTGAAGAGTATCGGGAATGTCGTCCGCGCCCTGAAGAGCAATCTCTATGTTACGAGAGTAGCTACTCTTCACGGTGAGTATGGCGAGTACAAGAATGCCACGCATTGTTGGTCATCTTCCAGATCAACCGGGTTCCCTGGTAATTCGCGGCCGGTATTGCCGGTTTCCTCAGGTAGTGTGAACCTCTCTGACGATCGGCGCAAGGAACTGCCGCAAGACCTCTTGCACCTCGTCGAGCTTCCCGGCGAAGAAGTGGTCCGCGCCCTCGACCCAGTGAATCTGTTTAGGCTCGGCGAGCGAGCGATAGAGTTCCGAGACCTGTGCGACCGAGCCGTATTCATCACGCGTTCCATGAATAATCAATTTGGGTTTGCGCGCGGCGCGGAGAAAATCGAAGTTGAGCATGTTCACGGCCACTCCCATGCCCACCAGGGTGGAGACGCGCGCGTCTGTTGCTCCCACCTCAAGGCCCACCCACGCCCCAAAGGAAAATCCCATCAGGCAAATCGGCAATCCCGGAAAATGTGCGCGCAGATAGTCGAGCGCCGCGTACACATCCCCCCGTTCGCCCTCGCCTCCGGTGAAAGTTCCCACGCTGTGGCCTGCCCCACGGAAATTAAATCTCAAGGTGGGGAGGCCGGCGAGAAGGGCCGCCTTGGCCGCTCGGAACACCACTTTGTTGTGCATGGTGCCGCCGTACAAAGGGTGAGGATGGCAAACCAGCGCCACCTGGCGAGGAGTGACCTGCGGGTCCCATTCCAATAGGGCTTCCAGAGGTCCCTCGGGACCGGGAATAAAAGTGCGGTCGATCTTCGTAACTCACCTCAGAGGAGCAAAGCTCTCAGCTCTCAGCTCTCAGCCCTCAGCCCTCAGTCATGGGCTTTCGGCCAACGGCAATCTGTGGCCAGCTCTCAGCGAGGGCTTGAGCTGACGGCTGAAAGCTGAAGGCTGAGGGCTTTATTCTTCAGCTCACGGCTGATTGCTGAAAGCTATACATAGTGTAGAATGAAGGCGGCGTTCGAGTCATCATTGGGGTACGCTCATTTTGGATTCTACCTTTTGGATTGAGCGTGCAGCGCGGCCGGTCGCCGGGGTGGGCAGCGTTTTGGTGCCAAGGTCGCGCCGGCCACTTGGACAAATCGGAGCGCTACCCCTTCAATTCGGAATCGCGAACCTGAGATCCAGGATTAAAATGAGGTTCCGTGTTTAGAACTACTCTTCTTACACTACTCCTGCTGGCGGCGCTGGCGTCAGCCTATTACTACTTTGTGTACAGGCCGGCGCACACCCATCCGGTTGAGGCTGCCTACGTGCTTCCCCCGAGCGTCGAGGTGGTTGACACGCCTGCCGAGGTGCGGATCGTTGTGGGTTTCATCAAAAGTGGCGACCGCGTTGACATCACCAAGCGGACTCACAATTGGGCGCAAATCCGCACGGCCGGCAACCTGAAGGGTTGGGTGGAGAGTAGTAACTTGGTTGATTCCCAGACGTACGAAGGCGGCCAAAAGCTGCTCCGAGATATGCTCAATATCCCCGTGCAGGCGGTGGGCCACACGGGCGGCGTGGTGAACCTGCGCCTTGAGCCTTCCCGCGACGCCGCCCAGCTTGCCCAGTTGCCGCAAGACTTGCCGGTGCAGATTTTTGGCCGGCGCGTTGTGGACCGTCCCGCGCCCCCCGATCAGCCCCCCGACGCCAAGGTGCGGGATGCGTGGTATCTGATCCGCACCAACGGCCGCGCCGGGTGGGTGCTGGGACATTTCATTTCCCTGAACATTCCCGAGAAGATTTCCAACTATGCTCAGGGCACGAACCTGGTGGCCTGGGTGGTGCTCAGAACGGTCGATGATGGGGGCCAGAAGGTGCCCGAGTATATTGCCGCCGATCGCATGGGTACGCTGGAGGCGGACTTTTCCCACATTCGCATTCTTACCTGGTGGTCCAAGAGGCGCGAATATGTGACGGCCTACGCGGAGAGCGGATTAAGCGGCTACTTCCCCATTCGCGTGGCGCAGGTCAATGGTGTTCACACCTTCCGCCTGCGCTTGATGGATGATCAAGGCCAGAAATTCCAGAAGGTTTATGGGCTGTTTGATACCAAAACTCGAGCCCTCGGAACGGTGCCGGGTTGGGAGAGCGATGCCATGCCCACGTCGCCCGAACCCCATCACCACCCACGGACCGGGCAGCGAAAAGGTTGAGTTCACTCATGGAGAAAGGTTCAGGAATGTCGCGCAACCGCGGGTTTTGCCGCGGGCTTGTGCGTTGGTGGTGCGCGCTCACCTGGCGAAAAGTGCGCCTGCTGCAAGCCGGCGACCTGGCCGCGGAAGGTCCGGTCTTGTTCGCCGTAAGCCACCCGGCAGGCTTGTGGCCCGCGCTGATCCTGGCGACGGCGTTCGAACGGCCCGTGCGTTGTTTGCTGCCGGAAGGTCTTGTCCGAGGCATGCTCGCCCGGTTTCTAACTCGCCGCCTGGGGGTCATCCTGCATGAGGGCGAGAAGCCGGATTCGGAGGCGACCCGGCGCGAGGCCATCGACACCCTGGCCGGTGGCGGAGCGCTGGTGGTATTTGCGGATCAAAGTGCGATGGGGCAGGGCGGGCCCGGCGCGTTAGCCTCCACTGCCGCGGCGCTGGTTTGGCGCGCGGAAGCGCAGCACTTGGGGCGCCGCGTGGCCGTGCATCCCGTGCATCTTTTCCTGCCCGAGGCGGCGGCCGCATCGCGCGAAATACTGATCTATATTGACTCGGCCCTTACTCCGCCGGAGGGCGGACCCGCGGCGCCGGCGCAGGATGCCGTAACGCCCGCCTTTGTGGCGGCGCTGGAATCGCGGTTGCAAGAAAACGCCTTTCAGCTTCGGCCGGCGGACCTGAATTATTTTCTCACCGACCTGGAGGAGGTTTTGCGCACCGGTTTGCAGGAAGACTGGGCGTCGCGCCCCGACTGGAAACAAGACACCGAGGGCTTTCTCCTGAGCCGGTTCGTGGCGGAGTGGGCGAAGCAGACCAACTACTTGCACCCCGCGCGGCTGGTGGCCTTGCGCAAGTCGTTGGACGACTATCGCCGTCTTCAGCGGCAATGCGCGCTGCGGGAACTGGAAGTCGAAGGGGGCCAATCCCCGCTGGGCTCGCGGTGGCGAAAGGTCATCCTTTGGTTTGAGGCGCTGCTGGGGCTGCCCATTGCTCTCTATGGTTTGTTGAATCACCTGTTGATCGGGTTGGTGCTGTTCCTGGCCGGATCGTTAAAGCACGACAATCCTCGCGCTCGAAGCACGGAATGGACACTTCGCAGCACCGTGACGCTGGCATTTTATGCTCTCCAAGTTTTCCTGGTGGCGCATTGGTGGGGGCGGGCGGCGGCGGGATATTATGCGCCCTCTCTGCCCTTTTCCGGGTGGTACCTTTGGAGATACGCGAGGCTGGTCCGGCCCCAGGCGCGTGTGCTGCTTCTTTCCCTCACCCTTCCCGCCTTGACAAGGAAAATCCAACGCCTGCGGCAGGCGCTGCTGGAGGAGCTTGACCAAACGCTCACCGCCTGTGAGCAAAGAATCAGCCTGCCGCGATGATGTTGGCCTTGCTGAAACCTGCCCCGCCGCCATTTGTGGGGGCTCTGCGCGCTCCCGGAATAACCTGAGTCTTGGGGAGACGTGAAGAAAGGCCGTTGTAGCGCGGACCCTCGTTTTTGGGGCCCCGGTTCTTCCTTCGCCCAAAGCGCAAATCTCCAGGATGGACGCCTGCCCGCCGCTTAGAGGGCGAGAGGCTAGGCAAGAACCGCAGACCTCAAAGACGGAGGTCTGCGCCCCCAGATGGAAGGGCGGCGAATGCTCCCCGTGGGCATCGATCCCGGAAGCGCGGCCGGTGGGGTGCGGTTGAGATAAAGGGAGTTCAAAAGAGGGATGGCGTTCCGGCATTTCCCGATCGTGGTTTGGACCAACTTGCGCGTGACCAACTGCTTGCCATATAATGATGTGTGAGGCTATAGAAGTGCGACGAGGTGTTTATCTCCTACTTACGGTCTTCCTGGTGCAGCTTTCCGGGCTAAGGGCGCTCTGCGTGCCGAGCCACCATCAACCGCACGCTTGTTGCCCAATGGGCGCCAAGACAACGCTGCCAAGTTCATCCTCGCTGCCGGACTGCTGCGTTAGATCTATTCGGAATTTCCAGGGATCAATCACTGAGATAAGGAATACTGGACGGCCGCCGGAGTACACGGCCCAATCCGCGGCAGTGTCAATTCCCTCAGTTGTGCCCTTGGTCGCACTCAGCACCCCGGTGCGGCAACGCGTGTTGCCTTCGGTTTCTCCCCCGCTTAGTCCTCTTTCCCAATCCTGCTTGCTTCTGATCTGAATCTCTCCCCACACCCTTAAGCCCGAAGTGTCGATCCCTGCGAGTACAGGGAACCCGACAATCTTCCACGTCTTGATCGGGCGTTAAGCACGCCGGCCCGGTCAGGGGTTAGAGGCCAATAGCCAATGCCCAGTGGCTGGAAAATGCGGAGAGTTGAAAATGAAACGAACGGTATCTTTTCTCGCAGTGGGCCTTTTTTGTATCGCCGTGCCCGTGTGGGTTTTCTCGCAGTCAGTACCTGCGCGCGAGGCGGAGACCGCCCCTCCGCTGAGCCTCGCCAAGTTGGTTGAGGAAGCAACGGAGCGCAATCCGGAGGCTTTGGCGGCGCGCCGGGCTGTGGAAGCCAAACGCGCGAGGATTCCGCAGGCGGGCGCCTGGGCAAACCCCACGGTTTCACTCAGCTATGGAGGCAACGCGCTGCCGCCGTTTACGGTAATGCGCGGCGATCCCTCGAGCGCCCGGCAGTTGATGGCTGAGCAGATGATCCCCTACCCGGGCAAGACGCGTCTGCGCACGGAAATCGCCTCGCGCGATGCTGATGCCGAGACCCTCGCCTATGAGGCGGTGGCGCGGCGCGTGGCGGCAGCAGTGAAACAGGCGTACTTCGACCTTGCCTTTGTCGACCGGAGCCTCGCGATTGTGCAGAAGGACCGCGAGGCGCTGGAGGGATTCGAGAAGGTTACGGAGATTCGCTACTCCGTCGGCAAGGCGGCGCAGCAGGATGTTCTAAGGGCGCAACTCGAAATCACGCGGCTCGCCCAGCGCGCGACGATGCTCACCGAGCAGGGGCGCACGCTGGAGGCGCGACTCAACAGCCTGTGCAATGTTCCCATCGATTCGCCGGTAGGCGCGCCCGCGATTGTCCAACCCAGCGCGTTCGTCTACACCCAAGAACAACTCCAAGAAGCCGCACAGGCGAACTACCCCGTGCTCAAGCAGCGCCAGACGATGGTGGACCAAATCCGCCTGTCCGTAGACCTGGCACGCAAGGAGGAACGCCCCGATTTCAGCGTCGGCTACGTCTACATGCAGCGCGATGGTTTGCCGGATATGCATGGAATTACGCTCTCCACGTCTTTGCCGCTCTTTCGCCATCGCAAGCAGGACATGGCCATCGCCGAGGCGGCAGCCAACCTGGAATCCGCCCGCCAGATGCAAGCGAATGAACTCACCGTGCTTCGCTATCAAGTGCAACAGGACTTTTTGCAAGTTCAGGCGACGGAGCAGCTCCTGAAACTCTATTCACAGGGAATCGCGCCGCAATCGTCGTTGACACTGGAATCCTCCATCACCAGCTATGAGACCGGTGGGGTGGATTTTCTAAACGTAATCAGCAACCTTCAGGCTGTTATCGATGCTGAACTCGATTACCACCTTCAGATTTCGAATCACGAAAAGGCGCTGGCTCGCCTGGAAGAATTGACCGGATTGAATCTGATTCAGCAAGGAGACCTTCACCATGAGTAAACGCATTGCCGTTATCGCCGTTTGGATGGCACTCACCGGCGCCCCTTTGCTGGGCAGCGGGGCCCACCGTTCCTTGCCTAATCGCGTCGCCGCATTTCTTGCGCCTACACCGAGGGCGGAGGCCGCGGGCCAAGCAAGTCCGGGCGAGGGAAGGATTCTCTACTATAAGGATCCCATGCACCCCTGGTATCACTCCGACAAGCCGGGGATCGCGCCGGATTGCGGCATGAAACTGGTACCGGTTTATGCCGCTGAAACGACGGATCCGCCGCAGCCCGGGGAACGCAGGATTCTCTATTACCAGGATGCCATGAACCCCTCGTATCACTCGGACAAGCCCGGCCTCGCGCCGGACGGTATGAAGCTCGTTCCGGTCTATGCCTCGGAGACGCCGGCCGCGGCACTCCCGCCGGGGGGCGTTGCGATTAGTTCCGCGCGCCAGCAATTAATGGGAGTCACGACGGCGAAAGCCGAATACCGCGCATTCGATCAAACCGTCAGGTCTTACGGTCAGGTGACAATGGACGAAACTCGCCTCGTACACGTCCACGTGAGAACCAGTGGTTGGATCCAAAAGGTCTTCGTTGATTACACGTGGCAGCAAGTGAAGCAGGGTGATCCGCTGTTCACGTTTTACAGCCCTGACCTGCTGGCTACGGAACAGGAATACCTGCTGGCGTTGCGGGCTCGCGACTCGTTGGCCAAAAGTTCCTTTCCGGAAATCGCTACGGCGGGCGCATCTCTTCTGGAAGCCGCCCGGCGGCGGTTGGAGCTTTGGGATTTGACCGAGGGGGAGATTCACGAGCTCGAACATTCGGGCAAGCCGGTCCGCGACATCACCGTTCACTCACCGGCTAGCGGGTATGTTCTGGATCGCAAGGCGTTCCCCAATCAATATGTCAGCCCGGAAATGGATATCTACCAACTTGTGGACCTCAGCTCAATCTGGGCGGAGGGAGAGATTTACGAATCCGATGCCCCCGCGGTCAGCCTGGGGCAGGAAGCCGTGCTCACCACTGAGGCGCTGCCGAATACTGCCTTGAGCGGAAGGCTGATCTTCATTTCCCCCACGGTCAAGCCGGACACACGAACCATTACTGTCCGCATGGAATTTCCAAACCCGGGTGCGCGGTTGAAGCCTGGGATGTTCGTAAACGTTGAGTTGCATCGCGGCCTCGGACGCCGGTTGACCGTGCCCGTCGATGCGGTGCTGGATTCGGGCGCGCATCAACGCGTCTTCATCGATCGCGGCAAGGGAATCTTCGAACTCCGCAACGTAACGGTGGGGGCGCGCTCCGGTGATTACGCGGTCATCCTCAGCGGCCTTCGCGCCGGTGAACGGGTGGTGACCCGCGCCAACTTCCTGATCGACTCGGAAAGCAACCTCCGCGAGTCGGTGGAGGGAATGCAAAAATGATTCATAAGATTATCGATTTTTCGGCAAGAAACAGATTCCTGGTTTTCCTGTTAGTGGGAGTGGCGGTCGCCGCTGGGTGGTGGTCGCTCCGGAACGTGCCGCTGGATGCGATCCCCGACCTCTCCGACACGCAGGTCATTGTCTACTCGCGCTGGGACCGCAGCCCGGACATCATGGAAGATCAGGTCACCTATCCCATCATCACGGCGCTGCTGGGCGCCCCGCACGTCAAGGATATCCGGGGCTTCTCCGATTTTGGCTACTCTTACGTTTACATCATTTTCGACGAAGGTACGGACATCTACTGGGCGCGCTCGCGAACGCTGGAGTACTTGTCCAAAATTACGCCGCGCCTTCCCTCCGGGGTCGAGACGGAGTTGGGGCCTGACGCCACTTCCATCGGCTGGGTCTTTCAATACGCACTCGTGGATACCACTGGAAAGCACAGCCTGGACGAACTGCGTTCGTATCAGGATTGGTACCTGCGCTATTACCTCGAAAGCGTTCCCGGGGTGGCGGAAGTGGCGCCCATCGGCGGTTTGGTGCGCCAATACCAGATCCAAATCGATCCCTACAAGCTGGCGGAATATAAGATTCCCTTGATGAAGGTTGTGGAGGCCGTTCGTGCAAGCAATAACGACGTGGGCGGACGCCTGGTAGAATTCGCGAGCCGCGAATATATGGTGCGTGGGCGGGGGTACGCGCGCTCACTTGGCGACCTGCGGGGCATCGTGGTGGGCGGCGATGCGCGGTCGGGAGTCCCGATCACGGTGAAAGACATTGGCCAGGTCACGCTGGGACCCGACATCCGTCGCGGGGTGGCAGACCTGGACGGCAAGGGCGACGCGGTGGGCGGAGTGGTGATCATGCGCTCCGGCGAAAATGCCTTGCGGGTGATTGCCCGCGTCAAGGCCAAGCTGGATCAAATTCAGCCCTCGCTGCCTTCCGGCGTGAAGGTTGTTTCCACCTACGACCGCTCCGAACTCATCTTGCGCTCGATTGACACGCTAAAGCACACCCTATTTGAAGAAGTCGCCATCGTCAGCCTGGTGATTTTGATCTTCCTCTGGCACATTCCCAGCGCCTTGATTCCGATTTTGACGATACCCATCACGGTTCTGATTGCCTTCGTGCCGATGAAAGCGATTGGGATGACTTCCAACATCATGTCGCTGGGGGGAATCGCCATTGCCATTGGCGCCATGGTGGACGCCGCCATCGTGGTGGTGGAGCAAACGCACAAGAAGCTGGAAATGTGGGAAGCGGACGGACGCAAGCGCGATTACCGCGAAGTGGTCATCGAGGCCATCAAGGAAGTGGCGCCGGCGAGCTTCTTTTCATTGCTGGTCATTGCCGTCTCGTTCACGCCCATCTTTGCCCTGGAAGCGCAGGAGGGAAGGCTCTTCAAGCCGCTCGCCTTTACCAAGAACTTTTCCATGGCCATCGCCGCCGTGCTCGCGATCACACTTGACCCTGCCCTGCGACTGTTTTTCACACATGCCACGGAGCTTAAGTTCCGTCCGCGTTTTTTGGCCCGTATGGTAAACGCGGTTCTGGTGGGGAAGATCCACCCGGAAGAGAAGCACCCCATCAGCCGCGTGCTGATCAAACTCTATCGTCCGATTGTGGAGTGGGCCGTGCGTCTGCGCTGGGTGGTGATCGGCGGGGCCATTGCCACCGTGGTGCTGACAGTTCCGGTGTTCCAACGCTTGGGGTCGGAATTCATGCCGCCGCTCAATGAAGGGACATTGCTCTACATGCCCACCACGCTGCCGGGCATTTCGCTTGCGGAAGCGCAGCGGCTGCTGGAAATCCAGGACCGCATCCTGAAGACCTTTCCGGAGGTCGAGCGCGTATTCGGCAAGGCGGGGCGCGCGGAGACTTCCACGGACCCTGCACCGCTATCGATGGTAGAGACTACCGTGCTCCTGAAGCCGCAGGACGAATGGCGGAAAAAGTCGCGGTGGTACTCCGCTCGCGCCCCGGAGTGGTTGCAGAAAATCTTGCGCCACGTCTGGCCCGACTGCATTTCGCAGGACGAGCTGGTGGACGAAATGGACCGAGCCCTTCGCATTCCCGGCACCACCAACGCCTGGACCATGCCCATCCGCAACCGCGTGGACATGCTCACCACCGGCGTGCGCACTCCCGTCGGAGTCAAGGTGCTGGGCGCCGACCTGAACAAAATCCAGGAGATTGGCGAGGAGCTTGAACATACCCTGGCGAAAGTGCCGGGCACCCGCAGCGTTTACGCCGAGCGCGTGAGCGGCGGCTATTTCCTGGATTTCAATCTGCGGCGCGACCAACTGGCCCGCTACGGCCTCACGGTGGACGACGTGGAGGCTTACATCATGTCTGGCGTGGGCGGCGAGAACGTTACTACCACGGTCGAGGGCCGCGAGCGCTATTCCGTCAACGTCCGTTACCTGCGCGATTATCGCAGTGACGTGGGGGCACTCCAGCGAATCCTCGTGGCCACGCCGTCCGGGGCTCAAATACCCATCAGTGGGCTTGCTGACATTCGCCTGACAGAGGGTCCTAGCATGATTCGCGACGAGAACGGTTTGCTGAGCGGATATGTTTACGTGGACGTGGCCGGACGCGACCTCGGAAGCTATGTAGAAGAAGCGCAAGGCCTGGTGCGCGCCCAGGTGGAATCGCATCTGCCCGCCGGCTACAGCCTGAGCTGGAGCGGGCAATACGAATTCCTTCAGCGCGTGCGCGAGCGGCTGAAGCTGGTGGTACCCATCACGATCTTCCTGGTATTCATCCTTCTCTATCTCAACACGCGGTCGGTGGTGAAGACGCTCATCGTTTTCGCCGCGGTGCCATTTTCCGCGGTGGGGGCCATCTGGCTGCTGCACTTCCTCGGTTACAACATGAGCATTGCCGTTTGGGTGGGCTTGATCGCCTTGATGGGCGTGGACGCGGAGACCGGCGTTTTCATGCTGCTCTATCTCGATCTCGCCTATGAAACCTGGAAGCGGGCGGGGTTGCTGACGAGCTACGGAGGTTTGCGGGACGCCATTGTACACGGCGCGGCCATGCGCGTTCGCCCCAAAGTGATGACCGTGGGGTGCATGTTCATGGGCCTCTTCCCCATCATGTGGTCTACCGGCACGGGCGCCGATGTGATGAAGCGCATTGCGGCGCCCATGGTGGGGGGAATCTTCACGTCGTTCATTCTTGAGTTGCTGGTTTACCCCGCCATTTATGCGATTTGGAAATGGAATTTCGAACTGAAGAGCACGGTAAAATGAGGTTTCAGGTGCTCTCGGCCGACCGTTCTCTCAGCCTGTTCGTCAGCTCCGATAGTATTCAACCTATCTCGCCTGCCATATCGAAGGCACGCTGCACCTCATTGATAGTAAAATACAACCGTATAGGCTTCCGGTCCGGGGTTCTTACAGTGCTGTTTGCCATTCGGTGAACGGCTGGTTGGGCCGCACAGAGGGAGGCAACATGTATAGAAACGCTTCTGAGGCAAAGGGCATCTTTTGCTTGGAAGGGGACTGGTGGAACGACCTGAAGCATCCGACCAGCAGTGAGCCGATGCTTCGGCTGTTGAGCGAATTTCCGCCGTTCTACACGCCTTTCATACGCCGCGATGTGGGGACACACGAAGAGTTTAACCACTACCTAAAGAAGTGGCTCCTCGCCACACACGCAAGCTACCCGATTCTCTATCTACCCTTTCACGGTACGCCCGGAACAATTCAGTTCGGGGATTTGAGAAAGCCGGAAAACATCATCACATTGGACGAACTGGAAGAAACCCTGTCCGGCGGATGCAAAGGACGAATTGTGTACTTCAGTTCCTGCGACACCCTTTCAGAACACGGGATTCGACTGCGAAGATTTGTTCGCAAGACTCAGGCCCTCGCGGTGTGCGGATTCCGATGCTACGTTCACTGGTTAACCTCCATTGCGTTTGACCTGCTGTTCCTGCGGGAGGCACAATCGAATGCCTTCACAATCGCTGGTATGCGCGCCATCAGAAACCGTGTGCAAGGAGAGGCTGGCGGTCTATCCAAAAAGCTAGGGTTCCACATGCTTGTCAACAATCACTGATTGGCAGTCACAAGCGAGTAACAGGCGGGGACGACTTGGCAACGTGGCAGTCGGATGACCGGGCAGACACATGGCACCTGACACCTGGATTCGAATATGAAAACGCGTGAATTGCTCATTACCCTTCTTGCTCTCGGAGCCATCGGTTTGACAAGCTTCTTTGCCTATCGGTATGAGCAGCGGCGCGAGACGTCGGGCATGTGCCCCTTCTGCGACAGAATGGTGCATCCCATTACCGCCTACCGGCTGAAGGTTGGCGACCACGTGGTGGCGGCGTGCTGCCCGCGCTGCGGCATGCACGCCCAGTTGAATCAGGACAAGGGAAAGTCGAGTCAAGCCTGGGCCACTGATGTCAATACGGGGGAGAGCGTCGCGGCAGAATCCGCCACGTATGTCGAAGGGGGAAACGTGCAGTACTGCACGCACGGCGACCAGCCGATGGCGCGCGAGCCTCACGGCGTTTCCATGCGCGAGTATGATCGCTGCCTCCCGACCCTCGCAGCATTCAAAACGCCGCAAGAAGCGGAAGCTTATCAGCAGCAGCACGGAGGGCGCGTTTTGAGCTACTCTCAGGCGCTTGCCAGCGTGCGGGAGCAATGATTCTGGACGCCAAATAGGCAAGCCTCACAAATGTAACTCAAGCTGAAATCCCCCGAAACGCTAGTGCAAACGGCATTCGATGGAATAGCTCCTAGGAAGTCGCCCAGCGTTTACCTACGTTTCCGCTTCGGACAAAATCCGCACCGTTTGGAAGTTTGCGCTGGCTTCCTCCACTCAGATCGTGGATGATTCCCCACCTAACCGCCGTGAAGGGTTTGCCCCGCAAGAAGTTTGGTGAACACGCCGCGGCGGAATATAATCAAGTTCCTTATGGACGAACGCACACGGTTGACCGCGATGGTCAAGGCGGCGGGTTGAGCGGCTAAGTTGAGTCCAAGGATTTTGGACTCGGTGCTCGCCCGTTTGCCCAAACAACTCGACCCCCACGTGCTGGTAGGCTTTGACACCGCCGACGACGCGGGAGTGTATCAACTCTCGCCGGAGCTGGCGCTGGTGCAAACCGTGGATTTCTTCACGCCGATTGTGGACGACCCTTACACCTTCGGCCAAATTGCCGCCGCCAACTCTCTGAGCGATGTGTATGCCATGGGCGGCCGCCCGATTTCCGCGCTCTCCATCGTCGGCTTCCCCAACACCGGCCGCGATGTGGAGATTCTCGCAGCAATTCTTCAGGGCGGCCATGCCAAGATGCAGGAGGCCGGCTGCACGGTGATCGGCGGCCACTCGATTGGCGACGAGGAAATCAAATTCGGCTACGCGGTGACCGGCGTCATCAATCCCCAGCGCGTGTGGAAAAACGTGGGCGCGCAACCCGGCGACCGGCTGATTCTTACCAAGCGCCTGGGCACCGGGGTCGTCGCCACCGCCTTGAAGCAGGACCGCGCGGCCAAAGCTGCGGTGGACGCGGCTATCCTTTCCATGTGTACGCTCAACCGCGCCGGCATGGAGCTGGCTTTGCCATGGGAAGTGCGCGCCGCTACCAACGTCACGGGCTTCGGCCTGCTCGGCCATGCGCGGGAAATGGCGCTGGGCAGCAAGGTGAGCTTTACTATCGATTCAGGGGAAATCGACTTTCTGCCCGACGCGCGCGAGCTTGCCAAGAAGGGCTTTTTGCCCGGTGGTTTGAAGCGCAATCAGGAATTCATCGGGGGTTGCGTGGAGTTTGCTCCTGGCGTGCCGGAAGACATCCGGAACCTGCTTTTCGACCCGCAGACCTCCGGGGGGCTCCTGCTTTCCGTGACATCCAAGGACTTCTCGGGACTTCTGGAATCGCTGCGGGCGGGGGGGGTGGCCGCGCGGCAAATTGGAAAAGTCGTCGAAAAAACTCATCCCCTAATTCAAGTGCGATGACCGCGCTCCAAAAATCCATCCCCCGATTGGGGGTGGGAAGGATTGACGCCGCAAAAGCGAAGCCGGCTTCGCAAAACACGGACGGCCGATGAAGGGCGCACGCAAACCACGGGTAAAGATCTGCTGCATACGTACTCTCGATGAAGCCGCGATGGCAATCGACGCCGGAGCTGCGGCGCTGGGCCTCGTTTCCCGGATGCCGAGCGGACCGGGAGTGATCGCAGAAGAGGTGATCGCCCACATTGCGGCGCGAGTTCCCCCCGGCGTCGCGACGTTTCTGCTGACGAGTGAGTTGGACGTTCGCGCCATCATCGGCCAGCAAAAACGCACCGGCGTGAACACGCTGCAAATCGTCGACCGCCTGCAATCCGGCGCGCACCAGGAACTGCGGGCGGCGCTGCCGGGCATCGCGCTGGTGCAAGTCATCCATGTGCAAAGCCCGGCCTCTATCGAGGAAGCCCTCGCCGTCGCGCCTTACGTAAATGCGCTGTTGCTTGATTCCGGCAACCCCGAGCTGCCCGTAAAGGAGTTGGGAGGAACCGGCCGCACGCACGACTGGCGGATCAGCCGCCGAATCCGGGAAGCCGCGCCGGTGCCGGTTTTTCTGGCCGGTGGGCTGACCGCTGCGAACGTGGCGGAGGCAATTCGCCAAGTGGCGCCGTTTGGAATCGACGTGTGCAGCGGGGTCCGCACAGAGGGCAGGCTAGATTCCATCAGACTCGCGGATTTCTTCCGTGCCGTCTCCACCGCTGCACTGGCAGAAGCGGCACCGGCGATGAAGTAAACCTGCATTGCACCTTCTGCCGTATACGGGTTAATATTGCCACGATGAAGAAACGCATTCCTACGCAACTAATCGTCGGTTTGGGCATACTGCTCGTCGGGGGCGGCATTGTCGGGGGCGAGTTTCTTTTCGTCAAGCGGTATCCGGCGCACAAAGAAACCGTTGAAAAGGAAACGCTGGCGCCCATCTCCTACCAGAATGACGGTTTGGGAATTGAGATGCAGGTGGCGGCGGGCATTGACCAGAAGGTGGAATCCTTTTCCGGGGGCATCCGCATCTTTTCACCCAGATTCTGGAGTGTCGGGCCCTCCCTCACCATCACTTCGCAGCCCAACCCGGATCAGAGCGCGGAGTTCACCCCTCTGGACCTGGCCAGGTGGCAGACGGATGGTGATACGCATGAACTTCCCCGCTATCATTTTGACCACACACGGATCAACGATCGTGACGCGGTCCTGATTTGGCAGTACAAGGGACGCGCGATGCTGCTCACGGCGCGAATCATTTCACCGGAGCGCGTTGTGGAGGCGAACTGCACTCCCGGCAACGCTGAGGAAGATCTTTACATGCAGGCTTGCGATGAGAGTGTGCGGACGATCAAAATAATGGGTGCCCCTTCTCCACCATCCCCCACTCCAGGGTTGATGGAAACCGCTCCGAACCCGTAGCCGGAGAGGCGTTAGCGCGGGCGGACGAATCAAAGTTTTCTCTCGCCGGGGCTCGCAGGGTTCAATGCGACGAAGCGCGGTTCTCGCTTTTTGACCTTTCGGTCTTCCGGGACGCGCCAGGGGGCCGCACCTCATCGCGTCTTGAATAATCAAGGAGGGTCGGTGAGTCGAGCTATACCAAAGTGGGAAACTATCGAAGGGGATATAGCTACACCCTTGGGATTTCGGGCGGCGGCGGTCGCCGCCGGATTCAAAAAAACATCCGGCGCACTGGATTTGGCGCTGATCTTTTCCGATTCGCCGGCGACCACGGCCGCCGGAATCTTCACCGGCAATCGCGTGGCAGCAGCGCCGGTTTTGCTCTCGCGGAGAAACCTGGCCGATAGCCGTGGGCGTTGCCGCGCTATCGTGGTTAATTCCGGAAATGCCAATGCCTGCACCGGACGCGAGGGAATGCACGCGGCGGAGGAAACGGCCCGCGCCGCCGCCGAGCTGTTGGGAATCGAACCATTCCAAGTCCTGGTGGCCTCGACCGGAGTCATTGGCGTCCCACTCGGAGCCGAGCTGATTCTTTCCCGTCTTCCCCATCTGAAAGAAAAGCTCTCCAAGGAAAACGCCAAGACCGCCGCCCACGCCATCATGACCACGGACACGGTCTCCAAAACTTGCGTGGTGCGATCGGAAGCAAAGGGCAAGGTGGTACACATCGCCGGCATTGCCAAAGGGGCGGGGATGATTCATCCGCACATGGCCACCCTGCTTTCTTTCATCACCACGGACGCTTCCATGGGCGCGCGGATGTTGCACAACCTGCTGATGGGGGCGGCGGATGATTCCTTCAATTGCCTCACGGTGGATGGCGACACCTCCACGAACGACACTGTCTTGGCGCTGGCCAGCGGTCTTGCGGAAGCCACAGTGATTCCCGGAAACGACAGCCGCGCCTGGTTTGCGGAAGGATTGACGCTGGTTTGCCAGACGCTCGCCCGCATGATTGCACGGGACGGCGAAGGGGCTTCCAAGCTGGTCACGGTGGAGGTCACGGGGGCGCGGACTCCCCGCGACGCTGATCGCGTGGCGCGCGCCATAGCCAACTCTCCCTTGGTAAAAACCGCGCTGGCGGGCGCCGACCCGAATTGGGGCCGCATCATCTGCGCCGCGGGCTATTCGGGCGCAAAATTCGACCCCAACAAGATCGACGTCAGCGTGAACAACCTGACGCTGTGCCGCAAAGGCGTTGATGCCGGCTTCGACGAAGCGGCGGCCCACCGCGAGCTCGAAGGGAACGACCTTTTGCTGCACGTGGATCTTCACGCCGGAAAGGCCACCGCGCGTGTGTGGACTTGTGACTTCACGCGGGACTACATCGACATCAACTCATCGTACCGGAGCTGAACAGATTGCCCAAAACTCCCTCAGAGGGATCGAAGCAGCTCTTCCCAGCGTGCGCAAGGCGTTGATTCAACGTTTGAGCACAGGCGGATTAGGTTTCTTTTTGGAGAAGGACAAAGACCCATGAAAAACCCACAGTCTTCGCGTTTCGCCCTATCGCTGCTTGCCGCCGTCCTTTTGGTCGCCGGCGCGCAGCAGACCCAGGCCCAGCAAGCTAACAACAAGCCCGCCAAGCCCGCCGTGAATAAGCCGGAGGCGCTCGGCTTCTCGTCCCAGCGGCTCGAGCGGCTCCATGCGGTGATGCAGGGGGAAGTGGATCAGAAGCAGCTCGCCGGGATCGTAACCATTCTGGCGCGCCACGGCAAAGTAGTGGAGGAGAGGGCTTACGGGAAGAAGGATATCGCCAGCGGCGCGCCGATGACGAAGGACACCATCTTCCGCGACTTCTCCATGACCAAGCCGGTCACCGGCGTCGCCATGATGATCTTGTACGAAGAAGGTAAATGGCACCCTTCCGATCCGATTTCGAAATACATCCCCGAGTTTGCCCATCTGAAGGTTTTCAAAGGCGTGGATGAGAGCGGCAAGATGATTCTGGAAGACCCTGCCCATCCCCCCACCATGCGCGAGCTGATGACCCACACCGCGGGGTTCACATACGGGTACTTCGGCAATACTCCCGTGGATAAGATGTACTCGGAGCAGCAGGTGCTGCAATCTTCATCCCTCCAGCAGATGATCGACAAGCTGGCGAAGATACCATTGCTCTACCAGCCCGGCACGCGCTGGGTCTACAGCGTGTCGATGGATATTCAGGGCTATATCGTGGAGAAACTTTCGGGCCAGTCCTTGCCCGACTTCATGGAGCAGCAGATATTCAAGCCTCTCGGCATGAAGGACTCTGGATTCTTCGTTCCCAAGGGAAAGCGCAACCGGTTTGCCACGCTCTATACCTCGGGCCAAAACGCTGAAATGGTCGTGAAACCGGCGCCCACCGCACCTCCCACCGACTATGCGACGCAGCCATCGATGCCCTCGGGCGGAGGCGGCATGGTCTCAACCGCCGAGGATTATCTGCGCTTCGCTCAGATGCTCCTGAACGGCGGCGAACTGGATGGCGCCCGCATCCTGGCGCCCGCCACAGTCGAGCTCATGACCACCAACCATCTCGCTCCCAGTCTCATGACCGGCGAGTTCTCCATTGGTCCGGCGGTCATGCGGCCGGGCATGGGGTGGGGTTTCGATTGCGCGGTCTATACGGACCCTCGGGAAGCCGACGAAGTGGTGGGCAAGGGCACTTTCTTCTGGATGGGAGCGGCGGACACCTGGTTCTGGGTCGATCCCGCCAATGATCTGGTTTTTGTGGGCATGACCCAGCGAATGATCGGCCCCGGGCAGCCCAATATGGAAGCGTTGAGCCAGCCCGTGGTCTATCAAGCGCTGGTGAAGCCGCGGTAAAGGCTGTGGCTAGTGGTTAGTGGCTAGTCGCAGGTAGGTCGTTCTCCCGCGATACCCCCTCACGCCCACAGCTTGCAAGACCTGGGTAAAGGGGCAGCTAATAAAGGCTGCGTAATTGAGTGGCGACTAAGCCCTAACCTCCTCCCCTCGCCCCCTTGGGGGAGAGAATGGCTCGCGGGCGGCGCCTCCACCAGCCGAAGCGAGACAGGTGAGGGGGGTCGTCCGTCACCGTATTATGCGGCACTCAGTAATATGTGCCCGCCCCTCACCACTAGCCACTAACCACTGTTCTCCGCACCGCGTAGATGGCGGCGGCGCCCAGGACTCCTGCCGTGGTGATGATTCCCCAGGCGAGGTCATAGCTACGGGTGGCTTCGAAGATTCTCCCCGCCAGCACGGGCCCAAAGAACTGCCCCAGGGAATCGGCCATGATGATGAGGCTCAAAAGTTTTCCCAAAGCCGCCAGGCCAAAGCACTCGGCCGTCACTAAAGGAATCAGCAGATAATCCGCTCCCATGGCGAATCCGAATATCAGGGCGAACGACCAAAGCGCGGCAGGCTGCCGGGCCAGAAAGAGAAGCGGGATCGCTAACGCCAGGACCAGATAAAACAGGGCCATAACATTCTTCTTGGTGTAGCGATCCACCAGATAGCCCACCGCCACCCGCCCCGCCAATCCCGCCAAAAGCAATCCGCTGGAAACGCGCGAGGCCTGTTCCGTGGTGTATCCGGCATCGCGAAGGAACAAGACGAATTGTTGAATCACCGTTCCAATCGCTCCGATGGTGAGTGTGCTGCCCGCGAGAATGAGCCAGAAATTGGCGGTTCGAACCGCGGCTCCCAATGAAAATGAGTCTCCTTGGCTTGCTCCCGCCGGCGCGGCTTCCCCCAGCGCCGGGGCGGGCTCAAACCCGTCAGCCACCAGTCCCAAATCTCCGGGAGCGGAACGCGTCAGCCACTGCGCAATGGGAAAAAGCACCACTCCAATCGTGATGCCGGTGATGACGAAGGCGCGCCGCCATCCCAGTCCGTCAATCAGGTGTACCGCCAAAACCGGCGCCGCCACGCCGCCCAGGCCCAATCCCAAATAGGCGTAGCCCATGGCGCGTCCGCGTTTTGACTGGAACCAATTGGATACCAGAACCTGGTTGGAAATGGGCCCGGCCAGGACGTAACCCACCACATACAAAACACACAGGGCGTAGTACTGCCACAAGCGCGTTACCCCGCCCATCAGGACCAATGACAAGGCGACCAGCAGAATGCCGGCGCGCAGGACTCGCCGCGCACCTATACGGTCGATAATCGCCCCCATGAATCCAAAAGCCGGCGCAACGATCGCGAAGCCGAGGAACAGCCCTTGCGCCACCTGGCTGCGAGTGAAATGAAGGGAATCAACCAGAGATGTGTAAAAAACAGGCAGCCCGTAAAAAACCAGCCCCACGGCAAAAAACAGGTTCGCGAACGCCGCCAGGACTATCCACCAGCCGAAGAAAACCCGAGTTGATGCAGTTTGATTCATGGGAGAGATTTACAAACGCATTATCGCCTTTTAACCCCGCGCAGGGGCAATCGAGCGAGGGGAAAGTCTACCCGATTTGTGGGGGAGTCAGTAGAACGAAGTTTGTTTATCTCTGGTGGGGAAAGGACAAATGTTGGAACGTCAAAGTGCTCTCGCCAAGGGAGCGGGTGGCCGACGAAGGAGGATGGGGCAGGGGTTTCCTTACCCGCCCGATTGTTGCAACAACTTCGCCACCAAGGCCGTCCATCCGGTTTGATGGCTGGCGCCCAGGCCCGCGCCGTTGTCACCGTGAAAGTACTCATAGAACGGGATCAAATCGCGCCAGTTGGGGTCGGGTTGGAAAAGCTCGTTCCCGCCGAAGACCGGACGCCGTCCATCTCCCGCGCGCAGAAAGAGGGAGGTCAAGCGCCGGGAGATATCTTCCGCAATTTCCCACAAGGTCATCATATGACCGGAGCCGGTGGGGCATTCCACCTTCAGGCCGTCGCCGTAATAGTAATGGAACCTCTGCAAGGATTCGATGAGGAGAAAATTGAGGGGAAACCACACAGGGCCGCGCCAATTGGAATTGCCGCCGAACATACTCGACGTAGACTCCGCAGGGTCATAACCCACCCGATACTCCCGATCGTCAATCGCCAGTACGTAAGGGTTGCGGGCGTGGAACTTCGACAGGCCGCGGATCCCGTTGGGCGCAAGGAACTCCTGCTCATCCAGCATGTAGTGGAGAATTCTCAGCAGTTTTCGGCGGCTGACAATGGAAAGTTGCCGGCGAACTCCATGGGCAGACGTTTGCGTCATTTCGATGTGATGGGGAACATTGGGAACATTCTCAAGGAACCATTGCATACGCCGCTTGAAACCGGGCAGTGCATCCAAGGCTTCCGGCTCCAGCACTTCCACCGCGTAGAGGGGAATGAGCCCCACCATCGACCGCACCTTCAAGAAATGGTGCTGTTCGTCAGGAAGGTGGAGAACGTCGTAATAGAATCCGTCCTCCTCGTCCCACAAGGAAATGCCATGGCCGCCGCGATTGTGCATCGCTTGGGTGATATAAACGAAATGCTCGAAGAATTTGCTGGCCACGTCCTCGTAAGCGGGGTCATCGCGCGCCAGTTCCATGGCGATGGCGAGCATATTGAGGCAGTACATGCCCATCCAACTGGTGCCGTCGGATTGTTCAATGTGGCCACCGGTGGGGAGGGGTTTCGAGCGGTCAAACAGCCCGATGTTGTCGAGCCCCAGGAATCCCCCTTCGAAAACGTTCATGCCGTCCGGGTCTTTGCGGTTTACCCACCAGGTGAAATTGAGCAGAAGCTTGTGGAAGACCTTCTCCAGGAACCCCCGGTCCGCGATTCCGCGCCGCCGCCATTCCATCTTGTAGACTCGCCACGCCGCCCACGCATGCACGGGAGGATTGACGTTGCTGAATTGCCACTCGTAAGCCGGGAGCTGGCCATTGGGGTGTTGGTACCACTCGCGCAGAAGCAGGATAAGCTGCTCTTTCGCGTAGTCGGGGTCCGCCAGCGCCATCGCCACGCAGTGGAAGGCCAGGTCCCAAGCGGCATACCAGGGGTATTCCCACTTATCGGGCATGGAAATGACGTCGGCATTGTAGAGATGGGTCCAGGAGTGGTTTCGTCCCTGCGCGCGCTCGGGAGGCGGGGGCGGATTGGCGGGGTCGCCTTCCAGCCAGGTGCGGAACGTCATAGTGATAGAGCTGCTTTGACCAGAACAGCCCCCCCATCGCCTGGCGGAATACGTTTTGGGCGTCGCCGGAGAGCGTGGGAGGAATGATTTGGGAATAGAACTCATTCGCTTCGGCGATGCGCTCTGCAAATACTCTGTCGAACCCGTCGCCGAGCGCGTCCTGGCTGGGCTGGTCGCCGGTCAAGCGCAGGCGGAAGACGGCGCTTTGCCCCGGCGGCAGCTCCGCGCGATATGAGGCTGCCGCCTTCGTGCCCTCGGGAGCGGGATTGACGGCATTGCGCGCACCATGGACGATGTAATCGTTGATCCCATCCTTGACGTGCGGCGAGCGATTGGCAGCTCCATAGAGTCGCTGGGAATTCGTCTCGTTCCCGGTAAAGAGCAAGTCCGGATGTCCCTGGCAGATCAGCCAGCGCGGCCCGTAATAACGGTGTTCCGCCCGGATAACATTTGCCCCGGCGAGGTCCTCAACCCTTGCCAGCGTCGGACGCCAATCGTCCCTGCCCCAGGACCAGGTGTTGCGGAACCAAAGAGTGGGAAGCAGTTGCAACGTGGCGGTTCTCGGGGCCGCGGTTGTGCGCGGAAATGCGGATCAGGATATCGTCCGGAGCCGCCTTCGCGTATTCCACAAAAACGTCAAAGTAGCGATTCCCGCTGAAGATGCCGGTGTCCACCAGCTCAAACTCAGGATCCGTCCTGCTTCTTTTCTTGTTCTCTTCCATCAACCGGGCGTAGGGGAATTCCTCCTGCGGATAGCGGTAGAGATACTTCATGTAGGAATGCGTGGGCGTCGAGTCGAGGTAGAAGTAATACTCCTTGACGTCCTCGCCGTGATTTCCTTCTTCACCGGCGAGCCCGAAGAGGCGTTCCTTCAGAAAGGGGTCGCGGCCATTCCAAAAAGCGAGAGCAAAGCAGAGGTATTGATGGCGGTCCGAGATGCCGGCGATCCCGTCCTCGCCCCAGCGATAGGCGCGCGAGCGGGCATGGTCGTGAGGAAAGTATTGCCAGGCGGCGCCGTGCGGGCTGTAGTCTTCGCGAACGGTCCCCCACTGGCGCTCGCTCAGGTATGGCCCCCAGCGCTTCCAGTGCAGCTGGCGCCGGCGCGATTCCTCCAGCCTCTGCTCCTCACGAGTCATCCGCAACCTCTCCCAGGCACGATGATACCGGCTGCGCCAAGACGCGAGTAGCGGGTCAATTTATTGCCGTAGCGGCAGGTAAATGACGCCATAAAGCCGCCGCTACATCAAAGTGGCTCACTACCGGGCGACAACCGATTTTAGAAACAGCCCTGAAAAAACCATCTTCGCTTGTTCCCCGCGGCATTGTCAAACCTTGGCGGCTTTGCTTTCATGCTCGCCGATTCTTGGGAGTGATATAGTTTGGATGTCATCCGTCACGCCGGATGCCGGGAATGGAAATCCCGCTTATGTTGTCTTCGCTTAGACTCGCAGGCCGGTGCAGACCAATCTCCCCCTTGCGGATGGCCGTAGTGCTCCTGACCGCTTGCGCGGCCCTTGTTCCCTGCTGGTTGAGAGCGCAAAAGCGAAGCGGCAAGGAGGTTGCCACGCGCCAGGTGGAGCCCACCTTCAAGCTCCAGGCGGAGCGCAACCTGGTGATGGTCCGCGTGGTGGTGCGCGATGCCAAGGGCGCGGCAGTCGATAACCTCCGCAAGGAGGATTTCGAGCTCTTCGATCGCGGCAAGCCCCAAACCATCTTAGAATTCTCGATTGAGAAGGCCGCTCCCAGGCCCGGCGAGAAGGAGGTAGAGAAGAAACCACCCGCGGAATTGGAATCCCCCGCGGAAACCCGGACTGCACCCTCCCCTGCCCCCTACCTCCTGGCTCTGTACGTTGACGACGTGCATACGTCCTTCGAGAGCCTGGTGCACTCAAGGGACGCCGCGGACCACTATCTGGCAACGTCCCTCGGGCCCGAAGACCGCGTGGGCCTGTTCACGACTTCCGGCCAAAACCAATTGGATTTCACCGCTGACTTCGCCAAGGTACACCAGGCGCTCCTCCGGCTTCACCCGCATCCCCTCGTCGAAAAGGACGAGTCTTGCGCAACGATTCCGCCCTATGAGGCCTACCTGATCACGGAAGAGCACGACAACAATGCCCTGAAGATTTCCACCGATGAAGTCCTGTATTGCCAATTTGGCGGCGACCCGCGCTTCCTCCGGGAGGCTCAAAGCCTCGCTCAGACCAACGCCTCCCAGGTCAACATGGGAGCGGAAGCGGCTTCGCGCGCCACGGTGCAGGGGCTCGAATCGCTTGTGCGCCGGATGAGCGTGCTCCCCGGCCGGCGCGCCGTGGTGATCGTCTCCAGTGGATTCCTTACGGAAGTTCTGCGTTACGAACTCGGCGAGATCATCGATCATGCCCTGCGTGCGAACATCGTTCTTAACGCCTTGGACGCCCGCGGCTTGTACACTCCTGCCGCAGTGGCGGATGCCTCGCAGGCAAACATCGCCAACACCAAGGATGGCGCATTGGCGGGACGAAAGGCCCAGATTTTGAATGACAGTGCCAAGCTGGAGACTTCCGGAATGCAGGCACTCGCCCAGGACACAGGCGGCATTTTCTTCCAAAACAGCAACGACCTCGAGGATGGCCTCCGCCGGGCTGCGGCGCTTCCCGACGCCTATTACCTTCTGACTTTCTCCCCGGCGAGCTTGAAACACGATGGCGCCTTTCACGCCCTCAAGGTCAAGCTGGTTACGCAACCGGGTCTAACCCTCCAGGCGCGCGAGGGCTACTATGCCCCCAGGAAAGCGGAGGACCCCGCGGCGCGAGAGAAGGAAGAGCTTCAGGAGGCGGTCTTTTCCCAGGACGAGGGGCAGGATCAGCCCCTTAAGGTTGACACCCAGTATCTTATGAAGAACCCGTCCGAGGCGCAGCTCACCGTCGCGGCACACCTCGATTTGCACGCGTTTCGTTTTCGCCGACAGGATGGGGACAACCTCGCCGACCTGACTTTCGTCACGGCCCTCTTCGATCACGATGGCAACCTGGTGACAGCCCAGCAGAATATCCTCCCCTTGCGCTTTCGGGACGCCGACTTGACGAAACATCTGGAGAACGGCATTACCACCAGAACCCATCTCGACGTTAAAGCAGGCAATTACCGCGTGCGCACGGTGGTGCGGGATTCGGAAGGCGGGCAGATCTACGCCCTGAACCACAACGTTGAGATTGCCTATCATGCGGATTTCGGGGCCTTTCACCCGAACAACACCATCGTGAATTGGCCCCTGAAAAGAGCGCTTCGCGAGATCCCGGAGCTCAAGGGGCTTGAGCCCTCGTCTGACCAGTCACGGTTGCCGGAGATCCTGCGCCGCGTTGGCGAAACCCTGCAAACGTTCCTCAAGGACTTCGCCAGCACGACTTCGCTCGAGACCATTCAAGAGACGCGGAAGGATAAGTTCTTGGGCACGCGCGAAGGCATCGAACAGCAGTTCCACTACCTGATGCTGGCGCAGCAGGAGGCCAACGCGGAAGACCTTGTGGAGTACCGCACCAACCTCCATGGGCGGGAAGAGCCTTCTGACAGCCTGATAGAGGACTACCTGAAGACCACGGGCTTTGCCTCAATGCCTTTCTTTTTCGGGCCGCACGAACAGCCCCTGTCGGACTTTCGCTACCTGGGACAGCAGACGATTGACGGTCTTCGCACCGAGGTGGTGGCGTTCGCTGAGCACGTTGAACCCGAGGCAGTCCGGGGCCATTTCATCGCGGACAAAACCTCGGTTCCGCTGCTCCTCCAGGGCGTCGCCTGGATTGACGCCGGCAGTTACCAGATCCTTCAGATGCGGACGGACCTGCTCGCGCCCCAGCCGCGTGCGGAACTCAATCGGATGACGACGGTTGTGTCTTTTGCCGCAGTCAAGTTCCAGGACCGCCCTTCGGTTTTTTGGCTTCCGCAAGAGGTGAACGTCACGGTGGAGCAAGGCAATTTCATCTATGCCAACCGGCACCGGTACTCGGATTATCAACTCTTCAAGGTCGAGACCCAGGAGAATGTGCAGGCGCCGAAGCCCACGGCCCCCCCCGAACGTTGAGCGAGGAGCGCCGCCGGGGTTTTCTGGTTTTCCACGTAACCGCGGACTTTCCTGGCAGTCTAAGGCCGTTTCTGTTTCATGGGATGGCAGGATCATCTGTCTGGATGATTTGCCGGATTCCATCTCCCGGCGCCGGGTCTGGCGCCTTGCCCCATAGTCTAGGTTTTACAAAGTAGCCTCGCATTTGTCTTGATCCCGACCGCCGTCGCGTGTATACTAGCCTATTGGTAGCAGTAGGCGGAAAGCAGAGGGCGGATAGCGGAGCGCAGAAGGGAGATGCTTGGTTGCTGATGATCAAACGCCCGCACGGCGAGCCGGAGGACAATGAAAACCGCCCGTCAGGCGACTATATCCATGAAAAAACAGTATGTTATGGGACAATTGGGTGAAACACAATGCGGGAACAAAAGAACCAACTCTTTGAAAAGAGAGAAGTTAGTCTGGTGCGGGTCAAAGGCGAGGCGCAGAGACAAAAAGATGTTAAAAATGCAGAGTCCTCCGACTATGTGTATGAAAACACGTTTGAAAATGACAAATTGTCATTGCATCGCCCCGACATTTTCCAGACGAGGATCGGCCGTTTGCGCGCCAATTGACGGCCATCGGCCCGAAGTCTTGACCGAGAATGCACGGCTAACGGCAGGAATCGGGGCGAAGCAGGATTCCGTTGTAGAGCCTACCCTCAGTCCGCTCGTTTCACGTAGGGTAAACTGCGCGGTGGGCGGAGGAATTCGAGGTGACAAGGGCAGTCGGCCCCGATTCATAAGAATCCCGCCGTGTGGGCGAGCATGGCAGGCGGCGGCTTTCCCCGGATCGTAGCGCGTTGACGCCGAGGCCCGGCGGTGCTACAAATGACGCATACGAGGGCAGGGAGTCGGGTATCAGATCGGCAGGACTTTCACGAAGTGGGAGGGTCTGCCCCCACAAGGAGGTAAACAATGCGACGACGAGGTTTCCTCGGAACCGTAGCGGCTGCCGGATTAGCCGCGTCGAAAAAGATTCTTGATTCCAGTGCGCAGGGGAGCGAATCCTCGAAGTTGAATCCCATTCCCAAGCGCCGGCTGGGAAAAACCGGCATTGATCTGTCCATCCTCGCCTTGGGTGGAATGGTGGTGATGGATACAGAGCAAACCTTTGCCAACAACATCGTGGCTGAAGCCTTCGACCGCGGCATCAATTACTTTGACGTGGCGCCGCAATACGGCAATGCGCAACAAATACTGGGGCCGGCCCTGGAGCCTTATCGGAAGCGCTCGTTCCTTGCCTGCAAGACGCTGATGCGCGATAAAGCCGGCGCGGCCAAGGAGCTGGATGACTCGCTGCGCAAGTTGCGTACGGACCACGTTGACCTCTACCAGTTTCACGCCGTGACCACCAAGGAAGACGTGGAAAAGATATTCGGCCGCGGCGGCGCCATGGAAACCTTCCAGGCCGCGCGCCAGGCAGGCAAAGTCCGCTTCCTCGGATTCTCCGCGCACTCGGTGGAGAATGCGTTTTCCATGCTCGATCGCTATGATTTTGACACCATCCTCTTCCCCATCAATTTCGTCCTTTTCTCGCAAGCCGACTTCGGGCCGCAGGTGCTGGCGAGGGCGCGCGAAAAAGGCATGGGCATCCTGGCGCTGAAGGGCATGGCCAAGACCGCCTGGCCGGAAGCGCAGCGGAAGGATCACCCCAACCCCAAGTGCTGGTATCAGCCCGCCGCCCTGCCGGAAGAGGCGTCACTCGGCTTGCGCTGGACCTTGTCGCAACCGATCACTGCCGCCGTGCCTCCCGGCGATGAGAAATACTTCCGGCTCGCCATGGACGTGGCGCAGAAGTTCGAGCCCATCAAGCCGGAGGAAGAGAAAACCCTGATGGCGCGGGCCCAAGGCGTGGAACCGATTTTCCATCTGGCGAAAGCGTGAGGAACCACTCGTTCGCCACCGATCGCAGTGAGGGGTGGTATACTCACAAACGAGGGGCGCTTTATGAACAAGCTGAGAGACCTTGAAAGCCAAATTCAGGAACTCTCTCCCGAGGAGCTGACGGCGTTCCGCGAATGGTTCACAAAGTTCGACGCGGATGTCTGGGACCAGGAGTTTGAGGCGGACGTAATGAGTGGGAAACTCGACGCAATGGCGGAGCGCGCGCTTCGCGACCACAACGCCGGGCGCTCTACAAAGCTGTGAACCACCACGCCTCTCCAGACTTCTGGGCATGTTATCGAGCGCTCCCTACCTCCGTCCAAGAAACTGCGGATAAAGCTTTTATCCTGCTGAAAGGAAACCCGCGACACCCATCCCTCCATTTCAAAAGGGTTGCTCGTTTCTGGTCCGTGCGGGCCGGCATGCACTATCGTGCCGTTGGTGTGGAAGCGTCTGATGGGGTGCTCTGGTTTTGGATTGGCACCCACGCCGATTATAACCATCTCTTTGGATAAATAATTGCCCCGTCGCGAAAAGGATCTCTAAGATGAATACCTCATCCACAGATAATTCCCCCAAACTCCGCAGCCGCGATTGGTTTGGCAAGCGCGATCGCTGGGGCTTGGCGCACCGCGCCTGGCTGCGCTCCGAAGGCTTTAGCGAGCGCGTCTTCGAGGGCAAACCGGCCATCGGCATCTGCAATTCCTGGAGCGAGCTCAACAACTGCAACGCCCATCTGCGCACCTTGGCGGAAGCCGTGAAGCGCGGCGTGTGGGAGGCGGGCGGATTCCCTCTGGAATTCAACACCATCTCGCTCGGCGAAATGCTGATGAAGCCTACCACCATGCTTTACCGCAATCTGATGGCGATGGAAGTGGAGGAGTGCATCCGCGCTTATCCGCTGGATGGCGTGGTGTTGTTGTGCGGGTGCGACAAAACCACGCCCGCGCAGTTGATGGGCGCGGCCAGCGTTGATGTGCCTGCCATCATGGTGCCGGGGGGGCCCATGTTGAGCGGCATATGGCACGACCGCGAGCTCGCCGCCGGTACGGACGTCCGCAAAATGTGGGAAGAGGTGCGCGCCGACCGTCTGGGAGAAGAAGCGTGGTGTGAAATTGAGAGTTGCGTGGCCCGCAGCTCCGGCCACTGCTACGTGATGGGTACCGCGTCAACCATGGCCAGTCTCGCCGAGGGGTTGGGCATGACCCTTTCCGGCGCGGCGGATATCCCCGCTGTCGATTCGCGCCGCATGATGGTTGCCGAACAGAGTGGAAAGCGCATCGTCGATATGGTCCGGGAGGGTTTGCGGCCTTCCCACATCATGACCCCCGCGGCGCTGGAGAATGCCACCCGGCTGCTCATGGCGCTGGGTGGGTCGACTAACGCCATCGTACACCTGGTGGCCATTGCCGGACGGCTGGGGATCAACCTGCCCCTCACCTCGTTCGACGACATCGCCCAAACCACGCCCTTCATCGCCAACGTGAAGCCCTCGGGAAAGTTCCTGATGGAAGAATTCAGTTACGCCGGTGGTGTGCCCGCGGTGCTGAAGGAAATCAGCCCGTTGCTGCGTTTGGATGCGATGACGGCCAGCGGCAAGACCATGGGCGAGAACTTGAAGCGCGCGGCGTGCTTCAATCGCGAGGTCATCCGGCCTCTTAGCGACCCTCTCCTTTCGCAAGGCGGCGGCGTCGTCGTTCTGAATGGGAACCTTGCTCCGCTGGGCGCAGTGATCAAGCAATCCGCCGTTTCACCGCACCTCGCGAAGCACCGCGGGCGCGCCGTGGTTTTTCAGAACAACCAGGATTTGCTCGCGCGCCTCGACGATCCGGATCTTCCCGTCGATCAGAACTCCGTGCTGGTGCTGAAGAACGCCGGGCCCAAGGGCGCTCCGGGAATGCCGGAATGGGGCCACTTGCCCATCCCGGCGAAGTTGCTCAAAGCCGGCGTGAAAGATATGGTGCGCCTCAGCGACGCGCGCATCAGCGGCACCAGTTTCGGGACGATCGTCGTTCATATTGCGCCGGAAGCCGCGGTGGGCGGGCCCCTGGCGATTGTTCAGGACGGAGATGAAATTGAACTGGATGTGCCGGCGCGGCGCCTCGAATTGCGCGTGCCCGAGGCCGAAATCAAGGCGCGGCTTGCGCAATGGAAAGCGCCTGCCCCGCACTACACCCGCGGCTATGGCAAACTTTTCCTGGACCACATCCTGCAAGCCAATGAAGGGTGTGATTTCGATTTCCTGCGCGGCTCGGACCGCGAAGACGGCGGGTCGCCGCTCGCGCGCTTTCCGAACCCTGCATTGTGATTGCTCCCGGCTCATAATGCGGCAACAGAATTGACCGATATGACTTTGCCCAACCCTGAATTCGCCAAGCGTCTCGCCCATGCCTTCGCGAACGCTATAAATCACCAAAGCGCCGCAGAGATTGCGGACTTGATGACAGAGGATCATGTCTTTATCGATTCACTGGGAAACAAAGTCGAAGGCAAGCAGCGCATGAAAGCAGGCTGGGAAGCTTACTTCCGCATGGTCCCCGACTACTCCATCGTGATCGCCGAAACCTTCGTGGATGGTGCGGAGGTGGCCATGCTGGGGACTGCACAAGGGACCTATTCTGCCGATGGCGCGCTACGGCCTGAGAACAAGTGGTCAACGCCTGCCGCCTGGCGGGCGGTTACTCGCGGTGCGCTCGTAGCGGAGTGGCGAATCTATGCTGACAATGAACCGATCCGCCAAATCATGGCGCGCAAGGGAAAGTGACGCCGGGCAAATGCAGCGCCGGGCTTTAGCCCGGCACCTCCTGTTGCACCTTTCCCTCTGCCTTCCCAACTTCTCTTCCCGCATGCCGGAAGTGCCGCCCTAAAGGGTGCGCTACAAGTACCATCACCTTCGGCGGACGACACGAATGTAGATTGCACCTTTCTGTACAATAGTGTACAGTTTCCCTCGGCTCTTGGGAGGCCCGCAAAATGAAGACCCTCACTTTTACCGAGTTTCGGAAGAACGCCTCCGCGGTCCTTGATCGCGTGGAGGGAGGCGAGAGCATTTGTGTCCTGCGCCACGGTAGGGCCATCGCTAAAATCGTTCCAGCGAGGCGGAACCAACCCGAGCCTGCTTGGAAGCGCCCGGGTCCGCGTTTGGTCATACCGGGGGCATCACTCAGCAGGGCTGTGCTCGAAGAAAGGCGGTCGGCCCGTTGAATGTATTCTTGGATTCCTCTGCCCTCGCCAAGCGTTACGTCAACGAGGTGGGGAGCGACCGGGTGGGAGAGATCTTGTCTGCCGCATCGTCGCTCGGCCTCTCGGTAATCTGCCTATCTGAGGTTGTTTCTGGAATGTGCAGGCTCCGACGCGAAGGGAAGCTCTCTCCGTCTCAATACGCCGAAGATAAGCGCGCGCTGCTCCAGGATGTGGACGCTTCGGTCGTTATTAATATTACGGACCAGGTTGTCGCGCGCGCTGTTGATTTGCTGGAGCGATGGCATTTGCGCTCCTCTGATGCTTTGCACGTGGCCTGTGCGGCAGAATGGTCGGCGGACTTGTTCGTCTCCGCTGACGAACGACAGTGCAGAGCGGCGCGTGGTCATGGACTTCGAGTCGAAGCGGTGGGCTTGGTTTAAGCCGGCGCGGTGGGCAGACGGGATCTCACCGGATCATCGAGAAGCCGGCGGGCGAAAGAAACAGGTTGGTAATGTTGCGTACAATCTCCCCGCCGTGGCGCACCGATTCGTCGCGAATCTTGGCCCAATCCGGATCGTTGCGGAACGCCGCCCAAGCCTTCTCGCGGTAGGCTTCACTTTCAAACGGGATCAGGTAAGCCATATTGGGCTGGTTGGGACCAAAAACCGTATCCGCATAGAGAATGGGATGAATACCACTCTTGTGGAAGATATCAATTTCCCCTCCCGCGAAGCGGTCGTGCAGGTATCCGAGCTGGCGATTTGTAGGTGATTCGTAAACGCGCAACTCGAAGAGCTTGTGGGGCGGGTCACCAGCCGAGGTGGCCGTAAGCGGCGGGCAGAACGGAGTCGCGCGCAACAGCATCGCCTCCGTGCGGTGGAAAGCCGGTTCATCCTTCTCCACTTCCGCCACCACGGCCGCGTAGTCAGGGTCGGAGTTGAGCTTTCCCCACTGCGTCTCCATTTCCGTGAGGCTGGGATAGGAGAAGATGATCAACGCCGTCGGCAGGCTCGGGCCCACATCCACGTTGAAGAATCCCATAGGGCCAAAACCGTGTTTCTGGCAGATCGGCATGAGCCCGCTTTCCAACCACTTCGCCATGCGCGCCGTTTGGCCGCCGTTCTGCATGTGGATGTAAAAGAACTCAAAGTAGGAAGGGCTCATCGGTTTATCTCCTGCTGATATCGCTGCGAAAGAGGATTTCCACGCCGCCGCCAACCCCATCGTCGCCGCGGGTATATCCTTCGTCAAGAATGTTCGCCGGTCCATCATTAATCGCCACCGGAGGAATAAAGGTCAGAAGTCAGTGCTTACGATGACCTGCATTGCGAGAGGTGTCAAGCTTTCTGCGCCGGCCGCAGGGCGCAGGCAGGCTTGGCATTCTTCATGGCGAGCGTCCTTCCTCGAATCGGCACTGTGACCAGATTGACGAACCGCGTTCGCCACTGCCAGCAGGAGCAGGTTCTGTGGTCAACATGATGGTGCGATCACGGGAAGGATCAATCGGAATGTGGAAGGAGAAACGGCCGCGGTCATCCGCGCGGAACGAAGGCTGGAGGAGACGATCAACGGTTAACCGGTTCCGTCCGGTCCAATTCTGGACCACAATGGAGATCCTCACACTCTCGGTATTGCCATCACCGGTATAGGCTTCCTCGGGCATACCAAAGTAACCCGAGAATGCTGATGCGTTCGCAGGGATTTCCACTACGATCTTGCTGGGCGCGCGCACCATCAAGGCCGGGGCTCCGTGGAAAATCATCACCTGCGCGGGGGCAGCGCTTACCACCGATTTCGGCTCCGGCCAGAAAACGCGGCCCTGCACATCCGCGAGCATACGGGGAACGGAAATCCCCCGAGCTGCCCGCGGAAAACCAGGGGCGGTATAGAGCCGCACCGTGAGCTGATCCCGGAATTCAAAAGACGCTTGCCCAGGGCGCTCGAAGGTCACGCTGCCAGCCTCCTTGCCAGGGTAGGCAGCATAGAGGTTCATAACATCGTAGTTGCTATTCAGCAGGGGGTTTACCAGGAACGGCCGCTCCGCCATGGAGAGAACAATGCGGTACCGCTCGTCCACTTGCTCCATCGCCACCCGCATGTAAAGCGGATGCGGCTGATACAGCAAGGTAGCAGCCCTTCCCAGCAAGGTTGGAGTGATCGTGACCGACATGAATAAGGGTCCGTGCCCCCAGGAGCGCAGACCCAATTTCTGGCCAAAGCGCAGGTTTTCCTCGTGGACAAGCTGGAATGCCGGGTCTTCCGCGGTTTGCTGCTGCAAGATTAGGAAGCGCCCATCCCGTGCCACGGGAACGTAGTTATTCAGGACGTAATTCAACGCGGCGGAGTCTTCGAGGGCGGGAAAGCGGCCGTCCGTGGCTTCCTGGCAGAGCATCACATAATGCGGGCGCCCGGCGCTGCGGAAGTACTCCTCGTTCAGGCTCTGAAGCGCCGGCGTGTAAGCGACGAACCCCTGAATGACGGGGCGCGGCTGGTAGTTCAGGTCATTGACCACAGGGGCCAGCAGCAGGTAGTTCATCACGTCTACGGATTCGTTCCCGATCAGGTCTTTCGCGCGGTCGAGAATGAGCATGTGAGAATTCCGGGAGTCGCGACACGCAGCATAGAGGTCCTGAGAGCGCCCCCGCAAGGTGGCAAGGATGATCCGGGTGTTGTTGGTGAGGCGTTGTGGCCAATCGGTAACCTGCCGCCAAGCGAGTCCCGGAATCTGAAAGTGCGCCGCTACCAGGCAAAGCGCCATGCTGGCGGCGAAGGTGGAGTTCAACACCCAGCGGTGAGAAGCCGGGGCCGCGCTTGATAGGTCCACGAGGAAGAGAAGCGCCACACCCAACGGCAGAAACCAGAGGAACACGAAGGTGTGCCAGTCCCCGGAGCGCGTGAATCCCTCCTTCCAGGCGAGAAAGACGTATTGTGCCAGCGTGAGCAAGATTGCCCAAGTGAGAAGGTCACGCCGCGCCCGCAGGATGATGGCGATCAAGGCGCCCAGGAACAAGGCCAGCGCCGCCAGCGCAGCGCTGAGGACGGAGGTCTTGGGAGCCAGATTCATTGCCGCGCTGTAACCGGACTGTAACTCCAGGCCGTACCTGAACCATGGGGCAAGATGGGAGGGCGACTGCCCTAAGGCCATCCAGCAAGCGACAAATCCGGCCGGCGCCGCCAGCACCAGCACGATTGCCTTCCGGGGTTTTCGCTGCCAGATCCAGCAGAAAGCAACGAGGGCAAGGCTCCCGATCGCTGCGGTTAGGAACAGACTTTTGATGAGAGACAGAACGATGAAGGCGAAGACGTAAATGGGCGCTTGCCAGCGCTGCTTGGGGTTGTCGGCGAGCAGAAGCAATGCGCCGTATACCATCACGAAGAAAGCGGTTTGGTCGAACCCGGCGGAAAGAGTGCAGACCACCAACCAGGCGAGAAAGGCGTGGCGGACCCATCCCGGCAGACGTTTTGCCAGCGCCGTCGCCGCCAGGGCAACGAGCGCGCTCCAGAAAAAGCCGAAGGCAACACGCGCCCCCACGAGATGTCCCAAGCTGGTCCGCGTGCTCAGGAATCCTAAAGGCCCGAAGGTAAAGACGATCTGAGTGCCGAATTGCAGATGGTGCGCGGTGGCGTATTCCAGCGCCGCGTGCCAGGAGGGATCAAGTTCCAGCGGCGGTCGCTGCGTTCCGCTGAGGAAAAAGGCCGAGACAAAGACCAGGATGAAGCAGGCAGGCCAACCGATTCTGCGGGCGGTTTGAGGAGAGAAACTCATCGCTAGGGCTTCCGCGCAATCACCAGGAACTGCTTTCCCCACAGCCGCGGCGCCAGGGGAACCAGCAAGTAAAGACGAACCAGGAATGCCCGGTGGGGCGCTCGGCCGCTCATGGTAAAGGGAAGGAAGCGCGGTATGACCAATTCCCTTTGAAATCCGGCGATTTCCATCGCTTCCATCATCGAGCGATCGCTGAGAGGCAAATGGTGATCCACAAAATCCCAGTAAACGTCGAAGCAAAACCGGATGTTCGGCCCAACAGCAATCAGCAACCCTTGTGGGCGCAGCACCCGGTACGCCTCCGCGAGACAGCGGGCAAGATCCTGTTGGTTGGGGAGGTGTTCGAAGAAGTTGCTGCTGAATACTACATTGACGGACTCCGAGGGCAGGGCCCACGCCTCGGTGGCCTGCTGAGAAAGCACGGTAACGCCGGGGTCGGCCTTAATCCCGGTGGCAGGGTTTGAGTCCAACGCATATTTGCGCGCCGCGGCGATGCTGTTGATGAACTCGCAGTATCCAGCGCCCACATCCAGGACAGTGTCCGTGGGCTTTACCCAACGATGGAAGTAGTGGCGGGCGAGGGTCTGCCACACCTCCGCCCGGCGCTGCTCGATTCCGGCAAACCGGCGGCTATACACGGCCTGTTGATGTTCCTGCGGTGTCATGCCCTTCGCTCGCGATCTGCGCCTCCGGGCGCCGCGCTCTCCGGTATCATCCGTCTTCCCGAATCTTCGGTTGGAGACAGCCGGGCGGTCCGCTGCGGGCGGCAAAGATACAGTATCGCTCAAATTGATGACTTTTGCCCTTGGGGAACAGCCCTCCGCGTGAGGTAGGTCGTACGCCTCTTGTTGAAATCATGCTTCATGAGAGATTCATCTGATAATACATGCCTAAACTAATGCTCTTTCGGAACCAGGCGGTTCCAACTTATGCTAGAATCGCCAGGAAAATGGTTGCACAATCGGTTTGCCCTAACTGCGGATCGTCCCGGATTGTGTCCTCACCGAGTGGCTGTCACGTCGTTTGTGCCGATTGCCAGCGTGTGTTGATCCAGGATCGTGTCAGATTACCGCGGGGAAGAAAATCCCGTTACAAATCTGCGCGGCCCGAACCGCCTTCAAATCCGGGAAGCAAGAAAGCCTGAAGTCAGGGACTGCACTCTCGCTAGCGGCGCATCCGTGGAGAAAATGGGTGGGGGTTGATGTGTGCGTGTTTGACTTCTTCCGCTTGATATGCCACGTTGGGTGGCCATGCGGTGCATCTCAGTGGCATTCCAACTCTGTGAATTAGGTGGAAGTCTAGCCATTCTTCTTGCCACTCTCGCCGGCGGGCCGGACCCGCGCGCCGCGAAGGACTTGCCGGCCTTCGTCAGCCGGTTGATGCAGGGAAGGGCGGGGGCGGTGATCGTCTCCGATCCACGAACCGGCCGGATCCTCGCCATTTGGAACTCCCCCGTCGCCCTCAAAGAAGCTTATACTCCCGGGTCGACAGCGAAGCTGGTGGTGAGCGCCGCCGCCCTCGAAGAAGGCATCATTTCGCCCGCGGAAAGGATCATGTGCCGGCGTGTCCCGGGGCTGCTGGGGGAATCCTATCATTGCTCCCATCCGCCTGCCAGCGAACCATTCGATCTTGCTGGGGCGTTGGCGAACTCCTGCAACTACTTCTTTTCGGAGTTGAGCACTCGGCTCTCCTCGTCCACTCTAACCCACTGGTACGGAGTGTTTGGCTTCGGCGCGGCCGGGGAGGAGGCGACGCCCGGCGAAGTGCTGGTCCCGGATAAACCCCGGGGGAAAGCTCTCGCCGCGCTCGGTGACCAAGGGGTGACGGCCACGCCGGCGCAAGTGCTGCTCGCGTACTCCGCCATCGCCACGCAAGGCAAGGTTTTCCGGCTCATCATGCCCGGACAACAGAAGGCGCCGAGCCTTGAGCGCGTGGTCGCTTTGCGCCAGAGCACCCTGGCGGTACTGACGAGAGGATTGCGCGATTGCGTGGACCATGGTTCCTGCCACGCCGCCGCCGTTCCCGGGGTGAGCGTCGCCGGCAAAACCGGAACCGCTCCCGCCCTGGACGGAAGCCACGTGACGCACGCGTGGTTCGTTGGCTACGCCCCCGTGGACGCGCCGGAAGTCGCCCTGGTGATTCTCTTGCAGCGTGGCACGGGCCCCGCTGATGCCGCACCGCTGGCGGGACGAATTCTTCGCCAGTACTTCGCACAAAAGCCCCACACGCCATGAGAAAACTGCTGTTGGCATTCCTGGTCCTGGCGGCAGCGCTTCCGGCACGTCCGGCGAGTCCGGAGTTCAGGGTGGAATTGTTTTCCCATCGGGCCGTCGAGTCGCTGACCTTGGAATCCACCGGAAAAAGCGTCAACATTTGTGGCGCGAAAAGAGATGAGTCTTGTCTTGTCCTGCTGCCCGGCAAGAAGATTTCCTGCTCTGCCCGGCAGGTTGTCCAATGCCGCCTCGACGCGACGAACCGGAATTTTGCTATTCTCACGGTTAATTCAGTGACGCCGTTTCGTGTTTCTCCCGCTTTCGCCAAGGTAAATGAACCGCTCCAGACGTTTCTGCTTCGGAATGTGCGCGTCAACCCGGCCGGCGAAGGGCTGCAGGTCACGACGCAAATGGATTTGGAGTCGTACGTCTCCGGCGTCCTGCGGGGAGAAGCTTCCGTGCTCCAAGCTCCTGCGGCGCGCCAGGCCATGGCGATTCTGGCCCGCACCTGGGCGCTGCGATGGCAGGGACGGCACGGCGGTCGAGGATTCGATTTCTGCTCGCTCACGCACTGCCAGGTTTTCCGGCTACCACAGGATGGGGAGGATGAGAATAGTGTCGAAGCCGCCGCCCGCGCCACACACGGCCAGGTCCTGCAATATAACGGGGCGCTCGCGGACCCTTATTTCACGGCGTGCTGCGGGGGAATGACGGAAGCCGCCGGGAACTTGTGGCCCGACCGCGCCCAACCCTACTTGATTTCGATTCACGATCCCTATTGCCTCGCGAGCAGCCACGCCACTTGGCAAAGGACGTTCACCGCCGAAACCTTGCAACAGATTCTTCGACAAGCGTTGCACCTGCCCCTGGCTGCCCCGCTCGCGGACCTCTTCATTGCCAAGCGTGATTCCTCGGGCCGGGCGCTTGTTCTGGGTGCTGTGGCCGGTGCTACCTGGAACGTTGACGCCAATCAGTTCCGTTACGCTCTCGACCGGCGCCTCGGCTGGGGACAGCTCAAAAGCAACCTGTACACATTGGAGCGCCAAGGAGACTCTTGGCTGTTCACCGGGCACGGGCTGGGCCATGGCGTGGGACTTTGCCAAGCCGGCGCCGAGCAAATGGCACGGATGGGATTATCGGCGGAGCGAATCCTCAGCACCTATTTTCCGGGGACGGAAATTGGTTTGCCCCCCACAGTCGACCCTGACCCGATTGCTTCCAGTGAACACTTCGAGCTTGTTTACCCCGCCTCCCAGGAACCCTGGGTGAAGCAATCGCTCGATGCATTGGAGCAATGGCGCAAGGAATTGGGCGCGCACGCGGAAATTCTTACCCCCCGCGTACGCGTCGAAACCTGGGACTCTGTTGGAGAGTTCATCGATGCTACGGGACAACCCGGTTGGATGGCGGCATCAAGCGATGGCCGGTCCATTGCCTTGCAACCACTCGAACTGCTGGCGCGAAAACACATCCTGAACCAAACCTTGCGGCACGAGTTAACCCATCTTGTCGTACATCGTCTCCGCGCGAAGGGCGTCCCAAGGTGGTTTGAGGAGGGATTGGTGCTTTATTTAACGGGAGAGAGGATCGAAGCGCCGGCCACCGCATTGAAGACTACAGAGGAACTGGAAGCCGCCATTACCAAACCACGTTCCGAAGCCGAGATGAAAACTGCTTACGCCCAAGCCCTCGAGCGCGTGCGCCGCATGGCGCGCCGCGAAGGCAATGCAGCCTTGTGGCGAATTCTCGAGCATCCCACTGCCGCCGACTTGCGCTGAGTTCCATGACAAGTGCTCGCCATGGCGTGCCCCTACCCCTGCATCGCGGGCCGGATCGTGGGCGATCCCACGGCAGCTTTCAATTCCGGATCGCTGTGGATAACCTCCACGACTTTCTTGGCCATTTCATTATCGATTTCCGTTTCCCGGCGCAGCACGACAGGGTATCGCACGATCAAGTCCAAGCCCTCATCCGACAACTGAACCCGTGCCTGCGGAGTTGGAACTACGGGGGTAATGGTGGTCATCAGACCTTTTCCGGCCTGATGCTGCTCCTCGATGCTTTCACGGTATTGGGAATAAACCGAATTGACCGCTTCCAACAATTTGCTTTCCGCCTGCGTGTAATCGCTGCCCCGCTCCAACTTCACCACCACTTCATGCCAGGCATAAGCGGTGCCCGGAATTTGCTTCAAGAGGGGAATACCTTGGAAAAGGACCGAGTTTGAAATCACCACCACGCGTCCCGTGGGCTGCAAGTCGGTGCCTGCGCCCGCCAATTCGGTCAAGTAAATGCGGACCAGCCCCACATAGATAACGTCTCCGGTGATGCCGGAAACAGAAATGCGATCGCCCACCATCACACCGTGCCGTCCGATCAGAAAGAAATAGCCGGCCACCGAAAGCAGCAGGGTTTGCAATGCCACCGCGATACCCGCGGCTACGAACCCGGCAAAGGTGGCCAGCGAACTGAATTCGCTGACGAATCCCAGGGCCAGGACAATGGCGAGGAGCAGGCCGGTGGTGAGGTGGCGCAGAAGTAGAAGTTGATGCCGCATCCGCGCTTCGTGAACATAGCGGAACGTTATTCTTCGCCAAAGCTCGGAAATAACCACCACCACCGCGATCCCGATCAGGAGAACCGCCACATGGATCAGAAAAGATCTGAGGGTCTGAATGTACCCCCGGTGCGCCGAGTCTTCCCACTGCCGCAAGCTCGCCTGGCTTTCATCCAGCAGGATTATTTCCTGGGCCAGGGGAATGGTGGCGGCGGAAATCCGCTTGAACTGCGTGGTGAGTGAAGTCATTTTTTGCCGCGCCGCTTCCATGCTTGCCGGGCCTTGCGCCGCGGGCTGGTTGGACATGCTCCGTCCCTGTTCGACGGTGGCCCGGAGCCTGGTGCGTAGGGGAGACTGTACCTTGCGGACCAATTCCGTGACCTTGCCGGCGCCCTGAATTAACTGTTTAATCTCCCGCACGTCTCCCGATCGCGAGAACACGGCCGCGACCTGGCTGATCAGCCCTGACCCTGCGGAGGAGGTCGCCGAAGAGTTGGAAGAGGCGGGGGCTGCCCCTTTTCCCGGAGTCGTGGCAAAGATCTCAGGAACCGATTTCTTCAGGTCATTGATCTCCTCCCGCAATCCCCCCGCTTTCCGCGCGTTGCTGCTCATGAAGGTGGATAACTTCTGAAGTGCTTCCTCGAGCGCCTCATTGAAATCCAGTTGCTCTTGCAGCGTGTCGCGCCGGGCAATCAATTCCTGGAGTCGCTTTCCCGAAGCCTTGGTTATCTGGCTGTTCAGGATTTCCATCTGGCTGTGAATCTGGCTGATCGTGGCGGCGGTGGTGGCGGCGGATTCAGCGAGGTTGTGCTGCTCGCCGGAACTCTGAGCGGAAACGTTGGCGCTGCCGCTGGTGGCCGCATCCCCTTTTTCCGCCAGCAACAGCGCAGCTTCCGTTTCCGCGGATTGAAAGGCCATCTGCAACGCCTGCTTGGCGAGGCTGCGGGCATTGTCCAGAAAGAAGGCATCGCTCGGCTGACCCGCCGAATCGTTGGCGCTCGCAAGTTGCCGATACCAAGTGATGGCCGCATTGAGATGCTGGACAATGTCCGCGTCTTCCGCGTGGGCCTGCTGCGCCGGGGTTGCCTGGGGGGCCGAGGCTGCCTGCGCCGAGGCCACAGACGGAAGAATGACTGCCATAAGCGCAGCTACAGCGAAAAGACTTGTCGGAACCCTGAGTCCTCGCATCATCAGTTTGCCCCTCGCACTCTTTGTTAGCACGATTGGATAAACACCGCAATACTGGAAAGGATAGCACGGATAGCGCGGGCCTGTTTTGTAGGGCCGAACGGCGCTCGGCCCCGGGCCAGCGCGGCTGGCCCCTGCGCATCCGGTTGCGGCTCTGCCACGCCGCGCCAGCGCTCATGAATGCCGCGCCAATACCACGGAGTCTTGTTCCCTCGCCCCTTTGTGAGAGAGGGGGGACCGCAAGGCGGATCGGGCCCCACGTTTTGCAAGTCGTGTGGGTGAGGGAAGTCAAACACCTGTCGGCCCGCGGTGCCCTTCTTGTTGAGGGTTCTGCTTGGCCGCTTGCAGGCGCGCCAGGGAGAGCGGCCAGAACAGCGCTCCGGCGGAAATGATGATGAGAACAAGTGAAAACCGTACAATCATCTGCGTGTAATCCCAGAATCCTGGTGGGACCATCGGATGCCAGTTGGCAAGCTCGTAAGCTAATCCTCCGAACACCGCCACGCTCAGCAGGCTTGTCAGGAAGGAAGCCCCGAAGGCGCATTCGGCGAGGCGTTTCCCTGTTTGCTTCCCCGCCGCCCGCCAACCTCCACGCAAAAGAGCGATGAAAAAGCCGAGTAGGAATCCACTGAGAACAATCCACAGCAGCCCTTCGATGAACCTGAAGATCTCCTCAATGGGTACATGGCTGACAGCTCTTTCCGAATGGAAGGTCAGGAAAGATGCAACCTCGATCGAGTGAGCATTGAACCAGCTAAAGACAGCGCCGCATACCCACGCGAGCGCAAAGCTCACGAGGCAAAAGATCATGGTGTTTAGGAGTTTTTTCCGGTCTGCCGCCCACAGCGACCGGAGGAGGAGACTCCTGCCTTCTGTCGCCGAGGCATCGGCAGCCCTCGAAACGATTCCCTCCACAACGACGACGGCCACAAGGAGTTGCGCGATGGCCCAGATGAGCGCGAGCATCAGCAGCAGCACCGAGGACTCCGGCAAACCCAGCCATGCGTAAGCCGCCCACGCCCAAAGCGCGATGAGCGCCGCCAGTACTACGACGGTCAGGTAGCTGCGGGCCACAACCCCCAGGCCCCATTTCCAGGTCGCAAAGGTTTTCTTCATTGGTGTCACTCAACGTGCAAAGCTTGGGCGCTCGTAACCACGGTCAGTGCAGTCCTGACAGTGGTTGCCAGCTCGGCTCCTAAATTAATGCGCATTCACGGTCACGGTCGCCGCCCGAGTTGACGCCTGCCGCGCGGGCTCATACATGGGCAGCACACGCGCCGGATTGGCTTGAAACGTTCCCGGCGTCACTGCCTTCAAAAGGTAATGGAACTGCCCCTGCCCGCGCTCGAACGTGGTGGAGAACAGCGCGGCGCGGTCGTCATGAAATTCGCGCTGCGTGTAATAGAAGTCCCACCAAGGCGGCTTTTCTTTCAGTTCGTACAATCCTTCCTGCTCGACAAACTCAAAGCCCGCGGGGATGGGGTCCTCGATCTGCAAGTACTGCTCGTCGTGCGTCGTGCTGACGGTGAGGCGCACCACCACCACGTCGCCCGTCTCGACCGAACCCGCCAGCGGCTGCTCGGAATAGACGATGCGATTGTCTTTCCGCTCCGGTACAAGCTTGAAGTATTCACGGAGCACGTTCAGCTTGTAGCTCCCCGCCGGCGGCGGTTTGGGCTCGCGCGAGAAATAAGAGGCTGAGGCTGACCAGTAGAGCACTCCCGCGCCGGATTTCACGATGCGCACTTCGTTTGCGCCCGCATGAACCTGTGGCGCGGCCGCGGCGAGCACGATGGGAAGCGGGTTCGCCACATCCTTTTCCGTAATGTTCCGGTCGGCAAGTTTTTGGCCGTTCAAGTACACGCTCAGCGTGTAATTCGGCTTAAGCTCGCCGGAGATTTTCAAATAGTCGATCAAGCCGTAAATGGCGGTGGCGGTTTGCTCCGTGGAATCCCAATAGTAGCCGTCGGAGCGATGCTCTACGAGCCAACGCGCGGCGCGCGGCAATAAGTCGCTCTTCGGGTCGAGGTTCGCCAGGGCTTTGAGTGCATACGCCGTGGTCTCAAAAGAATTGTCGGAAGCGAAGTCGAGCATTTCCTGGCGTTCGGATTTCCACGAGACGAAAGGACCTTCCACGCGCGCGTCGGCTTCCAACAATTTCACAAATTCCTGCGCGCGCGAGTCCTTAACCTGCAAAAGCAGCAGGGCCATCAAAGCCTGTCCATGCGCGGAGAGTTTATCCCGCGAGGAGTACAGGTTTTCCACCAGGGAGCGGTCCACGTCGCCGCTCAAGGCCAGAGCGTAAACCATGTAGACGCGAATATCCGCGAGGGCGCGAGGGTTTTCCTCGATCTGCTTTTCCAGCGATTCGCGGCCATTCTTCAGCCGTTGCTCGTCAATCGAGTACCCAGCCTCTTTTGCCTGCGCCAAACCGGCAACCACGTAGGCGGTCATGAAGGGATGGGTTTCATCCGTCTGCCACCAGCCCCATCCGCCGTCGTCATGCTGGAACGTGTAGAGGCGCTCGAGCCCGGCGGCAATCTTCTTATCCAGTTCGGTGGAAGCCGCGGGCGGGGTTAGACCCAGATCTTTTATCGCCTTCGTCACCAGAATGTTGGGCAGGAAGCTCGACATCGTCTGCTCAACGCACCCGTAGGGATACGTGGCCAGATAATCCAGCGCCGACATGAGAGTGCCGGCAATCGAAGGCGCCAGGTCAATATGCAGCATGGAGGCGTCGGCGTTGACATCCTGGGGAAGGTCCAGTGATTTCTTGATTTCCTCCTTGTCGCCGCGCAGAGCCCCCGACTGCGCCACGCTCTGCTGAAGCCCCCACGGCTCCACCGGCATATCCAGTTCGAGCGCGTCGGATTCTTCATCGGTCAGGGCTTTGGCCAGGAACTTCGCCTGGCCAATCTTCGGCGCGCGCACGTTCCAGGTCACCACCGCTTCACCGTTCTTGGGAACGTTCACGCTGGCTTCCGCGGGGCTGGCCAGCTCCACTCCCTGTGCGTCGAGGGAAACCTTCGCGGTTTTATCCGTCGAGAGATAATTATGGGCGATGCCCACCAGCGTCGCCGTGTCGCCCTGATCCATGAAGCGCGGAATCTCCAGGCGCAGAATCAGGTTCTTGCGCGTAATGACTTTGGACACCACCTGGCCCACCAAGGTGTTGCGCGTCACGGCGCGCACGGTGGCCCGCCACGTGGTGAGCGAATCGGGGAAGTTGAAAGACGCGCGGGCCTTGCCACCGGCATCGGTCACCAGCGTGGGCAGCCACTCGATGGTGTCGGGGAAAAACTTGCGAACCTTGGGCTGCACCGTTTGCGGGTTCTTGAAGTCGGCCAGCCGCGTGGGCGCGCGAAGCAGGGCCAGCTCCATTTTGCGCAGGCCGGAGTAGCCCGTGAACCAGTAGGCGGTGGAAAGTTGCGTCATCACCTTGTCCCACCCGCGCGCGTAGAACACTTTCTCGGGAGGTTCCACCGTATCCGGGCGGACGGCGTAGATGGCCTCATCCACCACGCCCAAGCTCAATTCTGCGCTCACCGGATGCCCCTCGGCGTCTTGCGCGGTGAGGGTGTAAGTAACCTGCTCGCCGGGGCGGTACTGCGGCTTGTCGGTTTCCACGGTGACTTTGAGAACCTTCTCCACCGCCGGCACGGCGATGTTTTTCGAACTTTCCAGGAGCTGTTCATTCTTCACGAAAGCGACGTTAAGGAAGAAATTGGGCTCAAAGCGCTCCTCAATGGGAACGTCCACGGTCAGTGAATCGCCGGTGGCAGGTTGCAGCGACCAGGTGTAAACCTGCTGCCCCTCGGTGGTCACCAAAACCTGCGCCCCGGGCTCGTGCGTGGCAATCAACACGTGTGCCGTATCGCCAGGCTTGTAGGAATGTTTGTCGGGGTAGATGTCAATGCGGCGTCCCCCACCCTCTTCGGCATAGGCTTGCACTCCGGAAATCCAGAGGCTGGTGGAGAAAGTTGCTTCGCGTTGATTGCTGTCGATGCTGCCGGCGTCAATAGTGAGCCAGGGTACCTCGGGAACGGTGTAGGTGTAGTGCGCCACACCGTGGGCATCGGTGGACAAACTTGCCCGGGAAAGGATTTCCGGTGGCGTGCGGACGCCCCAGGGCTGATGGCGTTCAAACTTCAACTGCACGCTGGTGGAGACAGGGTTGGAATCGTAGTCGAGCGTATGAACGGTGATGTCCGCCGTTTGGCCGGGGGCGTAAACGTAACGGTCGGACTCCAGGAAGACGACGACTGACGAGTAGGTTACCACCACGCCGCGGCCGCCCATGATTTCGCGATTGCTGGCGTCGGTCACATGCGCCTCGAGGCGATAGCGATAATCGCGCTTGTGAGCGTCGACTTCGGTGGGCAAAGTCACGCGCAGCACGCCGTCGGCATCCAATTGACCCGCGCCTTGGCTGATCTCCTGCCCAAAGTAGTCCTCGTCAGAATTGCCTTCGCCCTCGTCACCGTCAAAGTCCTCATCGCCCCAAAGAATGCGCCAATATGGGAACCGATAGCCGGAGCGGAAAATGGAATACTTCACTTTCCCGCCCGAAACCGGCGCGCCAAAATAATAACGGGCGCTGATGGTGGCCTGGATGACGTCGCCCTGGAGATATCGCGTCTTCTCGGTGGAAACCGCCACCTCGAATTCCGGCTTCTTGTATTCCTGCACTTCGAATGACCCGTAAAGCTGCTTGTTACCCGGGAGGTGCGCGCTAATGCCGTAGGAGCCCAGCGCCGCCAGCGGGCTGAGGGTCAGCGTGCCGTGGAAGGACCCAAAGGGCGACAAATCCAGCTTCTGCTGATAGATGGTCTTTTGCTTGGCGTCCGTTACCTCCACCGTGAGCGGGCCCGGCACGTCCAAACTGAACTTGCCGCCCATCCGCGCGCGCACGATGCCTTTGAAATCCACCTGATGCGTGGGGCGATAAACGGGCCGGTCCGTGTAGATGTACCCCACGTAATCGGTGTCGGAAGTGTCGAAGAAGAAGAATGGCTCGACACTGGTGGCCGCCACATCCTTGCCCGCCGTGGCCACCATGATGGAGTCGTCAACTTTGATTTGCTTGAAAGTGGACTGAAACACGCCGGAAGCGTCCGTGGAGCCGCGCGCCAACACCTGATGATTATTGAAGACGACGGCGGCGGCGCCCTCCACCGGCGTGCCGGAGTCGCGGCGAACAACAAAAAGCAGCACCTGCCCGGGAGCGGTTTTGGAGACCAGCGCCAGGTCCGTGACCATTAACAGCGTATACGCGCGCAACCCGTTGTTAGCCACTTCTACGAGATATAAACCCTTGTCGTGCAAATCCACGGGGATTTCCTGGTACTCGGAATCGCGCGTCTTGGGCACCAGCTCGCGCCAACCGAGAACCAGTTGCTGGCGATTCAGAACCGGCACCTGGGCGTAAGAGGCAACATCAAGTGGAATGCGTTGCAGCTTTCGCTTCTGGACGCGCGCGGAATGGTATTGCCAGCGCGTCTCGAAGCGCAGTTGAGACCGGAAAAAATCCCGAATGTCCGCGCGCCAATCACGCTTCCATTCGTGAAAGCGCTCGAGCCAGGATTTCTCCCGCGCCAGTTCCGCTTTTTCGCTGCCGAACGAATGCGCGTCTTTTAGTTTGGAGAAAAACTGAATGGGGTCATTGACGCGATAGACGCGGAAATCCAGGTGATCGACCTCGCGAAAGCTGATCCAGACTTTCGGCTGCTGGGAAGGCGCGTAGGTCTGGCGGGAAGAGACGGAAAATGACGGTTCCCTCGTTTCCTGCTGGGCAAGCGCAGCCGGTGTCGCGGCGAATAAGGCCACGAAAAGGCACAATGCCGCCAGCAGCCATCCGCCAAATTCACGCGCAGATTGCCGGGCTGGAATCACTCGCGCGGAACCGCGTCGAATTGGCATGACAGTATTCATCGGATGCTCAGCGCAGGATTTCCAGCCGGTAGACTCCCAGGAAATTGGAATTATCGGGCAACGGCCGCCAATGCGGGTCGGGATGTTCGAGCAGGGTTCCCGCCTGCACCTCGCGGATCTCGCCCCGCTGGCCATTCAGGTCGCCGGTGTGATAAACAATCCAATCCGAGCCCTGCGGCAGGTAGTACGATTTGCCCACAAATAACATGGAATGGAAAGGCTCGCGCTGGACGGATTGGTGGAAGAACAGCAAGTCGCCGGGCTCTGCCGCGCGGACGTCGCGCGAAATCAAATATGTGTTGTAACGGAGGAGCGTGGCGGCATCGGCAAACTCCACGAAGGCGCCGTGGGCAAGATCGCCGGGAGCGGCCGGGCCGGGCCGAGCACGGAATAACGCCCGCCCGAGCGGCCCGCTTGGATAATGATACTTCGCGATGTCGCCAAAGCCCGGATCGTAAGGCAGCCCGGCATCCTCGCGCCACGCTGGCGAGTGGGCCATCAGGGCATTCCGGAAGGCGAAGCGAATCAGCGCCCCGCAGTCCTCCACCTCCGCCCGTGCCTCGCGTGCCGGCGCGTAATACTGCGTTTCCGCCAGGAAGGTGAACCAGCGGGTGAAGTTCTCACGGTCCTGGGCGCTGTCGAGGCGGGCGCCGTCCGGGAATCCATCGCCCAGGCTATCGCGCCAGGCGGGGCCAAGCGAAGCCGCACTGGGCAGGGCATTCGCGCCCACGCCGTCGCCCGCCCCCCGCGAGCTATCCGCCAGCACTTGCGGGTGGCGGAGAACCAGGCTGGCGCAGACCGGCAGCATGGCGAGCAATGCGGTGCATCCGTAAACAGCGGCAACTCGCGATGGGCCTTGGAAGCGGGAGTGAAAGTGTGTTTTTTTCACGGGCTTACCGTGCGCGCACATTCTAAATGCCGCGGGCACCTTGTGCAAGGACTAAGCAAATTAATTTGAACTGGGCAATAGTACCGGCAATAATAAAGGAATCCCACGCGGGGACAAGGAGAAGAGATGATCGAGAGAACATGGTGGTGGACTGCGCTGGCAGGGGCGCTTTTCCTGATCGGCGGGCCGCTTTGGGGGGCGGAGATATCGATCAAAGGCGGGCCCCTGGAAACAGGTTTTAACAGCGGCACGTTCGCTTACATTCACGCCACCGTACACGGGCTCATGGGCCAGCCCAAACGCTATGTGGTCTTCGCCGAAATCCAATATTACGGAACAACCGCCAGCACCAGTCTGGAAATGGACCGCCTCCCGGAAACGAAACCCGGGGTGGAGGAATTCCAGGTGGGCTGGCCGATTCCTCCCCAGGCGCCCACCGGCCTTTACACCCTTACCCTCCACGTGGACGACCGCATCGAACACTCTCCCGAGGTCACCAAGAAAGTTCGGGGCTTCGTGGTGTACAGAAAAATGGTGCGGATTTCCCGCGTGACCCTCGACAAGACCATTTACAACGTGGGCGAGCCCATCAAGTGTGAAGCGGTGGTCGAAAACGTGTCGGACGCCGATGTGAAAGGTTTGCGCCTGGAGTTCTCCAACGCGAACTATCCCTGGATCGCGCTCCATTCCCAAGGCGGGCACGACATCACCGACTCGGCGGTCCGGGTGCTGACCGGGCACTTGGATGTACCCGCGGGTACGGCGGTGACCGTTCCCATGACGGCTGGCGGAACGGCAACCTTCTTGCGCGGCCGGCAGCGAGACGTGATGGGTTCCGGTATATCCCTGGGCAACGAAAAAGGCCCTGCTCCGGAAATCGACACTTACACTGTGGCGCTGTGGAATGCTGACCGTACCATCCTATACGACATGCAATTCACCCCGCAGGCGATTGTGCGCGATTGGGACCGCGACGTGCCCAAACCTTACAGCCGCAACTTCACGCATCCCTACAATTCTCTTATCGACTTCACCAAGTATCGCGAATTCTACGCGCCGGGGCAGATTTCGCCGGTAATTAGCGTGGATCATTCCCATACCCTCTTCCGTCCCGAAGACCCGGTTAAGATCGTCGCGACCTTGAAAAATCCCGGAAACGAGGCATGGAGCGGGGCTACCCTTCAGGCGCACATTGTGGATGGCCAGGGCAGGCAGATTTTCACCGGGGCGGTCGCTACGGGGATTAGTCTTACCCCTGGCGCGATACAAAAAGTGACCGTGGATACGGGGGCCGATCATATTCTACGGGCTCCCGGCGCCTACCGCCTGGAACTGGCGCTGGGTGGAACCGGGGAGAAACTCCTGGGGCAGACCACGACGGAAATCGCCGTAAATGCGCTTCCGGCATCGCTCCTGGTGATTTGCGCGCATGAAGACGATGAGCAGGCCTACGCGGGACTGATGCGCGCGGCCGTTGAAGCCGGAATTCCGGTGGAGGTCCTTATCCTCACCGCCGGCGACGTGGGCCAGTGCGAGCGTTACTTCGACAGGCCCTGCGGCCCCAACGAGGCGCACGAATTTGGCGAGGTGCGCATGGAGGAATCCGCCGAGGCGCTGGAGCACCTGGGCGTTCCGCGCGACAAGCTCACCGTACTGGGCTTGCCGGATGGAGGCTCGGGGGCCATCTGGTTTGAGCACAGGGATTCTTCCAACCCCTTCCTTTCCATTTATCTTGCCTGCGATCACGCCCCCTATGCGGAAGTCTACAAGCCCAACCTGCCTTACGCGCGCGACGCGGTGGTGGAGGCAATCCGGCAAATCATTACCAACTTTCACCCCGCGATGATCGCGCTGACCCATCCCGATGAGCGGCATGTGGACCACCGCACCGCGAGCTGGTTCGCTATCAAAGCCTGCCAGGCGTTGCTGAAGCAAAAGGCGCTCGACCCCCAGACCATCGTGCTGGCCGATCAGGTTTATGGCGCGGGAGGCTACAAACCCGCTCCTTACAAATATGAGAGCTTCGTGGTCCACCTGAGCGGCGAAGCCGCGGCATTGAAACAGGAGATGAGCTGGATTTATCAGTCCCAGGATGGAAACCTGGCCGAAGGCGATAAGAAAACCTTCGCCGAACTTCCCCGCGAAGAAAAGCACCTCCGCATCATCGACTGGCAGGAACACGAAGGATGGAACGAATAGGAATCGGGTGATTGATTCATCGTGTCATTGGGTCATTGAAAACCTCCCTAAACGATCCATTCTTCATCAGATGGGATCGACAGGATATGTCAGTCGGCCTCTCTAGCAGGATTGTTTGTTCCGTCCTTCTGATCCTGTCCATCCTGCCCATCCACGTAAATGGCGGCGTTTGGGTAGGAATTCATACACGCAGGTTTCACCCAGCGCTAAATGGCGGGGCACCCCCCCCCCGCGACGGTAGCAACGAGCCCATCTGAGCGCGTTCGCTTTCATCCTGAGCGCCCTAGGTGCATCCCTTATCATGTGTAGCCTCTGAATCTTATTAGTTTACCTTGACAATAATAGCGTAGAATGCTATACTGAGTGGGTCGAATGCGTAGCCGGCCCGGATTCATCGGGTTCTCGCCCGTGAACGTGATGGCCGCGACCCCGATCGATCGGGGTAGGTCGGCACAAGCCGCAAGGGCCGGCACAAGCCGATGTAGCGTCGACCGGAAAGTGTCCCGACCTGGTCGGGGAGGCCGACAGGCGCTGATGTGGGGCCGACCTTCAGGTCGGCACACGCTGAACTGAAGTTCAGCGATACGAGAACGGCCACGCCAGGCCAGAATGTATCAGAAACAAAAGGGGTTAGCGGTGAATTGTATTGGCCTTGAAAAATCTATATATATGAAATTAAAAGAGTTAGTTTTTTCTTGGGTAGCAACGAGGGGAAAAAGGGTGGACATAAATTGAAGGTCGTATCCAGAATGTATTTGAAAAAAAACGAGTTATTTAATTGACTTACGTCAAATTCACCTTGAGGCCAGAATGTCTATGATAAATAAGCAGCTTATTCCTCTGAGGCCAGAATGTTGTAGAAACTAAAGGGGAATTCATTGAAAAGTTCTTAATTCTGAATTGTCAAGCCTGATGATATAAATCATGGGTTTTAACTCCATTTTATGGTGCAAAAAGGTTTTCAATGACCCGATGAACCGATGACCCGATCTCACCACCCACTCGCAAAGGTGGCGGCGAGCGGCAAGTGCCAGGCTGGTCGCGCTCCCAACGGATGGCGTCATGGCAGGTTTCGCCCGGCTCTTTCGACCGCTCGGTGCAAACGGCTCGGCTGGGGGGGCAATCCCAACTAAGCTGGCCGGTTTCGCGAGAGGAAATCCCACTCAGTCGCGCTACCTTTCGCGGGAGAAAATGTCTGTGGGCTGACTTGAGCGGACCCGAAACTTGGCGGTGGCAATGGGCCTTTGAATGTTTGGGGCATAATGTCAGAAAAAATCGGACTATGCTTCCCTTTTGTCATGCCAAAAAGTCCGATTTGGGGCTTGCGGTCGTTGCGCGGAATCTGAATTGCCCCATCTTACGATTTACCATCGGTCTTAGCGTGATTTAACCCGAACCCTTTTTCCCAGGCGCCCAGTATAATGGGGTATCAGTCAACCAGGCGTTGAAGGAGTCCAAGAAGTGGAGGAATTGAAGATTTTCCTCTTTTGACTTTTCATCTTCTTCAACTTTTCAACTTTCGTTATGAGCATCAACATCGGCTTGGACATTGGCGCGGTCAGCCTGAAGCTTGCGGCCATTGGCGGGCCGGACGACGGACCGCGTTTTCGCACGCTGGCGGAAAAATCCGAGACCTTCTATGCGGCGTCCTTCCCGGAATCCAGTGCCTTTGCCGGCCGCGCCCTGGTGCTATCGCGCTACCGGCGTCTGCAAGGCAGCCCCATCCAATCCACTTTCGACCTGTTAAAGGAGCTTTACGACTACCTGCCGGAAGAGAACGTGGAAGGCATCCGCGTAACGGGCTCGGGCAGCCAGTTGATCGCCAAGGTTCTGGGCATTTACTTTGAAAATGAGTTTCGCGCCATCGCCAAGGGGCTGCGGATGTTCTACCCGCAGGTGCGCACGGTATTCGAAATGGGCGGCGAAGCGTCCAAGTATCTGCGTCTTGACCCCAACGTTACCGGCAAGCATCTGGGCATTGTAGATTACCAGACCAGCGGCGAATGCGCGGCGGGCACGGGTTCGTTCATTGACCAGCAGGCCACGCGGCTCCTCTACTCGATTGAGCAAGTGGGCCCGGCGGCGTGCGGAGCCAGTTGCGCGGCGCGCATTGCCGGCCGTTGTTCGGTGTTCGCCAAGACCGACATGATTCACGCCCAGCAGAAGGGTTATTCCACGGAGCAGATTCTGCGCGGGCTGTGCGACGCCGTGGCGCGTAATTACAAATCCAGTTTAGTCAAGGGGCGCGCCGTGGTGCCTCCCGTGGCCTTCATCGGCGGAGTGGCGATGAACCAGGGCGTGCGCAACGCCCTGCGCGAAGCTTTCAAGCTGAAAGAAGCGGACCTCCTGATCCCCGAGCACTACGCCTGGCTGGGAGCAATGGGCGCGGCGGTGCTGGAAGCCGAGGAATACCGCAAGCGCTCGTTCAAGCGCATCCACCAGTTGCGCCAGCACGAGGCCACTCGGAAGAACTTCGCCTGCACCGACCCGCTCTCCATGCAGAATGTCCTCCTGTTGCGTGATCGCCCCACGAAAGAGGTGTCAGGTGCCAGGTGTCAGGTATCAGGAAAAGACACACCTGTTGAAGCTTCCGCTTCTACTGACACCCGACACCTGGCACCTGACACCTGCTCTTCTGACACTTGGCACCTGAAACCTTCTCAAGCACCTAACACCTCCATCGAGTCGTATCTGGGCATCGACATCGGTTCGGTTCTCCACCAACCTGGTGGTGATCGACGCCGAAGGGAATTTGCTGAAGGAGATTTACCTCCGCACGCAAGGACGCCCGATTGAAGTGGTGGACCGCGGTCTGAAGGAAATTGAAGGGGAGCTGGCCGGCGTGCTCGATATTCGCGGCGTGGGCACCACGGGCTCCGGCCGCGAGCTGATCGGCGAGCTGGTGGGCGCGGACACGGTGAACGATGAAATTACCGCGCACAAAACCGGCTCCATGCACGTCTGCAAGCAAATGGGCATGGAGCCCGTGGACACCATATTTGAAATCGGCGGGCAGGACTCCAAATTCATCCGCATTGACAAGGGAGTGGTGGTGGACTTCACCATGAACGAGGCCTGCGCCGCGGGCACGGGTTCTTTCCTGGAAGAGCAGGCAGAGAAGCTGGGAATCTCCATCAAGGAGCAATTCGCGCGCCTGGCGCTTGCCTCCTCGAGCCCGGCGCGCCTGGGCGAACGCTGCACCGTGTTTATGGAGCGTGATGTTACCGGCCTCATGCACAAAGGCGCGGAAGTGGGCGACCTGGCGGCGGGCCTGGCGTATTCGGTGGCGCTCAATTACCTGAATCGCGTGGTGCGGGGGCGCAAAATCGGCAACGTGATTTTCTTTCAGGGTGGCACGGCTTACAACGACGCCGTGGCGGCAGCCTTCTCTCAGATCCTGGGCAAGCGGATCATCGTGCCGCCGCACAACGGCGTCATCGGGGCCATCGGCATGGCGCTGATCGCCCGCGACCGCATGAAAGGCGCCGGGCACCCCAGCCGCTTCCGCGGTTACGACCTGGATCTCGTAAACTTCACCACGCGCGAGTTCGTTTGCCAGGCTTGTTCCAATTTCTGTGACATGAAGGAATTCAACATCGAGGGTCAGCGCACCTACTGGGGAGATAAGTGCTCGGACAAGTTCCGCAAGCGGACGCGCACGGACCGCCACCCGGTGATCGAAGACTTGATCGAATGGCGCGAGAAGCTGCTGGAAGAGGTTCTTCTGCCCGCCAAGGGCGGCAGCCGCACGGTGGGGATTCCGCGCACCATGTATTATTACGATCGCTTCCCCTTCTGGTGCGCTTATTTCCAGGAGCTGGGTTTTGACGTCATCGTTTCTTCCCCCACCAACCGCAAGATTTCGACGGCGGGCGAGGAGTTGACCATCGCGCAGCCCTGCTTCCCCGTGAAAGTAGCGCACGGGCACGTGCAGGACCTGTTGGAGAAAGCCGCCGATTACATCCTCCTTCCCAACATCGTCAACGCCGAGGCGCCGGAAGGCCTGGTGGATTCGCACCTCTGCCCCTGGAACCAGACGTTGCCTTTCGTGATTCGCGCCGCGCCCCAGCTCGATTCCGCCCAAGCCCGGTACCTTTCCCCCACCGTCCACTTCCGCTATGGGCGCAAGCACGTGGAGAAGCAACTGGCTGAGTTCGCGCGCGACCTGGGCGTGGCGCCGCGAGCCAATGCCGATGCCGTGAGGGCGGCCTACGCCGCGCAGGAGGCCTTTAACGACACACTGCTGGAAGCCGGCGCCGAGGCTCTGGCCAAGCTCGAGGAGACGGGTGAGCCCGCGCTGGTGCTGGTGGGGCGCCCCTACAACATTTTCGACCGCAGCGTGAATTGCGATATCCCCCGCAAGCTGCGCATCCTCTACGGAGTGAACGTCCTGCCCATGGAAGTCCTGCCCCTCGACGAAGAGGACATTACCGACGTAAACTCCAACATGTACTGGAACTCGGGCCGGCGCATCCTGGCCGCGGCGCGGTTGACCCGGCGCTATCCCAACCTGCACCTGGTTTATATCTCCAACTTCAAGTGCGGGCCCGACTCCTACATCAAATCGTTCATTGATGAAGCCGCGGGCAAGCCCTCGCTGGTGCTGCAATTTGACGGTCACGCGAATGACGCGGGCTTCATCACGCGTTGCGAGGCGTACCTCGACAGCAAAGGATTCTTGCGATGCCCCACTTCGGCCACCGCCATGTCCACCGCCGTATAAGTCCTGGCAATCCCCTGAGCGGCCGGACGGTCTACATTCCCACCATGGGCGAAGGCAGTCCGGAAGCCTTTGCCGCGGCGTTTCGCTTTCTGGGCGTGAATGCGCGGCCCACGCCACTGTCCGATGAGCGCACTCGCGAGCTGGGCGCCAAGTACACCAACGGCGATGAATGCTATCCGGCAAAAGTCACAGTGGGCGATTTTCTGCGCGTCATCGAGCAGCCCGGCTTCGACCCGGATCGCACCTCTTTCTTCATGCCCACGGCGGACGGGCCCTGCCGCTTCGGCCAATACGCGCCGTTTCTGCGCAAGATTCTGGACGAGGCGGGTTACGGCCGTGTGCAGGTGCTCTCACCCACCAGCCAGAATGGCTACGAGGACCTGGGGGAGATCGCCACGCCTTTCTTGCGGGCGGCATGGCGGGCCTTGGTGTGCGCGGACACCTTGCACCGCGCGCTGCTGAAGACCCGTCCGTATGAAACCGCTCCCGGCGCGGCCGACCGGGCCTTCCAGGAGTCTCTCCAGGATGTGTGTGCGACGATCGAGAATAGCTGCGCCGACGCCGGCTGCCAGCTCCGTTCGCTGGTGGAAGCGATGACCCGCAGCCGCGACCGCTTCCGCCGCGTCCCCGCCCTCTACGACCCGGAGATCCCCCTGATCGGCGTGGTGGGAGAAATCTTCTGCCGGCTGAATACGTTTTCCAATGAAGACCTGATTCGCAAGCTGGAGAGCTACGGCGCGGAGTGTTGCTTGAGCCACATCGGCGAGTGGGTGGCTTACACCAACAATGAGGCCAAACGCAAACTGCTGCTGCGAGGCCGCAAAATCTCCTGGGAAATGGCCAAGACCTTTATCCGCTCGCACATTCAGCACGCCGATGAAGAGGCCCTGATCGAGCCTTTCGAGGATGATTTCGTGGGCTATGAAGAGCCTCCCATCGAGGAAATCCTGGACCTTGCCTGGCCCTATCTGCCCACCGGCGGCGCGCTGGGAGAGATGGTGCTGAGCGTGGGCAAGGCTGCCTACCTCGCCAAGCACGGCGCCGACGGCATCATCGATATCAGCCCCTTCACCTGCATGAACGGCATCGTGAGCGAGGCCATTTATCCCAAACTATCGAAGGCTTACGGCGGCATCCCCATTCGCAATTTCTACTTCGACGGCACGCAGGCGGACCTCGACCGCGACCTGGGAATCTATATGGAGCTCGCCCGCTCCTACCGCGAGAAGAAACCCTACCGCCGCACCCACCCCGCCTACTTCGCGCAGCCGGTGGCGTAACGAGAATGCGGCTGCCTCCGACCAGTGCATTATCCGCGGAAGTGATGCCGTGAACAGGCATCACATTCCCCTCTGGTTGTGGGAAGGGCTGGCTTCGACAGTAGCGAACCTCGCGCGTATAATCTTGTTGAGAGGACGCGTATGACTACAATCGCGAGTCTTCAGCGCATGCGCCCCAACTGGGGGAAGCTAATCGCAGTGACGTTGGGTTCTGTGGTCATCGCGGGCCTTATCGGTATCGTTGGTCTACGCATCTTCAGGATTCTCAAATGTGAGGATATTGACGCACCCTCCGTCCGGTCGCCTAACGGTAAGTGGGTTGTGCAAGCCACCACAGAGGCTTGCCCTGCTGGGCCTCTTTCGGTGACGAACTACCGCGTCATCGTGACACTGGCTGCAACGCCCGTAGCGGCTTCGGCCAAAGCTGGCCCGGTGCAGATTTTTGAGAGCGACGACAGCGCTGAACCACCCACTATTACTTGGGGAAGCGCAAATGTGTTGCTCGTCAAAGTGGCCGATGCCGGCGCAGTCAGGGTTAGCAAACACGAGCTTACGGACGTAAAGATCAACTACGTGGTCCCAAAGTGGCTATGGGACAGGTTTGGCGAAATCGAATCTATCTACCTGCAGCAGGACCGAGAGGCAGAGGAACTTCATAAGGCTGGGAAGATGAGTAGTGATGACCTTCGCTTATCGCTCCAGAGCACGCGCGCGGTTGTCGAGGAGTGGACGCATTTTCGCCAATGGGCTTTGGAGAATGCGTCTCTTGAGCGTGATCCGGCTAACGATACTCCGGGCCCAAAATAGATGTCGTGCATTTTCCTTATCACCAGTGATCTGGGTACGCGCTACATGCACCTCTCGGGGTTGACGCGAATTTCGGCTTGTGTTACACCTTCGCCGTATGAGTCGCACAATTAGCATTCGACTTACACCGGAACTTGCCGACTGGCTTCAGGAGAAGAGCCGGCGAACGGGTTTGCCCGCCGGCCGGATCATCCGTGAGCAACTGGAGCGCGCCCGGTCAGAGGCGGGAAACCAGCGCTTCCTACGCCACGCAGGAAAAATCAGCGGCTCCCGTGATCTTTCCTCTCGGAAGGGATTTACTCGCGGATGAAGGCCATCGCCGATACCGGCCTGATCGTGGCGTTTGGTAATCGCACCGACCGTTTTCATTCCTGGGCGGTGGAAGTTGCCCGGCACATTACTGAGCCCCTGCTGACCTGCGAAGCCGTCCTGGCGGAAGCCGCTTTCCACCTTCGCTCCGCATCGTACGTTCTGTCCCTGGTCGAGGATGGAATGTTGCAAGTGGCATTTGAGATTTCCAGGCATCAAAAGCGTTTGGCGGCGCTGGCGGAGCGATATCAGGACCGCAAACCCGACTTGGCGGATTTGTGCCTGATCCGGATGAGCGAACTGTTTCCCCAGCACACCGTCATTACCGTGGACGAGCAAGACTTCCGGATATATCGCCGAAATAGCCGAGAGATAATCCCGCTTTTGTGCCCGCCCAGAAGTTCGCGACGGTAGGCCAAACGCGCCAGCGCTCTCTTGGCGCGCCTCACCATAAGGGGAAAGGACCCGTGATGGAAGGACGTACTTTCGAGCACAGCATCCTGGGCCGTACCGGACTGGAAGTGGGGCGGCTAGGAATCAGCTCCAGTTATGGAGTTCCCGGCGACGCCTTGGAGCGCGCGTTCGAGCGCGGCGTCAATTACATCTATTGGGGAAGCCGGCGGACCGCCACGTTCGGCGAGGGCCTGAAGCGCCTGCGACCGCAGCGCGACAAATTCGTGCTGGTCATTCAATCGTACACGCGGGTGGCGCGACTGATGGCGTGGAGCCTGGAACGCGCCCTGCGAACTTTGAGCTTTGATCACGCCGACGTTCTGCTGCTCGGCATGTGGAACAAGCCGGTGCCGCCCAAGATCCTCGACGCCGCCCGGCAACTGAAACAGCGCGGCCTGGTGCGATACTTGGCTGTCTCCACCCACCATCGCCGCCTGGTCCCGCCGATTGCCGCCGCCGGCGATTTCGACATCGTACACTTCCGTTACAACGCCGCGCATCCGGGCGCGGAAAACGACATCTTCCCGCACCTGCCCGCCGCCAATCGTCCCGGCCTGGTGGCGTTCACCCCCACAAGCTGGGGGCAACTCCTCGGCACGAACAAATTCTTCGTGCCTTCACGTCCGCTCCCCAAAGACGAACGCGTTCCCACCGCCACGGATTGCTACCGCTACGTTCTGACCCGCCCGGAAGTGGATGTGTGCATGACCGGCCCCTCCAATGCGGCGCGCATGGATGAAGCGTTCGAAGCCCTGCGGCGCGGGTCCATGACGGAAGGTGAATTGGCTTGGATGCAGCGCGTGGGCCGGGCGGTAACGGGGAAGTAAGCCGTCGCGTCGCACTCCGAAATTTCGCATGCCCGCTTAATCTGTAACGGGGACGGCGCGTTAGCTCACGCCGGCTGCGCGCATGCGCTTTTCCATTTCCGGAGCGGTCTTGGCGTGGTCAGGGAAATTGGTGATGTGGATGTCAAAAGAGCAGCGCTTGCTCGTGCCCAGGGCTTCATTTAATCCGTCGGCAACACGCACCGCGACACGGTGCGCCATCTCCGCCCGCGTTCCGGGAAGCAGGAAGCCGAATACGCCGGAGGTAAGTTGGTAGATGGAATCATCGGCGCGCAACCGGTTCATCATGGCCTTCACCGCCTCGCCAAAGGCGGAGTAAATCTCCTCGCGGTCCGCAAGGTCCGGCGAATTCACGAATCCGGAAAGGGGCTTTTGGGCCGCGGCGGCGCGCTCGAGTTCAAGCGAAATCGTGAGCCCGGAAAGCGGCATCCGGCTGGCGGCGGCGCGCTGGAGTTCCAGAGCCAGGCGGTCGGAAAACTTGTCGGGGCCGGACAATGTTTGCAACAATTCCTTGTTCCCTTGGCTGCGCCGCGCCACGTTGCGCTTTTTTTCGTCGTTCAATTCCTTGCGCAGGCGCGCGATCACCATTTGCCGGTCAATCAAGTAGCCCACAAAAAGCAGAGCGAGCACGACGAAGCCGATCATTCCTTCCCGCATGGCGCGCGGGCTCAGCGAATATCCCGCATTTGACTCCAGCGTGTACATGTACAGGACCAACCCGCCAGCCAGGACAAGAATCATGACAATCGCCAAAACCCATAACTGCCAGTTGCGGCGGTCAAGGTCTTGCAGACGAATTCGATCGAAGATTTGCATGGTATGTCTTCCCCGCAGCCCCAAGGCTGTCGCCAACAATGATGGCTGGCAAGAAGGATTGCTCCGGCAGCCATCCCACGACGATGTTTTCATGGGAGGAGGTAGTTGCTATCCGCTTCTTGCCGTTGGCCTGTCCCAATGACGAGGGCATGCGGCCGCGGAATCCCTCGGTGCCCAGAATTTACGGCTCGGCGAACTTTATGCTGCTTTCCTCACTTCGCCCGCCAAAGGATCGCCGGGAGGAAGGCTGGCTAGTTTCTCGACCAACCCCGGGGCCATAGCGGAGCCGTGATTGTACAGTCCCCCCAGCGCCGTCCGGCGGACCAGCAGGGGTTGCGCCGCATCGATAATGATCCCGTAAAGAGCCCCGGCGGCGCGGTCGGAAGGCACCGCACCGAGGGCGATAACGGCTTTCTCCAGCACGCTGGTCTTTAATTCCCCTTTGGTGAGGACGAGGGCTTCCAAGTATTCTACGCTCGCCGGGTCTTTTAGAATCGTCAACTCATCGAGCGCCATCTCCACCACGCCGGCTTGCAATTGCGTCAAGGCTTCCGCCAGGATCTCCCCTCGGCCGGCGGCATTGCTTTTCAGAATGGCCGTAATCGCGGCCAGTTGCACCCTCGAATCCGTGTGGCGAAGCGCTCCGCGCAATTGCTTGGGCAGTTCGGGATCGCCCAAATCACCGAGGATGTATGCGGCGTTGCGGACCACGTACCAGCGCTGGTCAGAAAGCCGCTTGCGTGTGGCCTCTATGGCGCAAGCACCCAGGTTGCGGATCAAGCGGATCAAAGCCATGCGGTTGGAAGCCGCGGGCTCCTCCGCCAAACGGTGTTGGGCCAACTCCGCGCTGAGAGGTCCGATCATCGTTAGCAGCGAAGTCGTGGTGCGTACCCAGGCCATGTCATTGCGCCTTTGCAGAAATGACTCGATGAGCCTTTCCAGTGCTTCCGGAGCAAGAAGTCCGGCCAGGGCCTTGCCGCAGCAGTCCGCGTGCTGGCCGGGGCGGCGGGCCATCAAGCGTTTAAGGTCCGAGGCGATCTTGTGAACAAACTCAAAATCTTCAAAGCGCCCGGCGTTTTGCGCCACAATGGCCAGGCAGTTGGTGGACTCAACGTGGCAGGGCCAATGCAGGTGGGTTTCATCCAAAATCTCGCGCAGCAGCGGCTCCGCCAGAGTGTGCATCAAGGGCACGGTCTGCACGCTTGCCAGGACACGCAGCAATTCCGGGGCGCGTTTCAGTTCCTCCGCGCGCACCGAGGAAGGAGCTTTTTCCCAAGTGGAAAAGAAATGTAGCGCCATCTCTGTCGCCTCGGAAATTCTTCCCTGCAGCACGGCCTCCTGCACGTAATTCACGAGGCGAGCAAAGTCTGCTGGGGTGTAACGCTCCTGGCTGATGAGATGAGCGTGCTTTTTTTCCGCGGTAAGCGTAAACCACATCACTTCGCTATTGAGACGGTCATAAACTTCTTTGGGCAGGTTCGCCTGCTCGATGAATAGCGCTAACTTTTGCATCAGCCGCTCGGCAACGCGCGTCGCCTTCAGCCCCCGCATCAAAGCCTGAAGAACCCCTTCATCAATGTTTCCCGTGCCTCCACTGCCTGTCCCTGCACCGCCCGCGCCTCCGTTGCCTGTCCCTGCACCGCCCGCGCCTCCGTTGCCTGTCCCTGCACCACCCGTGCCCCCACCGCCTGTGGCTGCACCGCCCGCGCCTCCGCCACCTTCGCTGCCTGTCCCAGGGGCCAGCCGCCCCGCCACCCATCCGGCAACGGCGTCTTCCATCAAATTCTCCGCCATGGCCCTCGGCGGGTGACCGCGGAATTCGGCCTGTTTTTCCGGAGGCAAGGAGGCGAGCAGGGAATCAGGTTTCATGCCGGAGAGCATTTGCGTCACGGCAGCAAGCAACTCCGAGAGGTCCCCATCCGGATCGGCCATCGTCTTGCGAGTGGCTTCCTCCGCCACCGCCATCAATTCCTGCGGGCTTCTGTCAACCTCCTGCGCCTTTTGACCGCCGGCAGCTCCCAGCAGCAGGTCCAGGGCGCGGGAGCCGGAGCCACCTTCCGGATCGAGGATGGCTTGCGCCGTGAGGTAGGACTCGATATCCATCCCCACATCGACGGTGTCGCTTTCTTCCTTGGGCTTGCCGGCAGGCGTAATGCGCACACCGTCAATCAAATTCCCCGCCAGGAATTTCTTGATTCCTCCGCGCTCCGCAATCACCATGGGGCGGGTAGTAAGCAGCGCCAGCGCGCGTTTGAAGTCCTTTAGTGTTACTCCTGCTTGAAAAGTAATCGTTGCGACTTCCCGCTTGGTAAACTCCACCTCCAAATGGGTCAGGTTGGCATGGGAAACAAGACTGCTGTTCAGCAGCAAGCGTTCGTTCATAAAGCCAAACCTGAATTGCCCCCCCTGCTTCAGCAGCGGAACCAGAAGCTCCCAAGCCTGTTGCATTGATCGCCCCGCCGCCGGGTGATCCACGGAATACATGGCGCTGACTTTGAAGACCGTCTGAAAGGCCTGTCCAAACGCTTGCCCTTGAATCTTAAGCTGGCTCTTTTCTTGGGCGGCGTGGGGAGATGGGGGATTTGGTGCCACAGCTAATCCCGACCGAGCTTCGATCTACAAGGAGGTAGTCAAGCCCTTATTAATATTCCTAGATACAGACAACGTGTCGCTTCGGTAAAGTAACCGCAAACCCGGGCCGCACGCGTCTATGACATCAGATGGTGTGAGCATTTTAATTGCCATCATAGATCGCATTCTTGTGGGCTCAGCTCGCGCCGGCGCCCTGCGTGAGCTCGTTGCGGATCGATTTGGCAAACATGTTCACCTCGGCGAGAGGGCGCAGAGCAATCTCGGCATCCCTCAAGATCCGATAGGAATGGCCTGCAGTCTTATCGCCACGCGCCGGCAACCGTTCAATGATGGCGGTAAGTTCGGCGGGTTGTGTCGAGCGAATATAGCCCATAGTCAGGGAAAGCACGCTGGCGAGTTCGTGATCGCGGTGCAGAGAAAGAGCGTGAATCAGTTTCAGATGCCCGTTGGGTTTTCCGGCGGCCATCGGCGGCCGGTAGCCAAAGTCGAAATGAAAAGGGTCGCCGGGGTGAGTCAAGGGCGCGGCGGGGACGTGCTTCTCAAAGCGTTTGTCGTCGAACACCTGGGCGCGGCGGAGCGCCTCCACCAAGCCTTGCTTGATGCGCATGCGGGTGTCGGCGGCGGGGGATTCCGCCTGGCGTTTGCCCACCAACCTTTCGAACAGGTGCTGCAATTGCGCCTGGGGTGGGGCGGCCAGCACCGGGCACGCCGGCGCCAATTGAATGACGTGGGATAAGGATTGTTGCATTCCTTCCAGGAAGCCTTGCAGGTTATCTTCGTGCTCCTGGATTTGCTGTTCGAAATGGCTCTGTAGGGCACGCAGGAATTCCAGGTCGGCTTGCGGGTGAAAGCGTTTGATGCGGCGGAGGTCGCGAGTGAATAGGCAATCCAGGAATTGTTCCTCGGGACTGTGCAGGAGCAGCCCAACATTGAGAAACTCCTCGCGCTCGGCGTGGGGAACGTAGCGCACCAGGTAATACGAGCAAGCCTTCAAGCCGCCTTCATCCGCCATAGGCACTTCCGGGAGTCAGGAGAAAGCAGACAGGAGCAAGAACGGGATTGCCTTTCTCCTGGCTTCTGACTTCGGGCTCCTGACTCCTTCCTCCTCACCCCCAATTGGGAAACGGTTTGAGCGAGGAATTCTTGGCCTCAATAATGGCTTGGCGCAACGTCCGCCGCCGCGTGTAGAGAATCTCGATGAGCCGTGCGAGTTGGCCGGGGTCCGGTTCGCACCATTTCGAGGGGATTCCCTCGGTGCACTCCTCCAGTTCCCCGGTGGTGAGGTTTTCGATGCGAGAAAGGTGAGGCTCAAACGATTCCATCCCCCTCACCTTTTCGTAGACCAGACGGCGGGGATAGAGGCCGCGGAGGGCGTTGTCAGGAAAGGTCCAGTCGCCATCGTTGAAGCAGAACCCCTGGTCGATCATGGCCACGGAGTAAGCAGACCCCTCGTCGCCGGCAGGGCGATGGAAGATCACCTGGCGGCCGTCGCAGTTGCACGTCCACTTGTCAAAGACGAAGGCTCCCAGGAAAATGGAGGTGAGATCCTTTACGCGGCGCAGAAGACGATCGGGGAGGAAATCCGCCACCAGGGTTTGGCTGGGGATGCCCGGGAAGCGCGAGCCGAACTGAAGCCCCGGCCGGATCGGTTCGCGGCGTTCCCCAACCTCAAACGCCAGTTGGGGATTGCTGCCCAGCAAAGCTCCGGACACTTCCACGAAGGCGGGGGCCGCGACGGGCAGGCGAACAAGCCGCGCCAGGCGCGAGGCCAGCATCTCGTTGGCGAGCACGCGCGCGTGCTGGGGGTTATTCTGGAATTTTACGACGTAGCAGCCGCCATCTTCGCAGCGGATCAACCAAGGCTGCGATGCACCGCGCATACGTCGAACAAACTCCAAGGCACGAACCCGCGGGGTCACTTCACCGCCTGCCGGGTCTGCCGCCGGCAAATCCCGCCGCGGCCCTTCCCCATCTCCGGAACTACGAGTGGGCCCAGTGGGAGACATCTCCCCGGACGCGCGTAACCTTCGCACGCACTCGCCCCCTTCATGGGCGGGGCCTCCTCCGCTGACCCTTTCGGGCGCATACGCGGAGAGCATCCCCCGAGGCCCTGCGCAGAAAGTTCCGCCTAGCGTCGCCGTGCTGCCTTCTTCGCGGCCTTTTTTGCGGCCTTCTTTGCAGCCTTCTTTGCTTTCTTAGCTTTCTTCGCCAGCTTCTTCGTTTTCGCCGCTTTCTTGGCCGGCTTCTTCACCGGCTTCTTCGCCTTCGGCGCCGCTTTCTTGGCTGCCTTCTTCTTTGCCGGGGCCTTGCTGGCGGCGGGCGCAGGCTTGGAAGCTGCCTCAGCGGGGGCCGTCTCCTGAGCGGAGGGCACCGTTTCCTCCACCTCGTAGGCGACTTCTTCCTCAATCTCCTCGCCCTCTTCTCCTAAACCCTCTTCCGTTTCTTCTTTATAATCGGAGGAGAGTTCTTCCCCGAAATCCTCCAGCTCATCTCCGTGTTCATTTTCGTCATCTAACGCCATGCCACCCTCCTCCTCTCGTCGCTTGTTCAAATATAGAGATTTGCCACATTCAACTCTGGCTTCCCACCGAGTCACAGAAAACTGGTGGTGGGGCAGATGTATACCAGGCGAACCATCCTGTCAAGAGCAATTGCGTAACTTTTGTTGAGAGGGCTAAGGGACATTCAGCGCCGCCGCGGGAGCAGGGTGGTTGCCCGCCGTCGCCGGCTTCTTTTGCGCGATGCTGGGCCCGGTGGAAGGGGGTTTGGGTTTGCCCGCCGGCCGCCGGTGGGAAGTCCGGGAGGTGGTGGCGTAGGGCGCCGGCACGTAAAGGCGCAAGGTCCGGCCCGGAGCCAATTTGGCGGAGCGTAGACCGTTCCAGCGGCGAATCTGGTAAGTCGTCACGTCAAAGCGATCGGCGATAAGATCCACGGTGTCTCCCGGGCGCACGCGGTAGTGGATGAGCCGGTGTGAGACCGGTTCGCGCACGCGCACCAGGGAGGCTTCATTGCCCGGAGCCATGGGAACCACCAGGTGCGCGCCTTGCTCCAGGGAAGCGCCGGCGGCAAGTTGATTTGCTTTCGCCAGGCTGACCGGCGAGATGCGAAACTGCTTGGCAATGCCCGCCAGCGTTTCACCTTCCACCACCCGGTGCGCACGCCACCAGATGCGCTTGTCGGGCGGAATTGAGGCGATGCTCTGTTCATACAGGTCCTTGGTCCCCACGGGCAAATTCAACATGAAGTTGGGATCGTTGCCGGGTGTCGTCCAACGCTGCAAGCTGGGATTGAGCTTGATCAGGTCTTCCACCGGGTGATCGATAAGCTGGGCAATCAGGCGCAAATCCGTGGGGGTTTCCACGGCAACCTTGTTGACGGCCAGAGGTGGGTCGGGTTGGGTGTCGAATCCATAAGCCTTGGGGTCTTTGCCAATGAGGGCCGTGGCCAGGAAGATGGGAACATAGTTCTCCGTTTCCGCCGGCAAAGCGTTGAGCCTTCGCAGGTCCCAGTAATCGGCATATCCGGTTCTCTCAATGGCGCGCTGCACGGTCAAGGGACCACTGTCGTATGCCGCCATGACCAGGAACCAATCACCGAATGTCTGGTAGAGATATTTCAAGTGGCGGGCGGCGGCGGCGGTGGATTTAACCGGGTCTTTGCGCTCATCCACCCAGCGGTCCTTCTTCAAGCCGCTGAGCAGTCCTGTCTCCAGCGAAAACTGCCATATGCCCACACAATGTTTGTTGGAAACAGCGAAGGGATTGAAGGCGCTTTCGCCGGCGGCGAGATAGATGAGGTCCTGCGGCAAACCCTGCTGGCGCAAAGCCTCGCCGATCATTTCCCCGTACGTTCCCGCCCGGCGCAGGATGCTATCCATGTAACCGCGGCCGTGGTTCTGCAAGTAGGCAATGACGCCGTCCACGGCATCGTTGGAAACCAGGGGCAAATCCGAGTGGACCGATTTCAATTCCTCCTGCACGCGCTGCTTGGTGCGGGGATCGACGGGGAAGGTCAAGCCGGAAAAGGAGTCCAAGGGGGTGGGCTCATAGTTGTGAAGGCTCAGAGCGTCGCCGTGCTCCAGCGACGCGGCCTCCGCCGCGTAGACATCCTCCACAACCTTGTTGAACTCGGAACTTAAGCGTTCATCCCCCTGAATGTCCAGGCCCGATTCCAGCAAGGTCGCCAGCGCCTGGTCAAATTCCTGCTTGGACTTTTCCAGATTTCCCGCCCGGTAATCGCTCATTCCGCTCGAGTAAAGCGCCTCCACTTGTTTCACCAGCAGATCGGTGGCATCCGGGGGAGGAGGTGCAGGCGCGGAGGCAACAACGGGCGGGGGGGGCTTCGCGGGCAGAGCCTGCGCAGGCGGGGGCGGTGCGGGCGCATGCACGGTCGCCGGGTGCTGTTCTGTCGTCGCGCAGCCACTGGTTAGAACCACCGCGCCGAGAAAACAGGTCAGCCATCGCTTGCTCAAACCCCAAACCTCCTTTAGCCCGCAGATTGCGGACGGTTACCCACTCTCTCCGCCCGCAGAATACTCCACCTGAATTCTCTTACGCAAAGACTTCCGGGTCAACCCGAAAGTGGGCGCAGTCCTAAGAACGTCGCGCCGCCATCTTGGCGGGTCAATGCCGGCTGAAAGCGGGCGCAAGTTAGGACAGCGGCCGAAAGTGGGCAGGCCGGCGAATCGCCGAGGGGCGGTACGCCTCCGCGTACGCGCCCCATTCGGATTTTGCCTCTTGCTCTCTGAGTCGGCAAATTGGTTCATCCTCTCATCGGGCACAACCGATAGCCGATATGGGGAAGTGTGTGCCGCCCGGGAAAATTGCAGCCCGGCGGGTACCCTACCCCATTCCGTTGCAGTGCCGTTTACAGGCCACGTCCCGTGCGTTGCCATCCTGAGCTTCGTGCCGGGCCTCGCCCTGGCGCTCGGAAGGATGCAAACTCCCGAGCTTTTAGGCACGCACAGTCCGACGAACGCCGATTCTCTCCGTACCCTCCGCCATTGCCCCGGATCACTGCGAAACTCACGGGCTTTCGCTCGAAATTGGGCTGGATTAACACTCCGCATTGTCGCGAAACCCTGCGCATTCTCGTCCAAAGAAATGCGAATTGACCGCATGACATTATGTCATTTTCAGACGTGTTTTCATGGAGATAGTCGGACCACTCTGCATTTTTAACATCTTTTTGTATGTGCATCTCGCCCCTGACTATCATCAGGTTAACCTCTCTAGTTTTAATAACTTGACCCTTTCCTTTCCCCATCGCGTTTCTCCCCCTTCTTCCCCTAACTGACTGTTTTTTCATGAATATAGTCGCCTGACGAGATGCATTCTATAACCTCCGGCTCCCTGGGTAGTCTTTCGCCATCAGGAGCACGTAGCCGGGAGGCCGGAGTCAGGAGTCTGCTTCCTGCTTTCCGCCTACGGGTCAGCATAGGCTAGTATATCCCGGCCGGCGGTGCGGGTCAAGACAAAAACGAGGCTACATTGTAAAACCCATGAATTAAGGCAAGGTGTAAGGTCCGGCGTGGGGAGGAAGATTCCCGCCCCCGCCTGCGGACAGGCGCTCCGGACTTACCCACAAGAGCGGAGGCGCCTAGGCGCCGGCTGGGCCGCAGGGGCGGATGGCGAACCGTCCCCCTGAAAACGCACGGGATTACTGGCCGGGGCGGCGCGCGAACCGCCCCCACGGCCACGTCAACCCTTCGTAGCGCGAACCTCCGATGTTAAGGTCCGCGGCCTTCCCCCCCGCCGGCGGCAATGCCCACCTTCCAGTTTTAGATGTAGCGCCGTCTTCCAGCCGGCATTGAGCCGCCAGGATGGCGGCGCTACGTCCAAACCAGCATTGGTACTTGGCCCCCCCCGGCCAAAGTGCTAGTATTGCCTCCAGCGTTATGACGACCCATGGACTTATAGCTCCCACGCACCGCTCCATTCGCAAGTATTACGAAAACGTCGCCGCCCTACAGGCCCAGGGTGTGCTGAACGAGATGAGCGTGCGCTCGCCCTTCGAGTCCCTGCTCCAGGAGACCGCCCGGCTCAAGGATTGGACCTTCATCGCCGAGCTTTCGGGAAAGTCCGGCGGCGCGATCATTCGTCCTGACGGCACCCTGCGCGACCGCAACACCCTGCCGCGCGGCTATTGGGAAGCCAAAGACACCCAGGACGATCTTGACACCGAGATCAGGAAGAAGATCGCGCGCGGCTACCCCCTCTCCAACATCATTTTTGAGGACACCCAAACCGGCGTCCTGTTTCAGAGCAAGCAGAAGATCAACGGGCTGGCGACTCGAGTTTCGACTCTCGAGCCCCAAAGGGGCGAGCGATCGCAGCCCAGGCCAACGGCCTGGGATTCACGGAGCGGTTAAACCCACAAGCCCTGAAGGGGCGGAATAGGAATACGGCGAACGTCACGTGTGGGATTGAACGCGGGTTTCGTATTTCGCCCCTACAGGGCTCCGGGTCGGAATTGGCCCCTTTTTGACCCAGGCCGTTGGCCTGGGCTGTGGTAGGTCGCCCCTTTGGGGCTCAACTGGATCGACGTATCCCGCGCGGAAAGGGCTGGGGAAGCGGACGGAAGATTGGCGGTGGTCGAGTTACAGCAATTTTGCTTGGGACAAGGCAACGGTGGCGGCGTGCCTGAACCAGATCCACGACGTGCGGTTGCCGCTGAGGCATCGGGCATGAGAAAATCCCACCGTCAGAAAAACGCTGACCGGGGCTACGCGCTACCCGCTGGTCCGCGTTAAGCTTGCTTACTTCCCGAATAGCGACGGCCCCTCAGGCAAGGCTCTTCGCCCTCGACGCCCCGGAGCGAAAGGACTTGGGGCAATGCCTGTGTGACGAGCCCAATCTAAAAGCACCTTGGCAATGACCGCAGCGGTTCCGTCCTTCCATGAATACCCAAGCCTGGTACTGAGGGTGCGCCCAAGAACGAGATGCGTTGCGCCACGCTCTGCATACTGCCCCAGAATCTGGAGAAATGTAGAAAAGCCTTCAAGTTGTAACACTGCTTCCCGAAAAATACGATTGGCTGAGCCTGGGTCTCTTGCGAAGTCCAACATTTTGGGTGTCGGCGTTAGCGTTCCCGTTTCCCGGACTATAAACCCTAGGTCCTCGAGCGTCGCCAGCGACTTTAAAATCGTGCTTGGCTTCAACTCGCTAAAATCCACCCTCGCTCTTGTCGTCAGAGCGGTTACGATTCGGCGCGCGACTTCGATCACAGGAGAGTAGTGGATTCCGGGCAGAGCAATGGCATCACGTCGTCGCAGACCAAGCACGATGCCGCGCTGGCGGACCTCTCTTCCCGGACGGTACGCAAGCAGACGTAGCCCTCGCGAATCGAACACTGCAAGGTCCGAAAAATCCATCCAATCTGCGAAAACACGGGCGTAGGTTTGCCACGTTTTCTTCGTGGCTGAAACATACGGACAAGCCGTCTCCAATAATTTGGCGACGTCATCAATAGCCAATTTTGGATCAGTTTCAAGCTTCTCGATGATGTGCCAAACGACTCGGTTGCGCTTGAGCCTGTCCTTGACGTGGGCCCTCAGGACGGCCTCGAACTCTTCGCTCGCCGACGGCAAGGTAAGAAGTGAGCGGACCGTTCGACCTTCAGCCTCCGCGATACCGAGCAACCGAAGCTCTTTCAGAGTGTTGTAGAAGGACTTCTCAGAAACTCCTGACTCCTCTTGGAAGACAGACGCGTCGGCTTCGGCTCCGAGAGTAGAAAGCCTCTTTGCAGCCTTTAGCACACTGCCCACCTGCATGCGGAGAATGTAGTTATCCTGAATTGGGACCCTGCCCGAATTTAAATAGTCCTTGAAAATGTCCCAGTAAATGTTGACCTTGCTCCCGACGCGAATTATGAGTCTCGCATTAATGAGGCTCTGGAGCACATCGGGTTTGAGATCCTCGCCCATTTCTGAGCTACTGATCGGCGCTGCTTTCGCTATTCTCCTCAATGCGTAATCTTGCTCTGGTGATAAACCCCGAAGGTCCTCCTGGAAGAGCTGCTCCACATTGAGCAGGCTCTCAGCGATATTCGCTTGAGGAACACCCGCCTCCCGTTGTGTTTTCACGTGGGCACATAGCTTCTTAAGAAGCCAAGGGTAACCCTGCGAGAACTCAGACAGAAAGAACACCAAGTCTTTTCGGAGGCGCGAGCGCAGTTCTTCGCCGAGGCGGCTTAGAAGATTTGAGGTCTCGGCCTCTGAGAAGAGTTCAAGCGGAATGCGTTTACTCGCACTAGCTATCGCATCGCGAATTTGGTAAGGGAACTCTGTGGTCAACCCGAATAAATCGGTCTTCCACGAGAATCCTAAGATCACGTTTGTCTGCGCGTCGGAGACCTTTAGAAATACATCACGAATAGGCCGAAGTACATCTGCCAGATAGAAAAGGTTTTCAAACTGGTCGAAAAACACGACCAGCAGCTTCCCGTGGCTAGATAGCTGGCGGCCTATTGTCACGAGGCGCTTGGCGGCTGTCTCGACGCCCGCGACGGTAGCGTCTTTATTGGAGGAGAGAAGCCCTCCAAAGTCGCCAAACGTGGACTGGAGATGGTCTACAACCCTCAAAATGAACTGTGAAGACGATGCTGAGCGGCAATCGATCGACAGGGCAAAGTGTCCGGCTGCCTTCAGCCTGTCTACTGTGGCGAGGACTGCCGAGCTTTTCCCCAAACCGGAGTTGCCCTCGAACAGAAGGCCCCGCGCGGACGTTGACCGGTTGACCACTGCCGTTATGAAGGAGTCGATCTGCCGGAAGACGCCCTCCCGCCCAACAAAGAATTGGGGCGACGCAGGGAACTGGTATTCGAAGCAGGCGGAACTCCCGCGCACTTCGACAATCTCCTCAACATCGGCAACGGAAGCTGAAGGGGCGACCATGCGTGTACCCAACGGCAATAGTCGTTCAAAACCGGCCAGATCGGCTTTGAGTGTTCTGAGGTGCTCGAGAGTGGCATCGTCTTGAATCCATTGGGCGGAGTGATCGAACACCGCAACGGCATTGGCGATCGCGCTCCCGGGGGGAACAACATACATGATCCAAAAATAACCGCGGTCCGTGTAAGCCAAAACAGAATCGCCTGGCCGCCCCAGTTGTGCGGGAATGGCCCGCTCAACTTCTTCCAGTCGGCAAACTAGGTTACTCCTAATCGCAGCGTCAAAGACCGTGTCCTGTTCGAGAAGTCGAACGGTCATGCCTTCGGCCCGCTCCATGTTGTCCCGGTAGAATCCCTTTGCGTGACTGTTTACGCCAGGCACAGATATGAACAATCCCTGGCATCTATGATCCCGGAGCCACATCGCGGTGTATTTTCCGAAAAAAGCCTGCAACTTCGGTGAGTCAATCTCGTTCTCATAGAACTTGCACTCCGCGTAGATCGGAACTTCAGTGACGATTGCTCTGCCTTCGATATCGATCTCCATGCCGGAGTAGTTCACCGAGGGAATGCGGTCGATTTTGAACCCGAGATAACGCAGAACCTCGGCCATGAGGTTCTCAAACAGCTTTCCTCGTGCTTGGGCTTGGGCGGAGGGGGTAGTACCGCCAGCCAGAATCGCCACTTGCGACATGATCTACCTCGATCTGGCATTTTATATCATCACAGCAACGGTAGCACGAAACTGTCTTATAAGTCCGCGGCATTTCGCGCCCGCCAGCGCTCGTCGGTTCGGTTCACTATTGCCTCCGCACACCACCGCGTGTAGATTGACCGCAGGGCTAGGTTGGGGGGTCGGTTCTTTATGACCGCGATACCTTCGTGATCGTGACCTTCTGGGTAGCCCCCACGTCGTCAGGGTTGACCAACTCAAAGAAGCGCTTGGCCTTGAGTTCGTCGCGGGTATCACCGAGGGTTGATTCCCCAGCCGGATTCAAGCGCAAGCAGCAAACGTAGCGCGGAACTGTTTTGTTGGTCTGCGGCTTTTCGCGTCCGCGGGGTTGCCTCTTTCTTGCTCTTTGGCCCGAACCATTGTAGACTTGCAATTCATGAGCGTCGAACGGCTGAAGAGGATAACGGTGGAAGAAGGAAAGTGCGGAGGCCGCCCCTGCATTCGAGGTTTTCGTCTGCGCGTTTCCGACGTCCTGGATCTCCTGGCGGGCGGGGCCTCCTTTGAAGAAATTCTTGCTGATTACCCCTTCCTGGAGAGAGAAGATATTCTTGCCGCTATTGAATACGCGGCTCGCCAAGCCGACCACTCGGTGCTTCACGCCTCGTGAGATTCCTCGTCGATTACCAACTCCCCATAGCCCTGGCTCGCTTCCTGGCCGCGCGGGGATGGGACTGCGACCATGTCATGGATTTGGGCTTGGGCTCGGCATCCGACTCCGCGATATGGCACTATGCGCACGATGAGTATTGGAGCGAGCGTAGCGCGGGCCTCCGCCTTCGAGGTCTGCGGCCCTTCCCCAGACTCGCACTTCCGAACCTGAAGGTAGACGCCTACCTTTGAGATTCCCGGTTTTTGCCAGAGAAGAACCGCGGACCCCAAGAACGGAGGGTCCACCCTTCCCGTCCGCCGCCTCGGATTCCCAGGAGTCAATCCTTATTTCTGGTAATACTTGGCGTTGAGCTCGGTGAAGCTCTTCCACTTTTCCGGCAGGTCATCCAAGGGGAAGATGGCGGAGACGGGGCAGACGGGGACGCACGCGCCGCAGTCAATGCACTCCACCGGATCGATGTAGAGCATCGTCTCGTCGGCGAAGTTCCCTTCGTCCTTGCGGGGGTGGATGCAGTCCACCGGGCAAACGTCCACGCAGGCGGTGTCTTTGGTGTTGATGCAAGGCTCAGCGATTATGTACGCCATGAATTTCCCTCCGGAGGGCGCGGCTATTGCGCCGATGGGGTCAGCCCTCGTATTTACCAGCGTACGTGGCGGCGCGGCGCGGCGCGATGACTTAAGTCGTGCCTTTCCGCCGAGGTTTTGATAAGCTGAGTTGTTGGGCTTCCGCTTATTTCCCTGATTGAGGTCGAATCGCGCGCCATGCCCGTCGAGCTTAGGACGATGGTGATTCCCGCTTTGGATCCGGTGGAGACACTGCGCCGGGTTTCGTTTTTCGCCGTGTTGCCGCCGGAAGAGTTGAAAACCCTTGCCAGCCATTGCGTGGTCCGCCGGATCGTGAAGGATGAAATCCTAGTGGGGGAGGGCGATCCGTGCGAGGGCCTCTTCGTGGTGCAGTCAGGGACCATCAAACTTTTCAAAATGGCGGACAACGGCCGCGAGCAGGTGCTGGGCATCGAACGCGCGGGCTCGACGGTGGGCGAACCCTCGGTTTTCGATGGTGGAACCTTTCCCGCTTCGGCGCTGGCGGCGGAGGATTCCACCCTGCTCTTTCTCCCCAAGCGCGAATTCCTGGGATTGTGCCAACGGAATTCCGAGGTAGCTCTCGCCGTGATCCGCTCCCTGGCCTGGCGCTTCCGCTATCTCGCCAGCTTGGTGGAGGAGCTTTCCCTCAAAGAAGTCAGCCACCGCCTGGCGCGTTTTCTGCGTGACCGGGCGCTGAAGCTGGGGGTGCGCACGCGGCGCGGGATCGAGTTTCCTTTGGAAGAGACCAACCAGGAAATCGGCGCGGAAATCGGGACCGTGCGCGACCTGGTTTCGCGCAACTTGCGGCGCTTTGTGGACCGCGGCATCATCCGCCTGGAACGCCGCAGGGTCATCGTGCTTGACGTGGCCGAGTTGGAAGCGCAGGTCTCCGGCGCCAAACGCGCTTCCGCCGGGTAGTCCTTGCCAACAGGCTAAGATGAGTAAGTGTCCCCCCGCCCGGCCTTCCAAACTCTGGTTATGATATCCGGTCTACGATGTTAACTGGAGAAGCTCCTCGAGAGCTTCCACCACTTTGGGGTCGAATCGCCCTCGCTCCATATCCTTGCGAATTTCACTCAGCGCCACGCGCGAATCCCACGCCTCATGGTAGGGGCGCCAGGATGTGAGCGCGCTGTAGGCCGCAGCCACAGCGGTAATGCGGGCACCCAAGGGAATTGCCTCCCCCTTTAGCTGATTGGGGAAACCCTTGCCGTTCCAATTCTCACGATGATGGAGCACGATTTCGAGAAGCTGAGGATCGGCATAACCCATTCGGCGGCAGGCGGCCTCACTTTCGGGCACGTACTTCTCAATGGCATTGAACTCCTGGTCGGTCAAACTCCGCGGGAGGTTCAAGATTTGATGAGGCACCGCCTGCTTGCCGAGATTCTGGAGGTAGGCGGCATGCAGAATGACCTTCTTGGTTTCGGGGTTTAATCCCAGCCGGTCAGCGAGGGCATAAGAAAGGAGGGCCGTCACGCGGCAATGGCCCACGGCGCCATCAAGCGCCTCGACCGCCAGCCCCGCGTCTTCCGGAATCTCCAGGAGGGACTCCGCCGGGCCGTATTGCGCGGCAACGGCCGGGGGTATCACCTTGGGATCCTTCCATCGGTCCTTTATCCCATTGACTTCGTAAACGACGCTCTTTTGCAATTTGCCCTTGAGCTGAATCTTCTCGTAATCATCCCGCTTGATAAAGGCATCGGCGTAGGCGAGCTTGATTTCAGTGGAGTCCGGATCAAGCGTCATGGCGCGCCCCAGGTACCCGATGGCGGCGGTGGCATCGTGAAGCTTGAGATTGATTTGGCCCAATTCGTAAAGCAAGGGTGCGCTCTCACCCTCACGGCGGAGTTTTTCCTCCAGCGCGCCCAAGCACTCCAAACGCTCCTGATCGGATATCCGGCCCAGGTTGCGAATCTGAGTTGTCGTGACGAAAGGCTCGACGGCCTTAAAGGTGGGCTCGTCAATGTAAATCTTCTGCGCTCCACAGATTTCCTCGAGCCGCTTGGCGATGTTGACGCGATCGCCCAGAGCGCTATAAGCCTGGCGGCGCACTCCCAACATGCCCACGATCGCGCTCCCCGTGGCAATCCCCACGCGCAACTGCCAAGGCAAATTGAGCTCTTGCACCCTTTGTTGCATTTTCAAACCTGCCAAGACCGCCAGCAGGGCATGTTGGTCGTAATCAACGGGTGCCCCGAATTCCACCATCACACCGTCACCCATATACTTATCCAGGTGCCCGCAGAATGAATCCACGATGGGCTCAATGCATCCCAAGAAACGATTCAGCTCCTCCAGCACCACGTCGGGCCGGTTCTTATCCCAAAAGGCCGTGAAGTCGGTGAGGTCGGTGAACATAATACTGATATCGCGTTTTTCAAAGCGCAGCTTTCCTTCCGTCGCGAGCTTGGCGACGACGGGGTCCATAGTGGCGTAAAGGGTCTTCTCCACTCTCTCTTTCAATTCTTGCGCCCCGCGACTACGCTCCAACTCGTCGCAAAGCTGCCGGGTTTCGGCAAAGCCGCGCTGCAATCTCTCCTGCAGAGCGCCCACGGAAGCGCTGGCGAGTATCAAGAAACCGCCCCAGGTGCCCAGCGCCAGGAAAGCGTCAAGGCGCGTGCCGCCGATGCTGAACCAATCGGGCCGGTAATAAGCAAACAACACACCCGAGAGAAAGCACAGCACCGCGCTCATCACGGCCTTGCGCCTCCCCAGGAAATAGGCCGCTGACATCACGGGGAGATAGAAGAGATTCAGGAAAGCGATTTTATAGGGCAGGAAATAGAAGACCGCCACCACGAGGATGGCGACAACAAAAATGAACAGCAGCTCCAGGTGACGGACAATAAAATTCCTGAAATGGAGAGGCCACGCCCCTCCCAAGCCAAACGGAATCCCGCTTTCATCGATTGAACGTGCCGTAACGTCGTCTTTGGCCATAACGCGCTCAGCCGGGCATTTATCTTCTGCTTCCCAGCCGCCTGATAAGATATACCGTGCCGCGCCAGTATGCAATTCCCAGTTTGAGGGGTAGCCGTAATTCTTACGGCAACGTGGCGGACCAGCCCAACGGCGTCGGCGCCGCAGAGGCCCGCCGCGAGGGGCCGAAAACGCGCCTGGCCCGGTTTGGGATCGGGCGCCGCAAAATCCTACAGACGCAGGTCGCGAGGCAATGCGGGTTCGCCCACACGGCCAATTCTCCGGCAGGACGATATAGAGGCCATTCGCTGTCTCGCTGCGGGAGGCATCATGATTGATGCGGTCTTAACGAATAGCTTTTCTTTCCGCCATTACCCGGAGGCGTATATCTTCATGGGGGAGAACCGCGAAGAGGTCACGAGAGTCATGATCTATTTGGATGGGGCGGAGGAAGCAAGCCAAAGCTGAAATCCAATGCGTCATGTTCGGTTTAGGCCACGCCGCGCGCCTGTGATCTTTCCCCTGTTGCCGCGTGAGGGGGTTCTGAGGGGGGTTCCGTCGAGGCCTCAATCGAACGCCCGGATCCCCCCCCCGCCCGACGCTCAGAATCCATCGGCCGGAGCCCGATGGCAAACACGGCCTTGCTATGGCAACTTAAACGAAACAGTGACAATCTCGACGCTATCCGAAGATGCGGGTTCAAATTGCCATTGCTTCACGCAGTCAGCCGCGGCGTTTTTCAAGAGTATGTGCCCGCTCACGACGGTGGCGTTTTCGACATTGCCATTGGACGCGACTGTAGCCCGCACTGTAACTACCCCTGACACTTTCATCTTGAGAGCCAAGGGCGGATAGTCCGGCTGCACCTGTTTCCTTACTCTCCTCCCCCCTTCCGCGGCCAGAGCTGCTGTGGATAGCAGAAGCAGGCAGATCGTCGAGACGAGGAGTCCTCGGATTTTGCCAGCGCTTGACATCTTGTACATCTCCTCTCCTGGGAGGCGCCTGCGCTCCCCGGCAAATTACATTGCCGAAGTGAGTTTTAGCAAGAAGGGAACCAAAAGCGGACGTGCTGGCAAGTAATTGAAAACAGCACAGTTATCTATTGTCAACGTTCGCTGGGAGACAGCTATTGCGGAGACGTGAGTCTCTAGCGTGGACGCCCAGAGTCCAGTCTATGGACAATTGGAGGCTGGGTCAGCCCGCGCGAGTGAATCACCAAACGGAGCAAAGCACAGGTATGGGCGTGATTACACATGACTAATCGTCAACTGAGGGGGGCGTGGGGGATTGGCCGGGCTCTGGAACGCGCCGTGCTGGGATTAGCGTGAATGGAAGATCATCTTTCAAGGGTCGCAGACCCTAACGGAATGGTGCGCATGGAGCAAGCCAGCGGCAATGCTGAGAATCAAATGCGCGTAGTGGATTTGTCGGGAGCCGAACTGAAGCTATTGCAGTCACTCCTGTTTCAGGAATGCGGAGTGTACTACGACGACCTTAGTTTTCCTGTTCTCGAGGCCCGTGCCAAGGGCCGATTGCGCGACCGTGGCCTGGATAGTTTCTATAGTTATTATCGCCTGCTGACGAGTGGCGAGGGAAAACAGGAATTGGCGGCGTTGCTGGAGAATACGACGCTGCGTAAGTCGGGTTTCTTCCAAGACAAACCCCAGCTTGATCTATTCCAAAAGGTGATCCTGGAGGAGTTATTGCGGCGCAAACAAACGCGCCGCGACTGGAGACTGAAGGCGTGGACGGCGGGCTGCTCGACTGGACAAGAAGCTTTCACCATGACGATTCAGATTGTCGAATCCCTGGCGTACTATTACCTCAGCAATCCGCTGCCGCAGGAAATCTTTCCCGTCAAGCCGCTGATTCCACCTCCTTGGAAGGTGGAAATCCTGGCGTCGGATTTCAGCTACTCGGCCTTGCAGACCGCCCAGGCGGGCGTTTACCTGGAGAAACACATGGCAGGGGTCGAATATGGTCACCGGCTTCGCTATTTTGACAAGATCGGCGAGCGTTATGTGGTCAGGCAGGCATTGAAGGAACTGGTTCATTTCGATCTCCACAACCTTAAGACAGAATTCCTGCCCCAACAAAACGACGTGATTTTCTGCCGGACCGCCCTGGTTAATCTGAGCGACGAAGAGAAGGAGAAGATCATCGAGAAATTGCACCGATGCCTGCTCCCAGCCGGGTACCTGTTTGTGGACCAGGCGGAGAACTTGTTTGCGTTTGCGAACAAATTCCGCATGATCCACCGGGACAATGGCACGGCGTATCAGCGGATCGATCGGGCCTGAGCCCGACTTCAGTACAGTCGGACCATGCCGGCCGTGGGGAACAAGGGGCACGCGATGGCCGGAAGGCCCAGTGAGGAGAGTCCCATGCAAGCGTATGAACGTCTACTGCGGAAGCAAGATGGCAAGCCTTTACGCTACTTGCTCGTAGACGACTCCGTCTTCGCGCGATTGAATCTGCAACGGCTGGTCGAGATGTTCGGAGGGGTGGTGGCAGGCGAAGCCCGAGACGGGCGCGAGTCGATAGAGGCTTACTCCAAGCTCCTGCCTGACATTGTGCTGATGGACGTCACCATGCCCGACATGGAGGGGATCGAAGCGGCCGAACGCATCATTAACGGCCACCCGGAGGCGCGCATTGTAATGGTTTCGTCGGTTGGGTACCAAGCGAACATTTCCGAGGCATTGCGGAAGGGGGCGCTGCACTTCATCCAGAAGCCTCCCAAACCGGAACTGCTCTATGATGCGATCAAGCATGTACTGGGCGAAGACGTTACCACCCTGGCCACCGCCTAAAGAGAAGCAGGCACTTATGAGAATTGAACTGATTCAACCCTTCATTAACGCCACCGACGCGGTTCTGGCAGAGATGCTTCAGGGCCCGGCAGGGGTCAGCCAAGTCGTCATGGAAGAGGAAGTTTACCGGCGCAAGGGCGTCGCCGCCAAGGTGGCATTTCACGGGGACATTGAAGGGCGCGTCATTTTTGACGTCGAGCGGGACACGGCGCGGCGGATGGCGACGTCACTCGGACAAGCCATTTCCGACCCCATAGAACAAACCGCCTCCGAGACCATCTGTGAGCTTGCAAATATGGTTGTAGGCAACGCCGTCACCCTGCTGAACGACCAGGGCCACCGCTTCAAGGTTGTTCCCCCGGAGGTGCACACGGCGGAAGAGGGGTACGCCAGCGGATGCGAAAGCGAAGCAGTGGTCATGTGCTTCCAAACTCCCAGCGGACGGATATACTTGAACATCGCCCTGGACTACAGCAGCCAACACTCCGCCTTCCTGGCGGAGACAAGGGTGTGAGGCGGATCCCAGGCATTTCCCTTCCGCCCTGCCCGTCGAGTGGGAAGATCCGGATAGTGTGCCCGGCCCAAAGGCGGGATGCCGGCCAAAGTCCGTCTAATTAACCAACAAGACAATACACAATACAGAAAAACGACGCGTTGTCGAAAGGACCTGCCTTTTTCAAGGACCTTGCTTCCGATTGCTCAGCCCCCATGCTGGCTATCCGCAGGGGCGATGCGTAGATGATGTCCTGATCTTCGCAAAAAAACGCCGCTGGAAAACCGGATTATCTTGACATGCCTAACGGGTATGCTGGAAGATCAGTTATGCCGCCTGCCCCACGCTGAGCTCACAGGTGACGCTTGGAACTACTGTTGAATGGCCAAGTTGGCTTCCCTGAGGGTTCGCTTGCCACGCCGGCAAGGGGCTAGCGCGAGTGGTAGCATCCGGGTTCTGCCAGCCCCCCTGGCGGAAGGCCCGCGGGATCCCGCCTGCTGGGAGGTAAAGAAAGCTCTTCATGGCGAAAACGGAAGTGCTGCTCGTTGACGATGAACCGCAGATCCGATTTACTCTCCGGCGGTTCCTGGAATCTCGTGGCTACGGTATTTTGGAGGCTGAATCCTGTCAGTCTGCGCTGCAGGTCTGCCACGATTCGCAGCCCGACGCGATAGTACTGGACCACAACCTGCCCGACGGTGATGCCCTAAGCCTTTTACCCCCCCTGCAAGAAATCCATCCAGGCGTGCCGATCATCGTTTTGACGGCTTACGCCACGGTGGATTTGGCGGTTCAAGCGATGAAGCAAGGGGCTGAATATTTTCTCACCAAGCCCGTCGATTTGACTGCGCTGCAACGGATTTTGGACCGGGCCCTGGAGAACCGGCGGAACCGGCTCAAGGTGGCGGCGAACGAATCACGGCTCTCGCGAGAGTTCCTGAATGCCTTTTTGGGGAACGGCCCGGCGATCACGCAACTGGCTCGACTGTCTGAAAATGCTCTGCGCACCGATGGGCCCGTCTTGATTCAGGGCGAAACGGGCTGCGGCAAGGGTACGCTCGCCATGTGGCTGCACAGCCACAGCTCGCGAGCTCGGGAATCCTGTGTCGACCTCAACTGTGCCGGCTTATCACGTGAATTGCTGGAGAGCGAGCTGTTCGGCCATGAAAGGGGCGCCTTCACCGGGGCGATCACCAGTAAGGTGGGGCTGCTGGAAATCGCACATCGCGGCACCATATTCCTGGACGAGATTGGCGATGCTGACCTGATGGTGCAGGCCAAGCTCCTGAAGGTGCTGGAGGAAAAACGCTTTCGCCGCCTGGGTGACGTGCGGGACCGGCAAGTCGACATTCGTCTGATCGCCGCCACACACCATGACCTGCACGCCCTCATCAAACAGAACAAGTTCCGCGACGACCTCTATTTCAGGATCAGCACCATTATTCTCAAAATGCCTCCTCTGCGGGAACGCCCCGAAGATATAGAGCAGCTCGCCCAAAGCATGCTTCACAAAATTGCGGTGAACCTAAAGCACTCGGCAATCGACCTGACGCCGGGAGCGGTGGCGGCCCTGCAAGGGTATTCCTGGCCGGGCAACATCCGCGAGTTGCGGAACGTTTTGGAGCGCGCGGCGCTTCTCACTACGGATGGCAAGATCACGCCCAAACAACTCTACTTCGAGTTCACTCCGGAGGCACCACCGGAAGCCGCCCCACTCTTCCCCGTCGAGAACACAAAGTTGAGCTTGTCCGATGTCGAACGCATCTACATACAGAAGATAATCCAGGAAGAAAACGGCTCCGTGGAACGAGCGGCGGAGAGACTTGGAGTGCCGCGCAGTTCGCTTTATAAGAGGATCAAGGCAGCAGGTATTGTTGTCTCAAAAGCGGTGTAGCAATCTCAAACAGAGAAAACGGCTTGGCCGCCCCCCCCCCGCACTCCCCCACCATCCATCCTAATTCACGCCGTGTCATAGATTTACGGGGCTTCTCCGCCTATGGAGTTTGGCAACCGTAGTGCTGTTCAGTCCGGCATGAGACCCAGAATCTTAATTGTTGATGATCTCAAAGAGATACTTGTCACGATGCGACGGTACTTCGTAGCACATGGTTTTGATGTGGACTGCGCCTCGGAGAGAGAGGAAGCCGAAGCCTTGATCGGCGTAAACGAGTATGCAGTCGTGGTGACCGATCTTCAGTTGACGCCGGTCCGAAGTAACGAAGGGCTGGAAATTGTTCGGCTGCTGCACCATGAATCGCCACAAACCAAGATCATTATGCTCACCGCGTACAACACCGAAGAGGTGGAAAAGGAGGCCGGGAAATACGGAGTCTCTTCCTTCTTGAAGAAACCGGTGCCGTTGCCTGTCCTGCGTGCGGCCGTGACAGAGAGTCTGGGGAGGTAGCCGTGGGAACGACACTCTTGGACGCCATCCTGGAGCCGGGATCTTTGACTCCTATGTTCCAGCCCATATTTGATCTGGGGGGTATGGGGCTGAGGCTACACTCTTTCGAGTGCTTGACGCGGGGCCCAAGGGGAACTTCAGCCGAGTCCGCCCCCGTGATGTTTGAGTACGTGCGACGAAAACGAGAGGAAATCTCTGTCGATCGTGCCTGCGTGCAAACCGCCATGCGGGCCGCCGCCCTTCTGCCCTCGGAGCCTTGCATCTCGATCAACGTCCACGTGCGTACCCTCGTGCGAGACAGGAGCTTTGTCCAGGATCTCAAGCGGATGGCGGAAGAGAGCAGCATCGCTCCGGGGCGCCTGACTATTGAACTCAACGAGCATGTGTATCCCTGCGATGTGCAGGGTCTGTGGCGAGCTCTCGAGGAAATAAAGACCGCCGGCATGCGTCTGGCATTGGACGATGTCGGTTCGGGCCAATCGAATTACAGCTTGATCCTTGATTGCCAGCCGGATGCTCTCAAGGTAGACGCTTACCCGGTGCAGGGCTGCCACGCGGATAAACACCGGGTGGCGGCACTGGAATCCATTGTGGCGCTTGCCCGTACCTTCGATTCCCAGGTAATTGCCGAAGGCATTGAAGAAATGGCCGACCTGGATACCGTGTTGGGCTTGGGAATTGGCTTCGGGCAGGGCTTTATTCTGGCCAAGCCGATGACTGTCCAAAACCTGCTCGAAGGCAGCCGGTCGTATGTAGTCCCCATGGCCAGCGGGCGGGCTTGATATGTCCGTACTGGCGTGGTTAACACAAAGTGAGGGATGAGGAATGAAGCGCAGAAAAGTTCTATTGGTTGATGATTCAACCACTGCACTGTTGATGGAACACATGATCCTCAAGAACCGGGGCGACTTTGACCTGATCAATGCGCGGGATGGCGTGGAGGCTGTCGACAAGGCGACGGCAGAGATGCCTGACCTGATTGTCATGGACATCGTCATGCCTCGCATGGGGGGGATCGAGGCGATGAAGCAGATCCGGCTCAACGAAGCAACCCGGCACATCCCCATCATTCTCGTGACCACTCGCGGGGAACCGGAAACCATTGAAACCGGATATGCGAGCGGCTGCAACGAGTATGTAACCAAGCCCATCAACGGTATCGAACTTCTCACCAAGATTGAGGATTTGATCGCAGCAAAGGAGGAGGCGGTGCGATGAACGTGCAGTCCCCGCGCGCGCCTGCACCACCTGAGGCGGCACGCTTGCATTACTCCGCCGTCGAAAGCCCCATGCAGAGACAAACCGAGCACGAAGCCGAGCCCAGGCCCGACCGACCTTCCGCCGCCTGGGAGGAAGACCGCAACCGTCTTGAGCAGGAAATACGGGAGCTCAAGGCCGAGCAACAGCGTTTCCTGGAGTGCCACGTGGGATTGGAAGAGCAGAATTCCACGCTGACCACCCTTTACGTTGCCTGCCAGCGGCTGCACTCGAACCTGGACCGGGCGGAAGTCCTGCTCGCCGCCCGTGAAATCATCACTAATCTCGTCGGTTGCGAAGAATATGCCCTGTTCTGCACCGTGCCGACCGGCCTGCTTCGCTGCGTAGACTCGTTCGGAATTGACCCGGAGGAGTGCGAAAAGTTTTGTCTTTCGACCGAGATTCTATGGCGGGTACTGCAAACGGGTGAACCTTTTCTATCCCACCGGGACAGCGCCAGCAGGCGGACGGGCGTCGAGGCCCGGATTTCCGCGTGCATCCCCCTGAAGCTCGGCAGCACCGTGACGGGGGCCATCGCCTTGTTTCGTTTCCTCCCGCAAAAACCCGGGCTGCAGAAACTGGATGAAGAGTTGTTTCAATTGCTCGAGAACCATTTGGCGTTGGCTCTTCACTGCACGGAACTCCACGAAAAGTGGACGCAGAAGAACGGAGCTGAAGCGTGAGAACGTCGGCGGAACTTCCGTGGCAAAACCTCGATGAATCGGGGAGACAAACGGTTTCGCTACCCCAAGCGAGTCTGCTGCCGGGCGTTTACCTGCACCCCGGGCAGTTGGTGGTGGCAACCCAGCCGATCCAAGTAACCACCATCCTTGGATCCTGCGTGGCAGTCTGCCTTTGGGACCCCTCCCTTGGGATCGGCGGAACCAATCACTACCTGCTCCCCACGGGCTTGAAGACGGCCTCCACCGGCCTGCGGTACGGAAATGTGGCGATTGAGGAATTACTCGAACGCCTGAAGCGGGCCGGAGCGCAGGTCAGCCGTCTCCGGGCCAAGTTGTTTGGGGGCGCGTGCGTACTGGACGCGATGCGGAGCTCCACCTCCCAATTGGGACAGAAGAATGTGGAGATAGCAAGGGAGCTGTTGGCAAAAGCCGGGATTCCCGTGGTTGACGAGGACGTGGGCGGATCTCGCGGGCGCAAACTCATTTTTCATCCCCATGAAGGATGCGCGCTGGTAAAGCTCTTATGAGGTGCGAGGAGACGTGGAAATAGATTTTGCAGCGCTCGTGGCAACGTTTAAGGCCGAAGCCGAGGAAGGCTTGGGCCACATGGAAGAAGCCTTGGTTGCCCTGGAAGACTCACCGGGCGACAAGAAACTTCTTCAGATCATCTTCCGTGTGGCCCACACGCTGAAGGGTAATGCGGCCACACTGGGATATACGGGTGTCACCGAATTTGCCCACCGCGTTGAAGACTGGCTGGACCTTATCCTGAAGGGACAGGCCCAGGTTGACGCTTATCTCATTTCCAGCCTGCTCCATTCCGTGGACCTGATTCGCAGCCTGATTGCCGATTCCATTGCCGGCAGCGTGGAAATGAAAGATGTGCACCGGGACGCGCTTGCTCGCCTGGAATCACACTTTGCCGGTTCATCCTCCGGCGCGGCCGGGACTGGCCTGCCGGTGGTGGAACGACGCAGTGATGCCGGCCGCCGTTTGGAAGATGTGCAGGGCCGGGGCGAGCGGACGCGAACCATCCGTGTCGACATTGACAAGCTGGACCGGATTCTCAACCTCACAGGAGAGATCGCCATCGCCAGGGACCGCGTACGGCAGATGCTCGCCGATATGCCCGGCGGCGACCCGGAAGGAATTCTGGAGGCCCATCGGGACGCCGACCATCTCTACCTCGATCTGCAAGAACTGGTCATGGAAATTCGCATGGTGGCTATCGGACCCACCTTCCGTCAGTACATCCGCACGGTGCGTGACCTCGTCACGTCCTCCGGCAAGCACGCGCGATTGGACATCGAGGGAGAAGAAGTGGAAGTGGACACCGCGATTATCAACCTTATTCGCGACCCCCTCACTCATATGCTCCGGAATGCGGTGGACCACGGAATTGAAACCCCGGAGCGGCGTAAAGCGGCAGGCAAAGATCCCTGCGGCCGCATCTGCTTGCGCGCCTACCGTGAGACCGGAAGCATGATCATCCAGATGAGTGACGACGGGGCCGGTCTAAATCGCAAGAACATCGAGGTGATGGCCCGCGCCCGAGGTCTGGTTGCCGAACCGGAGAAAATGCCGGACGCGGACTTGTTTGAGCTGATCTTCGAACCGGGGTTCTCGACAGCAGAGAAGGTCACGGACGTTCTCAGGGCGTGGGGTAGGGATGGATATCGTCCGGCGCAACATCGAAGCCCTGCGCGGTACAGTCACCGTTGAGAGCGAAGAAGGAAAGGGTACGACCTTCACCATCCGACTGCCGCTCACGCTGGCAATTATTGAAGGTTTCCATGTAGGAATCGGGCAGGAGACCTATGTACTCCCGCTCGATTCTGTGGTCGAGTGTATCGAAATGCCGGCGACGGAAGCGGGCAGCATGCTGCAGGGGATCATCAATTTGCGCGGGGAACCCTTGCCCTACATCCGTCTGCGCCAGGTGCTGGGGACAGACGGGCAAAATGGGCACCGCGAACAGATCGTCGTCGTCAGGCAGAATGACTTGCGGGCTGGATTGGTTGTGGATGCCCTTTATGGAGAGAGCCAGACGGTGATCAAGCCCCTCGGGCATATCTTCAAAGGGCTTGCTCGATTGAGCGGATCCACGATTCTGGGTAACGGTCAGGTGGCCCTCATTCTCGACGTAACCCGGATTGTAAGAGAGTTCGCCGTAAGGAAAGAAGAGAGGGTCCATCAATAGATGCCCGCCTTCTGCATACGGGTATCGAGGAAGAACAAAACAAAGGAAAACGAGCATGTCAAACCGAATCACGGATCTTACGGTTGGCAAACGACTAACCCTGGCGTTCCTTGCCCTGTCTCTTTGTGTAGCAGTGGAGGGAGGCTGGAGTGGCGCGCGGGTTGCCCACCTGCGCCAAGTCGTCGAGAAAATGGTGAGCACTGGGAATGACAGTGAGACGCGAGCTGAATTGCAGGTCGTGATGCTCGAGGAGTCCCTGGCGGAGAAGAACTACCTCCTCTCCAAGGATGAGAAATTAGTCGATGAGCATGAGAAGTTTCAGAAGGAAGTGGAAAACAGCTTGAAGGATGCGGAGGCCGTCGCAGACAAAGAAGGGCAGCAAGACAAGGTAGCAACGCTGACGAAGGTTTCCACGCAGCAAGCGGATTACGATACGACTTTCCACCAGATCGCGGACCTGATGAGGTCGGGCAAGGCGCCACAGGCTATCGCTCTCTCTTCCTCCAAATCCGATGACCAACTGAACCAATCACTGCAAGATTTATGGGAGATGATGGACGACGACCGCCAGGCCCGCGAAAACGACGCGCAAGAGTCTGCTGCCGACGCCCGGGGAGCCGTGGCATTCACCATGGGCGCTGCCGCCGTCTGCATGATCCTGGCGGTGCTGATGGGCGTGTTGCTCAGCCGCAGTATCTCCAGCCCCTTGCGCGAAGTAACCAAATTCGCCGAGCTGGCGGCACAGGGCGACTTCCGGGAAAAGCTGCAAACGACGCGCCGGGATGAATTTGGGCAAATGGTTACGGCGCTGCGCCAGATGTTGGATAAGCTGACGCACGTTATAGCGGAAGTTCGCGGAGGTGCTCACGCCCTGTCGGCGGCGGCCGCGCAGGTTTCAGCCACGGCGCAGACGCTGTCGCACGGCACCAGTGAGCAGGCGGCTTCGGTGGAAGAAACCACCTCCAGCCTGGAGGAGATGAATGCCTCGATTACTCAGAACGCTGAGAATAGCCGCCAGACCGAGCAGATGGCGCTGAAGGGAACCAAGGATGGCGAGCAGAGCGGAGAGGCGGTGCGGGAGACCGTCGAGGCCATGAAAGCCATCGCGGAGAAAATCTCCATCGTCGAGGAGATTGCGTATCAGACCAACCTTCTGGCCCTCAACGCCGCAATTGAGGCCGCGCGGGCGGGGGAACACGGTAGGGGCTTCGCCGTTGTGGCTACCGAGGTGCGGAAGCTCGCGGAGCGGAGCCAGACGGCCGCCCGGGAGATCAGTGGCCTGGCCAGCTCCAGCGTAAGGATCGCGGAAAGATCCGGGCGCCTGCTGGCAGAGCTGGTTCCGGCAATCAAGAAGACGGCGGAGCTGGTGCAGGAGGTTTCTGCGGCCTCCAGCGAGCAGTCTTCGGGAGTCACCCAGATCAACAAAGCGATGGCGCATGTGGACCAGGTGACCCAACGCAATGCCTCGGCGGCGGAAGAGCTTGCCTCTACAGCGGAAGAGATGGCTGGCCAAGCGCAATCGTTGCAGGAACTGATGAATTTCTTCCGGGTGGTGGAGGAGGAGATGGCGGAGAACCCGCAATTGGGGAGCTTCCAACCGGCTCCACAGGTCCGGTATGCCGCGGCCAACACGGGGCCGGCTTTCAATGAGGGAGGCAACGGCCATGCCATCGTAACGGAACAACTGGCCGGTGAAAGCGCGGCAGAGGATGCGGGGAACCCCAATGGTTCAAAACCCAATGGGTCAGGACAGTTTCCCAGCGGTCACGACCAGCAGTTTGTGCGGTTCTAAAGCGAGAGGAACGCGGCCAGGATCCCGCCGCAACCCCTGGGGATTCGGCTGAAACCCTGGACTGATGCCGCGGACGCCCCCCATTGAAAGGGGACAGTAAAGCAAGGCGGCGAGTGCGGCAGGATGAAACGATTGACGCAGCGAATATCTCACTCGCAGAGATGGAAAGGGAACGGATAGTCAATGAAAATCCTTGGCACCAGAACGAAGCTGAGTATCGCATTCGGAATAGTGGTGGTTTACATCGGTCTGAACACCGGAGTCTCGTGGCAGAGCCTAAGCCGGTTGAACGATTTGAACTCGCAAGTTGAGAAGGTGACCACGGGTGAGCTGGCCGCAAGCAACAGCGATGCGGCAAACCAGTTGCAGGACATCGTGCGCCTCGCCAACGATTCGTACGCAGAGGGCCGGAATCTCATCCTGGTTTTGGCCGTCCTCACCGCCGCGCTGGCGGCGGGCTTTGTGGTGTTCGTCACCCGCAGCCTCACCCAGCCCATTCTCAAAATCGTGGAGATAGCCGACCGCATCACCCACGGTGATCTGGAAAGCGAGATCGAGGTGACCACCGGAGACGCAACCGGCAAGCTTCAGATCGCCGTCAGGAATATGTCGAAGAAACTAATCCAGGTGATATCGGAAGTGCGCACCGGTGCTCACGCGCTGTCGTCGGCGGCCGCGCAGGTTTCAGCCACGGCGCAAACGCTGTCGCGCGGCACCAGTGAGCAGGCGGCCTCGGTGGAAGAAACCACCTCCAGCCTGCAGGAGATGAATGCCTCGATCACTCAGAACGCTGAGAATAGCCGCCAGACCGAGCAGATGGCGTTGAAAGGAAGCAAGGATGGCGAAGAAAGCCGGCAGGCGGTGCGGGAGACCCTTGAGGCCATGAGGGCCATTGCGGAGAAGATTTCCATCATCGAGGAGATTGCGTATCAGACCAACCTTCTGGCCCTCAATGCCGCAATTGAGGCGGCGCGGGCGGGGGAACACGGCAGGGGCTTCGCTGTAGTGGCCTCGGAGGTGCGGAAGCTGGCGGAGCGGAGCCAATCTGCCGCCCGGGAAATCAGTGGCTTGGCCGGCTCCAGTGTACAGATCGCGGAGAAGTCCGGGCGCTTGCTGGCAGAGCTGGTGCCGGCAATCAAGAAGACGGCGGAGCTGGTGCAGGAGGTTTCTGCGGCCTCCGGCGAGCAGTCTTCGGGAGTCACCCAGATCAACAAAGCAATGGCGCATGTGGACCAGGTGACGCAGCGCAACGCCTCGGCGGCGGAAGAGCTTGCTTCCACTTCGGAACAGATGGCTGCCCAAGCGGAATCGTTACAGCAACTGATGAACTTCTTCCGGGTAGCGGAGGTGAAGAGAGGGGCGGAGAACCGGTCTCTGGGGCACCCCGTACCGGTTGCACAGGCTTGGCATCCTGCGGCCAGTTCGGCAATGGGTTTTAGCGGGGGAGGCAAAGGCCATGCGGCAGTAACGGAACAACTGGCCGGTGGAAACGCGGCGGCGGATGGGTTGAAACCTAATGGATCCGGCAAGCCCAACGGGTCAGGACGGCCTTCCAGCGGCGCCGAGCAGCAGTTTGTGCGGTTCTAAGGCAGGAGGAGCAACGTGACGAACGGACACAATGTGATTGAGCAGACTCAGTTTCTCACCTTTCTTCTCGCCGACGAAGTCTATGCGGTGAGCATTCTAAGGGTGAAAGAAATCATCGAATACGGAACCGTGACCAGGGTGCCCAACATGCCTCCGAGCGTCCGGGGTGTCATCAACCTTCGAGGCGCAGTCGTGCCCGTAGTGGATTTGGTGCTGCGCTTCAAGCTGGGGGAAAGCAAGGTAACCAAGCGGACCTGCGTCATCATCGCGGAGTTTGAATCCGAAGGCGAGCCGGTGGTAATGGGACTCATGGCAGACGCGGTGAACGAGGTGATCGACCTTCCTCCTGCCGAAATTGAGCCCCCGCCGAGCTTTGGCGCGGCAGTCCGGACTGACTTTTTGAAGGGCCTGGGTAAGGCCGGAAAGAAGTTCGTCTTGATATTGGATTTGGATCGTGTCTTGTCGCGGGAGGAACTGCTCTCCGCAAGCGATGCGCAGGGGGCGGGTCCCGATTTCATCCAGAACGAAGAATCGCCCGCCCTGACACCGGCGGACAGGGAAGCAGCCCGCGAAGCACACCCGTAGGGCAATCCGCGAGTAGCTGTTGTGCGATTGGTTCCCGCGGGCCTTTAGGGAAGGGTGATTTCTCGGCGGAAGCTTTCCGTCTTAGGGTTCACAGGCAAGGGTGACGTAGATGAATCAATGTCTTCCGAGACAAAGGCCCCCGGATTCCGGAGATAGCCGCTTTCCGCAGGTTTTCCCGCCCATCCCGGATGCAGACTTTGTCCGCTTTCAGCGCCTCATCGAGAATGAGAGCGGGATTCATCTGCCGCTGTCTAAGAAGCCCCTCCTGCTCGGCCGGCTTTCGCGGCGCCTGCGCGAACTCGGCTTGTCCGGACTCCCGCAGTATTACGAACAAGTGATCGCGGATCGGGACGAATGCACTCGAATGATTGATTGCATTTCCACGAACGAGACACACTTTTTCCGCGAACCGCTCCACTTCGATTTTCTATTGTCGCGTGTTTTTCCCGAGTGGATTGCCCAGGCTAGTGCCGGGATGCGGCCACGAGAAATCCGAGTTTGGAGTGCCGGCTGCTCCACCGGTGAAGAGCCGTACTCCCTTGCCATGGTTCTTTTCGATCATTTTCCGCCGAGCGCCGGATGGCACATCGAGATATTGGCTACTGACATTTCCACTCGGGCCCTGGCTCGGGCACGGGCTGGCATCTGGCCGATGGAGAGAGCCCGCCATATCCCCCCCCAATTCTTGAAGGCTTTCATGCTACGCGGCATCCGGGAAGAAGAAGGAAAGGTGAAGGCGGGTCCGGAAATCAGCGCCGTAATGCGCTTTGAGCAGGGCAACATTCTGCGACAAGCAGCCAAATCTTATCCGCGGCCGTTCGATATTATATTCTGCCGGAACGTCCTCATTTACTTCCAGCCGGAGACCAAGGCGAGAGTCATTGACTCCCTCATCAATCACCTGGCGCCGGAGGGATACCTCTTCGTTGGGCATTCGGAGAGCCTGAACAGCCTGACGAGCCGAGTTCGAAGTATAATTCCTACGGTGTACGTGGTAGCTTCCGAGTCGTAAGGGAGGTAGGCGGAATTGGAACGGAATATCAATGCGCCAGGCCCGTTCACCGGCAACCACCCCTCCGCAGCGACCCCCTCGGAAAAATCCCATCGTATCATCGAGTTGATGGTAGTTGATGACTCCGCCGTAGTAAGAAATGTGGTAAGCACAGTCCTTTCCCAGGAACAGGACATTCATGTAACCGTGGCCGCCGATCCGCTGATTGCCATGGACAAGATGAAGCGGATAAGGCCCGATGTGATTCTGTTGGACCTGGAAATGCCCCGCATGAGCGGGATCAAGTTTCTGCGCAAGATCATGGCGGAAGATCCCATTCCGGTTGTAATCTGTTCGGCCTTAACGCTCCCAGGTTCGTCCGTCGCCCTTGCTGCCATGGACGAGGGCGCCGTGGACGTGATTACGAAACCAACGGTGGGCGTACGAGACTTCCTCTATGAGTCTTCCATCCTTTTGGTCGATGCTGTCCACTCGGCCGCCCAAGCGCGCGTGCGCCCACGCGCGCCGAGTACCTTGCCGATCCTTCCCAGCGAACCGCAAGATGCCATTTTGTTCCGCCCTGCACCTCCCCTGCCTTCCTCCCGCAAGGGCAGGGTTGTGGTCGTTGGGGCTTCCACGGGCGGAACCGAGTCCATGTATGAGTTCCTCAAGTTCATGCCACCCCACGCCCCCGGGATTGTCGCAGTGCTGCATATGCCGGAAGTCTTCACGGCGGCTTTCGCAAAACGGCTCGACTCCCTATGTCAAATCGCCGTAAAGGAAGCGGCAGATGGAGACATCGTTGTCAATGGACAGGCGCTAATCGCCCCTGGGAATCGGCACACGCGCTTGCGCCGAAGGGGCGGGGATTACGTGGTGGAGGTCGTTGACGGCCCGCTTGTCTCCCGGCACCGCCCCAGCGTTGATGTGCTCTTCCAGACAACCGCCGAGGCTGCTGGACCCAACGCGATTGGTGTTATTATGACGGGCATGGGCGATGACGGCGCGCGAGGGATGCTCGAGATGAAGAAAGCCGGGGCCTGGAACATTGCACAAGATGAGGCGTCATGTGTGGTCTTTGGCATGCCCAAGGAGGCCATCAGCCGCGGTGGCGTTGACAGGATATGTCCGCTTCAGTTTCTCGCTCAGGCAGTGTTGGAGAATGCGCAGCTTGCCGGCCCTGCTGTGACCATGAATTCCCGATGACGTGGTTCGGGGTCCCTCTGTGGATTCCCTTGCATTGCGCCAGCTTTGGTGGTGAAAGAGGAGTGTGTCCCTGTCCGTGAGGTCGCTCAATGAAAGGCTTGAAAAGTCTGGAACCCCCGGCGCCTGACGCCACGCCCGGCAGCGTCAGCCGCCGCCCCCGCAGGCGTCTTGAATGGGGAACCTGGTCCTTGGGTGTCCTTTTCGTAACCTTCTGTGTCTTCAGAGTGCTCGGCGTCCTGGGTAACTTGCTCACTGCCATCCTGTTGGTTCTCACGTGTGGATTCATGGTTGTTCTTCTAATGCGGCTCGGGCTCTTTTCGCGATTCGCCCTCCCCTTCATGAAGAGGCCCCTCGACTACCCGACGAAGGGCGTAGATTCCGATTCGCCTTTTGAAGCCCTCCTCGACACCGCCGCCGTCGGCGTCTACCGTACCGCTCCCGATGGAAGAATGATTATGGCGAATCGGGCTCTGCTGAATATGCTGGGTTGCAAGGACCTGGAGGATTTGGCAGCCGGAAGCGTGGACGAAAGGGGGGATGAACCCCGCTGCTTGCGTTCTTTCTCGCGGCATCTCCTCGATCTGGATGGTTCAATCCGCAATCTTGAATCTGCCTGGAAGCGAACGGACGGTAAGACAGTATTCATTCGTGAAACCGTCAGGATTGGCCGAGCTGACGATGGCAGCGTCCTGTACTATGACGCTGTCGCGCAAGATATCAGCGAGCAAAAGCAAGCGGAAGCCGAGTTGGTGGCGGGAGGAATAAAGTTCAGGCTGCTCGCCGAAAACGCCGCCGATTTGATTGCTTGTCTGACCCCCGAAGGAATTATCACTTACGCTTCCGCAAGTTCCCGAAGATTGCTCGGCTACGAACCCGAAGAGCTGGCAGGAAGGTCGATCTGCGACTTCTTGCACCCTGACGATGCCACGGCGCTGCGCGCGTCTTGTCAGCAGGAGATGGAGCGGCCCATTGCCGTGACCCTGAGCCATCGTGTGCGTCGAAAGGATGGCAGCTACATCTGGCTGGAAACTGCGACTCACGCCGTCCATGATGAATTAAGCGGGAAGGTGGTTGAGATTCAAACCGCCTCACGTGATGTGACCGATCGCAAGCGGGCAGAGGAGGAGCTCCTTTTAGCCCAGTTCTCCCTTGACCACGCCGCCGACGGGGTATTCTGGTTGGACTCGAGCGGCCGCATCGTTTACGTCAACAATGCCGCATGCCAGACTCTCGGTTATTCTCGCAAAGAGCTGGAGTCGATGGCACTGTTCGACATTGACTCCAATATGAGCCCCGTCGAGTGGTCCTCCCGCTGGCAAATGCTGAGAGGGCGCGGCACAGGAACTTTCGAATCGTGCCACAAGACCAAGACTGGGGGGAGCATTCCGGTCGAAGCCACCTTCAGTTTCCTGAGCCACAATGGAAGCGAGTTCGCCTTCGCCTGTGTCCGCGATATCTCCGAGAGGAAGCGCGCCGCGAAAGCCCTCTGGATAAGTGAGAAAAGGTATAGCGACCTCATGATGCAAAGCCACGATGGCGTGTGGCGCGTGCAACTGGAGGAGCCGGTCCCCCTAGGAGTATCGGCGGAAGAAGCCATTGAGCGATTCCGGCAGCACGCCTACGTTGCCGAATGTAACGCCGCGTTTGCACGCACCCTGGGACTCGCTCATCCCAGCGAATTGATCGGGAAACACTCCCGGGACGTGAATCCCCTTATGATGCCGGATGCCCTGGGCCTGGATCGGTCCACTACGCCGTGCCGGTGGAGAAACCGGACTTTTCAGTCGGAAATGTTCAACGTCAATGGCAATGCCAAATCCGTGCTGGGGACGGCTGTCCCGGTAGTCGAGAATGGCGGGGTGGTGGCAGTGTGGGGCACCCTGCGCAATGTCACGCATATCAAGCGCGTCGAGGCCGAGCGCACTTACCTTGCCGCCGCCATTGAACAGGCCTCGGAGGGGATAGTGATTACCGACCTCACCGGCGCGGTCGAATACGTGAACCCCGCGTTCTCCCTCATGACCGGATACAGTCCGCAGGAGATTCTGGGCCGGAATCTCCGCATCCTCAATTCGGGGAAACAGGATGCGGCCTTCTACGAGACGATGTGGCGCCTTCTTGTTGCCGGCCGGGTTTGGAAGGGAGAGCTCATCAACCGCCGCAAGGATGGGACTCTGTATGCGGAGCAGATGACGATAACCCCCGTCCGCAACCGGCAAACCCAAACGACCCATTACGTTGCGATCAAGGAAGATCTCACGGTCCGAAAGCACTTGGAGGAACAGTTTCGCCACGCGCAGAAACTCGAAGCGGTGGGGAGATTGGCCGCGGGCGTCGCGCACGACTTCAACAATTTGCTCCAGATCATCACCGGATTCTGCGAGCTGGCGCTCGACGAACTTCCCCCCGAGGGCTCGCCTAGAGACCACATTCAGGAAATCAAGGACACCACGGAACGGGCGGCTTCTCTTACCCGTCAATTGCTTGCGTTCAGCCGGCAACAAGTCATGGCGCCGCAGGTTTTGGACCTGAAACTCCTGATCGCGAACCTCAACAGAATGCTCCGCCGTCTGATCGGAGAGGACATCGAATTGATCACCATCGCTGCGGATAAGCTGAATCGTGTCAAGGCCGACCCCGGGCAGATCGAGCAGGTCATCGTGAATCTTGTTGTCAATGCCCGCGATGCCATGCCCCACGGGGGCAAGCTGACGATGGAGCTTGCCAACGTCAACTTGAGCGATGAGTTTACCCGAGCCCACTTCCCCATGACGAAGGGACCCTATGTGATGCTGGCGGTAAGCGACACGGGATGTGGCATGGATAAGGAGACTCTGGCTCGCGTTTTCGAGCCCTTCTTCACCACCAAGGAGAAAGGCAAGGGAACAGGGCTCGGCCTCGCGACCGTTTATGGAATCGTTAAACAGTCCGGCGGCTACATTTGGGTCCGAAGCACTGTAGACCAGGGTACTACCTTCAGCATCTACCTGCCGCCTGTGGGGGCGACGCCTGAAACCGGGCCCACAACCTCGCAAAAAGAAGCCACCCGAGGGGCGGAGACGATTCTTCTGGCTGAGGATGGCGATGCTGTCCGCTCGCTCCTCCGCCAGGCACTCGAGGCCAGGGGCTATAAGGTCCTGGTAGCGCGCGATGGCAAGGAAGCGCTGGCGCTGGCGGAACGCTACCGGGAGCCCATCCACCTGTTGATCGCCGACTTGGTGATGCCGGGAATGAGCGGACAAGATCTGGCGGAGCGCTTGGCCACCCTGCACAGGAAAACGAAAGTCCTCTACATGTCGGGTTATATGGACCGCCCGCTCCTTCCCGAACGCCTGCCGGGCGCCGAGCCGACCCTTCTGCTGAAACCCTTTTCTGCGGAAGTGCTGGCGCGAACCGTGCGAACCCTCCTGGACAGAACCTGACAGCCCTCATGAACAAGTCGTGAAGCGCGGCGGACTACAGGGAAGGACTAGCTCGGACGGCTAACCGCAGCAGACCTTTTTCGCCATCCGCCAACCGACAGGGGGGTATCTTCTGACGGTCATTTTGTCATGCTTTTTCTGGAATTCCGTGCCTGCTAGTAACTGCCCTTATTTTCAGTATGTTCTCAGCTTTGGAGGAAGAAAAAACCGTTTCCCGACCCTTTGTTTTCAAGACGTTCTCAGCTTTGGGAGTTTGCGCCGTGGATGGACATAAAGTCGTCGTCCATTTTGTGTTGGCGAGGCTAGGAATATGGGGCATCATCAATTCCTTCGTGCTCCGCGTGCGGGGCGGCGGACCGCAGGATTGAGCCGGGAGTTTGCCGGCGTCCTGCCCATCCCGATTATGGCCGGAGCCTTCCCGGAGTGACACCATGAGAACGCCGTGCTTCCTTCTCCCCCTCGACTTTCCTCACGCCGGGCGTGCCGACCCACGGCGGTGTGGGACCGGACTCGATCCTCACACCTTGACTGTAGCCTATCTGCGCGCAGTAGTCAAGAAGAGTTATTGACGGCGGTGCCCAGCCCCCCGGTGGTCTGCTGACGGCTTCGGGTTCTGGTGAGAAATATGGGCCAGCCGTTCGCGTGTGGAACCGGCACTCCTGCTTGTACCCAGGGCTGATGCCTCCCATGAAAAAGGCGCCCCGATGCATCGGGGCGCCACCGGCAAATCTGTTCGTGTAGCGGTCGCGGTAGGGACAGTGGTTACCCACTGCCCCCTGCACAGATCCGTACGTGCGCTCATTAGCGCCTACGGCTCTTGTCTCGGATGCATGGCGGCGAAGCGCTGTTGCGCTCTCCCCACGCCCCCCGGCCTCTGGGGCACGCGAGAAACCCCGCTCGGTGTCGGGCGAGTGTGCGGCGAAGAGGTGTTCTCCTTAACCAGCGGCCTTCCCTCCGCATTCTCCACGGACGGTCTTATGCCCTGGTTCGAATGTTTCATCGGTACTACCCCACTGTCCGACTCCTCGGAGACGTACCTACGGGCCGCACGGCCTAAGCCTTAGCCCGCCGGTCCGCCACGGGACGGACACCTCCGAGGTCTCCCGGTTCTCGTGCAGAAAGTATCTAGGCGTGCCTGGGGTCTTCGACTACGCAGGACTGTCCCGGGACTCGCGCTGGCGTCCCGGATGCATGTGGCCTTCCGCTGCTCCGACGGCGTCGGCGTCCTGATTGCCGCTTTTCGAAGCTCCATACCCAGCCCACCTATTCCCCTCGTTTACGCTTCACTGCACGCCTCGCGGCGCGCAGCGCAAAACTCAGGGCCGAGCGGATCGCTACTCCTTTCTCCTAAGGATCTTTCATCCTCTCCTTCTTGCCGGTTTATCCCGGCGCTTTCCGGACCCCCGCCTTCGCGGTCCACGGCTCTTACCTTGCAGGAATCAGAAATCGCATCGGCGGACGCCTGCCGGGCAGGTTTGGGAACGCGAGGCTGGGGAAGAACAGTTCCGATGCATCGGGACGCTACGCTTGCTGTTGGCAATCTCGCCTCATTTCGCAGGCTGTCGAGGTTTGGGGGGCAGCGGGGGCGCTTCGGGAAACTCGATTTCAACTTTGAACTTTATCCAGTGAATCGCTCCGAGGTCTTCGGCGGTGCCTGATTTGTGGCCGGGAGTGATCTTGGAATCTATAATCCATAGCTGTCCCTTTCCCAAGGGAGACGACCCCAGCTTGGCGCGAGCCTCGTCCACCTCCTGCTCGGAGGCGCCGTTGGGATAGATGGCCAGCTCCACTCGTTTGCGTTCCGTCCCAAAATCGCTGCAATTCAGAACGAAATTGAATACCCTTAGCGAGTTGCGCACTGCATCCTGAGCGGGGATGCCGTAAGAGGTGTCGAGGTAACGTGCGTTCTGGAAGTGGTACGGCGGCGTCACCACCCAGAGAAAGTCCTCACACTGAGGATCGGAAGGTTTGCCCTGCGGTGACACCTCAATAGTCCAACCGGTAATGCGACGCCCCCCAGCATCTGGCATCAACACAAAGTCGAGCCCATGACCAATGTCTTTGCGGAAGGTTTGCCCTTCCGTGGCTTCTCCGATAAAGGTGACGGAACGATCCGGTGGGGCAGCGCCGAAACTCGAAAACGCAAAGAAGATCAGCCAAACATTAGCCACTCGTCTCATGCTCACCTCCAAACTGCGACTCGCGCTCGCTGCGCTTGCAGTAATTGCAGCGCTCCAACTTCCTGAAGCTAGTGTGTTCATACTTCCCACGAAGTTCGTTGGAGGTGACATTGACCTTGTTCTTAAAGTGCGCCGCAGCCGGGTAGGGATAGCGGGGGAAAACTCATTCTTCCGGTCTTTCAGATTTGCCAATTGACTTGAGCGTGACTTTGACGGTTTGCACGGTTTCCTGGCCTGTTTCACCGTTGACGGTGACGGTTTCGAGGTTCCCGGTCAGGTGGAGGTAGTCCGGATCTTTGTCCTCGCGTCCCTTGCCGCGTTCCACCGTCCCCGAGAAGCGGTAGAACTTCCCGTGAATTCTGTTGGTATGGAATTCCACGTGGGTGTCCTTGCGCGAGCCCTCCATGATGTCGAAGGTGAGAATGTCGTCCGATTCCTCCGGCGGCTGAGCAACCTCGATGTACCCCTTCAGTCGGCCTTCTTCGTCGAGGATGGCCAGGGTGTCGTCGTCGGAGAGGAAATGGTAGTTCGCCGTCATGTCGTCGATGGGCGGCTCCGCATTCTGGCCCTTGAGCATGCTGCCCGCGAGCAAAGACACGGCGAAAGCAGCCAACCACGCGAGGGGTTTCAAGATCCTGAACCCACGGGAAGAATTGGATAACGTCATCTTGCGCCCCCTTTGGCCATGCGCTTAGCGCGTCCCTTCGCTTGCCCCCGCTCCCATGCGCCCGACTCGCGGATTCCCCCCACCCCGTATTCGCGAGCCTGCGGTTTCGACCAGTTTATTCTGAGTTTCGTGAGACAGCAAGCAAGTGATAAACGCACAGCGCAGACCCCCTCTTGGGAAGCCCTCGGCTATTCTCAGGCAGAGACCGAAAATCTCGAAGACGGGCGCCCGCCGCCAAGTTTGGGAGCGTGAATCCAGGGAAGAACCGCCCCGACGCATCAGGGCGCTGCGCTGGCCTTTCGCTGACGCTGATTGACTTCGAGGTAAGGGTGCGCCCGTCCGATCACGGGTGCAAACCCGTACACATTGTCTTGAATTGGAGCGGGTCGGGGCGCCAGTGTTCGTTGATGCCTCTCGTAATTCATTGACAGGTAATCACTTGTTTTCCCTTCCCAATTCGGTGGGCTGGCCATCCACATGCTCATACCCTGAGTGTAGTTTGCTTTGCCGTGGATGGATCGGCAGGAGTGATTTATGCCGGATATGGTTACGGAAGAACGCACTGTCTATTCAATCTTGCGCCAGCGCGAAGTACGCTGCCGGTTGTGGTATCGGGTCTCGCCTTTCCACGACGAGCTATATCGGTACTTTCTAGTTTGGACCGAGGAACTTGAGTAGCCCTGCTCTGTGGGCACTCTCAGTTTGAAAATGTAATCCCTACCGTTGCACGCAGGAAAACTATTCTCTGTGGCCTTCGCGCCCTCTGTGGTGAATCCTTATCTTAGCCGCCTGGAAGGGCTCCGCGCAACTAATCCCCACAGGTACTGCACCGAAGTAGGAGTCCCCGCCCAATTCCGTAGGCAGCCCCCTTACGCTGATTTGGGCCGCTCCGGCGGCTGGGGCAGTGTGTCACTTTGAATCCTGCCGCGGATAATTACCCAATCGCTCGGTAAGCATAACGGTGTTATGGAGCGTCTTAGTTGCCGGGCAGCCATTTCCCGGGTAGGCGAACTTCAAAGCTAAATCCCGAACAGGAATCGCAACTGCCCCCCAGCAACAGCGAATCAAGCAATCCGTGTGGGGTCCTTCGAAGGCAAAAGGGCGCGGTGATAATCTGCACGCCCATCAAACGTCCACCGCCTGCGCCTCACCACCAGATCTTCTTTGTTAACTTAAACCGTAGTCCCCGGATCAGGCGATTTCGTGAGCGGAGGCAATACGTGCGCCTGATTCCCGCGAAGATAAGGGTTGGTGAAGCGGCGAGACGATTGGCCCTGGTCGAGTTCCAACAGTTTTGTCTTGGCCAAGGCAACGGTGGCGGTTTGCCCCATTTAGATTGAGTGCGTGTGATTACATTGGGGTATTGCGCATAGGAAGAGCCCATGATCAGAAAATCGCTGACCGTGGCATGTATCTACTTGCTGGCAAAATCCCACCGCCGATACCATTTCGATCAGTGCTGCAAGTAGGGTTTTGCGTTTAACAAGGTCCTCCGGCTCGAAGAGTCTGCCGTCTCCCCCTGCAGTCCTGTGGTGCGGGAGGGGCAGTGGAAAAACGGAAAGGGCCAGAGCTGCACCGCTCTGGCCCTCGATTGGCCTGCGTCAAATTGCGGCGTTGTACTTACCGGAGGCGGTGATGGGTACAACCTGGGAAATCTCCCGTTCCTCGGCGGCTGTGAGGTGCTTGGGGCGTTGGGGCGCGTACTGAAGGATTATCCCAATCTCGGGGAGGCTCAGAGCGCGCACGGTACCCCGCACGACGGTCAAGGCCGCGCGGCCAGCGTCACTCTTGTCCTGGACCTGGGCCAGAACCATGGCCACGCCACCATTTTCATTGTAGAGCCGCACAGTGCAATTCGCGTTTGCGCTGTCCAGCGTGAACGAGTAGTCGCCCGCCGGCAATGTGGTTTGGCCCCAACGAGCCGCAAAGGGCAGGGTGAATTTGCCTTGGAACACCTGAGCACTTGCCGGCCCTGCATTGAAGCAGGCTGCCAACAGTGCCAGCCCTAAGAACCTAACCAGCGTTGAAATTCGGATCTTGTTCATGGTATGTCTCCTTAACTTTCTGGATCTACGGGGCAGCCGTCTGTTGCCCTCACCCTATTAAGCGGAATTGGCGACCGCAGACTGTCATGGGGGCGGAAAATTCTTTTGGCGCCATCGGCGGCGCGAAGGAAACGCGTGGAAAACCCGGACCAAATGTGATAACTTGCCTGCGAATCCCCCCCGCGGGCGGTGCGCGATGGAGCCGTCAGCACATGAAATCACGCGCCTGTTGCAGGCTTGGAGCGAAGGCGAACAGAGCGCGCTGGATCGCCTTATCCCCCTCGTTTATCAGGAGTTGCACCGGCTGGCTCACCATTATATGACCCGCGAGCGGTCCGGCCACACGCTTCAGACCACAGCTCTGCTGAACGAGGCCTACCTTCGGCTGGTTGATTCCGCCAAGCCAAGCTGGCAAAGCCGCACCCATTTCTTTGCCGTAAGCGCGCAGGTGATGCGCCGCATCCTGGTAGACTGGGCCCGTTCCCGCCAGGCCGTGAAGCGGGGCGGCCACGAGCATCCGCTCGAGTGGGAGGAGGCGCTGGTGGTGGCGGAGTCGCCGGGCGCGGATCTGGTGAGCTTGGATGATGCACTGAAGGCCCTGGCGGCGTTGGACCCGAGAAAGAGTGCGGTTGTGGAACTTCGTTTTTTTGGCGGCTTGAGCGTGGAAGAGGTGGCCGAGGTGCTCAAGATCTCCCCCGAAACGGTCATGCGGGACTGGAAGTTCTCGAAGAGCTGGTTGCGGCGTGAGCTGAGCAAGGAGAAACCGGTTGGCGTCTGAGCGTTGGCGACAGATCGGGCGATTGTATCACGCCGCTCTGGAGCGTGAAGCGGGGCAGAGGACTGCTTTCCTCAAGGAGGCCTGTGCCGGTGATGCGGACCTCCGGGAGGAGGTGGAATCGTTGCTCGCGCAAGAGGGCCGCGATGACGAGTTCCTGGAGGCGCCCGCCATGGAAGTGGCAGCCAAAGCGCTGGCGGAGGAGCGGGCGGAGCTAACGAATGCGGCCAGCGGGCCAGCACCGCTAATCGGCCAAACGATCGCGCATTACCGGGTACTGGAGAAGCTGGGTAGCGGCGGCATGGGGGTGGTTTACAAGGCTGAGGACACTCGCTTGGGCCGCCTGGTGGCGATGAAGTTCCTCATGGCTCCCGTCCCCAAGCTCGTCCACGGGCAGGGGGAGAAGTCGCCCGAGCACGATGCCCAGGCGATTGAACGCTTCCAGCGCGAGGCGCGCGCGGCCTCGGCGCTGAGTCATCCCAACATCTGCGTAGTTCACAACATAGGCGAATTCAAAGGCCAACCGTTCATCGTGATGGAGCTGCTCGAAGGGCGGACCCTTAAGCGCCTGATCGAAGCCGGGCCTCTGAAGATCGACCAGCTTCTCGATCTCGCCATTCAGATTGCCGATGCCCTGGCGGCTGCGCATGCCAAAAGGATAATCCACCGCGACATCAAGCCCACCAACATCTTCGTGACCACGCGGGGCGAAGCCAAGATCCTCGACTTCGGCTTGGCAAAGCTCACCCCCGGCGGCGAAGCGGACGCTGTTACACGGCGCTCAGCGCTGGCTTTCCCCTTGGCAGACGCCAGGCTTGAGGCGCTCCCCCGGGCTACCCAGGGCACCAAGAGAGCGGCTGCCTTCGATGATAATTCCCTGACCAACCCCGGCGTGGCCCTGGGCACAGTGGCCTACATGTCTCCCGAGCAGGCGCGCGGGGAAGAACTGGATGCGCGCAGTGACCTCTTCAGTTTCGGTGCGGTCCTTTACGAGATGGCAAGGCGGCAGCAGCCCTTCACCGGTGACACTGCCGTCGACGTCCTGGCGGCGATCCTCACGCGGGCGCCGAAGGGACCGCGCGAACTGGATCCCGAGCTGCCTGCCGAACTGGAGAGGATCATTCTTACCGCGCTCGAGAAGGACCGCGACCTGCGCTATCAGTCGGCGTCGGAGCTTCGGGCCGACCTCAAGCGCCTTCGACGCGACACCAGTTCAGGGCAAACCGTGGGTATGACGGATGGCCGCACTACCGCGGTCCGCGAGGGCGCCGGCGCGCGGGCGGTGGCTGTTCTCCGCCGGCGCTGGTGGATTCCTGCAATCGTTGTGGTGGCCGCCGTGGCCGCCCTCGCTTACGTGGGACTCCGCCCGTTGCCATCGCCCAAGGTGACTGCGTACCGGCAAATGACCAGCGACGGCGTCTTCAAAGAAATTGTCGGCACCGACGGCGTTCGGCTGTACCTCACCGAATACAGTGGCACGGAACACTGGGTAGCGCAGATGGCCATCAGCGGTGGAGAGCCCGCGCGCGTGCCCGTGCCTTCACCGTTCTTCCGTCTCTTTGATGTGTCTCCGGATGGTTCAAATCTGTTATGCGCCGAGGTCACCACATACGTACAAGGGCCCGTGTGGATCCTGCCCATTTTGGGCGGTCCTCCCCTTCGCGCCGGCAACCTTGTTGCCTCCTCCGCGGCGTGGTCGCCGGATGGCCAGCGTATTGCCTTCGCGCGGCAGAGTGACTTGTTCGTGGCCCGAGAAGATGGAAGCGGGGAGCGGAAGCTGGCCAGCATTCCGGGCAGGGTTGCAAAGCCTGCTTGGTCGCCCGATGGTGGGAGCATCCGTTTCACCGCCATTGATGAGCCCAGGTCCTCGATGCGGTTGTGGGAAGTGTCGGCGGACGGAAAGAACGTCCACGCGATGTTTCCAGGTTGGCACACGCCCGCCAACGAATGTTGCGGCAGATGGACGCCCGACGGGAAGTATTTCATCTTCGCCTCGCAAGGGGGCATCTGGGCCATGGCGGAAAGGCCCGGCCTTTTGCACTTTGCCAGGCCCAAACCGGTGCTGCTCACCAGCGGTGCAATTCCCTTCATTGAAGCTTTACCCTCCAAGGATGGAAAACACTTGTTCGCGGCAGGAGTGGCGCCACGCGGAGAAGTGGTCCAATACGATGATCGGAAGAAGCAGTTCGTTCCCTTGCTCTCCGGTATTTCCGCGGAATCGGTGGCGTTTTCGAAGGATGGCCAATGGGTGGCATATGTTACATTTCCCGACGGCGCCCTTTGGCGGAGCAAGCCAGATGGGAGTGATCGGCTGCAACTTACGCCAGCGGCCGCCCCCACCGCTTTCGCTGCCAACCTGGCTGAATCGTACGTCTTCAATCCGCGCTGGTCGCCGGACGGGACGGAAATCTTGTTCTACGCGGGAAAGCTCGGGCGGCTGTCGAAAATGTATCGGGTTTCAGCCAGCGGCGGTCAGCCGGAAGAGTTGCTGGCAAACCTGAGCCAGGCGAAGGCGGACCCGACATGGTCTCCGGACGGCAAGAGGATCTGCTTCGCGGGACCATCGAGCACGCCAGTTCCGTTACCAGGCCCGAACATTCACATTCTTGACCTCGCAACCCAGACCGTAACCGATGTGCCGGACTCGAATGGATTTTTCTCGCCTCGTTGGTCGCCCGATGGGCGCTTCCTCGCGGCCTTAAGCCTGGATTCATCCCGTGTGGTGCTTTTCCATTTCTCCACCCGGAAGTGGGTCGAAGTTGCCCAGGGAACCTTGATGATGTATCCCTGCTGGTCGCACGATGGCCATTATGTTTACTACATACAGGGGATCCGCAATCCCGCCGTTATGCGCTTCCCCACCTCTAGCCTGAAAACGGAGCGCGTCGTTGACCTCAACGACGTCCACTTGGCAGGTTTCTATGGCGCGTCGCTATCCCTCACTCCCGGCAATCAGCCCATCATTACTCGCGACGTCGGCTCACAGGAAATCTTCGCGCTCGATTGGCAGACGCCTTAACCTCCGCAAGTAGGAACCGAAAAGTCGCAAACTCTTGTTTCTTGAGCAGACATCTTCATCGCGATTTGCGGTTGTGGAATGTAAGGCCACTCCTGGGGATGGCCTCGGCCGGGGCGTGCCCCGGCCCTACGAACCCATCCGGAAGGAGTCCTTTCATCGCACAGCCTCCTCAGTGTTTCTACGCGGCGGTGGCATCCACCACTTCTCGTTGATCCAAAAACGCCAGCACCTTTCCGATCACCGGATCGGCCTGCAACATCATCAAGTCGTGTCCAGCGCGGGGAATGATCTCCGCCTTCACCTGGGGAGCAACGCGTTTCAATCGTCGCACGGCTGCCTGGGCAGAGTAAATCTTCTCATTCTCCCCCACCAGGAACAGGCAAGGCACGCGGAAGTCCTGCCACGCCTTGTCATCAATGACGGTTGGCCAAGGCGGGCGGGGCAGAGCGAAGAGACGGTCGGCCAGTTGCACGTCGGCTATGGCCTCCTCGACCTGCGCCCGACAGGCGTTGCCGCCTCGTACCGCGTCCCGAAACAACCAGAGGAGTGTTCTGCGGAGGGGTTCTCCGACAGGGATGGAAAGGAGCCCCATGCGGACGAGAAAGGCAAATGATGTTGGGAGAACGGTACAGGCCGGCGCCATCAGCACCACGTTCCGTACCCGACGAGGGAAACGAAGCGCATATTGACCCGCGAGCCAGCCTCCATACGAAATGCCCATCAGACTGAGCGTGCCCCTCGGAACCAGCACCGCCAAGACCTCGTCCAGCCAATTGACCAGATCCTCCGGCTTCGCGATGTGGCCACGATTCACGCTGAAACCGACGTCACCCAAGGTGTCGAGGGCGTAGGTGTGATAGTGGGCCGATAGGGCCGCGATATTGTGAATCCACATCAGCGAACTCGTCCGCGCGCCGGGCAGCAGAACCAGGGGAGGATCGGTGATGCGCCCACTGGCCCGAACGAAAGTCCGCCCGGAAACAGCTTCAATCGTCATGGTCTCGGACGCGATGGGCCACGCCTTGGCCCTTTCCAGACAGATAGCTTCATACTCGGCTTTGGCTCGCTCGGACCGAAACGGATAGGAGGATTGTCTCGTCATAGCGTCTTTTGCCTCCGTTGCGGGGTTGTCCACCGCGCCTGCTCACGTGCTGGGGCGTGTGGCCACTCCGTTCACCATCGGGCTGACCGCCTAAGGTGGCCCGCGGTTGACACGGGTTTGGTTTCCGGAGCAGATGGGCCCAAACCTCTTCGGTGGAGAGGAATTCAATGGGATTCGACACCCAGACGCGGGGCAAGTCGGGATGCCGCCGCAGTCCGTTGCGCGTTTGGCGTGCCGCCATGGTTTGGGCGCGGATGTAGGTTTCGGCGCGGCGCGCTCAATTCGCAATTTCGAGAATTTGGTAAGCCAGTAGTCAGGTCTGGTCATGGGCAGTAGGGGGTAGACGGTAGAGAGGAGCCAGGAGTTAGGATTTAGGAACCAAAAGGAGGCGAACGCGGTGGCGGCTGCGAAAGGCAAAGGATTATTGGTTTAACGGGTGGATGGTACGAACAGTAATCGCAGTGAGCTTATTGATCGGCTTTTCCGGCCTTTCGCTCGTGATGAACTCTTCCGCTCCGACGGAAAGCGCCGCCGCGATGTGCAGGGCATCCATGGCGTGAAGATCAGAATTCCTGGCATGCGAAAGGGCTTCCTCGGCAAGCGCATCGCCGATTGGCGCCCAGGCACTCACGGATTGGAAGAACGTTTCGTAGAAGCGCGCCTTACTCTCCCGGCGGTGGCGGAGGGCTTTGGGCAACACTTCGAGCCGGACAAAGGCGCTGGAGTCAAAGGTTCTGTCGGGATCATCGAGCACCGTCATGGCCAGCCGGGCAACCTCGTCGGCGCCGCGGGCTGCGGCAATGAGGACGCCCGAATCCACAAAGGTCAGCTTGCTCATTTCTCCAGCCTGGCTTCGTGGCGCTGTTCAGAGACTTCCTTCTCAATCTCATCCTAGCCCAGGGGTCTTTCTCCCGAGGCCATAATCTCGCCTCGAATTTCCCAAAGGTGTTTCCCCCGCGAGGTGTGCGGCTGGTAGGGCGGGATTCTCTTCCCCTCTGCCGCGGTTGGCACTTCGCTTGTCCGGTCCCTCATAGAAATTACCTCTGACAACTACCCTAACACAGCACGCCAAAGAACTCCCTTATGTCTGTTGCCGACAGCCGTAAGGTTTCGCCCATCTACGTACGCAATGGCGCGTTTAACGTCGGGCTCGGCAGGCACGTCTAATTCCCCATAAAAGCAAAACCCCGCCGGAGACCTTGCGGCTGATCCGACGGGGAGAAAATCTCAAGGCGGGCATATACCCCAGCGCGGCGGTTTGTTAAGCGAAAAACTGGCCAAAAGTGGAGTATCGCCTCTCCCCATTGGCCCACATGCTGCTTCACCATGGCGTTAACCGCGTCAATCTTCAACCGCTCGGTGCACCAGCGGAAGGGGCGGTTGGGCGGCGGGTAGCGGCGTCCAATGATGTTGACCCAAAAGGACTCTTTTGTAGCGGCGGGCTTTAGCCCGGCACCTCCCGGTTCATCTAGCCTCCAGCCTTCGCAATTCCGATTTCCGAACACGATTGGTGCCGGGCTAAAGCCCGGCGCTACAACGTTGGCTTGAATATTCAGGCTGTTCTGCTCGGAGCACTTGCGCATGCGGCGAAGCGTGCCTTCGGTCATGTCGGCAATGGCGGGAATCGGAAATACGGTAGACGGCATACGGTAGACGGTAGACGCCGGGGCCAAGTACAACAGGCAGTGTACGCTAGACGGGTCGGCAAATATAGCCGACGCCAGATGGTAGATCGAGTGGCGTACGCGCTCGGCGAGGATGGACAGAACGGCGTCGTTTGTAGGGCCGAAGTGCCTTCGGCCCAGGCCGAGCGCTGCTCGGCCCTACATTGCCGCTAAAACCGGCCAGCCAGGGCCGCTTGTCTTCCTCATAAAGCCGCTGGAGAGAAGCTTTGATGTCCTGAAACATTCTTTGTCTCTTCGCGCGGCAGTATACACCCGCAGCATGGATTTTCAACTATTATCTCAGTGCTGTCCCATTACAAGTCGAACAGGCTCAACTGGATACCTGGATCGACATCGGTAGATGGATCGTTGAAGTTGGAAAAACCCTCTAAAATCGGGGTTTTTTCGAAAATCGTGACACTGAGAATTTCGAGAATTTGATAGAGACTCATATCCAGTCCGAGTCGTTTTTTGGCTATGGCGACCAGGTGG
>CAVQAP010000009.1:0-194759 GCA_963710405.1 uncultured Acidobacteriota bacterium | reverse complement strand
GGCTACGCAGCGTTCCACGGCAAATTTCCTAATCCCGTCAGGGTCAGCCTTCCCAGTACTCAACACAGCGCCAAGCTGCCCCGCCGCAAACGGGGAAGAGCGAAAACATCGGCCTCTCGAACCGGAGATCGTCACTACCGCAGTAACGCCCACTGGATTTTCCCCGCTGGAATTTCTTCCGCCGCATCTCCCAGCCGCCGAGTCGGTAGTGCCTCAACGGGCGGACTGGGGGGAATGCGGAGGATCCGGATTCTTTCTACTTCGGCCTCTTCTTCCTTCGCCAAATTGGGGCAATCATCCGGGCCAAAGAAGTTCGCCGCGCGCAAAGTTTCGCGCAATTCGATATCAGAGCCATGTATCCGGCAGGGTGTTCGCCCTTGTTCTTGTCCAAGGAACCAATAGACAAATCTTTCCGACTCGCCTGCCATCTCCCGCGGCAGCGTCCGAAGCAAATCCTCAAAGCGTTGCTCATCCAAACCGAAACCATACTCAAACTCAAGGGCGTCGATTCCCTTCCGAATTTCCGAAGTCAGCGCCGCGCGTTCAGCAAGAATGCCCCGGACGCTTTCCAGCCTGAAATCTAAAGTTTTGTCGAGCGCCAAGCGGGCGCGGATCTGCCCGGCCACAATGCTTTGAACTTGCGCCCGCTCCGCCGCTTTGACTGCATCCGGGGAACAGCGCATCTATCTGCTTCTGCAAGTCGGCCGCATGGGCTTTGAAGCTGGCGATCATTTGCTTTGCCTTCGCAACCTCAGAAACATAACCCTCCAGTATCGAGTGCGCAACGCCGTGGCCCGCTGAGAGTTGAGCCGTGTTCTCTTCACGCCTTCCTCAGCCGAGGCGAGTTTCCTTTCCCAGTATTCGACTTGCGCCTTGCACGTTGTCAATTGGCCCGCAAGCCTCGATTGCTCTTTAGGTTGCGCGCGCTTCGCGGGCTCCCGATGAATTTCGGACTCAGTTCTTGCGCCGGCGCCGGCAGCGCCGCCTGTTGCCGCCTTTTTCTCTGTTGCGTCTTGGTGGCTCATCTCCCGAGGGTATCTGAATCTGCCCGGAAATCCGGCAGCAATTCCGGCCTTTCTTTCGAGACTTGTTGAGCCGCAAAGAAAAACGCTTTCGACGCGCCTAAATCTGGCTGCCAGGCCATTAGCCGCGCCTTCTCGTCCTCTACCTCGCGGACGAATCGCCTGCGGTCTGACTCATTCCATGCCGTAGCTGTCTCTTGCATGTGCCCCTCGAATTCTCCGCGCGTCGGCGCGGTACCTTGCAAAAAGGTCGGGCCGTCTCTCCTGCTAAATGCGTTCAGAGTCCGCCCGGTACGCCGCCAAAAGTGTTGGCTGCTCGCTCGCTACCTGCTGCGCAGCGAGCCGGAAAGCCTCTAGTTCAGGCGTATCAGGCTTGCGCCTGAGAATCTGATCCTTGCGGTTTTCAACTTCCCGCGCCAACTCCCGCCGCTTCGATCCGTTTGCCATCATTTCCTCCGACCTTTCTCTAGGTTCACGGTTTGTTTGCGGACAAACCTTTGCAGCGCTTGCGACGAATACCGAACGCAACGGCCAAGCCGCACGAAGTCCGGGCCGCCGCGATGTCGCGGGTTGCGCCATCTTAAGAGCGCCCACCGGCTGATTCCGAGGACTTCCGCCGCCTCAGCCGTTGTGACAAGGCGGTCGATGCGACTCTCTGAGATATCGACGTGCGGAAAGGGCGGTTGCCGTTTCACTTCCGCCTTCCCATCAACCGAAACTTGGCCACGATTGGGCCGCGAACCTTGAGGACTGACCGCGAAACGCCACTCACAAACTCAGAACCGAATTTGCCCCGCGTTTCCCATAAGAGCGTTCAGGGGTTTGGATTGCGCCACTGCCTCACCTTGATGTAACGTTACGTAGCTTGCTCCCGCCTTCTGGCGCTTCTTGTGGCCACTCCTGGAAACCACTGGGAGAAGCGATTGCCGTTTGACTGGCCAGCGCCGATTACTGTCTTCCCTGCGATGCTCCGCATTCTTGTAGACCTGATTGCTTCTCGCTGGCGTGAAATCTTCCCCGCACGGACATGCGCATTTCACTCCCTACTCCGCATCCTTGGCTTGCTCAATCTCAAGATGCCCCGTCAGGCGGCCAAGCACTTTCCCCAAAACGGTCATACCGTCGCGCATTCTAAATTCAGAGCGCGCTCGCGCCTTAATCTCTCCCCATCGCTTCGCACGGCCTTCCTCATCTTCGGGCGCAATGCCGCGCATCCCCTCGCGGTCGGTGTATTCTCCGAGCCACATTGTGATTGGTCCGTGGCGCCCCACTAACCCCTCAAGCCAGCCGGAAATCCTCGGGAACTGCGGGTTTTGGAAAACGCGCACATCCTGCGCGTTGAGGAACAGCCTGCCGGAGTAGATACCTTGCGGGAACGTCGAGTCTGCAAATTCGCCCGCATAGCGCAGCATGACTACGCGGTCCCACAGCGCGCTGATGTCTTGCGCACCCTCGAAAGAGGTATCAAGAATAAAGATGCCCTTCGGCGAGTCGGCCATGCCCGTCGATTGCGCGTCCACCGAAACGCAAATTGTTTTCTCCGGGCGCGGGATGAACCGCGCAGCAAGCGGAATCGGCGCCCCTGCCGATTCGCGGCCCGTGGCCGTCTCGCGGAATTCGGGGATGCGGTAAACCTCGCCCCCGACAAGGGGTGCGGCCTGCTCCTCGCGTTGCTGTTTCAAAATTTGTTTCGCCGCGTTCACCATCTTCTTTCCGTCCATTCCGGCTTGCTCCCCAAAACCAGAAATTCTCAGGAAAAGAAGCTAGATTGCCGAGTCGGATAAAAAAAGCAGGCGAAGGGGCATCGCTTCCCCCTACCCACGCCGACACCATCGGCTGCGTTATGTTCAGGCGCTTCGCAAATTGAGCCTGTGTATCTCCGAGAGATTTGAGCAGGGCCATCACCTTCTCTGCGCTCTCTTTATATTTTTTCGCGGCCACGTTCACCTTCTTGTGCCTAGCCTTCTTTTTGCTTGACACGGCTAATCTCCTTAACTTATACTCTCACTTAAGCGTTACGTATATGCCGAACTGCGGGCCAAAAATCGGATTACAAGATAATGAACTCCGGCAACTTCTGAGTTTTCTGATTAAGCAATCCCGGATGAGCCGCGAACACATCGCCGATGGAATGAGTGAATCTCTCGGAAAACCGGCTTCGATCTCGCGGCGAATGCTCGAACAAGTGACGTCCGAATGTCACAAGAGCGCGAGATTCCCTGCCTTCTTCATTAAGGCGTTCTGTGACGCCATTGGCAATAACCTGCTGCAACGCTGGGCGAGCTCGGCCGCGACTGCTCAAACATATTGAACTCGCGGAGCGACAGCTTGAGTTTGCAACGGCGCGCAGAATTACTTGAAACCAAACACGCCACGCAGCCACAGCCAGGCGCCTCGGAAATCATCAACATGGATGGATCAACATCCCCGGAATGAAGAGCACCACAAGTCGCCCTTGCTCTCGGTGTATCCGGCTTCGCGGCTCTTTCTCTGCCAATCGGCGAAGCAGACCTATCGCCAAATGGAAGCCAGGCAACTGCGCTGGCGCGAAGTGGACAGCAAAAAGCTGATTGAGCCTCTCTCCATGCCCGACCAAGCGCAAGAGCGCTGGAGAGAATGGAAATTGCGGAATGCCGACAAACCCACTGCCGACCCTGCGCAATTCAAACTCCTACCCGAAACCGAAGTTGACCAGAAGATTGCCGCCCTCAGCCTGTCGCGCTCTGAAAGAGACGTGGTTTTGCGGCGCTATCGCATCGTGCAGATGCGCCTTGAATCACAATTTCAAAGCTGAGGGATATTCCGGGTTGGGAGAATTCGACGCGGCAATCGCCGAGCGCGGAGCATACCACCGTGCGGAACCTCCAACGCTGAACTTGGGCGTGGAAACGGCGCGAGAACCTTTTGGATTTGGTGGCCCAACGGCCCGGCCCGCCTCCCGGCACAGGCACAATTCTTGACGCGGACATGCGGGCGCATCTCATCGAATGTTACCGGATAAAGAAGTTAACCCTTCGGCAATGCTATCGCTCGCTTGTGAATTACCTGGAAACAAAACAGAATTCGCCCGGCTGCCGCGTCGATTACTTCTATTCCATCCCGAGCCGTAGCACGGCAGAGCGCTTTCTTCGCTCCCTGAGTCCCATTGACCACGCGGCGCGGCAAGGCGCGGACGCCATGAAGTCGGCCTGTGGCTACACTGACCGCACCTATCGCGACGTGCCTTCTCTTGCCCGCGTGGACGTGGATGAGTGGATCGTTGACGCGATGGCCTATGACCCTCGCCACGTTTCAAGGGTTGGCCGTTACTACGCTCTCACCTTCCTGGATGAGCGCTCGCGCTATCCCCTGGTCTGGTCACTGGTAGAACAGCCAAACGAGCAAGATGAGATGGATTTGCTTTGTGCGCTGATTCGAGAATTCGGGATTCCCGGCCTCATCAACTCTGACCGTGGCCGCTTTCGCAGCCGAACCTTCGGCGGGCGGTTCCTCAATCGGGACCGCGAGGAAATGTATCAGGAGCGCGATGGAATCCTTGACCGGCTGGAACATCATGCGCAACCTGCCCCGCGAACACAATCCGCGCGGCTCCCGCCTTGAGCGCTTCCATTTGGAGCTTGCGAATTGGGCGCGCACCGTACCCGGCTGGTGCGGAAGCGATACGAAACAAAAACGCATGACCGATGCGGACGCGCGGGTTGCCCTGCACAAGCAATGGGTGCGCACGGGCCAAGGGCCAGCCCCGCTGCTTTCCCGCGACCAACTCCTTGAGCGCCTCAGTCAGTTCATGGCCGAATTCCGCCTGTCTACCTCGGAGGGAAACGATATGCGCGGCTTCGCGCCGGAAGCCGTGTTTCGCCAGAATATCCCCGCTGGCGGCTTCCGCCGCATCTCCGATGAAGACCTGGCGTGGAAAATGGCGGAACACTTTGACGTGAAAATCGCCACGGGCGGAATCATCCAACTTCGCGACGGCAAGCGCTACTCTGACCCGCAATTGCTGCTCATTCAAGGCGAACACCGGGAAGTGGTGCGCGTGCGCCACGATCATGAGCAAATCCGCGTGTTGCCCTCGGCAAAGGGCGAACAGGCGATTATCGCTAAGCGCCGGACGCGCGTTGGCGTGAACGATCCCGACCAACTCGCCAGCGCGATGGAATTGCAAAACCGTCTGCGCAAGTTGGCCGGGCAATTCACGAAGCCGATGGAGTATGAGCCTGCCTCGCAGTTTGTGGAAGCGCCGAAAGCTGCACAGGTGATTCACCCCTCGGAATTCATGGCGGCTCAGGAAGCACCGGAGCCGGAGGAATCAGTCCCTCAACTCCATGACCTGGAGCCATTCGAGCCGACAATGGAAGTCTCTTCGACGGAATGGCAAGCCCAAGGAAAAGGGCCGCGCCCGAAGCCGTGGGACTTTGCCGACATAGAGGAATGACCTATGCGCGAGATTGTACGCCGCGCCATCAATGCCCGCCCTGAGTTGACAACCGAGCTGCTGAGGCGCGGCATGTTTGAGCCGGGAGAGAAAGCGGACTTGCTTCGCGGCCATCTTGAACGCGAGGGAGAGTCCGACCCGCTGGGCATGATGGAATTCACGGCCTTGCTTGCTGCGGGTGACTCACAGTTCGCGGCCCGCGCCGTGCTTCGAGACATGCTGAGCTATACGGAATTGGGCCGGCTTGACCGGCTGATTCGATTCCAGAAGCGAAGCAGGAAGCGTGATGACCTTGCCCGCATTGTCGAGCGCGCGATGGAAGGGAGAAAAGGGAATGCCCGCAGAAATGATTGAAGCGCCTGGAAACGCCCTCCTGAATGTCGTGGTCAAACGCCTTTCAGCGCTTGCGGCGCGAGCATGGGCCAAGCGCTGGATGATAACCTTTACGGCTCCAACTGGCGTCGGCAAAACCACTGCCGTTGACTATGCCGTGCGCACCCTCACCTTCGAGCATCGGGTCGTCTACTGCAAGCAAATTTTTACGCGCTACACCCTGTTGCGGACTTTGGGGCTTGCGCCTGGCGAGAAATGGACGAACCACGGGCGCAATTGGATGCGGGCTTCCGACCTTTACGACCGCGCCGTTGAACGCATCCGCGAGCGCCCGTACCTACTCATCGTCGATGAAGCCGACCGCCTGAGCATGGACTGCTTCGAAATTCTCCGCGATTTTTGGGATGACGCCCGGTTGCCTATGCTCCTGGTCGGGAATGAAGTGCTGACTGAGAAACTGAATCGCCAGCACGAACGCCTTTTCCGCCGCATCCGCGTGCGCTTCGAACAGCGCCCGCTATCCGAGGCCGACCAGCGCAAGGTGCTGGAATTCATGGGCTATGAAGTGACGGATGAAGAGTTCGCTTTGCTCTGGAAACTGGTCGGCGGCTCGCCCGGCTTCGCTGAGGCGCTGCTTGAAAACGCCAATGAAATCGCGGCTTCCAAAGGGGCAAAGCGCGGCATCGAAGCCCTGGAAGGCGCTGTGCGCTATTTCCCGACGTGTAGGAAAGCAGCTTAGATGTAAAGAAGTCAGGACCGCCCGCCGCACGAATCGGCGCGCGGCCCCTAACCCACAAAGTGAAAAGGAGGTTCACTATGAAGGCTAGAAAGATTTTTCCCCGAGTACCCGACAAATCGCAAGAGCTGGAAATTCCCGAGAGCCCATTTTCCGATGATGAACGGATCAGCGCGGCAGCTCAAATGGGATTCGTGGGCATCGACACACTGCTTCGTTTTGCATCTCATGGTAATCACGATGCCGAGGTGGCTTTGCGCGGGCTGGAATCCAAGCTGCAAAATGTGGCCAGATTTCTAAGCGCTAAGCGCCAGTCTGAAAGTGTTTTGAGGAAGCCTTCCCGCGCCCCGCGCGAGGCAGACCTCGAAACCCCAAGCGTTGAAACTCTGCAAGCGTGGTTCGATCTGCCAAGCAAGCCGCCCGACGCAGAAGCCCCCACAGCCGCAAGCTAGCCGCTGCCATCAAAAATCGGGGCGGGATTTGCCCGCCCCTTTTCTGTAGTGCGAAGGTTGCTCCCGCTCTTTCGCAATGTGCCTTTTTGCTATTCTCAGGAGTCTCTGTTTTTGCAGTTTGTTTCAGTGCTCTTTCTGATTATCACACTTTCACTCTTTCGCAATGTGCCTTTTCGGTATTCTCTGGTTTCTCCGTTTTTGCAGTTTGTTTCAGCGCTCCTTTGACTATCACACTTTCACACCCTTTCAGTGCTCTCATTCTGCTTAACATCCCGACCTGGCCGGGCAGTTTTGAAATTCATGTCACACCCCATTCTTGACATTTATCAGGTAATGTCACAACCCTCTTGCGCCGCCCGCACCTTTTTCGTGTCATGTCACACCGGCAACTCTTTGATTCATCGTAACTTGTGAGATTTTAGCCTTTTTCCGCGCCGCCGTGTCACACGCCACATGCAACTTACCACCACGTAACCCCTTATTTTTCAGTCAATCTATTGCAACTACGTTGTGACATTTGCTCGTGTTGCGACACGAACCCTGCACCATCCCGAAAATCCTCCGCTGAAAACAAAGGGGTATCCCGCCGCATCCCGGCTTATCTCGCCTTATCCCGCGACACGATCCCTGCACTCTCATAAAGTCGGTGCGAAAGGGGGGACTCGAACCCCCACCCCTTGCGGGACCAGATCCTAAGTCTGGCGCGTCTGCCAATTCCGCCACTTTCGCTCGACACTCATTATAACGTAGAGGAATTTACGACGCATATTCAGGATTCACTGTTTTGGCCAATAGTCTCACCGGCGGCCTTGCACTTTCCTCCCGATATTTGCGCCAGGACCACGCGCGCCGGCTGACGGCCGGGAAAATTGCCCTTACCCGGATTCGCATCTGCTGTTAAATTAGGTTCCTCATGCGGTTCTCTCTCAAGGGGCTGTTGGTCTTTCTCGCGACCTTCGCGGTCCTGCTCCTGCTGCACCTGCGTCTGCTCCGCCTCCCTTACTTTTGGGACGAAGCGGGGTATTACATTCCGGCGGCGCAGGACTTCTATCACTCGTGGTTGCTGATTCCTGCCAGCACGCAGCCCATTGGGCACACGCCGCTGGTCATGATCTACCTTGGACTCGCGTGGCGCCTTTTCGGGTGTTCGGTGTGGGTGGCGCGCGCCGCGATGACCCTGATTGCGGCGGCGACGCTCACATCGCTCTACCTATTGGGACGCCGCGTGGCCACCCGTGAGATCGCCGCCTGGAGCGCGCTGCTTCTGGCGCTCTCGCCGCTCTTCTTCGCGCAAAGCACCCTTGCCCACCTGGATCTTACCGTCGCGCTCTTCACGACACTGGCGGTCCTGTTTCTGCTCGACGCCCAGCTCTGGCTCTTCGCTCTGGCAGCATCGCTCGCCGTTCTCAGTAAGGAAACCGCCGTGGTTCTGCTTCCCCTCGCGTGGCTTTACGCATGGCGAAGGGGACGCGGGTTGGCGACAGGGCGAAGGGTTCGCCTCCCAATGTTGGTTCCGCTCGTGGCGCCGCTGGTGCCGCTCGCGGCCTGGACGCTTTATTACCACCACGTGACGGGTTTCTGGACGGGCAATCGCGAGTACCTGAGTTACAACGTGTATTCCACGCTTTCGCCCGCGCGCGCCTTCTGGAGCTTGCTGCGGCGCGCTTATGAGCTCTTCGTCAGCGGATTTAATTGGCTGCTCACCGCCTGCGCCGCGGTGGGATTCTGGTGGGGACGCAAGGGCGAAATTCGAAACTGGAAACTGGATACGCGAAACTCGACGCTCGAAACGCGACGCTCGAAATTCGAGACGCGAAATTTGAAGCGGCTTGCGGGTTTCGAGTTGCCAGTTTCCAATTTCGAGCGCAGGGTTGCGAGTCCCGATCCCGAAGCTCCCCCCTGGCGGCAATTCCTTTTCCTGACGGCGCGGCTGGTGGCCATCTATCTGCTCCTGCTGAGCCTGGTGGGCGGCGCCATCCTGCCAAGGTATCTCCTGCCCGTCCTGCCCTTATTCTATCTGGTCACCGTGGCCCTCGTGACGCGCTTGCCACGCTTGCCGGCACGCCTCATTTTGGCGACGGCCGCCGCCTGTTTCGTGTGGGCGTGGTTCATCAACCCGCCCTGCCCGTTCCCGTTTGAGGACAACCTGGCGTACGCGGACTTCATCCGGCTGCACCAGCAAGCGGCGCGTTACCTGGAAGCACAGCCCGGCCAGCCGCGCATCCTGACGGCGTGGCCGGCCTCGGATGAGCTGGCACGGCCGTTTCTCGGTTATGTCGGCTATCCCCTGCGCGTTGTCCCCATGGGCGGTTTCGCGGCACTGGACTTTGCCCAGGTGAAACCAGAGTCCTTCGATTGGCTCTATCTCTATTCCCAGAAATGGGAGCCCCCCGGCAACTGGTCGTCGCGCTTGCCCCCATGGGTGCGCGTGCCGATGCGGTACTTCGATTATCATTCGCAGGTTGCAGCGGAGGCTCTGGCGGCCCGTTACCACTTGCGATTGCGGGCCGAGATGCAACACCGGGGTCAATGGGTAAAGATCTACTCTCACTAAGAGGAATTGGTTCTCAAGTCAGCCGGCATTTCCGATAATCGGCTGCAACGATTCCGTTCTAAGTGACTCGCTCAAAGAATTGGCGATGGATCCGCTTGAGCCCCGTTTCGAGATGAGTTTCATCAAAGACCATCATCAAGCTATTGGGCGAAGAGCCCTGGGAAATGAGATCCAGCCGCAAATCGGAAACAGCTCCCACGGCCAAAGCCGCAATGCCCGGCTGCTGGATCAGGCCCTGTCCCACCAGGCAAATGGATGCTTTCCCGCGCTCAATTTCCACCGCGCCCAAACGCTGCAATTCCGGAAGAAACCGCTCAAACGGAAGGTTGGCGTCCAGCGCCAGCCGGCAGTGCATCGATGAGAGGGCGGTCAAATCGGGCGTCACGCGGTGCCGGTCTAAAATATCAAGCACCCCCTTCATGAATTCTGAAATCGGCTGCTGCCGGTTCGAGACGACGTGAAGCAACGCCAAACCTCGCTTGAAGGCAATGGAGCGCACTCCTTGCGGTGCTGGCGCCGCGCTCTCTTGAATGATGGTCCCGGCATCTTGCGGGCGCCAGGAGTTGAGGATGTGGACAGGAATGCGCTTCTGCGCCGCCGGCCAAACCGCTCGCGGATGCAGTAATTTGGCCCCAAAGTAGGTCAACTCGGCCATTTCATCGCAGGTGGCCGCGGGAATCGTCTGCGCCTCGGGAATGACGGCGGGATCGGCGCTCATCAAGCCCGGCACATCCTTCCAAATCTGAATGGCCTTCACATTCAAAGCCGCTCCCACGAAGGAAGCGGTGAAATCCGACCCTTCAAAACCCAGCGTAGTCGTCGCCCCCGCCAGGGTCGCCCCGATGTACCCTTGCATCACCGGCGTGCGGCCCCGTTCCAGCTCGGGGAGCAAAGCGGCGCACATTCGCGCTTGCGCGGTGCGCTCGACGGGCTCCGCGGCGGTGAAGTGATCGTCGGTAATCATGAGCGTGCGGGAATCCATGAGCTGCCCCTTCACCCCGCGCGACTCGATCCCCGCGGCCAATATGGCCGATGAAAGCAGCTCGCCGTAGGCAGCCATGGCATCCTGGCTGCGCGGCGAAAAATCCTTCAAAATGGAAAGACCTTTTACCAAGTCATGCATTTCGCTGAAATATCCCGTCAGGAGAGAAAAGGCGTCTCCGTGATCGTCCACCAACTGTGAGAGTTCGGCACGATGATAGGCTTCGATGGCCGCCAGCCGGTCAAGAGCCTCGCCGGTTTTCCCTTCTGAGGCCAAGGCCCCCGCGCCGAGCAGGTTCCGCGTGGTCTTGCCCATGGCGGAAACAACGATCACCGGATTGAGCGCCAATCGCTCTTGGATGATTTTGATCACCCGGTCGAGGGACACTGCATCCTTGACTGAACTGCCGCCAAATTTCATGACAATCATCGGTTCACCCGAAAGAAAGAATTTCAAGAATCCCATTCTGCACAACTTTACCTTTTAATCCAGGGATTCTTGCGCCGATCCGCCGCTGCGTTCCACCTTCGCCGAGCGTTTGTCGAACTCGTCCTACATGTATTTCGGATTGAGTCGTGATATTGTTCAGGGGGCTGGGGCGCCAAGCAACGCTGCCGTCGCTTTCCCCCCGCGACCCTACGCAGGAGGAAACCGCTACGCCGGCATCGCCCCCGGCTATCGAGAAGCGCATTCAGGATACACCCACGACGCGCATTACCGTAATGTGGCGCGCGTGCTGCGGCGCGGCACGAAGGCGATACTGGCAAGGCCAATAGGATAAACATGAAAACGAGAACCAATCTTGTGCTAATGCTCACACTGGCGCTCACCCTGATCGCCCCCACTTTGATGACGGCCCCACAGACCGGGCCGGGAGCCCATGTTCCTCCGTCCAGACCGAAAGGCCCCTGTGACATCTACGCCGCCGCCGGCGCTCCCTGCGTGGCGGCCCACAGCACCACGCGCGCGCTCTACGCCTCCTATAACGGCCCGCTCTACCGGGTCCTGCGCCAGTCGGACGGCAAGACCCTGGACATCGGCGTCGTCCAGCCCGTGGCGTTGCCGGCGCCGGATGCGGGCGGATACGCCAAGGTGGCCGCGCAGGACGCGTTCTGCGCCAACACCTACTGCTGGATCACCACCATCTACGACCAATCCCCCCAGCACAACAACCTGACCCAGGCGCCCCGAGGGGGATTCAGCGGCCCGGCCATGGGTGGGTTTAACAACGTCCCGATCGCCGACATAGCGCCGGTTACGATCATGGGCCACAAAGCCTACGGCGTCTTCATCGCACCGGGCATGGGCCTTCGGGAAGATGACGCGAAGGGCACCGCAGTTGACGACCAGGCGGAGGGGCAGTACTGGGTCATTCACGGCCGGCACTACAACTCCGGCTGCTGCTTCGATTACGGCAACGCCGAGATCGACAGTCGCGACGACGACAACGGCACCATGGAAACCGCCTACTATGGCAACGCCCCCTGGTGGTTCCACGGCCCCCCCCCCGGCCCGTGGGTCATGACCGACCAGGAGAACAACCTGGTCGGTTGCGTCAACGCCGATGGGTCCAAACTCTGCGCCAACCTTCCGAGCATCACCTGGAGATTCGTGACGGCGATCGCCAAGGGTGAACCGCACCACTGGACCTCCCTGGGCGGCGATGCGCAGAAGGGCGCTCTGAAGGTCATGTTCGACGGACCGCGCGTCAACGCCACCTATGACCCGATGCGCAAGCAGGGGGCCATCCTCCTCGGCAACGGCGGCGACAACAGCAACGGCTCGCAGGGCACCTTCTATGAAGGCGCAGTGACGGCCGCGGGCGCCTTCCCGACCGACGCCACTGACCAGCTTGTGCAGGCCAACGTGGTGGCTGCCCGCTACGACGTTCCGCGGCTTAGAATGGCGCCCGCGTCGGCAACGGCCAATCCCCCGGGACTCCAGACGTTTTCACCGGGATCCTCACAGGACACTACCGTGACCTTCACGAATACCACGGGGATGCCCGCAACGGGCCTCCAGTTGAGCATCTCCGTGCCCAAGCAGTGGACCTCCGTCGTTCCGGGTAAAACCGAGACGTCGGTAACGATCGCGGATCCGGTCGCGCCGGGCGCGAGCGTAAGCGCGACCTTCAAGATCACCTCGGGAGCGGCGGCCTTCAACGGCGACTTGGTCGGCAACGCCCGCTGGACGAACCCGACGAGCGGCAGGCCCCAGTCCGAAACCACGGCCGAGAAGGTGCGGAACGCGAGCCCGGTCAAGATCAACGAGTTCCGCATTAGCTCGGGCCCTCCCGCCAATCCGTCGGACTCGTTCATCGAGCTCTACAACCCAGGCTCCAGCACCGTCAACCTCTCCAACTGGACGCTGACTGTGCATCCGACGCAACAGGCGATTTTCTCGAAGGTGAAGATACCGGCCGGGACGTTGCTCAAGGCCGGCGGCTTCTACCTGCTTGGTTCCGCGAACTCCGGATTGGCGGTCGAGGCGCGCGCGGGCGACAGCACCCTCTACGTCAGGAGCACCGCGGGAATGACGGTGGGCGACACGATTAGCATCGACACCGGCTCGAGCGTGGAGACGCGCAAGATCGCGAGCATCGGCACGGCGGCGAGCAACCACACGACTCTGTGGCAACCGCTGCCCGGGGGTCCGGTGATTACCATTCCCGCCCACTCGCGGAACGTGCCGGTGATGAGCGTGGCCGGATGTGTGGTGGGCCAGAAAATCGCCCTGGGGTATGGCGCCACTTACCCCGCGGTGGCAAGAGATCTGGAGCGGTACGAGGTGGCCACGGTCACGGCGGTCGGCAAGCCGGGCACGCAAGACTATCTGGCGGCGGACGCGGCGGCCGGTGCAACCAACCTCAAGGTGACGTCCGTCGCCGACATCTCGGTGGGTGACAAGATCCGGCTGGATATCGCCAGCGTCGGCCACGGGATCGAGACCGTCACGGTCGCGCGCGTCGGCACGCCGGCGAGCCATACTTTGCTCACGGCGAATGCGAGCGCCGGCTCGACCAACATCAAAGTCCGCAACCTGAACGGTTTCGCGGTGGGCGGCAAGATCACGGTGGGCACCGCGGCGAACAAGGAAGTGGTCAGCGTCGTTGCCGTCGGCACTGCGGGTCCGAACGGCACCGGCATGGACTTTACGCCGGCACTGGCTCAGGCCCACATGCGCGACGAGAATGTGGTCGCTCCGGGTTCGGGTCTCGACCTGGCCGCCCCGCTCAAGTTCAGCCATGCGGCCAACCTCCCGTTTAGCGATCGGGGAACGGGGATCAGCTTTGAGCCGGCAACGGCCTATGCGCACGCGAGCAACGAGCCCGTGCAGGCGCTCGGCACCGGCATCACGCTCGACAAGCCACTGGCCAACAACCACGCGATCCACGCGGTGGTGCACGACGCCGCGGTCACGACCGCGGGCTACCAGGGAACACCCGAACCCAATCAGTGGTTCGGTGGCCCCGAGCTTGCCGCCCACGCTCCCTTATTCGGCCGCACCTTTGCCCTCAGAGAGGGCAGCATGGTGCTGCGCGACGCGTCTGGCTTGGTTGTCGACAGCCTGAATTATGGTAGCCTCGTTGACCCATGGGCCGCCGAGGGTTACCAAGCCGCATCCGGATTGGGAAAGAGTGGCTGCTACGTGCCCACGCCTGGCTCGGCCAGTGGCTTGGGGCCGCTTGCTTCAGCCGCCGGCGCTGTCAATACAAGCGCCGGGCGCTTCCCGGACGGCGCCGACACCGGCAGCAACTGCGCGGATTTCCTGACGCAGGCCGCCACCACCCTACCGATCGGGGCAGCCGCCGGAGCGACCAATATCAAAGTCTTCAGCGTGGAGGGCTTTGAGGCAGGCCAGAAAATCATGATTGATGCGGGCGCGAACCTGGAGCACGCTGTCATCGCAACGGTTGGCACGCCAGGCGCCACCACGGTGCGCGCGGAGACTCGCGTGGGCGCGACCGTGATCCCTGTCGCCAGCCCGCCGATAGGCTTTCGTGACGGCCAGACCATCACCATCGACAATGGAGCAAACTCTGAGACGGCGGTTGTCGCCTCCGTCAGGATGTTCTTCGACGCGGCAATTACCGTCTCCGCGCCGCTCGCTTCTGCGCACGCGGCGGGTGCACAGGTCTCCGGCACCGGCATCACCCTCACCGCTCCCTTAACCCGGGCGCATGCCGGCGCCGCGCCGGTCACCGACAACCTACCCACGCCCGGCGCGCCCAACCGGTATTTCCGGCCCAGGTAGGGGGGAATGCGTAGCGGAAGCCGCTGAATGTCGCGAGCGGGCGCTCAGACGCTTCGAGCGGCATTCCTTCTCCCTATTTGGCCGGCCGGATGAACCAGCGCCGGTCGCATGCGAAGGAACCATCCGCTTTCCCTCGAGCTTCAAGGCGCGTCGGCCGGTCGAGGCCGGCAGGAACGGATGGGGCGTGCTGATCCTGCGTGGATAGCCGGACACTCGGAAGTTGGTCCACACCGAGCCCATGAGGGAGATCGCGCGTTCCCTGCGCCAGCACTGGGGACTGATCCGTTTCCGACCGCATAAACTGATTTCACGCGGCGTTGTGGTGGGCCTGGGCAACAAGGCCTCAGCCACTCTGAGAAAATCCTACGGGTTTCGCGCTTCCCGAGTCCTCCAACTGGCGCTCTATCACTCGCTTGGCAAACTACCCGAGCCGGAATTGCCCCCCCAGTTCTCCTCACGGGTCAAAGCACAAGGCCTTATCTTTCGTCTCAGCGCCTCTGCGCTAAAGATAACAATTCCCCATGTTTGGAGTAGAATCTCCCCCATAAACCTCTGCCAGTCCACGCGAGGCGCGCGAGGTGGCCATGAGATTCCGCAAAACGCTGACGCTTCTCATTCTGGCGACGATGTTGGTTTTTTCCCTGCCAGCCCGGGCGCGGCAGAGAATTGTGACCCCGGGCATTAGCCCGGCACAAGCGGATGTAGAGGCGGGCTTCAGCCCGGCACCTCACGGCGCACGTTCCCGCCAGCCTTTTCAACTTCGATTTCCGAACATGTATGGTGCCGCCCTAAAGGACGCCGCTACAACTCCGGGCATTAGCCCGGCACAAGCGGATGTAGAGGCGGGCTTCAGCCCGGCACCTTACCGTTCACGTTCCCGCCAGCCTTTTCAACTCCGATTTCCGAACATGTTAGGTGCCGCCCTAAAGGACGGCGCTACAACTCCGGCCACTAGCCCGGCAAAGCCCTTCACCCAGGAGCAGCTCAGCAAAATGGTGCAAGCCGGATTGGGAGACGATTCCGGCGCCAAGCTGATCGAGCAGCGCGGGATTGATTTCGCCCCGTCTGAAGATTTTATCCAAACCCTCAAGACCGCAGGTGCGAGCGAAGCATTTCTTAACGCCCTGCGCGCCGCCAAACCGCCGTAGCGCCGGGCTTGAGCCCGGCACATGCTGACGTAGCGGCGAGTTTACCTCGCCATGGCGGCGTAAAGCCGCCTCTACGCCATGCCGCCTTCCAGGGCGGCTCTACGACTGCCACCCCGCCCGCCAGTGCCCATCTTGCAGGAAAGGTCTTTTGGATTACAATGAAATTTCAGCGAACGGTAAGGAGTGCCTTAACTGTTTGTCTCACCCCAGGGGACAACCCCACATTGTATCCTTTCACATCTGATTGAGCGTATGCTATTCGTCGGCGTTCCTCAGGGACTGCACCAGCGGCACTTGGATTGGGGCGCCGAGGTAATTTGTGCCCGAGAGCGTACCCAATGGCTTGACGAGCCAGTTCAGACCGATGTTAAGCTCGGCACCAGAGGCGTTTGGAGTCAATACGGCTATCTGCCACAAGACTTCCAGCCCTCCCATGCTCTCGTAATTCTGACCCATTACGTCGTAGAGCCCTTCGTTTTCTTTCAGCATCCGCTCAAACCTCAGGCCTGACCATCCCAAGTCCGGTCTAGCCACATTGCTCCATTGAACGACCCGGCCATTGACAAGGATTGGCCAGGGACTGACCATGAGCCGCACCAGCTTGTTCCGGTGGGCAAAGGGGTTTTGCACGAGGTCATAGGGATGGACCGAAACCCCCGCGGCCTGTTTTGGCTGCGGCGCAGCGTGGGTAAGCTTTTCGTAGTTCTCCTTGTATGCAGCATTCTGCGGATCCAGGGTGTAGGCGGTATGGCTTTCCTGGAGTGCCGCTTGCTGGTCGCCCTTGCCATAGAGGGATAAAGCCAGGACGTAGTGGGCCACCGCAAGTTTCGGGTCTAGGCGTACTGCCTCGTGAAGTTCTGTGATGGCGCCATTAAGGTCGCTTTTTCTGTAGAGTTGCGATCCGAGGGCGAGATGCGCCGTCGTGCTCCGAGGGTTCAGGCGCAATGCCTCGCGCAACTCCCCAATTGCACCATCAACATCATCTTTATTGCTAAGCGCGGAACCGAGTGCGATGTGAGCCATAACGTTCCGGGGGTTCACAAGCAGCACGGCCCGGGACTCGGCAATCTCCCCATCGAAATCTCCCTTTTCGCCAAGCGCGTTTCCAAGGTCGACATGCGCATCTTCATTTGCGGGGTTCATGCGCAACGCCTCGCGGAACTCGGCAATTGCATCATCGTTGTCTCCCTTTAGACTCAGCGCCACCCCGAGGCTGACGTGCGCCATTACGTTCCGAGGGTTCAATCGCAGGGCTTCATAGGCTTGCGCCTCGGCCTCATCCGGCTTGTTGCGACCGTTTAGGGCCTGCGCCAACCGAGTATGCAGGTTGTCGTTTTGGGGGTCGGATTGGAGAGCCGCGCGGTACTCGCGTTCGGCATCGGCGTATTTTTCTTCCCGTAAGAATTCCGCTCCCCGTGGGCAAAGAGTCGTTTCTGGAGAGACAGCAGCAGGTTGCGATGACAACTTTGTGCTTTGCGCAGCTACAAGGCCTTGCAACAAAACACTCTGAAGGAGGACAAACAACATCGCAGAATAAGCTCTCATAACAACACCTCTCGAAACCAAGCATTGTTCTTTATATCAAGCGGAAGCAAGGGAATCAATGACACATAAGTACTAGAGGCTTATAACTTGACGGACTACTTGTTACCATGAGTCTGTGACCATATAATCTCGTGGAGGCAATTCTTGGGAAATAGACTTTTCCGAGCCGGGTAGCGCGGAGGTAGCGCAGTTCAGCTTCCTCCGCGGTTCGTCCTCGTGAAAGCAAATGACATTTTCGCACATATCCTGTGTTAGAAATTAATAAATATGTGATTACAGGCTGGATTACGAGCCGCAGAGGAGGACCGAACGGCGTCCACCTCTGCGCTACCCCTACCCCGCTACCCCGCTTTTGTGCTCATGGTCTTTTCCTTCGATGACGAACCCAAGGTCAATTCCCAAGACGAATTGAGAAAGGCTGTGACGAGTGACCAGAAAGAGCGTCCGAAGTCCCAGGTCTTAAGGGCAGTGGCGAGTGACAAGTGACGAGTGACGAGCAGGCGGGCCAGAAGACCGCTGGCTAGTGGCAAGCGGCGTCGGGACAGGTCGCCCTACCCGGCGGTCTGCAGGGTGAATGCGGAACCCCGAAATGGTAGCCACAGTCAGTGAATTTCTGACTGCGGGCTCTTCTCACACGTGCATCCCCAATTCAGAGTGCTTGCTCCTCGCCGGAAGTTTTCGTTTTTTCACAGAAGAACCCGCGGTCAGGAAAGCACTGAGCGCGGCTACCAACTGCCCGGCGTTCCGCAGGGTGAATGCGGAACGAGGGGGCAGTAAGCCGTCCCCCTACGGCATGTGCTGCGGGCATAACAACGGCCAAGCCTCCGCTAGCCAGGCACGGCGGCAAAGAACTGCTTGACCTGCAGCTTCTTGGCGCGGTGCTTCGCTTGCCACAGATCGTAGGCAAGCTGCATCTGCAACCAGTGCTCCGGCGTGCTCCCAAACGCCTTCGACAGCCGCAACGCCATTTCCGCCGTGATGCCGGAGCGGCCGTTGAGAATCGATGAGAGGGTCTTGCGCGTAACGCCCAAGCCCTTCGCCGCCTCGGTCACACTCAAACCGAGCGCCTTAAGGCAGTCCTCCCGGACTATCTCGCCGGGGTGCGGGGGATCGTACATCTCCATGGGTCTTTTCTCCTCTCGCTAGTGGTAATCGACCAAATCAACATCGGTGGCGTTTTCACCGTCGAAGCGGAACACCAGCCGCCAATTACCCGACACTGAAACCGCCCACTCGCCCTTGCGGTCGCCCACAAGTGGATGCAATTGATAACCCGCAATATTCATGTTCATCGGGCTCGAAGCGGTGGCAAGCGTCGCCAGCAGGCGGCGCAAGCGCTTCACCTGCTGAGCGTCCACCCCTCGCGTGTCCCCAGAGGCAAAAAGCCGTTCCAGCCCCTTATGGCGAAAGCGCATTATCATGCTCGTGTAGTGTAACTACTCAGGTTACAAAAGTCAAATCCCTTGGGGTGCTTCCGTCCAGAGGGCTACAGTGGTTGCTTTCGTGCGGGGGTCTTTTCTTCCATGACAAACCAAAGGTCAATTCCCAAGGCGAATTGAGAAGGGCAGTGACGAGTGATGAGTGACAAGTGACCAGAAAGAGCGTCCGAAGTCCGGGGTCCGAAGTCCGAGGTCTTAAGAGCAGTGACGAGTGACAAGTGACGAGTCCAACCGCGAAGATTCTTGTGTGCGGCGCGGTTCGAACGGGCGAGTGCCATCACGAGATGCCGGGCTTGCCCTACCCGGCGTTCCGCATGGTGAATGCGGAAATATTTTCCGCCGTGATGCGCGCGGCCGGCATTTCAGTAATGGTAGCGGGCCTGGAGGAAATCGATTCGATTCTCGCTGACCTTGTACACCAGCCGGTGCTCCTGCGTGATCCGCCTGGACCAGCAGCCGGAGAGCACGAACTTCAACGGTTCCGGCTTGCCGATGCCGGTGAACGGATCCCTCATTACCGCTTCCACAAGGTCCAAAACCCGAAGGGCCACCTTCCGGTCGCTCTCCACCCAATCTTTCAGATCGTCACGAAACTCCGGGTGGAAGACGGCCTCGCGCTCAGTGGGACGCGCCAAGACCCGCCTCCCGCCGCAGCTTGTTCGACGGATTCCGGCCTGCCTTTGCGCCCAGTGGCCCGCCGGAGCGCTGCCAGCAGCCTTTCGGCGTTCCTTGGGGATCGCAGCAAATGGGCTGTTTCCATCAGGCTGGCCAGTTCCGCCGCCGGAATCAAGGCCACATCTTTGGCGTGCCGGCGCCGCACAATCACCACTTCCTGATCGTTCGCGACCTGGTCCAGGACCGAGGCCAGCCGTTCCCGCAAGCTCGTGTAAGTAGTCTCCACAGGCATCGCATTCGCCTCCCATCATGAGCGTACAGTGTTCCTGTACATATTGTCAAGCTGGCACGCGGCTGGCGCATACCTTCCGACGTTTTTGTCGGCATGTATGCAACCCCTCGTGCGCGGCGACGGTCAGTGGGCCACGGTGAGCGCCCTCGTGACCGTGGGCTTTCCCCGCGATGACGAGCCCACGGTCGATTCCCAAGACGAATTGATAAGGACAGTGACGAGTGACTAGTGAAGAGTTCAACCGCCAAGATTCTCGTGTGAGGCGCCGATCGAACGGGTGAATCCAATCACGAGATGTAGGGGTAGGGCTCCCGACTTCGTGGGGACAGGTTGCCCTGCCCGGCGTTCCGCAGGGTGAACGCGGAACGAGGGGGCGGGTCGCCGCGGCGACTCCCTCAACGGCGAGAGAGGCTTCTAATTGCGGGGCATTTGACACTTCGAGTATACTCCACTTATGAGCACCATTCGCCTGACACCTCACAGCGAGGAGTTGCTGCAAGAGCAGCTCACCCGCGGTCCTTATCGGTCGCCCGAAGAGGTCATCGAGCGGGCTCTGGAAACACTCGCCCAAAAAGAATCCACTTCCTTCCCTTCTGGTTCCGCGGCCAAATCTCCCTCGGAGGCCGTCGCCGACATTCTGGAAATTCAGAAACGTAACCGCTTGGGCGGACTCAAGATCAAGGATTTAATTCACGAAGGGCACAAATACTGATGGCGGTGTTCGTAATCGACGCTTCGGCGACGCTGCCCTGGTGCTTTGCCGATGAAGCGACGGCGGCTACCAACGCGGCGCTGACCCGCCTACGGACGGGTGATGAAGCGACCGTCCCGGCACATTGGCCCGTCGAGGTCGCCAATGCCTTGCTAATTGCGGTTCGCCGCAAGCGCATTTCTCCCGCGGATGCCCATCAGTTTCTCTTGGATTTGGAATTCCTTCCCATTCGTGTCGACACGAAGAATCCAGTCCGCACGGGCGTTTTCCCCCTGGCGGAGCAATACGGACTCACGGTCTATGATGCGGCTTATCTTGAACTGGCAATGCGGGAAAGTACTCCCCTGATGACGCTTGACAATGACTTGCGCAAAGCCGCGCGCGTCTCGGGAGTTCCCTTAGTGGAACCACTGCCATGAGCTCTCCTGATCGTGGGCCTTTCCTTCACTGAAGAATCCACGGTCAATTCCCAAGACGAATTGAGAAGGGCAGTGACGAGTGACCCGCCGCGGCGGGGGGGAGTGACGACCCCATCTATAGTCCTCGAACTGGCGCTCTATCGCTCACTTGGCAAACTACCCGAGCCGGAATCAACCCCCGAGTTCTTCTGGCGAGTTCAAGCAAAAGGCCTTATCTTTCGTCTCATCGCCTTTGCGGTAAAGACAGCATTAATAATGCACGTCGAGGCCCGACAGATAGTCTTATATTAAAAATGGCTAATTGGGGTTTTTGCCGCCCGGCAAATATTGACAGCGCACCGGCCTATGCTATACTCAATTTGTTCGGGTATAAGGAAACTCGGACACTCACCGAGTGGGACTTGGGGTTCTTCATATCGGATCCGGATACGCAGTGCCGACCCTGCCGTCCGCATTTCACCTTCTTAAATTGCCTTTGAGGCGCCGTGGAAGCTACTACCTGCAAAAAAGAATTGGTGCTTGAAATACCCGTAGACGCCGTGAAGCGCGAAGAGGATTCGGTGGCGGGACAATTCGCCAAACGCGCGCGAATTCCCGGTTTTCGTCCCGGCCGCGCCCCAGCTTCCCTGGTACGCCGGCATTTTCGGGAGGACATTCGCGGTGAAGTTGCCCAAACCTTGATTCCGCGCTTCTTCCAAACGGCGGTAAAAGACCAAAAGTGGGCGATTGTGGGCCAACCGCGTTTCGAAGAGCTGAAGTTCGAGGACGACCAACCGCTTACCTGCAAAGCTACCTTCGAGATCTACCCGGAGTTCGATCTCCAGCCTTACAAGGAACTGGAAGTGGAAGAAGAGCCGGCAGCGGTCGTGGACGCCGACGTGGATAAGGCGATCGCGGACTTGCGTGAGAAGGCGGCGACATTCGAGGTGGCCGCGGACCGCCCCGCCGCGGATGACGACTACCTTACCGTGAATTACCGGGGTCAGGACACGTCCGCGCCCTCGAGCCAACCCACGGAAGCCAAGGAGGCCGTCATTCACCTGGGCGGGGCGCACACGGTGCCGGCGTTTACAGAGAACTTGCGGGGCGTTAAGGTGGGAGAGGCGAGGGAATTCCCGGTTACTTATGCGGCCGATTATCCGCAAAAAACTCTGGCGGGAAAAACTCTTAGTTACCGGGTGGAGATTCAAAGCATCAAAAAGAAAGTGGTCCCTCCCGCGGACGACGAGCTTGCCAAATCCGTCAGCGAATTTGCCACGCTGGAGGAGTTGCGCACCAAGGTGCGCCAGGATTTGGCGGAAGCCGCCCAGCGGCAGGCGGAGACCGGGGCCAAACAGAAGTTGGCGGAAAAGCTCCTGGAGGCGCACCAATTCCCGGTCCCCGAATTGCTGGTGGAAATCCAGTTGGATCGAAAGCTGGAGCGGACCCTGGGACAACTGCTGGCGCAAGGAATCGATCCCCGGGAGACTCAGGTAGATTGGAGAAAAGTCCGCGAGGAGGCCAAACCCGACGCCGAAAAGGAAGTGCGGGTGGCACTGGTCCTCGGCCGGGTGGCCGATGCCGAGAAGATTGACCTCACGGAAGAGGAAGTGGACGATGTCATTCGTGACGTGGCGCGGGAACGCCACATGACGGCAGCGGAATTGAAGACGCGCTTGACACGTGACGGGAAGCTGGATACACTGAAATCTACTCGCCGAAATCAAAAAGCGCTGGATTTCATTTACCGCCACGCGAAAATCATTCGGAAAAGTGCGTAAATTGCCGGTCCGGTTCGAGGGTGTCCGCCGATAAAGAACATGAGCAACCAGCCTAACATGACGTTAGTCCCCATGGTGGTGGAGCAGACCAACCGTGGCGAGCGTGCTTACGACATCTATTCGCGCCTGCTGCGCGACAATATCATTTTCATCGGGACGCCGATTGACGATAACGTCGCCAATCTGGTGACCGCGCAATTGCTCTTTCTGGAAGCTGAGGATCCGGATAAGGACGTTTCTCTTTACATCAATTCGCCCGGAGGGGTGGTGACGGCGGGGATGGCCATTTACGACACGATGCAGTTCGTCCGCCCCGACGTGGCCACCATTTGCATCGGGCAAGCCGCCAGCATCGCCGCGCTCCTGCTCGCGGCCGGCACCCCCGGCAAGCGTTATGCCCTCCCCAATGCGCGCGTGTTGATTCACCAACCTACCATCGGTGGACTCTCGGGGCAGGCGACGGATATTGATATTCATGCCCGCGAAATACTGCGCATTCGTGCCAGCCTGAATGAAATCATGGGAAAGCACACTAATCAGCCGATTGAAAAGATAGAGCGAGACGTGGAGCGTGATTTCTGGATGAGCGCCCAGCAAGCACACGAATATGGCATCATCGATGAAATCATTTACAAGCACAAGTAGGCCGCGGAGATGAACTTGAAACGCCCTGGTTCCGAGGAAATGCTGCACTGCTCCTTTTGCCAGAAGCCTCAGGATGCGGTGGCGAAACTGATTTCTTCGCCGGGGGAGCACGCCCGAGCGTACATTTGTGACGAGTGCGTGGCGGTGTGCAACGGCATCCTGGAGGAAGATCGCGGCGAGCGGGTCCCCGCGGCGCAGACAAAGTTGCCGCGCCCCCCGGAGATCAAGGCGATTCTCGATCAATATGTGGTGGGCCAGGAGAATGCCAAGAAGAAGCTGGCCGTGGCCGTTTATAACCACTACAAACGCAATATTCTGACGCGCGTTCGCAGTGATGTGGAGTTGACCAAATCCAACATTCTGCTGATCGGGCCGACGGGCACGGGCAAGACCCTGCTGGCCCAAACCCTGGCGCGCGGGCTGGAAGTGCCGTTCGCCATTGCCGACGCCACGACCCTGACGGAAGCGGGATACGTGGGCGAGGACGTCGAGAACATCATTCTCAAGCTCCTGCAAAACGCCGGCGGCGACGTGCAGCGCACCCAGCAGGGCATTATTTACATCGACGAGATCGACAAAATTGCCAAGAAGGACGAAAACCCTTCCATCACCCGCGACGTTTCGGGTGAGGGCGTGCAACAAGCGCTGCTGAAAATCCTGGAAGGCACGGTGGCCAACGTTCCGCCGCAGGGCGGGCGCAAACACCCCCACCAGGAATGCACGCCGGTGGACACCACGAATATCCTGTTCATCTGCGGCGGGGCTTTTGTGGGGCTGGAAAAGGTCATCGAACACCGCACGGGCAGGAAAACCATGGGCTTTCATGCCGAGGCGCCCACCGTGCAGGCGACCCCGGGGTGGCGCGACATTGCCATCCTGGAGCAGGTGCAGCCGACGGACTTGATCCACTATGGACTGATTCCGGAATTCGTGGGCCGCTTGCCGGTGGTGAGCGTGCTCAGTGACTTGGACCAGCAAGCCCTTATTGAAATTCTGACCCAACCCAAGAATGCGCTGGTCCGTCAATATCAACGCCTTTTTGAATTCGAAAACGTCAAGTTGCGGTTCACCCCCGAAAGCCTCAGCACGATTGCCGCCCAGGCGCTGGAAAGAAAAGTAGGTGCGCGCGGGTTGCGCATGATTTTGGAAGACCTGATGCTGGACCTGATGTACCATCTTCCCAGCCAGCGCAAGGTTCGCGAATTCGTTGTGACCGACGAAATGGTGAAGAACCACGAAATCAACTTCAGTTCCGCTTTCCTCGAGAAGGCAGGTTAATGGACCCCTATATGTTTTCCGGCCGCGAAAAGAACGAGACCCGTTTGTTGCCCATGATGCCCATCCGCGATGTGGTCATCTTCCCCCACATGATGACGCCTTTCGTGGTGGGACGCGAAACCTCCATCCGCGCACTGGAAGAAGCTCTGGCGGGGGACAAGAAGATATTTCTGGCGACCCAGCATGACGCTGCCGTTGACGAGCCCAAGCCCAACGAGATTTACCAGGTGGGGACGATTGCCAACATCATTCAGAGCTTGAAGCTGCCCGACGGCAACATCAAGGTTCTGGTGGAAGGCGTAGAGCGCGGGAAGATTTTGAAGATGTCGGGCGAGGAGGGCCACTTCCGCGTCAACGTGCAGACCAAGCAATTTCGCCCGGTCACTACTCCCAGCCTCGAGCAGTTGGTGCAGCGCGCCACCTCACTTTTCGAACAATACGTCAAATTGTCCCAAAGTCTCAATTACGAAACCATGATCGCGGCCGTGAAAGTGGATGAAATCGGCAAGTTCACGGACACCATCGCCGCCAACCTGAATGTGAGCATTGAGGAGAAGCAGGAACTTCTGGAAATCTTCGACCCCGTGGACCGCCTCACGCGCCTGGCCGACATTCTGGAAATCGAGATTGAAAAGCTGAATGTTGACCGCACCATCCAGGGCCGGGTAAAGCGGCAAATGGAGCGCGCCCAACGCGAGTATTACCTGAACGAGAAAATCAAGGCCATCCAGAAGGAATTGGGACGCAACGAAAAAAGCGAAATCGACGAGCTGAAGAAGAAGATTGAAACCGCCGGCATGACCAAGGACGCTCTCGAACATGCCATGGCCGAGCTGAAGCGCCTGGAGATGATGCCGCCCATGTCGGCGGAGTCCACCGTCTCGCGCAATTACCTCGATTGGCTGCTGGCCGTGCCCTGGAAGAAAAAATCCAAGGAAATCCGCGATATCAGCCGCGCCCAAGAAGTGCTGGAAGCAGACCATTACGGGCTGGAGAAGATCAAGGAGCGCATCCTGGAATTCCTGGCGGTGCGCCAGCTCGTCAAGAATCCGCGTGGGTCGATTCTCTGCTTCGTGGGGCCTCCGGGCGTCGGCAAGACCTCCCTGGGCAGGTCAATTGCCCGGGCTACGGGCCGGAAATTCGTCCGCCTTTCTCTGGGGGGCGTTCGGGACGAAGCGGAAATCCGCGGCCACCGGCGGACCTACATTGGCGCTCTGCCCGGCCAGATCATTCAAATGATGAAAAAGGCGGGCACCGTAAATCCGATCTTCCTGCTCGATGAAGTGGATAAGATGAGTATGGATTTCCGCGGCGACCCCTCCGCGGCGCTGCTGGAAGTCCTCGATCCAGAACAGAACAGCACCTTCATGGATCATTATCTGGACGTCGAGTTTGACCTCTCCAAGGCGTTCTTCATTACCACGGCCAATGTTGTCCACACCATTCCCCAACCGCTCCAGGATCGCATGGAGATACTGCGGCTGGAAGGTTACACGGAGCCGGAAAAGCTGGAAATCGCCAAGCGGTTCTTGGTGAAGAAGCAGCGTGAGGCGGCAGGCTTGAAGCCGGAGAACCTCACCCTGACGGACGACGGAGTTGTTCAGATCATCCGTCATTACACCCGTGAGGCGGGAGTGCGCAACCTGGAGCGTGAAATCGCCAATGTCAGCCGCAAAGTGGCGCGCAAAGTTGTGAAGGAAGGCCGTAACTTCCAGGCTTCCCTGGGGCCGGACGACCTCAAAGAGTACTTGGGGGTCATCAAGTTCCGCGACACAAGAGCGGAAGAAAAGAATGAGGTGGGCCTGGCGACGGGACTCGCCTGGACGGAAGTGGGCGGGCAGATTCTGACCATTGAAACCACTCTCATGCAGGGAAAAGGCAAACTGCTCCTGACCGGCAAACTGGGCGATGTGATGCAGGAATCGGCGCAGGCCGCCATGAGCTATGTGCGGTCCCGGGCTGCCTCCCTGGGATTGAATCCCGACTTTTATCGCCATCTTGACATTCACATCCACATTCCCGAGGGCGCTATTCCCAAGGACGGGCCCTCGGCAGGAATTACCCTGGCGACGGCGCTGGTGAGCGCGCTCACCAAAATCGCTGTGCGCCGCGACGTGGCCATGACCGGCGAGATCACTCTCCGCGGCAAGGTCCTGCCGATTGGTGGAGTGAAGGAAAAGCTCCTGGCGGCCCACCGTGCGGGCAACCGGACGATCATCCTGCCGCGGGATAACGAGAAAGATTTGGCTGACATCCCGGTGAATATCCAGCAGGAGCTGACGATCCGTTTCGTCGATAAAATGGACGACGTGCTGGAGGTGGCGCTGGAAGCAAAGCTGGAGCCTCGGCCCATCCTCGTCACCGGCGAGGCCACGCCGCCCACCATCGAGAACCCCTTCGACGGATTTGGGCCGGGAGCCCATGACCAACTAGACGTTCAAAGGACCATGGCAATTTGGGAGGACTGGAAACCAATCGCGGCATCGGTGCATCCAACTGGGCGGGTTTTTAGGCCCGGTGTATCTCGTGGCAGGGCGCCCGTTTTCAACCTCACATTCAATTTGGTCCGCAAAGTTTTGCAACTGCGTATTACGCTTCTTGCCGCACCCGGTACGACTGCTTGGATATCTTGAGTGATCCATCACGCCGAACGATCGATTCCGCGAGCGACTGGGCAGAAGTACGCGAACAAATAACGGAACGGTCACGCGACCGCTAATTTCAAATATTCTAGTGATCTGAGAGAAAAGCTATGCCTGCAAAGAAACAGGATGTAAAGACTGACGATGTTGTGGAAGAAAAGCTCGAGGAACTGAAGGAAGGCGAAGTCCTCGATATTGGCAAGCTCAAGGAGATGAACATCACCACGCTGACCCAAGTCGCCAAAGACTTGGCCGTGGTGGGGGCCACCGGCCTGCGCAAACAGGAGTTGATCTTCAAGATCCTGCAAGCGCAGACGGAGAAGAACGGCCTCATCTTCTCCGAGGGCGTGCTCGAATGCCTCCCCGATGGATTTGGATTCCTTCGCGCCCCGGACTACAACTACCTTCCGGGCCCGGATGATATCTACGTGTCGCCATCGCAGATTCGCAAGTTCGATTTGCGCACCGGTGACACCATCTCCGGACAAATCCGCCCGCCGAAAGAGGGCGAACGCTATTTCGCGCTCATTAAGGTTGAAGCCATCAACTTCGAACCCCCCGACGAGTCGCGGAACAAGATTTTCTTTGACAACCTCACGCCTCTGTACCCTCAGGAGCGCATTCACCTGGAGACGATCAAAGACAACATCTCGGCGCGCGTGCTCGACTTGCTCACGCCCGTCGGGAAAGGCCAGCGCGGCCTCATTGTCTCGCCGCCGCGCACCGGCAAAACCATGCTGCTGCAATGCCTGGCCAACTCCGTCACCGCCAATCACCCGGAGATCACGCTGATCGTGCTGCTCATTGATGAGCGGCCGGAGGAAGTCACGGACATGCAGCGCACCGTTAAAGGCGAGGTGATCAGCTCCACCTTTGACGAGCCCGCCGCCCGGCACGTGCAGGTGGCGGAAATGGTGCTGGAAAAGGCCAAACGGCTGGTGGAGCACAAGCGCGACGTGGTGATCCTGCTCGATTCCATCACCCGCCTGGCGCGCGCTTACAACACCGTGGTGCCGCCTTCCGGCAAAGTGCTTTCCGGCGGCGTCGACTCCAACGCTCTCCAGCGGCCGAAGCGATTCTTCGGCGCGGCGCGCAACATCGAGGAAGGCGGCAGCCTGACCATCATCGCCACCGCCCTCATCGATACCGGCAGCCGCATGGACGACGTGATCTTTGAAGAGTTCAAAGGCACCGGCAACATGGAAGTCCACCTCGACCGCAAGCTGGTGGACAAGCGCGTCTTCCCCGCCATCGATCTCAACAAGTCCGGCACCCGCAAGGAAGAACTGCTCGTGCCGCGGGACGAACTGAACCGCATCTGGATCCTGCGCAAGGTCTTGAATCCGCTCTCCCCCGTGGAATCGATGGAACTCATCATCGACAAGCTGGCCAAGAGCAAGTCCAACCAGGAATTCCTCTCCTCCATGAGCAACGGCGGCGGCCCCGGCGGAAGGTCGTAAGAGCCCGGCCGGGCGATTCTGGCTTCAGACCTCGAAATGCGGGTTTCGGAACCTGGGGGGTGGACCCTCGGGCTCACGGATTCTCTACTTCGCGCGTGGAGTCCCGAATCTGGAATCTGAAAACCGAACCCTGTGGCCCTTCGGCCAGCTTGCTTCGCACCAGCGCTCACTCCGAAGGGTAAAACCAGTTGCCGATGTTGAGCAGGCCCGGTGGGCGCCTATATGCGGATGGCGGGCGGTGACGCACCGCGTTTAGCGTCGCGATGGGCGCTCCAGCTTTTTCTGCTGCCACGTGCGGACCTCCGCTTTTGAGGTCCGCGCCTCTTCCTGCGAAAAACCTGAGACCTCAACAATGGAGGCTGCGCTCCGATTCGGTAGCGTGAATCTGAAGAAGAACTATGAATCGGACTTGAGGACGAGATTCTGCTCCCGCCGATGTTTCCTCCAGCCGATAATATTGGTGATGCCGGACCAATTAGCGCTAGAATACTCGAAGCAAGTAAAAACGATGGCTACCGCATTGATGGCACGCCAGGCGAAGCCGAGAGCGTACGCGCCTCTCCCTTCGGTCTGGACCGGAGAAGACGCTGACCTGATCGAGAGGTTGCTCCAGTTCTATCCGCGCCAGGACCCTAAGCGAATACTGGACGCCACGGTGAACGGCGGTAGATTCTGGCGAGGAACCGAGCGCAAAATTGTCGGTCTGGACATAGAGCCCTCCCACAAACCTAGTGTTATTGCTGATAACACCCATATGCCGTTCAGGGGCGATTTTTTTGACGTGGTCGTTTACGATCCACCTCATATCCCCAATCAGGGCAGAGACCAGCAAAAGGATTTCACGGTCAGATTTGGGTTAGGCTCGCGGTCGCCCAAAGAGATGGGATACACTTTTTCACACACGTACCCGCCGTTCGTTCAGGAAGCTTATCGAGTTTTGAAGCCTGAGGGTATTTTTTTCTGTAAGATTACCGACTACGTTCACCACCATCGCTACCAATGGGCACATGTTGATTTTATCCTTGCAGCTAAGGAAGCCGGGTTCAAGCCCTGTGACTGCATCATCAAGATTCGCAAGGGACCGATTATCGACCCGAGGTGGAAGACGGCCCATCATTCGCGCCGTCAGCACTCTTACTGGCTAGTCTTCCGTAAATCCGACAAGTGCGAATAGAGCCGGCGTGACAAAAAAAGCCAAGGCCGTTCAACACCAACCAAGTCCGGCACGAAGACCCGACACCGGCATTCCGTTAAATCCGCCTGCTTCAACCCGTCAGGTTGCTTTCTACCAATTGCTCGTCGCAGCCCGCAAAAAGTGGTTCTTGGACGCTTTGAGCGAGGCCCTTGGACAGCTTGAGCCAGCAACGGTTAAGGCCCAGATTGGCGAATATGTGCCGGCAGCGGCGCAGAAGGCTTTGGCTGTCGCTGGTCTGAGGGATGAGCATGTTTTCCCTTTGCCCGCTGTGCTGAGGGTGCGACTGGTGGGTCACCGCCGGGAAATCTACGACCAGCTCGTCTAGGAGATAGAGGGAACGGAAACGGGCGCAGCGCCCCCCCATGCGTCGGGGCGGATCGCCCCCGATTGACAACCAAAAGCCGGGGACCTAAACGACAGGTCCGCCCTTTGCTTGTTCATCGTCGCTCGGCCAGTAGCAAGTGAAGCGTAATAGACAAGGAAACAAGTGACGCAATCGAGCCGACCACACTGACAGTACTCACACCGAGAATCCCCGTGGCTAATCCAACCACCGACAGAAGCGTCACGCCGGACGCAACCAAAAGGGCAGAATAGCTCATCAAGACGGAAGATATGCCCATGAGTCTACGGACTAGTTTAGCTGGCCGACCGCACGTGTCGCTCCCATTTTCCGCCCAGGAGATAAGATTGTGAAAGAGCTTTTGCGCATTGGGATTCCAGTCAACCTGCTCCAGTGTGCGCCCAACTACGGCATGGTAGTCCGGATCAAGAGTGGTCACCAGTAGCCTCCCTGCTAAACCGGCTGGCGAAAGAACAGCAAGGACCCACTCGCCCGTATCAGAATCAATCAGAAGAGGCAGTGAGCGATCCGGGTCGGAGCGGAAGCCGCCATGGGACACGAATCCCTGATGATATGTAACTGATGATCCATCAAGGGCCAGCCCATCAAAAATGGCGCGTCCCTCAGGGGTGGTGGCGTTCTTGAAACCCACTCTTTTCGCGAAGTTAGGGTGCGGTTTGCAGAACGGCAACCATTTGGACTTTCCCTGCACGCCACATAGGGCGACAACCCAGCCGCCGTATTTCAGGAATCTCTCGATGCGTGGCCAGTTAATCAGCAGGAGATCTTCGTTGGAATAGGATGGGATGAGGAGCACGTCATACATCATCAGATTCCTACTTCGCAGCGCGCTGACGCAGCAGGTACTGATGTGCGGGCCTAGAAGTCGGGCCGCTTGGTCATTTGCTTGGCCGTTTTCGACGTAGAGGATTTTGGCCATACTAACAGCTCTTTCCTTTGACTTGATCTATCATTAGAAGAACGCGATTAACAACCTTCCCATTCTAAGACTAATCGTCAATGAACACCTTAGAGAAACACGCAAAGATTTGGTGAAAGAAGGCCTAGCAGCTCGCGGGCTAAGCCTTCGTCGGAATTCAAGAACGAAATCGCAACGTCGTATTTATGCTCCATTAAACTCTATTCAGGTGGCCACAGACGGTGACTTCCTATCCATGGGCTTTTCGGTGCAGGACGACCCCACGGTCAAGCAAAGGGTCGCCGCGGCTACCACTGCATCCGCTGCTTATACGGTAACGCGCACATTATCGTGCAGGAACTTGGGTGCGAAGTCGGCCCCATTCGGCCAGACGAGGGTGTGAAACTCAGGATGAACCTGGAACTGCCTGAAGACAGCAAGATCGCGCAACGGTTCGAAGACGGGGCCGCGGAGGGCGGGGGCCAGATCGATTTCGCCGCTGGTCCCGTCGCGAAAGCGCAGCCACACGATGTGGCCGGGCACATAGCGTGCCTCGACAATTTGATAGCCCATGATTCTCACTCCAATGGGGCAATGCGCTTGAGAGGTTGCCCTTGTTTCGCCAGTTGCCAGTTCTCAATCAATTCTTGCTTGTGAAGGTTTGCCCATTCCAGCACAAGCCGCAGGGCTCTTGCGGGTACTTTGGCATTATAACGCCACTTCCTAGACTTTCTTGCACGTTGCCCCCTCTTCTTAGCGCAGCCAGGGAAGAGCATGCGTAGTGGGGAATTGGTTTTAAGGTCTGCAACTTTCATCTCCAAGTCCCCGCGTTTTCATCGGCTCACAATGGCACGCGGTCAATGGTTTGCCCGCACCGGCCTTCTTTTTGGCGGAATCGACCCTCGCTCTGGACTCAAACTCTCAACTTTCAACCCTCGACGCGTGACCCTCGCTTATCCGCCCGCAACCAATTGTAGCCTCTTATGTCTAGTCTGCATTCTTGACAGAAGTAGCGTAGAATGATAAACTATAAATAATCGTCGATGGAGGAGCCGGGAGTCGTGGGCTATAGGACGGGAAACGAAGGGCGGCAGGCAGGCGGAAGATGCATCAGTCTGCAAACGGTGGACGGCAGGCAGCGCGCAGCGGGGAGAGAGCATTGGACAATGGGCAGTGGGCGGGTGGTGGGTGCTGGGGAAAACCTCCTGGGCCCAGTCCCCACAAGCCAAAACGCGGCGAGATGGAGGTTAATGAAACCCCTGCGGCAGGCGGCGATGTTAATGAAGAAACAGTAGGATAGATGAGAATTGAGAGAAAAACGATGGAGGATGAAAACAATCAAGCCTTTGAAAACAAAGAGGTTGATATGCGGGTCAAGGCCGAAGCGCTGACACAAAAAGATGTTAAAAATGAAGGTTGATCCGGCTATGTATATGAAAACAAATGAGACGATGACATAATGTCATGCTTATAATGACGGCTTCTTACACGAAAATGCACCAATTGCACCCTAAAGGACGCCTAAGTATTGGACTTATTGGCCTAAAATGCAAAACCCTTGCCCTGATTCAGTGCGAAAATGGGGTTCCTTGAGGGACATTTCGGCAAAAATGGGTCTCCACAGCCTAACGGTTCGGCATTCGAGATGGGAGAGTCGGGACACAGGTGTTTATTCGGAGTTTGAGTGTCGCGGAATCAGCGGATCCCGGAATTCCGGGTTTTCCCGAATCCCCCATCCCTAACCCCTAATCCCCAGTCCCTAATCCCAAACCCCGAGTCCCTTAAGGCCGCAGAGATAATGCCGATGTGCTCAACTGGTGGGTGGAGACCATGCAGTTGTTGAGCACTAGGGTCAAATCGGTGTGCGCGGAAAGGATCGAGGACACAAGCGTTCAGCCCCCGCCGATTCCTCCCGCCCATCTCAGTGGGGAAGACCCGGAGGCGAAGCAGAGCCGCAAGCTCTCCCTAATGGCCGCACTTTCCGAGGGACTTCCCACTCTGCCCGCCTATGTCTTCGAGCTCAACAGCCTGCTAGCGGCGACTCCGGTGAATCTCCGACGGGTGGGAGAAGTCATTCGCACGGACCCCAGCCTGACGGCGCAGGTTCTGCGGCTGTGCAATTCCGCCTTCCTGGGGTTTCGCGAGCGAGTGACGAAGATCGAGCACGCGATCATGCTGGTGGGATCAGAACGGCTCCGGACGATGGTCCTCACTTGCTCGCTGGTCGAGTACGTGGGACGCCGGGTGGCCTCGGAGGACATCCAATCATTTTGGGGACATTGCTTCCTTACGGCGACGCTGAGCGAAAGGCTTGCCCGCGCCACCGCTTACTTCCAGCCTGAGCAGGCCTATCTCGCCGGGCTTTTGCACGATATTGGCGCCCTGCCCCTCCTCATGATGACCCCCAAGGAGTCGCAAGAGATCGAAAGCACTCCCACTTTTGCTTGGGGGGAGTCGATTGAGTTGGAGCGGGAGCGCTTCGGAATCGATCACTGCGAAGTGGGCCGCTGGATTGGAGTTTCGTGGAATTTCCCTCCTATCTTGGTGGAAGTCATGGTGAGTCATCATCACCCCCGGGAAGCTACCGAAGACCGGCACTTGGTGGGTGTGGTGGCGGCGGCCGACCAGTTCTGTTTTCGGCGTGGCATCGTGCTGGGAGCCGATCCCCCCGAGTTGTCCGGGTCTACGCGCAATCAGGACCAACTCGCGCTCCAGACGTGCCTGCCGAAGTTAGAGCCGCGCGATGCGGATAAGTTGGCCGAAATGCTCGAAACGGATTTTCTCCATCTGATTCAGCTCATGGAATTCGGCGCCGCTGGGCTCTTTGGCGGCGGGATTCCGAGGAATCCCTTCTGGGAACACGAGGGGTAACTATGAAGGCGCTACGCGTATTGATTGTGGACGACTCTTCCGTCATGCGGAAGATTGTTGATCGCTCGCTCCGCCAGGCGGGTTTGGAACTTACCGAAGTGTATGAGGCGAGCAATGGCGTGGAAGCATTGGCGCGGATGCAGCAAACGCGTGTCGACCTGATCTTGACCGATATCAACATGCCCTCCATGGATGGCCTGGAATTGGTGCGGCAACTTCAGGCGGTGGAGAACGCCAAGGGAGTGCCCATCGTGATGGTCACCACGGAGGCCGGTGAAGCCCATGTGGTGCAGGCGCTTTCCAGCGGCGCCCGCGGTTACATCCGCAAACCTTTCAGTCCCGATCAGATTAAAGAGCGAATTCTTCCACTTCTTCAGGGGTGATTATGGACGCCGAACAGAAACTCGAAGGCCCAAACCGGGTACACCTCATCATTTCGGCCAAATCCTCCGGCGCGGGCAAGTTTGTATCCAAGCTGGCAGCGATTCCGCGCGAGGAAGCCCAGCGCCGGTTTACCCAAGCGATAGACAACGCCGCCGTGGAGGTCTTCGATCTGATGGTCGGGACGCCCTTGGGCGCTTCCGACCAGGCCAGTCTGCCGCGCGTCGCCGATTACACCGCCATGATTGGATTGGCGGGAGACTTGTGCGGCATCTTGAGCTTCCGCTGCGCCAACGCCTCGGCCGTGCGCATCGCGGGCAAAATGCTGGGCACGGATGAGAACACCTCCGAGGAGTGCGTCCGCGACGCCCTGGGAGAGATCTGCAACATGATTGCCGGGGCCTTCAAGGCGCAAATCTCCGACCTCGCCGCCCAGTGCATGCTCTCGGTGCCGACGGTGGTGAGCGGGAAGGATTACCAACTGTACCCCCTCGTCAACGGCTTGCGAATCCAGGTGCCCAGAAGCTTTGAAGGGGCGCTGATATGGATGACGCTCGACCTCCATAGTTCCTGATTGGGCCATCGGATCATCGGGTCATTAAGTGATTTGCGATTTTCGATTGACGATTGATGATTGGCGAATGGTGATTGTCGGTTTTCGACTTTCAAATTTCGAGTTTCGACTTTCGATTTTCGAAGTCGGCAAATTGATTCATCTTCTCACCAGCAATTACCGATAGCCGATACGGGAGAGTGTGGGGCCGGGCGAGCGTATTCCAGAAGTCCATGCAAGTCGCGACAAGTCCATTTTGCAGGTCCCGGCAGGTTGCGCCGCGGGGCTTTTGCCGACCCCGGCAGGGTCGAACCAGGGTTGGCGTTTTCCCCAGGTCCCGGTGGCAAGTCGGGGGCGGCGGCGATCACCACGGGGAGTCTGTGGGGGAAACTCGAACTATGGACGTAGAATCAACAACTTACGGACAAATGTATCCTTGCGTCTCGTTGATTCCAAGTGGCTACGCAAGCTGCCACGCAGACTCTGCGGGGGGAACAGGAATTCGGAGGAAGCGTGAAGTGTAAAGGGTGAAGGACAAGGATGGATTCTGGGGGCTTATCCTTGACGAAGGCTCAAGGCGGGTTATATCCCATCAAATAAAGCTGGAAGCGTTCGCACCTGCGGAGCTGCCAAGGGCTACAAAGGGGTAAAGGGGCCGACACTAGGAGCCTGTCGGAGATAGATTTTATTGTACGTAGAATCAACAACTTAGGGAGATTTTCGCGGCTGCAAGTTGTTGATTCTTCGTCGGCAAACCGTTATCTCCGACAGGCTCCTAGGCGATTGGGCTTTCGAACTTTCGCTCACAATGTCCGATATTGGAAGGGCGCGGCGCTGTTCCCGCCTGAGTCCCCAGGCTGGCGATCGTAAGGCCCTTGCAGGTAGCCCACTCCGACCAGCGCTCCAGTTTTCCGCTTGAATTCCCACTCCGGCAATTGTAAGGGCCCTATATGTTCAATGCCAAGCCATCCTTCACACGCGGTGCAGGACATCCTTTACACTTTCCGTGGGATTTTGGGGGCAGGGGGGGATCCGCGGGTAGCAAAGTAGTGGTGCTGGAGGCCGATGTAGCGGCCCTGTTTCCGAGGGCGGGACAGGCCAGAGGCCCTACGCGCTCTGGCTGGCGGGAATCATCAAGAAACACAGGCCCTGCCGCGCGGCGTCCGGGCCGACCAGCACCCATGGTTGAGGTCCATCCCTGCTGGCGCCGTTCTTTGCCCTCGCATGGTGGGGGCGAGAGAGGCAGGAAGCGAGTTTGGTTGACCCACTCTTCGGGTTTGGAAAGCAGACAGAATCTACGGTGTCGATGCAGTACCATAGCAACGTTGTCGCAGATTTCGACCCGTTGTTGAAATTGCTTCCCCCTGATTTCGGCAGGAAGGGCACCAGACGACAGTCCTTGGCTGCCTGTCCACCTACCGCGAAAGCCTGAAGACTGTCATCATATCTAATTTGTAATGTGATTAATATAGTCATCGCCGGGATGCACACAGAATCGTTCCAGCCTCCAGAAGCACGGAAATTCGCTTGACAATTCAAGTGTACGGATGCGAGCTTCTTTGTGGCGATGAGCTCGGGTGCGATATGGTTCTCCGGAGGCGCCCCTGTTCCCCGCAGGGGGGTGGGGAAGCGCTGGCGAAAACCAAGCCCCGCAAGGATTGTGGCGCGTTTCAAAGGAGGCCAAGGGATAAGCGTATGGACATGGTTCGAATCTCGTTCCTGACTCTCGCGGCAGGCAGCCTTCTGTTGCCGATGGGGTGGGCAGCCCCGCCGCCTGAGGGAAGATCACCCGCGATGAAGCTGAATCAAGGCTGGGCCATCCAGTCCTCTGTCAACGTACGGGAAAACGGAGCCGCCATCTCGGCAGTGGGCTTCGATGCCGGCCAGTGGTATCCGGCCAAGGTACCCTCCACGGTCCTGTCCGCGCTGGTTGAGCAGCACGTCTATCCCGATCCCTATGTGGGAATGAACTTGCGGTCGATTCCCGGGACCTCTTATCCGATCTTCGAGAACCTTTCCGAACTCCGCATGCCGCCGGAGAGTCCGTTCCGGCACTCCTGGTGGTATCGCACGGAGTTCAAGCTGCCGGCCGAGTATAGGGGCAAGACCCTTTGCCTGGGTTTCGACGGCATCAACTACCGGGCCAACGTGTGGCTGAACGGCCGGCAGATCGCGTCCGCCGACAAGATGGCGGGCACCTGGCGACTGTTTGAATTTGATATCACCGCCGCGGCCCGGCCGGGGGAACTGAATGCGCTGGCGGTGGAAGTCTTCGCTCCGCAAAAGAGCGATCTGGCCATCACCCTGGTCGATTGGGGGCCCATGCCGCCCGACAAGGAGATGGGCATCTGGCGCGACGTGCACATTACCGCGACGGGGCCGGTTGTGGTGCGCTTTCCGGCGGTCTTCACCAAGTTGAATCTGCCCGCCACGGATCGGGCCGAACTCACCGTCCGAGCCGAGCTGAAGAATCTGACGGACCAGCCTGTGGAAGGCGTGCTCCAGGGGAAGGTGGAAGCCCTCGAGTTCTCGCAAGCGGTGAAGCTGGCGGCCCACGAGACACGCGTGGTGCGCTTCACGCCGGAGAGTTTCGCGCAATTGAAGGTGGCCAATCCGCGGCTGTGGTGGCCGGCGCAGTTGGGAGCGCAGAACCTCTATCCGCTTGACCTGGAGTTTGCCGTTGACGGGCAGGTTTCGGATTCGAGTCACACCCGTTTTGGCATCCGGCAAGTCACCTCGGAGGTGGATGCCGCCAAGCACAGGATCTTCCAGATCAATGGCAAGAAGATCCTGATCCGCGGCGCGGGCTACAGCTTTGACATGATGCTGCGCTCCTCGCCGGAGCGGCAGGAAGCGGAACTGAAGTATGTGCGCGACATGAACCTCAACACCGTCCGCTTTGAAGGCAAGCTGGAGGACGACCATTTCTTCGATCTGATGGACGAGATGGGCATTCTGGGCATGCCGGGCTGGTGTTGCTGCGACCGCTGGGAAAGATGGAAGGCCTGGGGCGTCGAGGACGAGCCGGTGGTAGTGGCCTCGCTACGCGACCAGATTCGGCGTTTGCAGCGCCATCCGTCGGTCTTCACCTTCCTCTACGGGAGCGACTACGCGCCGCCGCCCGAGATCGAGAAGAAGTACTTGGAGGTTCTGAAGGAAAGCGACTGGCCAAACCCGGCGGTGGCGTCGGCAGGGGAATATACCACCACCGCCGGGCCGACCGGAGTCAAGATGCTGGCGCCCTACGAATGGGTGGCGCCGGTCTACTGGTTCATCGACACCAAGCGTGGCGGCGCCTTCGGCTTTGCCACGGAGATCAGCCCAGGGCCGGCCATCCCGCCCATCGAGAGCCTGCGACGCATGTTGCCCGAGGACCACCTGTGGCCCATCGATTCCGTGTGGGAGTACCACGCCGGCGGCATGTCGAAGACGCTGAAGATCTTCACCGAAGCGCTGGATAAGCGGTACGGGCCTTCGCATTCCGTGGAGGAGTACGCGCAGAAGGCGCAGGTGCAGGCCTACGAAGGCCACCGGGCGATGATGGAGGCCTACGGACGGAACAAGTACGGATCGACGGGCGTCATCCAATGGATGCTCAACAACGCTTGGCCGAGCATGATCTGGCACCTCTACGACTGGTATCTGCGTCCGGGCGGCTCCTATTATGGGGTGAAACACGCCTGCGAGCCGCTGCACGTGCAGTATTCCTATGACGACCGCTCGGTGGTGGTGGTCAATTCGTATTACCAGGCGTTTCCAAACCTCAAGGTGACAGCCAAGGTGTACAGCCTGGACATGACCGAGAAGTACTCCAGGGAGGCCACGCTCGCAGCAGGGGAGGACAGCAGCACGCGGGTCTTCACGCTGCCGGAGATGGAAGGCCTGAGCGGAATGTATTTTGTGGACCTGCGCCTGGAAAACGGGGAACACCTCGAAAGCCGCAACTTCTATTGGCTGCCGAAGCAAGCTGAGACGGTGGATTTCGCAAACGAACCGGGGAGCGGCGTATGGACACCGACCAAGACCTTCGCCGATTACACGGCGCTGAACAGCCTGCCGGCAGTGGATCTGGATGTGAAGGCGGAAAAGAAGGCCGAAGGCGCACAGGAAACGATGACCGTTACGCTGCACAATCCCAGCCGCGCCCTCGCTTTCGCGATCCGGCTGAAAGTAAAGAAGACCGGAAAGAATATCACAGGCGCGTACTGGTATGAGGACCACGTCGACGATGAGGTTCTGCCGTCGCTGTGGGAGGATAACTACTTGGCGTTGCTGCCCGGAGAGACGCGGCAGGTTACTGCGACTTACAACACAAAAGACCTGGGCAGGAACGCGCCGGCAGTGGAGGTGAGTGGCTGGAACGTGAACAGGAAAGAGGCCCGTCCCTGAACCGGATCGACTCCTTGGGATTTGCAAATCATCAGCCCATCAAGAGGCGCTCAAGCATCGGGGATTGATTCGGCCAAGAGCGATCAAAGTTTCCAGAAGAAAGGACGATAACGGCGAAGCGCGTGAGTTCTTGCCGGAAGATGCGGTGGGTGTTCTTGATTTCTTTGACTCTCTTGGCCGGGTTGACACCGTGCTACGGGGAGACAAGGAATCGCGTGGATCTGCGCGAGAATTGGTACTTGCAGAGTGCGTGCAAGGTCAATGTACCGGCTGAGGTCCTGTCCACACTGCGGTTTACTTCGGACCACTGGTATAAGGCAACAGTCCCGTCAACGGTATTGGCTGCTCAGGTCGCGGATGGGGAATTCAAGGATATCTATTACGGTGACAATCTGCGCAAGTTGCCCGGCATGGGAGACTCAGGCGGCCAGGCGGGGGAGAATCCCTACGCTTGTCCATGGTGGTATCGTACGGAGTTCCAAGTGCCGCCGGACTTCAGGGGACGGAGAGTCTGGCTGCGCTTTAACGGAATCAATTCCAAGGCCAATGTCTGGCTGAATGGGAAGAAACTCGCGGATACGAGCGATGCTGCGGGCGCTTACAGGATCTTCGAAATGGAGGCCACGCCCCTTCTGGATCCGGAGCAAAAGAACGTGCTCGCGGTGGAGGTCTTTGCTCCGACCGACAGGGACTTTGGGATTAACTTCGTCGACTGGATGCCGACTCCGCCGGATAAGGATATGGGCCTATGGCGCGAGGTTTCTCTGTTGGCGAGCGGGCCTGTCCGGGTGCGTTATCCCGAAGTCATAACGCACTTCCCGGGGGTTTCACTGCGGCGCGCAGACCTGACTGTGCGAACGGAGTTATACAACGACACGAACTTGCCCGTCGCCGGCGTCCTCCAAGGTGAATTCGAGACGGTTTCCTTCGCGAAGAAAGTGACGCTCGCGCCGAGAGAGGCGCGCGCCGAGACGTTCACACCCGGGGAATTCCCGCAACTGAAGATTGTAGATCCCGAGTTGTGGTGGCCCGCCGGCCTGGGCGATCAGAAACTTCACCTGTTATCGATGAAGTTCGAGGCCGCGGGCGCCGTCTCCGACGCTCAAAGCGCAAGCTTCGGCATGCGCGAGATCACGGGGGAACTCTATGGCGCATCGCCCCGTATGGGCGAGGTGTACGACAACAACGGTGATTTTACCAGAGTCAAGACCGACACGCGGCCGTTTCTCATACGGGTGAATCGTCAACCCGTGCTGATTCGGGGGGCTGGCTGGGCGCCGGAGATGCTCTTGCGCACCACAGAGGAGCGGCTCCGCGCAGAATTAACCTACGTGCGGGATATGCACCTGAACGCCATTCGGTTGGAAGGGAAGCTGGAAGGGGACGAATTCTTCGATCTTGCGGACCAGATGGGAATCCTGATCCTGGCCGGCTGGTGCTGCTGCGATCAATGGGAGCACTGGAACTCCTGGCAGCCCAATGATTACACCATCGCCACCGACTCCCTGCGGACGCAAATCCTCCGCCTGCGCCATCATGCCAGCCTTGCTTTGTGGATGAACGGCAGCGACAATGCGCCGCCAGCTCACGTGGAAGCAGCCTACCTGAAGATACTGTCTGAGACCGGCTGGCCCAATCCCATTGTCTCTTCGGCCAGCTCCAAGACGACAACCGTTAGCGGCGCCTCCGGGGTCAAGATGACTGGACCATACGATTATGTTCCCCCGGGATATTGGCTGATCGACAAGGACCACTTCGGCGGAGCCTTTGGCTTCAATACCGAGACCAGTCCCGGTGCCGCGATCCCGGTATTAGGCAGTATCAAGAAGTTTCTTCCCCAGGACCATCTTTGGCCCATCGACGCGATGTGGAACATGCATACAGGCGCGGGAAACCTGAATGGAAACCTCAAGCACTTCAATGAATCGATGAATGCCATCTACGGGCCGCCGAAAGGCCTGGACGATTACCTCCGCAAATCGCAGGCCATGGCGTATGACGGCGAACGGGCGATGTTTGAAGCCTACGGACGGAATAAATACCAATCCACCGGCGTGATTCAGTGGATGCTGAATAACGGCTGGCCTTCAATGATGTGGCATCTGTTCGACTACTATCTACAACCCGCCGCGGGCTACTTCGGAGCAAAGAAGGCCTGCGAGCCGTTGCATATCCAGTTCTCCTACGACGACAATGGCGCCGTTGCCGTCAACAGCACGAACCGGGATTTCCGCGAATTGAACGCGGAGATTTCGGTGTACGATTTCAACCTGCGGCGGTTGTTCTTCCGGAACACTCCCCTGGACTCTCCCGCCGATAGCGTGCGTAGGCTCTTGAACATTCCGAGCGAGAACATTGACACCGATGTGCACTTTGTCCACTTGACGATTACCGACAAGAGAGGCCGGGTTTTGAGCACCAATTTTTACTGGCTTCCGGAGAAATTATCCACCTACGACTGGTCTACGGAGAGCGAAAAAAAGCATCCGTACTATACCGGCGTCGCTAGTTATGAGGACCTAACGATGTTGAACCAGTTGCGGAAGGTTCATATGGATGTGTCAGCATCCGCTCGACGCCAGCCGAAAAGCGAAGAGGTGAGCGTTCGCGTCCATAATCCGTCGGATAACCTGGCGTTTCAGATTCACCTCTCGATCGTTGACGAAAAGAGCGGAGAAGAGATTCTCCCGGTTCTCTGGGAGGACAACTATTTCTCTCTTCTGCCCGGGGAGTCGCGGGACATCGCCGCTCACTACGATACGCCTTTGAACGCAGGCAGTTTGAAGTTGGAAGTGAATGGGTGGAACATCAATGCCGAAGCCGCTCTTGTCGATGAAATGAAGACGGATACCGGCGGGACCGATCCAGTCGCTGCTTATCGCGGATCGGTTCGCCAATGAGTCTAGGCAGCGCCTGAGTCCTGCATCGCGGAAGTACAAAGAGCACTTAGGGCGGGACCGATGCCAGGAGCTGCCCATGAGCGCAGAAGGGACGGACCGAAGCTAAGGCGCGATCTTACGCTGTGGGATCCAGTCATCTAGGGCACCATCCTGATTCAGCCCAGCGCTCCCATGCCGGTTTTTGGGGTGGTGAGCCAGGAGGCTCGCGGACACATCGTCACAACCATCCTCATTGCGATGATTGCCATGCTGTTCACGGCGATCAGTTACGGGCGGATGGCGCGGGCGCATCCCAGCGCCGGTCCGGCGTTGACCTGCGTTGGCCGCGAGCTTCATCCGGGGTTGGGCTTTGTTACCGGCTGGAGCATGACCATGGATACCTGCTCAACCCGATCCTATGCATCATCTGGTGCTCCAAAGCCGCTGGGAATTCCGCGCGGGGTTCGCACGTATATGAAGAACAACGATTTTCTTGCGGTGGCACTGAGCGTGGTCATCGGTGTCTTTCCGGCCGTGGCGATACTGCACATCGTTCGTCTTCCTGCGCGCGTACCGGCGTTTTTCACGCTGCCGTTTTACAACCCGGCGACCTTTTCCCCTCCGCCGATCTTTACCGGCACTTCGATCGCGGTGCCGGCCTACATCGGTTTCGACGGAATCTCGACCCTTTCCGAGCAGGCGCATAACGCGCGCCAGAACATTCTGCGCGCGAAGGAAGAGTAGTATCCCATTTCCCCATGATCAGCCCAATCAATGGCGCAAGTTGAGAGCGGAGGCAAGGATGAAAAGGAAACCAACGCGAGAGTGTAAAACGAACCTTCGCAGGGGTGTTTTCACAGTGCTGCTGTTCCTCACTTTCTGCTGCTTGCCGTTGAGCGCGGAAACAGGGATTCCCCAAGAAATCGAGCTGGCGGCGGATTGGAAGCTCGCATCCGCGGCGGATGTGCGCGTGGGTGGGGCTGAGGTTTCGGTTGCTGGATATGAGGATGCCGGGTGGCATCCCATCCACAGAATGCCCGCCACGGTTCTGGAGATCTTGCAGGAGGACGGTGTATACCCAGACCTGTATGTCGGAAAGAACCTGCTGGAGAAGGTTCCACAGGATCTCTACCTTCAGGACTGGTGGTATCGCACGGCCTTTGTCGCGCCCCCCGGCTATTCCGCATACGCGCTCGACTTTCCAGGGATCAACTATCGAGCCGAGATCTGGCTCAACGGCCGGGAGATCGCCGACAGCACGCAGGTCGCCGGCATGTACGCCGAGCACCAGTTTGACGCGACCCCTTGGATCAAGCCGGGCTTGACGAATGTGCTGGCCGTCAAGGTAATCCCCGAGCGGCTGATTCAGGACGTCAATGGCGTGGAGCTGGCAGACAGTTGGTTCGACTGGCTGAATTGGAAGTACCTTGGCTACCAAGGTGAGAGGAAGCGACCGGGGTGGGGTATCTCCTTTGTGCCGGACCGCAACGCCGGTATCTGGAAGCCCGTGTATTTGCGCGCCACGGGTAGCGTCTCGGTCAGTCAACCGCTGGTGAACACGCAGCTTCTTCTCAAAGAGTCGGCCGCACGCCTAACGGTGTACGCCACTCTGCGCAACCTTTCGGCGCGGCAGGCCAACGGCAAGCTGAGAGGAACGATCACGCGGCAAGGGAAACCAACCATCGAGTTGGAGCAGTCCGTCGATCTCCCTCCCGGCGAGGAGCGCGAGATTCAATTCACGCCGGAACAGTATCCGCGCCTGACCGTAACGCATCCCGACCTTTGGTGGCCGTACACGATGGGCGCACCGGCGCTCTACAATCTTCGTCTGGAGTTTTTCGAGGATGGCCGGCTTTCCGACCGCAGTGATTCGCGCTTTGGCATCCGCAGCATTACGCAGCATCGCGACAAGGACGAGCAGTTCCCCGAGGTGGGCAAAGGCGGCAACTTCTACCTGCAGGTGAACGGACGGGATTTCCGGGCGCGCGGGGCTGACTACACTCCCGACCTGCTCTATCGTTATGATCCGGAGCGCGAAGCCGACATCCTGCGCTACGTGAAGGATCTCGGCATCAATCTGCTGCGTTGGGAGTCGAAGATCTCCAGCGAGCATATTGTCGCGTTGGCCGACGAAGAGGGCATTCCTCTGATGTTCGGCTGGATGTGCTGCAATCAGTGGGAGAAGTGGGACCAGTGGAGCGCGGAAGACCACCGGGTCGCTTCCGAGAGCCTGCGTTCCCAGATCCTAATGCTGCGTCCTCATGCCTCCGTCTTCATCTGGGCCAACGGAAGCGACGGCCGGCCTCCGGAACCGGTCCGGTTGGAATACCGCCGGATTGTCTCCGAACTGCACTGGCAGAATGCCCTCGTGGATACCGTCTCCTCGTTTGCCAAGGATACGAACGGGAATCATTTGTGGGACGGCATCCACATGGAAGGGCCTTACAGTTGGCGGCCTCCCACGTACTGGTTCAGCGGAAAATATCCCCCTACTCGCGGGGCTTGCGCCGAGCAGGGAGACAACGAGCACATTCCAACCCTGGAGAGTCTCAAGAAGTTCATCCCCGCCGACAAGCTCTGGCCGATTAACGATACCTGGCTCCTGCATGCCGGGGCCATTGACAAGACCTCCTTCCTCGCCAATGTACAACTCGCGCTGAAGCGCCGCTACGGGGCTTCCGGCAGTGTGGAAGAGTTCGTGCGGAAGGCACAACTGGCCCACTATGAGAACACCCGCGCGCAGTTCGAGGCCTTCGCCGCGGGCCCATGGGCCAACCACAAGATGACCCTCTACTGGATGTTGAACAGCCATTGGCCGTCGTTCTATGGCAACATCATCGACTACTATCTGAGCCCGGGTGGAACATACTTTGGAGCGAAGAAGGGTCTGCGCCCGCTCTCGGTGGTCTTCGACTCCTATGCGGCCGGCGACCACAGCCAGGCCAAGATTATTGTTTTCAATCAAACCTCCGGCGACGTGCAGGGCCTGCGCGCGCGCATTCGTGTCTACGACCTGAATGGCAAGCTCCGTGACGACCGTTCCCTGGACGGGATTGCCGTGCCTTTCAACCGTGAGAAACAGGTGGCCGCGCTGCCCCGGTACCCTGCATCTACGCCGGTCTTCTTCGTCCGCTGTCAGCTTTTCGATACCCAAGGAAAGCTCCTGGTGGAGAACACCTATTGGCAGTCCCAGAAGGATGACGACATGGGGCCATTAACCAACGATCAAGCCATGGATCTGCGGCAGGAGAGTTGGGCTGACATGACCGCGCTGAATACGCTGCCCGAGGTGGGCCTGGAAGTCCGGGCGGTGAAGAGGATGACCGAGAAGGGAAGCGGTGTGACCATCCGCTTGCACAACCCTTCTCAGCACATCGCGTTTTTCGAGAGGGCCGCGATCTCGGCCACGCCAGACGGCGGCGAAATTCTCCCCATCGAGTACGACGACAACTTCATCACCGTCTTTCCCGGCGAGAGCGCCGAGATTCACGGCGTGCTTCCGCAGGGCGCAAAGGCCGGCTGGGTGAAACTCGAAGGATACAACACCCGCGCCACTGCCGTGCCCATCAAAGAGTGAGTTGACCGACGCCGGGAAATGCTCTTGGTCCCGCCAGTATGGGCCTGCCCGCTTGCACCGTGACGGTTTGGCGGGAGGAGAAAATGAGGTAGTGCCAGCGGGAAAAGCGATTTACATTTATGGAGTGTCGAATTTGCCTTTGTGAGGAAACATGTACGAAATCGATAAACGCATCATCGTTATCACCGTTGTTGCCATCGGCGCCCTTGCCGGCATGCAGCTTTTGTTCGTCCCGCCAGCCGTCGCGCAAAGCGCCCAGCCGCGCTTCCTCGACCGGGCTCTGCCAGCCGGGACGCGGGCCGCCGATCTGGTCTCGCGCCTGACGCTGGAGGAGAAGGCCTCGCAGATGGTCAATCAGTCGCGGGCGATTCCCAGGCTTGGTGTGCCGGCTTACGACTGGTGGAATGAGGCGTTGCACGGGGTGGTCACCGACGGGATCACGGAGTTTCCCGCGCCGGTGGGATTGGCGGCGACCTTTGACTCCGCCTCCGTTCAGCGGATGGCGCACGCCATCGGCATCGAAGGGCGCATCAAGCACGCGCGCGCCGTCAAGGAAGGTCACAGCAACATGCTGGAAGGCCTGGATTTCTGGGCGCCCAACCTCAATATCTTTCGCGATCCGCGCTGGGGACGCGGCCAGGAGACCTATGGCGAGGACCCGTTTCTCTCCGGGCGCATGGGCGTTGCCTATGTGAAGGGCATGCAGGGAGACGATCCGCGCTACTATCTGGCCATCTCCACGCCCAAGCACTATGCGGTGCACAGCGGCCCGGAGCCCTCGCGCCATCGCGACGATGTGGCCGTCAGCAAGCACGACGAACTCGACACCTATCTGCCCGCGTTTCGCGCGGCTGTTACCGAGGGCAAGGCCGGATCGGTGATGTGCGCCTACAACGCCATCAACGGCGAGCCCGCCTGCGCCAACCGGTTTCTGCTTGAGGATCAGTTGCGCGGCAAATGGGGATTTCAGGGCTACGTAGTCTCCGACTGCGACGCGGTGGGCAATGTGACAAGGGACCATCACTACGTGAAGACCCTGCCGGAGGCCGCGGCGATCGTGGTTCAGCGCGGCATGGATAACGAATGCAACTCCTACCAGAAGATCGCGGACGACCATGACTATCGCCAATACATCGATGCCGTGAAGCAGGGCTTTCTGAAAGAGTCCGAGATGGATCGTTCGCTGGTTCGTCTCTTCACAGCGAGGATTCGGCTCGGCATGTTCGATCCGCCCCAGATGGGTCCGTACTCGAAGATCGATGAAAAGGAGTTGGACAGCGCCGAGCATCGTGCGCTGGCGCGCAAGATCGCCGACGAATCGATGGTCCTGCTGAAGAACGATGGCGTTCTGCCGATTCCCAAGCAGGGCAGGAAGATTCTCGTCGCCGGGCCGCTGGCCGAACAAACCAAGGTGCTGCTCGGCAACTACAACGGCCATCCCACGCGCTCGGTTTCGATCCTCGATGGAATGTATGCCGAGTTCGGCAGAGAAAACGTGCGCTTCGCGCCGGGAACGACCTACCTGGAGCGGCGCACCGATCCGGTTCCAGCAGAGGCCTTCCACGCCGGCGGGCAGAGCGGTCTGCGCGTAACTTATGAGTATGCGGCCGAACCGGCGGCAGACGGCAAGCCGCCCGAACCAATTGCCGTGGATGGCGGCATTGCCGCCACTGCGAGCGCGGAGAAAATGCCGGATCGGAAGGACGGGCCGAAGGGCAAGCTGATTTCGATCGAGTGGGCGGGCAAGATCAACGTCAGCGAAACGGGCTACTACAACATCGGTATCGAATCGCAGGGCGAGGGATCGGTGTTCCTCGACGGCAAGTACGTGGCCGGCACGCCTGGTTGGGACGCGACAGCGGAACGTCTGGGACGGCTCTACTTCGAGGCCGGCAAACCGGTCGATCTCAAGGTCAGCTACGAGCCGCCCGACAACGGCAAGATGCACGCGGAACTGGTGTGGATCAAGCCCGAGCCGCAGCGGCTTGCGCAGGCCGTTGGAGCCGCGAAGAACTCCGATGTCGTGGTTGCCGTCGTCGGCATCACCAGCGAGTTGGAAGGCGAAGAGATGCAGGTGGACGAGCCCGGGTTCAAGGGCGGCGACCGCACTTCGATCGACTTGCCCAAGCCCGAGCAGGAGCTGGTTGAAGCGCTGGCGGCTGCGGGCAAGCCGCTGGTTCTGGTTCTCACCAACGGCAGCGCGCTCGCCATCAACAGGGAATCGAAGCTGGCCAACGCGGTTCTCGATGCGTTCTATCCGGGAGAAGAGGGCGGCGCGGCTGTTGCCGAAACGCTCTCCGGAAGCAACAACCCGGCGGGACGGCTGCCCATCACCTTCTACACGGGCCTGGATCAAGTGCCGCCCTTCAGCGACTACGCGATGAAGGGCAGAACCTACCGCTACTTCACGGGCAAGCCTCTGTTCCCCTTCGGATTCGGGCTGAGCTACACGACCTTCAAGTACGGCGGCCTGAAGCTGAGCGCCCGCACCATCCAGGCCGGCGATCCGCTCTCCGCCGAGGTTTCGGTTACCAACACCGGCAAGCTTGCCGGCGACGAAGTGGCGGAACTCTACCTGAAATTCCCGCCCCTCGATGGAGCGCCGCTGCTGGCGCTACGCGGCTTCCAGCGCATTCATCTGCAGCCGGGCGAAACCCGCGCGGTCGCCTTTCACCTCGATCCGCGCGCTCTGAGCATGGTCAGCGCGGTGGGCGATCCGACGATCGCCGAAGGACAGTACACGCTGTTCGTGGGCGGAGCGCAGCCGGGCGACACGCAGGCCGACGACAGCGTGGAATTCAATATTCAAGGAACCGTTAAAATTCCCGAGTAGAACCGCGTCCCTGGCATTTCGACTGAAAGGCCAGGGTCGAAGGAGAAAGTCATGCCAGCGAAACACCTGCGGCTGTCTCTTCTTGCCGCCATGCTGATCTGCCCGATCGAAGTCACACCGGCTCGAACGGCCGCGAAGCCCACGGGGCTGGACGAAGCGGATCAACTGGCGGCAGTGCAATCCACGCCGTCAAATCAAGGGACCTTCGCCTGGACCGAGTTGCGGAACGGAGTCCAGATTCGCGTGGGCGGGGCCGTGAAGAACGTCCTTTTCTACGGCCCGCGCATCGTGCGCGTCAATACCAACCTGGGGCGCACGAACACGATCCAGCCGAGCCTTGCGGTCGTCGCGCATCCAGCGGCGGTCCCTTTTCGCGTAAGGCAGAAGGCGGACAAGTTGATCGTGTCCTCGGCGGCGCTGGTCATCGCCATCGACAAGCGAAGCGGCGCGGTCGCCTTTCTGAAGCCCGGCGGCGCGGAGATTGCGCGCGAGCGCGGGGAGAAGCCGGCAGAGCTGAAGGAGATCACGATCTCCGGCGATCCGACCTACGAAGTCAAGCAGACCTTCACTCTTGCGCCCGATGAGTCGCTCTACGGACTGGGCCAGTACAACGACTCCTACATGGACTACCGCGGTCAGGAGGTTCTGATGGTGCAGACCAACATCGGCTCGGTTGTGCCGATGCTGGTCTCGACGCGCCGCTACGGCATCCTCTGGGACATCTACTCGAAATCGATCTTCAAGGACTCGGCCGAGGGCGCATCGTTCTGGGCCGAGAGCGCGCCGGCCGGAGTCGATTACTACTTCATCGCCGCCGATGATATGGACGGCGTAATCGCCGGCTATCGCAAGCTGACCGGGCAGGCGCCGATGTTTGCGCGCCAGGCCTACGGGCTGTTCATGAGCAAGGAGCGCTACAAGACGCAGGACCGGCTCATCGAAGTTGTGCGCAACTTCCGTAACGCGCAGTTCCCCCTTGACACCATCGTGCAGGACTGGCTGTACTGGGGCGGCGCCGACGGCACCTGGAGCGGCATGACCTGGGACAAGCAGCGCTATCCCGATCCCGTGGGGCTGACCAACACATTGCACAGCGAGCTGCACGCCAAGCTGATGATCTCGATCTGGCCCACGGTGGGCAACGATACGGAGCTGGCCCGCGAACTCGACGCCCAGGGCCTGCGCTTTGCGCCGCTGCACTGGATTTCGAAGCAGGCGCGCGTCTACGACGCTTACAGTCCCCAGGGCCGCGCCATCTACTTCAAGTACATCAAGAGGGGCCTGCTCGATGCGGGCGTCGATGCGCTGTGGATGGACGGCACCGAGGTCGAGGTGGGCGGGGCCTGTCACGTTCCCTCGGAAGTCGAAGCCGACATCAAGAGCCTGGGCCGCAACGCGCTGGGCGACTTCACGCGCTATCTGAATCCCTACACTCTTGTGACGACGCAGGGCGTTTACGAGGGCCAGCGCGCCACGGGGAACAAGCGTGTCTTCACCCTGACGCGTTCGGCCTGGGCCGGTCAGCAGCGCTATGCCGCCGTACCCTGGTCGGGCGACACCACGGCAAGCTGGAATACGCTGCGCGCGCAGATTGCCGGCGGCATCAACATCGCCATGTCCGGCTTGCCCTATTGGACGCAGGACACCGGCGGCTTTTTCGTCAACTATCCCGGCGGCGAACACAACCCCGAGTACCAGGAACTCTACGCGCGCTGGCACCAGTTCGGCGCGCTAAACCCGATTTACCGCATTCACGGATCGGGCATCGAACGCGAGCCCTACATCTTCAAATCGTTCGCACCCGAGATCTACGAATCGTTCCTCGATGCGGCGCATTTGCGCTACCGGCTGTTGCCCTACATCTACAGCCTCGCCTGGATGAGCACGAGCCAAAGCTACACGATGATGCGCGGCCTGCCCATGGATTTCCCCGACGACGTGGCGGCGCGCAAGATCGACGACGCCTACATGTTCGGACCCGCTTTCCTTGTACAACCGATCACGCGGGCCATGTACCATGTCGGCGCGCCACCGGCCCCCCTGGTTCCAACCGAGGCGCTGACCACTCCCGACGGCCGGCCGGGACTCGAGGTCGAGTACTTCGCGGGCACGAACTTTGAAAAGTCCGCGGGCAAGGAGATCGATGCGAAGGTCAATCACCTCTGGCCCGGCCCTCCGCTGACACAGCTTCCGGCGAAACTGAAAAGCCTCGATAACTTTTCGGCGCGCTGGGAAGGGTTCCTGACCGCTCCGGAAGACGGCGAGTACGAGATCGGCGTCGACATCGACGACGGCGCGCGGGTCTGGATCGATGGCCGGCTGCTGATTGAAGATTGGGAGAACGGAGCGGCGCGCTACCGCAGTGCGAAAGTTGTCCTCCACAAGGGGCAGAAGGCCGCAATCAGGATCGAGTACTTCAACGGCACCGGCCAGCGTGTGTTGCGCCTGAGCTGGCGCACACCTTCGGCACTGGACGCGCTCAGGAACGCGAAGCCCGCGCTCGACAACTCCTATGCCACCTACCTGCCGAAGAACGCGGCCTGGTTCGATTTCTGGACCAATGCGCGCTACGACGGCGGACAGAAGGTTGCCGGCCATTATGCGCTGAACCGCTTCCCGCTCTATGTGCGCGCGGGCTCGATCGTCCCGATGGGCCCGGTCGTTCAGTACGCGACCGAGAAGCTCGACGCGCCCTACGAGATCCGCATTTATCCCGGCGCCGATGCCCGCTTCACCGTCTATGAGGACGACAACGAAACCTACAACTACGAGAAGGGGCAGTACGCCGCATACGAGTTGACCTGGAACGACGCGGCCAAAACACTCACGGTCGGCGAGCGCAAGGGCGCCTTCGCGGGAATGACTGCGGCACGCACAATGCGCATCGAACTGGCTTCTCAAGGTGCGAATGCCGGAATCGGCGAGGGAGGCGCGAACGTGAAGACAGTGATCTACAGCGGCAAGAAGGCCGAGGTGCGCTTTGACGCAAAGTGAAATTGCGAAGCTCCGGGGAAGACTCGCGAAGAAAGCGGTGCACCGCTGTTTCTGGCTTGCAACCGGCTTGGCGCTCACCTGACACCTAATTTCCGTGTCCCGTGCCTCGTGTCCCTGACCCCTAACCCCTGCTTTTTCCCTTGCCTCTGCGGTTGGTAAATTGTTTAATGGCGGCATCTTGTCGCCAGTCCGGTTACTTCTGGGAGGTCACGCGCCAGGAAGAAACTCCCCTTCTGTCTGGCGATGGAGCAGTGGGGTGGAAAACGCGCATGATCGTCAATCACCTTGGGCGCCGTGGCCTGGGCAGGCGAATCCGAGGCTCTTTTACCGCGTGAGGGAGGGCGTGCGCGCCCGGCATTACCGCCGCCGGACCGAGCCGGCATATACTTACCAGGTTCGGCGCTTTATTCGCTTTCACGGCCGTTTGGTGGATAAGTTTAATCATTGCCAGGAGCCCTGCGTCTATGAAATCAGACCTTCTCTCCGTCGTCCTGTTCGCCATCGGGGTTATTTTCGGGATTGCTTCTTTGGCCGGGGTGCCGTCCAAACATCTTCAGACACTTCTATTCGTATTCTTCCTCGTCCTGCTTTTGACGGCGCTTTTTCTCTCCGCGACTTCCCGCTTCGGCCTCATTTCGATCTACCGTACGCTACAGGCATGTTCCAGCCTGGGAATCGGTCGCGTGTATTCGAAGGGGAAGGAGCACTCTGCCTCTTTGATGAGCAAGAAGATTGCCGCGGCGACGGAGTTGCGAATCATGTCGGTTAGTGGCCAAGCCATCATCAAGGCGCACAAGGCCGAGCTCGTCTCCGCGCTTAGAGATAACGCTGCATTGATTCGGGTCTTGGTGGCGGAACCGCATTCTCAATTTGTGAAGGATGTGGAGGAGGCTGAATCGGCAAACCGGCGCGGCCAAGTCAGCCTGGAAATCGAGCAGGTCGAGGCGCTTCTGCGGGAATATCGCGCTGAAGCCGTGGCATCAGGTCAGGTCCAGGGCCGAATGGGCAGCGTTTGGATGGGTCATTTCACCACCCACTTGCGGGCTTCCCTCCTGGTGTGCGACGACAAGTGGTGCTGGTATACACCCAGCTTGCCGCCCAAGCGGTCGGTGGAAACCTTCTCTCTCGAGCTTGTCGCCAGCCCCTCAGGGTTGCTGAATGACTGTATCTCCCACTTTGATACCGTATGGAACCTGATGAAAGCCGCCCACCGCACGCGGGAGTTGCAATGAACGGAACCGCGCCTAACCCATAGGGGCCGGCGCAGAGTAATAACCCTGCTCGCGAAGTACCGCCCCTCTCCCGTCCCCAGCCCCGAACCCCGTGCCCTGAAAGCCGAGTCGGGAGTACGGAGTTCGGAGTCGGGGATCTCATCTCCCAAGTTACGAATCCCATATCCCGTGTCCCGGTCCCCGCACCTAACCCCTGACCCCCGGCACCTTTTCCTGATCCCCGTGTCCCGTGCCCCCAACCCCGAACCCCTAACCCCCAATCCCCGCTTTCCCCCCCCTGACACCTGACACCCGACACCTGACACCTTTCCTTTCCCCTTGCACCGCCGGTTAATAAGTTGTCTAATAGCGTCATCTTTTCGTCAGCCCGGAGACCTCTGGGAGGTTTGGCGTCATGAATAATAAACTCCCCTCCTATTTAGGAGGGGGCAGGGGGTGATAAACCCGGATGATCGTCAATCACCATCGGCGCTGTTCCCTGGCAAGCTGGCTCCGACGCAATACCAAGGCGTGGTAAGAGTCCTGGACACATGGCGCTGGCACTTTCTCGTCATGCCGACCGCAAAGGGTTTTGTTCAGTTCAGCTAAACAGGAGTTAGACTGCAGGAGGGAAATGTGGGGTGGCTGATATTCGGTTCCGTTGTTGTTGCCGTCCTGCTGTTCTTCAAACCACGCCGGAAGAAAGTGAATCTCGCTCCAGTCCCACAGAAATTCATCGTTCTCGACCTTGAGACAACCGGCCTTGACCCAATAAAGAACGAGATTATTGAGATCGGCGCCATTCGAGTTAACCGCGACTCCAATATTCATGACACGTTTAGCGCTCTCGTGAAACCCATACGACGCATACCGAAAAAGATCACCCAGATGACCGGCATTTCGCAGGAAATGGTTGAAAGCGAGGGCGAGCCGCTGGAAAAGGCGATTAAGGAGTTCGCAAAATTCATCGAGGATCTTCCGCTGGTGACCTTCAACGCCGAATTTGACATGGCTTTTCTTCAAAATGCGGCGAAGCAGCACAATCTCGTCATTGGCAATTCGACTTCGTGCGCTCTCAAGATGGCGCGCCGCGCTTGGCCCGGCCGAAAGAGCTACAGGCTGAACGATCTTGCCAAAGACGGAGGGTTGTCGGACGAAGGGACGCATCGTGCTCTTGGCGACTGTAAGCGAGCACTGATCGTATACACCGCCGCTGTCTCGAGACTTGGTGTAGCAAAGTAAGTGTGCCGCAACCTAACCAGCCCTTCCAGCCGACACTCCGAATGCGGAGCGCCCTTTGAACGGCTGGGGCGGCGCGCCATCGAATTCGAGACTTACCTAAGGAAAAACCGCGGACCCCAGGAGCGGGGGCCCGGTGCGCCGGGATAAACCGGCAGGAAGCAGAGGATGAAAAATCCTTACGAGGAAGGAGTAGCGATCCACTCGGCCCCGAGTTTTGCGTTGTGTGCCGCGAGGTGCGCAGCGAAGCGTAAACAGGGGAAGAGGTGGGCTGGGTATGGAGCTTCGAAAACGTTCAATCAGGACGCCGACGCTATCGGACTAAGCGGAAGGCAACATGACTCAGGGGCGTCAGCGCGAGTTCCTGGGCAGTCCTGCGTAGTCGTAGACCCCAGACACGCCTAGACACTTTCTGCACGAGAACCGGGAGACCTCGGAGGTACCGGCCGCCGTAGAGCGTGGCCGGTCGGCGGGAAAAGGCGATGGCCGTACAACCCGTATGCACGCCTTCGAGGAGTCGGACAGCGGCATAGTACCAATGAACCATTCGAACCAAGACGGAGGAACGTGGGCGGAGAATGCGGAGGGAAGGCCGCTGATCAAGGAGAACACTCGTCTGCCTAACACGCACCCGACGCAGAGCGGGGCACGCGTGTCCCAGGGGTTGGCGAGTGTGCGGAAAGCCGCGAAGAAACACCAGGGAATGAAGTTCACGGCCCTGCTCCACCACTTGACGGTCGATTTACTCCGGGAGAGCTTTTACGCCCTGAAGCGAAAGGCTGCACCGGGGATAGACGGCACGACGTGGCAGGAGTATGAGACCGGGCTGGAGGGTCGACTGATCGACCTGCACAGCCGGGTCCACCGCGGAGCATATCGAGCAAAGCCCTCGAGAAGGGTGTATATCCCAAAAGCCGACGGGCGGCAACGTCCGTTGGGGGTTGCGGCGCTGGAGGACAAGATCGTGCAACAGGCTGTGGTCACCATCCTCAATGCGATTTACGAGGAAGACTTTCTGGGCTTCTCGTATGGTTTTCGACCGGGACGCAGCCAGCATCAAGCGCTGGATGCGCTCTCGTATGCGCTCACGGTGAAGCACGTGAACTACGTTCTTGATGCCGACATTCGGGGATTCTTCGATTCGATTTCCCACGAAGGGATGCTCAAGTTCGTGCCGCATCGCGTGGCCGACCCCCGGATTCTCCGGCTGATCCAGAAATGGTTGAAGGCCGGAGTCATGGAGGAAGGCCAATGGTCGGAGACGGAGAGGGGTACGCCGCAAGGGGCGGTGGTATCACCCCTGCTGGCGAATATCTATCTGCATTACGTCTTTGACTTGTGGGTGCAGACGTGGCGCAAGAAGCACGCCCGAGGAGACGTGGTCGTTGTGCGCTATGCCGATGATACCGTCCTCGGTTTCCAATCGCAGACGGAAGCCGACCGTTTTCTGGAGGACTTCCGGGAGCGGCTGGGGAAGTTTGGATTGGAACTGCATCCCGACAAAACGCGCCGGATCGAGTTCGGGCCGTTTGCCGATCTCTACCGGAAACGACGAGGAGAAGGCAAGCCGGAGACGTTCGACTTTCTGGGCTTCACGCATATCAGCGGGAAGAACCGGAGGGGGCAATTTACCGTGAAGCGGAAGACGATCGCCAAGCGCCTGCGGGGGAAGTTGCAGGAGATTAAGCAACAACTCCGGCAGCGTCGGCATGATCCGATAGCGCAAACCGGTAAGAGGCTCCGGTCGGTCGTGCAGGGCTACTTCAACTATCACGCGGTGCCGGGGAACCTCGACCGCCTGCGCATCTTTCGGGACCGGCTGACTCGGCTGTGGCGAACCCAACTGCGCCAACGCAGCCAACGCCATCGCCTCAACTGGGACCGACTGCATCGGCTCGCGGTCCGCTGGCTGCCTGCGCCGCGCGTTCTGCATCCTTGGCCGTCCCAGCGGTTCGCCGCCACGCATCCGAGATAAGAGCCGTATGCGTTAGCTAGCGCACGTACGGATCTGTGCGGGGGGCAGCGGGCAACTACTGTCCCTACCGCGACCGCTGCCCGATCGACTAGAGAAAAGCAGAAACTGGTGATGCGATGAAACGAGATTTCGAACTTGTCCGCAAGCTACTGATGTTCTTTGAGGAGCAGCGATCTGCCAAGCACGTCGAAATGCCGCCGATCGAAGGGTACGACGAAGGAACAATCAAGTATCATTTAGTGCTTCTCCACGAGGCTGGCCTATTGCAGTGCGAGCCGATCAGGTCAACGACTAGTGACCGCGTTATATACGTCATTCCCTTCGACCTAACGTGGGACGGCCACGAGTTTCTTGACAAGGTCAGAAATGACAACGTTCTGGATGAGAATCCGCGACGCGATCATGTCAAAGGGTGGGTCGCTTGCATTCAGTGTCGTAAATCAGCTGGCAACTCGCTTCGCGCTGGAGATGGTGCAACAAAGCATAAAGTAGCGGAGCCCAGTCCGTGCAGTTCTGAGTGCAGAATCTTCTTTACGGAAGCGAGGGGGGGGGATAGCCTTGCGCTGCGAAAGCAGACAACGCAGCCCCCGTTTTTGCGGTCCGCCGTTCCTTCTAAGGACAAGCCGCAGACCTCAATGACTGGCGTCTGCGCATCCCGCGGTTTAGCGTCGATGCATTAACCGGCCAGGATCTCTCAGCATGGAGCCGCAAGTAAGCGGTGTCAGGCCTGTCGGCCGAGAAAGGACCAACCAGAATGAAAGTGCATGGATCAATCTGTCGAATCGGAGTGTTCTACGACGGCTCCTTCTTCTCCCATGCGCAGCGGTACTTCTACCACGACCGGAAGATGGGATGGCTAAGCTTCCACCCATTACATGCCTTCCTTGAGCACTTCATCAGCACGAAGGAACAAGACTTTGCCAGCTACAAAGTCGTCTACGCTGCCTGGCACCAGGGGCTTTTCTCGTCAAAGGACGCGACAGAGGAGCAACTCCGCTTTGAGCGAAACCGTTACCATGACCTTCTCCACGCCGGAGTTGAGCCCAAGTATCTGCCCATGTCGCAGAGTCAAGGAGAAAAGGGAACGGATGTTGCCCTGGCCGTCGATGCCCTCCAGACCGGACTTGACGGGAAGATTGACGTCGCGGTCCTCGTCACGGGGGACGGGGATTTCGTCCCCCTCGTTCGGACTTTGAACAAACAGGGCATCCGTGTCCTAGCCGTATACTTCGACTTCACGGATAAGAACGGAAGGAAGTGCTTCATCAACGAGCGGTTGCTCAATAGCTGCAACTACTCGGTGGACATCTCAGCCCTCGACAAGGATCGGGAATTCAAGAGTTCGCTGAAGAGCCTGTTCCGGAGTCAAAGCGAGTGGAAAAACAAGAAAGAAGATTCCCAGCCAAGGGATACAACAGCGTAGCGCCATGCTGGTGGAAGGCCAACGCTCGCAGACCCCATAAGCCGATGCGCGACTCAGGACTGGCGCGGAGCGATAACCCTACGCTGCGAAGATGCGCGATTCTCCCAAAACCACAGACCGGTCTGTACCAGCCCGCCGTGGCCGAGATTGCCGGGGTGGGCGGAGCAGTGCGTTGATCTACGTCGAACCCTCAAGGAGGATTACTATGGTGGACGAGCCAGATAAGGGCCAAGAGAATCAACTTACCAATATGGTGGTTGTTCCCAACAAAGACATAAGGAAAGTACGGCCTGCCGTTCTTATTCCGAACAAGGAAGGGAACGGGGCTGCTCTTGAGGAGAGAAGCGAATCGGTATTATACCCGAGCCAACGAGACGCAACGACGAGCAAGGAATAAGGGAGGCTAGGCCTCTCCTGGCGGAAAGCCGCAGACCCCCATTGCAGAGGTTTGCCCTTCCCCCTAGATCAACATAATTACTGCGGCACATATGTGAATAAGAGGAGGCAAAATGTTGTCACAGTGGGACAAATTGCAAATGAGCACAAAGATTTCGCAAATACTGAATGTACAATCTCATGACTCTAGTCACCATTTTGGAAGGCCATTTTTGACTCCATACCAGATTGCAATTAGGTTTCAAAAACAATTTCCGGTTGATGTTTCTACATTAGGAAAACCTGACGGCGGCAAGGGGACGGGTCAACAGGATTCTCTTGCCCAATACGTTGCTCTTGAGCTATCCAGGCGCATCCGTGATGGTCGAATTTCGAATATAGAAGGACGCTTTCTTTTTCGCGAAAATCTCCATACTCTTCAGTATGAGAATGGTGGTGCGATTGTCGAATCTTCTTCTATGCAAGCATTCGACCTCTCTATGTTTAGGCTCAAAGACGATTAGGGTACAAATGTTAACGAGCCGGGGCTGGCGCAGAGCGATAACTCGGCATTGCGAAGCCGCGCCCCTTTCCCAAAGCCGTTAGCCCGGCCCCGTCTCCCTGCCATTCGAGGCGGGACAACACCAGCGTATAGCGGTTTAGATAGGGGATGACCGGGGCATGGAAAGCCGGAAGGTCGTGGAGGTGGCCTGAATGGTGACCGAGGAAACTCTGCGTCTGGCGACGGACCGATTGGCGGAGCAGTTTCGTCCGTAGCGGGTGATTCTCTTCGGATCACGAGCGCGGGGAACGGCGGATGCTCGCAGAGATGTGGACTTGCTGGTGCCGCGTGCAAGGGCGATAAACCCGAAACCCTTCGGCAGATTACAGCATCGAAATAGCTGGTGAGATTATGGCGGAATTTCGCGGGCTTAGATTTCAAGTCAAGGCGCGCTTGCTGGCCCTATTCTTTGGACTAGGCGTTTTGGGTTGTAGTGTCGTTCGCGGACAGGTTCCCGAATATGGCGGCGCCGATCCGCTTGCGCCGGCCAAAGGCAAGGAGGTTGCGGTGCTCGCGGGCGGATGCTTCTGGGGTGTGGACGCCGTCTTCAAGCATGTGCAGGGCGTGATGGACGTGGTTTCGGGGTATTCGGGCGGGGACTCCAGCGCCGCGGAGTACGAAGTGGTCAGCAGCGGCCGCACCGGCCATGCGGAGTCGGTGAAGATCACCTACGACCCAGGCAAAATCTCTTACGCCCAATTGCTGCGCGTCTTCTTCTCCGTGGCGACCGATCCCACCCAGTTGAACCGCCAGGGGCCCGACGTGGGTACACAGTATCGGTCGGTGATCTTCTATGCCAACGACGCGCAGAAGCAGGTTGCGCTCGCCTACATCGACCAACTGAACAAATCCCACATATTCTCCGGCCCCATCGTCACCCAGGTTGTGCCGCTCACCCATTTCTACCCCGCCGAGGCTTACCATCAAAACTACCTGGCGCTGCACCCGGATGAACCCTACATTGTTTATAACGACCTGCCCAAACTGCGCGCGCTCAAAGAGGAATTCCCCGGACTCTACAGACCGTAGCCCCCTCGGCATCTTGCTGGCGGCAACTCGCCTCATGGTGTTGCCATGGCACGATCCACCCCCCTGAGACCTTCGTCATTCGTCTGTGTCACTCTGAAGGTTGCGGGCATGGTTCCTCTTAATTGCCTAGTCACCTTAGTACTTGACGGAATACTCCCTTCGGGCGCAATCTTGTGGGTTGCAATACTCCGGCCGCCGCGAATTGGGCAAGGAACAGACCCAAGTTGAGTCCGCGCCATCCCGGCCCGCAAGGTTCAGATAACGTGAGACTCCCACCGTCCAAATCCCTCTTGCTGGGTCTTGGCGTGCTTTTGTCCGCATTCGCCGTCTTATCTCCCGCGCAGGCGGCGCCCGCTACCTGGCAAGGGACCGTCCGCGATGCCAGGGGAATCGTCATGGCCGGCGTTCAGGTGGAGCTGAGTGAAGCCGGATCGGGTCATGCGTTTACAACCACCACAGACGCGCAAGGCGCTTTCAGTTTCCCCAACTTGCCTGCCGGGGATTATGCGGTCCGCGTCCGCTGGCATGGCAAAACGGCCGCGGCGCGGGAGTTGTTGAAAATCGGCCAGGGGGACCACCTCAACTCTTCCGTGCAGGCTGACGTGTCAAGCGGATCGCTTACTCTCCAAACGGCAGCGGCAGGAGAGCAGCCCAAAGCGAGCGGTGGGGAAAAGCTCTCGAGCCGGCAGGTTTCCCAGTTGCCTCTGAACAAGCGCGACTTCAGTCAACTGCTGTTGCTGGCTGCCGGCACCATGACCGATACCAACGGCTCGGCGAATTTCACCCAGCAATTCGCCGTGAACGGCCAGCGTGGCACCACCGCCATGTTTGCCATGGACGGGGTGGACATTACCGATCCGGAGTTGGGCGGCGCCACCTTCACCAACTTCAACGTGGACGCGGTGCAGGAAATCGAGTCGTTCTCCGGGGTGATGCCCGCGGAAATCGGCCACGGTGCTGCCGGGTTCACCAACATCAAGACCAAGGCGGGAACCAATCTGCTGCACGGCTCGGTTTTTGAATTCGTTCGCAACGCGGCCTTCGATGCGCGCAATTTCTTCGACGAGCGAAGCTTAGTCGAGCCCGGACGCATTCCGCCTTTTGTCCGCAATGAATTCGGCTTCGCCCTGGGTGGGCCGATCACGCTGCCCGGGATTTACCGGGGGCGCGATCGCACCTTTTTCTTCGGACAGTATCAGGGTTTCCGGCAGGTGCTGGGGACCACACAAGTGCTCTCGGTGCCCACTCAGGCGGAGCGGCAGGGAGAAGACACTACGGCGTTCCCGGGTGATACGCTCTTGGTGCCGGTAAGTCCGCAGGTGGCGCCCATCCTGGCAGCCTATCCAGAGCCCAACGATCCGCAAGGGCCCTATGGAGCGCGCACCTACGCCATCTCCTCCAAGGTCGCGACCGACACCAACCAGTTTTCCATCCGCATCGACCACCGGGTTTCCGACCAGGCACGGCTTTTTGCGCGCTTCAACCTCGATAATGTGAACGGCCCCTTGACTAATCCCGACCAGACGGCCATCAATCCGAGCTTTGGGGTCTCTTTCCATGACCACCAACGCAACCTGGCGCTGAATTACACTCGCACGGTTTCGCCACACTTCACTTCCGAAACCTCGCTCGGTTACATTCGCAGCACGCCGCTCTTTATCTCTCCCAATCACACCCAGCCCTCCATGATATTCGCCGACAGCCTTTACGAGCCCTTCAACTCGGCTTCCGGAACCGCTGCGGGCTCATATGGAAACCTCTATCAGTTTCGACAGAATTCCACTTACGCGCGCCGGACTCACACGCTGAGATTCGGCACGGAGATGCGCTTCAACCGCGACTCGACCGTCTACGGAATGAACCCTGACGGCACGTACATCTTTGGCGGTGGCGCCGCGTACGCCCCGACCGAAATTCCCTCAGTGAGTGGCGAGCACGATATTCAGGCGGGCGGTCTGCTCCCCGATTCGCTTACGGGATTCCTCACCGCCACCCCCTTCTCGTACACCAACGTGGCGGCGTCGGCCTTCACAGCGACCGGCGAGCACTTTGACGAGGCCAACGTCCGGCGCGAAGCTTATGACTTTTATTTTCAGGACACCTGGAAGGTTACGCCGCAATTCACGCTCAACTATGGCCTGCGTTACGAAGTGAACAGCCGCATTCACGAAGGCGCTGAGCGTACTTCAACCATAGAAACATTGGGTCCGAACGGCAATCCGGCGCCGTTTTGGGAACCCGGCGCCCGGGAAACCCTGCTGCTTAATCCCCAGCCGCCGTACGGCCAGGATTGGCGCGGGTGGGGGCCGCGAGTCTCGCTGGACTGGCGGGCCACGGGCCACACGGTGCTGCGCGCGGGTGGGGGAATCACCACCATTCTCCCCAACCTGTGGTTCGATAACTCCCTCACTGGCGGGTTCCCTTTCGTTGCCAGCCCCATTCTCGCCGCCCTGCCGGGCGCTCCTGTGCCCTTTGAGAACGCCGTGACCACCTTACAGTTGCCGCCTGTCTACACCACTTCGGGCCAGTTAGCGTTTGCCACCGGCCGCACCAGCGACGTGCCACCCAATACGGCCATCGACGTCCCGCGCTTCGAGGCTGATCTCTCCGCGCTTACCCCCGGCCACCAGCCCCAGCCACTTTCCGTGTTTGGCATTGCCCGGAATTTTCGCAACGGTTACATTGGCACCTATACGGCGGGGATTGAACGAACGATCAAAGACGTGGTTCTCACCGCCTCCTATGTGGCCACCGTGGGGGTGCATCTCGCGAGCGTCATCGCCCCAAACGGGTACACCGGCCCCTCGCCCCAATTCGCCCCCTTCACTGAATTCAATTCCGCCGGGCAGATCACGGGCGGGTACGGTCCGGAATTCCTCATGGGAACGCCTTCCCACTCGACCTATCACTCCCTCCAGGTTTCCGCCTCCAAGAGCTCTCCCCGCCTGGGACTGGGTTTTCAATCCAGCTGCACCCTTAGCAAATCGCTCGACGATACCAGTGCCGTGGTCTTGGGATATAGCGGAGCATCGGGAACCACTATCCAGGCCTTGCCGCAGAACCCGTGGAATCCCGCCGCGGAAAAGGGACCGTCAACTTTTGACATCCCGCAGGTATTCACGACGAGCGCCATCCAGGCGTTGCCTATCGACCGTGTAGACTTTCTCCGCCCCCTGGGAAAGAAGCTCACCACCGGCTGGCAGGTGCTGAACATCACCACCCTCACCAGCGGCTCGCCGTTTTCGGTTTATTCCGGGATTCAGCAAACGGGCATGGGCTCGGCGGGCGCCGACCGGCCGGATCAGATCGCCGCACCAGACTTTTCCACCCGCCGCACGGTTCGGGAGGACTACTTTGGAAGGGGCGCCGACAATGCCTCGTTCTTCTCCATCCCCATCGACGTTCCGGGCGGCACGGGACCCAATCAGGGCCTTTTCGGAACCCTGGCGCGCAATACCTTCCGGGGCCCGGGTTACTACAATCTCGACATGGCCTTGATTAAAGACACCACCTTCGGCAGCCCTGCGCATTCGGAGCCCGCGACTCTGGAGTTCCGTGCCGAGTTTTTCAACGCCTTCAACCTGGTCACGTTCGGACTGCCGGTGAACATCTTGCGCGGTTCGGGCTTTGGAGTCATCAACCATACCGCCGGGACTTCTCGCCAGATTCAGCTCTCGCTAAAATTGATGTTCTGAAGCAGATTGGCTCTACTCGTTCACGGCCACATCGGTGCGCGTTGGGCGGCGGAGTTCGTCAGCCAGGAGAATGGCTTCGGCGACGTCTTTCATCGGCTTGCGGCGCTGCCGGCTCTCGCGCTGCAAGGTGAGGTACGCTTCTTCTTCGGTGAGTTTCAGGTCGCGCTGCAAAATACCCTTGGCGCGCTCCACCAGCTTGCGCGCCTCCAGTTCCTCCGTGAGTTGCAGGTTTTCACTCTCCACGCGCGCCAGCTCGATCAGGGCTCCCGCCAGGAACCCCACCGTTGAAATCAGCCGGATTTGGCGCGACTTGTAGACGTGGGCCAAGCGATGCTGCACGTTGATGACACCCACCACGCGATCGCGGCAGAGGATGGGCACCGAGAGAAAGGCCTCGAATTGATCCTCGGGCAGCTCACTGAGGAATTGGAAACGCGGATCCGCGGAAGCATTGCGCGAAATGGCGACCGGTTCGCGGTGCTCGGCAACCCATCCGGTAATGCCCTGTCCCATCCCGAGCTTCAGCCGGTCCACGACCTCCGGATGGGGATTCTTGGAAGCGCGCAGCACCAGCTCATTGTCCTCGAGAAGGTAGACCAAACAGGAATCACATTTCACCACACCGGTCACGAACTCCACCACCCGTTCCAGAACTTCGTGCAACTCCCCAGAAGTTAGGCGCGTACCGATATTGTGCAGAAAATCGACCTCGGAGGTTTCAAGAACCATCGTTGGAATCTCCCCCTGTGCAATGAACATTAGGGAAAGGACAAATAGTCCGCTCCCTCCATTGGATGTCTGAGGCGCCCCGAGGGTTACCAGATGGCAGAAGATCGGTGCGGGAGGCGGCCGCAAAGGGTGCGCCTCCCGTCCGTGCCTCGGGCGAGGAAAGATTCGCTAACCTGAGGGGGTTTCACGGGTCCTCGCCCCAGGGTCGAATGCCGCCCAAGGGCTATGGTTAGTTATGGGCTTTCGGCACGGCAAAGCCGAGCATATAGCCGTCCGCTGTCAGATGTAATTCCTTAACGTAAAGCCCGCCATTCTCCCGGTTCAGGACCAGTTGATCTTCATTCGAGGTGGCAGGTATTCGGTCCCACGTCTGCGGCAGAACCATATAGCCAGCCGCGGGGTTGCTCTCCTTAAAGATGTAAAGCTTGGTTGGGAAAGCAAAGCTGTCCATGGAGAAACGGTAGTCTCCTGCCGGGAGCACCGCCGCTCCCCAATGAACTTCTGTGGTTAACGTGAATCTTCCGCCTTCATCTTGGGCCATGGCCGCACGGGGCGCCAGGACTCCCAACATCGCAACCAGCGCCAAGGCATGAAGGAACGTACTGATGGTTTTTGCTCTCATGGTAGTGTTTTCTCCTCATTGAGATTGGCGGACACGCCGGCCCTGAGGCCGTTGCGTCTTTCGCCTTGACTGCCTTCCTGTTCAGCGTGCGAACAGGCCTCGCCTTCCCTGCGGCAAGCGCAGCACGGCGCCAAGCGCAAATCAGGGTCTTCACTGGGGTGGAAACTGCGTGGTTTCCCTTGCGACAAGCAATGGGGTGCGGGTTCTTCGAAACCCCGCGGAGTCATGTGGTGCAGATAGAGCCCACTCAGTCCTGGAGCAAGCTCGAACAACCTGATTATCAGATGGAGGCGACAAAATGTCAACTAAAAAATGGTGATGCCAGCTATAACTTATTGGCCGTAGCACCTGATTTGCCCGGCGGCGAGTTGCCAAGGAGTCGCCGCGGTGGGATGCTACGCGAACGGTCCCCGACTGCCTCCCCGGGCGTGCTATTGCCACAACGGTCCCTGGCTGCCCTGCCGGACATCTTGTCGGGGCGGCTTTCACATGGCCATCAAGCGCGGGCACTCTGATCGGTGGCGTCGCCAACGCCACATGCCGCCCCTTATAGGCCTTCCGCGCCCCCAAGCGGTCATTTCCCGATGTTGTGCCTCATTCGTAGCGGCGGGTTCACCCCGCCATTTTCGAGGCGGCGTCACGCCGCCTGTGGCGAGGTAAACTCGCCGCTACACCTCCGCGGCTCGTCATCCGGCCCCTTGTGGGAAGTGGCTTTTCCCGTGGCCATCAAACGCCGGTGCTCTGGTCGGTGGCGTTGCCGACGCCACATGCCGCCCACGATAGGCCTTGCACCCACGTCCCCAAGCGGCCGTTTCGCGATTGAGTGCCGCGGAAGAGGGCCAAGCACACCCACTTCGCGCTGCCCAGTATCTAGCGGTGAACGGGCAGTGCTTTTTCACTCCTTCAAAGATTGAACCAACTTGGCCTGCGCTTCGAGGAAAATCTCGATTCGATTTGTGGTCCACACCGCGATGCCGGTTCCGAAGAAGTCGGCATCCTCAGTCCACACGCCACAAGCCAGTGCGAGCGCCGTGGCCACCACCGGCCAATCATTTTCGTCGCGTCCGCGCAAGCGCCGCCGAGCTTCGCCCTCAAAGGTGCTCTAGAGTTTCCGGTCGATCGGCGCGATAAGGCGTTGCAATTATTGCAGTGACGCCGGCAGGTTGACATCAGGCTTGCCACGCTTCTTGAGTAAGGGGGGGCAGATATTTGCGCGCGTCGTCGAACGCCACGTCAGGTGCTTAAAAGTAAACCCCCTGAGCCGCCTACGCCTCAATGATTTAGCGAACGCGGCGTCCCAACACCCCCGGATCAGGATATTCGCATCAAGAACGATCATCTCAGCGGCCCGAGCCCTTCCCCTGCCGGCGGCGCTGCTTAAATTCCGCCACCAGCTCGTCTTCGTTAACGTCCGCCAGCGCTTCGGCCAGCCGGTCCGCTGCCGCTTTCAGTTCCGATGGGTCGGCGGTTTTCGAGCGCTTTCGGCGCGTGGGGACATATACCCCGAGAGTCTCACCGCGCCGGGTCACCGCCACCGGAGCGCCCGACTCCAGGTAGGTGGCGATGCGCTCACGAAATTCACGTACCCCAACCTTGACTGTACTCATGACCCTCTCCTGTTCAGCCTGCAAGTGTACATCGGTTACAAGTGTACATCAATGTGTACACATGCGCAAGAGAGAAGCGCGTAACACGTAGGTGGGAGCTCTTTGCCCCCGCATGCGGCCCGTCATCCGGCCCCGTATCCCGTGCCCCGTTTCCCGTGTCCGGTGCGGCTTGCGCATGGCCAGCAAACGCGGTTGCCCTGACCGCTGGCGTCGCCGACGCCACATGCCGCCCGCGATAGGCCTTGCCCCCGCGTCCGCGAGCGGTCATTTCCCGATGTAGTGCCGCGGAGGAGAGCCAAGTCCGCACGCCTCCGCGCTACCTGCTACAGATACCGAACGGAAAAGGTAGGTTAGACACAAACGGCGTATACTACCTGGGTCGAAACGCCAATAGGCTGCTTCTGGCCCGATGGTCCCTTACGGCAAAAACGCGGTAGCAAAGTGGACTTTGATCAATCGAAAATATTTGTTGAATGAAGGGTCGGCGCTCGGGCCTTTTATCGTCCGTTGAGAGCCTTTGTCCCCGGCCCCGGAAGCAGCATTGATGGCGTTGCTTGGCCAATCGTGGACGGGAGACCGTCTTCCGAATGCCGTACAGAGCGCGTGGCGGCCAGTCCCTTGCGCGGAAACCTATGGACCAAACAATATCGAAATTGGAAGAACAGAGTTTCTACGAGGATGACTACGCCGAGGTTCCTCCATCAGACATCGTGGCCTATAACGAACTTCGTTCATGTGCCGATCTTTTTCGCATGAAGCAGCAGGGAATTCTCAACATTCAGCCGGAATTCCAACGCGACATTGTTTGGAAAGGGCCGGATCAAACCCGCTTTATCGACTCCCTCATCAAGCAGCTACCGATTCCAAGCATGTGTTTTGCCTTGGACCACAAGGCCCAAAGGTGGATAGTCATTGACGGGCTTCAACGAATCTCGACAATCGTTCGGTTTCTAGATGGAGGCGACTGGACGCTTTCTCCCCTTGAAGACGTTGAGTAGGGGATCGCTGGGCAGTCCGTGGCTGCGATTAAGACGTCTACCGGCGCTCTCCGACCGACGGAGCGGTTGTAATGCCCCGATGCATCGCGGCGGTTCGCCCATAATTGACAAAAAAGCCGCCGGCCTTAACCCCAGGTCCGCACAACGCTTGCGGGTCATTTGGCGTGAATGACCTTCTGTCCGGAAAATCCCGTATGATAAATTCGCGGAGCAAAAAGAATTAAGCTTGACTTTCGGGCTGCCGATATTACACTGTGTATAGCTCATTCACCATGCGTGGAAGGAGTTGGGCTGGCGGTTTCCGCTGGCCTTTTTAGTTTACGCGCTTCGCGTATTTTTTTTGCAAGCTCTTCCGAGTGTGCGGTTGGTCAACATGGTATGAAGTAATCAACCGACGACGACCATCTTTGTACTTTTTCATCAAGACCAGGAAGTCCTGATCTTTCAGCCACACGTAAGTCTTAATCGTTCTGTCTCCCTCTTCGTAATCCCATGCGAGAATTTCGGGTTGAGTGGAGTTGCCCATTATTGGGCGCACCCAAGGGAGGCGTTCCGACCTTCGCAGGTCCGGCAGTCGCTCTCCCGTTTCCTGGTCAACGCGGCTGGTCATGTGCCAGAAAACCACCTCTTTGCCGCTGTCCAATTCCGGGAAGAACCATACAGCTTTTCCGTTGTAAACAGGTTGGCTATCTTTGAAGTCCTTCTTGAAGATTGAATAGAGCGTTTCATAGGTCGCGTTTGTCCACGGGTTCACGACAGCCATCGGCGGCAGCCAAGGCGGTGGTCCATTCATGCCTGGGGCTCCTTGGGCTGCCATCGAAACAAATTCACCTTGTCCTCTCGGAGAAGTGTTGTCCGCTGTATGGTGTACGTGGACCGCTCTCGCATCCGTTTCACGAGGGCCAACTTTGCGAGGCTCGTTTCAAGCCCGCGGTTGGCATAGCTAACCGCTCCGATCAGCAGGTCCGCCAACTGAATTTGCTCAATCTCGTGCGACCTCACCGTCTGGACCCTAGTGATGATTCGGCGCTGAAAGTCGTACATGTTGTTGCAGAGCACCTCGTGGAGCTTCCTGATTTTTTCAGCGCTGCGAGTGTCCTTGATGTCCAGGTAGATTCGGTATTCCGCGCGAGGGCTGAGGAGCACCTGTAGCAAGTCAAAGTACATTTTGTAATACCAGGAATCGTGCGTTTGGCGGAAGGCTTCGTGATGGAGCTTGGTTTTGTCGGGGACAATTAAAGCGCGGAAATGCACATCGTCATCATCGAAAAAGTAATCGAGCAACTCCATGTAGAAGACCAGTTTTCCCGGTGAAATTTTCGTCCACTTCACCTCGAAGGTTGGCGATAGTCCGTGTTTGGTCTTTATCTCTCGAATCCGGCAAGCAATCTCCGGGGCTTTCTCTAACGGACACCACACCGCACCCAAAACCATGGCAGGCTGCCGGTCATGCTCCAAGTGGCAACTTTCATCGCAGTAGATGTTGTAGATCGCCCCCATCTTGTCGTCTTCGCTTCCTCCGGAACTCACTCTAGCAGATAGCCATCGCCCCTTCTGTGCTAGCCCCAAGCGTTTCTATTGACCGATGGCCGAGCGACATAATCGCGTCCTCAATCTGGATGGAACACGCCGCTACTGTTATCTTTTCCAAATGAAAAACGTTGCAGTTCGTTCCCGGCCCATCTTGTGGCCTCTTCACCAACGCTCTACTTACCAGATTCTTGTGAAGCTACTCCAACATGCTATGCCTTCGCCATCAAGGGAACCGCGCATGGTCAGAACTGCGCTGGCTGGCTATCCCCGCTCCTTGTGTCAGACTTGAGTGCCCGAGGCTCCTTCAAATCTTTCCAGCAGAGAACTAATCTCTGTTTCGGCGAAGGCTTGGCAGTCTGAGTAAAGCTTGGTCAACAACGCTGGCAACGTTTCCATGAGCGTGGAATGGGTCCGCTCAAATTCTGGAAATGCGCTCCGAAAAGACAAGATCCTCTGAAGGTTTTCGGCAAGGCGGAGTTTTCGTTCTGCCTCGTCCGTCCAGATGCTCTTCCAATACCCGCAGGTGGCGCATGACGGAGCACAGCGCGTACCGTCATGAGACAAAAATGATGCCCACCCGGATTTGGCGAGCGGAAGAACCTTCAACGAATCATCTCGGCGCTTTTCGCTATTGCATTTTCTGCACGCCACCAGTACATTCCCTGGAACATGGAGGCCTGCGCGGTTTCGATTCATCCCGTCGAGATGTTCAACTACCGGTGCGGTTTCCGCTAAGTTAATTAAGCAATATGGGCACCGGTTGTTAAACCGCTCTCGGACGAGTTTTTCATAATCTTCACTGCCAATTTTGATTGGCCAGTCTTGGCTTACCCTACGACTCAATTCGTGAAGAAACATGCTGATCAGCTTGTTTGCCACGTCGGACTTGGCCCGGCGCGTAGCAGAACGTAATTGAGAGGTAGGGTCCTTCACTTCTCCTCATCCCCAAGGAGCCAATTGGCGTCCACACCCAACACTTCTGCGAGAGCCTTAAGCTCGTAGTCGAGAACATGGCGGTAATTGTTTTCGATTTTCGCGATTGCGGCTCTATCGAGTTGGATTCCAAGCCGGGCTAGTTTGCCTGACAGAGCGTCTTGCGTCAGTGCGGGTTCGAACGTGGCACGCGCTTCTGCTACGCGCCTACCAATAATGTTCTTCCTTGCAGGGTGCTTGGTCACACACAGAGAGTACCGCCTACGTGAGCCGAAAATGTTCTAGAATAGAACACGGCCGCAGAGAGTGCTAAGAGGGAAATAGTTGAAAGTGTCCGGAACGGCGAGGGGAACTGATGAGTTGTCGTCTATCGACTCTACCGACAGGCAAAGTGTCTCGGAGACCACGGGGGACACTCAAGCGATTCACCGCGTCCTTGCTTCGCGGATTCCAGGAGTGCGTTGTTTCCGAATGGATGACTTCCAGTAGCATCTTAGGGCTTATGCTGACTCTGTCTCACAAATGTCGACATTCGGCAGCATTTGAATCTGGGACGCGCGCCAGTGGCAATTGGGCGAACAAGATGAGTCCTCCTTGCGGCGCTGCATTCTTTGCAAATCGCCCAATAGTCCCCCCAATCATCGATGCCAATCCGCTCTCTCTTATTCTTAGGTTCTACAACAAGGGTAATGCAGTGTGTTTCGATTGTCTTGCCACAACGTTGGCAGCGACCACGAGCTGCATAAAGAACCTGTGCCGTCAATATCTGGCTGAGCAGTTCTTTTTTCCTAGTGTGCCGCCACTTGCGGAGGGCATCCTGTGCAATCACGGATTTCTCGATGATGAACCACTCATCCAATTCTCGCATTCGGCGGTCGAGGTGGGTTTGATCCTCTGGCCGTAACCCTTCCTTCTCGAGTTCTTGCCTGATCTGACCACCCGAGATGCCCTCAGGAAAGCGCTTCATGACGTCAATTATTTGTAGGTGAATCTGTCCCGGTTGACTGGTTCCGGTTGCCATATGTGCCCCCCTTCGCCAGGGCTTTGTCGCCCAACACATGGAGTAGTAAGCAGCTTGGTACTGGCTTTTGCTGAAAAACAGATACCACCTTTGCTGAACCAAGGCAAGGCTTGTTACCTACCGTGTGGCGCAGACATTGGGTTTGGTGTCTGCGTCCCAAGCCTTGAGTTGCCACCTTTCGCGCCCAAGTGTTCAAGAGCAGGGGTTAGGAGCCAGGGGTTAGGGGTTCGGGATTAGGGGTTAGGGTCGGAGTTCGGGACACGCGATACGGGACGCGGAGAACAAGGCGTCATGTGCCAGGTGTCAGGTGTCAGGGGCGGATACCGGGAGACGGGGTAAGGGATTCCAAACTCGGGGGGATGCGACTCCGGACTCCGAACTCCGGACTTCCGGCTCGGCATTCGGGGCGGGACGCGGGAACGGAGCACGCGGGTGGCGCAGACGTTCACTCTTATGTCTACGTCCCAACGCGCATCCCCGTAGACAAACCCCGCCTTTCGCGATAGGGTAACATCAGGGTTTAAGGGATGGAGAGAACCCATGACGGTGACTCTGAAACTTAAGCCGAAAGTTGAAGCCGGACTACTGGCCCAGGCGCAAGCGCACGGAATGAGCGTGGAAGAATACGTCCTTTCGGTGGTGGAAGGCACAGTGCTGCCTGCCGCCAAGAACCGGCTGTCGGCGGAGGAACGAGCGGCGGCGTTTGAGGCGTGGTCTGCCCGTCATAGGCCCACCCCTCCCCTGTCTGATGAAGCGGTCAGCCGCGAATCCATGTACGAAGGCCGTGAGCCCTGATGCGTGTCTTGTTGACACGAACATTCTGCTGCGCAGCGCCCAACCCCATCATCCCCTCTGCTCCCAAGCCACTCACGCCGTGTCGAAATTGCTACGGCAAGATGACTCCGTTTTCTATTGTCCACAGAACATCGCGGAGTTTTGGAATGTCGCGACGCGCCCCGCCGACCGGAACGGACTCGGCTTCTCGCATGAGGAAGTGTTGCGGGAGGTCGCCAGCATTGAGGAATCCCTAACCCTGCTGCCCGACGTGCCGGCGATCTATGCCGCGTGGAAACGCATCGTTTACGACTATAAAGTCCAGGGCGTCAAGGTCTATGACGCGCGGCTCGTCGCCGTTATGAACGTCTACGCTGTGGAAAACATCCTTTCCTTCAATAGCGCTGACTTCCAGCGCTATGACCTCGTTACCACGCTGCACCCGGACTCCCTGCTCGCTTGAGGCCTTGACGCGGGTGGCGTAAACATGGGGTTTGATATCCACGCCCCAAGCCTCGCGTTGCAACGTCACGCGCTCAAGTGTTCAAAACCAGGGGTTAGGGCTTGGGGCTTAGGGGTTAGAGGTTGGCAGCCACGCCGTCTCCGTAGCTACCCTCCTGCGGAACGGCACACCGCCGGAGGTATACCCATGCCAAAGCCCGTAGTATTTCTCTGAATTTCACAACGGTAATTCCCTTTGCAGGCGCATGTGCAATCCACCCGAACCTTTTACGCAAATTGAAGCATCGAAGCATTGGGTGGGGTTATGGCAGGATTCCGAGAGAGTGGCTTTCGTCTCGTGGCGTGCGTGCTGGCGGTGTTTGTCGGGCTGGGCGTGCTGGGCTCCAGCATCGTTCGCGGACAGGTTCCGGAGTATGCGGGTACTGACCCGCTCGCGTCCACCCAAAGCAAGGAGGTTGCGGTCGTCGCGAGCGGATGCTTCTGGGGTGTGGACGCCGTCTTCAAGCATGTGCGAGGCGTGAAGGACGTCGTCTCGGGCTATTCGGGCGGAGACTCCAGTGCCGCAGAGTACGAAGTGGTCGGCAGCGGGCGCACCGGCCATGCGGAGTCGGTAAAGATCACCTTCGACCCATCCAAAGTCACGTATTCCCAGTTGCTGCGCGTCTTCTTCTCCTTGGCCACGGATCCCACCCAGTTGAACCGCCAGGGACCCGACGTGGGAACGCAGTACCGGTCGGTGGTCTTTTATTCCAACGACGGGCAGAAGCAGATTGCGCTCGCCTATATCGACCAACTGAACAAATCCCACGTATTCTCCGGCCCGATCGTCACGCAGATCGTGCCGCTCACCCATTTCTACGCCGCCGAGCTTTACCATCAGAACTACCTGGCGCTGCATCGGGATGAACCCTACATCGTTTATAACGACCTACCCAAGCTGCGCGCGCTCAAGCAGTAATTCCCCGAGCTCTATAAACCTTAGCGCCGCACGAACCCCTTCATGGGCTTGTTGCCATCCCGAACGATCATGTATTGGTCGGCGGGCAGGTCCGCCTTTTGCGACTTTACCGTGCTGAGGGCGCTGTTGCCGGCCACGGTGAGCACCATATGGGCAGTATCCAACGGGTTCTTTGCGGCCAGGATCAGGCCTTCGCGCTCGAAGGCGTGCACCTCTCCATCGATCTTAAAGGCAGCGCCCGCATAATCGAGGCCGAGCTTCCCGGCCCAGAGGGCAAGCGCGGAGTTGGCCTCCGGGCGTCCCACAAAGACCACATCGCGGTGGCGAAGCAGGTCGTCCGTGATTTCGAAATCTTTGTAGATTGCCACCCGGCTTTCATAGCTATCCAGGAAGCGGCTCTGCATTTGTTCGGCCGCGTACCGATTCGCCCCGGCCTCACGCAGCGTGCCGTAGACGATTACGGCGGAGGCCAAGCGCCGCCAGATGTCACTCGCGAGATAGGCGGGACCCTCGGGCAGATCGATCGGGCTGAGGGGAACGCCAGCCTTGTCGAGAAAGGACTGCGCGGTTACCGTCTTGGTGGTGTTGGAGGCGAAGTAATCGCTCATGAGCTTGAGGAAGGCATCGTCCCCCATCTTGTGACGCAGGGAATCGAGAAAGAGAACGCCCCTCGTTTGCTCCCGGCGAAAATGATTTGCCGGGGTATCAGGGCTCAGTTCCAGACCGCGCCAGGTGGCTCTCAGGGCGTTCAGCGCCTCTTCCGGATCCTTGGACTGAAGCGCATACCTGTACCGGGCCGAGCCGGCGACGAACCAGGTATCGGCGTCGGAGGCGGGCAGCACCCATCCTTTCCATAGGCGACCGTCATACGATGCGGGAGCAGAGACCGCGGGTGTCGTAGGCACGGGCGGGTGGAGGGATGCTGTCAGGCGGGTCTGTTCGTTTTGCTGGATGGCGGCGCGCAACTCTTCGGAAGGTTCGCCCTGCATCAGATAGTAGCCCGAGGGATAAAGGCCGTCATCCTTGGCAGAGTCCCCCTTTTGTGGCAGCCGCTCAATTTGATTGGGCTTGCCGATGGCGGCCCACGCCATGAGGTGGGACGCCATATCCGAGGTCACGACCTTGGCATCCATGGTGCTGGCGCTCACCAGGGGCGCCGTGCGGAAGGCGAGAAATCCAAACTGCTCGTCGATCTGGCCGCGATACTTGTGGTAGAGTTCCTGCCAGGCGAGGTCGCGGGGGCCGGGCACGTAGGGAATATATTCAGGATCGCCCTGCGGATCAGGGTAGTCCTCCAGGCGAACGGTTAAGTCCTTGACGTTGTTATCGCCCCAGTAGAAGCCGGGCGTGTCCCCAAACCATTCGTTCTTCGAACTACGCCATAACCGAGTGTGGTTGGTTCCCAAGTCATAGATGGCGATTTCATTGGTCTTGGCGTCGCCCATGATCCACTCATTGGTGTAAAGGCCGTTATTCCGGGTGCCCAGGTAGCGAACCACTTCATCGATGTCGCCACCGTACTGGATGGCCATGCGGGCGCGGTAGGCCACGGGAGTGCCTTGAATATTGAACGGCGTCTGTTCAATGGTGGTTTCGGTGAGGACCACTCCCGCGTCATTCTGGTACCAGTCCGTGCCGCTTTCGATGCCGCCGGGGTAGCTTTGGATGAGCATGCGATGGCCCGATGCCGGCTTGATGTCGAGCCAGACGTTGGTCTGCTCGGCGAGCGTCAGTCCCCACCAGGTAACGTGTCCAATCACCATCTTGCCGTCGCGCGTGGCCGGGCCGGTGGCGGCAAAGGCGCTGCAATGGTCCCGCGAGGAATCGCGTTTGCGCTCCGCGTAGGGAGGCTTGTCGAAGCCGTGGCCTTCCAGTCCGGTGGGGGTGGTCGATACGGCGGAGGCAAGCTCGCTCATCTCCACCGTAACATTGGCAACGACAATGTCGATCAGGTCGAGGCGCCGGTCCTGCCACCGGGCGCCGGCGTCGGATGCGCCCTCGGCGATGCCTCGCATCTCCTCGAGGATTTCGCGGTCGAAGCCGCGGAGGAAGAGGGCGTTAGCGGAAGTGCGATAATCCTGCCAGTGGTCCTTGTCACCGAGAGTGGCGGCACACCGCTCGAGATACTCTGGAATCTCGCGGGCCATCAAATGGCCATGTTGGTATCCGCGCTCGTAAGGTTGCCCTTCGATGTGGAGATAGATCCAGCCGGCGGCGGGATAGCGATAGGCGGGGCCGAAAGTCTCGACGGCTTCCCGAGCCGGCCAGTCGTCTCCGGGGGAGGCTTCATCGAGCTGGATACCTTCGAACCACGCCTCGCCGTTGAACGAACCGCCGTTCCCAACGGTTAATAGAATCTGGTCGCCGGTGCGGCTGGCGACGAATCGCAGGGTGAGGTGAGTCCACGCCTCGGTGCCGCCGACCGAAGCGGAATGAACGTCGAAGGGCATGGAGACCATGGTGAGCGTCGCGCCGGAGGCAATGGGCGAGCGGTCGAGGTCCCGCACTTCCAGGGCTTCCGTGCGCACCCAGCCGCTCAACTCGTAACGCTTGCCGAGGGTAAGCGCCAAAGTTGACAGGCGAATGCATGCGTCCTCGGAGCCGCTCGCGCGCTCGACGCGGAGGGAAGGGTTATTCTCGTGCAACATGGAAGAGTCCGGAGTTGCGGAACCACGCACCACGGTCCAATCGTGGTTGGGCTTGCGGAAAGACGATTGGAACAATGGCGTGGTGGCCCGGGCCAGCGCTGGCACGAGCAGGCAAAACGCGAGACAAAGTACTTGCCACCTTCTTGGAAAACTCGCTGGCGATAGCCGGCTGCGAGATGTTGATTGCTTTACCGAAGTCTTCATTGGTCCCTCCCGGTACTGCAAGGATGACATGATGATATCCGTGGAGTCATCTGCAATTTTCCTTCACAGCCAAAGGTGACGGTTGGAATAAAACGTGGCGGGCTTATCGGGGTACTTTTTGCGGAAGGCTTGGAACTGCCGAAGTATGGCCTGGTAGCGGCGGTCGGAGGTGCGAATGGACTTGTGGGGCATTTTGATGAGGGCGCGTTCCACTTCCTTGACGTTCTTCGGGGAGAGCCGCCAGTCGCCCTGCACCAGGGTGCGTAGGTCGGCGACGCCGAAGCCCATGATGCGTCCCGAGCCATCCACGTAGGGGTCCACATAGCTCATCACCAGGTGGCGGATGGTGCGGAAGACGGGTTTGCGCCCGTGCAGCCCCGCGTCCCGCGAGCGCGCAATGGTTCCCCAGCGGCCATCCTCTTTATAGAGAAACAGCACGTGGTCAAGTTGGTCCTGGGATTCCAAGTCCAGCAGCAGCGGCGGGTAACCGTGCTGCTCCATGATGGCCGCGGCGCTGAGCGCGCCCTCCAGGCAGTGGGCGCTCCCGTGCTCGACGACGCCCCGAAACGTCCGCAGCGTTTCTCCCCCCTTTTCCCAGTTGTAGGGAAGGTTGCGGAGATATTCCTGCACCTGCTTGGGAGTGCGGCAGCGGCGGATAACGGCCCACTCCGCCGGGCGGAAGGACTCCCGGCTTGGCGCTTTAGACGGCGGGTAGTTGTGGGCAACGGTTAAACCTTTCGGAAGCACGGTCCTATTCTCCATGGTCGCGTGTCAGGAGTAAAGTTGTGAGGGTCAGCCCGCGTTATTCATGAATACGAAGAGCGGAGTGCAGACTTTAGAACGGTTCACACGGAGTTCACGGAGTGTTTTCTCTTTGGAATTACCGAACCGCTTGATCACAGAGGGCACGGAGTACATCTCGGAAACTCTCCGTGGTCTCCGTGCCTTATCTCCGTGACCTCTGTGCGAAATTCTTTCACTCCTTTAATTGCTCCAGGAAATTCGTGATAATCCGGACTGGGGGCTGGGAGTTATCGTCAAGGGTGAAACCCCCAACCCTAGCTTTTCCCCCACCTATCAAACCAAAGTTGAAAACAGAAGAGAGTCCACAGGGTCTTGCGGTTATCGGCCTTGCCCGCCCAATGCTCCTCGAGCAAACGCCGCACGAAGGGGACGTTGAACATTCCCTGCTTCTTCAGCTTCTCTTCCCCTAAAGTCTCATCCACCAGTGGCCGCAACTCATTGCGCATCCAACTGGCGATAGGAACGGAGAACCCGCGTTTTTGCCGATAGACAATTTCCTTGGGCAGCCAACGCTCCACGGCTTTTTTAAGGATGTATTTGAGCTGGAAGCGCCGCACCTTGAGATCGCCGGGCAGCCCTTCGGCAAATTCGATCAGGCGATGGTCGAGAAAAGGCGTGCGCAACTCCAGCGAGCATGCCATGGCGGCGCGATCGACCTTCACCAACAGGTTATCTTCCAGGTACAAACGGAAATCCAGGTAGAGCATCTCCGAAACGGTCTCATCAAAGCGCGCGCCCTCCAGCACCCGCGCCAGGGGGGAAAAGATTTCTCTCGAGGGAGGCCACGGCCCCGCCCAATCCGGCGAAAAAAGCTGATCGAGCTCGGTGGGATTGAACATGCCGAACCAGATGTGGTGGCGCTCCGCCGGATTTTTTTCCGCATGGCTCAGGAACCGGCGCAGGAAAAGGCCCTTGGGAACCGCCGTCGAGGACACGGGAAGAAAACGCTGGAGCCGGCCAAAAACCTGCCGGCGCACCACGCCAGGGAGCTTCAGGTAATATTCCGCCAGGCGCGCTCCCATGTAGGTGGGATAGCCGCCGAAAAGTTCGTCGCTGCCCTCGCCGCTCAGCGCCACCTTGATGTGCTCGCGGGCAAAGCGCGAGATCATGTAAGTGGGGATCACCGCCGGGTCGGCCATGGGCTCATCCAGATGATCGGCCAGGGTCGCGAGCGCCTGATACATGCTGGGCTTGTCGGCGTTCAAGACGTGATGCTGGGTGCGGAAGCGCTTGGCCACCAGCGTCGAGTAGGGCTCCTCGTTAAAGGTCTTCTCGGGGAAGTTCACCGAAAACGAATTGACGTTTCCCGGGCTCAGTTCGCTCATGATGGCGACGATGGCGGAGGAATCCACGCCGCCGCTCAGGAAAACGCCCAGGGGAACGTCGCTCACCAGGCGAGACTCCGCCGCTTGCCGCAGACGCAACGCGAGTTCTTCCACCAAATCGCGCTCCTGGCGGGGAGTCACCGGCGGTGCCTCCGGCGAGCGCAAATAATTCTGTGGGCGCCAGTAAGCGTCAATGTGAAGGTTGCCGTTTTCCACCACCATGCGATGGGCCGCGGGAAGCTTTTTGATCTCGCTATAAACACTGCGCGGGCTGGGGAAATGGCCGTAAAAGAAATAGTGGGTGAGCGCGGTGGGATCCATGGCACGGCTGATTCCCGGGTACTCGAGGAGCGATTTGATCTCCGAGCCGAACACCAGCGTCTTGCCGTCGCACCAGTAATAAAGGGGTTTCTCCCCCGCACGGTCGCGCGCCAAAAGCAATCGCTTGGCCTGATTATCCCAAAGGGCGATGGCGAACATGCCGTTCAAATCGCGCAGGCAGTCCGGCCCCTGCTCCTCGTACAGGTGGATGATGGCCTCGCCGTCGGAATGCGATTTGAAATGGTGGCCGCGTTCCAGCAAGCCCTGGCACACCTCGCGGTAGTTATATATCTCGCCGTTGAAAACCAGGGTGATGTCGCCGGTTTCGTTCGAAAGGGGCTGGTTGCCGGTGGCAAGATCGATGATGCTCAACCGCCGGATGGCCAGCGCAATGTGCGGCAATTGGAATTTCCCGCCGCTATCAGGCCCCCGATGGAAGATGCGCGCCGCCATGGGGTCGATGCGCTCAGCGTGCGCCAAGGTTTGAAGCTGCAAATTGAAAAGTCCGCAAATTCCACACATAGGAGGCCAGGGAACAGGTTACAGGTCGCAGGTTACAGAGAACAGATTACAGAGTACAGAAATGTACTCCCAACCCAGGGATTCCGTCAAAGTCCGATGAGGTTGAAAAGGACCCCCTCACCCTCACGGCTGAAAAGGCGCGATCACGTGTGTCGGCCTGCTTTCCGGCCGCGCAACATTGGCCGGCGGAACCTCCCAAACGGAAAAATCCGATTCATTCCACAGAGGGTCAATGCGCCCCGCGTTCTTCCAAAGGTCTTCCACCAAAGCGTCGGGGGTCATCACCAGAATGGGCTGCGTGTTCGATTGCGTAAGGGCGCAAAACTCCGGGAGCGTCAACAGCACGCCCTTGCCCGGCCGGCCGGCGGATGCGCGCCGAGCCTCCGCCTGATGCGCCACCTGGTAATTGCTGGTCATCTCTCCCCATTCCACCGAGAGCAATCCCACCGGGCGCCGCAAATAAAAAGGCAAGCTGGTGCGGAAATAATAGTAGCCAAAAATCGGCGCGTTCCGCTCCGGGCTTTCCAGGATGGTAGCGGCCAGACGGCGGCTGGAATTAGTCTCGGCGAGCCGCTCCAGCGGCGCATACCAGCGCAGCGCGAGGGTGGGAACAATCGCTGCCGCCAGCGCAAAAGTGGCAATGGCCAACAATCGCCCGCGCATTTCGGTGGCCAGCCTCCGGCCGAGATAACCCAACGCCGCGAGAATCAGCCCGGTGTAGAGCAGCGACGGCTGGATGAGTCCCAACACCTGGGGGTGGAGCTTTTTGGCGAGCCTCGCCTGAAGCATGGGGTAGAGCCAGGAGTGCGACGCGGCGGCCACCAGCACTCCCAGTCCGAGCAGGAGCGCAAATCCTGCCGTCAGCCAATCCGGCGGGCGCGTTTGCCCTTCCTGACCCACATCCTGCCACACCCGTCCCATCAGGATGCTCAGCGGAACTACGGCGGGAAGAAAATAGGCGGGAAGCTTGGAATGCGATAGGGTGAAGAAAATAAAAACCCACGCCGTCCAGCAAAGGAGAAACAGGATGGGCCGGCAAGCCTCCTGCCTCAATTCCCGCCAGCGTCGCAGGCGATTCCATGCGGCCAGAAGCAGGAAAAGGCTCCACGGAAAAAAGCCGCCAAGGAACACGGGGAGGTAATAGAGGATTCCCCCTCCGCGGCGTGCGGCGCCGCTGGTAAAGCGCTGCAGGCTTTCGTTCCAAAAGGCGTAGCGGGGGAAATCCGGATTGCGCACAGAGACCGCAATGAACCAGGGCAGGGCCGCAGCGAGGAAAACCAGAAGGCCCCATCCCCAGCGCAGGCGCAGAAAACTCCGCCCCTCGCCACACGCCACCTGGTAAATCAGAATCGCGATCAGGGGAATCAGAATGCCGACGAAACCTTTGGTGATAACCGCCACACCCATCGCCGCGAACAGCAAGGCGTCAAACCAGAGCTTTCCAAACCCGCTCTCCTCCCCCAGCCAAAACGCCACCATCACCAGGGTGACAAAGAAAGTGAGGGTCATGTCAAAGATGACTTCGCGAGCGAGCGCCAAGGCCAGAGGGCATGCGGCAAAAATGATCCCCGCCCGCAGCCCGGCGGAATCCCCGAACATGCGTCGCGCCAGGAACCATACCAGCAGCATGGTTGCCACGGCCATGAGGGCCGAGGGCAAGCGCGCGGCGCCTTCAGAAACACCGAAGGCCTTCATGGATGCTGCTATTAACCAAAAATGAACGGCGGGCTTGTCAAGGTAGGCAAAGCCGTTATAGTGCGGCGTAATCCAATCCCCCGAGGCTGCCATCTCGCGCCCCACCTCGGCGTTGCGGCCCTCATCGGGCTCCATTAAGGGAAGCCTTCCTAAGCCCGCGAAGAAGAACACGGCCGCGGTCAAAAGCGGCAGACCCAGCGAGAGGGCGAGGGCCGTCTTGGAGTTCGAAGGGAATTTGGCGGGCGTCACGGGTGTTGGCCTTATGCTGACTCCTGGCTCCTGACTCCTGTCTTCTCGGGCGCCTCCACCACTTCCAAAACGTCCTCGTAAGCGATCCAATTCTTCTTCATCCAGCGCACCGCCCACACGTCAGCCAGGCCTTTCTTCAATCTTCGCCAGGTATCATACTTGGTTTTTCCCGCGTGCCGGGGGCGATGACTCACCGGCACCTGCGTCACGCGATAGCCGCGCATTTTCAGGAGCGTGGGCAGGAACCGGTGCATGCCGTTGTAGAGTTCCAGGCGCTCGACGCATTCACGCCGGTAAGCTTTCAGGGTGCAACCGGTATCCACAATATCATCGCCCGTCATCCAATTGCGAAAGCCGTTGGCGATGCGGGACGACCGGCGCTTCCACCAACTGTCCTGCCGGTGGGCGCGGATGCCGCAGACAACATCCCAGTCGGAGAGCATGCGCGCCAAGCGGGGAATCTCCGCCGGATCATTCTGGAGGTCGCCATCCACCGTCACCACGGCGCGGCCCCTGGCCAAATGAAAGCCCGCCTCCATGGCGGCGGTTTGACCCAGATTGCGGCGGAAGTGGGCGATGCGAGTGCGCGGTTCGCCCGGCTGGGCGCGCTTGAGAAGCTCCAGCGTCCGATCGGTGCTGCCGTCATCGACGAAGAGGAACTCCACCGCCCCGCGCCAATCCCGCAAGGCGGCCTGGAGCTGCTCAAGGAGAGCTGCGACATTTTCCTCCTCGTTGTAAACGGGAACCACAATGCTTAGCGAATCGCTTTCCACTCGTCTCCTCAAGGTCGGCGCCTCGCCCCACGGGTGATAAAAAGGAGCTTGCGGCGCCGCGCGGACGACGCACCCAACTCGGCCTTCCGCCGGTGATGTTAGTGCGCACCGGGTTGCGGTAATTCTAACATGCCTGCCACGGCAGACCGGAAATTTCCCGCAGCCTATGGAGTCCTATCGGCGCACACATTCTTCTGCCGGCTGGATTTGGTGCGAGAGTGTGACCGCACATACATCTTAACCATAAGGGATTGAATCCAAACAGCATGATGGAGCGGATTTCGCGTCAAGGGAGAGGCATCATGTCCAGGTCACAGCTCCGGCTGGCAATCTTGTTGGCCGCAGGAGTGTTCTTGCTCGGAGCGTGTAACATTTTCAAGTCGATCGACGACAAGACGATCACGACCAACATCCAGGCGAAGCTGTTCAGCGACCCGGTCTTGAAGATGCGCGACATTCGTGTGGATTCGCGGAATGGCACGGTCACGCTCGCGGGAACGGTGGACACGGACTTGGAAAAGGCTGCGGTGGAGCGGATTGCCACGCAAGAAGAGGGCGTGAAGAATGTGGTGAACATGCTCAGCGTGGCTTCCGAGGCCGCGGCGACTGCCTCCGAGAGCACCCAGAAGGGGGAGCGCGCGCCCCCCCAGCTGGCCCCTCCCCCCGCGGCGCCGGCGCAAACCGCCTCGGGAAAGCCGCGACACGCGCAGCACACTCTGGCAGCGAACGGCGAAGATAAAGCCTCCGCGGAGTTGCGCGCTTATACCAACTCCGTCACTCCCGATGCCGCCGCCAACCCCGCCCCCATGCCTCCTCCCGCTCCTGCTGCCGCGCCCGCCGCTGCTCCTCCCCCCCCAGTGGCCCCACCGCCGCCGCCTCCTCCGACGCCCGCTCCCAAGCCGCAGGAGCATGTTACGATTCCCGCGGGCACAGTCGTAACCATCCGCATGATCGATAGCATCGATTCCAGCCGCAACCAGCCGGGCGAAGAGTTCGCAGCCAGCCTTAATTCCCCGATCGTTGTGGATGACCGGGTAGTGGCTTCCCGCGGCGTCAACGCTCGCGTGCGCCTGGTCGAAGCCAAAACCGCGGGGACCATGACAGGCCAGTCCGAGTTGCGGCTTGAACTGATCGCTATAACCATTAACGGCGTCCCCTACGAAACCAAAAGCGGCTATTACGAGCAGCACGGGGCGTCGCGCGGGACGCGCACGGCCGAAACCGTGGGCGGAGGCGCAGTGCTGGGAGCTTTGCTTGGCGGCATTCTCGGGCACGGCAGGGGCGCAGCCATCGGCTCGGTTGCGGGCGCGGGCGCCGGCACCGCCGTGCAAGTCTCCACTAAAGGCCAGCAGGTCAAAGTCCCGGCGGAAACTAAACTCGACTTCACCCTCAAGGAACCTGTTTCCGTTGCCATGAACGGCGGCGAATGATTACCCCCTGACTCGACAGGCTGGTGGTAATGCGGATGTGCCCGCAAAACCCTGACTGCTCAATTCGAATCTGCAATTTCGTCTCGAGGCACCCGGAAGCCCGGCCGTTGACGGGTGTCGAATGATTTTGAAGCCTTTAATTCAGCGCTGTCGCCGGTTGCGCTATCACCTCGCTGGATGCACTCCAAAGCTTCGCTCCGTTTGCAAGTGCTCTGCTTTTCCTTACGGTTCGACTTTCTGACTCCTGCTTACCACCCTCTTTCCGGTTTGAGACAAGCGCCGCCCTCCCAAACTTGCAATGAGAAATCCAAGTCAGAGACTCGCCCGGTTACGCGCTTTTGCAGTTACAATGGTTGTTCATGACTTACGGCCCGACGTGGCCTGACAGTTCAGCAAAGTGCACTCCCCCGCCGACCCATGGGCCCTCGGGGTGTCACCAGGAAGGAGCATCCCATGTGTGGAATTGTGGCGTACACCGGAGATCAGCCGGCCAAGGAGATTTTGATTGAAGGACTGAAGCGGCTGGAGTATCGCGGCTACGATTCGAGCGGCATTTTCATCCCCAACGGCACGCCTTATCTTGCCCGTGCCGTCGGCAAGGTGGCCGAACTCGAACGCCAGGTTTGGAATTCCGCTCCCGAGGGCGTGGCGGGAATCGCTCACACGCGCTGGGCCACGCACGGCAAGCCCAGCGTGGTGAACGCTCACCCGCACGCGGATTGCGGCGGCAAGCTCTACCTGGTCCACAACGGCATCATTGAAAATTACCTGCTGCTGAAAAAGCGGCTGCTGGATGCGGGCCACAAATTCAAGTCCGAGACCGACACGGAGGTCCTCACCCATCTTGTCGAGGCCGGCTACGAGGGGGACCTGCGAGCCGCCGTGCAGAAGGCCCTGTTGCAAGTGCAGGGCACGTTTGGTATCGCCGTGATGCACATGGACCACCCGGACTCCATCGTGGTGGCGCGGCGGGGCAGCCCCATCATTCTGGGTATTGGCTCGAAGGCCTCACTGGCGGCATCGGACGCCTCCGCTCTGGCCCAGCACACCGACCAGGTGGTTTTCCTCGAAGACAACGAGGTGGCGTTCCTGGAGCCGGGGAAATTCTCCATCACCACCCTCGACAACCGCTCCGTAAGCCGCTCGACCACCAATCTGGATTGGAATATCGAATCCATGGACCGCGGCTCATTCCCGCATTACATGTTAAAAGAGATTTTCGAGCAGCCGGAAGCCGTGGAGAACGCCCTGCGCGGCCGGGTGAACCACTCGGAAGCCGTCGCCAAGCTGGGCGGCTTGGAATCCGTGCAGGACCGCCTGTTGCACGCCCGCCACTTGATTATCGTGAGCTGCGGCACCAGCTACTACGCGGGCATGTTCGGGCGCTACATTTTCGAGACCCTCACTGATATGACCGTGGAGACCGAATTGGCCTCGGAGTTCCGCTACCGCAAGCTGAACATCCGGGAGGGCACGGTGGTGCTGGCCATCAGCCAGTCGGGAGAAACGGCGGACACCCTGGCCGCCCTGCGCGAGGCCAAACGCAAGGGCGCGCTGGTGCTGGGACTGGTGAACGTGGTGGGCAGCACCATCGCCCGCGAAACCGACGCCGGGATTTATTCCCACGCCGGCATTGAGGTGGGCGTTGCCTCCACCAAGTCTTTCACTTCGCAGCTCACCATCCTTACCCTCATGGCGCTGCTCGTCGGCCGCGCCCGCGACCTCTCCTACGAAGAAGGCCATGAAATCATCCGCGCGCTGGAGAAGGTTCCGGAGCAAATCCGCGAATTCCTGAAACAGGCGGGCAAAATCCGCGAGCTGGCGGAGAAGTATTGCCACTCCGACCATTTCCTTTTCATCGGGCGCAAGTTTCAGTACCCCATCGCGCTGGAAGGCGCGCTGAAGCTGAAGGAAATCGCCTACATTCACGCCGAGGGATACGCCGCGGGGGAGATGAAGCACGGGCCCATCGCCCTCATTGATCCCAAGTTTCCCACCATCGCCCTGGCGCTCGAGGACGGCTCCTACGAGCGCGTGATCTCCAACATGCAGGAGATTCGGGCGCGCGAAGGCAAAATCATCGCCATCACAACAGAAGGCAATACCAAGCTTGGCAATCTGGTGGATGAGATCATCTACATTCCGCACACGCACGAAGCTGTGGCCCCGCTATTGACCGTCGTGCCCCTGCAGCTCCTGGCATATTACTGCGGAGTGCTGCTCGGCCGCGACGTGGATAAGCCCCGCAACCTCGCCAAGAGCGTCACCGTGGAGTAAAGCAGGGCGAAGAGCCACTTCGAGCCACAGAGCCGGATCTTGGCCCCTTCCAAAGGCGCCCCTCGCCCACCCGGTCCCGGCCTCTCGGCAGGATTGCCCGTACCATTTCGGCAAAAGCGCAAATGCTCTCGCAGAATCGGGGCGCAAGCCCCAGCCGCCCCCGTAACAGGCAAGGGCAATGTTATAATGCCGCAGCCGGTCGAGGTGGCGCGGAATCCCCTTCGCCTCCCTGCCGGATGTTGGATATAGCCAAGGGTGTTGGCCGGAGGATTCGCCATGCCGGAGCAAAAGGACAAATCCGCCAGATACGTTTGGGTGCTGCTGGTTTTGGGCGCTTTGGTCAGATTGCTCCTGATGACCCTGCCGCACCCCTTCGTTTCCAGTGGTCCGCTGATCGATGAAACGTATATCCAGGCTGCCCAGGACATTCTCCGGTTTAATTTCCATGCCTTAGGAGATCGCGTTCCCGTTTACCCCTTGTTTGTTGCCCTGAGCGGCCTCAATCCTCGGGCGATATGGATTGCACAATCGACCCTCGGACTTGCGGCCAGTTTAATGATCTTCGATATGGCCTTCCGGCGCACCCGCCACGGCCTCTTCTCACTCCTCGTCGGGCTTGCCTGTAGCCTTATTCCGGAAGTTCTCGCCTTTGAGGCCTCGGTCTATACAGAAGCCCTGACGAACTTCCTCCTCCTGACCTCGCTCTGGCTCATCGCCCGCTGCGAGGGGGCTGGTGAGAGCAATATCCGGTACCCGTTGGCGCTGGGTTCGATCGTGGCTTTGGCGGGTTTGACTCGTCCCTTGATGATATGTTTGATACCCGTGTACTACTGTTCCCTGATTCCTCTTTGGCCCGCCGCAAGAATCCCGCGGCGCAAGGCCTCCAGGAGAACCCTCTCCTTTGCACTCCCGGTGACCGTTTGCATTTTGGGTTGGTTCGGATTTAACTACTTTAACAACGGATATTTCACCCCCACGACGCGCGCCGGCGAACATTTAATGATGCAGGTTGATCCTTACGTTTACTTGGCTCCTGATCGTTTTGCAGTGCTGCGCGATGCCTGGCTACAGTCTCGCCGGCAAACCCAATTCAGCCTTAATGAGAACGCTGAAGATCTCTACGAATCCGCGCTGCCAGAAGTGGAAAGGCGGACGGGGAGAACACGAATCCAGGCCTCCCATGAATTCGCTTCTCTGGCCCTTTACCTGGAAATCCATCATCCCCTTCTTTGCCTCCGGCGCGCCGAACAAGGCTGGATGCATTTCTGGGGGGAGCCCCAACCTAATGAACTTAAGTGGCCGCAGGGCGGCGAAATAAGACTGCGAGAGTTTCTGACGGCATTGGCTAACTTCCTGGTTCGCGAAGTCAAGGCCACCTTTCTTGTTTTGGCCTTGCTCTCCGTCCCTTGTGCTATCTTTCGCCTGAAGGCATTTACAGAACTCGAAAATCTTACTTTCGCCATTGTTTTATGGATTTCTGTATTCGAGGCGTTTACGGAGTTTGGCGCTAATCGCCGTTACTGCATACCCTTGTATATGCTCATTATCTACACCGTCTTGACGCGGCTCTGGCTGTGGATCGCCGCGACCGCATCGAACGGCCCCGATCCCACTCCGGATTAGGCATTCCATCAGATTCTCCCAATCCTGGCCGTTACAGGAATAGGACGCAAGCCTCGCCACTCCGAATACGGAGGGGCAATGTTATAATGCCGCAGCCGGTCGAGGTGGCGCGGAATCCCCTTCGCCTCCCTGCCGGATGTTGGATATAGCCAAGGGTGTTGGCCGGAGGATTCGCCATGCCGGAGCAAAAGGACAAATCCGCCAGATACGTTTGGGTGCTGCTGGTTTTGGGCGCTTTGGCCCGTTTTCCCCTGATGATTCTGCTGCGCCATAATCCGATCCTCGTCTATAGCGACTTTGTATATACCCAGGCGGCTCAGGATATTCTCCGGCTCACTTTCCATGCCTTGGGTGATCGCGTTCCTCTTTACCCGTTGCTGATTGCCTTGTGCGGCGTCAAGCCTCTGTGGATATGGTTTGCGCAATCGATCCTCGGGCTGGCGGCGGGCTTGATGATCTTCGACATGGCCTTTCGCCGCACCCGCCACGGCCTTTACTCGCTCCTGGTGGGGCTCGCCTGCAGCCTTACTCCGGAAGTTCTCGTCTATGAGTCCTCGATCATGACCGAAGCACTGACCACCTTTCTCCTGGTGGCCTCGGTCTGGCTCATCACCCGCTTTGACGGCGCTGGGGAGAGCAATATCCGATATCCATTGGGGCTGGGCGCGATCGTAGCTTTGGCGGGTTTGACTCGGCCCTTGATGATGTGTTTGGTTCCGGTGTACTACTGCTTCCTGGTTCCGCTTTGGCCTCCCGCGAGAATCCTGCGGCGCGAGACCCTCAAGCGAACACTCTTGTTTGCGCTCCCGGTGGCCGTTGGCATTTTTAGTTGGTGCGGGTTTAACTATTTCATTAACGGCTACTTCGCCCCCTCAACCTACGCCGGTGAACATTTAATGGCCCAGGTTGATCCTTACGTTGACCTGGCGCCGCAGCGCTTCGCCGTGCTGCGGGATGCCTGGCTGCAAGCTCGCTGGCAAATCAGGGGCGCACCTAACACGATGGCTTACATGGTCTATGCCGGCGTGCTGCCAAAGTTGGAAAGGCAAACGGGGAAAACAGAATTCCAGATCGCTCGGGAATACCAATCTTTCGCCCTTTATATGGAGATCCATTATCCCCTTCATTGCCTCCGGCGCGCCGAACAGGGCTGGATGAAGTTCTGGGGGGAGCCCACCCTGGATGAAGTTCAGTGGCCGGAGGGCGGCAAAGTAAGGGTTGACGAGTTTCTGATGACCTTGGCGGACTTCCTGGTTCGCGAAGTCGAGGCTGTCTTTCTTGTTCTGGCCTTGCTTTCCATCCCTTGTGCTCTCGTTGGCTTGAAGGTATTTACGAAATTTGATTATCTTATTTTCGCTATTGCCCTGTGGGTTTCTATATTCGCATCGTTTACGGAGTTTGGAGAGAACCGCCGTTATTGCGTTCCCTTGTATATGCTCATTATCTACACCCTTATGACGCTAGGCTGGGAGTGGCTCTCGGCGATCTCATCTAAGGGTGCCGCTCGTGCCTAGGTTTTAATCCGGGTATTCGCCGGAGGATTTGCAATGCCGGAGCAGCAGGGCAAATATCGCAGCTACGCATTAGTGCTCCTGGCCATAGGCGCTTTGGTCAGAGTGCTCATGATGATGTGGCTGCGCCCCTTATCCAGTTTCAATCCTTATCTGGCCCCGTCGTATATCCTGGCGGCCCAGGACACGCTCCTGCTCCATTTCCGCGCCCTGGGTGATCGCGTTCCCGTCTACCCGTTGCTCGTTGCCTTGTGCGGCCTCAATCCCCGCGAGATATGGATCGTACAATCCATCCTCGGCATTGCGGCAAGTTTGATGATCTTCGATATGGCCTTCCGCCGCACCCGTCACGGCCTTTACTCTCTTCTTGTCGGGCTTGCCTGTAGTCTTATTCCCGAAGTTCTCGAATATGAATCCCTGGTCATGAGCGAATCGCTGGCGAACTTTTTCCTGGTGGCCTCGCTTTGGCTCATCACCCGCCGTGACGGCGGGGGAGAGAGCAATTTCCGATTTCCGTTGGGGCTGGGTTTGATCGTGGCATTAGCAGGTTTGACTCGCCCCTTGCTGATTTCCTTGGTGCCCGTCTACTACTGTTTCCTGGTTCCTCTTTGGCCCCCCGCCGACTTTTTGAAGACCCGGGTCCTCAAGAGAACATTCTTTTTTGCCCTCCCGGTGATCGTTTTCATTTTAGGTTGGTGCGGATTTAACTATTTCAATAGTGGATATTTCACTCCCACCACCCGTTCCGGTCAACAGCTTATGGACCAGGTTGATCCCTACGTTGACCTGGCTCCTGACCGATACGCCATGCCGCGAGATATCTGGCGACAGTTTCGCCGGCGAGCCCTCACTCACCGCTACGGCACCGTGGAAGATGTCTACGAATATGCGTTGCCGGAAATGGAAAAGCGCACGGGGAAGACCGACGCCCAGGTGTCCCACGAGTTCGCCTCCCTCGCCCTCTACCTGGAGATCCATCATCCCCTCCTTTGCCTCCGCCGCGCCGAACTAGGCTGGATGCAATTCTGGGGGGAGGCCGGCCCAGGCGAAGCTGCGTGGCCGCCGGGCGGCAAGTTAACCCTCGGCGAGTTTCTGTATCCTCTGGGCGACTTCCTGATGGGCGTCATCAAGGCCGCTTTTCTGGGGATGGCCTTGCTCTCCCTTCCCTGCGCGCTATTTCGTCATAGGGCATTTACTAAGATAGAATATCTTATTTTCGCTATAGCCTTATGGGCTTCGGTATTCTCGGCGTTCACGGAATTTGGGCAAAACCGCCGGTTCTGCGTTCCTTTCTACATGCTCATGGTTTACACCGTCATGACGCGGGGTTGGCGGTGGATCACCACTTCCCCATCGGAGGGTCCCGGCGCCACGGCTGATTAGCGGGTGTAGCGCAGACCGGCAAAACGCGTCCGCAGCCCTCCAACTTTTCGTGGCAGACCTCTCTGAATCCTTGCTGAGAGGTGCAGGCTGGCTATGTTGTGCCGGGCTTGCGGTTGCCCAGCGCGTCCAATTGGCCGGTCATTTCTTCCGCCGGTTCGCCGCTCCTCATGCCCTGGGCCACGATAAGCTGGCGGGCCTCGCCGCGCAGGGCGGGCCACTTCAATCCGAACACCACCGAGCCCGCGATGCACACCGCGCCTCCAATCGCTACCGTGACGGGCGCGCCGAGGCGGTGCGCAAGGGCTCCCGCCGACAATGCCCCGAACGGCGCCATGCCCATGAACATCATGGAGTAGACGGACATCACGCGCCCGCGCAAAGCGTCCGGCACCATGGTTTGGATGAGGGTGTTGGAGCTCGCCATCTGGATCAACATGCAAAAGCCCGCCGGGAGAAGCAGAACGATGGAAAGGGGCAGCGAACGCGAGAAGGAAAACAGGATCAGGCTCGAGCCGAAACCGGCGGAGGCATAAAGAATCCAGCGTCCCAGGCCGCGCACCTCGCGCCGCGCCGCCATCACCAGGGTAGCCATCAGCGCGCCCACGCCCGTGGAACCCATCAGCAAGCCCAGGCCGCGCGCGTCGGAGTGCAGAATCTTGTCGGCGAAGACGGGCATGAGCACCGCGTAAGGCATGCCCGTCAGGCTGACGAGTCCCAGCAGAAGCAGCAGCGCCAGGATGGGCCCCGTGTGCTCAACGTAGCGGAATCCTTCCAGAATGCTCGCGAGGCCCGAAGCCTGCGGCCGGAGCGCTCGCGCGGCGTGACGATCATCAGCAGCAAGCCCACAATCACTGCAATGTAACTCACGCCGTTGGAGAAGAAGCACCAGCCTTCGCCGATGGCCGCCACCGTGATGCCGGCGATAGCGGGCCCCAGGATGCGGGCGCCGTTAAACATGGCGGAATTGAGCGCAATGGCGTTGATAAGGTCCTCGGGGACCACCATTTCAATGATGAACGCCTGGCGGGCGGGGATATCAAACGCATTTACCACGCCCAGCAGGGTTGCCAGCAACATGATTTCCCAAACCTGGACGCGCCCGAGCAAGGTGAGCGCCGCCAGGATGAAGGCGAGCGACATAGAAGCGGTTTGCGTGGCAATCACGGTGCGGTACCGGCTGTAGCGGTCCGCGAACAATCCTCCCACGGGAGCGAAAAGGAAGACGGGAATCTGCCCGGAGAATCCCACCAGGCCCAGCATCAACGCCGACTTGGTGAGCCGATAGACCAGCCACGCCTGCGCGATCGACTGCATCCAGGTGCCGATCAGCGAGATGATCTGGCCGCAGAAAAACAGCCGGTAATTGCGGTGCCGCAAGGCGCGGAACATCGCCGGCAGCCGCTTTGCGGGTTTTTCCGAAAGTATTCCCGTGCTCAGAGCCGCCCTCTCAGGGTTGTTGATTGTGCTTTAACCTGGATTATTCATGAAGAACACTGACGAGAAGCAGATGCAAGAACGCTTCACCCAGCGTTCACGGAGTGTTTAAGGCATCGGGATTCTCCATCCGCTTGACCACAGAGTGCACAGAGAACATCTCGGGGACCTCTCGGTGGTCTCTGCGGGTTCTCTCAGTGACCTCTGTGAGAAATTCTTTGCCGTTCTCCAACCCTCCAGAAAACTCATGCATAATCCGGGTTAATAGCCCGCAATCATCATAGCATTTTATGCGGCCGAATCCGCAGCGGGCAGCGGCGGGCGGGGGAAGCGAGTTTTCAGTCCTCAGCTTTCAGTAACCTCTCCTCTGATTAGACGAGGGTAGGGGAATCAAATTGACATCCCCGAGAGGCGAGCGAGGCGCCAATTTGAGTTAACTCCCCTCAACTCTTAGGTGAACTTCTACGGACAACTGAAAACTGTGAACTGACAACTGAAAACTTGCTTCTGGCAGGCAGCTTGGCGGGGTGAAGCTACGGTGTGGCCGGGGCGTGGAAATCGACGCCCTGCTCTCCGTTCGCGCGCTGGGTGGCGGCGAGGTCAAGATCGGCGAGGGGGATTTGCTGCGTCCTCGGGCCGGAAAAAACCCAAAGCGTCTTGCCGAGAATGGCGAAGTTCTGCACTTCCACTTGGCGGCCGTCGCGGTAAACCAGGAGGGCGGCAGGAGGCGCCTCTTCCGGCGGGGCAGGGAGGTAAGCATTACGCGAGCCGCGCAACGCCTGCTCTTCACGCAGCGATTCCACTTCCGCCGTCAGGTTGTCGACTTGTGCCGAGAGTCCGTTGTCGTCTTGCTCCCCCTCGGGAGCGGGAGCGGCCTCGTCCGGCTCATCGTATTCATACCCCAGAGGGGGAAACCAATAAGAGTAGACGGGTGGCCATGCGCCCCAAGAGCCAAAATAGCGCCTGCCGCGCCCGCGTGGAAACCCACTAAACCTCCGGTAAGAGGAACCGGAGGTAGCGTACGGAGCCGGCCGGGGCGCTACGCGGGCTTGGGGCGCGGCGGAATAGCTGCGAGAGAAACCGGGGGAACGGCCAAATGAGCGAGGGGCGCCGCCGCGCTGCGCGTATAGGCATACGGGTAACAGCAGACCCGCCAGGACAACCGCAATGGCGAGCACCCTACGCATGAGGCCATTCTACCAGAATCCGAAGGTCAAGGCGTTCCTAAATGGGCAATAAGCAGGATAGGGGAAGAGCTGCCCCGGGGGAATCGGACTGGCACACTTGCGCATGAGAGCGTGGGAGGGGCGGTTCGTGAACCGCCCCTGGTTAGATGTCGAGATGATCGTCGTGCCGAGAGCCAGTCCCCCGCGTTTCGCCTTGGCTAACTCACGGTCAGCGTGAGCGTCACGCTATGGCTCACCGCTGATGCGCCCGAGCCCGCTGTGCCCGTCACCGTCAGCGGGTAAGTTCCTGCGGGTGTCCCGGGGTTGCCGCCTCCTCCGCCACCCCCTCCGCCCCCTCCTCCGCCGCAGCCGGCCAGCGCCAGCATCAGCAGCAATCCCGCCGCGAGCGGGAGGAATGCGGCCTGCCACCGGCCCACGCCGCGTATCTTCCGCCGCGCGAATGCCCACGCCATCGCCGCCAGAACCAAGGAGAGCATCAACAAATCCCTGAGGCCCGGCGAGAGCGGTGGAGCTGGGGGAACCGGCCGTGAGCGCGGGGCGCCGAGCGATGGGGCGGTCGTGGTAACCGTAACGGTGACATTCGTTGCCGAACTCCCCAGCGTTGCCGGGTTGGGCGAAACCGAGCAGGTGGCCTCGGAGGGAGCCCCCGTGCAGGTAAAGCTCACCGTCCCGGACAATCCTCCTTCACCGCCCACACTCAAAGTGTAGCTCGCGGGTGATCCGGGCGCGACGGTGGCCGTGGTAGATGAACCGGAGGGTGGGGCAAAGGAGAAGTCCTGACCTGTACCGGTGAGTGCGGCCGTCTGCGAGCCGCCTGGGGCATTGTCCGTTACCGTGATGGTTCCCGTGAGTGGCCCGCCCGCGGTGGGGGTGAAGGTGACGCTGATGGCGCAGTTCGCTCCCACCGCCACCGACGCGCCGCAGGTGTTGGTCGCGGCGAAGTTGGCGCTGGCCGCGACGCTGGTTATGGCCAGTGCGGCAGCACCGTTGTTGGTCAGGGTCACGGTCTGTGCGGCGCTCGTGGTGTTCACTAGTTGACTACCGAACGTGAGACCCGTCGGAGAAAACGCCGCACCGGGCGCCGCGCCCGTGCCGGTACCGCTCACGGCAATCAACTGCGGCTGGCCCGGAGCGTCGTCGCTCAGGGTGATGTTCCCCGAGTAGGAGCCTGCCGTGCTGGCTACAAAGTTTACCGTGAGCGTGCAACTGGCTCCCGCGGCGATCTGCACGCCGCAGTTGTTGGCCTGGGAAAATCCGTCGGGGGCGTTGACACTGTACAGGGTTACCGGCGCCGTGCCGCCGTTGGTGAGCGTAACCGTTTGGGCGGGAGCCTGGTTCCCAAACGTGAGGCTGACGGTTGAGAGCGCCACCGGAGACGGTGCCGCCGCCAGTTGCAGGTCCCAGGCGCTGCGTCCCAGCGTGGCGGCGAAAAGGATGCGCGTGGGCCTTTGAAGCTTCAGCGCAGTTACCGCCACATTGGGCAGCCCCGTGCCCAAAGGATTCCAGGTGTTGCCGCCGTCCGACGTTACGTAAACGCCCTGCTCGGTGGCGATATAGAGCGTGTTAGGAACGTCCGGATCGACGGCGATGTCATTGACCTTAAGATTGGGGAGATTGCCGCTGATGTCGGTCCAGGTAGCGCCGCGGTTGGTGGTCTCGTACACGTGGCCGCTGGTGTAGCCGGCAAACACAGCGTACGCCGTGCTGGAGCTTGCGGGGTCGGCCACAAGGCGGTTGAGGTAACTGCACGTAGGTCCATAGTAGTTGCACTGGGCCGCGTTGGGTGGGAGTCCCGCGCCGGCAGCGGTCCAGGCGGCGGCCGCGCCGGCCAAGGCGTTGGCGGTCACGTAGACGCCGTTGCTGTTTCCCAGATAAACGGTATTGGGATCGTTGGGCGAAACCGCCAACGTCTGCTCCCAAATCGCGGTGCCCAGGGCGGGCGAAATCGCGGTCCAGGTGTTGGCGCCGTCGTTCGTTTGCCACACGTGAGTCGCGGCAAGATAGAGCCGCTGCGAGTTCGCGGGATCCATGGCCATGGCCACCGTTCCGCTGACCAGTTCGCTGGCATCGATTCCGCTTGTCACCTGGGCGAAGGTGGCTCCGCCGTCAATGGACTTTACCAGACTGCCGCCGGAGTCCCCAGCGCACGTGGCATACATGGTCGATGGGTTTATAAAGTCAAACGCGCCATCGATCCCGTTATCGCAGATCACGGACTGCCACTGCAACTGGCCTGAGTAGATATCGATGCCATTGCTCGCTGACCCGGCGAAGGCTACGGCCGGGTTGGTGGGGTGGATCGCGAGGCCGAAAAACTCCTGTGTGGCCAGCGTGGAATTGAGGTCGGTAAGCGTCCAGGGATTGGCCGTGACGCTGGTGGCCGCCCAGACGCCCCCCTCCTCTCCCATATAGAGGACGCTGCCATCCGCCGAAAACGCCATCCCGCCATGGAATCCCGAGAAGCCGATGTCCACCGAATCCCAAGCTAACCCTCCATCCGTCGTCTCGAGCAGGCCATAGCTTCCCGCAACGGCAACGTCCGGGTTCGCCGGGTCCACCAGAACTATCCAAGCCCACCACCCGAACGGCAGTGGCATCCAATTCTGGCCACCGTCCGTCGTCTTGAACATATAGGTGTTGGCAGGGGATTCTGCGGAACCGGTTCCGGCGTAAAGCGTGGCGGGGCTGGACGGAGCGATGGCAAGCCAGATGAAACTCCCGCTGGGCAGGGCATTGGTCCCCGTGCCGCTATCGGCAAGCCACGTATTACCTCCATCCACAGACTTACAGACGGTGTCCAGGCTTGCGTAAGCTACGTTGCCGTTGGTCGGATCGAACAGGACCTGGAAGCCGCGACCGGTAGATTGTGGGGCAATGACCTGCTTCCAGGTGTTGCCGCCATCCGCCGAACGGTACAGCCCGGCACCAGCGGCCGAGTCGGCGACTGCGAGAAGCACGTTACCATCGCTGGGACTGACCGCCAGGGAGTAGACGACAGCTACGAGCCCCGGGCCTGACGGCAGCGGCCCCGGCAACCGCGTCCATGTTGCCCCGCCGTCCGTCGACTTGAAGATGCCGTCCCCGTCGTTGCAGAAAGAGTCGCTGCTGAAGGCAGTCCCCGCATACACTACGTCCGGGTTCGACGGATCGAGGGCCAGGGCCCCTATCGCCATGGAACGCCAGTTGTCAGACAGGGGCACCCAGGTCTGGCCGCCATCGGTGGTCTTCCACACACCCCCACCGTCCGCGCCCAAATACACCACGTTCGGGTTCCTCGGATCCACGGCCAGCGCATTGACCCGACCCGAGTGCTGAGCTCCGTACAATTGGAACGTCGCATTGTTGTACAGTAGTGGCTGCGGGCCGATCAGTGTCCACTGCCCGCTCGGAGCAGTGTTCTGCGCCGCCGCGAACGCCAGGCTGGGAATTAAAATGGCGAGAATGAGTGCGACTCGGCCCATGGGACCCTTCTCCTCCCCTCGCTGCCTATTTGATGGCGGCGGCAGAGCTTGATCGATCAGATGGATGATACGTCTGTGAATCCCTGGAATCAAGGACGGGAACCGAAACCGAGCCATTGTGCCGACAGTTCGACCGTTCCCCGCGCCAAAGGTGGACGGCGCCTCGAGGGGACTGCGGCTCATGCCCCGCAGGTTGGCGCGCCGCACCCTTGCTGCGAAGTCGGCTGGGCGTTCTAGGTCCGGCCCGACTTCTCGTTGTGCTGGGTCTCGCACGGTACGGTGGCAAGATCCTGCGTAGCGCGGGCGTCCCGCCCCCTGTGGCGGGAGCGTCCCGCTCCGGCGGCGCCCTGCGGGCAGGATGCCCCTTGGACGGCAGGCAAGATGCCCGCGCTACCCGGACTCCATCGGCCCACTTTGCGGGCCCCAGCAGGCTACACGCCATCGGCTCCCAACCCGTGACGCGAAGTAGCGGTAGCTAATCGCAGTAGCCTCCATAAGGCGTACTGATGCAATTACCGCTGCAACACTGAGAGCCGGAACTGCAGGGGTGGCCGCCGGGCGGAATGAGGCAGCAACACATTAGGTTATAGCAGGCGCCGCTAGCGCACTGGGAGTTGCCCGAACATGCACTGCCGCACCCCAGCAACGCGGGGGCACATTTGCCTCCTGAGCAGTTGCCGGAGCAACATTGAGAACTCGATGCGCACGTGTTGCCGTTGGAAAGACATGTTTCACACTCAGGAGGATTATATGCGACCGAGTCGCAGAGCAACGGGCTACAGCACGGCAGGCTAGCGCAGCTCCCGTTCACGTTGTTTTGACAGGTCGCGGCGCACTGGCCGTTGTAACACTGGCCGCTGCAGCAGTCAGCGCCGTACGTGCATGGCGTTCCGCCTGACCAGCACTCGCCGCATGTCTGGTTCGTATGGCAAAAGTTGCTGCAGCAAGGTTGGTCGTTGGTGCCACACGCGGTCCCATCAGGATTGCAACACTGACTCGGTTCAGCCTCTGGCTGTTCGCCCTCATAGCTACACGGAGCGCACTCCTGACAGGTCAGGACCGGCTCTGGCAGAGAATCCCCCTCCTGACTCACCTGGGTGAAAGTGGTGTAGTAACCATCACACGGCCGGCAAATGACCACGCCAGAGCAAGGGTGCAAGGCCGGTTCGCCCCACGCACCACATTGTGAGTTCGACGCTACGAAGGGTCTGGGCACCGACAGCACGATCAAGCCTCCGGCAAGAACGATCAGCCTCAACAAGATTTTCGCTGCTTTCATTTTCCACCTCACTTTTCTTAGCGCTCGAGGCTCTAAAGATCCATCGCTAGCTCTCTACTGAGCAGGTGGACCCATTAAGGGTCCCGGGAAGTAGCTCCGGTCTGGAAGCAGAAACCTGCCTGGGTTCGCGGGGTCAGGCGCAGCGTACCCGCCTGCTTCGGTCCAATTCATCCCATCGTCAAACACGACGGCAAAATGGATGTAGCACAAAGTAACCGTAGAAAAAGGCTGGCTCCGCTCCACCGTGGCGCGAAGTTGGGAATCGGGTCTCGTCAGATTGAACCCCTCGATCGTACCCGGCGGGAACAAAAGGCTTGGCTCCGGTCCGGGCGGTATGGGATCTCCAGACCCGAAGAAGGCCACGTTGGCTGGCAGTTGCCCGAACCTGATGGCGGGCCACGCTATGGGGCCTTCAGCCCGGGTTTCCGGGAATGTAACGTTTAGAACTACCTGAACAATATTCTTGGACGTTCGATTCCTCAACACGACCTCCAAGTCTTTCAACCAATCCTCGCCTGCCGGAAACTTGTACGCGGCGCGGAACTCGTGGGTGCTGATGACCGGCAAAGCCGGCGAGTTCATCCAGTCCGAGTCCGCTGGTGAGGGGTCGCCGGGTACGATCTCGTTGCCACCCTCCAAAACCTGGGTGACCTCAATCGGGTCGAGTTGCCGGGTCTTGTTCACGACCACAGTTTTGATGCCCGGGGCCGGATTGCTCTGCGCCCGAACCACGGGTACGAGGTTTACGCGATGCCAGCCCTCAGCAATGAAGGCGGTGGCGAGAACGCTACCGAGCAAGCAAAGGGTTATCAGGATCAAGCGGTCGAGCAGTTTGGACATTGGATTCCTCCTTCTTACTACTGCTATGATTATGTCGGTTTCTTCAGTTCGGCCAAGAGCTCATGCTCCTGGTCACTGGAAAGCTTCCCGTACCACGCGTTCGTCACTGTCCCGGCTGCATCCACCAGCAGCAGCGTTGGCGTCCCTCTTACTCCAATCGAATCCAGGGTGACTTGCCTCACGTCGTCCACCCGCACGCCCCCTTTGCTCAGGAATTGCTCCGCATCGGCCTTATTCTGCGGCAGAAGCGCAAGGGTTTTGACGTGGCACCCTGAATCTGTGGTGATTTTTTGGAACAGCGGCAAACTATCGGTGCAGAAATGGCACTGCGTTGATATCGCCATGACTAGGGTTCGGCCGTTCTTCGCCCAACCAACGCCAGGGAGCGCGGACTTGAGATTTGTTCCCTTTAGCGTCCGTTCGGGGTCTGGGCGCGCGGCGCGGGTTGGCTGGCGAGGAAAGAGAAACACTCTCAGCAGTACAACGGCGAGTAAAAGCGCCACAACTATTGTAGCGAGGTTGGCGGCCACCTCCGTGATACGTGCTAAGCTTCCCCTGCCACCTTCCTTCTCTCTTGGCAGACTGGCGTCCTTGGATGTTTCAGCCATGGTAGGGCCCTCCGAAGTTGATGTTGTACCAGAACCTAGGACTCTGCCTTTCCGCCCACAAAGCGGCGCAGAGCCGACTAATGCAACAGTTGTACCGCTACGTACCTAAGCCGTCAATTTAAGCTTGGTATTGCGGTGTGCTATTTGGTAATAGGATGTGCTACGTCGGAATGCTGAGGGCGTCAACCCGAAACGGTTACGGAACGCCGTGTCGAAACTGTGGGAATCCGCATATCCGCACCTGGCCGCGATCTGCTTGACACTTAGCGTCCAATCGGTCAGTAAGATAGCGCCCCTGGCGAGCCGGAACTCTCCAAGGGCGGCGCGAAACGTTTCCCCTGTTTCCTGGCGGAAGAGGTGGGCGAATCGTGAGCGGCTCAGACCGCCCCGCAAAGCCATTCGCTCCTCGGTTATCCCCTTCTGGCAATTGGCCCGCAGGTATTCCCAGGCGTCGGCGATCCTTGGGTCGATAGTGGGCTTCCCTTGCTCCGGGTGGGGTTCCCCGCCCGGGAATAAGAGGACTTTTGCGGAAGCAGAACCGACAGTACGCGACATCGCGTCCTCGGTACACCAGTTCGAAGTGATTGAGAGATATTACCTGCGCAGTCTTCCTAACGCAAGAGTAAACTTTGTCTTGTTGGATAAGGTTGTCCCGGGAATCGTGGGAGGTGAGCGGCGGTCCGATTCATTCTTCGCCACCTCCTGATGAACCAGCATGCGTTGCGCCCTGGCTACCGGACTAACCAGCCGTGCCGGCATGGAAAAGATGGCCTCGCTTCAGATGGTGGATGTTATGCTGCCCACCAGCGATGCCCGGCAGTTGATCGTCCCGCGCTACGCTCAACCCGGGAAGGAACACCTGGTGCTCCTGCGCCAATTGCACCTGCATCCGCCCGCTCAACCAGGGCCTCTTGTCCCGCGTCCAGCGCGGGGAGAGTGCTTGCCTGCGGGCCGGCGCTTACCCGATTCGCCAGAACGGCCACCAGCCGGCTTGCAGGGAGCTTGGTGTCAATCCTCGCGGGCGCGGCTTGAACCTGATGGTTGGGGTGAATACTCTCTGCGTTTGTACCGTCGGAAAAGGACCAAATGCGACAATGGCGGGAAATAGAAGGCCAACAAATCCGCGGCAAAGCACGATGCGCATTATTCCCGCCTGCGCATGCTGGGTGAAACCGAGGCGCGGAAGCATGAAATTCCCTCCCTGGGACTGAGAACCGAATATATGCGGCAAATTTACATCCCGGAAAAATAAATGTCAACTTGGGAATTCTATAATTGACTATATGTCACTTTAGTAATGGCGCACAGACGCGCCGTCCCTTGCTGGAGAGAAAAGGGCCTGCGCATCGAACCTGTGAGGGCTGCAGACCTGCCCAGGCACCCTGTAAAACCACGCTGGGGAATTCACGGGGTGGCTGCGGAGTCCCCACCACAGAATGTCCGCCAGCCTTAATGACCGGCAACCCATTTCTTAATGGCCACCAACCTGTTCTGGCGCCTGCGCTCTGACGCCCCGTTCCGGCGTTAGTTCTTGGTTTGACGGCAGAGGGGCAGAGCTAATGGTTTTTGCTCCCAAATTCCGAGGTTTAGGGCTTAGGAACATACTTAGTGCTTTAATTTCAATGATTTACATTGTGAGAATTAAGCCTTGCGCAAGCCGGAATCGTTCCATGTAACTGATTGATATCACACGAGTTATAGCACGAACATCACCGAATTGCGATAACCCGATTGTTTTCAATATCATATTTCAGGTATAAAGGCTCGTCAAGCCGCCCCCTTTAAACTCTCGCAGGCTTATGCGGCGAGTGGTGGGGATTTGCCCTTTATCCACAATCAAGCCGGGTGTCCACCGCTCCGCAAATCTGGTCCAAAAGAAAAAGCGAGATTCTTCGCGGAGGTCAGGATTCCCCCACGCACCCCACCGGACCCTCAGCTCGGTAGGATTTCACCTCGGGGCAGAAAATCAGCGCCGGATTCACGAAGAAAAACGAGAAGAGATTTCGGTCAGCCATGAAGCCGAGCCCAGCCAAGAACCGGCCGCGCTTCTTCCTTCTAACCTCAGGCACGTTCTTATCTTGTCATCGGCGGCGCGGTGTGCTACGGTCAGGGGGTGAGGAGAACGCCGGTTCCCGGCAATTGAACCGCGGCCTCGCGCGTGTTAACTCCGTGGTTAAGCTGAGGTCCCGAACTGTAATTCAACCCCGGCGATTTGAGTAAGGATGGAAGTCCGATTCCCCAGTGATGAACGCCCTCAGGCTTGGAAGATTGCTTTCCTTCAATATGTGATTGCCGCGACATTCCTTGGATTGTTAGCAGGATATTGGCGGCTGCAAATTGGACAACATCAGCAGTATCTGGATTTGGCGGAACGCAACCGCATCCGCAACCTTCCCGTCATCGCGCCGCGCGGACGCATTCTGGACCGCGACGGCCGCTTGCTGGCTGACAACTTCCCGGCCTTCAGCGTGCTGCTGCTGCGCGAATCGGTTGCTGCCCTATCGCCGGAGCGCGTGACAGGAATCGCCGAAGGGCTGCAACTGGACCGCGATGAACTTAAGCACACGCTCGAACGCACCGCCAGCTTGCCACGCTTCCAACCCGTGCTGCTGAAGCAGGCTGCGACGCTCGAAGATATTGCCTTCGTCGAATCCCACCGCGTGGAATATCCCGAACTCGATCTGATTCAGGTGCAGCAGAGGCTCTACCCCAAGCACCAGGTGGCGGCGGCACTGCTGGGTTATGTAGGGGAAGTTCCCGAGGATATGATCGCCAAGCTCGGCTCTAATTATAAGCCCGGTGATGTGGTGGGAAAGTTCGGAGTGGAGGGCGAGTACAACCAGATTCTCTCGGGCCGCGATGGCATGCGGCGCGTGGTGGTGAATAGCCGTGGCCAGGAAGTGGGCGTGCTTTCGGCCATCGAAGCGCACCCCGGAAACGATCTGCGCCTGACCATCGACCTCGACCTGCAAATGGCGGCGGAAGCCTCTCTGGGCGATCGCGCCGGAGCGGTCGTGGCTCTCGACCCGCGCACGGGCGAGGTTTTAGCGATGGTCAGCCATCCGTCATTTGACCCCAACGATTTCGCCAAACGCATCGACCCGCAAGAATGGAACCAACTTACCAACGATCCCATGAAGCCGCTCATGAATAAATCCATTCAGGCGCAGCTTGCGCCCGGCTCGGTATTTAAGATCGTGGTGGCCGCCGCCGCCCTGGAAACGGGAACCATCAAGACCGATTTCATCGTACACTGCGCGGGTGCCGTCGAGATTTATGGACACCTCTATCATGACTGGGTGTTCGAGAAACATAAATCCCACGGCGCCGTGGACATTCACAAGGCCATTCGCGAATCTTGTGACGTATTCTTTTACACCATGGGGAAAATGTTGGGGATTGACAAGATAGATTACTTCGCCAAGGGCCTGGGCCTGGGGGCGCGTACGGGCATCGACCTGCCCGGAGAGGCGCCGGGACTGATCCCCTCTCCCGAGTGGGTGGAGCGCGTATTTAAGCGCAAGTGGTATGCAGGGGAAACAATTTCGGTGGCGATCGGCCAAGGCGCCGACTCGGTCACCCCCATTCAGTTGGCGCGGATGATTGGCGGCGTCGCCATGGGTGGAGTCTTCCATCGGCCGCACGTGGCATTTCAGGATCAGTTGCGAGCGTTGGGAGTGGATCCTCCGGAAGCGCCCCCTCGGGACTTCCCTCTGAGCGAAGAGACCCTAGCCGCGTTGAAGTCGGGCATGTGGGCGGTGGTGAATGAGGGTGGCGGGACTGGCGGGGCTGCCCGCTGTCCAGGAATAGATATCTCCGGAAAGACCGGTACCGCACAGGTGGTCAGCCAAGCGTTGCAGCAGTCTGCGAAGAGCTCCGAATTCAAGAACACGGCCTGGTTTGTAGGGTATGCGCCGTCTGACAAGCCGGAAATCGTCGTGGCAGCGCTGGTGCAGCGAGGTGAGCACTCCACCGTGGCAGTGCCCATCGTCCGCGACGTTATAAAAGCCTATTTCGACAAGAAACTCGGACCCAAGCCCCCGGACAATCAAATGGAAACCTCTGTGAAGGTCCTGAGCCAACTACAACCGGCCACCATGGCGGCCCCGCAAAAAACTGCTGCGAGGCAGTAGCGAAGGATCCAAGAATGGCTAGACGTTTCCGCACGAGCGACATCGACTGGTTCCTTTTGGGGCTGGCGCTGGCCATCGCTGCCATCGGGGTGGTGGAGATTTATGGCACGACCCTGCATTCCCCCCTGGCGGGCCAGTACAAGAAGCAAATCTACTGGATCCTTCTGAGTTGCGTATTGGCGCTGGTTGCAAGCCGGCTTGACTACCACATGGTTTTGGAGCAAACCCCCTGGCTCTACATTGTTTCTGTGTTGCTTCTGGCCGGACTTCTTGTGGCGGGTCATCGAATTGCGGGTACACGCCGCTGGCTGCAATTCGGACCGCTGAGTTTCCAAGTGTCAGAAATCGTCAAGTTGATTATAATACTTGTTGTGGCAGCCTACTTCGCCAATCGGCGAACTAAGGCGGTCACTTGGGGGGACTTGGTAAAGCTAGGGATCTTGGCAGGGATACCGGCAGCCCTGGTGGCCTTGGAGCCCGACTTGGGCACAGCATTGACATTCATCCCAATTGTCGCCGTTGGCGTTCTCTTTGCCGGCATTCGTGCGCATCACATCGCCGTTTTGTGCCTGATCGGAATCCTCGCGCTGCCGGTGGGCTGGCATTTCCTTAGGCCCTACCAGCGTGAGAGATTGATGACCTTCGTACACCCTACACAGAACACTCAAAGCTCCAGCTACCAGGTTACCCAAACCAAGATTGCCATCGGCTCGGGCGGTTTTTGGGGAAAGGGATTGGGCAATGGCACGCAGAGTCGGTTGGGATTCATCCCTGTATCCCACGCTGATTCCATTTTCGCCGCCTTCGCCGAAGAACAGGGATTTGTGGGAACGTTGCTCGTTCTGCTGTTGTACTTTGCTCTGCTCCTGCGTTTGCTCGATGGAGCACAAATGGCTCCCGACCGCGCCGGAGCCTTCCTTCTAGTTGGTTTGGCCGCGGTATTGTTCTTTCAAGTCGTTATCAACACGGGGATGATGATTGGAGTGCTGCCGATTACCGGCATCCCCTTGCCGCTTATGAGTCAGGGTGGCTCTTCCTTGCTCTTTACGTTCCTTGGCCTTGGCCTCGCAATGAGCGTGAGGGCCAGGCGATACGTGAATTGAAGGCAGCCCTCGGGCCGCTGGGTTGCGGTTCCGCCTTGCGACCAGGCAGTTTAGTAACCCCGCGATTCGCCGGCTAGTTTCCGCCGCGAGTCGCAAGCCGGGTGGGTTCCCCGAGTTCCGCGCGTGAATGCGCGTTTCGGCCGTCATCCGGCGCGGATTTTTTCCGGTCGAGGTCAGTGCCCTCCGTCGCGACGAGTGGGGACACCCGGCCGGTGAGGAACGTTGTTGGTCGATCTCCGTCGCCTGACGGATTGATTCCCCAGCGTTCCGGAAAAAAGGAGTTTCCATGTCGAAGGAGATGTATATTTCCTCGTCTCCTCATGAGACGAAGGTCGCCGTGTTGGAAGACGACCAACTCGTTGAGGTGTATTTCGAACGCGATACCGACGTCGGTTTGGTGGGTGGTATATACAAAGGGCGCGTCAGCCGCGTGCTCCCCGGCATGCAGTCGGCCTTTGTGGATATCGGCCTCGAACGTGACGCCTTCCTTTACGTTTCCGACTTTTATGAGGACCAGGAAGAATACGACAAGGTCTTTGAAGAAGCGGAAGCGCGCGCTACCAAGTTCACGACGCAGCAGGCAGAATCCCCCGCCGCGCCCACCGTAACGGAGCCCGCCCCTGCGGTCGTTGCGGAAGTTCCGCCGCCGGCATTGCCAATTGCCCCGCCGGTAGAGGCTGCTCTGGCGGAGCCGCCTGCCGCGCCGGTCGCAGGTCCCAGGGAGTCGCACGACCGTCGGCCCTTTGATCCGCAGCGTGGTCGCCGTCGTCGGCATCGCGGCCGGCCTGATTTCAGCGAGGCTCGCCGTGGGGACCGCCGGTTCCCGCCTCCGCATCATCAGGAAGAGCCGCCTACTGAGTCTCACTCGTTTGAAATCCTGCCGGGCGAGTCTTTGGCGAAGTACAGTCATGCAGCTTCGTCGCAAATCGAAAAAGCGGAGTCTGGGACCCCAGAAAGCACGATTCCAGAAGTACCCGCAGGTCCCGAGAGGAGCGTGGAGGAGCGGGCGGAGGTTGCACTTCACGACAATATGTCTGGTTCTGGTGAATTCGTCGAGGCCAGCGACTCTTCCTCTGAAGCAGTAAAAATGTCTGTAGAAGCGCCGCCAGTGGCCCGAGACATTACCGATGCCACAGCCGAGGCCGCCGAAGCTGAGCCCGCGAAGGTCGCCGAGGCCGTTGCCGAGGCGCACCCTGAGCCCCCGCCCGCAGCGAAGGCCGTGGTATCCGATGGCGCGCTGGCATTCATTCCCAGCGCGATACGGTCCATTTTTTCTTCGGGGACTGCGAAAAGCGCCCCCGCCCAGGTTGCGCCCGCTCCCCCGAGCGTCGTGCCGGTTCCCGCTCCCGCACGCGAGCCTGTATTGATCGATTCCGCCGCATCCGAGCCTACCGCGCCGGCCGTCAAACCGGAATCCGAGGCGAAGACTGCCCCGCCTTCTTCCGTGGCGAACCCCCCCGCCTCTTCTTTCACGGCGGACACTGCTCCTTTTCATCCGTCGGAGGGATTCCCCGCTCCCTCTTTTGGGAAAGCCGAGCCGAAGGAAGTCACGAAGGCAGCAGCCGCGGACGGATCACCCCTAGCTCCACCCGAATTCGCCGAAGTGGAATCCGCCTCTGACGTTGCTGAGGCCAACGCTGCGGAGGGCGACGAGGAAACCCTGGAAGAGGCTGAGTTGCTCGCCGAGGCCTCCGAGGGTCAACTGGACGACGAGGGTGAACTTCCCGCCGAGGATGCCGCCGTCGCCGAGGGCGAAGTTCAGCCGGGAACGCAGGAAGCCGCGCCCAATAATAATGGTGCCGCTCCCGGAGAGCCGGGCGCCCCGGGCGACCGCACCTACACTTTGCGCGAACCTCATCAGCGCCCGCGATTTGCCCCGCGTGGCCGCCGGCGTGGACGCCGTGGTCCCGGTGATCGCGGCCCGCGCCGTTTCGACAAGCCGCGCGAGTCATCCCGCCCGGGAGGCAATCATTCTCCCGTGCAGATTGCCGAGGTGCTGAAGGAAGGCCAGGAAATCATCGTACAGATTGCCAAGGAGCCGCTGGGCACCAAGGGCGCGCGCATCACTTCGCACGTGGCCTTGCCCGGCCGTTACCTGGTTTTCATGCCGACCATCGACCACATCGGCGTTTCGCGCAAAATCGCTTCGGAAGAAGAGCGTCTGCGCCTGCGCAACATCATTCTGGAAAACAAGGGCGCGCTCACCGGCGGATTCATCGTGCGCACGGCGGGTCAAGGCCGCCCGGAGGACGAGTTCAAAGCCGACCTGAAGTTTCTCTCCACGCTCTGGGCTGAAATCCGCTCCAAGTCCGAGCGGCTGAAGGCGCCCGCGCTGCTGCACCGCGATCTCGACCTCGTGCAGCGCCTGCTGCGCGACTTGCTGACCCCCGATTTCAAGTGTGTGCGCGTCGATAGCGAAATCGATTACGAGCGCGTGCTCGATTTCGTGAACCGCTGCCAGCCGGCTCTGGTGGGAAAGGTGAAGCTTTACACCCGCGACACGCCTTTGTACGAAGAGTTCGGCATTCAGCCGGAGCTGGATAAGGCGCTCAGGCCCAAGGTCTGGCTGAAGTCGGGCGGCTACATCGTCATCAATCAAACCGAGGCGCTGGTGGCCATCGACGTCAACACCGGCAAGTACGTGGGCAAGACCAACCGGTTGGAAGACACTATCGTCAAGACCAACGTCGATGCGGTCAATGAAATCGTCCGCCAGGTGCGCTTGCGTGATCTGGGCGGAATCATCGTGATCGATTTCATCGACATGGACGAGCGCAAGAACCGCGCCCGCGTGGTGCAGGCCCTGGAAGAGGCTTTGCGCTCTGACCGCGCCCCCACCAAGGTTATCTCCTTCAACGATTTTGGCTTGGTGGCCGTCACCCGCAAGCGCGTCAAGCAGTCGCTGGAGCGCACCCTCTGCCAGCCCTGCGAGTATTGCAGCGGCGCCGGCTGGGTGAAGTCCGTCAATACCGTCTGCAACGAAATCCTGGCGGAAGCGCGCAAGATGGCCAAGGGGATCGACGGCGACGTCATGACGTTCCGGGTGAACCCCGAGGTCGCCAAAGCCCTGAAGTCGCGCGAAGGCGGCCTGGTGTCAGAACTCGAATCGCTCACCAAGAAAGATGTAATCATCAAAAGCGACCCCACCGTCCACCAGGAGCGGTTCGAAATTTATTGACAGGTAGGGGCACGCCATGGCGTGCCCCTACGAGATCAATTTAGATATGAGCATGCTGCTGGACAACCCGGCTATCACCGCTGAGATTCTGGAAGAGGTCGTGCGCCGCATCCTGGCGGCGGGCTCGCCGGTGAAGATCGTCCTGTTCGGATCGCAAGCCCGCGGAGATTCGGGGCCCGGGAGTGATCTGGACGTCTCTGATCGTTGAGGATTCGAGCTTGCCACGCTACAAGCGGGCGTCGCGTTACCTGCGTGCGCTGGTGGGCGTCTTTCCGGCCAAGGACGTGGTGGTGTGGACACCGCAGGAAATCGAAGCTTGGTCGGGAGTGCCGAACGCCTTCGTCACCACTGCCCTGCGCGAGGGGAAAACACTCTATGCCCGATAAATTCGAGCTCGCGCGCGGCACCTTCCGCTTCCTGCCTTCAGAATTTTGAATCTTGAATCTGGAATCCAGCTTACCGCTTACTGCCCACTGCCTTCTGCTCTCCGCCTTCTGCCCACTGCCTACTGTTCTCCTCAGCCCGCCCGGCCTTGAAAAGTCCTGTCAGCCCTCTGTATTCTGCCTCCTGACTCCTAGCTCTTGTCTACCGCCTACCGTCTCCCGTCCCGTAATCGGCGTATAATGATCCCATGACGCAGGACGCCACAGAATTGCTGAAGCGTGCCCTTGCCCTTACTGCGGAAGAACGCGCTGAATTGGCGGGCTCTCTGCTCGAGAGCCTAGAGGGCGCCCCTGACGACCCCGCAGCCGTGGAAGCCGCGTGGAACGAAGAAATCGCCCGCCGCATCGAGGACCTAGATTCCGGCAGAGCCCAAACCGTTCCCTGGAAAGAGGTCCGCCAGCGGATTTCAGCAAAACTTACCCCTGGCCGCTAAACGCGTCGATTTTCTCGCGGCAGCAAGCGCGGAATCGTAGCGGCGAGTTTACCTCGCCAGGTGGCGGCGTAAAGCCGCCTCTGCTTCAGATTGGTCCGCGCTTGGAATTTTGCCACGGAGCTTGCCCAAGCCATCGGCATGATTGCCGAAGCGCCCGAGCGCTGGCCCGTGGGTCCGTGGGGCACCCGAATATTCCTGCTGCGTCGATTCCCCTTTGCGGTATTTTACCGCGAGCTACCCTCCGCCATTCAAATCTTGGCCGTTGCTCATGGCCATCGGCGCCCCGGCCATTGGAAAACCCGTATCTAAATGGTCTTTCTCCTGAATCCTGAATCCTAGTTCCTGCCTACCCCTTCTGCCATCTGCCCACTGCCTACTGCCTTCTGCCTCGTAACTCCTGGCACCTAACACCCGGCACCTGACACCTATTTTTTCCTCAGCCCGCCCGGCCTTGAAAAATGTCCACGGACTGAGGGGCGCTGTCCGTGGGTATCCGTTTGTCAAAATCAACGGTCAACCCCAGAAAAATGCGATAAGATAGCGGCGCGTAGAAGGCCCGCCGATGACCGAGCTGATCTGGGATGGGAAATATAAGGACGGCAAGAAGCAGGGGCCGGTGCGCATTGCCCTGCCGTTTCAGAATATCGAGACGGTGAACGAGAGCGTGCAGGAGCGCCAGCGCTCGCTCGAACTCTTCGCGCAGGGGCGCGAGACCGAGTGGCGCAACCGGCTGATTCGGGGCGACAAGAAATACGTTCTGCCGTCGCTGCTGCCCGAATTTGCCGGCAAGGTCAACCTGATCTACATCGACCCGCCGTTCGACACCGGCGCGGATCTCCCCTACACCGCCACCATCCCCGAAGACCCCGACACACCCGAGGACGAAACCACTGCTTCCACCAAAGAGCCGTCCATCCTCGAACAGAAGGCTTACCGGGACACCTGGGGCCGTGGCCTCGACTCGTATTTGCAGTGGTTCTACGAGGCTGCTGTGCCGTTGCGCGAATTGCTGGCGGAGGATGGCAGCATCTACGTTCACCTTGATTGGCATGTTGGCCACTACGCTAAGGCTGTTCTAGATGAGGTCTTTGGAGAATGGAATTTCCAAAACAATATCGTCTGGAAACGAGGACCGGGTAAATCGCATCCAAAGAGCTTCGGGCACAACGCCGACTTCATCTTGTTCTACACCAAATCTGAACAATACACCTGGAATAAGCAGTTCCAGCAACTTAGTGATGAGTACCTTAATTCGTTCAAGGAAGATGAGCGAGGAGAATATGTAACGACCCCCCTACATAGCGGAAAGCCAGCGAAACATGTGCCCGTGTGGAGGGGCGTAACGCCGCCCCATGGAAGAGGATGGGCATACAAGATAGAAACGCTCGAACAATTTGACCAGGAAGGGAAGATCGAATGGAGTTCCGAAGGAATCCCGCGCCTCAAGAGATACCTAGATGAAATAGAAGGGGCCGTGGTCCAGGAGATTTGGACCGACATCAAGCCAGTGCTAGGAAAGAGTAGCACATTCGTGTACGCAACTCAGAAGCCGGAGCCAATTCTGGAACGCATCGTCAATGCCTCCTCCAAAGAAGGCGACCTCATCCTCGACTGCTTTGTAGGAAGCGGGACGACGGCGGCGGTCGCGGAAAAGCTCAATCGCCGCTGGATTGCCTGTGACCTCGGCCGGTTTGCCATTCACACCAAACGCAAGCGGCTGTTGGGCATTCCCAACGTCCGGCCATTTGTGGTGCAGAACCTGGGCAAATACGAACGCCAAGCGTGGCAAGCGGCAGAATTCGAGTCACCTGTAGCGGCGGTCTCCGACCGCCGCCGTCGATCTGAGATCGACGCTACAATGCCGGCGGTGGGAACACCGCCGCTACAACAGAGCGAACGCGAAATGGCCTACCGCAAATTCATTTTGGACCTCTACCACGCCACGCCCATCTCCGGACACACCTGGCTGCACGGGGCAAAGGGCGGGCGGATGGTACACGTGGGCGCGGTGGACGCGCCGGTGACGCTCGCCGACGTAAAGGCCATCGCCTAGGAAACCTGGAAAGCGGTGGCGGGTGGCAAGGATTCCCCCACCAAAGCAGGAGTGGACATTCTGGGGTGGGAATTCGCGCTCGACCTTAACGAGACGGCGAAGCAGGTGGCGGCGGAATCGCGCGTCGGCGTGACGTTCAAGAAGATTCCCCATGAGGCCCTGGATAAGAAGGCCGTGGAGCAGGGCGACATCAAGTTTTTTGAACTTGGTGCTCTATCCGTGGAGCCGGAGGTTAAGAAACGGGAGGTCACGCTCACGCTGAGCGATTTCGTAATCCCCATTGACGATATTCCGGAGGAAGTTCGCAAAGCCATCAAGCACTGGAGCCAGATGGTGGACTACTGGGCCGTCGACTGGGACTACAAGAACGACACCTTTCACAACCAGTGGCAATCGTACCGCACGCGCAAGGACCCCAAAATCGAGTTGGAAGCAAAGTACAAGCACTCCGAACCCGGCAAGTACACGGTGGTGGTGAAGGTCATCGACATCCTGGGGAACGATACGACAAAGACGATCCAGATTGAGGTTAAGGGATAATAGGTGGTCACAAATAGTGACCACCCGGGAAGAGAGCGCATCGGAGCCCGGAGGTGGTCGCAAATTGCGACCACGTCCGGACGGATTTTGGTTTTGTAGCGCCGGGCTTTAGCCCGGCATGTGCCGCCCTCAAGGGCGGCGCTACATCAGGGGAGAGGTGAAGAATTTGAGGTGCCATTTTGGCACCTCAAGTTTGAGGTCGCAAATTGCGACCTCAAGATCATCGCGCCTTTTTGCCGGGGAGCACAGGGTCTCCGTGCTTGACGGAAGGGCTAAGCCGTGAAAAACTTGAAATCACAAATTGTGACTTCAAAACTCGCCATCCCGCCGGAGCGGGTCGAGAACCGAATTCTGCTGATTCGCGGCCTGAGGGTTATGGTCAGCACGGACCTTGCCGAGCTCTATGAAGTCGCTCCGAGGGTTTTGATTCAGGCCGTTAAGCGCAATTATCAGCGGTTTCCTGCGGACTTCATGTTTCAACTGACCCGAGAGGAGTACACAAACTTGAAGTCACAATTTGTGACTTCAAGTTGGGGCGGCGCCCGCCGTGCCACGCCTTACGCCTTCACCGAGCAGGGCGTGGCGATGCTTTCCAGCGTACTGCGCAGCGAGCGCGCTGTGCGGGTCAACATCGCCATCATGCGCGCTTTCGTTAAGTTGAGGGAAATGCTGGCCTCGAACCGCGATCTGGCCCGCCGACTGGATGAGATGGAAGGGAAATATGACGCGCAGTTCAGGGTGGTTTTTGATGCCATTCGGAAACTGATGAAGCCGCCGCAAAAGCGCCGGCCTCGAATCGGCTTCCGCTCTCCCGATGCAGCCTGACGCGCGCGGCTGTGAGGAGACGTTCTGGACCCATGCCACGCCGAAAAACCCAACCCGCTGACCCCAGCCAGGCCGAATTGCTGGATATCACTGCGAGGTTGCGGACGGGGCCGTGTGTGCCCGCGCTTCGTGAGGCCGTCAAGGCCTGGAAGGCGGGCGGGTACAAGGGCATTACCGATACAACGCGCATCCTGCTGAACTACTGGTTTGAAACCGACCACAGACTGGCGACCGGCCTGCCTTTCAAATACCACCCGTCACAACGCGAAGCGATTGAAACGCTGATCTTTGTGTGGGAGTTCGAAAAGGTCAGGACCCGCAAGGCGCTACTTGAACGGTACGCGCAGAATTTGCGCGATGTTCGCCTGCCACCCTACGACGATTTTGCGCGTTACTGCGTCAAGATGGCGACGGGAAGCGGGAAGACGAAGGTCATGGCGTTGGCGGTAGCGTGGCAATTTCTGAATGCGGCGCGTGAGGCCGACAACATCTCCAAGGACTATGCAAAAACGTTTCTGCTGGTGGCCCCGAACGTTATCGTGTTTGAGCGATTGAAAGGGGATTTCGCGGGCGGACGCATCTTTCGCACCGATCCCGTCATCCCCAAGGAACTTGAGATTTTCTGGGATTTTGACTGCGTGATGCGCGGCGAGGGCGAAAAGGCGCACGCCGAAGGAACACTTTTCCTCACCAACATCCAGCAATTCTATGAGCGGCCGAATCGGGCACAGGAGGATGAGCCCGAGATCATGACCGAAATGCTGGGGTCCAAGCCTCCGATGAATAAGCTGGAGCTAACGGACTTTGCTGACCGAATCGGCCTGCGCGCCGGGCGCTTGTTGGTGGTCAATGACGAGGCGCATCACACCCACGATGAAGACAGCGAGTGGAACAAAGTAATTCGGGGGCTGCACGCCGAGACGCCACTCACCGCGCAATTGGATTTCTCGGCCACTCCACGCTTCCAGAAGGGAGCGATTTTCCCCTGGACCATTTCCGATTACCCGCTGAAGCAAGCGATTATTGACGGCATCGTGAAACGCCCGATGAAGGGCATTGCCAAGGTCACGGAAGCCAAATCGGACTATGCCAGCGTGCGCTACCGGGCGTACCTGACAGCGGCGGTGGAACGCTGGCGGGAGTACCGCGATCAACTCAAGCCACTGCGCAGAAAACCCGTCCTCTTCATCATGATGAATACCACGGACGATGCCGAGGATGTGACCGACTGGCTTAAAACCAAGTACCCGGAAGATTTTGGCGACGACAAGACCCAGGTAATCCACACCGACAAGACGGGTCAAGTGAGTAAGGGGGATTTGGATACCGCACGCGAGGCAGTCCGCAAAGTGGACGACCCGAATAGTCCCATCAACGCCATTGCAAGTGTCTTGATGCTCCGCGAAGGGTGGGACGTGCAAACCGTTACGGTGGTGGTGGGGCTGCGGCCCTATACGTCCAAGGCCAACATCCTGCCCGAGCAAACCATCGGACGCGGGCTGCGGCTGATGTTTCGCGAGTTGCCGGGAAGCTACACCGAACGGGTCGATATCATCGGCAATAAGGCGTTTCTGGATTTCGTAGACGAACTGGAAAAAATTGAAGATTTGAAGCTCGATACGTTTGAACTCGGCAAAGACAAACTGCATATCGTCACGATTATGCCTCTGGACGACCGCAAGAAATTTGATATCGGGCTGCCTGTGCTGACGCCGTCGCTGGTGCGCAAGAAGAGCCTGGCGGAAGAGATTGCGGGGCTAAACGCGCTGGGCCTGCAAAGCATTGTCCTCCCGATGAGCGAAGACGACCCGCGGGCGAAGACGTTTCGCTACGAAGGCTTCGACATCATTACTCTCAAGAAAGAAGTGGAGCGCGACTATACCATTCCCGAGCCGCAGACGGCACAGGAAGTGATTGGGTACTACGCGCGACGCATCGCGGAAGCGGTGAAGCTGCCTTCGCAGTTCGCGGCGCTCGCCCCCAAGGTGCGGGATTTCTTCGAGGGGAAGGCTTTTGGCCACCTCGTGGACTTGAATGATCCAGTGACGGTCAAGGCCATGAGCACCGCTGTGGCCCACTATGTTTGCGTGGATGTCTTCAAGAATGCCTTGTTGGAATTAACTATCGAGGAACAGACTCCGCAACTGCTCGAACCGGCCCGAATGCTCTCGGGTTGCCAGCCCTTCCCCTGGTCGCGCCCAGTCTGGGAAGGGCGGAAGACGGTATTCAACCTGGTGCCCTGTGATAATGACTTCGAGCGGGAATTCGCGAAGTTCTTGGATAATGCCCCGGACGTTGAGGCTTTTGCCAAGATTCCCCTTTCTTTCGGTTTCACCATCGAGTACACAGATGCGGCAATGAACCTCCACTTCTATACGCCTGACTTTGTCGCGCTAGATAGTCAGGGGAAGTGCTGGCTTCTCGAAACTAAAGGCCAAGAAACTGCCGAAGTCCCCTACAAGGATGTAGCCGCCGCGCGCTGGTGCGAGACTGCTACTAACTTAACTCAGACGACATGGAAGTACCTCAAGGTGCCTCAAAAGGAATTCACAACCCTCCAACCAAGTCGCGTCAGCGAGCTGGCGGCCCTCCGAACGACTGGCCTGGATTTTCATCCGTGAGACATCTGGAGCGGCTGGCCACCGGAAGTGCCTTTCTGTCTCTGGGCTTTTCCCTTGATGCCAAACCTTGACTCAATGGTGGCGGCAACGACGGCGCTCGCCCTGTATGTGATTCGGGCCAGCGGGGCTGGTCCCGGGCCGAACGCCGTTCGGCCCTACAAAACAGGTCCGCGCTACAAGATCAGACCCAAAGGATTTTGAGGGCGGCTCCCACGCGCTCGAAATCCTTGTCACTGGTGACCAAGGTTGCCTTGCGGGCCTGGGCGAGGGCGGCGGCGAAGCAGTCGGCGTAGGGAAGATTGTGCTGAGCCTTGAGGCTGGCGGCCAGCTTGGCCAGTTCCATGTCCACCTCAAACACCTGGATGGGAAGCTGAGCGATCGCTTGCAGCTTGGCGGTGGCGGCCTTCTCTCCATGGGCGCGCCAGATGGCGTAATAGACCTCGCCCCAGTTGATCACCGACATGGCGAGCGGGCGCGCGGCGTCCGCCGCGTCAACCATTATTGCTTCCACCTTGTCGGCCCCCGCGCGGTTCTCAAAAAAAGTCATGAGGGCACTCGCGTCCAACACGTAGGTTTTCATAGGTAGAACCGCATGAAGTAGATGGAATGTGGCATACGGGGAAGGCCCTCACCCCGCCTTTGGGTTTCGAGTTTCCAGTTTCGAGTTTCCAGTTTCGAGTTTCCAGTTCCCAGTTTCTAATTCCCAGTTTCGCCTTTCATCAAAGCTGGCGCTCGCGCTTGCGCTCCGCCAGCAGGGTGGTAAGCGCGGATGTTTCCCCTTGCAGCGACCCGCGCAGGCCGCGGATGAACTCGCGGGTGACGGGCTGAACGATGATGCGCCCGGCATCTTCTACAAAGGTGACCCTCGTACCCTTTTTGATCCCGAATCGCCGCCGCAGGCGAGCGGGAATTACCAGTTGTCCCTTGGTCGTGACCACGCTCGTTTCAATCTCCATTAGGCACCTACCTTGCACTATATCTTACTTGTCTGCTTCTTGTAAGTCAAGATATTCAATTCCTACTTTCACGAGAGAGGTGGAGCAACAACGTGGATGTGTCCCGATGGTTGAGATGAACCGCTAAGCAGCGGGGAGGCCGGGAGTCGCTGGGGATGAGAGTCCGCCAATCACAACGGCGGACGCGCCTTCCCACTTGGGGTCGTAGCGCGGGTGTCCTCACCCGCGTCTAATCCCGGTGTCCTCACCCGCGTGTTCGAGGTGACAAGACAGGCAGATCGCGGGTGAGGACACCCGCGCTCCATCCTCATCCGTGGGCTTTTCCCTTGATGCCCAACCTTGACTCAATGGTGGCGGCGACGGCGGCGCTCGCGATGCTTTCACCACCAAGGCACCAAGACACCAAAAAAAGCTCTGGTGAATATTGTCTAGGAAATGGGTTCATTCGGCGCCTGGCGCCTAAAGAGTGGCGGTTTCGATGGGTTGCACGTCGCGCACGATGCGGTGCGCCAGCTCGTCTTCCGCGACTTCGAGGTCGTAGTGAACCTGGAGGTTCATCCAGAAAACCGGTGGGGTGTGGAAGTAGCGCCCCAGGCGCAGGGCCGAATCGGTCGAGATGGCGCGACGCTCGTGGACAATCTCCGCGATGCGGGTGACGGGCACACGCAAGTCGAGCGCCAGCTTGTTCATGCTGAGGCCGAGCGGCTTCATAAACTCCTCGCGGAGAATCTCGCCCGGATGTACGGGCTTCAGTTTCCTCGCCATCCTGTCCTCCTAGTGGTAGTCCGTAATTTCAACTTCGTAAGCGTCGCCCCGTCGCCAAGCAAAACAGACCCGCCACTGGCCGTTGATGCGAATGCTGTACTGCCCCTCGCGGTCCCCGCTCAGCCGCTCCAGCCGGTTGCCCGGGAGTGCGCCGAGAGTTCGCAGATCATTCGCCGCGTCGAGCTTGCGTAGCGCCGAGCGCTCGATAGCGCGAAACTTCCGGCGGGACTCGCGATGAAAGAGCCGCTCCGTCTCATCACACCGGAAGGATTTGATCACGCCTTGTAGACTATAACGCCTCGCGTTAAATGTCAACCAGTAGAGCTGGCAGCCACCGACGCTGCCTTTCCGTCCGTGGGCCTCTCCCTTCATGCCAGACCTCTGGTCAATGGTGGCGGCAAGGGCGGCGCTGGCTCGCAAGGTGCCCGGTGTCAGGGGTCAGGGGAAAACACACAGCGCCGAAGGTGTCAGGTGCCAGGTTTCAGGTGTCAGGGGAGAACGCACAGCGCCCCATCTCTTGGGGGGCTCTTCCCTTTGGCACAGGCTCGCAACCTGAGCGAGGCACCGCCAAGAGTGGCTGTGGTACGATGTTGGGCCGAACGCGGGCGTCGCCATCGCGGCTTCCGCCTTCCCTCTCTTGAGTGCCGAAGCGCTTTGACGGAAGCACTTGGCGCGTCAGCGACCGTTCGGCTCTATAATGGGCCCCGAACTCCTGCCAGCGCTACATTTCACTTCCCATTGATTCCCCGCAGCAAAGCCCTGAAGTCGCGCGAGGGCGGCCTGCTCTCCGAACTCGAATCGCTCACCAAGAAGGACGTCATCATCAAGAGCGACCCCACCGTCCACCAGGAACGGTTCGAGATCTACTGATTTTGGATTTGCAATTTTGGATTTTGGATTGCCGACTCCCGATTTTGGATTCTGGTTTGCCGATTTGCGATTGCCGATTGCGATTTTGGATTGATGATTTTCGATTGACGATCGCGATCTTGAATTTTGAATCGCCTGTTTCGGATTGCTGATTTTCCAGTTTCGATTTTCCAGTTTCGGTTTTCCAGTTTCGATTTTCCAGTTTCGGTTTTCCATTTTCGCCTGTGCATGGCGATCTTGAATCTTGAATTTTGAATCGCCGTCCCGCCCCACCACCGATTCGATTGTGGATAAAGGGCAAATAGGGGCTAATATTCGCTAATAGGAACGTTGGAGGCTAGCGTGATGTGGGACTTTTTGTCATAGCCGCCGGCACGCCGTACCCCATCCGCCTCCCTCCAGCGGCAACGTCCCCCCTCGATGAGTTCGCCTAAAACCTCAAAAGGAATAATGGGGCGAGGATGGAGTGCCAAAATCATATTGACAATGGAGAGGGCACACACGATCATTTCATAGAAGCGTTCACTATGAACCATTTTGGCGTTCGTCGAGTGTTGGTTGTGCTGGTGATCCTGGCCCTTGCCGCGGTCGCGACTGCTGCGGTTGCGCACGGCCACCTCGATGCAAATTCTGCCCACGAATCTCACTGCCAGTTGTGCATAGCTTTGCACAATGCCAAGCACGCGGTCTTTCCTCCCGTTGCCACGCTTTGCTTTAGGGTAGTTCAGATAGCAAGTCTTGTTCCTGCAAAAGATATTGTCGTTGTCTTCGTTCAACCCCTCTTGACGCAAGACCGCGCTCCTCCTCGACTCTAACCACGTCGCATATTTCACAAGATCAAGGGATCGCCAGATCCATTGGCTGCCCCAATTTGCAGTTCTGAATTGGGTTGCCAACAATCCACGCCGCATCACGAGGATCGCCAAATGCCTCGGATTCGGCTTTCGTCTAGGCTTTCGAATCACAATGGAGTTGATATGTCTAACCCTGGAATGCCCGCCCGGCCTTCTCTAAACGCGGACTCAAATCAAAACCCCTATCGCGGAGCAGTCCTGGTCCTAATAGGAACTGCATTTCTCGGCACAGGAGGCGCTCTGGTCGCCGGTCTGCTGCTCGCGAATCCGGTAGTCCTCGACGCTGCCGTGTCCCTGGGACTCGCGACGGGCATTCTCATCGGCGTCTTAGAAAGCCAAATCGCAAGGGCGAAGCCCCCGAAAAGCGATGCGGGCCCGCCGATGCCGGCACCTACGGAGAAACCAGAAACGCCCGCGGAAACACCCGCTACTCCGGAAGCGGATGGCTCGAAACAGAGCCCTCTTCAGAGAGTTCATGCTGCCTGGCATTGGCTTTGGCTTCACGATCTCGGGACGAAAGAGATTTTCCGAATCGGTACTGCCGGCGCCGGGTTTGCAGTTATAGCCATTCTGTTGCTCTTCAACTTTGCTCCAACTCCCGTGGCCCCACTGATGGCGGGGATTGTCGCGGTTCTTTTTCTGGGCACAGCGGGACTGGCCGCCACGGCTGCGCACTACCTCGCCGACATCGATTCCGCATGGCTACCCGAGGCCCAGAGTCTCTGCCGGGGCGCACGGGTGCTCGCCTGGATCCTCGCGGCGGCGGCGGTTTCTATCGGTTTAGAGTGGGCGGGCCAGATCACGATGCTCCGGATCCTTCATTTTTCGGTTTTGGCGATTAATGCCGCCGTGTGTTACAGCCTCCTTAGGGCAAAGCGGCGCGGGGATGAGGGACGTTCCGGAGATTTTCCCCCTGGACATCGGGGTTCTTTCAGCACTGGGGAGCCGTGCGAACATCTTGGGCAGCATCCTTGATGCCGGAGAGCGGCAACTCGGCATTGATCTGCGTTCCAGTTGGGCGCTCGCGATTGTCCGTCGCAGTTTAGAACCGGTCGTCATCGGCCTGTTTCTGCTGGGCTGGCTCTCGACGTGCATTTCGGTGGTGAGAGTTCAGGAAGTGGGTCTGGTCGAGCGTCTGGGCGTACCGCTCGAAGGGCAGCCGCTTGAACCTGGGCTTCACCTGCATTGGCCATGGCCCGTCGATCAAGTGATTCGCATCCCCGTGAAGATCGTGCAGGCCTTGCAAGTGGGCCACGAGGGACAGGAAAAGGAAGGACCGGAGAATGTGCTGTGGGCAGTCGAGCATGCCCCCGACGAGTACACCCTGCTCCTCGGCAATGGGCGCGACCTCATCACGGTGGATGCAAACGTCCAGTATCGCATCAGCGATGCTCGTGCCTGGCGTTACCACTGTCAAAACCCCGCCGCCGCGCTGCGTGCTATCGCCTATCGGGCGGTCATGATCTCCACGGTGAACCGCACGCTTTCCGAAGCATTGTCGGAGAACGTCGCGACGTTGACCGGGCAGATGCGCGCCCGTGTGCAGAAGGATGCCGACGCCCTCGGTCTCGGTGTTCAGGTGTTGGCCTTCACGGTGGGCGGCATGCACCCGCCGGTGCCGGTGGCTTCCGACTATGAGGCGGTCGTCTCCGCCGAGCTGGGAAAGGTTACGGCGACCGTCAACGCCCAGGCCTACCGCAATCAGACGGTGCCGATTGCCGAGGCCTTGGTGGTGGTGAGTGAGAACGATGCCCGCGCGGAAGGGACCCAAGCTCTCGCCCGGGCGGCGGGCGAGGCGTGGAGCTTTCGTACGCTCGAATCGCAGTATCGCATCGCGCCTGAGGAATTCTTCTTTCGTCGCCGTCTGGAGACGCTGGAGAACAGCCTCGGGGGGCTGCGCTTCACGGTTGTCGATTCCCGCTTCCAGCGGGACGGGGGTGAAATATGGTTGACGCGATGAGAACGCAGCGCTGGTTGAGGGCGGTGATGGGCACCTTGGCGCTCGCCGCCATCGTGTTCAGCGCCACCGCCGTGGTGGTGAGGCAAGGACAGGCGGTGCTGATCACCCGTTTCGGCCGTCCCTTGCGCGCGGCGACCCAACCCGGCCTGCACTGGAAGCTTCCCTGGCCCATCGACAGAACGTTATTGCTTGACATGCGACGGCGCGTGTATGAAACCGGCCAGACCGAGATGCTCACGCGCGACAAGAAAAACATTATCGCCCGCACCTTCGTCGTCTGGCGGATCGGAGATCCGCTCACGTTTATCCAAGCCGTCGGCAACGAGGGCGACGCCGAGGGCAAGCTCGACGGCTTGCTGACCAATGCGGCCATCGGGACTTTGGGGGGGCACGATCTGTCGGCGTTGGTGTCCACGAACCCGAACGATTTGCAGATGGACCAGATTGAGTCTGAACTCCTGGCCTCGACGGCGCCGCTGGCGCTGCGCAGCTATGGCGTGGACGTCGAGCAGATTCGACTCGAGCGCCTTGCCCTGCCCGCCGAGAACGTAACGGCGGTCTTCGAGCAAATGCGTGCCGAACGGCGCCAATTCGCGGCCAAGTACCAGGCGGAAGGGGAACAAGCCGCCAGCAAAATCCGTTCCGAAGCGGACCTGGAGGCGGCCCGCATCCGCGCCAAAGGCCTCGAAGAGGAGGCGCGCATCCGCGGCGAATCGGCGGCACAGGTTGCCAAGACCTATGCCGATGCTCACCGCATTGACCCGGAACTCTACCGGTTTACGCGCTCGCTCGAATCCCTGAATAAGCTCGTCACGCGAAACACCTCGCTGATTCTCCGCACCGACTCTGAGCCCTTCTCCCTGCTTCAGAGCAAGGATAAAAAGTGAGAAGACTCGGACCACCCTCGGAGATCGCTCGACTCGCGGCGCCCCTCGCCCGTCTCCTCGATGGGGCTTGGCAGCAAATGCACTTGTGGGTTGCCGCCATGGCGGTACTCTACGCCCTGTCGGGGATTACCATTGTGAAGCCCGATGAGGTGGCCGTCGTCCTGCGTTGGGGGCGCCTTTTGGGGGATACGCCCGCCTTGCAACGGCACGGGCCGGGCCTGCTCTTCGCCCTCCCGCGGCCCATCGACGAAGTGGTGCGCGTGCAGGTCAAGCACGTGTGGGAGGTCAAGGTAAGCACTCTCGCCCCCGCCAGTATCTCCGCCGACGTTTACATCGAGGGAGGAGTCGATACGCTCGACCCGCTGACCGAAGGTTACGCGCTTACCGGAGATCAGAACATCGTACAGGCGGATATGGTGGCCCGCTATCGGGTGAGGGATCCCGCCGAATGGGCATTTTACGGCCCCAAGGCCGAGGATGTGCTGCGGGTGGAGGTGACGGCCGCCATGGTGCGTTCCTTGGGCGAGATGGGGGTTGACCGCGTGCTGTCCGATGGCCGCAAGAGCCTTATCGCCCTGGCCACACGCCGCGCGCAGGCCGGCCTGGATGCCGCCCACTCGGGTCTCGAGCTGTCATCGCTGGAGGTCATACGGCTTGCTCCGCCCGCCGCGCTGGCTCCCGCGTTCGACGCCGTGCAGAGCGCTTACATCCAGGCCCAGACGGAGCAGAATGACGCCCAGGCTTTTGCCCAGAGTGCCATCCCCCAAGCGCAAGCCGAAGCCGACGCGGCGGTGCAGGCCGCGCGGGGCGCCGCGGATTCAGCCCTCGCCGTCGCCCAAGGGGATGCCGAGGCCTTCCGGGCGCTGGAGCATGAATATCGCGCCAATCCGGTAGTCGTCAGGGAGAGGCTCTACCGGGATGCGGTGGAACGGGCCATCAGTTCCGCGGGCACGGTTCAGTGGATTCCGCCCCCTGTGGGCGGCAGCTACCACGGTTTCCGCATTTCGATTGTGCCCTCCTTAGCTGGACCCCGGCCGACTCCCGACCCGACGGCTCCCTCCCCGGGGACGGGAACGGAGAGAGGCGGGGATGACTCGCCATGAGCGACCTTGCGATCCAGTTTATGACTCCCGGCAGCGAGGGCGTGCCGGGGACCCTGGCGGCGGAAGAACGGCGGCACATCAGTGTGCGGCTCGGCGCAGGGCTCATCGGGATCGGTCTACTCAGCCTGGGGACGCTGTTGGTGCACGTCGAGCCCGATCAGTTCCAGATCGGAGAGATTTTCCGGGCGTTGGCAGCGGCCGTCGTAGCCATCCCCACCCTCGTGTCGGGCGTCCGTGGAATTGTGACGGGAGACTCGCGCCGGGCCACTGATCAGTTGGTGGCCCTTGCCGTTCTAGCCGCAGCCGCCACCGGCGACTTCGTGACCGCCACCCTCATCCCGCTTTTCCTCGAGCTGGGACGTCTCTTTGAAGAGCGCAGCTCGCTGGGGGCGCGGGCGGCCATCGACGGAATTCGAGCCCTCGCGGCCCGCCAGGCAGTGAGGTGGCGTAACGGCATCGAGGAGCGCGTTGATCCCAACAGCCTGGTTCCGGGAGATGAAATCCTCGTGCGGCCCGGGGAGAGAATCGCGGTGGACGGAACAGTACTGGAAGGGCGGGCGGCGGTTGATCAATCCGCCATCACGGGAGAGTCCCTTTATGAGGATGTGGGGCCCGGCAGCCCTGTCTTCGCCGGGACGGTGGCACTGGACGGGCTGCTGAAAATTCAAGTCCGCGGGGCAGGGGCCGATACCGTGCTGGGAAGGGTGGTCCAACTCCTGGCCGAGGTGGAGCGCACCTCGGTGCCCTTGCTCCGCCTCTTCGAGCGCCGCGCCGGAGTATGGTTGCCGCTGGTGCTCACCGTGGCGGCCACCACCCTTTTTTTCAGCAATGAACTTTCGCGAGCCATCACCGTGCTGGTGGTGGCGACTCCCACGGCGCTGGTGGTGGCCGGCCCCGCCGCCATCGTGGCGGCGATGAGCGTGGCCACGCGCCTTCGCATCCTCATCAAAAGCGCGGATTTCTTCGAGCGCGCCTCGGACGTTGACACCTTGATTCTCGACAAAACCGGGACGGTGACGGTGGGCGCGCCGGCCGTCACACAGATCCAGCCGGTAAATGGAGTATCGGAGGAGAGGCTGCTCGCCGTGGCGGCGGCATGCGGCTTCGGGTCTCTGCATCCCGTGTCGCGGGCCGTTGTGGCGGAAGCTCTAGAGCGTGGAATCGTCAGCACGCCGCCAAAAGATCTCCAGGAGAGACCCGGTCTGGGCGTCGTCGCCATCGTCGAGGGCCAGCAAGCCGTCCTAGGACGCCGGGGGCTGCTTGTGGAACTCGGCATCAATGCTGAATCGGATGACGGCGAAGACGTGTCGCAGGTGTGGGTCGCCTATGGAGGCCGCTGTCTCGGCCGCCTGCTGCTGCGCGATAAACCCCGCGGCGAAGCGCGGGAAGCGCTGGACTCCATGCGCGCTTTGGGGATCGACCGATTGGTGCTCCTGACGGGAGATCGGGCGGCAACAGCTCAGGAAGTGGGTGAAGCGCTCGGCATGGACCAGGTCGTCGCCGAAGTCCTTCCCGCCCAGAAACTCGAAATCGTGCGGGCCGAGCAGGCTGCCGGGCGTACCGTCATGATGGTCGGAGATGGAGTGAACGACGCGCCGGCTCTCGGCGGGGCCGACGTTGGAGTGGCCATTGGCGCCGAGCTTAACGAAGTGGCTCTGGGAGGGGCCGACGTGGCTCTTCTCGGAACGGATCTTCGGCGGCTGCCGCAGCTCATCGGTCTGGCGGACACCACGCGCCGCGTCATCGGCCAAAATTTATGGCTCGCCTTCGGGCTCTCCGTGGCCCTTATTCTGTTGGCCGCCGGCGGAATCCTCCATCCCCTCACGGGCGCTCTATCCCAGAGTGTGGCCGTTTTCGCCGTGGTCGCCAACAGTGCCCGAATCCTGAGATTCGCAAGCCCCAGCGCGGCGCGCCCCGGTCCGGTTGCCGCAGAACCGAGTGCCCAGACTGTAGGTTAGGACCGTTGGCCCAGAATGCAAAAAAATGAACGACTACGAAGACCTCATGTCACATACCTTGAACCCTTGGCGTGGTTAATTGAGAGCGAGGCACAGGTCCAGTGCGCATCTTGCTGCTAACATCTCTGGCCATGTTGTCCACCCTGGTGGGCGGATTTGTGGTTATAGCCACGCACCGCCGCATTCACTTACTGCTGGGCTTTGGGGCTGGGGTGCTTTTGGGCGCGACCTTCTTTGACCTCATGCCGGAGTCCATCTCTCTTGCCCAAGAGCACGGAGGGAGCATCCGCAGCTCCCTGAGTTGGGTTGTGGCCGGCTTCGTGGCCTTCTATCTTGCCGAGCGCCTGATCGTGATCCACTCGTGCCCGGAAAGAGACTGCGCAAATGAGGCGCACCGGCGCGTCGGGCGGATCAGTGTGCTGGGATTGATTGGCCATAGCACTCTTGACGGCGCGAGTATCGGAGCCGCCACTCTCGTGAGCTGGCATATCGGCATCCTCGTCGCCTTGGCGGTGGTAGCGCATGACCTGAGCGACGGCCTTAACACCATCTTGATGGTGACGCAGGGTCGCCCAGCCAAACGTGGCGACATCGTCTTCCTGGTTTTGGACGCTCTCGCGCCCGTAGCGGGTGGGTTTTTGGCCTTGATTCTTCTCCCCTCGGCCCCAGCCCTGGGAGCTTTCCTGGGTCTCGCGTCGGGTTTCTTTCTCTACACCGCCACCAGCGATTTGTTGCCTGAGGCCCACCGCCGCTCGCCAAGTTCCGGGGTTATGCTGGCGACCGTCGCTGGAATCGCGTTCATGCGACTTGCGGTGGAATGGATCCCGCACTAACGCCTGAAGCCCGGCCTTTCGACTTCGGACCTCGGACGAGCTCTTCCCCGCCTGCCTTGGAAGAATGCCCGTGGATAGAACGGCGCCCTCGGCGAATACTCGCCGCTGCGCCCCAAAGGGGCGCGCTATTCCAGCCCAGGCAGATGGCCTTGGGATGCACCAAAACCTCCTGATGTCTGCGCCCTGAAAGGGCGGTAGCCGTCTCATAACATCACGGGCAGTGCCTCTCTGCGTGGGCTTTTCGCTTTATGCCCAACCTTGACTCCATGGCGGCGGCAACGGCGGCGCCGGCTCGCAAGGCGCCAGGTGTCAGATGTCAGGGAGGACGGAGGTGCCAGGTGTCGGGTTTCAGGTGTCAGGAAAAACACGCTGCGCCCCTGTATACGGGGTGGCTCTTCCCTGTGGCGCAGGCTCGCAGCCTGAGCGAGGCACAGCCAGGAGTGGCCGTGCCACGACGCAGGGCCGAACGCGGCTCGACCCTACAACTTGCACACCTTAGACCCAGGGGATTTTGAGCGCGGTTCCCACGCGCCCGCCGAGATTTCTAGGCGTTTTTCGCCTTCCGGGGCAACTTCCGAACGCGTAGGTGCGGCAGGGTCTTACTTAGGTTTCTTCAGCAAGGAGATTATCCGGTCGGTGTCGTAGACGCAGCCTCCCCACACACCTCCGCTGGCCTGAACCAAAGCCGCCCATAGGCGCGTGTCTTCCGGGAGTGCCGGGTGCGGACGCAAATCAGGGCGGGGCTCGCGCTGCGCCAAGCGGCGTGAGCCTTCTTCCGCGCCGAACAGCTCGTTTGTGTCGCCCACGAGATTAAGAGAGCCGGTCAGGTGTCGGCGGTCGATCACAATTTCGATGCGGTCGCCCTCCCGAACCTTCCCGATGGCTCCGCCCGCCAACGCCTCGGGAGATATATGGCCGATGCAAGCTCCCGTCGAAACGCCGCTGAAGCGCGCGTCGGTAAGTACCGCCACGTGCCGGCAATGGGGAAGTTGTTTGAGCGCGGAAGTGATTTGATAGATCTCTTGCATGCCCGCGCCGGCCGGACCGCTGCAGATGAGCACGATCACGACTCCCGGCGCAACCTCGCCGTTCTTGATGGCCTCAATCGCGGCGGCTTCCGTGATGAAAACTCGGGCCGGACCTACGTGCCGGTAGACGTCGTTCCCATCGATAAGCGAAGGATCAATGGCCGTGCTCTTGATGACAGAGCCCTCGGGCGCGAGATTCCCCAGGGGAAAACAGACGGTGGAACCGATTCCCTTCGAGCGAGCCTGATCGGGCGTCATGATCACATCGTCGGGATCGATGCCGTCTTGCTCTTGCAGGCAGCGGCGTAATTCCCGGCGGCGCGAGCTCGCCTCCCACCAATCGAGGGAGGCAGAGAGCGTTTCTCCGGAGACGGTCTTGACGCTGGTGTCAAGAAGTCCGGCCCGCCGCAGGTGCAGCATCACTTCCGGTACGCCGCCGGCGAGGAAAACCTGGACGGTGGCAAAATTGCGCGGGCCATTGGGCAGGGCATCCACCAGGCGCGGCACCTGGCGATTCACCTCCGCCCAGTCGGAAGCGACAGGCCGCTGCAATTTCGCGGCAAAAGCGATGGCCGGAATGTGCAGCAGAAGATTGGTCGAACCGCCGAAGGCCGCGTGGACTACCATGGCGTTCTGAATCGCGGCCTGCGTGAGGATGTCGGAGGTCCCGATTTGTAGCTGGTGCAGGCGGAATATAGCCCGGGCCGAGCGGCGCGCGGCGTCGAGCCAAATCGGCTGGCCGGAAGGGGAGAGCGCCGTGTGCGGCAACGCCAGACCCAGCGCCTCGCCCACCACTTGCGAGGTTGCCGCGGTGCCGAGGAACTGGCATCCGCCCCCGGGAGTGGCGCAAGCGCGGCAGCCCACCTCTTGGGCGTACTCCAGGCTGATCTGGTCCTGAGCGAAGCGCGCGCCGAGGGTTTGCACCTTGGCCGCATCCTCACCCGATTCCGGCAGAAGCGTAACGCCGCCGGGGACGAGAATGGTGGGAGTCTTTGCCGACGCCGCCAGCGCCATCATCATGGCGGGCAGGCCTTTGTCACAGGTAGCAATGCCGATGACACCTTTGCCGGTGGGCAGTGAACGGATGAGACGACGCAGCACGATGGCGGCATCGTTGCGGAAGGGAAGGGAGTCCAACATGCCGGTGGTCCCCTGAGTGCGTCCATCGCAAGGGTCCGTGCAGGCGCCGGCAAAGGGCACGGCACGCAGCTCCTTCAATTCCCGCGCCGCTTCCGCCACCAGCAGCCCCACTTCCCAGTGTCCCGTGTGGAAGCCGAGAGCGATGGCCTCTCCATTCTCGGCGCGCAGGCCGCCGTGGGTGCTGAGAATGAGGAATTCGGGATCGAGAAGCCTGGCCGGGTCCCAACCCATGCCGGCGCTCTGGGTTAACCCGAAGAGATTTCCCGAAGGTTGACGGAGCAACATCTCTGCGGAAAGCGGTAGCACTCCGGCAGGGCCCGGCGCATGCGTGGCCACGCGGCATAGGCTGGGGCCGGCGGTCTCCAAAACGGATGTGAGTGAGATCGTTGCGATCGGTAAGCTCGCTTTCAATCAAGTTATAGAAATCCTGCGAGGAGCCACGCTCAGGGCCGTCCTGAATGGAGGATTCTCTCATGCCCGATGCCGTTGCGGCAAGGGTGCTCGGGCGTGTAATAGGTCGGTTCCCCGTTTTGCCGGCCAGCGTCACTTGGGCGGACCCATTACCACCGAACTTAAACGTCACTGTATCCCTCGTGTTTACCGTGCCGTCATATGGGGCGGCGATATCCCCTCATCAATCAGGGATTCCATCCGTCGTATGCCATGGTTTTTCCTGTGCATGGTCACATATAAAGAAAAGGCTCATGTCATGGAACAAACCCCTTGACAAGCAGAATAGATGCAAGTCTAATAGGGGCGGTCTGAGACAATCAGTTCGCAATTACAACTCATGTGGTCAACGAGATGAGGAAAGCCCTGCTCCTTTTTCGCAGGGCAAGCACAGGTGGCGCCTGGCCACCGTGAATGCTTTTATGACCACGGGTGACGGCAAAGACCAACCAAGCTGGAGTGGTTGAATCCCGCGCGGAGAGGGCCGGTGAAGCGGCCGGAAGGTTGCCGGTCGTCGAGTTACGGCAATTTTGCTTTGGACACGGTCAAAAGAGGCGCTGGTCCCAATTCAAACTGATTACCTGCGGTTGCCGCTGGGACAGCACGCATGAGAAAGATCCATAGTCAGGAAAGCGCTGACTGTGGCTATCGGCGCCGAAAGTGGTTTTGCCTTTAAGGTCAGATCACTGCTTTTGACGTGGTTGTTTAGGCGATCACTGTTCCTCGCAGTTAACGGTTAGGTCGACGCGGAAGACTTAATTCGCGACCAAACCGGGCAACTCATCAGTCGGAGCGGAGCCCGGCGCCAGAAGAATTTGCTAAAGAAGAAATGAACCATGGGAGGTGTTTACGGCTATGCGCAAATTTTCTATTCTCCTCGGTTGCATGTTGTTGGCAATGGTGGTGTCAAGCCTTTTCGCTTCTGACATCCCTGGACCCTTGAAGGCAAGATTTGTGGTGGGTGACCCCGTATGGAGGGAAATTCCCGTTCGGGACGACCTTCGAAACCAGTATGATAAATGCTGGCAAACCGCTGTTTCCACCATTCTGGAAAATAATTTCGACATCGCGACGATGGATAAGGATTCCGGCTACGCCCGCACCACATGGAATGCCGGTGTGGTGACTTTGGGAGGCAACTGGAATTATACGGTTCAGATCAGCTTCAAATTTGTCTTCCTCCCGCCGGATCCAAATGCTCCTACCGGCGCTGCGCGAAGAATCGACAAAATCCGCGTGCAAGCTGCCGGGTCAATCGTCGAGTCGAAGAGGGGAAGGATTCTGAAAGACTTCCGCGGTTACGACCAAGTCGTACTCCAAAACCTCTTTGAGGACCTGCAGGCGAAGCTCTCAACGCATTGACTTTTCGCGGCTGGCGGCAGAGTAGGAGAGGTAACGGACGGCGTTCCTCTCCTCTCGTCGAACCGGACGTGCGGATTCCCCGCATCCGGCTCTTGCCGAGACTCTCGCCGAAAGCGTGCACAGGGCGAGTCCCGTAGGGTCACAGCGCGAACAGGCCCGGTTCAGCTCCCTGCGGGTGTAAGTGTGTCATTCAGCCCCCTGGTACACCGCAATCGACCTGACAGGCAAATGCCGGGTTGAAGGTGTCGCCGCTCAGCGGAGGCCGGGGGGGACTTCATCCTCAATCTCCTGCAAGCGCTTTCCCTCGCCCGGAAAATCTTCAGTGATTCCGCCCGCCAGGGTATGGCGGCGTTTTTGTTGCTACGGAGTGTTTTTACGGCTCGTCCTTAACCGCGTTTTGGAGTTGCTGGTGGCGGACCCGGGCGACCCCAGTGCAGAATCCTCTGGGTGAGGAAGCCCAACTTCGTGCATAATCACGGGAGCCGTGGCCAACTCGATTTTCCAAATTCTGTCTGACTTCTTCGCACGCTACGGGCTCTGGGTGGTCTTTTTCGGCGTGATGTCGGAAAACATAGGCTTCCCTATTCCCGGCGAGACGGTGCTTCTGTTTGCCGGTTTTCTCGCCTATCAAGGCACCATCCACATCGTACCGGCAATTCTTACCGCCATTGCCGGCGCCACAGCGGGCGCCAGCGGCGGCTTTTTGCTGGGCCGGTACGGCGGCACTTCCGTGGTCAATCGCATTCTGCGGCGTTTCCCCCGGCTGCGGAAGAAATATGACGAAGCCCAACAGAAGTTTCTCCAGCACGGTCACTGGGCGGTCTTTACGGCGCGGTTCATCACCGGATTGCGCGTCTTCGCGGGAATTCTGGCGGGCGCTTTGCGCATGCCTTTCTCGACCTTTCTGTTTTTCACGTTCGCGGGTGCGGTTTGCTGGGCACTGGTTATCGGTTACGCGGGTTTTCTGTTTGGGAGCAGTTGGAGCACACTGGTCAACATCGTAACCCGAATGGACCGCATCGCTTTGGCAATCATCGGCGGTGGCGCGTTGGCGCTGCTGCTGGTTTACCTGCTGCGGAGAAGGAAGGCGCAATGAGACGCGGCCTGTCACTTCGCCAATCGGATTAGATCATCCTTCGCGGCTTTGTAGTTGGGCCTGAGCTGGAGAGCGGTCTGAATTTCCGCGCGCGCTTCGGCGGTCCGGCCCTCCTTCTCGAACACCAGCCCCAAGAGCCGGTGGCCGGCCGCGGCGTCGGGCTCCTCGCCCTCCGGCTCCTGCGAAAGATACTTCTTCGCGTAGCCCTCGGCGCGCGGAAGGTCTTTGCCGATTTCCAATAAGGATCGAGCGGCTTCGAAAAACGGGCGCGGGTCATCGGGAACATCTTTCTCCGAGGTTATCAGGATTTGCTCCAAATCACCCCAGCGTTCCTGGAGGACGAAAACCCGTGCCAGGATCCAGTGCGCCCCAACGCGATTGGGATCGAGTTGCAAGGCGTTTTGGGCGTGCTTTGTGGCCTCACCGTATTTCTGGTGGGGAGGCTGACTGTAAAACGCCCCCAGCGTCGTAAGCGCGTTGTAATTCTTGGGATCTGCCTGCACAGCTTTCAAGTAGTACGCTTCGACCTGCACCGGATTCTTTTCCAGCTCTGCTAGCGAGGCGCGGGCAAGGTAACCTTCGCTGGCGTTGAGAGCTGTGATTTTGTCCGCCAAAGCGCGCGCTTCGTCTTTGTTTCCCCCCATCAGAACGGGCGCCTGAAACTTGAACTGCATCAGGGAGTACATGGCATCCAGGTTTTGGGGATCGAGTTGTAAGGCGGTTTCCACTTCTTTTCGGAACTTCAGCGCCAGCGGCCCTGCCGAAAAAATGCTGGCCTTAGCAGCCATTTCCCCCAAAACCTGGCCCAGCAGCAGGTGGAATTCCGCGTTCTTGCCGTCGAGATCGACGGCGTGCTGAGCGAGCGGGAGCGCTCCGGCCAAATCATTAAACGACATTTTCACTTGCGCGAGAAGGTAGCTGCCTCTGGCGTCCTGGGGGTGGGCGCTCACCTGAGGCGCAAGAATGGCGCGAGCTCTCTTCCAGTGGCCCGCCTTGATGAGGGCTTCCGCGTCGCCTCCCTGCTGGTCAGAGGCAGCAGCGCTTGCCAGGCCCAGCCCGGCGAATAGCGGACACAGGACTGCGGCCGCCAGGATGGCCACAGAGAACCGGCACGGCATTACCACCCGGCACTTTGAATCAGATAGTATGAGAATTGAAAAACCCCGTTTAGTGCGCAGCAAGCCAAGCCTCCCTTAGAGCCACTTGTTCGGGTGTCGCCGAGGGCAGAGGAACGATCGAGTATAGCCTCCGTATCGGCGGGTCAAGCGTCACCGTAATTCTCTCCCGGCGTCCATGCCGTTCCACGTTGATCGGCACCTGAGCGCCCACCGGGTAGGGTTTGAGGCGAGTGGGAAGATCCTCAGTGGCCAACGATTGATCGTCGACGTCGATCAGCAAGTCATCGCGGCTGAGTCCGGCGCGGTCCGCCGCGCTGCCCGGCATAACCTCCATGATCCGTGCGCCCCGGCTCTCGGCCTGAACCGCCACGCCTAAGGATGGCGCCGCATCGGGGGGCGTTTGGAGGCGGAGCTCAAGTCCCGCCATCGCCAGCGTCTCCTGATATGGAAGGGGCTCAGTCCCGCTGACGTAACGCTGGAAGAAGGGCGCGAAATCTGATCCGGTTACGGAGTTTAGAGCCTCCACCACGTCTTTCTCCTCAAACCCGCGGCCCGGCCCGTAGTAGCTCGCGGCGGGGGCCTGGTAGAACTCGCGGTACATGAACCGCATCACGTCCAACAGGGACTTGTGTCCATGTGTTTGCGAGCGAATCTCCAAATCCAGCAACATCGCCAGAAGTGCGCCTTTGTTGTAGTACGAAATTGTGGTGTTGGCGAAATTGGTTTCCTGCATCTGGGGTGAACGGTCGAAGAACCAAGCGTTAAAACTCGACGATTCCACCGACATCAGCTTCTTCCCGGGTTCTCTCTCCAATGTTTCGATCTCGTTTTCCAGATGAGTGAGAAACTGCTCGCGCGTCCACAGTCCCGATTGCAGGAGGTAGAGGTAACTGTAATAAGTGGTGATGCCCTCCGCGAACCATAGAGAAGGCGAGTAGTTCTCGCGGGTGTAATCGAAAGGCCCCAAGGCGGCGGGGCGGAGCCGCTTCACGTTCCAGACGTGGTAGAACTCATGCGCCGCCGTCTCCAGTGCTTCTTGCGTGCTATCCCGGACGCTACCCTGAATAATGATCTGCGTGGAATTCAAATGCTCCATGCCATCTCCCATGGAGATGTCCGGCACAAAATGGAAAATGAAGAGGTAGTGGTCGAAATCCGGCGGGGGCATTGCCGCCATTTCATCGTGTACAAGTTTTTTTAGCCCGGCGAGAAGACGGGATCGATCGTTATCATCATCGTTGTAGGTGTGTACCGCCACCTCGATGGTTTTACCCTGTTCTTCAAACTGGTCGAGTGAGCAATCACCGGAGATTTCCAGCGGGGTATCGGCCAGCAGGTCGTAATTCCGCGCGTGGAATGTCCGCTCCGTTGTAGCAGTCGAAAACCCGCTGATGACCTTCCATTCTGCCGGGGCCTCAATGTTAAGCGTGATGGGATCCGGTTTATGTCCTTCCACATACATGAAGACCGAGGGGCAATTCAAGTTGGCGTGCTCGCTGTCAACCTGGGAGAACGACCCGGTGAGGTCATTGGCAAAAACTTTATAGCGCACGCGGACCGTTCTCCCGGCCTGGCCGGCATCAACGCGCCACGTCTGCTTGTCGAGTTTGATCCAGGGCAGGGGGTGATCGCCCGCGCCCTCCGCGGAGAACTCCTGGACATTCTTGGCAAAATCATAAATTGCGTAGCGACCCGGTCCCCAGGCCGGCATAACGAATTGGAGATTGGCTGTTTCCACCTGGCGGGCAACGATTTCAATTTCCACCAGATGGGTGGTCGGGCGATCCACGCGCACGGTGTAAGTGAGATCGAGCGGCCGTGAGATAACCCCTTGAGCGGCAGGCAACCCTGCGGTGCAACCCAAGAGGAAGCAGAGGAACAACAGGAGCCCGCGGAGGCACGAGGGATGTTTCGTCGCAGACGGCCGGAGAGGTTCGGCTCGGCCAGGCAAGGCATAAGGCGGCAGCATTGATATCATCTACGTGTAATCCTTTTGGCTTTCTGGAATCCCTGTGCGGCGAGGTTTGACGCCTTCACCGACCAGGTTCCAAAACGAGCTTGTGAACAGCGCCCTTCTCCACGGCGGCATCGCTGAACAACATGGGGAAGCTTTTCCCCTCGTACCAAGCCGAAAACTGATCGCGGTAATAGGGACTGAAAACCTGGCCGGATTCTCCCAGCGTGATGTTTTGCACGGACTGGTCCAAATCGGAGAAATCCACCACCATGCGCATGGAAGGCCCCAGGTAAGGAGTCGTTTGCTTCACCGTCGTACCGGTTCCCGGCTGCGGGAAGGGTCCGACGTCCAGCCATCGCCCTAACAACGGCAAGCCACCACTTAATGGATGGCGAAAGGTTAAGGGAATCGTATCGCCCCATCTCCAGGCTGCGTGATCCCGGCTGTGAACCAGGGCGGGTATTTGGCGGATCGCTTCATCCAGACTTTTCATCAGCGTCATGTTGAAGTCTGTATCGCCCGGGGGGAGCCAACGCGTCAGGTTCTGCTCCAGGACATTTTGCAGAAATATCGTGCTCATCGGCCAATGATACCCTGAAAGGTCGTCGCCCAGCTTCGGTTTCAGGATGCGCGCCAGCAAGGCGCGCCGGGTAACTTCCAGGACCAGCGTCGCAGCGGAATCCACGCGCGCTTCGCCGTCCCAGCCTTTCAAAACACCGAGGGCAAATTGGGCGTCGGGGCTGGAAAGCACCTGCTTCCCGGCTGCCGCGAGGAGTTGTTGCGCCAGCCACTTATCCTCGAGGGTCAGGACATCGGTCTGAATCCGCAGCATGTCCGATGAAGTAAAGCTCCGCCCCGCGCGGAGAAGGTGAAATATTCGCGCCGTGCGGAAGGGAGCATCCCACCTGGAGGTAAGGAAGTACGGATAATCGTCAGGAACAATGCGCCCGTTGGCGGTGGCGATGATTCCACTGGGGGGATTGTATGAGTGGGGAAGGTCGTCAAACGAGATGAAGCCGGTCCAATCGTACTCGTCAGTGCTGCCGGGCATGGGGACGGCGCCATCACCATGTTTGCGGATGGGAACAAGTCCCGCGGCATAGAAACCAATGTTGCCATCGGCGTCGGCATAAACGAAGTTCTGCATCGGCACATGAAAGTCGCGAAGGGCTGCGGTGAACTCCTGCCAATCGCGGGCTTGATTTATCCGCAGGAAGGGAAGACGGACGGCGTGGGGGCCGAGCAACGTCCACTGCAAGGCAAGGTCCCGGTCGCCGTCGTGGGAAATGACCGGCCCGTGCCGCGTGACCATTACGGTGAAATGATAATCCCGCTGGTTGCGGACTTTTATATTTTCCTCGCGAACGCTCGCATCCACCCACTGGCCGTTGTGCAGATACTTCCTGGGATCGCGGAAATTAAAGCTCTCGATGTAGAGATCTTGCACGTCGGGCGCGGTGTTGGTCACACCCCAGGCGATATGCTCATTGTGGCCAATGACGACGAGAGGCAGCCCGGGAAGGCTGACACCGGTCACGTCGAGACTGGGCGCCTGGAGATGAACCATGTACCAGGCGCTGGGAATGCCGTGGGCAAGATGGGGATCGTTCGCCAGCAGGGGCTTGCCGGATTTCGTGTGCGCTCCACTCACAACCCAGTTATTGCTCCCCACCCCGCTCGGAGTTTCCATTCCGGCCGGGAAAAACCCTTCGGAGAGCAGGTTATCCACAACAGCTTCGGTGTCCAAATGGGCGCCTGCAGTTTTCGGACCCTGGTGCGTTGAGGCTGAAGCCTCCGCGACCGGCACGTCGAGTGCAGAATGGTCAGGGAACACGTCGGAGGAGAGTTCTTTTCCCAACTTGGCGGCAACGTGCTCGCGCATCAAATCGCTCTCCCAAGTTTGGCTAAGCGCCGCCGCAAGGTTTAGAGCAACGGCCACGGAATCGATTTCGCGCCAGGGTTGGGGTTGGTATCGCAACAAGAGAAATTCTATAGGCAACCGGTCGCGATGGCTTTCGATGAAGGCATTGACGCCGCGTACGTAGGAATCCAGAAGACGGCGTTCGTCCGGAGAGAGGTCAGCGAGCGCCGCCGCTGCCACCTGGGGGAAGCCCAGGGTGCGGCTTTCGATGTCGAGGCGCAGAGTGCGGTCACCAGCGATTTCTGAAAGCTCGCCCTCAGCATGCCGCCGGCTCAAATCCATCTGCCAAAGGCGATCCTGAGCCGTGACGTAACCTTGAGCAAAAAGAGCGTCGGCAATGGATTGGGCGCGGATATGCGGAACACCGCGCCCGTCGCGCAGAACTTCCACCCGCGCCGAGAGCTCGGGCTGGGAAATCACGCCATCAAGGGCGGGAAGGCTCGCACGCGTGCGCCAGCGGAACCACAACCCGCCGCCCACTATGGTAAGCAGCAAGACGATGGAAACCAGTGCGAGCAAACGTCCCAGCAAGCGTTTCATGGATTATCGGTCTGCCGGGTCATCCGGCGGAAGATCCCACTCCGGAATATAAGCGCCTTCACCTCATCAATCTCCTGCCAAACGTGGGGGCGCCAATGTGGAACACATACTATCAATGGTGCAACACTGGCAAGAAAAAACGCGGGTGATTCCCACCCTGTAGTTTAACCGCCACGAGGTCGTGGGGCAGCAACAAATTCGCCTGGTGCCAGGGCTTGACCAACGCTCCACCACTCAAGGGGCGGATACTACTAAAGATCATCTCGTGTGACAACAGGCGAACGCAGGCTGATTGGCCCAGGGAGCATGGTGACTCTATACGGTGGGGCATAAATGCTTACATATACGGTTGTAGCGGCGGTCTCCGACCGCCGTCGTCGATCGGAGATCGACGCTACAATTTATGTCCCTCCGTATAGCACGAGTAACTCCGGGGTATTCTTTATGACCGAAACGTAACTTGCCCTTTCGAGGTTCCAAAGTTATAGTACCCTCCAAGGAATTGGGTGTCCAAATTCGATTGGGATGGGATAGACCGAACCATGGCAAACCCGGATCTTCGGCCACCACGAGTAAATCAGAGCACGGTGCCATTTGGCTTTGAAGCATGGCCTCTGCAACTTCGCAATTTCACCATCCGCCACTTGGAAGGGCTATTCATCGTGCTGGTGGTGGCCATCGTGGGGGCTGTCTTTTATCTTTTTCCTTACAAGATTGCCTTCCTCAACTTCTTCTATCTCCCGGTTTTGTCGGCCGCCTACTTTCTGGGCAAACGTAAAGCCGTCATGGGCGCTGTGCTGTGCCTTTTGTCGGGCGTGCTGTTTGCTTATTACCGGCCGGGTGACTTTGCCGTACAGGGAACGCGGATGAACGCGCTATTGGTGTTGGCGACCTGGGGAGGTTTTCTAATCTTGGCGAGCGCGGCAATTGGATCGCTGCAAGAAAGACTTGCCCGCGGGTTCGAGGAGACGCGGCAGCTTTACGATGAGCTGAAGCGAAGCCGCGTGACGGAAGAGATGAAAGAGAAAGTCGAGAAGGCCCTGTACGCCACGATGGATCCGGTGGTCGCGAAGTTGGCCACCGAGGGAAAGCTGCGATTCGAAAAACGTGAAATCAGCATCATGTTCACGGATCTCACCAACTTCACGGCCTATTCGGACAAGAACCGCGCGGATGTGGTGCTGGAGGAACTCAACCGTTTTTTTGGGCAAATCGAGCCTATCGTGGATCTCTTCCGCGGTCACATTGACAAATACATGGGCGACGGCATCATGGTGGAATTCGGCGCGCCGGTGGACTACGACCGTCATGCCATCCTGGCGGTTTTGGCCGGACTTCGGATGCAGCAAAATGTTAAGAAACTCAGCCTGCCGTGGCGTATGCGGGTTGGAATCGCCACGGGCAGCACCGTGGTGGGCATGCTGGGTGCGCGGCGCCAAGCATACAGCGCGGTGGGGGACCGCGTTTACGTGGCGAAGCGGCTCGAGGAGATCTGTGAACCGACCAAGGTGTACATCGATGAACCGACATTCCGTGCCGTTGAGCCCTTTGTGACCGCCAACAAGCTGCGCAACCTGGGGTATGACCGGCAATCGGACCCCGAGCTGATTGATCGCATGGCGGGGCTCGAAGAAAGACTGGCGCGGGAAGGTGAAAGTGCGGGACTTCTTTATGATTTGGGCAAAGCGAATTTCGAGCTTCACGATGCCACCGCGGCCATTCGCTATTTTGAGCGGGCCCTCGCTTTGGACCCCCAATCCACGCAGATCAAGCTGGCTTATGCGGATGCGAATTTCAAACGTGATGAGTTTGAGAAGGTTCAGCTCAAAGGGAAATTGCAGAAGATCAGTGCCTACGATGTGACGGGACTCAAGGACCGCTGGAGGGACCCGGCCGTAATACCTCCGGCAGTAGCGGCAGCTTATGCGGAGGCGGAGTCGTATCTGGAAATACCGGAGGAAGTGGTATTGGCCGTCGAGGCCTTGGATGGGTCGATCGGCAGCTCCCGCATTGTGGCGCTTCTCTCTTACGCCTTGGCAGATCGGCTGAAATTGAACGAGGAGATGAAGAAAACCATTATGTTGGCAGGCTACCTCCAAGACCTTGGGAAGGAGGCTGTGCCGCACCATATTCTGAATCGTGGGGGCAGCTTAACGGACCAGGAAACGAAATTGGTCGAAAAGTACGTGCATGAAAGTGTCGCTGCCTGCCGCCGCATGGGCTACGTCGATCCCCATCTCTTGGAGGTTGTGCTTCATCATCATGAAGCGTGGGAGGGAACGGGTTATCCGGACGGCCTGAGTGGTGAGAATATTCCCCTGGGGGCGCGCATCACCGCCGTAGCGGAGGCCTACAGTGCGCTCACCTCCTGGCGCCCCTATCATGATGCTTGGGACACGCGTGTCGCGATCAGTGAGATTCGCAAAGGGGTAGAAAAGGGTCGATACGATCCGAAAGTCGCTTCTGCCCTCATCGAGATGCTTCGGCCCTCAGGCGCTTCCTCCTAGATGCCCCGTATATCGCCTGGCCGGGTGGCCAGCGGGGCACAGCCCGTGATAATCTTTTCGGGGCGAGGAATAATCCTCCCTTTCGACAACTAGTAAACCCTTAGTACGTTTGCAAGCATCAATAATGGTAGGTGTTTAATATAAGGGTTATGGTGGGATATTGAAAAGTGGCGAGACAGAAATATTACGTGCGGGAACAAACCGACCACCTGCCTTGATGACATAATGAAACGAATTCCGTCTAATAAAGCAGGGGCTTTGTTTTGCGATGCCTTGGAGTACTCATGGTGCGAAGTGATGGCGGTGGCCGCTCTCATAACACGTTAAGGGATTCATTTTGCGCCTGTGCAACGACCGGTGCTGAACCCGGCCGGGCTAAGCGGCGAAGAGATTCAACTGGTTGTTTGAAGGAGGAAGACTAAATGCGATTTGACAAACGGTTCTTGCGGGAGAATCTAGGAGGTTTAAGCCTGACCTTGATCGGGGTCTTGACTCTGGGGCTGTCGCTGATGCTCTACCAGGGGAATCACCTGTTTCCGGGTTTTGCTCTGGCCCAGGGGAAAGGATTGGATGGACCTGATATCGACGCCTTGGAGCGGCAGAACCAAGCGTACGAACGAATCGCCAAAGCTGTTTCCCCCGCCATTGTGGCGATTGAGTCCACCCAGGTGATTAAAGTGCAACAATCACCTTTTATGAACGATCCGTTTTTCCGGCAGTTCTTCGGGAACATTTTTCCTCAACTTCCCCGCAACCAGCGCGAACGCGCGCTCGGGAGCGGCGTGATTGTGTCGCCCGACGGGTACATTGTGACGAACAATCACGTGATTGCCAAGGCAGCGGAAATCGAAGTGACGCTCTCCGACAAACGGAAATTTAAGGGCAAAGTCGTGGGAGCAGATCCCCAAACGGACGTCGCCGTCATCAAGATCGAAGGGACCAACCTGCCCACCGCCCCCTTCGGCGATTCCGACCAGCTCAAAGTGGGAGACACGGTCATGGCATTTGGGAATCCTTTTGAGCAATATTTCACTGTGACGCGCGGGAGCGTGAGCGCCTTGGGCCGTTCCGGCATGGGAATTGAAGGGTTCGAGAACTTCATCCAGACCGACGCCGCGATCAATCCCGGAAACTCCGGTGGGGCGCTGGTGAATGTGCGGGGCCAGGTCGTCGGCATCAATACTGCGATTTTGAGCGGAAATTCGGGGCCGGGTGGTGAAGGCGGTTCCGTCGGCATCGGATTTGCCATTCCTTCCAACATGGCGAAACACGTGATGGAGGACTTGGTTAAGACCGGAAAAGTGAGCCGCGGATACCTTGGCGTTCATATCACGCCCTTGGATGAGGGTTTGGCGAAGCAATTCAACGTGCCGGATACCGCGGGCGCCCTGGCCGATGACGTGACCGCGGGTGGCCCTGCCGACAAAGCCGGGCTCAAGAATGGTGACGTCATTCGGAAGCTCAACGGCCATGTCATTGAGGATCCCGGCCAACTTACTGCCGAGGTGACAAACCTGAGCCCTGGCAGTGTGGCCACGTTGGACATCTTGCGTGATGGCCAACCGATGACCCTCAAGGTGACGCTCGGCGCCCGTCCTTCCGACCTCAGCGCGCAGGCTGGCGGCGGCGGAGGCGTTCAGCAGGGAACTCTACGCGGCATCACCGTCGAGAACCTCACTCCCTCGATCCGCGATCAATTGGGTCTGCCTTCGAATGTGATGGGCGTGGTGATTTCCCAAGTTGATCCGAACAGCCCCGCCGGCCAATACGGTCTTCAGGAAGGCGATGTGATCGAAAGCATCAACCGTCAGGCGGTACGCAACACTTCTGACTTCAACAAATTGGCCGCGCAAGCGAAAGGCCAGACGCTGCTGCGAATCAACCGCCAGGGCAATGGCTTGTTTGTAGTCATTTCTCCGGACGACAACGGCGGCGACGGGCAATAACCCCAGGGGCTGGGAACTGGGTTCTAGCGACAGGGGTCCGGGAATTGATTTTTCCCGGCCCCCGGCTCCCAGCGCCCAGTACCTTGCAACAACATGGGGATCGTCCCAAAGGTGAAGAGACTCTTGACGATGGTTCTGGTGGCAGTCGCAGCCGGAATTCTGATTGTTGTAGTCACCGTTAGGGTTATTGAGAATCAACTCATCTACTTTCCTCCGCGCTATCCTGACGGTTTCCCGTCGCCGCAGACAGTGGAGCGGGAGGTTGAAGACGTTTGGCTGCTGACCGCCGATGGGGTCAGAATCAACGCCTTCTACTATCCTGACCCCACATCAAAACAAGTCCTTCTCTGGTTTCACGGCAACGCGGAAAACATTGGATATGGCCTTGAACATCTGAGGATGCTGGCGAAGATCGGGGTCAACATCCTCGCCGTCGACTACCGCGGGTACGGGAAAAGCGAGGGCAAACCCGATGAAGCGGGCGTATGCCAGGATGCAGACGCCGCCTATGACTATCTGATAAAACAGAGCCATTTCCGCGCGCAAGACATCATCATTTATGGACATTCACTGGGGGGAGCGGTGGCCGTAAACCTGGCGTCTCGCCGTGCGTGTGGGGGCCTCATCGTCCAAAGTTCTTTCTCCAGCGCGCGGGCGATGGCGCGGCGAATGTTCGTGATTCCGCTGGTCGAGTATGTAGTGAAATCCCGCTTCGACTCACTTCAAAGCATTCGCCAGGTGCGCGCGCCGATTCTGATTGTCCACGGGACGCGCGATGAGGTGGTGCCGTTTGCAATGGGCCAGCAACTTTTTGGGGCGGGGCCCGAGCCCAAACGGTTCTACCCCATCGACGGGGCAGGCCACAACAACCTGATGGAAGTGGGAGGGGAGAGTTACTTGGCTTGTCTCAAGAGCTTCGTCGAGAATTCGACAGTAAAATAGTGCCGTTACTGCAAACTTGCCGAGCTTTGTATTCGACCACCCCGCCGATCTCGAGTGAATTCATCGACGAATTTCCTGATCAAGAACCCGCGCGAACGGAAACCCCGTCGGGCTGAATTGTTACTTGTTCACCCGATCGCCCGATCATCGGATCTCCCGATTCTAGTGAATCAGGAATCCCGATAAGGCGATGCCCACGCCGGCCACGCCCATGAGAATTCCCAACTGCCAAAATTCCCGCCGCTTGGTGAGCAGGGTGAGTGAGGCAATCACAATGGCGGCTTCCAGGCAGACTTCACCGAGGTCGAAGCGATTGGCCCGGTGTTGCTCCAAGGCAACCTCGCTTTCAAGCGAGCGAGCTTCCTTTTCAGTCTCTTTCAGCTCCTCTTTGTAGCGGGCAACCTCCTGGGTGTATTTCCCCTTCATCCTTTCCGCTTGCGCGGCATCATTCAACTTGGAAACGGAAAGCAGGTCCAGGAAAAGCTCATAAGTGTGCACGCGGATATTCTTAGCCTGATAATATGCCCACTGATCTGTCGCCTTACTTTCAGATAACAGTTCTTCCGTGTGGGCGCGGTGCCCGAGGAGCGTGGTTGCCGCCAGGACGACGGCCAGTACGGCCATCGTGAAGGTGACGGGCAAAAGCGCAGGGTCGTGCGCGGCGTGTTCCGCGTGTTCTTGCATTTCGTGGAATTCCTCAACGCTCATAGCGCCTCTGTGTTGTTTGTGATCCCGGCGGCTGGTTCGGGAATCGCGACCCTACGGGGACTTTGGATTTACAAATAAGAAAGCCGAGAGAAAATACGGTTATGCTTTTCCGGCCGCGGCAGGTTTTGCCGGCCCGGCGGCCGCGGGGCCTCCCGCTGCCGGCCCCCCCGCCCCGTGACACTTCTTGTACTTCTTGCCGCTGCCACAGGGACAGGGATCGTTGCGCCCAATCTTTTCCCGCCGAATGACCTGCTGCGGTTTTTCCACGGCCCCCGCGCCCACCATTTGCATTTCCCGTTGTTCGCGCCGCTTGCGCTGTTGGTATTGCCGAATCATCTCCTCTTCTTCATCTGGGGTGCGCATCAGGAAGAGGTAGCGCAAGGTGTCATCTTCCACGCGGTCCATCATGGCTTCGAACATCTCGAAAGACTCGCGCTTGTACTCCACCAGGGGATCGTGCTGGCCGTATCCCCGCATGCCGATGCCTTCCTTCAGGTGATCCATGGCCAGCAGGTGATCCTTCCACTGCGCGTCCACCACCTGCAACATGATCATGCGCTCGTGCAACCGCATGCGCTCCGCGCCCCACACCGTCTCGCGCTCGTCGTAGTGCTTGTGGACAAGGTCCGCAAGCAGCGTGTTAAGTTCCTCGAGGCGTTTGGGATCCAAAGGAAGGTCATGCTTCTTCAAGTCGATCCCAAACCTTCCCCACACTTCCGTGCGCAAACCGCTGACGTTCCACTGATCGGCATGCTGGTCTTTGGGGCAGAATTTTTCCACCAGCCATCCCGCCACGCGGTCGGCGGCATCCATGATGAATTCCTTTTGGTCGCCCCCTTCCAGCAATTGGCGCCGCAGGCCGTATACGGTCTCGCGCTGCTTGTTCATGACATCGTCGTACTCAAGCAAATGCTTGCGCGATTCAAAGTTCTGCGCTTCAACCGCCTTCTGTGCGGCCTCGATGCGTTTCGAGATCAGCCGGGATTCAATGGGTACGCCCTCTTCCATGCCCAGCTTGTGCATGATGCTGGAAATGCGCTCGCCCGCGAAAATACGCAGCAGGTCGTCTTCGAGCGAGAGGTAGAACCGTGAGGATCCGGGATCGCCCTGGCGGCCGGCGCGCCCGCGCAACTGATTGTCAATGCGCCGGGCTTCATGCCGTTCGGTGCCGAGTATGTGCAACCCCCCGAGCGCGACCACCTTGGCGTGCTCGGTGTCCGTGACGGCCTTGAAGCGGTCCACGAATTTCGCCCACTCCGTTCTCCAGGCGGCGTAGGCTTCCACGTAGGCGCCAAAGACGTCGGATCCCGAGCCCTCCGGCGGCCGGTCGGGAGGCTCAGGGTTGATGCCTTGTTCGCGATACTTATCGGGTGACTTGCGAAATTCCTCGCGCGCCATGGTTTCCGGATTGCCGCCCAGCAGGATGTCGGTGCCACGGCCGGCCATGTTGGTGGAAACGGTGATGGCGCCGACGCGTCCAGCCTGCGCCACCACCAGCGCTTCGCGCTCGTGCTGCTTGGCATTCAGCACGTTGTGCCGGACTTCCTTCATGCCCATAACCTCAGCCACGCGCCACGGCTGGCAGCGATGCTCAACAAGATAATCCATAATGGGAATATATTTTGCATCAGTGTTATTGGCAAGCGCTATAAGATCGGGAAGAATGGATTCGTCCGCAGGCGGCAGCCCGTCGTACGGGTATCCCCGTGGCGCGCGCTTCAGCACGGCCTCCAGGAAAGCCCGGCGCGTACCGTTGGCGCCGGCCACCAAGGCCTGGTAACGGCCTTGACTCAGCATTTGCTTTACCGTGGAAACTCCCACCCCGGCGCTCGTCAGCCACTCCAGCGCCGGATTGGGGACTTGCGCCAGGCGCTCCACCCACATTTTCAGCTTGGGTCCTTCCAGGCCTGCCTCCTTAGCAAGCTCTTGCAGGCGGACAGGCACCACACCGGCTTTCTTGAGCGCCAGGCTCAATCGCTCCGATTTCTCGATGGCGATGCTGCCCACCAGCACCGGCTGGCCGCAGAGGTGATCTTCTTTGATTTCCTCGATCACCGCGTTGAACTTCTCGCGCTCCGTACGATAAACGACGTCGGCGTATTCGTGCCGAATCAGCGTCCGATTGGTGGGAACGATGACGATTTCCAGATTGTAAATCTTCTCGAATTCCGCCGCTTCGGTTTCTGCCGTGCCCGTCATACCCGCAAGTTTCTTGTACATGCGGAAATAATTCTGGAAAGTGACCGTGGCAAGGGTCTGGTTCTCACTCTCGATCTTAACCCCTTCCTTGGCCTCGACGGCTTGGTGCAGGCCGTCACTCCAGCGCCGGCCGGGCATCAGCCGGCCGGTGAATTCGTCCACGATGATAACTTCGCCGTCTTTCACCACGTAATCGCGGTCCAGCTTGAACAGCGTGTGCGCTTTCAGCGCCTGTTGGAAGTGGTGGTTGTACTCGATATTGGCGGGGTCATAGAGGTTCTCGATTCCCAACAACTTTTCGGCTTTGGCGATTCCTGAATCCGTGGGTGTGGCTTGGCGGTGTTTCTCATCGACTTCGTAATCTTCTTTTTCCACCAGATGCGGGATGACCTTGTCCACGCGGAAATACTTGTCCGTGGCTTCGTCGGATGAGCCCGAGATAATCAGTGGTGTGCGCGCCTCGTCAATCAAAATGGAGTCCACTTCGTCCACAATTGCGTAGTGGTGCGGCCGCTGGACGTAGTCCTTGAGGTCGAACTTCATGTTGTCGCGCAGGTAGTCAAAGCCGAATTCGTTGTTCGTGCCATAGGTGAGGTCGCAGCCGTAGGCGGAGCGGCGCTCGTCGTCGCTCAGATCGTGGACGATCACGCCCACGCTCAGGCCCAGCAGGCGGTAGATCGGCCCCATCCAGGCAGCGTCGCGCTTGGCCAGGTAATCGTTCACCGTTACCAGGTGTACGCCCTTGCCCTCGAGGGCATTGAGGTAGCAAGGCAGCGTGGCCACCAGCGTCTTGCCTTCGCCGGTCTTCATTTCCGCGATCTTGCCTTCGTGCAGCACCATGCCGCCGATGAGTTGCACATCGAAGTGCCGCATGTTAATGGTGCGCCGCCCCGCTTCGCGGCAGAGGGCAAAGGCTTCGGGCAGAATCTCGTCGAGCGTAGCCCCGCCGGCAAGGCGTTCCTTGAGCTGGTTGGTGCGCAAGGGAAAATCGGAGTCCGCGAGCTTCTGCATCTCCGATTCAAGGGCGCTGATCTCCACCACCCGGTCGCTCAGACGCTTCAACTCGCGCTCGTTCTTGGTTCCAAAGACCTTCCCTAAAGCGAACTGTAGATAATTCCCCATAAGATATAGATTACTTCCGACCTGACACTCCAACCTTTCTATTGTAAGGCTCGGTGCCAAAGTTGACAAGAAATGTAGGTCCTCTGTCAGGGGTCCGTCAAGGCTCTCCCAGTGAAACAAAACACCTGCAGAGGCGCCTGGCCGGCTAATCTGAGGCCTGTCTGACAGCGTGCCAGCATGAGCGCCGAGGCGGTCAGCGGATCAGGGCGGGAGGAACCCGGCTGGCACGCACCAGTGCAGCGATGCCACGATCCTGGATTTCAGCAACACCTGAGACAGGCGCTCGACCCTGTTGCCGCCAACGTCGTGCCCTGGGTGGCCCTAATGGACCGGGGGCGGTCCGACTTCCATTTTTTGCGACTTGTCTCTCTCCGACATAAACGGGGATCTGACTTTTGACCTGCGGCGCTTGACTATCTCTTCGTCAAGGACTAATCTCCAATTATCGGGGTCTGCCGGAAGGGCGCAAGCAAGACTGTCTGAGGGTGTTCGTGACATGGCCACGCCTGTTTCCAATCCTACACTCGGAGCAGGTTAAGGGGGATGTACGCTATGATTTCCATTCGCTTGGTACAAATGATCGAGGACCACGCGGAGGAGTTGACGCGGGAGCTCATCAAGAACCTCCAGAGCAATCCACGGACTCCGCACTACCATCGCCTTACCTACGAAGAGTTGCACTATCGGACCTACGCTGTTTACCGCAATCTGAGCCACTGGATCAGCCAGAGGAGCGAGGAGCCGATCGCTGCTAATTACACGGAGATGGCGATTCGCCGTAACGCGGAGGGGGTTCCTCTCGAGGAGATTGTTTATGCCCTGACCTCGACGAAGAATCACCTGTACGATTACATTCTGTCCACCGGCGTCATGGATTCCGCGGTTGAGCTGCACCAGGAAAGGGAACTTCGGCGTCTGGTGGGAAACTTTTTCGACAAGGCAATCTACTATACGGTGAGGGCGTACGAGCGTAAGGAGGCCTTGGATAATCCGAGAAGCGCGATGAAGGTGGAGGCCTGATTGTGCCCGATACCCTTCCGCCGCGGTGGATTCAGTTCGAGGACGGAGCTACAGGGGACAACGTCAGGTGGCGAGCCCTTTCGCGGGCGGTCACACGGGCATGGGTGTTCAGGGCGCGGTGGCTCTTGTCCACGGGGTGTTGGCCGAAAGATCGAGAGTGACGCGTTCGCCCGCTCGCAATCGGTTCGTCATGCCCACGATGACCAGCGGTTCGGCGCCTTCCACTATCTTGACCCCCACCACATGGTACCGGCCTGCGGCCGGGACTCCCGCAAATTCGTATTGTCCATCGCGATCCGTCTCTGTAGTCGCGATGGAGGGTAGCGTTGGGACAAGTGTGGCGGCTTGCCGGAGGCTTTGGTCGCAGGTGTTATAGGCTCGCACGGGATCTGCTTTGGGGTCCGCCACGGCATGCCAGCAACGCTCCTGTAAATCGACAAGAGGTTTGCTGTCATCAACCCGCAGGAGAAAGAGTTTGAGCTTCGGGATCGGGCTGCTTTGCACCGTTCTACCTACAACCTCATCGATCGTGATGTGACCCCTGACTCCCGCCGCCGGGGTTTTTGGAGTTGATCGTAAAGCTTGCCCGCACCATGAAATGGCACAGGTAATTAGAGTTGAGCAGCTCAATGCAAGGATTTTCTTCCGCATGGTGGGCACTCCACTTCAAAAGGGTTTGGTTGTGGGCTTCCGTTACGGACGCTCTCCGACCGCCCATGCAGCGCAACGGACGATCAGTGGTCTTGACGCACATCACGTCCGCTGCGCTACCGGGAAAACGGAATAGCTGAGGGGATTCTACCATCATCTAGATGTCTGTCAATGGCTATTTGGATATCCACACTTCTATGCAAATGCATCAAAACGACTATTCCGCGCGTGATTATCTGCGCGAATTCCAATCAATTCTGTCGGCACGGGGCACTGCAACCCTGCCACCGCAAACCGGGTGAAAACCGCCAGTCTACAGGGTGCGAGTTGAACGCGCGAAAACTCAGAGCCAATTTGCTGGTTGTCCGCTATCATTTATGATTAACACCCTGCCGCACAGCCGGTACGGGCAACGCTAGTCACAAAGATGCGCATTGCCGTTTCAGTTTCGGAAGAGGAGAAAGCAAAAGGTGAGGAGTCACCCTATTTCCAAGCTCTCCTGGCTGTGGGCGCGGAGAGAAGTGAAATTGAGCTTCTATCAGCCTCTGACGCGCCCCGCGCGCACGCCGAGGATTACGACGGAATCTTATTCGCCGGAGGAGAAGATGTGGACCCTTCCTTCTATGGCGAGCGGAAACAACATGAAAGCGTACACGCCCACCGGCCTCGTGACATATTTGAGCTCTCACTGCTCAAGAGGGCCTTGGCGCGGCGGGCGCCTATCCTGGGTATTTGTCGCGGGGTGCAGATGATCAACGTTGGGTTCGGCGGCACGCTCTACCAGGACATGAAAGAGGATGCCGAGCCGCAATTTGAGCATCGACAGACGGATCTCGGCAAATCTCCGCAGGATCCCACCCATACCGTGCTGGTGACGGACACGGAATCGGGTTTGGGGTCGATCGTTCAGGGTGCTTGCCGCGTTAACAGCCTGCACCATCAAGCGGTCAAACGGGTGGGGCGGGGGCTGAAAGTAACGGCGCGTTCCGAGGATGGATTTGTTGAAGCCGTGGAATCCGCCGCGGAATATCCTTTTCTGATGGCGGTGCAGTGGCATCCGGAAGAGATGGTGAGCAACTCGCCCGAGCAGCGCGAGGTTTTCGTGCATTTTCTGGCGAAATGCCGCGAGCACGCCGCGCAAAGATGATTCGGGTGGACCCGCGGGGCGAAATGTAAATGCCGGCGGTCGGCTGCAACGCGTAGGAGCAATCTGATGGACGAACTCACTATCGAACCAGGGGAAGTACGCGACATGATGCAGAAGGGCGTGAAATTCCTTCTGCTCGACTGCCGCGAGCTGTGGGAGTTCGAGACGGCGCGCATCCAGGGCGCCACGCTGATTCCGATGCGGCAGATTCCGCAGAAGCTCGGTGACATTCCGAAAGACCAGCCGGTGGTGGTCTACTGCCATGCCGGAGTGCGGAGCTTCAATGCAGCTTCCTGGCTCAAACCACAGGGAGTGAACGCGCTCAGCATGAGCGGCGGGATCGATCGATGGTCTCGAGAGATCGACGCCAAGGTGCCGAGGTACTGAACGTAAAGTCGCAATCAGCAAATTCGCAATCAGCGAAAAGCCAAATGGGGAGAGGAGGTACGACCATGCCCAAACTGAAAATGTATCTCAAATCCACTTGAACCAGTTGCCGCAAAGCAAGAGGTCTCTTGCTGGAAAAAGGTGTGGAATTGGACGAACACGACTTGGGAAAGGACCGATTGACGGTGGAACAACTTGACGCCCTCGTCGGCCGACGCAACCACCTTGATTTCTTGAACCCCCGAAATGAATTGTACCGCCAGCGGCAAATGAAGGAGCATCCACCGGAGCGCGATGAGGCGCTGAAGCTTATGGCACAGGAACCCAACCTTATCCGGAGGCCCATTGTGATTCGCGGCGGGCAAATGGTTTTGGGTTATGACGAGGATGCCTTGCGCAATCTCGTGAAGTAGGGAAGAACGCATTGCCTTCCCATCGGATGTCGGCGCCTTCACCGGCTTTGGTGGCACGCGGCGGCGGCGCGGCCGCAGCGGATCATGGACTGGGCCACCAAGTTGGAACGGCACTAGCCAAACGCCCCGCCGGGGGCTATGCTTAGGCCGTCGTCCGAAGCACCGGGAGCAAGTGACCATGCCAACCAAGATTCTATTCGTGCAAGGCGACATCACGGAGATGTCAGTGGACGCTATCGTCAACGCCGCGAATACCGACCTTGCGATGGAAACGGGTCTGGCGGCCGCCATTCGACGCATGGCGGGGGAACGCATTCAAGACGAGTGCGAGCGCCTGGCCCCGATCCGCGTGGGGGAAGCGGCGGTAACCAGCGGCTCAAACTTGAAAGCGTTTTTCGTAATTCATGCGGCCATCATGCGGCCGGATGAGAAAGCCACCCACGAATCCCTTCGCCTTGCGACCCATGCCAGCTTGATGCGGGCCGAGGAGAAAGGGATTCGCAGCATGGCTTTTCCCGCTCTCGGCACGGGGGCGGGTGGCGTCTCCCCGGCGGAATGTGCGCCGATTATGCTGAAAGCCGCCCTCGAACACATCAAGGTGCGCACGAGTTTGGAGAAGATTTACTTCGTCCTGTTTGACGGCGCGGCGCTGAAGGTGTTTGAAGATACCTACCAAAAGTTGACGGCCCGCTCCGCACCCAGCGCGCTGTGAAGGGTATAGTGAATGTCATGATCTCCACACGCGGTTTCTGATCCCTCGCACCTGAGTTTTCCTTGAGCCACACACCTCTCAAAGAATTGCTTCTCGACACTCTGCGGCGCAGCGGCCCGATGACCTTTGAGCGCTATATGGCATGGTGTCTTTATCATCCCGAATTCGGTTATTACACCCAGGGGCGCGAGCGCACGGGTGTGGCGGGCGATTACTTTACCAGTTCGGATTTGCACCCGGTTTTTGCCCGCTTGGTAGCGCGGCAGGCCGCCGAGATGTGGAATGCCACGGGGCGTCCACAACCTTTCACCTGGGTGGAGATGGGCGCCGGGCGGGGCCTCTTCGCGTGCGATTTCCTGAGTTGGTCCGCGGGCGCGCTGCCGGAGTTCGCCTCCGCCCTTGATTACGTTGCCATCGAGCCGGGCTCCAGGCAGCGCGAGCGCATAGGAGCCCGGCTGGCCGGCGCGGGGGTGCGGGGCAAGGTCCGGCTGCTCGCCGATCTCGAGGAACTCGCGCCTGCCACCGGCTGCTTCTTCTCGAACGAACTCGTTGACGCATTTCCGGTGAGTGTGGTCACGCGCACAGGCGGACATCTCAAGGAAATCTACGTAACCTCTGAGGGCAACAACCTCGTCGAGAAGCCCGGTCCCATCAGCGACTCTGCCGTCGCGGCATACGTCGCGCGCTATGCCCCCCAACTTGAGGAGGGCCACCGCGTGGAGGTGAACCGGCAGGCCCAGGCGTGGATTCACGCGGTCGCTGCCAAGCTCTCCCGCGGCTTTGTGCTCACCATCGATTATGGCGACATGGCGAATCGGCTTTTCACCCCCGATCGTCCGCGCGGAACCTTGCTTGCTTACCGTGTCCACAACGCGTCGGAGGATTTCTATACGGCGCCGGGAGAAACGGATTTGACCGCACACGTGAACTTCAGCGCGCTGATCGATGCGGGGAAGGCCGATGGGCTTGAGTTCGCGGGGTTCACAACCCAGGAAAAGTTTCTGCTGGCGCTCGGCGAAGCCAACCAATTTGCGGATGTTTACGATCCCGGCCAATCGGACCTGGAAATATTACATGGTAGGTTAAGACTGAAAAGATTAATTTCTCCCGAGGGAATAGGAAATATTTTCAAGATATTAGTCCAGCAGCGCGGGGTTCTGAAGGTCCAGCTCACAGGATGGAAATTCGAACGTCCGGCAGCGAGCTAACTTGAGGGTCCGACAAAATCTACGCCATCCTTTTCGATCCCTGACCGTATCACCGCTTCAGAACAGGAACGGGAAAAATCGTCGTGTGCGATTCATGTAATCAGCATAGGCCACTCCAAAGCGCGCGAGGTTCTCCCTTTCCTCGGCAATTGAGGTGGCGATTAGAAAACCACTCGCCCCCAGCGCCAGCACAGTGCCACCGATCGCTAACGGATTCTTTAGATAAGCGCACCACACAAGTGAGAGCAACGAGGCGTAAAGAGGGCGTCGGATAAATCGATACGCGCCCAGCGTGACCAGAGTGGTTGTGTTCTCAAAAGGAAGGTTGGTGCTGCGGGCAGCGGTGGGCGTTGGCCTGCCAATCAGGCGAAGCAGCCGGAATCCTTCGATCGCCAGTCCTATCGAGGCAACTCCGAGGAACCATGACACCAGTTGGCGAGCCGAGAGCGGGTCACGAAACCACAACGGGACGTTCACCAGGATCAGGGCCGACAGGAGTTCAAACGCGAAAAAACGATAAAAGCCGTGAGAGCGCGAATCCCTAAGCGACCGCCACGACAATTGAGTGATGCCAGCTGATGCAGCGAAAAAAATAGCGATTCGCACCATAGTGTTTACCAGCCTATTGACAGGGCTTGACGGAAGACTGGTTACCACTCTACTCTCGCGTCGCGTTACTGTTCTTGTAAACAGCGCTTCAACCGCAAGAACCTGACCCGTACACAACTCTAATATGGCACCTTGCACTGCTGGGGTCACCCACGGGCATCAAGAGAGATGCACACGATACGCACTCCAAGAAGCCAGCATAGGGATATCTTCCTCGAAATCTCAACCGGATTGTACGGGGGCCTTGTAGGGTTTTTGGATATTGCGATTGGCCTCGTCAAGCGCTCCCTGCGTGTTGTCGTTGGTCTGCAAGGCGCGTTGATATTCATTGAGGGCGCGATCGCGCTGGCCCGTAACATCGAAAATCCTGCCGAGCTCCAAATGTACCCATACCTCAATCCATTTGGGGTCCAGATCGCCGTCCAGGCTGCGCCGGAATTCCTCCATCGCCGCATTGTAGTTGCGCAGCTTGAAATGGATTTCCCCCAGGCGGTAGTGGGCGAGGGAGCTGTTGGGGCTGAGCTTTAACACTTCCTGATACTGCTTGATCGCATCCAGATAGGCCTGTTGCTGCACCAGTTGATCGGCGCGCGCCATCTCCACCTGGAATTTGGTTTTTTCGTCATATTTCAGGATGCGGCTGGCCGGGTCGACCAGCACGCGCAGGGGTTTGGTGCGGGTGTCGATGGTAAAATCCGCCGTCGTTCCGACCATCTCCACTCGCTGGGTAACCGGCTTGGAGCCCTGGCACATCACGCGAACCTCCACCGGCATGCGGAAGATATCCAGGTCCTGCTCCATCTTGCCCACCACCTGGTAGCCCTTTTGCAGTCTGTAAACAGCCCAAGTGCGCTTGAATTGCGGCACGCCGGTGGAGTTAACCCATTGCGCGAAGAAAAATGTCAGCTCTCGCTTGGAGGCTTTTTCCGCCAGACGCTGAAACTCGTCAGCGGTGATGGATTTCCAGGCATATTGCTCCGCCATCGTCCGCAGGGTCTGGCGAAAGGCCTCGTCACCTATTACCCAACGGAGCATGTGGAACACCATGGCGCCCTTATCAAAGACAATCGACTGATACTCAGGGGTGAACTCGTGCAGTTGTCCGGCTTGGGCGATGGGCGCAACTTCTTCGTGGGTCAGGGCGCCGACGGCCGTTTCGCGCATCAGATCCTCAAAGGCGGCGTCTCCCGCCGATTCCTGCACGTACATCGCTTTCGAGTACTCGGCGAGGCCCTCATCAAGGAAGGCATCGTTGGGAGTAGCGGGACTAACCAGGCATCGCCACCACAGATGCGAAATCTCGTGCGCCAACAACCGGTAATTGACCGGATTGGTAAATCCGCGGGAGGCGAGCGCCACCACTCCGGGGGCCGTATATCCCCCCACCGTATCGTCGCCGATTTCGACGATGGACAAGTGGGCACTGGGCAGCGGGCCGAAAACGTCGCTATAGAAGGCCAGAATTTTCGCCGCCGTGTCACCGTAACGGGTGACAAGATTTTCATGGCCGGGCATAAGGTAAAGTGTAATGTCGGCTCCCACGGCGGTGGCCGGCTGCACCACATAGCGCCCCGCAATCACCGTTCCCGGAAACGAGGGGTTCTCGAAGTCATAGGTGTAGGTAACCTTTCCGGTTTCGCGCACCGGCGCGGCAGCCTTCCCGGAGGCAATTACGGTTTCGTCCGAGGGCACGGTGATATTCATCGTGGCGGAAAAGCGGTTCACGCTATAGGCGTTGACGGGGAACCATCGGCCGGGATAAAGGAGATACGATCCCTCCGGTCCCACGTATGCAACCTTGATGCCTTCCACCGGGCTGCCCTCGGCGGAACTGAGCGTCCCTCCGTAGGTCACGGTGACCGAAGCCGGCTTTCCTGCGGTCAGCGGATTCGACATCGTCAGGTTCAGCGTCTGGCCTTGCTGGCTGAAAGCAACCTCCTGGCCCGCAGTGTCCACAACCTTGTTCAACCCGCAAACTGCTGTGCAGTTCGAATGCGAGCGTGGTGAGGTCCGAGTTGGGGACAATGTCCACACGCGCTTGGGCGTTCAGCAGATGTTCGGAAGGAAACAATTCGGCATCGATGACGTAATTTTTGACTTCGAAGTGTGGAACGACGCCTTGCGCGCGGCCCCACGCCGCAGTCATTCCCAAAGCCAAGCCCAAAAGCCCTGCCTGAACCATCCATCTGCGGCGCCAGCGCGCGGCGCGCGAAAACGCCGCCCGGTTCACGGATCCAAATTGAGTCATTCTCGGCTCCCCTCGCGAAACCCTTTCAGTTGGATTGTGCGGCGGACATCCGCGTTGCTTGCCCCCAGGATCTAATGTAGGCGGAATGGCGATAGTTCAATCCGCCGTCCGGCCTGCCTGGGAGGACTGGAGTACACTCACCATTGCGTCCGCGGCACGCTCGATTGCCCCTCCCCCTCCCAAGCGGGGTTTTAGGGCCTGAAATCCCCGGATCATTTCTTCGCGCGCCTCCGGATGGTCCAGCAAGTATTCTACCAGCGCCGCCACCTGGACGGCATTGAAATCGTGTTGCATCAGCTCGGGCACAAGCTCTTTCTTCGCCAGGATATTCACCATGCTGTAATAAGGGACGTGTACCAAGAGCTTTCCCACCAGCCAAGTCAGGGCGGAAACGCGGTACACGACCACCATGGGACATTCGCGGAGGGCCGCCTCCAGCGTGGCCGTTCCGCTTGCTACCACCGCAACCTTCGAGTGTTGCAATGTGTCATAAGTGGCGTGAACAGCCGTGCGCACCTTGGCCCGGCCCAGGTAACACTCGAGGAGGATTTTCTCCAGCCAACGCGGCTCAATGGTAGGGGCTACGCCTACGACGAATTGCAGTTTTCGATTCAGGGCCAAGCGCGTGGCCGCATCGAGCATCAGCGGCAAGTTCGCCGTCACTTCCTTCTGGCGGCTTCCCGGCAAAAGGGCAATGGTGGGGATGGAGGCGTCCAGGCCGACTTTCGCGAAAAACTCCTCACGTGTCAGGTGCGGCCGCATCATGTCCACCAGCGGGTGCCCCACGTACTCCACCGGCACGCCCGCCTGTTGGTAAATCTCCTCTTCAAAATCGAAGATGACGATCATTTTGGTGATGCGTTTTTTCAGCGTCCGGACGCGCCCTGAGCGCCACGCCCAAACCTGCGGGCTCACGAAGTAAACCACCGGAATTCGTCGCTTCTTGAGCTTGCCCGCCAGGCGTAGGTTGAAATCCGGAAAATCAATCAGGATGGCAAGCTGCGGATGGCGGCGGTCCGCTTCCATGAGGAGTTGATGGAAAGCGCGATAAACGCGGGGAATCCCGTGGATGACTTCCGTGATGCCGGCGATGGCGATCTGGTGCGAGTCTACCACCGTGTCCACCGCCGCCTGTCGCATGGCTTCACCGCCGCAGCCGAAAACTTCCAGTCCCGGCAACCTCGACTGGAGCGCCCGTGCCAGAGCCCCGCCATAGATGTCACCTGAGCGTTCACCGGCGACGATCATGACTTGGGATACGGGACTCGCCACTCGTGACTCCGCATTCAGAATTTGAAACAAAGGGCTGCTGTATTATGCACGGAAAAAACCGCAAAAAGGCAAATTGCAACGGCAAATTGTCGTCACGGAAACGCGGTTTTCTGCAAAAATCGTGTTGGTTTGACGTAAATGTCCGATTTTTCGCCGGGTATTGTGTCCATGTTTTGTTTGTTTTCATGCACATAGTGGCTTTGGTCGTACCTTTTTAACATCTTTTTTGCAGCACCCCTTGCCGGATCTTCCCGAAAGTATTGATAAGGCGCCGCATCCGCCAAGAATCGGAGTCCTTCATGACCGGCGAAACCTCGAGCGTTCTAATTCCCCTTTCCCCGCCCACGGCGTCTCGATCCCCCCATCCCTAACCCCGAATCCCGAGTTCCGGCCACACGGGGCAAGCCAACCATGCCTGCATTAGGCTACATTGCCTAGGCTTTGTCAAGTAAAAATGTGAGCCTAGCTTATGATACCTACAAAGCGGGCAAAATGCTCACCCGGAGAGATGAATTTCCCGTGGAGTTTTCACCAGCAGGGGCTCCCCTATTTGCGGGACATAAGCCGGTAGCGGGAAGGTAGGCGCAGGCTTGCTTTCCTTTGCGGCTCGTAGAATCGGAATTTCGACCTGTTGGCAATGAGGAAAGACCGCGGAGGAACTCGGCTCGGAGCCAAATGCCTCCGCGCTTGTTGGTTTTTTTCTCATGGCTCATCGATGTCCCCTATGGTAATCTGATCGGCATGGGTAATCTTACCATTGACACAGCGCTGGACGGTCTGCTGGACCCCTTGAGCCGCTGCCTCGACACCGAGTCCGCTCGGCGAGTGACGCAATTGCGGGTTGATCCTGCCGTGCAGTCGCGGGTCGATGCCCTCGCCGAACGCGCCAATAGCGGTGCACTCAGTGAGGAGGAACGGGCGGAGTATGAAGCCTACATCAACGCGAGCGACTTCATCGCGATCATAAAGCTCAAGGCCCGGCGACACCTGGATTCTAACCAAACCTGACGATGGATGCCACGACGCGGGACGTTGTCCGGCGTAGAGCGGATAACTGTTGCGAATACTGCTTGCTCCCGCAGGCATATAGCGAGTTAACGCATCACGTCGAGCATATCGTCGCTAAACAGCACGGCGGGAGCGATGACGCCGACAATCTCGCGCTGGCCTGCCACCGCTGTAACCTTCGTAAGGGACCTAACCTCACGGGTGTGGATCCCCTCAGCCGTGAGCTTGTGCCCCTCTTCCACCCCAGGCGCGACCAGTGGGCCGAGCACTTTTTATTCCGTGGCGTGCGCATCATGGGGATTACGCCCATCGGTCGCGCCACCGTGCACGTCCTCGCCATGAACGACGCCCGCCGCCTGGAGTTGCGGTCCGAACTTCTCGCCCATAACCAACTCTGAGTCGCTCTCAACGGCAGCCGGTAGCGCATCAAAGATGAGCGCAGGGTGCTTTCCTTGGCGGCTCATGGAATCGGAAAATCGACCGGTTCATTGCCGGGCAATGAGAAAAGGCCGCGGAGGAATCCGGCTCGGAGCCAAATACCTCCGCGCTACCCAGCTTGAAAGGGCAACGTTTGTGTTAGGTGGTTGGTTCGCTTCGCCGGTTGCTGACATCAAATGGCATACGTATGGCAGGCAAGGCTTCTGATTTCGGTTACGCACTTACTCAATATGTTCCGCCCATCTTTCAACCTCGCCAGCACCTTGGAGGTTTGGTACTCATCAAGCTTGCGGTGTCTGATGGCGCCGTAGTGCGGGCCGCCAACCGAGCGGTCGAGAACATATGCGTCGTCAAAGGAAACCAGTTTGGTGGGTCCTTGGACCGACCACCACGATTCTCCGTGTCTCCTGTGGAGAAACGCACTTTGCTTCTCTATGTAACCCACAACAAGCCTACGGTTCTTGCGCTGTGGGTTTTGACAGGTCGTGAAAAGACATAGGTACTTTTCTTCACTCTTCAGGAAGCCAACGATGTTGAGTGGATCACACGTCGAGCAATAATTCTCTGCGCATTTCTCGATGTGAGGTTCCGTTTTGCAGCCGTGGTGCTGTCTATCCAAAATATCTCTAATGGGTAGTTCTGAGTCTGGGCAGTGGAAAAAGAATTGGAGCCGACCCGTTTCCTTCGTGCCTGGGATTTGGAACTCGGGGTCGCCAGGTCTTCCCCAAGGCCGGCGAGAAATGCCACGATGGCTCCCACTGGTTGTTGCTTTGCAGATCATGCGACCACTCCACTAGGAGGCACGTCCACCATGCTAATCATCCTGCCGCCCGCCTTTCCATCTCTTTGGCTATTTTATCCGCGACCTTGGCGTTGCCGATCTTGCACAGGGTCGGCAGAGAAGGGTAATTATACCCCCACTTGCTGACCTCGGCTGGTGTGATTGCATTGTTTAATGCGACCGTTTCCCATGCTACCTTACGATTATGCTCCCTGTTCTTAAGTTCGTTGAAGACGGCGCCCGATGGATAGGCGGGCGCGTCGCCCATCCGTCCGACGGCTATAATTCCCTTTCCATTCAGGTAGGCGAAAATCCTATCGCCTCTCCTCGGGCCATTCAGTTTCTCTTTCGTGTTCCAGTAGCCGGAAACGGCTATCACCCCGTCTTTTAACATTTTCTTGTACGAGCCTGGGCAGTACCTCTCGTTCGTATTGAAGGACCAGTCGCCTTTCCATTTTTCATCGCGCCCAGATACCATCGGGTCCACATCAATCTTCTCAATTTCCAGAAAGTGCTGCCTTCCTCGTTTATAGAATTGGAATGGGACAAAGTCTATAGGGACATGATAGTTGTCACGCAGCCATCGAATTATTCGCTTCACGCTTTCATCCTCCGCCGAGCCTGCCGAAGCAAGGACAAAAAATCGACGGTTCTTAAGAAACTCGTCCTCCTCGAATCCTGAATTTTCCGAGAAGTCCTTGAAGGCTTCAAATAGGTTTCGTCCCTTAGCCTTGGGATTCTGCTGCCATCGCCGGTTAAAATCATCGCGGGTCCACTCGGACAGCGCAGCGGCATAGTCTTGAAGCTGGCCGACGGCGCGACGGTCAGATGAGTCTCGCTTAATCTCAAACACAAAGAGCGTCCCCTGGCTATCCACAGCCAAGAGATCCGGCATCGGTTTCCCTGACACCGCTTGCCCGATGACAAGTACGGCGTCTGGGTTCGTGAATAGGAGTTCTGGCTTCTCGGCGATCCAGTTCTGGATGTCTTTCTCCTTCACTTTAAGATCGAGCGCTGAAACTGGTATGAGTGGATCGAAAGTCTTGTTGACCAAGTCTACTGAGAATACCGACCTTATGCCCTTCATGGTCTTGCCTCCATGTACTAGGCCGTGGCACGACCTTCAGCCCTATGTTCCGTTTTCGCTTTCCAGTTAGCCGCTAATATACCCATAATTACTTTTGAACGCAATGCACCAGGAACAAGGGCAAAGCGCAGGCTGGCGCGGAGCGAGCACAGATCTGCGTTTTATTGCGGAAGACGGACTTCAAGCCAGGCGCTCCATGCTTAACACGGAAGAATCGTTGAGATATTAGAGTCGGATTGCAGTCGATTAAGGACGTTCCGGCAAGGACTCCGTCTCTGCGACCAAGCGCGCCGGCGGAAGCTCCTGGTCCTTGTACTGAAGCTGATAGAGCTTGAAGTATATTCCGCGCTGCTCGAGCAACTCTTGATGCGAGCCCACCTCGCGCACGCGTCCCTTGTGCAACACCACAATTTTGCTGGCGTTCTGAATGGTGGAGAGCCGATGCGCGATCACCAGCGAGGTGCGGTTCTCGATCAGCCGTTTCAACCCTTCCCGCAGCAGGTGCTCGGTCTCCGGATCCACGCTGGAAGTGGCTTCGTCGAGCACCAGAATGCGGGGGTTGTGGGCCAGCGCGCGCGCGAAGGATAGCAACTGTTTTTGACCCACGGAGAGAGTCGCCCCACGCTCCCTGACGGGTTCATCAAACCCCGCCGGCAGGCTCTCTATAAACTCCCGGAGGTTCACTTGTTGTGCCGCCGCGCGCACCTCTGCATCCGTAATGCCATCGCTTCCCAGACGGATGTTGCTCGCGATCGTTCCGGAAAACAGGAACGGGTCTTGTAACACGATGCCAAAATTCCTGCGCAAATCACCCAGGCGCAGATCACGGATGTCAACGTCGTCGAAGGTGACGCTCCCCTCCTGCACGTCGTAGAAGCGCAGGAGCAGGTTGGTGAGGGTGGTTTTCCCGGCGCCGGTGTGCCCCACAACCGCGACGGTTTCGCCCGGTTCGATGGCGAAGCTGATGTTGTCCAGAACTCTGTGGTCGTCCTTGTAAGCGAACCCGACGTTGTGGAATTCCACCCGGCCTTGCGGGGATGCGAGCGGCTGGGGTTCGGGCGGGTCCACGATCGTCACCGGTGTGTCCAGCAGCTTGAAGATGCGCTCCGAGCTCGCCATCGCCGCCTGCAACAGGTTGTACTTATCGCTCAAGTCCTGAATGGGCCGGAAGAAACGCTGCGAGTACTGAATGAAAGCGATGGCCGTCCCCACGCTGACGGCGCCGCGCAGAGTCATTCCCCCACCCATGTAAAGAATAATGGCGACGGCAATCACTCCCACCAGTTCCACCGCGGGATAGAAGAGGCCGTAGGCCAGGATGGAGTCCTTGTAGGCCTCCATGTGGGCGCGATTGGTGGCCTCGAATTCGTCGAAGCTGCGGTCCTCGCGGTTGAAAAGTTGCATCACCGCCATGCCGGTCAGGTGCTCCTGCAAATAGGCGTTAATGCGCGCAATCGCCGTCCGAATGCGCCGGTAGGACTCCCGCACCGCCTCCCGGAATGCGCCGGTAATGAGAATGATCACGGGCAGAACGGAGAAGGTCAGCAACGCCAGCTTCCAGTTCACCTTCAGCATCACCACCATGATGCTCAGGAGGGTGAAGAAATCTCCGAAAATCGCCACCACGCCGGATGAGAAGAGGTCATTCAACACATCTACGTCCGTCGTCACCCGGGTCACCAGGCGGCCCACGGGGTTGCGGTCGAAAAAGGCCATTTCCAGCCGCTGCAAGTGGAGGAAGATCTGCTTGCGCAGGTCATACATCACCTTCTGCCCCACCAACTGCATGGCGAAGGATTGGGAAAATTCCAGAAAGAAGCTGACCAGCACCGTGGGAAGAAAGAGCGCCATGGCAATCTGCGCGATGCCCACCAGGGGATTGGTGCTGAGAAAATGCGCAAGGACAGGCGGGAGATATTGGCCGCGGGCGGGGTCCAGGTAACGGTCCACTTCCACTTTCGTCAGATACGCCGGGACGGCCTGGAGGACTCCATAGAAAAGCGTGGTGACGAGCGCGAACAACGTCATTCGCCAATACGGACGGAGATACTCGATCAATCGCCGCATCAGCCGCGAGTCGTAAGCTTTACCGAGTATCTCTTCTTCCTGATGACTGTCGGGCATAATCAGTTAGAGAAGCTAGGAGTTAGGAGCTAGAAGTTAGAAGCGCTCCTGGCTTCTAACTCCCACCTTCTAGCTCCTAACTCCCGGCTCTTTCCTCACACTTCTTCTTCCAACGCTTCTTCAATCAACTGCTTGTTATAGAGCTCCGTGTAATACCCATTCATGGCCAACAATTCCGCGTGGGCGCCGCGCTCAACGATCTCGCCGTTGTGCAGCACCACAATCTCATCGGCGTTCTGAATAGTGGAAACGCGGTGCGAAATCAAAATGGTGGTGCGGCCCGCCATGACGCCGGTGAGCTGCCGCAGGATGGTCTCCTCCGTGTAGGTGTCCACACTGGAAAGCGCATCGTCCAGAATCAGGATGCGTGGATCGCGGATGACCGCGCGGGAAATGGCCGTGCGCTGCTTCTGCCCGCCGGATAGTGTCAGCCCGCGCTCTCCCACCATGGTGTCAAACTTTTTGGGGAAGGCGTTAATCTCCGGGAGAATATGGGAAATCTCCGCGGCGCGCTCCACCTGAGCATCGGCCGCCTCCGGCGCCCCCAGCCGGATGTTCTCACGAATCGTCTCACTGAACAGAAATGTCTCCTGCGGCACAAATCCGATGTGTTGGCGTAGTACCTGGAGAGGAATCTCGCGGATGGGCACGCCGTCGATCAATAGGGTTTCCGGCGGAGCGTCGTACAAGCGGGGGATTAGACCAACCAGTGTGGATTTTCCCGAGCCCGTCGCCCCCACCACCGCGACGGTCCTGCCCGCGGGAATGTGCAAGTTGATATTCCGTAGAATCTTGTGGCCGTTGTAACTGAAGCTCAGGTTGCGGAACTCGATATCACCCCTCAGTGCGGTTACCGGATTTGCCGGAACCTCGCGGTCGTCGATATCGGGCTTGGCATCAAAGATGGTCATCAGCCGTCCCTGCGATGCCAATCCCCGCTGTACCATATTCGTCACCCAACCCAGCGCGACGATGGGCCAGATCAAATTGGCAAGATACCAGGTGAAGGCAGTAAAAGTACCGATCGTAATCAACCCCTTCACCACGTGCTGCCCGCCCACCACCAGGACCATCATCACTGCCACGGCATACATCAACGCCATAGCCGGCCACAAGAAGCTGGTGATCCAGATTAACCCCTTGTTTTTCTCGACGAAATCCCGGTTCATCACATCAAAGGTTGCCATCTCCGCATCTTCCTGGCAAAAGGCGCGAACTACCCGCACCCCGGAGATGTTCTCGCGCACCCGTTCCGTGAGCTCCGAATAAAGCGCCTGGATTTTCTCGAAGCGCTCGTGAATCTTGGCGCCGAAGAATTTGACCCCCACGGAAACCAGCGGCAGGGGGGCCAGCGCCATCAGCGTCAGCCTCCAATCCAGGTGAAGCATCAAGCCCACCGTGGTGATGCCGATCACCACCGTGGTGGCGGAATACATGATGCCCGGGCCAATCATGTTGCGAACGGCATTCAGATCGTTGGTGAGCTTTGACATCAGGTCGCCGGTGCGGTTCTCGGTGTAATACCTTGGCGAAAGGCGCAGCAGATGCCGGAATAGGTCATTGCGCAGATCGTATTCAGCATCGCGGGAAATGCCAATGAGAATCCACCGCGTCCAGAATTGGAAGAAGGCCTTAATGAGCGACAAGCCGATAAGCAAGCCTGCCACCACCGCCAATTGCCGGAGCACCACGCTGTGCGTCAGGTCGTCGATCCCTGCTTTGATGACCAATGGAAGAAGCGCACCCACCGACTGTCCGAGGGTGAGGCATACGAATCCCACAAAGAATTGCTTCTTGTATCGCGCAAGGTACGGCCGAATTGGACGGAAGCGCTCGAGCATCCGAATCCTTATGACCTAAGCCCCTTGATCTTGTCCCCAAGATAGCAGGAGGGCCAAACCATTAGATTATATCGGAGGACGGAGGATACCGGAACCGGGTTTGCTCGCAGGAGCGAAACCGAGGGGGGCTACATCTCGCGGCGGCCTTCAATTGCTTTGACCATGGTGACTTCATCCGCGAACTCGAGTTCCGAGCCCACGGGAATTCCCATGGCGATGCGGCTCACTTTCACGCCCAGCGGTTTGATGAGGCGGGAAATATAGACGGCGGTGGCTTCACCCTCGACGGTGGGGCTGGTGGCAAGGATAAGCTCCTTTACCTTGCCTCCCTTCAGGCGCTCAAGCAAATTCTTAAGCTTCAGTTGGTCCGGCCCAATATTTTGCAGAGGCGAAAGGGCCCCGTGCAACACGTGATATTGTCCGTGGAACTCGCGGGTTTTTTCCACGGCGATAACATTGTAGGGAGTTTCCACCACGCAAATCACTTCGCCTTCGCGCCGGGAATCCGTGCAGTATTCGCAGGGATCGAGCTCCGTCAGGTTATTGCACACGCTGCACAGACGGATTTTGTCCTTGGCGTCGATGATGGCCGCGGCCAAGCGCTCGGCGTCTTCCCGGGAAGCGCGTTCCAGGTGGAAAGCGATGCGCTGCGCGGATTTCTGCCCGATCCCCGGCAGATGTTTCAACTCATCAATCAGGCGAGCCAAAGGCTCAGCGTAGTCCTTCATAGGTTTGGCAACTGAGAGGATGAAAATGCGAAAATCGAAACTGGAAACTGGAAACTCGAAATTGGAAAATTGAAAAGCGGGTGTGCGCTCTTCCTGCCATGGAGCGGATTCGCCTCCACTCTATTCGCATGGGGGTATTTTCGTTCCGGGGCATCCCTGAGAAAGATGGCATGCGCGGCTTCAGTTTTATTGAACGGCATCGAGGCTGGCTGGGACTTTCGAGTTTCAAATTTCCAGTTTCGAATTTCGATTTACGGGATTCGGTCAGGTCAACCCCGGAATGTTGAGCCCACCGGCCAGGCTGCCCATTTGACTGGACATTTGCTCGTCCACTTTTCGCGAAGCTTCATTGACGGCAACCAGGATCAGATCCTGCAACATTTCCAGATCCTGCGATGCGAACACCTCAGGATCGATGCGCACTTCGTGGAGCTGCTTCTGGCCATTCATTTTGACGGACACCATGCCTCCGCCCGCCGTGGCCTCCACCACCAGCTCATCCAGTTGCCTCTGCAGTTGCTCCTGGAATTGCTGGACTTGCTTCAGGATCTGTTGCATTTGCTGCATGTTTGCCATTGCTCACTCCCGGCTCAGGTCCTTCACGTCCAACACCGTGCCGTCGAACTTCTTGCGAAAAGCTTCCACCGTCTGATCGAGCTCGGCGCGCTCGCGCGCGCTGGGACGCTCCACACGAGCTGCGTTTTCCTGCATTTCAAGTCTAACACAGATTTTCACGGGTTGGCCCAGCACTTCGGCGCACACCGCGCGGAGAGTTTCCTGCTGCTCACGGCTCTTGAGCAAATCCGCAAAAAAGGAATCCTTCTGCGCATAAACAAACTCGGCCTCACCATTTACAAAGCGCCAACTGGACATGTGCTCCAGGCAGCTACCCAGGAAATTCGATTGGCCGTATACCTTGCTTTTGATGGCAGCGAGGCGCGGATCTTCATTTACAGGCGCAGCCGTTTCCGCCGGCGCGGGCGGGCGCGGGGCGGCAGCCGTCGGCGCGGGGCGGTCTTCTTTTACCGGGGGCTTCACGAAACTCTCGGCGCGAACCGGGCGCGGCGGTTCCGCAGCCAAACGTGCGGGAGCAGCCACGGCAGAGCGCGGGGGGACAGAGTTCTTTCCTGGCGATTCCGCCCCGCCGAGCCCGCTGATGAACGTCTCCAGCGACGCCAGGCGCCGCGCATGCACCATTTTCATCAGCGCCAGTTCCAGATGGAAGCGCGGCACCAGCGCGTAGCGCATCTCGCTTTCCGCACGCAGCAGGATATTAAAGAACCGCGAGAGGTCCTCCTCGCTGAAGCGGCCCACAATCTCGCCAATCTGCTGCCGTTCGTCGCTCGGAACCTGGAGCAGCGCGCTTTCCGCCCCGCAGGTGCGACCAACCATCAGGTCGCGGACAAAGCGCGTGAGTTCTCCGCAGAAGTGGGCGAGTTCATAGCCTTCCGCGGCCAGTTGCGCCACCCGCTCCAGCACCCGGCGCGAGTCCGCCGCATCGACGGCTCTTACGACATCCGCCAACAATTCCGTGGGCACTACGCCCAGCACCTGGCGAACGCGTTTTTCGTCCAGGTGTTCGCCGCAGGCGGCAATCACCTGGTCCAGCAGCGAGAGGGCGTCGCGCATGCTGCCTTCGGCCGCTTGCGCAAGCGTGGAGATGGCGCCTTCGTCGGCATCAACTTTTTCTTCCGCAATCACCGCCCTGATGCGCGCGTAAATCTCTCCATAATCCAGCAGGCGAAAAGCAAAATGCTGGCATCGGGACTGGATAGTGGGGGGCAGCTTGTGCGGTTCCGTGGTCGCCAGCATGAAGAGCGAGCGCGGCGGCGGCTCCTCCAAGGTCTTCAGCAGCGCGTTAAAGGCCTCGGTGGTGAGCATGTGCGCTTCGTCAATGATGAAGATTTTGTAGCGGTCGCGCGCCGGCAGGTAGCGCACCGACTCCCGCAGCTCCCGGATTTCGTCGATGCCGCGGTTGGAGGCGGCGTCGATTTCCTGAACGTCCACGGAATTTCCCGCGGTGATCTCCACGCAGGAAGGGCAGGTTCCGTCCGGAGTCACGGTGGGCCCGGCAACGCAGTTGAGCGCCTTGGCCAGGATGCGGGCGGTGGTGGTTTTTCCCACGCCGCGCGCCCCCGAGAAGATGTACCCGTGGGCCACGCGGTCCGTCAGGATGGCGTTCTTCAGCGTGTCGGTGACCAGGTGCTGGCCCACCACGTCATCGAAAGTCTGGGGGCGATATTTGCGTGCAATGACTTGGTAAGACATAGGTGGGAGATCTGAGATTTGATATTAGGGACGTCCCTTGTCCTTGGTCCTTTGTCCGTTGTACCCACCCGCCAACTGGAAGTCCTCAACCGCGTTTCCTTCTCAACAATGTAACCAGGAGCTCGCGTGTTTTTTGGCAACGGGCAACTGACCACGGACAAAGGTTGTCTTTAGTTCTGATCAGACTTCGGGTGATCCGCGGCACACGGAGAGGCTCGTTACCGTTGCTTCCTTCCGGACCTGGCGGGGTTCGCGAACATCCGTCGCACAGAGCCCGAAGTCTGACATGTTGCGCCCATTCCTCTTGCTATTCTACTGGGCAAACTCAATTCGATGGTAACACGCGCCGCAACTCGCGTCGATAGCTTTGAAGAAAGGGGTAGTGGCGCCATTTCCGCGATACGCACGCTCCCGGGTGTTTCAAAAGGGATCCGCTTCCAAATGACGCCCCTGCCCGGCTCGCGCTTCGCTGGGGAGCGCGACCGGATGCATAGTATAATCAGAAATTTGAATTCCCGCGCCTTAAGCTGGTTTTCGTTAGGGTCGGAAGAAAAGGAAGGAAGGCTGCCGTTGGCGGTGGCGCCTCAAAGATCATATGAAACTCTCGCGTCGTAATTGGCTGGGTTCATCGGCCGTGGTTCTGGGATCTGGAATTCTTGAGGCTCTCACCACACCTGTGTGGCGATGGACAGGGGCTCCGGTGCTCCAAGCGGCCACCGCACCTTATCCGGAAGTGTCTTCCCCCGTCACCTTCGTGGATGTGGCGAAAGAGGCGGGGCTTAACGTCCCCAACGTGTGGGGTGGGGTCAAGCACAAGAAATACATTATTGAAGCGAAGGGCAGCGGGCTGGCCTTTTTTGATTACGACCAGGATGGCTGGCTGGACATCTACCTTACCAACGGCGTCCGCCTGCCTGGCGAAGAACCCTATCCCGATGGCAAGACGCCCACGCAGCACCTCTTTAAGAACAACCGCGACGGCACGTTCACAGACGTCACGGAAAAATCCGGCATGGGCCTTACTGGATGGGGCACGGGCGTTTGTGTGGGCGATTATGACAATGACGGCTGGGATGACTTGTTCTGCTGCTATTGGGGCCATAACGTGTTGTGGCACAACAACGGCGATGGAACGTTTACGGATGTGACGAAGAAAGCAGGGCTGTGGGAGGACCGCGTCCGCTGGGGCACCGGCTGCACCTGGATTGACTACGACCGCGACGGATTTCTTGACCTCTTCGTGTGCAATTACATTGAACTGGACCTGCAAAAAGTACCGGCCCCGGGGGAGACCGGCTATTGCCAGTGGAAAGGTATTCCCACGATGTGCGGTCCGCGCGGCCTGCCGGGCGGGATGAACATTCTTTACCACAACAACGGCAACGGGACTTTCACCGATGTTTCGGAGAAGGCGGGCATCCTGAAGCCGGGGCCACGCTACTCCATCACCGGCGTCTCCTACGATTTCGATAACGACGGCTGGCCCGATATCTACGTGGCGGTCAACTCCGAGCCCAGTATTCTTTTCCACAACAAACACGACGGGACATTCGAGGACATCGGGGTGATGGCCGGCTGCGCCTACAACGAGGATGGGCAGGAACAGGCCGGCATGGGCGTGGGTGTAGGCGACTACGACTGTGACGGGTGGCTCGACATTTTCAAAACCAATTTTACTGACGATACCCCCGATCTGTATCACAACAACGGGGACGGGACGTTCACCGATGTGACTTTTGCCTCAGGCCTGGGCGTCAATACGCAATATGTTTGCTGGGGCGCGGGTTTTATGGACTACGACAACGATGGGTGGACCGACATCTTCCACGTTACCGGCCAGGTATATCCGGAAATCATGGATTACCATCTGGACGTGAAATTCTTTTCCCCCCGGCTCGTCTATCGCAACCTCGGCAATGGCAAATTCAAGGACGTTTCCAAAGAATTGGGCCCGGGAGTGGCAGCGGAATACTCCAGCCGCGGTTGCGCTTTTGGCGACTATGATAACGACGGCGACATCGACGTGCTGGTCCTGAACATGAACGATTATCCGTCGCTCCTGCGTAACGAAGGCGGCAACATAAATAATTGGATTACCATCAAGTTGCTCGGCACCCAGTGTAACCGGACCGCCATCGGCGCGCGCGTGCGCGTGGTGACCGGAAAGCATGCCCAAATCGATGAGGTTCACAGCGGCACCAGCGTGATGTCACAGAGCGACTTGCGCCTCCATTTCGGCCTGGGACAAGCTCCGCAGGTGGACTGGATCGAGGTAAAGTGGCCCACTACTCAGAAGGTGGAGAAATTCTCCAATATCGCTGCTAATCAGTTCCTTACTATTAAGGAAGGCGCGGGAATCATCAAACGCGAAAACCCCAAACTCAACGCCAAGCCTTGACGGATGGCGTTGCTCACGAGCTCGTCCAGGGCCAATTCGACCTGATACTCCACTTCCTGCGCGAGCGCCTGCCCGTGGTGCCACGCGCCAACCTCCTGCGCCATCCGCTCAATCTCGAGGAGGTCGTTCTTGATACGCAACGAAAGGCATTCTCTCATCAGTGCTCTCCGGCTTGCTGCCTAACCCTGGTTTCGCCAGGCGCCACAGCGATGGGTTTAGCCAAGCCCTTGCCTAGCGCAAAACGCCGGCTGGAAACTTATGGTTTGATTCAACACTCAGGGCTGCTGCAGGATCCTCGCGTGAGCATCTCCAAGTGTAAAATAAGAGGCGAACGAAATTGAGTCATGTGGCATGGGCATCCCGCCCATGCGATATCATGCCCAGGGCCCCGATGGATCGGGGCAGGTCGGCCCTGCCACAAGGCCGCGAGATTCTTTCCCCCGAATTCATTAGAATAGTGACTACCTCGTAGCAGGGCATCGCCAGGTTTAATGACAAGAGGTTAGAGTATGGATCCCTCAGCCTCCGAAAAACCGATTCTGGTCTATGACGGTGATTGCGCCTTTTGCCGTCTTTGGATCGACCGCTGGCGCACTCTCACCGGAGACCGCGTTCGATACGCACCCTTTCAGGAAGCGGCGGGGGAGTTCCCGGAGATTTCACGCGAGGCCTTGGTCCGTGCGGTGCATTTGATCCTACCCGGCGGCGAGGTGTTCCGGGCCGCGCACGCGGTGTTTCGCACGCTGGCTTTTGTTCCGGGGCGCGCCTGGATGCTTTGGTTATACCAGCATCTTCCCGGCGCCGCGTTCGTGGCGGAGTTCTTCTATGCGTTCGTGGCGCGGCACAGGAATCCTCTCTATCGCCTTACGCGCATCCTCTGGGGAGAACATTTCGAGCGGCCATCTTTCTCACTCGCCACCTGGCTATTCTTGCGCCTGATGGGTGTCATTTATTTTTTCGCATTCCTTTCCCTGGCAATGCAGATCCTGGGGTTGATAGGGCAAAACGGCATCTTGCCGGCCAAGGAGTATCTCTCCTTGATTAACTCGCGTGTCGGCTCGGAGCGCTACTGGGCTTTCCCCACGCTGGCCTGGCTGAATTCTGGCGATACGATGCTGCAATTGATGAGCGTGGGCGGTGCGATCGGCTCCGTGCTGCTTGTCTTCGACATTGCCCCGATTCTGATTCTATGCATTTTGTGGATACTCTACCTTTCCCTGGTCACAGTGGGACAGGATTTTCTGGCCTTCCAATGGGACAGCCTTCTGCTGGAGGCCGGCTTTCTGGCCATTTTCATCGCTCCCTGGCATCTCTGGCCGCGCGGCTCGCCGAGAGTCCCTCCGCCCAGGGTCCCGCGGTGGCTGCTATGGTTTTTGCTCTTCCGCTTGATGTTTTCCTCCGGAGTGGTCAAGCTCGCGAGCGGCGACCCCACTTGGCGCAATCTTACAGCGCTGGAATACCACTACTACACCCAGCCGCTTCCCACGCCCATCGCCTGGTATTTTCACCTTGCCCCGGCTTGGTTTCAGCATGGCTCGGTTGTGGTCATGTTCTTTATCGAACTCGCCGCTCCCTTTTTGATTTTTGCGCCGCGCCTTTGGCGGTTCGTGGGTGGAAGCTGCTTGAATCTCTTGCAGCTCCTGATCGCCCTAACCGGAAACTATGCGTTTTTCAATTTGCTCACGCTCGCGCTCTGCGTGCTGCTCTTTGATGATGCTTCCCTGAGGCGTTTCTTCCCCCGCGCTATGGCGGAGCGCCGGCGCGGAGCAACCCCTACCGCGCGGCGCTTTTCGCTTCGCCGCTGGGTGACGACCCCTGTCGCGCTGACTATTTTCGCGGCAGGATTGCTGCAGCTTGCGGATCTTCTCTCCGTCGAGTGGTTGCCCCCCTCAGCGTTCCAACTACTTTCTGACCTTCAGCCCGTGCGTATCGTCAACAGTTATGGCCTGTTCGCGGTCATGACCACTTCGCGCCCGGAGATTATCATTGAGGGCAGCAACGATGGCGAGACGTGGCTCGACTATGAATTCAAGTTCAAGGCAGGGGACAAACGCCGCGCTCCGCGCTGGGTTGAGCCCTTACAGCCGCGCCTGGATTGGCAAATGTGGTTTGCGGCGCTGGGGGACTATCGCAGTTCACCCTGGTTCACCGAACTCATGCGTCGGTTGCTGGAGGGTTCGCCCCCCGTCCTGGCTTTGCTCGAGCGCAACCCTTTTCCCCATTCGCCCCCGAAATATCTTCGCGCCTTGATCTATGACTACCGCTTTACGAGCTGGTCAGAGCGCCGCGCGCAAGGGGAGTGGTGGCATCGCCGCCTGCTGGGAGGATATTTCCCTGCCGTGTCCCTGAAGCGAAGTGAGAAAGCCGAGACGCGCTAGCGCGGAGGCACTTCAGTGGTGAAACACATTACCGCCGGCAACTTCGTGAAGCATGGTGCTTGCTGACCCCCAGTGCGTAATTCCCCATGGCGGGAAGGGCGTTCGAGGCCCATCGAGGAGAGTCTGTTTGCGTTTCCGCTATACTGAAATGTATAATCGGCGACAGTGAGTGGCGCAGGGGAAAGACCGACATCTCCCGGGAGGGAGCGCTCTCACTCTTGCAAGCAGCCATTTGCCTAAAGGGGGAGCGGCCAAACTCTAGCTCATCAGGACATTTTACGGGACGAGGGAGAGTATGGGAAACGAGCAACGGCGTACACCTCGTATCATGTTTAGCATCCCGCTGCGGATCAGCGGTGTGGACGAAGAAGGTAAGCCTTTTGAAGTGACCGCTCGGACGATCAATCTAAACCTCCATGGCGCGTCCATCCAAGGTGCACTCCCGCTAAAGACAGGCCAGACGATTCGCGTCACGAATCAGGTCAGCGGCGCGGAGGATGAATTCCGGGTGGTGGGCCCCATCTCTCCTCCCCTCGACCGGGTGGGCGAATGGGGCATCGAGTGCCTGCACATCGACAAGAACATTTGGGGCATCCATTTTCCCTCTTCCGACGAGTATTCGGATACTCATGTTCTGCTCGGATGCCGGCGTTGCAACTCTATGGCGTTGCAATCGCTCTCGTTTGTAGAGGTGGAAGTCTTGGAGACGGCGGGATTGCTGACGAAACCGTGCGCGCATTGCATGGAGTCAACAACTTGGGGGTACCCGAAGCAGGAATTCGAGGTGGAAAGCATGGCCTACCAAGAAGCTGTGGACGCGTCACCCCATGGCGCCCACCCCCTGACGGTTGACCGGCGGAAGTGGTTCCGAAAGGCGGGGCAGATTCCCGTCCGGGTGCGGGATTATTACGGGGAGGTGGAGGTTGTCCAAACCGAAAACTTCTCCGACGAAGGCTTCTGTTTTTCCAGCCGCCGAAGGTACCTTGTGGGTCAGGGCATTGTGGTGATTTTCCCGTTCGATCCTGCTGATGAAAAGTCGGAGGTCCGCGCCCGCATCGTCCGGGTGGAATCGGGGTCAGACTCGGAGGAGAACACCTACGCCGTGCGCTACGAACAAACCTCGCATTGAGCGCATGGCGCCACACCCGGCGCGGCCACGAAGGATTCCGCCATGATTCGATCCCGTCCGCTGCATCCGTTGCACGGATTCATAGCTCCCCTGGGTGTGGGGGTTGTTGCTGCTCTGGTTTTGCTGACCACTGCGCCGGCGCCGAGTGCGCAGAACCCCGCTCGCCCCAACCCTGGAGAGGTGTCATCCCCTGCCGGTGCGGCGAATGACCGGGCCGCAACAACCACCCCCCAGCAAAAGGGAGAGCCGCAGAAGTCCAATCTCGATAAGACCAGAGCCGACGCGGCAGAGCTTTCCTCCATAGCCGACCAACTCCGTGATGAGCTGGACAAGATGAACGTCAATGTCTTTTCGTTGGACGTTCTGGAAAAGACTGAAAAGTTGGAGAAACTGGCCAAGAAGATCAAGGAAGAAGGCAATGGGCATTAAGGTTGAATTCCCCACCGAGCCGGGGCATCCCCCAGGGATGGCCTGCGGGGATTCAGGGATGTCACGAACACCTTCTTCCCGCGGCCAGAACCATGACACGCGGCAATCGTGGGCACGGTGGGGAAACGGAGTCACCCTCACCCCATTACACCGGTCGGGCAGATGGCGGGGAGGAATTCTCCGCTGGGGCTTGCTGATCGCCGTCACCTGCCTCACACCCGCTCCCGTTCCCGTGCAGTCCCTCCCGATCCCACACGCTCAGGCGGACGACGTTCCTACGCCAAACCCGAAGATACAGGACGAACCCTCACCGCTGAGCGCTAAGCAGAGGCAGAAGCTGATGCAGGCCAACCTCGATAAGTCGAAGAGTGACGCGGCGGAATTGGCCGCCCTGGCCAAAGAACTCCGCGAGGAACTGGACAAGCCGAACGCCAATGCCCTATCCCCCGATAACATGAACCGAATTGAGAAAATTGAAAAGCTGGCAAAAAGGATCCGGGACGAAATGAAGGGGTACTTAAGAGCTTCTTCACGCCAAAGACCCGGCGAGACGTAAATATGAAAACAAGGGGGCTTTCCCCCTGCGCCCCAGCACGTAGGAACTCAGGTGCGAGTAGAAATCTATTTCTGTGGAGCCGCGGCATTTTGCTGCGCGGGTTCTGCAGGAAGAAGTCTCCTGTCACCAGTCCGCCTACTGACATCAGGTGATCCGTTCCCGCGTCCGAAGCCGCGGCCAGTCGCGAATTGAAGACCAGGCGCGCCGGATCGCCCGTGAAGGGTTGGCACACCGTGACGCAATGATACGCGCCGTCCTCCCCCAGCACGAAGTCGCCCAGCTCGACGCAGCGGGCCGGTTTCAGGCCGAACTTGGTTATCACCGGACCATATTGAGGATGTACGATTGTCGCAGGCGAATCGGCCATGAGAAATGCCCGCGGTAGGACTGGATCTCGATCAACCTGACAGCCGGAGAGCCGGCGACATGACAAGACAATGTCTTTGCCACCCGCGAAATGTGAGCGTTCGCAGTTGATTTGATGATCGCGACGACTCATGCCCCATTCGTCGGATTAAGCTCCTCCCAAGTCGCGGTGGCGCCCTCGAGGTCAATCAGCTTTCGCTCATCGGGTGGAACGCCGCCGCCCTTCTCCAAGTCGGCGCGAATGGAATTTTGCGTTTCGGCGGCGGACTTCTGCCGTTCGTTAAACTGGGCGTCGAGATGGATGCGGCATACGGCGCGCGCCAGCTCATATTCATGCCAACCTGGTTCACGGGAGCGATCGCGAATCCGGATGGCATCATTCAATTGGTCCAGCGCGCTGCTCCAATCCTGCTTGCCAGCCGCGGGATCTTTCGGATCCTTCTTCTTTCCCATCAGAGCGAAAGCATATTGGCCACGGTTACGATGGAAGATTTCCTGCGTGTCGGCTTCCACCAGGGCCAGGAACACAGGAAGCGAGCGAGCGTTCGCGTCTTCGGTTGCGGGCTTGCGGAATCTCTCCGCGTCCAGGAAGATTCTCACCCGGGCGCCGGCGGAGGCAGCCTTAACGGCATCCATCATTGACTCCCGCGCCTCAGCGTCGTCCTTGGAACCGGGAGGTTGATCCAGCCAGTGGTCGACTGCGGCCAGGGCCTCGGAGTCATAATCTGCCGGCTGTGAGGTCGCGGCGATTTCATATCTCGTCCACAGATAGCCATAGAGGATGCCACATGACCAGAAGTATCCCAGGATTACGAGGGCGATGGGCGCGGAAGGGTCATGAGGATTGATTCCGTACGCCATAAACTCCGCGAAGCGCTTGACCAGTGGCGGCAACTTGGTCAATTCCACCAGGCTCGCGCCCACAATCACTTTGGTTAGCCAATCGGAAATCTCCTGGAGATTGGTGTTTTGAAGGACGGTTGCAGGCCGCGATTTAGCTGCCACATTGGTTCCCGAGGAGCCTTGGCTTGTTGACGGCGTGGCGGAAGGTTGACCCGTAGCGACAGAAGAACCGCTGCTGGGGGAAGGAGGAAATCCAAAGATAAAGCCCAGGAGCACTCCGACAATGAAGGCGGAACCGGCGAACAGAATTCCCACACCGGCCGTTTTTGCCACGATCTTGTCCACCCAGTGCTCGTAGCGAAGGGCGTTGATCATGAGGCTGATGATCCCGGCAACAAGAACCAGCAGTAGATATTGCAGGGCCCGGCCGTAGGTTCTCAGCCTCGGAAGAAAGCGCGCGCCCCGGTCGTTGTTGGCGCCACCAAACGAGTACCGCCAGGACCAGCAGGAACAGTATCCCGAAGCAAGCGCCCTGCGCCAGATTCCACTGGCTGACCTCCTCGGCCCTGATACAAACAATGGCCAGCGCGCCCACAGCGCCTATCAGCAGCAACGGCATGGCGCGGGAAGATGTACCCCAGGGATTATCAAAATCGTTTTTTGTCATGTGGCGCCCCCAGATTTAATCGATGGTACCCTGAAGGACAGATGCGGTCAACGGTAAGGTGCTGAAAGCGGGCAGGACTGGGGCACGGGGTACGGGACCAACCGCTAGCTGTCGTTGTGAACGCGTAGCTCGTTCCAGGCAGGCGCACATTGAGAATTGAAGGCATGTTCTCGGCGGCGTGCCCCATCGGTGTTGACTACATGCCGTGGCCTCTGGGATATTGGGCATGAAAAGAGCATACCTGCATGAAAGTGCTGACCATGGCTCCTCACGCCCGTGGCTCAATCCGACCTCTGGGTGGAAAGTGTTGCGCGAGGCAATCGGACGGTGCGCTTGAAAACGTTGAAGACCTTTGATGCACGGACTCCCGAGCGCTGGCGCAGATGGCTCGCCGAGCATCACGCCTCGGAATCGGAGGTGTGGCTCGTCTTCCACAAACATCACACGGGGCGGGCGTCGATCGCCTACGCGGATGCCGTCGATGAGGCCCTGTGCTTCGGCTGCATCGATAGCCTTATTAAACGCCTCGATGATGACCGTTATGCCCGCAAATTCACGCCTCGGAAGGCTGATAGCAGGTGGTCGACTGCGAACCGCGAACGCTATGCGCAGCTCAAAGCCAGAGGGCGATTGATGCAGGCTGGGCTAAACCGCGCGCCAACCGGTCGAAGCGGTGATGCGCCCCGGCCATCGCTCGCCAAGGTCCCACAATACATTCAGGAGGCGCTGGGGGAGCATCCACTGGCGCGAAACTATTTCGCGAGTCTTGCGCCCTCATACCGGCGAATGTACATCGCTTGGATCGATTCCGCCAAGCAACAGGAAACGAAACTGCGGCGGCTGGAGGAGGCTATCCGCCTGCTTGCAGCAGGCAAGAAGCTGGGATTGAAATGAGAGGCGCCGGGACGCGCGGTTTGGAATTCTGGATTTGCCGCAACTTCCGCCTTTCCACCCATTGTGACTGATGGCTGAGAACTGATGACTTATAATGAGCTGTCAGCGCTCAGCTTTCGACTTTCCACAGATTGTTATTGGAGTATTTTTAATTTAAGTGTATATATTATGTGTAATAATTCATCTTCTGATAGAGGGCAGGCCGGAATGCAATCCTATCCACGGGAATTGCGGGATCGGGTGTTATGGGCCTTGGATCGGGAGAACGTCCGATGGTGATTGCGCGGCGGCTGGAAGTCAGTCGCGTCTGGGTCTACCAGGTGCGGTGGCGGGAGCTGAAGACGGGCCGACGCAGGATCTTTCCGATCGGCGGCCATCGCCGTTCGCGGATCGTGGCGAAGACTCCACACAGACCATCAAAGCTGGGCGGGGGCCGCCGCGGCCGAAAGTCCGCCCATCCTGATGGTGGACTACGGCGCGGCCTCCAGGAACTCGGATCATCTCTTGTGGCGGCGCGGGCCGGAAGTCCCGGCCCGCGCGGCGAGGATGCAAAAAAGGCGCAACCTAGTGTGGCATTTGCGGGAACTGCATCTTCTGCGGTTCGCCCGTAATATGGGAGGTTTCGTTGCTCAAGATTTTCTTCAGCACCATGGTCATGTCAGGGCCGCTCATTTTTACCATGGCGTAAGGCGTGACCTGGGTGGAAATCCACAGATCCACCGGGCCGTTATTCTCCTGCTTGCGATAGTGCTGACAGGAAAAGGTTCCGGCGGGGACGGTGACAGATTCCGTGCCCACCAATTCGCCCCTGCTGTCTTTCCCGCCGGGCTGGGATGACGTGGAAGGATGCTGGTGTTGTTGCATCATTCCCATCATCATGGCGGGCATTTCCATGGGGGCTTGCCCGGGCCGCTGCATAATCATGCGTTTAATCCCGACATCGGTGCCCGTGGTGACCGTCAAAGTCTTCATGACCATCTCGCCGCCCATTTCAGCGCTGGTGATCCGCTGCTCCATCCAAAAACCGGTAGCACCATCAACGTCTTCTTTGCCCAAGGCAACCATCGCGACGTCCATTTCCTTGCCTTTGGCGGTAATCAGGTACTCCGAGCCGGAGCCCACCGTGGGATTTTGCAGGCTCGGCATAGACGGCATGCTGCCAAACATTCCCCCCATGCCGCCGGGGCGTTGCGCCCATAGCCCGCCGGTCACCGCCAGCGCCAACACGAACATCATGACTGCTTTCTTGGCAAAACACATAGACGCTTACCTCCGTTTTTTTGATTGGCCGGGAAGCAATGGTTCCTCCACCTCAGGCCAGAGATTCGCAAGAAATCCGCCATTTAACTTCACCACGAGTACTGCCCATCAATGTCTGTGAATACGTTGTCTGCGGCAGAGTATAGCAGAAAAACCGAGCGTAAGGGGAAAGGGCAAACCTGAAAATGTTGACAAGAACACGGGGGAGACTATTCGCTGTGAGCGCCGTAAGCCATGAACCGGTCTTTCTTGAATTGCTCCCACTGGGCCGGCTGGTACTGGTCTTTGGGTATGAAGACTTTGTGGAGAAAGGCGATGCCGAGTCGGGCTTCGTCGATTTCCGCGTCCTTTGGGGGGAGGTAGTCGAAGACGCTGCGGTTAGCCCCGTAATAGGCGCAGAGCCACACGCCCTGGGCGTTTTCCACGGCGTACAGCGCGCACACCAGGGGCAATGGGCGCGTGGCATCCACGGACACCTTGACGACCGTGTCGATGATTTTGCCGGCAACGCGCGGGGCAGCCGCGGTTGACGAAACAGGGGTTAAAGCCATGGTTGACCTCACGCTCAAAGCGCGGACCGGAGACGAACGGAGGGTCGCTTCCTCCGCCAGGAAACATACATCGAGCCTGGGAAGGGCGTCAATTCATTTTGGATTTTCGATTTTGGATTACGAACCGACCCTGTCCACCTTCTCGTCTCTTTGCAGCCATCGGCCCGCTATCCGCTTCGATCAGCCTTGGACGCTCACCGCCGACCTTCACCCCAAGCCAAAATCGAAAATCCAAAGTCCATCCGCCGGTTATTCACATGGCGCCGGAAGAGTTCAGTTCAATCACCAGCATACAGCCATCGGTTTTCCAGGTGCCCCCCGTTGCCGTCTTGCCTTCGGAGAGAGGATCGGGGCGGGTCACCAATTGTTCGGCAGCCACTTGGCCACCCGCCATGAGGTCGGCGCCCACTTTGCTGCGTTCCGCATCCAGATCAGGATCGATGGCGTGGGAGACCACTCCGGGGTGCACATCCAGACCAATGTCGTGTGTTGACGCACCCAGCCAGATTTCGCGGCCATCGGGCGTCGTAACGGCCGTCTGCCACAGGCGCAGGTGATGGCGTTTCAAAAAGGTATTCAGCATCTTCTCGAAGGCAAAGTCCTCGGGGCGGCCAAAGAGATAGAGTTGGGAGACCGGGGCCTCTTCATATCCTGCATCACTGGCCATTGCACGGACGGTTCCTATTGCCGACTTCGTGCCGAGTTTCTTGGCCTCGCTCCAGCCGGCTTGTTGGTAGGCGTTGAGAATCTGGTCGGCACTTCCGATGATGACCAAATTGAGCGGATCGCCGGGCTTCTTCGCCTTGCTCTCAGCTCGATTCGGCGCGTCGGCAAGCATTTTCTGGACTGCTTCTAACAAAGGCGCTGAGATTTGCGCTGCCGCTGCCGGCGAAGAGGCGAAACCCACGGCGAGGGGTTGATCCAACGTCAAAATCATATCCGTGCCCGCCGGATAATCAATGGATGTATCGGCCTTGCCCAAGGCTTTGTTCGACATCCTTTCCATTTCGCTGCCCGCTGATCCTAGCTTATCCAGAAGGCCATCCATGCGCCCAACGGCCGCATCCTTCTCCAGCACACCTTGAATGGTCCCATCCGCAAGGACCGTTTCCCGCGCGTTCTCCACCTCCGTCAGATGCGCGCTCAAGTCCATGGCGGGATGGCCGGATATGGCCAATTGGGTGAAATGGATTAATAGGTACGCGTGGTCGGTGGGGGCAGAGGTGGGGATCAACTTCGCAATCTTCCCGGTCACTTCCGCCCCTATGGGAACAAAATCACCCTGGTCGCTCGGGACCTCCCGCACCACACGGGCGGTCACAGCCTGGCCAAGGTGCGAAGTCTGGGTGCTTACGGCGGCCTCCAGCCGGACATAAAGCTTTGTGCCGCTTGCCAAGGTGTTCGGGGCATCCGCCCGCAAATAGCCACGCCTCGGGACGCCGAAGGTGGCCACCAAGCAGGTGAAACAAAATACGATAGATGCCAAGTATGGCCCAGAACGGGGCCGCAGTGCCGCAGGTACTCTGAGTGCCGGCGTTGACGCATAGGGAATGCATGAGGCTCGCTTTCTCACGGTCCACCTCGCAAGCGTTTATTTGCACATTTGACGGGGAAGAGCGCCAGGTCCTTCCCAGGGTCTGCCCCATCGAATGAAGCGATTAATACATCCGGACGCGTCACAACGCAAGCCGGAACTTAGGTGAGGGCGAACGCCAACAGAAGCCGGGCGCTAAAGCTTGGGAAGTAGTGACGATGTACCATCATGGGGGTGTGGGCAATACCTCCGGCAGCCGCGTTTGGGTAAAGCCCGAGGGGGAGAATTGCCGGGGAGTTTTCCAAGGGACGACCAATGTTACATTACCACTCTGACATAGATGAATATGCTAAATACCCTTGCGAAAAAGGCCCATTTTTGCTGTTTCTGAAGGCAGGGAGAAGCGTTGACTTGCACCCACTCTTGAGTTACCCTACCCTTGCCGATAAGGCTTTGTTTCCGAAACTGGTTAGGCCAGTGCAAGGTGGGGGCCGGGAAACCAGAACCGAGGGGATGAACTCCCGGGCGCAAGGGGTCGAACCTGAGGGGTGAAAGCGGGGCTATATGGCCGAAGCGCTGACGAAGGCGGGGCGATATCAGATTGTCGGGGAATTGGGCCGCGGGTCAATGGGGGTGGTATATCAAGGGTTTGACCCCATCATCGGCCGCACGGTGGCCATCAAGACGATGCTTCCGGAAGGCCTCTCTCCGCAGGAATTTCAGGAGTATAAGGCGCGCTTCCAGCGGGAAGCGCAAGCGGCCGGAATTCTCGCTCACCCCAATATCATCACCGTCTACGATTTCGGCGAAGACAATGGCATCCTTTACCTCGCCATGGAGTTTCTGGAGGGCAAATCGCTGGAGAAAATCGTGCAGGAACAGACCGTCCTGCCCATCGAAACCATATTGCCCATTTATGACCAGGTCTGCAGCGCCCTCGATCACGCTCATCGGAACAAAGTGGTGCATCGCGACGTCAAGCCCGCAAACATCATGATCTTGCAAAACGGCTTGGTGAAGGTGACCGACTTCGGTATAGCCAAGATGATGGCCATGGGCATGACGCAAGCGGGCCAAATACTGGGGACGCCGAATTACATGTCGCCGGAGCAGGTTAAAGGCCGCCAAATTGATGGCCGCTCAGACATCTTTTCACTGGGCGTAATCCTTTACGAGTTGGTGACCGGAGAAAAGCCCTTCGGAGGCCAGAACATTACCACGGTGATCTATAAGATCATCAACGAGAATCCCATCCCGCCGCGCGAACTCGACGCGTCGATCCATGCGGGTTTGAGCTTTGTCATCTCCAAAGCGCTCGCCAAGAATGTTGATGAACGCTATCAGACCTGCCGCGAGTTGGCGGAAGATCTCAGGAATTATAAGAACCTCAGCGGCGCAGCGACAGGCCAAGGCACGGTGATTCTGAAGGCCGCCCCGGCTGCGGCGACAAATGACGAAGCCGTCCCGCCGCTCGCGGACCAAACGCCGGAACCCTCCGATACGCCGGCGCCATCCGGCCCGAGCGCAGTCGATGAGATGCCGATCGCAAGTTCTCTCAATATCCAGATGGTTCCGCCGGCCGCGCCGCGCCGGCAATCCATCCCGCAGATCGCCTGGGTTCTGGGCGCTCTCCTGGTGGTGGCGATCATGGGCAGCATCAGCTACATGTTGGTTTTGCGCCCGCGAAGCCGGCCGGCCACGCCGGCCACGCCGGCCATGCCCTCCCCGATTGCCAAGGCAGCCCCCGTGCAGAATCAGCAGCCGGTGGTTACGCCCCCCGCGCAGAATAGCGCGCCCGTGGCGGAGACGATCACAACGCCCACCAAGGCCACACCGGCGGTGGTTCCCAAAACGGACAAAGGCACGCGCGCCGCGGCGAAGGTGGGGCAACTGATGGTGAGCGCGAACGTGAACGGGGCGAGAATTTCCGTCGATGGGCGGTCCGATCCGAGTTGGTTGACGCCTTATACCATCGCCGACCTTTCCGCGGGTACACACAATGTTGTGATATCCATGGATGGCTACGACAATTTCCAGCAGAGTGTTGCGATTGAGGGGGGGAAGACCAGCAACGTGACGGGCAGCCTTTCATCCCCGCGCGCCGAGTTTGGCGTTATCACCAAGCCCCCGGGCCTGGAAGTATTCATTGACGGGAAATCCCATGGGCCTAGCCCCGTCAGCGCCACCCTGGCCCCGGGGAAACACTCCTATACGGTGAAACAGCCGGGGGGGGCGCCTTATGAGAGTACGGTCACGCTAAAGGGCGGCGATCTCATCACCCGCACGATAACCCTTGGCCGGGTTGCGACCACAGGAATAGTAGAAGTCCGGAGCATTCCGCCCGGCGCCACGGTGCTGGCGGATAATTCGCCCATGGCCGGACAGACTCCCACGTCTTTCCGCTTGCCCGTTGGGCCTCATACGCTGACGATATCGCTATCCGGATGCCGCCCGATTCAAAGATCCATTACGGTCTCACAAAATGACACAATCCCCGTTAATGTTCCTCTTAGTTGCCAATAACGGAGACGGCCATTGCCTAGCACCCAAAAACGCTGCGGAGGTTTGATCATGACACGCCGGATAATTCTCGCCATTTTTTTACTGCTATTTTTGACGCCCAGTGCGTACCCGAAGTTCAAAGAAGACGAGCAGAAGTTTCTTGACGACCAGTTTAAGGCCGTGCTCGACCAGATGCAGGCCTTGGGGAACCAAATCGCGGCGCTGAACGCGCAACTGGCGGACCTAAAACAGAATCAGGTACAACTGCAAGCGGTCATCATGCGTCAACAGCATGAGCTTCAGGACATGGATGAGATGCTTTCCTCCCTGCGCATCGGCAATGAGGACAACTTTGCCAAGCTGAAGACGGCGCTCGCGGACTTGCGTGCCCAAACCGATATTGTCGCCAGCAAGATGACAGGCCAGCCCGCGGCGGCGCCCGGCACTTCCGCTGGGGGCCCCTCGGTCGCACCCCCCGCAACTCCCACGCCGGCAAGGCCGACGAACCAGGGCTACATCACGGCGGTTGAAGGCTCGAATGTGATGATTGACATGGGAACAGCGCAAGGCATCCAGCAGGGAACCCGGTTGGCTGTTTACAAGGCCACCGATGCCAACACGCGGGTGGGAGTCATCGAGGTCAGCCAGGTGGTTGACGCCGGCAACTCGCGGGCCCGGATTGTCACCATGAATGCCGGGGTGAAGCCGGAATTCTCCGACGTGGTGCGCGTGGAGTAAACGAGACTCTCTTCATGGCTCGATTCGTCATCACCGATCCCTCGGCGCGAACCCAGATCTTTGAAATCACCAGTCCCACCATCAACGTGGGACGGGCGGATTCAAACGACTTGGTGTTGCAACACCCCAGTGTGTCCCGCCACCACGTCCGGTTTACCGTGCTTCCGGGCAGTATCACCTTGCTGAATGACTTGGGGAGCATGAATGGGACGTTCGTAAACAACGTGCAAATTCAAGAGCACCAGGTTAAGGACCAGGACCGCATCGCCGTCGGCATGTATGAGTTGAAGTATGAAGCGGCGCGCGCGGGCGACTTTCACATTGAGGCCGGCAGCGGAACGGTAACGGATGTAAACGGATTGGTGGGCCCCGAAGATATCAGCACGGCCCTAAGAGTTTCCCCGCCCTCGCCGCCCGCGGCTGCCGTGCCGATTGAGGAGCGCGTGAAGGTCCTGGAGAAGGAAAATAACCTTTTGAAGTTGCTCCTGGCGGTGGGTAAGACGCTTTCCTCCATTCTCACGCCCGACGAAATCATGCACCGGGTCATGGAACTGGTGTTTCAGATGGAAAACGTCGAACGGGGCTTCGTCATGCTCCGGGACGACAAGAAGGGGTTCAAGCCCGCCGTGCTTCTTTATAAGGACGAAGCCAGCAAGGCCGACGCGCGCGAGGTCGCGCTTTCCACCACCGTGACCGAAAAGCTCATGAATGACCGCGTGCCGCTGCTGATTTATGATGTCGGCACCGACGAACGCTTTAGCACCAGCCAGAGCTTGCAAATGTCCGGCATCCGCTCCGCCATGTGCGCGCCGTTGATTTATAAAGACCGCGTTTTCGGGTTCTTTTACGTAGATTGCCTGAGCAAGCCCTACGCCTTCTCCAAGGAAGAACTGGGCATTTTCTCCGTGATCGCCGCCGAGGCAGCCATCAGCTTCGACAATGTGCGCTCGCACGAGGAACTGGCCCGTCGCGTTGTGGAACGCCAGGCGTTGGAGCGCTTCCTCAGCTCCAACATCGTCGAGAAAATCCTCGCTAATCCCGACGAAGTTCAACTGGGAGGGGAAAACCAAACGGTCACCGTCCTGTTTTCCGATATTCGCGGTTTCACCCGGATGTCCGAGCACATGGAACCCCATGCCGTGGTGGAATTGCTGAATGAATACTTCGCGGAGATGACGGACATTGTTTTTGACACGGGAGGGACGCTCGACAAATACCTCGGCGACGGAATCATGGCGCTTTACGGCGCTCCCATACCCAAGCCCGATGACGCCCGGCGCGCCACCAAGACCGCCATGGAAATGCAGCGCGCCCTGGCCGCGCTCAACCGCGATTGGGAAAAGCGCGGCCAACAACCGCTGCGAATGGGGGTGGGAGTGAATACGGGCCCGGTGACGGCAGGGTACCTTGGCTCCGCCCGGCGCCTGGATTACACGGTCATCGGCGACGCGGTGAACCTGGCTTCGCGACTGTGCTCGAATGCAGCCGGGGGGCAGATCCTCGTATCCGAATCCACTCAACGGCTATTAAGCGGCAGAATACCAACGCAACGGCTGGAACCCATCCGCGTGAAGGGCAAGGAGACACCCGTGGAACTGTATGAGGTTCTCTGGCAAGATCCCGTCTCCTAAAGAAGAAACTGAGCGTTTCCCCAGCTAAGCCTCATCTGCGCTGGATCGATCCGGGAGTCTATACAAAATGTTTTCGCTGCAATCCATGCTCTTGCGTTTTCGCTTTTTCGCCTTCATCGTCATGGTGACGTGCGTTCTTGCCGCGCCCGCTCGCGCCCAACAAGCCGAACCCCCGGGCCAGATGCCGGAGGCCCTGCGTGGCGCCAAGGTTTACCAACTTCCCACCAAGGGAGGTCAGCCGGCCCCCAATCCCGGCATCTATAAGAGTCTCTCCTTCCGGGATATTAACTTTGACCGCTTGCTGCTCGGTCTCTCGGTCAGCATTCGGCCCGTCGATCGCGCCGCCACGGTTGTGCGCATGTATTTTCAGGATGTGAAGGTCAACGGCATTCCGGTCCACATCGAGACCTTTGACCAGGAGTTCAAGCTTTCGAATAAAGAACCCGTCAACCTTCCCGCGCCCCTCCAATGCACCATCGACTTTGCCGATCTCGATTCCATGCAACCGCTCCGCGATATGGTGGACAAGGACAAGATCCAGATTACCGGCCAGAGCTTTACTGAGATCAAGCTGAATTCTCTGGAGAAATTGGCTTTGCGCGCCAAACAACTCGTAATCCCGGTGAGCCTGAACGAACAAGTCCCGCTCAATTTTTTCCAGGGCAAACCCCTCCTCCAGATGACGGCGGACAAAATCCTGGACACACTTGCCAGCCCGACTTCCGCCGCGGCCATCAACATGGCGAAAGAACATGTGGCAAAAATGCGCCTGGACGAGACCTTGGGGGGAGAGGTGAAACCCGCTCTCTTCCTGTTGTACACGGAATACCGGGTGCGCGATCCGAAATCCAACGCCTCGGAGCTGTTTTCGCAATCCGGTACGGGCTTCGTGGTGAGCGCGGATGGAAAACTGTTGACCGCCAAGCGCGTGATCGCACCCTGGAAGTTCGACCCGCAAGTGGACTTCCTGATCGAACACCAACATATGGAATTGGACAAGGACAGTGTGAAGACCTATGCTTGGCCCGCGGGCGCGCGAGTGACCTCAGCGGATGGTCAGCCCAACTATCAAACCGCGCTCAGCACGGAGAAGCAATCCTTGAAGATTCTCCAGACCCCGCCCGATGAAATGATCCAGCAGGATTACCAAGACCCGGACTCCGGGGAGAAGGCGACGCTTCACGTTCACGCCGAAGGCTTGTCTGACGTGGCCCTGTTGCAAGTTGCGGGGACGGGCCTTCGCCCCCTGCCCTTTCCTGACCCGGCGGCCGGCCGTGCCGCCGACTCCAAGCTGGTCCTGTGCAGTTATCCCGTCGGCATGGGCCAACCACAAAGCACCCCACGGCTTCTCAGCGTTCAGGTGACCCCGCAGGGAAACAGCATGAGGATGGAATACAAGGCGGATCCTGGTGAATCCGGCGCGCCTTTGCTCAATGCCGACGGGAAGGTTGTGGCGCTGGCGACCTCCCTGAACCAGTGCATCTCCATTCAGGTCGCGCGGAAGCTAATCCCATGAGACCTAACACCTGGCATTTGCATTCTCTTCTTGCCGCCATGACCCTGGCGGCGTGCTTTACGGCGGCCCTTCCCGCCTTCTCCCGCTCCCAGGAAGGTCTGGCGGACCAATTGAAGGAGAAGCTTTCCAAGACGGGGGTGTTCTTCCGCGCTGACGCCCCGCGCTCGCTGCGCAATCCTAGTGATGTTAATCTCCCCATCTTCGTGGAGATCATCAATGGCGTGGAACAGGAAGCCCACACCACTGGATCTGGCATCTCCAACTATGTCAAACGTGATCCCTTGAAACTGCAAGGTGTGAATGTTTTCGTGAAGCCCACCGGCACCCGGCACCAGTTCACTACGGAGCCCTTACTGTTGGGCACGAGCAAGGAGTTTTCTTTCGACGCCCGCGCGGGCAGTCAACCCCTGGTGATTCAAGACCGGTTTAAGCAGACTCTCCAGGTTCCCCACGAGGCGCTTCAGTCCTATCTCGCCAGCCACTATTTGGGCGGTCCGTTTGCCTCTCTGGATATCTGGGTCTCTGTGCGGGTCGTGGATTGGCCGGACCAGAACTTCTATCTGCGTGTGAAGCTGAACGCCCTGCCGCTTCCCCAAATCCCCAACTGGTACCGGGGAGACATCCATTACCACAGCGGCTACACGGATAATCCCGCGGAACGTGGGTACCCACTCGAACGTCACTAAACAAGCGGCTATCCAAGCGGGGATGCAGTGGTTGCTTTTAACCGATCACTCCACCGACCTTTCTCCCGACCGCTACAAGCAGGAGTTGGAGGACGTCAAGAAATTGCGTGATGGGCAGTTGATGCTGATTCGGGGCGAGGAGGTAACGGTCGCGTCCGGCAAGGACTCTGTCTTTACCACCGTCCACATGGTAGCGGCGCCATCCCCGGATGATCCCGACAAAGGATTCCCTGAACTCAATCATGCCGACAACACTGTGATCGTAACCGGCGACGGGTCGGTTTCTTATGCGGCCATGCCCCTCAAGGACGCTCTGGCGCGGATTGCCGCCGCGGGGGGATTTGCCTATGCCGCCCACCCCTTTGATCCTATTAGTCCGGTCATGCGGGGAGGAAAATGGGACCTTGACGCGGATTTCCTGGCGCCGGGAGGAAAACAACTCCAGGCCGGCTTGGTGGGTCTGGAACCGTGGAACCGCGCCACCCTGGCTACGGCTGACGACCTGCGCGATCCGTTCTGCGTTCGCCAACACGAGGATGCCAACGCCTGCTTCCAACCTGACAAGGAAGCCAACCAGTACATCCGCCTCGAACAAGGCATCAAGGAAGGATGGCAACCGCTGCTCCAGCGCGGCCTCGCACCGAGGAGTGATGGAACCGATGCCCCGCTCTTCAAGACCTTTTTCGCTGCGGGATCGGACGCCCATGGCGACCTCAATTACGAGGCCAGCATGGACGTTACTGACTTCCTCGGCAAGCCGTCGCGCAGCATAAATGGGTATGCCGAGGACAACGCGCTGGGGCGGATTTCCACGGTGGTCTATGCGCCGGCCGGCCTGGGTCCACGAGGCGAAAATGTTCTGCGCGCCCTGCGCGAAGGCCGCACGGTGGGGAGCAATGGCCCCATCCTGATCGCCGGTTTCGACCGCAACGCCAACGGCTCGCTTGACGACACCGAAGACGTCGGTATCGGACAGGAGATTTCCTGCCCATTGAAGTCGCTGCCCGCTTTGCAACTCCGTTGGGTAAGCAGCGAGGAATTTGGCCCTCTTCAATCCATCGAGTTGATCGTTGGGACCAGCACGGGAGAGTTGCCGTCCGTGGAAGTTTCCGTGCCCTCCTCCCAGGCTCTCGCCAGCGAGGGCCTGGTTCCTTTCGATCTTCGCCCTATTCTGAAGGAAGGATCGCAGAATTGGAGATATATCCGATTGGTGGCCAGCACACGAAACAGCGCCAACGAGGAGTTTCGCTGCTATACTAACCCCATTTGGATTAAAGCGACCGGCGAATGACGCCGACCAAAGTCGAGAAGAGTACAGAACATGACTGCTGACGCAAATGAACAAGGAACCGTACGCTACACGCGCTGCGCATCCTGCGGAAGCATGAACCCGGCGACTGCGCCCACCTGCGGGCGCTGCGGACGGCCGCAACAGCCGGGGGCGCCATCCCCACCCGGACCGGCCTCGCCGCCAACGCAACGCGGCCAGGGTGCACCGGCCATCCCCCAGGTAATGTGCCCGAAGTGCCACAAGTCTTTTCCGCTGGGAAGCAAATTCTGCGGATACTGCGGCACACCACTACCGACCGCTCCTCCCCAGATGGTAATGCCATCGCCGCCTCCGCCCATGGCCCCACCGCCACCGCTGGCGCGCCCCATGGCTCCTCCCTCGCCGCCTCCACCCATGGCCCGCCCCGTGGCCCCGCCGCCGCCGCGCCCAGTGGCTCCGCCCTCAGCTCCGCCGCGGCCTGCGGTTCCACCGCCGCCACTGCTGGCCCGGTCAGTGCCTCCCCCTCCACCGCGCCCCATGGCTCCTCCTCCACCGCCGCCTCCGCCGGTGGCCAAGCCGGTTATGCCTGCAGCTCAGAACGTCCCTGCACCGGCCCTGGAGGGAACCGTAGTTTTTTCGGGCCTGCGCCAGGCGCCACGCGTCTCCGCCCATATTTCCGAAAAGAAACCTGATGGAACATTGGGCAAAACGGTGCCCATCAACCATGAGACGCTCATCGGCCGCGAGAACTGCGATCTGAACTATCCTCAGGATACGTTGCTTTCCCCCCGGCACGCTTCCGTTTCCGTGCGCGAGGGCAAGCTGGTGCTGAAGGACCTCAATAGCCAAAACGGCTCCTATATCCGCCAAAGGAACGATGTGGAACTCGTTCCCGGCGACGTTTTCCTGCTGGGACGCGAACTCTTCCGCTTCGTCACCCAGAGCATGGACGAATCGCTCGGCAAGGAGGTCTCCGGCGGCACGATGATGTGGACCGTCCCCAGGCTGCAAAAGGGACCGCTCACCGCCAAGCTCGAGCACATCAGGTTGAATGGCGAAGTGGTAACGGAGTTCAAACTCGATAAGCCGGAAACCACCCTGGGCCGGACCACCGGCGACCTGGTCTTTAAGGATGACCCCTACATGTCCGGAACCCACGCGCGCATTGTCGCCCAACCGGGGCGTTTCCTTTTACAGGATCTGCGCAGCCGGAACGGTGTTTATCGCCGCGTGCGCGCTGAGGTCGAACTTCTCGACGGCGACGAGTTCTTTATGGGAGAGCAACTTTTCCACGTGGATCTTAAAAATGTGGGGTGAGCGGAAAATTGGGTGAGCGGGGGAAAGTTTCCCCGGGTATTTTCTGCCGTCCTGCGGAAAAGTGGATATTCCAGAAATCGTGGCAAGTCCTGGCTCTTCGTGAATGACGCTTAACCCATTCAATATAAATGACTTACCTTCATGCTTTCGCCCGGCGAAGAATCTAGCCCTGCATTTTCATGCACATACCGGGTTCATCCGCCGCGGAACTCACCCTCAGGATGCCTCCCCGAAGACCTCCTGACCACCTTCGTCGCCCCAAGATCGCGGGTATCCGTCCGGTGAACCCACCTTCCGTGGTTGAAGTCTCTGCCTGATAATTCCTCGACAGTTGATCTCCGAGACGGCATGCGCGAAGCGTGCATGTAATAGCCCTCAGTGGAGGTGCGGGATGAGAAGCAGAGAAAAGGGTGATGCCGAGAAGGCGCGTTACTGGCAGAGGACGATCAGCGAGGCAGCACGGAGCGGGATGTCGATCTGAGCCTTCTGCCGTCAGCGTCGGTTGCGGGAGAGCCAGTTCTACTGATGGCAGCGTAAGCTCCGGGCCGGCCGGGGAGCCGGAACGGCGCCGCGGGCAAGTGGGAACGGGAGAGCCGCCAGCTTTGCCCTAGTGAGCGACGAAGGCGGGGCGACGGACGCGGGTATCGAGCTGGTGCTGGGCGAGGGACGGAAGCTGCGCATCCGCCGAGGTGTGGACGAGGAGCCCTTGCGCGCCGCCCTGGCGGCCTTGGAGCAGCCGAGATGCTGAGTTTTCCGGCGGCGATCAAGGTCTACCTGTGCACGGTCCCCTGCGACATGCGTCGTGCCTTCGACGGGTTGTCGATGCTGGTCGAACATGTGATTGGATGTGACCCCGACGCCGGCCACTTGCTGGTGTTTTCGAACCGGCGCAGCGATCGGGTGAAGATTCTCTATTGGGATCGCGACGGCTGGGCGATCTGGTACAAACGCTTAGAAATCGGGACATTTGAATTTCCCTTTGCCGAGACGGGGCGGAAGGAGATTGCGGCCTGGGAGCTGGCGGTGTTGCTGGAAGGGATTGATTTGAGTCAGGCGAAGCGGCGGAAGCGCTACGCGCTGCCAGCGGCGAGGCAGGCGGAAGAGAAGGAAAAAGCGGGGCCGGAGACGTGAGCCTGCGGGAGAACATTCTCTTTTTTTCGTCCCGAGTGCCTTTTTTTCTTGACACAATCCGATAGCTCTGCTGTGACTCAGGACATGAACCTTGCGGAAATTGAGCGGCGCATCGAGGCGATCCGGCACCACCTGAACCAACTGGGGCCGATGCATCCGGGCAGCTTGGGAGACCAGTACAACGTCTGCGGCAATGCCGGCTGCCGCTGCAAAGACCCGAAAAAGCCGCAGAAGCATGGGCCGTACTGTCAGTTGAGCTACACCTGGCGGGGGAAGAGCACGACGCGTTTTGTCCGGCCGGAGCACGTGAGCGAGATGCGTCAGAAGGTGGCGAACTACAAGCGCTTCCGCGAACTGGTGAACGAGTGGGTGGACCTGGAAGTGGAGCGAGAGCGGGCCGAGCGAGAGAAGGAGAGACACGCCAGTGGCGATTGACCCCCACCAGTTGCCGAATGGTCCGGCGGCCTTGCGCCAGATGGTGCTGAGCCTGCTGGAAGAGGTCGAGAACCAAGGATCGACGGCTCCGGCAGTTGCAGCACTGGGTAGAGCAATTGCTGCGAGCCCGCTACGGACCGCGGCGGGAACGGGTGAATGAGAACCAACTCTTTCTGTTTGCGGTCGCCCTGGTCAGCGCTGGTCGAGAGGCCCCAGGTGAGCCGGAGGCGTCGGCCGCGCCGGAGAAAGCACCCGGCGGCGCAGGGAAGCGCAAGGGACATGGGCGGGGAGCGCTGCCGAAATCTTTGCCGCGGCAGCGCGTGGTGCCTGATCTGGCGGAAGACCAACGGAAGTGTCCCCAGTGCCAGGGCGCGTTGAAACGGATCGGGGAAGAAGTCAGTGAGCGACTGGAACCTGCGCGACCTCTTCGGCCGCCTCGCGGCTCACCCAAAAGGCAGAATCAGCGAACTGCTTCCTGGCCGGTGGAAAGCGACAGTAGCCGCAACCCTCACGTGCTAACCCAACTTCGTCACGAAGCGGGGTAAAAGCCGATTAAGGCCTGTAGAATCAGTCAAGCGGTTGCCGAGTTTACACTACATTCGAAATTCAAATCGAAGCGTTGGGGAAGGGTTATGCCCAGCAGGTCCAGCACTGCGCTCTGTTCCGGGGAAGGGGTGGTGACGCGGCGCAGGCGGATCTCGCGGCCGTCGGTGGTGGGCAGGACGATGTCGGCGCTTTGCACGGTGGCCAGCAGGGCGAGCACGCGGGCCGGCGGCAGCGGACTCTGCTTCCGTTGCAACAGGTGTTTCAGCGTCACCCACAGGGCGTAGCCAAGAAAGGCCACCAGGATATGCGCTTTGACGCGCGGCTCGAGTTGATGAAACAAGGGGCGGATCGACAGCGCGCTCTTCAGCGCGCGAAAGGCGGCTTCCGCCTCGGTCAACTGCATATACTTCGTCCACAACTCCGCCGCCGATTCGGCTTGCAGGTTGGTGCGCAGCAGATAGGCCCCCTCCCTGGTTTCCTGCCAGGTGCGTCGCTCGGGCAGGATCTGCCAATCCACACACAACTTGCCCTCGGTTTCCAAGAGTTGCATTTGATATAAATCCGCGACGGACGGGTAGCGGGCCTCGATCCGTCCCAAGCGGCGTTCGATCTTGCCGCGATCTTTCAACTTGCCGGAGGCCACGCGTTGCGCCAGTTGCCCGAGCGCCTTTTCCATCCGCGCGGAAAAGCGGCTGCGCATGGCTTTTTCTTTCTCCCGTCGCGCCGTGGTCCGGCAGAGCACATAGGTCTCTTCCCCGCCCGGCATCGCCACCCATTTTACTTCCACGTCATCGCGCACCCGCTCCCAACCGCCTGCCAGCAACTCCGCCTCGAACTGCTTCAGCTTCGACCGCGGCGTGCCCACCAAGTACTGTCCGTTCCGCCGCCGCAGTGCCGCCAAGTTCTCTTCGCTGACGATCCCGCGATCAAACACCCACATCCGCCGCGCGCGTCCGTACTTGCGTTCGACCCTCCGCATCACCGTTTCCAACGTGCTCACGTCGGCCCGGTTGCCGTCGAAGGTTTCGTAACTCAAAGGGAAGCCTTCCACATTCACAATCAGCGCGATCACCACCTGCTTGCAGTCGGGACGATGATCGCGCGAGTAACCCCGCTGCAGCATCGGATCTTTCTCCCCCGCCCCTTCCACGTAGCTGCTGGTCAGGTCGTAGAGCAGCACGTCGAACTCCGCTCCAAACAGCTCCCCATAGCGCTCGCGCAGATGCCGCTCCAGTTGCGTCTTGTGCGGAAGCAAGCGGTCCAAACAGCGATACAGCCGCGTGTCGTTCAGGCTGCCCTCCGGGATGGCCAGCAGATCGTCCAACGCCGTCGTGGGATACCAGCGCTCTTCGATCGCCAACTCACTGCCCGGCGCGCACAGCCGGTTGATCGCCAGCACCGCCGCCACCCGCGACCACGGTACGTCCGCCACCGCTGCGTCCAGCAACCCTTCCCAGAACTTATCCAGCCCCAGCCGCCGCCACAGCTCCAGTCCCAGAAAGCAACTCCCCAACTGCCGCGCCCGCTCCAGCCGCACCTTGTTCAACAACACCCGCGCCACGTTCGGGTCATCGTCGGGCGGCTCCACCTGCGCCGGAAACAACTTCAACTGCCGGCTCTCACCTTGCTCGTTGAAGACCGCAATGGTCTTCTGCCAGCGCCCCTGCGCCGACGCGTTCAACTCGCCCAGGTAGCACAGCGTCCGCTGCCGCGGCCCTTCCGGCGTGCGCACCGTTTCCACCAGCGACCAGTAGTGGTGCTCCTTGCCGTCCTTCTGCGGCCGCAACTCGCGCAAGTACATAACCGCAAATTGCCAGCTATTCTCGCGGGAATCAAGAGGGTAGGTTTACACTACATCGCCTTCACAAACACCGGCGTTGAACACCAAGGACTTCGCCATCGCCAAGTCCTGAAAAAAGTCATTTTCTGAGTTTTCGTGACGAAGTTGGGTTAACCGTCCATCGTATGGGGAGCTCGAAGACTGTGGGAGAGCTTTGAAGCACTTCCCGACGAACGCGTTCAGAAATTCCTATTTCGAGGTCGGCCGGAGTGCAACTCCGGAATGCATGGCTGCGTTCATCATTGATTTGGTGTGGTGTAAATTCGAACGATTCACAGAAGCTGGGATCTCGGGCCCTCTGTCCATGCTTCTTCGACTACCGCGTCTGGGCGGCGTTTTGAGTTGCCTCTTTGGGCCGTAGAAGCTAATGGTCCTTCGCACTGCGGACGTGCGTTTCCAGGGTGTCCTCGGTTATACCGCCAGCCGCCACGAAATCAACCAGACCATTAGCTGCTATGACGACCGTGAGCGGGAGCCCGGTTACGCCGTAACTCGTGGCCACCGGTCCGTCAATCTTTCCCGCTTTAAGCACGGCATAGGATAACGGCCGTTTTTGCAGGAATTGCTGTAGCACATCGGGCTTGTCGTCAACGTCGAGACCAAGGATGACAAGGCGTTCGTACTTTCGGGCTAATTCGTTCAACTCATCAGACTCCGCCACGCAGGGTCCGCACCAAGTGGCCCAGAAAGTCACAATGACAGGTCTACCCTTGAAGTCCTCAAGCGATACAGTTTTGCCGTTCGTATCTTGCAGAGCGAACGAGGGTGCCGGCTTTCCTCGCGGCGGAAGATTATAAATCCGCTCCAGGGACGCTCGCTGCACTGTTACCTCGAATTCGTTCGATCCGCGGCGGATTCGAAGCATTACGGGGGCCTCGTGTGTGGTCGTAAGAAGGCCCGCAACCTCTGTTGTCGTCAAGTTCGCCACGGGCTTGCTGTCCACCTCGGTGATCTCATCGTCTTTCTTTAAACCCGCCTGTTCGGCCGGGCTTCCGGGCCGAACAGTGAGAATGATGTGTGCCCTTGGGTTTTCGTGTGTTTGAATAGCTACACCGATCCCATATCGGCCTGTCACAGCCTGCCCTGGCTCCGGATTCGGATAACCAGAAAGTGGAGCCTCTGTCGCTTCTCTTGTCAGATTCATCCGCAGTCGTTGCTGCTCCTCCCCGTGCGCAGACCCACCTGCAACGATCGACATGAGGCAAATTATCAGCGGCTGGCGTAGATTCATCGTAGCCCCCTCAACCTGGCACCCACCGTCACAGCCTTCCCTCCCGTGGGTTTTCTCAGGCGCGATACCCTATCGGCAAGCGCAGGTTCTCAACCCTCTTCATCGCGTTGATTACCTTACGGCCTATTTTAGCCGGTTTGGATCCAGTTCAAGCCAGATACAACCGCCTTCCGAAGCCAGGGGTTCGACCTAGCACGAGTACTTAAATCAACTCTCCCATTCACTCAAGAAAGATGCAATGACAGTCGCTCTCGACCGTCGCTGAGCATCACCGACTGATTTTCAGCGGCTGCAGAACGTGGGTTAACCGGACGCTTACCCAGAATCGCGGCGCGCCCCGCGGCCTAGTGCGGCACCTGCTTCATGGCCTGCTTCTCGATCATGGGCGCGCGCGTCTTGACGTAATTGTCCATCGTCCTATCAATGAGGGGGGGAAGTTCGGCGTTCATCCTCGCCACAAAATCGTTTTGAGCTTTTTGCAGTTTGGCGTCAATACCCGCCGCGTCTTGATCGAGCATATCCATTTTCTTCTGCAACTGCTCCGACTGCCCAATGACGTTCTGCTCCATCTGTTTCTGCAAGAGCAGGCCCAAGCGCGCCAGTTCGTCGCTATTTTGGGCGAGTTGCGTCCCCACGTAGATATTGGCGAACACCGACAACAGCGCCAGCACCAGAACGATATACAGCAGGTTGCGAACTGTAGAAATACCGCTGTCCATGTTGACTCCTTTCAAGTGCAGTGAAGAGTGAAGAGTGACGAGTGATGAGCAATAAATGAAAAGCAAGGAGTGTTGGCGGCGTTGCTCATGCGGCGCTCCGGCTCAGCGTTCTGCGCAGTGCATTCAACATGTTTCGCAAATCCGAAATAAGGCGAAATGCCTCTTCGACTTGTTCTGCCTGGCGTGGGATGCAGTAGCCCAAATCAGCCGCCAACATCAATTGCGTTTCCAATTCCGCCACCGAGCCCTCTGCATGGGATATAAACTGAATGAATTCCTTCGTCGTGTGGCGTGCCTGCCCCTCGGCAATATTCGATGGGATCGACACCGCAGCTCGGCGCATCTGGGAGACGAGTCCAAATTTCTCGTGATCAGGAAAATGCTGCGTAACCCCGTAAACTACCCGGGCTAACACCATCCCCTTTTGCCATACCAGGAGATCCTTGAAGCTCCGTGCCTTCACATTGCCGTCTTTTACTGCCGCATGTTCATCACTCATCACTTACGGCTTTTTGCTCATTACTCATCACTCGTCACTCCTGCTTCACATCCTTGCGTTTCATCACGATCAGGATGAGCACCAGCATCGCCTTCACATTGCCGTCTTTTACTGCCGCTTGCGCATCACTTACGGCTTTTTGCTCATCACTCGTCACTCATCACTCATCACTCCTACTTCACATCCTTGCGTTTCATCACGATCAGGATGAGCACCAGCATCACGAGCGCGTAACCGGCCATGATGGCCAGGTAGGGTCCCTTATCCGGCCAGAACTTGGAGGGAAGGGGAAAATCACCGGCCTTGGCGAAATCCTCCGCCGACTGCTCGAGACCCTTCTCCAGCTTGGCGACGTCATTGGGGTGCAGAGAAATGGTGATGGTATTGATAATCTTGTAGGCGTAATCCTGGGTGGAATGGTGGCCGTGTACGCACAAGTCGCTAAGCGCTTCCAAACCCCAGCGTGAAATCGCCAGGGCCGATAAATAGCGGATGGGCGCTGACATCCCTTCTTCCGGAGCCGGAGTGTACTTGTGGAAAGCCTTCATAGTATTTTCTGAGGGTTCCATGGCGCCCGCCACCTGATGGGGGAATTGGCCCTGCTGTGCTTCCGTCGTGGCGGTCTGGTCCGCCGGGGCCGGCGCGCCCGCGGAGGAATTCATGAGCTCCTGCGCCTTGGCCTTCGCTTCCGGCTGGGCAAACATCTTTCCTTCGAAAAGTTGCTCCACGGTGATGGGAATGATCGTCTGGATGGGGCGCACGGGCAGGAACAAGCCGCAAAGCAGGAGCTCCGGAATCAGGACCAGGGGAAACAGCGTCAAAGCCTTTTCCGGCGTCCTGACAAAGCTGGAAATCAGCAATCCGATCAGCGAGCCGTTCAGCGCCACCAGGAACATGATGAGGATGGCCGCGCCCGCTTCCGGCAGGCTCAGGGAGAGAGCGTGGTTGACCAACAAACAGATGAGCACGACCATGAAACACTGCACGAACGCCACAAAGGACAAGACGGCAAGTTTGGACAGAACGTAAGAGGGGATCTTCAGGCCGGTCTGCCGCTCCCGCTTGTAAATGGTCTGCTCGTCCACTATTTCGCGGACGGCATTCGAGCAGCCGAACCAGAGCGAGGAAAACATGGCCATAAAGATGGTCTGTACCTGGTTGGGGCCGCTCGCCATCAAGGCCACCAGCAAAGCCACCAGGGGAGCCTGGCCGAACAGCAGAAGGGTCTGTGCCCGGTCGCTGAATTTCAATTCCCAGGTGCGTTGCAGCAGGGTGGTGAACTGGCGCAGGCTGAATCTCTTCTCCTGAGGCTGCGACTGAGCCGGCGCGGCGGTGGCGGCTCCCTGCGCGCCCGGGATGTCCCGCTGCGGATCCACCACCAGGTTCTGGTACAAGGGTGCGCCTTGAAACCTCTTTTTCAGCTCCATCGCATAAGGAATCGTGTTGTTATCCGTCAAGTCGTCATAAACGTCCGGGGGGGATTCCGCCTTGAAATACTCCAGGAATTTGGTTCCCGGACCGTAGTAGGCCAGCCGCCCCTGCACCAGGACCACGACTTTATCGAGGACACCGAATGATCCGAGCAAGTGGGTGGTGATGACAATGGTGGAGCCCTGGTTGGCAAGCTGTCGGAAGAGCATCATCATCAGGGTCTCGGTGCGCGGGTCCAAGCCTGCCGTGGGCTCATCCAGAAAGAGCACGCCGGGTTTGGGGAGAAGCTCGATTCCCAGGCTCACGCGCTTGCGCTGGCCGCCGCTCAGGGTGGCCACCGGGTTGTCCCAACGCTGCTGGTCAATCTTCAAAGTCTCCAGCATCTCCTCCA
>CAVQAP010000008.1:0-563025 GCA_963710405.1 uncultured Acidobacteriota bacterium | reverse complement strand
GCGTTGCGAACGGCGGCGTGGAAGCAGAGGATGGCCGCCCCGGTGGCCTTGGCTAACTGTGCACGGAGCCTAGTTTGGCCACGAAGCGCGGCCCCGTGGGCCGTCAATGGTAAAGACTGTGTCCAGCCCTGCCGATGGCAGCAGAATCATTTCCACCAGAGCCTTCCCGCCACCCAGTGAACTGGAGCCTCGCGCCGCGCCGTAGCCGTGTTTCTGGAGAATCCGCGTTATATATTCGCCGTCGAAATTCTGACTCAGGCCATGATCACAATGCCGCGTTTACGCCAGAACCAGGAGCCGGCAAAGATCTCGCGGTGCCGGCCGGTGTACGCCGACCCTTTGCCCATTCGGTGCGCAGCTTCCCAGTTGCCCCAACCATGGACCCTCCCCAGCGCAGGCTGCGGCCGATGAACAGCGAGGCGAAATAACCAATGCCAAGTTGCTACAAAAATCTGAGCGCGCTGCCAGAGCGTTAAAGTGCGAGGACCTGCTTCAAGGCGAACTCGGAATCATCCGGTGAAGATTAGCTCCACTCCCGCCGCCAGCCCTCGTGTTTTCCCCCGCCTTGATAGGTCATGAAGAAGAAGAAGATGCCCACCATCGCCAGCAATTCTACGCTGCCTCGCAGGGCTACCTGAGCAGAAGCTGCCATACACGAACCGCGAGGGCAAGCAGGTCGAGGCTCCCAGCGCGATGCGTGCATGGCTGCCGAGCCACTGCACGCAGAATTGAGTGATGCAGAATCTCCCCCCTTCACGATTGTGGAGATTGGAGATGGCGGATTCCGCCGGCGCATACGCTCCAGCACCATCCGCATCAGAATGCGCGCGGCCGCAGAGGCACCCAGAACGACGAAATACAAACGCATGTCTCTCTTCCAAACATCAAGGAAACCGTCAATGGCAAAAACCCATATATGCGCTTCACCCGAGAATACCTGGAACCAACCCGGTCATGCGGCCTGCGGCAGAGCCGGACGACGGCCAAAGGCGCGGAACGGCCGTTAGAAATGCGCGATACGCTTCGCCTTGGGACCGGGCCGCTCGGTTTCTTCGCGGCCAATCAGGCGCAATACGATAAGCAAATTGCAGGATCAATACCACGCTGCCGGTTCGACTGCCAGCAGTGCCATGCCAACGGCCCCGGTACTATTGCCGAAATAGAGGGGATTGCGGAGGTGGCGATGGTCCGTCGGCGACTAGTCTTTCCGTGTGCACCGCTGAATCGAAGACCACCGCGAGGTCCACGTCTCCCCAGGTGCGAATCCAAGCAGCGGCAGTAACCAGCCGCTGCCGAGAGGGCGGAACAAACCCCGAAGGACGTGTCCAAGCGGCCAGAATGCAGATGAGGGTCACTCTTGCTGAATATCCAGCCCGCCAGCGCCACGGACACGTTCTGGTGGTCGAACGTATACGATCCGAAGCCCACGAAATCTCACGAGCAGATAAACCAGAAGCGGTTCGGATTCAAAATAGGTTGCGCACATGTGCTCAGACCCCTCCCAGGTTGTGCAATGGGTTAATGGGTCAGGAACTCTGCCTGCGGAAGAGCCGGAGCCAGGAATTCGCGCGAGGGGTGTTCAACGAGAACCACGGCGATTGCGCTCCCAGCCTTTCCGCAGGATTCCCGCGTTCCGAGGAAAATCGAACTTTACCCCCGATCTGAATCAGCTTCTCGATCTTCTTCGCGAACAATTTCGTTTAGTGCTTCTTCGGACGAGTCGTCGGTCATCGTCGTGCCCCCGTTTCTTGCCACTTCGGCGCGAGGGTTCTGGCCACTATTTCCGCGATGTCCAAAATCTCGACGTCATCGCGCTTGAGGGCGTTGGCGGCGTCGCGGCATGATAGGGCGATCGACACCGCCACCGTGGTGGCGTCGGTTTGCATCAGTTCGGTGAAACGCCGCTGGTTGACGCGCGCTTTGCCCTGCTCGCGCGTGTCGTCAGCCACAAAGCTGCGCGCCTCCTGCTCCGCAGCGTTGCGTCTCTGTCCGTGATGCGCGGCCTCGGTTGGGCGACTCCCGCCTTGTGCAGAATTTGCCGGGGCGCTGCGGTAATGCGGCGTCCCTGCCGGATAGCAGGGATCGTGGTAGGTGGCTTTAACTCAAGGGTTTGATCGGAAAGTCGGCAGCACCTCTTTGATGAATTCCGTGTGGTGCATGACCTCGATTCCAAGCTGCGCGTCAGGAAGCGATTTGGCGGTAATCTTGTCCAGCTCGTGGTGCAATAGAGGCAGCAGGTGACAATCTCTTTCGACGAGCGTGGCCTCGAAGGATTCCACCAGCTTGCCGGAAAGCTCCAGGAAAAGGTATTCGTTTCCGGCCCGCCGTGCCGGCTCGCCAGCAGGTTCGCGCGACCAGCACGCCCAGACACCCGCGGCATCCAGAATCTGCCTCATGGCCTGAGCGACGGCCTGCCCCGTGCGCATCGTAGCTCAGTCCGCATCCCAGCCAGAAAAGCCATTCCTGCGTGCCGTCAAAAATCGGGAATTGCTTTGCCTCGATCAGCTTGCCGCGTGTCGTCAGCGATGCCCCAGGGATTGTGGAGCCCGTCCCATGGTGGTCGAGTTGATTGACCCAGTCGCTGGAAATTCGGCCCTCGCTCGCGAGTCCGCGCCGGAGGTCGGATTTTTCTGCCGACGTGTTCGATTCCCACCGGGCACACGTATTCGCAGGCGCCGGCAGGAAGCGCTGGAAAACATCTTCCTCGCTGATCGAAAACCTTACCCTGCTTTTTTTCTTCCGCCGTTCCGGCCACTACGTCCCCGCCGGTGAGAAGGCCCTGGCGCAGATCCAAATGATCTCCTTCGGACTCAGCGTTCCGCCCGAGAGGTTGGCAAGGAGGGAAACATCCGTGCAACGGCCGCGCTCGACGCAGCATCAACATCCAGAACGTCTTTGCGGCCGAAGTCCTCGTCGAATAATCCCCAGGTCTTCGCCCTCTTCCGCGAGTGCGCGCATCGAACTCGTCGTATACGGACGAAAGAATACCGTGAACGGCGCAAGCACCATGCAGGTGCTTGGAGATCGGATCACCACCAGCAAGGCAAAAATGAAAGGGTGTGGAGCCACCAATTCACCTTCCAAGCCGCGCCGCCCGATGGAAATACCCGCCAGCCCAAAAGGTAAGTGACCATGAGCGCGGAAATTAAAAAGGCGACAGCACCGGAGGTCGGCGAGAGCTTCCCCAGGGCCTTGGGCCTCAAGACGAATCGCCGGAACGACAGTCCGATCATTCCCACCAGCACGGCTACGGCCCATACGGCCACAAACGCGCCGTACGCAGTATGCTCGCCGGTGGCCTTGTCCAGTCCGCGCAAGCCCAGCAGCATGTGGTTGGCGCTTACCCATCCAAAAGCGAAAAATCCCCACAGAACGAAGGCGTGAAGCAGGCCCACTACGGGCCGGTCGCGCACCACTCGATATTGCAGAATGACTTCGACAAAGACCCGCCAGAGGCGCCTGGGAATATGGTCGTGAGGAAGATCTCCGTGCTGGGGAAATACGGAAAAAAGCCGACGGTTGACGGTTCGGAAAAAGAGCCAGACGCTTACTAACGCAATCACTATAAAAACCGCTGGCGCGAGGCCGCCCAGAAAGAAGGCGGCGCACGCCACCAGCGCTATGGATGCAATGATCCAGTAATCAGCCTTGCGTGAATTCAAGTCCATCTATTACCTCATGTGGTTTGGACGGATGAGGTTGGATACGGTTCGGAGAAGCCCGTCGCGCATGTCATCCTGAGGAGGCCGTCCGCCGTTAAGATCGATAGATTTTCAGCCGCGGCGATCGACGAAGAATCTCGCCTTGCCAAGGAAATGACCAGAGCAAGATCCTTCGCTGCGCTCAGGATGCCAGCGTTAAAGGGTTTTTCCGCAACCTGCTACGGCGCGAGGGTGGCAATCTGCTGCTTGACGGCCTGCGTCACCGTGGCGTCGGAGGCGAATTCCTTTTCCACCTGCTCATAGATCTCGCGCGCCTTCGCCGGTTGCGACTCGCGATAAGCATCGGCCAGGGCCAGCAGCGCGCTCGCCTTGGGGACGCTGAGCGTGGGGTGGTCAGCCAGCTCCTGATAAAGCTTCGCGGCCTCCGGCGTCTTGCCGAACTTCGCCAATTCTCCCGCCAAGGCGAATTTCGACAAGGCGGCGATTTCCGCGTCGTGGTCCATGCTGGCTTCCGTCAAGGTCTGAATCGCCCCGGCGTGATCGTCCAGGAGCGCCTGGCAAACGCCCGCCTGGTAACGCGCAATCGCCACCGCCTTCGGCCGCGGGAACATCTTGTACTTGTCTAAAATGGCATCGAATTGCTGCAGGGCTTTCTTGTACTTCTCCTGCGCCGTCGAGTAGGTGGCCGCGCCGGGTTCGCTCTGGCCGGGCGTTGGCTGACCCACGTAAGCGCGAAACGTCGAGAGCGCTTCACCCAAATCGGCGCTGGCAGCGGCTTCCTGGCGGTCGGTGTAAAACTTCAGGCCGGCGGCCAGCCCCACCACCACCACCACGATGATCCCTACGTTCAGAATTTCCTTGTAGTGCTGTTGAAAGTATTCTTCGAACTGTACTAAGGTGTCCTTAAATTCGTCTTGCTTTAATTGCCGGCGGGTCTGACGGTCCACAGTCTGGCTCCTTCCGAAATGCTGATCCCTGCCATCTTAGCAACCCGCCCGAAGGGCGTCAATTGCCGCTTCAAATGCAGGAAAGGGATGGACCCCCGCCTGGCAGCCTGCGTCAATGGCCTGAGTGTCCCGCCAAGTCTTCATAACCCGTTGGTTGGCGCCGCCATTTGTCCCAGGTGGAAAAAGCAAGCGTAGCGCCTCCGTTTTTGACGTCCGCGGTTCTTACTTTACAAAAGCCGAAAACCTCATAGATCGACGCCCGCCCTCGGGTTCGGGACGGACGTTTCATAATGCACCTTCAGCAGTATCGTTTGGGGATACTTTGCCTTTTTGGAGTCTACTCGAGTTGCGCACCCGGTCTTGGAGTTTCTGTTCGTCTGACCCAGTCAGCGTAATCCAGTATGGCATTCGTTGGTTCAGCCGCCGTGCCTGGATCAGGTTACGCTCGATCCAAAAGTAGACTACGTAAGCGTTGACTCCAAAGTGTTGGGCCACCTGTTGCACGGTCAGCTCCTCCGGCCTCCGGAGCGTCGCAGGAGGAATCTGATAGCGCCAACGGATCCACCGCACAATGCGTGTGGTATACGGCTTACCTTTGGGGCTGGCATGTCCTTCACGATTGAGCTGGTTCCCGATCTCCGCATCGGGTAAGCCGTGCGCCAGATCCCGGACTTTGTCAACCAAGGCGGCAGGATAGCGCACGCGATCGGCTATGGGGAGCGGGAGTTGCACCGTGAGATGGGTCGAGGCCCCACCCTGCCAGCGGAGGTGGAGCAAGATCTGCTTGGAAGGGGAGGGTTTCTCGACGGTAATATCCTTGAGGAGCAGCCGCAACATCCGCTTGCGGTCCTTGGCCTGCGTGGTCGGGGCATGCCACACCCGCGGTAAATCTTGGGCCAGCGCGAGGACTTTCGCCTTCTGCTCGGGTGTGGCCACGCGGGCTTCTTGCCGCCGAAATTCGGCGGCTTGCTTTTTGAGATCTTCTAACTGCAGCAGGGCATCGTTCCAGCGCCGCTCCAATGTGCTCGCGACCAAGCGCTGGGAGGGATCGACCTCCAGATAACGCCGCTCGGCGAGTGCGGCTTCGGCGCGTTCGATCCGCATCTGCCACTGATGTCCCAGGGCCTGATCCCGCGATTCCAGCTCCGCCAGAGCCGCCAAGGCGAGCTCAAGTTCGGCGGGCTGCAAGGCCTTCAGCACCTCCTCGGAGACGGCAGCATCGAGCAGATCGCAGCGCAGGTTCAGGCATTCCTTGCGCGTCCCCAGACTTTCCCGGCGTAACCAGGTGCATTGATAGCGGGGATAAATGCCGCCGTTGCCCGTGTAGCGTACCGTCAGCCGCCGGCCACAGTGCCCACACAGCAGCAACCCCTGGAGCAACGCCAAGCCTTCGCGCGCCGGGCCCGCCAAGACCGTCTCCTCACCGTTGGTGCGATTCTTCTCCAAGCGCTCCTGATTGTGCAGGAACTCTTCCCAACTGATATATCCCTCGTGGTGGTCTTGCAGGCTGACGCGCCAGTCGGGAATCGCCACCGCGTACTTCCGGGGATGGACCTTACCTTCCGGGCTGATCTCCCGCCGATACTGATAACGGCCGAAGACGTACCGGCCGGCATAGGACGGGTTCTTGAGCAGGCCCAGCACCCGGCCGTGCGTCAGGCGGCCCCAGATCAGCTTCCCATCCCAGGCTCCCCCATAGGACCGCGTGGGAAAACGGAGCGTGCGGGCAGCGAAGCGTTGCATCACCGCGAAGGCGCTGCCCGTTTCGCGAAACAGCCGAAACACCAGGCTCACCGCGCCCCGCACTTCTTCGTCCGGATCCAGGATGATACGGCTTTCCGCGTCATAGCAAAAGCCCACCGGCAGGGGGAAACGCAACTCCCCTTTCTGGGCTTTGTGGAGCTTGCCGCCCTGGAGGCGGGCGTGCAAAAAATGCAGTTCGGCCGACGCCATGACGCCCTTCAATCCTAAAAGCAGCCCGTCGTTGAAGTCCGCCGGGTCGTAGCAACCATCCTCGTCGATGACGAGAGTGGAGGTGAACGCGCAGAGTTCCAGCAACCGCTGCCAATCGAGATTCGAGCGCGCCAGGCGCGAGACTTCCAGGGCGAACACCGCGCCCACCTGGCCCATCGAGACATCGGCCACTAAAGTCTTGAAGTCCTCCCGCCGCGTCATCTCCGTTCCCGTCTTTCCCAAATCCTGGTCGAGGGTGCGAATCAGGGATTCGCTCCAGCCCAGTTCCCGCGCCTTCTCGCGCAGGGCATACTGGCGCTCCGTACTCTCCCGATGGTGGAGAACCTGGCCCGGCGTTGACTGGCACAGGTAAATGTAGGCGGGCTTGCTGCGGTGATGTTCTTGAATCTTGGGATTCATCCCTGGCCTCCGCGGCGACCGTCAAGCTGCGGTCGTGGTCGAGCCAGCTGGCGAGCATATTGGCGAGGAGCACGCCGCCCCGTCCCGGATCGATCGGCACGCGGAGAGCTGGCAGCGCTTCGCTCATGGCGGTCTTTTAAAGCTTCTCGCGACGGCGTAGGAGCTCGCGTTGGAGAGGACTTTCACCCCTCCAACCAGATGCGCTCTCAGGCGCACTAGAGGCGGCTCTACGCCGCCATAACTCCAATTCTCGCAATGCGAGCATGGCGGGATAAACCCGCCGCTACGACTTTTTCCGCAACCTGCGAAGCCCGGCGCTACAATTCCTCAAAGATTCCCCGTAAAGAACTCCAAAATCCGCTGGTCAACGTAAGTTCGTGGAGCATCTCCCTGGAAGCCATGTTTCTGCCCGGGCTGCAAATGGAATTCATAGGGCTCGCCGGCGCGGATGAGGGCGTCGAGGAAATTTATGGTGTTTTGCAGGTGTACGTTGTCATCCGACGTTCCATGGATGATCAAGAGTTTGGCCTTCAGGTTCGCCGCGGCCTCCAGTGGCGAGGAGCTTTTATAGCCCGCCGGATTTTCACTGGGCGTGCGCACGTATCGTTCGGTGTAAATGCTGTCGTAGAACTTCCAATCGGTCACCGGCGCGCCCGCCGAGCCGCACTTGAAGACGTCGGGCGCGTGGGTGAGCGCGTAAAGCGTCATATACCCGCCGTAAGACCAGCCGCGAATGCCCAGGCGCGAACCATCCACGTAAGGCAGCGACTTCAGGTATTCCACGCCCGTCAATTGATCTTCCAGTTCGTGCTTTCCCATGTTCTTGAAGATGACGGATTCCCACGCATGGCCCCGCCCCCAGGAGCCGCGATTATCGAGCGTCCACACTAGAAATCCGTTTTGCGCCAGAAGTTGTTCGTAAAGGCTGTTTGCGTCCCACCGCTTCTGGACTAGCTGGACGTGCGGCCCGCCGTAGACATCGACGATCACCGGATACTTCCGTTGGGGGTCAAAGTCTGCGGGCTTCAGCAATTGCGCATACAGCGTGGCGCCGTCCGGGGCTTTCAATTCCACATACTCGCGCTGGCCCAAAGCGCAATCCGCCAGGTAGTTCGAGGGAGCATCAATCGTGGCGATCAGTGTACCATCGGGATTAAGAAGGCGGGCAACCGGCGGAGTATCGGGCGTCGAAAAGCGATCAAGCAAGAAGCGGCCGTCGGGCGAGAGATCGAGCGTGTGCGAGCCCGGCTCGGAAGTGATTCGCTCCATGCCGCTGCCATCCAGGTGGATGCGATAGAGTTGGCGTTCGCGCGGGTCGGGGTTGGTCGAGGCAAAGTAGAGCCAATTCTCCTGCGCGTCCGATTGGAAAAGGGGATCGTCCTCGAAGATAGGCCGGTCGAGCATCCACGCGCCGCGGGTAATTTGCCGCTCGAGCTTTCCCTCGGCCGTGTAGAGATAGACGTGCTGCCACCCGTCGCGCTCTGAAACCCACAGAAACTCGCGGCCGCCCTTCAAAAAATGGGGAGCCTCGAGGGAGTTCACCCAGTAGGGGTCGTGTTCGGTAAATAGCACGCGGTCGCCCGCGCGTGGCTCCCAGTGATGCACGGCCACGTCGGTTTGGTGGCGATTGAGTGTCAGCAAGCAGACGGCCTTGCCATCGGGTGTCCAGGTAAAGGTGGGGCCGAAGTACTCCACCTGCTTGGGGTCAAGCGTCAACGCAGCGGGTTGCGCGGAGGGCTGATCCACTGCCACCACGTGCATTGAGGGAAGAGGATTGGGATCGCCCGCCTGCGGAAAGCGTTCGTGAATCAAGCTTACGTGCGTCGAGAGGTAATCGGTGATGGGGTATTCGGGGACGGGGCCATCATCGAGGCGCAAGTAGGCGATGCGTTTGCCGTCCGGCGACCATTCAAAGGCGCGCGCGGTGGAGCGGTTGGCCAGCTCCTCCTCATAGACCCAATCGAGCCGGCCATTGTAGACCGTGTCGCTCCCGTCGTGAGTGAGTCGTTGGATGGCCCCACTCTTCACATCCAGCACGTAGAGGTCGTGCTTCTTTACGAAGGCGATCCGGTCACCCGCCGGAGAGAATGCCGGGACCTCTTTCGCCTCGCCATCCTGGGTCAGACGCCGCAGTTCCCCGCTTCGGGGATCGAGCAACCACGAATCGTTTTCCCCTTCGAGCAGGATCGCATCGCCACGCGGAGACCACTGGTAGGAATGAAGGTCGAGTTTCTGCTTCCCGCCGGCGGGATCAAAGAGGACGGTCTCGGCGTGGCTCTCCAAGTCGTATGCGCAGAGCGTGGAAACGCCTTCCTTCCCTTCTGGCGACGGGCGGAGGAAGGTCAATTGCTTGCCCCCCGGTTGCCAATTGAGTGTGGTGATTCCCGGCCCAACGACACCGGCGGGGTGGATGACGTCCCGGAGCGTCAAGAGCTTCTTGCCGGACTGGGCATGGAGCAGAGGCAAGCCGAGAAGAATGAACCCGAGAAGGACAACGGCAGCACGTTTCAAGGTGGCTCTCCTGAAATGAAGATTTGCGAGCGTTGGCGGGCAACGCCGCGTCCCTGCGCTGCTCATTCTAACGGGAATTGCTCCCTCGCGAGGAAAAACTCGATTTTTGGGGCCAAATTCGGCTCACGCCTTCGCTGTGGGCTGTCCGCATTTCTCGACCTCACATTCAACATTTTTGCCCTTTTATCTCAACAACATGACGGGTTCTCGGCGATAAGTGGCTTGCTTTTCTTGAACATGACGGCCTCGTGGCGAATTTCGCTATGTCGATTCTATATCTACCTTGTTTTGAATAACATGACGTGTAATCCCTTCATTTTACCATCTTTTCTCCTGCCCTTGTGATAGCCTACTATTTGAAATTGTAACCCCTATGTTTTTATAGGCTTGGTTTTCTACACTGGCTATCAAAATCCCCCCTCATCTTCGCTAACCTGCGTTTTATCATAAACATCACGGGTTCGCGGGAACATTCTGCAGGTGCGCTCCTCAGGGGTATGCCGCTTGATCTTAACGGGCATGGGGTTGCTGACTGCTGACTCCTAAGTCCCGGGACCCTACATCCGGCCCCTTGCCATTGACGTTCCGGCGCCCGTGCTACCCTTACTGGCAACCACAATTATAACATTTCTAGCCTATTAATCAACCAAAAACGAAGCGTGGCCGGGCCGGCGATTTATCCGGCGGAGGGAAGCATAACGGCTGTAGAATACGGGGCGTTTTTGAAGACAGAGAAGCAATCAGAGTTCAAACCAACTGAAGGCCGCCCCAAAGCGGAGAGAAGAGGTGGGAATGGACTTCACCAATTGCTACGAGGATGCGAGCCGGGCCGGCGCCTACGCCACGCTGGAGTTCGCCAACACCTATTACCTCGCCTACCGCGATCTTCCCGCCATTCTGGCAGAGCATGTGACCGGCGCCAAGGCGCTGGATTTCGGGTGTGGCGCCGGGCGGTCAACGCGCTTCCTGCGGCAACTCGGGTTCGAGGTGACGGGCGTCAACATTTCAGAGGACATGCTGCGAATCGCCCGTGCCCGGGACGCTGCGGGCGACTACCGCCTCATACCTCAGGACAACTTTGCCGAGTTCGCGCCCGAAACCTTTGACCTGATTGTTTCGCTTTTCACCTTTGACAATATTCCCAGCGCGGCGAAGGTGCGAATTCTTTCCGACCTCTGTAGGCTTCTGCGTCCGGGCGGACCCATGGTCAGCGTGGTTCTCATCCCCGGAATTGTACACGCATGAGTGGGCTTCATTCTCCACCCAAGACTTCCCGCAAAACGCCGCCGCTCGCAGCGGTGATTTGGTATTCACCATCGTCACCGACCACCAGGATCCGAGGCCTGTGGAGGACATCTTCTGCCCCGACGAATCGTATCGGGAGGTCTACAAAGAGGCGGGACTGCAAGTGGTGCAAGTCTATAAGCCGTTGGCCACGGGCGATGAGCCCTACGCGTGGGTGAACGAAACCAGGATAGCTCCCTGGGTGATTTATGTGTTGAGACGGGCGGTGTAGGGCGGCAGATGTACAGGGGAGTTAGATATAAGATTATAGCCGAAACGGGTGTTTCAGAATTCATAATTCACAAAAGCGTCATGGGAAAAGGAAAGAGGCTCAAGGATGATTCGCTTCCCAGACGCAACGACACCCAGTGGCGTCGTCATAGATGAGTTGGGGGCACCTGTTGCGGTACGAAACGCGAGCGGCCCTGGAATCAACATAGGCGGACCCGCCACGCAGAACGCGGTCCTTTCCGCCTGCCGGCCCCTGAGGGTCTGTCGCGGGGCTGTTCTGGTAGTAGTATGGCCCGTACCAGTCACTCACCCACTCCTCCACGTTCCCCAGCATGTCAAACAACCCAAATCCGTTGGCGCGCTTTTGCGCTACACCGGTCGCGGCTGTTGTATTTTTCCACGTGCTCTTTGAGTACCACGCCACCTCATCCAACACCCCGTAGCGCGCCTCGGGGCTTCCGCCTCGCGCCGCGTACTCCCACTCCGCCTCCGTTGGCACCCGCCCTCCAGCCCATTGACAGTAGCTTCGGGCGTCATTAAGCTGCACTTCGCCCATGGGCATAGCGTCATTCGCCCAGCCCTTGTATTTGCTATCGTACCCCAGAGGATGTGGCATCCGCCGCCCTGTCTGGCTTGCGAAGCGCTTGTATGCCCCCACTGTCACCTCCGTCTGCCCAATCCAGAATCCCTTCGTGATTCTCACCGGATGGGAAGGCTTTTCGTTGTCAAAGCACTCGCTGTCCCCCGGCGAGCAGCCCATCTGAAACGTCCCCGGAGGAATCCAGACATATTTGAGGCCGTCTTTGGGATTCTCGCGCGCTTGGCCGGGCGACGGAGGAGCACTCTGAAGTGTGGCTTCCACGCGGGTTTCTTGACCCGGTGTCACCGTCACGCTCTGGAGGTATTCTCTTTTCTCGGGCGCTGAAACCCGCAACTCGTGCGCTCCGGGAGGGACATTAGGTAGCACAAGTTCCCCGCTCGCATCGGTGCTCCCCCGGCTCGCACCGTCCAAGGAGATGCTGGCGCCGGCAAGGGTTCGCAGTCTTATGCTCCCCGGCACGTCCCCGAGCCGTGCCTCAATTCTGGTGGTTTGCCGCGCGGCGAGCGCGAGGTTCTGCTCAAAGTCTTTCTTGCCCGCCAGCAAGACCTTGATCTGGTGAGCGCCGGGCTTTGATTTTAGTGTCAGTTCACCTTGCGCGTCGGCGTGGCCCTGAAGTTTTCCATCCAGATAGACCTCGGCGTTCGGGGAAGTTGTGACCGTCAGTTCCGCCGTCACCGCGGCGCTCGCCTCGCGCAGCACGGTGATCAACGCGTCGTCCGCGCCCGCCACACGTAGAGTATTGAGATACTCCTCGTCCGCCAGGAAGTCGATACCGCGTTGCTTCACCAGCGTCGCCGCGCGCTCAATGGGCACCCCGCCTGCCACCAGGTGCAACACCTGGTCCCGCGTCAATGGCTGCGGCTTCACCGCGTGCAAAGCCGCGATAAGGACGTCCTGCGCTCCCGCCTTGCGCAGTGCCTGGACATCGTCGTCGGTGGGCTCGAAGTCGATGCCACGCTCCCGCACCAACTGGGCCAACTTCGCATTGTCCATCTCCGCCTTCACCAGCTCCATGATTTGGCTCTTGGTCAGAGGCTTCTCGGGCTGCTGCGGCAAAACGGGCCGCGCCACTACCGCCATAAGGATGATCAAGAGGAGGAATCGAAGTTTCATAGGGCACCTCGGGGAATCGGGAGATTGGGTGATCGGACCATCGGTGCATCGGCTCATCGGTCAATGACACAGCATCGGGTCGAGTGGGGGTACGGGCAGGATGTTTGTCGACCGAACGCGCGTTCATTCTACGCTCGCTGGTTTCAGCAAGGCAACAGAGAAGGTAGGCCTCCCACGGTCTTGGCGACATTGCGTACGCGGGTCGTGAACTGCGGCCGCAAGCTCCGGAGTCCACGGCTTTTCTTTACCGTTAGGTTCCGTGAAGCTGGCGGGCCCGCCGGAGGAACGCGGCGGCCACAAGCATTGCCGCAACGCCCAGATACAGGAAAGCGTAATGGCCGGCCTGCGGGCCGCCGTAGCTGCCGGTGAAGTCGAGTCCCGGCACCCGGTTGATCGGGCCGACGTACCACAGCGCGGTGTACAAACCCTCGAAGAACTTGCTGGTGCCGCTCCAGACGCCCAGCGCCAACGCCAGCGACGGGATGAACAATACGCCCGCGGCCCAGGCCAGCAGGCCGGCGTGCTGCCCCGCGAGGGCCAAGCGGACGGCCGCCCCCAGCCCGGTGAGCGCTGCTACCACGATTCCGGCCAGCCACGCCGATGGGAACTGCCGCGGCAGAATTCGCGGACATGAAAAGAGCAGTTGTTCGGTGCCGAATCGCGCTTCGCGTGTGCCGAGCGCGGACCAAACGAGAATAGGCCAGATCCAGGCGACCGCCAACAGGGGCCCGCGCGAGATTTCCAAGGGCGCGGCGAATTGGGCGATGAGCAATCCTCCCGCCACCGCGTACCACCACCAGCGATAACCCTTCAGGGCGAGCCGCAGTTCGGCCACCATAAGACGCCAAGCACCGGAATGCCGCGCGCCAGAGGCAGGCCGAGTCAGATGGATGGACGTGGTGACGTGCGGCCGCTCCGTGGCGGATTCCGGCGCCACTCCTGCCGACGGCAACGCTTCTTTTGACGGAACTCGTGCGCCCGGCTTCCGGCGCGACTTCGCCGGATCGAACCGGTCGAAAAACCACGCCCCGCTCAAAACCAGCGCGAACGCTACGGCTGTCCAAGCGAGGCGCAGGATGAGAATCCCCGAGGTCCATTCGACCCCATTCCAATGAAAACCCGTAGCCACGCGGACGGCCTTATCAGCTATGATGAGGGAAAAGTTATCCACGTAACCTGGAATCCCCGCGCGTGCCGCCGGCGCCATGCTTTGATACAATGTCCACAAGCCAGAAGGATCGAGTTGCAGGAGCCCCGTCACCCCGGGCAGAGCAATGCCAAAACTCCATAGAAAAAACCACAGAACGTTGCCGAATCCCCCGCGCAGGAAGCGAAACGCCTCGAACAAGAGGGCCATGGCGGCCGTTATCGCTATGGCCGGCAGGGCGAGGAAAACGAAGGGCGAGAACAAAGCCCAGGGGTGGAAGGCGCGGTCCTCCGCGGTGAGAAACTGCATGGCCGCGGCGGCCAGAGCAAGTACCATAACCATGGAGACCAACACGGCAAAGTTACTGAGGAATTTTCCCAGAAGATAGGAAACTTTGGTGAGCGGTGTTGCGGCGAGAATTTGACCGACCCCTGTCTGGCGATCATGGTCCACCGCGTTCTTGACGATGTAAAAGCCCACGAGAGAGACGAACGTCGTGGTCACCATGGAGACCATCGCGCCGATCCACGCCGAGGTATACACGCCGCGATAGTCGCCCAGGCGCAGAGAGATTTTCCCCGTGCCCGCGGCATAACCCAGGTAGACGGCGAAGAGCAGAGTGATGAGATAGCTGTAGCGGCGTACCCGCTCGAGAAAGTCAGCGCGGGCAATGGCATAGATAACACGCCGGGTTCTCATGATGCGGCCTCGACGGCAGCACGCCGGCGGTGAGCGGCCAGGGTGGCGAGATAGGCGTCCTCCAGCGACGGCTCCAGCGCCCGCGCGTCCGACCGGGGAGCCGCATCGGCCACCACGCGCGCATGCACACCGTCGTTCCGGTGGGCCGTGCTGCTCACCAAAAAGCCCTGCCGAAGCGCCGGAAGGTCTTCGCCCGGGACCACCACCTCCCAGACCTTGCCATTGACACCGGCCAGAAGCGCTTCGGGGGCGCCGTGGACAACGAGCTGCCCCTGGGCAATCAGGGCGATGTCCGTGGCCACGGCCTCAACATCGGAAACAATGTGGGTGGAAAGTATGACGATGCGTTCCCCGGAAAGCTCCGAAAGCAGATTGCGGAACCGTACGCGCTCCTCCGGGTCGAGGCCGGCCGTCGGCTCGTCCACGATCAGAAGCTCGGGGTCGTTCAGCAACGCCTGGGCGATGCCCACGCGCTGCCGCATACCACCGGAGAACCCTCCCAGCGGCCGCCGCGCGGCATCGACAAGATTCACCAGCTCCAGCAACTCGCCGATCCGCTTGCGCGCGCTCGCCACGTCGAGGCCCTTCACGGCGGCAAGGTACTCGAGAAATTCGACCGCGCTCAAATTCGGGTAGATTCCGAAATCTTGCGGCAGATAACCGAGCACGGTGCGCAGCGTGTCAGGAGCACGCTGGATGTCCGCCCCGTTCCACAACACCCGCCCCGCACTCGGCTGGGTGATGGTCGCTAGAATGCGCATCAGGGTGGATTTTCCTGCGCCGTTGGGACCCAGCAGCCCCAGCACACCCGGCCCCAGTTCCAAACGGAAACTGCGTAAAGCTTCCACTTTTCCGCGATAGGTTTTGCTGACGTTTTCAATTTCGAGCTTCATAGGCATAGGCGTGGGGTTGCACCAGAAGGAGCAGCCTCCCATTTCCAGTTACGTATAATCCGGAATTCTTGTTCCCCACATTCGATCGAGCGAGTCGGATGCGGTGATGGCAACATACGCCGCGGGTGTCAGCTCCAGGAACGGCAGTCCGCGTTTGAATTCAGGGTCCAGCGTCGAAAGCTTCGCCGGCAGGTATCGCCCTTCCTGCGAGCTGACGACTTCGCTGACAGGAGTGGGTGAATGATTTCACCCCACCCATCGTCTTGGCCAAGAGCACTCGCCCTCTTATTTCGCGGCGGGTGGAGGCAGGTTGCGCGGGGGCGGGGGCACGATGGCCATGGGCACGCGCGCGAAGGCCACTTTTTCAATCGCCGGGTCGAGAACATTCACTTGCAGTGTGTAACTTCCCCGCGGGAATTTATCCAGAGGAATCTGGGCAAAGTAGGAAGCCTTTTGTTCCGTTGACTTCTCCAGCTTTCCGGGGAAGGGCCCGGCGTCCGCGAATCTCCTTCCGTGGCGGAAGAAAACGAGGCCCACGGAGGGCGGGGTGGCGGGGCCGGTGGACGCCACATTCTTCCCCGCATAGGATTCCAGATAGACCGTGAGCATTTGGCTGGTGCGGAACACGCGCGTTACGCTGGGCAGAACCGAGCGGTTCCCCACTTGCAGCGGCGAATTCTTGTCGCGGTTCACATGGGCGCGATCCAGTTCATCGGAGGTCTTGACCTCGTTGGACAGCACGACGGAGCTCAAGCCCAAACCCGTATCGGCAACGTCCGGCACCACCAGCGGCGCCTCAAAGGTTCCGATCTTTCCGCTTTCATTCTCACGCACTACCGCCTTTAAGTTATATTTTCCGGGGGGCAAGGTGACTTCGCCTTCATAGAACAGATCGCTGGCGATGACCTCCTCATAGGATTCGTTGGTCATGTGTACGGGCAGGGTATCGCGCAGTTCCCCCGCAACATGGTTCTTGTCGTCTGTAATCTTCCAGGCAAAGTCGAATTCGGTGTCGTGCTTCCCGGATTTCTTCATAAAAGCCACTTGCGAGCCGGGGATTTTCGCCGCCAGAATCACGGTACACTTCTTATCGGGGCGGCGGAAGTGCGCCGTCTCCACCACAAAGGGCAGATCCACAAAGGGCACATCCAAATCCATTACCTGCGCAAGCTGATTTTCCCTTTCCTGGCGGTTGAATTGCCGGAAATTCTTGGGAGCAAAGTAGCCGGGGCGCGCCTGCACCTTCAAACCCTGCCTGGCCACCTCCACCCGAATGTGCCGGAAGCGCCCGTCCGAGTGCGCGTTGGTGGGTGAATATCCGATCAGGTAATAACTGGAATTCTCCTTCTGAATTTCTTCGAAGGCGGGAGTGAAATCGTTCAAATCGTAAAAGGTCCTTCCCCCCGTGTCGGTGGCGAGGGAGGCCAGTGTTTCACGGCTACCCTGCAAGGACGAAACCTGCGACGCCACCGCCGAGCCGGAATAAATCCCCGTGCCGGCGGGGCTGGAAGAGCTGGCATCGCCGCCGGGGGGCAAGGCGGCAAGCCCGCGCGCGTCCATGGTGTAGAGGGAAACATCGGCCTGATTCGCCGCGTCGGTGGCCGCCCGTAACGTGGCTTGGTTTTCCTGCCCGGTGCGGGTAATGCCACTCGAGAAATGGATAACACTCTTCCTTCCCGGCACGCTACGAAGCATGTTGGCCAGCGCTTCGACCGCCTCCAATTTCTCGTCGGTGTTGAAGATGTTGAATTCGGTTTCATCCGGCGTGAAGGCGTCGGAAACGTCCTGGGTGACGATTTCCATGCCATTGGCATCCGTGCCGCCCGCTTCCCCAGTCGTCCCGGTGGTGGCCAAGGAGGAGGATTCCTCACCCACCAGGATCGCGCGCAAAGCCTTTTTGAGGGAGTCGCGGTTGTTGGTGAAATCCTGCGTTACCCGTAAGTTGGAGGAGTAGGTGACCACGGCAATCAGGTCCGCAGGGGTCATGCGGTTGGTCACGAAATCGCTTGAAGACTTCAGCGCGCGCATCAGCTCGTCAGGTTGCATGGAGCTCAAGTCGAAGAAAAAGACCAGCAGGCGATGGTCCTGGAGCACATGCTCGGCATTGACTTCCGGCGGCAGCTTGGCGAGGTCGATGACCTGTGCTTGCTCATTACCTCCGGTGGCTTGCGCCAACTTCTCCACGTCTTCCAGGCTGAAATCGGCGATGGTTTGCTGAACGCCATCTTCCGTCACGCGAAAATCCGATGGCTTCAAATCGGTAACGGGCTTGCCGAACTTGTCGTAGACGCGCACATCCACCAGCACCTCGTTGGTCGCGGAACGCAGAATGAAGGGTTGTTGCGGGCTCTTGGAAACCGGAGCGGGGGCGGTGACCTGGGCAAGAAAGGCAGTGGGCAGATTGGCAGAGAGGCAGATGGCAAACACCACACCACCAAGACACAAGGGCACCAAGGGAAAACCAGATGATAGAAAGCGAAAAGATCCCGCCTTTCTGCCTTGTGCTCTTCTTGGTGTCTTGGTGTCTTTGTGGTGCATCTTTTGGGTGCATGCCTTCGCTTAAAAATTAAACCGCAACGCTAGGCTTAGGGAGCGCATCGCCCCGACGCCGGTCACCCAGCCAAAATTCTCGGCATTGATGGTGGTGGCCACGTTGCTGTAATTCGGATGATTGAAAATGTTGTTGGCGTTAATGCTGAACCGCGCGCGCAAATTCTTTTCCCGGGAGAAAGTGAAGAAGCGCCCCAGCGACATGTTGAAGTTCACGGTGCCCGGGCGGGTTATGGTATTCCGTCCTGCGGTGCCGAGTTGGCCGGACGGGGGAAGCGAGAAAGCTGCGGTATTAAAGAAATCCAGCGTGTTCCGCTCCGAGCGCGGGAATTCGACGGGGAGGCCCGTGGCATCAGGACGCTCGGAAGCGAACACCCCCGAACCGTTGTTGTTGGACTCGTTGCCGGCCACTTGCGCCGTCAAGGGCATCCCGGATTGCAGGGTGGTGACGCCGCTGATCTGCCAGTCACCGATAATCCGTGCTGCGGCGCCGCCCCGGTTGAGGAAATGGCGCTCCTCCCCGAAAGGAAATTCATACGTGTGATTGACGACCAACTTGTTGCGAACGTCGAAATTCGAAAGGGCTCGTTCCGCGTGCAGATCAAAACTGTTTTGCGGCACGTTGCGTCCGCTGCCCCCCACGCTGGCCGCGTCGTCAATCGATTTCGACCACGTATAGTAACCATTCATGGAGAAGCCGCCATGGAATTGCCGCCGCAACGTAACCTGAAGGCCGTTATAGATCGACGCCGCGCCGGAGGTTTCATAGAGAAACTGTTGGACGCCCGGGATGGAGGTTTGCTGCGAACCGGCGGCGCTGGGGTTCAAACTGTTGGGTGAAAGCAGCAAATCGAGTTTCGTTCCCTTCGTTCCGATGTAGCCCACCGAAAGGACAACGTCGCGAAACAGTTCATCCTCCATGCTGAAGTTCCAGCTCTGCGCATAAGGCCGACGGAAATGGGTGTCCGCCGCGTAGGTATTGGAAATGGTGTTGGCAGATGGCACCGGGAAGCCTTCTTCCAGCGTCAACACCTGCTCCGGGTTGGCGGTCAGCGTGGAGGCCGTGGCGAAGGGCGGCTGATCCACCATATTGGTCACCATGCGCGAGTAAATGCTGCCGTCGTAAAAGACGCCGTAGCCGGTGCGAATGACCAGGTGGTGCTGAATCCAGGGCCTGTAAGCAATGCCCACGCGGGGCGAAAAGTTGTGCCAGTCGCTGTGAATGAGCGACGGGGGCAGTGTGCCCGGGTCCTGGCCCGTAACCACCTCCGGAGATGTGAAGCCGGGTCCGAATGACAGGTCGGAGAGGTGCCCGTATTTTTCCGAGAGGGGCAGGAAGTACTCGTACCGCAGACCGTAATTAACCGTCAGGTGGTTGTTCGTGCGCCAGTCGTCATTAAAGAAAGCGTTGGTAACCCAGGTGCGGAGGTAATTGCTGGCGACGCCGAAACGAACGGAAGTGGTCTGCGGAAGGCCGAGGAGAAAATCCGCAAAGTCATAACCTGTGCCCGCGACAGGGAAACCGTTACTGAAATTACTGGTGCTGTAGCCCGTAAAGCTGAAGGTACCGCGCGCATTGGGGTCCGTCTCTGTATTCGCCTGCACGCGGCGCAATTCGCCTCCCAGGTGGATATTGTGTTTTCCACGGCTCCAGATCAGTGTGTCGTTCGTGCGCACGGTCTGGGGGCGGGAAAGCGAGGGGAGCGGATCGCTCAGGCCTCCAAAATTCGTAAACCCAATGGCGGGGATTCCCCAGTCAAAGGGGTTGGCCGAGACTCCGGTAATCCCCAACTCCGCGGCAAGGTCGTCTTTATAGGCAAAGGCATTCAGCAAAGATGTGCGCTGGCGGTTGAAATTCAAATTCCAACTATTGACAAGGTGCGGATTAAAAGTGTGAGACTCGCCCACGCTCAGGTTCTGCCCGCGGCTGGAGGAGTGCGAGGTTAAGTCGGGGAAGCCAGAGACGGACTGGCTGCGCGCGGAGTTGAAAAAATACATAACGTTCAGGCTATTCTTAGCATTGATCTGCTGTCCGATGCGCCCCATCACGCGATCATTGGAACTCGGCAAGGGCACCTGCAAATGAAAGTTTTGCACTTCACCGGGCAGGTTGGGCGGAGGAATATATTGCAGCAAGCCGGTGGCGGCGGAATTGAGCCGCAGGGTAGGAATGACGTTTCCCATAAACGGGGTGCGTGCTCCGGTGGCGCTCGACAAGGGATCGTAGATGGTGGGAACTGTGCCGGCGTAAGGCCCCGAGGCAATAACCGTGTCGCCGAAATTCCCCTCTCGCTCTTCCTCGGTGGGAACCGTGGAAAAGCTGTCGAGGCCCGTCCTTCCGCGCTGCAAATTGTAGCTTGCGAACCAACTCGTCTTGTTGCCACCGCGATAAACGTGGGGAATCACCAGCGGGCCGCCCAAGGTAAATCCCAAGGTTTCCTGGTAGGAGGGAATCTGGGGCGACTCTGCTACGTTCAATGGGTACGGATGAGCATCAAAAGCCGAGTTGGTGTACTGCTCCATAAAATTGCCGCGGATGCGGTTCACCGCGGCGCGATTGCGGGACCAGCCGCGGGCTCCACCGCCACCGCCTGGACCGAATCCACCCGGGGGGCCGAATCCACCGGGCCCACCACCGCCCGGCCCACCTCCACCTCCAAATGGACTCCCACCGCCACCGCCGGGGCCGCCGGGACCTCCGCCAAAACCGCCCATCCCTCCAAAGCGACCGCGCCCGCCAAATCCTCCTGGGGTGGCTGCTTCACCCATGCCGCCTCCCAGCAAAAATGAGTTGTTGGCGCTCGCGGAAGTGTCGGCTTCTTCCGGCTGTGCCTCCGCCGATGCTTGTCCTTCGGTGCCATTGCCCTCGGCAATGCGCAGCGATGCGGCGCCGCCGGGACCTGCGCCCTCGCCCCCTGAGATTGCAAAGTCACCGAGGCTGGCGCCCCCGTTGCGGCCCGCGCCCGACATGGCCGCGCGATTGCCCGTGGGTTGCGCCGAAGCCTTCGCCTGCTGCGGCGCTCCAATCTCCTGCAACGCGACCACCAGCGCCACATTGACTTTCAGAGTCCCACCTGAAGTCACGGGCAGGGGCTCGCGAGAATCAGGCCGGAACCCCACCAACGAAACATCCAGACGATAAGTTCCCGGGACCAGTCCAGTGAAGGTATAATTGCCTGCGTCGTCGGTCCAGGTTTCTTTGCGTTTGCCGCTTTGGGGGTTAGCGAGCTGAACAGTGGCGCCGGGAACGGAAACGCCTCCGGGGCCGCGCACGTGCCCCGTCACCGTTCCCGTTGTCGTGACGATCGCCTGGCCAAACAGAAGGCTTGAGCCCAGTAGTCCGAAGACGACAATGGCGCGCAAGAACTTAGCGAAAGTTGTAAAATTTGTAAAGCCCACGCGTCTGTAACCCCGTTGAATGAGAGAGCTTACAAGGATTCTCTACGTTTATCAATGCCCCAAGGTTACAGGTAACCCCACAAGCTTTTGGGTCGTCAAGAACAAACGGAGGAGTCTATGTCTAAAAAACACCTGCTTAGCATTGCGGTATTTTTGGTATTAAGTCTTGGCGGTTCGCTGGCAGCCCAACAGAATCCCCCATCCCCGGGACAGGAACCGCCCCGGCAGGGCATGGGTGGACCGCCGCCAGTGATGGGAACCATCACGTCCGTGGGAGTCGATCGCTTCGAGATCAAAAAAACCGACGGAACAACACAAACCGTGTTGGTGAACGATCAGACACATTTCCGCCAGCGGCAGGAGGGACAACAGCAGCCGCAGGAATTGGCGCTGGAAGATTTGAAAGTCGGTGACCACGTCATGGTGCGTGGCGCACCCAACGCGGACAAGCAAGTGGTGGCCATGGGAGTCAATCGCATCACGGCAGACCAGTTCGAGAGGTTCCAGAGTGGCGGCGGGCCGGGTGGTGGTCAAGGTGGACCCGGCGGAGGTGGCGGCTGGGGTCAAGGCAGAGGTATGGGCTACGGCGGGGGCGGCGCGATGGAAGGTACCCGCGCGGGCGGCGAGATTGTTTCCATCGACGGGAACAAGATCAAGGTGAATGGCCGCCGGGGGGAAAGAGTGATCGTGGTCAATGACCAAACGACATTCGAAAAAGAAGGGAAAACCATCGCCGTTAAAGATCTCAAAGTCGGCGACCGCATTTTTGCCATGGGGAAAGAAGTTGACGGTCAGTTTGTGGCTACAGAGGTTCATTCGGGCCACCCGGGCGGTGGCGGTGGGCGCGGTGGTTGGCAGAGTCCCCCGCAGAACTGAGCGATGGCGGGTAAACCTGGCAATTCCTGCTGAGCGCACGGGCCGCTCAACAGGAATTCGCGCCTAAAATGTCATGCCTCAACCCATTACGTCGGCGAAACGCGACTTTTGTTTCGGGGCGGGGTTAATCCATTGTGGCGGCAGAAGGCGGTTGGGCGGATTTCATTGCCGGCGGAAGGTAGGGCGGGTCGACGCCCGCCCCGACTCGTCGGAACCCCGCTCACCCAAACCCGGGGCAGGAAATCAGGGCTATTGATTTGCCTGCAAGGGTGCTTGATAGCACGAAGGCAACAAGGAGGAAATGATGATGCGGGAAATGTGGACAAGGGTTTTAGCGGTTTGCTTGGTGAGCATGGCAACACTTGGAGTAGCGGGGGTATGGGCCCAGCAGGAGCCCCCGGCCCCCAATCCGCCCGGTCAGGGAGGTCCCCCCAATGGCCGGCCCGGCGGCGGCATGATTGAACGGCGTTTGGAGAATTTGACCAAGCAACTCAATCTCACCGATGAGCAGAAAGAGAAAATCCGCCCCCTCCTCAGACATGAAATGGAACGCATGAGAGAAATCCGAAGCAACCCCGGCCTGACCCAGAGTGAGGCGCGGCAAAGGATGGAGACGGTTCGCAAAAATACCCGTGAGCACATTGCCGAAGTCCTTACGCCGGAACAGAAAAAGCAATGGCAGGAAATGCGGGAGGAACACCATGGCGAGGGTGGGCCCGAAGGTGGACAGCGTGGCCCCGGCGGTCAGGGTGGCCCCGACAGCCCGCCCGAACCGCAGACCCCTCCCGACCAGAACTAGGTGATCGGATCATCGGGTCATTCGGCGATCAGGTGATTTTATTTTGATTTTAGATTTTGGATTCTCGATTCGCGATCGGTGATTCGCGGAGCCGGCAACTTGATTCATCTTCTCGCCCAACCCACCCGATAACCGACAGGGCGGAGTGTGTCACGTTGGGGGTTTGGCCGTCGGCGCTCCGCGATTTTTGCGACTTCCGAAATGGCCTGGTGCTCTTTCTTTCCCTGCGTGCCGGACTGGCAGAAATAATTCAAGATGCAAAGCGCAAAATGCAAGGGTCAAAAGTGGAAGCCGGGGCAATTTACGATTCCGCTGCCCGCAGCGATGTCATTGTGATCCTCGCAAAGGATTCACGACAAGCCTAGCCCTTTCGTCCTCAGGCCAACAACCCTTGCCAGGGCGGGGTGCCTGCCTTTAATTTGTGCCGGATTTTCCTTCGTTTCGACACGGCAGCCAGCCTATCCATGATGTGATTTTGTAGAGTGAGTGGGCTCGCTGGTGGCCATCCCGGTTGCCATGCGCAAGTCCTTTCCCTTCCGCCACCGAACAACCCGCCTATGTATTACTCATGAACATGAAACTCCGTCTTAGTGCTATTCGGGATTGACACTACCTTCCAGGGAAGTTACATTCGGCTTTCCCCCCGGATTCTTGGCCTAAGAAAGGTTGATGATGCCCGCGCGCACATATGTAACCAGGCAGTGCCAAACCGCGACAAAGCGCCGGGTGGTCTGCTGCGGATTTCTTGGCCTTGCATTTCTCGCCATCGCAGGGTTTGGTCCTCTTCCGAAGGTGCAAGCAGCAGAGAAGACTTTCCCTGACCATCGGGTTCATGCCGCGCCCGCGAGAATCCAGCCCAAGCATGCCGGACGGTGGCTAGTGGCCGCGCTGGCGAGCTCCGTAAGCGCCGGCCCGCAGGCAAGCACGCTCCCCGCGCCGGAGGCGGGACAAGGCGACTTTGTTAACCTGCGGGGCAACACTCGTCCGGAAGCCAATGCGGCTAACGATCGCGGGCGAGTGGCCGACAGCCTGACTCTCCAGCACCTGCTGCTCCAGTTGCAGCGGAGCCCGGCGCAGGAGCAAGCCCTCCAGCAATTCATCAAGGACATCCACAATCCCACGTCGCCGCTCTTTCACCATTGGATCACGGCGGCGGAATTCGGGCAGACGTACGGCGTGCCGTCGGCTGACGTCGCCAGCGTGACCGACTGGCTCGAGTCACAGGGGTTCAACGTCAACCTGGTCTATCCCAACCAGATGACGATTGATTTCACCGGCACGGCGGGCCAGATTCGCCAAGCCTTCCGTACCGAGATCCATAACCTGATGGTGAATGGCCAGGCCCATATCGCCAATATGAGCGACCCGCAGATACCCGCCGAGCTGGGCCAAACGGTGGCGGGCATTGTTTCCCTGAATGACTTCCGGCCTCACCGCCTGCTTCGCCCGCGCGCCAATTACACTACCGCGGGCGGAGAGTACCTGGTTGTGCCGGCCGACTTGGCGACCATCTACAACTTCAACCCGGCCTTTGCCGCGGGCTATTCGGGCCAGGGCCAGACGATCGTGTTGATCGAAGATACCAACGTCTACAGCACCTCGGACTGGACTACTTTCCGCTCTGTCCTGGGCCTTTCAGGGTACACCCTGGGCTCCCTAGCGCAGGTCCACCCCGCCAGCAGTCCCACGAATAACTGCACTAATCCCGGCGCCAATGGTGACGATGACGAAGCGACGCTGGATGTGGAATGGGCGAGCGCGGGGGCTCCCAGCGCGGCCATCGAGCTGGCGTCGTGCTCCGACACGGAAACCAACTTCGGCGGCTTCATTGCCTTGCAAAACCTCCTGAACGCCAGCAACACGCCGCCGGCTATTGTCAGCATCAGTTATGGCGAGTCCGAGTCCCTGCTCGGCGCGTCGTTCAATGCCTTGATCAACACTTTGTATGCGCAAGCGGTGACCGAGGGTGTCTCCCTTTTCGTTTCATCGGGCGATGAAGGCGCGGCCAGTTCGGACGCCGACGAACCTTACGCCGCAAACGGAATCACCGTCAGTGGATTCACCTCCACACCCTACAACGTATCGGTGGGCGGCACCGACTTCGCCGATACTTACCAAGGCAGCAACGGCACGTATTGGAGTTCTACCAATAACGCCGCCAACTACGGGTCGGCCCTCTCGTATGTTCCGGAGATTCCCTGGAACGACTCCTGCGCCAGTGTGCTGATCGGCGACTACCTGACAGTCTCGCCCCCCTACGGCGCGGACGGACTGTGCAACAATTCCAGCTATACCGACCTTATAACCACGGTTTCCGGCAGCGGCGGCCCCAGCGGTTGCGCCACCGGCGCCCCGGATATTGGCGGCGTGGTGGGTGGCACCTGCACCGGATATGCCAAGCCCTCGTGGCAGTCCTTGGTCGGCAACCCCAGCGACGGCGTGCGCGACATTCCCGATGTTTCCCTCTTCGCTTCCAACGGCGCTTGGGGCCACTATTACGTGGTTTGCTTTACTGACACCAGCAACGGTGGCAAGAGTTGCAGCGGCGCTCCCAGCACGTGGGCGGGATATGGCGGGACGTCGGTTTCTTCGCCCATCATGGCGGCGATTCAGGCTTTGGCCAATCAAGCTTCGGGGACCCGGTGGGGAAACCCCAATCCCATCTATTACGCGCTCGCGGCGGTGGAATACGGCTCCGGCGGCAGCACTTCCTGTAATTCCAATCTTGGCAATACGGTGGCCAGCAACTGCATTTTCTACGACGTGACCCAGATTCCGCTTATCAATGCTGGGACAGGCACGGGAGGCGATAACGACGTGCCTTGCTTGGGGGTGAATTGTTATGTGCCCTCGGGCGACTATGGAGTGCTTTCTGCCGCCCCACAAACCCTGACCTCGGTGTTGGTCACCGCCCTGGGGAGCGGATATACCAGCGCTCCCTCCTGCACCCTGAGCGGAGGCGGCGGATCGGGGGCCACCTGCGTTGCATTTACGACCGGCGTGGTTAACTCGATTGCTCTTACCAAGGGCGGTTCAGGTTACACGGCAGCTCCGACCTGCGCCCTGTCGGGCGGCGGAGGATCGGGAGCCACTTGTGTGGCATCCATTTCGGGTTCGGGTGCGGTTAACGCAGTGGATCTCACCAGCTTCGGAAACGGGTACACCTCCGCCCCCACTTGCAAGCTCAGCGCACCCGGCGGGACGGGTACAACTGCAACCTGCTCCGCCACCGAGGCTTCGGGAATCACGGTCAACCTTACCGCCTTCGGCTCCGGATACACCACCATGCCCCAATGTACTCTGAGCGGAGGCGGGGGAACGGGCGGCGTGTGCGCGGCCCTGGCAGTGAACACCAGTGACAGCTATCAACCGGCATACGGCGCCACGACAGGGTGGGACTTCACCACGGGAATCGGGACGGTGAATGCCACGAACCTGGTGGCCAGCTTCACTTCCGCGGTGAGCTTGTCTGCTTCCGGCCTCACATTTCAGCCCCAAGCCCTGGGTACCACCAGCGGCGCGCAGAGCGCGACGGTGACCAACAAAGGCACCGGCAACCTTGCGATGGGAACGGTCACTGTCAGCGGCACGAACGCCAACGACTTTAGCAAGAGCTTCGACACTTGCACGGGAGCCACGGTCGCACCTGGCAATACTTGCACGGTTAGCGTGACCTTCACCCCGTCTGCCGGGGGGAGCCGCAGCGCCTCACTGAATTTCACCGATTTTGCCCCCACCACGCCCCAGACGGTGAGCTTGAGCGGAACCGGACAAGCGTCCCTGGTGATCACCGCCAGCGACGGATCGATGACTTACGGCGGGACGCCACCCACCATCACTCCCAGTTACAGCGGGTTTGAGAATGGGGACACTTCGGCCAGCCTGACCACGCAACCGACATGCTCCACCACCGCCACCTCGCACAGTCCGGCGGGATCTTATCCCTCGACCTGCTCGGGAGCGGCGGATAGCAACTACACCATTGGCTACGTGGGAGGAACGGTCACGGACAGCGCCGCGCCCCTAAGCATCACGGCCAGCAGCGGGACCATGACTTACGGCGGGACGCCTCCCACTGTCACCCCGATCTACAGCGGGTTTGTGAACGGCAACACGCCAGCCAGTCTGACCACAGCTCCTACGTGCACGACGACGGCGAGCAGTACCACCCCGGCGGGGACGGACACGGGGGCCGATACCTGCGCGGGCGCCGTGGACCCGAACTACACGATTAGCTACGTGCCGGGGAACGTGGCGGTAGGTACGGCGTCACTGACCATCACGGCCAGCAACGGGACCATGGCTTACGGCGGGGCGCCTCCCACCGTTGCACCCCTTTACACTTATGGCGCGGTGGTGAACTCGTCCACGCCGCCGAGCGGCATGACCACACCTCCGACTTGCACGACGACGGCGACCAGCTCCACCCCGGCGGGGACGGACACTGGGGCGGATACCTGCGCGGGAGCCGTGGACCCCAATTACTCCTTCACCTATGTGGCAGGCAACGTCACGGTAAACGCGGCCTCACTGACCATCACCGCCAGCAGCGGGACCATGACTTACGGCGGGACGCCACCCACCGTCGCACCCCTTTACACTTATGGTGCGGTGGTGAACTCGTCCACGCCGCCGAGTGGCATGACGACCCTTCCGACCTGCACGACATCGGCGAGCAGTTCCACCCCGGCGGGGACGGACACGGGGGCTGACACCTGCACGGGAGCCGTGGACCCGGACTACACCATCAGCTATGCGCCGGGAAACGCGACGGTGAACAAGGCGACGCCGGTGATCACCTGGGCCACGCCCGCGGCGATCACCTACGGGACCGCGCTCAGCAGCACGCAGTTGGACGCCACGGCCTCGGTGGCCGGGACGTTCGTCTATAGCCCGGCGGCAGGGACTACTCCGGCAGCCGGAACCGATACCCTCTCGGCCACCTTCACTCCCAACGACGCAACGGATTACAACACGGCAACGGCCAGCGTCACCCTGGCGGTGGCGGATTTCACTTTCGGCGCATCGTCGGGTTCTTCCACCACGGCCACGGTGGCGCCCGGGTCCTCCGCCACCTACACCTTGAGTGTGGGCAGTGAAGGGGGATTCAACCAAAGCGTGACCTTCACCTGTGCCGGGGCTCCCTCCGAGGCCACCTGCACGGTTTCGCCCAGCCCGGCAGCGGCGGGGACGAAGGTCACCGTCACCGTTACCACGACTGCCCCCTCGTTGAGCGCGCCACGCTCACGGCCGCTTCCCCCAGCTCCACCGCTCTCGACGGGCCTAAGAAACCTGTTACTGCTCTCCTTGGTTCTGGCGGCGATGGCGTGCGCTTTCTCGCGCCGGAAGCAAATCGGCACGAGGCGGTGGAAGGGCGCATTCTTGCCGCTGGCGGCGGGAATGCTGCTGGCTCTGGCACTGGCCGGCTGCGGCGGCGGGGGTGGCAGTGTCACGCCCCCGCCTAACGGCGGAACCCCGGCGGGAACCTACCCGCTGACGGTGACGGGCAGCACGGGCTCAGGCTCTTCCGCCCTGAGCCATAGCGTAACCCTCACGCTGACCGTGAGTTAGCCCCGCCAAAACTCCGGAGACTGGGGCCCCGCGCCACGTTTGCCTCAACATGGAAGTGGGGGCGGTTCGCGAACCGCCCCTACCACGCCCGCATCGGCAAGCGTGCATCAAACCAAATGCCCTGACGGCCTCGTCCTCTGTTGAATTTACCCCGCTCCCTTAGCGCGGTTTTGATTCAAGCCGGTGGGTTCTCTTTCTCTCAATCACAGGATCACAACATTCTCCAATAGCCTGATGACCCGATCGCCGGGCCTCCCGACGGAAATGACCATAAGTCGGATTGATAGCGGCGAGAAGAATTTTGAGGTCTTGAATGCATTAGAAATGTGCTTGACGGGAGGCAGCGGGTGTATAATCGAGAACTCGGAACCAAACCGGCCAAAGTGGCGGTTGGGCCAGCGTGGCCTCTCCCAGGGAACATGACGAACGCAGTAGTGTCCAAATTTTAAGCTTGGTTTCGGGGGAGCCGTGGGGCAAGAACTGGGCATACGGTCGCAAAAGCATTTTTCTTGAGATCCGCAGTTGATTTTTACCGAGCTGAACTAATTCTATGCATCAACTTCTCCTTGCCATTCTGGTGGCGCCCACCAACCCCGTGGTGAAGTATTTCGTTAACGTCTTTCACAAGGACCCGTTTCGCGGCATCTACCAGCCCAATGCATTTGATCTTTCCATCCTGATTCCCTATTTCACCATTCTGATCATCCTTTCGATTTACGGGATTCATCGCTATTGTCTGGTGTATCTCTACGTGAAGAATCGGGGCAGGGCCCCGAAGCCTCAGGGGCGGTTTGAGGCATTGCCGCGCATCACCATCCAGCTTCCCATCTACAACGAGCGGTACGTGGTGGACCGCCTGCTGGAAGCGGTGACGCGCATCGAATACCCGCGTGATTTGCTGGAAATTCAGGTGCTCGACGACTCCACGGACGAGACGCGCATTGTGTGCTCGCGCCTGGTGAGTGAATACGCCAGCGCCGGCCATCCCATCACCTATCATCACCGCACCAACCGTGCAGGCTTCAAGGCGGGCGCGCTCGCCGAGGGCATGAAGACCGCCAGGGGCGAATTTATCGCCATTTTTGACGCTGACTTTGCGCCGCCGCCGGCCATTCTGCACCAGATGGTTGATTACTTCACTGATCCCAAGGTCGCGGTGGTGCAAGGGCGCTGGACGTGGATCAATCGCCATTATTCCAACCTCTCGGAAATTGAAGCTATTCTGCTCGATGGGCACTTCGTGATCGAGCACGGCGGGCGGAATTTTTCCGGCCGCTTTTTCAACTTCAACGGCACCGCGGGCATGTGGCGCCGCGTGGCCATTGACGACGCCGGCGGCTGGCAGCACGACACCCTGACCGAAGATACGGATTTAAGTTACCGGGCGCAGCTCAAGGGTTGGAAGTTCGTCTACGACCCTAATATCATCTGCCCGTCAGAGCTGCCGGTGGAAATGAATTCCTTCAAGACGCAACAGGCGCGCTGGGCCAAAGGCCTGATCCAGGTGGCAAAGAAGATTCTGCCCCGAGTCTGGCGCAGCCAGGAATCGCTAAAAATCAAGCTGGAAGCGACGCTCCACCTGACCGCCAACATCGCCTACCCGCTTATGATCGTGTTTTCAGTGATTCTGCTGCCGGCCTTGATCGTGCGTTTCTACCAGGGCTGGTTCCAGATGCTGTATCTTGACCTGCCGCTTTTCCTCGCCTCCACGTGCTCCGTTTCCAGCTTCTACATGGTGGCGCAACGCGAGCTGTACCCCCGCGAATGGCGCAGTCGCATCAAGTACGTTCCGTTTCTGATGGCCACCGGCATCGGCCTGGCCGTAACCAACTCCAAAGCGGTGATTGAAGCGATTGTCGGCAAGGAGACGGAATTCGTCCGCACCCCGAAATTCCGCTTGGAAGCACGCGAAGAGGGTTGGGAAGGCAAGAAGTACGTGCGCCGCCGCGCCGGCTGGATTCCCGCCATCGAGCTCTGCCTCGCTGGCTACTTTCTTTTCACCATGGTTTACTCCTGCACCATGGAAAATTATCTCACCACACCCTTCCTGCTGCTCTTCTTCATGGGCTACTCCTATATGGGGACGATGTCGTTGTTCCAAACCCCGTTACGGCGCCTCGCCAGCGCCCTGCCCGCGCTGGTGCGCCCGCGGGCCGTGGAACACGCCGCCTAACGCCATTCGAAATTGAAGGCGCGCTTGCAAGTGCCGTAATGCGGGAATCAGACCGCCGGCGGCCGGGGCGTCTCCTGGTCCGCCTGTCAGACCGTTCGAGCGAGTTCCCGAATATACTCGCCTGGGCACAGGCCATCAACCCCAAGCCACGGTTTTCCTCACTGGAAGTGCAGCGTGAAGCTCGCCTGGACTTCGTTGGGGCGGCCGTTACACTGGGCGGGCGTGAAGGTCCATTGCTGAATCAGTTGCAGCGCCGCCGGATTCAAGTCCGGCCGCTCCGACCTTTGCACGACCGCATCGTGAACTTTGCCGTCGGTACCAATGAGGCCGCGGAGCACGACGTTGGCCTCACCCACGTTTCCGGGCTTGGGCTGTGGCATGTTGGTCCCGAAGGCGGGGCGATAGGTTGTACAAATTCGGCGGATTTGCGCGTTCGGCGGCGCGGCGAGAACGTTGGGAGTGGGGTTGGTAAGAACAGTCATGGTCTGCGAAATTTCAAGGTGGGGAATCCCATTGAGGGAATAGAGAATAGTGCCGGGGATCGACGCTCCGGCAAAGGGAAAGAAGTCACTGTATTCAATGAGTTGATTTTCCAACTTGGCCTCGACCAAGGTTCCATTTTGGGCGTCCACACAGAGTTCGTTGCTACTGCTCTTTTCGCCTGCGATCGTGTTGAACACGATGCAACGTGCGGGCCGCCCGTTCGCTCCGCTGTTGGTAACGGCATAAATAACGTCCTCATGATCAAAGCGGACCCTCAGCGTGGGCGTCAAGCGAAGCACATCTGCCAACGGCGGAGGAATGACCTCGCCCGTCCGCACCGTGGCCAGTCCGCTGGAGGTCCAGACGTTGATGCTGTGAAAGCTGCCGAGCGTGAGTTCGTCGCGTCGGCCCGTTCCCTGCACAACGACTCGGGAGAAACTGCCTTCCTGAGGGCCGGTGGCGGCATCAAGCACGCGGAATGTATCCACGCGTTCGAGGTCCGGCCACTGCGGAGAGAGACTCACTTGCTGGGCGCGTTCGAGCATTTCCATGGCCTCGGCGCGCAACTGCGGGTCCTGTGCAAGGCACAAGGTTGAAGGAAGAAGAAGGCCCATAAGGACAAACGCAGTTCTCATTGGCTCACCCCCACGAAGGTACTTCCGGCACCTGCCTCTGGCGCTCGTTGACAACAATTATAGGGCCATAGCGCCTGTTTTTAAATGGGGTATTACGATATGGGTGGACGAGATAAAAGTGGGTTTTGGCTTTTTGGCTTGATTTCCGCCCTTGTATTGTAGTAGTAAGACTACAATATGAAAAGGCCTTTGTCCGATTACCCCCATCTCCAGCAGCAGCGTCAGCAACTCCTCCAGCAGCTCTCCGGCTTGCAGGAGCTGCGGCGCGGCTCGCTCACCGAACAGTTCCTCCTGGTTAAGCGCCAGGATGGTTCGCGGGTCAAGCGCGGCCCCTATCCGCTCCTGACCCGCAAGCACGGTGCCAAGACGATCTCCCGGCGCCTGACCGATCCCACCCTAGTGCCTCTGTATCGGCAACAGATTCAAGCCCTGCGGCAATTTGAAACCGTCGTGGACGGGTTGGTACAGGTGGGCGAGCAACTCAGTGATTTAGCGGTGGCCGAGGTGGTGCAAAAAGAAACTCCTGGTGGAACGGGAACAAGCCGCCGAGGTGCGTCGCCTCGCCGCCGCCCTGGCCGCCCGGCAGACGCCCGATTTTGAAGCCTGGGAGAGCCTCCTGCTGCAAGCCGCCCGCCAAGGCGGGGCGGGAGTCCTGGAGACTTTGCTGCGGCACTGGCAGCAACACGCTCCCCGCGAGGTGATCTTCTGCCCGTGTGGCCAGCGCATGCGCAGTCGCGGCCGGCGCGGCAAGGGGTTGTTAACGGCCCTGGGCCGGGTACCCTTCGCGCGCTCCTTCTATCAATGCCTGCCCTGTTCCCAGGGGCGCTTTCCCGACGACGAGCGCTGGGACATCGTCAACACCACCTATTCGCCCGGCGTGCGCCGACTCATGGCGCGGGCGGGTAGGCAGTCGCATTTTGCCCAGGCCGCCGAAGATTTGCGCTGCTACGCGGGGCTCAGCGTGGAAGCGAGGGAAGTCGAGCGGGTGGCCGAAGCGGTGGGTCAGCAAGTCGAACGCTGGCGCGCGGCGGAACAGGAACGAGTCTTGCAAGCCTTGCGCGCACCGGCACCCGCCGCTGCCGGCGAGGCCAAGTTCTATATCAGCTTCGACGGCACCGGGGTTCCGGTGCGCCAGAGCGAGTTGATCGGCCGGCGTGGCAAACAAGCCGACGGCTCGGCCCGTACCCGCGAAGCCAAGCTGGGCGGTGTGTTCACCCCAGTCGGCTTGGACCCCGCGGGCTACCCTCAGCGCGACCCTCACTCCACCACCTATGTGGGGGCCATTGAATCCAGCACGCTCTTCGGCTGGCGCCTGTACGCGGAGGCTCGGCGGCGGGGTCTGGAGCAGGCCCAGACGGTGGTGGCGCTGACGGACGGGGCGCGCTATAACCACACCATTATCCCAACCCATTTTCCCCAGGCCCTGCACATCGTGGATCTGTTCCACGCCTATGAGCATTTAACCGCCCTGGCGCAGATTCTCTGGGGTCAGGAGGCGAAGGCTCCGAAAACCTGGCGGGATTGCTTGCAAGCAGGCGACATCACCCGACTCCTGCGCCAGGCCGGCAAAAAACTGCCCTCCTCCGCCCCCAGCAAAAAGTCCATGCTCACCCGGTTGGGCTACTGCGAAAATCTGGAGAGGCAGATTGGCGATTGGCATTCCTCCGGCAGAGTTGTACCTGTCTGCAAGAAATGGTCAGGAGGCAGGATGCTTCCGGAGAAAATCCTCGAGGTGCGAAAGTGTGGGGGCCGAATCGGCCCCACCCAAAGCGAGCGTGGCGAGCGCTCCGGTGGCGTTGGCATGGCGTGCGGCGAGGGTGAGAGCTTGGCCCCGGCAAATGGCGGCGAGAAATCCCGCCGCGAAACAATCGCCGGCGCCGGTGGTGTCCACAGGGTGTACGGCAAAGCCCGGCGAGGTGAACGATCCCTGGGGCGAATCCACGTAGCAACCGGCCGCTCCCAGCTTGACGATTACTGTCTTGGCCCCCCATTCTCGCAGGCGCACCGCGATTGCTGCGGGCTCGGATTCCCCCGTCAATTGTTGCCCCTCTTCGCGGTTGGGAAAAACGAAATCCGTGTGCTCTAAAGCCGGTTGCAGGATTCTCATCCACCGCCCGCGCACATCCCAGCAGATGTTTATGGAGGTCAGGCAGCCCAACTCGTGAGCGCGCTTGAGCGCCGGGGCCAGGGATGTTTCATCAAAAGCGGGAATGGCAAAGGCGCTGGCGTAATGGAAAATCTGGGCTCCGGCCACTTTTCCCCAATCAAGATGCGCTGCGGAAAAGAAAGCGCTCACACCGCGCAAGTGGAGGAATCGGCGTTCGCCGGTTCCTTCCACAAGAACAATTGACGTGGAGGTCTTGGCGCCGGGAAGAGTGACCAAGCCGGCATCGTCAATGCCTTGGGCGCGAACCCGCTCGCGCAGGAATTGGCCGAAACGGTCTTTGCCAATGGCGGTGGCAAGGCGGACCGGCACCCCCAGGCGCGCCAGGGCGATGGCGGTGTTAATGCCGTTGCCGCCGGGGGCGAGCGCAACGTCCTCCAGTGGCTGGCTCGTTCCCGACGGGGCAAGATGATCCACCGGCCGGGCCAGAACATCGGCCACGGCGTTACCGACGCAGAATACTTCGCAGGGTCCGTTCATAATAGACTGAGCTTAGCGGCTTGTGACCGCCGGTGGGGAATTTTCTGCTCGTGCCAGAAAAAAGTCTTGCCCGGAATCGCCGCCGCGAATTTTACCCAGGCACGGATTGTACCCGCCAACTTTTTGGTGGATAAAGGGCAAATGCCCAATCATGCGGGCTCATAATTGCTACAAGATTTGCTTGCGCCCGTTTTGTCCCTATGGAATCGCCTTGGAAACGGGTGGAGCACGGACTTATTGTCCTGTCGGACTAGAAGACCTTAATTCTCAATGGTCTTAGCTCACTCTCGGCTTGACGTCAATTTTCTCTGCGTGCTATGATGCACCACTCTTTTAGTTTATCCTCAAGCCATCCTAAGGAAATTTTCCCCGGGGTTGATTTTCGAAGAAACCAGCATACCCACCTAGGTGACGCGAAGAGGAAGTTTCGGTCGGAGGGACCACAATGCTCGTTCTTACGGTTGCAAGTCTTAGTGTGCTCACATTAATTCTTTCTGATTCTACCCAAAAAGTCATGCGCAAATTGCTTTCCGGTTTTTGGGAGCGCCGCGCTTCGTTGGGCAAGGCATTCGCCGCGGGCGCTGCCTTTCTAGCCATGGCAACCACCACGGCGTTTGGCGCAGGTGGAGATGAAGCCGCCGCAGGCGAAGCCAACCTCAAGCTCCCCGATCTTTCCCAGGTGCAGTTCATGGGAGTGGACGGCCACAAGTTGCTGATGGTCGGCATCCTCTTTTGCATCTTTGGCCTGCTCTTCGGACTGGTCATTTACAGCGGCCTCAAAAACCTGCCGGTACACCGCGCCATGGGAGAAATCTCCCAGTTGATTTGGGAAACCTGCAAAACCTACCTGATTACGCAAGGGAAATTCCTGTTGTTGCTCTGGATCTTCATTGCCGCCATCATCCTGGTCTATTTCAAGGTGCTGCTGGGATATCCGGTCCTGCGCGTGGGGATCATCCTCTTCTTCAGTCTGGTGGGAATCGCCGGCAGTTACAGCGTGGCGTGGTTCGGCATTCGCGTTAACACCTTTGCCAACTCGCGCACGGCGTTTGCCAGTCTTCGCGGGAAGGCCTATCCCATTTATCAGATTCCCATTCGCTCCGGGATGAGCATCGGCATGATGCTGATCAGCGTCGAGCTCCTGATGATGCTGATCATCCTGCTCTTCATTCCCGGCGATTATGCCGGCCCCTGCTTCATCGGATTCGCCATTGGTGAGTCCCTGGGCGCGGCCGCGCTCCGCATCGCCGGCGGCATCTTCACCAAGATTGCCGACATCGGTTCCGACCTCATGAAGATCGTCTTCAAGATCAAGGAAGACGACGCGCGCAACCCCGGCGTGATTGCCGACTGCGCGGGTGACAATGCGGGCGATTCCGTGGGACCCACGGCTGACGGGTTTGAAACCTACGGTGTAACGGGCGTAGCGTTAATCACCTTCATTTTACTGGGGGTCAGCAACCCGATCGTCCAGGTGCAGCTCCTGGTGTGGATCTTCGTGATGCGCGTCATCATGTTGGTAGCCGCCGCCCTGGCTTATTTCCTCAACGGCGCCATTGCCAAAGCCCGCTATGGCAACCTGGATAGGTTTAACTTCGAAGCCCCGCTCACTTCGCTGGTCTGGATCACCTCCTTTGTTTCCATCGCCCTTACCTACGTCGCCTCGAAGCTGATTATTCCCAGCATGATGGGCGACTCCTCCTTATGGTGGAAGCTTGCGACGATCATTTCCTGCGGAACGCTGGCGGGCGCGCTCATCCCCGAGTTCGTCAAGGTCTTCACTTCCACGGAATCGCGGCATGTCCGCGAGGTGGTAACCTCCGCCTCCGAGGGTGGAGCCTCACTGGGCATTCTTTCCGGTTTCGTGGCGGGAAATTTCGCCGCTTATTACCTGGGCTTGGCCATGGTGTTCTTGATGTCCGTCGGTTTCATCGTCAGCAACATGGGACTCGGCAGCCTGATGCTGGCCCCGGCGGTCTTTGCTTTCGGCCTGGTGGCTTTCGGCTTCCTGGGGATGGGACCGGTAACCATTGCCGTGGATTCTTACGGCCCCGTCACGGACAACGCCCAATCGGTGTATGAACTCTCGCTGATCGAGCAAGTTCCCAACGTCAAGGAAGAAATCAAGAAAGATTTCGGCTTTGAGCCGAACTTCGACCGCGCCAAGGACATGCTGGAAGAGGGCGACGGGGCGGGCAACACCTTCAAGGCCACGGCCAAGCCGGTGCTGATCGGCACCGCCGTGGTCGGCGCCACCACCATGATTTTCTCCATCATCATGGCGCTCACCAACGGCCTCACCGAAAACGTCAGCAAGTTATCGCTGCTGCACGCGCCCTTTTTCCTGGGCTTGGTTACGGGCGGCGCGGTGATTTTCTGGTTTGCCGGCGCTTCCACGCAAGCGGTCTCCACCGGAGCGTATCGCGCCGTGGAGTTCATCAAAGCCAACATCAAGCTGGAAGGCGCCGAGAAGGCTTCGGTGGCGGACAGCAAGAAGGTGGTGGCCATCTGCACCCAATACGCGCAGAAAGGCATGCTCAACATCTTCATCGCCGTGTTCTTTGCCACCCTGGCTTTCTCCTTCCTCGAGCCGTTTTTCTTCATCGGCTACCTGATTTCCATCGCCATCTTCGGCCTCTACGAGGCGATCTTCATGGCCAATGCCGGCGCCGCGTGGGACAACGCCAAGAAGATTGTCGAGGTGGAGTTCAAGCAGAAGGGCACGGCGCTCCACGACGCTACCGTGATCGGCGATACGGTGGGTGATCCGTTCAAGGACACCTCTTCCGTGTCGCTCAACCCGATCATCAAATTCACCACCCTCTTCGGCCTCCTGGCCGTGGAGCTGGCCGTCAAGTTGACCGTCACCAGTGGTTCCCACTTGACGCATATTCTTGCCGCAGTGTTCTTTGCCGTCTCGCTTTACTTCGTCTATCGGTCGTTCTACGGAATGCGCATTGGCGGCGCCTGGCCGCCTACCGCGAAATTCGAAGCCGGCAAGTAAGCAGCATAAACCCCAGCGGGCACGCCGTTGAACCCCAACGGCGTGCCCGCATCCCTCAAAAGACCCAATCCCCAATTCCTGTTGGCGTGCATAGCCATACTGTCACTACGGGAGAGCGCGTTTCCGTGGCGCCCCGAGGGATCATGTAGGGGCGGTTCGCGAACTGCCCGTTCCTTCACATCGTGGAAATAGTGGCGCCGGCTAAAGCTTGGGTGGCACACGCTTCGGGTTTGTCGCGCGGCTGGAGGCGCCAGGATCGAGCGGGCTAAGGTTCCCGCGGATTAGCGCGGCGAGTTTCGACGTGTCTCCCTCAAACGATTCCATGGAAGCTTGCAGCATGTCTGGTGGTTTTACGTTTTCCCAAGCAAGGTAATAGCCGGCCGCGCGTGCCAGATGACTGACAAATTCGCGTTGCGCCCTGCCGTTGCCTTCGCGGAAGGGATGTAGCGCGTTCAGTTCGCCAAAATAGTGCGCCGCGCGGTCGCTGAAGGCGGTGGGGTCGTGTCCGGCCAGATGGTTTTCTTCCGCCAACTGCTTGAATATCGGCGCGGCGGCACGGGCAATGTGGGCGTGATGGGCGAACCGTTGGCTGCCCTTGCTGATGTCAACAGTTCGCAACTCTCCGGCCCACTCGTATACGTCGCCGAACAAGTAGCGGTGAATGGCCTGGAGGTGGGTGAGGTCGAACCGGCCTTTAAGGGGTGTCTTCGCAAGTTCGTAAGAACGTGTCGCCACCAGGGCCGCCTCGGCTTTTTCCAGGGTAGCTGCGTCCGTGATCCCGAGGCGATTCTTGAGGACACCAGAATCCGGGTCGAGGTAATGATTAGAGCTGGAGTATCGGGGCATGGTTGAACCGGCGGCAGATGTTGCGGATGACGTCATCCGTGCTGATCTCGCCCCGCGCCGCGCGGCGCAGGTCATCCACGGCAAACTCCGGCACGCTTAAGCCCTCGAGTTCCTGCTGGGCCAGCGCGTGGGCAACCGCCCGCATGTTGTGTTGAATCTCTTGCTCGGTAAGCGTGGTCATCTGCCCTCCCGAATCTTCCCATTATTAGCACAGTTTGCGGACAGGCGCTAGACCAGCATCGCACGCTGGCGCAAGCTTGAATTGCAGGTCTGCGGTTCGTTCCCCATTGCCCACCAAAAGCCGCGGACCGAACAGAGCCGTGCTACACATGCTTTGTTGACGACGCGGCGGAGGTGTAGAATACGGATAGGAGAGGTTGGCGATGCAAACGGTCAAGGACCTTTCGATTGAAGAGTTGAGGGTAGTCATCGGGGAAGTGGTGGAAGAGAAGTTGCGTGAGATTTTTAGCGACGCCGATGCGGGCCTGGCTCTGCGGCCCGAGATCCGGGAACGCCTGCGGACAGATCTTCAGGAGCCTCAGGAAGATGGCGCGAATACTCCTGCGGCCGAAGTGGCTCGCCGTCGGGGGTTGGATTGGTAAATGTACCAAGTCGAGTTTCGTCCCAAAGCCGCCGGGGACTTTGCCAAGCTCGACCAAATTGTTGCTGACCGTGTGCTGAAAAGGCTCCGTTGGCTCGACGAGAATTTTGACTCCTTAAGGCCCGAATCCCTCACCGCACCTTTCTCGGGTCTGCTCAAGCTGCGCGTTGGTGACTATGGGGCCGTTTAGCGGGCCGACCGAGAGAAGAAAGTGCTGACGGTGCGGCTGTTGGGCCACCGCCGCGAAGTCTACGACCAGATCGTCTAGGTGATAGAAGGGACGCAAGCGGGCGTAGCGGCGGACTTGCGCAAACCTGTTTTGTTCCTCTCCCAATTCACAACGAGAAGCCATGGACCTTCAGAAGAGCTCCGCGCTACAACTGCTCGCTCTTCCCGCCCCCAATCCCCAATCCCTATTCCCTGATCCCCGCCTTTTGCCGCTCTCCCGCCTACCCGCAACATCACTTTCTACGAGTCCGCCTGAACCCGAGAGAGCAGTCGAAGAGTCGAAAGTTCAAAGTGGAAAAGTCCAGACGCCCGCGTGTCTTCGCAGTAGTCTTCCATTTCGACATAAATGGTATTACGGAAGATAATCCCGTAAGGTAGAATGCACTAACTGCTGAGGTCGAAGCTCCGTTCCAAAAAAGCCTACAGCAGGCAGCATTCTGGGGAGGTGCCAGATGGCACAAGGCAGACCAAAGAAATGGGCGACGGCAAAGGTTTCCGAGTCAATTTTCTTGGGTAAAGCGGGAATCGAGGTCGTCATTTGGGACAAATGGGGTAAAACACGACGCGGTAAAGCTATCATCAGCGTGGGAGGAATTCGCTGGTACCCCTACAAGGCCCAGAAATACCACCGTGTCACGTGGGATGATCTAGAAAAAATGAAGTCATGAGTGTTCGCTATGCTGCGAACCGCTTTATTGAGCGGTGAATTCTCGCATTGTCAGGAGCAATAAATGGCCATCACACTAAAGAGGCAACTCACTGAGGACGAAAAGAAACAAGTTCTCAAAGTTCACGGTAGGGTCTGTTTTGCGACTGGCCACCCGATCCCGGACGATGAACCAGTTCACTTTGATCACATCCGAGCCTTCTCGGAGGGCGGCCTGAGCGAGATAGCTAACATTGCCCCGATGTGCGAGCTCCACAACAAGGCGAAGGGGACCCTGCCGTTGGAAGATTTTCGAGTAAAGCTCAGGCTTCAAGAATTCTTCTCGAAGGGAGATTCGCAAACACTCAAGGACCTACTCGTGTTTCTCAGGGAACGAGGAGACTTGAAGTCCTTTGGGGAGTCCGTGGTCATTAGTGAACAAGACGGCATGGTTCGTGTTGACACTTCGCATGCGGTAAGTTCTTATATGTGCTACCGGTGCCCAATAACTGGGTGGAAGTATTTTTACGCAACTTTTCCAGTCGAAGTGCTGGACAGTGATGACGAAGAGGACGCGAAGGCAGGTCTACAGCCGAGGTATCTTATTTTCGACAAAGTATTTGAATTGTATAGGCATTTTCAAAACCATCCCGTTTTGCAGCCGTCAATCGGACGCGTTTACCACGGCAGGATTTTGCTTTTCGACGGGCAGCACAAGATTGCTGGATTGTTGTGCACGGGGCGAAGAGAGTTCGAATGCAAGATTTATCTGTCTGCTGAGGTCCGGCTGCTGAATGAAACCAATATCGCAGCCCATGACAAGTATTCGCAGACTAGGTTCTATTCGTCAGTCATGGTTCTCAAACTTGGGAATGAATTTGGGGCCGACTTTGAGAGGTACAAGAACCTGGAAGACGGCCTGCCGAAGAGTGAGGCTGGGTTCATGAGGTTTCTGGAGCGAGACAATCCGGTACTCACAAAGGGGGACCGGAACAAAAGGTTTCGGGCATATCTCTATAACTCCGTCCTGGATGAGGAAGGAAACAGGCTCAAACAGTTTGTGTCGGCGGGAAACAGGAGTACTGACGAGAAGCCCTTGACGATTGATATGTTAAGCAAATCGCTTTTTTCTTGCTTTTTGTACTCGGAACCGCTCGAAGACAACCTCCTGTCAGAGGCATACAAGCGCGACAAGGAGGTCTGCAACAATGTCACCCTAATGAATTTGCTCCATGATCTCGCGCTCTCCGGGTGGAATCCAGGCGCCGGGCCTAACGATGGGAACCAGAGAAAGCTGATTCGATTATTCAGGTCCAAGTCGATAATGGCATGGAGCGAACTTCTACAAAGCGCAATTTGCGGAAAGCTCGAGTTGCAGGATGCCGACGACCGTGCGCGGCCCTTCTATCGAGATCTCTCAATCGCAGACCTTGAACGAATCAAGAAGGTGGTGGAAAGGTTGGTGGGATGGAAATTATGGGCTTCGCCACAAGATAGTGACATCGAACGCGTGCTCTCAGATAACAAGCGCGCTGTCAAGGAATGGCTCAGGAACAATGGGCTGACTGCAGGTTATCTAATGGGCGCGGCCGATTAAGCGTGTGACCCTTAGCGCGGACCGCGCTCTTGCACCTGCGCCTTTTCTTTAGGGTTGGGCCACAAACCTCAAAGACGTTGGCCTATGTTACTCGCTCCTTACAGTGCCAAGCGAGATTGCGCGTTGTCGTACGTGCTGGCAGCACTTGTTTTAAAGAACGCCTAAGGTGGGGAGGTTCTAAGGAGGGGAGTATGAGAAGGCCAGCAGTCTTCGTGAGTTCAACGTGCTACGACCTTAAGCAGGTAAGGGCGGACACCAAACAGTTTCTAGAAGGTCTCGGACTTGATCCCGTACTTTCCGAATATAACAGTTTTCCGGTTGATCCCGACTTGGGTACCGTTGATAACTGTCTCAAGGCCGTGGAATCGAAAGCTGACATATTTGTGCTGATAGTCGGTGCGAGGTACGGTTCACCCACTGACCAAGGCCAGTCAGTCACGAATTTGGAATTCTCAAGGGCAAAAGCAAAGGGGATTCCTGTGTATGTGTTCGTCACGCGCACAGTGCTCGAAATGCTGCAGGTATGGCAGGCGAATCCTTCGGCTGACTTTTCCAAAGTGGTTGACACTCCCAAGCTGCTTGAGTTCGTTGGGAAGTTGAAAGGTAGCGGCGAGACTTGGGTGTTCCCCTTTGATACTGCCCAAGACATATTCGACGTACTCAGAACACAGTTGGCACTGCTATTTATGGACGCTCTAGCATTGCGACTCAGAGCAAGCAGCGCACGTGATCTATTAGAAAAATTCGGGCATCTTCGAGGAACTCCGCTGCGGCTCCTAATCGAGCGTCCCCCCGGTTGGGAGTATCTCCTATTTACGGAGGCTCTTTATGACGGGGTGAGAGGCCTCACCGACCTGAAGAGAGACTGGGAATATCAAGTAGCGCTAGGAACAGGCACTGTGTTGAGCCCGTCGGGACTGCTGAAGCACATCCCTGAAAAAGTCTCTGAGGCCCGGCGGATCGTTGACAACCTTACGATTCTAGTTAATCAGGCCTGGCCTTCCGCCGTCGGCAGAACTAGCGAACCAGCAGACCCAGAGGCGATTCTGTACGTTGCTGAAAGACTAACATCTGTGTATCGAAACGCATTGCATTGGAAGCTGGACTTCCGGCGGCTCGCTGTCCCCCCAGAAATGGACCGGCTTAAGGTGTTGGCGAGCTGTCTCTGCGATAACATGGTGAGGGAAGTTGAGGAGTTCAGCCATTTCCTGAAGACATCTACCGCCGAGGCCGTTCGTGCCGCCCGCGCGGGAGAAAAGGCCGAGGTCAGGCAAACATTAACTCTAACGGCCCCAGACATGACCGAATATGAAGCGGAGCTACGGCGGGTCACGGACCTAATCTCATCCGGTGTGCTTAAATGGGACTAGGGCGGGCTGGCCCAGAGCGGGAGCCCTGCGCTGCGAAGCACCAAAGGCTCAGACTGCCCCTCACGCCGGAAGAGCAGTGACGAGTGGGCAAAACACAGTCCGAAGTCCGAAGTCCGGAGTCCCAAGAGCAGTGACAAGTGACAAGTGACGAGTGGGCTTTTCCGTGCAAGCCGAACCGACGGTCAATCAAAGGCAGATTGACCGTAGCTCCACTCGCCTCCGATATTCTGATTGCCAAGTCGTATCCATGACGTGATGCGCGGCGGACAGCTAAGGGCCTGCCGCTTGGATGCACCGCGCTTTTGGCCATTGCCCGCGACGTTTTGCTAACTCTGTTGTTTGATTAGCCGCGCATATTCATCATGCGGGCCGATCCAGACCCAAATGAAGTCCGCGCCATCCTCCACAGCGACGGCGCGGTAGTTGATTCCGACTCTTGCAGACCACAGATTTCCGATTCTCTTGAAATGTAAGGAGGGATGAGCAGCATTCTTTTTCAGGAGTTCGAAGTTTTCACGGGCCACTCTCTGGATGGGTTCCGGCAGGCGCGCAAGCGAGGTCCAGAAGCGAGCGGTGGTGCGGTGCATTTACAGTTCCTTGAGTGTTCCTTTGGCCTTCTCCGCGTAGGCATCACGCACCAGGAAATCGAGCCTTCCCGCCTGAGCGTCGGCTGCCATCTCCTTGTCCCAACTCTCCCATTCCTTCTCTGACAACCAGCGGAAAAGCTCGGTGAGCTCCTCGCTGGGAAGTCTCTCGATATCGGCCTTGAGTTCTTCAATCCTGGACATCGTGTTTCCTTTCCAACGCCCCTATTCAGGGCTGAGTCATTGGGCGAAACTCGCACTGTGGACGGCCCGCCTAAACCACCATAGGGTGGATACCTTTGCATTATAGCGCCTCTTCTGAACTTTTATGCGTGTTACCCTCGTCTTCTTGTCCCGGACAACAACCACGGAAAGTGCTTCTATCCGCGGGTTTTTCCGTGCAAGCCGAACCCGTGATCAATCAAAGGCAGATTGACCGTGGCTACGACCGGCGTGCGTTGCTCGATGGGATCACAGATTTTCGTCCAGGGGGTGGGTTTCGCCGCGCCGCAACTAGAAAGTCTGGTTTGGGCTTGGCCCCACACCGCCCAATAAAAGCCTATGGCCCCCAGAGCAGGTCCGTGCCACACGCGCTTCATCCGCCCCGAGGGATCATGTAGGGACGGTTCGCGAACCGCCCCCACACGGCATGACAATTTGTCAATTCCAACCCGACATCGGTAGTGTCCTAATCTCGACGTAACGCCGCCATCTTGGCGGGTCTTTGCCGGTTGGAAGCCGCCGCACCCTTTGGAATTAGGACACTGCCGGGACATCTTCAGGCCTGACCCATCTAGGTGAGTAACCCCATTAGAATTCAGACCATTGTGCAAATTAACGCACTATGCTGTAAAACACCACACATTCAATTGTAAAGAAACTGCGCCGGCTGGAAAGTATAGAAAATTAACACCTTCTAATCGCTATAGCGGACATACTATTCACATATTTGGCTAGGGCCTTGCTCTCGACCATCTGTTTGCACCTTTTCAAGACCATGCACCCAAAGAACGACTGTCTCAGAATTCGGTTGGCGGAAGCGTTCAGGGGGAGATTACTACTCCTTATCGTGATATCGGCAGGTTGGGTATTGGGGGTTAGCAGACTTTCTGCTGCCGACTCCATGGATCACCCCTACGTCGAAACCAAGGACCTGAAGTCCGAAACCTGCCTCAAGTGCCATCCCGCCAAAAACCAGGGGAAGTTTGTCCACACGGCGGTGGGAATGGGGTGCGAGAACTGCCACCAAGCGGCCTCCGCGGACAATAAAACCACCATCACGCTCCTGGCGACGGGCGGCGAGCTCTGCGCTATGTGCCATGAAGCCAGCAAGGACCCCGTCCAGCACCAACCCTTCAAGACGGGGCAGTGCCTGATCTGCCATGACCCGCACACGGGCGACTACAAGGCGCAAACGCGCGCTCCGGTGAACACACTCTGCTTCAGTTGTCATGGGGAGAAACCCGCCAACGTGAAGGTGAACACGGAAACCAAGCTGGTGACGCTGTTGGGCAATCAAGTGGTGAGTTTGGAAGCATATAACCAGGCTCCCAAGCTCGGTTTAGATGCCGGAGGAACCTCCGGGCACCCCATCATGGGTCATCCGCTTACGGGCAAAGACCCCCGCGGCAAGGACGCCACCCTGAGTTGCCTGAGTTGCCACAACCCGCACAGTTCCGCGCTCCCCCAGCTCATGCCGGCGGGGGTCAAGAGCCAGGTGGATCTGTGCTCGGAGTGCCACAAGTGAGGAGCAGGACCATGAAAGGAAGGACCTCGCGAACTCGTCCGGGCGCCCGGAGTTGGGGATGGAGCCTCGTATTGCTCGTCACTCTCCTGGGTGTTCCCCAAGCATGGGCAAAGCGCAAGAACCTTGGACCCACCGGGCCCGTCCAGCTGGTTTGGCCACTGCCCCCGGAAACGCCCCGGATTAAATTCGTGACCGCCATTTACCGGGCCTCCGATGTGGAACCCAACAAGAAATCCAACTTCCTCGATCGCGTCGCGGGAATCCAGAAAATGGATTTCAAGCCGACGTTCCAGAAGCCTTACGGGATCGCCACCGATTCCCACCATCGGATCTATGTCACCGACACGGGGCAAGGGCTAATCTTTGTCCTCGACCGGGACAATAAGCGGGTGACCTACATCGGACCCGGCGCGCAGGTCAGGTTGCAAGTACCCCTGGGGATCGCGGTGGACGCCAAGGACCGCGTTTGGGTGGCGGACGGGGCGGGCCAGCACGTTTACGCCTTTGACGGAGCAGGCAATGCCTTGATGGCGTTGGGCAAGCCCGGCGAAATGGTGAACCCGAGTTCTGTGGCGGTGGACGATGCCCGCCATCGCCTCTACGTGGTGGATAGCAAGCTTCATTGTGTTTTGGTTTACGACCTCGAATCCGGGAACTCCGTGGGCAAGTTTGGCGAACGAGGTTTAGGCAAAGGCCAGTTCAACTTCCCCACCAACGTGGCCGTGGACCGCCAGGGGCGCATTTACGTCTCCGACACCATGAATTTCCGCATTCAGGTCTTCGACCCGCAATACAAATATGTGGACACCATCGGGGAGCGCGGCAACAAGCTCGGGGAGTTCATGAAGCCCAAGGGGGTGGCGCTGGACAGCTACCAGAACCTTTACGTGGTGGATTCCGACTTCGACAATTTCCAGATTTTTGACCCGCAAAAGCGCTTGTTGTTGTTCGTGGGCACGGGGGGCCAGGTTCCGGGAGCCTTCTGGCTTCCCGCCGGTATGCACATTGATCGCAGTAATTACATCTACGTCGCGGACCAGAACAATCGACGCATTGAAATCTTTCAACTTTTAAACGGGGAAACGGCGGCGCCGGCTTCGGTCGCCAGTGGATCCGCAGGCGGCCACCAAGGGAGGTGATGCAGGCTCAATAACCAAGGCGAACCACAGAAATCGTCAACTGAAATCCAAAAGGAGAAAAACAGGCCATGACGCGTAAATATGTAATCCTAATTTCCCTGCTCGCCGGCTTGGCGCTTGCCACCAACGCCAGCGCGCAGTTTTCCCACATCAAGAACATTGTGGGGAGCGACCACGACCTCTCGATTTCGGGTACGAATGCGAGAGGCGGCAATACGGTCGCGGGTGGGACGTCGACTACAGGAACGCCTACCCATGGAACTGATACGGTGACCGCAGCGCAAATCTGCTACTACTGCCACTCGCCGCACCAGTCCAGTTCCGCCAACTTGCAGCCACCCCTATGGAACCATACCCTTTCCAGCCAGGCTTCCTACGGCGTTTACAGCAGCCCCACCTTCAACGGGTTGGGAACGGACATTGCTGACGTCGGGGGCGCGACGGTGGGTACGGCCGTGGTCACCAACCTGTGCTTGAGCTGTCACGACGGCACCATAGCGATCAACAACCTGATCAGCGGAGTGTACACCAGCGGCGGCAGCGTAATGCCTGATGCTGGAGCCGGGGCCGGAGTCCCGGTTTACCTCACCAGCGCCACCATCACCACTCTCACCAGGATCCACCCCGTCAACTTCACCTACGACTCCACCCTGGCGGGCAAGGTGCTCGGTTTGGCCGTCCCCACCCAAAGCCTCGGCAGCGCGGGCAGTCTGGCGGGAAACTTGTACGTCGTCCCGGCCAAGGGAACCGGCTCCTATCTCCCCTTGTTCGCAACCCCAGTGTCCGGTTCTCCCGGGGGCGCCGCCGGAGTGAGCCCCAAGATGCAGTGCGCAACCTGCCATGACGTTCACGACAATACCACCAACTCGCCGTTTTTGCGTGACACGTTGACCGGCAGCCAGCTTTGCCTGGATTGCCACGGCGCTTCCTAGTGCTCTTAACCTGAGACTCTCTCGCCCTGGGGGCGAGAGAGTCTCCCAACCCCCGAAATCTCGAGTGAGGAGAAAGCAAATGAAAGCACGGAACGCGGCCGGGCGGCGAAAGACACCGACGATTTCAATCCGGCTCGGGACATTGCTGTTGATCGGCTCGTGGGGGGCCCTGCTTTCCTCCTCCCAGACTCCCGGCCAGCCCTCCACCCGGTCGGACCGCCCCGTAGCGCTGGTGAACGGGGTGGCCATCACCGATGCTGCGCTGCAGGACGAAATGGAGAACCTCTATCCCGCCAACTCCGCCCACGGGGGGATGCGGCCCGAGAAACTCAAGGAGGTCCGTGCCCAGGCTTTGGAGGAACTTGCCGTCCAGGAACTGGTCTATGAGCAAGCGGTAAAGACGCACGCGGTGGTTCCCCTCGCGGAGGCGCGCACGGAGATCGACCGCCTGGAGCGTCAATACGGCCAGCAGGAGTTTCATCGAGCGTTAAAGGCCGGCGGCATTACGCGGGACCAGTACCTGAAAAACCTCCAACGCCGCATGACCCTGGAACGCATGAACCAGCAGCGCGTCATCGCCCCCTCGCGGGTCGCCGCTGAGACCTTGCGCGATTATTACGCCCGTAACCCGCAGAAGTTCATCCGGCCGGAGATGGTCCATGCCCGCTTGATCACGGTTAATGTGAGCGCCCAGGCCACCACGGAAGTAGTAACCCAGGCGAAAGAGAAGATCGAGATGGTTTACCAGCAGCTCGCCGCGGGCAAGGATTTCGGCGCGCTGGCCGAGCAGTACTCGGATGACTTTTACCGGGTAAAGGGCGGCGACCTGGGCTGGGTACACCGCGGGCGCCTGGAGCCGGATTTTGAGAGGGTGGCGTTCGACCTTCCCGTGGGCACGTTCAGCAAACCCTTCCGCAGCGCTTACGGTTTCAACTTGATGAAGGTAGAGGAACGCCAGCCCGCCCAGCAGATGAAATTCGAAGATATCGAACCGGTGTTGAAGGCGCAGTTCGAGGAGAAAAAGGCGGAAGAACTTCGTGCGGCCTGGATTAGCGAACTAAAGAAAGAGGCGCGAATCCAGATTTTGGAGCCCCCGCCGGCGCTGGCTCTCGAGGCGTCGCACACACCTTCCCGCTAGGGCAGCATTGTGGGGCTGTGGGCGGGCGTGGCGCGGACCGGCAAAACAGGTCCGCGCTACGATCCTGCGGCGGGAACGCGGGGTTATGGTTCATGAAGCGGTTGGCGGTTTTCATCGTGGTGATTTGCGGGCTGGGAGGGGTGAAGGCTTCCGCCCAGCAACCCCTCCAGCTCGCCGGGTACGGCGGCTTCGGGTTTGCCGCCACCCAGTATCAGTCTCCCGGTGTTCCCAACCAGCAGTGGAACCAGCTCACCACGGAATTAGGTGTGGCCGGCGGGGGATACATCTACAATCCCGCCCTGCTCGACTACGATGTCAATGTCGGTTGGGACGGCGACAATACGAGCGTCGAGCAGGGAACGGCGCGCTCGAACGGACTTCAGTACAACGGCAACTTTAGCTTCATTCCCGATCAGCCCTACCCCTTCAGCATCTATTTCCAGCGCGACCGCATTAACAGCGGCGGCACTCTCCTTCCGTCCCTCTCCACCCTCAATTCGCTTTGGGGAATGCGCGGGCAGGTGAAGAAGCCCCGCCTGGCGATGATTTACTACGACTTCGGCCTGGGGAAGACGCAGAACACCTTGCCGGGCCAAACCTTCTTCGACACCAACCAACGGTTCGCCAATGTTGGCGCCACGCGCAAGCTGGAGGGCTGGGACTTGCGTTTGAGCGAGAACTATCTGCGGACCGCAAGCACTTATTCCGGCTTCTACACGGGAATTAATACCCTGAGCGCTGACGCCTCGCACCGTTTTGGGGACCGCGTTTACATCAATTTGAATGCCATGGATGTGGGCTTCGACTCCCGGCTCGAGACCGCCACCAGCCCCGCACGGTCCAACGTCGCCATTTTCAGCGGGAATATGACCTGGAAGCACACGCCGAAGCTGGATTCTTATTACAACTTCAATGTGGCCCGCAATGCGGAGAACACCTTGCAACTGCTCCTGGCCGCCACCGGGGTAACGGTGCCACAGGCAGCGGCGGGCCCGACATCACTGGATACGACCTCGGGAAGCTTTGCGGCGGGCCTCAGCTACCGCCCCCTTTCCGGGCTCAGCATGGCAGGGGGCGTGACGTTTTCCCGAACCGGAATTGCTCAGCAGTCGCTTGAAGGCCTGACCACCACGGAGGAAAATGCCTTCGCCAAGCAAGTTCTGGGCGCCACCGGGTCGGTCAGTTACCATCGCAAGTTCTGGAAACTGGACGACGTCAATACGGACTCGCTCACCCTGCAACGCTACGACTTGGAAGGAGGCGGGAGGGACTCGACCGTCGGTTACGACTTGGAGAACAGCCTGCGCGGGGGCGACATTCGCAAGCTGCGCTTCACCGCGTCGCTACGCTACCTCTCGCAATCCAACCCGGTCTTTTTCGACGTATTAACCGAGATCGACCGGCGCGCCACCCTCAAACTCGATACCGCTTACTTCCGCGCTGTCCGCTTCGAGGGTTCGGCGGATGTGGGATCAACCGACATGAATCTGTTAGGCTCCAACATCCGCCTCAACACCAGCAACTACTCCGTCTCCGCCTCGCTCAAGAGGGTGACCGCGTACGCTTCGCGCGGCCTCTCGAACTCAGCCGATCTGTTGCTGGGAGAAAGCTCCATACTCAATCAGTCCGGCGGCAGCACCGGCGGCGTCCCCATCCCGGCTTCGCTGCTGAACCCCTCAGTTTTTTCCACGGTCATGAGCAAGCGAGTGGGGCTTAACTTGCGGCTCCGCCACAACCTGAACATCGAGAGCCGCTATACCGACTACAATTATCTCTTCACCTACCAGGGCGCGACCTCGAACCTGATCAAAGAGTTTGACACCATGGTGACTTACAAATTCGGCCGCTTCACCATCCTGGGGGGCTACGGAACCGGCAACAACGAAGCCTCCTTATACAACCAGCACGTTGATCAGTACTATATTCGCGTCCGCTTCCCGTTCCATATTTTCGGCGGGGGGTAATCGGCTCTTCCGCCGAGAGAAGCAGAGCAAGAAAGGTGTCAGGTATTAGGTGCCAGGTGCCAGTAAACTCTGGCCCCTGATGCCTGAAACATATTCTTAAGGTGATGCGAAATTACACACACCAAAATGTCTGATTTTTGTAGACGCAATTCATGGGCTTTGGGACGGCAAGAATTGATTGAAAATACAGGGTTTATTCTTGGAAACGGACCGCTTATGGCGCGGTTTCGGCCATTTTGTTGCATTACTCATCGGTGAAAGGACTTGGTGACTCGAATTGGGTGAAAATGTCCAAAGAGGGGGTCCTTGCAAGCGATGGGTAATACTCATCCTCCTCCCCGCTGCTGCCTGGGCAAGCCTTTTGTTTCCGAGCGCTTCCCTGGCGCAGACTTTCGCGGCAACCTCAACAAAGCCCTCATTAGTTTGGCCGCCAGCACCGGAACCCACGCGAATCGAATTTCTGCAAAGCTTTGGGCGAGCCAAGGATTTCGGCTGGAAGCGCTCGCTTTGGCGCAAGTTCGTGGATTGGGCGATGAACGAAACCGACCCCTCGATACTCCAGCGGCCTTTTGCGATGGCGGTGGATTCCCAGGGGCGGCTGATTATCGCCGACATTGGCGCCGCCGAGGTTAAGATTTTCGACCCCAAAAAGAAATCGGTGAAGGTCCTGCGCGAATTCAAGGGCAAAGCGTTCGGCGCGCCGGTGTGCCTGGCCCTCGATGGCGACGACAACATCTATGTCGGCGATTCGGCCTCCGGGCATGTTTTGAAGTATTCACCGCAAGGGAAGTTCCTGGCTTACATTGGCGGCGAGGAAGGCGCGTTCAAGCGGCCGGCCTCGATGGTCTATAATCCCCACAACCGGCAACTGTACATCCTGGATACCACCCGGCCCCGCATCTTTATCTATTCCGACGATGGCCGCATGGTGGCGAGGTTTGGCAACCGAGGGATGGGGCCCGGTGAGTTCAACTACCCTACGTTCCTGGCCCTCGACCGGCAAGGAGACATTTACGTCAACGACACGCTGAACTTCCGCATCCAGGTCTTTTCCCCGGAGGGAAAATATTTGAGCCAGTTCGGCGAGGGGGGCGACGGTTCAGGTTCCATCAACCGCCCGAAAGGGATGGCCTTCGACTCCGAGGGCCATCTCTATATTTCCGAAGCGCTCTTCTCCACGGTGCAAATCTTCGATCCGCAGGGCCAGTATCTCCTCAGCTTTGGCGAGAGCGGCCGCGGCCCGGGGGAGTTTTACATTCCGGCCGGCATCACCATCGACGCCTCGGACCGCGTCTACGTTGCCGATCCCTTCCAAAGCCGCATTGAGGTATTCCAGTACCATCGTGGCGGGCCGGCGGAAGAACCCGGCAGCGCAGGGGGTGGCCGGTGAAGCACTCCTTCGCCCTCCTTCTGATATCGGTATCATTCTGCGCCCAAGCCGCCGGGCAAGCGGGCTCCATTAAAACCCTGCGCAATTCCCGGCACGACTTCAGCACCACGAGTGGCGCCACCCTCAGGGCCAAGACTTTGGATGAGACTTGCGTATTCTGCCATGCACCGCACAATGCCAATCCGGCGGCGCCTTTGTGGAACCACCAGCTTTCCAAGGGTGTGACTTATCAGGTCTATCAAAGCTCCACCATGAGGGGGAGCGCGTCGCAACCGCAATCGACCGATTACTCCAAGCTCTGCCTGAGCTGCCACGACGGCACCGTAGCGCTGGGCGACACCGTCAACAATGGACAGATTCCCTTTCGCAACGTCCCCGGCAATCAGATGCTGCCCTCCTCCGACGTCTCCAACCTTGGCGCCAACCTCAGCAGCCATCACCCTATCGCTTTTACGTTGGAAACCTCCGATCCTCAAATGCGCTTTCCGGTGCGCGGCGATGCCGTCCGGCTGGACGAAAAGAACAAGCTGCAATGCACGAGCTGCCACGATGCGCATGACGAATCTATTGACCCGGTGGAGAACCGCTTCCTGGTGAAGAACAACTCGGGGTCGGCAATTTGCACGACTTGCCATGACCTGAAAGGCGGGACCGGGGCGAACCTGTGGAGTTGGAGCGGCGATCAGGGCTTGCCTTCCAGCCACAAGACGGCGGTCAACACTTACAACACGCAGACGAACGCTGGAGTCACCTGGCTGGGCGCGCACACCGGATACACCACGACCTCCGCCAACGGGTGTGAGGCCTGCCATCGTCCTCATACGGCTCACAACTCCAGCCAATTGATGAAAGGTGAAACCGATCAGACCTGCTTCCAGTGTCACGACGGCAACGCGTTGACGCAACTTCCCGATATCAAGTCGGAATATACGCGCAAAATCTACGTACACCCTTCCATCGGGCCGCAGCCGGGCCACGACGCGGCGGAAGCGCCGCAAAACATCCTGACGCGTCACGCCGCGTGCGACGATTGCCACAATTCGCACGCCGCGCACAGCGACACGGCGCCCCCCACGCCTCCCCAACTTTTCGCCTCGCTGCTGGGCGTGAGTGGGATTGCCGCCGATGGGTCTCCGCACGATCCCCGCCGGGGCACAGGCGACGCGCTCTACGAGTACGAAACCTGCTTCAAGTGCCACAGTTATAATTTGAACAAGCCGCAAGTGCAGGGATATCAGGCTTACGGCCCGCTGCCCATCCGGCAAGGTCCTTACACCGATCTGCGCCAGGCCTTCGCCTCCGGAGTTTCCTGGCATCCGGTCACCCGGCCGCGCGGTCTGACCGGGGGCCCGGGCGGCGCCGTGCCCAGCCTGCTTCCCGCCGTCGTGGACGCAGGGGGCGCGCCCATCTCCGGCCGCACGCTTTCCGGGGCGTCGCAAATTTACTGCGTGGATTGTCATTCGAGCGATACCGGGCGCACCCTCGGCAGCGGATACACGGACCCCCCCGGCCCCCATGGTTCCAACATCATCCATATTCTCGAACGCAGTTACTTTATCGAAAGCGCCACGGGCACGCCGGGAATGACACCGAACATTCCCTACATCTCCTCCAATTACGAACTCTGCTTCAAATGCCACAGCGAGCAGAGCCTGAAGAGCAACAACAGCTTCAAGTACCACTCGCAGCACATGCTAATTGCCTCCTGCGCCGCTTGCCACGATCCGCACGGGGTCCCCAGTGGGACGACGAACAACGGCAGCCTGATTGATTTCGATCGCAACATCGTTGCGCCCAACAGCCTGGGGGTGGGACCGAGCTGGACGGATCTTACCCCGGCCCCCGGTTCCACTACCTTCCATGGTTCGTGCAGCCTGCGTTGCCACGGCCAGAACCACAATAACGTCAGTTATTGAGACCGCAAATCTCCTTGGCAGACATCTTTTTAGGCTCCACGTGATTCTAATCGAGATGTACGCCATTGACACCAGCTTGGGGACGTAGGGTTGGCGTAACGCCGCCATCCTGGCGGCTCAATGCCGGCTGGAAGCCGGCGCTGTATCTGAATCGAGGACAGCCCCCAAGCCTGGGTAGTGTCCTAATTTGGGCGTAACGCCGCCATCCTGGCGGCTCAATGCCGGCTGGAAGCCGGCGCTACATCTGAATTGAGGACAGCCCCCAAACCTGAACGCTGTTGCCGGACGGCAGGTTCAATGGCATTATAGAGGTTGGAAGTTTTCAGGACCCCTTTGGCAAACATTCTCGAAAGCATGGCGCGAATCGTCCTGCGGTCTCGACGGCTTATGGCGGTCAGTATTCTGTTCCTACTGGCTGGGGTCGTTATTCTTTCCACGGCCACGCGAGAGCCTTGCCTTCAGGCGAGCAGCGCGCCGTGGCACCTCTGGAAGGCCGGTCACATGACCGAGTCCGAGGGTCAGGAAACCTGCAAGCTGCGCGTGACCGCTGAGGCGCAAACGCCGCAGACTACTTCAACAAATTCACTCATCACACTCCCATTGATCTATTTCTCGCGCGAAGAGACAATCCCTCCCGTTAATTCCATCGTCGCTCGAATCCGCCACTTCCGATCTCCGCCCACCCTCGGCTGACTTCCCGCTTTTTCAATTCTCGCGCTCGCCCGGCTCCGCACGTTGCCGACGGGCGCCGTTGAGGCGGCCCGTGCCCACACTGACGTCAAGTCGAGTTGGGGGGAAACCAAGCGATAGACCTAAATGGGCGCGGCCTCACGGGGCCAAGAATTCTATGGCAAAGGAGAGAAAGAAATGAGTAAATCGCTGGTTCTCGGAGTCCTGTTCCTGCTGTTTTCTTCCACTGCTTTCGCACTAACTGCGGTGGAGGGTAAGATTGAGAAGATCGACCGCACGGCCAAGACCATCGTAGTGAAGGCGGCGGATGGCACCGAACACACGTTTCATTTTGTGGGGCGGACAGCGGTCCATGGGACAGAGATGGGTGGCGCAGCCGCGAAAGAGTCATTCCACGGATTAAGCGAAGGTAGTGACGTAGTTGTACACTACACGGCCAAGGGAAGCGAAGAGACCGCCGAGGAAATCGACCATATTGGCGAGGGTGGCCTGAAGACTACCGAGGGCACGGTCACCCACCTCGACCGGGGCGCAAAAACCATGACCATCAAGACGGCGGACGGAAGCGAGCAGGCCTTCCGCCTGACCGGCCACGCCGCGCAGGATGCGGGCAAAGACGTTTCGGCAGGAACGGAGAAATCCGCCAAGGTAACCGTTTACTATACGGAGGAAGCCGGCCACAAGGTGGCGCACTTTTTCAGGACGTCCCTGTAGCCGGAAAAAGCCGGCGAATCCGGAGCAAACAGCTCAAGGTCTTCTCCGCACGCTGAAGTGGAAAGTGCGCAGGAGATTGGGTGTTTGCACAGAAGGCGGAGAAGCCGGGGTTTTCACCACCGTTGAGGGGGTAGGGCCGTGCAAAATCCGTTGACCGCCGAGCAAATCGAGCAACTCAAGACCTTCGAGACGTGTCTTATTGCCGACGCCATCGAAAGTTTCGGCGTGCGTTTGCGCAATGAAGGGTTTGCCACCGTCGGCTTTCGCTGCCTCTTCAAGAGGTTTCCTCCCATGGTGGGCTACGCGGCCACCTGCAAAGTTCGTTCGGCCGATCCTCCGATCGTGGGCAGCCGTTACGACGAGCGCACCGACTGGTGGAAGCACATCGGCAGCATTCCGGCTCCCCGCGTGGTGGTGATGCAAGACGTTGATGACCCGCCCGGAACCGGCGCCTTCTTCGGCAAGGTACACGTCAATATCTTGATGGCCTTGGGCTGCGTGGGAGCGATAACCAACGGCGCCGCGCGAGAGCTATTCGGAATCGAGGCCAGCGGCTTTCAGGTTTTCGCGGGACGTCTCGCCCTCTCCCGCGCTTATATCCACGTGGTTGAATATGGCGGACCCGTGGAAGTGGGCGGGCTCACGATTCGGCCCGGGGACTTGATCCACGGAGACCGCCATGGCGTCCTGACCGTGCCGCCGGAACTGGCGCTGAAACTCCCGGCGGTGGCGAGCGCGATTCGGGAAAAGAAACAGCAGATCATTGATATGTCCCGGAAGCCCGGAATCACCCATGAGCAATTCAGCCGCGGGCTCAAGGATATTCTCGACTTGAATCCGGATTCCCTTCCTGATGGAGCAAAAAAGTGGAAACGATGAAAAGGCAAGAATCCAGCAGGTACCTAATGGCGACGGCCGCAGCGGTCGGCATCATCGCCCTCTCGATCGTCCTCCTTCCTTCCTGCGCGAAGGTTCGAGCCAAGAACGACTCTTCCGCAGCCGTAACGGTGGGGGTGACGAAAGTTACGCGGAAATCTTTGCAGCGGCAAATCACCCTTTCCTCGGAACTCGTGCCCTTTCAAGAAATCGACGTCTACGCAAAAGAGTCAGGATTTGTCAAAGACTTGTACGTTGACTATGGCAGCCGTGTAAGAACAGGGCAATTGATGGCCATTCTGGAGATTCCGGAACTCGAGGCGCAGTTACAAGTGGATGAAGCCGCCATCAAGAACGCGGCGGACGAAGTTTCCCGCGCCCAGCACCAATTGAAACGTTATCAGGCCATGTACACAGCTCTTCACCTCGAATACACCCGCTTGCATGGCGTCTTCGAAAGCCAACCGGGCTTGGTGGCCCAACAGGAAGTCGATGACGCCCAGGGCAAAGACCTGGCGGCAGCATCACAGGTGGACGCGGGGCAGTCAGCGCTCGCAGCCGCGCAGAGCGAGCTGCTGGTGGACAAGTCCAGACTCATTCACGACCAGGCGCTGTTCTCCTACGCGCGTATCACCGCGCCATTTGCCGGCGTGGTGACCCAACGGTACGCCAACCTGGGAACCTTGATGCAGGCGGGCACGAGTTCCAGCACTCAGGCCCTGCCCCTGGTCAAGTTATCCGAAGATGATTTGTTCCGTTTGGTGATTCCGGTTCCCGAGTCCTCGGTGCGTTATATCCGCCTGGGCGATCCCGTCGAGGTGCAAGTGCCGGCTCTCAACCGGTCTTTTCCCGGCAAAGTGGCCCGCTTTTCCGTGGACGTGCAGGAGGAAACGCGCACCATGCACACCGAGGTGGATATCCCCAACCCCCATCGGCTCTTGATGCCGGGTATGTATGCGGAGACAAGCCTTACCCTGGAGGGCAAGGATAACGTCTTGTCCGTGCCACTGGAGGCGGTGAACCATGAGGGCGACCGTACCACGGTTTATGTCGTCAGTCCCGCCGGCAAGGTCGATGACCGGGTGATAACGCTGGGCCTGGAAACCTCCACCGACGCGGAAGTTGTCTCGGGCCTCGCGGAAGGCGAATGGGCCATTGTCAGCGACCGCAGTGGCCTGAAGCCGGGCCAGGAAGTGCGCCCGCAAGCCGTCCAGATGCTGCAATACCACGGGGCAGGGCAGGAATGAGGTCGTCCGTTGTCCGTGGTCCGTTGTCAGTTGCACGCATTCAACTGTCTGTTGTCAGTCAGAAACTGCCGGCTGTCAGCTACCCGTCGTGGATTACAGAGAATTTCAAGCTAGCCGCGAGCGACTGACAACGGACAGTTTCGAAGAATAGGATGTAATGGGTATATGCCTAAATTCTCAATCCGCAACCCGTATTTCATCATCGTTTGCTGCTTGGCCTTGCTCGTCATCGGGGTGACGAGCCTGGCGCGCATGCCGGTGGACCTTTTCCCCCCCATCAATCTCCCCGAGGTGGTGGTGGCCACGTTCTATTCCGGCATGCCTCCGCAGGATATCGAGATCGACATCACCAACCCGCTCGAGCGCTTCTTTACCCTCGCCAGCGGCATCGATCACATGGAGTCGCGCTCGATGTTGGGAGTCAGCATCATCAAAGTCTATTTCCAGCCGGGGACGAGCGCCGACGCGGATGTTACGGAACTCTCGAACCTAGCCCTGGCGGACCTGAAGCGCTTGCCGCCGGGCACTTTGCCGCCCGTGGTGCTGAAGTTTGACGCCTCCAGCCTGCCCGTTTGCCTGGTGACGGTGAAAGGCGAGGGGCTCACCGAAACCCAGCTTCACGACTTCGCCCAGTTTGCCATCCGCAACCAGATTGCGGTGGTGAAGGGGGCGGAGATCCCACCGCCCTTTGGCGGGAAGTACCGGCAGGCCATGGTGTATGTGGACCCCTACAAGCTCTTCTCGCGCCAGTTGACTCCCATGGACGTGGTGGACGCGGTGAACCAGTCCAATCTCATCCTGCCCGCCGGCGATGTGAAGGTGGGCCCCTACGATTACTACGTCTATTCCAATAGCCTGGTGAACCAAGTGAAGGACTTGAACGACATCCCCATCAAGACGGTGGGGACCTCGTGGGTTACCGTGGGGGACGTGGGGAAGGCCGAGGACGCCAATCAAATTCAGTACAACGTGGTGCGGGTGGACGGGCAGAAATCGTGTTACATCCCCATCATGAAGCAAGGGGGCAACACCAACACCATTGCGGTGGTCAACGGAATCCGGGAGTTGATCGGCAACCTGCGTGATATCCCCGAGCAGATGAAGGCCAGTCTGGTGTTCGATCAATCGGTCTTCGTCAAGGAAGCCATTAAGACCCTGCTTCACGAGGGCCTCCTCGGCCTCTTGCTCACCAGCCTGATGATTCTCCTCTTTCTGGGAAGCTTGCGCGCGACTTCCGCGGTCTTCCTTTCCATCCCCCTCTCGGCCTTGGCAACCTTCGTGGTGCTTTACCAGATGGACAGTACCGTGAACACGATGATTCTGGGAGGACTGGCGCTGGCCTTTTCGCGCATCATTGATAACTCGGTGATTTCACTCGAAAACATTTACCGCCACCTGGAAGGCGGCGCCCCGCCCGCGGGCGCCGCGGAGACAGGGGGTGATGAGGTTAACCTGGCGGTGCTGGCAGCGACGCTGACCACCGTCATCGTCTTTTTCCCCGTCACCTTTCTCTACGGAGTGAGCAAGTTTCTTTTCTCGGCGCTGGCCTTGGCCGTGGTGATCTCGCTCTTTGCCTCCTACGTCGTCGCCATGACCGTGATCCCGCTGTTCTGCTCGCGGTTCCTCAAGCAAGTGCCCCACACGGAAGCACACGGCCAGAAAGAAGGCGAGTATGAAATCGAGCCGACCACGTCGCCCGGTCATTCCCGCTGGGAAAGGTTCAACGCGGGGTTCAATCGGCTGTTCAACAAGTTCCTGGATTTCTACGAGCATTGGGTGCGGCGGGCGCTCAAGCGGCCGGGCCGCACGGTGGCGATTCTGAGCGGGTTATTCCTGGCCAGTTTGGCGATCTACCCTTTTCTGGGGTTATCGTTCTTTCCCCGCACCGATGCCGGGCAATTCACCATTAACCTGAAGGCGCCGACCGGCACGCGCATCGAGGTGACGAATGAGTACGTGGCCAAAGTGGAGAACCTGATCCGCAAGGTCGTGGCCCCGAAAGACTACCGGCTGGTGGTCTCGAACATTGGCGTGGTCCCCGATTTTTCCGCTCTGTACACCACTAACGCCGGGCCTTACACGGCCACCGTGCAGGTGCAGTTGCAGGATGACCACGGGCGGAGCAGTTTCTACTACATGCACCAGGTGCAGGAGGAGATCAGCCAGCAATATCCGGAGATTCGGACGTTCTTCTCCAGCGGCTCGATGGTGGACGCGATCTTGAACATGGGCATGCCGGCCCCTATCGACGTGCAGGTGAGCAGTAGCAACTTGAGGAAAAGCTATGAAATTGCCCAGGACCTGGCTAGCCAGATTCGGCAACTGCCCGGGGTGGGAGAGGTCTACATACCCCAGGACATGAACTATCCCGCTTTGCGGCTGGACATCAACCGCGTGCATGCCGCGGAATTGGGGCTGAGTCAAAAGGAAGTGGTGAACAACGTTATCACGGCCCTGAATTCCAATCTGATGATCGCCCCTAACTACTGGGTGGACCGGAAAACCGGAAACGACTACTTCTTGACCGTGCAATACTTTGAATCGGGCCGGCCGGCCGTTCACAATTTGATGGACCTGAGGGACATCCCTCTGCGGGCGCCCAAACTAACGGAGCCCACCACGCTGGGGGCGGTCGTCGATCTGACCCGCACCCAGACGCCGACGGAGGTGGACCACTACCAGATCCAAAGAGTCACGGACGTCTATGTGACCCCCGCCGGCGAGGACCTGGGAAAAGTGGCGGACGCCATACGCAGCATTTTGCGCAAGGCAAGTTTCACCGGAGATGTGCGGGTCAACCTGCGGGGAATGGTGCAAGGGATGACGCAATCGTTCCACAGTTTCGCTCTCGGGCTCTCGCTGGCAGGTCTCCTTCTGTATCTCATCCTGGTGGCGCAGTTCCGGTCATTCAAGGATCCCCTCCTCATCATGCTCGCCATTCCCATGGGCTTTATCGGGGTGCTGGTGATTCTTCCCCTGACGAATACCACGCTCAACGTCATGTCGCTCATGGGGGTGCTGATGCTGGTGGGCATTGCCGCCTCCAACAGCATCCTGATTGTGGAGTTCGCACATCGCTTGGAGGAGCAGGGAAAGTCGGTGGAGGACGCCGTGATTACGTCCTGCCGGGTGCGCTTGCGCCCCATCCTGATGACTTCCCTGGCCACGATCATCGGCATGTTGCCCATGGCCCTCAAGATGGGCACGGGAAGCGAGCAGTACGCGCCGTTGGCACTGGCCATCATTGGGGGCTTGATCGTTTCCGTCATCCTCACGGTTTTCATAGTTCCCGCCGCGTATCTGCTGGTTTATGGCCGACGACAGACAAGCCCGGCCGGGGAATCCAAGGAGGTTGGCGAATGAAACCTTTTGAGCTTCGGCGCACCGCCATTTTGTCCGTGTGCTGCATCCTGTGGGGACTTGCCGGGACTTCTGGCAACCTCGCTTTCCCCCAGCAAGCTCCAGCCCCCAAACTCACTTTGAAAGACGCCGAGGCGATGGCGTTGCGCAACCATCCCCTGTTGCAGGCGGCCAACTATGACGCGCAAGCCGCCAGCCAAGTGGCCCGCGAAGAGAAGTCCGCCTATTACCCCACCGCCAGCGGGTCAGTCACGGGCGTGGGAGCATTGCCCAACAGCCGCATTGACGCGGGCTACATCAACAACCCGATCATTTACAACCGCCAATCGAATGGCCTCGAGGTCCAACAGCTCATCACGGACTTCGGACGCACGTCCAACTTGGTGAGCTCGGCACGCCTGGGAGCAAAGGCCGCATCCGAGAGCGCCAACCAAACCGCACAGGACGTGTTGCTCAACGTCAATCGCGCCTACTTTGGCGTCCTGCGCGCCGAGGCCGTACTCAAGGTCGCACTGGAAACGGTGAAAGCACGCCAGATTCTCGCCGATCAGATCACCACCCTCGAGAAGAACAAGCTGCGATCGCTCGTGGACGTAAGCTTCGCCGAGGTGGACTTGGCGCAGGCGAAGTTGCTGCTGGTGCAAGCGCAGAATAACGAGAAGGCGTCCTACGCGGATTTGGCCACCGCCCTCGGGCTTGCCAATCCTCAACCGTTCGACCTTGCCGAGGAGCCCATGCCTCCCGCGCCGCTCACCGACCCCACGGACTTGATTGTGCAGGCCCTGCAAGATCGCCCGGACCTGTCGAGCGCCCGCTTCAGCCACGAGGCTGCGTTGCGTTATGCCCGCGCCGAGCGCGATCTGTGGATGCCCACCATCAGCGCCACGGGCGAGGCGGGCCTCACTCCGGCCTACCAGGTTCCGCTCACCGATCGTTACGCGGCGGCGGGCATCAACGTGAACATTCCGATCTTCAACGGGTTCCTTTATTCCGCCCGCCACCAGGAAGCGAACCTCCGCGCCCAAGCCGCGGACCAAGCCATGCGCGACCTCGCCGACCGCATTTCGCGCGACGTGCGCACGGCCTGGCTTGACGCAGGCACCGCCTACGAGCGCCTCGCCGTCACCGCCCAGTTGTTGAAGGAGGCCACCCTGGCGCTCGACCTCGCCCAGGGCCGCTACAAACTCGGACTCAGCTCGATTGTCGAGCTCTCGCAAGCGCAACTGAATCTGACCCAAGCGCAAATCGACGATACCAGCGCCAAGTACGATTTCCAGATTCAGTCCGCGGTGCTTTCGTATCAGACGGGACAATTACACTAGGGCCTGCGCCATAAAAGATCGTTCATGGCGCATGCCCGCGTAACGCGAGCTTCACGCCGTGCGCAAAAAATCTCCGCTCCATCAAACCCTGACCGCGTTTATACTTCCTGTGTTGCCGTGCCGGAGAATTCCGATTTTCTAGTACAAGAGATTTTGGCGGCCTGCGGATGCCGACAAGTTGCCGGGCGCCACAAGGAGCAAGTGTATGACGAATGATCGAGGCAGGAGGTTAGGTTATCTTCTTGCCGTGACCGCGTGTACTCTTCTGCTCGGTTTCCCTTCGCCGAGCAAGGCTCAGCAGGCCGCGACTCCGCCCTCGAATTCTGACTCGAAGGAGCTGCGCACCGCTTGGTTCAAGCAAGCCAAATTCGGCATGTTCATTCATTGGGGTCCTTACTCGGTGGCCAGCGTGGAGGCTTCGTGGCCCATCATGGAACCCGAGTCCAAATGGAACATCACCGAGGCGGAGTACGTGGCGCTCTACAAGCAGTTTAATCCCGTCCAGTTTGATCCCAAGGCTTGGGTAAGTTTGGCCAAGGATGCGGGAATGGGCTACATGGTGTTTACCACCAAGCACCATGACGGGTTCTGCATGTTTGACACGGCCCTGACGGATTACAAAATCACCAAGACGCCTTACGGCAAGGATGTGACGGCCATGCTGGCCCAAGCCGCGCACGAGGCGAATATGCCGTTGGGTTTTTATTACTCGCCTCCGGATATGCACCATCCGGGATTCCGCGACACCTCCAAACCCGTCAAGGACACATGGCACGGCGATCCCACCCGGCCGGAGTGGAAGACTTACCTCGATTACATGGACGCCCAACTGCGGGAATTGCTCACCGAATACGGGCCGGTTGCCGTGATCTGGTTTGACGGGCTCGATCATCAGGAGAAATACAATGGCGCGCAGATTGTAGACCTCATCCACCATATTCAGCCCGCCACGCTGGTGAACAATCGCCTTGGCGTGCCGGGCGATTTTGCCACGCCGGAACAATTCATCCCTGACCACATCCCCACCAAAAGCGCCGCCCTCAAACTGCAAGGCACTACCAAAGCACAGGAAGCCGCATCGCCCTCTCTGCCAGACCCGGCCGATTTCCAGCTCTGGGAAACCTGCATGACGATCAACAGCACTTGGGCCTACAACAAGAATGATAAGCAATACAAGTCGGTAAAGGAGCTTATCCAGGACCTGGTGAACGTGGCGGGCAAGGGCGGTAATTTGCTCTTGGACGTAGGCCCAACTCCGGAGGGAACCATTCAGCCTGAATTCGTAGAGCGGCTACAGGCTATGGGGAAATGGTTGAAGGTGTATGGGGACTCCATCTACGGGACCACTTACGGTCCACTGCAAAACCTGGCGTTTGGCAAGACCACGGCAAAAAACAATATCGTGTACGTCCACGTGTTCGATTGGCCGGCGGAAGGCGTGTTGGATGTTCCCGGGTTTCCGGCGCGCGTCGCGCAGGTCACCGTGCTGGGTGACAGGAGGAAGCTGCGATGGCGGCAGAACGAGGAGAAGCTGGAAATCCAGGTGCCCCCCACCGCTCCCGACCCGGTCGACAGCGTTCTGCAAGTCGTGACGCGATAGCGTCTGTTCACCGCCGAGGCGCAGAGCCGCAGAGCCGCAACCAAACATGTCTCGTAGGGGCTGGGCTTGCCCTGCCCTTGTAGTTTGTCGGTGGAGTGGAACGAGGGCAGGGCAAGCAGCCCCTACGAGACGCGCAAAATGTTTGCCCAAAAAACAAGAATTTACGGCATTGCAACGCAGAGCGAAGGAGCGTAGCAGTGCGAAGCACTTTAGCCGTTACGCGGAGACGGGGAACTGGAAAACAGTTCCGCTCCCAACGGCCGGGCATGCCGCGGACATCCGTGGGGGAGGGCGTTACACGACCAAGTGAATTGTTCCCCGCTGCCGCGCTGTCCGCAGAGAATCTCGGGTTGATTCTGCGGACTCAGCGGAAAACACTGGGCGATTAAGGAGGCGGTTCTTAAGGTGCTGCGTGCGGCTGACAACCGGCCAGACCGATTAATGCCGACGCGCCTCGCTGGCGAGGATGATACAATCACAAATGCTGGCGGGTTCAGGCGAGTAGGGCCAGTAGGCGCGAGTTCAACCCTCGCGGCGTGCGTTGGTTTCGGCGTCCTTTTCGCATTGCTTGTGATGCTGCGGGCAATGGTTTGGAAACTACGACAAACTGAGAACAGAAAGGGGAAAAAGCCTATGACCAACAATAATCGAAAGATGTTCGCTGACTGCACTCTGGAGACAATCTGGGGCGTCGGGATCAGCGCTGCGTCGGCCACCCTACTGGCCTGAACCCGCCCCCTGAATCCCGCGACCTGCTGTCGCTATGCCTGTTTTTCCTTATACCTGCTTTGATTTTCAATCTGATACTTCAATGCCTGATATTGCGACGGCAAAATCTTTTTTCTATTGAGCCTCAGGAATAGCGGCAGATATTTCTCGCGACATAATTGGGCTGCCCATATCTGTCCGTTGTCTATCGCCATTTGCGCGAGCCGAGATGCCTGTCCCTTGTCCAAGCGCTCAAAGTAGGGCACAAGCGGCTCAATCAACTTCTCGGCCGCACGAAAGCTGTTGGCACCCTCGACCCGCTTCAGCAACACGTCAGCAACAATAGAGGGCCATTTTCTACCGACTGCGTCCAAGACCGGTTGTGGATCGATGCCAGTGGGAGGGACTTGATGGCATTGGAAATGAGAAATGAAGCCGTATGGCACTGTTCCGTCAATCGAGAGGGGAATTATCAGCACTTGATTACCGCGTTCCACAACAAATCCAGCCTCTTGTCCGCACCAGTCAGAACCTTTGAACGCTTCACTCAGCAGTGGCACAAATATGTTGCATTCTTTGAGTTCCACCAAAATGCGCTTTTCCCATTCTTCAGAAACCTGCACGTCGTCATGGGCGAGGAACGATTTGATGCTGATTTCGTCTAGTGCCGCCTTGACAGCGGCCCCGTGCTTCTTGTCCCTTGTGGAGTAACTAATGAATGCTTTGATTTCCATCGGTTCTCCATACTGTGACGCTCCCTCAACAAAGCCGTCAAGGAGCGAACACTTCGCCGCCACAACGAAAGCCGATAAAGTTCTGGAAGGAGTCCGGAGGGAACTTGAAGCGCATTGACACCCTAACGGTCGAGGCATCGGCGTCCCAGGACCCGCCCCGCAGAACTCGCTCATCACCGCTCGTCGGCCCCGCAGGGTCTTGTGAGGGGCTACTCTGATAGTACTTCTCCTCATACCAGTCGTTCCCCCACTCGTACACGTTCCCCAGCATGTCGAAAAGCCCGAATCCGTTGGCACGCTTCTGGCCGACTTCGTGGTAGGTGTTGCCGTTTTCGTTTATATCCCCAGTGCTGCCCAAGCGTTGGCGCCCGCTGTTGTCTCTGTACCAGGCGATTTCATCCAGGTCGCCATAACGTGATGCGGTGCTCCCGGCCCTTGCCGCATACTCCCACTCTGCTTCCGTGGGCAGGCGTGCTCCCGCCCAACTGCAATGGGATTGGGCATCATTCCACGTCACATCGACAATGGGCATGGCCTCGTTACCCCACCCAGGGTTGAGCGGCCTCCCGTTAATATTCCACTCGGGTGGCATTTGCCTTCCCGTGGCAGCCGCGAAGCGCTTGTACGCCCCCACTGTCACTGGTGTTTGCCCCAGCCAGAAACCTTTCGTGATGGTCACTTCGTGAACCGGTTTCTCCACATAGCCACATTTGAAATCCCACCATGAGCAGCCCATCCGAAAGCTGCCCGGCGGAATCCAAACATACTTGAGTCCATCCTTCGCATTCTCCCGCACTTCTCCGGGGGTTCGGACGAGTTGTGCGAGTGGAGCTTTGACACCGGTCCCTTGTCCGAATGAACCCGAGACATTTTCCCCACGCCGCCACAGTTTGATAGTTTTGTCGTGGCTTCCGGAGGCCAAGAGTTTTCCATCCGGGCTGAAGGCCACGGAATATGTGTCGTGGGTGCCTACCACGAGCGTTTGCCTCAGCGTCCCAGTGGCGACGTCCCAGACTTTAATCGTCTGGTCGCCCCCGGAGGCTAGGAGTTTTCCATCCGGGCTGAAAGCGGCAGACCAGGCGACGTAGGGGTCTCCCATGAGCGTTTGCCTCAGCGTCCCAGCGGCTACGTCCCAAAGATGGATTGTCATGTCATCGCCCCCAGAGGCCAGGAGTTTTCCATCCGGGCTGAAGGCGATGGAGTAGACATCGACGGTGCGTCCCGTCAGGGTCTGCCTAAGCGTCCCAGTGGCCACGTCCCAGAGTGTGACCACGTTGACGTCGCTCGGTGATGCCTCTGGCATAGCCGGGAGAATACGGTAGGTAGAATCAACCGATCCCGAATTTCCAGAGGCTAGGAGTTTTCCATCCGGGGTGAAGGCGACGGTCTCAGGCCAGCCAATCCCGGTGCGGGGAGTCAGCGTTTTCCTCGGCGCCCCGGAAGCCACGTCCCAAAGCTTGACGGTCTTGTCCCTGCTCCCGGAGGCCAGCAGTTTTCCATCCGGGCTGAAGGCGACGGAAAAGACAGCGTCACTGTGTGAGGGGAGCGGTTTCAAAATTGCTCCTGATGGTAGGCCCTCCACGTCTGCCGGGTTGATTGGCGGCGGCCAGTCCTTTGGATTGCCGGAAGCCACGTCCCAAAGCTTGACGGTCTTGTCCCCGCTCCCGGAGGCCAGCAGTTTTCCATCCGGGCTGAAGGCGACGGAAAGGACAGCGTCACCGTGTCCGGTCAGGGTGTGCCTCAGGATGCCGGAAGCCACGTCCCAAAGCTTGACGGTCTTGTCCCCGCTCCCGGAGGCCAGCAGTTTTCCATCCGGGCTGAAGGCGACGGAGTTAACGTCGCCCTGGTGACCTGTGAGTGTTCGCTCCAGCGTGAATGAATCAGCGGTGACTGAGGAAGTAGAAAGAGCCTCGCCCTTGTTTTGTGCTATTCTCAATCCCGACCGTGACCAAAACCAGAAGCCCCCGGCCGTGGCAACAATCAGAAAGATAAATGCCCCGGCAGCGACAAGCCATTTTCGTCGTGAAGGGCGGCCTGTTTCGGGGACGGCTTTGGCGGCAACTGTGTCCACCACGGCAGGGGGAACACTTGTCTTGAGGCCGGGTGTGACAGTCGTATGCGGTTGAGGCTTTGAGGCCCCCTGTTGCGGCTCGGGCTGCGCTGCAAGGTGAGAACCGGCATCGGCTGCCTGTGCGAATGCCTGTGCAAATTCCAACACCGAGCCGTAGCGTTGGTTGCGGTCCTTAGTGAGTGCCTTCATCACCACGCTTTCGATTCGGGGCGGCACGAGGAGACCGGGTTCAACGGCACGGAATGGCGGCGGTTCCTCCATCAAGTGCTTGCGCAGGTATCCGACCGGCGTGTCGGAATGGAAGGGCGTGCGGCCCGTGAGCATCTCATATACCACCACGCCCAGCGAGTAGACGTCGGACCTCGCATCCAGCTCGTCGCTCCTCATGCCCGATGCCTGCTCATAGGACATATAAGCGGGTGTGCCCAGCACCGTGCCGGTCTGTGTGTGCGTTTGGGACTCCCGCAGCTTGGCAATGCCGAAATCTACGATTTTAACAACGAAATTCGCCGGTGGAGACGTGGGCGCTACCGCGCCTTCGACGTGTGCCGGCGGGGACACCCGCGCTACAGAATCGTCGTCGGGATACGTCAGGAAGATGTTATCGGGTTTGAGGTCACGGTGAATGATGCCCAGCTTGTGCGCAGCATTCAGGCCCCCCGCCGCCTGCTGGAGGATTTCCGCAACCTCCGGCAGGGGAAGCGCCCCCCGTTGTTTGATGACCTCGCGGAGAGATTCGCCTTCCAAGAATTCCATGGCGATGTAAGGCGTGCCATCGTCCGACTGGGCAGATTCGTAAATGGTGACGACATTGGGGTGGTGGATGCGACCCGTGGAACCCGCCTCGTTCTGAAAGCGCATCAGGAAGTCAGGGTCATCAAGAAGTTTGCGATTGAGGACCTTGAGCGCCACGGGGCGGTTTCCCACCCCAATCTGCTCGGCGAGGAAAACCGTGCCCATCCCCCCCTTGCCCAAGCGGCGGACAAGGCGAAAACGGCGGGACAGTCCAGCGGCAAGCTGCGCTTCGGTTTCCGTGGCTTGAGCGGTGAGGTGAGCGCCGTCTCGTGGACAGAGGGAAAAATCGTCCGGGTAGGTACTTTGGCAAGCGGGACAGGTCTTCATGAGCGCCGGTGAAACTCTCCTGCTGGCCGGATTCTAACAGAAGTCTTGCCCCCGCGCACGACAAACGGGCCAAGCACGTTATGAAAAATGATGCATGCGGCGCCCACTCCAGGTTCACTTGAGAACTGCCCTCCGCAGCCTGGCGCTACTTCACTGTTTGTCCCCGAACCAAACATGGGGTCCGCAGGGCGACATCACGAATCTTCCTTTTCGCTGCGATCATGTTTGTGCTCGCGGTGAAGGTCGCGGCTCCGAGCGTCGCCCCTCCTCAACCGTCGGCGTGTCGAACCCCCCCGGGGGTGCGGATGCCGAGCGCCCTTGGGCAGACACCGGTGCGGTTTTCGGGCCGCGGACGGGACTTGAGTGTAGCCTCAATATTTACTAGACGAAGTCTAGGCACGTGGGTATAATAGATAAGCTAGCCTGCGTCCGGGGATGAAACGGCGCTGCCCATGCCGAGGCTACAATAGTCCGGGTCGGGAGGAAAATGAAAATGGCAATTCCACTTAAACAACGTCCTCCTCCCCCTCCTGGAAGCTCTTTCCCAACAAAATGTCACTTCCGGGAGTGGTCTGGGAAAAAGGATGTTGATTTAATACGATCAAAGCCAGAATGTGTATGAAAACAAATGAAACATGGACAAATTGACCGCGAAAAAGTCGGGCATTTATGCCAATATGACGTGGATTTTGCAGAGAAACTCAGGATCAAACGGACAATTCGTCTTGATTGACACTTTTAGAGCGGCTTTTGTGCGGGTATTCGCGGCGAAAATCTCCCCCTCGACCGGTCGCGCGCCTGGTACTCCTTCACCTCCGCCAGGTATTGTTCCGGCACCGCGAAAGTCACACAGGTGGGGTGGATCTGATTGCTGACCACCAGAACCGTATCATTCACCTTGGCGATATTACCGGCATAAACTTGCAGACTCCCCGTGCGCCCGTCAATGTGAGGGGCGCGAACAGGAGCTGGAAAGATAAATGGCCCGCAAGGCGAGCGAGTGGGGGAAACGCCCAAACATCAATCCGCGCCGTGCCACCTTACACCGAGGCGTTCGGCGAGCTCGATGGCATAGTGGATGGCAACTGCAACGGAATACTCCGGCCGCTGGGGATCTCTCTTGTCAACCACGCCGATGACGAGACCATCCGGGCGATAAACCGGGCTGCCGCTGTTTCCCGGGCGCAGGTGGATACCCACGCCCAAAGCGTCGCTGGCGGGATTCGGATGGGTTTTGGTTTCTTCGAGTGGCGTTTTGCCGAGCCAAATGACGTTGCCAGCCTGCGTAACCGGTTGCCACGAAGCTGCGGGATAGCCGGTGACCCTCACGGCGGTTCCCACGGCCACGGCGCGTGTATCGAGCACCGCATAAGGCGGCTTCTCACCGGGATTTGGAAGGAGTGGCCGCTCGGTTTTCAGCAAAGCCAGGTCGTTGGGAACGTCCATTCCGACCACATCACAGGGAACCGCCAGGGCGGTTCGCGCGTCGTTGATGGTCAACTTAGCCAGGATCTTCGCTCCCGGAGCTTTCTCCAGGCACCGCTGGGCGTCCTCCACCACGTGCGCATTGGTAATGAGGTATCCCTCCTCGTTGATCAGGAAACCCGTGGCCGAGCACTCGCGGTTCTGCATCCTGCCCGCCGGCCCCACGGCAACGAGTTGCACGACAAACTGCGGTACGCTGTTTTCCGGCAGCGGTAGCTTGACTCTTTCCCCTGCCTGGGAAGACGGCGCGGCGAGAGAGGATGAAAAGCAGATCAAAAAGCAAAGGGCAAATGGCAAAAGGCACAAGTAGGAGCAACGCGTGGTGGTCAGGGTTCTCACGCCGGTCATTCTATCCCAAAGCGGGCGGGGCAGGGGTTCTGCCACGCACTTCCGTGCTCCTGCGCGGGGCAAAGGACAGTCCTCCCCTGGCACCGCGCATCATTTCAGGAACGGGTCAATAGGGTTTGGAGCGTCGCGCCGGCTTGGGGGGAGGCGGCAATTGTTTTAGCGCGACGTTCAGGCTTTGCACGCCGGGCTGGTCAAACTTAACAATGACGTCAGAGGGTTCAAACCCCGGAGCTTCGATGTGCAGAGTGTGCTCACCCACGGGAAGCTGGAAAGGGCCCAGCTTGTCGGTGGTCCCCGCGTAAATGCCATCGAGCGTGACGCGAGCTTGGGGTGGATTGGTGTCAAGGATCAGGGTTCCCACGCTATCCCATTCGTAACCGGCGTTGGGGTTGCAACCGGCTTGGCACGGACTTTCACTGTCGGGTTGGCTGGCCCACCAGTTACTGGGGGGAACCGCAGGAAGGGAACTGGACGAAGGGTAAAAACCGAAATCACTGAAGCCATCGTACCCACCATAACCACCGTAGGCCCCCCCGTAAACGGGCGCAGGGCCAGAGGAGGTGTGCGGGCCGGCGCCATTCGCCATTCGCTGGGAGAAGGCCGGGACGCATGCAAAAAAGAAAACGAGGGTGAAATGAAGGATGGCGCGGGAACTCTGGCTCATACAGCCTCCTGCATCTGAGCCTAACTGCCTCTTGACCGCTTTGATTCTAACATTCTTGGCATTCGATTGCGAGCCCTTTTGGGTGCTTTCCTGATTTCAGACGTAGCGCCGGCTTCCAGCCGGCAATGAGCCGCCAAGATGGCGGCGCTACGTTCAAATAAAGACAGCAACCCCTTTGGAGCAACGTCCTAATGGAAGGCGCTGGATTTGGCCGAGTTTCTCCGCGCTACCCTTCTTTTCAAGTTGGCAAACCCTCTCGCCGCGAATGGGCTTGACGCTGTTTTCTGTAGTGGGCTAACTTGATAAAGCTGCGCTTAAGGGCAGGATGGTCGCCCAACCGACCGTGAACGATGCCACGCAACGAGCGTCCGGACGGGAATTCCTATGGATCTTTTTGAGCTTACCAAAAGTCTGGTCAACATGGCGTCCGTCACCGGTCATGAGAAGGCCTGCGCGGAATTCGTGAAAGAACACCTCGCGCAAATAGGCTTTCAGGCGGAACTGATGCCCGTTTCGCGCGACCGTGCGAACGTGTTCGCCACATGGGGGAAGCCGGAAGTGGTGCTGAGCACGCACCTGGATACGGTGCCGCCGTTTTTCCCGGCCCACGAAGATGCGGAGCGCATTTACGGCCGAGGTTCGTGTGACGCCAAAGGGATTCTGGCCGCGCAGGTGTCCGCCGCCGAACGGCTCAAAAAGGACGGCGTGGAGAATTTCGCCCTGCTCTTCCTGGTGGGGGAAGAAACCGTCAGCGATGGCGCGCGCGAAGCCAATCTGCACCCCAAGGGTTCGCGCTACATCATCAATGGCGAGCCCACGGAAAATAAACTGGCGATTGCCAGCAAAGGAAACTTGCGGATCGACGTGTGCGCGCGCGGCAAGATGGCGCATTCCGCTTACCCGCACCTGGGCGTGAATGCCATTGATAAGCTGTTGGACGTGCTGGCGGACCTGCGCAAGATTCGCCTGCCGGTCAGTCCGGTGCTGGGGCATTCAACGATGAACATCGGCGTGCTCACCGGCGGCCGCGCGGCCAATGTGGTGGCGGACGAGGCCGTGGGGCAGATTCTGATCCGCACGGTGGAGAATTCCGCGCCCCTCCAGCGGAAGATTCTGAAAACCACCGCCGGCCGTTGCGAGGTGGTCATCGTGCGCGACACGCCGGTGCTCCAGATGGAAAAGCTCGAAGGCTACGAGACGGACGTCGTGGCGTTTACCACGGACTTGGCGGCACTGACCCAATGGGGGCGTCCCTTGCTGCTCGGGCCGGGGTCCATTAGCATGGCCCATACCGAGCGTGAGTGCGTGCGCAAGACGGACCTGGCCGCCGCCGCCGATCTCTATTACCGTATGGTGCGCGACCTGAAGAGCAGGGGTTAGGGATTGGGGATTGGGGGTTAGGGTTTGGCCGGAACCTCGATTTGGGATGGAGTTTGGGACGAACCTCCGACCCCTAACCCCGAATCCCTAACCCCTGATCCCTGCACTTTAGAAAGGAGATGGTGGTACCCATCCGCCGTTATCGTTCATGAAGAAACTTGAAGTAGGCGTCCTGGGAGCTACAGGAATGGTGGGGCAGCGCTTTGTGAGCCTGCTCGAGCATCACCCGTGGTTCGAAATCAAATGGCTCGCCGCCTCGGAGCGGTCGGCGGGCAAGACCTATCGCGCGGCGTGCAACTGGCGCTTGCGCGATCCCCTGCCCGAGAGCGCGCGGGATCTTCCCGTGTACGAGTGCAAGCCGGGAGGCGCTCCGCAATTGCTGTTCTCATCACTCGATTCCAAAGTAGCGGGAGAGGTGGAGAGGGAATTTGCCCAGGCCGGCCACGTGGTGGTTTCCAACTCCTCCAATTTCCGCATGGAGCAGGACGTGCCCCTGCTGATTCCCGACGTCAATCCGGATCATCTGGCATTGGTGCGCGAGCAGCGGAAGCAGCGCAACTGGAAGGGAATGATCGTGACCAACCCCAACTGCACCACGGTGGGTTTGGTGATGTCCCTGGCGCCGCTCGAGAAAACCTTCGGCCTCGACAAAGTGCTGATGACCAGCATGCAGGCGGTTTCCGGCGCCGGCTATCCCGGGGTCCCCACGCTCGACATCCTCGCCAACGTGATTCCTTTCATCGGCGGGGAAGAAGAAAAGGTGGAACGTGAAACGCGCAAGCTTTTGGGCAAACTCGCGGATGGCCACGTGAAGATGGGCGAATTCATTGTCAGCGCTCACTGCAACCGCGTAATGGTGGAAGACGGCCATACGGAGACCATTTCCGTGGCGCTCAAAACCAAAGCCACGCTGACAGACATCGTGGAGGCTTGGCGCGCCCATCGCTCCCTGCCGCAGGAGCGCAATTTGCCCTCCGCACCCAAGCATCCCATTATCGTGCGCGAGGAGCGGGACCGGCCGCAGCCGAAATTCGATCTGAACGCCGAAAAGGGCATGGCCACAACCGTAGGCCGCCTGCGCGAGTGCCCGGTGCTGCAATTCAAATACGTGGCGCTGAGCCACAATACCATTCGCGGCGCTGCCGGCGCTGCCCTGCTCAACGCGGAATTGATGAAGTCGGAAGGGTACCTGGACTAAGCGCATCGAAAGCGCTGTAGACAGCATACGGTAGACGGGGGACCCTGTATACCGTATTCCGTCTACCGGCCTTCGCGGTGAAAAATGATAAACCTCGCCCTACTTGGTTACGGGAAAATGGGGAAGACGCTGGCGCAGCTTGCCCCGCAGCGCGACTTTGAAGTGCGCTTGGTGATGGACATTGACGCCAACGCCCAAAGCCGCGGCATCACGCGCGAGAAGTTCAAGGGTGTTGACGTTTGCGTGGACTTCACCTCGCCCGAGGCCGTGGTGGAGAACGCACACCGCGTGGCGGCGTTAGGAATCAATCTGGTGGTCGGCACTACCGGCTGGCAGAAGCACCAAGCGGAGGTTCGCAAGGTGGTGGAGCAGGCGGGCGTGGGCATGGTGTACGCCGCGAACTTCTCCATTGGCGTGAATCTGTTTTACCGGCTGGCGCGCGCGGCGGCGGAAATCTTCGCCCCTTTCCCCATGTACGATCCCTTCCTCACCGAGTCTCATCACAAAACGAAGAAGGATGCGCCCTCGGGAACCGCGGCCGAAATCGTACGGCAGATTCAACCTTACCTGGTGGACCGCGATATTCCCGTGGCCAGCGTGCGCGCGGGTTACTTCCCCGGAACGCATGAACTCGGTTTTGACTCGGAAGCTGACACCGTGGTTTTGCGCCACACGGCGCGCGGCCGGCAGGGCTTTGCGGAAGGCGCACTCTATGCCGCCCGTTGGGTGGTCGGCAAGAAAGGCTTTTACAGTTTCGCGGAAGTGTTAGAGTTGGGGGCGGGGGGATGAGGAATTCTGAATTGTGAATTCTGAATTATGAATTGGAGCCGGCGTGGCGTGGAAGAGTTCAGGCCTGAGCATTGAGTTGGTTCATAATTCATAATTCATAATTGAGAGTTCCTTCGGCAATGAATCCCCACCCCCTGCTTGGAGGTCCTATGAGCCTGGAAATTGGCGGTTGCGGCACGGCCCTCGTCACCCCCTTTCGCAAAGACGGCTCGGTGGATGAAGCGGCTTTGCGCCGCCTGGTGCAGTTCCAGCTTCGCGAGGGAATCGATTTCCTGGTTCCCTGCGGCACCACCGGCGAAAATCCCACACTCGAGCACGGCGAATACCTGGGAGTAATCCGCGTCGTCGTGGAAGAAACGGCGGGAAAGGTTCCCGTCATCGCGGGAGTGGGCGGCAACAACACCAAGAAAGTTTGCGAATTGGCCGGACAAGTGGAAGATTTGCACGTGCAAGGCATTCTCTCCGTTGCGCCCTACTACAACAAGCCAACGCAGGAGGGCCTCTTCCAGCACTTCCAGGCCATTGCCGAATCCACTGACCTGCCCGTGATCCTCTACAATGTTCCGGGGCGCACCTCTTCGAACCTTGAGCCTGCCACCGTGGGGCGCCTTGCGCAAATCCCCAACATCGTGGGAATCAAGGAAGCCTGCGGAAACATTGTGCAGCAGATGGAAGTGCTGAGCGCCGTCCAAGCCGGCTTCCGCGTGCTTTCCGGCGACGACACGTTCACCTACCCGCTCATGACGTTGGGCGGGAATGGCGTGATCTGCACCACGTCCAACCAGATTCCGGCGCAGATGACCCAGCTCACACACTTGTTGCGCGAGGGCCAGTACGACGAAGCGCGCAAACTCCACTTTCAACTGCTGCCGCTTATGCAGGCCAACTTTCTGGAAACCAACCCCACTCCCGTCAAAGCCGGCCTCGCCATGATGGGCATGATCGAAGAGGTCTACCGGCTCCCCATTGTCCCCATGCGGTCGGAAAACCGCGCCAAGCTGGAAAAGGTCATGGCCGCGATGGGATTGCTCTCAAAGACCGCTGCCGTTTAGAGGTCAAACTCACCGTAGAGGTGCGGAGGCGCAGAGGAAAGAAGGGGGGGCGCTTCGCGAACCGCACCCGTCAACATGTACCCACATTTCCAGACGGGCGCATTGCGGTTTGGTATAACCCCGGTTATACTACAGCCATGAAAACAGCCATTTCCATACCCGACCCTCTTTTCAAAGAGGCTGAGCGGCTCACCAAGCGGCTCCGCATTCCGCGCAGCCAGCTTTATGCAAGAGCCCTGCAAGATTACATTCAGCGCCAAAAATCAAAAGGAATTAAGGAAGCCCTGGATGAAGTCTACAGTACGGAATCATCGGAACTTGATCCTGTGATTGCCCAGTTGCAGGCGGAGGCGCTGGGCAGGGAGGAGTGGTGATTCGGCGCGGGGAGATCTGGTGGGCGTCCCTGCCGGATCCCGTGGGCTCAGAACCTGGTTACCGCCGGCCGGTTTTGGTAGTCCAAACCAATGGGTTTAACGAGGGCGGTGTGCGCACCGTGATTGTGCTGTCCATTACCTCCAACCTGCGCTTGGCGGGCGCGCCGGGGAACGTCCTCTGTCACCGAAGGGACACCGGCCTCCCCAAGGATTCTGTGATCAATGTCTCCCAGGCTGCCACAGTAAACAAAATCCGACTGACCCAGCGGATTGGAGTTTTGCCCACTGCACTGATGCATGAAGTCGAGGCCGGAATGCGCTTGGCGCTGGGGCTGTGACTCAAATCGGACAGGTCAACATGGATCTGAAACAGCAAATTGAAGAACTTTACGCGCGCGAGACCAAGGAATTCGGCGACGAATACTTCCGCGCTTTTGACGAATTTAAGACCGCACTGAATGAGGGCCGCGTGCGGGCGGCGGAGCCGGATGCGAGTTTGCCTTCCGGATGGCGCGTGAATGGCTGGGTTAAGAAAGGCATCCTGCTGGGGTTCCGCATGGGGCGAATTGTGGAGATGCCGTCGGCTGTAGCGGCGATGTCCCCATCGCCGTTGACGCAGGTCGCCGGTGGGGACACCGGCGCTACAGAACCCGCCGGTCATGGACCGGCGCTGCCGCATTCCCAGTTTCGCGACAAGCACACCTATCCCTTGAAACAACTCCCGGACGGTCAGAACATCCGCGTGGTGCCGGGCGGGTCATCGATTCGCGATGGCTGCTACATAGGCAAAAACGTGACCTGCATGCCGCCAATGTATATCAACGTGGGCGCTTATGTGGACGACGACACCATGATTGATTCGCACGCGCTGGTGGGTTCCTGCGCGCAGGTGGGCAAGCGCGTGCACATCAGCGCCGCGGCGCAAATCGGCGGCGTGTTGGAACCGATTGGCGCCATGCCCGTGATTATCGAGGACGAAGCGCTGGTGGGCGGCAACTGCGGCGTGTACGAGGGCACGATTGTGGGCAAAGGCGCGGTGCTCGCCGCCGGAACCATCATCACTGGTTCCACGCCCGTCTACGACCTGGTGCGCGACACCGTGCATCGCCGCGAGGGTGAAACTCCGCTGCGGATTCCCGAGGGCGCGGTGGTGGTCCCCGGCGCCCGCGGCGTCACCAAAGGTCGAGGCAAAGAGTTGGGCATTTCCCTCTACACGCCAGTCATCATCAAATACCGCGATGAAAAAACCGACCAGGCTGTCCGGCTTGAGGACTTGCTTCGCTAGCAATCAAGTGTAGCGGCGACCTTCGCTTCGCTCTTTTGCCTCTTGGCCACGGTAGGTGCGTGTATCGACATGTGATGAGACTATGCGCAAATTATTGGTCGCGATGGCCGGTTTCGTCTTGCTTGTCATAGTCGGACTTTGTGGTTGGCTGTTTGTCTACACAGGTGATTTGCCAGACTTCAACCACTTGTCACGGTTCGCACCCGATGCTCCATCTATAGTCACAGATACTTGTCTTGCCAACCCTTCAACGTCCATTCCCTTCGACCGGATAGGAAAGCCCTTGCAGGACGCCCTTGCGGCGGCAGAACCTGCGCAGTCACGGCCAGCGCAAATTGCGCGAAGTCTGATGTGCAATCACTCAGGCGGGATGGCGGAGTATCATATGAACACACTTCGCCTGAGTTGGCACATCCGAAGGCACTTTTCCGAACAACAATTGCTTGTCATCTACGCGAACCGGGCCTATTTCGGTCCGGGACTTACCGGCGTCGAGAAGGCCTGCAAGGAGATTTTCCATAAGGAGCCCGATGCCCTCACCATCGAGCAGGCTGCCCTGATCGCTGGACTCATCCGCGCACCGGGCGCATATTCACCCTACAAGCATCCTGACAAGGCTCTGCAGCGCCGCAACAATGTCTTGGAACTTATGGTGGCCCAAGGGAAACTTAGCGCGGGTGATGCAGCGAGACTGGAAGCAACTCCTCTTGGCGCCCAATAGTAGCAAGCAGTGCGCATTCTTCCAAAAAAGGGTTGACGAGGATATGTGAGCGTGGTAACTTTACCTACCGACTGGTCGGTATCAGGGGCCAACCGGTAAATGAGAGCGATGTTATGCCTAAGCTTGTTTCTGGTTCCGAACTTCTGCTGGAAAGCCTGAAGCGCCAGAAGGTGGATGTGTTTTTTGGCCTTCCGGGGGGCACGGTTCTGCCCCTTTACGATGCCCTTTACAGCGCGGGCATTCGCCACCTGCTGGTGCGGCACGAGCAGGCCGCAGCTTTCGCTGCCGACGGCTACGCGCGGGTCACCGGCAAGCCTGGGGTTTGTTTGGGAACCTCCGGCCCGGGCGCAACCAACCTCATCACCGGATTGACCTCCGCGATGATGGATTCCATCCCCGTTGTCGCCTTGGCGGGCCAGGTGCCGGCGGCGCTGATTGGCAAGGACGGTTTTCAGGAAGCCGACATCGTTGGCATCAGCCTCCCTTCCACCAAGCAGTCATTCTCTATTCGCTCCGCCGCGGACATTCCCCGCGTCATTGACCGGGCTTTCCGCACGGCGGTTTCCGGACGGCCGGGGCCGGTGTTGATTGATCTTCCCAAGAACATCCTCATGGAATCGGCGGAGGCCAACTACCCGCCCACGCTGGGTGTGACGCGGCCCGAGCGCAAGCGCGAGTTTGTGGACGCGGACATCGAGCGCGCTGCGGACATGATTCTGGAAAGCCGTCGCGCCGTGCTCTACGTAGGTGGCGGAGTGGTGGCTTCCGACGCCTGGCAGGAACTGCGCGAGCTGGCGGAGCTGACTCACATCCCCGTCACCACCACCTTGATGGGGTTGGGCGCATTTCCCTCCCACCATCCGCTGTCACTCGGGATGCTGGGCATGCACGGTTCATACGCCACCAACATGGCGATCTGCAACTGCGACCTGCTGGTGGCCATCGGCGCGCGCTTTGATGACCGGGTGACGGGCCGCTTGAACGGTTTCGCCACCGGCGCGAAGAAGATTCAATTTGATATTGATCCGTCCGAGGTTAACAAGAACGTTCACGTGGATTGTTCCCTGGTGGGAGACGCGCGGGAAGCCTTGAGGGCGTTGATTGATGTTTTGAAGCGCCGCAAGGCGGCAGGCACCCCCGAGCGCCAACGGTGGCTGCAACGCATCGAATCCTGGCGCGGCGAGCATCCCCTCACCTATGACCGGTACGCCAACACGGTTAAACCCCAGATGGTGATTGAGTCCATCGCCCAACACGCGGCGGAAGACGCCATCATTTCCGTGGATGTGGGCCAGCACCAGATGTGGACCGCGCAGTTCTACAACTTCAAGCGGCCGCGCACGTGGCTCTCTTCCAGCGGACTGGGCTCCATGGGTTACGGCTTCCCCGCCGCCATGGGCGCGCAAATGGCTTTCCCCGACCGTCAGGTGGTGGCCATTGTCGGCGACGGCGGATTTCAAATGACCCTGAACGATCTGGCCACGGTGGTGCAATACCGCGTGCCGGTGAAAATCGCCATCATCAATAACCGCGCCCTGGGCATGGTGCGCCAGTGGCAGGAGATTTTCTTCGAGAAGCGCTACTGCGACATTGACCTCGACTTCGCGCCGGACTTCGTGAAGCTGGCCGAGGCGTATGGCATTCGTGGTGAGCGCGTGGAACATCGGGCCGACGTGCCGGATGCGGTCGATGATTTCCTGAGTGATCGCGAGCCGCGCCTGCTCGACGTTTGGGTGGACCCGGCGGAGAACGTTTATCCCATCGTCCCTCCGGGCGCCTCGCTGGCGGAAATGGTGGTGGAGCCGCCGCGCGTTCAAGTGGAAGAAGAAGCGTTGGATGATCTTTGGGCAGTTTGAGGAGAAAAGGCGAAATTCGAAACTCGAGACACGAGATTCAACATGTTTCTTGCGGATTTCGAATTTCGATTTTCGTTTTTCGAGTTTCGCTCCTGATGCCTGGCGCCTGAAACTTGATTCCTGGAGTTCTGTATGCAGTGGCTGATCACGCTTGAAACCGAAAAAGACCTGATTGTAACTTGCCGCCTCATGAACGTTTTTCGCCGCAAGGGGATGAAGATCACCACCCTGGCGATGGCCACGCGCCCCCACTGTTTTTCCATGATGGCGGTGCTGGACTCGCCCGAGTCGGACATCGACCATCTCTTCAATTTCCTGCGGGGGATGGAAGGCGTGGAGCGCGTCACGTATTACCAACACCAGACTTCCGCCGACGCTTCCTTTGTGTTCATTGACGCCGATGCTGACACCTCGCGCGTGGCCGAGGTCCTCAATACATTTCCCGGGTCAAAACTGATCTTCGCCAGCCACGGAAAGTATCTCCTCGAGGTTCCCGCGGAGAGCCGCCGCAAAGCCGCTGCGCCGGTCATAGGTCTGCCGGAATTCCTCCCCTTCGCCTGCGTGAAAACCACGCGGACCGCGCCCAGCCCGGTATTGGTGGGCGCGCGAGCATGACGGAAAAGGAGTCAGCAGTTAGGAGTCGGAAGTCAGAATCGAAACTCGAAATTCGAAACTTGAAATTCGATGCCGGGCTCGCGAGTTTCGAATTTCCAGTTTCGAGTTTCGGCCTTTCCTGTCTTCTGACTCCCGTCTCCTGACTCCTGGTGTATAATTCTTCTTTCCAAATTCCATAAACGAAAAGGACTCAAGAGTCATGGCTAAAGTTTATTACGAGAAAGATGGCGATCTGAAAAACCTGGCGGGAAAGACCGTGGCCATTGTCGGCTATGGCAGTCAAGGGCACGCGCACGCGTTGAACCTGCGCGATAGCGGCGTAAAGGTGATCGTTGCCGAGCGCATGGGCGATCCGCCGCGCACCAAGGCCAAAGACGCGGGCTTCGAGGTCTACGATGCCGCGGAAGCCGCGCGGCGCGCCGACGTGATCGTCATCCTCATCCCCGATCCCATCCAGGCGCAGGTGTACAAAGAGGCCATCGCCCCGCACCTGGGGCCGGGCAAAACCTTGGTGTTTGCCCACGGGTTTAATATCCACTACAAGTTTATCGTTCCTCTGCCCACGGTGGACGTCATCATGATCGCGCCCAAGTGCCCTGGGCATCGCCTGCGCGAGCTTTTTACCGAGGGCGTCGGCGTGCCCTCGCTGCTCGCCATCGAGCAGGACGCCAGCGGCCACGCTGAGGCGACGGGCTTGGCGTATGCGAAGGGAATTGGTTCGCTCAAAGCGGGAGTGATTCGCACGACGTTCAAAGAGGAGACGGAGACGGACCTCTTCGGCGAGCAGACGGTGCTTTGCGGCGGAGTCTCAGCCCTCATCACCAATGCCTTTGAGACGCTCGTCGAGGCCGGTTACCAACCCGAGATCGCCTACTTCGAATGCTTGCACGAGCTCAAGCTGATCGTCGACCTCATCTACCAGGGCGGCATCAAGTACATGCGCTACTCGGTGAGCGACACGGCGGAATACGGCGACTACACGCGCGGGCCCCAGGTGATTGACGCCCACGTGCGCGAGACCATGAAGCGCGTCCTGACCGGCGTTCAAGACGGCTCCTTCGCCAAAGAGTGGATGGATGAAAACGCCAAGGGACGCCAGAAATTTTTGGGAATGCGCGCCAAAGCTGCCTCCCACCTGATCGAAAAAGTGGGAAGCGAGCTGCGTAAAATGATGCCGTGGATCTCCACCTCCAAAAAGGAAGTGACGGCGGAGCAGGCGGCAGCGAGAGAGTAGGCAGTTGGCGCCAAGCAGTGGGCAGCGGGCGCGGGAGCAGCCATCCATTGCCGATTTTCGATTGTCGATTGAACGCTGAGAAATCTTCCTTGGCTTGCAAACGTCCATCGGCAATCGTTAATCGGCATTCGAACATCGGTATTCATCAATCGACCGTCGTCAATCCCAAGGGGACCACATGAAAACCACAAGCAGCAAGAAGGATGCTCGCGGCGGGGGCGATTTCGAGACCAAGGTAAAGAAGCTGGCCCTGATTGGCTGCGGGAAAATGGGTGAGGCCCTGCTTTCCGGCATTCTGGGTTCGCAGCTCATTCCCGTCGAGCGATTGGAAGTGACCGTGGCGGAGCCCGAGCGCGTCGATTTTCTTGCCGAAAAATACGGGGTGCGGGCTTCCACCCATAATATCCAGGCGGTGAGGGGCGCCGATCTGGTATTAATTGTTCTGAAACCGCAGCAGGTGAAGGGGGTTCTGCGCGAAGTGAAGCAGGTGTTGCGCAGAGACGCGGTGATCATCTCCGTCGCGGCGTCGGTCACCACGGCGCTCATCGAGCGCGAGCTGGGGCGGGCGGCGCGCGTGGTTCGCGCCATGCCCAACACCCCCTGTCTGATTCGCCAGGGCATGACGGCCATTGCCGCCAGCGCCCACGCCACGCCCGACGACGTGGAGCTGGCGCGGGAAATCTTCAGCGCCATGGGCCGCACCGTGGTGGTGGAAGAAAAGCACATGGACGCCATCACCGGCCTTTCCGCCTCCGGCCCGGCTTATGTTTACCTCATCATCGAATCGCTGGCGGAGGCGGGCGTGAAGCTGGGCCTGCCGCGCGAGCTTTCCACCGAGCTTTCCGCGCAAACGCTGCTGGGCGCATCGGCGATGGTTCTCCACACCGGCGAGCATCCGGCCAAACTCAAGGATGTGGTCACCACGCCTGCGGGCTGCACCATCGATGGTCTGCTGGAACTGGAGGAAGGCGGCCTGCGCGTCACCCTGATCAAGGCCGTTGTCTGCGCCGCCCAACGCGCCAAGCAATTGGTGGAAGGGCATAACTCCTGATAGGTGATTGGCGATTTGCGATTGGCCATTCGTGATTTGGTCCGGCGAACGCCGCCCACATGATCTTTGTATTTATGGTTTGTGGGTGATTTTCGGGATTATGCCTTTAACAGACTCATCCGGAGAGGCTGACGGAATGTGACGGTGGATGCATTGAATTCTGCAGTAGGGCTTTACTGCGATCGCTTCTTTTTCTTGGCGGACTTATGGTTTTGCTGATCTGGCTTCTGTTGCACACCGATATCGGCGTGAGTGCTTCTTCCCTTTACAAAAGTTCCAACTATACTTCCGATTCCCATGGTGCCTAAAACTCCACCGACCCATGGTTGGCCGCGAATTGCAGTGTAGGCCCCCGTGATCAGAAAGGCTATACTGAGAATGAATGCGAAGATCTGTCCAAGTCTTGCCTCCGCGAACTCGCTGTGCATTCCCTGAATGTTTGCCTCCACCATCTTTGATTCTAATTCTCTCCGATGATGGCCTTCGGCTTCGAACGCTGATACGAGTTGCTTTGCACAGCCAGGGCAGATTTCATCATATTGCCGCAATATCGATGGCGGAGGTAATGGCCCAACATAGGTCGCAGAAACCATTACCCCCCCAGATTTTTCATCGGGCTGCGAGGAGGGCCTTAGGACTGTCGGGTTGACTGGAGGAGTTGACACTTAGTTGTTCGCAATCGCACTTCAGCATAGACTTTTGTACATCACTTCCAAGTACATACCAATCCCTAGTCAGACCGTCCCACCCACTGCCCCCAAGAGGCCTCAACCACTTGCAGTAATTTGTGCTCGGGAACAAGTTAATGGACGTTATGCCGTGTGTAAACGCAGCAAGAAAAGTCAACCTTTGGTTCAATCGCATATCCATCAATGAATATCCGAACTCAGAGAACTCCCTCTGTTGCCTTTCTAGCCAGTCTTCCAGGAAAGCCCGGCAATCTATGGGATCGACTTTTTGTGTAGTAGTCATTAGACACCCTATGGCAAGCGATGCTTGCCGACCCATAATGGGTTGTACAGTACCTATATCGGCCAAACGGCGCCGTACGTTTAGCCTAAATCGCTTCGCACTATACTATGGAAATAAAACTATATCACAAAAATCTCTTATCCGGGGTACCAAAGTGCCTTGACAATCCATTTAAGAAGTGCTGGGAGACAGTGGACATTTTGGCGCTAATGCGTTCTTGGTTTCTTCTGCCTCTCCTCCCGTTTGAAATTGGGAATAGTATCTAGAGCATTGTCAAAAGGGGCGTCGATCTTGAAAATTCCGTTGCGGCGCGATTGTTCAACTTTGTCAGCTTGATAAGCGATTTCACCCTGCCACAGGTCGTTCCCAACCACAGCCCAATCCCAAAGTAAGCCAAGAGAGTCTGCTTGGCTTCCGGTTACCGTATGATTGTATGCATCATACGTATTCCCGAAGTCGAGAAGCCGAGCGGCTCCCGCCAAGAAACTAGGAGAAGCGTATAGATATGATCCCATTTTCCTCACCCATTTTGGGGACCTAGCAACTCTTGCGTCTGTTAAGTCCTCATTATCGGCCGAAGGTGACAACCTAATTACAACCTTTTAGCCGCCAAATCAAGCAAAAACTCCCACTCTTCGCCAGAGCAATTTGTGACCCAACTTAGACACTTTCCCTCAGTTCCCTACCCTCCACTTCCACTGCGGGAGTCATAAATAGAATGGTCCTAAAACCCATAGCCATTATACCACGCATAGGAACAAGCAAAGGCTGGATTTCAGCCCCTCGCGCTCCGCATGACCGAACAATATGTCACCCCAATTCCACATTCCCATAGATTTCGATAACAGCCTTGTTTTCAGCCTGTTCTCAGCTTTGGCATACGAAAATCGCCTCCCTCGGTCCTTTGTTTTCAATATGTTCTCAGCTTTGGGAGTATTCGCGCCTAATGGACATGAAGTCGCCGTGCAATTTCCGCAGGTTTTAGCGAATAGGATCATCGTTTCCCACCTGTTACCCGCGATTGCCGCGCATCAACCAACGCCTCACCGAGTGGTATCTCAGTTTGATGTAGAGGCAGCTTTACGCCGGCATATGGCGAGGTAAACTCGCCGCTACGTCAGACCCCCACCGGAGTCGGTTTGGCAAGCTAACTCCGTTCCCCCCACTGCGGCCGGCAGCGTTTCCGCTCGACGCAGGACCGGCTCCCGGCGCCGGGCGTAAAACTGGCGCAGCTTGCGTTCGATTTGATCCTCCAGGTGCGTTTCATAGCGGATGACTTGATCCATTTCCGGGGTGGGCAGCAGCAGTTCGGCATCCACTTGCAGAGGGTCCGCTTCCAGGCATTCCGTGGCGTAGAGCCCTTGCAGTTCCTCGAAGTTTGCGATTTCCCGGCTCAGGTCGGCAATCAGTGATTCGCGCTCCTCCGCGGCGGCCTCGGGATGCCCTTCTTTGTACTTCTTCGCCACCCTCTCGAACCGGGCCCTAAGGATCGCGGCGTAGGGCCCGGGCGACTCTCCGTAGAGAAGGGAGAAATAAGAGGGGGAATCCTCATCAAACTGTTCGCCCCGCGCGACGTCGCGGAGTTGGGTGAGGCAGGCAATCACCTGCTGGAATTTCATCGCCGAATCCGGGATGCCGGTAAAACCCCAAAGACTGGCCAGATTATTAACCTCGAGGGCGTCCGGCCCCATGGGGGGAGCGGCGGCGCGGATGCGCTGGTTCCGCAGCCTGCGCCTGCGTAAGGCCTCCACTGCCACCTCCGCGCGGTGCAAGCGCTCGAGCCTCCAGCGCAGTATGGCGATGTCCTGCACCCAGGCGGCCTCCCAACCGTCGCGCGGCTCCATGGCTGATGCCAAGGCCTTGTGCATCTTTTCGAAATCTTCCGGGCGTTCGCCCAGCGCCTCCATGCCGTGTGCCACGACTTGGGAAAAAGGGCGCGGCTTCAGCAAATTGCGGCCTGAAACCGCCTTGCCCCGCTCGCTGCGCGGCCCCGTGGAGCGCATACTGTTGGCACGGCTGGCACGGGACTGCGCCGGGCTGGATTCTCTTTTGATAAAACTCATGGTTTTCTCTCCCCTGAGGCATGTTTCAATTCATTGCGGCGCCGGGTAGTGGAGTCATTTGGAATTAGATCCCTTTCCAAACACCGTTCATACCCGCAAAGGTTAATCCCGTCCTTATTGCGGAGAAAGAGGTTCACACAGAGGACATAGAGATCGGCTCACAGAGAGCACGGAGGACATCCTAAATCTTGTCTGTGTTCTCTGCGGTCAATGATTTACCCTCCGTGACCTCTGTGTGAAACGCTCTTTGACCCTGCTTTCGTAGTGAATGACACCACAACCCGGCGCCGGGCCTTAGCCTGGCACGTGCCGCCCTCCCGAACTTGCCGGGACAGGTTTCGGGCGGCCCGGCGGCGAGTGTTTTCCCAACCCACCGCCGGACCGCCCGCGGCCGCTGCGCTCACTGCGGGACGCTCCCTGGGGGGATGGGAAAAGGATTGCCGGGGGCGGCCGGAGAAGGCTACAACGGTCATGACCATAAAATTATACCGCCCTGGGCTATTAAATGTCAAGAGAATCGCGTTGTCAGTAGCCTATCAAAAGGAAAAACGATGCCGATAAACCGCAGGCTTGTTGGGCACAAACGACATTACAGCCGTAAACGGAGGCTATGCGTTGAGGTTTCCGGGGCTGAACGTCCGCCAATCTTGACGGTGGATGCCGTTCGGCTAGGGCGAGCGCCGCGGGCCCCTGCGGCGTGGCACGGGCAGGTATGGTCGTATGCACAGAATCGCGACTGAAGCAAAACGGCTTGGCCGGGTGATTGTGTTAGTCAGGATCGAGGTGAAGCCGGTTGGGGGGATTCGAGGGAGCCAGCCTTAGCAATTACCTTTGCCAGGTTTTTGAATTCGTTAGCACAGGTTTGTACAAGCTGCGAGTGACTACCAATAGCACCATCGGCGTAAGTGAGGTCGAACATGGGCTTTCGCGCGTCTTGCGACATGGGCATCAAACTCCTGTAGTTTCGCAACGTGGCAAGGCAGTAACTATCCTGACTCTGGTTGATGGGGCCAGAAGGCTTCTGGCCAAGGACTGCTTCCCTGTAAACGCTTGGAATGCGATCCAGCCACTTGGCATAGGCCTGAGTCGGGCGGTCCAGGCGAACCGCGTGCTGTAGCACAACATACCCCGCTGGCGCCATAAGACCGGCAGGCAGTTCAAAACCTACGGAGACCAACCCTTGAATCTGCTTCCACTGATGCCGCCATTCCCTGATAGTCGGCCCGAGATTCTTGAGTCCTTGCAAGGAGAACAAGTCCGCGGCTAACGGTATCACGAGGTAGTCGGCTGCCAACAGAGCTGCACGGTTTATGGCGCCGAGATTAGGTCCGACGTCGATGAGGGCTACTACCGCCCCGACCTCTCTTCCGGTCGTCTGGATCATCCGATGAAACGCGGATGTGGCTCGCAAGGCCGCCGGATCGTTAGTGTATCCACCGGGCCAACTACTGGATAGCTTGTCCTCAAAGCGCGACAAACCGAGGTCACCGCTTATGAGCCACAGGTTGTCCTTAATTGAAAACGGAGCCGAGGTCTGAATGTCCCCAAGTCCCTGTAGAATCGGGTTGATATAAGCTAGAACGGTTGCTTCTCCTCCGGTGTCCCAGACTGCTTCAAGCAACTCCTCGTCAAAAAATGCAGATGTCAGATTAGCCTGCGGATCCAGGTCTACCGCCAGGGTCGGATAGCCGAGCCGAGATAGCATGTGCGCCACGTGGTACACCAGCGTCGTTTTCCCGACCCCACCTTTGTTATTGAAAAAAGCGATGGTCTTCAAGCTGGCCTCCGAATCGTGACCAGAACATGAGTTGCTTCGAAGGTGAATTCTGCCGGAGGGTTGCCATTTGCCTTCAGTGCGGCATTTGCCCGGGTGATGCCTGTGCCAAACCGCTCGACGTAACCCAAGGCCTTCATTACCTCGGCGATAACGGGATTCCGGTAGTCGCTGACTCGCTCATAGTTTTGGGGAGTAACCTGACCGTATAAGCCACCGGAATTCTGTATCTCAATTCGGTCCTCAAACCAGCTAATGCGGACGGGAGCATTGGTGGCTTCGTACGCTCGGTGCATGACGGCGTTCAAGGTGAGTTCGCGGACCGCTACCAAAGGGTAGTCAGGGACTTCCTCGTGTCGCAGCCCGCCCGCAGAGACGCGAGCCGTGCGGATTTGCAGCGGCAGGAGGTTATCAATCTGGAGTAATTGCGTTAGCAGGTTACCTGAAATCAATTTTTCGTCCTGTACCGAATCGGCGAGTGTCGTTCCATCAAACCGGACGAATTGGATAAAGGCGCCGGGAATGAAATTAAGCGGGTCTTTGCCGAACACCAACACCCCGGCGTATGTGGGGGTCTGCCTTTTAAGATCAAAGAATCGCAGTGAGGCCAACTGCTCTTCCACTGAGCGATTATTCTGGGCGATTACACCTGCTTCGACGACCCGGGGAAGATATTCCGAGCGGAAGGATTCGACGAGAAGGTCATTAAGCGTAGCGTCAGAACACGGACGGTGGTCAAAGGTGCGCGAGCCCGCAACCTGACGCTCTGTTAGTACCCTTTCCTCTTGGCGCGTAGCAATCGCTCGGCGGGGGCCGACGCGGATCCAGACTTGACCTCGCAGCCTAACCGGGGGCATATCGGATGGGTGAACCTCAACCACAGCGACCGGAACTCCCTTGAGGGTTACTTTTTCGACGTTCATGTACGGCAACGGAAGTATGTTCCCGTCGGACCGCATATCCGACAGCGTGAGGAGCAACTGGTCGGTTATGGGTAAAGCAACAGGAATGCCCGCGTCGTTGACGCCAATGAAGATGTATCCTGGAGCTTGATGATCAGGCAGATCGTTAGCATACGCGCAAATCGCCTGCCGTATCTTCTCGCGATCAGAGATCGACTCTTTGCGCTCGACACGATCCGACTCAAGGTCGGAAATCAGCCTTTCGAGTTCTTGAACTTCCGGCATACGCTGCCTTGGTTTTGAGTAGTCATCTTTGAATCCCGAACAGACCAAAGTATACGCCATATAGCTTCGATGGGGAATGTTCTCGCACAGGCTTGAGCTTTCTACTCAGTCTTGCGTGACCATTTACGGTAAGGACTCCTGCACGAGTCCGCCGATAACGATAAGGGGGAGTGTCGGGGGCACAGCGAGGGGGGGGCAAGTGCATGGCAGGGCTTGCCCTTCAGGATGTAGCGCAGCGCGGCGCGGCGCAGCCGCAACCCAATAGTGATTGGCTGGCGGAGTAACACCTCACCCCCACGACCAGCAAAACGTAGGGCCCCCTTTCCGCCCCGGCTGGTGAAAACGCCGGTTGCGGCTCACGCCGGTTGGGGTTCACCCTCTCCCCTCGGCTGAGCGTGTCCCATATCTTCGGCTGGGCACGGGGTGTGGGTGGGCGAGGTGGACGAACACTTTATAAGTGGCGGTGATATCGTCGAGGCGCTGCAAGCCGAGCCAGAGGGTTTGGCTGCCGGGGTTGCCATCGCCCTTGCGGCCCAGCAAGCCGCCCAAGCTGCCGACCAGCCGCAGGGCTGCATTCAGCGAGGCGGTTGGGCGGGAGGCACAGGGTCTTTGTGGATATAAGCCAGCAGGGCTTGCCATTGTGCTTCTTCAAAGTACACCGTGCAGGGGACCTGGGGAGTCTCCCGTCCCCGCTTGGCCAGATGATAAATCCGCCACGCCACCACCAGGTCGATGGCCAAGCAGGCTTCCAGGCGCGCGGCCGGGAATTCGAACTGCACCACTCCCAGTACTTTTGGGTACTTGCATTTCTGCCCGGAGAGGCGTATGAAGGAGGTATGCTGACCGAAGGAGCTAAGACTCCGCCGGGCATGCAGAGGTTAGTCCGTTAATCACACCGCTCTTGCGGTGCGCACCGCTGGCAACGCCCCGCGGACGCTGCCACGGCATTAACGACGTACACCTGAGACGGGGAGTCTGTTGACGGACGGATTCCCCGTTCTCGTTTTTGGGCCCAAATTCCCAAGCTGGTAACCACCCCCGGCGCTAAGGCGCCGGCCCCTCCTGAATCAGGAGGGGAGCCCAAACCCAAGCCCGGAACTCCCCTCCTCAAATGAGGAGGGGTGGCGCGCTGAGCGACGGGGTGGTGCGGAAAGGGCGAAGGGTGGCGCGCTGAGCGCCGGAGTGGTATGGAAACGGGGCATGCAGCGGTTTCCGACCGCCGATGCTGATCGGAGATCGACGCTACAGTTTTCGGCTGTCTCAAATCGCCGCCACTTTGCGATCATCGGCAAATCCCGGGAGGAGCGAACATGAGCAACGCCCAGTCTTACCCTTACGAAACTCGGCTCAACATCCTGTTCAAGCCCTTGGAAGTGATCGATGAGAAGGCTATGGCCGACGCCTGCACGTACAAGTGGTACAACCAGACGTTGTGCCAGGTTAACCAGTCCGTGGTGCGCATGGCGGTCGTCGAAGGCGAGTATCACTGGCACAAACACGACGCTGACGATGAATTCTTCTATGTGATCGAGGGTCGATTCCTGATCGATTTGGAGGACCGCACCGTGGAACTTGCTCCGCGACAGGGCTACGTGGTCCCCAAGGGAGTTCTGCACCGCACGCGCGCTCGCGAGCGTACGGTGCTTCTCATGGTCGAAAATGCAGGGATCACACCCACAGGAGACTGACGAGCCCCACCCCTCGATCAACTAGTGGCCACGCTCCTCCAGTTGTTTTGCCAAGGCCTTCACTTTTTCCGCCAGGGCGTCAAGCCGGGCCAGGCGGGCGATGGTTTTCTTGAATTCGCTCATGGGGCGGCTGGGGGTTCCCCAGATAATCGATCCGGCGCGAACGATCTTGCCCGGGAGCACTCCCGCCTGGCCGCCGATGATGACGCGGTCCTCGATGCGCACATGATCGCCGATGCCCACTTGCCCGGCCATCACCACATAGTCCCCCACATCGGTGCTGCCGGAAATCCCCGTTTGCGAAACAATGATGCAGTGGCGGCCGATTTTTACGTTATGCGCAATTTGCACAAGGTTGTCGATTTTGGTGCCCTGCCCGATGACGGTCGAGCCGAGTGAGCCCCGGTCCAGGGTAGTGTTGCTGCCGATCTCCACATCATCCTCAATCACGATCTTTCCCAATTGAGGAAACTTCACCTGCCGCCCCTCGGCAAAAACATATCCGAAACCATCCGACCCAATCACCACCCCCGCATGGAGGATGACGCGATTGCCAATTTGCGCGCCGGAGTAGACGGTGACGCGGGGATGCAAAACACAATGCGCCCCCACGCGCACGCCCGCGCCGAGGAAGACTCCCGCGCCAAGCCGGGTTCCCGCGCCCACGGCCACTCCGCTTTCAATTACTACATTGGGCCCCACTGAGCAGTCGGGAGCCAGTTGCGCGTCCGGCGCCACCACGGCCGCGGGATGAATACCCGGCGGAGGGGGTGAAGCCGGGTGCAGGGCCTCGGCGGCGCGAACGAGCGCCAGCTTGGGATAGGAAACGGCAATGGTGGTTTGCCCCGCGAGGGACGCGCCCTCCGGCACCAGCAGGCATCCGGCGCGCGAAGCCGCGGCCTGCTCGAGCGCGCGAGGGCTCTCCACGTATGCCAACTCTTCCGGCCCGGCAGCATCGAGCGCGGCCACGCCGTAGATCTCGCGCTCGGCATTGCCCGCAGGATTTCCCCGTAGCAATTTAGCAATCTCGGAAACCTTCATGGGAAGCCTCTCTGGCGTGAAGACGAAAATCGAAACTGGAAATTCGAAACTCGCAGCACTTCTCGAATTTCGATTTTCGAGTTTCCAATTTCGGCCTCTTCCGGTTAGAAGGGATACAGGCGCGGTTCACCCGGGGGCCGGGTTTTCCAACGCCGGTGCACCCAGAGCCATTGGTCGGGGTAGCGGCGCGCATACTCTTCGATCAGGCGGGTGAAATTCGCCGTGTTGGCCACCACCTCTTCCTCGGGGTCGTCACGCTTGATCCATTCCACGGGGTCGAAGCGCAGGCGGTATTTTTTCAGCTTGGCATCCCAGATCACCAGCCCCAGGACGATGGGGACGCCGGTTCTTCGGGCCACGCGTGCCGGGCCCGTGGTGGTGCATGCCGGCAGACCGAAAAAATCCACGAAGACGCCTTCATGGGGCAGCATGTTCTGATCGGTAAGCACGCCCACCGCGTGTCCCTGGGCAAAGGCCCGCAGAACTCCCCGGGCAAAGTCGCTTTTTTCAATCGCCGTACCGCCACTCTGGCAGCGATAGCGATTGATGAGCCGATCGATCAGGGGGTTGTCCATTTCGCGCACGACGAAATGGCAGGGATATCCGTACACCCCATGGGCAAAAGAGCCCAACTCCCAGTTGCCAAAGTGCGCCGTGAGGAAGAGCACGCCCCGGCCTTGGCTTTGGGCGCGCGCGTAGTTTTCAAACCCATCGTAAATAACCAGCCTTTCAATGTTGTCGCGGTTCCAATGGGGGAAATGGGCGTAATCGGCCAACATGCGCCCGAAACTCTGGAAGAGACCATAAATCACCCGGCGCCGCTGCCGCTCCGTCCACCCGGGAAACGCCAGCCGCAAATTGAACAACCCCACTCGCCGCAGGCGGGGCCAAAGCCAGTAGCTCACTACCCCCAACAGGGCGCAAACACCGCGCGCCAGTTCATGGGGAAGCCAGCCGAGCGTTTTGAGCACCGCCAGCACGGCCCAGTATTGCACCCGCTGATGGAAGGTCACCTGGGGCGTGGATGCCGCCGTCTCCGCCCGGGGGGAGATTTGAGGATTGTTGTCAACCACCGCTGGTTTCATTCGCTGCTCAAATACCAAGAAAACAGTGTGAGCTCTTATTCATCCGGACTGCCTACGTGCTAACTCGTGGCTTCCGTTCGAGCCTTAGTCGGCGCGGAGAGAAAGATTCTGGAGAAAGAAATTGAGGACCTGATTCGAATATTCCTTTTTCTCTGCCTCGGATGCCATGCCGGATACCGAATGCTCCATTACCAGCAACTGCTTGGGTTGGGGCGCGTGGTCGTAAAGCGTCTTGGTCATCGCCGCCAAGGGGGGATCGTCGGCCCCGGAAATAAAAAGTTTGGGGACGTCGGCGAGCTTGGGCAGGTTGGCAGGCATCATGTAGGATCCACCTCCCATTAGGGCAAGGTGAAACTCCGCCTCCGTGAGGTTGCGGAAGAGCCCGCTGGGACCTCCCAACAGACGATCCACCTGCGAATCAAACATTGCCTCAGGGGTGGTATACGTCGTATCGACCACCAACGCCTTCACTTTAGGATCCAACTCGGCGGCCACGAGTGCGGCATAGCCGCCCAGAGATGTTCCGAATAATCCCACGCGGTTGGGATTAACATCCGGTTGCTTGGTTACGGTCTCAATCGCCGCAGTCAAGTCGGAAGCCTGCCGCGGCCCCAGGTTCGAGAACCTTTCCTTGGCCTTGGGTCCTTGAAAATTGAAAAGGTACACATTGAAATGGTTCTCTCTCAATATGGTCCCCAGCGACAATAGATCAGAGCGATTGGAATTATATCCGTGACAGAGAATGATGGCAGGCGCCCCACGCAATCCAAGCAGCAGCCAGCCCTCATGCTCCCCCCCGGAGTGGTCGGTAAAGTTCAGCGGAATATAACTATTCAAAAGGTAACTTTGGGGGTTGACCGCTTCCTGCGGGTTGGTTGCCGTGGTCACATAGTAGGTCAGACCCGCACCGACTCCTGCCAGGGCCAGAATAATAACAACCACTAGGATTAACACCCCCAGGAATAATCGGAGGACAAATTTTCCCCAGTATCGGGAGTGACCGGCAGCCGCAAAAACTCTTCGACGGGCCATACCTCTGAATCTTCTTCGCTCGTAGACTTCGCGCCCAAGCAGTCAATGGGAGCGCCGACCCGAAATGCTATCACAACCGGTTTTTATCACCACAAGAACTTTTGTCCGGGCGGTGTTTTTTCCCCGGCCCCCACCTTTTGGAATGGGGAGAGAGTTTCCTTCACTCGCGGGGCAGCACTCCCCCATTGGGGGGCGGCAAGCTGTTCTCCGCCCGTTCGCTTTCTGCCTATTCTTATGAGTGCCATAGATTCAATGGATTTGACGAAACAGGGACTTTCCCTTAGCATATATATTGCTATGGGATATTCACTAAAAGTTCGGAACCAGTCCCCTGAGTCCTTTTCCCGTTGCCCCGGTGCGATTAGGCATAAAGTTGCCGCGCGCACTTGCCACGGGAATACGGCATCGATCAGATAATCGCTCCGCCATCAAATCTTCATCGAATCTGAACATCGGCCGTAGCCGTGAGGTTCCAGACTACGCAAGTGGGAGGATACTTATGCAAGCTCCAATACCCTTGGTCAAGCAGTATCTGCTGGCAAGCGACTTCGATCAGACGCTGAGTTTCAACGATTCCGGCTTGGTCCTCAGCGAGTTGGTGGGAATTCCGGCCAAGATTTTCGAGGCCAAAGTCGCGACGCTAGCGGTTCAAAACCTGGTGCAGCAAGGCGGCGAATTAACCTACCTTCTGCTCCATGACCCCGAATATCGCACCCGTGTCCGCAAAGGACACTTGCTGCAAGCGGGGAAAGGCGCGCGGCTGAAGAAAAACATCCGGCAGCTTTCGGAGTTGCTCGCCAAGGCCATCCCGGGTTATCGCTTCGACTTCCACGTCATTTCCGCCGCCCCGCAGGAAGTTATTGAATCAGCGCTCAAAGATATTATCCCCGCTGATCATATCCACGGCACACAGTTGCAATATGACAGCTCCGGCCAGGTGGAATCCATCGTCCGGGTCAACGCCGGCTACGGCAAGGTGGCGGTACTGGACGATTTACAGAAGAAGTTTCAGGTCGGACCGGAACGCATCCTCTACGTCGGAGACGGCGGTTCCGACATTCATGTGATGATGCACGTGAACCGCCGGGAAGGCTTCACCATTGCCGTTTCCCAGTCGCGGCACATCGCTCCTATTGCCACCCGGACCGTCTTGAGCGACGACGCCCTGAGCATCATGGTCCCGATCCTGGAGGAAATCGCCGGCTGGGACAGCACGCGCATCCGCACCTTCTTTGAGGCGCAAGGCTTGTTCATCCAGGAATGGGACCGCGTGCGCGCCGACTGGCTCACCATCACGCCCCAGCCCTCACCGGCAAGAGTCCGGCCGGAAGGATAGAAGAACAGTAGGCAGTAAGCAGAAGGCAGTAAGCGGAAGACAGAAAGCGCAAACAAGAGTAAGGGCAGCGCCCCTTTGCTCGTGGTTGGTCTTTCTGCCTACTGCCTTCTGCTTACTGCCTACAGCTCTATTTGGCCGTGGGCGGCACACGGTCTTTCTCCGCCTTGATCCGGATCAGGCTATAAGGACGCTGTTTAAGGGTGTCGGTGAACTGTTTGAGGTTTTGACTGGTGGTGCGGAGGTTTTCCAGCGTTTCGTCCAGGTTGCCGCGGTTTGCCCCCAGGGTATTGTCCAAGTCGTTGATCATCCGCTCGGCCTCGGCGAGAGAGGTCTGCAAGCGCTCAAGGGTGTCGCGGATTTGCTTGCGGTTTTCCACCACCACGGTGTCCATGTGGCCGGTCAGCTTGTCAGCCTTGTCGATTGTGCCGTTGAGATTGTCGATGGTCGGCGCCATCTTGCCGCTTGCGGTTTGCAGGTTATCCAGGGTCTTTTCCACGTGCGGGCGCGATTCCTTCAACATCCCGTCGGCGTTGGCCAAAGCCGAGTTGAAATGCTCCGTGTTCTCCGGGCTCACCACCGCGTTCAGGTTTTTGATCAACAGGTTGGTATTATCCGACAGCGCCAGAATGCGGTCGTCAAGGTCGTTAACCAGCTTCGTTGCATTTAGAGTGATAGTATTCACATTATTAAACACGTCCCCCAGTTGGACAATTTCCACGCTGGGGATCTCGCTCCCCGGGGGCAGCAGCGCCGCATCGCGAGTGCCGGCGGAAATCTCCAGATAGTTTTCCCCCAGAAACCCGAGGGAGGCCACATGCGCTTTGGAGTTGCTCCTCACCGGCGTACCGGGATCGATCTGCAAAACAATCCGGATGCGGGTCTTATCCTCCGGGTCGAGGGCGGCGGACCGGATGGTCCCCACTTTGAAGCCGCCGAAGCGCACGATGCTGCCGGGTTCCAGGCCGCCGGCGAATTTGAAATAGGTGGTGTACTCCACTTTCTTCTTGCGCAGCAGGTCGACTCCGCCCACAAAGACGAGCGCGGTCAGAAACAGCAGCGCGGCCACCGCCACCACCAATCCCACCTTGATCTCTTCGTTGGTACGCGCCATAGTTCACCCTCGTGAAAATCGAAACTCGAAACTGGAAACTCGAAACTCGCGAGCTACGCGCCGGTTTTCGAGTTTCGAGTTTCGAATTTCAAATTTCGCCTGCCTCACCGGCACCTAGTTCTGCGTCAGCGAGCGCAGGTAGTCCTGCGCGTCCGCTCGGTCGCCCTCGGGAATCCGGTTCATGAATTGCAGCACGCGGGGGTGCTGGCAGTTGCGAATCTCTTCCGGGATTCCCGTGGCGATCACCTCGCCGTGGTCCATCACCGTGATGCGGTCAGCAATCGCAAACGCGCTGGCGAGTTCATGGGTCACCACGATGATGGTCATGCGGAAGGCGAGTTTCAGTTTCAGGATCAGCGCATCGATTCCCGCCGCGGTAATGGGGTCGAGTCCTGCCGACGGCTCATCGAAAAGGAGAATCTCCGGATCCATGGCCAGCGCTCTCGCCAGGCCGGCGCGTTTCTTCATTCCCCCGCTCAACTCCGAGGGCATGTAGTTTTCAAATCCGTTCAGCCCCACCAAGTCCAGTTTAATGCGCGTCATGATGCGGATAGTGGATTCTTCCAGTTGCGTAAGCTCGCGCAGGGGCAGGGCCACGTTTTCCTCAACGGTCATGGAGTTGAACAGCGCGGCGCTTTGAAACAACATGCCGATCTTGCGCCGGAACTGGTTGAAGCGCTCCTCCGGCATGCAACAAATATCCTGATCCTTGATGAGGATTCGGCCGGAGGTGGGGAGTTCCAGGCGCATGATGTGGCGCAACAGGGTGCTCTTGCCGGTGCCGCTTCCCCCCAGGATCACCATTGTCTCACCCGTGGGAAAATCCAGATTCACGTGGTTCAGGATGAGCCGTTCACCATAGTGGGTGACGAGGTCTTCGACGCGAATCATCGGTCCCGTAAAGTCATTCGCCATATTTAACTCGTGTAGTAGAAAACTGCGGTAAACACCACGTCCGCGAGAATAATCAGAAAAATCGAAATCACCACGGAGGAAGTTGTCGCCTTGCCCACCCCCTCCGCGCCCCCCTTGACCGAGAATCCTTCAAAGCATCCGATGGTGGTGATAATCAGGCCGAACACCAGGCTCTTGATCAGGCCCGTGGTAATGTCGCGCATCAGCAACGCGTCGCGGGTGGCCCACAGGCACATGGCGAAGGTCTTGTTAAGCTGTGCCATCTCAAAGGTGGCGCCCCCCAGGATACCCGCGACGTCAGAAAGCACGGTGAGGCAAGGCATCATGACCAGCATGGCGAGGTATTTGGGCACCACCAGGTAACGCACGCTTTCGAGCCCCATGGCCTCGAGCGCATCGATTTCCTCGGAGACCTTCATGGTGCCAAGCTCGGCGGCAAACGCCGACCCGGAGCGCCCGGCGATGACAATGGCGGTGATGAGCGGCCCCAGTTCCCGTGTCATCGACACGCCCACCAGCGCGGTAACAAAGTACGTTGCCCCGAACTTGGCAAGCTGATATGCGCCCTGCAACCCCAGCACGATACCGATGAAAAAGGCGATCAGGGCGACAATGGGGATGGAATCGACGCCCGCCAGCACCATCTGATGGACGGCATTTCCCCACTTCACGTAGCGGCCCTTGAACGGCGCGACGAAGGCCCAATAGGCGGCCTTGGCGCTCAGTTCATAGAGTCCGCCCAGGTAGCGGAGGAAGCCTAACGTGTTGCGTCCGAGGAACGCCAGAACGCCGGTCATAGAAAACCAGTGGCCAGTGATTAGTGGCTAGTGCTCAGCGGCTCGTGCTAAGTGATTAGTGACGGGCTGCGGGTGTCGGGTGACCGTCCGCGAGCCGCACCGCTCGGATTTCACTCGCCACCAACCACTAGCCACTGCTCTTTTCACACCCCGTGGAAGGGTTCAACCGAACCAATCTTCTCCAGGCCTTCCACTTCAGTTACAAAGACCTTGAAGACCTTGTCCAGCCGGGCCAGCTCCAATACCGATCGGGCATTAGGCCGCAGTCCAAACAGGCCAAAGCGTGTCTTGGTCTGCCGGGAAAGCTGCAAGCCTTCCACCAGCGTGGCGATGCCGGAGCTGTCGATATAGGCCACTCCGGACATATTCACGAGAACGCTGGGACCGTCGGCCCTGATCTCCGCGAGCAGGGCATGGCGCAAAAGTGGCGAAGAATACAGATCAACGTCGCCCGAGCAGTCGAGAATGGAGATCTTATCCAGATTCCGCACTTGAACCTTCATGGTAGCAAGCACCCTTTCCTGACAGAAACTTGACCAACTTCAGGCGATTACCCTCCTTGAAATCCGGGTCGTAGGAGCACTCGTCCATAACGGCATAGATAAAAAATGTGCCCAGGCCGCCCGGCCTCAACTCATCCAGGGGGCGGGGGCGGATCATCTCCTCGCACACCTTGGGACCCCAATCCTCCACCAGAAACTCCAGACGGTCGGGCAGACTGCGGACTTCCAGAGCCATTAGCGCGTCGGGGCGCCCACCGTAAGTATGACGGATAACATTGGCGGCGGCCTCATCGATGGCCAAGGCCAGATGCTCGGCATCAGTTTTGGATAACCCGGCTTCTTGAGCGCGGAATTCTACCACACCGCGCAGAATATTCAGCAGACGCGGCTCGCTGCCGATAACGATTCTCATCATGTTTGAGCACCCGTGCCTGGACGTGTCCAGGTGACCCCCAGCACCGTCAAGGCTGTTCCTGGGTTTTGTAATCGCATGCCTCCCGGCAGTCCAGGCAGTAGTACTGGCCATCCTCAGTGAGGCGAAGATGGTAATCCGACAGGCAAATCGCACAGTACTTTATGCACGTGCAGAGTTTTTCGGGCTGGTCGCAAACCAAACAATGAAATACCTTGGGGGCCATAGCCAACGCCTCACTTTCAGAATTGCAGTTCTATTATGGCATTCTCCCGCCAAGCGCGGACAAAATCAAACTGCGGCTTTCGCGAACCAGGCGCTAGGGCAAACTGTGCCATTACTCCCGCCCTGCGTGCCTTGACCGGTCTGCAAGGACTGTGTTAGGTTCATTTCCCTACAGAGCATGGCAGTCCAAAGTGGAGGAATCGACTTGACCGCTCCGGCGGCACCGGCGCTGAAGCGCACGGCTCTGAACGCCACCCATCGCGCCAGCGGCGCCAAGATGGTGGATTACTGCGGCTGGGACATGCCGGTGGAGTATTCCGGCATCACCCGCGAGCATCTGGCCGTGCGCACGACTGCGGGACTGTTCGACGTAAGCCACATGGGGGAGATTGAAGTTCGCGGCCCGCAGGCTTTAGCGCTGCTCCAGCACGTGACCTCGAACGATGTCTCCCGCTTGCAAGATGGCCAGGCTCAATACAGCGCCCTGATGCTCCCCAATGGCAGTTGCATCGATGATTGCCTGGTGCACCGCTTTGGGCCCGATCACTATTTTCTCTGTGTGAACGCCGCGAATACGGATAAGGACTACGCCTGGTTGGGGCAATGCAATTCCTTAGGCGCTGACGTGCGCAACGTTTCCGCCGATTACTCGCAGATTGCCTTGCAAGGTCCGCGCGCGCTTGAGATCATGGCGAAGGTGACGGAAGCTCATCCGAGAGATTTGAAGTATTACTGGTTCCGCCGCGCCCGCTGCGCCGGCATCGAGGGTCTCCTGGCGCGCACGGGGTACACGGGCGAGGACGGCTTCGAGTTCTATTTCCCACCGGCTTCCTCCGAGCACCTGTGGAACACGTTAATGGACGCGGGCAAGGTGGAAGGGTTGATTCCCGCCGGCCTCGGCGCGCGCAACACGCTGCGCCTGGAAGCGGGATACGCGCTCTACGGGCACGAATTGGATGAAGCCACCACGCTTCTGGAAGCCAACTTGGGTTGGATCACCAAGATCGAGAAGGGAGACTTCCTGGGCCGCGACGCGCTTTTGCGGCAGCGTACGCAAGGAACAACCAAGAAGCTCATTGGATTTGAAATGGTCGATCGTGCCCCGGGGCGCGACGGCTATGCGGTTTGGATCAATGGCAAGAAGGCCGGCCGCGTCACCAGCGGCTCGCCGGCGCCCTATCTCCAGAAGAATATCGGGATGGCTTACGTGCCGCTGCAGGGAGCGGATGTGGGCGGTGAAATACAAATTGAAATACGTGGGCGCCTGGCGCCTGCGCGAGTTGTCGCATTGCCGTTTTATAAACGCCGGAAGTAGGGATTGTGGCGGCGAGTTCATCATGCCAATTGCCGCCTCAACGATACTCCAAGGTTGGAAATGGAAATCTGACGGAAGGTTCAGCAGGAACGACGCCCACGCCGGCGTGCTGACGGATGCCGGGCAGCAAAAGGCGAATACACAAGGGAGAGGAAAATGTACCCTCCAGAGTTTCTTTATACCAAAGACCACGAGTGGATTCGGGTGGACGAATCCGTGGGAACGATTGGCATCACCGATTACGCGCAAAAGGAATTGGGTGATGTCGTCTTCGTAGAGCTCCCCAAGCCGGGCGATCATGTGGCGGCGGGAGAGTCTTTCGGAACGATTGAATCCGTCAAAGCTGTTTCCGAGATTTTTTCACCGGTGAGCGGCGAGGTGACTTCCGTCAACGCCAAGCTCCAGAACAACCCGGAGGTGGTGAACACCGACCCCCATGGCGACGCCTGGCTGATCCGCGTGCAGCTCGCCGATCGCGGCGAAATTGACAAGCTGATGACGGCGGATGAATACGAGGCATACCTCCAACAAGAAAAGGCCCATTGATGCGCTACTTGCCGAACTCTGCCGCCGACCGGCAAGCCATGCTCAGGGCCACCGGCCACGCTCACATCGATGAACTCTTCGCGCAGATTCCCGCAGAGCTCAGGTGCAAAGGAAAACTGAACCTTCCCGGGCCCCTCTCGGAAGCCGAAATCCTGGAGTTCTTCCAACAGGCGGCGGCTGAGAGCAGCCGCGATTGCGTCTCCCTGCTGGGCGCGGGCGCCTATTCCCACTATCGCCCCGTGGCGGTGGACGCCCTGCTCTCGCGCGGCGAGTTCTTTACCGCCTACACCCCTTACCAAGCGGAGATTTCCCAGGGAACCCTGCAAGCCATGTTCGAGTTCCAAACCATGATGACGCAGCTCACGGGGCAAGAGGTCTCGAACGCTTCGCTTTACGACGGCTCGACCGCCACCACCGAAGCCGTGCTGATGGCCTTGCGCGTCACCCGGCGCCGGCGCGTGACGCTGGCACGCACGCTGCACCCGGAATATCGCCAGGTTCTCAACACTTACGCCCGCCACCAGGATGTGGAGCTGGTGGAAGTTCCTTACTTAGATTCCGGACGAATGGACGCGGCCCAACTGGAATCTACCGTGGATGCCCGAACCGCCGCCGTGGTGATCCAATCACCGAATTTCTTCGGCGCTTTGGAGCAAATCCCCGAGGTTGCCTCCATCGCCCACCGTGCAGGTGCGCTACTGATCGTCACGATTACCGAGCCGCTTTCTCTGGCCATCGTCAAGCCTCCCAGCGATGCCGACATTGTGTGTGGCGAAGCGCAATCGTTCGGAGTGCCCGTGGCTTTCGGCGGTCCCTACGTGGGCTTCCTCACCACCCAAGAGAAATTCATTCGGCAGATGCCGGGCCGCCTGGTGGGCCAGACCGTTGACACCGAGGGCCGGCGCGGGTTCGTCCTGACCCTCGCCACGCGCGAGCAACACATCCGGCGCGAAAAAGCCACTTCCAATATCTGCACGAATCAGTCGCTGTGCGCGCTCGCGGCCACCATCTACCTCTGCCTTCTGGGTAAGACCGGACTGCGGCTGCTAGCGGAGCAGAATTTGGCCAAGGCGCACTACGCCGCCGGATTATTGCGCCAAACACCCGGACTCGCAACGCCCTTCACCACCCCATGCTTTAACGAGTTTGTGATCAAGGTCCCAGGTGATGCCGAGGGCTTGCTGGAAGAATTGCGACACGAAAGGATACTCGGTGGGTTGCATTTGGGAGAATTCTATCCGGAACTCGCGAACCACCTGTTGCTGTGCTTCACGGAATTGGTGAGCCGGGCGGCCATTGACCGTTGCGCGGAAGTGTGCCGCCAGTTTTCCGCCCAGGTTGTTAGCCGGGATTTTTCACCGCAGAGGCGCTGAGGCGCAGAGGAAGGCTTTTTCTCCGCCTCAGCGTCTCCACACCTCTGCGGTGAGAGGGACTTATGCCTATGGGAAATCGAATTCGAGCCGCGCGGCCGCACGTCACCCGCAACGAAGCACTAATCTTTGAGCGCAATTCAATGGGAAAGGTCGGCGTGGAACTGGCGCCCCTGGACGTCCCCGCCGTTTCACCCGCCGAATTACTGGGGCAGGACCTGGCGCGCCCGGAGGTGGAGGGCTTTCCGGAAGTTTCGGAATTGGAAGTCATCCGCCACTTCACGCGGCTTTCCACTTGGAACTACGGCGTGGACACGGGCATCTACCCGCTGGGCTCCTGCACCATGAAGTACAACCCGCGCATCAATGAAGTGGTGGCGCAACTGGAGGGCCTGGCGACGGAACATCCCTACACGCCGCCAGCCCTGGCCCAGGGTTGCCTGCGAATCCTGCACGCCACCGCTTGCTGCCTTCGGGAAATTACCGGCATGGACGCCGTTTCCCTTCAGCCCGCCGCCGGCGCGCAGGGAGAATTGACCGGCATTCTAATGATTCGCGCCTTGCTTGCCGAGCGCGGCGACGCGCGCAAATATATCCTGATCCCCGACTCCGCGCACGGCACCAACCCCGCCAGCGTAGCCATTTCCGGCTACGAGGTGCGCCCCATCAAATCAAATGAGCAGGGGTGTATCGACAACGCCGATCTTGCCCGCGCCATGGATGCCGATGTGGCGGGATTGATGCTGACCAATCCCAATACCCTGGGTATTTTTGAGACGGACATCAGTAAGATTGCCAATATTGTCCATTCCCAAGGCGGTCTCTTGTACATGGACGGCGCCAACATGAATGCGCTGGTGGGCGTGGCGCGACCCGGGGATTTTGGCGTTGACGTGATGCACCTGAACCTGCACAAAACGTTTTCCACACCCCACGGCGGCGGCGGTCCGGGTTCCGGCCCGGTGGCCGTGAAGAAGTTTCTGGAACCGTATCTTCCCTCTCCTGTCGTGGAAAAATCCCCGCAAGGAGAATTCCAGCTTGATTCCAACCGTCCCCGGAGCATCGGGCGGGTGCGCGCCTTCCTGGGAAATTTCGGGATGGCGGTTCGCGCCCTCGCCTATATGTTGGCGAACGGACCGGAAGGGCTGCGGCAGACCACCGAAGACGCGGTTTTGAACGCCAACTACGTGCGCAGCCGGTTGCGCGATGCGTATGACCTGCCCTACGACCGCCCTTGCATGCACGAGTGCGTCTTCTCCGACCGGCGCCAGGCGGTTAGGGGCGTGCGTACCATCGACATTGCCAAGCGCCTCATCGACTACGGATTTCACCCTTACACCACGGCCTTTCCCCTCATCGTGCCCGGCGCGCTGATGATTGAGCCAACCGAGAGTGCCAGTAAAGAAGAGTTGGACGCCTTCATCGACGCCCTTCAGGCCATCGCCGAAGAGGTGGAGCGCGACCCACAGATTGTTCTGAAGGCGCCCTACACCGCCCGCGTCACCCGCCTTGACGAAGTCGCCGCCGCGCGCAAACCCGTGCTGCGCTGGCAGCCGGCGACGGCGCTACCTGAACCGTGAGGGCCATCAGAAGTCAGAAAAACGAGTGCAAATAAGGGCGGCTGGCGTTGGGGCTCGGAACTGTGGTATCCTGTGTACAAGGAGTACACAATATGGAAACCGTCAGAATCGGAATACGTGAATTCCGCGAGAAACTCGCAGGGTACCTCGAATCAGGCACACCCTTGGCAATCACTCGTCACGGCGAGACGCTCGGCTTTTACATTCCCGCACAGAAACGCAGCCGCAAAGCTGAACTCGAAGCCATGCGGGCCGCCGCGAAAGATCTGAACGAAATGATCACCTCGTGGGGGGCTACCGAAGACGAGTTGATGGACGAGTATAAGGAAATTCGCCGCTCGGCACGCGAGAAGAGGCGAGATGTCAAATAGGGCGCTGGTCGTTGACGCCAATATTCTGGTGAGAGCGGTCCTGGGCGAGCGTGTGCGTGCGGTGATCGGGGAGCATGCCGAGGATGTGTCGTTTTTCGTCCCGGAAGTTGCGTACGCCGAGGCCGAGAAACACCTGGCAACGCTCGTCGTCAAGCGCGGGGGTGACCCGCAGAAGGCACTCGCGCTTTTGCGCTCCTTGCGATCCTTGGTTGTATTAATCGGGCGCGAGGTTTACGGTGAGGCGGAAGCTGACGCTCGAGAGCGGCTGGCCGCACGCGATCCAGACGACTGGCCGATTTTAGCTTCTGCGCTGGCGCTCGGATGCCCAATCTGGACGGAAGACACGGATTTTTTCGGCTGCGGGGTCGCCACCTGGACGTCCGACCGCGTCCTGATGTTTCTGCGAGAGTGAAGCCAGCCTAGCCACCGATGAGGAAAAGAACGCCAGAAGGCAAAAGGGAGTAGGGGGGCTTGCACTACCTTTTTCGTTCGGCGGCAGTTCACCACAAGGCGGGCGGCAAGCCATCCCCCTGCAGGGGTAAATTCACTTTGCATATCGACATGAGCTTCCCCATCAACATGGTCTGGTTCGACCTTGATGACACTCTTTACGACCATTCGTATGCGGTGGTTTGTGCGATGGAACGAATTCGCGTGAGATATCCGGTTTTCTCAAAGTACGAGCCACGCGAATTGACGATTGTTTACAACCAAGCTTTGAATGCTGTCCACCCTGACTATCTTCGCGGGAATATTGACCTGAGTGAAATGCGTCGGCGCGTCATCGAGCGGTTCTATGGGGGCGTCGGCATCGGCGTCCGCGAGGCGCCGGGCCACAAGGAATTTCGGCAGATTTACAGTGAAGCCTATGGGCGCGGACGGCGGGCCACGCCGGGAAGCATCGAGGCCGTCGAACACCTGAAACAACGGGGCGTGGCCGTTGCGGTGCTCACCAATGGGACGCAAGCTGATCAGGAAGACAAGCTCCGAACGATTGGCTTTGAGTCTCTCGTGCCCTGCCTGCTGACTTCGGAACTCGCCGGGAAGACCAAGCCGGACCCCGGGATCTTCGCGTGGGCTCTCGCGCAGACAAGGCGGCGGGCGCGGAATGTGCTCATGATTGGCGACAGCCTCGAAAACGATGTGGAGCCGGCGCTGGGGGTCGGCATAAGTGCCGTGCACTACGCCCCATCGGCCCCCACGCGCGAGGTCAATACGAAGCATGGGTCTGCCCCCGTGATTTCGGAGTGGGGTCACCTTGCTAGTTTCCTGGACGCTGCGCAACGTGACGGCGGGGCACAATGACCCCATACAGATCCCCATGATGACAGTGGCGGCGCGTATTTTCGCGGCCGGAATTGAGCCGCCTACCATTGGGAGAGCACGAACGTGCGGGTGCGCCGAGGGTTACGAGTGGTGCGCTCCTGCGAGGGAATTGAACGAAGCCCGAATTGAGGTCCCGCCAACTCTGCCCCGGGCATTAGAATGTTGACCGAATATATCTTTGCAAATAGCTTTTGTGTCATATAGAATGCTCGCGTAAGGGCTCACCCACAATCGAATTATCGGCTGCTCTCCAGCATCCCCCGTTGTCTTGCCGCGGACTGAAACGCGGTGGAGCCCCGCTGCACAGTGCAGCAGCCGAGAATCCCGAACTGGAATCGTCCAACAGGCATCGCCTGAGGATGAGAGCCCCGAAAAAGGAGCATTTCCATGTGCGCACAAACTCCCACAGGGAAGAATAAGAATCGAACCACATGGGGCGTTGCACGAATACTGTTGGGATTGGCTTGCATCGCCGGCCTATCCTGGCAAAACAACATGGCCCAAGAACCTTCCAACAGAATGACCATGTCGGGCGGGCGGGTTAGTTTCCCTGCCAGTCTCATTCCTAAGATTCCATCCTCACTGCCGACCATCAAGCTCACTGCACAGGCCCGGCCGGAGTCTTTTCTTCGGGAGACTCTCGGCAAGATTGGCGTGAATCTGGAAACCATCCAGCCTCTTTCGCACACCTCGCTGCTCGCGACGAAGACCGCTCCCGAACAGCTCATCGGCGTCGTCAAGCAGGATCACCTTCATGCCTATTGGCATCAACAGACCGGGGAAGCTGAGATCTTTCCCGATTTTGAGATACTTAAGCCGGAAAAGTTCGTGGGCAGGAGAAACCTCCACCTGGAGCGGGCCGTCACGCTGGCCAAGGAAGTCTTCGCACGCCCGGACATCCTTCCTAAGGATGTTTCTCAATACACTCTGGGCGAGGCGCGTCCCGTGGTCGGCAGCACTGCCCGGCGCACGGCGGCCTCCCGGGAGCCCGCTGTTTCCGGGCAACGGCTCTACCTGACCTACGTTCCCGTTCAGCGGACCATCAACGGATTGAAAGTCTATGGGACGGGCTCCCGCGCCGCTATCGCCGTAGGCACCGACGGAAACATTCAGGGCTTGGTGCTCCACTGGAAGGTGGCAAGCCTCTCCACCCGTGTGCACGAAGAACGCACGGCGGCGCAAGTGCACGCTGCCCTCACGAAGTTGGTGGAACCCATGGCGAGAGATTCCGATGTGGAGGTCCTTTCGGTGGAAATCGCCTACTACGATGACAACGGAGACTCGATGCTGCCGGTCTATCGCGCCATTTCCCGCCTGCATCCTCACGCTTCGCCCCGAGCGCCGGCCGCCCTGCTGCACAACAATGACTACGTTGCCACCTACGTCGCGTACGGCAACGGCCGACTTCCGGCCGCGCTGGTTCCAGGTTCAGGGCCATCGCCGACCGAAATGCCCAAAGGCCGCGCCGCCCTGCGACGGCCTGAGGCTCCGGCAGGCGATCCCACCGTTGGCATGTACGTGGTACAAAATGCGCCGCCGCCCCCCAACGAGTCCTCGGGATTTGTGGCGGAATCCAACGGCTTCTGGAGCGGACTGCAAAGCTCGAGTGGGGCTTCCCAATTCTCCCTGCCGCAATATTACTGGGATAGTCCCGCCTTGTTTACAACTGACGAAGCGTACTTTATAAACGACGTCAACGTGGCCTTGACAGAAGCGCATGGCGCTCCCTGGTCATTCACCACGCAGTCGAACTGCTGCGATGTGGTGAACATCAACGCCATTCCGGCCAGCCAGGGTTATGGTGCGGCGAATCACGGCAAGCTTGACTATTGGATTATCCACTCCTGCAGCGTGATTCCCTCCGCCGAGGACAATTCTGCATGGTATACCCCGTGGTGGAACGTTTTCCAGGGCCTGCACGCCGTGATGGGCTCACGCACGGAAATGTATTTTGACGGAGGAGCGGTGAACCAACCTTTTGGCAAGAGCATTGGCAATGGAGCCTCGGTGATTTCAGCCTGGTTCAATGCCACGCTCAGTTACTACCCCGGCTCAAATCAACCTCCCATGGACAGGCCCTCCGCCATTACCGTCTGCGGCCACGAGCCGGACTCGGCTTTCAACACCTCAGCGCTGCCGGCACCCAACTGCCTTACCAACTACTGGCAGCCTAACTAGGGGGATTGGGTTGCGGGTAACCAGGAGATGGGTCAGCCCGCAATCCTCACCTCGGGCCTGGAAGGGCGGGGTTTTTGGCCCCGCCCTTCCGGCAACCTCCCATGCACCCCCGCGTTGAAGAATCACGGCCCGATGGGTAGGCTCATCGGGGTATGGATGGATACCTAATTGGTGAAATCCAGAGCAGTTAATCCCTACCAGATATAGGGGTTAACCCCCCTCATAACCCCGTAATATTGTGGTTTTCCCTTTACAAGAGCCACCCGATATGGTAACTATTCATCGAGCTTGCGGGGGGCTCTCGCGCACGGCTGTAGGGCACGCACCAGAGAGGGTCAAAGAGTCGAAGCGGAAGGATTTGGTTCAAAATGTCCCTGGCCGCTCGATGGGGAAATTGCGACCATTGTAGTGCCAAGCTTTAGCGGGGCCGACTCTTCGCCACCTCAGTGCAAGCTCTGGACATGGGCGCTAATAAAACGAACGATAGAACGTCAGGTTGTGCGCAACCTGAGTAGGAAGGATGTAATTTGTACAAACTGAAGAAACTCGAAATGCTCGGGTTCAAGTCCTTCGCGGACCGGTCGCGGCTGGAATTCGCCGACGGCGTCGCCGCGATCGTGGGCCCGAATGGTTGCGGAAAGTCCAATCTTTCCGACGCCATCACCTGGGTGCTGGGTGAACAGAGCGCACGCATGCTGCGCGGCGAGCGGATGGCGGATGTGATTTTCAATGGTTCGGGCTCCCGCCCCCCCACCGGTATGGCGGAAGTCAGCATGACCCTGGTAAACCCCGAGTACAACGAGGCGGGGTTGCCGGAGGAAGCCGAGTCTATTCAGAAAAGTCAGCCCGCCGCGGAAGAACCCACAGAATTCGAACTGGATACTCCCGGCGACGGCAACGGTCATGGGAGCGGCAACGGCGGGGGGGCCAAGCCGCGTAAGTACCACACCCGCTCGGGTGAAATCACCGTGACGCGCCGCCTTTTCCGCTCGGGCGAAAGCGAGTATCTGCTTAATGGCGACGCCTGCCGCTTGCGTGATATTCAGGACCTTTTCATGGGGACCGGCCTGGGCCCGGAGTCTTACGCCATCATTGAGCAGGGGCGCATTGGCCAGATTCTCAGCTCGAAGCCGTCTGACCGGCGCCTGATTCTGGAAGAAGCCGCCGGCGTTTCCAAATTCAAGACCCGCAAGCGCCTGGCGGAGGCCAAACTGGAATCGTCGCGGCAGAACCTGGCGCGCATCGCCGACATCCTGGAAGAAGTCTCGAAGCAAGTGAATTCGTTGAAGCGCCAGGCCTCCAAGGCGCGGCGTTACCGCGAGCTTCATGAGGAGCTGCGCGGCCGGCTGAAAACCGTCCTGGTGTCCCGCCTGAAGGCGCTGGAAGTTGAGTTCCAGCGGTTGCGCGCGGAGCTTGCCCAAGTGCAGGAAACCTGCACGGTGGCGGCTCAGGAACTGGAAGTGCTGGAGCACGAGCAGAAAGGCGCCACGCAGCGGTTTGAACAACTGGAAGATCAACTCACCCAGTGCCGCGAACGTTTGTCCCAGGGCGACATCGAGCGGGAACGCCTGATCTCGCGCTTGGAGCAAGTGAAGCAACAATCCGCAAACCTGGAGGCGCGGGCGGAGGAAGCGGGGCGCGAAAGCTCTGAGCTCCAGGCCCAGCTTGCCACTCACGAGCTACAGACGGCCGAGCGCGTCCAGCAGGCGGAGAAATTACAACAGGAATATGCCGCGGCTCAGGATACGCTGGCGCAAGTAGTGATGCGCCAGGAGGATTTGAACTCTCAGCTCGGCGCCGCCGAACAGGATGTGGAGAGCTGCCGCCAATCCCTGATGGCGGTCGTGAGCCATGCGGCGGAGCTGCGCAATCAGCTTGTACAAGCGGAGGAGGCAGGCCTGGCCATCGAGCGCCAAGCGGCTCGCACCGAGGCGGAGAAGGTTCAAATTGAGGCTGAGCATTCCCGGCTGGCCGCGGAGCTCGAAGCTTACGTCTCCGAGCATCACCGCGACGCGAGCACGCTCCTAGAGCTGGCGGAATCCGTTTCTCAAACCTCGCGCGACTTGGAACAGGCGCGCGGCGAGGAAGCCTCCTTGCGCTCGCAGGTGGAGGGCTTGCGCCGTGAGTATTCCGGCAGCATGGCCCGCAAGGAGGCGCTGGAGCAATCCCTGGCTCGCCACGCTTACAGCACCGAAAGTGTGCGGCGACTGCTTTCCGGCGAGATCCCGATGCATGGCAGCCAGTTGCAACCCCTGGGGTTGCTGGCGGATTTTGTGGAAGTCTCACCGGGCTACGAAGAAGTGGTGGAGGAATTCCTGAAGCAGGAACTGGAATGCGTGGTGGTGGAGCAACACGCGCAGGCGCGGTCCGGAATTGCCTTGTTGCAGAGCGAAGGAACGGGACGTTTCACCTTCTTCGTCACCCATTTGCCTTCCAGCGGACACTCGCACGGCAACGGTGACTCGCACGTTCGCACGGAGCCGGGGGTGGTGGCGGCGATCCAGGCACTGGTGCGCTTCGAATCCAAGTTGGGTTTGAACGGCGATGTGGTTTTGCCCTCGCTCGCCAACGCCTACATGGTGGAAGACGATGCCACCGCCGAACGCCTGGCGAGCGCTTACCCGGATTGCCACTTCCTGACGTCAAAGGGTGCGCATTACCATCATCGTCTGGTTTCCGGCGGCAAAGGCTCGAGTGCCGGGCCCCTGGCTTTGCGGCGTGACTTTCGCGAGCTGGAGCGGCGAACGGCGGAATTGGAAACACAAATCAGGACCAGCGAGGCGGCGCTGGCGGAAGCCGAGGCGCAGGCCAAACGCCTGGACGCGCAACTGAAGAGTCTGGTCAGCAGCAAGATGGAGGCGGAGAAGAAAGCCGTGGTCGCCGATGAGAAGCTTCGGCAGACGCGCGAGAGCTTCGACCGCACGCGGCAGCAGCTCGACGCACTTCTCTCGGAGGCCGCGGTGCTCGGGCGCGAGCGCGCCACCGTGGAAGAGCGCCAGGCGAACCTGCGCGCCGAACTTGAAACCGCCGGGGCCGTCAAGGGCCAACGTGAAGAGGCAATTACCCTGGCCACCCATCTGGCGCGTGAACTTCGCGCGGGCTTGGACCGCCTGGCGCAGGATATCGCCGACGCCCAATCCGCGGCCCGGGCTCTGGAAGAAAGAAGCCGCGCGGCGGAGGCGGAAGCAGTCCGGCTGCGGGCGGCAGCGCAGGAATTTCACAACCGCACCGCAAGGCTCGCTCAACAAACGGAAGCGTGGGGCCAAGAGGGCGCGCGCCTGGCACAAGAGAGTGAGGATCACCAGCTTCGCCTGCAACAACTTCAACTCGAACTGGAAACGGCGCGCCTTGAGCTGCGCGGCCTGGAGGAGGAATCTCACACCGTCCGGGCCGTGCGCGACGCTTTGGGCCCGCGCGTGGACGCCGCAAGGACGGAGCTCGAGGCGCGGCGCCAAAGGCGCACTGACGCTGAGGTGGCGCTGGCTCGCGCCGAATCCGACTACGCCCATCACTCGCAGCAATGCCGGGACGAATTAAACACGGACCCCGCCGCCCTCCTGGTGGAATTGGTGCCGGAGTCGGTTCTGGCCGGCGAGGCCTTGCAGGTGGCGGAAGAGGAATTGCGCCAACTCAAGACGCGCATTGAAAACCTGGGACCGGTTAACATGATGGCCCTGGAAGAACTTCAGGAAGCGGAGGAGCGTTTGACGTTTCTCGACACCCAGCGCCAGGATCTGCTCGCCTCCATTGAGGACACCGCGCAGGCTATCCGGGAAATCGATCAGGTCTCCCGCCAGCAGTTTCTGGAAGCGTTCAAAGCCATCAACGCCTACTTTGCGGAATCCTTCCGTGTCCTATTTGGCGGCGGCGTGGGAGAAATGCGGCTGGCCGATGAGAATGATGCCGATAGCGGAATTGACATGGTGGCGCAACCGCCCGGAAAGCGTCTGCAAAATGTGCTCCTGCTTTCCGGCGGCGAGAAGGCCCTGGCCGCTCTCGCCTTGCTCATCGCCATCTTTCGTTACACACCCAGCCCCTTTTGCGTGCTTGATGAGGTGGACGCGCCGCTGGACGAATCGAACGTCGAGCGCTTCACGCGGATGATCGAACAGATGAGCCGCCACACGCAGTTCATCCTCATCACGCACAGCAAGCGCACCATGGAGATCGCGCAGGTCATGTACGGGGTCACCATGGAAGAGCCGGGCGTCTCCCGGCTCGTGTCCGTGCGCTTTGATGCTTTCGCCCGCGATCCGGTGGGGGCGATGGCCTGAGGGCTCTGCCACCGGCGTTCCAGGGTCCCACCCCGAATTTGCCGCGTCCGCCCCCAACCGCATTTCATGCGCCTTCATGACACTCCAAATGTTGTGTGGCTAGCTCACTCTCACCCCGTACTTGGTAGTCCGCGCGAAAAATTCCTGAGTGCTTTTTCCATTGACAACATTGCGAGTTGCTTTAGAATGTCCCTGCCCTGAACCACTACCATGCCATCTGAAAACCAAGGCGTATTACTCGAAACGCATCTGCCCGGTGTCAAGCTTTTTTCGCGGGGAAAGGTGCGGGACGTTTATGAACTCCGCGACAAGCTGTTGGTGGTCGCCACGGACCGGCTTTCCGCCTTTGATGTCGTAATGCGCGAAGGCATACCCGACAAGGGGCGGGTGCTGACCCAGCTTTCCTGCTTCTGGTTTGATTTCATCAAAGAAGACATCCGGCATCACTTGATTACGGCGAATGTTTCTGACTATCCCCGGGAACTGCACCCCTTCGCCGGCCAACTGGCGGGGCGCTCGATGCTGGTGGAGAAGGCGCAGCCATTCCCCATCGAGTGCGTGGTGCGCGGTTACCTGGCAGGGTCAGGCTGGAAGGAATATCGCGCCACCGGAAGCGTGTGCGGCATCAAGCTTCCCGCCGGCCTGCGCGAGTCCTCGCGCCTCGAGAATCCCATCTTCACGCCGGCCACGAAGGCGCAAACCGGCCACGACGAAAACATCACGTGGGAGCAAATGGTGGCGGAGGTGGGGGCAGACGCGGCGGAGAAGCTGCGCGAACTGAGTTTAGCGCTCTACCGCAAAGGCCGCGAGTTCGCCGAGGGCCGCGACATCATTATTGCCGACACCAAGTTCGAGTGGGGGCTGAAGGGCGGCCAAGTTATCCTGATCGACGAGGTGCTGACTCCCGACTCCTCCCGGTTCTGGCCGCAGCGCGAATACGCGCCCGGAAAATCTCAGCCTTCGTTTGACAAGCAGTTCGTCCGCGACTACCTGGAGTTGACCCACTGGAACAAACAACCGCCACCGCCGCCCCTGCCGGCCGAGGTGGTGGAGAAAACGAGTCAGAAATACCGCGAGGCTTATCGATTGCTCACTGGAGATTCCCTCAGTTGAAGCAAGTCCGTTGCAGATTGCGAGCGCCCCATGGATGCGTGGAATTGGCTGGATCTTATTCTCGCCGCGATTATCGTGGCTTCAGTTATAACGGCCATAATGAAAGGTTTCGTTCAGGAATTGATCTCCCTGGCGTCGGTGCTGATCGGCCTGGTCGTGGCGGCCATCGGCTATTCCCATGCTGCGCGGTGGTTCGAGGATCTGACCAAGTCGCATGAAATCGCCCTCGGCTTGGGATTCCTGGTCCTGTTTTTGGCCACGATGGTGTTGGGGGCGCTGGTGGGATTGGTGGCGCGCAAGCTCATCAAGACTGCGGGCATTCAATGGTTCGACCGGTTCCTGGGAGGGATCTTCGGTTTGGTACTCGGAGTATTGGTTGACGCCATTCTGCTGATGGTCATGTTGGCCTTCGCGATCAAGCCGGACGCCGTGCGGCAATCGTCTTTGGCGCCCTATGTAACCACCGGGACGCGCGTCATTGTGCTCGTCATGCCGGCAAGTCTGCGCGCCCAATTTCATACCGGCTTCGAAAAATTTCGGGAAGCGCTAATTCCAAACAACCAGGGATCGGCCAAACCCTAAGCCGCAGGTCCCGCGATTTCCCAAGGATCGGAGTATCCCCGTGAAAGACCAACTCGAATCCCTCGTGAATCAGATGATTGAGCACGGGATTCTTTTTACCGATGCGCTGTCAGAATTTGAGAAGAAGTTCATAAAACACATGCTGGAAAAGAACAATGGCAATCATTGCAAAACCGCTGTGGCTCTTGGCATTCATCGCAATACCTTAAGCCGGAAGGTGGAAGACCTGGGCCTGGACCATCGGCCGAAGCGCCGCCTGCGTGCCGCCGCTAAACGCTAACCCCCGCGGCATCCCGCCGGGAAACCCTCCTCTTTGTGGGTCAGTTTGTGTCGGCCGGTTGAGCGTTTAGAAACTGCGCCGCTCGCTGCGCCCGCCATGGCTTCAGGCCGGCTACGACCATGGGTGGGAAACGATGGATTTGTGCTTGGGGAATCAGGCAGTGAGTCAAGGCAGGGCCACCGGCGATTGCCGGCGCCCTGCCTCGCGGAATTCAGTTGCTCGGCGGCGTCGTTCTGTGGACCGGATGGTGAACCCCCGGCTTCGGCTTCGCCTTGGCCAGGGCGTCTTCTTTTGCCGCCGCCAGGCTATCGTCGTTGACCGTCCCGTCCAGGGTCAGCGAGAAGCTCGGCGTCAGAGTGTTTTCGGCGATGGTTCCCTTGAAGGATGCGATCAGATTACCCTTGGCAAGATACTTGGCATCCGGTTGTTTGTCGCGAAGGAATATGTCGGCAGTGTCCGATGCCTTGCTCTCATCGGTAATGGCGAGCCCCACCACGTAGGTATCCGGGTCCGGTCCCTTCTCGGCGCTGACCACCTTTCCGCCATAGCCGAAGGATTGACCTTTGGTTTGATCCCAGGCCTGCTTGGCCTGGTCGCCGCCCGCCTTCATGGTATCTTCGAGGCTGTAAAAGTAGTCAATGGCCGCGTTGCCCGTGGGCTTATGCTTTTCCGCCGCGGTCACCTTGAATCCATCCGGAGGCATGACGGAGGTCTTGGCCAGGTCCAGCACGTCCTGCTCGTTCGCATTGGAACCGTGGCGGCTTACATAGGATTGGTCAAAGTACTTTTGGATCGCCGCCGCGTTGGGGGCCTTCGCCGCGTTGGCCAAATCCACCGCCCGCGCCAGGTTCCAAAGTCCATTGTCGTAATCCGGCGGAGTGGACAACATGTACGCCACCCCCAACTGGTAGAACGTGTAAACATCGCTGGGGTTATCCGCCGCGGCCGACTTGAGCGCGGTGATGGCGTTCGCGTAATCCTTGCGCTGAAGGGCTACGAAACCAATCGTGTAGTTGAAGAGGGCGCGCTTGGGAGTGATGAAGGCCTTGAACTGCTCGTCCGTCACCTTGTCAGGTTTTTGAATTTTCTGAAGCACGTCCAAGCCGTGGTGCGCGTCACTGTCAGCGCGCTGTAGCTTGGCGGTGGCATCGGGATCAGTCGGCTTGAAGGTGAAGGGGAATACGTAACTGAGGGCGGCCAGCGCATCCAGATTGTCGGGGTCGATACCCAGCACCTTCTGTGCCGCCGCCACACCCTGATCACTCTTGCCTTGCTGGAAATAAACCTGCATCTCCGTCACGTAGGCGCCAGCTTTGAAATCGGACGTCGGAAACTTTTGGATAAACGCCTCGGCAAGGGAGATCTTTTTGTCGGGATCGGTTGCCGTCGCCATGGCAGTGTAAGCATCATACTCATCCCGGCTCTTCCATGATGGGGCCTTCGCCGCCTGGGGTGGCGCCTGCACGGCGGCCACGAGAGTCAGATTGGGGAAATGGCCAGAGCGGTTGGCGTGCTCGCCCGCCGTGGCGCCGGACGATAGGCTGACCAGAAAAATGAGAGTCCAAAGCGCAGTCGTTTTCCTCATTGCAAAGCTACCTCGTCAGTGGAATGGTGAATCGTTGGTGAACTGGGCGCACTCATTATAGTAATCGCCAGAGACCCAACCGGGCCTCGGGGGCTAAAACTGCTCGATGAACAAGTTGCAATCCTTCGGATGACCCTATCCAAATATCAATTCTTGATGGACTTTTCAAGTAAAATCGCACTTGACGGTCCTTAATCTTTCGCCCGCTTCGGGTTGGTTAGATGCAGAAGCCGGGTTCAGGGTCTCCAAATCAACGTCAAGATGCTGTTCCTGGGTCCGTAACGGGAGCCGCACCTGCGAAAAGAAGCCGCCCTCTGCGTCTCCGAGACACGCCACTGTACACAAATCTCCCTTGCGAGAAGGCGGCCGTCCCCTCTAAAATCGCCCCTTGATGGCCGCTCTCTCTCCCCAGGAACGCTTACGCCAACGGGCCGAACTGGCTGTCGCGGTTTCCTCGCGAGAGGAAATTGAGGCCTTCATCAAAGAGACCGGGCAAGAAATCCTCCTGGGGTTGGCGCGCAATCCCCATTTGCAGGAGCGTGATCTGCTCCGCCTGCTCGAGCGCAAAGACCTGGTACACGAGGTGGTTCGCGAACTTGCCCGCCGCGTGGAGATTCGGCGCAGCTACACCCTTCAACTTGCCTTGGTGAGGCATCCCCAAACGCCGCGTCAGATTTCTCTGCCCCTCATGAAATTCCTCTATATTTTCGACCTGCTGCGCGTGGCGCAAACCCCGGCTGTCCCCACCGACGTCAAGATGGTCGCGGAAGAAACCATCCTCAAGAAGTTGGAAGGCATGCCGCGCGGGGAAAGAATTTCGCTCGCGCGGCGGGGCACCGGCCGCCTGGCCGCCAGCCTCCTTATCCACCCCGACTTGGAACTGATTGGCGCCGCCCTCGATAATCCTTCCCTGACCGAGGGCCACTTGCTCAAGGTGCTTGCCCGCGAAGGCCTGCCACCTGCCGTCGTGGAACAACTGGCCCAGCACCCACGATGGTCGCATCACTACCATTTGCGTCTCGCGCTCATCCGCAATCCGCTCACCCCTTTCGCGCGAGTGCTCGCCTTTCTCCCCGAAATGGCAGTCCCCGACCTGCGTGACATCTGCCTGGACCACCGCATGCCCGAGGCCGTCCGCAAATACATCGAGGCCCATTGCGTCTCCCGTCTGACCAGAAAGCGCCCTCTCCCCTCCCAGAATTGACGACCTCCCCATCTGAACTCCTTTGCGTCTCTAGCAGGTATTGACAACTCGCAGCCCCGAAGCGTTCCCTTTTTTTCGCTTAGTGAACGCCAAGTTTATTATTGCCAAACACCATTTTTAGCCCCGCCCCCTTTTCTCCGCACTATCAAAACCCCCGGAAGAGCGCTAAGATAATTGTGCGTTGCGGGCACCTGGGAAGGCCCCGGGGCAAGCCCTTCTGTCGCCCGCTGCCATCCGTCAACCCACGATGGTAGCTTGGCGGTGGTTCTTCCCGTCCCGGCAACGAAGCCCTTTAAGAGGTTATCAGCGAATTCGAACCCGGCCTCGGAAGGAGGAGCCATGGCCTTCAGGCAAATAGTGAAGTTCTTCGCCGGACCCTCACCCCATCTGCGTCGGGAAGACGCGATGAAGGTTTTCCGGCGAGATCATTTCCGCTGCTATTACTGCGGTCTTGACGGGCTGCGGGATTTCGAAACCTGGCTAGTCCTGACCATCGATCACATCCACCCGCACGCCAAGGGCGGCGCGCGAAGCATGGACAATCTCGTGACCGCCTGCCAGCCCTGCAATCTCCTCAAGGGGAAGCGGATTTATAAATCTCGCCAGGAAGCGAAAGAGTACGTCCTCGCCAAGCGTGAGGAATGGCGGCAGATCTATCAGGAGCACGCGAAGGCAACGTAACGGGATGGAGGGAAAGCGTTCGGCGGCTTCGCGGGCATGGGAGCCTGTTCCCGCCAAATGTTGGGCGCGCCTTGGAGCTTTTGCCAGCCGGTGGTTGTGCCCCTGCCCCGCTGTGCCTCTCTTGGCCCGGGTGCTGTTCACATAAGAGGTTTGAAGAGAGTATTCACAGGTTTGTTCTTGAGAGACCGCCTCACCTGCGTTTTGCGGGCAGGGATCAGGGGGTCGAACGGGGAACAGCCATGTTGATTGAACAGAATTACCGTTAGCCCCATTCGATGCTAGCATTGCTTTTGCCGGAGAGATGAGCGATTGGACGCTGCCGAACGAACTCCCCGACCCTTCCGTTTCGTCCCTGTCCGCCGAGCGGAAGCAGGCGCGCTATCCCCTATCGAATCGCTTTCCCCCGCGTGGGACGATACGCTACGCGTGCTTTTTCGCCCCTTTGTCGGACGCCGTTGGATCGCCTTGAGCGTGGTGTGCCTGTTCCTGGGTGGCGGCACATCGACGGCGGCATTTCAGTGGGGCTTCCGCGCTCTGCCGATTGACCTTCACACTACTGACCTTCTCCTCCATCTCCGCCTGGTAATGGCCCAGCACCTGAGTTTGATCGCGCTGGGCGTTGCCCTCAGCCTGGGTCTGGTTCTCGGCCTCATCTACGCACGATGCGTGTTGCGATTTGTGCTGATCGAAGCCGTCATCAAGCAGGACTTGGAGGTCGGCGCGGCCTGGAAAGGGTTGAAATCGTTTGGCCGCTCCTACTTCCTGTGGCTGTTGGGAGTGGTGGGCACTATCCTGGCGATGGTATCCGGTGTCCTGTTCGTTTCGTTCCGGTACCTGAATTTCCTCGAGGAAACCGGCCAGCCCTGGTGGGTGGGGTCGCTGATTCTGGTGACGGAGCTGGTGGGGATAGTCTTCGTCGGATTACTGGTCGCCCTTGGTATCACCCTGACGGATGATTTGGTGGCGCCGTTAATGTACGCCGGCAGGATCTCTCTTCCCGCCGCATGGGGAATCGTCTGGAGACTTTCGCGGCGGGAGCAGAGCGCGTTTCTCACCTACCTCGTGTTGCGCTTTGCGGTGTCAATGGCTATCAGCGTCGCCGTCCTCTTCGTTCTCTTCCCCGTTTTGATGGGACTATCCTCCGGCGTGCTGATCTCCGCCGCGCTGCTTAATTACGCCCTACAAATGATTGGTCTGGCGTGGGCCTGGAATCCTGTAACCGTGGTTTTTGGCGCCCTTTTCCTTTGCCTCTTCACCGCTTTGCTCTTCGCCCTGCTGAGCGTCATCGGAATGCCCGGCCAGGTTTATTTGCAGAATTACGGCGTGCGTTTCATCGCCTCACGCCATCCGCCCCTGGCGGCCTTTTGCCGTGCCGCCGCCCCCCTGGGCCGCGGGCGCTGAATCTCGCCCCCGCAACCGCCTGCGATGGCAGGGCAGGCGAGCGGACCTGTTTTGGAGGGCCGCGCTGGACTCGCAATGGTTGCGCCGGAATGACCTGTGCCCGCCGGGGTCAGAACCGATAAGTGGCCTCAATAAAAGCGAGTTGGCCATCTGCTCCGTGGGGATAGATGTGCCGGATGACGGATTTCCCCTCCGCGTAGCCGTAATACAAACCCAGGGACACGTGCGCGCCCACCTGATAGTCAAAGCTGGTGTCATAGAGCGTCGCCAAGCTCCGCGCTCCGTTGCTGGGTCGGCCGGTAAAGCCGAAGGTCTGGGGCTGGAAGGCCCCTCCCCCCAAGTACCAGTCGTCGGTGGCGCTGGCCAAGCGGAGCGCGTGGATGTCGCTCCGAAGGGTTATAGTTTTCGCCGGCCGCAGCATCAGCTCCAGAAAACCGTCCTCGTTGTTCATCATGTTGAAGAATGGAAAACGCGCGTAGACGCGTGGCGTTGGCAAGAGCTGAAAGAAAGTGCCCTGCTTGTTGTCGGAGGCGTTGCCGTCGCCGCTCCCGTAAAAGTAGCCCGCCCGCAGCCAGGGGTGGAGGGCCCTCGCCACGTTCGGTTGCACCCCCGCTTCCCCGGCAAACGCGCCAGCGCGGTCCGTGAGCACCCCCCAGCTCCCGGTCTGTACGGCGCCCCAGGAAAGGAAGTCCAGCGCACCGGCGGGCGTCTCCACCGTCTGCAAGTAGTGGCCGCCGAAGGTCCCGATGCGGATATTACCCATGTCCTGCGCGCGCGCTGCGGCCGTGCGATCATCGCTCTTCAGAACGTGCCGCCAATCGTCATAGTAAATGGCAAAGACGCGCCACTCCCCGGCGGTCTTCCGCTGGGGCATCACTTGGCCGGTGAGCGAGGTATAGAGGAATCCCGTGTGCAACCAACCCCAACCGTCGGTTTGGAATACACCGCGGGTGGGAATGCTGCCGACGGCAGTGAAGTCGAGTTTCGGCGCGGAGTAATTATAGTGAAAACCGTCGAAGCTCCTCTCGATGTTGGTGAACCCAAAGTTGCCGATCAGACGCTGGACAATGCGGTCCTTCTTCAGCGCAGCCAGGGTGGCATTGTGGGGAGTGGCTTCACCGCCATCGAAGAATTCAAAGCGACCCACCTGGAGACTTTGTCCTTTGCTGCCGCCGAGGTGTTTGAAGCGGAGATAGGCCTGCTTTGGGAATATCATGGCGGTGTTTTGCGAATTGTGATTGGAGGCAAAGTACGCGGCTCCCAAACCCAACTGGCCCTGCGGCGAGGGAGCGATGGCATCGTTGGGCAAGTCGAGCAACACGGGCGCCCCGAGCTCGAATTTCCAGTCCAAAGCCTCCCGCTGCTGGCTGAAGCTCAAGCGGATCAGCGTTCCGGGGTAGATATAGCTGTTTTCATACGCCGGGTCCTGGAACCAATCCCACCCTTCCACACGTTCGCGGACGCTGCCTTGCACGGTAACGGTGCCGAGCTTCAGGGGTTCGGCGGGAGGAGATTGGGCGAAGGAGGGGCGCGCTCCCACCAGCAAAACTCCCACGGCAAACAACAGTTTGGCCCGGGCGCAGACACACCTGCGCCTCACCTGCTTGCCCATATGACCACACTCCTTTTTGGAAGGCGATAGCCCTGTGACTAGACTGACCTAAGACCCGACGCTTGTGCGGCAAATCCTGGCTTGGCCGTGGGGGCAATGGAACACCCCTAACACACCGATTATCGGGGCATACACGTCGACCGTCAATAATCTGAATCGACGGGAAGGCAGGCTTTTATCAACTAGGCCCTGAGCAAGATTACGAGCCAGCGCCCGGGGGATTCCTCACCCTGGGTTGGAGGAAGGCTTCACAGGTTGCGGGAAAACGCTTCGCTGTTGTCATTTTGAGCGCCGGCCCGGCTCCTGCGCGCACAGGTTGGTTCGCCTTGAGCGCCGGGTAATGATAGAATTCACAATATGCTACGGCGGGCGTCTATTTCATCGCTTTGCGGTTTGGTGCTTTGGATGAGCGGCTGCCTTAAACGCCAGGAATCCAAAAGCTTGGTGGTTTACGTTCCGGCGCCGACCCCTGCGGCCGCGGTGCCCGCGGAAAAACCGCAGGTACTGGTGATCGAGGAACCCGCTCCCCCGCCTGAGCCGGAGGTGACTCCACAGCCCCAACCCCCCGAGTCATCGAAGACCACGGCTGGTGGCCGACGAGGCGGCAGCCGGCCGGCGCACACCGAAACGCCTTCGGTGCCCGATGAAACCTCCGCGCCGGAAGAGCCCGAGACCCCGCCGGCGGAAGTTCCCGCCCTCGAACCGCAGGAAAGCTCTGCCCAAGAGACTGAACTCCGGCGTCAGATCCTGAACTTGCAGCAGGATATCCGCCAACGCCTGGCCCGCTGGAACAGCGCACAGCTCTCCTCCGACGATCAGAGGACGCTGGAAGATGCCCGCACGTTCTTTGCCCAGTCCACCCACGCCATGGCGAGCGGCGATCTTCCGCGCGCCCTAAACCTGGCGCACAAAGCCTCTCTGTTGCTTGCGGCCTTGGAGTGAAACGCGACGGGTCCGCAATCCTGAATCCTTGATCCTGAAACGCAACAGGCTAATGAAGAGGGTGCAGCGGCGGTGGAACCTGTCCCGATTTTATGGGGACGCCGCCATTCGCCGTTGAGATCGTTGGCAATATTGCGAGATAAAGCCGCCCATGCGCCGTCACCAACCGCTTTTTCATCAGCCTCCCAAATTCCCCATCCTCTGATACTATAGCCCACGACAAAAAGGAGGGCTGATGGCAGACAAGGGCGCAGTGGTCATTACGGGTGCATCGACGGGGATAGGGGAAGTGTGCGCGTTGCAGCTTGATAAGCTGGGATATCGCGTATTCGCGGGCATTCGCAAAGCCGCTGATGGTGAGTCTCTAAGGCGGCGCGCGTCGGCGCGGCTGGTTCCGGTCCGCTTGGACATCAGCGACGAGACGGAAATCGCGCACGCGGCGCGCAATGTCAAGGAGGCGCTGGGCGGCGCGGGGCTGGCAGGGCTGGTCAACAACGCCGGCATCGTGGTGAGCGGGATGCTGGAGTTCCTGCCGCTCCATGCGCTCCGCCGCCAGTTGGAGGTCAACGTCATCGGCCAAGTTGCCGTTACCCAGGCCTTCCTTCCCAGCCTGCGCCAGGCGCAGGGTCGCATTGTGAATATCGGTTCGCTGAGCGGCCTGATTTCCAGCCCGTTTACCGGCGCCTATTGCGCCTCCAAGTTCGCGCTGGAAGCTTTAACGGACGCGTTGCGCCAAGAACTTCGGCCTTGGAAGATGCACGTTTCCATCGTGGAGCCGGGATTCATTCAGACGCCCATCCTGAAGAAATCGCTGAGTGAAGCGGATGCCATGCGCGCGGAACTTTCCACCGAAGCCCTTCAGTTGTACGGGAACTCCCTGCGCGTCGTTCGCGATAGCATCGAGCGGGAATCCGCCCAAGCCGCTCCTCCTGAGGTGGTGGCGAAGGCGGTGGTGCGCGCGCTTACCGCCCGCCGCCCCCGCACGCGCTACGTGGTGGGCGCCCATTCCGCCCTCGCCATCAGCCTCAGGCGCGCGCTGCCCGGCCGCTGGCGCGACGCTTTGATCGCCCGGCATCTGGGACTCGATAAGGGTTAGGGGGCAGGATTCAGGTGTAGCGCGGACGGTTTCGAAAGTCCCTAGTTCGTTCCTATGGGCAAGGAAAGCCCGCGGACCTGCGGACCTGGTCCGCCCTGCCCTTCTGCACCCTTCTCTCTGGAGTCAACATGGCGCTGTATTTTGCTGCTCACACCACCGCTTGCCTCACCAAGCAAGCCTTAAGAGAGTTAATGCTAAAATTGATGAATGGTAACGAAGTGAAGGTGCGGCGGTGTGTTTCCAGCCAGATTGGCGGGCGCATGCTCACGGAAGCGGAAGCGCCGGATCAGCCCACTCTGGAAATGTTCTTTCAATCCCACTACGTCAATTGCGAGTGGATCATGCGCATCGACCTGGACGCGAAGGGCGGGAGCGTAACGGAATACTGAGAATCACGCTATGGGGTGCGGAAGCGGCGCCCACCTTTAGGCCGGCGCGTGCGAGCTAAAGCTCACGCTGCGACAAAATCCTGAACCCTATACCCTTCATCCCGCCCTGCACGTCGTAGCGGGGATGAATTCTCCTCAAGTACTCCTTCTTGGAAGCCTGACTCATGCGGTTACCCGTCTCCATAGCGGGTAACATTCTAAAATCGCGCGACGATCCTCCTCGGGTAACATTTTAGATTGCGCGATACGTACCATTGACCGGGCTGATTGTGGTGGTTATAATTCGCGTTTCTCGACGTCGAGCCCATGATGAGGAAGCGGAGGGGGTGACGCGCCGCTTCGCGAACATGACAGGAGGTGATTGTGCAGCGACGGGATTTCTGCAAGTTTCTGGCGATTGCAGCCGCAGCGAAAGCCCTGCCGGCCTTGGGGCAAACCGCGCAGGAAAACCAGTTGGAGTTGCCCGGCGGATTCGGTCAGTACACCGGGGACTACGCCCAGTTCTGCGCATTGCCGCCGGAGAAGAGGGTCTTCTATCAGGTGAGCGATGGCAAAATCGTTCCAGCGAAGCTCGATGAGGCGGCTTGGAAATCCAACGCCATGGGCCGCCCGCCCGTGCTGCCCATCCCGGGCGGATCGTGGGACGGCGTTCCCATGGACTCGCCTATCCCCGATCTTGCGGGTGAGGGACCATACAAACCCACCTGGGATTCGCTGTTGCAGTACGACGCGCCGGAGTGGTATCGCGATGCCAAGTTCGGCATCTGGGCCCACTGGAGCCCGCAGTGTGTGCCCGAAGCCGGTGATTGGTACGCGCGCAATATGTACCTTGAGGGCTCACGGCAGTACAAATATCACCTCGAACATTATGGGCCCCCCTCACGTTTCGGATACAAAGATCTTTGCCCGCAGTGGACGCTTCTGAACTGGGAGCCCGACGACCTCATAGCGCGCTACAAGAAGGCCGGGGCGAGGATCTTCGTTGCCCTTGCCAATCATCACGACGGCTTCGACACGTGGGACTCAAAGCATCAACCCTGGAACGCGGCCGCGATGGGTCCGCATCGCGATGTGGTGGGCGCCTGGGCCGCCGCGGCGCGAAAACAGGGATTACGCCTCGGGGTCACGGTGCACCAGGCCTTCAACTGGTGGTTTTTCCAGCCTTCCCACGGCGCGGACAAATCCGGTCCGCTGGCCGGCGTCCCCTACGATGGGGATTTATCTGGCGGTGAAAGTAAAGACCAGTGGTGGCAGGGACTCGATCCGCATCGGATCTATGGGGTCAAACATCCGTTGAACGCTTTGCCGGATGCCTCTTACGTCAAGGATTTTTATGATCGCACGCGCGACCTGATCGATCAGCACGATCCCGACCTGCTCTATTTTGATAATGACCTGGTCCCGCTCGGTTGGGGCGGCATGAACATTGCCGCTTATTATTACAATCACAATCTACAGACGCACGGTGGCAGGATGGAGGCAGTTCTGAATGGCAAGGAGATTCCGGACCGCCTGGCCAAGGCCCTGGTGGCTGACTATGAGCGTGGCCTGACAGGCCAAATCATGCCGTACCCGTGGCAGTCAGAAACCTGTATCGGCGAATGGCACTACCACCGCAGGCTCTTCGAGAAACCCGGCGAGTTTGGCGGGTATCTGCCGCCCCGCGATGTAATCCACTGGATGATCGATACCGTCAGCAAGAACGGCACATTCATCCTGAACATTCCCGGCAAGCCTGACGGAACCATCGATAGCAAGGAAATCGCCGTCCTTGATGGCATCACGGATTGGGTGCAGGTGAACGGCGAGGCCATTTACGAGACCAGGCCCTGGAAAATCTATGGTGAAGGACCCAATATGGTAAGGAGCGGACGGTTTCAGGGCGACAGTGTGAGCAAACTCGGGCCTAAGGACATCCGCTTCACCCGGAACAAGACGAATACGGCCATCTACGCCCTGGTGCTGGGCTGGCCTGCGGAGCCCATCCTCGCGGGGGCGCTGGGAACATCGGCGGCAACAAATCCCGGCAGGATCGCCCGGGTGGAACTGCTCGGGACGCAGGAGGGGCTGGACTGGAAGCAGAATGCCGATGGCCTGCGGGTCGAGCTTCCGAAACAGTATCAACCGAAGGTGGATTATGCGGCTGCGCTCAAAGTGACTTTGGCCTGAAAGCCAATGCCACCCTGGATTCAGCCCGCGTTGCACGACATGCGCGTTTTTCCCCGCGCATAGTGAATCTTCAATCCTTGGAGGTCCTAATGCCGCGCCTATCTCGCCGTGACCTGCTCGCTTCCGGGCTGGCTCTCTCCGCCTCTTCTTTATTCGCTCGCTCCGCCTTGGCCCGCATCGCCCCGCCACTCGGCGAGGACGCGCTGGAGGGCTCAGCCGCAGCCGTTCCCGCCATTCCGCCCCGTGAGCAGCTCCTGTTCGACTTCGGCTGGAAGTTCACCTTCGGCCATGGCGCCGACCCCGCCAAGGATCTGGGATTCGGCTTCGGCCAGGGCGACTTTGCCAAGACCGGCGATTTCAAGTTTGCCAAGGCCGGATTCGACGATTCCCAGTGGCGCCGCCTCAATCTTCCCCACGACTGGGCGGTGGAACTTCCGTTCGTGCACGACGAGGGCGGGATCGGAGACGAAGATCCGCTGCGCGGGCACGGGTACAAGCCGCTCGGCCGCCGCTTTCCCGAAACGAGTGTGGGCTGGTACCGCCGCGAGTTCGAGATTCCCGCCAGCGACTTGGGCCGCCGCCTCTGGGTCGAATTCGACGGCGCCTTCCGCGACGTGCTGGTCTTCGTCAACGGCTGCTTTATCGGCCGCAATAACAACGGCTACGCGCCGTTCCGCTTCGACCTCACCGATTTCCTCGCTTATGGCGCGAAGAACTACATCGTGTTGCGCGTGGACGCCAGCTTCGGCGACGGGTGGTTCTACGAGGGCGCGGGCGTCTATCGCCACGTGTGGCTGACCAAGACCGATGCCGTGTACATGGGCAAATGGGACAGCACGGTCCGCTCCAGCGTGAACGGCAACTCGGCCACGCTGAATCTCTCCACCGTGGTCCGGAACGCGGGCAAGCAGGCCGCCAGCGCCAAGGTGAGCTGGAAAATCACGGATGCCAAGGGCGCCACGGTCGCGGCTGCCGAGGCGCCCGCGCAGTCCATCGCCGTCGACGGCTCAGCCGCTTTCAGCGCCACGGCAAAGCTGGCGAATCCGGAGCTATGGTCGGTGGATGAGCCCAACCTCTACGCGGCCACGGTCGCGGTGGAGTGCGGCGGCCAGGTGCGCGATGCCGAGCGCGTCACCTTCGGCGTGCGCACGGCGGTCTTCGATGCGGACAAGGGCTTCTTCCTCAATGGCAAAGCGCTCAAGATCCAGGGCACGTGCAATCACCAGGATCACGCCGGCGTCGGCGCCGCGCTGCCGGACCGCCTGCAGTGGTTCCGGCTTGCCGTGATGCGCGCGATGGGCGGCAATGCCGTCCGCACGTCTCACAACATGCCCACACCCGAGTGGGTGGAAGCCTGCGACCGCATGGGCATGATGATGATGTGCGAGACCCGCCAGATGAGCTCGAATCCCGAGGGCCTGGAGCAACTCGAAGTAATGGTCAAGCGCTATCGCAACTCACCCTCCATCATCATCTGGTCCGTCGGCAACGAAGAGTGGCTGCTGCAAGACGCCATGGCGGAGCAGGGGGCCAAAATCGCCGGCAGCATGGTGCGCCGCTGCCACGAGCTCGACCCGACGCGCGTGGTTTCCGCCGCGGTCAACGGGGACAACGAGAAGGGCATCTCTGGGGCCTTCGATATCATCGGCTTCAATTACAACGAGAAGAACCCCGACGCGTTCCACAAAAAGTATCCCCGGCGCCCGATCTACGGCTCGGAGACTTCGAGCGCCATCAGCACCCGCGGCGAGTACGCCACCGATCCGCTGCGCAACACGATGAACTCCTACGACGGCGTGGTGCCGTGGGGCAAAACGCCGGAAGGATGGTGGACGTTCTACGCTACGCGCGATTGGGAGGCGGGAGGGTTCGCCTGGACGGGTTTCGATTATCGCGGCGAGCCGACGCCCTACGGCTGGCCGTCGATCAACTCGCAGTTCGGCATCGTGGACATGTGCGGCTTTCCCAAGGACTACTTCTACTACTACCAAGCGTGGTGGGGCAAGGAGCCGGCGCTGCACCTGTTCCCGCATTGGGATTGGCACGGCAGGGAGGGCGACGAGATTCCGGTGTGGGTGTATTCCAACCTGGACGAGGTGGAGTTGCTGGTCAACGGCAAGAGCCTGGGCAGCCGGAAGGTTCCGCACCTGGGCCATGTGGAGTGGAAAGTGAAATACGAGCCGGGCGCGATCGAGGCGCGGGGATCAAAGGACGGCAAGGTGGTTCTGAGCGAAAAGCGCGAGACCACCGGCCCCACGGTCGCCATCCGCCTGACCGCCGACCGCACCGAGATCAGCGCCGACGGCGAGGACGTAGCCATGCTGAAGGTGGAAGCCCTCGACCGGGAGGGCCGGCCGGTGCCGACCGCCCACAACAAGATTGCGTTCAAGGTTTCCGGCGCCGGCGCGCTGATCGGCGTGGGGAACGGCGACCCCAACTGCCAGGAGAGCGACAAGGAACCCAGGCGCTCGCTGTTCAACGGGCTTGCGCAGGCGATCGTGCAGAGCACCAAGCGCCCCGGCGAAATCCACATCGAGGCGGTAAAGGAGGGCTGGGAAGGCCCGGAGCTCATGCCCGCCAAGCTGGTCATTACCACCAAGCCCGTGGAACTGCGGCCTTCCGTTCCAATTGTCCACTTTGAATGAGAGTGAGCGCGAGCCGGCGGGTAAAGAGATGCGGTCCTCGGGGATCAGGCTGCCCTTAGGAACAAAAAACGGTGCGACAAAACCCCCCGTCCCCGCCGCCACATGCCCGCGCACCATACCGCCGCCCAGCGTGACACGGAACGCGGAGCCGAAGACTCTCCGGGGTACGAGAGTCTGCGCTACCCTGCTCGTCCATCCTCTGCCCGTGCCGGAGAAGCTGCTGAGAGATCCAGCGGACGAACCCGTGCTCGGTACCGCGCTGGCAGGAAACGCCGACGTGATCTGTACCCGAGATGCGGATTTCTTCAGCGAAGAAGTGCGACGTTTCAGCGCCGTGCGCGGGATTCAAATTCTGCCAGACCTGGAATTGCTTCGCGCGCTCCGACTCTAACACTGAAGCAATCCCGTCGATACGATTGGCGCGGGAAGACCCTCAGAGCTTGAAACCCGGCTCTGCGCCAGCCAACCGGCTTTCCGGCTTGTTGGGGAAAATGGAGCTATAGACATGGCAGCAGGGGGGGCGGTAAACTGAAGCGGATCTAGGAAGGTAACGGAAGGGAACACGATGGCGATCACTCTGCACCTGCCACCCGAGGTCGAAGCGAGTTTGGCAGCCCGCGCGCGGGCGCTCGGCGTTGAACTGGATGCCTATGTCCAAACCTTGCTCCAGCAGCAGGCGGCCTCCTCGCCCTTGAGGGCACTAGGCGATGCTCCCCAGGAAGACGAGCGGCAAATGTCGGAAATAAGCTGGCTCGAGACTCACCGCGAGCAGTATCGAGGGCGCTGGGTTGCGCTCGAAGGCAATGCCCTGCTGGCAGTTGGCGACTCAGCGCGGGAAGTGTATACCGCCATTGCCCGCCACGAAGGAGCACCGCTGGTGACGCGCGTCGAGCCCGAGGACCAACTTCCTTTCGCTGGATGGTAGCTCTGGCGACCACACTTACATTCCGGCACTCCCACCACTACGGCGCCCTGAGTGCTTCGGGAATTGCCATTCCCGTCAAACTGACAGTGAGCGGAAAGTCGGTTCGGCTTCTCGCCAAACTTGATACCGGGGCCGACTATTGTATCTTTGAGCGAGTATACGGCGAGCAACTCGGGCTCAACATCGAAAGCGGCCGACCTACCCTCTTCCGAACTGCCAATGGTGAATTTCAAGCCTTCGGCCACGAAGTGACGATCACCTGCTTTGATTGGCAGTTCGATTCCGTGGTGTTCTTTCCCGCCACCATCGAGATTGGCCGCAACGTGCTAGGCCGCCAAGGCTGGCTCCAGAAATTTCGTGTGGCGCTGATTGACTACGATTCTGTTCTCCACCTCAGCCATTACAACGAGTGAGCACATCGTACCGGTTCACCTGTCTGGTGACCCGCGGGTGGGGCGGAGATGGGGTCTAATGTTTGCGTCCCCAGCCTCGCGTTGCGACCTTGCCCGGGGGCGGCAGTGCCTCGTCGGGATTCGGTCGGATGCGGCGCGGCACTGGAATCTGTTGCCAGGCCTGCAACCCGAGCATCGGCAATATGCGGCCTATGAGTCTGTCGGAGTTGGATTCCGTTGCACGTAGAATCAACAACTTAGCGCGATTTGACTTTCTGGTTGCGGTAGGGACAGCGGTTGCCCGCTGCCCCCGCTCGGACCCGTGCGGGCGCTGATTAGCGCATACGGCTCTTATCGCGGATAAGTGGCGGCGAAACGCTGCTCTGTTGACCGCACACCCATCAACCCCTGGGGCACGTTTTTCCCGCACTGTGTCGGGCGCGTGTGGGGCGGATGGATGTTCTCCTTGATCAGCGGCCTTCCCTCCCCCTTCTCCGCCGACGTTCTTCTGTCCTTGTTCAAATGGTTCATGGGTACTATGCCGCTGTCCGACTCCTCGGAAACGTGCAGGCGGGTCGTACGGCCTAAGCCTTCTCCCGCCGGTCCCGACGGGTTGGGACGTTCCCGAGGTCTCCCAGTTCTCGTGCAGGAAGTATCTAGGCGTGCTCTGGGGTCTTCGACTACGCAGAGCTGCCCTGGGGCTCGCGCTATCGCCTCGAAGCATGTTGCCTTCTGCTCATCTAACAGCGTCGGCGCCCTGATTGCACATTTTCGGAGATCGATCCCCAGCCCACCTATTCCCCTGTTTCCGCTTCGCTGCGCATCTCGCGAGGCGCAGCGCAAAACTTGGGGCCGAGTGGATCGCTACTCCTTTCGCGTGAGAAATTTGCATTCTCCGCTTCCTGCGGGTTTATCCCGGCGCACTAGGTTATTGATTCTTCGTAGAGAAAACATTATTTCCGACATACTTCTAGCGTTGCGTAGGGGAAATGCGTTTTCCGTAGAGGCACCTTTTAGGGCCGCAGATGGCGACTAACGCCCGGCCCTACAATGAATTGACATTTTGGGCACAGGCAAAGGCATTTTGCTAAGGCAACACTAGCCATGAGGCAAAATCCCCTTCACGCGCACTTGACAGTCAGCAAACCGGAAAAGCGGCCCCCTACGCTCAGATTGCCCGAAATGACGCTCGGGAAATAGATCCCTCGATGGGGCCTCGCGTGTAGGAACGGCCTGGGGATTCAAACTGATACACCGCCGCAGTCTTCCAGTATTTGACTTTTCGTCTGAAAGTACAAGGGCCCCTTCGCCAATTTCGCCATTTTGGCGCCGATCACGAATCGGGCTTTCCTTCGATCACCCTGCCTTCGGCATCAGTTGCCTTTCCCATCATGCAGGGGCCGAGCCACACGAGCGCCACCGCGTCGATCATCCAGTGCGCGAGCATGGCGGGATACAGGCAGCCCCAGCGCACCACGGGGTAGGCGAGCAGCGCTCCCAAAAGTGCGGCGCGGGTCATGCCGCCCCATCCCTGGTAGAAATGCGCCAGTCCAAACGCCAGGGAGGTTACCGCCCAAGCCCACAAAAGCGAGTGCAGCCAGTCGTGCAGTTGCGTCAGCAGAAAGCCGCGGAAAAGGAACTCCTCGCAGAACGCCGCGGTGGGCGCGATCATCAGAACCGCCCAGAGTTTCTCGCCGGGTGTTTGCGGAATCAGCAGGTAAACCAGGTCGGATTCGGGCGGCAGCCATCCGCGCCGTTCGCACCAGATGACCAGCACCAGCGCCATAAGCGCGGCCGCCGCCACACCCGCGCCCCACTCCAGGGCAGGACGCAAGGGCATCGCGGCAAACCCCTGAACCAAAACCTTTCGCGCGATCAGGAACACAACTCCCAATCCCACCACGGTCAAGAGCCATTGGGAGAACGCGGCGGAAAGGTAGAGGCCCAAGCGGGGCAGGCTCCGGATTTCGCGGTTCCGGGCGGTGGAGTAGGAGAGGGCTGGGACTCCCACCACCAGCACCAGGGTGAATAGAATAGCGATCAGCGTGGTGAACATGCCCGAGCTTGGGAGACTGGCAGCGCTAAGGCTGCTTCTCTAAATTGATCCGTACGGTGCGGAGCCCCGATCCCGGCGTCAAATTCAAGGGCTGCGAGTGCGCCTTGTAACCCATGAGCCGAAATTCGATTTGATGGTCTCCCGGCACCAGCTTGAGAATGGAAGGCGTGCTTCCATGGTACTCGTCGTCAATCATGATGTCCGCGCCGGTGGGATCAGAGAAACACTCAACCGTAATGTACTCCCCGGGCTGGGCCACGGGAGCAGGATGCGGCGCCGCAGCCGCGGTATGAACCACCGGGGCTGAAACTACCGCCGGCGCAGCCGTAGGTACGAGGGTGGGTGAAGGAGTCGCCGGTTTGGGAGTGGGAGCCGCAACGGCGGCCGGTGCGGGCGCCACTGCCGGAGCCACCACCGGAGCGGGTTGCGCCGGCGCTCCCGGTACAACCACGGTCAGGTCCTGATCCAGATAAGCGGTAAACTCCGTTCCCTTCCGAGCCCCCAAATCTCCTCCCACCTGGGTTTCAACTTTGATTTCGTCCCTCACCGGTATGCCAGCCCTCTTTCGCGACGAAATGCTGCGAAGCTTTACGATCTGTTGATTGGGCAGGCGCACGCCCTCAATATCAAAGTGCAGGAGCTTGCCCTTCTTCACATCCTGGACCGCGCCCCACGCCGCCGCCCCCTGGGGAATTACCGGTACACCTTGCACGGTGATGGGCTGGGCGACTTCCAGGTCCACCCGTGTGCCTACCGCAGCTTTGGAGCTCAAAAGGTCTGCCGTCAGTCGCACCCGAACCGCCGTGCCCTCGGCCAGGTGCGCCGCTTGCGCCTGCACCACACTGCCGGCGCAGGCTATGACCAGTCCCCAAAGCACCACTGCTTGCCTGATTCTCATGGCCAACCCTCCGAACGGGAATGCGGCGATTACCGGCCCTTGGGGTGGTAACGCCGCGATGCTTGCCTCTATTGCGGGATGAGCGTCACCCGCACCGACTGGTGCGATTCCGGATCCACCACCATGCGTCGCGTCCACGTGTGGTACCCCGCCATGCGAATCTCCAGGTCATGGTGCCCCGGGGTCAAATGCAAGGTTGAGTGCGTGTTTCCCAGCAAATTGCCGTCAATGACGATATCCGCGCCATCGGGCGTGCTGTCAAATTCCACCGACGAGGTCGCCGTTATGTCGGTGGCGGGCAAGGGTGAGGTTGGCGCCACCGGAGCCGCGACCGGCGCCAGCGGCGCACTCGGCTGGGCTGCCACCGGGGCTGCTTCCGGGGAGGTAGGGGCAGTTTCCGGCGCCACCGCAATCACATTGGACGCATTAACGGTGAACGATCCGTCAACGTAGGCCTGATATTCCTTGCCCTTGTCGGCTCCCACCACGCGCATGATTTGCCCCGGAATCGCGGACTTCTCGTGGACCTCCTCCTTGGCCTTCCCCTTGCGGGGTTTTTCCGGCTGTAGACGCAGGGGGAGATCCTGCCGGTCAGCGGCAGTGACCGTCGTGAATTCAAAAACCACTTCCGCATCGCCGGCCTTGGGTTTGTAGGCGCCCTTCACGTCCACAATCTTGCCGTGCGCCGTCGCTCCCTTGGCGATCACCACGTGTCCATTGACGATGACGTCCTCGGTCACTTCAAATTCAATGGCGTCATTCTTCCGCACATTGTCCGTGGTGAGAATGTTGCGGAGCTTCAGATTCACCGTCTGGCCGTCGCGCACCGGCACGCGCACGGCAAATCCCGGCAAGGCCACGAGCGAAATGAGAACAAGCGCGGCGAACCAGGCTATTAACAGCGCAGGGCGATCATTCCTATCAGCGTCTACACCTCTGCAATATGAAGGCCGGTCCATGGCCACCTCCAACTGGGACTCAAAGATATCGGGAAAAAGCGTGCGGTCAACAGTCATAATGAAAGCATCTCGCTGGCAACGGATGCCACTGGTGCTGTTCCGACTCCTTCGCACCGATTCCGGCGAGCTATCGGGCTGCGGCTGAAGAGGGCGCATGGACGACCCGTGCGCGCTCCAAGTCGGAGCGGCACTAGTGTCTCACCCCGTTCGAGAAGCGTCAAGATGTTAAGAAGTGGTCCATATTGGCGAATTCCTGTTCGGGCGTTCTTATTTCCGATTCGACGAGATTTCCACTCATACCAACCTACCCCTGCGCCGCCACTTATCCAGAAGTCCGTACTGCCCCTGAGAACTCATCGTTGTTAAACACAAAGCGACATTATGTCCTGGAACCCTGCGCCCGGCCCTCTTCCCAAATACCGACAATATGTCCTGACGCAGCTCCCCCAGATGAAATAGCGGAAATTACACAGATTTTACATCCGTTATGACTCAGGGTGTGCTGCTTAGGCGTATACTATTGCGCATAACTACAAACCTGCGGTTACTACTCCCCAGGGTAACCGCATCGCTGGGAGGTAGCATTTATGCCTGCGGACTTGCAACCTTCTTTCCCACGCGCCCTGTTTATAGCGGGACTCGTTGCGGCAATATTGTTGACTGCCGACTCGGCGGGCCCGGCATCCCCATCGCCAAAGACCTCGCCTGCAGCCAAAAGGCAGATTGCGGAGACCTATGGAAAGTTGCCGCTGAGCTTTGAGGCCAACACCGGGCAAACGGACAAACGCGTGAAGTTCCTTGCGCGCGGCAGCGGCTATGGATTGTACCTGACCGGAAACGAGGCGGTGTTGACTTTAGAAAGTGCAAGTCAAAAGTCAAAAGTCAAATGTCAAAAGGCAAAAGTGAAATCGCCGGCAGATACGGGTGTGGTACCGACATTCGGGGCGTTATGTGTTGGGGAAAACTGGGCAAGTCCCGGCCTAAAGTCCGGCGCGGTGAAAGCCGACCTGACGGCCGGCGCTAAACGGCCGCGGACGACGGACAGCGTCTGGCGAATGAAACTTTTGGGCGCAAATATCCGGGCGGAAGTCAAGGGCGCGGAAGAGCTGCCGGGCAAGGTCAACTACTTCATCGGCAACGATCCGGCCAAGTGGCACACGGGCATTCCCACTTACGCTAAAGTGCGCTACCGAGGCATCTATCCCGGCATTGATCTGGTCTACTACGGCAACCAGCGGCAGCTCGAGTACGACTTCGTGGTGGCCCCCGGCGCCGACCCAGGAGTGATTGCGCTCGATGTAGCGGCGGGTTTATCCCGCCACGCATCGAGCAAAAGTGGCGGCGTAAAGAGCAAATGTGGCGGCGAAAAGAGCAAAAGTGGCGGCGTAAAGCCGCCGCTACAAATCGCCGCCAACGGCGACCTCGTGATCAAGACTGATGCCGGCGAAATCCGCTTCCGCAAGCCGGTGGCGTATCAAGAACGGTTCACAGTTGATAGTTCACAGTTGGCAGTCCAAGATAAAAAGCGAGATACCACGGCCAATGCAAAATCAAAAATCCAAAATCGGAAATCCCTTGACGGCCGCTACGTCCTCACGGGAACGAATCAGGTTCGCTTCGCCCTCGGCCCGTACGACCGCACCCGGCCGCTGGTGATTGACCCGGCGCTGGCGTACTCCACTTACGTGGGCGGGAGCGGCGAGGATTCGGCCAAAGCTATTGCGGTGGATGCTGCCGGCAACGCGTATCTGGCGGGCATGACGTCCTCCACCGACTTTCCGGTAACCCCAGGGGCCTACCAGACATCGACCGAAAGCGTTAGAGCCTTCGTCACCAAGCTGAATCCGGGTGGCACGGCGCTGGTCTACTCCACTTACCTGGGTGGCAGCACCGCTGACTTCGGCATGGCGCTTGCCGTGGATACCGCCGGCAACGTGTACGTGGCGGGCCAGACGTACTCCACCGATTTTCCGGTAACGCCCGGAGCCTTCCAGACCACGAATAAAGCTGCGGCGAACGGCGATGCCAACGCCTTCGTCGCCAAACTGAATCCCACGGGCACCGCTTTGGCCTACTCCACTTATCTGGGCGGGAGCGGCCTCGCTGCGGGCGGCTTGTCGTTTGGGGATAAAGCCAATGCGCTGGGTGTGGACACCGCTGGCAACGCGTATGTGGCCGGCCAGACCTTCTCAACTGACTTTCCGGTAACCCCAGGGGCCTTCCAGACAACCAACAACGCCGGGGCGAGGGGGTTCCCGAACGCATTCCTCACCAAGTTGGATCCGGCTGGCACGGCGCTGGTCTACTCGACGTACCTGGGCGGCATCGGCGGCGCACTCCTTTACGACGGCGACATAGGCAATGCGATCGCTGTGGATGCCACCGGCGATGCCTATGTGGCCGGCGAAACGTTCTCCCCCGACTTTCCGGTGACCGTAGGAGCCTTCCAGGCAAGCAACAACGCCCTGGGGAACCAAGGCGCCAACGCGTTCGTCACCGAGCTGAATCCAGCCGGCACGGCGCTGGTCTATTCCACCTACCTGGGCGGCAGCGGCGGGGACAGCGGCAATGCTATTGCCGTGGATACCTCAGGCAACATGTATGTGGCAGGCCAGACGGGCTCTGCGGACTTTCCGGTGACCCCCGGAGCCTTCCAGACGACGTACTCCGGCGCGGCGAACACCAGCCCCAATGCCTTTGTCACCAAGCTGAACCCGGGGGGCACGGCGTTGGTCTACTCCACCTACCTGGGTGGGAGCGGAGGCGCCGTCAACGTCTTGCCCACCCTGGCGATGCTCGGTGGAGACCTGGCGACCGGACTGGCGATCGACAACTCCGGCAATGTCTATCTCACCGGGAGCACTGCTTCTGCCAATTTTCCGGTGACCCCAGGAGCTTACCAGTCGACGAATAACGATCAACCGCCCTGTGGGGGAGAGTGTATCGGCGGGTACAACGCCTTCATCACCGAGCTCGACTCCGCGGGCAGCGCGCTGGTCTATTCCACCTACCTGGGCGGAAACGGCATCAATCCGGGCGACTCTGTCGGAGTCCTAACCTTCGGAGAGGGCGACCAAGCGAGCGCGTTGGCTTTGGACAACTCCGGCAACGTGTACATCACCGGATCGGCTGTATCGTACGATTTTCCCGTGACGGCGGGGGCATTCCAGACGACTGTAAGCTCCAGATCCGAAAACGCCTTTGTGGCCAAGCTGAATATGGGCGCAACCTCAACCGCCATCGCCCCGACGGTGACGGTGACTCCGGCTTCATCCACCATCACCTCGGCGCGGCCGCTCGCGGTAACGGTTTCCGTCAGCGGTGGAAGCGGCAATCCGACGCCGACCGGCACGGTGACGTTGGCCAGCGGGACCTACGCCTCGGCGGCAACAACCCTCAGCGGCGGCAGCGCGACAATCAATATTCCCGCGGGATCGTTGCTTGCCGAGCCTCCCGGGTATGCAGGGGATGGGCTGATCGCCCAGTATGTACCGGATGCGGCAAGCTCCTCAACCTACAACTCTGCTCCGGGACTGGCATTGGTAACCGTGGTAGCGCCCTCCATATCGGTGACGCCATCCTCGTCGTACCTCTCAACGGCGCAGGCTCAGTCTCAGGCTCTTCCGGTGGCGTTGGTCGCCACGGGTGGAACCGGCAATCCGACGCCGACCGGGACGGTAACACTCTCGACCGGCAGCTACACCTCTACGGCAACCGCTCTGTCCGGCGGCAGCGCGTCGATCAGCATTCCCCCCGGAACGCTGGCGACAGGCTTTAATACGCTGGACGTCAGCTACTCCGGCGACGGCAACTACGCCGCAGTCCCCATCGCCGGCAGCGCCCTGGTCACGGTGGGTACGGGAACACCCGGCTTCACGATCACCGCTGCACCGAACACGATCAGCATGGGCGCCGGCCTAGTCGCGATGTCCACGATTACCGTGACACCGGCGGGAGGCTTCACCGGCAGCGTGGCGCTCGCGGCAGCCATCACCTCCGGCCCGAACGGCGCACAGAGCCCGCCCATGGTGAACTTTGGAGGTGGCCCCGCAGGAACCAGCCCGGTGAGCATTACCGGCCCGACCGCGGGGACGGCCACTCTGGACATCCAGACCACCGCCAGCAATTGCGCTCCGGGTAATCTCATTAACCTCAGAGTTCCCTGGTACCCCACCGGCGCCGCGGGTTTGGCCTGCCTCCTGCTCTTTTGCATCCCGGGGCAGCGGCGCAGATTGCGGAGGTCGCTGGCCAAGCTGGCTCTCGCCGCGGCTCTCGCCGGCGGGATGCTGGCGTGCGGCTCGACTAGTAATTGCCCCCCCGCCACCACGACGGGAACCTATACAGTGACCATAACCGGCACGTCCGGCTCCACCACAGCTACGGGCACGGTCACCCTCAACGTCGACGAGTAGCTTGCCCGTCATCAGCCTGCCGCATCTTTCCCCGGGTGCGGCAGGCGCATGGGTAATCCCACCATCGCGTCTGAAGACAGATGTTAAATCAACTCTCCCCTCCCCCCCTTGGGGGAGAGGGGTCGGGGGTGAGGGGGTCGTGGCAACTAGCCATCGTCAAATTTTACGCGGGACACCAAACTATTCCGGGTAATTCATGAATTTCTTGGAGCGCATGAGGGAGGTAAGGAATTTCGCACAGAGGGCACGGAGATAAGGCACGGAGACCACGGAGAGGCGCCCGACATCTTCTCCGTGTAATCTGTGGCCGGGTGGTTGGCATGTTCCGTCGATGATAAGCTCCGTGAACTCTGTGTGAACCAGTCGTAAACCAGCCCTCCGCTTATCGTTTTCAGGAATAATCCGGGGTAGCGCGCCCGTCTCTGAAGCCCATTGTTCTTCCCGGAGAAACAAAATGGAACCTGCGCCGGCGCGTGGGCGTACGAAACGATATGCGCACTCTCACCCTTCTCTCGATGCTCTGTAGCATCACCATCGCCCCCGCTCTTGGCCAGTCAAGATTGGTCATCGAGGACGTGACGCTCATTGATGGCACCGATGGTCCGCCACGGCACAACGTGGAAGTGACGGTGGAAGGCGATCGCATTACGCGCATCGCCCCCGTGCAGCACGCCGTGAAGTTAACCGGCGCAACGGTTGTGGACGGCAGAAACAAATATCTCATTCCCGGGCTTTGGAACAACGACTTGCACGCCTTCGATTACGCCCACGCCAAGGCTGCGCTCCCCTCTCTGCTGTCCTACGGCATAACCACGGTCCGGGATATGGGGGCGCCCTTGGACGAAATTGTGCGCTTGCGAGCGGAGATTCGGTCGCAGTCGGTCATCGGGCCTCGACTATTCATCGCCGGGCCGCTGATGGAAGGCCCTGTCCCCGTCCGGATGCCCTTCATCGTGGATCTCTTCGACGCCGCCCAGGCGCGGGCCGAAGTTGGCAGCCTTAAGCAACACGGTGTGGATTATATCGAGGTGGATACCACGCTGACCCCGGAACTCTACTGGGCCATCGCCGAGGAAGCACAGAGGCAGTCTCTTCCCCTGGTGGGCCACATCCCTCCGGGGATTCAAGCCCATGAACTGGTGAAAGCCCATCAGGTAAATGTGGAACACCTTGGCGGCCGGTTTCTGAATATCCTGGTGGCTTGTTCCAGGGAACAATTTGAATTCAATGAGATTCTCGCGGCGACGTACGGCAATCTTCTGGCGGCGCTCCGAGACAATCGTCATGGCAGCGAGCCGCAATTCACCGCCCCTTTTGGTGAGAAGCTTCTTGACACATTTGACCCCGGCAAAGCCGAACGCCTCTTCCGTCTGTACGCGCAAAATCGAGTCGCGCAAACGCCCACACTTTATGTGCTTCAAACCCTGTGGGACACCAATCGCGAGGATCAGGGACTCAATGCGGAGGATATGAAGTACGGAAAGGAAATCTTCGCCCAGGATATGGCCGTCGTACGGCAAATGCAGCGGGCGGGCGTACTCATCCTGGCCGGCACGGACGGGCCGTATTCCGAAGGCGGGAAGGCATTGCACGAGGAACTGGCGCTGCTGGTGCAAGCCGGCCTTACCCCCTTGCAAGCGTTGCAGTCCGCGACCAGGAATGCGGCGGATGTCATGGGAGCCGCCCAAACTTCCGGCACCCTTGAACCAGGGAAAACGGCTGACATGGTTCTTCTCGATGCCAACCCGCTTGACGATATCAAGAACACCCAGCAAGTGGATGCGGTGGTGCTTAGAGGGAAGCTGCTTTCAAAAGAGCAATTAACGGCCATGAGGCCGCACTGATCGGAAGGCGCAACCGCAAGCCCAGTCGCCCGCTGTTCCGCGCTCCCCTTCGACTCGAGTTAATAGCGCCGACCTGTTTTTCAGGGTTCGCGGCTCTTCTCACCGGTCGTGCCCGAGGGCTGCGGACCCACAAAACAGGTCCGCATTACGCCGGCTGAACAGGACACGGGGTAGGCCGTAAGTGGCGCGTCGCAGTTGAAGTATTGGAAATGGCGGGTCGCATGTTAGCCGTCCCCACATAGCGCCTGCCACCTGCGGAGGTATCGCCCTTAGCGCAGAAGGTACGCACCCAAAACCGCGCGGCAGCGGTCGCGATAGGCTTCAATGGGCGCATCGCTCGGTCCCAAAAGCCACTGCAAGCAATACCCATCCACCAGCGCGCGAATGGTCGCGGCAGCGTCGGAAGGATTCACGCGCCGGAACTGCTGCTCATGGATTCCCTGCTCAACAATTTCCATGTTGCGCCGGCGGCAGGCCTCAAAGAACCTCGCCAGGAGCAAGCGGAATCGCTCCTGGCGCGTGCCCACGGCCACAAAATCGAAAAAGACGAGGTAGAGCTTGCGGTTGACCTCGGCGCTGTGAAACAGCACTTCGAGTTCTGCCACCAGTTTTTCCCGCGCCGAATCCTGTCCTTCCAGGACTTCGTCCAGGGTCCGATTCAACTGCCGCAGGAGCCAATCCAGAACCCCGCTGAGCAAATCTTCCTTGGTGGGGAAATAGTAGAGAGCGCCGCCCTTGCTCGATCCCGCCCGGGCAACAACGGAATCAAGTGTCGTCCCTTGGATCCCCCTCTCCAAGATTTCCGCGTATCCCGCCCTCACCAGGACATCCCGGCGGCGGTCGGCAAGCTCTGGATTGGCACGTCGTGGACTCATTATTCTCCTTCCTGTAATTAAAGTCGTCTGGTCGGATTATTTCTGATTGACTATATTTGTCAATAAGATTCGGCGGCGTGCCTCTTCCACGGATGTTTGCAGAATGCCGTGACAGCTCCGCGTAGCGCCGGCATCTTGCCGGCATTGGCGGATGCCGCCGGGACGGCGGCGTTACGAAAACAAGCCGTCACTGCGTTTTGCCAACCTCCGTAGGAAAGTGCCGCGCGGGGAAAATGCTCGAAGCCGCAAAGGGGCGGCCTGTCACAGCCCAGGCTAGCGGCCAGGTTTACCGAGGGCGTCCGTCCCCCAGCCGTGAAAGCTCAGTCGTCCCATTTTCGAGGGTTCCCCGTGCATCGTTCCAGATCCTCCGGCGTTCCGAACCGGGGCCGCAAGCCCCACCATCTCGTTTCATCAACGGGCACCTCGCACTGACAGATTGACACCTTGGAATCCCGTGATATCCACAGAATTGTGGAAAAACCTGTTCAAAAAGTGGCGTACCGCCTGCATCACGACTTGAAATCCCGGAGGTTTCACCTGATTGCACAGAATCGCTGCAACCATCGCTGACCCCTTTTGGGTCACGAAGTCTCGACGCGCTGTTCTCCACTAACCCACGGGTCACGCAGGGTGTTCACCTTTTACAGACAAATGTTTTAACCGGGTATGTTTTGTGCCTGACCGTGCCCAGGAAGGGTTGACTCATAGCGCCCCTGGCGGCGACCCCTTCTCCTCAGCGCGCGGCCCACTCCCCCGCATCGTTATCGGCGGTTGGGATCGAGAGGATGAAGAAATGCGGGAGGCCGGTGCCCGCCGTCGGCTGAATCCTGAACGCCCAATCCAGACTCCTAAACTTCCCTGCCATCACGTCACCTATGGGCAAGGGAGAGCCGCGGACCTCCGGAATACGTCCGCGCTGCTCCAGCTCTTAAGTAGCGGCGCAACGGCGGCGCGGAGATGTAGCGCCGTCCCTTTAGGGCAGCACCAAACGGGTTCGGGAATGGGAATCAGGTAGGCTATGGTTAAGGCGTAATTAAGGTGCCGGGCTAAAGCCCGGCGCTACAAGGGTCCCGACTCCTACGTCGTCTGCCTGCCATCATATTGTCCGGGGTTTCGCGGGAGCGGAATAATTCCGCTTGGGCTCCGTGCACCCGTCGCGAATTCTCATTCGTCGGCTTGGCCTGATCAGGGCGAAATTAATCCTGCGGCTGTCGGATGTAGCGCGGGTGTCCCCACCCGCGACTGCGTTTTCGGACGCGGGTGGGGACACCCGCGCTACAGCACTTTCTCCCCGGCCATCAGGTTTTCCAGCGTTTCGCGGGGGCGGATCAATTCCGCTTGGGCTCCGTGTATTAGAACCTCGGCGGGGCGGGGGCGGGTGTTGTAGTTCGAGGAGAGGACGTATCCGTAGGCGCCGACGGTCAGCACCGCCAGCAGATCTCCGGGTTGGACGTCGGGCATGTCGCGGTCGCGAGCGAAAAAGTCTCCGCTTTCGCAGAGCGGGCCGACGATGTCCGCCAGCAAGCGCTCCGGCGCGGCTTCCTGCGATTGCTCCGCCGCTCCTTCACTTGAGTGCTCCGCTGTGCCTTCGGGCAATTGAGTGCCCTCACGCGATCGCTCCAGTGTGCTTCTCCGTGAAAGCTCCGACTTGCCTTCGCGCGATTGCTGCGGCGTGCCGGTTCGCGCGGGGACGATTTCGTGGTAGGAGCCGTAAAGGGTTGGCCGCATCAAATCGTTCATTCCCGCGTCCACCACCACGAAATTCTTCCTTTGGTTGCGTTTCACGTAGAGCACGCGCGTGATCAGCACGCCGGCGTCACCCACCAGGGCGCGTCCGGGCTCGATGATGAGGCGCAATGTAGCCTCGCGCAGGCGCTCTTGCAGGCCGCGCGCCATGCGCTCGAGGTCCAGTGGCGGCTCGGGGCCGTAGGAAATCCCGTATCCGCCCCCCAAATCGAGCACCTCCGCCTTGATGCCTTCGGCCGCCAGGCGACGCGCTACGCTCAGAATTTCGTCGAGCGCCTTCCAGAAAGGCTCGAACGTCCAGAATCTGCGAGCCGATGTGGCAGGCAACGCCCTGGACCTTCAAGTGCGGCGAGCGCGCGGCCAGGCGATAGAGCTCGGGGGCTTCCTCCTTGGGCACGCCGAACTTGTGGATCATCTGCCCGGTGGAAATGTAGGGGTGCGTGTCCGCTTCCACGTCGGGATTCACGCGGATGGCCACGCGCGCCACCTTGCCCAGGGCGCGGGCGCGGTTTTCAATCGCCGCCAGCTCGCCCGCCGATTCCACGTTGAACATCATGATGCCCGCGGCCAAGCCGGCGTCAATTTCATCCTGCGTCTTGCCCACTCCGGAAAAGACGATGGTGGCGGGTGCGGCTCCGGCGCGCAGGGCTCGGGCTAGCTCTCCGCCCGAGACTACGTCGAAGCCCGCTCCCGCCCGCCGCAACAAGCTCAGAATGCGCAGATGGGAATTGGCCTTGACGGAGTAACAAATCATCCCGGGAATCCGCGCCAATGTGCCGCGTAGCCGCTCATAATTGCCCAGAATCGTGCTTTGACTGTAAATGTACGCCGGGGTGCCAAACCGCTCGGCGAGCGAGGGAAGGGACAAATCGTCGCAAAAGAACTCGTTTTGGCGATAGTGAAAGGAAGTGTGGATCGATAATGACATTTTGTCTCTTTAGGCGCTAGCCTATGCCCTGTAGCGGGCCGTGGTGGGCATTTGCCCTTTATCCACAATCAATACCTGACGTTTGGCCCCTACCGGATTTTTGAGACCACCAAAGTTTGATCATCGCGCTGAGTGAGTCCGGATTCGAACTCGCGCAACTCGGCAAATACCTGGTTGACGATTTCCTGGGGCGGCCTCTGGGCGTTCTGGCGCAGGATGTTTTCCAGGCGCCGCGAGCTGAACTCTTCCTGATGAGGATTGTTGGCCTCGGTGATGCCGTCGGAAAAGAACGCCAACAGATCTCCCGTCTCCAAGCTCACTTTCAACTGCTGATACTCGGTGTGCTCCAACAGGCCGAGGGGAACGCCCTCGGCGCGAATCGCCCGGCACTGCCCTCTGCGCACGAGGATGGGAAGCGGCATGCCGGCATTGGCCAGGCACAAGTTCTTGCTGCGCGGTTCCCAGATGGCGTAGGTCAGGGTAATGAAGTGGCCTTCAATCTTGCGCTCAAGGAACAAGAGGTTCAACCGCTTCATCATCTCGGGCGGCGCGAGCTTCAGTGGAGCGAGACTGCGCAACGTGCCGCTGGCCATCGCTCCGTAAAGCGCCGCGGGCGCACCCTTGCCGCTGACGTCGCCCACCACGATCACTTGCCGATCCCTGCCGTAGGCGAGGAATTCATAAAGGTCGCCCCCCAGTTCGCGCGCGGGCTGAAAGTGCAAAGCCACTTCCAGGCCGGGAATTCTGGGCGCGATCCCCGGCATGAGGTGCATCTGGATTTCCTGGGCGCGGCGCAGGTCGCGCTCGAGGCGAGCTTCGCTGCGCGCCACGCGCTCATACAGGCGCGCGTTCTCAATGGCGATGGCAATTTGCGGCGCCAGAGTGGAAAAGATGCGCACGTGCTCTTCGTTAAAGTAATTAAGGTGAGGGCTTTCCAAATCGATCACGCCAATCACGCGGCCGCGATAAATCAGCGGGACCGTCATCTCCGAGCGAGTCTCCGGATTCACGGGGATGTAGCGCGGGTCTTTGCTGACGTCCGGCGCCACAACCGGCTGGCGCAGGCTTGCCGCCGCTCCCACGATGCCCTGGCCATAATTCACTGTGGACCTTTCCGGCATGCGCTCATCCTGCTTCAGGGAAATGACGGCGTTGAAAGTCTGCGCCTGATCGTCGGCCAGCAGAATGCCGAAGCGGTGGTAATCCACCAGCCGCTTGGTGAGGGTGCCGATTTTGCGCAACAATTCGCTCAACACCAGCACCGAGCTGAGTTCGCGGCTAATCTCCGTTAGCAATTGGAGCGTGCGCGCCTGGCGCAGCGTGCGCCGGTACAAGCGCGCGTTTTCGATCGCCATGGCCATGCGGCCGGCCAGAAGCTCCAGTAGGCTGACGTGCGAGTCGTTGAAGAAGTCCGGCTGTGTGGATTCCAGGTCGATGATTCCGATCAAGCGGCCCTTGAACATCAGGGGAACGGCCAGCTCGGAGCGAATGCCCGCCAGCGACGGAATGTACAGGGGATCATCGTTGACGTTATTTACCAGCACGGAAGACCGCAACTGCGCGGCCCGCCCCACGATGCCCTCGCCCACCTTGATGCGCAGGCTGCGGACCGATTCGCGGGGATGGCCGAGGCTGAAATGCACGCGCAACTCCCGCGTCTTCTCGTTGAGGAGAAGAATGGCGAAAACCTCGTATTCAATGGCGCGCTTCACGATCTCCGCGATGCGGGCCAGCAACTCATCGAGATCGAGCGTGGAGTTGATTCGCTCGCTGACCTCCGTCATCAGAGTCATCAGCTCGGTCAACTCGAGCGGCCGGGATGTTGAGCGACTGGTTTCTGTCATGGGCGTTGCGCTGGTGCCTCATTGCTTTGAAAGGCGCGATTATTCATGTCTCCTGGTAGGGCGGGGCTTTAGTTCCGCCACCAGTAGGCCAAGTCTTGAACTGGCCTTCCGGGGCTAGAGCCTTGTCCCTCCGCTCATCACCCTGCACCAAGCGCCCAACCCCGCTTGCTTAATTGGTGAATGGGCGGGTGCGTGTTCACAAATTTGTCTCGCTACAGAATATCCATTCTAACATAGTGGTGTGGCTGTAATTGGTGAGGCGAGCCGCGCACACCCTACGCGTAGAATTCCGAAATGCCCCCTCAGGTGCCAGTGGGCCGGTCGGTGGTTGTCCGCAAGGGTATAAGGGGATATTATTCTCGTCAGCCGAATGACCAGGCGGGAAAATGTCAGACGGGAGAAACCCAATGGCGAGGTGTGCATCTTGTGGAAAAAGCGTTCCGAATACGGCGCGAACATGCTCGTCGTGCGGAGCGCCGCTCGATTCGAACCCGGTAGTCACGGCTGACGTAACCGCGCCATCGCCATCGCCCGCGCCGGCCAAGCCGCCATCCTCGAAGCCCCGAAGCTCTTCCGGCGCGCCATCCAACGCCAACAACCCTGCCAGTAGTTCCCGTCAAGGCCGCTTCCTGCCCGGCAATCTTCTGGCCGGACGCTATCGGATTGTCGCCGTTCTCGGCAAGGGAGGCATGGGCGAGGTCTATCGCGCTGACGACCTGATTTTGGAACAACCCGTGGCGTTGAAGTTTCTGCCCGAGGCCGTGGACAAGGACGAAGACGCGCTGGAGCGCTTCCGCAATGAAATCCGCGTGGCGCGCCGGGTGACGCATCCCAACGTTTGCCGTGTATACGATGTGGGCGAAGTCGATGGCCTGACTTTTCTTTCCATGGAATACGTGGACGGCGAGGACCTGGCCTCGCTGCTACGGCGTATTGGCCGTTTGGTGGGCGACAAGGCGTTAGAGGTTGCACGGCAACTTTGTGCCGCGTTGGCGGCCGCCCACCGCGAAGGCGTGCTCCACCGTGATCTGAAGCCCGCCAACATCATGCTCGATGGGCGGGGGCGCGTGGTGGTGACCGATTTTGGTTTGGCCAGCCTGGCCGACCGCGTCGAGGGATTGGAGGCGCGGAACGGCACGCCCGCTTACATGGCGCCCGAACAACTGGCCGGGCAGGAAGTGACCACGCTCAGCGATATTTACTCTCTCGGCCTGGTGCTCTACGAAATCTTCACGGGCAAGCGCGCCTTTGCCGCCGAAACTATAGCGGAGCTCGTCAAGCAGCGAACCCAGCAGCCCGTGAGCAATCCTTCGACCCTGGTAAAGGATCTCGACCCAGCGGTCGAGCGCGTCATCCTGCGATGTCTTGAGACTGATCCTGCCAAGCGCCCCGCAGGCGCGTTGGCCGTGGCGGCGGCACTGCCGGGTGGCGATCCCCTGGCGGAAGCGTTGGCGGCCGGCGAGACGCCGTCGCCGCAAATGGTGGCCGCCGCCGGTGAAACCGCCGGACTGACTCCTCGCATGGCCGTGGGCAGTCTGGCCGCAGTGATTTTAGGATTGGCCGCAGTGGTATTTGTCGGCCTGAGGGTCAGTGGCCTGGAATTGATCAACGGCAAATTGCCCCCGGAGGTTCTTCACCAAAAGGCCTGGGAGACCGTCGAGAAACTTGGATACTCCGCTCCTGCCGTGGATGAGGCTGAGATGTTTTACTTCGACACGAATTTTACCGACTATGTACACGACCACACCAAGCCCCGCCCTGACTGGCCGAAGGTTCTTGCCCATCGTCCCCCGGCGCTCCTGTACTCTTACCGGCAGAGTCCCGTATACATGGACCCGAACGGTCTTCACGATTTCATGACGCCCGGCATCGTGACTTTTGACGACCCGCCCGCCATCCAATCCGGCATGATCAACATTCTTCTTGATGCGCAGGGCCGGCTTTACTACCTGCAAGCCATGCCGGATGAGATTGAAACCCATCCGCCGCCGGCGCAAAAGGCCGATTGGAATATCCTCTTCGCCGCCGCCGGACTAAACCCGGCTGACTTCCAATCGGCTGCGCCCACGCGCTTGCCGCTCGCGTCCTTTGACGAGCGCGCCGCGTGGACGGGGCTCTGGCCGGGCACCGACTTCCCCCTGGACATTGAAGCCGCCGCCTGGCGGGGCAAGCCTGTCTTCTTTCACATGGGAGGGCCCTGGACCACGCCCGACCGAACTCAGTACGACAATCTGACCAAGGGGCAGCACGCCAGCCAGATTATCGAGTTAATCATGGCCATTCTTGTTCTGGCCGCGGGAGCTCTGGTGGCTCGCCGAAACTACGTAAAAGGCAAGAGCGACGTGCGCGGCGCCTTCCGCCTTGCCAGCGCGGTCTTTGTGATCAAGATGGCGCTATGGGTGTGCGCGAATCACTACATTCCCACCCTCGCCACCTTCGGCCGCTTCGTCATGGCCGTAAGCACCTCGCTGTTTCTCTCCGCGGCAATCTGGATGCTCTATGTAGCGCTTGAGCCCTATGTGCGCCGCAATTGGCCGCACGCCCTCATCTCTTGGAGCCGCCTCCTGGCGGGCAAACTGCGTGATCCGCTGGTAGGACGGGATGTTCTTTGGGGCGTCCTCTTGGGCGTACTTTGGTCGGTCATCGTGGGAGTGGGCTTTCTCTTCCTCAAACGGGAGGGCGCTACACCGCAACTTCCCGACAGCAACCTTTTAATGGGAAGCCAGCAAGTCCTTGGTTCATCGATTCGGAACATCGGTCAGTGCATCCTCGGCACTCTTCAGTTTTTCTTCCTGCTTTTCCTGTTGCGGGTGATTCTTCGCAATAAGTGGCTGGCCCTGGTCTGCTTTGTTGGCTTCCTTACCGTCCAGAACACGCTCCAAAGCGACCATCCCCAGATCGCGTGGGCGGTCTGGTTGATTGTTTACCTGGTTGCCGCCGCCGCCGTTACCCGCTTCGGCCTCATCGTGCTGGCAGCAGGCCTCTTTACGGCCAACGTCTTGCTGAATCTCCCGTACTCACTTGACTTCTCGACGTGGTACGCAGCCCATGCGGCAGTCGTGGTGGCCGGCATCCTGGCCCTCGCGGCGTGGGGCTTCTATACCTCGCTGGGCGCGCAAAAGTTGTGGAAGGATGACCTCTTCGAATAATCATGCTGATTCTGGCTTTTGACACCACCAGCGAAATGGGGGGCGTCGGAATCTTCCGCGACGCGGCGTGTCTGGCAATGGTTCCCAACGAAGGGGCGGCGTGTTGAGCGGCTTGTTTCCCCCATGGGTTTGGTACTGAGAAATCGGCCGCGCGATTTCCGCAAGGGTGAGGTGACAGGTGTGGCGCCCTTCACAGGTTTTCTACTCCTGTCGTCCGCTTACCCATTGCCCGGTGGAAGAGGTGCAGGATCCAATCTGCTAAGCCATGGGGAGTATTTAAGGGTTGGAGGCCTGTTCCGAGGGCATCTCTTCTTCTTGTGGCCGTACCGAGGCGGGAGTAGAATCCTGCACATGAAAAAGGTTGCTGCATTCATCCTGTTGGTATTCGCGATCACTATTCCTTGCCAGTCTCAAACTACGGTCAGCGAGGCGACATTTAAGCTCGCGCTGCCAGCTCACCCCGGCCAACTGCAGTGGAGTGCCGATGGCTTCAAGGTCGTCGAATCCTCTGCCAAGCCAAGCGGTCGAGAAATTGGCATTCGTGGCAAGGATGGACCAGGGCGGGTTACCTTCCTGGGCTTTTTGTTCCTCCTTAATGAACCGGCTCCTTTGACAAGCTCGAAATGCCGAGACGGGGCGCTGGCCGCGATGAAGAAAGTCAATCCCACTATAAGAACGCTCGCGAATTCCGAGATTGTCAATTCGGGGAAATTAACGATCGAGGTTGTAAGCTATTCCGCAAAAGATGGGCAAGGCAAGACAATCTATAGCACGCGAGCCTTTACGGCAACGGATGACATATGCGGCGACCTCGAGTTCTATAGTGATGCCCCGATCAGCATAGAAGACCCTGAACTTGAGAAGGTTTTTGCGAGCTTTCAGCTCGATACGAACTACCTCCCGCAGTTCAACGACGTCTTCTTGTATGCGCAGATCCTCTACCAACACGGAGCGTACAAAGCGGCGGCACCCATTTTTGAACAGGCGCTGTCGAAGTTGGGAGACGGCAAAGACCAAGAAACTATGAGGCGAGTTACGACCGACCAAGCGGGGATGGCTTATGGAATGTCGGGAGACATACCAAAGGCACGGGCCATCTTTGAGGCGGCAATGGCGAAAGATCCAGATTACCCTCTCTACTACTACAATCTTGGTTGCGCGGACGCTGAGGAGGGGAAGCTCGCAGATGCGCGTAATCATTTAAAGGAGGCATTCGCTCGCAAAGCCAACGTGATCCATGGTGAAACCATGCCTGACACGACTAAAGACGATTCTTTTTTGCCCTACCGGCGCAATAAGGATTTTTGGGCATTTATTGAGAATTTGCGCTGATTTGGACTGACCATGAGGACCGACTAAGGTCAACCTTTTGCTCCACACGCCCGTACATCATCAGTGATCCCCCTAATAACGCCCTGACCAGAGCTTATCAGCGGCCGGCCTTTCCTTTCATGACATGGACCCCCAACGGCGGGTAAGCTTCAAGCCGCTCCGGCCGTACCAAATTGCGGTTTCGCATTTCCAACCCACCGTTCCGGGCCGCCTTCGGTATAATGGCACGCGATGCTGATTCTGGCTTTTGACACCACCAGCGAAATTGGGGGCGTCGGAATCTTCCGCGACGCGGAGTGCGTGGCATTGGTTCCCAACGATGGGCCGGCGAACCGATACTCGGTTACCCTGTTCGAAATGCTGGAGCGGGCGCTGGCGCAAGCGCGCCTCGAACTCCGCGAGATCGATTTGTACGCAGCCGCCAACGGACCCGGCTCATTTACCGGGATTCGGGTGGGCTTGGCGGCAGCACGCGCGTGGGGAAAGGCTTTCAACCGCCGGGTTCGCGGCGTCTCCGTGCTGGAAGCCATGGTGAACAAAGTCCGCCTGACCTCCGATCTGGCCTTCCCCATACTCGATGCGCGGCGGGGAGAGTTCTTCCTCGGCGTCTTTCGCAAGACAACTCATGTAGGGGCCAGCGGCGCTGGTCCCGAGGCCGAACGCTGTTCGGCCCTACATGCGGACGGAGGCTGGGTGCTTAAGCCGGAATCGCTGCGCGAGTTTGTGGAAAAGCGACTTGCGCGCGGTGAGAGCGCCACGTGCCTGGTGCGCGCGCATGACCAAGCCGCCGCTGGTCTGCGCTCGATCCTGTCCTCCTCATTGAACTGGCACCATGTTGAGGGCACGCTGGTGGACTCCATCGCGGACACCGCGCGGAAGGAAGAGCTGGCAAGTTGCCCTTCCTCCGCGGCAAACCTGGACGCCTACTACATTCGCCGACCGGATGCGGAAGTCAATTGGAAGGACTAAGGTGGGGGCTGGGGGGAATTATAAATTCGGAAGTGGGCTATCCACTTGACTCAGGTGACCACAATCTGTAGTATGGCTGCCGATGGAAGACTATCCTCGGACGGTGGCGGAGTTGGAGGCGCGCTTTTCCAGGGAGCAGGCCTGCCGGGAGTATCTGTTCCAATTGCGTTGGCCGACGGGGTTCCGCTGTCCAAGGTGCGGGGCCAGCAAGGCTTGGTCAATGCGTTCGAGCCGGTGGCAGTGTGCAGGGTGCGGACGGCAGGTTCTCGGTGACGGCGGGGACGATCTTCCAGGACACCCGCACGCCGCTGACGGTTTGGTTCCGGGCGATGTGGTGGGTGACCACGCAGAAAAACGGGGTGAGTGCCCTGGGGCTGCAGCGGGTTTTGGGGTTGGGAAGTTACCAAACTGCCTGGGCTTGGCTGCATAAATTGCGTCGGGCGATGGTACGACCGGGCCGCGACCGGCTGGCGGGAGCGGTGGAGGTGGACGAGACGTACCTCGGGGGTACAGAAGCGGGAAAGCGCGGCCGGCAGAGTGGGAAGAAAGCCTTGATCGCCGTCGCCGCCCAAGAAGATGGCCGGGGTATCGGTCGGATCCGCATGCGGCGTATCGCCGACGCCTCGGCGGCGAGTTTGCTGCCGTTTGTGCGGGACGCTATCGAACCGGGCAGCATCGTGCACACAGACGCTTGGCGGGGATACGAGTCCTTGGGATGGAGGGGTTATCGCCATTGGACGACCGCGGGTCGAAATCCCGGGAAGTCTCGGTCTGATCCGTTGCCACGGGTCCATCGGGTTATCGCGCTGCTGAAGCGCTGGCTACTGGGCACCCATCAGGGGGCGGTCCGTATCGAACACCTGGATTATTATCTCGACGAGTTCACCTTTCGCTTCAACCGCCGCCGATCCCGCAGCCGAGGCAAGCTGTTCTTTCGGCTCGTTCAACAGGCTGTGGCCGTAGAACCAGCCACTTACGCCTCCATCATTCGGACCGCCCCGGCCAAACCACAAGATGTAGTGGTACCTGAGTCAAGTGGATAGCCCACATTCGGAATTATGAGTTATGAATTGCAACCAACACCTGGAATTCATAACTCATAATTCATAATTTTGAATTTCCCCAGAACCCAGCACCCAAACCCGGGCGCGCGCCATGAAGGTTCGAGTTTTCGCTGACACTGATCTTGCGGCCGTTCACGCAATTCAGTTGAAGTGTCCCCAAGCTGCGCAGTGGCGCCAGGAGGATTACCTCCATCTGGCTTACGACCGGAGCGGGACCTTGTTAGTGGCGGAAATTGCATCCGCGGACCTGAGGGAGGTAGCGGGGTTCGCGGTATTCCATCGCGTGATGGATGAAGCGGAATTACGCAACATCGCGGTGGACCCCGCGCATCAGCGGAAGGGAATTGCGCGCGCCCTGCTCCAGGCGGGAATCCGCGCGCTGAGGGAATCCGGGGGGCGCCGGCTTTTCCTCGAAGTGCGTGCCGGCAACCAGCCGGCGCTCGCATTCTACACATCGGCGGGATGCAAGTTGCTATACACGCGTCACGGCTACTATCAGAACCCCCCGGACGACGCGCTGGTGATGACGTACGACATCGCTCCCTCCCCCATTCCGGCCCCTCCCGTGGCGTAACCCGGAGCTTACCCGCTGCCTTTAGCGTCCCCGCGCGCGCGCGCAGATATGCTAGACTAATTGAGATATGCGCGAACCTTTCCTGGAGAGAATCGATAAGCGGCCCGTGGTGTGCGACGGGGCCATGGGAACGATGCTTTATGCAAAAGGCATCCCCCTGAGCCATTGCTATGACGAGCTCAATACGGCGACGCCGCAGCTCGTCAAAGAGGTCCACGTGGCGTACGTGAAGGCCGGGGCGGAAGTCATCGAGACCAACACCTTCGGGGCCAACAAATTTCGCCTGCAGAAATTCGGTATGGGGGATAAGGTCCGCGAATTCAACCTGGCGGGCGCGCGTTTGGCGCGGGAGGTTGCCGGCGATGACCTTTACGTGGCGGGCGCGGTGGGTCCGCTGGGAGTTCGTTTGGAGCCGCTGGGCCTCACCTCGCGGGAAGAGGCGCGCGGGGTGTTTCGCGAGCAGATTGCGGCGCTGGTGGAGGGCGGCGTTGACCTGATTATCGTCGAGACGATGATGGATTTGAACGAGGCGCGTCAGGCGCTGCTGGCCGCGCGCGAGGTGGGCCAATTCCCCGTCATCATCCAGATGACCGTTCAGGACGATGGCATCACACCTACGGGAACGCTTCCCGAGGACTTTGCCCGCGCGCTCGATGAGTGGGGGGCGGACCTGATTGGCGTGAATTGCAGCGTCGGCCCCGCCGCCGTGCTCGAAACCCTGGAGCGCATAGCGGCGGTGACGGAGAAAAGGCTTTCCGCCCAGCCCAATGCGGGAATGCCGCGCACCGTCGAGGGGCGCAACCTCTATCTTTGCTCGCCCGACTACATGGCGAGCTATGCGCGGCGATTTATCCAAGCGGGTGCGCGCCTGGTGGGAGGATGCTGCGGCACCACTCCCGAGCACATCAAAGCCATTAAATCCGCCGTGCGCTCCTTGAGCCCGCAACGGGCGCGCGCGTCCGTGGAAGTTGTGGCGCGGCCCGGCGCCACCTTGCCGCCTGTCCCGTTTGCCAGCCGCTCGCGCCTGGCGGGAAAGTTGGCGCGACAGGAGTTTCCCGTTCTGGTGGAGGTGTTCCCTCCCAAGGGATGCGATGCCACCAAGGAAGTGGAAGGGGCGCAATACCTGCTGGAGCAAGGTATTGATGCCGTAAATATTCCCGATGGGGCCGGCGCCACGGCGCGCATGAGCGCCTTGACCCTGGCAGCCCTGCTCCAGCAACGTGCCGGCATCGAGGTTTTGCTCCACTACAGCTCGCGCGATCGCAACGTGTTGACCATCCAATCCGATTTGCTGGGAGCGCACGCGTTGGGGGTGCGCAATGTTCTGGCGCTTACGCGCGACACTCCCCAGTACTCGACCGTGCTGGAAAGCGACGCGTCGGAAATGGATGCCATCGGGTTGGTGAATCTCCTGAGCAATTTGAACCGGGGCCTGGACGTGGGGGCCAACCCGCTCGGCGCGCAAACGGCTTACCTGATCGGCGCCAGCATCAATCCTTACGCGCTCAACCTGGAAGAGGAGCTTCGCCGCTTTCAGCACAAGGTGGAGGCAGGCGCTGATTTCGCCGTGACTCAACCTGTGTTCCAGGTGGAGCCGCTGGCGAAGTTCCTGGAGCGGGCGCGGAGCTTTGCCCCGCACCTTCCCATCATCGCCGGGATTTCGCCCCTCACAAGTTTTCGCAACGCCGAGTTCATGAACAACGAGGTGCCGGGAATTTCCGTTCCCCCGGCGGTGATGGAACGCATGCGCGCGGCTGATTCCGGCGAGCGCGCGCGGCGGGAGGGACTGAAGATCGCGCAGGAAACATTGAGGGAAATCCGTTCCCTGGTTCAGGGGGTGCAAATTGCCGCGCCCTTCGGCCGCTACGCAATGGCGGTGGAGGTGGCGCAGGCCCTCGGCGCCAGCCGGACGGCCACCTCCGCTCATCAAACATGATAGAATTCCAATAGCCTGATTATAGAGTCGTCAGTTGTCAGTCCTCAGTTTTCGGTAGGAAACGAGAAGAAGCGATTCTAACTGTAACTGAAAACTGACGACTGATGACTGCAAAGGATACAGCCATGTCCCAGTCCGCGAAGAGTGACAAGCCGGAGCCTTTCGAAAAAAACCTGGCGCGCCTCAACGCCATCGTGCGGGAACTCGAGGACACGGAGCTACCCCTTGACAAGGCTTTGGTGCTTTATGAGGAGGGCATGAAGCTTTCCGAATTCTGCCACAAGCAATTGGAAGAGGCCGAGGGGCGGGTGGAGATTTTGACCAAGAAGACCGGAGGAAAGGTAGTAGCCGAGCCCTTCGCAGTGGAGGACGGCGAGGCGGGAGAAACTTAGAAGGTAGAAGCTAGAAGTTAGGAGTTAGAAGTTAAGAATCAGGAGCGCAGCCACTCCGCCCTTCGGGTACCCCTACACTTGGTAAGGAGGCAAGCAGGGTGTGATGGTCATTCCAGCTTCTAACTTCCAGCTCCTAGCTTCTCGAGAACAGATTCCGATGATCGTCCTATCGCCTGAAACAATTCGCGAGCACCTCGAGCGGACCCGCCAGTTGGTGGACGGGGAACTGGGGCGCATCCTGCCGCCGGCGGAGGAGTATCCCGGGAGCATTCACAAGGCGATGCGCTACTCCGTGTTTGCGGGGGGAAAGCGCCTTCGCCCCACCTTGTGCTTGGAAGCCGGGCGCCTGTTCCGTGGTGAAGAGAAAACCCTGCTACGGGTGGGGAGCGCGCTCGAGTTAATCCACACCTACTCGTTGATTCACGATGATTTGCCGGCGCTTGACAATGACGATCTGCGGCGCGGCAAGCCCACTTCGCACGTGGTTTTCGGCGAGGCCACCGCGATTCTTACCGGCGACGCTTTGTTGACTCTGGCCTTTGAGACCATCGCGGGCGCAGGCGAGAACGCCGCGGACCGCACCTTGCAGGTCATCCATGAGCTCGCCCACGCCATTGGCACCCTGGGAGGGATGGTGGCCGGACAGGTAATTGACATTGAGACGACGGATTCGACCGGCGACCCCGCGCGCCTCGAATTCATCCATTCCGCCAAGACGGGCGCCTTCATGCGCGCGGCGGTCCGTTCCGGCGCGATTCTGGCGCGGGCGAACCGGGACGATTTGGCCCGCATCACCACTTACGGCGAAAAGATCGGCCTGGCATTTCAAATTGCCGATGATCTGCTCGATGTGCTGGGATCGCAAGCCGAATTGGGCAAAACCATTGGCAAAGACGAACAACAGCACAAGGCAACTTACCCGGCGCTCCACGGCATCGAGGCCTCACAGCGAATCGCTTCCCGGCTGATCGAAGAGGCCTGCGAGGCCCTGGCCCCCTATGGCGAGCGCGCCCGGATTCTGCAAGGGATTGCACATTATTTGATCTCGAGGAGTTCTTGATGGATTACCGGTATTTAACCCACATTGATTCCCCGGCCGACTTGAAGAAAGTTCCGCGAGCGGACCTTCCCATTGTCGCGGAGGAGTTGCGCGATTACATGCTCTCCGTGATCGCCAAAATCGGCGGCCACCTGGCCTCCAGTCTGGGCGCGGTCGAGCTGACCATCGCCCTCCACTATCTGTTTGACACGCCGCGCGACAAAATCGTTTGGGACGTCGGCCACCAGGCTTATGGCCACAAAATCCTCACCGGCCGCCGCGACCGCTTTCCCACCATTCGCCAGTACGGGGGAATCTCCGGCTTTCCGGTTCGGGATGAGAGCCCTTACGACACGTTCAACGTCGCTCACGCCGGAACCGCAATTTCCGGGGCGCTGGGCATGGCAGTGGCGCGCGATCTGAAAGGCGAGGACTTTCACGTGGTGGCCGTGGTGGGAGACGCCGGACTGACCTCGGGCCTGGAGCTGGAGGGCATCAACAATCTCGGGACGCTGAAGAAGAAGGTAATCGTCATCCTGAACGACAACAAGATGTCGATCTCTCCCAACGTGGGCGCCTTTGCCGGCTACCTGAACCGCATCGTTCACGGGCAGGCCTACAACCGTCTGCGCGAGGAAGTGGAGAAGATGATCCGCGCCGTTCCGCGTTTGGGCCCGCGCCTCTTGAAACTCTCCCAGGACCTGGTGGAATCCGCCAAGAGCATGTTGATTCCCGGGCTGGTGTTTGAGGAACTGGGCTTCGAATACATCGGCCCCATCAACGGCCACAACCTGGAAGAGTTGTTGGAGGCGCTTGCCAAGGCCAAAAAGCGCCCCGGGCCGGTGATGATTCATATCGTGACGCAAAAGGGCAAAGGTTACCGCCACGCCGAGCAGCTCCCGGTGAAGTATCACGGTGTGACTCCCTTTGATTTCTCCACCGGCGCCTTCCACAAGGGGCCGGTGGTGGCGCCGAGTTACACGGCGGTGTTTGGCAAGGCCATGTGCGAGGTGGCGGAGAAAGATCCGCGCGTGGTGGCCATAACCGCGGCCATGAGTGAAGGCACGGGCCTGGACGAATTCTCCAAGCGCTTTCCCGAGCGCTTCTACGACGTGGGAATCGCGGAGCAGCACGCCGTGACTTTCGCCACGGGGCTGGCCTGCGAGGGCATGCGGCCGGTCTGCGCCATCTATTCCACCTTTCTGCAACGAGCCTTTGACCAGGTGATGCACGACACCTGCCTGATGCGCGCTCCCGTGACCTTTGTCCTCGACCGCGGCGGCCTGGTGGGCGCCGACGGCCCCACGCACCACGGGCTCTACGACCTGGTCTATCTTCCCGTGCTGCCGGGCATGGTGGTGATGGCGCCGAAGGATGAAAACGAACTGCGCCACATGCTTTACACGGCGATCAACGCCAATGGGCCGGCCGCCCTGCGCTTCCCGCGCGGCAATGGCATGGGCGTGGCCGTGGACCCGGAAATGAAGGCCCTGGAGATTGGCAAGGGCGAGATTCTGCGGGAGGGTTCCGACATCGCCATCCTGGCGCTCGGTTCCATGGTCTATCCCTGCATGGAAGCGGCGGCAAGGCTGGAGGCGTTGGGCATTCACGCCACCGTCATCAATGCGCGCTTCGTTAAACCGCTGGACGAAGAGTTAATCTGCTGCCTGGCGGCGGAAAAGCAATTCCTGGTGACGGCGGAGGAAGGCAGCGAGGCCGGCGGATTCGGCTCGGCGGTGGCCACGCTGTTGCAGGACAGGAAAATTCCCGCCAGCATTCTGCGCATCGCCGTTCCCGACCGCATCATCCCCCACGGCGCGCCCAATCTGCTGCACGCCAAGTACGGCCTGGATGTGGACGGAATTTTCGAGAAGATCAAGAACTTCGCCCACGAATTCCCCGTGCGCCCGGAATTGCGCTACCGCTCGCTGCTGCGGTCTTAGGATTTTGGATTTTAAATTTTAGATTTGGGATCACGCGGGATTGGCGACGCGTTAAAACGATGAACGAGGTGCGGATTTAAAAGCGTTTCACACAGAGTTCGCCGAGTGTTTTACCTTTGGAATTGCCAAACCGCTTGATCACGGAGAGCACGGAGAACATCTCGGAACCTCTCCGTGACCTCTGTGCCCTAACTCCGTGACCTCTGTGCGAAATTCTTTTCCTTCCGCAATTGCTGCAAGGAACCGATGTCGGAAACCAAGATGGCCCGTGAGGCGCTGCGGCATGAGACGGTAGCCACGGTCAGTGATTTCCTGACCGTGGACTTTTCTTTCATGCCCGATACCCTCAAGGAAGAACCTACGTTCAGAACCCCGCTGACCGTGGCTTTGGTTCACACTAAAACGTTTGGCGATGGCAACGTGACACAAAATGTGTCACGATGGCGTCATGCCTAACGTGAACATTCGCCAACTCAGGGACACGCGGCGGCTGAAGGCTTGGCTGCGCGCCGGCAAAACCGTGGAACTGCGAGAGGGACACCCTTATCGCCCGCATTGTTCCCGTGGCGACGCCGCCAAAAACCCGCACGATACCCGACTTCGCCGCCATGCGCCGTGAGATTTTTGGGGGCCGCACCCTGCCGGGAGCGGACCTGCTCATCGAGGAGCGGGAACAGTCACGCTATTGAGCACCTACGTTGACACGAGCTTCCTGGTTTCGCTCTATATCCCAGTTCTGCACTCGTCCGAGGCCGAGCGCCGCATGGCCTCCAATCCAGCCGTGTGGTTGACCCCCTTGCACGTGGCGGAATGGACCCATGCTGTGGAACAGCAGGTCTTCCGGCGGGCGGCGTCGCGAGCTGAAGCCGACCAGTCCTATGAGCGGTTTCGGCAACACCGCGAGAGCGGGTTGTGGGTGGAAGTTGCAATGCCAGAATCGGTCTTTGACGTTTGCGCGCAACTGGCCCGCCGCCACGGAGCCCGACTGGGCCTGCGGACCCTCGAAACCCTGCACGTCGCCTCGGCGCTCGAACTAAAGGCCGAGCGTTTCTGGGCCTTCGACGTGCGCCAGAAAACGTTGGCCCGAGCCGCGGGCCTGAGAACTGCCTGATACGACATCCGACCCCGCAAAATTAAATTGGCGAGTAGGCACACATGCATTCTTAGGAAGGCGCCGACTGCCAACGCGGCGGCACGGGGGACGTTCCCGCTCGAAATGCCGCAGGACGGGACGGCGGGTCCTGCACTCCAAGGTCGTGAATTCCTATTTTTTAGCGAGCATTTTGGGGCGCGGGTTGAAATCCAAGATGTCTCATCCGCTTCGTACCTCAGCACCTTCTCCCCAGGGAAGGGGGGGAATCTATCGCCCTCTCCGAGGGGAGCTGAGCGTGTCCCACATTTTTGGCCGGACACGGGGGGTAGGGACTTTGTAAGCTGCCGGCGTGGAGATTTGCGGGCAGCATTTCAGCCCGGCAGTGGTCGCGCGGCTGCAGGAGCCGCTGGAGGGGGAGCCGGGGTTGTCGCGCACGGCGCTGTCGCGGCGGGTGTGCGCGTGATTGGACTGGCGCGCCCCCGACGGCCGCTGGAAGGAGATGAGTTGGCGGGCGGAGCGATCGGGAAGGTTCGGGAGGGCGACCGCATCGAAATTGTCATCCACCGCCGACACCTGGCCGGCTCTCTTAATCTCGTGGGCGACACAAACGAGCTGTTCGGCGCGGAAGAAGGCTCACGCCGCTTGGCGCAGCGCGAGCCCCGCCCTGATTTGCGTCCGCACCCGGCACTCCCGGAAGACACGCGCCTATGGGCGGCTTTGGTTCAGGCCAGCGGAGGTGTGTGGGGAGGCTGCGTCTACGACACCGACAGGATAATCTCTTTGCTGAAGAAACCTAAGTAAGACCCTGCCGCACCATAGAGTCTCTCCTGGGTCCACGAAGCAAGCCCCTTGGGCTCGTTTTGTGCCAAGTTGGATTTCATGGAAATCGAAGTCTTGGAAATGATGTCTGGGGAAGGTTAAGGGTTGTTTCAGGTTCAGGCTCTCTTGCCTGCGTCCACCGTTGTGAGGATACACGTTCGTTATAGAGAACGATGCGCGGAAGTGTCTAGCAATCGTGTGGCAATCGTGTGGCACGGTAGTGTCTGAAAAGTGCGTTGATGGATAGTGGGAAATTGTGTTGCTCCTATGTTAGACTTTTGGCATGAGCCCATTGACGCCTGAGTCTGCATTGAAAGGACGGTCCATTCGCGGTGCGCGCCAGTTGCTTTCCGAATATTCATTTCGGGTAGGCGATCTATCTCAGTTCATCACAATTCGCTTATACCGGCTGATAGGAACCGATACAGTCATATTCGAGCAAAGTCATTTTATTCACACGCCAACGCAAATTGATGCCTATCGAACAAGCGCACCAATGGGCAATGACGAAACAGAAGCTCTCGGGCGTGCTGTAAGAACCCTCGTGGAGCACTACGAAGAAGCGGTGCGGGTCGGGCATAGACCACAAGATTCCTGGCTTGAACCAAACCCTGATTTTTAGCGGAGAAGGCAGATCGCAATGAATCATCTCCGAAATCTCGGGAGTCAGGTCAGCATTCCGATTCGTCCCGACGAGGAAGGCTACGTCGGCCGGGAATGCCCTGTCAACGAGTGCCTCGGATACTTTAAGATCACGCCCGGTACAGGCGTGAAGGGTCCGGCTCCCTGCTTTTGTCCTTACTGCGGACACAGTGGGGCAAGCAAGAATTTTTTCACCCAAGAGCAGGTTGAGTACGCCAAGTCCGTCGTGATGCGGCAGGTTACTGAGGCAGTCAAGGCGGATCTGAAATCCCTCGAATTTGAGCACAAGCCACGCGGCGGCATAGGCATCAGCATGAAGTTGCAGCCATCCTCGCCCATGCCCCTTCGGTACTACCGGGAGAAACGGCTCGAAACCGAGGTATTGTGCGATAACTGTACGCTCAGGTACGCCATCTACGGCGTTTTCGGGTGGTGTCCCGACTGTGGCGTCCACAATTCGCTGCAGATTCTAACCAAGAATCTTGAACTCGCAAAGAAGGAACTGGCACTCGCCGAGTCGCTCGACAAGGAACTGGCCGACCATTTGGTCGGGGATGCGCTGGAGAATGTCGTCTCCGCGTTCGACGGCTTCGGGCGGGAGATTTGCACGCAGAAGGCGGCCGACATTCACTTTCAGAATCTCAACGGCGCGAGGCGCAAGGTGCAAGAAGCGTTTGGTATAGACTTTGCCGACGTCCTTGTGCCCGCTGACTGGGAGACCGCTTGCCGTGTCTTTCAGAAGCGGCATCTCCTTGCGCACAGAATGGGCGTCGTCGATGCCGAATACATCCAGAAGGTAAATGACCCCGGGGCCGTGGCAGGCCGCAAGGTCAGCTTGAGCCGCGATGAGGTTACTTCAGCCATCAGCATCATCGAGAACCCTCGGGCGACGGCTATTTGAGGGAATACTACACGCGAAGCCGTAGCGGGCAGAGGCCTAGAGAGCATTGCTCTTGAATTTCCTCGAATGGTACACTCTCTCGCATGCCAATACCGCCGATTATTGCAGCGCTACCACTAGATAGCCAAAACACTTTACTAACGATCGCAAAACCGAAATTTGATGCCTACTTCTCGTTTACTTCGGGAGCGGGGACTTTGCCAAGGTCGGTTCCGGATCCTCAGGGCCGACCGTTCTTTATCTATCCTTCTCAAACCGTGATAACGGATCTCGTTTTCCTATGGTCTGTGTTCAGCGACGTCTATACGATTTTAGGCGGACCGGCCCCTATGGCTGCGATAGTCAAAGCTGACGCCGATCTCAAATCTGATTTTTACCGGATAGTTGAGGGAGCTTCAGACAGTGATCCAGACGGCTCCTTCTGGCACTTCCCGAGGGGCCGGGTCCCTCTCCATGAAGCTGTAGACACTGAATTGGAACATGTTTTAAGAACGCTGCGTAACGGCTTCGCGCATTCTCATTGGCTTTACGATAACCTAAGTGCCGTAAAGTATTGGATGAAGCTGGGCTGGCAGACTGCAAGCTCTCCCGTCGAGTTCCATCTCCAGGACCGTCCCGTCAAGAACTTCATGACATATATCGCGGATGCCTATCCGTGGAATCCGCAAGATTTCTGGAACATGAAAAATCTTCGTATACTCGTCACGCCATCGCACGTTCTTAGATATCACCTCCACTTGTTTCTCAACTGTGTCCTGAATGGAAGCAGAGAAAATGTCTTCCCGCAGTAAGGTTCTTCAACACAAGGGCCTTATGGCTCGCGGTAGCACCGGTCACTGCCCTCGTGACCGTAAGCTTTTCCCTCGATGACGAACGGGAACACGGGAAGCGATTAAGAACTCGGGACACGGGGCACGCGATACGGGAAACGGGAGCTGAGGCTTCGCGGATGCCCCGCAAGATGGCGTTTGCGGGTGGGCAAGACCAGCGCTAATATAGCATGCGGAAGCGCAGAGCTACGTTCTGCGCCAACCAGCCAATTGCTTAGAAGCTATTTCAAAACCCTCTGTAGTTGAGTGACATGAGGGCTGTTGACATGATCCTTCCCAATTTGGGAGAGGGAGGCAGTAAGGCCTTACTGAAAATAAAGGACTTAACCCAAGGTCCCGGATCATCGTCCCGGATCGGTCGGGTTTGCTCATGCATTTCAATAGGTTGCATACGGCTTTGAAATGGCTTCTCGGCCTCCAGGCGGCTTGCAGGGACCTACGATAGAAATAAATATTTCTACCCATCAAGAAATTCCACTGGTTTTTCCAATCGAATTGTAATACCTATTCTTGTGTACCCGCCAATCACAATTGTGAAGTCGGAACAATTGATTCTCCATATCAAGAAGTTCTGTTGGTCTTTCCAATGGGAAAGACACGCAATCTCAAGATGGAATTCGTGCGGCTCGGGATGAAGGGAGGGGGGCGATGACAAGAGATACGGACAGTCTTTTGAAGCTGCTCGCCAGCGGCAGGAAGATGTGCTTAGCTCCAATTGCTGCCGGAGGTGCGGTCGGCGTCGGACAGCTCAGCCAAGGGCGCTGCGCCGCCGCAATCCTTAGCGCGAGCACAGGGGTCGCGATGACCTTGATTCTCTTGGGAGGTATCGCCCTTGGGTCTTTGCTTGTTACGCGCCTTACCCAAAGGAAGAAGAGGATAGGAAGGGTTCCGAAAGCGGGCAGGCTGGCGCAGAGCGCAGCTCTGCGGCTCACAGACGAGATTGAAATCAAGCGGAGCCGAGCAAGGGATTAGGGATTCGGGATTAGGGGTTCGGGGTTCGTGACTCAGGTGCCGGTGCCGGCCAGGAGCTGTCCGGGCGCAAGATGGCGTTTGTGGGTGGGCGGAAGCCGCGCTAATATAGCATGTTGAAGCGCTGAACTGCGCTGTGCGCCAACCAGCCTCACAATCGAGGGTTAATGGACAGCGAAGAAATAGCAAGGCACATCAAGGAGCAAGAGCACAAAGGTAAAAGGGGCGTCTTTGATGCGGAAGCGCGCCGGGAAAAGTCCAAACTTCTGCGCAACATTCAAGAATTTGCCAAGAATGAGGATTTTGAAGGGTTTTCCCAAATGCTTGACATGCTAAATGTCAAGGATGTAGAGAGACGGCGCGTCGCGGTCGCTCAGTTCTATAAGATGGTGAGCGATTACAAGCAGAAAGGGCAGCCGAAGCCTCGGCGTTAGCCGCTTTCAGCCTTGCTAGCTGTTCCTCTTTGGGAAGATCGCGAAGCGAGTCGTCAATTATTGAAGCGATTATTTCCAGCGGTTTTTGTTTCTTCGCTTTTGCCATTTCAACGCCTGGGCCCTCTCCTGGGCACGGTGTATAATGCCAGAATTATAGTAAGCTGACCCGTTGGGTAAGTCAAGCAAACATGCCGCAGGTAGCTGACCACGATCAGTGCGCTCGTGACCGTGGGCTCCCCCTGCCAAGAAAAACTGGAATACGGGAATCGGTAGGAGCTCGGGACTCGGGACACGGGGTACGGGGCTAGGGACCAGGTGCCAGGTTTCAGGGGCCGGACTCGGGGCACGAGATACGGGGTTAGGGATCCGGGGCATGGGGCTGAGGGCGGGGGACAGACCTCAAGATAGTTTGGTCCGGCGCAGCGGTTGCAGGAAGCAAGGATTATCTACAACAGTTCTGGATGTTCGGCCCGAATCCAGCGTTCCACCTCGCGACGCAATTCGGTGGATTCCGCGGCCATTTCCTTGGCTTCCTCCTCGGAAACCGTCCCGCCCTGTTCGTAACTGGAAAGGTTCCTTTTCTTGCGAAAAGCATCCAAGCGATAAATCCGCTTCTGTTCCGCCTCGATCGTATGCTCGAGCGACTGAAAAACCCGGTAATGGTGGGAGTCGCGGGTGGAGTGGAAACCCGCGGCCGCAAGTGCGGCGGTCGCCGCTTGCAGCGCGGCGTTGTAGGCAATAGCGAACCGCCAGTCCGCGCCCAACCCCTGGGCCTGGCACTCCCGAAGGTCGCGGTCCACAACGCCTAAAAGGTTCTCGATCTCCTCGCGGCTACTCTGGTGTTCTGTTAACCAGCCGTATTGGACCCAGTCTCGCAAGCTCATGCTCATCGCCTATTACAAAGACCTTTTCATTTCTTAGCACACTCGACAGGAAGTGGTGGCGTGCCATCAGCTTCGATCTGAACTCGGCCGGCGAATAGACCGTGGGATTAATCTCGCGATGGAGCAATTCCTGTGCATTCCTCAGCGCCGCAACGACCTCGCCAAAACCCACCTCACCCACCACCAGCAAATCCACATCACTGGCATTTTTCTGCTGCAACCTGGCCATCGAGCCATAGATGAAGGCCACCTTGATCCGGCCGCCCAAAGGCGCCAGCGCCTCGCGCAGGACATCCGCAGCACCCGCGGTTTTGACCACCAAGCCTTTCAGCTCGGCAAAAACCGGGCACTCCGGATTGGCTTGGTAATACACCTGGTGCCCGCGAACGGTGCGCCGGAGAATCCCCGCTTCGGCGAGCCGCTTGACCTCCCGCTGGACTGCTCCCAGGCCGAGCCCGCCCGCTCGAACCAGTTGACGAAGATAATAGGCCTCGTCGGGATGCCCATAAAGCAGAGCCAGAAGGGCTCGCCGCGTCTGGCCGAAGAGCGCTGAAGACAGGTTCGAACGAATCGACGCCGTACTCATATTGGTTACGATTGTACTCAATCCGGTTACGCTCGGCAAGAGGAAACCTTCCGGCGTGTTACTCCTTAACCCTAGCAGGGTCCACACTCGGGACACGGGATAAGCAATGCGGGAGTAGGTGTCAGGTGTCGGGTGTCAGGGGCCGGACTCGGGGCTCGGGAAACGGGGCTAGGGATTCGGGATTAGGGGTTGGGGCTGCGCTCGGGGCTTGGGATTCGGCGTTTCCTGTTAGCTGTCGCCTGCGAGCTGTCAGTTTTCGGTTCCGTCCAGCGGCACCAGCATATGAAAAGGGCGATTCCGGCGCCAGCGATACAACCGAAAATCCCCATCCAAGGTGAGAATGGCTTCCGTATTCAACTCGTCGGCGAGGTGAATCAGGCAGGCATCAGCAAAGTCCGCGGGCAGATCGCGGTATTTGCGCATAATGCTTCGCACCGGCGCGGCGGAGCGGGAGAGCTGAAACGGAATCTGAAAGACCCCGCGCTCGACGTTCTGCAGCACCATCTCCGGCGCTCCGGGAAGGCCGCGCAGCAGGTAGCAACTTTCGGCAATCACCGCCTCGCAGGTCACCAGCGGCCGCTCCAAGCCCTCCAGATTGCTCACACAGCGCGCATGGCATTTCTCACTTCGGTCCAGAAGGGCCACGATCACGCCGGTGTCCACCAGCACGGGCTTCACCGGCCAAACCCTCGCAGATGCTTTTTATTCGAACCGAGATCGGGAAGGCCCGAGGCAAATCGCCCCACGCCGATCACTCGTTGCGCCGGGGGGACAGCATAACATGCGGCGAGCAAATGCACTCCCTCGCGCACTACGCGGGAAGGGCTCCAGCCCAGACGGCGCACCAGCCGCTCTAAAGCGAGTTGCGACCGCCGGTCCAATCGTGCTTGCACATTCGCCTTCATACCTGCCATTGTATCACAAGTGACATTGGGTAATACACAATCACCACCGATCGAGAAGCGGGTAAGCAAACGTAGCGCCCCGATCCATCGGGGCGGTTCTTCCTGAGACTCGCGCTTCCGAGCCCGAGGGCAGGTGTTAATCCCTGAGTTTCTCGGGGTCCACGAAGCAAGCCCCTTGGGCTCGTTTTGCGGCAGGTTGGCCTTTATTGAAATCGAAGTCTTGGGAATTATGTCTGGGAAGGTTGATGGTCTCCTTCAGTTCCAACGGTCCTTGCCTGCGTCCTCCGTCGTGAGGATACACGCTCATTAGAGAACGATGCGCGGAAGTGTCTAGCAATCGTGTTGCGGGTAGTGGTCGAGATTGAGAATCCGAAACAACAAAGAACGAGTGGGTTAGTAAGAGTCGATACTCAATATCTTCCCTTCATACCTGTGGACATCTGACAGCTTCCTTATTTCAGAAGTCGGCGTTCCTTTTGGAAGCAAGAGCACTTCATTCCATTGCTGGTACGTCGTTACGCCTTCCGCATTCAGTTTCTTAACTGCGCTAAACATCTGTTGGGAGTACGGAGTTGCGATATCAATCTCGCCATGAACAATTGTGTGCAAAGCACTGACAGTAATTCGTTGATCCTCAAATTTATCAACTGTGGGATCAATGATGCCACAGGCTGTAGCTACGCCGTATTTTTCTTGAAACTGAATTAAGCTAGTGGCATTCACAGCCTCAGCACAAGCTGAGACGTTGGAAGCTCCCCATGCCCTTAAGATTCCAGGCCCAGTGGGTTCTGAAACAGTCTGCATAATCGTCTTTTCAACGATTCGAGGACGATAACTGAAATAGAGCGAGGTGGAAGATATAAGCAAGCCAATCCCAATGGCAATGCTGATTGTTTTGGTAGACAAAGGCAATGCTGGGATTTTCAATTTCTCATCGTGTAACTTCTTCCGCCCCCAAATGACTGCGCTGCCAGTCCAAAGGACAATTTGCACATAGTTGTTCAGTTTTTCCAAGTCCATATGGGGAACTCCCGCTATCCAATTGATGTGCGGGGATACTATCATATCTCCGGGAGTGATTCATATGGTCGCAGACCTCCAACGCTATGCGAAGTCAGCGCCGGGGCCACGGTCATTGCACTCGTGACGGTGCGCTTTTCCATTCGATGGCGAACTGGAACACCTATACCGGAATGCGGTGCGCGAGGGATTCCCGAAGCAGCCGGAAGATGGGCGGTGGGCGAATGACAACTGATTTGCTGGGGAGAAGGCGACGATAGCGGGGTTCCCTGTTCTGGTTGACGACGTGCGCTTGCCATGCCGGGCAGGGGGGAACCCCACGGTCAGGACTGCACTAACAGGGGCTCCCCACTTCATTTCGGATTATTCCTTGTCCTTGTAAAACATAATTCCCCAACGGTCTGGTGTTACCGAGCCGTCAGGATGAGTAGCTCGCATAGAGCCATAGAATGCCGGGATTAACCGGAGGGGGGCAGTTTCATTCCAATGGTAATAATCGTGCCACTTATCATCTCTAACATCAGCCTCTAGTTCCAGAGAAGAGTTATTTTTTAATGTCGCTTTTCCGTTGGTTAAGGTTAAGTATTTCACGAACGAACGTTCATCCGAGTACTGCTCCATCTCCCCCGTGAAAGTGAAATTGCCGTTTGGACCTTTCTGGATGTCAATGTTTCCCGCCTGACCCCCGCGCGCATATTCCCATTTCCATTCACCCACTATATCGTCGGCACTCACCAGACGAAGCTGTAGCTGAGTAGATAGGTATAGATTTACCAAAAGCGCGATCCCAACCAGACCTGCAAGTGTGCCGCCTAATCTGAGAGCACCAACACGGAATGAGGTTCCTTGGTCGATTCCACCCAAGAACTTGTAGACTAAAGCGGCCACTCCGGTAGCCAGGAAGAACGCAACTTCGATTGCTGGAATACGGTTGACAAAGACTACGCTCCCACCAAAACCTATAAACGCAAATACCAAAGCCACGGTATCATCTGCTGACCATTTGCGACCTTTTATTGGAGTATGCATTTTCCCTCCTGTGTTTTGCTTTATTGTTAGCCACCGAATCGTCAACGGCGTCTGTTTTGCTGTAGTGACATTCAGCGGTTTTGGGAGGATCAGCGCCCATCTACTTTTGGAGCGATTTTCTCTCCGATTTTTGGCATATTGCCCCCTGCGTCTGTTAAGGTCATGCTTCAGTTACGCTTCCTCTAATGATGAATGGTCTATTACTATAACTGGAGACAAAAGTCAAGCAAAAAGATGTGCGATTTTCCCATTTTTTCGCTCCCCGGTTTGACCAGGGGGTAGCCACGCTCACGGCCCTCGTGCCCGTGGGCTTTTCCTTCGATGGCGAACGGGAACAGAGAAATGGCTTAGGGGTTAGGGATTGGGGATTAGGGGTTAGGGCAACACTCGTGACGCGGGACACGGGATACGGGGCTAGGGACAAGGTGCCAGGTTTCAGGTGTCGGGTGTCAGGGATCAGACTCGGGACCCCGGGCCTCGGCGTTAGCCGCTTTCAGCCTCGCTAGCTGTTCCTCTTTGGGAAGATCGCGAAGCGAGTCGTCAATAATTGAAGCGATTATGTCCAGCGGTTTTTGTTTCTTCTCTTTTGCCATTTCAACGCCTGGGCCTTCTCTTAGGCACGGTGTACAATCCCAAAATTACAGCAAGCTGACCCGTTGGGCAAGTCAAGCAAACCTGCCGCAAGTAGCTGAGCACGATCAGTGCACTCGTGACCGTAAGTTTTTCCTTCGATGACGAACTGGAACACCTGCACCGGAATCACGTGTGCAACGGATCGGCGAAGCAGCCGGAGGATGGGCACTCGTCGATTCACAACCCATTTGCCGGGAAGAAGCCGACGATAGCGGGGTCCCCCCTTCCGGTTGACGATGTGTCGTTGCTGCTACGGTATGGGGCATGAGAAAAGACCACAGTCGGGACTTCATTTCCTTCGCTTGTATACTACACCCGCTACGGATTACGCTTCGTCAACCACCGTTCCTTTATTTCTCTTTCCCGGTGATCGGCTACTCCTGGCCTCGCCTTGGGCAGATCAGGCCTAAACAGCTGAACATTGCCACAGGTATCACAGACCATGACCAGCATTGCCGGGTAGGGCGAGGTAACTGCCCAACCTAGCATCGATTGCGCCGCGGTGCCTGCCGATTGAGCATCGCCAGAGAGTCCGTTGATCACAACCACGTATTTGCCAAGTGCGCAAAATAGGCACCGATGAAGGACTTCCAAGGTAATCGCATGCCCGCCGGCCTTCATGACCGAGAGTAGCTGGTCAACTTCGAATAGTAGCGCTTTTGCGTTTGCGATCCGCGAGCTGGGGTGAAGGGTGATCGTTTTGTCGAAGAGCTGATTGATAAGTTCGTATCCCGGCTCCGTCGGGGTATCGCGTCCAATTCGGAATTGGTCTAGACGATAGTCCTCACGGTCGAAGATTTTCTTCCCGCTTACCATCCAGTAAAGAAGTTTTCCAAGGGAATAAACATCCGCAGGAGCCTGCGATATGCCGGATTTAAATCTGCCATCTCGGAGTTCAGGGGCACAGTACCAGCGCGACCCAGCCACCTCTGGCGTCGCGGTTAGGCGCTGGCCACTATCGTCAGCATCCATAAAACAGATACCGAAATCCCCGACGACTGGAGTACCATCAGCTCGCAAGAAAATATTGTCGGGCTTGATGTCTCTATGGACTATCCCTTTGCCATGCGCTTCTGCCACACCGGCACAAATCTGACGGAATAGCGCAACGGTTTCAAGTAACGATCCTGGGGGCATCTTTTGATCTTCGAGGCGCCCCCCGGGGCAGTACTCGGATACAAAGAACGGTTTCCCATCCTTGTCAGGAAGAATTCCGTGGTCCTCGATTTTGAGAATGTTGGGATGATTTAGGGTCCGGCAGGCTTCAACCTCCCGATCAAAACGGTTTGTCCGCTTTAGATTCTTCAACCGCTTCAATACGTAAATCTTACCATCGTTCGCGTTCTTGTCTTTGACCCTAAATGCGTGCGCCTGGCCCCCCTCAAGAAGACTGTCGATCAACTCCCATCTTGTTCCAAAGCTTTTCATAAGCGAGATTATACCTGTGACGGGTCGCAAACGGAATGAATCATCGATGTTATCCCCATTGATTGCCGATGTGTCTGCTCCCGACGGATTGCGGCGTACTCGGAAGTAATTCTGACAGTCAGGCGCGCGCGACTCTTCGCTGCAGGTCAGCGACGCTCGCCCGAAGCGGGCCTCGGTTACTACCCTCGTGACAGCAGCCTTCCAGCCTACGAACGTACCAGCACCTGCACATCGAATTTTGACTCACCCTTCACGCGCTGCCCAGAAAGCTCGTTCATAATCCCTGCCGGGTCAATGATATGCTGACTCGGATCATACAGCAGCGCTAGGAGACGCTTACATGCTGGGTGTGCATGGTAACTCTCGATGTCCACCTTGATTTCGTCTGCAATCCTCTTCGCGTGCGCGGCATTCCGGATGATCTTCGTCTCCATTACGGTTTGAGCAGAAGGAACTACTATATCGATGCGTTTGGACGCTCCTGCATGCTTTGGTGTCCAATCCTCAATACGAGCATCCTCGAACACGGAGCGCACCGCAACGAATAGTAGATGCTGCACGTCATACTCGTTTTCGATAAGGTATGGCGGACGCGCGTTACCTCTCCGCACCATGAATCGCGCGATTACCGGGAAGTGATCGACCATCTGAACTAGAAGCGATGGCTTGTCAACACCACCCAGATCAGGAAGGAGCTGATAACGGTCGCGCCGCCCGCCACAAACAAGATCTTCGATCTCTGGCGGCAAGAAACTTGCAGCACAACCGCGGTTGTCGATTTCTCGCCCGTTTGGGAGCTTGGTGCGCCCATGGCGGCCATAGGATCTAACGCGCTCCGCTAAGTCCTGATTCGATATTGCTCCAAGAGCTTTCCTGAAGCTTGCTCCCAACTGTAAGGCGTCGTCGAACTCCTGTTTAGCCACGTGCGCTTCAACATATTGATAGATCTCGGCTGGTAGGAATGGAATTCTATAGTAGCGAAAGGTCTTTGCAGCCTCATCCCAGAAGTGCGCGTAGATGGCACCTTCCTTTTCGAGCGTGATGAGATCTTCGATCAGGCTCGGTAGGAGTGCAAACCGGTGACCAAAGACAGTGGCTTCGGTAATTTCGGGTGCTTTTTGCATGTGACATGCCTCCGTCGCACCATCAAGCTCCTCTGTAGTCTGACATACGGAAGGTGCCATCTTGGGCGGCCTAGGACCATGTGTCCCTACGACTGCAGCGGGAGCAAGCTCTCATTATAAGACGGCTTATGACGGGTAGCCATCAGGCTTACTGCCCTCATGACGGCGGCCTTTTCCTTCGATGACGAACGGGAACACGGGAAGCGATTAGGAACTCGGGGCACGGGGCACGGGACACGGGTTACGGGACACGGGCCACGTGTTTACGAACACTGGACTGGGGATTCAAACTGAGTCACTACCGCGCCCTTCCGGTATTTGACCTTTTTATTGAAAGTTCGAAACTCTCCTAACCCCTTGTCAACGCATGTACCCGGTATGAACCCTTGTCAACCACTCGGGTGTGATGGTCTTCAAAAGCCTGCAAAGGGCTGTAAGCGACAATTTGTCCATTGCCAATGGACGAGTGGGGACCTTGCGGGACTTCTGGCAACGTGCCAATCTGGCCTTCCCCTGTCACCATGAAGAACTCATGCGGTGGCTCGAATCACCGGTTGACGCCGAAGCGGTGCGGCGCCTCGCGCGAGCTGGAAGTTTCGCCGCTGGTGGCGCGCTTGCTCGTGCCTGGCAAATGCCAACACTACCCCGCCACGCGTTGGAGGGTGTCGAAGAAATCGGGGAAGGAAATATCCACGCAGGAACTGTCTTTGATGATGGTCGTGCCCTCCGCCACCAGGGCGGCGACGGCGAAGGCCATGGCAATGCGGTGGTCTGCGTGCGGATCGATTTCCGCGCCCCGCAGTTTCTGACGCCCGGCCACGCGCAGTCCGTCGGGAAACTCCTCCACCTCGGCCCCCATGCGGCGCAGGTTTTCCGCTACGGCGGCCAGGCGGTCGCTCTCCTTCACGCGCAGTTCCGCCGCGCCCCGGAACGTCAATCCCTTCTCGGTTTGCGTTCCCAAAACGGAAAGCACCGGCAGTTCGTCGATCAATCCCGGCACCAGTTCTGGCGGAATCTCGCCGCCCGTGAGGGGGCTGGAATCCACGTGCAGGTCGCCGAGCAATTCCCCGTTGAGCATTTCCAGGTTCACCACCTTCGCGCGCCCTCCCATGGGAACCAGCAGGTCGAGCAACGCCGTGCGCGTGGGGTTCAGGCCCACGTTGTGCAGCATCAGGTTGGAACCAGGCACCATCAGCCCGGCCACGATGAAAAAAGCCGCCGAGGATATGTCGCCGGGGACGTAAAGCTTCTGCCCATGCAGGCGGGCGCGGCCGCGGACGGCGATGGTGCGCTCGTGGCGGCCAATGTCCGCTCCCATCAGCTCGAGGGCAAGTTCTGTGTGGTCGCGCGTGGGGAGCTTTTCCACCACCGCGGTTTCGCCCTCGGCAAACAAGCCCGCCAACAGAATCGCGGACTTCACCTGCGCGCTCGCCACCGCCATCTCATAGCGAATGGGCATGAGGTGGCCGCCCTCGATCTCGATCGGCGGACACCCGCGGTCAGCCGTCTTGATGCGCGCTCCCATCAGCGTGAGCGGATCGGCGACGCGCTTCATCGGCCGGCGCGAGAGCGATGCGTCACCTTCGAGCACGGAGCGAAACGGCTGCCCGGCGAGAATCCCGGAAAGCATCCTGATCGTCGAGCCGGAATTCCCCGCGTTCAACGGCGCAGAGGGCGCGCGTAGACCGTCCAATCCCACTCCCGCGATCTTCACCACGTTGTCCTTGCGCTCGATCTTCACGCCCAACGACTTCAGGCAATCCAGCGTGGATTGGCAGTCGGCACTCGTGGAGAAGAAGTGGATCTCGCTCTCCCCCTCGGCAATCGCCGCCAACATCGCGTATCGGTGCGAAATGGATTTGTCGCCGGGGAATTGCACCGTCCCTTCCAGCTTCTTCGCGGCACTCAGCTTCTTCGACTTCGATCCGAACAATCCCATGCTTTTATCCTAGCAGATGACTTGGAATGACGGCGCAAATCCCTGCGGCAAATCCTTTTCCTTGCCGACAGGGTGAACTTCGGTGTTGGCGGCCGCCGAAAAGTGGGGATTCCACAGCCCCTCGCAAGTCCCCACAAGTCCGCGGCAAAGTGGGCCTTTATGCCCGAATCTGAAAACTCGCAACAGCGAAAAATAACATGTTTATTTACAACGACTTATATTGTTGACGCGTGTGAAAATCTAATTCGCGCGCCTTAGGCATTCACAGCTCAACGGACTGATACTAAATAAGTTATCAAGAAGCATTGTCAGCAAAGAATAAGTCATTGGTTTTCAACAAAAGAGTTGGGGCTTAACCGGTGTCGGGTGTTGCTAACAAAACTTCGGGCCAAATGTCCTTAATTTACAACGCGACCGTTACGGCTATAAGCGGGTTTTAGCGGGCACTAGCCCTTTATCCACAATCTTCCTGGCGTGCGACCCGGAATCGGACCTCAGTAAGGCTCACGCCGACTTCTGCCGTTGCGCCGCCTTTTGGCCGTCGGGTTTCGGCACAAAAATGTCCCGCCACTCGAGCCCGCACTGCTTGACCATGGCCAAAGCGTACTCCATCCGCCCCAGATTGGGATCGGCGTTATTGGTGCCAAAGGAGAATTTCACGCCCGCATTTTTCGCGCGCTGGATGAACGCCGCGCTCGGAATTCGATAGCGGTTATTGATCTCAATCGCCACGTCGTTGGCCTTAGCGGCGTCGATGACCTTCTGCATTCGTTCCGCGGTCCACAAGCGATCGTAATCGCGCGCAATGGGCTCCGGCAGGAAAGTCGGATTGGCGTGGATATCGATGGGCTCGTGATGGAGAATGCCCACGATGCGGCTGACCAGCATCTCCATGAATTGCTCGGGGTCGGAAAGGTCTCCCATCTCTTCCGGAATCCAAAGGCGCCGGCGGAAGCCGCGGTCATCGGTAAAGGTCATGCAGTCGGTGAAGATATAATCAAACTGGGCAATCGCCGCGCGGGAAAACAAGGTCACCCACTCGCGGCCTTCCCCCTGCAAGCCAATGAATGCGGGCGTGCCCTTCATGCCGGCGAGAAACTCCAGCACCCCGGCATCATCGGTGATGGGAAATTTCAGCCCGCCGTTCACCGCGATTCCATACATGATTCCGAGGCGTCGCGAGCTCGCGAGGGCCTGCTCCAGGGTCAGCCCGCCCTTCAAGTGAGTGTGGAAGTCGACTACGGGATACCCGTCCCGATTCATTTGCAGCAACTGGCGGTAAACGTCATCCACCTGCGGCAATTGTTCCGTGGGCGTGCGCAGATCGTCGGGCAAAGGCTTCAGCACGAGATTGCGGAATGACACTTGGGGAACGTTGCCGCAGCATTCGAGCGCGATGGCGCCGTGGCCGAGCATGGGGGTTGCGGAATCCGCCGCCTGCGCGGGCTCGAGGTAATCGACGATCGGCGCGCCGTTCAGCCAAACCTGCACTTGCTTATCGCGCACCTCGACGCGCACCTGGAACCACTCGTCGTCTTTCACCAGGGCTTTGTAAATGTCGCGGATGCCGTAGAGCGAGCCCGTCTTGCGGCGGTCGCGCTCATCACCCTCGCCCGCATAGGCGTTGTTGATTTGCACCTTGAAGCCGGTTGCGAGCGGGCGGTCCTTTTGAAATTGCGTGTGAAAATGGATGCCCGAGCACGCCCCCGGGCGCGTCAGCACTTCCGCTTTCAAATCGAAATTCTTGAAATTCGCGTTCCCTCCGCGGCCGGTGTAGAAAAGGTGCGCGCGCGGTCCCTCTGCCACGATGTTCCCGCCCTCAACCCGGAAGGAGTGGCTGCCCTTTCCGTTTTCCCAGCCGTCAAGCGAGTGGCCATCAAACAGAGAAGTGCCGTTGTCATCGCCACCGCGCAAAGCCGCGGGCAAAATTAGTAATGAAGCCAAAAGATCACGCCGGGAAATCGCCATCGTGCGACCGTCCTTTCCAAACTGCCCGCCGCGGTCTGCCAGTATAAACGCGCATCCTCACAAACGCCAAACGCCCACGCTTAGCGGTGCTGTCCTAATTCGAACGTAGCGCCGCCATCTTGGCGGCTCAATGCCGGCTGGAAGCCGGCGCTACATCTGAAATCAGGACAGCACCCGCTAAGCCGATGTCCTAGTGCAGAACTGGCCTTGAATTCGTAGTGCCCCGCCCCCCTTTGTGTCCGCAATCGACAATCATCAATCGCCAATCGCCGTGTCCCGTATCACGGCCTTCCTGACTTCGGACTCCGGACTTGTTCAGTTCTTGAATTTTGAATCTGCGTTTTCTAATTCCCCTAACCCCGTGCCCCGTAACCCGTGTCCCGGCCTTCCTGACTTCGGACTTGGTCTGTTCTTGAATTTTGAATCTGCCATCTCCAATTCCCCTAACCCCGAATCCCGTGGCCCTCGTTTTGGCTTTTCCCTGACCACCAATCACTAGCCACTAACCACTGCTTTCGTGTCCCGTGTCCCGCCCCGAATGCCGAGCCGGAAGTCCGGAGTTCGGAGTCCGGAGTTGTTCTGTTCTTGAATTTTGAATCTGCCATCTGCAATTCCCCTAATCCCTAATCCCTGCTGTTCGGGGCCGCAACGCGGGGCTTGGGACCGAGACATCAACGCCCATGTCTGCGCCGGTCTTAGGTCCTTTACTCAACATTTCTGAAGTATCACAATGGAGTTGTGTAACGAGCATTGCTGGGGACGCAAGAATTGTGAGACACAAGCCGTGACGCGACGAGAATCAATTAGACGAATTAAGGTGGTTGCTTTGCCTGTGAAAGGGTTCACTGTATTGCTGGCCGACGTGCGGCAATTGATTGTGCGAGCCCGCGAAGGCGTGGCTCGCGCTGTGGACGCGGGGCTTACCACGCTTTACTGGCATGTGGGGCAGCGCATTCGGCGCGACATTCTGAAGGGCAGGCGGGCCGAGTATGGGGAACAGATTGTATCCGCACTGAGTGCACAATTGGAGCGGGAGTTCGGGCGGGGGTTCGGGGAGAAAAACCTTCGCCGGATGATCCAGTTCGCCGAGGCCTACCCGGACCGGGAGATTGTCGTATCACTGCTACGACAATTGGGCTGGACGCACTTCCTGCGGCTCATCCCGATCAATGATCCGCTGAAACGCGACTTCTATGCCGAGATGTGCCGCGTGGAGCGGTGGAGCACGCGCACGCTGGAAAAGAAGATCGGCTCCTTGCTCTTTGAACGCACGGCGCTTTCCCGGAAGCCCGACAAACTGATCCGCCAGGAACTGGATCACTTACGCGAGGAAGACAAGGTTACCCCCGATCTGGTTTTCCGTGATCCCTACATCCTCGATTTCCTGGGGCTGAAAGATGCCTACGCAGAGAAAGACCTGGAGGCGGCCATTCTGCGCGAAATAGAGTCGTTTATCCTCGAACTGGGGGCCGGTTTCTGTTTCGTTGCCCGCCAGCAGCGCATGCAGATTGATGACCGGGATTACTACCTCGACCTGCTCTTCTATCATCGAAAACTGCACCGGTTGATAGCTATCGACCTGAAGCTCGGTCAGTTCGAGGCCGCGGACAAGGGCCAGATGGAGCTCTACCTGGGCTGGCTGAAGCGGCATGCCACTGAGCCGGAGGAAGCTGCACCGCTGGGGATGATCCTGTGCGCGGGCAAAACCACGGAACACGTTGCCCTACTGGAACTCCAGAAGAGCGGCATCCACGTGGCCAGTTATTGGACGGAGTTGTTGCCCAAGAGGCAACTGGAGCGTAAGCTACACGAAGCAGTGCGGCGGGCGCGGATGCGACTGGCGGTGGCCAAGGACTGAACATGGGGGTGACGCATACCTCGCCATATACGTATTCGCCCGCAGCGACAATCGACCATCATCAATCGCCAATCGCCGTGTCCCGTGTCACGGCCTTCCTGACTTCGGACTCCGGACCTGTTCAGTTCTTGAATTTTGAATCTGCGTTTTCTAATTCCCCTAACCCCGTGCCCCGTAACCCGTGTCCCGAATCCCGAGTGCCGCCCTGATCCCAAACCCCTAACCCCGAATCCCTAGCCTATGGAGGCCATCTCGACATCCGCGCCGTCCTCCCCAACGGTGTGGTTCGCATCAACCAGTTCGAAGAGGTTCGCAAGCCCGCGCGGCCTAAGCCGGTCGCTGGAACATAGTGGAACGTCCCGTCTGTCCCTAAATCTGCGGTCCGTGCTACCTCGAAGGCTGCTTTTTGTGATAAATTTCTAGAAGAGACCGCTGGTGACCAGGAAAGGAGGAAGTTGCATGGGTGGAATACGAGAGGAAGCCCACAAGTTGATCGACGCCCTGCCCGAGGAGACTTCCTGGGACGACCTGATTTATCAGATGTACGTGCGAAAGAAGATTGCCCGGGGGATCGAGGCGGCCGAGCAGGGCCGCGTCGTCCCTCACGACGAAGTTAAGAAACAGTTCCTCTCCGAATGAAGCTCATCTGGACGGATCCCTCCATCGCTGACCTTCGCTCTTCTCTTGAATATTGAATCTGCGATCTGCAATTTCCCACGCCGTGCCGCCGACCTCGTCGAGCAGATCGTACTGTCCGTGGAAAGGCTACTGCGATTCCCCAAGATGGGAAGCGTGGTTCCTGAAGTTCAAGACGAAAACATTCGAGAGTTGTTGCCTCAGAATTACCGCATCATTTACCGGATCGCGGGGGAACGAATCGAAATCCTCGCCATCGTCCACAGCAGCAGAAACCTTGGGCGAACGGGACAGTGAACAATCGAAGAATGGCGGGCCTCCGCCCCCATCCCTAACCCCCAATCCCGAACCCCGTGCCCCTTGTCCCCATCTCCGCCCCTAACCCCTAATCCCTAAACCCGAATCCCTGCTCTTCGAGGTCGCAACCCGAGGCCCGGGACGCCCCCATGCATCGGGACGCCACCCGCGATTTTCCTGCGCATCACCTCGGTTTTTGTTTATGCAGGATTCAATAGTCTGCAAGCTCGCGAGAGGCGTGCTGGAGATGGAGAACTTCCACAAAGTTTGGGGATTCGTTCACGCGGTAATAGATCAAGATCGGGGTATGCACCAACTGACGCACCCCTGGACGCCCCTTCACCAGGCTGCCGATGTAAGGGAAACTTTTGAGAAGCTCGATATGATTTAGTATGGCGTTGCCGAACCGCTCGGCGCGGGCGGGGAAATTAGCCCAAGAATAGGCGACGATTCCCTCGAAATCTGCTAACGCGGCTTCGGTGATGCGAATTTGGAAATCCAATGGGGAATGAGCTTCCGAACTTCCTCGAGAGGTACAACCCGGCCCGCGTCGGCGTCAGCGGCGCCGCGGTCGATGGCGGCCAGGGTTTTGGCGTCGACTTCGACTTCCTCGGCCACCGGCACTTCCAGTTTAAGATCAACCATATAGCTAAAGTATCCCAAGCTGGTGCAAAATGCAATCGCCGAGAAGCAGACATTCGACTGGCCTTGAATTCGTGACCCCCTCGAGCCCCCTAGGCTCCACAATCGGCAATCCGTCAGCGGGACGGACCTTCGGTCGGCAATCGGCAATGGCCGCGCCCTCCTTCCCAACGGGGTGGTTCGCATCAACCAGTTTGAAGAGGTTCGCAAGGCGAAAGCGCCGGGCTGAGCTCGCCCTGCGCCAGCCCCCGATCACGTCTGGACAATCGAGGAAATGCTAGGTAAGATTGGGCATTGAACGGATGCCCCCTCAGCGTATCGTTAGGCTCTGCGTATACACCCCACTGGGAGGTGGCTCATGGATCAATATAGTTTTTACCTGTGGTTTCAGGCAATTCCTTTTATCTGTCTAACCGCTATGTATTTCGTGGTTACGATTTCGAATGCCTGGCAGCACGCAATGGGCGAAATCAAGTTCATTCTCCCTGCCGATATACTCTTGAAGGTATTTGCAGTGTTGATGTTAGTAAGCATTATCTTTGTTTTGGCCGTTTTGAAAGTTATTCAAGAAGCAACAGTGAGCGCTCTGCTCGGTTCTATCGGGACTGGGGCAATTGGAATTGTGTTTACGGCCCGAAAAGACGATTCCAAATAACCGCTGGCCACGTCATTGCGTCTCTGACGGTGCGGGAAATTTAAGATGAGCAAATAGCCGCAAACCCGGGTAGCGCAGAGTTATTCGGCTCCGAGACGAATTACTCTGCGGCCCTTTCTCATGGTGCCGCCATGAACAGGCCGAGACTCCGGTTTTAAGAGCCGCAGAGGAATCCGTCGGCTGACGGATACCTCTGCGCTATCCCGCTTAATACGATGAGCTTCCCCCTCGTTTATTGATGCGAAAGAACGAAAAGCCGCAGGCTAACGCAAACTACGCGTTGGTCTGCGCTACCCTGCTTATTGGGTGGGGCCATTGGGTCCAATAGGTATTTTAAAAGGCTGTTCTGCTCCAGGGAGATATTGGGGCGGAGACTTTTGTCCAGTAGATATTTGAACTGCTGTATAGGCTTTGCCTCGCACATCTGAAAAATGGAGAGTGTATTTAATTCCGGATTTGTGACGGTCCTCATCCCTCAATCCTTTAACGATATACCGCAGCCAGCCTCTTTCGAGTCCTCCTGTGGGAACTGGGGAAGCAGTTTTTTCATATAGCGCATCTTGGCGTCTGAATGTCGCAACAACCCTATGGCCTTCATCAAATAGTCGGTATCCATCTGGGATAAAAGCTTGAATCGGCAAAAACTTAGCGCCTCCGTATTCTATATCGAGGCTCCATCCCTCAACTACCGTCGGAGCACCGATATTCCTCACCGACGCCATCATGAAAAGGCTAATTGCATTTAGCTCGGGCGTGTATCCACTAATTATCTCATCAATCTTACCAGTTAAGTTTGGCGTATCGCGGTCACGCTCAACCGAAAGGTCGGTCGCTAACTGGTTTGCCCTTTGATGCTCTGTGTACCATAATGAGGCAGCCGCCAGAACAAAAGCAATTCGCACGCAAGCCCAAAACTTCGCATTTGTGATTTTCTTGTGGTTAAGGGTTGCCAATTCTCGACCTAGAGACAGTATTCCGCTCATTAGTCCCACCATGATCCAAAACACATGCCATGACCATTCAAACGGCCACATGTTTGTCTCCGGAATTCAAGATTGGCCGGATGGCGCAGGGCGAGCCCAGCCCTGCGGTTCTGGTGCGAACGGACGTGAATCGCAGAGCTGCGCTCGCTCTGCGCCAGCCGGCCGATGCAGTCATTTTCTTTTCCTGGGAGCAGAAACTCCGCTCAAAACAATGATCTTGGTGCTTTCCGGAACGCCGGCTTGTATTAACAACTGGGTCCACTCCTTTTGGGGCTTAAAGCGGTCAGTCTCATAGACAATATAAAGGAATTGATTCCAATCCTTCGAAACATACCCGCGAGTGTCTGCAAGGACTTGATCGGCGATTGATGTCACATTCTCTTTGCGATCGAGGAACTTATACTCAATCAATGTACCAATTGAGGAAATGCCCGTATCCGGCTCGAAATTCTTAATCGGTTTGTTGAGGACAGGCTTGTGCTTAAGGTCGGGGAAGAGACATTTCAGAATACCCTCTATTCGTATGTGCACGTCGTTCTCGTTGCAGGGCGGGCCTCCGTAAAGGGCCTTATCCGTGATTACATAATGAATGTCGCTGATGATTTGCAGGAGGTCTTTGGAGACCTTCTTCTGATCTTCTCTGGGAAAGAACGCCTCGACTGCCCGTTTGTACTGTCCAATCCTGGAGAGGCAAACAGAATAGGGTTCATCCGGTCCTATCTTGGCGGCACCGAATCCCTCTTTTGAGTCTTTGAATTGACCATACTCCGAGAGGACCAATTTGTGCAGTTCCCCGAGTTCAAGGGCTTCGCAAATCGCCATTAGTTGGAAGAAGCAGGACTCGATTGACCAGGATGGGTTCGAATATTCATCTGCGGTGACGAACCATTCGTCGAAACTGCGGTATGCCCGATTAACTTTCTCAGTTAAGTTTGCAAGGGCTTCTTGGACTTGCAATGAAGTAAGCATTAAGTTCACCTAGACTAACAACAAATTGAGATGAATAGGAATCGATCTAGATTAGTTCACGCAAGAACCACTTCATCAATCGCGGAGGTTTGTAGTGACTTCGCACTAAAATAGTCTTACATAATATCACTTACTCATAATTAATTAAGAGACGCAGCGTTCTCCCAGCCCACCGCACGACGATTGTCAAGAGTTTTATCTGGCCGTAATTCAATGAGTTAGGAATGAAAGGAATTGAACAGATAAACGTTGAAAATCAGGTGCAGAAAAAACTTGACGGCCATGTGCCCGAGTGAGTAACATTCTTTCACTTCCCTTATTACTCAACTATTTAAAAACATCCATGTGACAAAAGCTGTTTAAAATATTTTCAAAGGTCAAGCCTTTGGAGAGGTCGTGCAGGTACCCACTAGGGCCGTAGCAACAAGAGTTGAGCGAGGGCGACATGAAGAAAGCCATGCAATCCAGCGATCGGACCGATGAAGTTCGGGCGCCTTTAAGAGTTAAGACCACCGTCCGTAGTAAGCTTCCTTTATTTTCGTGGAGAAAATCCACATGCAACGAAGACACAGAGATAATCATAGGACCATCCTTTGCGTGGATAGTGGTGGCTCTTTTCGCCGTTCTAAAAGGCCTCGGCGGCGCAACCTTACTGTCAATGCTGTGGAAGGCTCTTCCATGAACGGCAGGCTGGCGCAGGGCGAGCTCAGCCCCGCGATTTCGCCTGGGCTCGAAGCGGCGTCGATAAATCAAGAATCTAGGGGGATAAACAGAAACGTGAATCGCAGCGCTGGCTCGCTCTGCGCCTGCCTCGGACGGATATCAGATTGACAAAATCATGGTCTCAACTTAAGATGGCCAAGGATTATGGGGTCGCACATCATCTCCGTCCTCGCGCAACTATTTGGAGCCTTGGCTGCTATTACTCGCCTTTGGGAATTCCTCAGCCTCCGCATTTTAAAAAAAACCGCTAATACCACGTGCATCTAGCCTAGAGACATAAGAATCTAAAGCCTATCGATTTTGGTTAACACGTGCGCACACCTTAGCGGGTGGTAGAGGTATCCGTCAGCCGAAGGATTCCTCCGGGGCACTACATCGGGAAATAACCGCTTGGGGGCGCGGGTGCAAGGCCTATCACGGGCGGCGTGGGGTGTGGCACAGGCACTCCTGCCTGTGTCCAATGTGTGGAACGCATCCGGCGCCTTAATCACAGGCAAGAGTGCCTGTGCCACCACGAAGGGTTAGGGCATTCGAGATGGCGGTTCGTCACGCCTCCCGTGCCAAACGTGAAGAACCTCGACGCGGCGGGACTCCTCACAGACGTCATAGAAGATGCGGTAAGAACGGAAGACGATCTCACGCAGGGTTCCTCTGGCGCCGCGCGGATAGGTGGGACCAATAAAGGGAAAAGTCGCTAGAACGCGGACATGGTCGAGTATGCCCCGACCCAGCCGAACGGCTGCCTGCGGGTCATCCTGGGCGACATAAGAGCAAACCTCTTGGAGGTCCGCCAGCGCCGCGTCTGACCAAATTATCTTGAAGTCCATGCTGTGGCCCAGGACTCGAGCAAATGTTCCGCTTCCTCCTGAGTTTTGGTGCGGCCGGCGGCAATGTCGGCTCGCCCGCGCCGGATGGCCGCCATGATGCGCAACTCCTCGCCGATTTCCTCAAGCGAAACGTCCTCCGGGAGTCTTTGCAGCGCGTCGAACACCGCTTGCTTATCCGTCATGATCTCGATACTACCGTTTCCCATGGCCCAGCGCAAGAGGCGCGAGCGACCACCACAGAGCCGACAGCGTGCAGGTGGGCGTAGTTGGCCCCCCACCGCGGCACTACATCGGGAAATGGCCGCATGGGGACGCGGGTGAAGGCCTATCAGGGGCGGCATGTGGAGTGGCACAGGCACTCCTGCCTGTGCTCAATACGGATGCATCTTATGCATCAAGCACAGGCAAGAGTGCCTGTGCCACCACCCCACCGGTCAGAGCATCGGCGTTTGCTGGCCAGGCGAAAGGCGCTCCGGACACCGGGCCGGAGGGCGTGCCACGGAGGAGGCCAACGGACGCCCACCTCACCGCTACCCGCTTTTGCCGGGATAGCGCGTGACAATCCCAAGCCAAAATCGTAAGCTTGGAGGTGAACGTACACAAGAAGGTCAGTTTATGATACACAAAGCCAAGGATCTTTCTCCCGAACAGAAGGTGGCGATCGAAAGCCTTCTTGGGCGCAGCGTGCTGGACGAAGAGGCGATCAGCGTTCGCACCGTCGAACCTCCTGCCCTCACCGATCAGCAGAAACATGAACTGGCGGATCAGTTCAGGAAATACTACGCCGCGGTGGATGCCCGCCGTCAACCCGGCTCCGCTGAGGAGGCCGAGGGCATCCTGACGGAGGCCATCCGCAGCAGCCGCCCCGGGTATCGCCCTCATCAGTGAAGATAGTTCTCGACAACACCATTCTCGTTCGAGCCCACGAACAAGCGCACGGTCTTGGCCGCGAGTTGCTGACCAGCCTCATCGAAAGCAAGCATGTCCTGTTGCTCTCAAACGAAATGCTTCACGAGCTTGCGAGGGTGCTTCGCTACCGCCGTTTGCAGGAATTCTTTGGCCTCACCGACGATGTGGTTTACAACTATGTCGCCTTCCTTCGCCGGTCCGCGGAAATCGTAATCCTTAACCCTCTGCTCGCTGCGCCCATTCGCGACGTGAACGACGTGATCGTTGTCCAGACCGCGATAATCGGCGAGGCAGATATCATCTGCACGAACGATGAGGATTTCTTCGAAAAACCTATCGTTCAATACTTGAGCCATCACGGAATTTCCGTCCTCGACGACATCGCGCTCGTGCAACGGTTGCGTTCTTGACCCTCCTCCGCGGCACTAGATTGGGAAATGACCGCTTGGGGAGCGGGTGCAAGGCCTATCATGGGCGGCAGGTGGCGTGGCACAGGCACTCTTGCCTGTGCTCAATACGGATGCACCTTGTGCATCAAGCACAGGCAAGAGTGCCTGTGCCACCACGCCACCGATCAGGGCACCCGGGTTTGATGGCCAGGGGAAAGCCGCTCCGCGCACGGTCTGGTGCGATTCAGGCCATCCGCTCGCGGCAAGGTGCGCCGCCATAGCCCGCCCTCACCTATCATCCAAAACCCGCTTGACGCGGGGTTAGGCGGCGCTTACTCTTGAAGCTATGGAAGTACACCTTTCGCCGGAGAAGGAAGCCCGTCTGCAGCAACTCGCCACCCGTACGGGCAGAGATGCTGCCCAGGTCGTCCAGGCGGCCGTGGACCGAATATTGGAATACGAAGAAAGCTTCCTGGCTGCCGTCGAGAAGGGCCGCGCTTCTGCCCGCCGTGGCGACTTACTGGAACATGACGAGGTGGTCGAGCGCATCGAGCAGATCCTCCACTCGTGACCCGGGTCCGCTGGACTACCGACGCCGCTGCTGACCTGGCCCGCATTGTCGAGCGAATCCGTGAAGATAACCCCGAAGCCGCGCGGCGGGTTGCCGAGACCATTTACCGGGGGGTGGCCTCGCTACGCAACCTTCCCAACCGTGGACGGCCCGGCCTGGCCGAGAACACCCGTGAACTTGTTTTCGCTCCCTGGCCCTATATCGCCGTGTACGAAGTGATCGAGAACCAACGCCAGGTGCATGTGCTCCGCATACGCCACACCTCGAAAGACTGGCCTTAAAATCCAACCAACAAGCAGACAGCCTATAAGGCGGCATTTCGCGTCCGGGCCACTAGCAGCAGACAGGTGCACGGCAAGCTCAGCCGCGCGATTCCGGGCGAATCAAGCTGGGCGTACTTGGCCCTCCTCCTCAGCACTCTAGCGGGAAACGACCGCTCGGGGACGCGGATGCAAGGCCTATCATGGGCGGCATGGGGTGTGGCACAGGCACTCTTGCCTGTGCTTATGCATGGAATGCATCGGACTAGGACACAGGCAAGAGTGCCTGTGCCACCACGCCACCGATCAGGGCACCGGCGTTTGATGGCCAGAGGAAAGCCGCTCCGGACACGGGACACGGGAAACAGGGCCGGATGACGTGCCGCGGAGGAGGCCCGGCTACGGTTGAGGTTTCAAGAAGTCTTTTAAGATGAGTACATGAATTTCCGTCAACCGCTGCCATCGCTCGTCATTGGTAACGATCAGTTCGGCCCCATGGCTAAGAGCTGTAGCAACTTGAATGGCATCCGGGGTGCGAATCCAGTAGTAGTTTGAGCGCAGCTTAGCGGAGAGTTCGCAAACATCCGCGTCAAGGGGGAACAGGCTGATATCCGTCGATCTGGTCAAGATCCGCCGGTACTCCTGCGCAAGATCAATCCGAGCATTGCGCAGGGGTTGCACCAGCACCTCCAAAAGGGTAAGGACGCTGGTCATGGCTCGGGCGTGGCCCCGGTGAATGGTGTCAAAGAGGTCGTCGGTAAGGGGCGAGTACTGGGGTGCTGTTCGATGTAGTAAATGAGGGGAGACGTGTCAAAGGCCAGAAACTTGCCGGTAATCGCGGCGGTCAGCCTGCCCACGAGTCACGCTCTTGGTCAACATATTCCTGCGCGTCCTGTGGAAGCCATATTTCCTTGCCGAGGCCCCGCAGTTCCGTAATACTTGACCGCGAGCCTGTCTCCCCGGCGCTCAGGGCCTGAACCAGCCTCAGCCGGTCATCCTCCGGGAGCTGCGCCGCTGCGGCGATAATCTCTTCAACCGTCAAGGACATACTGATCTCCTGCCGTAGAGTGTACCACGCGTCTTGATGCCATAAACAGGGCTTTGTTCTTTCCGCGTTTCCCCTGGCTCTTTCGCACGTGGCGACGATGCCGTGAGGCGGCCTGATAGCGCGGACTTGGGCGGACTTGGCCCTCCCCCGCGGCGCCAGATCGAGAAATTACCGCTATGGGACGCGGGCGCAAGGCCTATCATGGGCGGCAGGTGGCGTGGCACAGGCACTCCTGCCTGTGCGCTATGCGTGGAATGCATCAGCCCAAGGCACAGGCAAGAGTGCCTGTGCCACCAGGCCAGCGATCAGAGCCCCGCGTTCGATGGCCATGCGACGGCCGCTCCGTGCGCGGGGCCAGATGACGGGCCGCGCAGGAGGACCAACTACGTCCACTGCCGGGCTTGCCTGTTACTCCCACGCGGTGCTTTACCGGTACACCTGGCGCCGGTGAGCCACTTTTACTACCAAGACCGTCTTCTCGGTGTCCGCAAGGGAGTAAACCGCGCGGTAGCGTCCCTGCCGCACCCGGTACTGTTCCTGCGCGGAGAGCTTTTCGCTGCCTGGGGGCCGGGGATTTCCTGCCAGGGCGGCAATCTTCGCGGCCAGGCGAGCACGGTCTTTCCTGGGAATCGCCTCCAGCTCTTTTGCCGCCGAGGGCTTGATCAAAACTCTATAGCTTTCCACGCCGCCTCAAGTCCTTCAACACCGCTTCGAATGCCAGGTTGGGTTCATGCGCTCGGTCCTTAAAGGCAGCCAAGTCCTCCGCATCTTCGGCCATGCTCAGCTTCACGGCAGCGTTGACAATTTCCGAAAGGCTTCGCTCCGTCACCGCAGCTTTAACTCGCAAGGCTCGATGAAGGGAGGCATCGAAATATACCGTGGCGCGTTTGAGTGAGGTTTGCATACCGCTATGTTGACGTTTTAGCGGCATGACGTCAAGACGTTTCTAAATGCACCCTTCGCCGCGCGCAGGTAGGCGTAGTTGGCCCTCCCCCGCGGCGCTAGAAGGGGAAATGACCGCTGGGGGACGCGGGTGCAAGGCCTGTCATGGGCGGCGTGTGGTGTGGCACAGGCACTCTTGCCTGTGCGCTATGCATGGAATGCATCAGCCCAATGCACAGGCAGGAGTGCCTGTGCTACCACGCCACCGCTCAGAGCGCCGGCGGTGGATGTCCAGGCGAAAGCCGCTCCGTGCGCGGGGCCGGATGACTCTGAAACGTAGCGGCGAGTTCACCTCGCCATGTGGCGCCGTAAGGCCGCCGCGAAAATGGCGGGGTAAACCCGCCGCTACGGCCTCGAATCGTAGGGGCGGCTTCGCCGCCATGCCGATTACAAGCCGATATTGACCATCGTGTACGAGCGCGGAGGCAACTGGAACTTCATCTCGGCGCCCACTGCGGGCGGCTCAAGAGGCTGAGGCACGACGCGCTTGGGGTCCGCGAACCCGTTCACCGCCTTAAGATCGCTCCCCGTCAGAACCTGGCAGGAGTTCACCCTGTGGGGAACGACTTCATGCCATGAGACATTAAGGTCGCGGGACTTCTCCAGGTCGCGGTTCAGAATAAAGAGAGTGACGGCTTTGCTCTGGGCATCGAGGGTCCCCGCCACATCGAGGTAGGGCACCGCGATCTTTTCGCCCTCGCGATTCCCCGGAGTCTCGAAGCTCGTCACTTCATAAGTCTCCGATTCGGTATTCAGATTGAGCGCCTTGCCGCGGGCATATTCGAGGGCCCAGGCGTAAGGGTAGTAGATGGTCTGGCGGAACAAGCCGTCCTCATTCGTCATGATGGGTGCGATCACATTCACAAGTTGCGCCAGGCAGGCCACGCGCACGCGGTCCGAGCGCCGAATCAGGGTGTTGATCAGCCCTCCCACCAGCAGCGCGTCTTCGAGGTTGTAAATCTCCTCCAGCAGGTGCGGAGCTTCCTGCCGGTGGCCATCGTCGAATCTTGGACCTCGGGCGCGGTACCAAACGTTCCATTCGTCAAACGAAAGCCACAGGGTCTTTTCCGAGCGCTGGCGGCCGCGCACCAGGTCGCACACATCGGTAATCTCGCTGATTTGCCGGTCCATGGCGAGATTCATGGCCAGGTATTTGCTCGAGTCGCCCCCGGTTTCTTCATCATTGCCGTAATAGCGGTGCAGGGAGATGCCGTCCACTTCGTCGTAGCACTGCTCGAGCGCTTGCTGGTCCCACTCGAGGTAGGTGGGCATGGAGGGGCCGCTGGAGCCGCAGGCGATCAGCTTTACCGCAGGGTCGAGCGTCCGCATTTGGCGCGCCGCGTCGCGAGCCTTGATGCCGTATTCCGCAGCGGGAATGTGACCCACCTGCCAGGGGCCATCCATCTCATTTCCCAGGCACCAGTATTTGACCGGGCGGGGCTTTTCATAACCATGGGCGCGCCGCAGGTCGCTCCACTTCGTTCCCTTGTCGACGTTGCAGTATTCCAGCAAGGCGGCGGTCATCTCCGGCTCTTCGGTTCCAAAGTTTGTCCCCATCAGCGGCTCGGTCCCCACCGCCTGGCACCAGGTGAGGAATTCGTTGACGCCGAATTGATTGCTCTCCGCCGTGTTCCAGGCAAGGTCCAACACGCGCGGGCGCTTGTCCTTGGGCCCCACGGCATCGAGCCAATGGTACGACGATACGAAATTCCCACCGGGATAGCGGATGATGGGAACGCCCAGGCCTCTGATCTCCTGGAGAACGTCGGTGCGAAAGCCATTCGCATCCGCAAACTTGGAACCCGGCTCGTAGATCCCTTCGTACACGGCCCGCCCCAGATGTTCGATGAATGACCCGAAGAGATTCCGGTCGATGGCGGAAATTGCACGATCCGGGTCAATCGTGACACGGGCGGGACCTGGAGCCGCGGATTGGGCAACAAGGTTGCTCCCCCATAACGACCACCCGGTGACGGACGCTCCCGCTACTAGCGAATTACTTAGGAAATGACGCCTTGAAAGCTGCTTCATCTGCCCCCTCCCGCAGTAGTTTCTTGAATCGAGAACCTGCACTTTGAACCCAGCATTTTACCCCCTAAAGGGCAAGCGTTGATATCCCGAATATCGGTCCCACCCAATGGATTGGAAGTGGAGAAGGGAATTAGGGCTTTCGGACCAAGTGTCACTCGATAGTGCGTAACCGGGCGATGTTGAAGTACGTCAATGGTGATTGGCTGTATAATATTCTCCGGCAAGAGAAGAACGATAATAATTGCCCACGGGGGAACCATGAAACGTACGGTATCTGCTATTTTTGCGGTGCTGTTTATTTGTCCCGGCCTGTTCGCAAAACCAAAAGAAAAAGTTTATAACAACACCCCGCAGGAAGTGTTCCAAGCCGCCTTACGGACCGCGCGTGAGCGCCACGTCGTAACCTTCGTCAACGAGAAGAACCTGATGCTGACGTTCGGAACCGGCGCGTCGTTGCTTTCTGAGGGCTTCAAAGCCAATGCCTCGGTGGAACAAGAGGCGGATGGCAATAGCAAGCTCATCGTCAATGTTCAGAAGAAGGACACAAACAATAATAGCGGTCCCTCCTTTGGCGCGGGAGATCGCATGGCGGACAAGTTCTTCCAGCAAGTCGAGGAGGAGTTGGCCCGCCAATCGCAGCAGAAGGCCGCCACCAAGCCGGAGGCTCCGCACGTGGAGCCGCCACCTGATGCCCGCCCCACCACCGCGGTCAGCGACACTTCCGGCGCGGTCGCGGTGTCCACGGTCCCGGATGGGGCCGACATATCCGTGGACGGGAACTTTGTGGGGAGCGCCCCCGCCACCCTCAAGCTTGCGGCTGGCAAGCACGTTATTGCGGTCAGCCAGCAAGGGTATAAGGCGTGGAGCCGGGAGCTATCAGTACTCCCCGGCTCTAGCGTGACGCTCAAGGCTGCGCTGGAAAAAGAGTAGGATGGGGTCTTCGGTTGGCGGAGTGGGGAGTGGAGATTGCCCTCATCCCCACTTCCTGCTCACCGGAACAAATTCCGTAATTCCTCCCTCACAAATAAGAAAAGCGCGAGCAAGCCTGTAAGCCGAATTGTCTAGCCGACTATTGTAAACAGGCAAGTTATTGAAAATACGTTGGGGCTGACCGTCAACTAAGTACTTCATTTCTTAAATACACTAACGTATATTATGGCTTGAAATCGACTCCCTTGGCGTGGCATTGTGTTGGCGAGGTGCGCAGCCATGCCAAGGTCGAGCCCGTTTACGATTACGCTCTCTCCCGCCGAGGAAGCCGAATTACGAAGGCGCGCGGCAAAATATACGTTGCCGTATTTTCAGGTCCAGCGCGCCAAAATGATTCTCCATGCGGCCCAAGGTATGCCCAACGACGAGATCGCGGCTTGTTTGGACACCCGCCGTGAGGTCGTTTCTCTCTGGCGGAAGCGTTTTTTTGCTGACCGCCTCGACGGGTTGGAAGAACGTGCTCGTACGGGTCGCCCCCGGACTTTTTCCCCCAGACCTCGTCGTGCAGGTTAAAGCTTGGGCGTGTGAACTCCCCGCCCAGCACGGTCGGCCTCTGTCCCGCTGGAGCACCGCGGACTTGGTTCAACAAGTCCAGCAGAGTGGTCTGGTGGCCTCGGTCAGCGGCAGCACGCTGTGGCGTTGGTTGCATGAAGATGCCATCCGGCCGTGGTACCACCGCAGTTGGATCTTCCCGCGTGACCCGGACTTTGCCACCAAGGCCGGGCGCGTACTCGATCTCTACGCCCGTCAGTGGCAGGATCGACCCTTGAAGGATGACGAATTTGTGATCTCCGCCGATGAGAAGACCAGCATTCAGGCCCGCCGTCGTAAACATGCCACGCAGAGTTGTCGGCCGCGCACCCCCATGCACGTTGAGCACGAGTATTCCCGCTGCGGTGCCTGGGCCTATATCGCCGCCTTGGACGTCCATCGCGCCAGAGTCTTTGGCCGCTGCGAAGCCCACAATGGCATCGCCCCCTTTGACCGGCTCGTCGAACAGGTGATGACACGACCGCCTTATCACGACGCCCGTCGCGTCTTCTGGATCGTCGACAACTGCTCGGCGCATCGTGGCGTCCGAGCCGTTCAACGTCTCCGCCATCTCTATCCCCGCCTGACGCTCGTGCATGCCCCCGTTCATGCCAGTTGGCTCAACCAGATCGAAATCTACTTCTCCATTGTCCAGCGGAAGGTCCTCACACCCAACGATTTTCCCAATCTCAACGCGGTCGCCGAACGCCTCCTGGATTTTCAATATTACTGGGAAACCACGGCCCGCCCCTTCGAATGGAAGTTCACTCGCCAGGACCTCGCTCAACTCCTTGTCAAGCTCCGTACCAAACGCTGACCCCAAAATACGTTAGTGAACTTCTGAAGTGACCGACTAAGTCAGTTTCGCAGCTCGGGCAGGATTACCGTCACAAATACGTCAGAATCTCTTGGGCGCGGAAAAAGCGCGATTCGCCACTTTGTTGACGGCCTTCCCGCCAAGGTGCTACGGCAGGGTGCGCATGACAGGCGGATTCCCGCTACGTGGCTGTTGGGGAAGGTTTGGAAACGAAGATAGAGAATGCAAAAGGGTCTACAGGAAAACGGAATTATTGGTTCCCGGTGAGTAACGGGATATTCGAGCATCGGAAAAAAATCAAAGATGCGCTATGGCTCTTCCTCTGGTATATCGACCGGACCACAAAAGAAGACGAGGGGGGCGACGGGGGAAAGCGGGACTAGCTAGACAGATAGCCGAACAACACCCGCACACCCTTGAAATTGGGATTTTACTGAACCCCGGACGCGAGAAAGCGAGCTAAGCTTACGATTTCCGGCGGGCCACGCTTTCTGATACCGCTAACCCCCGCCCCTTTTCCTCTCCCCCCTCGATTGACCAGACGCTCGACACCGGCCACAGGTCTGGACGGTTGAACTTGAAGGGTTGTCGCGATATTGAAAACCGTGCGGAGCGAAGGGCTTTTGTGGCCCCCTTCTAACAAGCCAATATACGCCCGATGATATCCACTCCTGTCTGCGAGCGCTTGCTGTGATAGCCCCCTCTTGAGGCGAATCCTTCGCAGAGTCAAGCCGAAAGCTTGCTCCGGCGTATGACTGCCCCCGGCGTCGCGTGCCGTGTCTGCCCTTCGCATGGCAAGACATCATTAAGCAGTTGACTACTAAAGAGTTACATACTATAGTCAGTATCCGACCGGGAGTCCCTCGCAATCCCGGAGATGGCGATCCCGCGATATGGGGAACATCGCAAACAAGACGCGCCTTCACCGCAACCTAAATAGGTGTTCAACCGGGAAGGGAAACCATGCAGGATTCCTCGAATAGCTTCGTGGTCGTTGACGTGGAGACCGCGAACCACAATCTTTCGAGTATCTGCCAAATCGGTATCGCATCCTTCCGGGACGGCGCACCCAATGGCTCGTGGGAGTCGTTAGTCAATCCTGAAGATCATTTCGAACCTGTAAATATCTGCATTCACGGCATACAAGAGCTTAACGTCAAGTCCGCTCCGACGTGGCCGCACGTGTACCCGGAAGTGAGTCGGCTTTTGGAGGGGTATATCGTTGTCAGTCACACGCCCTTTGACCGCGCGGCCTTGCACCGGGCTTGCGAGAAATACGGACTCGCTGCCAGCGAGTATCTGTGGCTTGACTCCGCTAGTGTCGCCAGGCGCACATGGCCGATTGTTTCCCATTCGGGGTACGGACTATCGAACATGGCGAAGCACCTGTCTATCAAATACGATAAGGAGCATGACGCTCTTGCGGATGCGCGCTGCGCTGGCGAAATTTTGCTCCGGGCTATGGCTGAGACTGGTTGGAGCGCGAGTGATTGGCTTCGGCGCACAGATGATCCAATCGCGCGTGCGCTCCCAAGCCCGACCGCTGGCGCTATCACTCACTCGCCCATACGCCCCGGCAGCCCGAAGGGGCCTCTCCACGGTGAGGTAATCGTGTTTACGGGAGTGTTGTCACTGCTTCGCGGAGAAGCGGAGGACGCCGCGGACGCCGCGGGGTGCGAGGTTGACTCAGGCGTGACGAAGCGGACGACCTTGCTTGTAGTCGGCGACCAGGACATCCGCAGCAAGCTCGCAGGTCATGAGAAAAGCGCAAAGCGCCTCAAAGCCGAAGAGTTAATCGCAACTGGCCAACGGATTCGCATTATTGGCGAAACCGATTTCAGGCAGCTTTGTGGGCTGATGGGCACCCGGAATTGCCCGCAACCCCGGAGCTGATAGCCCCGCAATACGGGGAACAATGCGAACAAGACGCGCCTTTCCCTCACCAAGTCTCAAACACAGGCCGGAGCAGGGGCCGAACTCTTGGCGCTTTGCCAATCCCTTACTGAAAGCGGTTCTATTTCGGATGCGGAAGCGCGTGAGCTAAAAAGATGGCTGGTGGAACATCGTTCGGCGGATTTGTCGTCTGCGGGGTTCCTAACATGGGTCTTACGTCTGGACCAGAAAGGGAAGGCTACAAAATGAAAACCTGCCGATGTGGAACGGTACTCGACAACAGCGCACAGGCTTGTCCGAAGTGTGGCAAAACCTTCACGCCGCCTTACGCACTAATTCTCGGGATCGGATTGCCACTCCTCGCCCTTGTCGTAATCATTTACAGTTGTGCTCGCAACAGCGGGCCAGACACGGTGCAACAATCCATCACAGACCAGGACCGAGCCGAAGGCCACGACCCAACACCCAGCCGCGAGGCGGTCATCGTCGACGCCTACACCGAGCATTTAGCTCAAATGGAAAGCGAGCCAGGCTACCAGGAGTTCGCCCCCGGCAATATCCACGTCATGTCTTTCATTGTCATCACTGCGACGGGCGACGCATGTTTTCGATCTCTCTATAAGGACGCAGACGGGAACATTAGCCCCCTAAAATCCGTCGATGTTCACAATGTGGCCGTCACCAGCAGCGGGCAAAACGGCTTTCTGGGGCTGTGGAAGCAGCGGTGCGCAGGAAAAACCGGCATCGAAATTGCCCAGGGTCGCGCGCACCCCGCGACGGTCCCGAGGTGAGGGACCGGGCGTTTGGCGCTCCTGATAGCTCTTGCGTTGGTGCTCCTACTCGTTGTGGCTGCTATCAGGTTATTTACATAGAGGTGTCGGAGGTCGGTGGTAGGGAGAGGAAGGCGGCTCAAGGCGGCTTAATACGGCATCATGGTACGCGCGTGCTATGGACGGCTCCAGATGGAGTGTGGCAGGATGCGGAGGGAAAGGAAACCCCGCTGGCCACCGCGTTATTGTGCATAATCGCCCATTTTGGCAGACTCCACCGTCGCCGTGGGCTCTGATAGAAGGACATTCCAAAACCTTTGGACGGGGGAACTTCGATAAGGAGATGTCAAGGCGGACGCGCTGGAGGTTCAAGATGAAAGGGAAGATGACAATTTGCTTGGCGGTATTGATCTTGATCTTGAGCCCTGCTGTGTTGGGCGCCGGGAAACACGAGTCCAAGAGCGACAAAATAAGGGATTGTCTGTGCTCGATACACGAAGTGGCTATACCGCAATATTACAATGCATGGCCACAGGAGACGCTCACAGAGGATGCCAAACCGATTATTCACCTGGTTGAGAGCCTGACTTGGCTCAAGGTTGTGCGGGGCCGGGCGGAGGATAGAGTGCCTCGGCTGAGTTTCGGGTTTTGGAGCGGAGGTACGCATGTGACAAGCGATTCGACAGGCGCCTCGGTAGGCAACCATGTTGAGTTCAGTTTGGGACTTTACGATCCAACCACGAAATTTAGCTGGGATGCATATGCACACGGTTTTGAGGGCAATATAGCGGTGCCTGGACCCTACGGTAGCGTGCGCACGCAGGACGTTTCAGCGGATGACTTGGAGAAATATGGCCAGCTATTGCTCAAGTTGAATAAGGCGGCGCACGGCTGCAAGTGAAAGTCCGTGGCGAAGGGGGGGCGGAGTTGCAAATTATCAGGAGTGGAGGTTTCCCGAACTCCACGTGGGGCTGCTAATTGGTTCGGTTCACCGCGAAACACTTGGAACAGTGTACGGCGAGAAGTTGCGGAAGGGACCGCCAAGCGTGGAATAGTCGAAAAATGAAATGTACTCATGCACTGCCCCACCACCGCGGTCAACGACACTTCCGGCGCGGTCGCGGTGTCCACAGTCCCGGATGGGGCCGACATATCCGTGGACGGGAACTTTGTGGGGAGCGCCCCCGCCACGCTCAAGCTTGCGGCAGGCAAGCACGTTATCTCGGTCGGCCAGCAAGGGTATAAGGCGTGGAGCCGGGAGCTATCAGTACTCCCCGGCTCTAGCGTGACGCTCAAGGCTGCGCTGGAAAAAGAGTAGGTTGGGGTCTTCGGTTGGCGGAGTGCGGGTGTGGAGATTACCCTCACCCGTATTTCCTGCTCACCGGAACGAATTCAGTAGTTCCTCCCTCACAAATAAGAAAAGCGCGAGCAAGCCTGTAAGCCGAATTCTGTTTCCGTCAACAGACGGATGGCGATCATTCCTCTAGCCCCGTGATTGCTCGCGGGGTCCAGCGACCTACCCGAGGGTTATAGCGGAGCGGGCCGCCCCTCCCCTCCTATTTGGTCTTGCTCCGTGTGGGGTTTACCATGCCCTCCGTGTCACCACCGAGGCGGTGCGCTCTTACTTTAATTCCCGGCTGACCGGGACCGCACCTTTTCACCCTTACCGCATCCTGCAGCCCGAAGGCGAGAACGCGGCGGTATATTTTCTGTGGCACTTTCCGTACCGGAGGCGTACGTCCCGATAAATCAGGAATCCCCCTCCAGCCCTCGCCGTTAGCGAGCACACTGCCCTGCGGAGTTCGGACTTTCCTCTCCCCCGCCCCTGCCAGTCCCGATGAATTGGGACGCTAAGGCGGGGCAGCGATCACCCGGCTTGCTCGCGCAGTTTTTATGATAGTCTCGTGAGAGGGGCGGGTCAAACCATTCAAGGTTAAAGTGTCGGGACATACCACCGCTTCTCGGATAGGGGCGTTCAAAACGATGCAATCCTTCAAGCCGGGCTCACGGTATCGATTACTCCATTTTTTGTGGATGGTCCCTCTCAGCTTGCTGCTCTTGCTGGCGTCAACAGCCGTCGCCCAGCAGCCGGGGGTGCAGGACCTGCTTGCGCAGGCGGACGAGGTTTTTCAGCAGATGAGCCAGATTACGGGCCTTCCCATCAAGGCGCCCCTCAAGAAGCAAGTGGTCAGCCGGCCGGAAGTGGAAAAATATCTGACTCAGAACCTGCACGAAGAGATGACGCCCGAGGAAATCCACGCGCAGGAAGCCCTGGTGCGCGCCTTGGGCCTGGTGCCGCGAGATTTCAACCTGGAGAAGTTCGTGGTCAGCTTTTACACGGAACAGGCGGCGGGCTTCTATGATTTCAGGAGCAAAACCATGTTCATCGCGGACTGGGTTCCGGCGGAATTGCAGGCCATGACGCTTTCCCACGAGCTCACCCATGCGCTGCAAGACCAAAGCTGGGACCTGGACAGCTATATGCACGCCGTGCGCGATGACGACGATGCCACGGCCGCGCGTCAGGCCGTGGTGGAGGGATATGCCACGGCCGCCATGCTGCAACATTCGATGGGCGGAGCTGACCTGGGACAAATACCCTCGCTCGCTCCGCTCATGGAGAAATTGATTCCCCAGCAGATCGACGGATCTCCCGAGCTTTCCAGCGCGCCTTATTTTTTCCGCACCGAGGCTCTATTCCCCTACTTGCAAGGCATGGGCTTTATCCAAGCCGGCCTGGCACGCGGCAATTGGAAAAGCCTGAACGTGATGTTCGAGCATCCTCCGAAGGCCACCAAGCAGATCTTCGACCCGGAGAGCTACTTTAATCACCAGGAGTTGCCCAAGGTCGCGCTGCCCCATCCTCCCGCGCTCGACGGCGTGGCCGGCCTACGGTTTCTGACCGAGAACGCGATGGGCCAACTGGGCTACTACGCCCTTCTCGGACAACTCATTTCCGAGGATGAAGCCGCAACGCTCAGCCCGGGGTGGCTCGGCGACCGGTATCTGCTCTATGAGCATTCCGGCGGAGATGATTACACGCTGGTGGCGCGCACGCGCTGGACGAGTGCGGAAACAGCCGGAACGTTTTTCCGTGAATACCACAAGATTCTGGCCCACAAGTATTCGGGACTCTCCACGGACCAGCGCTCCAGCGCCGATGAGTTTATTGGCTCCGCGGCCAACAGCGCGGTTCTGCTGCTGCGCAAGGGGGACGAGTGCGTGTGGGCAGAGGGAGTGCCTGCGGCCAAGGCGGACGCAATGCTCGCGTGGCTGCGCGGGCTCTGAAGGGTGATTTTCCGCCTTGCGGACTCATATGACCAGTTCCCTTTTGTGCCCCAAGCTCAGGCAAATCTTTGCGGAGGTAAAAAAACATGACTTCCCCAGCGCCCGGCATCGGCCTGGCGCGTCTTGGCCAGGTCTCGATCAATGCCCATGACATTGAGCGAGCGACGGCCTTCTATCGTGACCCCCTTGGGTTGCCACTGTTGTTCACCGCCGGCACCATGGCTTTCTTTGATTGCGGCGGAGTCCGCCTGATGATATCCCTGCCGGAAAAAGCCGAATTCGATCACCCTGGCTCGATCCTCTATTTTGACGTGGCCGATATTGCCGCTGCCCATCGCCAACTGCTCGCGCACGGCGTGCGCTTCGAAGCTGAACCCAAAATCGTCGCCAAGATGCCGGCCGCCGACCTCTGGATGGCCTTTTTCCGGGACTCGGAAGATAACCTGCTGGCGCTGATGAATGAAGTTCCGCGCGCAGCGTAGCGCTGGTCCGCGGTTAAATTGCATCGCCCCCTTGGTGGATGAGGATGACGGGTTTCATTTGGCCGGTTCTCGGCTCCGGGAGAGGGATCTTATTCTCAAGCGCCCCCACGTGCACCGTATCGACCTCGGACTTCGGACCCCGGACTTCGGACTGTGTTTCTTGTCCCTCATCACTGTCCTTATTGACTTCGGACGTTGGACCCTTGACTTCGGACTCAGGGCTGTATATCCGCTTCCTTGACACTGCTCTCAGCACATGCGGTCAATCTTCGTAGTTTTCCTCGGCCTATGCCCGTGACACAGGAATCGTAGTTCACCTATTCGGTAGGTCCGCGGCCCTACATCTCAAATCTTCTCGCATCCATTGGAGAGCACAAAAAGCCGCGGACAACTACTGAGGCTTCCGCATCCATCCCCGCACCTCAAATTTGCGGTCGCGATTTGCGGCCTCAAGCGCGGTGTGTGGACCTGGTTAGCGCAGTATTGGCCGTGCCGATTCTTTCCCGGTTAGGTCTTCAGCAATCCCTGCCAAAGCCAAAGGCATATGATCGACAGCAGAAGGACTCCCGAGGCAGCCCCCAACGCGTACAAAAAGGGCGCGAGCTTCCTTTCCCTTTTAACCACGTTTTGATGCTCTCTCTCCAGCATGTTATCCGCGGGGCTGAGAAAGAGCTGGTTCTCTTCGTGCGCGCCCAGCGTGCTGCGATAGATCACGAGAGCCACCATGATGCCCGTCACCACGGCCCAGACGATGAGCAACCCTTCGAGCAGACTGAATCCGAGCACAGTAACTTCACCTCCTTCTTGATTTATGGGGTCTCGCCGCGCCCCAGAAATTCGGGCGAGCGTCCAAAAGAGCAAACTTCTCCCTCCAAGCGGCCGGGCCTTGCCTCGCCTGGGGCCCTGACGATTTTCCCCACACTTGCTAGGATTCAGGTTGACGGGAATTCGATGGCTGCGGCCCACGACGGGATTCGACCACGAGCGCATTTACCACCAGAACAAAATGCCAAAATCATGAGAGACCAAGAACGAGAAAACTAAAACTCCTAAAGGGGGACACTTCTAACCGGATAAGCATAGGGACATTACTAATTGGGCTTGACATGTCGAATCATGTCAATTGATTAAGCTCGCCGGCAAGGTTAGAATCAAACGTTTCGTTGGCTGCCTATCGCGCTTTCTATGGGCCGCCCCCATTTATCTGCCACCATGGGGCGTGATGCTTTCGCATGGGCGCGCGGAGGGGCGAGGGTGCGTTTATTTGCAGGCAAGGCTAGGTTGAAAAGGCAATCACGAGGCTTTAGATGGGTGGATCCGATCGAATGAGTGGCGCAGGCCGGCTGTTGTTGAGCGGGGACGAGGCGGTGGCCCTGGCGGCCCGCGATGGTGACGTTACTCTCGGCACGGGGTATCCCGGAACGCCCTCCACGGAAATTCTGGAGAGCTTTTCCCGCTTGGGAGGCCGCGCGCAGTGGGCGCCCAATGAGAAGGTTGCCCTGGAAGTCGCGCTTGGGGTGGCTTATACCAACGCCCGAGCTTTGGTGACCATGAAGCACGTGGGCCTGAACGTGGCCGCCGACCCGCTTTTCACGGCTGCTTACACCGGCGTCACCGGAGCTCTGGTGGTGGTCTCGGCTGACGACCCCGGCATGGCTTCCAGCCAGAACGAACAGGACAATCGGCGCTACGCCGTGGCGGCGGGAGTCCCCATGCTCGAGCCCGCCGACTCCCAGGAAGCCTATGGCTTCACCCTGCTGGCCCTTCAAGTCTCGGAGCGCTGGGGAATTCCCGTCCTCCTTCGACTCACCACGCGCGTGTGCCATTCCAAGACGGTGGTTTGCCCGGCGGGAGGTGTTGCGCCTTCGAATCGGCCGGCAACGTTCGTCCGCGACATCAAAGGGCGGGTGATGATCCCCGCTTATGCGCGGCCTGCCCATCGCCGCCTCCGGGAGAAGCTCGCGCGCATTCTGGAATGGAACGAAGCCGAGGGACCCAACCGGGAAATCGACGGCGACCGCGCGCTGGGGATTATCACTTCAGGAATCTCCTTTGTGCACGTGCGCGAGGCTGCGCCGGAAGCCGCAGTGCTGAAATTGGGCATGAGCTATCCCCTTCCGCTTGAAACCGTCCGCCGTTTTGCCGGGAGCGTTTCCCGTTGCGCGGTCATCGAAGAGGGAGATCCTTATTTGCTCGACTCCATTCGCGCCGCGGGTCTGCGTGTGGAAGGAAAGCCGGAGGAGTGTCGCTTTGGCGAATTGAACGTGGATCGCGTCAAGCGCATTCTCGCCGGCGACACATCGCGCGAATTGACTCCGCCGCCCGGCAAGCCGCCGGAATTGTGCCAGGGTTGTCCCCACCGTTCAGTCTTCAGCGCCCTACGCAACTTGGATTGCATCGTGGCCAGTGACATCGGGTGCTACACGCTGGCGGTGCTGCCTCCCTTCGAGGCCGTGGATACGTGCGTGTGCATGGGAGCAAGTATCGGCGTGGGGCTGGGCCTGAGGCACGCGCTCGCGCCCGAGCAGGCCCGCCGCGTGGTCAGCACCATCGGCGACAGCACCTTCATCCACAGCGGCATCACGGGCCTGGTGGAGATGGTTTACAACCCGCCGAAAACCGGCCACGTGGTCATCATCCTCGACAACGGGACCACGGCCATGACCGGCTTGCAGGAGCATCCGGGCACCGGCCGCACCCTGGATCACCAGACCACGGGTAAAGTCATTATCGAAGACCTGGTGCGCTCACTCGGCATTACCAAGGTCCATGTGACCGACCCGACGATTAATCCTGCCGCTTTCCAGGAGTTGGTGGCTGCCAGCCTTGCCAGCGGAGAGCTCGAGGTGATTGTGGCCCGGCGCAACTGCCTGCTGGCGGCGGGCAAAATCAAGGAATATGAACGCTACGCGGCACGCGACAAGGTACCGGAGGATTGCCTTGAGCAACAGGACTAAGGTAACCAACATCGTGATTGCCGGCCTGGGCGGACAGGGAGTGCTGAAGGCGTCCGATATCGTCGCGGAAGTGGCATTCCGCGCGGGACTCGACGTGAAGAAAAGTGAAATCCACGGCATGAGCCAGCGCGGCGGCTCCGTAACCAGCGACGTGCGCTTTGGCGAATGTGTTTACAGCCCCATGGTGCCCTCGGGTGAGGCGGATTATCTGGTGGTCCTATCGCCCGATCAGGTGGAACCCAACCGCTGGCAACTGCGTGAGGGTGGTACGCTGATCACCCCGGGCGGGATTCCGGACGGCGCCTTGCGCGACAAGCGCAGCCTCAACGTCGCACTTCTGGGCTGTCTGAGCACGAGCCTCCCCTTTGCGGAAACTGCGTGGCAGGAGGCGATCCGCCAGAACTTGGCGCCGAAGCTGCACGCCACGAATCTCCAAGCGTTGGCCGTCGGACGCGCGGCCTCAAATCAGACCCTGAGCACACCAAACCCATGACCGGCAAATCAGACGACTACGAGATTCATCCTGCCAGCGCGCCGGATTACCTGCCGGCGGCGCAAATGCACGAACTTCAGTTGGGCCGGTTGCGCAGCACCGTCCGGCGCGCATACCTGCACGTTGAACTCTACCGCCGGCGCATGGATGAACGGAACGTCAAGCCGGAAGATATCCGGACGCTGGACGATGTGGCCCGCTTGCCCTTCACGGTGAAGGCGGACCTGCGCGACACTTATCCCTTCGGCCTCTTCGCCAGCCCCCTGCAAGACGTCGTGCGGCTGCACGCCTCGAGCGGAACCACCGGCAAGCCGATTGTGGTCGCTTACACGCAGCACGACGTGGGCGTTTGGACCGACGCGATGATGAGGACGCTCGCGGCGTGCGGGCTGGGCTGCGGTGACATCATTCAGAACGCTTATGGCTACGGCCTGTTCACGGGAGGGCTGGGGGCCCATTACGGCGCCGAGGCATTGGGGGCGACCGTGATTCCCATTTCCGGCGGCAATACGGATCGGCAGATCATGGTGATGAAGGACTTCAAGGTGACGGCCATCTGCTGCACGCCCACTTACTTTCTGCATTTGCTCGACCGCGCCGCGGAAATGGGAGTGGATGTGCGGGAACTGCCCCTGCGCGTGGGCGTGTTCGGAGCCGAGCCTTGGAGCGATTCCATGCGCCGCCACATCGAATCCGCCGGCGGCATTAAGGCTTTCGATATCTACGGGCTTTCGGAAATCACCGGCCCGGGCGTGGGGAGCGAGTGCCGTTGCCAGGCGGGCCTGCACATTTTTGAGGACCATTTCTATCCGGAAATCATCGACCCGGATTCCCAACAGCCGGTGGCGGAAGGGGAAGAAGGGGAACTGGTGGTGACGACCTTGAGCAAGCACGCCATGCCCATGCTGCGTTATCGCACCCGGGACATGAGCGCCTTCGTGCCCGGCTCGTGCGCTTGCGGCCGCACCCTGCGCCGCATTAAACGCATCAGCCGGCGCAGCGACGACATGTTCATCATTCGCGGCGTCAACGTGTTCCCATCACAAGTGGAAACCGCCCTGCTGGCGGTGGAAGGCGCGCTGCCTCACTATCAGATCATCCTGACGCGCGAGGAAGGCTTGGACCAGATGGAAGTCCACGTGGAAGTGACGCCAGCGGTCTCGAGCGACAAGGTCGGCGCGCTGGAAAACCTGCAAAATAAGCTGGCGCAGTCCCTGCACCAGACCCTCGGGCTGCGAGTGGGAGTTCGCCTGGTGGCGCCGCAGACCATCAAGCGCAGCGAGGGAAAAGCGCAACGGCTTATCGATCGCAGAAATCTGGAGCAGTGAACTGCGAGCGAGACGACGGATTTGTAACAGCGGCATCCGGCCGCCATCGTCGATCGGAGATCGACGCTAAAATCCGCCGATCGGAGATCAACGCTGCAACGGCGTGGTTCGAGTAGGGGGTGCCCGTGAAGATTCATCAGCTTTCGCTCTTCCTGGAGAACAAGCCGTGTCAGTTGACGGATCCCTGCCGCCTGCTGGCCGAAGGCGGCATCGACATCCGCACCCTCACCTTGGCCGATACGGAGCAATTCGGCATCCTCCGCCTCATCGTTTCCGATTGGGAAAAGGGTGCTCACCTTCTTCAGGAGGCAGGCTACGTCGTCAACGTTACGGAAGTGGTGGCCGTGGAAGTGCCCGACCGGCCCGGAGGTCTGGCGGAATTGCTGGGCGTCTTTGAGAAGACCGGCCTCAACATCGAATACATGTACGCATTCACGTTCGGCCGCGGAGACACGGCGGTTTTGATCTTCCGCTTTGAGAATCCCGATGCGGCCATCGCGCGGCTGCAATCCGCCGGAATCAATGTCATCGGCAGTTCTGAGGTTTATAGGCGCATTGAGAAATGAGGGGAGCGCGGAGGGACCTCGAAGAGGTCCAATGTTATTAGCCGTCAGTGAAACCCACGGCTAATGAAATTGTTCCCCTTCCGGGAACCTCGGAGCGGTGGCCCAAGGCATTCCATGAGCATAGGCAAACACATCGCGGAACAGATGGAACACGCCTCCTGGATCCGGCGCATGTTCGAGATTGGCGCCCGGATGAAGCGCGAGCGTGGAGAAGAGAATGTTTTTGATTTCACCCTGGGGAACCCCGACGGCGAACCGCCGGAGAAGGTGATTTCGCTGCTTCGACAAGTTGTCGACAGCAATCGCCCCCGCAGCCACGCCTACATGCCCAATGCGGGCTTCACGCCGGTGCGGGAGGTCATTGCCCGGCAACTCTCCGCGCAAACGGGCCTGGCTTACACGGCCGATCACATCTTCATGACCGTGGGAGCGGCGGGCGCCATCAACGTGCTGCTCAAGTCACTGCTCGATCCCGGCGACGAGGTCATCATCCTGGTTCCCTTCTTTCCCGAGTATCAATTTTATGTTGAGAACCACGCCGGGCGCATGGTGTTGGTCGAGACGGATGACGAGTTCCAACCCGACCTCGGCCGCATCGCCGCCGCCATCACCCCGCGCACCAAGGCGATCATCCTCAATTCCCCCAACAATCCGACGGGCGCGGTCTATTCCACCGATTTCCTGCGGGGTTTGGAAGCTTTGATTTCAGGGCTGGATCATCCCGTGACAGTCATCGCCGACGAACCGTATAAATCAATAATCTTTGATGGCCTCGAACTGCCGGTGATTCCCTCGCTCATTCGCCGTACTGCCGTGACCTATTCGTGGTCCAAGGCTTTGGCGATTCCCGGGGAGCGGATCGGTTATCTGGCCCTCTCGCCCTGTCTCGAGGAACTGGAGGCGCTGCGCGACGCATGCACCTTCGCAAACCGGATTCTGGGATTCATCAATGCTCCCGCCATCTGGCAATGGGTTATGGTGGAAGCGGCGGATCTCAAGATTGATCCCAGCGCTTACCAGGAAAAACGCGATCTGCTTTGGGAGGGCTTGACCCGCATGGGCTACGAGGTCACCAAACCGCAGGGAACCTTCTACATGTTTCCCAAGACTCCGATACCTGATGACCTGGCCTTTGTTCGCCGCCTCATGGACGAAGGCATTCTGGCCGTGCCGGGCTCGGGTTTTGGGCGGGCCGGATACATGCGCCTGTCGCTTACGATTCCTCGCCACACCATTGAACGCGCTCTGCCCGGATTCGAGCGCGCCCTCCGCAAAATGTAGCCACAGATGCGCGGACCTTCAGAGCAGGTCCGCGCAACGCTTGCTATTCCAGTTCTATAGTATGTTTGCCTTGCGGAAGCACCAAGCACACGCGCCCACCGTTACTTAAGACTTCTTCCGCGCCGCGGACGCCGTCACAGAGCACAGTCGTGGGCGCTCGATTCAGCGTAATGTAGCAGCGGCCGCGAGATTCATAGGTAAGCGTTACGTGCGGGCCGGACTGTTCTGCCCCGAGGATTGTGCCGTTGACGCCTTCGATGCGCAGCGCACTCTGTTCAACACTATTGGCCTCCGGACTCGTCGAAACCTTGTGCACGCCGGCGGGAATCAGAACTTGGGAATCAGACCGGCACGGCCATTCCTTTCCATCGAGATAAACGGTCCTACCGCGCGTATCGGTGCGCCAGATGATCTGGCGTTGCGCGTGGACGGTCCCTTCTTCCATCGTTCCCCCGCTCATCTGTTGGGCGCCTAGAACGAAGGGGACCAGGCGCATATCATTCGGCGAGAAGGTGCTGAAAGCGTAGAGCGTGATCAAGTCCACGTTTGCGGCAACATTCGCGACCAATTCATAAAGCTCCAGGCCGCGGGGTTTATTGAGCGGGCGTCCCGGCGGCTCTCGATCCACAACATTGACATCGATCGAAAAAGGCGTGCCCGGCTGAAGCTGGGGGCGATAGTGTTCGCCGATGGCGCGATAACGGTCGGGGCTGGAATTCCACACCGTGTAAGGATCTTCGATCTCGACGTCGAAGCCGAATTTCTTTTGCAGCTCCAGCAGGCGGGCGGGATCAACGCCGAACCGCTCGGTCACGCTGGGATCCTGCAGCGCGTCAATAACGGTGAGCGTCGTCTGCAGGTAGGGTTTTTGCGTCCGGCAACTCGCCAGAGTTTCCAGGAACTCTTGCGTCAACTGGGTAATCAGCTCGATGCGATAATCTTTCAGTTCGCTCCCCAGCTTGGGATTCAACGGCCCATACTTGGAGGATTCGGGGTTGAACATCTTGAGCGGGTCCACCCCGTAGCGCTGTTGGAACATCCGGCGAAACGTGGGATGCATGGGGGTGAAGTCTTCGGGGTCTTTGAAGACGCCGGGGGCTCCCTCAAAGTACAATTCGGCAAGATCCACACCGTCCCAGTCATAGTCCAGCACCAGACGCCGGGTGAGTTCGGCCACGGCTTGAAAGCAGGCAGGATCTTCCAGCGCCATGTGATAGCGCCAATCCATGATGGCCGGATGCCCGATGGCCGTCACTTCGCGCCATTGCGAATGTTGGTTCCAAAACTCCTGGCTGACCATGGGATATTCCAGCCACGCGTATACCGCGATCCCTTGCCGATGGGCGGCAGCGAGGAAACGCGGGACGAATTCCCGATATTCCTCCGAGCCGTAAAATGCCCCAAGATGGACTTCGCGGACGGACCAACTCTTCAGTTGCGCCGCCACCACTTCCGGATCAACCTTGGGCTCGCCGCCGGCGTCGACATAGACACAGAGATTGCCGGCGGCAAGCGTTGGGGCGACGTGCAGCTCATCCACGATGGCCTGGGCCAGGAAAGGCAAATATTGGAAAACCATTCCTTCCTTCGGCTCAAGCGGGATAGCGCTGTATATGAACCGTCCTTGCCCGCGGCTTCCTGAAACCACCAACGGGGCTTTGTACGAGGAGGCGAAGGCCAACCCCTTAAGGGAAGGGCTTGCCTGGAAGCGTGGATAAGCCAACCGGCCCGGCAGACGGACGGGGTCCTCGGCATAGCTGTCCCAATCATAATGGGTTATCACGCCGCGAGTGCCGAGGGCCTTGATACCCAAGTCATCCGCCAACGGCGTAGTCCCATCCAGGAGCAGGGGCATTCCGCCTTCAACCCTGTGGAGGATGGATTGAACAAGCGCGGGGGCAAGTTGTTGCCCTTCCCTCTCGGGAATAATCAGCAACGATGGGCGTTCCCGCAGAGATGATCCGTAAGTCTCAGCGGAAACCACCCGCACCTGGAATCCGACCGTGGAAAGCGCGCGGGCAACGCCCGAGTAATGATCCCCGGTTACGGACAAGATCCAGGCCTGCGGGACGTGGGGATAATGGATATTGGTTATCTCTTGGCCACGGCCGACCGAAACCGCGGGAAGTAACCAACAAAGCATGATTCCGAAAAACAACCCGTGAACTTTGCGCATCCGGGGGATTATACTTGTGACTAGCGGGCTTGTGTTGCTAAAGATAAATATCGGGTGATCCGATGATCGGGTGATCGGGTGAACAAAGGACAATCCACAATGGTCGGGAGATCCGATGAAGGGGAGATGCTCGCCCGATCTCCCGATCTCCCGATCCCCCGATCCTTGACCCTCACGCGCCTGGATGTGGCGGGGGCCTTTGGCGATATTGGCGTGCTCTTTCCCATTGCTATTGCCCTGATCACATTAAATCATCTGAATCCCACCGCCCTGTTCCTGGCGGCGGGGCTCACCTATTGTCTCGCGGGGCGATACTTCCGGATTCCCATCGCGGTGCAACCCTTCAAGGCCGTGGCCGCCATTGCCCTCGCCCTGGCGCTTCCGCCGTCGGCGGTGGCCAGCGCCGGCCTGTTGATGGGCGTGCTCCTGCTCTTCGTAGGGGTCACTAACCTGGCGGGATGGCTGGCTAAGCTCTTTACGCTGCCCATCGTCCGCGGAATTCAACTGGGGTTGGGGCTGGTGCTGGTACAGGAGGGCTGGCGATTGATAAGGGGCTCCCGGAGCATGCCGCACCTTCCCGGCGGCGAGCCCACCTCGTGGCTGATTGCTCTCGCCGGGGCCGCATTATTACTGGCGTTGCGGAATTCGCGGCGTTTTCCCGCGGCGCTGGTCTTGCTGGCCTCGGGCATAATTCTGGGGATTGTGTTGCAGGGGGGCAAGCTGCCTGCGCTGGGCTTTGGCCCCGTCGCTCTGCAATTACTTCATCCTCAGGGGGCCGAGCTAATGAGGGTCTTGCCTTTGCTCGTCGTGCCGCAATTCGCCCTGACCTTCGGCAACTCCATCGTAGCGACGGAGAACACCGCCTGGATTCTTTACGGCGAGCAGGCGAAACGCGTCACCGTGCGCGCCCTCAGCCTGAGCATCGGCATGGTGAATCTGGTGAGCGCGGCGATTCAAGGCTCCCCGCTGTGCCACGGATCGGGCGGGATTACAGCGCACTATCGCTTCGGCGCGCGCACTCCCAAATCGAGTTACGTCATCGGCGGCGTTTGCATCCTGCTGGCGCTCTTTGGCGGGACTGCCGTGGGTTTGCTTCACTTGATCCCTCTGGCGATCCTGGGAGTGTTCCTGGTATACGTGGGAGTCCAACACGCGGCCTACCTGCGCGACATCATCCACCGCTGGCCGCAACTTTTGATCGCTGTGTGTGTGGGCGTGGTCTCCGTTTTCACCAACTTGATGTGGGGCACGCTGGCGGGGCTTGCCATCGAGGGAATTCTTTGGACGTACAGCCGAGCAATCCCGCGCCATGCGTAGTCTGCACTTTTCGCCCCGCTGTTTGTCCGCCGGGGGTTCGGAGGTAAATTCGCGCGCACCATGAAAGGTTATTGCCTCGCGCTTCTTCCCGGCGACGGGATCGGCAAGGAAGTTGTTCCTGCCGCGGTGCAGGTTCTTAATGCCGCGGCACAGGAATTCCGCGTTTCCTTCGAGACCTTCGACTGGGGTTGCGAATACTTTCTGCGCCATGGCCGGATGATGCCGGAAGACGGACTGGAAAAGCTGCGTCCGTTCGACGCCATCCTGCTCGGCGCCGTCGGGCATCCCACTGTTCCCGACCATATTTCCCTCCGCGACCTGCTGCTGCGCATTCGCTTCGCGTTCGATCTCTACATCAATTTGCGTCCGGTGGAAATCCTGCCCGGCCTTGACGTGCCCTTACGCGGCAAACGCCCGGAAGACATCAACATGCTATTCGTTCGTGAAAACACGGAAGGCGAGTACGCGGGGTTGGGAGGCCGCTTCAAGCGCGGCATGCCGGACGAGGTTGCCATTCAACACTCGGTGTTCACGCGCAAAGGCGTCGAGCGCGTGGTCCGCTATGCTTTCCAGCAGGCGCAGGGACGGCCCCGCAAACGCCTGGCGAGCGCCACCAAGTCCAACGCCATGCAGTACACCATGGTTCTATGGGACGAAGTTGTGCGCGAGGTGGCGCGCGATTATCCTGACGTAAGCGTGGCCAGCTACCATGTGGACGCCCTCGCCGCCCGCATGATTACTCATCCGGAAAGCCTGGATGTGGTGGTGGGCTCCAACCTGTTCGCGGACATCCTCACCGATCTGGGAGGCGCATTGCAGGGCAGCCTGGGAATGGCCGCCAGCGCCAACATCAATCCTACGGAGCGCCGCGGCCCGCCCATGTTTGAGCCCGTACACGGCAGCGCACCCGACATTGCCGGACGGGGCATTGCCAACCCCATCGCTGCCATCTGGGCCTCGGCAATGATGCTGGAACATCTGGGTGAAGCCGCAGCGGCCGCAAGGGTTATGAGCGGGCTGAAAGCGGTGATGGCCGCCGGCCGTGTGCGCACGCCCGATCTGGGCGGCAAGAACACCACGCGGGAATTCGCTGCGGCAGTGGCGGAGCAAGTCAAGCCGTGAGGTCCCTGGTCGAGTCGCCTTCGACTCCCCCTTTGGCGGCGCGCTGGAACTGGCGCAGGTAATACAACATGATTCCCAGCAAGCCTCCAAACAGGAGTACCAGGGACCAAAGCATGTGCAGGTGAGGAATGGGCTGGGTTGCCGCTTCAATGGTTTGGCGCAGTACGATCATGAAAAACAGGTTCATGACGATGCTCATGTAGGCCGCCATGTCATTGAGCATCGGCATCAGCCGGGCGCGTTGTGCGGGGGGAAAATCGCTGAGGCGGTGCGACCCGAAATGAACCGCGCCGGGAAACTGTTGGCCAATGTACGGCACAATCAGGAAGATCGCGCAGGTCAGAGCTTGAGCACCAAAAATGACCCACAGGGCGTCGGGATTGCCCCACCCGTCGGCCGCACCAGAGGCATTGAAATGCGTCGGAATGACCCGCGGGAGCGTGGAAATATTGGTTTGGACCAGAAAGTAAGAATAGGCCAACATTACGAGCGAAATGAGCCGGAGCATTATCGGTATCCTCGCCCCTATCCTACTACTTCCCGCGAATCGAATAAATCAGCGGCAACGCCCCTCTTCTGGGGGCTTCCCGGAAGGTCCTCGGCATGGTTGGAAATCGTGATCGGCTGTTCCTGAGCATTTACGCCAGCGCTCGATCGAGGTCCTGGATCAAGTCTTCGACGGCTTCGATCCCCACCGAGAGGCGTACCAAGCCTTCGGTGATGCCAATCGCCTCCCGCTGCGCACGCGGCATAGCCCGATGGCTGGTGGAAGCAGAATGTACAATCAGTGAGCGAGTGTCACCCAGGCTGGCAGCGCGGAGAAAAATCTTTACGCCATCCATGACGCGCTTTCCACCTTCATAACCTCCCTGGGCCTCAAAACTTATCATGGCCCCGAATGCCTTCATTTGCCGCTTGGCCAGGTCGTGGCCCGGATGACTCGCGAGGCCCGGATAGTTGACGTGCTCCACTTTGGGGTGATGTGCCAGGAATTCCGCAATCTTCTGAGCGTTGGCGCATTGGGCGGGAACACGTAGGTGAAGGGTGTGAATGCCTCGCAGGATCAGCCAGGCGTTAAAGGGACTCATCACCCCGCCGAAGTCGCGCAGAACATCGATGCTGAGGTGGCTGATGTAGTCGCGGGAGCCGATTACAGCGCCTCCCATGGCATCACCGTGCCCGCACAGATATTTGGTCGCGGCATGAACCACAACCGTTACGCCCATCGTCAGGGGTTGCTGGAGAACCGGCGAGGCAAAGGTGTTGTCGATCATGGAAGGAATGCCATGCGCATGCGCCATCCCGGCCAGCGCGGCGATATCCAGGATTTCCAGCACCGGATTGCTGGGTGTCTCCAGGTAAACTAGGCGCGTGTTGGGCCGGATGGCCTTCTCGAAATCTTCGGCGCGGGTGGATCGCACAAACGTTGTGGATGCGCCCAGAGAAGGGAGTATCCGGTTGAGGAAATCATAGGTTGCGCCGTAAAGCGAGCGCGCCGCCACCACGTGGTCACCGGCCTTCACGTATCCGAGAATCGCGGAAGAAATGGCCGCCATGCCGGAGCCGAAGGCCAACGCCGCCTCGCCCGCTTCGAGCGCCGCGAGTTTTTCTTCCAACGCGTGGACGGTGGGGTTCCCGTAACGCGTGTACGTGTATCCGGGTTTCTCCCCAGCGTACAGGGCGGCCATTTCATCGGAATCCACGGCGGCGAATGTGGAGGATTGATAGATGGGCGTGGCGACCGCACCGGTGAGCTTGCACGGAGCTTCACCTGCGTGCACTGCCAACGTTGCGAACTGATGGTGGTCTTTCATGGCGCTCCTCGTGATGGCGAATCTCCTGATCCGTACCGGAAGACAATAAGGTTATCGTGCCGGGGCGTTGTTGGGAAGAGCCAAGAGAAGGCAAAGTCCCAAAGCCAAGCCAATCGGGTTTTCGATTTCAGCATTTGGATTGACAGGCCAACCATCCCTTCGTTCCCTCCTTACCCACGGGGAGTGCGAGGAGGTCCCGAATCCAGAATCTAAAATCCTCAACGAAAAGTAGGTGGCGCTGGACATCATCTGGGGAAATGAATAGACTTTTGATTTGGGGAGACGGAGTGCTTAAGGGGAGGAAGGTTTATGGCTCATTGCCCTGAATGCGAGGCGACGATTGAAATCGAAGACGACGTTGAAGAAGGGGCGACCTTGGATTGCCCGGACTGCGGGGCTGAGCTGGAAGTCGTGAACACCAACCCCATTGAACTCGACGTCATTTCCGCCGGGGAAGAAGACGATGAAGATGGGACCTGGTGACATGAGATTCCGCAATCTGACAGGCGCTGCATTGCCCGGCGTCAGCCGACTGAGGCGTCGATGTGGCAGGCCAATGCCAATGCCGGCTACACTTGCGCTCATGCTCATGGGAGGAGTTCTGTTCTTGGGGGTCGTATCCGGTCTGGCAAAAGATAAAACCCCCACCACGCGAATTGTATCCGGCGTGGTACTTGACGATGCGGAGAACACCATCAAAGGCGCCACGGTGGAATTGACGGATACTCAAACCGGGAAGGTGCTGGATATGTACTCGCAAGAGGGAGGCCAGTACCAATACACCGGCCTCCGCTTTGACCATGACTACACGATCAAAGCCACGTTCAAGAACTCTTCTTCCGAGGTGCGGCGCATCAGCATGTTTGAGACGCGTTGGCACCTGGTCCTGAACCTTACCATCCCCAAAACGGCCAAATGAACGGCCATCCTGGCCGCGCCTCAAAATCGCGGAGCGATCACCCGCAGCGCGCGCGGGAGCGTTTCAATGGTGGCCGGTAATTCCTGCAGGAATTCGCCGTCCCCAAACAATTCCATCCTTGAATTCGAGCGCAGGGAAATCTTGCGTGCCTGAAGGTATTTGATTCGCGGGTGATGCAAATGTTCACCCCGATAGGCGCGCGGAACCCACCACAGCAGCTCGAGGCGGCTCATATAAGGGATCACACAGATATCCAGGAGTCCATCCTCGAGGCTGGCGCGTGGCGCCAGCCGGATGCCACCCCCGTAAGAAGCGTTATTGCCGACCACCGCAAACACCACATCTTGGGAAGAGTCTTTCCGTCGGCAATGATTTCGAGCTGTTTAGGTGAATATGCGGGCAGACAACGAAGGAGTGACCACGTATAAGCCGCCGACCCGCTGAGCCAGCGCGCGTGCTGGTTGGCGTAACCGGTGACGGTTGAGTCAAATCCCACTCCCGCGATGCAGGCGTAGACTGCCGCCCCGGCCTGGGCAAGATCGATTTCACGAACCCGGCCACTCAGCAGCGCCGCAGCCGCCGCGTGTACGTCCGTGGGCATGCCCACCCCCTTGGCGATATCGTTGCCGGTGCCCAGCGGCAAGAGTCCCAGAGGAATCTCTGATCTGAACAGTCCGTTGATGACAAAGTGATGGGTGCCATCGCCGCCGGCGGAAACAATGAGGTCAGGCTTCTCATTGCTCGCCCCTCGAGCCAAATCCATCAAATGCTGGGCGCTTAGGCTTTCGCGGACTTCAAGGTGAATATTCTGCTGGCGGAAGACGTTGAGCGCACGTTTGAGCAGACGGCGCGCTTTGCCTCGCTTCGCGGAAGGGTTGAGCAGGATGATGATTCTCACGGATGCGCTTGGGAAGGATGCCCAATTGACAACCGGAAGTCAAGGCAGAGCAATCTATGCCGAGGGCTCAGGCGCTTTTTCTAAAGGATGCACTCCGCTCGCGTCGGGTTGGGCGGGGGAAGAGGGCTGCCGTGTATGCTGATTGCTTCCCCCATCAATGCGTGCGCTGAATCGCCATGATCGTAAGGTCGTCCAGCAAAGGCTGTCCGGAACGGAAGGCATTCAAATCATCCAGGCAGGCACCAATCAATGCCTCCGGGATCAAATCGAGTTTCTGCGTCAGGAACTCCACCAAACGCGCCTCGCCATATTCTTCGTTGGTTCGAGACCGGGCTTCCGAGACGCCGTCCGTATACAGAAACAGCGTTTCGCCCGGGGCCAGCCGCACGTGCCGCGTGGAGTAGCGGCCGTCGCAAAACATGCCAATCGGAACGCCGGTGGCTTCCAAGCGCGTGATCTTCCCTTTTTGACCCACCAGCGCGGGGCAATGTCCGGCATTGCACAACTCAATTCCTCCCGACGAATCCGCCCGTCCACAGATGAGCGTGGCAAAGAAAGTGGACATCGTCGTTTCGCAGAAGATGCGGCTGGCACGCTCGACAAGCGCCTCGGCAGCGAGGTCCGTAGCTGTCAGGGTGCGAAAAATGGCGTGCAGTTGCGACATCAGCAGCGAGGCGGCAACCCCCTTCCCCGATACGTCCCCGAGGGCGAAAAAGAGATTTGCCGATCCATTCTCGCGCGCCACCAGGTCACAATAGTCGCCACTCACCAGGCCAAGTGGGCGGTAGTGATAGGAGACCGTCCAGCCGCCGAATCGTAAGTTCGTTTCCGGCAGCAACCCTCGCTGAAGCTGGCCTGCGAGCTCCAGGTCCTGCTCCAGCGCGCGGCGTTGACCAGCACTCAGATGGTCAAGGCATAATCTAACCAAGGGGTCAGCGAGGAGGCGGTCCTTCTCAATAGAGTCATGGCAGGTGTCGCACAGGCCGTAGGTCCCTGTATCCATGCGCGCCAATGCGGCGTCAACTTGATACAAGAGTTCAGCGATGCCACTCTCCAGACCATCAACCTTTGCGGTGGATTCCAACCTTCGGCGCCGCTCGACCAACTGGTCGTGCAGGAATGACTCGGTTATCTCAGGCATTGTCGTCCTCCGTCAGAATCTCAGCCGCGCGGGGACCTCGTCCCAGCAGCGACCTACGGCCGTTTCTAATTAGATTCACTTGCCTTCATTCTGGCACAAGAAAAACCACGGCGGAAACCCGGTTCTTGCGCCTTTAGGAGGCAGGAGAAGGGAGAGCCTTTCGGATGTCGACCCCAGGGACGGAGGATTCTACTTTGGTGGGAACTTGAATCTGACCTTGCTTTGTTTGCGGCCGACTTTGAAAACGATGTCGAGGTGGCCCTGGTCGTGAGGGTAGGCCGAAGGATCAAACTCGGCCGCAGGGTCGGCGACCTTCTCCCACACGGGATTATCCAGATCTCCCACTGCCAGGGAAACAGCGCCCGCCCTGATTTGGCGCTGGGCATCGCTCTTGGATTTGCACGATCCCAGCTCCACAAGCCAGGCGTCAAACCGGCAAACTGCGCCCACCAGATCAAGCGGGGCGTCGAGTAGCGGAGCGTTCGGATCAACGCCTTTGCTTCGGAATTTCGCCTCAAAATCCTTTTGCGCTTGAGTGGCGGCATCGGCGCTGTGAAAATCCGTGATGATTTGGCGCGCCAGGGATTTCTTAACTTCGAGTGGGTGGCTTTTTCCGGACACCACAGACGCCTTGAGAGCTTCTATTTCCGCCGGGCTCATGTCGGTGAGCAGCAAGTAATACCGCCACATCATCTCATCCGAGATGGACATGAGCTTGCCGAACATTTCTGCGGGCGGCTCGTTAATCCCCACGTAATTCCCCAGCGACTTTGACATCTTCTGCACGCCATCGAGCCCTTCCAGGATGGGCATGGTCATGATGACCTGCGGCTCCTGCCCATATTCGGGTTGAATGTCGCGCCCCACGAGGAGATTGAATTTCTGGTCGGTGCCGCCGAGTTCCACATCAATCTCCAGCGCCACGGAATCGTACGCCTGCGAAAGGGGGTAGAGCAGTTCGTGCATGGAGATGGGCCGCTGCTCTTTCATGCGCTTGGCAAAGTCATCGCGCTCGAGCATCCGCGCCACGGTGTAGTGTGAACAGAGTTTCACCCATTCGCTGCTGGTGAGTTTCCCGAGCCAGCGGTTATTGAAGTCCACCACGGTCTTTTGCGGATCGAGAATCTTAAAGACCTGCTTCTTGTAAGTTTCCGCATTGGCAGCGATTTCCTCCGGCGTCAAAGGAGGGCGCGTCACGTTCCGGCCGGAAGGGTCGCCGATCATCCCGGTGAAATCGCCGATCAGAAAAATCACCGTGTGGCCGAGATCCTGAAAATGCTTGAGCTTGCGGATCAGCACCGTGTGGCCCAAATGGATGTCCGGCGCCGTGGGGTCAAACCCCGCCTTCACGCGCAGCGGTTTGCCGGTCTTCGCCGCGCGCTCCAGCTTGGCCTTGAGTTCTTCTACACGAATGGTCTCCTCCGCGCCTTTGGTGAGGTAAGCGAGTTGTTCGTCAATAGTCATTGTGTTTGCTCGGTTAGTTGAAGCAAGCGAAGGGAAACGATCTTCGAGAAACGGCGCGCTTTGCGCAGAAAGACTTCATCGGCGGTTATAAGCACGCTGTCCGTTTCGAGCGCCAGGGCGAGAAAGTAGGAGTCGTAAATCGTCGCGCCGCATGCAGAAGCGATCTCAACGGCCTTCATGAGGGTCAACCAATTCAAAAGCTCCACTTCGATTTTCAGTCGCTGGAGAAGCTCAAGCGAATCAATAAGCTGCGAGCTGGATAGCTTATACGAATACATCAAGGCGTTGGCAATCTCGAAATAAAGGAGTTCTGGGGCTCTTAATTTACATCGCCCCTGCTCGAATGCCTGGAACAATTGAACAGCTTTTGCTTGTTCCGGACCGCCCTCGTCGGCAAACCACTTGACCGCTACCGATGTGTCCACGACGTAGGCAGGGAGTGTGCTCACTTTTTTTCATTCACCAACCGGTAGCGCCAGTCGTGGACGATTTTCACCGCCGGCCAGTTCCCCGCTTCCTTCGCGATCCTTCGAATAGCTTGAAAGGCTTCATGCCGCTGCCGGCGTAGCGCTTGCTCCTTGCCCGCGGCGTCGTTCCTGGCCGCCTCGGCGCGGACGGCAGTGCGAATGAACTCGCTTCGCGAGGTTCTGCGGCGGCGCGCTTCACGATCCGCTAGACGTAGGGTTTCACGGTCAACCGTTATGTTGATTCTGGCTTTAGCAGACATAGCCTTTACACACGATAGTGTATCACATTAATCCCACCGAACCAAGGTTCAATCTTTCCGCAGAACCCGCCGGCCCTCAAACCGCACCTTGTCTTGGAGTAACAGGCAGATCGCTTCGGAATAGATGCGGTGCTCTTCCTGGAGGATGCGCGCGGCGAGCGTCTCCGCCGTGTCGTCGTCCCCCACCGGCACTACCGCCTGGCACACAACGGGTCCGGTATCAACCCCCTCGTCCACCAGGTGAACGGTGCAGCCGGTGAATTTCACGCCGTATTCGAGCGCCTGCCGCTGCGCCTCTTCGCCGGGAAAGGACGGGAGCAGGGCAGGATGGATATTCAGAATTCGGCGGGGAAATTCGCGCACGAAGTATGGACTCAAAATGCGCATGAAACCCGCCAGGCAGACCAGATCGACCTGGAATTGTTTCAACACCGCCACCACTTCGCGGTCGAAGGCCTCGCGCTCTTTGCCCTTGGAGGGGATGAAGCAGGTTTCCAGGCCCGTTTCTCGCGCACGCACCAGGCCCAACGCTTCCTGCCTGTTGCTGATCACCACGGCGATTTCCGCCGGAATCTTCCCCGCCTGCACGTTGCGCGCAATGGCCTCAAAGTTCGAACCGCGGCCGGAAAGAAGGATTCCCAATCTTTTCATCGGAGTTACCCGCCAAGGAATTGTTGCATCAACATCACCACAACGCCTGCCGACAATCCGAAAATGCGGCGACCAGTATATCGGGTCGAACTTCGTTTTGGCCACCATTCTCGGCTGATAGCACAGGCACTCCTGTCTGTGCCCAAACCCGATGTTTGCTGTTCAGCGCTAAGCCACAGGCAGAAGTGTCCGTGCCATTCAACCGGTGGTAGTTCAGTGTATTTGATATAATGCCGCAATGCACAAACATCCATTGCGAGCCTTTCTTCTGGCGGCGGTGGCGTTGCTGCTTTCTGCGCCCGCCTTGCTGGCCCAAATTGACCCCGGGACGCGGCAGTTATCCCACGACATTTTCAAGCAACTGATCGAAATCAACACCACGGACTCGGTGGGCAGCACCACCGTGGCGGCGGAGGCCATGGCGCAGCGCCTGCGCGACGCCGGCTTTCCCGCGAGCGATGTTGTGGTGATGGGTCCCAACCCCCGTAAAGGCAACATGGTGGCGCGTCTGCACGGGACGGGGGCGCACAAGCCGGTGCTTCTGATCGGCCACCTCGACGTAGTGGAGGCGCGCCGGTCCGACTGGACCGTCGATCCCTTCCAGTTCCTCGAAAAAGATGGTTACTACTACGGCCGTGGCACGCAGGACATGAAAAGTGACGACGCCATTTGGGTTACCGAGTTTATCCGCTTCAAGCGGGAAGGTTTCCAGCCCGACCGTGACCTCATTTTAGCGCTGACTGCGGATGAAGAGGGCGGACTGTCAAATGGCGTCAACTGGCTCATCCAGAATCATCGCGACTTGATCGATGCCGAATTCGTCCTTAACTCCGACGGCGGTGGCGTGGACAGCGAGAACGGCAAGCCCGTCATCGTCTCCATGGACGCCAGCGAGAAACTTTACGCGGACTTCCAGCTCGCGGTGACCAATCCGGGCGGACACAGTTCCTTGCCCACGCCGGACAACGCCATCTATCACCTTGCTGACGCGCTGGGCCGCCTGGAACACTATCAATTCCCCCTGGAGCTGAATGACGTAACGCGCGCCTATTTTGGGCGCATGGCCTCCGTGGAAACCGGTCAGGTGGCCGCAGATATGCGCGCCATTCTGAATGACCCTCCCGACCCCGCGGCGGCAGAACGCCTGTCTCTGGACCCGCTTAATAACTCGACGCTGCGCACCACCTGCGTGGCCACGCGGCTGGATGCGGGACATGCTAACAACGCCCTTCCCCAGAGCGCCCACGCCAACGTGAACTGCCGCATTCTGCCAGGCCACACACGCGAGGAAGTTCGGCAGACCCTCGTCCGCATCGTCGCTGATCCCAAGGTTGAGGTGCGCTATGTCGATAATAGCGGCCGCATTCTCGATAGCGCGCCCAACGCGCAGGCTCTGCCGCCGGTCAAACTGCGGCCCGACGTGATGAGCACGCTCGACAAAGTTGCCGGAGAAATGTGGCCGGGAACGCCCGTTGTCCCCACCATGGCCACGGGCGCCTCGGACGGGGTCTACACCAACGGCGCGGGCATGCCTACGTATGGGATTTCCGGTGTGGCCATCGATTTGAACGACGTGCGCGCCCACGGCCGTGACGAGCGCCTGCGCGTGGAGTCGTTTTACGAGGGCGTCGATTTCTACTACCGCTACCTGAAGGCCCTTACTTCCGGGCATTAGACGACTGACGGCTTTGTAGAAGGGTACAGTTGCTGCCGGACGCTGAACGCCGGCATCAAAGTTGGTTGATGTCAGAATTCTCGAGCACGGGCTTGGGCGCGCCCCGCTTGGCGGCAATGAGCATCGCCCGGCCCAGTTTCTCGGTGGTGGTAACGTACTTCGGGAAAAGTCGCTCCAGCAAAGGCAGGATGGGCGCCATAACGGCATAAGGGATCCGATAGAGCAGGGTTCGCGATTTGATCCCGTGGAGCGGCACAATCACCGCGGGACGGAACATATACGCGGCCTTGAACGGTAAGCGCAGCAAGGCGTTTTCAGCCTGCCCTTTCACCCGCGCCCACATCGCGCGGCCTCGCTCGGAACTATCCGTGCCTGCGCCCGAAATAAAAATGAAGGTCATCTGGGGGTTGAGCTTCACCAAGGTCTTTGCTGCGGCGAGGGTGATGTCGTAGGTAACGCGCCGATAGTCTTCTTGCGAAATGCCTACAGACGATACGCCGAGGCAAAAAAGGCAAGCCTCGAATCCTGACAATTCTTTTTCAATCGAAGAAAAATTGAGGAAATCCCTGCGGACGATCTCGCGCAGTTTCGGGTGTTGCCGCCCGGTGCTGGTTCGCACGATGGAAAGAACGGTTGTGACCTCAGTATCGCGCAGGCATTCGCGCAAAGCGCCTTGCCCTACCATTCCTGATGGGCCAAAGATGATGACGTTCATAGTACAAATCCATTCAGAAAGAAAATGACGAAACAGTCGCCGATCATGCCAGGTATGGGCGTCGTCGCGACGAAACGCGATGAGCGCCATCTGATATGATATATTCACCCGCTCGGTCGTGTGTGCAGAATTCCTTTCGCCATCTTCCGTAATCGACAGGGGTGGTTCAGATGCTGAATTCTATGAATCCTGAATTCATCGCGCTAGGATTTCTTTGGTACATTGCCTTCCTCTTTTCCCTCACTTGTCACGAAGCCTTGCATGCCCTGGTCGCCCGATGGGGCGGTGATATCACGGCGGCGGAAGGCGGGCAGGTGACGCTGAATCCGCTGCCGCACATTCAACGCGAAATCTTCGGCACCACCATTGTACCCATTCTCTCCTACGTCCTGGGCGGATGGATGATCGGTTGGGGCAGCGCTCCCTTCGACCCGCACTGGCGTAATCGACACCCTCATCGCGCTGCATGGATGGCCCTGGCAGGCCCTGCGGCGAACCTCGCGCTCGTGCTCGCGGCAGTGTTGGCGATACGCATTGGAATTTTCGCCGGCGCGCTGGCGCCCCCGAAGTCGGCTCGCTTTACGCACGTGGTGGCTGCCACACATCCCGGGCCCCTGGAGGGTGTGGCGGTACTCCTCAGCATCATGTTCTCCCTTAATCTTCTGCTGGCGCTTTTCAACCTGCTCCCCATTCCTCCGCTCGACGGTCACGGGGCCATCTGTTTGCTATTCACCGAAAACTTTGCCCGCCGCTTCATCGCAGCCACCCGCAATCCCACCTTGGCCATTCTCGGCCTGATTGTGGGTTGGAGAGTTTTCGGGTACATCTACGATCCCCTCTTCACCTTGGCGCTGAATGTTTTGTATCCGGGGGCAGGGTATCGGTAGCTTCATTTCGATCATACCTGCCGGAGGTTGGTCTTTGTATCCTTCGGCCTGCCGGCGACATCTTTACCCTGTGGGGCCCCACAAATCAGTTTCAGGAGATGATTCATGTCGCAGAAACTTGCAGGCAAGGTTGCGGTAGTCACCGGCGCGTCCAAGGGGATTGGTGCTTCCATCGCCAAGCATCTGGGAGCGGAAGGCGCGGCGGTGGTTGTCAACTATTCCACCAGCAAAGAGGGTGCTGACCGCGTGGTTCGGGAGATCGCTAGCCAGGGAGGCAAGGCCATCGCGGTGCAAGCGGACGTTTCACAAAAACCGGAGATCGGGAAGCTGTTTGCTGAAACCACAAAGGCTTTTGGCCGCCTCGATATTCTGGTCAACAATGCTGGAATCTACCAGTTCTCTCCCCTCGAAGGGATTACGGAAGAGGACTTCTACAAACAATTCGACCTCAACGTGCTCGGGCTCATCCTCACTTCCCAGGAAGCGGCTAAGCACTTCAGCCCTGAGGGCGGGAGCATCGTCAATATCAGCTCGGTGGTCAGCACCCTGAACCCTCCCAATGGATCGGTTTACAGCGCTACCAAGGCGGCAGTGGATTCCGTCACCCAGTCGCTGGCCAAAGAGCTGGGCCCGCGCAAGATTCGCGTGAATGCCATCAATCCCGGCATGGTGCAAACCGAGGGGTGGCATGCCGCCGGCTTTGCGGAAAGCGATATGCGGAAGCAGGTGGAAGCACAAACTCCGCTGGGCCGCATCGGCGTGCCGGAGGATATCGCTCCGGCCGCTGTCTTCTTTGCCTCCTCGGACTCTGCTTGGATCACGGGCGAAACACTGCTGATTGCTGGCGGGTATCGGTAAAGGCCGAATTGGACAAGCATTAGTCTTTTTCCCCGAGGGGCTACGATTTCATCGGTCGCAGGTGAAACCTAAGGACCGATACGATGAAAAGCAGGGGCGGTTCGCGAACCGCCCCTGCTTTATCGCGGCGGGATGGGCGCTTACAGCCCCTGCGTATACCGCCGTTTTGCCGCCCGGGCCTTGGGCAGGCAGGGGTCCGGTTTCGGGCCCCGGACGGGACGCGGTCTAGCCTCTCTTTCCATTTGACAAAGACTAGGTAGATGGGTATAGTGACTAGGCAAGTCTGCGTCCGGGGAGAAAAAGGCGTTGCCCATGCCGAGGCCGCAACAGTCCGGTTTCCTCTCCCTCAGAGAGCTTCCATTCCAACAAAGTGTCATCCCCGCGGACTGCCCCACTTAGAAAAGGATGTTAATTCATGCCGTTCAAAGCCGGAATGTGTATGAAAACAAAAGAAACACGGACAAAATGCCCGCGCAAAAAGCGGATATTTACAGCAATTCGGCGTGGATTTATCAGAAAAACGGAGAGTCTGACGGAGAATTTGGCTTGACTGACAGTCTTGGAGCCAGTTTTTTGCGGATCTTCGCGGTGGAAATCTCCATCCCCCGGTCACGCGCCGATCCCCACCCCCAAACCTCTTGCATGGTGGCGGAATGCGGCCAAACAGGGTAAACTTGTCTCAAAGGAGATCCAAATGTCACTTCGGCCCATTAGGCGGCTTGTCCGCTCCAAGCCCACGCTGGAAGGTGCGGGCGTACACCTGCGCCGCGCGTTCGGGTTCGGCAACACCTCGGATTTCGATCCCTTCCTGCTTCTCGACGATTTCCGCAACGACATTCCCCAGGATTATCTTGCCGGATTCCCCTGGCACCCTCATCGCGGCATTGAAACCATCACCTACGTTCTTGCCGGAACCGTGGAGCACGGCGACAGCATGGGGAACCAAGGCGCCATCGCTGCCGGCGACGTGCAGTGGATGACGGCGGGCAGCGGCATCATTCATCAGGAGATGCCCAAGGGCGACACTGCGGGCCGCATGCACGGATTCCAACTGTGGGCGAACCTACCGTCGGCGCTCAAAATGACCTCGCCGCGTTACCAGGAAGTGAAGGCGCTCGACATTCCCGAAGTGCAGGACGACGACGGCACGCGCGTTCGCATTGTGTGCGGAAATTTCTGGGGCGAGAAAGGCCCGGTGGACGGCATCGCGGCTGATCCGATCTATCTTGATGTGTCGGTGCCTCCGGGCAAGCGGAAGACCCTCCCGGTTGAAACCGCACGCCATGTTTTTGCCTACGTTTTCTCCGGGAGCGGGAAGTTTTGCAACGCCTCGGGGCCGCTCGCCGTGCCCACCGAACCTGTGGGGTGGGCTGACACACATCCTCCCACGGAAGCGGACAACCGCTCGCTGATCCTCTTTGACCGTGGCGATGAGCTGATGGTTCAGGCCGGCGAGGATGGCATCCGCTTCCTACTGGTTTCGGGAAAGCCCTTGGAGGAGCCCGTGGCGTGGTACGGCCCCATCGTCATGAACACGCAGGAACAGCTCCGCAAGGCGTTCGAGGAGCTGGAAGAGGGGACGTTTCTGAAGAACAGGTGATAGGGAACAGATTACAGGGGACAGGAGGGAAATCCGCCCGGCCCGGGCAAGGAAGAGGGTCGGAATCGCCGAACCGATGACGATTGAAGCTTCGCTGGTAACACTCGGAGAGATTCTTCCCCTGCGTGACCTTTATCGCCAGGAGATGAACTGCCAAATCGTCCACGACTCTTTGCACGAGCGCGGCTTCACTGAATCGTCTTTGATCCGGGTCAACGGTCAGGTGGCGGGGTACGGCGCCCTGGTGCGCGACCGGGCAGGTTGGAAGGACGTCATCAAGGAGTTTTACGTGCTGCCCGTCCATCGGCCTGCGGCACTCAAACTCTTCCGCCAATTTGCCGCCGCCAGTAAAGCGCGAGGCGTCGAGGCGCAAACCAACGATAGACTTCTTACCCTCATGCTATTCGACTGCGCGACCGAAATAAGGAGTGAGACGATCCTCTTCCATGATGCGCTGACGACGAGCCTCAGCGTCCCCGGTGTCACGTTTCGCAGGGTCACCGAGCCTGACCGGGCGCGCATCTTCCCTCAAACGGTGGAACCCGTCGGTGACTGGTTGATCGAAGCCAATGGCGAAATCGCCGCCACGGGGGGAATTCTGCTCCATTACAACGTTCCGTACGGCGACATCTATATGGAGGTCGCCGGACCTTTCCAGCGGCGCGGTTATGGCAGCTACTTGATTCAGGAACTTAAGCGCACCTGCTATGGGATGGGGCGAATCCCTGCGGCGCGGTGCTCAGCATCCAATGAGACATCGCGGGCGAGTCTGCAAAAGGCGGGCTTGTTGCCCTGCGCGCGCATTCTCAGCGGCGTGATTTCGACCTGATCTCCCGCCGTCCCAGGCTCGCCTGGAAAGCAACACCTTGGTCTTTCTATTGTGGCAACTATGCACAAACCTTCGTTTGATCCAGGCTTCACGGAAAAATACGGCAGCGGTTTGAATCGCATTATCAATCCCAGCGGGCGATTCAACGTGCGCCGGCGCGGGACCACCTGGCGCGACATCCATCCCTATCTTTTCATGATCAACGCCTCGTGGACGGTCTTCTTCCTGTTGATTTTTGGCGGATTCGTGATTGCCAACGTGGTGTTTGCGCTGATCTACGTGAAAATCGGCGTCCAGCACCTCCAGGGCGCGGACACCAGCACCGCGCTCAGCCGCTTTCTGAGCGCCTTTTTCTTCAGTGCGCAGACCTTCACCACGGTGGGATACGGCCGAATTTCACCCGACGGGGTTCTGACCAGCCTGGTGGCGTCACTGCAAGCGCTGTTGGGATTGATGGCGCTGGCGATTGGCACCGGCTTGCTATTTGGCCGATTCTCGCGCCCCGCGGCGCGCCTGGCCTTCAGCCGGCAGATGGTGGTGGCGCCTTATCAATCCGGCTCCAGCCTGCAATTCCGTCTGGCCAACCGGCGCAGCAATAATCTGATGGAAATAGAAGCCCGCGTGATGATGAGCAGTGTGGAACCCACGGACCAAGGGTTATTGCGGAAGTACACGTATCTAACGCTGGAACGTCAGCTCGTACAGTTCCTGCCGCTCACCTGGACCATCGTTCATCCCATTGACGAGTCAAGCCCGCTCTGGGGCAAGAAACCGGAAGACCTGGCGCAACATCAAGCGGAGTTTCTAATTACGATTAAGGCGTTCGACGACACGTTTTTCCAAACCGTCCACGTTCGCCACTCCTACCGGTTCGAGGAAGTGGTGTGGGGCGCGCGCTTCGTCCCCGCCTTCGCGCCCGACGCCCAGGGCGAGATGGTGCTCGACCTCAGAAGGCTCAGCGAGATTGCTCCTGTCCAGAAATCGATAAAAGGGTAAGCGATCCACTGTGATTATGAGCTCTGAAAAATCGTTATCTCTAAAGCAGGGGCGCGGAGGAAGAGGCTGTTGTTTTCAAAACTCTGCGCCTCAGCGCCTCTGCGGTGAGAGGGTGCCAGCCCGCAAGCCGGCTGGGGAAAAAGCGGCAGCAACCCCGCTTGATTTCAAACCCCACCCGAAGTAGCCTTGCGCGGATGGAGGTTTCTATGTCCACGCCGTCGCCGAGCCCGGAGTTAAGCGACGTTTCCGTTCGCCTCATGCGGGAGGCGGATCTGGTGGAAGCAGGCAGGATATTTCGCGCGGCTTTTGGGACGTTTCTTGGCGTGCCCGACCCCGAGACCTTCGCGGCGGATCGAGAGTACATCATCACTCGCTGGCGCGCCAATCCGTAGGCGGCTCTGGTCGCGGAAGCGAATGGCACGTTGGCAGGATCGAATTTTGCCACGCATTGGGGAAGTTTTGGTTTCTTCGGTCCCCTCACCGTCCGCCCGGATTTGTGGAATCAGCATATTGCCCAGAGGCTGCTGGGCCCCACGATGGATCTTTTTGAGAAATGGGGAGTGCGCGAAGCCGGACAATACACATTTGCCAACAGTCCCAAACACATTGGGCTCTACCAGAGATTCGGATTCTGGCCGCGATTCCTTACAGCCCTCATGTCCAAAGGTGTAATCGAGCGCGAGGCGCCGTCAATCAAATACTCAGCGTTAAATGAGGGCGAACAGAACCAAGCTCTCCGCGCCTGCCGCGAGCTGACAAGCGCCATCTACGATGGGCTGGACGTGACCTCCGAAATCCGGTCGGTGAAGGATCAGGTTTTGGGGGAGACGGTCCTGATTTGGGGCGGCGACTCGCTTGATGCCTTCGCAGTCTGCCATCTTGGTGAGGGGACCGAAGCCGGACGGAACAAATGCTATATCAAGTTCGCAGCCGTCCGGCCCGGTCCGGGCGCAGAGAATAGGTTCGACCATCTGCTGGACGCCGCGGAGGCGCTCGCCGCCGAGCGCGGCTTGCAGCAATTGGAAGCGGGCGTAAACCTTAACCGCAGCCAAGCTTATCGTCAGATGCTTCTGCGCGGTTTGCGCACTATTACTCAGGGTGTTGCCATGCACAGGCCGGACGCACCCGCCTATAATCGGCCCGACGCCTTTGTATTGGACGACTGGCGCTAACGCTTCGCTCACCTTCCCGTATAGCTGATCCGCCAGATGGAAGCCGAGCGGGGGGCGGAGGTAAGATACTTGCTTGAGAGTGCAGTAGTCATCGTGACCGTAGGCGAGAGTGCAGGGCGATGAAGATCTGTATCCGCTTGATCCTTCCATTCCTGTTGGCGGGTGCTTTGCCTGTATCCCTACCGGCACAAGGCAACGGACCGGTCCTCCCGGGCCTCGGCAACCATCCTAAGGTGCAAGCAATCTGGGTAGTGGCGGGAAAAGTCATGACTGTTCATCACATACCCTTGCAGGGCGCCACGGTGACGGTGACCCCCCTTGTAACCGCGGATATACGAACTCTCACCAGCAATGATCAGGGAGACTTCCGGACTCAGTACGAGCTGAATTCCGTGAAGGTCAGCGAGTTCAGTGCGATCTTGACGGTAAAGAAGAAGGGGTTTCAGACCGCGCATGCGTTTATTGATTATGGCAATCCGGTCCGGACTCGGGAGGTGACGATTACGCTGCGTGAACCGGAGGAGGACCCGGCGCTGCTCTCGCCGGCGGATTTGATCTCCGGCTTGGCGCCCAGGCTGAGACAATTCGGGCCGGGCGACGGGCTGGCGACGAATAGCGAAAAGGATTACACGGAGGGCGTGGAGAGTTTTCTCGACCAGCACAATTGCGAGCGAGCCGTGCCGCTTCTCGCGAAAGTCCTGGAAAATAATCCCTCGTGCGTTGGGTGCCGGACCATGCTGGCCCTCGCAGAGTTGGGGTGGGGCGACTGGGACGATGCCTATCAAACTCTCGCCGAAGGTGTGCACGCGATGCCGGCGAATCCCAGAGCGGGCCGCACCGAACAACTGGTGGCTTACGGAACATGGGTAAGCTGGCAGCATGAGCCGGAAAACGCGGCGACCTTTCTCCAAGAGGCGCTCAAGTCCGCGCCCCAGGACGCCATGGCCCTTCAGGAACTTGGCCGCGCGTTGGTTGCAATGCGAGATTTCGAGGCCGCAAAGGATGCCCTAAACAAGGCCCTTGCCGCCGGCGCGGGACCGGAGGCTCAACTGCTTGATGTCGAAGCTCTGGTGGGCGAAGGTGATCATGACGAGGCAGCCCGGGAAATGGGCCGCTATCTCAACGGGCGCGACGTGAAGAAAATGCCCGCGCGGGTTCGTGAAGTCTGGGCGACCGTTCAGAATCAGGGAAAGGTCGAAGCCCTCCCCGCCAAGACTCGGACGCGGGAAGGCCCTGCGAACCGCGTCACTGCCAGAGAGGCGCAGGGACGGCCCGTTGTAGCTCCAGAAGGCCGAGCGCCGGCAAGTCTCGCACTCCTTGACTTACAACACGGGTACATCAAGGACTTTGCCGGCGCGCTCGACGCAACCACCGTGGAGAAACTTAATGAGGTGAGTACGGAGGTTGATCAAAAAGCCCGGGCCCAGATTGCGGTGGTCACGATCAAGGATCTGGAGGGGGATACGGTGGAAGACTTCGCCAATCACCTTTTCCAGAAGTGGGGCATGGGGCACAAGGGAACGGACCGCGGCGTCATGGTGCTGCTGGCCATGCGTCAAAGAAAGTACTGCACCAAGGTCGGCGGTGGCCTCGAACCCATTCTTCCGGACGGGAAGGTGCTCGATTTCGAACGCGGCATGGTTCCGTTGTTGCGCCAGGGCAACTATAGCTCAGCCCTCATGCAATTCGTGAGCCAGATCACGGAGGTGATTGAGCAGGACAGCCACGTTTCCATCGAAAGCTTAGCCGGCAGTTCTGGCGGGCCCGCCAAACTCCCTCCGCCCCTTCCCGCGGATCTGCTTCAAGGAATTGAACCGGCCAAGGACCAGGAACAGTTGGGTTCCATCCTCGCCGGGGTGGGCGCGAACATCGTGGAACTGATCAAGAACTTTCCCAATACAAGCTCGCTGGAGGTGATCCACCAGGAGAAGGTCGGCCACAAGGGGGGAGGCGTCTCGCAGAATCAGAGATTCCGGTATTTGTGCTTGGCGCCGAGCGAGATTTCGGAGCCAAGCTTCATCGAGTACCGCACCGATTTTGCGGGAAATGAGGCTCGGCCTGAGGGATTATCCGAAGGGTTCATGCTGACCACGGGGTTTACCTCGGCAGCGCTCATTTTCCATCCGCAGTACCGCGGCGAGAGCACTTTTCAATACCTCGGGCGGCAGAAAATTAGTGGCCGGAATGCGTTTGTGATGGCATTCGCGCAGATTCCCGGGAAAGCCCGCTTTACCGGAAACTTCCTGTTAGGTTCGAACTCCGGGACAATGTTTTCCCAGGGAGTGGCTTGGATCGACACTGCCACCTACCAGATTATTCGCCTGCACACCGAACTCTTGGCGCCCTTACCCGAACTTCGGTTGGAAAAAGAAGACGTGAATATCGATTTCAATGAGGTCCAATTCAAAAGCCTGAAAGGGGCATTGTGGCTGCCGGAGAAGGTCATTGTGGCCATCGATTGGAACGGCAAGCAACTCCGGAATCAGCACGAGTATTCCGACTTCAAGATTTTCCAAGTCGACACCTCGCAAGAGATCGGGAAACCGAAAAACTCCAAGGCTTCTTCCAAGGAAACCCCGGTACCCACGGTTTCGCGGTGATTTCAAGGACAAATGTCTCTCATTTCATCCTGGAGGAATATCATGAGGGGGCCACAGTCAATGTGGTTCTGACTATGGAAATGACTCCTAAGGCGAGTCCAGGGTCTGCCCGGCCAGGTGTCGACAATGACGGCCCGGCGAGTTATAGCGACGGATATGGGGCTGATTTCGCCATGACCCACGATCGGTTTGAAGCACCTATTGCCTCTTGCTTACTGCCTCCTCTCACGCGCTTCGAACCGAAGTCGGGGGCTGCGGAGTATTCGGTTCGAACGTTTTGTCGAAATCACAATCACCGCGCAGGCTCACTTCCCCGCGTAGCTAATCCGCCAGATAGAGCCCGAGCCGTCGTCGTTGACCAGCAGCGAGCCATCGGGTGCAACGGTAACGCCCACTGGACGCCCCCAAACGTGCCCATTGTCCACCACGAATCCCGTCATGAAGTCCTCATACTCGCCGCTGGCGTGGCCCGTGTGGTGCAGCGGCACCCGAATGACCTCATAACCCACGCGCACGGAGCGATTCCACGACCCATGCTCGGAGGCAAAAATATCGCCTTGATATTCCGCCGGGAATTGCTTGCCCTCGTAGAAGGTCACCTCCAGTGAGGCATTATGCGGATTGAGGAGCACGTCAGGGGTAATAACTTTGTCCTTGAGCTCGGGATGCTTGCCCTCGTGCCGCGGGTCCTGGTGGCCGCCCATATACCACCACGGCCAGCCGTAGAAGCCGCCTTCCTGCACATGGGTGATGTAGTCCGGAACCAGGTTGTCTCCCAAGGCGTCGCGTTCGTTCACCGAACACCACAAGTCGTTCGTCATGGGATCGATCGCCATGCCCACGCAATTGCGGATGCCGTAGGCGTAAATTCGCATTGCCGAGCCGTCGGGATTGAATTCGAGAACGTCGGCGCGATCCTTTTCCTCGGGATGCGTATCGGCATCGTCCACATTCGAGGCCGAACCCACGGAGACGTACATTTTCTTTCCGTCAGGCGTGAATTGAATGTCGCGCGTCCAGTGGCCGTTGCCGTGAGGCAGATCGGCAATATGTTCCGCCGGGCCGCGCGCTTTCAAGTCCCCGTTCTGATAAGGGAAGCGCACCACCGCGTCCGTGTCTCCAACATAGGTCCATTGCGGGTTGGGGCCGGGAGGATAAAAGTTGATGCCGAAGGGCCGGTTAAGACCGCTGGCGAGGATTCCCGCCTGCTCGGGCTTGCCCTGGGCAGTGATCCCGCGGTAAACGCGAATGTCGCCCGGCTCGCTTTCCGCGACGAACATATCGCCGTTGGGCGCGGTGCGGATCAAGCGGGGATTATTGAGCCCCGTTGCGTATTGCTCCACTTTGAACCCGGGAAGAACCTGCGGCCACGCGTTTTCCGGGCGCGGCACGACTTCCGGGCCATTGCCTGCCAACGTCGTGGCGAAGGGAGCGGGCAGGTCCTTCAAGGCGATCTTGCGAATCGTGCCAGGCTTCTCATATCGATAGTCGGTGAAGGGAGCTTTGGGCGGGGGTGCGCTCACGCCCTCGACGGTGGTTTCGCTGGGTGAAATGGGCACGCGAGGCGAGCCGGGTTTGGCGCTGCCAAGGGCGCGAATAAAGCTGACGATCTGCCATCTCTCTTTGGCCGGCAACGTCTCCCAGGACGGCATGCCGTTCTCCACATCGCCCTTGGTGATGCACCAGAAGAGTTCCCCGTCACTGGCGGATTGCGCCCGGCCCCGCGCCAATGCCGGAATGTTTCCCGAGCCCTCGCCGTTTTCTCCGTGGCAACTCGAGCAACGGAGATGGTAGGCCGAACGGGCGGAGGCGGACTGCCGGCCTTCGTACGGATTCTTCATGGCCCTGGCCGATGCCGGCGCACTGTGGAAACCCGCATTCTGCGCCCTCAATGCCGGAATCAGAAGCAGCGACAGCGCGGGGCACAACACCACGGACCCCGCAAAGATGCGCATGGTAGTTTTCAAGATGGTCTTGACCTCCTACCCGGAATTTTTATGAATGGCTTCCAGCCCCACCGATTTCGAGTATACAAGCCGCGGGGTTCCGGAGCAACTCCGCCCCGCCTCGCTTCACGACCCGGCGCCCAGATGAGGTAGCCCCGCGGGGAATGAGCTTGGAATATTCCACAATTCGTCTATTGTCTTATGCTCAAGGCGGGGATAGTATCATCCACGCAAGGTCCCACTTAATAGGGTGGTGGGAAGGCTGTTCATATTTCAGTTTTATTCAAGCGGGGAGGGCCCATGAGAAGCAGCGTGCGGAGACTCTTGATGGTAGCCAGCACCGTCTTTACTCTCCTGGTGTTTTGGGGCGGCAATGGCGGACGCTTGGGTGCGAAAGAAAGGGGCCCGCAGTACGATTCCAATGACCCAACCTTTCGCCTTTACAGCCTCCTGGATTCAAAGTTCAACGGTAAGCTGGACGACTTCTGTCTGCTGGGTGATGTCTTTAACGATCCCAAGAACCCCGGGCAACCCCAACAACACGTTCTCCGCATCGAGTACAGTAAGGACCGGGCATTCGGGAAACTTCGCATTTACGTGCGGACGGTCGCCCAACTCTCACCCGAGCAATTGAAGACTTATACTCCCAAGCAGATTTACGATTTTGGCGAGAACCGACAGCCAGAAATTTACCAAGACCGATCCCGGCACCTTCGGCAAGACGGGAGACCTGTATTTTGAGCCGACCACCGAGGGAGGCGTCTTGGGAACCGTTGCCGTGACGTCCGAGGCGGAGTCCCAATACGAGCATTTTGTGACTAAGTACGTGATTCCGGCCTTGGAGAAGAAAGCGGCTGGCGGAACCGAGCCGTAGCGACGTTCCCGCAGTCGCCCGCTGCCGCCCGGGCACATTGAGTCAGTCCCTAAGGTTTCCCTTCCGTCAGGACCAGCCGCGGAAATGAAGATGGGTTTCCGGTGCTGGCGCGAAACAGGTGGTCTTTCTTGGACTGTAATACGATCCGTTCCAGGTCTTCTGCATCGGTGGGCCTGGCGGGACGGATGACCTTCATCACTCCAAACTCCAATCCCAACTCGTAACCGGGAGCGAATTTGCCGCCCTCGAAGAAGGTCACGGGTATGGCGATGTCTCCGCAATAGCCGCTGGGGGTCTTCTTCCAGGCGGTATAAACCTCCTGCACGTAATCGTGAGGCTGCGGGCGCGGCGGCAGGTAATCTTCATCGGAGAAAATGCTTTTGTCAACGCCGTTGAAATTGCCGGGGCTGAAATAGAGCGCGTACTCATCGCCGGTGGGTTCCTTGGCGAAATAGTTCTTGCGGAAGCCGGCTTCCAGTGCAAGCACAAAGGCGTCGCCATTCTGAATGCCGCGCGCGAAGAAGGGTTGATAGAGATCGGGGTCCACCACGTCGACGCCCACGTAGAGAAAGCTGGTGTCCCACGCCAGCGCCACGCGCGCCGATAAACTCTGGGATCCTTTCCAGCGTTCCTCGCCCGCCACCACCTGCGCGCGCTGGTCCAGCCGGTAAATCGGACCGCGCTCCCACTTGGAAAAATCTCCGTCCAGGTTGGGGGACTGGGCGAGGTGATAGGCGGAAAGCGCATCATAATTCTCATCCCACTGGATCGCGCCGTCCGCGAGATGCTGGAAAGCGGGATCAGCTTTCACCTCGGCCAGGCGCTCAATGGTGCGGCTAATGGCCGGGGAAATCTCCTTGAGCAACGGCTCCAATTTTTGCTGGTAACGCAGGCGCTCAAGCGCCAAATTCATTTCCCCCAGTTGCGATTGCATTCTCCCGACGTCAATGGGCTGGCGGCGCTCTTTGAACAGCGCCATGAAATTCCCGTCATCCCAGTACGATGTTCCGTAAATCTTAAGGAAGGGAGCGAGCAGGCGCGGCGCGTCTTCGCCGTACTGGCTCACCACGGCGTGGGTCTCCGATTGCGCCGGGTCGTAGGCGGCGGGGTTCCACAGGTAATCGGCGATAGTTTGGAGTGGAATCATGGAGGCGTGCGCTTCGCTCATGGGGTTGGAAACGAGCCCGCGCACTGTGCCGGGCAAATGGGCGTCGCGCCCGGTGAGCGGCCCGAGGTACCGGCACCATCGCGTGCCATCGTTCACCGGATAGTTGTCCCAAACGAGCGGCAGGCGGCGGATGTACCCGCCCCATTCGCGCGCTTGCTCCGCGGTGATGGCGGGGGAGAAAACCTTCGGCCCGGTCCAGACGATGGACACATGCGGATCAACGCCCGCGCCCAGTTCCAGGAGGTAATCGCGATTGCCCCATTCGTTGGTGTAAGTCGTCGGCGTCAATACCAGGCGGTTGGCGGCGGATTGCTCCACCAGGTATTTGTATAGTTTGTTGGTCAGGTAAATATGCGCCTGGGCGAGCGTTTTGAACTGCGCCCGGTCCTGCGGGTCCTGCAAATCCTGCGGCACGTCGTCGAGAAAAAGAGCGAAGCAGGATACACCCAGCTTGGCGATGCTATCGAGCTTATCCGTCAATCGCGCGAAATCCCGCTCATTGGAGTAAGTCATGGTAAGGCCGGGACTGATGGCATAGCAGAAGTCCACAAAGTTGTGGTGGGCAGCCTCCACCAGTTCCCCCATTCGCTGTTGCGCCTCCGGCGGGTAGGCGTCGCGCCAGAGCTTGCGCTGGTAGGGGTCGTCTTTGGGGGCGTAGTAATACACGTTCATGTTATGCTCATCCTCGAATCGCAGAATGTCGGTGCGGTCTTGATGCGTCCAGGGAGTGCCGTAAAAACCTTCCACCAAGCCGCGCTCCGGGAAGGAGGGAAAATCCGCGATGACGGCGGACGTGCCATTTTTCTCGATGTGCACGGCCTGCGGGCGGGGAATGATTCCGCTGGATAGATTCGAGGGCTGCATCACCAACAAGTCCGGGACCCTCAGCAAAGCGTAGTGAATTCCCCGCCAGGTGGCGGCCGTAATGCGCAGCCGGTTGGGAGCCGCGGCGTGGGGATAATTGGCCTCGACAATGTAACCATCCGGGGCGAGTTCCGCCGTGGGCGCGACCGCAGTTGCACCCGCTTCGCGCTGGAGAGTGGCGAGAAAAGCCTCCGTACTCCCTTCCTGGCGAAGCTCAATGGTCACGCCACCGGCCTGAGCCGCCACTCGCGGCCCAGCCGAGGTGGTTTTCAAGAAGTGGATGAGCGCCTGATCGTGAGCCGCCAGCACGTTGAGTTGGCGCTCGATGCGCTCGTCAATTTCTCCCGCCGAGTAGACAACCCAGGCCTGTTCGCCGGCGCGGGCGACGGCCGCCAAAGCGATGAGCACAAAAGGTACCAAGCCTACAATCGCGCGGGTTCGCATCGCTTCTCTCCTCGAAAGAGGTTACGCCAAACGCAGAGAGTGTAACAGTTTGCTGATTAGGGTTCCACGGGTGGACGGACGAAAGGACGGCATACCAGCATCGGTGACGCAGCGAAGCTTGTCAGCGCCACGTCCATTGGGCGCCGCCGCAAGGTATAAGAACCGTTAATCCCAGGCGCGCGAGAAACGGCGGCAGAAAGCGACCATGGGATAAGATCGATTCTGGCCAGCCACTAAGAGAAAGGCGTTCATTTCAGAAATATCGACTCAGGGCACTAGGATCGACAGGTTGATCTGGGTCACACTCTTGTCCGGCTGCTCCATCTGCACTTCGACGTGATAGCTGCGTTTCCCCGGGCGGGGAGGCGTATTTCGAAATTCATATGTCGTTCGGATGGCATCGGCGTGCGACACAGCCTCAAAACGCCATGCCTGGAGATTCTGAATGGCCACTTTCTTTAGGAAGTCGCCGTCTTCACCCGGATTCAGGCTGGATTCGACAACGCGGATGCCCCCGACCCCGCCATTGGGAGCAACTTCGCCGGCCAGAGCGACGCTTCCCGATTCTTTGTTCTCGTCGGATTCACCCCGGAAGGGCCAAATGGATGGAAGTACAAGTAGGCACCGGGCATCGAGTTGGATTTTGCACTGGGGAGTCCCCGTGATGGGCAGGTTGATTATTGTCTCTGTCGGAGAGTCGATTTGGGATTGTAGGGGATCAGGGCTGATTTCAATTCTCTCTTCCTGCATAGCGCGATCGTAGGTGTAGTAGCCGTGCAAGTTGCTATTCCAATTGAGCCTCTCCGGTCTTGCATGCTTACCTGATACAATCCACTTCTTGGCCGCATCATTGTCACTGAAAATTAGAACATCGATTTCCGATCGGTTCTCGGTAGCGCTGCTTCAGCTCTTGGGCCAAGCACGCCAGCCTTTGGGGAGCAAGGTCAGGCACGCCAATGCTGATCTGCAGCATTATGGCGGTTCGGTCGTCTACCAAGACATTGCCCATGCGGTACCTTGGGACGGAACACTGTGCGTATGCCGATGCGGTAACAGCCAAGACAACTAACACTGCGGATGTGATCTGTTTCATTGAGCACCCCGGAACTCGTTCACCTTGCTTCCTCCCAAAATTCCGGATCTTCCACGCCCAGGCGCCAGGCGGCGTACCCGCGCAGGTGGTCGAGTTCCACCAGTCGCAGTTTCTCGCGCCGGCCGCGGGCATCGTCAAACCACGCGGTTCGGAGGGTATCACCCGCACGCAATTGGAACCAGGAGGTGCGCGAGAGATCGTCCCAATGCCGCTCCGTCGCGGGATCATCAAGGAAAGGCTTCACGTCGTTGTAAGCGAGGCTGTGCAATCTGGTGGAATGCGCCGGTTCATCCCACTCGCGGCCATAGAAAGGAATGCCGAGCAGGATCTTAAAAGGGGGTACGCTTCGGACGGCATAATCGAGGGCTGCTTTCACCCAATCGTAGCCGGCTACGGGGCCGGGCGCGGTCGAGGGAGTGTGTTGATCATAGGCCATGAGCGCCAGGAAATCGGCGACGCGCCCGAGACCGCGATAATCGAACGCCGCACCCCACTCGCCGGTGTGATACCCCTCGGGCGAGGTGTCGGGAAAGGTATCGGAAAAGCGCGGCACCACGGCGACGCACAGCAGCCGATGGTCATGGTGCAAGCGGGCCGCCACGCGCGCCACGAATCGCGTGTAGGCAAACTTGTCGGCAGGATCCATGCCTTCAAAATCGAGCTGCCAACCTACATATTCATCGCGTTCGGCAACCTGGGCCAGGTTGGTTGCGGCGCGGGCCTGCGCTGGGGCATTGTGCAGCAGGGTATGCGTCATGGCGCGGTCGAACCCGTTATTGGTCACCAGCGGCATAAGGGGGAGGCCGGCGCCGCGCGTCACCTCCAAAATCCCCGCGGGAAGTTGGCCCTGCAACGTTCCCTTGCGGTCGAGCGTATAACATTGCGGAGCGAGCACGGTCATGGCGCCCGCGTGCGCTTGGAGCGATTCCAGTCCCAAGGAGTCGTTGGCGTAATAGAACATCGCCAGCGGATACGTGTTCAGCATGCGCGCCCGCGCTTTCTCCAAGGCTGCCTCCTCGGCGGCTCTTTCAGGCTGGACATTCGCGGTAGCTCGATCCTTGGGTGCCGCCCATGCCGTAGCCGCCATGGCCAGCAAGATGAATGGGTAGAGGAAGGTTTTAAGTGCCACTGACCTCGAAACTCGAAGTTGGAAAGTCGAGTCTCGGTGGGTAGGCCGCGATTTTCGAGTTTCAATTTTCGAGTTTCGATCTTCGAGTTTCAGTTTTCGCTTCATGCAGAATAACGAACCCATGCTTTCCAGATCCAGTATGCGGGAATGCCGCTGCCCACCAGCACCACTCCCCACAGGGAGTCAGTGCGTTGCTGCCAAAATGTATTCACCAGCAGGCACACGGAGAGAATAACGAAAGCCGCGGGAATCACGGGGTATCCCCAGGTCCGATAGGGGCGCGGCAAGTCGGGCTCACGCCGGCGCAGCACAAATACTCCGGCGGTGCAGAGGGCGTAAAAGAGGAATTCGGAGAAAATCGCTTTCGTGTATAGCGACTGGTACCCTCCCGTCAGCGTGAACAATCCCGCGATGATAGCCTGCCCTACCAGGGACACGGCGGGTGTGTGAAAGCGGGGATTCACAGCACCCAATCCCGCCGGGAAAAGGCCCTCGCGCGCCGTGGCGTAAGGAATACGCGAGCCCGCCAGGATGGAGCCGTTGAGCGTGGCAAAGGCGGAAATCATGACCCCCACCGCGATAAAAGCTCCCCCGGCGCTGCCCAGGAAGCGGCGCGCGGCGTCGGCCGCCACGGTCTTCGTGCCTAGAACCTGCGAGACCGGCAGCACATGAAAGTAAGCGAGGTTCACGAGGGCGTAAACAAGCAGCACCAGCAATGCCCCGCCAATCAGCGCCAGGGGCATGTTGCGTTGGGGATTCTTCACTTCGCCCGCCACCATGCTGAGGTTGTTCCATCCATCATAAGCCCAGAGCGCTGAAACCGTGGCCACGCCGAAAGCCGCCAGCAGGCCGCCGTGCCCACCCGCCGCGAAGAACGGGTGGAACCCCTGCCACGAGCCGTGACCGTAGGTGAGGCCCAGTACGATAAGCACGGCGAGCACCAGCAACTTGGAGGCGGTGAAAAGAGTTTGAACGGCGCCGCTGCGGCGTACTCCCAGAATGTTCAATCCGGAAAGCAGCAGCACCATCAGCGTTGAGCCAATTTGGAGGCCCGTCAGGTGCAGGTCCAACTCCCAGCCGCCCAAGTGGAGGGAAGCTCCCCACACCGTTTCCTGCAGGCGCGGGAAGAAGTAAGCAAGATAGATGACAAACCCCGTGGCAATCGCGGCGATCGAGGCGGTCTTGGCAATGATGAATTGGGTCCAGCCGTAAAGGAATCCAAACAGCGGGCCGTAAGCGCGGTGCATGTAAACGAATTCGCCGCCCGCCTCCGGCAGCGCCGCCCCCAGCTCCGCATAAGCAAGCGCTCCGAAAAGGCTGAGGACCCCGGCGGCCACAAATACCACCAGGACCATCCCCGGTGAGCCCACCTGCTGCAGCATGATCCCCGGAACCACAAAAATCGCGGTCCCGATCATGGTCCCCGCCACCACCGAGGTGGCGGCGAACACCCCTAGGCCTTTCACCAACTCGCTTTGAGCTTTGTTCCTCATGGCGTTCTTTAGCTAAGAACTAACCTCTTCCAGTGTCTCGAAGATTCTTCCTTAGCAATGCAAAGTCGCTGGCATCTCCGTGCTCAGAACAGCTCCCGCACAGAGATCACTGAGATTCTCCCCGTGCTCTGTGTTGAAGCCCAAAACGCGTCGAGACCACCGAGAGCCTCCTTTTCCGTGTGGCTCGGCCGCATTCTGCTTCTGCATTTTGAATTATGATCTACGAATAGTAAATGATGAATGTGGGGGGACCCATTCTACCCAGCTTCATGGTTCAGTGCTTAACGCTCGGCATTCATCATTAAGAACAATTAGCGGCAAGGCTGCTCAATTAACCTGGGGGTCTGCGTTACGATCGCTGCGATGCGGACTCTCTTCCGGCAAAGCCGCGGCGAGCGCAGTCCTGACCGAGTGCCTCTCCCCTGCCCGATGCCCCAGGGGCAAAGCCCGTCGCCAATCTGAGTGGAGCACGCCACTACCGTTGCTTTTTGAAAACAGTTCCTACCGACGGGTCAATATTCCAGCGGGGAGATTCCGTATCTTTCGTCAGCGCATAGCTGGTACTACGGCCGCCTGCAGGATTGCGGACGAGGATGCCGCCCTCAACGAGCGCGGCGATGTCGCGCAGGGCGGTGTCGCGGGAACATTTGGCGAGCTTCGCCCATTTGGATGTCGCCAACTTCCCCTCGAAGCCTTCGAGGGGCCGGTTCAGGACCGGGCGTTGCCGTTCGTTCAGCGTCTATTCTGCGCAGGAGTCAACAACATTCTACGCGCAAGATGCGTCAAATGGGCGGGATAATCACCGCAAGCTGAAAAGCGCTACGTTTGCCGCGGTTCGTCGCCTATCGACAATGAAAAACCGTGGACCTATAGAACAGGCGCGCTACGCTTTCTCTCCGCCGCGACGTCAGGCTGGGTGGGGGGTGAGCAAGTCGCGGAGGGCCTCGGGGGTTTGAACGGGCGGGTGGCAGGCGGAGCCTTGGCACACCAGCACCACGGGAGCGCCGTCGAAGTGCAGCTCCGGCAGCGTGGCGGCAAGGCCGGCGGGCAGGTCGCGCGCTTGCACGGTGCGAGGCTCGAAAGCGAAAACGTGTTTGCCGGCGCGCGGAGTTTCGTAAGCGGCGCGGAGAAGGCTTACCGTGCGCTCATCGCCGGCGGGGCCGATCACCACCACATCCACCGGCGCGCGCAGGTGATGAAGCAGCGCCAAACCGTACGTGGCCGCAAACAGCCCATACTGCCCTGCCTTGGGGGCAAAGAGCGCGAGGGTGGCTGCCGCCTTTTCGCCGAAATCCTCCCGGTCAGCGAGCACATCCAGGCGGTCGAGCACTTGCGCGGCCACCGCGTTCGCCGCCGGCGTGGGTGAATCCTGAAACGGCTTGCGCTCGGTGGCAAGGCTGCCGTGGCGGTCGGCGAGGTCACGCGCGGCGTCGAAAAATCCTCCCTCTTTCTCATCCCAAAAGCGGCGCACGGTGGTTTCCATCAGTTCGAGCGCGCGGTCGAAGTAAAACCGAATTCCGGTGATCTCGAAAGCGTCGAGCAGCGCGACGACGATGAACACCTGGTCTTCCAGCAAGCCCTCGATGCTCGGCGTTCCGTCCACCAAGGTGTGGTACATGCCTTTTTCGCGGTCGTAGGCTTTGGCCATCAAGAAGTCGAGAGTGGCCAGGGCGCGGTCGCGCTCGCCCGCACTTCCCAGCACTCGATAGGCTTCCAGCAGGGCGGAAATCAGCATCCCATTCCAACTCACGTAGATCGATTTATCGATAAAGGGCGTCTTCCGCCGGGCGCGCGCCGCGGCCATCTTTTGCCGGGCGCTCGCCAGGAGTTCCGCCACCTGGGTTGCGTCAATTTGCATGCGCGCGGCGATGGCGCTGGGGGGCTGGTCAATGAACAGGACGTTTTTGGCGGGGTTGTGATGCATTTCGCCTTGCGCATCGATTTGGTAGTAGAGAGCGGCGGCGCGTGCCTCCGGCCCTTCGAGCACCGCGTTCAATTCGTCCAGAGTCCATGTGAAGTAATCGCCATCATCGTCAAGGTTGATGTCCGCGTCCTGGCTGGAGTAAAAGCCCGCCTCCGGATGCGACAGCACGTTTTCCAGGAAGGAGAGAATCCCCAGGGCAATTTCGCGAAAGAACTTGTTGCCGGTTATCTGGTAGACGCGCAGGTAATTCCCCAGCAGGCCGGCGTTGTCGTAAGACATCTTCTCGAAGTGGGGCACGATCCAACGCTCGTCCACCGAGTAACGGTGAAACCCGCCGGCGATCTGGTCGTAGACGCCGCCCCGCCCCATATGTTCGAGGGTCGTATTGACCATGTTCAGGGCCCACTCCTGGCGGGTTTCGAGATAAGCCTCGAGGAGCAGATCGATGGCGGCCGGATGGGGGAACTTGGGGGCGCTGCCAAAGCCGCCGTTCTGCGCATCGAACATGCCGCCGATGCTTTCCACGATCGCCTTCACCACTTTTTCGTCGGCCGCTTCCTCACCTTCCTGGAAGTGTTCCACCTCGCGCAGGGCCTCGGCAATCTTCGCGGCGCTTTCGTGGATCTGGCCGCGATTGGTGCGGTAGTTGTGCGCCAGCGCTTCCAGCAAGCGCTTCATTCCCGGGCGCCCGGAGCGATCGTCGGGAGGGAAGTAGGTGCCCCCAAAGAACAGCCTGCCGTCCGGAGTGAGAAAGGCCGTGAGCGGCCAGCCGCCCTGGCCCGTCAAGGCGCTCACCGCCACTTGGTAGCGGGCGTCGATGTCGGGGCGCTCGTCGCGATCGACCTTGACGGGGATGAACGATTCGTTGATGACGCGAGCCACCTCGGCGTTTTCGTAACTCTCGCGGTCCATTACGTGGCACCAGTGGCACCACACCGCGCCGATGTCAAGCAGGATGGGCTTATCCTCCGCCTGGGCCGAGGCGAAAGCAGCGGCGTTCCACTCGCGCCAAAGCACGGGCTGGTGCGCAGCGGAGCGCAGGTAGGGGCTCGCGGCCTTCGCCAGTTCGTTCGCAGGGCTATCAGGACCCATCGGTATTATCCTGAATTCGCATCGTCCATAGAGTATCTGATCTCAAGCCCGCGCCGGAGCACGGTCCATAGGGCTGCCCGTCTGCGCTGGCAGCTCTGCGGCTATGCGCAGCGCTCAACGGATGGGCTCAAAGACCACGGATAGGGGAAGTGAAAAGCCCGGGAGGATCTTGCCATCACTCAGGGTGTCGCCCTGCCGAAGAGTCTTCAGGGGGAGTGAGCTATAAATGTCAACCTCGCACTTATCCGGGTCAACCACCCAGATCAACTCGACACCGGCATCGCGATACTGCTGAATTTTCCGGCTCATTTCACGCGCGGTGTTATACGCGGAGAGAACCTCCACTGCCAACGCCGGAACGACTTTCAAGGCGTGCTTGGGATCAAGATTGGAAATTCGCTGGCGCGGGATATAAGCAACGTCGGGGGCACGGACCACGCCGGGAGCAAGTTCGATCCATGTGTCGGCAGCGACCAAGCCCTGGTTGTTGGTCCGCGCCCACTCACTAAGTAGCGAATAAAGCCGGTAGATAATCCGAAATTGCTCCAAGCTGTTGGGGGACACGTATACGGCCTCTCCTTCATCCAATTCATAACCGCCGCCCTCTACGGGCTCAGGGAGTCTTTCGAATTCCTCGGTGGATAGGAGCGTTTTCATCTTCATAACCTATTGACTCTAACACTCACGGGTGGCGCCTTCAAGGCGGGCCGGTGTCATCTCCGGACCGCGGCAAATCTCACTGCAACCGGGGGCCTTGCGGCGGTGTGGGCTCGGCGCCGGGATCGTCGAGCGGCTTGCGGCCGGCGAATCCCTCATCAATCCTGTGCCAGAAGGCGACATGCTCTTCCCCGAGCTTCCAGCAGAGGTATATTTCCTCGCCCTCGATCTGACTGGGAAAATCCACCAAACCAACGTCGAGATCCTTCACCAGAACGCCCGTCACCTGAATGCGGTTGACGATCTCCACCAAATGCTCGGCCGCCTTGTCGTGCTCGGATTTCTTTTGCAGCAGATCAGCCAGAGGGGGGAAAGTTCCGCCCAACATCATGATGCGTGACGCGACCTGCGTCAATACGGTTCGGAAGGACTCGACTTTCTGCTTCTCGTCCCGCGCTTCCTCCAGCCAGGGTGTGATGGTGGGGAGAAGGTCTTCCGCTTCCTGGCGATCAAAATATTTGTCGTCCATATTAAGCTGACAGCTAACAGTTCACAGCTAACCGCCTGTGAAGACTGCAAGCTGTCAACTACCTAATCTCCAACATGCGATTCAGGGCATCCAGAGCCCAGTGCTTGGTTTCGGGATCAACGCTTACGCGGTTGACCACTTGGCCTGAGCGCAAGCTTTCGAGCGTCCAACAGAGGTGCTGGGGCGAGATCCGAAACATGGTGCTGCACATGCACACACAATCGTCGAGCGAGACCACAAGCCGGTCAGGATGCTCCTGAGCCAAACGGCGAATCATGTGGATTTCCGTGCCCACCGCCCAGGCGCTACCCGGCGGTGCTTCCACAATACGCTTTAATATGTACTCCGTTGAGCCCACCTCGTCCGCCGCCTGGCAGACTTCCCAGGAACATTCAGGGTGCGCGACCACGCGAATGCCGGGATGGCTATGGCGCACGCGCTCCACTTGCTCGGGGCGGAAGCGCTGATGCACGGAGCAGTGGCCCTTCCACAAATAAATCCGCGCGTCACGAATTTGTTTGCCAGTGAGCCCGCCGTTCTCTTCCGCTGGATTCCATACCGCCATTTTATCAAGGGGAATCCCCAGCCCATAGCCGGTGTTGCGGCCCAAATGCTCATCGGGCAGAAACAGCGCCTTTTCCCCCCTGCCGAGCGCCCACTCCATCACCTTGCGGGCGTTGGATGAGGTGCAAACGGCGCCGCCGTTCTTGCCCACAAAAGCCTTGATGGCGGCGGTGGAATTAATATAGGTGACGGGCACCGTCTTGCCGCTATTCAGCGCCGAGAGCGCTTCCCAGCAAACCTCCACTTGCTCGAGATTCGCCATGTCCGCCATGGAGCAGCCGGCGTTGAGGTCAGGAAGAATCACCGTTTGGTGATCGCCGCTGAGAATGTCGGCGCTCTCCGCCATGAAGTGTACGCCGCAAAAAACGATGTACTCGGCCTCGGGGCGGCGGGCGGCGAGCTGCGAAAGGCGCAGCGAGTCGCCGCGGAAGTCGACGAACTTCACCACCTCGTCGCGCTGATAGTGATGCCCCAGAATTACCAGCCGCGAGCCCAGCTCGTTCTTGGCGCGCGTAATGCGCTCCTCAAGCTCCTGCGCCGGGAGCTCGGCGTAGCTTGCGAGGAGCATGTCCGTGGTTGCGGTAGCCATTATTGCCCTGCTGCTATTCTAGCTTAAGAGCCGGGGTACGGGATACCGGGTTCGGGTTCGCCTTATCGTCCCGTGTCCCCACTATTTATCCAGACGATCGTCCATCAAAGACCATGCCTTTGCTCGACACGACCTAAGGCCGAATCTCGAACCCCGTATCCCGTGCCCCTTGTCCCGAGCAGCTACCCCCCAATGTAAACCATGGTGCGGGAAGGCTGAACGAAATCCGGTTCGTTGATCCGGTGGCCAGGCTCTTTCTGATTCACCACTTTTTCCATAAACCTGGCAATGTCAAGGTCACTGGCGCCATTGCGGACCAGGTGGCGAACGTCATGCTCGCGCAGTGAGAAAAGGCAAGTGCGCAGTTTGCCGTCCGCCGTCAGGCGGACGCGGCTGCACTGCCCACAGAAGGGGATGGAAACCGGGGCAATAATGCCGAGTTCACCCTGGCCGTCCGCGAAGCGATAATGCAAAGCCGTCTCACTAGGTGAATTGCGTGGAATCTCCTCGAGCGGGAACACGGGATGGATGGCGTCAACAATTTCCTTGGCCGTTACCACTATCTCGCGCTTCCAGGCGTGGTCGGCATCGAGCGGCATGAACTCAATGAAGCGCACCACAATGTCGCGGCGGCGCGCCAGACGGGCGAATTCCACAATCTCATCGTCGTTGAACCCGCGCACCAGAACGATGTTTACCTTCACCGGACGCAGACCCGCTTCCAGAGCGGCATCAATGCCCGCCATCACTTTTTCGTAAGAGCGCGGCGTCCGTGTCATCCTGGCGAATTTTCCCGGGTTCGTGGAATCGAGACTGACAGTGACCCTGGGAGCTCCGGCCGCGGCAAGCTTTCGCGCCATCTCCGGCAGCAGGTATCCGTTGGTGGTCACCGCCACATCCGCCAGCCCGTCAATGTCACGAAGCCGCGCGATAAAATCCACCACACCCTCGCGCAACAGCGGTTCACCGCCAGTCACGCGAATCTTGCGAATCCCCATTCCCACCAGGACGCGGCTGAGGCGCAGGAATTCTTCCCAGCTCAGCAGGTCGCGGTGGGGGACGTAGTTCTTCGGGTCGGCAGACTTGCAGTACACGCAACTGAAGTTGCAGCGATCCGTCACCGAAATGCGCAGGTCGTGAATTTCACGCCCGAGTTTATCGTGCAACATGGTTCCGCCCAACCCGACATGAAGCACGTAGCCCTGGAAGCCCGCCGGGTGGAGAGTTTATTACCCTGCCGTTTGCCCTGAACACAGAATCCGCCGGAAAGACACCTTTATCGTAACGTGATTCGATGCGCTCAGGCAAGCTCACCACCAAGGCGCCAAGACACCAAGAAATGCGGGTAAGAGAGAAACGAAAAATACGCGGCTGACCACTTTAATTTTGTTCTTCCAGCTTCGCTTGGTGTCTTCGTGCCTTGGTGGTGAACTTGCCTCTAAACGAAGTCCCGCCCGATCAGGCGCTCAATGCGCTTGCGAATCGGCGGGTGGGTGGAGAACAGGCTGGAGAACATCTCCCCCGTGGTCAATGGCTGATAGATATACAGGTGCGCCATCGAGGGCGAGACCTGCATGGGAACGCGCTTCGCCCACTTGTCGATCTTATCGAGGGCGCGGGCAAGGCCTTGGGGATTGCCGGTGATGCGCGCGCCGGTGGCGTCCGCTTCATATTCGCGCGAGCGCGAAATGGCCAGTTGGATGAGTGTGGCCGCCAGCGGCGCCAGAATCATCATGGCCAGCATGGACAACACGCCCCCGCGGCGGCTATCAGACCGGCCCCCGCCGCCGAAGCCTCCAAACATTTCGGCGTAGAAAAGCATGCGGCCAATCAAGGTGATGGCGCCGGCCAAAGTGGCCACGACGGCGCTGGTGAGGATGTCGCGATTCTTCACGTGACCGAGCTCATGCGCCAGCACGCCCTCGATTTCCTCGTCGTCACAAATATCCAGAATGCCGCGCGTCACCGCCACCGAGGCGTGACTGGGATTGCGGCCCGTGGCAAAGGCGTTGGGCGAATCGGTGGGAATAAAATAGATCTTGGGAACCGGGATGTTGACCTTGGCGGCGAGGCGCTCGACAATCTGATAAATGCGCGGGCTGTCTTCGCGCGAAATGGGCTGCGCACCGGACATCGAGAGCGCAATCTTATCCGAAAAGAAGTAACTTCCCAGGTTCATCACGGCGGCGAGCACTAGGGCGAGAATCAGACCGTTCTGGCCGCCCCACCACTCACCGATGCCTAACACCAGGCCGGTCATCGCTGCGAGTAGAATCGTTGTTTTGAAATTGTTCCACATGGTTCCTCTTTCCTGATTATTTTTCACCTATTAGATGCTCACGGAGTCTTCCAGGTCACTCCACCGTGGCGCGGACCTGTTTTTGTAGGTCCGCGCCACCCCGCTTATTCACTCCCTTCATTAAACAATACCATGCGCATGGAGAGGCTGCCGTACTCAAAACCCTCGTAGGGATAGCTCACGGCATCGCGCTCGGTGGTGCTCCCCAGGCAATAAAGCAGCGGCACATAGTGTTCCAGGGTAGGATGCGCAAGCGCCGCCAGTGGCTTACCCCAGTGCTCGGGCGCGGCCAACGACGCGAGGTCACGAGTTTCGATCGCCTTCTTCACATCCGAGTCGAATTCGACGGTCCAGGGAAAAGGCTGCGCATCCTTTTCGCCCTCCATGCAGCGCAAATTGTGCACTATGTTGCCGCTTCCCAGCATCAGCACGCCGCGGTGGCGCAACCGGGCAAGCTCGCTGCCGAGTTCGACGTGGCGCGGAAGGCTCCGGCGCTCATCGAGGCTCACTTGAAACACCGGTACATCGGCCTCCGGATAGAGATGCCGCAGGACGCTCCAGGCGCCGTGATCGAAGCCCCAGGTCTCGTCGGGTTGGATCTCAAGCTCGCGGGCCACGCGCTCAGCCTCAGTGGGCGCGCCCGGTGCAGGGTACTCGACTTCATAGAGCGGCGCCGGAAAACCATAAAAGTCATGAATGGTGCGTGGCTTAGCCACGGCGAGCACTTGGGAGCCGCGCGTTACCCAATGCGCCGAGACCACGCACACGGCCTTCGGGCGCGGCAGCCGCTTCGCGAGCCCCGCCAGCGTCTCCGTAAAGCGGTTGCGCTCGATGGCATTCATCGGCGATCCGTGGCCGACGAACAGGACGGGCATCTTCATGGGGTGCTCCCTTCACGATGCGAATCCCATCTCCGCCCACAACCTTACAACCAAGGCGTTAGGGGATTATGTTCAGACGTGCGGGAAGTGCGGATTGTACGCTACCTCCCACAGAAAGCCATCCGGGTCGGCGAAATAGCCGGAGTATCCTTGGAATTCCGGCCTCGCTTTGCCCTTCTGCACGATGCGTCCACCGCCTGCTTCAACCTCGGCCAGGAGTTGATCGACCTCAGCCGCTGAGCGCACATTGTGTGCGAGGGCAAAGCCCGGGAAGGCGGACGGATCGGCACGGCCAGGGCTGGGCAGTCCCGCGTCGGCGGCAAGATCCACCCGCGGATATAGCGCCAGATAGGTGCGCCCCAGCTCAAAGAAGGATATGGTGGGGGGCGTTTTGAGCTGCGGCAGACGCAAAACTTTGGCGTAGAAGTCCGTGGCGCGCTTAAGGTCTGCAACACCCAGTGTGACGAAGCTCAGCCGTGGTTCCATGGGGTCAGCTCCTTATGGGGGATTCAGGAAGAGTGCGGGCGGTGCCTTTTACTTCATCTCCCGCACCCAGTTTCGAAGCTCGGTCAGCCACTCGGAGCGTTTCAAGGACACCCCTTGTAGAACTAGGCGGGGAATTTCATCGGCAGAGGCTCGGGGAAAAGCCAGACTCTTTTCACTCTCGATATATTCACTGCCGGCTAATTGCAGAACCACCAACCGCGTGCCATCGTATCGCCAGATCTCGGGAACATGGAATTCCGCATAGATGGGCAGCTTGTTCAGGGCCGGAGCCGTGACCTCGATTTCAATCACCAAATCCGGAGCCGGATCAACGGCGGGGTCGATGTGGAGCTTACCGTGCATTCGCGCCGCGCTCTGCACGTAAAAACAGACATCAGCCTCGAAACCGCGCTCAAGCTCGTTGCGTTTGAAAGTTGTCGAACCAAGATTCCGGATGTCGATTCCGAGCCCGTCGGCCAGCATCTCCACCAGCATGGTCAGGGCCTGCTTGTACTCTTCATGTTCCGAAGAAGGGCTCATAATCTCCAGCCTCCCCCGGTCAAAGGTGAAACGGGGCACGGACTTGTCCAGGTGGTCGGAAAGGAGATGCTCATAGGTCTCCCAGCTAACGTCTTCCAGGACGACTCTCTGTTCCGGCAGGGTAAGAACATTGCCCATGGTCGGTTAACTCCACTCCTAAGAAGTTTAGCGCAAACCAAGTCGTTGTTGCATCTTAAAAGTCCGAAGCAGGTACCCCGATAGGGCGTATTCTGGTACTGTGGTTTTTATATGGGACCCGAGAAAAGCCGCGGCCAACTTAAAGAAGCATGGGGTCGATTTCCGCGAAGCTGTAACCGTGCTGGACGACACGCTATCAACCACTTTTCCAGACATCGATCATTCCAGCCTTGAGCCGCGGTTCCTAACCATCGGCGTATCCACCCGCAATCGCGTTTAGGTGGTGGCGCACTCCGAGGAAGACGCACTTATCCGGATCATCACTGCCAGGCGGGCGACGCGCCACGAACGAAAATTCTATGAAGAAGGCTAATCGGAAAACCGTAAACGGCATGCGCTCGGAGTACGATTTCGCCTCGATGAAGGGTGGAGTTCGTGGCAAGTACGCGAAGCGATTTCGCGCGGGCACCAACCTCATTCTCCTCGATCCCGAATTGGCCAAGGCTTTTCCTACCGAGGACGCCGTCAATGGGGCCCTGCGCGCTCTCCTGAGGCTCACTGAATCGGTACGCTTGCCTCAGCAGGGCTCCCGACATGCCGGGCACAAGGCGCGGCAGGGTTCTTTCGCAGGCCGATAGTAAATCCCTTGCGGCGTGATGATCCCTATTACGGATCACTTACTACCGACGAAACAGCACTGGTTTGCTACAACCGCGCGTGATCTTTAAGGTACGCCCGAAATCTGTCCTTGTCGAGGCGGTCGGGCACTCGGAGAACTCGATTATGAAACCTTCCGTACTCCGGGTGCCTTCTCAAGCTGTCTGCCAGCCTAATGCGAAACCCCTTCCCCTTGGGCTCAATACTCAAAAGGTTCCCGTCAAACAAGTGATGCACATCCGCGCGGAGTAGTATTCCGTTAGAGGGAGTATTCAGGTCCTTTCCCGGAGAGGTGTAGATGTGCGCCGCTTCGAGCACCATTTCAACCCTAGAGCCGGTGATCGCACATCGGCCATCATAGATAGTCAGGAGCGTTTTGCGGAATTTATCTTGTCCAAGCCGCTGCTTAACCGACGTTTCTCGCCGCTCTCTCGCCTTTTCGATCTCCCCCCAAGACAGCCCGGGCTCCTCTGTCTTTCCCGTAATGATTCGGAACAAACTTGCTGAAATTGGAACGACAGTGTCTTGCCATCTGGGCTGCGTGGAGATGCTCTTCGCGCAAGATACGTCCCATTCTTCAACCATCACCGTGTGGCGAAAATCCTTCCGGTCCTTATTCCAACGGTAACCCGGGGACTTCACTGTGCCGACGCCTAGTACCGCAGACTTGCCCTTGTTTGCGACCACTTTGTCGCCGGGCTGGAGGTTCCTAATTGTCCAAAGTTCGCGGCCGACCTTGGAAGCCGTCGCCGGATTGTTGGGGTACGTGTCCTTGAGTTTCTTGTCCTTGAGTTTCTCGACCAACTCTTCGCGCGAGTGGTACCGGCGCAGGTCCCCCAGATCGTCCCACGCAACGCAAATATACTTGCCCGCAAGGCATTCCTCCCACCGGCAGGCATCTGGCCCTGGGGCGATCTTTACCAACATCTTCTCCTCCTTTGAGTCGGGCGTGAAGGGATAGTCATGTTGGAGGACTTCAACAAGCGCGGCATCAATTTCCAATCATCCGCCGAGGCAATCCGACTATTGTTTCTTCCCCTTCTTCTTTCCCGATGGCCTCGAAAAAGGAACCTGCTTCAGGAGCTTTTCCACTTCCTCCACAGTCGGTGCTTCCGCTTCGATCTCGCCAACCTTCAGCCGAACTCTGCGGCCATGGTTGTTCTTAAGCCAAGCACCAATTGCGCCAACCACAGATAGAAGCGGCGGGACGACCTTGATTAAAAATTCTCCTACGAGATAACCACCCCCGCCCCCGGATTCCAGGCATCTCCTGTAGGAGCTTATTTCCAGCCCCTGAGCCTCGACAGCCCGCGAAAAACTTTCAAGCTCATTTTGGTACTTCGCGTTAATCGGCACGAGAGGCGGATCGTCGGGCGCACCAATTAGAGTTAAGTGAAGTTCTGTCATGAGGCGCATTCTATCAGACTTCCTTGCTGGGTTTAGTGCCGTATAACGTCCTTTATGTTCGGCTATTGCGGCCAATCCCGGAGCAAGGAAAAGCCGCGGACCCCAAAGGCGGGGGGCCGGTGCGCCGGGATAAACCGGCAGGAAGCAGAGGATGAAAAATCCTTACGAGGAAGGAGTAGCGATCCACTCGGCCCCGAGTTTTGCGTTGTGTGCCGCGAGGTGCGCAGCGAAGCGTAAACAGGGGAAGAGGTGGGCTGGGTATGGAGCTTCGAAAACGTTCAATCAGGACGCCGACGCTATCGGACTAAGCGGAAGGCAACATGACTCAGGGGCGTCAGCGCGAGTTCCTGGGCAGTCCTGCGTAGTCGTAGACCCCAGACACGCCTAGACACTTTCTGCACGAGAACCGGGAGACCTCGGAGGTACCGGCCGCCGTAGAGCGTGGCCGGTCGGCGGGAAAAGGCGATGGCCGTACAACCCGTATGCACGCCTTCGAGGAGTCGGACAGCGGCATAGTACCAATGAACCATTCGAACCAAGACGGAGGAACGTGGGCGGAGAATGCGGAGGGAAGGCCGCTGATCAAGGAGAACACTCGTCTGCCTAACACGCACCCGACGCAGAGCGGGGCACGCGTGTCCCAGGGGTTGGCGAGTGTGCGGAAAGCCGCGAAGAAACACCAGGGAATGAAGTTCACGGCCCTGCTCCACCACTTGACGGTCGATTTACTCCGGGAGAGCTTTTACGCCCTGAAGCGAAAGGCTGCACCGGGGATAGACGGCACGACGTGGCAGGAGTATGAGACCGGGCTGGAGGGTCAACTGATCGACCTGCACAGCCGGGTCCACCGCGGAGCATATCGAGCAAAGCCCTCGAGAAGGGTGTATATCCCAAAAGCCGACGGGCGGCAACGTCCGTTGGGGGTTGCGGCGCTGGAGGACAAGATCGTGCAACAGGCTGTGGTCACCATCCTCAATGCGATTTACGAGGAAGACTTTCTGGGCTTCTCGTATGGTTTTCGACCGGGACGCAGCCAGCATCAAGCGCTGGATGCGCTCTCGTATGCGCTCACGGTGAAGCACGTGAACTACGTTCTTGATGCCGACATTCGGGGATTCTTCGATTCGATTTCCCACGAAGGGATGCTCAAGTTCGTGCCGCATCGCGTGGCCGACCCCCGGATTCTCCGGCTGATCCAGAAATGGTTGAAGGCCGGAGTCATGGAGGAAGGCCAATGGTCGGAGACGGAGAGGGGTACGCCGCAAGGGGCGGTGGTATCACCCCTGCTGGCGAATATCTATCTGCATTACGTCTTCGACTTGTGGGTGCAGACGTGGCGCAAGAAGCACGCCCGAGGAGACGTGGTCGTTGTGCGCTATGCCGATGATACCGTCCTCGGTTTCCAATCGCAGACGGAAGCCGACCGTTTTCTGGAGGACTTCCGGGAGCGGCTGGGGAAGTTTGGATTGGAACTGCATCCCGACAAAACGCGCCGGATCGAGTTCGGGCCGTTTGCCGATCTCTACCGGAAACGACGAGGAGAAGGCAAGCCGGAGACGTTCGACTTTCTGGGCTTCACGCATATCAGCGGGAAGAACCGGAGGGGGCAATTTACCGTGAAGCGGAAGACGATCGCCAAGCGCCTGCGGGGGAAGTTGCAGGAGATTAAGCAACAACTCCGGCAGCGTCGGCATGATCCGATAGCGCAAACCGGTAAGAGGCTCCGGTCGGTCGTGCAGGGCTACTTCAACTATCACGCGGTGCCGGGGAACCTCGACCGCCTGCGCATCTTTCGGGACCGGCTGACTCGGCTGTGGCGAACCCAACTGCGCCAACGCAGCCAACGCCATCGCCTCAACTGGGACCGACTGCATCGGCTCGCGGTCCGCTGGCTGCCCGCGCCGCGCGTTCTGCATCCTTGGCCGTCCCAGCGGTTCGCCGCCACGCATCCGAGATAAGAGCCGTATGCGTTAGCTAGCGCACGTACGGATCTGTGCGGGGGGCAGTGGGCAACTACTGTCCCTACCGCGACCGCTACGTTTATGCTTGCTTTGCCGCCTTGGCTTTGGCGGGCTCGAAGGTCATCACGCCCTTCTTCATATCCGCATCAATCGTGAGCGCCTCGCCAGGAACAACTTCGCCATCGAGCAACTTCATGGCGAGCGGGTCCTGGATGAGCCGCTGGATGGCGCGCTTGAGCGGCCGCGCTCCGAACTGGGGATCGTAGCCTTCGCGGAAAAGCAGTTCGTGCGCTTTCTCCGTCAGGGTGATATCGATCTTGCGTTCCGCGAGCATGCGGCGGAGGTTCTCAAGCTGAAGATTGATGATCCTCTCGATTTCCGCCTTGCCGAGGGCATTGAAGATCACCACTTCATCGATCCGATTCAAGAACTCCGGCCGGAAGTGCTGGAGCAGCAAGTCCTGAATTCTCTTCTTGAGCTCGTCGCTCAGCATGCCGGCCTCACCCACGGCGCTACCCTTTTTCGCGGTCATGCCGATGGCGTGATCGACGCCGTTCATGGCCTCGTGAATCAGGTGGCTGCCGATATTCGAGGTCATGATGATGACCGTGTTCTTGAAATCCACCGTGCGGCCTTTGCCGTCGGTCAGGCGCCCGTCGTCAAGGATCTGCAAAAAGATGTTGAAAGCGTCGGGGTGCGCCTTTTCGATTTCATCGAAAAGCAGAACGGCATAAGGCCGGCGCCGCACGAGTTCGGTCAACTGGCCGCCTTCCTCATATCCCACGTAGCCGGGGGGCGCGCCGATCAGCCGCGCCACGGCGTGTTTCTCCATGTATTCCGACATGTCGAGGCGCAGCATGGCGCGCTCGTCGTCAAAGAGGAACTCGGCGAGGGCGCGCGCCAGCTCCGTTTTGCCCACCCCCGTGGGGCCAAGAAACAGGAACGAGCCGATGGGACGATGCGGGTCGGCCAAGCCGGCGCGGCTGCGGCGGACCGCATTCGCCACCAGGCGCAGGGCGTCTTCCTGGCCCACCACGCGCAGGCGCAGGCGTTCTTCCATTTTGACGAGCTTCGCCACTTCCCCTTCCAGCATCTTGGAGACAGGAATCCTCGTCCAGCGCGAAACCACGCGCGCCACATCTTCCTCGTCCACTTCTTTCTTGAGCATGCGGCCCGTCTTGTCGATGCTTTCCAGCTTGGCGTTGGCGGCGGCGAGTTCTTTCTCCAGAGACACCAGCTTGCCGTAACGAATCTCCGCCGCTTTGTTCAGGTCGCCCTCGCGTGTTACGCGCGCTTCGTCAATCTTCGCCTGCTCAATCGCTTCCTTCAGCTTGCCAATATTCGCGATAACTTCCTTCTCCGCCCTCCAGCGCAATTTCAGTTGATCGGATTTTTCCTTGAGCGCGGCCAACTCTTTTTCCAGCACGTGCAAGCGCTCGCGCGAGGGCGCGTCATCTTCTTTGCGCAATGCCTGCCGTTCGATTTCAAGCTGCGTCACGCGGCGATCAATCTGGTCAATCTCAGCGGGCATGGAGTCGATTTCAATGCGCAGGCCGGAGGCAGCCTCGTCAATCAAGTCGATGGCCTTGTCGGGCAGGAAGCGGTCAGAGATATATCGGTTGGAGAGCACCGCCGCAGCGACAATTGCCGAATCCTTGATCGTGACCTTATGGTGAGTTTCGTAGCGCTCCTTCAGGCCACGCAGAATGGCGATGGTGTCTTCCACCGAGGGTTCGCCCACCTGCACCGGCTGGAAACGCCGCTCCAGCGCCGCATCCTTCTCCACATATTTCTTGTATTCATTGAGCGTGGTAGCGCCGATGCAGCGCAGATCGCCCCTGGCCAAAGCCGGCTTGAGCATGTTGGAAGCGTCAATCGAGCCTTCCGCCGCTCCCGCGCCCACCAGGGTGTGCAATTCGTCAATGAAAAGAATGATCTGGCCGCTGGCTTCTTCAATTTCTTTCAGCACGGCCTTCAAGCGGTCTTCGAACTCGCCGCGGTACTTCGAACCCGCTACCATCGCGCCCAAGTCAAGCGCCACGATGCGCTTCGACTTGAGCGATTCCGGAACGTTGCCGGCGATGATGCGCTGCGCGATGCCTTCCACAATGGCCGTCTTCCCCACCCCGGGCTCGCCGATTAGCACGGGATTGTTCTTGGTGCGGCGCGAAAGCACCTGGATGACGCGGCGAACCTCCTCATCGCGCCCGATCACCGGGTCAAGCTTGCCGCGCCGGGCCAGTTCCGTAAGGTCGCGTGCATACTTCTCGAGCGCTTCGTACTTGGCTTCGGGATTTTGATCGGTAACGCGTTGCGTGCCCCGCACCGCCACCAGCGCCTGCAAAATGGCATCGTGCGTGATGCCAAAACGCTTCAGGATTCGCCCCACGGGATCGTTCGACTTTTTGGCCAGGGCCAACAGCAGGTGCTCGGTGGAGACGTATTCGTCCTTGAACTGCTCGGTCTCCTTGAACGACTGATCGAAGCCCTCCTTCAAGCTCGGAGAGATGTAGTTGTCCGTTGTGCCGCCAACTTTGGGAAGCGCTTCAATCACCTTGGTGGCTTCCAGGCTTACCGCCGCGGGCGTCGCACCCAAGCGTTGGAGAATTCCCGGAACTATGCCCTCCGGCTGCTCCACCAACGCAAGCAAAAGGTGTACGGGCTCCATCTGCTGGTTGCCATTGCGCGCGGCGATCTCCTGCGTCGCCTGCAACGCTTCTTGCGCTTTTACGGTGAATTTGTCAAACCGTGTAGCCATGGTGAAATCCTCTTTAGCTTTCAGGGATCAGCTTTCGCTCTCAGCTATCGGAAAAAGCCGCGTACGCATCCCCTATCCTACATCCTTCGATGATCTCTGACCTCTGATTGTTCTGTGCTCCACTTGTGCTGTGCAGCCCTCTTTAGCTGATTGCTGAAAGCTGACCGCTGATTGCTTCCTTCCGTCAAACAAAAACCGCGTCCGAGATTACCAGGACGTTCAGGCTGTCCCGGCACTCGCGACGCGGTCGAAAACCCGCCCGGCGGAGGGGAGCAGCTTCGCCGCTCAGCCCCATCCGCGCGGAGGAACCAGGTTAATTCTTGCTGACGTTGATCTTGATCGTCTTCGGTTTCGCTTCTTCCTTCTTCGGCATCGTCAGCGTCAGAACGCCGTCCTTGAAGTTTGCCGCAACCTTGTCCGCATCGACACTGTTGGGGAGCGAGAAGGTGCGCGTGAAGGTCCCGTAAGAACGCTCGACCCGGTGGTAGTTCTGCTCCTTCACTTCCTTTTCGAACTTGCGCTCACCCTTCAGATAGAGGGTGTTGTCCTCGACGCGAATTTCCACGTCGTCGGGGCTGATGCCGGGCAGCTCAGCCTTCAACACCAGGTTGTCGCCATTCTCGTAGATGTCCACGGGCGGCGCCCAGGTCCGAGTTGAACACCTCGCCCTCACCCAATGCGGGAGAGAAGGCTTCGCGGAACAAGCGGTCAAACTCACGCTGTGTGGTCATCAGGTCTCGTAAAGGTTCCCATCGTACAATCGCCATGTTAGTGTGCCTCCATTCATTGGACTTTCACTTTTCTTAGTACACAGCAATAATAAAATATGAGTGTGCATATGTCAAGATTTATTTTTTATTTGTTTTCAATTAATTAGCTGAAGCACTTATTGGCGAATGTAGCTGGCATTATGGGGCGAGGCATCGGAAGAATCGGGAAGACTCGCACGAATCGCCCCTGGTCCGCAGGCAGAATCTCAGATTGCGAGCGGGGTCCAATGGGCGAAGCTGAACATACATAGGATTGATGGCCTGCATCACTACGATCATTACTCGCCTCGACGGGGTGCCTTCCAAATGCTTTGTGGATTCGCGGACCTCTTTCGTGCCATGCTCGTGGGTCTCAGTGGCACGATCTTCAGCCCCTCGCAAGACATTTTTACCATCTAAGCCCGAAACCGTAGAGGGCACAATCCCTTCTAGCCTTGCTGCGTCTTGCAAGCCATTGTTTTTTAAGCTCTTAGATAATCGCTGCGAGTCCAGCAAAAAAAGTAATTAAAAATGCTTGCCTGTGGAACACTCTTGTAGTTAACTACGTATGTATATTGCTAGAGATAGGTTTTTCAGTTGGTGCGGCTAGTGAACAATGCAGCTTAAAAGCTCCTGTTGAGGTCAACTGCGCCAACTGAACTGAGAAAGACCACGATAGAGACAAAAGACAAAGGAGCACACCGCCATGAAATCACGCATCGCACTTTCCGTCCTATTCGTTCTAATCGCCGCCAGCGCTTTCGCCCAGACTGACGCGCAAAAGTCGTTCGACACCCTGAAAACTCTGGCGGGTACGTGGGAAGGCCACGTGACCACCGTCCCGCCGCAAGCCGACATGGACAAGCTCATGCAGGTCACGATGCGCGTAACTTCCCGGGGAAACGCGCTGGTGCATGAGATGAAGGAAGCGGGAACGCCGGACGATCCGGCCCGGTACGACCACCCGGTCACCATGTTCTACCTGGACAGCGACCGCCTGTTCCTGACGCACTATTGTGACGCCGGCAATCGGCCGCGCATGGTGGCCAGGACATCGAACGGCGGAAAAACGCTGGAATTCGATTTCGTCGATGTCTCCGGCAGTTTGCAGTACGGACACATGCACCATGCCGTCTTTACCGTGATCGACGCGAACCATCACACCGAGGACTGGACCTACATGATGCCCGGGGACAAGCCGGTCGCCGCGCACTTCGACCTACTGCGGACGAAATAACGGGAAGCGCATTCTTGGTAAGGCCATAGGAAGCACATCATGGATCGTGAGTGGAACGACAATCAGCCGATTTACCGTCAGCTTCGTGACCGGGTGGTGGCGATGATCCTCGACGGCGTGCTCAAGGAAGGCGATCCGCTGCCGTCCGTGCGCAGTGTCGCGGCCGAACATCGAGTCAATCCGCTCACGGTGCTGAAGGGCTATCAGCAACTGGTGGACGAGGGGCTTGTCGAGAGCAGGCGCGGCCGCGGCATGTTCGTCAATGCCGGCGCGCGCCATCTGCTGCTGCAAGGCGAGCGCCAGAAGTTTCTTGCCGACGAGTGGCCCAGGATTTACGCCACCATTCAGCGCCTCGGCCTGACGCCGGAAGAACTGAGGGATGCTGCGGCCGCCCGCCCGCCGTCCTCAGGTACGGCAAAGCCGCAGGCTCCCAAGGAGGAGCCAAAGCCATGACTGTCATTGAAGCACGCGCGCTCCGCAAGGCTTTCGGCGCCACCATCGCGCTCGACGGCGTCGATTTGCACGTGGAAGGAGGCCGCATCCTCGGACTCATCGGTCCCAACGGCGCCGGCAAGACGACGGCGCTCAACGCGATTCTGGGCCTTACCCCCTATCAGGGAGAACTGAAGGTGCTCGGCCGCGATCCCTGGAGCGAACGCGACCAGCTCATGCGCGATGTCTCGTTTATTGCCGATGTCGCCGTGCTCCCACGCTGGATACGAGTATCGCAGGCGCTGGATTACGTGGCCGGCGTACATCCGCGCTTCGATCGAGCCAAAGCGGAAGGCTTTCTGGCCAAGACCACCATCCGACGCGCCAGCAAGGTGGGGGAATTGTCCAAGGGCATGGTGGCCCAACTGAACCTCGCCCTGGTCATGGCCGTGGATGCGAGATTGCTGGTGCTGGGCGAGCCGACGCTAGGTCTGGACATCCTTTATCGCAAGCAATTCTACGATTCCCTGCTGAACGACTACTACGATCGCAGCCGCACCATCGTGGTGACCACCCATCAGGTGGAGGAGGTCCAGCACGTCCTCACTGACCTCATGTTCATCAATCGCGGCCGCATTGTACTCAACTGCAGCATGGAAGAATTCGAGTCGCGCTATGTGGAGGTTACAGTGCACCCCGAGCAGGCCGCCGCGGCGCGGGCGCTCGAACCCATGCACGAGCGCCAGATCTTCGGTCGCAGCATCCTGCTGTTCGATCATGCCGATCGCCAGCAACTTGCCACGCTTGGCGAGGTGCGCACACCCAGCATCGCCGACGTGTTCGTGGCGGTGATGGGCGAACTGGCCGCGGAACGTAGCGCCGTCCTTTAGGGCGGCACCTACGCAAGACACGTGCCGGACTGATGCCCGGCGCTACATAAGGCAAGCGCTACATAAGGCAAGTCTGGACAAGTGTTAGCTTCAAGGAGCCGTTAGATGAATAACCAATCGAACACCGTGCCCGAGTACACCCTCGACGCGCAGGTCATTGCGCCCGCGGGCGTGGCGGCGACCCGGCCTCTGTACTGGTCGGTACGGCGCGAATTGTGGGAGAACCGTTCGATCTTCCTTGGACCGCTGACCGTCGCCGCTGTCATTCTTTTCGGCTTCCTGATCAGAATCATTCATCCCTCGGCGAAGACGCGCGCCGAGTGGCTTGACCCGGCAAAGCAGTGGGGCGCGATCAACATGCCATACGACATTGCTGCGTTTCTGATCCTCCTGACCGCGTTCATCGTCGGCATCTTCTACTGTCTCGACGCGCTGCACGGTGATCGTCGTGATCGCAGTGTCCTTTTCTGGAAGTCGCTGCCGGTTTCCGATCTCACCACTGTGCTTTCGAAGGCGGGCATTCCGCTCGCGGTTCTGCCGCTGGTGGCCTTTGCGATCATCGTGGCCACGCAGGCAATCATGCTTTTATTGAGCACCGCGATCTTGCCGGGGAAGGGACTCGGCGCCGCAGTTCTTTGGGCACAGTTGCCATTGTTCAAAATGTGGCTGACGCTGCTCTACGCTCTGGCCGCGATGGCCCTCTGGCATGCGCCCATCTATGGCTGGATGTTGCTGGTCTCCGGCTGGCCGCGGCGCGCGACATTTCTATGGGCCGTGTTGCCGCCTTTCGCCATCGGTGTGATCGAGAAGGTTGCGTTCAACACGGCTCGTTTCGGCAACCTGATGAGATGCCGCTTGATAGGCTGGTTTGCGCAGGCCTTCACTTCCTCAGCGAAGGGTAGCGGCCCGGTCGATCCGCTCGCGACACTTTCTCCGGGGAAATTCCTGAGCACGCCGGGCCTGTGGATCGGACTGGCATTCGCCGTGGTGTTCCTCGCCGCAGCGGTCCGCCTGCGCCGCTACCGCGGCCCGATTTGATTCGCGGGCAGCGCGGTTACTTTCGTAGCGGCGAGTTTACCTCGCCCTAAGGCGGCATCCCGATGAGATCGGGATGAATTCCGCTGGCGCTACGCCATATCCCGGCGTCCCGATCAGATCGGGATAGATTTCGCCGCCTCTACGTCGTCAATCGGATAGGAAGGTAACGAGTATGACCACAGCTTCAATGAAGGAATGGATTCGAGAGGCGACGCGCCCCAAGGCCCGGATTGCTGGTTTCATTTATTTGCTCAACTTCCTGACGGGAGTAGTCGCCGTCCCTGGCTTTAAGCTTGTTGTCTCTGACAATGCCACGGCTACCGCGGCCAACATCCTGGCGCACCAACCTCTATATCGATTGGGCTTCGCCGCCCTCCTCATCAATGTGGTGATCTATGTCGCGGTGACGGTTCTCTTCTATGATTTGTTTAAGCCGGTGAACAGGAGCCTCTCTTTGGTCGCGGCCTTCTTCAGCCTGGTGGGATGCGCTGTTCAGGCTCTTGCCTGCCTCTTTTATCTCGCTCCCCTGGTCGTCTTGGGTGGCTCGCAGTACTTGAGCGTGTTTAAGGTGGAACAGTTGCACGCGCTGGCGCTCATGTCTTTTGAATTGTATGGTCAGGCCTACAACATCGGCCTGGTGTTTTTCGGATTCTATTGCCTGCTGATCGGGTACCTCATTTTCAGGTTGACCTTTATTCCGCGAATTCTGGGGGTGATGATGGCGCTTGCCGGTTTGGCTTGGCTGACCTTTCTATCACCGCCGCTGGCAAACTATCTGCTCCCCTACAATCTGGCCGTCGGCGCTCTCATGGAACTGTCGCTGACCCTGTGGCTCCTGGCAATGGGCGTGAACGTTGAACGATGGAGGGAGCAGGCCAGGGCCGCAGCGCAGTTGGGATTGTAGCGGCGAGTTCACCTCGCCATATGGCGGGATAAACCCGCCGCTACGTCAGCCCCTTGGATAAGGAGCAACGATTATGAGCGCAGCAGTAATGACGGAACGGATTCGGGAAGCGTTGCCGCGTCGCATGGCCAGGATTACCGGCATGGTGTATTTGCTCGCCATGCTTTCGGGAATGCTCTCCGTCTTCGTTGGCGGCAGGTGGGCTTCCCTACCTTACGTCATCGCGACCGTGGCGAATGGCGCTGTGGCATTGCTCTTCTATGGCATCTTTAAGCCCGTGAATAGGAGCCTCGCCGTGCTTGCGGCGTTCTTCGGCCTCCTGACCACCACCCTGGGGGTTTTTAAATGGCATCCTCGGGGCGTGGACATCGCCCTGATATTCTTCGGATCCTATTGTCTCCTGATCGGCTACCTCATTTTCAGGTCGCCCTTTATGCCGCGAATTCTGGGGGTGCTGATGGCATTGGCCGGCATAGCGTGGCTGACCTTTTTGTTCCCGGCGCTCACACTCGTTCTGTCCCCCTACAATATGGCCGCCGGCGCCCTCGGGCAAGGAGCGCTGATTTTGTGGCTGCTGGTGATGGGCGTGAACGCCGAGCGATGGAAGGAGCAGGCCGGCGCCGCGCAGTTGCAGTCGTAGCGGCGAGTTCACCTCGCCATATGGTCCGTCAGTTGACGGATAAACCCGCCGCTACATTATGGCGGCGTAAAGACGCCGGTACGCCGAATACGGCCGCCCCGCACGTGGCACCGCAAGGCGGCTGGGAGCGAAGGGCCGAATCTCAGGCTACCGTACCGAACCCAAGGAGAGACGACATGAATTCCATCAAGAAGACAGCCAGAGTCGCAGGATTGTTCTACCTGCTCATGGGAATCGCCGCCCCCATCAGCCTCATGTATGTTCCTGGCAAACTGATTGTATGGGGAAACGCAACGGCGACGGCGAATAACATTCTCACTTCTCAGTCGCTGTTCCGTATCGGCATTGTGAGCGGGCTCGCCTCCGGAATTATCTTTATCTTCCTCGCCCTGGCCCTCTACCGTTTGCTCAAAGGGGTGAACCAGCCGCGTGCTGCACTCATGGTGATACTGGCTGTGGCCCAGGTCCCGATTGGGTTTGTGAATGAGTTGAACCAGATCGCCGCCCTTGTACTTGTGCGCGGCGCCGATTTCCTCTCCGCATTTGATAAACCGCAGCGGGATGCCCTGGCCATGCTGTTCCTCCATGTGCACGGCCAGGGGATTATCGTCTCCGAGATATTTTGGGGGCTTTGGCTCTTCCCCTTCGGGCTGCTGGTGTTCCGGTCGGGCTTTCTTCCCCGCGTCCTGGGGGTCTGGCTGATCGTCAACGGCTTCGCCTATGTCACCATGAGCTTGACGGCCTTGCTGCTGCCGGAATACCAGAGAATAGTCGATAAGATCGCCTTCCCCGCCCTCCTGGGAGAGATGGCGATCATGCTGTGGCTACTGATCATGGGGGCGAACGCCGAGCGCTGGAAGGAGCAAGCCGGCGCCGCGCAGGCGCAGTAGAGGTCGTAGCGGCGAGTTTACCTCGCCATATGGTCCGTCAGTTGACGGATAAAGCCGCCGCAACGTCCGTCATCATGCGCCGATGTGGAACGAAGTCTCCCAACCAAGGAAGGTCGAAAATGACGAACGCTGAAAGCGAAAAAGCTCAAATCAGATGGGCAAGACTTGCGGGTTTCATGTATCTATTCACTTATGTTGTCCCCGTCACCGGTTGGATCATTACCGGACGTCTGGAAGTTCCCGGAAATTTTGCGGAGACTGCTCACAGAATTATGGGGGCGGAGCTGCTCTATCGTTTCGGACTGTCCTGCCAACTCATCACCAGTCTGTGTTGTATCTTCCTGGCCATGGGGCTTTATGTGACGGTCAAGCCCGTCGACAGCAATATTGCCCTGTTTGGTTTGCTCTTTAGATTGGCAGAGAATGTTCTGAACGCCGCCTCCGTCATTCTTATGTTTGTTACCTTGAAGCTGTATCTGGGCGCTGAATCCGCGGACGCATTTGACGCCAGGCGATTGTCAGTTCTCATGGACTTATATTCAGCCGCAAAAGCGAGCGCATTTTACGTCAGCATGACATTTTTGGGCATGGGGTCCATTCTCTTCTTCTACTTATTTCTAAAATCGAATTATATTCCAAAGGCCCTGTCGGCATTGGGCCTTTTTGCGTCAGTGCCCTTCACGATCGTCAGCTTTGTGTACCTTCTTTGGCCGCAGTATGAGAAGAGGCTGCAACTTGGCTGGCTGCCTATGGCTGCCGCCGAAATATCGGTTGGCCTATGGCTTTTGATCAAGGGCGTAAACCTGCAAGCGCGGAAGGAGCAGGCCGGCGCCGCGGTGCAGTTGCGCCCGTAACGGCAAGTTGGGCATCGAGAAATTCTAGTGGATCAAGCGCTTCGCGCGGCGTGGAATCTCGCATCCAGCGCGAGGCAAAAGGGGGCCCGCGCGGCTCTGCCCATAACAAGGGAGGACCTATGAAGCGAATTGTAATTGCCACATTGTTCGGCTTGGTTGCGGGTGTGCTTTGTGCGTCTTTTGCATTCTACGGCGGCTTAATGAAGTTCACAGCGGTCAATTTGGTGTGGACCTTGCTGAATAGGGCAGTGATGGGCTTTGCCATCGGCGTGTCGGGGCTGAAACTGCGATGGGCCTGGAACGGTATGGCGATGGGGCTGGTGGTAGGATCGATCTTCTCCTATTTCCTCTTCATGACCGTGGGGCTGGGACCGCTGCCGTTTGTCAACCTCCTCGTTGGCAATCCCTTCTTTGGATTGATGATCGAGTTCTTCACCACGGTGGTATTTAAACAGCCGTCGCCGGCAGCGGGTCGGGCGAAGTTGGCCGGCGTCGCATGAAAGCCGCCGTCTTTCGGCATAACGCTACGCCACCGACGATGAAAATGCGCGCAGCGCCTTGGAGTGCGTGCGGCTCGACGCCGCCTTGGAATCCGCGGCAAGGTTGAAGGGCGGGCGATAAGGGCGAACGATTAAGCAGACGATGGTCTCGGAAGGTAAGTGAGAAGAGGGGGCGAAGGCGGCGTCGAGCCGCACGCACTCCAAGGCGCTGCGCGCAGAATTGAATCAGGCATCCTGCGCGAGGCATAAGACCTGGATTCGACAACTCGCTTGTGGAGCAATGAGCATGAGCACAGCGGTAACGATGGGACGGAATACCGAAGCCTCGCCGCGTCTTATAGCCAGAATCGCCGGCGCCTTGTACTTGCTCATCTTCGTCACGGCCCCATTCGCCGAGATTTTCGTTCGCGGCAAGCTGGTTGTATATGGCGACGCCGCGGCTACGGCCACCAACATCCTGGCGCACGAGCCCTTGTACCGCTTGGGTGCCGCCGCTGAGCTCATCACGCTCCTATGCGATGCCGCCGTGGCGCTCATCTTCTATGAATTGCTCAAGCCGGTCGGCAGGAGCCTCGCTTTGCTCGCGGCGTTTTTCCGGCTCATATTCGTCGCTATCATGGCCGTCAACTCACTGAACCTCTTCGTTCCCCTGGTCCTCTTGAAAGGCGAGCAATTCTTGAGTGCATTCACAACAAGTCAATTACAAGCGGTGGCGCTCGTGTCGCAAAAGTTGTACGGAGTGGGCTACGGCATCAGCCTGGTCTTTTTTGGATTCCATTGCGTGCTGATTGGATACCTCATTTTCAGGTCGGCCTACCTTCCCCAAATACTCGGCGCGCTGGTGGCCGCCGCGGGTTTGAGTTACCTGACCAACAGTTTCGCGGACATCCTCTCACCCGCATTCGCCGCCCATCTATACCCCTACATTCTGGTGCCTGCCGGCGTTGCGGAACTATCGCTGACCTTGTGGCTTCTGGTGGTGGGCGTAAACGCGGAGCGATGGAAGGAGCAGGCCGGCACCGCGGGGGGGCCACCCGCGCATGAAGGCCGCCGTCGATAGCCTTCGAGTGGGCGTTGAGGTTCTCACAAAGAATAGGTGCAGAAGGATATCCCCATGAAAGCAATTGTCTACCACAACTACGGTTCACCCGACGTTCTGAAATGCGAAGAGGTTGGAAAGCCGATCGCTGGGAACGATGAAGTGCTGATCAAGGTTCGCGCCGCTTCCGTCAATCCCCTAGACTGGCACTTCGTCAGAGGCACGCCGTACTTCCTTCGCCTAATGGCCGGGCTGCGCCAACCCAAGGATAAGCGACTGGGGGTTGATGTGGCCGGCCAAGTGGAAGCGGTGGGCGGGAAAGTAACCCAGTTCAAACCCGGCGACGCGGTCTTCGGCTCGTGCCGCGGGGCCTTTGCCGAGTATGTGTGCGCTTCCGAGTCGGCATTGGCCAAGAAGCCGGATAACGTGACGTTTGAGCAGGCGGCTTCCGTACCCGTGGCGGCATGCACCGCCTTGCAGGGTCTTCGCGACAAGGGACAGATTCAGCCGGGGCAGAAGGTCCTGATTAACGGAGCGGCGGGAGGCGTGGGGACGTTCGCGGTGCAGATCGCCAAGTCGTTGGGCGCAAAGGTGACCGGCGTATGCAGCACCCGGAATGTGGACATGGTCCGATCCATCGGCGCCGATCGGGTTATTGATTACACCCGGGAGAATTTCACCAAAAGTGGGGAGCGTTACAACGTCTTGTTTGACGGCATTGGCAACCATTCGTTGTCAGCTTGCAGGCGCGTCTTAGAACCTAAGGGGATATACGTTCCGTTCGGAGGATCGGCCGGCCGGTGGATGATCGGTCCTCTGGCGCGAGCGATCACAGCGCGTGTGCTGTCACCATTGGTGAGTCAGAAGCTGGTGGTATTCTTCCTGGCGAAAGCGAACCAAGACGACCTGTCCATCCTGCGGAAGCTCATGGAGACCGGAAAGGTAACACCGGTCATCGATAGGCGTTACAGTTTGAGCGAGGCGCCTGAGGCCATTCGGTATCTGGGGGAAGGACACGCTCGAGGAAAAGTAGTAATCACTTTGGAATAGAACAACAATACCCGGTTTCCTGAGTTACAAGCTCGTTTATAGGCCTTCCACTGCCCACGAGCATTCCACAGCCCGGTCAGGAGCGTAAGATCGCACCCCCTGGGGGCGAACTCAGGGAAGAGCACCCCCTCGTGACGTCTCATTGCCGACGCCACATTTGAAACCAGGCGCCACCAGACAAGCCGGGTGGTGTCCTAAATGTGTGTTGCTGGTCCGCGGGGCCAAGGCGAGCTACTTACGGGCCGGATTCGGCGCGGAAGCTTTTCTGGCACCCATGTCGGCGTGCTCGTCGAGAATAAAGCGTTTTAGCCGGTCAGGGAATACCTGAGGTTCCCAGATCAGTATCTCTCGTTTGGCGGGGTCATTTCGATAACGGTAGAAAAGTATCAGCTTGTAAAGCAATAACGCCGCATAGATTCCGAAGGCAACCACAATCAGAATGACGTCCACAAGCCTTGCCATCTGACTTCACCTCTGGGGTCAGTCTATACCTTCAGTCCCCGCCTAGCAACACACATTCAGGACACTACCCAGCCGTTTCGGAACGCCTGGGGCACCCAACTTATTTGCATCCCCATGAGTCTTGATTCCGAGGCGACTGCGAGGTGGGGAAGAATGGCTGCCTATTTTCGCATTCGCAAAAAGCTCTTGCTTTTGCCGTATTCTTGTAGCACTATTGCTACAATATGAAGAATGAACCTCACGGCCCTCAGGCCTCTCGTCTTCGCCAACGGAAGTTTGAACTGTTGCGGCACTTCGCTCTACCTTCCGACCTCCTCCCCGGCTCCCTCACTTTCAACCTCACCCGCTGTGGTCATCCCCGCTGTCGTTGCGCCACGGGAAAAGGCCATGCGGCTTGGGTGCTGACCTTCATGGTGAAGGGAAAGCGGCGAGTTCGAACGCATCCCCAAGGATTGGGTAGACGACGTGCGGCGCCGCGTCGAGGCGGGGCGGGAGTTCCAAGACGCCGTCCGCGAAGTGCTCGCCGCCAATGCCCAGCTTCTGGTCTGGGCGCGGAAGCAGCGACGGAAAAAGCGGTGAAGGGACCGAGTCCGCGACGCCTCTGGAAATACCTGGCGCGCTGTCTGCGTCTGCAATCCTATCTGCTGTCCCCCGGCGATGGCCGCACGGCACCCCAGATCCCGGCTCGGGTCTTGCTTTGGGCTCTGCTGCTCGGCCGACTGCTCAGGGAATACTCCTTCTACGCCGTGGAAGCCTTGGTGCATTCCTCGGCGCGTCGGGCTCTGCAGATCACGACCTCGTTCGGTGACGATGTGTTGGGTTACTTCACCGAGCGCTTGCCGGCCGCCCCCACCCGCGCCGCCTTGGCCACCGCCTTGCGCCAAGCCAAACGTCACAAGGCTTTCGACGGCAGCCCCTTCATCGGTTTGGCCGTGGATGGCACCACGGTGGGGCGCTGTCAGCAGTCCGCCTGCCAGCTCTGCCGACCCCACCGGAACTCGGTCGGCCAGATTACCAGCTACCGTCATCATTTGACCCTGGTCAGCGTGGTGGGAACCGGCTTGACGCTTCCCTTGGACGTGGAACCCTATGGGCAGGGAGATAGTGAATACGCCGCGGGCCAGCGTCTCCTGCGACGCGTTGTTGACACGCGGGGTCCCCGCTTTGCCGACTACGTGGTGGTGGATGGAGAATTCGCCACGGCGCCTTTTCTGCATGCGGTGGGAGATTTACATCTGCGGGTGGTGGCGCGCTTGAAAGGCAACCTCCCCGAGTTGTTTCAGGCCGCGCAAAAACGCTTTGCCGCCCAGCCTCCCACCCACTGTTTCTGGGAAGGGCACGACCGGGTGGAGGTCTGGGACGCCGACGACTTCGACCCCTGGGACACCCTGCGCTGGCAGACCGTGCGGGTCCTTCGTTACCGCCAATACAAACCCGATGGAACCGTCTATGAGGCTTTCTGGTTGACCGATTTTCCCACCCGCCGGCTCAGCAGCCGCTCTCTGTTTCGCCTTGCCAAGAGCCGTTGGGAAATCGAGAACCAAGGATTCAATGACGCCAAGAATCGCTACGGCCTGGAGCACATCTGTCATCACCACGCCAACAGCCTGCTCCTCGTCTGGCTGATTACCTGCTTGGCCTTGACCGTCGAACGCCTCTACCGCCTGCGCTATCTCCACCGCGGCACCCACCCGCTTCGCTCCGCCATCGAACTACTCCGCCTCCTGCGCCTCAGTTTGGCCAGCCCGGCGAACCTGGATACCAGTTGATCTGCCTCACGCCACCAGGGCACCGACCTCCTCCCTTTCGCTCTTTGACAACCTCGCTCCCTTCGCGGGCTCCTCGCCCGCCCGGAATCTTATTCTCGGAAAATAGACCCCCTGCCTCCCCCAACCCCCGTACCCTCCACAAGCGCTCCTCGTCCTATTCAAATTGACTCCGTCATCCTATTCCTCCGAAACGGCTGGACACTACCACAAGCCGTTGTAACTTCGCCCCGCGAGGGGTAGACTATAGGCTCCTTCAATCGACGCTCTGTTTCTGGAATCCTTGGGGTCGAGGGTGGCTGAAGGCCTTCCCCAACCCCATGGCAGGCGAGGTATTCCTCCCTTTCAAGGGACGTGCCATGGAAGACGAAATAACGCCAAGCGATATACCCGCGGTGGTTGAGTCGCCGGATCCTGCGGAATTTGCGACGCCCGAGGGCGAATTGCCGCTGCCCTACGAGGAAAGCTGCAAGAAGGTGCGCGACCTGGCCTTGCGGCAGCTCAATCGCTTCATTTCTTACGAAGCCAAGGTGCTGAAAGGTGACGATGCCGGCGCCATCCACGACATGCGGGTGTCCAGCCGAAGGTTGCAGCAAGTGCTTGACCTGCTCTATTCCAAGCCGCGTCCGCCGGAGCTGCGCCGGTTGCGCCGGCAGATTCGCCGCTGCCGCCGAGTGTTGGGTGACGTGCGCAATTGCGACGTTTTGCTGGATTTTGTAGGGCTCGCGCTGGGAAGGAAGCGTTCGGCGCGGCGTGAGGCCTGGACGGCGGTGCAACATTTTCTTTTGTTGCGCCGCTCGGAGAGTTTCCTGCGCGTCATGCGCAAGCTCGGCAAGATCAACCTTGCGGTCCTATACGTGGACCTGAAGGAACTCCTTCTTCGCGACAAGGCGCACGATCACGCGGCTGAGCATCACGCGCACGGCTCAGGGGCGCCTTACCCCAGCTTCGCCCATGCCCTGAACGGCGCACTTGAATCCACGTGGAGTTACTTTCAAGACCACATTGCGGAATCTCACCGCCATACCCGCCCCGAGGTCATCCACGGTGCGCGCATTGCCACCAAGCGGCTGCGCTATCTGCTGGAGGTTTTCCATGAGTTCGGTGTGGCGGGCAGCGCCGACGCCCTGGCGTACCTTCGCCAACTCCAGAAGCATTTGGGGGATTGGCACGACAAGGAAGTGCTGGAACAGATGATGATCGAGATGCTGGCGCGCCCGGAATTCCTGCGCGAGAACCTGCCCCTGGCAATGGAAGTGGAGAAGCTGATCCTGTTCAACCGCAAAAACAAGGTGGGGTTCGAAGAGAAGTATTCCCGCATGTCGCGGGATTCAGGGGAGATGCACCGGCTGAAGGAGTGGGTCTCCTACCTATTGGCGTCGCCTTCCGCCGCACTCGTCAAAGCCTGAGGCGCGGATTCCTCGACGGCCGCCGCGACGGAAACGGTGGTTTTGGCGGGCGCGGGCATTTCCAGCACCCTCTTGCCGGCTACTTCCGCAGTCTCCCCGCCCGGGGTGGCGACGGAAAACAGCGGTTCGCGCGGCTCGCCGCTCAGAACTCGGGCCACTCCTGCGCGCAGGTGTTCAAACACCGTACGCACGTCGGGGGTGGCGTCGATGACCTCGAAATTGTATTCCTTGGCCAAGCCCTCGAACTCCGCCAGCAGCTCGGTTTGATACTTCCGGAAGCTGTCGTACATATCCTCGCTGGGGTGAATATCCATGCCCGATTCCCAATAATCGAACCCCCGCGAGAAGACCACGCGGGGAATAAGGTCATCCACGCCAATGCGCAGATAGAAGATGGCGTCCGGTTTCAGGGCAAAGCCATAGGCGTTGCGAATCCAGCGGGGATCAGCGCCCCGCACGATGGCCCTCGCCATCAAGGAATAGATATAGCGATCGGTCAGCACCACGAACCCGGCTCGCAGCGCCGGGATGATTTCGTGCTCCAGGCGATCGGCGAAATCCGTGGCATAGAACAAGCTCAGGGTAACGCGTCCCAGGGTATGCCCTTCCTGGGCTTGTTGAATGCTTTTGCCGGCAAGCTCCGAGCGCTTGAGAGCGGTGTCGAGGACCGCCCGGCCCTGCTGCTCGAGCCAAGGCCGCAGCAGCCGGATTTGCGTCGACCGGCCCACGCCGTCCGTCCCTTCGATCACAATCAGCTTGCCGGTCAGCTCCGTCAGGTTCATGCCCGGCAGAGGAGCGGCATAAGTCTCTCTCACGGCGCTACCCTCAATCTCTTGGCTTGGGCCAGTTTGGCCCTCACCGTCTGCCGCATGTAAGTTTGCTGCTCTTCGATGGCAAGGGTGGCATCCACAGTGGTCAGGTCGAACTCGGGAACCATCTTCTCGTATTCATCCAGGATTCGGCCTTGAAAGATGCGGAAACTCTCGTGCGGGTCCTCGCTCAAGCCCAGATCCATCCCCGCCTCGTAATACTTCACCCCATTGCGCCCGTCGAGAATACGCTTCATGGCGACGTCAAGAGGGACGCGGAAGTAGAAGGCGGCGGTGGGCTTGACGGCAAAGCTGTAAAGCTCGCGCACCCACAGCGCGTCCATCCCCCGCACCACATCGCGCGCGAACGCCGTGTAGATGTAACGGTCGCACAGCACCACCGCCCCGGCCTTGAGCAAGGGGATGATGTTGTGCTCCATGCGGTCGGCAAAATCCGTGGCGTGAATCAGGGAGAAGGTGGGGGGCGTGAGCATCTGCTTCTTCTTGCCCCGCTTGGTGGTTTCACGGACGAGGGGGGAAGAGTTCCACTCACTGAACACCACGCCGTAGCCTTCCGCTTGCAGCCATTGGTGCAGAAGCGTGAGCTGCGTGGATTTTCCTGAGCCGTCGATTCCCTCCACCACAAAAAGCTTTCCGGGAAAACGATGCTCTCCGTACCTTTTCATGCAGGCACTCCGTTAAATGACCCCGTCATTTGAATGAAAAAGTATTGTAACACAAGCCCAGTGGGGAAGGCAGTAGGCAGCGCGCGCGATTTGCGAGTCCCGAAGCGGCGCTGGCCCCGGGGTCAGACGGTCGGCCACCCTTAAGGTCGGCGGACTTTCAGCCGCAGCGACCCCTACTCTCCACCGGCGCGATTAGTGCGGCAGCGCCTGGCGAAGCAGGTCAACTAAATTCCGGGCGTCGGCAGGACGCGCGGACCCCGGGGCAAAATGATAGGTCTTCCCGGAATTCAGCGTGATGTGGAACGTATTGGGAACAACCGCAGAAACCTTAATCTCCTTGACGTCGCTGATCGCAATATTGACCAGGGTTTTTCCCGCCTCTTGATACGTAATGGTGCCAGCCGATACCACCAGCGAGCCTTTTACCTTCCCGTGCGTCTGAAACATCTCCGTCGGACTTCCCAAATGGAAAGCATCGTAGCGTTGCGTGTCGGCAGAGACAGTGGCTGCAGGCGTGGCCGGTGCGGCAGGCGCCGCCGGTGAGCCCGGAGCGGCCGGCGTGGCTGGTGCAGCAGGCGTGGCCGCAGTCTTCCCGGTCACTTCAATTTGCGTTTCCACTTCGGTCTGGTCGGGATTAATCACGAACAAGCTGCTGACGCCTGTGGCGGCGTCCGGGGCAACCTTGATGTGCGTGGTAAGTTCGGTGCTGGAGGTGAAAATGACGCCCAAGACCCGGATTCCCGGATTGGCAAAGCTTACCTTGGCGCCAAGGACGAAATTCTGGCCGGTGATCTTCAAATCCTTCTCGAAGCCCGTTCCCACCTGGACGGGCTCGACGGCACTCACTGCCAGTGTCGGAGCGGCAGCAGGCGCAGCCGGGGCGCCAGGAGCCTGCCCGCCCACAATCGTAAACCCCGTTTCCGCCGCGCGGCTGGCCGGGTTGCTCACCAACAGGCTCACTGTGCTGGGTTGCGCCGACGCACTGATGGTCAATTCCGCTTCCACTTGTGTGGCACTGAAGCGCTTGGAAGAGTCAACTTTGATGGCCGGCGACACCGACGAGACATAAGCACCGGAAGCGAAGTTGCTTCCCTGGATCATGACCATGACGCGATCGCCGGCCGCGGCCTGGCTGGGAGTAATTTGCTGAATCTGTGGGGTAGCGTCCGCAGGGATGTCGGAGCCCGCTTGCGGCGCGGCCCACGCAGGGAAACATAATGTCACGCACAGGAAAAGCGCGCCCGCCGCCAGCCGCTTCAACAACCAATTCTTGGGAAGGGATAAACCAGCAGATATCATGACAAACCGTCCTATAGGAAGGATTAAGACTCAATCGCATGAATCTTAAGCTCCCGGATGGCCGGAGTCAAGGCAGGGTTCGGACGGGTGTCGGGCGGGTGGCAAATCAGGCATGAGGCTTTTCGGCTCGTGTTGCGGGCCGATCCCGTAGGGCCGAACGGCGTTCGGCCTAGGGCCAGCGCTGCTGGCCCCTACATCGACGGTCGCGGCTCCGCCACCCCGCGCCAGGAGTGCTTCCGTTGGCAGTTTTCAGTTGGCAGCAACAACGAGGGATGGGGCGCTAGCCCAACTTCGTCACGAAAACTCAGAAAATGACTTTTTTCAGGACTTGGCGATGGCGAAGTCCTTGGTGTTCAACGCCGGTGTTTGTGAAGGCGATGTAGTGTAAACCTACCCTCTTGATTCCCGCGAGAATAGCTGGCAATTTGCGGTTATGTACTTGCGCGAGTTGCGGCCGCAGAAGGACGGCAAGGAGCACCACTACTGGTCGCTGGTGGAAACGGTGCGCACGCCGGAAGGGCCGCGGCAGCGGACGCTGTGCTACCTGGGCGAGTTGAACGCGTCGGCGCAGGGGCGCTGGCAGAAGACCATTGCGGTCTTCAACGAGCAAGGTGAGAGCCGGCAGTTGAAGTTGTTTCCGGCGCAGGTGGAGCCGCCCGACGATGACCCGAACGTGGCGCGGGTGTTGTTGAACAAGGTGCGGCTGGAGCGGGCGCGGCAGTTGGGGAGTTGCTTTCTGGGACTGGAGCTGTGGCGGCGGCTGGGGCTGGATAAGTTCTGGGAAGGGTTGCTGGACGCAGCGGTGGCGGACGTACCGTGGTCGCGGGTGGCGGCGGTGCTGGCGATCAACCGGCTGTGCGCGCCGGGCAGTGAGTTGGCGATCGAAGAGCGCTGGTATCCCACGACGGCGTTGGACGATCTGCTGGCCATCCCGGAGGGCAGCCTGAACGACACGCGGCTGTATCGCTGTTTGGACCGCTTGCTTCCGCACAAGACGCAACTGGAGCGGCATCTGCGCGAGCGCTATGGGGAGCTGTTTGGAGCGGAGTTCGACGTGCTGCTCTACGACCTGACCAGCAGCTACGTGGAAGGGGCGGGGGAGAAAGATCCGATGCTGCAGCGGGGTTACTCGCGCGATCATCGTCCCGACTGCAAGCAGGTGGTGATCGCGCTGATTGTGAATGTGGAAGGCTTCCCTTTGAGTTACGAAACCTTCGACGGCAACCGGGCCGACGTGAGCACGTTGGAAACGGTGATGCGGAGGGTCGAACGCAAGTACGGACGCGCGCGGCGGATGTGGGTGTTTGATCGCGGGATCGTCAGCGAAGAGAACTTGGCGGCACTGCGGCGGCGGAACGGACAGTACTTGGTGGGCACGCCGCGGTCGAAGCTGAAGCAGTTCGAGGCGGAGTTGCTGGCAGGCGGTTGGGAGCGGGTGCGCGATGACGTGGAAGTAAAATGGGTGGCGATGCCGGGCGGGGAAGAAACCTATGTGCTCTGCCGGACCACGGCGCGACGGGAGAAAGAAAAAGCCATGCGCAGCCGCTTTTCCGCGCGGATGGAAAAGGCGCTCGGGCAACTGGCGCAACGCGTGGCCTCCGGCAAGTTGAAAGATCGCGGCAAGATCGAACGCCGCTTGGGACGGATCGAGGCCCGCTACCCGTCCGTCGCGGATTTATATCAAATGCAACTCTTGGAAACCGAGGGCAAGTTGTGTGTGGATTGGCAGATCCTGCCCGAGCGACGCACCTGGCAGGAAACCAGGGAGGGGGCCTATCTGCTGCGCACCAACCTGCAAGCCGAATCGGCGGCGGAGTTGTGGACGAAGTATATGCAGTTGACCGAGGCGGAAGCCGCCTTTCGCGCGCTGAAGAGCGCGCTGTCGATCCGCCCCTTGTTTCATCAACTCGAGCCGCGCGTCAAAGCGCATATCCTGGTGGCCTTTCTTGGCTACGCCCTGTGGGTGACGCTGAAACACCTGTTGCAACGGAAGCAGAGTCCGCTGCCGCCGGCCCGCGTGCTCGCCCTGCTGGCCACCGTGCAAAGCGCCGACATCGTCCTGCCCACCACCGACGGCCGCGAGATCCGCCTGCGCCGCGTCACCACCCCTTCCCCGGAACAGAGCGCAGTGCTGGACCTGCTGGGCATAACCCTTCCCCAACGCTTCGATTTGAATTTCGAATGTAGTGTAAACTCGGCAACCGCTTGACTGATTCTACAGGCCTTAATCGGCTTTTACCCCGCTTCGTGACGAAGTTGGGCTAGGCGATGGCGGATTCCCAATTCCGAATCCCGTGTCCCGTATCCCGTGCCCCGTATCCCGTATTTCACAACGACCGCAACGCCACGGAAATTGGCCGCAGCGCGGCGTGGATGGCCGGGAGCAAGCCGCCGGTCACTCCCATGCCCAGGGCGAAGATGATTCCCCCCAGAAGCAGGCCGGGGGTGATTTTGAAGGCGAAGGCCATGTGGGAAAAGGTCTGCATGTTCATGACGCCGGTGGTAAAGCCGTTGAGGGGCAGAACCGCCAGGCAGCCCACCGCGCCTCCCACAAAGGAAATCAGCAGCGCCTCAATGAGGAAAGAGAAAACGACGGCGATAGCTCCGAAACCAAGCGCGCGCATGACGGCAATTTCACGTCCTCGTTCCGCCACCGCGGAATACATGGTATTGAGGGCGCCGAAAACCGCGCCAATGCCCATGACGGCCGCCACCAGTCCCCCCAGCACGGTGATGAGGCGCGTCATGCTCTGCGACTGCTTGGCGTAGTAATCAATTTCGCGGCTCACATCCACGTTCATGCGCGGGTCCTTGAGCACCGCATCCTTGAAACTCTGGAACGCGTCGGGGGAAGTGAGATGGACGGTGGCCGATTGGAAGATGTTATTGGGGCGCTTATAGACGTCGTCGAGAACGCGAGCGTCGCACCAGACCTCGGAATCGAAGGCCGAGCCGCCCGCGTCAAAAATCCCCACCACCGTCCAAATCCCGCCGCCAAAGCGCACCTGGTTCCCCAAGGTCAGGCCGGCATAACTGTTGGTGGCGTTGTGACCCACCACCAGCTCGGAAAGGCCGGGTTGGAACATGCGCCCCTGGATTATCTTGACGTTCCGGCGCACGGTGAGGACGTTGGACGAAACTCCGCGGATCTGCACATTGGCGTCCGTTCCCGTCGTACGCAGCGGGAAAGGCGCCACCACCACCACTTCCGAAGTCATCACCGGCGCGCCGTTCACGCGGTCCACGCCCGGCTCATCCTGGAGGATTTTCACCGTGTCCAGCGTAATGCCGCTCATCATCTCGGCCGTGGCGCCAGCGCGTAGGACGATGGCATTGTCATATGAGCCCGATGCAACCAGGGTAGAGCGGAAGCCGCGGGCCAGCGAGAGCATGGCGATAAACACGCCGACGGTCCCGGCAATGCCCAGCACGGCGACGATAGCGGAAGTCCACCGCGCCTTCACACTGCGAAAGTTGTAGACAACAGGTATGGCCATAGTTGAACACCAGTGGCTAGTGGTTAGTGGTTAGTGGCTACACACGAGGAAGCTAGCGCTTGTTACTGGCCACTATCCACTAACCACTGCTCTTTAGATTCTCCTCAGCGCGTCCACCACGCGCAGGCGCATGGCGCCGATGCCCGGCAGCAGGCCGCTGGCCGCTCCCACCAGCAGGGCGAAGGCGATGCCCTCCGCCAGCATCGATTTGGCCAGGACCAGGTTGGGCAACATCCCGTTCAGGGCCGACGCGAGCGCGGGAACGGCGAGCATGGCCAGGCCCAGGCCCAGAATCCCCCCGAACAGCGCGATGGCCAGGGATTCCGCCAACACAAATAAAAGGATGGAACCATCCTTGAAGCCGATGGCCTTGAGAATGGCGAGTTCGCCCGTGCGCTCGCGCACGGAAATCGCCATGGTATTCCCCGTCACCAGCAGCAGGGTGAAGAAAACCACGCTGCCGATGGCCAGGATGAGCAGTTCAATGTTGCCGAACTGTTTCACCCAGCTTGCCGCGAAGGCGGATTCCGTCTGGGTTTTCGTTTCATAGGGGGAGTTGGAGAACTCGTCGTCAATGGCCTTGGCTATGCGGACCGCATCGTCCGGCGAGTCGAGCTTGACGGTATACCAGCCCACCTGCCCCTTGAAAGCCTCGGGAACTCGCTCCTCGAAATAGTCCCATTGGAACCAGAGCTGGGTTCTCATCGTCCTGCGGAGTCTTGCCGTGATAGATGCCGTCAATATTGAACTCCCAGGCATTATCGCCGTAGAGCGAGTTCTGGATGGGGATGCGGTCGCCCACTTTCCAGCCGAAACGTTTGGCCGTGCGAGCGCCCACGATGGCCCCCTGGCGATCCTTAAGAAAAGCGTTCCACTGGTCGTCGGAAACCAGCAACTCGGGATATACCTGGCGCTGGTTTTCCGGGTCGATGGCGAATTGCGGGAAAAAGTTCTTCTCGTCCTGATAAACCCCGCCGAACCAGTTGTCATGGGTCACGCTTTGCACGCCGGGAATGCGCAAGATCTTGTCACGATAGGAGAGGGGTATGGACTGAATTATGGAAATGCGATTGATGGTCACCAGCCGGTTGGCGCTGGCGATGGTGCCGCCGCGGCTGAAGGCATCCTTCACCACGGCAAGAAAGGCGAAGAGAAACAACGCCACGGCGAATGAGCCGAGGGTGAGCAGCAAACGGACCTTCTTGCGAAACAGGTTTGACGTGATGAGGGCGCGGAACTTCATGCTCCACCCCCCGCCATGACGTTCTCGCGGGATTTCGCCTCCACCAGGACGCCCTTCTCCAGGTGCAACACCATGTGGGCGCGGGCGGCCACCAAGGGGTCGTGCGTGACCATCAGCACGGTCTTGTTGTGCCGGCTCACCAACTCCTCGATGAGCCCCATGATTTCATCGGCGCTCTTGCGGTCCAGGTCGCCGGTGGGCTCGTCGCATAGGAGGAAAGCCGGGTCGGAAACGATGGCGCGGGCGATGGCCACGCGCTGCTCCTGCCCGCCGGAAAGCTGGCGGGGGAAATGCCCGGCGCGGTCCACGAGCCCGACGATCGAGAGCGCGGCTTCCACGTGCTCGCGCCGTGCGGAGCGAGAAAGCCGTGTGAGCAGCAGCGGCAGCTCGACATTCTGGTAGGCGGTGAGCACGGGGACAAGGTTGTACATCTGAAAGACAAAGCCCACGTGCCGGGCGCGCCATTCCGTGAGCTTGCCGCTCGACATGTGGGTGATTTCATCACCCGCCACGGAAACCGTGCCGGAGGTGGGCACGTCAAGTCCCCCCAGGAGATTGAGCAGCGTGGTTTTTCCCGAGCCGCTCGGGCCCATGAAGCCCACAAAGTCGCCCTGATCCACATCCAGATTGAGGCCCTGTAGCACCTGAATTTGCTCGCCACCCCGCCGGTAGGTTTTGTTGAGCCCACGGACCTGGATGAGGGCCTGCGAATTTCCGTTGGTGTTCACGGTTACCATTTTTTCTCCTAACCACGATGCCGTTTAAGAACCGTAGCGCGGACCTGTTCTGTAGGTCCGCGGTTCTTCCGCGCCAATAGGGAACGCGCCTCATCCCCCGATGGAAGAACGAGTCAAATGTCAAAACGCAAAAGTCAAAAATATGAACCCCTGAATACTTTCTTGTTCGCTCGCCGTCGCGATCGTGTGGGCGTGAATTGAATCTACAACCCTCGCCCCCTTGGGGGAGAGGCTGGACCGCAACCGGCGTTCTCACCAGCCGGGGCGGGCCGGGTGAGGGGGTTCTAAACCGCGCCGCCGCATTCGAGCATGACATCGTGCCTGAGCCCGCCTGTTCGTAGCGCGGACAGTTTCCGTAGGGCCGAGGGCCGAACACGGTTCGGCCGGGGCCGAGCGCTGCTCGGCCCTACAAATACCGTGCAGACCCTATGCGCTTGCCTTTTTCGCCATCTGGGAGAACATGTCGCTCGCGCGGCGCTCCATTTCCTCCGGCGCGACGTCCTCGATATGGGAACCCAGCGCCCACGCGTGGCCAAAGGGGTCTACAATCTGGCCGTAACGGTCCCCCCAAAACTGGTTGGCCAGCGGCATGGTCACCTTGGCTCCCGCCGCCACCGCCTGCTTGAACAAGGCGTCAACATCCTCGACGTAGAGATTGAGGACGACCGGGCTGCCACCCAGGGTCTGGGGCGACGGGTTGCTCATGCCGGGGAATTCGTCGGCCAGCATGAACTGCGAATCGCCCACCTTGAACGTGGCGTGTATCACTTTGCCGTCGGGAGTCTTGTGAACGCTCAACACCTGCGCTCCAAATGCCTTCTGGTAAAACTCCACGGCCTTCGGCCCTTCACGCACCATCAAGTGCGCGGTAATCGAGTGGGTGCCCTCGGGAACGGCTTTAACCTTGCCTGGCATGGTGAGTATTCCTCCTCTCAGAATTAAACCTACATTCCTCTATCGCCAAAGTGACAGAGGGATGAAGATTTCTCACTTTGATTTTTGCCCTTTGATTTTTGCACTTTGCCCTTGTTTATCGCCCATCGGGAACCAATCTCATGCCCGAGGGAAGAACAAGTCAAAAGTCAAAACGCAAAAGTGAAAACCCATGAACGCTTTACTCGATCATTAATACCGGCAGTCCGGTTTTGACTTTTGACTTTTGCGTTTTGACTTTTGACTTGTTCTTTTTCCTTGCTCGCTGCCCATCCCGATTTGTCGGGACTCGCCAACCGTGCTCGCTACTCCCTAGGGCCGCGTCTCCACTCTCTCGCTGTCGCGCAGGTTACCCGCATCGCTGACGACCAGCTCATCGCCGGCATTCACGCCTGCCATCACTTCCACATCACTGGAAATCCCGCGGCCCAGGCTGACGGCGCGGCGCTCAAGCTTGCCATCCCGCACCGCGAACACATAGGAGGCGTCACCATCGCCGTGTACGGCGCTCTTGGGGATGATCGCCTTGGCCGCCGTGGCTTGCTCATGGTTCTTCGATTTCTTCCGCGCGGGCTCGGCGCTGAGGAAAGCCACTTTCACGCCCATGTCGGGAAGGATTCTCGGGTCGAGCTTGTCGAAAGAGATGCGCACTTTCACCGTGGCCTTCTGGCGGTCAGCGGTGGGAATAATGGTGCGCACGTGGCTGAGAATCTGCCAATCGGGATAGGCATCAAGGGTGGCCATGACCTTCTGGCCGGGCTGGACGCGGGCGATATAGGCCTCGTTCACGTCCACCTCGATCTCATTCGAGTTCATATCGACGATGGTGGCGATTCCGGTGCGGGTGAAGCCGCCGCCGGCGGAATTGGGCGAAACCATTTCACCCACCTGGGCGTCTTTGGAGACGATAACCCCGCTGAAGGGCGCGCGGATGACGCAGTTATCCACGTTTTGCTGGGCCTCCTCGATGCGGGTGGCGGAAGCATCCACCTGGTCCTTGGCCAGGGTAATCTTGGCTTTGAGGCTGTCCACGTTGGTAGCGGCGATGTCCAAAGCATCCTGGCTCTGCACTTGGGCGGCGTGGAGCTCCCGCGTGCGGCGCAAGGCGATTTCCGCATACTGCAATTGCACCTGCAGATCGGCGATAGCCGCCTGCGAGGCTTTGCGATCGGCGCGGGCGGCGTCGAGGGCGCGCTTGGCGTCGGAATCGTCCAGGGTGGCGAGGAGTTGGCCATCCGCCACGTGCATGCCCTCGTCGAAGAGAACGCTGGTAACGCGCCCGGTGATTTTTGCCGAAACCGTGGCGCGCACGCGGGGTGTAACGTAGCCGCTGGCATTGAGCAAAGTTTCCGCTTCCGGGGTGTTCGCCGGACGCGCGGCGGCCACCTCCACGATGGGCTCCCGCGAGCGCAGGGCGAAAACACCCCCGGCGAGCAGCACCAGCACCCCCAGCGAGGCGGAAAATATCCGCCAGAACTTCCCTCCCCCGCCGCCGGAGCGGTGGGAATCGTCAATCTTGAGCGAAGATAGGTCTGCTACTGGCATATTTGAATTGATGTCTCACGAAAGCAAAAGTTTTCGAAAAAACCGCCAAGCCCTGCGGCGGAGAATTTACCTGGTTGTGTGGGCGCCCCGGCCCCTGGTTATCCTCTCTTATTTTGCCCCAAGGCGCGCATCCCCGCCAGTGAAAAATCGGGTGGTGGTGGAGCCTGCGCACAGACCGCGACCCCGCCATTCAAACAATTACTACGCTTGAGTGTAAGCGTAAGTTCCCCCAACCTTCGCTCCGCAGCGGGCTCGATGGCGCCTAACCCTTCCCCATCCATCGGCCCAATCCATGCGCCATCAACACACCCGGAATAAACAGAGCCAGCCCGGCGAGCGCCGTCACCACCGCTGATTTCCACGTCAGCAGTTGCGCGGCAAAGAGGCGCCGGTAGATAAAGAGCGCGCCGGGAACGATCACCAGCACCGCTCCCACCACCCCGGGAGTGTATCCGCGCATCAGGATGGCCTGCCCCACGTGCGTGAAAACATGCAGAAACAGCACGCCCAGCAGACATGAATAGGCGTAGAGCCACGGTCCGCGGCGGAGCGAAAGGGACGCGCCGGCGGTCACCGCCACAAATATCACCAGAATGAATCCAACAGCGATGGCCATTTGCGGCGTGGTGGTGGCCAGCGAGTGCACAATGCCGGCCAGGAGCTTATTCATCCCGGCAAGCTGCGCAAGTTCGCGCTGGTGCCGGGCAATCCACCCCGGCATGGTGGCCAGTTCTTCCCCGTCGTGGACGGCAAGAATAACAGGCATCAGCCAGAGCGTCCACGCCAGGCTGAGCCTTTCCCCATTGGGTGTTGACGAATGCATTGAGTTTGTCATGTTAACAGCTCGTAGCGCGGCGCGCCGGAGCGGAAGACGCGACATGCGCCCATTATAGGCCTTGACCCCGCCTTCGCAAAATTCCAATTCCCCATAAAGAGCCGCACAGGAACGCAAAAAGCGCGTGCCTCTGCGCTACCCCGCTTTTGGGTGATCACTGAGGTCGAATCGCAGTGCTTTTATTTGCATTCAAAAATGCAATTGCCACGTCAAGAACCCGCTCATGTCCGTTGGCAATATCTTCTTTTGTAATTGTTTGATGAATATCTGCTGGAATTCCTATCCCTTCCCAACAAAAGCCTGTGGCATCTTCAATAAGATTATACGGACACCTAAATGTCCATCCGTTAGGAAGAATATCCTTATCAACATCGGCAAAAACACCTGAAGTCGCATCCCCAATAATGGTGACCTGAGGCAATACTCGCATCGCTAAAGTGAAAACCTCGGCTTCACTGACAGAGAAGCGATTGATGAGAAGAACCACGGGCTTGGTGTATTGAAAATATCCTTCCGGTTCCACATACCATTTTTGAGGCGGGCCAAAGTCGTTATGTCCATTGCCGTTTTTGTAGCGCTTCAACATATACAAACGTTTTTTGTCGGCGAAACGATCGGCGATTGTCTTGCCAACCTCGTCCTCGCCTCCATAGTTTTCACGAACATCAATGACAATTGCCTTTGTATCCCTAAACTCATAGAGAATCTGGTCGAGGACATTAGCGCTTTGCTCCACGTTTTCAAAATACTGGATATGAAAATACCCGATTGAATCTGTTAGCCAGCCGGAAAACATACCAGCACCACGTTCTTTGCACCCATGAAGATATTTGGTTTTAATAAGAGGAAAAAAATCATCCATCGGTGGCATCGTGCCTAAAATACCCGACCGGTAAGAACGATTTGGAGACTCCAACCGGACGTGATTGTCGTTCAAGTGGCCAAGCAACGCGGCCATTGTATCGAAAAGTTCACTTTCTGAAGTCTTAGAAGATATTGTTGGACGATAAATCCTGTACAAGGCATCCCAGTCAACTCTCTTTGGGACAAATAACGCATACTTTTTATCGAATGTGTTCCACAAATATTCAAAGTTTTTTTCCTGGCTGCTAATCTCCTGTGCTATGGCTGCATCATAAATGGAAGCACTTATCAGGATCCCGATTACAGCCCAATATAGGTTCCTTTTCATTTCAGTAACTCTCACGCCCTTTCTTTAGTTGGTCTTTTCATATAACTTGATGCCTAACTTTTGTTCAACAACTGCCGGCTTGTTGATTCAAACCCATTCTTTTGCCAAATTCAAGCGCGTAGCGCAGACCGCCGGTCTTGCGGTCCGCGTCTCTTCCCTCGCAATTTCGCTCGCGGCGTCGTATCGTATCCCCGCATGATCGAGCTTCCACGAGTATGCGAGCATGAGTCCCGAAGAGTCATAGCGGCACTGCGGCCTCATCCTTGAGCGCGGGAGAATGCCCGCCACTCCCAGGGCGCGAATCTGATCCCCGCATCACCATACGGAAAAGACGCGGACCGCGAAACCGGCGCTACCGCTCCTTGCCTGATCCACACGAAATCGCCGGGCTACGCTCGCTTCAAATCGCCGCAACCCAGGCAATACCGATCTGGGCCGCGGTTCTGAGCCGATCGACCAGTTGCCCCGTATGATGTTGAAGGTGCCGAAGGTTGTAGAGTTGCAATTCCAATTTGCCGAAAGGAAGCCAGGAGAATCCTGACGGCGCGTTGAAATCCAGGCACGGCACTCTGACGTCAATTTCCTCGCGGCAGATTTGCAGGTATTCGAGAATCTCCTCTTTAGTATAAGGCGTTCCGATCTTGGGCCGGTCGTGAGGCGGCCAGGGAAGAGGCACAAGCCACTGATAGTCCTGGCGATGCTTCTTCCAAGGAGTGCTCTCTTTTTCGGAATTTTGCAGATAAACATGGGTGCAATAGAGCACGTGGTAGGCAATGTGCCAGAACTTGTTCGGATACTCAGGAGCAAGCCAGAGTGACTCCGGACACTTCAGCACTGCTTCCCTTAACATGGCGAGCGAGGCGCGAAATTGCCGGGCAAGAATTTCACGCAGGTTTGTTTCAGCCATGACTTCCCCTTTGTATGAGGTTCAGCGCTCCCTTGCGACGCCGGCGTACGTGCGGGCCGGCCGTTGCACAAAATCTTCGCACGGCGACACGGGAATCGTGGGACCCCCTTGTCATTACCCCGACACTATGAGCTGGCATTGCCTAGAGTTTCGTCCAGCCATTTGTAGATGCGAAAATCGCGATAGCCGGGCGCATCCACTTCGCAGTGCAACCCGGCTCCTTGTTCCGCCGTGAAGTCGAGCAAGGTTTTTGGGCAGTGCAGCATATCGTAAAGCTCCCGCGACTGGCCGGGAAAGAACGGCTCCGACTCCGGATTCGTGATGAGCATGGGGCAGCGAATCTGGCCGGCGACGTCCTTCAGATTGTACTGGCGCAGGGCGTGAAAAACGTCGTAATACGAAGTGAATCCGTACGGCCGCATGCGAAAAGCCATGGTAATCCTCGACCGGCGGCGAAACCTGAGCCCGAGGCCCACCTCGCTGTCGAATTTCTCCTTGTTGCCCGCATCGAGCAACTTGATGAGGGACTGCGGGAGGTTCCGGGTCCATGGATCCGCGACATTCCACGTGCCGGGGTCGGCGACGCCGGCGGCGATGCGATGCTCGAAGGCCAAGGCGCGCGGGACCATGTAGCCGCCCTGGCTGACGCCGACCAAGGCGATGCGTTTGGCGTCCACTTCCGGATAGGCCAGGGCAAAATCCACGACGGGGGTGACGACCTTTTCCCAGTCGGGGCGAAAACACAATTTTTTGAGCCAGAGCGCGTCGCCTTGCCCCGGCCCGTTAAAGGCCAGACAATTATATCCACGCGCCATTCCGCCCGCGCCGCCCCTGACGAGCAAGCCCAGTTCGGAGCCGTCCGAGCCCGTGTTCAGGATCACGAGCGGCCGCCGCGCCTTGGAATCGGAAGCGCGGAATAACCAGCCGGTTAGAGCCGTGTTCGCGTAGGGAATCTCGACGCGCTCAACGGCAGGAGTAAATAGCGCCGCCGCTGCCGCCCAGCAGCTCGCGTATTGCTTCCAGGTGGGCAGAAGCCGCGTGGGGTCGGCGGTTCCGTCCAGGAAATAAAGCGCGGCGTAGTAGTAGCTCGCGGCCCACAAGTACGCTTCGCGGGCGCTCACTCGATGGTTCTGGCTTGCCGCCTCTTCCCCCCACTGCTTCGCTTCGTCGCCCGCCGCATAAAAAGCCCGGTAGGCGGACTCGAAATCTCCATCCGCAATCCTGGAAGTGATAGCGAAGATTTTTCCGGGATTGGCGCAGCCGTAATAAGAAGCGCCGAGCGCCGAGCGCGTGGTGAAGTCGAAGGTGGGGTCGTCAAAAAATTGGCCGGACAAGAATTCCGCGGCTTGCTGCCGCGCCCGATGATGAAAATATACGCCACTGGCAACGCCGCCTGCCGCGGCTCCGGTGGCTGCTGCGGCCGCCGTGCCGAGAAATCGGCGCCGGGTCACAGGTGCTGCTGTTGTGCTATTCATAATTGCCTTCGCGTAACCTCCTTGGGTGTTCCGATTTCCCCACGCAAACCGTGGGCGGTGCGATTACAGCAAGAAATGTAAGGAGCCGGCCACCGAACAACCGGGTACTGCACAAAGCTGTGGCGGAGGGCAGCCGCGGAAACTCGGGGCCCGGGACTGTTACCGGTAATCAGCAAACCGCATGCAGGTGTTGGTGGAAATGGCCACGCCCGCGCCGCTGCAAACCGCGGTCAAGTGCGCCTCCCTTCTGTGGAATGCCGCATCGGCGATTTCGCCGCCTCACTCCTTGCCTCGTGTTTTCTTCATCCGGGCGCGCAACCCCGCCAGGGAAAAATCGGCGATAAACTCCGCCAAATACTCAATACGCTCGGGCGTAAACTGAATTTCCGGGAACATGCGCTCCGCCACCGTGCGCGAGGACCGATACCACAGGCAAAGCCCCTGAATGGCGCTCATGCTCAGCAGGACGTGCGAGTGGTCGGTGGGCAATCCCAGGAACTCACTCACCAGCCTGCTGAGCCGGTCCGAGGCGGGCTTGATCCCCTTTGCGATAATCAAATCCAGCGCCGCTGTGGGCTCGGTCATCTCGCGGGCAACGATTTTGTCCAGGTAGCTCTCTTCCCCAGGATTCGTATCGAGAAGCTGGTGCAGAAAGCGGTGAATGTAGGCGCGCAATTGGTCTTCGGAAGGACGCCCCTCGGCTGCCGCAAAAGCGCTGGCCTTGGCGTCGTTCATCCCCTCGGCCATCGTCCCAATCAGCTCCCGGTAAAGGCCCAGCTTGTCGCCAAAGTGATAGTTGACCGAGGCGACGTTCGCGCCGGCCTCCTGGCAAATGTCCCGAACACTGACATGGTTGAAGCCGCGCTCGGCAAAAAGACGCGCCGCAGCCTTCAGCACGCGGGTACGGGTTTCGTTGTCATGTCGCGCAGTGTTATGGGCCATAAGCAAATTAAAACATCAGTTCCAAACGACAGTATTAAACACATATTTTAGTCCTGTCAAGCAAAATCGCGCGACTCATAGCGGCAGGCATTAATGGTCATTATTGGGGATTAGTGGGCTATCCGCCATTCATTCTAAATTAAGGCCAAAGGGACCTAACAAAAACTGAGAGCCGAAGGTCTGCGCAATTGCCCGCGCGCAGCTCCGGCAAAATGGGGTATGCTTGCTCGCTGCCCCAGCGCGCCCCTCGCGCCGCATGCACCGGGGTCATCGCCGCATCGCCAGGAGTAAGAGTGGCTTTTAGCTGGATCGATCTCGCCGTCGTCATTGCCTACGTGGTCGCCATCACGGCCTTCGGAGCGCGCTTCCGCAAAGGCCAGAGGACCTTGCACGATTACTTCCTCGGAGGGCGCCGCCTGCCGTGGTGGGCCATCACGCTCTCGATTGTCTGCGCGGAAACCAGCATCCTCACCATCATCAGCACGCCCGGCATCGCCTTCAGCTCGAACCTCGGCTTCCTCCAACTCGTCTTTGGATATTTGCTCGCGCGCGTGGTGGTGAGCTTCCTTCTGATCCCGCGATATTTTTCCGGCGATCTCTACACGGCCTACCAGCTCATCGAGCGCCGCTTCGGACACGCGCTGCGACTCTTCACCGCCGGTCTTTTCCTTCTCACCCGCGCGCTCGCCGAGGGCGTGCGCGTGTTTGCGATTTCCCTCGTCATCGCCATCGTTTTCAAAACCGGCGTCGCGGCCTCGCTGGTGATTATCTTCGCGCTAACCCTGCTCTATACCTTGGAGGGCGGACTCACGGCGGTCATTTGGACGGACGTCATCCAACTCACCATCTACATCACGGGCACGGTGGTGGCGCTCTTCGTCGCCTTGCACGCACTTCCGGGCGGATGGGGTGAAGTGGTGCGCGTGGCGCAAGCAGCGGGCGGAAAATTCACTGTCTTCAATTTCCATTTTGATTGGAGGCAGCCTTACCTGTTCTGGACGGGATTGGTGGGTGGCATGTTTCTGAACACCGCGAGCCACGGGACTGATCAGTTGATCGTGCAGCAATTGCTGGCCGCGCGCAACCGCCGCCAGAGCCAGGGCGCGCTGCTGGCCAGCGGAATTGTCGTACTTCTTCAGTTCACTCTGTTCCTGGTGGTAGGGGTGGTGCTCTACGCTTTCTATCAGCATTTCCCTCCCGCAGTTCCCTTCCATCGGCCCGACCAGATTTATCCCACCTTCGTCATCACCCGGCTTCCGGTGGGACTCTGCGGCCTGCTGACGGCTGCCATCCTCGCCGCCGGCATGGCGAATCTGAGCGCGGCGTTCAATTCCCTGGCATCGAGCTCGGTGATGGATTTCTACAAGCCCTTCGTGCGCCCCCACGCTGATGACCGGCATTACCTGCGCGTCTCGCGCCTGGCCACGCTGATTTGGGGTGCGGTGATCATCACCATTGCGCTGGCGGCGCAGTACCTCCAGCGCAGCGCGCTCGAGCTCGCTCTCACCGTGGCCAGCGTTCCCTACGGCAGCATGCTGGGAATCTTCCTGCTGGGAGTCCTGACCCGCCGGGCCACGAGCCGCGGCGCCCTGGTGGGCGCGCTTTGCGCCCTCGCCACGTTGGGCTATGTGATGCGCTTCACCTCCATCGCCTGGACGTGGTACGTGGCCATCGGCACGGTAGTAACCTTCAGCGTGGGACTTTTGATGAGCCTTGCAATGTCTGCCAGGGATGATGGCGCGATATAAGCTGACCTTATGCTTTTTGCACTTATAACTTGTAGCCGGAGTTTTCCAACCCTTTCCCTTGGGGGAGTGGGTTGGAAGAAGATGAATCAATTGGACGCCTGCGAAAATCGCAAATCTCAAATCGAAATCAACCGATGAGCCGATGGCGAGATCCATTGATCGTCCGCGTAGTTATTCCAACTATAAAGGGAATTGATTTGACATTCGCGGGTCGCTTTCTTATCCTGATGGGCTTCGGCTCAGCCTCTCAGGACTTTCGGCAAACCTTCCAAAGGCCAGCCTGGGTTTTTCCGAAGCTACTAACCCTACAAAAAGGAAAACGATCATGCCCGGCATCATTAAAGAGAGACTCTTCACTCCCGGCCCCACTCCGCTGCTGATGGAAGCGCAAGCGCGCACACTGGCGCTGGCCAACATTCACCATCGCACCGAAGCGTTTCGCAAGATCATGACGGAAACGCTGGCGTTGCTGAAGTACTACTTCGACACCCAGAACGATGTGCTGATTTTTGCCTGTTCCGGCACCGGCGCCATGGAAGGCTCCGTGTCCAATCTGCTCTCGCCCGGCGAGCGCATGTTGGTGGGCACGGCGGGAAAATTCGGCGAGCGCTGGGCGGGGCTGGCGCTGTCGTACGGCGTGGAGGCCGTGACGGTGGAATCTCCTTACGGCCAGCCCGTGAACATCGAGGCGATGAAGCAGAAGCTGGCCAGCGCCGGGCCTTTCCGCGCGGTGTACATCCAGGCCACGGAAACCTCCACCGCGGTCATGAACGACGTGCGCGCGCTGGGCGAAGCCGTGAAGAATTATCCCGAGACGGCTATGGTGGTGGACGCCATCACCGGGCTCGGCACCTCCGATTTGCGCATCAATGAGTGGGGGCTCGACATCGTGATCGGCGGCTCGCAGAAAGCCGTGATGATTCCCCCCGGCTTGGCCTTTGCCAGCGTCAGCGAAAAAGCCTGGGGCTTGATCGCCAAGTCCAAATTGCCGCGCTATTATTTTGACTACGCCAAGGAACGCAAGAACCAGGCGAAGGGTGAGACCGCTTACACTCCCGCCACCACGCTTGTCATCGGTTTGCGTGAAACGCTGGAATATATCAAGAAACTCGGGCGCGAAAACCTGATCGCCAATGCCGCGCTCCTGGCGGAAGCCTCGCGCGCCGGGGCCCAGGCGCTGGGGCTGAAGCTTTTCGCCCAGTCTTCACCTGCCAACGCCGCCACCGCCATCTGCGCCCCCGCGGGCATGGATTCCGGTGCTATCGTCAAGGAACTGCGCACCCGCTTCGGCGCAATTATCGCCAACGGCCAGGGCACCATGAAGGGCCAGATCTTCCGCCTGGCGCATTTGGGTTATTTCGATATCGTGGACCTGTTCGCATTTTTCGCCGCGCTGGAAATCGCGCTGCTGAAGCTCGGCCAGAAAGTGGAACTCGGGTCCGGCGTGCGTGCCGTGCAAGAGGTTTACCTGCGCCACGCGGCGTAACGGTAATTGGTGATTGGCGATTGCTGATTTGCGATTGAGCCAGCGCCAGACAGTGTTCTTGAGGCGAGATTTTTTGGCGCGGGGAAGGGTTTCTCTGTGTCCTCCGTGGCTCGAAAAGATGTAACACAGAGGCCACAGAGATGCTCCGTGAACTCTGGGTGAAATGTTTTTAGGATACGGAGGGCACGGAGAGTGCAATTGTAATTGCGGCCCCGCCGCGCAATTCTAAAACCTGAGGAGCAGGGAGCGAGTCGAGAGGTGGTTTGGCAACGGACCACTGACCACGGACTACTGACAACTGACCTATGAAAATCCTAATAGCTGACAGCGTCTCGGAACATGCGGTGAAGGTTTTGCGCGAGCAGGAATCCTGGGATGTGGTTTTCCTGCCCAAGAAGACGGGGGCCAACGTGGCGGAAGAAATCCGCGACGCCGACGCCCTGGTGGTGCGTAGCGCCACCAAAGCGACGGCGGCATTGCTCGCCAACGCTACGAAGCTGCGCGTGATCGGCCGCGCCGGCACGGGCGTCGACAATGTGGACCTCGATGCCGCCACGCAGAAGGGCGTGGTGGTGATGAACACGCCGGGAGGCAACGCCTGGAGCGTGGCCGAGCATACCATGGCGCTGATGCTGGCGCTTGCCCGGCGCCTTCCCCAGGCCGACGCCTCCATGAAGCAAGGCCGGTGGGAAAAAAAGAAGCTCGAGGGGATGGAGCTGCGCGGGAAAACCCTGGGTTTGGTGGGCCTGGGCCAGATCGGGTCGAGCGTGGCGAACCTGGCCAAGGCTTTTGAGATGCAGATCGTCGCCTACGACCCCTACGTTTCCTCTCTGCTGGCCGGTGAGCTGGGGGTCAGGCTGGGCTCGCTCGAAGATGTGTTGAAGGCGGCGGACTTCCTCAGCCTGCACGCCTCCGCCACGCCCGAGACTCGCCACCTGCTCAATGCCAAGACGCTGGCGCTGGCCAAGCCGGGTGTGCGCATCGTCAACTGCGCGCGCGGCGAACTGATTAACGAAGGGGACCTGCTGGCGGCCTTGGAAAGCGGGCTGGTGGCGGGAGCGGGACTCAACGTCTTCGAGGCGGAGCCGCCCAAGGATTCGAAACTCGTCAACCATCCTAACGTGATTACCACGCCGCATATTGCCGGGTCTACGGAAGAGGCGCAGGAAATCGTGGGCATCCGCATTGCCGAGCAAGTGCGCGATTTCCTCCTCACGGGCGTGGCCCGCAACGCCGTCAACCTCCCGGCGACTTCTCCCGAGGAATTCAAGAAGTTGGAACCCTACATTCAGCTCGGCGAAAAACTGGGGGCATTTCTTGCCCAGATTGCGGGAGAGAGAATCCGGGAAGTGCGGATCAGCTACGACGGGGGACTCGCGGAGCTGAACACCCACCTGGTGAAGAACGCGGTGTTGAAGGGGGTCCTGACGCCGGCGCTCTCCCAGCAAGTGAATCTGATCAACGCCGGAGCCCTGGCAAAGCAGCGCGGCATTGAAGTGGCCGAGTTGCGCAGCGCCCGGCGCGCGGCATTCTCCAACTCACTGGGTATTGCATTGTCCACCGAGGGCGAAACCGCCACGGGTGTGGGCATGGTGGGCATGCGCGGGGCGTTGCGCATTCTGGGACTCAACGACATCGATATTGAAGCCCCCCTGCGCGGCATTATCCTGTTTATCCGCAATCAGGATGTGCCGGGGGTCATCGGCAAAGTGGGCACCATTCTCGGCAACCGCAAAATCAACATTGCCACCTTCACCCTGGGGCGCGATCCGCAAACCCAACAGGCCATCGGCTTGGTTAATGTTGACAATGATGTGCCCGACGAGGTGCTTCAGGAGATTCGCGCCATTCCCGCCGTACGCACCGCGACGGTGGTGAAGGTGTAAGGCGGGTCGTCAGCTTTCAGTCATCCGTGGCCAGTCTTGGGTTTTTGATATGTAATCGAAATCCGCTTGCTTCCGGGACAAGAAGGCACGAATGAGTATGGTCCCCCTTTCTGAGTTGGCAGACCCTCAAGGGGCGCCCAACAAGTCATAGTCGCTGTCGTGAGATTCCCCTCAGAAAGGCAAAACATGCATTCGGAGAAACCCATTGTCCTCGTCAGTATCATGCTAGGTCTGTTGGGTGGCCTCAACATCTCGGCCCAAGCTCCGCCCGCGGCAAAGCCTTCCTCCGCGGGGGAGTTACCGACATTTCAGGTTTCGGTGAGCATTTCCGCCGGTGAGGTTTCGGGCTTCTACTCCCCAGGCAAGCCCATGGTTTGGGCGCCTGGAACCACCGCATCGGTTGATCTCACCGAATCCTGGGCTTCTGGCGAAACCAAATCCAAGACCCTTCAAGGCAAATTCGTCGGGCAAGCGGGCGGAGCGACGGTGTTTCGAACTTCTGACGGTCTCTATTTCGTTGCCCGTGGGGGCACGGGCTACCCGTCACTTCTTTCGCGGCCGTCCTCGGCAGCAGACCCGGTGATCGCGGACTGGCGCAAGGATTTTCGTCGCTCCATCATGGGTGCGATCCACGACAAGCCGCCAGCGTCCCCCGAGCAGCAGGTGGAGTGGTGTGACGCTCTTGGGGAGTTGCCCATCCAGGAGACGCCCAGCACGCTCCGGGGATATCTGCAATCGCCGAATGCCCAGGTGCGCGAGGCGGCAAAGAACGGTTTGGCCAACTGGACGAAGCTCAGCAGACTCTTGAATCCGCCAGTTGCGCCCGCGAAACCAAAATAGTGGCGGCCTCAGGATGGGCGGCGCGACGCTCACCGGCGCTATGATTCTAAGGAAGGGACGCCCATAGGGCCTATGCGGGTCTGGGTTTTCAAGATCAACACCAAGCGCGGGTGGGAATTTGATGAGTACTTCCGTTCCCGCCAGCGCGGCGTATTCGCGATGGGTGACGAAGGCTGGATTCGCAGCGCCTCGAGCCTGCGCTACCTGCGCGAGGAAGTGAAGCGCGGCGACCTTTTCCTCTGTTATGAGGTCGACCGCAAGCAGGTGGTGGGGGTGGCGCGCGCCGCCTCCCATGGCCGTGACGCGGGCCTGGGCTCGCTCATCGACTTCTGCCCGCCGCGCCAAGCCGTGCGCTTGGAAAATCCTCTCGCGCGCAAGCCGGACCTCGACCACATTCTGGCCTTCAGCCCTCATCGCGGCCGCGGCACGGTGCAGAGAATCGATGCCGATGAGTTCCGCCGCCTGCGCCGCCTCATGTTACGGAAAAATCCTGGGCAAAGTGAAGCGTTGAAACGGCTGTTTAAGGAAGATTAAACTACTGTCCGTTGTCAGTGGTCCGTTGTCAGTTGTCCGTTATCAACGGGGCTTAAAATGAACCAACACGTAGCCCCCATTGACGCCTGACCGCACGGACCACGGACTACTGACAACGGAAAACTGACAACCTCTATGAACTCCCTCGCGAGTTTCTTCAAGCTGCAAGAGCACGGTACAACCTATCAACGCGAAATCGTCGGCGGGGTCACCACCTTCCTCGCCATGTCCTACATCATCTTCGTACAGCCGGGTGTGCTCTCGGCTGCGGGCATGGACTTCCACGCCGTGCTCACGGCCACATGCCTTGCGGCCGCCGCCTCCACATTGCTGATGGGGCTTCTGGCCAACTACCCCGTGGCGCTTGCGCCCGGCATGGGGGAGAATTTCTTTTTTGCGTTTACGCTCTGCGGCGCCATCCCCTTGGGATTTGGCCTCACCTGGCAGCAGGCGCTGGCGGCGGTGCTGCTGGCGGGGATTTTCTTCATTGCCATTACCCTTACCGGCCTGCGCGCGCAAATTGTGAACTCGATTCCCCATTCGCTGAAGTGCAGCATCGCCGCGGGAATTGGCCTGTTCATTACGTTTATCGGGCTCAAATACGGCGGGCTGGTGGCGGCTTCGCCCGGCACGCTGGTGAGCATGGGTGATTTGCGCCAACCGGCGGTGCTGGCCACCGTCGCAGGCCTTCTGCTGATCGTGGTGCTGTTGAGCTACCGCGTCCGGGGCGCCATCCTGATCGGGATTCTCGCCAGCACCGGGATTTGCTGGCTCCTGGGGTTAGTCCATTGCCAGGGACTGTTCTCGCTGCAACTTCACCTGGCGCCGACATTCTGGAAATTCGATATGAGGGGCCTGCTCAAGGTCTCGCCGGCGCGTTTGGGGGCAGCAATCTTCGTGCTCTTTTACCTGGCGCTCTTCGACACGGTGGGAACCCTGGTGGGGGTGGGGCACCAGGCGGGCTTGATACGCGACGGCAAGCTGCCGCGGGTCGATCGCGCCCTCTTTGCCGATGCTGTGGGCACCACGGTGGGCGCGGCCCTGGGGACTTCCACCATTACTTGCTACATCGAATCCGCCGCCGGTGTCTCTGATGGCGCGCGCACCGGCCTGGCGAGCGTGGTGACGGGAACGTTGCTCGCCGCTTCGCTGTTTTTCAGCCCGCTGGCGGCGATGATGGGGGGAGGCGTCAAGGTGGGCCCATCGGTGCTTTATCCCACGCTGGCCCCGGCGCTCATCGTGGTGGGCTCGATGATGCTCAAGCCCCTGCGCGAACTCCACTGGGATGACCCTACGGAATACCTGCCGGCCTTCCTGGTGCTGGTGGGAATTCCGCTCACTTTCAGCATCGCCGATGGCATCGCCTTCGGACTCATTTCCTACTCGGTCCTAAAACTCGCCACCGGCCGTTGGCGCGAGTGCCCTGCCCTCACTTACATCTTCGCTGCACTCTTCGTAGTCCAGTTTATGATTCATTAGACGGCTAATGCATCTTCCAGCAATTGCCGCATTGGGATTAGTGCGTTTCAAGGTAAAGAACGGAGGTCTAAAAGTTGAAGAAGATGAAAAAGTCGAAAAAGGAAGATCTTCAACTTCTTCGACTTCTTAGACTTCTTCAACTCGGGTTTTGTAGCGCCGTCTACGCGGCGGCGGTCTCGGCAGCCTTCTGTTTGCCGCGCATTTCCTTCCAGAGATCGAGGTAAGGCTTGAGTTCCTGCATCATGGAGCGGAACCGCGGAAAGTCGAGGGACTGGGCGCCGTCACTCTTGGCTTTCTCCGGGCAGGGATGCACTTCCACAATCAAGCCATCAGCGCCGATGGCCACGGCGGCCCGGCACAGGGCAGGCACCAGGCTCTGCCGGCCGGCGGCGTGGCTGGGATCGACGATCACCGGCAGGTGGGTCAACTCATTCAACACCGGCACAGCGGAAATATCGCAGGTGTTGCGGGTGGCGGTTTCAAAGGTGCGGATGCCCCGCTCGCAGAGGATGATGTTGGGATTGCCGTGCGCCGTAATGTACTCCGCCGACATCAGCAATTCCTTGATCGTCGAGCTCATGCCGCGTTTCAGCAGCACCGGCCGCGGGCAGCGGCCCAGCGCCTTGAGCAGGGCGAAGTTCTGCATGTTGCGCGCGCCCACTTGCACAATGTCCGCGTATTCGGCGATCAGCGGCACGTCATGCTCGCTCATAACCTCGGTGACGATGGCCAGGCCGGTGGCCGCGCGCGCCCGGGCGAGCAACTTCAGCCCTTCCACCTCCAGGCCCTGGAAGTCGTAGGGGGAAGTGCGGGGCTTGAAGGCGCCTCCGCGCAGGATTTTCCCGCCCACCGAAGCCACGAACTCGGCCGCATCCATAATCTGTTTCTCGCTCTCCACCGAGCACGGTCCCGCCATGACGACGAATTTGTCGCCGCCGATGGAAACGCCGTTGATGGGAATCTGCGTGCGCTCCTGCTTGAATTCCCTGCTCACGAATTTGTAGGGCGAGGAGATGCGCACGGCGCTCGCGACGCCGGGCGCGACCTCAATCGCTTCCAGGCAGGCAGTCACGTCACCCACTCCGATCACACCAATGACTACTCGCTCCTCCCCCTGAATGGAATGAACCTTGTACCCGAACTCCCGGATGCACTCGCAAACATGATCGATCTGCTCCTGGGTCGCATTTGGTGCCATGGAAATGATCATCGCTTTCTTCCTCCCCGGAAATGAAAAAGCCCACTCGCGGGGAGTGGGCTGGTCTTCCCAAATCGCCTTTTTAGTTCAGACCAACGCCACTCTACCGGCTTGGAGCGAAGCCCCAATACCGGTAACTAAAGTACATAAACGAATTGGCGTAGGTTCCGAACATCGAAACGCCAGTATACTGCAACCCCAAAAGCGCTGCAAGAATTCTGTGGGGCCATGACTCGGGATCGGTGGCATGGGACATGAGGTTCGTGATTTGGGACTCGAAACTCGGGAAACGTGACTCCGAACTCCGGGCTCGAAAGAAGGGAGGTATTCGATCTTGGCGGGACTAACAGTTAGCTGTCGGCGTGGGCTGTTAGCCTTCAGTGGGGGCAGTGAAGGCCCTCAAATCTGATAGCAGGGGCGGGTGACCAGTGACGAGCGAGCGGTTCCGAGAGCAGTGACAGGTGGCAAATGACCTGTGACGAGCAAGCGGTTCAATCGCGGGATTCCTCCGACGGCCCGATCAATGGAAATGTGAAGTAAAACCCCAAAAAAATGGGCCTCCCGGAGGGAGGCCCTGTCAGTATTCCTGTTAAACTTCCGGGCACCGTGAGCGAGGGAGAGGAGCCCCTCAGCTTTACTCTCACCACGCCCACCTGCATCCCGGAAACTTGTCGAGAAGGGTTCTCGGGGGGGGATCGATCGCTCCTTCTGGCCGGTAAGCCTTGGCGTACTGACCATCTCTCGCAAATCCCACAAGAACCCTTTCTCGCAACCAGCGTACTCTTCGCAATCGGCACGAATCGCGAAGCGGGGCATGTTCGTCCACCCCAGTTGTTGATGATAATAAAAAGAGAAGGTTTTCAGGTCAAGAGGCAAGAGGGGTAAAGACGAAAACAGTTTGGCCGACTATACAATAGGTTGGGCTTTTTGAACAGAGCCCACAAGATATAGTATGAATTGCATTTTCGTACCGTAGGTAGTGGTCAGAGAGGGTGACACCCTTCCGGCATAAGCTTATCGCTCGCGGCTGTTTTTATGGGACTAAACGGAGCTTGCCGCGTCCCCCGCCCCGGCGCGGGCTCCCGCTTCCCCGGTGGAGCCGGCCGCCCCCTGGTGGTGACCAAAAACGTGCGAGCACCTCTCGCCATCGTTTCTCGTCAAGCTTGAATGGCGCCGCGGGAACGGCGGGGCTAATGATTCTCATGTCCTTCGGCCAACGTGCTATGCACGGGATTTCCGAGGAGCGCGCATTTTGGCGGTCGCGCGAGGCCGCGGCTGGCACTGCGGGCAGAAGTGGCTGCTGCGTCCCCCGATCACCATGCGACGGAGGGTATGGCCGCAGCGCCGGCAGGGCTCTCCAGTGTGCTGATACACGCGCAACTTGCTGAGGAACGCCCCCGGACGGCCCTCGACGTTGAGGTAATCGCTGAACGTCGTCCCCCCCAGCCGCACGGCGCGTTCCAGCACCTTGCGAACGGCCTTGAAGAGATGGTGAGCCTTGGCGGCAGAAACGCGACCGGGCTGGGAGAGAGGATGGATGCGCGCTTCAAACAGGGCCTCGTCGGCGTAGATGTTTCCCAATCCCGCCACCAGATTCTGATTCATCAGCCAACTCTTGATGGCGCCTTTGCGGCCCCGCATGGCGGCCAGGAATTGCGGCTCCGTCACGCGTTGGGCATCGGGGCCGAGCGCTCCCAAAATCTTTTGCAACTCTGGCGGCGTTAGAGAGCGCAATCTGCCGAAGCGCCGCACGTCACGGAAACGCAATTCTTCGCGGCCATCGTCCAGAGCCATGAAGACGTGCGTGTGCGGCTCGATGGGAGCCTCGCGCGGGGTGACGGTAAGCTGCCCCGTCATTCCCAAGCGCACCAGCAGAAAACGAGGCGCTGAGCCGTCATCCGCAGTCAATTCGACGGCAATCGCCTTGCCCTTGCGCGAGACCTTGGCCAGCGTTCTGCCCTCGAGAGAGGAAACGAATTCCTCCGTGGGGCCCGCGATGACGCCCGCATGGCGAACCTCCACGGCCGCGATGCGGCAACCAAGCGCGCGCCGCCGAAGCCCCTGAGCAACGGTTTCAACTTCCGGAAGTTCGGGCATAGAAAACAGGGATTAGCTGGGTGCCGAAGAACCCTGCCTATTTAAAAATTCATGTGCGGACTTAACCATAATCATCGCGCAGGAGGTTCGATCATCGCCTCGCGGCGGATGCTCGGGTCGGCGTTTCGGCTTCCCCGTGGCCCGACGGGGGTATGCCCCGGGCGCCAGCGGCTCCTCGGTATGGGCCGCGAAAAACATCGGATGCTGCGAATCTCGATCATCGCGCATCTTGCTTCCCTCCTAACAATTACTCAGGAGGATTATAAATGTATATTTATGACTTTTCAAGTGTACAGCGCAGGGTTTTTCAACACCCTGCTAACCTCTGGAGAGTTTTCCCGAAGCCCCGGTCGGACACCGGGGGCAGCTTCACCTTCGCGGAAGTGAGACTCCTTTGATTTGCAATGGGTTGAGAACGAAAACCGGATAATGCCTGAGGCCTCCTTTTCGGGACACCTGCCGAGCCAGTCCACTCCACAGCCAGCGGGTCCCGCGTGTGACGCATCGCCGGAGCCGATAAAGGGCGGCTCCTTGCTCATAAAGCCGGCGAGCGCGAGGTTCGAGCCGCTACAAACTTGCTGCCGAAGGGCGCAGCTTGGGGGAGGGGTGAATCCGGTTTCCTAAGGAATCAAAACCGTTGTCAATGCGGCGGATATGACGTTTTCTTTAGACGTGCACCGGCTATTTCCCCAGTATCGCGAATTGTGAGCCCTGGCGAAAACTCACAATAGATACTGCCTGGTGTTTAGGAATGAGCTGGGTTGGGACTCAAACTGACCCGCGGTCGAGAATTCGAACTGCACCACTCACAGTACTTTTGGGTGCTTGCATTATTGCCCGGAGAGGCGTATGAAGGAGGTATGCTGACCGAGGGAGCTATGACTCCGCCGGGCATGCAGAGGTTAGTCGGTTAAATCACACCGCTCTTGCGGTGCGCACCGCTGGCAACGCCCCGCACGCTGCCACGGCATTAACGATAAATACCTAAGACGGGGAGCCGGAAACGACTCCCCGTTCTCGTTTTTAGGCCCCAATTCCCAGGCCGGTTACCACCCCCAGCGCTAATGTCCCGGCCCCTCCTAGTTCAGCTAATCTCTACCCATATCGTCGGCTGGACACGGGGGGGTGGGTGAGCGAGGTGGGCGAACACTTTATAAGTGGCGGTGATATCGTTGAGGCGCTGCAAGCCGAGCCAGAGGGTTTGGGTGCCTGGGTGGCCATCGCCCTTGCGGCCCAGGAAGCCGCCCAAGCTGGCGACCCGCCGCAGGGCTGCGTGCAGCGAATGCGGTTGGGCGGGAGGCGCCGGGTTTGTGGATATAAGCCAGCAGGGCTTTCAATTCGGCCTCTTCAAAATACACCGTGCAGGGGATCTGGGGAGTCTCCCGTCCCCGCTTGGCCAGATGATAAATCCGCCTCGCCACCACCAGGTCGATGGCCAAGCAGGCTTCCAGGCGCGCGGCCGAGCCCGGTTGTCGCTGCTCGATCTGGCAGCCGCTTTTCAAGGTGCGAAGATAAACATCGATCCCCCACCGCAACGTGTACCAATGCAGCTTTTCGCAGGCTCCTTCAAAACTCCCGACCGGGCAGGTGGTGAGCAGCATCCAGCGCAAGGGTTTGATGCCCGCCGGAGCCTCGGCCTCTTGCGCCAACACCGCCCACAACCTCAACTCGCCCAGTTGCGGCTTTCGGCGCGGAGCGCGCAAGGAATTATCGATCGACGATTTTCGACCGAAGGTCCGTCCTACTGATGGATTGCCGATTGCGGAACGAGCGAGCGAGGCCATGGTGTAGCGCCGCGAGGCATCGGGGCGGCTCTTCCTTTGATTCCCGCTCCCAAACCCAGGGACCGAGCTGCGTTTTTGCAATTTGTGGATATCCCCGCGGAAGAACCGCAGACCCCAAAGATGCGGGGTCTGCGCCCCCGAACAGCATCGTGCGCGGGGCGCCCTGCTGCGTCGGGGCGCTACCACATGGGCGCGCGCTTTTCCCCTGGCACGCCGCCGAACATGCGGCCCCGTATTTGGTTTCCATGACTTAAGTCCGTGAGGGCCAGAGGTTTGTGTCGGCTTTCGCCGATGCTGGGTTTACCCCTCCCATAAGAATCCCTTCCCTCGCCGGTGACCACTTCTGACAGCCCCCGTCTTAAGGATATGAGGCCCTGGCGACGTTTCCCCTTTCGGTCGAATCCCACTCTTCCGGTCGAGTCGGCAAACGGTGAACTTTCTCGGGGTCGAAAGCGTATAGGGGTCTAGAGGGCGGCGGTAGTCCTAATAGCCCGGAGATGCAAATGGCGAACAATCATCATAATAACAAGCGCAAGAAATGGTACGTCGGGGCGATTGCGGGCTTGATCGTTGTGGGTGGCGGCATTGGCATAGCTGCGGCCCTGCGTCCCAACACCACGATTGACCCTTCCAAGCTGGCCAGCGTCACCCGCGGAGACTTGGCCCGGTCGGTGGTGGCGACGGGCAAGATCGAGCCACTCGTCAAAGTGGAGGTCAAATCCAAAGCCAGCGGCATTGTGGAGAAGATTCTCGCCGACTATGGCGACCACGTGAAGGCCGGCCAGGTTCTGGTGGAGCTTGACAAGGAGCAGTTGCAAGCGAGCGTGGCCGAAGCCCGAGCCAACCTTCAGGCGGCGCAAGCCGCGGTGGAATCCGCCCAGGCCACCTTCGAGCGCAATAAGGTGGACGCGGAAGGGCCGGACCTGCCCTTTCTTAAGTCCGCCGTCGAGCGCAATCGCAAGCTGGCGGCGGAAGGAGTGGTCTCCGCTTCCACCCTGGACGACGCCGAGAAGGCTTACGAGCTCGCCTTGAACAAGCAGATGTCTGCCCAGCGCTACCTGGCCGTAAGCCGGGCGGAGATCGCCCGCGCCAAGGCTCAAGTTGCCCAAATGCAAGCGGCTCTAGACAGCGCCGAGGAGGATTTGCGCAATTCCACCATCGTCAGCCCCATGGACGGACTGGTGCTCTCGCGCGACGTGGAAGTGGGCGACGCGGTCAGCTCCATCCTGATTCTGGGCTCGCAGGCCACCTTGGTGATGACCCTGGGTGACGTGAGCGAGGTCTACGTCCGGGGCAAGGTGGACGAGGCCGACATCAGCAAGGTCTACATGGGCCAGCGCGCGCGCATCGTGGTGGAATCCCTCAAAGACAAAAAGTTTGAGGGCAAAGTCACCAAGATTTCGCCCATGGGCGTGGAGAAGGACAACGTCACCACCTTTGAAGTGAAGGTCTCCATCCAAAACCCCACCGGCGAGCTGAAGGCCAACATGACCGCCAATGCCGAGATCATCCTGGAAGAGAAGCAAAACGTGCTGCAAATTCCCGAAGCAGCGGTGGTCTACGACAAAGACCGGCACACCTTTGTGGAAACGCCGGCCCCCGGTACGAAAACCGGCAAGGAGAAGCTCGCCGTGAAGCTCGGCATCTCCAACGGCGTCAAGACCGAACTGGTCAGCGGATTGAAGGAAGGGCAGCAGGTGGTGCTGCAATAAGGCTGGCATTGGTGATTTGCGATTGGTGATCGCCGATTTGTGATTGGTGATTGACGATTGGCAACTGGTGATTTGGGGATTTATCGAGCGTCGAGGACAGCCACGGGGTCGGGATGGGCAATCATCAATCGCGAATCGCAAATCGCCAATAACGGACCACGGACAACGAGAGACACTGGAATGGTTTTCACCGACCTCCTTCTCGACACCTTGCGCACGCTGTGGTCCCACAAGCTGCGCACTTTCCTCACTATGTTCGGCATCGCCTGGGGCATCATTTCCATCACCCTGATGGTGGCGGCCGGCGAGGGCTTGCGCGTCGGCCAGGAAAGACAGCAGGAGACCTTCGCCAAGGACCTGATAATCTTCTTCGGGGGGCGTACCAGTATGCAGGCGGGCGGTCTGCGCGCCGGCCGCGAGCTGACCTGGCAGGTTGGCGATATTGCTCCCCTCCAGGAGGAAGCCACCGCTTGCCGCTACGTGCTGCCGGAGCTCGAGCGGGAGGGCACGAAAGTGCGCAGCCTTTACAACAACGCCTCCCCCCTCGTCACCGGCTCCTACCCGCCCTTTGCCGAGGTGCGCTCGGTCAAAGTGGATACGGGCAGGTTCTACGATTGGGGAGATGTGCAAGCGGGCCGGCGCGTGGCATTCCTTGGCACCAACATCAAGAAACAGCTCTTCGCCAGCCGCACCGCCGTGGGCGAAACGATCTATCTCAACGATATTCCCTACACCGTCATCGGCGTGATGACGGCGAAAGACCAGAACAGCAGTTACGATGGCTGGGACGTGGACAAGATATTTGTCCCCTTCAGCGCCATGATTCACGACTTTCCCAACAAGCCTCCCGCCTTGCCCACTGCCCTCGACCATTTGCTCGTGGTCCCCAAATCCCTCCCCGACCACGAAACCTGCAAGGCGCAGGTGAAGCGCACGCTGGGACGCTTGCACAACTTCGATCCGCTCGATAAGGAAGCCGCGCCCGTCTGGGACACCGTGGAAGGCGCCAAGGCCTTTACGAAACTCATGGACGCCATGAAATATTTCCTGGGCGCCATCGGCATCACCACCTTGCTGCTGGGAGGCCTGGGGGTGATGAACGTCATGCTGGTGGCGGTGCGCGAACGCACGCGTGAAATCGGTGTGCGCAAGGCCGTGGGGGCCAGCTCCGGTGTGATCCTGCGGCAGTTCTTCGTCGAATCCCTGATCATCGTCTTCCTCAGCGGCGGCTTGGGCATGGGCGTCGCTTATGGGCTCTGCGCGCTCGTCAATTTGATTCCCATGCCTCCTTTCTTCGGCGGAATGCTGCCCACCTGGCAATCCGCGGCGACTTCGTTCACGGTGCTGGGGACGGTGGCGGTGCTCTCCGCCCTCTACCCCGCCACCCGCGCGGCGAGCGTGGACCCCATTGAGGCGCTTCGGTTCGAGGCGGGAGGGTAAAAGAAGTCATCAGTTATCAGTCATCAGTTTTCAGTTGCACGCCTCAGCGTAGAATGGTATGCCAAGCGGTCGATAGTGATAAGTCAAATCCGCTGAGGAGGCGAATGATGCAGGATTTCAAGAAGCTCAAGGTTTGGGAAAAAGGGCACCATCTCACTCTGGCGGTCTATAAGGTGACAGCGCGGTTTCCTAAAGAGGAACTCTACGGCCTAACCAGTCAGATGCGACGGGCTGCGGCTTCGATAGTTTCTAACATTGCCGAGGGTTGCGGGAGAACTGGCAGGGCGGATTTCGGCCGTTTCCTCCAAATGGCCACCGGCTCCGCAAGTGAGCTCGAGTACCAACTACTCCTGGCGCATGACTTGAGTTTTCTCAAAGCTGACGAGTATCAACCCATGGAAAGGGCAGTCGTGGAAGTGAAACGAATGTTAAGCGCGTTCATGCAACGCCTCAGAACTGAAAACTGAGGACTGATGACTGAAAGCTGAGAGCTAAATGCTAACCGAAGTCCTAAAACAGGCCTGGACCTCCCTACGCCGCCAACCCACGCGCAGCATCCTCACCATGTTGGGAATCGTGTGGGGGATTGCGGCGGTGGCTTTGCTGCTCGCCTATGGCCGCAGCTTGCGCTCCGTGGTGGTGGCCTCGTTCGACGCATTCGGCAAGGGCGCGGTGATTTGCTGGCCGGCGCAGACCAGCGAGCAGGCCGGGGGTGAGCGCGCCGGCAAGCACGTGCTCTTCGAGAAGGAGGACGTTGAGGACATTCGCCAGGAAGCCACGCTGGTGAAGACGGTTTGCATGGAAAGCGTCCGCTGGCTGCCCATTTCTTATGGCGACCGCATGGCCTCCACCGCCATTCGCGGCGTCTGCCCCGAGTACGGCGAGATGCGCAATGAAGTCCCCAGCCAGGGCCGCTGGCTCAGTCCGGAGGATGAACTCGAGCGCCGCCGCGTGGTCTTTATCGGTTATCGCCTGCGGGAAAAGCTTTTTGCCGGCCGGCCTTCCATTGGCGAAACGGTGCGCATCGGCGGCATGCGCTTCACCGTCATCGGCACCATGGAGATCAAGATTCAAGACAGCAACTACTTCAACTCCGACGACGAGTGCGCCTGGATTCCTTACTCCACCGCGGGCGACCTCTGGGACACGCGCTACGCCTCCGTGCTGGTCTATGAGCCCATAGCACCGCAATTCGAAAAAGCGTCCATGGTCCAGGTGCGCGCCGCCATCGCCAAGCGCCAGAACTTTTCCCCCACCGACGAACGCGCCATCATGATGTTCGGCCGCGAACAATTCCGGCCCATCATCGACGGCATCACCATCGGTTTCGAGGCCCTCTTCACTTTTGTGGGAGCGTTGACGCTGGGCATCGGCGGTGTGGGCCTGATGAATATCATGCTGGTGGCCGTTGATGAGCGCATCCGCGAAATCGGCCTGCGGCGGGCGCTGGGAGCGCGGCGGCGGCACATCCAAGCGCAATTCATGGCCGAAGCGCTGGTGCTTGCCATCGTGGGCGGCATCTTGGGCATCCTGCTCGCCTACGGCCTGGCCGCCGCGATCGGCACCCTGCCCCTTTACGGTCCGCTTTATGAAGACACCTCCGGCAAAGGCGACATCCACCTCTACATTTCCTTGAGCACCGTCGGGATCTCTACCGTTATTCTCCTCATCGTCGGCATGCTGAGCGGGCTGGCGCCCGCCCTCCGCGCCTCCCGCCTCCACCCCGTCGAGGCGTTGCGGTACGAATGATGAATTCTCAAGTATGAATTCTGAATTATGAATGCTGAATGGAACGCGCGCCCCTACGCCTGCTTCGCTGCCTTTCTGAATGCCCGCGTCTGGTTCCGAGCGCCGTGGAAGATGTGCAGGATATCAATCCCCCGCCGGGTCTTGCGGTAGTAGATGAGGTACTTGCCGGCTGGAAAGCATCTCACCCCAGCGGCGATGTCCTCCGCGGATATCCCGGCATCGGCGTGTTCGCACAACAGCCAGAAGCGATCCGTGACGCTGTCCATCAGCCGGTCCGCGACTTTCAGCCCTGCCCACTTTGCCCAATGCAGAAAAATCTCGGAAAGATCCTGCTCCGCGTCCCTGCTGACTCGATAGCGCATTATTGGGCTTCCTGGGCAAGGTGCTTACGCCCTCTCGCCTTCACCCCTTCTGCCAACTTCTTCAGCCCTTCGCGCCCCTCATATTCCTTGTAATCATCCCTATCGATTGACTCGATGCTGGTCCGGACGCGATGCCGAATGCCTGCGAGCTGTTCCCCGGTCAGGTCAGCGACAATATCCTCGGCGGTGGGGCTTGCCAGGCGCACGGCTCTGGTATCTTCATCTTCCATCCGGCGCAGGGCATCCCGCACCACTTCGCTGGCGTTGTTGTATCGCCCGCTCTTCACCTTTTTGCGAACATATCCGGCGAGACGGTCCGTAATCGACACATTCATCTGGTCCATCCGTTACTCCTCTACCGTTTCGGTGATTGGCGCCGCATCTCCAACATGCGGGCAAATTCCTCGCATGTCAATCTTTGACATTCTTACCATCGAACCAAACCGTCAGGGTCTTCCACCACTACGATTTCATACTTCTCGATCATCGGCATCAGGATGTTCTCCAGTTCGCCCTTCCAGAGTTCCCCTTCATAAAACCTTGCTTTCATCGGCTCACGCGAAGCAAGGTCAGGAAATCCGCGCATAAAAAAGAGGGTGTCGGGATCTTCGACAGAAAGAAGAGGCGTCAGTTTCCGCTTGGATCGAGCCAGGGAAGACCGCCTGCGTCAAGGCGGCGCCAACGAAAATCTCGTGCTCGCCCTTCGCGACGCCGCTGACCAATACGCCGCCACGCTGTAAACCCGTGCCCGCCTGATTCGGCGCCTTACGGATGGGTCCGCGATCAGCACAAGCGCCGCGTCCCCTGACCTGTTACAATCACGCCTTATGCCCTCTCAATCTGGCGCGCTAAGCCCGGTCGTGCAAGAAGCGGAACCGCTGAAGCCTTACACCACCTTCAAAATCGGAGGACCCGCCCGGTATTTCGCCCGTGCCGCTTCCCGGGAGGATTTCCGTGGGGTCATCGACCTGGCGGGCAGGCTTGCCCTGCCCCTTTTCGTCCTCGGCGGAGGCAGCAACATCCTGGTGAGTGACCGCGGGTTTGCCGGCGTGGTGGTGCATCCCGCTTGCCGGGGAATCGAAATCCGGCAGGAAGACGCCGAGGCGGTGACCCTGGAAGTGAGTGCGGCAGAAATTTGGGATGACTTGGTGCAACGTGCCGTAGAGCGCAACTGGTGGGGGATTGAAAACCTTTCCCACATTCCCGGCCAGGCGGGAGCGGCGCTAGTGCAAAACATCGGCGCGTACGGCCAGCAGGCAAGCGACGTCGTGCAGTCGGCGCGAGTGATGGAGATCGCGACCGGCGCGGCCCACGTTCTCAGCGCCGCCGAATGTGGTTTTGGCTACCGGCGCAGCGTTTTCAACACGACGGCGCGGGGCAAACTCATCATTGTTGGGCTTACGCTCCGCCTCTCCCAGCATGGGCGCCCCCAGCTTGACTATCCGGACGTGCGGGCTTATTTCCAGGAGCGCGGCACCACGCAGCCCTCGCTTAGCGAAATCCGCCAGGCGATGGTCTCCATCCGCGACCGGAAGCTCCCCTTCCCGCGCGAGGAGCGAGGCGGTAATGCCGGGTCGTTCTTCAAGAATCTGTCCCTCCACGAAGGGGAATACGCGGCGCTGCGTGAAAGGATCCAGCGCAACTTTTCGCCGCGAGAGCTGGAGCGCCTGGAAGAGATACGCAATCGCTTCCCGTCGCGGGAAGCCATCAAGATTCCCACGGCCTTTCTGATCGATATCTGCGGCCTTCGCGGGTACAGCATCGGCGGTGCACAGGTAAATGAGAACCAGCCGCTGGTGCTGATCAACCGAGGTGGAGCGACGGCGCAAAACGTCATCGCCCTCGCCCGGCACGTCCGCAAAACTGTGTGGGCGCGAACCGGCATGGCCCTCGCCATTGAGCCGGAGCTTGTGGGCTTTAGCAAACAGGAAATAGCCGATATTAGCAATGTTGAAGGAAGTTAATTGGCCAAGCTCCGGTGAGGGAATCAGCACAGCCGTGAGCCCGTCACCTGGCGGGCGGCATCCTGTGGCCCACGGCGAACAACCGAGGGAAAAAGGAAAGCGGAAAATAGTACTGAAGCCGCTGGTCTTGCGGATTTTTCCCATCCCGTTCCGTGGTAAACTGAGGCTGGAGCAGCTCCATGGATCGATCAAAAGGCTGGTTCGAACCGGCGGAAAGAGAACCTGGAGTTCGGGAAAACGGCTGCCTCAACAGGGCATCACGAATGGGCAGCGTTCATCGCTCAGCAAGGCGCGGAAAAAGCCGTGAAAGCTCTGGTTCAAGCACTCCGGGGGGCCGTGCGGGGGCACTCCATCACGGAGATTCTGCGAAATCTCCCCTCATCCGTGAGAGTCACCCAGGAGGTGCTCCAGGGCGCCCAGGCGCTGGACAAAGTTTACGTCATTTCCCGTTATCCCAACGGGTTTGCTTCCGGGCGCCCAGCGGATTATTTTAATGGCACGGACAGTCAGGACTTTCTCGATCATGCGCAACGAATCTTGGAGTTCTGTAGAAGTCAGATTCATCGATCTGAACCAAGTGCTCCGTGACTTGCGCAACGCCGTTGCGGAAGCCAAGAGCGCGCACCCCGACGTCGTCAAGGTCTACTTGTTTGGCTCCCTGGTTAAGGGAAACTGGACGGCGGACAGCGATGCCGACTTGATAGCAGTCGTCCGCCATGAATTTCCCGACTTTGTCCGGAGCCGCAGCGCCTATCAGATCTTTACCGCTTCGATCCCCACGGACACGCTGGTTTACTCCCAGCGCGAATTCGAGCAACTTCGAGCTGACCCCTCCAGTCTCGTGGCGCAAGAATTCCCCTACATGGTGGAATTGTGATGATGCCCGGCCGGCAAGGCGCCAATACGGACTCACTCGGAACATCGTCAACCCTTGAGAGCGCGGCGCGCCAGCGCGGCTCCACGCTTCGGGCGTTGGTGGAAACGCTGCGCCCGCAGCAGTGGGTGAAGAATGGATTCATCTTTGCCGCCCTTATTTTCTCCCAGAGCCTGATGCGCTGGGACCGTTGCCGGCAAGTGATATTGGCCACCCTGGTGTTCTGCCTGGTCTCCAGCGCCACGTACGTCTTGAATGACATCCTCGATGCACCGGAAGATCGCCACCATCCCATCAAGAAGCTCCGGCCCATCGCCTCGGGCCGGCTCAGCCCCATGCCGGCGGGAATTGCCGGCGCGATCCTGGGAAGCGCGGGCCTGATCGTGGCGTGGAAGCTCAACACCAGCTTCTTTGCCATCGTCGTGGCGTACCTGGCGCTCAATGTTCTCTATTCCACCCTCCTGAAGCACGTGGTTCTTCTGGATGTGTTCATTGTGGCGGCCGGGTTCCTGTTTCGCGTGATTGCCGGCGGGCTGGTGATTCGCGTCGCCATTTCCCCCTGGTTGATTGTGTGCACGACGCTGTTGGCGCTTTTCATCGCCCTCAGCAAACGCCGGCACGAGCTGGTTCTGTTAGGGCGCCGCGCCTCTGACCACCGGGCTATCCTGGCGGAGTACTCGCCGTATTTTCTGGACCAGCTCATCGGCATCGTTGCCGCTTCCACGGTGGTTTCCTACGCCCTCTACACCCTGTCGCCGGATGTCCAGAGCAAGTTCCCCGGCAAACGCTTGGAATTGACCATCCCCTTCGTCTTGTTCGGCATCTTCCGTTATCTCTACCTCATCCATCAGGGCCAGCAGGGAGGCAACCCCACGCGGTCTTTGTTTACCGATCCCGTCCTGCTCTCCGTCGTGCTTTTTTGGGCGGCATCGGTGATCTTGATCATCTATCTATAGCGCGCAGCGGGGATGATTGTGAATGTGCAAGGCCGCCTGCTATTCCGCCTTCGGACATCGCATCCCGGACATGGTTTCCAATGACCGCTTGCGCCGCTTTTTTGGACCCCGCACAGCGGACTTCGGACGGGGCTCGGGCCACGGATCAACACGGTTCAGCACGGTCCAGCACGGAAAGGTCCTCAGTTTTAATCCATGAGCATCTGTACTAATCCGTGGCTTTGGTCTTTTTCACACCTTGGAGGGCCTGGGCTGGGATAGGCGGCCCGATTGGGGGCCCAAAGGTAATGTAGCGCGGGCTTCCAGCCGGCATTGAGCCGCTAAGATGGCGGCGCTGCGCTCAAAACGGGAAATCACTGGGCCGCGCCAGCCGCTCGCATCGGGTTTGTAGGGCCGTGCTACCTTCGGCCTCGGAGCTTTTTCTCACCTCCCGGTTCAAGAGGTGGCGAGGGTGTGGTCAGGCCCGGGTGGTCAGGTAACTGTAGCACCGACCGGCGCCTGTCCCGGCATCGTCGGGAGGTCGGCACGTGCTGAATTAAAAGTCAGCACGAGATGACAATACAGAAATGCCTACCTGAAGGTTGACGCTACATTCTTCTATGTCACCCTGTCGCTCGGCGCATCCCGGGCCTGAGGTGGGCCTTGTAGACGCAAAGGAAGTCTTCGGTTTCGCGCGGTGCGAGAACGGCGAGTGCCTTGGCATTTGAAGGCACGAAACTAAATGTGAACCGAAGGCACCACAAACGGACCTGGCCTGACGCTTGCCTCCATGAAACCGCGAAAGCCAGTCCCAAAGAGTTGACATGGCACCAAAGTACTATTGTGAAGTGGTGACGGGGGACGCTACAATTGGTCGCGACTGTGGGCTTCAGTGCCCGGATGTTGTAGAAAGGGTTTGACATTAAGACCGTTTTGGTGAAAATACCAGGAGTGGGAGGAGTGTTCAAAAATCTATTGACGCGCAGCTAATAATTGCTTAAGCTCTCCCTTCAGACAGTCATCCTATTGGACTATTTGGAGGGGAGCCGTGAAAAACTATTTTCTAGCATTTATTCTCGCGGTGTTTGTAGTATTGAGCGGTGTTTCGATCCGGCGGAGTGTTGCCGGCATCGGTGGAACCCCAGCGCCGATTCCGCCCATGCAGGGGCAGGCAGTAGATGCGTTTGGGATTGGTGGAACCCCAGCGCCGATTCCGCCCATGCAGGGGCAGGCAATAGATGCGTTTGGGATTGGTGGAACCCCAGCGCCGATTCCGCCCATGAAATAACCAGCTTCCGGTCGAGGTGAGCGACGCGGAAGCCACACAGGACGACGGGTATTTCCGTGACGCTCATGAGTAACTGGATTTTGATCCACGGCCTTCAGTACGGAATCTACGTTTTGGAAGCGGTCGTGTGTGTGCTGCTGGTTGCGCGAGGAAGGTGGCGGCGCCTCAAAGGCCTCTGCCTGTATGTGACTCTGCTGTTCGGTCTCGATGGGGTCGCGCGCCCAGCTGTGCTCAATTATTTCGGCGGGGCATCTGCGCAGTTTGCCTATTTCTATTGGCTGACGGATGTGGCGCTGGCCTTAGGCGCTTTTCTGTTGACGTGTGCCTTCTTCCGGCGCGCCTGCACGCGGGAGGACAAGCTGTGGCGCTTCGTCCGCCTGTTGCTGGTATTTGTCTTGGTGTTGGTCGTCGCAGTTTCGGCTCTTGCCCTTACCCGCAACTATACCCAACTCTTCACAACGTTCATCGTTGAGTTCAGCCAGAACCTCTACTTTAGTTGCCTGGTTCTAAATACGATGCTTTACCTCATGATCCAGCAGCTCACGATTGATGACGACGAGCTCGCACTGCTGGTTTGCGGCATGGGTCTCCAGTTTGCAGGCGAGGCCGCCGGCTTGGCCCTGCTGCACGTGACTCTTGGCGAGAACTTCGCCCGCCTCATTTTCAGTTTCTTAAACCCGGCCTGCACGCTGGGAATGTTGTTGACTTGGATATATGCCGTCACGAGGAGGCCGAAGGCAGCAACTGTCCGTGCGCCGGTAGGGAGACAAGCGGTTTGGGTTGAGGCCGATTTGAACTAGCGCGTTGACGTGAGGTGCGACATGTTTATCGCGGCTCTGATTCTGATCGTTTCCACCGGGATGTTTTTCTTTTACATCCAGGCATTTTGTCAAAAGGTCCTGCGCCGGCAGTTCACGCAGGAGTTTTTCCAGTCGATCGTGAACGCCAATCACCTGGAATTTCCATCGGTTCGGAAAGCAATCGAGGATTTTGGCTGTCCCATGGAATACCCGCGTCTGACGCTTACCCTCAAGTGTGATTTCCTTGCACTCACCTACCTCCTCAAGAATGCCGCCAATGTCAATCAGCGCTATAGCTACGAAGAGCGCCTATTGATTGTTTACTTCAAGTTGATCTTTGCTTCTTTGGCTATGCGCCACTGGCTGAAAATGCGCGAAAGGTCGGCCACCTTGGTGTTGACCGCCATCCTCGAGTACTTTGGCAATGTGGTGGGGGAGCGCGTTAATTCGGTGAGATTCGGAAGCCTGACGGCTTCTGATTATCTCCGCAACCTCTAATCGCAACCTTCCTTTAGGAATTCGCTGTCTTCAAGCGCGTACCTCCATGCGCGGCGAACGCCGGATCTCCCGGCGAATTCACGTGCCGTGTTGACGGCTGCCGCGGCAGGGATCCAACTGCGCACGGACTTTGCTTTCCAGCCCGCCCTATCCTTCCTCCCCGGCCGATGCGCTTTGAGTTGACCCGACCCTCATCCGGGTGTATGAATCATGGGAGCCGATCCGCGCGCCCTTCGAGCGGAAGACGGAGGTGGCTATGTTCAAGACCGCCCTGCGAGTTGTGACCCTTGGGTTGTGCGCCATCATTGGCCTTTGGGCCGTCGGCCATGGTGTTGCCCTGGTGCTCGTGGCCAGCGCCCCCAGTCACGAAGACATGCTTCAGTACCTGTTGGAGGTAAGCGTCTCCATTGCCGGCGGGGTGTGCGTGCTTTCGGTGGCCGTCGAACAACTCATTTGTTGGCGAACTCACCACAAGGATGGCGGGCTAATATAACCGCTGGGTTAAGAAAGAGGCGTCACTAATCTCTTGGCTGGCGACAACATGGATGGCGCCGTACCCATTACGATCACCACCATTTGGGAGCTTTGCTGTATCGCCGGCGATGTTCCCTGACCCACTGCCCAATTCCGAGTCCTCTATCATTCCCGTTCATCGAGATCTTCGGCATCACGAAGCTTGCTCGGGCGATTGGCTTTTGCGAAGTTGTCCCTGCTCAAAAACAATGTGGGTTTTTCCACCCTGGACCCGGAAATAGGCGTTCCAGAAGTTCTTGCAAGTCCCCAGTGATCACTGGCGGGGGGCTTCCGGGGGCATGAGCAGGCCAAAATCGGATGTTTTGTCATGTGACACCCCGCTGGTTTCATCATTCCCTCGGCCCGATTCTAGTGATATATTGATATCACGCGCTTTGCTTCACTTTGGTAGAGGGCGTAAAATTGAGTAGTGTGTTTGCTTTCCGATTCTCCCTCGGATGGGGACCGGCGGGGTGATTTGTTTCCCCAGTTAGCTGAATCTACATGTTTGACGCGCTGCAAGACAGGCTGCAAAAGGTTTTCAAGTCCCTTCGCATTCAGGGAGTCCTGAACGAAGAGGTGGTGGACCAAACCTTGCGCGAGGTGCGTCTGGCGCTTCTCGACGCCGACGTTAACCTTAATGTGGTAAAGGAGTTGCTCGACCGTGTCCGGGTCAAGGCGCTGGGCGAGGAAGTGCGCTCCAGTCTTTCCCCTGTGCAGGAAGTGATCCGCGTGGTTCGCGACGAGTTGATTGCGATTCTCGGCCGCGAAGCCTCGCTGCTGACTTTTTCCAAGGAATTCCCCACGGTCTTCCTCATGGTGGGCCTTCAGGGCTCCGGCAAGACCACCACTTCCGGCAAGTTAGCGCTCTGGCTCGCCGGGCGCAAGCGCCGCCCGATGTTGGTTTCCACCGACGTCTATCGCCCCGCGGCGCGAGAGCAGTTGGCGATCATCGCCAAAGCCGTTCAGATCCCGCTTTTCGCCGGCGAGGGAATCGATTCGCCCATTGCCCTGGCCATGGCCGCGCGCAAAGACGCCGCCGACCGCGGGCACGACGTGCTGATTGTTGACACCGCCGGCCGCCTGCACATCGACGAGGAGCTGATGAACGAAGTCAGCGAACTGCGCACCAAGCTGCGGCCCAGCGAGGTCCTGCTGGTGGCCGATGCCATGATTGGCCAGGACGCCGTGCGCAGCGCGCTGGAATTCCACGAGCGGCTGGGCACGACGGGAGTGATCCTGACCAAGCTCGACGGCGATGCGCGCGGCGGCGCGGCGCTTTCCATTCATCACGTCACCGGCCAGCCCATCAAGTTCATGGGCATGGGCGAGAAGTACGATCAACTGGAAGTTTTCTATCCTGAGCGCATCGTCTCCCGCATCCTGGGCATGGGCGACATCCTCTCGCTCATTGAAAAAGCCGAGCAGAAGATCGACAAGCAAAAGGCCATGGAAGTCCATCGCAAGCTTCAGACCGACACCTTTTCGCTCGAAGACTTTCGCGATCAACTTACCCAGGTGCGCAGCATGGGTTCGATGGAGCAGATGCTGGGCATGCTGCCCAAGGTCGGCATGTTCAAGGATGCCGGCAAGGTCAAGGTGGACGAGAAAGAGCTGATTCACATCGAGGCGATTGTCAATTCCATGACTCCGCAGGAGCGCCGCAATCACGAGATCATCAATGGCAAGCGGCGCAAGCGCATCGCCCGGGGCAGCGGGACTTCCGTCCAGCAGGTAAATCAGGTCTTGAAACAATACTTCCAAATGCGCAAAATGATGAAGTCCATGAGTCAGAGCCTGCTGGGACGCGGTCTCGGCCGGCTGGGCATGCCGGTGGGGCCGGGAATGCGTTAATCCCGCTGAGACGGCTGGGGAATAAGGGGTCGGGATTGTTTCATTTCGAATGGGCACAAAGTGCCACGGGTTTTGAAGTGGCACAGGTTTTGATGTGGCTCGGGTTTTGAAGTGGAACGTGGCACGGGCATCTTGCCCGTGAACGGTCACGGCCAAGATGGCCGTGCCACAACAAGAATGCGCACAAGGTGCCGCGGGTTTTTGAAGTAGCACAGGTCTTGATGTGGCACGGGTTTTGAAGGGGAACGTGGCACGGGCATCTTGCCCGTGAAGGGTCACGGCCAAGATGGCCGTGCCACAACAAGAATGGGCACAAAGTGCCACGGGTTTTTGAAGTGGCACAGGTTTTGAAGTGGAACGTGGCACGGGCATCTTGCCCGTGAACGGTCACGGCCAGGATGGCCGTGCCACTACAAAAGGGTTCACTGCTCGATTTTCGATTGCCGGTGGCCGAATGACGTTGAATCAAGGTCAACTAACCACCGTCGATCGATCATCGAATAAAAAGGGGGAAGATTGTTAAGAATACGCCTGGCTCGAACCGGGGCCAAAAAAAAGGGCAGTTACCGGGTGGTAGTGATTGATCGCTCGCGGGCCCGCGATGGGCGCTTCGTGGAAATTATCGGCCATTATAATCCCCGGCGAACGCCGCCGGAAATCGTGCTGAAACGCGAGCGCGTTGATTATTGGATCGGAAAGGGAGCGCAGCCTTCAGAAACGGTGCGGAGTTTCTTGAAGAGGCTTCCCGCGCCGGCGCCAACGGCCTAGATGATGAGGCCGGTTTCCGCGCCGATCGTGGCGCCCGCGCGCGTTGCGGTTATGCGTTTTCGTACTCACTGATTCACACCAACCTTGCACGTCAGCTCATGTGGGCGGGAGGGGCAGATGAAAGAGTTGATCGAAGCCATCGCCAAAGCGCTAGTGGATAATCCGGAACAGGTTTCTGTGCGGGCGGTTGAGGGCGAACAAGTAACCGTTTTGGAATTGCGGGTGCATCCTTCCGACTTGGGGAAAGTGATCGGAAAGCAGGGGCGAACCGCTCGCTCCGTCCGCACCATCCTCAACGCTGCCGGCATGAAGCTCAAGAAGCGCTTCACGCTGGAAATCCTGGAATAGGGGGGCCTTTCGTCTCACTCGCGGCCGGTGGCGGCGTGTGGGGCGGGAGAGATTTTGACCCAAGACGCAACCGGGCAATTGCTGACCATCGCGCGCATTCTCCGGCCCCAGGGACGCAAAGGAGAGGTGGCGGCGGAGATCCTTACCGATTTCCCCGCGCGTTTCCACGAGCTTCAGTCGGCATTCCTGGAAGTTCCCGGCCAGGCGCCGAAAGCCGTCAAGGTGGAAGGCGGTTGGCCGCACAAAGGCCGGATCATCCTGAAATTCTCGGGAATTGACTCCATCGAGAGTGCGGAGCGCCTGCGCGGGCTGCAAGTCTTCATCCCGTGGGAGCAACGCACGCCCCTTCCCCCGCACCACTACTATTTGTGCGAATTGCGCGGGTGCCGCGTCCTTTGGGAACGCCAGGGACGGGAAATTGGGACCGTGACCGAGGTCGAACCCACAGGCGGCGTGGATGTGCTCCACGTCCTGCCTGCGGACGGAAAAGGTGAAGTGCTGATTCCCCTGGCCCAGGAAATCTGCACCCGCATCGATCTCGCCGCCCAGACCATCGTGATCGACCCGCCGGAAGAATTGCTGGAGCTGAACGGGTAGGGCAAGCTGAAGAAATTCTGAATTCTGAATTATGAATTATGAAGGCAAGAGCACTTTGCCAGAATCGATCGAATCTGGAACTCGACTATTTTCAGAATTCATAATTCATAATTTGCAGCGGGCGTAGCCACGGCCAGTGCCGTCCTGACCGTGAGTTCTTCTGGCGGTGGTCGAGTTCCAGCAAACTTACTTTGGACAGGGCAACGGTAGCGGCGTGTTCCATCCCGATTGACGGCCTGCCGCTGGAGCATCGGACATGAGAAACGCCCACGGTCAGAAAAACGTTGACCGGGGCTACCCGCTTGCGCTCTCAAACGTAGGCACAGGCGTCGGTCTTTGCGATTTGTGGTTATTGCTAATGAAGAGCCGCGGACCCCAAGGACGGGGGTCCGCGCTACGCTCACTCCCGCGGAGAGGAAACAATATGAGTCCGGAGAATGATCGAACCGAGGCGGACGAGATGAGGCCGGAGTACGATCTCCGGGGGGGCGTTCGCGGCAAATACTACCAGCAGTACCGGGAGGGTACGAATGTTGTGCTCCTTGATTCCGATGTGGCTGCGGTGTTTCGCGACTCGGAGTCCGTCAACCAAGCCCTGCGAGTATTGATCAAGGCCGCCAGCCAAATCGAAGTGTCCACCCCGCCCAAGGCCGAGCGAACCTAACCACGGGCTGGCGCAGACGTTCGCTTTTTAACGTCGCCAGCCAGAGGGCTTTGCCTGTTTCTCGTCACTCTTCACTTGTCACTTGTCTTATAGGGGGTAGCCACGGCCAGTGCAGTCCTGACCGTGGGTTCTTCTGGCGGTGGTCGAGTTACAGCAAACTCACTTTGGACAGGGCAACGGTAGCGGCGAGTTGCATCCAGATGGGACGACCTGGCGCGGGAGCATCGGGCCACAGTCAGGACAGTTCTGCGCGGCTAGATGTCTGTTAGTCTCCAGCGCCGATTTTTGTGCTGTCAAGCAACCGGGCGCCGTGGTGCACCGTCAGGAGGTGGACATCGTCGTGTCGAATCCGATAGATTACACGGTAGCTGCCGACTAAGATCTCTCGAATGTTCCCGACGCCCAATTCCGGAACGATTCTGCCCGAACGCGGCCCAAGAGTGGGAAGTAGGCCAGGAGGTCCCTAGCGCGGAGGACGCGGTCGGCGAACGCCGCCGCCAGTTGGGGAGAATCCCGAGCGATGAACAGACAGACCGCGTCGAGATCATCGGCCGCCTGGGGCGTCCACCTTACTTGAGCCATTTCGCCATACGCTGCCGGACTTCATCTTGACTGATAAGTTCACCACGGTCCGCCTGGAGAAGGCCTCTCTCGACTTTATAAAGCAGGTAAAGCCGATCCAAGGCGTCCTCGACGCCGGCGTCGTCGGGAAGCTCTTCCATTGCCTTCAGTATCTGCTGCTTCGTTCCCACCGCAACTCTCCTATCTCACTTCGTATCCTAGCACTGAATACGCGTAAGGGGTAGGTGGTCACGGTGTCGCCGCGGCTGAAAGTCCGCCAATCTTAATGGTGGACGACCAGTCCTGACCGTGGGTTCTTCTGGCGGTGCTCGAGTTACAGCAAACTTACTTTGGACAGGGCAACGGTGGCGGCGTGTTCCATCCAGATTGACGACCTGCCGCTGGAGCATCGGGCATGAGAAAAGGCCACGGTCAGAAAAACGCTGAGCGCGGCTACCCCGCTTGTGCCGCGCCCGTTCGTCGCGTCCCGCGCGACGAACGCGTGCTTTCATTGCCATTCCAAGTGTGATTTTCGGTCCGGCCTGGTTGGCGTCGTTGGCCTTGACAAACCGTGGTGCCCCTGATACGCTCACGGATGATAGATTAGTCGAGGCTGTGGCGCAGCCCCGTGACCAACAAAAGGTGCTCAAGAATTGGTGAGCACCTTTTTCATTTTGTTGCCTCACTTGTGGGAAAAGGGCGCTTCGACTCAACCGACTGCACCCTTAAGGAGAAGGGGGGGTATGAGCATCAGGAAGAAAAATATAAACAAGCGCGACCTAGCAATTCTGCGGCTGTGCCGGAGGCTCGGTCGCGATATTTCGTGGCGGAGGGCTGTCGCTTACTACACGCGGCGCGGTGCATTTCCGGCATGGGTCTATTTTCAGGGTATTCCTGCGAAAGGAATCGCCTCCCTTCGTAACAAGACCTAGAGGAAAAAAGGCGTTCACTCCGCACTATGGCGCTGACGCTTGCTGAAAAGACGGTTGAGACGTGCCTTGCGCGACTGCGCCATTAGATCAAAAGATGAGGCGACTGCGAACTATTTGGTTGGGCTCTACTGAACGTGTCGGATCGCCCGCAGGGCCCTCTGCGAGATCATTCAGCCTATGCAAGGTGTAGTTCCGGAACAAGTGTGCAAACCTTGGGAGTCAACTGCGTGAAAATAATCTTCAGTCGAAAAGGGTTTGACGCGAAGAACGGCGGCGTTGCTAGCCCGATTTTCCACGATGGCCGGATGTACTCACTGCCAATACCATCTCCTGATTCTGAAGCTGGAAACGTTCGCTATAGGGAAATAAAGTTCGACCAAAGCAACCTCGGGCGAATAGTGGCGGACCTTACAAAACGACGGGCCAAACGTCACACCGGAAACAGTCGTGCCCATCTTGACCCCGACCTTAATGAGACCGCCCTTGCACGCCGGTCTGGGTGGTTGCCCGCCTTTGGTCAAGCAAATGCGGCGCGTGCGCACTTGGAGGAGAATGGGGTTGGCGGAGGTGACCTTTTTCTTTTTTTCGGATGGTTTCGTAGGGTCGAAGAGATAGAAGGGCATCTGCGATTTGTGAGGGGAGAGCCAGACATTCATCTATTGTGGGGATGGCTTCAAGTGGGTGAAGTCTATCAAGAGTGTTCACGGCGTTCCAAGCTACCGCTCTGGGCATCTTTCCATCCCCACGTTTACGAGGGCGATGAATGGCGGGCCGAGGGGGAAAACTACGACACACTTTATGTTGCCAAGAAGCGTCTCGACCTGCCAGGGCTTCGCCTACGGATCCCAGGGGGAGGCATATTTAAGAAGTACCATAGGAAACTACAACTGACCGAACCAGGGAATGGCCGCCGGGTGTGGCGTGTGCCCGCGTGGATGTATCCGTTTCCCAATAAGCCACCGCTAACGTATCACCCCGACAAGAAACGGTGGACAAAGGTCGGTGGGAAAGTGCTGCTCAGGACCGTCGATATTGGCCAGGAATTCGTCTTGGATGGCGAATACTACCCTCAGGCCCTTAAGTGGCTCGCTAACTTGTTTAGAGCGGCGGCTTGGATGCCGGTCGCCGGACGCGGTAAGCAAGCGTAGCCCGTACCTTCGCAGCGCTCCGGCAGATGGCGAGTATACGCCCGGTATTACGATCAAGTTGAAGGTGAAGAGAGATGCGACTCACTCTGATTTCCAATCGAGGTCCGAATAGGCTTATGGATTACCTTCGAAGAAATCTGCAGGGTGCCGATCGCGCTGCTTTCGCAGTGGCCTTTGCGTCCCACCAAGGAGTTTCTGAGATTCTAGACATGTTGCCTCGAGTGGCCAGACGTGGTGGTGTAAACATCCTGACGAGTATTTACCAGGACGTGACAGAGCCGAGGGCCTTACGTGCTCTCCTTCGCGCTCAAATGGGCACCGGGGGGAAATTCTCAGTCCGCCTCTCGACAAATCTCAGGTTCCATCAAAAGCTATTCCTGATTGGGAAAGGTCCGAGGGTCGTCGCCATCGTAGGATCGTCGAACTTGACAGAGGGGGGGCTAAAAGGAAATCGCGAGCTTTGCGCGGCGTTTGATGTCCGACCTAACTCAAATGATGCACGAGAACTTCAGGAAGCTTTTGAGGTTGAATGGGACGAATCTGTCCCGCTTGAAGAGGAGAGGATTCGGCTATACGAAAGGCGGTACGAAATCTTGCAAAAAGGACGAACGTTTCCCGAGGTTCCTCTTCACCGAACAATTCTGAGAAGGGACCACGAGCGAGCAGATGGAGGGCAGGACCCGAAATTCTGGCGGGAGTCTTGTCTTTACGAAATTTCAGAAGACGCGGAAAAGATGGTTGAGGACAAAACGGGCTGGGATAAACAAGGCTATGAGTGGCAGAGTGTCAGTGCGCATAAAATGAAGAATAAAGACCGTCTGTTGGTATTCGATTTCTTGAACAAGAGCGCGAAGCTAGCTGAGATTAAGGACAAGGAGGAAATACCCACAGGGGACGGACGATATTTCATAGCGTACAAGCAACTGAGGGGATCGCGTCAGCGCCCCTTGCGAAAGAACCTGTGGCAAGAACTCCGCCAGATTGGGGCGGTAACGACACAGGCCGCTGCCAAAGGGCGAAGCCCAATTTCGACCCAGATATGGGTGGAGTTGCAGAAGGCTTTTCGGAAGCCTTGAGCGTGTAGCCACGGTCAGCGTAATTCTAACCGTGGGCTTTTCTCAGGCGCGATACCCCAATGGCAATCGCACGAAATCAATCTGGATGGGACACGCCGCCGCCGTTGCCTTGTCCAAAGCAAAATTGTTGTAACTCGACCACCGCCGGAAGAACCCATGGACAAAAAAGCACTGTCCTTGGCTACCCGCTTTCCGCAAGCAGCGCGGAGTCATCCTCCGACGGTGGGATTGAACGAAACACGATATTCGTGTACACTTGATTCGTATGAAAAACATCACCCTTAGCGCGGATGAAGACCTGATTGAGCAGGCGCGGCTTATTGCCCGCGCTCAACGCGAGACGCTCAATGCGGCGTTTCGAAAATGGCTTTTGCAGTATACGGCGCAGGGGGGGAGTGCGCGCGAGGTGGACTCATTGATGAGACGCTTACGCCATGTCAAGGCGGGCCGCCACTACACGCGGGACGAGATGAATGAACGATAGGTTCTTCCTTGACACCAACGTCTTTGTTTACTGCTTTGACCTAACCGCGCCTGGGAAAGCCCGCCGCGCCTTGCAGTTGGTCCGCACCGCGGTAGAGACCCGCAAGGGAATCGTCAGCTACCAGGTAGTCCAGGAGTTCTTCCATGTGGCGCTGCGGCGCTTTGCGCAACCGATGGCCATCTCTGACGGGGAGCAGTATCTGTCCACGGTTTTTCGCCCTTTATTGGCTATCCATTCTTCCCCGGCTCTTTACGGAGAAGCCCTCCGCCTCAGCGCCCGGCTCCGTTTTTCCTGGTACGATTCCCTGATTGTTGCGGCGGCAATCGAAGGTCAGTGCAGCATCCTTTACAGTGAAGACCTCCAATCTGGCCAACGCATTGGGGATCTAGAGATCAAGAATCCTTTCTTGTAAGCTCAGATTGCTTCCAGCCACCAAGTCCCCCCCATCGACAACAAAAAGCCGCGGGCCTACAAAGCAGGTTCGCGCCACGCTTGCTTTGTGCGCGACGAGAAGAAACTCAATGAGCGTCTGGAGTACGTGCGCCTAAATCCCGTGAAGAAAGGGCTGGTGAACCGGCGTAGCCACGGTCAGTGCAGTTCCGTGGGCTCTTCTCATGCGCGAAACCCCAGCGGCAATCGCACGTCATCAATCTGGATGGGACACGCCGCCACCGTGGCCTTTGCCCATGTAGAATTGCTTTGACTCGACCACCGCCAGAAGAACCCACGTTCAGGACTGGTCGCCCACCATTAAGAGGGGCGGACTTTCAGCCGCGGCGACACCGGGGCTACCCGCTTGTCATGGGCAGACACCATACCAGGAAACATCGTGCCTGTGCCCGATTTTCCCCGCAGTTATCGCCAGTTTTCGATGGTGAGATTGATGCCGGTTTTTTGAATCGTCACGAAATCGTCGGTATTGCCCGTCACCAGCGGCCGGTTCAGGCGCACGGCGACTGCGGCAATCAAACAATCCGGGAGTTCGACAACATAGCCTTGCTTTCTTGCTGTTGCCTTGATGGTAGCCGCCGCGAGGTAGTCAGCGTCGAGGGGTGTAATCTCTTCGTTCAGCTTCAGCCAGGCCAGCACCTTTTGCAATTGGCTCGAAGCTCCCTTCAGCTCAAGACCATAAACGATCTCGTAGACGGTAACGCTCGTAAAGGTGAAAACGCCATGATCCTTGGCGTAGCTCGCGGCTCGACCGGCCACGGAAGCATTGTGTCCCTTGAAGTATTCGGAAAGGATGTCGGTGTCCAGGATTGCCTTGACCGTCATCTTAGAGTGTCGCCTCCCTTTTGCTCGGCCGGCGTCTCTCCTGGTAGGCGATGGAAACCACCTCGTCAAGCAGAGAAGCGTCTTCCGGACTGCCGAACAAACCCAGCCCCTGCGCAAAGACCCTGGAGGATGAGCTTACGGACGGAGTTTCGTCACCCTTGGGCAAGTTGGCGATTGCCCGCGCAATGAATTCGTCAACCGAGGTGACCTTGCCGGCCCGAATGGCCTCGCGGACCGCCTGCTCCTGGTCAGGACTGAGGGTGATGGTCATAGGATTATCCTCCTTCGTTATCATGATTCTACTTTACTGCAACTAAGACGGTGGCGCAAACCGCCCGCGGGTAGCCATCGAGGACAGCGGGTAGCCACGGTCAGCGTTTTTCTGACCGTGGGCTTTTCTCATGCGCGATACCCCAATGGCAATCGCACGTCGTCAATCTGGATGGGACACGCCGCCACCGTGGCCTTTGCCCATGTAGAATTGCTTTGACTCGACCACCGCCAAGCCTCGCGAGGGATGGCCGAAGTGTGAGCGGGCCGTGCGATGCTGCGGTGCCGTGAATGCGCCGCCTTGCCTAAAACACGTACTTCCGTTACACTTTAGTTTTTGCTCTAGCCCCGATTGTCATGACCTTCGACGTGGTCACCATCTTCCCCGATTTCTTCCGCAGCATCCTGGAGCACGGGCTGCTGAAGAGGGCCATGGCCTCGGGCCACGCCACGATCCGGCTGCACGACCTGCGGGAATATACCGACGACCGCCATCGCACCGTGGATGATCGGCCATTTGGCGGCGGGCCGGGAATGGTTTTCAAGCCGGAGCCGATTTTCCGGGCGGTGGAGGCGCTCCGCGGCGAGGCGCCCGCGCCAACCCTGCCGGTGATTCTGCTTTCGCCGCAGGGACGCTTACTGAATCAAGCCGTGGCGGAAGAACTTTCGCAGGTTGAACGCCTGGTATTGATCTGCGGCCGCTATGAAGGCGTGGACGAACGCGTGGCGGAAAACCTTGCCACCGATGAGATTTCCATCGGCGACTTCGTCCTGAGCGGCGGGGAATTGCCCGCCGCGGTGTTGATGGAATCCACCCTTCGCCTTCTTCCCGGAGTGCTGGGCAACGAAGAGTCGAGCCAGCAGGATTCCTTCTCCGTCCCGGCTGATGCCCCGGCGGAAATTCGGTATGGGTTGCTCGATTGCCCGCATTACACGCGCCCGCCGGAGTTTCGCGGCTGGAAGGTGCCGGAAGTGCTTCTTTCCGGGAACCACGAGCAGATTCGCCAATGGCGGCGACGGCGGGCGCTCGAAAAAACCATGAGACGCCGGCCGGATTTGCTCGCCCAAGTCCCCCTGAGTGCGGAAGATCGCGAGTGGCTGGAATCGCTCCAGGGGACGTAGCGGCGGCTTTACGCCGCCATGTGGCGAGATAAACTCGCCGCTACGGTTGCACGTGGCGGGACAAATCCGCCGCCACGGTTTCGGTAGGGGCGGTTCGCGAACCGCCCCTACAGATTCAGGTGGCGGGGTAAACCCGCCGCGGCATTCTGACGGTGCGAGGGAGACTCGCCGCGAAAGTTTTTGAAATCTTGTTTCGAGGCCGGTGCGGAACGGCTATAATCGAGCCGCGGTTAAGGGCTCTCGAAAGGTTGGGGAGAATAGAACCATGAATGCGCTCGAAAAAGTTGAACAATCGCAGATGAAGAAGGAAGTGCCGGCGTTTCGCCCCGGCGATACGGTAAAAGTACACGTCAAGATCAAGGAAGGCGAAAAGGAAAGAATCCAGGTTTTCGAAGGCACCGTGATCGGCCTGCGCCGCGCGCGCAACCACTCCATGTTTACCGTCCGCAAGATTTCCTTCGGACAGGGAGTGGAGCGCATCTTTCCCCTGCACTCGCCCATCATCGACAAGGTCGAGGTGGTGCGTTCCGGCCGCGTGCGCCGCGCCAAGCTCTATTACCTGCGCAAGCTGCGGGGCAAGGCGGCTCGCCTGCGCTCCGTGCAAACCGAACAGGAAGCATAGCAAGCCGGCAAGGTCACAACGCCATTGAATCCAGGAGCGGGGCCATTTCCTATGCAGAGATGGCCCCTCCTCCCCCTCTTTCCGCACGGCCCATGCGGACCAGGGCGCCTACCCTCCGCACCAGACAATCTCCACCGGGTAGAGGCGATGTTAGCACCGGCCAAGGGAACCATATTCGCCGTTTGAGTGGGATGCAGTTCGGCTAATGCGCGCCCAGTAGGCAACACACCACCCTGCCGCGTCGACCGACGCAGCCTCACGTTAACGAGTTGTACTCACATGCGACTTGGTCCGACTCAGGACAAGCAATTACCCTCCGGCGCACCCAATAGGAGAGGCAATGTTGAAACGCGGCGCACGCGGTGGCTATCGCGGGTCAGGAAAGGGTCCCACCGCGGTTGACAGTGCAGAGAATCCGAGCTTGACCCGCCGACTCAGTCGTAGTGCTTGACCGCAGCCCACACCAGGGGCTTTTTCGGCTTGCGGACTACATACACCCCCAGATCGTTTTCTGAGGGCTGAACGTAGCCGGTTTCGTCGTGGATGAAACCTTCCTGCGAGACCTCCTCGAAGAGCTTCGCGAGGTCGTCGGGCCCGCGGTTGATGACGATTCCCACTTCCCACGAACTGTGGGGACCCCACAACCAATAGTTGTTGTGCCCGGATGAGGCGTCGGGCAGCCCGTACTTCTTTCCCAGGAAATCGATGGCCCCCGCCTGGTGGTAATCCATGCAGAAGATACCGCACTTGGCGCGATCCTCGGGAGGTAGCGAACCATACACGCGGGCAACCTCTCCCACCAGGTGCTCCCAGCCAAACATGGAGGCGTAATACTGGGACAGCCTGCCGACGCGATGACGCTCTCCTCCGGCGTTGGGCTTTAATCCCAGCGCCGCCGAGTACCGGATATGCGCCTCGACGGGAAGGATCGGCAGGGCGACGGGAAGCGTGACAAGTCCGCCGGCAACGATCAGCGTCATGATCGCCACCCGCAGGGCCTTGCGGGAAACCGTTTTCTCGATCCAGAGGGCGCCGAACGCCAGAAGCATCGTGTAAGCGGGGGCCAAGTAGTAGGTCTTTCCACCCGTCACCACAAAGAGGACGAGGGCTGCCAGGTAGCACCAGCCGAGGGCTTGGTATTTTCGATGGGCCTTGCTAAGCATCAGCAGACCGAGTCCGGCCAGCCAGACGGGAAATGTGAAGGGATGCATCTGCATGATCTGGCCGGAAAAGTAGGCGGGGAAGGAAAGCTTGGCCATCTTGTAAAGGCGTGCGTTGTGCATGAACTCGAGAGTTGGCCAGCCGTTCGGTATCTGCCACAATACGTACGGCAGAAAGATCAGGCCCGCGAGCGCACTTCCCAACCAGAACCACGCGCTCAGGAAATGGCGGCGTTGCCGAGTCAGCACCAGCCCCACCACCAGTCCGAACCCGAGGGAAAGTATGGTGATCTTGTTCTGTAGCCCCAGTCCCGCGACCAGGCCGAAAGCGATCCAGAGCTTGGGGCTTCCTCCGTCGAAGATCAGCACCAGAACGTAGAAAGCGGCGAGCCAGAAGAGCACATCAAAAGCATTCATGGCGAAGGTGTGGCCAAAAGCCAGATAGACGGGGGCAATTAGCACGCACACCTGGGCGAGCAATTGGCCGAACCTTCCTGCCCCCAATCGCCGGGCCAGCAGTCCGGTGAGGAGGACCGTCGCACCTCCGGCGAGCGCCGGCAACAGCCGGATCGAAAGCAGGGAATCGCCCAACAACCAGCGATCCAGGCGCAGCAGCAGGATGGATAGCGGAGGATGGTCCACGTACCCCCAGGCGAGCCGCTTGCTACAGGCGATGCAATAGAACTCATCGCTGAAGAAGCCGAACCCTTTGTGCGTCACGAGATGCAGGGTTACTTTGATCAAGGCGGGAATCACGAGCACAGCCGTGTCGAGCTTCGACTTGGCTGCGTCCGCGATGTTCGATGGTTTTGCGTCCATGAGGGTCCTCCCGACACCGGAAGCCTTAAGATTCGGCGGCGTTGGCGGACGCTATTATGCCCTAATTTCGCATGGCTAAGTCGGGATTTTGGTTGGCGATTTATACGCGGGCAGATGGCCCGGAACAGCGAATTCTGCCATGCGGGCTGCCGGCTCTGACGCCCGCGTTGCGAATTCCGGTTTCATGTCAGCCGTGCCAATGTGTTTGCGATTATATTCGGAGTGACCCACTTCCCAGAGAGCTGTAGAGTCTGCTGTAGAGTTCTTACCGCCTCCCCGTCGATGGGGCTCTCAAGACCTGGTTCCCCTCGGACTGATGATTTCGGCTCCCTTTTGTCCCGGTGCTGACAGCTTGCCAGCACGCTTAGCCCTTTTCTGAATTGACAAGGCCTTTCCTTCAAATGCAGCGATTAGTTCCGTGGGCAATGGAGCGTCAAAATCCTCCGGGACTTCGTATGCTCCACGGTCGAGACCCAGGGGAAACGGTGCCTTTTTGCGCTTGATGGAAACTAACCGAGCAATCGGTACGCCGGCGCCGGCAATAATAATCTCTTCACCTTCCACCGCGCGCCGGAGCAGATTGGAGAAATGCGTCTTGGCCTGATGGATGTTGACTTCCATAGTGCTCGCGATGGACCAAGTCTTGAACTAAGTCAATCAACACAGGATACATGCCACGTGAAGGACGTGGAACGCAGACCTGTTCTGCAAGTTCACGGCTTTACCTTTTCAATCGAGGACTCAGCCTGTCCACAGTTTCTGTCTGCGCGAAGCGCCTTGGACTGCGGCGGCTCGACGCCGACTTGAGTTAACGCCGAGAAGAAGCATAAAGGCGGCGTCGAGCCGCCGCAGTCCAAGGTGGCGAAATCCTTATGCCTGCACCCGCAACTTTTCCCTTGACAACGTCCAGCCCTATATATAGGATTACGACTTATAGGAGCCACGATGGTCGGAATTGACACCAAAATCAAACGCGGCAGCGGCGAGTTGGCTATCCTGGCGCTGCTTGACCGGGAACCCTTGCACGGCTACGAAATCTCCAAGCGCATCGCGCAGGCCACGGGCGGCGTCCTCCAGTTCAACCTGGCCTCGCTCTATCCGCTGCTCTATCGCCTGGAAAAACGCGGTTGGGTGAAGGGAAAATGGGAAGAAGCCCCCAGCGGCCGCCAGCGCCGCTACTACCGCCTGACGCCCAAGGGCAAAAAGCAACTGGCGCCGCTGCGCGAGGAGTGGGGATTGTTCTTCCAAGCGCTGCATCGGATAGCCGGAGTCGCCCCGCGGGATCGTAGGGCCGAGCCGCGTTCGGCGGGGATGTAGGGCCGAACAGCGTTCGGCCAAGGGCCGGCGCTGCTGGACCCTACACGTGCGGAGTCACCCATGCAGGATAACCAGAGGTATCTCAAAGAGCATTTAGGCAAGCTGGGTTTCGGACCTCGCCGGGAAGAAGAGATCGTTCGCGAACTCAGCGACCATTTGGCGGACCACGCCACCGCACTCGAAGCGCGCGGCGTGGCGAGTGACGTGGCCGCCCGCGAAGCTCTCGATTCCGTTTCCAACTGGCCCAAACTTCGCCAGGAAATCCTGGCCGCGGAAACGGAGGAGGCAATTATGAACTACCGTACCAAGACTTTTTGGCTGCCGGGGTTTGCTGCCTTCATCTTAAGCAGCGGCCTATTGGCCCTTTTCCAATTCGAGGACGTTGTTCCACGCTTTTATTGGTTGACAGGGCAAATGGGGAGTGGACATCCCTTCTTCGCCTTCTACATTGGTTGGTTGATGACCCTTCCCCTGGTCGGCGCGATTGCAGCCTTCTGGTCGGACCGTGCCGGCGGCAGAGTTCTCCAACGTGCGCTGGCGGCGTTGGCACCGTCACTCGGGATGCTTGGTTTTCTCATTATCGCCCCAGTTATATCTTTGTTCATCTTTCTGTCTCCTTTCTTCCTCAAGCCCAGACATATGCACTTCCACTTGTCGCTGGGCCTTATTCTAATCTGGCTCTTAACTTACTTCGTGAACTGGGTGCTCCTGCCGGCTGTCGGGCTCTTGCTCGGGGCCGCGCCGTTCCTGCGAAGACCCCAGCCGCACGCCTGAGGATGGCGGGCCGAAAACATCCATCAGCCTGTTTGCGCGTGTGAGGCTCCGGCCTGGGCGTCCCTCACGGCGTACTGAGCGAAGCTTTGGAGTGCGTGCAGCTTGCTGCCGCTTTTGACCCAGCCCGCTTGCTGGCTGGGACTCCGGCAGGCAGGATAACGTAGTGATTACAGATCGAGGTGGTGATGGAATTTCCTACAAGCAAGCTTGCGGGTAGGAAAGCGGCAGCAAGCTGCACGCACGCCAAAGCTTCGCTCCGCGACAAAGGCGGGCGGGGCGCGGGATGAAAGTGAATTCCCGCCGCATCTCCAAAGCGGAAAGAGAAGGCAAAAAATGCTCTTGACAGGCGCCTGTTTCGGCTATAGTCTACTAACTCGATAGAGTTACTTATAAATCCAATGCGAATTTCGAGCAAAGGCCTGTACGCCCTGGAAGCGATGATGCGGTTGGCTCGGGAATATCAAGCCGGCCCGACCAAGATCCACGCCATCGCCACTTCGGAAGGAATTCCCGAGAAGTTCCTGGAATTGATCCTTCTTGACCTGAAGACCGCGCGCCTGGTGGAGAGCCAGCGGGGCGCTAAGGGCGGCTATCGCCTGAAGCGGGCGCCCTCCACGATTTTCTTGGGTGAGATTATCCGCCTGATCGATGGCCCGCTCGCTCCCTTCGCCGATGCCAAGGGGCTGCGCCGCTTGGTGGAGCACGACAAGAGGCACCGCACGCTTTATAAGATTTTCCTCGATGTGCGGAACTCGGCGGCCCGGATTCTCGATCACACTTCGCTTGCTGATATAAGTGGCGGACCCGGCCATTGGCGCGAAGGCGGCAATCGAGTCCGTCGGCGGCGCATTTCCCATGGTTTGTAGAGTGGATTCCCGCCTTCCGGGGAATGACGGCGCCCGGGGGGACACCCCGTTTAGGGACGTGCCCGGTGAACCGGATACCCCCCACACATACGGAGGAGAATGTAATGCGAGAGCGATCTATGGAATCGAGATTCGAGAGTTCCCCACCCGCCCCCGGACGAGGAAACGCCATCACCGGGACGCGCCGGCGGGCGCGCTTCCTTCCGCGCCTGCCCGTCGTGCTGCTGGCCATATCCCTAGCGGCGCCGCTGGTATGGGCGCAAGGTGAGGCCTTTATTTCCGGGATTGCCACCGATGCCACCGGCGGCGCCATCCCTCATGCCACCATCAAGATCATCAACACGGAGAAGGGGGCCGTTCGCACCATCTTCACCGACGACGCGGGCCGGTATGAAGCTCCTCTGCTTGCCGTGGGGACGTACGAGGTTTCCGCCGAAAAGGCCGGGTTCAATACGGCGAAGCGGAATATCACGCTGGTGCTGGGACAACACGCGACCGTCGATTTGACGCTCTCCCTCGCTGGAATCCACCAAACGATTGTGGTGGAAGCAGGCTTCGTGCCCGATGTGACCACCGCCGATGTCTCGGGACTGGTGAACGACCGCCAAGTGAAGGACTTGCCGCTGAATGGCCGGAGCTACGACCAGCTCCTGACGCTCAATCCCGGCGTCATTAATTACACCTCGCAGCGCGCGGGCGGCGTCGGCACATCGAACTCGGTGGTCGGCAACATGTTTGCGGTTTCGGGCCGGCGCCCGCAAGAGAATCTCTACCTTCTGAACGGGGTGGAATTCACCAGCGCGTCGGAGGTGAACAACACACCGGGAGGGACGAGCGGGCAGCTTCTGGGCGTGGACGCGGTGCAGGAATTCGCCGTCGTCAAGGATGCCTACGGCGCCGAATATGGGAAACGCCCTGGGGCCCAGATCAATATCGCCACCGCTTCCGGCACCAACCAGTTGCGCGGCAATGTCTACGAGTTCCTTCGCAACAATGCCCTGGACGCGCGAAATTTCTTCGACCAGGCGCAAATTCCCAACTTCCAGCGCAATGAGTTCGGGGGATCGCTGGGCGGGCCGATCAAGAAGGACAAGACCTTCCTGTTCGCCAACTACGAAGGCTACCGGCAAGTGCTCGGCCTGAGCGATGTGACGCTGGTGCCCGACGCCACCTCGCGGGCGGCCGCCGTCACCAGCATTCAGCCCCTGCTGGGCTTGTGGCCCGTGGCCAATGGGCCGGAACTGCTCACCTCCACGGGGGCGAATAGCGGCATCGCCAAGGCCTTCAGCAATCCCCTTCAGCACATTCGCGAGGACTTTGGCACGGCACGCCTGGACCAGATTATCTCCACGAAAGATTCCTTTGCCGGCGTCTACACCGTGGACGACAGCGACGGCCATTCGCCTACCAGCAATCCGTTGAGCCTCAGCGACGTTTTCTCGCGCGAGCAGGTGGCGAGCGTGAGTGGAACCCACGTTTTTACCCCCAACTTTCTCAACAAGGCGACCTTGGGATTCTCCCGCGGGGGATTTTATTTCAACAGCGAAGTCGAGGGGACGGCTTCCGCCGTGCCGGGAGGCTGGATCCACGCGGGCCAACCGGTGGGCGCCGTGGTGATTGGCGGCGGCACCACGCTGAACGGCGCCTCCCAGCTCACCAACGGCGGCACCAACGCGGGAAGCAACCTCTCAGCGGCGCGCAACCTGTTCACGGCCACCGATCAGGTCAGCATCGTCCACGGCATCCATTCGATCACCGTGGGCGTATGGTTTGAGCGCCTCGAATCCAACAGCAGCCTGCTGAATGACCAGTACGGACAAGCGTCGTTTTCCAACCTTGCAGGTTTCCTGGCCGGCACCGTGAGCACGTGGACCTACGCTCCCGCCGCTACGCCGCTCTCATGGCGATCCCTGGAGGGCGCGTATTTTGCCGAGGACGCCATCAAACTGCGGCCCAGCATCGAACTCCGTCTGGGTTTCCGCGGTGAATTTACCACTGGTTGGAATGAGGCCGACGGGCGCGCTGCGAACTTCGTATTTGGTTCGAATGGAGCGCTCCAAACCCAGCCGGTGATCGGCGACTCGGTGTTCTCCGCGAATAACGCCAAGTTCCTTCCCGCGCCCCGAGTGGGTCTGGCTTGGTCACCCTTCGCCTCGAAGAAGACCGTAATCCGTGCGGGGGCCGGCCTCTATTACGCCCTGAATGACGCCCTGGATTACCGCCTGGACCAGGTGGCTCCCTTCAATACCGTCTATGCGGACAAGAGCATCGCGTTTTCCACCATCAGTCCGGCCGCGAAGTATACGGCGGCGAAAATCATTCCCAGCGGCGTGCAGGCGAACCTCCAGACGCCGACGGTGGAATCGTACACGTTCAGCATCGAACAGCACCTTTCCGCCAACACCACGCTCAGCGTTGGCTACATTGGCTCCCACGGATACCACGAGATTCTTTCCATCGACGCCAACGTTCCGGTTCCCACCATTTGCCCGGCGTCGCCGTGCCCGGCCAGCTATGCGTCGGGGACCTGGTACAACGCGTCCACCGCGCCGCTCGCCAACAGCACCCTGACGAATTCCACCCACTGGTTCTCGGAAGGCGTCAGCTCCTATAACGGACTGCAAGTGGATGTGAACCGCCACTTCAACCACGGCCTGCAATTCCGCGGCGTCTATACCTATGCCAAGGCTCTCGACGATGGCGACAGCTTGAATACCAGCGTCGCCACCAATTCTCCCGCCTTCGCTGCCAATCCGCTGGAGCCGAGTTGGGACTATGGGCGTGGTTCATTCGACATTCGCCACTCCGGGGTTATCAATGCCACCTATGACCTCCCCATGGGAAAGGGCAAGGCGTTCCAAGGCGGCCCCTGGGTGGATCGCGTGTTGGGGCACTGGCAACTCAGCGGCATTGAGACCCTGCAATCCGGCTTGCCCTTCACACCGCAATTGTCCTATAACCCCGCCAACGACGGCGACAGCCGCAATCCGGTACGACCGTCTTGGAATCCCGATTTCACGGGACCGGCGATCGAAGGCGGGCCCAACCAGTACTTCAATCCCGCCGCGTTCATCCAGCCGCTCGCGGGCACGTACGGCAACGTAGGCCGCAACATCCTCCAAGGGCCAGGATTGGCAACCACCGATTTGTCCCTGGAGAAGAAGTTCCATCTTTCCGAACGCGCCGACCTGCAGTTCCGCGGCGAGTTCTTCAACGTGTTTAACCATACGAATTTCAATACACCGAACCCGGTGGTCTACACGGCGGCAACCGGCGGACCGTCGCCTACGGCGGGCGTCATCACTTCCACCGCCACCACTGCGCGGCAGATTCAGTTCGGACTTAAGCTGCTGTTCTAACGTCTACTATTATCTATTAAAGGCTGGTCAAAGAAACCTTTCCCTGTTCGGCGCGAAAACCCAAGGTCGAACAGGGAACAGTCCCCCGGCAAAGCTTAAGTGATCAGTATTGATTCCACACTGAAATGAAGTTCTCTCGCAGGGCTTCGGAAGCCACTCGCATTTCTTGACAAGCTTTCCCTGCAGGCTATAATTAGGGTTTTGTGTTGGCGAGGCCGGGTTGCGCATAACCCTTGCAGAATTAGAACTTCACCGGATCACTGCGTCTGAGAGCTATGCCCCGGGGTCGCTGGACTTTCATGGCGCCGAGTTCCGGCAGACGGCGCCGCTGAAGCTTGAGGTCACGGGAGAGCTTCTGGGAGCGGAAATCCGCATCCGGGGGCGCTTGGCGACCAAGCTGGAAGCCAATTGCGACCGCTGCCTGGTGGCGGTGGAAGTTCCCGTGAGCCGCGATTTCGACCTTTTCTACCGGCCGATGGAGACCATCGCCAAGGAAGAGGAAATCGAAATCCCCACAGAGGAGTTGGAGATTGGCTTCTACTCCGGGGACGGGATCGAATTGGCGGATGTGGCCACAGAGCAGGTGATACTTGCTGTGCCCATGAAGGTAATTTGCAGTACCGAGTGCCGGGGCTTGTGCCCGGTATGCCGGGTCAATCGAAATAAGACGCAGTGCGACTGCGCCCCCCCACGGCAAGATTCTCCTTTTGCTTCGCTCAAGGAAGATTAGCCGGAAACCGAGTCACTGAGTTAGTGAGTGACTGGATCATTAGAAAACAAAATCACCCACTGATTCACTGATTCAGTGATTCAGTCGAAAGAAGAAGAAAATGCCGAATCCGAAACGACGACATTCGAAAGCGCGAAAGAACCGCCGGCGGTCCCACGATCATCTTACGCGGCCCGCCATCGCCGAGTGCCCGCACTGCCACGAATCGAAAATGCCTCACCAGGTCTGCCCACATTGTGGCTACTACAACGGGCAGGAAGTGATCCTGGTGAAGGAATCAGCTTAAAGTGCCAGGTCTGGGCCCACGGAGATTAGCCTCAGGACGATCGGTTCTTCCCGCGCCGGCCAGATTCCGCTGTTTGCACTGATCACCATGCGACGTATTGCTGTGGACGCCATGGGCACTGACTCAGCGCCCGAGGCGGAAATCGAAGGAGCCATTGAAGCCGCGCGTGCGGGTTACGCGGAGGTCTTGCTGGTGGGACCGCAGGATCGCCTCAGCCGCGAGCTCAGTCAGCGCAAAACCCGAGGTCTCCCCATCGAGATTGTCCACGCCAGTGAGGCGGTCACCATGGGGGACAAAGCCACCAAGGCCTTCCGGCAACGGCGCGATTCCTCCATCCGGGTTACGGCGCGTCTGGTGAAAGAGGGCAAGGCGGACGGCATGATCAGCGCCGGCAACACCGGCGCGGTAATGACCACGGCCAAAATTGTGCTGGGCGCACTCGAAGGCGTGGACCGGCCGGCCATCGCCCAGGTATTCCCCACCTCCCAGGGCACGGCGAGCGTGCTGCTCGACGTGGGCGCCAATGTGGATTGCAAGCCGCACCACCTGGTGGAATTTGCGGTGATGGGTGAAACTTATTACCGCGTCATTTTCGGAGTCGATCGGCCCCGCGTCGGGCTGCTCTCCATCGGCCAGGAAGAACACAAGGGGAATGAATTGACGCGGGAGGCGCTGGCGCTGCTCAAGCGGCTCCCCATGAATTTCATGGGCAACGTGGAAGGCCGTGACCTTTACAACGGCCACGTGGAAGTGATCGTTTGTGACGGCTTTATTGGCAACGTGGCCCTGAAGATCAGCGAAGGACTTATCGAAGCGGTCTACAGCCTTCTGAAAGACGCTCTTTCCAGCACGCTCTCCTCCAAGGTGGGTTACGTGCTGGCCCGAAAAGCCTTCCGGAAATTCAAGAAGCGGGTGGATTATTCCGAATATGGCGGCGCGCCGCTTTTGGGCGTAAAGGGCGTGGTCATTATTTGCCACGGCGGATCGAACCCCAACGCCATTAAGAATGCCATCCGTGTGGCGGCGGAATTTTCCGCCGGAAAAGTGAACCAGAAGATCGAAGGCGAATTAGCGGCTGCTTCCCAACGGAATTGAGTCATTGGAAGGCTGTCCGTGGTCCGTTGTCAGTCGTCAGTAGCTTAAGGCTCTTGATCTCCGCGCATCTCTTGCAAGGGACAACGGACTACGGACAGCGGACAGCTTTTCACTGACCCAATTCCCAGGAGTTTCTATGTATGTTGCAGGGGTGCTAGGAACGGGCTCGGCCTTGCCGGAGAAGGTTATTACCAACGCTGATCTGGAAAAGATGGTGGACACCTCCGACCAATGGATCACGGACCGCACCGGGATCCGCGAGCGCCGGCAGGCCGCTCCTAACGAGACTACCTCCAGCCTTTCGGCGCAAGCCTCGCGCTGCGCTCTGGAGAAGGCGGGGATCCAGGCTTCGGATCTCGACCTGATTATCTGTTCGACGATTTCGCCCGACATGCCTTTGCCTTCCACGGCCTCGCTGATCCAGCGCGAACTGGGCGCGCGGGGCTGCTGTGCGTTTGACCTTGCCGCCGCTTGCTCCGGCTTTCTTTTCGGCATGACCGTGGCCGAGCAGTTCATCCGCACCGGCGCCGCCAAGTACGTGCTGGTGATCGGGGCCGAGCTGCTCTCACGTTACCTTGATTACAAGGACCGCGCCACCTGCGTCATCTTCGGCGACGGCGTGGCCGCGGCCGTGTTTGGGCCGGTCGAACCGCCCTCGGGAATCCTGGGGCACGAGTTGCACACCGAAGGCCGGTATGCCGATCAGCTTTTCATTCCCGGCGGCGGCACCGCCATGCCCGCTTCCCGCGAGACCGTCGAGCAGGGCGCGCACTACATCAAGATGCGGGGCAATGAGCTGTTTAAGGTGGCTGTCCGCAACCTGGAAGAGGTGTCGCGCCAGGTTATGAAGAAGGCCGCGGTCACAGCGGACGATCTCGACCTGTTCATCCCCCACCAGGCGAACCAGCGCATTACGGAGGCGGTTCGTGGGCGGCTGGGGGTGAGTCCGGAAAAGGTTTATTCCAATATCAGCCACGTCGGGAATACCTCCTCCGCCTCGATTCCCATCTGCCTGGATGAATGCGCGCAGAGCGGTCGCTTAAAGAAAGGCGACTTGGTGCTGATGGCCGCATTCGGCGCCGGCGTTACGTGGGGAGCAGTGTTGATGAGGTGGTGATTTAAAACTGTCAGTTGTCCCTGGTCAGTGGTCCGTAGTTCACCCCGAAAGCGATGGCAGGGGCAACGGACACCTGGCGACGGACCACGGACAAACTCAAAGGTGCACTTGGCAAAGACAGCCTTCATATTTCCTGGTCAAGGTTCTCAGTACCCCGGTATGGGCCGGGAGCTGGCGGAGAATTTTGCGGCCGCACGCAAGGTCTTCGAGGCGGCTGACGCCGCGCTGGGCTTCCGCATTTCGAAGTTCTGTTTCGAAGGCCCTGCCGAGGAGTTGCAGCTTACCCCCATTACGCAGCCGGCAATACTTACGGTTTCAGCAGCGGCAGCCGCGGTGCTTCGGGAGGAGGGGATACGTCCCGATTTTGTTGCCGGCCACAGCCTCGGCGAATACTCGGCCTTGGTGGCTGCGGGCTCATTAAGCCTGACCAACGCCGTGCAACTGGTTCGCAAGCGAGGCCAGTACATGCAGGAAGCTGTGCCGGTGTGCCAAGGTGCGATGGCGGCGATTCTCGGTATGGAAAGTGCCGTGGTCGAGGAAATCTGCCGCCAAGCCGCCCATGGGGAAGTGGTGTCCGCCGCGAACCTGAATTCTCCACGGCAAGTCGTTATTGCCGGATGCGCCACCGCCGTGGCCCGAGCCGTGGAAATGGCCAAAGCACGAGGCGCCAAGCTTGCTATCATGCTCAACGTGAGCGCGCCGTTCCACTGCGCTCTGATGCAGCCCGCGCAAGACCGCCTGAGTGTTGACCTGAATGCAACCCCGGTCGAAGACCCGCAGGTGCCCCTGGTGAACAATGTGAACGCGCAAGTGGTTACCTCTGCCTCCGTCGTGCGCGACGGACTGAAGCAGCAGGTCACGGCTCCCGTGCGCTGGGAACAGTCCATCCGGCGGCTGCGTGCGGAGGGCGTGGAGTTGTTCGTGGAAGTCGGACCCGGCAAGGTTCTCTCGGGATTGTTGCGGCAAATCGACCGCGCCTCTGTGTGCCTGCGCGTCGAGGATTCCACTACCCTGCGCGAGGTCACGGCGCGCTTGGCGCCGGTGAGTGGAGGGTAGCTGGGCGTTTCACGCGCGCCCCCACCTCCGTCTGTTCTTCCGGCAAGAGAACCTGAGGGGATACTCGTTCTTCCCGCCTTTTCGAAAGCGCCACTGGTGAATGGTTGGGCGGGGAAATGGCGAATTAGCCGGTTTTCACGCAAGCTATAGAGGCGCCGGTCGAAAGTAGCGTAATATGGAGGGTCAAGGCCCCGCGCTCCGTGGATCCAGATCATTTTCTAAGTAGTACAATCAGATGGGAGCTGGTAAGAATATGCTGAGTTTGGAGGGACGCGTAGCGATTGTGACCGGTGGCGCACAAGGAATCGGCCGCGCCACGGTCATGGCCTTGGCCGGAGCCGGCGCCAAGATTGCTTTGACCAACATCCGCTGCGCCAAGCTCGACGAGACCATCCAGGAACTCAAGGACATGGGCCGCGAGGTGCTGAAATTTTGCGTGGATGTAACCAACGTCGAGGCGGTTCAGGAAATGGTTGACCAGACCCTCGCCACTTGGGGCAAAATCGATATCCTCGTCAACAATGCCGGCATCACCAAAGACAATTTGGTAATGCGCATGAAGACTGCCGATTGGGAGGCGGTGCTCAAAACCAACCTGGATGGGACTTTCTACTGCACGCGGGCAGTCTTGCCTTCCATGGTCAGGCAGCGCTGGGGGCGCATCGTCAACATCGCTTCCGTAGTGGCCCAGGCCGGAAATGTGGGCCAGGCAAACTATGTGGCTTCCAAAGCGGGCATCATCGGCCTCACCAAGGCCGTGGCCGCGGAGGTGGCCCGGCGCAACATCACCGTGAACGCCATTGCTCCGGGCTTTATCGCCACTCCCATGACGGAGGTCCTGCCTCCGGAAATTAAGGAAAAAATGCTCAGTGTGATCCCCATGGGGCGCATGGGCACGGATGCGGAAGTGGCGCACGGCGTGCTTTTCCTGGCATTGCCGGAAACCAGTTACATTACCGGACACGTCTTGAATATCAATGGTGGCATGTACATGGCATAAGTTATAGTCGATTGATGATTGACGGTTTCTGATTTCTGCCTCCGCCGGCAGGCTTTCAATCGACAATCGCCAATCGTCAATGCTAAAATAAGCGCCCCCATGTAACCTTGAGGAGGATAGATTGATGGCTTCGCCCGATGAGAAGGTAAAACAGATTATTGTGGAGCAACTCGGAGTCGATGAAGCGGAAGTGACCCCCACCGCGCACTTTGTCGACGACCTTGGCGCCGATTCCCTGGACATCGTGGAATTGGTGATGGCCTTTGAAGAGGCCTTCGAGATCGAGATTCCTGACGAAGACGCGGAGAAAATGAGTACCGTCAAAGACGCCATTGAGTACGTGCAAGCCCACACTAAGAAGAACTGACCAGCGCAGGGCAGGTTTCCACAGGAGGAGCACAGCTTGAACCGGAGAGTTGTCGTGACCGGTGTGGGATTGCTCACTGCCGTCGGCCTCGACACGGCGGAGACGTGGCAGAATCTCCTCGCGGGCAAGAGTGGCGTGGGGCCCATCACCCACTTTGATACCACGGGCTTTGCCGCCACCATTGCCGCGGAAGTCAAGGGTTTCGATCCCTTTCAGTTCATCGAGAAGAAAGAACTGAAAAAGATGGGGACCTTCATTGTGTTTGCCCTCGCCGCCGCGCAGGAAGCCATGAAGCAGTCCGGGCTCCATATTACGCCCGGCATCGCCGAGCGCGTGGGCGTCTACATCGGCTCGGGCATCGGCGGATTCGACGTCATCGAGCGCGAGCACACGGCGCTCCTCCAGGGCGGCCCGCGGCGCATCTCACCCTTCTTCATTCCCGCCTCCATCGTCAACCTGGCTTCCGGCCACGTTTCCATTCGCCATGGCGCCAAGGGGCCGAACTCCGCCACCTGCACGGCCTGCTCCTCCAGCGCCCATGCCGTGGGCGATTCCTTCAAACTGGTGCAGCGCGGCGCCGCTGACGTGATGATCTGCGGCGGTGCGGAAGCCGCCATCACCCCCATGGGGGTGGGCGGATTTGCCGCCATGCGCGCGCTCTCCACACGCAATCACGAGCCGGAAAAGGCCAGCCGCCCGTTCGATAAGGAGCGCGACGGCTTCGTGATCGGCGAAGGCGCGGGCATCCTGATCCTGGAAGCATTGGATTTCGCCGTCAAGCGCGGTGCGCCGATCCTGGGGGAAGTGGTCGGCTACGGCATGTCGGGCGACGCCTTCCACATCACGGCGCCTGATGAAACCGGTGATGGCGCCGTTCGTGCCATGCGGGCAACCTTGGACGACGCCGGGATTTCTCCCGAGCAGGTCAGCTACATCAACGCCCACGGCACCTCGACGCCTTACAACGATCGCCTGGAAACCCTGGCCATCAAGAAGGTTTTCGGCCCCCACGCTTACAAGATGCCCGTGAGTTCCACCAAGTCGATGACCGGCCACCTGCTGGGGGGCGCGGGCGGGCTGGAAGCGGGCCTCACCGCCCTCACCCTGCACCATCAGATCGTGGCCCCCACCATCAATCTGGAAAACCCCGACCCGGACTGCGATCTTGACTACGTGCCCAACCATGCGCGCAAGGTGGAGGTGGAATACGCCCTCTCCACTTCCTTCGGCTTTGGCGGCACCAACGCCGCGTTGCTGATGAAGCGTTTCGCAGGGTAGCGCGGGTTCGCAGTCATCCCCGTCCCGGCCCCAGAACCTCTCTGCCCTCGATAACCTGCGCCAGCCCGCCATCTGACGCGCTGTGATGTTGAAGGGGTGGCGCAAAAAGGTGTGAAAGAACGAACAGACCCGCGCCGAGACTCCGAGGCGCAGGGCAAAACAGGTGTTAGGTAGCAGGTGACAGGTGCCAGTGAAATCCTAACTCCTGACACCTATTCTGTGTCTCCGCGCCTCTGCGCGATATCCTTGTTTTTGGGGATTCTGGGCTCGCGACCAACTGTTAGCTGTGGGTTGTCCCCCGTTCTTATCAGTTGGAAATCCCTGAACATGGATACGCCCGCAAACACTTCTGGTTTAGAATAGCGGCCGGAACGGAGCGACGAACCCGGCGAAATTGCGCACAGCGACGTAGCGGCGGGTTTATCCCGCCATAGGGACGTAGCGGGTCACATGCGGTCCGTAGCGGCGGGTTTACCCCGCCACATGGCGGCATACCGATGAAATTGGGATGGGTCCCGCCGCATAAACTTTAATCCGGCCACTGCCCAATGGGGAGTTGTACATGGTCAACGCCAACCCTCATTTCAAGCTGCGAGTCATGATTGGGTTGATGGCGATGCTTGCCGGGCAGGGGGGAGCCATCATCCCGGCCGAGGCGGGTGCGGCGAAGGGGGAGAAGATGGGAATCTATTTTGATCAGAAGGCATACGAACCCAAACCCCTCGCGCGCTTCGACGACCTCCGTCCGCAGTTGCCTGCGCCGATCTATGACGACAACCCCTTGCTGGTGCGGCTGTACTGGAGGGCCTGGGAGCTGGCGTTTCGCAATTTCCACGAGCCGGCTCCGCAGAGCGGGTTCGTGTCGCAATTCATCGACGCCGCTTTTAACCAGAACATCTTCCTCTGGGATAGCTGCTTCATGAGCATGTTTTGCAACTATGCCCACCCCCTGGTCCCCGGCATCTCGTCGCTCGACAACTTTTACGCCAAGCAGCACGAGGACGGCGAGATTTGCCGTGAAATCGTGCGGGAAAAGGGGACCGATTTCGACAAGTGGATAAACCATGAGGGCAAGCCGCTTTTTAGCCGCTGGGGCTGGCCCGGTCTGGATGAAGCGTTGATGGTAGATCGCAACGCGCCCGTCATCTATCGAGGCAGGAGCGCCCCTTCCGTGAATCCGCGGTTGACGCTCGATGCGCTGAACAACCCTCTGCCAGCCTGGGCGGAGCTGGAACACTACCGGGTGACGGGGGATAAGGACCGGCTGGCGAAGGTTTGGCAGCCACTGGCTCACTATTATGCGGCGCTGCAAGTCTACCTGCGGCAAGGGAACGGGCTCTACGTTACCGACTGGGCGAGCATGGACAACTCTTCGCGTAATGCTTACCTGAAGGATGGCGGAACAGGCATTGATATCTCATCGGAAATGGTGCTCTTCGCCCGGCAACTGAGTGAGGCGGCCCTGATCCTGGGCAAGGAGGCGAAGGCGCGCGAGTACTCGACGCAAGCGGATCAACTGGCCGCGCTGATCAACCGGGCGATGTGGGATGAGAAGGCGAAGTTCTACTTTGACTTGGCGCTCGACGGCCAGCGCGCTCCGGTGATGACCATCGCCGCGTATTGGACGCTGCTCGCCGGAGTCGCGTCTCCCGCCCAAGCCGCGGACCTGGTGGCGGAGTTGAGGAACCCCGCGACCTTTGGACGGCCCAACCTGGTGCCCACCCTGGCCGCTAATCAAGCCGGGTACGAGCCTCGGGGCGGATATTGGAGGGGATCGGTTTGGGCGCCGACGGACACCATGGTCATCAAAGGCTTGGAAAAGTATGGTTATTCCGGCCTTGCCCGGCAAATCGCCTTGAACCACCTCGAGGTGGTGGCGCGCGTTTATGAGAATACCGGAACGATATGGGAGAACTACTCACCGGACCTCGCCCGGCAAGGTGATTCGGCAAAACCCGATCTCGTGGGTTGGAGCGGCATTGGACCCATCATGTACTTCCTGGAGTACGCCATCGGACTTCACCCGGATGCCGCTCACAACCGGCTGGTCTGGCAGATCGAGCCCGGAGGCCGGCGCGGTTGCGAGCGCTTCCGCTTTAGCGGGCACGTGGTAAATTTGACGGCGGAACCCGCAGCCCAGGGAGCACAGGGAGAAATCATCCATGTTCAATCGGACTCGCCCTTTGAACTCGCGGTGCACTTTCAAGGTAGTCAACAGACGTTTCCGGTGGAGGCGGGAGAGCAAGAATTCCACATCCCGGGGCTTTCGAAATAGAAATGGGCCGAACTCCGCGCCGTTCCGCGCCTTCGGTAGTGTGCGAGTTTGAACGTAGCGCCGCCATCTTGGCGGCTCAATGCCGGCTGGAAGCCGGCGCTACACTCGAAATCAGGACACTACCGCGCCCTCGCATTTCTTGACAATCCGAGGCCGTATCTTCAACAATTACGGATTCTAATAGAGAGCTGATAGCTGACAGCCGACAGCTCACAGTTGACAGTTAAGCGCTGAGGAATAAGAGCTGACTGCTTAGAGCTGATAGCTGGCCGCTATAAACAACGAAAGGTTGAACTCATGCGTTGGAGCCAGGTTTTTATTCCCACTTTGCGGGAAGATCCCGCCGAAGCGGAAGTTCCCAGCCACCGTCTTTTGCTGCGGGCGGGGTACATTCGCCAGGTGGCGGCGGGGGTTTATGCGCATTTGCTGTTGGCGCAAAGATCGCTGCTGAAGATTACGCAGATTATTCGCGAAGAGATGAACGCCATCGGGGCGCAGGAATTCCATTTGCCGGCCCTTAACCCGGCAGAGCTTTGGAAGGAATCGGGGCGCTACGACGCCTACGGCCCCACGATCTTCAAGTTCAAGGACCGCAACGATCATGAAATGGTCCTGGGCGTGACCCACGAAGAGGAGATGACCAACATCGCGCGAGGCGAGCTGCGCTCCTACAAGCAACTGCCGCAAATGTGGTACCAGATTCAGGAAAAGTTCCGCGATGAGCCGCGCCCCAAGTCGGGATTGCTGCGCCTGCGGCAATTCTTGATGAAGGATTCATATTCGTTCGACCTCGACGATGCCGGCCTCGACGCGAGCTATCGCAAGCACTATGACGCCTACAGCCGCATCTTCGACCGCTGCGGGCTGAAATACGTGATTGTGGAAGCGTTCTCGGGGACGATGGGGGGAACGCACTCGCATGAGTTCACCGCGCCCACGGATGCGGGCGAAGATTCCATCGCGGTGTGCGATTGCGGCTACGCGGCGAATCTGGAAAAGGCGGAAGGGAACGTGCCGCCGGTAGTGGACCCTCCCGGCGATGAAGCCCCCGAGCCTTTTCCCACGCCGGGACAGAAGACCATCGAGGATTTGGTGAAATTCACCGGCCAGAGCGGCGACCGCATGATCAAGACGCTGGTGTACGTGGTGGCGGACAACCCCATCCTGATCCTGCTGCGCGGAGACCACACCCTGAGCGAAACCAAGCTGACCGCCACGCTGGGGACGGATAAGTTCCGCCCGTCCACGCCGGAGGAGGCCCAGGCACTGATGGGCGCGCACCTGGGATCGCTGGGGCCGGTGGGATTGAAGGGGGTCAGGATTCTTGCGGACAAGGTGCTGGAAGGCCGCCGGGGCATGATCACAGGGGCCAACCGGGATGACACCCATTTGCGCAACGTCACGCCGGGGCGCGATTTCACCCCCGAGTACCGCGATTTGCGTGTGGTTTCCGCCGGCGATCTCTGCCCCAAGTGCGGGCGGCCGATGCGCATCAGCGTTTCGGTGGAATTGGGCCACATCTTCAAATTGGGCCGGCGCTATTCCCAGGTGATGCGCGCCAGTGTGCTCGATGAAAACGGCCGGGAAGTTCCGTTGGTGATGGGTTCCTACGGCATTGGCGTGGAGCGTATCCTGAGCGCGGCGGCGGAGCAGAACCATGATGCCGATGGCATGTTCCTGCCCGCGTCCATTGCTCCCTTTGAGGTCATTCTGACGGCCGCTAACATGGACGACGCGCGGCTGCGTGCGGCGGCAGAAAAGCTTTATGAGCAAATGCGGGCGCATTCCCTCGACGTGCTGTTTGACGACCGCGCCGAAAGGCCGGGGGTGAAGTTCAAGGATGCTGATCTGATCGGGGTTCCGTATCGTGTGACGGTGGGAAAACGCAAGTTTGAGCAAGGACTGGCGGAGATTTTCCAGCGCTCGACAAAGCAAATTCAGGATGTTAAGCTGGAGGCGGTTGTCTCTAGTTTGCTCGCTGTGCGAAGGGGATAACCGAAGGGGGATCCATCTGCCACGGGGGACACGATGCGGTGGTCTGAGTCCGGGAGGATCGGCTTCAAGGGTATCCTTTTAGTCGCTTTTTTCGCGGCGCTGATCTTTGCCTGCTTTAAGATCACTCCTGTTTACATCAACAATTTCCAACTGCAAAATTACGTTCGGGATCAGAACCCTTTTTGGCTCACTCAGCACGCCACGGCGGAGGCGATTCGGAACAACATCGTGGCCAAGGCCCAGGACTTGGGTCTCCCCGTAGCGGCGGAGGATGTGATGGTGAACTCTACCGCGTTGCGCCTGACTGTGACGGTTGATTATCACGTCCCCGTGGATTTGAAGGTTTGTACGGTGCAGATTCACTTTTCCCCCTCCGCTGAAAACCAGACGATATAAAACGTGGCTGTCCGCCCATTTTCGGCATCGCAAGAGGCACATCCGTCAGGTGGCCGGCGGATATTTGCGCGGCAGGGAAAATCCCCCTGGGGAAATGGCAAGAAGATCCTGCTCGGCGCCGGGTTGCTGCTGCTTCTGGTGGCGGTGGGAGCCTTCGTCTATTTCTACGTGCGCTTCACGCGGGTCATTGACGCCCGGTTGAGCGGCGACATCTTCAACAATGCTTCCCTGGTATTTGCCGCGCCCACACCGGTGTTCGTGGGTGAAGCCATAACCCCGGAGGACGTGGCCACCCGCCTGCGCAAAGGCCTTTACTCCGAATATGCGAGCGGATCGAAGGTTGGCACCTACCGCCGGGTGGGCAATCGCCTGGAGATCCGGCCCGGTTCCGCCTCGTTCTTCCAGATCGATTCTTTCAAGGAAGGCGCGGCGGCGCTGGAGTTTGCCGGCGGAAAAATTGTTTCTATTACCTCGCTCGACGCCCCTGGCACGCTGGAAAGCTACAAGCTGGAACCGGAAGTCATCACCACGCTGTTTGACAATTCCCGCAGCAAGCGGCGGCTGGTGCGCTACCAGGATATTCCCCAGACGGTCATCGACGCCGTGGTGGCGGCGGAAGATCACAGTTTCTTTACTCACCATGGCGTGAACTTATACCGCATCATTGCTTCCGGCCTGCACGATTTCTTCCGATCGGACGAGGTCTTGCAGGGCGGCAGCACCCTGACCATGCAGTTGGCCCGCAACATCTTTGGGCTCACCCCGCAGCGAAAATTCGGCCGCAAGGTAAAGGAGGTTTTCCTGGCCCTCCTGCTCGAGCAACGCCTGAACAAGGAGCAGATTTTCGAGATGTACGCGAACCAGATTTACCTGGGCCAACGGGGAAGTTTCTCCATTTATGGATTTGGGGAAGCGGCCAGCGCCTATTTCAACAAGGATGTGGGCAGCTTGAATGCCTCGGAGGCCGCGCTGCTGGCGGGGGTCATTCGGGGGCCGAACATCTATTCGCCTTACAAGTACCCCTCGCGGGCATTGGAGCGGCGCAACTTCATCCTTCGGAGCATGATGGAACAGGGCATGCTCACGCCCCAGGAGACGGCAAGGGCTTCCGCGGCGCCCCTGGGTGTGGTGATGCGCAACGTCGAGGCCACGCAGGCTCCTTATTTTGTTGACATGGTGAAGGATCAGTTGCTCGCGCAGTTTTCCGACCACGATTTGCTCTCCCAGAGCTACCGGATATACACCACCCTCGACATGGACGTGCAAGAGGCGGCTTCCGCGGCCATCAATGCGGGAGCCTTGGAAGTTGACCACCGGCTGAAAAAGTCCAAGGCGGAAAAGGGCGCGCCGCCCGATCCTTTGCAACCGCAAATGGCGCTGGTGGTGCTCGATCCTCACACCGGGTGGCTGAAGGCCCTGGTGGGAGGACGGGATTATGGCCGGAGCCAGCTCAACCATGTGCTGGCCAAACGCCAGCCCGGCTCATCGTTCAAACCGTTCGTCTATGCGGCGGCGCTCAACTCCGGCGTGGACGGGTCCCAACCCCTCATTACCACCGCCACCTTGCTCAATGATGAGCCTACCACTTTCCGGTTTGGCGACCTGAGTTACGAGCCGGAGAATTTCAAGCAGGAATACTTCGGGGAGGTGACGCTACGGACGGCGCTGATGCACTCGCTGAACGTGGCCACCGTGAGCTTGGCGGAGATGGTGGGGTATGAAAAGGTGCGCAACCTTGCCGTGGCGGCGGGATTCAACACGGGTTTGGAGGCCACACCCGCCATCGCGCTGGGATCGTACGTGGCAACGCCGCTGGAAGTCGCCGGCGCTTATACCATCTTCTCCAATGGCGGCGTTTATGTGGAGCCACGGTTCATTTTAGCGGTCAATGATGCCTCGGGGCGCCTGCTGTGGCGAAGTGAGGAAGTTACCCGCACGGTGTTGGACCCGCGGGTTGCCTACCTCATGGTCACCTTGCTCGAGAGTGTCATCAACAATGGCACCGCGGCGGGCGCGCGGTCGCGCGGCTTCACCTTGCCTGCCGCCGGCAAGACCGGGACTTCGCACGATGGTTGGTTTGCCGGTTTCACCTCCAATCTGCTGGCGATTGCCTGGGTGGGATATGACGACGATCGCGAATTGAAACTCGAGGGGGCGAATTCCGCCCTTCCCATCTGGACGGAGTTCATGATGCGGGCCACCCAATACCCCGCCTATCGCGACGTCGTGCCCTTTGAGCCTCCCCCCGGCATCGTGGCGGTCCCCATGGAGGTGACTTCCACGCTTCCCAGCGGCGGCGACGCGGCAGTGGTGCGCAATGAGTACTTTATTGAGGGAACGGAGCCGCAAGCGCAGGCGGCCCGCCAGGGCAGTGGTGGAATTCTCAGCCGGTTGTTTCATTCCGGCAATGCCACCGCCGCGCCGGCTGCGGCCACCACCCCTCCCCCCGGGGACGATAATGCCGCGGCTGCGTCCCAGAATTCTGATGGTTCGCAACCGCCCCAGGAGAAGAAGGGCGGTGTGCTGAAGAAATTCCTCTCTATCTTTAGAGGAAAGAACTCGAAGCCGGCGAACCCTCCGGATGCGCCGAAAAAACCACCGCCGGAGGGATGAGAATCAGGACAAGGGACACGGGACATGAGACACGAGATTCCGTCAAGTTTCCATTTCCAAGAGTCCGAAGGTCCAATCGGGCGAACGGAACCCGCTAGTCGGGCCCGTGTTCCGTATCCCGTGTTCCCTATCCCGAAAGTGGGAGGTCCACGATGAAACCCCGATTGCCTTGTGCGGTTTTATTTGCTGCCACTCTGATGGCGGTGGGTGCCGCCTTTTGGGGGGCGGCGCCGGCCATCGCGGCAGGCTCCACTCCGGAACAAGCCGCCCCGGCGGCTGGACCGCCGCCCGCGGACGCCACCCCGGCCAAGGTGTTCACTCTGGAAGAACGCGGGGACATCTTCATGGCGAGAAAAGATTACGGTGACGCGGCTGACTATTACCTCCGGGCGCTCAAGCAGTCATCTCTGAAGGGTGCGGTGCTGTGGAACAAGCTGGGAATCGCTTTCCAGCAACAGGGCAAGTTCAGCCACGCTCGCAAGGCTTACGTCACCGCCACTCGCGACGACAAAAAATTCGCCGATGCCTGGAACAACCTGGGCACCATATACTTCATGGAAGCCGACAATTCGAAGAATCCGAAGAAATTTGAAAAATCGGTCAAGTACTACCAGCGTGCGATCGAGCTGAGGGGCAGCGCGGCGCCTTTCCATTTGAATTTGGGGACGTCCTATTATCACCTGAAGATGTACCCTCAGGCCGTGGAAGAGTATCGCATCGCTCTCGGCCTTGATCCCAAGGTGGTGACCCAGGAGTCATACCTGGGCACGGTGGTCCACGCCAGCGGGGAAGACGTGGAATACTATTTCTACATGGCCAAAGCCCTCGCTTCCGTCGGCAATGCCGAGGATGCCGTGCGCTACCTCCGGCGCGCCATCGAGGATGGCCTCGACAATCCCCAGCGGGTTGCCGACGATCCTGACTTCAAGAAGATCAGTGAATACCCGGCTTTTGTCGAACTCATGAAGAATCTCCCCGTAGCCATTAAGAATTGACAGGGCGCAACCGCCGCGGGCCGAATCCCACACAGTGCTATAATGGTGCGGTCGGGTTGAGTTCTCATGCGAAGATCCGTTGGACTTCTTCTGTTGGTGTTGTTTTGCCCCTGGCCGCTTCGTGGCTCGTCGGAGGTGCGGTCCCTACTGGTCTTTCCCTTTGAGAATCTGAGCCCCCGCGCGGATTTGAGTTGGATCTCGGAAAGCTTCGCCCAAGTACTTTCTTCCCGCCTGGCGCAACCCGACAATTATGTTCTTGACCGTGACGAGCGCAACGCCGCCTACACGCAACTGGGACTGCCGGTGGATGCGCCCCTGACGCTGGCGAGTGAGTTCAAGGTGGCGCAAACCTTGGGCGTGGATTGGGCCATCGTGGGGGATTTCAATGTTACGGATAATCGCCTGGTGGCCCACGCGCAACTGCTCAACATCAAGAAGTTGAGGCTTTCGCCCCCCCTGGAGGATACCGGAGATTTGACGGAGTTGGCGGACCTGCAGACGCGGCTGGCCTGGCGGCTGCTGGCGACGCACGATCCCAGTTTCACCGTGGGCAATGAGGAGGACTTCCGGCGGCGGTTTCACGATATCCGCCTCGATGCTTTTGAGAACTATATTCGCGGCCTGGTGGCCACTGACGACGCCAGCCGTCTGCACTTCTTTAGCGAATCGGCGCGCCTGGACCCGTCCGACCATCGGGCGGCCTTTGCCCTGGGGCGGTATTATTTTGAGCAGAAGGATTACGCGAATTCCGCCCTGTGGCTGGGGAAGATCGGGGAGTCCGATGCGGATTATAACGAGTCGCTGTTCCTGCGCGCGGTCGATGAGTTTTTCCTGGGGCACGAGCCGGCGGCGGAAAAGGAATTTGCAACCCTGGCGAAAGATCTGCCGTTGGGCGAGGTCGTCAATGACCTGGGAGTGTTGGAGGCCCGCCGCGGCCGCTATGACGAGGCTTTGGCGAACTTCGAGCGAGCGTACAAGAGCGATCCCTCGGATGTGGACTTCTGCTTCAACCGGGGCGTGGCCCTCTGGTACGAGAAGCGCTACCCCGAGGCAGCGGAATCCCTCCAGGCAGCCGTCCGCGCCAACCCTGATGACGCCGAGGCTCACACTTTACTTCAGGTGGTTTTCGGCAAGCTGGACGATGCCGAGGCGGAGGAAAAGGAATCGGATTGGTTGAAGGACCATGAGGTGGGGACGCCAGCCGACCAGTCCGGAGACGTGCTGCCGCTGCCTCGCCTCAAGAAAAACTACGATGGCCGCGCCTTCCGGCTGCTGGAGTTGACTTTGCACAATGCCATGGAAGAGCATCTGGCCAATGCTTCTCCCCAGGAGCACATCGACGTACACCTGGCGGAGGGCAAGAAGTTTCTGGCGGAGGACCGCTACGGGGAAGCGGAGCGCGAACTGGCGGAGGTTGTCTCCTTGTCTCCCGACGATCCCCAGGCGCACTTCCTGCTGGCCCAGGCGCTCGAGGCCGAAGGCAAACACCCGGAAGCGGCGGGGGAACTTCAGACTTCCCTCAAGTTGAAAGACACCGCGCCAGCGCACCTTGCCTTGGCGCGCATTTTTCTTTCCATGAATGAACTGGAGCTGGCTCGCATGCAGGGACAGGCGGCACTGCACCTCGATCCCGGCAACCCGCAGGCGCAACAGTTCCTGCAACAAATCCAGGCCGGACCTCCGGCGGCAAGGAAGTCGCCTTGAGCGCCAAAATTCTGCGCCCTGTACTCTTGTTGATGGCCGTTATGGCTGCGGCCTTGCCCACCCGTTCCCTCCGTGCCGGCCCGCCCCGGCCGCGGGTGGTGGAAATCAAACTCGACATGATGATCCATCAGGTGAGCGCGGAATACGTGGAGCGGGGAATCCGTGACGCCAATGCGCAGAATGCCGACGCCATCCTGCTGGAGTTGAATACCCCCGGCGGACTGGTGACGTCCACGCAGGAGCTGGTGCAGGCCATCTACGCATCGCGCGCTCCGGTGATTACTTATGTTGCGCCCAGTGGCGCCAGCGCGGCGTCAGGGGGGTTCTTCGTTTTGCTCGCGGGCGATCTGGCGGTGATGGCCCCGGGCACCAACACCGGTGCCTCCCATCCGGTCATGCTGCTGGGAGGGGAGCCGGACAAGACGATGAACGAGAAGATCGAGAGCGACCTGGCCTCCTACATCCGGTCGATCGCGCAGAAACGCGGGCGCAACGTGGCGCTGGCGGAAGACGCGGTGCGCAAAAGCTCATCCTTTACCGATAAGGAAGCGCTGGAAGACAAACTGATTGATGCCGTTGCGAGTTCTCCCCGCGATATTTTTGCCCAGTACGATGGCAAGGCGGTGGCGCGCTTCAACGGCGGCTCGACCACGCTGCACCTGGCCGATGCCGAGGTCGAAACCTACCCCATGACGCGCATCGAATCTTTGCTCATCTGGGTGGCGGACCCCAACATCGCCTTCCTTCTGGGGGCGATTGGACTGGTTTGCCTGTACCTCGAGTTCACCCACCCCGGCATGGTGGCGCCCGGCGTGGTGGGTGCAATTTCCTTGGTGCTGGCTCTCTATGCCTTCAATCTCCTGCCCATTAATTACGCCGGGGTGCTGCTGATTATCACCGCGCTGGCGCTGTTTGCGCTTGAGGTCAAGGTGACTTCGCACGGCGTGCTGGCGGCAGGCGGGATTATTGCGCTGGTGCTGGGCGCTTTGATTCTGGTTAAATCACCCTGGCCGCAAGCGCGCATCCACCTTCCCACGGCCCTGAGCGTGGCGCTGCCCTTGGGATTCATCACCGTCATCCTGCTGCGTTTTGCCATTGCCGCCAAGCGGCGTAAAGCGGTAACCGGCGAAGCGGGAATGATTGGATTGATGGGCGTCGCGCAGACGGACCTCGACCCGGCGGGGAAAATCCTGGTGCGCGGGGAAATTTGGGGGGCGCGCGCGGCCCAGCGAATCCCCCAGGGCGCGCGCGTTCGGGTGCGGGAAATTGACGGCCTGACGTTGGTAGTTGAGTCGGCGCCGGAAACCCGGTAGACTGCAACGGCAGAAAGCAGTAAGCAGAAGGCAGTAAGCAGTAGGCAGCAGGCGGGAACTGGTAGCGCGGGGTGGAGCAGCAAGCGCAAGGCAAAAGGCAAAGTGCAAAAGGCAAAAGTGAGTACTGAGAGCGCGGGCCTGGTTTTTAGGTCCGCGCCTTGTCCCCATAGCGAAAGCAGGGGTGGTTCGCGAACCGCCCCTGCACTAAAATCGGTCGGGGTCGATTACGACGACCCGGAGGGCCGGGAAAGTTCTTGAACTGATAAGTGCATTGTCGGAGCCGCAGGAATGCGGAGAGGGGTGCTTTATGGAAATTGGCGGAGTAGTAGTCTTTCTCATTCTTGTATGGGTTTTAAAGTGTCTGAATGTGATGAGGGAGTACGAGAGGGCGGTGATCTTCCGCCTGGGACGGCTCCAGAAGCCGGACAAGGGACCGGGGTTGATCTTTATCCTCTGGCCGATTGACACCCTGGTGCGGGTTTCCCTTCGCGTGGTGGCGTGGGATATGCCCCCGCAAGACATCATCACCCGGGATAACGTTTCACTAAAGGTTAATGCCGTCGTCTATTTCCGCGTGATCAGCGCCCAGCAGGCGTTCGTGGAGTTGGAGAATTACCGTTACGCCGTCGAGCAGTTGGCGCAAACCACCCTGCGCTCGGTATTGGGTGAAGTGGAGCTGGACGACCTACTCTCCCAGCGCGAGAAGCTGAACAGCCGCCTGCAATCCATCCTGGACGAGCACACCGAGCCCTGGGGCATCAAGGTGACCAAGGTGGAAGTGCGGCAGGTGGACTTGCCGCAGGAAATGCAGCGCGCCATCGCCGCCCAGGCGGAAGCCGAGCGCGAGCGCCGCGCCAAAATCATCCACGCCGACGCGGAATTTCAGGCGTCCTCGAAACTGGCGGAAGCCGCTGCCGTCATCGCCAAGGAACCTACCGCCATCACCCTGCGCTATCTCCAGACGCTGGTGGAGATCGGGACGGAAAAGAACACCACGGTGGTGTTCCCGGTTCCCGTCGAGTTGCTCTCGGCCTTGATGGACAAGCTAGGCCCGGCGACAAAGCCCAATGAAGGGGCAAAATAACGGAATCATCGAGGAGTCGAGACTTGCCTTGACTTCTGGGTGCAAGGAGGCCCATCGTGGCAACGGAGGTGCGGGAGCATGAAGAAAGAAGCCATTCCGCACGTTATTTAATCCTCATTTTTTTGGTGTGCGTTGCAACCTGCGCGGTTTTCTTTTCCCTGGGATTCGTTGTGGGGTACAACGAACACGCCTCCCGCTCGGTTCCCTCAACCGAGGTTGTTACCGCCCCGCCGGTTATTCCGCCTACGATAAACCCGCCGGCGGAGAGCTCGTCATCCACTTCCCCGGAAACAGCCACTGGCCGTGCAGCCGCTGCTCCGGATACCGGGACGGCGCCTTCGGGAGGGGCTGAATCTAATTCTCCTCTCCCCGCGCCGAAGCCATCCGAGGTTGCGCCTCCGGTGCAGCAACCCCCGGCCGCCGCCAAACCCGCCTCGAATCCTCCCTCCCCACCCACTCCTGACGCGGGTGAGGTGGGAGAGGGGATAACTCTTCAGGTGGCGGCATTGCGTACGAAACAAGATGCCGAGGCGCTGGTTGATATTCTGAAGGGGCGGGGTTACCCGGTTTTCTTGGTGACCCCGGAATACGCCCACGCGGACGATAACCTTTTCCGCGTGCAAGTGGGACCCTTCAAGACTCGCGACGACGCCGATAAGGTGCGCAATAAACTTTCCCAGGAAGGATTCAAGCCCTTTATCCGCCACTGACTGTTTTGGATTTTAGATTTTGGATTGAATGCGTTTGGTGTGGGTTAGCCATTCAGGGGGTAGCGCAAAGTCATCCGGCTCCGAGCCGGATTACTCTTACGGAGCAGGCGCAGTACGACCTTGCCCAGGTTCACCCCGGCCGCCTCAAGCTCCAGCGGCTGGAATTGACCGTGGGTTTGTCGTCATAGAAAAAGCCCACAGAAATGCATTGTCCGTGGCTACCCGCTTGTCACTTGTCACTCGTCACTTGTCACTCGTCACTGCCCTTCCCAATTCGTCCTGGGAATTAGCCTTGAGTTCGTCATCATTGGGAAAGCTACAAGTGCCTGTCATTCTGAGCCCGTGGTTCAGGGCGAAGGACCTTTTTCATTGCCCACGGGGGAAGGCGCGCTGGCGCCGTTGTTGACGCGAGGTGGAGTCGTGCCTCTTCCGTGGGTGGAAATGACAAGGGTCCTTCGGCCTGAAAACCGGCCTCAGGATGACAGCCCTGGCGAAGGGCGGGCACGAAGCCTGCCCCCACGTTGTGATCGAGTTGTGCAAGGTGGGAATCTGCGAGCAGGTGTAGATGCGCCCGGCACTCGTCACTGCCCTTCCCAATTCGCCATGGGAATTGACCGTGGGTTCGTCAGCGGAGGAACTGCCCACGATCGCATAACCGGTGACCGGGGCTGCCGTGCTTTGCACGTCCTCGATTTCGGCGCAGCCCGCGCCGCCCGCTTTGAGGGTAAGGTTTAGGCTTGCCTGTAACTACAAAAAGAGCTACATGGGGGAATGAGACGGAGATGCCATACAAATGGGACGAAGCGAAGAACCGGAAAACATCGCCAAGCATGGCCTCAGCTTCGAGGATGCCGAAGAGGTGTTTTCCGGGCCTTGCGTCACCTTCGAAGATGACCGCTTCGCCTATGGGGAAGGACGGCTCATCACTTTGGGCTTACTGGCCGGGCGTCTGGTGGTTATAGCTCATTCGCCGCGCGATGAGGGAACGCGCATCATCTCCATGAGAAAGGGGAGCCGACATGAACAAAAAATCTATCAAGAGCGACTTGGCACGGATTGACCGCATGCGGGATGCCGATATTGACTATTCGGACATCCCAGCGCTCGACCGGACGTTTCTCAAAAAGGCCACGACGCCTTGGCCCCCGGCGAAAAGACAATTGACGATTCGTCTCGATGCGGACGTGCTCGATTGGCTCAAGGCTCAGGGCAGGGGCTACCAGACCCGCATTAACCGCATTCTGCGCGTGGTGATGGAGAGCCAGCACCCCAGCTAGGTCATCAGTAGAACCCTTTGCTGGCCCTTGGTGAAACTTGCCTTTCGCCGTCATCCCTGCCCGCGCGAAACGCCGCCGCGCGACTATGGTATAAAACTATGATGAGAGGGTAAGGATATGGCAGCACTCGATGGGTCCTAATGCCCCGCCGTGGAGAGCGTGGCGGACAGACGCAGCGGCGCAGCCGGTGGAATTCTTTTGCGTTGCCCCGGAGCCGGTTTTGCCGTACCCTGAAAGTTATGGAAGTACAACTCACCCCCGAGCAGGAAGCGCAACTGGCCCAGATTGCCACGAAGGCCGGCACCGACGCGGAGCGCTTAGCGAAGGATGCCGTGTTGCGTCTGCTTGAGGGAAATGCTGCCTTCCCTCCCGTATCTCCCGGCAGTGTGGTTGCCGAGATGCGCGCTTTACGCGCCCGCGTCAAGCCTGATCCGGAAGGCTGGACAACGCGCGATTACGTCAATTACGGCCGCCGATAAATGCCTCTGGTTGTTGATGCTTCCGTCGCCCTTGCCTGGGCTTTGCCCGATGAAAGCAGCCCTTACGCCGATGCCGTTCTAGCCGTGGTTGAGCAGGAAGGCTTGCGCGTTCCCGAACTCTGGGCGCGTGAGATCGCAAACGGCCTTGCCGTCGCCTATCTGCGCCAGCGCATCACTTCCTCCGACGAAAAGGCGTTTCTGGCGGCCCTGTCACACTTGCGCATCGAGGTTGAAGAAGCCTCCGCTGCCTTAACCGTTATTCGCGACGGAACGGCGGCAGCACTGCATTATGGCCTTACGGCTTACGATGCGGCGTATGTCGATCTTGCGGCGCGGGAAAGACTGACCCTCGCCACTCTCGATGCGGCGATGCGCAAGGCTGCCGAACAATCAGGGGTTACGATTTTCCGGAAAGAGTAGTGGGATTCCTCCCGAAGTGGCCGTGAGGCTGTCTAAGGTTTTCGGAGGCAGCGCCGAAAGCTGGCTTACGTATCAGGCGCACTACCACCTTGCACAGGTTCACGCCGGTCGCATCAAGCTCAAGCGGCTGGATTTGACCGTGGGTCTGTCATCGAAGGGAAAGCCCACGGCCGCATAAGCAGTGACCGTCGCTGCTTGCATCCTACGGTTCATTTAGAAGCGATTGCACTTCGCGGCGCAGGGTGGGCAGATTGGTTTCCAGGACGCCCCAAACCACTTCATCGGCGACGAAAGCGTAGCCATGGATCAGCCGGTTGCGAAACGCGACGATCCGGCGGCAGTCGCTAACATGCTGAGAGAGGTCAGGGTACAGGCGGAGGGCTTGATGGAGGGCTTCCCCCATGATTTCGAACTGTCGCTCCACCGCCGACCTCAGCAGAGCGTCCGAGATATAGTCAGAAAAGGCCTTCCCACGCGTGAACTGAGTGAGCAGGTCACAAGCCTGAGCGATATCGAACAGGTACTTGCGGACTTCAAGCGGCAACATAAAGCTGTACCTGGGTCTTTTCGATCGCCTGCCGAAAATAGGGGTTGCGAATCGGGCCGGGTTCAATCAACTCAATGGGCACGCCAAAAAGGCGCTCCAAGTCCTCTTGCAGTCCAAAGAAATTGTCGGCATGCTGAGCAGGACGCACCGGCTGGAACTCAACCAGGAAATCAAGGTCGCTGGACGCGGGGTCGAACCCGCCGTGTGCCGCCGACCCAAACAGAGCCAGGCGACGCACGCCGCGGTTGTTGCACAGCGCCACCAGGTCTTTGATCTTTGCTTGCACAATCCCCGTCATCGCTCCCTCTTCCCCTATCATACCTCAGTTCGCGGCACGTTTATTGTTTTGCCAAGGGTTCGCTGCCAGAAATAACAAACGCGGCACGGACCCGTTTTCTGGGTCCACGGCCCTCGGGCGTGACCGAACCGAAAGTCGCAGAGATTGAAACCCGGCTCTGCGCCGGGTAGGGCAACCTGTCCCGGCGAAGTCGGGAGCCCTGCCCCTACGGCGCTTGCTGCTAGCCAGCGGTCTTATGACCTGCCTGCTCGCCACTCTTCACTTTTCACTCGTCACTGCCCTTGATGCATTCACCCGTTCGATCGGCGCCTCACACAAGAATCTTGGCGGTTGGGCTCGTCACTCGTCACTTGTCACTCGTCACTGCTCTTAAGACCTCGGACCTCGGACGCTCTTTCCGGTCACTCGTCACTGCTCTTAAGACCCCGGACTTCGGACCCCGGACTTCGGACGCTCTTTCTGGTCACTCGTCACTTGTCACTCGTCACTGCCCTTGTCGTCTTGGGAATTGACCGTGGGTCCGTCATCGAAGGAAAAGCCCGCGGGCACGAGAGCGCCGATTGTGGCTGCGCGGTCCGCTTTCAAATTTCCTGAGATATTTCCTCTGAGGTGGGGAGGGTTTCACGCCGTTGCTTCCTTCGTTTCCCCGCCGCATGGACCGCGTTAGGTAGCTCAGACTCACCTGCGCCTTGCTCGCTACCCACTGACGCCAGTCCGAGGTTTGGGGCTTGGTATTGACGAACTCACGAATAGACCGGCGGATTCTCTTGTCCTTCTCCTGCCACTGACGCCGAACCCTTTTCGCCTGCCCCTCAGTGGCAGTTTGAAGCTGGGCGCATTTCCGACCGCAGAAGCGCTTATTCGTGTGTCCCCAACGATTCCAATAGAACTGGCGGCATTTTTCGCGGTCACAGATGCCCACTTCCGCGCGGGGAGCGGCGGCGACAACAAACATAGCAAAGAGGTCATAAGCAAGCGGTTCATCCGAATTGGCCTTGTCTGCGGCGTCTGTCTCGAATCCGCTTGCACCCGCGAGTCGCGTCTCCGGGCGACCGCCGCGTCCGGAAAACAGCATCGCACGCCATCGCTGGTCAAGGTGGCGCCTCAGTTTCCAAGCCATCTCGGGGTTGCTCTTCTCCCATGCGTCAAATCGGCACCCTGCCGCAACCCAAGACCTGAGCAAGCAGGTCATGTAGGCGTGGTCCGAATTCACATAGCGGGAAGCGGCCCGGAAAGTGTTTTGGATAATACGCGCTAGCAACTGTGGATGAACCTTGGCCGCCACGGGCATGGAAATTACCTCACGCGGGACTAGGATTGGCACGTCAGATGGGCGGCTCATTAAGAAAATATAAGTCAATCGCAATATCGATTGTCAATGATTTTTATCGACCCATGGGGAGTCGCATGCCAGAATGAAGACCGAGGTGGAAAATGAGAGATGATTTGCTTAGGTTAGGAGGAGGGGAAATAACTTCACCGAGGAGGGACCTAACCGATGGCTCCGAGTTCTCAAGAGATGTACGTGTGCGAACTACTTAACCTGCCACTTGTAGACGCAAAGGACAAGCTGTGGGCGGATGGGTGGCTTGTGGCCACTCGACGACCGGACAGCGAAGGCATGTCCCAATTTTACCAGGACAAAGCAGGTAACTCCTTTGGGGGAAGGGACAGGGCGGGGAAGCTGCTTGTTCACTTGGCGGTCAGGGATGACCGCATAGTCGGCATCAGCTTTTACGATACAAATACGACTACGGGGGACGCCATCTCAATGCCCTCTGATCGTATCTTTGTTCGATAAACTGAAGCTAGTAGTGGGGCCGCCGTTCAGCCCTGGAGGAAGGTGCGTAATGAGAGAGAGAAATCTCACTCGTGAGAAGGCGCTGGAGGAATATCTGATCTATCGGGTTCGGCTCCGCGAACTTCTCGATATGGGCCATATAGCCAAGGGCATTAAATGCCTGCACGCGCCCGAGGCATTCTCGGATACCGTCGGCCATGCACTGATAGGGCTGTTCGCGAGTCTGATTGATCGCCAGAATTCCGCGTTAAACATTTTTGATGTCTGGCTAGTCCTGTTTCCTGAGAAGAAAGATAGAATCGCAGAAACCTGGGAACGAGCAAAGCCGCACGTTCAGCTAATCAGGGACTTTCGGAACGACATAGCATGTCACGCGAATAAGGATCTGCGAAGGTACATCGAAACAGTTGTCAAGTTCCATGACGGTCAAGCCGGAATCGTAAAAGCAATGCAGGAAGTTGCGAAGCTAGCTGCGGAATTGATGAGGGACGAGACAAATACCCTGCCGAATCTCCGTAGTGAGATCGCTGCGATCCTCAGGGCTAGGTTCCCAAACCTCGGAGAGGAACAACTAGCGCCCGTGGTGGATTACTTCATGCAACCCAAGCGGGCGGCTGAGTAGAGCGCCGCTCACGGCGGGCCGCTGCGGACTGAGCGTGTGAACGTGGGGCAGAAGCGTGCGTGAACGGCCGGGAGTTGCAACAGGCAGAGCCCGCAGAAAGACCTCAGAGTCGGGAAAAAAGGAGGCCTGAGCTAGTGGCTCGTCTCTCTTACGAGGCGGTCGTAATTCTGTTTATATTTTATCTCCTTGGGGTCGAGCGTGCACGCTGCGCGATATTCCTCCAGAGCACCCTCCCGGTCGCCTTTCTTCTCCAGTCCGACGCCGAGGTAGGCGTGTGCCTTGGGATCATTAGGGTTCAAACGCAACGCCTCGCGTTCTTCGGAGATCACTCCATCCCAGTCGTTCTTCTGTGCAAGCGCGAAACCGAGGTTGAGGTGCGTTTGGTCATTCTTGGGGTTTAAGCGCAATGCCTCGCGGTACTCCAGTATTGCTCCGTCCCAGTCGTCCTTCTGTGCAAGTGCCTCGCCAAGAAATTGATGTGCAAACTCCTGCTTAGGATTCAGACGTATAGCCTCGCGGTACTCACGAATCGCGCCTTCCAGGTCACCCTTATCTTCCAAAGCCACCCCGAGTTGCGCGTGCGCGTCCTCATTGCTAGGTTTGATACGTATCGCCTCGCGCAGTTCCATGATGGCATCGTCCCAATCGCCCTTGCCGAGGAGTGCCACACCGAGGTGGAGGCGTGCGTTCGAAGTTTCGGGAATATCGGCACTGAGCCGGAGAGCTTCGCGGTCCTCGGCAATAGCCCCGTCCCAGTCTCCCTTGTTCGACAACGCCTGGGCAAGATCATAGTGTGCCTTTCGATTGTCAGGGTCGAGGTCGAGACCGTCCCGGTATTCGGCGATTGCTCCGCCCGAGTCGCCCTTCCCTTCCAGAGCCTCACCAAGCAAGACATGTGCCCACGCATCCTTTGGATCAAGTCTCATTGCCTCGCGTTCTTCGGCGATTGCTCCGTCCCATGCATGTTCGTAAACAAGTAGCATCCCGAGATCTGCATGGAGTCGGCCATTTTGTGGGTCCAAGCGAATTGCAGCGCGGCACTCAGTCTCTGCATCGGCGTACCGTTTATTATTGAAAAGCTCCGCACTTCGTGCGATATGCTGCGCGACTTCTGACTTGAGTGCCTGGAGTGCCGGGTCAACATTCTCAGGCTTCGTGACTTTAGCATTCTTGAGAGCGCTGATTAACTCGTCGCCACCGCCCGCCAAGCGGACTTCCTGAAGGTAGTCATCCGTGGGCTCAAAATCGATTCCGCGTTCCTGGACCAGCATGGTGACTCGGTGGCTCGGCACTTGGCCCACCAGCAGGGCGAAAACCTGCACCTGATTCAGCGGCTTCTTGGCGCTCGAGGGCTCGGGCGGCTTGGCGGCGCGCAGGGCGTTTAGAAATGCCTCGCTCGCGCCTGCGGCCTTGAGGGTTTGGATAAAGTCCTCGGACAGGGCGAAACCAATCCCGCGCTGCTCGATCAGCTTCGCGCCGGAATCGTCTCCGAATCCGTCGCGCACCATGTTGCTGACCTGCTCCTGGGTAAAGGGCTTCTGCTGCGCCTGCGGAGGCAGGGACGGCATTGCAGCGGCACACGCAACGTAGGGCCGAACAGCGTTCGGCCAAGGCCCAGCGCTGCTGGGCCCTACGCTCTTCTGCTGCGCCTGCGCGGGCAGCGTTAGAATTATTGCGGTGATGAGCATTAGAATGGTTACAACCGGTCGACGCCACATTGGGGCCTCCCGAAAGCGGGAATCACTAAGACGAGGTGCGAGCATTCTACCACGGGAAGCTCGCAGATTCTGAACGCCGCACGGGCCCGCCGGTCGGTAGGTACACGGCGCGTAATCTTATTACCTTGCCGCGGAAGGGTGGCATAATGAGGGTATGAACAGCAGCCGAGGAGAGCGCAGCCTATGACTGGAATCCAGTTCGTAACCGATGAGAAGGGCCGCAAGGTGGCCGTTCAAATCGACCTGAAAAGATACGGCGCCGTGCTGGAGGATTTTTGGGACGGGTTGATTTCGGAATCGCGCCGCAACGAAAAGGGCATACCGATGGAAACGATCAAAGCCGACCTCGTAAAGCGCGGGCGCTTGCGTGAGTAGTTATACGGTCGAGGTCAAACCTCCGGCGCGAAGGGAACTCGAAGCGCTGCCGGATAAGATGCTGGCCCGTGTCGTCCGAAAAATGGACTCTCTCGGCGATGCACCCCGGCCCGCAGGATGCAAAAAGCTGAAAGGCTACAAAGATCAGTGGCGCGTCCGGGTGGGTGACTGGCGCGTGGTGTACATCATCGATGACGCGGCAAAGCTTATCAGTGTCACCCGCATTGCGCACCGGCGCGAGGTGTACGAACGCTGACGGGCGCGCGCGCTCTCCTTCCCGTTGACCATAACCCCGCCGGGGCGAAATCAATCCCGCGCTGCGCGATCAGCTTCGCGCCCGACTCGTCTCCGAATCCGTCCCGCACCATGCTTACGACCTGCTCCTGGGTGAAGGGCTTTGCGGGGCTGGAGGCCGGAGTTGTAGCGGCGCCCTTTAGGGCGGCACCATACATGTTCGGAAATCGGAGTTGCATAGGCTGGCGGGAGCGTGAGCCGTGAGGTGCCGGGCTGAAGCCCGCCGCTACATCCGCTTGTGCCGCGCTAGTGGCCGGAGTTGTAGCGGCGCCCTTTAGGGCGGCACCTAACGTGTTCGAAAATCGAAGGTGGGAAGGCTGGCGGGAACGTGAGCCGTAAGGTGCCGGGCTGAAGCCCGCCGCTACATCCGCTTGTGCCGGGCTAACGCCCGGCGCTACATCCCTCGGTTGCGTCCAGGCAGATAGGACAAAAACCGGCGCCATCGCCAATATAAGGAGGGAATGCGTTTTGCGGTTTCTCATTGACACCTCGCGCGGCGGTCGTGGAATAAGAAGAATCTATGGTGAGATTCTACTCCAAACGAGGGGAATTGCTACCTTCACCGCCGAGGCGCGGAAACGCAGAGGGAAGTTTCATAATTCAGGTTTCATAATCTCTCTGCGCCTCCGCGCCTCAGCGGTGAGCGGATTGACTGGGCTTGGCCGGGTGTAGCGCGCTTGGGGTTCTTATTCGTCGTCGATGATTCGAAGCCGTCGCAGCAACCTCTCCGTGGTATACCACTCCACGCCAACGTCCTGAAAGTCTTTGTCGTTTGACCACAACGGCACATGGAGTGTAAGCGCCAGGGCGAGGATCGGGATGTCGTCGGGATCGCGCCGCCCTATCCGCCGGGAAGCTTCGGCGATCCCGGAAGCATATAGGTTTCGGTCTATCACGGTTATCGGGAGGGTAGCCACGGCGAGAAGCACCACATCTTCGCGCAGTCGTTTTCTTCGGGCCAATCCCAGCGCATATTCCTGAACCTCACCCAGGGTCTCCTCGGTGGTAAAGATTTCTTCCACTTCCGGGTGTTGAAGGATGAGATTGGCTCGTCCGCCCAACACGGCGGAGAGGAGGGCATTAGCGTCCGCGGCGATTTTCACGTCGCTCCTTGCGCCAGCGCTCAAAGTCAGCGAGGATCGCTTTTTCGGTGAGGCCTCTTTTTTTGATCTGGCGAGCGACGGCGCCGCTCAGCATGTCGAACATCTCGCGCTTCAGTTCCAGCGGGATTGACTGCCCGGGGCACGGGAAGAAAACGCCGGCCACACGGCCGCGCCGTGTCACCAGGATGGGGTCTTTCGATCGAAGCAAACCCGTCGCTTGGTCTCGAAACTCACGGACGGTGCTGATCCTCATGTGGCCACCTCAGTGACCATTATACCGCAGGCTGATGGCCAGGGCGCGAAATTGCCGTTTATTGCTCAATTTCGCGCCCGAATCGTCTCCCAATCCGGCGCACACCATGCTTGCGACCTGCTCCTGGGTGAAGGGCATTGCCGGGCTAATGCCCTGCGGTGTAGCGCTGGCCGGGAGAGCCTGCCCTGAGCTTGCCGAAGGGTCGGCATGCCGTAGCGGCGGCTTTACGCCGCCATAACTCCAATTCTCGCAATGCGAGCATGGCGAGGTAAACTCGCCGCTACGGAGGCACTCTGTAGCGGCGGTGTCCCCACCGCCGTGCGGCGGTCGGAGACCGCCGCTACAGCACCGCCGCCCTGGAAGGGCGGCAGACGCAATGTAGGGCCGAACAGCGTTCGGCCTTGGCCCAGCGTTGCTGGGCCCTACGCTCTTCGGTTGCGCCGCGGCGGGCGGGGCGAAAACCAACCCTATCGCCAGACTGAGAAATGACAGCTTTTTGCGGAATTTCATGGCCACCTCGCGCGGCTGTCGAGGACTCAGAAGAATTTATGGGCGGATTCTACGACGAACAAGGGAGGGTACTGTTGGATACGCGTTCCCGATAGCACCACCATTTTTTATGATAAGCTGTAATGCTGGTGCGCTGGCAAAATGTGCAAGGTAGGTGCAAGTTAATTGTTCCCGCGCGTTCCTGCGCGCTTCTCGCGGCGCCAGCCGTATCCCTACCTTTATTTCGGAGATAATTGACAGCCAAATGCCGACTCGCGGATCGCTCCAACCTCCCAAAGAACCGACGATGAATCTGTTTGAGAAAACCTCCACGCGATTGGTGGCCTGCGCGCTGAGCGGGCTGCTTTTGGTGGCTTGCTTCCCCAAAATCCATTTGCGCGGGTTGGCGATGGTGGCCTGTCTGCCCCTGCTCGCGGCATTGGCGGGTGAAAAGCGGCTGAAGCACGCCTTTCTGCTGGGGTATGTGTGTGGCGCCTTTTTCTTTGCCGGAAGCTGCTATTGGTTCGTGACGGTGATGGAGTTTTACGGCAAATTGGGGCCGGCGCTGGCCGTGGTGGTCTTGATTCTTTTCGTGATCGTCGACTCGACGTTCTTTGGCGGGTTCGGCCTGGCGATGGGATGGGCGGCGCGCCGCTCCCCGGGATGGGCGTTGGCGGCGAGCCCGTTTCTTTGGGTGGCGATGGAATTGGCTCGAACCTATCTGCTCACAGGGTTTCCCTGGAACCTTTTGGGGTACGCCGTGCAGGCTCCCGGCGTGCGGCAGATCGCTTCGGCCACCGGCGTGTATGGCCTTTCGTTCCTGGCCGTGGCCACCAGCGCCTTGCTGGCGTGGGTGGTGGTCTCCTTCCCGCTAAGGCTGGCGACGAAATCCGAAACGCGAAATTCGAAACTCGAAACTCGCCCTGTCCCACGGGAGGCGCAGGAAAACTCACCCGCAGTTTCGCGTCCCGGCTCGCGAATTGCGATTTCCGGTTTTCGCGAAACCATGTCCGGGCCGCCGGCGCGCGCTTCCGCCGCCTTGGTAATCTGGCTCGCGCTGCTGCTTCTTGCCCAGTGGAGGCTTGCGCCGCCTGCCCCGACCGAAGGCAAGGAGTTGGCGATTCTCATCCAACCGAACGTGCCACTGGACGAAGCGGAACTGGAGGCCTGGATTCCCTGGCGCGACCCCACCCAGCTTCAGCAGCTCGTTCAGTTCAGCGTTGACGCGGTGGCGATTCAAGATTCAAAATTCAAAATTCAAAATGGGGCAGCGCCGGCCCTAATCCAAAAGCCAAAATCTAAAATCGAAAATCTCGCCGCCGTTGCGCCAATCGGCAATCGACAATCGACAATCGGCAATCGACAATCGACAATCGGCAATCGGCAATCGCCAATCGGCAATCCTCCAGCCGCCGCTCGGTCCATCGGCAATCGACAATCGCCAATCGGTAATCCTCCGGCCGCCGTTCCGCCAATCGACAATTGCCAATCGACAATCGGCAATCCTCCGGGCGCCGTTGCGCCCATCGGCAATCGGCAATCGACAATCGGCAATCCTCCGCTGCTGATCTGGGCGGAAAATCCCGCGCCGTTCTACTTTACCCGCGACCCGATTTTTCGCCATGCCCTGGAAAACATGGCGCGCCGGACGCACTCCTTCGTGATCGCCAATACCATCGTCCCCGCGGATGCGGAGGGAAACGCGATCACCAACAGCGCCATCACCTTGGACGCCGAAGGCCGCGAAGTGTCCCGCTATGATAAAATTCACTTGGTGCCCTTCGGAGAGTATGTGCCGGGCTGGGCGCTGCCCGGACTGGTTCACAAGATTACTTCCGAGGTGGGGAACTACGTTCCCGGTTCGAGCTACCCGGTGGCCAAGTCGCCGGGCGGGAACATTGGCGTGTTCATTTGCTATGAGGCGATTGTTCCCCAATTGGCGCGGAAGCTGACGGCCAACGGGGCAGGCGTGCTGGTGAATATTTCCAACGACGCCTGGTACGGCGATTCCGCCGCCGCTTATCAGCACCTGGAAATGGCTCGCCTGCGCGCCATTGAGAATCACCGGTACCTGCTGCGGGCCACCAATGACGGCCTGACAACCCTCGTTGATCCCTATGGCCGGGTACGACAAGAAATCCCGCGCTACCAGCGCCTCGCCATGCCGGCGCATTTCGACTTTGAGACGCGGGAGACGTTCTATACAGCGCACGGAGACCTTTTCGCCTGGCTGTGCGCTGCGGTGGCGGCGCTCATGCTGGCAATCGGGAGCGTGCTGCGGAAGAACTCAATGAGACTTTCATTCCGGGACGCCAAAGGCGGTCCGAAGCCCTTCGAGGAGGCCCCCTGAGGGAAGGCGACCTTCGGGGAGGCGCCCTGAGGGTGAAATCCCTGGCGGGAGAACCCGCTATGTTCATGGAAACAGAGGGTCAGGTTTTTCGCCGAGTGGAGGCTTTGCACGTAAGTCATTTGGATTGAATTGTTTGCGTGCTATTCTCGACGAGCCGTGACCAGTCGTGGGCTGTGGCACACTATCCACTTTCAGGATGACAGGATTTGCAGGATGGAAACATTTTTCCGCAACCTGAAAAGTCCGCCGCTAAATTCAAGGAGATTCTGTGACTGAAGAACTGCAACGCGAATTTGATGAACTCAAAAAGCGGTGCGCTGACATTCGGAGTTTTCTTTGACGCTCCCGCGCGCCGCAAAGAACTGGAAACCCTCGAAGCACAAATCGCCCAACCTCAATTCTGGCAGGATCAGGAAGCCTCCCAAAAAATTCTGACGGCCCGGAAGCGGTTGATGGAGACCGTGGAGGCAGATGAGAAGTTGGCCCGTCGCCTCGCCGATATGGAAGCGTATTTCGAACTCTCGCGGGAAGGTGAGAGCATCGATTCCGAACTGCGCTCGGAACTGGACAAACTCCAACACGAAGTAGACCTTCTGGAAACGGAAACGTTGCTGGGTGGCGAGAGCGATCACCTGAACGCCATCGTGACCATACACCCCGGCGCCGGCGGCACGGAATCGCAGGACTGGGGCGACATGCTGCTGCGCATGTACCAGCGCTGGGTGGAAGCGCGCGGCTTCAAATTCACCATGAATGATTATCAGCCGGGTGATGAAGCGGGAATGAAATCCGCCACGTTCACCGTGGCGGGAGAGTATGCTTACGGCTTGCTGCACGGCGAAAGCGGCGTGCATCGCCTGGTGCGCATCTCGCCCTTCGACGCCGCCCAGCGCCGTCACACTTCATTCGCTTCGGTCTTCGTCAGTCCCGAAATCGACGACTCCATTACCATCGAGATTAAACCCGAGGACCTTCGGGTGGACACTTACCGCTCCTCCGGGAAAGGCGGCCAGCACGTCAACACTACGGATTCTGCTGTGCGGATCACCCATATCCCTACCGGTGCCGTGGCACAGTGCCAGAACGAGCGCTCGCAGCACCGCAATCGCGAAATGGCGATGAAGATGCTGCGCTCGCGCCTCTACGAGCTGGAACTGCGCCGGCGGCGGCAGGTCTCCGATAAGCTGGAGGCTTCCAAGGCCGATATTGATTTTGGCAGCCAGATCCGCTCCTACGTCCTGCACCCGTACCGATTGGTGAAGGACCATCGGACCAAGTTTGAAGTGGGCGATGCCGACCGCGTGCTCAATGGTGATCTCGACCCGTTCATCAAGTCCTACCTGCTCTCGCAGCGCGGCGTGGCAAAGCCCAGTTCCTAAAGCAGGCTGTCCAACACACTGAGCGGAGCTTTGGAGGGCGGCAGCAAGCTGCGGCACTCCAAAGCTCCGCTCCGTAAGCCCGCTTGAAGGTCGGATAATCAGATTTGTTAATGGATTTCCCGAGGAGGAGCGGCGATTTAGCGGCTTCTTCTTCACGCGGTTCGAGCGCCTTTTGCGCCCATTCACGCTTCGTTTCCGACAGATCGACGTACTGAACGCCAACTGTGGGCTTGAAATCGTTGACACTTCCGTTCAGCGTATGCTACGTTGGAGATTCGTGCGATCACTAAAATCCATAACTGACAAGAAGGAGGCTCTGATTGAGCGAGCCGAAGCACCACTATTTGTTTACCTCTGAATCTGTAACTGAAGGACATCCCGACAAAATTTGCGACCAGATTTCCGACGCCGTTCTGGACTCCGTCCTTGCCGCCGATTCCCGCGGGCGTGTGGCATGCGAATCCATGGTAAAGGACCAGTCGGTTTACGTGGCGGGTGAGATCACCACCACGGCCAAGCCCGACATTGAGAAGCTTGTCCGTGAAACCGTGCTGGGGATTGGTTACACCGATCCCGCCGGCGGCTTTACCTCCGACAATTGCCAGGTTGCCGTCAACCTGACGCGCCAAAGCCCTGATATTGACATGGGAGTGGGCACTGGCGGGGCAGGCGACCAAGGGCTGATGTTCGGTTACGCTTGCAACGAGACGGAAGAACTGATGCCGTTTCCCATCATGTCGGCGCACAAGCTCTGCTTGCGCCTGGCGGAAGTGCGGCGCAAGGGGATTCTGGATTTTGTGCGGCCGGACGGCAAATCGCAAGTTACCGTGGAGTATGATGGCTCACGGCCAGTGCGCGTGGATGCCGTGGTTGTTTCCACGCAGCACGCGGCGAGCGTGAGCAATGAAACGTTGCGCGCCGGGGTGCTGGAGTGCGTCATCAAGCCGGTCATACCTGCCCATTTGCTTGACGCCAAAACCAAGTACCATATCAATCCCACTGGACGCTTTGTGACGGGCGGGCCGGTGGGTGACTCCGGGCTAACCGGGCGCAAGATCATTGTGGACACTTACGGCGGCAGCGCCCATCACGGCGGCGGATGCTTTTCCGGGAAGGATCCCACCAAAGTCGATCGCTCCGCAACCTACATGGCGCGCTACATTGCCAAGAACATCGTGGCGGCGGGCATAGCCGACCGCGCGGAAGTGCAGCTTGCTTACGCCATCGGGGTCGCCGAGCCAGTGTCCGTCATGGTCGATACGTTCGGAACGGGGCAAATCGACCAACGCCAGCTTGAAAGTCTCGTGCGCAAACATTTCAAGCTGACCCCGCGGGGGATTATCGAATCGCTCAACCTCCTGCGTCCCATTTACAAAAAGACCGCGGCTTATGGCCACTTTGGCCGTCCCGACCCCGACTTTACCTGGGAGAAGACAGACAAGGCCGCAATCCTGAAGAAGGAGGCGGGACTCTAGATGGCTTCCACCAAGAAACTTGCTGGTGATGTAAAGAATTTGAACCTTGCTGCCAAAGGAAAATTGCGAATCGAGTGGGCCAATCAGTGGATGCCCGTGTTACAGCTTATTCGCAAGCGCTTCCTCAAGGAAAAACCGCTGAAGGGCGTGCGGATTTCCGCCTGCCTGCACGTGACAACCGAAACCGCCAACCTGGCGATTGCCTTGCGTGACGGCGGCGCGGATGTTGTGCTCTGCGCTTCCAATCCCTTGAGCACGCAAGATGACGTGGCAGCTTCGCTGGTGAGGGATTACAAGATTCCCACCTACGCCATCAAGGGTGAAAACAAGACGACGTATTACTCCCATCTTGTATCTGCGCTTGACCACAAGCCCCAAATTACGATGGATGACGGCGCGGACCTGGTGACCATGATCCTGACCAAGCGGCAGGAGCTGGTGCCGGCAGTCATTGGCGGAACGGAAGAGACCACGACGGGCGTTATTCGCCTCCGCAGCATGGCAAAAGACGGCATGTTGAAGTATCCCATTGTCGCCGTGAACGACGCGGACACCAAACATTTGTTCGACAACCGTTATGGCACCGGCCAATCCACCCTGGACGGAATTCTTCGCGCCACCAACGTCCTTTTTGCCGGCTTGAACGTGGTGATTTGCGGATACGGCTGGTGCGGGCGCGGCGTGGCGATGCGCGCCAAAGGATTGGGCTCCAATGTGATCATTACGGAGATCAATCCCACCAAGGCGCTGGAAGCGGTAATGGAAGGCTTCCGCGTCATGCCTCTCAGCGAAGCGGCGAAGATCGGCAACGTCTTCATCACCGTCACGGGAAACAAATCCGTCGTGGCCGCGCAGCATTTCCGCGTGATGAAGGATGGCGCGGTGGTGGCGAACTCCGGCCATTTCAATGTGGAGGTTGATATTCCCGCCCTGGAGAAGCTTTCCAAGAGCAAGCGCCAGACTCGCGACTTCGTGGATGAATACACCTTGCGGAGCGGGCGGAAGATTTACCTGCTGGGTGAAGGCCGCTTGATTAATTTGGCGGCGGCGGAAGGCCACCCCGCCGTGGTCATGGACATGAGCTTTGCTGACCAGGCGCTTTCCGTCGAGCACATCGTGAAGAACGCCCGGAAGCTCGCACCTAAGGTTTATCCGGTACCCGCTGACATCGATGAAAATGTGGCGAAGCTCAAGTTGCATTCTCTGGGCGTCAATATCGATACCCTGACGCGCGAGCAGGCGAAGTATCTCGCCTGCTGGTCGGAAGGCACGTAGAAAAGCAGCCGACAGCTAACAGCCGAAAGCCCACAGTTTGCATTCACTATTAGTTGTAGGCCGAACCGGTCAGCCATTTTGGAAAGAGCGTAGAAAGGCAATCAACAGCTCACGGCCCGCAGTGTGCAAATACTGTCGGCTGTAAGCTGTCGGCTGTAAGCTAACAGCTACCTATGAAAGAATTCGCGACTTGGGCGCTCAACACCGCAGTTGCGCGCGGCGCCACATACGCTGACGTAAGGGTGCTTGACACCCGCCAGCGTTATCTTTCCACCAAAAATGGGCAACCCTCCCAGGTAAGGGAATCACAGTCTTTGGGATTGGGCATTCGCGTGATCGCCGGCGGAGGCTGGGGTTTCGCTTCCACCGATACGCTGACCCACGCGGATGTGGATAGGACCGCGGCTTTGGCCGTGGAAATCGCCCGCGCCAGCGCCCTGGTGAAGAAGCACGACGTCCACTTGGTTCCGGAAGAAAAAATCGTGGACCACTGGGCGGCGCCCTGCCGGATCGATCCGTTTTCCATCCCGGTGTCTTCTTGTTTGGAACTCATGCTCAAAATCGACGCGGAGTTGCGCCGGGTGCCGGGCGTGACCCTGGCGGAAGCCGCCATGGATTTTCGCCGCATTGAACAGCTCTTCCTTTCCAGCCTGGGCTCGGAAATCTACCAATTGAAGACCCAGACGGGCGCTGGATATGCGGCCACTTCCTTTGCCGGAAATGAGATTCAGCGCCGGTCCTACCCGAATTCTTTCGGGGGGCAATACCAAACCAAAGGTTATGAGCTGGTGGAGGAGCTCAAGCTCCTGGAGAACGCGCCCCGCGTGGCGGAGGAATCCGTGGCGTTGCTCAAAGCCGACCAATGCCCCGCCGGCGTGAAGGATGTTATTTTGGATAGCTCGCAACTGGGCCTGCAAGTTCACGAATCCATCGGGCATCCCATTGAGCTGGACCGGGTGCTGGGCACCGAGGCGAATTTCGCCGGAATGAGTTTCCTGACCATCGAGAAGCTGGGCGCGCTCAAATACGCATCTGACATCGTCAACGTCGTCGCCGACGCCACCCCCGCGCACGGTCCCGGGCTGGGCACATTTGCCTACGACGATGAAGGCGTCCCCGCCCAGTGCACGCCCATCATCAAGGATGGGCAGTTCGTGGGTTACCTCAGCTCACGTGAAACTGCTTCGGCCATCGGAGGGCATCGGTCGAGCGGGGCGATGCGCGCCGAGGGCTGGAATCGAATTCCCCTCATCCGCATGACCAACGTGAGCATCCTCCCCGGAACCTGGAAACCGGAAGAGTTGCAGGCGGACACCGACGATGGTATTTACATGGAGACGAACCGGAGCTGGTCAATTGACGACCGGCGCTATAACTTCCAGTTTGGCACCGAAATCGGGTGGGAGATTCGCGGCGGAAAGAAAACCCGTATGCTGAAGAACCCCAGTTACGGCGGCATTACCACCGAATTCTGGAATTCCTGCGATGCCGTTTGCGGCCCCGAGTACTGGACGCTGTGGGGGACGCCCAATTGCGGCAAGGGGCAGCCGATGCAGGTCATGGGTACGGGCCATGGAGCCTCACCCGCGCGCTTCCGCAAAGTACAGGTGGGAGTGGCATACCCGGGATGAAGACATTGGTGATTTAGTGATTTGTGATTGAGTGATTTTAGGATTCGGATTTAATAAATCGGTTGCAACCCAGGTCGAATCCGGCAATCACTCAATCGTCAATCGCCAATCACCAATCAACAATCACAAATGAATTTGACCCGACAACGCGCGGAAGAAGTATTCGAAAGAGTTCTGAAGTACTCCACGGCCGATGAAACTGAGGCCACCGTTTCATCCACCTCTTACGCCCTCACCCGCTTCGCCAACAATACGATTCACCAAAATGTGGCGGAAGAGACCGCGTCACTTTCCGTCCGGGTAGTCTGCGATGGCTGCATGGCGCGGGCCGGCACCAACAAGTTTGACGAGGCCTCGATCCGTCAACTTTGCGAGAACGCTCTGGTGCTGGCACGGTTGCAGCCGCGGGACCCCAATTTGCTGCCCATGCCGGGGCCGCAGACATATCGCGCCCTCGCTCGTTTTTTCAATGAAACCGCGCAACTGACGCCCCAGACGCGGGCGGAGACGGTGGCCAAGGTGGTAGAACGCGCGGAAAAGGATGGACTGACGGCCGCCGGAGTGTTTTCCAGTGGAGCCTCGGCTTTTGCTCTCTTCAACTCGCGCGGCCTGAAAGCCTATCATGAAGAAACGATGTCGGAGTTTTCCGTGACCATGATGGGTGACTCCAGTTCCGGCTGGGCGAAGAAAACCGCGCCCTACTGGATGGAACTGGAGCCCTCGGAGTTGGCGGAGCGCGCCGCTCAGAAGGCCCTCGCCAGCCGCGAGCCGCGGGAGGTCGAGCCGGGCCGTTACACCGTGATCCTGGAGCCGGCCGCGTTGCTCGACCTTCTGGGTTTCATGATACTTGACTTCAGCGGGCTGGCCGTACACGAGCAGCGCAGTTGCTTGACCGGCCGCATGGGGCAGAAAATGTTCGGCGAAAACATCAACTTCCGCGACGACGTTTTCCATCCCTTGCAGACCGGCGCTCCTTTTGACGGAGAGGGAATTCCCCGCCAGCGCGTGCCGATCGTCGAAAAAGGTGAGGTGAAAAACCTGGTCTATTCGCGCCAGACAGCGCACAAGCTGGGCGCGCAGCCCACCGGCCACGGATTCCCGCTGCCCAATGAGTATGCGGAGGCGCCGCTGAATATTGTCATGGACGGCGACCGCTCCAGCGCGGACGATATGATCAAGTCCACGGAGCGCGGCTTGCTGGTGACCCGCTTCTGGTACATTCGCGAAGTGGACCCCTACAAGAAAATCCTGACCGGCATGACGCGCGACGGCACATTCTGGATCGAAGATGGACAGGTGCGGCAGGGCGTGAGAAACCTGCGCTTCAATCAGAGCTTGGTGGATATGCTGGGCCAGGTGGAAATGATGAGCCCGCCGCAACGCGCCGCCGGGGAAGAGTCATCGGAAATGGTCGTGCCCGCGGCCAAAATCCGCGATTTCAATTTTGCTTCGGCCACCAAGTATTAGCCGCAATCGGCCATGGCAAGGAAGTTGCCGGCTATTGGTGGAATAGATTCCGGCGATCAGAAACCGCCGTTACGGCGACGGTCTACCCGCGCTTGGGCGCCGTCCTGATTTGAACGTAGCGCCGCCATCCTGGCGGCACATTGCCGGATGGAAGCCGGCGCTACATCTGAAATTGTGGCAGCACCCGCGTCTTGACATTCCCGGCGGGCGGATGTTAGAAGAAGGGAGTGCCTCTGTGGCGCTATCGTCTAGGGGTTAGGACGTCAGATTCTCAATCTGAAAACCCGGGTTCGATTCCCGGTAGCGCTACCAAATCCACTCTCCGAAAGCATGACCGCATAAACAAAGGCTATAATGAAGGTGGCGCGGTTTTCCTTTCTTGTCTGTGGGCGCCCCTTGAAGCAATGTCTTGCATTTTAGCACCGATTGCTAATTGAGGTCGAAGGATGGGTCGCGGTATAGTTTTGTTGGAGATTCTGGCGAGGAAGAGAATTGAGAAAACAGCCCCCTAAGCGGGAACCCAAGGTTACGGCGCTGCCGTTGGCCGGCCTTCTGGCCGCCACGCTCGTGATGGGAGGTGTGCTGGTGCGGAGTACCCTGCACGCACAGCCTCCGCATCCCCCTGAGACCGCAATTCCCGTACACTTCACCGATGTGCGCCGGGCCGCCGGGATTACTTTTCAGCACGACGCCACAATGAGCGAGGAAAAGAATTACATCGAGACGATGGGTAACGGTCTGGGCTGGATTGATTACGACCAGGATGGGCTGATGGACCTGTACCTGGTTCAGTCGGCAGCCGCCGAGTGGTACAAACCTACGCGGCCCCTGCGCTCGGCACTTTATCACAACAACGGCGACGGGACATTCACCGATGTCACGGAAAAGGCCGGGGTGGGCGCGGTGGGCCTTTACGGCCAGGGCGTGGCGGTGGGGGACTATGACAACGATGGCTACCCCGATATGCTGGTGACCGGTTACGGGCACACGATCCTTTACCACAATAACGGCGACGGAACGTTCACGGATGTGACGGCCAAGGCCGGCGTGGCGGACGAGGGCAACTGGTCCACCAGCGCGGGATGGTTCGACTACGACAAGGATGGGTATCTCGACCTGCTCATCTGCAACTACATCCAGTGGACGCACAAGACCAATCTCTGGTGCGGCGACCACAAACCGGGCTATCGCGCCTATTGCCATCCTGACAACTATCGCGGCGAGCGGCTAAAGCTCTATCACAACAACCACGATGGCACATTCACCGACGTCAGTGATGCCTCAGGTGTGGGCAAACCGGAAGCCAAGGGAATGGGAGTTGTTCTGGCGGACTTTAACAATGACGGCTGGCCCGACATCATGGTGGCCAACGATACCTGGCCGAATTTTCTCTTCCTCAATAATCACGATGGGACCTTTCGGGATGTCTCCTTCGTATCGGGCGTGGCGGCCAGCGAAGACGGGAAATACGAGGCGGGGATGGGTGTGGATGCAGCAGACGTCGACGGCGATGGCTGGCTGGACATTTATGTCACCCATTTGGACTTTGAGCTGAACCGCCTCTATCACAATAACCACGACGAAACGTTTGATGATGCCACCTTCAGCTCCGGCCTGGGCAACAAGGCCACCCTCCTGAGTGGCGTCAGCGCTAGAATGTTCGATTACGATAACGATGGTTGGGTGGATATCTTCCAGGCGAATGGCAGTATGATTGACAATATTATGCTCTATCACAACGAGGTTTCCTGGAAAGAGCCCAAGCTGATGTTCCGCAATCTGGGGGAGGGCAAGTTCGAGAAGGTGTCGGAACAACTGGGCGCTGACTTCATGAAGCCCACGGTGGGACGGGGCGTGGCGGTGGCGGACTTCGATAACGACGGCGATCTGGACATTGCCGTATCTAATAGCAATGATTTCCCGCAGTTGCTGCGGAATGACGGCGGGAATGCCAACCATTGGCTGGAAGTCATGCTGGTGGGGGTAAAGTCAAATCGCGATGGCCGCGGCGCGGCGCTGAAACTCGTCACGGAGGGATTTGTCGAATACCGGCAAGCGCAGGGGGGAATGGGTTACATGTCGGCGCAGGACCCGCGAATCCATTTCGGCCTGGGGCAGAGAAAGACCATTGATTCTCTGGAAATCACCTGGCCCAGTGGCGTCGTGGACAAGCTCACGAGCGTGCCGATCGATCAGATCATCACCGTGAAGGAAGGCGTGGGAATCATTCCCAGGAGTTTTCCCAAGATCATCTGGAAGTAGCCTCGCTGAAATCGGGCCCTGTGCAGCATCGGGCTGCCGCGCGCCATGCCCTTCCCTCCACACTCGAGGGGACGGCCCTGGCGTTTCAAATTCCCGGGAGGTAATCACCCCCACTTTCCCGCTTTACCCTTCCCCTCCGTGATGAAAAATCCGCGCTGGAGCTCTGCCGCCGCCCTCGGCGCCGGTCCAATTTCGTGGGTGATTTCCCCTCCCGCTTCTTGTATTCTTAGCGGTTTGAAAGGGTGCGAAAGAGTGGGAAAATGTCCTGGCACTCGCTTGTCTTCAGGGAAAGACCGGATGGATGTTACAGGCTATATGAAAGTTCGGGTGCAAGCCGAAAAGTGGATGAATTCATGCGGAACTAATTCGCACGGCTAAATTTCCGTAGGCGAAAGGGGAAAATATGCAACGACGCGAATTTCTTAAAGCCACCACTACCGTAATCGCGGGGGCCACCCTTGCTCCCCGAGCGCGGGCGGGCGATCCCGCCTTCCCCGCCGGCTCCCAGCCTGAGGGACGGCTGGTTCTTCCCCTCAACCGCAATTGGCGATACCACGAATCGATTGTCGAGGGTGGGCACGGGCGGGACTTCGACGACTCGGCCTTTGAGCGCGTGGTGGTACCCCACACCAATATTCGTCTGCCGTGGCATAGCTTCGACGAAAGGTCGTATGAGTTTGTCTCCCTCTACCGCCGCCGCTTCAAGCTGCCGTCCGAAGCCAAGGGCAAACACGTCTTCGTCGATTTCGAAGGCGTAATGACCGCTTCCACGGTGTGGATCAATGGCGTGAGCCTGGGCGAGTACAAGGGTGGTTACACGCCTTTTTCCTTTGACCTCACCCCGCACATCGACTTTGATGGAGAAAACGTACTGGCGGTCGATGTGGACTCCCGCGAGCGGCCCGATATCCCGCCCTTTGGTTATCAAGTTGACTACCTCACTTTTGGCGGCATCTATCGCGAAGTTTCATTGCGCATCGTTCCCGGCGTCTTCATCGAAAACATTTTTGCTCAACCCAAGGACGTTCTCACTCCCCATCCTTCACTCGATGTGGACTGTTATCTCATGCCCTTGGAAGCTACGAAGGATCCCCTCGCACTGGAGGTTGAGCTGCGTGAGGGCTCCCAGGTTGTTGCCCACGGCTCTAACCCTGTCCCGGCCCCGGAGGCCGCGGCCGAGCCGGTGGCGCACCGCGTCCATCTGGACAATCTCGGCGCCATCAAACTTTGGGACCTCGCGAGCCCCAATCTGTATTCCGTGCACGTTCGCCTCTTGCACGGAACGCAGGTGGTGGATTCCGACACGCGCACCGTGGGCTTCCGCGAAGCGCAATTCACCGATCACGGTTTTGAACTGAATGGTAAGGTCATCAAGCTGCGCGGCCTTGACCGTCATCAAATGTTCCCCTTTGTTGGGCAGGCCATGCCGGGCCGCGCGCAGCGCCAGGATGCGTACATCCTGCGCCACAACCTCAAGTGCAATATCGTCCGCACTTCGCACTATCCGCAATCCCGCCATTTTCTTGATGCCTGCGACGAATTGGGTCTCTTGGTGCTGGAAGAGATCCCCGGCTGGCAGCACATTGGGGATGAACCTTGGAAATTGATCTCCATTGATAACGTCAGCCGCATGATTCGCCGCGACTGGAATCATCCCAGCATTATTCTGTGGGGCGTGCGCATCAACGAGTCCCTGGACGATCACAGCTTTTACACGCGCACCAACGCCATGGCGCACCGCCTTGACCCCACCCGTCAGACGGGGGGCATCCGCTATTTTCAATCATCCGAGTTTCTCGAGGATGTATTCACCATGAACGATTTCGGATTTCCTTTGCTGCCACCCAACCACCCGCGCTATCTCATCACGGAATTCGTTGGTCATACCTACCCCACCAAGACCATCGACCAAGTGGAACGACTCCGGGAACACACCCTGCGACACGCCCGGGTTCACGACCAATTGGCCTCGAATCCGCAATACGCCGGGGGCATCGCCTGGTGCGCGTTCGATTACAACACGCACGGTGATTTTGGCTCGGGCGACCGCATTTGTTATCACGGCGTGACTGATATCTTCCGTGAACCCAAGCCCGCCGCCGGATTCTACAAGTCGCAGTGTGATCCGGCGGAGGAAATAGTGCTGGAACCGGCTTTCCATTGGGCCCGCGGCGATGAGTCCATCGGATTCACCAAGGCGCTGGTGTGTTCCAACTGCGATCACCTGAAGTTTTATATTGCCGGCAAACTGGTGGCGGAAGCCGATCCTGACACCAAAACTTTCGCGCACCTCCGCTATGCGCCGTTTGTCGCGGATTTGTCGAAGGTCGTGGAACCATGGGGAGACTTGCGCATTGAAGGCTACCTCCAAGGCAAGCAAGTGATCTCGAGAACGATGTCAGGTAGAGGACTCGACCAAAAATTCGCGCTGCTTCCCGACGACAAGCAGTTAAACGCCGACGGAGCAGACACCACACGCGTCGTCCTGCGCGTGACCGATGAATTCGATGCCATCCGTCCCTTTGCCAATGACGCGATTAAGCTTGGACTCGAGGGCCCGGCGGAAATCATCGGCGACAATCCCTTCGCTCTGGTTGGGGGCACGGGGGCCATCTGGATTCGCGCCAAGGAACAACCGGGAACGGTGAGGCTCACGGCAACGCATCCGCGGCTTGGCAAACAACAAGTGCAATTCGAACTGAAGGCGGTTCCTCCCGAACGCGTATAACCGCCGCGACAACGACAAGGAGATTAGCGAGCAGTCCCAAAAGCGCGGACGCGCGGACGGCGGTTGAGCGGTGAATTTTGGTGTCAGGGATTCGTGGTTGTCGGTTTGCCCTGCGTGAGGACGATTTGCCGGAATTCCTACCGGCGTTTTTCTGTTTCGTTGACTTGTTGAGCGTGGAGCTTGTCGTAAAGTTGAAACTCCTTCTGACTGCGGTCCTTGTCGCCGGTGCGGGCGCAGGCCTGCGCCAAACGGTAATGGGCGTCGGGGTCGTCAGGTTTGAAGCGGATGGCAGTTTCGAACTCGGGGATGGCCTCCTGGTCGCGGTGCTGGTCGTGTAAAAGGGCGCCGAGCTGGAGATGCGCGTCTGCCAGGCGTGGATCCAGAGAGATCGACTTCCGGAGCAAGGCCTCAACCTCCGCCAGGTCCACCACCCCCTGGTCACTCCCGCGAGCACCCTTCCAGGAGCTGAGAGCGTAGTAATAATAGGCCAGAGCGTTGTTTGGGTTGGTCTCCATGAACCGCTTCAGGTGCTTAGGGATTTCGTCGGTCTTTCCCGCCGGAACGTTGTACATCTTGCCGAGAAACAGGTAGGGCCGCGGGTCCGAAGGGCTCAGGTCCGAAGCGTGGCAAAGGGCCTCAATTGCTTTGTCATAAAGGTTGGAGGAATAATAGGCGATGCCCAACCCGATGTACATCCGCGAAGAGTTGGGATAAAGGGCAGCGCCGCGCTCGAAAACCTCAAGGGCAGGTTCAACGGTATCGTGCAGGAGCAGTTCGTTGCCCCAATCAAAAATGTACTTCTCATCGGGGTCCATGTGCGCGGCAAGCTGATATTCCTTGACCGCCGAGGTCGGATCCCCCAAAGCCTCGTCAGCCTCCCCGAGCAGGTTGTGGAGTTCGGCGGTGTCTTTCCTCCCAAGCATGTCGTGCAATAACGTTTGTGCAGCGCCAGGGCTTTTGGCCTCGAGGTAGGCGACAGCGAGGTCGTATCCGTTGGCATAATCTTCGGGCTTCAGCTTATGGGCCTTCTCAAGACAAGGGATGCTCGTTCTTAAATCCCCGGCGGAAAGATAAAACTCCCCAAGTTGGTGATTGGCCTCGAAACTGTCGGGATGGTCCTGAAGGGCCTTTTGGAGATCGCCTTCCGCCGCAGCAGCGTCGGGGCTACCGGGCCCTCGGGGCAATGCCTTGGGCGGATTGCCGCCGAGGCTGGGGCCTTCACTCATCAAACGATGTGGGCTTTGCGCCTGCGAGGAGTACCCGGCTGAGTCGATCGTGGTCTTGACCGCGCTGGCCTTCAAGGGGGTGTCATCGTAATAGCCGGGTTGCGACGGAGCGGGGGGCTCCGGGCCCGCACCCGGGGCAGCGGTGGCCACAAGATGCAAGTTCACGGTAGTGGAAGCTCCGCCCGCCACCTGCACGGCGTTTTGCGTTGCCGCCTGATAACCCGCAGCTTCGGCGGAAAGGGTGTAAGCGCCGGGTTCCACCGAGGGAAACGAATAATGCCCGCTCTGATCCGCTACGAAGAATTGCCGGCTCCCATCAGCCGCCGTCAGCGCCACTCTGGCGCCGGGAATAGGAGCTTGGGAAGGACCGGCCACGGTCCCCATCACTTGGCCTTTCTCTCCTGCTAGGAGCCAGGTCCCTCCCAACAGGAAAGCCAGCAACCCGCCCAGAAGGGCAACCCTGATAACCGCGCCCTCCGTTGAAGTCCGTGGTTTGCGGTGACCCGTGGCGAGACGCAAGGATGCGAATTCGTATGGAGAACCTTCTTCCGTGAATTGATTTAACCCCGCCATGGACATTCCTGGTCCGGCGCCAAGTGAGAAGACAATTGTACCATTACGTGTGATTTGGGCCCAAGGAGCACGTGGGTTATTGAAAAAGCCTGGTTCTCCGAATATAATTCACTTGGCCTTGATTCGGCGTCCCGAAACGGGGCTGGACCCAGGGGAAGGCTCCCTAGGGAGGCTTTTTCGTGGAGAACGAACTTCGTCCAGACACTCAGCTCGGTGCCAACGTTGCAAGCGATCCTGATTCCCTCGTAGACATTTCCAAGCGGGCATTTTTGCGTGCGGCAGGTTTGCTGGTAGCCGGGCAAATGCTCCCCTACGTGCGCGCGATGGAGATTCCGCAAGCGTTGACGGGCTCCGACCAGAAGGTCGTGGTCCTCATCGTTGGCGGCGTGCGCCGCGCTGAGACCTTTTCGCCTGAGGGACTGGCGAACATCCCTCACCTTTCCGCCGACCTGATGCCCAAGGCCCTGTTTTACGCCAGCGCGCGTAACGAAGGCGTGACTGCGCACTTCAACGCGATTTCCAGCATTCTCACCGGCAATTGGCAGCGCGTGGACGACTGGGGGAAGCTTGCCCCGACCACTCCCACCCTGTTCGAGCAATTCCGCAAGCGGCGCCACGCCGATCGAAGTGAAACCTGGGTGGTGGCCAGCAATAAGGCGCTCACCAGCCTGATCGGCGCAAGTTCGGCTTCCGACTTTGGCCCGGCTTACGGCGCCAACGTGGTGTTCCCCAAACAATTGATGCTCACGGCTGTCGTTGACGCTCTTCGCAAGGGACGAACCGCCAATATGGCGGATCGGGCCAAGGTTGAGGCTGAACTCGAGAGCGCGATGGAAGGGAGCAATTACGAGGGGCTGGGGTGGACGGTGTTTGACGCCGCCGACCGGCTTGATCCTCGCGTCCAGGGCACCATAGAAAACGCCATCACCAGTTTTGTCCGCGGAGGCGGACCGACCTCCGGCGACGAACTCACTTTTTTCATGAGCCGTGAGGTCATGCGCAAGTTTTCGCCCCGCTTGCTCGTGGTCGCTCTCTCCGACGTGGAAGTGGCGCACTTCGGCTCTTACGCGCTGCACCTGTCGGGAATCCGAACGGCAGACCGCCTTGCTTACCAACTGTGGCAGGAGGTGGAAGCAAACCCCGCATACCGGGGGAAGACCACCATGGTGATCCTCCCCGAGTTTGGACGGGATCCTGATGGCTCGTCGACCAATGGGTTTTTCAATCACCGCGCTAACGAGGAATCAACCCGTAACGCGTGGATGATGGCTCTGGGGGCGGCCGTCGACAAGCCTCAAATCATCGAACGCCCCGTTCTTCACGTTGACCTTTGTCCGACTCTCGCGAGCCTGCTGGGTTGCCCGCCTATGGATACGCAGGGCGCAACACTGAGAGAGTTTCGAGGCTAGGAGCTGGCAGAAAAGTCGCGGTGGGTCAGTTTGAAGTTGTAGCGGCGAGCTTATCGTCAACCGAGGGACCAAATCGCGGGGTTAGCCCGCCTCTACAGGTCGGGATGAGTTCGGGATGGGCGAGATTCTATAACCAGGAAGGCACCATGCGGGCCGAGGAGAAGTTGCCGGAGGAAGTTCAGGACGCTTTAAGGAACGGTCTGCTCCAACGCCTGCCGTTGACGTTCCTTCCCTTCGTCAATCAGCAACTCCGCGAGTGGGATTATCTTTTTCCCAACGAACGGCAATCGGTTCTACGGCTTCTCCTTTATGTGTCAAGCCTGAGCCCGCAGCAGTGTGCCGGCCTCTTCCAGAATGTGGTGCAACTGGAAGAGAAGATGGGAGTCCGCCATTGGCAGTTCTCGACCACCGAACAGACCATCCAGAACTCCTCCCTGCTTGCCCGCTCGCCCTACTTTCAGGAATGGCGGCAGGCAGTGCAGGCGGTCTTCGACGCGGCGGATCAACATGCCTTAAAGGCGAAGGGCGCCGAGGTCAAGCCGGGAAATCGACTGGTTTTGCTCGTCATCCCCCGGCCTCTTCCCCTCGATGCGGCGAGCGTTTGGCGCCAGTGGCAGGGAATCGGCCGGCCTCTGAAAGTAGATCTCACCCCCGCCGGAGAGTCCTCCAGCCCGTTGGAGACCCTCCTCTGCGGAATCCCCGGGGCGGCCGGTGGGCCTTCCGGAGGACTGCTGGATGTTGCCCTGAGCCGCCCGGACACAGCTCCGGCGGACACCTGGGTGGTGGATGCAGGAAGCAATAGCCTGGTGGACCACGTTCTGGAGCAGCAGGCTTCTCCCGCGATTACCTCTAAGGCTATATTTCTGAGCTACAATAGGCTGGGTCCCTACCGGGAAAGCTTCTCCCATGAAATGAACACCATGCGCAAGGACCTTGCCGATGCCGACGCGGTGTTCGACCACCTGCGCAAAGTCGAAGTCACTCGCTGGTGCCCACCGGAAGTGGCTTCCGAGCCGGCGGTCCGGGAGTTCGTGCGCGCGTTGTTTTTGAGTGGAAACGGGGCCGTCATTTACGCCAACTCCTTTGTCGAGTGGGCGGCCTCGGAGGCATTCCGCCGCGCCCGTCCTTCCTTTGTGGCGGCGCAGTTCGGGATCCGCAAAAAGCCCAAGCCTTTTACCGGCGTGGCGGTGTTCGACAACCCGGATGAGGTAAATCCCCTCCCGGCCGTCGATGACCTGCCGGGAAGTGCCCTGGACGCGCAAATGCTTGCGCTTTATGTGTGGTTAGCCGCCTACCGATACGAGGAATATCAGCGCTCGACCGTATGCGTCTGCCTGGCCGAGAGCCTCTCCCAAGCTTACGTGGTCGCCCCCCCGGAATTCTCACTCGCCCACGAAACGGCGCCGATGGGCCTTGACCGGCTCGGCGCCGCACTTCGCACCTGGATTGCCTAGCCCACATTTCTGCCATCAACCGCCCCTTGTCAATCCTCAGTGGCAATCATCCCTTACCGAGGGTCACTGCCTCACTGCCCGGTAGGAGCGTCCTTCAGCGAATAGACAAACTGCCGAATTTCCGATCGCCGTTTGTCAATATCGGCCAAGTGTTGCTGGTAGAGTTGTTGGTGGAGCTGGAATTCCTTGTCGGCCAGGTCCTTCTTCCCCAGGTGCACATAGGCCTGACCCAGGCGGAAGTGGGCGTCAGGGATATTAGGGGAGAGTTGGAGCGCTTGCAGGTACTCCGGCACCGCCTCGGCGTACTTGCGCCGCTGGGAATAAAGGTTGCCAAGTTCCACATGAGCCTCCGGGAAGGAAGGATTGAGGGCGAGGGCCTTTTGCAATAAAGACTCAACCTGGTCGAGGTACGCCGGGGAAGTCTCCGACCGTCTTCCCTTCCAAAGGCTCAGGGCGTAGTAAAAGGCGGCCTGCGCATCACGCGGCCTGAGGTTGGAATAACGGTGGAAGCACTCCACCACCTCATCGGCCTCCCCCGGTGCCCGATCGTAGGCTTTGCTCAGAACATAGTACGCCCGCGGGTCGGAAGGGTCCAAGTCGGCCCCGTGCATAAGGGCTTTCACGGCCTCATCGTAGCTGCCGCGCAGGTAAAGGGCGAGCCCCAGTCCCACCGCGAGCCGGGGAGACGCGGGATAACGCTTCAACCCCTGCGAGAAGACTTCGATGGCGGGTTCCGGCGTTTGATGGAGAAGGAGCTCGCCGCCCCAATCGAAGAGGTTCGACTCGGTGGGATCCATGTGCGCCGCCCTCTCGTATTCATTGACCGCGGCCACATAATCTCCGGCCTTCTCCTCCACTTCGCCAAGCAGGTTGTGCAATTCCGCGGTGTCTTTCCGCTGCAAGAGCTCTTGAACCTGCCGCCGGGCCTCCGGCAAGCGGCCTTCCATCTCGTACGAGAGCGCCAGATCGTAACCGTTGTCATAGGACGCAGGGTTTTCGCTCTGGGCCTTTTCCAGGTAGGGGATGGCCGCCGCGATTCTTCCCGTTTGCACGTAGAACGCACCCAGATTGCGGTTGGCGTCGAAACTCCCCGGTTCGAGTTCGGCGGCCTTTTGAAATTCCTTCTCGGCCAACGCCGTCTTTCCCCGCTTCGCCAGGTTCGTGGCCAGGTTGTTCCGGGCCTCGCCGGACTCCGGCCGCAGGCGGACGGCCTGCTGGAAGGGCACCGTAGCCTTCTCCTCGTGGCCCTCGGACGAATACACCAGCCCCAGAAGCTCCAGAACGTCGAAACTATTGGGCACCGCTTTGTTAAGCGCTTCGAGCTCTTGCTGCGCGGCGGCATATTGGCCGGAATTGAATTCAGCAAGTGCGGTTTGGAATCTGCGGTCGAGGGCAGCGCGATCCTCGCCGCCTGCCTGACTCGCTGTGAGCCACGGCGACAACGCGGCAAAAAGAACTAGACCTGCCGCCAACCCGCGAAAAGTGAGCATCGTGATTTATCCTGCTCGCGGAGCGCGGGCTTCCAGCCCGCACTTACCGTTCAAGCGGGCTGGAAGCCCGCGCTCCCACGTCGCCGGAAGCGAGCGCTCGAGTAAGGCCAATCTTCCGGGCGGACGCACAACCCCGCCGCCACAGGGTTCATTTCAATATACTCGACAGTACGCTCGAAGTGCTGCTCATTTCGAATGTAACGGTCGTAATAATCCGGAAACCAGAACTCTCCCATTCTACCCAGAAGCCGATTGGATTCGTTCGATGTGTAGGACTTCCAGGAATGGAGAATCTCGGAAATGCCGTGGCCTGCCATCGGAGTCAACAAAGCATGCACATGGTTAGGCATAACAACCCAGGCGTCCAGCCCGTAACGCTGGCCCGCGAAAAAGAGCAAGGCGTTTTCTACGGTCTCCGCAATCTCGGCCTCGGAAAGCCAACACTGGCCGGCGCCGGAATCCAGGCAATGTTCGATTCGTTGGCGGCGCTCGATGGAAGCCCTGGCCTCAGGCATGGTTGCCAGTTCGTTTTCCCATCGGTCGAGAACAGTTTGGGGAAGCGAATCGGCCAGGCGGAAGGTGACCGTTTGAGGGATGCTTCTTCCGTCAAAGTGGGGAAGGTAGCCCCGGCAATGCCATCCTTTAGGCGGCTTCATGTTGGGCGGCGCCTTCCGGGAGCGCGTGGAGCGCGGCCATCCTGGCCGCTCTCTTCCTCGATGCGGGCTGGAAGCCCGCGCTCCCAGAAATAACAAGGGCGCCCCGATGCCTTGGGGCGCCCTTGTGGGTTGGGCTTTGGTGAGCCTAGAAAAAGAGCTTCAAAGCAAATTGGATCTGACGCGAATCCGCGCCGGGGAAGCGCGTTGACCCAATCTCGCCAAAGTTCGATGAGGTAAAGTTAAGCGAGTTGTTGATAGCGACAACGCCGTTTCCACCGAATCCCGGAGCATTGAATGTGGGGTGGTTCGTGAGGTTGAAGAATTCACTCCGGAACTGGGCCTTGAACCGCTCGGTGATCTGGAAGTTCTTGAACACCGAGAAGTCCAAGCGATTCAGACTGGGGCCGGAAACCTGGCCGTTCTCGCCGCCCAACAGGCCTAGCCCCGTCTCCGGGACACAACCCGTCGGGCCACCCGTCCCGTTAGGCACACACGGTTGGGTGAAGGCAGCGGGGTTCAAGAATTGGTTGACCCCCCCGCTTCCATGAAGTTTTTGCCCTGAAATCATGTACGCGGTGCAACCGAAATTCTGCGTTGTACTTCCCGCGCAGCCAACGGTAATAGGTTGGCCGCCCTCCAGGGTGAGGTTCCACTGCGCGCTCCAGCCCCCGAGAACTTGCTTCTCAGCTCCCGTGGCGTTCGTGAGGTATTTTTTCCCTGGACCGAAAGGAAGCTCATACCCGCCACTGAAATGGAAGACGTTTCGGATATCCTGGGGCGAATCGCTGTAATCCTTCTGGATTCCCCACCCCGCTAAAGTCGCCGCGCGATAATTGACCAGCGTACTGCCGAAGTTCAAGGGGCCGCGCGCGTCTGACCGGGCATGGGCCCAGGTGTAAGCAGCCAGAAAGTTCAGGCCGGAGGCATAGTGCTTTTCGAGTTGCGTCTGCAACCCGTCGTAAAAACTATTCCCTTGGGTGGTGTCGTAACTGGCCCCGTGTCCCATATCGGGGTAGGGGTAGTTGCCGGCGACACCGGGGAACGTGATGTTTTCCGGGTTATTGTTATTGGGGAATACTTCCTGGTGGTGAGAGGCGTTGCCGACGTAAGCCACCTGTGCCGTCATACTGGGCGTCAGCTCGTACTGGAGGGTCAGGTTCCAACCTTCCATGTAAGGAGTGATGTAGTTGTGTTGGATGCCTTCCAGGCCCACGCCCTCGCCGGTGGTGCCGGCGCTGGGGTCGAAAGATGTGCAACTGAAGCCGGCTTCAAAGGGGAAGTCCGTGGCGCAAGGGGTGCCGGCAAGAGCCGGATACATAGGTTTACCGTTCACCTGGGTGGCCTGGACCGCGTTCTGGTCACCGGCGAAGGCGCTGTAGGTGATGCCGAACTGGAAGGGGTAGTTTTCACCGAGGTTGGGGGAATAACCGCGGTTCTCGAACCCGTTGTAGAACAAGCCGTACCCACCGCGCATCACGAACTTCGGCGTCACCTGGTAAGCGAAACCGATGCGCGGCCCAAAATTGGTTTTCTGCGAGTTCCCCAATCCGTTATTGTCAGTGTAATCGAGCGCGATTCCATCCGTGGCCAAGTCGGCAAGGAATCCCGCCGACTCGTTTACCTTCCCCTTGTCGCGGGAGGGGAACAAGTATTCGGCGCCGCCATTCGGCGGGCCGGGAATGAAGTTCGCCTGGGCGCCGTGGTGCTCAAACACCTGGCCGAAATACTCCCAGCGCAGTCCAAGGTTCACGGTCAGTTTGGGAGTCACCTTCCAAGTGTCTTCGCCGTAGCCTCCCCAGTAGTCTCTTCCGTCGTCGGTCACGGCGGCGTTGGAGGTAAGGATGCTGTCAGATCCGCCGTTATAGTCGATTCCACCATCCCCCTCCGGCAGCGTGCTGGCAATGGGGGTCAGGAGGAATTGTGCTATTCCGGTGGGGTCAGTTTCACCGCTGTTTGGAGCGCGGGTGTAATTCGAGTCGAAGCCATACTGGCCGTGCGACCAGGGCGGCTGAAGTGTCGAGAACTTGACGCGCTGGTATTCCATGCCCATCTTAAACGTGTGCTTGCCATAAATCTTGGTGAAGTTGTCGGTGACTTGGGTGGTTTGACTAATCTCATCCGAGGGCAGGAAGTTGTTGCTTCCCAGGGTGCTGAGGCCATTAAAGGCGAAGGCGGGAAGGCCTCCGTTTTCAGCGAACTGGGGAATACCCGCAATGCCATACTGACCAGGAAGCCCCATTTGGGAGGAGACGGGCCCCATGCGCGTCGTGTGGAGGCGGCTCATCCCAATCCGTGCCTCGTTCACCGTGCTGGGTGACAAGGTATGGGTCCAGGACAGGGCGGGCAGGATGGTCTTGGCCGTTTGATTGCCTTGCGTGAAAGAGCCGCCGTCGACAATCCCTCCGAACGGGCCCGCGAGGTATTCCGGGTAGTCCACGTAGCTCACGGCGGCAAAGATTTGGTCCTTGTCGCCCCGGTTGATGTCCACGCGCACGTCAAACGCGTCGCGTCTCTGGGTTGAACAAGGGGTTTGTGGCATTGTTGGCTGAGAGGTTGCCGTTGGTGGGCATAGGGAAAAGGTTTAGGATCTTAACCGCGTTTGCGTCGGTCCGGCCGGCGGGGATATGGTTCAAACCGCAGGCGGCGAGAGTGAAGTTCAACGTGCTAGCCGGGCAGGTGCCGAAGGGATCGCGGACATACTCGCCCGTACCCGCAGGCACCAACGCGCTGGTGGGAACACTTAGACCGGAAACCGGGTCAACGCCACCTGCAACTACCGGCCGCGTGGTCGCCGGATCCCAAATGGTTCCGTACGGCGCCGTCCGGCCCAGGATATCTTTGTCCGCCGCTCCCGACGAAAGCCTGATGATGTCCGACAAATCCTGGTAGTCACTGCTGCGCTCGAGCGCGGTGGGAACGCTATTGGTGCCGTAAACGGTCCCTTGCCGCACGCGCAGGCCTTCGTAATCGCCAAAGAAGAAGGCCTTGTTCTTCAGGATGGGGCCGCCGAGGGTAGCGCCAAACTGGTTCTGCTGGTAACGGCCTTTGTGGATGCCCCCGGAGTCTTCAAAAAAGTCCGCGGCATCCAGGTGGTCGTTGCGGATATATTCCCAAGCGTTGCCATGAAGTTTGTTCGACCCGGACTTGATGGTGGCGTTCAGGATGGCCCCGCCGGCGCGGCCAAATTGTGCGCTGTAATCATCCGTTTGCACCTTGAACTCCTGAATGGCATCCAGGGGGGGAAGAACCGCGTAATTGGTGCCGTTCAGAAAGTCCACGGCGTTGGAGTTGTTGTCAATGCCGTTGAGCAGGTAGTTATTCTGGCCGGGCCGCAAGCCGTTCGCCGAGAAGGCGCCCGAGGCGGCATTGCCGCGCGTGTCGGCTTCCGGCGTGTTCACCCCCGCCGCTACTTGGGCCAGGAAGGTAAAGTTCCTTCCGTTCAACGGTAAGTCGTTGACAGCACGCGCGTCAATGACCTGGCCGACGGAGGCGTCTTGAGTTTGCAGGGCCGGAGGCGCGCCGGTTACCTCAATGACCTGAGTAACCGCGCCCGGCTTCAACGTGAGGTCCACCACAAGTGCCTGCTGAAGTTCCAGCGTAATGTGGGCTTGAACCGCTTTGGCAAACCCCTGGGCCTCGGCGCTCACTGCGTAATTGCCGATCTTGACCGGGGAAAATGTGTAGGTGCCGTCACCCCTGGAATTCATGGTAACGGCAAGGTTGGTCCCTTCATTCGTCAGAGTTACTTTGGCGCCAGGAATCACTGCGCCCGATTGGTCCTTGATGGTTCCCTGAATCGACCCCGTGTCCGCCTGAGCATGGAGCTGTACACTCGTCAGTACGAACACGGCAGAGACTGCCAAGGCCAGAAAGAGACTGCGCAGCAAAAAACCGCGTCTTCGCATCGCTTCATCCTCCTGTCCTCCGCCGCGACCGGATGCGGCTGGAGAGTTGGAAACTGATCAAATTGAGGGGTGGCTGGCTTGGCCCGGGAACAACGGTTCGGTGTGGAAAGTCTTTCCTCGGGCTTCAACTGCCACCTATCAGATCGCACACTGGTTAAAGAACCGAGGGGCGGTTCCGCACCAAGACCTTCTGGATACGACACAGCCGCTCTGCTGCTCGGTTCTTGCGTGCCCACTAACCCGACGAAAGATTCAACAGACAAAATGAATAGTTAAACGCTTAACGTTTACCGCTTAACGGGTAGGCTTGTCAAGCTTTTTTTGGCGTCTCCTCAAAGTTTTCTTGGGGCTATGTATTGCCTTTGAGCAGAAGCAGTAGTATCTTCAGGTTACCGAGACACCTTTATCTACAGAGGTTCTGACTTAGGTCATGGCTCTAACTATCCGAGATGTAGCTCGCGACGCCAAGGTATCCACGGCTACCGTATCTCACGTTCTCAATAAGACCGGCCAAGTGAGCCAGAAAACACGCCGCCACGTCCTCGCGGTGGTACACCGCCTCGGATACTTCCCCAACGCTCACGCGCGCAACCTTGCCTGGCGAAGCAGCCGCACACTGGGGATGATCGTTTCCGATATCCAGAACCCGTTCTTTCCCGAGATCATCAAGAGCTTCGAAGCTCGCGCCCGCCAACTCGGCTACGAAGTCATCCTCAGTGATACGAATTATGACCCCATCCTTATGCGGCGCGCGACGGAAAAGATGCTGGAACAGCATGTTCGCGGCGTGGCCGTGATGACATCGGAGGCCAACCTGCAATTGATTGACGAAATTGCCCGGCGCAGGATCGCCGTCACTTTTCTGGACCTGGGACCGGTGCAGAAATACGTCAGTAATATGCGCATCGATTATTCTTCGGGCATTCACCAAGTTGTTGAGCACCTGTTCCGGCTTGGCCACCGGCGCATGATTTTCGCCGGCCAACGGCCGGGTCTGAAGTCGAACATCGCGCGCCACGATGCTTTTGTCGAGTGCATGAAAACTTTGAACTTGGATCCCGGCCCAAACCCGACGGGCAACCTACGCTTTGAAGGGGGCGTGGCGGCGGCCCTTACCATCCTAAAGTTGAACCCCCGGCCCACTGCCGTCGTCGCCGTCAATGATCTGACGGCCGTGGGCTTGATCAAAGGCTTTACCCAAGCCGGCCTCCGCGTGCCCGAAGATATATCCGTGACCGGCTTCGACAACACTCACTTGGCGGAATACATTACCCCCTCGATCACCACCGTGGACATTCACCGCGATTGGCTGGGGCGCATGGCTGCCGATGCCCTGCACGAACTGTTGACGGCCGATGAGCCTCAGGGCAGGGAGTACTTGATTCCCGCGGAGTTGATCGTCAAAGCCTCGACGGCTCTTGCCCCTTCCCGATCATGCTCCGAGGTAGATATCGCTCCGGTCAACACGAACCTTTCCCTGCTCGCGTGAGCCGTCTGCCGGGGCGAAAGAGATCATTCCAATTTGCGATTTAGCCACGGCTGGCGCCGCGGGCCACATGATGGCACCCATCAACAGAGGGGGATGCTTTCGACACAGGAGGTTAATCTAACGCGTATTGGGCACCCCACGACCGTCCAATCCTGATACCTGATCCCCAACCCCTGGACCTCCCACCTAAGGGGACTGATCGGCAAGGGCCAGAGCGATTTGCAGGAATTGTTGCCGGGCCTGCGGAGTCATGTCATGCACCTTCCCGCCACTCAAACTCTCCGGCCCCGCGGCAGACAAGGTTTGCTCGATACCTTGGACATTGAGCGCTCCGTGCGGGCCGCTCTGCTTGAACCGCTCCAAAGTCTCGCGCGCTTTGTCGATTTGACCCGTCTGGTAATAAAGGACTCCGAGCGCCGAAAAGCTCCCCGGCCATCCCGGCAGCAGGTCCACCGATTCTTTCAGTTGCTGCTCAGCTTTCGGTATGTCCCCTTCCATTGCCGATACCACCCCCATGCCCCAGAGGAGTGAACCAGAGTCGGGAGTCCGCTCGAGCCCCCGTTGTAGTGCCCCTCGCGCACTCGACGTGTCACTCGAGCGCAAGTAGACCAGGGCTAGAGAGAGATAGGCTTGGTCCTGATCGGGGTTTGCAGCTATTTCCTGGCCTAACAGCTTGACCGCTTCGTCGGATTGGCCGAGGTGGGCTAGGATGTCAGCGGTCAAGGCCAGGTAACTTGGGTCCTTTTGCCCTTGTTTCGAGACGTGCTGCACATAAGTAAGGGCGTCGGCATAATCGCCCCCCCGGAAAAAGGCATCGGCGAGGTCGTACCACGCGTCGTCCGAATCCGGATTGGCTTGGAGAGCTTGCTGAAAATGGGCTATGGCGCCGGGATATTGGTGGTAACGCGCCAGCAACACTCCGGCTCCCATCATTGTGCGAAAATCACCCTGGCTCAATTGGTCGAGCTGAGCAACGGCCCGCTTGGCGTCTTCCACTCTCCCCAGCTTCAAGTACGCCTCGGCAAGAAAATAGAAGTTCTGAGGCCGATCGGGATGGTCCTTTGCCTCCCGATCCAATTGCTCGATATCAACCTGGGTCTGCTGCTGGGGGGTAAGGGTACCCCGGTGATCCAGGTAAGCGAAAATATCCTGGAAAGGCGAGGGTAAAGGAGTGGGGTCCCGGGAGAGGGTTTGGAAGATCTTCAAATCCCGATCCGCGGCTTCCGTCTGGTGGAGATCCCGCTCGGCCGCCTGGAGCCGGTAGTAAACCGGCGCGGGGTGAGGTTGCAATTGGATGCACTTGCGCAACAGCGGCACGGCTTCCGAATATTTCTTCTGGTGCATCTTCAAGTTGGCCAATTCCAGCAGGGCCTCGGCGTAGTTGGGGTCAACGCTGAGGGCTTGGGTGAGCCATTTCTCCCCCTGATCGTATTGTCCTTGCCTGCTCGCGATATAGCCCATATTGTACAGGCACGAGACGTCATGAGGGTCGGCCTTCAGTCCCTGTTCGAGGAATTTCACCGCTTCGTCAAATCGTCCTTGGTTGCGGTAACAAAGTGCCATGAAAGCGTAGGAGCGTGCCGAAGGGTTAACCTGGATTAGCGTCTGGAAGGCGTCCTTGGCCTTATCCACTTTCCCTGCCATGAAGTAACTTTCACCGAGCGCCGCGAGCAAGTCCGGGCGATTAGGAACGGCCTTTAGTCCGTCCTCCAACAACGGAATGGCATCTTCAAAGAACGACTGCTTCATGCTGAGGCGAGCCATGAGGAAGATCACATTGGCGTTCGCCGGAGCCAGCTTGTGGGCTTTGACCAGCAACTCGAGGGCATCGAGGTCTTTGCCCTCGTCCGCGTGTGTCTGCGCAATGAGATAGAGCGTTTCGACGGAATTCGGGGAGAGCTTCAGAGCTTGACCCAGAACATCCACGGCCTTCTCCTTATCCCCCTTTTTCAGGTAGGCTTGGCCGAGGTTGTAGAGGATCTCGAACGTGTCGGGCTGGAGCGAGTTGGCGATCTCGAACTCATGGCTGGCGGCGGTGTACTGCCTTTGTTTGGCCAGGAGCAGCCCGAGCGTAAAGTGGGTGCGAACGTCGTTCTTTGCCTGCTCCGAGAGCGTACGCGCGAGTTCCAGCCCCTTCTCCTTCTGGCCGGTGGCAAAGTATGCCTGGGTCAGGTTGAAGAGAACCTCCGGGCTTTGTGGCTGCACTCGGCTGAAGTAGTTGATAGCGCCTCGCGGGTCGTTACGGGCCAGCAGGAGCAACCCAAGGTTGTAATTCCCGTCACGATCGCGCGGGTAGTAACGCAGGGTTGCTTGAAATTCCTTCTCGGCGAGATCGAGCTTCTTTTGTGCGTAGTATATATTGCCCAAGCTATTATGCGCTTCCGCTGACTGCGGGTTGATTTTCAGGGCCCGCTGGAAGGCTTCCTCCGCTCCGGCAAGGTCCTTTTGCTCTACCAGTGCGGCGCCCAGGAGAGTCAGACCCTCAGAGCTCCGAGGCGCCAGTTTGAGGCCAGCACGAATCTCCGCCTCTGCCAGCTTAGGGGTGTGCTGACCCAGCAATTCTCGCGCCGCCCTAAAATGGGCACTGGCTGCTGCGGGGAGTGTTTCTGCGACTGACGGGCGGGGTGCTGTCTGGGCCTGGATCAAACCCGGCGGAAGCGCCAACCCCGCGACAAGCAGCGCAAGAGACAGAACCAGCTTCGCTCGCGGCCAGCGGGCAGCGTGTTCAGTCATTTTGTCCCTTCCCTCTTTCGACATTTATCCCCCAGTAGCGTCGATTAGCGTTTTATCCACCTTACTCCCGCCCCATCTGTTCGAGCAGGCTTTTTGCTGCGGCGTGGTCCGGATGCCGGGAGAGCCACTCGCGCAAAATCTCGCGGGCTCGAGTTTTCTCTCCCTGCATCATGTAAAGCCGCGCCAGGTTCAGGTAGGGCTGATCAAAATCGGCCGCCACCTTAATGGCCTTCTGAAACTCCTCCTGCGCCTGGGCCGTCCGTCCCTGGCGCATATAGAGTACGCCGAGATTATTGAGCGCCTCCGGGTATTCCGGGCGCAGCTTCAGGGCTTTTTGCCAATACTTGAGCGCCTCATCCGGATCGTTCAGTTGCGCGTAAAGCATCCCTATGCCGTAATTAATCTCGGGGTCGTCGGGGGTCAGGGCGACAGCACGCTCCAAAGCCTGCTTCGCTTCGTCGAATCGCTGCTGCCGGCGATAGACATTCCCCAAGTTGAACAGAGCGAGGGCATAATCGGGCCGCTGGCGGATTGCCTCCTGGAAATAACGGATGGCTTCAAGCGCTTCGCCGGCCTGCGCCGCGAGTAACCCGAGATTGTTGAGTGCGTCGGGATACTCGGGGCGCAACTCGAGCGCCCGCAGAAGATGCTGACGAGCCTCGTCCGTCTTCCCTTGTTTCAAATAGAGCGTTCCCAGGTTGTAATGCGCCTCGGCGTAAGTGGGATCGGTTTCAAGCGCCAGAGTGAATTCCCGAATCGCCTGGTCGAAGTATCCTGCCTGCGAAAAAGCTGCCCCATAGGTGAACATATTGCGCCGGAACTCCCCCAGATAGAGTTTCCCGGGAAAGGGCAGCGCTAGCTTGGCCCTTGCTTCTGGACCTTGCGGAATATGCTTGCGGTCCGCGTCCAAGCGCGCGGCATCGACGGGTCCTTGATAGACCTTCACGATGTACCCCGCGGGGTCAACGAGAAAGGTTGTGGGCAAGCCGAGATTTCGCCGGCGGTCAAACATGAAGTGGTAAACCAGATTGTAAATCCCCGCCACATCGTCCGATGCCAGCAGGACAGGCAGGCGTAGCGCATTGGCGCGGACGAATGCACGGACCCGCTCCACATCTTGTGCCTTGTCGAAATTGAGGGAAAGGACCTCCAGCATTCCCGGCCTCCTCAACGCCGACGATTGGTTAAGCGCGCGCAACGCTTCAACGCTGGGAGGGCTCCAAGTGGCCCAGAAATTCAGAGCCACGGCCTTGCCTTTGAGACTTGTCAGAACGTGCTTCTGTCCTTCGATATCTGTCAATTCGAAAGCCGGCGCCAGAATGGGATCTATCAGCCAGGTTTCAGAGTTGTTAGGAGGTGTCACAGCAACCGGAGGATCGGGGATTGTCGCCAGGGGTTGATGGGGCCGGAACGCCACCGCATGAAATCCCTGCGCGCCTTCTTCAATCTCGATGCGATGATTCGCCGGGAGCCCCTCCCAGTGTTGCACGTCACCGTTGGGCCAGCGGATTTCGGCGTCGGCGGAAACGGCCTTGCCCATGCCGAAGAAAATCTCCTTGGTGTGCTGCGAGGGAAAGCCGGTGCCGGCTTGCAGAACCTTCATCTGGCGCCCCTCGGCCGTTTCGATGATGACGACGGCGCCAATCGCGTCCCGATTGCTTTTGGTCCCGCGCAGCCGCAGGGCCAGCGAGTTGTCAAGATTGCTCGCTTCACATCGCAGGATCCGCAGTTGGGGTCCCGTCCGATTCTTCAAGGCGATTTCCAGCCGCCCGTCATGATCGAAATCGGCGAGCGCAAAGGCCCGACTGTCATCGGGAAAATCCAGGCCGACGGCGCCGGCGATGTTAGAAAACGTGCCGTCGCCGTGGTTATAAAAGAAAACGTTTCGTTGATAGCCCGCCCAGGTCCCGTCGGAGCGGATCAGCTCGTTGATGGCATTCCAGCCGAGTTCATAAGGGAGCGTGGGGTGAGCGTCCGGCGGAGACTGTGAAACCACCTGTTGCCAGAAGAAGCTCTCCAGGTCATCGCGGCTGGGGCCGGAAATCATGCCGTTGGCGATGTAGAGATGCGAGCGCCCATCGTGGGCGAAATCCCAGGCGTGGTTGGACCATGACCAGCCCGCCTTCTCGATTCCCGCCACGGCGCTGCGATCCTCAAAGCGCCCGTACCCGAGGTTGCGGAAAAGGGAATTCCCTTTAGCATGGTGGCGAAACAGTTCACGCACATCTGGGGGCATTTGTTCCAGGAAGCTCATTTGCGACGTAAGCCGCATGCCCGAGGCTTCCCACATGTCGGAAACGTAGAGATCGAAGTTCAGGTCGTTGTCGTAGTCGAACCAGCAGGAACTCATTCCCGGCCCGACATCCACCACTCCTGCTTCTTCGGCGACGTCGGTGAACGTCCCGTTTCGATTATTGTGGTAGAGATTCTTGCGCCCAAAATCGTTCACCACGTACAGGTCCGGCCATCCATCGTTGTCGTAGTCGCACCAGTTGCAGTCGAAGCTGAAGTGATCGTTGTTCTGGCTGAGGCCGGTCGTCGCCGTAACGTCCCGGAAGGTGGCATCGCCCTCATTATGGAAAAGGAAATTAGGCGGGCCGTTCCGCGCGTCGTAGTAAGGAACCGGAAAGTGGTATTGCTCAAGCCCCTTATAGTAACTATACAAGCAGAAATAGATATCGAGACGCCCGTCGCGGTCGTAGTCGCCAAAGGCCGCGCCCGTGAAGGTCCCCTGCGGCGGCTGGGCGAATCGAAAGGCCTCGGGCTTCAAGGCGAATTTGCCATTTGCCTGATTGAGGAAGAGCAGCGGGCCGTTGGCCGTGACGACCACCAGGTCCTGACGCCCAATGTTGCGGATGTCCGCGAAAAGGGCGCCGGTGCTGTTGTCCAGGACTCCCACACCGGCGGCTTCCGTTACGTCCTCGAACGTTCCGTCGCCGCGGTTGTGGTAGAGCCGGTTGGGGAGGCCCGAGGCCTGGCAGATGTAGAGATCGTCGAATCCATCATTATCGTAGTCACCGGCAGCGATGCCGTTGTTCCCATAAACATCGATTCCCGTGGCCCCGTCGAGCACCGTCCGCCAATAATCCGTGCCACGCAGCATTTGCGTGCGGTAAGAGGAGAGGTCCTTCAGCGCCGCCGAGGTGATGTCCACGAAAATCGGTTGCCGGGCGAAGCTCTGGATTTCCGCCAGGGGTTGCCACTTCCAGGCCTCCCATTTCCCCGCCGGGGTTTGTTCCCAATCAATCCGCCATACGCCGATTCTCTCCATGCGGTGGAAGCGCGGCCCTCTGCCCACCAGTGTGAATCGAATTTCCGCCGAGACGCGCAGCGGAGAATCCGAGGCGACGTGCAAATCTGCCACCTTGAACTCGGCAACGAGAACTTCTGAGATCAAACCCAGGGAAGAGCGGAATTCATCGAGAAAGGCATCCCGTCCCAGTGAGAGCGCCGACGAAAACTTCGCTCGCCGAACTGCGAGGGTGGAATCATCGCGGATGGTTTCAAGCGCCTGGGGGCGGGGAGATGCCGCGGCAAGTTGCGGCGAAAGGAACGCCGCGAGAGCGCGCAAGTCATCCTTCTTTTGCCGCAGATCATCCGCCCAGCAGGTAAACAGGGCTACGATCTCTCGCCCATATTTTTCGCTGGGATAATCGTCCACATTTTCCCGGGCTTTGCGGATCAGTTCTTCCAGGGGAGAGCGTGTTGGGTATCGGGGAAGAATTCGATAATCGGGAAAGGGGGGAATGTCCGCAGCCGCCCACGTCGCACCTTTCTGAGCCATGGGAGCGGCACTCGCCCCGAAAAACGGCGCGGGGAGAAGCAGCGTTGATGCGGAACCGCAGGCGCCAAGGAAATCGCGCCGGGAAAGCGTCTGTTTGATCCGCTGTGGACGAGTTGCCATGACTCCTCGCGATCCAAATGAGTTCTTGGAGGCTCTAACCTAACAACAAGGCCGCTTCGCGGTCAAGAAAGCGCTGCACCGGCGTCGTTCTGAAAAGGTGCAGGGGACCAAAAATCCGTTATTCGTCCAGCAGAGAGTATAACCTCCCCGCATCCAGAGGCGTCCGGGCGGAGTTGGGAATTCCCAGTCAAAGAAACGCCAAACTTGGTTACCACCTCAACTAAAGCTACTCGGCCAATGTGCCGATGACAAAGGATGACGTAACCTGTCGCAGCGGACTGTATGATTTCAGGACTCATAGACGGGAAAGGCTCGAACCGGATCCAGAGCTTGTGGCGACGGTATTGGACTGGAATGTCCATCTTGCTGTTGGCTGGCATCGCCAACGTTGCCGGTGTGAAGGCGCAGGTCCATCAGGATAGGCTGCGGACCCTGACCACGGCGCGGGAGGCCCACAGCCTCATGGCAGAGGAAGCGGCGCGCGCCTACCCCGTTCACCTGCGGGCGGTCGTTACCTATTACGATCCCGATACCGATCCCCGGACTGGCGCTTTCTTTGCCTGTGATGATACCGGCTGCATTGCCGTCTTGGTTCCGCCGCGGCCCCTTCTCCCTCTGCGGCCGGGCACCCTGGTTGAGGTGAAAGGCGTGAGCGACCCGGGAGGCTACGCGCCCGTCGTCATAGCCTCTGAGGTACACGCCCTAGGGCAGTCTCACCTGCCGGCCAACCCCCCGCGCAGAGGTCTAGCACAATTATTGACCGGCGCAGATGACGGGCAGTGGGTGGAAGTCGAGGGTGTCGTCCATTCCGTGGTGCCGTCCGGCCCCCACGTCACGACCACGCTCGCCTTGAGAGAGGGCATGATACGCGGCATCACGCTGCGGGAGGCCGGCGCCGATTACACTCGCCTGGTCGATGCAAGAGTGGTAATTCACGGTAATATAGCCCCTGTCTTCACCAAGAACCGCCAAATGGTGGGGGCGCGCCTGCTCTTCCCGTCCCTCGCCCAGGTGCGGATCGAGGAGCCGGCCCCGGCCAATCCTTTCTCCTTGCCGGTAAGCCCCATCAACAGCTTATTGCGGTTCGCGCCCGACGTCACATTTATCCATCGCGTTCGCGTGCGCGGACAAGTCACCTTGCAGTGGCCCGGACAGTGGCTCTATATTCAAGATGCCACCCAGGGACTCTTCATCCCCACCGTTCAGGAAACCCCTCTGAAGCTCGGCGATGTGGTGGATGCGGTGGGCTTCCCCGCCATGGGCGAGTATGCGGTGATGCTGGAGGACGCAGTTTTCAAGCCAGAGGGCCCCGGCCCGGTTATCGCTGCCGCGCCGGTGACAGCGCAAGACGCCCTGAAGGGGAATTACGACGCTAAACTCGTGCAAATTCAGGGTCGGCTGGTGAACAAGGATCTGACCTCGGAGTACCCCACGTTGGTGATGTCGTCCGGGGGGATGCTTTTCTTGGCAGTCCTCCCCAGTGGAACGAAAGCCCAAGAAGTAGCGTCCTGGCGGGTCGGCAGCGAGGTTCAACTCACGGGCGTTTGCTCGGTGCAAGTGGACAAATACTTGTCGGCCCAGAGGGAAGGCGCCGCACGGCCCAAGTCGTTTCGAGTTCTTCTGCGCTCGCCGCAGGATGTGGAGGTCCTGCAAAAGCCTTCGTGGTGGACGGTGGGCCGCATCCTGGCGTTGCTGGCGATTTGCCTGCTGATCATCCTCTTCGGCACCGTCTGGGTGGCGGCCTTGAGGAGGCGCGTACAGGAGCGGACGGAAACCATCCGCGCCACGCTGGAGTCAACGGCCGACGGCATTCTGGTGGTCAACTCCGCCGGCAGAGCTGTTGCCTACAATCAGAAGTTCCGAACCGTGTGGGCAATTCCGGAGCCTGTCATGAAGCTGCGTAATCACGGTGCTCTGGTGCACTTCGTTGAATCCCAACAGAATGACCCGGAGGTATTCACCAGCAAGATCCGAGCTTTGAATGCCAACCCCAAAGCGAAGACCGACGACGTGATTGAGCTCAAAGACGGACGGGTCTTCGAGCTCCATTCTGAGCCGCAAACGGTGAAGGGGGAGAATGTGGGGCGCGTCTGGGGGTTTCGCGACATCACCGAAAAGAAGCGTGCCGAGTTGGAACTTCAGAAGGCGAAGCAGGCGGCGGAGGCGGCGAACCGGGCCAAGAGCGAGTTTCTGGCCAACATGAGTCACGAGATTCGCACTCCCATGAACGGGGTCATCGGCATGACCGATCTGCTGCTGGACGCGGGGCTCAACGCCGAACAGCTCGAATACGCCCACATGGTCAAATCCTCCGCCGAGTCCCTGCTCATCATCATCAACGACATCCTCGACTTCTCCAAGATCGAGGCGGGCAAGCTGGAACTGGAGTCCATCGAGTTCCGGCTGCAAGAGAGCCTGGCGCCCACGCTCAAGACCCTGGCCTTGCGCGCCCATCAGAACGGTCTGGAGCTGACCTGCGATTTCCGCCCGGGAGTGCCGGAGGTGGTGGTGGCGGACCCCAGCCGTTTGCGGCAAATCATCGTCAATCTTATTGGCAACGCCATCAAGTTCACCCCTCAGGGCGAAGTGGGCCTCCAGGTTAGCTTGGAGTCGCGTCGGCAAGATCAGGTCCGGCTGCATTTCGTGGTGCAGGACACGGGAATTGGCATCGCGCCGGAAAAGCAGAAGCTCATCTTCGAGGCTTTCTCGCAGGCCGATGGCTCCACGGCGCGCAATTTCGGGGGCACGGGTTTGGGACTGACCATTTCCAAACGCCTGGTGGAGATGATGGGCGGCCGGATGTGGGTGGAAAGCGTGGAGGGAGAAGGCAGCGCCTTCCACTTCACCGCCAGCCTGGGGGTGGGCAAGGCGGCGCAAGCGCCCCAGGCCGTGGCCGCCGTCACCCTGGCGGGACTGGCCGTGCTGGTGGTGGACGACAACGCCACCAACCGCCGCATCCTCGAGGAGATGCTGAGCCACTGGGGAATGCAGTCCACCCTGGCGGAGAGTGGGGCGGCGGCGTTAGCGTGGGTGCAGCAATCCCCGTATCCTTTCGCCTTTATCCTCACCGATTTTCACATGCCCAACATGGATGGCTTCACGTTCATCGAGCGGCTGCGGCAAAACTCCCTTGCCGCCGCGGAAAGCAAAATCATCATGCTGACCTCGGCCGGGCAGCGCGGCGACGCGGCGCGTTGCCGGGAGTTGGGCGTGGCCGCCTACCTCACCAAACCCATCCGCCAGTCGGAGTTGTTGGACTGCCTGGTACACGTTCTGGGTACTTCGCGGTCCGGGCTCGAGTCGGCGGCGCTGGTCACCCGGCACGCCTTGCGCGAGGAGAAACGCAAGCTCCACGTGCTGCTGGCCGAGGACAATGCCGTCAACCAGAAGCTCGCCGAGCGCCTGCTGGAAAAGCACGGACACACCGTGACGGTGACTACCAACGGACGCGAAGCGCTCGCCGCGCTGGACCGCGAGACTTTCGATGTGGTCTTGATGGACGTGCAGATGCCGGAGATGGATGGGTTCGAGGCCACTGCCGCCATCCGCGAGCGCGAACAGAGCGCCGGGGGACACTTGCCCATCATCGCCATGACCGCCCACGCCATGCGCGGCGACCAGGAACGCTGCCTGGCCGCGGGCATGGATGGCTATATCGCCAAACCCATCCGCACCAAGGAATTAATCGCTCTGCTGGAAACCTTTTCCGCAGCTCCCACCCACCTCGAAAGCCCGCCGGATTAATATCCGCATCGCCGCGCGGCAAGCCGCAGCGAAACAATTCGCGAGGGCCGCGAGCATCACTGGCGTTTGTACATCACACCAGCGATCCTCTGAGAAGGTCTTCGAGCCTTAAGGCCCGTTAGTACGACCAATTGTTGCTCCAAATCGCCCAAAGCGGCACTGGCATCGCGCTGTCCGGCAAGCACCGAGTCCACCGCTTGCGCATAGGCCTGGGACACGTTGGGGTATTTCGTGCCGGCCTCGACGGAAGGGCGGGGAACAGCCGACGTCTCCAGGGCATCATAGACCTGGGAGAATTCCGGGGTGCGTGCAAGCAAATGGGGATCCCGGATCACGGACTGGCGAGTGGGGGCTCTAGTCGATTCGCGCGCGTACAACAACTGCGAGCCGGTGTTGGTAAGATACTCAACCAGCCGGACAGCCTCTTGGGGGTGGTCGGAATACTTGGAGACAGAAAGTTGCCAGCCGCCGAGCGTGCCTACGGAACCGGCAGGTCCGGCGGGCATATGCGTGACAGCGAAAGTTCCGCCATCCTTCAGCTCCTTCTGGCCGATGAACTCCGGCCAGTTACGCATGAACGCCGCCTCGCCGTCGCTCCAGACCTTGATGACATCAAAGGGATCGGAGGCCATCGTCTCCGGCGGAGAGATCGTCCCAATCCACCGGCGCGCTTGATTCAGGGCTTCGACGGCATACTGGTTGTTGACGCTGATGGTGCCGTCGGGTTCGATAATGTGTCCGCCTCCATTTGCGGCCTGAAATTCGAAGGCGGAGGAGGTGAGATTATCGGCGACGGGTTTGCCTTCCCAAACATATCCCCAGAAATCCCCGTTCCGCGATTTCCTCTCACCTTTCTGGATGACCTTTGCCATCTCTTCCAACTCCACCCAGGTGGCGGGTGGATGTTTGTAACCGTACTTGCGAAGCAGATCCGTTCGGTAATAGAGGAGGCCCACATCCGTGTAGAGCGGGAGCGCCACCAGGCGACCGTGAAACTTATAATTGTCCATGACAAAGGGCATGTGTTCGTCGGCTATCTTGCCTGCATCTGAGGTGAGGTCGAGCATCTCATCGGCAATACTGCTGATGAAGGTGATGTCCGCCTGATAAACGTCGGGAGTCGGGGAGTGATGGCTTAGCCAGTCGAGGGTCTGTGACCGCCGAAGATCCTCCTCCTTCTCAGAATATGTGACCAGACTGACATTGATCCCGGTTTCATGCGTGAAGCTTGCAATCCGCTCGTGCCACGCCGAGGTCTGCCAATAGACATTTCCGGATAACGCTACCGTGACGCGCCTCTCGTTGCCCACCTTCCCGCAGCCGGAAAACAGGGCAATGAAAAGCGGAAGAACCGCTGCAAGGAAACGCCAATATCGGATAGGCATAATCTATCTCCAGTTAAGAAATTACGGTAATAACCTCCGGTCCTTTGAATAGGTCATTACCGTCGGGCGAGAGTCTGTCACCGGCTGCAGGCGAGGTCAAGCTATTTGTACAAAAAGGGAGGTATTGTGCGGGGCCATCTGGTGCCATTCCTGCTCGCATAACATTGACCCCATTCACCCGATGCGGGGGGTCTGGCCACGCGTGGCGGGATGCCTTGGGATTGCGGCAAGGGCTGTGCCGCCATGGCGCCTTGCGGGCTGATGGCCATGGCCCGCAAGTCGCCGACCGCCACACATGCGCCGGCAATCGTACTCTTCAGAAAAGTCCTTCTGGACGTTGACATGCAAATCTCCGCCTTTGGTCCTTATTCTTCCACGTGGAAGCGGCGAAAGCGTAGACTCGGGACCGCAATTCGGCACTCTCAATGTGCTCCCGTCAGCAATGAAGGCCTAACGCGAAAGGGGAACGGAAGACCATGTCACAAAGGTCGCTCCCGTCCTGTCCAGGTACGATTAAGGTCGGCCGAGTACTCAGCACCAGCATGCCGCCCTTGGAGGCGCGGCTGGTCCGTGCGAGGGGAGGGATGGGGTGGGCCAATCGGGAAGAGGTTTCTCTGGCCTCATGCCGTCCGCCCGATTGTTTCCGCACTCTCTCATCACGCGCCGAGGAGACATGGAGAAATGGGGGGCAACTGGGCAGAGGGCAGGCGATGGGCAGGAAATGACACCGGCCAGGAGAGCTCGGGTCTAGTCGGGTTCGGACTCGACTTCGACGGCATTCACGCAGGCGTAATCGCGCACGGGGACAAAGTCGAAGATGAGCTTGCCCTGCGCATCCGGCTGGAGGTTGTGAAAAGTCTTATCTCTGGCAATGAGTGGACCGCCAGCTTCCTTGAAGATGTCAAAATTCTTCAACAAGGCCGCGCCGTTGCAATAGACATCAAAAAACCGGCTCCCCGCCCCGCCCATCGGGGAGCCGTTCTGATCGGGCAGGTTGTAGTACGAATTCTGTCTGCCCCAATAAGTCTCGGCAAACCGCAGGGTAACCTTGTACTTGCCCGGCGGCACGGGTATCGCGTAACTGAAATTGCCGTAACGCTCGCTCGAGTATAGACCGGGATCCGGGGTTCCGCTGACGGGAGAAAGAGATGCATGCTGTGCCAATTGACCCCCGCTGTAATAGCGGTCCGGGCTCCAGACATTGCCCGCACGGTCGGTGTAGGAATTGTCCTGAGCGATGATCCGAATGGGGTCGATTTTCCCGGAGGGCGCCGGCTCGAGGGCGAGCGCATTGAGAACCGGTGAGTTGACAAGCCTCCGGAAGTTCAGGTGTAAATGACCGTCGGCGGCCGGGGACACGTCTTTGAAGACGCGCTCGTCCGCAATGTTGTTACCGCCGGCGTCGTTGATGATGTCAAAGATATGAAGCAGGGGCTTCCCGTTGAGCAGCACATCGAATAGACGGCTGGTTTCCCCTTTGCCCGAGAGGCTTCCCGGCCCATAGTGTGTTTCCACGAAATACAGGTGCAATTCGTAGTTGCCAGGCTTAAGCGGGATGTCGTAGGAAAAATCCCCGAAGCGGAAGCTCTGATACAGCACCGGGTCCGAGGCGCGCGCCAGGAATTGTAATTGCTGAACGGAAGCATCGCCCCCGGAATAGTACCTGTCACCCAGCCAGATATTCCCCGCGCGGTCAATATATTTGTCTTTTGGGTAGCCACATAGGATACGCACAGAATCCATCGGTCCGGCCATCCCCGTCGAAGCTGCCAGCGGCGAGGCTCCGCGCGAAGGCGATGCCTTTGTCTGAGTTCCCCAGTGGGTCCCGAACCCCAGGAGAAGCGCAACCAGCACTGCCGCGAGCAAGAGGGCTCCCAGGGCCATGGACCGGAAGCGATAACGGTCCCACCGCGTACGATTTGTGTCCTCGTGGGGCGGAGGTAGAGGAGGTTCATGGCTCCGGCTTGCCCGATGATGGGCTGTTTCCGAATTCGCCTCGGCGGCAAGGGAAGGGACCTTTCCGCGGGCAACAAACCGAGGAACGTATTGCCCGGAGTCAATTACAATCTCGAGGGAGCGTCCCGCACCCTCGCCCTCGTAATACTCTTTCAGCTTCTTGCGCAGCCGGTGGACTTCCACCCTCACGATGGCGTCTCGGTTCTGGTCGAAGTCCGCCGCTTTTCCCAGGACTTCGACGGCAAGCGTATATTCCTTGATTTGGTCCATCCTGCCCAGAAAGTATTCGTCGCAAATGTACTTAAGCAGTTTTGCCTGTTGCGGGGCCTTGGCAAAAATGCCCGACCCTAGAACGTGCTCAAGCTCGATTTTCTCTAGGTGATTAGAGGCTGCCATAGCTGCACGCTCTTCCAAGCTGTGGAAAACTCGGGTCAAGTGTACCACTAGAATGGTTTTTTCGGAAGTCGTAGGGGAATGAACTCCTTAGATTTTATGTAACGAGAATTCGCGGGTGGTGGCCAGAGCCAAAATGGGCTGGTCGAAATGCTCGTCACCACCTGGTTAGGGGTTACGGGACGGGCCAAGCGTGTACGTAATTGAATCTGAAGGGGTTGGAGAAGTAACTGGCAGCCGAGGCGCGTTAACAGGATTAACGTTGCGTTACTGCTCATTTATTTGGTAGTAGTCAGTAGGTAATACTGATGATTGGGAACTGGCGCGCGTCTTTCCGCGATGTGTGTTCTTTCCTGCTAGTTTAGTCACCTCGGGCGATCGGGTCTTTCCGTGTTTCACTGTGAATTCCATTGTGTATTTGAGTGAGGGAGTCTTGGGCGTCATCCTTTATGGAGGTGAACGTGAAGCAGCTTAGTCTTCGCGGAGTTTTCCTCATGGGTGCCCTCCTGGGAGTGTTCTGCCTTTCGGCGTTCGCTCAGGAAGGGACCATCGTTGGAACTGTGACGGACCCGTCGGGCGCCGCAGTTCCGAATGTGACCATTAAAGTCACCAACATCGATACCGGCCAGGTCTGGCGCGTTGCTACGAACGCGACTGGGGATTATGTAGCCCCTGACCTCCACATTGGCCATTTTCTTGTTCGCGCGGAAGCCACGGGCTTCAAGGCGGACGAACGAACGAACATTGTCTTAACGGTCGGCGATCGATTGCGTTTTGACTTCAAGTTAGCCCTCGGCACCACCACGCAGAACATCACCGTGGAAGCCGCTCCCATTGCTGTTCAGACGGATACGGGCGAAGTCAGCGCAATAATCAACAGTAACCAGATCACAGACCTGGCGATGAACGGGCGGAGTTTCTATAACCTCATCGCCCTGGTCCCGGGCTCTTCCAGCCTCCAGCCCGACTTTCAGGTCCCATCCTCGTCGGACGGTAACGCCAACGTGAGCTTCAACGGCAACCGCATGGTCCACAACATCTGGCTGCTCGATGGTGGAGAAGATGCGGACCGCGGGGGCGGCGGCGGCATGAGCATCATGCCTTCCGAGGATGCCATCGCGGAGTTCCGGACGCTGACCTCGAACTACAGCGCCGACTACGGCCTTTCCTCGGCCGGCACCATGACCATGGTTCTTAAGTCCGGGACCAAGCAGTTCCATGCTACGGCGTGGGAATTCGACCGCAACGACGCCCTTAATGCCGTCAACGCCTTCCAATTAACCAAGACGGTGATGCGGTTCAATGTGTTTGGCTTTAACGTGGGGGGCCCGGTGGCTTTGCACGAAAGCGGCACCCACAAGACCTTCTTCTTCTACAACCAGGAGTGGCGCCGATACATTAAGGGTGGCTCGCTGAACGCAACCACTCCTGATCCGAGTACGTTCGATGGCCAATTCCCTACTGACTATACCACGACGCAACTCCACGTACCCTGCACCAACCAAGTCAGCGGCACAATCGCCTCCCAGCTTGAAGGCGCGGGCCTGACCCTCAGCACACCAGACTCCTCCGGAAACTGCGCACCTCCGCCAACCACACCGCCTGCCGGGTACGTGCCGTGGGTTCCTCAAGGATTCCCGGGCAACATGATCCCGACAGGGGTGCTTGATCCGGACGCTCAACTTCTCGTTAACTCGGCCAAGATTTTCCCCACCAGCACCGCCAACTTGACTACGGACAAAGGTATGGTCGACTATTTCAAAGGCGGCGGCAACACACCCACGGCCGTTACCGAAGAGATTGCCCGCATCGATCATACGTTCAACGACAAGTTCTCCATCTTCGGCCACTGGGTTTCCGAGCAGTACCAAAATACGTACCTAACCACCATGTGGAGCGGCGATAGCCTTCCTACCGTTGGCAACACGTACGGCAACCCCTCTTACAGCGCCGTCGCCCATGCCACATACGCCATCAGCCCCACGCTGATCAATGAAACGGCGTTCAATTACAACGGCAACCGCATCCACATTCTTCCCACGGGGAGTTACACGGAACCTAGCGGGTGGGCGAGCAGCCGGATATTTCCGGGCCCCGACGCCGACAACCGCCTCCCCTCGATCTATCTGCACGGAGCCACCAATGCAGGCTATGACGCCAATTGGGTTCCCTGGAACAACGCCGCGGACGACTACCAAATCCGTGACGACATCTCCTGGGTGAAGGGAGCTCACCAGCTAAAGATCGGTGGCAGTTGGGCGCTTTACAAGAAAGCCCAGGATGTGTTCGGCAGCACCCAGGGCAATTTCGGCTTCAATGGCTTGTTCACCGGAAACGACATGGCCGACTTCCTGCTGGGTTACGCCCAGTCGTATTCCGAGGCTGGCGTGCACGACACCGGCCACTGGAACAACATTTCCCCGGCGGCCTACTTTCAGGACAACTGGCGCGTCAGCAAGCGCCTGACCTTGAACCTCGGGCTGCGGTGGGATGGTATTCCGCACACCTATGAGGCGAACAACCGCTATTCCGACTTCTATCCCAACCTGTACAATACGGCCGACGCGGCCACGTTTCTCGCGAATGGCAGCATCGACCCCAATGGCCCTGCCGCGGGCGCGCTGGGCACGAGTCCCAATTCCATTCTGGCGGGCTATCAATTCTATCTGAACGGAGTCCGCCTCGCCGGCCAGTCCGGAGTTCCTAAGGGTATGGTGAACCCCGATTGGAACGCTTGGGGGCCTCGCTTCGGCTTTGCTTACGACCTCACGGGCTCCGGCAAGACCGTCATTCGTGGCGGCATTGGCATCATGTACGAGCGCATTCAGGGGAACGACATGTACGACGGCGGCACGGACCCACCGTTTAGCGCCTCCGTCTCACTGAATAATGTCTCCCTCTCGAATGCCAAGCTAGCCGTCACAACGGGGACGGTGACCACCATCCCGCCGGCGCCGATTTTGGCCGCCAGCTTCACCGGACAGGAGCTAAATTATCCTGCCCCAAGGAGTACCCAGTTCAGCTTGGGCGTGGAACGCCAGCTCGGCGCTAAGGCGGTCCTGTCCGTGGCTTATGTTGGAACGCTCAACCGCCATCAGAGCTACTTCCAGGAAATCAACAACCCGGCGGACACTCCAGCCACTCTGTCGGCTCTGATCTCCAACGGCAATCTGTACAACTCAGAGGTTCCGTATCTGGGTTTCCACGACGTTGACATGGCGTCCAACGCGGAAAACTCCCACTACAATGGACTCCAGGTTGGCCTGCGAGGCCAGGTAGCCAGGGATCTCACGCTCCAGGTCGCCTACACGTTATCCAAACAGATCGACCCGGGGAACTTGAATAACAATGGCGGGGATGTTTCTACCGATTCGAATCCTTACGGTTGGGGTTACGACGTCGGTCCGGGCATCTTCGATCGGCGGAACGTTTTCGCCACCAACTTCATCTACCAGATTCCCATTCTCAAGCACAGCTCGAACCACGCCCTGAAGGTCGGCCTGGGCGGATGGGAACTCTCCGGGATCATCACCGCCGAAGACGGCGCGCCGCTCAACATCACTATGGGAGGCACAACTCAGAGCAGCAATGGTCTTCCCAACGCCGCGAACCGGCCGGACGTGGTGGGGAGCGTCGGTCTTCCGCATAGCGAAGGCTCCTGGTTCAGCCAGTCGTCTTTCGCCGCTCCCGCGCTCGGAGCTTGGGGCACGGCCAGCTACGACGATGTTTACGGTCCTGGCCGCGACAACTGGAACCTTTCGCTCTTCAAGAATTTCGTGATCAGCGAAACGCGCGGCAGCCGTCTGGAACTGCGCTTCGAGTCGTTCAACACATTTAACCACGTGCAATGGAATGCGGTGAGCTCGAGTTTTGGCAACGGCAACTTCGGCAATGTCACCGGCGCCGCGGACCCACGTGTGTTCCAACTTGGAGCCAAGCTCTACTTCTAGACGTGTCAGTTCCCTTACCTCGCTCGCGCGCCTAGCGCGGCGCGGGCGGGGTGGGGTCCGAACCCCAGCCCCACGCACACCGGGGTTACGATCTTAACTACCTCCGGCCAGCAGCCTCGTTCGCGAGACTGCTGGCCGGTTTTTTTTGGCGCGGGTTGGCCATTGTGGAACGTAGCGCCGCCATCTTGGCGGCTCAATGCCGGCTGGAAGCCAGCGTACCTTCTGAAATCAGGACAGCACCCGTTACGGCGCTGGTTGTATTGCGCCCGGGCTCGTGTTAAGCTGAGTGGGTCTAACAGGGCGTGTGGGCCACAATTCAACCAGGAGTTGAGCCATGGCGAGGACCACTTCTCCATTGCGAGCCGGAATCCTCTGCGGAATCGCGCTCCTCTTGACGGCACTCGTTTTTCCTCCCCCTGCGTTTCCTCAGTCCGCCGTTACGATAGGCGGACAGGTTCGAACTTTGAACGGACAGCCGATTACCAGCGGAGTGAGCGTGAATCTCGCCACGAGCCAGGGAGACCAAGTGGCGAGCCGCCCCGTGGACTCGGGAGGGGGGTTCGAATTTGACGCGGTCCCCAAGGGGATGTACGAGCTCACCGTGACGGCGGATAATTTCCAAACCTATCACCAGACGATAGACGAATCTTTTGGCGCGCCTTCCTACTACCGGGCCGATGTCATGATGACGCCCACGGCCCACCGCAAGATCCCGGCCGCCGCCCTTCCCGCGCTCACCGATGAGGCCGCCCCTAAGAACGCCCGCAAGGAGTTTTCCCAAGGCGACCAAGCGCTGAAGAAACGCGACCTGGAGAAAGCCCGGCTGCACCTGGAAAAGGCCGTGCAAGAATACCCCTGCTACGCGCGGGCGCACGCGGCGCTGGCGGAAATTCACGTTGCCGGCCACCGACCGGATAGCGCCGAGGCGAGCCTGAAAAGAGCCATCCAGTGCGACGGCAACTTTCTGGATTCCTATGACCTGCTGGCGCAACTCTACATTACGGAGAACAAGTTTGCCGACAGCGAGTCGGTCCTTCATCAGGGTCTGCGGCTTTCTCCCGGCGCTTGGACCCTCCTCTATCAGATGGGGAGAACCCATATCGGTATGGAGAAGTACCAGGAGGCTTTGCGCGACTTCGAGGAGGCGGAGTCATTCCATCCCGATGTGCCGGCGATCTTCCATGCCCAGTTCGCCAACGCCTATATGGCGGCCGGTGAGTACGACAAAGCCTTGGCGGAACTTGACACCTACCTGCGCCTTGACCCCAACGGCCGTTTTGCCTCGAGCGCCAGAGAAGCTTCGCAGACCCTGCGTAGCAGAGGCGCAACCCCGGCCTCGGCTCAGACCGGCCCTCCTCCGGCCATCAAACCTCAAAACTGAGGTCTTCCGCCGCGGTTGCGTCTGGGGTTCGGTGCAAATACTGGATTCGCTCTCACATCCGACTCCCCACTCCGTGACGTTTCACTACCCCGGCCCGCGGTGTTGTTCGCGAAACTGCTGGCCGTTTCTTGGTGAAGGAAATGGCTGGCGCTAGCTTAGCGGATGGGACAGGGTTAGGGGGCGGCGCCGGAAATCTGTTGCCGTAGCTTCTGGACAGCCGCCTGCGCCTGAGCATTTTGGGGATCGCCCATGAGCCCAGCTTCGTACTCACTTAGAGCCTCAACCTTGCGGCCTGCCAGCAAGTAAATGTCGCCCAAGCCGAAATGGGCGTAGCTATCGGACTTATCCAACGTTAGAGCGACGCGATAGTCCCGCGTCGCCTCACCTGTGTTGCCTCGGCATGCACTCAACCAACCGAGGTAATTGTAGGCGGTCACATTCGGCCTCCCGCGGACGGAAGCGCGGAACTGTTCCTCGGCCTCTTTTTGACGTCCTGTCTCGAACAAAAGCACCCCGAGGTTGTTGAGAGCGTCGGGGTCACGCGGCGAAAACGCCACGGCCCTTCGGAACACGGTTTCCGCCTTGTCCAAGTCGCCTTGGAGCCAGTAAGCCAGCCCCAGATTCCTTAGGAGAATGTGCGCATCCGGAGAGAGTTCGAGGGTCCGAGTGTAGAACTCGATATCATTATTCCAGTCGCGGTCACGGGTGACGATGCGGGCGGCAAAAAGGCCGCACACAACCAAACCGGCAAGCGCCAGCGCCCGCCGTTGCACGGGACGCGACCCGGCGCGGGACCACAACCTTGACGCGCCCAGACCCACCAGCCAGGCCACGCCGACCGAAGGCAGATAGAGGTAGCGTTCCGCGAAGGCGTTGGGACCCACCCAGTGGGCGTTGAGGACGGGGGCCAGCGTGGCCAAGAACCACAAGATCCCAAAGGAAGCCAAGCGGACGTTTGCATCTCGGCGGCGCCAGCAGACCAGGAATAGAGCAGCCAGCGCGAAAAGAACCAGCAGGCCGGCGACCACGCGAAGGTCGAACACGCTTTCGCGGGGGTGGAAAACGTAGTAGGCACAAAGCCGGATCGGCCAGAGGAGTTTGGCGATGTACTGGGCGACGAAGGCGATGGCGGAAAGAACGATTGGCAACGGGCCAACCTCGCTGAACTTTCTTTCCGGCGCCAGGGCTCCCAGAAAATGGATGCGAAAAAACAGGTAGGCCATGCCGGTGAGCCAAAGCGGACCGTACCGGGCCAGCTTCTGAAGGGGGGATGTTTCCGCGCGGTCCCGGCGAAAGAAGTGCTCGTAGACCGTGGCCAGGGCCGGCAGCGTCATGGCCTGCTCCTTCGAGAGCAAGGCGAGAATGAAGGTGAACACCATTGCGGCCAGCCCGCGCACGGAACGCCCGCCCCCGGGACGCGCCGACGCCAGGAAGATTCCGAAGGTGAGGAGATAAAAGAAAGTGAGCTCGAGTTCGGTCACCGCCGCAATCCAGGCCACCGGCTCGGTGTGGATCGGGTGCAGGGCAAAGAACGCGCCAGCCACGAAGGCCCCCACACGGTCGCCGGTCAGCCGCTCGGCCAGCAGAAAGACGAGGCAGACGATGAGAACGTGCAGCAAAAGGCTGACGAGATGGAAGCCGTAGGCCCGCAGGCCAAACAGCTTGTAGCAGACCAGATATCCCAGCGTCATCAACGGACGATAGTAATTGGTCACGGAGCCCGCGCCCGCGAAAGACCAAACGTTGGTGGTAAAAATCTCCTTCAGGTGGTGGAAGCTTCGGATATACGGGTTCGTCACGACCTGGGGGTCGTCATCATAGACAAAGCCGTTAAACAGAATGTTGAGATAAGGCAGGGTGGCGCCAGCTACGAGGGCCACGATCAGGAGTGCGCGGGCGCGGTCCAGCCGGGAAACGTCCTTCTCGGTTCCAGCGGGCAGGCCCTGACGAGTTTTCCCGGCCTTGGCCGCCGGGGTGGCGTCTTGCCGGCGAGTCGCCAGGTGCGAACGCCGCCGCGCTCGGCTCGCCAAACGGGAGCTCGTCGAACCGCTTCCGCGCCCGGATGCCTTCTGCAGCGAAATCATAGGCCAACTACCTCCGGCCAGCAGCCTCGTTAGCGAGACTTCTGGCCGGTTCTTTTCCGGCAGGGATAGCTAGGCGTCATTCGTAAGCCGTTAGCCCAAAACCGACGGAGTATCTTCTTGATCTGAAAGCCGACGACTGAAAGCCGTCCTTGCTGGAAATGACCTCGGTCGCGCCCGGCTACTTGAGCGGTTCTTTCACTTTGACAATCTGATCGGCCGGTACGTTCTTGAGCTCCTGGGTGATACCGGAAGGCCAGCGGATTTCCACACGGTCTGCCGCCTTGTTCGCGCCCAAGCCGAAGTGAGTGGGGCCGGCGCTCGACGAGGCATACCCCACCGTGAAGCAGACGTGATTATATTGCGTCAGGCCTCCGGCGACGACTTTGATGCGGGCGCCGATGCCATCGCGATTGCTCTTCGTGCCCTCCAGCTTGAACTCCAGCCAGTGATTGCCACCCGGGCTGTCGTTGATCCAAATTTCGGCCGGCGCGCTGAGGGCGCTGACCACGACGTCCAGACGCCCGTCCCCATTCAGGTCCCCGACCGCCGAGCCCCGATGCCGGCTGGGGGGTTGCGCCGTCAAACCGGCCTCCGCAGTGAGGGCGCGAAATGTCGACCCGCCCTGGTTGCGAAACACGGTGTTTGGCTGTGCCACTTGCGATCGGGTATACGCAAGGGACTCAACGTGCCCTCGCGTAATAAAGATGTCCTTCCATCCATCGTTGTCAAAATCGGCGATGGTGGGCGAATAACCCGCCATCGGCACGCTCTGCCGAGTCATCCCACTGCGTTCGGTGATGTCCTCAAAACTGCCCGTCCCCAGGTTCCGGAATAACGGGAAGGTCTCGTTGTCGAGCGCCGCGAATGCGATGTCGGGATAACCATCGTTATCGATGTCACGAAAGTCCACCCCCATGCCGGAAATGAACTGTCCGTTCGCGGCGAGCGCCAAGCCGGCCGGGAAAGCCATCTCTTCGAATTTTCCGCCACCCAGGTTGTGAAAAAACGAGTTATACATCTTATCGTTGGTGACGAAAATATCCATCAGACCATCCAGGTCGTAATCCGCAACGCCCACTCCCATGCCTTTTCCGGGATGAGCGCGGATTCCCGATTCCGCCGAAATATCCCGAAAGGTCCCGTCGCCGTTGTTGAGGAATAACTGATTGGGGGTGGGCTTATAGAATTTCGGATGGCAGTAATCGTACACGCCCGGCGAGGCCTCGCAGGGGCGTTCGGTGTTGATGTCCCAAGCCATATAGTTGACCACAAAAAGATCCAAAAGCCCGTCGTTGTTCACGTCCACCCAGGCCGCGCCGACCGTCCACAACGGGCCGTACTGGCTGTCCGGCTGGTTCAGCCCCGCCTTCGCCGTGACATCCGTAAAAGTGCCGTTGCCGTTGTTATGGTAGAGGTGATTGCCGTGAACGCCGCCCACAAAGACGTCTTCGTACCCGTCGTTATCGTAATCGCCGATGGCCACGGCGTTGTCGAAGCCTGTACCCGCGAGGCCGGCCTTTTCCGTAACATCCTGGAAGTTGCCTTTTCCGTCGTTTTCAAAGAGCCGGTCGGAATACTTGGCCGAGGTCTTTTTTAACGTCCGAATATCGGCGCCGTTGGTGAAGAAAATATCCAAATGGCCGTCGTTGTTGTAGTCGAAAACCGCCACCCCGCCGGCCATGGTTTCCGGCGCATGGCGCTCCGGCGTCTCACAACTGTCGAGTTGGAAGGCGATGGGACGATAAACGAAGTGGATGGGTATCTTTGTAGGCTGAGTGGAAGCGGCTAATCCCAGGGCAGCCAACAACACCGCCGCTGCCCAGAGAATGGGGGACGATGCAACGGAGCTTATCCGCAGGCCCTTTCTGCGCCCCTCGCGCGATGCTCTCATCATGGCGAGGACTTGCTCCCGTGGCCCGGTACGTTAATGAGCGGCTGCTGCGGCTCTTCCGGCGCCAGCGCCTTCACCTTGGCGAACTCGGAATCCGCTTCCTGTTTGCGGCCCAGAGAATTCAAAAGTCTGCCCAATTGGTAATGGGCGTCGGGCTTCGACGGGTCGATGCGGATGGCCTCACGGAAATGCTGTTCAGCTCCGCCGGAGTCGTTCCGGCTCGCCAGTAGGGTGCCGAGATCCAGATGCGCGAGGCGAAGATTCGGATCCAACTTCAAGGCCCCCCGCAGATGTTCCTCGGCTTCTTTTTCGTTTCCCCCGTGCATTTCGGCGTCGCCCCAATATGCCAGGGCCTGGGTGTCCCCGGGTTGATTGGCCAATTCCGCTTGAAATTCACGGCTGGCGTCTTCGTACCGCTTCTGCTTCCAATAAAGGTATCCCAGGCCGAAGTGAACCGCGGGCTCGCGCGGCGAGGCTTTCACCGCGGCTTCAAACTCCGCCGTGGCCTGGTCTTCCTGGTTCGCCGCATCGAGCACCTCACCCAAGAGCATGTGAACGGGGGCGGAATCCGGGTCCTTGGTCAGCAGAAACCGGAATTCATCAGTTGCGGCCTGGTATTGTTTTGACCATAAGTAGCACTGGGCCAGATTGTAGCGCAATTCCGTATTGCCGGGCTGCTGAGCGGCCGCAAGTTTCAGTTGGGCCGCGGCGGCATCAAATCTGCGCGTGCCGTAATAGCTCATCCCCAGCAATACTCGCGCCTGAAAGCTGCTGGGGTCGTCTTGGGTCGCCTGCTCGAAGGCGGAAATGGCATCGGGGAGCTTGTCGAGCTTGAAGTAGGCCAAACCGAGATTCAGGTAAATCCCGGGCAGATGAGGATCCCGCGCGATGGCCGCCCGGTAATGCGGGATGGCAAGTTCATACTTTTTCTGGCGCGCCAGTGCCAGGCCCGCATCGGCCTCGGCCAGGGCTCCCGGGTCAGTGGCAGCCCCCAAGCACGCGGCACATACGAGCAGAGCCAGCACGGAGTTTGTGAAATGAATACCCATGCCGCTATGCCTGCCGGCGTTGCCACGGCCACCTCTCCAGGCGCCCGGGAATTTGGCTGAGTGTGAGCAGGTTTTGGTAATCACCCTCGAAAATGGCTCCCTTGGCTCACCCCAGACCGTAAATGTCTTGTTCCTTACGCCGGACATCCGCATGATCGCCTGGGGCGCCGAGCCAGTCGCAATACCCAACACGCGAGGCCAAGTCACGGGTTTCGCCGGGATTTGCATCTTTGGCGTCCCCCCTCCGGCCGAGTATACCATGAGGGCCGATTGCGTCGGGGCGCCGAGGCTTGTGACCTATTGCCGGAGACGTTTCCGGACTCCCGGCGGACTTTGGATCTGCGCGCGGAGGGTCGCAACGCGCCTAATGCCGCTAACGAGGCCATCCATCATTCCTCAAGACGCTTTGCTGATGCATCCGGACACGGCCTATAATCTTTGCCTCTTTAGGTAAACGCTGAAAGTCCATTAGCCTTCGGGTTAAATCCCCGACCCCAAACCTCGTGGTCCGGCCCGCAAGCTCAGTATCGCCAGGACGTCAGGTCGGCGCCCGGTGGTGCGGTTTCTTCCATGCGCTCCAGGATCTTGGGGAGATACATGGTGTGATAGTGCAAGCGTGAAAGGTAGTTGGGCAGATTCGGGTCGCCATTCCAGCAATGCTCGGCGCGATCGCCATACTTCACTTCCCCGTCGTAGGGCGGATTCGTGGTCTTGAGAAAATCCTCCAGGTAATACACCGCGTCATTCAGAAAATACGTATCGGCGCTGCCCACGTAAATGTGAAGTTTACCCTGAAGTTTAGGGCCCAGCGTGGGCCATTCACGTTGCAAAATGGCGCTCAAATCGTAGTGCTGCTTCCAATACGCGGCCACCTTGGGATCGATCACGCCGGTTTCCTTGTCGAATATCGGCTGGGGATATCCGTCCTTGCCGACCGGTCCGAAGACCGCTTGCCAAATGTCAAACTGCTCGCCCGAGCGGGCGTGCGATCCCAGGGCCAGCTCGTATTGGTTCATGCCTTGGGTGGTGCCCAGAGCGTGGCCCAGATAATCGCGCATGGCGGGCTGGGCGATCTCCGTGTGCGCTCCCTGCAAGTAAAAAGCGTTCTTGTCCTGGTACAAATTGATGGTGGTATAAGCGCGAAAGTCCACCGGATCGGGACACGCCACGAACGCGCCATTGTAATGGTCGGGATAAAACGTTTGCACGGCCAAGGCTTCCCACCCGCCGGTGGAACCTCCATAGGCGAAGCGCGCCCACCCCTGGCCGATCCCGCGAAACTGTTTCTCGATGGCGGGGATGAGTTCCGTTTCAATCGCATCACCATAGGGGCCGAGGTTGGCGGAGTTCACCGCGTAGGAATCGTCGTAATAGGGATTGGCGTGATTGATTTCTGCAATTAGCACGCGCGGGAATCCCGGCGAAATCCACTGCTGATAGAGCTTGTAGGCTTCCTGCTGCTGGATGCGGTTGTAGCCCGTAATGTGGAAGCGCTCGCTGTAATCGGGCTTCAGCTTGGGGTCGGGAGGCTCGGTTCGAAAGCCTTCGAAATCGGAGTTGAAATGGTCCTCCGCGATGATGAGAGGATAATGCACCGAGGGGTGCGAATCAAAACCTTCGGGCACCAGCACGTTGGCGCTGAGGTACGTGGGGCGCCCCCAGAACTTGGTCAGGAGTTCGCTTTGAATCTTCATATGCCGGATGTAGAGGGTGTCCTGGGGGGGCGGGATGGGTGGAATCTCCTGGTCGAGATCGATGGCGACGATCCCGGAAGAAGCAGCAAGCGAAATCTTGCGCGGAGTGGAATAGAGGTTGCCGGGCGCGAGATTCCAGTGCTGACCCTCGCCCCGATCCATCGGTAATTTGACCGTGTGGCCGTCGGCGCGATGGAAGGTTCTCATAACGGTGCAGGACAACCTGCACGTAGTATTTCCCCGCCGGAACGTCGCGCAACTTGCGCACCGGGTAACCCACGGCCGATTCGCCGAATATAACCGCTTGCCCGGGTTGCATCGCCTCCACATCCATCCCAAACAGCATTTGCGTCCGCACGGAATCGTCGATTTGGAGGCGCGGCTCGGCGGAAGGCTCGGTGGAAAGAACCAAAAGCAACCGGCCGTCAATGGGCTGCGCGGCGCGAGCCTTGGTGAAGGAGATGGAAAAGCTGGACCCGGATTGGGCAGCCGCTAGACTTGTCAGGGCAAAGATCCCCCAGGTCAGAACCACCAGCGCGTTGGCGATGCGTGATCGCGAGGGTGCGGGCATGAAACCTCCTTGTGGGCGAGGGCGTTTGATCTCGACAATTGTATACCCAAACGGCGCGGCAGCAAGCCTGGTGCAGACCTCGTTGGTCGTTGACGGAAGGCAGGGAAGCCGGTAGAATCATTGGTCCGGGCTCTTGCGGGAAAGGACTCCTGGTTCTCCATCCTGTTTTAAGCCCCACCATCAGCAGAACGAAGGAACCATTATGAACGCGAATGATCTCCGACCCGGAATGATCATCCGGCACAACAACGAGCTTTTTACCATTTACAAGGCCGAGCACCGCACCCCCGGTAATCTGCGGGCCTTCGTGCAGGCCAAAATGCGCAATCTGCGAACCGGCGCCATGAATGACCATCGCTTCCGCTCGGAAGATACGGTGGAGCGCGCCGCCATCGACGAAGTCGAGATGCAGTACCTTTATTCCGACGGTGATTCGTACTTCTTCATGAACCTCGCGAACTATGAGCAGATTAACCTGCCCAAGGAAGCGGTGGGTGACCGCGCCGCTTACATGATGCCCGACGTAATCCTGAAGGTTGCGTTTTTTGAGGGCCGTCCCGTGGACGTTGAGTTGCCTGCCACCGTGGACCTGAAAGTGATCAAGACCGAGCCCGGCATCAAGGGAGGGTCAGCCACCAACGTCACCAAACCCGCCACTATGGAAACCGGCGTGGTGGTGCAGGTGCCGCCCTTCATCAACGAGGGCGAAACGATCCGCGTCGATACCACCGAAGGCAAATACCTCGAGCGGGCGAACTAGCCCCGCACCCACGAGGGATTCCCGCCACATCCTACATCTCGGATCGCCAGGGCTTGCACATCGCCTGTGCGTGACATTGTGTCACTTTTCAGGAGATTTCAGTAACTAGATTTATTTTCAGTATTTTATCAGCTTTGGGAGAGAAAAAAGCCCTCTTCCTGGCCTTTGTTTTCAATATGTTCTCAGCTTTGGGGCTATTGCGCTTTCGGACACAAAGTCGCCTTGAAATTTGAGGGGCGTTGAGGCGCTCAAAGTAAACATCTCCATATCCTCACCCAATAATTGTAGCCTATAATTCTCCTGTTGTCAAGAGAGAAAACTCTCGGGTAGTGTCCTAATTTGGGCGTAACGCCGCCATCTTGGCGGCTTCTGTGCCGGCTGGAAGCCGGCGCTACATTCGGAATTAGGACACTACCAACCCTCGAGAGACAGCAAGCCGGCTCCCCGCCGCCATATTACGCCGCAATTCCCTGTTGCCCAAGGGTGAGAATTCCCCGCTAGAATTTTTCGTCCAGGCTGATCTCCGCCAGGATCTTATCGAGCTGGTCCGCGGCCTGCTGGTGTTTGGCGGTGAGGTCGGCGATCTGGCTGTGCAGGGCCGCCAGGCGGTCTTCCTGCTCATCCAGTTGGCGCGTGTAGCGTTGGAGCAGCGCCTTTTCTTCCGGACTTCCCTTTAGCGCCTTCATATTTTCCCGAATCCGCCCCTGGTCGGCGGTTATGGACTGCTCTTCGCTCCGGCGTGTTTTTATCTGTTCATCCAGTGCACTAATCACACCTTTCTGATCGAGCACCCGTTTGAACGCTTGCTCCATTGCCGGCGTCATGCCCTTTTGCTCGTTCGGGGGCTTTCTTGCGGAACTAAGGTAGACCACCATTGCGAGGCCCCAACTTGCGCAAGTAGCGGGGTGGTTGTAAACTGAATTTCTCAGGGTGATTTCGCTAAAGAGTAGAGAGTGAGGTTGTCTTATGCCGTCTCTAATACGCGCCCCGTGGGTGGAGAAGCGCACGGGTCCCATCGTGACGCAAATGCATTACGCCCGCCAGGGCATCATCACGGAAGAAATGGAGTTCGTGGCGAAGCGCGAAGGTCTGCCGGCGGAAACCGTCCGGGAGGAAGTGGCGCGCGGCCGCATGATCATTCCCGCCAACATCCGCCACGTGGAGCTGGAGCCCATGGCCATCGGCGTGGCGGCGAAGTGCAAAATCAACTCCAACATCGGCAACTCCTCCGCCGCCTCCAATATCGACCAGGAACTGGAAAAGCTGCACACCTCCGTACACTACGGCGCGGACACGGTGATGGACCTCTCCACCGGCGGCGACATTCACGAAATTCGCGAAGCGATTTTGCGCGCCAGTCCCGTACCCATCGGCACCGTGCCGATTTACGAAGCGCTGGCGCGGGTCAGCAAGGTGCGCGAGCTTACCGCGGAAATCATGCTGGAAGTGATCGAAGAGCAGGCCGCGCAAGGCGTGGATTACATGACCATCCACGCCGGCGTGCTGCGCGCGCACATTCCCCTGACGCGCAAGCGCATCACCGGCATCGTCAGCCGCGGCGGCGCCATCATGGCGCAGTGGAGCGTGGAGAACAACCAGGAGAACTTTCTCTATACGCGCTTCGAGGACATTTGCCGGATATTCCAGAAGTATGACGTCTCCTTCTCGCTCGGTGACGGGCTGCGGCCCGGCTGCCTGGCGGATGCCAGCGATGAAGCCCAATTCGCCGAACTCAAAACCCTGGGCGAGCTCACGCGCAAAGCCTGGGAATACGATGTGCAGGTGATGATCGAGGGACCCGGCCATATTCCCCTCGACCAGATCAAACTCCAGGTGGACAAGGAAAAGGAACTTTGCGACGAGGCGCCCTTCTACACCCTGGGACCGCTGGTGACCGACATCGCTCCCGGTTACGACCACATCACTTCCGCCATCGGCGCGGCCATGATCGGCTGGCACGGCGCGGCCATGCTCTGCTACGTGACCCCGAAGGAGCATTTGGGCCTGCCCAACAAGGACGACGTACGCCAGGGCATCATCGCTTACAAAATTGCCGCCCACGCCGCGGATGTTGCCCGGCACCGCCCGGGCGCCCGCGACCGCGACGACGCCCTCAGCTACGCCCGCTTTCTCTTCGATTGGAACAAGCAGTTCGACCTTTCCCTCGATCCGGAGACGGCGCGCTCCATGCACGACGAAACACTTCAGGGCGAGTCCTACAAGGAGGCCGCGTTCTGCTCCATGTGCGGTCCCAAGTTCTGCTCCATGAATACTACGCAGGTCATGGAAAAACACATGGGGATCAACCAGCAGGGCCGCGAGCAGAAGTTTGTGGAGTTGTTGACGAAAGTGCAGGGGTGAGGCAATTACTTGTGGCGCCGACCTTCAGGTTGGTATGTGCTGAGCTTTAATTCAGCGTTTGAGGTACCTCGCGGCATGAAGTTCAGTGAGCTAGTACGCATGCTGGAGCGCGAGGGATTCACGCTCGTGAAGGAGAAGGGCTCAATCCGGTATTACACAAAGCCCGGCGTGCCCCGCTTGATTCGCATCGACTTCCACGGCTCGAAAGAGGTTCCCACCGGTACGTGTCACGCTATAATGAAAGCGGCGGGGGTTTTACGCCGCGAGGGACAATGATTAACTTGAAATACTCTCTGGTGATCGAAGCAACCGAGGACCCCAATTTCTTTGGATTCTATTCTCCTGACCTCGAGGGTTTTACCGGGGTAGGCAATTCCATCGAAGACAGCCTTTACAAAGCCCGTTGGGGGATGGATGAACATGTCGCCCTTCTGCGCGAGCGGGGAATGCCGGTTCCCGAGCCGGTGAATGATCCCAAGGTGGTGATTCAGAATGCGAGGCCATTGGAGTCCGTGGCGACGTGATCGGAGTGGGTCCTGGTTTACCGTTAACGCCCTTCGGCACTTTGTCGAAGATCAGCAATTGCATTTGGCGGAAATCGAGGACGGGCTGAGGGATGCGGCAATCGGCCGTGTAGTCCCTCAGGGAAAAGTTGAACGGTGGCTTAAGTCTTGGGGCAGTAAACGGAAGCTTCGCCCTCCGGCATGTGATAAGCAATAAGTTCTGCCGCTCGGACGCCCTTAGGCTCTTCCGAGCGCTCATCGATCAGGGCTGGATAGAAAACTGAAATTCCTGGCGCGAATGAGCCGCTACCCATAGCAGGCTCTCCGTGTCCTCTGTGTTTTTCGACCCTTAACACAAAGTCCGCGGAGAACCTCAGTGACCTCTGTGTGAAAGCCGTTCCGAACAGGGGGGTTCTCATAGCTGGCAAGCGTGAGTTCGTGACCCTTGAATCCAGAGGAGGATTTCCGATGAACCAACCTACGGCGCCCGAAGTTGAAAGGAAAACCCAAGGGGAAGCGGTGGGAGCGCTTCCGGCGGCCGCTGCCATGCCCAACCCCGCGCGGCTCTTCCAGACTTTCAACGCCTACCAACAAACGGCCGCCATGAAAGCAGCCATTGAACTCGACGTCTTCACTGCCGTCGGGGACCGGCAAACCACGTCTTGGCAAATTGCCCAACGCGCGGGCGCCGCCGAGCGCGGCATTGGCATCCTGTGTGATTTCCTGACGGTGATGGGCTTCCTCACCAAGAAAGAATCCCACTACGGCCTGGCTCCGGATGCCGCCATGTTTCTCGATCGCCGCTCGCCCGCCTACATGGGCAGCGCCGCGGATTTCCTCGGTGCGCCGGAGATGCTCAAGGCCTTCGATGACCTTACGGCCGCGGTGCGCAAGGGCGGCACGGTGATGGGTGATGAGGGAACAGTGGGCGGGGAGAATCCGATTTGGGTGGAATTCGCCCGCTCCATGGCTCCCATGATGATGCTCCCGGCGGAGGTCCTGGCCAAATTAGTGGGGGCGGAAAAGGGCGGAAAGTGCCGGGTGCTCGATATCGCCGCCGGCCACGGCCTATTCGGCATCAACATCGCCCGCCACAATCCGCAGGCTGAAATCGTGGCGCTCGACTGGGCAAGTGTTCTGGAGGTGGCGAAGGAAAACGCGCGAAAGTCCGGCGTCGAAGCCCGTTACTCCACCATCGCCGGAAGCGCCTTTGAGGTTGAGTTCGGCGAAGGTTACGATTTGGTTCTGCTCACCAATTTCTTGCACCACTTTGATCCCCCCGCCAATGAAGGGCTCTTGCGCAAGGTCCGCGCCGCACTCGCGCCCGGAGGCCGCGCCGCGACGCTGGAGTTTGTGCCCAACGACGACCGCGTCACGCCGCCGGAAGCCGCCACCTTCAGCATGATTATGCTGGGTTCGACCCCGCACGGCGACGCTTACACGTACGCGGAACTTGAGCGCATGTTTCGCAACGCGGGCTTCGGGCGCAGCGAACACTACCGGCAACCCCCGCTGCCGGAGTCGGTGATTATTTCTTACCGATAGCCTGGGGGGCACAACACCATTCGGCCGCAAATGGCCCGGCGCTCGGGGTCGTCGCTCTGGTAGAATCTCGGGTGAGGTTTTCCTGGAGATGACGATGCCGAATGGGGCGCCGGAACATCAGCTTCGCGAAGAATTCAATCGCTGGGCGCAAGCGGGCCGGGGGGAAGAGATGGAGGAGAGCCACCTTCCCATCGTCGCCCCCATGCTCGCGCTCATGGACTTGCAACCCGCCGATCGCGTGCTGGATGTCGGTTGCGGAAGCGGGTGGCTGGTCCGGCGGCTCGCCGCGCTGGCGCCGAACGGGTCCGTTCTCGGCATTGACGTATCGGATGAGATGGTCCGGCGGGCGCAGGCCGCAAGCGTCGGCGTCCCCAACTCCCAGTTTCTACGCGGAACCGCCGAGCTGATCCCCGCGCCGCCAAACTCCTTCACCAAGGTTCTGTCCGTTGAATCCGCGTACTACTGGCACGATCCGGTCGGCGGATTGAACGAAATCTTTCGTGTGCTCGAGGCCGGCGGCTCCGCGTGGGTCCTGATCAACTACTACCGCGACAATCCCGATTGCCACCAATGGAAGCCCCACTTCCAAATCCCCACGCACCTACTCTCTGCCGCAGAATGGCAGGACCACTTCCGCGCCGCGGGTTTCCATGATATTAAAGATCGCTGCATTCCCGACCTCTCGCCGACTCCCGAGGTATACGCCGGCCGATGGTTCCGCGACGCCGCTCAGATGCAGCGCTTCAAGGCAAAAGGGGCGCTGCTCGTCACGGGGGTGAAGCGATGACCGCTGGAACTTTCGGTGCAAATTGATTTGGGCTGGGAATGCCACGTGATTCAGGCGGACAGTTTCGATTTATGAGTCCAGCAAATAATGCAGCATGCGACTTCCTTTGAAAATGCCGGCGCGGTGAGATGGTTCGACCGGCGCGGCGTGGCTGAAACCCTTGCCTGCGCCATCGCCTTTCTCGCTTATGTCCCCACCCTCGGCTTTCCGTTTGTCTATGACGACGAGCCGCAAATCATCCAGAACCCTGCCATCCACGCCTGGCGCTATTTTCCGCATTACTTCACTTCCCATGCTTGGGCGGAATTGTATCCCAATGTGAGCGGCAATTATTACCGTCCCCTGTTCCTGCTCTGGCTTCGTCTGAACCACGCGATGTTTGGGCTCAACCCGGAAGGTTGGCATCTCACCACAGTGCTCTGCCATGTGGCGGCCACCTACATGGTGTTTGTCCTGGTTCGCCGCCTGGCGGCCAGCCCCTGGATCGCCTTCAGCGCCGCGACCCTCTTTGCTCTCCATCCCGTTCACATCGAGAGCGTGGCTTGGGTGTCCGGCGTCACCGATCCCCTGATGGCGATCTTCCTGATTGGGGGCTTCCTGGCCTACTTGCGGTTCCACGAGGGAAAACGCTGGGTCTGGATGGCCCTGGCCCTGTTATTGTTCGCGCTGGGACTTCTAGAGAAAGAGACTGCCGCAGTTTTAGGCCCTCTGGTTTTCGTGTACGCGTGGCTATATGCCGAGCAGCGTTCCTGGATTTCACGGTTGGCGTTGGCTTTAAAGCAGTCGCTGCCATTCTTTGCCCTTACGATTTTGTATCTTGCCCTGCGCGCACATGTATTGCGCGGCCTGTCGCATTCGGTGACCCCGATGGCCTGGACCACCATGGTTCTAACCGAGCCTTCCATTGTCTGGCTGTACTTCCGCCATTTACTGTTTCCCGTGGGGATCAGCGGGCTTTACAGTCTGCCCTATGTTAACAGCTTGACCTCCGCTGCGTTCGTGGTCCCCGCGGGCCTGCTGGGGGCGCTCATCCTGGCGCTGGCCTGGGGCATCCGCCGTCTGGAAGACGTCCGCTTGGCTCTGTTTGCCTGTGGTTGGATGGTCCTGCCGATTCTCCCTGTCCTCTGGCTGCGTGCCTTTGGCAAGGGCGATATAGCCCATGACCGTTATTTGTATATCCCTTCCATCGGCTTTGTCGTGCTGGTGTCGCTGTGTCTGGCCAAGGTCGCCGGCCATTGGCGCGCAAGCCGCGAGACCCTGCAAGTCGCCGGCCTTACCGCATTCGCCTTGGCCTACGCTTTCGGGACCGTAACTCAACAAACCTACTGGGCCAGTGACCTGCTTCTCTATCAAAGGGCGTACAAGATTGCTCCCCACGACAATTTGATATGCAACAATTTGGGAACAGCGCTCATGGAGGCAGGGCACCCCGGCGAGGCCATCACTCTCTTCTCGCAAGTACTGGCGCGTGAGCCCGGATATTGGCTTTCAAACTACAACCTGGGCTACGCCTATTACAGAACTGGAAGGTTCCCGGACGCGGAGGCATTTCTGCGGCGTGCTATTCATATCGAATCCATGGATTCCGATGAGTATATTTACCTGGGCCTAAGCATTTGGCGTCAAGGGCGGGCCAGCGAGGCGGTGCCCTATATACAGCGCGCGATTCAAATTCGCCCTACCGCTCCCGGCTACCATTTTGCTCTAGCCATGATCCGGCGCGACCAGAACGACATTCCTGCCGCAGAATCGGAATTCCACCTTGAACTCCAGTATCATCCGGAAAGCACCGCGGCACGACAGCAGTTGGACGCGTTGGTTTCCGGAGCGGCGGCAGGGCCAAAGTGAGACGCGCCGGCATGGTCGCTGCGCGCAGGCATTTCACCCCTGCCCGCAAAACGTGGTCCCCCGCCTTGGGGATTCCCCTCTGCCACCGTGGGGGGAAAGGGAATTCACCGAGGGACAATTTGGGAAACATGAGATAAGTGCGGCTCGCTGGGCCAGAATGAGTCAGTTCTCTCGAGCCGACCGGCTTTGCCCCCCCGGTGTTTGCAGTTATAATCACCCTGGATTGTGGATCGCCTCGCACGGGCCAGCTAGATGTCTTTCCCCGGCGACATTTCGGCAATAAGTTTCGAAGTGAGGCTTGGTCTTGCTTGAACAATGGAACCGGCGGCTTCAAAGTCATCCGCGGCTGGCCGGGGGGCTGTTGTTTCTCACCACCTTTGTGGTCTTTTCCGGAACCCTTTCCAACCTGTTTGTTCACGACGACATTCCCCAGGTTCTCGATAACCCTTTCCTCAGAAACATCGGCCTCTGGACACGCATCTTCACGGGATCGGTCTGGTCGTTCCGCGGGCCGGCGCAACACGACAACATGTATCGGCCCCTGCAGTTCATCACTTATTGGGCCCTGTACCGGCTGGACGGCCCCAATCCGGTCGTTTACCACATCTTCCTCCTGCTTTTCTACGCCGCCTCAGTATGGCTGGTTTTCCTTCTGGCGAAACGATTGATGCCAAACTCCCTCGTGGCTTTTGCCGGGGCCCTGCTTTGGGCTTTGCACCCCTTGCACGTGGAAACCGCGGCGTGGATATCCGCGCTCCCTGATCTCGGCGCAGCCTTCTTTTATATTCTCGGTTTTCTCCTCTTTGTGCGCGCCGAACAATCGCCGGACCGGCCGGTCGGCCGCTACATACTTGCGGCGGTTGGTTTTTTCCCGGCATTGTTCTTCAAGGAAATGGCGCTCAGCTTTCCGCTCCTCATTTTGGTTTACTGGTTGTTCTTCCCCGGGAAACACCCCGGGAAGGGCATGGTTCTTCGCTGGCTGATCTACCTGGTTCCCCTGGGGGTTTACGTGGCCATCCGTATTGCGGTATTGGGCCGCTTTTCGGAAGCGCCGCATTTGTTTCAGGCTTCCTGGCGTCTGGGGGTCGGAGCCGTGGCCTTATTGGGCCAGCACGCCAAGCTTTTCTTCTGGCCCCTTCACCTTTCGATGTTCCGCTCGTTTAACCTGGCTGCCAGCTTGCACTCGCCCTGGCCCGAGGTTTCTCTGCTAATTCTTGTGGCCGCGCTATTCCTTCGCCGGCGGGAACCCCTGCTGGGCTTCCTGATCATCTGGTGGGGAGTGACCCTCTTGCCCTGCCTGGACGTTCGCCAAGTGAGCTCGGCGGTGGCAGACCGCTTCTCGTTACTGCCCACGGTGGGCCCTTGTCTGGTCCTTGCTTACCTCGCCTTGGATTGGCTGCCGCGCCACGTGGCGCACGCTCAAGCCACTCCTGCCCTAGCCCTGGCGGTGGCGGTTCTGATGAGCCTGTGGATTGTTCAAGACGTCCGTTCCGTCCGCCACTGGCACGATAATGTCTCGCTGTGGGACGAGGCCTACTTGGCCTCACCCAACTCCGCGGTAGCCCACATGATGCGAGGCACATTGCTGCAGCAGAGGGACGGGAATCTGGATGGGGCGGCCAGGGAGTATCAGCTCGCGCTCAAGCTCAATCAGGCCAGTGAACGGCCCTTACCCGGGATTACCGCCGAGTGCAGCGTCCTGCTTGGTCAAGTTGCCGGCTTTCACAACCATATGCAGGAATCTATCGACGATTATAACCAGGCGCTTCGGGCGGTTCCGGGCTACAGCCTCGCCTACAAAGCTCTCGGCATCGTTTATTTCCCGCGCGAGAATTACGCCCAAGCGAAGGTGTACTTCGAGAAGGCGGTGGAACTGAATCCTAATGAGGTGGAGTCACGCTTTTATCTGGGCACCTGTTATTTGAAGCTCGGCGAGCCGCGCCGGGCCGCCGCGCAGTTTCATGCCGCGCGCGAAGTGGAGTCGGATTATATTCAAGCCTACGAGGCGGAAGCGCGCGCGTTGGATGCGGCGGGCGACAAGGCGGAGGCGGCCCGCGTCCGGGCGCTGATCCCGAAACATTGATATAATGCCCCGCAGATGCTCGCGCATGTAACGCCGAGCATTGGTTCGGCACGTGCGGAACTGAATTTCAGCGCTACATTACCGGCTCGACAAAGGGCGGATAACATGGAGATGTGGATTCCTTAAATGTGGGTCCCGGAGATTTATGGGGGAGCTGAACATTGCTGGCCCGTCTAGATGATCTGCTGAAAAAGTATCATGCCTTGAGCAGTTGGCTGCTAATCCTGGTGGCGGCCATCTTTTTCCAGAAAATTCTAACTTGCGGGTTTGTTTATGACGACGTGGCTTTGATCCTGATGAACCCCTATATCAAGAACGCGCACCTGTGGAGGCAGGTTTTTCTGACGCCCATGTGGTCGTTCCTCGGGCATGAAGCGCAGGGCACTTTTTACCGTCCACTGGGGGTCTTCTTGTTTTGGCTTGTCTGCCGGGTGGCCGGCCTCAATCCCGCCCCATACCATTTACTCCAGATGATTCTCTACTCCCTCGGGATTTGGATGGTATACCGGATTGGCCGCGAGCTCCTCCCCAGCGAGCCGGCGGCGCTTGCGGGCGCTTTGCTCTGGACGCTGCACCCTTTGCACGTTGAAGCGGTGGCATGGCTGTCCGCGATTCCTGACATCGCGTGCGGGCTCTTCTGTCTGCTGGGGTTCGCGATGTTTCTGCGAGCGGAGGGCCAGTCGCCACCGGCCTTTCGGCATCATGTCCTGGCCGCGGCAGTTTTTTTCCCGGCGCTGTTTTTCAAGGAGTTTGCGTTCACGTTCCCCCTGCTCATCTTGGCCTACTGGTTCTGCTTTTCCTCCGGAGAATCCTGGTTACGGCGGGCGCTCGATTGGCTTCCTTATGTGGGGGCGGCAGTGATTTGCGCGGTCATTCGCGTGACGTTAATGGGCCGCTTTTCTTCCACCTCGCTTCTGCGAGGTTTTAAGCCGCAGGTGGCGTGGGCAGCGATCGGTTTGCTGGGCGAGCACGCCAAGCTGTTTTTCTGGCCAGTCAACCTGACCGCGGGGCGCGCCTTTGATTTATCTGCCAGTCTGCACTCGCCCTGGCCTTGGGCCACGCTGGTGATTCTCGGGCTGGCCGTTGCAACGCGAAAGCACGATCCCCTCTTGAGCTTCCTGGTGCTTTGGTGGCTCGTATTGCTTCTGCCCTGCCTTGACTATCGGCAGCTCAGTTTCCCCTTCGTGGAGGATCAATTCTCTTATTTGCCCTCAGTAGGGCTTTGTCTGGCGCTCGCCTACGTGGCTTTCGTTTGGGCCCCGCGGCGTTTTCCGAAACTCCATCCCACCCCCGTCGCCGTGGGAGCGGTGGCGGTGGTGGCGGCCCTCTGGGCTGTCCAAATCGTGCGGACCGTCCCCCATTGGCGCGACAACGATACGATGTTTGACTACGCCCTCCGGGTGGCGCCCAATTCCGCGCCCGTACGCGTTTCCCACGGTGTGGTTCTGCAACTCCGGGACAACGATCTAATTGGCGCGGCGCACGAATTCCAGATGGCGCTGAAGTTGAATGCGCAAAGCCTGCGGCCCATCACCGCCGTGGCTTATGACTCCTATATCGGTCTGGGCCAGATCGCTTTGCATCAAGGGCGGGAGGCGGAGGGGATAGATTATCTAAATAGGGCGACCCATCTATTGCCGCATTTCGGCTTTGCTTACGTGGTTCTGGGCTCGGTTTATTTTCCCCGCGGCGACTACGCGCGGGCCGCGGGTTACTTCCGCCAAGCGGTTAGCGCCAACCCCCTGGACACCAACGCCAGATTCTATCTCGGGACCTGTATGATGAAACTGGCGCAGCCGGCGCAGGCGGCAGAACAGTTCCGCGCCGCACGCGAAGTCGATCCGGATTATTTTCAAGCGTATGAGGCTGAGGCTCGTGCGCTGGAAGCCGTGGGCGATGGCGCGGGTGCGGCCAGGGTTCGACGCCTGGAGGCCGGGCATTAGGGAGAGCCCAAGCAAAGGAAAAAGAAGCCGAAGTGGGAGCCTTGCTGAACCGCTGGAATGAAGAAATCGGAAGGCACTCGCGCCTCGCGGGTGGAGTGCTGTTCCTCATCCCCTTTGTGGTCTTCAAGTATTCGCTGGCCGGAGCGTTTGTTTTTGACGACATTCCGCAGATCCTTCAGAACCCCTACCTGGCGAGCCCAAATTACTGGCAGCAAGTATTTCGAGGCGCCATCGACCCTTTTCGCGGCCCGGCTACGCACGCCAATTATTACCGCCCCCTCCAATTCCTTTCCTACTGGGCGCTCGACAGATTCCGAGGGCTGAACCCGCCCACCTTCCACTTGTTTCAGCTCTGCCTTTGCGCCGGCACGGTGTGGCTGCTCTTTCTCCTCGGAAGGCGACTGTTGGGTCGCGATTTGGCGGCCTTCACCGGCGCGTTGCTTTGGGCGCTGCACCCACTGCACGTGGAAGTGGTTGCCTGGATTGCCGCCCTTCCTGACGCGGGCGCGACTTTCTTCATGGTCGCGGGCTTTGGGCTCTTCCTGCGGGCGGAGAAGGAGGGCGCCCACCCGCTGGGGCGCCACGCTCTGGCGGCGTTGGTTTATTTCCCCGCGCTTTTTTTCAAAGAGGTGGCGCTTAGTTTTCCGCTCCTGGTCATTGCCTACTGGGTTTTCCTCGGCGCGCCGGAGTCGTTGAGCCGCCGAGCGCTGCGATGGCTGCCTTATGCGCTCGCGGTGGCAGGATACGTGGCAGCGCGCATCGCGGCGTTGGGCCGTTTTTCCGCCGCTGCGCAGCAGGGAAAGATTTCACTGCGCACGATCGCGGTGGCGGTAGGCATCGTGGGTCAGCAAGCCAAGATCTTCTTTTGGCCGGTCAATCTTAACTTGGCTCGCACCTTCGACTTATCCGCCCGGCTGCTTTCACCCTGGCCCTGGCTTGCCTTGCTCGCGATCCTCGCTGCATTCCTCCTGCGCAAGCGGCAACCTGTGGTGGGGTTCCTCGTCGCGTGGTGGGCCCTAACGCTTTTGCCTTGCCTGGACGTTCGGCAGGTTGTCGGCCTTCCCATGGCGGATCGGTTCTCTTATCTGCCTTCTATCGGACCATGCCTGGCCATCGCTTTCGGCGCACTGGTGCTGGCGCCACAGCGTCTGGCACGGCTTGAACCCACCCTCGTCCTTGCCCCCGGTTTGCTCGTAGTGCTTGGGTTGTGGACCGTCCAGGACATTCGTACCATCCCCAACTGGCATGACGACGCGGCGCTTTGGACCCACACCGCAACTGCGGCTCCTGATTCAGCCCTGGCGCACATGTATCTGGGGATAATCCTGGAGCATCAAAAGGGCGACCTCGATGGCGCCGCCCGGGAATACCAGACCGCGCTGCGACTGAACGAGGCGAGCTTCAACCCCACTGCGGGGATGATTTATGAGTGCGACCTCGGCTTGGGCAACATCGCCCTGATGAGAGGACTCCCCGAAAACGCTGTCGTTTACTTTCAAAAGGCTGTCCACGTGGCCCCCGGCCTAAGTCCGGCTTACCGGGCGCTCGGCGGGCTCTGTTTTACCCAGGGAGATTACGCCCACGCGGCGCAATACTTCGCGCGGGTCGTGAAGATCAGTCCGCAAGACGGGGAGGCCCGATTTTTTTTCGGCACATGCTGGTTGAAATTGGGCAAGCCCAGGCAGGCGGTGGAACAATTTCACGCCGCGCGGGAAATGGATCCCACCTACTCCCAAGCTTACGTGGCAGAAGCAGCGGCGCTGGAAGCTGCGGGTGACAAGGCGGGCGCCGCTCGCGTCCGCAGCGAAACGCCCCCGCAGTAGATTCGCCACGAGAGCGATGCGGTGAGCCGCCCGGCGCCACCACGAGTCCCAGCCAGCAAGCTGAATCGGGCAATAGAGAACTCGCGGCGGCGGACGCGCACTCCCAAACTTCCCTCCGCGTGCCCAAGGGAAAGCATTTTCCGCAGCCGGTCCCAAGCTGTCGGGACAGGCCTTTCCGAATCCTCACTGAGAATTCGGTTTAGACAGCGTTGACGGGGTCATCAGGGGCGCCCGGTGGCAGGATGCGCCCGCAATTGGCTCTCAACCTCATTCGCCTGCGCAGCCACTCCCTGTTCCCGCGGATAGTTTTCCAGTTCCTGCTTGAATTCCCGGAGAGCGCCGGTCAAGTCACCCTGGGTTTTCAGCATCATTCCCAGCGCAAAATGATAAACGAACCCGTTGGGGAGAATCGCGATGGCTTGCTGCAGGCAAGGAATGGCTTCCGCGGTCCTGCCGGATTTAAAGCGCGTCATTCCCAGGTAAAAATAATCCCCCGCTTTGTTGGGATCGATGCGGATGGCCTGGAGAAAATACTTTTCTGCTTCCGGCATATTTCCCATTCTGTAGTAAGTGTAGGCGAGGTTGTAAGTTGCATTCCAGTAGTTTGGATAGCGATTCACGACGTTCGAGCAGTTCCTCGAGAGCGGGACCGTAGCGGCCAGCCTCCCCCAGGACGGAGGCGTAATTGGACTCGGCGTAAGGATTGTGAGGCGCCTTGGTAAGGTTATATGCGTAAAAAGTTAGATTGTCTTGGAAGTAGAAACTCTCGGTGATGGTTCCATAACTCATCGCGGCGGCCAGGCACAATCCCGCACCTAGAAGTGTTGCGGGCATGCCCATCCATCGCGGTGGCCCAATGCACACCTTCTTCAGAAGCATCGCCACAAGGACGGCCATGCCCACGGAGGGTAGGTACAGGTAACGGTCGTGGGCAAAGTCGTTGGCAATGAAAACGCGGATGTTGAGCAGAGGGATTAAAGGTAGTACCAGCCAAACCGCGAAGAAGGCCGCAGGGCGCGAGCTTCGCACGCAGGCGAACAGCGCCAGCCCCACAGCGACAACGAAGATGGCGGGGAAAGTGAAATTTTCGAGGGTCGGATGGAATACCGCGGGGAAATCATAAAAGGTACTGAGGCCGGTGGGCCAAATCAAGTGGCGAATCCAAAAGCTCACGAGTGACGGCCAAGTAAAAATCAACTGCGCCGTGCTGAGCGGCGTCGCCGCGTGACTGAACCCTTTCAGGGCGTACATCCGAGCGGGAACATACAGGGCGACGAGGAAGAAGTAAGGCCAGATTCTGCCGAGGGCTTCTCCGCACCACGTGAGAATTCCCCTCAGCTCGATCCGCCTTTTCCACTCCGGGCCAAAGATCCACTCGTAGACAAGCAAAAGGCCGGGAAGTATGAGGGCGGTCTCCTTTTCCAGCATGGCGAGGGCAAACAAGACCAGGGAAATAACTCTCCATTTGGGAGCGGGTGCTCCCTCCACGCGCGATTGCACGTAGGCGAGAAATGAAGCAATCAGCAGGATTCCCAGGAGCGGTTCGGTGACGCCGGAAACCCAGGCGACGCCCTCAATGTGGGCGGGATGAAGGCCGAAAATCAATGCCGCCAAAAGCGCCACATCACGGCCGGTTCCCAATCGCCACGCCAGCAGGTACACGAGAAGCGTGGCGAGGACATGGGCCAGGATGGTGGTGAGATGCCAACCCCAGGCATGATTTCCAAAAATCGCCTCATTGATTCTCAGCCAAAACAGGAACAGGGGACGGTAGTAATTCCCCAACTCCCCCGGCATAACCGCCGCCCACACCTGACCGGTAAAGTAGGTGGGGACGGCGCGCCAGGAATGCACGGCGGGATTCTCCACGATCTGTCCCCGATCATCGTGTACGAACTGGTAGCGGACCGTGGGAACATAAACCGCAAAGGTCAGCGCCAGGACACCGACAATCCCCCACCATGCAGGAATATGAGACGTCGTGGATGGAGTCCCCTGGTCCGGATTCCCATTTCCTTCCGATGCGAGTGCGTCAGAGTTTGCTTCATTCGCCATACTTTCCAGCCTGTGTCCGTGAACGATCCGGCTTGCCGTCCGCCCATCTGAATTTGCCACAAAGCCCGCGCGACGCCGCCTGCGGCACTTCAGCGTGCAACAATCCATATGGGAACGGCGAGCGCTTCTTCGCCATCTTCCGCAAGCCTTACCATAACGGCGGCTCGGACTGCAAATGTATCACAGCTCGGGCTCGGGATTCCGAGGTCGGGGTTCGGGACTGGTTTTCGGCTCACTGCCCTTCGTTCCTGCTTACGGAAGATCTGGTGCGGGTCGAGCCCGCGCACCGCCAACCCTTGGGCGAGATATGCCCGCTGCCACCTCAAATTGACCTGTCACCAGGATTTAATCTCTTTTGAACTTGCTGCCGCGTCAAAACGTAGTATCTTGTGGTGTCCCGCCGCTGGGGCTGGCGCGGGCGTGGGGTCGCGGAAAGCGTTAGTGCTGTGAGTAGTGCAGTTGAGGCCTTGGCGCTGGGATTCGGATCAGGTCCCATTTGCCTGGCTTCTTGTGGACCGGTATTGTTGCCCTGGCTGGGGGCCGCGCCCCGCGAGTTACGTGCCACCGCCCGGTTGCTCGCCCTCTTTTTAGGCGGCCGGCTGGGGGGTTACCTCGCATTTGCAGTAGTGGCTTGGGCGGCCGGCGCTGCCATTCCCGTCGACCCGTGCACCCGCACGCTGGTGTTTGGATTGGCCAACTTCGGCTTGGCCATTCTCTTGGGAATCTCGGCAATTCTTCCACATCGCCTCTGCCCTACCGCGCCGGGTGAACATAAGCCGCGCCTCTATCAGATTGGCTCCCCCGACCGCTTCCGCCCGCCCGCGGCGCTCACCTTAGGCTTCCTTACCGGCCTCAATCTTTGCCCGCCTTTCATTACCGCCGGGGTGCGCGCCGCCGCCACCCGAAGCCTGACGGGTGCGTTGCTCTTTTTCGCGGTGTTCTTTGTCGGCACCGCCGTCTGGTTCTTGCCCTCGCTCGCTGTCAGCCCGCTGCGCCGCTTTCAAATCGTTCCCACGGTGGCCCGCATCACCATGGGGGTTTTGGCCACCTATTACGCCTACCTGGGAATCGTGTGCGTGGCCTCCTGGCGGCTAACCCCCGTGCGGGCCGGAAATCTGGTTATTTCTATTATTAGGATGGTGTCTCATGCCTGACCAATCCCGTCCGATGGCCCTTGCGCCTCCGCGCGGAATCGGGCGCTCACTCCTTTTGACCCTGCCCATGGCTTTGTTCACGCTGCTTTTGTTCACACCCGTCCTGCGCCAATCGGGCCTTTCCGCCAAGCTCGCGGCGTTGATTGCCTGGACCTTCATGCTCACCTTGTTCTTCCTGATGATGCGCACGCGTGAGACTTATCGCTGGCGCCGAATCTTCTTCATCGCCTTGGGATTCCTGTTCCCCGTCGGTTTCATCTGGGACCTTGTGGCCTTGCGCTCCACCATGAGCATCCCCGTGGAAAAAATGCTCTCCGGCGACACGCCGTTCTGCTTCATGGTGATCCCCGCAACGCTCGTCCCCGCCGCCCTCACCAAGACCATCATTTTTCCCGGCTCGATTCTGCCCACCGTCTCCAATCCCCACAGCATCGCCATGATGGTGGCGCTGTGGCTGTTGGCCACGGTGATTCTGGGCAAAGCGTGGTGCAGCTATGGATGCTTTTTTGGCGGGCTGGACGAGGGCTTCTCCACCATCGCCGAGAAGGCGCGCCTGCGCAAAATCAATCCCAAGTGGCGACTGGTGCCCTGGGCGATTCTGGTGGCAGTTGTGCTGCTCTCGGCGGCCACCTATGAGCCCATCTATTGCATGTGGCTCTGCCCCTTCAAGGCGGTCACGGAATTCCCCGCGGTACGTTCCTTCCAAACAGCGCTTCAATTCGGAATCTTCGTAGCGCTCTTTCTGGGTTTGGTAGTGGTGCTGCCCTACCTGACCAAACGGCGGACGCAGTGCGCTTTCTTCTGCCCGTTTGGGGCCTTCCAATCGATCTTCAGCCGCACCAGCATCTTCGAGATCCGCATCGATAGGGAAAAGTGCGGCGCCGGCTGCTTGTTGTGCCAGAACAACTGCCCCACCGTCTCGATCGACAAGGAATCGATTCAGGCCGGCAAGACACTCTCCACATGTATGAGGTGCGGCGCCTGCGTGGACGTTTGCCGTAAGAATGCCGCGGTGTACCACATCAAGGGCACGCCGGTGGGCCTCTCGGCGGAACGCGCCCGGCTGCTCTATCTTTACGCCGCGTGGGTTTTTGCCACCATGTTCGGGGGCAGCGTCATCGCGGGCGCGCTCCAGAAGTTGATTGGCCTGATTGTTTGAAGCTGGCCCGGAGGATATGTCATGAGACGTTTGCTTGCAGTTCTCGGTTATTCGGTCGCCGTGCTGACCATCGCCGTCGCCGTGGTGGGGCCGGTGTTCTGGTTCGGCTTCTTCGGTCACGCCGCCGCATCCACCCGGCTGCGCATTGACCCGATGTATACGGGCGGCGAACCGGCTCGCACTATAGCCCGCGACGGATACCGCATAGTCGTCTACAAACCCGTCCCTAAACGCGCGCCACTCTCGCAAGCCGTCCCGTTCGTGCAAATTGTGTGGACACCCGCGTCCAAGCTTCCCGCCACCATCTCCGAATCCGTTGACCTGGATGGCGACGGCCGGCCCGATTGCGTGGTTTCCTTTTCGGTCCCCCGCGATCCTAAGGCGAAATTGAACGTTAACGTCGAGCCATTGACCCCATCGGTCCTGCCCATGCATCACGTGAGTTTCGATTCGTGGTCATCCCTGATCGCCCGGGTGAATGACACCATCATCGTCCGCGTGCCCACACGTTAAGCCGACTCGTGGCATTCGGAGGGAAGCTTGGGAGTGCGGCCGCTTGCTGTCGCTTTTCTCCCGCGCAAGCTCGCTTGCGGGAATCTCAATCCCCACCGCAATCTGAATTCGCAAGCCTTCCCCGCGGGCACAATTCCCAGCCAGCAAGCCGTCCGGGGCAAAAGCGGTAGCGAGCTACACGCACTCCAGAGCTTCGCCCCGTACGCAAGCCTGAATTTGTTCCCAACCTCGAGGGGCTCGCGGTATAATCAATTCGGTGCCGCAGGGCCACCAGGACGACCATCAGGGATCGCTGGGCTACAATCGAGGCTGGGCATGGGATTCATCGAGAATCGCTACGAGAAGAACTTCATCATTACCTCTGTGGATTACGTTTTCAATTGGGCGCGCAAGTCCTCCCTTTGGCCGCTGACCTTCGGCTTGGCGTGCTGCGCCATTGAAATGATCGCTTCCACCACCTCGCGGTTCGACATGGCGCGCTTCGGCGCCGAGGTCTTCCGCCCCAGCCCGCGTCAGGCCGACTTGATGATTGTGTCCGGCACCGTGACCCTGAAGATGGCGCCGGTGGTGAAGCGCATCTGGGAGCAGATGCCGGACCCCAAGTGGTGCATCTCCATGGGGGCTTGTTCCAGCGTGGGAGGGCCCTTCAACACTTATGCCGTGTTGCAGGGCGTGGATAAAATCGTGCCGGTGGATGTCTACGTGGCGGGTTGCCCGCCGCGACCGGAAAACCTCTTTTACGCCCTGCTGAAGCTGCAGGAGAAAATCGACGGCATGACCATCGGGAAGCGGCCGACAGACGTTCGCCTGGACCAGAGCATGATTGAGGATTTTACGAAATCCATCCACATCGGCAAGGCGGGGACACCGGAATTCGTTCAGATTGGCTGAGCCAACTTATTTTATCCACAGATTAGTCAGATTTCACAGACTAGGTAAGCGGAAGGGATTTCGAAAGCAAGGAACGGGGTCCAGCCGGGCAGGGTGAGGGAATCACGCGATAAACTCAAAGGACCTGCGCCGCCGGAATGGGAGCGGCGGGCCGTCACAGTTTGTCCCTGCCGACTTGTATAGTGATCGGCGTGATCTGTGCAATCTGCGGATAGTATCACGTACCGAGGAGGTGGAGATGCCCAACTTTGTCAAGGTCGCGACCATGTCGGATTTGAAGCCGGGCGCGGCGATGACCGTGGTCGTGAACGGCATCGACATCGCCCTCTACAACGTCGCAGGAAAGATCTACGCCACGAATAACACTTGCCTCCATCAGGGCGGCCCTCTTGCCGAAGGCATCCTGGAGGGCGAAGTTGTAAGTTGCCCATGGCACATGTGGGAATACAACGTCCGGACGGGCGAAAAAGTCGGCAATAACTCCCTCAAGCTGGCGACGTACCCCGTCGAGATTGACGGCGCTGACATCAAAGTGGGAGTCTAAAAGAACGCGGTTAGGGGTTAGCAGGGTATTGAAAAACCCCGCTCTGTTCAAAATTCATAAATATACGTTTATATCCCTCCCCCCTCGCTTCCTTGTACGGTTCGAAGGAAATATCAAAAGCTAAAAGCGCTAAGGTGAGTTGGGTCATCTAGAGAGCGATCAGTTTGGGGACTTTGAAGGGAGGTGGATATGCAGTCGTCCCGCTCAGGCGGCCCTTGTTGGCAAATAAACCTGCGATCGTTCAGCAATGAAGTAACCCGCAGCCGCGCGGGTTTGCTCATGACGGCACATTTCGAAGGTGAAGACAGCCACGGGACGTGGATAAGAAGCGCCTACTTCAATCGCCAAATCGGATTTGGGATGTGGAAGATTGGTTTTGGCTTTCAGTTCTTGTAAAAACTCGGTAAGTCTGGCTACAACTCGCCTTCGCAGTCAACAATTGAAGAGGGTTTTCTTTGAGTGGGTCCAGTCGGTCTGCTCTCTGCGCGGTTCAAATTGCCCAATCGCCAAAGGGTCTACCCGGCTCGACAGCCTGACCGTATGCTCGACTGACTGACAAGCGGCCGGGAGTAAATCGAGAAGCGGGCTGATTTGATTTCGAGTTTCTGCCCTTGAGGAGCGGCGCATCCGCCCGGCTTGCCTCCCACACCGAATCACAATGCCCGTCTCACCTTTGGGGCTTAATGGCCCGATTCAGCGTAGTGCTGTTTAGGGGGGATTCATGGGGAAAAAATCCCGGCGCCATCAGACGAACCCTGTGGTGGGTTGAGACGGAGCTGCCTCCGGCCCCCGCCCCAGGAATGCGTTTTGGGCGTTCAGAGCCAGGGGGGCTTTCTGTTGCGAACTGCGCGCGTAGCTCCCGTCCGATTGCAAATGGCGCGCCTTGGCGTGGTCGGCAAGGTACACGTCAAGAATCTCTTTCAGTTCGTGCACCAGACGGGGATGACTGACCGGGAAGATGATTTCCACGCGGTGGCTCAGGTTGCGGCGCATCAGGTCAGCGCTGCCCAGATAGACTTCCTCCGCTCCGCCATTTTGAAAGTAATAAACACGGCTATGTTCGAGGAACCGGCCCACGATGCTGGTGACGCGAATGTTCTCACTCACGCCGGGAACGCCCGGCCGCAGGCAGCAAATGCCGCGCACCAGCAGATCCACTTGCACACCTGCCTGGGAAGCCTGATAGAGCAGGCGGATCATGGGCGGGTCTTCCAGCGCGTTCATTTTGAAAATCAACCGCCCGGCTCGTCCGCTCTTCTGGTGCTCGATTTCACGCTGAATCAGCTCCGCCAGCCTCTCGCGCATATTCACCGGGGCCACCAGAAGTTTCTGGGGCTCCTGGCGCGCGGAGTAGCCCGTGAGCGCGTTGAAGAAGTGCGTGGCGTCGGCGGCGATCTGCTCGTCCGAGGTCAGCAAGCCCAGGTCGGTATAAAGGCGCGCGGTGACGGGATTGTAGTTGCCGGTTCCTAAGTGAACGTAGCGGCGGATGGCGTCGCCCTCGCGGCGCACCACCAAGGCGATCTTGCTGTGCACCTTCATGCCGACAATTCCATAGACCACGTGTACGCCCGCATCTTCCAGCGTACGCGCCCACTCGATATTGCTCTCCTCATCGAAGCGGGCTTTCAATTCCATCAGCACGGCCACTTGCTTGCCGTCCTCCACGGCGTCCAGCAGGGCCGCCACAATGGGGGAATTCCTTCCCACCCGGTAAAGGGTCATCTTGATGGCCAGCACGTTGGGGTCGTGCGCCGCCTGACGCAGAAACTCCACTACGGGCTGAAAGGAATCATAGGGGTGGTGCAACAGAAACTCTCCCTGGCGAATCAGGCTGAACAAATCTCCATCGCAGTCCGCGCCCAGGCTGGCGGGAGTCATCGGCACAAAGGGTTTGTCCTTAAGGTCGGGACGGTCAAGGGAGGTGAGTTCCATCAGCCGGCTGAAACCGAGCGGCCCGTCGATGCGATAAACATCCTGGGGAGAGATTTCGATTTGGTTGGTCAGGATGGAAAGGATCTTCTCCGGCATGTCGTGGGCAACTTGCAATCTGACGACGGCCAGGAAGCGGCGCTCGCGCATGGCCTCCTCGATGGTCTCCAGCAAGTCATCACTCTCCAATTCCTGTACAGCAACTTCGGCGTCGCGCGTCACGCGAAAGGGGGACGACTCCACGATCTCCATGCCGGGGAACAGCGGTCGCAGGTTGTCAGCAATCAACTGCTCGAGCCACACAAACTTGAAAACCTCCGGCGTTGATGGGGACAATGAAGAATCTTTGGGGGCGATCTTTACCGCGACCAATTGGGGCAGGGTGTCCGGAACCTTGATGCGGGCGAAGTGCTCTTCCCCTTTCTGATCGCGCACCACCACGGCCAGATTCAGGCTGAGATTCGAGATGTGGGGGAAGGGGCGCCCGGGATCGAAAGCCAGCGGCGTCAGCACGGGAAAGACGTGCTGGTGGAAATAGGCATCCACGGCGGCGCGCTCTTCCCCCGCGAGGGAGGAGGAATCCACCACGCTGGTGCCCTGCTGCTCCAGGGCCGGCTGAATTTCCTGCCGCCAGAGGTCGTGGGCCTGAGCGGCAATCTGGCGAACCTTTTCCCGGATGAGTTGCAGTTGTGCCGCCGCGGACCTGCCGTCGCGCCCCACCTCCACCCTGCCGCTCGCCACCTGCTTCATCAAACCGGCAACCCGGACCATAAAAAACTCGTCCAGGTTCGAACCCAGAATGGCCAGAAACTTCACTCGTTCCAGCAACGGGTTGTCCGCGTCCGCAGCCTCTTCCAAAACGCGGCACTGAAACTCCAGCAAGCTCAATTCACGGTTGATATAGAGGTCCGGCCGGTTCAATTCGGCGCCATCCTGGCTTGCGGGCGGCGTTTCCGGCGCCATGCTTGAATCCACCGTGGATTCTGTTGCCTTGGCTCTTGGCGATTGAGATTCAGTTGACATAAGCACTTATGTTAACTGGATTAACATAACACCGCAAGCGGCGGCAGTATCGAAGCCCGGGGTCTGCTTGCTAAGCCAAGCACACGAGGATCAATTGGCATCAGGGTGTACTGGAATTAAGCTGAAAGCGGATCACAACCAATGCGCGCACAGGTGCGGGCACACCAATGCGTTTTGCGGGAGCGAACTTCCAGGTCTTCAATGTCTCGATGGCGCTTTCATCCAATCCACCTCCGGTGTCCCGGATAATTCTTCACGACGGCGCACTTTGTCGCGGATCACCTCCGCAGTGGCTCGCCAGACGAAGGGTTTGGGTTGGTTGTTCCAGCTTGCCAACCACTGGAAGATGGCGCTCTCCCACTCAGTGACGCGGGGAAAAGTTCCTCGACGGATCATGCGCTTCGTGATCAGTCCTAACCCGCGCTCCACCTGATTAAGCCAGAAGCTGCGGGTGGGGGTGAGGTGCAGGTGGAATCGAAGGCGCTTTTTAGGTTGGAGCCCACGCACCACCTCTGCGCTCTTGTGGGTGCGGTAGTTGTCCACCGTGGGGTGAATCTGCAAACGCCGAATTAAACCGTTATCTTGACGGGCGCGATGTGAAGCAGATGCCGGTTCATGTTCGCCAAGTGTGGGCGGGCGTCCAGAATCGGAAGAATATGGAGGCCCTCTACCTTAAGGGCAAGCCGCAGAAGGCTCAGGAATCCGTCAACTTCCTGCGGCGCCTGCCCCCGGACCTGATCCAAGGACTCGAACCCGCAACGGACCAGCAACAACTGTGTTCCATCCTCGAGGGAGTGGGGGCGAAGATCATGGATCTGACCAAGAACTTCCCCAACACGAGCTCGCTGGAAGCGATCCATCAGGAGAAGCTGGACGACAAAGGGAAAGTCACCGACACACGGGACCAGAAATCTCGATACTTGTGCCTGGTGTCGGGTGAGGCTCAGGAGCTGGACTTCATCGAGTATCGCGTCGATATTGAGGGAAATGAGGTTCTGCCGAAGGGAGTTCCCGGGGGGTTCATGCTGACGGAGGGGTTTACCTCGGCGGCGCTTAATTTCCATCCGCAGTATCGCTCCGAGAGCACTTTTCGCTACCTCGGGCGACAAAGCATTAATGGCCGGAAAACATTTGTGGTGGGGTTTGCGCAGATTCCCGGGAAGGCGCACTTAAGCGGGGCCTTCCGGCAGGGTGAGACGTCCACGACCACATTTTTCCAAGGGCTGGCGTGGATCGACACTGCCACGTACCAGATTACTCGCCTCCACACGGAACTTTTGGCGCCCCTGCCCGAACTTCAACTGGAAAAGGAAGACACCGATATCAATATCCAAGAGGTCCACTTTAACCACCAGAAAGAAACATTGTCTCTGCCCACGGAGATCACCGTAACCCTCGATTGGAACCGCAAGCGATTCCGGAATCGGCGCGAGTATTCCGATTTCAGAGTTTTCAGCGTCGAGACCGGGCAAAAGATTGGGAAGCCAAAAGTGGCCGCTAATCCTTCCCGGGAGCCGCCGGCGTCATCGTTCACGCGGTGATTGCAGGGAGGAAACCCCGTGATTTCCTTCTAAGAGAATGTCTTGAACCGGCCCACAACCCAGGAACTCGCCCACTACACCTGCTATCGCACGGCGAGCGCCCTCGGCATCGACGGCAGGCTTGATGAACACTCCTGGAAGCTGGCGCCGCGCTCGTGCCGTTTTGTGGACATCGTCACCGGCCAGCCGGCGTGGTTTGACACGCACGTGGCCCTTCTGTGGGACGACACCTGCCTTTACTTCGGGTTCATGGCCGAGGAAACCAACGTTTGCGCCACGCTCACCCGGCGCGACTCCAGAATCTACGAAGACAACGATGTGGAAGTGTTCATCGCCGGCCGGGACGCCTACTACGAGTTTGAAATCAACGCGCTCGATACCGTGTACGAGGTGTTCTGGATTTGGAAGGATATCTTCAAGCCCGGGAGCATTTACTATGGCCGCCCGGAGTTTGATCCCGCGGCACACCCTACGCTGGAGATTTCCGGCATCGGCGGCCACGTGCACCCGCGGGGCGAGCGCTGGGGATTTCTTGATTGGGATTTTCCCGGCTTGCGCCACGCCGTGCACGTTGACGGTACGCTGAACAAACGCGCGGGCACCGACAGAGGCTGGAGTGTGGAATTAGCTTTCCCTTGGCAAGGCCTGGAATTGCTCGCCGATGGCCGCTCGCTTCCGCCCCAGGAGGGTGACGTGTGGCGCATCGATTGTTCGTGCTTCCAGCAAGCCGGCCCGGACGGCAAGCGCCTGGACTCCAGTGCAGGGTGGACCTGGAACCGGCACGGCCACTACGATTCGCACATCCCGGAGACGTTTACTTACGTTCACTTCTCAACTAAAATGGTGGGCGGGCGAACAGAAAAGCTCTAAGCAGAGTTCGCGGGCGGGTCATGATATATCATAATGCGATATATTTGGGCGCTATCCCTTAATGTACCCAAGGGCAACGATACGGCAGGGGCAGTCATCGTACTTACACAGGGTCTCAGCGTCCAAAACCACGATAGGGAGGGAAGGTGTGTATCATTTCTCGCTAAAAAGATATTGCCCGGAATGCCACAGCAGGAACGTCCACAGGTCCATGCGCCGGGGAGTTATCGAAAAGTGCGTTCTTCCTTTTCTTCTATCCCGGCCTTTCCGCTGTGTGACGTGTGACTGCCGATTCTTTGGGCTGTTCTTCGCGGCGCGGATCAAAGCGGAAGATCCCAAGAACGACTTTGGGGCAAGCCCGCCAAACTCGGAAGGGTTGGCGGGGAATCAATCGCTGCCCTGAACGGTGAGAAGCCAGGCTGCCGGGAGGAGTGCAATTTAACCGGAGTATTGGCGCGCCAGTGGATTCGCCGCCCGGCGCCAAGATGGGCGTCTACTCACCCAATTTGCGCAGCGCTTCCCCGGTCACGCGCATGGTAAGCCACTCCTTCATCACTTTTGCCCCGAGCGATTCATAGAACTCAATGGCCGGAGTGTTCCAGTCCAGCACCTGCCACTGATAGCGCCCGCAGCCCTTTTTCACGGCCACGCGGGCGAGATGCACGAGCAGCGCCTTGCCAATCCCTTTCTGGCGGAACCGCGGCCGCACGAACAGGTCTTCCAGATAGAGACCGGGCTTGCCTTGCCAAGTCGAATAATTGAAGAACCAAAGCGCAAAGCCCGCCGGCTCGCCGTCCCACTCGGCAATCTCCACGTAGAAGCGCGGGTCAATGGAGAATCCATCGCGCCTTAAATCTTCGGGCGTGGCGACCGCCTCTTCCGGCGCGCGCTCGTATTCGGCCAGCTCGCGGATGAATTCCAGAATCAGGGGAATGTCGCCAGGGGTAGCTTTTCGAATGTTCACCATGCGGGAATTGTAACCCAAGTCGGTAGGATGTTCATGCGGGGTTCACAAACTGCACGCCGAGACTCGGCCCTGACTTTGCCAAGCAAAGTTCCGCACACGAACCCACGCAGTCAGGGGACTCAGCGGGGAATCGTGCTAGTTCTTGGCAGGGCGAGAAGCCTGGTTGATGGCATTGATCAGGTCATCGCCGCCACCCGCAGTGACGATCTCCCTCAAGTCGTCCGGCGTGGGGACGAACTTGATGCCGCGTTCCTGCACCAAACCGGCCACTCTTGCGCTCGGCACGTCGCCTTGTAACAAGCTGATGATTTCAGCCTTAGCCAGCCCTCGGAGGTTGTTGGGGCCGGCGGGCTGTGCGGCAGGGGCGGTGGGAGCGCTGGGGGCAAGGCGAGCGATAAAGACCACCTTGGCTTGGCCGTGCGCGCCGTTTACGGCCACAACTTCAAAGCGGTTTTCGCCAGGTTGAAGGTCAAGCGGGTCAGACTGGAATTGCGCCGCCTGTGCGCTGGTAGGGCGCATCGTCACTGACCTCCCGTTGATCGTGACGACGGGGATGCCCGAGGCATCCATCACTACGCCACGGATGGTGAGGGGAGAACTGGCGACGTCCACGGTTTGCCCTTCACTGGCGGCGGAGGGTTCCATCAAGACAATCGTGGGCGCGGGAGGAGGCGGAGGCTCCGTCACGGTTACCAAAACGCTGGCGGCCCTCGTTCCTGCCGGCCCGGCGGCGGTCAGAGTGTAATTCGTGGAGTCTTGCGGCACCAGCGACGTTCCGCCCGCCGCTGCCACTCGCCCAACCCCGGGTTCAAGATCCAGGCTCGTGGCATTACTGGAAGTCCACACCAGCGTCACAGGGCGCCCTCTTACCACCGAGGTGGGTTCGGCACGCAAGGTCACATCCAAAAGGGCCCCGGCTGGCGGTTTCAACTCCGCCAGAGCGCCGCCGAAATTCTGCATGGCGCGTTGAATGGCCATCGTACCTGCGAGGTTCAATGCCCCTGCCGCCTGGAATTGGCGCGGCTTCTCCACCGTTCCCCACTGCTCTTGTGGTAAGTATATGAGCTGCGGGGTCCTATTCGAGAAGGCAATCATCAGGGCATTCCCTTTCAGTCCGTTGGCCTTCATTTCGCTTAAGCTGACGTTGAATTCTTCGCTGCCTGCTGCCTCCGCTGGAGCCACTAGGTAGTGAGCGTCTCCGGGAAAGAACCTCTTGCCGGAGGGCGCTCGGCCTTGCCTTCCCGACTCGACCACCGTGTAGCTGACGCCGGTGCGGGTCACATCGAGCCACCCACGAGACACGGTGGATTCCAGCACCGCAACCGGATATCGCAACGTTGGGTTGGAGTCGGCATTCAACAGTTGGGGCTTGGGCGCCTCACCAATTGGCCGGGCAGCGGGCCGAGCTGCACCGATTTTTTGGGTTCTGCCCCCTCCGAACTGCATGGCTTCGACTTGCAGAAGAGGAAAGGAAAGAAAGATGACCAACAGCAAACAAGTACGGCGGAAGCGTAACCTAAAAGGCATAGCACCCCCACTCCTTGCGAGGAACGTGTGGATTATAGCGGAGTCGGCGCGGCGATTACAAACAAGGAGTATCCTTATCGCCAGTAAAGCAGATTTGTGGGCAGGGAAGGCGGGCGCAGCAAGGATGATTCCCAGCCTTGCGGAATCGGTGTCCAATGGCGCGAGAAGAAATCCGTGGTGGTGAGAGTGATCAGGATGGCAAGCCAAAGGAGCGCCGACAGAATCACCACGCGCACCAGATGTGTGCTCCAACGCCAGTGCATGAAGAAGAGAATCACCAGCGATGCCTTGCAGCAGGCGATGGTGAGCGCCACGACGGTGTTCCACTTGCCCATGTCTACGAATGCCATGCCGGTGGTGAGGGCGGTAAGCGCCAGGAGCGAGCCGAAAATGAGGAAATAGGTTTTCTTCGCGACCACGTGGCCTTGCATTCAGTATCGCCCTCCAATGAGATACAAAAGCGGGAAGAGAAAAATCCAGACGATGTCCACGAAATGCCAATAGAGCCCGGCGCCTTCAACCACGTTAAACCGGTCCGGCCCGTAACAGCCCTTCCACGCCTGCACCAGCAGAAAGGAAAGAATCCCCACGCCCACCACCATGTGCAGCGCGTGTACGCCCGTCATAATGAAATAGAAACAGAAAAACAATTGCAGAGATTTGGCGTTGGGTCCGGCAAAGGTGAAATTCAACCCGGGCGCAAAGCCTTCCAAATAATCGTGCCGCCATTCGAGCGTCAGCTTGAGGACGATGAACGTCAATCCCAGTAAAATCGTCAGGATCAGGAACGTCACCAGGGCATTCCTTTTTCCTGTTTGCGCGGAGCGCACTGCCAGCGCCATGGTCAAGCTGCTGCCAATCAACACGGCGGTGTTGATGGCGCCGATGGTGACGTTCAGCAGATGGCTTCCCGCCACAAAACCGGGCAGGTAGAGGTTGCGATAGACGGTGTAGCCCGCGAAGAGCCCGCCGAAAAACATCACCTCGGTGGCGAGGAAGATCCACATGCCGAAGCTGGCAGCCTCGTGCTGTTGCTCCAGGTCCTCGAATTGGTGCGCCAGCGCACTCGCGGCGTGACTGTCAACCAACTTAAGCCTCCTTCGCTCCGTACGCGTATGCTTCTTCCGTCACTATGGGGGTCTGCGCAAAGTTCTCAGTCGGTGGCGGTGAAGGCGTCTCCCATTCCAGGCCTTTGGCGCCCCAGGGATTCGGTCCCGCTATCTGTCCGTAGAACAACGACCAAATGAAATAAACCAGGGGAATGGCATACCCCACGGCCAAGATCGATGCTCCCGCCGAAGACATGATATTCAGCACCTGAAATTTCGGCGGGTAGATGGCGTAGCGCCGGGGCATACCGAGATAACCCAGCATGTATTGCGGGAAGAAGGTGAGGTTGAAACCGACAAAGATGATCGCCGCGGCCAGGCGCGCCCACCCGTCGGGGTAAAGCCGGCCGGTGATTTTAGGCCACCAGAAATGAAGGGCGCCCAGGTATCCCATCATCGCGCCGCCCACCATGATGTAATGGAAGTGGGCGACTACGAAGTACGTGTCGTGAACGTGGGTGTCCACTGCAAGGGTGGCCAGGAAGAGACCCGTCAATCCCCCCATGGTAAAGAGGCCGATGAATCCCAGGGCGTAAAGCATGGGGGCCTCGTAGGAAATGGAGCCCTTGTAGAGCGTGGCCGTCCAGTTGAATACCTTGATGGCGGAAGGGATTGCCACCAGAAAGCTTAGGGCGGAGAAAATGATGCCCGCGTAGATCGATTGGCCGCTCACAAACATGTGGTGGCCCCAAACGAGGAAGGATATTACGGCGATGGCCACGCTCGAAAACGCCACAAAACTGTAACCAAAAATGCGCTTTTTGGCGAAGCAAGCAATCAACTCACTGACCACGCCCATGGAGGGCAGAATCATGATGTAGACGGCCGGGTGCGAGTAAAACCAGAACAGGTGCTGGAAGAGAATCGGGTCGCCGCCCACGGCAGGATCAAAGACGCCAACGTGGAAAAGCCGTTCCAGCGCCACCAGCGCCAGGGTGATGGCAATGATCGGCGTGCCCAGAATTTGAATCAGGCTGGTGGCGTACATCGCCCAGAGGAATAGCGGCATGCGGAACCACGTCATGCCCGGGGCGCGCATCTTGTGAATGGTCACCACGAAATTCAGGCCGGTGAGAATCGAGGAGAAGCCTGCGATAAAAACTCCCAGGGCGGCCGACATCACGTTGGTATTAAGGTAAGTCGTACTCAGCGGCGTGTAGAATGTCCAGCCCGTGTCCACTCCACCCCCGATGACCGCGTACAGGACCAAGGCGCCGCCGATCATGTAAATGTACCAGCTCAGCAAGTTGATCCGGGGAAAAGCCAGGTCGCGGGCACCGACCATCATGGGGACCAGGAAATTTCCAAATACAGCGGGTATGGAAGGAATCAAGAACAAGAACACCATGATGATGCCGTGCATGCTGAAGAGCTTGTTGTATGTGCCCGGTTCGAAGATCGCGCCATTGGGCTCAATCAGGTGAATTCGGATCAGTACCGCCGCAATGCCTCCCACCATGAAGAACAAGGTGATCGACACCAGGTAGAGAAGCGCGATGCGCTTGTGGTCCGTCGTCAGCAGCCACGATTTGATGCCGTAATCGGCATTCAAATAGTTCACGCGATTTTCAGAACCCCCCGCTGCCGTTGCCATTATTTCTGTGCCTTCCCTTCTTGCAACCTTGAGCGCCAAACTTTACCGTCTTCGCAAAAAAGCTTCTATTCTGTAATTCTTGTCATTCTGAGAATTGCCGGCGTTCCAGAACTCAAGGCAAGTCTCGACTCGTCGCGAATAGCACTTAACCCATTCAATTCAAATGACTTACATGCAAAACCCATGTCTAGCGAAAACCTTCCCCTGTGTTTTCATTAACATACAGGGTTAACCCGGCACGGAGTTTACCCTCAGGGGGGGCTTACCGGAAGGCCTGCGGACCGTCTCTGGCGTCCCAGTACAAAAGTCCCCCGGAGCCGTTCCGCAGCCTGATATAGCCGACGGGCGCCCTTTCCGGGGCAGTGCCGCCGTCCCCTCCAGGTCGCGACAAGTTCCTAGCTACGCTACATCGCCATTACTTCGGCGTCTTCCCCTCTTGCGGGCGCAAGGACTTGATGTACGCGATCAATTGCAGCAACTGTTCTTCCGTCACCTGCCCCTTGAAAGTGGGCATGAGGGGTTGGTACCCGGCCACGACTCGATCGGCGGGATACAGGATGCAGTGCCGCAGATATTCATCGTCCACCGTCAGTGTCCGCCCGTCCGTCAGCTTCACCTGTTTGCCATAAATGCCATTCAGGGACGGTCCCCTGCCGGTGCCGTGGCAGGTGATGCAGGCCAGTTGATCGTAAAGTTTGGCCCCCGCCTCCGCCATGGTTCCGCCGCGAATCCCTCCGCTCAGCCACTGCTCGTATTCCGTGGGGGGCATCACGATCACCTGGCCCCGCATCAGCGCGTGATTGGTGCCGCAATACTGGTCGCAGTACAGGTCGAACCTGCCGGTTTTGGTGGCCTGGAACCACAGCGACGTGTACATTCCCGGCACCACATCCTTCTTGAGGCGGAACGCCGGCACGGAAAAGTCGTGAATAACGTCCTCGGACGTCATCGTCAGCTTGATGGGCTGGTTGACGGGGACGTGCAGCTCATTGATCTCTTCCACGCCCTCGGGATGCTGCAACTTCCACATCCACTGCTTGCCCACCACGAAGATTTCCGTGGACGCGGCGGGCGGCCGGGCATTGCGGATGAACAGGCTGGTGCCCCACAAGAACACCAGGACACAGAGGCCCAGCGGGATTATTGTCCAGGCAATTTCCAGCGGCAGGCTTCCTTCGATCTGCTCCGCCTTCTCCTGCTCCGAGCGGCGGCGATAACGAACCGCGAAGTAGAAGATGGTAAGAAAAATGACCGCCGTGAAAAAAAGATCAATCGCCGTAAGGAAGTAGTACAGATAGTCCACTCCCTGAGCGATGGTGGACGCTTGAATAGGCCTGAATTGGAACCCTTGCCACATGCTGGTCTCACCTGGTGAGATTCAAGATTCAGAATTCAAGATTCAAAATCGTGGGCTCTTAATCTTGAATCAGAAGTCGAATCAAAATTCAAGGTTCAAAATTCAAAATCGCGGGTTCTTAATCTTGGATCTTGAATTTTGAATCTTGAATCGACTTTCGCCCCCCGCGCGAAAGGGCAATAATCATCGTCCCTATGCAGAGCAGGGTAATGACTCCGGCAATTTTCAGTATATGGGAAATAACCATGCTGTACTTCCCCGCCACCGGATCGTACTCACAGCAATAGAGCAGAATGGCATCGACGGGATTCCCAATCTTCTCGCTCGAGGCCTCGACCAGCGCCAGGCGGATATCCCGCGAGGGGTACTGAATCCCGTAAAAGTAACGCGATACCTTTCCTTGCGGCGTCAGCACCATGATTCCGGTAGCGTGCGCGAACTGCTTCGTTTCCGGAATGTAGTTGTAGTGAAACCCCACCGCCTGGGTGAGGGCGCGAATTGCGGGCTCATCGCCCACCAGGAAATGCCAGCCTTGCTTGGCGGCGGGCCGGCCATACAGGCCCACATAGACGGCTTTCTTGCCCAAGGCCATGGCCGGAGTTTCGCTGGGATCAAAACTTACCGTCACCACTTCGAATTGTTCCCCGATGTCGAACTTCACGTCCCGCAGCGCGTTCAATAGGCCGTTTTCCGCCAGCGTACACAGCATCGGGCAACTGTAATAAACAAGCGAAAGGATCACCGGCTTCTTGCCGAAATAAGAACCCAGGGTCACGGTCTGGCCGGTTTCATCGCGAAACTTCAAATCCAGCGGTACCTGGTTGTTCAATCGCTGCTCGATCCCCACACCGCGCAACTGCGGAGGCGTGACCGAGGCGGTGTCCTGCGCGGCCGCCATCGCCGCCAGGCTGAAGAGAACAAAAACGAGTTGAGCAACCACTCCCGCGCGGCGAGCGTTATCCCTCAGACAACTCGTCGTCTTAACCCGCGGCGTTTCAAACTTGGTGGCCACTTGCATGTTTAGCGCTTCCCCTCCGCACCCACAGGAGTGAGCGCAGCCTGTTGTTTCGCCGGTGGAGCCGCGGACCGGGGCGCTTTGGCCTCGCCGCCCTTCGCCGGGGAACTGTCACGAACCGGGTATCCTTTTTGCAACATCAGATCCATGGCGCGGTCCACGGGAATCCTAACAATGCCGGCCTGGGAGTCCACCCATCCGTAGCCCTGCAAGAGTTTTTCCTGGTCGGCGCGATAGCGCTTTAAATCAAGCGGCGCGGCGGTTTGCAGGCGCGGCTCGGGTGGCAGCGTGCGAACGTCTTCAAAGGGCGAAGCCGGCGGCCCCAAGGATTGGTGCTGGACAAAGAAATGAAACACCGCGGCGCTGACCAACACTCCGAATACCACCAACCCCACCACTCCCGCGGCGAAGAGAAAGAGCCGCCCCACGCTCACATCGGAGTCTTCGTAGGCGCGCCGAGGATGTTCCGGTCCTTTAATTGGTTCAGACATGCTGCACGCATTTCCTTGTTGCTTGCCACTAAGCACTAGTGTTGCGTTTGGAAAATCCTTTTACTGTATAGCCGCCCTTTAGGGCGGCACATGCCGGGCTTGCAACCACCCCGTCGCGCGGCGCGCCACCCCTCCTCATCTGAGGAGGGGAGCACTTTAAGATCTCCCCTCCTGATTCAGGAGGGGTGGCGCGCCGAGCGACGGGGTGGTTACCCGCTGTGGAACGATTACCCGCAGTCGGCAATCGCCGGCGCCACTGCTCGCCACTAAGCACTAAGCACTGCCCTTCCCCTTCACGCATGCTGCAACAATTCCTTCAGGCGCGGATCGTGAAGCGGCAGCAGCGGCCGTCCCTGCAACTGCGAGGTGAAGCGCCACAGCCACAATCCGCCGATTCCCAGAATCGCCAGCCAGTCCGTCAGGTGGAATTCCGGCCCCGCGTGGTTAAAAGCCGGCGTCAGGAGCCAGAAGATATCCACCAGGCTCATGACGATCAAGCCCGCCGCCAGCCAACTCATTATCTTGGCGCGGCGCTTGGCGAATCGGGTGAGCAGCAGCAGGAAGGGCACCGCGAAGTGGAAGATAATCAGGATCAGCCCCACCCCGGCCCAACCACCCCGCGCACGGCTCATGTACCAGGGAATTTCCTCCCGCAGGTTTCCGCCCCAGATGATGAGGAACTGGGAAAAGGAAAGGTACGCCCACAACATGGTGAACACCAGGAGGAGGTTGCCGTAGTCGTTCAGCAATTTCGGCGTCACCATTCCTTTAAGTGATTCCTCCGGGGAGAGGCGAATCACCGTCACCGTCATCACCGCCATCGCGGCCAAAACTTGCGTGACCATGAAAATCATGCCATAGATGGTGGAATACCAATGCGGTTCCAGCGACATCACCCAGTCTACGGAAGCAAAGGTGACCGTCAGCTCGAAAATCAGCAGGCCCGGCGCACTCAGACGCTTTATGCGCTGGGTCAGCGCAGCTTCGCCCGTCTCATCCTGCTGGCGCGACCACTTGTTCAGAAGGTAGGTGATTAAAATCCAGACGAAAAAGTAAAAAATGGTCCGCGCCAGGAAAAACGGTACGTTGAGGTAAAGGTGCTTGTATTGCAGCAAAGAATCCGCCTGAACTTTAACGGGGTCAGCCCAACTGTATAGCACTGGCAGACGGAAGAGAATGGGCAGCACCAGCACCGCCATTAGGGGAAAAGTCTTCGTCCCGGATTCGAGCGGGCGGCGCAGAGGGAATCCCCACGTACCCCCGATCATGTTGTGAAGCATCAGGATGGCGGCGCAACCGAGCGGCAAGCCAATCCAGAAAACGAAGGCCAGAAGGTACGACCGGAAGAATTGCACGGGGTCGCGAAAACCCAGTGCCGCGCAGACGACCAGCGCCGCCACTCCCGCCGCCAGCGCGGTCTTCCCCAGGCGTTCAATTCCGGGTATGGTTGTTTCCGCCGAGTTCATTTTGCTCCGCTTGTCAATTGCTGCCGCTCACTCGCCGGCACGTCGTCGAGCGTGGCGTGCTGGCTCAGTTGCAGGGCGCGGATGTACGCCACGATCGCCCACCGATCCTCCGGCGTGATTCTTCCCGCGTAACTGAACATGGCGCCGTAACCATCCGTCATAACCTCGAAGAAATGTCCCGCCGGCGCCTGCCGCAGGCGCTCAATGTGATAAGAAGGCGGGGCCGGAAATCCCCGCTGCACAATCATCCCCCGCCCGCTGCCCGTGTAGTCGTGGCAAGGAGAACAATAGATGTTAAACCGGGCGCGGCCGCGCTCCAGCACCTTGCGCGTAATGGGAAAAGGAAACTGGTCAACCGCCACGCCGTTTACATGGCCCGTGTAGAACAGTTCATCGGTGCGCATGTGCCCGCGCGCCACGGTGTCAGGAATCTCCGGGCGGTTGGCGCGTCCATCTTGAAAAAAGGTGCTGGCGTCGTCGGCCTTCAGCTTGGGCTGCACGTGCATGTCAACGCGGCAACCCGCGGCGCATACCAACGCCATGGCCAAAAGCGCCAGTTGCGCGCCCGCCGGAAGGGTCCGATTTGTCCCGCCCCTAAGCCTCAACTTCCGACACCTCATAGGCCTTAAGGCTCCGTAGAAACTCTCGCGTCTTCTGCAAGTCGAATTTCACGTCGCGCGCCATGATGCAAAGGAAGAAGCGATTGCGCGAGGCCAACTCGAATCGCGGCGCGTTAAACACCGGGTGGTACGGCTTGGGGAATCCGTTGAGTGCTAACATGCCAAAGACGGTTGCCAACCCTGCGCAAAGTACCGTCAGTTCAAAGGTGATGGGGATAAACGACGGCCAACTGTTGTGAGGCCTTCCACCAATGTTGAGCGGATAACCGATCACATTAGGCCACCATTGCAGGAAGAACCCGCCAAAGCAACCGATCAGTCCCCCCAGCAAACAGATGAGAGGCACATGGGTTCGATGAAAGCCGATGGCCTCCGCCAACCCTTCCACCGGGAAGGGAGTGTACGCATCCATCTGGCGATAGCCCTCCGCATAAGTGCGATGAGCCGCGCGCAGCAGATCGTCCGTCGTCTCGAATTCGGCCATCAAGCCGTAAAGCGGAGGTTTATCCATCCTTGATTGCCTACAGCTAAGAGCTCACAGCTAAAAGCCAACAGTGACTGTTAGCTGTGAGCTGTCGGCTGTCAGCCAGCTTCTGGCTATCCCTGCTTCTCCTTCAGTTCATGCGCCAACCCACGCATCTCGAAAATCGAGATCATAGGCAGGAAACGGATGAACAGCAGGAATAGTGTGAAGAACAATCCTATGGTACCGAAAAACACTGCCCAGTCCCAAACGGTCGGGTAGTACATTGACCACGATGAGGGCAGAAAATCGCGGTGCAAACTGGTCACCACAATCACGAAGCGCTCCAGCCACATGCCCGTCTGCACGATCAGGGAAATCACGAACAACGCGGCCACGTTGCGGCGGATTTTGGAAAACCACAAGGCGGTGAGCGGGATCACGATGTTGCAGACGATCAAGAGCCAATAAATGGGAGCGTACGGGCCGGTCATGCGGTTCATGATCATGTACCGGTCGTAGCTGGGTCCGCTGTAAAACGCCATGAAGGTTTCCATCAAATAGCCGTAAGCGACAATCAAGCCGGTGGCCAGCAGGATTTTCGCCATGTTGTCCAGATGCCGCAGCGTAAGGAAGTCCTCCAAGCCGTAAAACTTGCGCAGAGGGATGGCCAGGGTCAAAACCATGGCGAAGCCGGAATAGATGGCGCCGGCCACGAAGTAAGGTGGAAATATGGTGCTATGCCAGCCGGGGATGATCGCCAGGGTAAAGTCAAAGCTCACCACCGTGTGTACGGAAACCACCAGGGGCGTGGCCAATCCGGCGAGCAGCAGGTAAGCCATTTCATAGCGATGCCAGTGCCTTGCCGAACCGCGCCAGCCCATGGCCAGGCCACCGTAAATCAGGCGCGACACGCGGTCCTTGGCGCGATCGCGCAAGGTGGCGAGGTCGGGGATCAAGCCCACAAACCAGAACAGCAGCGAGATGGTTCCGTAAGTTGAAACCGCAAATACGTCCCAAACCAGCGGGCTGCGGAACTGCGGCCAAACCCCCATGGTGTCAGGGTAGGGCATCAGCCAGAAGAACAGCCACGGGCGGCCCATGTGCAGAAGCGGGAACATGCCGGCGCAAGCCACGGCGAATAGCGTCATGGCTTCCGCGAAACGATTGATGGATTGCCGCCATGCCTGGCGCATCAACAAGAGGAAAGCGGAAATCAGCGTGCCCGCGTGCCCGATGCCGATCCACCACACAAAATTGACGATGGCGAATCCCCAGCCGATGGGGATATTGATTCCCCAAATCCCCACGCCAATCGTCAGCAGCAGGCCAATCGCCAGGTGCAGGATCACGACCAGGGTGAAGGCCAGCGCCAGGCCGAGCCACCAGCCCCGCTTGGTCTTTTGCAGGAGGACGATGGCGCTGATCTTGTCGGTGATCGTCGCGTAGGTGTGCCCCGGCGCGAGAACCGGAATATTCGCTCCTACCGGCGGCGTGTTTTGCAGTCCCTCAGCGCCCACCTATTGCTCCTTGATCGACAGCATCCTGGTTTCTTCCGTACCGCCGGCGTACCGCCGGCGCGGGAGCAGGGCCGGCAGGATGCCGGCGGTACGTCTCCCTACTCCTTAATCTCCGGGTTCGGATTCCGCAGCTTGGCCAAATAAGTCGTGCGCGGCCGTGTGTTCAGGTCTTCCAACAGGCCGTAATTCCGCGATTGCGCCTTCAACTTCGCCACGCGGCTGCCCTTGTCGTTGATGTTGCCGAAAACGATGGCCTGGGCCGGGCAGGTCTGCTGGCAGGCGGTCAGGATTTCCCCGTCGTGTATCTCCCGGCCTTTTTCCTCCGCCGCGATCTTGACCCGGTTAATGCGCTGGATGCAGTAAGTACACTTTTCCATTACGCCGCGGCTGCGCACGGTCACGTCCGGATTGCGCATGGGCTTCAGGCTGGGCGTGGTCCAGTCCGACCAGAGTTCGAAGTTGAAGCGCCGCACCTTATACGGGCAATTGTTGGAGCAATAGCGCGTGCCCACGCAGCGGTTGTACACCATTTCGTTCAACCCCTCGGGGCTGTGGACCGTCGCTCCCACCGGGCAGACATATTCGCAGGGGGCGTTCTCGCAGTGCATGCAGGGAACCGCCTGGTTGTAAATCCCGGGGTTCTCCAGGCCTCCCTCAAAGTAGGTGTCCACGCGGATCCATTGCATCTCCCGCCCGCGCGCCACCTGGTCCTTTCCCACCACCGCAATATTGTTCTCGGACTGGCACGCCACCACGCAGGCATTACATCCAATGCAACTGTTTAAGTCAATGGACATGCCCCAGGCGTTGCCGTTGTAGGGATAGGCGGGATAGATGGAAGGTCCATTCTCTTCGCCTTCCTCGCGGATCATTTCAGGGTTCCGGCGAAATTCCTCGAGCGTCGCTCCGCGCACCAACTTGCGTTGGAGCGCCGCCACGCTCTCCTCTTCGCGCTCTTCCCCTTCCTTGCCCATTATGTGATGGTGCTGGGTGGTGACGAGCTGGTAAGTCCTGCCGGTTTTCTGGACTTCAGCGCTGCCGATCCAGGGATTTTCCGTGGTCGAAAGCAGGTAGGCGTTGAAACCTATGCTCGTGCCCACATGGCCGGCGCGGCGCCGTCCATAACCCAGGTGCAAGGTGAGAGAATCATCGGCGTGGCCCGGAGTAATCCAGATGGGTGCTTCCACCGATTGGCCGTGCGTCGTCAACTTCACCACATCGCCGTTCGCCACTCCCAGCTTGTGGGCGGTGGCGGGACTGACCAGCGCGGCGTTGTCCCAAGTCAATTTGGTGAGGGGCTTGGGCACTTCCTGCAACCAAGCATTGTTAGCGAAGCTGCCGTCGCCAACCGAGGGATCAGGGCGCAACACGATTTCGAATCCACCCGCACTCGCTTTTGTCGCCGTGCCGGCGAGCGCCGAGCCAAGCTTAACCGGCTTGGGGGCGAAGGCTGAATCCGCCACCACGCCGCTATTCAGCGTGGTTTGCCAAAACTGCTCGAAATTAGCTCCCGGCTTCTGCCGCTGCCAGTAGCTGCGGACAACATCATGCCCGGTCGTCCCCGCCTGTCCTCCCAGCACGGCCAGGATTTCGTGCGCCGACTTGCCGTTGTACAACGGCGAAATAAGCGGCTGGATAATACTTATGGTTCCATCATAGGCGCGGGCATCGCCCCAGGCCTCCAGGAAGTGCGCTTCGGGAATATGCCAGTGACATTGTTCGGCGGTTTCGTCCTCATAAAGGCTGAGGTGAATGCGCGTTCGCACTTTGAGAAGGTTGTCCTTAAAGTGCAAATCCACTGGGGCGTTGTAAACGGGATTCACTCCAAGGATATAGAGGGTGTCAACTTCGCCTTTCTGGATGTCCGCCACCAACTCCTGGAGCGATTCCAGCGCGTTCACGGGGTTCGCTTCCACGGGGTCGGTGTAGTGCACGGTTTTGCCCACGTTGCCCAACTTGTCGTTCATCCAGTGGGCCAGGGCGTGGACGGCGGGCGGCTGTTGCTCGCCGGCAATCACGATGCTCGAGCCGCGATGCTTCTCAAGATCCCGAACCAGCGCCGGAATCCAATCCACCGGAGCGGCCGAGGGGGCGGCACTCCCGGTCTTGATTCCCAACCCTTCCGCCAGAGCGCGGGCAAGGGCCTCCACGTCGCGCGCGCGGAGGGGGGCGCGATGATCCGCCATCGCTCCCGTGGAGGTGAACGTGCTTTCCGCCACGTAGAGGCGGTTCATGGTGGATTCGGGGCCGGTGACGCGGCGCTTGTCCGCAAAGTCGCGCGCATAGCGGACCGCGCCCGGTCCGGCACAGAGGAAATCCGCGTCCAGGGAAACGATGACCTCAGCCTGATCGAAGTGATAAACGGTGTTGAGGTATTCGCCGAAGGCCAACTTCGCGCCTTCGCGCGCCGTATCGCGGCTCAAAGGCTCATATTGATGCCACTTCGCCTGCGGGAACTGCGCGAGCACCGAGCGGATCTGGTCCGCCAGCGTGGGCGAAGTCACCACGCCCGTCAGAATGCGCAGCCCGGCGCCCTTACGCGTAAGGAGCTCGGCGCGATTTTCGTCCATGGAGGTGAGGAACGTGCTCCAGTCCCCGATGCGGCCCACGTGCATGACCACCTGTGCGCGGTCGGGATCGTAGAGGCCCAGCACGGAAGCCTGCGCCATCAGATTGGCGGCGCCCAGGCTGGCGGGGTGGCTGGGATTCCCTTCCACCTTGGTGGGCCTGCCCATATGGCTCTCCACCAGCAACCCGGTGGCGTATCCGGCCAGGGGCATGGCGGTGGCATAGAAGAGAGGCTTGCCGGGGACAAAATCCTCCGGCCGTTGCTGGGCATAGGGAACGATTTTTTGATCGGGCATCTTGGTGCAAGCCGAGAGACCTGCCAGCGCCGCGGATGCCCCCATCAGCTTAAGTGCGCTGCGGCGGCTGACGCCCTTCGCCTCCGCGCGCGGATCGTGGGGGAACTCGCACTCGAGAAAATCGCGATACTCCGGCGTGCCCGCCAATTCCTCCAGGCCGCGCCAGACGCGCTTTTCCGGCAACTGCTCCAGCTTCGCCTGAATTTGCACCAGGTCGAGGGGCTTGCCAAGTTTTGACTCGCGTTGCATAGGTCTAAGGTGTCAGGTCCAACCGAAATTCAAAACTGGAAACTCGAAAATCGGCACATGCCTCGCGAGTTTCTAGTTTCTAATCTCGAATTTCCAGTTTCCAATTTCGATTCTGTCAGCTTCCTACCGATGACACGTGTAGCAATCCGTTATTTCTTTCGGCCCCTTGATTTTGTATTCCTTCACCAACCGCCGGCCCAAAGCGAGCTGGTCGGGCGGTTCCACGTAGTCGGCCTTGGAAACGTCTTCGCGGCGGCGCACGTGGGCCTCCGGGTGTTTGTGGCAATCGATGCACCAGCGCATATAGAGCGTGTTGGCGCGGTAGGTGAGGGGCATCTGTCCAACCGGCCCGTGGCAGGTGGTGCAGCCAATCCCTTTATTCACATGAATGCTGTGGTCGAAATAAACGAAATCCGGCACGGTGTTGACGCGCGTCCACTGCAAAGAAACATCCGAGGCGTAGCTCAAGCGCACGGGCTCCAGCATGGAACTATTCAGCCACAATTTCGAGTGGCAGCTCATGCAGATATGGGTTGTGGGAACGCCGGCGAAAGGGGATTTCTCCACGGTGGTGTGGCAGTAACGGCAATCGATGCCGTCATCGGTGACGTGGTGCTTGTGGCTGAAGGGAACCGGTTGCTCCCGCGCCACATTGATATCGGTATAGTAGGCAGATTGGTTGACGGCGTAAATGACATACCCCAATCCGCCCAGGATGAAGACCGCGCCGTAGATCGTCACCTTGGAGATCGTGTTCGAGCTGCGATGGAAGATCTGGGCCATCGAACGATTTTGCCTGGCGCCCTTGAGGAATCCTCACCCCCGGCCGCGGTCAATAGGCCGATCCAGCATCCTGCGGGGTCGTTACTCCCCCGAAAAGGCGGTGTCGAATGTTTGCTGCCCTGCATGATTCCCCGGGCGCCAACCTGACCCGGGGTCGTGCCCAACTCCATCGCCCATCTTTTCCCCATCACCGCAACGCAACAGCTCACCCGATCATGAGTGCCTGAGGCGCACGAGGGAAAACGCTGGGAATGGAGGAAATCCGGGCCGGCAACTCTGCCCGCCCATGAAGCATTAACGCCCAAAGTAAGAATCCAGGCCGTATATATGAAAGTAGTTCGAAGATTTCTGGCCCACAACCATCATCTTCACGTTGCATAGAATATGTCCCGGAACCACTAAAATTATATTTCGCGCAGGATTTGTTTGTCAAAAGAAAATCGCGCGCCCCGGGCGCGAGGCGGGAGAGCTCTATCGAGATGCTTTGGTGTAACCCACCGAGTAGCGACCACCTTTGAGGGAGGTTGGCGGCTAATCGGAAATTCCCCGGCGAACTGCGGACCCTGCCTCGTGCCTCGAATCTCTTTTTCGATCCAAAAGCATATAATCATGGGAGGAGGCAACGATGAAAATGCGCAAACTGGGAAATTCCGGCCTGGAAGTATCGCCCATCACTCTCGGGGGAAATGTTTTTGGATGGACTGTGGATGAACCCACCTCTTTCCATCTGCTCGACGCTTGGGTAGCCGCCGGGTGCAATTTCATTGATACCGCCGACCTCTACTCCAAGTGGGTTCCGGGCAATAAGGGAGGCGAATCCGAGACTATTCTGGGCAATTGGCTCAAGCGCAGCGGCAAGCGCCGTCAGGTGGTGATTGCCACCAAGGTGGGAATGGAAATGGGTCCGGGCCAGAAGGGACTTTCCAAGGCTTACATCTTGCGCGCCGTGGAGGAGTCACTGAAACGCCTTCGGACCGACTACATCGATTTGTACCAGTCGCACACCGATGACGCCGAGACCCCTTTGACCGAAACCCTGGAAGCTTACGCGCAGTTGATCAAGCAAGGGAAAGTGCGGGCCATCGGCGCATCCAACTACTCGGCCGATCGGCTGCGGGAGGCCTTGCGGACGAGCCAACAACACGGATTGCCCCGCTACCAGAGCCTTCAGCCCAATTACAACCTGTACGATCGCGCCGACTACGAAGCAAAGCTGGAGTCGGTTTGCCTTGAAAACGGCTTGGGAGTGATTCCCTACTTTTCCCTGGCGAGCGGATTCTTGACGGGCAAGTATCGCTCGGAAGCTGATTTGGCCGCGAGCAAGCGGGGTCCAATGGTAAAGAAGTTTCTCAATGACCGGGGATTTCGCATCCTCCGCGCTCTGGATGAAGTGGCTCGGGAGTTCCATTCGACACCCGCCCAAGTTGCCTTGGCTTGGCTCGCGGCAAGGCCGTCCATCACCGCTCCCATTGCCAGCGCTACAAGCCTGGCACAATTGAACGATCTCGTCGCCGCCACGGAGCTTAAATTGGATCAAGCTTCCATCGAGCGGCTGAATGGAGCCAGCGGTTATGCGGAAGCCTGCGCAGCCAATAATCAGTCATGAATGTTGAATGATGAATGGAGGTTGATGATGAAGCATGCGCCGGGATTCCTGAAACTTGTTGACGACGCCAAGGGACGCATTCGCCAGGCCAATGTCCAGGAAATCAAGAAGCGCCTCGACGCCAAGGAAGCCTTCACCCTCATTGATGTGCGCGAGGAAGGCGAATGGGCCAAAGGCCGCCTGCCCGGCGCCATTCATATGTGCAAGGGCATTATTGAACGAGATATTGAGAATGCCGTGCCGGGCAAGACCACTCCCCTGGTGCTCTATTGCGGGGGCGGATTCCGCTCCGCGCTGGCAGCCGACAATTTGCAAAAGATGGGCTATACCAACATCATCTCCATGGACGGCGGCTGGCGCGGCTGGACCGGTGCCGGCTTCCCCACGGTGAAGGACTGATAAAGCAGTGGCGAGTGATGAGTGGCGAGCCGCGGGCCGTGCCTTAGTCCTCCAGGAGTTTATTCAGTTCGACGTAAGGAATGGCGTCTTGGGTGAGCGCCGCCAATGCCTCCGGCTCGCGGACTTCGTGTAAGAACTTGCGAAACCATCCCATCGCGGCGCGGAAAGGCCCAGACCCGAAGCTGACTCGCGCCACGCCCAGGCGCGCCAATTCCGTTACGGGCGGCGTATTCGGTCCGGCAAGGATGTTGAGCGGGCCATCCACAGCCTTCACCAGCCGCGCAATGGTTACGCTGTCGCCCACCCCGGGAACGAAGAGACAATCGGCTCCCGCCTGGCGGTATGCGTTCACACGTCTCACGGCGTGCTCAAATCGCGTGGCGGGTTCTCCCACTTGAGCCAGATACACGTCGGTGCGCGCATTGATGACCACGGGCACATGGATGGCATTCGAGACTTCACGCAGGCGCTGGATTCTCTCCACCTGCTGCTCGACGGTGAAGAGCGGATTGCGCGCGTCGCCGGTGGCATCTTCAAAGTTCAAGCCCACGGCCCCGGCGGCGATCAGGGCGTAAGCCAGCTCGATCACAGCTTCGTCCGTCCCGCCGTAACCGGCTTCCAGGTCGGCGCTGACGGGAAGGTGGACGTGCCGCGCGATGCGTTCCACGACGCTCAGCATGTCGACGCGGCTGATGCGCTGGCCGTCAGGATATCCCCAGGAGTTCGCCACCGCCGCGCTGGATGTGGCGATGGCGCGCAGCCCGGCCTGCTCCACCAAACGCGCCGTGGCCACGTCCCACACGTTGACCAGCACCAGAACCTGCGGTCCGTGATGAAGCTGGCGAAACTGCTCCGCTTTTTGCGCCTGCTTGTGAATATCCATTGAACCTCCCTTTGTGCCTTGATTTGGATAATGGCTGACCAAGTCCCACTTCCAGGGTTGATTCCAGCGTCTCTGGCTCGCCCTCATTTCGAAAGAGCCTTGTGAAGATACCCCATAGGCGTGTCGATGTTGAAGTAGAGCGTGACCTTCTGCTCAGTTTTGGGATCGACGGCTTCGAGTTCGTCATAGCTGTGCTTGCCGTCCTGGATCAAACTCTGTGAGCCCGGCCTGAGCCCAAGCACCTGGAGAATAATGTATTCCTCGTGGGTCGAGAGCACCTCCCAGGCCGTTTCGCGACTCTTCCCATCCCCCGATTGAAAGATGGCCTGGATGAGGCCATGGGCAATCCTGTGGTGGAACTCTGCTTCTTCCTGATTGTGCATTTCGCGGTAGGCAAGGTAAGCGAACTCGTGTGCCTCGATGTCCAGGTAGTAAGCATCGAAGATCTTTTTTGCTTGCTCCAAGGCTCCGTCGAAATCTCCCTTGTTGAAAGCGCTCATCATCGCTTTGCGTGCATCAGGGTCGGAACCGTCGGTGTACTCGGTGGAATCAGCATAGGCGCGGCGCAGTTCGAGAAGATCCACCGTCGTGTCGCCCTGCTTCACGCGTGTTACAAGTGTTTGATATTTGTCCGGCGCGTGGGTCTTGGGCAAAGCCGCCAGGAATCCAGTGGCGAGAAGAAGGGCAGCAATTCCGAAGCATTTCGTCAGCATCTTCATGAATAGTCTCCTCTGCTGCGCGGTCATCCGTGTGAATGCCGCCAGTATACTCCGTTTGAGCACGAGGGAGGCACAGGACCTTAATCGAAACTGCAATTGTTTCAGCGCAGGTGTGCAAATCACTCCGCATCCATCACGCAGCGGAAGCCCACGGTGGCGGAGCGGTCGGTGCTGGGAGCGATCAGCAGATATTTCCCGTGCACATTCAATTTGTAGGCTTGGGGAAAATACCACATTGACCCTTGCGGTTGGTAGTAGCTTCCGCCCCGCAAAATTCCGGCGCGCGTATGCTCGTCGGTGAACTCTTCCGTCCACTGCCAGACATTGCCAACAAGGTCCATCACTCCAAACGGGCTTGCGCCTTGTGGGTAGGCATCCACATCGGTGGGCGCGCGAATGACGCGGCGCGTATCGACGGGCGGCACGGCGGCACCGTTCCACTCATTCCCCCACGGGTAGAGGCGCCCGTCCGTTCCCTGTGCGGCGTATTGCCACTCCCACTCGTGGGGAAGCCGCTTGCCCGCCCAAGCGGCAAACGCGCGCGCGTCATCGAGTGCGACCCAGGTCACGGGTTTGTTCGCCCAGCCTTCCGGGTATGCGCCATCCTTCCAATCCCGCAGGAAATTGTGATCGTCTTTGGGGTGGTAGTGGGTGGCGTCGAGGAACTTCTTGAATTCCGCGTTAGTGGCGGGAAACTTGTCAATGTAGAACGGATTCATCTCCAGCACCTTCGCATGATGGCGCCGCGGCGCATCTTCCCACGGATATTGCACGTCCACACCCACATCGTTGCCACCTTCGATTTCGCTGCCCGAGACCTGGAAATCATACTTCCCCCCCGGAACCCGCACCATGCCCGCAGGCGCTGTGATAGCGGGTTTGGTGGGGGTGATAGCAACAATCTGCTGCGGCAGGACTTTCCATTCAGGGGAGAAATCCCGTAAGCGTTTCTGGGAAAGCACGCTCATACGCACCAACAAATTGTGCAGAAGCTCATCCGGCGCACCGGCCGTGGCGAGTACCGATCCGTAGCCGTGAGCCTCCAACTCGAAGCTCAGCGCAGCAGTGCGCCCCTGGACTTGCGGCTTCAGCTCGACCCCATTCCACAAGTCGAAATAGCTCGCGCCCGGAGCATAGGGGATCTCGATCTGCCGGCCCGATAAATCATATTCATTGCGATTGACGAGGGTCCAAATTGTGCGGCCCTGCCCGGGAAACCTGCTGGCGAAAACGCCGGGTTGCAGCGAGGGGGTGTGCGGCTCCCAATCGGCGCTCACTAACAGCGGAGCCATGGCGCGCTCGATGGTGGCAATGCGCCGCAGCGCTTCCGCATCGCGCGGGGTGATTTCATTCCAAATGCCCCAGATGTTTTCCCAACTCTCGTACCCAACGCCATTGAAAAACGCGGATTGAAGGTCGTCGGTCTTGTCGCGCCCCCAGCGGCGGCAGACATTCACCATGTGGCGCGGCTCGAGCCATTTGTATTTGCTGATCATGGGCACAAAGGGATACTCCCAGTAGCCCCAACTCAGATTGTTCCACGGCAGGGCAAGGTCCACAGTCAGGCTCTCGGGCTCGAGGGCGAGGGGGTGACCCGTCTCGTCGGAAGCGGCGCGGAAGGCGCGTGGGAAGGCGTCGAGAGTGTCGCCATTCACGCCATCGGCGCCGATTTCCGCCAGCAAGCGCGCCGTGGCCACCCAATTTGGCGCGCCCACATCGCGCGTGCCCTGGTCCCACACCATCACCGGAAAAAGCACGCGCACGCCACGCCGGTGGAAATCCGCAATCATTAGCAGGACGCCTTCCGCCCCTCCCGGCATATCGCGCACCAAGTCATACTGATTGCGGTTGTCGATTCCCAGGTTTGGGTACGACTGCCAGATCAGCACGCTATCGATCCCGCCGTAACGGCGCTGCAAGTCGTCGAGATAACGGTCCACCGTGTATTTGCCCGCTGTGGGGTCGTAGAAATACCGGTCATGGATCATCATCTGCGGCTGAATGAAACTCGACTGCGTCCACTCGAGTTGCGGGCGGAGGTATTCGGAATCGTCGTATCCGATGCGGATGCGCCGTTCCATGCGCCAATGCTTGAGGTCAGCCAGCCACTTGGGGAAATCCGCGGAAGTCGCGGGGCCGGGAATCTGCGCGCCCTTGGCTGGGTAACCCGTATCCTGCGCATAGGCGAGACCACAAGCGAAAAGGATACAAGCAAGGCATATAAGCGAACGCTTGCTCATGGAAAACTCCGGAAGAGGTGGACGCCTGGGGGTGGCGCGCAACGGCTCGCGCCTCACCAACGGGCGTGCACCTGGTCACGAATGTACTTGTCGTAAACGTCGCGCACCTTGGCCATCTGCGCGCCGGTCAGGGGCGGCAAATCAGCGGCGCGCGCGTTGTCTTCCACCTGCGCGGGCTTCTTGGCGCCGGGGATGGCGCAAGTCACGGCGGCACACATCAGGATCCATCGCAGGGCAAATTGCGCCAGCGTGGCGCCGGCGGGAACGAGCTCGCGCAACTCTTCCACGGCGGCCAAACCGGTCTCAAAATCCACGCCGGAAAAAGTCTCCCCCACGTCGAACTGCTCACCGTGGCGATTGAACTGGCGATGGTCGTCGGCAGCAAACGCCGTGTGTGAGGTCATCTTGCCCGCCAGCAAGCCGCTCGCCAGCGGCACGCGCGCCAGGATTCCCACCTTCCGCCGCTGCGCTTCCGGAAAGAACAACTCCGCCGGGCGGATTCGAAACATGTTGAAAATGATTTGCACGGATTGCACCCCGGGAAACTCGAGGGCCTTGAGAGCTTCTTCCACCCGCTCCACGCTCACGCCGTAATAGCGGATTTTGCCTTCCTTGGTGAGGTCGTCGAGCACGCCGAAAACTTCCGGGCGATAATAGACCTCGGTGGGGGGGCAGTGGAGTTGCACCAAATCGAGGCAATCGGTTTCCAGGTTGCGCAGGCTGTCGTCGATGAATTGCTTCAGGTTCTGCCGATTGTAACCGTCAGCATTGTGCGGAGAGAGCCGCCGGCCCGCTTTGGTGGCGACGTAAACGGTCTCGCGCCGTTCTTTCCGCAGCCGCGCGATCAGCCGCTCGCTGTGGCCCATGCCATAAACGTCGGCGGTATCAATGAAGTTCACGCCCAAGTCGATGGCGCGGTGCAGCGCCGCCAGCGATTCGCTATCATCAACCTTTCCCCACGCCGAGCCAATGGCCCAAGCGCCAAAGCTTATTTCTGAAACCTTCCAACCCGTTCGGCCCAGTTCCCGATAATGCATGTGATGTACCCCCTGTTACCAGCGGAGAAGTATTCTTTTTCGGATTTCGCGAGCCGATCCCTTCGCGCTGGTTTGCAAATTCCGGTGAAGCCTCGCCTATGTTACTGTTCGCACGCTGGATTGCCAACTGGAAACCTCGGCCCGACTTTTTTTGCGGCCTGGCTACCCGACGGGCCTGATTCACGTCTAAGGAGAATATGGCGACGAAGCGACCGCATTGTGGGCGGGAGCCGGAAGGGCGAGGGCGATTTTCCACAGGGAAATGCTTTAGGTCTGGCCGTTGAAAAGGAAGGCGAAGTTTTTTGAAACTTAAAGGTACCTCGCGACGTACTAACCTTTAGAGAGATGAGTCCCGGGCGAAAGGAGAACATCATGATACTCAAGATGGACGGCCCAAATCGAATTGATAACCTCCGGCATTATCCGGCGGAGACGGTCGGCAGGCTGCGCAGCCTGCTTGAGACGGGCGTAATTGCCACCCCGGACCCGCACCGCAAGGGCTTTTATGACCTCGAAGACGGGGATCGGACGTTCTACATCCATGTGTCCCCCACCGGCACGATCCTCCTGCTCGCCGAATGGCAGAGGGAGGCTGCGCGCGTCACCGCCCTCCCCGAAACCCCGCTCGCCGAGGCGGTAGCCTGCTGCCGATAGGGCCTTCATGGCTATCTCACCCTCTTTTCGTCTGCGCGCGCGATGAAGGGTCTGCTTCCAATGATCCGAATGGAATGCTCATTTAAGCAGAGGTGTGCGAGGAGGGGCTCATGCGCCCAAGTCGCTGTCTCGGAAAGGATGCTGATTTAGGCCAGCGCCCTGCCACAACCCTGCCTACGCGGCTATAATGGCAGACGCAAACCATGCCTGCTTCCCCCCAACCCGAGCCCCTGCGCGAACTCCGGGGCGAGATCGAGACTCTTCTCCGACTGCTTCACCATCCCGTGCTGGTGGAAAACGATGTGGAGTTAATGGACCTCTCCGCCGCTCAGTGGCGTCTGACCATCGAATTCGGCAAGCTGATTTTCAGCGCTTGGAACTCGGCGAGATCCTTATCCCGGCGCGTAGAGGGTTTGGCCTACCGCGACCGGGACCGCTTCGGGATCTTCGTGCACAAACCCGGAGGCCGCGAAACCGCCACTCTGGAGTTTCGCGAGTTGCGTGCCCAGCCGACTGTAAACCGCGCCTCTGGGCGCACGGGATTCCGCCGGCAACTCACCGCCCTGCTGGAGCGCGACTATCGGGGGTGGAAATTCGCCCGCGTCAGCAGCCGCTCTGATCGCGAGCACTCCTTTTCCGCCTGGTACACACGCGGGATGGCGACGCAAGGCCGATCCGCCTGGGCGTTTCTGGGATTGAGCGAGGAGGAAGGGACCGCCGCCGCCGACAACGTGCTGGCCTTCGGCCTCATCTGGGTGGATTGGCTGCGGAGCCAGGCGGACCGCATCCCCATCACCCACTTGAAGCTGTTTCTGCCCCCCGCCGCCATCAGCGTGGTGGCCCATCGCGCCGCGTATCTCAACCCCCGCGCGTTGAACCTGGAAGTCTATGAATGGCGCGCGGGCCAACCCTCTGCCACGCTGGTGGAACTGAGGGATTATGGCAACGTGGAGACGCGCCTGGCGCCGCGGCGGCAAGCCGAGTTGCTGAAGGAGAGCCACGCCCGCCTGCTCCACGGCATGTTGGACGACCTGGGCGCGGGAATCGATATCGTCCCCGATTCCGGCGCAACTTTCTCCTCGCTCCGCATCGCGGGTTTGGAAGTGGCGCGCATCGAAGGGCAACTGGCGCCGCGCATCTATTTCGGCCTCGAGGGCAGCGTGCGCCGGCTGGAGGACTCGTGCCGGGATGAGTTCATGGATTTTCTTTGCGAGGTGCGCAGGGTTCGGTGCGCGGCGAGCCCCGACCCTCGGCACGAATTCTACCGGCTTCAATCCGAGCGCTGGCTTGAGAGCCTGCTCTTTCATGACATTACTCGCCTTGATCCGGCGCTCTCGCCCGAGCATGTCTATCCGCAGGTCCCGGCGTTCTCCGGGGGTGACCGAGGGGTCATCGACCTTCTCACCACTACGCGCCGGGGGCGGCTGGCGGTGGTGGAACTGAAAGTCCAGGAAGAGATCAACCTCCCCCTCCAGGGGCTGGATTACTGGCTGCGCGTGAATTGGCTCCAGACGCGCAATCAGTTCCAGGAATTCGGATACTTTCAGGATTGCGAGCTTTCCGCGGCGGCTCCTCTGTTGTATCTGGTTTCACCCGCCTTCCGCTTCCATTCCACCACGGAAAAAATCCTGCGCTACTTTGATCGTAAGATTGAAGTTGTACTCATAGGAATAAACGATACCTGGCGCAAGGAAATCAAGGTCCTCTTTCGCCACCAAATCTCCGGCCCCACTCCCAATTAGTACTTCGTCGATGAGTCAAATCCAAACCCCACGCCGGACAGGGGCTGTTCGAGGCTAGAAATCGGAGGGGCTCCCGGCGCCTGTTTTTCTCAGTTTCCTATGAACTCTTCTAAATTTCTTCTTGGCGTAATCTGTAGAATCTGGTATAGGAAGGAATGGCTCTTGCCTTTCATGGTCTTAAAAGGAATTGAATTATGCGGCTAAGGTTCTGGGGAGTGAGAGGCTCTACACCTACTCCGCAGCCTGAGAATTTGCGATACGGGGGAAACACCCCTTGCCTGGAATTTCGTTCCGACGCCGGCTCCCTTCTCATCGCCGATTGTGGCAGCGGACTTAGATTGCTGGGTAACGCCTTGATGAAGGAATTCGCGGGCCGCCCCATCTGCGCCAACATTTTGATCACCCATTTTCACTGGGATCATATTCAGGGATTGCCTTTTTTCACTCCGCTCTATAATGAGGCGAATCAATTCCACATTTACTCATACCGGCCTCATGAAGCGCCTCTGGAGGAAACCTTGGGGGGGCAGATGTCCAACCCCTATTTCCCGGTGGATATGAATGCCATGCGCGCCAAGAGGAGCTACACCGAAGTCGCCACCGAGGCGTTCCAGTTGGATGATTTTCGCGTTCAGCCCGCCCGCGTTAACCATCCCCAGGGGTGTCTTTGTTTCCGCATCGAGAACAACGGAAAATCGATAGTTCTCGCCACCGATAACGAACCGGGAGACCCCCAGTGTGATCGCACTCTGCGCGAGATCAGTCGTGGGGCCGATATCCTGATCTACGATTCGCAGTACGAGCCCTTGCAACTCGTGCAGGAAAAGAAAGGCTGGGGTCACGGTGCCTGGGAGGAAGGGGTGAATATCTGCCGGGAAAGCGGGGTCAAACAATTGATCCTCTTCCACCATGACCCCGACAGCGACGACTGGGCTATCGATTCCATACAGGAGCGCGCGAAGGCTCGCTTTCCCAATACCCGCGCGGCATTTGAAGTGATGGACATTACACTATAAAGTTTGGCGGCGCGCACGCTTCCTCGGGGCTTCCTGCCCTGACGTTTTCAGAATAGCCTTTCCGAATCGAGCATTAAGGTCACGGGCCCGTCGTTCACCAACTCCACGTCCATCATGGCGCGGAACCGCCCCGTTTCCGTGGGGATTCCCCGTCGGCGCAGCGAGGCCACGAAACTCTCGTAGAGAAGCACAGCTTGATCGGGCGGCGCGGCCTGGTCGTAACTCGGGCGCCGGCCTTTTCGGCAATCGCCGTAGAGGGTGAACTGCGACACGCAGAGCGCTTGCCCCCCGGTTTCCAACAATGATCGATTCATTCTTCCCTGGGCGTCATCAAAAACCCGCAGATTCGCGACCTTCTCCGCGAGGGCCTCACCGGACGCTTCCGTATCGCTTTTTCCCACGCCCAACAATACAACCAAGCCGGGCCCAATATGGCCCGCGGCCTCTTCGCCTACCCGAACTTCCGCACGCTTGACCCGTTGTACCACCGCTCGCATCGCCGGGATGGTTCTCCTTTTTATGATCAGGACGTTTCGGCATGTCCTTAGCGCGCTTAGTCTATCCTGAATCCGCCGGGAAGAAACTTGGATTTCTTGCTATCGCCAAACTGCCAACGCGAATCTGCCAGGGTGCCGTTAATCTCCATTGGGGTGGAAAAGGTCCCCCTTCCATATGGAGGTGACTCGGATTTTGAGTCCCCCCCGCGTCCAGCAGAAAATCGAATTTTGACTTTGCGCCCACATCCAGCAGAAGATAATGGTAACAAATAGCCCCAGGGGAGAGGGCTGAAACCAATGTTGGTGGCCGCCGCGCCAGGGTTTGGCCGGCAGGTTAGAAACAATCACGGCAGGCATGCCATGATCATTCGCAACGCTCGCGTGCTCACATTGGATTCCGCCAACCGTGTGCTGGATTCCGGCGCGGTGGAGATTCTCCCGAACGGCTCGATCGGGCACGTCACGGAAACCCCGGTGGGGCGTAGGGGTAGGGCTCGCCCTACCCTCCTGGTGTCGCGCGAGGATGAAGAGGGTACGGCAAGCCGCACCCCTACAACCCGCCACGCCAACCACGAAGTCATCGATGCGCAGGGCAAGCTTCTGATGCCTGCGCTGATCAACTGCCACACGCATCTTTACAGCACGCTGGCGCGGGGGATATCGCTGCCCGGGCGCGCGCCGCGAAACTTCCCGGAGATTCTGAAGAAGCTCTGGTGGCGCCTCGACCGTGCCTTGGATTTGGACGATGTTTACTACAGCGCGCTGGTGGGCCTGATTGATTCCGCCAAGTGTGGAGTGGGGACGCTGGTGGATCATCACTCGAGCCCCAACGCCTGCACGGGAAGCCTGGACCGGATCGAGCAGGCTTTTCGGGAAGTCGGCCTGCGCGGAGTCTTGTGCTACGAGACCTCCGACCGCAATGGCAGCGCGGGTGCGGCGGAGGGCATCACCGAGAACGTTCGTTTCCTGGAACAACATCGGAGCGGCTCGGGCGACGGGTTGATCGCCGGCAGCTTTGGCCTGCACGCTTCATTCACCCTCAGCGAGCCCACGCTGCGACGCGCGGTGGAGGCCAATGAATCACTGCGCGCGGGGTTCCACGTACACGTGGCCGAGGACCGCTGCGACCTCGATGACGCCCGGCGGCGATACCACAAGTCGCCGGTCTTACGCCTGCGGGATCTCGGTATTCTCGACGACCGCTCGCTCGCGGCACATTGCGTACACGTAAGCGCCCGCGACATTGCGGCACTGGTCAAAAGCCAGATCAATGTGGTACACAGCCCTCAATCGAATTGCAATAACGCGGTGGGAATGGCCCCACTGCTCGAGATGTTTCGCCAAGGGGTGCTGGTGGGAATGGGCTCGGACGGGTACACGCCGCGCATGTGGGAGGAATTCAAGGCCGCGTTCCACGTGCAAAAGCTGCGTGAAGGCGACCCGCGTGTGGCTTACGCTGAGGCTTACGCCGCCGCGCTGCTCAACAACCGCACCATTGCCAGGAAAATCTGGGGATGGGAAATCGGCCGCATTGAACCCGGCGCCCGGGCGGACCTCCTTCTGGTGGATTACTTCCCCCCCACACCTCTCGACAGCAACAACCTGTTCGGCCACTTTCTGTTTGGCATAGCCAATGCGCCGGTGGATTCTCTGCTCGTCAACGGGCGCTATGTGCTGCACAACAAGGAATGTGTTACCGTAAATGAGCGAGAAGTGGCGGAAAAAGCCTCGGCCCGCGCTTGCGCCCTATGGAACAGGTTTTAGATGGTTGACCTCCGCACCGCAGAGGCGCGGAGACGCAGAGGAAAAGCAAGTCAAAACGCAAAAGTCAAAAGGCAAAATGCCAGTCCGTTACTTTTGGCTTTTGCATTTTGACTTGCTCTTTTCTCCTTTTGCTCAGCGCCTCCGCGCCTCTGCGGTGAGATCAGCCACCAGGAGTCCCATGTCCACTTTCGTTCCGGGTCCCACCTACGCAGAAATGCTCGATCCCGCAAAATTGCCGGCCGCGCTGAAGGATAAAGCTTTGGCTGCGGCCCAAGGGGACGAACTTGATCCGGCCAATCTCTTCAACATTACTTGGCGAGGGCCGGACGAGGGCATTCGCCATGTGATCCTCCCCAAAGAGTTGACCGGCGTGAAGGCGAACATTGTAGTACTGGTTGGGTGCTTCTTTCCCTCCGGCAGCCACAAGGTTGGGCCTGCCTACTCGACGCTCATGGAAGGAGAATTGGCCGGGGAGATTGAGCCCGGCAAGAGCACCACGATAGGTCCCTCCACAGGGAATTTCGGCATTGGCGTGGCGTATGTCTCCCGGCTCAAGGGGTACCCTGCCATCGTCATCATGCCGGAAGGGATGAGCGCGGAGCGCTACGAGCGCATTCGCCATTATGGCGGGCAGCTTGACCTTACCCCCGGCTCAGAGAGCGACGTTATCCTGGTGCTGGAGCGCACGCAGGAATATCGCAAGGACCCGCGCAACAAAGTGCTCGCGCAATTCGAGTTGCTGCCCAATTACCGGTTTCATCGCTACGTTACCGGGCGCAGCGCGCTGGAGGCAGCCAAGGCTTACGGAAATGGCCGCGTGGCTTTGTTCGCGGCGGCGCCGGGATCCGCCGGGACGCTTGCGGCGGGCGACGAAATCAAGACGGCGTTTCCGGATTGCCTGATCGCTGCGCTCGAACCCAAGGAGTGCTCCACACTCTTCAACAATGGGCGGGGAACACATCGTATTGAAGGCATCGGCGACAAGATGGTGACGCTCATCCACAACGTCTTGACCACCGATTATGTTGTTATGATCCACGATGATGATTGCGTCATGGGGCTGGAGTTGGTCGAGCGCCGGCATCGCGGCATCGAAGGGCTCCTCGGTATGCCGTTAGGGTCGCTCGGACACTTCCAAGGATTGTTCGGCATATCGACCCTGTGCAACATCCTCGGCTCGATTCGCATGGCGCGATTCCTCGATCTCGGTCCGGAAGACAATGTGGTGACGATTGCCACCGACGGATTTGACCGCTATCCCTCCGTGCTCTCGGACCTCGAACGGCGCGAGGGGCCGTTCCCCGTAAGCAGTCTGGTTCGACGCTTTGAAGAGGTTTTTCGCGGCGGAGATGCGGGTGACATCCTGGATGTGCGTCCGCGGGAACAGAAAGAGCGCCTCTTCGGTTACAAGCAAGAAGTTTGGACCAACTTCGGCTATTCCCAATCGTATCTGGAAAGCATGAAATCCCAGGCCTTCTGGGACGAAGAGTCCAGCAAGGTTGGTGAAATTGATTCGAATCTGCTCAAGGCGAGGGCGGGCAAAGGATAAAGTTTAAAGGGTAAAGGGTAAAAGTTGCGGCGACCTTTTTAGGTCGGCATGTGCTTTACCCTTTATCCCTGACCTTATACCAATTTGGCGCAACCCAATTCAACCCCTTTGGTGTTGGTAAATCGTCGCGGCACATTGCTTCCGTGGGTTTTACCCGTGGCTAATGGCATTGGACCTCTTCGACGCCCCGTTGACAGCCGCTAAAGCAAGTTGCACGACTACCCTTCAACCTTTATCCTTTACCCTTTAAACTTTACCCTTTATCCTTTACCCTTTACATCGGAGCGTGCTATGGAAAATACCCATGTCAAACCAGAAATTGCTGAAATCCGCGAGAAGTCCCAGTTGATGTCGGCTTCGGAAATTGACCGCACGCTGGTGCGGCTGGCCAATGAGATCCTGGAGCGCAACAACGGCCTGGGCGGAGTTGCTTTGGTAGGGATCCGGCGGCGAGGAGTTCCCCTGGCGGAGCGACTGGCCAAAAAGATGATGGAAATCGAAAAGACCGCGCCGCCGGTCGAGACGCTTGATATCACCTTCTACCGCGACGACCTCTCCACCGTCGCGCAGAAGCCGGTGGTGCAGGAAATCCCTTCGGCATTTACGGTGGAGGGGAAGACGGTGATTCTGGTGGATGACGTACTTTACACCGGCCGCACTACGCGGGCGGCGCTGGATGCTCTGCTGGATCACGGCCGGCCGCAGCGAGTGGACCTGTGCGTCCTGATCGACCGCGGCCATCGCGAGTTGCCCATCCAAGCCAACTACGTGGGGCGGGTTATACAAACCTCCGACAAGGAAGTGATTGAAGTGCGTCTGCGCGAGATCGACAACCAGGAAAAGGTGATGCTTTGCGAGCGTGTGGCAAGGGATCAAGGGTAAAGAGTGAAGGATAAAGGACGGGGTGCCGGGCAAATGGCGTCGGCCTTAAGAACCCGCCCCTGGGCGGGGAAAGGGTCGGCGGGCGTTTTGCCCTTTGAGATTTACCCTCCTACACGCAGGCTCTAAGACCAAGGATGTGTCGAAGATAACAGATTTCCGCTGAAGAATCAATAACTTACAGACAGTCCAATCTCACTAAGTTGTTGATTCTACGTACGGTAAGATTTATCTCCGGCAGGGTCTTGGAGCCTGAAACCCGGCACCTGAAGCGTCTTCTGCTTGCTGCCTATTGTCTTCCTCTGGCCTCGCTCATAGCTAACTAATCCACTGTCTCCCCACGCCCCTGCTGCCGCGTTTACTTTTGGGTGGATTCGTAGTAAAAATCCACCTGTAGAGTCTGCTTACGAACCCAACGAAGTCGCTGTAAGCGCGATAAGCAGCGCTTATGGATCGCGACCAAGCATTTCGGCGCGTGGCGGCTTTCGCGTTTTCCATATCCCGCCGTTGACGGGGCGAGGATTTGCGGGGGCATCGGCTTGTCTTTCACAAATTGACCCCAGATGCGAGATGCCGAGCTTTGCATGTGGAGGGAAACCTCCGCATCCCTGAAATCAACAAAAAACATTCATGTAACACAGCTTTATTCTCTGGCCTTCACAATATGGGGACTCGGACTCTTCCTACGGATTTTCATATTGTAAAAAGGTCGCGACGAGAGCATGGGCATATGGCTTATTCGATTTCAGACACTTACAGCGACTTCTGATTTCCGGGGATTTGGACGCAGATTTGCGGGGACTACATACTATCCAAACTTGATGTAACTGATTGGTAGGGAAGCGAACCAAGATTTTGCAGTCGAGAGTGCGAATCTTAGGCGTTCAAGTTTCGCTTTTGGCGCGAGATCGAAGAGCGCCGAGGGAAGAGTGCAAGCAAGAGTGCCGCCTCCAGTGGCTTAGATCATCATGATGATGAAGCGTTTTGCGGGGCGAATGCGTCTGATGACAAGCTTATACCGCGATTCTGGAGTCAAATCTCCCCCACAGGTGGGGGCGTGCGAGGAGGATTATGAAACAAAAGACGATCTGCCATTTCAGCCTGTTGCGGAGCCCGTTCGCGGTCGCCGCTTTGATTCTGTTCGTGCTTTTTGGCTCACGGGTGCCTTGCCAGGCACAGCAAACCGTCGGAGCCATTACGGGGACGATATTTGATTCTTCGGGCGCTGTCGTGGGCGATGCCGTGGTGAAGGCGCGCAATGTGGCCACCAATCTCGAAATTACGGTAAACTCGAAGTCCAACGGTTCCTACTCCATCTCCAATCTCCCCGTCGGAACCTACGAGGTGAAGTTCACCAAGACCGGTTTTGAAACCGAGACCCATACGCAGGTTCTGGTGACGAGCGACCGGACCGCCACAGTCGATGGCGCCCTCAAGGTCGGCGCGGTCAGCACCACCGTGGAGGTGACGTTGACGCCGCTCATGAACCAGACGGACGCCACCAATGGGTACGTGGTTGACCAACTGACCATCCAGGACACGCCTCTCGGCACCGGCAGTTTTACCCAACTGGCGATCCTGGCGCCGGGGGTGCATGCGGATTTCCTGGAGGGCTCCGGCGCCAACGCCGGTCTGGGCAATCAAGCCATATTCGCCAATGGGAATCGCGATACCAGCAACAGTTTCTCCCTGAACGGCGTCAGCACCAACAACCTGTTCAATGGGAATTCCACGAGTCAGGTGGGAGAGAACCGCTTCGTTTTGAATACGGGAGAGAACTTTGGCGCGGGCGGCGTGATTCAAACCAGCACTTCCGTCTATGGCGCTATTGGGCAGGCGCTGCCCACGCCTCCCACGGACGCGATCCAGGAAATCGCGGTCAACGCGGCGATGTTTGATGCCACACAGGGCAACAACAGCGGCGCTCACGTGAGCGTGCTGACCAAGTCCGGCACTAACCGGCTTCACGGATCGGCGTGGGAAGAATGGCAGAATAGCGACATGAACGCCGCACCATTCTTCTATAATGCCGATAATCTCCCGAATCCGTTCCTGAATCGTAACCAATTTGGCGCCACTCTTGGGGGACCACTCCAGAAAAACAAGTTGTTTTACTTCCTCTCCTACCAGGGGATTCGCGTATCGGATGCGGCAGAATCCACCAAGGACGCCACAGTGCCCCTGGGGCTTACCAACGACCGCAGCGTGGGCGGCATCGTTGCCGCCGTCAATTCGTCCTTCAACCTTACTGGCACTAAGATGCTCACCGCCAGTCAGGTTAGCTCGGTGGCACTGAGCATGTTGCAGGCCAAGCTTCCCAACGGCCAATACCTGATTCCCACGCCGCAAATCACCAACGGAAATACTGCCTACACGCTCGGCTATGATGCTGTGGTTCAGGGGCCGAACTCATTAGCCCCGGTTAATCAGGGTATTGCCAACATCGACTACCAACTGAGCGACAAGGATCGCCTATCAGGAAAGTATTACGTGCAAGACAATCCCACTACCAATCCATTTGGCGCCGTCGGGTCCCTGCTCGGTTTCGCGCAGCAACTTTCGGCAGGCAGCGACGTTGTATCCATTAACAACAACATCATTATGTCCCCTACCGTCACTTGGGAGCAGCGCGTCGGCTTCACGCGCCTGCGGGCTTACTCAACCACAGGGCAGGACTTCACTCCATCTCAGTTGGGCATGAATCTGCTCGGCTCGACGACATTCCCCCAATTCGAAATCTCCACGGCAGACCCGACGGTTGGTTATGGTCTGGAATTCGGCCCCAGCACTAGTTTTGGCAATGCCGGTATGTACCAGAATCAATGGGAATTTGAATCCTCGCTAAACATGGTGAAAGGGAGGCACACGATCGCGTTCGGCGGGCAATTGGACGAAACGCAACTCAACATTAAAAATAATAACGTCAACACGGATGACATCGAATTCACGAACTTCGAAACCTTTGTGGAAGGAAGCGTGCGCAGCGGAGACGCATTTGCAGGTTCGGCAAACCGCTATTACCGGTCCAAAACTGCGGGCGCGTATATCAATGACAACTTCAAGATTCGCAGCAACCTGACGCTGACCGGAGGGCTGCGCTGGGATTTCGATGGGCCGCTCACGGAGAAGTATGGCAAGCTGACCGGGTTCAATCCCGCCGCGTATGCGTACAACGCGGCGACGGATACCATCACCAACTCCGGTCTGGAAATTGCGAGCAATTACACGGGCGGCGGCACGACGGGCGCCGGTAATTCCTTGATGACCCAACACCAGTGGGGCATCGCACCGCGCATCGGCATCGCCTGGTCGCCCACCCCCAAAATGACCGTGCGCGCGGGCTACGGCATTTACTACGATCGCGGCGAGCTGTTCAGCTACTTGTCCCCTAGCGCCGGGTCGGGGTTCAACGGTCCGTTTGGCGTGACGCTGGCGCCGCCCTTCGTCGAGCCCGTTGCCGCCAAGAGGGGAGCTAGCCTTTCGACGCCCTTCGGCACCACAGCGCCTACGCCACCGTCAGCCAGCCCTGCCAGTTTTCTCGCTTATTTGCCCAACCTGTCACAAACCTCATCCGGAGACTGGCCGACGGGCAACCTATTTGGCCCCTTCCTGTACGGCGGTTATGACATTGGCAACAAGCTGCCCAACACCCAGAACTGGACCATCGACCTTCAATACCAGCTCTCCAACAACTGGCTGTTCGATATTGCCTATGTGGGTAACCGCGGTGTGCATGAAGTTCTGCCCGTCCCCTTCAACCAGCCGCTCATTGCCACGCAGTCGAATCCGGTGAACGGTCAGATTTATTCTTACGGTGGCTTGGCCCCGGCCAGTGCGTGCAACGCTTATTACAGCGGCGTGACGCAGCTAGACCTCGAACCACTGTGTCCACCGCCGTATTATGCCGGCAACGCGGAAGTCCGCGTGCCCTATCTCGGCTATGACATGAATTCGGTGTCCTACGAAGCCGAGGGCATCTCCAACTACAATGCCTTGCAGGTTAACGTGCACAAGCGTCTGTCCAATGGGCTGCGATTCACCGCCTCTTACACCTACTCCCATGCTCTCGACGAGCAGAGCGGGCTGGGCTTGTTCGTCACGGGGAACAACCCATTGGTTCCCCGGGCCAACTATGGCTCGGCGGACTTCGATCAGACGCACGTATTCCTGATCAATTACAGCTACACGCTCCCGAAGGTCGCCAAAAACAACAAGGCCCTCGGGTACGCCTCGAATGGTTGGACAATTGGCGGCCAGACCGTGGCCCAGAGCGGCCAGCCCTATAGCGTTTACGACTATTCGGGTTCGGTGGCAGGCATATACTATGGCACGTACGATGAGATCAGCAACCCCATCGTCCCGTTGGCACCGGGTGTAACCCCCAAGCAGGCGGAGCTACAGGGTACGCACGGCGTCAATGCCGGCAAGCCGGTGCTGAATGCCAGTGATTTTTCCCCGCAGTTTCTCCAGCCCGGCCAGGACGGCGTGCCACCCTGCGACGCTACGGGATGCGATGATTGGGAATCCGTGTTCGGGACCACGGGAAGAAATACGTTTCGAGGTCCCTTCCAGGTGCGGTTCGATATGAGCCTGGCCAAGCAGTTCCCAACCATCAAGGACCGCTTCCAACTGCGCTTTGAGGTCGACGCGTTCAATATCTTTAACCAACCCGACTTTGACACGCCGAACAACGATGTGGACTTCTTCCCTTACTACGAGGGGCCGCCCTCGATCCCTCCCCAGGGCGACCTTGGGCAGATTCAACACACGATAGGCAGCTCGCGCTTCTTGCAGCTCAGCCTACATCTTATGTTTTGAAGCAATATTCCGTCGCGGCCGGCACACATCTCACCTGTGCCGGCCGCGCCGCCCCACATCTTAAGTTTTCCCCTTAATTCCCTGGAGACGCCTTCCACCTCTCGCCATACCAGTCAGGCCTCCGCTATGCCCCGGCTGCCTTTCCCGTGAATCGGGGCACAAACTGCTCGGCGACAAACATTTCGATCGAAGTGGGCGTGGTGTTCTGTGCCGAGCGCGGCTCCAGCGCCGTCATGTATCCATTGTTTAGGGACTCTGCCATTTCCAGCAGCAGGTCAGCCATGTTGGCAGACATGCCCATTTGCACCAAGGCGGGTTTCAATTGCCCTGCCCCCAACTGCATATAGCCAAGGCTGGGTTTGCCAATGGCTTTACCGATGACGGATGCCGCCTCAGTGTAGTTCACGTCGCGCTGCCCCAGGAGTTCCCGCGCCTGCTTGCCCTTGAACTCAAGTTTCAGCAGCGCTTCGGCCGCCGCCGCGCCAATATCCTGGGTGGCAATCATCGGCACTTTCAGGTCGCCCCTCAACGGGCCGCCCATCACTCCAAAACTCTTGATGATCCCGACCTGAGGCAGGAGGTTCTCCATAAAGTAGCCCGCGCGCAGGTAGACGGCATTCAACCGGGCGACGCCGTTCAGTTTCTGCTCCAGGTTGTGCAAGCCCACCACCGGCCCTGTCTTATCCGCCTTGTCGGCGCCAATGCTGCTGAGTATGACGGCATACTCGACGCCGGCGTTTTGAACTGCCGCCGCCAGGGCATCGCTCACCCGCTCCTGGTCCTCCCGCACGTTGGGGATTCCTGGGTTGGGTGGAATCAGGAGATAAACAGCCTTTGCCCCGCTGAAAGCCTTAGTGAGCGCAGCCGCATCGGCGGCGTTGGCTACGAAAGCCTGCGCGCCCTTTTGAACAAGGCCATCCAGGCGCTTGGCGTCGCGGCCAATCACTCGAACCTTCTCCCCCTGGGCCAGCAACTTCCCGGCAACTACACTTCCTGTATTCCCGCTCGCACCGATAATTGCATACATGGTTACACCTCCAGAATTCTTTAGATGTCCCGAACCCATGTTGGATTCATCCCGTTATTTGTGCCGCGAGGTGCCCCCCAGCGCCAAAGGGGCCATCTGTCCCAGTCCAGGGCAACGAAGGTGTGAAAGAGCACATCCGCGATCTGTAGCAGCGGTCTGCCGACCGCCGTGAATTGTAGCGTCGATCTCCGATCGACGTTGGCAGCAGGAGAGCGCCGCTGAAGCAAGTTGCACTAATGTCCGCCGCAGGTAGTGTCCTAATTTCAACGTAACGCCGCCATCTTGGCGGCTTCTGTGCCGGCTGGAAGCCGGCGTTACGAATCAAATTAGCACACTACCCCGCCGCAGGAACGTTTGAACCCGCTGAGAAAAACCGGGTATAATCGGGATATGCGAGTAGAAGTCGTACCCAAGCTTACTTTCGAACAGTTCCGTCAGCTTCCCGACGACGGCAAGCGGTATGAATTAGTGCGCGGCGAGGTGCACTTGACTCCGTCACCTACCACGAAGCATCAAATCATCCTGGCAAGACTCCATGCAAGCCTTGAGGGGTACATATCGAGGACCCATCCGGGTCGGGTCCTTTTCGCCCCGCTCGATGTACGCTTGAGCCCCGATACGGCGTTGCAGCCTGACCTCATCTATGTGGCCAATGCCAACGCCGCGATTATCCAGGAAGACTACATCCGGGGAACTCCGGATTTGGTGGTGGAGATTCTTTCTCCTTCCACCACGGCCCATGACCGGGCCACGAAATCGCCTCTCTATGCCGAGGCGGGTGTCGGGGAAATGTGGATCATCGACCCCCAGGCAAAGACCGTCGAAATTCTAAAGCTCCAGGGGAATAAGTACCTGGTCGAAGCCGCCCTCGCGGGAAGCCGGGCGCTCACCTCGACTTGTTTCCCCGGATGGGAACTTCCTCTCCCGGACCTCTTCGATTTCCGCGGCTGGTTCTAGCGCAATTCATCAACCCTTGTTGCGCTCACCTTCCGGTCGGCAAGCATTGCGGCACCTCGCCACTGCTCAGCCGCGGGGCAGCGCGGCTTTGATGCGTTCCGGTGTCATGGGCAATTGCAAAAGCCGGGCGCCGGTGGCGTCGAACACGGCATTGGCGATCACGGCGCCCATGCAGATGATGGCTGGCTCGCCGCCCCCTTGCGCTGGTGAGTCTTTGGCATCAATGATGACCGTCTCGATTTCCGGCAACCAGGAGAAATGTGGAATGGTATAAGTGTCGAAATTGGAGTCGTGGATTTCGCCGCCGGTGAACCGGACCTCCTCCGTCAAGGTGTATCCCAGCCCCATGGTGATGCTGCCTTCCATTTGCATTCGTGCGCCCTCGGGATTGATGCACAATCCCATGTCTTGCGCGCAGGCGACGCGCTTGACGCGAACGTTCCCCGTTTTCTTGTCCACTTCCACCTCTGCCATGTGGGCCACGTAGGCGCCCGCATCCAAGCCGCAGGCCACGCCATAGCCGCGCCCGCTGGGAGTTTTTGCCGGTGACCAGCCGAATTTCTCCGCCACGGTCTGCAACACGCGCCGCATTTTCTCGTTCTGCAAATTCTTCAGCCGGAATTCCACGGGGTCCATGCCCGCCCGCGCGGCCAAGATGTCGATGTGCGATTCGCGGGCAAAAGTATTGGTGTTGTTGCCGGGAGCACGCCACGGCCCGGTGGCAAACGGATGCGAGCCCTGAGGCGGCGGCCCGTAGCCGAAATCGTGCGCCACCGTCCGATGGTGAGGGACATTGTAGAATTGCGGCGCGCCTCGATCGCCGGCGAAATACTCGGCATAATCCCAGAACGCAATCAGTCCCGATTCACTTACTCCGGCTTTGATCTTGACGATCGCGGCGGGACGAAATGTGTCATAGAAGAACTCTTCCGCCCGCGTCCAGCCCACCTGAACGGGCTTTCCCGCCAGCTTGGCCAGCCTTACGGCCTCCAGGGCTTGCTGGTTGCTGCTCTTCCCTCCAAAGCCACCGCCCACAAAGGGCGTAATCACCCGGACATTCTGCGGAGGAAAGCCCAGCAAGGATGCCGCGGCCTCTTTCAGGGCAAAAGGCGTTTGGGTGGAGGCCCACACGGTGGCCTTTTCGCCTTCGATTTTCGCCAGAGCGGTGTGCGGCTCAATGGCGGCGTGCGATACATAACTGTTCAGATATTCCTCTTCCACCACCAAGCGCGCAGCCTTCTGCCCTTCCTCGATGTTCCCGCCTTCCGCAACCGTATGTCCTGGCGGTGCGGCTTGGAGGAGGTGATCAAAAATCGTCTTGTCATCCACGGACGGCGCGGGCCGGTCATATTGCGCCTTGACTTTCGTGAGGGCTTCCTGCGCTACGTCGGGATGCTGGTGCAGGACGGCGATCAGGTCTCCCTCCTGAATCACCTGGGCGCCTTCCACTTCTCGCGCTCCGGCAGTATCCGCACTGATGAGCTTGGCGCCGTGAGCCGGCGGGCGCAGAATCTTGGCGTACACCATGCCGGGCTCCTTCAGATCTCCGGCGTACTTGGCACGGCCTGTCACCTTCGCGATGCTGTCCTTTCTCAAGGTGGGTTTTCCCATGAGGGTGAAGTCGGAGGGCGCCTCAAGAGCCGCGCCCTTCACGTGCCGGAGTATCTTTCGCCCCTTGGCGAGTTCGGCGTAGGTGACTTTCTTCTGTCCACCAACCTCATACACGGCGCCGTCTTTGGCCTTGAGGCGCTCTTTCGGGACTTGCAGGTTTTCCGTGGCCAACTCCATAAGCACGGCCTTCGCTTCGGCGGCAGCGGCTCGGAGCGCGGGACCGAAAAAGCGTGTCGTCATGGAGCCGAACGTTCCCATGTCCCAGGGACAGAGGTCGGTATCGCCCATCACCATGTCCACGGCATCGAGGGGAACAGCGAGCTCGTCGGCCAGCATTTGGGAGAGCGAGGTGATGACTCCCTGGCCCATCTCGATTTTTCCGGTAAACCCGGTCACCCGGCCGTCCTCCCTGATCCGCAGGAAAGCATTGAAGTCCTGGGGAAGTTGCCGACCCCAACCGGGGCGGCCCTCCTGCTGAATGGCCCGCAAATCGGGTGCGGTCACCAGGACAACGATGCCTCCGCCCACAAGCTTGAGGAACTGACGTTCGATCCAACGGCAGGGCCGGACCGGTTTCTTCGCGATCGCAGAAATCCAATGCCAGAGCTTCTTCATAGGGGATCTGTGGCGTGCCATGATTGCTTTTCATCGTTGAACTCCTTCCATCTCTTTCGCAGCGGCCTGGATGGCCTGCACGATTCGCTTATGGGCTCCGCAACGGCACAGGTTGCCGTCCATGGACTCGATAATCTGGCGGCGCGAGGGCTGGCGGGTATGAAGCAGCAAACCGTAGGCGTTCATGATCATCCCTGGAGTGCAATACCCGCACTGAAGCGCATCCTGATCCACAAAGGCTTTCTGCAAGGGATGAAGCTTGCCGTTCTTTTCCAGTCCTTCAATGGTCGTGACCTGCTTGCCCGCTACGTCTTTCATCTCGAGCGAACACGAGCGCACGGCCTGGCGATCGACAATCACTGTGCAGGCTCCACAAAGTCCTTCTCCGCAACCGTACTTGGAGCCGGTCAGGCCCAGGTCATCGCGCAGAACCCACAGTAGAGCGCGGCTGGGGTCAACTTCCAAACTCACGGCCTTCCCATTGAGGTTGAATTTGATGGTTTCTTTCACACGCACACCTCCCTCATGCTTGCCAAATGGACGACGAGGGTCTCTCGGGTGGGAGACTTTTATTGCTGTCCGTCATTATAGTCCCTCGCGCAGGAATAGCAAGGGAGGCGATTGCGCGACAACCTCTCGAGGTCCCGGAATTGCTTGAATCCGGCCCGGCATTGGGCTGATACTTAGTCGGTCACTTCAGAAGTTCACTAACGTATTTTGGGGTCAGCGTTTGGTACGGAGCTTGACAAGGAGTTGAGCGAGGTCCTGGCGAGTGAACTTCCATTCGAAGGGGCGGGCCGTGGTTTCCCAGTAATATTGAAAATCCAGGAGGCGTTCGGCGACCGCGTTGAGATTGGGAAAATCGTTGGGTGTGAGGACCTTCCGCTGGACAATGGAGAAGTAGATTTCGATCTGGTTGAGCCAACTGGCATGAACGGGGGCATGCACGAGCGTCAGGCGGGGATAGAGATGGCGGAGACGTTGAACGGCTCGGACGCCACGATGCGCCGAGCAGTTGTTGACGATCCAGAAGACGCGACGGGCGTCGTGATAAGGCGGTCGTGTCATCACCTGTTCGACGAGCCGGTCAAAGGGGGCGATGCCATTGTGGGCTTCGCAGCGGCCAAAGACTCTGGCGCGATGGACGTCCAAGGCGGCGATATAGGCCCAGGCACCGCAGCGGGAATACTCGTGCTCAACGTGCATGGGGGTGCGCGGCCGACAACTCTGCGTGGCATGTTTACGACGGCGGGCCTGAATGCTGGTCTTCTCATCGGCGGAGATCACAAATTCGTCATCCTTCAAGGGTCGATCCTGCCACTGACGGGCGTAGAGATCGAGTACGCGCCCGGCCTTGGTGGCAAAGTCCGGGTCACGCGGGAAGATCCAACTGCGGTGGTACCACGGCCGGATGGCATCTTCATGCAACCAACGCCACAGCGTGCTGCCGCTGACCGAGGCCACCAGACCACTCTGCTGGACTTGTTGAACCAAGTCCGCGGTGCTCCAGCGGGACAGAGGCCGACCGTGCTGGGCGGGGAGTTCACACGCCCAAGCTTTAACCTGCACGACGAGGTCTGGGGGAAAAAGTCCGGGGGCGACCCGTACGAGCACGTTCTTCCAACCCGTCGAGGCGGTCAGCAAAAAAACGCTTCCGCCAGAGAGAAACGACCTCACGGCGGGTGTCCAAACAAGCCGCGATCTCGTCGTTGGGCATACCTTGGGCCGCATGGAGAATCATTTTGGCGCGCTGGACCTGAAAATACGGCAACGTATATTTTGCCGCGCGCCTTCGTAATTCGGCTTCCTCGGCGGGAGAGAGCGTAATCGTAAACGGGCTCGACCTTGGCATGGCTGCGCACCTCGCCAACACAATGCCACGCCAAGGGAGTCGATTTCAAGCCATAATATACGTTAGTGTATTTAAGAAATGAAGTACTTAGGCGGCACGATCTCCTTGCCCCGCCCCCGTTGTTGGGGTTCGCGCTGGCTTGCTGGCTGAACTCGAAAGAGGGGCACCATCGCGTAGGGTGAGAGGGCAGGATGGACAACCCAATCTCAGAGGAGCAAGAGCTCAGTTCCAAGATCGTCCGGATCGGCGCCAGATTAGTCACTGCGTTGAAGCATGTGACGGTAATCGCCGTGCTGTTCGCGATTCCCATTCCCTGGCACGAGATCATGGGCCACGGTCTGGTTGGCGTCCTGTGCGGCGGAAGGGTCACGAAGTTTGAGCTGTTTGGATGGCAGTTGTTCCCCCAGCTCAAATGGGCGGGAACTAGCGAGGGGCTCGGTATCTGCGACCATACGGGGATTGTGAGTCATTGGTGCGCACACCTTACCGACTTGGCAGGGTCAATGAGCACCTTCACCGTAGCGGCAATCGCTGCGTATCTGCTGTGGCGATATCGTCCCCGTGGAGTTAAATGCACGGCCTTAATCTGCCTCACCGTGTGGGCTCTCGACCTTCTAACTTTTACCCTGCCGTCTTTTGGGCTGAGGCGTTATATTTGGAGTGGCACTCGCTACAGCGAGCCCTACACGGCCGCAGTGGCTCTGGGTATCCCCGGCCCACTCTTTCAGGCCTTCGTATTGGCCGCCTTCTCCATGGTTGTGCTTCTGGATGTCCTGGCGCTGGCGCCAAGCTCCAAGCACGCGGCTCCCCATCAATCTCATGGTTGACCCTTCACACCGCCGCTTCGATTTTCTTTAGGAAGAGCCACAAGCCTCGACGGCCGAGGCCCAAGCTGGGCTCGCGGGCAGAGATGAGCGTCGCCCCCCCGGGGCAAAACCGTCGCCGCCGCGGCCCCCTCCCCGCCAGGCATGTTTGCCGTATGAGCCCAGGCAGGACGCCCTTTTCTGCTCTATAGCCTAGATTGTGTAGGCCCATTTCGCCGTTGACACCGGCAAGGACCGCGCATATACTAGCCTATTGAGACGGGTCCCGCCGCCGGTGGAAGGCGTTCCTGCCTAATTCCTTGCGCCGGCCCCTTTCGGGAGGGATGAAAGCGCGATTCCCTGTCCCTGCGCATTGAGGCCAGAATGTTATTAAAAACAAAGGGTGTTAGGCACGATTTAGGAGATTTTTCCGCTCCCACTCGATTTCTCATCGCCATGAATCTAAAGAGTTTGTCAGATGGCGGGGAACGGGGGAGAAAATGTGCATTCATCTCATACGTTCGAAGCCCGAATGTTACTGAAAAGAAAAGGAGCGGGCGAGGAATTACCCAGAATGTCTATCAAAACGAATAACTTATCGGGCTGTGCCAGAATGTTATTGAAAATCCAAGAGATAGCGTTCAAGAAGGAGTGATGAGCGAGCAGATCGAGAATCCGAAGTCCAGGGTCCGATGTCTCATGGACAGTAGCAAGGAACAAGGAACGCCGTCTGAAGTTTCAGGGAAGGACAGTGGCAAGTCACAAGGAAGGCAGTCAGAGTCTGAGTGAGGGCATAAGTCAACATGCTTCGGCGAGAGATTTCAAGGACCATTTGCCCCAATGCCCAAATGGCCCGAGGACCCGATGGCCAGATGGCCCGATTACCATGTCTCTCGCGTGATAGAATAGGTTGAATAAATCCCCATGCGTGAATTTCCATCGCCGCAAGAAATCCTGAAGGTTTTCGAGCGCGAGCCGGGCAAGACGTTTCGGCTGCGCGAGTTGGTGGTGGAGCTCGGCTTGCGGTCGAGCCAGGCGCGCGAGCTCAAGACCGCGCTGAAGGACCTCTCCCGTCATCGCCGTATCGTTTACTTGAAGAAGAACCATTTCGCCCTGGTGGGGAGCGAGAGGAAAACCCCCGGCCAGACCCTTGACGATTCACGGCGGTCAATGGCCGATCCTAAGGCAATCGACAATCGTCAATCGAAAATCGTCAATGGCCGCGGCATGGCGCGCGCGCGCGGGGCAAACGTGGTCAGCGGCCGCCTGATTGGCCATCGCGATGGCTACGGTTTTGTGGTGCCTGACGCGCCGCTGGCGGGCACCGACCAGGACATCTACATCTCCTCCGACGGCATGGGCTCCGCCATGAATGGCGACCGCGTGGAAGTGCAGGTGCTTCGCGCCAAGCCCGACGGGCGCAGGGAAGGCCGCATCCTGCTTGTCACCGACCGCGCCCAGAAGACGGTGGTGGGCCAGTTTCATTGCGGCCAGCGTTACAACCATGTCATGCCCTTTGACCACCGCATCCCGTTCGAAATCGTCATTCCACGCGGGGAAGAGTGGCCGGACGGTGAGAGCCCTGCGCCCGCGCCGAGCCGCGATCGCCAATTTGGGGGTGAGTCGGAACAGCAAGTCCGGGTTCCGAGGTCCGAAGTCCGAAGCACGCGGGACCTGGAAGGCCTGGTGGTGGACGTTGAGATGACGAGCTATCCGCGCCCGGGGGCGTTGCCGCGCGGCCGCGTGGTGGAGATTCTCGGCCGGCGCGAGGATTTCGGCGTTGACGTGGAAATCATCATTCGCAAATTTCACCTGCCGCACCGATTTCCCACCGAGGTGCTCGGGGAAGCCGGCGCCGCGCCAGAATACATCCCGGAGCATGACCGCCAAGGCCGCCGCGATTTCCGCAGCCTGCCCATCGTGACCATTGACGGAGAGACGGCCAAGGATTTTGACGATGCCGTGCTGGTGGAGCGCAGGGCAAACGGGAATTATCTGCTGCACGTACACATTGCGGATGTGGCCCACTACGTGCGTCCGGGCACCGCGCTCGACCGCGAGGCGCGGCTGCGCGGCACCTCCGTTTATTTCCCCGACCGCGCCGTGCCCATGCTGCCTTTGGAGCTCTCGAACGGGATTTGCAGCCTGAATCCCCACGTCGATCGCCTGGTGATGTCCGCCCTTTTGGAAATCGATCCCCAAGGGCGCGTGGTCGAGTACGAACTCGTGCCGGGGATCATTCGTAGCGCCGAACGCATGACCTATACGGCGGTGCGCGACGTCCTGGCGGGGGAATCCGCGGCTTGCCTGCGCTACGCGGGGCACGTTGCGAATTTCAAGCTGATGGAGGAGCTCGCGCTCATTCTCAATCGCCGGCGTGTCGAGCGGGGCTCCATCGATTTCGATTTGCCCGAACCGCTAATTGAATTCGACCAGTTCGGCCGCATGGTGGGCATCACGCGCTCGGAACGCAACATTGCCCACCGCCTGATTGAGGAATTCATGCTGGCCGCCAACGAAGCCGTAGCCGGGCACCTTGAGCGCTGCGGGATTCCCTCGCTCCATCGCATCCACGAGAAGCCGGACGCCAAGAAGGTGATCGAATTCGAGGAGATCGCGGCGACGTTCGGTTACTCGTTGGGAGTGGAACTGCCGGCGGCCCAGCGCTTCCGTCCCAGCAAGCGCGACGAGCGCGACCGCCACAGGCGCTTCATCGAGCGCGTCGAGGCAAAAGAGCTGGAGATCACGCCGCGGCACTACCAGCGCCTCACGCAGCGCCTGGAGGGCAAGCCGGAGGAGCGCATTCTTTCTTACTTGATGCTGCGCTCGCTCAAGCAGGCGCGCTATGCGGAAGAGAACGCCGGCCACTTCGCGCTCGCGGCCCGGACTTATACCCATTTCACTTCGCCCATCCGCCGTTATCCCGATCTGATCGTGCACCGGATTCTCAAGGCCGCGCTCGCACGGGAAGGCGGCAGCGCGCGAGTGGCGAGCGAAGGAGCGGACCTTCTCGCTCCCACCGCGGCCAGGCAGGAACCGCCGCGAAAGCATCGGGGAGCATCGGCGGAAAAGAGTCAAGCACCGGCCTTCGCGAGCCCGGGAGCGGCCTCGAAGGGTCAAACGCTCCCCGGCGGCGCCTTCGTGCTCCCCCAGGAACTCCACGCCCTCGGACTGGCAACCTCGGAGACCGAGCGCCGTGCCGCCGACGCCGAACGCGAGCTCATTGAATGGAAGAAGGTCTCCTTCATGGCGCAGCACGTGGGCGACGAGTTCGACGCGCTTATCATCAGCCTCATCAAGTTTGGATTCTTCGTGGAGCTTACGGACCTGTTTGTGGAAGGATTCGTCTCCCTCTCCACGCTGGGAGATGATTACTACGTCTACCGTGAGCGCGAGCGCGCCATCATCGGCCAGCACACCCACCGAGCATTTCATTTGGGCGAACGTGTCCGCGTACGGCTGGACCGCATCGATCCGTCGGGCAACAAGCTGGAATTCTCAATGGCAGACAACAGCGAATAGCCGACAGCCGGCGGAGACTGTTGGCTGCAAGCTGGCGACTGTCAGCTTTCTTTATAGAGCCAGGCGGAAACCAGAGTGGCCAAAATCGCGCCCACCCAGAGGTCGAGCATCCACCAGAGGGCGATGACGCGGCTGAAGGTCGCCCAGGCCGCCAGCGAGAGGCTGAGGGGGAAGCCAATGACGAAGCCTAACAGCAATCCCACGCGCAGTGCGGTGATGGGCCCCGGCCCAAGCGTAGCGCGCGCGGACACATACACCCACGTCAGGATGTAGGTTAGGAGGAACAACGTAACCAACCAGTAGAGCACGAAGAGCGGGTAGCGTGGATGGGGTAATAACGATCCGCTTGCCTGTGCGAACTGGTATCTCGATTTCAGGATCACCATGTTGACGATTGTGCTCCAAATCCCCCAGACGACGCCGCCTGCGAGGGTGCCCAGAGCAACACGACGTAAGCCGATCGCAGCCATAGGAGAGCCTCCTCTCAAAAGGTCTATCCCGGATAGAAATCATGTTTGTGGGCATCGTACCGGCGCGGGGGGGCAGTGTCAAGCAGCATGAGGGAGGGGATCAATTTGGTGTGGCGGCGGAATCCATCCTGATCCTATCGGGATGCCGCCATTGGGTGCGTCGGTTGAGAGGCAAGCCTTCCGCAACAAGAGTGGCGCAAGCGCAGCCTTGCTTGCGGGCGGGCATGAAAACCGATATTCTGGATTCCGTTGAATTTACCCGCAGGCCTTGCCTATTGTCGCCGCCTCGGATCGAGAAGCCGTCATATGAAGCGAGTTCTGATTCTCCACTACCATGAGATCTGGCTGAAAGGCGGGAACAAGAACTACTATCTCAGCCGGCTGCGCGCCGCCATCCGCCAGAGCATCGAAGATCTGCCAGTCGCGTCGCTGGAGTGCATTTCTGAGCGCCTGATCCTCACCCCCGGTGATGACGCCGCCCTTCCCCACCTCATTGAACGCTTGCGGCGGGTTTTCGGCCTTGCTTATATCGCCGTGGCGCGGGAAGTTCCCAGCTCTCTCGAATCTCTAGGCCCGGCGGCGTGCGAGATGATGGCCGAAGCCAATCCACACAACTTCGCCGTGCGCGTCAAGATGGCGGACTCCGCTTACGGCATGAATTCCATGGAACTGGAGCGCGAACTGGGGCGCAGGGTGCTCGAGCATCTGCGCGGGCGCAATGCCAACGTGCGCGTCAAGCTACACGAGCCCGAGGTGACCTGCCAGGTGGAGATCGTTCCGGGGAAGGCGCTGCTCTATGCCCAGCGCGTGGAAGGCCCCGGCGGCCTGCCTGCGGTCACCAGCGGGCGATTGGTGGCGCTACTTTCCGGAGGATTCGATTCCTCCGTGGCAGCCTATAAGATGATGCACCGCGGCTGCCACATCACCTTTGCACATTTTTTCGGTGACCCTTCGCCGACGCGCAACCCCTCGTCGAGTGTGGCGGAGGACCTTGTCCGCACCCTCACGCCCTATCAATTCACCTCGCGCCTGTATTTGCTTCCCTTCGACGGCGTCCAGCGGCAGATCGTAGCGGGTGCCCACGAAAGCTACCGGGTACTGCTGTACCGGCGCATGATGACGCGCATCGCCCAGGAAATTGCGCGGGCGGAGCATGCCCTGGGTCTGGTCACCGGCGACAGCGTTTCCCAGGTGGCGTCGCAGACCCTGCATAACCTTAGGGCGATTGATCGAGGGATTGACCTGCCGGTCTACCGCCCGCTCGCCGGCGATGACAAGGCGGATATCCTACGGTTGGCGCGCCAGATTGGGACTTACAAGATTTCCTGTGAGCCGTTTGAGGATTGTTGCCCTCGTTTTATGCCGCGCTCTCCGGCGATTTTCGCGCGCCCGCAAGAGCTTGATGAGGCGGAGAGCCGGTTGGATATCCCCGCGTTGGTCCGCCTGGGCCTTGCGGGCGCGACTTGCATTGATTATAAGTTCGATCGGGGCGATGTCACCGCGCGGCAAGGGTCCACGCGCCGCATCCAGCATCTCCTGCTGGAAAAGAAAGCGGTGGAGGGGCAACCGGCTGCCCTCGACACAGCTTCCAAATGAATGGGCGCACCACCTCCGGACCGGGAAGCGATGTCCAAGCCGTGCGCTCAATTCAAGTCGAATGTCCGTTGGCGCAGGCTCGTCAATGTTCGTTGACGGTTGGCCCGACGCTTCCTATAATTGCTTGCGCAAGACGGAGTCATTCAATGATGAAGAGATTTTTGGTCACCATGCTAGTGCTCTGCGCTTTCCCGGCATGGCTTCCGGCGCAGGAGGCAAAGCCCAGCACGCCTCCCGGCACGGTGCAAACTCCCACCAATTCGAAACCCATCACCTCACGTGTTTACCTGGTCAACGTACCGCTGACAGTGACCGATAAGAAGAATCGCCTGGTCATCATGATGACCAAAGATGACTTCAACCTCTTCGAGGACGGGATTCCCCAACCCATCCAGTATTTCAGCCGGGAAACCGACTTGGCGCTGCGCATCGGACTCCTCATTGATACCAGCAACAGCATTCGTGACCGCCTGCGGTTTGAACAGCAAGCCGCTACCGATTTTCTCTCGGATACGATCCGGAGGGGAAAGGACCAGGCCTTTGTGGTGGGCTTTGACGTGGAGCCGCAACTGGTTCAGGATTACACCGACAACGTGGAAAAACTCGCCGCCGCCATCCATGGCCTGCAGGCGGGAGGTGTTACCAGTCTCTACGACGCAGTTTACTTTTCCTGTAAGGAGAAATTGCTCTTTTTTCCGCCTCCCGAGCCTTACCTGCGCCGCATGGTCATCATTATCAGCGATGGTGAGGACAACCGGAGCGAGCACTCACGTGAGGAAGCGCTCGCCATGGCACAACGGGCTGAGGTGACCATCTTCGCCATCAGCACCAACCGCAGCGGGACCGAGCATAAAGGGGATAAAGTGCTCAGACGGCTGGCGGAACAAACCGGTGGGCGTGCCTTCTTCCCCTTCGAAGCCAGCGATCTGGCAGAGGACTTCCGGGCGATTGGGCGCGATCTACGCACCCAATTCCTGCTCAGCTATACTTCCACAAATACCGCCCGCGACGGGACCTTTCGTAACATCACGATTCAGCCTGTTGATAAGAGCCTGCACGTAACCGCGAAGTCGGGTTACTTTGCACCTTCTCAATAGCGGATTGTTTCCAAACGGCGAATCAGGTCCGCGATCCATTCCTGATGAGCAGAGTGCTGCTCCCCCATCGTCTAACCTCGAGGAGCATAGTATCCGCGCCGGGCGTTTACCTTGACATCCCCCGTGCGAACTTTGACGCTAATCTTGCGGAAGGTCCCGTCCAGTTTGGTGTTGGTGGGCGTATACCCCAACAAATACTGCGCGCGGAGTTCGTTGGCAATCTGGTCGAACGCCGCAGAGGTATCCTTCCTGTTGTTCGCTTGGATCACCCGGCCTCCGGTTTCGTCAGAGAGCTTGTGCAACACCCCTTCGCCGCCATATCCCAACCCGTGTCGGCTGTAGAATGCCCGATCGCTGATATCGATCGAGTAGATGATGATGTCCGCCTTTTGCGCCGCTTCCAGCGCCGTCTCCAGTTTCACTTCGCTTCCCTGGTCTTCACCGTCTGTCAACAGGATGAGGACCTTGCGGCCGATTTCGTTCTTGAGCAGCTCGCCCGCCGACAGGTAGACGGCGTCGTAAAGGTGCGTCGCCCCGCCGGAATCACCCGAGGGAAAAGTTCCCGTAGTGCGGACCCCTCCTCCGTTGATCTCAGTTTCGTCGATGGCCTTGTCGAGGCGATGGAGGTCCGAGGTGAAGTCCTGTAACAGTTCCACCTCCACGTCGAAGTGTAGGACGAAGGTGAGGTCTTTGGGCCGCATCACCTCCCGCAGAAATGATTCCGCCTCTGTCTGCTCCACTTGCAGCACGCGTTCCTGGCTGGGGCTGGTGTCCACCAGGATACCCATGGTAAGCGGCGTGTCGGTCTCCTTCGAAAAATACTTGATGACCTGCGGTTGTTGGTCTTCTTCCAAAATGAAATCGTCCTTGTTGAGGTCGGGAACCAACCGCCCGTTCTTCTGTCGCACCACGGCGTATACGTTCACAACCTCGGTGGTGGCTTTCAAGGTGGTGCGCGGGGGCGGAGGTTCTTGCCTCTCCTGTGCGACAGCGAAGGAGGCCGCCAATAGCAGAATGCAGAGTGAGCAGACGAAATCCCGCATAGTCCTCAGGTGATGAAGGGAGAATGCCTGTGAGTTGTGCATGGTTGTCCTCGGGCCGCCTCGGCCCCTTTGCTTTGGATGCAAATGTCGGGTAGCGCGTCGGGTCAAGTTTTCGGCCACCACTTGCGAACTGGGCCTCCTGTCCCTCTTCCACGCCTCAAGTTTACCCTGAATCCGAATTGCCAAGGCGGGGAAGGTTCCTTTTTCCTGCGCATAGAACGGCTTTTGACTGCGTTTCATGCGTCACCCATGCGCAATAAACCACCTTGTGACCCCGCGGGATGATCCAAGTATTTTCTTCGCGCTTCACTTTTTCGTCGTCGAGGTTCACTTTCCTCTTGACAAGAGAATTCGGTTACTCTAAACATGATGATTGAATACGCGCTCCGCCAGCAACGCTGGCCGGAAAATCTAAAAAGTTCGGAGGAGAATAGAATGGCAGCGAAAAAGAAAGCCAAGAAAAAGAGGTAAGCCTCTTTCGTAAATCTGAAAGGAACTCTCGGGGGTGCAGCGATGCACCCCCAAAGTTTTTTGGGGGAGGCCCTTTAGATGGCTCGAAGGCACGACAGAGCCTTTTCACATTCATTTCCGCCTGTGTTCATGCCCCTTCCACGCATTTCCCTTCCGTCGCCATACCACGGTCCAGTCTAATCTTTCAATTCGTTTTCCGGCGCTTCCAACGTGCGCGGCGCCTCATCAACAGGTTCGAGTTCGGCAATCTCCTCTCCTGTCGCTGCTCCCAGTTCCTTGAACTTTCGCGCCGACGGCAACACGCGGCTTTCCATCGAACCCACGGCCTTGTTATAGGAATCCACCGCGCGCTCAATGGACGAGCCGAGAGTTTGGAAGTGGCCGAGAAATGTTTTCAGCCGGTCGTGAAGCTCTTTACCCAGCTCGCTGATCTGCTTGGCGTTCTGGGTGATCTTTTCCTGCTGCCAGTAATAAGCTGCGGAACGCAACAAGGCGATGAGCGTGGTGGGGGTTGCCAGGACAACTTTCTTTTGCATCCCATCGTCAATGAGCTGCCGGTCCTGTTCCAAGGCGGCACTGAAAAATGATTCTCCGGGCAGGAACAACACCACCAATTCCAGCTCAGGGCCCACCTCCTCCCAGTATTTGCGTTCCGCAAGCTGATTCATGTGCTCCCGTACCAGCTCTCCGTGAGTCGACAGCGCCTTTGCCCGGTCTTCTTCCGATTTCTCCGGATTGACGGCGTCCAGGAAGGCTTGCAAGGGAACCTTGGCGTCAACCGCAATACGGCGATTGCCGGGAAGATTTACGATCATGTCCGGCCGCTGCCGTCCTGATTCCGTGGTGATGGTTTCCTGTTCCGAGAAGTCGCAATGCTCCGACATCCCGGCCAGCTCCACGACCCGGCGCAAGGTTAACTCTCCCCACCGGCCGCGGGCCTTCAGAGGTGAACTTAGGGCGCTCGCCAAATGCTTCGTCTCTTCCTCCAAGCGTTGATTGGCCTGAGCCAGAGTCCGCAGTTGCTCATCCAGAGTGCCATAGGCCTTTTGCCGGGTCTTTTCCATCTCCAGGATTTGGTGCTCGTATCGGCCCAGAGATTCTTTGAGCGGGCTGATGAGGCCGTCAATGGCCTGCTGGCGTGTTTCCAGATCGCCCTTGGCTTGCGCCTGCAAAGTCTCAAACTGACTGCGCGCCAGAGCAATGAATGCCTGGTTATTGCTCTTGAGCGCCTCGGCGGAAAGCGCCTGGAAAGTCTCCGTCAGGGTTCTTTTGGCTTCCTCCAGTAGTTTCCTTTGCTCTTCCAGACTTGCCTGGGTTTCGCGCAGCTTGGTTTCCGCGGCAACGCGCAGCTCGCCTTCCACCTTCAAGCGCTCGCGCAACTGGTTCGAATCTCCCATCGCATTCCTGGCATTTTCCAGCTCCGTTTGCGCCTTGACCTTTTGCTCACCCTCTTCCCGGAGTTCTTGCTGAAGTCCACTCAAATCCCGCCCGCGATCGTCCAGGGAGGCTTGGAGGGCACTGACCCGTGCGCGGACCTCTTGCAGCGTACCTTCTACGGCTTTCACGCGACCTTCCGCGTCCAACTGAGATTTCACCAGTTCAGACTTAGTGCGGGCCGCGGCCAACAACCAGCCAATCACAAGGCCCAACGCAACGCCCAACAGAACCAGCAGGATCGTGTTCATGGGGATCGCCTCATTTTCGATTTTGGGATGAGCAGGTGGTGCGCGAGCCTGTTTTCCAGATCTGCACCTCTTCCCCTATACGCATGGAAGGGCCGCGGACCTACAAGACAGGACCGCGCTGCGCTCCTTTAATCCAAAATCTGAAATCCATTATTAGAAAGTCTCCTCGTGCGCCGGGCAAATCAGCACGTAATCGCAATACTTGCAGGCAAAGCCGGGCTGGGGTGGAAATGACTGTTGCCGAATTTGTCCAGCCACTTCGCGAATCTCGCTGACCACCAAATCGAGGTCCTTGGAAGTACGCACGGTGCGGACCGGCTCATTAACCGTCAGGCTATAGAATGTTAGCCTCGTGGGGTTCAGTTGCATTTGGTCGCGCGCGGCCAAGGCATAGACCGAAAGCTGAAGGCTCTTGTCCGCATCTTTCTGGGAAGGCGGCCGGCCCGTCTTGTAGTCCACCAGTTCCACGGAATGGTCCGGGAGCGGATTGATCTGGTCGATGCGCCCTTCCAGGATCACGTCGCCCAGGTCGAGTGAGAAGTGTGCCTCGGCGGCGATTGGGAGAATAGTGACCGTTTCGTGCCGGCTCGCGAAAACGCGCAGTTGCTCGAGTCCTGCCTCCTTGTAAGCCTGCTCCTGATAGGCATCTTCGAAGCCGGCGCTCTTCCAGACCTGCTCGAAATGCGCCTGAAGTTGCTCGAACTTCACCGCACCTTGCCGCCTTAGCTCGAAGTACCGTCGCGCGCACTGGTGCATAATGTTGCCGAAGGTTAGCGCCGGCTGTGGCCCGGTGGGAATCTTCAGATAATGGCTGAACATGAATTTCTGCGGGCAGGTGCTGTACGTCTCGATGGCCGAGGCGCTGAGCTGAAGCTTTTCATCCCGCCTGATCGTCGAGGTGCGGCTGGCCCATTCGGCTATGGGGGGATAGATTCCGGGCGCGCTCGGTGCATCGCCGAACAGGCTGCCCTGTGGTTTTGGGGTGGAAGGGCGCTGGCGCGGCACAGGGCGCGCCGGCGGCGCGTCCACAATTTCCGGTGGCGCCTCAGGAACCTCTATGCGCTCGATGTCGCGTGCCTCAACCGTGGGGTTGGAGGCGAGATCGCTGATGAAAACCGAGGGTTTCTTTCCCGGCTTGGCGACGCTGGAAATATACAACCGGTCTTCTGCGCGCGTAAGCCCTACGTAAAGCAGCCGCCGCTCTTCCTGTTCGTGAATGTTGGCGGGCGGAGGAGGACCCTTGCGCAAGGCTTCGGGAAATTCGATGACGGGTTTTTGCTCGCTATGGGGAAAGCGCCGCGGCGCGACACTCAAGATGAACACCACGGGAAACTCCAGGCCCTTGGCGGCATGCACCGACATCATTTGCACGGCGTGCGAGCTATTTTCCGGCTCCGGCGCTTCGATTTGTCCGCCGGCCTCACGGAAGTACTCAAAGTACTCCAGGAAGGCATCGAGCTTCCATGATTCGCTTCTGCCTTCCCGCTTCTCCAGGAACTTCCGGAAAGCTTCCACAAAACCGCCGTCGGGATCCTGCGGCAGGAAGCTCAGTTCCAACCGGCCGATCAGCCTCTGGAGCAACGCCGTCACCGGAGCGTGCTCGGCATATTTGTGCAACTCGCCCAGCAAGCGGTGCAGTTCCGGCCAGCCGGTGGTCTCCAGCCGGTTCGCGCCTGCCGACCGTTGCCACGATTCCAGAACGTCATAAAGCGAGCAACGGTCGCGCAACGCTTGGGTGCGAGCCTCCAGGGCCAACTCCTCTGGGAAATTCCATCGGGGTGTCAGCAGCACGCGCGTCAGGCTGACGTTGTCGTGCGCGGAGTGGATGATATTCAGGTATGCTACCAGGTCGCGCAGGATGACCGTGGAAAGAATCGACAGGCCGCGGATGGCAAAGGGGATCTTCCGCCGGCGAAATTGCTCGACCAGCAGATCGCGGTAGCCGTGCGCGCGGTAGAACACGGCGATGTCGCCCCCTGGCGTTCCGCGGTTGATGACCCGCGCCACCTCCTCCGCAATCCACGCCGCTTCGCTCCGGAAGTCCGGAGATTGCAGCAGGTAAACCGGTGCGCCTTCTTCCCGGGTCGCCCGGAGTTGCGGCTTCGCCTCGTAACGATCGTTCTTCGCGATCAGCACATCCGCAATGCGCAGGATGCGTTGGGTGGAGCGGAAATTAGTGTCGAGAAAAACCGTATCGTAGCCGGGAAAGGCCTCGTCGAACATCTTGAAGGCGCCGTGCGACGCGCCGCGAAACCGGTAGATGGCCTGATCGTCGTCGCCTACGGCGGTGATATTGTAAGGCGGCTCGACGAGTCGCTTCAGCAGCTCCACTTGCGCGTAATTCGTGTCCTGGAATTCATCCACCAGCACATAGCGAAAGAGCCGGCGATAGGATTCCCGAACTTCCGGCTCGTGATCGAAAAGGCGAACCGTTTCCGGAATCAGGCTGCCCAGGCTCGAACATCCGGCTTCCGCAATCAGCTTGCGGCTATGGCGGAAGACGCGCGCCAGTTCCTGCTTCTTCTCGATCTCCTGTTGCCTCAGCGTGCGCTCAGCGGCGTCGAGGGAAGGGGCGATCGCCAGGAAGTCCTTTTCCATCGCCTCGACGTAGCGCTCAAAATCCGCCGGCTCGATCAACTCATCCTGACATCGCGAGAAAAAATCGTTGAGCGAATGGAGAAACGCGCCGGGCTCCGCGAGCTTCTGGTAGAACTTGAGCTCGAGCTTTTCCAGGCGCTGGCGGAGGAAGATCCAAACGTCAACTTTGTCAAGCAGCGTGCGCTCGAAATGACGCTTGCGCAGCACCTCGTAACAGAACGCATGGAAGGTGGAAATGCGGGGAAGGGTGTCGATCTCCGGCAGGGCTTCGCGCACGCGGCGCTGCATTTCCCGCGCCGCCTTCTCCGTAAAGGTCAGTGCCAGGATGTTTTCCGGCTGAACCCCCACGCCGGAGTTTTCCGTACTGCGGAGCAGCGTGGCGCGGGCATCCTGCCCCCATCCATCGGGGTCCCGCCCGCGAGCCGTTGGAATCTTAAAGTTGGGAAGCAGCACCGGTCCTTTGACGGCTCCTCCCGATCCCGCCAGGAGGTGGACGATCCGTTGCGTGATGACGCGCGTCTTGCCGCTGCCCGGCCCGGCAATGATCAGCAGGGGGCCTTCACCATGCTCGACGGCTTTCGATTGTTCGAGGTTCAGCTTGAACGCTGAGCTCATCAGACCATTATTCCGCGAAGCATCGCGGAGAAGCAAGCGAAGGAACGGCCCGGCAGTTGCACCTTCCCATCGTCTTCGGTAGACTCGGGGTTGATCATGCGTGCAATGCTGCTGGAAAAACCGCGGCCGGTTGCGGAGGATCCGCTGCGGCTTTCCGAGCTTCCCTTGCCTGTTCCCGCCGAAGGGGAAATCCGCGTGCGGGTGCGCGCCTGCGGTGTTTGCCATACAGACCTGCACATCGTGGAAGGGGATTTGCCGCTTCCTAAACTACCGGTAGTCCCCGGCCATCAAATCGTCGGCACGGTGGACGCTCTGGGCGCGGGCGTGAGCGAATTTCGCGAAGGTGACCGCGTGGGCGTTCCCTGGCTCTATTCCACCTGCGGGGAGTGCGTATACTGCCGCAAGGGCCTGGAAAACCTCTGCGAGCGGGCTCGGTTCACGGGCTTTCATGCCGACGGCGGCTTTGCGGAAGCGATGGTGGCTCCCGCCGCTTTTGCCTATGCGCTCCCCGGGAATTTTTCCGACCTGGAAGCTGCGCCCTTGCTCTGCGCCGGCGTGATTGGCTACCGCGCCTTGAAACTTTCGAACCTCCAGCCGGGCGAACGCTTGGGCCTTTATGGTTTTGGCGCCTCGGCGCACATCGTCATCCAGATCGCGCGCCACTGGCAGTGTGAGGTCTGCGTGTTCACGCGCGCGGAATCGCACCGCCAATTGGCGAGCCAGCTTGGGGCGGTGTGGACGGGCGCGGCGAGTGAGCCGCCACCGGCGCCCCTGGATGCCGCCATCATTTTCGCTCCGGCGGGCAAGCTGGTTCCCGACGCGTTGCGCGCCCTCCGCAAAGGCGGCACGCTGGCCCTGGCCGGCATCACCATGTCCACCCTGCCGGAAATGGAATATCAACTGCTCTATCAGGAGCGCATCCTGCGCAGCGTGACAAACAGCACGCGTGAGGACGTGCGCTCCCTCCTGCGCCTCGCCGCGGAAATTCCCGTGCGCGCCGAGATCGAAGCCTTTCAGCTCCCCGAGGCAAATCACGCTCTGCAAAACCTCAAAAGTAGTAAAATCCACGGCGCGGGTGTGCTGGTGATCTGAGGGTAACCCGCCTAGTTGGCACAACCAACCGGTCGGCGCCGGACGGGATTTTTCGCCGTTCCCTTGCACCGGAAGAACGCCCAATGAGAGAAAATCGGGTCATCTGGCCATCGGATCATCGGGTCATTGAAAACCGTCCGGCGCATTGAGTTGCCTCGAGCGTTGTGCTGCGGCAATTTACTTCATCCGGCGGAGGTCGCGTTCGAGGGAAGCTCTATCAAAATACTTGGTGAGCATTTGGTGAGGGGTCATTCCCCGAACTTCGAGCAGGTAGGACACGAGCAACTGGTAGCGCAGGTAAAGGCCGGAGCGATGCGGGTCCATCTCCACGGCGTTGCGCTGGAAGGCGGCCAATTGCTGGGGGAAATGGAAGTCGCCGTCCCTCCCCACATAGTCGGCGTAGCCTTCCCGTTTCCAAGCCGGCAGCCGCCAGTAAGCGTAACGCCCCGGGTGGTGGACCTCCAGCGCGTGTGTGATCTCATGGGTCAGATAGTAGACGAGTGTGCGTTCACCCGGAACCTCCTTCCCCGACCTCTCCACCAGACGGTTATTATCAATATGTAATCTACGCAAGAAGATATTACTGGTCAGGTCCGCGTAAGTAATGCCCCCCGAACGGTATTTCGTATTGGCGAAGAAGGCGTACAGCCCCGGGCGATTGCAAATGAAAATCCGCTGAATCAGCCCGGGATCATTGAGGGGCGACGCACCCAGGCGCTTCTGCACCTCGCCCAGCAGCGAGGGAAGATGCGGAGATAAAGGCTGGTCGGAATAAACTGCAAGGTTCTCGTATTGCGCGTGATAGGCGAAAAGGGGATACGGAAACAGCAACAAGCCCAGATACGTCCCCCCCGCCGGCCAACAAGACCACGCCCAGCCATTTGGCGATTCTTCGCAACATCACGTTTTCTGGCCGTCCTCAGGCCGTCGGCTCCTCCTTGATCTCACTGGCCGGGGCCGGCTCTTTCGCTTTGCGCTTTCTAGAGGTCTTGGGCTTGGTGCTTTTTGTTCCCGCCTTGGCGGCGCGCGGCTTGCGTGCTTTGGGCAGAGGAGCGGGCTCCCCAGGCAGAACTTCCTCGCTCAGGGCGGGCGGGGAGGGCTCCATGGGTTCGGCGATTTCCTCAGGTAACACTTCCGGCAACCCCTCCATCTCCCAATTCACGTCGGTTCTCCACCGGCATGTGGAGCTCCGGTTCAAGCGCCGGCAGTCCCTCAACCGCAACCTCTGCCGGGATGGCGGAAGCCGGGACGGAGGCGGGACCGGCGGCGGGGAAGACGCGCCAAACGCCTTTGCGGTCGCGATGCAGGCGCAGCCAGCCTTCGCGCTGGGCCTGGTGGAGAAGATCGAGCAGGCCGCGAAATCCCGACCGCTCGTCGACGGAGGTTCCCGCCGCGCGCAAGAGCTGCCGAATCTGGCGCAGGTAGAGCGGGCGGTTGGGCGCCTTCTCAAAATGGCCGGGTAAAGCTTGGCGCAATGCGGCCAGGGAATCCTCTGCGCTCGCGGGCGTGGGCACAGTGGCCGCAGGCGCTGGAGCGGGCGGAGCGCCGGCCTCAGCCGGACCCTCGCCCGCCGGAACTTCCGCTGCTGCCGCTTCTGCTTCCACCGCGGCGGCCTCTGCTGCGGGCTCGGGAGCAGTTTCGCGAGCGCCCTCGCCCTCTGGCGCTTCGACCAGGTAACCGCGGTCGGTGCGGCGCATCTCCACCAGCCCCGCCTTGCGCAGCTTCTGGATGAACTCCAGGAACGATCCGGCGCCGAAGTCGCGCTCGCTGAAGGTGGCATCCAGTTGCAGCAGGGTGCTCTTCAGCAAACCGAGTTGCGGGGCAACCTCGCGTTCCGCCAGAATCTGGAGCGCGCGTTGGATGTTCGGCATCGCCGTGGACAGCGAGCGGGCTTCCGCACTGCGCGTCGCGCTGCGCTGGGCACGCGTGGAGCGCACGTTGTCGCTGCCGGTTTTCAGCAGATTTTCGTAAGAAATAAATTCGTGGCAATTCCTCTGCAGGATGCCGCTGGTAAACTGCCGGCCGCCGACCACGAACACCCGTTTGTCGTACTGTTTCAGCTTTTCCACCAGGGCAATGAAGTCGCTGTCGCCGCCGACAATCACAAAAGTATTGATGTGGTCGCGGGTAAAGGCCATTTCCAGTGCGTCGAGCGCCAGGTTGATGTCCGCGCCGTTCTTGTCGCCCCGCGGCGTCACACTGCGCTGCACCATGTGGATGGCGTGCTGCGTCATCTCGCGGCTGTACTCGCTGGCGCGCGGCCAGTCGCCATAGGCGACTTTGCTGACCACTTCGCCCCGCTCCTTGAGCGCCTCCAGCACGATGGAAACGTCAAAGTCCTTGCCCAAGGTTTCTTTGACGCCGATTTGAATGTTGTCAAAATCAACGAATACTGCAATTTTCAGTCTTTCTTCCGCCACATTTCCTTCTTTCCCCTGGGGCGCTGCCGTAGCTCACGCTGCGCCTGCAATCCTCAGGAGGTTACTTCCCACATAACATAATACTCCCATAAGTCGGGTCTTGGCACTTCCAGAATGGGGGCGGCGGGTTGGATGCTCGTCCATCAGGTGATCGCGTCATCGGGCCATCGAGCCTTTGGACGAACTGAGATTTGCGATTGTCGATCGTCGATTTGTGGCTGGTGAAACTCAAGATTCGGTTTTCCGGCTACGCGTCCGCGGAATGGTCAATGAGGGGCGGCAGTATCGAGCGAAATTGTGGTGGATGCGAGCGTGGCGTCGGCCAGGTGCTTCCCCGATGAAGCGAGCGCCTGTGCAAACCGAGTCCCGGTTGCCCTCAAGGGGCAGGCCCCAGTGGTTCCCGACCCTTGGGGCCTCGAAGTTTCGGGCGCCCTGGTGGTGGGTGAGCGCCGCAAAGGCTGGAAGCAGCCTGAAATCCTTCCCGGAGGAGCTTGAGAATGCCTCACAGTTAGCGAATCGCTCAGCGCGGCTGGCACTGGGTGCGCGCTACTTCTGGGGAGGCAGCGCCTCAAGGAATTGATATCTGCCTCGGTGCTCGTCCGGCGCCGCATGAGGGCTCGCACCGAGGTGCATAACCTGGTAACCGTTCTGACTGCTGTAGGCAGGCCAGGGAGGCAGACCGGGGCCGTTGGGGTCCCCCGTCTTGGCGAAGTTGGTCCAGTAAGACGACATGAGATCCGAGAGCTTCTCGTCCTCCGGCCGCCAGGGAAGGTTCTTCGACGCCAGCGCCTCGAACACGAACTCAATTTCCGCCGAATGGTACGCGCCTCGCGAAGGAGCGGTGCTGTCCTTCGGCGAGGGTGGCGCGTCATCGAATTCATAGCGGAAGACGCGAGAATTCCCCGTGGCCGCCTGCGCTTCGATCCACCTCCAGGTGCCGAAGCCGATAAACTGATCTCCGGCCAGATCCCGCGCCGAACGCTTGGCCTGCTCGTCCGTCGCTGCCGGGTAGAGTTTCAGAAATGTCTGGTCCTGCTCGCCGAACAGTACGTGCGCGCGCGAGATAAAGTTCGGCGCGGTGGGGGCTGCTCCCGCAAAGATGGCGTGGAAGTCCCCCTCATCCGCATTCCAACCCGCCAGCAGTGGCACCTTGCTTTGTCTTCCGCCGGCAAAAATCGAACCAACGTAATCGGGAAGGAAGTAGCCGTCGATGGTGGGCCAAAATCGGATCATTCCCGGTTTTGCAACGGCATCCAGTAGCGCGCCCGCAGGCAGGGCCCGGAGTGCTTCGAGGGAATGTACCCCCAGCGAATCGGCAAATTTTTGGTCCGCTTCCTCCGCCAAGGCGAGGGGTTTCGCAGGGAGGGTGGCGCTGAAGAATGCGCCGCTCTCGCCGATTGCCCGCTGGAACAACCCCTGTGCGAGTGGGGATGCCATCAGCGCACTGACGGAAAAGGATCCGGCCGACTCGCCGAAAATCGTCACGTTATCAGGGTCGCCACCGAAGGCGGCAATGTTCTTTCGCACCCATTCCAGAGCTGCCACCTGATCCAAAAGACCGTAGTCGCCGGACGCATGGTGGGCCGACTCCGCGGTAAGTTCCGGGTGGGAGAGGAATCCGAACACGCCGAGGCGGTAATTGAAGCTCACCACCACCACTCCCTTTTTGGCCAGGTTCTCACCGTCCTGGCGCGGTTCGGAAGCCGCGCCGGCGGCAAAACCTCCGCCATAAATCCACACCATGACCGGCAGGTGCGCCGGCCCAGATGCCGACGGCGCCCACACGTTCAGGTACAAGCAGTCTTCGCTGGGCCCGCTGTCGCGAAAAACCATGTCCCCGAAAATGCGGCCTTGCATGCAGCGCGCCCCAAATTCGGTCGCTTTGCGGACTCCGGTCCAACTTGGAACAGGCTGGGGGGCTTTCCAGCGTAAAGCGCCCACGGGCGGCGCCGCGAAAGGAATGCCTTTGAAAATGCGGACCTGGGAATCGGCGTTCACAGTGCCCTCAACCAGTCCGGCATCGGTAGCGACGGGTTCGGAACCCGCGGCAACAGCGGGCGCCGCCATCAATCTGGCGCCGCGCACGAGAACCGCCCGGAACGCCATTTGCCTTTCCCGCCGCGAGCCGGTTTGCCGGCAACGAATCTATATGCGTGCCGATGAAAAGGCTATTTGCTCCTCGGCCCTGCCCCATTACGGAAATCGGCAAGAGACACACCGACAGGACGAAGCAAATTCCGCGCAGATAAGATCTCATAACTCCCCCCTCGCGAGTTGAGACACGATGACGATCCAACTCTATCGCGCCTATCTTATCCGCGACGCATCCATACGACAAGTGGTGAGAAACATGTGAGGAGAAGCGAAAGAAAGTGCGCGACAGGAGAGACGAGCGAGCAAAGGGCCGCGCGCCGGAGTCGCAACGAAAAGTCAAAATGCAAGACGCACAAGGCAAGGGTCAATGTCAGGTGAGGAACGGTGCGGCGTGAAGAGGACCTCGGCAACGGGTCCGCGCTGCGCTGGCTGGTGCTCACCACATGGCGAGAGGTTTCAGTGTGCTTCGATGTAAACTGCCTCGGCCACATGCGCGGGCGCGCCGGAAAGAGACGAACCGGGCGAATAGGCCGCCTTTTCATACCTGCCGCCGCGCTTCCGGATGACGTTGTGCCAGCCATCGTCCCAGGCGATGCGGGCTTCGCCGTTCACGACGTTCCACACACCGCCACCCGAACCCAAGGTTTTGTGGGCCACTCCGTCAGGCTTAAGGGTAATGAGGAATGTCCCCCCCGTGCCATCACCCACTCTCCACTCGCCCAGAAAACGGCCTTGGCTGGCGGATACCCTTTCCGTAGAGGAATTGAACTCGATGCGAGCAATGTCCGCCACGCGAAAAGTCTGTTGGCGCCCGTCCTTGAACACAATCACAATGGAGCCCGTTTCGACTTCCGTCGCGGCTTTGGGCGCTGCCAGGGGAGCGACCAACAGCAGCATTCCCAGAACCCCGCCGGTTTTGGTAAGCGAGCGCATATATTTTCTCCTCGGAGGGCACAGGAAAGACGAACGCACCTGTCCTTTCGCATCAACCCATAATACGAAAGGGCGTGGCAAATGGTTCAATCTTTGTGGGAAGAATTGCGCCGCCGCTCTTCGCGTGGACACGGTGGCTAGCACAGGGTGACAAAAAATCCGCAAAACTATTTTCTCCGCCTCCGCATCCAAAATAAACTGACGGAGGTTTCCTCTTCTAATGACACGATGCGTAACGGACTACCTGGTGCAAGAGCATCAGGAGTTGTCTTTAATGCTGAACGATTTACAAGAGCAGTTGCATGTTTTACCCATAGTGAGGGATCACCGCAAGACGACGGAACGGCTTGCCGGGCTGCGGCGGGAAATTTCCGCGGCCCTTCACACCCATGTCGTGGAGGAAGAACAAATCCTCCACCCCGCGCTTCAGGAACATGTGCAAGGTATCGCTCTTACCCTTGACCGCATGCGTCACGAACACGACACCGGCGAGCAGACCGAGAAGGCTTTTCACCAAAGCCTTGATCGCCTGCTCAAGGGTGGCGGCAACCCGCATGAGGTCATGCAGAGCGGCCGGAAGTACATCATCTGGCTGCGCAACCACCTTCTAGACGAAAATGGGCGCCTGTTCCCCATGGTTGAACGCGGGCTTGACCCGGATATACAACAGTCGGTGCTCCGCGCCTTGGAAGAGTTAAGCGAAGAATCGTCGGCCCGGGTTGCTGAAGGTCAGCTATACACCGCGCACGCATAACTGCCACAGCGAAACTGCGCTCGGCCAAAAAGTGCGGCGGCCTGAGTTTCGCCGCGCCAATGGTGGCAGTTACATATCCGTGGGGCTGCGTTTGAATCCCTGAGCCAGCTTGCCCTCTTCTCCCCTGCCGGACCTTTCTTACATCCGTCATCCCTGTACGCGCCGTGGGTCAACTATGCGCGCAGACTTCCTATCGCCCTAAGAGCTTATCCGTAAATTACTCTTGAACTCGTGGGAAGAATAAGGCCGGATAATGGCCCAAGATGCCACAGATAAAATCTGGGGAAGTTTCCGACGAGTTTTGGGCGAAGGTTGAGCCCCTGATACCCATTCGACGGCGTTCCGCCAAGCGCAAGTATTAACGCCGACCGGGAGGCGGGCGAAAGCCCATGCCGCGGCGCAGGGTCTTTTCCGCGATCGTATATTTCCGCTCATATGCCGTTTCCGGCAGATTGGGTGACTGTGCCGCGAGCCCGCTAAGCTTACCAAGGCTCGATCGGGCCCTGGCCATATCAAAGTCTTTCTGGAGTCGAGCCGAGCCACGTGATACAGTACTCAGCGACCTCACGTTGCCCTCGCAGATGAGGCAAGGATGGAAACCAAATTGGGGGCTGGGCCGTGTGCGCTCGCGGAAGTACCTCGGGCGAGCGAGAAACCCACGGGCCGCCTCTCGCGTAGTCCCAAGGTTCTACTGACAAGTGTTTGCCGCCCTCTCGGGGCCACGCACGGAGACGCTCCGAGCGTCGGCTTCGAAGTGTTGCACGGGCAAGTCACCCGCGCCCAAGGCGTCTTCAGCCCGCGCTCCGTGAATTTCACCTATGGGCTGGATTACATTGCCGCCAACATCGATGCGCCCGCCGTGGTGCTGCAATACCCCTCGCACCGCGAGTTGATTCGCGAGCTGAAGAAGGGGCCGGACTACGTTGGCGTATCCTTCAACCTCGTCTTGTTCCATCGCATGAAGGAAGTGGTGGCGCTAGTGCGCAAATACGCGCCGCGCGCCAAGATCGTTCTGGGCGGTTACGGAACGGTTCTGGACGACGCCACGCTGGCTCCGTACGGCGACTACTTCTGCCGTGGCGAGGGCGTGGCCTTTTTCCGCGCCTTGCTGAATGAGCCGCCCCGCCCCATGCCTTACGATCATCCCCTGGTGATGCTCAACTTGAAGGTTTTTTCCGTGCCCATGGACCGCACCGGCGTGATCTTCGCCGGCCTCGGCTGCCCCAACGGCTGCGACTTCTGCTGCACGTCGCATTACTTCAAGCGCCGCCACATTCGCCTGCTTCCTACCGGCGACGACATCTTTCGCGTCGTAGAGCGCTACCTCGAGGTCGACCCTCGCATGAGCATGGCGATTCTCGACGAAGACTTCCTGCTGGCCAAGGACCGCGCCACCCGCATGCGCGAACTGGTGCTGGCCCGTGGCACGCCGCTTTCGATCTTCTCCTTCGCATCGGTAAAAGCCTTGAGCCGCTTCACTCCTCAGGAACTGCTGGAAACCGGCGTGGACGGCGTTTGGGTGGGGTTTGAAGGAAAACGCTCCGGCTACTCCAAACAGCAGGGCAAACCCATCGAGGAATTGATCCCGGAATTGCGCTCGCACGGCATCACCGTGCTCTCCTCCATGATACTGGGGTTCGATTATCACACGCCGGAAATCATTCGGGAGGAGATGAGGGAATTCCTGGCGCTGCGGCCCACCTACGGCCAGTTTCTCATCTATGGTCCCACGCCGGGGACGCCTTTCTACGAGCGCATCATGAAGGAAGGGCGCATGCGCCCGGAAATGTTGGCCGACCCTGAGCGTTACTACCGCAACTGCGATGGCTTCACCTCCATGGTGGTGCATCCCACCATGAAGCCGGGAGAAATCGAGGCCCTGCAGCGTGAGTGCTTCGACACGGACTATCGCCTTAATGGGCCTTCCATCCTGCGATCGGTGGAGGTCTGGTTCCAGGGTTGGAAGCGCTACTGCAACTCCAGTTCCGCCTACCTTCGCGCCAAAGCGGAGCGCTGGAAGGAGGAGATCCATTTCGCCTGGCCGCTTTTCCGGGTCGCCAAACTCTTCGGGCCTCTGCCGGAAGCTGCAGTCCGTCTGGAGGCGGAGGTTCGCGAGGCCATCGGTGCGCCTCCCCTGGGCGCTCGTGTGCGTTCGTTGCTCGCGCCTGCTGCCGCCGCTTGGACCGGCTTTACGCTTCGGCACGACTTGTTCCAACAACCCAAGTTGGTCCGCAACACTTATCGCACCTCTCCCTGGGCATTGCGTACCGGCGAACTCGGGTCGCTGCGTGTAAGCTTGGAGCGCGTCTTGCACGACACCAGGGTGAAACTCGAAGGCGCCCTGGACCGCGCCAGCGCCAAACGCCTGGCCGCCAGCATCCGCGCCTATCTGCACAATAACGATGCCGACGTCAAAGTTGTGGTGGCCGAGGGAACGCACGCCGAATTCCGGGATCTGCAGTTTCTGGCTCGGGAACTCGCGCCGCTGAGCCATCGTGTTTCGATTGCGGTATCGTCCGGGCCGGAAACTCAGGATTACCGCGTGAGTGCGTGAGGTTTGGATTTTTGCGCCCGTTTCTTTTTGCTACGGGTGGGGACAGGCCAAAGTGGATATTCCACAAATCCCCACAAGTCCCAGCAAGTCCCAGTTCTCGTGTCCGAGGGGCCCCTTGGGAGTCCCGAGGTCGGACTTTCTGTCCCTTATTGGACTTGCGAAGATGCTGGGGAAGGCGGGGCACGGGACACGCGGTACAGGGCTAATGACCAGGTGTAGGTGCCAGGTGTCAGGGGGCAGACTCGGAACAGGGGTTACGGGGATCGGGATTTGCGGTGAACTGTCAGCTATCGGCTGTATCCGGGCGGCATTGAACAAGGCCTGTATCTACCTGCGGATTCCCCGTGTTCCCCGACGCGTACTTAGCCACTCTGCGATATCCTCCACCGAGGCACGCTCCTATGCCCGAGACCGACTAGCTATTCCCCGTGTTCCCCGATGCCTACTTAGCCACTCTGCGACATCCTCACGCCCCGAGGCACGCTGCTTTGCCTGAGAACCGGCAAGATTCTCGTCCAGGTTTTGCGCGGACAGTCCGACGCCAACATTCGCTTTGCGGACCTCAGAGGACTACCTCAGCGTCTGGGATTTATGGAGCGAATTCCGGGCAGTCATCACATCTTCTGGAAAGAGGAGGAAATCCTGAACCTTCAGCCCAAGGGCGGCAAGACCAGGTAGTGGGCCGAATTAACAACGTAGAGGCGGCTTTACGCCGCCATATGGCGAGGCAGACTCGTTGCTGCGACACCAAACTGCGCCACTGCGCCGGACCAGGCCTTATCAGGGAGGACAGGTGCGGCAGGTTATACTCAAGTACAGGTTGGGAGGCGGCGGAGATGCCTGAGTACGAGATCATCATCTATTGGAGCGAGGAGGACAAAGCCTTCATCGCCGACGTGCCGGAGCTTCCCGGCTGCGCCGCCGACGGCAAAACCTATCGGGAAGCCCTCGCGAGCGTGGAAGTGGTCATCCAGGAGTGGATCGAGACCGCTCGGGAAATCGGCCGTCCCGTCCCCGCCCCCAAGGGCCGAATAGTGTTTGCTTAACCGCCCCGTTCGACTTGCAGATTGCTTCCTTACGTTACTTACTGACAACTGATAACTGAGGACTTTTTTGGCCCTTAGTCGGCCAGGGCCAACTCATTCTCCACCACCTCTTTATGAGTTTGGGTGAATTTGGCCTTGGCTTCAATGCCCAAGCGTCCGGCATAGCAAAGCAGTTTATCGACGCTTTTGTTGGCAATTTTCCCGTTAAGCAGCTCGCTCACCCGCGGCTGTGGCTCTCCCAGGATTATTTGCAGGTCCTTTTGCGGATACTTCTTCGCGCACCGCAGGATTGCCTGATACAGTTCGGCCTTGAACTTCAACACCGTGGCCTGCTCCGGCGAAAAGCCCAGATCATCCAGCACGTTCCCACGCGTCACATGCGTGGGTTAGTTAGCCGTGTTTTTCATGCCTCTTTTCCTCTGCCCAGCGTGCTTTCACCGCTTTAAGCCGTTGCACGGCCGTTTCAAATTCTCTTCTGGGCAATTCCCGGCTCTTCTTCTCGAAGCAGTAAAGAACGTGAATCACGGTGTTTATACATTTAAATGTATATCGCTTTCACGGGAGAAAATGGAGCGACTTCCAGGGGCAAGGGATTCGGGGGTACGGGACACGGGGCACGGGGGAGAAATTGTCGATTGACGATTGGCGATTTTCGAGTTTCGCTCTTTGGTTCTTCCGCTAGCCACTAACCACTGACCACTGCTCTTAGCACTCTTCACTTATCACTCGTCACTGGTCACTGCCTTTAGGGCCACCGGATCATCGGTTCATTGAAAACCTTCTGACGCGGCAATTTAATTCATGTTCTCATCTGAAAATGTCGATAACCGATACGGGAGAGTGTGTCACGCGGGGGTCGAAGGATTCGGGATTCGGGATTCGGGATTCTGGGATTCGGGGCTAGGGGCTCGGGACTTACTGCTGCAAGCTGTCGGCCGTGAACTCTTAGCTTTTTCCTGTCACCTGTAACCTGTCACCCTACTCCCCGCCTTCTTGTTCCTGATCGCTGAAAGCTGATCGCTGATAGCTGATAGCTGATAGCTGAGCGCTGACCGCTTCTCTTGCGTTTGCCGCCGAGGTGTCGGGCAGGAGAAAATCCCAGTGTGCCCCGCTCGCCAGCCCGCGAAGCGGGCGAAAGATGGTAGCCCACGGCGCAAGCCGTGGGAGAATCGGCCCTCACCCCGCCCGAGCCCCGCCAGGGGCGAAAGAAATCACGACCAAATCTAACAGCGCAATGCCATTTTTCTTCGGCGGCAGCATATGGGCGGCGACTTGGAATCGCCCCAAGGATGGGTTCTTTCGCCCCTCCGGGGCTTGCGGACTTTGCACGAACGCGTCACCCATAGCTCACGCTATGGGCTACTATCTTTCGCCCGCTTCGCGGGCTATTCCCTGATACCTGGCACCTGACACCTGCCGTCCCCTGTCTCCTGCGCTATTTTGAATCTGCCATGATGTGGTATAATGTAGGTACGAAATTGTAGGTACGCGGAAGGCGCTTTGAGTGGGATGATGTCAAGAACCGCCGCAATCTCAGGAAACACAGAATCTCTTTCGAGAGCGCCTAGCTGGTTTTCGACGACCCTCAAGCGCTTGCCGATCGGGACCGCGACGTAGACGATGAGGAGCGATGGCAGACGGTGGGAGTGATCGGTGGTTCGCTCGCGGTGGTGGTTGCTTACATATACCGGGAAGAGGACGGCGAAGAGGTGATCCGCATCATCTCAGCGCGAAAAGCCAGTCCGTCGGAGAGGAGAGCGTATGGGGAAGGTAACTGGCCGCTTGGCTAAGGAGATGGAAGATCTAAGGCGTTTGAAGGATGAAGAAATCGACTTTAGCGACATTCCGGAAAAGACCGATTGGAGCCAAGCCGTTAGGGGAAAGTTTTACCGGCCCATTAAAGAGTCCCTGACGATACGCATCGACGCCGATATTCTCGCTTGGCTTCGCGGACAGGGGAAGGGATACCAGACGCGGATAAACGCCATGCTGCGCGAGGCTGTGGCGCGCCAGATCAGGAAAGGGGCGGTAAAGGGTCCAAGGTCAAGAAATCGCTGAGTGGGGCTGCCCGCTTTTCCCACCTGCCACCTGCGACCTACCACCTACAAGTTGGGGATACGGGGCCCCGGGGGGCAAATTGCCGATTTTCGATTAGCGGTTTTCGAGTTTCCAATTTCGATTCTGGAGTTTCCAGTTTCGGCTTTCGAGTGTCAACCTTTGGTTTTTCCACTAGCCACTAACCACTGCTCTTCGCACTCGTCACTCTTCACTCGTCACTCGTCACTACCTTCTTGCCGCCGTGCGCTTGCCGCTGGGGTATCGGGCATGAGAAAGGCCCCCTCAGGACTACACTGACCTTGGCTACCCGCCCCCATGCACTTCACCTTCTGCCCCACCAGGTTGCTACAAAGGAGTCTTGCGCCGTACTACTCCTTTGGTTTCTTATATATGTGTATCGAGTCGGGAAGAGTTACTCCACCGATAACAATTAGATACTTGGACTTTATGAAGCCGAGGAAGAAGTTGACCATATCAAACAACGAGTAAATTGCTTCAGCGGCTGTCAGTTCGGGACTTTCGGTCTTGATCCAATCTTTCCCGAGGTGCATCCTCGCTTCTTCGATCTCGATCACGAACCCGTGGTCTTTGTACTCGTGGACAAGTTCTTTGGCGACGAGTTCTGCGTCCTTCGGCAAGGCATGCTTTGTCGATAGTAAGCGAACAGCGTATTGAACGGCTGACTCACTTATGCGATCACAGTATCCTATTTGTTCCACCTTGAGGGCCATTCTTAGATATCGGGCGAACATCTCAGCGCTACCTGGGAACTCCTGGGCAAGGGCCGCTATAGTTTTAAGCGCCTGACTTACGGCCAATGCAGGTAGACCGCCGGTGAGTTGGGGATCAATCGGACCCAACTCCCCTAGTGGCCCCATATGGATTTCGTCGGCACCGAGGGCGATCAGGGTGGCTGCGGATTTTGCAAAGCGCGGCACTACCGCAATAAAACGCTTCGCCGCGAAGGACTTGCAGAGCTTACTAATTTGATACGCGGGCTCAATGGCTCCTCCGCGGGTGAGCAACAGCAGCACTACGTCCTTGCTCCGATCGCGATTCAGTTGTGTAAGACTGGTGAATACCTGGTCCAAGTCGGTTGAATCAATGCTGCTATTTGGCTCTAACAATCCCAAGACGCAGGCGTCCTGCATCCCGTTAGACTTGAGAATCGCGGAGACCTCACTAGCGAACCGTTCTCCGATCTCCTTTGTGTTCCCGGTTTGGATTAATGTAGGCCAAGGCACAACTTTCGACGCCTCTTCAGCCTTATTGGCCCCTACTGTGGTCGCGGTCTCACCAGAAAGGTCCGGAGTATCTGGCACCGCCTCGGACTTCGGCAAGTCGGCAGTAGCCGCAAAATGCCCTTCTTCGTTTCCCATTGCCCCCTCCGTTAGTTCAGTCTGCCTAGTCTACCATTCTCTATGACGGCTTCAAGCCTGGGCATGTAGCCACGGTCCGCGCCTTTCTGACGGTGGGTTTGTCGTTACGGGTAAAGACCCCACTATCAATCAGAGTAGAATTGATCGTGGCCCCCCGCTACTTCTCATCCCAATTCAACCTCGCACTCGGGTAATAAAGAGAAATCGGGTTGTCACCAGACTCGGAATCCTGGAGCGCCCGCCTTACTTGATTGGCAACTTCAGCCGTATACGTTTGAATCTTTGGCATGAGACTATACGGGTCCCGCGTCTCGATTGGTATAGTGCGGTATTGATTCAGGTCGAATGGGATCTTGTCCACTGTCCGCTTCACCTGGACTGTGGGAAGTCGCGTGGCATGTCGCAGGCACAATTCATAGAAGACATTCGGATTGTGGAACGATAGATCAGCGATGACCAAGCGCGCCTTCAAGATGTGCTCGATCACCTGCTTGCCGATCATGCCTGGCTTGCCTATCTGATCGGCCCGCACAACAATTAGGTCGAATTCCTTGACGGCGGGCTTGATGATGTACTCCATCATGAAATCCGAGTGGCGGCGCTCCTCCGAACTCTCTTCTCCAATGGGTGTGATGTAGAAACAGATTTTGGCGAAATCTTCCGTTGGCTCCGGGCCGTGGCCTGCGGCGGCAAGAGGTGGCACTAGCATGGCCGCCTCGTTGTCGCCAGCTGATTGATCGTGTTGAGATGCGGGCGCGGTTGATATCTCTTCTATCACCTGTTCAATCGGGATAATACGTTCCGACCCGCCGATCGTTCTGAGTAGGCCGAGGAATTTGGCATTCAGTATGAACTTGTCAATGCACTCTGCCTTCTCGTCCTCTTCCACTTTTAGCTCGGAGAGGTAGTCTGCCATCACTTCCTTCGCTGGCATCCTGTTGCCCTTCAACTTCTGGTACAAGAGGGCGAATGGGGCATGCTTTTGGATGGCCAGGCCGAATCTGGCCTGCAACTTCTTTGCGGGAGTAACCACGTCGCTGGTGGCCTCATTGCCTTCAGGCGTCAACTCCAAGAAATCAGCTTGATATCCGCCCTTAGTCAGACCGTATTGGCCGGAGGCCGTGACGAGCTGGCGCGACTCGAACTTGTCGGGTTCCTTGTTGAGTTTCTCGAACAGAGTGAGCCTGCGGACCTTTAGACCAGAAGCGTGCTTCTGAATCCCTTCCGGGATTTCCAGTGCCTCTTCGAAAGTGAGTGCAGGAAACATTCGTTCTCTGCGCCGTTTCCGAGCGGTTTTTGAACCAGCAGCATCTTTGGGCACTGCGTTGGCGACAGTTTTTTTGCAGCCATTGGACTTCACCTCAATTGTACATTCCTTGTGTGCAAATGTTCCGGAAGCCAATCTAGTCGTGCACAGCCATGTCAACCTCTTGTTGTCGGGCGTCGCGGGCAGGAGTTTTCGAACTGGGGAACTTCGCTATTCATGGCTTTATGCTCAGTCTTCACCCTGTTGCGCCCGTTCCTCTCTTTATCTTTGATGTGACGCGAACTTGCCGTTTCTGGCCCTTGAAGAATTCTCGTCGGCCCCTGTAAACAAGCTTGGCCGGGACCGTGCCCTCATTCAGGAATGCCTCTCGACTCTTACGATGGCCACGCCGGATGCCCCGTTTGAACCAGTACTCTGCTAAGTCAGCGAGCTTCTCACGGAGGAAGGCACGAAGATCAGCTCCCGCTCCCCCTGGGCGCCAACCACCATCTTCCAGAAATGTCATTACTTCGCTTATAGTCTTGTTTAAGGAATCTGCGCGTCCCTTAACCACGTCACGGTTAGCCATTGATAGTCCGTTTGCTTAAACCTATGATAATACCCTGTATCATACGCTTGGACAGATGGTTTGGTCAACTTGGTTTGGCCCCCTTTTGATAATCTGATTTGGCCCATCTGAGCAAGCGCAGCGCGGACCGCCGCAGTGTGCGATCCGCGGCACTCTGCCCCCGCAGCGCTCGCCGGTTCATGTCACTATTGCCTCCGCCCGGCATCGCGCGCAGATTGACCGCATGCCGGAAAGGCAGGGGTTAGGGATTGGGGGTTCGGGGTTGGGGAGGCAAAAAAACAGTGACGAGTGACGAGGTCGGGCAATGCTCACCCCCTTGGAAGTCGCATGACAAACCGTCACAGATGGGTTAATTTTGAGGCATGGAGACCGTGCACATAGAGTTGCCTTCAGCGCTTCTGAAGGCAGCAAATCTGGAGGAGCGGAACCTCTCGCAGGGAGCCGCTCGCTTGCTGGCGCTCGAACTTTATCGCGAAGATAAGGTTTCAATCGGGCGCGCCGCGGAGCTGTGCCTGACGCCGCTGGCGGCCTTCATGGATTTCGCCGCGCAGCACGGTGTCCCCCCACTGCGATATAGCTCTGAAGATCTGGACGAGGAACGCCGGTCCACCGACCGTCTGGAAGCGTGACCGTAGCAGCCGGTTCATCCCCGCTGATTATTCTGCCGAAGCTTGGCTGCTTCGACCGTGAGGCCTGCCGCTCGGCGCGACCTCATTCAACATTTTGCTTATATCGGTGAAAATGCCGGCGTGGACGTGGCTCGCCGCTTCCTCGCAGAAGCTCGTGCCTCCTTCCTCGAATTAGCGCAAACCGGGCACCTCGGCGCACGACGTCCATCCGGGAAATTCCCGTCATTGCGAATGTGGCGAGTCCGCCATTTCGAGAAGTTCCTGATTTTCTATCAACCCATCCCCGACGGCGTCGGGAGCGAGTGTAGCGCGGACCGCCGCCTTTGCGGTCCGCGTCTCTTCTGGCCATGATGTTACAAACTGTTGTAGTGTAGCGCCGTGTCAAAGTTGCGGCGTCCATTTCTTTCGGACCGATACTTCTTCATCACCGTGCGCCTGCTTCCTCGGCGCACAAGGTTGATGGAGCCCGACTTCAGTCTGTTGGCCCGCGCCTTCAACCGAGCCCGCGCTTTGCACCGTTTCGATTTGGCGGCCTGGGTTTTTTTCCCCGACCACTGGCACGGTATCGGCGCACCGCGGTACCCAGAGACGGTTTCGCAGGTGATCAAGTCCGTCTAGCAAAGTTCGATGACGGGCATTAACCAGCACCGCGGCACCGAGGGAGAATTGTGGCAACCGCGCTTTTCTGGTCGCCCATCCGCACGGTGAAGGAATATCATGAGCAGGTCGAATACATTCACCTCAATCCGGTGCGCGCGGGGTTGGTCGGCCACGCTCAGGATTGGCGATGGTCGAGCTTTAACGAATATGCCGGCATCCGCCCCGAGGAACAGCGACAGCGCTGCGGCTTGACCATCGACCGCGTGCGAGTCCCTGCCGACCCCCGGACTCGACTCTGAGAACCACCACGACTCCCCTTCAGGATGAGGAAGAGACGCGGACCGCAAGGGCGGTGGTCCGCGCTACGGACTCGACGCCGCCTGGGAATTCGGGAACAAGGATGAGGTTGAACGGGCAGTAAAGGCAGTGACGAGTGACGAGCGAGCAGAAACAGAGGCCGAAGTCAGGCTGGGGCACCTATTGAAAAGGTGAAAAGCGGGCCTTTGGGCAAAAGCACGTGAGGTGGCGAAGGTTCAGGGGATGAGGTCATGCCGCCAGGAACTCAAGCAGCGAAGCAATCAGCAAGAGCGGGACAATCAGCGTATAGATCCGCCCAACGTCCCGCAAACCTTCCGCGGGAAGGCCGAGCCAGCGTTCGGACGCCGGGTAACCCCACCTCCCCTTCGGCAGGAGAAACGCCAGGCCGAGCCGCACCCCCGTCCCGCCTGCCAGGGAATACGGAATCAATTGCAGAATCAGTATGCCAAGATAATAGATTGCCTCGTGCCAGTGCGCCAGGCGGCTCTTATGGTCGCCATCAAGCGAGACGATCCCGCCCACCCATCCCCGGAAGGCGGCCAGCGGAAAAGGCAGTGCGACCGCAAGCCCCATCATGGTGGAGGGGACTGCGCCACGAGCGAGGTTGCCCACGAAATCAAAGAAAGCTGCACGGAGGGGAAGGCCGCGGTTTGAGGCCACGGCAGCCGGGTCGGTCTTTTGCGCGCGTCCGACCAGACGGTTTCGATAGGAAAGGGCGAAATGGCTGTGGGTATGCACCATAAGGGCGCCTGTAGCCACCCCGAGCGCGTAGGTGATCGCCATCCAGAGAATGGGCAACCGGGCGCGCCTAAGCGCTTGGGGTATCCGGAGAAGAAAGGTGTTCATCCCGTTCCAGCCTTGCACCAACTTTGATGAGGCTGACCCGAGCAAGGCAGGTGAGCGTCAGCTTATCACAAATCGAGGGTTGACAAGCAATCGCAGCGGGTCGAGCACAGTGCCAACAGCGCCGCTCGACTGATTTCTCCTGGATCACGTAATCCGCTTGGCTGCAAACACCCTTTCAGGAAATTGACCTGTTACCAACGCTTCGAGCGAGTGTAGCGCGTCTTGTAGGTCCGCGGCTTTTTGTGCCCTGCAATGGAGACGCGAAGAATTGAGATCAAGGGCCGCGAACCTACTTCATTCATCTCTCTGCGCCTCAGCGTCTCGGCGCGAGTCGAGGTTCTCCTCCTCCAGCAAAACAAAAGCATTTCGCGCAGAGACGCAGAGACGCTGAGCAGGAAGGACAAAAAAAGATAACAAACCCAAAACTTACGTCCGGCTGATTCTTTGCCCTTCCTTCTTTATTCATCTCTCTGCGCCTCGGCGTCTCGGCGCGAGTCGAGGTTCTTCTCCTCCTGCAAAACAAAAGCATTTCGCGCAGAGACGCGGAGACGCTGAGCAGGAAGGACAAGAAAAGAGAACAAACCCAAAACTTACGTCCGGCTGATTCTTTGCCCTTCCTTCTTTATTCATCTCTCTGCGCCTCAGCGTCTCCGCGCGAGTTATGCTTTCGTAGGCCGAACGATTGTCCGCCATTAAGATTGGCGGACTTGCAGCCGCAGCGACACCTTGGTAGCCGGCTTTCGCCGGTTCATATCACCTTTTTGGGGCCTTAGTGGGCAGCAGGAACCCTGGCTCAACGCGGATTTGCAGGCCGTTTCCGTCTTCCGCAAAACCCTCGGGCATGTTGTCGCCAGTGGCAGGAAAAGTGCCAGAAAAAGTATTCCCAGTCCGTTGGCCGAGGTGTACACTCGGTTACGTATTGTGGCCGCGAATTGTCCATCAAGATGGTTCTTGGCCATTTTTGAAAACCAGCATCCCCTGCTGGAGGACCCATGAAGACCTCCCATTCACTAGTCGTCTTTCCCGCTCTCTTATTTGTTTCGCTGGCCTTCTCATCGCTCAACTCTCTGGCGCAAAGCTCCGCCGCTCGCGCCCGCGTGACGCAAGCAGTGGACGCGCACGACTTGGTCACTCTCGCGGGAAACGTCCACCCGCTGGCGCGCCGGGAATTTGACCAGGGCGTGGCGCCGGACGACCTGCCCCTGGAGCGAATCCTGCTGATCTTGCAGCGCGGCGCCGACCAGGAAGCCGCCTTGCGGCAACTGCTTGATGACCAGCAGGTGAAGTCCTCCCCCCGCTTCCACCAATGGCTGACGCCCGAGCAGTTCGGGCAGCAGTTTGGCCCGGCGGATTCCGACCTCCAGGCGGTCACCGATTGGCTCGCGACGCAGGGCTTCAACGTGACGAACATCTCGGCGGGCCGCACGGTCATCGAGTTTTCCGGCACGGCGGGCGTGGTGCGGCAAGCTCTGGGAACGGAGATGCACCGATTCCGAGTGAACGGCGAGGATTACTGGGCCAACACGAGCGACCCGCAGATTCCCGCCGCGCTTGCCCCCGTCGTGGCGGGCTTCGCCTCACTCAATAATTTCCCCAGGAAACCCACGTACGAGCGCCTCGGCGCCGTTATACGGTCAAAGGCAACCGGCAAGGCGCAGCCGGCGTTCACCTTTCCTGTTAATTGTTCTAATGGATCCAGTGGCTGCTACAGTATCGCCGTAGGTCCCGGCGATTTCGCCACGATTTACAATGTCGCGCCACTCTGGACGTCCGGAACTACGGGCGCGGGCCAGACCATCGCCGTGGTGGGTGAGAACCAACATCAATCCCCAGGACGTGGCGGACTTCCGCGCCATGTTCGGCCTTCCGGCCAATCCGCCCAACATCATTCTGAATGGTCCCGACCCCGGAATCCTCACGGACGGCGAGGAGACCGAATCCGACCTCGACGTCGAGTGGTCGGGAGCGGTGGCCAAGGGCGCGACGATTGATCTGGTGGTTTCGGAAGCCACCGAGGCGACCGCCGGAATCGATCTCTCCGCGCTCTACATAATTGACAACAACTTGGCGCCCGTCATGAGCGAAAGCTACAGTGCGTGCGAGGCCGACTTGGGCACGAGCGGCAATCAGTTCTACTCTACCCTCTGGGAACAGGCCGCCGCCCAGGGCATCACCGTGCTGCTGTCGACGGGGGACTCGGGCTCGGCAGGATGCGACAGTACGGAGCTCGGCGAAGTCGCCGCCCAATACGGCCTCGCCGTGACCGGGTTCGCATCCACGCCCTTCAACGTGGCGGTGGGAGGAACGGACCTAAACCTCACTTCGAGCAACATAAGCGCGTATTTTTCCCAAACGAACACTCCGTATGAAACCTCCGCCCTATCCTACATTCCCGAGACCACGTGGAATTTTTCCTGCGCGGATTCCGGGTTGTCTGGCTGCACCCCACCGCCCTCCACCACCTATCTCGATGCCGGCTACTATCTGGCGGCGGGCGGAGGAGGAGCCAGTGAAGTGTATTCCAAACCTTCCTGGCAGAGCGGAACGGGCGTGCCCAGTGGCAACGCGCGCGACCTCCCGGACGTGTCCCTGCTTGCGGAGGGCTACATTTTCTGTGAGATGGATGCCAACGCCAGCTATGGGGGCAGCAGCACCTCCTGCGATTTGAACTCTCCCTATTTGGACTTTCAAGGCGGCGGGGGAACGTCGGCGTCGGTGCAGGCCTTCGCCGGCATCATGGCGCTGGTCAATCAAGCCCATGGCCGCCAGGGCAATGCCAATTACGTGCTGTACCCCATGGCGGCCCCGAGCGGCGCAAGCTGCAATTCCAGCACAGCGCCGGTAACGAATTCGAGTTGCACCTTCTACGACGTGACGGTGGGGAACAACTCGGTGATCTGCCAGGGGGGCTCGCTAAACTGTAGCGATACCACTGCCGGCCAATACGGCGTCATGGCTTCCGGTGGCTCGCCCGCATACGTCACCACGGCCGGATATGACTTGGCCACGGGGTTGGGCTCCGTCAATGTGGCGAATTTGGTGAACAATTGGAAATCCAACTTCACCCCCTCCGCGACCACCCTGACGCTTTCCACCACCCCTGCCACCAACCCCATCACGCTGACGCACGGGCAGCCGGTGAATTTCACCGTCAACGTTACTTCCGGCAGCGGCACACCCACGGGCGATGTTTCCCTGATCGCCCAAACCGGCGGCAGCGCGAGCAATGCTACCGGCATCGGCCCCTTTACCTTGAGCGGCGGCAGCGCGTCCAACTCCACCATCATGCTGCCCGGCGGGTCCTACAACGTCACGGCGCATTACGCCGGCAATGGAACCTTCGCGGCCAGCGATTCCACCCCGGGAATCCCCGTCACCGTCAGCAAGGAAAGCAGCCAGACGGAAGTGCGCCTGGTGACGCTCAGCTCCACGGCGCCTCCTGCTTATAACGTCACAAGTGTTCCTTACGGATCTCCCTACGTCTTGCGTATGGATGTGACCAACAGCAGCGGCAATCTCTGCGCCCCCATGAATTCCAGCGGCTACCAATATGCGGTTTCCTACCCCTGCCCAACCGGAAGCTTAACCGTGTCTCCGGCGCCCACGGAGCAGAATCCGCCGGCGGGCACCGTTCCCGGAAGCTATACCTTGAACAGCCAAGGTTATGCCGAGGATCAGCCCATCCAGCTTTCCCCGGGAACGTACCCCTTCGTGGCCACCTACGCCGGCGACAATAGCTATACCGCGAGCACATCTCCTACAACCCCGATTATCATTACCCAGGCGCCGACCACGACCACCGTCGCCGCACAGGCGGCGTTTGTGGTAGGGAATGCAATACCCCTTACGATAACGATTATGACGCAGAGCAGCGGGATTAAGCCGACGGGAACGGTCCAACTTCTGAGTAATGGCTCCCCGCTCGGAAGTGCTGTGACGGTTATGGGCTATGCCGGCCCTTCCAACGGGTATTCGTGGGCGCAAGCCTCTGCTGCTCCAACCCAAATTGCAGGTGGCCTTACCGTCACGGCGCAATATAGCGGCGACAGTAACTACGCGGGCTCCACTTCGGCTGCGATCACGGTCCCTGTTTGCGATTTCAGCCTGTCGGCGAATCCCTCCGCGGTCACCATTTCGGCGCCCGGGCACACCGGCACCTCGACAATCAGCGTCACCCCGGAAGGCGGATTCAACGGGACCGTCTTCCCGAGTGTGGAAAGTGGCTGCCCGACAGGGGCGACTTGCACATTTCCGGTCTATTCCTTCGCCGTGAACAGCGCTTCGGGGGCCACCGTCGTGCTGTACATTTCCACCACGGGTTCCAGCAGCGCGCCCCCGGCTCTGCAACGGAGAGTCCCCCCGAGATTTCGCCTCCCCGTCGGGTTGCTCTGGTTGTTTGCCGGGTCGTTGGGTCTGGGCATGCTCCTCAGTTCGTCCGCTATGCGGCGGCGCCCCGCAGCTTTATTCTTTGCGACTGCACTGCTCGTGCTGGGAGTTTGGGCAGCCTGCGGAGGAGGTGGAGGGGGTGGGGGTACGTCGCCTTCAACACCCACGCCCGCTGTCAGTCTTTCGTCCACCAGTCTCACATTTAGCCCGCAGAATTTGGGCACCACCAGCGCGTCGCAGACTGTGACGCTAACCAACACCGGGACCGCCACCTTGAGCATCACGAGCGTCAACCTTACCGGCACGTATCCGGGGGATTTTGCCCAGACGAATAATTGCGGCAGCAGCGTTGCGGCGGGCGCGAGCTGTACGATTAACGTGACGTTCACGCCGGCGGCGGTCGGTTCGCGCAGCGCCGAGGTGAGCATCCTTGACAACGCGAGCGGCAGCCTCCAATTGATCAATCTGAGCGGCACGGGCGCCGAGCCGCCAACGCCGCCGGGCACTTACCCGGTTGTAGTGAACGTGGCAACTGGAGTCCTTTCGCATTCCATTACGATTAATGTGACCGTGCAGTAAATCCGCAGATTGCGCCGGCGACGCAGATTTTCTGTCTGCGAAATCGGCGTATTCTGTCTACGCGCTACACTTGCTTTGGAGCGGGTGCCAAAAGCAGAGCATTCTTTCCCTCCCGTCCCAACTGGTCGGGACAGGCCTTTCCCAATTCCTGGCGAGAAATCCGCCCTACGCCGCCATTTGGCTTTGCCGCTCAGGCTGGGAGACTACCGACATCAGATTCCGGCCCAGGACGGCGGAGGCGGTCACCACTCCACCCATCAGCGCTCCGGTTATGCCCAACAGGCAAACGTCCTGGCCGGTAAGATAAAGGTTGCGCACGGAAGTCTGGGGGGTAAGGCAGCGCAGGCGGAAGCGCGCGGGGGTGGCGCTGGCGCCGTAAGCTTCGCCATGCTGGTAATTCATGAAGTGGCGCGTCGAAAGCGGCGTGGAGAGCTCCGCCACATCCAGCTTCCCGCGCACGGCCGGCACGTGCTGTTCCAGAGCGCTCCGCAGGCGCTCCGTCAGCATCTGCTTGAAGTCATCGTAATCCTTTCCCCGCCGTTTCCAGCGTGAATCCTCCCAACGCGCAAACCAATCGTAGGGAGCCGGACAAATCACCTCCAGGGTGGCGCGGCCCGGATGCCGCCGCTCGAAATCGGGATCCTTGGCCGAGGGAGAGGATATGAACAACATAGGCAAAGGCGCGGAGGGATCGCTCGTGAAACGCGCCAGGTTCGCATCGTGGTCCGGGGTGGGATGGACCCACAGGTTGGTTCCGGTCAATCCCAGCTCGGCAGCGCTTTGCTTCGTGCCCGCATAAAGGCACAGGTGGGCCATGGAGGACGGGACGGTGCGCAACTCGGCGAGAGCCGGCGCCACGCCGGGAGCTAGCGGGGGAAGGAGCGTGGCAAAGGTGTTCCCCGCCCCGGCATCGCTGATCACCGTGGCGGCGCGCAGCTCGCGGCCGTCCGCCATGCGCACTCCCACGGCGCGCTGGTTGCGGTCGAGCAGGATTTCACGCACCTCGGCGCTGAAGGCAATCCGCCCGCCCGCGGATTCGATGAGGGGCGCGATGCCGGCGGCAAGGCTGGACGCTCCGCCCACGGGAAAGCTGGCGCCTTCAAAATAGTGAGCGGCAATGATGGCGTGCACGGCGAAACTGCTCTCCCCCGGGGGCAGGCCGTAGTCGCCCCACTGCGCCGCCAGCACCCCTGCCAGTTCGCGGTTGTGGGTGACCTCCGCGAGGACGTCGCCGATGGTGCGGCGCGCCCAGCGCAAAAAAGGCGCCCGCAGCAGCGGCCCGGCAATGCGCGCGATAGGGCGCGGCAGGGCCTTCTCCGCAAAATACATTGGGGTTCTGCCCGCGCATGAGAGCACCGCCCGCAGGTAACGGTCAATGCCGGCCGTTTCATTGGGGAAATAGGATTTCAGACGTTCGCGAAATCGTTCCAGCCCGGCTACGAATTCGTACTCGCGCTCGCCAATGCGGATGCGGTCGTAAACTTCGGGCATGGGGCTCCACTTCAGGCGTCCGCCGGTAAGATGATCGAAGATCGGGCGCAAACGCGAAGCAGGGTCCTGCACCTGGCCGATGTAGTGTACACCCACGTCCCACTCGTAGCCGGGACGATGGAAGGCATGAGTGAATCCCCCCGCCACGTAGTGCCGCTCGAGAACCAGCACGCGCTTGCCGGCATGCTTCGCCAGCAGCGCCGCGGCGGTCAATCCGCCGATACCCGAGCCGATAACAATCACGTCCCATTGCTCGGCCACCGGATCTTGCTTGTAAGAACTCCCCACGGTGCTATTTGCCATGGCCTAAGACCTCCGTGTCTGCGTGTCCCTCGATGTGGACACTGCCCACATTATGCCTCAGACATGTTGCGCGTGTCAACATGTTTTTGATATAAGGTATGGGGTCGGTTTGGCCATTCTGTAGCGGCGGTCTCTGACCGCCGCCGTCGATCGGAGATCGACGTTAGAAATCGGCGTTCATAGAACGCCGCTACAGTGGTCGATCAGAGATCGGCGCTACAATTCGGCGCTCATCGAGCTCCGGTGCAACAAACTGACCACTAACTGATGGGAAGAACAAGGTCATGCGGAAACCCCGACCCTACCACCACGGAAACCTGAAGCAAGCGTTGCTCAAGGCTTCACTCGACCTCATCCGCAAGGCCGGCCCCGGCGCCTTCACCTTGCGCGAGGTAGCGAGGCGGGCGGGGGTATCCCACAATGCGCCCTACCGCCATTTTCGCGATAAAGAGGAACTGCTGGCAGCTCTGGCGGCGGAGGGATTTGATCGCCTGACGGCGGCGATGACCAAGGCGGCGGAATCCGCCTCCGGCGCTTTGCAGGGGTTTCGCGCGAGTGGGCGCGGCTACGTGGAGTTTGCCCTCCGCTATCCCCAGCATTTCGCCGTGATGTTTGAGGTTCCCTGGCAGTACGATTTGCATCCGCAAACACAGGCGGCGGGTGGCCGCGCTTTCGGAACCCTGGTGGGTTACATTGAAGCGTGCCAGGCAGAGGGAATTCTTCCGCCGGGAGACGCGCGACCGTTCGCCTTGCTGGCGTGGTCGATGGTGCACGGCGTGGCCAAGCTCGCCATCAGCGGACGGCTTCCCATGCCGGACTCTGCCCACGTGCTGCGCTTCACCGACACGGCCACCGGAGCGCTCTGGCGGGGTTTGGCCCACGCCTTCACGCCCGAACCCTGAAGCGCGCGGCAGGTACGCCCTCAGCATCCCACGGCTGGCTCGCCGTGGGCTACAAGATTTCGCCCCGATCTGATCGGGGCTTCGGATATGCCCATTTCGCTTGGGTTAACGCTTATGAGCCGTTGGCCTGGGCTTTGGTATCCCGCCCCCTTGAGGCTTCTACGCAAACTAGGCGACTTCTGCGCGCAGGGTGATGGGCTACCTTGATTTCGTTCCACTAGGCCCAATAGCTTCTGCGGCCTCTCGCCAAGTCTTAAGGGCTAGTTTGTAAGTTTCGATTTGTGCCTTGGCTCCTCCGACGCCATTATTTGCCTGTCGCCAAGTGTCTGCTGTTATACCAAAATTTTCAGGATTCGGCATTGGCGGCAGATGAACGTGATACACATCATCAGCCATGTTCCTCCCTCCTTCCTCCTTCCGTTAATCTGCACTTTCTGCCTTCCGTTCTTCGCTTCCCAATAGTGCCACAAGGTCCGGCACACTCCAAAGGCGAACTGTCACGCCAGCAGCCATCGCCGGACTCGTCCGCAGTGTCCGGTGAATGCAGAAGGATAGCCGAGAGCAAACGCCAGATACGCGCCGACATGACCCCGCATCCCGGCAAGCCACAGAGCAGACCAGGGCCAGCGCCACGGCCCAGCCACACCGCCTTCTGCCTTTTTCCGGCGGAGGCAGTTCGACGGACCGTCAGGGCCAGAGATGATTGACTCTTTTGTTCCGCCATCCAGCATGGTAGACTCTCCGCAACTATTCCATTACCGAAGGAAACCATATGCAGACAGCCGTTCTGATTTCTAACGCGCTGATTGTTGCGATAATTCTTGTTGGGGGCTTCTATCTCCGCCACATCGTGGCCCAACAGAAAGAACTTGCTGACCGTGCTCTGCAAGCAAAGGACGCGACCATTGAATCCCAACAAGCGCGGATCGAGTTGCTCAGACAGCAGGCGGTTAAAGAATCGGAGGAGGAGAACGCGACTATTCTGGCTCAGCAAGCGCAGATCGAGCAGCTCAAACAGCAAGTGAGCGTGCTGGACAGCTGGAAAAGCCCCGAGCTTTTGAAGGAGATCGCGATCTTGACACAAGGCATCAATCAGACCGTCGCAGAGAAAAATAGGCTTACAGAGATTATTGGCCAGGTTGCGGAAGGGACTCTCCGCGCAGGCTTTCAACTTGGCCTGTACGAAGCACTCGGAGCCGTTGGACTCATTGCAATTACCGTTATGCGAGAACTTTTCGTAAAAGGCGCCCAAATGCCAAGTACCGCGTTCGTGACCAAAGCGCTCGTTCTATTCGCCGAAATTAAGCAGCGGGTGGAAACAAGTGGAGGCACTGTGGAGGCATCCCTTTACAAGAACTTCAGTCTCGATAGCCAAGCTTTGTATCAGGAAGTGAAAGCCAAATATGAACGGACCACAGGGCAGGTTCTTCCTGCCAAAGCCTGATGCTCTCTGCACCCTTATGGGTCGCTACGCCGAACAGGCAAGCCAGCCCTTGGCACTACCCGCAGACGTTGTGGTACTCTCCTCCCGAAACGGTGTACGTACCAAACAAAACCCTCTTCACCTGGGAGGCGGTCGTATATTCGAGTGATGAACGCCTACCTCTGTACCTATCGACGGAGAACGCCGTCGCCGAGAGAGCGACGGCAGACCGACGCAGCGGCGAAACATGACCCTCTACTCCGCGTATTTCTCGAGGGCTACAACCACAGTTATTACGACTGGGGCGACGATCCATCCTTCTTCGCGGCGCAGCACCTACTGGGAGATGTCCGCAAGGCCAGCTGGGGGGTGTGCCGCCGGGATGTGCGAAGCACGCTCGGAGTGGGCGACCTTGTTGTCTTCTTCTGCGGATGTGAGAATGAACACATCTGGCGCTACTACTTTGTGGGGTTCGGAACGGTCCGGGAGCTTGTCAAGCCGCGTGCCGCCCTGTGGACGGACCCGGCGCACGCATCGTATCGCAAGTTCTACAACGTGCTCGTCCGCCCCGTCGGCGGGCGTCTGGTGCACAGCGAAGTGTTCCATAACTATCACGACGACTGGAAGCGCCGTGCCAAAGCGCCCTACGTGCTTTTCGATGCGGCGCACAGCGCCTTCAATTTGAAGTCCCCACACCACGTTGCGACCTGGCGGAAGCACGGCACATCCATCCGGGAAAAATGGGCTGACGACGCTCGCTCGAAGGGAATTAAACGGCTCCTCTTCGTCGAACGCGGAGTTGATCGTGGCCTTCGGACCTCCAAATCCGGTTACGGGCATGCAAAGCTCAACCTTCTCCGCGCGGGACGCACCACCCGACCAGGTCGCACCCTGCCGGAACTCACGCGAGCGCTCGGGCAATTCGTGTAAGGTTTCCGTTACGCGCAATCAAATCTCGAATTCAGGAAGCGCGCAGCATGCTTGACAGGGGCGGGGCTGGATGGCAATATGAAAAATTGCGACTCGGGCGATCCTGCACACCGTGTGCGCCTGGTTGCGATAGCACCACAAGCGTTCGACGTGCCGAAGTGGCGGAATTGGCAGACGCGCTACATTCAGGGTGTAGTTCCCGTCAGGGAGTGGAGGTTCGAGTCCTCTCTTCGGCACCAACAGTTCAAAAAATGCCAGTAAAGCGGTGCGCCGCCGCGGTCACCACCGGGTCATGCAGGGCGCCCGGAAAATCTATCTTACCCACGGCGTGGACCGGATTGTCTATGCCATCTTTCATCGCTTCAATGAAGATTGGCAAAACCGCACCCTCATGCTTTCTACACAAACGACTTGCCGGCGCCCCATGTGCCCGCGTCCCATACCTCTGGTTCGTGTTAGATTGTTGGGGGTGAATCGAAGGGCATGACTCAGCGGCGCAGTTTCGCTTGGATGGACCTTCTGTGGCTGGCGTTTCTGGCCATTTTGGCCGCGCTCCCGCCCCACTTGGAAATCATTAAGTACCCTATCCTCCTCGCCATTGGCGTGTTCCAAATCTTCGAGCACCGCTTCCTGGAATGGGTTCCGGAACGGGGGCGCAGCTACAGCGTTATCGTGAAAATCCTGTTGGGGTCGCTGCTGTTGGATCAGACGGGTGGAATTGAGAGTCCCTACTTTCTGATTTACTTCGTGCCCGTGGTTACGGCGGCCATGTACTTTGAGCTTTGGGCGACCCTGGCATGGACCATGCTGACCTCGGCGGTTTACTGCTCCTTCGTCGGTTGGTATCTCATCGAAAACCTTGATCCTCTAACCGGCCTCTCTACGCATGTGGTGACGGTGGAGGCCACCATAACGCCGCTGGCCATCCGAACCCTGTTTTTTTTCCTAGCGGCGATCGTGGTAAATCGCTTCGTGACGGATAATCGCGAGCAAGTAAGGCGCTACCGGCAACTCGCCGAAACCCTGGCGGAGACCAACCGGCGGCTCGAGCAAGCACAGCAGGAAGCGCGCCGCTCGGAACGCCTGGCGGCATTGGGTCAGCTTTCCGCGGGGCTGGCGCATGAATTAAGGAATCCGCTGGCGGTCATCAAGGGCTCGGCGGAAACCTTGATGCGCAAACTTGCCGCCTCCGACCCGATCTCAACCGAGATGGCCGGCTATATCTCCAGCGAAGTAAACCGCCTGAATGCCTTGGTGACGCGCTTCCTGGATTTTGCCCGGCCCCACAAGCTCGAACAGCGTGAGGAGCAAATTCCCCCTTTGCTCGAGCGGGCGCTGAAGGCAGCGCGCGACCGCTGGCCCGAGGCCAAGGTGGAAGTCGAGCGGCAATTCGCCCCGGACCTGCCGGAAGTGACTCTGGACGCCGACCTGATGGAGCGGGTGTTCACCAACCTGGCGCTGAACGCCTATGAGGCCATGGGGCCGGGCGGGGGCAAGCTGCGCGTGGCGGCGGCCCCCAACGCCGACGGCAAGCAGGGCGTCGAGATCACTTTCCAGGACACCGGGCCCGGCATTCCCACCGAATTGCGCGAGCAGATTTTCAACCCCTTCTTCACCACCAAGGAAACCGGGGTGGGGCTGGGGCTCTCCATCGTTTCCAAGATCGTCGACGACCACCGCGGCTGGATTCGCGTCAGCAGCGAGCCGGGAAAAGGCGCATGCTTCCAGGTGTTCCTGCCCGAGGGCAAAACTCCCCAAACGGCGCCATGAACAGGCCTTGCGGCGGCCGAGGGCGGGAAGAAATCCGCGCCGGCTATCTCGGCTGGAACGCCTCGCCACCGTGGGGCGAGAATTTGGTGAGCGCCGTATCCAGCGGACCGGCCGCGGCCGGCGCCGCCACCACACCCTTGAAGAGGATGTCCGCCGGGGGGATCTTGCGGCCATAAAGCTTTTGGTTCGAGTCCCCATCCTGTTTGAACATCTGGCCGTCCAGGGAAACACCGGCAAAGGCGCCGCGCGAGCGCGAATAGGTAAGGATCTCCGCGCGGAGTTGCAGGTCCGTGGCGCCCTCCGCGCTGCGGCCCACCGGCCCGCCGGCGGCGGAAGCGTCAGCGCCGAGCTTGGTGCTGTCGTGCAGTAGTTTTTCCGCGCCCCTGCCGTTCATCACCAGCAGAACGAAATCGGTTTCTTCGCCGCCAATCTGGAAGCCGAAGTTGGCCCCCCCCACCGTGAACATCGAAGGTGCGCCCCAGGGGCCGTTGCCGCCGCGCCGGCAAACCATTGCCCCGCGGCCATAGGTGGCGCCGATGCCAAAGGCGAGTTTTTTCTCGGAAGGAATCACGCCCACGCAAACCGACTTGTCCATCAGGTCGTGCGGGATGCCCTTCTCGGGAGTTTTCATGATATCGGTCATGACTTCCGCCGCATTTTCCAGCCGCTCCACATCTTTGTCAGCCGCCATGCCAAGGCGCGCCGTTCCCCACAATACGAGGGAGAAACCGATCGCCAATCCGTATCGCATGTGTAAATCCTCCTCGGAGATTCTGGGTTGCTATAACTCGCAACCGTGGGTTTGCGTCTTCAGCCCTAAGACAGTGTCGATGCTCTTATTTTGCCACAGTCCGGAAGCGTGGGGGAGAAACTTCTTCCGCAACCAGCAATTTCTTGCCTGGCAGATCACCCCGGCGGGTGCTACTCGAATTCGCTGAGATCCATTCCGTTCAACTCCGGATCGTACGTTTGATTGGAAGCCAACAGCTCGTCCCAGGTTATTTCCCTCCTTTCGTACGCAGCCTGACGGCCCAGGATGGTGCTGAGCGCAGTTTCCGCCCCCACCGCCGCCTGGTTGTGGAACTTGCCGCTGGTAATGCTATCAATGAACGTCTTTTCTTTTTCCGAGTCTGCCTGTTCGAGGGTGTTGGGAGAAATGCCGGTAGCTGTATTCGTGGGCCAATCGGCGTCGGCCGAATAAAGATTGGCGTGCCCCCGTTGCGGCGAAACCGGTCCGATGCTGCCTTCCCATTCCCAAGGTTCTTCGCCGTAGATTCCCACCACACCCTTGTAGTGCAACTCCGCAACGCCTCTGGCGCCGAACAGGCGGATGCTGACGTCGCTCAGCGCCTTGCCTCCCTGAAAGGAATTGAGATTCAGGTGTACGTCGTTGGGATAGGTAAACGTGACGTCGAAGTGATCCCAGCAATCGCCGGAATCCTCCTTCACTCCGCGGCCGCCCGTGCCCAGGGCTTTCACGGGATGTGCCTGCAACATCCAATTGCTAAGGTCCACCAAATGAATATTCTGATCCATAATGATGTCGCCGGAAATAACGCGATCCCAGAGAAAGGTTCGAATGCGGCGTTCCAGTGGCGAGGCGTTGGGGAAAGACGGATAGAAGGCGCCCGTCGATTGGTAGTAGGCCGCGCCACAGGCTATCTTACCCAACGCTCCCGCCTGCACCCGGCGCGCCAACTCCACATAGGGAGGCGCGTGGCGGCATTGGAAACCAATTTCGAGGCTGAAGCGATTCTGAACCTTTTCCCCGAGGCGCATCACCCGTTGGCATCCGGTAACGTTGACCGCCACGGGTTTCTCACAGTAGATGTGCTTTCCGGCGTCAACGGCGGCTTCCAGATGCGCGGGATGGAAAATGCCGGGTGTGGAGATTTGGATCAAGTTGACGTCGGGGCAGTTGGCCAGTACTTGGTAAGCCCGCGGGCCGCGAAACATCAGCTTGGGGTCGATTCCGGCATAGCTGTGCTTGGCGGCAAGGGCGTCAAAGTTCTGTTTGCCCTTGTCCAACGGGTCCGGAAAGAGATCGGCAAGAGCGACCACCCGCGTGGGGGTGCTATTTGCGAACGAGGTGGCGACGCGCGTGCCGCGCTTCCCGCAACCGAGCAATCCCAATCGAATCGCCGAGTTCGCCGCCGTGCCGCGCACCAGTTGCGGCTTGATGATCGTAATCCCCGCGGCGCCCACAGCGCCGAGGAACTGCCGCCTGCCCATCTTCTCTTCCGGTTCTGTCATATTTTTTCCTCCTGTGCTTGGGGAATGGTATGTGCCAGCCTGCAACATCCGGTCGGGGCGATGTCCAGCAGCGTCGGGCGCAGGGCTCACAACTTTGCCAGGAAAGCTCGCGCCGCGCGGACGGCTTCCACGTACCGGCGGGCATTGGCGGAAATCACCTCAAGCTTGCCTTCGCGCAGAGCTTTGAGGTCCACCAATTCGCCGCCCACGGCGACGGCCGCCGCTCCTGCCTTGATGAAACCCGGGGTCGTCTCCAGATTCACCCCGCCCGTGGGCACGAACTCAATTTGCGGGAAAGGCCCCTTGAGCGCCTTGATGTACTGGGCGCCTCCCACCGGCCCACAGGGAAAGATTTTCACCAAGTCGGCGCCTGCTTGCCACGCGGCAACGATTTCCGTCGGCGTCAGCGCTCCAGGTATGCACGGCTTGGTGTATCGGTGCGCCAGCTCGATGACCTGAAGATTGAACGCGGGAGTGACAATGAATTGCGCTCCCGCCAGCAATGCCGCGCGCGCGGTTTCAGGATCGAGAATCGTCCCGGCGCCCAGCAGAACCTTGTCACCGAATTCATCCGCCACCTTTTCCATCACCTTAAGGGCGTTGGGAACAGTCATGGTCATTTCCAGTATGCCGATATCCCCCGCCACAATCGCCTCGGCGGCCAGCAGCGCGACTTCCGGCGAGGGTGCGCGCACAATCGGCACCACGCCGACTTCGCGAATCCGTCCGAGCGATTTCTCTTTTGACCAGGTCATGGGTTTCACCCTTCTCGTTGGAAATCTTGAATCCGGCTGCAATAAGATGTCGAAAGGGAATTGTAGACCATTTTTGCTCTGCTCCCATGCATCTTCGCTGCGCAAGGGCACGCGATTCGCGCGCGGCCGCAAGAAATGGTCCGTTGCAACTCGCGTTCTTGACTTTGCACTTAACGGCAGCATACATTGACAGACTGCCGCTTGGAAGAACGTTTGCATTGAGGCTTCACACTCATGCCGGATGAGCCGGGGAGGACCGTTCTGGACGACATCGTTTCCGCGCGCCGGCAGGCGCTCGAGGAAACGCGCCTCGCCCTTCCTCCGGAGCGCGTGCAGCAGATGGCGGAGGCGCGCGCGGAGCGCCGCGATTTTTCCGCCGCCCTTGCTTCCGGCGCTGAGCCCGGCGCGCCGGCGGAGTTGCGTGTGATCGCGGAGCTCAAGCGCGCATCACCTTCGCGGGGGCTGCTGCGACGGAATTATCGCCGCCGCGAAATTGCCGGGGGATATGCCCGCGCAGGAGCTTCGGCGCTTTCCGTGCTGACGGAAGAGCGCTATTTTCTGGGTTCCGCGCGGGACCTGACCGTCGTGCGCCAAGCCGTGGACATTCCGGTGTTGCGCAAGGATTTTATTCTGGAAAGCTATCAGGTTTATGAGTCGGTGGCGGTGGGCGCCGACGCCCTGCTTCTGATCGTGGCCGCATTGCCGGACCGCGATATGCGCAGCTTGCTCGATTTGTGCAAGCAATTGCGCATCGCGGCACTGGTGGAGGTCCACACGGGAGCGGAGTTGGACCGCGCGATCGAGGCAGGCGCCCAGATCATCGGCGTGAACAACCGCAATTTGCAGACCCTGGAAGTGAACTTGGAGACGTCATTCCGGTTTCGGGAGAAGATCCCCCCCGGCTGCCTGGCCGTAAGCGAAAGCGGCATCAAAACGGTCGCCGACCTGCGGCGCCTCCGGGGCGCGGGTTTTAATGCGGTGCTCATCGGGGAACGCCTGATGACGCAACCGGATCCCGGCCAGGCCCTGGGCGAGTTGTTGGCGGAGTTTTCCGCGAAGCCATCGGCACTGGAAACGCGAAGCTCGAAAGTCGAAGCAGGCTGAGAATCTCGAGCCTGTTTTCGCGAGCAGGGCAGTGATTTCGAGTTTCAAGTTTTGAATTTCGATTTCCGAGTTCCGAATGGTGACACGTGTAAAAATCTGCGGCATCACAAGGTGGGAAGACGCGCAGCTTGCCGTCGAACTGGGAGCCGCGGCGTTGGGCTTTAATTTCTATCCGCCTTCGCCGCGATATATCGATCCCGCTGCCGCGCGGACAATCATTTTGAAATTGCCGCCGCTGATTACGGCGGTGGGTATTTTTGCCAATGAATCGGATGATAAACACATAGCGGGCGTGGCGAAGGAGTCGCGGGTCAGTGCGGTGCAGTTGCACGGCCCCCAGTTTCCAACGCTGGAGGGGGTTTTAGCGGAATACACGCGGATGCGCGCCGTAGCCGTCGGTGAGGGATTCCGGCCGGAGACGCTGCGCGCACTCGGTGGTGACGCATTTCTGTTGGATACCTTTGACGCCAAGCTTCCGGGCGGAACGGGCAGACCCTTCAATTGGGCTTTGGCCCGAGAAGCGAACCGGTTCGGAACCATTATCCTGGCTGGAGGGTTGACGCCCGAAAATGTGGGGCAGGCAATCCGGGAAGTCCGGCCCTTCGCGGTGGATGTGGCCAGCGGCGTGGAAGCATCGCCGGGAGTAAAAGACCCCGGTAGACTGCGCAGGTTTTTCCGCGAGGTTGAGCAAGCCGATCGAGGAAGCGAAGATGGGATGTGACACTCATACCGGTCCGGACGCGCGCGGGTACTTCGGCGAATTCGGCGGCCGCTTTGCGCCGGAAACGCTGATGGTTCCCGTCGAGGAGTTGGAGGCGGCCTACCGCGTGGCGCGCAGCGATCCGGCGTTTCAGGCGGAGCTGGCGCGATTGCTCAAAGACTTTGCCGGCCGGCCCACTCCACTCTTCCACGCCCAGCGGCTCAGTGCACGCCTGGGTGGCGCGCAAATCTACCTGAAGCGCGAAGACCTGCTGCACACCGGCGCGCACAAAATCAACAACTGCCTGGGGCAGGGATTGCTGGCGCAACGAATGGGCAAGACGCGCCTGGTGGCGGAGAACCGGGGCGGGGCAGCACGGTGTGGCCACCGCCACCGTGGCGGCGCTGCTGGGGATGGAATGCGCTGTGTATATGGGCGAGGAAGACATGGCGCGGCAGGCTCCCAACGTGTTCCGCATGAGGCTGCTCGGCGCTGAGGTGGTTCCGGTTTTGTCCGGCGCGAAGACGCTGAAGGATGCCATCAACGAAGGCATGCGCGATTGGGTGACGAACGTGCACAACACCCATTACCTGATGGGCTCGGTGCTGGGACCGCACCCTTACCCGATGATGGTGCGCGATTTCCAGCGGATCATCGGCCAGGAATCGCGCCGGCAGGCTCTGGAGAACTTGGGGAAACTCCCGGATTTACTCTGCGCTTGCGTAGGCGGAGGAAGTAATTCCATCGGCTTGTTTTATGATTTCATTCCCGACGCCAGTGTGAAGATGGTGGGAGTAGAAGCGGGCGGCCGAGGCCCCAAACTGGGCGAGCACGCCGCGCGCTTCGCCGGCGGCAAACCCGGCGTGTTGCACGGCGCCTACACTTATGTGCTGCAAACGGAAGACGGCCTGATTGCAAACACCCATTCGGTTTCCGCCGGACTCGATTACGCCGCGGTGGGGCCGGAGCACTCCGAGCTGCATCGCCGGGGCCGCGTGGAGTATACCCACGTGAATGACCAGGAGGCGGTGGAAGCGGCCAGCCTGCTGGCGCGGGTGGAAGGAATCATTCCCGCACTCGAATCCGCGCACGCGCTTGCAGAGGTCATCAAGCGTGCGCCGGCGATGCCGCGCGAGAGTGTTATCGTGGTGAACCTTTCGGGCCGCGGCGATAAAGATTTGGGGATTTTCCAATCGGCGGGAATTCTCTGATTTTGGATTTTGATTGTGGACAAAGGGCTAATGCCCGCCGCAAGGGGCTCATAAGGGGCAAAACGAGAGGCAGACAAAAAGTCCAAAAGCGTGAATCCCAGGTCAAAATGACCGAAAATGCCTAGCCCACTTACAACTCGCATTGCCGACCGGTTTTGCGACCTGCGCGCGAAGCATGAGAAGGGCCTGATTGTTTACCTCACCGCGGGCGATCCCACCTTGGACGCCACGGGAGAGTTGCTTTTGGCGCTCGACCGGGCGGGTGTGGACGTGATCGAGTTGGGCGTGCCGTTTTCCGATCCCCTGGCCGACGGCCCGGTGATCCAGCGCGCTTCCGAGCGCGCCCTGCGCTCCGGCGCGACGCTGCGCAAAATCATGGAGCGGTTTCCAAGCTGGCGCCAAGCGGTGCGCGCACCCATCATTCTGTTCGGCTACTTCAATCCCATCCTGCAATACGGCCTGGAGAAATTTGCGGCCACGGCGGCGCAGGCGGGAGTGGATGGCGCGCTGGTGGTGGACCTCGCTCCGGAAGAGGCGGAGAATTACCTGCGGATTATGCGGGCGCGGAATCTGGACACGGTGTTCCTGGTTTCGCCCACCTCGTCGGACGCGCGCCTGGAGCGGGCGGCACGACTTTCCACGGGTTTTCTCTATCTGATTTCGCGTACCGGGGTCACGGGTGAACGGAGCGAGCTGGCTTCCAGTGTGCAGCCGCTGGCGGAGCGCGCGCGCCGGGTCACTTCCCTGCCGCTGGCCATAGGGTTTGGAATCTCCACCGCGGCGCAGGTGCGCGAAGTCCAGTCGCACGCCGATGCCGCCGTGGTGGGCAGCGCCGTGGTGCATGCGATTGAAGAACGCTATTCCCAGGATGGCCCGGCGGCAATCGAGAAGTTCGTACGGGGGCTCAAAAATGGAGCGGAGGATCAACCCGCATGAGCGATATGGAGGGCTGGCGCAAGCGCATCGACGAGATCGACCAGCAATTGGTGAAGCTTCTGAACGAGCGGGCGCAATGCGCGGTGGAGATTGGCCACCTGAAGAAAGCCCTGAGCCTCCCCGCGTGGCAACCGCAGCGCGAAGCGGAAATCCTGCGCAATGTGGTGAAGGCGAATGAAGGCCCCCTGGATGACGCCGCCATCCGCCGCCTGTTTGAGCGCATCATTGACGAGGCGCGCTCACTCGAGCGGCATTCCATGGACGGTGGAAGTTCCTTCCCAAAGGAGTGAAGCTTTATGGTAGTGGTGATGCAAGAAGGCGCAACAGAAGATAACATACAGTATGTCATCAATCGCTTGATGGATATGGGGTTTGATATACACCGCTCGACGGGTGCGCGCCATACGGTGCTGGGGGCGGTGGGCGCCAAGGTGGATTTCGACACCCGCGACATCGAGTTGCTGGACGGCGTGGAAGAGGTGGTAAGAATTACCGCGCCCTATAAGCTGGCCAGCCGGCACTTCCGCCCGGAGGGAACCCTGGTGACCGTCGGGCCGGGGGTCACCATCGGGGGGGAGGAAGTGGTGGTGATGGCCGGACCGTGCAGCGTGGAAAGCGCCGACCAGATTGACAGCATTGCCGCATCCGTGGCAGCGAATGGCGCGCGCGTCCTGCGCGGCGGAGCTTTCAAACCCCGCACCTCGCCCTACAGTTTCCAGGGGATCGGCCAGCAAGGGCTGGAAATGCTGCGCCGAGCCGCCGACAAGCACCGGCTTTGTGTGGTTTCCGAGGTGATGGACCAAACGCAGATTCCCCTGATGCTCGATTACGTCGATATGCTCCAGGTGGGAGCCCGCAACATGCAGAATTACAACCTGCTGAAAGATCTCGGCAGGGTGGCCAAGCCCATTTTGCTGAAGCGGGGGATTTCCGCCACCATCGAGGAGTTGCTCCTCTCCGCCGAATACATCATGGCGGGCGGGAACTACAACGTCGTCCTGTGCGAGCGCGGCATCCGAACCTTCGATAGTTATTTGCGCAACACCCTGGACATCTCCGCCATCCCGGTCATCAAAAAGCTCTCGCACCTGCCCATTGTGGTGGATCCGTCGCACGGGACGGGCCGGCGCGATAAAGTTGCTCCCATGGCCCGCGCCTCTCTGGCCGCGGGAGCTGACGGGTTGCTGATCGAGGTCCACAACGATCCCGAAAAGGCGTTGAGCGACGGGGCGCAATCCCTCTTCCCCGATCAGTTCGAGCAATTGATGAAGGAATTACGAATGATCGCGCCGGCGGTGGGGAGGAGAGTTTAGGTCCGGAATCCGAAACTCGAAATTGGAAAATCGAAACTCGGGAGCGATGGAGCGGATTTCGAGTTGCGAATTTCGCGTTTCCAGTGTCCAGGGGCCCTCGGGCCATCGGATCATTGAGCCATTTTGGATATTCGATTGCGACAATCTGAAATCGGTAATCTTGCTTGTCACCCGCCACTTGCCACTAACCACTGACCACTAACCACAGCTCTTTGACGCCGCGCGCTTGCCGCTGGGGGACCAGACCTCACAAAGGCCTCGGGCAGGGCTGCGCGGACTGCGGCCCCTCGAAGCCAGGCTGGAGCCTTGAATGCTGAGGTGGTTAAGCGTATGTTATTGGCATGTCGATAAGCGATGACGGCAGTATCGACCAAGTGGGAAATCATGGCCAATCCTGATCCGCTCCGCCAAATCACTCATCTGTACCATTTCACCTACCGCCGAAACGTCCCGCTAATTTTGAAATTAGGGGATTGTATCCTTTGGCCAAGCTGAAGGAGAAGGGGGTGGAGATTCCAGCCCCGGACGGCAACGAGTGGAGTCATGTTGCCAATGGAATGCGCGGCATGGATCAGTATGTTCACCTTTGCTTCCGAGCCACACATGCGATGGAATACGTAGCTCGCCAAGAAGGGCGGATCGGCGACACGATCTTCCTGCAAATTCACCCCGAAGTCCTGCAATGGGAGGGTGTCAAATTCACACCCGATGTGGCCAACAAGGCCGGTGTGCAGGTTTACTCGATGGAAGAAGCCAGAGAAGAGCCGCACCTGAGGCCTCCGTTACCTTTTGACGGAGACAAGGCAGAGCGGTGGCTAGTGGAAAAACCAAAGATCGAAACTCGAAAATCGAGATTGGAAACTCGAAACTGGAAAATCGCCAATCACAAATCGCTAATCGGCAATCGAGAATCGTCAATCGACAATCTGCCGCCCCGTGTTCCGTATTCCGAATCCCTAACCCCTAATCCCTGACCCCTGATCCCTAAGCCGCTGGACGCGAATTCAATTCTCAGCGCCGCCGACGTTTATTAGCAGGCCATCCCCAATCCGCCGATAAGAGGTGGCTTATACAGGCCGACCTGGGGGGGCAGTGTGGGCGGGGCGCGTAGACATGGGCGGCGGGAGTGGGGGGAAGTATGGGGAGGTTCGAAAATTTTTCACCCGCGGGGTGGGAAAATTGCTGGGCTCTTTCGTCTATGCGCAAAATCCCCAAGGCTTCGCCCACGTTCTCACCCTTGCTGTTCGAGCTGGATCCCGAGCCGCTCGAAGAAACCCTGACCGCGCTGGGAGGAATCCCGCTGGTGGTGCAGGCCTTCCGCTCCCTGGGACTGCCGCAGAGCATCCAGGAGCACGTGCGGGTGAAACAGCGGCAGCGCGGTTACGACGAAGCGACGTTGGTGGAGAGCTTCGTGATTCTCAACGCTGCAGGAGGCGAATGCGTGGAGGATTTCGAGCGCCTGCGGCAAGACCCCGGGCTGGCGGGGATGATCGGGCACGCGGTGCCTTCGCCGCGCGCGGCGCTGGAGTTTTTGCAGGCGTTTCACCAAGAGGAAAAGATCGCGGAAGCCCAGCAACGACGCTTGCCGGGAGAGATCGCCTATATTCCGGAAGAGACGGCGCCGTTGGCGGGGCTGGGCCGAGTGAACCGCCATCTGGTGCAGCGCTGCGGGGAGCGCGCGCCCGACCAGCGCCTCGCCACGGTGGATCAGGACGCGACGATTATTGAAAGCCACAAGCAGCAGGCCCTGACTACTTACGAAGGGGTGCGCGGCTATCAGCCCATGCTGGCGGTGTGGGCGGAAACCGGACTGGTGCGGGCGGACCAGTTTCGCGACGGCAATGTGCCCGCCCAAATGGAGCCGCTGGAAGTGGCGCGCCGGGCCTTTGCCGCGCTGCCCAGCACGGTGGAGGAGTATTACTATCGCGGCGACGCGGCGTGTCACGAAAGCGGCTTGGTGAATTGGTTGCGCGATGAGCAGCGGGCGGGCGGACCGCGCGGGCGCATCGGGTTTGCGATTAGTGCGCGGATGAGTGAGGCCTTGCACGCGGCCCTTCAGGCCCTTCCCGAATCGGCCTGGCAACCTTACGGCGACTCGCACCCGACGGAAATCCGCGAGTGCGCGGATGTCCCCTTTGTGCCCGGGGAGAAAACCGAGAAGAAGGATTTGCCACCCTTGCGCTACGTGGCCCTCCGCATTCGCAAGCAGCAAGGGGAACTGTTCGAGGATGGGAGCGCGGTGCGTCACTTCGCGGTGCTGTCGAACCGGTGGGAATTAAAGCCGGCGCGCCTGATCGAGTGGCAGCGCGAAAAAGCCGGCACCATCGAATTCGTCCATGACGTGATCAAAAACGACTTGGGCGGCGGCGTGCTGCCCTCGAAATACTTCGGCGCCAACGCCGCGTGGCTGCGCCTGACGGTGCTCGCGCACAACGTGCTCCAAGCGCTGAAGCGCCTGGCCCTGCCCGCGGAACTGCTGACGGCGCGCCCCAAACGCTTGCGCTTCCTGCTCTTCCATATGCCGGGGCGGCTGGTTCACCATGCGCGAAAACTGATCCTGCGAGTGGCCGCCGTGGGCAAGTGGACGGCCGCCTACGGCGAGAGCCTGCGCTTGCTGCCGGTGATCACTTGAACCGACCTGCATCCAAAGGTCATCGTTATCAGCGGATTTGCAAACCCCCTTTTCCAAACTCGGTTCGGAGTGTCTTCATCCTTCGCACGGCATAACCGCAAGTGGCCTCCCCTCGATTGCTCCAACCGTGATGCCACCCCCATTCCTTCCAACCGCGTATCCTGAGGGTCGATTCCCTGCTCACTCATCCCATTTCCCCAAAACTCCTTCGCTATCGGTGGATTAGGGATGACCTTCCGCGTTGACCAGCGCCACAGGCCGTCGCCAATCGCCATGAGAACCGCGACCCAAAAAACCTGAATGGCGATGGCGCGCGCCAAGCCCGCGCCGTGCAGTTTGCCCAGGTAAATCAACATGGGGACGTAGCTGATGTATTGAAACGGCAGCAGGTCCAGGATCTTCTGAACAATATGCGGGAAAAAGGTCATCGGCAACAAGAGCCCGGAGAATAATTCCAACAGAAAGAACTTGGCGCGCAGCAATCCCAGAATCGATTGCAAGCGCAAGGCGAAAGTGCCCACGGCAAAATTGATGGCGGCGACAATCAGGAAGCTCAGGCAGACGCTCGCCAGAAACGCCCCCCCATGCCCAACGCTCGCGGGCAGGCGCAGGGATAAACCAGGAACAGCACCACGGCGGTGGGAACGGTCAGCAAGGCCAGGCGGAGAATCGACTCCCCCGCCGCCCGCGCCACGTACATCATCTGAATGTTTACGGGTTTGATCAGGTCCATCGCCAGGCGGCCTTCCATGACCTGGTAGGCAAGGTCCTGGTCGATATTGTTGAAATAGAACGAACGAATAATCCATCCCACGCCGATGTAGGTGAGAAGGTGCGCGAAGTCAAAGCCTTCGATGGAAACGCTGTGCGCGTAAATGGCTTTCCAAATGAAGTAATACACCGACACATATATAAAGTAAGTGACAATTCCCGTGAAATAGCGCAAGCGGTAGGCGAGGGTATTGACAAAGCCCACACGCGCGAAGGCCCAATAGAGCCGCGCCGATCTCTCGATGGCGGGAGAAAGGCTGGGACGGGGAATGGGGTTGGCGATTTCGGCAGCCGGCATCAGCCCACCTCACCGCTCAAGTAAATGCGCTTGACGATTTCCTCGATGGGCTCCTCTTCCACCAACAGGTCGAGCACTTCGAGGTTGTCCACAATCTGGCGAATCACGTCGGCGCTGGAATGCTGCTCCCCGTCAAAGCGGATCAAATAGGTGAGCTCGTCGATGCGTTCACAGACGATTCCGTCCGTTTCGATCTGCGCCAGACGCGGGACCTGCGAGCGGTCCTTCAAATAGAATTTCACCTGGTTGTATTTCGCCAGGCGCCGCTTCATCTGCTCCAGGTCACCGTCGAAAAGGATGCGGCCCTTGTCAATAATAATGATGCGCTGGGAAAGTTCTTCAATGTCGGAGAGGTCGTGCGTGGTCAGCAGCACGGTGGTGCCTTCCGTGCGGTTGATCTCCTTCAGAAACTCGCGGATGCGCTCCTTGGCCACCACGTCCAGGCCGATGGTGGGCTCATCCAGGAAAAGCAGCGGCGGATTGTGCAGTAACGACGCGGCCAAATCACAGCGCATGCGTTCGCCCAGACTCAGCTTGCGCACCGGCGTGTACAGGTACTCCTTGAGGTTAAGCATTTCACTGAAAACATCCAGGCGGCGGCGATAATCCGATCCGGGGATTTCGTAAATCTCCTTGAGCAGCTTGAACGATTCGATGACGGCGATGTCCCACCAGAGCTGGGTGCGCTGGCCGAAGACCACGCCGATGTGTTTGGTGTAATGGCGGCGCTCGCGATAGGGGACGAAGCCGTTGGAGACCACCCGCCCACCGGTGGGAGACAAAATTCCGGTGAGGATTTTGATGGTGGTCGATTTGCCCGCCCCGTTGGCGCCGATGTATCCCACCATCTCACTGGGTTCGATCGAAAAACTCACATGGTCAACCGCATGTACGGTTACGTATTCACGGACAATCAGGTTTTGTAAAGCACCCAGCACGCCTTCGCGGCGGCGGAAGGTTCGAAATTCTTTTACCAACTCCTGAACTTCAATAATGGGCGCCATGTGGAAAAATCTTCCTCGGCGGGATCGGCGGCCAACGCCAACGCCACTTTTCGATTCTAGCAGAGTCTGGTTTGTTACAGTGCACAGCCGCGCTGCCGGAGCGGGACCGGTCCGAGCGCATGTGCGGCAGAGAGTGACGGGCTTAGGCCAAAAGTGAGGTGGCCAGTCTTTCGACTTTTGACTTTCAACTTTCGACTCTTCAACTCTTCGACTGCTCTTTCGCCTCACCCGCCGATGATTTTGATCAGCACCCGCTTGCGCCTCTGGCCATCGAACTCGGCGTAATAGACCTGCTGCCAGGGGCCGAAGTCGAGTTTGCCGTTGGTAACCGGCACCACCGCTTGATGCCCGATCAGCAGGCTTTTCAAGTGGGAATCACCATTGGTTTCGCCCGTGCGGTGGTGGCGATATTCGGCGCGGAAGGGCGCCAGTTTCTCCAGCCACTCATCGATGTCGGCAATCAAGCCGTCTTCCGCATCGTTCACGTAGATGCCCGCGGTAATGTGCATGGCCGAGACCAGGATCAAGCCTTCCTTGATCTGCGACTTGGCCAGCGCCTTCTCCACCTCATCGGTGATGTTGATGAACTCCCGATGCTTTTTGGTATTGAAGCAGAGATATTCCGTATGTGATTTCATCGTCTGCCCTCTATGTTGCTTGGAGTTTTGCCGGAAGGGCGGGGCCTAACCTTTCCCGACTTATCGGGGGCCTCGCCGAAATCGCGGCGCGCACCATCCGCATGTTGCGGTCACTGAAAGTCCGGAGAATAGCAGATTTCAGGCCCCGGCGTCGCGACGGAGAATTCCTGGCCCTTGCCATTCCAAGATGATCCTGCGCGATTTCTATTTGTGGTAGGCTTAGGCAGTTTGAGATTTGAGCCGGTCAAGTTCCACGGTTAGGAGAATAATAGATGAAAGCACTCCTTCGAATTGCCTGCGCAGTAGTCCTGATTCTGTCCGCCAGCGTGGCGGCGTTTCCACAATTGGGTATGTTTTCAACCGAGCAGCGCATAGCCCTGACGCGCGAGTGGCAGGGCGAACGATTTCCCGACGGCCGCCCCAAGGCGCCGGATTCCGTGCTCCAGGGATTGCAGGACGTGGATGCGGAAGAAGCCTGGGGCGTGTTGCAGTCGCACGGCTACAAGTCTCAATTCGAAGGCGGCTGGCGCGAGATCAATCCGGGAGGCCGGATGGTGGGCCGGGTGTTCACTGCCGTTTTAATGCCCCAACGGCCCGACGTGAACGCCGTGATCAACGACAAAGGCAAGGAAGAGGGGCGCATCGGATCCCAGAACTCCTGGCCGATTGACATGCTCTCGCCCGGTGATGTCCTAGTGGTGGACCTTTTCGGAAAGATCAAGGACGGCACCTATGCCGGCGACAACCTTTCTACCGCAATTTTCGCCAAGAGCCACAACGGATTGGTGGTGGATGGCGCCGTGCGGGATGTGACGGGTATTTCCGAAATCAAAGGCATGCACGTCTACGTTCGTGATTTCGACCCCTCCGCTTTGCGCGACACGACGCTGATGGGAATCAACGTGCCCATCCGCATCGGCCATGTCATGGTGCTGCCCGGCGACGTGGCCGTGAGCGACCCGGAAGGAATCACATTTATCCCTCCTCAACTCGCCCAGGAGGTGATCGATAAGGCGCAAATGACCCACGCCGTGGATGCGTGGGGGCACCAGATGCTTCGCGAAGGCAAGTACACGCCTGGCGAGATCGATCAGAAGTGGACCAAACCGATGATTCAGGAGTTCAACGAATGGCTGGAACAGAAAGGCCTGAAAATGCGGATGCCGGAAGAGTAGTAGCCTTAGGATTGATTCTCAATCTGGAGGTCAAACCACAATGAGCAGGTCCGACGCCAATCTTATAAACCGTCGCGGAATCCTGAAGGGCTCGGCGGCCGCGCTGGGAGGCGCGCTCCTTAGCGGGGAAGCTGTGGAGGCATATCCCCAGGGGGTCAATACGAATTCCAGCCCTTCCGCACTGCGGATCACCGACCTCCGTGTGGCGACGGTGGTGAAGCCCGGTCCCGGTCCCTGCCCCATCATCCGGATTGACACCAATCAGGGTGTTTACGGACTGGGCGAGGTCCGGGATGGCGCCAGCGCTACGTATGCTTTGATGCTGAAGAACCGGATACTGGGTGAAGATCCCCTGCAGGTGGATCGAATCTTTCGCAAGATCAAACAATTCGGCGGACCGGCGCGCCAGGCGGGCGGCGTGTGCGCGGTGGAAATGGCCTTGTGGGACATTGCGGGCAAGGTTTACAACGTGCCCGTTTACGTCATGCTGGGCGGCAAGCTTCGCGATAAAATCCGCGTTTACGCCGACACCACGGAGTCCAACGACCCGAAGATTTATGCCCAGAGAATGAAGGTGCGCAAAGAAGTCATGGGCCTGACCTGGCTCAAAATGGACCTCGGAGTCGACATGGTGGCGGACAAGCCCGGCACCGTAACGGTGCGCTCCGACTTGAGCGCATGGGAGAAAACGGAGGTCCCCCATCCCTTGCTGGCGATGGAAGTCACCGATAAGGGCATCGCTCTGCTGGAAGAGTACGTTGCCGCCGTGCGCGATGCCGTGGGCATGGAGATTCCGCTTTCCATGGATCACCTGGGCCACCTCGGAGTGAAGTCGATCATCAGACTGGGAAAGGCCTACGAGAAGTACAACCTCTCGTGGATTGAGGACGTGATTCCCTGGGAGTTGACCGACCTGCTGAAACAGATCTCCGACCAGAGTCCCACGCCCATCTTGACGGGCGAGGATATATACCTCAAGGAAGGTTTCCAGGTTCTCTGTGAGAATCACGCCGTGGGTAAGATTCATCCCGACTTGGCGACCTCGGGCGGAATCCTCGAGACCAAGAAGATTGGCGACATGGCGTGGGAATACGCGGTGCCCATGGCGATGCACTTCGCCGGGACGCCAGTGAGCTGCATGGCCAGCGTCCATTGCGCCGCCGCAACGCTGAACTTTCTTGCGCTCGAAAACCACTCCCTGGACGTGCCCTGGTGGAGCGATCTGGTGGAGGGCGTGGAGAAACCGATTGTCAATCACGGATGGATCGCGGTGCCCGATAAGCCCGGGCTCGGAATTACCCTCAATGAAGATGCGGTGAAACAACACTTGAAGCCCGGGACCGGCTACTTTGAACCGACGACGCAGTGGGATCACGACACGTCTTGGGATCGGGAGTGGAGCTAGGTCTAACGAGTCGGCCTGGAACCCTGACTGCGAGCATCGCGTGATAAAAGCACCTGAATGACAATCGCGGAAACGGCGGCGATGATGGTGATGAAGAGAATCGGATGGGCTGGCCAGATTCTCCGGGCCAGGCCTGTCGGCCAAAAGAGGATGGTCTGGATGATGGAAACCACTAAAGTCATCAGAAAGACGTGCAAAAAGAGTCGCACGGCTGATCCTCCAGGTTGAAATACGGGAAGAGAATCCCTCAAGTTCCCGCCCCTTGACTTTAACACGGAATGAGACCGTTAAAGGCGGCTACGATCCCAAGGCCGCGCGCTCCGCGCATTGGAATCTTGGCAAATTCGCGCGATTTGTGTAGTCTCAACCTGATGCCTTCCAAGCTGAAATACATTACGGGGCTGGTGCAGATGGTATGCTCCCCCAGCCCGGACGAGAACCTGCAACGCGCCGCGGCTCTCGTGGAGGGCGCGGCCCATCGCGGCGCGGAAATTGTTTGTCTGCCCGAGCTTTTCCGCTCGCAATATTTCTGCCAACGCGAGGATGCCGCGCTGTTCGACCTTGCCGAGACCGTCCCCGGCCCAACCACGGAAGCCTTGGGGAAGGTCGCCCGAGCGCGCGGGGTGGTGATTATTGCGCCCCTCTTTGAGCGCCGCGCCCCCGGCGTTTATCACAACAGCGCGGCGGTGATTGATGCTAGCGGCGAGGTGGTGGGCCTATACCGCAAAATGCACATTCCCGACGACCCTGCTTACTATGAAAAATTCTACTTCACCCCCGGCGATCTGGGATTTCGCGCCTTCGACACGCAAGTGGGGCGGATCGCAACGCTGATTTGCTGGGATCAATGGTATCCGGAGGGCGCGCGGCTGGCGGCCTTGCAAGGGCCCAGCATACTCTTCTACCCGACGGCCATTGGTTGGCATCCGGCGGAAAAAGAGCAGTTCGGTTCCGCGCAACGCGACGCGTGGCGAACCATTCAGCGCGGCCACGCCATCGCCAATGGTGTGTACGTTGCGGCGGTCAATCGTGCGGGACTTGAGAAAACCTCAGCCACCAGTAGTGGATTGGAGTTCTGGGGCTCGACCTTCATTTGCGATCCTTTTGGCGTGGTGCTGGCGGAGGCTTCGGCGGACCGGGAGGAAATCCTTCTCGCGGAAATCGATCTGGCGCGCCTCGAGGATGTGCGGCGCAATTGGCCCTTTCTCCGCGACCGGCGAATTGACGCTTACAGTGGAATCACCAACCGCTTTCTGGACGGGGATCCGTGGCGCAAGAACTAGGTGCTGGGTGCTGGAAACCGGGTGTTGGGGAAAAGAACATGGGTTACGGCAACACGGATCTGGGTGCTGAGGACAAGAAATTGAATTCAGCGAACCAGAGTTCGGGCAATCCCCAGCCCCGAACCCCCAGCACCCGGAACACAGCCCCTAGAACCCAGCACCCAGAGCCTAATCCCCAGCACCCAGTCCCCAGCACCCAGCACTCAGCGCGCTACCGCATGCCCGCCGAGTGGGAACCGCATGAAGCCACCTGGATGGGGTGGCCGCACAACCTTACGGACTGGCCGGGAAAGTTCGCGCCCATTCCCTGGGTATACGCCGAGATCGTCCGCCAGATCGTCCCCGGCGAAATCGTTCGGATCCTGGTGAACTCGAAAGCGCACGAGGAAAAGGCCCGCCGAATCCTCAAGAGAATCTGCGTGGATTTGGCGCGCGTGGAATTCTTCCGTTTTCCCACCGATCGCGGCTGGACGCGCGACTTCGGTCCCATGTTTGTGAAGCGCGACGCCCCACGCGCCGAGGTGGCCATTGTGCGTTTTGGCTTTACGGGTTGGGCGAAATATCCCAACTGGCACAGAGATTGCCAAGTGCCGGAACGCGCCGCCGGGGCGCTGCACTTGCGAAGGTGCGACGCCGTGGTGAAGGGACGCCGATTTGTTCTGGAAGGCGGCAGCATTGAGGTTAACGGGCGCGGTTCGTTGCTGACCACGGAGGAATGCCTGCTCGATCCGACGGCGCAAGTTCGCAATCCAGGTTTCAGCCGCGAGGAAGTTGCCGCTGTCTTCCGGCAATATCTGGGAGTGACGAATGTTCTCTGGCTGGGAAAGGGTATCGCGGGCGACGACACGCACGGTCACGTGGATGACCTGTGCCGGTTTGTGAATCCCCACACGGTAGTTCTCTGCTACGAAAAGAATCCGCACGACCCCAACCATTCCCCGCTACAGGAAAACTGGAAACGCGTGAAGGATATGCGCACTGAGAACGGGTCGAAACTTGAGGTTGTGCCCTTGCCCATGCCGTCGCCTGTCTACCTCGACGGCCAGCGCCTGCCGGCGAGCTATGCGAACTTCTATATTTCCAATGCCGCGGTTTTGGTCCCGACTTTCAATGACCCCCGTGACCTTATTGCCCTGGGATTGCTGGGGGACCTCTTTCCGGACCGCCCCGTGGTGGGAATTCACGCCGTCGATCTGGTTTGGGGTTTGGGAACCTTGCACTGCCTCACGCAACAGCAACCGGCGGCTTGACGGACACTGTCCTCAGATTGCCCGGATGACACAGATTCTCCGGCTGTGAAATCCGCACAATTCATAGTTTCCGTAAGCTTACAGGGTCTTTTCCAGCCTCTGCTTGATCTGCTCCACGAGCTCACCCACGTCCACAGGCCGCAAAAAGGTCATTTCAAATCCGTGACCGCGCAAACCTTTCTCGACGATGTAAGTCCGGCTGGCGATGATCCAGATGGGGATCTTGCGGGACCAGGCAGTGAGCGCTTCGACGTTGGCGGAAGGTTCGTCGCTCGCGGAAACATCGGCGATAAACAAATCTGCAAGGTTTGTCCGCCTCGCCAGAGTCGCCAAAGCCTCGGGAATGGTTTCGTAGGCTTCGACTTCGAATCCTTCTTCCATGAGTTGCGCGCGCAAAAGCGCACGCGCTTGCCAATCTTTCCCCGCAATGAGAATGTGACTCACCTTGAACCTCCCGGGCAAGTCCCGCGCCCGCGAACGACTCGATTATCCCACAGGGCAAGAGAAACAGTTGTGCCGGCCGGCGGTAGAAACGCGGGTCGTCCGCCGGGGGTGACACCGGCGCTGCCGCAGACTTTTACCTTTTGATAATGTATGTCTATGAATAAGGGAACGCAAAATGCGGGAATTTTAGGTGGAGGAGTGTTTCTGGGTGAAATGGCACAACTAGCCTTCAGGTTGAGCCTCGGGTGCAGGGAGCTGTGCCGGCGTGCGGGTGGGCAGAACAAAAAGGATGTTAAAAATATACGACCGAAGCCGGAATGTGTTGGAAAACAAAGAAAATGGGTGGCAAAATGTCCGCTTTTATTGCACAATTATTGTGCAAATTGCAGGGTTTTCGCTTTATTTTGGCGAAAGTGGAGCGATATTGTGGCGTTCTGGAATCGAATTAGCCCTAATTCTTTCCGAGTCGCAACGGTGTAGAGAATTATCTCCTTTGAGGAGATTCGTTATCCTCCGCGCCCCCTCTGGGCCGGCAGGAGGTTACTCCCATGCGCATTCTTCTGACAGGTTCGAGCGGATTGATCGGTCGAGCGCTGCTTTCCCCCTTGGCGGCCGATGGCCACAAGGTGATTCCCCTCACACGAACGAAAACGCCCGCCCGGGGCCGCCATATTTCTTGGGATCCCGACGCCGGCATCATCGATAAAGACGACCTGGAGGATTTCGACGCCGTCGTTCACCTGGCCGGGGAAAGCATCGTGGGCCGCTTGACGACCACGAAGAAGGCTCGCATCCTGGAGAGTCGCGTCCAGGGCACGCGGTTGCTCTGCGAAACCCTGGCGCAGGTGCGGGATCGCCCCCTCGTTCTGGTGTCCGCTTCGGCGATCGGTTATTACGGCGACCGTGGTGACGAGGTGTTGAAAGAGGAGAGTTCGCCGGGCTCGCTCTTTCTTTCGAAAGTGGCGAGAGATTGGGAAGCCGCGACGGAGCCCGCGCGGCGCAAGGGCATTCGGGTGGTGAACCTGCGTATAGGCTTCGTCCTCAGCAAAGCGGGCGGAGGACTGGCCGCGATGCTTTCACCCTTCAAATGGGGAGTCGCGGGGCGCGTGGGGAGTGGACGACAGTACCTGAGTTGGATTGCCCTTGATGACGTTGTGGGAGCCATTTCGCACGCTATCCTTTCCGATGCCTTGCGCGGCCCCGTAAACGCCGTTGCGCCCCATCCCGTTACCAATCGGGAGTTTACCAAAACTCTTGGCCGCGTCTTGTGGCGTCCTACTATTTTCCCCCTCCCTGTTTTTGCCGCCCACATGGTGATGGGAGAAATGGCGGACGAACTTCTGCTGGCCAGCACGCGGGTGGAGCCGGCGAAACTGCTGGCGAGCGGTTACGAGTTTCAATTCCCCGAACTCAAGGGTGCTCTGCGCCACGTGCTGGGGAAGACAGATTAACCTTTCCTTCCGAACTTGCAAGGGGGCCGGAGCGCAGGTTCCAGGGATACGGCACGCCCTGTCTCTGCACCCGCCATAGGGCGGGGTTTCGCCATGTTTTGCTGGCAGCCCGCGTGTATACTGGTTATTCCAGTTGTTGGTTGTCCCGGCACAGGGCTTTCGACCCACTATGAAGATCAACGTCCTTTTCTTCGGCGTCACGCACGACCTGACGGGCATCGCCCAGGAGCAGGTGGAACTCGCCGATGGGGAAAACCTGGAAGGACTTTGGCGCCGGTACCAAACGCGCTTCCCGCGCCTGGGCGCCCTGGGGGATTCGCTGCTGCTGGCGGTCAATCAGGAAATAGCCAAACGCCAGACATCCCTGCACGAGGGTGATGAGGTGGCGTTCATGCCTCCGGTGAGCGGGGGGGCGGGCAGAGATTTTTTTCGTATCACGCGCAATCCCATTTCCGTTTCTGAGCTTGCCGGGCAAGTCCCCGCGGCGAAAGACGGGGCCCTGGTGGTTTTCGAAGGGGTTGTGCGGAATCATTCGCACGGCCGCGCCACGCTTTATCTCGAATATGAAGCCTACGAGCCGTTGGCAATTCGCAAGATGGAGGAGATCGGGTGCGAGGCGAAGCAGAAATTCGCGATCGATAGCCTGGGCATTATTCACCGGCTGGGCCGCCTGGAGATCGGCGAATCCAGCGTTGCCATCATCGTGGCCGCCGAACATCGGGGCGCCGCGTTTGCGGCCTGTCAGTACTCGATCGACCGCCTCAAACAGATTGTACCGATTTGGAAGAAAGAGTATTTTGCGGATGGCGCCGTCTGGGCGGAAGGGGAAGGCCAGACGCGCGTCACGAGTGAGCGAGACCCATAAAGCTGTCCAGTTCGGAAGAACAAATCAAAAGGCAAAAGGGGGAAACTGTGAAGGAAAAGGGGACTGTGCCCGGGCTTTGAGTTTTGCCCTTCGCGCTCTGCCTTTTGACTTGCTCTTCACCTCAGGTGAATGAAAATCATGCCGGATTATCTCAGCGCGGCCGTAGAAATCTCCAGGGAAGCGGGGGCTCTTCTCGCCGAACTTTTTACGCAGCCTCTGGAAATCAGTTACAAGCGCCGGTCGGACCTGGTTACGGTGGCGGATCGCCGCTCGGAAGCACTTATCATCGCGAGTTTGCGCGAACGTTTTCCCGAACACGCCATTGTGGCGGAAGAGGGCGGCAATCATCGTTCTTCCTCCGACTATTGTTGGTATGTCGATCCCCTGGATGGGACCACGAATTATGCGCACGGCTTCCCCATATACTGCGTCACACTCGGCCTTGCTTATCGCGGCGAGGTGATTGGCGGCGTGGTTTACGATCCCACGCACAACGATCTCTACACCGCCGAACGCGGCGCCGGGGCGTATCTCAATGGCCATCGGCTGCGCGCTTCCCCCACGGAGAAATTGAGCGAGAGTTTGCTGGCCACGGGTTTTGCTCCCTTTGCGGCCAATAATGACCTGAATCTTCAATTCTATTCCCGCTTCACGGAGCTATCCCATGGCATCCGGCGCGCCGGCTCCGCCGCGCTCGACCTCTGTTGTGTTGCCGCCGGCCGCTTCGAAGGCTTTTGGGAGCTGAAGCTCAATCCCTGGGACAAAGCTGCGGGTACGCTGCTGGTCACCGAGGCGGGTGGGCGAGTGACCGATGTGCGCGGAGGCGCGTTCAATTTGCTGGGTGACGAGGTGTTTGCTTCCAACGGCCTGGTACACGATCAGATGCTGGAGGTTTTCGCCGCCATCCTTGCCCGGCGTGCCCCGTAGCGGGTGCGGCGCCGGCGGCGATTGTGAACGTGGTGATGGTAATGGCGCCGCCGTTCCTTGCCGACCCGTAATCGCTTCTTTCTTGGCAAGGATTACTGGCGATCGGACTTTTCACTTTTGCTCTTGGCGATTTGCCCTTGGCCTGGTGATTCCCCTTTGCCGTTCGGGCGCGCTGCCCATCAGGCATGCGGTTTTGGGTTGATGAGGGGGGAGGGCGAAGGGGATCAGTGCTTGCCTAGCTTGGGCTTGGTGGCTTCTTCCTTCTGCTTGATGATCTTGAGGGCCATGCTCCGGACGACCTCTGGAACATTGCGGTTGAGGGCCAACCCCTTCAGGTCCCTATCATTCATCCGGACGATCAGGCGCATGGTGACATCGACGGGCGCGCGGGGATTATTGATGAGGGCCCTCATCACCACGTAGGCTTTCCTGTACTTACGGTTCGAGGCGATCAGGCGCAGCACTTCCTCAGAAACATTCTTGGCGGCGGCATAAGTCTCGGCTTCCGTCTCAGAAATCTTGGGCGACTGCAACACCGCGCGCGAAATTATCTTATTCGCGTCGCGGATCAGCAGCGAACGCGTTTCCATGTTGCCGGTCAGCGCCGCCTTGATTTTTTCCACGACGCTCATGCGGCTGATCTTCTGGATCAATGTTTCCCGGTCGTTGGGGGTAAGGTCATCGTCAAATTTGGTGACTTCCGGAGGCGTCTCGACTTGCGCGCCCGTCACATCCTCAATGCGCGCACCTGCCGCCAACCTGGCAAGGATCCCCTCCGCCACTTCTTCGGCGGGGTCTGCAGGGGCAGCCGCAGGCTCAGGCTGGAAGGAGGATTCTTCCCCGGCCACCGGCTTGGGAGGCGGAGGAAGCGGTTCCGGGTGAGGTGCGCTGGGCAGCGCCACCGCTGCCTCCACGGCCACAGGTTTGGGGGCTGGCTTCTGTTGTAGCAGATTGCGAGTTTCAGGCGGAAGACTGGGGTTCCCCAGCAGTATTCCCCGCAAGTCTTCCTGCCCGGCGAGGAGATGCTCTGCCACAAAACGCAGCACATCGGGCGCGGTCTGCGGGCTGGCCACAGCCCGCCGGATCTCCACGCTGTTGCACCCCTGCAATGTTCGGAGCGCCTTATTGCGCAGGTCCTCTTCCGGGGCGGCCGCCAGCAACGTCAGAATCTCGATTTTATCTTCCGCCGGCAAAGGCAGAATTCCTTCTGCACCCTTGCGGCGAACTACCTCGGGCGCCTTGCCGGAGCGAATTAAATCCACCAGGCGGTCAGAAATTTTCAGGCCTCATGGGGCGGGGTTTTTCAGATCGTCACGCGTCAGATGGATGGACTTCACCTCGCCGCGCCGACCCAAAGGCTTCAGGGTTTCGCCGTTCAACGTGAGAATTACGCCTTGCGCGTTACCCGTGGTCACGTCGAAAGACTTGTGCGCCTTCAAGGTTTCCACTTCATCGGGTTTCAGCACGCGTTGGAGCACCGTCTTGCCGTCCGCGTCCACGGCCACCCAAGCGGGGTCCGATGCCGCTACTTGTAGCACCAAGTCATTATCACCAGCGAGCTTCGTTGCGGACGGATTTCCCATTAGCGGGCCGGGGGGCGCTGCGTTAACTCCTGCCGATTGCCCTTGGGGATTGAGGGTGGCGCCCGGCGCCGTTCCCGGGGTGGCGTTAGGGGCTGCTCCTGGGGTCACTCCACCCGCGGCAGGATTCACCCCGGGGACCGTCGCGACACCGCCGGAAGTTGTGGGGGCGGGTACGGCCGGAGGGGGAGCCGATTTGGGCATTTCTACCGCAGTGGGCGGAGGCGGCGGAATCTCGGAGGTTCGCGGCGCGTAGCGGTAAAGCAAATAGCCCGCCACCAGCAAAACCCCCGCGACCAGAGTTCCGATCAGCGGAGTTCGTGCCGATTGCCGCCCGGAGCGGGACGAGCCCCCCGGCATCCGGTGCAAGTCAAATTCCTCCTGGGGGTGGGCGGCGAGCTGGTAATCAGCCATCACGCGGTCTTCATCCAAACCCAAGTAGCGCGCGTAGCTGCGGACGAAACTGCGCGAGAAGATCCCCCCGGGAAGTTTGGAAAAGTCTTCCCGCTCAATGGCCTCGAAAAAACGCATGCTGATCTTGGTGGCGGAAGCAATCTCTTCCAGGCTCACGCCTCGCATTTCTCGCTCGCGCCGAAGATTCTCACCAAAGGCGGGCATAGGGGCCCTTTTCGCTCCTTATTTATCAAGCCACCCTCATCATATTTTCCCACCCCGGCAGTGTCAAATGCTTTAACCGGGTCCTGCCGGGTTTCCCAGCAGGGGGCTCGACGATAAAAGGGTTGAAAAGCATCGCCCAATGGTTTAAAAGGTCTATACGCACTTTTACTCGGTAGTGGTTTGGGGACATGATGGGCCCGGAAGAGGAAATTGCTGAACTGAGACGCCAGGTCGATCGCCTCGCACTCTTTCACGAGGTGGGGAAGGCACTTTTCTCCACGCTCGACTTGCAGAAAATTCTCCAGACCATCATGGAAAAGATCAGCGACATGCTCCAGCCGGATACCTGGTCGTTGCTGATGCTGGATGAAGAGACGCAGGAGCTGTATTTCGAGATTGCCATCGGCAGCGGCGCGGAGAAGCTCCGGGATGTGCGCTTGAAGCTGGGGGAGGGAGTGGCGGGGTGGGTGGCGCAGCACGGTGAGCCCGTCCTGCTGGAAAACCCCCGCAATGATCCCCGCTTCACCCCCCGGGTGGATGAACTGACGCACACCCAGACGCGCTCGATTGTGTCCGTGCCCATCAAGGCGCACGGTCACGTGCTGGGAGTCATTGAACTCGTCAACGCCCTGGGCAAACCCAGCTTCGGCACGGAAGATATTCCCATCCTCAAGAGCCTGGCGGACTATGCCGCCATCGCGCTGGAAAACGCCCGTTACGTGCAGCGCATTCACGAGCTTACCATCACCGATGACTGCACCGCCCTCTACAACGCCCGCCATCTCAACTTCGTTCTCGATACGGAGATTTACCGCTCCAATCGTTACGGCTACGAGTTTTCCGTCATCTTCATGGACCTCGACCATTTCAAGCTGGTCAACGATCATCACGGACACCTGGTGGGCTCCAAACTTCTCTGGATGATCGGCGACATCATCAAGGCGCACCTGCGCATGATCGACTATGCCTTCCGCTATGGTGGCGACGAATTCGTGGTTTTGCTTCCCCAAACCTCCAAGGAAAATGCCTTGATGGTCGTGCGCCGCATCCGCGACCTGCTGGTCAATCGCGTCTTTTTCTCGGAAGAGAAAATAAATGTGCAGGTCACCGCCAGCTTTGGCGTCGCCTCCTTCCCCGTCGATGGCCGCACCCGCAAGGAACTCCTGCGCCAAGCGGATGAAGCCATGTACCTCGTTAAGAACACCACCCGCAATAATATCGCGCTCGCCGGGCAAGGCATCACGGGCTGAGCGGGTCGCGAAACTTCGGCATTTCCGCCTTCCTGTGTTTGGAATCCCCGATGATGGCCGTTACTGCCTCCGCCCCATCTACGTCGAGGATATGGCGCAGTTGGTTGCCGAGGCGGTTGACCAGAACTCGAATACGGTAATCAACGCGGTCGGACCCGAAACATTCCGCTTTGAGGAGCCGGTGAAACTCATTGCTGTGCAGGTAGGCCGTTCCGTTCGCCTTGTTCACTTGCCGAATTCGTTGGCGTACGTTTGCACGCTCCCGACTGGCTGGGTGGTTCGCGACGCTGTCCTCACCTGGGAGGAGTACAAGGGCTTGATGGCCAACCTGCCCGCTCCCGGTGGGCCTCCGTCGGGGAAAACCCGGCTCAGTGAGTGGCTGGCAGAGAACCGCGAGCGTATCGGCACTCGCTACGCGTCCAGGTGGCACGGCACTACGTAAGACCTTCGTGAAGGTTCGCTGGTTGCAACGCGGGAGTAGGGGAGGTTCGCGAACTGTCCCCGAGAACAATCATGCCCATTTACTGGCGGGGGGCGACCCCCTGCGATGGATCGAAAACTGGCGATCCCACGCTGCCATTTCTCCCCGGCGTGACACCTATCGGCTATCGGCCGCGCCGGGTGAGAAGATGAATCAATTCGCCGATTTTAGAAATCGAAACTCGGAATTCGACAACCGAAACTTGCAACGCTAAAATCGCCAATCACCAATCTTCAATCGGCATTCGACAATCACCTGTCACCCTTCGCCGATCACAAATGGCTCGATTTCCCCCATTGCACGGTGCGCTTGACAGGTGCGAGGTTTTCCGCGACGATTCTGTCTCTACCCACGGGCAAGCTCTCCAGGAGGTTAATCATGAGTCTGCGCAAATGGACCGCGAACTTTGGTCTTGTGACACTGGGAGCGGCGCTTCTGCTCCCTAATATTTCCACCTATGCGGCGACATTGAAGCCGCTGGTGGCGGGGCGCCGCGGTGTGGTAGCGGCGGGCCATCCTTTGGTGGCGGAGGCGGGGCTGCGCATTCTGGAAAAGGGTGGCAACGCCGTTGACGCCGGAGTGGCTACGGTTTTCGCCGCATCGGTGGTGGAGATGATGAGCTTCGGCGCGGGTGGCGAGTGCCCCATTCTCATTAAGCTGAAGAACAGCCCGGTGGTGGCCATCAACGGTGACGGCATCGCTCCGGAACTGGCGACAGTGGAATTCTACGAACACCTCCGGCGCGACGATCCTCGCGTCGTGGGGGTGGCCACCGCGCCGGGAGCCGTGGGCGGCATCATCCCTTCCTTCGGTCCGCTGAGCGCGATTGTGCCGGGCGCCATGGACGCGCTCCTGCTGGCCCTGGAGAAGTACGGAACCAAGAGTCTGGCGGAGGTCATCCAGCCGGCCATCGAGCTCGCCCAGGGTTTCCCCGTCAATGCCAGTTTGGAGCATGCCTTCAAGCGTGGGCAACCCCTGGCGGAGAAATGGCCGGCCACGGCGAAGGTTTACATGCCTGATGGACGCCTGCCGAAAGAAGGCGAAATCTTTGTGCAAGCCGACTTGGCACGCACGTTCGAAACCCTTGCCAGGGTGGAGACGGAAAACGCCGGGCGGGGGCGAAGCGAAGCCCTCGAAGCGGTGCGCAACCATTTCTACCGCGGACCCATTGCCAAGCGCATCAGCGATTTCTGCAAAGAGGCGGGCTGCCTGCTGCGGGAGGAGGATTTTGCCGCCCTCCACGCGCGTGTGGAAGAACCCGTTTCCGTGACGTATCGCGGCGTGCAGGTTTACAAGTGCGGCTTCTGGACGCAGGGACCGGTGATGCTGGAAAACCTCAACCTGCTGGAAGGGTTTGATCTGAAGTCCATGAAGCAGAATTCCGCCGACTACGTACACACCGTGGTGGAAGCGGAGAAGTTGGGTTATGCCGACCGCGACGCTTATTACGGCGACCCCGATTTCAGCCCCATTCCCCCAGCTCTCCTCTCCAAGGAATACGCGAACCTCCGGCGGCCGCTGATCGACCCGCATCATGCTTCCGCCGAGCACATTCCCGGCGACCCCATCCACATGACGGCGCGGGCGCCGGAAGATTTTGTGCGGGCGCACTTCCAGCACCGCAACGGTGAGCACCAGGATACCACTTGCGTCAACGTGATCGATCAAGCGGGAAACCTTTTTTCCGCCACGCCCAGCGCCGCGTGGATTCCCGCCGTCATCGCCGGCGATACGGGGATTCCTCTCTCCGAGCGGGCGCAGCAATTCGTTCTGACCCCGGGGCATCCCAATCAAATCGCCCCGCACAAGAGGCCGCGCCTCACCCTGACGCCCTCTTTAGCGTTGCGAGACGGCCAGCCGTGGCTGGTGTTTTCCACTCCCGGCGGCGACAGTCAGGACCAGACCTTGTTGCAGATTTTCCTGAACGTGGTGGAGTTCGGGATCAATCCGCAGGAGGCGGTGGAAGCGCCGCGCTTCAACTCCGAAGCTATGTACAGCACCTTTGATGCGCACCAAGACTGGCCGCTGACGCTGGACATCGAAAAACGCTTCCCCCAAGCGGTGCTCGACGAACTCCGCATGCGCGGCCACAAGCTGGAGGTGGGCGGAGATTGGAGTAATCCCACGGCGCCCACCATGGTGGAATACAACGCCAGCACGCACGTTATCTCCGCCGGCGCAGACGTGCGCGGTCATCGCTACGCTTTGGCGTGGTGAGAAGGCAGGATTCAGGAGCTAGGATTTAGGAGTCAGTCATCAGTTGTCGGTAATCGGTTGTCGGGCAGAATCCGCCGCCGGGGTCCGTGCTCTGGCTGATTACTGAAAGCTGAGAGCTGACAACGCTATTTCTTCGCGCTTTTGTAACACCCCAGCACGCGCTGGAAGTTAGTTACTTCGCTCAAGTGCGCCAGGGCCTTTTTGCAATGGTCCTCCCTCACGCTGCCGACAAAATCGACGTAGAAGAAGTATTCCCACGGACGGCCGCGCAAAGGCCGCGACTCCAATTTCGTCAAATCAATGTCACGTAGGGCGAAAACGCTCAGGCACTTGAAAAGGCCGCCCGGCAGGTTGCGCGTGGAAAACACGATGGAGGTCTTATTGGCCTGGGGGGAGACGCGGGCGGTCTTGGAGAGCAAGAGGAAGCGCGTGTAATTTTCGCGGTGATCCTCCAAATGCGTTGCCAGGATGCGGGCGTGATAGACCTCCGCGGCGATGCGGCTGGCGATGGCTGCGGCGCCAGGCGGGCGGCGCTCGGCCAGCATTTTGACGGACCCCGCCGTATCGTAAAAAGTGATCCGCTCCACCTTCGGGTTCTTGGCAAAGAACCCTCCGCACTGGGCCAGCGCCACGGGATGGGAATAGACCCGGCGCACATCCTTGCGCTTGGTGCCGGGAAGCGCGATGAGGTTGTGGACAATTCGCAGGCGCACCTCTCCCACGATGTGCAGGTTGTTCGCCAGCAACAGGTCGAAGTTTTCGTAAATGGATCCGGCCAGGGTGTTCTCAATCGGCACCAGGCAGTAATTCGCGCTCCCCCGGGTGACGCTCTCGAAGGTAGCCGTAAAAGTTTCGCAAGGCAGCACACGGATGCCGCGGCCCAGAAGCTTGTACGCAGCTTCCTCGCTAAACGAGCCTCTTTCGCCTTGAAAAGCGACAATGGAAGTGGCCATAAAATCGGTTATCCCTTCGTATCAAGTGGCGGGCAAGGCGCCACGACGGTTTCCTACGTTCGCCGCGACAACTCGGTCATCATCGCCTCACGCCGCTTCCAGGCGATGCCGCTGGCGAGGTTGAGCACCTGGCGGTACGCCATCCAGGCCGCCACCGCCAGCACCAGGAAGGTGACTCCGCACCAAGCAAAATTCCCTACCCAGCGCGATAGGAAATATGTGGTCGCGATCAGGACCCCCAGGAGCACTTGCACGCCCATGCTCACCGCGACCGCTAGACCCGAGCCCTGCTGCCGCCGCATCTGCCCGAAGTTCAGCTTGCGGGGAAAGTAGAGTGACACCAGGTTTCCGGCCGCGAAGTTCGTCAGGAGGACCATGAGAGCGCCTGCCAGCGTCACCGCCACCACCAGCGGAGGTGTTGGACCCACGAGAAACCAGCCCAGCGCCGAGACGGCGAAAACCTCGGCCACGACCACCAGGAAGTGAAGCAGATTCTTCGCCAGCAGCACGTCGCGGAAACGGACGGGGGCGGCAAACAGCATGGGCAAGCCCGGCCCGTCAAATCCCAGATTATTGTAGGCGAGGCCGACAAGGATGAGCATCACGTAACCGACGCTCAGGGGGAAGAAGATCGAACTGGAGCGCAGGAAGACCGGTTGCCTTGCGCGAGAAGCTCCATGGCCCAGGCTAAACACAACGATGAGCAATACCGGAGTCAGCAGGGTGAAATACGCCGCCGTGTTGCGGACGAGATAACGCAGGTCTTTCTCGAGCAGTGCCGCCACCGTCGGGGAGAGACCCGCCACGTTCCAGCCGGCGCGCACAGTGGAAGGCCCGGCGGGGGTCTCGCGGCGGGCTTCGCTCAGGTTTTCGCCACAGTACTCCGCCCGCAAGCGAAGGGAAAGCAGCCAGCCGAGCACTCCGCAGTAAGCCAGAAGACCGGCGAACTCAGCGCCGGCTCTCGGAGCATGGCTGGCGCGGCCCGCCGTGATTGCAGTGGCGGCCATGCCGGGCGGCAAGAGGCGGCCAACAGTAGCGAGGCGCGTGACTACAGGAAGCGCACGTTTCCCATAACGCGCGGTCAAAGGCTGGATGAGTTGAAAGCTGAACATGAAGAGGATGAACAACGCGCCCAGGATTTCGCGTGTCCGCCGCTGGGCCATCCACCGGCTGAGCCAAGCCAGAATCGCCCGGTTCAACAAAAGATTGCAAAGCGCGAGCGCAGCCAATCCCGGAATCGCCCACAGCAGCGTGCTTGGCGAGGCGATGGCGATGCCGGCGAGCATCGCCAGGAACCAATACAGAGCAGCTACGGCCACGGGGTCGAAGATCCCATGCGCAAAAGCCAGCAGCACGAAGGTGGAATACCGGAGCGGGAAGCGCAGCAGCGAGGCCGGGTCCGACTCCGCGCCGAAACCGGTGATGAGAAGAGGCAGCACCAGCCAAACCACGAATACCGCCCAAATCTCGGCGGAAAGGATGATGGTTTTGTCGTGGCTGAGCGCGTACCAACTTCCCACGGCCAGGAGCGGTCCCAACACCAGCACCGCGGCCACGATTCCAAGGCTCAGCACGACCTTGGAAGCCAATTCGGCCTTGCCGCGTCCGGTGCGCAGGCTATTCACGAAGACACGCCAGCGCAGCCAGCCCACCAGGCGGAGCTGCTCGTGTTTGCCCGGTACCAACGTCATTCCAGCCACGAGAGCTCCGGCACGGCGGCGCGCTCACCGCCTACAATCTCCAGGAAGATTTGTTCCAGGCTGAGCTTTTGTCCATCGTTGTGCCGCGCCGACACGCCGGAACGCAGTTCGTCAATGGACCCCTGAGCCACCAGCTCGCCGCGATGGATGATGGCCACGTGGCTGCAGAGCCGCTCCACGATTTCGAGCACATGGGAGGTAAGGAAGATGGTGGCGCCCCGCGCGATCATGCGATTCAACATGGCCTTGAGGGTGCCGGCGGCAATCGCATCGACACCCTCGAAGGGTTCATCCAGAAACAGCACCTTGGGCCCATGGATCACCGCCGCGGCCATCGCCAACTTCTTCTTCATGCCGTGCGAGTAATCCACAATCAGCGACTTGGCGCGATCAGCCAAGCCCATGAAGTCGAGCAGTTCCCGGGCACGCTCGGCGGCGGTGACGCGCTCGAGCCCATACATGCGTCCGGCAAAGATGAGGTACTCAGGCCCGGTGAGGCGGTCGAAAAGGGCCAGGCCTTCGGGGACAACGCCGATCTGGCTCTTCACGCCGACGGGATTGCTCCCCAGGTCGAGGCCGAGAATTCGAATGCGCCCCGCCGTCGGCTCCAGCAAGCCGGTGAGCATTTTGATGGTGGTGGATTTGCCCGCGCCGTTGGGGCCCAGAAATCCGAAGAATTGACCTGCCTCCACGCGCAGGTTGACGCTGCGCACCGCTTCCAGCTCTCCGAAGCGGCGGCAGAGTCCGTCCGTTTCCACTGCGAGGTCAGTCATGTGGGTTTCTCGCGGCTAGAATACCATAGCCCCTATCGGAGCGAAGGCCGAATTTCCGGCAGGATGGGAGACATGCGGCTAGGTTGTTCCCAGCAGTCCGCGAAAGAAAAAATCCGAGTAGACCTGGGCGAGTTCGTCCTGTTTAACAGGGCCCGCGGGGCTGTACCACTGATAGAGCCAATTGATCATTCCCAACAGGGCAAAGGCGGCTAGGCGTGGCGAGAACCTGCGGTGGACGGCCGCTCTGTTCCTGCACGCGCGTAATCAGATCGACGAGGTACTCGATATAGCGGCGTTTCCGGGCGTTGAGCTTCTTGCGCAGGGGGCCGCTCAGCGAACGGTTTTCGTGCAGGATCACGGTGATTTCTTGATCACGAGCGCGCACGATGAGGTCGATGTGGCCAACGATGGTTTGGCGAAGCTTCTCGCGGGGGTCGGCATTGTCCTTAATGGGGGCCAGCACCGTCTCATCTAGGATATCCATTCCGTAATTCTGGATTTCGTACAGCAGGCGATCCTTGCTGCCCACGTGATGATAAAGTCCCGCTTTGGTGAGGCCGACGGCCTCGGCGATGTCCTGCATCGAGGCGCCATCGTAGCTCTTGGCGTAGAACACCCGCGCAGCGATACGGCAAATCTCGCGGAGCTTCTGCTTGGCTTCAGCCGGTCGGGTCATAACAGTCTTATTACCACGTCAAGCAGGCGCAGTGTAGCACAAATGGCAAGGCCCGGCAGTGATTTCCGGAGCGGTTTCCGAAGAGGAAGGGTGTACTGGCATCGATCGTCCCCACGGAGTGCGGAGGTATATGCCCGGAGAAGAAGTCTGTAGAAGTGCAGGGTTCGTGTCGCAAAAGGTGCAGGGTTCTTGTCGCAAAAAATTCTGGTGCAGGGTTCTTGTCGCAAGGTGGGGATAAAGACACTACTACGCCAGTTTGGGCTGGCAAGTATTGAAGTGAAAGACTTACTGCCTCAGTGTCCTACCATCGCTCCGCGTTCCGATTGCGTGGCAACCACTCTATGCCCGGCTTGCGCCGCAGCAGTCACCGTGCCAGCGACCCACTGCATCAACTCCTGATTGCTGCCGAACACCACGACGTGCGCATTGCCGTAGCGACCGCCCGCGCCAGCCGCCCCCGGCGCGAGTGTTTGCGGAGGCTGATTATCATAACCGCCCCCCCCGCCGCCGCCCCGCCCGTGGCCGCCGCCTGCGCCGCCATAGCCCCCTGCGCCTCCGCCTCCGCCGCCCGCACGGTGGCTGCCCCTACCCGCCAGAATTCCGTATTGCGCGGCAGATTCAAAATGCAGGCCCGCAGCGATGATAGCGGCGGGGTTGGGAGGCCAAGAGCCCTCTGCTAGATCGGCAATCCCCTTTGCCGTTTCCCAAACCATTTCCACGCCTGCTTCCGCCCGGCGCGAGCCAGCCAACTGCGCAGCGCCTTCCGCCAGCCCCTTGATGGACCCACCCACGTCCGCCATAGTGGATTCGATTTCGTTCCGCGCCGCTTCCGCGAATTGCGCGGTCATGTCCTTTGCCGCGCCCAGGACCATGATGTATTCCGCTTTAATGGTGTGGCCGAGCTTTTTGAAGGAGCTTACGTTTTTCTGTTGATTCTTCTCCATCTCGGTCAACGCTTTGTCGATAGCGGCCAATTGGTGGGTAACCTCGCCCGCCTGGTCACCGCTCGCACCAAAATCAGCACTCAATTCTTCAAAGTATTTCTTCAGCGCCGTAGTGGATTCCTTGGTCAAATGGACGGTCTCACTCAGCGCAGGGATGAGTCCGGCAAAAGCCTTGCCCGACTCAACCGGCATTTGCAGGAAGGCGCGGTCCATGCCCTCCGCATAGTCGTGCTCGATAAAGTCCAGTTGAACCTTGTACGCGCCGGTGAGCACATTTTCCCATGTGATATGATCCTTGATGGCCTTCGAGACTTTTTCGTGCGCGCGCGCGTCCGCTTGGTTTTCCTGCTCCAAGACACTGGTAAGCTGCTTCATCAAAGCCGTGTCGCTATCTAAAACCCTTTTGGTTTCAGCCTCGTTTTCCTTGAGGTGCGTCTGGAAAAGAGTGTCATAAACGTGCCAGACGCCGGGGAGTAGCGCCGCCTCATTCTCTGCAATGTGGCGCGCGTGCTGATACTCGCGCTCTTCGGCTCCAATGCGAATGTTTGTGCGGTTCAACTCGACTTGCAATTGTTCACGGCTGAAATTTTTAAATGCCTCGAAGTTTTCCTTCGCTGCCTCTTGCATCCGCTTTTCCGCGTCTGCCAGACCCTCGACGGCATCTGCATCCTTCTTGACGTACTCCCCAAACTCGATAACTTCCCGCACCGCGAAGGCACCGAGCAGCGCACCGCCCAGGCTGCCGATTGCGGGCAGCATCTCGCCAATTGCGCTGCTGACCGCGCGAGGCAGATGAATTCCCATCTCTTCCGAAAGCAACCGGGCCGATTCGCGGCTACTCAGCAGGGAATCATTGAGCGGCTTGGTGGCCCCGGCAGTACGCTGAAGGCTCTGGCCGGTGGACGTTTCAAATTGCTTCATGGCCTCAGCAGCCTTCGAGGGGTCCGCTGAAATCTCAAAAAGCAAGCCGAGAACAGAATTTGCGCCCATTAAAATCTCACCTTCCATTCATCCTGAGCGAATCCATGAAGCCTGCGCCGGAATTGCTTGCGGTCGGGAAGGAGGTCCCGCGCGCCCGGAAAGCGTTGAACGGTTGTAGAACGCTCGCCTGCGCCAATCCCGGCGCGGCTTGACAGGCTCGCTCGCATCATTGCTTTCTCAGCACTGAGACAAAGGCGCTGCGCTGAGTACTGGGAAGGAAGGAGGTCGCTGAGGCTACGCAGCGTTCCACGGCAAATTTTCTAAATCCGTGGGGTTGACCTTCCCAGTACTCAACACAGCGCCAAGCTGCCCCGCCGCAAACGGGGAAGAGCGAAAACATCGGCCTCTCGAACCGGAGATCGTCACTACCGCAGTAACGCCCACTGGATTTTCCCCGCTGGAATTTCTTCCGCCGCATCTCCCAGCCGCCGAGTCGGTAGTGCCTCAACGGGCGGACTGGGGGGAATGCGAGAGGTCCGGATTCTTTCTACTTCGGCCTCTTCTTCCTTCGCCAAATTGGGGCAATCATCCGGGCCAAAGAAGTTCGCCGCGCGCAAAGTTTCGCGCAATTCGATATCAGAGCCATGTATCCGGCAGGGTGTTCGCCCTTGTTCTTGTCCAAGGAACCAATAGACAAATCTTTCCGACTCGCCTGCCATCTCCCGCGGCAGCGTCCGAAGCAAATCCTCAAAGCGTTGCTCATCCAAACCGAAACCATACTCAAACTCAAGGGCGTCGATTCCCTTCCGAATTTCCGAAGTCAGCGCCGCGCGTTCAGCAAGAATGCCCCGGACGCTTTCCAGCCTGAAATCTAAAGTTTTGTCGAGCGCCAAGCGGGCGCGGATCTGCCCGGCCACAATGCTTTGAACTTGCGCCCGCTCCGCCGCTTTGACTGCATCGGGGAACAGCGCATCTATCTGCTTCTGCAAGTCGGCCGCATGGGCTTTGAAGCTGGCGATCATTTGCTTTGCCTTCGCAACCTCAGAAACATAACCCTCCAGTATCGAGTGCGCAACGCCGTGGCCCGCTGAGAGTTGAGCCGTGTTTCTCTTCACGCCTTCCTCAGCCGAGGCGAGTTTCCTTTCCCAGTATTCGACTTGCGCCTTGCACGTTGTCAATTGGCCCGCAAGCCTCGATTGCTCTTTTAGGTTGCGCGCGCTTCGCGGGCTCCCGATGAATTTCGGACTCAGTTCTTGCGCCGGCGCCGGCAGCGCCGCCTGTTGCCGCCTTTTTCTCTGTTGCGTCTTCATGGTCTCATCTCCCGAGGGTATCTGAATCTGCCCGGAAATCCGGCAGCAATTCCGGCCTTTCTTTCGAGACTTGTTGAGCCGCAAAGAAAAACGCTTTCGACGCGCCTAAATCTGGCTGCCAGGCCATTAGCCGCGCCTTCTCGTCCTCTACCTCGCGGACGAATCGCCTGCGGTCTGACTCATTCCATGCCGTAGCTGTCTCTTGCATGTGCCCCTCGAATTCTCCGCGCGTCGGCGCGGTGCCTTGCAAAAAGGTCGGGCCGTCTCTCCTGCTAAATGCGTTCAGAGTCCGCCCGGTACGCCGCCAAAAGTGTTGGCTGCTCGCTCGCTACCTGCTGCGCAGCGAGCCGGAAAGCCTCTAGTTCAGGCGTATCAGGCTTGCGCCTGAGAATCTGATCCTTGCGGTTTTCGACTTCCCGCGCCAACTCCCGCCGCTTCGATCCGTTTGCCATCAGTTTCCTCCGACCTTTCTCTAGGTTCACGGTTTGTTTGCGACAAACCTTTGCAGCGCTTGCGACGAATACCGAACGCAACGGCCAAGCCGCACGAAGTCCGGGCCGCCGCGATGTCGCGGGTTGCGCCATCTTAAGAGCGCCCACCGGCTGATTCCGAGGACTTCCGCCGCCTCAGCGTTGTGACAAGGCGGTCGATGCGACTCTCTGAGATATCGACGTGCGGAAAGGGCGGTTGCCGTTTCACTTCCGCCTTCCCATCAACCGAAACTTGGCCACGATTTGGGCCGCAACCTTGAGGACTGACCGCGACACGCCACTCACAAACTCAGAACCGAATTTGCCCGCGTTTCCCATAAGAGCGTTCAGGGGTTTGGATTGCGCCACTGCCTCACCTTGATGTAACGTTGCGTCAGCTTGCTCCCGCCTTCTGGCGCATCTTGTGGCCGGACTCCTGGAAACCACTGGGAGAAGCGATTGCCGTTTGACTGGCCAGCGCCGATTACTGTCTTCCCTGCGATGCTCCGCATTCTTGTAGACCTGATTGCTTCTCGCTGGCGTGAAATCTTCCCGCACGGAACATGCGCATTTCACTCCCTACTCCGCATCCTTGGCTTGCTCAATCTCAAGATGCCCCGTCAGGCGGCCAAGCACTTTCCCCAAAACGGTCATACCGTCGCGCATTCTAAATTCAGAGCGCGCTCGCGCCTAATCTCTCCCCATCGCTTCGCACGGCCTTCCTCATCTTCGGGCGCAATGCCGCGCATCCCCTCGCGGTCGGTGTATTCTCCGAGCCACATTGTGATTGGTCCGTGGCGCCCCACTAACCCCTCAAGCCAGCCGGAAATCCTCGGGAACTGCGGGTTTTGGAAAACGCGCACATCCTGCGCGTTGAGGAACAGCCTGCCGGAGTAGATACCTTGCGGGAACGTCGAGTCTGCAAATTCGCCCGCATAGCGCAGCATGACTACGCGGTCCCACAGCGCGCTGATGTCTTGCGCACCCTCGAAAGAGGTATCAAGAATAAAGATGCCCTTCGGCGAGTCGGCCATGCCCGTCGATTGCGCGTCCACCGAAACGCAAATTGTTTTCTCCGGGCGCGGGATGAACCGCGCAGCAAGCGGAATCGGCGCCCCTGCCGATTCGCGGCCCGTGGCCGTCTCGCGGAATTCGGGGATGCGGTAAACCTCGCCCCCGACAAGGGGTGCGGCCTGCTCCTCGCGTTGCTGTTTCAAAATTTGTTTCACCGCGTTCACCATCTTCTTTCCGTCCATTCCGGCTTGCTCCCAAAACCAGAAATTCTCAGGAAAAGAAGCTAGATTGCCGAGTCGGATAAAAAAAGCAGGCGAAGGGGCATCGCTCCCCCTACCCACGCCGACACCATCGGCTGCGTTATGTTCAGGCGCTTCGCAAATTGAGCCTGTATACTCCAGGAGAGATTTGAGCAGGGCCATCACCTTCTCTGCGCTCTCTTTATATTTTTTCGCGGCCACGTTCACCTTCTTGTGCCTAGCCTTCTTTTTGCTTGACACGGCTAATCTCCTTAACTTATACTCTCACTTAAGCGTTACGTATATGCCGAACTGCGGGCCAAAAATCGGATTACAAGATAATGAACTCCGGCAACTTCTGAGTTTTCTGATTAAGCGATCCCGGATGAGCCGCGAACACATCGCCGATGGAATGAGTGAATCTCTCGGAAAACCGGCTTCGATCTCGCGGCGAATGCTGGACGATTGGAACATGCGAATGTCACAAGAGCGCGAGATTCCCTGCCTTCTTCGTCAGGCGTTCTGTGACGCCATTGGCAATGACCGGCTGCGCCTCGAGCAGCTGGGCCGCGACTGCTCAAACATATTGAACTCGCGGAGCGACAGCCTTAAGTTTGAGGAACGGCGCGCAGAATTACTGAAACCGAACGCGCAGCGCAAGGCAAGAGCCAGGCGCCCTCGGAAATCATAACATGGATGCGATTCAACATCCCGGAATGAAAGAAGCGCCGCAAGCGCCCTTGCTCTCGGTGTATCCGGCTTCGCGGCTCTTTCTCTGCCAATCGGCGAAGCAGACCTATCGCCAAATGGAAGCCAGGCAACTGCGCTGGCGCGAAGTGGACGGCAAAAAGCTGATTGAGCCTCTCTCCATGCCCGACCAAGCGCAAGAGCGCTGGAGAGAATGGAAATTGCGGAATGCCGACAAACCCACTGCCGACCCTGCGCAATTCAAACTCCTACCCGAAACCGAAGTTGACCAGAAGATTGCCGCCCTCAGCCTGTCGCGCTCTGAAAGAGACGTGGTTTTGCGGCGCTATCGCATCGTGCAGATGCGCCTTAATCACAATTTCAAAGCTGAGGGATATTCCGGGTTGGGAGAATTCGACGCGGCAATCGCCGAGCGCGAGCATACCACCGTGCGGAACCTCCAACGCTGAACTGGGCGTGGAAACAGCGCGAGAACCTTTTGGATTTGGTAGCCGACCGGCCAGGCCCGCCTCCCGGCACAGGCACAATTCTTGACGCGGACATGCGGGCGCATCTCATCGAATGTTACCGGATAAAGAAGTTAACCCTTCGGCAATGCTATCGCTCGCTTGTGAATTACCTGGAAACAAAACAGAATTCGCCCGGCTGCCGCGTCGATTACTTCTATTCCATCCCGAGCCGTAGCACGGCAGAGCGCTTTCTTCGCTCCCTGAGTCCCATTGACCACGCGGCGCGGCAAGGCGCGGACGCCATGAAGTCGGCCTGTGGCTACACTGACCGCACCTATCGCGACGTGCCTTCTCTTGCCCGCGTGGACGTGGATGAGTGGATCGTTGACGCGATGGCCTATGACCCTCGCCACGTTTCAAGGGTTGGCCGTTACTACGCTCTCACCTTCCTGGATGAGCGCTCGCGCTATCCCCTGGTCTGGTCACTGGTAGAACAGCCAAACGAGCAAGATGAGATGGATTTGCTTTGTGCGCTGATTCGAGATTCAGGATTCCAGCCTCATCAACTCTGACCGTCGCCGCTTTCGCAGCCAGAACCTTCGGCGGGCAGTTCCTCAATCGGGACCGCGAGAGAAATGTATCAGGAGCGCGATCGAAGTCCTTGACCGGCTGAACATCATGCGCAACCTGCCCGCGAACACGATCCGCGCCGGCTCCCGCCTTGAGCGCTTCCCTTTGGAGCTTGCGAATTGGGCGCGCACCGTACCAGGCTGGTGCGGAAGCGATACGAAACAAAAACGCATGACCGATGCGGACGCGCGGGTTGCCCTGCACAAGCAATGGGTGCGCACGGGCCAAGGGCCAGCCCCGTCGCTTTCCCGCGACCAACTCCTTGAGCGCCTCAGTCAGTTCATGGCCGAATTCCGCCTGTCTACCTCGGAGGGAAACGATATGCGCGGCTTCGCGCCGGAAGCCGTTTTCGCCAGAATATCCCCGCTGGCGGCTCCCGCCGCATCTCCGATGAAGACCTGGCGTGGAAAATGGCGGAACACTTCGACGTGAAAATCGCCACGGGCGGAATCATCCAACTTCGCGACGGCAAGCGCTACTCTGACCCGCAATTGCTGCTCATTCAAGGCGAACACCGGGAAGTGGTGCGCGTGCGCCACGATCATGAGCAAATCCGCGTGTTGCCCTCGGCAAAGGGCGAACAGGCGATTATCGCTGAGCGCGACGCGCGTTGGCGTGAACGATCCCGACCAACTCGCCAGCGCGATGGAATTGCAAACCGTCTGCGCAAGTTGGCCGGGCAATTCACGAAGCCGATGGAGTATGAGCCTGCCTGGCAGTTTGTGGAAGCGCCGAAAGCTGCACAGGTGATTCACCCTTCGGAATTCACGGCGGCTCAGGAAGCACCGGAGCCGGGAAGGATCAGTCCCTCAACTCCATGACCTGGAGCCGATCCAGCCGACAATGGAATGCTCTTCGACGGAATCGGCAAGCCCAAGGAAAAGGGCCGCGCCCGAAGCCGTGGGACTTTGCCGACATAGAGGAATGACCTATGCGCGAGATTGTACGCCGCGCCATCAATGCCCGCCCTGAGTTGACAACCGAGCTGCTGAGGCGCGGCATGTTTGAGCCGGGAGAGAAAGCGAGAATTGCTTCGCGGCCATCTTGAACGCGAGGGAGAGTCCGACCCGCTGGGCATGATGGAATTCACGGCCTTGCTTGCTGCGGGTGACTCACAGTTCGCGGCCCGCGCCGTGCTTCGAGACATGCTGAGCTATACGGAATTGGGCCGGCTTGACCGGCTGATTTTTTGACCCAGAAGCGAAGCAGAGCGTGATGACGCTTGCCCGCATTGTCGAGCGCGCGATGGAAGGGAGAAAAGGGAATGCCCGCAGAAATGATTGAAGCGCCTGGAAACGCCCTCCTGAATGTCGTGGTCAAACGCCTTTCAGCGCTTGCGGCGCGAGCATGGGCCAAGCGCTGGATGATAACCTTTACGGCTCGAACTGGCGTCGGCAAAACCACTGCCGTTGACTATGCCGTGCGCACCCTCACCTTCGAGCATCGGGTCGTCTACTGCAAGCAAATTTTTACGCGCTACACCCTGTTGCGGACTTTGGGGCTTGCGCCTGGCGAGAAATGGACGAACCACGGGCGCAATTGGATGCGGGCTTCCGACCTTTACAGACCGCGCCGTTGAACGCATCCGCGAGCGCCCGTACCTACTCATCGTCGATGAAGCCGACCGCCTGAGCATCAACTGCTCGAAATTCTCCGCGATTTTTGGGATGACGCCCGGTTGCCTATGCTCCTGGTCGGGAATGAAGTGCTGACTGAGAAACTGAATCGCCAGCACGAACGCCTTTTCCGCCGCATCCGCGTGCGCTTCGAACAGCGCCCGCTATCCGAGGCCGACCAGCGCAAGGTGCTGGAATTCATGGGCTATGAAGTGACGGATGAAGAGTTCGCTTTGCTCTGGAAACTGGTCGGCGGCTCCGCCCGGCTTCGCTGAGGCGCTGCTTGAAAACGCCAATGAAATCGCGGCTTCCAAAGGGGCAAAGCGCGGCATCGAAGCCCTGGAAGGCGCTGTGCGCTATTTCCCGACGTGTAGGAAAGCAGCTTAGATGTAAAGAAGTCAGGACCGCCCGCCGCACGAATCGGCGCGCGGCCCCTAACCCACAAAGTGAAAAGGAGGTTCACTATGAAGGCTAGAAAGATTTTTCCCCGAGTACCCGACAAATCGCAAGAGCTGGAAATTCCCGAGAGCCCATTTTCCGATGATGAACGGATCAGCGCGGCAGCTCAAATGGGATTCGT
>CAVQAP010000007.1:0-276742 GCA_963710405.1 uncultured Acidobacteriota bacterium | reverse complement strand
CCCTTTGTCACCCAGCTGTGGGTGCTGGGCGCCGTGCTGCTGGGGAGCCCCGTGCTCACGCTGACGCTTAACGGATCCATGTTCGTCGCCGGGGCAACGGTGAACTGGAACGGGAAGCCGCTGAAAACCACGTGGGTTTCTCAAGGCCAGCTGACGGCCCAGGTCCCGGCGGCCAACGTCTGCGTCCCCTTCCTCGGCTTCCATCACCGTCACTAATCCTGGCCCCAGCGTGGCGTCGAATGTAGTCTTCTTCCATGTCATGAACCCCCAATCCACAGTCTATTACGAAGACGCGCCCGGCTATCCGCAGGGCGCGCAATTCGTGGACGGTCAGCCTGCGGGCGTAGGCCCCGGCCTGATCTCAGGGGATTTCATCGGCAACGGGAGAGAGGACTTGGCCTTTCCCGTCGAAATCGGCGGAACAACCCCGGCCAGCGATCTGGAGGTTCTCCTGGCAAACGGAGACGGGACGTTTGTGTCCCCCTGCTTCGAGTATGCCGCTGCCCAACCTGAACGGGATAAGCGTCTTCGCGGGGGGGGATTTCTACCGGCAACGGCAGGCTGGACTTGGTCGGAATGTGTATGTAGGTTTAGGCGGCGATTGCGCGAGCACGATTTACGTCTTCCTCAACAATGGCGATGAACGTTTTCTATGGCGCCTGGCTCGCCCGTCACCGTCGGCCCGTGCCATGGGGATCGCCGTGGGGATTTCAACCGCGACGGTAAGCTTGATTTGGCGGTGGCGGACCTCGGTGACATATCCACCTCCAAACTCGGGCTCCGTCTCAATCCGGCCGGGCAACGGCGACGGCACCTTCACCGCGGTCCCTGGAGGTCCCGGAACACACCGGCCTCCTCGACCCTAGCGGGATCGTCGCGGGAGACTTCAACGGCGACGGCATCCTGGACCTCGTGGTCAACAACATCAACGGATGGTCGGTCAACGTGTTGCTGGGCAATGGCGACGGCACTTTTCAAAGCGCCCCCGGGTCGCCTTTCACGGCCGCGGCTTCATACCAGTACGGGCTGGTCACGGGCGACTTCAACGGCGATGGGAAGCTCGATTTGGCCGAGATGACCGGGGCGCGAACCCTTCAACGGAAATCTCCCCAGGCAGCCCGTTTGGCATGGCAGTCAGGGTCATGCTCGGCACGGCGACGAACTTTTAATGTGCTCAACGGCCGCTGCGGCTTCAACGACTTCGGAACCCAGCCACAGGGCCTGGTGATGGGCGATTTCAACGGTGACGGCATACTTGACTTGGCTATAAATAGCTCTGGAGATGCAGCAGACTACCCTGGGTAACTTCGTGCAAGTCCTGCTGGGCAACGGTGACGGGACGTTCTCGCCCACTGACTATGCCGTGTTCATGAACCTGCCGCCCAGCGCTTTCGCGACCGCCGACTTCAACAATGACGCAGGTGAGATTTCAGGTTGCCACCGGATCCGGCGGCGGTATGTGGTCGTTCCTCCAGGTGCCGCCCTCGGCGTGGGCCTACCCGCCGCCCGATTTTACCATCACGGCCCAGAATTCCTCGTTTTCGATCCAGGCGGGTCAGACCGTCACCGACACCATCACCGTAATCTCCCAGAATGGATTCTACGGGCCGGTTACCGTAAGCGTAAACTGTTCCGCCCCCGCCCTTGTCCCCTGCTCGCTTTCGCCTTCCAACAACCAGGGAAACTTTGCGGAGATGATGCTCCCGCTGGAAGTTTTCTTTCCGACCCTGACCATTGCCACCTACGGGACCCCTTCAGCTTCTTCGAGCGGACCGGTTGTCCCGACCGGGATCCCGCGTGTTTGGCTTTGGACGGCTCTCATCGGGCTGGCCGCCTGCGTGGGTTCCATCGCCGCCCGGCGGAAGCGCGCCGCCGCCATCCTTTCCTTGGGCCGCTACCCTGGCATTTGGCGGGGCGTCGTCCTGCGGCGGCTCGGCGCCTGCGTCCTCGACGACCTACGGCAATACGACGCCGCCCGGCACCTACACGATCACCGTCACGGCAAGCTCGCCCTCGGGCGGAGGCCTGTCGCATTCGGTGGCGATCACCCTAACCGTACAGTAGGTGAGCGGCTTTCCCCCGGCCCCGGCCCGCCCGCGGTTCCGGGCTTTGCTCGCCGCCGCATATTCACAAAAAGTGGACGTTTACCATGTTGAGAACCGCAGACTTTGAACGGCACACATCCTGCATTGCAATATCGTGAATTCTTGTTTCTTACAAGGATTTGGGGGGCGCGCGATAGGGGCCGATGCGACTCCTGTGCCACGGGCGTCCCGCCCGTGCTCGGGCATGGCCAGGATGGCCATGGCACATTTTGGTTGCCGCTCCGCCGCGTTGCCCTACCCCGCTCAACGATCGGACGCAGCCGGTGCGCTTCCAGGTGGGCACGCAGGCGAACACGTCGGCCAATTACTGCTTGGTGTACAATTACTATGCGGGGGTGGGCAACCCACGGGTTGCACCAACGCTCCCGCGCAGGCCGCGAGCGGCAACAATGGCAACGTGGCCGGCTCTTGGTACCAGGACAACGTGAACCCCTCGTTCAGTCATACTGAGGCTTACGGCTACGACGGTGTTAACCGGCTGACCTCCGCCGTGGCCACGGGCAACAGCCTCTACAACCTCGCCTATAGCTACGACCGTTACGGCAATTCGAACTGCGTGCTCAACGGCAACACCAATGGCCCCTGTGCGCAGTTCGCTTACAACGCCGCGAACCAGATTACCGGCTACGGGTACGACGCAGCGGGGAACACCACGTACGACGGCACCTATACGTATACGTGGGACGCCGAGGGGCGCTTGAGCACGTCGTGGCAGGGCGCGACGCTCGAGCACACCTACACCTACAACGCCTTGGGCCAACGCGCGGAGGATATCCCCGACACCCAAACCGGTAATACCCAGGAATGGTTTTACGATCCCTCCGGCCAAGTGCTGGGCGACTTCTTCGCCTATCCTCCCCAGCCCGGTTGGTGGCACATGTTGGTGCCGGCCTTGGGGCGCACCTTTGTTGACGTGGAGGGCTGGTACGTGGGGGCAGCATGGATCTACCACTACAATGCCCTGGGTAGTCCCCTCACCGCCACCCGCCAGGATGGCACGGAGGTGCTGGACACACAGTTCTACCCGTGGGGGGGAGGTTGGCTGAACGGCGGAGGGTGGGGAACGTGGTTGACGGGTATCTACGCGGGCCTGATTTACTTCCAGTGTCAATTCGTCCCGTGCATGGATCAATCGCAAACCCGCGACTACCCTGGTTACCACTGGATGAGCCCCGACGCGCTCGGCGGCAGCATCACCAACCCCCAGTCCCTCAACCGCTACGCCTACGCCCTCAATAACCCGACGACTTTGACCGACCCCACGGGGCTGCAGAGCGGCTACGAGTGCCAGGCCGAGGGCTACAACCCAAACTGTTGGGGGATTTATCAGGCAAGCTGGGCGCCCGACGACAGCAACAGTTGGCAGTTGCCGAACAACATCAACTGCATGGCCGGGGAATACGGCTGCGCCGGGACGCCGAGCCAGATACAGTTAGCCGAGGCGAGCTATATCTACAACAACTGCATCGGGTGCGTCTGGGTCCACGGAACGTTGTACGGGCAGTCGATCAGCGAGATATTCTCCAGCTTTGCCGCGTGGGCCAACTATGCCACGAGCCAAGCTGCGCTGCCCGAGAACCAAGCATACCAAGTTTACATGCTTGCCTGCCAATACGCGACCAATCCGTGCAGTGGGACCAACGACTCGGTGTCAGTTTGGCTGAAAGGAATCACCTATAACGGCCAGATCGACAGCCCCCTGGATGTCGCGGCGGCTGCGCAAGATGGCTTCCAGGACCCGACGGGGATGATGCACAACGGAGATGATTCCTGGTATATCGACAGTTTTGCGGGGTTGTTCGGCTTCGAGGTAGGCCACGTCGTGAACGATCCGTACGGGATGGAAGTTCACTACGACGATTTCGGCCCGCTGAATCCCTTGCACTATGTAATACAGGTTCCGCTCGGTGCGATCATCCAGACACCATCTCAGCCCTACACGTGCTCGGTTATCGGAGGTTGCCAGTGATGAGGCGATCGTTTAGCGTTTGGCCGTTGGCTGTTGTGCTTAGCGTGCTCCCCGCGTGTGTGCCCGGATACGGGGCTACGGGTCAAGACATACGTGTCCATGTGGTCGATCCCCATAACGGCCTTGACGTGCAGGGTGTGCGCGTCTGGCTCTACTTCGGAAGCCCGCTCAGGCACCCGATGCCTAGCGATACCCCCCGCCTGGAGGGGCGGACCGGACCCGATGGAACAGTCGTCTTTCACCTTGCATCCCCTTTGCCTGACCAACTGTTTGTGTACCCGCCCGACCGGGCCCTGGTTAGTGGCTGCTCTCACGGGGACTTCGTTACCAAGCAGGTACTTGACGTGGGGGTGGTGGGGGACGCCGTTTGCAAAGTAAAGAAGTGGAAAGGGATATCGACAATCAAGGCCCGGCCTGGGGAAATCATTCTGTTCGAGTGGAAACTGCGATGGTGGGAGAAGCTCCAGGACTAGGGTTTCCTCGCAGGGAGGCTGGGGCACCTCGGACTTTGGACGTTTGTGACGAGGGGCATCTCGTTCGGTGGCCGGTAGCACGCCCTATGGGTGCGTAGCCGTCGGTTCGGCGGTTTCGCCGGGACCTGGATTGAGTGCTGTTGCTGTGCCAACCTGCCGTTGACGTGGAGCAGGGTAGCGCAGACTCTCGCCTCGCAGTGAGTCGGCGGCTTTCTCTCTGCCACCACCCGCGGTTCGGGGCTTTGATCGCCGCAGCCGCCTGTTCACAAGTAGTGGACGTTTACCATGTTAAGAACCGCATACTTTGAACGGCACAAAGTCTGCGCTGCCCTGCTCTTAAAATCGAAGTCTCGACGTGTTCATGGCCGGGGCAGGCGAAACGGCCGAGCGCCGGCCCCTCGGTTGGGGCGCGGGCGTCCCGCCCGTGACGTTCATGGCCAGGATGGCCATGCCACGCCTCCGGTTGCGTCTTCGCCGCGCTGAGCAACCCCCGCCGCCAAGTTCACAAATTCTTGTGCAATTCTTCCAGCGCTTGCTCGGGGGCCGTGATGAGCTTGACGATGTCCATGGCGGGCGCGAGCCAGCCGCGTCGTAAGCTGTTCAGTTGGCCCTCTTGTTTCAGGCATTCGATAACGGGTTGCCAGTAGGGGGCCATCACCAGCAGCGGTTTGCGCCCGCCCACGGTTTTGGAGAGGCTCGACTTATTCATCATTTCCCAGCAGAGCGCCAGTTCCGCCAGCGTTCCCGTGCCGCCGGGAAGCACCACGTAAGCGTCGCCGCGCTCGATGAGGGTCATCAGGCGCTCCGGGAAGCTTCGCGTGCGGACTTCCTCGACGATATAGGGGTTGGCGGGGCGCGGCCAGATGACGCAGGTAATCCCCACCGTGTGCCCGCCGGCTTGGCGTGCGCCCCGCGCTGAGGCTTCCATCAGGCCGGCGTAACCCCCATTGCACACCGCATAGCCTGCTTCCGCCAGCAATCGGCCCAAGTGTTGCGCCTCAGCGTAAGCCGCGCTGCCTTCCCCGGGCAGGGAGCTGCCAAATACCGTGATGGTTTTCATCGTGCTATTCTCTCCTCAATACTCCTCATCCTCAGATACTCTAGCTAGCACTCTTGACGGGAATATTACAAACGAATCTTTATGCGCCTTTCGTCGTCGGTTCTCGAGGCTGGCTCGATTTCGCACGCATGATTTGGTGATACGGGAAGGTGTATACTGTCGCCCGCCGGATGGGTAATCTGGCGACCCGACACAATGTCTCCATTGTGGCGATGAGGAAGAATCATGATCCAAAAGCTACGGCAAATACTTCTGACACAGTACATCGGGGCGATCGTGACGGCAATCGTGGCAGCACACTGTGTGCAGACATTTACTGTTTTAGTCATTTCGATTCTATGGCACTGGGTGATCGAGTGGCGAACCCCCGCAGGCGTATTCGGTGAGTCGCATACCCAAGGCTTCGACTGGAATATGGCGATTTACCATTTGGTTGACGTCTTGTTGAACGGAGCAGTGGTGTACAGCCTCATGCGATGGCTTTACTTTGGCCATAATGCAAGCGCTGTGCCGGACGGCGAAGGCAGCGAGCTTCCGGCTCCGGAACCCACGGAACGGAGTTCATAAATTGAGTCAACCCATGCTCGAGTCTTCCACCTTGCGATCGCGACTACGCAACAGTCATCTTGGAGCTATTGGCATCGCGCTGCTTTTCTGGGAAAGCTGGCAGCAAGCGTATGCCGCTGTAAGACCCATCCTTGGCGGAGCGTGCCTCAGACTGCTTAATCACTACATTCACTTTTCTCCTCAAATGGTGCCCGTCCTAAGTTCCTATAAAACCATCTGGAAATTCAGCCTCTCGGATCTCTGGATTGGATTCCTCTTTGGGGTTGTCGCCTTGATGACTGCGGACTGGCTGTACGCTCCAGAAAAGCAACGCTGAACTGGAATATGAAGTTTAGAACCATCGGTACGCATCTTTGCGGTGTCCAACATATTCAATTTTGATGAGGTTGTATTCGCGGAAGAGCGAGTAAACAACCCGCCAGTCGCCTGCGACTTTGAAGCGGTAGCGGTTGATGGTCCCCTTTAGCTTTTTGCATCCCGGAGGAAAGGGGCTTTCGCCAAGGTCGACAATCTTCCTTAGCACGAGTAGGCGGATGTGGGTGGGGAGCCGGTCGACGTCTCTCTCGACCGATGCCCGATATTTAATCTCCCAACTCATGCTTGTATTTTTTCAGGAGTTTGCTGATCGGTTGGACGGGCTCATGCTTGCGGGCATCGCAGATCAGATTTAGCGCTTCATCTTCACTCAGCGGATGCCTTTTGTACGGGGTTCGCGCGCGTTCCATGACCGCGCTGACGCCGGGCGCGTTGGCCAGCGATACCAAGCGAGGAGCAGGAAAGAGGTGCTCTTCCGCGGGGCTTACGCGATTCTTGGTCGCGAGCCGCCTCGTAGTCGAGCTGTTGCGTCGCATTTTCATATCTAAAAGTGTACCTTACCACGGGCGTGATGGCCAGAAAAACCGCGGACCTGAAGAACAGGTCCGCGCTATCTTTCTCCAGCATTATTACCGCTGCTTGGAAAACCACTCATAGATTTCCACGGTAATGGCGTCGAGTGTTTCCTGGCCGGCCTTGTTCGGGAGGGGATGATTGTTCGCCATGATCGAGAAGGCCAGGCGTTTTCCCGAGGGCAGGTCCATGTAACCGGAGAGCGTGTTGACGTGCTCCTCCGAGCCTGTCTTGGCGTGAATCTTCCCCTTCATATCATTAGTCGACAGACGGTGGGCCAGCGTGCCGTCGATGCCGGACACCGGCAGGGAATCGAAATAGATCTGGAAGTTGGGCGAGTGCGCCATGTAGAGGAGCAATTCGACCGCGGCGTGCGGCGCCACCAAATCTTCCCGCGAAAGCCCCGAGCCGTCGGAAAAATCGGTTTCGCCAAACAGGATTCCAACCTGCTGGGTGGCGAAAAGGTTGAGCACTTCCAGGCCCACGGTCAGGCTGCCGTAGTTTTCCACCACCCGGCCCAATGTCCGCAGCAGCATTTCCGCGTGCAAGTTTTGGCTTTCTTTGTTGATCACCTTGAGCGCTTCGCGGAGCGGAGGCGAATCATGTTGCGCCAACACCACCCGAGATGCCGGCTGGGGGAAGGACTCCGGATGCGAGGCCGCCTCCAGGCGGGTTGTGTGCCGAACTTCAATCTCCCCCTTCACCACGATGCCCTGCGCCTCCAAGATGCGCCGGAAAAGTTCCGCCACCAATTGGGGGGGATTGAGGATCGCCACCGTATCGGTATCCTCATCGCTATCCACCGGGAAATGGCCCCACACATCCAGGTGCATCGTCCCGGGCAAGCGCTCAACGTAGATGCGCTTTTCCGTCCCGATGGCGCTGGTCTCGACGCCATTCCTCAACTGGTAATAATCGGCCAGAGGTTCGAGACTCACGGCGGCCGGGTCGCCGGCCTTCGCCCCGGGCTTAACGTGCAGGGTGAGAGCGTTATCGTTGAACGCGAGCGCCGTGACGGGCGCGCCGTAGCCCCATTCCAAGTCGTCGGCGGCCCAGTTGGCCGGGTAAGGTTCCCAAAGAAAGTAACTGTCGTCGGCAACCAGCATCCCCTCGACCTCGCGCACGCCGCGGGCTTTGACCTGGCCTGCCAGCTCTTGCAGGAACGCATCCGGGGGCTGTTGCGGGCCGTGGTAGGTGTAAGGGAAGGTGCGCGCGCCGAGATTCGGATCGCCCCGCCCCACCAGGTAGAGGTCACCAACGCGGCCCTGCGCATCCGGCGCGGCATCGCTTTCCACGGTGGTGTGATAAATGTAGTCGGGGCCGAGTTTCTCCAGCGCCGCCGCGGTGGTGAACATCTTCATGTTGGAAGCAGGAATAAAGAGGCGGTCGGCATCGCGCTCATAGAGCAATTTGCCGGTAGCGAAATCGACCACTTGGATGCCCCAGAAGCCACGCTGGGCATTGCTTGCGGCCAGGATTTTATCGATCCGCCGATCGAGAGCGGAGGTTCCGCGTTCGTGCCGGGGAGTAGCGGCGAGACCCGCAGAATTCCGTGTGACTCCCACGCCGCTCGGCCCCAACCTGGCAGCCTGGCGAGCTTGCGCAGCTATCAGCCACACAGCAGGCTGCACCGCCGAAGCAAACACCAGCAAGAGCAGCGTACGAGTCCATGTTGGATGAAGGTAATGTGGGGTTCGATGCACAAGATTCAAGATTCAAAATTCAAGATTGGAGGCCGGGATCAAAAATTCGAGATTCAAAATTCAAGATTGGAGGCCACGATCACAAATTCGAGATTCAAAATTCAAGACTGCGTTATGAATCGTGAATTTTGAATCTTGAATTTTGAATCGCGTTCAGCCCAGCAGGCGGGCCACCTCCTTGGCGTAGTAGGTGAGGATAATGTCAGCCCCGGCGCGGCGAATGGAAGTCAAGGTTTCGAGCATGGTCCGCTCGCGATCAATCCAACCCAGGCGCGCGGCGGCTTCAATAAGCGAGAACTCGCCGCTGACTTGGTAGGCGGCGATGGGGACATCGAACTCGCGGCGAGCCAAGGCAATGATATCCAGGTAGGGAAGCGCGGGCTTTACCATAATGATGTCCGCGCCTTCTTCCACATCGAGGGCGATCTCGCGCATCGCCTCGCGCTGATTGGCGGGGTCCATCTGATAGGACTTGCGGTCCCCGAATTTGGGTGCGGAATCCGCCGCCTCGCGGAAGGGGCCGTAAAATGCCGAGGCATACTTGGCGGCATATGCCAGAATCGGGATTTGCGTATGGGCGTGCGCATCCAACTCCTGGCGAATGGCGCCCACGCGGCCATCCATCATGTCGGAGGGCGCAACCATGTCCGCGCCCGCTTCCACCTGGGTCAAGGCGGTTCTGGCCAGAAGCGGCAGGGTGGAATCGTTGTCGATTTCACCGTCCTTGATGAGCCCGCAATGGCCGTGGCTGGTGTACTCGTCCAGGCAGACATCGCAGATGACGATCAGGTCCGGCAGGGCTCTCTTCACCGCGCGCACAGCGCGCTGCACGATGCCGTCCGGGGCGTATGCGCCCGAACCCACTTCGTCCTTGCTTTCCGGAATGCCAAACAAGATCACGGCGGGGATGCCGAGATCGTAGGCGCTGCGGCACTCTTCCACGAGCAAATCCACAGACCACCGGTAATTGCCCGGCATGGATTTGATTTCATTCTTGACCCGCGTGCCGGGGCACACAAAGAGCGGGTAGATGAGGGAGCGAACGCTCAGGCGCGATTCGCGCACGAACCCGCGAAGCGCCTCGGTGCGCCGCAATCGCCGTGGACGGTGGATGGGGAAGGACATGGTATCAATACACTATTTCATGGGGTTTTAAGTTTCCGAAGGTGCCGACGTTCGCCAGTGACAGCGCGATACGGAACTGGCTCTCACGCCGCAGCGGTCCCAGGTCGTAATACTGGTACTCGCCATTGATCGCGAAACACCCGAAATTATAGCTGAGTCGAGTGATGACGTGCTGGTTTATCTTCTGCTGAAAGTTGTAATCTATCCCGAATTCACCGCTCAGCCCTCGGCGGTTCAAATCACCATAAGTCACTTCCGTGCCGAGCAAGTTAAAGGCTGTCAACGGCGGCAGCGCGGTGGGGGGCAAACCGGCGGTGGCGGATGCCAACAGTGATCCCAGGTAGGACGAATGGTTGATAAAGAAGTCGGTGACTCCGAATTCCAGCGGCCCGTGTTTCACGTGGGAAGAGATGCCGGCATCCAGAATGCCGCCGGCGCCGCCGGGATTTATGTCGGTGCGGATTTCCGTATCGTAGTTTGAGAAGGGGGCGAACTTGAACACGGAATCGACCGGTGAAAACCGCTGCCCGTGCTCGAAGGCAAACCCTGTGAGGTCGATGGTTGAGGCAAAGACGTTGTTTTGCCCGGGTAGCAACGCGCCGCCGAAGGTGGGATCAAAGTAATACTTCTGGGAAATGCGCCAGGAAAAGATGTCCCTGGCCTGGGGAACGTCCGGCGAGTTGTCCGGCACGTCCTTCCGGGCCAGGATGGAATTGGTCAGCGAGTACTCCACCTCGTTGGTCTCCGTGAGAATATCCATGGCATCGAAGCGAACGACGTCGAGGATATCTTCCGGATCGAGTGCGCGCACGAAGTGGTACTGGATATCCGGCTCGATCACATGCTTGAGGCGGTACCCCCGATAGGAGTTGGCGAAGATCTTTTCCAGGGAAGGGGGGCGCAGATCAAGCTGGATCTCCGCGAGCAAGCGATTGACGGGAGTGTGGTCCGGCGCCAGGCTGACGCCATAACGTGTGGCGCGAAATCCGATGGAGGGGATGAAACGGAAATGCCAGAACTCCTGGGGCCGCAGTAGGATCTGCGGACGAAAATCCAGGCGATCATCCAGCAGGGGGAGCGTGAGCCCCGGCTGGGTGCGGCCCACGGCGTCCGCGGAGGTCTCGAAGGAAAAGTAGAGGGGGGAGTCGCCGATTTCCCGGTCCTCCCCGGAGAACTCAACGCTGGGGAGGTGGCGGATGATGACGGCGTTTCCCGGGACCAATTGGGTGGAGAGGAAGTCCTCATACCTTTCGGCGGAGACATTGAAGCTGTAGGCATCCCAATTTTTGGATAAGAACCCGGACTGCACGGCTTCCGAACTGACCGCTTCCGTATAAGTGCCCGACCACGTTATGCGGAAGGCCATGGTGTTGACATAGTCCACGTTGGCTACGGCGCGAAAACCATCGCCGATGTCGTCGTCTTTACCGGTGCCGTGGATACTCTCGCCGGGGGCGCGAAGCGGCTCGGTGATGGGCTGACCCCGAACAGGCGATGGCACTTCAGTCATGCCCGAGTACTGATCATTGACGCCGAAGTACTGAACGCTGAAGTCAGCGTTCTGGCTGGGCTTGGCGCGAAATTCTCCGAGTTCCGCAAGTCCGCGCTTGCTGTAATCCTCAACCCCCAGCATCAAATCCGCACTGGGGTTTATGGCCCAGTAGAATCCATCGCCGATGATGTAGCCTTTCTGCGAGGAGTTGCCGATGTTGGGAAGCAGGAAGCCCGTCTGCCGCGGCTTGCGCGCAATCGAATCCACCACAATGGGAAAATAGAAAATGGGGATGCCGAGAAAATCGAAAACGGCGTCGTGGGCCACGGCTTTATCGCCGACCGTGACGCGAGCTTCGCGCGCGGAAAGCGACCAGCCGTCTTTCGCGCACTCGCAGGTGGTCATGCGGCCGTGATTCACCAGGTAAGTATCCTCATCCAGGCGATCAACCGTCCTGCCCCAAATGTAAAAGGGGCTTTCGGTCTTCAGGACATGCGGCCGGTTGGAAGTCTTCGGATGAAGATAACCCACCCCATTGCTGAACCATCCCTTCTTGGTCAGGACGTTGTAATGGACTTCGTCCGCTACCAGGTGGCTTTGGGGGTCGTCAAACACTACATGCCCGCGCGCCATCACCTCACCCGACGCGGCATCGTAGGAAGCTTCGTCCGCAGTCACTCGCATCTCTTCGTATACGATTAGGACATGGCCGCGCAAATGGGAGGTGTCCTTATCCTTCTCCTGCGAGTCCGCCCGGACCACGATTTCTTTCCCGGGCCCCTTCGATTCCACAGAAATCGGTATCTGCTGAGCCTGCAAGCGCGGGATGAGGGCAAGAAAGAGCGCGAGAGCGGTGGGAAGCCGCAAGCCATTACCTCCGGGAAAGGGGCAAGAGAGAACCATGAGCACGCAGAAAGGCCATTCTACTCGAAAGCACTTTGTTCTTCCGAATGAATTTGCTAAGATGCCTGCGGGTGAGGGAAACGCTGCCTGGAGGACGGGTACTCGCAGTGAAGTGCCCCAAATGTGGGTTCGTCAGCTACGCTGGGCTTGAGCAATGCAGAAGGTGTGGCCACCCGTTCGGGAAAGCCTTAGCCGGGGGGTCTTCTTCCACGCCTACATCGTTCTTCCCAGAGGGAGTGCGCTCAAATTTGCACCCTTCCTCGGAACCGCTGACGGGACTCAAAGAGAATTTACCCCGCGCTGAGCCGGAACCGCCAACTTCCCCAACACCGCCTCCTGGGACGCGGCCCGCGGAGGGACCCTTCTCCCCGGAGAACCTGACCGCCGCCCCCCGCTCGCGCACGGACGAAGAACCCCAAGATTGGAGGGTTGAGTTGTCGGAGCGAATTGAGAACTTCCGCAAGCGGCGGGCGCGTCTCCAGCCAGACGCAGATTCCGCGCTGAATCTCGAATTGGACTTTGAGGGCTCCCGCGAATCCCTGGAGGGCCGTTCCCTGGACGGCGAGTTGGGGACTGCGGAATATGGGGATACGGGCTTCGACATGGAAATCGGTGGACCCGCTGCGACTCGCGGCACAGAAAGCCCGTCCGATGAGCCCGCTTCGCTCGAAGCGCCGGGTGACGAGACGATGCACTTCGATGCTGCTCCCGCAGGGGGGGAAGAGATGTCACTGGATGGGCCCCTTGCCGACAATACTCCCATGGAGATTCGGGTGGGACCGGCCAATAAGACGGGGCCTGACGAAGAGACGGAAGAAGAGGGAATTCTTCTTGCGCCGTTGGGCCGCCGCTTCCTGGCGGGCCTGACGGATGCTCTGGTGCTGATTCTGGGAGCAGCCCTATTTGGAATCGTTTTCTGGCGGTTCTGCGGACGGGTATCACCTAGTCCCCTCAACATGGCGGTTTTCGGATTTGTCGCCGTCATTCTCATCTTTGCTTATTTCGCCCTGTACACTGCCATTGCCGCTGCCACGCCAGGGTTGCTATGGATGGGATGCGAAATCCGCAATTTGCACGGAGGCCATCCGACGGTGAGCGAATCCTTCTGGCGCGCCTTTGGGGTCCTGGTGTCCCTCTCCGCGCTCATGGTGGGCTTTCTCTGGGCCCTGGTGGATCGCGACAACCTGACCTGGCACGATCGCATGTCGAGAACGGTCATCATGGAGGAGCGCGACGCCGCTGATCTCGCCAACTTGGGAGTGCAAGCCTCGCGCCATGGCTTCATCGCGTGAGTTCGTGGCCGCCTCAAGGAACAACTTCTTCATGGGAAAAGGAAGGTTCGTCAATCAGAAGCTCGGCAAGTACGTCAGCCGCAAATTCGATCTGCTGAAATCAGAACTCGCGGGTCGCCCTCCGCGCAAGCCGTCATCCCGCCCACCGAATCCGCCTGTCCCTAAGAAGGGGACCTCGGGAGGAAAGTCCTAAGGCGTGACCCGTGCAGGCCATACTCGTCACTCCGCATCCGGGCCAACCTGATTTCCCTTAGCCAGGGGCGAATTCCCGCCGGATAGCGGAATAATCGCCCGTGTCAGGAGCTTCCTGCCTCATTTCTGCATCCAATGGAAGAGCCGTGCTATACTTTTAGGCATCAGGGAAGTGTAAGCCCTGCATGAAGGAGCTATCCCGGCATGACGAATCGTATTCGAACCACACTGATTTCCATTTCCCTCGTACTGATGTCTTATGTCGTCGTGGGAGGGTTGCTGGGAAAGAGCGACACATCCTCCACCTCCGACAAGACTTATCGCGACCTGGGTGTTTACAGTGAAGTTCTCAATCGCATCAAGCAGGAGTATGTGGTTGATCCGGACTTGAAAAAGGTCACGGACGGCGCCATTCGCGGACTGCTCGAGTCGCTGGATCCTTACAGCACGTACTTGACCCCTGAACAGTATCAGGAATACTTGCAACACCCTGAGCCGGGCCCGGCGGATGTGGGAATCTTCGTCTCCAAGCGCATGGGATATGCCACGGTGGTGGCGGTTCTTCCCGGGAGCCCCGCGGAAAAGGCCAACGTCAAGCCCGGCGACCTTATTGACGAGGTCGAGGGAATGCCTACGCGCCAATCTTCGGTTGTGCAGCTTGAGCGCATAATGGCCGGACCACCCGGTTCGACGGTGAAACTCACGCTGGTTCGCGAAGGGCGCGTCGACCCCGAGAGCGTTACCATTACCCGCGCCATTCCGAATTACCCGCCGGTGATCGTCAAGATGATGGATGACGGAACCGGGTACATGCGCGTGGCAACCTTCAACCAGGGGAAGGCTCGCGAGATAGCGGCCAAAATCAAGGAGCTCGAATCGCAAGGCGCTCGCAAAATTGTCCTGGATTTGCGCAACTGCGCCGGGGGCGACGTGCAGGAGGCGGAGGATACCGCCAGCCTCTTCCTGGACAAGGGTCTGATTACTTACCTTGCCGGACAGCGCTTTCCCCGCCAGGACGTGGATGCTCATCCCACCGGTTCGGTTTGCAAGCTGCCTTTGGCCGTGCTCATCAATCAGTCAACCGCCGGCCCGGCGGAATTGGTGGCCTCCGCGATGCTGGGAAACAAGCGTGGCGAGGTGGTGGGCGTGCGGAGTTTTGGCGTGGGTGTTTATCAGAAGGCCATCCCGGTCGGCGATGGCTCGGCCCTTCTCCTTTCCGTGGCCAAGTATTATGGGTCGGATGGCAAGGCCATTAGCGACAACGGTGTAACCCCCAGTGTGGTTCAGCCTGCCACCGCTGAGGCTGATAATGCGGATGATGAGAATCAGCCCGAGGGGCCTGAGCAATTCGGGGGCAAGGATGACTTGCAACTTCGTAAAGCCATCGAGATTCTGGGCCAATCCGCAACGCCGGCCAAAGCAGCCTGATGCGTGCAAGGGAAACACGAAATTCGAAACTGGAATCTGGAAAATCGAATCGTGGAGCGAGAATTCTAACTTTCAAGTTTTGCCTGCCTTAATTACCCACTCGGAACGGGACATACGAACCTGGAAAAGCGAGACTCGCAACCCGGAAATCAGATAGCGCCGCACGAGTTTCGAGTTTCGATTTTCCAAATTCGCTTTTCGCTTATCGCAGGTAACCTGCCATTCCTTCTGTTATTAATCCTTGCCGCCTGCGCCTGCAATCGATCTCATCCCCAGCCCTTGAGTGAGTCGGATCGCCGCCAGCGGGCGGCGCGAATCCAGAACGTTGTGGAGGACGCCGGTGGAACCCGAATCTGGATCAAACATCCGGCCAAGTGGTACCGTCGGCAAAACCCCGACGCGTCCTTGCAAGTGCTCGTCACGCCGGCGGCTTACCCTGCCGTGCTTTCTGCCGTGCAGCAGGAGTCGGCCGGCGACAATCTGGATTTGAGGACCTCGGCGGTAAGCGGCCGAGGCGGACTGCACGGCGTCGACCTCAATATCACGCAGCGCGGACAGCGCATTATCCAAATTCATTTACGGGAAGTCCCCCGGCTGCTGCGCGCCGCTATCGTGATCGACGACATGGGCAACGACCTGGAGGCTGCCCACAAACTCTTGGCGCTCGATTATCCCCTCACCTTTTCGGTGTTGCCTGACCTGCGATACACCCAGGCAACCGCTGAGGAAGCTCACCGCCGCGGGCTGGAGGTAATGTTGCACATGCCGATGGAACCGGAGCCCGGAGCGCAGGCGTCCCCCGGCGCAGGAGCCATCCTGGTTGGCATGAGTGCGGGGGAGGTACAAAGGGTGGTTGAAAATGACCTCGCTTCCGTTCCCTACGCGGCGGGTGTGAACAACCATATGGGATCGCGCGCCACCAAGGACGCCGCCCTGATGGCCGAGGTCATGAGAGTTCTGGCGGACCACCGGGTTTATTTCATCGACAGCCGCACCACAGCCGCCACAGTGGCGCTGGAGGCGGCCCGACGCCAGGGTCTGCCGGCGTTTTATCGCACCGTGTTCCTGGATGACACTGAAACCGTTCCCTATACGCTCGGACAGTTGCGCGAATTCCGCCGCACGGTGGAAAAGGATGGCGTGGCGCTGGCCATCGGGCACCCGCACGCCACCACCATTGCCGCTCTGGCGAAATTCCTGCCGGAGTTTGAGCAAGCGGATATTGAACTGGTGGCGCCGTCCCAAATCGTCCACCTGCCCGAAATCGCGCGCCTGCAACCGCCCGCCGGCGCAAAGCAACCTTCCCCACCTGTAGCACGAAATGCGGGCTACTGACCATTCCCCAGGAGCTTCTTCCAGCGCGCCCAGGCATCCAGGCGGGCCTGGCGATTGGCATCGCTCGCGTCGGGAGCTTCTCCGGCGCGCATGAAACCGTGTCCGGCGCCTTCGTAAGTGACCGGCTCGAATGTTTTCCCCGCCGCTTTCATCTGCTCGCGAGCATCGGGAAGCGTCGCTCCGATGCGGGCGTCGTTGCCCGCGTAAAAACCGTAAACGGGCGCGGTGATGCCGGCCATGGCCTCCTTTGCCGGCGGCGCCCCGTAGAAGACGAACGCGGCGGCAAGATCCGCTCGATGCGTGGCAAAGCGGAAGCTCTGGCCACCGCCCCAGCAGAAGCCGGCTACGAAGAGCTTGCCGCTCGAAGCCGGAAGCTTCAACGCATAATCCGCGACGGCGTTGAGGTCGGCGGTGATTTGGTCCGGATTAAGATGGCTCACGGCTTCGACCGCAGCACTACTCATACCTCCACCCGAGGGGAAGGAGCTGCTCCGGCCGCCGTTCGGTCCCATGCCGGAAAGCAGGTCGGGGGCGACCGCGATGTAACCGGCTTCCGCCACCTGGTCAGCCAAATCCTGCACCCAATCCGTCATCCCGAAGATCTCGTGAATGATGAGCACCACCGGGGTCTTATCCGCTGCCTCGGGGTAGACCACGAAAGTCTCTACCGCGCGCCCATCGTGCTTAACCGTGACCCACTCACGATGTCGCGGGGACTTTTCCACCTGCGCGCGCGCCCAATCCTGGGCCAAAACGGGTGATGCGCTCAACAAAAGAAGGAACCACACCATGATGGATCGCATATCTCTCTCCTGATTGTCGGTGTCTTGGTGCCCTGCTTCTACCCGAGTTTTACTCTCGAGTGAAGGCGCTTAAATCATACACGCGACGCCCGAACGCCCGCAAGGTCTGCGCGTTGGCAGATTAGCGCAGTGCCCGCTCTCCAACCCCGGGTTCTTGCCGGGGGCGGCAGCCCTCAACTTTCGACCTTGCCGTAAGCGATCCGAAGGGTAAGCACCAGATGACGCCGCACGAATGCCGCCCTTCCGACTATATGGGGACAGATTCCTGTCGGCGTTACACCTCCTTTTGCGGCCCCGCCGTGCGACGTTTGGTATACTCGTGCTCGCCGACCAAAGAACCACTCGAACAGGAGGACCCGATGAAACGTAATCCGTTTTTGAGAACACTTCGCCTTTTACTAACACTTCTCATATTCACAGGTGTATACCGTGCGGCGATTGCGGCCGCGCCGCCCGGCCCACAGGCCGGGAGCACTGACCAAGTCACATTTGTTCACTGTGGCACGTTGATTGACGAGGTATCGGATGAGCCGCGCCAAAACGCGCTGGTGGAAATCGCGGGAGGCAAGTTCCGCGCCATCACGAATTACACGCCTGATTTTGCCAGGCCGGCTGGAGCTGCTTTCATCGACCTCGCGGCAGAGACCTGCCTTCCCGGCCTGGTGGATTCGCACACGCACGTCCTCTTACAAGGCGACCAGAAGCCGGGACAGTACGACGAGCAGATTCTTAAGTGGTCGCTGCCTTACCGCACCATTTGGGGAACGCAAGCGGCGCGCCGCGCTCTGGAGTACGGATTCACCACCATTCGCGACGTGGAAACGGAAGGCGCCTACTACGCGGATGTCTCCATTCGCGACGCCATCAAGCAAGGGGTGATTCCCGGACCGCGCATGGTGGTGGCGACGCGCGCGCTCGACGTGACCGGCGCTTACGCCCTACTTGGTTATGACCCCGCTTTGATGCTGCCGCACGGCGTCCAGGTGGTGGACGGGCCCGACGAGTGCCGCAAAGCGGTGCGTGAGCAGATCGGCAACGGGGCTGACTGGATAAAACTTTACGCCGACCAGCGTGTCTCCACCGCCGATGGCGTGGTGCACAGCATTCCCACCTTTACCCCCGATGAGCTGCACGCCATTGTGGATGAGACGCACCGCGAACATCACAAGGTGGCGGCGCATGCCATGGGATTGGAAGGCGTCCACAATGCCGTAGAGGCGGGGGTGGATTCCATCGAGCACGGCGCTTACATCACCGACGATGACCTGCGGACCATGGTGGCGCATGGAACTTGGTACGTGCCGACGCTCTACATCTTCATTTACTCCGAGGAGATTCGCCAGCCGGGCGGTCTTCCGGAAAGAAAAGGTATGGTGGATATTCACGCCCAGACGTTTCGGCGGGCGCTCAAGGCGAGGGTGAAAATCGCTTTTGGCACGGACGTGGGCGGCTTCGAATGGACCATCAATCCCGCGAAGGAGTTTCCCCTGATGGTAGAGTATGGAATGACTCCGGCTCAAGCCCTCCATGCGGCCACGGTCTCCGGCGCGGAATTGGTGGACATGAAAAAGCAAATCGGTTCGATAGAGCCAGGCAAGTCGGCGGACCTCGTTGCTGTTTCCGGCAATCCTCTGAACGATATCAGTGTTCTTGAAAACGTCAACTTCGTGATGAAGGAGGGAGTGGCTTACAAGCTGCCAGGCCCGCCCAATCGGCATTGACCGCAGGTGCGCGTGGCCCTCAAGTTTGTTTCGGCCGCGCGTGCGCGGCAGGGTGTGCCGGCGCCTTGGGTGCGGGCTGGCGCCGGTCGACCTGGTCTTCGATAACGGACTTCAGATTCTGCAGGTAGAAGACCCAGTAATCCGTCGCTTTGTCGAGGGCAGCGGTGGAGCTAAAGCCTTGGAGCCCCAGTTCAATCAGGGTGCGACCACCCTGCGGAGAGAGTTTGAACCCCACCTGGGTTTCCGCCGCATCCGTGGCGTGTTTCCAGGTGAAGGCGAGAGAATTTCCGGGTGTGAAATCCGTCACTACTCCGTCCACGGGCTCCTGATTCTTCCAGCGGAAATGGTATTTTCCACCAAACTCCGGCTCCAGGATGGCCTGATCAGCGAACCACGTGGTCAGCTTTCCCTGATCGGAGAGATAGCTGAACACGTCCACCGTGTCGCTGGCAATAAAAACCTGCAAGGTGGCCGAGCGCATCACGGTTACGGGTCCTTTGTCCGGAGGCTTTACGGGCCGCCTGGCGTGCTGCTGCGCAGCCGCGTTGCTCCCAGCGCCCAACAAGAAGATCAGGATAAGTAATTTCGCCTTCATTAGCGGGCCTCATTCTTCCCCGGGGGACATATTCCGGAGGGATTGTAAGGCAAACGGGCAGCCAGTGCAATGCGCATTGTGTTTCCCGGCTTGGGGCGCGCGGCCGGACGTCATATAATCATCAGTCTCTTGAAAGGGGGGAAAGTCATGGATCGCAAGGCAGCGTGGGGAATCCTTTGCGAGTACACCAAGAACGAGAATTTGCGGAAGCACGCGTTGGCTGTGGAAGTCTGCGTGCGCGCCTATGCCCGCAAGTTCGGCGAAGACGAAGAAAAGTGGGGCGTGGTCGGATTAATCCACGATTTCGATTACGAGATCTATCCCCACGCTCCGGACCATCCGTTGAAGGGCAACGAAATTCTCAAGGAAAAAGGAGTGCCGGAAGATGTGCGCCGCGCCATTCTTGGCCACGCTGATTACACCGGCGTTCCGCGCGATACGCTCTTGGCCAAAGCGCTGTTTGCCTGCGATGAGGTGGCGGGTTTCATTACCGCTTGTTCATTGGTCCGGCCGGACCGGATCGCCAGCCTGGAAGCGAAGTCAGTGAGAAAAAGGATGAAGGACAAAGCCTTTGCGCGCTCCGTGAGTCGCGAGGACATCATCAAAGGCGCGGAGGAGTTGGGTGTTCCACTCGATGAACATATTACTTTCTGCATCGGTGCAATGCGTAGTATCGCGGACGATCTCGGCCTTGCCTCCCCCAATTCGACTCCTGGTGCTTCGGTAAGCGAATAAGCATCCGCCTTCATCTCCTCGCTTCCGCCGCTTCACAACGTCACACGTTGAAGATAGGTCGGCACCGTAACGTCCCAATGAAGTTGCTGCGCGATGCGCTGGTGCAACGCTTCGCTCGCCTTGGGTTCGCCGTGCACCATAAAGGTTTTCCCAGGCGCTTTGGCGAACCGTCCGAGCCAGGCAAGGATTTCCCCGTAATCCGCGTGGGCGCTAAGGTTCTCGACGCTCTCAATGCGCGCCCGCACGTGAACTTCATGCCCGAACATTTTCACCGTCTGTGCCCCCGATTGAATTGCCCGCCCGCGCGTTCCCGCCGCCTGAAAACCTACTATGAGTATGGTGTTGCGGTGGTCTGGCAGGCAGCGTTCCAGGTGATGGAGCACGCGGCCACCCGTCGCCATGCCGCTCGCCGAGATGATGATCGTCGGAAAGTGCGCATCGTTGAGCTTTTTGGATTCATCCACACTCTTGTCGAAATGTAGATTGGGGGGCGAGAAGGGCTTGATTCCCTGCGCTTCCATTGCCTCCAATTCGAGGCTGTGATCCTCTTGGTGTTTTTCGTATAGATGCGTGACGTCGATCGCCATGGGGCTGTCCACGTGAATCGGCAGCGAGTGCATCTTCTTCGCTTCGATCAGTTCGCGGAAGAGGAAGAGCAATTCCTGCGTGCGTCCCACGGCGAAGGAGGGAATCACCACGGTCCCCCCGTGGGCGGCGGTTTCCTCAACAATCGATGCCAGGCGCGCGCCAATGTCCTCCTTCGGGTGCAGGCGGTCGCCGTAAGTGGACTCGAGCAGCATGTAATCGAAGCCGTCTTCAGGCGTTACGGGCTCGGGAATGATCAACTGCGGAAAGCGGCCCAGGTCGCCGGAGAAGAGCAGCTTTTTCGCAGCCCCGTTTTCCCGGACCGTGACTTCAATCATGCGCGCGCCCAGAATGTGTCCGGCGAAGAAGCCGCGGATGGTGAAGTGCGGCGAAATCTCCAACGGCTCCAGAGCATTCACGGCGCGGATGTATTCGAGCGACTTGATGGCTTCCTCATAAGTGTAAAGGGGCAGGGCCGGGGCGTGTTTGCTGAACCCTTTCTTGTTGGCGAATTCCGCATCTTCTTCCTGAAGATGTCCGGAATCCGGCAGTACGATTTTGGCGAGATCCACGGTGGCCGCAGACGCCAGAATCTGGCCGCGAAAACCGTCTTTCACCAGGCGGGGGATGTAACCGAGGTGGTCGAGGTGGGCGTGCGTCAGCACCAGCCATTGGATGCTCGCGGCGGGTACCGGCAGCGGATTCCAGTTGCGCAACCGCAGTTCTTTGTCGCCCTGGAAGAGCCCGCAGTCAATCATTAACCTTTCGCCGCCGGCCTCCAGCAAATACTTCGAGCCGGTTACCGTGCCCGTCGCGCCGAGAAAAGTTAAGGTTGCCATTAATTGTCCTTTGCCTGTTGATTTAGGATTGCGCGTGGTATCAAATCACCACCGACTCCTGATACTCGCCGAAGACGCGCCGCAGGGCGTCGGAGATTTCTCCCACAGTGGCATAAGCCTTGACGGCGTCGAGGATGGCCGGCAACAAGTTGCGGTCAGTGCGCGCGGTTTCCTCCACTGCTCGCAGTGTTGACTTCACTCGCGCGGCATCGCGACGGGCGCGCAGGCCCCCCAGACGCTCCACCTGAGTGCGCTCGATTTCGGGGTCGATGCGCAGGAGGGGAGGCGAGGCGCGGGTCTGGTCCACGTACTGGTTTACGCCCACCACCACCCGGTCGCCGTTCTCGATGCCTTTCTGATAGTCGTAGGCCGCACGCTGGATTTCACGCTGCACGTAACCTGATTCGATGGCGCGCACCATTCCGCCTATGGCTTCGATTTCGCGCAAATATTCCTGGGCCTTCTCCTCGATCTCAGTGGTGAGTTTCTCGATGAGGTACGATCCCCCCAGCGGATCAACGGTATTGGCCACGCCGCTTTCCGCGGCCAGAATCTGTTGCGTGCGCAAGGCCAGCAAGGCGGAAGCTTCCGTGGGCAAGGCCAGCGCCTCGTCGCGAGCGTTGGTGTGCAGGGATTGCGTCCCGCCCATCACCGCGGCCAGCGCCTGGAGCGTGACGCGCACAATGTTCACGTCGGGCTGTTGCGCGGTGAGCGTGGAGCCGGCGGTTTGGGTGTGGAAGCGGAACATCCAGGAGCGCTGGTCCCGGGCTTGGAAGCGTTCCCGCACGATGCGCGCCCACAGCCGCCGCGCGGCGCGAAACTTGCTGATTTCTTCCAACAAATCGTTGTGCGCATTCAGGAAGAATGACAGGCGGGGGGCAAATTCATCCACCGCCAGGCCTCTCGCCAGCGCGGACTGCACGTAAGCAATGGCATTGGCCAGCGTAAATGCCACCTCCTGCACGGCGGTTGAGCCTGCTTCGCGAATGTGATAGCCGCTGATGGATATGGTGTTCCACTCCGGAGCGCGGTGGCGGCAGAAAGCGAAGATGTCCGTCACCATGCGCAGCGCGGGAGCTATCGGATAAATGTAAGTGCCGCGCGCGATGTATTCTTTCAGAATATCGTTCTGCACCGTGCCCGACAATCGGTTGAGATGAGCGCCGTGCTTCTCCGCCACGGCAAAATAGAGCGCCAGCAAAATCGCGGCCGTAGCGTTGATGGTCATTGACGTCGAGACGCGCTCGAGGGGGATCTCAGCGAAAAGCATCTCCATGTCTTCGAGGGAGTCGATGGCCACACCCACGCGGCCCACTTCGCCGCGCGCCAGGAGGTGGTCAGAATCCAGGCCAATCTGCGTGGGAAGGTCAAACGCCACGGAAAGGCCTGTTTGCCCCTGCGAGAGCAGATAGCGGTAGCGTGCATTCGATTCGCGCGCCGAACCAAAACCCGCGTACTGGCGCATTGTCCAGAGGCGGCTGCGGTAAAGCGACGGGTGAACCCCGCGCGTGTAAGGGTGTTCACCCGGGTAGCCTGCCTCCTTCTCGTATTGCCAGCCGTCAAGCTCCCCGGGCGCATAGAACCGTTTGAGCTCCAGCCCCGAGCCCGTGGCAAACTTCGCTTTGAGTTCCTTGTCGTGTTGCATGGCCGGTATCTTCCTCGCCGCGCGGCTAACGCACGTTTCGCGCCTTTACAAACGAGTAAAGGCAAAGAATTGCCAGGAATATGGCGAGTCCCCCATACAATTCGAAGTAGAGCAAGCCGGCAGCAGGAGTTTTCCGATAATCCTCCCACTCGATGTAGGTCTGAGACGCGACAGCAAGCGTCAAGACCATGAAGGCCAACGCGATGAGTAAATGAAACAACCGCTTCGCGTTGAGAAACCAATAATGGAACAATCTTCCCAGTCAACTCAAAGCTTTCCTTTCCTGGCCGGTAGGGGCACTTGCGATTCCCAGTACGTTATCGTAAGGACAAACCGCGATGCAGTCAAATACGGGCGTCATCCGGTGCGCTGCCTTCGCCGCATCCGGGTAAATCTGAAACGGACTGCCGGCCGAGATTCTTCCTTGAGTTCAGCCTGCCAAGAGCAACGTTCGGGTTTCGCCTTGACGTCTCCCGGCGGCAATCCTAGAATTGAGTTTGCCGGCCAGCCTCGGCCTTGCAGGTGAAACTTGGAGCTAGACGATAATTTCAAACGCCTGATCAAGGAATTGGGCGACGCCATCAACGAATCTCTCTCCGATTCCGAGCGAATCGCGGAGGTTATGTCGCGCATCCGCAACGCCGGCTACGACCTTTTTCTGGTTCTGGAAGTCACCATCGGCTTCAACAAGCGCGGCGAGGTCAACCTGGTGCACCGCCAGAAAATCAACGCCGATGGCCGTGCCGATCCCGAATTCCGCCTGACATCGCAAGACACCCAATTCCTTCGCGCCCTGAAAATCGTTGTGGATCAAGACCGCGAGTCTTAGTCCCATTCCAACTTTTTGAACGCGCCGGTGGGAGAAACCTGTTCGCGGGGTCGGCGATTTCACGAAGGGACTTCCGAGGCTTGGCGGCTCAGTTCAGTCGGGTGGTAGAATCACCCGCTGCCGAAGCTCATACTCGTACCCAAAACGGAGTCCGTCGGGATGACAGCAGGAAGTAAGAACCGAGCGACTGCGCTGGCCTGCGACCCCGCTAGAGGTTTTACACTTCATGACGCCTCAGCTCGAGACACGACGGCTCTTGCTTCGGCCACTGGAATCAGCTGACGCGGAGCAGACTCAGATTTTGTTTCCGCAATGGGAGATTGTACGGTATTTGACGAAGCGGGTCCCCTGGCCTTATCCGCCGGACGGAGCGTATCGGTACATTCATGACATAGCCCTGCCGGCAGTGGAGCGCGGAGTGGAATGGCACTGGACGCTGCGCCTCAACAGTGCACCAGCGCACCTGATTGGAAGCGTCAGCCTCATGAAAGGCGAGAACGAAAACCGGGGTTTCTGGCTCGGCTTGCCGTGGCAGGGACAAGGACTGATGAGTGAGGCGTGCGAAGTGGTCACCAATTACTGGTTCGATACACTGGGATTTGAGGTCATGCGTGTTTCCAAAGCAGCAGTGAACCTAGCTTCGCGGCGCATCTCAGAGAGGAATGGGATGAGAATCGTCGGCACGGAAGAACGTGAGTATGTCTTCGGCTACCTCACCGCCGAAGTATGGGAGATTACCGCCGCTGATTGGCGAGCGCGCAGGAAAGACCCAGCCAACCCATTATAAATGCCGTTCGCTGCTCACTGTGGGTGTCGTTGCTGCCCGGAGACGAGGGTAGCGCAGCGGAGCCGCTTGCTGCAAACCGCTCCTGCCTCCTGCCTACTGCTTTCCGCTTACTGCTTACTGGCCTTTTGCGGCGCGATGCGCCCCAGGCCGTCGAGGTAAGGGCGCAGGGCGGTGGGGACGATGACGGAGCCGTCGCCCTGCTGGTAGTTTTCGATGATGGCGAGCCAGGTGCGGCCCACGGCGAGGCCGCTGCCATTCAGCGTGTGCAACAATTCCGTCTTGCCCGATTTGCCGCGGCGGAAGCGCAGGTTGGCGCGGCGTGCCTGGAAGGCCTCAAAGTTCGAGCAAGAGGAGATTTCCTTGTAGTCGCGCGCGGCGGGCAGCCAGACCTCCAGGTCGTAGGTCTTGGCGGAGCTGAATCCCAGGTCGCCCGTGCAAAGCGTAATGACGCGGTAGGGCAGCTCCAGCCGCTGGAGAATCTCCTCCGCGTCGTGGGTCAGGCCTTCGAGTTCATCGTAGGAGTTTTCCGGAAGCGTAAACTTGACCAACTCCACCTTCTGGAATTGGTGTTGGCGGATGATGCCGCGCGTGTCCTTGCCGTAGGAGCCGGCCTCGCTGCGGAAACAGGCCGTCCACGCGCAGTGCTTCACCGGGAGTTTCTCTGCCTCCAGCACCTCGTCGCGGTAAAGATTGGTCACAGGAACCTCCGCCGTGGGGATCAGCCAATAATCCGTGCCTTCGAGCTTGAAGAGGTCTTCTTTGAACTTGGGCAATTGGCCGGTGCCGAAAAGGCTGGCGGAGTTCACCACGAAGGGCGGCAGGATCTCCGTGTAGCCGTGCTCGCGCGTGTGTACGTCGAGCATGAAATTGGCGAGCGCCCGCTCCAGCTTGGCGCCCACTCCCACGTACACGGCAAAACGTGCGCCCGCGATTTTGGTGGCGCGCTCGAAATCCAGAATTCCCAACGCCGGTCCCAGATCCCAATGCGCCTGGGGCTCGAAATCGAATTGGCGCGGGGTGCCCCAGCGGCGGATTTCCTGGTTGTCGGCGGCGTTGCTTCCCACCGGGACGCTCGCGTGCGGGATGTTGGGGACTAGCCGCAGCACCTCGCGCAAGCGCTCGTCGCAAGCTTTCGCTTGCTCATCCAGTTCCTGAATCTCTTTGCTCAGGGGCTTCATCTCCGCAATCAGGGCGGAGGCATCCTGTTTTTGTTTTTTGAGCGAGGCAATTTCATCCGAGACTTTGTTGCGCCGCGCCTTGCGTCCCTCAACGTCCATGAGCACACGGCGGCGCTCGCGATCCAGCGATTCAAAGTCGCCCAGGATTTCGGTAAGCCCGCGCTGGCACATTTTCTCTTTGACCAACTCCAAGTTGCCGCGGACAAAACTCAGATCCAACATGTGTGGGGTTCACTCCTTGGCTTGGGGCGTGCCGCCAGCATCGCGGCCGGAACCATGAACTGCCAATCTAAACCACCAGTCCGAGTCTGTCAAACGGGGCTGAATTGCACGGTTTTGCGGCCTTCCGCCCTGCCTTCCGGAAAAAATCCATCCACCATCATGAGAGGCTAGAGGCATGGAACGCTGAATTTACGCGGAGTGCCGGAAAGCCGGGGGCTACGCGCAGGCCGGGCCCGGAATGCTTCATCTTTGTGCATAAATCCATCCACGAATCGCCCTTAAGGATCAAACAAATTATCCCGAGGATGGGCCTTGGCCGGAGGGCTGTAAAGGCCTGTAACCAGTTGTAAAAAAAGAACTAACGCTTATTCTTATCGCCGCACCCGCGAAAACGGCGGGTGGCATGGAGTTTCTCGCCTAGAGAAGCGGTGGCGCCTTTTCCACAAAGATTTCCACAAGCATTTCCCCTCGAATTAGCAATGACTTACCGGCCTCGCAAGGCTTCTTCTGGGGAGAGTTTCAGCTTTTCACGGACGGATGCGGGCACTATGGCTCTTACCAACACACGGTCGGCCTGGTAATGGGTGGATATGACGGTTCCTGCTCGATGGAGCAAGGCCAAATCCTTTCCGTCACTTATTGGAAGCTCAAAATCCGCTTCCACAATGGGGTCGGCGGCCAGCGCCTCGGCAATTCGCCGGCGCAAATTCTCCAAGCCTTCCCCAGTCTGGGCGGACACCGCGACGCTGCGGTCTTGCGCTTCGAGTTTACGCTGCTCTGCGGCCGCCAGCAGGTCCACTTTGTTCCAAACGTGCAATCGCGGCGTTGCGGCCACGCCCAAATCTTCCAGCAACGCTTCCACGGCTGCGTCTTGCGCCTCGTGTTGCGGGTCGGAAGCGTCGGTAACATGTAGGAGCAGGCGGGCTTCCTCCAACTCCTCGAGCGTGGCGCGGAAGGCCGCTACCAGGTGGGGCGGCAACTTGCGAATGAAGCCGACGGTATCGGAAAGCAGCGCCGTGCGGTGAGAATCAAGCGGCAGGGCGCGGACGGTCGGGTCGAGAGTGGCGAACATGCGCGCGGAAGTAACCACCCCGGCGCAGGTCAGAGCGTTGAATAGGGTGGATTTGCCAGCGTTGGTATAACCCACCAGCGCCACGGTGTGAAGGTTCTGGTCACGCCGGTGGGCGCGATGGAGGGCGCGCTGCGAGCGGACGCGCTCAATCCCTTGGGTCAGAATTCGAATGCGCCCCCGGATGCGCCGCCGGTCGTATTCCAACTGCTGTTCACCGGGACCGCGCGTGCCGATGCCGCCGCCCAAGCGCGAGAGCACGGTTCCGTGCCCGGAAAGACGGGGCAGCAGATAGTTCAATTGCGCCAGTTCCACCTGGAGTTGCCCTTCGCGGCTGCGAGCCCGGCGGGCGAAGATATCAAGGATGATTTGGGTGCGGTCGATGACCTTGAGGTCCAGAGATTTCTCGAGATTGCGAAGCTGGGTGGGAGTGAGGTCGTGGTCGAAGATCACCAGGTCCGCACCCGCGGCGCGCGCCTGGGCGCGAACCTCGTGTACCTTGCCGCGTCCCAGCAGCGTGGCCGGGTCGGGCTCCGGCGAGCGTTGCAGCGCCGTTCCCACCACGCGGGCTCCGGCGCTGGCCGTGAGCTCCTTCAGTTCCCGCAGCGAATCTTCCGCGCCGGCGATCCCCACCGTCACGCCATCACGGCGAGTGGATTCCCAACCGGCCAGAAATGCTTTCTCCAAGACTTGCAAGCGTCGAATGCTACTATCCCTCCGGAGTTGCCGGGATCGCCGTCGCGGCCATAGGGCGGGGCAGCACGACCGTGGCGATCGCGTGCTTAAAGACCATTTGTTCCTGATGGTTGCTTTCCAGAATGACGGAGTACCGGTCAAAACTGCGAATGCGTCCCGTCAACTTGACCCCGCTCAGAAGGTATACCGTCACCAGGAGTTTTTCCTTGCGGGCGGAATTCAAAAAGCCGTCCTGAATGTTCTGCGATTGCTTCTCCATGTTTTTCTCTCTCTTTTTATCTGTCGATTTTCCAGGGTCGCCCTGACGAAAACACTACCGCACCGGCGCAACCGCAGGCAAGGCGAGTGCCCCTTCTCCCGCGGTGACCGGCATCCGGCCCAGGGTCTCCATAATGCGACTTTGAACGTGCGGGTGGTCGCCGAACCCTTCGAACCAGATAATGTCAGCCTCACGCCGGAACCAAGTCAACTGGCGTTTGGCATAACGTCGCGTGGCCGCTTGCGTCGCGCTTACGGCTTCCTCCCGGCTCGCCTTTCCCTCCTCGACTACGCATGCTTGCCGGTAGCCCAAAGCGCCCAGAGGCTTGATGCGCGCCGCGTCGGGACGGTGAAGCAAGGCTTGTGTTTCCTCGATCAGGCCCGCCGCGAACATGCGTTCCACCCGCCGGTTAATGCGGTCATAAAGCTCGGCGCGGGGCGGGTTGAGGCCGAGTTTGACGACGTAATATCCTTTCAATCCTGCCCGGCCGCGCGCGTGCAACGCTGAGAGCGGTTGCTTGGCCAGAATACAGACCTCCAGGGCGCGAATCAACTTTTGTGTGTCGCGAGGTTGTATGCGGGCGGCCGCGGATGCATCCAAGCGAGCCAGCAAGCGATGCAGGAATTCCCGTCCGCGGCGCTCCGCCAGTGCCCGCAGGCGCTCGCGCCAAGCCTCGGAACGAACCGGCCCCTCAAAAAGTCCAAGCAACAAGGTGCGCAAGTAGAGCCCCGTTCCCCCCACAAAAATGGGCAGCTTGGCGCGGGCGCGCAAGTCCGCCAAAACCTTCAACGCCTCGCGGCGGTAGTCTCCCGCGGTGAAAACCTCGGGCGGTTCCAGGCAATCCAGTAGGTGGTGCGCCACGCCGCGCCGCTCGGCAGGAGGCAATTTCCCCGATCCCACGTCGAAGCCGCGATACAACTGCACCGAATCGTAATTCACCACTTCGCCGTCAAGCCGCTCCGCCAGCGCCAGGGCCAGCGCCGACTTGCCGGCGGCGGTGGGGCCCACGATCGCAATCAAGGGATAGTTACCCACGCTTGGATTCACCTGGATAGATGCGCCGACCCTTCCCACCACCGCCGTTGCCGTGTGAGTGACGGCGCGCTGAAATTGCCCGCACATTCTCCCAGGAATATCGGCGCCGTGCCCCTCTTGGAAATCGAACCGGCGTGAGGTTTCCCGGCGCCCCGCAAAAAAGTACACCCCGTTCTTACCAGTGGAATGAAATCTCCACTTCTGAATTCTAGCACATCCCGAGGACCTTGCAGGCGGTCCGGCGCTCGCTTTCGCGACTCATCCGCGTAGGCCTGAGGTTAAGCAGTGTTCCTACCTATGGGGGTTTGTGCGTTTTCGTTCACGATGCGCGAAAACCGCGGCTGTCATTCGCTGCCCGGGACCAGGACGTTAACCTGGGCGGGATTGGTCGCAGCGCCGCGGGGGCGAACCCGGTCCATGCTCTGAGCCGGAGCTTCACGGTTTATAAGACCGCTCGTGCGCCGCACACCACGCCGGGATTTATGGGTTGAACGATTGAGACGAGGCTAACGTCTACGGGGCATATCCAGCGGATATGATGACCTACCGGCCCGAGTCGGCGGTGAGTTCCACTCCCAACGTGTCGAAGCCGGCATGGGGGCTGGACCGGCTGGGGCGGGCCTTTTATGAGGCCCGGTTGCCTGAGGTGTGTGCGTACGTGCTTCCCGGCGGAGTGCGCCTGCGGGTGCAGCGACACCCTGGCTGCCCGTGCATGCCTGCCACGGCGTGATGGTGGCGCGCGGATTGAAAGGCGAGTGCCCCTGCCCATAATAGCCAGAGGCGCTCATACCGTTTTGTGATCTCTCCTACCGGCCAACTTTGCCGGCCGCATTCGGGGGCCACGCTCCGACACCATTGCACCACGAAGCGCCACAACCCGTTGGCCTCTGGCTCGTCAGATGCTGACCGACACGCCGCTGTAAGTGGACCCGGAAGACGTGCTTGAGCCTGATCTGCCCTGTAAGAGCTGCTGCAACGAACTGAAGTCCGACTGGGCATTCGACAGGTTGCCGGATTGCAAATCTTGGCCCAACTGCGCGAATAACTGGGAAGCTTGACTCTCCTGAGTTCCGCCAGATTTGTGATGATGATGGTGCATCTGTGACGCCTGGCTTTGGAAATCCTGCTGAATGGTGGAGTAATCCTGCTGGGCAGCCGAGAGGTTTCCGGCCTGAAGATCTTGCGAGAGTTGGCTGAAGGCCTGGGCAATCGGGCTGCTGCTTTGCGACGAGGATGTAATCGTGGAATTGGTTTGCGGCAGATCATTCTGCAACGTCACAAAATCGGATTGTGCCGCCGAGAGGTTGCCGGACGTCAAATCCTGGCCGAGCTGCTGGAACTCCTGCTGGAATTGCTGCAACTGGCTGAACATACTGCTGGTAATGCCGGAAGTAGACATTTATATTCTCCTGGCGATAGAAGCTTCACACTTAGAACTCCATCGACACTTGGCACGCGAAACTTTAGTCCTTGCATCGGAGATAAGCTCCGCCGGCAAGTGGCGCAAGTACCATGCCAATTCCCATCGAGATCGAGATGGCATCAATGTTCAACATTTGGTGGGACTTCGTGAACGGTGCGATGTGCAGGTCCGCCGTTGCCACCTCCGATTGGGCAGCAAATGCCGAAGACCAACCCGGCAGGCATTGCCCGGTTGCGCGGATGGGATTAGACCGGGCCAATTTGCCGAGGCACCACTTCCCGCGACCAACGCCATTGAACGCTGCTTCGTAAACGTCGGCCTTCGCGTCCTGAATAACTCCTGCTTTTTCAACCTCGCCAGCGCCGGAAGGTGCAAATGGTGGCTACCCCCACCCAAACTTAACCTCCCGTTCACGTTTCCCTCAAGCGTCCTTAATGGTGAACGGAGACACTAACGGTGGAGTACTGCCATGGACCACGTATCTTATTCCGCGATCGCGGTGGCGATCGCGCTGCTCATCGTGATCTGGGTTTTCCTGGTGCGCATGATTCTGAGCAAAGCGCCCGACGCGCGCCTTCCCTTTCTCATCGACCTCATGGGAGAAGAGGAAGATCGATCGGCCAGTTCGGCGCCGCGGGGGCCGTCGCCTTGCTTGCCCGGTGACCCGGGGATGAAGACCTTACACGAAATGACCCGGAGCGCTGGGAACGAAACCAAACGGCACTCCGCGCAGCATTTCCGGCCGGATGTGCCGCTGCTGTTCGCTACTTCGTTGCGTGGGCGGGGATTGTAGAGCGTGTGCGCGCCCCGTTGCGAGCGGCTGGATTTCCAAACTATCGGGTAGCGCCTCTGCTCGCAGCGGGAATTATGGCAACAAAAAAGGTTTCATCTGGGGCGTTAGTCGTAGGTAGCAGGGTTACCGGTTCCTGCCAGCATGGGCTACAAATGAGGGAAAGCGTGTTGGGCTCGAGCTGTGGGTGAGGCTCGTGGAGCGTGACTCGCCGCCGAAATCGGGAAGATGGCGGGGGTAGCGTCGCGCCCCAATCCAATCGATAAAAGAGAGGACCGAAAATGACGGAAGTAAAAGAACTGACGGTGAAAGGTCTGGTAGGTGATACGGCCGGGGAAGTCTGGCAACGGCTCAATCAAGGCGGGCCTCAGACGCTGGCGCAACTGAAGAAGAAGCTGAACGGCGGCAGCGAACTCCTGAGCTTCGCGGTTGGCTGGCTCGCGCGCGAAGACAAAGTGGAGATACTCCAGGAAAAGAAATCCATCTTGCTGCGCTTGAAATAGGGCGGGAAACGCCAGCGGCGCGCGCCACGAGGAAACCTGGCCACCCGGGGCGCCTCTCGGGGGGAGGGTTTATGAAGGAAACCATCAAGGCTCTGCTCGTTCAGCCCCGGCACGACCCGCTGGAGGCGCTCCGCCGGGCATTGGAAGAGCATGCGATTGAAACCTCCACCGCCAGGAATTGCGCCGAAGCGGCTCAGGCGCTATGGTCGGATTTGCCACCTCATCTCGTGTTTACGGGAATTCAACTTGCCGATGGCAATTGGGCCGATGTTCTGGCGCTGGCCGCGAAGGCGTCCGCGCCCGTAAATGTCATCGTCGTGGCGCCGTTCGCGGATGTGAGCTTTTACGTGCAGACGATTGAGTGCGGCGCATTCGATTTCATTGTTCCTCCCCTCTCCGATCAGGAACTTCACCACGTGGTGCGCATCGCGGCGGAGAATGCCATCAGCCGGCGCCGCAAGCACGCGGCCGCGTTGCCGGCGGCTCCGCCGGTCCTCTCTTCCCTGCCTGAGAATATCGAGCGCGAACACGCTGTAGCTGGCGCGGAGGATTGAAAGCAAACCGGCCTGCAATCGTGGGGTCCGCGTCGGAAAAGCAGTGTGCCGAACCCCATACTCCGTCATTGTCCCGATTTGGCGAGAAGTTATTGCTAGTCCAGGGATCTCGTTCCCTCAGCATTTTTGCATCGCGTGGGTGGGTCCGGCTCGGTCATTTTGTCATGCAGTGTTATTAATTTTTGGATTTCTTGTAACTGGCTTTCTTTCAGCATGTTCTCAGCTTTGGCGGGAGAAAAACTGCTCTTCCGGTCGCTTGTTTTCAATATGTTCCCAGCTTTGGGCCCTTGCGCGCGGGTCGGACATAATGCCGACATGAGATCTTGGCCCGGTGAGGCTGGGAAAAGTTGGCATCATCGATTCCTTTCGGCGCCGCGGGCGGGGCGGCGCGGCCCTGCATAGAACTGGGATTTCCTCCGGCTTGCTGCCCTGGGCGGTCGCGGTCAGAGCCGCAATCGCCGGGCAGGCTGCGGCGCGTTTGCCTCCCCGCTTTCCCCCGCCGGGCGCGCCGGTCTGCCGGCCCACGGCCCGGGCCGGCATCCGCTAATAGCCTCTAATATAGCCTATCAATCCTTAACGGTCAAGTCAAATTACTGACGGAGCCGGCCGGCGTCGCCGGGCGATCCGCCCGCGGCCTCGAGTTCGGGCAAAAAGCCGGGTCCGGGATCAGGAGACGGACGCTTCCCTTCAGCACCTTCGCCCCTTGATCCCGGCAGGCGATTGCCTTACGCTCGGAATCGGAGGAGAACGGCGATGTCGCTTGCGGCCGCGGGAGGTTCGATGGCTAGACGCGTGTTGAAGAAGCTGGGGCTGGCGCTTTTAGTGGTGGCAATCGTTCTTGTCATCGCTTCTTTGGCATTGCACCAGTTCCTGGCGATGGTTGGCCGCACCGCTCACCCCGTGACCGAGATCGCGATTGCGGGCCGGCAAGTGGCGATGTGGAAACCTGCGGGGGCGGCCCCACCCGACGGCTATCCCGTCATCCTGTTTTCGCACGGCTTCACGGGTTGCGGCACCCAAACTGTTTTCTTGATGGAAGCCTTGGCGGAAGCAGGGTATTTCGTTCTGGCGCCTGACCATCATGATGCGGCTTGCGGCCCCGGTCATGAAGGGAAGCTTTTCGAGAAGCTCTCCACCATGCGGTCGGATGAACCTTTTCACAACCCCGAGGCCTGGAGCGACGCGACCTACCGCGATCGTTGGGCCGACCTGGAAGCCGTCCTGGATGCGGTCCTCAAAGAAAAGTCATTTCAAGGTGTGCCGATTGATTCCAGCCGCATCGGACTTGCCGGCCACTCGCTGGGCGGGTACACGGTTCTGGGCTTGGCGGGAGCGTGGCCTTCCTGGAAAGATCGGCGCGTGAAGGCGGTTCTGGCCTTGTCCCCCTATTGCGCCCCTTTCATCAAGAAGGGAGACTTGGGTCATCTCGATGTCCCGGTCATGTACCAGGGCGGGACGCTCGACGTAGGAATCAGCCCCTTTGTGCGGCGGTCCGGAGGCGCTTACGACCTCACCTCGGCTCCCAAGTATTTTTTGGACATTGCCGACGCCGGGCACTTCGCCTGGACGAACTTGGATACGTCCTATCGGTCGCTTATTAATGCTTATTCCATCGCGTTCTTCGACCGCTACCTGAAGGGAACCTCCAATCCCGACCCCTTGGCCCGCCTCCTCGACCGCCCCTGGCCCAAAGACGCCAGCAATCTTAGATATGCAGTGAAATAAGCGAGACGCTGAGAGCTACAAGCGGCACTGCGCCTCAATGAGTCCCGCTGGGCGGGGTTTCGGCGGCGATGAAGCTCATGCGTTTCTCGACCCAAGAGGCTTCGTCGTCCAGGCCGGCTTTGCGGTAGAAATCGCGCAGACGGCGGTAACGTTCCATGACATCAAAGCCTACGCTCCACTGGAGCTTGCGCAAGTCCACCGGGCACACGTGCAGGGGCGAGCCGTCGAGTTCGCCGATGTGATTGCATCCATTCATGATGCAGCGGAAGAAGGTACAGTGCTGGATGCCGAACATGTGACCGGCTTCGTGGGCAAGGATTTTGCAACTGCGGCGCAGCAACAGTTGCCGCGATGCGGGAGTAGCGGGTTGGCCGGAAAACTCCGCCGTGTAGCGGGCGAAACTGTAGACTCCCACGCGTGAGCGTATTGACGCCTGGCCAAAAACATAATTCCAGTCGGGGGCGGGATAGAGGTCGGTCATGGTGACGCCGAGCAGAGCAAAGGCGTCCGGCGGTAGCCGGCGATAGAGCAGATTCAGGACGTCGCCAGTGAGCAATTGTGGTTGGTGCGTTTGCGGGCTTGGCCGTGTGGTGATGTGGCTCTGGGAAACGCCGAGAGGCGGCAGCAGGGCGACGTCTATCATGAAGTACGCCGAGGTGAACCGACGAAGCTCCGCGAGCGATACCCCCGAACCTTCCGGGAAGCTGCCGAGCGGCTGCAAGTACAGCTTTTTCCGCCGAGCGTCAGGGCGGCGCGGCTCCGACTGGACGAACTGCGCGAAGGTCTGTCCGCCTTCCTCGTGGTTCGCCAGCCAGTCGAGGTAGCCTGGTTTGGGAAGAGGAGGGAAATCGTCACCAGGATCGAGCGCGCGCCGCAGCGTGGCCGATGATGTCTGCGTCGGGCCGATGGCGGCAAGCTGTTGCGCGCGAGTGGGGGGGGTGAATTGATATAGGGTGGTCTGTGCTGCCGCCGCGGCGGCAACGGCGAACGGAAGCAAGACTGCCGCAACCCGGCGGTGCCTGCGAGGTGCTTGATCCATACGCCTTCCTTCTCGAGGCATCATTAGTGCGTACAGGAGATCAACGAAGACATCAGAAGGCAATGAGTGTCAAAGTTGAAGCGCGCGACGCCTTTCCAGTCACCCTGAGCGATGAATGTGTTCAAGTATCCTCCTTACCCAAGAATTCCAACGTGAATCTAACAGGGGCGGGGAACTTGTGCAAGTAAGAGCAAGGCCGAGTCGCACCTTCCGACCCCGGAAGCCGCCGCTCCCTGCGGTGGCATTCGATTGCCTGCCGGCATCCCACTCCCCTTGACATTCTACCTGAAGCAGTGTACCTTCCCCTGGTATGTCTACCAAAGAGCTACGAGAACGCATTGAATTGCTACAGGGCACCCTGGACCTGCTGATCCTTCGCACGCTGCGGCTGGGGCCGGCGCACGGCCACGCCATCGCCAAGGCCATCGAATTCAACTCTGACGACGTGTTGCAAGTCGAGCAGGGGTCGCTGTACCCGGCGCTGCACCGGCTCATCAAGCGCGGGTGGATATCGGTCCAGGACGGCACCTCGGAAAACAATCGCCGCGCCAAGTTCTACCGGCTGACGCCCAGGGGAAGGCGTCAATTGGGGGTTGAGACCAACAAGTGGCAAAAACTGGCGGGAGCGATCGCGCGGATTCTTATGCCCGCGGAGCAGGAAGGGAAACCATGAGCCGCCGCGAACGCATGATGGAGGATCTCGACCAGGACATCCGCGACCATATCGAGATGGAGACGCAGGACAACATCGACCGCGGCATGACGCCGGAAGAGGCGCATTATGCGGCCCTGCGCAAATTCGGCAACGTGACGCGCATCAAGGAAGAAACGCGCGAGGTGTGGAGTTTCGTATGGCTTGAGCAGTTCTGGCAGGACGTCCGCTTCGGCCTCCGCATGTTGCGCAAATCCCCCGGCTTCACCGCTGTGGCCGTCCTCACCCTGGCACTCGGCATTGGCGCCAATACCGCGGTGTTCAGCGTCGTCAACAGCGTACTTTTGAAACCGCTCCCCTATCCTGACAGCGACCGGCTGGTTTCCTTGTGGCTCAACGCTCCTGGCGCGGCGGGCCTCGCGAATTTCCAGAAGGGCCTGCCGCTTTCCCCCTCGATGTATTATACCTTCAGCGAGAACAACCGGACCTTTCAAGGGCTGGGCGTATGGGTTAAATGGAAAGCGAACGTCACCGGGCTGGCGCGGCCCGAGGAAGTGAATATCGTCTTTGTCTCCGACGGCGTGCTGCAAACGTTTGGCGTTCCACCGCTCAAAGGGCGGGAGCTAACGGCTGCCGATCAGGTTCCCAATGGTCCACAGAATATCGTCCTCAGTTACGGCTACTGGCAGCGCAGCTTTGGTGGCGACCCTTCCGTCATCGGCCGCGGCATCGTCCTCAATTCCCAGGCTAGCACCGTTGTCGGTGTGATGCCACGCGGATTCCGCATCGTTGACCAGGACTTCGATATCCTGGTGCCCGTCGCTTTGGAGCGCGGAAAGCTGCTATTGGCCGGTTTCGGATTTCAGGGAGTCGGACGACTCCAGCCGGGAGTCACGATTCCGGTGGCGAACGCCGACATCGCGCGGACGATTCCCATTTGGCTGAATTCATACGGCGGCCCGGGATCCGGTCCGAACGGGTTCATCAAATGGAGGATAACGCCGGACTTTCATTCCCTGAAGCAGGAAGTCACTGGGAACGTGAACAGTGTTCTCTGGGTTGTCTCGGGGATGATCGGACTCGTGCTTGTGATCTCCTGTGTCAATGTCACAAATCTGCTCCTGGTGCGCGCCGAAGCCCGCCAACTGGAACTTTCCATCCGCGCCGCGCTGGGCGCCGGACGCGGCAGAATCGCGCGCGGACTGCTGCTGGAAAGCGTACTCCTGGGCCTTGCCGGCGGCATCCTCGGAATCGCGGTCGCAGCGGCAGCCGTGCGCTTACTGGTTTCCATCGGTCCGGCGAATCTGCCGCGCCTTAATGAAATCGCTTTCGATGCGCGCTCGCTTCTCCTTACGGGTGTTCTCTCGCTCTTGACGGGTTTGTTGCTGGGCTCCATTCCCGCCTGGAAATACTCCCGGAGCCGCGCCACCAGGAGTCTCAGCGCGGCACGCACAGTCAGCGCAAGCCGCGAACGCTTGAGGTCGCGGAACATTCTGGTAGTTGCCCAGGTCGCTATGGCCCTTGTGCTTCTGATCTGCGCTGTCTTGATGCTTCGCACCTTTCAACAGCTCCGCAGGGTGAATCCGGGGTTTGCCGACGCCCCCAGCTTGCAAACCTTGCACATCTTAATTCCAGACACGACCATTGCCGATCCGCACAGGGTCACTCGTATCGACAACAACATTGCGGATCAGCTCGCGTCCGTCCCCGGCGTGACCTCCGTCGGATATGCCGGATCCGTCCCCATGGATGGTGTTAAGCCCTTCTGGAGTGTCATCTCCGCGGAGGGAAAGACCTATGTTGGCGCCCCGCCGCTGAGGTTCTTCAACTACGTCTCGCCGGGCTACTTTCAGACTCTCGGCACACACTTGATTGCGGGACGCGATTTTACCTGGAATGAGCTTTACGACCTGCGGCCAAAAGCCATCGTTTCAGAGAACTTTGCCCGGGAAGAGTGGGGCAGCGCCGATGCCGCCATCGGCAAACAGATACGCAGCCTGCCGAGCACCTGGTATCAGGTGATCGGAGTGGTCCAGGATGTTTACTTCAACGGCGTGGGCGAAAAGGCGCCTGCCATTGTGTACTGGCCGGCAATGCCAGGCAGTCCCTATTTCGAGAATGCGTCCTATGCGCCGCGCTCGATGACGTTTGTAGTGCGCAGCCCTCGGGCGGGAACCGAACCGTTCATCAACCAAGTGCAGCAGGCTGTCGCATCCGTCATCCCGGATTTGCCCATAGCCTCGGTGCGCACCATGCATGAGATCTACTCGAAGTCGCTGGCGCGCACCTCTTTCACACTCGTCATGTTGGCAATTGCCGCCGCGATGGCTCTGGCACTCGGCATCATCGGCATCTACGGGGTGATCTCCTACTCGGTATCGCAGCGCACGCGCGAGATCGGCATCCGTATGGCGCTCGGCGCCCCAAAGCGCGAATTGTGCTGGATGTTCGTGCGTTCGGCTTTGGCTCTAACCGGGATTGGCATTGTCGTTGGGCTCGGTGCCGCAGCCGCGGTCGCACAGCTGATGAGGACGCTGTTGTTTGGCGTCAGCCCCCTCGATCCGCTGAGCTTTGCTGCCGTGCCGCTCATTCTGGCTGCAGCGGCGGCGCTTGCGAGCTTTCTGCCGGCTCGTCGGGTTGCCGCCATCAATCCGGTCGACGCTCTGAGAGCCGAATAATCGCCATCGGCTGGAACAGTCCGTTGGTGCAAATGGCTGAATTGCTGCGGAGAAACGCGGCTGGTTCTCGCAGTCTGGTTTGAGAGGTCAGCTGACGTGTACAGGCCGAGTCACTCGTTGACTGCCGCAGCTTCGTACTTCTACGGATTATCTACGCGTTCTCTATCCGCCGAGATTCTTATCAAAGAACCGGGCCATGATGTCCAGAGCTTCCTTGGTCTCGGGCAAGTGGTAGTCATACCAAAAGGCGTGGGGCAGCGCCTCAAAGACCACAAGTTGGGCATCCGCGCCGGCGCGCAGCAGGGGGCGATGGAGATCGGAAGTGCCGCTGAGCAGCAAGTCGCGGGTGCTGGTGACCAACAGGGTGGGCGGAAATCCCTTCAAGTCGGCGTGGATTGGATTCAGCACCGGGTCCCTGGGATCGGTCGAGCCGACGTAAGCCGATAGATGCGGCGTCTTCGACGGGGGTTGAAGGTTTCCGCCGAACCCCCAGATGGTGTAGAGGGCCTGGGAGTCACTTGGCCGGCTCAAGTCGCCAGTCCCGGAGAAAATACCCAGGACGCCCGGAAGCGGCAGCCCGTCGCGTCGCAGCCGGACGGCAACTTCCGCGGTAAGGATGGCGCCGGCCGAGGTGCCGAACAAGCCTATCTTTTCCGGCTTATACGACTTCAACAGTTCCTTGTAAACCGCCTCCGTGTCGTCCACCGCGGCGGGGAACGGGAATTCCGGCGCCAACCGGTAGTAGACGGAAACCACCGTAGTCTCAGCGAGGTTGGCGATGGGGACTCCCTCCACCAGCGAGCCGGAGTCGGAGTTGAAGCCGCCGCCGTGTACGGTGATGAGCACCCGGTCGCGCTTGGCGGCAGGGGGATGGAGCGGTTTGATAACGTCGCATCGGACGCCGCCCATCATCTCCTCTTTGATGTCCACCGGATAAAGTTTCCGCGCTTCCTCAGACCGGCCGATGCGAAACTCGTCGGTGGCCGCACGCCTTTCAGCAAGTGTGGGTTCCGGACCTGAGGGTCCCGGCCGCGAGATGAACTTCTGCGCCTCGGGGCTGATCGTTTGCGGCACCGGAACCACGCGGGTGACGTGCGCCGTGCCGTCAGGGTCCACGGTGCAAGTGTCGGCCTGCGGAATCGCGGAGGATTGAGGTTGCGGCGCGGAAAGTGCCGGAGTGAGCAGCAAGAATACGGCGGGGATTGCCGCCATGATGTTCTGTGCGCGCCCATGTCGATAGACTGTCATGCACTCCTCCTGGAATTGAGAAAATGACTGAATTGAACATACAACCACACGGAGGATGGAAATGCAAAGGCTGCCTAACGCAGATACCAGGTTTTGGAATCCAAAGTTCTTTTTTTGATCTTAAACTCCTAAAATCGATGGCAGGTCGCAATACCGAGCGACATAAAATGTAGCGGCCCTCTCTGAGCACCGAGCGGCGGTCGAGCGCCACCGCTACGGCCGAATGCGCAAACATGGGTGTCGCCCCGTATGGTATTGAGACATGCGGCATTCCCGACAGGAGAGCTGCGCGCCCCGAGAGTGGGCTCGGCCCCACCCATCAAGCGGAAACGGGGTGGGCGAAGTATCACCTTGCCACCCCCCAAATGTCAAAATGACCAATCCCCAGCTTTATCCTCGCGCAACAGGCGCTTAATGTTCCTGTAACATTCGTATCAAAGAATTGATATCTGCTAAGGGGTTAAACCCAGGAATAATCATGACTTCATTCCGCCGTAACACAAATCCTTGAAACTAGCGACGGAGGGATCAAAAATGAAACTCAAGACTTCAATCACCAGTATTGTTTTAGGAGCAGTTTTGGTTGCTCTGGGGGTCTGTGCTTTTGTCGAATCTCCATTGGCAGCGCCCGCACCTGCACCAGCTTCCGCATTATTGATCAACGGAGCGGGTGCGACTTTTCCTTATCCGATGTATTCCAAATGGTTTGACGCGTACCACAAACTTCACCCGGACATCGACATCAATTATCAATCGATCGGTTCGGGCGGCGGCATCCGCCAGATTATCGCCGGCACGGTGGATTTCGGCGCCAGCGACGGCCCGATGACGGACCAGCAGATTGCGGAGTTCAAGCAGAAGAACGGTCGCGACATTTTGCACTTTCCTACGGTCTTAGGCGCGGATGTTCCGACGTACAACATCCCGGGCATAACCCAGACGCTCAACTTCACCCCGGAGGCGCTCGCCGGAATTTACCTTGGGAAGATCACCAAGTGGAATGATCCGGCCATTGCTGGCCCTAACAAGGGCATCAATCTGCCCGATACGGACATTGTTGTTGTACACCGGTCCGACGGCAGCGGCACAACCTACATTTGGGTTGATTATCTCTCCAAGATCAGCGAGGAGTGGAAAACCAAGGTGGGGAAAGCCACGTCGGTTAATTGGCCGGTGGGACTGGGCGGCAAAGGCAATGAGGGGGTGGCAGGGCTGGTGAAGCAACAGCCCGGAGCCATCGGCTATGTCGAGCTGATTTATGCGATCCAGAACAACATGCCCTACGGCAAGGTGCGAAATTCCGCCGGGGTTTTTATAAAGGCAGACTTGGACAGCGTCACCGCCGCGGCCGCAGGAGCTGCGAAGGCGATGCCGGCTGATTTCCGCGTATCCATTACCGATGCGCCGGGGAAGACAGCTTACCCCATTTCCAGTTTCACTTGGCTGTTAGTGCCCAATAAAATTGACGATCCTGCCAAGAAGAAGGCGATCGTCGATTTTCTTCACTGGATGCTGACGGGTGGGCAGGGATTCACGGAGGCTCTTAGCTACGCGAAACTTCCGAAAGAGGTTGTCGCCAAAGAGACTAAAGCTATCTCGCTGGTTAATTAAAGTGCCCAATAATCCACTCAAAACTGACCGCGCGCGCCTTACCCGGCGCGCGCGACAGTTTATCCAGCGCCTGCGCCGCGGTGATGAGGTGGCTCACCTAATCACCTTGCTGGCCGCGGCTTGCGTTGTGGTGTTGACGCTCATGCTGGTTTACCAGCTCTATGCCAACTCACCCTTGCCGCGCGGTAAATTCGGGTTTGGCTTTTTCCTGGGAAGAACGTGGGATCCCGTAAGCGGGGACTTTGGGGCCTTACCCTTCCTTTATGGCACGGTGGTTTCTTCAGCCCTGGCCCTGCTGCTGGCGGTGCCCATGGGAGTAGGCGCGGCTGTCTTCCTTTCCGAAATGGCCCCCCCGGGGATTTCAAGCGGTTTAACATTTCTGATTGAGTTGCTGGCGGCAGTGCCGAGCGTCATTTACGGGCTGCTTGGAATTTTCGTTCTGGTGCCGATCTTGCGCCAGGTGGTGATGCCGTTTCTCAAGCACACTTTGGGCTTCCTCCCGTTCTTCAAGGGACCTATCTACGGGGTCAGCATGCTGGCGGGCGGGGTAATCCTGGCGGTGATGATCGTCCCCTTCATTATCTCCGTCTCGCGGGAAGTGTTACTATCCGTGCCCATGGAGCAGCGCGAAGCGGCTCTGGCGCTGGGGGCCACCAAGTGGGAATCCACCATTCAGATCGTGGTGCCCTTTGCGCGGGTGGGGATCATGGCCTCGGTTTTCCTGGCCTTGGCAAGAGCCCTGGGGGAGACCATGGCGGTGACCATGGTCATCGGCAATGATCCCAAAATCAGCGCCTCACTTTTCGCACCCGGCTATACGATTGCTGCCGTGATCGCCAACGAGTTTACGGAGGCGACAGGGGATTTGTATCTACAAGCCTTGATTGAGCTGGGACTTGTCCTTTTCTTGTTGACCATCCTGATTAATGGGGTGGCCCGTTTATTGATTATCGCCACGACGCAAAAAGGGGCTGCGCACGAATGAGCATTCGCTCCCGCTGGCGCAAAATCGTGAATATCACCATGCTCACCTTTACCGGTGTGTGCTGTATGGTCACGGTTTTCATCCTGCTCTTCATTCTCGGGTACCTGGTCTGGTATGGCGGCAAATCCCTGAATTGGGCTTTCTTCACCAAGCTGCCCGCGCCGGTGGGTGAGTCCGGCGGCGGCATGGCGAATGCCATTGTGGGCAGCGGCAAGCTTCTGCTCATGGCTATGCTCATGGGGGTTCCGCTCGGTTTCCTGGGGGGCATCTATCTGGCGGAGTTTGGGGGAAGGACCTTTTCTTTTGTCGTGCGGTATACCACAGATCTCCTGAATGGTGTGCCTTCGATCGTTATGGGAATATTCGCTTACACGGTTGTTGTCCTTCCCATGCAGCATTTCTCCACCCTGGCGGGGGGCCTGGCGCTGGGCGTGATGATGATTCCCATTGCCGTGCGCACCACCGAAGAGTCCTTGAGATCAGTACCCATTGTGCTGCGGGAGGGCGCCCTGGCGCTGGGATCAAGCAAATGGAAGACAATCGCGACGATTGTGGTTCCCGCAGCCATCCGGGGAATCGTCACCGGGGTTATGCTCGACCTGGCGCGGGTGGCGGGAGAAACCGCTCCCCTGCTGTTCACCTCCTTCAGCAATCGTTTCTGGAGCCCGGGGTGGAATCAACCCACGGCCTCTTTGCCGGTCATGATTTTCACCTATGCCATTGCTCCTTACGACGACTGGCACCGGCAAGCCTGGGCAGCGGGATTGGTCCTCTTGGGGCTGGTTCTAGTGGCGAATGTCGGGACGCGCCTGGTCTTATTCCGCGGAGCATCTTTTCGTCGAGCGTAAGGGCGGCCCGGGCGCGCCCTTACCAAGGTATGAGCCGTGACTTCTGCATCGAGTGTATCGACTATGGTCATGAAGACGTCGGAAGAATCCCGCCCCACTCAGCATGCGGCAGGAGCTGTGCATCCCTGGCCGGCCGAAATCAAGATGCTCGCGACCGGGGTGGATTTCTATTATGGGGGAAAGCAGGCGCTGCACTCCGTGAGCTTGCAGGTTCCCACCGGGCGCATCACCGCCCTCATCGGCCCTTCCGGCTGCGGCAAGACAACCTTCCTGCGGATTCTCAATCGCATGTACGAGACGGTGCCGCACGCGCGCCCCGAAGGCGAAGTCCTGCTGGATGGCGAAGACATCTTCTCGCTGGACGTGGTGGGCCTGCGGCGAAGAGTGGGGATGGTGTTCCAAAAACCCAACCCCTTCCCCAAGTCCATCTTCGATAATATCGCCTACGGCCTGCGCATCAATGGAATGGCCGGTAGGGGCACGGTGGCCGAGGCGGTGGAGAAAAGCCTACGGCGAGCAGTTCTCTGGGACGAGGTCAAAGACCAACTCCATAAGTCCGCCTATGCGCTTTCGGGAGGCCAGCAACAGCGGCTTTGCATCGCCCGCGCCCTGGCCGTGGAGCCAGAAGCCCTGCTGCTGGATGAGCCCTGCTCGGCGCTGGATCCCATCGCCACAGCGAAAATCGAAGAGTTGCTCTTCAATCTGAAAGAAATCTGCACCATAATCATTGTTACGCATAATATGCAGCAAGCGGCGCGCGTGGCCGATTTCACGGGCTTCTTCCTGATGGGCCGCTTGATTGAGTTCAATAAGACGCCGGTGATCTTCAAGACGCCGGCGCGCAAAGAAACCGAAGATTATATTACCGGTCGGTTCGGGTAGAGACGTACAATCGGGTCATCTGGCCATCGGGTCATCGGGTCATTTAAGGACGCGCTTTTATCCATGGTCTGTTCTCCGCAACAATTGAAGCTGCGGGGCCGAGAGTCTATGCAATTAACGACGGACGACCGGCAGTTTTTCAATGACCCGATGACCCGATGATTAAATGACCTGATTCTAAAAGGGGGGGATTTCACCATTGCGCCACTTTGTTGAGGAATTGGATGACTTGCGAAGCCGCTTGCTGGAGATGAGCGCGCTGGTGGAGGACTCTGTTTACCGCAGCGTCCTCACCCTTTCGGATAAAGATCCCCAGCAGGCGCAAAAGGTTCTCCACAACGAGGCGGAGATCAACCGCATGGAGATCGAAATCGACGACCTCGCCACCCAGTTATTGGCTCTCCAACAGCCTATGGCGACTGACCTGCGCCTTCTCACTTCCGCCATTAAGATCAATAATGACCTTGAGCGCATGGGAGATTTGGCGGTCAACATCGTGGAGCGGGCGCTTTCCCTGATTAACGAACCCCTGATCAAGCCTCTCATTGACATTCCCGCCATGGCCAGCCGCGTCCAGTCGATGATCCGCAAAAGCCTGGATGCTTTTGTGAAACGCGACCCGGAGCTTGCCCGCACCGTGCTGGTTTCTGACGACGCCGTCAACGAATTGCGCGACGCGATTTACGAGGAGTTGATCGGTTACATGGAGCACGACCCCAAGACCGTTCGCCAGGGAATCAACCTCATGTTTGTGGCGCGCAACCTGGAACGTCTTGCCGACCACGCCACCAACATCGCCGAGGATGTGCTCTTTCTGGTGGAAGGCGTTGACGTCCGTCACCATGCGGAAACCCGCGGGTAAATCCGCTACCCCTGAAAACCTCCCTGGCGCCGGGCGCGTTTTGCCCCGCCGTGGATTCTCGATTGGGGGCGGATAGGATGTCAGGTGGAGGCTGGCGTCGGCCCTCGTGGGAACGGCTTCGGCCTCCCTGGCCGCTTGGCAATGTGGGGTGGCGGCGCCACCAACCCCGCCGCAATATTTTCGGCGCTTATTATCAGCCCATCCAAACTCTGAGACGTAATCCGCATCGAAGTGAGCAAAGGCATTTTGGCGCATCGCTGATTTTGTCTTTGACTGCATTGGCCTTTTGATGTTGAAATATTCAATTCGGCATAGGCCATTCGGTCTGGCAGAGCGGCCGGCGCTCGGGGGAATAGGAATGAAGGCAAAATTCTTGGCATTAGTGACAGCCTGCTCGCTAATCGGCAGCATGACGGCGCCCCTCTTGGCACAGGAAGCTAATTCCAACTTCGACGAGATCACGGTTCCGGAAGGCACGGAATTCAAGCTCCAGTTGCACACCACCCTTAATTCCGACTCATCCAAAGCGGGCGACCGGATCATGTGCACGTTGATTGATCCGGTGGCCGTCGAGGACCGCGACGTGCTCCCCAAGGGCGTGCGCATTGATGGCCACGTGGGCGAGTCCCGGCCCGCGGCGCACAAAGGCAAGGGCGGATATCTCACCATCGTTTTCGACACCGTGGAACTTCCCAACGGCCAAAAGGTGGCGATTTTGGGTTCCTTGACCGAAGTGTTCTCCAGCGAGAGCGGCAGCGACCCGAACGTCGGGCCGGAAGGCGAACTGAAAGGCAAAGGCCCCAATCGCAAAGTGCAGGGTGCGCTCATCGTGGCGCCCGCCTTGATGGGGGCGGTGGGCGGCATCGGGCCTGCCATCGGCCTGGGAGCCGTGGGCATCATGACGGCGCTCTTTCTCCCCAAGGGTAAACAAGCTTCTCTCGCGGCAGGTTCGCTGGTCGGTATGCGCTTGGATCGCGACGTTACCTTGGACCTTCCTTCCCCCGGAAAATAGCAACGCAAACTCAACGGCATTCGGGACTCGGGCTTAGGGACTCTGCTTTGAGACCTCGGCATTCGGTTTTGGGAATTCGGGATTAGGCATTCGATTTTCCATGGTCGATTCCCGAAGTCAGCAAGTTGGTTCATTGTCCCGCCGAACTCTGCCGATGACGATACGGGGAAGTGTGGGCGGCGTGAATGATCGTGAACGTACTTGGTTGCGGCTCGATAGTGAATGTGCTGGGCGGCGCGCATGATAGTGAGCGTTCTGGGCGGCCCGTATTTCTGCCCTTGGACTTCGGACCGCGCACTTCCGATGCTGTATCTCGCCGCTCGCCACGCGTGACCGCTCTTGCGATCGGGCGACGCCTTGATGGAATGGCGCTTCCTCATTTTGAACCTCGATCCTGCCGATAACCGAAACCGGGAAGTGAATCACGCCGGGTGTTTGCCGGTCGGCTCCGCCCATCTTCGCGTTTTCCGAGATACCGTTGTGTGCTGTCTGAACCTCTGGCGGTCAGCTTGAGCACTAGGAACCCTCTCCCGCTCCCGCCTGCGCCGTCATCCTGAACCTCGCGAAGGGTCTCTTTAAGCCTCCTGCAGGCGGCAGATTCCAGATTCTCCTTCGATCCGAAGATCCCGTTAACCCCATTTCTTTTCAACAACATTCTGGCATCGCGCGTTTAACTGGCTTATTTATCATATACATTCTGGCCTAGGGATGAATTTGACCTGGATCAAATTTGTATCTCATTTGTTTTCAGATACGTTCTGGGTGTTAGGTTCAATTTAGTGTTCCCCTTTTTTTTGCGCCGACCACTGAGCGATAAATTAACTCCATTAATTTCAAATACATATGCTCCCGCCAAATCGGCTCCATCGTAGCTAACCCCTTTCCTTTTCTAATACATTCTGGCCTTCCGCGTTGTTCTGTCGCGCTTACCGGCGCCCGTCCTGACCTGGTCGGGACTTGCAAAACGCGCTCGCCGCCTTTGGCTTACAGCTTAGCGCGTAGTGCCTGGTGCCTACTGCCTACCGCTCTCCATAGGCTAGCATACACGTAAGGACGGCCTTCGTCAAGGCCAAACGAGGCTACATGTTAAAACCCAGAGGATATGACAAGGCGTCAGCCCCGGTGCTCGGACAAAAAACCGGAGATCCTTCTCACCGCAGAGGCGCGGAGCCGCAGAGAAGGACGGTGGAACATGCCTGCGGGATCGGGGTTCCCGGTAGGGGAGGTTCGCGAACCGCCCCCACGGCCACCTCAACCCATCGCAGCGCGAACCTCCGATGTTGAGGTCCGCGGCTTATGCGCCCGCCGGCGGCAATGTCCACCTTGCCGTTTTAGATGTAGCGCCGTCTTCCAGCCGGCACTGAGCCGCCAGGATGGCGGCGCTACGTTCAAACCCGCATTGGTACTTGGCCCGCCCCCGGCGAAAGTGCTAGTATTGGCTCCAGCGTTATGACGACCCATGGACTTATAGCTCCCACGCACCGCTCCATTCGCAAGTATTACGAGAACGTCGCCGCCCTGCAGGCTCAGGGTGTGCTGAACGAGATGAACGTGCGTTCGCCCTTCGAGTCCCTGCTCCAGGAGACCGCCCGGCTGAAGGACTGGACCTTCATCGCCGAGCTTTCGGGAAAGTCCGGCGGCGCGATCATTCGTCCTGACGGCACCTTGCGCGACCGCAACACCCTGCCGCGCGGCTACTGGGAGGCCAAGGACACCCAGGACGATCTTGACACCGAGATCAAGAAGAAGATCGCGCGCGGCTACCCCCTCTCCAACATCATCTTTGTGGACACCCAAACCGGCGTCCTGTTCCAGGGCAAGCAGAAGATCAACGGGCCGTACAGTCTCGGCAATCCCCAGGAGTTGGCCGCCCTTCTCAATCAATTCTTCTCTTACACCGAGCCGGATATTGAAGGCTTCGAAGAAGCGGTGGACGAATTCAAGGAGCGCGCACCCGACCTCGCGCGCGGCCTGGTGGAGAAGATTCAGCAGGCGCACAAGGACAACGCGCGATTCCAGGCCGCTTTCGAGAAGTTCTTTGACCTTTGCCGCACCGCGCTCAATCCCAATATCCGCGTGGAGGCCGTGGATGAGATGCTGGTGCAGCACCTGCTGACCGAGCGCCTGATCCGCACCGTCTTCAACAATCCGGAATTCGCCAAGCGCAACGCCATCGCGGCGGAAAATTCCTTTGGGAGGGTGTCTAATTGTCCGAAATCGTTCCCGCTCGCGGTGGGAAAGGCCCGTGCTACCCTTGCTCGCTGGGGTGATATATCCGATAATCAGCAAACCGGGAGTACGCCAGTGACCGCAACATGCCTATGAGGAATGAAGACGCGCTGTACCTAAAGACGGTGCTCGATCCTATCCGGGTCTGCGCGCGGTACAAGCCGAAATTCGGACAAGGCGCGAAGGGTGACGGCCTTACCCTTGCGCAATTTAGGACGCTATACCGTGGCGACCCTTTCTACAGTTGGTTTGGCCTCGACAACCCTCTCATGTACGCTGCGCACAAGGCGGCGGGAGGGATGACCAGCGTGTACCGGCAAATCGGGGTTGGCTGCGAAAAATTGTTCCGCCAAGTCCTGAAGGATGCGTTGGGCCTCGCACCGGCTGATGTCACGTGGTCATATGAGGTGACGCTTCCAAGCGGGAAAACACGAAAGCTCTCGCTCGATGGCCGCGTGCCCCTCGACAAGATTTCCGACAAGGCAAGGCGCGAACGGTTCCATCGCTGGATGCGGGATTCGAGCGCCAAGATTGGCGTTGATCCTAAGATATTCGACACGCTGAACGGCACGGTTTTCGAGGTGCGCCAGGGCTACAAGAGCAAAGATTCAAAGCGTCAAAATGCCGACATCGCCAATGCAGCCTCAGCGTACACAAAGGCGTATCTCCCATGCGCCGTCATCCTCTCCGCCCAAATTGACGGGGACATTCTCTTGCGCTATCGGGCCGAAAAGTGGGCGATTGTCACAGGCATTGTCGGTGATAATGACCCTCTCGTGTCGACCTACGATTTCATGCGGGACGTAGTGGGCTATGACCTCGCGGCATTCTTTAGGCGCAACCGTCGAAAGCTACGAACAGAGATCGACGCGGTGTTGAAGGCATTGCTTGCCCCGGAGACGACATGAATACAAGCGCTGTGCGCTCGCGGTTGCGCCAAAGGGCCGACTACACGCACAAGCACAACCTCCAAACCGGGCGGCATGGATGGCTCCGGCTTACGCCTGCCTATTCCGTAAAGGTCGTTGAAGAACTCATCGAACAGAGCAACCAACCAATACGTGTGTTTGATCCGTTCTGCGGGACCGCGACGACGGCATTAAGCGCGGCTTACCACGGCCATGAAGGAGTGACCGCGGATATCAATCCCTTTTTGGTCTGGCTCGGCCGAGCCAAAACAGCGCACTACACGGCGTTGACGATCGCCGCCACGCGTGACGTGTGCACGCGTGTCGTGAAGCTGGCAAAGAACGGTGTCGAGCCGTTTGCCCAACCCCCGATTTACAACATTGACCGGTGGTGGGGTCCGGCGGCGCTTGATGCGTTGCGGTCGCTACGGGCCGGAATCGACGCGGCGACGGAACCAGACTCAACGGAGCGCACGCTTCTGTTGGTTGCCTTTTGCCGGACGCTCATCGCGCTTTCGAACGCTGCCTTTAATCATCAGTCAATGGGTTTCAAAGACGACAGGCAAATGGCGCTCTCTCTTGAGCGCGATACCGGGGCGGTTTTCGAGGAGGATGTCTCGTTCGTGCTTAACGGAGCCGCCGACAACCCCGAAGGCTCCGCTTCAGTGATCTTGGGTGATTCCCGCAACCCACATGCCTTGGTCAGTGGGTTGTTCGACCGTGTGGTGACCTCGCCTCCCTATGCAAACCGGATGTCCTATATTCGCGAGTTGCGACCTTACATGTATTGGCTCGGTTTCTTGGAAAATGGGCGCGATGCCGGTGAACTGGATTGGTCGGCCATCGGCGGCACGTGGGGCATTGCTACGAGCCGTTTGACCGAGTGGAAACATAGTGCACGGGGGTTTGCGGATTCGAGACTGGATGCGGCGCTCAAGGGGATCGAGCACCACGACAACAAAAACGGCCGGATTCTCGCAAACTATGTTGCCAAGTACTTCGATGACATGTGGTCGCATTTCCAGAAAATCCCTCTCATCCTTGCACCTGGCGCAGAGGTTCATTACATCGTGGGCAACTCCACTTTTTATGGGGTGCTTTTGCCTGTCGAGCAAATCTACGCGGGCATGCTGCAACGCTTAGGATTCGGAAAACTTGAGTGCCGTCCTATCCGAAAACGAAACTCAAAAAAGGAGCTCATCGAGTTCGATGTGACGGCGAAATGGACAGCCGGTTAAAGCGCGTAAGCACGGCCTGAGGTTTCCTGACCGTGGCTTTGTGCTCGTGGGTAAAAGACCACGGTCAATCAGAGTACAATTGACCGCAGCTACAGAGCGCTTTAGTGGCGGCGAGTTTACCTCGCCATGGCGGCGTAAAGCTGCCTCTACGGAATGCCGACCTGAAGGTCGCCGCGACAATTCCCCTTTCCTATCGCGTCGAGGATAGAATGCGGCTGGCGAAAGACCGCCGTTCGCTGAAGATCAACGACTCGCTCACTCTGGGCGCATTCCCCCCGAAACCTTTGAATACCGATTGGGCAACCGCAGCGCCCTCGAATGGGCGGTTGACCAATACCAGGTGACGGAAGACAAACACAGCGGAATCCGCTCCGACCCCAATCGCCCCGACGACCCCGAATACATCGTGCGCCTCGTGGGCCAGGTCATCCGCGTGAGCCTGGAGACCGTGAAGCTCGTAAAATCTTTGCCCGCCCTCTAGCGGCGGGAGGAGCGGTCCCGCAACGGCTGGTGGTTTTTGAAGTACGAGCGCGCCCCAGGCGACTGGGTCCGCTTGGATGAATTGCGCAAGGGAGACCGTATCGGTCACGCCGCCGGACGAACTCCGGCGCAAGCTGGCGGAGGTCACTTTCGAACACAAGGCCTCAACTCCCTCGGATGATGACGAGTACTGGCTGGCGCGGAGTCCATTCGACGGGAAGTATTACGTTTTCGCCAGCACACCTGGCGCCGGCTGGCCAGTCGAACCCGTTTATGTCCTTGATCAGAGGCCCGGGTGGTTCGATGAAGACTGATCCGGCGAGCAGAGTTGGTAGACGTGGCGATCCCTATACCAGTCCCCGACTCCCATATCCCGAATCCTGAGTTTTCACTCCCAAATACCTAAACCCGTATCCCGTATCCCGTGTTCCATACCCCGAGTCCCGCGCCTCAGCTTGGAGGCAGGGGAACGATTTGGGCTTCATCGACAATGCGGAACAGGCCGGAGCAGACCTTGGAGGTGCAGACAATCGGCGCGCCTCCGGAGTACTGGCCCGAGGTGATCAGGCCCGGCGACCCGCACAAGGGGCATGCCAGCACGGCGACGAAATTGGGCGCGAAAGACTCTCGCAGGTAGGCGAAGTCGTCAAGAAGAACGATGTCGCCGGGGGCCATATCCGTAAACGTCGACCGGCTCGACAAGTGCAGGTCCGTGGGGATCTGCTCCGCCTGGATGGAGCTAGGGATGGCCCGCACACCCTCGCGGTCTGGGGCGGCAACCGGCTTCCGGGGTTTATTGCCTTGCTTCATCACTCCCATAACGACCCTTCATCTCGCCCAGACGCAAAGGCGCGAAATAGGCGCCCTGACGGCGCCTGTTAGACCAGCAAACCCTCGACCGCATAGGGTCCGCCGCTGCCCTAACGACCTTCTTACCGACAAGAGGCAAAGGCGCGAAGGGAGCGCGCTGACGGCGCCATGTGGGGCGGCAAACCTTCAAAAGCAAAGGGTGTGCCGATCTCCTTTCTCGGCCTCTCGCTACGCATCCGCCGGGCGTATTCACACGGCCACATCCTGAACGAGGGGCAGGCCGTGCCCGCGCGAGGGGGATTCCAAACAGGAACTTCCGTGCCAATTCGGGAAAAGGCACGAAAGCCCGATTATTTCAGGCAAAATAGCTGCTATCCTCCTCCATGCCCACGGCGCAAATCATCCGATTGCCACTGGGGGTGAACCGGTACGGAGCGGCTTCAGATTCCGTTCCGTACCTGGCGTTCAACCCACCGATTCCTGCTTCCGACGCTTGGAGAGAGATGAAGGCCGGAGGCGCATGAGCGCCCGGCGCTCGCTGACCCTCTCGCGGTTCATACTGCCTCCCTCACCATCAACTATCGGCTGAATTGGTTTGGGGCTTGAGGAGGTACACAACAATCATGACATCGGCGCCGCTTTTCAAGCTGCCTGCCGGCGCGGCCGGCACTCTCCCAATTTGGAACGAGACGGCGAGAGGCACCTGCCAGGCCAAGGATGTTTGCAAGGAGATTTCGCGCCCCTTCCGCGCTCGCGCCGAGACGGTTGCGTCACTCGTGCGCCGCCTCCAAGGCCCGCCCCGCCTCACCTCGCTTACGATTTGTCACATCAACAACTAACTGATAACGAGCGGGTTGCCCGGCCATAACGCCATGCCTGGGGAAGCCCTCGCGCGTTCGCCGAATCCTACGGTTGCCGGCTGCACTTGCCCCTCCTTGCTTCATTCGAGAGGCTAGTTTTCGCCCGTTCTCTCTGCGCCCCCGCCCCGCGCAGGATTGGCCCATTCTTTGCAATTTCTAAGGACAGCGCAAAGACCCCAAGGGCCAAAGGCGGCGAACGAAGCGTGAAGCCGCAGGCTCCACGCCGCGGTTGAAGTGTTGCCTGGGGCCGCCCGGAACGAAGCCCAAGGTCAAAAGGCGCTGTCCGCCGGCTGGCGGACATTCAAGAGTGAGCGAGGTTCCTATGGCGACTCAATCGATTCCCGCCCACGAGCAAGTGAACAATGCAGCAGTGTTGCCCGCCGTTCGCCGCCAACTGATTTCGCGCCGGCCCTCGATGCCCCCCCTCACCCGTCCTCGGGCGCGAAGGGAAGAGGCGCAGGTCCAGGAGCGCCAGCGGCTGCTGATCGAATTGCTACCCATGGTCAAGCGCATGGCCTTCAAAATGCGCCAGCACTTGCCCGCTCGTGTGGAAATGGATGACTTGTTTGCCAACGGGGTGCTGGGGCTGGTGGATGCCGTCGCCAAGTTTGACAGCACGAAGCAGGTGAGGTTGGAAAGCTACGCCCGCCACCGGGTTCGCGGAGGCATATTGGACGGCCTGCGCAGCACCGACCCCGCTTCCCGTGACTTGCGGCGCAAAAACAAAGCCATCCAGAAGCTCTATCGCGAACTGGAGGTTAAGCTCGGCCGGCGGGTAACGGACGAGGAAATCGCCGCGGCGCTGGGAATGAACCTGGCGCAATGGCACCACACGTTGAATGAAATCCAAAGCGTGGGATTCGACTTCGGCGCGCGCACCCTCTCGGCGGGTCCGACCACGAAGCGGCACTCCTCTGAGCCGGGACTATTGGCCGATGAAGCCGTCGGCCCCTTTGAATTGTGCTACCGCCGCGAGCAGCAGGGAATTCTGAGGCAGGCGCTTTCCCGCCTGCGCGAGCGTGAGCGCCAGATCATCACCCTCTACTATGAGCAGGAGCTGACCATGAAGCAGGTTGCGGACTGCTTGAACGTGGACGAATCGCGCGTTTCGCAGCTCCACGCCGCGGCCCTGGCGCGCTTGAAGGCCAGCGTGGAATCCCTCCTGCGCCCGCGTCGGGCTGCTACCTCCGGAACCGCCACCCTGGCGAAGTCAGTGGGCGCCGGGGCCTGGTGATGGGGATATCCGGCGATCGGGTGGGTGACCAGGGAATACCCTCGACGCGCTATTCCTTGTTCACCCGATCCCACGATTCGGCCTCCTTGCATCCCCGCGGCGTGGATGATAGCCTCAGCAAGGCGCTCGCAGTGGATGAGTCGAGCGCCCTGAGAGACCGGGTTTTTCGTCCCGGCGTGTGGCCCGAGTGAAACTATGAACCGACATGAGAACAAGGTTTTCGAGAATGAGCACGTGGTTTTGGACGATGGCGTCTACGTGAATTGCAAGTTCAAGAATTGCAGTTTGGAGTATTCGGGTGGGGATGTTTACGTGCAGAATTGCCAGGGAGAAGGTTGCCAGCTCATCTGGCGAGGTGCCGCGCAACGCACCGTCCTGCTTCTGCAAGGGCTTGGCCTGATGGTTCCACCCCCACCGCCGCCGGGCAACGAACCGGCCAACCGGGTGAATTGAACGAACTGTGGGAGAGTTCGAATCGCCGGCGAGACTTGGCCGCCGCCAGAATTAAGGATGGGCGTGGTCATTGTTAACGGCACCGCCCCACGCGCGGTGTTTTGAATTCGGCCGTGAAAGCGCGTCAGGATTCTTCTGACCTTGCCCACTCTGAAAACTTAGGCCTTTGGTTCTAATGGGTTAAAGTCGCTGTGCACGGAAAGGGTGCGTTTTCTGCTCGGTCCCCATTCACCTCACGATGTAAATTCCTTGCCTTTTCACCATCAAAACCTTTATATTCAATCGTTTGAGGCACGGGATTTCCCCAGCCCAAGGACCTGATCTTGGCCAAGTCGAGCTCGCCGCGTATTTATGTTAGTTTGGCAGCGCCCACCCTGAACGCCATGGAAGCGCTTGCCATCCGCGTGTCCGGTGTGCCCGTCGGCTATGAGCTGCGCCTCGATTACCTCCAGGACTTTTCGCAGTTTGAACCGCGGCTTCACCAAATGCTCACGCGCTTGCACTTTCCCCAAACCATTGCCACGTGCCGAATGGCGACAGCGGGAGGCATGATGCGGGGAACGCTGGAGGATCAGGCGAGAATTCTGACTGCCGCCGTGCGTGCGGGTTGCCAATGGGTCAACGTCGAGATCGAATCGATGCGGAAGGGCGGCGTGGCGCTGCTGCGGGAGCTTCGACCAGCCAAAGTAATTGTTTCCTACCACGACTTTCAAAAGACTCCCTCGCTGACCAAAACTTATGGCCGCCTGGTGCGCTTGCCGGTGCAGGTGGTGAAGATTGCCACGCACGCGCGCGGTCTGCGCGACAACCTGCAAATTCGCCGGCTGCTCAAAGCCCATCGGCGGCGCAACCCGCGGCTGGCGGCGCTGGCCATGGGGGCGTCGGGAATCCCCTCGCGCCTCCTATCCCTGCTGTGGGGATCGGCGTTCACTTATGCGGCGCCCCTCGACCACTCCCCCGCCGCGGCAGGGCAAATCCCCGCGGAAGTCATGCGCTCCGTCTACCGGGTGGAACGCCTTGATAGCCGCTCGAAACTTTACGGAGTCCTGGGTTCACACGCCTCCATTTCCCTATCGCCGGCCATGCAGAACGCGGCTTTTCAGGCCAAGCACGTGAACGCGGTTTTCCTGCCTTGCCAAACCAGCCGGCTGGCGGACTTCCTCCCCTTTGCGCGTGAGGCGGAATTGCAAGGATTCGCCGTGACCATGCCCTTCAAGCGCGCTATCCTGCGCGCCCTCGACTGGGTGGATCCTTTGGCGAACCGCATCGGTGCATGCAATACTGTGGCCTTGCAACGGGGCCGCTGGTTGGGATGGAACACGGACGCCGCCGCTGTGGTGGAAGTCCTCACCAAGCGATTGCGTCTGGCGGGCAGCCGCATTTTGATTTTGGGCGCGGGGGGCGCGGCGCGCGCGGCCGCTTATGCCCTGCGGGGGGAAGGCGCGGAGGTGATGATCGCCGCGCGACGCGAGGCATCGGCGCGGACCCTGGCGCGCGGAGTGGCGGCGCAAGTGGTGCCCTGGGACAGCGCCGAGAGCCAGGAAGTTGACGCCGTCATCAACGCGACCCCCGTGGGAATGTTCCCGCACGTTGACAGCGCTCCCATCGACTTGGCGCGATTGCGCACGCGCGTGGTCTTTGACATGGTTTATTTCCCTCTCGACACGCGCTTCCTGAACGAAGCGCGCGCGCGCGGACTGACCACGATTTCCGGCTTGGAAATGTTGGTGGCGCAGGGCGCGCGGCAGTTCGAAATCTGGACCGGCCTCGCCGCTCCCCGCGCGTTGATGGAGCAAGCTGTGCGCTCGGCGCTGGGCCATGCGGGGGGAGGATAGGTTTTTTGCCGATGGGGTGCAAACGTAAAAGCAAGGCAAAAGTCAAAACGCCAAAGTCAAAAGGCAAGAGTTGCGGAAGAAGTTAAAAGTTGAAGATCGGCCTCGGGAGTATAGTGGATAAAGGGCTAATGCCCAGTAATGGCCAATAATAGTAAGGTATGCCTATATCTCTCGACGGTCAAAAAGTCCATCGCGCGACCGGCGCCCTTCTTATGGACTTTTGCCTTTTGCGTTTTGACTTGTTCTTAATCCCATGACGAACGCCAATCCCAGTTTCGCTGAATTCAAGCGCCTGGCGCGCCAGGGCAACGTGGTGCCTGTGTATCGCACCATTGTTGCCGACCTGCTGAGTCCCGTTTCCGCCTTTTTAAGTCTTTCGCCGCAGCACGGGCGGGAAGCGAACCGGCATCCCCACAGCTTTTTGCTCGAGAGCGTGGAGGGTGGCGAGCGCGTGGGCCGCTACACGTTTTTTGGCGTCGATCCTTTTCAAATCGTTTCCTGCCGGGGTGACCGCATCACGGTGAGGCGCGGCGAAGGTGTAGCGGCGGTCGGAGCCGGCCCTAACGCAGGAAGGGACCGCCGAAACGTCGATCGGAGATCGACGCTACAAGAGGAGACCGGCAACGTTTTTGAATTCCTCCGCCGCGTGGGGGCGCGCTACCAATCGGTGGTGATTCCCGGCCTGCCGCCCTTCACTGCCGGCGCGGTGGGTTATCTATCTTATGAAGCGGTGCGGATGCTCGAGCGTCTGCCCCCGCGCGTTCCCCCCGACGTTGATTTGGACGATGCCGTCTTCATGTATTTTTCCAATGTGCTGGCCTTCGACCACGTGCAGCACCGCCTTTTTCTGATTTCGAATGTACTGACGGAGGAAGGGAAGGGAAGTCTGCGGGCCAAATACGATGCCGCGTGCCGCCACCTAGACCTTCTGGAGAGCCGGTTGCGCCACCCGCTCAAGCTGCCGCGCCTGCACCCCCCGCAGGGAGCGTTGCGCGTGCGTCCCAACATGCCGCGTCAACGCTACGAGCAGATGGTGGAGCGCTCCAAGGAATACATCCGCGCCGGAGACATTTTCCAGGTAGTGCTCTCGCAGCGCATGGAAGTGCCCGTGCGCGTTCCGATATTTGATGTTTACCGCGCCTTGCGCGCCGTCAACCCTTCGCCCTACATGTATTACCTGCGCGCGGGGGATTCCACCGTGCTCGGTTCGTTGCCGGAAATGCTGGTGAAGGTGGCGGGGCGCAAGGTGGAGTACCGGCCGATTGCCGGCACGCGCCCGCGCGGCAAGTCGGAGGAAGAGGACAAGCGCCTGGAAGCGGAACTGCGCTCGGATGCAAAGGAATGCGCCGAGCACATCATGCTGGTGGACCTGGGACGCAACGACGTGGGCCGAGTCTCGGAGTTCTCCAGCGTGCGCCCCACCGACATCATGTTCGTCGAGCGCTACTCGCACGTCATGCACCTGGTTTCCCAGATCACCGGGCAACTGCGCCCAGACGCCGATACCTACGCCGCGCTCGCCGCCTGCTTCCCCGCCGGCACGCTCACCGGGGCGCCCAAGGTCCGCGCCATGGAAATCATCGACGAGCTCGAGCCCACCCGCCGCGGCCTCTATGGCGGCGCCGTGCTCTACCTCGATTTTTCAGGTAATCTCAACTCCTGCATCGTCATCCGCACGGTATTAATCAAAGATAAAATCGCCTATCTGCAAGCCGGCGCCGGCATCGTGGCCGACTCCGTCCCCGCCCGCGAATACGAAGAAAGCATGAACAAAGCCCGCGCCGTCCTCCGCGCCTTCGAACTCGCGGAAAGAGGATTGTAGGGCCGAACAGCGTTCGGCCCCGGGCCAGCGCCGCCGGCCCCCCGACGCGTCGTGGCACGGGCATCTTGCCCGTGCAGGTCACGGCCAGGATGGCCGTGCCACGTTCTTCACACAGGCCCTGTACCGGCGGGCTTTTGCGCCCAAAATGAGATGTAGCGGCGGGTTTACCCCGCCATAACGTTTTCCCCTGCCTTTTCTGAGGGGAGAAGTTAGGCCGCGACAGGCGCTCTCACCAGTCGTCGCGGGCCGGTTGAAAGGTAACTTCGCTGACCGCTTTGCCCGTACTCCGCCCGCAGCTTTCCCTCTCGCACTTCATTTCTGCTGAGAGAATTCTTCATCCTCGTCATGCCGCCTGCCGATGACGATATGGGGGAGTGTCGGGGGCACAGCGAGGGGGGCAAGCTATGTTCGGCCTTCGGCCGTGCGGCGATAGTTGTAGGGCCGAACAGCGTTCGGCCCCGGGCCAGCGCCGCTGGCCCCCACGCGACGTGGCACGGGCATCTTGCCCGTGTAAGTCACGGCCAGGATGGCCGTGCCACATTCTTCACACAAGCCCCTGCACCGGCAGGCTTTCGCGCCCAAAAGGGGACCAAACGGCGGGTTTGCCCCGCCATAATGTTTTCCCCTGCCTTCTCCGAGGGGTCGAAGATCCGCCGTGGCGGAAGAAGGTGTTGAGATACGAAGGCGGGGCCCCACGTTCTGCACGTCGTGGGGATGAGGGGTCCCTTGGAGTTCGGCCCGTGCAATTGGAGGTGCTCTTCTCTGCGTCTCAGTGTCTTTGTGGCGAACCTTGGCAAGGCTCCGCGAGCTTCTCTCCACTCACAAGTCGGTTTTGCCGAGACTCGATGAGTTGGAGCGAAAATACCAGGGTGACGATTCCCAAATTAAGGTGGTTTTCGAAGCGATTCGCAAACTGATCGATGCGCCCGTGCCGCCAAAACGCCGGATCGGATTCAGCCCTTCCCAACCAAGCAAGTGACCGTGGCCCAAGCGAAGGAACAGCGAAAGCGAGGCGGGCGGCAAAATCTTTCCCGGCCTTATCGGGGTCCCGCCACTTCTACAGGTAGGGCGTTTCTCGTCAAAGTGCCAGGCGCGGCGGGAACGATGACAATTCCTAAACCGTTGGCGACAACCCGTTACTGGTGCCAGACTGTTGGGGTCCAAGTCCGTTATCAATTTGGAATCGGCCTCAAGCCATATGGCGCATTGGCCGATATATAGGATACTGTTTGCGTGAGCTTGCAGAGGGTGCACTGAGTGTCGTATGATACGCGCGATGCCGCGCTATATCCCTGTGTCCAGAAATGGGTTACCGCGTGTCTGGACCGCTGTCGGGCAGCAATGCGGGGTTATGTGACTGCAAAATATCTGGAACTCACAAATGCCGACAATGTATCGCGCATAGACCTTCTGCAACTGGAGGAAAATCGCTTCTGGAGCACGGGCGGAGACGGAGAGCTGAAACTCCATCGCATCCATGCTTATCCGGCAAAGTTCCCAGCCTTTATTCCTACGAAGGCTCTTCAATTCGCTCAAGGGGAAGGGTTAAAGGTCCGTCGCGTGGCAGACATCTTTTGTGGTTGCGGGACCGTGGCGTTCGAGGCGCGACGATGCAATATCGATTTCTGGGGCTGCGACATTAACCCGGTGGCCACGCTGATTGCCCGGACGAAAAGCGGCTCGTTTGATACCAGTCGACTCGCGCAGTATTACAAAGCCATCGCCGCAACCGTGAAGCGTGCGAGCGCCAAGACAGATCTTACTGAAACGGCTACGGAACGTCTGGACTATTGGTACTCAGCCGATCAGTTCCAAAGCCTCGCGAGACTGCTCAACGCCATCAACATGATCGTGCCGCCCCGCAGCCGGTATCGGACTTTCTTCCACTGTGCCTTTTCCAATATCCTGAAAGCCACGTCCCGGTGGCTCACGAAATCGATTAAGCCTCAGGTCGATCCCCACAAGAAGCCCGTGACCGCATGGGATGCGTTCGCAAAGCAATTCGAGATGATGAAGGGCGCGTTTGAGCAGTCCGGCTCAGAGCAATCGAGCATAGCTCAAATCCTTACTGCAAATTTTCTGAAGCTCGAAAGCGCTCCGCACGATATCGACATGCTTATCACGAGCCCGCCGTACGTCACGTCCTATGAATACGCGGACCTCCATCAGCTTTCATCCCTTTGGCTCGGGTACGCGTCGGACTATCGCGATCTGCGCAACGGGTCAATCGGTAGCACGCAGCATGAGCTTGACTTCAATCGTGAAATCAAACGGTTAAACACTGTCGGTGCCCGAGTCGTGTTCGGGCTCTTCGATAGGGATAGATCGATCGCACGGTCCACCGCAAAGTACTTCCTGGACATGCAGGCTGTATCGCGTCGCTGTTACGGTCTTCTTCGGCGCAATGGCCTGGCATTGTTTGTCATCGGCAACACGGAATACAAGGGCGTGCGTATCGACAATGCCGAGCATCTTGCAGAGTCGCTGTTGCGCGGCGGATTTTCGAGCGTTCGCGTAGCTAAAAGAAAGATGTCAGGAAAAATCCTCACACCGTACCGCGACCCGATTGGCCAGTTCTCACACAGCAGTGATGGGCGGCACGTATACTGCGAGGAATTCATTCTAATTGCTGCCAAATGACACAACCTCCACCGCTACACTTCAAGCCTCACGCCCGCTTGCTTACGATGCTGGGCGACCAGCTCATCAAGAACGAGCGAATTGCCCTCGTCGAGATTATCAAGAACGCATACGACGCTGATGCATCTTGGGTAAAAGTGACGTTCGAGGGTTTCGGCAGCAATTTCGAGGTTCAGCCGAAATCAAAGATCATTATCGAGGATGACGGCACGGGCATGACGAAGAAAGTGCTCGAGGAGGATTGGCTCAGTCCGGCAACGCCAATCAAGAAACTGGCGAAGGCTGAAAAGGATTCGACGCCGAAGGGCAGAAAGCTTCAGGGTGAAAAGGGAATTGGTCGATTTGCAATCCTAAAACTGGGCAGGACTGTTTCAATCATCACACGACCGGAGAAGACCCAGCAGGAGTTTACGCTCAATCTCGACCTTTCTCCTTACGATGACGATTTTCTCAGCAAGGAGGGAGTGAGGAAAAGCTTTCTGCTGGAAGAGATCGATCTGTCCCTCTCGGTCGCCGACAAGGCCACATATATCAAAGCCGAAGAGATTAGCTTAGGCGCCCGCGTGGTACGCCGTAATCCACACGGAACAAGGATTGAGGTGACCAATCTTCGCGGCTCGTGGACGAAAAACCGGGTTGATCACGTCTATGCAGACCTGATTAGGCTTCAGTCGATCTTCGACGTAATTACAAAGGCCTCTACTGACATCAACAAAGAGCAGGAAAAGCCTCCAGACTTCGAAGTGCTGATATATAAGGACTCGAAGTTCGAAAACTATTCAACAGCTTATCTGAAAGAGCTGCGCACACTCATCGAAAATAACGCGGTCCTTAGGATAACTGATGGCAGATACGACGAGCCCCAGAAAACATTCAAATTTCAGTTGGATGGAAAGGCGATGGTCCTTCCGCTGAATGATCCGGACGTCACCGGAATAGCCCTTTTTCGTGAAGCGTTCGGGGACGAGGGTGAAATTCTTCAGAAGCGCGAAACAAAATGCGGCTCCTTTTCGTTTGGGTTCTACGTTTTCGATTTCAGCAAGGACGCTACGGGCAAATACTTTCTGGACGAAAATGACAAGAAGCTGCTGAAAGACCACCGGATATACCTCTATAGGGACGGAATCCGCGTTTATCCGTATGGGGATGCCGACGACGACTGGCTGCAAACAGATATGTATCGCGGCACAAAAGCCGCCGGCATGTTCCTGAGCAATGATCAGGTGGTTGGATTCGTCAACGTCACGCAGAAAGACAATCCCAAACTCAAAGACAAGACAAATCGGGAGGGCCTGATTGAGATCGGCGACGCGACCAGCGACTTTCGTCATCTTCTTCAGATCTTCCTTGCCTGGGTCCGAAAGAAGCCCTACGAGCAGTACCGTGTCAAAACCAGGCAGAGCAAGGCCGCCGAGGTCGTCAAAAAAGAACAGGTCCGGGCCGGTCTCGATGCGCTGGAATTAAAGCTGGGCGACAACAAACCTGCTCAGACGGCGTTAAAGGAAGTAGCTAAGCTTTACCAAACCGAGCGCAGCTATTTAATCCAGCGCGCGGAGACTACAGAAACCCTTGCGGGCGTTGGCCTTTCCGTTGAGACAGCGTCACACGACATTATGGCCGTCATGCACCGAGGGCTGGTGGCGCTCGACACCCTGATCTCGGAAACACAGAAGCCGGGGACCCTTTCAAAGGATTACATGAATCGCGAGCTCATTTCTTTGCGCGGGATGCTCTCGTTCGTGGAAGCTCAATTGAAAGACATACAGCTGCTGTTCAAGTCTTCGAAACAACGCCGTAGGGACATCCGAGTCTATGACGTGCTTCAGAAGGTCCAAAAGCTATTCGCCCCGTCTCTCAGCAAAGAGAATATTGCTTACAATGCGGAGGAGCGCGGTTCCCCATTGATCGCGAAAACCACGGACGCCGTCCTGCTGCAGTTATTTCTTAACCTTTTTGACAATGCTGTTTATTGGCTGCGTTCAAAGGGCAGCGGCAAGCGCCAAATCGAAGTGCTACTCGATGGCGGTGAGGGTCTGTTGATTTTCGCGGACAACGGACCCGGCGTCAAGGCAGATGACGCTCCATATATTTTTGAACCTTTCTATTCGGGCAGGGGCGAGGATGGAAGAGGGCTGGGCTTATACATCGCCCGGCAGCTTCTTGAGAGGCATGACTATTCGATTGAGCTCGCCGACACAAAGCGCCACAAGCTACTGCCCGGGGCGAATTTCGTGGTGTCATTTGTCAAATTGGAGGAGTAATGCCCGACCCCACCCTATTCCATGGCATAGCCGTTGTGATCGATGATGAGATTTACGATCCCGACGCGAATGTGGGGAAAATTGTAAAGGCGATCGAAGAAGTCGGCTGCCACGTTATTAGGTTCCCAGGAATACCAACTGAGACTGGTATTTCCAACCTGCGTGAGGTGGCCTTCGTAATACTAGATTGGAAGCTTTACGGCGCATCGCTGAAGGAAATAGAAGGCCAGCCGGTTCCTCCCGGTATCATTGAGGAGAACGAAGCCAGCATCATCAAGTTTCTCAGGGACTTTAAAGAGGTCAGATTTGCTCCGGTGTTCATTTTCACCGATGAGCCCGAGGACAAAATCCTGGAAAGCCTCCGCCGGCATGCAGATGTTTACAATGAGGGCGACCCGACCCACATCCTAGTCAAGGACAAGCGGGAAATCCTTCGCACGGGTGTCTTCAACGTCCTCGCCAAATGGATGGAGGCCAATCCTTCAGTATACGTGCTGAAAGAGTGGGAAAAAGCCTATGAAAAAGCGAAGAACGAGTTGTTTGTGGACTTCTACGTCAAGGACCCACTCTGGCCTCTGGTCCTGTGGAAGAACTTCGAGGTCGACAGCGTTCCGCCGGATGTGCAGTTGGGTGAACTGATCGGGCGCAATCTTACTTCCAGAATGATCCCCTTCAGTTGCGATCTTTCTCCATTCGGTGATTTGCTCGAGGGAATGAAAAAGGATTTGGGGGCATACGGGAAGATAGTGCGGAAAGTCCTCGAAGGCGAGCGGTTTCTTCCAGAGCTGCGATTGGATCATGATTCCTTCGAGCCTGGGGACATCTTCCAGGTTGAGGACGGCTATCGAATCAATGTCCGGCCCGACTGCGATTGTATTCCAAGAGGCCACACCAAACTCGGTCAGCTTGATCTCTACCTTCTGAAGGGATCGGAGCAGCCGGTGGCGGAATTGAAGCACGACCGCGAGAACGGCCTCATTTTGGAACAGGATAATGAGGCGGTGATATTCCCCGTTTACGACGGCAAGGCCTTGCGTTTCAAGTTCAAGAACATGGATACCCAGAAGTGGCGGGATTTGAAAACAAGGAGAGTCGGCAGGCTTCTGCCCCCGTTCCTGACCCGGCTGCAGCAACGATACTCGTCTTATCTACAGCGTCCCGGGCTAAGTCGCTTACCCGATGCCGTATTTCCCTCTCCGGCACCTCCTGTGGAAGCTGAGGGGGCAACTGAGGCTGCTGCTGCGACTCCCGCTGCGGAACCCGCCCCGTCCAATAAGTGGTGGTACCTAAACCAATTGTTGAGACGCCTACGATCAATGGGCCACCTGTGGAGGAGCCGACGATGAAGGCTCCAACGCCTCCACCTGAAGATTCAAAAAGCTAGAGCCGCCCACCCCATTTTCACTACATTAACGGGGTCTAACGGGCTACACGTAAGGTGTCCTACCCCCGCGCTGGATTTCGGTAGAAGAACCTGTTGTCGGTGGCAACCCTCAATAAACGCCGTAGGATTTACCGGGCCCCCGTCATTTAGACGTATAGTCGCTAACCGGAGAAGTGGCCCCGCGCGTTCAGATCCCAACCGGGCTCCGAGGAAACAGCACCCACCTTGTCACCCAGTTTTCACCGACGAATCTGCCGGGGCAATTCAAAGTTCTGGGCGGGCGCAGGCCTGATTTGCAGGTCTGTGGGTCGGCCCTACAATCCGGTCGAGGGGTAAAACCGCCCGCCATTATGCAAGACCGGCGGGCCGGAGTGCGGGCCCTACATTGCAATGCCATAAATTCTTGTTTTTTTAGCAAACATTTTATGGATTACGAGAACCCCTCATCCCCACGACGTGCAAAACGTGGGGCCCCCCACCTCGTACCTCGGCCACTTTCTCCCCAAGGGAGAAGGAAGGATATTCTCTTCCCTCTCCCGTGGGTAGAGGGTGGCCCGCAGCCGGCGTTTTCACCAGCCGGGGCGGGAAGGGGGCCCCACGTTCTGCGGGTCGTGGGGGTCAGGGATCACTTCGCCAGCCAGTCACCATTTGGTTGCGGCTCCGCCGCGCTGCGCTACAACCGGATGGTGCGGAGGGCGGGTTCGCGTTCGCGGCTGATGATGGTTAACAAGATGCGGGCGGCGCCGTTGAGCTGGCGTTCACCGTTTTCCCATTTACGCAGCGTCGCCGGACTCAGGCCAAAGGTGCGGGCAAAGGCGCGACGGCTCAGTCAGACTAGCTTGCAGGGATTTTAGATACCAGCCGGGTAGCACAGACTCTCGCATCTCAGCGAGTCTGCGGCTTTTCCCCCGTTCCCCGCCATCCGCAGATTTGAATCGCCCAGATTTGCTTCCGGGTGTTCGAAACCGGGCGTGGGCTGCCCGCAAGAACAGAAGACCAATCCGACAAAACTGACCGCCGCAGCCGTGACGTGCCCGCGCATTTTACCCCCTGTAACGAGCATCACGGACGGAAGAGCCGCAGACTCTCTGGAAGGCGAGAGTCTGCGCTGCCTTGCTCCGGCTGTCGAAGGCGGTCAGAGCTTCTTCGGCCATTTGCGGGCGCCATGGAAGACGCGGAGGATTTCGACAGCGCGGCCGCGCACGCGGTAGGGGACCAGGTAGGGAGTGTCGGGGACCACCAACTCGCGGGTGCCCTCGACGCGCCCGGGGCGGCCCAGGGCGGGGTGCTGAGCGAGCAATTCCACCGTATTGGCGATGGCTTCCACCACGCGGGCAGCAGCGGCGGGTTGATCGCGGGCGATGAAGGCGGCTTCGGCATCGAGGTTGGCCAGCGCCCGTTTCAGCCAGCGGATCTCGAGCCGACTAGCGGGCACGTGCGCTCCGCTTGGTCCACTTCTTCACCACGCGGCGAACCTCGGAGGGGGAGGCAAACTCTCCCCGCTCAGCTTCCTCCAGCGCCTTGCGGGTTTCCTCGATCTGCCACTCGTTGACCCTCACATATTCGCGGATCGCTTCCGTCGCCACAAACGAGCGGCTGCGGCGCTGCGCCTCCGCCAAACGGTCCAGCCGTTCGCGCAGCTCGGGTTCCAAGCGTACGGTCACTACCGGCGTGGTCGCCATGATGCACTCCTAACACATTTGAATACACGTGATTCTACCATGGTTAAAAGGCGCGGGACAAGGAAGTTCGTAGCGCGGACCACCGCCTTTGTGGTCCGCGTCTTTTTCGCCTCGTCATGAGCGGGTCAGCCCTGCGCGGCGCGGGAGCGAGCAGAGGGAAACAATATCGAGGAAAAGGACAACGCAGGGTCGACACGGCGCTGCCATACCACACCGTGGACACGAGGGCGAGTCAAGAGACGCGGACCGCAAAACCGGCGGTCCGCGCTAGGGGCTGTTCTCGCCTATTACAACTCATTGAAGAGCGCCTGCGCTCTTGAGAAGTTGAGCTACATCCGCATGTCGGTTCTTCGATGCCAACCTCAATGCAGTTGTTCCGTCTTTCATCTTGGCGTTTACATCGGCATGGGCCGCAAGCAAGGCGCGAACCACATCTACATAACCGTCTTGAGATGCCAATTCGAGGGGCGTGATACCTTGCTTTGTCCCGATATTCACGTCAGCTTTGGCCGCGATCAGGGCCTGCACTACGTCGGCGTGGTCGTGCATGGAGGCCGTCGCTAAGGCGGTGATGCCCTCGTTCGTCACGGCATTCACGTCTGGATTGGCGGCAAGCAAGGCCCGCACCACATCCAAATCGCCATTCTGGGACGCAACCAATAGCGCGTTGCCGCCGTCGCCCGCCTTGGCATTCACGTCAGCACTGGCAGCGAGCAGCATCCGGACCACATCCGCATGCCCTCGCAGCGATGCCAGGAGCAATGCGCCGGCGCCGGACTTCGTCTTGGCGTTAACGTCGGCCCCTGCAGAAATCAAGGCACGAACCAGATCGGCGCTTCCATTCTGCGATGCCAATATCAATGCCGTGGAACCACTCGAGTTCTTGGCGTTGACATCGGCCTTGGCGGTAATGAGGTCTTGTGCCGCCTCCACGTTCCCGTCGAACGCTGCCAATATCAATGCGGTGTTGCCACCGTCATCCTTCGCATTCACCTCGACTTTGGCATTGAGCAAGGCACGAACCACATCGGCATATCCATTTCGCGAAGCTACCATCAAGGCCGTAGCGCCATCCTTCTGCTTCGCGTTCGCGTCAACCTTCGCCGCCAGCAGGGCGTTCACACGAGGCATATCGCCACATTCGGCAGCGTCAAGAATGGTAGTCTCTCCCTTACCGATTGGCTGAACCAGAAACCGTCTGAGCGGCTGAATCTTGTCGCTATAGAGTTCCAGGGAAAAGGAGTTGCTGAAGATACTGTTTTCAGGAATGATCTTGAAGCTGCCAAAGTCTCTTGTGGCCAGCATACCTCCGGTGATCGTCTTGGACGCCAGGGCAATGTCTTTCTTTAGGAGCGGGCGTCTAGGTTCTATCCAGCAGGTTACGGAGTTTACAGAGCCGCGCGTGTCCGCGACCTCGCCGCTCGGGCCAATCGTCGAAGAAGTCTCCATTCCCCCTATCGAGCACGTGATCTCGTCAGGCATCGGAACCAGGGCGGGGGCTACGGGTTTGGACCCAGCCGTTGCGGCATTACCCGTGCCGGCCGTTTTTGACGCAGGGCCGCTGCCCCTCTTGCAAGCTGTCGTGGTGAGCCCGGTCGCACTGAGGGCGACTATGAGCACAGAAAGAATGGATGTTTTCATGGGCACCCATGGTAAATCCTTGGCAGGGGGAGGACAACAAGTATTTTGTATAATAATTGCCCCGCCAAAGGCTGACGGAGCAGGGAGACGCAGGCTCTCGCTCTCCAGAGAGTCTACGCTACCTTGCTCCCGGCGAACACGCCGCAAGAGAGATCCCCCACCTTCTCCCAGGGGGAAAAGGTGGACCGCGGCAGGCGTTCTCACCAGCCGTCGCGGGCCGGTTGAGGGGTAACTTTGCTAACCGTCTTGCACCCGCCCCACCCTCAGCATCCGCTCTGCCGCTTGATTTCTGCTGAGAGAATTCTTCATCCTCGTCATCCCGCCTGCCGACAACGATGCGGGGGAGTGCCGCGGGATGGGGAGGAGTAGCTGCCGCGGTGAGCTTGTCTCGCCAGATGGACGCAGCGGCGGGGGATTTTATCCCGATCCGATCGGGACCCGGCGATTTCCCCGTGACTCGCGACACGGGGTCAGGAGAGATCTAGTTCCACGCGATGCACGCCACGCCCCATAATTCCGAGCACGGCATAGCGGGATTGTTCCACGTTCTTGAGGCTTACCTTAACCGGTTGTCCATTCAGTCTGGCCCTTTGGATAGTCCGGTTTTGGGGCAGCAGCACCTCGAGTTCAAACGCTTCACCGCTTCCGGTAAACTCCAGGATCACACCGTCCTGGGAGCTCTGCCGGTCGTACCGGTAACAACAGTACCCGCCGGAGGCAGGATACCTGATGGTCACGTCGGCGGAGCGAACTCCTGCCGCTTCCCAGCGCGGGGCAAGCAGGGAGTGACTAAAAGCCACGCCATGGTCTTTGACCCCGGCCAGTCCTTCTACCAGCGCATAAATGACGGCGGCGCTCCATCCGTCCGGGATCCCGCTGGAGAGATCATCGTAAGGCGCAAAAAACACAGGAGCATCGCTCAGGGTTGCGGCCAGCACCATCCACTTACTGTTTCCGATTCCGGCCTCGAACTCGAGGGAGGAAATCTCCAGCTCAGGATGAGGGTTTTCGAATCCTGCGGCGTAGACGCCCACCTCCGGCAGACCGTGGCTAGCCTCATGCCACGCGATCCGCATCGTGTCATTGATTCTCGGGCCAGACCGGTCGTACTTGCTGTCGTGCGGCTCCCACCAAGAACCCACGTTCTTGCCCACCTCTACGTACTGCGAATAAGTGCTGCCGTCGGTGTAACGCATCGCGAGAGTGCCCACAGTGCACTCGGACCCGGCGGCGGCGTGCAGCAAATAGAGGCAAGAGGCCCGCGCGTTTACAGGCAGCGAGGCGGCGCGTGTATACCCGGGTTCCCGCGCCAGCCCCAGGCAAGCGCGGCCGCCGTTGGCTGCGGGGTCAATCACATCGAAGGGTACGCCCTGGAATTCCCGGGTTCCTGTCGGCATGTCTTTCAGATCTCGCCCCTGACCTACCCAGGCCGGCACACCCGGCGTCCCCGCGCCGAAATCTACACTGGCAAGGCTTCGCATATCGAGCTTCTGGAAACTCCTGGGTGGGATCTCAAAGGCTTTTCCCCGAAGGGTCACGGGCAGATAGCCCCGATATCGGTCCGCCACCGCCTTCTGCCGTCGCAGGATATCCGCGCCGTACTCTTCAAATCCGTGTTCGAAGGCCCCCTGGGCAAGCTCTCCGGCGACTATCGACAGGACGCCGCCGTCAACGTACTCCCAAACCTTGCCGGGCTCATTTTGCGTGAAACCCTTCTGAAAAGGCGGGTAGATGCTGTAGAACTCGCCGGGCGAACTGCTCGGCATCTCGCGCCGGATGCGCTGATAGGTGTTGATAATGGCGACGCATTTTTCGTGAGAAATGCCGCGATTCAGGGAATAGGAGTTCGCAAGCGAGACCTGCTTGGACATATCAACCCCCACATCGGGCTGATAATCGGGATTCTCCGCAATCCAGTGGGTATAAAACTGCCCATTCCAGGCGAGCTTGTCGAGGCGCTCCTGGAGTGTGTCGGCAAGCGTTATGAACTCCCGCGCCTCGTGCTCGCGCCCGGCGTGGGTCAGCATCTCGGCGAGTCGGCGGCATCCGGCAATAAGGCAGGTGTTATCTCCATAAAAAACGCCGAACTCACTCTGCCCAGGATGCACGACGAAAACCGTCCCTCCCACCTTTTGCTGGTCGTCGGCGACAAAATCCCAAGTGTCGATGGTAAACCCTCGGTGCACAAGCTGGTACTTCTCCGACCACCGGTAGGGATCACTCGTCACATAGCGCACGGCCTTGATGGCGCCATCCAGCTTGGCCTTCATCCATTCATTATCTCCGGTACCCTTCCAGGCATAGTAAAGCGCTTCCAGGTAGAACTGCTCCACGTGGCTTTCGACGGGCGCGCGCCGCAACTGGAGAAATCCTCCTTCGATCCGCCGCACAAAGTCACCGGGGGTGAACTTCCAGTCGAAGTAGTTGGCCGGCGGCGTCGCGGGATAACAGTTTTCCCAGATCATGCCGCTCTCCCGCTGCGTCGCGGCGAAGAAATCAACGGCATCTTTGAGGTCGGGCGAGAAGTACTTCATGCCCTTCATGGTAAGAGTGTGGTCGAAAATCCAGTTGACGAAAAGCTTGTATACGCGGCCCTGATAGCGGAGGACAGTAATCGGCGACTCTTGATTCCAATCCATTATCGTCCACTCGACAGCCGCCAGGAGATCGCGGAACTCCCCCTTTTCATCCTTGATCTCCGTGCTGCAATCCACCCGGAATTTCGTCGAGCCAATAACCGCACCCTGCGCGTCGAGTGCCTCGAGGTTGTGAATCCCAAGCTCACCGCCGATCTTGAACTTGAAAGGATCTTGCGCCTTCTCTCGCACATAGGGATTGCCGGCGCCGTCGGTCACGAGAAGGGTTGCCGTCTGCACACCTCGGAGTGTTACCTCTTGCAGTGGCCGGTATGAATCCAGGCCGCTCGGCTCGAGCCGGAGCGATGCGGCCGAAGCAGCCGCCTGCGTAGATCCAGCCAGTGCCCCACCGGCCATCGCCGGGATGATTTTCAGCATGTCCCGCCGGTCTATATTCATTGGTCTGTCCTCCGCTAAAACGTCAGGTTCTGAGCTCCCGGGTGCAACGGCCGGACCTTACCCTGCCAATAGAACCAACCTTTCACCCCTGTGGGCAAAGCCGGGCAGATTCTCGCTCTCCAGAGAGTCTGCGGCTCTTCCTCCGTCCCCCGCCATCCGCAGATTTTAATCGCCCCGATTTGCTTCCGGGCGTTCATGATCGGGCGTGGGCTGCCCGCAAGCCTAAAGAACCAATGCGAAAAAACTAAGCGTCGCAGCCGTGACGTGCCCGCGCATTATACCCCCGAAACGAGCATCAGGGACGGAAGAGCCGCAGACTCTCTGGAAGGCGAAAGTCTGCGCTACCTTGCTTCGTCCCCGCCCGTGAATACGAAGAGAGCATGAACAAGGCCCGCGCCATCCTGCGCGCCTTCGAGCTCGCGGAAAAAGGATTGTACTGGACGCGATGGGCGGCGAACGTAATGCCGCACTCGGGTAGGAATATGCGGGTCGCATTGATCACGGCAGTGCGGCTCGCCTACTGCTTCCGAGGATCGATGACCTGCTCAACGGGGCGGGGCTCGGCCTGGTGTTGTTCATGTCTTTTGACAAAGACGTGGTAGGTGACGGCATCCCAGGCATTGTGAATGCCGGTGAAGAGCAGCAGCAGCGCCGCCCCGGCAACGCCAAACAGGGCGACGCGAAAATGGTGGAAAGCCGCGAAGGCCGATGTCGCCAGCGTGGCATAGGCGGCGAAGGGCAGCAGAGCATGAAACAACCAGTCCTCGAACTCCGGCCGGTATGCGGTTTGCACGCGCATTCGGCGCAGCACGATGACCTCGTACACAACGCCGCTGAAGCCCACGATGCCCCAAAGAACTGCGGCGGCGGCGAACCCATGCCACGGAGCGCTCAGAACCGCGGAGAGCAGCAGCACCATTCCGAAATGAACGATGGTGGGCGTGGCAAAGGCGTCGCCGGCCTGCGCCTGACCTGGTCCAATGGGCCTAACGGCGATGAGGGTTAAGACCACAAACTGCAAACCGATTAGGGCGCCGGCGGACGAGCCGACGATGACGAAGAAATTCTCCCATCCGTCGAATGCGTTCATTCCGCCTCCTCGCCTCAATCCACCGTGCGGGCGGGCTCAGACCAGAGCCGCGTATCCTGGCGCAATCGGGCGATGTCCCGGGTCGGCGCACTCCCGAAGAAGTGGCTGTATTCCCGGCTGAACTGGGAAGCGCTGAGATAGCCCACCTGCTGGCTTGCCGTACCCGCATCCATCATCATCGACAACATGAGGCGCCTTGCCTCCTGGAGGCGCAGCACCTTTTGATAGTGCAACGGGCTCATGGAAGTGACGGACTTAAAGTGCTCGTGGAAAGAGGAAACACTCATGTTCGCCAGTTCGGCCAGCTCTTCCACTTTCATGGGTTGAGAGAAGTTGGCGCGCAGCCAGGAAATCGCCTTCGCCAGGCGCTGCACGCTGGATTCGGCCAAACCCATTTGCGCCACGCGCACCCCCATGGGGCTGCGCAGGAGCCGGATCAAAATCTCATCCACCACCAGCGGGGCGAGCAGCTCAACGTCCCCAGGCTGGGCGAGACACTCCATTAATCTCGTCGCGGCGCTGACAATACTCATATCCACCGGAGTGACGTAAACGGCGCTCCTCTCTGGCGCGGGAGGCAGACCGTGCGGAAACACTTTCAAGACCAGCTCGGCGATTTTGTGCGGGTCGAGGTCGAGCCTTAAAGCCAGGTAAGGTTCGGAATGGCTGGCTTGGGTAACCTGGGCGGCAACGGGCAGGGCAACGGAGAACACCAGCATGCGCGAAGGGTCGTAATCGTAGACCTCATCGGCCACAATGACGGTCTTCGCTCCCTGGGCGATGATGCACAAGGAGGGCAACCGGAGGGCATGCGCACATTCCGTATTGGGCCGGGAAGAGCGGCTGGCGCACAAACCCGGAATGCGCAGCTCAAAGCTGCCGTCGTGAGGGGTATAGGCAGCAATGCATCGGGCTAACTTAGCCATGTCTGGCTCGTTTGGCCGGAACACGATCTCGTGATGTAGATGGTTATGTGATCGTTTGTCCGTATTTCTCACCCATTTTGCTGGCGTTTACCGATCATATCTCCTTTATAGCTTTTCTCCTGTTTTCGTTTCCTTGCTTATAGTACTTGTGGTTGCGATGAAATCTCCAACAGCGTAGTAACCCATGGATTTCATCGTCAATGCGCAGAAACAGAGAGGGTTTATCTTTCTGATGTCTGGTATGCCTCCTGTAAAGCAGTTGTCTGTCATATAAGATTCGGCGATTTCCCCGATAATAAGTGAATGGTCCCCTAGAGCCACCGTCTGCAAAACCTTACATTCAATATTGATCGGGCATTGTTCGATAAGCGGAGCTTTGTTCAGATCACCGTAGAATACTTTGAAACCGCATTCTTTAACCTTGTCGGATTTGGAGCCGGACACGACGCCACAGTAGTCTGTCTCCTTCACCATATTCACGGAGGGGACGTTAACAGAAAACTGTCTGTTCTCCTGAATGCCCCTCAGGGAGTATCGTATGTTCCTGATGGCGATTGACATCGTCGGAGGATCAGCGCTCGTGATGCCAGCCCAGGATACTGTGAGGAAATTGGGCTTACCATCAATGTGGGTTCCCACGAGAATCGCTGGTCTGGGATTCAGAAGCTGTTCAGGTCCCATCTTTATTTTGCGCATAATCCTTACCTCACATAACGATTCGCGCTCACTCTCGCCTTTCGTTTATTCCGATTTGAGCGAAGCCATATCGATGGAGAAGCGGTACTTCACATCGGACTTGAGCAGTCTTTCGTAAGCTTCGTTGACCTTTTGGATGGGGATGACTTCCACGTCGGCGGTGATTTTATGGGCGCCGCAAAAATCGAGCATCTCCTGGGTTTCGGGGATACCGCCGATGAGCGAGCCGGAGAGGCTTCGGCGTCCGAACAAAAGCCCGAAGGCAACGACCGGGAGAGGCTTCGCCGGCGCGCCGACGAGGGTGAGGTTGCCGTCGCGGCGGAGGAGCTGGATGTAGGCGTTAATGTCGTGATCGGCGGACACGGCGTCAAGGACGAAGTCGAGGCTGCCGGCGTGCTTCTGCATCTCTTCGGCATGGCGGGAAACGACGACCTCGTCAGCGCCCAGGCGAAGCGCATCTTCCTTCTTGTGGGTTGAAGTAGTGAACACCACGACGTGGGCTCCCAGCGCATGGGCAAACTTCACGCCCATGTGGCCCAGTCCGCCCAGACCCACCACGCCAACTTTCTTGCCCTTGGTGACGCCGTGGCGTCGCAGGGGCGAGTAGGTGGTGATTCCAGCACAGAGCAGCGGCGCGGCTCCGGCCAGACCGAGGTTGGAAGGAACGCGCAGGACAAAGCGCTGGTTTACGACCACGCTGTCGGAGTAGCCACCATAGGTGACGCCTCCAAGGTGCTTGTCCGGAGAGTTGAAGGTGAGGGTCATGTTGGGGCAGAACTGCTCAAAGCCGGCGCGGCACTCCGGGCAGGCGCCGTCCGAGTCGACCATGCAGCCGACCGCGGCGAAGTCGCCGGGCTTGAATTTGGCGACAGCCGAGCCGACCTTGGTGACACGCCCGACGATTTCATGGCCGGGGACGATCGGGTAGACAGTGGGCATGAACTCACTCCACTCGTTACGGACCGAATGGAGATCGGAGTGGCAGATGCCGCAGAACAGAATCTCGATCTGCACGTCGTGTTCGGTTGGATCGCGCCGCGAGATTGTGGTCGAGGCCAGCGGTGATGTTGCACCGGCGGCGGAGTAAGCTTTCGCCTTGTACATGGATAGATCCTCCTATTTGTTTTGTCTGCGTCCTGAATCAGGCCTGGTATTGATCGTCGCTGACTTTTTCCAACCAGTCAACGGTCTTGCCGTCCTTCTTTTCTTGAATGGCGATGTGGGTCATGGCCGTGGTGGGCGTGGCCCCATGCCAGTGCTTCTCGCCGGGCGCGAACCAGACCACATCGCCGGGACGAATTTCCTCGATTGGGCCTCCCCAGCGCTGCACCCGGCCGCAGCCCGCCGTGACGATGAGGGTCTGGCCGAGCGGATGCGTATGCCAGGCCGTCCGCGCGCCCGGCTCGAAAGTCACGCTGGCGCCTTGAACCAGGGCCGGCTCGGGCGCCTGAAACAGCGGATCGATCCGTACCGTGCCGGTGAACCACTCTGCCGGCCCCTTGACGGAAGGTTGCGAGCCAATTCTCTTGATCTCCATATTTTGTATCCCCTCACTTGATGTCATTCCATTTGGTTGTTCGATTTGTCCCTCGCCTCTCGTTTATTCCGTTTTGAGAGAAGCCATATCGATGGAGAAGCGGTACTTCACATCGGACTTGAGCAGTCTCTCGTAGGCTTCGTTGACCTTCTGGATGGGGATGACTTCCACGTCGGCGGTGATTTTATGGGCGCCGCAAAAATCGAGCATCTCCTGGGTTTCGGGGATGCCGCCGATGAGCGACCCGGAGAGGCTTCGGCGTCCGAACAGGAGGCCGAAGGCTGCGACGGCGAGAGGTTTCGCCGGCGCGCCAACGAGGGTGAGGTTGCCGTCGCGGCGGAGGAGTTGGAGGTAGGCGTTGATATCGTGATCGGCGGAAACGGCGTCGAGAATGAAGTCGAAGCTGCCGGCGTGCTTCTGCATCTCGCCGGCATTGCGGGAAACCACCACTTCGTCGGCGCCGAGGCGGAGCGCAGCTTCCTTCTTGTGGGGTGAAGTGGTGAAGACAACCACGTGGGCTCCGAGCGCATGGGCAAACTTCACGCCCATGTGGCCCAGTCCGCCCAGGCCCACCACGCCCACTTTCTTGCCCTTGCTGACGCCGTGGCGTCGAATGGGGGAGTAGGTGGTAATTCCGGCGCAGAGGAGAGGCGCGGCTCCGGCGAGATTGAGCTGGGAAGGGACGCGCAGGACAAAGCGTTCGTCGACGACCACACTATCGGAGTAGCCGCCATAGGTGACTCCTCCGAGGTGCTTGTCCGGAGAGTTGAAGGTGAGGATCATGTTCGGGCAGAACTGCTCGAAGCCAGCGCGGCATTCCGGGCAGGCGCCGTCCGAGTCGACCATGCAGCCGACCGCGGCCGCGTCGCCGGGCTTGAACTTGGTGACTGCCGATCCCACCTTGGTGACGCGCCCGACGATCTCATGGCCGGGGACGATGGGGTAGACGGTGGGCATGAACTCGCTCCACTCGTTACGGACCGAATGGAGATCGGAGTGGCAGATGCCGCAGAACAGAATTTCGATCTGCACGTCGTGTTTGGTTGGATCGCGCCGCGAGATTGTGGTCGAGGCCAGCGGTGATGTTGCACCGGCGGCGGAGTAAGCTTTCGCCTTGTACATGGATTCACCCTCCTTCAATGAAAATACCTTGTGCCTGCAAAATGCGCCAGTGTCCTGAGTCAGAAGTCCGATCAGAGACCGGTCATCTTCTCCAAGCGTTCCGGGTACCGAGATCCTTCCACCTTGATCTTTGAGGCGGCGGCAGCGATGTCGCGCAGGTCTTCGGGCGTTAGTTGGATCGACACCGCCCCTATGTTCTCTTCCAGGCGGTTCAGCTTCGTCGTGCCGGGAATCGGAACGATCCAGGGCTTTTGGGCGAGCAGCCAGGCGAGCGCAATCTGGGCAGGCGTCGCGTTTTTGCGTTTCGCGATGCTGCCGAGAAGTGTGATTAAGGCCTGATTTGCCTTGAGAGCCTCGGGCGTAAAGCGCGGCAGCGTGCTGCGGAAATCGGAGCTGTCGAATTTCGCGTTTTCGTCGATCTTGCCCGTCAGGAAACCCTTCCCCAGCGGGCTATACGGCACCAGGCCGATGCCAAGCTCCTCGAGTGTTGGGATCACCTCGGCTTCGGGTTTGCGCCACCACAGTGAATACTCGCTCTGGAGCGCGGTGACCGGCTGGACCGCATGGGCGCGGCGGATGGTTTTTACGCCTGCCTCGGAAAGTCCGAAGTGTTTGACCTTACCGGCTTGGATCAGTTCCTTCACTGCGCCCGCCACGTCTTCGATGGGCACGTTGGGGTCAACCCGGTGCTGATAGAGCAAGTCGATAACATCAACCTTGAGCCGCTTGAGCGAGCCTTCCACGGCCTGCTTGATGTGCGCAGGCCGGCTATCCACACCTGCCGCTCCCGGCCGCTTATCGCTGCCACCGAGATCGAATCCGAACTTGGTGGCAATCACCACTTGCTTGCGGAACGGAGCGAGGGCTTCGCCCACCAGCTCCTCGTTCAGGAACGGGCCGTACACCTCCGCCGTGTCAAAGAACGTGATGCCGCGGTCCACGGCGGCATGGAGAAGAGTGGTCATCTCCTTCTTATCTTTGGGCGGGCCGTAGGAAAAGCTCATCCCCATGCAGCCGAGCCCCAGGGCCGAAACCTCCAAGTTACTCTTTCCAAGTTTGCGTTTTTGCATTGTTTCTCCTTCGAGGTAGATGTGCAGTTGATGAACGAATCGTTTGGGTGAGCCCCAAAACCGCGCTGCTGCCGCCCCCTCTCGTCCAGGTGTCCGCGACGAGGGAATTGCCCCGAAGGTCAGCGTGGCAGATGAGACTGCGAAATTCCCTCTAGCCCCCAAGGTGAAGTATAGTCTGCTTGCACGGCAGGCAATTGCCTATTTCTCTAAAGTTCTTGCCGGATTCTCCGAAATTCCACCCGAATCGGGGGATGCAAATTCCTAATTCTTTTTGCTGAGGTATTTCAGCCCGGTATCGCACATGATGGTGACAATGGTGGCGCGAGGCCCCAGTTGTTCGGCTAAGCGCAAAGCGGCGATGACGTTGCAGCCCGTGGAAGTGCCGCCAAAAAGGCCTTCCTCGCGGGCCAAGCGCAGGGCCATGGCCGCCGCCTCATCGGTCGAAACCTGTTCAACCTGATCGGCGATGTCCTTCTGCCAGAGCGGCACCACAAAACCCGCTCCGATACCGTCAATTCTGTGAGCCCCTGACTTGCCTCCCGAGAGGACCGGGGATTCGGCGGGCTCCACGGCAACGATTCTGATCCGTTCATTGTGGCGGCGTAAGGCTTCCCCGATACCGCGCAGAGACGCCGCGGTGCCCACGCTCTGGACAAAGCCATCGATATGGCCGCCGGTCTGAGTCCAGATTTCCTCCGCCAATTGGTGATAGGCCGCAAGCTGGTCGCGATTATTCATCTGATCGGTCCAGAAGGCCCCAGTTTTCTCCGCGACGATGCGGGCGGCTTCGATCATGTCGCGAGTAAGTTTCTCCGTCATGCCCCCGCTCTCGCTGCGCACGATTTGAAGCTTGGCCCCCAGAATTTCCATATGCTTCAGTTTTTCCGCGGCGAAGGCGTCGGAAGTCACGATGTGCAGGGGATAACCCTTCACCGCGCAGACGAGAGCCAGGGACACGCCGGTGCTGCCGCCGGTATATTCGACCACCGAACCATGCGCGGTGAGGCGTCCGTCCGCCTCCGCCGCTTCGATCATGGCCAGCGCCATGCGGTCCTTCATGCTGCCGGTGGGGTTCTCACTTTCCACTTTCAGCAGGATGCGGGAGCCGATCTTGGGCACGATTTTCCGTAAGGGCAACAAGGAAGTGTTGCCGATGCAATGCAGGATGTTTGGCGGCAATTGTTTCATGATGCCTGTCCCCTTTACTGATGCGGCTTGATATAACAGGTTACGATTTTCAAGCATTCCTTTCAAATCTACCACGCGAAGCTGTCCCGAACTTGGTTGAAACCTCCGATGGCGGCTTGAAACATCAATTGGTGGCCACAAAGTCGCCGCGGCGACCGCATGACGATCTGCCCTGAGTCGGAAGTGCGTTTAAGAATTCAGCCCGCGGAGCGGGCCACATATCGCCAGGCTTGTCCAAATCACGATCCGGCCCCTGAGGGATCACCTGCGGCTTCGCCGCTTGCTGTGCGGAAAGGCTTCGCCTTTCCGCCGCCCGCACTTACTCTCCAACTCCATCTGCGCCGTCGGAAGGCATAAGCCTTCCGGCGGCGCAGATGGGGAATAATCCAACGATTTCGGCCGGAAAGCCGGAGGCTTTCCGCAGAGCAGGCGGCGTAGCCGGCCAGAGATTTCGTCCGATTCCTTATTTTGGACAAGCCTGAAATTATTCCGCCCCTACGGGGCTGCAAAATGGGCTGCCCTCCAGCGAAGAATCATTCAGCAAACTTCCAACTCAGGACACTACATGCCCCTGCGTTTCCCACGGTAATGAATTGGCAATTGACTTCCCTTGGGTTGCCTATGTCATAATTGTCACCATCAGGGTGGCAAATGCAGCCGGAATCGCAAGCTGTGGGCCCCATCAGCCTGTCAGAGCGCATTGTTTTTATCGATGTCCTGCGCGGAATGGCGTTGTTCGGAATTCTCGCCGCGAACATGCGCGGTTTCTTCGCGCCGAGCGATTGTTACGACCACATCGGGCTGCTTTTTCCCGGCCGTGCCAACGTCCTGGCCCAAGGCTTCATTGACACCCTGGTGCAAGGGAAATTCATCACCATATTCTCATTCCTCTTCGGCATGGGCTTTGCCATCCAGATGAGCCGGGCGGAAGCGCGCGGCGCGCGGTTCATGGGCTTCTATCCCCGCCGACTCCTGGCGCTCGCACTGTTCGGGCTCATCCACGGGCTGCTGATTTGGGCGGGAGACATCCTGCTGACTTATGCGTTTTCAGGTGCGATTCTGCTGCTCTTTCGCCGGCGTCAACAGAGGACCTTGCTCTGGTGGGCGGGAAGTTTGTTCGCGCTTCCCTTCCTAATTGCCACAGTTCTCTTGACCCTTTATTTCAGCCGCTTCCGTCCCCACTGGCTGGAACCCAAGCCGCCGGACATGAAGAAGCTGTACACGGTCATCAACATCTACGCGCATGGAACGGTCCGGCAGATACTTGCGCAGAACTGGTTGGAATGGAAGGAGGGGTTGCCCTATACGCTCTTCGCGATCTATGCGGTGGGGCTTTTTCTGCTCGGCATGTGGGTGTGGCGAGCCGGCATCGTTCAACGGCTCGATGAATACCGGTCGGTGTTGAAGCGCGTCTGCGCGTGGTGCATCCCGGTGGGGTTGGTCATCAATGTTTATTGGGCGATCGTGAGAGCGGTGGTCCCTCCCGGCGCCTTTTCCCTATGGACTTGGTCGGCCACGGTCCTCTGGCTGCCTGGAGCCCATATCTTGAGCGCGGGTTATGTATCGGGCCTGGCGCTTATTTTCCTGCACAAGGATTGGCAAAGCGTCCTGCTCCCTTTTGCCGCCGTGGGGCGGATGGCCTTGACGAACTACTTGCTGCAGTCGGTGTTGTGTACCTTGTTTTTCTATCACTACACCACCGGACTCTATGGACGCATCGGACCCGCGATGGGGCTTGTGCCGACCGTCATTCTCTATGCGGCTCAGGTTGGATTCAGCAATTGGTGGTTGAAGCGATATAGCTTTGGCCCCATGGAGTGGTTTTGGCGCGGCATGACCTACGGCAAGTTCCCCTCGATGCGCAATAAGCCACCCGTGCCGGCGATGGAAGCGCCCCCGCTCCCGCCTTTGCCGGTCACACTCACGGCGAGGGAGGGAGAACGCACCGCGACCGCGGGTACGCCTGACAAAATTGCGGAATGAGCGCTAATCCCAACGCCGCGTCAGGGAGCCGTCATGTATGTTCCTCCGGTTTTTCGTGAGGATCGGCCGGAGCATCTGGCGGAGCTCATGCGTGCGCACAACTGGCAAATCACCGGTGACGGCCTGCGGCCAATTGCAAATCTCGCCCCGCCCCAGTAAAATCAAATTGTGCGTGCGCTTCCGCAAAACTTTAAGACCGAGGATCCCGGCCTGCTGCCGATCGCCGGGAAAATTTTGGCGGGCGAACGGCTAAGCTTCGAGCAGGGGGTGACGCTTTACCACACTCACGATCTGCTCGCCCTCGGCTACCTGGCCCATCACGTGCGGGTTCGAATGCACGGGATGCGCACTTACTTCAATGTCAACCGGCACATCAATCCCACCAATGTGTGTGTGGCGAGCTGCAAGCTCTGCGCTTTCGGCCGCAAGCCCGACGGCCCGGGGGCGTACACCATGGCGCTCGATGAAGCTCTGCGCGTGGCGGGGGAAAACTGGTCGGATGCGGTCACCGAGTTCCACATTGTGGGTGGGCTGCACCCGGATTTGCCCTTCGATTACTACCTGGATTTGCTGCGCGGCCTGAAGCAACGCTTCCCCAGCGTACACATCAAGGGATTCACGGCGGTTGAAATTGGTTACTTTTCGCACGTGACCCGCCTCTCGCATCGCGACGTGCTCGAACGTTTGAAAGGCGCGGGGCTGGACTCGCTTCCGGGGGGGGGCGCGGAGATTTTTGCCCCGGCGGTGCGCCGCACCATCTGCGACCACAAAATCGGCGCCCACACGTGGCTGAAGATCCATCGCCTGGCGCACGAAATGGGCATGCACTCCAATGCCACCATGCTTTACGGGCACATCGAGTCGGCTGAGGACCGTGCGGACCACCTGTTGCAACTGCGCAAGCTCCAGGATGACACGCACGGTTTCCAGACGTATATTCCTCTCGCCTTTCATCCCGCCAACACCGAATTGGGTAAATTGGTGGAGCACGATGAGACGAGCGGTTTTATGGATTTGAAGAACGTCGCTGTGGCGCGCCTCTTGCTCGACAACTTTCCCCATATCAAGGCTTACTGGATCATGATGACCCCACGCGTGGCGCAGGTGGCGCTGCGCTTTGGGGCCGATGACCTGGATGGGACCGTGGTGGAAGAAAAGATCTATCACGATGCCGGCGCCAAGACTCCCCAGGCTTTGACCCGCCTGCAGCTTATCCGCCTGATTCGCGAGGCGGGCTGCGAACCCTTCGAGCGCGACACGCTTTACCGCCCCGTCACGCGCACGGAAACCAGCGTCACCGTGCAGGTGTAAGGTCGAAACTCAAGATCCGCCAGTGAGACTCTTGATCTATATTTCAGAAAGGGTCAGGCAAGCGCGGATGGGATGTTCGATAAAGCCCGTAGGGCCTCAGGGGAAGCGCTTCGTCTGAAGGCTGGTGAGGCGAGCGATAGTTTCGAAGTCGCGGTCCTTGTGCCAGAACGGAGTTTTGTGATCGATGGCGATGGCCGCAATCAGGCAATCCTTTGATCCGCGCCTGCAAGGCTGCCGGGAGAACCTACTGAGGATGAGGCGCCCCCGAGTCGGGAATCCTGTCCGTGCCGGACCGTTGGGCAGATAGATTCCACTTCGCAACGCCCCGAGTTTACCGTATCATTTCTACCACAGTTGCAGGTCGTGCGCCGCTTCCTGCCTGTGCATGATAAGATGATCGCTGGGTCCTATGTTTGTCTTCTTTCGTACGCTATTGAGGAATCTCTTTCTTCGCAAGTCGTCGGCCGCTGGGTTGGTCTTTCTCACCTTGTTGTTGATGGCTTCTCCGGGGGGATTGCTGTGCGCCTCGCCCCCTGAGGAAGCGCAAGACTCCGCGACGGTGGCGGTGATCTACGATAGCCAGCCAAACCCTCATGCGGAGTCGTATATCCACGCCCTTTTCCTGAACAACTTGCTTACTCACTTCAATTTACGAGGGGACCTCATTCCTCTTGAGGAGTACAGGCGGGGCCAGTTATCAGGTTATCGCGCCGGATTCCTGGTGGCGTCCGGCCTCAACACCAGAATACCACCCGCCTTGCTCGCGGACATTCGCGCTACAGACCACCCGTTTGCCTGGCTGGGGATGTTCATCGATCAGCTTCTTGCCACTCCCGCGGCGCGCCGGCAATATGGCTTCAGCTTTGTTGAATACCGCCGCGATCTCGATTACCGGTCGGTCCTTTACAAGCAGACCTTGCTGCCCAAACCGGACACGGACTTGAATATCGTCTCGATCGAGGATCCAAAGATTGCGGAAGTCGTCGCCACGGCGGTCAATCAGAAGAAGGTTTCCAGTCCATATGTCGTGAGGAGTGGGGACTTCTGGTACTTCGCCGACAAGCCCCTTTCGTATATGGGTGAAGGAACCCGCTACTTGGTTCTCTGCGATCTTCTCCATGACATTCTGGGAATCAACCACCCTTCGAGTATGCGGGCCATGGTGCGAATTGAGGACGTCAGCATCGATGATGACCCTGACGATCTCACGCGCGTCTCGGCTTGGCTCTATAGCCGGCACATTCCCTTTCAAATCGCCCTGATTCCCATATTTCGCGATCCCGCGCATTCCCTGGAAATCCGCCTTGGCGACCGGAAAACTACGGTGGCGGCAATCCACACCATGATCGCCCAAGGTGGCACGCCCATCATGCACGGCATCACCCACCAGGTCCACGGACTGAGCGGAGATGAATACGAGTTTTGGGATGAGCTGGGCAATCGGCAGGTGGGCGGCGACTCGGCCGATTTCGTCATGAAGCGACTGCGAATGGGATTCGCCGAGTGTTTTGCCAACGATATTTATCCCGTGGCGTTTGAAGTTCCTCATTACGGGGCATCGGAAATCGACTACCGCACACTCGGCCAGGTTTTCTCCTTGTTTTACGACCGTCCCATGGTGGTACCCGACGACACGACCGCCCAGATGGTGCCTTACCCCATAGTGGATCAGTATGGGCGCCACATTGTTCCCGAGACCCTGGGATATCTGCCCGAGGATGATCCCGACCCTCTAAAGTTGGTTCAGTACGCGCGGACCATGCGAGTGGTGCGTGACGGGATGGCCTCATTCTACTTCCACCCTTTTCTGAAACAAAAACTGCTTGAGCAGGTAGTTCAGGGCGTGAGCGACTTGGGTTACCAGTTCATTTCCATCCGGGATTTCGATGGCCAAGTTGACTTCCAAGGCCAGTACGCGGTACGGACGACTTCCGGCCCCATCCATTTGACCCCCAAAGAGGAGTATTGGCGAATGCAACTCTTCAATGCCAGCGGACAAGTGGTGAAAACCGATTTGTCGGCCGGGCGAGTGAATGGCCCCGTCGAACTTTCCGCTCAGGTCCCCGCCGGGGGGTGGGCTGCGGCCGAGTGCACGAAGCAGCCGCCGCCGGCGCCCGAGCGGGCAAAATCCTGGTACACGCCGTTGCGTCAATGGTGGGATAACCTGTTTCCAGTTGCTCGCGCTCCCTCTACGGTGGTTCGGGGAAAGTTCGCGGGGATTCCCGCCGCCTGGATTCTGTGGCAGGATAATCCTAAACCCGGGGCCGGGCACAACCAGCAGAGTTACAAAACGGTTCTGGAAGCTTTCGGATACCAGGTGAAGACGGTAAGTCTTGCCAAGTTCCGCCAAGCGCCGAATTCGAATGACACGCTTCTCGTTATCCCCCACGCGGTGGGTGCGCGGCTAACCAACGCGCAGCAGCGGCAAGTGGTGAGGTATCTCGGGTCAGGCGGAAACGTGGTTGCCGACGGGTCGCAAGCTTGGATGGTAAAGATCGGATTTGCCTTCAGTAACCTCCAGATGGTCGTACGGTCGGTCACCGACCCCATTCATGCGGACATGAAATTGACCTGGCGTCCGGAGGAACGGGTCACCCGCTTCACTGCGCCCGAAGGCGTCCGCGATTTGGCGGAAGACGACGAGAGCGGGCAACCCGTAGCGCTTGCCGGCTCTTTTGGGGCGGGCCATTACGTTTTTCTGGCGACGCATCTCGACCCTTACACGAATGAGGGGACCAGCCACTACCCCTACTTCCCCGAGTATCTCAGCACCACCTTCGGAGCCACGACTTCGCTGCGCAGCCGCCACATCGAGGTGTATTTTGATCCCGACAATCGCCCGGGAGCGGACCTCAATCGCCTGGCAACCATCTGGCATCGCGCGGGCATAAGCACCGTCCACGTTGCGGCCTGGAAATTCTGGAAACTGTTTTCCTTTCCCTACGACGACTTTGTCCGGGCCTGCCATCGGAACGGCATTACCGTTTACGCCTGGTTTGTGTTCCCCATGGTGACTCCGAAGATGTGGGATGACCATCCCGAATGGCGGGAGAAGACGGCGGCGGGCACCGACGGCAATGTGGGTTGGCGTTACTCGATGAATTTCCAGGACCCCGATTGTTTCCAGGCAGCGATGGATTGGGCGAAGGTCCTCCTGAACTCCAGCGACTGGGATGGCATCGATATTGCGGAATTAAACTTTGACGCCGACTTTAAGGACTACCTGCGCCCCGACAAATTTGTCCCCATGAACAATATCGTGCGCGCGGACTTCAAGAAGAAAGCGGGCTTTGACCCCATTCAGTTGTTCCGCCCCAACTCGCCTCACTACTACCAGACGGACCCGGCCGGTTTTGCCAAGTTTGAGCGTTATCGCGAAGACATTGTGCTGGACTGGCACCGGCGCGTGCTGACTGAACTCGGGCCCTTGTGCAAGCAGCGCGGATTGGAAGTCATTGTCACCATGCTCGATGGCCTGCACGATGAATACGTGCGGCCGGCACTGGGAGTCAACTCACGCCGGATTACCGCCTTGATGCGCGACTTTCCCTTCACCCTGGAAGTTGAGGATGAGGCGCGCTTCTGGATGACTTCGCCGGAACGCTACCGGCGCTTTGCGGCGACCTACCTCAAGCTGGTTCCCGATCCGCACCGCCTCATGTTTGACGTCAACGTGGTCCCTTATCGGGACATTACGGATACCAACCTGCCGACCAAGACCGCCACGGGTACGGAACTGGCCCTGACGGTCTTGAGCGCTGCTTCCGCTTCCGGGCGGGCGGTGATCTATTCCGAGCAGACCGTTTCCCCGCAGGACTGGGATCTTATCCAAGTGGTATTGAACCGCCCGGTTTCAGTTACCGGCGGCAAAAACAGCATGGACGTCAACGCCACAACCTCTCTGGAACTCACTCCCGCGGACGATCCCCTCTACTATGTGGACGGCCATCCGTGGCCCGCTATCTCCGCGGACGGCGTGATTATGCCGAAGGGAGAACATTCCATTTCCACCGAGCAGAGCTGGTGGCATTTCCTGGACACCGACGGGTTTCAGGCGCGCATCCTGTCTTGCACGGCTGACTTGGCGGAGGCGCGCGCGGATACCACCGGTCTGACGTTCCAATACAGCTCGCCGGGGCGCTCAGTTTTCGTATTTGACCAGCAACCGAATGAAATCCTTGTGGACGGCAGCGCCGCTGCCTTGCCCATCGAGCGCAGTGGCCGCGATTGGGCAGTGGTTTTCCCCGCCGGCGATCACCACGTTCGGGTGGCCACAAACACCAAGGCTGGCGTGGCCGTCGATGTTGTGGGGTGGGCGTCTTCCTGGGCTATTGGCGCTTTTGGTGTTCTCGCTACGGTGTTGATGGTCGTTATTTACTTGCAACTTCGCCTCACCCGGCTTATAAAACATAACGAATAGAAATGTATGTCTAATTTCCACTGGATTATCGACGGACTATTTGTCTCTACTGTTGCCCTTATCTGGTTCATGCTGGGGTACCAGTCCGTCCTCTTTTTCCTCGGGCATGTCTATTATCGGCGCACGCGTCATGCGGCAAAGAATCTCCCGGAGATTCCCGATGCCGAATTGCCCTGCATTTCGGTGCTGGTGCCCTGCCATAACGAGGGGCGCGTCATCGCGCACACCATCAAGGCGCTTCAGAATCTTGTTTACCCGGCGAATAAAATCGAGTTCCTTCTGATCAATGACGGCAGCACCGACGACACGGCGGAGGTGATCCGCGGATTTGCCGCCGATTCGCGGGTGCGTTTGCTGGAGGTGCCCGCTCCCCTCAGCGCACGGGGCAAGTCCGGCGCCCTCAACTTCGCGTTGTCGCGGGCACGCCATCCCTTGATCGCCATTTATGACGCCGATAATCTTCCTGAACCCGGCGCGATTCGCCCCTTGGCCGTGCAGCTTGTGCGCGATCCCAACCTGGCCGCGGCGGTAGGGATGTACCGTGCCTGGAACCGGCGCCGCGCCCTCATCACGCGGTTTGTCAACATCGAAGGCATCGGTTTCCAGTGGATCGTGCAGGCCGGCCGCTGGATGCTGATGCGCCTCACCATGTTGCCGGGCACCAATTACGTCATCCGTAAGGCGATCGTGGAGAAAATGGGAGGCTGGGACGAGCAGGCGCTAACGGAAGATTCGGAGCTGACGGTGCGGCTATATCAGGCCGGCTACCACGTGCAACTGGTGCCCACCTCGGTGAGTTGGGAGCAGGAACCGGAATCGTTGCGGGTCTGGTTCAAGCAACGCCGGCGCTGGGTTCGCGGCTTCAACTATGTCCTGCAAAAACATGCCGCCGGACTGCTCCGCGCCAAGAACCGCCGCATCGCCTTTGAAATCCTCTCGTCGCACTTGTTGTATTACTTCTTTTTCCTGGCGGTGGTCATTTCCGATGGCCTGCTCTTTCTCTGTCTCGCCGAACTGGTCAACATTCGGGTTCCCGGCCCTTACAGCCTGGTCTGGGTCCTCGCCTACGCGACGTTTGTTCTTCAGCTTGTTATTGCCCTATCTTGTGAGCGCGGGGAGGATTCCTGGGGCAATATCCTGCTGACCATCATCATGTATTTCACTTATTGCCAGCTCTGGATTCCCGTGGTGGCCGCTGCCTTTTACGACGACTTCATTATCCACCGGGCCATCAAGTGGGCGAAGACGGAACGCTACCAGGTGGGAACAGCCTGAACCATTTTCGATTTCTGATTTGTGATTTGCGATTTTTGGGACCCGGATCTCGTGCCATGACCTTATGGGCTTTTCGGTTTTGAGATTCGGCTCTTTGGTTTTGCCTTTTGATTTTTTGATCTTGAATTTTGAATTCGGCGTTGAGAACGACAGTAGGCATCGCGTTTCCCCTCCTTAAGTTATGGGAGTGGATCAGACGGAGTGGTTGGGCCTTTCAATCGCAAATCGCAAATCGCAAATCAGAAATTTCTAAACATGTCTTCCAAACGTTTTCACGTCCTCGTCGTCTTGGGCACGCGTCCCGAAGCCATCAAGCTCGCCCCCGTGATTCACGAATTGGGACGGTATCGAGATCAGTTCCGTACCCGCGTCTGCATCACCGCGCAGCACCGCCACCTGCTGGAGCCCATCCTGCGCTGGTTTCGCATCCCCGTTCATGACGATCTCAACGTGATGCGGCCCAATCAGGAATTGTGCCGGATGTCCGCCTTGATTCTGGAGCGCTTTCATGAAGTGCTCGCGTCCCGGCGCCCGGACATCGTCCTGGTGCAGGGGGACACCACCACGGTCATGGTGGCGAGCCTGGCGGCTTTCTATCATCGTGTGCCCGTGGGACACGTGGAAGCGGGTCTGCGCACCCTGGACCGTTACTCGCCTTTCCCCGAGGAGATTAACCGCCGCTTGGCTTCGCATCTGGCCACCCTGCACTTTGCCCCCACCAAGTGGTCACGCGATAACCTGTTGAAGGAAGGGATTGCCTTCCAACGCATCATCGTGACGGGCAACACGGTGATTGATGCCCTGCTGGAAACACGCGACCGCGTGGTGCGCCGCCCTCCGGCGATTCCCCAACTTCGGGGACTCAAGCTGGGCGCCCGCAAGCTGATTGTGGTGACGGCGCACCGCCGCGAGAATTTCGGCCCGGGGTTGATGGGTATTTGCCAGGGAATCCGCCGTCTGGTATCCGAGCGCGACGACATTGAGTTTGTTTTCCCCGTTCATCCTAACCCCAATGTGCAGGCGATTGTGCGGCCCATGCTCGGAGGCATCGAGCGGATCCACTTGGTTGATCCCCTGGATTATCCCCAATTCGTGTGGCTCCTCAACTCTGCTTATCTCGCCCTCAGCGACTCCGGCGGCATCCAGGAAGAAATGCCCTCGCTGGGACGGCCCGCCCTGGTGATGCGAGAGAACACGGAACGCCCCGAGGGGGTGAAAGCCGGAGTGTGCAAGCTGGTGGGTACCTCCTCCGAAGTGATTCACCGCACCGTCACTGAACTCCTTGATGACAAGCGGGCCTATGCCCGATTCGCCCGGCGACGCAATCCCTTCGGTGACGGCAAGGCCGCGCAGAGAATTGTGGCCGCGCTGAAAGACCTCCGCTCCAAAGATTAGCTGGCATTTTCTTACGATTCCTGGACGCTCTGAGGGGGCGCCCGGAAGGGCGGGGCAAAACAAGCCGCGGAAAAACGCTTCCCTGCGGCCAATGTGAGCCCGTTCGCTGTTATTACGAGAGTTTGTGGCTTTTTTAAGTTCGCGCCAAAATCGGAATGAAAACAAAAGACTTAAGCTTTAGAAAAGGGCCTACAAATCAGAAAAACCACAAGTTCTGAGCGAGGATATCATGAGCCTTCCCCTCGCCACGAATTATGAAAATGCTCTGGGCAATTCCCCTTGTTTATAGGTAAGGGGCAGGCGTGGTTGACCCGTGCAACCTTTCGCGTCCCGCCCACCCATCCCCTGAGACGAAGAGGGGAGCTATTTCTACGGCAGTGAAACACCTTGCCCTGTGTATTTTCAACGCGTTGCGAGATTCTTCGTTCGCTATCCTCTGGACCGCCTGCGGCTCCTCAGAATGAAAATCCCAGCGAGTTTTTCTGCCGCCTTTGAAGCCCACCCTTCCAGTCTCTAGACCGGCTTCCTCTGTGGACTATAAAAACTACATGACACTGAGTCAGTTTGACTCAGATGACCCCCGAACATTGTGCGCTCGGGCGGCGCGGGCGAACAAATCTTGTGGTTACCTGCCTCTACCGGACACCCCGCTACAAGTTTTCTTCCGCTCTGGGTTTGGGCAGCATCGTGATATACTCCTTTAGGGGAAGGGAGTGCTTGGCCTTTCCCGTAAAGAGACAATAATAAAGAGCAATCCAAGCAGTGGCCTGACTTCAGGCCCCCCAACGTAGCCCCTCTGACGAAGCCCCTCGATGTTGGAAGAAAATCCAAGAGTGCTGGCGGGATTCTCTCCGCGCATTGGAAAATGCAAATGGCAATACGGCAGGAGAAGTGCTGGCCGAAGGCATGGGATTTTCTTTCTGGAGGGGTGACATAGTCCTAAGGTTGTAGCCCGCGCTTCGGGCTTACGTATAGGGGAGGCGTTTGTTTTTAGCCATGTTTAGTACTCTGGATCCTTCTAACCAGGGCCGCAAACGCAGCGGTGTTGCCTTTAGCTGCGGTTTGCTCATCCAAATCGCACTGGTGGGTGCGGCGGCCTTTGTTGCCCTCTTGTTTCCCAGCGAATTGCCTGTGACCAATAAGCACTATGCTTTGGCGTGGATTCCTTTTCTGACGCCGCCGGAGCAGCCTATCGTGGAACCACCGCGCAGGGTGACTCGGGTGGTCGTCCCGAACCTGAAACCACCCCGGGCCCTTGATTTCCCCGTACCCCCGGTACCCGATCTTGCGGTTCCCAAAACCCGCCCCCCCATTTCCTCTCCCCCCATCCATATTCCGGATCCCCCCCCGCCACCTTCACCTTCTGTCCGGACCATCGCACCGCCGAAACCGCAACTGGAAGTACATGCAGGTCTTTTTGGTGGGGCGGTGGAACCGGTCACTACGAAGCGTCCTGTGGCGGACGTGCAGACGGGCGGGTTCGGGAATCCCCAGGCACTGCCGGGCCACGCGGAAGGTGACAATCCCGGCAACCTTCCCAAATTGGGATCCTTTGGACTTCCAACCGGCCCCGGGGTGGGAAACGGGACAGGTGGATCTCGCGGCATTCAGGGAGCGGTCGCCAGCGCCGGTTTTGGCAGCGGGATGGTGGGCAGGGGAAATGGCGTTGGAGATGGCGGAAGCGGGGAGGCCAGAGTGACGAAGGGTGGTTTCGAGAAGTTAGCCCAAGTCGCGCCGCCCCCAACGGTTAATCCAGGAGTGGCGAAGGGTGCTTTTGAGAAGGTCATTCAGGCCGCGCCATCCCCGGCGAAAAGTTCCCAGGCGGCATCGCCGGCGAAGTTTCAACCCGTGGAAATACTCTCCAAGCCCACTCCGGTTTATACTGAGGAGGCGCGCCGGTTGGGAATTCAAGGTGAGGTGGCGCTTTCCGTCGTCTTCGAGGCCGGCGGCGCATTACGCATCCTTGGCGTGGTAAAATCCCTGGGACATGGGCTCGATCAGGCGGCGGAACAGGCTGCCACACAAATTCATTTCAAGGCAGCCCGGCGCGACGGCAAGCCGGAGGATTTTCCGGCTACCTTGCGCATTCAGTTCCGGCTGGCCGACCAATCTTCTTAGTGGGAGGGGAAGTCATGTCGAATCTTCGCATCGGACGCGCCGCCTGGATACTTCCGGTCCTTATACTTTCCTCACCGATGCTTTTGCCCCTGGCGGGGCGTGACCGGACAAAGCCCGCCAAGGCCCCGGCAGATGAGCCGAGCGAACCCAAGGAAATCACCAACATCGTCTATAGCATCATCGGCAATGAGTGGAAAGTCCGAATGAAACTCGAGGAATTCTCTCCTCGTGTCGAGACCTACGTCCAGTACGTCAAGCCGGACCCTGAACTGGGCGATGTTCCCAGGAAAGATGCTTACTTTTTGGGCCGTTTGAAATTCGCCAAAGGGGCGCAGGAAGTATCCTTCATTCCGGATTCCGGCTCTGACTGGTTCGCGACGCTAAGAGCGCACATCCATCTGGACCAATTCGCGGTGGAACCCCTGGTGGTGGATGAGAACAACTTTGATCGGCAGCACTACACCTTCGACCCTGTCCGCTGGGAATACTTGGGTGACATCCGCTGCCTGGCCATTGATGTCCATCCCCGAGGTCATCCTGGCTTCGGGGCCTTTGAAGGGCGAATCTGGGTGGAGGATCATGACTACGCCATCGTGCGCTTGAACGGCACGCGCCTCAACCCTCGGCGCGGGAGTTTTTACGTCCACTTTGATTGCTGGCGCGAGAATCTTCAGCCGGGATTGTGGCTGCCCGTTTACGTTTACAGTCAGGAATCGGACCTTGGCGAGCGGCTCCGCTACAAGGCAGAGACACGGCTTTGGGGCTACGACCTCAACGCCCGGCATCAGCAACAGGAGTGGACCAAGATCCTGGTGGATGCCCCCACGCCCATCCATGACAGCAGTGAAGTTGCCTCGGACCTGTCCCCTGTCGAGAGCCAGCGGCAGTTAACCATGGATGCCGAGCGCAATGTCCTCGACCGGCTGGAAAAGGCGCGACTCATTGCGCCGCCGGGGCCGGTGGATAAGGTGCTGGAAACGGTGGTGACCAACCTGAAGGTGACCAATCATCTCGATAACATCCCCCCGGTCCAGTGCCGCGTCATGTTGACTTCGTCTTTGGAATCGTTCAGCCTGGCCTATACCATTGTTCTCAGCCGGGGTCTTATCGATGTCTTGCCCGATGAGTCGAGCCTGGCCATGATTCTTGCTCATGAACTCGCGCATATCGCTCTGGGACAAAAACTGGATACCAAGTACGCTTTCAACGACCGCCTGCAAATTTCCGATGAGGATCTGCTTGCCACTTTGGACGTGGCTCGCGATCGCCGTGATGAACTTGCCGCCGACGCCAAGGGAATTGAGTTCCTCAAGAATTCGCCCTACAAAGACAATCTTAACCAAGCTGGTTTGTTTCTGCGGGCGGCGGGCGCCGCCGCCCCGCACACTCCCCACCTCTTGGGCCCGCACTTGGGCAATGGGTTGACCGAGGGCGATAATAAACTGATCCGCATGGCAGCCTTGATCAGCGGCTCTCCCGCACTTAACGCCAGGAACGTCAACCAAGTCGCCGCGTTGCCCCTGGGCTCACGCGTGCAGGTCAATGCCTGGGATGGGACGGTTTTCTTCACCACCCGGAAAGCCGTGCCGCTCGTTGACGCCAGTGAGAAGATGCCTTTCCAGGTTACCCCCGTGGTTCCCTACTTGAGAACCTATGCGCAAACGTCCAAGATTGAATCGGCCGCTAAGAACTAGGGTACTGAAGGGATGATGGCACGGAACGGGAAGCTCCCTGAGGTTATCTGAGGCTACGGGGAATTTGCCCATTACCGGGCCGGCGGTTTCAAGTCTGCGGTATTTCGCCCTCTTTCCCACCCTGCGGTGTTGCGCCAGTCCATTGCCCGGCCTCGCGTGAAAGCCGTGGACAAGCAAATCCGGTCTATGCTAATCTAGTTAATGCGGTTATCGCTAAGACAGGGATATTGGGGGAAAAGACAATGAAACCCACACTCATCATCTTCCTCATGGCATCAGCCGTTCTTGCTCGAGCCCAAACCGGGGAGATGCGTACCACCCCGAGTTGCGGCCCCGGCCAATTCAACTTCGAGGTACAGACGAACAAGGGTTCGCATCAGTTGGGACAGGCGGAGGCAGGCAAGGCGCTGGTGTATTTCCTCCAGGACGATTCCGAATTAGTTGGGGAATCCGGACATACGAATCGGCTGGGCGTTGATGGCAGGTGGGTGGGGGCGACGCATGGCGATTCGTATTTCTATTTTTCCCTTGATCCCGGCGAACATCATCTTTGTGCAAGCTGGCAAAAAGGGGCGCTTCCGGGGCTGGCCAACCACGTTGCGGAGGCCCATTTTAAGGCAGAGGCCGGAGGGGTTTACTTCTTCAAGGCGAAGAATTTCCGGTTCACTGACAGGCGCGCTACATCTGGCATTAGTTTGGGGCCGGTGGATGGCGATGAAGGCAAACTCATGGTGAGCAAGTATTCTTTCAGCACGTTTCAGCATAAGAAGTGAGGGGTTTTCGCCTTAGACACGTCTGAAATCTGGAATTTGAGATTTGAAGTCCCCAACCGCGCGCTTGCCGTTTGAGTTCTACTGCCTATCCCGGCTCGCCGGGACTCGCCAAGGGTGCTCGCCGCCTGCTGCTTACTACCTTCTGCCTTCTGTTCTTCCGAAGTGCGCGGCGGGTTCAAACGCTTTTTCCAGGGCTTTCGCGTAAGCTTCCACATCGTAACCCCTCCAGCCTTCCCACAACGTCCAGGCGCATACGCGATCGTCGACGAGGGAGGAGTCCGCGTCGGTGATGATGAACTCGATATTCTCGCCCGGCCGCAATTTCACCCCGGCGCGGTCGAGTTGCCGGGCGGCGATGGCGGTGACGCTGTTCTTCTGGTAGCTCGCGGGAGCCTTGGTAAGGCGCTTGCGAATCACCAATTCCTCCGCCGCCACGCTGCCGTCGCGGAGGCGCTCCTGGTAACGCTCGTAGACTTCCCGCGCTTCGCGGAGTTTGTCACAGTAAGTGGAGAAATCGCGCGCCTCGGCCAGAATCTCGAGCACCTCGCGCTGCATGCGGGTGACGAAGGGCGGCGTGTCGTGCCGGCGGCATTCGAGGCCCCGCACCTTCAGCTCGCCTTCCTCCGACACGCAGAAAAAGCGGTTGGGCACGGGGATCTCCGCCGATTGCCGGGAGGGCAGGAAGACGGCGTAGCGGTAGACGGCCTCGAGCGCCAGCGGCAGGCCGGTGATCTGCTCGATTTCCTGCGCCAGACGCGCGTAGTCCGCGCGGAGAACAGGCTGGAAACTGGAAACTGGAAACTGGAAATTGGAAACTGGAAACTGGAAACTGGAAACTCGAAACTCGCTATCTCCACCCCGAGTTTCGGGTTTCAACGCGGAAGCGGAATCCGCAAATCGCGAGTTGGGGGCTGAATTGCCAGTTTCCAGTTTCCAGTTTCCAGTTTCATCTCTTTTGCCGGTTTCTGCCTTCTGCACGTAAATCGAATCCACCAGCGCGTGCAGCACGCGGAAGCCGCGCTGCTCCGCCGCCTCTTTCGCCACCAGCAATTTCTCCCGCGCCATGGCATTGATGGCCTCGTGCGCCTCGATTTTGCCGAAGCGCGCGTTCTTGTAGCCGGTGTAGCCGAAGCAACAAACCAGCAGCCACTTCAGCACGTCGCGCCGCTGCTTGCAAGCGGAGGGGCTCGGGACACGGGACACGGGATACGGGATACGGGGTTCGGGCTCCGGAATCTGGAATCCGGAATTCGGAATGGGAGCAGGGAAAGTTACCGCGCAACCCGCACCCTGCATCGCGAATCCCGAAGTTTGAACCGTAGGTCCAGCCTTCTGCATCCCGAGTCCCGAGTCCCGCGCCCCTTGCCAATCATCAATCGCCAATCGCCAATCGGCAATCGGCAATCCTGCCCTGAGCCCCGTGTCCCGTGTCCCGTATCCCGTGTCCCGGATTTCCTTGTACTTCCGCCGCTTGGCGATGAGGCGCGCCACCACCCGGCTGGTAATGCCGCGATGCTTTTGGCACACGCGGTAGCCGAGTTCGGGCACACGCGGCGCCTGCGGGCAGCACGGGCAGTTGATGGTTTCCGGCGAAATATTGAACTGCGCCATGATACTGGGGAACTCGCTCACAAAATCCAGCTCCGCCACGTTTTCAAAGAAGCCCAGGCGCGGGGGGAAAACCAATCCGCCGCGGTCCGCCCGCAGCAGCTCGTCGGGGTGCTTCAGGCTTTCCGGCTCGGCCTTTTGCGCGGGAATCAGCACGCCGTCGCGCCAGGCCGTTTCCATCTGCATATAGGAGATTCCCGTGCCGGGAGTGGTGCGGCAGGCGTATTGCACCGGCAGCTTGGTGACGCGCACCAGTTCCCACAGGCCTTCCATGTCGGGGGCTGGGGACTGGGGATCGAACCTCGAAATTCGAAACTGGAAATTCGGCATCCGGCTTACGACTTTCGATTTTCGAGCTTCGACTTCTCCCGTGCCGGCGGCAAAAGAGTTTTGCGTGTCGATGTGCAGCCGCCCGAACAAGGTGGTGGTGCTTTCCTTGAACAGGATGCGCCCATAGCTCATGTAACTGCGCGAGCGGGTCCGCTCCACCGGCAGGGCATCGCGGTTCAGGGGCAGGCGGATGTGCAAGCGTTGCGCCTGCCGCAGCAATCCCGGCAACAGCACGTCATCGCCCCATTCGGTCACCAGCACATCGGGGTCGTGCACGCGCAGCAAGCGCTCGAAAACCTGCGCCGTGGGTTCATCGGAATCATCGAGCGTCTGCCAGTCGTTTTCCACCGCCACCTCGATCGAGCCGTGCCGGCCGTGTTTGGGGTTGACGTCGGGAATCCCTTCCAGGCGAAGCCGCATGGTGCGCACGGGCGGCCGCTCGTATTCGGTCAGCCATTCATCGTCGCGGCAGGTGATGGAAAGGATTTCCGGTGTGATGTAGGGGTCGCCGCGGCGACCGCTCGGCGTGCTGTAGGGCCGAACGGCGTTCGGCCCAGGGCCAGCGCCGCTGGCCCCTACACGCGCCGATGTAGCGCCGGGCTTTAGCCCGGCACATGCCGCCCTAAAGGGCGGCGCTACATTGCCAGGTGCCGGGCTAAAGCCCGGCGCTACGTTCGTGCCGGGGGGGCCGGCCTCAATTTCCACGCGCGCCAAAGGGAAAACGTTCTTTTCCCAGCAGTACATCGGCGCCAGCATCAGGTCAGAGTCGTACAGCGCCAGGCTGCTGTCAAAGCGGCGGACGAATCGCGTCATCGGCACAAACAGGGTGGGATGATGGACGGCGACTTGCAGCACGCGCAGCATCCGGCGGTCCCAGATGTTCTGCCGCTCGGTGAGCGCGCAGCTCACCGCCGCGCGGGCAAGGAGCGCCTCCGCCAGCCGCGCGAGCTGCCTTTCCGGCCCCTGCACGTAAAAGCAGGGACGAAAAGAGCGGTCAATCAGCCGGCGGCGTTTCTGCTGGCCCGGCTCGATGAGCCACACCATCATTCCCTGCGGGCAAGGGTAGAGGTCGAGAATCCATCCACTGAGTCTCAAGGTTTATTCCTAACGCGGCCTCGATGCGGCGCAGCCGGATTTCATGGTCCAACTCCACCGCCACGTGGATGCCGTGCATCGCGTCCACGGGAAAGTGATAGGTGCAAGCCTGCACGTAAAGGCGCACGCGATTGAACATGGCCTCCAGATGCGCCTGCTCTTCCTGCCGAAGGGCGCGGCCAAAACGCTGCTTCCAATTTTGTAATTCCTGCTCGATCAAATCGCGAAACGTGGCAACCGTTCGTCCCATGGGTCACCTCATTGCCGATTGTCAATTGCGGACCGAAACTCGAAATTCGAAACTCGAAATTTGGCCGATGCCTCGCGAGTTTCGAATTTCGATTTTCGAATTTCGGCTTTTTCCCAGTCCCCATCGCCCAGCACCTTGTCTTGGCGTGTCAATCGCAGCCGGCCCTCGCCATCCGCCTGAAATTTCCAAAGCTCCGTTGCAGCCGCGCAGGTCTGGGCGAAAAAAAGCTTGCGGCCTGCAGGCGGCTGGAAACCGGAGGCGCCGGAAAAAAGTGCCACCGTCACGGGCTGAGAATTGACGATTGCCGATGGTCGATTTTCGATTGAACTGAACTGCCGATGGTTGGCGGTTTCAATCGGCAATCGACCATCGGCAATCGTCAATGCTTGCAGCGCCTGCTGGAAGGCTGCGGTGGCGTCGGCAGGGCGAACGTCCTCATCGAAGTAGAGCTCCGGAAAGGCCGTGACCATCACCACTTCGGCGGGAAATTGCGCCAGGAATTGCGGCACCCGGCTGATGAGCTCGGTAAGCTGAAAGCAGGTGAACGCGCGCGCCATCATGATTTGTCGGTTGAATTGCGCGAAGGGAATGCCCCGCCGCTCGGCCAGCCGCGCCATCAAGCGCGGGTCGACGCAGTTGGCGCCATCGAGAAACAGAATGCGCTTGCCTTCCAGCGCTAGGCGCGGCATAAAGTAGTGGCTCAGCCGCGGCGCATGGCGCTCCCCGTGAAAAACGGCCAGGCCGCGCGGCGGCAAGCGCCACGGTTGACTCAAGGCCCCCGCAGGCGCAGTCGGCCCGGGTATGAACATGGCTCCCTCCCCCCCCCAAAAAAACAGTAGGCAGAAGGCAGTAGGCAGTAAGCCTACAACCACCGCAGCCCTGCCATTCAGACGCTCCGATCATAGGCGAATAAAAAGCGAAAGTCAAGAACAGAGAAAGAACTTTTTCCCCTCGAGATCCTTCACCGCAGAGGCGCAGAGATGTGGCAGCCAAAGGCCATTCTCTGCGTCTCCGCGCCTCTGCGGTAAAGCTGCGCACGAAATCATATGGACGAACTTCGGCGCGCATGCTTAAAATCTAAATGGCAGGGTTGGGAAGACAGACGCTAGGAGTCAGGAAGTGAAAGGCTCCATTCTGACTCCTTACTCCTGACTTCTCTGGGATTCTCGCATGTCCGTGAAACGCATTCTGATCACCAACGACGATGGGATAAACGCTCCCGGCATCAAAGCGTTGGAGCAGGGCCTGGCCGCGGTGGGGGAGGTGACCGTCGTCGCTCCCGACCGCGAGATGAGCGCCACCAGTCAATCGATCAGCCTGCACACGCCCTTGCGCATCCACCGCATTGACGACCACCATTATGGCGTGGGCGGCACGCCGGCCGATTCCGTGATTCTGGCGCTCTACAAGATTCTGCCGCAGCGGCCTGACCTGGTGGTGAGCGGCATCAATCCCGGTGGGAACCTGGGTGAAAACGTGGTTTACTCCGGCACCGTGGGCGGAGCGATGGAAGCGGCGGTGCACGGTGTGCCGTCTTTTGCCATATCCCTTGCCTCGCGCAAAGATCTGGATTTTTCCGCCGCCGCTGCCTTTGCCGCGCAACTGGCCACCAAGATTCTGGAAGAGGGCCTGGAGCCGGGAGTGTGCTTGAACGTGAATGTGCCGCGCGGTGAGGTGTGCGGCGTGCGCATTACCCGCCAAAGCCAGAAGATTTCGCAAAACCTCGTTCTGGAACAAAAGGACCCGCGTGGGCGGCCGCACTATTGGCTCGACGAGACGGTGGAGTTCGAGGAGGTCGAGCCCGATTCCGATTACGGAGCCCTGCACGCCCGCGAAATTTCCGTGACCCCTCTGCAAGTTGACCGCACCCATTACCCCAGCCTCAACCACATTTCCCGCTGGCTCCCGGCCTTGCAAGTCACGAAGTAGCGGCGGCGGATCTCGGGGCACGCAATACGAGGCTCGGGATTAGGGGTTCGGAATTTTCCCGGCACGACGTTCTTGCGCCCCAAAGAGGCGAAAGAGTGGCGCGCCCGCTCAGGGCTCGGACCTGTGAGCGGCGCTGAACTCGATCCGTCAGCTAGCGTCAGCACGGTGGCGATGGCGGAAGGCGTACACTCCCAGATTGAACCCACTAACCACCACTGCGCCGGCGATTAACCAGGAAACCGAGATGTCGGGATAGACGATGGCCTCCAGATAGTGCACCAGAAACGAGCCGTGATAGGGAGTGATGCCCGCGCGCCCTTCCAGCCACGCTTCGAGAAGAGTGAGCGGGCAAGGTGGCCAAGGCAATGCTTCAATCAGGATGCTGTAAAGCAAAGAGCTGATGTGCAGCCAGCGCAAGACGCGCCGGCGCCGGGTAAGTAGTGCCCCTCCGATGACCCAAAGAATAAAGAGGAGATGCAACGTCAGCACTGCAACCGCCAAGACGTGGAAAACTCCGGTGCCCATCGTTGGTAGCCCTCGGGTGTCTCGGATCCTCCCCTTCCTGATTAACCCATGTTAGCAAAACTGACGGAAGGCAGCGGGAGGTCGAGTGAGTTCTCGTAGGGGCGGTTCGCGAACCGCCCCGAGGCCGAACGGACGCCCACCCTTAAGATGGTCGGACTCTCCGCCGCGGCGGCCCCTTCTCCCTATGGCGCGGCCGACACTCCCCCGTTTCGTTATCGGCGGTTGGGGTTGAGAGGATGAAGAAATTTGTGAGGGCCCACCCCAGGCTGGCGCAGGGCGAGGCAGCACCTCGATATGTTGTGGATCAAGCACGGCAGGCTGGCGCAGGGTGAGCCCAGCCCTGCGTTTCTGCTGCGAATGATGATGTGAATCGCGGAGCTGCGCTTGCTCTGCGCCAGCCGGCCGAGTGGCCCATCATCTGGGACCAGGCTGTAGACCCGAACCGTGGAGGTTAAAGACAGAGGTTCGCATGTTCATCGGCTCCGACAGCAGGAGCTGCCGGTCTGCCTATTTCAGTCGTAAGACCCTCTTATGCTCCCGGGAACGCATGCGTACCGTGAGTAACGGCAGCGCCGGCCCGAAGCGCTGCTGCGATCGTCACCACTTCGGCGATCTCCGCGTCGGTCGCGCCGGCCTGGCGCGCTCTGCCCGAGTGAATCTCGATACAGTAGGGGCATTGCGTTGTAAACGCGACGGCGAGCGCCATCAGCTCTTTGTACTTGACAGGAATCGCTCCGTCGGCCATGGCGGCCTTGTCAAACGCCCAGAAAGCTTGCATCGCGGCGGGAGCGTTCGCATCGAGAATCTTGAGTTTCCCCAGGTTCTTCATGCTGTACACGGCATACCTCCTATTTTTAGGGAGAATCGCAAATATAGCACAGACGGCGGACGTGTTGGGAACCTGCCTGGTTCCCTTTATCGCCATGGGCGTCCGATAGTGCCTGGGCGGTCGGCCAAGCGGAAACTATCCCGAACCGTGGTCCCGGAATCTCTTGATCTGCGCTCCTCTTCACTTGGCTGTATTACGTTAGGTCTCTATCGGAAATGCCCCGACGTGTGAATGGTGATGAGAGCGGAGGAGTGAGTTCGGGGCATTTTCGCTGGACGGCCAAACCGCGGAAGTGCCTTGCGCCCGTGCAGGATCGAAGTATAAGAGTCTGCAATCGGTTTTTGCCGCAACCAAGGGAACGCCTGAACCTGACCCTCTCGGAGGCCGAACGGCCACCGCGGCTGGAAGTCCGCCAATTGTGATGGTGGACAACGCCTTCTTCTCATCGCGCGGCCGACACTCCCCCGCATCGTTATCGGTGGTTAAGGTCGAGAGGATGAAGTAATTTGTGAGGCCGAACGCCGTGAGGGCAAGCAACCTTATTTACAGGTCGGCCCTCAAATGACGCAAGGTATAATGTATCCAATGAACTTGCGGAGGTTAACGTGCACGAGCCTTCGGCCCTCAGCCCTCTTTCCTATCCGGTGTTTTTCGGTGCTTTGATTTTCTTTGTCGGTGCTCCTCAGGCGGCCGGGCAGAATCCGGAGCCAAAAAAGATCCAGACCGAAAATGTGCGGCCCCAATCTTATTTCAAAGCTGGGGAGCCTTCTGGTCTGAGGGTAGAGCAGTGGGGCTCGGGGATGGGAACCAATCTGAGTTTCTTGAAGGGCGCGGACCTGCTGGCCGCTCCCCAGCAACAGATCCATTCTCCTGGGGAGCCGCAAACGCTCGCTACCGTTCCCGCCATGATTTTTCCTCCTATGCCGAACTTTGCCAAGTTTGCCCAGACAGTCCCCTCTCCGGCGTTCAAAACTTCCAATTCTTTCGATGTGCAGGCGGGTCAGACAGCGGATGCCGTCATTCCCAATCGGTCAAATGCGCTGCCGCTGCAAATTCCTCCGCTACAAGACTTGTGCTCGGTTCCGCTGTTGCGGGTACAACCCGACCCGAATATCAACTTCACGATCAGACTAGCCCCGGTGGCACCCATAGATTCTGCGATGGTGCTAAAGCCAATGGCGCCGTCCTGTTTAGGCGCAAAAAGGCGCGAGCCTTCATGGCAAGTCCTGATTAACGAGCCAACTGTAGGGCTGCCCTACGCTCGCGCCGGATCGCAGCAGAAGAATCTGTCAATGGCGATTATCCGCTAGCGACGGTGAGGGGTATATCGATGCAGGTTCACTTGGACTTGGTGGCGAATCCGGACAAGTGCTGCGGATCATCGACGCTGCGGATAGAACAAGGGTTCCCCTGAAACGGGGTTCCGGAATGCCGGGGTCTGCCCTCCTCTTCACTCGGCCGATAACGGCCTACCCGTGGAAGGGCCACACCTGTGCAGGATCGCAGGAGAAGAATCAGCCTTCGGCCTTGGCCGCAACCAAGGGAACACCTGGACCTGGCCCACTAGCGGAGGCCGAGCGGCCATCGCGTGGCGGGGTTGCGATTTGATCCGGATGAATTCCCCCGCCGCTGCATCGGGTTGACGGGATAGCTCGCGGCGGCGCCCTTTCTTCCTATCGCGCGGTCGACACTCCCCCGTATCGTTATCGGCGGTTGGGGTCGAGAGGATGAAGAAATGCGTGAGGCCGAACTCCGTTCGGCCTAGGCCGAGCGCTCGTCCACCATCAAGATTGGCGGACTTTCAGCCGTGCCGCAGGAAGAGCCGCAGGGCTGTTGAGAATCAGACAAGCGCACAGTTAGAAATCCGCTGGCCGTAGTCGTCTATGGGGGCTTCGAATGCTTTTTCGGTAGGCGACAATACAGCCAAGTGATCACAGACAGGCGCGGTAACTTCCTAGATGCGGACTTCGGGGGACTCAGGGGGTGCACGCCGTCGCTCAACAAGGAATTTGAATCGCGCTTGTGGATTGGGCGACCTAGTTTCCCCCCCAAGTCAACCTATTACGAACCGGTGGATCGAACTTAAAAAGAGATGACACACCTTCATCCAGAGCCAACGCCCCGACTTGGCGTGCCCCGGTGGCAACCCCTTGGTCATCGAGTAGCAACAGTACCGCGCCGGCCCTATTGCCGATCGACGGATCGCGCGCCGCACACGTCCACACGAGTGTTCGCGCCATCCGGCTGAGGTTCACGCTTCCCAGTCTGCCAACGACAGACCTGGAACACGCTTAAACTCGCGCGTGTTGTGAGTTACCAAAGTGAGGCCGTGGGTGAGGGCGATGGTCGCAATCATCAAATCGTTAGGCCCGATGGGCATATCAGCCTGCTCCAGTTGGGCGCGAATTTGACCGTACGCGTGCGCAACAGAGTCATCGAAGGGCAATGAGGTGAACGGCGATACAAATTCTGCAATGCGGGTCAGGGTGCGCTCGGGGTTGCGAGACCGCGCCGCTCCATAATGCAATTCGGCTTTGACGACGGAGCATAAGACTACATCCTCTGGGGTCAGCGATTGGAGTCGGCTTCTGATTTGGGGAGATCGCCCATTCAGGTAGCGAATGCAGGTATTGGTATCCAAAAGGTAGGTCAAAGCAGTTTCTCGCGCGCTTCGTGCTGGAGTTGAGGCTCGCGCACCAGCGGGTCTTCGGCGAGGCATCCGTAGGTTTTGTCAAGGAAGCCCTCAGGCCAGGAACCGGTCGGCGCGGCTTTCCCGCTGCCAGCGTCTAAGGGCCGTATGACCACTAGAACGTCGACGTCGGCTTCAGGGAGTCCGGTGGGGATGGCAACTTGAAGCGTGCCGTCAGGCTTTAGGCGGGTTTTTACAGAAAAGGAAGTCATTCTGGTTACTCCATCCCTATCATACCGGCCCTGCGTCAAGGTTTCAATGGTGCGGACTGCGTTGAGTTTGCGGCGAGCTCCGGGGTAAAACTCCTCTCTTGAATCTTGAATCGCGTGATCCGATGGTGTGCGATCTGGCCGATGCAATGCCTCTCGCCATGACGCGCCGAGGGCTCACCGGGCCGCCGGAATTTGGCGGCGCAGCTCATCGAGGAAGTTCTGTAGGAAGGTGATGTGGACCGAACCTTTGCCGGGGCCCGTGTCCTCGGGCATCGGGAACACCGCGAAGCGCTTGCCGTTCGGCGCTAGCGCCAGGTTGGAGAGGCCGGGAGCAAAGATCTGCTTCTCGGACCACAGGCGGGGCTTGCCGGGCGCGAACGAATCCCCATTCACTGTGTAATTCACCACCATGATGTGGTTGTCCAGCGTTTCGTAGAACAGCTCCCGGCCGTTGTTGGACCAGATTGGGTACACCCCGCCTCCGGTCGAGATCTGCCACTTGCCGCCCTGGCCCGCTATCCGAGCCCGGAGGTGCTCACCCAGCAACAGCGGCAAGCGATGGAACGCCGCTGTCCGGTATGTCAGCGCGGCACGCTTCGCTTCGTGGCTTGGCTCTCGGTCGAGGAACTAAGCCTTGGCAAGCATGCTTCCCTCATCGTACATCCCACGGATTCTTCATGAACAGAATGGAGGACACAGACACGCAAGCGCGAGAACGCCGGGCCTCAGGCTCGCCTCCCGGTTCGTGTGTCCCCGCGGCCTCTTCCCCTGGCTCACCCCCCCCCCCCCCCCCAGCAACACTCCCAGATGTCATTCGCCTCCCCGAATTACCCTATTCCATCCTTCGCGCGATTCTTTCGACGGAGATCCACATCCCTCAATCTCCGCCCTCTCCCCAACGGGCCAACGATCAAAATCCATAGGCAGCGGGGGGTGCGCTAGCGGCTTACTGGAAATCGCAGTATCGGCAATGCTCCGGCCCGCCAGCCCTGCCCTCCCAACCAAAGCCTCTTTGGCCGGAGCACTGCCGATACAGCCCTAATGATTTATCAACAGGGATCGGTAATACTAAGCGCTGCGGCGTTTGTCGGTACTAATCCGACGGGCCAACCGACAACTCCCAGCTTGCCCGGCAATCGAAGCTCCCACGTGCGCGTACAACGCCAGGCTGTGCGGCCGCGTCATTCCCACGAAGAGAAGGTAGACGCCAAAGACCGTCGCCAGCGCGAGAAGTAATGCCGCGAGTTTTCTCAGCCTGCCCGAGAGTAAGTCGCGGTGGCGAGCGAAAAGCATCACCAGAAGAATTGCCGCTCCAACTCCCAACGCGGGATGGAGAAGTGCATTGGCAACGTAAAAGAACGTGGGGTCGCCGTAGGCAGCCAGATAGGCGCTATCCGCGACCAGGAAGAGGCCGAAGATGAGAAGCCACTTGGCAGCGCCCGAAAGGCGCGATGAGTCATTTGCCATGGAGTTATACTACTAAGCCCTGAGTCGTCGATCGGAGATCGACGCTACAACTTGCCTCGCCGAGTACCCCGCTGTAGCGCCGGTCTCCGACCGCTGCCGTCGATCGGAGATCGACGTTACGACCCACGTCCCCAATTATAGTTTCAGGGGTGCGCGCGTTTTGCCCAACAGTTTTTTTATACTATTGTTCCGATTTCTTCCGATGATGCTCTGGTCGGGCGATCCCGGTTTCTCCCCCGAAATCGAACGTAGTTCCCTTGAGAGGAAAAAGGTAAGGACCATCGTCCAGGTTCATTATAGACCAAATGGTCCTGATCACGGAATCCACGCGATGTATGGGGCGAGGTCTTGCAACCGGATTGTGTCGCCAGCGGCGAGACTCATTGCTTCCATACTTTTCTCTGCTCTAAGCCGCTGGCCGTTTTAGCGTTGGATGTGCCGAAATCGCCAGATGTGAGATCTCATGGGGTTGGCGATGGCCAGGATTCGCCCGTCGCTTCCCCAACCCGCGACCATGATGTCGCCGGTATAATTCAATGGAACGCGCGTGACCGCACCCGTGGTGGGGTCAAGAATCGCCAGACCGAAGAACCACGAGTCCCGCGGCGCGACGCTGACCAGCAGCTTGCCATCCTTATTGAGGGCATCGGGGCCCAGCAGCATGGGGCTGACCGGGAGATCGCCCCTGACCTGAATGGGCTGCGTTGGCCCACCCGCAAGGGGAACTCGTTCCAGTCGCACGTGCTGTTGTTCATTCAAACTGACGATCAAGTCGCGCCCGTCGGGATTCACCGCCGCACCGTCGCCAGCGCAGATCATGTGAGGACTCCCGCCCTGGCTGGGGACGGACCAGACGCTTCCCGAAGACAGGTAATAGAGGTCCTTTCCATCCGGAGAAGCCGCCAAGCCAGTGATCTGTTTCCCTATTGTGACATCGAAGCGCCGGAGGATGCGCCCCTCCTTCACGGAGACGATGGCGAGCGAGCGCTGCGGGGGACTCCCAACCATGAGCGCCGCCTCGTCATCGCCGACTTGAACCATCGGCGGCGCCGTATCCTCGTTCGTTTCCAGCAGGGGAACGAAACTTCCTCCCGGCTTGCCCACGAGCAGGCGTGGCCGTCCGGAGATAAGCGTGGCGAGGACGATCCGCCCATCCGACAATTCCACCGGTGGGGCAAACTCCTGCGAGTAGGATTCCAGGCTTGCCAGCACCTCCGGTGTTCCTCCGGACCTGGGGAACCTCAGAACATCCTGGGGGCGATCAACCTGATCGACGTAAAGAGCCCCGTCCGGGGCGGCGTCCAAAGCCCAGGGCGCGGATGTCAGGGTTATCAGGGTTCGGATGGAACCCCTGCCCGAGCGCGGAATCGCCACGATCCGGTGCAGATTGCCGGAAGGAAGGTCAATCAGGACCGATTGGCCGTCCGGGGTAACCGCCAACGGGAACAACTGCGCGAGCTGAACGATCGGCAACTCTGGCGCCAGCCGCTCCGCCCTGCCGGTGTCAATGTCCTGCCGATAAAGGTGGGGAGAATCATCCGCGCCCTTTCCCTTGGCGGTCCCGAAGAAGACCATTTCCTTACCATCGGGAAACACTCGCAAGGGTGCGGCAGGAGAGAGTGTGACCCAAGCCCCCAAGGCCTCGAGGCGCCCACTGTCAGGCCAGAAGTGATAGACTTGGCTCTTGCGGTCGGGGTCAATTCGGACGAGCAGCAGACTGCCATCCGGGAGGGATTCTGGGTTGGCCGCATTGGCCAGCACTAACCTTTCCTCTCCCCCGAGGCTTGGAACCGAGAAGACCCCCAGAGGTTGAGAGAAGAACCGATCGAAGTAAATCTTCGAGCCGTCTCGGGACCAACAAAGACTGGCGACAAGGCCGCGGGTTCTATCCTCAGTCAGGACCGTCCAGTTGCCAGAGCCGGGATCCATTACGGCAACCTGGGCCATGATGTCGACCATGGCCTGAAAGGCGAGTAGTCGGCCGTCCGGCGAAACTCGCGGCCAAAAGGCGATAGTCGGGCCGGGCAAAAGCTCGCCGGACCAGTCGGCACTGGGAACAACGCTCCGAGTCCCGAACCACCATCCTCCGAGGACCGCAAGGCCCAGCAGAACCGCTATCGCAGCCCAGCGCAGAGCGGCCAGCCAGCCACCACTGCGCGCTTCCCGCCTCCCCTGCTCAACCGGGAGGGGGCCCAGGGGTGCCGCGGCCTCCGCCCCGCTCAGTGTCTCTTCAATCGCAATGCGCGCATCCCCGATGGCTTGCAGGCGCTGCTTGGGGTTTTTGTGCAAGCAGCGGCGCAGCAGTTTCTGAATACCCGCCGGCAACGCGGCTGGCAGTTTGGTCCAATCCGGCTCCTCCTTCACCACTGCCGCCATCACATCCGTAACCGTCTCGCCCGTGAAGGCCTGCTGGCCGGCGAGCATCTCATAGAGCACGCAACCGAACGCCCAGATGTCCGCCCGCCGGTCGACGGTCTTGCCTCTCGCCTGTTCCGGCGACATATACGCCGCCGTGCCCAGGATCATGCCCGTTTGCGTGGGGCTTATGGTGAGGGTGGGTGAGGACCGCGGGTCGCCGCTCGCGGAAGGCTGCGCCACGCTGGCGAGGCCAAAATCCAGCACCTTCACTTTGCCCTCGGCCGTGAGCTTGATGTTGGCGGGCTTGAGATCGCGATGGACGATGCCCTTTTCGTGCGCCGCCTCGAGAGCTTCGGCCATCTGCCGTGCAATCGGCAACGCCTCTTCCAGCGGGATGGGATCTTGCGCGATGCGATCCGCCAGCGTGGGGCCTTCGACCAGTTCCATTACCAGCGCCCGCTCTTCCACGCCGTAAATGGCAGCGATATTCGGATGGTTCAGCGACGCCAACACCTGCGCCTCGCGCCGGAAACGGGCCATGCGCTCGGCATCCTGCGCGAAGGCTTCAGGCAAAATCTTGATCGCCACCTCGCGATTCAGCTTGGTGTCGGTGGCGCGATACACTTCGCCCATACCGCCGCGTCCCAATTCGGCGGTAATGCGGTAATGCGCAATGGTGGATGGGGTTGCCATTTCGAAACCACAACATCCTATCACACTTCGAGCCGCCCGAAGCCCGCTCGTGAAATACGGAATAGCGACAGTGGGTTCGGAAACTTCACTTCAGCGGATACTTGGCCGAGCTCGGCCTGACCTATACCAAACTTGGAAAATGAGGCGGCTGGACTTTGAAAAAGGGGATAGCAATAGCCCTCGACAACTCTTCCCACGAACAATCATACAAACTCCCCAGATACGGGGTTCTGGGACGTTTGGATCTGCGCTCCTCTTCACTCGGCCGATATCGCCAACCCGGTGAAGTGCCTTACGCCCGTGCAGGAGCGCGGGAAAAGAATCTGCCATTCGCCTTTGGCGCAACCAAAGGGACTCCTGAACCTGAACCACTGCCGGAGGGCGAGCGGCCACCGCGGCTGAATGTCCGCCAAGCTTAATGGCGGACAACGCCCCCTTCTTCTCATCGCGCGGCCGACACTCCCCCGTATCGTTATCGGCGGTTGGGGTCGGGAGGATGAAGGAATTTGTGAGGCCGAATGGCGTTCGGCCCTACGATTATCGGACCACCCCCCTCCCCCCAAACTAAGACGCGTAACCACCCCGTTACCTGCGGTGCCACCCCTCCTGAAGCAGGTGGTGAGTAAAACCGCAAGGCCGAAGGGCCGTCAACGCTAAAGATGGGCGGCCTTTTCGCCGCGGCGACCCCTTCGCTCTATCGCGCGGCCGACACTCTCCCATATCGTTATCGGCGGTGGGGGTCGAGAGGATGAAGAAATTTTTCGGGCCCGAATGACATTCGGCCTAGGCCCAGCAGTGGGTCACCCTTAAGATGGACGGACTTTCGGCGGCGCCGACACTTACGCCGGCCCCCGAAACTCTAATTCCCCGTCAATTCCCACGCAGCGAGCTTTGGAGTGCGCGTCCGCCCCCGAGCGTGCCGAAGAGAATGTCCTGAGACATCCGCGCCTCTCGGCGCGTGATGCTGTCCATCTCGCCGTCATGGACAGCATGGAATCACTCAAATCTTGAGTTTCGATTCGGGTTTTAACGGGTTCCCGGGCATCGCGCGGCTGTCGTAACCTGACGCGGCCGCGACCGGAAGAGCCTGAACCCAACGACCCCTGCCGTTCTCTTCGGACCTCGGACCTCGGACTTTGGCCTTTCTTCCTCGCCCCTCATCACTGCTCCTAAATGGCCGCCATGCCGGCAGCGCAAAGGCTAGGAAACTTCGCTGCCGCCGCTGGACAATGAGCCAGCACATCGCGTCTCGAAATGATGCCCGCTCACCCGGCTCGATTTTCCCAGACCGCACTCCAGAACACGCGTGCTGACAAGATCCTTGGAGAGTCCGGAGTGCCTGCGTCTGTCGATTGTCAACGTACGCCCGGAGTCCCTAATAACTTGCCGGACTGATCCTAGCGAGATTTTCCCCGACGACTGTGTGGGATTCTCTTTTCATCTTTTTATCTTGACATTCTAAACATTTTTAGTTACCGGTAGCCGTCACCATCTCATACCCGAGCTGTACCTCCTGGGCTGGGATTCTCTTCCGAGGACTCGATGACTCTCGCATTCCATCTACCTCAACCTCTCATCCGACTTCCCGCAATTCCTTTGGCAAAACAAACATAGACCACGGAATTCAGCATATGTGAGAATAAAGATGCATGTGTACCTAACCACGGGCGAGACAGAAGGGAGGAATTCCAATGAATATCCACTTCGATCCAGTTGTCGCCAACCGTATTAAGCGCGCTTGGGGAAAGCTCACACCGGATCAGAAGCAAATGATTCTTCCCATGCTCCTCAAAGCGCACCAACAGGCCGTAACGGTGAGCCAGAGCAAGGTGGCCCCGCAAACTGACCCCACCGTCAACGATAGTCTCCTTCTGACCTATTCGGCTTTGACCGATGATCAAGACGCAGTGTTGAGCAGCATCGAGGCCGGCGTGGTGTTGGTCGGTCCAGAAGGACAGCTTTGGGGTACCGGCAAATACCAGCAGTTGGATCCCGGGTGGACGGAAGCAGCCGCCGTTTGGTTGGAGCACGTCTTTACCGGCAAGCATCATTTTCCCAACAATCCTCCCGTCATTCCGATTGATGACTCCGTCCAGATTGGCTTAGCGGGAGACTGGGGCACCGGTAATTGGCGAAGTCCTGCGAACCCTGCCCCCAGCACGGACGTGGCAATACATTTGGCGTTTCTACAGCCCGACATTACCATTCACCTCGGCGACGTCTACTACGCGGGGACCAAGGAGCAGGAAGACAATCTACTCGTGGATCTGTGGCCCGCAGGGCCAAAGGGCTCCTTTACGCTTAACTCCAACCACGAAATGTATTCCGGCGGCTCTCCGTACTTCGACGTGGCTCTCGCCAGCCCAAAATTTGCCCTCCAGAAGCAGAGCAGCTACTTCGCGCTCGAAAATAGCAAATGGATCGTTGTGGGGCTGGACTCAGCCTATTATTCCAGTGAGGAGGGCATGTACATGGAGGGATCCCTGGGCGACGATGGAGTCCAGGTAGCGTTCCTTAAGGCCCAAGTGGATAAAAACAAGAGGATAATCGTCTTAACGCATCATAATGGCCTCTCGGACGACGGATCGACGACCAATGCTCTGTGGGATCAGGTGATGAGTGCCTTCCCAGCAAATGCTGGACCGGCCATGTGGTACTGGGGTCACATTCACGCCGGAGTAGTCTATAAGAACCATGACCCGCAAGGACGGAATGTGCCCTGCCGTTGCTGCGGCCATAGCGCTTTGCCTTGGGGTCAGGCGCCAGTCTTCAATAACCCTAATAACGTGCTCTGGTACGAAAAACGGTCGGCCAATGATCCGGACATTCGCGAACGCGTCCTAAATGGTTTCGCAGTCCTCTACCTAGAAGACTCGAAAATTGACGAGGTCTTTTACGACGAAAACGGCGGCGTGGCTTGGGCATCGACGTAATCACGCCTGGCGTAGACTTGACCTGGAACATGTGAAAAAATCGATTTTGGGCATGTAATTCACAATGTATCCCATTGAAAAATCATAACGGCAAAGTTGGTAAAGTCGACTTTTTCCTGCCTTCTAGGAATAAGGGCTTGGACGTAAGCGCTGGGGCTAAATATGCGCCATGTCGATATTTTCCTTGACTTTTGTCATTCCACGAGGTAACAAGAATTAGTTTCTGTGTCTGGTAGTCATTAATCTGAACCTAAACATCTGAGAGCAGGTAGAGTTCCGTTCTGCGCATGGATGTTTAGGGCAGCTTACGAGGGCCAATTTGCCCTCGTCAAGCATGCAAGTGATCTGTGTTCCCCGGGGGTTCTCAAGGAGACATGCGGCTGGTTAACGGCAAATAAACAGGATGGGCGGACGGTGGGCGCGTCTTCATGATCTATGAAATTGCCTATCGCCAAGGGGGGTAGAACATGCTGTCACTTGACTTCGCAAACAGGAAAGAAGTTTATGACTACATTATTGTCGGGTCAGGGTATGGCGGCGCCATTTTCGCCGCCAGGTTGGCGTCGGCTAACCTCAATCCCAAGCCCTCCATCTGTCTCTTGGAGCGAGGTCGGGAGTGGCCTGTTGGAACTTTCCCCGACCAAACTGCTGGTGTCTTGGCCGCCCTGCGCGATGATACCAATTCCCTGGGCCTCTACGAGTTTTTGAATTATCAGGATATTTCCGTCATCAAGGGGTCCGGTCTGGGCGGGACTTCACTGGTGAACGCCAATGTCGCGATCATTCCGGACGCAGAAGTATTCGAAGAAACGAATTGGCCTCGAACCATTACGCGCGACGTCCTGATGCCCTATTACCTGCGAGCGCGGCAAGTGCTCGCGGCAGGCCCGCACCCCACCGCGATGGAACTAGCCAAGGTGCAGGCCATGGAACGTCGCGCCGTGGAATTCGGAAATCACGCATACGCACTCAACATCAATGTAAATTTCAGCATTGATGGAAAGAATCCCTATGGGGTCGACCAAAAACCCTGCACGAATTGTGGTGACTGCATCACGGGCTGCAATGTGGGCGCGAAGAATACTCTCTACATGAACTACTTGCCAATGGCTCGCGCCGCGGGGACGGAAATCTATACGCAAACCAAGGTCGAATGGGTTGAGAAACTCGCGGGAGGAGGCTGGCGCATTCACGGGTCGCACGTCGCTGACGACCTCTCCAGCCAATCATTTACTTTGGATGCAAAAAATGTCGTGCTTGCCGCCGGGGCCATCAACTCCCCGGAAATCCTGCTGCGGTCGGAAATGCACGGATTGCAAGTCTCGCCGGTCTTGGGAACAGGGTTCAGCGGCAACGGAGATTTCTTCGGGCTTGCCTACAACGGTACTTATGTTGACAACGTACTCGGGTACGGTTTGAACCCCCCGGTGGTCGGAGGAGCGTTGCCGCCCGGTCCCACGATTGTCAGCGCGATTTCCTACGACGGCAACGTGCCGGTCGAGGACCGCTTCACCGTGGAAGACCTTTCTTTCCCCAGTGCCTACATTCTGGGAGCGAAGGTGGCCTTTGCACTTCTGCATGGCGATGAGAACCTACGCAGGAAATGAGGCCGCCCAGAAGCAGCGCACCATCAATGACAACGACCTTCTGCACCCGTACCGGATTGACGGTGCATTGAATCACACCATGTTTTATTTGTGTATGGCCCACGACGACGCCCGCGGGACCATGGTCTTCGATGCCCCGTGGTATGAATCTGACGGACGCATGAAAATTCAGTGGGACGGCGCCGGACGGGAGATTATTTTCACCCGCATCAATGCGGAACTGCGGCGGCACGCCCGCGCCCAGCAGGCAAACTTCATCTCCAATCCCCTCTGGAACATCTTCAAGACCCGCCACTTGGTGACGGCGCATCCTTTGGGGGGGTGCCCGCTGGGCGAGGATTATCTCCACGGATCTGCCGACGAGTTCGGGAGGGTGTTTTCCGGAGATGGCAGCGTCCATGACGGACTTTTTGTCTGCGATGGTTCGCTCATCCCGTCAGCGCTGAATGTGAATCCCTTGCTGACCATCTCCGCGCTCACGGAGCGTGCGGTGGAAAGGCATATTCAAACTCTTCAGGGAAACGCTTACCCCCAACCCAACAAGTCCGTGAGCTTGTCGAGCATCGATCCGATTCTGGTTTCAAATTACAGTGAGGGGCAATTGGAGCCCCTCTTTCGGCGCTGCACGTCGCTCGACATCGACACGCTCATCAACCAAGGCGGGCCCCCTCAGATCGACGTGCCTTCACGCACGATCCGGAACGACCAGTTCTGGAAGGGTTTCTTCCCCAAGGATCATATTTTGAACGTCATGTCCTCAGCGCTCTTCACCGGTTTCAAGAAAGAGTTCCACAAGGACGCCAGCGGCCACTACACGGGAGTCACCAGTGACACCGACGACCACATCCAAGCGCGAAACAGCCTGGAAGAAATAAACCTGGCGAAGCCTACGGGGACGCTCGAAGCAGGAAAATACATTCTCCTTAAATATTTGGACGCCCCCTGGACGGGGTTTTACGACATCTTCAAGGTGATCAACCAGGACCTGCTGATTGGCCGCGTCTACCTGGGAGAATATCCGAACGGGCTTCGCCAGTTTACGTTTCCCATGACGCGGAAACACAGCTTCGATCAGATGACGCTGGATGATCATCAAGCGCTCTATGCCTCCGGTGCTGTCCCCACCCCCCAAGACTTGCAAGGCGTGTGGAGAATGGACGTCATCTCCAATGCCAACCACGCGGGCGGCGTGGCGTATTTGAACTTTGACGCCAAGCCCGACGGCACCCTCGCCTCCCGCTACCTCTTGATGGGATTGATGGAAGGGTTGGTCTTGCCCAGTTTTCTCCAAGATCATTTTCAGTTGAACGATTTCACCCCGTTCCACGACGAAATCCGCAAGATTACCAGCGACTTTTTGGTGGGGAAATACATAACGGCTGTACCACCCGCCATATCTTCCGCCCTCAACAACCTCTCGCTCGGAATCTTTCATTCCGACTCCTCCGGCAACTTCGGCTTCTACTACATGCTGACGCGGACCGACATGAAAGCCCTTCCCACGGAAGCCCTTCTCAGGCCCTTCCTTGATGTCTACCTTCCCGACGGCCTGAGCTTGACGTTCAGCGAAGAATTGGTGGGTTGGTATTTTGAGGGAGCAACCACGCCTGCCCCGGGCCGCGCGGGAGATCTTACGATTGCGAACCTCATCCCGGCCACCGGAGCGCCCGCGAATGGGGTGGATTGCAAGTTTGACGTCCAAATGACGGCCCGCGACGTCAACGAGTTTATTGACGCCCCGGAGCATGAGGCCCAAATGCAGGGCTCCATCACCTTCGCGAAGTTCCTCGATGAAGAGCAGGTGAGCTACGTGGTCGATGCACAAAACAGCCGTTTCAATTACCTTGAGGTAAACCCCACGACCGGCGAAGCGGAAATGCGGTATCACCTGGTATTCTCCCGGCCGGATGGCAGGTGCTTCTATCTCGAGGGGATAAAGTACATGCAAAAAGCTAGCGGAGATAGTGTCCATGGCTTCCAGGAAGTGCTTTGGGATTACACTACGCTTTATTGTCACATCTATGAAGTCAAAGCCAGCCAGCCTGATACTCAGGTGGGCCTGGGCTATCTGAAATTCAAGACTTTCGAGGATCTGGCCGCGGTAGGCAACGTGGTGGGATTCCTCGCCTCCTTCCAGGTGACAGGCACGGAGGATCCCGTGTTTCAAATGCAGGCCCGGATGCGTTTTCTCGCCTTTACGGCACAATTCGTCCAAATCACCTACGACCCCTTGGCTCCCAATTTGGGTAACTAAGGCGAAGATCTCCCACACTAGACAGCAAACGGAGGACACCTATGCCAACAACTTCGGTCACAAACTGGTTTGGGGACTTAGTCTCACACCCGCAAGTGGTCGTGGAGGCCAACTCCATTGCGGACGTTGTTGCCATTCTCAAAGACCCGGTGAAGTACCCCTCCCCCGTGAGGGCCATCGGCTCGAACCACTCCACGTCCCCTTGCGGTGTGGTGGAGGGTGGAACGCTTATCATGATGTCCAAGATGAATCAGATTCGTCAGATCACTTCTGACACTGTTGCGGCCCAAGCCGGCGCCGTTTACATCGACGTTGCGCAGGAACTCGAGAAAAAGAATTTGCAGTTTCACGTGAACACAGAAATCGGCAACCTTTCAATGGGAAGCGCGGCATGTGCGGGAACCAAAGACGGCTCCATGCCCGGCGAGTATGGCCAGGTGAACTCGTATGCAACAGAAATCGAGATGGTCCTGCCCTCCGGGGACGTTCTGGAAATCGACGAGAGCCAGCCCGAACTGCTTCAACAGGTTCGGTCGAGTTACGGTTTGTTCGGGATCGTGACCGCCGCCACTTTCCGCGTGCGCCCCGTCCTCCCCATGGCGGTTTACCACGAGACCTTCACACTGGAAGATTTCGTTCAAAAGTTACCGGAGCTTATTGCCCGCAATGAATCCATGATGTATTACGTTTTTCCATTCGACAATTTGATTACCGTCGAGTTTCGCAAATACAATCCGGGCGCGTCAGGGGCCCCCAACCACATCATTTGGCCGCTACGCAATTACCTGTGGGGTTCGGCGGGACCAGCGTTCTGCCGCCAGGTGGAAGCGGAAATTTCGGACCCTGCAATTCGCTACGGGGTGATTGACGGCTTCTGCGCGATGTGGCGGTTTAAGCTGAATAATTTGATTCGCGCCGATTACAGCATCGCCACCGAGCAGATGATCCGCTATCCCGTACCGGCCAATAATAGCAGTTACACCTTTAGCTTCTGGGCATTTCCGGAAGCGAAGTTTGCTGACGTCATGGCCGGTTATTTCAAATTTTCGCGCGACTATTACCAACAGAAGGGATATCGCACCAACATGCTGAGCGTTGGATATCGCGTGGCCAAGGACCAAAATTCTCTGTTGTCCTATTCCTACGATAGCAATGCCATGACGGTGGATCCCGTCTCGACGGCCAATCCCGGGTGGGAGCCTTTCCTGGACGCCTACAACGATCTTTGCAGCAATCAGGGTGGAATCCCGCTCCTGAATCAGACCGCCAGGGTCACGGCGGCACAGGCACAGAAGGGCTTGGGCGATCGATTGAAGAAGTTTGCAGCGGCTAGGAAGACTTATGACCCCGGAAATCGGCTCCTCAATGGGTTTTTCAAGGACCTGCTGGCAGAATGAGTGGCGTCGGAGGTTTCATCTGCGGCGAATGGATGTTGTTCCCCCGCGGTGAACTTGGGGTTGGTGGCTTTCATCCTAAGAAGACGCGACCCCGCACTCTGGCGTGAACCATGAAATCCCGACGATTAGCGCTGATCCTCATCACATTGCTCGGCGCGTTTGCATTTCTCTACCCCCTGTCCTCGGCGACCCCTACGCCGGCCCGCGAATTCCTCGTCCTCCGTCAATTCCCGCGGAGCGAAGCTTTGGAGTCCGTGTCCGCCACCGAGCGTGCCAAAGAGATTGTCCTGGGACATCCGCGCCTCTCGGCGCGTGATGCTGTCCATCTCGCCGTCATGGACAGCATGGAATCACTCGGATTTTGAGTTTTGATTCAGGTTTTGACGGGTTCCCAGGCATCGCCCGGCTGTTGTAAGCTGACGCGACCACTACATTCATGCATCTTCCGGCAACTCCCCCAGCCCTTTGCGCACGCGGTTTGGAGCTATTAAGACGGGCTCTTCATTCGCCATCAATGGCAGTGCCCACGGCTAGGACTGGTCGTCCACCATTAAGATCGGCGGACTTTCGGCCGCGGCGCGGGAAGCGCCGCAGGGCTAGCGGGAATGAGATAAGGCCACAACCGGAAATCCGCTGACCGTAGTCGTTTATGGGGGCTTCGAATGCTTTTTCGGTAGGCGACAATACAGCCAAGTGATCACAGACAGGCGCGGCGAAGGCTAGTGCGTCTCACATGGGTGTGCACTTCTAGCGAAGGGGAGTAGTCTGAGTCACAAGGAGGTATCCTTGTGACCGGTCTACCAAATTGACGCTGGATGACCTCCAGCGTCGAAACTACCCCGGGAGTACCAGAATGTGGCGCACAGAGGTCTCACTGAAGGTGCACGACATCGACAGCCGGCAAATGGTTAATCGTATCGAACGAGGAAAAATGCAGCACTGGCGCATCACAGACGAGCCCTTCCAGCTTTCCTCGCGATGAACAGTCACCTGCGAAAGATTTTTTTCAACCGAAATGATCAAATCCGCAGGCAATTTGCGCTGACATAGACAAGGGGACGAACTCAGAAGGCTAGACGTTCTTCTTCGAACTAGGATTTATGAAAAAGCGACTGCTTGCGCTTCTCGCACTCGGCCTGCTACTGGCAACGGCATCGGCTTATGCCCAGAGCATCAACTGAAAAGGAGAAACTTCGATGAAGACCGCACGTGTTCTGATCACCACTTCTCTGCTGTTGACTGCCACCTCCCTATGTCTACGGGCCCAGGAGCCTCAGTTCCTGACGCCCATGCACTTCAGCGGTGTAATCAACGACTTTACACCGATAACTGCTGGTACGAGTCCGTGGGAACTTCACGGTCCCTGGAGCTTGACGTTGGACAGAGAATCCCAAACAGCCAAATTCTCGGCAGCTCTGACGATGGAGTTGTCCGACTTTGGACAGACCGTCACAAATGTGAATGCGGTCGCCCGATCACAGCATACCCATCACATCACGATGACGACTGACACTGTTGTCTATAACCCGACCGACTGCCCTACAGCCTCCCTTGGGACCCCTCCCTATACCGCACGCATCGAGGTTACGGGAACGGCCAACATCGAGGCGAATGGAAGCCAAGCACCCTTTGGGCCGTCGCCGTTGCAGGTGTGCATCGCAGGAGGATCGCAGGTCGAGTTTTCGAACATTACGCTGGTATTTACCGGAACGAGTGGCGCAACAGGGCATTTCGGGTCGCAGGCGATCCACGGTGTTGTTCGGAAGGCAGATTAGCTGGGCAATTAATACGTCGGGCACGCGGGAGCGGGGAACACGGCGCGGACGAATAGAAACGGCGAGCCGGAAGTTCCCCTCTCTCTTTCGGGTTGTTCGCGTGGCTTAATTTTGTACAAACGAAAAAGGCTCTCCGCATCCGAACGAGGGGTTGATGGTGAATTCCAGGGCCGCTGTGTTGTGGTTCCGGTCAGGGGGATGGATTCCGTTCCGAGAGTGTCTTTTGTCGCGCCCATTGACGTGGTCTTTGCTCAGAACGCGATGTCGGGCATGGCGTCGTTGTTTGAAGATTGAACTGTATTGACCGACTACGGCCGAGCTTGGGTCGGCGCAAGATCAATGAGCAGTATTTCCGACTCTTCCGATAGTCGGTCGAATACGATCCGCCTGCTGTCGGGAGTGATATCAAAGGTCCGCATAATCGCGGAACTGCTCAGCCGAGTCAAACGCCGTGAACGCATGGTGTTAAGGTCCAGCAACCAGAAATCTTGTTCGGCTAGCGTACTTCCCAGCATGTAAACCAGTCCCGTGCCGTCGGGCAGGAAACGCGCACGCACACCCTCGCGCTGCACTCTGATCTCTGGTAATTTCGCCGCGCTGCCATCCGGGTGTACAGCCAGGAGCGGCGCGAGCGTGAACACCTGTGGTCCGCAATACACGATCAGGTCCCCTCGTGGAGACCACACCGGATCCAGGAACGGTCCTGTTGCAATCCGAACCGGCGCGCCGCCGTCAACGGGTAATTTGAACAAGCCCAGTCCATTGTTGTCGGCGGCGGCCACGGCAATCCACTTGCCATCGGGAGACCAGGATGCTGCGCCCCGAACATCAACATTGCTCGAAAGAGCACGAAGGCGCGTCCCATCCGCTTTCATTACGTGCATCTGTTGCTTGCCATTTCGCCTCAGTGCAAACGCAACGTGGCTCCCGTCGGCCGAGACCCCCACCGGGGACTGGAGCGCGCCTTCGGAGCCCTTCCATATCTCCAGCGCATTCCCATCGTGATAGCTCCACAGTCCGTCAGCGCCGTCACGCGAAGATAAGTAGAATAACGATCTGCCTCCGAAGCGGGGCCCCCAGGAGCGCAAGGTGGGTACTTGGAAAGCTTCGACTTCCTGTTCTTCGACTGCCCGACTCGTGATCGGAATGCTCCACAAATTGACCTGAGGATTCACGACACTCGCCGCAAGACGTCGGCCATCGGCTGTGGCTGCCAAGGCGGTGTATTCTTCCAAGCCCGAACTCACACGGTCCGACGTTCGCGTTTTTGGGTCGAATGCCCACAACCATGGGCCAGCCCCATCTTGATTGTGCGCGACAAATAGAACCGATCGTTCACTAATCGGGGTCGGGTAGCCAATGTCAGTGTTTAGATGACTGAGTTGTTCTAATCCTCCACCATTCGGTTGAATGCGCCACAGATCCATCTCGTGCGTTGCCGGCCGGCCGCGCACAAAGTAGATCCAGCGGCCATCCTTTGACCAGACCTGATAGTGGTTGTGTAGGTCGGGCTCGTTTTGCAAGATCAGGCGTTGATTAGTGCCGTTCTGATCCGCCACAAATGTCGGGTCGCCCGCTTGCCAGGTGTGATAGACCAATCGTGTGCCATCTGGCGACCAGGCAACTTCGGCGGCCTTTTCGTCAAGAAAACTGCGGGGTGTCCCGCCCATGAGAGGCCATAGCATGAGCCTCCTGGCTTCGGTGCCAGCGCTCCACACTTCTGATCCGTCGCCTGAAAACCCAAACGCACGCAGGGGTGCACGCGCATCCCCAATCCGACCTTGGGTAAGGTTCGCCGGGCTGTTTCCGTTGGTTTGCACCAGCCAGATGTCGAACGTACCGCTCCGGTCGGAAATGAATCCGGCGAATTCCCCGTCTGGGGAGATAGCAGGGTTGCTCTTCGTTCCTCCGAAGTTTGTCAGCCTTGTGAACTGCGCATTGAAAAGTGGATTCCGGACTGTGGGCTTGGTACGATTAGCGACGATCCACGTAAGAAATCCGGTCACCAGCAACGCTACCAGGGTCCATGCCAACCAAGTGTTGCGCTCGCGTACTGCAGAAGTGGTGGCTCGCCCCCCGCTGGCGGTGTCACGTTCGAGGCGCTTGAGGTCGGTACTAATGTCGGGAGCGTTCTGATACCGGAGGTCCCGGTCCTTCTCCAATGCCTTAGTGATGACGCGTTCCAACTCCACGGGCAACTTGGGATTAATCTGAACTGGTGAAACCGGGGCGCTATGCAGGATGGCGTCGAACATGGCCCCAGAGGTCTGACCCCAGAATGGCAACTGCCCAGTTCCCATCTGGTACAGCACCACGCCAAGCGAGAACAGATCGGATCGTGCGTCCAATTCCTTGCCTAATACTTGCTCCGGCGACATGTAGGCCACTGTTCCCATCGCCGTGCCTGGTGTGGTCAGGTGGCGAGCTGCCATTTGCAATTCGTCTAGGGTCTCTTGTTCGCGTGCATATAGGCCTGCATGACTCAATTTTGCGAGACCAAAATCTAGGATCTTGGCGTGACCCCGCGCGGTCACGAAGATATTTGCCGGTTTGATGTCGCGGTGCACTACTCCCTTCGCGTGCGCCGCCTCCAGACCGTCTGCAATTTCGATGGCCAGGCCCAATAAGGTCTCAGGAGCAATTGGACGATCCCCAATCAAGTAATTTAGCGTCGTCCCCTCCAGAAACTCCAGCGCGATAAAGGCGCGTCCTCCGGCTTCGCCGATATCGTACAGCGTGCAAATATTGGGATGACTCAGAGCCGAAACTGCCTGCGCTTCGCGACGAAACCGCGCCAGCGCTTGCTCGTCCTCGCCAAGTTCTTCAGGAAGAAACTTGAGTGCTACGAACCGATGCAATCGAGTGTCCTCGGCCTTGTACACCACTCCCATTCCCCCTCGTCCTATCTCCTCGATCAGCCGATAGTGTGCGATTGTCTGGTTCGGTATCTCAAGCGGACGCGAAGAGGCTGTAACACCAAGAACCTCCGGGGCGGCGATGGCCAGAAACTGGCTTCCCGCTGCCTCGTGGGAATCAATCAACGATTCCACTTCGGCACGTAGTTCAACATCCGTTCCGCAGGCAATGTCGAGATAGCTTTGCCGTTGCTCGGGCGCAAGGCGTAGGGCTTCTTCCAGTATCTGCTTCGTCCGCTCCCATCGATCTGTGCTCATAAATCGCTCGCCCTAGACATTTCTCGATGAAGCCATGCGCGAGCAGCCGTCCAATCGCGCTGTACCGTCGCCGGAGCAACGTCCAGCGCATTAGAAATTTCCTCTAATGAAAGTCCCGCGAAGAAGCGTAATTCGACTACCCGGCTCTGTCGCGCATCAATCTTGGCCAGTGACTGCAAAGCATCATCCAAAGCAATCACATCCACATCTTTGCCCTGGGAAATCATCACGTCTTCGAGCGACACCTTGCAGACAGTTCCTCCACGCTTTGCCGCTCTGTGGCGGCGCGCATAGTCGACCAGAATTTGACGCATGAGCTGTCCTGCGATGGCAAAGAAATGAGTGCGGCTCTCCCACTGCGGACAATTCAATCCAACCAGCCGTAGATATGCTTCGTTCACCAAATCGCCGCTCTGCAGCGTGTGATCAGGCCGTTCGTTTCGCAGCTGAATGTTCGCCAAGCGGCGCAATTCCCGGTAGACGCGGGGCAGCAGCGAATCCAAGGCTTTACGATCGCCTTCCCGCCACTTCTGCAAGAGCTGTGTGATTTCGCCCGGAGGCTGGCGCCCCATCGAAATTCCCCCGAACCGACACCCCTGGTAAACCTAGCGTATCTACCCAGGTGTTTCCTGTCAATCCGGAAAATTGCATGAAAAACCAGCAGCTTATGCACTTGTTGGAGCGCAGCGGGAACCCGGGAGTCTGGCGTTTCCGAAGTTTGGCTCGTAGCCTGGAGGGACGAAAACACATACATCCTTCGAGCGATTGATTCTGCGCGCAGTTTTGCACAAAGTGAGCCCCATGGTGACCCGGGTCCTGGCCCTGCCGGATTACCTGGATCTCGAAACCTTTGACGAGGTCCTTCGCACCCTTCTCCACCAGAGTTCTGCGGTGGCCCCACATCGAACCGGCTCCGTCATCGCTGCGCCATACTCTGCGATCTTGCCCCATCGTTACTGCCTTCTCGCGCCCCGCTGCGCTTCGATCCTCGTCTGCACAGTGTACAAACGACAACTCACCGCTTTTCAGCCAGTTAGCGCAGTTGGCGGTAAGCCGCCTAACCGTAGATGTGCCACTCGCACGCGAACTCCCGAGATACGGGGTTCTGGGACGTTTGGATCTGCGCTCCTCTTCACTCGGCCGATGACGGCCTACCCGTGGAAGGGCCATGCCTGTGCAGGATCGCAGGAGAAGAATCTTCCATCGGCCTTGGCCGCAACCAAGGGGACACGTGAACCTGACCCACTGCCGGAGGCCGAGCGGCCACCGCGGCTGAATGTCCGCCAAGGTTAATGATGGGCGACGCCCCCTTCCTCTCATCGCGCGGCCGACGCCCCCCCATATCGTTATCGGCGGTGGGGGTCGAGAGGATGAACAACTTTTTCAGGCCGAATGGCGTTCGGCCCAGCCGGATTATTCATGAAGAACACTGCTGAGAAGCAGCTTTAAGAACGTTTCACGCAGAGTTCACGGAGTGTTTAAGGCATCGGGATTCTCGCGCCGCTTGACCACAGAGTGCACAGAGAACATCGCGGTGGCCTCGGTGGGTTCTCTCTGTGACCTCGGTGAGAATTTTTTTGCCTTTGTCTAACCCTTCGGTAATTTCATGAACAATCCAGGCCAGGCTGAGCGGTCGCCCACCATTACGATGGGCGGACTTTCCGCCGCGGCGCCCCCTACACCGGCCCCCTCCTGAACCAAGAGGTTTAACCACCCCGTCACCTGCGGTGTCACCCCTCCTGAATCAGGAGGGGTGTAGAATTCGGAGGCCGAACGCCGTTCGACCCTCCAGCGGCCGCCGAATCCCTAATCCCGATTCCCTTGTCAATCGCCCATCGGCAGTCGTCCATCGGCAATCGGCAATCCTGCCCCGAATCCCTAACCCCGAAACCCGTGCCCCGTGTCCCGTGCCCCGTCTTCCGGGTCCCGAGCAGAGCGTGTTATCATTACAGATTCGCGAAAGGGTCAAGAATTCATGTCGAAGGTTCGAGTTCGTTTCGCTCCCAGCCCCACCGGCTACGTACACGTGGGAAATGCCCGAACGGCCCTTTTCAACTGGCTGTTTGCGCGGCATCACGGCGGCGTTTACGTGTTGCGCATTGAAGACACGGACGCCGAGCGCTCGAAGCCGGAATACGAGCTGCAGTTGATCGAAGACCTGCGATGGTTCGGGCTCGACTGGGACGAGGGCCCGGACAAGGGCGGACCGTTTGGACCCTATCGCCAATCGGAGCGCCGCGCCCTCTACGCCGAGTACGCCGAGAAGTTGATCGGGCAGGGCGACGCCTATTACTGCTTCTGTACGGCGGAGCAACTGGAAGCCGAACGTCAGGAGGAGCTGAAGGCCGGCCGTCAGCCGCGCTATTCCGGACGCTGCCGTAAACTTTCTCCCGATGAAGTCGCCCGCCGCAAAGGTGCGGGTGAAACAGCGGCGGTGCGCCTGAAAATCGTCGAGAGCAGTTTCTTTTGGAATGACCGCGTACACGGGCCCACTACAATTTCCAGCGAGGTCATCGGCGACCCCATCCTGGTGCGCTCCGAAGGCTTGCCCGCTTACAATTACGCCGTGGTGATTGACGACCACCTGATGGAAATCACCCACGTGATTCGCGGCGACGATCACATCTCGAATACGCCGCGCCAGCTTGCCCTCTATCGCGCCCTGGGTTGGGAGCCGCCGGAGTTCGCGCACCTCTCCACCATCCTGGGAGCCGACCGCACGCGCCTTTCCAAGCGGCACGGGGCGACCTCCATGGAAAGCTTCCGCGAGATGGGGGTTCTTCCCGAAGCGCTGCGCAACTATCTGGCGCTGCTGGGGTGGTCGCCCGCCGATGGGAAGACGGAAATCCTGAGCCCCGAGGAATTGATCAAGCAATTCTCCCTCGACCACATTACCAAGAGCCCGGCGGTGTTCGATACGGACAAGCTCAACTGGCTGAACCGGCACTACATGAAGGAGTGCCCGCTGCGGCGCCTGGCCGAGCTTGCGGCGCCGGTGTTGCAGGTCGCCGGGCGAGTGGGTTCGCAACCCGGACCCGATGTTTTGGCGTGGATCGAACGTGTGCTCGATGCCGTGCTGAAGAACATCAGCCTGCTGTCGGAGCTTCCCGCGGCAACACGAATCATCTTTGAGTATGACGCGCCGCTTGCCCTGGCCACGCCCGAGTTTCAGGAAATGCTCGCGAGTCAGGCCGCACTCGAGGTGCTGAAGGCGTTCGTTCCCAAAGTTCTTGCCGAAAGCGCGCTGAGCTACGAGCGGTTCCGCGAGATTACCAAGGCCGTGCAGAAAGAGACGGGCAAGAAGGGGAAGGATCTGTTCCACCCGATCCGCATGGCGGTGACCGGCGCGGCTTCCGGACCGGAACTGGAGAAGCTCATCCCCATTTACGAGGAGGGCGCGAAATTGCCCCTGCCTCAGCGCGTGAAAAATGTCGCCGAGCGGCTGCGGGAATTTTCCGAAGCGGCGAAATTGTGAATGCGAGAATTGGCGACGGCCCCCAGTTTGGCGATTCCAGAACTCTTGGCTCGTCCCCAGAGCTTCGGGGAGGCTCTGATGTCAACCGCCACAAAGTCCATTGGTACTGGGTCTGGTTTGGGATTAGCGTGGTCGAGTGATTGAGACAACTTGTCCAGGCGGCGACGCTGTTATAGGGGGTCAATGGACAAAAAGTCGGATTCAGGCGCCGTGCCGCATAAAAGGGCTCGGGGGGGGCTAAAATCGCCTATTAGCGGACATTAGTCCTTTATCCACTTTGGGTCCGGAGCAAGACGGCTTGGGGAGGCAGAATTTTCTCGCCGCGGGGGGAAATCTCTTGTCGCAAAGGGAAAGTGGAGATCGCGAGGAAGTGGTCTACGGAATCCATTCAGTGCGGGAGGCGGTGCGCACCCGGCCGGTGGATTTTGTGATGATCACCGAGGGCTACCACAACCCGCGCCTGCAGGAGATCGTGGACGCCTGCCGCGCCGCGGGAATCTCCGTGCGCTTTTCTCCTCGCGTGGCGGTGGAGCGCACGGCCGGCAATCCGCAGCATCAAAACGTAGTGGCGGTGTGTACGCCAAAAGCCTATGATGATATTTCCGTTCTCGTCGCCCAGGGCGAGCATCCCCTGCTGGTGGCGCTCGATGGTGTGGAAGACCCGGCAAATTTGGGGGCGATTATCCGCACGGTAGTGGCGGCGGGCGCGCGCGGCGTGGTCATCCCGGAGCGGCGCGCGGCGGGGCTCTCACCGGCGGTGGCGCGGGCGGCGGCGGGCGCTTTGGAATATGCCCAGGTGGCGCGCGTCCCGAATCTGGTCCGGGCCCTAATGGACTTGAAAAGCCGCAACCTTTGGGTGTATGGATTTGAAGCGGAGGCCCCGAAATCCTACACCGAGCTGGATTATTCGCAAGGCTGCGTCGTCGTACTCGGCGGCGAAGGCCGTGGCCTGCACCGGCTGGTGCGCGAGAACCTGCGATGAACGCGCGCACATACCTCTGCGGGGGCCCGTGGGTTCTCTGAATGTGTCCGTGGCGGCCGGAGTGGTACTCTACGAAGCCGTGCGGCAACGCGCCAAGTAGCGCCCGGCGGCAGATCCGCACCTCAACGTACGCTTGCGGGTCGGAGTTTGATGTAGGCGCTCTTTATGCGGGCGAAGCCGGCTTTGGAGTGCGGTCGCAGCAGCTACCGCCTTTCTCGTTCTGGCTGTTGCGCGAATGCGGTATCAGGCGGGGGCGGAAGGCGGTAGCTGCTGCGACCGCACTCCAAAGCGCAACACGCTCCTCTTGCAACCGGAGTTGATTGGCGTTCATCCAACAGGAAGAGGGTAGGGAGGTCGTTCATGAACCGGAAATGGCTGCGTTGCTTCCCCTGCGAGGCGGCGTCCCTGGTGTTGACAGTGGGGCTTGCCGTACTGGCGCCGGCCCCGGCCGCTTGGGCGCAAGCGGGCGCTGCGGGCAAGAGCCCTGAGCAAGCCGCCCCGCAAAAGGACTCCACCGATCAGACGCAGGAGAATACTCCCTTCAAACTACCACCGGTCGTCGTTCGTATGGTGACAACTCCCGTGACCGTCTTCGACTCGAGCGGGCAATTCGTGTACGACCTCAATCAAGAGGAGTTCAAGATCCTGGACAATGGTGAGCCGCAACGCATTCTCCAGTTTGACTCCGAATTACGCCGGCTGTCGTTAGTGATCGTGGTGGAGACCAATGACGCGACCGTGCCCTTTCTGGATTCGGTCCGTCCGCTGGGTTCAATGTTTTCCGATATGGTGATGGGGCCGCAAGGAGAGGTGGCCGTCCTCACCTACAGTGACCGCGTAGACTTGGCCCTGGACTTTACTTCCAATGGCGACAAGTTGGACACCGTGCTGCGCGGGCTGCAAGGGCGCGGCGGCGGGATGCATTTAGACGATGCGATCGCGCGCGCTCTTTCCATGCTCGACCACCGGCCGCGCGGGGATCGGAAGGTGGCCATTGTCTTCTCCGACGGATTCAACGTGGGAAGCAAGATGCGGCGCAGCGAAATCGTTCAGGGGGCCATGAACTCCAATATAACCATCTACCACCTGGGCTTTAGCCCCGCCAAGGGTCTATGGAAGAAACCCGCCAAGGACCCCGCGCCGGATTTGGTGGCAGAAAGTGTGGGGCGGCCCATGGGTCCGAACCAGGCCCCCACGCCCACCGTGGAAGAGGACACCTGGGACACGGCCGACGTCAACATTGTGGGGATTCTTCTCGGCCTGGGGGAAGAAGTGAAAAAGCCGTTTTTCAAGGACTCCATGATTTATTTTGCGCGTTATTCGGGGGGGCAGTCGTATCAGAAGTGGGGGAAAGATACGGTGCAACAGGCGCTAAACCACATCGCCACGGAAATCCACAGCCAGTACGAGCTGGCATATTCCCCCACGGCGCCGATTCAGCCGGGCTTTCACAAAATCGAGGTGGAAGTGCGGCGCCCGCGAGCGCGAGTCCGGGCTCGCGCCGGTTGGTTCTATCAAGGTGAGGTGCCCCGCAGCGTACCGGTTAAGTGAGGCGCGCGAAACGCCTGCGGCGGAGACATCTTACTCGAATTCGCCGAAGCTGCGGTATTCCTGCACGCTCTTGCCGGATTGCAGCTCGATTTCCGCGAAATAGGGACGCATATTATCTTCGTCAACGCGCAGGACCAGCGCGCGGAGTTTCCCTTGCTCATTGCAGACAATCGTGAAGTACTTGTTTTCCCTCACCCTCGTGGTTTGAGGCGGTACCTTCCAGGGGATCTTCATGGCCAGGACGTCCGCGCTCACGTCGGGCCGGTATTGCATCAGGGTAATCCCGGAGAAGGGCACGGTGATGGTGGCTGACGGGCACTTGAAGGAGAACCCTTCCTTGAGCACCTCCAGCTTTCCCGCGCATCCTTTGTCCACATTCTCCGTCCCGGCCACGTATTCAAATGGCGGCTCTTCACCTCTTTTGTGCTTGGCGTATATTGAACAGGTCAGCAGAAGCAGCGTCACGAGCAGGCTGATGGAAATCGCCATCCGTTGGGTCAATCGGTGCGGCATCTTCATAGGGTCCCCGAATTCTCTGTGGTTGGCGCCACTTTTCCGCGCCTCAATGAGTTTACCCCGAGAAGCGCCGTGAGGGAAGCAGGCTTGCGGGGGTGGGGGTGGTACAGTTTGATTTTCTTGGAAGCGGTCAGTTTCAGGTAAGGCAGGGAGTCAGGGCCTGCACTTCTACGAGTAGGCCGGATACCAGCCAAGTGGATTGTTCCGAGGCCTCGTCCTTCGCCCGCGCGCAATCAACCGGCAGCGAATAGTGTTATTGACTTTCGCTTTATATTCGCTTATTCTTCTCGAGAACACAGGCGCGATGGTTGATTCGATGGCAAATTCGGCTCGCGCAACAACGCTTGCAACCTCCCGACCTTTAGCTGGACTGCTGGGACGAAAATCTGCTTGCTCCCTATTGCTCAGGCCGTTACTATTTGCCAGACGGTAACACAAGTCGTCAACGAGTCAAGAGGTTGCCATGGCCGAGATCATCGCGGAAGACGACGGACTTCCCTGTTCGGAGGTGGGAGCTTGGGCAGAGGACAAGTACACGTTAGTGGGGCTGTACGACCGGCTTTTCTCAACCGGCATGAAGAACAAGTGGCCAACCCGGGTGTATATCGATCTGTACTCAGGTCCCGGCTTCGTGCGGGTAAGAGGCACCAGCCGAATGCTGATGGGCTCACCGCTCCTGGCGCTGGGTGTTCCTGATCCCTTCGATAAGTACATCTTCTGTGAGAGTGCCCCGGAGCTTCTTGGAGCCTTGCAATCGCGTGTCAACCGGTATTCGCCAGGGGCTAATGCGACGTTCATCTGCGGCGACTGTAACGAGAAGGTCGAGGAGATTAGTGCGAAGATACCGAAGCCTTCCCCCGGGCGCGGCGTCTTGACCTTCTGTTTCGTCGATCCGTTCGACATTTCCGTAAAATTCTCGACGGTAAGAAGGTTGTCATCGTACTTTATTGATTTCTTGATTCTCCTGGCGCTCCACGTGGACGCCAACCGAAATCTCGAGCACTACTTCAATTCCGGGAACTCGAAGGTTGAAGAATTCCTGGGCTTGCCGGATTGGCGAGAGCGCTGGAGACCGGCGGAAAGAGGCGGGGCTCGATTCCCACGTTTTCTTGCCGAGGAGTACTCCGGCCAGATGGAAAAGCTGGGGTATTTGCGAGTACCCTGGGATAGGATGAAGCAGGTTTTCTCTGATGAGAAGAAACTGCCTTTGTACAGGCTCGCCCTGTTTTCGAGGAAGGCGCTTGCTGATAAGTACTGGGATGAGGTCTTGAAATACAGCTCAGACCAAAAGAACTTCGACTTTTCGCAGTGAGGCCGTGCCATGGGGCAGGCGTCAACAATTGAGTGGACGGAATCCACGTGGAACCCGCTGACGGGCTGCACGAAGATCAGTCCGGGGTGCAAGCATTGCTACGCCGAGCGGATGGCCCTGCGGCTGAAAGCCATGGGCCAGCCGAACTACACCGACGGCTTCGAACTGGCGCTCCACGAGAACGCCCTGGAATTGCCGCTTAAATGGAAGAAGTCGCAGACCATCTTCGTGAACTCCATGAGCGATTTGTTTCACAAAGACGTGCCGGTGGAATTCATCGCCGGGACTTTCGATGTGATGCGCCGCGCCGACTGGCATGTCTTCCAAATTCTCACCAAAAGGTCGGATCGACTCTTGGAACTTTCCTCAGAACTTCCCTGGCGTCCGCACATCTGGATGGGCGTCAGCGTGGAGACGCTTCAATATGCACCACGCATCGACCACCTTCGCCAAACTGGCGCCATGGTCAAATTCCTGTCCCTCGAACCGCTCCTGGGGCCGCTGCCCGGCCTGAATCTGGAAGGCATCGATTGGGTCATCGTGGGCGGGGAATCCGGTCCCGGCGCCCGCCCCATGGATCCGGCTTGGGTTCTGGGGATTCGTGACCAATGCCTGGACGCGCGCGTTCCCTTCTTCTTCAAACAATGGGGCGGAACAAGAAAGAAGAAAGCCGGGCGAGAACTCGACGGCCGAACGTGGGATGAGATGCCAGCTTTCGCCTCGGCTACAACGTAGTTTTGGCCCTGACGGGCGCATCCGATTTAGTGGGGGGTGGCGCCGACATTATCCTTTATGTCGGCGACCCTTGCGGCCCGTACAAGGAGTCCCCAAAGTTCCTGCCACCGTCCCGCGTACTCAACATCATCTTGCGCATACAAACAAACCAACGTATGCGCCAACCCCCGAAGGCACCTTGTCCAAAGAGGGCCCCCTGGCAGATCACAATCTCAAAAGAACGATTCTGCGCTAGCGTAATGGGCATTTTGTCAAGCGGGCATATTATCGAGTTGTCATCGGTTCCCTTATCTGCTATTTTCACGTCAGCAGTTGACACAACCTTAGATGATGGAAAATGTGGGCCGCCGCGCGCGGTGTTGCTCTGAGAGGAGAGGATTTACCATGGAGACTTGGGAGTCCGCACTGGTTGCCCGCTCGGATCTGGCACCTTACGGTGATAACGCCATTGGCCTATTTGCATTGGCCCTACGTTTTAGCCTTGAAGATCTCGATTCTGTCGCTGCCGACTCAATCACAGACGGTTCTGATGACAAGAAGTGCGACATCGTCTATGTGGATCGGGACGAAGGTGCAGCCGTCATCGCGCAGTGCTACTTTTCCAAAAACGCTACACGAGCTTCGGCACCCGCCAACAAGGCTTCTGATCTAAACACTGCCGTTGGCTGGCTTCTGCAGACACCCCTGTCGAGGTTGCCGGTTCGGCTGAGGTCCGCCGCAGTGCAGCTCCGGGACGCATTGAATGATGGTGCTGTAACGGAGCTACATGTTTGGTACGTTCACAATCTTCCCGAATCAAAGAACGTGAGGGATGAGCTCGATGTTGTGGAGACAACAGCCTCCACCGCTTTGAAGCGATCCTTCAGCACCGTTGCGGCCAAGGCTCACACTCTCGAAATCGGTAACGAAAGACTCTCCGAATGGTATGGGGATTCATTATCTCCCATACTCGTCAATAAAGAATTGAAGATCAGCATCCAGAGTGGATTTAGCGTGGACGGCGGGAATTGGAACGCATACATAACTGCAATCCCCGCAGTGTTCTTGCACAAAATCTACCGGAAATACAAAACCAAGCTTTTCTCTGCAAACGTACGGGATTATCTTGGCTCGCGGAAGAGCGATCAGAATATCAATCATGGGATCAAACAGACAGCTGAAAGGGATCCGGCGAATTTTTGGGTCTTCAACAACGGGCTCACAATACTGGTTCATGACTACTAGCCTGATACCACTTCGGGCGGCAAAATGGTTCTGAATGTACGGGGGCCGTCTATCGTGAACGGGGCACAAACGACGGGCGCAATAGGATCTCTAAACAAAGCACCGAACGTCTCCGCACTCGTGCCTGTGCGGTTTATTAAGACCGCAGATCGATCAGTGATATACGACATCATCAGATATAACAACAGCCAGAATAAAGTCACGGCACCGGATTTTCGAAGTACCGATCGTGTCCAGAAACGTCTGAAGGAAGAAATCACTAAAATACCGGGCGCTGAATACGAAGGCGGCCGCCGGGGAGGCCACGAAGATGTCATTCGGAGGAGAGCCAACTTGTTGCCTTCATACACGGTCGGCCAAGCTCTGGCCGCACTGCACGGGGACCCCATTACTGCTTATAACGAAAAGGCAAACATTTGGATCTCGGATCGCCTATACTCGAAGTATTTCAACGATGATACTACGGCTGCGCATATAGTGTTTGCTTTCTCGCTGCTGCGGGCGGTCGAAGCGAAAAAAATCGAACTGGTCCAAAAATCGAAGCAGGAAGGGGACAATCTCACTAGTTCGGAGCACAAACAGCTTGAGTTCTTCCGAAATCGGGGCTCGACTTATCTTTTTGTCGCCGCAGTTGCGGGCTGCCTGGAGACCTTCCTATCGAAGAAAATCTCCAATCCTTTTCGGCTCTCGTTCAATTCAGCGACCGCGCCCTTGGCTGCCCAGAATCTGTGGCGGGAAATTGTGCAAATCACGGCGCCACTGTGCACACACCTGGAGGACGCATTCACAGACGGTTCTCAAGAACTCTGAGCGGGTTCGAAAAGCGGTGGAGACCTTCCAAGGATTAGTGGAAGTAACCGCTACCGCTAACGAGCGGAAATACCGAGAGTTTGGATCGAGGGTCCTCGTTCATCGATAAGCTTTTGCGTTTCCGCCTGCAAGAAAAGACTAGGGGGGCGAGTGAGGCACTTCTAGCGTCGAACAAAGGCACGCGTCTGACTACTCTAGATAAGGTCAACTTTCTGGTGTTTTCCATCTCCATGGCAAAAAAATCCTTGACTTGGAGTTAAGCTATATATTAACTTAGGCAGGTCGAATGCTTGGCAACATTGCGTATCGTGGAGCAAGATTCAAAATCGAGTTTGCACAATTGCGCAACGGCACCGTTCCAGGCCTGGAATTTCTAAACGCGCAAGAGCAGAGATGGCAGGCCAATATGCACGTTCTTTTTAGGCGGTTGGGAGACGAAGGCCGAATCAACAATCGCGAGAAATTCAAACAGCTTGAAAATACTGAGTTTTGGGAATTCAAGGCCTTCAAAATACGCATGCCCTGCTATTTTCGCCACGACAAACGCGTCGTCATTACTCATGGTTTTTTAAAAAAAGACGATAAGATTAGAAAAGGCGACCTTATACGCGCGACAAACATCAAAAACGAGTATGAGGCAATATTAAGAGAGATTCCGAGAGAGGGTGAGCGCTTACAATGAAGACACTTAAAACCGCACACGAGGAATTCCTTGAGAGTTCCGAAAATCGCAAACTCTTCGAGCAAGAGCGCTTGCTCGTCGAAGCCACCGAACTGTTGAGCGAGTTGATGGAGAAGAAGCGAGTCTCACGCGCCCAGCTTGCACAAAAGATTGGAAAATCCAAGGCCTTCGTTACGCAACTCTTGCGGGGCAACCACAACATGACGCTCCGAACGATTGCGGACCTTTTTGGCGCACTTGATCACGAAGTCTGTCTTAAGTCTCAACCGCGCGATCAGCAACATTTGGATTGCACCCCGTTGGTGCAGAAAGCATGGGGCTATTATTATTCCCGGGTCGGGGATCTCCTGACGCTCGATTCGCAAGGAACTCTTCGACCAACCAATGAGAATTTGGGGGACCGATCAATCCGGTCTGAAAGGATCGATTCGCCCGTGTCCGATGGTGTTGCGGCCTAAAGGAAGAACCCGAAAACCATGCCGACGTCAAAACAGATTAAATCCGCCAGAAGGCTGATGACGCACTCGGAGATTTACTCCATCCGCCTCGTGGCGGCGAGGGTAGAGTGCCTCCCATTCGCTGGAGGCTTGAACTCCGAACAGAAAGGTGGACAAGGCGAGATCCATATTGCTGTTCCTCCGCCTAACGCGCGTGGCGAGATGTTGCCAGGGAACAGCCTGCGCGTCCTGGTAAAGTACCGTGTGCTTGGAAAAACCGGGCTGGGTGATCCTTCTTCGGTTTTGGTTCGAATGGCGTCAACCTTTGAGTTGATCTATTCCTTGCCGGACGTGATTAAGCCCACTCCCAATGAGATCAATGCCTTCTGCAAGACAAACGCAATGCTTAACTCCTGGCCATATTGGAGGGAATTCGTTCAGAACACCATCGTGAGGATGAACTTGCCTCCGCTGACCCTTCCTCTGTTCAGACTGACACCCGTGCCACACTCGGCAGTGGTCGGGCGGGAATCAGAGATTCAAGCGCCGCAAGATAGAACCTCGAAACAGGCCAAAAGCCCGCGCCGCAAGTGAGACAGATTCTCGAGAATACAGCTCGACACCGAGTGCGACCAATGCTACCGACGTCGGTATTTCGCGCTATTGGGAATCCAAGTGCCGACTGTCGATGAGGCCCTGCGAACCGGAGAGGGTCAGCAGGTGGAGTGTAAGCGGGGCCTTTCTGATGGGTAGCAAGGTCAGGCCCCATTGATACCGAACTATTGAAGTCAATCGCCGCCTTCGCGAACACGAACGATGGCGTGATCCTGGTCGGGATCGATGATACGGGCCACGTCAAGGGTTTGGATCTCGACTTCAAGAGGAAAGATGCTATGGAAAGGCGAATCCACCAGCTTGCCCGCACACGCATAAAACCCGCTCCGCCAGTGGAAGTCGTCTTCGAGGAAATTCGAGGATTCACCGTCGGTAGAGTCTCCGTGGCGCGCGGCGAAAAGCCGCTGTACACGCTGGACAATGTGGTTTACCTGCGGCGAGGGTCTTCCGACGTTCAGGCGCAGCCCGACGAAATAATCTCCCTGGTCACCCAGTTCGCCTTCTAGAATTCTGGCCCCGGTGATTTCGATTCTTGGTCACCTAAATCCTTTACGTCTACTTGACGGTCGCCAAACCGTACATGTGGCGCCAACGCTCCCCTGCTGGTTCGTTTTGGATAACGCACCCGGAAACCATGCGGAGGGAGCAATTCCCCGGATTTGGAGCGATAAACGCCCACGCTGGAAATTGGGCGCGGCGAGCCAACAGCAGATTTCAAAATGTGACATTGGGAATGGTACGGCGTGGAGGGAAGGTCGCAGGTGAGGTAATGGGTAAGGGATAGGTTGCAGATGGGGTTCTCAGATCCCACCCGCGACCTACCACCTGCGATGGTCATAATTCACCAGCAGCCGGGGTTGACAGCCGCGCGAGCGATCGACGGCGCGCTAAGGGGAACGTCGACATCCAGGTAGGAGGGGATGGGGATGTTGCCCCAATGGGCGGGGCGGAAAGTCCAGCCGCGCAAAGTCTCGCAGGCGGCTCCGAACCGCGCCCTAACCGTGGGCGAACCCGCCATATCCACCACCTGCCCCTGCTCATTCACCAGCAAGCGAATATGGACGACCTCACCCGGAGCCGAGTCCTGCTGCGGCCGCACCGGCTGGGGTGGCTTGACCTGGCGAAGAAAGTCCTGTTCCGCCCTCTGGGGCATGGAATCTAACCGCAAGGGATGCAAGATGAATTTCAGTCTCACCCTGGTTACGAATCCGGACGGGCCCGAGGGGGTGGCGAGCGGACGATAGCTCCAGCGGCGCGTTGCGTTCAGGGCTGACGCCGCGAGAATAGCATTTCCTTCCAGCACGTGAGCGCTCGCCACCTTCCCGTTGTCATTGACGGTGAGTTCCACCTGCACTTGTCCAGCAATGTAGTTGGCCTTCGCTATCGGCGGATATTCCGGCGCCGGTCGCTCGATGACCATTTTCGCGGCTTGCTTGGAGTCAATGAGGGTCGGCAGGGCAACCGGTGCAGAAGCGAGCTCCTGCGCGCACACTGTTCCCCCTGCGCTCACCAATGCCAGGGCGAGGGGAAAAAGGCTGCGGCGATAATGGCGGAGGTTAATCATCGCCTTCAAAAATCACCATGGCCACCACGTAACGGTCAGAGTGGGAAATCGAAACTGCCATTCGTGTGACCCGCAACTCCCGAGCGACTTCCTGCGCCCGGCCGGTCAAAACCAATTCGGGTTTGCCACTCGGCTGGTGAACAATTTCCACGTCGAGCCAACGAATGCCCTCCCGCCAGCCGGTTCCCAGAGCCTTGAAAGCGGCTTCCTTGGCCGCGAAGCGTGCCGTATAGCGCTCCGCGCGGTTCTGGAACTTTTCGCAATAGGCGATTTCCGCCGCGGTAAAGATCCGCTTGGTAAATCGCCCCCCGTGCCGCTCCAGCACTCTCTCAATGCGCGAGGTTTCCGCTATATCCACTCCGGTTCCGAAGATCATCGTCAGTTAACGAGCTTACCGGATAAGTTCTTGGAAGTAGGAATTCCTGCAATGTCGAACTTGAGTATTCGAGTCTTAAGCCTAGCCCTCTACGAGCTGACAATATCAAATCGCCGGGCAGATTGCAACGCAGCGGCGGGTAGTGGGTCAAATTGAGGTAGCGGGGGTTTTGCGCGGCCATATGGCGAGGTAAACTCGCCGCTCCGAGTTCATATTGGCCCCCTACCCAGCGACGGGCCGGATGGCCGGCGCTGTGCTATATTTGAAGTTTGGGCGCGCAACTCTTCCAATTGGTGTCACGGGGCGGCCTCGGCTGGCTCCAGTCGGTTCGGCTGAGCAAGCTGCCGTGGTTGCTGCATGCATTCAGCACGCGGCGGGGCGGCGCCAGCAAAGCCCCTTGCGCCGGGCTCAACCTGGGGTACACGGAAGCAGACCTACGTGAGCGGGTAGAACAGAATCGCCGCCGCTTCCTCGATCAGCTCGGCGCGAGGGATTTTGCCCTTGCCTCGCTGCGGCAGGTTCATTCCTCCCATTCCTTCTTGGTGACTCGCGACCGCACAGACCAACTGGCTTACCAATTGCCCGGCGTCGAGGTTCCTGTCCCCGCAGCCACCAGCCTGCCGGCGGGAGATGGGCTGATGACTACGGACCCCGGCATCCTCTTGAGCATCCGCATCGCCGACTGCCTGCCGATGCTGCTGGTTGACCCCCGGCGGCGCGTGGTGGCGGCGGTCCACGCCGGTTGGCGGGGCGCGCTGGCACGTGTCATCGAGAAAGCTGTAGGCGATATGCGGCGCACTTTCGGTTCTGATCCGCAAAAACTGATTGCGGCGCTGGGGCCATCAATCCGTGCCTGCTGCTACGAAGTGGGGGAGGAAGTTGTGGAGGCCTTTCACGGGAGCTTCCGGGATGCTGATCTTTTTTTCCGTAAGCTTCCCAATCGCTCCGAGTCTGGCATCGATCGCCATGCGATTCTCTTCCTGAGCGCCTACCCACCGGGGCATGCTCCCGAACACGTTCCCGCCGCGCGCCTCGATTTAACCGCCGTGGCGCGGCATCAGCTCACGAGCGCGGGGGTTAAGCCTGCGAATATCCTGGTGGCTGATTATTGCACGGCGTGCCGGACGGATCTGTTCTTCTCCCATCGCCGGGAAGGCGGGAGCACGGGAAGGCAAATGGCGGTGATTGGAATCAAGTGATCGCGTGATCTGGTAATCGGGAGATCTGGAGATCGGGTGAACATGCAACGCCAGGCGAAACTCGAAAACCGAAACTCGAAAACCTGACGAGCTTAGCCCCGAGTTTCGATTTTCGAATTTCGATTTTCGTCTTCGTGCTGCTAACCCGATCCCCCGATCACCGGATCACCCGATTTCCCGATGTCGAGGCTTAGCTGCCCACAGGCGGCGCGGATGTCCTGCCCCCGGGAGATGCGGATGAAGGTGGGAACGCGGCGGTCGGTGAGGATCTTCTGGAAGGCAAGCACGCGCTCGAACTTGGGGGCGCGGAAGGGAAGTTCCGGCCCGCTATTGTAGGGGATCAGGTTGACCTTGGCGCGGAGGTCGCGGAGAAGGTCGGCAACGCGGTGCGCGTCAGCGTCGGAATCGTTGCATCCGTCGAGCAGAACGTATTCGAAAGTCAAATGCTCCCACGGGCGCAAGGGGTAAGCACGGCAGACGCGCAGCAATTCCGCCAGCGGGTATTTCTTGTTGATAGGCATCAGCGCGCTGCGTTGCTCGTCGTGGGAAGCATTGAGCGAGATGGCCAGCTTGGGGCGCACCGGGTCACGCGCCAGTTCCTCGAGGCGAGGAGTAATACCAACGGTGGAAACGGTGATGCGGCGCAGCGCGACGCCCACGCCTTGGGGGTCGGCGAGAATCCCCACGGCTTTTAAGACCTGCGGCAGGTTCAACAAGGGCTCACCCATTCCCATGAAAACCAGGTTGAGCCGCGCGCCGCGAGCCACGTTCTGTCCCGCCGTAACCGCCAGCACTTGCCCGATGATTTCGCCCGCAGTTAAATTGCGCTTGGCGCCAAGCAACGCGGTGAAGCAAAAACGGCAGTCGAGCGCGCAGCCCACCTGGCTCGACAAGCAGAGCGTGGTGCGTTCCTCCTCGGGCATGTAGACGGTTTCAACCAAATTGCCGTCGGGGATACGGAAAAGGTAGCGGACGGCGCCGTCACGCGAAGAAAACTCGCGCTCGACTCTCGGGTAGATGATCCCCAGTTGAGAAGCGATGGCCTGGCGGAAATCGCGGTTGAGATCGGTGAGCCCGGAAAGGTCGCGGGAGCGCCGGGCATAGATCCCGTGGTAGATCTGCCGCCCGCGATATCGAGGTTGGCCGAAGCCTACCGCGAGCTTCTCGAGTTCTTCCAGATTGAGCCCAAGAAGATTGCCGCTCTGTCCTGAAAAAGTCATTCTGCCCCTGTTTCAATAGATGTTAACACTTGCCGCCCGGAGGGTTCAAGGTTTCCCGGAGTTGAGGGCTGGTGTGACCTCCGCCGCGATGCAGACCGCCCCCCTGCGGGCACCCTTCCTGAACCAGGAGGGGAATCTCTCTTTCACCACCACAGGCGGTGTTCTGTGCCCGGGTCCCGCATGGAGATCGAGTGTGGCCCCCTCATGCCAGGCTGAGGGCATCCTAATGTGACGGTCGCGGCTGCGCCTTTTGCCTCAAGTTAAGTCCCATCTCCGCCGAATATAGGATTGAGGGACTTGACTTGGGCGGGAAGTACACGTCCGCCCCGGCCCGAATCCGGGCTTGGTGATTTGCCCGGGTCGCGGCGGTCTGCATCGTCGCGCCTTGCGGGGGAGGAACCGGCGACGCCCTCACCGCGGGTTGCGGCGCACGATTCTTCACAGCTTCTCATACCGAGGTTCGAGAACACGGAAACGCAGAGGATCTAAGTGCAGACATCTCGCCAATCGCCCATTCGTTGCAGGCTGCTGCCCGTCGTGCTGCTTGCCGGCAGTGCGGCCTTGGTGGCGTGTGTGGCGTTTGGCGTTTACAACGCGCTCACTTTTCGTCATGCCATGCAGCGCGATCTATCGGCCTGGGCGGAAGTCATTGGCCAGAATGGCGCATCGGCCCTGGCTTCGAGCGACCGCATCGCCGCCTCCCAACTCCTCTCCGCGCTTCGCGCCAATCCGAACATTGTGGCCGCCGGCGCGTATTCACCCGAAGGTAAGATCCTGGCCCCCTATTGCCGCGCCAATTCTTCAATCCTCGTGCCCCCTCATTCGATGCGCGGGGAGCAAGATATCTCCAATTTCCGCCGCTTGGCTCTGTTCCACCCCATCATCCGAAACGGGGGCGTGGTGGGGACCATCTATCTGCAATCCGATATGAAGGAATGGGACCGCAGGCTATGGCGCAATGCACTGATTGCCCTGATTGCGACATTAGCTTCGATTGCCGTGGCTCTGCTCCTTTTCGTCCGCTTGGAACACCTCATTTCCGACCCGAGTTTGGTACGAACTTCCGAAGCGGCGACGGAGGAAAAGGAAGGCCCCAGTGTTGCCCCCGAGTCGGGCCAGGACAATCCGGCGCACTTGGAGGAGGACGCCAAAGAAGAGCCTCCCCAAGTCGGGGAAGGCGACGATGAACTGCGGCGCCATCGCGAAGTTTTGGATTGGCAAATCGCCGCGCGCACCGCGGAATTGCAGACCCAGAACGCTCAACTCATTCAGGCGAAGTCGGAGGCGGAACAAGCGTGCCGCGCGCAAAGCGAGTTCCTGGCCAACATGAGCCACGAAATCCGCACGCCCATGAATGCCATTATGGGAATGACCGAACTCGCCCTCGACAGCGATCAGGATCCCACCCGCCGGGAATACCTGGGGCTTGTGAAGTCTTCCGCCGAGTCGCTGTTGACCGTCATCAATGACATTCTGGATGTCTCCAAAATCGAGGCGGGTAAGTTGGATTTCGACCTGACAGAGTTCAGCTTGCGCGATTGCCTGGGTGAGGCGCTGAAGACCCTGGCCCTGCGCGCGCACGAAAAGGATCTGGAACTCACCCTCCGCGTGCATCCGGAGGTCCCGGACGAAATGCTCGGCGATCCCACTCGCCTGCGGCAGGTCATTTTCAACCTAGTGGGGAATTCCATCAAGTTTACCGACGCGGGGGAAGTTTCCCTCCAGGTTCGCGTTGAAGCCAACGGTGCTGACAGTGCTACGCTGCGCTTCGCCGTCGCTGACACCGGCATCGGCATTCCCCCGGAGAAAAGGAATCTCATTTTTGAAGCCTTCTCTCAAGCGGATGATTCCACCAGCCGCCGCTATGGCGGGACGGGGCTGGGTTTGACCATTTCGTCTCGCCTCGTAGCGATGATGGGTGGGCGAATGTGGGTGGAAAGTGAAGTGGGGAAGGGAAGCACCTTCAACTTCACCCTGAAGTTCCGGAGGCCAAAACCGGCGGCCACTGCGGGCACCATCACCAAGCCTTCCGCCCTCCAGGGCGTTGCCACGCTGGTGGTCGATGATAACTCCACCAACCGCCAAATCCTGCACGAACTGCTCAGCCATTGGGGAATGCAACCGGCGCTGGCCGAGGATGGAAAGCACGGGATGGAAATCCTCGAACGGAGCTACGCCGCCGGTGCGGCCTTTCCCCTCATCCTCCTCGATAATCAAATGCCGGATATGGATGGCTTCACTTTTGCGAAACGCGTCAAAGGCGATCCACGCTTCAAGGGAGCGATCATCCTGATGCTGACGTCCGGAGGCCAGCGGGGTGACGCAGCGCGCTGCCGTGAACTGCGCATTTCCGCCTACCTGGTCAAGCCCATCCAACAAACGGAACTCCTGGAAGCCATCCTCACGGTTCTGGGTCACAAGACGGAACCGCCGGATATCTTGCCCCCATTGGTTACTCGCCACTCTCTTCGTGAGGAGCGGCGGCACCTGCGGGTTCTGCTGGCGGAAGATAACCGCGTGAACCAGATGGTGGCCGTCCGCCTACTGGAAAAGATGGGGCACAAGGTAACGGTGGTGGGGAACGGGCGCGATGCCGTCCTCATGTTGGGGGAGCAGGAATTTGATTTGGTGTTGATGGATGTGCAGATGCCGGAAATGGACGGCTTTGAAACCACTCATGTCATCCGCGAAAAGGAGGCCGCCACCTCCAAGCATGTTCCGATCATCGCCATGACGGCTCACGCCATGAAGGGTGACCGGGAACGGTGCATGGCGGCAGGAATGGATGGATACATTGCCAAACCTATCCGTCCGGCGGAATTGTTTGCGGGGATCGAACAGTTCACCCGGCGTTCGGAGCCAACCCCGCAGATTCCGCCGACCCCCTGCGAGGATGACTGCATCGATTGGCAGGCGGCTTGGGCCAATTTGGAAGGGGATCGCAACCTGCTGAGTGAGTTGGCGAGTTTGTTCCTGGACGACCTTCCCCAGCAGATGCAGGATATCCATCGCGCCGTTGACAACAAGCAGAATCACGATTTGGAGCGCCTCGCCCACCGGTTGAAAGGTTCGGTGGGAAACTTCGCGGCCAAGCCTGCATTCGAGGCAGCCTTTCAACTGGAAAAAATTGGGCGCCAGGGCAATCTTAAGCAGGCTCCAGAAGCGTTGGGGGCTCTCGACCATGAAATCGAGCGTCTACGGGAAACTTTGGAAAAATGGGCGCACGCAGGGCCCGGAAATGAAGAGGCGGACATGCCCCTCGCTCCGCCACCTGCCCCCGCCACTTCCAACTCCGGCCTGAACTCGGGCGCTGGGTAGGTGCCTTAGGACGGGAGTATTGCCAATCAATTCGCCGGCTATGAGGTCTGCAACTCCGCCCTGGCTTGCATCACGAATTTGGTTGGCCCGGCGCCGAGCGAAGGGGTTCATTCCTGGATGTTCAGGAATTTCTCGAAATTCTCGAGGACTTGGCGGGCGAGGTCTTCTTCGGGCAAGTTATGAAGCCGGGCGAGTTCCTGAGTGACGCCACGCACGTAGGCGGGCTCATTGCGCTTGCCGCGATAAGGAACCGGCGCGAGGTATGGAGAGTCCGTTTCCGTCAGCAATCGGTCCAGGGGAATCACTCGCGCGACTTCCCTCAGGTTCTCGGCCTTCTTGAAGGTCAGATTGCCGGCAAAGGAAATCAGGAATCCCCAGTCCAAAAACGTCTGTGCGTCCTCAAGACATCCGGAAAAACAGTGGAGGATTCCACCCAGGCCCGACGATTTCCAGTGAGTCGCGGCGATTTCCCGCAAGTCCGCCCACGCGTCGCGGCAATGGATGATGATCGGGCGCTTGAGCTCGCGGGCCAGCTCCATTTGCCGGATCAGGACTTGTCTCTGAATTTCTCGCGGCGAGTGGTCATAGTAATAGTCAAGGCCAATCTCGCCCACGGCCACCACTTTGGAATGCTGTGCGAGCTGGAGAATTTTCTCGGCGTGGGCTTCGGTAAAGTGCCGGGCTTCGTGGGGGTGAACGCCCACCGAGGCGCAAATCCAGTCGCAGCTCTCGGCGATGGCCAGCGGCGAGTCCAGGCGATCGGGCCCGGTGCCTCCACCCGCCACCAGGATGTAGCGAAGGCCGGCAGCACGCGCGCGTTCGATCACCGCCGCGCGGTCGAGGTCAAAGTCGGAGTCGTCAAGATGGGCGTGGGAATCAAGCAGGAATCGGGTGATCGGGTAATCCGGTGATCGGGCGATCTGCAAATCCGGCCATGCGGCCATCGGATGATCTATTGATAGGCTGCTTTGTTCTTTGTTCACCCGATCACCCGATCATTTCAGCCGTGCTCCATTCGGAACATCCTCGCCAAAGGTGGCCAGCACGGGGCGGCCCTCGTCGCCGATGGAGGCCGCGACGATCATGCCGTTGGATTCCACGCCGCGGAGTTTGCGCGGTTGGAGGTTCGTCACCACCACAACTTTCATGCCGATCAGTTTCTCGGGCGCGTAGAACTCGGCAATACCTGCGCAGACCTGGCGCACCTCGGTGCCGATATCCACCGTCAGCTTCAGCAGCTTCTTGGCCCCGGGGATGGGCTCCGCGGTTTTGATTTCGCCCGTGCGCATTTCCACTTTGGCGAAGTCTTCGATGGAGATTTTCGGCGTCTCAGCCATTGCAGAGGGGGCTGAGGGCTGGGGACCGGGGGTTTGCGGCGCGGTCGTCCCGGCCGCAGCTTCCTTCACGGGCTGGAAGCCCGTGCCACTTGGGGATTCGGGCGCAGGCGCTGGTCCTGGTGATTTCTCTGTTTCCACGGATTTCACTGCCTCCTTAGGTTTGTCGCGATTGCGGTCCGCCTCTGCCAATTCTTCCAGTTTGGCGAGCGTGGCGGTCTTGTCTAGTCGCGGGAATATAGGCTCGGGCTTGCCGACCTTGGCGCCGGGCTTCAATCCACCCCACTTGAGTTCGTCCAAGCGCTGGTCCGTGACTTTGCCTTCGCCGCCCAGTTGTTCCCAGATTCGCTGTGCGCCGCGAGGCAGCACGGGAGCAAGCAACACCGCCGCGAAGCGCAGAGCCTCGGCGGCCGTGCAAAGGATTGTCGAGATTCGAGCCTGATTACCCTGACGGTCCTGGTCTGCAAGTGTCCAGGGAGCGTTCTCGACAAGATACTTATTGACGTCGCCGACGAAAGCCCATGCATTGGCCAGGGCAAAAGACAAGTCGTACCCTGCGAACCGCTCCATGACGGCGGCGTGGAGCTTGGCTGATTTCTCGACGATCCCGACGGTTCCGGAGTCGAGGGCAAAACGATCCGCTTCGAGCATCGCCCGGGCCTGCGCGTCTCCCCTGATGGCCGCGTGGACCATCGCCCAGGGAAACGGAGGGGCGGGAATCTCCGCGTGGGAGTAGCGGTTGAGCATGTTCACCGTGCGATTCGCCAGGTTGCCCAAATCGTTCGCCAGGTCAGAGTTGTACCGCTGGAGCAGCGCCTCATAGGAAAAGCTCATGTCCTGCCCGAACGGCGCTTCGCGCAACAGGTAGTAGCGCAAGGCGTCGTTGCCGGGCGCGCCGAATGAGTCGAGCGCATCCACAATGGGTTCGGGGTAGACCACGTTGCCCTTCGACTTCGACATCTTATCTTGCTCGTAATAAATCCACCCGTGGGCGAAGATGGTGGACGGCAACATCTCCGGCTGGTCGGGGTAAGCGGCCATGATAAACGCCGGCCAATACACAGCGTGAAAGCGCACGATATCCTTGGCCATCATGTGGAATATCTCTGACGCGCCCGGTCTGTTGCGCCAATACTTCTGGAATTCGGCGCTGCCGTTTTCACCCAGCGCATAGCCGATGCCTGTCATGTAACTGGTCAGCGCGTCATACCAAACATAAAACACCTGGTGGGGGTCGTCCGGCCAGGGGATGCCCCACTTAAGGCGGCTGCGGCTGACGGAAATATCGCGCAGTCCGCTTCTCACAAAGCTCGTAACTTCATTCATGCGGTATTCGGGCTTCACGAATTCAGGGTGGTTTTTGTAGAGTTCGAGGAGCCGTTGCTCAAATGCCGACAGCTTGAAGAAATAGTTGTCTTCGCTAATCAACTCCGCTGGGCGGCCGCAGATGTCGCAGTCCACGGGGTCCGTGTTGTCAGAAACATAGCGTTCGTCGTGAATACAGTAGCGTCCCTCATAGCGGTGGGAGTAAATAAAGCCATTGTTCCTGGCGCGGATCAGCAAGCGCTGAACCGAAGTCACGTGATCCGGATGGTCCGTATAAATAAAGCGGAGAGACCTCGGGTCGGATTCCGGATAAACCTTGACGGGAATACCGAGTTTGTTCCAAAGCGCTACAAACAGCTTGCGTTTTTCCGCGACAAACTCGCGCGGCGATTTTCCGGCCGCGGCGGCGGCGCGCTCAAGCTTTTCCCCGTGCTCATCCGTGCCGGTGAGGAATGCCACGTCGTAACCGCACATGCGTTTATATTGCGCCAGCACGTCGCAGACGATCGTGGTGTAAGCGGAACCCACGTGCGGGCGGGCGTTAGGGTAGTAGATGGGAGTTGTAAGGAAGAACGTATTCATTCGGCGGTCGCCTTTTCACTCTGCTGCAAATATGCGGCTTCGGCCGCGGCGATCACCTGCTTGAGGGGCACAGATTGCTCCGCCGCCAGGCGCTGGCAATCGTCGAATTCAGGCGCCGTGTTAACCACCTTTCCCTCGCGCCGCGCCACCTTCACCTGCACCGGGCCGTAAGGGGTTTCCACCTTTACCTTCTCGCGCTCCAGCACTTTCCGTCGTGCCTCATAGATGCGAACGCCAAGGGTGGTGGTCTGTTCGAAGAGCAACTGGGAAAGCGCGTCACACCTGCCGGGTTCGCACAGGATGCTGATGGCGAGGCCGGGCCGGTTTTTTTTCATCTGCGCTGAGGTGCATGTGACGTCCAGCGCGCCTGCGGCCAGGGCCTGTTGCAGGAAGTACCCGTAAAGCTGCGGGTTCATGTCGTTGACGTTGGCTTCAATCACGGAAACGAGTTCGTCACCGGTGGGGCTTTCCACCGCCATTTGCTCGTGCTCCAACATTTTCCGCCGCGCCTCATGGATGCGCACGCCAAGGGCGGTGGTCCGCGCGAAGAGCAACTGGGAAAGCTCATCACTCTTGCCGGGTTCGCAAAGGATGCTGAGCGCGAGGCCGGCCCGATTTCCTTTGATCTGCGCCGAGCTGCAGGTGACGTCCAGCGCGCCTGCCCCCAGGACCTGTTCCCGGAACTCCCCATAATGTTGCGGGCTCATACCATCCACGTTGGCTTCGATCACGGAAACGATTTCGTCGCCAGGCAGGCCAGGTTGGGCGGCGACCACCTCAATTTGCTCACCGATGAAGAGGCGGGCAACATTGGGGTGGTCGGAGAAATCCTTTTCGCCCGCGCCATAGCCGATTTTCGCAATCTTCATGGGCGGCAGGGGGCCGAATCCGGATGCCAGAGTGGTAACCAGAACGGCGCCGGTGGGCGTTACCAGCTCGCCCTCCACGCCGGAGGAATAGACGGGAACGTCCTTCAGCAACTCTGCGGTGGCGGGAGCGGGAACGGGCAAACTTCCGTGTGCCGCGTTGACGTGCCCGCTGCCGACGTTCAAGGGCGAGCAGATGAGGTCAGAAACCTCCAGCATTTCCAGGCCAACACACGTGCCTACGATGTCGAGGATGGCGTCCACCGCGCCGACCTCGTGGAAGTGAATCTCGTCGGGAGAAACATTGTGAAGTTTCCCTTCTACCTCGGCGAGGCGGGTGAAGATCTCGATCGCCCGCCCTGCGGCTTTTTCCGGGAGCGGCGCTTTCTCGATTAAGGATTGGATGTCTGCAAGCTTGCGCGGAGGTTGTTCGCCGGGAACCCGAATGTCCACGCGCGTCCCCATCAAACCGCCACGCATGGCGCGCGTGCGCTTGAATTCATAGAAACCCAGCGGCAGCTTTTTCAATTCGCCGAAAAGCCTGTCCACCGGTACTCCCGCGTCGATCAGCACGGCCAGAAACATGTCGCCGCTAATGCCGGATGAGCAATCCAGGTAGGCTTGTATCATAGTAACCTCGGTAGAATTTCTCCCGCCGGGCCGCGCAGAATCCACTCGGCAAGTTCATCGGCAGGGCTGGGTTCAGGATTCACAATTGCCACTCGGGCGCCCGATTGGCGGGCCACCTGCACGAGCCCGGCCGCCGGGTAGACCAATGCGGAGGTGCCAATCGCCAAAAACACATCGGCCCTTCGCGCCGCGTCCATGGCGCGCTCCCAAGGGTCCACGGGGAGCATTTCGCCGAACCAGACAATCGCCGGGCGCAGGGTTCCGCCGCAACGGCAAAGTGGAGGCAGGTGCTCCATGGGCACTTGCTCGTTCCGGCCTTCTCGCTCACACGTGGTGCATCGCAGGCGCCAGAGGTCACCGTGCAATTTCACCACATCCTGGCTGCCAGCTTTTTCGTGCAGGCCATCCATATTCTGCGTCACCAGGGTAAACCTTGCCGGGGCCCTCCGCTGCAATTCGGTTAACGCGAGGTGCCCGGCGTTCGGTTGCGCCGCGTGGATGAGCCCACGCAGCCAGTCATACCATTCCCAAACCAAGCGGGGATCGCTCAAAAAGGCTTCGGCGGTGGCCAACCTCTCCGGAGAATAGTTCCTCGACAGACCATCCGCGCCGCGAAAAGTGGGAACATGACTCTCCGCCGAAATACCCGCTCCCGTGAAGGCCACAACCTGCCCTGACTTCAGGCTCCGCCGCACGGCTTCGGTTGCGCCCTCCACTTGCCTCCCCAATTCTCGACAAGAAATTCTGCCGGAAATTGGATACTATGCTTTACCGTAAAAGGTTGTCAATGCGTGGGAGAAGCAATCGGCGCTCAGCCGCCAGCTTTCAGCTAAAGATCTTGGTGAAAGCTGAGGGCTGACCGCCGGAAGCTGGAAATGGGGAGGGAGGAAATGGGGAATCTTGATCGTCGTCGCTTTCTGCAAGTTTCTGCGGCCGCGGGCGCGGCAGGGCTGATGTCGAGCATTCCGGCAGCATCTGAAACACCTGCGGGCAAGCCCTTTCGGATGGGAATCATCATTGGTGTTGCTGAAGATCCCGAGGCGGCCCTCGAGCGTGTTCACGATTTTGGTGTTCCCACGTGCCAAGCGGCAACGGATGACTTCTCGGACCGGTGCTACAACGCCCTCAAGGCGGCCATGGATAAATATGGCATTGAAGTGACGGCCATTAATACTTCCGGCGGCCCCCCCAATGTGTACACTTTTTACGAAGGCCCCCTGACCATTGGCGTGGTTTCCAGAAAATATCGCCAGCAGCGCATAGATAACTACAAGCGCGCCTCGGACTTTGCCCGGCGGCTGGGCGTGCCTGCCCTCCATACACATTACGGATTTATCCCCGAAAATCCGAACGACCTCGAGTATGAAGGCGTCGTGGCGGCGCTCCGCGACGTGGCCGCGCACATCAAGGGAAATGGCCAAATGATGTTGTACGAAACCGGGCAGGAAACGCCAATTACCATGCTGCGTGCTATTACCGACGTTGGTCTTGATAACCAGTTTGTGAACCTGGATTGCGCCAACCTGATTCTTTATGGCAAAGGGAATCCTCTGGACGCGCTGGACGTCATCGGCCACCTGGTGCGGGGCACGCACGCCAAAGACGGGCTCTTCCCCACCAATCCCAGAGAACTCGGCCGGGAGGTGCCCATCGGGCAGGGAAAAGCTGATTTCCCCAAACTGATTCCGCGCCTGAAGGAATTGGGATACACCGGTCCGCTGACCATCGAACGGGAGATTTCCGGTCCCCAGCAGTTCGAGGACATCAAGAGGGAGAAAGTCTACCTGGAAAAACTCGTCGCCAAATTGGGGTAGCGGAGGGCGCTCCGCTCAATCTCCAGTTGGGGGTTTACGAATGCGGCGGAGTGTTGTAGTTTTGTAAGGAGAGACTCCGTCCGACTTTCTTGCGACCTGCGCGACAATTGCCCAGGCCGGCTGCGGAGTTGATGCCCGCGTGCGATAACGAGCCGGGCCGGTAGCTCAACGGTAGAGCACTGCCCTTTTAAGGCAGGGGTTCTGGGTTCGAATCCCAGCCGGCTCACCATTCCCTTTTTCCCTCCGCTTGTCCCTGGCGGCGCACAATGCTGATTTCAAAAGCCCGCGCGTATCATGAAGATTCATATTCGCGGCGTAATCATCAGAGGAAGAGACTCCCATGCGTGAATGGATATATCAGTCGGCCACTGCCATGGCGGCAGCAATCCGAAAGAAGAAAATCTCGGCGTATGAGTTGGTGCACGGCTGCCTGGGGCGAATTGAGGACGTAAATCCTCGCCTGAATGCCGTGGTGCAGATAGCCGCCGAGCAAGCCCTTGCCGAAGCGCACGAAGCTGACCAGGCGTTGGCGCGCGGGGATGAGGTGGGGCCATTGCACGGCGTGCCGTTCACGCTGAAAGACGCCATCGAGACGCGGGGAGTGATCTCGACCGGCGGAACCGAGGGCCGCTCGCACTACTTCCCCAATGATGACGCGGTGGTCGTCAAGCGCTTGCGGGCGGCCGGGGGCATTCTGCTGGGGAAAACCAATTGCCCGGAATTGGGATGGGCGTGGGAGGCTGACAACCTGATTTACGGTCGCACGAACAATCCCTATGACCTGACTTTGTCCCCGGGTGGAAGCAGTGGCGGCGAGTCCGCCGTTATCGCGGCGGGAGGTTCGCCATTCGGCCTGGGCAGCGATGCTGGGGGGAGCGTGCGCTTCCCGGCGCACTGCACGGGCATCGCCAGCATCAAGCCGACCTCGGGGCGCGTCCCACGCACGGGGCACTTCCCCGGACCGGGAGGATTGCTCGATGCGATCTGGCAAATCGGGCCGCTGGCAAGATATGTGGAAGACTTGGCGCTGGTGCTTCCAGTAATCTCTGGGATTGATATGCAGGACCCCGCCATTGTACCCATGCCACTCGGCGATCCCCGTGCGATTGATCTGCGGCGATTGCGTGTGGCCTTCCACATCGACAATGGAATCGCGACGCCATCGGCTGAAATCGGCGCTGTCGTGAAGAATGCGGCGGCGGCACTGGCTGCGGAAGGAATTGCCGTCGATGAAGTGCGGCCTCCGGGAATCGAGCAGACTTACGAAATCTATCTTGGCCTTTTTACTGCCGACGGCGGCGCGGGCATCGAATCCGCGCTGAAACAGGCTGGGACGCACCGCGTCCATCCGCTCATGCAGCGTGTTTTGGAGTTGCAGCATCAAGGCGCCAAGTCTGTCGCGGAACTCGCTGCGCTCGTCGGCCGTTGGGATGCATTCCGGCGCGAAATGCTCTTCTTCATGGCAGATTATGATGTCCTGGTCTGCCCGGTTTGTTCATTTGCCGGGATGGTGCACGGCTCAACCTACGATCAGCTTTCGAGCTTCAGTTACACCATGACTTCCAATCTGACCGGCTGGCCTGCTGCAGTGGTTCGCGGCGGGACGACCCAGAAGGGCTTGCCTATTGGAGTTCAGGTTGTGGCACGGCCGTGGCGGGAGGATGTGGCGTTGGCCGTTGCGCAGGCTTTGCAGGAAGCGCTCGGAGGCTGGCAGCCTCCTCCGCTCTGAGGAGCGTACGTGCGGGCGCAGTCCGATTCACCGTGCTATTGCCTGCATTTACCGATGCAGGACTCGAAGCGGATCTTCTTCGACAATGTCCGGCGGACGGGGCACGCATGGGCGGCAAGAAACAACGCCTGCTTCTGCTCTGAAGTTAATTCGCCTGCCAATTCCACTTCATACTGAAATACAACTTCATCAGGAAGGCTGCGGTCGAGATTCACCCTTGTCGTTACGCCAACCAGCGGAATGCCATGATGATCCGCGTACATCCGAACCGTCATGTTCACGCAATTTGCTAACGCCGCTTCCAGTAGGTCATGGGGCCGAAAACCGTCGTGATTTCCGCCTTTGTCGGTGGTGGTGTCGGAAAGCCCATCATGTGTGCCATCCGAGAATCGTGTGCGGTACCGGGGCGACTCACTTTTGCTGAAGATCATACGCAAACACTTTCACTGCGGCGCAGCAAGTTAACAGGCGCCTATTAGGCTTCCCGGGCGGTGTCGCTCGCGGCGTCCCACACCATCCTTTTTCCGGTGCGATACGAGAGGTTGACCATGTGCCCTGCGGCGGCAGTATGGTGGCCGACCACGGCGTTTTCGCTGCATTCTTTGCGTGAGCGCACGCAGTCGAGAAATTCCAGCGTGTGCAGCACCACCGAGTCCGTGCCCTGGTCTTTGTAGGTGACGGTTCCTTCTTCGATCATCGGCGGGTTGGCCTCCTCGCGATGATTGCCCATGTTCATGAACTCGTCCTGGAGCTCCTTCGGCCAGGAGTCAATGGAATACGAGTATCCTTCTTTGGGATTCTCCGGCGCCACGCTCAAGCTGCTTCCGAAGAGGGTAAGAGATCCCTTATTGCCCAGGAAGGTCATGCCCTGGTCGGGCACACTCGCATTGTTAAAAGTCGCCCCCATGTTCACGTTAAAATCCTCCGGGTAGACAAAGAGGGCATCGAGCGTGTCGGGAACCTCGCGGCCATCCTTCCGTACCAGGATTCCGCCTGCTGCCGTGACGCTCGACGGAACCTTCGCGTCCATGATGAAGTGAATGGAGGTAATCAGGTGAACAAACAAGTCGGTGGAAATGCCGCCGGAATAATCCCAGTACTTGCGATAACGGAACACTCTCTCAGGATCATAGGCACACTTCGGCGCACTCCCCAGCCATTCCTTCCAGTTGAAGTTCACGCCTTCTTTCAGGTCGGGAGGGATGGGATAATTCCAGGCGCCCGTCGAGCTATTGCGATTGTAAGAGGCAATGACCTTGGAAACCTTTCCCAGTTGTCCGGAAGCCACGATCTCGCGAGCCTTCCTTTGCAGAAATGAGGAGCGCCCCTGACTGCCCGCTTGCAGAACGCGGTTGGACCGTCGCACCGCCTCGATTATTACCGGCCCGTCTTCGATCCGGTGCGTCATGGGCTTCTCGATGTAGACGTTTTTGCCCGCGGCGAGCGAGTCCAGAACCATGGGCAGATGCTGGTGATCGGGCGGCGCGAGGATGACCGCGTCGATGTCCTTGCGCTCAAGCAAAGCCTGGTACCGCGCAAAATTGGTTTCGATCTTGCCTTCGGTGCGCTCCATGGCGCGGGTCAGATGCCCCTGGTAACAATCGCTGACGGCCACCAGATTGGCTTGCCCCGTTTTCTTGATGGCTTCCATCAGGATGTTCCCGCGAATACCGAATCCTATGAAAGCAACGTTGACGCGATCGTTCGGACCGGCCGGCGGTGGCAGGGGAGTTGCCTCCAAGGGAACCCACTTCCCGTTCAACAGCAAGCCCATGCCCGCGGCCCCCACGATGCTTCGGCGCATAAACTCACGTCTGGAAAATGATGACATTGGCTCGTTCCTCCATGCGGACAATAAAAACTGGCCGGTGTCCTAAGCGTGCTGGGTCAACCTCGTAAGGTCAAGTCAACTCATGACTCATATCCTTTCACCTCTTGAAGGTCAACTGGAATTTTTCGGCACTTCGCCGCCTGGGAGAATTTTGCGGTGGGAGTGATACGCGGTCTGATATTCTCTAAAAGGTTGCGGATGAAGAGGTGGCGGCAATGGGTCCCGTCGCGATTTGGCCGAAGGGCCGCCACGCAGACGTTGGAACCAACGGGATGGTGGCAAGGTAAAGTCACTACGCAATTTCCCATGAGGCTTTTCCCGCAATCACTTAGGTGTTGATTTCAGAAACGTGAGGAATCCATGGCGAATGGAAACAAACCCGGCCCACAAATGCCGCAACTTGCCTACCGAAATCTCCGCTTCCTGGAAAGCGCGGACGCGCGAGCGCTGCGAATTGTGTCTGAATATTTTGACCCGCAGGCCCACTTGCGAAAAGCCGGCGTGCAGCACACGGTGGTCTTCTTCGGTTCAGCGCGAATTCTCCCTCGGGAGTCGGCCGTTCAGAAACTGCGAGAAGTGGAGCTTCGCGGCAAGGAAAGTGCTGGGGCGGGACTGCAAGCCGAACTTAAGCGCGCCCGCATGGGCGTTCACATGTCGCGCTATTACGAGGAAGCGCGTGAACTATCGCGGCTGATTACGTCATGGGCGATGAAATTGGGCCGAAGCCCTCGCTTTCTGATGGTGTGCTCGGGAGGTGGCCCCGGCATCATGGAAGCCGCCAATCGCGGGGCCAGCGAAGCCGGCGGCAAATCCATCGGCCTCAATATCAAATTGCCCATGGAGCAGAAACCCAACCCCTACATTCCCCCTGAACTCAGCATGTTGTTCCGCTACTTCTTTATGCGCAAACTCTGGTTCGCGCAACCCGCCCAGGCGCTAATTGTTTTTCCGGGTGGTTTTGGAACCATGGATGAAATGTTCGAGTTCCTCACCCTCATCCAGACCCACAAGATGGGGCATAGTGTGACCATCCTTCTATACGGCTCGAAGTACTGGAAACAAGCCATCAACTTCGGCTGGCTGCAAGAGGCTGGGACGATCAGCAGTGAGGATTTGAAATTGATCCGCTTTGCCGATTCTCCCCGGCAAGCCTTTGAGATCTTGAGTTGTGAACTAGGACAGCGATTCGGCTTGCGCCCCGTCATCAAGCATCCTTTCATCTAGACGCAGGCGGGTTATAATTCCATCATGGCGAGGCTGGTGGAGCGGAGCCTCCCTATTCATCTCCGGAGGTGTTTATGCAATTCCTCAAGGAAAGCATGCTCGAACTGATCATCCAGACTTCCACCAACCTGCCGCCGGATGTGCGCAAGGCGATGGCCTGGGCGTTGCGCACCGAGAATCCCCAAACGCAGTCCGGTAAAGCTCTGGCTATCATCGGCGAGAACATTGACATGGCCTATCAAGACGAAGGGGCGATTTGCCAGGACACGGGCATGCCCACGTTCGAGATCAAGACTCCTGTCGGCGTGAACCAGATTGCCATTCGCAAACAGACTTTGGAAGCCGTCGCGGAGGCCACCAAGCGCGGCAAACTGCGGCCCAATTCCGTGGACTCGATCACCGGCAAGAACAGCGGCAACAATCTCGGGCCCGACACGCCGATTTTCCATTTCGAGCAATGGGAAAGGCCGGAGGTGGAAGTGCGCCTGATCCTCAAGGGCGGTGGTTGCGAAAACAAGAACATCCAGTACTCCGTGCCCTGCCAGCTCGAGCATCTGGGCCGCGCCGACCGCGACTTGGAAGGCGTCAAGAAATGCTTGCTGCACGCCGTGTGGCAGGCGCAAGGCCAGGGTTGCGCACCTGGGGCCATCGGCGTTTGCATCGGCAGCGATCGCGCGGGTGGTTATCATCTTGCCAAGCAACAACTCTTTCGGATATTGGACGATACGAACCCCGACCCGGTTCTGGCGAAGCTTGAGGCGGAAGTCATGGAGCAAGCCAACCAGTTGGGGGTCGGAGCCATGGGCTTCGGCGGCTCGAATTCACTCATTGGGTGCAAGATCACGGCGGCCAACCGGCTTCCTGCCAGCTACTTCGTGACTGTCGCCTACGATTGCTGGGCGTTTCGCCGTCTGGGAGTTCTCCTCGATGCGGATAGCGGCGCCATCACCCAGTGGTTGTACCGCGATCCCAGCCGGCCCGTCGAACGCCTGATCTCGACCGGTATGACCTTCCAGTTGTCGGGCCGCGAGGTACGCCTAGAGCCCCCGCTCAGCGAGGAAAAGGTGCGCGCCTTGAAGGTTGGTGACGTGGTGCTGATCAACGGGCCCCTGGTCACCGGCCGCGACGCCGCGCATCATTACCTGCTGCACCACGATGCGCCTTACGATATGCACGGGGCCATCCTCTATCACTGCGGCCCGGTGATGCTCAAGGAGAATGACCAGTGGCGGACCATGGCCGCCGGCCCCACTACCAGCATCCGGGAAGAACCTTACGAAGCGGACATCATTCACCGTTTTGGCTTGCGAGCAGTGATGGGCAAAGGGGGCATGGGGCCTAAGACGAGTGCGGCACTGAAGGAATTCGGCGCGGTGTACCTCCACGCCGTCGGCGGGGCGGCACAATTTTACGCGCGTTGCCTGCCCAAGGTTCGCGGCGTCTATCTGCTGGAGGAACTTGGGGTTCCCGAGGCCATGTGGGTCTACGAAGCGCGCAACTTCCCCGCCATCGTAACCATGGATTCACACGGCAACTCGCTGCACGCGGATGTAGCAGCAGCCACCGGCGCCGAACTGGAAAAGGTCGGGAACCATTAACGTGCCTTGCGCCGTCCCTCCCGTTTTTGCGGGAGGGTCGTAACACGAACCCTGCCTATTCGGCCGGAGGGGGCGAGCGGGGAGCCTTCTCAGCAAGGAAGGGTGGGGGAGAACTTTGGCCCGCCAGTGCGAGCACGGCTTGAAAGTGGGAATTGATATTGACGGCGATGGGAAGAACCTCAACGATCTGTTTGTCCCGCACTTTGACCCGCAGCATCAGCCCCTGATGCGTGGGGGGATCGCGCTGGTCGAAAACAAAGTTGCCAAGGCTGTAAGCAATCCAATGATCGTGGTAATTTTCGAGCGGTTGGACAACGTGAGGATGGCTGCCCACAATGATGTCGGCCCCCGCATCAATCATCTGGTGAGCAAGCTGGACTTGGTCGGACGTTGGCTTGGAAGCATATTCCACGCCCCAATGCGGGCACACAATCACCAGATCCGCCAGGGGCCGCGCAAAGCTGATGTCCGCCAGCGCCTGCGCGGGGTCTAGCCACGCTACGCCCGGGCAATCCACACCCGCCGCCGCTTCTTTGGGGTCAATGTCCACATAGGCAAGGAACGCGATGCGCAGGCTGCCCAGGTGAACCAGTAGCGGGTAGTGCGCAGCCATAGCGTTTTGCCCCGCGCCCACGGGCTGTATGCCCGCCTCACGCAATCGCTCCAAACTGTCGAGCAACGCCTCCGGGCCCCAATCGTAAGTGTGATTGTTAGCCTGCGAAGCCACGTTGAATCCTGCGGACCTCAATCCCTCGATCACTCGTGGGTCGGCGCGAAAAGAATAAAGGTGGTGCAGGTTGCGGCCGCGGTCGGATACCGGACATTCCAAATTGCAGTAGCGCAAGTCAGCATCGCGCAGAGAATCCGCAATGAGATGGAAAGGGAGCGACCAATCCTTTTGCGCTGCCATGCGCGAGCCCACCGTGCGCGAAAGCATGACGTCACCGGTGAAAAGCATGACGTATTCGCTTTTCTTCGGCGCGCTGGGCGGAGCAGGGGTTTTCGCGGAAAATGGCTGCGGCGGGCCGAGCGGGCTCAACACACACCATCCCCCCGCTGCCATCGCGGCGAGCAGACACAGGCGCAGCCACTGCTTCACACCCTTCGATCGCATACCCAGACTCACCCCTGCTCTCGATTGTACAGGACTCCTTGCGATCTCGCTCGCTTTGGGAGGATGGGAGTGGTGAGGTTTGAAAGCAGCGCACCTTCCTGGTTTCCGCGCGGCGAAGGGCAGGCTTCTCTCCACCTGAGACCGGTGCGCGGAAGGTCAGCGGGGCGCGCTTAATTGAGATTGTCAGGAATCAGGAACTCCACCAGCACGAGGTCGTGCCACTCCCCGCCCAACTTGCCATGCTTCTCGTGCACACCCACTTCCTTCCAACCGGTCAATTGGCAGAGTTTGCGCGCGCCCTCGTTCACGGCCATAATGCGGCCAATGATTTTGTAGAAACCCTTCTCTCTCGCGCCGTTCTGCATGGCCTTCATCAATTCCTGCGCCACACCGTGCCCGCGCAGGCTGCGTTCGATGTAGATGGAAAGCTCAGCGATCCCGTCGTAACAGTGGCGCGGGCTGTAGGGGTTGAGCGCCGACCAGCCCATCAGCGTGTGCTTGACCTCCGCCACCAGCACGGGGAATTTGTCGGGCCGCGCCGCCAGCCACAAGTAACGCTCTTCCGGTGACACAAAGGAATTCTCAAAAGTCGCCGCGCGGTCTTGCACGCCCTGGTTGTAAATGCGGGCAATCTCCTTGGCATCATCAACACGCGCGGGACGAATCTTCAGAGGACCGCTCCACTCCGTCATGAAATCCTACCTCGAAGGAGAATTAATCACGAAGGGCGATTCTAACCTGACACCGTGAAGAGCGCAATTATCGGATGATAAACGTCCAGGAGGAAGAGAAATGGCAGCGGCATTTTGACGAGATGGCAGCTCGCTTGCACGGAAAGCTCGCCGCCGGGCGCGACCAAACGGCGCCGCGTAGTCCAGATGCAAAACTCACCTTAAGAAGAACCGTAGACCCCAAGAACGCGGGGCCGGTGCGCCGGGATAAACCGGCAGGAAGCAGAGGATGAAAAATCCTTACGAGGAAGGAGTAGCGATCCACTCGGCCCCGAGTTTTGCGTTGTGTGCCGCGAGGTGCGCAGCGAAGCGTAAACAGGGGAAGAGGTGGGCTGGGTATGGAGCTTCGAAAACGTTCAATCAGGACGCCGACGCTATCGGACTAAGCGGAAGGCAACATGACTCAGGGGCGTCAGCTCGAGTTCCTGGGCAGTCCTGCGTAGTCGTAGACCCCAGACACGCCTAGACACTTTCTGCACGAGAACCGGGAGACCTTGGAGGTACCGGCCGCCGTAGAGCGTGGCCGGTCGGCGGGAAAAGGCGATGGCCGTACAACCCGTATGCACGCCTTCGAGGAGTCGGACAGCGGCATAGTACCAATGAACCATTCGAACCAAGACGGAGGAACGTGGGCGGAGAATGCGGAGGGAAGGCCGCTGATCAAGGAGAACACTCGTCTGCCTAACACGCACCCGACGCAGAGCGGGGCACGCGTGTCCCAGGGGTTGGCGAGTGTGCGGAAAGCCGCGAAGAAACACCAGGGAATGAAGTTCACGGCCCTGCTCCACCACTTGACGGTCGATTTACTCCGGGAGAGCTTTTACGCCCTGAAGCGAAAGGCTGCACCGGGGATAGACGGCACGACGTGGCAGGAGTATGAGACCGGGCTGGAGGGTTGACTGATCGACCTGCACAGCCGGGTCCACCGCGGAGCATATCGAGCAAAGCCCTCGAGAAGGGTGTATATCCCAAAAGCCGACGGGCGGCAACGTCCGTTGGGGGTTGCGGCGCTGGAGGACAAGATCGTGCAACAGGCTGTGGTCACCATCCTCAATGCGATTTACGAGGAAGACTTTCTGGGCTTCTCGTATGGTTTTCGACCGGGACGCAGCCAGCATCAAGCGCTGGATGCGCTCTCGTATGCGCTCACGGTGAAGCACGTGAACTACGTTCTTGATGCCGACATTCGGGGATTCTTCGATTCGATTTCCCACGAAGGGATGCTCAAGTTCGTGCCGCATCGCGTGGCCGACCCCCGGATTCTCCGGCTGATCCAGAAATGGTTGAAGGCCGGAGTCATGGAGGAAGGCCAATGGTCGGAGACGGAGAGGGGTACGCCGCAAGGGGCGGTGGTATCACCCCTGCTGGCGAATATCTATCTGCATTACGTCTTTGACTTGTGGGTGCAGACGTGGCGCAAGAAGCACGCCCGAGGAGACGTGGTCGTTGTGCGCTATGCCGATGATACCGTCCTCGGTTTCCAATCGCAGACGGAAGCCGACCGTTTTCTGGAGGACTTCCGGGAGCGGCTGGGGAAGTTTGGATTGGAACTGCATCCCGACAAAACGCGCCGGATCGAGTTCGGGCCGTTTGCCGATCTCTACCGGAAACGACGAGGAGAAGGCAAGCCGGAGACGTTCGACTTTCTGGGCTTCACGCATATCAGCGGGAAGAACCGGAGGGGGCAATTTACCGTGAAGCGGAAGACGATCGCCAAGCGCCTGCGGGGGAAGTTGCAGGAGATTAAGCAACAACTCCGGCAGCGTCGGCATGATCCGATAGCGCAAACCGGTAAGAGGCTCCGGTCGGTCGTGCAGGGCTACTTCAACTATCACGCGGTGCCGGGGAACCTCGACCGCCTGCGCATCTTTCGGGACCGGCTGACTCGGCTGTGGCGAACCCAACTGCGCCAACGCAGCCAACGCCATCGCCTCAACTGGGACCGACTGCATCGGCTCGCGGTCCGCTGGCTGCCCGCGCCGCGCGTTCTGCATCCTTGGCCGTCCCAGCGGTTCGCCGCCACGCATCCGAGATAAGAGCCGTATGCGTTAGCTAGCGCACGTACGGATCTGTGCGGGGGGCAGTGGGCAACTACTGTCCCTACCGCGACCGCTATGCCTGCTGGCCCCCGAATCCCGAGCCCCGGGTTCCGCCGCCGGGTCCCCAGCGCCTGCCACCTGAAACCTGTCCTAAGTATGTTTGGCGACGTAGAGGAGCACGCCGAAGATCACGAGGGGGATCAATGCCAGCATGATGTAGAAGAGGATTCGCCGCAGGAGGGGTGAACGCCGCTCTTTCCAGTCGCGGAGCTCCGGGCGGTCAGCGACGCCCACCTCATCCTGGTGCTGGAGGTCGCGGGCGAATTCCGCCGCGGTCTGATAACGCTTGGCCGGGTCGCGTTCCAGGGCGCGGTAAATGATCTCTTGAAGTTGCGGGGTGATGGCCGGATCGACCTCGCGCGGGGGAATGGGGTTATTCAGCAGGCGGTCATTCATGACGGCGAATGGATTTTCCCCCTGGAACGGCACCTTGCCGGTCAGCATTTCGTAAAACATCACGCCCAAGGCGTAAAGGTCGCTCCGCCCATCTCCGCGTTTCCCTTTGACCTGTTCGGGAGAAATATAATCGGGCGTGCCCATGGTGTTGCTGAGCTTGGCAAAGGTGATGCGCCGGGCGCCGGCATTGGCGGCAATGCCGAAATCAATCAGTTTGATATTATCGTCGGCGTCGATCATGATGTTTTCGGGCTTAAGATCCCGGTGTACAACGCCGTGGCTGTGAATGTAACCCAGGGCGTCGAGGATGCGCAGGGTAATCTTAACGGCGCGTTCGGCAGGGAATTTCCGCTGCTCGCTCATCACCCGGCGCAGCAACCGCCCTTCCACCCACTCCATCACCATGTAGACGCGGGCGCGGTCTTCGTCCACGATCACCTTCATCACGCCGGGGTGGTCGAGCTTGGCGCCGATTTCCGATTCGCGATGGAAGCGCTCAAAGAAGATGGGGTCGCACTCCATCTCCGGGTGGGGGATCTTGATGGCCACGGGGCGTCCCGTGCGTGTGTCGATCCCCCGGTAAATGGAAGCCATGCCGCTGCGGGCGACAAGACTTTCGATCTGGTAGTGATCCAGTTGATCACCGGCGTGGATTGGAGTCATGAAGTGATCGGGTGGTTCGTGCCAATACGGCTCACTTATCCGCTTTCAATGAAGTGGTTTCCTGTTCAACCTTCGAACCCCCTCACCCTCAGCCCCTCTCCCCCAAAGGGATGAGGGGAGAGGAAGTTGGATTTACTCCCCTCACGCCCTTGGGGGAGAGGGAGGACCGCACCCGGCGTTTTCATCAGCCGGGGCAGGACGGGTGACGGGGTGTCGGGGTCGAACTAAGGAACCGTCTCCTTAAAAACGCTTAGGTGAACGGCGCGCGGCGCTAACGCAACTTATAGGGCCTCCCGCGGTACATTCCCACGCGCTCGACGCCTTTGATGCGAACGATCTGAACGCTGATATTATCGCTGCCATCCCGTTCGTTGGCAAGCGCCACCAACTGTTGCGCGGCCTCCTGCAAATCGCGATTCTGGGTCACGATACGAGCCATATCGGCCGCTTCCACCGCCCCGTGCAATCCATCGCAGCAAAGCAACAACACATCACCGGGAACCACCTGCGTCTCGTTGACTTCAACGTTCACGAAAAGGTCGTTTCCCAGCGAGCGCAGTAGCAGATGGCGGTTGGACGATTGCGCCGACTCGCCCGCAGAGACCAGGCCCATGCGCAAGTGTTCATTGGCCACGGTGTGATCGCGGGTAAGCGGGGTGGCGCGGCCGCGGCGAATCAGATAGCAACGCGAATCGCCCACGTGGGCAATGACGGCGCGGTCGTAGCGCAGGGCGCAGGCCACCAGCGTGGTGGCCATGCGCGCTCCGCCCGGCGCGGCGGCGCGGCCCGCTTCATAAACGCGCAGGTTGGCCTTCTGCGCCAGGCGCGGCAGCAGCGCGGTGTGGGGTTCGCCGGCGCGCGATTCGCGAAATCCCTCCACCAGGCATTCCACCGCCAGGCGCGAAGCAACCTCGCCCCGCTCATGTCCTCCTACTCCGTCCGCCAGCACAAACAGCCAGCCATGCGAACGCGCCTGGGCGAGATTGGCCGGAGCCACGTGCCCATGCGCGTCCTCGTTCTGTTCGCGCACCTTGCCAATATCGCTTTGTTCGCCAAAATCCACATCCAGCATGGAAGCCTGGGTAGCCCTCTCTCCCGGAGTTGACGATACCTGCTGAATCGGTAAAATTCCCGCCGTGTGCTCAATCATAACATCTCCTTGATGGGCAATGGCTGCTGGAAATGCAGATTGCCCTTGGGGTGCGGCCGACCTTGTGGCACTATGGGAGGGCGAAGAGCATAATGCAGAAGGACTGGCATGACAAACCAAATTCCGATTGGTGGAGTGGTAGTTTTTTGTCTTGCAGTCGTTGGATTGCTGTTTTGTCGTTTCTTTCCTAAGCATCCCGATAATCCAAAGATAGATAAAGTACCGCGGGAAAGCATGCAGGCTTTGCTTAGCATCGGTCTCACCTGTGCCGCCTTATTCATAATCCTCTCACGTGATTTTAGTCCCTAGGATAAGCACTGGGCATACGCCGGAGTTGGCACCATACTGGGCTTCTGGTCGGGAAACGGATCAAAGTGACCCCCCACCGAAAAAACCGAAACGGAAATACCGGCCAAGAAGTTTAATTTCTTCTTCATAGATGTGGCACGCGGCGAGACTTGATCTGCTCGATGTGGTCTCTCAATCGCTTTTGAATCTCAACAGCATTTCCATTCTTGAGTTCCTCGCGCAACTCGTCCAATGCGAAGTGGATAATGTCGTGGTGGTGAACCTCCTCGGGAGCGAGCTCGGCACTGAATCGCAACCAGAGGCTGTGGAGCAAATCGATCTCCTTGGGTGTTAGGTGAGGCGCGTGCGGGCCGAGGTAAAAAATCTCTTCCTCTCCATCCGGTGTAAGAATCTCAAGCGTCAGTTGGGGCTTGGGGTCAGGAAGCTTTTCCCAGGCGAGCCCGTTATAACGCGCTTCCTCAGGCACCGGCATCGTGGCGGAGGATCCCAGGACGAGTGTTGAGGATTGCAGAGATTGCGCGGAGCGAAGGATTCCTTCCCAAATATCGTTGGCGGCGGCCACGGCCAAATGAATGCTCTTCCCTTCGTGTTCTGCCAGCGAGAGAGCGCGCGTGAAGAGGTACTGTTCTTGGCCGCTGAAAAGTTGATCAGGCGCCAGATTGCTCTCACCGGAAGCGGCACGCAGCAGGATGCGGATGTGCAGAACCACAACATCCTGCCGGGCGGTGTTGACGCGACGCAGGACGGACTCGAGGTGGTAGAGGGTGTTGTAATTGCGCACCATTACCAGAATATTGTCAGGTCGAACTCCTACGGCCTTGGGTGTGAGTTCTTCGCCCGGAACCAGGTGGAACTGATCGAGTTCCTGGTGAGCGCCTTGGCGCGAGTGCGTCATTCGCTCGGAAATCGTGAAGACGCCGAAGAGGAAGATGGTAAATGCCACGCCGGACACGGTCGCCACTTGCTTGGTGAAGAAATTCGCGACGGCGATGCCGATAAGTGCCAGGGTGATCAGGCCCAGTCCAACGGGAAATTCACGCCCCGCGATGCGCAAATTGATGGGGACGCGGTACTCGCGCGTGCCGGCGTTTTTGTAACGCAGCACCAAAACCGCCAGACCTTTCATGACGAAGCTCCAAATGACGCCAAAGGCGTAAGCTTCGCCCAGGAGGTAGACGTTGCCACGGCTCAGGATGATGGTGAGAATCTGAAGACCTACCACCATATCAATAATTCGATAGGATGTGCCAAAACGGGGGTGCGGGCGGCGGAACCAGGGAGCTAGTACGCCGTCTTCCGAGACACGATTGAGAACGCCGTTGGAGCCAACAATGGCGGTGTTCACGGCGCCCGCAAGAATCAGGGTGCCTACCAAAACCACGAAACCGTGAAACACCAGGCGGAGTATCAGCGGGCCGGCCATATTCATCGCCAGACCACCGATCAGATTGTCAAAAAAGTTCTTGCGCACCGCATCGGGAATAATCATCACCGCGAAGAACGAGACCAGGGAGGTGAAGACCATGCTGTAGATGAAGATGACCAAGCCGGCCTTCTTCAAATTGGGCAGTTTGGGATGCTGGATTTCGCGATACACCTGGGCGAGGGATTCCTCGCCGCTCATGGCCAGGATGGAGTGTCCGAGGCCGATGAATATTCCCACTAACCCGATGGTCTGGGGAAGCCGGCTGTGGCTTAACCAACCCAGCGCGCCGGGAGCGAAATGCAAATGTCCCAGCGTCGGTACCGGCGGAAGGTGGGCGCCTCGCACCCAAACCGTGTAACCGCACCAGACAATCAAGAGCACCACCATCACGGTTGTGAATTGCATGATGCGTAGCGCCTTTTCACTCGATTCAGGGATGCCCTTGACGTTCTCCTGCCAGAAATAAATGGTGACGAGGATGGCGAAAACCGCAGCCGTCTGGTTCACGGGCAAGATGATGCTGATATGCATGTATTGCAGAAGCTCGTTGAGGAATCCGGCGAGGTATTGGCCGGCGGAAACGCCGCTGATCGGACCCGTAAGAATGTAATCAAACATCAAGGCGGATACGGATAACTTAGCAAGCGTTCCCCCCATGGCTTCTTTCACGACCCGATAGACGCCGCCCCGCACGAACATGCTACAGCTTTCGACGTAGATCGCGCGCACGGCATATGAAAACAGCATGACGGCGAGAATGAACCAAGGGGCTGACTTCCCCACGGCCTGCTCCGCAATTCCACCGGCGTAGTAGGCGGACGAGGCAAGATCATTCAACACGATCGCCGCCGCTCGCCAGAAGGTAATAAAGGTGAGCATGGCGGTCGTCGCCACCATCACGCGGGGAAGAGCACTCGTGGAAGTGCGTGGAATGGGTTGATCTGTCGGATCACTTTCCATTTTTGGTTCTTAGAATAGCATCCGTGGCCTAAATGTGCCATACCCTGTTCGCGGACCCCCCAATGTCCTAAAAGCGGTTCCGACCTCCGATGCCATACTGATGCCGGTTGAACGAAAGGCCAATGATCAGTCGGCAAGAACGAGTATTCCTCATCCTTTGTTAGCATCGGGCTTGATGAGTTGCAGGCGACTCACTGGGCCGAACCTTCTTTCAAAACTCTCTTTCCCTGCGTGGTCCCTGGCAGATCTAGAACACGAAGAGTCCCAAAACGGAAATCAAGGCAAATAGCTGCGTCTGCGGTGGGGCTGGAGCGCCGCCCTTCCGGCACCCATCCAAAAGCCTCCCGGCGTGTTGAGAAATCGCGGTTAGGGCGCTCCTACACGTCCGGTCTTCCGCAGGCGTGCCACGGCTTCAGTGAGCTTCGCCGGATAATTCGTAATGATCCCATCCACGCCTTTCAGGATTGTGCGGCGCATCTGGCTCAGGCTGTCCACCGTCCAGGGGATGACGAGCATGGAAGCCCGATGGGCGCGGCAGATAAAGGATGGCGAAACCGCCCTCCAGTGGGGGAGCAACACCTCTGCGCCCAGAGCCTTTGCCTGGGGGATGGCGGGCGCGCGCGTGCCGAATCGCAAGCCCAGGTGGACTTTGGCGTCCAGTCGGCGCATGAGCCGGAGCCCCGGCAGGCTGTAGGCAATCACCCGCGTGAGGTGGCCCACTCGGGCGCGGTCGATCTCTTCCAGAACCTTCACTTCCGTGCCCGGCGCAGGGTTATTGATCGCCACCAGCGCCATGCATTTCTGGTCCCGGACCCAATGAAGAACCTCGAAGAGCAAGGGGACGGGCTCGCGAACGTATTGCCGCTTGGCGCGCGAAGGAAATCGCTGGTTGAACCACGAGCCGGCATCGAGCTGGATCAGCGTGTGCGCCTGATTTTCTTGCACCCGGCCGCGTCCGGAAGTCGTGCGGCCCAGGCGGGTATCGCCAATGACCACAGGAACGCCGTCGGAAGAAAGTTGCACGTCGAAGGCAATTCCCTCCGCTCCTTCTCGCAAGGCCAAATCGAAAGAGGCGAGGGTGTTCTCCGGCGCCTGCCCCGCCGCGCCGCGTTGCCCGATTTTCAGTGGAGGCCAGATCAGCGGCGCCGCACCGTTGCTGTCATCGCGTTTTGAGGGAATTGAAGAAGCGGCCATTTGGGTTCTTCGCCGGTGCCTGACGTTCTCTGCGTGCCCAAAAGAATTGTGAAATTAGGCGAGCGGGACAGCGTGTGCCGTCCCGCCCGTCCGGGATAGAGGGGGGGGCGAGATTCCGAGAGCCCCCTTGCCTCACGAAGCCATTACCTTGTTTCCAACAAACGTGGTTCGCCTGGTGCGCTTGCTGTTCCGGACGAAGTAGATACCTCCGAAAATGGCCCAGATCAGCGCGACACCCAAGGCCAGCAGCGGTTCCATCTTGGTGCCATAACCCATGAAGGGGCCAATCAGGTAAAACGCCATGCAGGCTAGATTGGCCAGGACTCCGAATACCGGTATGAACAGGTGGCGAATGACCTTGAAGCTCGGGTGGTTGTGGTATGCCACGACACAGGTGACACAGCTCATACCATAGAGCAGGAAGGTACCGAAATTCGAAGCCAGGGTGATGAACAGGAGTGAATTGGGCAAGGCCGCCAATTTATCGTGGCTCAGGTACCCGAAGCTGGACCAAAAGCCGTGCGGTAATGCCTGGATCGCGGCGTCAGCAGGAGCGGAGGCGTCGCCGAATACCGCGAGGAGGGAAATGCAGCCTACCACCGCCGAAATCGTCGCTAAAGTCCAGATGGCGCGAGAAGGCGTCAAATTTTTTCCGTGCAACATGCCGAAGTGCTCCGGCACCTCCTCATCCTTTCCCATGGCGTAAGTGACCCGCGCTCCGGTGTTCATGCACGAGAGCGTGGTGCCAATAAGGGCCAGAAACACCGTGACCGCTTCACACAGCATAAAGATTCGGCCCCGGCCCGGGCCGAAGAGGGCGTCCCCCACCGTCACCATCATGTCACCGATGGGGGCGGCGGAGGTCACGGCATTTTGCATGCTATACCCGCTATTTAGGAAATAGTTGGCGCAGAAGTATTCCACCAGATAGCAAAATGCCCCCTGAACCAACAGGGAGGTGATCACAGCAATCGGGATGTGACGCTTGGGATCCTTGGCTTCTCCGCCCAGTGATGTGCACGATTCAAATCCCACCAGAATCAGGATCGCGACGGTGGCTTGGACAAATACCCAGCCCCAATTGTGCGCTTTGACCACCGACATCGCGCTGTCATGGGACAGAAAATTTCCGCTCGAGTCATTGGTAGCGTAACTAATGTGATAGGGCACGGGCTTGCCGGATGCGTCCAGCTTGGGCGTCGGCACTCCCGCCGAGTTGCGCACGATGGTGTCTGTGGTCTGCCCATTTGCCGTGGTCTTGCTGGTGGCGAACTCATAGTTGTAGGCCTCGCCGGAAGTGGAATCAAACTGCCAGGCAACGCTCCCCGGTGCGTGGTTCATGCGGTAACTCAGAGCCATCACCGAAAACACCAGCAGAGCGCTGATCTGGATGACGTTGATGGCGATGTTGACCGCCGTCGAGCCCACCACGCCACGGTAGGCGATGTAGGAGACCCCAAACGAAAACAGGATGGCTACTAACATCATGAAAGCCGGGCCCGGATTCGAGGCGTTCATGAAAGTTGGCCACAGGGTTCCGACTACGTAGCCGACAAAAATTCCCGTGACGGCCACCATGACGCCTGGATATATCCAGTAGTAGAGGTGGGAAGCCCAGCCCACGATGAACTTGGAAAGGCGGGCGTAGGGCCACGCTTTGTCATGGTTGAGGAACGCCTGCTCGGCAAAGAAATACGAACTCCCCGGGCCCGGATACAACTTCGCCAATTCCGCGTAGGAAACGGCAGTGGCCAGGCACAGTAGTAACGCCACAAAAATGCCGAGCCACATAGCCGGTGCGGTCGCACCCTCGGTTGCCTGGGGAAGAAAAGTCAGCCACAGGAATGCTCCCGGCGCGATGAGCGCCATGGCATTCATGGTCAATCCCGTCAAGCCCAGCGTGGGCTTCATTGTTGGTGACGTGCTCGTAGGTGCTGTGTTCTCCGCCATCGTAATCCTCCTCGTTTGGGTTCCTGGAGATTTGTATTTTTCCAGATGTCGAGCGGTCGAAAAGATTTCTCAAATAAAACAACTCTGCCAAGCCGGTTGTATTCCTTATATCCACCGCGACAGCACTCATGGGATTTCTTGGCGGGCGCGGGAGGTCTCAAGCTTTTATGGAATAGCCTCGCACTTGGTAACTACGACATTCACCTTATGCAATCGCCCCGGGGGAGGTCAAAGTAATAGATTTTGTAACACCCATAAAAATCGATTACCCAAAGAATAACTATTGGAACCATAAGGAAATCTTTGCCCCCGCGTTTTAGCCATGCCCCGCGCGGAAACTGATGCCAGACGAAAAGGCGTCGTAAATCGATGAAATATAGGCCCCGGCGAACGAGGGGGCGGGAATCGCGGCCCCCCCCCGCCGCAAAAACACCTCCGCGGCGAAGGGGAGTATGATGGAGGAAGCCGGGCATTCCATTTTAGGTGCGATAAAAATAATCAATTGGACGGACCCCCGGCCGGACACTAGGCTTTCGGTTGGAAAATGCTCTTAGCTGTAGCGCCGACCTTGAGGTCGTCACGTGCCGGGCTAAAGCCCGGCGCTACGTTGCCCCACACTTCTTCTGATAGACTTGAGAGGGTGGAAGAATGAGGATCACCGGACTTCTGATGATGCCAGCGGGATGGTTTATTGTCTTGGCGGCGCTGGTTCTGCTCCGCACTTTCATGGCGCAGCACTTGTTTATCGCCGCCGGGATCGGAGTGGAAATCCTCGGGCTCGTTCTCTTTACGCGTTCACATTTGGCCATCAAAGGGGGGAATGAGTGAGTCCCCAGGCTCCGGCACCCGTGCCCGACATTTCCCAGGTCTTTTGTATCTTTTTTATCCTTATCGTCCCGCTCGCCCTGGCAGGACTTGCCCTTATTAATACCGGGCTCAGCCGATTGCGCAGCGCGGCGCACTCCATGATGTCCACCTTGTGCGTGGTGGGTGTGGCCGCCACCGTTTGCTTTGTGGCCGGATTCGCTTTCCAGGGGTATCCCGGTTTGCCTTCCCACACCCTGAGCATTTTTGGCAAAGAGTGGAGCTGGCTGGGAGCGGGACGCTTCTTTTTGCGCGGAGTGCCCCTGGACGGTTCTTGGGTCTCGCTGGCGGCGCTCGCACAAATGTTGAGCGTGGGGCTGGCGGCGTTGATTCCCCTGGGAGCTGCGGCGGAGCGTTGGCGTCTGCGCGCCTGCTGCCTTTCCACCGCGCTCCTGGCGGGCATCACCTATCCCCTGTTCGCCCATTGGGTTTGGGGCGGAGGCTGGCTGGCGCGCCTGGGCACGAATTACGGCATCGGCGTGGGTTTTCTCGACGCAGGCGGCAGCAGCACCATTCAGGTAGTGGGAGGACTCACGGCTCTTAGCCTGGTGTGGCTGCTCGGTCCCCGCCGGGGCAAATACAACCTGGAAGGCATGCCCGCCGCGCTGCCCGGCCATAACACCGTCTACGTGCTCTTCGGTTGCCTGCTGGCTCTGGTGGGCTGGATGGGACTGAACTCCGCCGGGGCGCTGCTGTTTGCCCGCGTGCCGCTGGGGCGAACCGTGCTGGTGGCGGTCAATACTCTGCTGTCGGCTGGCGGAGCGCTGCTGGCGGCCGCCGTGATTACCCGCTATCGCTTTGGCAAGCCCGACGCCTCACTCAGCGCCAACGGTTGGGTGAGCGGACTGGTGGCCTCCGGCGCCGGCTGCGCTTATGTTCCACCCGCCGCGGCGCTCATGATCGGACTTGTGGCCGGGGCGCTGGTCACCTACTCCGTTGCCTGGATGGAAGTCCACTTGGGATTGGATGACCCGGCCGGAGCGGTTGCCGTCCACGCCATGGGGGGAATCTGGGGAATCCTGGCGGTGGGCATCTTCCCGCACACGGTGAGATCTGCGTATCTGGTTGCCGTTAGCGGGGCAGCAGCGGGCGCGCTTCCCAGCAGGGAGATGCTCGCACAAGCTATCGCCAGCGCGGGCAATCCCGCTCCCATGCCAGGAGGGCAATTGCTGGCGCAAATCGTGGGCGTGGCCACCCTGGTGGGCTTCGTCCTGCCCTTCACCTACTCCCTCAACTGGTTACTCGATCGCTTCTTTCCGCAGCGCATTCCCCCGGAAGAGGAGCGTCACGGCGCCGACCTCTATGAGCTGGGCGCCGGCGCCTATCCCGAATTCATGACCCACACCGACGAATTCTCGCAGTGGTAAGCGCTTTGGCTCATTTGTGATGTGCGATTTGTGATCGGCGATTTTCAGAAGCCGCGCCAAAGCAGATCTGACTCTGCGCCTTCAGCGTAGTGCGAACCCCTCACCGCCATCCGCAAAACGTGGGTGAGGGGGTCGACTTTGGAACGCTCAGATCATGTAAACAACGCTGGGACTGGGGTCGAAAGAAATCACGACCACAGGTAAGGACGTAATGGTATTTTCCTTGTCGGCGCCACCCGGCTTTGATATTGATGGGTCACATCGACGCGAATTGATTGTCGATCGCTTTTTGGAGGGACTTCGCAAACGTTTCCCAGGAGCAACCGGCACTCTTCGCCGCCGCTTCGCAACCCGCAACTTTCAAATCTTCCTTCGCGGGCGGCGCGGCCAGAGTGAGGGGAATCGTGTTTCGCATTTGCTCGAGTGTTTGCGCCAGGTACTGGGATCGCACGAAGTATTGTCCTGTGTCCGGCTGCTGCCACAACGAAAAGATGAGCGCGCCTCCCGGAGGGGTGTCATCCGGCTGATACCCCGGCAGGCGCCAGGAAAGGCCGAGCATGCTGGATAGATTCGCCAGGTTGGTATCGTGGCCCGAAACGATCAAGACCGCTGTTCCCGGAGAACCCAGAGCTCCCCGCACCGCTTTCCCGGTTGCCGCTTGCTCCATCGATAGCAACACATGATCCAGAAGGTCTGAACCCCTCGCCCGAGCCAGATAGGGAGTACGCCGCGTTAGATCTGAGACCACTTCATGCAGTTCGAGAACGCGGAGTAGTTTGTCCGCGTCCAGGCGGCCCCATCCGAGATCCTTACCTTTCATCCCCTCAGCGTATTCGAGCGACAGATTCTCACTGAGGGTTGAGGCCACACTCAACTGTTCGTTGAGTCGAACGGACTTTCCCGTCGCCCTGACGCTGATCTCCTCCGGAGCTGCGAACAGTTTCTTCGGCGCGCTTCCGCCTCCCGTCAACACAAACTGAAGGGCCTCGAACGCGGCTTGATGCGAGTCCAGGAAGTGCTCGGGATGGTCCCCCAGGCGCTCCCTCAAAGCCTTGGCGCCGACTTCCCAATCGGGCTTTGCCGTGCCTGCTTCGATGGGATCGAAAAGCGGGTCAGGGCTGCCTTCCGGGGCCGAGTGGACAGCGACGGCGCAGCCTGGCAGCAAGGTCTCCGCCAGCGCGCGACCGGTTTCAATGGTGTGCTCATCCGTGTCCGCATGAATGTAGATGCGGCCCGCGTCCGCGCAACCTGCGGGGCTCAGCAGATGCTCGCCCGTGAGCCACTCGCGGTAGTAGGTCCCCATGAGCTGCACCAGCGCTCGCCCATGCGGCGTGAGGTAGCCGGGCGGGACGCTCCACTCCGGCCACGGTTGGGCGGAATATTGATTCAGGCGCGCGTTGTCCCACGTGGGTGAGCGCACCCCGTGCCGGGTGATGATGACCACATAACGCAAATGCGCGGCGGGGCCCGCGGCTCCAATCCCGGCGACCAGCGCCCACGCCACCGCGATCAAAACAAATATTCGGAGTAAGTGTGGCGACCTGTTCTCCAGGTCCGCGGCTCTTCGTGGCCGCCAACGCTCGCCCTCTCGACCCACTATTTCCTCCCTACGATGCCACCCGCAGGTTGCTTGCGGGAAGCTGAAACTTGGCATTCTCTATCGCCCATAAACCAAAACGCGGAACGTTCCCGGGATGGCCGCCCCGGCCCGGCCTGTGGCCGAGGGTGATCCAAAATCTGCCGTATCGAGAAACAGGTTGTGCGTCTTGGTATCGAGCCCCATGGTCTTGCCCCCGAACTCGGTTTTGACCGTCTCGACCTCGCTGAATTTGTCCGGCGAGTCTTCGTGGAAGATATGGACCATCCCCTCGCGGGTCGAAGCGAAGATCATGCCGGTTTCCGGCTCATAAGCCGCAGCATCCACACCCGCCGAAATCGGGAACGACTGGATAACCTTCCCGCTGTCGGCGTCCACGACCACGAGGAGCTGTGGATTGCGCCCGGCGCTGAAGAGGCGGCGGTGCTCGATGTCCATGGCGAGGGCCGTGGGCTTTCCCGCCGGGGCAACCGGCCAGCGCGACTTGATGGTGAGCGCGCGGGAATCAACGGCGACGATCTCGCTTTTGTCTTCCAGATTGACGAAGACCGTTCCCGTGCCGTCGGCGACGGCAAATTCCGGCGCGCCACCGAGCTTGATGGTTCCCACCACGTCGCCGCTCTTGGCGTCAATCACAGTGGTGGTGTTGGGGTCGCCCTCCTGAGCGAACACGCGCTTCGAGGCCGGGTCGTAGACCACCGAGTCGGCGTCGTGGTCGGCGTTCACCTCGCCAATCACCTTGAGGGTCTTCAGGTCGAAAATAACTACTTTCCCCTGGGCGCCGTCGGTGATGAATCCCCGGCCGAACTCGCTGGCGATGGCAACTCCATGGTCCTGTTTCAAGCCTGTGATGTTGCCGATCAAGCTGCCAGTATCGGCGTCAATGACTTTAACCTCCGTGCCATGCGACAGGTACACGCGGCGCGCGGAGGAATCCACGGTGATGTAGTCGAAGTACTCCCGCGTGCTTCCCTCGGCGGGGCCGAAGGGATACTGGTTAAGCAGGTGGTACCCGCCCTCCGCCGCCATGGCGGGACCTAGAGTTCCACTAATAACGAGCAGAATTCCCATTGCAAAACATACGTCTCGTGATGACAACCTCATATGAAACACTCCTGTTTATTGGCGGTCACAGGTAAGGTTGGTTGCTTATTCCCAAACCAGGCCCACACTGAAACCCTCGGCAAGATGACTCGATCCATCGCCAAGCTTGCCGGGCGAAGAATCCACGTCAATTTTATCGCCCAATCGGGTAGCGTCCTAATTTGAGCGTAACGCCGGCTTCCAGCCGGCACAGAAGCCGCCAAGATGGCGGCGGTACGTTGAAACTAGGACACTACCGCCCAGCCGCATGGGCAAGGCCGACGGCGGAGACCTCGAAATGGTCTTTCTCCTGCCAAACGGGAGTGGCGGCCTCGGGATCGGCAACCCGAACCATCGTCCCGGTCATGCTATCACCATCCAGAACAAACCGCACGTAGTGGTAGTTGGGGAATGCGGGGTCCTGGTAAAGATCCGCGGGGAGGCGCACGATGGGACGAGGGTCAGCGCCCCCACCGCCCGACACCAAATAAACAATGCCATCCTGAAAGAACCGTTCGTAGTTGTGGATGTGCCCGGCGGCCACGATGAAGCGTACATGTAATTTCTCCGGCGCCTGGGCCAGGAATTCAGCCAGGGCATGTTCATTGGGGCGGCCGTTGTGGCTGGCATCCCCATTCACCTGCACATCCACATCCGGGGGATGATGCATGTTGAAAAAAACAAAGCGCACGGTCGAGGGAAGACTGGCAAGCCGCGCCTGGATCCAGCCGATCTGCTCACTGCCCGGCAACAAGGATGAATTGCTGTCGAGGTTGAGAACATAAACGGAACTTCCCAGCTCGACGGAGTACCAGCGCCGGCCACGCAGCTCGGGAAAAGCATTCCACCAGTTCTCAACGCACTGCTGCTTGTCCGGGCTGCCGGAGAGTTCGTGATTGCCGAGGGCCGGATAAACGCGCAGGTGCGCGTCACGCCAGATCCGGGTCTCGAGGCGATATTCGTCGTAATCGCCCGCATTGCCGCCATGCCAGGGCACATCGCCGCTCAGCAGCACGGCGTCGGGCTTTTCCGCCGCCACTTGATCGACCAGCCAGCGCCGCACCTTGGGATTCGTCGCCTTAACCTGGAGGGGATCGGTAAAGCGCATATCGCCGTAGACAATGATCCGCAGGGGGTGGGAGAGGTCACTATCGCTGACGCGGAAGTCCGCCCCCCCGGACGGGGGAAGCGCCGCCGCCATGCCGTAAGCCGCCAGGGAAAGCAGAAACGCGCTGGAAATGAGTTGCGCAAATTTCCGTCGCGAGAGTTTCGCCATAATGTTGTTTCTCCTGAGTTCAGCGCGCCGTCCTAATCAGGCCGGCGACCGTCTCATATTGATCCGTGGAAATAAAATCGGCATGGGCGCGGATTAGCGCGTTCCACCGGATTTGCACTGCGTCGGGTGAACCGAAGTTGTAATCCTTGTCCCAACCCTGGTTGTCGCTGGCAGCGTAGCCATCAAGACAATAGAAGCTTACCAGGTAGCCAAGTTGATGTCCGAGATCGACGAACTTTTGCAGGCGCGCTTGCTTTTCCGCGGTCCACTCCCCGGCGTGCATTGCTCCGCCCTTCTCAACAAAGGCCCAGTTTACCCCAAACCAACGATGGTAATTATCGGCCTTTTGGGTGAGCAGTTGTTCCGGACCGCGCGTGGCGAGCATTTCGACAGCCTCCTCCCTTCTCTCGCGAGGAAGGCGCATGGGATTTTCATCGAATTTCGTGACCGAACCGAAAACGCGAATCTTACCGCCCACGGGTACGCGGTCATAAAAGAATTGCTGCTTGATGTCGTTCTGCTTGTCTTCCACCAGCACCATCATCGGTTTCAGGTCGAGCGGAGATTGGTGGGCGATGTCGTCCGTCTTGACGGCGGTGGTCAGCCAGTCCTGGTATTGGTCCAGCACTTTCGAAATGGCTTCCAGGTGCTCGGGCGGATCGTTCTTGATGTCGAGGTACAAGGTAATCAGGGGCCAGTTCCCCCGCTTCCCTTTCTTCAAAGCCTTCTCCATAAGGGGGCGTACCTTGGGGAAGAAATAGGTATCGAGGGTCGGGTCGTCACCGCCCACGTTCTTCTTGCCGTGGATGGTCAAGGATTGGGAGTCGACCCAGGCGAGATCGATTTCGATGGTGACCGGCACCCCGCCCGCGAGGGCGCGGTCAAGCCGGTCGGAATACTTGCCGTGATCCGGATAGGCGTTGTGGGCCAGCACTTGAATGCGCGCCGCCGGCGCCACGGTTTCGTGGGGCTTGGCGGCGGCGGGGACCAGGAGGATACCCACGCAGGCACAAACAGCGAAGAATTGCTTTATCACGGGATTCTCCTTGGCGGACATTGCGCGCCAGAATGATTGCGGTCAAACAGATGATGCGCCCGCCCCGCGGCCGAAGCCGCGGGCGGGCGCTAGCGAGGTTTGGAAGGCGGTCCGGAACTTGAATTCGGAGTGCCATCCAGGTTCCGGTGAGTGGGTTGCTGGTATGAAGCGAGCGCCCACCCCCGGCCGATCAGAATTCCAGGCGCAGCATAAACTGAAGGCGCCGCGACGAGCCGACCCCGGTGGCGCCGGAGTTCAACTCATCGGTAATGATCCCGAAGGAGCCTGACGAGGTATTACCCGACGGATCGCTGTAGATGGGATGGTTGAGCAGGTTAAACGCCTCGGCGCGGAACTCCAATTTGAACTTTTCCGTAAGGGGAATGTCTTTTTGGAGCGCCGTATCGATTTCATAGTAGCCGGGGCCACGCGCCACGTTGCGTCCCAGATTTCCCCAGGTATCGTTGGCTGGCTTCGCGAAGGCCGCGGGATTGAACCAATCGTTGATGTTTCGGCCGGCCGCGTAAATGGGCACGCCCGGGACCAGGTCCGGCCGCTGACCCGAAGAATTGCCGTCGGGCATGCCTGAGGCGCTCCGCTTGATTGTAATGTTAATCGGGCGGCCGCTCATGGCCGCAGCAATTCCACTCAGTTGCCAGCCGCCCAGCACCTTTCCGGCGGCGCCGGCGTTGCTTAAGAAATGCTTGCCGGGTCCAAACGGCAGCTCATAGACGGAGTTGAGGGAGAGGGATTGGCGAATGTCAATGTCTGTGCTGCTATAGTCACATCGGAAACACGACACGTTTTGAACGCCAATAGTGTCGCCCGCTCCGAACCCTTCGTCCGCCAAACCGTGCGACCACATGTACTGCGTCCCCCACAGCCATCCACTGGTGAGATGACGCTGCAAGGATACCTGAAGCGAGTGGAAGTTGCTGTTGCCGAGGTTATTTTTATAACCGTACTGGCCAAATGTGGGTATGGGGCGCTCGCCCGTTTCTGGATTGATGACATTGGCGTTAATTTTGCCAAACAGCCGATGCCCCTCGCTGCCGTCGTAAGCGATCTGGCCGATAAAGTTACGCGGGAGTATGCGCTCGACCGTGAAATCCCAGTTCTCGAAGTATCCGTCCCGGCGGTTCGGATCCCACGCCTTGGGCGAGTATAATGGCGCGGGCAGTAGGGATGGAAGAACCGGCCACGCGAGGTTTGACACATCCGCTGACGAAACAGCAAACCGTTCGTCCGTACTCTCGTGCCCGTCGGTGAAGTCGTCCATCTGGTTCGGTGAGAAGTACATCCCGAAGCCGGCGCGAATGACCGTTTTTCCGGCATTTCCCCCGGGGGCCCATGCCAAACCCAGCCGTGGTGCGAAGTCCAGGTAGTAGGGCGAATACATGGGCGTACCCTGCGGGCAAAAACCTCCACACGAAACCTTCACCACGGCCTGGCGGCCAAACGCCTCCTTCAGAACCGTGTAATGCTCCCATCGCAATCCGTAATTAAGGGTGAGATTGGGCCGCACCTTAAACGTATCCTGCACGTAGGGCATGATGTAGGTGCGCCGTTCGCCGCCCAGGGTTAACGGCCCGACGTAGGAATAGCTGTCAACAACGTTGTTCAGGAAATCGTCCGAGCTGTCGTAGGTAAGATCCCCGTTGCCGATAATTTCGTCCGAATTGTTCAGCCGGTGGCGCTCCACGCCGATCCCCATCTTAATCGTGTGCCGTCCCCGAACAATGCTTAGATCATCGTACACATCAAGTGTCGTGCCGACTTCCTCATCGAGTTGGCTATCACTAGGACCATCGAAGGGGTCCACGCCCGCGCAGATGGTACCGGCCAGACCGTTGGCGGTCGATTGAGGACACGTTCCATTCTGGTAGTGGTGCAAGGCGGAGCGGTTGATTCCCCCTCTCAGCTCGTTAATGATGGTCGGCGAGAAGGTGTGCGTCAACTGGACCACATAATTCGAGGGGCGGATGAGAGGGTTATCGATGCCGCCCAGGGTGTCGAGCGGTGAGGTGCTGTTGGCGTCATCGATGTTCATCCGGGCGAAGATCGAGGTTCGATCCGTGAAGGTGTGATCGAAACGGAACATCCCGCCGTCTTCGCGGCTGTTGTCACTCTGCGGCGTAATCCATTCGTTGGTGATGCCGTCACCGGTGGGGATCTGCAATCCCGTGGAGGGCCACTGGGCGAGGAAGGGGGTGAGAGCGGGATTGGTGACGCTTTCCCGAAATGCCGCGTTCGGTACAAACCCGATCACGGTGGTGTCCTGTCGCTGCCGGAGCCCTTCGTAATCCATAAAGAAGAAAGTGCGGTCCTTCTTGATGGGCCCGCCAAAGCTGGCGCCGAACTGGTTCAAGCGGAAGGGCGGGACATCCGTATCGAAGGGCGAGCGTGCGTCGAAGACATTGTTGCGAAGGAAATCGAAAGCCGAACCGTGAAACGCGTTCGTCCCCGTCTTCGATACGATGCTGACGATGGCCCCGGCCGACCCGCCCTGATCCGCGGTATAGACCGAGGAACTGACGCGGAACTCCGCGATCGATTCCAGCGAAATGGCCAGGCGCACGCCCACCTTCTGGCTCTGCTCCTGGACGCCCGTGGCATCGACTCCATCGTAAGTGTAGTTGCTGTCGTCAATGCCTCTCCCCACGAATCGCAGGTCCCTCTGGCCGCCGGCGCCGAGGTTGACCGCCCCCGGGGCGAGCGTCATGAGGAGGGACCAGTCGCGCCCGTTAAGGGGGATGTCCTCCACTTGCCGGGATTGAATAACGTCTGCGATCTCGGCGTTGTTCGATTGGAGCGCCTGAGCGGAAGCCCGCACCTCGACCGTCGTGGTGGGTGCGCCCACCACGAGCTGCACGTTGACGGTGCGGGTCTGGCCAACGGAAAGCTCGATCCCTTTCTCTTCGAAGGTCTTGAATCCCTTCCCTGAGACCGTAAGATCGTATGTGCCCGTGGGCAGGCTGCTGATGCTGTAAACACCGCCACTCCCGGTAGTCGTCTGCCTTTTGGAACCCGTGTCGGGCGCCACGACCTCGACTTGCGCGTTGGGAATGGTCGCCCCACTTGGGTCCGTCACGGTCCCATTTAAGTTAGCCCTGTCGATTTGGGCAAAAGCGACGCCCACGAACAAGGTGGCGCCAAAAAAAGCGAGAACCACCCCTATGGTGTGAATAAGAAGATGACGCATAGAACTTCCCTCCCTCTGTAGCTTTCTTTTCCGGCCTGGCCCAGCGATTGGCTGCCGGCGATTCATGGTTCGCTGGTTGCTACCCCGACCATCAAAAGCGCTTGGGGCTAACACCAGTCTGTTGGCCCGGTTGCGCCCATCGGCAGCAAGACAGGCAATGGCGGGGCCTCATGCGACGCCAGCCGTCACCGTCGAGTTGCGGCCGAGCACTGGGGCCGGTTACTTCACTTTTCAAGAAACCTGGAGTTGCAACCTAAACCCATGCGGTGTGCTGCTCACCGTAACCGCCGGCCACATCCGCTCGGAAATCGCCGCCGGCAAAGCATGGGGTGTTGGCGTGGCCCGACTCTTCCACCCCCCATTTAATGCTTAGCGCATGAAAGCGATGTGACGATTGTGTTGCAGACGGAATAATTCGCACGACGCGGTGACTCACCTGCGCCGAGCCTCATTACCATGAGAAGAGCCAACCGTGGGAATGGGAAATCCTCCGCTTACTCTTTTGGAATCAGAGAGTAAGTTTCTGTCAGAGTGAGAACTGCTCCTCCCCGCCAAGCCGGAACCTCTCTCGTCATGGCCAATCCTGGGCCTCAAGCAATTTCTTGTTTTAACCAATTCGTAATATAATTGTAACGTTGCTGTAATCTGGAGTTCGCCGTATGCGGCTTTGGACGCTATCAGCGCTTCTTGCCTCCGGTCTGGTTTTCACCTGCATCCGAGTCGCTTCGGCCGCTTCGACTTCTTCACTGCCCGTACGACCCGAGCTCGCCAGCCCCTACCAACTGTATGAATTGGAATTGAGTCCGTTCTCCCCGGCCCCAAACCAGCCGGCTGGCGTACTTCTGCACGTAAGCATTAACGGCGGACGGCCTCTGCGCATGGTCCTCGACAGCGGCGCCGGCTTCGTCGTGGTCAGCGCTAAAGTCGGGCGCGCACTGGGCCTCTCCAGCGGCTCAGAAATGGACCTGGTGGGTTTGGGCACAAGACCGGCAAAAATGGGCATAGCGGAAAAGGTCGAGGTCGGTAATGTTTCCTTCCGCAATTGCCGTGTCGCTATGGTGCAGGGCAAAGTGATAGAGGGAGCCGACGGGGTAATTCCCTTGGCGATGTTCTCCGACTTTCTCATTCGGCTCGATCTGCCGGGAAGAACTCTTGCGCTCATTCCGTATGCGGGCGAGCCCAGGCCGGAGGTTCTCTTCCCTCCGGGCGGACGGCGAAACCGGCTTCCTGCTTGTGGGAGCATTGTTGAACCGGACCTACCACGGGTATGTGGTCCTGGATACGGGGGCCTTTTGCAGTGGGGTCTCGCGCGAGATGGCAGGCGCCCTCAACAACTCCCGGCCGCTTGGTAGTTTGCCTATTGGGGCAGCGACCGGTGCGGCTACAGGCCAGCTTCTCCCCGGCGCCGTGCATTTCGAGATTGCCGGCCAGGACTTGGTTCCCAATGAAATCGTTGCCTTGGACCTGCTGAATCTGAGCCGCCACTGTGGGATGGAAGTAGTGGGTGTCATTGGATTCCCGGTATTGCGCCCTTATGTTCTCAGCGTTGATTATCGCAACCGGTCGGTCAGGATCGACTCGAAACGGCCCGCTTCTCCCCGGCAGCGGGACCGATCCCACCCCGAAGCCCCATCCGCTCAGCTTGCATTCCGCTAGCCATGTTCACCGCGAACCTGGGCAAACGGCAGTTGAACCGTTCGGAATCAATCCGCTCGCCATGAGTTCACACTGAATTTGTGTGGGGGTAACGCAAAGTCCGCGCACCTCCGCCCTGCCTGCTGTAGCGCGGGTGTCACCACCCGCGTCCTCGTAACAGAACCGCCGGTGAGGTGCATTCGAAACAGAGTCGCGGGTGGGGCGCATTCGTGACAAAATCGCAGGTGGGGCAAGGTAGTTTGAGTGGAAGGAAGGGTTCGCGAATCGCCCCCACTTTTGTCGTGTGGGAAAGTTGGCTGCGCGGACTGGGAGAGAAGTCCCGAGCCACCCCATCTATCAAGAACATGGGAGAAATGCCTTCTCTACCGCCGAGGCGCTGAGACGCAGAACTGCAAAAGAAAGTCAAATGGCAAAAGGCAATAGTGAACGGCCTGCGTTTTTGAGCCTGCTTACAGCCTACCCTTTGCCGTATTCCGCTCTCTGCGCCTCCACGCCTCGGCCATGAGAAGGGGGATTATTCCTTCTCGACCTTTGACCTTACCAAGTTGCTAGGTTCTGGCTCCGGCAGGGGAGCGTAAAGGCAAAAAGGATGTCAGAAATGAAAATGTCGCTTGTAAGCTATTGAAAACAAGCAAGAAGAGTATCGTCTTCGTAAGTTGCTGAAAACAAGCTTGTTATTATGCTTCAAAGGGGGCATTGGCGGCTCGCAGCGGCTTATCTTGGTTTGTCCATGACGACCGGGGACTTTCAAGGACTTCTGGAATGCCCCGAATCCTACCCCCCCCAAAAAAACGGGATTAGTAACCTGTTTTCCAATCTCCTCATGGTCAGATGAACCGATGAACCGATTCCCTAATGATTGGCCCCGCGCACAGGGCGGGAGATGCCGAGCTTGGCCATGCGCGACTGCAGGGTGGTGCGTTTCATGCCCAGGCGCGCCGCCGCTCCGTGCGAACCGGCGATGACCCAGTTGGTTTCACTCAGGGCGTGCAGGATATGCTCGCGCTCGGCGGCCTCGAGCGTTATGGGAGAGGCGGTGGCCTCGGCGGAAAGGCGGCCCTCGGGCAAGGGCACGTGCAGGGCGGGCCCGCGCGAGAGGATGACGGCGCGCTCGATCAGATTCTCGAGTTCGCGCACGTTGCCCGGCCAATGGTAGCGCGTGAGAGCTTCCATCTCCTCCGCGGGAATGGTATCAATAAGGCGATCCATGCGGCGGGCATGCTTTTGGGCGAAATAGCGGACGAGCAAGGGAATGTCCTCGGCGCGCTCACGCAACGGAGGGACGGTGATGGGGAAAACGTTCAGCCGGTAGTAGAGGTCGCTGCGAAAGAGGCGGTCCTCCACCATTTGCGTAAGGTCGCGGTTGGTGGCGGCGACAACGCGCACGTCCACGTGCTGTGTGCGAGTGCCGCCCAGGCGCTCGAACTCCTTCTCCTGAAGAACGCGCAGCAGCTTGGGCTGGAGTTCCAGGGGGATGTCGCCGACTTCATCCAGAAACAGCGTGCCGCGATGGGCAAGTTCGAAGCGCCCCACCTTTTGCGCGATGGCCCCGGTGAAAGCGCCTTTTTCGTGGCCGAAAAGCTCGCTTTCCAAAAGCCCGGTGGGAATGGCGGCGCAATTGACTTTTACAAAGGTGCGTTCACGCCGCGCGCTCAGGTCGTGGATGGCGCGCGCGATCACTTCCTTGCCGGTGCCGGTTCCGCCCAGCACCAGCACGCTGGAATCGGTGGGGGCCACGGTTTCCACCTGGCTCAGCACGCGTTTGAGCGCCGGGCTCTCGCCCACGATCTCCTCGAACGTGTACTCGCTACGGATTTCCTCTTCCAGGTACAGTTTCTCGTCGGCCAGCTTGTTCTTGAGCTCGGCGATTTCGCGATAGGCGAGCGCGTTCTCAATGGCGATGGCCACCTGATTCGCCACGCGCATCAGCAAATCGACGTCCTCCTGGGTGAAGGCGCCGGCGCGGAGGCTCGAAAGGCTGAGCGTGCCGAGAATCCGGTTGGCAGTGATCAGCGGTACGATGCAGCCGGAGCGCAGACCTTCGGCGGTGAAGAGGCGGCTGACGCTGGGCTCATAGCTGTCGAGCCTGGCGCCGGTAATGATCAAGGGTTGGCGCGTGACGACGACCTCGCCGGAGGGCGTGCCCTCGATCGGGAATACCATTTCTTCGTGGAGCAGTCCCTTGCCTTGCGGGAAATCGAGCGCTTGCAGGCGAACTTGTTGGGCGGCGGGTTCATAAAGGCCCAGGCTGGCGTAATCGTGATTCATCACCCGGCGCAGGCAGGCGGAAATGGCGGAAAGCAACTGGCGCAAGTCGAGCGTGGAAACCAGCGCGTTGTTGACTTCGAGCAACAAGCGCAGGCGGTCGCGCTCGCGCGCCAATTCTTGCTGGTAAACTTGGGCATTCTGCGAGTTTAGGGCATTGTCAACGGCCACGGCCACTTGCGCCGCGACCTGCCGGAGAAATTCGAGGTCGGCGGCATCGTAGGCGCTCGCTTCCACTGAACCCAGAGCCATGGCGCCTACCCGCCGATGGGCCGTCGTCAGCGGCAGCACGCAGAGGGACTGCACCCCGTGCTGGCGCAGCATTTCGCTGACAAGCGGAAAGCGCTCGTCGTTCTCGAGGTGAGAGATCACCAAGGGTTGCTGGTTTTCCCAAACCAACTGGCGGACGTTTTCCACCATGGGGATTTCATGCCCGGGCTGAATCAGCGTCGGAAGCGAACTTTCCAGAACGTGCAGCCGCACGACCTTGTGCGCCGGGTCGGGAAGGGTGAGGCAGATAAAGTCGAAGGTTACCAGGCGATGCAGCAGCGCCGCGAGAGAACGGAACAGGTCCGGGAGGGCGCGGTGCAAGGCGATGGATTCGGACACTTGCAGGAGCGCGCGGTAACGCTCCACCGTCGCGAGATTCGAAGGTACAGGATGGCTGGGGCTCGCCATGAATTGAGCTTAGCATCCTTACGCATGGAGGCTCAAGGTGCGTGACTTGGCGCTCCCCGCGGGAGACGGGGTCGAGGGCCTGACACACCTCAGCCGGTCGACGGTGAGGGTTTTGGCTCAATGATCCGGCGGCAAAGTTGGGTTGGCGCATCGGCGATCAGGGAGGTTCAGCGAAAAAGGATGACTTGGTTTGCGGCCGCGACGGCGGCGGTTTGCCCTCAATCAATGTCTGAGCAGTTATCCGACAAGGGAGCGGGAGAGATTTGGAGAAGGGAGCCAAGATGCCGTTGCGCCGTTCCCCCAAGCGATGATGTTTCCCACAGGTTGGAAGCATGGAAATAATTCCTGGACGGGCAGAATTCTTTCACGCAAAGGCACATTGTCGATAAGGCGCAAAGAAAACAAAGCAGTTGTTCTGTGGGAGTCTTTGCGTCTTCCCCCCTTTGCGTGAGATTGTTTATTCTTCTCAGACCTTCTTGCCATTGATAATGCGCCTTTCCATCCCTGATCCGGACGGGAATCTCGCCACATGCCAAACTGGAACCTAATTTGCAGTGGAAATTAGAATGGCGAGCATCTCGGAAGTGGTGTTTAAACCGGTCCCGGTCGAGACGCGGAAGGGTCGAAGATTGACGGTTCGCCCCTTTGGCCGGGAGGATTTTGGCGCGCTCGTCTTCATGTACAAGACTTTCGAGCCCAAGCGTGTAGCCCAAGGCATTCCGCCGCCGGACGTTCCCCGCATCGCCCACTGGCTTGATCAGTTGGAGCAAAAATCCTCGGCGCTGCTGGCTTGGGACGACGGCAAAGTGGTGGCGCACACCATCCTCTGCCCCATGCCCGCCGACGCGGTGGAATTCACCATCTTCGTCCATCAAGATTATCGCCAGGAGGGGCTGGGCACGGTGCTGAGCCGGCTCACCCTGGCTTGGGCCCTCAACATGGGCTTTGCCCGCGCCTATCTCACCACGGAAATATCCAACTTCCGCGCCTTGCGCCTCTTCCGCAAATTGGGCTTCCAAACCACCTCAAGCGACGGCGACGAGGTGGAAATGAAACTCGATCTCTCCTCGATTGAATGCAAACACCCGCAAGCGGCTTGAAGAACCAGGATCAGGGGTTAGGGTCTCCGTCAGCCGGGCCGCTCGAATCGCAGGCAGGGCAAAATATATTTCACTCGACGACTTCTCGTTCTAGCTTTTGTATTCTTTAGCTTTTCGTCCTTCTACCTGGTTATAAGCTAAACACAGATTCTCCAGCTTACCAGCCCATCCCATCGCACAGGGATCATTCTGACTGCCACAGTAAATACGCTCAATAAGGTCCGGAGTCAAACGTGCATATAGCCTAGCCTCTGGAACCTGACAATGAATCTTTTGTGATGCAATAAGACAATCAAGTTCCCTGGCTATTTTCTCAGCAGCGTCATTGTATCTGCGGAACCACCAAGTATCGCTTGAACTAGCAGCCAGGTTCTGGATATCTCCGTTGAACACCCAAACCTCCCCTGCTTTCATGAGCTTTGCGCGATTGAACACAACCGCTAGTTTCAGTGCTTCAGACATTCCCGAAATCTTGTCCTTGTGGTACCGCCAAGTATTTGCTGTAAAGGCATAAATGCTGACAAACTCTTTGTTCTCCAGATGCTCGAATTTAAGCTGCTTTAACATTTTTTCGACCGATTTCTTATGCTGATCGCACGAAACATCATATTGTTTCTTAATGAGGTAGTCGACGGATTTCGGGGCGAGCGCACGCACGAAGAGAACCTCACCAGGGTTCGGACGTTCCAAATTGTGGATGATCAAATTGCCTTTCATGGTCTCCTCCAAATAACTGTCAGTGCAGTCCTGACCGTGATGGCGAGCACGATTAGTCCTGCCGGAGCCAGAGCCGTGGAGCCGCGCTCAATAGAACGCCAAGGGAAAAGGAAAAAACCTCAAGGAGCGAACACATCCCCGCCACAACGGAACCCGACGCCGTGGAACCAGCCCGTATCATAGTCCCTGCCCTCTGGAACGGCATAGAGGCAATGCGAGACAAGGACGAAATCGGAATCGTTGCCCCAGTCCTGGCCACACAGAATGCGGAGGTCACCGGTCGCCGGACCTTTGGGGTCCCGAGGCGTGCTGTTCTGGTAATAGTTCTTATCGCAACAGTAGTCATTCACCCACTCCCACACGTTCCCCAGCATGTCGTACAGCCCGAATCCGTTGGCCCGCTTCTGGCCGACTTCGTGCATATTATTGCCGTTTTCTTTCAAGCGCTTAAGGTAGTTAGCGGTGTCATAATCCCAAATTCTTTTACTGTCCAAGGGTTCACGCCCGCTGTTGTTAGCGTACCAAGCAATCTTATCCAAATCCCCATAACGCTCCTCGCTCCTCCCCTCCCCCCCCGCATACTCCCATTCGGCCTCGGTCGGCAGCCTTCCGCCTGCCCAAACGCAATATGCCTTGGCATCGTCCCACGTCACATTAACAATGGGCATGGCCTCGTTACCCCACCCAGGATTGAGTGCCCTCTCTTCAAGAAACGGCTCAGGTGGCATTTGCCGTCCTGTCGCCCCTGCAAAGCGTTTGTACGCGCCTACTGTTACTTCCGTCTGCCCCAACCAGAAACCCTTCGTGATGGTCACCTGATGCACTGGTGTATCATTCGCCATATTGTCGCCCATCATAAAAGTCCCCGGCGGAATCCACACGTACTTGAGACCATCCTTGGAATTGACCCTCACCTCGCCCTTTTTCGGGCCATGCTGTAAAGAATGGGAAAAATACCAGACCCCCACAACAATTAAAATCAACGCAGCCCCCACAATGGCCACGAACTTCATCTTGCCGGGTGGCTCCGAAATCGACCTGAACTGCGGTGCTCTGGTCATCACGAGCGGGTGGCCTGCCGCCCCTGCGGGACTGCTCGCTCGTGGCTTTGCAGGCGGAGCTTCAACAATTGTTTGCGGCGGGGTAGGGAGCGGAGCAGGCAACGGAGTCTGAACGGAAGTGCCGCTCCCAACCAGAGGCTCCACATCATGGCCGCAGTGCTTGCAGACACGGGCCTTCCTGAGAATCCGCTCGGCGCAATAAGGGCATTCACGCTCGTCACGGGACTCGGCGGCAAGCCGGGAGCCGTCGTAGGAGCGGGGCTCAACCGCACCCGGAGTGTTGCCTGCTCCCGGCTCAGTGAAAATAATATTCATCTTCTGTATTATCTGTTGTGCGAGTTCTTTGTTGTAATTCTCCGTGCGCTTCCTGATAAGAAAGCATTCCACCAGCGCCACCAAAAGTGGAATGAATGTCCAACTGAACAAGACGTAAGCTATGCCCCAGCCCCACTGGCGCAGGTAAAAGCGGTGAGCGCCCAACCCGCCTAGCAGCAACGCCAATACCAAGGCTGTTGAGGGGCTTCTATTCTGCTTCTCATACTCCTGGTGAAAGAAGAGCTTTTGCTGCGGCGTCAAATTCGCTCCGAGCTGCTCGTAGGGTTCAGTCATAGTGTCTTTCCTTTGGAAGTAAGGTCATGATCGCGGCACGACGGTTCTTGAAAAACCGCCTGTCAAAGGGCAACGACGGCCGGACGGTAATGCCGCCCTCTCCTTCGAAGCAGATTAATGGGCGCTGCTTAGAAGCCAAACCACCACGGCGAGGAGAGCTATGCCCAGCACTAAAATCAACGAAATCCAGAGCAACGACATGAATAACTTTGCTGGCTTCTTGTCCTTTTCATGCTCTTTGTTCGTGATTTCAATCAGCTTTTCAATCTCATCCATGGGTAACCATTCAGGCAACCGCAGCCTTATCTGCTCCCGCCTCGCGGGAAGACAGTATTCACCTTCGGCATAATCCGCTGGCCGAATTCCTTGTTGTAATTCTCCCTGAGCTTCGTGACAAGAAGGAATCCCCGAAGCTACACGAAAACTCGTGACAGAGGAGCTTTTGTTGCGGCGTTAAGTTCGTTTCGGGCCGTCGGTATGGTTGGGACATGCTGTCACTCCTCTGGACGTAAGGCAATGACCACGGGACTATAGTTCCGGAGTATTCGCATGTCAATGGACAATCATGGACAAAGATGAGCGGGTAGAAAAACCGCAGGCTGGCACAGACCCTGTTCCTTGGGGACTGCCCCAGCCCACCGCCACACTCGAAGGACTCAAGATGGCGCTGCCGCTGGCAGCGAAGCCACTGATTCCTGGCGCTCCTTAAAACTTCAAGTTCTTAGACTACGCCCCCCTCTATGCAGAGGCACTGTGTAAAATCAGAATAGGAGACATGCCATGAGTTGCAACCTTGAATGTGTTCACACGTTGATAGAGCAACTAGAAACGAGCCCGCCAGGAAGTGTCGGCGACCGGGATGCGAAGGACATCAGTAAGTTCTTAAAGGACTTCCGACATGATGGTCAATGGAAGGCATACCCCGAACTCTGGCTACGGGGGCAGAAGGCTGTCGTTGATTACCAGAAGCGAAAGAAGAGGACGTAGCCCAGAGTTATGCGTGGAGCACATTACTCTGCGGGACTCCTAAACAACCCCCCTCGTACGCAGAGGGCATTCGTCATGATGGCCCGCCGGTCCCGAGTGTTGGGTATATACTGGGTGCCGTTCTTTTAGTCAAAAAGGAAATTCCGGAATAGTATGCAGAGAAGAGACAGAGTTGTATTAGTCCCTAAAATGTTCACGCCACGGTTCCCAAACTGCAAATACCTCTGGCACATGTTCCGCTGGAACCAGGTGGGCAAGCTCCGCACCTTCATTGAAGGCGGTCTTTGGATGTCGCGTTTGGACCAATTCAATTGCGAGCTTGAAGGAACTCTGCCGGACAAAAACCTGGGCCTGCTAGACATGTTACTTACTCCAGAGATGGCCGAGTACACCAAGGCAGAATATCAGCTTGCGAAAATGAGGGGTTACGCAAGCTGCTGGCATATGAGCGATGGAGAGCCAAATGAGAAGATGTGGCAAAGCAAGTTCGGGGGCAATTTTAAGGGCATAGCGCTGAGGACAACGCCGGATGCCCTTCGAACCCAGCTAGACCGACTCATGCGCGATACAGGTCCCTGCTATGTTGGCGAGGTCGAGTACATTGACCACAAGAGCTATCTCGTGCCCGAGGGCAACACGCTGGAGGTGGCATTCCGTGTGAGAAACGAGTTCAGCTACCAGCGCGAGGCTCGGGTGTATATCCATTGCTTCGGCGATCCCGCAGCGCGGGTCCTAGCGGCAGAACGGAGCATGTGGGTAACGCGACTTGTTAGATGTGTTCCTCCTAGGCAATCGTTTTCCAAAAGGCGGGAATTCGTGGGTTTTGTGCCTCCCAAAGCGACGCCAGAGGACCGTAAACACAACTGGAAGGCAATGGTGCCGCGAATCAAACCAGAAGAGCTCATCGAAGAAATTCTTGTCGGACCCAAAGTGAACGATGAGCGATTTGCATCTTTGATGGAGATGCTCGATGGGAGCCCACTGCAAGGAAGAACTCGACGCGCAGCACGCAAAACAGTGGGGTAGCCGTGGTCACTGCTTTTCGTGACCGTGGGCTTTTCTTTGCCCGGTGCTCCAACAGTAAGCGCACGTCATCAAACTAGATGGGGCACGAGGCTGAAAAGCAGCCTTCAGCTCTTAGCTATCTGCAATCAAGAGCGTATAGGCAGTAAGCAGAAAGCTGACACCCGACAGCTCGCACCGAACCCCGAACTCCCTAATCCAGAATCCCCTCCACGATTCCCTCAGGAATTGGCAATGCGGCGTCATTATCGTACGTGCGACTTACCTCTCAAGAAATTCCGGAACAACTTCCACCGGTGCGGTGTCGAATAGAGTGGAAGGAAAAGAGCAATTGGTCGCAGGAGCGCTCCGCGGCTGTCAAAAGCAGGTTATAGGTTACAGGGCACAGGTTAAGGTGCAGGAGCCTGTTCTCTTTCCCCTGTCGCCTGCCACCTGGTCTCTACGGAGGTGCAGCCATGTTCGAGGACACGCTTCTGGAATCTTCATTCCGGCAGACTTCGGTACTCCGCCGGACTCACTATATCTTCTCCGCCTTCGCGGGCGCGTTGTTCTTCGCGCAAGGCTTGTACCTGTTGCCCATGCTGCTGGCGCCCCCGGACCGGCGGGCGCTGTTCATCGCGGCGGCGATGCTGGGTGTAGTCGCCGCCATCTTCACGCTGATGCTTTGCTACGTGTGGGCCGATGCGCGGCAACAGCACCTGCACGCGTGGCCGTGGCTCGCGATCACGCTAGTTTTGAACGTGCCGGGCTATCTGATTTACATGATCTACTCCGCCCAGAAAACCGGCAATTGGAAGCGTGCGGCCATTCCCCTGGCATACGTGGCGGAGTCGATCCTCGTCGGCGTGCTCATTCTCGTTCCGCTCATTTACACTCAGGCATTGCCGAGTCAGTGGCTAATAACTCCCCTGCACATACCCCCGCCTCCGGGCCGGCCTCCTGGTCCACCCCCGGGCCCGCAGGTAAGACCCCTGGTGCACCATACTCCAATAGACGGACTTACCGCGCCTCCAATAATCCCGACGACCATCGAGCGGATTGTGGACCACCCTCAGCCGCCACAGCAGGAGGGTCTGGGCCCGGGTGTGATCGGTGCGATTCCGGGCGGACCATCTGATGGGCCGATTAATTCGGTCCTGGAAAGTCTGATTGTGGGCAACGGTCCGCCCCCTCCCCCACCAGCACATGTCGCGACTAAGCCGCAAATGGTTCGCAGAGGTGGTAACGTCATTGCTGCCCGGGCGCTGTATCAGCCGCCGCCGGTTTATCCTCCCCTCGCCATCGCGGCCCGGATCCAGGGAACGGTGGTATTGCAGGCGATCCTTGGCACGGACGGGAGAGTCCAAGACTTGAAGGTCATGAGTGGCCACCCGTGGCTGGCCCGAGCGGCAATCGAAGCGGTGAAATCCTGGAGATACCAACCCACTCTGCTTAATTCCGAACCCGTAGAGGTACTCACGGAGATCGACGTGAATTTCAGGCTGGGGGAGTAAGTGGGGCAAAGAGCCGGAAGTGAAAGGCAAATCGCCAAAGGCGAAAGTCAAAGCTGGATGTGCATTGCGGAGCAGGTGGGAAGTCAGAATTCAGGAGGACCAAGGTAAGGGCGTGGCTGGAGCCGCGCCCTTTCCACCGTTGTGCGGAATGGTTCTTACTTGCCGGGCTTCACGGCCGCAGCGTCAACTGGCGCATAAAGGGTCGCGGCGGGATGATGGGACTGCTCGAACGCGGCGATGCGATCGGCAACGCGCAGGGTGAGGCCGATGTCGTCCCAGCCGTTCAGCAGGCACTGGCGGCGGAAAGGATCGACTTGGAACTCGAAGCGGAGTCCGGCGTCGTCGGTGACGGTTTGAGTTTCCAGGTTGACCGTCAGGCGATAGCCCTCCTTGGCGGCGACGCGGCGAAACACCTCGTCAATTTGCACGTCGGAGAGGGTCACCGGCAGGATGCCATTCTTGAAGCAGTTATTATAGAAAATGTCGGCAAAGCTGGGCGCCAGCAGGGCACGAAAGCCGTAGTCAAGCAGCGCCCACGGAGCGTGCTCGCGGCTGGAGCCGCAGCCGAAGTTGGCGCGCGCCACCAGCACCGACGCGCCCTTGTAGCGCGGCGCATTCAGCACAAACTCCGGATTGGGCGTCTTCCCGTCGTCCAGATAGCGCCAGTCAAGGAAGAGGATGCGGCCATAACCTTCGCGCGTGAGCCACTTGATGAATTGCTTGGGCACCATCTGGTCCGTGTCAACGTTCACGCGATCGAGCGGCCCCACAAGGCCGGTGTGTTTGGTAAAAGATCGCATAGGTTTTTGTCCGTTGTCCGTAACATTGGTGATTTGCGATTTTCTTAAGCCTCGCGGACAAATGCAGAGTCGCGCTGAGCAATCACCAATCGCAAATCACCAATCACCAATAGCTGCTGACCAGCCAAGGACTTATTCTGAATGTCCGACGTTCCACTTCCGAATATCCACAAAGTGCCCTTCGATCGCGGCGGCGGCGGCCATCATGGGGCTGACCAAGTGCGTGCGGCTGCCTTTCCCCTGGCGGCCTTCGAAGTTGCGATTGGAGGTCGAGGCGGCGCGCTCGCCCGAGGGCAGCACATCGGGATTCATGGCGATGCACATGCTGCACCCGGCGTCACGCCACTCGAAGCCGGCGTTGACGAAGATCTTATCCAACCCTTCCTTCTCCGCCTGGGCCTTTACCTGCATTGAACCCGGAACCACCAGCGCTTCCTTAAGAGACTTGGCGACGTGTTTGCCCGCCACCACGCGCGCGGCCACGCGCAAATCCTCCAGCCGCCCATTGGTACACGAGCCGATAAAGATGCGATCAAGGGGGATATCGGCGATGCGCGTGCCGGGCTTGAGCGCCATATACTCCAGCGCGCGGGTGGCGGCTTGGCGGTCCACAGAATCAGTAAAAGTGCTTGGGTCCGGCACGCTTCCCGTAACGTCTGCCACCATGCCGGGATTGGTGCCCCAGGTGACCTGTGGCGCGATATCAGCAGCGTTGAGTTTGACCACCTTATCGTAGGTTGCGCCGCGGTCGGTGGGCAACAACTTCCAGCGCTCCACCGCGGCGGTAAAGTCCTTGCCCCGGGGAACAAACGGGCGGCCTTCCAAATAAGCAAACGTGGTTTGGTCTGGCGCCACCATGCCGGCGCGCGCGCCGCCTTCAATCGACATGTTGCAGACCGTCATACGGCCTTCCATGGAGAGGCCGCGAATCGTCTCGCCGCCGAATTCGATCACATGGCCGTTGCCGCCGGAGATGCCGATCTTGCCGATGATGGCCAGAATGATGTCCTTGGCGGTGACGCCCGGGGCGCGGCGGCCGTCAACCTGCACGAGCATGGTTTTGGATTTGAATTGCGTCAAGCACTGCGTGGCCAGCACGTGCTCAACCTCGCTGGTGCCAATGCCGAATGCCAGCGCGCCCACACCTCCATGCGTGGAGGTGTGGCTGTCGCCGCAAACAATGGTGAGGCCGGGCTGCGTGATGCCCAGTTCCGGCCCGATGACGTGTACGATGCCTTGGTTGGGGCTCTGCATGTCGAAAAGCAAGATCGCATTTTCGCGGCAGTTGCGCACCAGGGCGTTCATCTGCGCGGCGGCCACATCGTCGGCAATGGGCAAATGGCGGTTCTTGGTGGGCACGGAGTGGTCCATGACCGAGAACGTCAGGTCCGGCCTGCGCACCTTGCGCCCCGCCACCTTGAGGCCGGAAAAAGCTTGCGGTGACGTGGCTTCATGCACCAAGTGCCGGTCAATATAGATGAGCGCCGGCTGGCCAGGCTCCTCCGCCACGAGGTGAGCCTCCCAGATTTTTTCGTACAAAGTTCGAGCAGGCATAAGTTTTAACCAGTGGGCAAAGTTTTCGATGTCGCCCTGGAGAGCTCATTATACGACAGCGCGGCAAAAAGAGTAAATTCCCGGCGTTTGCAATAGGTGCGCCCCATAAGAGTGAAAGGGTTGGTCCCTCAGCGCTACTTCTTAGGCGGCTTGATTTCAACTTCTAGATAGCGCGCGGGTGTGCAAAATGTTTGGCCGTGGAGTGCCCCCAAAAGGCAAAGGGCGGCCGGTGTCGGGCCGCCCTAGCCAATTTGCAATCTTACAACGGATTCGCAGGGCGAGGGCGGCGGCTAGTCAGGACGCAACACTTTCCTCCGTAATTACTACAACGGCCGCGGGGCGTTACAGGCCCCCTGCCATGCCGCCTTGCGAAGTACCCAAACGGCCAGCGAGGACAAGTTACCGCGAAGCCTGCTGATCGGCAAGTTTCCCAATCACGGGCAGCATGAATTTCTCACCGTTGTATGCCTTGTAGATAAGAAAGATCACCAACCCAAGTGGACCAAAGGTGAGTGCGAACCAAAGGAGAACGTCCAGAAGCCGCCCCAGAACAGGAATAAAAGCAAGGATAAACCCCACGACCATCATAACCATCATCAATGCAACCATTGCCGCGGCGAAGAAGAGGCATTGAAGGGAGTGGAATTTGATGAACTTATCTTTGTTGTACGGTTCCATCACCAGGAAGATAATCGCTGGAATGAAGGTGACGTAGGCAAGCGCTCCCGCTACGTTGGGCGCAAGCCCCTCTCCTGCACTGGGCGTCGTTGCTGGTGCGGCGGGGCCAGCCGCCGCGCCCACCGGTGCTCCGCACGCTCCGCAGAACACCACACCCTCGCTTAATTGCGCACCGCATTTCGCACAGAATGCCATGCCTTATCTCCTTTCGGGGAATCTGGATGATTGCTGGGCGCTAACCTACCCTTCGTCCGGTCCGCATCCCAATCCAGGCTTTCCGCTCGCGTTGAGGAAGCTTTTTGAAACTTTCAGGCGTGCTATTCGTACCACAAGCCCACCGCGGAAACAAGCGGGAAATGCATTTTGTCCCAGGCAAGGGTGCCAGGAATCGGCAGGATAAGGAGCTGTCAGGCGATAGGGTATGGACTTATCTCTTCCCTCAGCGCTTCTTGCTTCGGCTATACTGCCGGTTCCCGATGAACGTAAACCCTCTGGCCTTTCTCGTCTCCAGTTCGTCCCGCGAACGCCGGGCCCTGGCCGCAAGCACCTTGGGCTGGATGCTCGACGGTATGGACGTAACGCTCTACGCCATGGTGATCCGCCAGCTCCTGGGCGAATTGCAACTCACCACCGCGCAAGCGGGCATGCTGGCGTCGACCACGCTCATCGCCTCCGCAGCCGGCGGTATTCTATTCGGCGTCCTTGCCGACCGCTTCGGCCGCCGCCTTGCACTGATGTCAAGCATCATCGTTTATTCCGTGTTCACTGCGGCTTGCGGATTCTCCCGCGGTTTGTGGGAACTCGCCGTGCTGCGCCTGGGCGTGGGTCTGGGAATGGGCGGCGAATGGGCCACGGGCGCGGCCCTGGTATCCGAAACCTGGCCCGATCAGCATCGCGGCAAGGCGCTGGGACTGATGCAGTCGGGCTTTGCCATCGGCTACGCGCTGGCGGCCATCATCGCCGCACTCATCATGCCGCGCTGGGGATGGCGCCCCGTCTTCTTCGCGGGCATTCTCCCCGCGCTCATCACACTTTGGATTCGAGGCAGTGTTGAGGAGTCTCCAATCTGGTTGGCGCAGAGGAAGGGACACGGGGATCGGGACACGGACACTGGATTTCGTGCTTCGGGCAGCGCGCCCAGAGTTTGGCCGGGACGAATCCCATATCCCGTATCCCGTGTCCCCATCCCCGCGATCCGCTCCTTTCGCAGTTATGCCAAGGTGATCCTGGTAACCCTGCTGATGAATAGCGCCGCGCTCTTTGGCTGGTGGGGATTATTCACCTGGATTCCCTCTTACCTCGCGTTGCCGGTTGCCTGCGGTGGCCGAGGCCTATCGCTCGCCGCTTCTTCCACCTGGATTATCGCCATGCAGGTTGGCATGTGGCTTGGGTATGTGACGTTCGGGTTCGTGAGCGATAGGGTTGGGCGCAAAAGGACCTACATTTTCTATCTTCTCGTCGCGGCCCTGCTGGTGCCGCTCTATGCCCGGGCGCATCCGCTCGCCCTGCTGGTCGTGGGTCCACTCCTCGCTTTCTTCGGCACCGGCCACTTCACTGGTTTCGGCGCCATTACCGCGGAACTCTTTCCTACCTCTTTCCGCGCCTCGGCCATGGGCCTGACCTACAATTTCGGACGCGCCCTCAGCGCCGCCGCGCCATGGGCCATTGGGGTCATCGCGGCTCGCGGAGGCCTTGGCTCCGCCTTCGGAATCAGCGGGCTGGCATTCCTCCTTGCCGGAATTCTTGCCCTCGCCCTTCCTGAAACCCGCGGCCGTCATCTGGCGTAACCCTCAAATTCGCCGCGCCTAGGACGGCACAAGGCGGGGCGTCGTTTGCCTTGGACGCACCGCAGTCGGCACTTGCCATCGTGCTGGGCGCGCGCCCCGCGGCGCGTGGATTCAGTGGGCTTCAGTATAAACGGCCTCGGCCACATTCGAGGGCGAGCCGGAAAGATCCGAGCCGGGCGAATAGGCGGCCTTTTCATACCTGCCGTCGGCCTTCCGAATGATGTCGTGCCACCCATCGTCCCACGCAATGCGGGCTTCGCCGTTCATAACGGTCCACATGCCATCTACCGAGCCCTTGGTCTTGTGGGCCACGCCGTCGGGTTTAAGCGTAATAATGAATGTCCCCCCCGCGCCATCACCCACTCTCCACTGGCCCAGAAAATGGCCTTGGCTGGCCGATACCCTCTCTGCGGGGATGGAGCTGAACTCGATGCGAGCAATGTCCGCCATGCGGAAGCTCTGCTGGCGCCCGTCTCTAAAAACAATCACCATGGAGCCCGGTTCGATTTCCGTCGCGGCTCTGGGCGCCGCCAGGGGAGCGGTGAACAGAAGTATTCCCACCACCAAGCCAATCTTCGTCAAAACACGCATGTGTGTTCTCCTCGTAGTCCAAAGGAAGCGTCAACGCACTTGTTGACTCACTTCTAATCATAATACGAACGCGTGCGGCAAATGGTTCAATTCCGGCGTGCCGGATGAAAGATAACATCCCACGCGGCAAGAGGCTATGTGGAACTCGGGAAACTCATGCCTTGCAATATTACTCGCATATCATCGTCCGCGTGGCATTCCCATCCACCATGCAAGTGATCGAGCGTGCCAGTCGCACGCACTTTTGCAATCTGATCTGTCCGGCTCGCTCAGCCCGAGCCATGGAAACGGAATTCGGCATGACAGGGATGGGTGCTGGAAGAAAAACACAGCCTTGTGATATAAGGAGTCCAGCTTTCGAAATCAATGTGCAACCAGTGGGAGTAGCATGAGTGATGAACGAGCGGCTCGGCCGACGCAAAGCCCACGGGCGGACTCGGCACTACGAATCGATCTCAATCCGGGAGGCGCGCAATCATGACCACCATTCGCGTTGGCTATCGGCTCGCGGTGTTGGCAGGCGTAATGATGGCAGTGTGCGGTGAGCCCTCACTACGGCTGCTCGGACAGGAAAGCGCGCCGCCACAGGCCGAGACTGTCACCATTGACACGCAAGCGCCCTCGCAGCCCTTTCCGCATTACTGGGAACGGATGTTCGGGTCCGGCCGCGCCATACTTTCCCTGCGGGACAGCTATCGCCATGATTTACGCGAGGTCAAGGAAGCGACCGGCTTCGAGTACATCCGTTTTCATGCCATCTTCCAGGACGAGGTAGGGTTTTACAACGAGGACGCACAAGGCAATCCCCTCTACAACTACTCTTACATCGATCAGATTTACGACGGCCTGCTTGAGAACGGCGTGCGCCCTTTCGTTGAGTTGAGTTTCATGCCGCAAAAGCTGGCGTCCACGCCTTCCCGTCTGTTCTTCTCCTACCGGTCGTTCATCTCGCCCCCCAGGGATTGGGACCGCTGGAGCGACGTGATTCAACACTTCGCGCAACACCTGGTGGATCGATATGGCAGCGACGAGGTGTCGCAGTGGTATTTTGAAGTTTGGAACGAGCCCAATCTGGACTTCTGGGCAGGGGACCCGAAAGAGTCCACTTACTATCATCTTTACGACGTGTCGGCGCGCGCCCTGAAGAGTGTCAGCCCGCGTTTGCGGGTGGGTGGGCCAGCGACCGCGCAAGCGGCGTGGGTGGATCGATTCATCCAGCACTGCGTCGAAGGAAACGTGCCGGTGGATTTTGTCTCAACCCACGTCTACGCTAATGATACCGCCGAGAACGTCTTCGCCACGCACGAGAACATTCCGCGCGACCAGATGGTTTACGGCGCTGTCCGCAAAGTCCACGATCAGATAAAAACCTCGGCCAAGCCCGATTTACCCCTCATTTTCAGCGAGTACAATGCCAGCTACATGAACGAAGTCGATGTGACGGACTCCGCCTTCATGGGCCCATGGCTCGCCAATACCATCCGTCAGTGTGACGGCTTAACTGAAATGATGTCTTACTGGACCTTCTCGGATGTGTTCGAGGAGCTGGGTGTGGTGAAGCGGCCCTTTTACGGCGGCTACGGCCTAATTGCCGTTGGGAACATTCCCAAGGCTGCCTACAACGACTTCAAGCTGCTCCATGAGCTGGGTGCCGAGCGCATCAGCGTCGACTCAGACTCGGCGCTCGCCACGCGCCGGACGGACGGCTCGGTCGCTATCGCCGTATGGAATTACGCGCCACCCGGAAACGGTGGGACCTTAAAACAATTCACCCTTTCGCTCAAGGGAATCGCGGGAGGCGGTGAAGCTCGCATTCAGATCGTTGACCGCGAGCACGGTTCAGCTTTGGCGGCGTGGGTGGCGATGGGCAAGCCGGATTTCCCCAGTCGCGAGCAGCAAGAAAAACTGCGAAAGGCCGCGGAGCTCGGCCCGCCGGAGGTTCGCCAGTTGTCTCGGGCCAACCCATCGACGTTGGGGTTGACTCTTGCGCCGCAGAGTCTGGCACTGATTGAGATTACGAAAGCACTGTGAAAAAGCCGTTCACTCTAAACTCGGCACGCCCCAAGTGGTAATATGATGTAGCCCATCCGTTTTGTAGATGCGGATATGAGAATGACTTCTACCACTTACCCGCCGGTCCCAGTCCGGATTATTCATGAGAACGATAAGCAGAGGGCAGACTTAAGAACGTTTCACACAGAGTTCACGGCGCGGCTTTGCCGCGCCGTGAACTCTGTGTGAAACTCCGTGCCTCCCTCCATCGCTCCTAGAAACCCGGGCCAGTTAACGCACAATTCCTTTTTGGACCGGGAGTGAAGGATTATATGATCGACCCCCTGCCAGTATTCATGCAGCTTTGAGAACAAATCAAACTCGCCTCGCTGACGAGCCTTACAAAGGAGAATCGGCCAGATGTTTCATTCGCGATACTTAGTCCGCTGTGAGCGCCCCAAAGCGGGCGGCCCGAGTTCTAATTGTTTTCCAGCTTTGCTTGGATCCTGCGGCGCGATTCTAATTCTGACGACCCTTGCCTTGGCCACCGATCAGAGCTTCCATTATTCTGAACTGAAGCCCAACACCTGCCTGAAGTCGTGGCTGATCCTCGGACCCATTCCGGTTGCCCTGGGTGGCAACACGGCGCCAGACGAGGCAGCGCAGCGAGATGCGTTTAGACGAGACGATCTACTCGCTAAGGGAGCCGGGATTAGCGCCGCCCCGGAGGAGGGCCAGGTTCTCAGCCTGGCCGGCCAATCGCTCCGATGGCAACGCCTCGACTCGAAAAACGAGATCATCGATCTCAGCGCTATTTTCGGCCAAGGGGACTCCATTGCCTACGCGTTCAGTGAGATTAATGTGCCGGAAGCACAAACTGTTCTCTTCGGCGTGGGGAGCGACGATGCGGTCAAGGTGTGGTTGAACGGCGCGCTGGTCCACGAGAACTGGATCGCTCGGGGCACGCGCCTGGATGACGACATCCTCGAGCTGAAGCTTAGAAAAGGCGCCAACCATCTTTTGCTCAAGATCCAGAATCGCGGCGGCGACTGGGGATTCGTTGTGCGACCCATCGATTCAACACGCCTTAATGAGCGGCTGTCGGAAATGGTGATGGCCGGTGATGTGGACGCCTTGCGGCGGGTGGGGCCGCTTGCCCAAGGCGGCAATGGTCCAGGTAAGTACGGTTTGACTGCCTATCAATGGGCAGGAGTTTATGGACGCAAGACGATCATGAAGCTTCTGGAGGCGCAGGGAGCAGCGCCGGCCGCCTCGGCTCCGCCTGCGGAGAATGTTATCGACGCCATCTTTCACGATGTTGTTCACCCCGGCCAGCCCGGTGCCGCCGTACTCGTTGCCAGGGACGGCAAGATCCTTTTTGCCAAGGCTTACGGCCTGGCGGACGTGGAGCACGCGATTCCCGTCTCCACAGAAACCAAGTTCAACATCGCCTCGATCACCAAACCGTTTACCGCCGCGGCCATCCTGAAACTCCAGGAGGAGGGCCGGTTGAGCCTCGACGACACTCTCACAAAATACATCCCCGACTACCCAAGAGGGAACGAGATCACCCTGCGCCACCTGCTGACGCACACATCGGGCATCCCCGAGAAGTTGGGCGGCCCTTCAACCCTGGCGACAGCATTCTACCCGGCGAGCCGGGAGTACATGATTGCGCTATTCAAGTATCTTCCCCTGGATTTCAATCCGGGATCGCAGTACGCCTACAGCAACTCGGGCTATTATCTCCTGGGTTCTATCATTGAAAAAGTTTCGGGCCAGAGCTACCTGGATTATTTGCGTGGCGCTTTCTTCCGGCCTCTGGGGATGGACCACACGGGGGTGTACGATCCGGGCGAATCCGGCAAAGCTCTGCCCTACTGGTACGCCGATAACAAACTGGAGGGACTCCAGAAGGCCAAGGTGGTTCCTCCCCATAGAATCGGCGCTAATGGCGTGCTCGACTCGACCGTGGAGGACCTTTATCGCTGGACGGAAGGCTACTTCAACGCCCGCATCCTGGCTCCGGCCAGCGTCCAGGCGGCGTTGACCCCCTCAGTTAACGGAAGCACTGCGACATCTTATGTGCGAACCGGCGGATACGGTTACGGCTGGGGCATCGGAAGCCTTCGCGGGCTGCGCGAGATCTTCCACACGGGATCGAGCAGTGGGTACTGTAGTTCTCTTTATCGCTATCCCGAGGAGAATTTCACCGTTGCCATCCTGACCAATTCCAGTTGTCCCATTCCGACTTATGCACCCAGCGACACGGCGCAGATGATCGCGCAACTTTATCTGCACGACCGGATGGAAATGCAGGCCGAACCCACGCCCAATCCGCGCGTTGACGCACGCATCTATGACTCGTATGTGGGGCGCTATGACCAGGGGTTCAATGGCGTAATTATCGTGACCAAGGAGAGCAATCGCCAGTTCGCACAGGCCACGGGCCGCGCCCGCATCGAGTTGTTCCCCGAGACCGAGACCAAGTTCTTCTACGACCCCAGGATTCTCGGCGGGGAAATCGAGTTCCTGAAGGACGAGCACGGCAGGGTGTCTCGCGCAGTTAACTGCGTTGACGGGGACGCCGTCGTCATACCCCGGTTGCCGGATCTGCCGCCCGAACTGTCCGCTGCCTATGCGGGCAACTACCGTCTCCGCAGCGGACAACTCATGAGCGTGACCCGCGAGGGCACTTCTCTTTTCGGCCAGATCGCCGGTCAGCCAAGGTTTGAGTTGTTTCCGCGTTCAGATGCCAAGTTCTTTCTTGTCGAAGCCAAAGTCACCGTGGAATTCATCAAGGGAACAGATGGCACAATCACCAAGGCGCTCTTGCAGGAGGGCGGGAGCACTGTGGAAGCCCCTAGAACCGGGGCAGTCGAAGCGGTGAGCACGGCGCCGCCCGAGGCAAGCGGCTCGCCGGCCGCGCCTGCGCCCGCGCTTCAGCCCCAGGTTCGGAAGTTGCCTCCCTTGTTCGCGATAGCCATTCCCATGACCGGCTCGTATGCGCTCCACGGCGAAGCAATCGAGCTCGTCACCAATTACGTGACGTCGAAAGGCATCAGGCAGACTGGGCCGCTCTTTGGCCGCTATCTCAACAGTCCCGCCGCAGTCCCGGAGAGCGAGCTGCGCTGGGAGGTTGGCGTCCCCGTCCCGGAGGGAACCACGGCTGACAGTCCATTCGAGGTCCGCAAACTCGACGACCCGCTGGTGGTCACCGCCAACGTCACGGGCCCGAATTCGGCGCCGAAACCCTGGCCTGAGTTATTTCAATGGATCGAGAAGAATGGCTATGTCCCAACAGGACCCACGATGACGAGCTGGCTGGACGGCCCGGCCACCGAGATGAGAATTGCGGTGAGACCTGCGAAGTAGATCGGCAAGGCGGGCCTGAATCCCCGCCTTTCGAAACCCGCGTTAAGAAGTACGGGCTAATGAACAGCCGGACCCGAACGCCGCTGTCTGGCCTTCTTCATGAGCAACACCAGGGGAACGGTGGCCAAAAACAGGAAACCCATCACCCGGAACATTTCCACAAAGCTGATCAGGGCTGCCTGTTGCTGAAGCATTCCGTAAATGACACCGAGGCCCCCGCGCCCCGCCGTACTCCAGTCGAAACCCTGGTGGAAAAGAAATCCCCTCACTAGCCCAAGGAAGTTCTGACTCCGCACGTCATAGGGAGTTACATGACTAACGAGAACCGACTGATGGAACTGCGACCGCCGCGCTACCCACGTGGTGATGAACGAAATGCCGATGCTTGAGCCGATATTTCGCACCACGCTGTACAGGCTGGTGGCGTATCCGGTCTCCGCCTTGGGGATGGGGTCCATCGTGAGCACGGTCAAGGGCACGAAGATGAAGGCCATGCCCGCTCCCTGGTTGATCTGGTGCATGAGGATGTCCCAGGTGCCCGACTCGAGACTCATGTGGGAGTAGCCGAAGAAGGCCATGCTGGCGACGATAAACCCAAAAACCAGCATCCAGCGAGCATCCCAGCCCTTGCCCAGAAGATAACCCACCAGCGGCATGCACACGGCGGTAGCGACCCCGCGCGGACTGGTCCAGATGCCTGCCGTAACCGCCGTCCACCCCAATAGCGTCTGCATGAAAAGCGGCAGCAGGACCAGGCTGCCGTACAAAACGAATCCGAGTATCGTAACCAGGACAATCCCCGCGGCGAAGCTCCGGTAGCGCAGCAACCTAAAACGCACGATGGGTTGCGGCGTGTAGAGTTCGCGGATTACAAAGGTGGTGAGCATGACCACCGCGATCACCGCCAGCGCGACGATAAAGTGCGAAGCGAACCAGTCCTCCTCCTGGCCTTTGTCCAGCATTATTTGCAAAGCCGCCATGCCGACCGCCAGCATGCCCAGTCCCCACAAGTCCACGCGCAGCGTCCCGCGGCGGATGTGCGGGGGGTCGTAAAGGAACAGCGAAATCATAACCAGGCTGAATATGCCGATCGGCACGTTGATGTAAAACACCCAGCGCCAGGAGTAGGTATCGGTAATCCAGCCACCGAGCGTCGGCCCCAGAATGGGAGCAGCCACGATGCCCAAGCTCCAGAACGCCATGGCTTCGCCCCGCTCCTCGGGAGGGAACTCTTCCAGCAGGACGGCTTGTGAAAGCGGTTGCAGCCCTCCACCCGTCGTCCCTTGCAGCACCCGGAAGAAGATCAGCGCACCCAAACTCGGCGCAATTCCACACAGCACGCTGGAAATTGTGAACCCGCTCACCACAGTCAGTAGGAGCCGCTTGCGTCCGATGAAGTTCGCCAGCCACCCGCTGATGGGCAGAATCACCGCGTTGGCTATGAGGTACGAGGTCAACACCCAGGTGGCTTCATCCACGCTGGCGGACATGCTTCCGGCGATGTGCGGCAGGCTGACATTCACCACGGAGGTGTCCAGCACTTCCATGATGGCGCTTGACATGACCGCGATCGCAATCAGCCAGCGATTTGCTGAAGGGCTACCTGGATTCGGTGGGCTCATTTATTTTTGTTCGAGTACCATCACCGCGCTGGAGCATGCCCGTTCGATTCACTGGTGCCGCACCGGCAGCGCCTTCGCTCCAGGTTGCAATCTTATATAGGCTGCGGCAGCGCGCACGCGCACCGCACTCCTTTTGTCGTCCAGCAGGGGGACCAACTTCTCCCGATATTGGGGGAAGGGATGCATGGCCACCACGTGGACGGCCGCAGCGCGCACTGACCATTCCTTGGCTGACAATGCTGACCCGACCGCATCCGCCAAGGTTGGATCAGGCGAGCTTCCAATGAGCAGTAAAGAGGCGGCCCGGGCCGAGGATTCGGGATCCGAAAGGATGCCTTGTGCCGATGATATTCCGAAGCCCAGGCCGGGCACGGGAACGAAACCCACTGCCTGGAAGGCGATGACGGTAAAAAGCTTGGTCGGAGTGTGCAACATGCGCAGGGCGGTACGTTTCTCGGTGGTGAGATAGCTGGAGGACGCTTTGGACTTTCCCCCCACCACATCAAAGAGAAACCGCGCTCCCTCGGGGTCGTGGAGTTGGTAGAGCACCTTGGCGGCGGCAAGTTCGACTTCGGGAACAGGATCCTGCAAAGCTTTCTTCAAAAGAGGGACGGAAACGCTCGGGTTGTTTTTGAAATCACCCAGAGTGGCGACCACCGCGATCCGCACCGAGACGTCGTGGTCAGCCAGCATGGGGGCAAGGAGCTCGAGAGCGTTATCCTTCACCCCCACCAGGCTCAAGGCTTCCGCCGCGACCTTGCGACCGTCAGGATTCCGGTCGTGGACGGCAGCATCCAACATGCTCCGGCATCTCGCGACGGTGTCCTCGGGTGCAGCCTGTCCATACGCCAGCGTCGCGCCCAACATCATCAGTGTCAAGATTCGCACCGCGATGGGCTCCTTTCCGCCTGACCGGTGCTGAAGCGGGAAAGCATCAACCGGCATCCGCCCCAACATGGTTTGCCGCCATCGTACCCGCACAGCGTAAACCTCAAAGAAAGGTCTTCCCTGTCAGGCCAGTTATTCTTGTCGAATTCCGGCGCCTTTGGCAAGAGATCGTTGTCCCGCAACACATCTCTGGCTGTATAAATTGAGAACTGGTACTATGGATGGGCAGTAATCGTGGGGCATAGGGTGATTGCCATGAACAAGAGCGATTTACTTCGCTATAAGAATATTCTTCTTTCCAAGCGGGAAGAACTCTCCACGGGCAAGAGTCTGGCGGATTTGATTCCCCCGGCAGGGGAGTTGCGCGGGGACCCGATCGACATGGCCACCAATGAAACCGACGCCACCACGCAAATCCGTTTGCGTCAGACCGACGGTAAGCTGTTGCGCGCCATCGATGATGCCCTGACGCGGATTCGGCGCGAGGAATTTGGCGTCTGCGAAGAATGCGGGCAGGCGATTAGCACCGCGCGCTTAGAAGCGGTGCCTTGGACAAGACAGTGCAGAGATTGCAAGGAACGGCAGGACTCTCCAAGCTGAAACGCTGACGTTTGAGCCCGTGCAGAGAATTCTCCCGCCAGCCACCCGGTTCGTTCAAAGTCGTTAATTCCTTGTGTCATTCATCTGGGTCCCGGCCTCCGCTTGTCAGTTCTGCCAGTGGGTGGTAACTTGGGGAAGTTGGCAGCGCCGTTCCGTGCTCGATGGGGTCCATCGCCCACACTTCTCCGGTAGTGGGTGAGCGCAAATGGCCGGAGTTTGCGGATATCCCCCAGCGGCAGCCGCTCGGGCCCATAGCTCAGTTGGTTAGAGCAGCGGACTCATAATCCGTTGGTCCCAGGTTCGAGTCCTGGTGGGCCCACCATTCACACTCTTGCCCTCTCCATTTCCCGGTTCTGAGATTGCCGGTACCACATCGGGGGCTGGCCCGCACAGCATTGGTGACTCTTTCCGCGAATGGCCGCGACACTTCAAAGCCAACTCTCTCTGTGCTCTCCCTACAAGTAAGCTTCCAACCCAGCGCGGGCAGGCTCCAACCCAACGGAGTCTCTTCGTCTATCCAGGTCTATCCAGCCTGAAGCACGGCTAAGAGTGGAACGTTTCTCAGGATCCAAAACAAAATAATGACAGCCAAGAGAATCCAAATGTACGCTGGCCGGATGAACACGCGCGGCAACGACCGCCCGAATGCGGCCTCTAATGCCGAGGAGGTTGCTTCATATCCTATGTAGGGCATTAGCAGCATCATTAGGGGATTGAGCCTGAAGGCCGCGGCAAAGTGACCGTTAAGAAGCTGGTGGAGCGCACGCAGTGTTCCGCACCCCGGACAGAGATAACCCGTAATCGTGTGGAACGGGCAGGGTGGAAAAAACCAAGTCGTCGCCGGATCAAAAACTCGCAACATTCCCGCGGCGAGGGCCGCCAAACCCACCAGCACGCCGAGCAAAAAGATGCGTTTACCGGGGCGGAGTTTCTGAGGCGGAAGAGTTTGCAAGCGCAGCCCTCATCGGTGGTAAAGCAGGGTAGTGATGACCATGAAGACGCCGTAAATCAGGCCGGTTACCAACCCCGAGCCAAAAGCGATCCAGCACCACATCGCCGCGTTTTTCGAGGATTGCCGCGCTCCCGAAATGTCACCTTGCGCGACTTTAGTATTGACCTGGGCGGCATAAACGATGGCAGGAATTCCCAAGGGCCAGCAACAGCAGGCCGTGCAGACAATCGCCTGCCACAGGTAATTGGGAACGACCCCGGGAGGGATGCCGGCTACGGGCGGTGGCGCTTGTTGCAAGATCGTCTGGCACTGAATGCATTTCCATGCGTTGTCGTCATTCGGCGCGCCACACTTCGGGCAATACATGTGAGCTCAATTCCTTCTGGAGAAACCAACCATCAACCCTGCTACCGGTGTTGCCTCCACGCAGATGGGGCAGAGCAGCTCAGCTTAACTCCCGCAAGGAGTCAGTCAATAGGTGGACTTTGCTCATTCGCAGGCATCCCCTTTTCCTGCCGGATGACGCCCGTCTGGTCGGTAAAGTAGTGGTTCGTGCCGGTTGAGCTCGTTATCGGATCGGCGTGGATGGCGTACGTTTTCACCAATCCGTCGGCATCCCTTTCCCCGGGGGAGTAAGTGAAAACGTAGCCACTCCTCGTCCCGGAGGCGAGTACACTATCGATTAAGCCAGCAGCGTTTGCGTCCGGCATCGCGCCGCCCACTGGGGGCCCGAGCGCCGAGATATTTGCGGGGAAACCCACGTTATACGTAGACGCATAGGTTATCGCCGCCGTGTTCAAAGTCCTCAAAGATCCGACTGCGGAGGCCTGGTTGGCAGCTATCCTCGAGCGCAAGAGGTTGGGGATAGCAATCGCCGCAATGATGAGGATGAAGGGAATCAGCACCACGCCGGCATACCCGAGGATAAGCCCGGCAATGGCCATGCCCTTTCCTTTCAGGCGTCCGGCGCTGCGGTTTATCTCTGAATACGACATATGGCCGAAAATAATGGCGAGTATCGAAGCCGGACACAGGATGAAAAAAAGGCCGAGGATGAGGCTGGCGACAGCCTTGCCGCTGGTTTCAGAATGAGGGGGCGGGCTTGGTGGTACCGTCGCCGCCAAATTCGATCCGCAGTGCAGGCAGAACCTGGCGTCGTCCTGGATTTCCTCAGCACACGATGGACACTTCTTCATGGTGGCCTCCCTAATTCTTGGTAAGAAGATACTCGGCGACTATTCCGGCTTCAACGGAGCGATATAGACGGGCGGAAGGCAAATCAATGCTTCATGCAGGCTTCATCCCGAAAAGTGGGGCCGCAAAGACGGTTGGGCACGATTCCTGGGCCTTCGGGCTAACGGCTATATACCCCCGTACCAGCGGCAAAGCAAGCGGTAGGCAGCGGCAGTAAAGAGGCGAGAAAAATGCGCACATCTGTAAGGCCAAGAAAAAAAGGTCAACAGAGAAAACGGGGTAGGGCTCCGGCATGCCCTACCCCCGCTCCTCGGAAAAACCAAGAAGAGAGCAGGGAAAGCCCTACCCTTACAGCCTTCGCCCTGTACCGTGGACCGAACCGCTAGACCTCACCACACCCGTTGCGGCCAAACCGCTTTGGGTCCCGCGATCGTGTCCTGCTGACAACTGCGCGGGAAGCTACGACAAATCTAATTCGAGGCCTCCAGTGAGACGGGCAACGAGGTTGTAAATGAACGCACCGATGGCCCCGGCGATAGCCCCGAGTATGCCGTATAGAATCGGAAAGATGATAATCGCTCCAACTCCGAACAGCATACCCATGATGCCGGTCCTTGCGCCACCCAGAGCGCCTCCAACCATGGAAATGAGGCTAAATATGGCCCCAATAATCAGGCCGAACAGAGCATCCAGCACAGCGCACACTTTAAACGCCGAAAACACCCCAACATGTTTAAGCTGAGCCATCTTCATCTCCTCTTATGACGGAGTTCCGCCGTCCTGGGGCCACCCTCACCATCCATCAGGAAAACCAATTGTCGGGGGCCTCCCCAAAAACCGAATCTCGGCTAGATACTCCGGGATCGCGTTCTAAGAATCGACTGGGAAATCTGCGCCGAATTTATGCGAACCTCCTGCCTTTGTCAAGTATTGTTTCCGCCGGGAGAAACGAACATTGGCGAATTCAACGGTGATTTAACAAGCGCAAGAAAAAGGGCCAGGGATAATTACCGGCCTTGGACGATGCCCTGATGGGGTGCCGGCCTGACCGGGTCGGGCGCTCCCAAGGGAACTTTGGTCGTGCAAGAAATTACCCGTCTGATCGTCAATAAGAGCTTTCGCCCTATGCCACACCCCCGCCCCGCCTCAATCGAAAACTCCGAATAAGTCGGCTGATAGCGGCAATGGGTGTGCCCTCCGAGCAGAGGCCGGCGAATGGCTTGATACCGGCATACTCCTTCACGTGTCGATATCCCGTAACCCGATCTGTAATGGCCCCATAGGATGCTTTGGTTGTCGCCGACCCGCCCGAAGAATCACATAAGGTCCCGGCCCGTCTCCCTTTCCGCAACTTATGCCCTAATGTTGGGAGCCTAACAAGCATTCAGCGTCAGTGCGATGTTCAGAAGCTAAAGCCGGAGCGGCCGCGCCCAAATGCTACCGGGCGAGTTCCGGAGCGGGATTCAGAGCCCCGACCGCATTCGGCCGGCGCGTTACATCACATTGCGGTCGCGGGGCAACTCCTCTCTGGGTGCCTGGGCTTCCAACCAGTTGCAGCCCTTATCGGTGAGGAACCAGAGATTGCGCGTGGGCGTTGTCTTTTTACCGGCCAACGCGTGCTCGCGCATTCTTTCCAAGCGCATTATCGCGTCGAGTTCTTCCACCTGGACTTCATTCGCCAGGCTACTGACCGTCCGATAGGAATACTGTCCGCCGAAGAGCGCATTCAGAAGTTCCCGGTCGGTATGATCGACGGGAAGGTCCTGAAGCGAGGGGGGAACGCTATTCCGCGCCGATTCGGGCAGGGGTTCGGTCCGCTGCTCCATTTCCTGTCGAAGCACCGGTTCAGACTGGCTGGCCCTTTCTTCCGCCAGAAGCGCCCGGGTCTTGGCATCCTTGGATTCCCGCTTGGCTTTTTCGACTTCGGCTGACAGCCGCTTGGCAACGGTTTCGACGACGGTACGGGAATAGACAGCCGCCAGCAGGCAAAGGCTGGTGAAAACGAAGAAGTCGAAGGGCACGCCCGACCCGTAACGGATGTTCGAGATCTTGTCAATCATATCGCTGGCGATGGTCTTGAGAGAAATAGGTACCAGCAGGGAAGCCACCAGCCCCAATACGATGCTCCGCGAGCGTTTGGCATACTCGGGATCATCCTTGTGCAGAATCAGAAAGTTGGCCGCTCCGCCCAGCACCCCTGAGCCGATCATGGCCACGAGCAAAAGGATCATGTTGTATCTTGTCACTCCGGCTCTCCTCCCATCTCACGCGCATTCCACCTGGCGCGTGGCGAGCGCACCTGCGCGCGCCGGCGCCGCTTCCACACACCTGCCGCACCTATTTTCATCGGCACTTTGTTCCCAAGGATGAAGGAATTTGCGAGGCGGGGAATCAATAGTGAATCATGAGTTGTCGGGTCAGGTCCCGCGTGGCGGAGCAGCTGCCGGACGATCCCGGATCTTTGGCCTGACATGAAGTGGTCCACACAGTCGGAAAGGCGCTGTCCGCGTGCGAAATTGCACCCCCAAACGGGAAGGTGCCCGTGGGGTTGGGAAATTGGGTCGGGATATTTGGCGGGGAATGTGGCAGAATTTCCTATTGCGAGTGATAGGGCTGCCACGGAGCAAATGGGGAATCGGGTTCGCGAAACCCCGAAACGAAAACCATCGTGGCGAGGAACAGACCATTCCAAAACTCATCCACTTCGCCTTCTTGGTCGCCGTGGCCGCTGTGCCGCTATACGGCCAAGGCAACTACGAAATCCAGGTGTACGGCTCTGACACAGTGGCGCCCGGACGCACCATGGTGGAGCTGCATAGCAACTTCACCTTCGAAGGGTTCAAGACCATTCAGCAGGGAATGCTTCCCGACGAGCATCAAGAACACGAGACGGTCGAGATCACGCAGGGCTGGACAAGCTGGTTTGAAACCGGGCTCTACATCTTCACCAGCTACGGCCCCAACCAGGGCTACAAGTGGGTGGGCGATCACATCCGCCCCCGGGTGCGCGTGCCCGATAAGTGGCATTGGCCGGTGGGAGTGAGTGTTTCGACGGAAGTCGGCTACCAGCGGCCCATCTTTTCCGCGGACACTTGGACATGGGAGATCCGTCCCATTGTCGACAAGCAGTGGAAGTCCTGGTACGTGGCTTTCAATCCCGCTCTCGAGCGGTCGTTCCACGGACCAAGCGTGCCTCAGGGCGTAACCTTTTCTCCCAACTTCAAGGTGGGTTATTCGCTGACGCGAAAACTCAGCGCGGGGCTGGAATACTACGGAGCGCTGGGACCGGTCACGGGCTTTGACCCTCTGTATCAGCAGGAGCAACAGATCTTTCCCTCCCTGGATTATGATTTCGGCCCCAATTGGGAATTCAACTTCGGCGTGGGCGTGGGCGCGACGCGCAGCACCGACCACCTGTTAGTGAAAATGATCATCGGACACCGTTTTCGCTTCATCACGCCGCATGCGCCCCGCATCTTGAAGCCGAATCCCGCGGGCGGGGGTGATTGATTGTCATCGCCACGGGTACGCGCGCGAGTAACGGTGCTCCTCCTGCTGAGCCTCCTGCCCGCCTCGTTGGCCCGGGAAGCAGGGCCGCCGCAGTTCGCGAGCCCGCCGGTTCCCTTGGGCCTTCCACCCATTCCCTGGCCCGACGACAATCCTTACTCACCCGCGCGCGCCGAACTCGGCAAGCTCCTGTTTTTCGACGGGCGGCTTTCCTCGAGCGGTGTCGTCTCCTGCGCCTTCTGCCACGAGCCGGCTCAGGCGTTTGCGGGCGGCACTCCGCTTTCTCTCGGCGTGGATGGCAAGCGGGAATTCCGTCACACCCCAACCCTCATCAACCGCGCCTGGGGCAAATCGCAATTCTGGGACGGCCGGGCGCCGACGCTGGAAACGCAAGTGGTGGTTCCCATCTCCAATCCCGACGAGATGGGCATGACCCCGGACGGCGTGGTGCAGAAGATTCGCAATATCAGAGGATACGCGCCGCTTTTCGCCGCGGCCTTTGGTGACAACTCTATAACCATTGATCGTATTGCCAAGGCTATTGCCACCTTCGAGCGAACCATCGTATCGGGAAACTCTCCCTACGACCGTTACCGGGCCGGCGATAAAAAGGCTCTGACCAAACAACAGAAGGACGGCCTGGATTTCTTCAACAAAACCGGTGAATGCGCCGAATGCCACTCCGGTCAGGACTTTACCAGCGAGAAATATGCCAATATCGGCGTGGGCACGGACCAGGCCAATCCCGATCCGGGCCGGTTTGGTTTCACCAAGAAACGCAGTGACATCGGTGAATTCAAAGTGCCCACCCTGCGCGACCTTGCCCATCGCGCCCCCTACATGCACGACGGCAGCGTCAAGACTCTCGCCGAGGTTCTGGACATCTACGCCAAGGGCGGCCTGCCCAACCCGCACCTGGATACGCGCCTCGCGCCCTTCTATCTGGATGAGCAGACCAAGCGCGATCTGCTGGCTTTCCTCGATTCCCTCAACGGCGAAGGGTGGCAAAACATCACGCCGCCCACCGCGTTCCCTCAATAGATGCGCCGCCACACCTACCTCCCAGCCCTTCTTTAGGTGTGGATAAGCCAAGCCCTTTCTATCATCTGGTGCATTAACGGGTTGCACCATCATCTCTAGCAACCAAGTTGCATCTAACATAGTGTATGAGGAGTGGTAAACCATGAGGGAAATGTGGAAACCAATTTGGCTATCGATGTTAGTCCTCCTCGTCACGGCAGTTGGTGGCTGGGCGGACACGTCGAACAACATGCCCCCACCGGGGACATTGAATTACGTTGAAGGGCAAGTTTCCGTTCAGGGCCGGAATCAATCGCCGAAGTCGGTGGGTACAACCTACCTTAACCCCAACCAGGTGTTGGACACCCGTAATGGAAATGCCGAAATGCTGCTGACGCCGGGTGTGTACATGCGGCTGGGTCACGATAGCGAAGTGAAGATGATTTCGCCCCGGCTGGCGGACACTCAGGTGCAACTGACACGCGGTTCCGCCATGGTGGAAGTGGATGAATTGTTCAAGGAAAACGACCTTAGCGTGGTCGTGGATGGCGCCACGACCCAGATTGAGAAGCAGGGATTGTACGATTTCACCGCCAACCCTGCTTCCGTGAAAGTCCTGGAAGGCAAAGCTGTAACGTTCGAAGGAAACCAGCACGTCAAGATCACCAAGGGGCACGAGGCGCTGATGGCGGAGGCACAACCCCTCACCCGGCAGAGTTTCAACAAGGGGCAGGTGGAGGAAGACCCTCTGTACCGTTGGAGCAAGTTGCGGAGCGAGTACGCTACCGAATCGAATGTTGACGCCGGCAACTATCTTATGACGGACGGCGGGTGGTGGGGGCCCGGTTGGTATTGGGACCCGTTCTGGTGGGACTTTGCTTTCATGCCGGGATTCGGAATGGGGTGGGGCGCCTTCGACTACCCATTCTTCTCGCCCTGGATGGTGGGTTATGCGCCCTACTATGGTTTTGGTTACGGGGGCGGATATGGCGGCTTCTACCATTACCCCGCCAACGGAGGCCGCAACCGTGCGAGCATGCCGCCGCTCGCACATCAGCCCACGCCGGGATCTGCCGGATTCCGCGCTTTGCCGCGAACCATGGCGAGCAATCGCATGGGGGGCGGCTTCCGCAGTGGTGGATTCCGTGGGGGTAGCTTTGGCGGCGGATTTCATGGTGGTGGTATGATGGGCGGCTTCCACGGCGGTTTTGGTGGGGGCCGGCGCTGATTTAGCACTCAGACCCATCACAGCCTCGCCGTCGGGACTGGGAGCGCGGTCGCCCCTTCCGGGGGCCGCGCTCTTTTGTGGGGAAACCGATAACTCCTTTTGTTTGCTTAACATCCTGGAGAGACGCGTTTAACTCTATTATTTTCATTAACATCCTGGAGAGGTGAAAAGTCAACATTTTTTCTCTATGTGTTTTCAATATGTTAGGAGATTTATGCTCTATATTTCCCCCCTCCCTTTTTTCGTCGCCCCTTCCCACTATTGAAATTATAACTGCCTTTTTTTCAGCAACATATGTTTTTTAGAAATTGTTACTATTCATAGCTAACCCATTTTTTTTCATGTATATCGTGGAGAACCGCCGTACCAGGTGTTATCTCCGACTCCCTTAACTGGAAGTAATTCTTTTTGTTTGAATGAGATAAGGGTTTGCGACGTTTTGGCGCTTAATCTGTAACCAACTTATTTTCTTGAACATCCTGGAGAGCATCCATCCCGCCCCCTTCTAAAGCTCCTTCCGCCCTCCCCCCATTTGATCTTCCTAAGCAGGTTCACAAGACCTACATTCGCGTGCAGGTGGAACATGTTCTCCGTCCCACGAGCTGCGCCTCGTCCTACATAGGCTAGTATATCACCATCCGCGGCCGGGGTCAAGACAAACAGAGGCTACATTGTACAACCCAGACATTGAGACTGAGCGCCAGGCCCGGTGTCTGGACAAATCATCCAGACAAATCATGCCGACAGCGGATCTGGACATGCCTTCATGAGCGGAGGCGCCGACCCGTTCCCTTACGGCCAAGGGCCTGCGGTCACGGTGTGCAGTTTTCTTCCCTGAGTCTTATGGCCAGTATGAGGTTGGCCTGGGTCCAGAGCAGGGGAACATGGTCGTTCGAGACGTGGCGGCCGGATTCAAGGTAATAAAGTTCCGGACACCGAAATGCGGGTATGTCTGTCCGATCGGCGGCGGTAATCTGTCCTGGCGACCGGTTGAGATACTCGGTCTGTTTTGCCCAATGTTCTGGCGAGCGGGTTGACTGGAATTTCAAGCCGAAGATGCAGGGAATATACGGGTCGAAGAGGCACCACTGGGCTTCCTGCCCCACGGCAGGCAGCAGCCGGTTGCGGCGGGATAAATCATCACTCACGTCGGCGGCGCGCTCCGCCGGTTTGAGTTTTTGCTTGTAATCGGGCGCCCAATAGGAATCGCCCAGGTAGCGACGGACGCCGATTTCACCCTGCAAGTGCGTGATGACCTCAGCAAGGACGCGGTCGGCGATTTCCCGGCGGGGAGGGGTGGAAGCCTTTATGGACAACAGGAAAGCCGCGGCCCAATATCTCCCTCACCGGAATGCCTTGCGAATTAGCGATGAAGCTATACAATGCTTTCGCCCATCCCCGGCAAGAAAAAAGGGAGGAGAACTGTGAGACTCATTACTCCGATACTTCTTTTCTGTCTGCTTGCCGCTGCCGGTTTTGCCCAGAACAAGAAAGATGACACCGAGAAGCCCGCGCAATCCCTCGAGGAGCTCAGCCATAGGCTCGAGAAAACACTCAAGGACACTCATACGCCAGGCGTGTCGGTGGCGATCGTACACCGTGATGGCCCCGAGTGGGTTGCCGGTCTGGGCCAAGCCGATGTCGCCAGTGGCCGGGCCAGCACTGCGGAAACGCTATTCCGCATCGGCTCTACCTCCAAGGCCTTTGCCTCACTCTCCATTCTCAAGCTGGCCAATGAAGGCAGGCTCTCCCTCCAAGATCCGGTGCGCAAGTTGGTTCCCGAGGTGTGGTTTGAGAATCGCTGGGAAGCAAGTGACCCGGTGCGGGTTGTTGATCTTCTTGAACACACCGCCGGATGGGACGACATGCACCTCCGCGAGTACGCCATGGACGCCCCGGCCACCATGAGCCTGCGGGAAGCGCTTGATTATGATCACCACTCGCGCCTTTGCCGCTGGCGGCCGGGCACCCGCATGGCTTACTGCAACTCCGGGCCGGCGGTGGCCGCATACATTGTCGAGAAGGTCTCGGGGCAGCGTTTTGAAGATTACGTTGCGCAGAACTTTTTCGTGCCCATCGGCATGAAGACCGCGACCTATTTTCAGCAGGCCGCGGCGCCACTCACCACGCTTTATCATCCTGATGGCAAGACACCGTACCCGTACTGGAACATCCTCTTTCGTCCGGCGGGAGCGATCAACGCCTCTGCCCGCGACATGGCGGCTTACATTCAGTTCTATCTTAATCGTGGAGCCGTAAACGGCGCCGAAGTCATGCCGGCTGCTTCCCTTGACCGCATGGAGGTTCCCACCCGGACATGGGCAGCCCAGGAGGGAATGAAAACCGGATATGGTTTGAGCAACTACTGGAGCATTCAAGATGGGTTCGTTTACCACGGGCACAATGGGGGCGTCAACGGCGGCATTACGGAGTTGGGGTATCTGCCCGACTACGGGGTGGGTTATTTTTTCAGCATCAACTCCGGCAACAGCGACGCCTTCGGGAAGATCAGCAAGGCCCTCCGCGCTTACGTCACACGCGATTTGCCGAAGCCGCCGTTGCCTCCGGTGGGGCCTCTGGCGGCGAACGCTGCCGCCTACGCCGGTTGGTACCAGCCTGACTCACCGCGCGTGGAAATGACGCACTTTCTCGAACGTCTGTTGGGCCTGTACCGGGTGCGTTTCGAGGACGGCAAGCTCCTTCTCACTTCCCTGGGCGAAAGAAATGAGGTGCTCCTCCCGGTGAAGGGCAGGCAATTCCGCCACGTCCCCAAAAAGGGGTTTCCCGACCCCGTGGCCACCGTTGAGCTGCTCATGCCCAAAGCCGAAGGCCAATTCATTCAGATCGCCGGCGGGATGTACACGATAAAGCATATTCCCGGGTGGTTCGCGATCACCGAAATTGCTCTCACCGCGTGGGTTGTACTCGCGTTTATTTCGGTGCCCGTGTATGCTCCCTTCTGGCTCCTGGGGGGGCTCAGCAAGAAACGCCGTCGTCCGGCAGAGCGTGCCCTGCGAGGCTGCCCCCTGGCCGCAGTGCTGAGCTTGCTTGCCGTTGTCGTGATATTCATGTTGTCCAGCGACGATATAATCTCGCGTCTGGGGAACCTGACGGTCTGGTCCGCAGGTTTCTTCCTGGCTACCGTGACTTTTGCTTTGGCATCCGCAGCCAGCGCCGCGGCGTTGTGGCGCGCACCCAAACAAGAAGTCCGCAGCCGCGTCCGCCGGTATTCGATGGCCGTTACCTTGGCACTGTTGATTGCCGCTGCCTACCTCGGGTATTGGGGCATCATTGGCCTCCGCACGTGGTCATAGCATCTCGGAACGACCGCACTGTGCTGTTCTGGACGCAATTCGCTTAGTCAACTCCTGGTTTTTTCCTTTGCAAAGAGCTATAGCCCGTTAACAAGATGCCGAAACTCTGCTTGACAAGGAAGTTGCGCCGGGATATTCTAAGGGCGAACAAAAGGCGAATACAATGCGAAAGCCTTCCCCCGGCAAAATCCTGGTGGGCCCCGCGGGTTGGTCCTATGCCGACTGGGAGGGCATTGTGTATCCCCGCAGCAAACCGCGCGGCTTCCACGAAGCGGCCTATCTGGCGCAATACTTTGACACGATCGAAATCAACACTTCCTTCTACAATCCTCTGCGCGCGGAGGTGGCCGCATCGTGGGTGGGGAAGGTTCAGGGGAATCCTTCGTTTCAATTCACCGCCAAACTTTGGAAGCGCTTCACGCACGAGCGCAGCGCCAGCCTTCAGGACGAGAAGGCCACCAAGCTGGGACTTCAGCCGTTGGCGGCGGCCGGGAAGCTCGGGGCTTTGCTCCTGCAGTTTCCCTGGTCGTTCAAGAACACGCGGGAGAATCATGAATACATGAGCGGGCTCTTCCTGCAGTTCATGGAATACCCCCTGGTGGTCGAGGTGCGCCACAGTTCGTGGAACCAGCCGGAGGTTTTTGACTGGCTGCGCGCGCAGGGCGTGGGCTTTTGCAACATCGACCAGCCGGTGATTGGCCGCTCCCTCGGGCCCAGCGAGCACGTCACCATGCCGGTGGGTTACGTGCGGCTGCACGGGCGCAATTACGACCACTGGTTTACCGCGAACGAGCACCCGGAAGAGCGTTACAACTACCTTTACAGCCTAGAGGAATTAAGGCCCTGGGCCGAGCGCGTGGCCAACATCGCGCGCACCGCCGAGGTGGTCTTCGTTATCACCAACAATCACTATCAGGGAAAAGCCATCGCCAACGCTCTGCAACTGATCAGCATTCTGCGCGGCCCACCCGTGCCCGTGCCGGAAAGCTTGGGCGAGCATTACCCGCAACTGGCGGCCATCGCGCTGCCGCAGGCGGTCGCGCCGAAACAAAGTGACTTGAGCTTTGGGCCACTCTCGGCTGAGGATTAGCCTGGATTCCCACCGAACTTGGACGCTCCCACCCTGGATCATTGGTGAAAACAACAAGTGAAAGGTAGACTTAAGAACGGTTCACACAGAGTTCAGGGAGCATATTATCGGCGCCACAGGCGAGCCGCTTGACCGCCGAGGGCACGGAGAAGACGCCGAGATCTCTCTGTGGCCTCAGTGCCGCATCTCCGCGCCCTCCGTGCGAAACCCACGCAAGAAGAGTATTTGACAGTGGGAAAGCGCCACTGCTAGCATGAGAAGGTTGTGTGCAGCCGCTAAAATCCTGCTGAGGGAGTCTCGCCGAAGCCCGCCCCAAGGAAGCGCTGCGAATATGCCAAGTAGATGATCAAATTACCTGCCACGTCCCCGTCGTCTAGCCCGGCCTAGGACACCGCCCTTTCACGGCGGTAACACGGGTTCAAATCCCGTCGGGGACGCCAAGATTCTAAAGCAGTTACGTGATTTCATTATTCCCGTGATTCGGTTTCTGTGACCTATTTGTGACTAAGGATGCGGTTTCCGGCGTTTTTTTCTATTGGCGCTTGGCCGTGGCGGACTCAAGAGCGGGCAGGTTTGGTTTATCCGCCACGGGTAACAAAAGCGCGTCCAATCCGCCGACCGCTTGCCGGACCTGGGAGCTGGCAATCCGGGCATACCGCTTCGTCATCCTCAAGTCACGGTGTCCAAGCTGGCTTGCGATCACGTCCAATTCAACGCCTTGCTGGCGGAGCCACGTAGCGAAGGTATGCCTGAGATCGTGAAGGCGAATGTCGGAGATGCTGAGGATTTTACAGACGCGGTGAAAGGCCATTGAGACGGCTTCCGGGGTGACATCGGGAAAGAGCAAGTCATCCGGGCCACCTTCGGGAATCGAAGCCAGCACGGTTTGAGCGAAGCTGTTAAGGTGAATTTCCTTCGGCTCATCGTTCTTGGACGTGGGCAACAGGATGCGGGCGCCGTCAACATACTTCCATCGGCAGCAGAGTAATTCACTTCGGCGCATTCCCGTGGCCGTGAGCAAGGCGAAGATCGGCTTCATGGGTTCCGGGGCGGCTACCAGCACCCGGCGGAAGTGTTCGGGGCTCAAGTGTTGGGTCCGTTCGTCATGCACTGTGGGCGCCGTCACGTCAAGGCAGGGATTCGAGAAGCGGGGCAGGAGCTTCCATTCGCCGCATACCAGCCGGAAGAGGTGTTTCAAGGCTACCAGTTCCTTGCGGACACTCGAATTGCCCACCTTGCCAAGCCGCATCGTCACATAGTCGCTAACCTGTGCGGCGGTGACATCTGTGAGCTTTCCGGTGAAAAATTCCTTCAGATGGCCCACGATCCCCGCTTCACGATCATAGGAATTGCGGCCCTTGAGCCGTGGCGTCTGGTAGGCAAGGTATCTGCCGGCCACGTCCGCGAAGGAATCCCGACACATCAAGACTTCACCGGGTTTGAGGTTGTGCTGTTCGCGGACTTGGCGCCGTTTATCCTCGCGGTAGGTTGCGGCTTCCTCATGGTTTTGGGCATCGGGCGCGGGTTCGCGCACCCGTTCCCCTTGAGCGTCCACGTAGGACACCCACCACGCTTTTGCGTCCGCTCGCCAGTACACCCCGTCACGCTTTCTTTGCTTTGGCATGTTTCCCTCTTTTTGCTTTAAGTTTGGCTTCCCTTTCGCGGAAGTTGCGCACGTTGATAAGCACGGCACATTTCTGACTGCAAAACTTTTGCCCCTTGCGGACGGCCCGGAAGTAGGGAGCGGGGCAATCCGGGTTGACGCATTTCTTGATGCGCCTTTCCGCCCAATCCTGGATGAACATCACTTGGATCAGCGGCCACAGAGCAGAGGCAGCGATGTGTATTTCTCCCGTTAGTTCCGCGCACAGAGATAAGTCTTCCGTAGCTGGCAACGCAAAGAAGTTGACCGTGTCCCCTTCCCAAGCGCGGCGCAAAAAATCGCGGTAGTCAAGTACTTCCCGCACAGGGACGGTTTTTCTTTTATCCCGCACCAGCACGCCATAGGTGCGTATGAAACTCAGCACGGCTTCCGGTTCATCGCGCAAATTCGCCAGCCACACATGAGGCAAGTCTTTCCAGCGCGAAACGTCAAAGGCGGATTCGCCTGATCCAACTACAGGAGTCACACGCAAGCGGGGATGTGGTCCCAGTAAGAGGCCAACATCGAGCGGCGGCTTGTAATAGCGAACGTCGCTCGTCACTGCATAATGGGTTCGCATACACTGACTTTAGTTGACAAACAGCGCCCTGTCAAGCGTAAAATGTAATTGCAATGCAGACCGTTAGCAATTACAGACGGAGGAACAATGGCAAGTCAAGACAAACAGCCTGTGCAAAAAGAATTCGACACGATCCGCGAGTTTAGCCAACGGATTGGCAAGTGTTATCGCACAACCCACCGGGCCATCAAAGACGGGAAAATCCACGCGGTTCGGCTCGGGGGTTCGGTCATGATCCCCCGGCGCGAAGTCGAACGCATCCTTGTGAAAGGATTTTAAGTGACCACCGACACGGCACAGGACACAATTCTTAAACGCACCACCACCCTTTCTGACGAGCAAATTCGTCGCATTGCCCTGGCGACTGGCGGAAGGAAGGGGAATGCCGAGCCGAAACCAGCGGCGCCCCCCGCGAGCGAAGAAACCGGCGACATCCCGTGGGGGCCATACACGCTTCTCGAAAAGAAAGCCGTGCCCGATGATCCTGGCGCCCCTGATAACCCCGGCCCATTTCAGGCGGTAGCCATGGAGATGTCCAACCGGGAGGTTGCGCGGCTACTCGTTGGTGCGGTCGTTTCCCCTCTGGCTCCGGCGGCGCCAGCCAAAGGTAGCCAGCCGTATCAAAAACGCTCTGCCTATTCCAAGCGGGAATCGGCAGAGCCGCCACCCGTGGCCGTGCCTGCCCCGGATACGGATGTCGAGATCGACAGCGCGGCGGTGCTGGCGGAGGTGGAGAGATTCATCGCTAAATTTGTAATCCTCCCCTCATCGGCCCGGCTCCCCGTGGCGTTGTGGGGAATAGCCACACATCTAGCCGATAGTTTCGACGCATTCGCCTACTTGGCTTTATCGAGTCCGCTTCCTCAATGCGGCAAGACGCGGACCCTTGAAGTTTTGGAGTTGCTTGTCGCTACCCCCTGGCGGGGAACGGCCCCCACTGAGGCGGCCCTATTTCGATTTATCGAAACCAAGCAACCTACCTTGCTGCTTGACGAAGTGGAAGCATTGTCGAAACGGAATGCCAGTGAGCGCGATTCGGCGGTTTTAGCCATTCTCCTGGCGGGTTACAAGAAGGGGCAGACCGTGCCCCGCTGTGTCGGCGCAAACCATGAGCTTCAACACTTTCACGTCTATGGGCCAAAGGCATTCGCCTGCATCGGAAGTTTACCGGCTGCCCTGCAAGATCGCTGCATTCCCATTCCCATGCAAAGGCGCGGGCCTGGGGAGACTGTATCCCGGTTTCGCTATGAGCAAGCGAAGCGTGAGGCGGGTCCGGTTCGCGCCGGTCTGGAGAAAGCAGTCAGAGTGTTGGGCGCCGAAATCAAGGATGCATACTCAAAATTGCCGGAACTCGCTTTCCTCCGCGACCGCGACGAAGAACTCTTTGCGCCCCTGTTCGCCATCTGCGCGATTCTGGCCCCGGAGAGAATCGACAATCTCAAACACAGCGCACAAGACCTGTGCAACTTCAAGACCAACGATGCCGTGGATGACTCCCTGCCACAACGGTTACTGGCGGATATCCAAAAAGTGTGGCCGGAAGGTACAGGGGCAATGCTCACCGAATCGCTGCTTCAGATGTTGCGGGATTTGCCGGAATCGCCGTGGGGGGGAGAAGCGGCCATGAGTCCGAGAAGCCTTGCGCGGAAACTTCGCGCCTTTGAAGTACGGCCCCGGTTGGTTCGTCTCGGGGAAGTGCGTGGGAGAGGCTACATTCGGGAAGAATTGGATAGGGCTTTCAGGCGTTATTTGTCTCCCACATCCCCAGAAGTGGAGTTTGAACCTCTCAATGTGTGACAAGCCAATGTTTACGCGGGTCCGGGGCACTTTTTCTATGTGTGACAGAGGGGCTTTTGTCACGGATGCAAAACTCGATTTCGCCCAATGTTTATGCGGCTTGTCACGTTGTCACGGATAAAAAGCGGGTTGGGGGAGGTTAGAAGTATGAAAGACGCGGTTATCAAACGAGGATTAGGGGCTGTGCGGGCAGTGTGTGGCGCCCCTGGCGAGCCTGCGCCCGGCGAATTAAGCCCCCCCGCTGACACCCTGGCCCCCTTACTGGAAGAGATCAAGGCAAGCCTGCCCCCCGGTGTCCGCTTGGTGAATTATCAGCCGAAGGTTGCCCCGTTCACCGTGGCGCCTATTTCCGTTGTCACCGATGCGGGGAAGTTTTTTCGCGCATACATTGCGGATCTCGGCTGGCGGCTGAGGTACCCCGAGCTTCGGGCGGCGCCCCCGCTTGCCGACATCTTGAGCAAGTTGGCAGAGGGCGGGTTGGAACTGGCGATTGAACCGGCGCCCTTAGTCATAACCGATGATGACATAGGTTTTTAGGAAAAGGAGCAATCCAATGGTTACAGGGTCAGGAAGCACGGTGACATTTACGGGGGCAGGAAACAATGGCCCCTTCCCTTTTCTCTTTGCGATAAGTGATCCTACCGCGATGACGGTAATTCAAAACGGCGAGGCCCTTGATCCCGAGGATTATGTCGTTTCGTCGGTTAATGGCAGCTACGCGAACGGAGGCGCGGTTACATTGAATGCGCCCTGCCCGGTGGGCCAAACGCTAATTCTCCAAAGGAACACTCCGCTTTTGCAACTGACTGCCTATCAAGACAATATGCCGATTCCCATGAAAACTTTTGAGAATGGGTTAGATAAACTGACGGAGGCGGATCAGGACATAGCGCGGCTCGTTAATTCCGGCGTGGGGCTCAATGGGGTGCTTTGCTTGCCTGGGGGAAGTTACACGATCATGCCCCCGGTCGGAGCGCCCGGACTGGGCAACGGCAGCACGGTTATTGATGTGACGACGCGGGGGGCTGACCCCACCGGCTTACAGGACAGCACGGCAGCGATTCAGGCGGCGATTGCGGTGTTCTCTGTGGACTGTGCGCAGACCGGCATCAGCGGGGAAATCTACTTCCCACCCGGCACCTACAAAATCAGTTCGCCTTTGATCCTGGCTGGCCTCAGCAGCGCCAATGTCAGCTTGAGGGGCGAGAAAGGCGCCTCTGTTCTTTCCTACGCGGGCGGCGCCACAACCTCCATGCTGATTCTCTACGGGATGGTGAATGGTCCGATTATCGAGGGCCTTACTTTCAAAACCAACGGACAATGTACTTATGCCGTCCACCTCGTCGCCGACAATGCCATCAACACTACTCTGGGCACGGACGTAGAGGCACCCGGAAGCGCCACGGTAACGCCGGGCTCGATGAACGGGATTGGCACGGGAACCCTACTCAAGATCGACGTGGGGGCGAGCGCTGAACTCGTTTATGTCACCGCGGTTTCGGTTATCGACGGGACTTTTACAGCCACCTTCAAGAATGTTCATCTGTCCGGGGCATCGGTCGGCGGCGGCCCAACGACACAGGACGTGGAAATTCGGGATTGTAACTTCTATGTCAGTGGAACCTCTCTCGGCAACGGCGTGGCTATCGGCAACGTGCTTGGCCCGAACGGCGGGAGCTCCCAAGTTTCAGAGAATCACATCCACGATTGTAACTTTTACGCCAGCGGGACTGGTCCGGTCAGCGCCATCGTCACGCTCGACACAAACAACGTCGGGGACACCTGGATGAACCATAATCGCTACTTCGCCTGGCAGGTCGCCATCAACCTCAACAATGACAATTTCGCATCCAGCATCGAGAACTCCAACTTTGAGGCTAGCACGGTAGCCGACATCAGGGTAGGAAACGCATCTGGCGGCACACTCATCATCAAAAGCAATTATTCCGAGCTTGAGGCGGGCGCGCAGTTCATCTATTGTGAGTACGGCGCGATAAGCTACATGTGGTTGGACATTGTGGATAACGATGTCCAGTTCCTCTCTACCGTCCCACCTTACGCCATGGGAATTCTAGCGGGGATGATTCGCTTGGAGGGAAACAGTTTTTACACTCCAAGCGCCTCAGTCGTCAAAGTCCAGATCAATGGTGCCCCTGTCGGGAACCCATACGGGGCAACAACTCTGTTCTCATCAGGGAACTATTTTTCAAATGCCACTGGCTGGGCTCCCTTCCATGATTCTTCGGGTAACGCGCTGCTCCCCACTTACCTTTCCAATACCCCCTGCCTTGTCACTTCCATCGGCGACCGGGGTGGGCTTATAAACAGCGGGAACCAATTGATCCCCCTAAACAACTATGTCACAGTGGCGAGTGTTACCTCACAAAACGCCACGCATATCGCAGGGACCGGCATCGTGGCCGCAGGCGACACCGATGTTGCCGTAGCCTTCCGCAACCATGCTAACACCGGCGACGTGTTGGGAATAAGCAAGGATACCAGCGATATCGTCCACATAGGGGGGACGGCAGGAGTGGAATTGCAAGGGCCGCTCACGGGGGTAACGTATGGGCCGCTTGACATAGGTCGGCTAACGTTCGGAAAGCAGACTACTCAGACCGCAGCAAATTTCGCGTTCTCGGCAGGATGGGGAACACCCACGGGCGTAACCATCGTGAACAACTCCAAGGATCAAGCTGGCGGCGTGGAGTTCACTACAGGAAACTCTCCGTCCTCAAATCCTACCGTAACCATGACCTTTGCGGACGGAAACTTCGGCAACTCTCCCGCCACAATGGCATGGATTGCGGGAAACGGCGCAGCAGTGCTTCTCGCCGCGTTCCCCAATCAAGGCAACGTTGAGTTCTAGTTTTTTGGAACCCCGGCGGCAAACACGGGTTATATCCTCTGGTGGATAATCCTGTCGGGGGGTTAGGACGATGAAAAGAATCTTTGAGGTGAAATGTGCTTAATGAGATGATTTACGACAAGTCAAACCGGCCGCCTGGCAGCGGGGCGCCCGCGCCAGAGCCGAAGCCTAAAAACGATTCGGGGCGCGGCGCGGTTACCGGCCAAGACGCCGATTCCGTAACGTATCCCTCGCTTACCTGTGAGGGACGGATAGAAGTCGAGCTACCCTTGCGAAATTGTGAAACCACCCCCGTCAAAGTCCACAAGGTGCAGGTGCGAGATTTGGGGCATTACTTTGCGAAGTCCGTAGAGGCTGAGCTTGCCGGAAACCAAGCGCATATCGCATTCGCGCACTATGCCGGATGTTGCAAAGGGCAGAAATTGCTCAGCGAACACGCGCAAAAGCGCATAGATGAACTGTCGGCGGCCTTCGCAAAAATTCAGCCCGGCGAGCGCCAAGAAGAATTCTTTGAAGAGGAAATCAGCCCGTGGCTCGACTCTCTCACACCAGGGTCGCGGGGGCAACATGGGAATTAGAAAGACACTGAATCGCCTCACAGCTTTTCTCAGCGAGGTTAGGGCACGGCAATACCGGGCCAAAAATCCGGGGCTCCCGGTTTTCCGCGTGTCGGGTTTGTCGATCAGCGAGGCGCGTAGGCTGAAAAAGCCGAGGGGAGATGAACGTGGACGCGGACGATCACAAGGAAATTAGACAAGAGATTTTTCGCCTCCGGCAGAAGGAGTTAATCATGCACGCGGACAAACGCAAGTCGAGCGAGCGAAGAATTTTTGAGCTACGCGCAGAGATTGAAACCCAATTGCGATACGGGAATACCGTCGATGCGCTTGAGCGTTTGGACGCTATTCAGCAAATCGAAAAGTTCTCGCGTCCAAGCAAACCGACAAGGGGGAAAAATGGACACACAGCAAATGGCAGATCAAATCACGAATCTTTTTGACCAGACTCTTGCGGACCTGATTGCGGGGCGCGACTCCCAGTATGCGAACGAAATCGCCCCGCTGGAAAGTGAGCGAGAGACTTTGGCGGCTGAGTACGGCGCCATCGAGGAAGCCCGCGGGAATTTGGAAAAGGTTCTCCCGGCAATGCGGCGCGAAGCGGAACGCCAAGCAGATGGCTTTTTGGTGATCGGCGAACGCGAGAAAGCTGAGGCGAAACTAGCTGAGGCTGAGAGGGCCGAACACGCCCCCCAAGAGATGGCAGCGAGACAAAAGGAAATCTCTGCCCGTGTCGAGGCAATCCAGAAACAGGAACACGATATCGCCAGACGAACCTTCGAAGCGTGGTACGCGGAAGTCCAGCACGTGAGCCGGGCGGTCGAGCAAGGGCATTTCATTGTCTTTCTGGACGGCCTCGAGAAAAGTTTCCGCGACTTTCAAGAGCGAACCGACACCGGCGCGTCAAACAATCGGCAAGGGCCCCTAATCCGGCAAGCCCATATCGCCGGACTCACCGGCCCCGAGCGCAGCGCCGAGTGGCAGGCCGGCAATCGCTGGTATGGTGGCCGCAGATGAAGCCGAAGGGAAAGCCCAAGTTTCCCCCGACCGTCAAAGAGGAAACAGAAATCGTTACCCTGGCGGCGGGACTCTCTCAAACCCACGTAGCCGAAAGCCTGGGGAGATCCCGCAGCTTGGTTAAGAGCACCTTGGATAAGCCTGAGATTCAACGCGCCGTGCAAGGTGAAAAATTGGAACTCTCGCAAATCTACCGGGAGAAAGCCCGCGCCGTGGTTACGTCTATTTCCGAGGCCAACATCAAGGACGCGAGCTTACAGCAAAAATGCATCTCCAGTGGCATTTTGCTTGACAAATCTCTCTTACTCGCTGGCGAGGCGACATCCAACGTGAATGTTCGTTTAATGATGGAAGTGCTTGCAGCCATCCGCGACGATACTCCACTCCCGCCCGCCTTGCCCCCGGATAAGCCTGAGTGATTGCCTTGCCTCGTTCGCTTTGATGCATCCTGTGGCAGCCAGCGGCTTCCCCTGGGCCTTTCTAGCGATACCCTAAGCGCTTTTGGGGGAAAAAATCATTTTGGGGCGAACCTCCGTGTCTGACATCCTACGGTAAACACACCCACCCCCGAGCCGGGGGGGCCCGGGGGTCGGGAATAAGCATTCCTTGGCCGGTGTTGAGGCTGTGACGAATTTGTGACGAAGGATGCGAGAACCCCGTCTATAGCAGTCCAAGGGTGTCAATGCCACACCCGCATGAATCGCGGTCAAACCCGTGATTCTGTTATGAGAGTCATACACTGTCTATTCTAGGCATTACTTACTTGCGGGACTTTCACGGCGGTAACACGGGTTCAAATCCCGTCGGGGACGCCATTCCATCTGTCCAACATCCCGACTACACGATCAAGCGACCAAGGCGATGTCGATTCCCCCCACTGTCAGGGAAGGGCATTTTTCATTTCTGATCCGAAGGCGTGCCCGCAGGAGCTTGGTTCCCGGCATGCAAAGCGCCTTTCCGCCACGCCTCGCTGATGGTATCTTAAAGATATTAGTTGAAAATCCAAGCTGCGGGTGTGTACTCCCGCGCGAAGAGACAAAGAATGTTTCAGGAGATCAAAGCCTCTCTCCAGCAGCTTTATCGGGAAGACAATCGGCCCTGGCTGGTGGGCTTTAGCGGCGGCAAGGACAGCACCATGTTGGCGTCGCTGATTTCCGACGCCGTGCTGTCCATTCCCGCTGAGCAGCGAAAAAAGCCCATCTTGGTCCTCTGCATGGACACGCGCGTGGAGATTCCCGCCATCGCGGAAATGATCGAAGGCACGCTGGACCGCATGCGCAGGTGCTCCGAGCAGAACAACCTGAACATTGACGCCAACAATGTAGCGCCGGGTTTAGCCCGGCCCCTGGACTTTGGCCTTTAACCCAAATCCGCGCGTAAGGGAGACAGCGGTGAAGTCGGTGCGATTTTGTGGGCGCAACGTGGCGGCGGGGTTGGTTTCAGCGACACGGCTGGGGAAGCGAGGATGGCTCGGGAGGCTCCCTGGCGGTCGCTTTCGAAACAGCGGGGGGCGAGGGGGACGGGTGGGCCGCGGGGAAGGGAAAATCCCGGCACCCATCGCGAGGGCGCGCGGAGGGGAAAGGGCGAGGCGCTTTTTTCGACGCCCGGCGTTAGGTGAAGGCGGTGGCTTGCGTGGGCAGGGCGAAGACCTGCCAAACTTTCTGCACCCGCGCGAGGGCTTCCGGGCGGGCGCAAAAGCGCAGGCGCAGCTTGCAGCGGAAGCGGCTCATGCGCCCCGCCAGATGCACCAGCAGCAGCCGGTACTTCTTAAAGCGCGCGGTGCGTTCTTCCAGCGAGAAGCAAGAGCCCCTTGATGGCGCTGGCCAGATTGTAGGTCAACAACGCGAGCTTGAACCAGGCGGCGTTGACGGCGAAATGTTGGCTGGGCAGGTGCCCGCCGCCGGTTTCGTTTTTGATTTCATCGTGTACATGAAGGTGCCGTCGGCTTCCCGCTCATACGTCCGCCACTGCGCGTCGGGAACTTGCGTAAGGGCGGCGGTCAGCTCCACGCTGCGCTGGGCGCTGACGGCAAAGCCGATGCGGCCTCCCGGCTCCTGGGCGCGGTCCGGGTGCCGGAGCCAGGCGAGCAGGCCGTTCTCGTGACAAGCCGAGATGAAACTCTTCTGCACCGCGCGCGCGGGACGGGATTGCTCCCAGGCCTCGTCGTGAAAGCGCTCGAGAAAACTGCGCACCGCGCCCACCGTGGGAAGCGGGAAACCCGAACCCCGCTCCAGGCAAGGGTCGTTGCCGAGCAACTGCATGTCCTCGGGGCAATCGCCGCCCGCCGTCTGCAGCAGGACGAGCGCTTCCAAGTACTGTGCCTCGTCAAAACCACGCTGGCGCTGCTTGAGGGGAAGGTGGGCGGCGGCGAGAGCAGGAATGCCCAGCGAGCGAAAGGCCCGCGAGGTGGCCAGCAGTCCGGCGCGCGGGCTGGACATCTCGTGCCAGGGCCGGGGGTCGATTTCAAAGGGTGACTTCTGTTGCGTTGGGATGCGAGCAGGCATACACATCTTGTAGATATACAATCTATAACCTGTCAAGGAAAAAATGCACGCCCGGAAAGACTTTTTTCGCCCTTTCTCAAAATTACGTGCGGATCAGGGGCCATCCTGGCTACTTGACCTGGAAGCTGACTTCCGATAGCGTTGCAGACTTGTGAGGCCATGGCGAAACCACGTGTAGGTCTTTTTATCACCTGCCTCGCTGACCAATTCTTTCCCCAGGTCGGCGAATGCGTGGTGAACATCCTCCGGCGGTTGGACGTGGAAGTCACGTTCAACCCTGCGCAGACGTGTTGCGGCCAGCCGGCGTTCAACACCGGCTATCGGGACGAGGCGCGCAGCGTGGCCCGGAAAGTCCTGGACCTCTTTGATGACGCCGATTATGTGGTGGCGCCGTCGGGCTCCTGCACCTCGATGGTGCGGGTTTTCTATCCTGAACTTTTCTCTGACGACCCGGCGCTCCTGCGCAAGTCCCAGGATTTGGCAAAGCGCTTCTTTGAATTCTCGGAATTCCTGGTGAAGGTATTGAAGGTGGAAGACCTGGGCGCGCGTTTTCCCCACCGGGTGACCTATCACGATTCCTGCCACCTGTTGCGCGAACTGGGCGTTGGTGAAGCGCCGCGCCGACTGCTGCGCAAAGTGCAGGGCATTGATCTAATTGAGATGAACGATTACAAGCTCTGCTGCGGGTTTGGGGGCACGTTTTCAGTTAAGTTTCCGGAGGTCTCCGTGCCCATGGGGCAGGACAAGATACGCACGGCCACGGAAACCGGCGCTGAATACCTGGTGGCTGCTGACGGCGGCTGCTTGATGCACCTGTCCGGCCTGATTCGCCGGCAGGGATTGCCGCTCAAGACCATGCATCTGGCCGAGGTTCTAGCCACGCAGGCAAAGTGACAAGAATTGGATCATTGGATCATCGGGTCATCGGGTCATTGAAAACCTATCCGTGGTCCGTTGTCAGTGGTCAGTGGATTAAGGCCCTCGATCTCCGCGGATTTGTTGCAACGGACAACTGACCACGGACGACTGACAGCTTTTCAATGACCCGATGACCCGATGGCCAGATGACCCGATAATGTGATGACTCAGCATTCTGACGTCCACAGCAACGAGATTCACCAGGCCGGGGCCAAAACCATCGGCAATGCGCGCCTGACCGAGGCTTACCGCTCTTCCACCCTGCGTTTGTACAATCACCGCTTGCAGGCAATTGCCGAAGTTCCCGGTTTTGAGCGCCTCCGCGACGCGGGACGCGAGGTGAAGCGTCACACCATCGAGAATCTCGATTACTACCTCGCGCAGTTCGCCGCGAGCGTGGAACGCAACGGCGGCAAGATGCACTGGGCGTCCACGGCCGCGGAGGTTTGCCGGATTGTGGTGGACATCGTGCGGCAATCGGCGGCGCGCGACGTGGTGAAAGCCAAGAGCATGCTGGGCGAGGAAGTGGAGTTGAACCACGCGCTGGAAGCGGCGGGGATTCGCGCCATCGAGAGCGATTTGGGCGAATTCATCATTCAGTTGTCGGGCGAGCGGCCCGCGCACATCGTGGCCCCGGCCATCCACCTGACCCGCGAGGATGTGTCCGAGCTGTTTGTGAAGCACATTCAAGCGGAGCGCACGGTGGTTCCCGAGGAACTCACCGCCATCGCCCGCCGGGCCTTGCGCGAGATGTTCCAGAAAGCCGGCGTGGGAGTAACCGGAGCGAACTTCGCCGTGGCCGAGACGGGAACGGTGGTGACGATTGAGAACGAAGGGAACATCCGCATGTGTACCACCGTACCGCGCGTGCACATCGCGGTGATCGGAATCGAGAAGCTCATTCCCCGGCTCGCCGACCTGGGGATTTTCCTGCGATTGCTCGGCCGCTCGGGGACGGGCCAAAAGCTCACGTCTTACACCTCGCTCCTCACCGGGCCGCGCCGCGAGGGCGAAGACGGTCCCGAGGAAATGCACGTGGTGATGGTGGACAATGGCCGCACCAAGTCGCTGGCCGACCCGAAGATGCGCGAGATGCTGTACTGCATTCGCTGCGGGGCATGCCTGAATACCTGCCCGGTTTATCGCAAGATTGGCGGGCACGCGTACGGGTGGGTTTACAGCGGTCCCATCGGTGCGTTGGTCACGCCGGAATTCGTCGGCATCGGCCGAGCCCGGGAATTGCCCTTTGCCTCGTCCCTGTGCGGAGCCTGCCGCGAAGTTTGTCCGGTGAAAATCAATATTCCCGACCTCCTCCTGCACTTGCGCAGTCAAGCTCAGGAACGTGCGCCCAAACATACGGAGTCGCTGCTATCGGAGCGGCTCATGTTCCGGCTGTGGGCCTGGGGGATGCGCCATCCGTCCGCGTACGCTCTGGGCAGCCGGTTCGCTCGCTGGGGGCAGGTTATGCTGGCGCGCCAGGGTTGGATTCGGAAAATTCCGGCGTACCCTGCTTCCCAATGGACCAAGCAGCGTGATTTCCCCGCACTGGCGCCACGGACGTTTCATGACCGGTGGAAGAAGCTTTAGGAGAGCGAAAAGCGAAAATCGAAACTGGAGACTCGAAATTCGGTGTGCTGCTCATGAGCTTCGAATTTCGAATTTCGATTTCAACTCTCATGCCTAGGAATTAGAGAGAAGGTGCGAGATGCGCGAATCTTGTTCCATCATCAGGATCGTTGCGGCTGCGGTTCTTTTGGCCCTACCCGCAGGGTGGTCCGTTCCCTTGGCTAGTGCCGCGGAAGGCCCGCTGGCTCCCGTGACGTTGCGCTGTGAATATCTGGAAAACCCGGTGGGAATTGACGTGCGCCAGCCGCGATTTGCCTGGGTGCTGAGGCACACGGAGCGGGCGCAGGTGCAGTCCGCCTACCAGGTGCTGGTGGCTTCCAGCCCGGAGTTGCTGGCCCGGGACAAGGGCGACGCGTGGGACAGCGGCAAGACTGCCTCCGACGATTCCACCCAGGTGGTTTACCGCGGCAAACCCCTGGAGAGCGATCACTCCTACTGGTGGAAGGTCCGGTACTGGGACAAAGACGGGAACGCCAGTGAATACAGCCTCCCGGCGAGTTTCGACGTGGGGCTGCTCTCGCGGAGCGAATGGAAGGGGCAGTGGATTGGCGGCGCGAATTTGCTTCGCAAGGAGATCACCCTCACGAGCAATGTGGTTCGGGCTCGCGCTTATGTCACGGCGCTCGGATACTACGAATTGCGAATCAACGGTGAAAAAATCGGGGGCAACGAGCTCGACCCCGCCTGGACCACCTACCCGGTGCGCGTCCTGTATTCGACGTATGACATCACCAGGCATCTGCGCGCCGGCAAGAACGCCTTCGGCGCCATGCTCGGCGGGGGATGGGCATTACTGGGCGCGGGGGGAGTTCCCGCCCCCTATAAAGAGCCGGCTTTGTTGCTTCAGGTCAACATCCAACTGGCCGATGGAAAGACCGTGCAAGTGGTGAGCGACAAGTCCTGGAAGGTTACCCAAGGTCCCATCATGAGCGATAGCGTTTGGGATGGGGAAGTTTACGACGGCCGGCGCGAACAGCCGGGTTGGGACTCGCCGGGGTTCGACGATTCGGCCTGGAGCGCAGCCGAAATCCTGGAAGGCTCGAAAGGGACGCTCTCCGCCCAAATGATGCCGCCCATCCAGGACGTGGATTCCATGGTCCCCATCGCCTTAACCAACCCGCAGCCCGGCGTTTACGTGTACGACATGGGTCAGAACTTCAGCGGCTGGGTGGACCTTCACGTCAGCGGCCCGCACGGGACGCAAGTCCAGTTACGCTATGCCGAGTTGCTTTATGACACCGGCATGATCAACCGCGAAAATATTCGCGGGGCGAAATCGCGCGACATCTACATCCTGCGCGGTGAGGGAGAGGAAGATTACCATCCGCGTTTTACTTACCACGGATTTCGTTATGTGGAGGTCACGGGCTACCCCGGCACGCCCAGTCTCGATTCACTGCGCGGGCACGTGGTGCACACGGCCGTCAAAACCACCGGCAGTTTTGTGGCTTCCAAGCCCCTGTTGAACCAAATCCACAGGATCATCCGCTGGTCGGACTTGACGAATCTGATGAGTGTGCCCACCGATTGCGACCAGCGCAACGAACGCCAAGGCTGGTTGGGCGATGCGCAGACCAGCGCCGAAGGCATGATGCTGAACTTTGACATGGCGGCCTTCTATACGAACTTCCTGCGGGACATTCGCGACGTGCAGGACCCCGACGGCACCGTCACGGACACGGTTCCGCACCGCTATGGCAGCCGCCCTGCCGACCCCGCCTGGGGCACGGCCTTTCCCCTGATCTGCTGGTACGTTTACCAGCAGAATGGCGATCGGCGCATCCTGGAGGAGAATTACGACGGGTTGAAGAAATACGTGGAGTTCCTGCACGGCCGCGCTCCTGACCATGTTCTGCGCTACAGCTATTACGGCGACTGGGTGGCGCTGGAAAAGACTCCGGGCGCGGAGGTCTCCGACTTTTACTATTACTACGATACCCTGCTGCTTTCCCAAATGGCGGCCGTGTTGGGCAATTCCGCCGATGCCGCGAGTTACGCGCAGCGCGCTGAGCAGATTAAAGACGCTTTCAATCACGAGTTCTTCGACGCGAAGACTGGCAACTACGCGAGCGGAACTCAGACGGCCAACACCCTGCCATTGTTCTTGGACCTGGCGCCCAAGGACCGCCGCGGTCAGGTGGCGGGCAACCTGGTGAACGATATTCTTTACGCACACGATACCCACGTGACCACGGGCTTCATCGGCATTCGTTACCTCATGCCGGTGCTGACGCAGTTGGGGGATTCGTACCTTGCCTATGACCTCGCCGTGCAGACGACCTTCCCGAGTTGGGGTTATATGGCAGCGAATGGCGCCACAACGCTCTGGGAACTCTGGCAGAATAAGACCGGGCCGTCGATGAATTCCCACGACCACCATATGATGGGAAGCGTGGATGCGTGGTTCTATGAGGCCCTCAGCGGAATCAATGTGGATCCTGAGCATCCCGGGTATCAACACATCCGCATCGAACCGCAAGTGGTGCGCGATCTGACCTCCGTGAGCGCCACCGTGGGCACCGTGCGCGGCCCGGTTACATCCTCCTGGACCCACGAGCCGGGAGTCATCACCCTGCAAGTGGATGTTCCCGTCAACAGCACCGCCACCGTTTCCATTCCCAAGGATGAAGAGATGACCGCGATCACCGTGCGCGAAGGCGACCGCCTCGTTTGGGAGAAGGGAAGCTTTGTAGCGGGAACGCCGGGTGTAACGGCGGGGAAATTCGAAGGCGGCCGCGTGGTCTTCGAGGTGGGCTCCGGCCATTATGCCTTCCGGTTGACAGGCCAGTAAGCGCCTGGGATTTCTTTTCACCGCCGAGGCGCGGAGGCGCAGAGAATGAAGAGAACCATGTCTTTTCCTCCGCGTCTCAGCGCCTCGGCGGTGACCTACCATAAGAAGACTCGGAAGGAGAAACTTCGGCCATGAAACTGGTAACTTATGAAGTCGCGAAGCAATCCCGGCTGGGGGTGGTGCATGGAGACTTCGTGGTGGACGTTGCCGCAGCGTACGGCTTGATTGCCAGAGGACGGATCGCCAACGCCAAGGTGGCCGCGGCGGCGAGTATGCTGCGGAAGCTGGGCCGGCCGCCGGAGGACATGATCGAACTCCTGGGGCTGGGAGAAAGGTATCGCCGAGCGCTGGGTGTCGTCGCGGGGTATGCGGGGGCGGTGGGAAAGAAAGGTTCCAAGGGGCTGCTCACATCGCTGCGCTCCGCCAAGCTGCGCGCCCCCATCGGCCACCCGAACAAGATCACTTGCATTGGCCTCAATTACGCCGACCACGCGCGCGAGCAAGGCGCCGAGCCGCCTGCCGCTCCGATCTTCTTCCTGAAATCCCACAACACCATTTGCGGGCCCGGCGATCCCATCAGGCTGCCACCCAACTCCGCGCAAGTGGATTACGAAGGAGAATTCGCCGTGGTGATCGGCAAACGGGGTAAGGGCATTCCTGAGAGCGAAGCTCACAAATACATTGCGGGTTACACGATATTGCAAGACGTGAGTGCGCGCGACATGCAATTCGGTGATAAGCAATGGTATCGAGGCAAAAGTTGCGATACCTTTGCGCCCACGGGTCCCTGGATCGTCACTGCCGACGAAATCTCGCACCCGGATAACCTGCGGATTTCGCTTACCCTCAACGGCGAAACCATGCAGGATTCCAGCACCAGCAATTTGATCTTCAAAGTTCCTTTCCTGATCAGTTATCTCTCCCAGTCGGTAACCTGGGAAGTCGGCGATTTAATTTCCACGGGCACGCCGCCGGGAGTGGGTGTGTTTCGCCAGCCTCCGGTGTTTTTGAAAGCCGGCGACACGGTGAGCATCACGGTGGAAGGGATCGGAACCCTTACCAATCCCGTCGTCGGGTTCTAGAGGGCGGATCCGCCGTCCCTCGCACGTTTGACATGTGTTTTGCACGGAAGTAAGCTGATCACATGCCGACGATGGTCCAGATTAGAAACGTCCCGTCCGATCTGCACCGGGAGATCAAGGCAAGAGCAGCGCTCGAAGGCATCTCGCTCTCGGATTTCCTCCTCCGAGAGATACGCCACACGCTTGAGCGGCCGACTCTTAATGAGATGCGGAGGCGGCTTGCCGGGCGACAGCCGGTTCGGCCCCGCCCTGCCCCTTCGGCCGCCATCCGAGCCGAGAGGAACAACCGTTGATTGTCGTAGATGCTTCTGCGATCCTCGAGGTTCTGCTGCAGACTCCCGAGGCATCACGCGTGAGCCGGCGCCTCTTTGCCGCGGGCGAAACGCTGCACGCTCCCCACCTCCTCGACGTGGAGGTCGCCCAGGTCCTGCGCCGCTATTGTCGCTTGGGGGTGATCTCGGCCGATCGGGGCGCCGAGGCTCTCGCGGATCCCTCCGATCTGCCCCTCAATCGATATCCGCACTTCGTCCTTCTTCCCCGCATCTGGCAATTGCGGCACAATATGACAGCCTATGACGCTGCATACCTGGCTCTGGCCGAAGTGCTTGACGCCCGGCTGGTCACGCGGGACCGTGCTCTCGCCTCGGTGGGAGCCAAGGTGCAAGTTGACGTGCTATAAGCGAATAATGGAGGCACTCCGATGGCACTCCCCGAATTCAAGAACGAACCTTTGAGCGATTTCAAGAACAACCCTGCCCATCGCCGCCGGATGGAGTATGCAGTGGATGAAATCCGCGAGGAGTTGGGCCGCGAGCACGATTTGGTGGTCGGCGGCGAGCGTATCAAGGCCCCGGCCAAGTTCTGCTCCTACAATCCCAGCCACCCGGACCAGGTAGTGGGAGTGTTTTCCCAGGCGGACGCGGCCCTGGCGGATCGCGCCGTGCGCAGGGCCGACGAGGCCTTCAAGACCTGGAGCCGCACGCCCGTGCAGAAACGGGTGGACCTGCTGCTGAAGACCTCCAAGATTCTATTGGAGCGCAAGTATTACTACGCCGCCCGCATGGTGTACGAGGTGGGCAAGACGTGGCCGGAAGCGGACGCGGACGTGGCGGAGGCCATCGATTTCATCGAGTTTTACGCGCGCTCCGTCATGCGCATAGCGGGCCCGCAGGCACTCACGCCGGTTGCCAACGAGAAGAACCACTTGCGCTACATTCCCCTCGGCGTGGGAATTGTGATCCCACCGTGGAACTTCCCCCTGGCGATTCTGACGGGAATGACCATGGCTTCCGTCGTGACCGGCAACACCGTGGTGATGAAGCCCTCCAGTGACGCCCCCGCGATTGCCTACAAGCTCTTTGAGGCCTTGGAGGAGGCGGGCATGCCTCCGGGCGTGGTGAATTTCCTGCCCTGCCCAGGCGGATTGGTGGGCGACGCCCTGGTGGGGCACCCCCGCACGCGCTTTGTGGCTTTCACAGGATCAAGAGATGTCGGCCTGCACATTAATGAGTTGGCGGCCAAGACGGCGACCGGACAGATTTGGGTGAAACGCGTGATTGCGGAAATGGGCGGCAAGGATTCGATTGTGGTGGATAGCGATGCGGACCTGGAAGAAGCCGTGCAAGGTGTGGTGGCCTCAGCCTTCGGATATCAGGGCCAGAAGTGTTCTGCCTGCTCGCGCGCGATTGTGGTGGGTCCTGTCTATGACGCTTTCCTGGAGAAACTCCGCCAGCGGGTGCAGCAGATTACCGTGGGCCCCGCCGAGCGTCCGGAAAACTATATGGGCCCGGTCATCAACGCCAAGGCCAAGAAATCGATTTTGCAATACATCGAAATCGGGAAGACGGAGGGCCGCGTGGTGACCGGCGGCGGAGAAGCCGCCGGGGAAGGGCATTTCATCCAGCCGACGGTGATCGCCGATGTTTCCCCCACGGCGCGAATCGCCCAGGAAGAGATTTTCGGCCCGGTCCTGGCGGTGATCCGGGCGGGGAATTATGATGAGGCCCTGGCCATCGCCAACAACACCGAATACGGGTTGACGGGCGCTGTTTATTCCAATGACCGGCGGAAATTGGACAAGGCTGTAGAGGAATTCTTCGTGGGGAACCTCTATCTGAACCGGAAATGCACGGGTGCGATGGTCGGCGGCCATCCGTTTGGAGGCTTCAACATGTCCGGGACGGACTCCAAGGCGGGCGGGAACGACTACTTGCTGCTCTTTACCCAGGCCAAAGCCATCTCCGAGATGACGCTTTGAGCCGGGAAGGGGATTATTGCTTTGTGGCGCTATCGAATGGTTTTAAGACGAGATGATTTTCGCATCTTAGCCATAGTGCCATGATCTGTGATTGCTGCACGCCGAAAGAGGCACAAGGAAAGAGGAAACATGAAGACTTCGCTGAAATACTTTTCGCTATGGATTCCTTTTATCTATGCGGCGCTGGTCAGTGGCATAGCGCTTTATGGTTGGAGTCGAAGTAGTATTTCCTTGCCGGCGGGGTCCCCGGCCTATATTGCATTTCTTCCCATGGCTTTCTTTTTTGCTGCGACCATTACGCAAAACCACATTTCCCGATTGGAAAGGCGAATCGAGAGCCTGGAAAAGCCGGCCGGCACGGGAACGAATGCGATCCCGAAATAGGACACTACCTTGTTTTGCAGCTTGCAAATTAGCCCGATTCTCGTATAATGAGAATTCAGCCACACAGAGGACTTCTTCCAATCTTATAAATCATTCTTTCGGATCTTTCCGGATTTGAGGGGAAAGCGTGAAAAATCCGCCGAACGTCGAACAAGTCGGCCCGCAGGCGCGTATCCAGGCGGAGCTCGTGCGATTGGAATCGCAGAAGAGAGAATTCTGGGTTCTGATCATCTTTGCGGGGGTGGTCCTTTTCCTGGGAGTTTTATCTTTCTTCTTCCCCCGCCAGTTCTGGAATGAGGGCATCCTGCACGTTACCATCTCTCCGCAAGTCCTTTTCGTCATCATGGTGGCGGTGGTGCTGACTGCCCTGGTCTACGTCCGCCGGGATCTCGAGGTGCGAGGGTTGCGTTTGGCCAATCTCCAGCAGTACATGACCTCGCAGGAAGAGCAGGCTGCCAGCATGGTCGACGGGGTCACCAACGTTTTCACGCGCGGCTTCCTGCGGGATCTCCTGGCGGGAGAAATCTCGCGCGCCGAGCGCAGCAACCGCACCTTGGCGCTTATCATGTGCGACCTGAATAACTTCAAGCAGGTCAACGATCGCTACGGTCACATGATGGGAGACTACGTGCTCTCGCAGATTGCCACCATCTTGAAATCCTGCGTGCGGGGCTCCGATTACGTCGTCCGCTACGGGGGGGATGAATTCCTCGTTCTGCTTCCGGATACCGATGAGCCGGGGGCGGAGACAGTGCGCCAGCGCATGCATCGCTTGGTCGCGGAATGGGATTCCACCAACCGCGTGGGTGATCTGCCTATCTCCGTCAGCCTGGGATTATATCTCCACCCCAACGGCCAGACCGCGGAAAAGGACATCGCGGAAGTTGATGCCCGCATGTACGCGGAAAAACAAGTAGCTAAACGCGCTCCCCTGGCCAACGGCTCACCCCCGCAGCAGTAAACTTAGTCCCTCAAATACCCATCTTTCCCCTGGATCCTGAATTCGCCTTCGTTCCGGCGAATGCGTGCGGCTTCTGGGTCTTGGTGATTGCGGAAAACATCGAGGAATTCCGGCAAGCGCCGGAGAAAATGGTACGCAGGAAAGCTTCGCTTATTGTTTCTCGCCGGTTTCGTCCTGGTGTTTTGACTTCTTGCCTAATTTCTTGAACTCCCCGCCCAGCCCCTTACCTATCTTGGCGGCTCCCTTAACGGTCCCAACGGTCACGTTCTTGCCCATGCTGCCCACACCCTTGCCGAATGATGCTCCCGCGCTCCCTACATTTCCTCTCGCCAAGTTCCCGACACCGCCTGCCGTCCCCTTCACCAAGTCTGCTGTACCTTTGGCGACTCCCTTGCCAATGTCTTCACCACCCCTGCCCATTTCTCTGCCGGGAGTGGTTTGCTTCTTTACCTGGGGAGTAGTTTTCGGTGCTTGCGCCGGGGCAGGACTGGCGTTTGATTGGCTCCAGCCATAAACGCTAAAGGCAATCGTGAATACCAGGAAACCTATCACTCGATATCCGCATCTCATCGTTTCCCTCCTCTCCGCATGGCGCCCCCCTGCCACCAAGCTCAACTCCTAAGAAAATAGGATGCAGCATTTCGCCTCCGAGGTTTTCCTCATTCGTAAGTGGCGTCCCGATGCGCCGGGGCAGTCGGGCAATGCGCGCTTCACCTCTGCCCGCGCGGCCCACTCCCTCCCATCGTGGTCGGCCGAGCCCGGAAAGAAGAAAAATCGATTTGCCAACTTCGCGAATCGCATTTCCGAATTCGAAATTCGGGAGCCGGAAACCGCGAATCACCCGATGATCCGATGACCCGATTATTTCACCACTTCCCATTTCTCGTACCCGAAGTCCCAGACATCAAGGCTGAGTTTATCGTCGACCATGTCGCCCAGTACATACTCTCCCGCCTCCAAGGGATCGAACGGTTTCAGGGTGTAGATGTTGGGCGCCACCTGCTTACGTTCGAGCGAAACCATGGTGCGTTCTTCTGCGGATTTGCCGTTTTTCCCGCGGCTGGTTTCCACTTCCTCGACGACGCGCGACTCCTTTCCCGGTTTCAGCCGCACCAATTCAAGTCTCGCTCCCAGGCCGTCGGCTGATTGGACATAAAAGATTGGCAGCGGGTCGTTCAGCCGGATCGTGGCTTTTGCGCCCTCGAGGACCACCAGCGAGCGGGTTTTCACCACGGGCAGGGGAACAGCCAGGACCATGGCCGCCCGCTTCTTGTCGGTGACCTCTTCACCCGACGACACCACGAGACGCACCAAGCGCTTCCCGTCCACGGTAAAGATTCCGTCGTCCCCGGGAAGCCGAATGCCGGGCGCCACTTCCAGGCCCTGATCCGGGGGCTTGTAAAACCGTTCTTGGTCGGTTTTCTTGGCTTCTTCCAGTTGCTGCTTCTCGAGGGCTTTGGTTTCCTCCTGCGCGCGCTTGGTGGCGTCAAAATCCACCAGGGAAGTTGGGATCTCCTCCCACTCGGAGCGCTCGACACTGAAGTAGCGCACCCGGTCGCCCTGAACTTCGTAACTGGTGACCATCTGGTAGCTGCCGTCCTTCATGCAGAGCTTGAGGGCGGCCCACGCCACGCGCGGCGCCGCCAGCACGCTCAGCAGCAGCGCGATGGCGAACAAAAGACGACTTGGCGAGTGATAGGACATATTCGTACCCATGCCAGGTTAGATGCAGCGGAAAGAATCGCGACGGGTTGTGCCGGGGCGGGCTTCACAAGCTGCGGAAGAACCCGTTGGCGCTTTCCCTTCCTGTTCCCCGCAGGGGATCAACAGTGGCACCGAGTCTTTTCGCACCCTGTTCAGCCCGGCATTGTGTCTTTGACAAATCATGCCCGCCTGCTGGCGGCCAAAAGACCGCCCGTGGCCGCCTCAATATTATAGAAGCGAACGGGCTGAATGCGAACGGGTAGACCTCCGGCCGATGCCCACAATTTTTTGTTTTCAATGTACACACAAGCGCACTGGGCCTCATTTTCGCGTATGATGAGCAACATGATCCGGACAATCCTGCGCGGGGTTAGGCGCATTGCCCAACTTGGTCTGATCTTATTCGCCGTAATGATGAACTCTGCCCCGGCGCTTGCCCAGGTGGATTACTCGGTCCACTTTGAAATGGAGAAGCCCCAGTACTTGCTGGGTGAGCCCATCTTTTGCCGGTTTGTGATCCGGAACACCGGAAGCAAGGTTTTCGTTTTCCGCTATCGCACTCCCAGCCGCAGTTTGGCCTCTGATTACAACCAGGAGCCACGCTTCCTGGTGACGGACTCGCGGGGGCGGCTGCCCGATCCCGGCCCCCGGCCCTGCGGCAGCTCGAAGGGAACTCTCGTTTACGGCTCCGTCACCCTGCCTCCCGGGCAAGTTCATACCGAGCGCTGGCTGCTGAATCAATGGGCGCAATTTGCCTCCCCCGGCCGCTATCACGTGCGCGCGGAGCGCCACTTGGCGCTGCTGCCATCCGATCCTCAGGGGGGAGTTCCCGCGCAGAAGCCTTTAGCCTTCGCGCTGGCCATTGATGAACTCAGTGTGTCGGTGGTGCGTTCGACCGACGCGCAGGTGGAAGCGGCCTTCCGTCCCTATCTCGCTGCCGTTGCCAACCCCAAGGACCCTAATCCGGCCGAGGCGGTGGCGGTGCTCACGTCCCTCCCGCAGCCTTTCTTTCTCGAGCAGTTGGTGGAGATGGCGAAAGCAGGGAAGCCGGACCGTTGGGACCGTCGCGACGCTGTTGACGGCTTGGCGCGCCTGAATACGCCCGCTTCCTGGAAAGCGATTCTGAAGCTGTTTCAAGGCGCCGACGCTTCCCCCGGTTCCGGAAGCAATGGCGCCGCGGAGGGAGCAGATGATCCACTGCGTGCCCACGCCTTGCTCCTGCTGGCGGAAAAAGCCGACCCGGCTTTTATTCCCACTTTTCTGAAAGTGCTCGCCCAGAGTGCGGACCCGGCGCGGGGCGACATCCTGCGAGCGCTCGGGTTCTTTCGCGACGCGCGAGCTAACCAGGCCCTCTATGAAAATCTGCACTCTGCCCAGGTGACGGACCGGATGAACTCCATCCTGGGTTTGAAGACCCTGGGGAGCAGGGAAGTGATGCCCGCGTTGATTGCCGCGCTCAATGACCCGGAAGCCCAGGTCCGCCAAGTGGCGAACTTTGCCCTGGAGGGACTGACCGGGCGTAAGGTTGCTGCCTCCCCCAATCCCTCCCCCCAGGAGTCCGCGCGCATCGCCAGTGACTGGCACGCTTGGTGGGTTGAACACGCCGGCAGCTTCTCTCCTCCGCCGCCCGCTGCCTGCCACGATTGGTAAGGGGTTAAGCTATCAGCCCTGCGAACACGAAGTGAAAAGCCGCACAGGAGGGCAAAATCCGCGCGCCTCTGCGCCGCCCGCACGAAGCGACGGAGGGCTTCATGATCAGTCAGGTTCCTGGCCCCTGAATCCGCATGCGACAAGCAGCGCCCGACGCACTTCCGGCCATCTCGCTTGCGGGAGAGTGCAGAGGGCGGATCCGATGCGGTTACGTTGGGCGAGGGATAGATGATCAAAGTTGAGGGCGCAGACAACCGGCATTCCATCATCCGGCGACAGGGCAACTTCTGTTGATAATCCTCGTGCGCGTCACGGGCACGACGATGATCTCGTGCAAGTGATCCATCACCTCGTTCCGGGTCAGGATGAGGACGGGGCGACGCTTGTCCGGTGGCCCGAATGTGTACCAACGGATCTCGCCACGGTTCAACGGACTCCCTCCCAACCTTCCGCGTCCCACGCCAACAGGTCCTCGTTACTGGAGAACTCCCCGTTCCGGGGAGGCAGGGCACGGTATATATCTTGATAGTCGGCAGCGGGCCGTGCGCTGATGAAGCGCAGAAGGCGGAGACGCTCGTCGGGCGATAAGCAATCGACCAGGGGGAAAATATCTTCGGCGCTCAGGTGTTTTGGCATCAGACCCATTTTACCAGACGGGAGGCCGGTGTAGCGTGGCTTGATGGCAAAAATCCAAGGGGGGTAACGTGGAGGTGCGTGTCGCTCGCGCTCCTGCGCCGACCTTCCCCAATTCGAGCCGCGTTACGATGTTTCTCGCCGCGAACACGAAGTGAAAAGCCGCACAGGAATCCGTCGGCTGACGGACACCTGTGCGCTTCTCTTTGTTAGAAAAGAGCCGATTGTCGCGGGTTTGAGGCTGCTTCTTCTGTCGGCGCGCCGAAGCGAAACTGGCTAGATTTGAGGTACTCTTCTACGGCTTCGCTGGCGATCCAACGCCTATCGAGTTCCTCGCAGACCGCGCCCGTGGTGTTCGAGCCCGCAAAGGGATCGAGGACGAGGTCACCGGGTTCGGTCAGCATTTTGACGAAGAATTTGGGAAGGAGGGCAGGAAACCTAGCGGGATGAATCTTGACGCCTGCCTCCCGGCAACGCGTTATATACTGATCGTTGGCAGAATTGTTTCCCATGGCCAGCATCGTTTCGGGAAGATCCGGGAAAGATGCTTCGGTAACATTTGACGGAATGGAGCCACCGGCGGCAATCCCCTTGAAGGACTGGCGAATAACATGTCCAGACGGGCGGACCGTTCCGCGCAATCCATTTCGATTGAGACGGATCATATCATTGCTGTACTCTTTGAGGACGTTCCAGTTGCTGGCTTTCGGCCACGGCGTTTTGGAGAGCCACCATACATATTCTACTGAGTCTCTAACCCTTATCCGGCGGACTGTGACCCACTCCGCAGGCATCGGCATCTTGGCAGGGTTGTACCAAAAGCACTCCTGAGCTAAATGGAATCCGAGGTCTTCGACGAGTGCAACAAGAAGCTTAAAATGATATATAGATCGGGTCGGGACGCCCTTGTTGTAGCTTCCTCCGATATTGAGTACAAAACTGCCGTCGTCCGAAAGCACCCGGAGGATCTCACGCGCGAATGGCAGGAACCAATCGACGTACCGTCCCTGGGAAGCGTTACCGTACTCCTTCTTAAAGTGCAGCGCGTAGGGAGGTGAAGTCACGACGAGGCTAATCGAGTTCTCCGGCAGTTCCCGCAGGAATTCAAGAGAATCGGCCAGGTAGGCAGCGCCAAGCTTCGTCTGGAAGTAGGGCTTTCGTCGAAGGAGTTGTGCGGGGTGTTCGGGGGAAGCATCGACCGGTTTGGTCGTGCCCGTTTTACTCAGCGAGTGGATGACATTCGACTTGGGTGCGGTTGCCATTGACATCCCCATCATACAGCGGTTGCCGAATGAAAGATAGCAGAAAACGATTAACAATGTCAACCCATTTAAGAGGAACTTCCCTCCATCAAGACGAATGGGTGTCACAGGCGGAAGCGGCCCGTATGCGGGGGGTTTCACGGCAGGCGATTGCACGCCTTATTAAGAAAGGTCGATTCCGTATCTTAGAAATTGGGGGAAAGGTCCTTCTACGCCGCGGAGATATCAAATCTTATCAACCTGAGGCACCCGGAAGGCCGCCAAATGAGTGAAACCATAGGCAGTATCAAGAATTCCATTGATCACTGTTCGGCAGAAGAACGGGGGATTCTCCTCGAATACTTGAGAAGGAGGCTCCCACGCCATCCGCTGGAAGAGCAATGGGGCATCGACGCGGAAACCATCCTTACGGCCATATATCGGTCACCCGACCTGACGCAGCGCGGGGTGCGGGGGATTCTGGCAGAAGCGGTATTTGAACGGGATATATTGCCGGGCGTCGAGAAGCGGGGATGGCGTGTCCTGCCGGTATCAGTGAGCGATTCCCCCTACGATTTTGTTTTGGAAAGCGAGGGGCAACGAGTAACTATTCAGGTAAAGTTGCAGCGGACAGAGCAAGGGCAACCAAAGCGATACAAACCCAAGCGTTTCGCCGAAGAGCTTTACGTTGTTGAAGTACAGAAGACTCGGTCAGGAAAGAAGAGGAAGAGCAAATCCTCAAAAACAACCTCTTCAGGTGATGAATCAACTCGGCCGTACAGATTCGGCGACTTCGACATTCTTGCGGTTAACATGCAGCCCACTACACACACGTGGGCTGACTTTCGATATACAATCAGCCGATGGCTTATTCCACGGGCAACCAATTCGCGCCTCATCGAAATATTCCAGCCTGTCTCGCTTGAGCCAAATGAGGTGTGGACCGACAAGTTGGATGTATGCCTTGAATGGTTTCGACGAGGTGACCGGAGGAGGGTACGTCAGTTGCTTCGCGGCCCTGAGGCAGCCGCAAGGCATTAAACCAACCACGGTCCATGTGGTTCCGGCCCGGCTGGCTGGCGCATGGTGAAACCCTGCGACTTTGGCATCGACGCGCATCGATCGACCGACCGAGCCGCAGAGCGTTCCTCTGTGCCAACCCGCCATTGGCCGGGAGATTCGCATCGAGGGAAAAGCCCTCGGACAGGAAAGCACTGTCCGTGGCTACCAGCTTGAATTGTTTTGATTGTGCCTATCTTGTAATCGTACAATACCGGGCCGGAGGAATCTGTGCACTGGCAAACAGTCGTGGATCTAATCCGCAGGGCATGGCCGGCCCTCGGTCCCTTGATAGGAATATGCATCGGCGCGTATCTCACCACCAGAACCCAGAAGCGCCAATGGGTTCGTGATAACAAGCGAGTGGAATATCGGGAATTGCTCACGGCTATTGGAGACGCAACGAGCAAACTCCTTGTGTTGGCTGGGCGCGAACCTGTCGTGTTAGGTCCAGGCGAACAGTCGGAAAGATTCGAGGTTGTGAGGTCGACTCTGGGCATCATATATAATCGCCTGTTCATCGCGAAAGAGATCAAGGAACTCAATATCCAACATAGATGGCAAGAGGGTGTCGATGCTCTCAAAATACGACACGATGTTGCCTTCTTCGCAACGTCCATGGACGGCATCATGGACGACATAAGGAAGAGGGCTCTCGAGGAATTTTCCTGAACTGTACCGTGCCGCGCGGGAGGAGCAAGGTAGCGGGGACCTTTTCTTGAGGGTCCGCGCCCTTTCATCCAGAATCGAGCCTTTCATTTTCAAATTCGCGTGCGCCCGTCAATGGCCAGGAGTGCGCGATCGTTGCCAAGCCAAGTCGGTGGTACCGAAACGGCAGGCGCCGGGGTCACACCGCGAGCATCTCCGCGCCCGCCCCGCGGGGCATAAGGCCGAAGAGCCGCGGACTTGGCGAAGCAGGTCCGCTACTTACTCGTCATCTCGCGATCGTCAGTGACGATCATTCGTGTGTCAGGTCTTGTCGCTCTGGCGGGCGTCAAAGCGACTCGATGATGGCGTCGCGTCCCACGCGCTTATGATTCGCAACAGTGCGCAAAATGGCATTCAGTGTCCCAAGGCGGAGGTTTCTGTGGGCGGGAACGGCGAGGCGCTGGTGTGAGGGATCATCCGTCTCCAGCACCACGTGGCTGCCTTCCTGATGGACCACGTGGTAGCCCCACTTGCGGCATAGCGTCTGGACAAGATCCTGGCCGCTCAGGTCACGCGGAACTTTCATGAGTTGGCGAGAACCTCATCCCGGACGAGATGGAGACGGATCGCCGTCGGGGGCTGCGGATGGTCAAAGAAATAAGCTGCGACCGCCTCTTTCACATTCCCACGCAACTCGTTCCAACTGTCGGCCTGGGTGAAAATGCTTTCCGACAAGCATTCCGCCACCAAGCCGCCATCCGCTTCCTGGGTCACTTCAAAAACGATCTCCGCCATGGGGAAAGCTTATACCATCCGGGGCGGGGAAACAACGGCTGGGAGCCGGACTATAAATTCACGGTTTTGATGAAATGGAGGGAGGGAGGCGCGGGATTCTCCTTGATCACGGGAGATCCTCGCCGAAGCTGCGAAACATTTCCCGGCGGTTCGCGTCGATCTCTTCCTCCGTTGGACCCGGACCGTACTTGGCAAGCAGTCCATAGGCCGATTTCTTAGGCTTCGCCGGCGGAGCGGCCGCCTCGGCGAGAATCTTATCCAGCGCCTCGCACACGAACGCGTCCGGAGGAATTGCGAACACGGTTGCCGGGCCTATGCGGACGGTCGTTTGGGAGCCTCGGATATCAGAACAAGTCCCGGCACGCGCTCGAAATGCGCGCGGTTGTTCGAAACCAGAGGCACGGAGTGGCGCACGGCGAGCGCTGCAATCCATAGGTCATCAGGTAAGAGAAAACGTCCGTGTCGAGCAGGATGATGTTAAGCGGGTCGCTGATCAAAGGCGGTTACGTCCGGGCGCGATAGATCTCTTCGACGAAGGCGCTGATGTCCTCGTCTGGCGGCACGATGCGGGCGAACGCGTGCGGGTCGAAGGGCTTTGCACCACGTTCCCGGGCTGCTTCTTGAATCGTCTTGCCGGCAATGATGCTGGCCTTACGATCGGCGGGAATGGCGCGCTGGCGATTTCGGTGCCGCGAGGGATGCACTTTTGTCTTCAAATTCGGCCTCCACGAAGATCATATCACACCCCCGCACCACCATTGGGGGGCGTTTTGTATCATCCAGCGCGGACCTGCGGTCTAGGTCCGCGGCTTATCATTCGGAATCGAGCCTTCGATTTTCAAATCCGCGTTCGCCCACGAGTGGCCGGGAGTGTGCGATCGTTACCAGGCCCAATCGGCCTTAACGAGACGGCAGGCGCGGGGTCACACCGCGATCATCTCCGCGCCCGCCCCGCGGGGCACAAGGCCGAAAGCCGCGGACCTGGCGATGCAGTTTCGCGCTACTTACTCGTAAATGTCGCGATCCAGGCGAGCGGCCACCAGTACTTTGGGAGTGCGGCGAAATCGCGCCAATTGCTCGTCCGTCAGCGGAGAAATGTCAGAATGCAGCCACGCCGGGAAGCGGAGGCGAGAAAACCGCCGATGACCGCGGCGATCGGTTTCAACTGCTGGGTAGTCGGGTCGGCCTGCACGCCGAAGTTTTCGAGCGCAGTCGCGCCGAGCAGGTAGAGCGAATCCGCTGGGGCGAAGATGACGGGGCACGTCAGCGATTCGTCCAACTGGGGAATCGTTAAGACAGCCTCCCCGAGCGATCGCCGATCACGCCGGCCATCCGCGAGAATCAATTCGCGTGTTCGCAGCGGGCGGATCCCAATCTCGCTCAGCCTTGTTTCGGGAATGAAGGAATAAAGCGCCCCGGTGTCAACCCAAAAATCTTCATCGAAATTTCGGGACCGCTCGCTCGGATTAGCCACCCTCACGCGGACCTGAAACATGCCCCTAGCTGGGACCTCTTCCTAAAGTATAAGCCGGGTTTAGTCTTTTGGCGCACCGTCGATCAGAATATTTTCGTCATAGGCGCGCGGCACTTGTTGCGGACCGTCGGAAGCTCCGACACTGCGTCGGGGTATGCCCGGCAGTGCCGGGGGGCGGGGACAGGGGCGGGGACAGGCACTACGTTCACCAGCTTTTTGGCATCGCGGAGTCTTCCTACTGCTAGCAGGGGAACTCCGAGGCCTTTTCAGCCGTGCCGCAGTTTGAGGTAGAGGCGGCTTTACGCCGCCATTTGGCGAGATAAACTCGCCGCTACAACCTCAAACTGCACCAGTACCACCTTTTCTCATGGTATGAAAACGAACAAGTCGAGATTTGCATTCTGAGAGCCGCTGAGTGCTACGGGTGCGCGGGTTGATGTTCCTGGTTGCCGCTGACGGCAAAATCCACCAGGGCGCGACGCACGGCATCCGGCTCACGGTCAATCACGATCAGGAATGCGCGTGCCGCCCCCGAAGGCACCACCCGGCCTTGCTCCCATTCCTGTACTGTCCGGACGCTTACGCCAAAATACACCGCAAACTGGCTCTGGCTCATTTTGATTTTCCTGCGAATCCGCGCCGTGTCGATCTCGCGAGGGATGTGGACAACGCCGGCGTGGTTTTCCCCCTGGGCGAATGCCCGAGCCTGCCTGGCACTGGCAATCATGCGTTGTCCTGCGGTCAGTTTCTTGGCCATGGTAAGAGAAAAGACAATCTCGCGCCGAGACGCAGAGGCGCTGAGATTCGGAATAAACAACTGCTCTGTTTTCTTTTCGGCCTCAGCGCCTCTGCGTCTCGGCGCGAGATGCCTCTGCTTGTCATGGAATTATTTCACACCTTCTTTTGCCTTTACCCTTACCCGCAAAGCGAACTTTGCGTGCGCCTCCGGTACCCTTGATTTCCTTCCCGGCATCGGGATTCGCCGCGATAAAACCCACGATCTGCAATCGTTCATGGTCGGTTACTCCCGTCGCCCTTGCATCGCGGAGATAGGACTCGGTTTCGACGACTGTATGCACAGGCTAACTATACGTTAAAAACGGATACTCGTCAACCATCGCGTACACGCGAAGCGTCCCCTGCGCAAGCAGGGTAGCGCGGAGGTGGGTGCAGTCCGCCCTCCTCCGCGGTTTTTAATTCATCACGCATTCACATGTTTATTAATGCGAAACAGCGAACGAGCCCCAGACGAACGTCAATTGCGCGTTCACCTGCGCTACCCTGCTGGCACGCTTGATGGCTTGAACACGCCGGCAGCTTCTCCCTGCCGCCGCCTGCCGCCTGCCACAATTGGTAAGGGGCATGCTGGCATAGTCGCTCCTGGCTGTGCCAAAGTGCAAGGATGCGCTGTCTGCTTCTGGTGCGGCTAACGTCGGAGCAGACCCTCGGCCGTGCGAGCGCGGACCACACGTACCGTAAGGCGACATGCCGTCAAAGTGGTTACATGCTGCGGACAACTGTCTTACTATTGTAACCCCTGTAGTTCCGCTTTTTGGCCGTGGGTTCTTCCCTGGATTCCGAAAGCGTACTGAAGCCCTATTGGCCTGGGGAAAATGCCCAATCCGCATGCAATCGCTTTACACAATTCGTGGACCAGTAGTCGTCATATTTAGGAAGAAACGTCGTCGGTAATGCCTGTGGTGGAATTTGTCTCGTCAGCCGGTGCGAGGGCTTTAAGGTCCAGGCTCTTGATCTCCGGTAGAGAGGCTCCGATTATGCCCTGGACATCTCCGTACATCGTGACTGCATTGTTGATTACCCTCTCGATTTGCTTCTCCCTTTTTGCCCAAATTCGCCCCATGGCCCTCTTCTCAGCGTCCAGATCGTCCTGCATCGCCTTAAATGGTTCCACAATTCCTTCAATTTTCTGGCGGAAGATCGGGCCGGAGAAATAATTGTAAAGGACCTCCATCTTCTGTGTTTTCCCTGAGGCGGCGATGTTGTTCTCTGCGATGTGGATTAAACTTATTCTTAGCGCAGTCGCCAAACCGGCAAGGCAAGCGTGGTTAGTCACCCAGACTCCGTTATAGTAACCAAAGTTGTCAACTCCTTGAGGCAATGTGGTAGTCAGCAGCGCGGCAATATCTGCCTTGGCCTCCCTTTGGTCGTCTCTTAGCTTATCGACCCAACCCTCATTCCAATTCTTGGTGCGTTTTGACTCCCAAATAATGGTTCCACAATGTTGAGCGGCCCCATTTCGAATCCTCTGGAGGATATCCGCACCTTTTCTCCCTCGTAGAACAGGTTCAATCTCATCCAAGGGGAAGTTGCTCTTTAGAACGTTTTCCAGCTCTATCTCCATTGCTTCACCTTGTCTTTCCTCCGAACCTTGCTCCGCCTTTCGCTTCAGCTCCTCCATCTGTTTCTTGAGTTCTTCAATGAGTTTTTCCCTTTCCAACTCCTTGATCCTGTAATCCTCCGTAACGGCGTTAGCAGCATCCTCTCGTATCCTCTCTCGTTCTTCGTCTAACTTCCGGTTCATTTCAAGTTCAAATGCTTGCTTGGCATCCTCAAGTTGCCTTCTTTGCTTACGTAATTCGAGTTCGGCCTCCTGGGCCTTGACTAGACGCACCGCTTTCTCTTGATTCTGGGCCTTGAGGTCTTGTAGTTCGACCGAGTATTTCGAGTCAAGCTTCGTCCTTATTTCCCTTTCCACCTCTTCCTGCCGAACATGCAACCTATTGGCCACCTCCACTTCTACCTCATCCCTCGCCCGTTCGACCTCCTTCGCCTTCTCGGCAATCTCCTCTTGCCGTCTCATAATTTCAGATTCCTTCTTTTGATTCGCCGACTCAAACTCTTCTCGTAACCTGTTCCTTTCTTCGTCGAGCTTCCTAGTTAGATCGAGTTCTCTGGTCTGAGCCTTCTCCTCAATCTCGCGCTGCTTTTTCCGTAAACCTAACTCGGTGTTACGGGCTTGTTCAAGAAGTTTTTCCTTTTCGCCGACTGCGTTGGATAGGTCGGCCAATTGCGTCTGAAGTTCACTCTCCACTGCATTCCTTGCATCCTGCTCGATCTTCTCCTTCTCAGCCTTCAGCCGTTCGGCGATTGTGTTATCAATTGACTTTGCTCGGCGATCCATCTCGCCCTGCCTCATTGCGAGGGACTGCTCTCTGGATGCGAGTTCCTTTTCCACCGCTTCTCTGGCGCGTTCGATCTCCTTTGCCCTCTGAGTAATTTCCCCTTGTCGTCTGGCAAATTCCGACTCCTTCTTTTGATTCGCAGCTTCAAATTCTTGCCGAAGCTTGTTCCGTTCGTCGTCGACCTTCCTCGTTAGATCGAGTTCTGCCGCCTGAGCCTTCTCCTCAATCTCGCGTTGCTTTTTCCGTAAACCTAACTCGGTGTTCCTTGCTTCTTCGAGAAGCTTTTCCTTTTCACTGACTGCATTAGATAGGTCCGTTAATTGCGTCCCAAGTTTGCTCTCCACCGCCTTCCTCACATCCTGCTCCAACTTCTCCTTCTGAGCCTTCAGGCGCTCGGCGATTGTTTCAGCAATAGTGTTGCCTTGGCGCTCGATCTCGCTTTCTCTCGTTTTGAGGGATTGTTCCCTGAGGGCGAGCTCTTTTGTCTTTTCGTTTGTTTGTCGTTCGAATTCCTCACGGAGTTCCTCCCTCAGGTGGCGGGTGATTGCCTCACTGAGAGCAATCTCCCGACCACATTGTGGGCAGGTAATTGTCTGTTCTTTCATTGTGTCCCCCGCAATTCATACCGCCTGAAGGCAGCGCACTTATACCCTAAAGCAAGATTCTGGGAATCGAACACCCATAGTCCTTAAAATCTGTCTCGTACTTATTCTTTGGTAGTATCCACGCCAATTGGCATTCTAAGGCAACTCTTTTTCCATGTTGCCCCAACGGCCTTCTTGATGATCGCCACCAAGCTGGGCGGAATGACCACTGGATCGCGCGACGTAAGGTTGCGAGCGATATATCGCGCAATCAATGGCTTGTTATCATTGTCATCTGCGATCCCGAGTTCCTTCCTAGCCAGCGCTGATAATGTGTCAGCTTCTGGGATTTCGATTCTCAGTTGCTTTTCCCATTTATTTGGGAAACACGCCACGCCATCGGTTACCAAAAGAGTTTCCGGGGCATCCTGCTTTTCACCAGCCAAGCCGAGCAGTTCTTTTGACTTGTCGATCATATTGGTGGCGGTATTACCCTTGTCATAATCGAACAGCAGGTAACATGGAATATGGAACTCGTTGAAGATGCGGAAAAGCCGATCCATGGCTCCCTTGCCGCCACACTCCACAACGCTGATTCCCTGTGGGTCGAAGGCGCAACCTGGAATCGCCTCGGCGTAGATGGGAAGACTGTATTCCTCCGTTGGACCCTCGACAAGGATGATTCTGTATGCGAAAAAGCCCTCATTCCGCCGTGGGTTGTAAGCGTGTGAGTATCGATCTCGCATAGATTCAGGTGTTACCTTGCCCTTCAGTTGTGGGTGCCTGGCTTCTAGATCCTCAATCATCTTCGACATGGGCAACTGAAATGCTCTGCTCGCCGTCGTTTTCTTTCCGTTAACTTCCTCGCACCTACTTTCAAGGCGCACGATTTCATCGAAGTACTCGACATCTACGAGGAGTGCTGAGTGGGTCGAAAAAATCACCTGGTCTCCGCCTGCGGCAATCTTGCGAAATACGCTGCGGATTGTCCGTTGGGCTTGCGGATGCATGTAGATTTCCGGTTCCTCGACGGCGAGTACAAGATTACGCTTTTTCCCCTCGGGAGATGCCGTCATGTATTCCGCATACCGTCGTAGGATCGTGAAGATGATTGCTCTTTGTAGACCGTGCCCCTTATTCTCAACAACGTTTCTAAATCCGTCATCGACGTAGAGTTTTGGGGAACTGAGGAGCACCTCAAGCGTGAGCGTTCCGAATTCAATCTCCAGGTCGCAGCCAGAAAAGAAATCCTTCAGCAGAGTGTTTAGCTGCTTTTCCGTTTCGGCAATCAGCTGGAGGCGGTCTTCCCCACCAGCCCGATTCATCTGCTTGGAAATTTCCGCAAGGATTCCGTCTATTTGGGTTTTCTTCTCCGGTGTGACTGTGTTCAATATCGCGAAGAGAAGCTTTCCAAACGGGCTGCTCTTGGTTCCTTTGGATTCTTCAGTCACGTCCCGAACTGCTGGGACGAGAACAAATAAGGGCAAGGTACCTTTCAAAACATTTGCATATCCTGTGGGATTATCTATCCATGTGTCTTTCATTGGAATTTTGTCAGCGTTGGCTGTTATGAACTGCTTCGCCTTTTCCTTCCAATCTTTGACGCCCGGCTCCTTGGCGCCTTCTGGCCACAAACCCGCAAAATTGACTCCGCCGACGACCAACTTGTCTTTCGTTTTCCACCAATTGGATACGTTCGCTCCGTTTATCTTGGATTCATGAAGCCATTCTGCCTCGGGCATTGGCTTATTGCAGTGGTGCCCGAGTTTGATTTTGTCCTCATCTTCGTCCGTGCCCGGGTCGGTCTTACCATCTGCGGCACCCATTTTTGCCGAACGGGCGATGTGGAATGTGCCATCAGGTTTCAGGTAGGAGCCGAGTGCCTTCTTTTCCGTGTCGGTAATTTCCGCGAAGATACCCTCGACCCGGATCTCGAGAGTCGTATCTTTGTTCCAGAAAGACTCCTCATCGAGAGATTTGCTGCTCGGATTGAAAAGAAAATCTAACGCCCGAAGGACCGCCGATTTGCCAGAATTGTTGGCACCAACCAAAGCATGCATGCCGCTGATGTCGAGCGAGATGTCGCGACATGAACGAAAATTTCTTATGCGGATGTTTGTCAGCTTCATAGATACCTCTCCCTTTCATGCCCAATCGCCGAAGTGCTGATTGCCATACCCTGGTTGTAAGCCACACCACTAAACAAGGGAAGACGTAATGCCGAAAAGCAAGTCGTGAGCGCCGAACGCTCGGTCATGGCTGGCTCATTCAGAGTGAAATTGGGCGAAGCATAGTACACAGGATGGCAAAAGTCGAGGCAAATTAACTATCCGGTACATATTGTCAGATGCATTCAGCCCTTCGATACATGGTGGCCGGAGACGAAACTTAACCCGCAATAATCCACTTGGCTCATAAACGGCCTAACTTCCGCGATGCGCGCCGCGTCGCGGGCCATTTGGGATCACGTTGGAGTGCCACTTCGCAGGGGTTTCTGCCAGCGGATCGCGCTCAGCCGCCATGGCATGCGCCGTTTTCCCTGCGAATCGGGGAAATCTGGCGGGCCGATGAGCAAGGTCGCGCGGACCTCTTTTGTAAGTCCGCGGCTTTTCGTGGTGATGGGCGGAAGAACCGCAGACCTACCAAACAGGTCCGCGTTACAGGCGGGGGAACAATCCCCATTCGCCCGCCGATACTCTCCACCTCTTGCGCTGGCCATTTTGTCCACTTTTGTAGGCATCACATCCTAGCCTCGCTTATCATTGACAAAGCCTATGATTGTCTGCATACTTATCTAGTGGCTAGCGGCTAGGAGCTAGCCTGGAGGTTTTTATGTCGGACGATACGGAACTGGAAACAAGGAGTCCCAACGAGCCGGAAGAGAACGCCCCCCACGCCCCGGAGGGATCGATGCCGGAGGCCGAAGCCCACGCCGCCGTGGCTGATTCCTGCCAGGAATTATTAAACGAGTCGCGTTGCGGGATTCTGCTGGCGCTGGGGGAAGAACCGCAGGAATACCGGGGCATGATGGAGTCCCTGCTGGCGGACTTGCAACCCCGTCCGGGTTTGGAGAGGCACTTGGTGGAGCAGATGGGTGAAACGTTCTGGCGGATGGGGCGCGCCCAGCGCATGCGCGACGGGCTGGCGCTCAAGAGCGTTCAAAAGAAAGCGCAAGGTGAGGAGATGGTCGCGACGATGAAGGCCGCGAAGGCCGTCGAAGCCCTGGAACCGTTTGCGCGCCTTAAGGAAGCGCTGTCGCCCCGAGGGGCGGGTCCCACGGCGGCGGAAATCGATGCGTTTGTGAAGACCCGCAAGGGCGACTCTTCCGAGGCGATGCAGGAATTCATCCTGCTTCTGAAATCGCTCCATGAGCCTAGGGAAGATCAGGAGCGAAAGGCCATCCGCCGAAAAGCCCGGAAGCAACTCGGCCCACTGATGGAGGTTCATGAGAATGTTGCCTGGGGGTTTTCGCAGCAACTCGAGAGGGTTCAGTCTCCGGAGAATCTGGCCGCGCTGATGGCCCCGCAGGATCAGGCTTCCGTGCTTCTGCAAAGAATGGAGGACTCCAGCCTGCGCCGGCTGTGGCGCCTCATCAGTGCCCTCGGGAAGGTCCGGCAAGGGTGCTCGAGAAAAAGGATGTTAAAAAATCACGAGCGAACCCGGAATGTGTATGAAAACAAACAAAACTCGGACAAAATGCCTGGCAAAAAGTCGGACATTTACGTCTAAGAACCGCACATTTACGTCAAATGGACACGAGTTTTTCGGAAAACTGCGGCTTTGCGACGGCAATTTGCCAGTTGCATTTGCATTTTCAAGGGCTTTTTCATGCACAATACAACCCAGGTAGAAGCCGGTAGAGTCCTAATCTCAAATGTAGCGCCGGCTTCCAGCCGGCATTGAGCCGCCAGGATGGCGGCGTTACGTTCAAATTAGGACACAACCCAGAAACCAGTTGCGTGGACCTTTGAAAGGGAGCAGAATGGTGTGTGGAGTTGAACGCCGTTGTCATCCCACTGGATGCGTGCAAACTGGAACGGATTCGGGACCTCGAGTAGCTAGCCCTCGTCATCCAAACCGATTTGGAGAAGATTAATTGGAGCCAGCCTCCCAGCTCTTTCCAAGCTTTGAGCTTACCGTCGATAAGTTTCATGACCATTGCGGAGTTTTCGGGGTCTACGGACACCCGGAAGCCGCCAAGCTCGCCTATCTCGGACTTTATGCCCTACAGCATCGCGGCCAGGAAAGCGCCGGCATTGCCTCCTCCGATGGCGACAACTTGATTTGCCAGAAGGGCATGGGACATGTGGAAGAGATCTTCCCCAAAGAGGTTATTGCCAGTTTACCGGGAAGTCACGCCATCGGCCACACGCGCTACTCCACGGCCGGCGATACCGACCTGAGAAACGCCCAGCCGCTCAAGGTGAGCTGCCACAAAGGCCAAGTGGCGCTGGCGCACAACGGCAACCTGGTGAATGCCACGGCGGTGCGCAGGGAATTGGAGGCTCGGGGCGATATTTTCCAGACCACCAGCGATACGGAAGTCATCCTGCACTATTTCGCCCGCTCGCGGCAGACGGGCATTCCGGAAGCCGTTGCTGAAGCCCTCGACAAAGTGGTGGGAGCCTATTCCCTGGTGATGCTTTTCAAGGACGCGATCTACGGCATCCGCGACCCGCGAGGCTTCCGGCCTTTGAGCTTGGGAAAGCTGGACGGCGCTTACGTGCTGGCGTCGGAGACCTGCGCCTTCGACTTGATTGACGCCCAGTACATCCGCGACGTGGAACCCGGCGAGATGGTGATTCTCGACAGCCGCGGGGTGACGTTGCTGCGTTTCGCTCCGCCGGCTCACAGAGCGCAGTGCATCTTCGAGCACGTCTACTTTTCCCGTCCGGATAGCATCGTGTTTGGCCGCTCGGTTCAGCAGAGCCGCGAAATGCTCGGGAAGTATCTGGCGCAGGAGCATCCCGTAGATGCCGACGTGGTGGTTCCCGTTCCTGACTCCGGCGTTCCCGCGGCCACGGGATTCGCCGAGGAATCCGGCATTCCTTTCAAGATTGGACTTATCCGCAATCATTACGTGGGACGCACGTTCATTGAACCCACTCAGGCCATTCGCGATTTCGGCGTGAAGCTGAAGCTGAACCCCGTGCGCAGTTTGCTGGAAGGGAAGCGCGTGGTGCTGGTTGACGATTCCATTGTACGCGGTACAACCAGCCGCAAGATTGTGCGCATCGTACGGGAGGCAGGTGCTCGCGAAGTTCACGTGCGCATCAGTTGTCCGCCCACGGTGTCCCCGTGCTTTTACGGGGTCGATACACCGACGCGGAAAGAGCTGATTGCGGCCACTCATTCGGTGCAAGAGATCCGCGAATTCCTGGGTGCGGATACCCTGGGTTACCTGTCGATCGAAGGTTTGCGTCGCGCCGTCGAGGATTCCGAGGGCCATTATTGCAATGCGTGTTACACGTGCGAATACCCCACTGCCATTCAAGAGCCGCTAATCGCCATACGTAACAGGGATTGAAACAGATGGAAACACCTGAACTAAAGCCGGAGGAATTACCTGTCCCTGAGCCGGCGGGGGAAAGCAAGCCCGCAAAGCCGCAACGCCAGGAAACCGTTTGGGACACTCTCCGCTCCTTGCTGGTGGTGCTGGTGTGCGTGCTTTGCATTCGCACCTTCGTGGCGGAGGCTACCGTCATCCCCACCGGGTCCATGGAGTCGACCATCCTGATCGGCGATCATGTTTTCCTGAACAAGCTGCTCTACGGTCCACGCGTGCCTTACACTTCGCTGCGCTTGCCGCCCCTCAGAGAAGTTCATCGGCAGGATATTGTGGCGTTTCGTTACCCCGTCAATCCCGCCCAAATGTTTGTCAAGCGCGTGATCGGCGTGGGCGGCGACGTGGTGAAGATCGAGGACAAGAAAGTTTATGTCAACGGGCGGCCTTTGTTCGAGCCCTACGCGCAATTCCTGTATCCCAGCACGACGCAGCCCTTGCGCGATGTGTTTCCTCCCCCACCGAGTATCCTCGAAACCTTTCCTGCCTACGGAGGCCTTGATCCCGCTTGGGCGCGGCAAATGCCCAGTTACATCCGCAACGACGGCCTGCACGTTCCGTCCGGGTATCTTTTCGTTATGGGCGATAACCGCGACAACTCACTCGACAGCCGCTTTTGGGGATTCGTTCCCCTCGAGAACGTCGTGGGTGAGCCGCTGTTTGTTTACTGGTCCTATGACGCCCCCACGAAGGATTGGACGGCTGATACCTTGGCCGAGCGGCTGAAATTCGACGCCTCGATTGTATGGAATTTCCTCAATTACACGCGCTGGAAAAGAACGGGGCGGACGTTTTAAGAGCAGGGATTGGGGGTTAGGGATTCGGGATTTGGGGCGCGGGGTTAGGTAGGTATTGGCAAGGAGTACGGTCCCCCCCCTGCGAATCCCTAACCCCTAAAGCCTAACCCCGTTCTTTTATGCTCTATCGTGACGCTGGCGTCGATATTAGCGCTGCCAGCCGGGCTAAAGCTCGCATCAAGCAGTTGGCGCGCCGCACCTTCAACTCGCGCGTTTTGCGGGAGGTCGGAGCCTTCGGCGGATTCTACTCCTTGCAGGGACTTCCCCGCGACGCCGTATTAGTGTCAAGTGTCGACGGCGTCGGCACCAAACTGAAGCTCGCCTTTGCCCTCCATCGCCACAACACCGTGGGCGCGGACCTGGTGAATCACTGCGTCAACGACATCGCCGTGCACGGCGCGGCGCCGCTCTTCTTTCTCGATTATCTGGCGACGGGCAAGATGCACCCCAAGGTGGTCACGGAAGTCGTCAAAGGTCTGGCCGGGGCTTGCCGCAAGGTGGGCTGCGCCTTGGTGGGCGGTGAGACGGCGGAAATGCCCGGCTTTTACCCCGAGGATGAATACGATTTGGCGGGCTGTATTGTCGGTTGGGTCAGGCGCAGCCGAATCATTGATGGCAGCGGCATCCGGCCGGGGGACGTGATTCTGGGATTGCCCTCCCTCGGTCTGCACACCAATGGCTATTCGCTGGCGCGCAAGGTTTTGCTGGAGCAGGAGCGGCTGCCATTGACCAAGATCATGCCCGAGCTTGGCCGGACGCTGGGCGACGAGTTGCTGGCCCCGCATCGCTGCTACTGGCCCACTGTCCAGCCGCTCCTTGCGCGCGGATGGTTAAAGGGCCTTGTGCACATTACCGGCGGCGGCATTACGGATAACACCCCTCGCATCCTTCCCGCCGACGCCCGCGCGGAAGTCCGCCTGGGAAGCTGGCCCGTGCTGCCCATTTACGAGTTGATTGCAAAACGTGGCAACGTGCCGCCTGACGACATGTTGCGAACCTTCAACATGGGCCTCGGCATGCTGCTCATCGTCTCGTCACGCGACCTGCCGAAGGTTATCTCCAACCTGAGAAAGCGCCGGGAGAAATTCTGGAATATCGGCCGCATCATCCCCGGCAAACCCAGCGTGAAATACCTGCACGCATGAACCCTGCCTCATTTCTGTGTAAACGCCTTCAGCTCGCGGGCGCAGTTCTCATCGTGCGGAGCGATCTTGCAGGCCGCTTCCAAATGCCGGCGGGCGTCGGGGAGAAGTCCCAGGTGTTCGTCGGCGATGGCCAACTGGAAATGACCCGAGTAACTTTCCGGCGTCAAGGCCAGGACCTGAAGGAAGCGCAGGCGTGCCTTGGCATAGTCTCCCTGTGTCAGCCAGTATTGGCCAATCGACTCAGCGGCGGGAGCGTATTGCGGATCGAGCTTGAGCGTGGTGATCCATTCGCGTAGCGCGTCCTGGGGCTTTTTGAGTTGGAGATAACACTCGCCCAGATGGAATCGCGCCAGCGTATTCTGCGGGTCTGATTTCAGAATCCACCGAAAGTTGCGCAGGGCCGCGTCAGTGTGCCCTGACATGAAGGCTATAAAGGTGTTCTGGTATAGATCGAACTCCGCGAAACGGTCCTTGGGGTCGGGTGGTAGGGACACGCCATGGCGTGCCCCTACGGCGTCGGATCGCGGTTGGGCCGCGAGGTACCCGAGAGATTCAAGCTGCGCAAGCGTTTCCGGCGATAGGGCAGCGGGAGTTGAGGGCTGTGAGGGAGCGTAGCGAGTGAGCACCTGCGCCAATTCATTCTGTAGTTCTGCGGCCATTGCGGCGTTCTTGTGGATTAGATTCACCAACTCGCGCGGGTCGGCATCAAGGTCGTAGAGTTCCGCCTTTGGCGCTTGGATGTATTTGTACTCTCCCACGCGCAGCGCACGCAGCGGCGACCAATGGAAAGCGTCGTGGGCGTACAGGCTTTCGCTATAAACCGCACGCGGCCCCTCGGACTCCCCGGCCTTAAGCGCTCCGAGTTGGCTTTGACCTTCGAACGAAGCGGGAGCGGGCACACGCAGGTAATCCAAAATCGTTGGCGCCACATCGATCAAGCCCACAGGGGTTTCTACACGATTGCGGAATGGCGAAACTGGAAAATCGAAACTGGAAACTCGCGTCGAGTTTCCAGTTTCCAGTTTCGAGTTTCGGTGCTCTATTGTACGCGGCCAATGAATGATCAGCGGCACGTGCAGCGTGCTCTCATAGATGTAATAGCCGTGGTCGGTTTCCTGGTGGTCGCCCAGGCCCTCACCGTGATCGCCAAACACCACCACCAACGACTTCCCCCACCAGCCGGTTTGGATCAACTGTTGTTGCAAGCTGCCCATTACCTGGTCAACGTATTCCAGTTGCGCATCGTAGCGGGATATTCCCTTTTGGCGCGCGACTTGCGGCGGCAGGGTATAAGGGGTGTGCAGGTCAAAGAGGTGTACAAACACGAAAACGGGCCGGCCGCGGTGGGCATCGAGCCATTGGCGCGCAGCCCGCAACACCAGGGCGCCATCCCGTCGAAAGCTCGCCGTCAAAGGATTCTCCACACTTCCGGTTTCCGGGCCGAAAGGGCTGTCGTAATCATCAAAGCCCTGATCCAATCCATAGCGCTGGTCCAGGAACTCGCTGCCGATGAAAGCGGCGGTTTTGTAACCGTGCGATTGCAGAACGGAAGCGAGCGTCACCACTCCCGCGGGAACCCGCTCGCCGTTTTCTTCCACACGATTCTCGAAGGGATAGGTGGACGTGAACAGGGAGGTGTGCGAAGGCAGGGTGAGCGGAACCTGCGCCTCGGCCTGGGTGAAGAGCGTGCCGCCTGCCGCGAACGAATCGATGTGCGGCGTATGGATTTTGGAGTAGCCGTAAGCGCTCAGATGGTCGGCCCGCAGGGTGTCGATGGAAATCAGAATGACGGGGGGCGGTTGAGGCGCGCCCTGTGCAGCGCCAGGGATGGGCGGACCACACAGCAATAGCAGGAGGCTGAGACTGAAAGCGACCAGGAGAGTGCGCAGCGGCCGGCGAAGCGGGATCTGGCAGGGCATGGCGATTGGCATCCTGCACGTCATATCTTCGTACCGCAAGTATATCTGATGGCGTGGGGGAGTGATTTGGATTTACAGTCCAAGGCCCGCACAGCGGAGAAAGCGCGTTTGTGCCATGGCCATGACTTCACACGGGGTGGACACCCGTGCCACTTCCACTCCAGCAACAAAACCACCGCGTCCTGAATCGGCACGGTGAGTTGCACCTTGCTGTCCACTGCAAACCGGTTAGTCCCCTCATAATGTTGGATCGCGAGATTTCGAACATGCCAGCGCAATGGGAGAGATTCGATACTGCCAGCGGGGGAAGAACGACATGTCCCACGCATCCAGCGCCCCCGCCAGCCTCCATTGGTTGGTGGCAGAGGTCGCGTCCGCGGGTTGTAGGTCAATTGGATGTAGCGGGGGCTTTATGCCGCCACGTGGCGGGATAAACCCGCCGCTACGCCGCGCGATGGCGGGATAAACCCGCCGCTACAGAAAACCCCGCTAAAAGCTAAACCGCATTTGCAGATCGATTCGGCGGTTGGCGGCGGCGCTGGAGAAGAACCCTCCCGCCAGGGCGTACGGTTTACCAAAAATGGGAGAAGCGAGGCTGCCCTCGGGCGAGGCATAATTGACGTTGTTGAAGATATTGCGTGCGGAAATGCTAAAGGTAAGGCTATACCGGCGGTTGGCGGTGGGGCCGGCAAATATGTTGCCGCCGCTGCCCATGCTGCTGAGCCCTCCACCACCCAGGCCACGACCGTAACGCCCCCCTCCGCCCCCACCCCCAAAGTTGCCACCTTGCACTTCTTTGCCGAAGCCGAAGGTCTTGCTGAGGCGGAGGTTGGTGCTGAACTGGCTGAAGCCGGTCCCATAATCGATGGGGATGATCGTCTCTCCCGCGACGGGCACGGTGTCAAAGTCGCCCCATTTGGTGCTGATCACATTGGCGGGGTTGGAAAGACTCGAGGCGAAGGCAGGGCGGTTATTGAAAATGGAACTGCCGTTCAGATTCTGGCCCAGGGTAATGTTAAAAGCGGGGGCGGAATTCGCCACGATGAAGGGAAAGATCTGAAAACCCCGCGGCAAATTCCAACTGCCACCCACGAAGAGGCGGTTGCGCACATCATAGGCGGCGCGCCCGTAATCCTCCTGCAAATCGTACTGGTCCATGGGGAAACTGCCCCCGCCGGAGGTATCGCTGTCAACGTAGCTCAAGGTATAGAAGCCGAAGAGCGAAACCATGCGGCCGCGGACATTGAAATTGGCGATTACCTGGTTTTGGTTGTAAAGGCCGGCGGACTCGTATTGATACAGATCGGAGAGGCTGGGGTTGGGCCGAGCGTCGTCGGGATTCGCCGCATCCGGTGCATTGATGTTGCGTGAAATGAGTTGATGCTGGCCGTGGGTGTTGAGATAGGTCACGGAAACCGTGGCAATTTTGCTAAGCTGCCGCTCGAGGCCAATCCCGGACTGGGTAGTATAGGGTGTGCGCAGATTAGGAGCAATTTGGTAGATCGTGGGCGCAAGCGCGCTGGCCGAGAGCGTGCTGACGGGGGGAATGTCCGACGGAAAAAAGTCGGGTGAGGCGACGATGTATTGCTGCTGGTTAATTCCGTTCAAACGATCCGCGTTGAGGATGTAGCCTTCGCTGAAGCGGTCGTAGAAAACTCCGAAACCGGCGCGCAATACGGTCTTGACATTCTTACCCTTGCCCAATCCCCAGGCAAGGCCGAAGCGCGGGGCGAAGTCCGCGTGATCGTGAATGTGATCTTGCGTTTCGAAGCGCAGGCCGCCGCTGAGGGTCATATTCGGCCGCGCCTTCCAATCGTCCTCCACGTAAGGCTCGAGGTCAAAGTAGTTCGCCTGCGCAAGGGGGTTTCCAGCAATGAGCCTAAACTGGCTTGCGCCACCACCGTTGGCCAGAATCTCAGCCGGGGTCAAGCCCGCTTGCAACCCTTGTTCCGTTATTTGATAGGCATTAAGGGATGGGAAAGTAAAAGTGCCGTCGAAGTTGGCGGTGGAACTTGCGGATTCCTCGCTATCACGAAGACGGGCTCCAAACTTCAGGAAATTCCTCTTCAGGGTTACGGAGGTGTAATCCTGAAGCTCATAATAATTCGTCACGTTGTCGCTCGTCCCCGCACTTGATGCGCCCGTGGTGAAAGCGCCGGGGACGGAGACGGTCGGAAGTGAATTCGCGGGGGTTTGAAGCTGAGAGTCATGGTAGTAACGGAACCGAACCTCCGTGACCGCCTTCGCATTGATCACCTGGGCGTCGCTGGCCTGCAAGCTTTGGTATCTTTCGTAGGAGTTGTAAGCTGCTTCAGGGAGTGTGAATTGCCCCACATTAGGATCGTGCTGGTTGTTTTCCCAAAGCTGATAGCGAACGGTCAAGGTATTGTTATTGCCTATTTGGGTGTCAATGCGGGGGCCAATATTGGTTTGCGTTTTGGGGGTGGGGATCGCCTCGACCAGGGAAGTCGGATTGAAGCTTGAGTCCAGGATGGTGGCGTTCACAATGGCGTCGTCTTCGATATCGCGGCGCTGCCCATCGACATAGAATGAGGTTTTCTTGTTGAGCGGTCCGCCAATGTTTCCGTTAAACAACTCCGAGTGATAGCCCGGAATGTCCGTGGCAAAGGGATTGCGCGTGTTGAAGTCTGAGTCATTCCCGCTGACGAAGAGCTGGCCATGAAGTTTGTCGGTGCCCGGCTTGGTCAGGATTTCAATTCTTCCATAACCCAACGTATCGTATTGCGCGGAAAAAGGGTTTTGGTTGACGCGAATCTCGCGGATGGAGGATTTGGGGGGCAATTGACCGCCGGTAAAGCCGTCGATGTAGATCTGGCCGCCGTTGGGTCCCGCCGAGGGTCCCGCCAAGGCTTCCAGCTCCGATTGCAACTCATCGGGATCGTCGGAGAGCGCTTCCAAATCCTTGCCTTTGATGACCAGCGAGCTGGCGTTTTCCGTGGGGTTGACGCTGACCTTGGTGGTCTCGTCTGTAACCGTGATCTGTTGCTTTTCCGTAGCCACTGCCAATTGCGCGTTCACCTCCTGGGGTTGGCCACGGGCGATGACAATGCCGGCCTTTACGAAATCTTTGAATCCCTTCAGACGTATGGTGAGCGTGTAGGCGCCCGGCGCAAGATTCCGGAAAGCATACTTCCCCTGATCGTCGGTTTGCGCATCCAATTTCGCGCCAGCCGGTCCCACCACCGTGACGGTGAGGGCAGGAATGGCCGCGCCCGAAGGGTCAAGCACCTGGCCGCGCAAACTGGGAGCGGAGGCTTGAGCGAAAACCCAGGCAGGAAGGAATAGAAACGAGAACAGGAATCCGTTCAGAATTCGGCAAAGATTACGTGACAAAATAACATCTCCTCAACAGAAAATGTGGGCGGAAGCCATCAAAAGGACACTTTGATGCGAAGGGTTGCGCGGTCAAACCCACTTCTTGGAACGAACGCCGCCATACAATGCTTCACGCGGGCGCCCTAGGGCCCACCTTCACCACCCGTAGGAGCGCCGCCAAGGCTACTCCAGCCGCCGAGGTTCACTTCGCTGCCACCCTTGGGTTGCGCGGCGAGTATCGGTTCTACACCAGTCAGGATGTAAATTGCTGTAACCTCTGAGGGGCTTGTGCCTTCTGAACTGAAAATGACAATGGGTTCACCGCGCTTAAGGTCATTGAGTGTCACGGCCGGCATATTCTCAAGCGCCTGACTAAGGTTTCCCATTCCCCCTCGGCGCATTCCACCACCCCCACCGTTGGCGCCCCCGCCACCGTACGCGCCGGGCGCTCCACCAGGGCCACCCGCGCCGCCGGCAGGCATACCTCCAGCCCCACCAGGTCCCGCGCCGCCGCCCGGGGCCATGCCTCCAGGCCCAGCCCCGCCAGAGCTGAGCCGGGCGATCATCTGGGCCAGGAACTCAGGGAGTTGGTGCATCTTGCAATCCGCGTTGACGTGCACGACGACCTGCTTGTTCGTCCCAAGATTCTTTGCGGTCAGGGTGTTTGTTTGCGGGTCAACGGAAATGACGGTGGCTCCGATGTTATGGAAGGTTCCGAAAACCACCTTGTCAGCCGCGTAGTGGCTGCCGTCTTCACTTTTGGTGCCCAGCGCGCGCAATTGGTCGCCCACCTTGAGCGCGGCAAGATTGCTGGCCTGGGCGTCGGCGAACTTGACGGAGTTGGGAGCGTAACGCAACAGCATCGTCTGCGGCGTTGTGGTCAGGATTACGGGGTGAGTCAAGTTGCCGGGTGTCGGTGGACGATTCGGCACGGAGATGGTTATTTCCTTGGTGGCGGGGTCCACAGCCTTCACCACCCCTTCGATTCCGCGCGTCTGCCACTCCCGCACCTCAGCTTCATGGACGCCGGAGATGTCCGCCTTCGTCATCACCACAACTCGCGTGGCCTGAAGGGTTCGTTGGTCTTCAGCGAGATGACCAAGCACCACCGCGCGGTCACCTACGCTAATATCGCTTGCGGAGATGGGAGTGGTCAACCTCAAATCCTTGGAACCGCGCAGAACCTTTACACCCTCGGGTAATGCCACTGGCACGTCGCCTTTGTCCGTGTGCAAGGTAATATGTCCGGGCTGGACCTGGGTCACATCCCCGACGGCCTTTGCGACCGGAGCGGTCGTGGGATTCTGCCCGAGAGGCCCGGCGATGGCCAACCGACACACCAACACGAATCCTGCTAAAACTAATACACGAGAGGAATTTGCCTTATTCAAGGGGATTCTCCTTCACCAATAGAACTTAGACGGATTCACTGCGGTTCGCGTTACTCATTACCCTTTATTTTTCTTACGTCCACTGCGATCCTCTTCACTGCGGACGTACGGATGCGCAGAGATTCTGAGAACAAAAGGCATTCTCTCTGTGTTTCATCGTCTCAGCGGCGAAGGAGACTCTTTTACAGCTTACTTCTCTCCGGGGCGAAAGTCACTTGCTCAATGCGGCGCGAAATGGCAGACTCGGGGGAAGGTTTTCCATGAAACGGATTCTGGGAGCTACACTTGTGGCGTTCGCACTCATTGCCATGAACCATCTCGCTTGGGCCGGCGGCACCAGCAGTGAAGGGAAGATTGCGCGCCCTGGTTTCGATCTTTACTATCGTCTCTTTGGACTAGGAAGGCCGTTAGTGGTGCTTTCCGGCGGACCGGGGTTTGACTGCGACTATCTTGAGCCGGTGGCGCGCGAATTGGCTTCTTCGCACCAGACGATTCTGGTGGAGTTGCGTGGAACCGGGCGATCACGTCCGGCGGAGATCAACCGCCAGACCGTTAACCTTGAACTGTGCCTCGCCGACCTGGAAGCTCTGCGGGAAAGCCTGAAGTTCGAGCGCTGGAGCGTGCTCGGCCACTCGGCGGGAGCAAACCTGGCGATGAATTACGCCATCGCGTTTCCGGGCCGTGTCCAGGCGTTGGTGCTGGTGGATTCCGGGCCGGTGCGCCAATCGCTGGTGGGGGCGATGATGGACAACGTCTTTCTGCGCCTCACGCCGGAGCAAGCGGCGGCGGCCAAGCGCACGCCTTCATTCCAAACCCTGCTGCCTGGGTATTTCTACAATCGCGACGCGGCCGCGAATATGGTGGCCACCTTCCGCCCCGAGTCGTATCACGAGGACGTTGGCCAGTTGATGGCGGCCGACGAAATGGCTCCGGGAATGGACCTGCGGTCCGCTCTGGAACGCCTCTCGCTGCCGGCGTTGGTTGTTGCCGGCCGCCAGGACCCCATCGACCCGGAGATGCAAGAAGATATTCACCTCGCCCTGAAGAATTCGCGGCTGGTGCTTCTGGACCGTTGCGGGCACTTCTCCTGGCTCGAACAACCCGCCGCGTTGTTCGGCGCCATTCGTGAATTCCTAACTGCACTTGGCCTATGAGCCCAAGCGCAGCTTTTCAAATCCGAACACTACCTGTACCTGCCTGTTAAGTCCTCCCGCAACCTGTGAACCGCGCTCTCTTCCACGTTGGCAGCAGGTCGCTGCCTGAGTTGTCCGGGTAGTCGTACCCGGCCAGCGTCAGCAGGCTGAGCGCCAGACCCTTCAGGGTGAAGAAATCCTCCATTTGCTCATCACACGAGGTGGCCTGCTCGAATCGCGCCTGATAGAGCTCAAACTGCGGATAAAGTTCCCGCAGGGAGGTTGTGCGGGTGTCGCGAGCGGGCCGATTCGCGGACAGCGCATCGATGCGCAGGGCCATCTTCTTGAGGAGTTCCTCGCGCGTGGCGGTAATGCGATCGGCGGCTTTATCCGCGGCTGCCTGCTGGGTGTATTGACCGTCCTGTATCTTGCGCAGCGTCGAGCCGGATAGGTTATAGCTGAGCGCTACCGACCAGGTGAGTTGCAGGTTGTTGAGGAGCTCGAGCAAGTGCGACGACTGGCCGAGCTGCGGCATGGCCCCGACATTGCTGCTGACGGTCCAGCCATTGAGGACTCGAGTCCATTTGGAGCTTTTGGAATAGCGCTGGAGCAGCGGCAAGCTGTACGTGACGCCATAGTTCTGCAACAAGGTTTGCTGAAGTTGGCCGAAGCCAATGCCATTCACAAACAGACCCGTGATGTTCGTGCCGTAACTCGTACTGGCGGTGAGGGTAAAGCGGTCGAGCAGATACCGATTGATCGGAAGGTTGTTCTGCGTGCTGATTTGCTTGCCCAGGGTTCCCGCTTCCTTTTGCGCCGCATCCATATCCGCAAGCAATGATGCCAACGGCTTCTCCTCCGGCTCGGTTTTCGAGGCCAACGCCGAGGCGCTGAGGGGATCGGTGGCCAGGGGCGCGGTGAACCATCTTGAACTCACGGGCAAGATGTAACCCTGTGTACCCTCCGATCTCATATTCGCCCGGGCCGATTGAGGGGGATCAGCACCTTCCCGCGAACCTTCCAAACCCAAGTGGGTTTCCAATTCGTCCAGTGTGGGAAATCCACGCACCAGGCTTTCCACCTCCGGCGAAGCAGCGGCAGCGTAGGCCTGCGGCGTCATCAGGAAAGTCGCGAGCACGGCCACAATCAGGCGAACCATCGTTGCTTTAGTTTGCATTTTCCGATTCCTCAAAGAGTAATGTCCACCCTGCACGAGGCTTGCCGCACGAGGGATCAGGCCTTCCCAGGCCGGGAATTCCATCAGTTTCGATCCCGGCAGGTTTCACCAAGGGCAATTCACCGTGTCCCGCTTGCCTTGACGGATGCATAAGAAAAGCTTATAAGAGCGAATTGATTTTTTCATAGCTGCCGACACCTGCAGCACTAGTATAATGCGCCGTGGGGAGGTCTGCATACGCTCTCTCCCCTACAACCCCGACCAAGGCAGTTTGTAGCCGCCCCGTGTTGAAGCCGTCCCGGGCCCCGAGAACCCTTGTTTTTGATTGCGCTGCGTGGTCGACCGGCCCGGTCGGAGCGCCTTGGTGCAGGATTACAAGCCAGTGAAACTCATAGGATGACGAACCAATGGGAGGACAGCATGACATGGCTTATTAGAAATGGTCGCAGCTTGGGATTCATTTGCCTTGCCTTTATTTTGGTTTCAGGGTTTGCCCGGGCCCAAACCTTTCGGGGAACGATTCTAGGAACAATTATTGATTCTTCCGGAGCGGCAATCCCCGGCGCTACGGTGGTGATCAAGAATCAGGGGACCGGCCAAACCCGCACCACTACCAGCGGCGATGCGGGAACCTACACCGTTCCAGAACTTCCCATTGGACTGTACGCAGTCACGGTCAGCCAGCAAGGGTTTGAGTCCATGACCGTGGGGGGCGTGGAGGTGACGGTGGCGGGCGAACACCGCGTGGACTTCACCCTGCAACCGGGAAAAATCGAGTCCCGGATAGAAGTGGAAGCCAGCGCTCCCATGGTCGCTACCACGGAAGACACGTTGGGGGGAACCGTCGAATCGAACACCGTGGCCAACCTCCCCGTGAATGGCCGTGACTACACCAAGCTGATCTACATGCAACCCGGTGTGAGCGGCGGTCCCGACCAGATCACGGATTCTCCCGGCTCGTTCGGAGAGTTCTCCGTGAATGGGGCGCGAGGACGCTCCAATAACTTCCTGCTCGACGGCACCGACATGAACGACGGCTACCGCAACGATCCGGCCATCAATCAGGCGGGAGTTTTCGGCACCCCGGCAACCATCCTGCCGGTGGATGCGGTGGCCGAACTCGCCGTGCTCTCCAACTTCGCCCCCGAATATGGCCGGAACGCCGGCGGAGTGATCAATATCGTCACGAAGTCTGGAACGAACCAGATTCACGGCACGACGGCGGATTATCTCCGCAACGACGCCTTGGACGCGCGCAACTTCTTCAACACCGCCCCCACTCCCAAAACCGCATTCCACAATAACCAGTTCGGCGGCTCGCTGGGCGGACCGATTATTAAGGATAAAGCCTTCTTCTTCGGCGACTACGAAGGCCAGCGCGAGACCGGAGGTTTGAACAGCACGGCTTGCGTTCCTTCGCCCAACAACATCACCCAGGCGGAGAATGAGTTGACAGCACAAGGGCTCAGCGTCAATCCGGTTATCGCTTCGCTGCTACAGCGGAATCCGTGGCCGGTCGCTAATTCCGCGACCCCCGACTCCTGCGCCACCGTTAACAATGTTTCGGCCACCGCCAACATCTTCAACAGCGTGAACAGCGTCATTGCCAAGGTGGACTACAACGTCAATCAGAAGAACCTGCTGACGGCTCGCTACTACTACTCCACGAGCAACCAGAGCTTCCCCCTGGGCCTGGGCGGCACCGGCGACCTGCCCGGCTACAATACCGTCACCCCTACTAACGTCAACCTCTTGTCCATCTCCTATCTCACCACGCTATCGCCCACCAAGGTCAACGAGGTGCGCTTCGGTTTCAACCGCTTTTACGAAACCTTCTTTCCCCAGGACCACTCCTTTAATCCCTCTTCCATCGGGCTGGACACGGGCGCCGGCTCACAGGATTACGGTTTGCCCAAGATTAACATCTCGGGGTTCACCTCCTTCGGAGCTTCCGGTGGGGATCCCCGCGGCCGCACCGACCAGAATTGGCAGTTCATTGACGATTTCTCCTGGAAACTCAACCGGCATGCGATAAAGATCGGGTATGAGTTCCGCCGCACCACGGTGAGCCAGTTCTTCGATGAGGGATTCCGGGGCACTCTGTCATTTTCGAGCTCGACCGTGGGCGAGACGGCTTTTTCGCCCTTGGAGAATTTCTTGCAGGGCATTCCCAGTGGTGGAAGCATCCTGGAAGGCGACACCAACCGAAATACCTACCAGGACTCGCACGCCTTTTACGTCCAGGACAGCTTCCGCGTCAATCACCAGTTCACCTTCAACTATGGGCTGCGATGGGACTACTTCGGAGTGATTACGGAGGACAACAACCTTCTTTCCAATTTCAACCCCGCCACCGGAGTGCTGACCCAGGTGGGCACCAATGGGCTCTCGAGTCTCTACAAGCCGGACTACAAGAATTTCTCGCCGCGCGCCAGTTTGGCTTACGACCTCAAGGGCAAAGGCACCACGGTGGTCCGCGCCGGCAGCGGTCTATTCTATGACGTCTTCTCGCAGGACTTCTTCCTCGGCCAGATACCCTATAACGCCAATACTCCCGGGTCTGCCTATAACGATATCGGACCCAAGCCTATTCTCACCAGCAGCACCCCCGTCACCCAAATCGTCTCCGGACAGCCCGTCTTCAGCGACTTCGGCTCCTCAAATCTGTTCGCCGTCGATCAGCACCTTCCTACGCCGTACATGATCAACTACAATTTGAATATCCAGCAGCAGGTGACCTCCCGTATCGTCTTCCAGGTTGGCTACGTGGGCTCGGAAGGCCATCATCTGTTCCGCTTCCGCGACATCAATCAGCAAATGCTAAGTTGCCAAATTGGAGTCAGTTGTGCGGCGAATTTCCCCTACCCGGATTACGGCTACATCAACTATTTGGAGACCTCGGCAAACTCGGTTTACAACTCGCTGCAATCGCAGTTGCATATTCGCAATCTCCATGGTTTCGAGTCAACGGTGAACTACAATTATTCCCATTCGATTGACAATGCCAGTGACGGCACGGACTTTGAGCCCAATGCCGCGCAACCGAACGACAGCTACCGTGTGGATCTGGAACGCGGCAACTCCAACTTTGATGTGCGCCATCGTCTTACCTGGATGTCCGATTACAAGCTTCCATCGCCCAAAGGCTCCGGAGCTTGGTCCAAGATCGGCGCAGGATGGGCGGTCGATAGCGTCGTGACCTTGCAGACCGGGCAGCCCTTCCAGTTGAACTTCAATTTCAGCGGCGACTGGGATGGCAGCGGCGAATATTTTCCCCGTCCTGACGTGATCGGCAACCCCTACGCGGGAACCAGCCTCCCCAATAACGTTATTAACCTGTCCGCCTTCAAGGTTCCTTGTGATTACGACTCCTCCGCCGGCGCTTGCGTGCCGGGAACGCAACATCCGGGCACCGAAGGGCGCAATTCCCTTTGGGGCCCCCCGTTCAAGCAATGGGACCTTGCACTCTATAAGGACACGGCTATAGGCGACCGGTTGAAGGTGCAGTTCCGCGCGGATTTCTTCAACATCGTCAACCATCCGAATTTTACTAACCCGTTCTTGCCGACTTTCTTTGCCGCGTGCGACAACACCGGGATCAGTTCGAACGGGGCCTGCGAGGGCTACCTGCCCACCACGGCCACCGGCGATGTGGGAGAAGGCAATCCCTTCATCGGAGGTGGCGGCCCGAGGGGAATTCAGTTGGCGCTGAAGTTCAGCTTTTAGTTCGCCAGCGAGCCGGGAATTTCGGATAGGAATTCTGCGAACGGGAATTCCCGGCCGCGGAGATTTCCGGCTGGCAAAATTCGTAGTATGCGGAGCGAGGGCCCGGGTAGTGTCCTAATTTCAACGTAACGCCGCCATCTTGGCGGCTCTGTGCCGGCTGGAAGCCGGCGTTACGAATCAAATTAGGACACTACTCAAATCCCTGCACGCGCCATAAGGAATCCGGGGCGCATCACCCTTTACAATCCACTAGCCACGAGCCCGCGTTTGTCACCATCCGTGCCCATCCTGCCGCCCGGCAGCGACAACTTGGCGCCCATAATAACGGGCAATTTGCACCCCGTTTTCCATTTTTTGGTATTTTACAGTAAGTGGATTTATTTTCAGTATGTTGTCAGCTTTGGGAAGGAGAAAAATGCGTTCTTCGACTCTTTGTTTTCAATAAGTTCTCAGCTTAGGGAGCTTCCTCCTTTAGGGGGCATAATGTCACGCTGCCATTCGTACAATTTGTCAGCCTCCCGCATCATTCCCCTACGGACTTCAATCCGACCGGCCATCTGCGCCCAGGGCGGAATCGGCCTCGACGCCACCGCTCAATTCTAGCCTAAAACATTGGGCTCGTCAAGAAGAAAACGGAGCCGGCGGCAAGGGGCGGTCCGGCCGCAGCACAAAAACCGCGCATGCTGGTGAGATAACCCCGCTTGCCACTCAGCACTGCCCTTATGGTTTTATCGCAATCAAAACGACTCCGTGAGAGGGCACGTCGGCGGAAAACTGATCCGCTACCTTGCCCAGGTCCTTGTGCGCCCACAGATCGCGGACGTTCAGCGTGTCCGGAAGTCCCAGATCCGACCAGGCGACGCTCATTTTTGCCGCAGCATCCCCCCGATTAAAGAGCCCCACCGCCCATGTGTTGTCCTTGAGTGGACGCGCGGCGATTACGAGCGAGCCCTGCTCGGAGATTTTCTTCGCGGGCTTGGCCTCGGGGTCCTGGTCGATGGCGATGACCTCGGTGTTCATTAGTATGGACTTGGTTTCCTCGCTCATCGTGCGCAGATCGTTGCCCGCCAGCAAAGGCGCCGCCAGCAGCGACCAAAGGCTCATGTGGGTGCGGTATTCGTCCGCGGTCATCCCGCCATTGCCGATTTCCAGCATGTCAGGATCGTTCCAGTGCCCCGGCCCGATGTAGGAAGCAATATCGAATTGCTTGAAGCCGATTTCTTCCATGCTCTTCCAGTGGTCGCTGATGTCCCCCGTGGTGCGCCAGGAGTTCCCCCCAACTTTCGGCCCCCACTTCCAAACGTCGTCCAACCCGTATTGGCAGAGGCTGAAAAGGATGGGCCGGCCGGTCTTGAGCAGCGCATCACCCATTTTCTGATAGACGGCCTGCATATCCTGAAGCTGGTAGATTTCGCCGGCGCTGCACCAATCGTACTTAAGATAGTCGAAGCCCCACGCGGCGTAAGTATTCGCGTCCTGCTGTTCGTGTCCGTAGCTGCCTTCGTAGTCCGCGCAGGTCTTGGGACCGGGTCCCGAGTAAATTCCAATCTTCAACCCCTGGGAGTGGACGTAATCGGCCAGCGCCTTCATATCGGGGAATTTCCGATTGGTCAAGATGTTGCCTTGGGCGTCGCGGCCGGCCTCCCAGGTGTCGTCAATGTTGACGTAGATGTATCCCGCATCCTTCATGCCGGTGGCCACCATGGCGTCGGCCATGCCGCGCACATCGGCGTCGGTCACCTTGCCGGCGAACTTGTTCCAACTGTTCCAGCCCATGGGAGGCGTGCGCGCCAGGCCATTGTCCGGAACATCGTGCAGCGCCGGGAGAGGAAGGCGCGGGGGAGGAAGGGCCGCCTCCGGCTTGGAAAGCTCGGCAATCCCCGCGATCGCGTTGCGCCCGGGGAATTGCACGGTCATGGAAATCTTGCCGCCCTCCATCGTGCCATCATAAGTAATGGTGTGATCCAGGTTCTGAAAATGGACGGTAACCATCAGGTGCAGCTTGCCGTGGCTGAATGTCCCGTCGGTGATCGGCGTTTCGTGGCCATTCCGCAGGATCCCGCCGGTGACTTTCTCGCCGGATTGCTTGAGATCGAGGAACGTCTCCCGGAAGGTGCCGTCCCCGGTGGGCACACGGAACACCCAAAAGCCCGTCACATCCGTTTGCGCTGCAACCGGGAGCGCGCAGAACAGAAGTGTGGATAAAAACAGTAGTGCCTGCGCCAATGTCGCTCTCACCTTCCGATCAACCCTTGGCCCCGCTGCTTGGTTCATATTCTCCTCCGGCTTGAAATGAGTGACAACGCGCCCCATTTTAACCCAAATCGAGCAGAATGTAATTTCCTGCAGCCTGCAAACCTGCCGTGGGACGAACGCGGAATTCGTATGGAGATTGTGGCATAGTTACGGTTGTTGGCTGGGCGGAAAGTCATTCACACATCGTACTACACTCCCGAGCCGGGGCGGTCTCGAAGCCAAGCACCGTAGAATCCGAATCGTACAAACTTTGCCGCGATTACTGTTGTGCATAGCCATGGACCTTTGTGTCGCCTATAATTACTGCCTAGATGGCGCGAGGGAGAGAGAACTCATGTTGAGAAAACCTGCTATTGAGAGTCTGCGCATACAAAACCTGTTCTCCTTTGGGGAGAATGAAGTGCACGTCGACCTAGGCCCGCTCAACATTCTAATCGGCCCCAATGCATCTGGAAAATCGAACCTCATCGAAGCTATCGGCCTCCTGAAGGGTCTGCCGGACGACTTCGCCGGAGCCGTGGCGGGCGCGGGTGGAATTTCCGATTGCCTATGGAAGGGTGCTGTTAGTCCGACCGCAAAGATCGATGTTACCGTAAACATCCGAAAGATGAAGAAGTCTCTTCGCTATCAGCTAAGTTTCATTGGGCGAAAAGGAAAGGTTGCGATAACGAATGAAAAAGTAACTTCGGTGTCGCCCGCGGAGGCATTCCTCGCATACCAGAAGGGGCGCCCGACGATTTATTCCAAAGGATCGGGGTTGACCCTGTCGGATGAAGAGACTGACCCACAGCAATCGGTGCTGTCTCAACGCCAGGATTCCAAGAACTACCCCGAGATTACTTACCTAGGCCGCCTTTTTCGTTCCTTGCGGATTTATTCCGACTGGGAGTTTGGGCCGGGCTCGACGATGCGGGACTTGTATGGGGCTGAGGAAAAAAACGATCATCTGGAAGAGGACATCCACAATCTTGGCCTCATGCTGAACCGATTTTCTTCAGACGCCAATATCAAGCCGGATTTGTTGAAGTACCTCAGAGCCTTTTATGCCGACGCCGTAGAAATCTACACCCTGGTTCAAAGTGGTCTCGTAGATACGCGAATCGAGGAGAGAAACAAGATCGTGGTTCCTGCCTCTCGGCTTTCCGATGGCACCCTCCGATGGCTTGCGCTCCTAACTATCCTTTTGGATCCGTCGCCGCCGCCGCTCGTGTGCCTGGAAGAACCAGAACTTGGATTGCACCCGGACGCGATTCGCTTGCTCGCAGAGTTGCTGACCCAGGCTTCGGAACGGATGCAGTTGATCGTGACAACGCACTCGGACGCACTGGTTGACCAGTTCACCAATTCACCTGATTCCGTCATAGTCTTCGACAAAGAAGAGGGCGCAACGAAGATGACTCGGTTGGAGAAAGAACACCTTACCTCGTGGCTTGAGCGTTACAGTCTTGGCCAGTTGTGGCGGACGGGAGAGATTGGGGGAAATCGCTGGTGAGAGTTCGCCTTTACGTCGAAGGGGGCGGTGATTCTGGCAGTACGAAGGCTGCGTGCCGAGAGGGCTTTCGCAGATTGTTCCAGAATCTCGGTACCCTGGGGCAAAACCCCACAATTATAGCCTCAGGTGGACGATTGAAGGCCTTTCAGAATTTCTGCGATGCTCTTGCAAGGAACGCGGATGAATTAATACTGCTCCTCGTCGATGCTGAACGGCCAGTGAGATCGGGCGTCTGGGCCCATCTGGGGGCAAGGCCCGATAACTGGTCTAGGCCCAGGGTTGCAAGAGACGAACAGGCCCACTTAATGGTGCAAAGCATGGAGGCTTGGTTTATCGCGGACAAGGAAGAACTGGCCGAATATTACGGCCAGGGATTCCGCCTGAGATCCTTGCCGTCACGCCGGGACATCGAAGCCATTCCCAAGGATGACCTTGTGCCTGCTCTGGAGCGGGCCGCGCGGGACACTAAGAAAGGCACGTACCATAAGACCGCTCATGGGTATGACATTCTGGGTCTTGTTAGTCCCGCCAAAATTCGGGAAAAGTCTCCACATGCGGACCGCTTTTTCAACGTGCTCGAGGTTTTGACCCGGGGGGGGGGGCGAGACATAGGGTTTCCCCCATGTTTGCGATTTCCGAAAATCGCAGCCTCCTTCAACTATTTTCGATACCAATCCTCAATCGCCAATCAAAAATCGACAATTCAAAATCGGCAATAGTTCTCACCCATACAACTGACGAAACAGCGCCAGGCACTTCTGCACGGTTTCCATTTCGGGGTAATCGCTGCCTTCTTGCTCGATCAGGTAGTACTCGACTCCCCCGGTTATCTCGGCGGCCACGAACATTTTCTTCCAGGGGGCAATTCCTTCCCCGGTGAGCACCTTATATCCCCCCTGGGGAGACCAATCCTTTACATGGATGGAGCGGATGCGCCCAGGGTTTTCATTGATCCAGGCGAGGGGATCGCTGCCGGCGGCCAAACAGGTTCCCACATCCAGTTGCAGCATGATGCTCTTGTCCAGCGCCGCCCTCAGGACCTCCATGGGCTTTTGTCCATCAATGGGTCGCCACTCGGCGTCGTGGTTGTGATAGCCGGCGTGCAGGCCTTGACCTTTCATGGTGTCATTGGCCTTGTTCAGGATTTCCGCCACGTGCTTGTAGCCATCCAGGCCGCGTACATCGCCGGGATGAGCCAGCACGATGTAGCGCGTTCCCAGAATCTTGTTGAGATCAATCGCTTTGCCGATTCCTTCCGGGGTGAAGGAGGTCAACCCGTTGTGAGTGGAGTAGCAGCGGATGCCGAGTTCGTCCAATTCGGCGCGCACCTGCCGGGCGTAATCAGGTGTCCAGTCGTAGTAGGGCGCGTAGAACTCCACGCATTGGTAACCCATCTTGGCCACGCCCCGAACGGTTCCCATCAGGTCTTTCTTCAACTCGTCGCGAACCGAGTAGAGTTCCAGCCCCACGGGAATTTGTTTTGATTGCGCTGCGGCAGCCACCAGCGGCGCCGCCGCCATAGTACCTAAGAAAGAACGGCGTGAAACGCGATTTGGTTTGTTCATGACGCGCCTACCATATCACAAGTTGGCCTTGGGTGGGGCCTCGCCAATCCCTGAGCCTGCAGCTCCCATTCTACGTCCGGGCAAGGTCCCAGCATGCCGGGAGAATGCCGAAGGAGCAGTCGCGCGTCAGAGGCAGCGCTCAGGCGGCACGGCGCGGTCGAAATCTGATTTTTTCGGCTGGCGGCGTGCGCAGGTCCCACGCCAGGCCCACAGATTTCAGCAGGCGGATAAATCCATAAGCAATGTCGACTTCCCAGGGGCGAAGTCCGGTGCGCGCGGAGGTGGGGAAGGCATGATGATTGTTGTGCCAGCCCTCGCCATAAGTCAGGAGGGCTACCCACCAGCAATTGGTGGAGAGGTCGGAGACCTCGAAATTGCGGTATCCGAACTTATGGGTAGCGGAGTTCACCAGCCACGTGCTGTGATAGGTCAGGACCACCCGCACGCACATGCCCCACACCACATATGGCCAGCCACCCAAAAGGTAAAGCAGTAGGGCCAAGAGGACGGAGAGTTCCAGGTAATAGCGGCCCAAGAAGCGATAAAAGGGCTGGCGGAGCAGGTCGGGGGTATAACGTTCGGCAAGCTCCCGCCGATCTTTTTCCTGGGGTGTCCACATCATCCACAGGACGTGGCTCCAAAAGAAGCCCTCGCGCGCGCTATGCGGGTCACCTGCTTCATCAGCGTACTGGTGGTGCTGCCGATGGTGCGCAACCCAGTCAATGGGGCCGCCTTCCAGGGTCATGGTTCCCAGAAAAGCGAAGGCGTATTCCACGGCCTTGGAGCACTTGAACGACCGGTGAGTGAGCAGGCGGTGGTAACCAATGCAGATTCCCAGCCCTCCGAAGGCCGCGTGCAGAAGGAGGCAGACGCCGATTGCCGCCCAGGTGGTCTGCCAGAAAACCGCGATGATGCCCAAGTGCATTGCCAGGATGAAGGCGGCCTTGAGGGGTTTGAACTGGTCGCGAACGGGAACGGCCGGAGATGCCGGCAACGCCACACTGAGTTGAGCCATGGAGTCTCCTCGATTGCCTGCCCACGCGTCAGGTCCAAGCTGGCGCTGTGGTCTATTCAGTTGTGTAAGTGCCCTGTTGTATCGAGACACCAAGCGGCCGGGGCCAGCGAAACCACCCCTTCGCCCTTTCGCGAAGCGATCCGCTCGGCATCAGAGAAGATTATACCTGCTGGAGGGCGAGCCTTCACACAATTCGACACCATCGAGACGGTGCGAATACCCTACCGCACCAAGCAGCCGACTTACGCCCACCTGCGGGCCTTAGACACGTTCGACGTTCGCCGCTTGCAAACCCTTGGGGCCCTTTTTGACTTCAAAGCTTACCCGAGCGCCCTCTTCGAGCGTGCGATACCCATCGCCCTGGATTGCCGAGAAGTGTACAAATACATCCTCGCCGCTTTCTCGCTGGATGAATCCGTAACCTTTGGCGGCGTTGAACCACTTTACCGTTCCTTGTTCTTTCATACTGGAAGCACCTGATAGGTTTGATTTTGGCAATTTGTCGAATAGGCAACGGCGGGAATACCCGACGGCTTCTGTAATACCTCGTGTCGCAAATCCTGTAGCCGGACTTGGAGCGCTGCTCGTGTTTGCGATTGCGCGGGAATTACCACAACAAACTGCGCGCATGACCATACCATCTTTTTCAGGGGCGCGCCATTACAAAAACGTCTAAAAGCTACATTCCAGACATTTTGTCTGATGCTGGATTCTGGGTTGATTATCCCCTTAAAAGTCAAATCCGGGACCGGCGCCCGCAAACGGTTGGCCAACAAATGTGGGGGTCAGCGGCAGGGGCCTCTTCGATTCCACACACTACATTATTATTATTGCACCGCGGTCAGACGCGCTCGGAGCGTCGCGGCATTGGCGATGGCAAAGGTTCGCGGCAAGAAGCCGCGGGCAGAATCAATCGCACCATGCGCTCGAACAAAAAGTAATCCCAGGCCCAATTGATTAACACAAAAAGCCGGTTGCGGAAGCCAATCAGTTTGATGAGGTGAACGCCCAGCCAGGCGAGCCACGCGGGGAAACCCGTAAACGCCACGCCCCCGATATAAGCGACGGCGGCGTTTCGGCCGATGGTGGCCATCATGCCTCGGTCGCGATAGCGGAAAGCGAGCGCAGCTTTCCCGCCCTCGCGCCTCTGAATGTTCTTCGCCGCAGCCACACCCTGTTGGAGAGCGACGGGAGCGATCATGGGCAGGGGCTTGCCGTCTTCCTCGGACCGCGCCAAGTCGCCAACGGCGAAAACGCCTGCCAGGCCTTGGACCTCTAAGGTGGGGCCCACGGCAACGCGGCCGGAGTTGTCCATGGGCAGGCCCCAGGTTGAGGCGGTCGGCTCACCGCGCACGCCGGCCGTCCAGACGGTGGTTTCGGTGGGAAGGGAACTGCCGTCGCGAAAATAAATCGCATCGGCGTTGACCCGCTCCACGATGGATTGCAGGCGCACCTGGACGCCCATTTTCTCCAACCGGCCAAAAGCGTAGCGGCTCAAGCGCAGCGGGAGCGAGGGCAGGAGGCGGTCAGCGCTTTCCACCAACACCACACACGCATCGTGAGGATCAAGCTTGGGAAAATCGCGTTTCAGCGGCCCGCGCAAAAGCTCCGCCAAAGCGCCCGCGTATTCCACGCCCGTAGGCCCGCCGCCGACAATGGCGAACGTCAGGCGGCGCCGGCGGCGCTCGACGTCGCGATCTGTTGCGGCGCGCTCAAAGTGGCAGAGGATGTGGTTCCGCAAACGGACACCGTCATCCAGTGTTTTGAGGGTGAAAGCGTGGTCGGCAGCCCCGGCCACCCCGAAGAAATGCGTGGCGCTTCCCGCCGCAAGGATCAGGTAATCGTAGGGAACGGCAGCTACGCTGGTCCGGAGCGTGCGCGCGCTGAAGTCGATTTCCTTCACGTGCGCCAGGAGGAAATCCACATTGCTCAACGGGCGCAGGATGCTACGCACAGGGTAGACGATTTCTTCCGGCTCGACCTCCGCCGCGGCCACTTGATAAAGCAGAGGCAGAAAGGTGTGATAGTTATTGCGGTCAATCAGAAGGACCTGGAAATCCGTGCGTGTGAACGCGCGCGCGGCCCACAGGCCCCCAAACCCTGCACCCACAATCACCACTCGCGGCCGATTGTTCGCCATAGCCCCTTCTGCTTATTGGATTCCCAAACCGCAAAAGAGATTCAGCCTTGGCGTAGAAGCGCACGCGTTTGAGGAGGATGGGCTCGGCGATTTCATCAGGCCATTCCCGCAGCGGTTGTCGTTCCCGCCCCCTGCGCGCCCACAAGCTTCCCCGCTTACCCTCCGCAAGCGCCGCCAAAATGCCTCATATTGTGATATTGTTTGTTAAGCCGCTGTTTTCCTCGTCAGATTGCACTATGAAAGCATGCGAGTTGCGTTATCCTAATAATGATCAGGCAATGACGTCATGAGGTCACGAGCGAATGGAACCCGAGCGACAGTGCCCGCGGTGCGGCCATAAAATCCCGTGGGGGCAAACACAGTGCCCCTTCTGCCCGGGCCAAGGCGGATATTTCTGGTTCTCTCCGGCGCGATACGTTTCTGCTGATAATCTTCGTAATCCTCATT
>CAVQAP010000006.1:0-578866 GCA_963710405.1 uncultured Acidobacteriota bacterium | reverse complement strand
ATTATTACGAAGTACGCGCGGTTTTTGGCAAGCCCGGCCATGGGCCATGAGCGAGGCATCCCCAGGGCGTAAAGGTCACGCCACGCGATGTCTTTGCCCGGCCCCGCCACAGGATTGTCAAGCATTTACTCAGCGGGAGACAGTGGGACTGGTTCGGACGGCCAATACCGAACCCGATTTGGCAGGGTACAACGTCTATCGCCGGGAAGGCCAAACCGCCCAGCGGGTAAACAACGAACTCGTGCGCACGCCCATCTTCCGCGACGCCACCGCCCCGGCGGGGAGAGTCTCAGCTATTATGTAACTGCCCGTGGATCTTTCCGGGAACGAGAGCAAGGCATCGGCGGAAGAAGAAGTGGAAACGAAGTAAACGGTAGAGACTGAAAGATAAGGGTGAAGGCGAAGACCCCTTTCCTCTTAGACTTCAAACTCGCAAGCGACGCGGACCAATTTGGAAGGCCACCACGTCGACACTTTCGAAGGCATTCAAATGCCGTGGCGGGAACGGCCGCGGTCACATTCGCGGGAGTTTGGGCGTGGAGAACCGTGCGCCGCTGGAGGCGCAAAAGCCCTGACGAGATCGAGCGCTTGCGGCGATTGGAGGTGAACGCTTGCGGGCGCATTGGCGTGGGAAGAATCGTGGAGCTGGCGGAGCCCGTGCCGGACGGCCCCGGCAGAGCCAGTTTCCTTTATCAGTACGAAGTGGCCGGAGTCACCTAGGCGGCCCAGGACCTGAGCACGCTGCGGAATTAGCCGCCGCCGCGCCGTTTCTTCCCGGCCAGACCACCAGCGTGAAATACGATCCCAAACAGCCCACCAACTCCATCCTCGCCTGTGAAGTTTGGTGCGGCATGCCTGATCTGGAAATCAAGCGGCACGCTACCGCCGAGCGCGGAAAAGATCCGGACAACCATCGGCAAAAACAACCTCCTAATCAGGGCGCAGCACGTAAGGCAAGAATTTCCGCGTTTCTGCCGGTCCCCTGGGCCGATATTGCCCATCCGCGTGCAAGCCCTTTCCCCGCCCCAGAAAACCTGACCGTCAACCTTTTCCCTGTCAAGTAGTTGCAAGCAGCTCGAAAAACGGCACGGACGGAATGCTGGTTGCACTCGGAGTGCTGCGAGAGTAGCATCCAGTACTGCCGGAAGGTAATCAGCGGCCGTGCTAGAAGGGCCATGGCCAATACTTGGGAGGGTGCTTCTCCCGCGGCTTGGCCCCAACGACATTTTGGATTTTCGATTTCCGATTTTGGATTCGGGCAGCCACAACAGCCGCGATTCCAATACGGCAAATCTAAACTCCCGGAACCGATTCGAGGTGGACAATGTCCGTATCCGGCGTTTCATCAAGCTCTTTGAGTAGAAAGCCTGCAAAACTGGCAGGCTCAGGCGCAAAATTAAAATGAGTTTCAGCAACTCGAACCATATTCAGGCGGGGAACCTCACCCAGGCCCAATCGGATTTTCAGCACCCTGAAACAGAACATTTCGGGCCCCCTGCAAAGCAACGGCACTCTGGCCCAGGCGTCGGCGCCTTGGGGTCCGCGTCGCAGTCTGGAAACCGCCGCCGCGCAGAAAGCCTATACCGCAGTTCAACAAGATCCAGCAAACCGGCCAAGCGCGCCCGCCTGACCAGCCGGGAGTGGCTGCGCGACCACCGGTTCCTCCATGGGCAGCACCTTGGCGCAACTGTTCAGCAGCCTGGGTCAGCCCTCCAGTCCGGGAGCCTCCAAGCCGCTCAGACCGCCTATTCCAGCCTTCAGCAAGGCCTGACGCAACTGGGCTGGAACCAGGGTGCTGCTTCGCAGTCAACCGCCGGGGCATTAAGCCTCTTGGCGTGATCGATTCCGGGCGCTGAGCAAAACCCGCGAATAAGACGCCGTGGAAAACTGCTATCTTCAACCGCAGAGGCGCTGAGACGCAGAGAAGAGGCCCATTGTCGTCAAACTCTGCGCCTCCGCGCCCCTGCGGTGTAAGGTATCTCACGAAATCATTTCATAAACTTCCAAATCCTGCCCCGGCCCTTGCTTGCTATAGCCATTCTCGACTATAGTGCCCTTCAGGTTCAGGATGACTCGGGAGCAAAAACTCGAGGAACTTCGCCAGCGCCACGCCGCGGCCGAAGCAGGTGGTGGCAAGCAGCGGCGCGCCCGCGAGCACGCCGAGGGCAAGCTCTCGGCGCGCGACCGGCTGAACCTGCTTTTTGACGAAGGAAGCTTCGAGGAAATTGACAGGCTCGTCGAGCACCGTTGCCAGGACTTTGGCATGGCGGAGCAGCGCGTTCCCGGCGATGGCGTGGTGACCGGCTACGGGAGAATCAACGCCCGCCTGGCCTACGCCTTCGCGCAGGACTTCACCGTGATTGGGGGATCGCTGAGTGAAGCCAATGCCGCCAAAATCTGCAAGGTGATGGACCTGGCCATGAAAGTTGGCGCGCCGGTGGTGGGCCTGAACGACTCCGGGGGCGCGCGCATCCAGGAAGGCGTGGCGTCGCTGGCGGGGTATGCCGACATTTTCCTGCGCAACACTTTGGCTTCCGGGGTCATCCCCCAAATCTCCGCCATCATGGGGCCCTGCGCGGGCGGAGCGGTCTATTCCCCGGCCATTACCGACTTCAACGTCATGGTCCGCAACTCCAGTTACATGTTTGTGACCGGGCCGGAACGTCATCAAGACCGTCATGCACGAAGAGGTGAGCAAGGAGGACCTGGGCGGTCCCATGACGCACAACGCCACCAGCGGCGTGGCGCACTTCATCGCGCGCGACGATGCTGACGCCCTGGCGCTGATCCGCGAGTTGCTCAGCTTCATGCCTCAGAACAACCAGGAGGACCCGCCTCGCGTCCCCAGCCACGACCCCATCGACCGGCGCGATGAAGCCCTGGACACGCTCGTGCCCATTGAGCCCGATAAGCCCTACGACATCAAGGAAATCATCACCAGGGTCGCCGACGACGGTTACTTTGTCGAGGTTCACGAGCACTTTGCCAAAAACCTGGTGGTGGGATTCGCGCGCCTCGCCGGGCAATCGGTGGGCATCGTAGCCAACCAGCCCGCCGTCTTGGCCGGTTGCCTCGATATCAACGCCTCCGTCAAGGGCGCGCGCTTCGTGCGCTTCTGCGACGCGTTCAATATCCCACTTATTACCTTCGAGGATGTGCCGGGGTTCCTGCCCGGCACGCAGCAGGAATACGGCGGCATTATCCGCCATGGCGCGAAGCTGCTCTTTGCCTACGCGGAAGCCACCGTGCCCAAAATCACTATCATCACTCGCAAAGCTTACGGCGGCGCGTATTGCGTGATGGCGTCCAAGCACCTCCGCACCGATGTAAACCTGGCCTACCCGACGGCGGAGATCGCTGTGATGGGGCCGGCAGGCGCGGTGAACATCGTTTACCGCCGCGAGCTGCAAAAGGCCGAAGACCCGGATAAACTCCGCCGCGAAAAGGTGGAGGAATTCCGCGAGCGCTTTGCCAATCCCTACATCGCCGCCGAGCGCGGCTGGGTGGACGCCATCATCGAGCCGCGCGACACTCGCCCCAAATTGATCGCCGCCCTCCAAATGCTCGAAACCAAGCGCGATTCCCTGCCCCCGAAGAAACACGGCAATATTCCGCTGTGAAGCGGGGCGCAACCACGAATTGTCCAACTTGGATCCAACTTGGAACTTGCCGGAAGCGAGGCTTTTCCGTTATCCTGGGGCCATGGAAGTACACTTCACCTCCGAGACGGAAAAGAAGCTCAAAGACCTCGCTGCGCAGAGCGGACGCGGTACTGACGACCTCGTTGAGGACGCCATGGCGGGATATGTTGACGAGCTTGCACGGACGCGGGAAATGCTCAACACCCGCTATGACGACCTGAAAAGCGGAAGGGTGAAGGCCATCGACGGCGAGGAATTCTTTGCAAGCCTTCGCCGCCGCGAGGATGAATTGCTCAAGAAGCACTCACCTCGATGAGCGGTCGCGGTAGGGATGCTGGTTACCCAGCACCCCCCGCACAGATCCGTACGTGCGCTGATTAGCGCATACGGCTCTTAACTTGGATGGGTAGCGGCGAAGCGCTGGGCGGGCCAGGGATGCCGCATGCACGGGACGGGCAGCCAGTGACTGACCAGTTGTCCCATTCGGCGCCAGGTGATGCCATGGCGTTGGCTGCGTTGCCGCAGTTGGTTGCGCCACAGCAAGGTCAACCGCGACCGAAAGGTCCACAGGCTGTCAAGGTTGTCCGGCACCGCGTGGTAGTTGAAGTAGCCCTGCACGACCGATCGGAGCCACTTGCCCGTCAGCGCCACCGAGTCGTGGCGGCGCACGCGCAGTTGCTGCTTCAGTTCCCGCAGTTTCTTGCGCAGGCGCTTGCCCGCCGTATGCCGCTTCACGGTAAAGTACCCCTTCCGGCTCTTCCCGCTGATGTGCGTGAAGCCCAGAAAGTCGAACGTCTCGGGCTTGCCTTCTCCTCGCCGTTTCCGGTTGCTTTCGGCGTACCGCCCGAACTCAATCCGGCGCGTTTTCTCCGGATGCAGCTCCAGCCCGAACTTCCGCAGCCGTTCCCGGAGGTCCTCCAGAAAACGGTCCGCTTCCGTCTGGGCCTGGAACCCCAGGACCGTGTCGTCGGCATAGCGCACGACGATCACGTCCCCGCGCGCGTGTTTCTTTCTCCACGCCTGCACCCAGAGGTCGAAGACGTAGTGCAGATAGATGTTCGCCAACAGCGGCGATATCACCGCCCCTTGCGGCGTTCCCATCTCCGTCTCCAACCACTCGCCTTCCTCCAGGACTCCCGCCTTTAGCCATTTCTGGATGAGGCGCAGAATCCGGCGGTCGGCCACGCGATGCTGCACGAACTGGAGCATCCATTCGTGGGAAATCGAATCGAAAAATCCCCGAATGTCTGCGTCCAAAATATAGTTCACGTGCTTGCGCGTGAGCGCCACCCAGAGCGCATCCAGCGCTTGATGCTGGCTGCGTCCCGGCCGAAACCCATACGAAAAGCCCAGAAAGTCTTCCTCGTAGATCGCGTTCAGGATGGTCACCACCGCCTGCTGGACGGTCTTGTCTTCCAGCGCCGCGATGCCCAGCGGACGTTGCCGTCCGTCTTCTTTCTGGATGTACACTCTCCGCGAGGGCTGCGCTCGAAAGGCGCCGCGATGCACCCGGCTGTGCAGGTCGCTTAACCGGCCCTCCAGCCCGGTCTCGTACTCCTGCCACGTGACGCCATCGACTCCCGGAGCGGCTTTCCGCTTCAAGGCGTAAAAGCTTTCCCGTAAGAGATCGACGCTTAAGTGGTGGAGCAGCGCCGTGAACTTGGTTCCTGGTTGCTCTTTCGCGACTCTCCGCACACCCGCCAGCCCCTGGGACACGCGTGCTCCGCTCTGTGTCGGTGACGTGTTAGGCAAACGAGTGTTCTCCTTGTTCAGCGGCCTTCCCTCCCCCTTCTCCGCCGGCGATCTTCCGTCGTTGTTCGTAGGGTTCATCGGTACTATGCCGCGGTGCGACTCCTCCCCGACGTGCATGCGGGCCTTGCGGCCTCGGCCTTCGCCCGCCGGTCCCGATCGACTGGGACGTCGTGGAGGTCTCCCGGTTCTCGTGCAGAAAGTATCGAGGCGTGTCTGGGGTCTACGACTACGCAGGACCGTTCGGGAACTCGCGCTACCGCTCCCGTCCATGTTGCCTTCCGCACAGTCTGACAGCGTCGGCGTCCTGATTGCAGTTTTTCGGAGCTCAATACCCAGCCCACCTCTTCCCCTCCTTTACGCTTCACGGCATGCCTCGCGACACACCGCGCAAAATTCGGGGCCGAGTGGATCGCTACTCCTTTCTCGTAAGGATCTTCCATCCTCTGCTTCCTGCCGGTTTATCCCGGCGCTTTCCAGAACGTCAAACCCAATGTCGGCGCCGTGGGCAAGCCGATCCGGCCCTCCGTCTCGAAACACCACGCGGCTCGCACTTAGGCAATCAGTCTAAGGATGCGCTATACTCCCAACATAACTGCCACCGGCCGACGGAGGGATCAAACCATGCGTACAAACTTACTGGCTCTCGATAGTGAGAAACGGTTTGAAGAGTTTTGCCAAGCTCTGTTAGCTGACGAGTTCCCGGGGTTTCAGGCGTTTTCTGCGCCAGATATGGGCATGGACGGATATCATCCCGATTCCCGTACTATCTTTCAGGCTTACTTTCCTGAGCGCGAACCTCGGAAGGACAAGATAGAAGCGGATTTGGGAAAGGCCCGTGCGCAGCCTCGACCTTGCGAGAAGTGGGTATTGCTTCTCCCTAAGAATCCAACACCGGCCTTTCGGAAGTGGATTGAAGAAAAGCAGGTGCCTCTTTGCTCGTTCGCAATACATATCTGGGGGAAAACTGAGATCGACCAGATCCTCAGGAACCATCCCAATGTGCGGAAGGCTTTTTTCCGCACACATGCAGACGATGTGCTCGACAGGCTCGCAAAGGGGGACAAACCAAGTCCCGGTGACGCTCCTTCAGGCATGGAAATCTCATCGGAGGATGCCATCGTCCTGAGCGAGGCAATGAAGAAAAATGCAGAAGCAGAAGCCGCGCACAAGAAAAGAAGGCCTAAGGGTGCAGACTACCAGCGTGAATTCGGTGAATTCAAGGCCCATTTCAACCTTTCCAAATATGACCGACTCCCAAAAGAGAAGTTCGCGGAGGCCCGAAGGTATCTTGAAGTAAAGAAATTCGCGCGACGCGGGGCGGAAAGGGGAGAAGAGGAACGCTACCGCTGTATCAAGTGAGTCAAGGTCATTGTGAAAAAGCTGGGGATCTCCGACTCGGAATATAGACGGATTCTCTTTGATCTCACAGGCGAACACTCGATGGCGAACATGGATAATGAAGATTTGCGCAAGGTGTTCAAACACTTCCAGACGCTCCAGGGTCATGTTAGCGCGGCCTCCGCTGTCTGATAGGAGCGGCTAGCAGAGAGGTGGGCGCATCTTGCCTTCCTCCGCAGTTCTTAACATGATAACGTTCACGCGATGCTGAAAAGCCGCGGAGTAATTCCGGTCGGACCGGAATAACTCCGCGCTGTTGGTAAATATGAGGTAGGAACTCATGTCGCAATCAGACGACAAGTTACAGGCGATCAGCGCCCAGCTCAAAAAGGGTGTAGCGCCACAAAGGGAGACAGTTCGCTCCTTTCTACTCTGGTTCCACGCAGAACGAAGAGGCTTCCGAGTTGTTCGCCGGATTCGTTTCAAGCTGAAGAAATACGGCATAGCGACGTCTCCCGATTTCGAATACACCTACATCGACGGCTACGTGGGTTTTATCCCAGCCCCGCCCGAAGACGATCCGAGTGCAGCCCAGGCAGGGACCGCGACAGCTGATCCGACCTACCGACTTGCGCGACTCGATTCTGCAAACAAACCTCCCGTTCCTGTAAAGCCGGATGCAACCTTGCAGCAAGCGGTGACGCTAATGCTGACTAATGACTTTTCGCAGCTCCCCGTGATGACAACGCCGCGAGAAGTCAAAGGTATGGTGAGCTGGAAAACCATTGGAAGCAGGCTAGCCTTGAGGCGTCCCTGTGCGACGGTTCGAGATTGCATGGAGCCGGCGCAGCTAGTCTCAATCGACGAGTCACTGTTCTCAGCAATTGAGACTGTAACAGCCCACGACTACGTTCTTGTTCAGGCACAGGACAAGAGCATCTGCGGCATTATCACGGCCAGTGACTTCAATGATCAGTTCCGGCGATTAGCCGAGCCATTCCTCATGGTTGGAGAGATCGAAAATGGCATCCGGCGAATTCTGTATGGCAAGTTCACCTCAAAGGAACTTGAAGACGCAAAGGGTCCCGGAGAGGACGGCAGGACAATTGAGGGAGTGGCTGATCTGACCATTGGTGAATACATTCGTCTTATCGAGCCCGAAAAGAGATGGAATAAGCTCGGCCTGGAAGTAGATCGAGTCGAGTTCATATCCAGGCTCAGCAAGATTCGAGAACTCCGTAACGATGTTATGCACTTTGATCCTGATGGTCTCGAACCATCCGACATGGAACTGTTGCGAGAGTTCGCCCAGTTTTTAAAAAGGCTTCGCGATGTCGGAGCCGTATAGCTGCCACGATCGGGAAAAGCGCAGAGGTGGGCGTACTTGGCCCTCCTCCGCGCCACTAGATGGGGAAATGACCGCTGGGGGACGCGGGTGCAAGGCCTATCATGGGCGGCATGCGGTGTGGCACAGGCACTCCTGCCTGTGCGCTATGCATGGAATGCATCAGCCCAATGCACAGGCAAGAGTGCCTGTGCCACCACGCCACCGATCAGGGCACCGGCGTTTGATGGCCAGGCGAAATCCGCTCCGGACACGGGGCCGATGACGAGCCGCGGAAGAGGCCCAAGTATGCCGCCTCTGCTACCTGCTAGAACAGGAGTGGCGCTCAGGGCAGGGGCGGGACAAGGGGCTCGATTTGGCCGATGAGCTCGGAAATACGTGAGGTGGCCACTCTCCACACGAGTGAGTCGTCAACTTCGCCGTATTCATGCGCCAGAACATTGCGTTGCGCGATGATTCGCTGCCAGGGGATCTCCGAGTGAGCAGCCCGAAATCCTCGCGACAACTTATTCGCGGCCTCACCAATGATCTCGATATGCCTTTCCACGGCCCCACGAAGCATCCTGTCTGATTTGTAATCCTCAAATGAGCGCGACAGGACAAAATTCTGGATCGCCCGCGCCGCATCCAGCATGTCCCACAAATACGCGGCATCCTTTGCTTCAGGCTGCATACAAACTCTCGCAGGACTTCAGGATTTCGTGCCGGCGGAAGGGATTTCGCAGGGATTGACTGGAGAGCAGGTTGACCTCACGGCCAAATATCTCTCGCAGCTCGGTAATCATGTCAACCCAATCGTAAAGGCTCCATTGCGCATCCGGAGCGAAGGTTACCAACAAGTTGACGTCGCTGTCGGGGCGGAAGTCATCCCGGAGCGCCGAGCCGAAGACCGAGAGGTCAGCGATTCTCCACTTTCGACAGAAATCGCGGACACGCTCTAAGGGAATCGGAATTTTCATCTGAGCCATACCGGGACGCAATCTCCAATTTCCGAGGGTAACACTAACGTGACGAAAAGAAAACGGCTCACCGCGGCCGGCGACGTTTCGATTCACCTCGATGGGTAGGGTACAAGGCCTATCATGGGCGGCATGGGGTGTGGCACAGACACTCCTGCCTGTGAATAGGGCAGATGTATTCCATGCATAAAGCACAGGCAAGAGTGCCTGTGTCGCCACGCCACCGATCAGAGCACTCGCATTGGATGGCCAGACGAAAGCCGCTCCGGACACGGGGCCGGATGACGGGCCAAGAGAAGTGAAGAGTGACGTGTGATGAGTGGCGAGTGGCAACCGGAAGGGCAAAACGCGGATTGAGTTCGCGGATTGAATTCCTGTTGTGGCGACGAAAGGCAGTTTATAATTTCCTCAGGTGCTCCTGCGGCACCCGGGGGGACCCAACCGAGGGAAGTCTTTGGTTGGGCTGAGGAGAACTCGCTATGGAACCTTCGATAACCCAGGAGATCGTTGCCCGCCTGCACGAGCTGCCGGCGTCACAACAGCAACTGGTGCTGGAGGTCGTCCGGTCACTGGCCAGCCCTAAACCGCAAGGAGTTCCCGCCCAAGATCTGTTCCCGCTCACCGGAGCCATAACCGCCGAAGACGCTCGCCAGATGATGAGCGCGATCGAGGAAGGCTGCGAAAGAGTCAACGCGAATGCCTGGTAGCTTTCTCCTTGACACCAATATTGCCGTGCCCTCCTGGCGGGCGAGGACGCGGTCCGCGCTTCCCTTAACCAGGGTGGATTGACATTCCTTTCCAGCATCGTCCTCGGGGAACTGTTCTATGGCGCACGAAAGTCGGCCCGCGTGGCCTCCAATTTGGCCAGGGTAGAGGAACTTGCGGCCAAATTCGTGGTCCTGAGTTGCGATGTCTCCACGGCACGCCATTACGGAAAGATTCGAGAATCGCTAAGAGCCAAGGGACGGCCGATACCTGAAAATGACATTTGGATTGCCGCCCGCGCCGAGCAGTACGACCTCACGCTGGTAACCCGGGACGCGCACTTCAGCGCCGTCGAGGGTATTAGAATCGATGCATGGTGAAGCCGGTAGCGCCAAGGTGGGCGTACTGGGCGATCCTCCGCAGCACTACATGGGGAAATGGCCGCCTGGGTACGCGGGTGCAAGGCCGATCATGGGCGGTATGTGGTGTGGCACAGGCACTCCTGCCTGTGCTCAATACGGATGCACCTTGTGCATCAAGCACAGGCAAGAGTGCCTGTGTCACTACGACTCCGGTCAGAGCACCCGCGTTTGATGGCCAGGCGAAAGCCGCTCCGGACACCGGGACGGATGACACAAAGTTGTCCAGAAGCTTTGTCCGGACCTCGCAGTGCGGACCTGCATCATTGAGAAGCATGCCCGCTACCACTCTCCTCGCTTTGAGACAGTCTCAGTTTTGCCATCTCACCCCAATCCGCCGATAAGAGGTGGCTTATACAGGCCGACCTGGGGGGGCAGTGTGGGCGGGGCGCGTAGACATGGGCGGCGGGAGTGGGGGGAAGTATGGGGAGGTTCGAAGATTTTTCACCCGCGGGGTGGGAAAATTGCTGGGTTGTTTCCCCGATGCGCAAAATCCCCAAGGCTTCGCCCACGTTCTCACCCTTGCTGTTCGAGCTGGATCCCGAGCCGCTCGAAGAAACCCTGACCGCGCTGGGAGGAATCCCGCTGGTGGTGCAGGCCTTCCGCTCCCTGGGACTGCCGCAGAGCATCCAGGAGCACGTGCGGGTGAAACAGCGGCAGCGCGGTTACGACGAAGCGACGTTGGTGGAGAGCTTCGTGATTCTCAACGCTGCAGGAGGCGAATGCGTGGAGGATTTCGAGCGCCTGCGGCAAGACCCCGGGCTGGCGGGGATGATCGGGCACGCGGTGCCTTCGCCGCGCGCGGCGCTGGAGTTTTTGCAGGCGTTTCACCAAGAGGAAAAGATCGCGGAAGCCCAGCAACGACGCTTGCCGGGAGAGATCGCCTATATTCCGGAAGAGACGGCGCCGTTGGCGGGGCTGGGCCGAGTGAACCGCCATCTGGTGCAGCGCTGCGGGGAGCGCGCGCCCGACCAGCGCCTCGCCACGGTGGATCAGGACGCGACGATTATTGAAAGCCACAAGCAGCAGGCCCTGACTACTTACGAAGGGGTGCGCGGCTATCAGCCCATGCTGGCGGTGTGGGCGGAAACCGGACTGGTGCGGGCGGACCAGTTTCGCGACGGCAATGTGCCCGCCCAAATGGAGCCGCTGGAAGTGGCGCGCCGGGCCTTTGCCGCGCTGCCCAGCACGGTGGAGGAGTATTACTATCGCGGCGACGCGGCGTGTCACGAAAGCGGCTTGGTGAATTGGTTGCGCGATGAGCAGCGGGCGGGCGGACCGCGCGGGCGCATCGGGTTTGCGATTAGTGCGCGGATGAGTGAGGCCTTGCACGCGGCCCTTCAGGCCCTTCCCGAATCGGCCTGGCAACCTTACGGCGACTCGCACCCGACGGAAATCCGCGAGTGCGCGGATGTCCCCTTTGTGCCCGGGGAGAAAACCGAGAAGAAGGATTTGCCACCCTTGCGCTACGTGGCCCTCCGCATTCGCAAGCAGCAAGGGGAACTGTTCGAGGATGGGAGCGCGGTGCGTCACTTCGCGGTGCTGTCGAACCGGTGGGAATTAAAGCCGGCGCGCCTGATCGAGTGGCAGCGCGAAAAAGCCGGCACCATCGAATTCGTCCATGACGTGATCAAAAACGACTTGGGCGGCGGCGTGCTGCCCTCGAAATACTTCGGCGCCAACGCCGCGTGGCTGCGCCTGACGGTGCTCGCGCACAACGTGCTCCAAGCGCTGAAGCGCCTGGCCCTGCCCGCGGAACTGCTGACGGCGCGCCCCAAACGCTTGCGCTTCCTGCTCTTCCATATGCCGGGGCGGCTGGTTCACCATGCGCGAAAACTGATCCTGCGAGTGGCCGCCGTGGGCAAGTGGACGGCCGCCTACGGCGAGAGCCTGCGCTTGCTGCCGGTGATCACTTGAACCGACCTGCATCCAAAGGTCATCGTTATCAGCGGATTTGCAAACCCCCTTTTCCAAACTCGGTTCGGAGTGTCTTCATCCTTCGCACGGCATAACCGCAAGTGGCCTCCCCTCGATTGCTCCAACCGTGATGCCACCCCCATTCCTTCCAACCGCGTATCCTGAGGGTCGATTCCCTGCTCACTCATCCCATTTCCCCAAAACTCCTTCGCTATCGGTGGATTAGGGGCCATACTGTGCTATGGTGCAAGGCTGTCGGGTTGCGTAAAATACGTACTTCCGTTTCGAGTTTCTAGTTTCGAGTTTCCAGTTTCTAGTTTCGAATTTCAAGTTTCGCTTGGCTCAGGATGCGAGATCATTCTCTGGAAAACGTAAATGCAGAACCGTTCTTTCGGCGTGTAGCGATTGTGGGCTTGGGCCTGTTGGGCGGATCGTGGGGGCTGGCTTTGAAAAAGGCGGGCTTCACGGGCCGCATCGTGGGTTACGCGCGGCGCGCCGAGACGCGCGAGCAGGCTCTCCGCGCGGGCGCGGTTGACGAGGTATGCGCCGATGCAACCGAGGCCGTTCACGGGGCCGATTTGGTGATCCTGGCGACGCCGGTGGCGGTGATCCTCGACCACCTCGCGCGCCTGCAAGCGCACTTGCCGCCTCGGGCACTCATTACCGATGTCGGGAGCACCAAGCGGCGGATCTGCGAGTGCGCGTCAGAACACTATACCCAGCGACCGCTCTTTCTGGGCGGGCACCCCATGGCGGGCAAGGAGCGCTCGGGACTTGAGAACGCTGACGCCCGGCTTTTTGCCAACGCCCGATACGTCCTGACACCCATTAAGCCGGAAGATCTCCAAGACAACCGCGTGCAGGCGTTTCGCGCGCTCGTGGAGGCCGTCGGGGCGCGCCCACTCACAAGCGATCCGGCCGCCCACGACCTGGCGGTCGCGTATCTTTCCCATCTCCCCCAATTGCTCTCTTCCGGCCTAGCCAGCCTGATGGAGGAGAAGCACGCGGCCGAGGACCTGATTCTGGAACTGGCGGCCTCGGGTTTCCGCGATGTGACGCGCCTGGCTGACAGCCCCTACTCGGTCTGGCGCGACATTTGCCTGACGAACACCGAGAATATCCAAAGGGCGTTGGACGCGCTGATCCAGAAATTGGAGTCCATCCGCGTACACTTGGGTGACCGCGAGCTGGAGCGCGAGTTTCTTGCCGCCCGCCGCCTCCGCGATAAGCTGCGCGAGATGAGTTGACCTGGCAGGAGAGGAGGAATGCATGCTGAAATCAGTTTTGGAGATACTGGGCACCACTCCGCGGAAAATCAAGGTGGAGATATCCACATTATCGCGGGGGGAGATGCACGCCCGGCCTGCCCCCAACAAGTGGTCGGTGCAGGAAGTGTTGGCGCACTTGGCGGACATAGAAGAAGTCGGAATGCGCGCGCGGGTGGCGGCAATGATCGAGCAGGAAAGGCCCACCCTGCTGCCCGTCGATCAGGAGGCTCGCGCTGTCCAATGCCAATACAACTCCCTCGACCCACGGCGGAGCCTCGCCCGCTTCGACCGGCAGCGCCGAGCCAACCTGAAGTGGCTGCGGAAACTTCGCCCTGCGCAATTGAAGCGCAAAGGGATTCACCAGGAAGTCGGAGAGATTTCAGCAGAGGAAATGATCACGGAGTGGGCTTTTCATGATTTGGGCCATTTGAAGCAGATTCTGGAAATCAAACGCTACGCCCTTTACCCGAGGATGGGAAACATGCGCACCTTCTACGAACTGAGGTGAGCGCGGCATTCGGATTCCCTGGTTGAGGTGAAATCCACGCCTAGATAAGAAGGATAATAACGCCGTGGTGATTTCAAGAGTGCTGATTACTATCCTTGCTTTAGCCCTGTTGCCTGTCAACCAAGCGAGTTATCGCGCCCAGATGGAGAAGTGGCGGCAGCAGCGGGAAGAGGGCTTGAAAGCGGAAAATGGGTGGCTCACCCTGGCCGGCCTCTTCTGGCTGAAGGAGGGAGAAAGCACCGTGGGCGCGGGCGCGGGGAACGATTTTGTGCTCCCGCCGGGTTCCGCTCCAGAGAAAGTGGGGACGTTTGTCTTCCATCGTGGCAGGACGGTTTTTCAAACAGCGCCCGGCGCGGAGGTGACCGTGAATGGCAAGCCGGTGGCCAGCGCCTCGCTCAACGCGGACACGGCGGCGTCCCCCGACGTCCTGCGCATTGGAAATCTGACCATGTATGTCATCCAACGCGGGAGCCGTTTCGGGGTCCGTTTGAAGGACAAGGACAGCGAAACGCGACGCAAGTTCGCGGGCACCCACTGGTTCCCCGTTGCCGAGGAATACCGCGTGACAGCGAAGTTCGTGCCTTACAAGCCGCCCAGAAAAATTGCCGTTCCCAATATTCTCGGTGATGTGGAGCAGGAGGACAGTCCGGGCTACGTGGAGTTCACGCTCCAGGGGAAACAACTAAGGCTTGACCCCGTCAGCGAAGGCGAGGGACTCTTCTTCATCTTCAAGGACCTGACTGCGGGCAAGGAAACTTATCCCTCGGGGCGGTTTCTGAACGCAGATATGCCGCAAAATGCCGAAGTCGTACTGGATTTCAACCAGGCGGTGAATCCCCCCTGCGCCTTTACGCCTTATGCCACGTGCCCGCTTCCACCCGCGCAGAATCATCTGCCGGTGCGCATCGAAGCGGGAGAGTTGCGCTACGGCCATTGAAGAGGAGGCACGCGTGGATATCAACAACATCGTTATTGCCAGCCTGATCTCACCTAAGGAAAAAATGTGGGGGAAGCTTTTACTGTTGGAGTCGAAGGGCATCACCGTGCGGGGAATTGAACTCGACTCCTTCGACGACTTTATCCGCCAGGTCATTCAGCAGGAGGAAACCGCCGTCGGCCTAAACACCGTTTTCTTCCCCATGCACAGGGTCGAGCGCGTCACGGTCGACGAGCCCAGCGGTTCAATCCCTTCACTCTCCCAGCGATTCCAGGCTAAAGTCGGGATGACCATTCAGGAGTATCTGGGGATTGACGTCCCGGGGGTTTGAATTGACGGCCCAGAACGCGGTCACCATGAAATGCGCGGAAATCCTTCGGCGGCTTGCGTCTCGCCCTGACCCCCACGCGGTGGAGGGAATGGCGCGGTTCGGGATTGTGGCGAAGAAGGTTTACGGTGGATGGTCGACCCCCGAGTTGAAGAAGTTGGCGCGCGAAATCGGACGCGACCACGCCCTGGCGCAGGAATTATGGGCTTCGGAGGCCTACGAGGCACGGGCACTGGCCACGATGATCGATGACCCCGAAAGAATAACAGAGGGCCAAATGAACAAGTGGGCGCGAGACTTTGACAGTTGGGCCATATGCGATGGCGCCTGCATCAACCTTTTTCGCTACACACGGTTTGCGCATCAGAAATGCGTGCAGTGGAGCGCGCGGCGGGAAGAGTTTGTCAAAAGGGCGACATTTTCGCTGATGGCGGGCTTGGCCGTGGCCGACAAAGCCGCGAGCGACGATGCCTTTCTGCGCTTCCTGCCCCTGATCGAGCGCGCGGCCGTGGACGAGAGAAATATGGTGAGGAAGGGTGTAAATTGGGCGCTGCGGCAGATCGGAAAACGCAACGCGCGATTGAACCGGGCCACCCTTGCTGCGTGCCGCGAAATCCACCGCCTGGATTCGAGGGCCGCCCGCTGGATTGCCTCCGACGCTCGACGCGAACTGCAAAGCCCGGCTGTGCAAGCAAGATTGAAAATGGTGAAGGCTGCCGCTCCCAACCCTGATTGACAGTTTTCATCCGGAACCGCAAGATTAACTGATAAATGATGACCACCCGAATCTTAACGCCCTCGAATCAAATCACGCTTCTGCGCCTGGTGTTCGTGCCCGTGTTTGCGATTCTGGTCATGGACCAGCACTATCGCGCGGCGCTCGCGGTGCTGACGGCGGCGGCCCTCTCCGATATTCTGGATGGCACCGTTGCTCGCCTCTTGAAACAGGTAAGTCCGCTGGGTGTGGCGCTCGATCCGATAGCCGACAAAATCCTTATGACCACCGGGTATATCACCTTGGCGTTTCGCGGCGCGTTGCCCTGGTGGCTCACCATCATCGTGCTGAGCCGCGATGTGGCCATCGTCATGACCGCGCTCGTGATCTCCCTGGTGGCGGGTTACCGGCCCTTCTACCCCTCCCTGTTGGGAAAAGCTTCCACCGCAGCACAAATGGCGACCATCTTTGCGGCGGTGTGCCGCCGGGCTCATGTCCCTTACATCACGCCTGATGTGGTCACCTTTCTCATATACCTTACCGCCGCTTTAACCCTGGGCTCGGGCGTCCATTATGTGTTCCTGCTGCGCCAACGGCACGGCCGCCGAGAGGTGGAATCCTCCGCTGAATCCAATCACAATTAGAGGGGATTTTCCCAAGGCGCTTGCTCCATATGCGCTGCCGCCAGATATCCAAACAATTGGCCGGCGACGGCCCGGCCGATTCGGACAGCGATTAACCGGTTGGGTGGAGCCTCGCAACCCGGCAACAATACCTTGAGGTAATTCGTGGTCAGGGCCACGCGGGCGCCTTCTTCCACTTCGTCCAGGGTCAGAGCGGGAAGGCTTTGGCCCACTTGCGCGGCGAGGAATGCCTGGCGTTTGGCGTTGATGATGGCGCGGATTTCCTGACTGCGCTCACGCGCCACGCGGCCGTTCACTTGCCCCGCGGCGCTCGAGGCCGCAGTCCCGGGCCGGGCCGAGAACGGAAAGATGTGGAGGTACGTGTAGGGGAGCGACTCGATGAAGCGCAAGCTGGTGGCGTGGTCCTGCGCGGTCTCGCCGGGGAAGCCCACCATCACGTCAGCGCCCATCGCGGCGTTGGGAATCTGCTCATGGATGGACAGAAGGCGCTCGGCGTACTGGCGAGTCCAGTAGCGGCGATTCATCAGCCGCAAGATGCGGTCGCAACCGCTCTGGAGAGGAACGTGGAAATGCTGCGCCAGGCGCGGCTCCTCCGCCACCAGGCGGATCAGCGCGGGGCTCACGTCCATGGGCTCAATCGAGCTGATGCGGATGCGCGCCATGGAGGTTTCGCTCAGGATGCGCTCCACCAGTCCCAGGAAATTGATGCGCCGGCCCAGGTCGCGCCCGTAACCGCCCAGGTTGATCCCTGACAGCACCACTTCCTGATAACCGGATTCTTCCAGTTGACGGACCTGCTCCAGCACCTTTTCCGGCGGCAAACTGCGGCTCCGCCCGCGCACCGAGGGGATGACACAGAACGAGCAGCGGGCGTCACAGCCATCCTGGATTTTCAGCGTGGGGCGAGTGCGATCGTCGGCGAAGACGGGCGCAAAATGAAATTCCTCCGTGATCTCGCCCACAAAGACCTGCGCTGGGTCCGATGTCCGGAGTCCGGGGTCCGAGGGAATCTGGCTATCTGGCCATCGGGGCATCTTCCCATCGGGTGATCGGGTGATCGGATGATCGGGTGAATGAACTGCTTCCTGGCGACTCGTCACTTGCCACTTGTCACTGCCATTCGGAGGTTGGATTTGCACCAGCGGCGTGGCTGGTTCCGGACGATGAGCCGTGATTCGGAGGTCGTTTTCGGGTTGCTCGGCCGATCTCCCGATCACCCGATCACCCGATTCAAATGGCCCGATGACCCGATGGCCCGATGACCCGATTCTTACCGCCCGATCACCCGAGTGTCTCTGCTCACCCGATCTCGCGATCTCCCGATCGTCCGATTCCGCCAGGATCGTGCCCACCAGGTGTTTGTGGGAGTTTCCCACCACCCAGGCGACGCCTTCCAACCTCGCGATTTCCTCCGGCGCGCGCTGGGCATAACATCCGGTCACCAGAATGCGGCACTGGGGGTTCCGCCGATGGATTCGGCGCACGAACTGACGCACCTCGGCGTCCGCTGAGGCTGTTACCGTACACGTATTCAGGATCGCGACCACGCTTTCTTCCACGCCCGCGACTTCGTGAAGCCCGGCTTGAAGCAACTGCTGCTTCAGCGCGGCGCCGTCTGCCTGGCTGGCGCGACAGCCAAAATTGAGGATGTGAAACGTTGCCATGCTCAGAGAAGAATTGTAGCTGAGGTGGGGGTGGGCCGCCACTGAATCCCGGCAGCAAGTTGCTCGATCCCACAGGCGTTTTCTCCACCCAACCTTCTGACCGCGCACAGACACACTGCCGGAAGGGCGGGCGGCGCTTTCCCCGACTGCCTGTTGCATCCGCGCGCACATCCGGTCAGAATAGGGCCGCGTGGATCTTCCGTTCAAAGGGAGGGAATTATGAAAGCATTGGGAAGCCTTCTGGCTTTGGTTATCGTCCTGGCGATTGTCTGGTTCGTGATGAAGTCGCAGTTCTCGCAGGGGCCCGCGGGCGGGCAGCCTCCCAAGGAAGTGATCGACGTAGTGGGCGTCAAGGGTGACCTGCTGGCCATCGCGCAGGCCGAGCGGATGTACATGGCAAACCATGGGGCCTATGCCTCGGTTGACGAACTCCAGCAGGACGGCTCGATTACCTTTTCCGGCGCGAACCGGCGCGGCTACAGTTACACTGCGGAGGTGGACGATGGCCAACATTTCAAGATTACGGCCCAGCCCACGGACCCCGTCAAAGCCGGCTGGCCGACGCTTGTCATCGACGAAACGATGGAGGTAACACAGCAGTAGGAAAGACGTCCTTGGTCCTTGGTCCGTTGCCGGTTGATTTGGATCGACGCCCGCACATGTAGCTCTTACCATGGGCTGCGGACCAAGGACAAAGGACCAAGGACACCGAAAGCTGAGGAGACCCCATGCGCATTGAAGCACGAGCGCCCGCACGCGTGGATTTAGCGGGGGGAACGGTGGACATCTGGCCGCTCTATCTTTTTCACCCCGGAGCACAAACAGTTAACATTGCCATTCGATGTTATGCCTCCTGTGTGATCGACACCCGAGCCGACCGGCGCATCGTCCTCGTTTCGCAGGACCAGGGGCTGAAGGAAAGCTGGGAAAATCTTACGGAACTATCTCTCGGCAAATCGCAGTTGCCCTTGCTGCAAGAACTGGTGATGTTTTTCGAACCGCGGCGTGGTTTGAATATCGAGACCACTTCGCAGGTGCCCGCCGGCGCCGGCCTGGGAGGCTCCTCGGCGCTGAATATCGCCCTGTGCGGGGCCCTGGCGCGCGTCACCGGCAAGCACTGCACGCGCAGCACAATACTGGAGATTGCCAAGAACGTGGAGGCCATTGTCATCCGCGTGCCCACGGGCTGGCAGGACTACTTCCCCGCCCTTTACGGCGGCGCCAATGCCGTCCACCTGGAGCGCGACGGCGTGAAGCGCGAGCGCCTGCCCCTGCCCTTCAGCGACGTAGAAAAACACTTTGTGCTTTGCTACACGGGCCAGCCGCGGAGCTCCGCCATCAATAATTGGGAGGTCATGAAATCCCACATCGACAACAACGAGCGCGTCGTCAAGAGTTTTAATCAGATTTCCACCATTGCCGGCCAGATGCGGGAAGCGCTGGTGGCGCGCGATTGGAATGACGTGGCGGATTTGCTGGCGTTGGAGTGGGAGAACCGCAAACGCAGTTTCAAAGGCATGTCCACCCCCAAGATCGACCGCATGATCGAACAAACCCGCAAGCAAGGAACCGTGGCCGCCAAGGTTTGCGGGGCCGGGGGCGGCGGTTGCGTGGTTTTCATGGTCCGTCCGGGCACCAAGGCGGCGGTTGAAAACACCCTGACCCGGATGGGCGGCCAGATCATCAATTTCGCCATCTCCAGCACCGGGCTGGAAGTTCGCGCCGACCAAGTCGAGCGAACACGGGATGAGCGATGAATCCAGTGGAAGTATTCATTGACGATAACCGTCTGCGCCCCATCTGGCGGTTCTTCCTTTCCGTTTTGCTGGTGGGCGCTGCTCTTGTGCTCTCGACGGAGGTGTTGCGAACCGTCCTTGAAACCTGCAAGGTTCATCCCAGTCTATGGACACTATTTTTCTGGCAATCCTTCCTGAGCCTGTTGGCTGTTATCGCTGCCTTCAAGCTAATGACGGCCCTGTTTGACCAGCGTCCCCTGGGTTCCGTGGGCCTGGCGTTTCACCCTCGCTGGTGGAGGGAACTGGGCCGCGGCCTGGCGGTGGGCGCGGCTATGTTGTTCCTCGCGGTCGTGCCGGAGCGGACCTGTGGTTTCGCCCAATTTACGTTCACGCCACATCCGATGCTGCGGGCGGGAGCCCTCACCTTTTTGGTGTTCGCCCTGGCGGCGGCCAATGAGGAAGCCATCTTTCGCGGCTACCCGTTCCAAAAGCTGGTAGAGTCTATCTCCCCCGCCGGGGCCATCGCTGTCACATCCGCATTGTTTGGCCTTGCCCATCTCTCCAACCCGCACCGGACGTGGATTTCCACCCTTAACACCGCGCTGGTGGGAATTCCCTTCGCCATTGCTTACTTAAGGACGCGCTCCTTGTGGATGCCCATTGGCATACACTTCATCTGGAATTTCCTGATGGGCTTTTTCCTGGGCTTGCCCGTCAGCGGCATTGATATTCCCGCGAGCCTCTTTGTGGCGCAAGTTCGGGGTCCCCATTGGCTTACCGGGGGCGAGTACGGCCCGGAAGGCGGCTTGTTGGTGATGGGATCAATTCTGCTCGCGATCATATACCTCTCGTTCAGCAAAAGCATCTATACGAGTGAGGAAATGAAGGCCCTGGTTTTCGCTCCGGTGAAATCACGGTGGCCTGAGCCGCCGATCACGATTTTCTCATCTCCTTCCGAGCCAGAGGAGAAAAGAGATTGATTTCCATGTCTGCCCGGCGTTTCCAGACTCGCGCCCGCTCTGAGAAATCCACCCGCAGTCGGCTCTGGCGGAGCATGTGGGTGGCCCTCGCCTTCTTCATCATCCCGCCGGGATTTGCCAGGGAGGGCATGGATTCCAAAACCCGTATCGAGATTATCCGTGGCCTCCTGCGGGAGTTGGCGGTGACCAAGATTCCCCTTCCTCTGGGGAAAAGGGGCGTCCGCATCGATGGGCAAGGAAAGTTGGACCAGGCGGACGCCCAAAAAGAAATGCACGCAAACGGAATGGCCATGAAAGCGGGCACGCCTGCGGCCATCACCAAGATCGAATTCAAGTCGAGCCAGATTGTTTTCGAGCTTAACGGCGGCGGAAAGTCCGCCAAGAAGTGGTACCAGCACATCGAAATCGGCATGGGAACGGATACCGCCCCCATTGGTTCGCAACAACCGCCGGCCAGCGCCATCGGGTCCTCCATCACGCTGGATTACGGCAAGGCCCTTCCTGACCTCACCGTGCCCCAGTTGAAAACAATTCTGTCCGGCGTCCTCGATTTCGAACGCCACTCGCCCACGGTGTTGTACGCACCGAATCTCCCGCCCGAGGTGAAGGCGGCCATCAAGAACCACCAAGTCATTGTGGGAATGGACCGCGATGCCGTGCTTTCTTCCAAGGGTACGCCGGACCGGCGCGTGCGCGAGGTTCGGAACGGCGACGAGCAGGAAGACTGGATTTATGGAACCCCGCCGCACGTTCTTTTCGTCACCTTCGACGGCGATCAAGTGGTGAGCGTGAAAAAGTATTGAAGGGAACCCGCGATTCCGCACCTGGTAGGACGCTGGGTCGTCAGAGGAACCGCCAAAAACCAAATCGCAACTCGTTGGCCGCGAGCCGGCCTCGCTGTGCGAGTTCCAGCTTCCGTCGACTCAACATGGAAGTCCTCCTCTCATGCTGACCACGTCTGATACTCGGAGGTCCTACCTTAAGATCTTGAAGAGGCTGCTGTAATCATCGGTCCATTGCCGCTCGGGGCTGATGGCGGCGAGAATGGTTCCCGCTTTCTCGATCTCGGGCTTGCCGGTAAAGCCTTGAGGGTTCCCCACCAGAATCCACGTCGCCCGAGAGATCCCACGCCGGCCGTCGGCCTCGTTATTCACCAACACGGCTTCTTTGCTCAGCCCAATTGCGGCGGCCGCCACCACGGGCGCGAGGTTTAAATACTGGTTGGAAATGTGCACCGCCAGCACGCCGTGGGGTTGGAGATGGCGAAAGTACAAGGCAAAAGCTTCGCGCGTCAGCAAATGCACCGGGATCGCGTCACTGGTGAAAGCATCCACCACGAGCACATCGAATCCTTGTGGCGGCTCTTGCTCGAGTGACAGTCGCCCGTCGCCCAAGACAACGTCAATCCTCGCTTCCGAGTCGCGTAGAAAGCTGAAATCCTGATGGGCGATCTGGACCACCAGGGGATTGATCTCATAGAAACGATAGCAATCACCACGTCTTCCATAGGCGGCCAGCGTGCCGACCCCGAGTCCGATCACTCCCACGTTCAGAGGGGTTGCGCCTCGCGCCGCCCTCAGGGTTATTCCGACTCCCGAGTCCGGACCGTAGTAGGAGGTGGGCTGGCCGCGGCGGGCCGGCGACAAGAACTGCAGCCCGTGATCGATGGTACCGTTCATCAGCTTGGCGAAGCGGGGATCCTCATCGAGCGGCTGCGAATTTGCGCCCTTCACCAGCACTACATTCGGCGCCACTCGATCGACGACGCGCAGCACGCCGTAGAAATTGCGCACCATCACGCGGGCGCTTCGGGCCTCCTCCACCGCCGTCACGCTCAGGCTCACAACGATGGTGAGCGCCAGGGCAACCACCAGCAGCCACGCGGGTTGCCAACGCGCCTTGTAAAACGGACTGGCGGTGTCGCGGTGAAGGACCACTAGAACCAGGACGGCACAGCATCCTATGGCCAGCCGCAGTTCAAAATCGCCGGAAAACAGCCAGGGAGCAACCAGGGCGACGAGAAACGCTCCCATTGCGCCGCCCAAAGAACACATCAAGTAAAAAGATGTCAGGTGCGCGGGATGGGGCTTCAGCCGGGCCAACTCCCCATGACAAAACATGCGGCACACAAATAGACATCCGCAAAAGAGAGGAATGGACAGCGCGAGAGGGAGGATGGCAAACGATGGCGACAGGGCGTAGGCCATGGCGCCCAATGCCACGCCTAGCAGCCGGAGAAAGAAGTCGCGCCGGTACCAGGCTCTGCCTTCAAAACATAAGATGAACGTCAGCAGGTACAGGGCGAGAGGAATAACCCAAAGCAGCGGAACGGAAGCGATGTTTTGCGAGATGTGGTGAGTAATGGCCAGCAACATGGCGGAGCCACACGCTGCCAGACTGATCCACAGCGCTTGCACCTTCCAGTCAGGGTGAGGCGCGTCTTCGATCTGCTCGTCAGGCGGAGTTTGGGGCGAAGTAAGCGCCAGCACCGCGCACAAAAGAGCCACGGCAGCGTAGGCCCATGACCATCCCACCGCCTGATGCGAAGTGCCAAACCAGGGCTCGATCAGCAGGGGGTAGCTTAACAAGGCCAGCATCGAACCCGTGTTGGACACGGCATAGAAGCGATAAGGGGCGGCCTCCGCTTCGTCCTTGGCGTACCACGCTTGCAGCAAGGGACTGGTGGAAGACAGAAGAAAGTAGGGCAGGCCTACGGTGGCTCCCAATAACCAGAGTATGTGGAACGCCGGGTGGAAGGGGTCCGATGGCTTCCAGGAATTCTTGGGCAGAATGGGCAGCACCAGGACACTGGCGGCGAGCAACCCCGCATGGACCAGGGTCTGCGTGCGCGCGGGAAATATCCGCGTCAGCAAATGAGCATAAAGATACCCGAGCAGGAGCACGACCTGGAAAAACAACAGGCAGACGATCCATACTCCGGCGGCGCCGCCAAACCAGGGCAGGATCATTTTCCCCAGGAGGGGTTGCACCTGGAACAACAGAAAGGCACTGGAGAAAATCACGAGGCCATAAATCAATTTGGATCTCATACTAAGGCAACCATCTCTGCAAATGGGATTCTCCGTTTTCAGATTTCAATCGACCGATAACATACACCAGGTTTCAAATGCCAAGAGGTCCTTTACACATCGAGTCCGGAATTGCCGGCGGGGGGGCCCGAACACTGGGAGAGAAGAAGTCCCCAACATGCCTGCGGCGTCGGAAGAATCGACAACCGGGTGATGCAGCAACCCAAGGGGATTCGTGGTCAGCCCGTTAGCGTTCGGCCCCAGGCCCTCACCTGCTGCCTGCGAGCTTGGGCCTCAATGTCTAGCATGGCAAGGCTATAATCCTTGCCAAGCAATGATGATATCAAAAGGCTACCCGTTCCACATGAGGCCATGAGCTTCCGCCCCGGAGTGTCATTCGCACGAGGGCGAATCCGCTCCAGCCAATGGGAAGGCGCCGGCGTAGCGGCCCCGGCAATGCGCCCGCGTGAATTAATGCTCAGTCCCCCGAGGGATCAGGCAGGGTGGCCACGTGATAGGGACTGGATTCACCCCCTCTCGGGGATGACGATTGCCCCACCGGGATTCTCAGTCGTGATGACACCAGGTCTTGCATTACAATCACATTGACTGTACTTGCCGCCCAGTGTATTCTCGAAGCCCATCAACAAAGGGAAGAGAATCACGAGGGAGGAAAACATGCTTCGACGTGTGTGGATGGCAGGAATTCTCAGTGCACTGTTTGTGACCGTTGGTTACGCCGCGGATGTCAGCGGACGCTGGGAAGGCAGCATCAGTGGCCCGAACGGCGACATGCAGATCACATTCAACTTTAAAGTGGATGGCGCCAAGCTGACGGGTGCGGTGGAATCTCCCAACGGAGATATCCCCATCGAGGACGGGAAGGTGGAGGGCGACCACATTTCCTTCAAGACGCACTTTGGCGATAACGAAGTGAAGCACGATGGGACGGTATCCGGCGACAGCATCAAGCTGAGCGTCGAAGGCCCCTGGGGCAAGTCGGAAATGACGTTGACGCGCCCCAAGGAGAAGAAGACTTCCCTTCTGTGGCTGTCCCACCAAGGATAGGTGAGGCAATAAAAGCTCGCCGGCGGCGGTACTCGACAACAGGAATTCGGGGCTCGGGATGCGGGGGCGGACGCTAATAGCCCCCCGCCGGGCTTTCATGACCTTCAGGGTCTGCTTATCGGCCTCGACAATGCGCGGTCTGCCGGCTGCCGATTGCTTTCCCGGCCCCGCCGGGACCACCCAAAGCGTCCGCTGCCTACTGCTTTCTGCCTTCTGCTTACCGCTTACTGCCCTAATCCGACCATCTTCACAAGCCTCCGGAAAGCTGGCGATCTGCAGAAGAGGTTCCACCTACGTGTACTGTGTAATAACCTTTGGAACCACGGATGCGGCGCTGTCTTGTTCAGTCCATTTGTTGGGCTTTTTCGCGCACGCGAACTGCGGGCATTATGTCCCGCAGAGCTTTTAGCTTTGACTTAGCTCGGTAGGCCGAATAGAATTTCTGATTTAGGTCAAATCTGTCGAAATACACTGGAGGGAGTAATTATGCCTGTTAAGGTTGGAATCAACGGTTTCGGGCGCATTGGCCGGAACCTTCTGCGCGCATCCCTGAACGATCCCGGGGTCGAAATCGTTGCTGTGAACGATATTACTGATCCCAAGACTTTGGCCCATTTGCTGAAATACGACTCGGTTTTCGGCACTATCAATGCCACCGTCGGCTTCAGCGAGAACGCCATTACCGTCAACGGCAAGCCGATTCGGGTCTTCAAAGTGAAGGACCCGGCTGAAATCGACTGGTCCTCGCTCGGCATTCAAGTGGTTGTCGAGTCCACCGGCTTGTTCACCAAGGCCGAAGACGCCAAGAAGCATTTGAAGGGCACGGTGAAGAAGGTCATCATCTCCGCCCCGGCGAAAGGCGAAGACATCACCATCGTGTTGGGCGTCAACGAGGGCATGTACGACGCCTCGAAGCACCATGTCCTTTCCAACGCTTCCTGCACCACCAACTGCCTGGCCCCGGCGGCGAAGGTCATCAACGACAGCTTCAAAATCCTCAAGGGATCAATGACCACCATTCACGCCTATACCAACGACCAGAAAATCCTCGACCTCCCGCACAAAGATCTGCGGCGGGCGCGGGCGGCGGCTCTTAGCATGATCCCCACCACCACCGGCGCGGCCAAGGCGGTCGGTCTGGTGCTGCCCGAGCTCAAGGGCAAGCTGGATGGTTACGCCATGCGCGTGCCCACCCCCGACGTTTCCGTGGTTGACCTCGTGGCGCTGGTCGAAAAGCCCACCACCACCGAGGAAGTGAACGCCGCCCTCAAGAAGGCTGCGGAAGGCCCCATGAAAGGCATTCTGCAATTTGTGGAAGAGGAACTGGTCTCCAAGGACTTTACCGGCAATCCGCATTCGTCCATGGTTGACGCCGGCTTCACCAAAGTCATTGACGGCAATTTGGTGAAAGTCGTCGCCTGGTACGACAACGAGTGGGGTTACTCCTGCCGCGTCCGCGACCTGATCAACTTCGTGGCGAAGAAGGGACTGTAGAAAGGCAGTAGGCACTAGGCAGTAGGCAGCGGGCGGCTGTCCTTAGTCCGTGGTCAGTCGTCCGTTGCATTTTCCGTTCCCATCGCGGGAACAATGGGAACTCCGGACTTCAGCTTTCGGACCGTCCAAGGAGGGGCAATGGGATTAACCGTTCTGGAAATTGAAGTGGGAAACCCCGCCACCCCCGAAGTAACCGAGAAGGTGGAGTTCTTGGTCGATTCCGGCGCGATCTATTCGGTCGTGCCCACCCCAATTCTTGAGAAACTCGGCATCCGGCCCCTCACGCAGCAGGAATTCCGGTTGGCCGATGGTTCAAAGATCGTTAGGAGAAAAGGGATCGCCCTCTTCAAACGCGGTGAGCAGGTGGGCGGAGCCGATGTCATCTTCGGCGAAGGGGGAGACAGTAACCTTTTAGGCGCCTTCACCTTGGAGGCTCTCGGCCTCTCGCTGGCCCCCCTGCGGCGCGAGTTGAAGCCGCTTCCCATGATTCTTGCGGAAAGTGGAAGGCAGTAAGCAGCGGGTGGCTTTCTGTAGTTCGCGGTCAGTTGCCCGTTGCCATTCGGTCGCGCATTGGGCGCCGGTTGGACTAGCCGACCCGGAGGCGTGAGTTTAATTGCCGGTCGGCGGTGCGGAGCCATCCCGCCGCCAATGCTCCACAGACAAATGACAAAGGACCTTTCCCGACGCGGTTCACATCATGAAATGAGGAATCATACCCATGCCCAAACTTTCTGTTCGTTGCCTTGACCCTAATGGTAAGCGCATTTTCATGCGCGTAGACTTCAACGTGCCCTTAAACGATGCCGGCGAAATCACGGATGACACCCGCATCCAGGCATCGCTGCCCACCATCAAGTACATCGTGGAGCGCGGGGGCCGGCTAATTCTGGCCTCGCACCTGGGGCGGCCCAAGGGCAAAGTGAATCCCAAATACAGCCTGAAACCTGCCGCCACACGCCTGGCGCAAGTGCTGGGCAAGCCCGTGGCCTTCGCCGCCGATTGCATCGGCCCGGAAGCCGAAACTGCGGCTCTGGCGCTTAAAGACGGCGACGTGCTGCTGCTTGAAAACGTGCGCTTTCATCCCGAAGAAGAAAAGAACGCGCCGGAGTTTGCACAAAAGCTGGCCGCGCTCGCCCAGGTTTACGTGGACGACGCGTTCGGTTCCGCGCACCGCGCCCACGCGTCCACCGAAGGCATCACGCATTATCTATCGCCCTGTGCCGCGGGCCTGCTGATGGAGAAAGAGCTCGAATACCTCGGCAAAGCAGTGGAGAACGTCGCGCGGCCCTACGTAGCGATCGTGGGCGGCGCGAAAGTCTCCGACAAGATCGAATTGCTCCAGAACTTTTTGAAGATCGCCGACACGGTGCTGGTGGGCGGCGCCATGGCTTACACCTTTCTGAAGGCGCAGGGAGTAGAAGTTGGGAAGTCAAAGACGGAAGACGACAAGCTGGACCTGGCCAAGACGCTCCTGGCGGACGCTACATCGCGCGGGAAGAAATTCCTGCTGCCCAAGGACCACATTGTAGCCGATAAGTTCGACGCTTCGGCGGTGGCGGAAACGGCCGCGACCCGCGCCATTCCCGCCGATCGCATCGGGCTGGATATCGGTCCGGCCACGCGCGCCGAATACGCGGCGGAAATCGCCAAGGCCAAAACCATCGTGTGGAATGGTCCCATGGGCGTTTTCGAAATGCCCCAGTTCGCTGAGGGCACGCTCACCATCGCCAAGGCCGTGGCGGCATCCTCAGCCGTGTCGATTGTGGGCGGCGGCGATTCGGTGGCGGCCGTAAAGAAGATGGGCGTGGCCGATAAGATCAGCCATATCTCCACCGGAGGTGGCGCTTCGCTCGAGTTCCTCTCGGGGCTAACGCTGCCCGGAGTCGCGGCGTTGACGGAAAAGAAGTAGGGCGGAAGGGCTTGTCCGTGGTCCGTCGCACGTGGTCCACGGCGTAACTGCTATTGTTCCTCCTCGGGGAACACACCGTCCGACCGTGCAACTGACTACGGACGACGGACAACTGACAATTAACCAAAAGGACTTATCTAAATGCGTAAACCTGTAATTGCTGGAAACTGGAAGATGTACAAGACCATCGCGGAAGCGGTGGACTTCATTCAGAAGATCAAGCCGGTGGCGGCGCAGGCCGGGCACTGCGAGGTAGTGGTGGCGCCGCCTTTCACGGCCTTGGCCGCTGCCGCGCAGGCCGCCAAGGGCTCGAAGGTTTCGGTGGCGGCGCAAGATTTGCACTGGGACAAGGAAGGCGCGCACACCGGTGACATCTCCCCGGCGATGCTGGTGGACGCGGGCTGCACGCATGCGATCATCGGCCACTCCGAGCGGCGCCACGACCACGGCGAAACCGACGAGCAGGTGAACCGGAAGGTCAAGGCAGCGCTGGCAGCGGGCCTTACGCCCATCGTGTGCGTCGGCGAAACCCTGGCGGAGCGCGAATCCGGCCGCACGGGGGAAGTGTTGAAGACCCAGTTCGAGGGCAGCTTAGCCGGATTGACCCCTTCGGACTTTTCCCGTATCATAATTGCTTACGAACCGGTCTGGGCGATCGGCACGGGCCGAACCGCAACGCCGGAGATGGCAGCGGAAAGCCATAGCCTTTTACGCAACCTGGCCGGGCAGAACTTCGGAGAAAAAGAAGCGAGTGCAGTGCGCATCCTATACGGCGGCAGCGTGAAGCCCGACAACGTGGGCAATTTGATGGCCCAGGAGGAGATTGACGGCGCGCTGGTGGGCGGGGCGAGTCTGAAAGTGGATTCGTTTAGCGCTCTGATAAATTATCAATAGCTGACAGCTTACGGCTGACAGTCGAGAGCCAAGTGTAGCTGGCTTTTAGTTAGAAGCGAGATCTGAAAGTTTCACGCTGAGAGTTGACGGCGTAGAAAGCTGTGAGCTGTCGGCTATTAGCTGAGGACCTAACGAATGATCACTTTGGTTGAAGTCTTACACGTACTGATTTGTCTTTTGCTGATCGGAGCAGTGCTCTTGCAGGGCGGCGAAAACGTGGACATCACGGCGGCCTTCGGGGGGACCAGTCAGGCGGCCTTCGGCCCGCGGGGCGCAGTCACCTTGTTGGCCAAAATCACCTGGGTGCTGGGAGCGCTTTTCATCGTTACCTCCGTCACCCTTGCCGTTCATGCCTCGCGCACCAGTGGAGCCTCGGTGTTCCAGAACGTGCCGGCCAAGACCGCGCCGGTGATCCCCGTGCCTGCGAAGAAGTAGGGGAAGAAGCTATCAGCCTTCAGCTCTCAGCTTATGCAAGGGCTGGGCAATTGTTAGCTGGCTGGCTTGGAACTTGTTGTGTCCGGCGTTTTAGCTGATAGCTGAACGCTGATTGCTGACAGCTTTCTTTCAGCCCTCATGTGCGGAAGTGGCGGAACTGGCAGACGCACCAGCTTGAGGGGCTGACGCTCGCAAGAGCGTGGGGGTTCGAATCCCCCCTTCCGCACCAACTTGCATCATTCGAATTCCTCACGGGAGACAAAAAAAGCAAGCGGCACGGTAATCCCGCTGAATTCGGGATAACTCTCTTGACGTGCGCCTGTTTCGGGCCGGAAAAGTTTCTGCGTTGCGCTGTCAGCTTTGGGTGGCAGAGGAATACCCAATGCGCCGGGGCGTTTGAAAACTGAGTGGCTGATCTACGGAAAGAGGCACTCCCCCTGACCCAGTCACCCGATGCCTGTATCACTCGACGCTCCTCTCCCGCCCCTGGCGCGGCAAGGACTTTACTGCTGCCAGCCGCCGCCCAGGGCACTGTAGATCTGCACCAGGGAGAGCATCTCACTCAGCCTCGCCTGGGAGAGATTCAACTCGGCGGTCAGGTAATTGGTTTCATTAGTAAGGACTTCGAGGTAAGCGGTCCTGCCGCCATCGTAGCGCACATGCGCGAGACGGGCGGAATCCTGCGCGGCAGCGGCCAGGAGTTCTTCTTGTTCCCGCGCCTCGCGGGTCTTCTGGTACGCCACCAAAGCGTCGGAAACATCCCGAAACGCACTCTGGATCGTCTGCTGGTACGCCAGCAAGGCTTGTTGCTGCTGTGCTTCCGCCAGCCGGACATTGGCCTGCAACTTTCCCGCAGTGAAGAGCGGTTGAGTGGCGGAGGCAGCGACATTCCAAGTGCCTGCAGGCTTGGTAAACAGATCGCTCAAGGCAGAACTTATAAATCCAGCGGTTCCGGTGAGGGAAATATCCGGGAAGTAGGCGGCGCGCGCCACACCAATTTGAGCATTGGCCGCGATCAATTGCTGTTCGGATTCGTGAATGTCCGGACGGCGTTCGAGCAATTGGGATGGCAGCCCGGCGGGAACGACGGGCGGCCGGGCTTGTTCGGTCAAGCTTTGCCCCCGAGGGATAGGGCCGGGGTTTTGACCCAGCAGGAAACTGAAGTAGTTTTCTTCCTGTTCAACCTGCCGTTGCAAATCAGGGAGAGTGGCAGAAGCGGTGTAGACAAGCTGCTCCGCCTGGCGTACATCCACCATCGAAGCCGCCCCTTGGTCCGCCAGGAGCCTGGTCAGCCGCAAGGATTCTTGCCGGGAGGCCAGGGTGCGCTGGGTAATATCGATCTCCAGGTCAAATGCCCTAAGCTGGAAGTAGGCGCTGGCAACGTTTGCAACCAGGGTGCTCACCACGGCGCGCTTTCCCCACTCGGTCTGGGACAGGTTAGCGCGAGCAGCCTCGGTGGCCCTTCGGTATTTCCCCCAAAAGTCGATGTCCCACGACGCACCTCCCCCCACCTGCATATAATCCCAGCGATAGGCGGCGTAAAAGGGACTGGAGGGCTCGCGTTCGGTCGTGCCGCCTGCCCCCACCCCGGCCAATGGGTACTGATCGGAGCGTGTGATGCGGAGCTGCGCCTGCGCCGCCAGCACCCGTTCCGCTGCGATGCGCACGTCGTAGTTCTGTTTAAGTGCCGTCCGAATGAGTGACTGAAGCTGCTCGTCCTGGAAAACCGTCCACCATTGGGCATCCCCCAGCGACTCGGAGGATTCTGCCACCCCCGCGGCGGCCGGTGCTCCCCGATATCCCCCCGGGACCTCGGTTTTGGGGCGCTGGTAATTCGGCCCCACCGTGCAGGCGGCCAACAGAAGCAGCCCAATCGAAATGGAAAAGCTCTTTGCGGTGCGGACCATGTTAGCTGCCCCCCTTTGGGTCGCCGGAGCCAGGTTGATGTTTGGGAAGGTGGCCCATCCGCGACGAGAGGCCTTCGATAACTGCGAAGGTCACTGGAATCAAGAAGATAGCTATGAGGGAGGCCGCCGACATGCCGCCGATCACCACGGTTCCCAGAATACGGCGTCCCACCGCGCCTGACCCTTGCGCGGTCCAGAGCGGGACGCAACCCAGGATGAAGGCGAAAGAAGTCATCAGGATGGGGCGCAGGCGGAGCCAAGCTCCGGCCAGCGCGGCCTCCGTTGTGCTCTTGCCCTTCTCGTGCTCGAGTTTGGCAAACTCCACAATCAGGATGGCGTTCTTGGCGGCTAGGCCAATCAACATCACCAGACCGATCTGCGCGTAGACATCGTTCTCAAAGTGCCGCGAGGTGAGCGCCAGAAACGCTCCGGCCACGGCGATGGGCGTTCCCAGCAGGACGCTGAACGGCAGCGACCAGCTTTCATACAAGGCGGCCAGGATCAGAAAGACAAACAGGAGCGAAAGCCCGAAGACCGCGGTGGCCGAAACCCCCTGCGCCGCTTTCTGCTCCTGAAACGACATGCCCATGTAGTCAAAGCCCATTTCGCGCGGCATGGTTTGAGCGAACACTTCTTCCATGGCTTTCATGGCCTGTCCCGAGCTGACCCCGGGAGCGGCGGTGGCGTTCACCTGCGCCGCCGTGTATTCGTTGTAGCGCATCAGGAACTCGGGACCGGTAATGCTTCGGATGGTGCTCAAGGTGCTCATTGGCACCCTATCCCCATGGGGATTGGTCACATAAAACTGGCCGATGTCACTCGCATTGGCGCGGTAGTTGTCTTCCGCTTCCACGTAGACCTGCCACTGGCGTCCGAAGCGGTTAAAGTAGTTCACCAGATAACCGCCCATGAACGTCTCCAGGGTTTGGTACACTTCCGCGATGTCTACCTTCTGGTGCATCACCTTTTCACGGTCGACGTTGACGTAGAATTGCGGAACGTGCGCGGCGTAGGTGGCGATGACGCGCGCCAGTTCCGGCCGCTGCTGCGCCGCCGCCACGAACCGGTCCAGGTTATTGGGGAAAAAATCCCCTCCCGTCCCCGACCGGTCTTCCAGCACAAAGTTCACGCCCCCCGCCGCGCCGATGCCGGGGATAGCGGGGGGCGAGAAAACAAAGCAAGTGCCTTCGCTCACCTGGGAGAGTTCCTGATTGAGGCGCATCTCGATGGCCTGCGCTTGCAGTTCCGGCGACCGGCGCTGGTCCCAATCGTTGAAGCGAACGAAAAAGAGGGCGTCATAGGAACTCTGGGTCCCGCTCAGGATGTTGACCCCCATGATCGACGTAATGTTCTGTACTCCCGGCATCTTCTGGACGATCTCTTCCACCTTCCGTGCGGCCGCCGAGGTGCGTTCGAGCGACGCGCTTCTGGGCAACGTCATGGTGATCATCGCGTAGCCCTGGTCTTCTTCGGGAAGGAAGGAAGCGGGCAGCCTCTTTCCCATGCCCACGGCGAAAACGGCGATCAGCGCCAGGAAAAGCAGGCTTAAAGCGGACTTGTGGATGAGCACGCGGGAGAAGCTGATGTACCCATCCCGTGAGCGGTTGAACACCCGGTTGAACCTGCCGAAGAACCAGCCGACCGGCCCCCGGTAGCGCTGGCGCGGCTTCAGAATCATGGCGCACAGCGCGGGGCTCAAGGTGAGCGCGTTGAAGGCCGAGAAGATCACCGAAATGGCGATGGTGACGGCAAACTGCTGGTAGAGCTTGCCGGTGATTCCCGGTATGAACGCCGTGGGGATAAACACCGCCGCCAGGATCAGGGCAATGGCGATCACCGGCCCCGAGACCTGTTCCATGGCCAGCACCGTGGCATCCCGCGGCGTCATTCCCTCCTCAATATGGTGCTCCACCGCTTCCACCACCACAATGGCGTCGTCCACCACCAGGCCGATGGCCAGGACCAACCCGAACAGCGAGAGCGTATTGATGGAGAAGCCCAGCAGGGGAAAGACGATGAACGTTCCAATCAGGGAAACCGGCACCGCCAACAAGGGAATCAGCGTGGGGCGCCAGCCCTGGAGGAAGATGTAAACCACCAGAATGACCAGCAACAGGGCCTCAAACAGTGTCAGCAGGATTTCATGAATCCCGGCCGTGACCGCCTTGGTGGTGTCCACGCCGATTTCGCAATTGAGGTCTTTGGGCAACCGCCGCGCCAATTCGTCCAACTTCGCGCGCACTCCCTCCGCGGCGGCAATCGCGTTGGAACCGGGCAGTTGGTAGATGCCGATGGCCGCGGCGGCTTTGCCCTTGAAGCGCACATCGAAGCTGTAGGATGTGGCCCCCAGTTCCATCCGCGCCACATCCTTGAGGCGCAGGGTTGATCCGTCCGGATTGGAGCGCACCACGATCTCGCCAAATTCCTCGGGCGTCACCAGGCGCCCTTGCGAACGCACGGTGTAGGTATATTCCTGGCTCTTGGGGGCCGGTTCCCCGCCCACTTGCCCCGACGGATTCACGGTGTTCTGCGCTTCCACCACGGAGACAATCTGCGGAACCGTCACGCCCAGCTTGGCCAATTGATCGGGCTTCACCCAGATGCGCATCGCGTATTGGCCGCCGAACACCTGCACGCGCCCCACCCCCGGCACGCGCGAAAGTTCATCCACGTAGTTGATGTAGGCGTAATTGGTCAGAAAGTTCCGGTCGTAAGTCTCGTGGGGTGAATAGTACACGATGACCATCATCGCCGCCGCCCGGGACTTCTGCACCACCACGCCCGTCGTATTCACCATGGCCGGCAACTGCGGGCTGGCCTGCGATTCCCGAAGCTGGGTCAAGATCTGATCGGTATTGGGGTTGGTTGCGACGTTGAAATTCACCGTCAAAACCATGTTGCCGTAGTTGTCGTTGGTGGAATACATGTAGTTCATGTAGTCCACCCCGGTCATGAGACTCTCGATGGGAGTGGCGACGGACTCCATCATGGTGCGGGCGTCCGCCCCCGGATAGACGGCCCGCACCTGAATTTCGGGGGGAATAATTTCTGGAAACTGAGAAATCGGCAGGGTCACCATGGCCACCGCTCCCACAATGACCATCACCAGGGAAATGACCATCGCCACAATGGGGCGGTTGATAAAAAACTTGGAAATCATCGGTTTCCTTCCGGCTGCGGGGTTTCTTCCGTGGGCTTTACCGGCATGCCATCGCGCACTTTCGAGGTGCCGTCCAAAACCACTGTTTCGCCCGGCGCCAGGCCCTCGCTAATGATCCACAATGAACCCACGCGATCCCCCACCTTCACCTTCCGGATGGAAATGCTGTTCTGTGAGGTCACCACGGCCACTTCGTAACTTCCCTGCAGCTCCGTCACCGAGCGTTGCGGAACCAGAACCGCTCCCTGGCATACACCCACCAGCGCGCGCACGCGCCCGAACTGCCCCGGCCGAAGGATGTTCCCCGGGTTCGGGAAGGCCCCAACAACTCGAATCGTCCCGGTCTGCGGGTCCACCTGCCGGTCGGTGAAGACCACCTGCCCCTTGTGCGGATAAACTGAACCATCCGAGAGGATCAGATCGAGCAACCGGGAATCTGAGGTCCGCAGAAGATCGCTGGCTGAAGTTTTAGTTTTCAGCAGCTTGGAAGTGAATTGCAGGTACTCCTGCTCGCTGATGGGGAAATAGGCTTTGATGGGGTCGACTTGGGAGACCGTCGTCAGCACGGCCGCGGGTGAAACCAGGTTGCCCATCTGTGTGGTGGCGATTCCTGCGATCCCGTCAATGAGGGAAAGGACTTTGGTGAATCCAAGGTTCAGTTGCGCCTGCTCGACCGCAGCCTCCGCCGCCTGAATGGCCGCTTGCGCTTGCATCTGCGCCGCCGTTTCAGTGTCAAGCTGGCTCTGGGCGATGGCCCGCTCCTTCACCAGGGGCGTATCGCGTTTCACATTGACGTTGGCCAAATAGAGTTGCGCCCGCGCCTGGGCCAGTTGCCCTTTGGCCTGGTCGAGCGCCGCCTGGAACGGCCGTGGGTCGATTTCAAAAAGCACATCACCCTTGTGGACGTAGGAGCCTTCCTTGTAGTTCTGGCTGATTAGATAGCCGCTCACCTGGGGTTGAATCTGGGCGTTCACGTAGCCGTCCAGGGTGGCAACCCATTCGGCGTGTACGGGCACGTCTATCTGGATCGCCTTCACCACGCCCACCGGCGCGGCGGGGGCAGTGCCCGCAGCCTGCGGCTTCGGACTTTCGCAACTCGCACTAGTCAACACCACGCCTGCCACCGCGGCTAAGATTAGTCCGACGCATACCCCGCCCGGCGCTCTGCCGAAGGCCTTGGATATTGTCGGATCGGCGACGCGTGGCAACGCATGAGGACTTGACTGTCCCGGCTGGCGCCAAAAAACAAAGTCTCTGCTCATCAAATTCCGCACCCTTTCTTAGCAGCACCTGGGACATCCCACGCCCTGCCGTCCCTTGCTGTGCCGGCATGAACCTGTCCACCAGTGTCAAAAAGTCCCACTGCCACCTCGCGGCTGCATCAGCCAAGCCCCTATTTATAAATCAATTGATTGATACAATTCAATGCCTGTTTTATAATCGACCGCGTGCGGTGGGTAATCCCCGTGAAAGCAAACACATTGATGTCCACCAAAGGGCGCCCTGCCAGTGACCGCGGCGAGCTGACTCGGCAACGCCTCCTCGAGGTGGCCATTCAGGAGTTCGCGGCGCGCGGCTTCGATGGCGCCCGCACACGCGACATCGCCGCGGCGGCCAAGACCAACATAATATCGATTTCCTACTACTTTGGAAACAAGCAGGGACTCTATGAAGCGTCGGCGCGGCACGTGGCAGCTTGCTGGGGGGCGCACGAGGAACCGCTGATCCAACAGGCGCGGGCGTCCATGGCTCGGCCGAAAATCACCCACCCCGAATTGGTCGAGATCCTCTGCACGATGCTGAGCGACTTTCTCCGGGTCCTACTTGGCCATTCCCTCCCCGACTATTATGGAAGATTCGTCAGCCAGGCGGCGTCCGGACCGCCCCGCGCCTTTCGCCTCCTCAATCGCGGCCTCGCGCCGCTGCGGGACACCTTGGCGGAAGCCACCGCCCGCCTTACCGGCAAATCCGCCACCTCTCCTGATACGCAAGTGCGGGTACTAACCATTATCGGAACTTGTGTTTATTTCCGGCGCGACCGGTCCGCCGTATTGCACGCGCTGAAATGGAAGCAGATCGGGGCAAAGGAAATCAACATGATCGAGAGAGTCATTCGGGCGAATATTCAGGCCATGTTCTCCCGATGAGGGAAGCATTCTGTTTATGAGATAATGCCGGGTGTGTAAGCCCTACTGAGTGCTGCAAAATTGAGTGACGACTACCCCCTCACCCCCGCCCCTCTCCCCCAAAGGGGCGAGGGGAGAGTCAATTAAGGTCTATGCCCTCGCCCCCCTGGGGGGACAGGGTGGAACGCAACCGGCCTTTTCTCCACCCGGGGCGGGGCGGGTGAGGGGGTTCGTCCGTCACCGTATTGTGCAGCGATCAGTAAGTGTCCTGTTCCGGGGAGGCAAAGGGTTCATCAAGACAATCATACTGAGTTGCGGGACTCTTCTTTCCTGAGGTGGTGGCGGGATATTCCGACCGCAAGATGATTTTTGGGGGCGAAAATGAAAAATCTTACACGTCGAGATCTGTTGAGGACCAGCCTGCTGGCGCCCGCCGTAGCAGCGGCGGCGCAAAGGGCTGTAGCCAACGGGAAGGTTGTGCTGAATGCGCCGCGCGAGGCTGCCGCAACAGCCATGCCACCCGCAGGCGCCGAACCCGCGTCGGCGGGGCCTGGCGCAGGACGCGAACGGCTGCTCCTGGATTTCGCCTGGCGCTTTCACTTCGGCCACGCCGATGACCCCGCCAAGGACTTTGGATTCGGGGACGGAAGGTCCGGGAACTTCCAGAAGACGGGGAATTTCCTTCCTGCCGGCGCCCTGGCATTCGACGATAGCGACTGGCGGCCCTTGGACCTGCCTCACGATTGGGCCATCGAGCTGCCCTTCCAGAACGATCCGGCGCTTTCGAGTAAAGGATTTTACCCGTTGGGGCGCACCTACCCGGCCACGAGTATCGGGTGGTATCGCCGCGTCTTGGAACTTCCCGCCTCCGACGCGGGCAAACGCATCACCATTGAATTCGATGGCTCGTACCGGGAAACCATGGTGGTCTTTAACGGTTTTTACATCGGCCGGCACAGCGGCGGATACGATCCGTTCAGTTTCGATGTGACCGATTTCGCCACGCCGGGTGAAAGAAACGTGCTGCTGGTGCGCGTGGATGCCACCTTGAGCGATGGCTGGTTTTACGAGGGAGCCGGGATTTACCGGCACGTTTGGCTGGTGAAAACGCACCCGGTTCACGTAAAGCAGTGGGGCACCTTTGTGCGCTCTCAGGTGAGGCCAGGCGCCGCTACCCTCTCAATCCAGACGGAAGTGAATAACCGCGGCAAATCTGCGCAGAGCACTCGCGTGACCTCAACGATTCTCGATCCCTCCGGCAAGGCAGTGGGGAAAGCGGCAACTGGGTCGGCCTCCATTCCGGAATGGGGAGATCAAACCTACCAGCAGGAAATGGTGGTGGAAAAGCCTGCGTTGTGGTCCCTGGAGGAGCGTAACCTCTACAAGCTGGTGACGGAAGTGGAAGCGAGTGGCGAGGTCGTTGATCGCTACGAGACGCCGTTTGGCATTCGTACGGCGACTTTCGACGCGGAGAAGGGCTTCTTCCTCAATGGCAAGTCCGTCAAGTTGAAAGGAACCTGCAATCACCAGGACCACGCCGGGATCGGTGTGGCGCTGCCTGACGCCGTCCAATATTACCGCGTTCGCAAGCTTCAGGAGATGGGGTGCAACTCCTATCGCACATCGCACAACCCGCCGACGCCGGAGTTGCTCAACGCCTGCAACGAGCTGGGTATGCTGGTGTTTGATGAAACGCGCATGATGTCTTCCAATCCCGAAGGCCTGAGCCAGTTCGGTAACCTCGTGCGGCGCGACCGCAATCATCCCAGTGTCTTTATGTGGTCGATGGGAAATGAAGAAGGCCAGGCGAACACGGAAAAGGGTTTGAACATTCTCACCGCGATGAAAGAAGTTGCCACCGAGTGCGACGGTTCGCGGCCGGTTTCGATTGCCCCCATCGGAGCCATCGGGATCGGCGGACTGGTGGAGTGCGACGTCATGGGTTACAACTACATGGACCCCGTCGCGGAGGCCTATCACCAGGCCCATCCGGACAAGCCGATGGTGGGCACGGAGACCGTCAGCGCAGTGGGCACGCGCGGCATCTACATTACGGACCGCGAAAAAGGCTATGTGGGATCGTACGACCCCTACACCACCACCGGCCGCGCCTCGGCGGAAGGCTGGTGGAGTTTCTGCGATGCCCGGCCGTGGCTGAGCGGAGGCTTTGTGTGGACAGGGTTCGATTACCGCGGTGAACCCTCGCCCTATGAGTGGCCCAACATCAGCTCGCAGTACGGGATCATCGATACCTGCGGCTTCCCCAAAGATTCCTTCTATTACTACCAATCCTGGTGGACTTCCCAGCCGGTGCTGCACGTCTTCCCGCATTGGAATTGGCCCGGCATGGAGGGAAAAGAAATCGCGGTCTGGGTTTATTCGAACCAGGAAAAAGTGGAGTTGTTCCTCAATGGTCGGAGCCTGGGCGCGAAGGAAATGAAGAAGGATTCGCACCTGGCATGGATCGTGAAGTACGCTCCCGGCACGATTGAGGCGCGCGCCTTCAAGGACGGCAAGCAGGTGATGACGGCCAAGCGCGAAACCACGGGGCCCGCGGCAAAACTGGTGATGAAGGCGGACCGCACGGAGGTCTCCGCTGATGGCGAAGATGTTGCCATGTTTGCCGCCGCAGTTCACGATGCGCAAGGCCACGTCGTGCCGATCGCCGACAACGAGGTGGCCTTCCGAGTGTCCGGAGAGGGGAAACTGATCGGCACCGGCAACGGCGACCCCACCAACCACGAATCCGACAAGGGCTCATCACGAAAAGCCTTCTGCGGCCTCTGCATGGCTGTTGTCCAATCGACGAAAACCGCCGGGAGCATCACCGTGGAAGCGACTTGTCCCGGACTCGAGGCGGCCAGCGCTACTATTGCGGCGAAAGCAGCGACGCTGCGTCCGCAAGTGGCGGTTTGGGAACGCGAGGTGCCGGTGGGTTCCGGCCTCACGGGGCTGTGGAGGCCGATACCGAATACGGGGGGGGCCACCGGCCTGCTCGCGATGCTCACTGGCGCCGGCACCACGGTATTCACTCTACGGCAAGATGGAAACAACCTCACGGGAAGCGTGGAGGGGGGCGATGCACTGATCCCCATCACGGAGGGCGATGTGGACGGCAACAGTGTTTCCTTCAAAGCCGGAAACAGCACCTATGCGGGAACAGTGAAGGCGGACCAGATCGAGCTCCAGCGAACGATCAATTTCGGCTTCCGCCCTCCGACTCAAGCGGAGACACCGGTAGGATCGCGCCCGGCGATTGGGCCCCCGCCGGACGGAACCGATCCGTCCATTGGAGTCAATTGGAGACGCCCCCCGGCGGTTTCGCTGGTGCTGTACCGGGTCGAGCGGTAAAGATCGCTTCAAGAATCTGCGGGGGATAAGTCTCTTCAGGTTTCCAGCTTGAACTTTGTGGAAGCCAGGCCGTACAGTCTGCGCCAGAGGAGGCGATTGACGGTGACCACCATCGCTGCCATGCAGATGGTTGCCGCCAGCAGGACGCGGAAATTCCCCGTGTCGGTGGCACGGCTGATCACCGCACCCAACCCCACGGTGGACAGCGTTTGTCCCTGAAAATGGAAATACTCGGCAACGATGCTGGCGTTCCAGGCGCCGCCCGAAGCGGTGATGAACCCGGTAATCAGGAAAGGGAAAATTGCCGGCAGGATTAATTTCCGCCAGCGTTCGACCTTTCCCAGGCGGAATACGCCGCACACTTCTTTCAAATCCGTGGGAATGGCGCTGGCGCCCGCGATGATATTGAACAGAATGTACCATTGCGTGCCGAGCAGCAGCAGGACCATGGAGCCGATTCCCATCCCGCCGCCGACCCGAACCAGCATCAGGAGGACGACTGGGAACAAAGCCGTGGCCGGCACCGAGGCGGCAATTTGCGCGAGGGGCTGCACGAAGGCGGAAAGTCTCGGTCGCAGGCCGACGAAGACTCCCACGGGAATGGTCCAAAGTCCGGCCAACACCAGAGTTGCTTCCACGCGCAGGAATGTTGCTCCTGCTCCCCGGAGGATTCCCCAAACTTCCCCGCTCGAAAGGGCCACAAGCATCTGGCCCATGCGGATTGCCGCATAGGCAACGGCTACCAGTCCCGCCAGCAGGAGTAAACGCCACATCCACTTTGTGAATAGACCACCTCGTGAGCGCCCGCCCGGCAACGCACAGGCTTTAGCGAAGTGGAGGTTCAGCGTCTCGCGTGCCGGCTTGATGGTCACGCGCGCGGCAAGCGGGATGATTTTCGAACGGCGCAGCAAATCGAGGATGGGTGAGCGCGCGGGCTCGGCCGCCTCCACCTGTTCGAATTTGAATTTCTCCGCCCAGGCGATAGTGGGACGCCAAACTAACTGGTCAATCAGCACGATGATGGCGACCATGACTCCCAGGCCCCAGACGATGGAGCGCGTATCGCCGGCGTTGGCCGCCGTCTGGAGGTAAGATCCCAGGCCGGGAAGCCGCAGGTCGCGGTCTCCTAACACGAACATCTCGCACGCCATCAGGAAAAACCATGCGCCTGCCACCGACATGATGGAATTCCAAACGAGCCCGATGGCCGCGTAAGGAAGCTCCATTTGCCACAGCCGCTGCCACCAACTCAAACGGTAAATCTCCGCCGCTTCGTGCATTTCTCGCGGGATACTTTTTAAGGAAGAGTAGAAGCTGAACGTCATGTTCCAGACTTGCCCGGTCAGGATCAGCACGATGCACCCCAGCTCCGCTCCCAATTGGCGGTGAGGAAACAGTGCAATTATCGCCAGCATGACAGGGGGAAGGAAGCTGAGCACGGGGATGGATTGCAGGATGTCCAGGAGCGGAATCATGATTCGTTCAGCTTTGGCGTTATACGCGGCCACATATCCGTACACCAACATGAAAGCCAGGCTGAGAACATAGGCAATCGCGATCCGCACCACCGAGAAAAAGGCATACTTCGGCAGGGCGCCGGGGTAGAGCTGAATCTCCGCCTGGGTATTGACGGGGCCGATTCCATAGCGCGCAAAGGTGAGCAGGCCGTAGAAGAGCGCCAGGCCCGCAATCAGTATGGGCAGGTCCCGCAAAAGAGAGGAAGTCCCCGCGGGAAACACTCCCCACGGTGGAACTCCGGAAGAGGATTTGGAAGGTGGCGGCATTATTCCTGGTGCAGCAGATCGCGCTGGGAATCTCCCCGGTGTTCAAGCCGGTGCAAAAACAGCTTGTCGCTCTCCGCATCGTACGAGAAGATCTCACCGTATCGCCCCCAGTGCAAGGCAGTGTCGATCTGCCGCTGCGTCTCATCTGCGGAAAAATGTTCGTCCAGGATATCCCGAAAGAACTCCAAAGGCATCGCGCCGTCGGATTTGCTGGCCAGGCTGTTCCTGATCTGCTGAAGAAGCACGGCATGAGCCAGGGCGGCTTCGCGGAACAGGACCTTGCGCGTGGGAATATCCGCGCTCGCGAACTCGCGCCCCTTGTCGGTGAGATCCACATCACCTTTTTCCGTTCGGGCAAAGTCCAGCAGGGTTGCGGCCTCGATGATGGGCAGCAGGTCATTCACTTCCCACGACAGTTCGTCCGCGATGCGGTACAAATCGTCCTTCCCGCCGCGATCGTTGAGCAGTTCCAGCATCCCCGCGATGCCCCCCGGCCGGGCGTGGGGCAACATCGGATAGGGAGCTTTCACCGCCGGCGCTCGCGCGGAGGGCGGCGCGGGCTCCAGTTGCGGCTGGGTCATCAATTTGTAAATGTAATCGACATAGACCAGGAATTCGGCGGAATTGCGGTCGCGCGGTTGCTTCAAGGGAATGCGGAAGTCGGCGCGAATGCGTGCGGGATTCCGTCCCAACACCAGGATGCGGTCTGCCAGCAGCGCCGCTTCCTCAATGTTGTGCGTAACCAGGAAAATGCTTCGCGTCGGAATTTTTTTCCCCAGCCACAACTCCATCAGCTCGCCGCGCAGATTTTCCGCGGTCAAAACGTCGAGAGCGGAAAAGGGCTCGTCCATGAAGAGAATTTCCGGCTCCAGGGCCAGGGCCCGCGCAATGCCCACGCGCTGCTTCATGCCTCCGGAGAGTTCCTTGGGGTAGGCCGACTCAAACCCTTGCAGCCCCACTGCGTGGAGCGCGCGCAGGGCGCGATGATGGCGCTCAAAATGTTCCATGCCCCGCGCCAGCAGCGGAGTCTCCACATTGTCCAGCACCGTGAGCCACGGAAACAAGGCGAAGCTTTGAAAAACGATCGCCAGGTTGGGGGCGCAATCAGTGAGCGGCCTGCCGTGCCAAAGGACGATCCCCTTCGTGGGCTGGATCAACCCGGTGAGGATTCGCAAGAGGGTGGATTTCCCCGAGCCGGAAGGACCCAGCAGAGCGGTGATGGTGTTGGTCTCCAGGGATAAATCCGTGGGCGCGATCACTTGGATCTGCCGCCCGTCGGGCTGGAGGAACGACTTCTCCACCTGCACCGCCTCGGCGATGGGCTCGAGTGTGGGAAGGGGCTTGGAAACCGCGCCCGCGGCTTCCGCCGCCGCGCCTGCGCCCTCCTCCCCTTGCGCCGCCGGGGAGTACTCGCCCGAGAGCTCGTCCATCAGGCGTTGCCAGGCTTCCTCCGGCAGCTCATCGAAAAACATCATCCGCTCGTCCGGCTGCATCTTGTCGATAATCGTGCGCAGGCTCTCGATCGACCGCGTGTGCAGCAGGACGTACGAGTGGTAGTAGGGGAAACGGCTCACCAAAGCTGCGGCGAAATCATCCGGCACGATGCGGAAAAGAACCCGCTGCTCTTCAAACGGCATGCCCATGATGACATCCGCGGCGGCCGCAGGATTGAGCTGTTGCAGCAACATTACCGCCTGGTCCCAATGTCCCTGGGACACTGCATCGCGCAGCTTATCCGCTCCCGGCGGGTTCATCGAACGCACCTCATGGGGAATCAAGCCTTGTCCATGGGAAGACTAGCGCGGACCTGTTTGGTCTGCGGCCCTTGGTTGCAATCAGTGCGAAAGGCCGCTGACCTTGGGGAACAGGTCTGCGCTCGCCAGTGTACACCGGCTGGCGTATTCGGGGAAACCTCGTTAATGTTAGGAATCGGCGCGCCGGGAACCCCCGCCATCGGATAAGCCGCGGGACAGGAGTGCAGGCCCTGCGCTACCAGACTAGACGCCAAGGCCCTTCGCCGGAGGGGGATCCGTCAACCGACGGACCGCCCCCTGGCTCCGCATTCACCCTGCGGAACGCCGGGGAAGGCAGGCCACCAAGGATTATTAGCAACGGCCCCTGTCGCTCACCTGTTTTGCGGGTTGCCTCCACCATAGGCGCGATTGTATCCGCATCATCGCCTCTGCGAAAACAACTTCTCACGGGCGACGCAATCTCTCACTGGCTGCTCTCGTTAAGAGGGAAGCGATAGGGTTTGACAGATATGCATTCTAAAAGCATACTTATGCATATGAGAACAACACTGATTATCGATGAGAATTTGCTTGAGCATGCCAGCCAATTGACCGGCATTCGGAAAAAGACCGCACTGGTGCGGGCGGGGCTGGAGGCTTTGATTGCGCGCGAAGCCGCTCGGCGCTTGGCCGCGCTGGGTGGCGCCGAGCCGGGGTTGCGCTCGGTGCCGAGACGCCGGACCGGGGCGAAGCGATGATTCTTGTTGACACTTCGGTTTGGATCAACCATTTCCGTAAGGGTGATGCGAAGCTGGGCGAGTTACTCAATCAAGCTTTGGTCATGGTGCACCCGTTCGTCGTGGGTGAACTAGGGTGTGGGAATTTGAAGTATCGAGCGCGGATTCTGAGCGATCTCGAGGTGCTCCCCGCCGCCGTTTTCGCCACGCATGAGGAAGTCATGAACTTGGTGGAAGCCCGCAAGCTTTGGGGCCTTGGCATCGGTTGGGTCGATGCGCACCTCCTGGCTTCCGCGCTGCTTTCGAACTGCCCGTTATGGACGCTGGATGGAGGATTGGTTCGGGCAGCGGCGGCGGCAGGAGTCAAGCTCTATCGCCGCGGATGACAGATCCCCGTTTGGTAACGGGCCGGGTTTATGTAGCGGCGGATTTATGCCGCCATGTGGCGGGATAAACCCGCCGCTACAGAATCAAACCGCGCGGCTCCCTTCGCTGCTCTTTTCTTGACTTGGCGTTGAGCCACCTCATAGAATCAAGTGTTTGGCCTGATCGCGAAACCATCCACCCCGATGCCCTTACGCCTTTACAACACGTTGACTCGCCAGCTCGAGGAGTTCAAGCCCCTCGAGGCCAACACCGTCCGCATGTATGGCTGCGGACCCACGGTTTACGATTACGCGCACATCGGCAACTATCGCACTTTCCTTTTCCAGGATGTCCTGCGCCGCTACCTGAAGTACGCGGGTTACGAACTTCGGCACGTCATCAACCTTACGGACGTGGATGACAACACCATTCGCAATTCCCAGGCGGCGGGGATGCCCTTGGGCGCCTATACCGACAAGTACATTGAGGCTTTCCTCGTTGACCGCCAACTCCTAAACCTGGAGGAGCCGGAGTTCCTGGTCCGCGCCACGGACTGCATCCCGGAAATGGTTAAGCTCATCCAGGCGCTCGCGGACAAGGGCTTTGCCTACGCGAGCGAGGGGTCGGTGTACTTTAAAGTCGCCGCTTTTCCCCGCTATGGCCAGTTAACACATGTGGATTTTTCCGGCGTGCGCGACGGCGCCCGTGTGGACTCGGATAAATACGATAAGGAAAATGCCCGCGACTTCGTGATGTGGAAGGCGGCAAAAGAAGGCGAGCCTTTCTGGGAGACACCTTTCGGCCCCGGCCGGCCCGGCTGGCACATCGAGTGCTCCGCCATGTCGATGAAGTACCTGGGCGAGACTTTTGACATTCACTCCGGCGGCAGCGACCTGATCTTTCCCCATCACGAAAACGAAATCGCGCAAAGCGAAGCCGCCACGGGCAAGCCTTTCGTCAAGGTGTGGATGCACGCCGAACACTTGATCGTGAACGGCGAGAAGATGTCAAAATCCCTCGGCAACTTCTACACGCTGCGCGACCTGATCAATAAAGGGTATAAGCCCTCGGCGATCCGCTATCTTCTGACCTCGGTGCCCCACCGCAAACCCCTCAATTTCAGTTTTGACGGGCTGCACCAAGCGCAGCAGTCCATTGACCGGCTGCGAAATTTCCGCTTCCGCCTCACCAGGGAGAGTTTCCCGGCGGGCGAGAGCTTGACCCTGCAAAATCGGGCGCAAGAGGCGCGGCAGAAGTTCGAGGCGGCGCTGGATGACAACCTGAACACGGCGGAGGCGCTGGGCGCGATTTTCGACATGGTCCGTGACGGCAACACGGCGATGGACCGGGGAGAATTCCACGACCGGGACCGCGGCGCTTTTCTCGACACCCTGGAGCGCTGGGACCGGGTATTCGCCGTGCTCGACGACGACCATGCCAAGCTGGTGAAGTTTGGCTTCATCAAGCCTTCGGCGACCAGCGCGGATTCCGTCGAAAGTGCGAGCGCGGCGGCCGTAAAGGCGGAAACGGGTAACGGCCACTCGGGCTCAGGGCTGATTGAAACCCTGAGTGATGAACAAATCGAAAAACTGATTGCGGAGCGCGCCGCCGCCCGGCGAAGTGGCAACTACGCCCGCTCCGATGAGATTCGAGCGAATTTGCTTAACGCCGGTGTTATACTGGAAGACACGAAATCTGGAGCGCGTTGGAAGCGGAAATAATGCTGCGCAATTTGCGAATCAGACTTCCGTTACTGGCCCGGCCCAACCTTTTTGGGGGCGATTAATCCTCTCCGCTATCTCCCTACCGTTCGACCACGAATCCAGCACCAGCGCTGCGGAAAGCAGCGGAGAGGGGAAATTCAATGGAAACCAGACTGCCGCATATTTCGACGCCGCTTCCCGGGCCTGAGGCCCGGAAAATTCTGGCGCTCGACAAGCAATATGTATCGCCTTCCTATACTCGCGACTATCCGCTGGTGGCCAAGCGCGGCCAGGGCGCCATGGTTGAGGACGTTGATGGCAACGTGTTTTTGGATTTTTCCGCCGGGATTGCCGTGGTCTCCACCGGCCATTGCCACCCCGATGTGGTGCGGGCGATCCAGAAGCAGGCGGAAACCCTGATCCATATGTCGGGGACGGATTTTTATTACCCGCTGTTGGCGCAATTGGCGGAAAAAATGGCCCACATCACGCCGGGAACATTCGCCAAGCGCGTCGCCTTTGGCAATTCCGGCGCCGAGGCCATGGAAGCGGCAATGAAAATTGCGCGCTACCACACCAAGCGCCATCGGTTTATTGCGTTTCTCGGCGCGTTCCATGGACGGACCCTCGGCGCGCTTTCGCTCACGGCCAGCAAGACGGTGCAGAGGCGCGGATTTGGCCCTCTTCTGTCGGGTGTCGACCACGTGCCGTATGCCAATCCTTATCGCTGCCCACGCGGCCACCGCGCGCCGGATTGCGTGTGCGATTGCGTGTGCAGCAGCCTGCTGGAAGGGAATCTCTTTAAGACGGCAGTGCCGCCCGAGGAAGTAGCAGCCATCATCGTGGAGCCGATTCAGGGAGAAGGCGGCTACGTGATTCCGCCTCCCCGGTTCCTTGACAGTTTGCGGCAATTGGCCGACAAGCACGGGATCCTTCTGATTTTTGACGAAGTCCAGTGCGGCATGGGCCGGACGGGGAAAATGTGGGCCTGCGACCACGTGGGCGTGGTGCCCGACATTATCATAACAGCCAAGGGCATTGCCTCCGGCTTGCCGCTGGGCGTCACCGTGGCGCGCGCTGAGCTGATGGATTGGGAGCCGGGGGCCCATGCCTCGACGTTTGGAGGCAATCCCGTGGCCTGCGCCGCAGCGCTGGAAACCATCCGCCTCCTGGAAGAGAAGTACATCGCCAATGCGGCGCGTTTGGGCGAATACATCATGGGAAGAATTGCCGATTGGCCGCACAAACACCGCATCGTCGGCCAGGTGCGCGGCCGCGGGTTGATGATTGGCATTGAGCTGGTGAAAAGCCAGGAGATGCGCGAGCCGTATGTGGAAGCGCGCGAACGGGTGATCCAACGCGCGTTTGGGCTCGGTTTACTTATTCTGGGCTGCGGCGAGAGCACCATCCGGCTGATGCCGCCGCTCGTGATCGATCGCGAGCAGGCGGATTTTGCCATTGACACGCTGGATCGCTGCATTACGGAAGTGGAACATTAAGAAAGGTGTCAGAAACCAGGAGTTAGAAGGGAGAGGCTGGAAGTTAGAATCCAAATTCCGCCTTCTTTCTTCTAGTTTCCAACTTCTAGATTCTGACACTTCATCCTGAAAGCGGATCGCCATGGGCATTCTAGCTCAGCTCATGTATCGAGCGTTGGTTTGGAAAGAGCGCCAACGCGCGGGCATCGCCGCCCGCGGGCCAAAGCCAGCCTCGAGTGAAGCGGAGCATTTGAAAACGGGGGCGCGCGGCGAGAATCTGGCGTATTGGTACCTCCGCCAGGCCGGTTACACGATTGTGGCGCGGAATCGCGCCACCCGCTCCGGGACCGGCGAGCTTGACTTAGTGGGTTGGGATGGCCCCGTCCTGTCGTTTGTGGAGGTAAAAACCCGGACTACCGCGGACGCCGGCCCGCCGGAGGCAGCGGTTTCCAAAGAGAAACAGAAGCGCATTGCCAAGGCCGCAAGCGAATACCTCCGCCGCCTTCGCCATAGGCCCGTGAGCTACCGGTTCGACATCGCGAGCGTCGCCTGGAACTCCGAGGCAGGGCTCCAGGTTCGGCTGATCAAGGATGCTTTCAAGGCGTAGATAGAAAGCTGACAGCTCACAGCCGAAAGCTTGCAGTCCCTGTTAGCTGAGCCCTGTCAGCATCAAAGCATGGAAAGAAAGCCCGCAGCTTACTGCTACTGTTAGCTGTGAGCTGTTAGCTTCGAGGAGCAACGACATTGCCTGAACTGAGAAAAGACCCCGTTACCGGCCGTTGGGTCATCATCGCCACTGACCGGGCCAAGCGACCGACGGATTTTGTCCGCGATAAGGTGCAGATTCACGGCTCGGGCTTCTGCCCGTTTTGTTATGGCAATGAATCCAAGACCCCGCCGGAGATTCTCGCTTATCGCAGCGACGGCAGCGCCCGCAACAGTCCGGGCTGGTCGCTGCGTGTGGTAGCCAACAAATTTCCCGCCCTGGGAATTGAAGGCTCACTGAATCGCCAGGGAGAAGGCCTTTACGACAAGATGAATGGCATCGGCGCCCACGAGGTCATCATTGAGACGCCGAAGCACGAGCTGACCCTGGCCACGCTGCCGGTGCGCCAAGTGGAAGACGTGCTCTGGGCTTATCGTGACCGCATTATCGACCTCAAGAAGGACCGGCGCTTCAAGTACATCCTGATTTTTAAGAACCACGGCGACGCCGCCGGCGCCTCGCTGGAACACACCCATTCCCAACTGATTGCCTTGCCGGTAGTTCCCAAGCGTGTGACCGAGGAAGTGGACGGCGCGCGCGAGCACTATAACTTCAAGGAGCGTTGTATTTTTTGCGACATTATCCGGCAGGAAACCGAAAGCAAAATCCGGCTGATCTCTGAGAACGACGGGTTTCTGGCCGTAGCCCCCTTCGCTTCCCGCTTCCCCTTCGAAATGTGGATCATTCCCAAAACGCACCAGTGCGCCTTCGAGGAATCGCAAAAGCGCGAGTTTGAGCAGCTCGCCCCCCTGCTCCAGGACATGCTCGCGCGCTTGGACCGCGTGCTGGATTTTCCCGCCTATAACTATATCGTCCACACCTCGCCCATTGGGGAATCCGCCCAAGACTTTTATCACTGGCACATGGAGATCATGCCCAAGCTCACCAAGGTGGCGGGGTTCGAGTGGGGCACAGGCTTCTACATCAATCCCACTCCCCCGGAGGAAGCGGCGAAATTCCTGCGCGAAGCTGCCACACCCGCTGGATCGTAACACAATACACGAGCCAGGATTCAGAAGACCGTTTGTCTCATTCTGGCTCCTGACTTCTGCCCCCCTTCACGGACATGGAACTCCAAGTGGAATGTTATGCCGGCTACCGGGCGGATGAACGCCCGCTGCGCTTTACCTTTCGGGGGAAGGTGGACGCGCCACAGTATGAAGTGAAGGAAGTCCTGGACCAGTGGTATGGCGAGGGGTACCAATGTTTCAAGGTCCGGGCGGATGACGGCAACATTTACGTTCTCCGCCACCAGGAGAGCGAAGACTGCTGGCGCCTCGATTCTTTTCGGCGCACTTGAAGGGCAAAGAACAGGGGCGAGGGCCTCTCTAGGCGCTTTTCATTTCGACGATGCACCCATTTCTTTTTTGTGGAACAACCTACCGGCCCGCCAGGGCGTCAACACCAAGGTAGGATAGAATAGAAACGATTGCACAGCTGAAGAAAGTGCTTGGGGCCGCCGCATCCCTCTGCCTGATCACGAGCGCGGCAGGACGATATGCAAAAGGGTGAGAATATTGTCTCCATTGCGCTGGCTGCCGTTGTCCTGTTGGCCGTCCTTGCCGTCCAGCGCCGGTGGAATCCTGCCAGCCTGAAGGACGTCGCAAGTTCCGCGGAAGATTTCATCCTGACCACTACGGGCATTCGTGGACAGGTTCCTGACATCGCCGGTTACGAACGGCTCAAAGAGTTCCGCTTGGGCAACTATCGCGCCGGCCTGTATCGCGCCACCCCTGCGCCCTTGGTCTTCGCCCCAGGACGCTTGGTGATCTACGACGACGCCGACCATCCGGTTTTCAAATTGGAAACACTCGAAGGCTCGAAAGATTCCTGGTCGGCTATCTATGATTTCAATGGCCGTCACGGCCTTCCCGTGGCGGGAAACCGGGGACGCTCCTCCTATATCCGCGACCTCACCGGCAAGGGCATTCCGGACATCATCATTGGCCAGTATTCCGGCGGGAGCCATTGCTGCACCGTGGTCACCATTCTGGAATTGGGCAAGAATGCTATAACGCCGATTGGCAGCATCGATGGAATCGACGGACTGCCCTTCGAGGGCCTGGAAGTGCGCAAACTCAACAAGGGCACGAATTGGCAGTGCATTGCTCATCGACCGTATGCCACGGCCTGCGGAACTCGCTTTGACGCTGCTGACGTGCTTGCCGTTTATGCGTTCAGTGGGGACCGCTTCCAGGACCAAACGCTGAAATTCGGAGATTATCTTCAGGAAGTCCTTCGTCAAGACATGGCAAAGTGGCGGCAGGGAAAAAACCGCAGCATGGATCTTCTTCAAACCGTGGCCGTGGATTTTGCCGTCGTCGGACAGAAGGATGCTGGCAAGCGCTTCTTCGCTCTGAACCTGAGCCAGCTTATGCCCAGTCTGCAAAGCCACAGCGTGGATCCGAATGCTTGCCTTGATGCCCTGGAAACCCTGGTGGATCGCATGCCCACGGCAGGGCCGTAAAAGGCAGTAGGCAGTGTGCAGATGGCATTAATCGGGAGGTCGGGTGATCGTGTGATAGTGTGAACAGGTTAGATGACCCGGTGATGAGGCGATCGGGGGATTAAGAGGTCGAATCCGAAGTGGTGGCGCTTTGCTCGCCCAATCACCCGATGATCCGATCACCCGATTAAAGGACCGCCTCTTCCCAGTTCTCCAGAATCTTCTTGATCTTCCCCATGAATCGTTCCGCCACCGCTCCATCGATCACGCGATGGTCGTAGGAAATGGAAAGATAGACCATGTGCCGGATGGCAATGGCGTCGTCGCGGACTACCGGACGCTTTTCAATTGCGCCCACGCCGAGGATAGCCACCTGGGGCTGATTGATGATGGGCAAGCCGAACAGCCCCCCGAAGCTGCCCGGATTGGTAATGGTGAAGGTCCCGCCCTGCACATCGTCCACGCTCAAGCGCCTGGAGCGGGCGCGGTCAGCAAGATCCTGCACGGCGCGCGCGACCCCGAGAAAATTCTTCTCATCCGCACGCTTGATGACCGGCACGATCAAGCCGTTTTCTAGCGCCACCGCGATGCCGATGTTCACGTCGCGCTTGTAAATGACATTGGTTCCGTCCAAGGAAGAATTGATGATCGGCAGTTCCTTGATCGCTTCCACGGAGGCGCGAACAATGAAGGGGGTATAGGTCAGCTTGATGCCATTTTGCTGCTCAAATTCCCGCTGGAAGCGCTCTCGCACCGCCACCACCCGCGTCATTTCCACTTCCACCACCGTATAAACGTGCGCTGAGGTGTGCTTGCTCATCACCATGTGCTCGGCAATCTTCTGCCGCATGGGCGTCATGGGAACAATCTGGGTCGGTCCCGTAAACGCCACGGGCGGCGCGGTGGAGGCATAAGCCCCGGCCGGCTGCGGCGCCGGGGGAGCGCTGCTGCGGCGTTGGTCGATAAAATCCAGAATATCTTTCTTGCTGACCCGGCCGCCCAACCCCGTGCCCTTCACCTCACTCAAATCCACGTTTTGCTCCCGCGCGATGCGCCGCACCAGGGGAGACGTGCGGACTTCCCCGCCCTCACCGCCTTCCTGCTCCTCCGCCGCCGGCGTGACGTCCGCCATCGACGCGGTGGGAGGTGCGAGTGCGGACGCAGTCGGAGCGGGCGCTTCCAGTTTGGGTGCGGCAGCCCCCGCGGGAGCAGGAGCCGCCATCCCGGCACCGTCGCCATCGATGATCGCCACCACCGTGTTGACCGCCACCGTCTCTGTTTCCTTCACCAGAATCTGGGTGAGCACACCGGCGGCGGGCGAGGGAATCTCCGCGTCAACTTTGTCGGTGGAAATTTCGAATAGGGGTTCGTCGCGGTCTACGTGCTCGCCAACTTTCTTCATCCATTTGGTGATCGTTCCTTCCGCGACACTTTCCCCCATTTGGGGCATGATGATGTTTGTAGGCATGATCTACCTCGCCGGATTATACAGAAATGGGTAATCCAAAAGCTGTCCGTGGTCCACGGTCAGTTGTCCGTTGCCATGGATGACGAACGTCTGACATCTGATTCCGCCCCGCGCTCGCTGGCCCGTGCCGCCTCTTCATCGTAGGGCAGCGAAATGCGAAGGTCAAACGACCTCCAGGGGCAATCGCTGAGTTCATAGTTGACAGTCGGATGTGGAAAGTTAAAAGTTACGGCTTTCAGGCCAGCGCACGCCACTTTCGACTTTCAACTTTCGACTTTCAACTCTTTAACTTCTTCGACAGTTCGTAACTCAAGTTTGAACACCGCGCAAAAGTGCTCCACCACCCGCTCCGTGACCTCTTCCATATCTACGGTGCGGCCTAGAAGTTTGGCCAGGGAGGTCACTCCTTTGCCTTGCAGGCCGCAGGGTACGATCCACTCGAAGTACCGCAGGTCGGTGTTGACGTTCATGGCGAATCCGTGCGAAGTGACCCAGCGCGAGATGTGTACCCCCATGGCGGTAAGCTTATCGTTCCCCACCCAGACGCCTGCCGCGCCCTCTGCGCGCCCTGCTTCAATGCTGTAGTCATGCGCAGTGCGAATGAAGACCTCTTCCAGCGACCGCATGTACGAGGAAATGTCGCGCCGGTGCTGAGTGAGGTCAATGATGGGATATCCCACCAGTTGGCCGGGGCCATGATAGGTCACATCTCCACCGCGGTCGGTGTGAAAAACCTGCGCGCCGCGTGAGGCGAGCCACTCGGCGGACACCAGCACGTTTTCCTCGCGGGCGTTGCGGCCGAGCGTGTAAACGTGGGGGTGTTGAAGCAGGATGAGCGTGTCGGGAATCGTCCCGGCCTTGCGCTGCGCCACCCGCTCCTTTTGCAGCTCAAGCGCCGCCGCGTAATCCACGAGCCCGAGTTGTTCGAGGTGAAAAAGCATAAAAAAGGGTAAAGGCTAAAGGATAAAGTGCAAACCATGCTCCTTGCCTTATCCTTTACCCTTCACCCTTTAACCTTTTCCCCCGTAACCTGGAACCTGTCACCCATAACCTAGATGTGTATCGGCCAATCCACCGCCGCGTGCGCCGCTTCGCCCATGGCTTCCGCCAGCGTCGGGTGGGCGTGAATGGTATGCGCGATGTCGTTGACGGTGCCTTCCAGGCGCATGGCCATGACGGCCTCGGCGATGGTTTCCGTGGCGCGCGGCCCGATAATGTGTACGCCCAGAATCTCGCCGTAGCGCTCGTCGCTCACCACTTTCACAAAGCCTTCGCGCACGCCCAGGATGGTGGCCTTGCTGACGGCCGCGTAGGGAAACTTTCCGATCTTTATCTTGTGGCCGGCCTCGCGCGCTTGACGCTCGGTCAGGCCGACGCTGCCGATTTCCGGCTCGGTATAGGTGCAATTGGGAATCTGCCGGTAATTGATGGGCTCCGCCGCCTTGCCGGCCGCGTGCGTCACCGCCACAATGCCTTCCATGGAGGCCACGTGGGCCAGCAGCGGGCTCGCGGCCACGATGTCGCCGATGGCGTAGACGCCCGCCTCGTCCGTCTGCATGAAGGCGTTGGTTTTCACGAAGCCGCGCTCCAGCTTGACGCGGGTCCTCTCCAGACCGATGTTGGCGGTGTTGGGAGCGCGGCCCACGGCCACCAGGCAGGTTCTCGGCTTCCACCGTTTGCGGTTTCCCGTCGCCCACCGTGTACTCCACCGTGATGCCATTCGCGGTTTTGGTTACCTTCGCCACCTTGGCCTGCGTCTGGATGGCAATGCCCTGGTGCTTGAGCGACTTCTCGAGCTCGGCGGAAATCTCTTCGTCCTCCAGCGGCACGGCGCGCGGCAGCATTTCCAGCACCGTCACCTTGGTCCCGAAGCGCGAGAAGATGGAGGCGAATTCCACGCCCACCGCTCCCGCGCCGATCACCACCATCGATTTCGGAATCGCCGGCAGGCTCAGAACCTCTTTGTTGGTGAGAAGAGATTTGCCGTCCGCCTCGAGGCCCGGCAACATGCGCGCTTCCGAGCCCGTGGCCAGCACGATATTCTTCGCCGTAACTTCCTGCGCGCTCCCTTTGGGATCGGTCACGCTGACTTTGCCGGGGCCGGAAATTTTGCCGAAGCCGCGAATCATTTCGACCTTGTTCTTTTTGAGCAGGAATTCCACGCCCTTCGTCAGCTTGGTAACAATCTTCGATTTGCGCGCCAGGATCGCCTGCCAATCAAGGGAGAACTCTTTCGAGACAATGCCGAATTCTTTGGCATCCTTGAAGTAATCTAAAACGTCCGCGTTCAACAGCAGGTCCTTGGTGGGGATGCAGCCAACCTGCAAGCACGTTCCACCAACCTTGTCGTCCTTCTCAATAATCGCGGTCTTCAGGCCCAACTGGCCGGCGCGAATCGCCGCCACGTATCCGCCCGGACCGCTGCCAATCACAACCAGATCGTACTTGGGAGCTTCTGCCAAGACCACACCTCCAAGTGAAGTCGCACGCGTCCATCATGATGGGTTGTTCCGAACCGCCACCCTTCATCTTATATGATGAAAAATGGCGGCACAAGCGCGGGGTTGCAGTCCGGATCGAAGCGGTAGCGTGGGCCAGGCTTGGATGCGCGCGGTTCGCTGAAGCTCAACAAAAGCCACGGACCTAAAGAAAACGCACGCGCCTCATTCTTGCCAGGTCTTCTCCCTCCCCGCAAGTCCAACTCCAGGCAAGACAAACTTCCCTCTTGACAATCTAGAGGACGGGAGTATGCTCATCTAGATTATCATGAGGAGGAACCCATGCCGGACAAAGGCAGCGAGCTTGTGCAAGGCACCCTGGACATGCTCATCCTGCGAACCGTGGCCCTGGAACCCATGCACGGGTACGGGATTGCGCTCCGCATCGAACAGATCAGCCGGGGAGTGTTTCGCGTCAATCCGGGTTCGTTGTTTCCCGCCTTCCGCCGCCTGGAGCGGGAGGGATGGATCAAGCCGGAATGGCGGCCGACGGAGAATAGTCGTCGCGCGAAGTTTTACACTCTCACCAGTCTCGGCCGGAAGCAACTGAAGGCCGAAACCGAGGAATGGGGAAGACAGATCGCGGCGATCACCCGAATCATGGAAGCAACATAGGGAATTGTCGATTGATGATGGACGATTGTGGATTGAACCGCTACCACTTCTCACGCGGGTTCTCAATCGACAATCGGCAATCGAAAATCGGCAATTTGGAGAGAGACCATGTCGATTTTGCGAAATCTAACGAGCGGTCTGCGGGCACTGTTCCATAAGAAAGAAGTGGAACAGGAGATGGACGAGGAGCTGCGCGGATACCTGGACGCCGCGGTGAAAGAGAAAATGCGCTCGGGGATGAGCCAAGACGAAGCCCTGCGCGCCACGCGAGTCGAAATGGGCAGCATGGACGCAGTGAAAGAAGAGATTCGCACTTCCGGCTGGGAATCGACACTGGAAACGCTCTGGCAGGACGTTCGCTACGGCGCTCGCCAACTCAAGCGGAATCCCGGCTTCAGCGCTGTGGCGGCCATTACGCTTGCGCTGGGGCTGACCGTCAACGCCACCATCTTTCTTATGGTTAACGACCTATTTCTGCGTCCATTGCCGGCGGCGGACCCTGGACGGCTGGTGGTGATCGCGCAGACGACCACTCAGATGCCGTTTATGCTTCCTCTTTCGTGTCAGGATTTTCTGGACTTTCAGCGCTCTGTGGAGGGAGACGGCCACGAAGTTCCAGAGATGGCGCGGGCTTTTTCCGGAATCATGACCTATCTGGAATCGGCAGTACATATGAGCCGCCAGGGCGAGGCCACCGAAAGAACCTATGTGCATATGGTCAGCGGCAACTACTTTACTGTGCTGGGCGCGCAACCGATGCTGGGGCGGCTCTTCCTGCCCAGTGAAGGCCGCACGGTGGGCGCGGATGCCATTATCGTTCTCACCTACGGCACTTGGAAGAGCCGCTTTGCCGCCGATCCGCATATCGTTGGCCAACTGGTGAAGATCGACGGCCTGCCGTTTGCCGTAGTGGGCGTGACGCAGCCCAAGTTTGTAGGCGCGCAGTGGGGTAAGGCGTTGAGCGGATTTGTGCCGATGGCGATGCTGCCGCTGATGAATCCCGAAGGTAACGAAGTGCTCACCAATCGCGGCCACACAACGGTCTACATGATGGGCCGCTTGCAACCGGGCGCAAGCCTTGCGCAGGCCCGCGCCGCAGTTGGCCTGATGATGGCGCGAATCATGAAGGATTACGGCCCGCAGCATCCGCCGGGAGCATCGGCCACGGTGATCCGCGAATCGATGAGCCGGCCCGCGCCCCTTGTGGCCAACTTCATGCCGCTGGTTGTAGGCGCGCTGATGATCCTGGCGCTGTTGGTGCTGGCGATCACGGTGGCGAATGTGGCCAACCTGCTCTATGCGCGCGCCGCCGACTGCGAGCATGAATTGGCGATTCGCGGCGCTCTCGGCGCCACGCGCTGGCGTCTGCTGCGCCCGTTTCTCGCCGAGAGCACCCTGCTTGCCCTCGCCGCCGGAGCCATCGGCGCAATAGCCGCCATAGCAGTCACTCCCCTGCTCAGTCACATAATAGTTGTCGGAGACATGGCGCCCGCTGCCAACACCGGCACCGACTGGCGCTTGTATGTCTTCACCTTTGTTGCCTCGTTGGCCACCGGCATTCTTGCGGGTCTGCTGCCCGCATGGAAGGCGACGCGGCTGGAGATTTTGCCGCTGCTGAAGAACTCGCCTGCCATGGCCGGAGGCCGTCATCGGCTGCGCAGCCTGCTGGTCATCGGCCAGGTGGCCATCTCGTGCGTGGTGCTGATCTGCGCCGGGCTGGCCGCGCGCAGCGTGCAAAAGCTCGCGCAGAGCAATCTCGGCTTTCGCCCCGATCACATCTTTCTCGCCTCGGTGGATCCTACGCTGCAACGCTACAGCGATGAGCGCGGCCGGCAGTTTCAAACGCAGTTGCTCGACAAACTCCGCGCCATCCCCGGCGTCACCAGCGCCAGCCTCGCCTCGCAACTACCCTTTGATAATGGAGCCAGTATGAACGCTGGCGTATGGCCGGAGGGGCAAACCCCAACCGAGAGCCAGAAATATACGCTCGTCCCGTGTACGGCTGTTGATCGTGCCTATCTTCAAACCCTGGGCACGCGCCTTCTTGCGGGCCGTTATTTTACCGCGCAAGACGATAAGGCCGCGCCGCGCGTGGTCATCATCAATCGAGCGCTGGCCCAGCAGTGGCCCAACGGCGATGCCGTCGGTAAACGGCTCTCGCTGCAAGGAAACGTGATGCAGGTCGTCGGCGTGGTCGATGAGATGCGCTACTGGGCGATAGCCGATACCAATCGCCCGCTGATCTTTTATCCGCTGGCGCAGCATTTTCACCAAGGCGTAACCATCGTTGTGCGCACCGGAATGGACCCGCTGCAAATCACCGCCTCCGTCAAGCAAGCCGTTGCCCAACTGGACCCCGATCTGCCGGTCTACAACATTCGCTCGCTCGACCAGCAAATCGCCACGAGTCCAATGGGACTGGCGCCCATGCGCTTTGGCACCATCCTCGCGGGCGGTCAGGGCCTGATTGCACTCTTCCTCGCCACGCTGGGCCTATACGGATTGATCTCTCACTCCGTCAAGCAGCGCACCCATGAGATCGGCATTCGCATCGCGCTCGGCGCCAAACCAGGCAACGTACTCAGTATCCTCATCAGGCAGGGTTTGCGGCTGGTTCTCATCGGTCTCGGCCTGGGATTGGTTGCCGCCTTCCTGGTAACGCGCGCGTTGTCCAGCGTCCTCTACGGTGTCAAGGCCGACGACCTGCTAACCTTTGGCGGCGTCTCGCTGCTGCTAGCAGGCGTGGCTGCTTTGGCCAGTTACATCCCCGCCCGCCGCGCGACGAAGGTCAATCCCATGGTGGCGCTGAGGGATGAATGAGGCAGTCAGCAGTCAGCGTTCAGCCATCAGCGCTCAGCTAAGGACCGGACCGCCGGAGGGCTCTAACTGGCTTTTTGCGCGCACAGGACATTGAGGCGGGGGCCCTATTTCCACTGCTCACAAAGCTAGGAAATAGTCCTACCTTTTTACCACCAAGGCGCTGAGACGCAGAGTAGGTGTCAGGTATCAGGTGTCAGGATCCCACTGAGACCCGGAGCCTGAAACCTGACACCTGCTTCGCCCTGCCCCTCTGCGCCTCGGTAGCGCCCAAGTAGCCTCGCAATAGTTCTTGACCCTGCATAGATTATAGGCTAGGATCGGGGCAAGTGCCGGCATCCTGCCGGCGCGGGGGCCGCTTGAATCCCCCCAGGGAGGGCAAATGCCGGGAGGACTGAAAGGTCAGCCATCAGAGGTCAGTCATGGGTCACCACTATCAGCGCCTTCCCGCCCGGGTCGCGCCGGAGGACAACACTTGGGCACAAAGCAGCAGGCAGTGAGCAGAGGGCAGAGTAACCACATTCGTTCTGAATTTGGGAAAGTTCCTCGCGAACCCGTGATGTTTATGAAAAAACGCATGTTAGCAAAGATTTGAGGGTATTTTTATGGCTTGCGCAAAAAACCAAGTTACTGAAAGCAAGTCGGTTAATGAAATTCATAACAGCTCGGGTGAGCGAGAGAAAAAAGCATGGCAAAATGAAGGGATTACCCGTCATATTTATGAAAGCAAATAAGATACAAGACTGGCTTGGCTCAATTCACCGATAACCCATCATGTCTAAGAAGAATAAGCTACTTATCGCTGAGAACCCGTTATAATACTGAAAGGAAAGGATAAAGACGTTGTAAGAGTCGGTTTATCGGATCATCGATCTTTCTTTGTTCCTGCAGAGTCCCATCGGGAATAGCAGGTTCAGCGCGCAAGTTTTCAGGCCACAGTCTTGCCTATGGAGGTTCTCTTTGAAAAGATCATTCGTGAAGGCGATATTGACTGACGGCCACTTCTGGATTCCTCTGTCCGTACTGGTGCTGGGAGTGCTGTTGTTGATTTACGTTCACTGAAGAGGTCACCCCATTGGAAAGCCAAACACGCTCAACGCCCACTCCTCGATCCCTCCACGTGCTGGGAGTAATGTGCGGATTGGCGGCGGGCGCCTGGCTGGGGGGAGCGGAAGCGCCCACCAAGCTGGTCACCATCGGACTCTCACCCTTCGTGATTTCGCTTTGCATGGTGAGCGGCGTGTTCGTGGCCCGCTGGACCCTTCCTGTAGTCCTGAAGGGCACCACCTACGTTTTCCTTGATCTGCGCGAGCGCGCCCACCTGATCGTTTGGGCCATTCTTGCCGGCGCATTGTGGGCCGTGGCCAACACCCTGACGGTTTTCGCCATTCGCGACGTGGGCTTGTCCATCGCCTTTCCCCTTTGGAATACCAACTCCCTGGTCGGCATCTTCTGGGGCTGGTTTCTGTTTCGCGAACTGCGCGGCCACGCTGGGAAAACCGCGGCCAAGGTGTTGGGGGGCGCTGCGGCGGTGGTTTTCGGCGCGACGTTGTTGGGCCTCGCTTCCGCGCACCAAGCCGGCGGCCCGCCGCATCGGCTGGTGGCGGGAATTCTAGCGGCACTCGGCGCGGGCCTCATGTGGGGCACCATGTACGTCCCTTACCGCAAAGCTTATCTGAGCGGGATGAATCCTCTCTCTTTCGTCACCGTGTTTACGGTGGGCGAGATGGTTACAACAGTCACGCTTGCCCTGGTGTTCCTGGGCGGCGTGCAGCCGGTGATGGAAACCCTCGCGGCGGCGCGCCCGGTGCTCTTCTGGCTGTTTCTGGGTGGATTCTGCTGGGTGGTGGGTGATCTCTTTCAGCAATACGCCGCCAAGTATATCGGCATCGGCCGCGGCATTCCCCTTTCCAACACCAATCAACTTTGGGGATTGGCGTGGGGCGCGCTGGTGTTCGGCGAATTGGTGGGCTTCGGCAAGCCCGCGCAGGCCCAGGTGATCGCCGGCTCGCTGATCATGGTGTTGGGAGCGGTGGCCATCAGCAGCGCGGTGGCTCCGGAAAGCGAGCGGGCGGAAGTTCACGAAGTGGTGGCGCGGGAATGCGACCGCTATGGATTGAATCTGGAAGCAACGGCGTCGGCCCAGTTGGGGAAAGATCCCCTGGGAGCGTCGACCGGCGGGCGCCGCTGGTGGGACTTCCTGATTGTCGCCTTGGCCACCGGCGCCTTCGTGTGGCTGGCGCGCTATGCGGCGCGGCCGCCCATCGCCATGGCCGGGGCATGGATCGCAGTTCTCGTAGTCCTGATGCTGACCTTGTTGGCCGGATGCGGCTGGTTGCTTTGGGAATACACACGATTCTCATGAAGGTGCCATTGCGAACCCGAATACTCGCCGCGCTTGGGGGCGGTTACCGGAAGGGGAATTCAACCTCCGCCGTGGACCCGATGAGTTCAAGCAGAGCGAAGCTTTGGAGTGCGTGCAGCTTGCTGCCGCTTTTGCCAGTCGCGACGTGGCGCCGGCGGGTTAGGCGACGAATTGGGGGCGATCATTCGAGAATCGATGTTGGATGGCCTGCGACGTGAGATACGCTGCCACGCCCACCAGCGCTCCAACGAAGGCGTCGGCGGCGTAATGGTAGCGGCCGTAGATGGTGGCGATTGCGACGCTCGCGGCGAGGAACAGGAACAGAACCCCCAAGCGCGGTGCGTGCTTGCGGACGGCCAGCGCCACGGCGGTTGCCGCCGCCACATGTCCGCTGGGGAAGATGCAGGCTTGCACGCTGTAGTGATCGAGCAGCCAGAAATTCCATTGGCGCAGCAGAGGCTCCACATGCGGCCCCGGCAGGTCACCGAACAGCACGCGCGGCGGCGTGAGAGGGAAGAACGGATACACAGCGTAGCAGAAAAGGGTGGCCAGCAGTACCGTGGCCCAAAAGTCATTCATAGCGCGCTCGGCGGCAGGTTTGTCCTTCCCCCGCGAGACGAAATGGATGGCCGCGACCCCCAGCGGCACCAGCGGGTAGCAGAGCATATAGGCGAATTCCAGGTAGTGCTCGAACCACGGCGCGCCGACTTGCAGCACGGCTGGAACGAATTGATTGTGCAACAAGACCCGGTCCCACTGGATGAACAAGTAATCCAAATGGTGGGAGGAATCGGGTATCAACAGCAGACCCGATTCTCGATAAGCGACCAGGATCAAGACGGCGGGAAGGAAATCCGCCGCCGCCGCAAGCCAATTGGCACGCTGGCGGTTTCGGTTGAGTGTCATGAGGGTAGCGAGGGTGAGCGCGTTGAGGGATATGATGACGCCGAGTTCGCGCGCGGACAGATGGAACGGGAACGCGGCGAGAGTAATATAGGCAAAAAAGGCGAGGGCAATCTGCTCGGGAAAAGGAAGATGGATTCGCGCGCCAGAAGCCTTAAGGATCGACCGTGGTTTCGCCAGCCTTGCGATGGTAGCTTCGCTCGCCATGTTAGCTCCTCCTCAATAGTGGCAACGCAGAATCCCGACGACGCGCTCTTGCTGGACTTTTCGCGGGCCCGGCGTGCCGTTCGCCCTACACAAGCGTTTTCCGTGCCAAACCGGATCACAACCTATCTAGCTGAAAACACTATACTTATTCAAGGGTGTGATTCCGTACTGTCGCCGAAAAGAGTGCCGTCCAAAGCCGTCAGGTGCCAGAAACAGGCGACATGCTTCGTTACGGACATGGGCGCATCTATTAACACTCTCGTAACATTGAAGGTGCTATAATTTTGCCATGCGTCAACGTGTGGTCATCATTGAAGACGAACGCGATATCGTGGAGCTGGTGCGGTATAACTTCCGCAAGGAGGGCTTTGAAGTCGAAAGCTTTTCCCGCGGCCGCGAGGGCTTGGAGTATCTCCGGCGCAATCCTGCCGACCTCGTGCTCCTCGACATTCTGCTTCCCGACGAGGATGGATTTGATATTTGCAAGCGCCTGCGGGCCGACGAGCGGCTGAAATCCTTGCCCGTCATTTTCCTCACCGCCAAGAGCGAGGAGATGGACCGCGTACTGGGCCTCGAGATCGGCGGAGACGACTACGTCGTCAAACCCTTTAGCCCGCGCGAGCTGGTGGCGCGGGTGAAGGCGGTATTGCGCCGCCAGAAACGCGTGACGGAGAAGAAAGAAGTAGTGGAATCGGGCGCCTTACGCCTCGACATTCGCACGCAGGAAGCAAGCGTACGCGGGCGCCTGGTGGACTTGAGCGCCCTTGAGTTCAAGCTGCTCTACTTCCTGGCTTCGCACCCGCGCCACGTATTCGATCGCGACCGCCTGCTGGACGAAGTTTGGGGCCGCGACCGCTTTGTGACGCCGCGCACCGTGGACGTGCACATTCGCCGCCTGCGCGAGAAAATCGAGGAGCAACCCAACCACCCGCTGTTTCTCCAAACGGTACGCGGCTGCGGCTATCGTTTTTCGCCGGAAGTGTTGGAGGGTGTTGAGGCGTAGTCGATTTTGGATTTTGGATTTTCGATTTTGGATTAAAGACGGCGCAGACCCGCTTCCGCTCTTCCCCAAGGCGCAAATTCAAAGCCCAAAATGGGTGCCTCACGTTGTGGCTTTGGCCGCACGGCTGAGCCACAAAGGCATTGCTCCCTGAAAGCCAGTGTGGTGTAATTCCGGTAGGGTGAGGCTGCCGGCGGCAAGCCCCGCTCATTCTCCGTTTTGGATTCATGATTTCGGATTCTGGACTGACGGCCATTCCGGGCCACTCTCTTCCCAATCCAAAATCGCAAATCCAAAATCCAAAATCCCATGCCCTTTCGCAGCCCCATATTTCGCAAACTTCTTGCCAGCGCCTTCCTGCTGATTGCGGTAAGCCTGGTGGTTTCGGATTTATACCTCACGCGCTACACGGCCCGGCGCGAAGTGCAGAGAGTGGAACAGAAGTTGGAAGCGGAAGCGCGAATTCTTGAAAGGGAAGCCGCCAATGTTCCACGCCCGCAACTGGAAGATTGGGCGCATCGGGCCGCGCAGCGCTCCGGCGCGCGCATCACGATTGTCGACCCCAAGGGCGTGGCCCTGGCCGATTCCGAACACGATCCCGGGACCATGGAGAACCACGCCACCCGCCCCGAGATCATGGCGGCCTACCGCAACGGCGTGGGCAGCGCCACCCGCCACAGCGCCACCATTAACCAGGATCTCTTCTATCTGGCCTTGCGGGTAACCTACCACGATGAACCGGGATACATTCTGCGGCTGGCGGTGCCGCTGGAGGGGGTGGATTCCTCCATTGCCGCGGTGCGCTGGCGAATCCTATGGGCGTCCATTTACGCCATCTTGGTGGCATTGATTTTCGCCTATTTCTTCTCGCGGTCTTTCACCGCGCGCATCGCGCGGCTGCGAGCTTTCGCGGAAGGATTGGTGAGCGCGCACTTTTCCCAGGAGCCGCTGCCGGCCGCCGATGACGAACTGGGCGCGCTGGGGCGCTCGCTCAGCACCACCGCCGGGCAGCTTCGTGACCTGGTAGACCGGCTGAGCGTGGAGTCAGCGCAGCGCGAAGCAATTCTGGCCAGCATGGTGGAAGGCGTGCTCGCCGTGGACAGCGGATTGCGCATCACTTTCGCCAATGCGTCGTTCGCGCGCGCCGTGGGGGCGCAAATTCCGATTCCCGCCAAGGCGCCTTTGGTGGAAGTCGTGCGCGCTCCGGAATTGCGTGAGGTTCTGACGCGAGTGTTGACCAGCGGCGAATCGGTGAAGCGGCGCATGCAGGTTCCTGCCGCCGATCGCGTCTTTGAAGTGCAGGCCGCCCCGCTCACTTCCGGGACGGCGCGCGGGGCCATTGCCATACTCCACGATATCACTGACCTCGAGCGCCTGGAGCGCATCCGCCGCGATTTTGTGGCCAACGTATCGCACGAGCTGCGCACGCCGCTCACCGCCATCCGCGGTTACGCTGAAACGCTGCTGGAAGGAGCGCTGGAAGATCAGGAGAACAACCGCCGTTTCCTCGAAATCATCAAGGCTCACGCCATCCGCTTGAGCAACATCTCCTCGGATCTGCTGACGCTTTCGGAGCTGGAAGCGGGCAAGGCAAGGCCCGAGCCCGAGCCCGTCTCCGTGCGCGGCGCCGTGGAGTCAGCCCTGCGCACCCTGGAGTCGGAAGCTCGGCTGCGCGGCGTCTCCCTGGTCTGCGGGCGCATGGAGGATGCGCAGGTGCTCGGAGACCGCCTGCAAATTGAGCAGGCGCTGGTTAACCTGCTCGATAACGCCGTCAAGTTCAACCGGCCCTCCGGTGAGGTGTTGATGGAAGTCACGCGCTCGGGCAACGGCCACGTCCGCATCACCCTCACCGATACCGGCATCGGAATTCCCCACGACGACTTGCCGCGCATCTTCGAACGCTTCTATCGCGTGGATAAAGCCCGCTCGCGCGAAGTGGGCGGCACCGGTTTGGGTCTCTCCATCGTCAAACACATCATCGAGCGCATGAACGGCACCGTCAGCGTCGAAAGCCAGTTGGGTAAAGGCTCAACGTTTACGCTGCTGCTCCCCGCCGTCCCCTGAAGCTCTCACCGAAAGTCAGGCAGAAAGCAAGAAGCGTCCACGGCTTGCCGCTGGCGGTAAACATGGGGGGTACAATTGCGCTCGTAACGAGCCGCAAATCGGGGGCGACAAGCGTGACGCTACTGCTCGGGCGTGAGGTTGTAAAGGAAAATGAACTGGAGGACCAGGTGATTGCCGGTGAATTCCTGGGGCAAAGGAGGAAACGGGACTGAGGCGTGGATGCCGTTATAGGCGGCGCGATCGAGAGGATCAGAACCTGAGGAGGCCACCATGCGTTCTTGGGGCATGGAGCCATCCTTGAGGATTTCGAACACTATGGCCACGCGCCCTTTCTCACCCAGGCGCGCGGACTCCGGAATCACGGAAAGCCAGTTGCGCCGGACGATGAAGATGATGCGGGCGAGGTACGGGCCGAAGTCCACTCCCCGAGTGTCCGACAGGATGGTGGGCGCTTCCGTGGAGAAGTTCGGGTGCAGGTTGTTGAACTCCATATTCGAATCGCCCCCGCCCCCAGACCCGCTCTCCGGATGATATCCGCCCCGGGCGGCGGCTTGCATCGACTGCTGGATGGCCTGCCCCGGGGTCAGTGACGGCACACGGAATCTGCCTGCGCCGTCCGCGTCCGGGGGAGTGACGTCCTCCAAGCGTAATCGTGCCTCAGCCTGGGCGTCTGGTTTGGGCGCGGGCGGAGCCGGCGGAGGAGGAGTGGGAGCGGCCGCGGGCGGCGGTGAAGGCTGCGCACCGTGAGCGATCTCGGGCTCGGGTGTATTGCCGCGCGAATAAGGCATCTTCAGGCCGTTCGGGTCAATGACGGGTGAGCGCCCCTGCGCGCGGCGGTTTTTGTCGGAAGGGCGTGCTTCCGGAGGCGGTTCGCGCAGCGATTTCAATAAATCCGGCGGAATAAATAATGTGGTAATTTGCCGCTCCGGGCGCGCGGCCACGGGAATGCCCATCATCAGCTTGCCACGACGCAGGAGATCCGGAGCGTAAATGAGAAACATGATCAGGAAGATGTGCAGGAATACCGATGTCAGGAACAACGCCCGGCGGCGCCAAATTGCGATCTCCGGGTCGAGTTCCACCAGCAAGTGTATCGGGATTTCCACACTCGGCGATTGCTTTTCACGCCAGAGGTCGATTGGGGTTTGCGTACTCATCAAATGCTATCCACGCCAGACATTTCCTTCATTGCCGGATGTTGATTAGATGCTAAGATTCGCCGCTTTGACCTACCGGGCGCCCCATGGGGACGTTGACAAGGGCTGCATGTTGTTCGATGCAATTCATGACATCTTCGGCCAATGCCAGAGCTTGCCTTCCCTCCCGGCCGCTGACCAAGGGGTGATTTCTTGTCCGAACCGAATTCACGAAAGCCTCCAACTCCGCGCGCAAGGGTTCTTGCGGCGTTGTAGTCAGTTTCTGAAACGCAATTCGCGGGGTTGGCCCATCACGATCCACTCGAATAAGTGTCGCATCACGCCGTGTGAAATCAATGGAGAAGTATTCGTTGGGCTGGAAGTATCGGAATTTGCGGACCCTCTCGGTGCTGACCCGGCTGGCCGTCAGGTTGGCCACGGCGCCGTTTTGGAACTCCACGCGGGCGTTGGCGATATCCACTTTGTTGGAAAGCACGGGCAGCCCCACCGCGCGCACTTCACGCCAAGGGGAATCCACCATCCAGAGGACGAGGTCGAGATCGTGAATCATGAGATCAAAAACCACGTCCACATCCAGGCTGCGAGGGCTGAAGACGCCCAGGCGATGGATTTCAAAGAACATGGGGCGCGTGGTTGCGCCCTTGGCGGCCACCACACCGGGATTGAAGCGTTCCAGGTGGCCCACCTGAAGGATGCGGCCGCCGCGTTCCGCCAAATCGATCAGCTCGGTGGCCTCCTGCAAGGTCCGGGTGATGGGCTTTTCCAGCAGCACGTCCACGCCGCGAGCAAACGCCTGGCGCGCTATGGCGGCATGGTCGCTGGTGGGGATCACCACGCTCACCGCACGCACCGCGCCCAGCGCTTCGTCCAAGCTGGCGAAGGCGCGGACGCCAAGTTCGGTGGCGATTCCCTGGGCACGCTCGGGACGCAGGTCGTAAACACCCACCAATTCCGCTCCCGCGACCTGTTTCAACGCCCGCGCGTGCTTCTTGCCGTGCTCACCGACACCCAGCACCGCAACCGGAATTCTCTCGCTCATGTAATTCGGAACCCGAACGGAATTCGATGCCTCGTCTGCGAGTTTCGAATTTCGATTTTCGAGTTTCGCTCCCTACATTCCCACGATAGCGATTCCCGCTTCGTCGGCGTCCGCGATCAGGTTCCGGCGGTCGAAGAGCAGCGTCTTGCCCGCATCCACCGCGAGCACGGTACCTTTCGCCTCGCGCATGACCTGGATCGTCTTTCTCCCCACCACCGGAACATCGAAGCGCATATCCTGGTCGGGCTTACTTACTTTGACGACCACCAAGCGCCGTCCGTTACTCAAGCTGGCGGCGCGTTGGATGGCGGCGTCAGTGCCCTCCATAGCTTCCACGGCCACACAGGCGCGGTCCGCCACCACGATGGTCTGGCCGAGGTCCAACCCCGCAATCTTCATGGCGATTTCGCGCCCATAGGCAATGTCGGCCGCCTCGTCCGCGTCCGGAGCGCGTCGCGTGAGCGTGCCGGCTTCCGCCAGGAGCGGCTTGAGAAAAAGCGTGGAATCCACCACCTTCATACCGCGCCCCTCGATCATGCGCACGAAAGCGCCAATCAGCATGTCGGTGTTCTTGCGGGAAAGCCCCTGCAACATGCGGCTCATCATGCCGTCCGGCTTTATGGCGCTGAACAGTTGCGCGTGCTTCACTTGCCCCGCCAGCACCACTTTGCTGACTTTTTCCGCCACCAGCAGGTCAAGGCATTTGGCCACTTCACCCAGGCTCAGCCAATGGATGGCCTGCGTCCTCTCTGCCAATTCGGGCGCGGTTTCTTCTTTGATGGCCACAACGATCGGCTCCAAACCCTGTTCGCGCGCCGCCTCCAGCACCAGAAAAGGAAAATGTCCATTGCCGGCGATGACGGCGTAACGATCGGGCGAATTGGAGAATTTAGTCATGGGGTGATTATGAGATTGGGTCATCGGGCCATCGGGTCATTGAAAAGCTGTCCGTTGTCCGTGGTCAGTGGCTTCAATCTTTCAAACTCCGCGTATCATTAGTAATGTTCAGCGAAGCAGGAAGGAAGTTCGGCGTCTAAATGACCCGATGGCCAGATGACCCGATGGCTTCACTTCGCCACTCCCCGCTCCGAAGACTTGATGAACTCCACCAGGACTTTGACGTGCGCCGACTGGAATTTCCTGGCCGCGATGGCTTCCAGCGCCTGGGTGGTATTCAGCTTTGAGCGCGTGAGCAAGCGAAACGCGGCCTCCAAGTCCTTGAGGTCTTCCTTCGCCAAGCCGCGGCGTTCCAGGCCAATGCGGTTCGTCCCGTACACCTCCACGGGGCGCGGTGCGGAGGTTTTGGAATAGGGAAGAATATCCTGATTCACCAGAGTAGCGCTGCCCAGGAAGCTATATGCGCCAATCCGGCAGAACTGATGAATCATGGTGAAAGCTCCCACCGTGGCGTGATCCTGTATCGCCACGTGCCCGGCCAGCGAGGCGCCGTTGGCCATGATGATGTCGTGGCCCAGCACGCAATCGTGCGCGATGTGGACGTATGCCATCAGCAGGTTGTGGTCGCCGATGCGCGTGACCCCTTCGCCTTCCGCCGTGCCGCGGTGAATGGTTACGTATTCTCGAATGGAATTGTCATCGCCGATTTCGACGCGCGTGGGTTCGCCGCGGTACTTCAAATCCTGGGGGGCGAGCCCGATGGAGGCAAAGGGAAAGATGTGGTTGTTCTTGCCGATGCGCGTGCGGCCGTCGATGACCGCATGCGACATCACTTCCGTGCCCTCGCCGAGTTCGACATTCTCACCGATCAGGGAGTACGGGCCGACCGTCACGCTGCCGGCCACCTGCGCGTGGGGATGGATAATTGCCGTGGGATGAACGTTCATGCTTTTGATTGACCTGGGCGATCGGAGATGGCGAACATTTCCAAGGCTTCCGCGGCCAGCTTGCCCTCCACCAGCGCGCGCCCCGACATCTTGCCGAAGTTGCTGCGCCGATGTACCAGCTCGATTTCCATACGCAACTGGTCGCCCGGCACCACCGGGCGGCGAAACTTGGCGTTCTCGATTCCGGTAAAGTAGATGAGCTTCTTACCTCTTTCCTCATCGGGAATTTCCTGGTAAAGCATGATGCCCCCCACCTGCGCCATGGCTTCCAGAATGAGCACTCCCGGCATCACCGGCGCGCCGGGGAAATGTCCCTGGAAAAACGCTTCGTTGATGGTGACGTTTTTCAGGCCCACGATGCGCTGGGGCGCGTCCATCTCCACGATTCGGTCCACCAGCAGGAACGGGTAGCGGTGCGGCAAGAACTTCATGATCTCCGTCACGTTGTAAATGATGCGGTTCTCGCTAGCGGAGACGGCTGTCGGGTCAGGCATTCATCACCATCCGGCTCAGGAGTTGCGCGGCAGGACAGATTGGGATCCACGCTCGCAGGGTCCGCGGCATATCGCAGGAATAGCCACCGGGACCGGCAGTCATTATAATCGAAAGCCCCAATCCTTCCAATCTAAGGGACGGACTCAATTGCTGGTCTTCGGTTGCCGGTTGTTGGGAAGTGTAGCGCACCCCCTTTTGCGGTCTGCGGTTCCTCCCTCGACTCGCTCTGCCGAACCGGAGGGTACGCGTCCGATATTGAGGCGTGAGGTTTTCGCGAGTGAAGAACCGCGCACCCCAAGAGCTTAGGTCTGCGCTGCCACGTCGTGATTGCAGCACAGGGAGTGTCGCGGTTGTCCTGCACTTTGGCTTACATGGAAACTATTTCTTAGCAGCCGGGTGTTCGGCCGCCGCTGATGCTTTGGGTTCAGGCGTCTCAGGTTGTCCTGCCAGCACCGCGGTGACCGAACTGGGAAGCTTGTCCGCATTGGCCAGCATCAGTGAGATCTGCCACATTTCGGTGGGCGACAGGCTTTCTTTGAAACCAGGCATTCCCGTCAGCCGAATTCCATTCGCCACCTTCCAAAATGTCTCGCCGGGCGGATCGTCGGTCACGCCTTTCCCCTGCAATAGCTTTGGCGGTCGGGGAAACTCTCCGCGAGCGATTGCGGTTCTTTCCTTTCCCGGAGCCCCATGGCACACTGCGCAATTCGTCAGATACGAGCGCGCGCCCGCAAGGTAATTGGCTTCATTGGCCTCAATGGGGACCGACGTTGGCATTTCCTTTTCCAATCTCGCGTGCAAGGCCATTCTCGCCAATTTCCTTTCGAACATCATCGGGCGCGAGGAGGTAGCCACGGGCGCGAAGCCTCCGGCGAAAAACGCATACAGTCCGCCGATCACGCAGACAAGGGTCACGATTACTCCTGCCAAGAACGCTTTCATTTCCGGCCTCCTGTTTTGAGCTTGCCGCAAACCCCTGTGATTGCCGCTGGAATCAGAACATAGCCCGAATTCTGCCCAACAAGCAAGAGTATCGCGCCCGGATGAATCGGAGCGGGGCTTTCCTTTTGCCAATTTCCATACCGGCGTTTTTGTTCATAATACGTTGGAGCCACCCCTCAACAAAGTATTCGAGTGCTGCCATCCGTTCGGAATTGGCCCCAATCAACCGGGTGACGGGTTCGTGTGCCTCCACAAATTGCCTGCCGTGTGGGATACTCGTCCTTAAACAGGAGGAATGCACAGAATGGATGCGGCTGACTTTAGGCGGATTGCCTTGAGCCTGGAAGGCGCCGTAGAGAGTTCACACCTGGGCGCGCCCGATTTCCGTGTGGGCGGCAGGATATTTGCCACTCTTGCCTCGGAAAGTCAGGGCTACGGAAACGTGAAGCTCACGCCGGAGCAGCAGGCGGCATTTGTGGAGGAGCTGCACGAAGTGTTCGTCCCCGTTGCCGGCGGTTGGGGAAGGATGGGGATGACCCACGTCAAGCTCGCCGTGGTGACCGAGGACCTCCTGGCGGGCGCACTGCACACGGCATGGAAGCTACGCCTCGAGAAGAACGCAAGTTCAGGCCGGAGGAAGCGGACTCCGGCTGAGAATATCCGGGGAACGAAAAAGAGCAGCCGAAAGAAACGATGAGCAATCATGGCGCGGACCGCTGCTCCAGGCCCGCAGCTTTCATTGCCGTTTGCGGACGGATCGCCCGCCTACAAAACAGCTCGGCTCTGCACGTTTCCCCCCAGGGAATTTGGCGGAACCAAGGCGCGAAAACCGCGTCAGGCGCTTCGCGGGCTTACCTGAGACTTCGGTTGTGCTAAACTCGCAACGAATCATATAAGGCTATAGCTAGCGGATCGTGGTTAGTGGACCGCGGCCAGTGGCTGGCAACCCGCCCTATTCACTATCCGCTGCTCTTGGGAGACCTACCGTGGCGGCGACCATTCTTGACGGAAACAGATTTCGCGATGCAATTCAATCGGAGCTTGTGCGGCAGATCGCAGACCTAAAGCTCGTGGGCGTCACCCCGGGCCTCGCCGCAGTGCTGGTGGGTGATAATCCCGCGTCGCAGAGTTACGTGCGAAACAAGGTGAAAACCTGCGAAGCGCTGGGCCTCTATAGCGGGAAAATCGAGCGTCCAAAAGACTCGACCACCGAGGAACTCTTGGAGCTGGTGAACGATCTCAACCGCAACGAGGCAATTGATGGCATCCTGATTCAGCTTCCTCTGCCGCCGCAGGTTGATGCCCAGCGTGTGCTGCTAGCCATCGATCCCACCAAGGATGTGGACGGTTTGCATCCCGTGAGCGTGGGGAATCTGGTGGAGGGACGGCCGGGTTTTGTGCCCTGCACCCCGGCGGGGATTCTGCAAATACTCAAACGCTCGAAGATTCCCATCAAAGGCGCGCGGGCGGTGGTGATCGGCCGCAGCGACATCGTGGGGAAGCCGGTGGCCATGCTCCTGCTCCACGAGCACGCCACGGTGACGATTTGCCACTCGCGCACTCGCGATCTGCCCGCCGTGGCGCGCGAAGCCGATATTCTGGTGGCAGCCATGGGGAAACCGGCCTTCGTCACTCGAGACTTTATCCAACCCGGCGCGACTGTGATCGACGTGGGCATCAACCGCCTGACCACGGAAGAGGAAGTGCGCAAGATCTTCCACGATCCTGCCGCCCCCCTCGCCACGTTGCAAGAGCGAGGTTCGGTGCTGGTAGGCGATGTGCAACCGGAAGACGTACGTGCCGTGGCCGGGGCCTTCACTCCGGTGCCGGGCGGCGTTGGACCTTTGACCATCGTGATGCTGATGTCGAACACCGTTCAGGCCGCGCGGCTGAGAAGGGCAGTGGTTAGTGGTTAGTGGCTAGTTCTCGCCCGCGGGAGCTAACCACTTGCCACTATGCACTAGCCACTCACACGCTTCGAGGTAATGCCTTGCAGGAACTTGACTCCGGACCACGGACTTCGGACCTCGGACTCTGTTTCGGCCTCACCGGAGGCGTCGCCTGCGGAAAGAGCACCGTCGCGCGATACTTTCAGGATCTGGGCGCGCGCATCATTGATGCCGACCGCGTCGGGCACGAGTTGATCGAGCCCAGCACTTCCGCTTATCAGGAAATCATCGAGCGCTTCGGGAAAGAGATCCTCGGCCCCGACAGGCGCATCGACCGGAAGAAGCTTGGCTCCCAGGTGTTTGCCGACCTGCAACAACGGCAAACACTGAACTCCATCACTCATCCACGCATCATCGCGCGCGTGCAGGAACTCGCCGCCCAACAGCAACGGCGCAATCCTCATGCGGTGGTGATACTCGACGCGCCGCTGATTTTCGAATCGGGCCTTGGCGGCGCACTACGCAAAGTGCTGGTGGCGTGGTGCCGCCCCGAACAGCAGGTGGAACGCTTGCTGGCCAAGACGGGCATTTCGCGCGAGGAGGCCGAGCAGCGCATCCAGGCGCAGATGCCTCTGGAGGAAAAACGCCGCCACGCGGATTATGTGATCGATTGCTCCGGAACTTTGGAACAGTCACGCGCTCAGGCCAAGGCGATTTACCTGGAACTACGGCGCATTGTGTAGGCGGCGCATGTCGGGGGTTTGCCCGCGTAACGCAGACCGCCGACCGAGGCTGAGAAAGAGTTGGTGGAGGCGGGCATCGGGATTTTCGCGGCGGAATCCCCGCGGCCTCGACACGCGACCAAACTACGCGTGGCCCCTTCCAGAGGCAATACCAAACCAAACAGGCGAGCACTGGCGGAAGCGAAGAGCCGCGGACCTACAAGACAGGCCCACGCTGCTCTGGCTCGATGCGAATATTTCGATTGGGCGAGACGTTGCAGCTAGCAACACTCCTCCCCCTGCCATGCTTTTTTCCCTTCCAGGCAGATGACGGGAACCGCAATCAGCGCGGCGGCGGGGTCGATCCAGCGGATATGGAGCGCCGCATTAAGGGCCAAGCCGGCAAGGGTTATGCCGGCAAGGTAGGCGCAGGTTGCGGACTGCACCGCGTCGGCGGTTAATGCCGCGTTGTGGGCCGTTTTTCCGGCTCTGCGTTTCGCCGAACTCAGCGCGGGCATGATAACGAGCGCAGCAATGGTGACGCCGATGCCAATCCAACTCGTGTCGGGCCGCACCTGCCGCCACAGCGCGAGGGCGGAGCTCAGGGTGATGATCCCAGCGAGCAGGAAGAGAAGCGTGCCCGCCAGCCTCGCGGCGCGAGCCGTGCTCAAAGCAAGGCGTGGGGCGAATTGCAGAAGCACCACCAGCGCCGACAAGAGTTCGACGAGACTATCGGCGCCAAAGGCCAAAAGCACGGGGCTTCGCGCGCGCCGGGCAGAAAAGAGAGCAAGGGCGCACTCGACCACCATCCAGATCAAAGTGACCACTTGCAAGCGCTTAATACGGCGCGATATTTCGCCGGAAGTTCCTGTGCATCCCGAGGCGTGGGGCAGTGTCCCGCGTGCTGATTCTTCTTCAAAACTCATAGTGCTTATACTACCGCCCCCGAAGGCGGTAGGGGTTGATTTTATGTGGAAGCAGCGGAACCTTTCCCGATCTTTTTGGGACGCCGGCATTTGGACCGTCGGCGGACGGGTAAACTCGCCGCTACATCATCCCATCGAACGACTAACAGCACTGGTACGGCTGAGCGGAAGTGAAACGCGGCCTGGCACAGACTCGCGTGGAAGCCCCCCAGCCATCTTAAGCCTCCACCAGCAACGGCGGTATCTCCTTCGCCATGGCTCGCCATTCGGGAAGCATCTCCGCGATCCCCAACGTGGCTGACTCCTCTTGGTAGTCCTCCAGGTTGTAGGTGGACGGCGCCTGGGTGGAGGACTCCTCCAATTCATGGGCCAGGAGGTTGGCGGCATAGACAGCCGAAATCGCGTCAAAGGATTGATGGGGCACGCGGTTCGGGCCGTGATGAAGGGCGACGGCCTCCACGACCGAATAAGGCAATCCCCACAACCCCAAGAGATAGGCTCCAATTTCGGCGTGACTGAATCCTTCCTCGCGCTCTTCCACCTTATAGACCGGGCAGCGCGTCTCAAGCGCTTCCGCCAGCACCTTCTCGAAGTGCTCAGAGAGCTTCCAGGCCTGGATCAGCTTGCCCACGTCATGGAGCATGCCTGCCACCACCGCAATGTCCACAAGGTGCTTGGGTACGGGCAAGCAGGCGGCAATCTGCGCGGTAAGCTGCGCGTGGTGCTGGAGCTTTTCCAGGGAAAACCTTGGCAGATCTCTTTGGGGTTTGAATGCCCGGAAGATTTCCACGGATAGCAGCAGGTTCTTGAGCGTATTGATGCCCAGGTAGGTGACCGCGCTTTGGATGTTGGTCATGGAGTGAGCCAGCCCGAAGAAGGCGGAATTCACCAATTGCAGGACTTTGGCGGAGATTCCGACATCCTGCTCGATGATTCTGGAGACTTTCTGAAGCGACGTGTCAGGGTTCGCCAGCGCCTCGGTCAGAGCTTTATAGCTGCGGGGGAGCGACGGCAGGTCGCCCAGGGCGGTCACCGTGCGGCGGATCGACTCATCGCTGAGCAGCGCCTTGAGATGGCAGGCGCGCTCGATGGCCACGCGCAGCATTTCCGCATCGCAGGGCTTGGCCAGGAACTGATGCGCGACGGGAACCGCCTGGAGCGCCGTGGACATTTCCGTGTGGCCCGAAAGCACGATGCGCACCATCTGGGGATACAGTTCGCGGACGCGGCGGAGCAGGGTGGCGCCGTCCATGCCCGGCGTGCGCATGTCGGAGACAACCACGTCAAAGGGCGATGCCTCCATCAGCGCTAACGCCGTTTCGCCCCCCGGAGCGAATGCCATCTCCCAATCATGGCGTTGGGAACGCAGTATGTGCCGGAGCCCCTCCAGGATTTTGGGCTCGTCGTCTACAAAAAGCACTCGTCGCATAGCGCCCTTGTCTCCTTACAACATTGCCCGGGATCCATGGGTTAACGGATGACGTATCTCGGCAATGCCGCTGCCAATATCCCCACGATGGCAAACGTCGTGGCGGCTCCATCCCACCTATGCCTCCCCTATCTACTCTATCGGCAGAAAAGGCACGGTACTTCGGCCATTCTCAGGATCAACACACTGCCGGGAGAACGAACGCGCTTAGCCGCCGGCGGTCTTCCCTCTGACTTTCACCTGCTTTCCACTGCCTGCGCCTCGCCACCTGCCTCTCAGCCCTTGGCGCCGGACGCCGCTGCCCGAGTGTTATCATTCTCAGCCTTGTGAAGGATCTCGCCTTGGCCGGCTTACGCGCTTGGATTTTGCCTTATCTCGTTACTCTCTACTCGCCAGCTTTGACTTTCTCTTCCCACCACTCGCTTTCATTTTCAGGGACACAAGGGAGAGACGGTTATAACTCCTGTTTTTTCATTGACATAATTGAGGGCGGAAAACCCAACTTGATTGTGGTCCGTTATTGTTCATCCGGTGGGTTCCCGTCGTGAAAACACGGCTTCGGTCGCAAGACATTTTGTCAATTTCGAATGTGTTTTCATGAAGATAGTCGGAGGACCCTGCATTTTTAACATCTTTTTGTTTCCGTGGGGCGCCTCTCGCCTTTATCATTCTAACGTCCATATTTTCAACGACTTGGTTCTTTGCCGCCGTCATCCTGTTTCTCCCAATTGTCCCCTAACCCATTGTGTTTTCAAAAATATAGTCGCCTATCGCGGGACTTCCATTAACTTCCCTTTCGCCGCGTTTTTTGGTTCTGGCAACTGGAACCCGGAGATTTCCCCCAGCCACGGGCTCCCAACGCCTGCCTACTGTTTGCTTCCCTCAGCCTTCTGCTTTCCGTCTGCTGACGGCAGCCGGCAACTGCCTCCTAGTCTAGTATGACACGGCTATTTCTGTTGTCAAGCACAAAGGAGGCTACATTTAAAGATGCCTTGATTACGGCAAGGCGGAGATCGCCTGCCAACCTCCTCCGCGCCGCCTGGAGGGCTCGCCGCGCGCAGCGCCTTGGACTGCGGCGGCTCGACGCCGCCTTCGTCCTGCCTCTTTTCCATTCCGCTTACGAGGTCATAGCCTGCTGGATCGGTAGCCTTTCTTGCCTGTCTTACCTGATCCTTGTTCCCGAATTCCAAGGCAAGGCGGCGTCGAGCTGCCGCACTCCAAGACGCTGCGCCCATTCTCGGAAATCAAGCGCGGCCGGCAAAGTTGGAAGATCCGGACCAGGAACGCTTGGCGGAATTGGCCGTGCTCATTATTTCAATGATCTTTGACCCGTATTTTTGTACGCGCCACTCACTGAATCCCGTGACTTTCTGGAGATCATCCATGGTCCTCGCCGGCATGCGAACGATGTCTTCCAGCCAACGGTTCTGCGCCACCATGTAGAGCGGCACACCCTCCAGCGCCGCCGCATCCGCTCGCCATTTTTTCAAGGCGACAATCGATCTTACCTGTTCGCCGGTCAGGGGGGCGCCTTGCTCCTGGGCCACTCCGGAGCCGGCCGGAGCTCTCTGCGTTGCCGGCGCTCCCTCCTCATAGAAAAAGAGCACCGACCACGTGGGTCCTTCCGGCTGAGTGGCAAGAGAAGCAAAAACGCGCTTCACGTTGTTCTTGTCGAGGAACTCGTTCAAGGTCCGCTCCCGATCAACGGCATTTCCTGACTCCAGGGGAACACTGAAGATTTTGCACTGCATGACGCCTCCTATAATCGAATGATTCTGCAATTCCATAGGTATCATCGGCGGATCGGGAGGGGAAGATGAGGGAATTCTTATCCGAGTGCGGTTGTGCTGGCGGGGCAGTCGGGCTACAATGAATTCAATGGGCGATTTGGTTCAAATTGGTTTGCCGCAGGCAGCCACGCGCAGGCCTGACTGGCTGAAGGTGCGGCTTCCCGCGGGCGAAAACTATTTTGACCTGAAGCGGCTGATGCGGGGCCTGGGGCTGCACACCGTTTGCGAGAGCGCGCGCTGCCCGAATATCGGTGAGTGCTGGCAGCATCGCACTGCCACTTTCATGATTCTGGGCGAACTCTGCACGCGGCGGTGCGGCTTCTGCGCCGTGCCCAAGGGCAAGCCGGTGGGCGAGGTTGATTGGGCGGAACCCGCGCGCGTGGCGGAGGCCGCCGCGGGCATGGGCTTGAAGTACGTGGTGGTGACGTCAGTGGACCGCGACGACCTGGAAGACGGCGGCTCGACCATTTTCGCCCAAACCATCGAAGCCCTCCGCCAGCGCATTCTCTCCTGCCAGGTGGAAGTACTGATTCCGGACTTCCGGGGCTCCGATACGGCGCTGGAAATCGTGTTGCGAGCTCGGCCCGACATTCTGAATCACAACATTGAAACCGTGCCCCGCCTATATCCCGTGGCCCGCCGCGGGTCGCGCTACGAGCGGTCGCTGCGCCTGTTGCGGCGCTCGCGCGAGATCGCTCCCGGCATTCCCACCAAGTCCGGACTGATGGTGGGCCTGGGCGAAACCTTCGCGGAAACCTGCTCGACGCTGAAGGACCTGGCCGCTGTGGGCGTCGATATCGCCACCATCGGCCAATACTTGCGGCCCTCGGGCGAGCAGTTGCCCGTGGCGCGCTTCTACTCACCGGAAGAATTTGCCTCCCTCAAGCAGCACGGCGAAGGCGCCGGAATTCGCCACGTCGAATCCGGCCCGCTCGTCCGCAGCTCCTACCACGCCGCGGAATCGGGGCATCGGATCATTCAGGAATCGGGTCATTGATCCATCGGGTCATCGGATCATTAAAAAGCGGTCTGTTGTCCGTAGTCAGTTGTCCGTCGCACGCAGGGTGTGTTTAACGCGAGGCAGAACGCGACTTCTCAACTGATGACCGCGAGCTGGTACACGCGGACACCGGGTAATGTAGGGCCGAACAACGTTCGGCCCAGGGCGAGCGCCGCTCGCCCCCCACAATTCGCGGCTGGCGTATGTCTCCGTCTCGCGTGGGCGATACGACGCGCAGATTTACACGAAAGACCCGGAAGTAAAAAACGCAATTCCGGGCAATCGTAGTGTAAAATGAGGATGGTCACCAACCCATTGTCGCCTGCGACTCGCGCGGCGCGCAGGGGGGACATGACGATGGGGCGGGCCATCGAAGTCGGTAGCGTCCGCGGAGGTTAGCTTCTTGGCAAAGGAACAACAACCTATCGAGCCAACCCAGGGAATAGAATCGGGAGGGATGGCGCAAGCTGCCCAAAACGAAGCAGCCGTCCGGCTTCTCCACCAATGGTTGGCAGATGAGTCAGGTTACGACGAGCGGGTATGGCCTCGACTGAAGGAGGCTATTGAAGAGGATCGCCTCTCCTACCGCAAAAGGTTCAGTGATTGACGGTGGCCAGCAGAATTGTCCTTGACACCGGCCCCCTGGGCAAGATTTCCCATCCCCGCCCCAACCGCGAGATCGCGAACTGGCTTGAACGTCTCCTCCGGGAAGGCGCGATTATCTACATCCCGGAGATCGCGGATTACGAAGTACGCCGCGAGCTTATCCGCGCTGGCCTGCAAGAAAGCGTCAACCGGCTTGATCGTCTCAAGTCCGTTCTGAACTATCTTCCGATTAACACGGATGTGATGTTGAAAGCCGCTCAACTGTGGGCCCAGGCTCGGAACCGAGGCACCCCTACGGCCGACCCCCAAGCGCTCGATGCCGATGTCATCTTGGCGGCCCAGGCTCTGTACGTTACGGGCTCAGTCGCTACAGAAAATGTCGACCACCTTGGTTCTCTTTGTCGACGCCAAACACTGGCGATCTTTCTGAACCCCCGCCCCTTGGGTTCGGGGTTTGCGGCCCCTGCTGCATTGATATCGCATAAAACGTGGTCACGGCTGGGGTAGGTTTCCGTCTAACGCGGGCGCTACGATGCTTGTCAATTCACGGCTGGCGTATGTTTCCGTCTCGCGCGGGCGCTACAATGCGCAGATTTACACGAATGACGCGCAAAAATTGGGCGAAGAGTTGAGCCGCGACGTTTCGAAGCAGTCCGCAATGGAGACCAAGGATGAAATGGGTGGCCAAGACCGAGGCCACGCAACTTAAACCGCCGAGCACCAAGTCGCGAGCGAAACACACAACCAAGATCAGGGGTACGGAATTGAGCATTGATGTCATTGATTTTCCGCCGCTGCTCCTTGGAGTGGCGGAGCATCTGGCAGGTTCCAGCAAACTGCCTTTCTGTGGATAGATGCACTTGACAGATGTATACTCTCGCCCTAGCGAACTTCAGCATTAATGGCCACATTCAGATTATGCACCGTAGCAAAAGTGAGATTCCTTAAACAGGGAGGCATGGAAAGAATTCTATGAACCAAAGCAAACGCGCTCGGGAAATCATACGCATTTTGGAGCGACGCGGTTTCTACGCAGTCTGTCCATGCTGTGAAGAGCCAGTGCTTCTTAAGAAATGTGGACTGTTTCATCTCGATGACTTTTCTCCTAAGGCTCAAGAACTGTACGAACAGCAACGGGTGAGCCTCCGTGAGAGGGAGCGCGAGTTAAAGGGCCGACCAAGAAAGATAGCTAAAGATTCACTAGTCAAAGCCGAGTGGGTCAATATAGGGCTCACCTTGGAACGCCTCGCCCCGTCGATGAGGGCATTCCGATTTCATCGGAATGATTGCAGAGCACTATTCAATCCAATTGATTACATCGTCTTTGAGGGCTTGAGCAGAAGGGGCGAGGTCTCACGGATGTTCTTTGCTGAGATAAAGGCAGGCGAGCAACCTCTAAGCGCGAAGCAGAAGCAGATCAAATCTCTTGTTGAAGGAAAGAAGGTTTCATTTCTCAAATACGAGTCGGAGGCTGCAAAATGACCAAAGACATTCTGGATTATTTTGCCATTCAGCGTCAAATTTTTGGCATCTGTCCCCGCTCTGGGGAGTTCTTTCGGCTCAGTGATTGCCGGGTTTACATGAAAACAAAACCGAAGAAAGACTGGATGGACAGGTTAGAAGCTCAATGCACTAAATTGGACCAGATTGAGGAGAAGTTGGAAGAGAACGTCGAGCACCTTCGTGAGATTGCACGGAGAGAAGGATGCCGGCTCGCTCGCTCCGCCGTTCGGAAGATTGATACGGTATTTGCACAACGCCGACTCAATCCCGACGACGCAAAAGTCATCTTCCACCCCATTGACTATGTGGTATTTAACGGAATGAAAGGGCAGGATTTCATAAAGGGCATCCTACTATTGGATAGCTTTGCAAAGGATTCAGGCCGGAGGCACTTACAGAGAAGTATTGAAAAGGTGGTTGAAAAGGGCCACTACGAATGGGTTACGGTACGTGCTCTCATGGATGGCTCCGTCCAAGAGGATGCCTAACGGACCGACGTCGGGGGAAAACGGCGCGGGACTCCCTAGTCATGGTGGGATTGGCCACCGGGGACTGAGGTTTGGAGGTCTTATGGTAACTGTCATGGTGGTGGTTTGTACGAAGCCCGGAAGTCTACGCCAGCAAATCACAAACGACCCAAAACTCGGGGATTTTATGTTGAGGGTCATCGAATCTAAGAATCCGATTCGGCATCAAGGTTGGGCCAAGCTGCATAGCACTGAGAATGAACGCCGCGGAGCCATAAACATGGTGTGGGACGCAAAGACCAAGATACTGTCATGCCGTGTTGTAAACCGGGGTTCGGGCCGCCCCCACTTAAATGTGGGAGACTTCGTCGATCACCTTCTCGCTCGCTTTTGCGGTCGAATCAACGCCATACAAATTATCCCTCAGTAGGTTTACAATTTCTTGCTCGCCACAGGTGGCTGAGCAAAGAGAGGGGGCTATCTTTCGCCATCGACGGTCGGGGAATTATCAGGCAGGGACTTCAACTGCGGAAGATCGCTTCGCCGGACTGACACCCCGCCATACTAACTGAACATGGCACGTGCCTGCGAAGGCCGCAACGGCTAACTAGGCACGCGAAGGTGGCGGCGATCAGGTCACAACAGAAGGACCAGAGACAAAGGGACGTTGGCAGTGACCCCACAAGGATTCTCCGGGCAGTTGGCGCTAATCGCTGGGACGCCCGGAACCAGACCAAATCCATACATATCCTGCCCTTCAGGAAAGGGTTGTTGCATTGCAGGAGGCAAGATGAAGCGTGCCAAATGGGCGTTATGGGAAAAAACCATTCCACGCGGGGTGGGAATCAATCTCATTCGCGTTGACCATTTTGATGCCCACGGTATGCGTCGGGTCTATGGTCGAGGTGACCATTTTGGAAGATGTTGCACGTTCAATATGGACGTTTGGCTCACACGAAGTGGGCGCTTACTCGCCCGGTTTTGGTCGCGCTCATCATGGGTCGAGGAGGTATCCCTTGAGGTAATCGGGCTCCATCGCAATCCGCCCCTTGGAACCAAGGCGACGGCATTGCATGAAGGCTGGGTGCCACGATGCCTTCGGGACGAGTACGACAACTGGATCGATCAGGCGGAAATTCTCTGAACATGCCGCTTGCCCTAAAGTGAAAGGTCCATTTCTCCACCCAAGTCGGGCTGTTCATCCTAGACTGGAGTCGCCGCACCATACCTAAGCTGAGTCTAGAAAGCGGGGTTGCGCGGAGGTAGCGCAGTTCAGCTTCCTCCGCAGTTCGTCCTCGTGAAAGCACATGACATTGTCGCACATATCCTGTATTAGAAATTGATAAGGATGTGATTACACACTGGATTACGAGCCCCAGAGGAGGACCGAACGGCGTCCACCTCTGCGCTACCCCTACCTGTCATCCTGAGGCCGGTTTTCAGGCCGAAGGACCCTTGTCATTTCCACCGACGGAAGAGGCACGACTCCGCCTCGCGTCAACAACGGCGCCAGCGCGCCTTCCCGCGTGGGCAATGAAAAAGGTCCTTCGCCCTGAACCACGGGCTCAGGATGACAGGCAGTTGTAGCTTTTCCTATGATGTCGAACCCACGGTCAATTCCCAAGGCGAATTGGGAAGAGCAGTGACGAGTGACAAGTGATGAGTGGAAGGGCAGACTACAGATTCCAAAATCAAAAGTTGGCAGGGATCTCGAAGTGGTCGTGTCAAGTCACGACAGCCGCGCGATACCCGGGAAGCCGTCAAAGCCTGAATCAAAACTCAAGATTTGACTGATTCCATGCTGTTCCATGACCGCCAGATGAACAGCATCGCGCGCCGAGAGGCGCGGATGTCCCAGGACAATCTCTTTGGCCCGCTCGACGGCGGTCCGCGTAACGTCAAGCACCTGATCGACGACGCCCAGCAGAGCGTCGAACGCCGGTTGGATGGCGTCCCGGCGGTGGATGGCGACGTACCGGTGCAAGATCTCTTGCAGGACCTCGGCGTCGGTGACCAGGCGCTGGCGGTCGTTGACCAGTTGTTCGAGCCGTCGCTGTGCGTCGCTCTTGTGGGGGTGAGCCGAGCCCACCAGGTACATGGGAATGTTCGAATCGACCAGAATCACGGATGCGCACCCGCTCCGTACCCCATCTCGATCTCCGCCAGCATGCGGTCGATGTCAGCCGTGGGATAATCCCCTCGGGCTGCGGCGCGGATGACTTCGAGCTTCTTGCCGGCCCTTCCCACCGGCTCGCGGCGATGGGCCTGATCGAGCGCCTGCCGTACCCATTCGGCAATCGACACCTGCCGCGAGCGCGCGGCGCGCTTAACCTCGCGGTATTCGGGGTCCTTGAGGATGACTTGCAGCCGTTTAGCCATAAGCTGAGTATATTTGACTCATGACTATGAGTCAACTTTCCATTTTCTGGCACCTTTTTCTCGCGGGCACGGCGAGAGGGGAAAGACAAAAGGCAGGGGATTAGAGTTTAGGGGTGCGGGATTGGGAGAACGCCACCGATGACCGCAGCATCCCAGGTACAGTGTCCGTGGTCCCTAGTCCGTCACAATCGAATTCGTAAGGTGGGGAGTGGGCGACCGAGGATTACAGGCTACTGAAGGTTAGCAACTGGCAACTGACTACGGACCACGGACAACAGGCAGCCCTTCAATGGCCCGATGACCCGATGTATAAATGACCCGATTTCTTAGGGGAATTTCTGCTCGGGATGTTGCCTTTCCAGGGCCATGCTTGCGGCGCGGTGAACTGCTTTTTCCACTTCGGAATTCTTCCCGGCGGTTTCCTGATAGACCTGGCGGTAAACTTCCTCTCCCTTTTGAGGATTCCCCAGGCGGTAGTGCAAACTGCCGATGAGCATCGGCCAAAGGGGGTTGTGGGGAAACTCCTGCTGCAACTCGCCGAACAGGCGCAGGGACATCGCAAACTGTTTTTCGTTCGAGCGCGTGTAGTCCTTGGCGAGATAGAATTTTGCTTCCGGCTTCGCCAATTCGCCCTTCTCGGCGCAAAGTTGGAGCTGATGCAGGCCCTCCGTGCGGCTGCCGCCCGGCAGCATGATGAACATGCTCAGGAATTTAACGATGCCCGGGAGCGTGTCAACGAAATAATTGTAGATGCCAACGCCCAAATAGGCATCCGTAAGGCTGGGATCGAGCTCGAGCGCCCGGAGGAGGTGCGAACGCATCTTCTTCCCGGCGCGTGCGGTGGCCAGGTCGCGATCGTGCAAGCCTTCCAGCCGGGCGCGCAAGGCATAAGCGAAACCCTCGTAGAGATAACTACGGGCAAGATCCTGATGCCGGTGAATGCGGGCCTCGGCTTTGCGAATCGCCACGTTATCCATGTCATCAAAGTGGGAGTCGTAGGGCGTGGCTTCCATGTGGGCAACGTCGAAAACGTCAGGGTCGATCAAATCGGCGGAATAGTAATAGATCCGCCACCAGGTCACATTGGCTTCCAGCACAAATCCCAGAGGCGACTCCGGATCTTTGCGCTCGATCTGCTGAAAGAGTTGGATGGCGCCGTCGAGGTCGCCGTCCATCATCATCTCGATGCCGCGCTCAGCGTAATGCCGATCCTCCTCGTCGCTGGGAAGGGTGGCTGCGGCAATCGCCGGACGGGCGGCGGCGAAGCTACCCACCAGGATGGCAGCCGCGAACAAAAGCATTCTCATCATCACGCCATATTTCCGCATCAATCTGCCTGCCGGAGAGCGAACCATTCTGTCCAGTTCATTTCTTGTCTTGTGCGGCCCCGATTTCCTTCAGGTGTTGGCGGACCTCCCCGGCATCCGGAGCGTTGGGGGCTAACTGGAGGTAAGCCTCAAATTCCCGCCGGGCACGGTCGAATTGGCCCAGGCCTTCCAGCGTTGTGGCCAGGTTGTAATGAGCATTGGAAAGGTCCGGCTGCAGGCGGATGGCTTCTTCGTATTCCTGCACTGCGCCGTCCGCATCATTCTTGGCCTTTAAGGCATTGGCCAGACTCACGTGCGCGCCGGGTTCCTGTGGCCGCTCCCTCAGGTAATCGCGATAGTCGGAAATGGCTTCTTCCAATTTGCCTTGCTGGCGCAGGGTATTGGCCAAGGCCAGGCGGGCATCGGCGTAATCGGGCTTGCTGAGCAGGGCCTCTTGAAATTCCTTTGCGGCGTCATCCATCCGGCCGAGCCGGATCCAATCATTGCCCAGGTCGAAATTCGCCTCGGGAAGATTGGGGGTGATGCGCAGAACCGCTTGCGCCTCGGCCGCTGCTCCCGCAAAGTCGTTCTGGCGAGCCAGGGCGATCGAGAGGTTCAAGTGGGCCTCCCCCCAATCCGGCCGCGCCTTCACCGCCGCACGAAAAGCCTCTGCCGCGTTTTGCCAATCTCCCGATTGGCCGAGAGCCAATCCCAGGTTCTCCTCGCTTTGCGGGTCTTCGCGCAGTGCCAAGCTGGCGCGGTACGCGGCGGCCGCACCTTTAAAATCGCCCCCGCCGTACAGGGTGTTGCCCAGGTCGCGTTGATAGTCGGGGTTGGTGGGATTCAGGCGGACGGCTTCCTGATCCTCGGCTGCCGCGCCGGTCGCATCGCCACTCGCGCGCAACGCCCCCGCCAGGCTGATGTGCAGGCTGGGATCATCCGGGCGCAGGCGCAAGGCGTCACGGTAAGTGGGCGCGGCCAGGGTAAAGTTCTTTTCCTGCACCAGCAAATCGCCCAAAGCCACTATGGCGTCGGCATAGTCACGCCGCAATTGCAGGGCCTGCTCGAGCTGGGTTTGGGCCTCCGCGGGCTTTCCCAGCGCCTTCAGAACGAGCGCGGTGCGATAATGAAATTCCGGGCTTTGCGGCTGAAGTTCCAAGGCCACCCGGTATTCCCCGAGAGATTTGGCCAGGTCATTCGCGGCCTGATAGGCGTTGGCAAGGTGGGCGTGGGCATCCGCATCCTCGGGGCGCAGGCGCACTTCCTCGCGGTATTCCTGCACGAAGCCTGCAACGTCACCGGAGGCTTCCAGCGCTTCCCCCAAGTTGCGGTGATAGCCGGCCTCATCGGGAGAAAGGTCCACGGCTTGGCGCAGCTCTCGAATCGACTCCGTCAAATCGCCGGTCTTGCGGAGCACCAGTCCCAGCGCTTCGTGCAGCGCCGGGTCGCCCGGCTTCAGACGTATGGCCTCGTGGTATTCGCTGACCGCCGCGGCATGGTCGCTGATGGAGAGGTAAGCGGCGGCAAGCTCCGTGTGGGCGTCGGCGTAGTCGGGCCGCAGAAGGATGACGCGCCGCAATTCATTAATGGCCCCCCCATAATCACCAGCTTCGTGCAAAGCCAGCGCCAGGGCGAACCGGTAGTCCACTTGCTTGGGGCGCAGTTGCACCGCCAGGCGATACTCCTCGATGGCGTCACTCAAATTCTCGGTGGCGCGCAGGGCCGCAGCCAGGCTCATGTGGATTTCCGGGTCATCGGGACGCAGGCGGGCAGCGCTGCGATACTCGTTGATGCCGCCGGCAAAATCTCCGGCCTGAGTCAGGGCGGCGGCAAGGCCGGCATGGGCGTCAGCATTATGGGCGTCCAATTCAGTGGCCTGGCGATACTCCCCGCCCGCTCCCTTGGCATCGCCCGATTGCAGCAACGCGCTGGCCAGGGCCACGTGAACCTCCGCGTCGCGTGGCGACAGCGCCAGTGCCGTGCGATACTCCTCCACCGCCTCGCTGAAGTCCCGGTGCAGGGACAGGGCATTGGCGAGGTTCACATGGGCGTCAACATTCTTCGGATGTGCGCTTACTTCGGCGCGATATTCGGCGATGGCTTGGGGAAGTTGCCCGCCCACCTCCTCCAGTGCGCCGATGTTCATGTGGACTCCGGGGAAGTCCGGGCGCAAACGTAACACTTCCTGATATTCCCTCAGCGCGTCACCGGCCTTCTGCTCCGCGGCGTAAGCATTGCCGAGATTATAGTGCGCTTCAACATAATCCGGCCGGAGGACCAGGGCCCGTTTGTACGCGGCAATTGCCTGGCCCCACTTGTTCAGACGAGCTGCGTCATTGCCTTGCTTAAGGAAATCCTGCGCCGTGGGTGAGGTGGACTCAGCGGGAATGGCCGAGTTGGCGGCGGGAGCTTGGGACGCGGGAGCCTGCGCCACCGCCGGGCTAAGACTTCGCAGCAGAATGAGGGTGGAAGCAACGAACAGGAGAAGGACTTTTCCCCTGCGCCGTTTGCTCGGAACAGTCCTGCCGGGTCGCATAACATTAGAATACACCAACAAGACTTCCCCGTGCCGCCGGCCGCTTTGGAATCTGAAGTCTTAGATTTGAGATTGAGATTGGAGATGTGGCCGAAGGCTGTAATTGTGGTACTGGAGAAAAACCCGAAGACCTTGAGAACAGATTTGCGTTACACTGCACGCGAGAGTTTTGGAACATTTTTGCCACGCGCAGGTGTGATTCGCGAGCATGGAAAACCTACTTCGATTCTTCCGCCGCCGACCGGAATACCGCACTGCAACGCTCCTTACGGGGAGCCTGTTTTGGCTGGTGGGATTTTTCCTGCTCCCTCTGGCTTACCTGCTGGCCGTCAGCTTTGCGCGGCGCTCACCTTATGGAACAGTCGATTGGACCCTGGGCTTGGCCAATTATGGACGCGCTTTTGAGCCTCTCTACCTCGAGGTCTACTGGCGGTCGTTCTGGATGGCTTTGATCACCACGGCGCTCTGCGCGCTGTTGGGTTTTCCTGTCGCCTACGCGCTGGCGCTGCGGGCTTCAGCGCGATGGAAATCGGTACTCCTCATGCTCGTGGTCATACCATTTTGGACCAGTTTTCTCATCCGCACTTACGCTTGGATGATCATCCTGCGCAGCGAGGGTGTAATCAATAATACTCTGATGGCTCTGCACCTCGTCCACGAGCCTTTGCGCCTGCTCTACACGCCCATGGCGGTGATGATTGGGCTGGTCTATGGCGAATTGCCTTTCATGATCCTGCCGCTTTATGCGGTGCTGCAAAAACTGGACCCCACGCTGCTGGAAGCCGCCGAGGACCTGGGCGCGCCATGGTGGCGGGCGTTTTTGCGAGTCACTTTGCCTCTCTCCGCCCCGGGCTTGGTGGCCGGATCGATTCTGGTTTTCATCGCTTCCGTCGGCGCTTTTATCACCCCGGACTTGCTGGGCGGCGCTCGCACCATGATGGTCGGCAACCTCATTCAAAACCAATTTGCCGTGGCGCGCGATCAGCCTTTCGGCTCGGCAGTGGCGTTCCTCTTGACCTTTGTGGTGCTGGCACTGGTGGCGGCGGGCTTGCGGAAGAGTGAACACACCACCGGGGAGATGTTCTGATGGGCGGCACGCGCCGCAGTGGCCTGGGACTTTCCCTCACCACCACCGCCGTCTACCTGTTTCTTTACGCTCCCATCTTTGTCCTGATGGTTTATTCCTTCAACCGCTCGCGGCTCTCGGCTCATTGGATGGGTTTCACGGGTGAGTGGTATGCCGTTCTCTGGCGCGACGGGCAGATTTTTCAATCGCTGGAGAACAGCCTGTTGGTAGCGGCGGGAGTCACCCTGGCGTGCGTTTTGTTCGGGACGATGTCCGCGATCATTTTTGCCCGGCCGCGCCGGCGCGCCAAAGCGCTGCTGGACGGCGTGGTCTATCTTCCCCTGGTCATCCCGGAAATCGTGATTGCCGTCGCCACCGTCATTTTTTTCAGCCTGCTCACCCTGAAACTAAGTCTCTGGACCATCGTCATCGCCCACATCACGTTTTGCATTTCGTATGTGATCATCGTGGTGGGAGCGCGGCTGACGGGAATGGACCGTTCCCTACAGGAGGCGGCGCTGGATCTGGGCGCGAACGAGTGGACCACCTTCTTTCGCATCACCTTGCCCATTGCCGCCCCGGCGATTCTCTCCGCCGCCCTGCTGGTTTTCACCACTTCTTTCGATGATTACCTCATCACTTCCTTTGTGGCCGGCGTGCGCTCAACCACGCTGCCGCTGGAGATTTACTCGCGCCTGAAGCGCGGCATTACGCCCGAGATCAATGCCATCTCCACCATCATCCTCATTACCACGATTCCGCTCGTCCTCGTGGCGCAAAGGTTGGAGCGCGGGTCCATGAAGCTGCGCACGGCGCTGGCCAGCGCGGGGGCGATGTTTATTCTGATGGTCACGCCGGTGGTGGCGCGCACTTGGACCGCGGGCGCGCAGCTTCCGCAACTCAACATTTACATCTGGTCATCTTATATCTCACCGCGCGTCATTCACGGTTTTGAACGCGAGTACCACTGCCGGGTCAACTACGACCTCTATGACTCCAATGAAGCGCTGCTGACCAAGCTCCAGGCCGGCAACGTGGATTACGACCTGGTGGTTCCGAGCGATTACATGGTGGAAATCCTGCTGCGGCAGGGTTTGCTGGCCCCCCTTGATAAGGAGCGCCTGCCCAACGCCTGGGCCAATACCGATCCGCGCTTCCTGGAGCTGCCCTTCGACCCGCACAACGATTATTCCGTACCCTACGCCTGGGGAACCACCGGGCTCGCGTATCGCGCCGACCTGGTCAGTGAGAACATCGATAGCTGGAACGCGCTGTTCGATCCGCGTTTTGCCGGCCACATTCTGCTTCTCGACGATACGCGTGAAGTTTTTGGCATGGCGCTGAAGAAACTCGGCTACTCATTGAATTCCACCGACCCTGGCCAAATCAAGCAGGCGCGAGAACCTGCTGTTGCGGCAAAAGCCCCTAGTGAAGGGCTATAACAGCTCCAACTTCGAGCAGGATCTCGCCGCCGGCGACGCCTGGGTGGCCCAAGCCTACAATGGCAACATGACTTTCGTCATGCGCGACGAGCCGCGCATTCGCTACATCATCCCTAAAGAAGGCTGCACCATATCCGTCAACTGCGCCTGCATTCCGCGCCACGCTCCGCACCCGCAACTGGCGGAGGACTTCATCAATTACTTCCATCGTCCGGAAGTCGCCGCCCGCTTCGTGAATGACTGCGGCTTCAACACTCCCAGCCGCTACGACCAGCGGGAAATCGACCCGTGGCTCCTCTCGAACCCCGCCGTTTTTCCCGACCCCGCCGCGCTCAACCGCTGCGAGTTCATGCGCGACCTCGGCCCCGCCATCTCCCTCTACGACCGCTACTGGACAGAAATCAAGGCACGGTAAGATCGAGTGGTGGTGCAGTTCGCAGTACCGGCGCTCGGAGCTTGCCCCGCATGGGCGGTGAGAGCGTGAATTCATCCAGTCAAAAGTCGACGGTCATAAACCGCCGCTACAATGAACCAAAGTTCACGACAACTTGAGGGCAGGGAAAAGTGCCATATTGTCTTGCGGTCAAAGACAAGAAGGCATTACATACAATCAATAAGATAGAAAGTGTTACGAGTACTCATTCTAAGATTCGGCATATTTGAATTTGATAAATGACGGGAACGGGGATTTTCTCGCTATGTGAAAACCGTCTGCGTAGTTTCCACGAGTGACAATTTTGCCGACACTGCCTTTGTCCTCACCTAAGTCTATATGCAGAAAGGACATAGAGGTTGAATGCATTGGCACGCCGGGTGCTTTCACTCACAGAGGCCAGTGCTGCTGTGCGGCAGCATGTGCGAGTGCCAGGGACTTTCGGCGGGGGTAGTGAAGTCGCCGGATACTCCAAGGCATTTGCGGCCGACCATTTTTGAGGAGGAGTTCTATGTCGAGGCAAGTCATCAAAACTGCGCTGTTTTTAACGGGGGCCGTGTTGTTCATTTCTGTCGTCGCCCTCGCCGAAAAAGCCAAGACGATCAATATCTACACGGATACAGTGCTACCCAGTGGGCAGGAACTAAAAGCCGGCAAGTATCAAGTTGACGTCAATGAAGCGTCCAAGCAGGTGACCTTCAAGAAGGGCGACAAGGTTGTCGCCACCTCGGGTTGTCAAATCGTGACGAAGACCGAGAAAAACGCGTGCAGTGAGGCGCGTTTTGGCCAGAAGAACAACAAGCAGGAACTGCAGGAAATCCGCTTCGGCGGGGAGAATCGAACGATTCTACTCGTTAATGGAGGATCGTAGAGCGCTCCCACGAGAGGAAAGGACAGCTAGGAGCCTGTCAGAGGAAGGTATTGCCTCAAGTGGAATAAGCAATGTGCGGACTTGCCCAGAACCGCAGATCGCTGATTCCTCGCGGACGAGATTTTATCTCTGACAGGCTTCTAGAAATGCCCGCCCTATGTCCCGAATACGCGACGAAGGGCGGGCGTTTTGTTTCTAAATCTGACGCGGGTCCGTCCATTTCCAATTGCGCCAATACCGGGCCCACAAGCTTCCACTTGAATTCGCCTCCAACTTGACTTATAGTGGCGCCGCTATGCCGCCCAGGCTTGCGGTTTAACTAGACCTTACCTCACGCTTGACCAAGAGTCTTGGCAAGGCAAATGGCGCGGGTCCATCGCGCCGGCCCCTCCGTGGCGATGCGATTCCGAGGCAGTGTTACCCCCTCAAGGAGGTTACGTAATGTTTCCTTCTTCTCCATCATTTCCCCATAGTTTTCGCTTGTTCGGTTTTATCGTTCTTGCCGGTGCTGTTCTGGGAAGCTGCGGGCCCTCGAAGCAAAGCGCCGGCCCAACCGATCCCTATGACCTCGCCCAAGCCGCATTTAAGAGCGGCAAGCTGGACAAAGCCCTGGACCTTACCGATAGTCTTGCAACCGCCACGCCGCCCACCGATTCCACGGAGCGCGTACGAGTGCTGCGGGTGGTAATTTACGCAGGCCAACTTAAAGCCGCCAAGGAAATGGCCGGGGCTTACAGCAAAGGGGCGGAAAAGACCACCAGTTCGCAGACGCGGTCCGGATATTGGAGCTTGGAGCACGACATTTTGTTGAACGGTGCGAACGCCCTAATGAATCTGGCTGGAACCGCCCGCCAGATCGCGCCGGACGGAGTGATTGCCAAAGAAGTGACCTTGGAGGCAAGCTATCCCACCACCGAAGGTCCAACCGAGATCAAAGTGCTTTCAACCGTTGAAGACGGCGGTTGGATCGAAACTGACGAGCAGGGTAGCGCCCTGGCGGATGCGCTGCGCAAAGGCGTGGATGACGCGTTGGCCGATGTGGTTGGAGGTGACCGGGCAAAAGCGCGCCAGGCGCTGGCGAACGGATCCACCAAGCTGGAGGGCGCGGCCTTCGCCATTTTCCTTGCCCGGCAACTTGCCGAAGGCGCTGTCGTCTGCCACCACGTTCTCGATCCGGAGAAAATTAAAGCGCTTTGCGACGAAGGCGACGAGACTTTGAAAGCTGCCCTGGCTCTCTTAAAAGACGCGCCCAACAAGGACCAGGCCAAGGAAGTCAAGAAGCTTCAGGACAAGTTCAAGGACATTCGCAAGGACACTTAGCGTTTCCTCCTTCCGTTGCGTGAGGGCCGTTCCTGCGAGGGCGGTCCTCCGCTGTTCTCCGTGCAGGGGGATTCGTGTGTCCATGGGGAGTTTCATCTCCGCTGAATGCGCGGGGGGCCGAAATTCCAAAATAGATGTTACTCTTCATACCTCTGGAGAGCGGCGAGCGCGATGAGGACGTCGAAATGTAGGTCGCGCGACTATTCAGGCGTGAAACCTTTACCTGCGTATATATGCCCCAGCCATGTACCTACCCTCATTCTTTGCACATGGAATGTGGCACGAGCATATGGACGTGTCGAGCTATGCAGGGGCCTGCCTGCTTGGCCAAAGGAAATGCGTTTACAATGAAAAGGTGAACTTAAGAGCACAATGCACGCTGCCAGCACAGAAGCAATGCACCAGACGCGCGTTCCTGCGCATGGAAAGGCCTCTTCCTTCCACCCTTGTGCTCGTTGCCCTGCTTGCGGGCCCGGCTGCTGCCTCCGACACGCCCCAAAATCCCAACCCTGCGGACCGCAAAGACCTTGTCGTCGCCGTCAAGCGTCTGGAGAAGAAGCTGGGCTTCCGCCGAACCGGGAACTTCCACACGGAGACCGCGGAATCCGCCGTCGCCTATCGATGCTACTACACCGGCAAGCTGGAACTGCCTGACTCGTACGAGAAGCTGCAACTTCTCCAGGGAACCAAGGACGGCTGCCCGCTCGACACCGAGAAATACGACGTTTTTTTCTACCCTCTGGATGCCGTGGGCAGCGGCAAGTCGCCCGTGTCCGCCGCCTTGGCGCACGAGTCAGTGGAACGTTTTTTGGTGGTCGTACCGCACGAGGATTTCCATGCCACGGCGGAGCTGCGCAAACTTCCGGCGGCGTGGGGAGAAGCTTCGGCAACCCTGATCGGGTTTCTAACCGGCGCGGAAGTGGCGCGGCAGCAGTTTGGCGAGAATTCCGAGATTTATAGAAACCTTCAGCGCGAGCCCGAACTGTTCGCGCGCAAAGCGGAAATGGTGAATCGCTATCACGCGCGATTGGGCCAGTTATACGCCGCTGTGCGCGCCGGGCAGATTTCCGAGCGCGAGGCTCTGGCGCAAAAGCAGCAGGCTTTCGACCAGCTTCAGCAGGCCTGCATGGCCATCAGCCCGGCGCCCAAATCATTCAACCGTTGCCTGGCCGCCAACAACAACGCCGGCCTCGCCTTTGATGAGACCTATACGAAGCATTATCCACTAATGTATCAACTGTATGAGAAAGAAGGCGGGAAGCTTAAGCCGACCATTGACGCCCTCGACCGCGCCATGAATGCCAAAACCGAGGACGAAGCGTTGCAGAACCTTAAAAAAGCAGTGAAGAGTGACGAGTAATAAGCAGGAACGTCAATCTTCGGGCTGGCGCTAACGTGGTCGGAGGGATTTTGGAGCCCCGGTAATGACCCGAATCTCTGGCGGGGCATAAGCAGCAACGTCTATGAGATGGTTGAGACAGATCAGCTTGTAGTGTTGGATTGGCTCAGGGTGCCCGCCAGTGTCTCGCGCAAGGTGGTCGAGAAAGTGAGAACCTACTATACACGCGCAACAGCTTTCCGCTAAACACTTCGTCATCGTACCTACCAATTGACCCTACCATCTCTTCGGTGACCAAGTATGCAGCATAGTGCTTCCAATAAAGATCGAAGGTCTTACAGCCCTCAATAGACTCGATGGTCCACGAATCCCTTAGAATCTCCGACAACTCTGGCAAGGCCGGCAGGTCTGACCGAACCTGACCCGAACGATTGTCGACGGCTTCCTGCACTACAATCCGCAACGAATTGTCCCTCGGCTCCGTGAGCTGCTGAAGGTAGAGGTACTTAACCGAGTTCAATTCTCCGAGTGCTGTTTCTTCGCTCATAGAAGGAGTATAACGCAGGAGAGAGGGAAGAATAATCCGTCGCGTTGGCTGCTACCTTTTGCTCGCTACCCCTCACTTTTCACTCTTCACTGTCCTACAGTCAACCGTGTAAGCACCTCGCGCAATTCCTCCGGCGTAAGTAGCAGGGGATTCCCTTTCATGCTGCTCGCCTTGGCCGCTTCCGCGATTAGCTCCGGAACTTCCTGTTCTTTGATCCCGTAGGCCTTGAGGGGCGAGATTTTGAGTTCCTGGCAAATCTCACGTGTCCAGGTGATTGCGTCTTCGGCGGTGGCGTTCGCCCGCCCCGTGAGCAATCGCGCTACTTCCTGGTAACGGCCCAGTGCACCACTCTGGGGCGCACGAGCACGCAGAGCCCGCAGATTGATTTCGATCCCGTAGGGGAGGATGGCTGCGCAAATCGCTCCGTGCGGCGCGGGAAACCTTCCGCCCAAGGGAGCGGCAAATCCGTGGACAACTCCCAGGCCGGCGTTGGCGAGAGCCAATCCGCTGAGCAGTGCCGCGAGGGACATGTCGCGCCGCGCTTCCGCATCATTGCCCTGGTGAAAGGCCCGCTGCAGCGAACGCGCCGCCAGCGGGATTCCTTGCACGCAGAACCCGTCGGTCACGGGATTCGAGCGGATCGAGACATAGGCCTCAATCAACTGCGTGAGCGCGTCAAGCCCTGTGCGCGCGGTAATGTCCGGGGGCAGGCCGTAAGTCAACTCCGGGTCGACCACCGCAAGGCGGGGCAACAGGAACGGGCTACGCAGGCTGACTTTCACGTGCCGCTCCGGCACGCCCAACACCGCGTTGCGCGTGACCTCCGCCCCCGTCCCCGCCGTAGTGGGCACGGCGATGAGCGGCGCCGCGGGATTCTGGAGGACTTTCCCCTTGCCCACCACCTCTAAATAGTCCAGCAACTCGCCGGGGTTGGTAAGAAGCGCGGCAAGGGCTTTTCCGGTGTCAATGACGCTGCCTCCACCGATGGCGACAACCACCTGTTTCGCGCGCGCCCGCTCGAGTCCCCGGGCAATCAAATCGACCGTGGGTTCCTGCTCCACGGCGAAAGTGGAGCTTTGCGCGCCTGCGGCTTCGAGGTCCTCGAGCAGCCGGTTTGCCCGGACGGGTGGACAGCCGGTCACCACCAGCACGCGGCTTCCCCAGGCTTTTGCCGCTGGCGCCACTTGCTTAACCGCGCCTTCACCGAAAATAATGCGTGTTGCCGTCGCGAATTCAAATTGCACCGGGGTTTTACCAACCTTTCCTTTGACGAAAAATGTAGCGCCCCGATGCATCGGAGCGGCTCTTCTCCAGACTCGTGCGCCTCGCTTCGAGGGCAGGCATCGTTCTTCGAGATTTATCGCGGTTCAGACGGAAGAACCGCGGACCCCCAAAACGGAGGTCGCGCTACTCGACCGGGAACACGTCCGAGTATTTCACACTGTAGCGAGGCTCGGCCATCAAGGACTCCATACGGTCGCGCCATGCGGCGTAATGCGCGGTGGCTTTGTGCTCCGCAGTGGCCTCGACGTTGCGATAGACCTCGACCAGCACGAACCGCGTGGGATCGTCATTCTGCTGCAATGCATCAAAACGCGCAATACCCGGCTCCTTGCGGCTCTGGCGCGCATTTTCGATGGTGGCCTTTTTAAAGGCATCGATGCCATCGGCCTTCACTTTCACGTGTACGTGAACGATGAGCATGATCTACCTCCTCGGTTTTGGTGACGCGGCGGACCAGCAACCATCCATCGGGGTCTTGCCCGTGACTGCTCCCGGGCATGATGCGAGGATCACGGGTTAAGTCTCCTCCGCTTTCACTCCAGGCCAAAGCTTGCCACGCGGCGCCAATGGCACGGCTCGCCGTGTGTGCGGTAGAGGTGGAGCCTTCGCACCTTGAACTCAACGTCGAGCCGAGGTCCTCTCTCTGCCATCAATCGTTCCTTCAGGCTCCGGGGGTAATCTCCGTACAGGAGGCTGAGGTGGGGCATGAAGGCAGACTCGCGGCGGTGGCCAAATTCCCGGCGAGCGGCTTGGTGCGCCCTCCGCAGTGGCTCGGTTAGCGCCGCGTGAACGAATAAGCAGCGAAAGTATTCGTCGAGGAAGTCGATCTCTTCGAGGCGAATGATAAAGGGGCGGAGGCTGGCGGCCACGCGCCCGGCATAGCCGATTAGCTCAGGGCGCGGGCCTGTGCAGCCCCCTAGCAGGGTTACGTGAGGGGAAAACTCCGGTGCGCCGTGCCGGGCGCTCCATCGCTGGATGATACGCCAAAGGAGATCGCACACGTCTCCTGTCGGCATTAACCACACGGAGTATCTTTCCCCGGCAGGCGATGGGCTCACGGGTATGCCTAAGTCCGCGGACGGTTCAAAGGGTAAAGTTGAAAGGGTAGAGGATAAAAACTCTATGAGCGGAGGCCAATTTCACAGCTTGGCATGGAATTCCCCTCGAAACACGGGGCATTCTCGCACCCCGTACTTGAGGCCACTGCCGAGCGTGGCTCCACCCTTTGAACTGGATCCTTACCCTTCAACCTCTATCCTTTACCCTTTAACCTTGGTTATTCCCCCTCTTTAAGCTCTCGAATCCAAAGATTGCGATAGCGCACGGGGTGGTTGTGATCCTGCAAAGCCAGCGGGAGCTTTTCCGGCGTTGGATGATAGGGCGGACGCGCGTTATGCGTGGTGGGCCCCATGATTTCCACGTGATCTTGCACCAGGACGCCGTTATAGAATACGGTGACGTTCGCTTTGCGCAGTAACTTCCCGCTGGCATCGAAGCGCGGGCCGTGGAAAACGATGTCGTAGGTCTGCCATTCGCCCGGCGGGCGCGCGGCATTCACCAAGGGAGGATACTGGCCATATACGGCGCCGGCTTCACCGTCGGCATAGGTCGGATTATTGTAGGAGTCGAGGACCTGAATCTCGTAGAGCCCGTGCAGGAAGACTCCGCTGTTGCCTCGGTCCTGGTCAACGCCGTGAGGAGGGTTGGGCGCGGCCCATTCTACGTGCAATTGGCAATCGCCATAGGCGGCTTTGGTGCGAATGTACCCGGTGCCAGGCACCGTGGCAAAGTAGCCGTCTCCCACGGTCCACTTTGCCGGGCCGCCATCCTTGACACTCTCCCAATTCGACAGATCCTTGCCGTTGAAGAGCACGATAGCATCCGAGGGCGGCAGGCCCGGATGCTCCTGGGTGCTGGCGGTCCCCGGCGTGATGATGGGCGGCACGGGACGGTTGCGATCATTCGGCCCCCATTGTTGCTGGGCCTCTTGCGGCGCAGCAAACAGTCCTATGGTCATCATGACGATCATCAGCATGGCGAGTCCCACGCAGCTTCCCACTAACAATAGTCCCTTGCGCATAGTCTCTTCTCCCTTCCGATTAACAATAATCTTGCCCCCCGCAACGGAATGCAAGCGGCGTTATTGTATCCTTATAATGGAGGTCAGGGATTGTTGTTTTTGGCCGCCAGCTCTCACCACGCTGGGGTAATGGGCTAATTAATGTCTGAGCGGCGCACGAAGCCTGCCCTGACGCGCGAAGGGAGCGCTGACCTACAATCGCCGACCGGCGACGTGAGCTTCGAGGAGCCTGACAGGACAATGAGCAGGAACTTATGTTGCTCTGCACAGAAGAAGCTTTAGCGCCCATGTGGCAGGGAAGTCATCACTTGATGTGGCAGCTCGCCAGGCCGCGCTTTTCCAAATACTGCTGGTGATAATCCTCCGCCCGCCAGAATTCGGGTGCGGGCGTGATTTCCGTGACAATCCGGCGAGGGTACTTTCCCGAGCGTTCGAGCGCTTCCTTGGACGCGCGCGCCGCGGCCTCCTGCTCGGGCGAGTGAAAGAATATCACCGTGCGATATTGTTTGCCATAGTCGGGCCCTTGCCGGTTGAATTGCGTGGGGTCGTGATTCTCCCAGAAGACCTTCAGCAAGTCCGCGTAGGATACCTGGGCGGGGTCGAAAGTGACCTCCACAACTTCCGCGTGCCCGGTCTGGTCCGTGCAAACGTCACGATAGGTGGGATTCTCAAGATGCCCCCCCATATAACCCACCGCGGTGGCGGCGACCCCCTGAACTTGGCGGAACGCCGCCTCCACGCCCCAGAAACAACCCGCCCCGAAAGTCGCTTTTTCCGTTGCCATGTTCATGGCCCTCCTTTTGGCTGCGTTCGATGATTCAACTTGCGTGCCGCCTGCGGCGCTTTCTTCACTTCCTTGCACCCCAGGGCAATTATTAGATGCGCGGCAAGGACCGTCGATTGTCGGGGGGCAGGCTATGGGCCCCACAAATCAGGCCAGACCTCCGCGCTCGCCATAGATCACCCCACCGATTTTCAGGTCGGAGCACCAACGACAATACCAAACTTCCTTTTGCTCCGGGAACAGCGGCTCCAAATTTAGCTGAGCCCATCGATGTAGGCCTAGAAAGCACATTAGATTCTTGATCCAATTCCAGTGCTGTCCCATTACAAGTCGAACAGGCTCAACTGGATACCTGGATCGACATCGGTAGATTGCTCGTTGAAGTTGGAAAAACCCTGTAAAATCGGGGTTTTTTCGAAAATCGTGACACTGAGAATTTCGAGAATTTGATAGAGACTCATATCCAGTCCGAGTCGTTTTTTGGCAATGGCGACCAGGACGTAGGCCGCCAGGGCGACCCACACTTGTGTCTTCACGGCGTTCTCGGAGGTGCCATAGAAAGCCTTGATGCGCAGGTGCTGTTTGATCCAGCGAAAGAACAATTCCACCTGCCAGCGTACCCGATAGAGTTGGGCGATGAGCAAGGGAAGCAGGGAAAAATTGTTGGTCAGGAAGGTGAGCCGGGACTCCTTCTCGGCGTCGAAGTACACGATGCGGCGCAAGGTGTGGGGATAGCGTTGCGCCGTGCGGATGCCGGTGAGGCGAATGATTTGGTCGCAGCGCACGCCACTGGAGCGCTCGACCGGGCGCGAGGTGCGCAGGTAGAACTGCAAGTTCTTTTTGGCGCGCGTGATAAAGAAGGCACAAGCTTGGGTGAAGACATAGAGACGCGCGAAGTCCACATAACCGCGGTCGAGCAAGTAAAACGCTCCCGGTTCCAACCACAGTTCGTCGAGGAGATTGACATCGTGGACCTGTCCGCCAGTCACATAAACACTGGTGGGAATGCTGCCGCGCACGTCCAACAGGGTATGCAGCTTGACCGCACTTTTGTGCCGGCGAAATTTTCCCCAGGGAAACAGCGCGAGGCACAAATCGATGGTGGTGGAGTCGAAGGCATACACGGTCTCGGACAAGTCCACGCCGAAAGATTCGTCGCGGTAAAGATCGCGCGCGAAGTGAATCAACACTTGCGCGAAGTCGCGGTAAATGCGCCAGTCGCGAACCTCGTTGGCATGGGCCAGCGTGTTGCGAGAAACTTGTCCCCGAAAACCCATATGGTAAAGTTTGGAGGGCTGGGCGCGCAGACAAGCTTCGATATCGCGCAAGCTGCGGCGATAAGTGAGTTGAGCGAACAGCAAGCAGAGGAACTGATCCCAACAAGAGAAATCCTTGACGTAACGATTGCCCTGGTAGCGGTCAACGCAAATCTCGAACTGGTAGGTCGGGAGGAAATCCAAAAGCTGGGAGAAAACGCTGCGGCCAAGATTCATCTGCTGCCTCCGGCACGGGCTGGAACACAACAGAATGATGCCAAAAGAGGCGCAGAAAATTGAAATCGAAAAATAACATCCCAACCCCTTACTTCGTTTCGATCATGCAGTTACGGCGAAGCGCCCCAACTTTCTTGGGACAGCACTGATCCAATTCGATTCGTGCATTCCCTTTGGGCAGAGCTTCGCCAGGGACCGCGCAAGCGCGGCGCCGTGAAGAGGTTCGTGTTTCGGGAGCGATGACAAAGGTATATCTCCTTACTCAGCTTCATCCTTGAGCTGGTTTAATGCCGCGCCAGATTTCGCCTGCACGGGTCAGAGGAATAGGTAAAGGTGCGCTCCAGGCGAGGCCGGATTGGATTCTAGCTAGTCCCGCAGCCTGATCCCGCGTCAGCCACAACAGGAAGTTTCCTTTGGACTTAAGGCACTTGGCGGCCAAGGGGACTAGCACGTCCAGATTCCCGACGGCACGCATGGTGGCGATGTCAAATGCCGGCGACGGTGTGGCGCGAACCCAATCCTCCAGGCGCTCGCCCCGCACCTCGACTTGGCGGAATCCACAGACGCGAGCGGCTTCCTTAAGGAAAGCGCGCTTCTTGGCCACCGGCTCAAGCAGGGTAACGGAAGTGGCGGGGAAGGCAATTTTCAGGGCCAGGCCGGGGAAGCCGGCGCCGCTGCCGATGTCGAGAAGGTTGCCGTGCAGTTCCATGTGACGGGCAAGGAATAGGCTTTCGCCGAAATGCCGCGTTACGCACTCCTCCGGATCGCGTATGGCGGTGAGGTTGATTTTCTGGTTCCAGCGGAGAAGCAGATGGAGATAAGCAAGAACTTGGCCCGCCTGGGCGGGTGACAGGTCCAGGCCGAAGGGTTCAAGGAGCTGCCGAAGGCGCGTTTCATTGAGCACGGTGGCGATTGTAGAGAGTTCGGCGCCCGCGCGCAAGCTGAGAGATCCTCACATCTGGGAGGAATTCGTGAAGGTGTTCCACGTGGAACATTCGAACTGGATAAGGAAGGGATCGTCATGGCACACGCGCGCACCAAGCACAGAAAAATCTCTCACCAAGGTATTGCTTTGTGAATGTATATATGGTAGGGTTTCGCGGGTTCCCCAATAACTTCGGTTCCAGTTTTGACATGCCATGCGCGGTTTGCAGGCTCTCGTTTTTCGCCGTTCATGGACGCGGGGCGTCGAGCGCCCCCGCATCCCTTGCGGCGTGCATCGCCGAGTCCAATCCGGCAGGCAAAGGAGTGAGTTATGGCCAAGAAACGAGTAAACATCGCGGGCAGCGAGCGGGCACCACTTCACGGGGCGCGCCTGGTCGGTCCCGCCGATCCCCAAGAGCGCATCGAAGTCACTCTAGTTCTCAAACCCGTCACCTCGGCGGCGCTGCCGTCACTGGAGCGCACCGGCAAGGTCAAGCCACATGAGCGGGCACACCTCAGCCGGGAAGAGTTCGCTGCCAAGCACGGCGCCGACCCTAAGGATATCGCCAAGATCGACGCGTTTGCGCACGAGCACGGTCTGGACGTCGGACCGGTGAATTTGGCCGCGCGTACGGTAGTCCTTTTCGGAACCGTGCAGGCCATGAGCGAGGCGTTCAATGTAACCTTGCAGATGTACGACCACCCCACCGGCCGGTATCGCGGGCGCACCGGCCCCGTCGAGATTCCCGGCGAGCTGGATGGCGTTGTCCAGGGCGTTTTCGGCCTCGATAACCGTCCCCAAGCCATGCCGCATATGCGCCCTATTCATGAGCAGGGAGGCGCGTGGCACAGTTCCCAGAAAGGCGTGTCTTACCTGCCGACGCAAGTGGCGAAACTCTACGATTACCCCGCCAAGGTGAATGGTCAGGGTGAGTGCATCGCCATCATCGAGCTCGGCGGTGGGTACAAAACCAGCGACCTTTCCGCTTATTTTCAACAACTTGGCATTAAGGAACCGCAAATCAGCGCGATCTCAGTGGGAGGCACGGGCAATAGGCCTACGGGTGACGCCAATGGTCCGGATGGGGAAGTCATGCTCGATATTGAGGTGGCCGGCTCCGTCGCGCCGGGGGCTCAAATCGCCGTTTATTTCTGCTCCAACACTGATGCCGGCTTTCTTCAAGGCATCACCACCGCCATTCACGACAGTGTGCGCAAACCTTCCGTGGTGTCCATCAGTTGGGGAGGGCCGGAAGCCTCCTGGACCTCGCAGGCGATGACCGCCTTCGATCAGGCTTTCCAAGCCGCCGGCGCGCTCGGCGTAACCGTCACCGTCGCTGCGGGCGATAACGGCTCATCGGACGGCGTCAAAGACGGTCTGGCGCACGTGGATTTCCCCGCCTCCAGCCCGAACGTCCTGGCGTGTGGAGGCACGCGCCTGATCGGGTCCGGCCAAACCATCACCGCCGAAACCGTGTGGAACGACGGAACGTCGGGCGGGGCGACGGGCGGCGGCATCAGCGCCTTCTTTATCCCACCCCCTGCCTACCAATCGAGCAGCAACCTCCCGCCTTCCGCCAATCCTGGGGCCAAGCCGGGACGCGGGGTTCCGGATGTAGCGGGCGACGCCGATCCCGTCACCGGCTATCAAGTGCGCGTGGATGGGCAGAACACGGTAATAGGGGGAACCAGCGCTGTAGCCCCCCTGTGGGCCGGTCTGGTGGCGCTTTTGAATCAGAGCTTGGGCAAATCAGTGGGCTATTTGAATCCCTGGCTCTACACCACGGCCGCGGCCACTCCCGGAGTCATCCACGACATCACCTCGGGCAATAACGGGGCCTACGAGGCGCGTGTGGGCTGGGATGCCTGCACCGGTTTGGGAAGCGCCGACGGCGCCAAGATACAGGCGGCCTTGACGGGAAAACCGGGGGCGGCAAAATGAGGTCGCAACGAGCACTGAGCTACCCCAGCAAGTGCCGGGCTTGAGTTTGGCGCGGGGCATGAGGCATGCCCCGCGCTAATTCAGCTCGCAAACCACATCTAATCTTCATCTCCTAAGGTCTTTGGCTCCATAGGGATGCTGCGGAGCCGCATGGCCGTATGGTCGATCGCGGACGATTGGGCTGAGGCGGGGGGTTGGCTTCGACAATCGGAGGCACCCAGGGAGGGGGCGGTGTTCCACGTGAAACATGAGGTTTTAGGGTGCCGATTTCAAGCCGCCCGCTACTATGAACAGTGAATAGGCCCCTCGCGGATCCGGTCGCAGCGTCAGCGCCCGCGCTCCGTCCGAAGGCCCGGCCTCACCCCCCTCACCATAAGCCGGGTCCGACCTGCCATGCTCCCTCTTACGAAAACTATGCCAAGCTGCGTCGCCATTTCAAATCGAGATAGACAGCGGATGACACGCATTGGGTCCGGACAATCGAGCCAACAACTTTGACCGGAATCATGGTTTTGGGTCACCCCATTTTGCCTGTGAAGAACCCGTATTTGACGTGGCTACAACTCGTAGCTCCAATGGGTCTATGCGAACGGATGAGGGTGGCACAATTGCCTGAGTATCAACCCGTATTCGACTCAACTATGCCCGGCGCGATTCGCTTGCGATTTTCCTCATCCTGCGCTCATATTGGGGCATGACAAACAAAACCCACTACGCAATCGTGTTCACTAAGCTTCTCGCGGCAGGGGTCTGGGCTCTTCATGCGGGCACTATCGGCGTTACGGCGCAAGTGGCGCCTACACCCGAAACACCCCAGACCACGCCAGCGCCATTGACCGCCGAGCAGGACCATCAGAGGTTGATGGACCTGTTGCACATCACTTCCCTCCGGCCGGGGGCAGATCCCAACCACCCGGACGCGCCGAATGCCGTCAATTACGACGAGGCTAAGGCCAACTCCACACCGAAGCTGCCCGATCCGCTCATTTTGAACGACGGCGGCAACGTGACCACGGAGGCCGTGTGGTGGAACCAGCGACGCCCGCAAATCGTGGAGGCCTTCGACCGCGAAGTCTACGGCCGAGTTCCGCGCGAGACGCCGAAGGTCAATTGGGAAGTGATCAGCACGACCGAGGAGATGCTCGGCGACGTGGCGGTTATAACCAAGAAACTAACCGGCCACGTTGACAATTCCTCATATCCGGCCATCAGCGTGAATATCGACCTGACTCTGACCACACCCGCGAAAGCGCACGGTCCTGTGCCGGTGATCATGCAGCTTGGTTTTGATCCCGCCGTTATGCGCATGATCCGCGAGCGCATGGCTGCCGGCGGCGTTCCGCCTCCTCCTTCGCCCCCCGGGCCGACGTGGCAACAGCAGATTCTAGCCTTGGGCTGGGGATACGCCATCTACGTCCCCACCAGCGCCCAGGCGGACAACGGCGCCGGCTTGACGCAGGGGATTATCGGGCTGTGCAACCACGGTCAGCCCCGCCAGTTGGATGATTGGGGCGCATTGCGGGCCTGGGCCTGGGGAGCCAGCCGGGCACTCGACTATTTTGAGACTGACAAGTCCGTGGATGCCCTCCGCGTGGGCCTGGAGGGTCACTCCCGAATGGGCAAGGCGTCACTGGTCGCCATGGCCTTCGACCACCGCTTCGGCATTGCCTACATCAGTTCCTCGGGAATGGGCGGCGCGGGCCTTTATCGACGCAATTTCGGAGAGCGCCTCGAGAACGTGGCCGGAACTGGGGAATATCACTGGATGGCGGGCAACTTCCTCAAGTACGCCGGACCCCTCACGCCCGCCGATTTGCCCGTGGACTCGCACGAACTGATTGCGTTGTGCGCCCCGCGCCCCGTCTTCATCAGCGGTGGCGCCACCCAGGGCGATGGATGGGTGGATGCCAAGGGGATGTTTCTGGCCGCCGCCGGCGCGGGACCTGTGTACAAACTTCTGGGAAAGAAAGACTTGGGCACCACCGAGCTGCCCCCCATCGGCACGCCGCTCATCGCGGGCGATATCAGCTTCTGCCAGCACACAGCCGGGCACACTGACGCTCCTAATTGGCCGGTCTTCCTGCAGTTCGCCAGCCGATACCTGAAGGAATGACGTTAGGCTTCTTTGGGGGGCTGCGCATTGGGACAAAACGGCAACCCTGAAGCGCCCGGGTGGAAAAGCATGACGGCAAGTTAGACCCACGCTTCCTGCTGCGCGTCGCGCGTTGGAGTGCGGCGCGCAGCGAGACTTCCAGGCGGTGCGAATAACCAACGTTGACGCGCATGACAAGCCCGCGCGCTTCGCTCTTGCACTTTTAGCCCTACTGCGTTGTTATATATGCCATGAAAAACCTGATCCACTATGCTGTCCTGTTCGCCACACTCTGCGCCGCGTGCGTCGGCTTGGCCGACGCCCGGGGCAACGGGGCGCCGCAAACCAAGAGCGACTACCTTGTTTACGTCGGCACGTACACCGGGCCCCAGAGCCGGGGAATCTACCTTTTCAAGCTTTCAACGGCCACTGGAGAGCTTACGCCACTAGGCTTGGCTGCAAAAGCAAACGACCCGTCCTTCCTCGCCATTCATCCCAACCACAAGTACCTTTACGCGGTGAATGAAATTGCCAACTACGGCGGGCAGAGGTCCGGCAGCGTCAGCGCCTTCTCCATTGACCCGAAGACGGGCAAGCTAAGCCTGCTGAATGAAGTAATTTCCGGCGGTCCAGGCCCCTGCCACGTGTCCATTGACCACACCGGCAAGTACGTGTTTGTGGCCAACTACGATGTGGGCAGCGTAGCGGCCTTCCCGATTCTTGCCGACGGCCGATTGGGCAAGGCCACGGCGTTTCTGCCGCACACCGGGCACAGCGTGAACCCCCAGCGCCAGGAAGGGCCGCACGGGCATTCCATCTACGCCTCGCCCGACAATCGCTTTGTGCTCTCGGCGGATTTGGGAACCGATCAGGTGTATGTGTATCGCTTCGACGCGACCAGGGGAACGCTCACGCCCAACGATCCGCCTTCCGCCGCAGTACCTCCGGGCACGGGGCCGCGCCACATCGCCTTTAGCGCCAACGGTACGTTCGTATACGTGATTGAGGAGATGGGCTCCAGCCTGACCACTTTTTCCTATGACGCCGCCCGTGGCGTGCTGCATCCCCTAAAGACCATCTCCACCTTACCCAGCGATTTCAAGGGTTCGAGCACCTGCGCGGAACTCGAGTTGCACCCGAACGGCAAGTTCCTTTATGGCTCCAATCGCGGACACGACAGCATTACGGTTTTCGCCCTCGACCCCGCGAGCGGGCTGCCCGCTCCCATCGAGTATGTCAAAACGCAGGGCAGAACGCCGCGCAACTTCGCCATTGACCCCACGGGCTCCTATTTGATTGCCGCCAACCAGGACTCCAACACCCTGGCGGTGTTTCGCATCGATGCGCAAACCGGCCGCCTGACTCCCACCAGGCAAACACTCCATGTTCATGCGCCCGTTTGCGTGGTGTTTGAACTCGAAAAATAATCGGGCGATCGGGCGATCGGGTCATTGGCTCATTGGCGATTTGGTGATTGGTGATTGCCTGATTGGGCAGTGCGGTTGGACAAAGGAAATATTGCGCAGGGAAGGCTCCTCTTATGAACAACCCAAAATCGATTTGGTTCCTTGCCGCCGTGATGATTCTGGCTCTAGTGGGATGCAACAAGAAAGCAGCGACCACCAACAAATCCCCCAGTGCCGCCATCACGGCTCCTCCGCCCACGCCCATCGATCCGGCGACGGTGGGGGAAGTAACCGGCAAGATTTCCTTCGTAGGCGCGAGGCCCAAGCGGCAGCGAATTGACATGGACCAGGACCCGGCATGCCTGGAAAAGCATGGCGGCAAACCTGTCTTTGCCGAAGATGGCGAGGTGAATGATGATGGCACTCTCGCCAACGTTTTCGTATATGTGAAGGCGGGCGCGGAAAAGTTTGTGTTCGTGCCGCCGCCGGACCCCGTCGTACTCACTCAGGACGGTTGCATGTACCTACCCCACGTGCTCGGCATCATGGCGGGCCAGACGCTGAGAATTGTGACCACGGACAACACCACGCACAACATCCACCCCATGCCCAAAAACAATAACGAATGGAATATGTCGCAGGCGCCCGGCGCTGAGCCAATCGAACAGAAGTTCGTGCGGCCGGAGATCATGATCCCCATTAAGTGCAACCAGCACCCCTGGATGAAGGCGTGGATCGGCGTCACCTCCAACCCGTTCTTCGCCGTGTCCGGCAGCGACGGCGCCTTCACCATCAAGGGGCTGCCTGCGGGGGATTACACCATCGAAGCCTGGACCGCCACCTTCGGCGCCTACGAGCAAAACGTGAGCGTGAGCGCAAAAGGGACTACGGCCATCGATTTCAAGTTCAACGCGTTGTAGCCAAGCAGGATTTCTCACTGATTTCGACTCGCGCGCCCCGCACAGATTAAGCCGACGCACGAAGCTTCGCTCAGTATGCCCGCAGGTGTGCGGTCAACCAGTACATGACGGCAGCACGTTACTCTTGCCAAATGATGGCATAAGGCCGCCGCTACAAGAAAATCAAGACAACCATCAGCCGCCAAAGGTGTTGTTTGGAGCATCCAATATGGTAGTCTATAGGTATCGGGACAAGTTTCGCGCCCCTGCCCACTGGCGACCCTAACAAGACCGCGAGTCGCGAGATTTAGTGGCGGACCTTGCGCCGGCAAACGGGATTCACGGGCTGGAATCGCAAGGGCAAGACGGTAGGGGATTTCAGAAACGGATCAGCAGATCAGCGGATCGGGTGATCCGAAGATCGGGCGATAGGATGAACAAAGAGCAGAAACCCGGCCTCGGGTTCTTGCGCACCCGATCTACCGATTTCCCGATCACCCGATTTCTACTAAGGGACTGGCAAATACCATGGCGGAAAACCATCCTTGGCTTCATCGTTACGCGGCGTTCGTCGCGTTTTGCACCTTTCTTCTGATTATTGCCGGCGCGTTGGTGACCGGCAACGACGCCGGCCTCTCCGTGGCGTCTTGGCCCACATCCTTGGCCGGTGAACACGGCTTCAGTGTGCATGGAATCTTCCACATGCCGCGCATGGTTGCGGGGATAAAGTTTGAGCACGGCCACCGTATGATTGCGGGAACGGTTGGCATCCTCACCATTATTCTGGCTTTATGGATTTGGCGCCAAGACACGCGGCGCTGGGTTCGATGGGTGGGCTTGGCGGCCGTAATGGCAGTGCTGGCACAGGCATTATTGGGCGGCATCACGGTGCTGTTTTATCTTCCCGTGGCGATTTCCACGGCGCACGCGACCCTGGGGCAGATTTTCTTCTGCCTCGCCGCCAGCCTCGCCTTCTTCACCAGCCCCGGCTGGCATTGGGACGAGGCCAAGCTGGAAGACCCCTCCAGTCCTTCGCTCCAGCATCTCACCATGATCACCACCGGCGTGATCCTGGTGCAATTGGTTCTGGGCGCGGTTTATCGCCATTCCAAAGATGGGACTATCTCCCTGCACGTAGGGGGCGCCTGCGTGGTCGCGCTGCTGGTGGGCTGGATCGTTTCCACTGTCCTTATGCGCTTTGCCCGGCAGCCGGAATTGTTGCACGCCGCGCTCCTCCTGGGGGGATTGCTGGTGGCGCAACTCCTTCTCGGCATCGGTTCTTATTATATGAGGATGGCCGCACGCGGAGCTCCGCAACCACTCCAGCCGGTGGTGGATATCACCACCGCGCACGTCGTCGTGGGCGCGCTGCTCCTCGTAACGAGTCTGTACCTCACCTATCAGTCGCGGCGGTTTCTTGTTACGCGCAAACAGGAAATGAAGATGGCGTCCACGCCGCATCAGGCTACGACGTGAGGGGGCGGGCTTCGGGACCAAGACGGCTCATTTAAGGATTTGGGCGAGATTATTGGTTCGAGAGTGCCCCCCTCACGCTCGTTCTGTTTGTCGTGGGGGTAAGGGGTTACGTGTATCCTCGCGGCGGCGGAAGAATCTACTATGAGAGAGCTCGAATGCATTAAGGGCGCTACGACATCAGGGCATCAGGCAATTACATGAAGCAAGGCGGGCAAGATAAGGTGGGGCTGGCGCAGGGCGAAAGTCTGCTGTCGGGCACGGGCACGCCATGGCGTGCCCCTACGTGGCTGGCCCACCTTGCCGATTACTGGACGCTGACCAAGCCGGAGGTTAACTTCCTGGTTCTGGTCAGTACCTTGGTGGGATTTTATCTCGCCGCCGCTGGTGCATTGAATGGATGGTTGCTGTTCCACACCTTAATGGGCACTCTGCTGGTGGCCAGCGGCACCGGCACGCTCAACCAGTATCTCGAACGCCGCACCGACGCCTTCATGCGGCGAACCGCTAACCGGCCTCTTCCGGCGGGACGTTTGAGACACTGGGAGGCCTTGTGGTTCGGAATTATTCTTTCCGTCGCGGGCGGGGCGGAACTTTGGATCGCCGCCAACCCTCTCACCAGTGCGCTGGCGCTTGCCACCCTCGGCGCCTATTTGATTTTCTACACTCCGCTTAAACGGAAGACGCCGCTTTGCACTTTGGTCGGAGCATTTCCCGGCGCCATGCCACCCCTCATCGGCTGGGCCGCGGTTCGCAACGGTCTGAGCGCCCAGGCCTGGGTGCTTTACGCCATCCTGTTCCTATGGCAGTTCCCCCACCTTCTCGCCATCGCCTGGATGTATCGGGAAGATTACGCTCGCGCGGGATTGCAGATGCTGCCGCGCTACGACTATGACGGCCGGTCAACCGTGCGGCAGATCATCGCCTACACGCTGGCGCTCCTGCCCGTCAGCTTGATTCCGGCCTTTACGGGCCACGCGGGAAAGGTCTATCTGGTGGGCGCGGGAATTCTGGGGGCCGGTTTCTTGTATTACGGCGCGCGCCTGGCGGCCCGGCGCACCAATGCCCTCGCCAGGCAATTGCTGATGGCGTCCATTGTGTATCTGCCGCTGGTCTTCGCCCTGCTGATGTTCGACCGGGCGCGGCACTAAGCGCGATCCGGATTACCACAGGTAACCCATGATACATTTCTTCCCCTTAGTTGATGCCACCCTGAACGCCGCCAGCGCTGTGTTGCTGGTCTGCGGCTTTTACTTTATCCGGCGGAAGAATATCCCGGCGCACCGGGCGTGCATGCTTTCAGCGTTCGCGACCTCGATTCTCTTTCTCATCTGCTACCTGACCTACCACTATTTCCACGGGGTAACGCGTTTCCCCGGACACGGTTTGGTTCGCACTTTTTACCTGACCTTGCTCGGCTCGCACACAATCCTCGCGGTGGTGATCGTTCCCTTGGTGCTGGCCACGCTCTACCGGGCCTGGCGCCGGCGATTCGACCTTCACCGCCGCATCGCCGTCTGGACACTGCCCTTGTGGATCTATGTTTCCATCACCGGCGTCGTGGTTTACTGGATGCTTTACCAGATGAAATTCAGTTGAAGCAAAAGAAGGCCGAGCCTCTTGACATGTTTTCGTAAGCGATTCGGTTGCACCGGGGCTGAGGACCCCGCTCCACTCTTCCCTGACCTCCGGCAGGTTGGTCCAAGCCTGAAATTGCCGCCCCTCCGCTCTGTTAACCCCTTTGCGACTTGAAGCCTGACCGGCCCTATGCTAGCCTTAACCTGCATGTAACCTTATCTTGGTGTGGAGGTGACCTGCCCATGAGCACTCTTACCGAGGCCGTCCGGGATCAATTGATGGTCGGCAACGAACAGTATCAGCGTCTCCACGAAGAACACGCCCGTTACAAAACCCAGCTCAATGAACTTTCCGCCAAATCCCACCTTTCCGCTGAGGAGCAGGCGGAGGAAGTGCGCTTAAAAAAGCTGAAGCTCCGGGTGAAGGACCAAATGGAACTACTGATCCGGCAGGCCCAGACCGTCCACTAGGAAGTCAGCCACCCGCGTGGGCTCATCATTTGGGGTCAAACGGCTTGGCCACGAAAGCGGGCGAGCTTGACGTGTAGAACAAGGATAGTTTCCCGGGCGAACCCGGGGGGCTTAGGGCCCGCACATAGAGGTCAATGATAAAGGACGGCTACTGGTACGGTTTGCCCTTAGTGTTGATCGCCGGGGGCTTGGCAGGCTTCTGGCTGCACCAGCGCAGCCTTTTCCTTCTGCTTGTCATCATTTTCTTCGCCATCCTATCCTTCCTGGTTCTCAACTTCTTTCGTGATCCGGAGCGGCTCATTCCCTCTGAGCCGCACGCCATCGTTTCGCCCGCCGATGGCCTGATCGTCCAACTTGCCGAAGAAGAGTTTGAGAGTCGGCCCGTTCGCCGCCTGAGCATCTTCATGTCGCCACTCGATGTCCACGTCAACCGCGCGCCCATCGCCGGCAGCATCACGGCCATCAATTACAAAAAGGGTTCGTTCCGGGTTGCCTCGCAGGAATTGGCCTCCATTGAGAATGAGCAGAATGTTTTTACCGTCAGCGGTGAGCAGGGCGTCGTGGTGGTCAAGCAAATCGCTGGCTTGTTGGCCCGCCGTATCGTATTCTGGAAGCGCTTAGGCGATTCGCTCGCGCGGGGCGAGCGGGTGGGCATGATCAAGTTCGGTTCGCGCGTTGATGTGCTGGTGGCCCCCACGGTCGAATGGCGTGTTAAGGTAGGAGACCGCGTGCGGGCAGGGAGCAGCATCCTTGGAACCACAACCCCCCAAACCCAATGAACGCCGCGGCGTGCGCCGCGGCATGTATGTTCTCCCCAGCCTTTTTACCGTTGGCACTCTTGTTTGCGGCTACTTCGCCATACTCTCTACGCAACGCGCCGGCCAATTCCTTGCCGGCGCCGCTGCCGCCACTCTGGCATCGAAAAGCGGAGAGTTAACTGCGTTGGCCGTCGCGGCGCTGGATAACGCTTCCAAGGCCATCGGCTGGGCCATTGTATTCGACGGCCTCGATGGCCGCATCGCCCGCTTGACGAACACCACCTCTCCCTTCGGGCGCGAGTTGGATTCCCTCGCCAACGTCATCGCTTTCGGCGTGGCGCCGGGGGTTTTGGCTTATGTTTGGGGCGTGCGTGCCTTAGGGGAGCTTTCCAGCTCATCTCTTATCCAGCACATCCCCGAGATTGCCGGAATCCTCACGTTCGCTTACGTTATCTGTGGAGCAGCGCGCCTGGCCCGGTTCAACATCGATACGGTCAAGCCCACTTCTGACCGGCGATTCTTTGTGGGTATGCCCATTCCCGCCGCCGCGGGATTCGTTGCCGCCTTCGTCCACTTCTACAAGCAGCCTCTGACCAACTGGCAGTCATCGCTGGGCTGGCTGGTGATGGTGGGGATTCTTGGATTCCTCATGGTCAGCCACATGCGCTACTGGAGCTTTAAAACCCTCGACCTTCGCAAGCGCCGGTCTTACCTGGCCATCATCGCCATCGGCCTGGTCATTGTGGGTATCTGGCGTTTCTCCGAACCCGTCCTGCTGACCTTGGCCATCACCTACGCGATTTCCGGCGTCGTCCTGCGCATTAGCGCGAAACTTCGCCCCCATCCGCCCGCCCCCACCGAGGTCCACGCCGCATGAAACCGCGCAAGGAAGGATACCGGGTCGCGGTGGTGGGAGCTTCGTCCCTACTCGGCAAAGAGTTGGTGGCCGTTCTGGAACAGGGCAGGTTTCCTGTTTCCCGTTTGCTGACCTTTGAAGCCGACGAAGGCGAGCCCGAGCTTCCCATCATCGACCTCAGCGCGGCGTCCTCGGGTATAGTCGAAGACAGCCAGATAAGCGAGGGGGAATTGGACTTCGCCTTCCTCTCCGCGCGCCTGCCCAAGCTGCCGGCTTTCTTGCGCTCCTGGCAGCAGCAAGGGAGCACCGAGCCTTGCCTGGTTATTGACGTGGTGGGGGAAGGATTGGCAGCGGGCAATGATTCCCCTGGCGCGGCGGCCGGAAGTAAAGATCCGGTAAGCATACCTTTTCTCGACCGGCGGTACCCTGTGGCGGGAGTACATTCGGCCGCCGCGCGCATCCACGTTTCTCCTCACCCCGCCGTTATCGTCATCAGCAGCCTGCTGCTGCGCATGGCGGCGCGCTTCCCGTTGAAGACGGCGGTGGCGCAAGTCTTCACCTCGGCGTCGGAGTCAGGCTCGCGAGGCGTGGAAGAACTCCAGCGGCAAACGGTGAACATCCTGAGTTTCCAGAAAATCCCCAGCCAGACCTTTGGCGCACAGCTCGCGTTCAATGTGCTCTCGCGCTTGGGAAGGTCGGCAAAGGGTGAAATGGCGGCGCTGGAAACCCGCCTGCGCCGGCAGTTGCGCCAATACCTGGGTGAGCGCGTGCCGCTCCCCGCCGTGCGGCTGCTCACCGTCCCGGTTTTCTATTCTCTGGGCGTCTCTCTTTATGTGGAAACGCCGGAGCCGGTCACCCCGGAGGCCGCCACTGCGGCGCTGAGCGGCGAGCGCATCAAGGTTCGGCGGCCCACCCTCGACGCTCCCACCCCGGTCGAGGTAGCAGGTTCGAGCGATATCCTGGTGGACAGCATTTCCCTCGACGCCGAGCATCCCAACGGATTGTGGATTTGGGCGGTGGCGGATAATCTTCACTTGGCGGCCACCAATGCCGTGGAGCTCGCCGCCAGCCTGCGCGAACCGGCCCGCGCCTGACGGATGGGTCCGCAGATTACGCAGATTTCGCAGATGACAGAAAACAGGGAAGAACGAAAATCGAAATTCCAAACGCGAAACTCGACGCTGAGCAGAACTAGCTCTAGGCGGCCGGTACGTACTGCCCATTGCCTACTGCAAACTGCCTACTGCTTACTGCTTACCGCCAACTGCCTCCTGTTCTTCCCCGCCTGCGGTTACCACGTGGCCGGCACCGCGAGCCGCATTCCGCCTGACGTTCAGACCATCGCCGTGCCCGCCTTCAAGAACCTATCCACCACTTTCCACATCGAGCAGCAGCTTACGGCCGCCGTCACGCACGAACTCCTGGAGCGCACGCATTACCGCATCCTTCCCAACCCCGCCGACGCTGACGCCGTCCTGAAGGGAACCGTGAAGGACGTTCGCGCCCGCGCCGTCACCTTTGACGTTAACACCGGCCGCGCCACCACTCTGCAGGTGCAAGTCACCGCCGACGTCAAGCTCGAAAACGTTCACTCTCACAAGCTGCTCTTTTCCAATAGCAATTACGTGTTTCGGGAGGAGTACCAGGTTAGTGAATCCCCTTCCGCCCTGTTCGAGGAAGATAGGCCCGCGCTTGAGCGCCTTTCCCGCGACCTCGCCCGCACCCTTGTAACCGACATTCTCGAAAACTTCTAGGCCGGGATTTCCCGGCGCCAATTCCGCGAGAAAAACCCACGCTGCCCTCCCACGCGAGTGCTTCCTGTCTCTACCTTTTCCGTAAGACGAAGCCGCGTGAGCTGGCCAGACCATGTCTGCCCAGCCATTTGCGCAAGGGCGTGAATCGGAAGCGAAGAAAGCCGAATTGAGTCGTGGAAACGAGCGGAACGTCCGCCTCTAATACCAGTTGCGGGTGGGAGAAGAATTCGACCCAGCGTTCTCTCCCCAAGGATACGAACTCTGACAGGTGGGAGTCAAAAGTCCCGTGAATTGGGGGCCAAATCCACCGACCGATGACTTGCCGGATCCCTGGATGCCGCGCCCTTTGCGCATCAAAGGAAACAGGCTTCTGCATGTCCCGCGCGCCGTGGCGAAGCGCCCACCATTTCTCGGCTACTCGCAGCGGATAGCCAAGCGGATTGCAGAGGAGGCTGGCGGCCTTCCAGAAACGAGAGGGAACCACATGGGCCATGTACCCGCCCGGCCGTAGAATACGCACCATCTCCTCCAGGCCGCGATGCCGATCCGCAAGATGTTCGAGCACGGAGTTCGAGACGATCAGATCGAACGAGCCGTCCGCGAAGGGAAGTGCTTCCGCAACGGCAAATGAAAATCCGGAAGCGCGGCGTGGCGCAACCTCCGGGTCAATGGCGAAAACCCGGGCGAAGCGGCTGCGGAGAAGATCCAGTTGAAATCCATCGCCGCTGCCAAGCTCAAGCGCAATCGCCCCGCTGGCGAGCGGCACATGCTCCATTATCCCTTCGAATTCAAGCCTTCGGACGGCGTGTAGCCAGCGCGTCCACGAGTCTCCTTCGACCGAACATGCACCCCGGCCAATGTTCTGTTCTGGAAGCCGCATTCACCGTTATCATACCTTGCACGCCGACGAATGCAACAACTCGCTCGCGGCGTCCTCCGCCTCCGGGAACCGGACCATCGAGAGCGGCGGTCCCTTTCTCTGTCCATCGCCCTCTTCTGCCGGGATGGCAGGAATTCAGGTTGCGGCAGGGAATGCTCGCCTCGCGCGCCACCTCGCCCCCCCTGGGCACAGATATGGTTGGGAGTTTCCAGCCCGACCCTTGTTGGCGGGGCGGGAAACGGAATTCCCTCTAGCCTATCCATTACCCGGGCGAACGGCCTTCTTGCCGCCGGCTCATCCGGCATGGAGCGTGTCCGGCAACTGACAATTTGACTAACATTATTCTATTTATGGAATTCAATGTAAGTGGATTGGTTTTCAATACTTTCTCGGCTTTGGCAAATGAAAAAGCCCTTCTCCGGCCCTTTGTTTTCAAGAAGTTCTCAGCTTTGGGGGTTTGCGCACATACGGACATAATGACGCCATTGAACTTCTCTTCACGATCGTGGGCGTTGTGGTCATCACTTTCCCTCCGTTCTGTGCATCAACGCGCCGCGCGACATGGCCTGCCTCCCGGAGTAGGCGGCGTGTGCCGCCCTTCGCGGGCGGGCGGCTACCGTCCGGCCCGATGAACTATCGGCATAGGGCCAACTGTCATCCGACGATTATAGCCTACCTCAGACCGGTTGTCAAGGGGAATCAGGCACAATCAAACGCCCTCGCTCCAACGATGGGAAAGGGGCCGGCCGGCCGACGGACGAGTGAGAGGGCAAGTTCGGCCTTCAGCCCCCACAAGTCCTTCCGGGAAACCGCCAAGCCCAAAGAACCGCGTCTGCGCCAGGCCGCCCGCGAAACCAGCACAGGGGAGGATCAAGCGAGCCGTGGGTCTGCAAATGACCCGATGACCCGATGAGTCAATCACCCGATCTTAACGGGCCTTCCTTCGCGCGCGGATTGATAGATGGCTTGCACCACCGCCACGTCGCGCAGGCCTTCGGCGCCGTTGGGCGCGGGCTCATGATTACGGCGGATGCAATCCGCAAAGGCATCGAGCTCCAGCGCCAATTCGTTCATGACCTTGAACTTCTTTTCGAACCAGCGCCCGCCGATGCGGCCATAGAGCCGCCGCTCCTCATCGTACTGGTAGGCGGGAGCAAGCGTGGCCCAGCCCTTCTCGCCCACAAGGTGAAAGAACGATGCTGTCGCCCCGCCCCAGCTCGCGATAGCCTGCACAATCAAGCCGCCGGGGAAATTGAGCCGGAAGGCGATGCTCTCATCAATTGCCTTGAAGACCTCCGGGTCAACGGTCCACTGGTACGCCGCCGCCTCCACCGGGTCCTTTCCCGTCACCCAGCGCGCGGTGTTCACGCAGTACACGCCCACGTCGGGAAGGGCTCCGCCGCCCGCCAAACTCGCGTCAAAGTGCCAGGCGGCCCGTCCGCCCCCCGGACGCAGATAAATCGAAAACGCCGTTTGGATAAACTTCAGCCGGCCGAGCTTGCCGCTATCAGCCAGTAATTTCAATTCGCGGGAGGCGGGTTCAAAGTACTTGCGATAAGCGATCATCAAGCGGACGTGGTTCGAGCGGCAAGCGTCAATCATCCGCCGGCACTCGACAACGCTGGGAGCCATGGGCTTTTCGCAGAGCACATGCTTGCCGGCCGCCGCCGCCCGCACCGCAAACTCCGCGTGCGTGCTGTTGGGCGTGGCTATGTAAACCGCCTCCACGCGCGGGTTTTCCAGGCAATGCGCGTAGCCTTGGTAATTGTAGAAGTTGCTGGCGCCAAACTTCCTTGCCAGGCGCCGCGCCTTGCGCTCGTCGCCGCTCACCAGCGCCACCAGTCGGCCTTTGCGGCTCTTGCGGAAACCCGGCAAAACAATGTGTTCACCAAAATCCCCAAGTCCCACAACCGCGTACCCGACCCGCCCCGAATCTCCCATGTGGGTTCTCCTTTCCGCAGAGGTATCGACAAGACTCTGCTTCGATTATCAAGCGCCTGTCAAGTGTCAGGGAGGTAGTGTCCTAATTTGGCCGCAGCGCCGCCTTTTGGCGGCTCAATGCCGGCTGGAAGCCGGCGCTACACTCGAAATTAGGACGCTACCGTCAGTGAAGGAGGCTTGAACGGAGGCGCAGGGTATAATAATATGCAATGGGAGTTTTGGCGAAGAAACTGACAGGGTTCGTGGCAAACTTATGCGGATTTGTCCCAAATGCCATGAGGATGTTCCGGAGGGGATGCGGTTCTGCCTTCAGTGCGGCGCCTCCCTGACGGTCACTGCTCCCCCTGCGACGCCTCCGCGGGAGGCTGGTTGTTTCGACGCGGCGGACCCCGTGGCTCCTCTGGAGCCGCCTGCTGCGCCTGCCGGACCTGATCCGGTAACTATCCTGCCACGTCCGCGCCGGCCGGCGCCCACGATTACGCTGAAAATCGCCCCTACGCCCGTGATGACCCCGCCTTCCGGGGCCGCCAACGGAAATGCCCGTCCCCGCTTCCGCGACCGCATGCTGGAAATTGACGATGAGGCGTTCGAGGGATCGTTTGTGCCGCCGGCTGCCCAGGCGGGAGCAGTGCTCTGCCGCTTCTGCCGAGGACCGCTGGATCTCGCCGGGGACTACTGCGAGCAGTGCGGCGCGCCCGTGGCGGAAGCTGCGCCGCCGGGAGCTCTAAAACCCCGACCTCAACCCGCCGTGCCGCCGGCCAGCGATCCTGCCCCGGCTGCGCCACCCCCACAAGCCGAGTCTGCCGCGAATCCGGAGCCAACACCCAACCCGGCGCCCCCTGCCCTCACCTCATCACCCACGCCGCCCGGAGAAGAAAACGCCCCGGGTTTCATGAACCGCCTCAAAGGGGTATTCAAAAGGGGTTGACCCCCCGCTGCCAATCAGAATTCAGATACATGATAAGTTGAATTCATAGGATGAAGAGCGAGAGTATGGAGGCGGGTAGGGATCGCAGCGTGTGATTTCGATTTTCAACTGGCTGGGCTTACCTCGGGCCCAGCGTGATTGGCGCTAAGCAAGGCCCGACTTACAGCGGCCAAATGATGATAGTATGTTGTACTAGCTCAGCGGCCTCGAAGACTTCACTATTATTGCCGCTACTTTCCCCGGAGGGATTTATGGAAATCCTTGAGAAGCTGCGCGCGCGCGCCCGGACTTATCCCCAACACATCGTCCTTTTTGAAGGCGAAGAGGACCGAACGCTGGAGGCGGCCCGCCTGATCGAAAAGGATAAGCTGGCCCACGCGACTCTGCTGGGGGACGCGAACAAGATCCATTCCCGTCTTCAAGCATTAGGGATCAAGCTGGAAACCACCGAGTTTCTCGATCCTGCATCCAGCCCCAAGCTCGGTGCGTACGCAGCGACCCTCTACCAGCGGCGTCGCGCCAAGGGGATGACGGAGGAGCAGGCAATGCAGGCCGCGAAGCTCGCGCGCAACTACGCCGCGCTGATGGTGGCAGCGGGAGACGCCGACGGTTCGGTGGGTGGCGCGCTGAACACCACGGCAGACACGGTGCGTGCCGCGCTTCTGGGCATCGGCGTTGCTCCGGGCGTCTCGTTGATATCAAGCTTCTTCCTGATGCTCTCTCCGCGCAAGAACCTGGGCACCGAAGGCGCTACGCTGTTTGCCGACAGCGCGGTGGTGCCGCAGCCCACCCCGGCGCAACTCGCGGACATCGCCATCGCCACGGCGGGAAACGCCCGGGCGCTTTTGGAGACGGAACCACGCGTGGCGCTGCTCTCTTTCTCCACGCGGGGAAGCGCTGAACACGCCATGGTCGACGCGGTCCGGGAAGCGCTCAAAATCGTCCAGCAACGCGCGCCGCAACTTGCCGTGGACGGCGAGCTCCAACTGGATGCCGCCCTCATTCCGGAAATCGGCTCGCGTAAGGCGCCCGGTTCGGCGGTGGCGGGACACGCTAATGTACTCATCTTCCCCGACCTGAACGCCGGCAACATCGGTTATAAGCTGGCTGAGCGCTTCGGCGGATGCGAAGCCATCGGGCCCATCCTGCAAGGGCTTGCCAAACCCGCCAATGACCTCTCGCGCGGGTGCAAAGCGGAAGACATTGCCCAGGTCGCGGTGATCACCTCAATCCAGGCCCAAAGCTTGAAGCGGGAACAGACGGCCGCTTGAAGTGAGGGCTGGGGGCCATCGCCCGCGGGCAATAGCTCCACCAACTCTTCGAGCGGTGTGCTAAACTCTCTTCTCTTATGGGCCAGGGTTGCCCTGTTCCTCCGAAACTTCTAGGGTTGGTGCTGGCATTGGCCCCGGCAACCTTGCTAGGCAGCCAACCAGCAGCGCCCGCTCCAAGTTCGGGCCAGCCTGCGTCCACCGGGGCTGCGGATTTCCACACGCAAAGCCTCTCGCACCTCCGCGTGGTCCGCGGCGATCACACCTTTGATGTCTACCTCTTTGCTCCCGATATGAATGTGGATGTTCTGGCTGCGTCTTTCTGTGGCGGGGACCAAGGCGCCAGACAATACTCCGGGCATTTTCAACTCCTCAGCGTTGCTGATGATACCGTGGTCTCCAAGTTTGATCTTGATCCCGACGACACCTTTGTGGAAAAAAAGCCTCACGACGGGGCGCGCTTGTTTCATGACCCCAAAACCGGCCAGAACCTTGTGGCGATTTATCAGTACGGAAGCTGCAAGAGCGAGAGCGTGCAATTCTTCTCCCTTGATCCATCCGGGCACCTCTTTTCCGTACCCTTCCTCGATCCCGACGGACGCACCTGGAAACAGATGCTTATCGGCCCAGACGGCGCAATTCCCAATTTCCCCAGTGGCGGTCTAATGTTCTGTTCCTTCGGCGAGGATATCGGATATGACTTCTGTGGGGCCTACACTTTCGACGGCGCCAATTTTCAGGAGGCGGCCAAGTGGATGACGCAGGAAGTGGCGGCGCCTGCCAAGGGGCTGAACGACGTGGGGGTGGCGGCGCGAACGCTGTTCGACTTCCTCTCCGCGTTGGCGGTGAAACGCTACTCGGCGGCCGCTTACGATGTGGATGTCAACGTTGAAGCGCCGGGCGCGGGGCCGGTTACCGCCGGCCGTGGCCAGAAGGCGGCTTTCCTGGAGAACTATTGCACGGTAAAGGGCGGACAATGCTTACTGCCGGTAAAAATGGAAACCAAGCCCAATCCGGGCGCTCCCGGCACGCTGCTGTTTCAAGTGTCGTTCCAGACCTTCGATTTCCACCCGCTCACTATCGACTCGCGCTCCAGCTTCGAATTCCGGGTCGCAAAGAAGCCAGACGGATTCAAGGTGATTGACCTGCCCCCGCGAATTCCCTGAGACAACAGAAAGCAGTAGGCAGTTGACGGTGGGCAGTAAGCACTAGACCGCCCGTTTAACCCACCTTGGTTGGACAATTGGTGACGGGGTGGGCAAAGAAGCAGGGGGGGGTGAACGAGTTCCTGTTCACCGGTTCGCTCGATCTCCCGATCATCGGCTCACCCGATCCTAACTGCGGCGATACACGATCTTGCCGGCAACGATGGTGGCGGTCACAGCGCCGCGAAAGGCGCGCCCGTCGAAAGGCGTGTTGCGGCTTTTCGACCGGCCTTCGGCCGCGTGGTAGGTCCATTCCAGATTGGGATCGAAGAGGGTAAGGTTGGCCGCTCCTCCGATTTGCAAACGGCCCAAGGGCTGGTTGATGATGCGCGCGGGGTTCGAGCTTAGCAACGATACCAGGTGCCACATTGAGATCAACCCCGTGTGCACGAGTTCGCCGAGGGCCAGTCCCAGCGCGGTCTCCAGCCCGATAATGCCAAAGGGAGCGCCGCCATCGAGAGGCTTGGCTTTCAAATCCGGCGCGTGGGGAGCGTGGTCCGTGGCGATGGCATCCACGGTGCCGTCGGCGATGCCGGCGCGAATCGCCTCCACATCCGCGGCGCTGCGCAAGGGTGGATTCATCTTGGCGTTCGTGCCATGGGCCAGCAATGCCTCGTCGGTAAGCGTGAAGTGGTGAGGAGTGACTTCGCAGGTCGCCCGCACGCCGCGGCGTTTGGCTTGCCGCACCATGTCGAGCGCCCGCGCGGTGGAAAGATGCGCGATGTGCAGACGGCCTCCGGTGGCTTCCGCCATCACCAGGTCGCGCGCCACGCACACGTCCTCAGACGCGTTGGGAATCCCGCGCACACCGAGCTTATCCGCCACCGGCCCTTCGTTGACCACGCCGGTCGCGCTCAGGCTGGCATCTTCGCAGTGGTCGGTGATGGGCACGCCCAGTTTGCGGCTGCGTTCGAGCGCGCGCCGCAGCAGGCCCGCCGTTTTCAACGGACGTCCATCATCGGAAAAGGCCACCGCTCCCGCCGCCACCAGCGCCGCGAAATCAGTGAGCGATTCTCCCTGACTCGCCATGGACACCGCCGCCACCGGAAACACCCGCGCCAGGCCCAGGCGCCGTGCTTTCTCGATTTGCGCCGTAACCAACGCAGGTTGATCGATGACGGGCTTGGTGTTGGGCATGGGCGCGACGGCAGTAAAGCCTCCCGTCACTGCGGCGGCCAACCCGCTTTCCAGGGTCTCCGATGCTTCGCCGCCGGGTTCCCGCAGGTGCACGTGGATATCGACAAGTCCGGGCGCCACCACGTTGCCGCGCGCGTCGAGCGTTTCATCCGCTCCGCCCGCAAGGTCCGGGGCAATCTCGCGAATCACGCCGTCTTCAATGCGGACGTCCAACACCCCGTCGAGATTGTCTTCCGGCGATAGAACGCGCCCGCCTTTGATCAGTAGGGAAGCCATGTGGTCCTCAATCGTATCTGTAAATCTGTAGGCAGTATAGCACCGGCAGGGAACAATGAAGGTCACCTCGGCGAGGAGCCACCCCGAATCAGGCTGGCGACTCCAAGGGGAATAGCGGCAGCAGGCAGTCCTTAACCGGTTGGTAGGTTTTGCGGTGTTCGGCGCAGGGGCCGAAGCGGGCGAGCGCCGTCAGGTGATCGCGCGTGCCGTAACCCTTGTTCCTGGCGAGGCCGTATTGCGGGAACAAGCCATCAAGTTTAGTCAGGTGCTCGTCCCGAGCCACCTTGGCCAGAATCGACGCGGCGGCAATGGAGACCGAACGCGCGTCGCCGTGAATGATGGCACGGTGAGAAATGACAAAGTCCACCCCGTTCTCGCGCAGCGGCATGGCGTCAGTAAGGATGAAATCGGGCGCGGGGTTGAGAGCCCTGATTGCCCGCAGCATCCCTTGCCGCGAAGCTTCGTAAACATTCAGCGTGTCCACTTCCTCGGCCGTGACCGCCACCACCTGCCACGTCAGAGCTTTGGCGCGGATTTCTTCCGCCAGCCGTTCGCGCCGCTGCGCCGTAAGCTTCTTGGAATCGTCGATGCCGGGGATCGGTTCTGCGGCGGGGTCCAGGATAACCGCGGCGGCATAAAGCGGCCCCAGCAGCGCGCCGCGCCCGGCTTCGTCGCAGCCGGCAATGAACCGCCGCCCCTGTCGCAAGGCCAGTGATTCAAGCTGGAGCGTGCATCGGAACTCGGCGGGATCGCGTGGACGTGGCATGATGATCGGATTCAGTTTTATCCGCACGCGGGTGCGAACGCAAGCGGGAATTGCGAGTGTGGCGTGGGAGGGGAGAGATCATTCCGCGCCTATCTTTTTCCCAAAGCCTCCTCGACCGCTCGCAGCATCATGACGTCTTCCTCGTTGTAAGCGAGCACTTCTTTCTTGAGGGCCTCGTCCCGCGTCGTTTCGAATTTCTTCCACATCTCGTCGGCCCATTTCCCATCTTTCCCAGGCAGTTTTCTCTTGAGCCCCAGACTCTGCTCCACCACCTTCAGCCCGCCCCAGAGGCCCTTTCTCCAGCATTCCGGACACAGGTCGACGTGCGCGAACTCCTGATCCAGCACTACTCCCAGTTGCGCGGCAATCACCGGGAAATCGAATCCCACATAACCCTTTACCTTGTCGGGAACCGACCGCCCGTTGTAGGTCACCAGCCGCTCCACCCCTTTGAGCACCAACATCAAGTTGGCCCGCGTCACATCGCTCCCCACCAACTGGACAAATGCGTCGCTCTGGCCGTCCAGGATTCTTACGCCAATCACCGTAATCCGGTGATGCTTGTAGTCCTTGAACAGCCGCTGATCCGTGAATGTCCCGTTGTAGCTGGTTTCAATGTCGAGGTAGGCGGTTTTCATGGTTTCCCTTCTTAGTGCCGGAATTCTCGGAAAGTGATCGCTGCGGCCTCACCAAGTGCATCAAGAGTTTCCCGCGCCTTTACCCAGGGCGGCAACAAACTGCTCGACATCAAGTGCCTGCACGCCTGGCGCAATAGCCGATGTCGTCACCGGCGAGCGTGACTTTCGGTGAACGAGGATCAGGCGGCCTCCGGGTTTCGGCAACGAACGGCCCAGCGACAACAACGGGCCTGCCATGGCGGGGCGCACGGTCTGGGTCGCTTTCGCCTCCACCAACCACACTTCTCGATTGCCGCGGGGAACAAGGAAGTCCACCTCCAAACCCTGCCGGTCGCGAAAGTAGTACAGCTCCTTGCGGCCGCCGAGATTGGTTTGATGCTTGAGTATTTCGGCCGCCACGAAACCTTCAAAGATCGCGCCCAGGAAGGGCGACCGCTCCAGCTCCGCCTGCGAGGTGATTCCCAACAGGTGGCAAGCAAGGCCCGAATCCCCCCAATAGATCTTGGGTGATTTGATGAGCCGCTTGCCGAAGTTCTCAAAATACGGCGGCACCAGGATGATCTGGCCCGTCATCTCGAGGATGTGCAGCCATGCCCCGATGGTGGGAACAGAAACCCCCAGCGGCGCGGCGAGGTCGGTCTTGTTCAGGACCTGGCCGTGCCGGCTCGCCAGTAGCGTCACAAACCGGCGAAAGGTCACCAGGTCGCGGACGTTCGCGATCAATCGAACGTCCCGCTCGAGATAGGTTTGCACGTAGGAGTTGTACCAGAGACTCCGCCCCTCGAGATGGGCCAGGACCTCCGGGAATCCGCCGGTCAACAATCGCACTTTCGGCGTTTCCGCCACACTGAAAGGCAGCAGTTGCAGCACGGCGGCGCGCCCTGCCATGGATTCGGCGATGCCTTGCATCAAAGGAGCTTCCTGCGATCCCGTGAAAAACCACTGGCCCCTTTGCGTTGGCCGCTGATCAATCCGGGTGCGGACATAATTCAGCAGCTCCGGGGTGTTTTGGATCTCGTCGAACAGCACCGGCGGGGGTAGTTCATCAAGAAAGGCGCGCGGATCGTTGCCCACGCGGGCCTGAATGTCAGGATCCTCCAGGATGACATAGCGGGCATGGGGGAACAGGTGGAGCAGGAGGGTTGTCTTCCCCGCGCGCCGCGGGCCGGTCAGCACCACGGCAGGGAAATGGCGTGCGGCTTGCAAGACCACGTCCCCCAGACCTCTCGGCACATAGCGCATATGACAAATCTAAACTCCAACTTTAGATTTGTCAATACCTCCCTGAGACATCGGCTTTACCGAGGCGAGGCCGCCCTCGCTATCGATGGGCTTTGTAGATAGCCTATCCATACAATGACAAATCTAAAATACAACTTTAGCTTTGTCATAAGTCCGGCACGGGGGGCCAACTACTCCCGCCCCAGGAATTCGCGGCGTTTGCGCGGCTTTGCCGGCCGGCCGGATTCCACCGACCGCGCTAATTGTACCGCATCAAAGCCGAACTTTTCCCGAACCTTGTCCGCGGCCTTGAGCACTTTACCCAGCTTCTCATGCTGCGCCGCGTCGATCAGGCTGCGTTGAAAAACCGCGCGATCCAGATTCGACGTACGCACCCCCACCAACCGAATTTTCTGCGTGCCGTTCCAGGCATTCTCCAACAGCATTAGCACATTCGAGAAGATGACGGCGTCAAGGTTGGTGGGTTCATCCAACGTAACATCGCGCGTCAGGGTTTTGAAAGGAGCAAAGCGCAGCTTCAGGCCCACCGTGCGGGCGAAAAGGCGGTGGTCGCGCAGGCGCCTGCCCACGAGCTGCGCCAGGTAGGAGAGCGTTCGCTCCACTTCTTCGCGGTCGCCGATGTCCGTATCGAAGGTGGTCTCATGGCTGATCGATTTGGGCTCTTCTTCGTACTGGTAGGCTTCGATGTCCAGGCCACAGGATTTGGTGAAAAGCCATTCGCCGAATTTCCCGAACCGCGCGCGCAGCTTCTCCCGCCCCATCTGTTGCAGATCGCCGATGGTCACGATGCCGAGCGAGCGCAGCTCCGGCTCCGTCACCTTTCCGATGCCCGGCATGCGGCGAATGGGCAGCGGCGCCAGAAACCTTGCCTCGCAACCGGGCAGAACGTAAAGGAGACCATGGGGTTTCGCCTGGTCCGAGGCGATTTTGGAAACGAGGTGGGAAGTGGAAAGGCCGATCGAACAATTCAGGTCTGTCCGTTCCTTGATGGTGCGAATCAACCGGTCGGCGCCGCCAAACGCCGAACCGTACAGCCGCTCGCAGCCGGTGAAATCAAGGTAGGCCTCGTCGATGGAAACCATCTCCACCACGGGCGTAAATTCCTCGAAGATGCGGTGGATCCGGCGCGAATACTCGCCGTACTTCTGGTGCTGGCCGCGCAGGAAAATGGCGTGCGGGCAGAGCTTTTTCGCCGTGCCAATGGGCATGGCCGAATGCACGCCGAACTTGCGCGCCTCATAGCTTGCCGCCGCCACCACGCCGCGGCCGTCGGGATCGGCGCCCACCACCACAGCTTTTCCCTTGAGCGAGGGATCCTCAAGCTCCTCCACTGATACAAAGAAGGCGTCCATGTCAACATGCAGGATTTGACGAAGCATGGCAACCGAAAGAACCGGCGGCGAGGGCGAAAGGGTAACGTCTACAGACCACACCTCTCCCTCTCCGGTAATAGACCGTTGAGCCTCAAGCCCGCGGTTCTAAGGCCGTGGGGCAAGGGTGCGGCGGTGCTTCAGAAAGATAATTCCGGCAGCAATGGGCGGTCCACAGAGCATGAGCGTGGTTGTCGCACGACTGGCAAAAGTCAGTCGTGATGGCGCCCAGAAGGGATAGACCGCTCCAACGGATAGTCCCAGGATGGCGAGCAGCACGCCGCCACCTCGTTCCCAGGCCCACGGCAACAGCGCCACGATTAGAAACAGCACGCCGAGAGCTGCCCAGAACACCGCCACACGAGCAGGCGTTTTCCACGCCCAAGACTCAACCACAAAGAAGAAGATCCAGAATCCGGCCCACAGCAGAGCAAGAGCGCGAGCGATGATCACGGATTTCATGATTCACCCCCAGGCAAAGTATGTGCCTTTCCTCCTCCGCCGGCAACCGTTCGGCGAATTGGGCGTCCACGGCCGCCGGTTTCGCCCCGCCTCCTATACCTTTCACGCCGCCCCGGCGTTCTTCCTGGCACTCACCACGCGGGCAATCCCCGCCAGGTCGGGCGTTACCTGGATCTCGCTCCAGCCGTCGCCCAGTAATGCCAGCACACGTTCGCGCATGTTGTAACCGATTTCGACCACCACGTGCCCGCCTGGCTTCAGGGCCTGGAGCGCTTGCGGAAACAGGCGAGCATAGACTTCCTCTCCGCGCTCGAGGTCGCCGCCCCAGGCAATGCGCGGCTCGAACTCGCGCACTTCACGCTGGACCTTGTCAACTTCGTGCTTGCCGACGTAGGGAGGATTGGAGAGGACAAAGTCAAATGTTCCCGCAAAGTCGGGTTCCAGCAGCCGCTCCAGCAAATCGCTCTCAAGAAACTTGACGCGCTCCGGCATGCCGAGACGCACGGCGTTGCGCGAAGCCACTACCAGGGCAGCGCGGGAAATATCCGCGCCGAACAGAATCGCGCGGGGAAATTCTGAAGCCAGCGCCAGGGCAATACAGCCCGAGCCCGTGCCGACGTCCACAATCCGCAGGCGCGCGTCCTTGGCATGGCCATGCCGGCGCGACAGTTCCAGCACACATTCCACCATGTGCTCCGTCTCGGGGCGCGGAATCAGCACGTCCGGCGTCACCTCAAAATCCAGTCCCCAAAATTCCTGGTGGCCGGTGATGTACTGAGTGGGCTTGCCCGTGGTTCGCTCCGCAATTAATTGCCAGTAGCGCTGGAGGGCCGCGGGCGGCACCTCTTCTTCTATGTGCGTATGGAGGTAGGTGCGGTCGCGCCCCAGAACGTGCATCAACAGCAGCTCGGCGGCAAGTTGCGCGGAAGGCACCTGATGGGCAAGAAGGGTTTCGAGTCCTTGCCGGAGTGTGGCGCGGAGCGGAGGCATGGGGGATTGCCGATTGATGATTGTCGATTGACGATTGCCCGCCGGCACTAATCAATGCTCAGTGAATGGCATCTCTGAAAACTCAGAACTCAGGAGCGAAGGCTTCCTCTGGTTCAATCGACAATCGTCAATCGAAAATCGTCAATAAGAACTTATCCGGCAAGTGCGGAGGGCGCTTCGTCCTCACCGGGCTCGCGCCTGGGAGGTTGCTTGAGTTTCTCTGCCTGGTAATAGGCAATGAGCGCGTTGACGATCTCGTCCATTTTGCCCTCGACAATCCGGTCGAGCTGATGCAGGGTCAGCCCGATGCGATGGTCCGTCACTCGATTCTGAGGATAGTTGTAAGTCCGGATCTTTTCACTGCGGTCACCCGAACCGATCATGGAGCGGCGCTCCTCGATGATCTGCTTCTGCTGGTTCTGCAACTCCAGCTCGTAGAGACGCGAGCGGAGGACGCGCATGGCCTTGGCGCGATTCTTGATTTGCGACTTCTCATCCTGGCAGGAAACAATCATTCCCGTCGGCAGGTGCGTGATGCGCACGGCGGAATAGGTGGTGTTCACCGACTGCCCGCCCGGCCCCGAGGAGCAAAACGTGTCAATGCGAATGTCCTTGGGGTCGATTTGGATTTCCACTTCGTCCGCTTCCGGCAGCACCGCCACGGTGATGGCGGAGGTGTGAATGCGCCCCTGCTGCTCGGTTTCCGGGACGCGCTGCACGCGGTGGACGCCGCTTTCGTATTTGAGTTTGCTGTAGACCTTCTGGCCTTCCACCAGGGCAATGACTTCCTTGAGGCCCCCCACTCCCGACAAGCTCGTCGAGAGCACCTCCACGCGCCAGCGTTGCGACTCAGCGTAGCGCGTGTACATGCGGAAGATCTCCTGGGCAAACAACGAAGCTTCATCACCGCCCGTTCCGGCGCGGATTTCCAACACCACGTTCTTCTCGTCGTTGGGATCCCTGGGCAGGAGCAGGAGTCTCAGTTCCTGTTCCACCTTCTCCTGGTTCTTCTCGAGGTCCAGAAGTTCCTCATGCGCCATCGCTTTCATTTCCGGGTCAGCGGAAGACTCGTCCACCAGCCCTTTCGTATCCTTCACCGACTTGTTGATCGTCTTCCACTCTTGGAATTTTTCGACAATCTCCGTAAGGTCCGCGCGCGCCTTGGCCGTTTTTTGATAGAGTCCGGGATCCGCCAGCACCTCGGGTTTGCCGAGTTGCTGCGTCAGCCCCTCGTACTTGGCTTCGATTTCCGCGAGTTTGTCGAAATAGTGCATAAGTCTGAATGCGGGATACGGCAAAGGGTAAACAGGAAGCCGCCCAGTATCCCGTATGCCGCCTGCTGATTTACGCCACAATCAATTCGCCGCCCCGATTCTGCTCGAGCGTCATGGCTGTTTCCAATGCCTTGATGGCGGTTTCCAATTGGCCATCGTCTGGCTCGCGAGTGGTGACGCGCTGAAGCCAGAGGCCCGGTTGCGATGCCCATTTCCACAGCTTTCCCTTTGACTTCGCGGCAAAGCGGATGAACTCGTAGGAAATGCCGGCGATCACTGGCAGCAGAACGATCCGCCCCAGGAATCGCAGCCAAAAAGAATGAAAGGGCAAGAACATGTAGAGCACCATGGCAATGCCCATGACGACCAGAAGAAAGCTGGTGCCACAACGCGGATGAAAACGCGTGCAAGCGCGCGCCGCAGCCACATCAATCGGTCCCCGCTTTTCAAAAGCCCACACCACCTTATGTTCAGCGCCGTGATATTCAAATACTCGCTGGATTTCCTTCCATTGCGCAATCAGGACGAGAAAGCCCAGGAACAGGGCAATCCGAATTGTGCCGTCCAGCAAATTGAATGTCACGTTATTGTCGGTTCGCAGGTACCGATGGGTTATACCGGTGGCCAGATATAGCGGCACAAGCTTGTAAAGAACAATAAAAAAGACCAGGGAGAAAGCGACATTCGCGGCAAGCATCCAACCGCTGAGTTCCGCGGCCTTCTTGGGCTTTGCGCCCTCGGCACTCGCCGCTCCCGGTTCCTCCAGCGCCTGCTCGACGGAGTACCGCAGCGCGCGTATTCCCAACACCAGCGCCTGTCCCAGCACCCCCAACCCGCGCAAAACGGGGTACTTCAGCCAAGGGTGCCTATCCGACGGTCGGTCCAGGTACGCCTGCGTCACCGCCAGCGAGCCGCGGGGCATCCGCACCGCCACCGCATAGGAGTGCGGCGAGCGCATCATAACCCCCTCGATAACCGCTTGTCCGCCCATCAGGGCTTCTTCCGGCGCCTGAAGAAGGGGCAGCGTGATCAGCCGAAGCGATTGGCGTGCCGTCCTGTCTAAAGCAGTTAATAGGGAAGTCATCAGAAACAGTTCCGTTTACCCGCCTGGGGGAACTTCACACCGCAGTCACTTAAAGGCTGAAACTCAGCGGCCCGACCTTGCACAGAAGCGCCCCCGCACCCCAGAGGCCAGAATAACTATAATTGCAGGGGGTGTCAAATCGCGCAGACAGTTTCGTTTTTGCAGTGCTCGCGCTATAATGTCGGCGCTTGCGTTTCTGTCGTGAAAGGACGAAGACCTGCCGAGGGCACGCCCAATGATCGCTCCGTTATTACGCCTGGGGGATGAAGTCGACGACTATTGTCCGCGTTGTAAGCTGCTGCTCAATCATGCGATAGCGAGCATGGTGGAGGGTAAGGTGGTGAAGGTCGTTTGCCAGACCTGCCATAGCGAACATCCCTACAAGAACGCAACGGTCCCCCCCAAGAAGAAGTCAGGCCCCAAGGCGGCATTATTGAATCAGGTGCTGGCAAAGGTTGCGCCCACCGCCCCGGAGTTGACGCCGGTGGAAGAACACCCGAAGCCCGAAGAAGCCACGGAGCCCCGCAAGAAGAAACGCGCCGTTGCACACGCCCGCTATATTTCCCGGCACGCCATCCGGCCTCCGCGCGGCACGCGCTAGGAAACAACTCTTTTCACCCGCTGGTCCGCCTCGTGACCCGGACTTTATCTCGCGAAACCAGTTCGTATTCAGTCCCGCACCACTCGATTCGCCGGGTAAATCCTGCCGCAACAAGATTCCCCAGCGTGATCCACGCGAGCAACGGCGCGAATCGCCAGTAGCAGGAAGCATGGCTGATGTCCGCGCCGAAAAGCTCCCGCGTGACGAGGGTGCGGATATAGCCCTTGGCCGTGCCCAACAAAACCACGCCCAACAGGATGGCCGCCACCGCGAGTCGCTGGTACGCTGTAGCCCCCGGCATTGCCAGCACCACCAATCCCAAGGTCAGAGTCCCGCAATTGAAGAGGGACACGATGAGCGCCAACCTCCACCCGAATGGTGCATATACGCGGGCGATGATCGTCTGGCGATTCGACCAGCGGACGAATTCCCACAGGCTCGATTCTTCCCGCGATGCCACCAGGCACCTGGGCTCAAAAACGATCTTTCCACCTGCTTCGCGAACCGCCCGAGTCAGAGCGAGGTCATCACTTACCGTGCTCGCCCAGTATCGTTCTGCAATACCCAGCTTATGAAATTCGCTGGCGCGCATCGCCATCGATCCACCCCAGGCAAAGTTGTGACCGTGGTCGCCCAGCGTGGTCGCTACCGAGGTGTCCCATGCGGCGCGCAGCCGCGAAGCAAAGCCAGCCCCCGGTAGATACCAGCGGAAACCGGTGCTGACGGTAAGTTGCGAATCGGCGAGAGGCGCCACCAATGAGCGCAACCAATCCGGCGAGGGCGCCGCATCGATATCCGCGAAGACCAGCACCTGAGCGGACTGATCCACCCGCTCCACTCCGCGCAGCAGATTGTTGACCTTTTCTCCTCGCCGCTCCGTGACGCCCGCCACCACCAGTGACGCTCGGCCATTGGAGATCACGCCGGACCCACCCCGCGCCTCCAGCCGTTCTTGTATTTGCCAACAGGCTGGGTCGTCCGCGGTCGCCACGGTGAAAACCACCTGATAATCCGGGTAATCCTGATTCAGAAAGCAGTCGAGATTGGCGTCAAACCCCGCATCCACCCCCTTGCAGGGAATTACCACGGCGGCGGGCGGTGTATAGGTCCCCGGCGGGCAGTTTCGCCTCTTTCGGACGGACCGGAAAAAGCGGATCCCGTCAGCGAACGACCAGGCGCTTTGCCCGAGCAGCATAACTCCGAGCACGAAAAAGGTTCTAATGGGCCACCACATCTGGAACTCTCCAGTCGCACGGCAGGTCAAGCAAGCAAAAGGCCGGGAAGAGCGCAAGTGTACCATAACGGTGCCACCGGTTTCGTAGGATGCCTGGCCACCCTGTGCGCCCCAACCTTCCCCCCGGGATAAGAAGGAGGCCGGACAAGGATCACTCGCTCAGTTTGCTGTCGCGCCGCCGCACCCGGCAGAGTTTCTGTTAAGATATGTCTTGCCCCCCTGGGCAAGGTACCGCTTCATGTTTGCACGCCATAACCGGCTGATCGGTTCTCATTTATCTATTTGCAGATTTCCTCTTGGTCTTGGCCAGCTTCGGGCTGGCGCACGTGCTCCGCGCCCACCTCCCGGGGGCGCGGCAATTCTTCCCGATTTCGAATTATCCCTGGATTGTGCCCTTAATCGTCGCTTTGTGGGCCGGTGCCGGAGTGGCGGCGGGAATCTACCGCGAGGTCCGCGAGGAGGATCTGCGGCGCGCCTTCGCGGATCCCCTAAAGGTCGGCCTGACTGCCACGGTTCTCCTCTTCGCCGTAATTTCTGTCGTCAAGTTCGAGTACATCAGCCGGCTGCTCCTGGGAATCTTTGCGTTGATAGATTTCTTGCTGATGATCTGCTTCCGGCTGGTGGCTCGCACTTTCGCTGCGCCCTTGCGTCGAAGCGTGTCGGGTCTGCGAACCTTCCTCCTGGTGGGTCAAGGGGGCGAACTGGCGGATATTGCCCGGATGCTGGAGGCCAATGAAAGCCGCGGCATGCGCTTGTTCGGATTCGTTCACACCGGGGTTGGACCGGCAGCGGCCGTGTCGTCCTGGCAAGGGTTCGCCAAGTCATATCCCACGTTTACCCTCCCGGAACTCCCGGATCTGTTGCGCCGTCATGTCATTGATGAGGTTATTTTTGTAATGGCCAAGGAGGACCTGGAAAAGCTCGGAGACACTTTTCTTGTCTGCAAAGAAGAGGGGGTAAAGACGCGCGTCCTGCTCAGCTTCTTCCCGCAAGCCGTCTCCAGAGTTTATCTCGAACGCTTGGGCTCAAAACCCCTTCTCACTTTTTCCGCTACGCCCGAAGATGAGTCCTTGTTGCTCAAACGGGGCATCGATTTCATCATGGCGCTCATCGCGCTGGCGGCGCTATCCCCGCTCCTTATAATTCTAGCGCTGCTGGTCAAACTCACTTCCCGCGGACCCATCCTCTTCTCGCAGACGCGTTGCGGCTTGGGGGGGCGAAGATTCACTCTCCACAAATTCCGCTCGATGCGCGCGGACGCCGACCTGCTTCGCGAGGAGCTCGCGGCCCTGAACGAAGTTGACGGCCCAGTGTTCAAAATCAGGAATGATCCGCGCTGCACAACGGTCGGGCGCTTCATGCGCAAGTTCAGCCTGGATGAACTCCCCCAGTTACTCAATATCATCAAGGGAGATATGTCCTTTGTGGGTCCGCGCCCACCCCTTCCCGAGGAAGTAGAGAAGTACGAGCGCTGGCAGCGCCGCCGCTTACGCATGCATCCCGGACTGACATGTTTGTGGGCCTTGGAAGGCCGCAGCAAACTCAGCTTCCGGCGCTGGATGGAGCTCGACCTGGAATACATTGACCACTGGTCAATGGCGCTCGATTGGAAAATCTTGCTGAAAACAATTCCCATTGTTCTGGTGGGCCGCGGCGCCAGCTAGATGGGATTAGCCGCCGAGAGCTGCCGCATAAGCCGCGAGTAAGGCCCGCTTTTCGTTATCCCAATTCAGCATTTCCTCAATCCGTTTTCGTCCGCGTGCTCCCAGTTCCGCGCGCAGGCCCTCGGATTCCAGCAGGGCAAGCATCTTTTGGGCGAAGTCTTCCGGGTCGTCATTCCGCGCGTAGAGGGCGGTGTCGCCTGCTGAGCGCCGGCCCTCCGTGAGGTCGTAAAGCACCACGGGCAGACCGAACGCCATATACTCCAGAATCTTATTCATGGTTGACATGTCGTTCATGGGCGTAGGGCGATCGGGGGCCACGCCAAACGCCGCGGTGGAAAAGTAGGCGACAACATCCTCATCGGGTAGCCTGCCGGTGAATTTCACCAGGGTATCAAGCCCCTTCTGCCTCGCCAGCGACTTAAGCCGCGGGAGTTCGGGACCTGCGCCGATAAGGACAAACAGAGTGTCTTCGCAATTCCGGAGCTTGGTAAGGAAGGTAATCGATTCGAGCAATAGATCCAGTCCATCCTGATGACCCATGACGCCGAGATACACGACCAGATGGCGCCGGCCTACCCTGAGCTCGGCTTGCGGGGGACCTTTTCGGATTCTGGTCAGGTCCGGGCAACTCCTCACCACGAATGTGCGCTCGCGACTCATGCCTCCGCGATCCATCGCCACTTCACGGTAGGACTCATTGGTGGCAATGGAAACGTCCGCGGTTCGGAAGGTCAAATTCTCAGCCCAGCACAGCAGTTTGTATCCGAAATCTCGGCGCTGGAATTTCGCTTCGTAAAGCTCGGGATTCAGGTCGTGGTGATCGAAGATAAATCGCACGCCGAAAAGTCTGTAGAAGAGCCCGATCAGGAAAATAGTGTCGGGCGGATTGCAGGCCTGGAGGACACGGAAGCGGGTTCGCGCGTATACCCGCAATGAAAGGAGGAATTGGGCCGCGAGCGCCCAGGAATATTCGAAGAGATAACCGAGCGGCCCGGAGGCCTCCCAGAGCCAGTGCCGGTAAATTTCAATGCCTTCCAGGGTTTCGCGACTCTTTTGGAATCCCGAACCCTTCGGGCAGATGATGGAAACACGATATCCGGCGTCGCGCAGCGTGCGTGCTTCCTGCCATACCCGGCGGTCGAAAGGGACGGGCAAGTTTTCCACGATGATGCAGACCGCGGGCCGTTCATTGGGCATGCCGGCACCACAATTCGAAATTCACCAAAGCCCAAAGTTGCTTTTGGCGGTCGCGGACGCCGTCAAAGTGTTCGCGAACAAATTTCTCCACGTTGCGGGTGTTGAAATACCCGCGCGTCGCAGCCTCCCGAGAAAGGACCAAATCCCCAACCAGGGACCGCAAGGGTTGCCTGAACCATTCACCCACCGGCAGGCGGAATCCGACCTTGCGCCGGTACAGCACCTCTTCCGGCACATAGGGTCGTAACGCGTCCTTCAGCAGCACCTTGGTTTGAAAACCGCGAGTCAGCAGGCGAGTTGGAAGCCGCGCAGCCAACTCCGCCAGGCGCTGATCGAGGAACGGTCCACGTTCCTCAATCGAAGCGGCCATAGTCATCAGGTCGCCGCGCAAAAGCAGGTTATCGGGCAGCCAAACCTTCAGGTCGGCGTAGAGCATCCGCTTGAGGGGTGAGCGATCGCGGACTTTCTCCAGGTAGCTTGCAAATACCCGGGCAGGATGTGCAGGGTCGACTTGGGCGAGAAACTCCGGGGCGAAGAGGCTGTCCCGCTCGTCACGCGAAAAGGAGGAAAACCACGTCACGGAACGCTCCGCCTCATCGCGAATGGAGAGCGCCTCGAGCGCGGTTTTCACCCGGTGCTGCCCATACGGCAGCCAGCGAATCAGCGTGTGGATGACTCCCCGCGGAAAGGCTGAAACCAGGCCCGCCCATCGGTCCGCGGCATACTTGGGGTAACCGGCAAACAACTCGTCGCCGCCCTCACCGGCCAGCACAACCTTGACGCTTTGTGCCGCCAATCGCGAAATCAGGTAAAGCGCGACGTCGGTGGGTTCGGCAATGGGCTCATCCCGGAACGCCACCAAGCGTGGCAGTTCGTCACGCAAGTGCTCCGGCTTAAGCACGAGTTCATGGTGCTCCGTCGAGTAGCGCCGGGCCACCGCGCGGGCAAAGGGCAGCTCGTTATACTCGGGTTCGCCGAATCCCACCGAGAAGGTGCGAAGGGGGCGCGCACCAAGCCCGGCCATGAAGGCCACCACGGCGCTGGAGTCTGTCCCCCCGCTCAGGAATACTCCCAGAGGAACGTCGGCAACCAACCGCAGTCGCACCGACTCGCGCAGTAGTTCGACAAATTCCGCGGCAATGTCCTTGTCGGACTTCGCCGTTTCCTCTTCCGCGGGAACATCCCAATAAGCATGGCTGTGTACACCCATCGGGTCAGCAACAAGGAAATGGCCGGGCAGGAGCTTTTCCACCCCCCGGTAGAAGGTCTGTGGGGCGGGGATGTAGCGAAATCCAAAGAAGTCGTAGATCGATTGCGGATCGATTGCGGGCGGCCGGTGAAGCAGCTCGCGCAGCGTGCGCAACTCCGAAGCAAACGCCAATCGGCCCGATTCTAAACTGTAAAAAAGAGGCTTCACTCCCAGGCGATCACGGGCCAGCAACAACCGCCGCTTGCGGCCATCCCATATGGCGAATGCGAACATGCCACGCAAATAATCAAGAAAACGGAGGTCATACTCCTCGTAAAGATGCAGAATGGTTTCGGTGTCGCTATTGGTCCGGAACTGATGCCCCCGCGCCACGAGATCCGGGCGCAGATCGCGATAGTTGTAGATTTCGCCGTTGAAGGTTATCCAGACGGACTCGTCCTCGTTGGCGATGGGCTGGTGGCCGCCCGGCAAATCAATGATGCTTAGGCGCCGGTTCCCCAGTCCGAGCGCGCCCTCCAAGTAAAAACCCTCGTCATCAGGCCCACGATGCGCCATCGCGTCCGTGGCGCGCTTGAGCGCAACCGGATCAGCCGGCTCGCCTGTAGCGAAATTAAAAACTCCACAAATGCCGCACATAAGAGCAATGACAAGTGACGAGTGACAAGTTGCGAGCACATTCGTCACTCCTTTTTGCCCGCCCGTCACTCGTCACTTGTCACTCGCCACTGTCCTTTCGAATCCGTTCCCGCAGACCGGGTAGAGCAGGTGAAACAGCGTCATGACCTGGGGTCGCGGGTACGATCTGCCGTCCCGCAAAAAACCGTAGTCACCCGTCGAATAGGCAAAGCTCCCGTCGGGCCACTGTCGTTCTAGAAGACGGGCGTAGCACCGCTCACTTAGTCCCTGCGCATCGCGCTGTCGTTGATATAAAACGACCGGTTCGCCTTCGAAAAGTGGCAATTTTTGTAACTCCCATAGCGACGCGGCCAGGACCGCGGTGAAATAATCGGTCTCCGGCTTCACGTGAGAGCAATCGGCAGCGCTCGCGCCCGTCTGGGTAACGCCCTGGGCCAGGAATGCGGCGAGCGCTACGAGTAGGGGACGCAACCTGGGGTCTTCGTGCAGCGAGGCAGCCCAAGCGAGCTTCAAGAATTGAAATGCATTGTATTGATAGCACAAGTAGTGAACCCGGCCGTTCTCATACGGACCCTCGACAATGTAAGGCAACTCTCCAGTCGCAAGTTGTGAATTCAACAAAAAATCCAGCATGCCACGCACATGCTCGAGAAAGCGTGCCTCGCCCGTCGCCTTCCACAGCCGCAAGAAGAGCCAAACCGCCTCCACCGAGTTGTTCGGGATTTTTCCCCGTGGCTTATCAAAGTAGTTAATAGACTTTCCCACCGTGTGGGGCTGAAAGCCAATCACTCGCGCCACGTAATCGTACCAGCGAACCGCGGCATCGAGGAATTCTTTTCGCGGTTCGCGCGCATATGTGGCAAGAAGTCCAATCGCCCCCCAATTACCCTCCACAGTGGCGATCAAGTGCTTGCGTTCGGGCAAGGGGTATAGCCAGAAGCCTTCGGGCTGCTGCAAGCGCAGTGCCGCCTCCGTGCTCTCCAGAGCGAGGGCACGATATTGCTGGTCACCCGTTGCCTCATGCAGCATCCAATTGCACAGAATCCAATAGCCCTGCGATTGCATAAAAACGTAATCGTCATTCCACGGGATAAAAGCCAGGGCGGCCTTGAGAAACCTCCACAGGCGGAGTTGGAAACGGACGCCGGCGTCGGGGCCATGAAGCAACCCCTGCGTGTAATGATGTTTGAGCAGGTGCGCGTGCAGGCGCTGGGCGGCTCGGAAAAGTTCTTGGTCAGTTGGCATTTTCTTCCCGTTCCCAGATTATGCAGATGACGCAGATTTTCTATCCTTCAAATCTGCGGATGCATGACTCGAAAGGTCTGGCTATCGGCGCAAAACCGCCGCGTAGACATTCACAATCTGTTGCGCCACTGCCTCCAGGGAAAGTTTCTGAATGCGGTCGCGGCCGTTGGCGCGCCCGCCGCGGCGGCAGACCTCGATGATCTTCTCCGCTATCGCCGCTGCCTCACGCCGGACCACGTGGCACCCGGCGGTGGGACCGATCAATTCGCTGGCGTCGCCCACATCAACGGTAATCACCGGCAGGTTTGTCGCCATCGCTTCCTTCACCGCATTGGGTGAGCCTTCCAACATGGAAGCCATCACCAGAACATCGGCAGCATTCATAAAGAGCGGAATCCGTTCTTGAGGCAAGCCGAGAGCCACCAGGAGCTCCAAGCTTGGAACCTGTTTGCGCGCCAGGGAAACCGCCGCCTCGACCAGATCAAATCGCTTGCGGGCTTCTTGGGGGTTGTAAGGAAAAAGTACATACTTCTTCCCGGAATCAAGGCCCAGCGCTCGGCGCGCCTGCGCCTGGTCCGTAGGCCGGAACAAAGTGAGGTCAACGCCGTTGGGAATGATGTGCGCGGAGGGCATACGCAGCTTGGATGCCATTTGCCGCGATTTCACAATCACAGAATTAGCCAGGCGCGCCAGAATAAATCCGGAAATTCGCAGCAGGTTCCCGACAGGTGTAATCCGCCCGCTCCGTGTGGGCCGCCCCAAAACGTCATCTCCCATAAACGACACCACAACCGGCACGCGAGCCTGAAAGCGTGCCACCCACCCCGAAAGGCCAAAGTGCGCGTGGATTAAGTCGTAGCGCTTTGCCCGCAGTTGCCTGCGAACCCGGCAGACCCCGCGAAGGTAGTTCCAATTGGATTTCCGGCCATTCAGGAAGAGAACGTCAAACTCCACCCCAAGAGGGCGGAGAGACTCCATCTGTGCCTTCACGAAGCTGCCGTAACTCGGATCAGCTTCGGTTGGCCAAAGGTTGGTGACAACCAAGACGTTATAGTAGGCCATTTCCGCCTGAGAAACCGGCTTTAAGCCAAGTCAAAGGATTCGTTATCAGAGGTTACCTCAAGATGCGTTTTCACCTGACCAGAGCAAGGCCAATTGCGCCAGGGGAAGAGCTCGCTGCGCTGTCAAAGTGGCCAGATACACAACCGTGCCCAATCCGCAGGTGATGCACAAGAAGGTGAAATCCAGGGCGGCCGTGTCCGGCCGGGGCCACCAAAACCGCAAAGCTACAACGCTGAGGGCGGAGAATGCCGCGGCGATGAGGTTCTTCAAGGCGAAACGGCCCAGCACCCGGTCCAGCGTCACATCCAAATCACCGAGCTTTCTATGGATCGCAAAGGCACAGGCGATTAGGGAGCCCGTGAGGAAGCCCAAAGGAATTCCTTTCGCCCCCGCACCCAACACGAACACGTAGAAAAGATCGAAAATCAGAATCGAGGAGTAGTGAACAAGGGTGAGGCGGAAGTAAACAGCCGGCTCGCGGCGTGCAAAGAGGCAAAAACTCAGCAAGCGAACAAAAGCAAAGGGCAACAAACTGAGGCTGTAATAAAAGAAGATCAGCGTCATGACTCCCGTTGCCCCCATGGTGAATTGCCCACGCTGGAAAACCAAACGGATGATGTTGTGAGCGAGCAGCAAGCAGAAGACTGCCATGGGAGTCAGAAGCAGGAGACTGATCTCCAGCGTGTCGCGAAAGGTCTTGTGTTCCTCCTCACGATCTCCGGAACTCACGGCGCGCGATAGCACGGGTAGAGCCGCAGTCCCTACGCTGCCTCCGAGAAGTTCCGCGAGCGTGCCGAGAATTCGGAAACCATAGTTCAAAGCGGTCAGCGTCCCGGCGGGCAGGAAAGAGGCAACGATGCGTTCCACCACTACTACTCCCTGCCAGGCCAGTGCTCCTCCCAACTGCGCCGTTCCCGCCCCGCGCAAGTTGCTAAAAGACTCGCCGCTGGCGGTCAACATCAGGGTGTAACGCGGGCGAAAGGAAACCAGAATCTGAATCCCCAGGACGGCCAACTGCAACAGGTACCCGGCCAAATACCCGAGGAAAATGCTTTGGGGGCCATAGCGATGAAATCCCAGGAGGATGACCACAATGGAAGCGACGTTGCGGATGAACCCTGACGCCGTCGAAAGCGCGAAGTAATGCCGGCTAAGAAGGAAGGACCGCAATACTTCTCCGATCCCGGCGGGGATGATGAGGAGGAAGAGCCAGCGCGAGAGTTGCGCCGACTCGACGACCTCCTGGTGCTTAAACCCGGGTGCGATGCCGTGAATGATCCACGGCGCGGCCACCACGCCCACCACAGAAATCGCCGCCAGGCCCAGGAAAACAATGTTGGAGACGTAACTGAAGCCGCGCCAGAGTTCCTTCTCGTCTTGGCTTGATTCCAGCGAAGCGAAGAACGGTACTAAAGAAAACTGACTCGTGGCGGTAAGCAAGTTGCTGATGATGTAAGGGATCGTGTAGGCGACGTAAAACGCGTCGGAGCGAACTGAAAGCCCCAGGTTGGCCGCGATACTGGTTTCCACCAGGATTCCGCTCAGCCCGCCCAGCAGGTTGAAGAACGCCACGACGACCGAACTTCGTAAAATCTGCTGCTTAGGGTTCATTTCCAAAATAGTGTATCTTGAAAAGCGCTATTCACTGAGAACTACGTTTGGGCCGGCGGTGGGAGAACTAGAGCAAGGCTCCCGTCCCGCCCGTTTTCTCCACCTCTTTGCCGGAAGCAGCAACCCTCCAGGCTATAAAGGGGGTGGAGGTGACGAAGAGAAACGCCATGAGGACCGGCGAGGTGCCAAAGTTGAATTCGAAACAGCCTTCCGCCAGGAATGCCAGCCATGCGGCTAAAGACGCGTCGGCGATCCATCTTTGCGTGGAAAGCCGCAGCCGAAGTTTCCAAGTATACCAGCCCAGCGCCGCCATGAGCCACAGCCAGGAAGCCAGACAAGGCAATCCTCGCTCGGCGCCGAATTGCAGATAGTCATTGTGAAAGTGGCTGTGATAACCCGGCTCGGGCGTCTTTCCCGGCGGCAAATAAAGATCGTAAACTTCCTCGATGTTGTTGGGGCCCACTCCTACCCAAGGGTGAGCGCGAATCATTCCGAGTGCCACGCGCCACATTTCCAGGCGAATGGATAACGCCGGCTCCTGGGTGGGATGCATCGCCAAGTGGAGCCGCTCCCGGATCAGCGACGGCGCTCCCACGTAACCCAAAGCCAACAGGATCGGCAAGGCCCACAGCCACCTCGGTTTCCATCGAGCAAGAAGGTAAACTCCCGCCAGGAAACAGCCCAACCACACTCCCCGGGTGAAGTTCAGAATTATAGAAATGGCGACCAGTGTGAGTAAAGCCCACCAGAAGACCGAGACTTGAAACTCGAAACTGGCAATTCGGTGATCAGTTTCCGAGTTTCCAGTTTCCAGTTTCGATTTTCGATCTTTGGCGAGCAACAGAAATCCCAGGAGAAAGGTGAAAACCAACATCTGCTGTCCGCCGAAGTGCATCCAGTGTCCCATAAACCCATGGATTCGCGTTGACGTAAGGTAATGGTAAAGCTCTGCGGGGTGGTGCGCCCTCAGGTCGCGGTATTGGATGACGAACTGCCCTATGCCAACGAGACTCGTAAGGAAGGATACGAGAAACATTCCCTGCAACAGGCGGCGCAGGTGCTTGGCGCTGACCACCAAATTCATCGCCAAAAGCCAGATGAGAAACAGCACCAGTTTTCGAACCGCAAACAACCCTACTCTGGGGTTCGCAGCCCAGAAAAGCGAAACTATGGATAATACGCAAAATAACGCGAGAGGAAGCTTGACGGGCAAAAAGAGGACTCGCGGCCGCCCTTGCAAAAGGTGAATCCCATAGAGGACTCCGGCGCCCGCCAGCAATGCCTGAGAAGCGGCAAGCGATATTTGAAGCGTCAAAACAAAAAGAGTAAAGAGGACAGCGGCCCATCGTACAAGTAGGGGCTTGGGCAGCTCGCCGCACGTCCATTCCAGGATGTTCTCGATGCTATTCACAGGGACCTTGAGACTGTATTGGAATCAGGTGAGGAATTCAAGAAACATCGTCCAGAGAGTGGGTGTTAGGGACGCGGTGTTAGAAGCGAGGAAGGGCAAGGCGTGAAGGACATTAGATTAAAGCAAGATGGGGCTTGCCCTTTACACGTTACCCTTCAGAATTCCCGAGCCCCCAGCCCTTGGCGCCTAAGCCCGCGCCATCCATTTTCGCAGAGAGAATAGGGCATCGCGGACCAGAAGGGCTATCAACAGCGGCCCCGTCACCATCACATTGCGGTTGTAACCGAGGGCTTGAGCCATGTGGCCATGGAAGAAAGCCGCCAGGGCCCGAGTGCTGCCGCAAGCGGGACAGGCGGTGAGGTGGAACAAGTGCTTCCACAAGCAGATGTCCGGCCCTCGCGCCAACATCTCGGGCGGGACCGCCACAAAAACCCCCAGGGTGAGTGATAGCACCATCCATCGAGCTATTCCCTTGGAGAAAATTGGCATGGCTTCCCACGCTTACATTCGGAGCGCTTTGCCATTGGAATCCGGCAGTTTATTCAACCCAATCAAGATCGTGTCTACCAGGGCCCAGATTCCGCAGCCTCCCAACGTGAAGAGCTTCAGAACTCCCAGCCCAGTGTAACCCAGGTAGAAACGATCGATTCCCAACCACCCCAGAAAGAATGAGATCAGCAACGCCGTTCCCCAGTCTTTATCACTAGGTTGGCTGGGAGAGACGTACTGCAAGGGACGGCCCTGCGCATCCGGCAGCTTCTTGAGGATGATGAGGAACATATCCACAAGGTGCCAGATTCCACACCCGCCCAGGGTAAGCAGTTTTAGAATCCCCAGCCCAATGTAGCCAAGGTAGAAGCGATCGATACCGAGGCCTCCCAGGAAAATTGAAAGCAGAGCTGCGGTGACAAGGTCTTTGCCGCCGCTGCCGCCCCCAAAGGCCGCAGGAGCGCCGCATTGGGAGCAGAACTCCACATTGGGAGCCATTTCCTGCCCGCAATTTGAGCAGAAGCGCGTGCCCGCGAGCGGCCGTTGGCCACAAGCCACGCAGAATTCGGCGTTATCGGCAAGCTTTCGTGCACAATTCCGGCAATACATCGTTAACCCTCGTGTGCGAATTTATTAGAACTGCGCTCGGGTACTTATAGTGGCTTCTGAGGCAAATGTAAATGGATTTGATGGGCAACTCCGCAAGAGGGGTGGACATGCACCCTTCGAGCCGGGCGACCAACGCTCCTAGGAAAGTTTCCCGGTCTTAAAGTAAAATCCCTTTTCTCGATCTTAGAGAAGAGAAAGGCAGAACTGGCATGCAAACCCTCTACGTGATTACAACCGGTGGGACGATTGAAAAGGTCTACCTGGAGCCGACAGGGTCCGTGGCCAATCTCGGCACGAAGATTGACCAGTATCTCCGCCGGCTGCGGCTCCCCAGCCTCAGGATCAAGACCACCCACATCATGAACAAAGACAGCCTGGAGATGCCCGCCGATGATCGCGCGCGCGTAGTGCGAATGGTAGCGCGGAAACTGAAGCGCCCGGCCCCGGTGGTGATCACCCACGGCACGGACACATTGGTGGAGACGGGCTTGCTGCTCAAACAACGTCTCGGGCGCCTGAAGTTCCCCATCGTCCTTACCGGCGCCATGACGCCGCTGGGATTCGAGAAGAGCGACGGTTTGCAAAACTTGACGGAGAGCCTGCTGGCGGCGCGTTTGCTGCCTCCGGGGGTATACTTGGTCATTCACAGCCAAGTCTTCCCCATTGACCGCGTGCGCAAGGACCGCAAGCGGGCGCGATTTGTCTGGACCGGGCCGCCGGCAAGAAAGGCACGGAGGAAAGCCGCCGTCACTCCTTGACCGTAACCTCAATCGGCGCGGTGAGCGCCAGGGTTCCCCACTTTACGCTGAGCGTGACCTTGCGAATGTCGTCCTTGGGATAAGCCAGCTCAATGGTGAGCTTCTCAGCTTTGGTCGCGGCGTTGGTGGTGGACATGGGAACCTCGAATGCCACGGGCGCCTTGCTAATATCAAAAGCGTCGATGTGGGCGGCGCGGACCTTCGCGGGGTCAATGAAGGCCAGGCTCCACTTCATTCCATCATCGGAACGGTGCAGGCCGAGGTAGTAATAGCCGGCGGGAACCTCCCTGCCGGAAATCTTCAAGGGCAGGCAACTATCGAGAACCGTCCAGAAATTGCTCCCCATGCGCCACGTTTTCCCTTTCGTCATGCCATCAAATTTCGCCGGGTCCTCGTAAATGCTCTTCCATACGGGGCGCCCATAATTGACGGCGAATTGGCCGGCCGCTTCGTTCTTCACCGTGTTCCAGTAGAGGACGCGGGCGGAGCCACGGTCATCGGGCTGGCCGCCTTCGGCAACGACCTTGGGTTTAGACTGTTGCGCGTACGCGGGAATCAACGCCAGGAATACAAATACCGCGAGGGCGATGCGAATCTTCATCAGCCATCTCCTAATCAGGATTTCTTTCGGGTCAAATGCGAATTTTAACATGGAAGGTTGAAATGCGGGTCGCCGCTAAACGGTCGTCAGATGAAAACGGCAGCGTTCCCCTGCGCGGCGAGAAGCAGCGAAGGCAGTGCGAATATGTTGAATGCCCCGTTCCAGCCTTAATTCGGCGTACCTGCGGCGGCGGGGGTCAGGACCACGTCGCGGGCGGGTTGGCCTGTCTCAACGGGCACGGGATCTTTTTCGAGACCTGACTCAACGACCTCCCGAATCGTCTTTACATAGTGGAGCGTCAAACCCTCGAGCATTTGGGGGTTCAGATCCTCGTGGACGTTCGGCTCGTTGTCAGCGGGCAGAACGACTTCCAGCACTCCGGCCCGTTTGGCCGCCAGCACCTTCTCCTTGATTCCACCCACGGGCAGCACTTGACCGCTAAGCGTAATTTCACCGGTCATCGCCAGCCGCTGGCGCGAAGGCCGCCGTGTGAGGGCGGAGACGAGGGCGGAAACCATGGTAACTCCCGCCGAGGGCCCATCTTTGGGAATAGCCCCCGAGGGTACGTGGATGTGAATATCTTTCGACTGGAAGAAATCCGCATCGATGTCGTAATCCGCCGCGTGCGAACGGACCCAGGCGAGCGCGGCCTGCATGGATTCCTGCATGACCTGGCCCACGTGTCCCGTCATGGTAAATCCCTTGCTGCCCTTCATGGCATTCGCCTCCACGTAGAGGACGTCGCCGCCGGTGGGCGTCCAGGCAAGTCCCACCATCACGCCGGGTTCGCGGGTGCGCTCCACGATTTCGGTTTCCAGGCGGTACCGCGGAATTCCCAGAAAATCCCGCAGGTTGTCGGGAGTCAGCAGAAGCTTCTCGGGCTTGCCCTCGGCAATTCGGCGCGCCTGCTTGCGGCAGGACGTGGCGATTTCCCTTTCCAGGTTCCGCACGCCGGCCTCGCGCGTGTAGTGCCGGATCATGCTGCCCAGCGCGTCGGTGGAGAATTCAATTTGCTCGGGAGTCTTGACCCCGTGCTCTTCCGTCTGCTTCGGGATAAGGTGGCGGATGGCAATCTGGATTTTTTCCTCTTCGCTATATCCCTGAAGCTCCAGCACCTCCATGCGGTCGAGGAGGGCCGGGGGGATGGTGTCCAAAACGTTCGCCGTGCAGATGAACAGCACTTTGGAAAGGTCGAATTGGACGTCCAGGTAATTGTCGCGGAAATGGGAGTTCTGCTCGGGATCAAGGACCTCCAGCAAGGCGGAGGAAGGGTCGCCGCGGAAATCGCGTCCGATCTTGTCCACCTCATCGAGCATGAAGACCGGGTCGCGCGTTTCGGCCCGCCGGACCCCTTGGATGACCTGGCCGGGCAGCGCTCCAATGTAAGTCCGCCGATGGCCGCGTATTTCCGCTTCGTCGTGAATTCCGCCCAGCGACATGCGCACGAATTTGCGATCGAGCGAGCGGGCAATGGATTTTCCCAGGGAGGTTTTTCCCACGCCCGGAGGTCCGACAAAGCACAAGATGGGCCCCTTGAGCTGGGGCTTTAGCTGCAAGACGGCGAGATAGTCGAGGATGCGTTCCTTGACCTTCTCCAGATCCCAGTGGTCTTCATCCAGAACCTGCTGCGCTTTGGCAATATCCACCCGCGTATCGCTGACTTTGTTCCAGGGCAGCGCCACCAGCCATTCCAGGTAGGTGCGCGTCACGTGGTAATCCGCGGCCGCCGGCGACATCTTCGCCAGGCGTCCCAGCTCCCGCAGGGCCTCCTTCCTGGCCTCTTCCGTCATTCCCGCGGCGTCAATTTTCTTGCGAAGTTCCTCCACTTCCTGCTGCTCGTCGGCCTCGCCCAGTTCCTTTTGAATGGCTTTCATCTGCTCGCGCAAGTAATACTCACGCTGGCTCTGGGTCACCTGGTCTTGGACGTCCGATTGAATCTTGGAGCGGAGTTGCAGCACCTCCACTTCCCGCGCCAGTTGCCGGTTCAGCCGCTCGAGACGCACCTTCAGTTCGAGGCTTTCCAGCAGTTCCTGCTTTTCCACGCTGGAGAGCGAGGGGAGATTGGCGGCGATGAAATCCGAAAGCCGGCTGGGGTCGTCAATATTCATGACCACGGTTTGCAAATCATCCGACAGCGTGGGGGAGAGCTGCACGACTTGTTGGAACATCGTCGTCACGCTGCGCACCAGGGCGTCGAAGTCCGATTCTTTGCCGCCCGGCATGACATCCGCCAGGGGTTTTACGCGGGCGCGCAGGAAGGGCTCCGTCTGGGTGACTTCCTCGATGGCAATCCGCTGCAAGCCTTCAACAAAGATAAAAAGACTTTGGCTCGGGAGCTTGATAATCTTGTGGACGAAGGCTACCGTCCCGATTTGAAAGAGATCGACGGTTTGCGGGTTGTCAACCCGGGGATCACGCTGAGAGATGACCCCCACATACTTCTCGTCTTCTTTCAGGTCGCTGATCAGCTTAAGGGAGCTGTCGCGTCCCACCGTCAGCGGCAGTATGGCATTGGGGAACAGAACGGTGTCGCGGACGGGAAGAATGGGCAGTGTGTTGTAATCAATGGGAGCTTTTTGCTTGGAAGCCATTGCCTGAGAACCTCGATCCTTTATTATATCCAGCGCGGACCCACAGCTAAGACTTGGCACTTTATCACGTCAGGGTAGCAAGTTGATAGGTCTTAGCCCGGCTGTTGTCACTGGCGGGGCATGGCGCAAGCTCGATGGCGCCTTCATCCGCGGCGCCACACCCACGGCTAAGTTATTAGATGCGGACTTGGCCTGCGGCGACACTCGCGCAAGGGTGTTGCCCCGCAGGGGCCGGGCAGGGTATCTTGAATCGTTGTCTTCCCCCGGGAGAAAACGGCATGATTGAGGATTTAGCGCGCGCCCTCCACGTGAGCCATGGGATTTTCTATACGCTGATGTTCGGGACATTGATTATCGGCTCTCTGCTGCTGGGTTTTGTCCTGAACCGCGTCCTCCACTATTGGGCGAAAAGGCTACATAACGGATGGGGTAGCTCTTTCTTTTCCCTACTCGAATCTCTGCCCATTCCCTTGCTCTTGATTGCCAGTCTTGATCTCGGCCTGGAATCGCTTCCCCTCCCCCGGCGCTACGAACACATCGGGTCCAATCTAATCTTTGCCCTGGTGATTCTGGTGATGATGTACTTTCCCGCCCGCGTTATCGTCATTGCCTTGCGCCGGGCGGGCCAGAAGGATCCCAAACTGTTGCGCGTAACCCAACCCGCCGCGCTGGTGGTGCGCACGCTTTTCGCCTTGCTGGGGACCATCATCTTCCTCGAAAACATGGGGGTCTCTCTAACCGCGGTCTGGACGACGTTGGGCGTGGGCAGCGTGGCCGTGGCCCTGGCTTTGCAGGAGACTTTAAGCAATTTCTTTTCCGGCCTCTATCTATTGGCCGACCGGCCCATCAGTCCGTATGACTACATCAAACTTGATTCCAACCAGGAAGGTTACGTGCTGCGGATCGGTTGGCGCTCCACGGTCCTGCGGACGCTGGGCAACAACTACGTGGTGATTCCCAACTCCACCCTGGCCAAAGCCACCATCACCAACTATTCCGCGCCGGAGACGCAAATGTCCTACACCCTGCCGGTGAGCGTGGCGTACGGAACGGATCCCAAGCTGGTGGAAAAGGCGCTTCTGGAAGTCACTCGGGAGGCCCTCCGTGACGGTTTGGCAGGCTTGCTGGCCAACCCCCAGCCCTCTGTTTCTTTCACCCCCGGGTTTGGGCCGTCTTCTCTGGATTTCTCGCTCAGCGTGCAAATCCGTCAGTTCACGGATCAGTTCCCGGTGCAGAGTGAGTTGAGAAAGCGCATCGTCAAGAAGTTTCAGGAGGCGGGAATCGACATGCCCTTCCCCACCCGCACCCTGGTCCTCGACAAGTCCACCAAGGACCTTTTCAACGGCGGCTCCCGAAGTTAACGCCGCGAAGGAGCGCTGGCGCCCACGCTTCTGGCCTTTCCTTGTCACCCCCACGCCCGCGGGGGGAGAATGCTTTGGAGTTTCGTTGACACCCTCGGAGGCGTCCGTTATAGTGAAGCTGGAGCGCGGGAAAAATTCTTCCGTCGGCTCCCATCTTGTTTAGCATTCAGGTCCTTGCAATTCCTCCCTGGTGAAGGGTAGGTTCGAAGGCTCATGAATCTCCCCATCTCGTTAACCCTTCTCCGCATCTTCTTCGTGCCCATTGTGGTGGTGTTGCTTCTCACCCGGGGTGGGAACCTGGACTTGTGGGCGGTGGCGGTCTTCCTGCTCGCCGCCGTCACCGATCTGCTGGACGGTTACGTGGCGCGTAAGCAGGGTAAAATAACTACTTTGGGAATTCTGCTCGACCCCATCGCCGACAAACTTCTCACCTCGGCCGCCTTCATCTCCTTGGTGGACCTTCACCTCGTACCCGCGTGGATGGTGGTCATCATTGTGGGAAGGGAATTCGCCGTTTCCGGTCTGCGTTCCATAGCTTCCGCCGAAGGCTATGTAATGGAAGCTTCCGAGTTGGGCAAAACCAAGATGGTGCTCCAGGTGGTGGCCATTACCGTCATTATTATGGAGAGCCGCCGGTTTCCGGTTTTGCGCCCTCTCGGCGGAGTTTTGTTATGGATGGTCGTCCTGTTTGCGGTGGCTTCCGCCGTGCAATACTTCTGGAAATTCTGGAAAAGTCTGGATGAGCGAGTAAAGCGCCGCGCCTCCCGCCGCCGCATGGTCGTTGAAGCTGAGGAGAAAGAGCCGGAAGAAAAAGATGTTGCCGCTCACTGAAACCGATCAGCAGACCCTGCTGCGCCTGGCGCGGGAAGCCCTGGTGGGGTATCTGGACCTGGCGGAAATCCCCAAAATTACTGAACCTGGCGATGCTCTGTGCCAGCACTGCGGGGCGTTCGTGACCCTGCGCAAAGGAAAGAATCTGCGGGGATGCATCGGCGTCACCGAGGCGAACAAGCCCCTCTATATCACGGTTCGCCAATGCGCGGTGTGGGCGGCGCTACAGGACCCACGCTTTCCTCCGGTGACGAAACGGGAAGTGCGCGATCTGCACCTGGAAATCTCCGTCCTTTCCCCCCTTTCGGACATTGCCCCCGAAGACATCGAAGTTGGGCGGCACGGACTTGTCATCTCGCGCGGCGGCCGGCGCGGGCTTTTGCTGCCGCAAGTGGCAGCGCAATGGAATTGGGATCGCAAACAATTCCTGGAGGAAACCTGCCGCAAAGCTGGCCTGCCGCACGATGCGTGGCGGGAAGGGGCCGCGATCCAGGCTTTCACCGCGCAGGTATTTGAAGAAACCGGCCCCGCCCCGGCAACCGTTCCGGCACTATGAGCGCGCTTGCGAACTCTCCTGCGCGCGATTGACATTGATTGCCCTGCCGCATCATTACTCACCTCGTTCAAAACCCAGGCTGTTCAACTGGGTCCACTGCTCGACCTGGTCGGGATCAAATTGATGAATCATCGCTTTCCACTTCTCGTGTAAAGGGCATTGAGTTCAAACCCCGCGTCTGCCGCTGACGGGCAAAGGTGCTTGCACTCAGGCAAATTGTTCCATATACTGCCCTAAGGATCTTATGGGAGAGAAGCAACCCAACCCGGGCGAACTTCTTCGCGACACTCTTGACATGCTCATTCTGAAGACCCTCAAGCGTGGCCCATTGCACGGGTATGCCATTGCTGAGTCCATTGAACTGCGTTCGGAAGAGGATTTACGCATCGAAGAAGGCGCGCTTTATCCCGCGTTACACCGTTTGGAACTGCGGGGATGGCTGGCATCGGAATGGGGAATGTCGGGGAACAATCGGCGAGCCAAGTATTACCGGCTCACTGCGACCGGGCAAAAACAATTGGTGGCTGAAACCGCCCACTGGCGCCGCATGTCAATCGCCATCGCCCGCATCATGGAAACGGCGTGAAGGCGCATGGCATGGCTTTACGGGCAATGACTCCAAACGGGCAAGGTGTCGCTGCCACTTCTTAATGAGGTATTGACCATGTCCGAATGGCTGAACAAGACCTGGTTGCGTATTAGATCTCTCATCAATCGCCGGCAACTTGACCGCGATTTGGAAGATGAACTGAACTTCCATCTGGCGATGCGCAAGGAGAAGCTCCAAGCGGAGGGTCTGAACCCGGATGCCGCCCATTTTGCCAGCCGTAAGCGATTCGGCAATCCGACCTTGGTCCAGGAGGCCTGCCGTGAGACGTGGAGCTTCGCCTGGGTTGAGAACCTTTGGCAGGACATTCGCTACGCGGCCCGTACGTTGCGCAAGAATCCGGGCTTCACTACCGTAGTGGTATTGACGATTGCCCTCGGCATCGGCGCATCGACGGCGGTTTTCAGCGTGGTCGATCCTCTTCTGTTTCGCCGACTGCCTTATCCCCAGGATGAACAACTTGTTTCCGTGGGGTATTTGGGGCCGGTGGACGACAATGAGTTTAACGTCGTCAGCAGTTACTTCGATTGGCGTCAGGGACAGACCCCGTTCCAGTACCTCACCGCGATGAGGCCCGGTACCGGATGTGATGTGTTGATCAACAACGCGCCGCAGCAGATCAGGTGTTACGCCGTGGCGGCTGATTTTTTGAGGACATTCAGGATTGCGCCCTTCATGGGCCGCGATTTCAGCGAGGATGACGACCGCCCGCGGGCCCCGACGGTGGTTCTCCTTTCTTATGGGTTTTGGCGCAGGGCTTTTGGCGGAGACGCGAAGGCCCTGGGCAAAACCATCGTCATGAACGACGAGCCGGCGCAGGTGGTCGGCGTCCTTCCTAAAGATTTCGAGATGCCCCAACTGGGCGATATCGACGTGATGCTGCCCGCGCGTCTGGATGCGAGTCTGCCCCGTTCGGCGAATTCCAGTTCCTTCCTGCGCACCTTCGCACGGCTTCGCGAGGGCGTGACAATCGAGCAAGCGCGCGACCAGTTCCGCCCGCTCTTCCAAGAAAGTGCGGCGAAGGATGTGCCGCCCGAGTTGCGCTCGGAGGTTCGCCTGGTGGTTCGCTCGCTTCGCGACCGGCAGATTCAGGATGTGAAGCTCGCCTCGTGGTTGTTGTTTGGCTCCGTGCTCGCCCTGCTGCTCTTGGCATGCACCAATGTCGCGAACCTCATCCTGGCGCGCGCGGAAGCACGTCGCCAGGAATTGGCAATGCGAGCCGCCCTGGGCGCCGGGCGCGGGCGGCTAATGCGGCAGACCCTGACCGAATCGCTAATGTTGGGTCTGCTGGGAGGCGCAGTGGGCGCCGGAGCCGCCTGGGTGCTCCTGCGGCTTTTCGTAAGTCTGGCATTCGATGAGATGCCACGTCTTGCCCAAGCGAGAATCGATCTGCGTGCGTTACTGTTTGCCTTGGCCGGCTCCGTCGCGGCCGCCGTGCTGTTTGGCGTGGCGCCCGCGCTGGAACGGCCACGGGCAGAAAGCCTGGTGGGATGGCAGGTGGCAGGGACGGCTCGAACCCTGTTCCGTAAGGGTCTAGTGGCGGCCCAGGTGGCGATTTCCCTGGTTCTGCTGACGGGAGCCTCATTGTTAATTCGGAGCCTGGGGAAGATCGAGAATCAGCCGCTGGGTTTCCAACCCGAACACCTCCTCGCAGCCTCATTCACTTTAAGAGAGCACCGATATCAGCCCGCGGCGGCGCGCAACGCTTTCCTTGACGACTTGGAGCCAAAGTTGGAGCAGATCCCCGGCGGCGGATCCTTTGCCCTGAGCGATTCCATTCCTCCTCGCGGTTCGATGGGACGCCCCTACTCCAACATGCGGATTTCCGGTCATCCAGCCCTTGCCCGCGATGGCGGGATGGTGGAGTTTCGCTGGGTCACCCCCGGTTACTTCCGGACCATGGGCATTGCCATCCTAGCAGGCCGCGCATTTGAAGACGGAGAGCGTGCTTCCGGTGAATCGCCCGTCATCCTGAGCGCCACCCTGGCCCGTCGCATGTTTGGCGACGAGAACCCGGTGGGTCAGCAAATTGAGCTGGACGGTAACAACCATTGGTGCCCCATCGTGGGAGTGGCGCGAGACACCAGAAACAACGGTTTGACCGCCCCTCCTGATCCCGAGTATTACCGCCTGCGCATGAAGGGTTCAGATCAGATTGGCAGGAGTACAGTCGCGCTCTTTCGGACATCACTCGACCCAGCGACGCTAACAAGATGGATACGAAGAGAGTTTGCCGCCCTCGACCCCACGCTGCCGGTGAGTATCGAGACGATGGATGAACGGGTCGATAGGTTCCGCGAGCGTCCGCGCTTTGTGGCGATACTCGTAGGACTCTTTGCGGGGGTCGGATTATTGCTGGCCGCGGTGGGGCTCTACGGCGTGCTGTCGTTCCTGGTGGCGCGGCAGACTCGGGAAATTGGTGTGCGTATGGCCATTGGCGCCCGGCCCGGAGATATAGCATGGCAGGTTCAAAAGAACGCTGCAATCTGGACGGGAATTGGCGTGGCCATGGGGCTTGCCGGGTCCTTTGCCTGCGCGCGCACGATTCGCGGGCTGCTTTTCGAGGTTTCGCCCACCGATCCGGTTTCGCTTATTGCCGCCGTGGGTGTTCTGGTGGTGACTGCCGCGCTGGCGGCCTGGATTCCGTCTTACCGGGCGGCAAGGGTAGACCCCGTCATCGCCTTACGTAGCGAATGAGTAATTTGCCGCCTGCCGAGACGCAATGGAGTTGGGATCGCGGACAATTCTTGCAGGAAACACGCCGCAGGGCGGGCCGGCCAACCGATGCGTGGCGGCAAGGGGCCACACTCCAGGCTTTCACCGCGCAAGTATTGGAAGAACCTCAACCCGCTTGTTCTTCCTCTGTGGCGGCACAAGAAACTTTCTGAACTTATTCTGAACTGATTTCCAAGCCGAGCGGCGGGAGCGCCGGGCCTCCCGATTCACGAGATCAGGAGCAGGCGGCGCCACCAACTCTCAACGCACGTAGTCCAACCCTCACGCCTCCGGGTCCTGGCCGGGGGGAGGGTGCGCCTCATCCATAGCATCGGGGACGGAACTATTCCTCTTCCACGTAGTCACCGGCAGAGATCTCGCGGTAACTTGAAACCACCATCGCCGCACACGATCTCGCCTGGACAGAAAGCACCACAGCCTCGCCAACGATCTCAGGGGGCGGCCTTCGGCTGGTCAATAATCCTGTCTTGACGGAAGGAGCAATCTTGTATATTCGGAACCGCTGACCAGGCAGGGTTCCTGCTCTTTCACCTAGGTTCAAATAGACCACTCTCTGACTGCCAATATAGCCAAGATTATTGTGGCTGGCGATTATCCTCCCGTGCTCTTTCTCCTTATCCAGGGGAGCGAAGTGGTCGAGCGGTTTGGAGAGCGTATAATTGGGAATGGCCCGAGATTGAAAGGGCACCAGGGTGTCGCCAGGAACAATGGGGCTGCAAGAAAAGCTGACTCTTGCCACCACGCCCTGCGGATTCACGTGGGTCACCTTGACCTGCGCGACATCCTCATAAGGTTTGCCCACCTTGCGGATACCCCATCGCTCCCCCTGGTAATGCATGGTAAGGAAAAGATCATTGGCAGGACGGACCACGTAAAACTCATCACCCACGGCTGGACCTTCGCCTTTGTGGCTGGATATGTAAATTGAATCGCCCTGCACAAACTGACGGACCACGGAGTGGAAGTCATCATCCGCTCCGCCCACGACGACCACGTCATGGGGCACGTTAGGGTTGGCAATAAAGCCTGCGCAATCCGCCTGGGAGCGGACGGCGACAGGAACGGACGGTGAGGCTGCTCCAGTTTCTGGGGTTTGGGCGGTTACTGCCGACACGGCGAGAAACACTAAGGCACAAGTGAAAAGTATGCGATGCACCGGTTTCCTCCTTCTACAACAACTACTGGCGCAGGCGGATCACCCCCCAGTGAGGCCGCCGACCACGAGCGAAACCATCTTAGCCGCAAGTGTAAGGAAAAAGGTGCCTCTTGTCAAGCGAGGTTATAAGAATTTTGAAATCGCTCTGGCACAGAGGTTTTCCTCAGCGCCCCCTCCCCCGCAGCAAGCCTTGGGATGGGACCCCTTCCCTTAAGAAGTCACGGCTGGGCCTGGGGCATTTGCTCCTGCCCTTCGATCCTCTCCGTGCATTGCCGGTATTGTTCGACGGACGCGTTCAGTTCTTGGATAGGAGCGGCGGGCGGAAAAGGTCTGGTAAGGAAGCGAAAAATGTTTCCCGGATTGACCGCCGAGATGGCCGCTGCCTTAGTGCGGTCTCGCCCCTCGGCGCGAAAGCTAACTCCCACTCCTGCCTTTGGGGGCGTAGGATGCGCTGCAACCCCTCCAAAAACTCCGGCTTGTGGTCTACAAGATGGACGCCCGCATGTTGCCGAATGTCAAGGGGGAGAGGGCAGGACACAATGTCTGTGTGCCGAAAAGCCCTTTCGCCTTGGCCTGGAGTGTGTTATCCCTATTTTCATGATGTGAAAAGTCGCTCAGGGGGTACTTCCATGGAAAACCGCAAGCCGCACCGGCAAAAGGAAGACTACAAGCTGCGCACGCACATGATTCACGGCAATTATGAAAGCAAGAAGTGGGACTACGACCATCACGTGGTGCCGCCGGTTTCGCACACCACGGCGTATCGTCTGAGCTCGCTCGAGCGCGGCGCGAAGGGCTTTGTGCAATTCGCCTCGGCGGACGAGCACTTGAGCGGGCACATTCCCATTTACATATACGACCGGCTGGAGGAGCCCACGCGCTCGATGCTGGAGGAGAGCCTGGCCTACGCCGAGGGTGGAGACATTGCCGTAACCTTCGCCAGCGGGATGGCGGGAATCAGCGGGGTTCTGGGAGCGGCGTTGCGTCAGGGGCAGGAAGTGGTATCGCACGAAATTGTCTACGGCTGTACGTACAGTCTGATGACGAATTGGCTGCCGCGCTTCGGCATGAAGGTGCGTTTTGCGAATTTCCTCAAGCCCGAGTCGCTCGCCGCCGAAATCACTCCCTCGACGCGGGTGCTTTACTTTGAGACGCCCATCAATCCCACTCTGGAGCTGATTGACATCGCCGCCATTCGCCGCTTAGCGGACCAAGCCAACGCCGGCCGCGAGGAAAAGGACGGCCTGCTGGTGATTGTTGACAACACGTTTGCCACGCCCTTCTGCCAGCGCCCGTTGCGCCTGGGAGCGGACCTGGTGGTGGAGAGTCTCACCAAGGGGCTGGGGGGGTTCGGCACGGACATGGGCGGCGTGGTGATCGCTCCCAAGGAGTGGTACAACACCCTCATGCTCTTTCGCAAGGATTTCGGGGGAGTGCTCTCGCCGCGCAGCGCCTGGGGAATTCTGGTGTACGGATTGCCCACCCTCGCCACGCGCATGATCAATATGCAGAAAACGGCGCAGCGCGTGGCCGAATTCCTCTCGAAGCATCCCAAGGTGGCGAGCGTCAGCTACCCCGGCGCCGAGGGCTTCGCCCAGAAAGCGCTGGCCCGGCGGCAGATGGTGAATCCCGACGGCAAATTCGCCCCCGGCAGCATGATGTACTTCGTGCTCAAGGGAACCGACGGCAAGCTCTCGCGCGCGGAAAAGATGGTGGATTACCTCGCCGAGCACGCCTATTCCGTCACCCTGGCCGTAAGCCTCGGTCAAATCAAGACGCTCATCGAGCACCCGTTCTCCATGACCCACTCCGCCCTGCCCGACGAGCAGAAACGCGCCTTCGGAATGCACCCGGAAGGCATCCGCATTTCCATCGGCCTGGAAGATTGGCACGACATCATCCGCGACCTGGAATTGGCCCTGGAGAAAGTGTGAAGAGCTCAGGGTTGGGGATTAGGGGTTAGGGATTCGGGACACGGGGTTAGGGGTTCGGGTTCAGGGGTTAGGGATTTGGGGAACGGCGCTGGATTGACGATTGAGGACCGGCGCCTGTGATTGCCAGTGCGATTCGGGTTGGGAATTCGGGATTTGCTGCTCGGGATTTGTTGCTCGGGATCTGGAATCTTGAATCTGGAATTTGCGATTCGGGCTCGGTATTGGGTGCTGGGGGTTGGGTGCTGGTTTCCCCACATGCCACCTCTGACCTGCCACCTACCAGCCGGGGATTCGGGGAGTTGTTGTAAGGCCGCAATCGGTTCGACCGGACAAATTCTTTCATCCTCTCGACCCCAACCGCCGATAATGATGCGGGGTAGTGTGCCGCGCGATGGGGAGAAGAGGTCGCCGCCGTGACCGCTTGGCCTTGGCCGAATGCTATTCGGCCCTACGCCGCAACGCGCCGAACACGCGCAGTCGTGCGGCGGGTTTACCTCGCCATCGTCGTGACGGCGGCATTATGCCGCAACGCGAAAGTTTTGGTCAAAAATTCCCGGAGGCCGGGGTTTGGACCATTCCAGAAGTCCTCAGAGCCGCGCACAAGTACTGCGTTCTCCTCCCCGCAGCCTCGAGTTCGATGTTCTCCTCGCTGCGGACCCGCGCCTGAGCTACCGCCATAATGTCCCAGCTTTCCCAGAGCGGTCATAGTGTCGATGGCGGCGCGCTACCAATGTGAATTCCCAGTGCCCCTGACGCCGGACCGGACAAAGGTCCCCGGAGAGGTCAAGCCTGGAGAGCTTCGCCGCGCGGGTGCAGGGCTGAAATCCAATCGGCATCACAAATCCCTTCATCCTCGCGACCCAAACCGCCGATAACGATATGGGGGAGTGCGCCGCGGGATGGGGAGAATATGCAGCGCGGCGGAGCCGCAACCCGATTCATAGGGCCGAGCGGCGCTCGGCCGGGGCTGAACCCTGGTTAAGCCCTTCGCCGGGGACGCCCCCTAGGCGTTTACTTAAAGGCTAAGCAGCTTGCGGAAATACTTGACCCTGCCGGCGTTCTCCGCGAAGCTTTGAGTGCGGCAGCTTGCTGCCGCTTTCCTTCCCGCAACCTTGGTGGCGGGAATTTCACACACGGCTTCCATCGGTATTCGAATTCCTTACCCGCCGGCAGGAGTCCTTGCCAGCAAGCGGGCTGGGGCAAAAGCGGCAGCAAGCTGCCGCACTCCAAAGCTTCGCATGTCCCCACGGCTGGCCTCGTGGGCCGCGTTATGACGCTTCCAGCGCGGCTCCCGACGATACCGAGGCCCTTCAGTGAACGCTTATGAGGGGGTGCCCACCATCAAGCTTGGTGGACTTCCAGCCGCGGCGAGGTTGTCTCGCCCAGAGGGTGTCGTGGCGGATTTGCGCCGTACGGCGCCGTATTCGTGCCCTTGTAGCGGCGAGGGAATCTATTCCGATTTCATCGGAACCGCGCCACTAACCACTAGCACTGAGCACGAGGCACTCTCCTCCCCACCTCGGACTCCGGGCCTAGGAGCCTGTCGGAGATAGATTTTCTTGTACGTAGAATCAACAACTTAGGGAGATTTGCGCGGCTGTAAGTTGTTGATTCTTCGTCGGCAAACCGTTATCTCCGACAGGCTCCTAGGACTGTTTTCCCAGCCACTAAGCGCTAGTCACTGAGCACTTGCCACTGCTCTTCCGGCCTCGGACTCCGGACTCTTTTCTGTGTCCCACGTCACTGTTTTCCCGCCCCCGTGCTGGCTGTTGTCTTGACATTGTCGGGCAAAAACGCTAACCTGAGTATCAGGAGGATGAGCCATGCAACAAAGAACCACGCGCAGCGAAAAACTCGATCTGCGACTGACGCGCCAGGCCAAGCGGACGCTCCAAGCCGCGGCGGCCACGTCCCGCCGCTCCGTCAGCGAATTCGTGCTGGAGAGCGCGCTGGCGCAGGCCGATGAGGCCCTGGCGAACCGTAGGATTTTCAGCCTGAACGATGCGCAGTGGAAAGCATTCTTGGCGGCCCTCGATGCGCCCCCCCGCTATCTGCCTCAGTTGGAGCGTCTCTTGCAGGAACCGGGATTCTTTGATGCCGGGCCCAAGCCGTGAGCGCCGGCCGAAGGGTGGAAAAACTGTGCCCCGAGCACCGGCTCGAGGGCTTCGATTGCGGTCGGGAAGAATTGAATCGATATCTATTGCGCTACGCGGGGCAGAATCAGCAGGCAGGTGCCGCGCAGACCTACGCGGGACTGGTGGGGGAAACGGTGGTGGGATACCATACCCTCGCGGTGGGCCATGTGACCCGCGAAAAAGCGCCCGAGCGTTTGACCAAAGGCTTGGCGCGCCATCCAGTGCCCATCATGCTGCTGGCACGTCTGGCCGTGGACCGTCGCTGGCAGGGCCAGGGAGTCGGCAAGGCGCTTTTGCGCGATGCGATGCTACGCACGCTTCAAGCGGCCGACATTGCCGGCATCCGCGCCTTGGCGGTTCATGCCAAAGACGAGGCGGCCCGGGATTTTTACCAGAAATTCGATTTCATCCCTTCCCCCACCGACCCCATGCACCTGTTCGTCCTCTTGCAAAACGTCCGCCGGATTATCTCGGGCTAAGGCGGACATCGGATTGCGTTTCTTCCCAATTGCCACTAACCACTAGCCCCTGTTCTTCTGACCCCGGACAGTCTTTTTTGCCGCCCCGAATCCCCAATCCCCAGTCCCTAACCCTGCTCTTCCGCCTCCGGACCTCGGACTCCGGACTTTAGACTGTCTTTCTCGTCACTCGTCACTCTCCACTCGTCACTGCTCTTCTGCCCGCAGTTCGAAACGCCACGGACCTCATACTGCGGAGGTCCGGCCTACGCTTAGTCCCTGCCTCTCAGGATCGCGGCCATGATGCGAGGGTTGCGGCGCGCGTGCATCACGGCGACAACCCACAAAGGTTTTTCCTCGGGGGCGTAGGCAATCAGGTATTCACGTACAAGAATGAACCGCAAAGGGCGCGACGTGAGGTCCGGGCGCCGGTGGCCTTGATGGGGAAAAGGCACGAGTCTGCGAAGGGTGTCAAAGATTTCGGTGATGACCCGGTCGGCTGCGTCCGGGTTTTCCTCGGCAAGGTAATAGCGAATATCGTCGAGGTCGGACTGTCTTCCTCGTCACTCGTCACTTGTCACTCGTCACTGTTTTTCGTCAGCGCTGCGCTTCAGTCTTAGCTTTCAGGCGGGCAAAGGCTTCCTCACCGTCGATGGGCGTCACCCTGCCGCTTTTCAGCTCGTCATAGCGGCTGTCGAGCATTTCTCGGGTCTGCGCCACCTCGCCCAAATATCCGGCTAGGGCATCGCGCAGAAGCTCGTCGGTTCCGCGTCCGCTCTGCGCCGCGAGGTCGTTGAGCTTTTTTTCCACGTCGGGGGTGAAGTGTATTTCCATGGTCTTCAGAACACGGGAAAACCGCGCGCGTTGCAAGCCGCGGTCAGTGGATTGCGGTCAGTGGATAGTGCTCAGTGGCTAGTGGTTAGTTGCCCTTCCTTAACCCCCAACCCCTGCTCTTCCGACCCGCCTGCTCGTCACTTGTCACTCATCACTGCTCTTAACATCGCTTGTCACTTGTCACTGTTCCTATCACTTCGAAATGCCGTGGACCTCACACCGCAGAGGCCTGCGCTACGCTTGTTTTCATAGAGCAACGAGCTTGCAGTTGCGGTACACTAGGGACTGAGATGGCTGCGACAAAACTGCTGGTCACACGTTCGGATGAGGTCATGAGCGGCGCCGTAGTGTTTACAGGCACGCGGGTTCCCGTGCAATCCCTTGTTGACTACCTGGAAGAAGGGGATACTCTCGATCATTTCTTGGAGGACTTTCCGACGGTGAGCCGTGAACACGCGCTCGCGGTTTTGGAGTTGGCCAAGCAATCGGTGTTCGCGCATGCGGATTCTTCTGGATGAGTGCGTTCCGCGCAGGTTTCGCCATCAACTCCCCGAGCACGAGGTTCGAACCGCTCCCGAAATGGGCTGGGCCTCGTTCAAGAATGGCGTCCTTCTCTCCGCCGCTTCTGGTAAATTCGATGTACTTCTCACCACGGATCAGCGTTTAAGCTATCAACAGAATGTGCCAGCTTTTGCCATAGCGGTCATCGTCCTGGTGGCTGTGCGCAACAAACTCGAGTTCCTGGTGCCGCTGGCGCCTGAACTGAGAAAGGTCCTTACCGAGGTTAAGCCAGGGGAGGTCCGCTGCGTGGGGTGAGTCTTCCGTGAGCCGTGCCCCAACCCCTAACCCCCACCCAACCCCTATTCCCTGCTCTTCCGACCCGCCTGCTCGTCACTCATCACTCTTCACTCGCCACTGCTCCTATGCCCGCCGTTCGAAATGCCGCGGACCTTACGCCGCAGAGGCCCACGCTACGCTTGCTTTTAGGTCCATCTTCGGGTACACAGGGTCTGAGAGCTATGCGAAGATGTCCAACTTTCCACCGTTCAGCATCTTTGTCCTTGGTGCAGGATTCTCGAAGGCGGCCGGGTTGCCGCTTGCCTCTGACCTTTGGCGGGAGATTCGGCGAAGAGCCGATAATATGTGGGGGCGCGCAGGCCAGTTTCGCGACGATTTGGAGGAATACATCAAGTTCCGCACGGAATGCGATGGAAAGGAAATCACCCCAAACGAAGTCGACTTTGAAGATTTCATGGCATTTCTCGATGTTGAGCATTATTTGGGGCTGCGTGGAAGTGACACTTGGAGCAGTGACGGGAATGAGTCCCAGGTTGCCGTGAAGACGTTAATTGGAGAAATCCTAACAGCGGTGATGCCGACACAAGACAGCATTCCAAAAATTTACAAGCAGTTCGCGCTGGCCCTTCGGCCCGGCGACATCATTCTGACCTTCAACTACGACGTCCTCCTGGAGCGTGCGCTTGATGCCATCGGGAAACCATACCGCCTCTTTCCAAACCGATATAAAGTCGTGCACCTTGGGTACTCGCCATGGGCAGAAGTTGACATGTCGCGGGAGGAAGTCGTTGTACTTAAGCTGCACGGCTCCATCGACTGGTTCGACCGACGGCAATATAGCGCGTCGGAAAAGTACCGGCGAGAGGAATTTAATTTGGCGGGGGAAGATCACCCAGTGTTCAAGACCTCAGAAGCGTTGCGTGTGATACCGCTTGTGGACGGTCCGCGATTCCCTGATGACCCGTTGCGTGAGATGCACCGGGTGCTTGACATTGAACGTTTGTATTCAAATCGCATTCTCTTTAGGGCGACGCCCTCATTGCTTACCCCCTCCTCTGCAAAGCTATTGTACTCGCAGAAGTTACGGGATTTCTGGTGGGGAATGGGTGACGTTGGCGTTCTGAATTTCAGGATGGCGATTATTGGCTTTTCACTTTCAGGCCATGATGACTACGCGCGGCAGGTTCTTTACCGGCTGGTAACAAATTACCAGAAACAGTATTGGGATGGGGAGGGCCTTCCCGGCGACAAAAAGAAGACACCCCTTCTGCTCGTGGACTTTCGGTGCTCACTCAAAGAAGAACGGGATTTTCGGGAAAGATATGCCTTTGTCGATTGGAGCCGGGCAGAAACTCATTTCGCTGGTTTTGATGAACGGCTAGTCCAGCGTCTCAACGATTTCTGTTGAGAATTACCAGGACTGCAAGCGCGGGCCGGTGGAGACGGTCGTTTGCTAGCGTCTGCGATCTCCCGAAGGGGCTCTCCTTTGACACGGCATTGTCGCGGGTATAGTCTCTGGCAACCGGCCATCATAAAAGCTGCTTGGGTTGAGTCGTCATCCCCCTCCAAGCCCCTTCGGGTCGTCGCGGACTCCGAAGAATAAGGGTCTGCATGAGAATGCATGCACAGCCACCGCTAGCCGAATGGCCTGCCGAAATAAGCGAGAACCCAGAGCGCAATTAGGTAAACGCTCAGAAGAGATTGAAATCCTGAGACCGTGCGAGCCCACCCCACCGCCTTGAGATCGTATTCACGAGTCGTCAGCATCCGCAGCCAGCGGCCAAAGTTGATGTCGCGAAAGCTGATGTTGAAGGCTGACATCAGGCTGAAGAACATGGCGGCGCGCAAGACGCGCCACTCCCGCCGCAACCAGGGAAAGGGATGCCTCCACCCTTTCGCCGAGCCGATAGCGATCGGTCGGATTTGGACCCCCTGAGTGTTTGATTTTCCCCGCCACAAACGGCTGCCGACGAAGTAAATCCCCGATGGACCCGGCTGGTGCATGAACCCAGCATAAACGCAAGAGAAGAACAGCCAGAGGAATAGGACAATGCGCAGTGGCCGCCCAGGTGTCAGACCGTACTTGCACGTGAGATCGAAGGCGACGCGTTTAAACCAGCGCTCAACGAATGGACCGCGCCTGGCTTCTTCCCGATTCAGCGCATATGTAATCTTGCGCTCTTGCTCGCGATAGCCGGCGTCCTGGAATTGCTTGCGAAGTTCGGTGAGAGGGCCGGGGTTGTCCCGATAGGTGACAAATTCGAGATTGGCCGCCGACGCGATTCCTTTAATTCTTGAAACTGACCTCGGCTCAAAGATTGCGCCAAGCAGATTTGCGCCCCTTACGTCCGAGGTGTCCAGATCCGTGTCAATCAGAAGGGCGCGTGTTAAATCTGCGCCGGTCAGGATGGCATGACTCAGATTTGCCCTCTCCAGGACAGCACCTGTGAGGTCTGCGTAGCTCACGTCAGCGCCGCTTAGATCCGCCTCGTGAAGGTACGCCCCCTTGAGATCTGTCACAGGCGAGTGGACCGTTACGGTAGGCTGTCCATTGACATAGGCCGTACCACCCAGCAAGACCGGCGCAGCCGGTCTCCACCCTCCAAGTACAGTCGAATGTTGCTGGTTTCCTTGCCCTAGTGGCCCCAGAATGGCACCCCTTAATTTTGCCCCAATCAGAATGCTCCCCTCGAAGTTCGCACCCCACAGATTCATACCATCAAACTCAGCATAGGAAAGGTTTATACCGCTTAAGTCAGCACGGGCTCCCGTATTGAGATGTGATCCTTCAAACTGTGATTCCACCCACTGTTTGTGGGCATCCAATATCTCGTCCAGATCCGCGCGAGATCTCACATGGCCTTGCTTATCCTGCCATGTCGAGTCCTTTTGCTGCTGTCCCGAAGCACGCAGAGGGGCCCAAAGGCAGAGCAAAGTCATGAACAGTAGTGTGTTGACTATGGTGCGCAGTCTCATGTACCTGCCGCGAGAACAAAGGGAATTAACTCATTGGAATTATACCTCAATGGTTGAGCCTGACTCGAAGAGTTGACGCATTTCGCTCCCAGACAGAGGCGGGACGGCGCGTCCCTGTCGTCTAGGTCCGCGGCTCTTTGTTGTCGATGAGGGGCGAACCAGCGCAAGCGAGACACTGGAAATTGGAAACGGGAAACGGGAGTAAGGACAAGGTGTCAGGTGCCGGGTGTCAGGTACGGGATACGGGACACGGGCCAATTCATTTTCGATTTTCGATTGCCGATTTTCGATTGAACTACGGGACACGGGGTACGGGACACGGGATACGGGGAATGGCGAGGTAAACTCGCCGCTACGTTCCAGCCCCAAAGGGGCGTGCGGGTGACCATGCGCGCACATCGATCAAGGACCAAACACGGCGGGGTTTTTACTGAACGCTGATGACTGATAACTGACGACTGACCACGGACTACGGACAAGGAAAGCCGAGCGCACATTCTTATCTCGACGGCAGCGGCGTAGTTTGCGATACTACTGCCAGGAAGGACACCATGACTGAGGATATGAAGGGATTAGTTGACAAGGCGGCCTCTGCACTCAAGGCGGTGGGAGCGAAAGAGGTGTACGTTTTCGGCTCGGCCAGCAAGGGGCAGATGCGTCCTGACTCCGACGTAGACCTGGCGGTCTCGGGCTTGCCGCCGGAGGTCTTTTTCCGCGCCATGGGAATGGCCAGCCGGGCTTTGGGACGGCAGGTTGATCTCGTCGATTTGGACGAGGATAACCCTTTCACTGAATACCTGAAACATCACCAGGAGCTCGTGCGTGTGGGATGATTTGCGGGGGAAGTGGGCGGTCGAGCGCCAACAGTTGCAGCGGTTGCTGGAGTACTTTCGCCCGCTTCTCGAAAAGTGCGCGTTGAACCCTCCTAATGATCACGAGCTTTCCGCGCTTGCCGCCATGCTTCACTCCTTCTATAACGGCATTGAAAACATCTTTAAGCGTATTGCCGCAGAATGTTACGACCGATCGCCCCAAGGCCAGGCGTGGCACCGTGAGCTTCTGGATATGATGGCGCAGCCAGGAAGAACCGGGCCGGCGGCCATTTCTCCGTCCCTGGTTGTACGGCTAGACGCCTATCTGGATTTTCGCCATTTTTTCCGGCACAGCTATGTGTTCCATTTGCGTTGGGACAGAATGAAGTCTCTCGTGCTGGGCTGCGAAGAGACACTCCAGTTGGTGGAAGGCGAGCTGGATCGGTTTTTCGAAGCCGGGACCGGCGCCCAATAATCCCTGCCCCCCACGACATCATAGACAACCGCAGCCGGCGGGTATCCGGCATTATGACAAGCTGGTGGTGATCTGCTCCCAGCATTCGCTCGAAAGTCAACCCGCCATTCGCGAAATCGAGCGCGCCTTGCAGGAGGAAGACCGCGACCATAAGAATGTTTTGTTCCCCATCCGCATTGACGATTACCTCTTCGACGAATGGGAGCACCCCCGCAAGGCCGATGTGGTAAGCAAAGTGATCGGGGACTTTCGCGGGGCAAACGATCTCGCGGCCTACTCGAAGGCCTTCCCCCGTTTCCTCGACGCGCTCAACCGCCCCCAGCAAGCCTCCAAGCAAACGTAGCAGCTTTTTGTTGTCGATGGGGGACGAACCAGCGCAAGCAAGACACTGGAAATTGGAAACGGGAGTAAGGACAAGGTGCCAGGTGCCAGGTGTCGGGTGTCAGGTAGGGGATACGGGGTTCGGGATACGGGCGAATTCATTTTCGCTTTTCGATTGCCGATTTTCGATTTGAACCCCGAACGGCGTCAAATAAACCCACGGGACACGGGGCACGGGATACGGGTCGCGCGGGTGGGGACACCCGCGCTACAACTTGCCACGGCCTCGTAGTTTCTGACCATCACCTTCGCCATATTGGCCTGTACAAGGGGGTTGCCGATTCGCTAAACTACTGACATGGAAATCACCCTTCACATTCCGGATGATTTGGCGCGCTCACTCGGGCAGAGTGGCGGCGATTTGTCACGCCGGACGCTGGAAGCCCTCGCCGTTGATGGCTACCGGCAGGGTTCTCTGACCCAGCTTCAGGTGGGACAACTTCTCGGCCTTTCGCGAATCGAGACCGAAGACCTCTTAGCGCGACACGTGGCTTTGTACGATTACGACCCCGCCGAGCTCGACCGCGAAGCGTCCGCACTCGAAAAACTCTCCGACCGAACGCGCTAGCTCTGACCATTGACGATGACGGTCGTCTCCAACACCTCGCCCCTGCGCTATCTCGTTGCCGCCGGCCAAGCCGATCTGCTGGCCAAGCTTTTCGGCACAATTCTCATCCCCAACGCCGTCGAGCGGGAAATTCTCGATCCTCACGCGCCACCTTCCGTGCAGCACTGGATGGCACACCGACCGCCATGGCTGCAAATTCGCCCGGTTCAAACCGCGCCCGATGCCGAGCTAACTGGGCAACTCCACTCCGGTGAAGCGGAAGCGATACAACTGGCGCAGGAGCTTCGCGCTGACGCACTCATCATGGACGAACGCCGCGGCCGACAGATGGCTGCCCGGCGAGGCCTAACCGTGATCGGTGTGTTGGGAATGCTACGTGAATCTTACCGCCGGGGATTCATCCACGACCCCCTTGCTCTCGCCGCCCAGCTACGCTCTTTGGGATTTCGAACATCTCATGCACTCACACGGCGCCTGGAAGAACAGATCCGCGAAATAGAGCGTCACCAGCGCCCGTAGTGCGGACCTGGGGTTCAGGCCCGCGGCTTTTTGTTGTCGATGGGGGACGAGCCAGCGCAAGCAAGACACTGGAAATTGGAAAGGGGAGTAAGGACAGGGTGCCGGGTGTTGGGTGTCAGGTAGGGGATACGGGTTACGGGACACCCGATTCGGCAAGGGCGACCTTTGACATACGAAGGCTTGGCCCTTACACTGAGGGTTATGGTTGACGGACGAAAGCCACCCGGAGGATTGGCATGACCATTCAACTCAAACCGGAGCAGGAGCACCGCATCGCCGAGGCCGTGCGCTCCGGCGCTTATCAAAGCCCTGACGATGTCATCGAGCGGGCTCTGGAGGTCTTGCACGAACGCGACGAATGGCTGATGGCCAATCGCCAGGCGGTGGACGCGAAAATCCGTCGCGGCATGGCAGAACTGGACCGGGGGGAAGGCATCCCCGAGGACAAGCTGGACGCCCACCTTCAAGCCCTGAAAGCCCGGCCGGAATGAAACGGCGATTTACGCTGGCTCCGGAGGCCGCCCGTGACTTGGTGGAGATTTGGCGCTACTTAGAGAAAGAGGCCGGCCAGGAAACGGCCGACCGTGCTGAATCCGTCATCCGCAGTAAATTTGCACACTTGGCCAATTTCCCCGGCGCCGGTCACTGGCGGCGCGATCTGACCGCAACTGAAGTGCGATTCTTCCCCGTGTACTCCTACCTGATTGTGTACCGCCCTCGAACCAAACCGCTCGAAATCGTCAGCATTTTCCACGCCAGCCGCGATGTGACCGGAATCCTGCACCAGCGGCAATAAGCAGGTGTGCCACAAACCTGTTCTTGCTGGTCCGCAGCTTTTGTTGTCGATGGGGGACGAACCAGATACGGGGCACGGGATACGGGACTAATGACAAGGTGCCGGGTGTCAGGTAGGGGATACGGGGTTCGGGATACGGGCCACGGGGCAATCCATTTTCAATTTTCGATTGCCGCTTTTCGATTCGAACCCCGAACAGCGCTATAAACCACGCAACACGGGTCACGGGATATGGCAGTCCGGGGGGCTCGGGACTAGCTTTAGGCGTTAGGCTGTTAGCCATCACCTTCTTTCTTTCTCCTTCCTTACGACCTGTGGTTACTGACGATTGAAAACTGAGCACGGAAGACTTTCCGTGGTAGAGTTGGAGGGAGAAGAGCGGGAGATGCCTATGGGTTCTGGCGGTAGGGCCAAGTTGGTTCAATGCCTGTTCCCCTTCGGTCTTCTGTTGCTGCTGGCCGGCGGACTGTCTCGGCCGGTGCGTGGGCAGGTATTAACCTCCCAGTATGATAATTTTCGCACGGGCTCGAACCTGCACGAAACTACGCTCACACCCGAGAACGTCAATCCAAATCAGTTTGGCAAGATCTTTTCGCGGCAGGTGGACGGCGCAATTTACGCCCAACCGTTGTATGTGCCGGGGTTGGAGATCGCGGGAAAAGGCGTACACAACGTCCTTTTCGTGGCCACGGAGCACGACAGCGTTTATGCCTTTGACGCCGACGGCAATTCTCCCCAGCCGCTTTGGCAGGTCAATTTCCTGAATGGGGACAAGGGGGTCACTTCGGTGCCGGCCGTTGACGTCGGGTGCCCCTTCATTCAACCGGAGATTGGAATCACTTCCACGCCCGTCATCGACCCGCAAAGCGGAACGCTCTACGTCCTGGCTCGAACCAAAGAGAAGGCGGGCCTATTCGGCAAGCGGCACGCGCAGCGCTTGCACGGCCTGGCGGTGACATCCGGCGCAGAGAAGTTCGGCGGGCCCCGGGAGATTCGCGCCTCCATCAAAGGTCAAGGGACCGGCAGCGCCAACGGGCAGCTCGAATTCAACCCCCTGCGCGAGAACCAGCGCAGCTCGCTCCTGCTCGACCACGGTTTCGTCTACATCGCCTGGGCTTCATCGTGTGACGCCGGGCCGTATCACGGTTGGCTGATGGCCTACGACGCTCGCACCCTGGCGCAGGTGGCGGTTTTCAACACTTCCCCCGATTCCGGCGCCAGCGGGATTTGGGCGGCGGATACCGGGCCCGCGGCGGACGAGGAGGGCAATGTCTTCTTCGCCACGGGTAACGGAAAGTTTGATGTCAGTTCGGGCGGGCGCGACTACGGCGATAGTGTGCTCAAACTCGGCCTGGCAGGCGACCAACTGCTCGTGCGAGACTACTTCACCCCCTTCAACGAAAAGGTGCTGGACGAAAAGGATCAGGACCTCGGCTCGGGGGGGCCTCTGCTGCTTCCCGATCAGCCGGGGCCGCACCCTCATCTCCTGGTGGTCTCCGGCAAAGGCGGCACCGTCTACGTGCTCGACCGTGACCGCCTGGGGAAGCACCAGGCGGACAGCGACAGTCAGATCGTGCAATCGTTCCAGGGAGGGGTGGACGAGAACTTCGGAGCTTCCGCCTACTGGAACGGGCACGTCTACTCCATTTTCTCGGCTGACGTCCCCAAGGACTTTGCCCTCGTGCGGGGCCGGCTCTCATCCGAGCCCCTGCGCGGGAGCAGAAAGTTTCCCGACCCCGGCTCGACTCCCACGGTGTCCGCCAATGGGTCGAAGGACGGCATCGTTTGGGCGCTCACCTCGCGGCACTGGAGTGACTTCGACGGGCGACCCGCAGTGCTTTACGCCTTCGAGGCCTCCAACCTTGCCCACGAACTGTATAACAGCGAGCTGAACGCCACGCGCGACCGCGCCGGCGTGGGGCTGCGCTTCTGCATCCCCATGGTGGCCAACGGGCGTGTCTACGTAGGCGCCAAGGGTGAGTTGGACGTTTATGGCTTGATTGCGCCCCCGGAAAAGATTCGCTGACCTCAGGCGGCAGGGAGGATCAAATGGCGAAAGCAAACGGATTACGATTCGAACGAGCGGCTATGGCTCTTTTGATCTGGGGGATGGCCGCGCCACTCATGGCTCAGGGGGGAGGCGCAGTAACAGGTCTGGCGATTGACCAACAGGGGAAGCCGCTGGCGGGGTACACTGTTGCAATTGAGGATCTCAACACTCATTACGTATATAGGACCAAAACCAACGGAAAGGGGGCATACACATTGGTGGATTTGCCGCTACACGTGTACAAACTTACGCTGGAGGACCAAAGCGGCAAAGAATTGCGGTCCATCGGCGGCCAATCGTTGACCAACGGCGGCCTGACAACCATAAACTTTGATTTGAAGGATAATCCCACACAAGCGGGAGGTGGCGGGCAGGTGCCGCGTTTGAACAGCGTGAGTGTGGAGGGGCCGGTGATGACCTCATCCAAAGACAGGAGTTCTAAGCGCTACCCGAAGAAAATCGCCGGCTTAGTTGATCGAGGGCAACACGAAGCGAGCGCGGGGCAACTCGCGCAGGCGGCGGCCGACTTCCAGCAGGCGATCCAACTCGCACCAACGGACGCGAACCTCGAGAATGAACTCGGTATAGTTTATACCGGGTTGAATAACGTCGAAGGAGCTGTGCAGGCGTTTCAAAAAGCGGCAGATCTGGACCCCCAGCACGCGGGCCAGTTTTACTTCAACCTGGGCGGCGTTTATTGGAATCACGGTCAGGTGGATGCTGCCGCGCAGGCGTTCAAGAAGTGCCTCCAGGCTGATCCCGACAATGCCGAGGCGTATTACTGGGAAGGCCAGGCCCTGCTCGCAAAGGCCCAGACATTGCCCGGCGGAAAAACTGTTGCTCCCCCGGGCACGGTGGAGGCCTACGAAACTTATTTAAAGCTATCCCCCAATGGGCCGCACGCGGACATGGCCAGACAAATATTGCAGACGATTGCGCCGGGAACTGACGGGCAGCATTAGCCACGGCCGCCGAAAACCGGGGACGTACCGTTATGCATGTTTTCCAGCACCGCAGCAGGCCGCCCCGACGGATTATTAGGTCAATGAAGACCCCTCTTGGCTGCCACCTGTTTCCACGCACGGTCTCACTTCTGAGGGGCCAAGCGACGGTGGGTGGCCTGTTCCGCACCACCCCCTCGGCGACGGAAGCGAGGAGGAACTGTCGTGCGTTACCGCACTGCGTCACATGGTACGTCACATTCGCCGCCACCACCCGAGCAAATCGCGCCATGGCGAGGCATCTACCAGAAAACGTCGCCCGCGCTGGCCTAAAACCAGTATAATGGTCTGTCCCCGAATTCCAGATGCACTAGGAGGTGAATCGCCATGCTTGGAAAAGCAGGGGCTTTGGTAGGCCAACTGCTGCTCGTCGCAGCCGTCGCCCTGGGACAGTCCGTCCTCGAATTAAGTCCAACGGAAACGGTCAAAGTGCCGAACACGACCGCATACGCCATCTTCGAACCCATTAAGTGCGATTCGGGTTCCAATATTTACGCCCAACTCCTACATCAGTCCGACCCAGCCGGAGGGACGCGGGTTACAAGGATCTCCCCGGATGGAAAACCAACTGTTTTTCCTCCGCCGCGACTCGAGGACAAACAGTTGGGAATACTGGACTTCGCACCGAAAGGTGACGGCGGAGTACTGCTTTTGACCACAGGCTTTGACGGGCACTACTACGTGGAATCTTACGGCGAAGACGGACGCTTCGCATCCAGATTCTCTCTTCCAAACGAGGTGGACCCGATGCAGATCGCCGTTTCTTCCACCGGAAAAGTCCTGGTTTCCGGGTTGTGGTTGGAGGGGGGGCACGGGGCGGACAAAAGTGGCGGGAAACCTTACGCCGCCATCTTCGGGAGTGACGGCAGGGAGGAACGGGAGGTAAATCTCATCGAGCCGGAGAACATCGATGAGGAGGGCAAGGAAGGCTCAACCAAGCCCGTGCCCGAGCGGGCCAAGAACGCCAGCCGTCGGCCGGACCGCTTCTCATCGGTCCAGTTCGCTAGCAATGACCGCTTCGTACTACCCCGACTGGGCTCAGACCCGTCAATCTACGTCGTCTCGCCCGACGGCTTCGAAACCAACAGCTTTCATATAGCCACCCCGCCCGAGAGTCAGTTGCACAGCGTTAAGGTAGATGGAGACTTAATCGCGGCTTTTTTTGTGAAGAAGAAGAAAGACAGCACCCAGAATGAGATTTCGGATGTCTTCATCTCCGTGATCAACTCACAAACTGGGGATGAGCAAGAGCGGTTCCATCACTCTTCGCCGCAGCTAGGCGCCTCGCTCGCTTGTTACAGGAACGGAGTGTTCACATTTCTAACAACGGGGGACAACGGGGAGCTGCAGATCGTGCGAGCCACCGCGAAATGAGGTGGGGCCCTAGCAGGCAGCCACGACACCCCTTTCGTGTCGTGGGTTCTTGGAAAATCGGGGACAGAAACGTGTGGAAAAATTGATTTTATTGATTTCGGCACCTCTCATTTTCATAGGTTTGTATAGTGGGTAACGGGCCGAAATTCGATTTTTTCACATCTTACAGCCACCAGATTTCCAGGTTATCGCCGAGCGACGTGGAAGGCTGGGGGCTCATGATGGGGGACACGTCACGGTAGGGACGGTCATTGCTGGCCGCCCCCCGCACGGATCCGTACGAGCGGCGCTACCGCATACGGCTCTTGTCTTGGATAGTAACGGTAGGCGCGACTCCGCCCACCGCACACCGGTCGGCCCCTGGAACACGCATGCTCCCGCACTGTGTCGGGCGCGTGTGAGGCGGACCAAGGTTCGCCTTGAGTCGCGCCCTTACCCTCCGCTACCTCCGCCGGGGCTGGCGCCCTGTTGGTCGGCCGGCTGGCGCGCACGGACGTGAAAATTTCTTGTTAAAAAACAAGAATTTACGGGCTTGCAATGCAGGGCCCGCACTCCGCCCCTGCGGCTCCTCCAACGGCGAAGCGGCAACGAAAGACGTGGCATGGCCATCAACATCACGGGCAGGATGCCCGTGCCACGTTCCTGTAAGGGCCAGCGGCGCCGGCCCTGGGCCGAATGCCGTTCGGCGGCAATAAAGAAGCTGGAGTCAAGGATCAGTCCTAATTCATCACCAGCTTCCATCGGGTAGGTCGCAGGCGGCAGGTGGCAGGGGGGGGATTCGAAACGCGTTTCGCGCCCTTATCGACTCACCCCTGTCCCTCCGGCCCCGCACCTCGGACTGTCTTGCTCGTCACTTGTCACTCGTCACTGTTCCTACCAGTTTGAACGGCCGCGGACCTCACTCCGCAGAGGTCCGCGTTACACCAGCTCATCGTTGCCACTCGATGGAGCCGATGATGGGCGGCAGGGGCAGGTTGGAATCGCTGGTCCACCAGTCGGCGATCCGCTCCTCCTTGATGCTGCAATCGACGGCGCCGCCCGTGTGTTCGAGGTATTGCGCCAAAGCTGGAAGGATGGCATCGATGCTGGTGCGAGACCCTTGCGCCGTGAAAATCTCCGCCGTCCCGTAAGACTTCGGGAGATAAGCCGCGTAGAACCCCATGTCCAGCAGGTTGCGCAGCAACTGCGGGTGTGACCGGTCGCGATTGAGCGTGACGTGCACCTCGCTCTCGCGGAACGCGCCCGACGGCAGGAAGGTCCGGCGCAGCTTGAAGGGGACGTGCATGGAAGTATCGAAAGCGCGGGTGGGAAGATCCTGGTCGAGCGCCACGAATTCTCCCTCGATATAGCCCCGCAGGGCGCCGGGAGCCTGCGCCAGAGGCAGGACGCGCGCGAACAGATGGCGGAACTCCTGGCTGGTGGCCGGCTCTTGCGTCAGGTGGTGGGGCGGCTCATAGTGGGGAAGCCCCTCGGGATGCCCGCTGAAGTCATTGCGCCAAAAGCCGAGGTCGTCAACAAGATGGCGCTCGAATTCTGCGCCTAGCGACTGCGCGTCAATGTGAATGTGAAATCCTGACATGCGTTTACCCTCTTTCCGCCGGAGCCACGCTCGCTCTGCCCATTCCGAGCGGAACAAATCCCCCCGCCTTGCAGGAGATTTCATCCGTCTCGGGCCGGGTGTACTGAAGGACGCGGGCGCGCCATGGCGTCTAAGATGGCGCCGAGGGAGGCGGTGGGGAGTTGGCGGGCGGTTTCTGCCCGGCCGTATCCGCCTCAGCTCCAGCGGCGGCCGCTTGCAGGTTCTTCAGTTGGGGATCGGCTTTAGCCGCGCTGACCAGCCGCTCCGTCGCCTCTTGTGCTTCCGGTCCCGCGCCGCGGCGTTGGACCGACTCAATCAACCCCATAGCCAGGTTGCGATACATCTCCACGACGTGGCCCAGCTCCGTATAGTAGCCTACTGGAACTCCACCCACATTCTCCGTCCCCACCAGGAACACCAGGCAGCCGGGCTTTCGTTCTTCGCGCTCACCGCGTTTGACATGCGTAATCATCAACTGGAGAGGCAGCCGCTCGATTTCAGTGACCTTCAGGTCCTCCGCGTTCAGGGAATGGTCAGGGCGGAATTTCCCCTTGTCAAGAATCTTTCCGCGGCGCACCCGTTCCTCGTCAAGGAGGCGCTGCGAGTTCAAGCTCTTGTAAGGCTCGATTTCCGCAAGCCGATGGAAGAAGAGCCCTTCCAAGCTGGTTTCCGCCAGGACCAAGGCGGTGAATCGGGGAAGGGTTTCGGCTTTACTGATCAAGATTTCCGAGAAGCGGGCTACGGCCGGTGGGTACCTGGTCGCTTGCAGCCTGAGGTCGAGGGCCTTGCGTTGATAATCGGCAATGATGCTATCGTTGCAGAGATGCGGGGTTCCAAGCCCGAAGACAAAATTCACGTAGAGCAACTCATCCTCGGCGCCCTCCAGCATCCACAAGGCGCGCGCAAAGATATCGGCGAAGCCGGATAAATTGCGCCGTGTAGCATCTTCCAGATTGGTCACCTGGCGGGCTAACCGTGTCTCCGCGGTCTCGATCGCTTCAAGAGTCTTACCCAGTTTGCTAACCTGCGTACCCAAATCCTTTTCGGTCTGCTTGATATCCACCAATCTTGCTTCCGCGGCGTCCAGTGTTTTCCCCGCCGCCACCCCCTGCCAGATGCTGAAGATGGCCAGGATTCCCCCTTCAACTCCCAGTAGACTCTCGAGCAGGCCACTCCCCTCCCACCCGATATGGTGCAGGTACCCCATGATCGACAAGATGGCGATAGAAGCCACCAGGAGGATCCAATATGGGGCATTTCCTTGGCCGGCGAGGATTTTCTGAAGTTCCGACGGCACTCGCTCGCCTGGCGTCTCAGTATCCTGCCTGTGAATCTCTTGGGCCGGATCCGATTGTTTCGGTGACATGTCGGCGCCTCAACGCGGAGTTCGGCTAGCACTAACTCTCTGCTTGCCAGAAGACAATCTTGTGTTCCAAATAAGCCATGAGCCCGAAGAAGAGAATACCACCCAATGATATCATTGCTACCCCGGCAAACATCAAGGGGGTTTCCAGGTAATAGGATGAGGTATTGATGAGGTGGCCGATCCCCTCGGTGGCCCCGGTGAACTCACCGATCACGGCGCCCACCACGGCCAGGGAACTTGCGATCTTGAGCCCCGCCATGAGATAGCTGAGCGAATTCGGAATGCGGATTTTGGTGAGCACTTGCCAGCGCGACGCGGAGAGCGATTTCATCAAGTCCAGAGCCTCCGGGTCTACCGCCGTCAGGCCCTTCGCGGAGTTGACCAGAACGGGAAAGAATGCCACCAGCGCCGACATCACAATCTTGGAGAGCAAGCCGTTGCCAAACCACAAGACCAGCAAGGGAGCGATGGCGATCAGCGGAGTAGACTTCAGGGCCACCGCGTAAGGGTAGACAGCCTGCTGGAAGGTCCGCGAGTAGACGAAGAGAACGGCCACCAGGTAGGCGCCGCCGCAGCCCAGCAGGAACCCGAGCACGGATTCCTCCATGGTGATTCCGGTTTCCCGGAACAGCCGCTGGTAATTCGCCAGGAAGGCTTTCCCGATAGCCCCCGGCGCGGGAATGATGATGGGGTTAAAGTGGAAAACGTGTTCGGCCGCCGACCAGGCACACAGCAGCCCGATCAACGTAACCGCGGGAACCGCCACCGCTCTTATTCCAGCTTCTCTCGTAGCGATTTGACGACCTCCTGAAAGTCCGCCGTTTCCTTTAACGAGTCCTGGCGTGGGCGGGCGAAGGGAACCGGGAATGCTTCTTTCACCGTCGCCGGCCGGCCGGAGAGCACAATGACGCGATCGGCGAGAAACAGGGCCTCTCCGATGCCATGAGTTACGAATAAAATGGTCACCCCGGTCTGCTGCCAGATTTGCAGAAGCTGATGGTTTAAGGCATCCCGGGTGAGTTCATCGAGCGCCCCGAAAGGTTCGTCCAGCAGCAGCAACTGCGGGTCAAAGGTGAGGGCGCGGGCCAGCGCGACGCGGTGCTGCATGCCGCCGGAAAGTTCCTGGGGGTAGCGCTTTTCGAATCCCGCCAAGCCGACCATTTGCAGCAACTGTTCCGGGTCGCGGCTGTGGCGTCCCAGAACTTCCAGGGGAAGACGGACGTTATCAATAATCCGGCGCCAGGGCAGCAGCACGGGGTTTTGAAAAACGAAGCTGAAGGTGCCCTTGAGGCGGGCTTGATGGGCCGACAGTCCGTCCACGGAGACGAGGCCGGCGCTGGGCTCCAACAGGTCGCCAATGATTTTGAGCAGCGTGCTCTTGCCGCACCCGCTCGGTCCGATGATGGCGACGAATTCTCCGCGGGCTGCGGAAAAGGAGACTCTGCCGAGGGCCGGAACCGAATCGCGGCCGGAGCCGTAGACCTTGCCGACTTCGCGAATTTCGAGCATGGGGGCGCTAAGATTCATGCCGTCCTACTGGGGAAAAGCTCCCGGATAGATTTCGCCAAGAATTTGAGTGGTATAAGCGTCCTTGGGGTCAAAGGACTCGTGAATCACGTGCTCTTCCGCCAGGCGGTTGTACGTGTCCTGGAACATCTCATGGTCCATGTATCCGGGGGGATACTGCTCACTATCACTGGTGACGGCATCGTAATCCCGCAGGCGCTTCAGACTGAGAGCGGCATTCAGCCCGGGATCGCGCTTCAGCAAAGTCTGATTGGCGGCTTCGGGATTCTCCACCGCAAACTTGACTCCCCGCAGGGTGGCTCGCAGAAACCGTAGTACGACGTCCGGCTGCTGCTGGAGGGTGCTGTCGGCGGCGAAAATGGTATAACCCTGCGTCACTATCCCGTAGTCGGCCGGACTGATGACGTTGATCTCGATGCCCTTGGCAGGAAGGTCGAGTCCGGCAGTCACGGTAAAGGCCCATTCCGCGTCGATTTTTCCTGCAATCAATTGATTGTAGTCGAAGCCCACATCCACTTCCTGGTAACGAATACCGTTCCGGCGGAGCAGCGCGTGGAGCACGTCGGTGGAAATATGGGCGTAATTGAAGCCAATCCTCTTGCCTTGAAGCTGTGAGAGCGTGGTGATGCCTGAAGACTTCAGCGTAATCAAGCACGAGAAATTCGAGTTGCGTTGCAGGATGGCGACGGCTTTGAGAGGCTGACCCACCGACCGCGCCACCAGCAGCGTGTCCGGCCCTCCCAGCACGCCGAACATATCCTGCCCGGTGGCAACGGTTTTGACGGGGTTTAGCTCCCGCGAACCCATTTGAAAGCTCACTGCCAGGTGCTCGTCGCCATAGTACCCATTATCCTGCGCAACATAGAACGGGGTCTGCCCGGCTTCGATAATGGGAATGGGAAAACGAACACTGATAGGCGCAGACTCTCCCGCCTTGTGCGTGGCCGATTGGGAACATCCTGTGAACCATGCGGCCAACACCAGCAGGAACAGTGCCGCCAGGGCTGCTGTCCATTGCCTTTCATCCCGCGACATTCTTTTCATGGCGCTAGGATGAAATCACCGTCGAATTTTCCATCTTCACCCCTCGGTGCCTAACAGTATAGCTCAATTTGTCCCCCATCGAAGCTTTCTAAACAAGCGCGGACCGGTCGATCAGGTCCGCGCCGTTCTGTTGCCGGTCGGGGACGAACGGTCGTCCACCATTAAGATTGGCGGGCCCTCAGCCGCGGCGGCCCCTACTTACGGGCCTGTCGCGACCGCTGGCGGGGCAGAGTTGTCCGTGCCCCTGCCGGATCAGTCTGCGGTACTTCACAACGATCTCGCTCGCAAGCTGGGGCAGGAGTATAATCGTGCTCCGATCAACGAAGGCGTCCTCGACGCCGGGAGATGAACCCTTGGGAATTGCACCGGAAAGTAAAAATCCGCGGAGTGAACCCGCTCGGGGCCGGACAGCTCGGCAAGGCAAGGTCGTGAATTCCCGTTTTTCGGGCAAGAATTTTAGCGGGCATAATGCTTCTCACTTTTGCCTGTCAACTTTCTCTTGCGGCGGCGCCCTGCGTTTCCTTCTCCTCGCCCTGGCATTAATCACTCTGGCCCCGCCCTATTCCCTGGGCGGCCAGAGAAGAGGTGCGGCCGCGCCTGTGGCGGCCAATGAAAGCGTGGCTTGGGAGAAATTCCTGATCAAAGGTGAGCCGGATCCCACTTTTAAATTCCCCGTGGCGCACCAGCACGCCGCCACGGGTTGCTACGGATACCTGTACATCACGCGGGACCAGATTTGGTATGACGTCGTAGCCCCTGCCAGCGATCGTTCTCACGGGTTCCGCTTGACGCGCGCCACGCTAACCGATGCCCGGCAGTGGAAGTTCATGGGAAGCACCATGCCGGAGGTGGAGTTTAAATTCGCCAATGGGAAGACCTATCACTTCTTCCGGGTCCGCGAGGAGTTGATTGGGCAACCCAGCGCAGAATCCAGAAAGCTCCGATGGGACGACGTTTTATCCTGGGAACCCCTGGCCCAGGCCGCCATCAACTTCGATGCCACGGTGCGTATGGCGGAAGATCGCCAAGCCGCGCTGGCTCCCAAACCCATTCCCACCGCCAGCTTGGCCGTGGATCCCAGCACGGTGGAAAAGGGCCACGAGGTGACTCTCACGTGGACCTCCGCCAATGCCACCAGCCTTGACCTTGAGCCCGGCATTGGCCCTGTGCCGAGCATGGGATCGAGAAGCGTCGCGCCCACGGAATCGACCACGTATATCCTCGCGGTTCAGGGGCCCGGCGGCGCCAACAACACCAGCGCCCACGTGACCGTCAGTGCTCCGCAGGTGCCGCCGACGATTTTCCTGATGGATCCTTCGGTTTCCGCCCCCGGTCAGACGCTCGATGTCAGCAAATCGCCCCTCGTCCTCCACGGCGTCGTTATGAGTAGCGCGGGTATCCCTGTGGTCACAGTTAACGGCGCTCCCGCGGCTTTGCGGCCCAAGAGCGACCAGGCAGCAGAGTTTACTTCCGACCCCATTGTCCTTCAGCCCGGCGAGAACCAAGTGGAAGTTGCGGCCACGAACGCCTCCCACGCCGAAGGCAAATTTGCTTTCGTCGCGCGATTCACGCCGCCGGCCGCGCCCGCGCCCCCGCCGGCTGCGCCAAGCCATGCCAAGGGCCTGACCAAGTCGGACATCCTCGATCTCTTGAAAGGCGCCGTGCCGAGCGACCGCGTTGCCGCGCTGGTGAAGGAACGCGGCATCAAGTTCGCGCCCAGCGAAGACGACTTCAACGAAATCCGTGCCGCCGGCGGTGGCGATGACCTTATCGACGCGTTGAAGCAAGCGGAGAATCCCGCCAAGCAATGATTCCGGTCGAAAGCAACGTGCCCGCCGCACGAGTGCGCTGCACGAGGATTTGAAAAACGAGTCGAAGAGGGTACCATGAAGCGCATCATCATCATCATGGCAATTTCCCTTGCCTGTTGGCTGACACCGGCAAAGGCGCAAGTGGCCATGGGCGCGGAAAAAGAGATTCGCGACCTTGAAGCACAACGCTTTCACGCGATGGAAAAGGGTGATGTGGAAACGCTTGATCGAATTATATCGGATGACCTGATTTACACGCACGCTAACGGGTTGCGGCAGACAAAATTCGACGTCATTGGAGTTCTTGGTTCAAGTGAGATGAAGTACGAATCCATTATTCCCTCTGACGTTCGGGTTCGCATCTATAACGACACCGCCATCGTGGCAGGGCGCGCCACAATCCACATCAAAGCCCATGGCGAAAAGGAGAGCTTTGAGATTTGTTACCTGGATGTCTATGTAAAGCAGGAGGGGCGCTGGCAGATGGTCGCCTGGCAATCGTCCCGGGTTGGGACTTGACCTGGCGAAGATTGCGCACGAGCAGCAGGCCCATTCAGCTTCGCACTAATCGAAATCGGGGATGTGCGGCCGCATTCTTCCCATACCCTGGCCGACCCCAATTTCTGTATGAGTCTGTAATCGGCTGAACGCTTGAAATTCCTCGTTGGCCTTGGCAGTCTCTCCGAGGGCACGCAGGGTGACCGCCAATCGATAATGAGCTTCCATTCGCTGGGGGTCCAACCGGATCGCTTCCTGGTATTGTTCTGCCGCCGAGGAATAGTCCTTCATCCTTTCCTGAACCTTACCGAGACCAAGATGGTACAGATAGGTATTCGGAGCATCGTGTCCCAACTGGGCGAGGGCGGCCTCTGCCTCCGTGATCTTGCCCTGCTTTTCCAAGGACTCCGCCAGGTAATAGGCGGCCAGACTCTCGCGTGGATCCAAATCCATTTCTTGCCGGAATTCACGCTCCGCAGTCGCCAGGTCGCCAGTGCTCCAGGCTATGAACCCCCGGTCAAAGTGCGCCCCATGGCAATGGGGGTCAAGCTTGAGGGCTTGTTGAATCTCCTGAACGGCATCGTCCAATTTATCCAGCGCATCATCGGCACGAGCCAGCAACAGATGGATGGAAGCGAAATTGCCGCTGCTTGAACCCTCGCGGCTTACCAGTTCCAGAACCTTTTCCGGCTGTTTTTCCTGAAGGTAGCTTCTGCCCAACCAGTTGAGTATCTCGGGGTCACCGGGTCGAAGCTGAATCGCCTTTTCCAAGCTGGCAACAGCTTGCGCATATTCACCGAGGGCAAAATAGCTCCGTCCTAATCCCACATTTGCCTCCAGACATTGAGGGTCCGAATGCAACACTTCCAGGTAAAGGGGAATCGCTTCTTTGCTTTGCCCGGCCTTCTCGAAGTCCTGGGCGCGGCGAAGAGCGGCGCGGGTATCCTCGGCGCGCCCCCCTGGCAAAAAAACGAACACTGCGATCAATCCCAAAAGAACTGTGCGCATTCTTGGCATAAGGAACCATCCTACATTCAGGCCGCCCCGATTTAAGACGCGCCGGCCTTCCGAAGTGTGACGATCACCTTAGTCGTAAGCCGCTACTGGCCTTGCTCAACCGGGTACCCCTTATAAATCCAGTCCCGGCCGAAGTTGTTCGGGATGTAGAGCACCTTAAGCCTGCTGAAGCCCATGCTGTGGAGAGCTTCGTAGGCCGGCTTGACCGTTGGGCAATTGGTCCAGGGGCAACAACCACAATAGAGAACGATGAATTTCCCGCGGGGGAGCGATTCCACGCGCTTTCGCAGCTTCTCCAACATCTCTTCCTGAGAGGCCGGGCCAATGTATTCTGACCCCGGGATATGGCCCTGCGCATAGAGAACATGGAACCCCACGTGAATGATGAGGGGTTTCTCGTCCTTGGGTGACTGGAGGATTTTCGCCAAATCCTCAGGGTTTATGAGCACCTCTGCCTTTAATGATGATGCATCGGGCGGGTTGCCGTGGGGGGAGGCCGCAGGGGTCCCAGCGGGCACGGCAGCCATGGCCACCGTCGTCCCGCTTATAGAAATAATAATTGCCAGAGTGGTAAGACCTGCAATGAGGAGTGCCAATTTGACAGCGTTCCAGGTATTTATCATGGTGATCTCCAATTTGATTTTCTTTTCGCCTTGCCAATTTCCACGGGCCTGGCGTCTTACCTCGCCCTGAGTCCCCGTCCTCACCGTCAGGGGCCTGCAGCCCGCGGCAAGCCGTGATGATCGCACTTTCCCAGACTCCCGGCCACGACTTCCGCCACCGCGTAGCCAGCCCATAGATGCAACTTGCATATATCATCACATATGCGCTATCCTCGTTCAAGAGGAAAAAAGAAAATGCCCTACCGCACCTGTCCGCGTCACGGAAGCCAGCACCCCTGCACCTGCGCCATGGGGAACCTCTCCCGCTTTGTCGAGCCGGTGCTGCTGTTCCTGTTGCGGCAAAAGGGCCGGGCTCACGGCTACGAGTTGGCCACCGAGGTGCGCAAGCACGCGCTCACGGACTCCGAGATTGAAGTGTCCGCGCTCTATCGGACGCTGCGACAACTCGAGCAGAACGACTGCGTATCCTCCGCGTGGGACGTGGAAGGCAGCGGGCCGGCCCGAAGGCTGTACGAGCTGACGCCGCGAGGTGAGGAGCACTTGGACGAATGGATCATCGTCCTTTCCCACATATCCGAATCCATGTCCCGGTTTGTACGCGAAGCTCGTTCCCACCCCGCAGCCCGGGGTTCGAGAAGCGCCACCACGCGCTCACCCCGGCAATTAGCAAGTCATACACATGCCGAAAGGGCCACCTGATGGATTCCCCCACTCGCGCCAGATTTACGACGGATGGTGTGCAGTTCCAGAGCACCTGCTTTGCCTGTGGTGCGGATAACCGGCGCGGCCTCCAGCTCCAATTCCGCGCAGATTCCGATGGAGCAACCACCGCAAGTTGGGTCCCCGGCCCCGAATGGGAAGGCTCGCACGGGGTCATCCATGGAGGGATTGTTACGACCTTGCTTGATGAGGCCATGGCCAAGGCGGTTGCGGCAACGGGAAGCAAAGCGATGACTGCCGACCTGCGCATACGATTTCGCCGATACGCCGCAACCGGGGAGCGGCTTCGGGTTCGAGGATGGGTTGTCAAACACAAAGCGCGGCTCATTGAAGCCGAAGCCCTGCTCGTCGCCGCCGACGGCAGCGAGCGCGCTCATGCCTGGGGGAAATTCCTGGTCGTGGTGAAGCCGCAAACGTGACGGGTTAAAGGGAGAAGGATGTTGCGGGCAAATTAATTTATACATATTGATAAGGAGAGAAACAAAATGAAAATTGCTGTACCTACGAATGATGGCGCGTCAATTTCTGAGCACTTTGGCCGGAGCGCCGGTTTTCTGATTTTCGAGATTGAGAACGGGCAGGTCAAAAGCCGCACGCTCAAGGCCAACGGCCAGCAACATTCTCACGCCCAAGGCTCGTGCGATCACCATTCCGCCGAGAGCAAGCCTCACAACCATGCGGGAATCCTCGCCGCGCTTGACGGTTGCGAAGTGGTGATTTGCGCGGGGATGGGCCAGCGGGCGACAGACGCCCTGAAGAGTTGCGGCGCCCGGATTGTAGTTACGTCCGTCGCTTCGGCGGATGCCGCCGTTTCCGCTCACCTGGCAGGGAAGCTGACACCCGCGACGGAAAGCTTCTGCCGCTGTAGCCATTGAAGTCCGCCGGCGGAATGTGGCCGTGTTGCCTGGGAAAACCGGGATCAAATTGTAGAGAACGACGCAGCTATGGTGGAGTTTGAGAATCGCGCCGCTTTCGTGGCAGTGCATGCCAGCACTGCCCGTGACGTAGCCGCTGATCGGGTAAGACCGCTATTTGACGGCAATCCATACCGCACTTTTATGAAGTAGTGATGGGATAGATGGCAAAAATTGTCCCTTGCGCCCAGCATCTTACCGGGCGCAAGGGTTGTTACTGAGATGGCTCCCATACCGTGCGCTGCCGTTACTACAAATCACGCTTGGGATGGGGCCGCTGGCCGGGTTTCACGACTAGAGCCGCTGGCGCCGCGCCGGCATCTGTGCCGACCGCCGTGGCCCAGGCCGCGCCCCTCGTCAGTGCGATGGAAGTTCCGGCCATGACAGGCGGGGCAATCCGCAGGTCGTCCCGTCCCATAAGGCACTTGCCAATCATGGCCGCAGTCGCCGCAACGAAACGCTCGCATATCAGACATAACAAAATTACCTCCTTCAATTCTGAGAGCCTTGCTTTTCACCAGTGCCTCCGCCACTTTGCGGTGTGCCGAATCGATGATCCGTCCAAAGGTGGGACGCGATACGTTCATTCGCTCGGCGGCTTGTTCTTGGTACAAGCCGTCAAGATCTGCAAGCCTCAATGCTTCGAACTCGTCCAGGGTCATCACCACATCCTCCAGTTGCCAGAGGGGGATCCCACGAGGTTTGAAATAACTGGCCGCAGGCTCTTGGCTTACGTAGCGGCAACGCGGCGGTCTAGCCATCGCAAGCACTCTCCTTAGGTTTTCATTATGAGCATATGACCATAATTCTGTCAAGCCGTATTTGTTGGGCGCCCCCTGATTACTCGCTGGCCTCAGGTGATCGATGCCCGTGAGTTGGACAGACGGGGATTGCGGGCTCGATTCGGCCCGGAGTTTCGCGATACCCGTTGGACTCGTCCGGATTTTGAGAGAAACATGCAAGTCTGAAAAGGTGAACTAACGATGAAGCTCCACCCTATAGGCATTATTCACTCCCCCTTTGCACGAGCGACAGGGACACCGATCCAGCCCAGTCTGGCGAAAGGCGCCTCCGGCAGTGTGGAGGTTTTCGAGGAGTTTGTTCCAGGCCTGAGAACCTCGCAGGATTCGAGAGAATCTGGCTTCTTTACTGGTTTGACCGAGCAGCGTTTGGGCAATCTGCTCTGCTCGTTAAGCCGTACCTTGATAATACTCCCCGCGGGGTGTTTGCCACCCGCGCGCCGGCTCGCCCCAATCCGATTGGCCTGTCGGCGGTCCGCCTGCGGAAGATCCGGGGCAATACCCTGACCATTTGCGATGTGGATATTCTGAATGGCACGCCCCTGCTGGAACATCAAACCCTATGTCCCTCAGTTTGATTCCTTTTCAGCAGCGCGGATAGGTTGGCTCAAAGGTGTAATGGCCAAGGGAATCGTGGCCGACAACCGCTTCGAAAAGAAGGCCCGCTGAGCGATGACTTTCTCAACCACTACCTCGCGCAATTTGGGCGCGGCGAGGCGCCACCCCTCTTCCGCGTGGCGCACGGCTGCAATCAAAAGTTCCCATGTCCGAACCTGTTGATTTTAGGAAGCAGCCTGCTCCCCAATCAGAGCCTTCAACCGCCGCCGGAAGAGGCACAGGCGCCGCCGGCAGACTTGCTGGTTGAGCCGCCGGCCGCAAATGCCGAGAATTTCTGTTCCACCCGCTTCCACCCGCATTGGGGGCACTCAGGCAAGTCCTGATTGCGGGTCAACACGAGTTTTTCGAAGACATGTCCGCACTGGGGACATGCGTATTCAAATATGGGCATGGGCCCCTCCCTTACGCCTGTGATTTTACCTCTTTCCCCATCACCGACAAAACCGGGCAGGCGGCACTGCGGATGACGAGTTCGGTGGTTGAACCCAAGAAGACCGTTCCCAGAAAGCTTCTTGGTTGGGCGCCGATCACCAGCAAGTCGGCATGAGATTTCTCCGCCTCCGCGACGATCTGCTCAGCGGCGCCCCCTTGCTTTACCACTTCCTTCACGGTGCAGTGAGCGCGGACGGCGGCAGGAATCCATTCGCAGAGCCGCCGCAAGGCGTCCTGCGCACTGTTGCCGAGGGGGGCTTCGTCAATGTGGGCGACAGTCAGCTCCGCCTTCGCGCTCGCTGCCAGTGCCGCAGCGTGCTCCAGAGCAGCTTGCGACGATGGCGTGTAATTGACCGCGCAGAGCACCCGGCGCATCCCTTCCAGCGCGAGCGCAGGTTTCACCCGCGGACCCACGGTGAGGATGGGGACCTCCGCCTGGTGCAGCACACTCTCGGCAATCGATCCCAGCCGGACACGCGCCAAGCCTCCCCGGCCATGCGTTCCCATGGCGATCAGATCCGCGCCCACTTCCTGTTGGGTCTTGAGGATGGCGGCAACGGGATCATCCTCCATGACCAAAACGGTTTGCTTTACCGCCTCCGTGAGGTGTTTGCTGGCGAACGCGGCAACCTGTTGCTTGGCCGCTCGGAGGCTCCTGCGAAGTTGCGTCTTCAGCGCTCGTACCTGAGCCACCGTGAAATAAACCGGAGCTTCCAGGCGCTGCACGTGCAGGACCACCACCTCCGACTCAAAGGCCTTGGCGATCCCCCCCGCCACTCGCAAAGCCGTGGCTGAATGCTCACTAAAATCGACCGGGCACAGAATACGTTTAGGCGCAAAGTTATTCATAGGAGGCCTCCCTCCGGAAGCTTTCAACCTTCAGCGATCAGCTAAGACCCGGGCTGACCGCTGACCGCTGAGAGCTGACATCTCCTCTACGGCTTCACACCCAACTTGCGCAGGAAGGTCATCATCGGGCACCAGTTGGTAAAAGCCGATTGGAGCAAATTAAGTCCCACAAAAGCTGTCAAGAGATACCACTTGGGATTTAGCCAGTAACCGAGCGCTAGGGAAGCCAGCACAAACGCACCGGCCACCATCTGTAACCACCGATTTACGTCCATGGTGTTTCCTCCAGAGTTGAAATTCGAAAATCGAAACTCGCAGCGGGCAAGTGTAGCACTGACCGCCACGTTGCGGTTTTGACCCCCTCGTCCCCGGGGGCGAGGGGGTTCGTGAATAAGCAACGAACCTCCAACTCACAACTCTAGCAACCGTCCACTAACCACTCGCCACTATTCACGAACCACTTTCTCCTCCCGACGCGCGTTCAGGTAATAAAGAATGGGCGTGGTGAGTTGCGAGAGGAGTGTTGATGCCACGGCGCCGGCCATCAGCGAAATAGCCAGTCCCTGGAAAATCGGGTCGAAGAGAATCACGAAGGCGCCTACGACGACCGCGGCCGCCGTCAGCAGAATCGGGCGAAAGCGCACCGCGCCGGCGTCAATCACCGCTTCCTCCAGCGGCACGCCTTGCTGGCGCCGCAAGTACGCAAAGTCGACCACCAGGATGGAATTGCGCACAATAATGCCCGCCAGCGCGATGAAGCCAATGATGGAAGTGGCGGTAAAGAATGCTCCCATGATCGCGTGCGCAGGCAAAATGCCGACCAGGGTGAGGGGAATCGGCGCCATGATCACCAGCGGCACACGGAAGGACTGGAACCAGGCCACCACGATCACGTAGATCAGCACCAGGGCCACTCCGAACGCCAGCCCCAGGTCGCGAAACACTTCGTAGGTGATCTGCCACTCGCCGTCCCACTTCATCGCAATCCGATTCGTTAGAAAGGGCTGCTCAGTGAGGTAGCGTTCCACGGTGGCGCCTTGCGGGGTTCTCAAGGCGTCCAGTTTCTTCGTGAGGCCGATCATGGCGTACACCGGGCTCTCCAATTGCCCCGCCACGTCGCCCGTGACGTACACCACGCGTTTCAGATTCTTGTGATAGAGGGTCTGTTCTATCGTGCCCTGGTCCACGTGCACCAGCTCGTTGAGCGGCACCATAGCTCCGCTGCGGGAGATCAGGTGGACCGCACCCAGATCGGCGACGCTGGCACGATCTGCGCGCGGCAGCTCGAGCACGATATCGACGTCTTCTTTCTCTTTCGGGTGGTGCGCCAGGCCCACCACCGCCCCGCTCACCTCCATGCGCAGGGTCTGGGCGATCTGATCGGCGTCAATGCCGCTGAGGGCCGCCTTCTCCTTATCCACCACAAAGCGGTACTCGGGCTGCGGGTCTTCCACGTACCAATCCACGTCCACCACTCCGGGCGTCTGTTGGAAGTCGTCGCGGATCTTGCGCGCCGTTTCGATTTGCTGGCTGTAGTCGGGTCCGTACACCTCCGCCACCAGCGTTTCGAGCACCGGCGGGCCGGGCGGAATCTCCGCCACCTTCAGCCGCGCGCCGTAAAGGTCCCCGATGGGATCAATGGCCGTCCGAAAGCGCTTGGCGATGTCGTGGCTCTGCTCGGAGCGCTCATTCTTCGGCAACAGGTTCACCTGGATGTCGGCTTGATTGGGCCCTTGGCGCAGGAAATAGTGCCGCACCAGCCCGTTGAAGTTGTAAGGCCCGGCGGTGCCCGCGTAAACCTGGTAGTTTATCACCTCCGGCTCGCGGGCGATGCGGCGCGCAATTTCGCGCGTGACGCGCGCGGTCTGCTCCAGGGTCGTCCCATCCGGCATGTTGACGATCACCTGCAACTCGCTCTTGTTGTCGAAGGGCAGCATCTTCACCTTGACGATCTTGAGCAGGGGCAGCGCCATCACCAGCAGCAGGAGCAACACCACCGACACCAGGAAAGCGCGGCGCTTGCGGGCGTTGCGAATGAGGGGATTCATCATGCGCCGGTAAATGCGTCCGGCCCACCCCTCCTGCTCCTCCCCGGCCAGCGCGTGTTGTTCCGAGCGGCTGCGCACGCGCAATGCCGCCCAAGGCGAGACGATAAAGGCCACCAGCAGGGAAAAGAGCATGGCCATGGACGCGCCCACCGGAATGGGCCGCATATAAGGCCCCATCAGCCCGCCCACGAAAGCCATGGGCAGCACGGCGGCGATCACCGTCCAGGTGGCGAGCGTGGTGGGGTTGCCGACCTCGTCCACCGCTTCCACCGCGACCTCGGCGAGCGGCCTCCCCTTGTTTTGGGGCAGGTGGAAGTGGCGGGTGATGTTTTCCACCACCACGATAGCGTCGTCCACCAGGATGCCAATGGAAAAGATGAGGGCGAAAAGGGTCACCCGGTTGAGGGTGTATCCGTAGATGAAATAGATGAACAGCGTCAGAGCCAAAGTGACGGGCACTGCCGCCAGGACCACGACCGACGACCGCCAGCCGAGCGCCAGAGCCACCAGCAAGGTGACGGAGAGAGTCGCCAGCAGCAGGTGCTTGAGCAGTTCGTTCGATTTTTCCTGCGCCGTCGCGCCGTAATTCCGCGTAACCGTGACCTCCACCCCGGCCGGAATCAAGCTTCCCTTCAGACTTTCCACTTTCTCGATGACGCGGTCGGCCACCACCACGGCGTTCTTGCCCTTGCGTTTGGAGATGCTGAGTGTAACCGCCGGTGACTCGCCGAGGAGGCTGTATGAGTTTGACGTAGCGCCACCCTTTAGGGCGGCATGTGCCGGGCTGAAGCCCGGCGCTACATCCGCTGCCTTGGCGCCGGCGCCGTAACCGAAGAGCACATAGTTCGCAGGCTCCTCGGGACCGTCGCGAACCTCGGCCACATCGCGCAGATAGACCGGGTGGCCCGACGATACCCCCACCACCACGCGCCCCACGTCGTCAGCGTTGCGCAGGAAGTCGCCGGTCGCAACGTTGTACTCTTGATTCGCCGCGGCGAACTCTCCCACTTGCAGGCGCTGGTTGGCACTGTCGATGGTTCCCATAATCATGGCGGGCGCGACCCCGAAACCGGCCATCTTGGCAGGATCGAGCAGCACGCGAATCTGCCGGCGCTCGCCGCCGATCAACTGCGTTTGCGAGACATCGTCAATGCTCTTGATTTCACGATCGACCTCGCTGGCCACCCGGCGCAACGTGTAACTGTCGTAACGGTTGCTCCAGAAAGTGAGCGCCAGGATGGGAACGTCGTCAATCGAGCGCGGCTTGATGAGCGGCTTCGAAGCCCCGGGGGGAATCAGGTCAAAGTGCGAATAGAGCTTGTTGTAGAGCTTGATGATGGAATCTTCTTCTTTTTCACCCACCTTGAAGCGCACGATGGCCATGCTGACGCCCGGGCGCGTGATGGAGTAGACGTATTCGACGCCGGGAATTTCCCAGATGAGCTTTTCCATGGGGGTGGTGACGCGCTGCTCCACCTCCTGCGCGGTCGAACCGGGCATCTGGACGAAGACGTCCATCATGGGAACGATGATTTGGGGCTCTTCCTCGCGGGGCGTCTCGAGTACGGCAAACGCGCCCAACAGAATCGCAAACACCATGACGAGCGGTGTGAGCTTGGAGTTGATGAAGTAGTGGGCGATGTGTCCGGCGGCGCCGAGTTTGCGCGTGCTCATAGGCCCTCCACACGCGCGCCATCGCGCAAGCGATCGGTTTGAGAAACTGCCACCTTTTCTCCTGCGGCCAGGCCGGAGAGGATCTCTACCCGGTTCCCGAAGGTCTTTCCCGTTTTCACCAGCCGGTATTCAATTGTTCCATCTGCGCCTACCACAAAGACTCCTTGCAATTCGCCGTGGTCAACCACCGCCGAACTGGACACCGCCAGGCGCTGGGCCTCGCCGATCGGGAAATTCGCCTGGCCGTATTCACCGGAGCGGCAATTGCAATCGTAAGGGAGATCAATCTTTACCAGGAAGGTGTGGCTGGTAGCATCTGCCGCCGGGACAACTTCGGCGACACGCCCTTCGAATTGGCCGTGCTCGGTCGAGACGGAGACGCTATCGCCGGCTTTAGCGTTGGGGAGATACTCCTCCGGAAGGCTCGCTTCCAGGCGATAGCGCGCCGGGTCTTCCACCGTCAGCAACGGCGTACCAGGCATCACCACCGTTCCCGTATCCACGGATTTCGCGGTCACGATGCCGTCGAGGGGCGAAACGATGCTGGAATAGCTGAGGTAGGTTTGCGCGGAATCCTGCTGCGAGCGCGCCTGCTGCTGGCGAGACAGAATTTGCTGTTTTTTTGCTTCCATGGCGCGTTCGTTGGCGAGCGCCCCCTGATAGCGCGCCTCCGCCCCATCGTATTCCTGCCGGCTCAGCGAGTTCTTGGCGAGCAACTCCTTGTAGCGGTTAAAAGTCGCCTCGGCAAACTTTCGCTCGGCGGTGGCGGCCTTGAGCGCCTGCTCCACTTCCGCCTCTCCCTGGATGGCTTCGTTTACGCCCGCCTCCGCGCCCTGCACCTGCGCACGCGCGCTGCGGTCATCCAGCACCGCGAGAAGCTGCCCGCGCTTAACGTGGTCGCCGGCCTGCACGCGGATTTCGCGAACGGTGCCGCCTACCTGCGCCACCAGGATGGCGGTGTTGGCGGAGCGGATGGCGCCTTCCGCTTGGTAAAGCAGGGGCGCAGACTCCAGATGCACGACTTCAGTTTGCACCCCACTGACGAACGGTGTGGGTTCCGAAGCGCGCTTTTCATTGGAGCTGCAAGCGGTAAAAATGTCCGCTACGGCCGCAAGGAGGAGTAGGGAACAGATCTTCTTTCCATACATGGGCATTTTGTCCTTTGAGTCGGTGAAAAGGTTGTCAGGCAAACGTGGCCTTTCATGGGCATTCTCGGACTGTCCACAATGCGTTTGCCAATACCCCCCTCACCGGGAAAATCCTATCTAACGCGTGACGGCCGGCGAATCGGGCGCAAGTTCGCCGGTTGCCAATTCCAAAGCTGCGTAGCTGAGGCGATAATCGAACAAAGCGTTCAAGTAATTCTTCTGAGCGCTGGTGTGCGCAGTTTCGACTTGCAATAAGTCCGTGATGGTTGCCAAACCTGCTTCATAGCGATTCTGAACAATGCGCAGGCTTTCCTCGGCTTCCGACTGCGCCTGGCGCGAGACTTCCATGCGTTGCTGCGCGGTGGTCAGGTTCAGGTAGGCTTCGCGCACCTGAAGTTTAACGCCAGCGGCCATTTGCGCCACCTGCGCTTGGGCCTGCGTTTGCCGATAGCGGGCGGCCGCCACGCGGGCCCGGTCCGCTCCACCATCGAAAAGATTGAAATTCAGGCTGACGCCGGCCGTCCAGTTGTTGCCACCCCGAGTGAGAAACGTCTGGTTGTCCTCCTCCCACGAGCCAAACGCGTTCACTTTGGGTAGGAACTCAGCGCGGGCCATGTGCTGGCCGTTGGCGGCGCGCTCTACACCCAAGTCGGCTTCGCGAAGGTCGGGCCGGTTCTTCAGAGCAAGCTGTTGGCGTTCGGCCAGCGCGCCGGCCTCAAAGTTGGATTCTCTGAGTCCTGGCGCAATGGCGGTGGCGGCGTCCTCAGGTAATCCCATGGCCACGTTGAGAGCGGCATGGGCAAGGTCCGCGGCATTCTGCGCTCGCAACAAATCTTCCTGCGCCTGGGCAAGTTGTACCTGCGCACTCAAGAGGTCGGAAGGCACGGCCTGGCCTTCCTCCTGCCGTGCCTCGGCGCGCTGAAGGTCCGACCGCGCTGATTTGACTGCTGCCTCCGCCACGCGCACGTTCTCCCGCGCCAGGAGTTCATCCGTGTATGCCTTTACGACATTGAAAATCACTTCCTGCCGCGTGCGTTGGCCATTCTCGCCGGCGCCTTGCGCGCTCAGTTTCGCGTCCTTGATGCGGCGGCCAATCTGCCCCGCATCGTACAAGGGCAGGGCAGCGGTGAATTGAGTGCGGAAAATATCGAGAGGTGGAGGCGTATTGAGAGAATTCAGACCAAAATCACTCGCGTTGAATTGCCGCTGGGTCAGCAATCCGCCGAAAACGTAGACGGGGTTATCGCCGCGCGTGAAGCCTTCGGAAAAATCCACCCGGGGAAACCGCGCCGCCTTTGCTTCGGCAATTCCCTCGTGCACCGCCTGGGAGTACGCAACCGCTGCCTGCACGGTGGGGTTTTTCTCCAGCGCGACACTCACGGCATCCCGGAGCGTAAGGACTTGCGGCGTGGGCGCACTTGACTGGGCGCCGGCAAGCAGGGCAGAGCAAAGGATTGCCAGGGACGTTCGAATTAAAAGGATGCGTGCCATTAGGCTGCCTCGCTATGGGTTTCCGGGCTTTCTTCTGGGAGGATTTCAAAGGTGGTCTCAAGTTTGGCGGTTTTGGCAATCATGGCCCCGACCGCGCAGTACTTGGTTTCCGACAAATGGATGGCAGCCTGGACCGCCTCCGGATCGATACGGCCGCGAAGCTTGTGTTTGATTTCGACGCGGGTGAAATAGGTGGGAGGCTCGGGATTCTGGTCCGCGCGCAACTCGATTTCATAACCCGTCACCTTCTGCCTTTTCTTCCGCAATATCCCAATCACGTCAAAGGCCGTGCAGCCTCCCAAGGCAAGCAGCGCGAGTTCGATCGGTTTGGTGCCAGTGTGGCCGTCCGCGTCGTCAATGACGAGCGCATGGCCCGTGCCCGATTGCGCCACAAATTGGCGGCCGGATCCTCTGGCGGCGGTCAGGCGTAACTTCCCTTCAATCATGGATCACCTCAAGATTCAGGGTGCTCTGTTCGCAGCAATCCGCCGGCAAGGGTGGAAGCCAATTTTCTTGTGGCGTCGAGAGCAGGGCTTCAAACTCCTTCATGGCTTGCTCAAAATCTTCGGTCGCGGCGCGGGCATCGCGGCTGGAGATCTGCCAGTAATCCCAACCGGCGGCCAGACGTGAGTCGTTCGGACAGAGCGTAAAGTATCGGCCGATGATGGCTGGCCGGTAATGGGCAAAACGTCCTTCGAAGCGCGCGAATAACCGGCTGTTCATCAGGAATCGCCCGGCAAGTTGGGCCTCGAGCGAACGTGCGGCATCAGCGAAAGTGCTGCGGGAGAAAACCATTTGCACGACGGCGCGGAGGAGGTTAACACACTCGGTGAACCGCCCATCGCTGACTCGGAGGCTGTCCTCCACATGTTCCACTTGCCAACCCGACGCTCGGAGGGAGGCGGATACTTTCTGAATGAAAATCCTCACTTCCACGATCGCAAAAGCATGGCGGGCGCCCTGCTCGACTTGCTCGCCGAGCGGACCCGCCCAGTGCTGCAAACTCTCTATCCTTGTCAGCCCGTAATTGCTTTCCTGATTCAGATAAACAGCCCGTGTGCGGTCGAGGTTGGGAATGAAGGATTCGACGGCCCGAAAATCCTCTTGATCGCGTGTGCCGTCACAATCTGTCCTCTTGGCGGCATCGTGTACCACCGCGTAGTAGCCGTCTTCGATCATTTCTATGCGCGTGGCTAGGGAGGAATCCACAGCGCCGAGCAATCGCAACCAGATTTGTTGGACCCGCGTATTCACGTGCATTTCCCTACCTCATAGGCATAAATGCAATTCGCCGGGAGAAGTAACAGAGAATTCTTGGGCAGTACGGATGGGGCTTGCCCTACCCTTGCCGCTCGGCGCAGGTTTGCCACCAGGGGATGGCAAGCCAGCCCCCTCCTCCACGCTTGGTGACGCAGCCAGGGCAATCGCATTCCAGGGGGGAAGTGCGATACTATTAATGACATGCAATTTCAGGCCTGTTCATTAGGGGAATGCACACGGTGAACGCTCAAATTGAACAAGCAATCGAATTCCTAAAGTCCGGAAATCGCCGGGAAGCCGAGCGTGCCCTCGAAACCCTGCAAGGGGTCGTCTACGGATTCGGAATGAAGGTCTGTGGCAGCCATGAGGACGCTCAAGACACTGCGCAGGAGACGCTGATCCGCCTGGCACGGCAACTCCGAGAGTTCCCGGACGCGCGGGCGCTGTCCGTCTGGCTTTATAAGGTGGCCAAGACCCAGTGTTTGATGAGCCGCCGCAAAAGCAAATTCGCCCCGGCGCAAATGCTCGCGCTCGAGGAAATGATGCCCAAGGATTCCGTCCATTCGCCGGCGGGGAAAAACCCCTGGCAGATCACGCCGGAAGAGATCGTCCTGAACCAGGAATTGCGCGGCAGGCTGGAAGACGCCATCCTCGCCCTCCCCAAGCATTACCGTCTGGTCTTGATCCTTCGCGATATGGAACAACTCGATACCCGCGAGGTGGCGGAGGTGATGGGCATCTCCGAAGAAACCACGAAAATGCGGCTGCACCGGGCGCGCGTCTTCGTTCGCAATGCATTGGCTGGCTACGTTCACCATTTCAGCGGAGAGGAGAGTAAAAGCCATGCCTGACCGGCGTTGCAAGCATATCTTCGCCATGCTCTCGGCCTACCTGGACGCCGAGCTTCCGGTGAAGAACTGCCGCGAGCTGGAGCGCCATCTGAAAGGCTGCAAACCCTGCATCGCCTACCTTGAAAGCCTGAGGAACACGGTGGAGGCATGCCGACGCTATCAAGTGCGCAAGATCCCTGCGCCTTCCAAGAAAGTGCGGGAAGCCATGAGCTTGGCTCTTCGGTGAGGACAAATGGCGGCGTCCCGATAAGATCGGGATATATTCCGCCGCCTCTACATCGAATTGACCCGCTGTGCTACGGTTGATCCTGCCAGATGTAGCGCCCGCTTCCAGCCGGCATTGGGTCGCCAGGATGGCGGCGCTACGCTCAAATAAGGATAAAGCCCCCTGTCAATATTATTGACGCATCGCAATTGCTGTGATAGTCTGCTTTTTCGGTAAAAATGACCACTATTCTCCATTCCGTGAGGAGCAGTAACGTGCGGCGGATGTGTTGTTGTTTGCCAGCCGCCAGCGGTGTTCTGTCCTCAGGGAATAGGGATTTGTAAGACACACAAACCCAGAGTTCAAGACCTGAGACGCCCGCTGACGGAGTAGCCGCAGCGGGCGTTTTGCTCTTAGGCAGTTTATTAGTGAACAAAAGTCAAGCGGAGTAAGGTGGCAGTGCAATCCCGGCGCTACATCGCCACGCTTGGCAGGGGAACGACGCGCTAGCAGGATCGCAGCATCACCATGCTCATAACGCTTATTGGATTCATCACGGGGATGCTCATAGGGCTGACCGGCACGGGCGGGGGTGTGCTCCTGACCCCCCTCTTGATGGTCCTCACGCCTTATCCCGCCGTCATCTTGATCGGCACAGACATCGTCAACGGCGCCTTCACCAAGTTGCTGGGGGTGTTTGAACATCGCCGCCTGGGCCAAGTGCGTTGGCGTCTCGCCACATTCCTGATTGCCGGCACAGTACCCGGCGCGACCGGCGGGATCGTTCTGCTCAGCTTCTTGAAGACAAGGTTGCCGGAAGCCAAACTGGACCATCTCCTCCGCTTGGTGCTGGGATTGACGCTCTTCTGCGTGTCGTTCCTATTGCCGCTCGTCCGGCTGGGAAAGATCAAGCCGCCCAAAACCTGGGTTGACGCCCCGGGGAAAAGCGCGGGGTTGAAGCTGGTCGCCGCGGGCGCGCTGGTGGGATTCCAGGTCGCGCTGACCTCGATCGGCAGCGGGAGCTTGCTGATGATCTTCCTGCTGCTGCTCACGCCCTACCCCCTGGGCGAATTGGTGGGCACCGACATTCTTTACGGACTCGCCACCATGGCGCTGGCGGGCTTCCTCCATGTGCGCATGGGCCACTTTGATAGCGGCCTCTTTCTGCACATCGTTATAGGCTCTTTGCCCGGGGTGGTGGTGGGCAGCCGGCTGACCCGCATCATCCCCGAGCGGTATTTCAGTTGGCTGTTCACCGTGCTCTATTTCTCCCTGGGAACCCGGCTTTTAGTGGGGTAACCGCGGAAACTAGGAATGAGGGGAGTGCCGAAACTCAAAAATGGAAATTCGAAACTCGATTTGCAATCCCCTGGTTTCGAATTTCGATTTTCGTGTTTCGCGATCAGATTTTCGAGTTTCGCTCCTCACCCTATCTGCTTTCTACTTACAACATGAAAAGGACAACGACAACTATGCCCCTCGAGGTTGCAAATCTATCCGAACTGGCTGAAACCTATGCGCAGCGACATCCCCGCGAGATCCTCGCTTTAGCGTTGGAGATGTTTTCGCCCAGCGTCGGCATCAGCTTCAGCGGCGCCGAAGACGTGGTGCTGGTCGATCTGGCGTCGAAGCTGGGAGCCAGGTTCCGCGTTTTCTCGCTCGACACTGGACGCCTCCATCCGGAAACGTTGCGCTTTCTCGACCAGGTTCGGGAGCGATACGAGATCCCCATCGAAGTCTTCTTTCCCCGGCCGGAAGCAGTGGAAAAAATGGTGCGCGAGAAGGGCCTCTTCTCCTTTTATAACGACGGCCACCAGGAATGCTGCGGCGTGCGCAAGGTGGAACCGCTGCGGCGGGCGCTCAGCACCCTGGACTCCTGGGTCACCGGACAGCGCCGCGACCAGAGCCCCTCAACCCGCGCGGCCGTCCCCGTGGTGCAAGCCGATCCCACCTTCTCGACGCCGAGTCATGAGCTGGTAAAATTCAACCCCCTGGCCAATTGGAGCTCCAAGCAGGTTTGGGACTACATCCGCGAAAACGACGTCCCCTACAACCCGCTGCACGAGCGGGGATTCATTTCCATCGGGTGCGAGCCCTGCACGCGCGCCGTTCTGCCCGGCCAGCACGAGCGCGAAGGCCGTTGGTGGTGGGAAGAGGCCACCCAGAAAGAGTGCGGTCTGCACTCGGGAAACAAACCGAGCTAACAGCAGTGGCGAATAACAAGTGGCGAGCAAGCCTACTGAGCGCTGCACAATTGAGCGACGCCTACCCCTCACCCCAACCCCTCTGTCGCCGCGGCGACCGAGGGGAGAGTTAAACAAAGTCTATACCCTTGCCCCCTTGGGGGAGAGGCGTGGAACGCCACCGGCGTTTTCTCCGGCCGGGGCGGACCGGGTGAGGGGGTTTGTCTGTCGCCCCATTATGCAGCGATCAGTAAGTCCAGTGAATAGCCGGCGCGTAACTAGACTCAAAAGTCTACGGGGTCGTGGTAGCTGCGGGCTGGCGCAGACCGGACTTCTAAGGGTATCGGCTTCTCTCCCCGATCGCACCGATTATCACGAACTCACCGAACACGTCACCGCAGCGCCCGCCTGCAATGACACCGCCACGCCATAATCCCACCTGGTGGCCCGCGCTGCTGTATAATCAAACGTTCATCATTCCGTTGTCGAAGCGCAATCTGATGGCTGGGGGCACCATCCACCTGGGGAAAATCCTATGTCAGGAATTATCGGATACCTCGGAAACAAACGTGTAGTGCCCGTGCTGCTGGAAGGCTTGCAGCGGCTGCAATACCGCGGGTACGACTCCGCGGGCCTGGCCGTGATGCGCGAGGACCAGTTGCTGGTCCGCCGCTCCCCCGGCAAGCTGCGCAATTTGGAAGAGAAGATTCGCCTCGATCCCGTGGACGGCGCGTACGGCATTGGGCACACGCGCTGGGCCACCCACGGGGCACCCACGGAGGAGAACGCTCACCCGCACAGTGATTGCCACAAAACCGTTGCGGTCGTGCACAACGGGATCATCGAGAATTATCTCGAGCTGAAGAAGCAACTGGAAGCGGAAGGCCACAAGTTCACCACCGAAACGGACACTGAAGTGATCGCCCATCTGGTGGAGAAACACTTGAGCGGAAATGGGCGGCCCGCGCCCAGCCTGGAAGACGCCGTGCGCGCGGCCGTCCGCCAGCTAGTGGGAGTGTTCGCGCTTGCCATTATTTCCACCAGAGACCTGAACAAAATCGTCGCCGTGCGCCAGGGCCCACCGGCGGTGATCGGCCTGGGCAAGGACGAATACTTCGTGGCCAGCGACGTGCCGGCCATCCTCTATCACACCCGCGACCTGTTTTTTCTTTCCGACGGCAACGTGGCCGTGCTCACTCCCAACGGCGTGACCTTGTCGGATTTCGACGGCCATCCCGTCACCCGGCGCGTGCAGCACATCACCTGGGACCCCATCCTGGCGGAAAAGGGCGGATTCAAGCACTTCACCCAAAAGGAAATTTACGAACAGCCGCGTGCCGTGCGCGACACCGCCCTGGGAAGAATCTCTCCCGAGTCCGGACAGGTTTTCCTGGATGAGATGGAAATCACCGAGCAGGACTTCCGCTCCTTTCAGGAAATCCGCATCGTCGCTGCCGGCACCTCACGCCACGCGGGCCTGGCGGGAAAAGTGATGATCGAGCGGCTGGCGCGCGTGCCCACGGAAGTGTATTACGCCTCGGAATTCCGCTACCGAGACCCGCTGGTGGATGCGGACACACTGACTTTGTTGATTACTCAATCCGGTGAAACGGCGGACACCATTGCCGGCCAGCGCGAGGCCAAGGCCAAGTCTTCCAAGACGCTGGCCATCTGCAATGTGCTGAGTAGCATGGTGCCGCGGGAAGCGCATGGCACCATTTACACGCACGCCGGCCCGGAAATTGGCGTGGGCTCAACCAAAACCTTTACCGCGCAGTTGACGGCCCTTTACCTCTTCGCCGTTTACCTGGCGCAAATCCGCGGCCGCCTGCCCGTCGCCGAGGCCAAAAAGCTCCTGGCGGCGTTGACCGCGCTGCCCAAGCAGCTTGAGAGCGTGTTGCAAAAGGACGATGAGTTCGAGGATTTGGCGCGGCATTTCTACCGCTCGTCGGATATTATTTTCCTCGGCCGCGGCGTTCACTACCCCGTGGCGCTGGAAGGCGCCTTGAAGATGAAGAAGTTCTCTTACATCCACGCGGAGGCCTGTCCCGCCGGCGAGATGAAGCACGGGCCCATCGCCCTGATCGCCGATGAGATGCCGGTGGTTGTAATCGCCACCTGCGATTGGACCACCGAGGACTCCCGCGCCCGCTACGAGCGCACCATTTCCAACATCAAGGAAGCCAAGGCGCGCGGGGCCGTCATCCTGGCGCTGGTCACGGAGGGAGATCGCGAAATGAGCGACATGGCTGACCATCTCATCGTGCTGCCCCCCACCAATGAACTGCTCTCTTCCATCCTGGAAGTGGTGCCGCTGCAATTGCTGGCGTACCACATCGGCGTCCTGCGCGGCTGCAACGTCGATCAGCCCCGCAACCTGGCCAAGTCGGTGACGGTGGAGTGAAAGGAAGTTGATAGTTCATTGTAGATAGTTGAAGGTCTAAAGCACGACCCATAGACATTTGACCATCGCCTTTCACGGAATAACTCTGCGCTGCTCCAAGGGGGATTCAGCTTGGACCCTCGATGGCTACAGTGGGCTAAGACTCTTCAGTCCATCGCCCAGAATGGTCTGACCTTCGCGCAGGACCCCTTCGACCGTGAGCGTTACACCCAGCTTCAGAAGGTCGCGGCGGAGATCATAAGTGCGCACTCGGGCGCCGACTTTGCCCAGGTCCTGGACTTGTTCCAGCGCGAGCAAGGTTACGCCACGCCCAAGGTGGACGTGCGCGCGGTGGTTTTTCGTAAGGGCGAAATCCTGTTGGTTCTCGAGCGGGAAGACGGCCGCTGGAGCCTGCCGGGCGGCTGGGCAGATGTAGGCGAGACGCCGGCCGAGGTGGCCGCAAGAGAAGTCATGGAAGAATCAGGTTACTGCACGAGGGCGGTGAAGCTGCTGGCCGTTTACGATCGCGACCGGCATGCACACCCGCCGTTGCCGTTTCATGTCTACAAAGTCTTTTTGCAGTGCAACCTGATCGAGGATAATCCCCAGCCTCATGCTGATTGCGCCGATGCCGCTTTCTTCCCGGAGGGGAAGCTTCCGGCCCTTTCCCTGACGCGCGTGACCGAGGCCCAAGTGGCGCGAATGTTTGCCCACCTGCGTGATCCCTTGTTGCCAGCGGACTTTGAATAAGCCACAATGGTTCATCCGGACGAGGATCCTGCCTCCTGGGACTTTTCCAAGTCCGTCATCCTGAATTAGCAAGCCTGTGCTTCTGCCAGAAACACAACAATATCTTAGTTTGGATTACTAAAATGGACATAATTGACTCGATGTACGACCCGGAAATCTTCCGTCAGGCTGGCCACCGCCTCATAGACCAGTTGACGGAATACCTTCTCGCCGCCCGCCAGGGTCAAATGCCTGTGCTGCCGGAGCCGGCGCCTCCCGCCCTGGCGGATCGACACCAGCAGGCGCCACCTGCGGAAGCCGCGCCGGACGCGATGAAGTATCTCGCCCAGCGCGTGCAGGAACTCGTCGAGCAGGGCATTCACTTGCAGCATCCCGGTTACATCGGTCATCAGGTGTGCCCGCCTCTGCCCGTGAGCAGCCTGGCGGACTTGGCGGCCGGCGTCTTCAATCAGAGCATGCCGGTGTATGAAATGAGCCCGTCGGCCACCCACATTGAGCGCCAGACCGCACGTTGGTTGTGCAACATCATAGGGTGGGACAAAGCAGCGGACGGAGTCTTTACCTCCGGTGGATCCTTGGGCAATCTCACCGCCCTGCTGGCCGCCCGCAACCACGCCACCGGCGGCGCGGCGTGGGAAAAGGGCGTGCGCTCCGGGCCGCCGCTGGCCATCCTGGTGTCTGAGCATGCCCATTACTCGGTGGCGCGGTCGGCCGGCATTCTGGGCCTGGGCCAGGAAAACGTGCTGCGCGTTCCCGTTGACCGCCAGTTTCGGATGGATGCGGCAGCTCTGGCGGCGTGCTACCACGAGGCGATGGCGCAAGGGAAGAAAGTTGTGGCCGTGGTGGCGAGTGCCGGAACCACCGCCACCGGCAGCTTCGATCCGCTGCGGGAAATCGGGAAGTTCTGCCGCACCCAGGGCGTGTGGTTCCACGTGGATGGCGCGCACGGGGCCTCCGTGCTGCTCAGCCCCAAGTACCGATCGCTGGCGGACGGCATCGAACTCGCCGACTCCGTAATCTGGGACGCGCACAAGATGCTCTTTGTGTCCAGCCTCGCTACCGCCTTGCTGTTCCGTCAAGGCTCCCATGGCTATGAAGCATTCAGCCAGGAGGCGAGTTACCTCTTTGGCCGTCATGCCTTCCCCGAGTACGACCTGGGCCTGCGCACCATCGAGTGTACCCGCCCAATGCAAGCCTGGAAGCTCTGGATTTGCTTCCAACTGTACGGCGAGTGCGGCCTCGGCGAATTGGTGACGCAGAAGTTGGACCTCGCACGCGCCTTCGCAGCACTGCTCAAGGCTCAGCCGGATTTTGAACTGCTCACCGAGCCCATGTGCAATATCCTCTGCTTCCGCCATATCCCCGGCGGCGCGAAACGCGAGGAGTTGAGCGTCAAATTGCTGGATGAACATCAGGCGAAGATTCGTCAACGTGTTCTTGCCTCCGGCAGGTTCTTCCTGGTGCAGACGCGCATTGGCGATGCCTTGTACCTGCGCTGCACCCTCATGAACCCGTACACCACCGAGCATGACTTGGCCCGCCTGCTGGCGCTGATCCGGAAATGCGCGGCGAATTAAGGTGGACCTTCATTCCTCGACTGGAAACCGCTAGAATGCAATCTGCGGAGGGGTTGCCGGTTTGAAGGTCATTTATGCGGACGAATACGATTTGAATTTGGGAAACCACGTTTTCCCTTCCATCAAGTATCGCCTGACGAAGGAGCAACTGCTGCGCGACCAGCTCGTAGGCCCGCTGGATTTTGTCGTGCCCTCAGTGGCCTCCGAGGACGATATTGCGTTGGTCCATCACCGCGAATACATTCGCAAGTTGCAGGCCGGCAAGCTCTCCTACCTGGAAATCCTGCGCCTGGAAATCCCCTACTCGCCGGAGTTGGTGCGCGCTGTGTGGCTGTGCGCGGGTGGATCGATTTTGGCGGGACGGCTCGCTCTCCAGGACCAGGCGGCGGTAAACCTGGGGGGAGGATTTCACCACGCCTATCCCGACCACGGCGAAGGCTTCTGCGTGCTCAACGATTTTGCCATCGGCATTCGCCGCCTGCAAAAAGACAAGGTCATCGAGCGCGCCATGACCGTGGATTGCGATGTGCACCAGGGCAACGGCACCGCCGCCATCTTTGCCGGCGACCACAGCGTGTTCACGCTTTCCATCCACCAGGAAAACAACTATCCCTATCCCAAACCTCCCAGCACGCTCGATATCAACCTGCGCGACGGCGTGGAAGACGGGGAATACCTTCAGGAGTTGGAAAAAGGCCTCGACCACGCTTTGAGCGATTTTCAGCCCGACCTGATCTATTACGTGGCCGGCGCCGATCCCTATCGCTATGATCAACTCGGCGGGCTGAAACTTTCCATTGAGGGCCTTGAACGGCGCGACCGATTAGTTTTTGAAGAGGCGCGAGCGAGAAACATTCCCGTCGCCGTCACACTGGCCGGCGGTTACGCCCGCCGCGTGGAAGACACCATCCAAATCCACACCAATACGGTTCGGGTGGCGAAGGAATTTGCCAAGTAATGTTGCGCGGACCTCCGCCTTTGAGGCTCGCGCTACGCTTCCTTTCGTATATTCACGAGCAGAGCATTCATCGACCCGGAGCGGAAGCCCTCCAAGTCCAGGGTGACAAACTTGAAGCCGAGGGCTTTGAAAATCTCGACGAACTTGCGGCTCATCGCGGGGTCAAGGGCGCGCGGCAATTCCTCGAGAGAAATCTCAATGCGGACGAGCTCCTCATGGTAGCGCACGCGAAACTGGCGGAATCCCAAGGCGCGCAGGGCCTCTTCACCTTTTTCGACTATAGCAAGGCGCTCCGGCGTCACTTCAATTCCATACGCAATGCGCGAGGAAAGGCAGGCGGAGGCGGGGCGGTCCCACACCGGCAATTCCACCTGGCGTGAGAGTTCCCGAACGTCGGCTTTGGTGAGACCCGCATCGAGCAGGGGGGTGAGGACTTTGTGCTCGCGCGCGGCTTGCTGGCCGGGGCGCCAATCGCCCAAGTCATCCTTGTTGATGCCGTAAGCCACGGCGGCGAAGCCGCGACGCCCGGCCATCTCATCGAGTTTCAGGAAGAGTTCATCCTTGCAGAAATAACAGCGGTCGGCGTTGTTGGCGCGATAGCTGGGATTCGCGAGCTCATCAGTGGAGATAAACTCGTGGCGGAAATGGGAGTGGGCAACGCATTTCTCGGCCGCCTCACGGTCGCGCGCGGAGTAGCTGGCGCTCAGGGCCGTCACCGCCAACATGCGTTCGCCCAATGCCTTGTGGGCAGCGTAGGCAAGGTAGGCCGAATCCACGCCGCCCGAGTACGCGACAATAAGCGAGGGCAACGTACTCAATTGCTCTTGCAACCTTTGTTGTTTTGTTTCCAGTTCGCCCATTGAAAGCAGTGATTAGTGGCTAGTGGTTAGTGGCTAGCAACTAATTCCCATCGCTGTAATCTCGGCTCGAATTCAGCCCTGGGTGAATCCACCCTCATTTAAGGATAGCGCGTGCGCACTTAACTCTCAACCCACAACGAAAGAAGCTGTCAAAGATACTTTTCTCATCACAGAGACGCTGAGGCGCAGAGAAAAGATCCTGTGCTTTCCGTCCTCAGCGCCTCAGCGTCTCCGCGGTGAAGATACGGGGACGCTCATTGAATCAGCAACGGCTGCATCGGTGTATCCCCGTTGGTGTCGCTCTTGATCAGGCAAGCTGCCGCCACCTGGTCGCCTTCTTCGAGGTTAAGCAGGCGCACGCCCTGCGCGGAGCGTCCGCTCTCGCGAATAGTGCTGGAATCCAGGCGCGCGATCTTTCCTTGCTGCGAGATGATCATCACTTCCGACTCTTCCGTGACGCTCAGAACGTTCACCACCTTGCCGTTGCGCTCGGCGGTTTTGACGTTGATGACTCCCTTGCCCGCCCGTGACTGCAAGCGGTACTCGGTGATGGCGGTGCGTTTGCCGTAACCCTTCTCTGTGACCGAGAGGATCAACTCCTTATCTCCCACGATTTCCATGCCCACGATGTAGTCGCCTTTGTCGAGATCCATGGCATTCACGCCATAAGCGGCGCGGCCCATATCGCGGACGTCGGCTTCGGGGAAGCGGATGGCCATACCTTCGTGCGAGGCCAGGAAGATGTTGTCGTGTCCCGAAGTCAGCTTCACGGCAATTAGTTCATCACCCTCTTCGATCTTCATGGCCAGGATGCCTGCAGAACGGGGATTGGAGAATTCGGCCAAGCGGGTTTTCTTGATGATGCCCTGCCGCGTGACCATAGTAATGTAGCCTTCCGCGGCCAGGGTCTCGCCCTCCACGGTGACGTCCTTGGGCTCATCGGGCAACTCTTTCACCGCCAAAACCGCCGCCACTTTTTCTTCTTTGGAAAGATTAACCAGATTCAAAATATGCTTGCCCTTGCCGGCGGCGCCCACATCGGGAATTTCATACACCTTCAGCCAATAAAGCTTGCCGGTGTTGGTAAACACCAGGACGTAGCTGTGCGTGGAGGCAATGAAGAGGTTCTCGACAAAATCCTCCTCGCGCGTCTTCATGCCCAACCGGCCCTTGCCGCCGCGCGCCTGCTGGCGATAGGCGCTGAGCGGGGTACGCTTGGTGTAACCGGAGTGGGAAACGGTGATGACCACGTCCTGTACCGCGATCAGGTCCTCTAATCGGATCTCATCCTGCTCTTCGATGATTTCCGTGCGCCGGGCATCGCCGTACACCTTCTGGATTTCTTTCAGCTCATTGACGATGACTTTCTTCAGCGCCTTGTCGCTGGCCAGGATTTCCTGATACTCGGCGATCTTCTTCTGGAGGTCGTCGTACTCCTGCTGGATCTTGTCGCGCTCGAGGGCGGTCAGGCGCTGCAACTGCATTTCCAGGATGGCCTGCGCCTGGCGCTCGGTAAATTCGAGGCGGGTCATTAACCCCGCGCGCGCTTCGGCGGGAGTCTTGGAAGCGCGAATCAGCTTGATGATGGCGTCGAGGTGCAAAAGCGCCTTGAGGAAACCTTCCAAAATATGGGCGCGTTCCTGCGCTTTGCGCAGGTCGTACTCCGTCCGGCGCCGGACCACGTTGACGCGATGGTCAATGAACTGTTGCAGCGCGTCCGTCAGCGGGAGCGTGCGCGGCTGCCCGTGGACAATCGCCAGCATGATCATGCCGAACGTCTCTTGGAGCTGCGTATGCTTGTAGAGATTGTTCAGAATGACTTCCGGCTGCTCGCCGCGCTTTATCTCAATGACCATGCGCATGCCGTCGCGGTCCGACTCGTCGCGCACGTCGGAGATGCCCTCGATCTTCTTGTCCTGCACCAGCTCCGCGATGCGCTCAATAACGCGGGATTTGTTAACCTGGAAGGGAATCTCCGTGATGACGATCTGCACCTTTTCCTTGCCGGGGCGCTCGATGGCCGCCTTGGCGCGCATGGTGAACTGGCCGCGGCCCGTCCGGTAGGCATCCTTAATCCCGCTCTTGCCGTAGATGAAGGCGCCGGTGGGGAAGTCCGGGCCGGGAACAAGCGCCAGCACCTCGTCAATGGAGGCGGTGGGCTTGTTCAGCAGCAGGATGGTGGCTTCGATGATCTCTGTAAGGTTGTGCGGGGGAATCTTGGTGGCCATGCCCACGGCGATTCCATCCGATCCATTGATCAGCAGGCCGGGAACCCGCGTGGGCAGCACGGTGGGCTCCTCCGTGGACTCGTCGAAATTGGGAATGAAATCCACGGTGTCTTTCTCGATGTCGGCCAGCATCTCCTCGGCCAGTTTCGCCAGGCGGCACTCCGTGTACCGGTAAGCCGCCGGGGGGTCGCCATCCACCGAGCCGAAGTTGCCCTGGCCGTCGATCAGCAAGTAGCGCATGTTGAAATCCTGCGCCATGCGCACCAGCGTGTCGTAAACCGCCGCGTCACCGTGCGGGTGATATTTCTTGATGACCTCGCCCACCACGCCCGCGCACTTGATGTAACGCTTGTCGGAGGTGTTGCCCTCCTTGTACATCGCGTAAAGAATGCGGCGGTGTACGGGCTTCAGCCCGTCGCGCACGTCGGGCAGCGCCCGGCCGATGATCACGCTCATGGCGTAATCGAGATACGACCTGCGCATTTCGTCTTCAATGTTGACGGGAACTTCCCGCGACGGCTTGATGAGTTCTTGATCGCCCATGAATTGCGGTCCTTAGTGTTCGTAATGTGGTCCATTCCATTTTACCGGATTTCAGCGCCGAATGGGGGTTATGTTTGGCGCCAAAATGCTCAATCGGTAGGGTAAACTCCGCGAATGGAGTAGGCTCTGGCCACCTTGATCGCGGGCGGCACGGCCGCGGCGCCATCCTTTGGCCATTCGCCCCGATAAGGGCAGGTTCAGAAGATTGGCGCCACTTCGCCCCGTTTTTTTGGGGCAGCTTCTGCACCTTTGGCCAACAAATCCGACAGATTTCCGTCGATTGCCGCTTGTTTGGGGCGATTTCGTGTAAAAAGGGACATTCTTGGAGTATACAGTTTGTCTATTTCCTTGTGTTTTCATACACATCGCCGGATCGATCTCCATTTTTGACATCTTTTTGTGTCTCCTGCCCCTTCGGATAAAAGCCGTAATGAAATTGCGCGGCGCCAATGCACGCATTTCCCTCCGCAGTCGCCGCGTCGCGCGAAAGACTCGCGTCACGCCGATTGGCGGCCATTTTCTTTGGGATCAGAGTGGTTTTCTTGACCAGCAACATGGAGGCCTCGGCAGAGCAGTGGTTAGTGCCTAGTGGCTAGTGGCTAGCGTAGGATGGTTAAGGGCTGGGGCATCGTGCGCGGTAGGGGTTTGGACGACAGCGAGTTTTCCCGTAGTACCCAGTCCCTAGCCTCCAGAACCCGCCGGGGTGCGCGATTCCACCCCGTGAGACAATACTCCGGCTGATTCGCCGCACCTTAGTGGCCTTAGGCTAGGAAGAAAAGGGCGAAGCTCCCGCCCGACGGAGGAATTATGTTGATCTTACGTCAACCTTGCCTACCGGTAGGAAATCATCATTCGATCCGCCCACTCGTCAACCGGAACCCGTATCGTTATAGGAACCCCGCGCTTACAGCAGGACATGAATCGGTATGTGCAATTTGAGTTTCTTCCATTCCTTGTCGGTGGTGTATACGGGTGCGCCCAGTGCCAAGGCCAGCGCCAAACATGCGCGGTCGCCCAAGGAAAGTCCCAGAGGGCGGGTTCGTTTGACCAGAGTACCGGCGGCTTTTGCCTGTTCGCTGGTGAACAGCTCGGCCTCGGAGATGGGGGCGCAGGCCAGCTCCCATGCCTCATCCGGGTCCCCGCCTTCGCGGACCAGTTTCGCCTGCACTTCCGCCAGATTGACAGTGCTCGCCACCGCCTCCCGTAAGAGTTCGGGGGGCAGGTTTTGCCAGCCGGGTTCCTGGTTCAGCAGCGCGAGCACAGCCGAGGCGTCCAGTACCACTTTACTCATGCCGGGCCGCCTCCCGCCGCTCCGCAATCAGTTCTTTCGCGAGCGACCGGCCCGGCTTGATGAATCGCCGAAACCGTTGCTGGGCTCGCGCCAGTCGGGCTCTTAGGGTCGAGACGCGCAGTTCGTTTTCCTCAATTCGCAGCTCAACCTCGTCGCCTACCTTGATGTCCAGCGCCTCGCGGAATGAGGCGGGAATAACTACCCGGCCCTTTTCGCCGACACGAGTTCGTGCTTGTTGATCCATGTGTCCCTCCCGATCCGGGGTGACACTATTATACACTAGTGACACCAAGATCACAAGGCGGACCCGGTGTTTGGTAGTGGGCTAAACTTGTTTTAATGTGGGGGTGAGGTGTTTTGTGAATCCGCAATCAACTATCACCGGGTGGCCTTTTAATCCGTCGGCCCTGACGGGGCCGTCCTGGGTGTTTGACCCCGTCAGGGTCGGGAGCATCGGGGGATCGCGATCCGTGGGCGACGGGCGCAAAAAGCGCGCCCTTGCCCACGGCTATTCAATTTCAACCCTTTCAGGGTTGAGAAGCGCTCCGTTCCTATGGAAGCTCACCAAGCCATGGAAATGCATACCAGCCTAACCAAGCGAACAAGACCCAATGTGAAAGCAGGTTGGTCGTGAACGCAGGATGCCGCCAGCAACGGACGATTAACCACCAGAGAAGTGCCAACCAAGCAAAATTGATAATAAAAATGGTGAGCGTATAAGGTCCGCCTTGGAACTTCACCCCGTCGTGCCATGAACCGGCGAAGTAGACAACCGTCAAGGCGCTCAGAAGCGCTGCCGCCGCAATTGTCCTCTTTGGCACACTTGATTGTTCATGAAGCAAACCCGGATTCCACAGAAAGAACAATACCACAGGGATTAATGAAGCAATGTATTCGGTGCTGTATGGGAAGCGCGGATTAGATAGAACAAATGCAGGCAGAATGGTTATAAATGGGAGAGGGCCGTACAGCGTGGGAACCCCAGAGGAAAACGTTCCGGCCCAAGCAGGTATAAGCAAACTCGCACCCACAATTTCCGCCTTCAGTTTCGAATTCATGGCCCAGCTCATCCAGCGGGTGGCTAAATATCCAGGTTCTTCACATCAAGGGCGTTGTCCTCGATGAACTGGCGGCGGGGTTCGACGACGTCGCCCATGAGGACGGTGAAGATGGAATCAGCCTCTACCTGGTCTTCCACCTTCACCTGCAACATGGTGCGCTGGTCGGCGTCCATGGTGGTTTCCCACAATTGGGTGGGATTCATTTCGCCCAGACCCTTGAAGCGCTGCACGGTGAAGGATTTCTTCCCCACCGACATGACGTGTTCCACCAGCTCCTTGCGATCTTCGATGGTCAACGTGTTGCCGTTCGAGGTAATGGTGAAGGGCGGCCGGTCATATTCATGGACGCGTTTGTGCAGGTCAAAAAGGCGCCGATATTCGGGGCTGGAGAGCAGGTCCCAGTCCAAGGTGCGTTCCGGCTGGGTTTCGCTGTGGAACGTCAGGAAATGAATACTGTGCTCCTCATCCAGCTTGATGGTGGTTTTGAAGCCCTCCGCCCGCAGGTCTTTCGCCACCTTTTCCAGCTTCACCTGATTGTCCAGCTCGGCTTTCTTGGAGAGCTCGGCGCGCAGCAGGGCGTCAATGGGCCGCCCATCGCCAATGCGTTTTTCCAGCTTGCTGTAGATCTCGATGTACTCACCAAAAGCCATCAGGAAATTGGTCAGGTCGCCGCCTTCCATCTTCAGCTTCTTGTTGCCCTCGCCGAATTCCACGGCGTGGTCCTCCGTGGCGCGGCGCAACACTTCGCGGCGGAATTCCTTCTCGTCGTGAATGTACTGGGATTTCTTGCCCTTCCTGATCAGGTAGAGCGGCGGTTGGGCGATGTAAATATTGCCGCGCTCCACCAGTTGCGGCATCTGGCGATAGAAAAACGTGAGCAGAAGCGTGCGAATATGCGAGCCGTCCACGTCCGCATCGGTCATGATGATGACTTTGGAATAGCGGAGCTTGGTGATGTCGAAATCATCCTTGCCGATGCCGGTGCCCAGCGCCGTAATCAAGGCGCGAATTTCCTCGTGGCCCAGCATCTTGTCAAAGCGCGCCTTCTCCACGTTCAGGATTTTTCCCCGCAGCGGCAGGATGGCCTGGTAGCGGCGGTCGCGCCCCTGCTTGGCGGAGCCGCCGGCGGAGTCTCCCTCCACCAGGAAGAGTTCGCAGCGCTCGGGATCCCGCTCCTGACAATCGGAGAGCTTGCCGGGCAGTCCGCCGGAATCCAGCGCCCCTTTGCGCCGCGTGAGTTCGCGGGCTTTGCGCGCGGCTTCGCGGGCGCGCGAGGCATCAACCGCCTTGGCGCAAATCTTGCGGCCTACGGTAGGATTCTTTTCGAAACTCTCCATCAGCTTCTCGTAAACGAAGCTGGCCATGGTGCTCTGGATGTCGCTGTTTAGTTTCCCCTTGGTCTGTCCTTCAAACTGCGGTTGGGGCAGCTTCACACTGACCACTGCCACCAGACCTTCCCGCACATCCTCACCCTGGAGGTTTTCCTTCACGTCCTTGAAGAGGCCCTGGTTCTGTCCAAACTGATTGATGGCCCGCGTCAGCGCCGAGCGAAAGCCGGAAAGGTGGGTGCCGCCATCGACGGTGTTGATGTTGTTGGCGAAGGAAAAGACATTCTCCGCATAACCGTCGTTGTATTGGAGCGCGAACTCCATGTGGATCTCGTCGCGGTCGGCTTCCGCGTAGATCGGCGTCGGGTGCAGCACATCCTTGTTCTTGTTGAGGTGCTTGATGAATTCGGCGATACCGCCGTTGTAGTGAAACTCGCTCTGTTTGTTGCTGCGCTCATCCTTGAGGCGGACGGTCAATCCTTTATTCAGAAAAGACATTTCGCGCAGGCGTTGGGCCAGGGTATCGAAGTTGAATTCGATGGACTCAAAGATCTGCCGGTCAGGCAGGAAAGTGATCTTCGTGCCCCGCTTTTCCGTTTTGCCGGCTCGTTTGAGGTTAGCCAGCGGCTTGCCTCGTTCGTACGACTGCTCCCACGTGTAGCCGTCACGCCAGATTTCCAACTCCAGAGATTCGGAGAGCGCGTTGACCACCGAGACGCCCACGCCGTGCAATCCGCCGGAAACCTTATAAGATTTTGAATCGAACTTGCCGCCCGCATGCAAGACGGTCATGACAACTTCCGCGGCGGAGCGGCCTTCCTCTTTGTGCAAGTCCACGGGAATACCGCGGCCATTGTCGACCACCGTGACCGAGTTATCGCCGTGGACGACGACGGTCACCAGGTCGCAGTAACCCGCCAGGGCTTCGTCCACCGCGTTGTCAACCACCTCCCAAACAAGGTGGTGCAATCCCACGGGTCCGGTCGAGCCAATGTACATCGCCGGCCGCTTCCGCACGGCTTCCAGACCGCCCAGAACCTTGATGCTATCGGCATCGTAGGCTTGGGCGCCGTTCACCTCGGGCTCTTTCTGCTTGCTCACGTGAATGAAAATCCTCCTGGCTAATTCTTTTCCACCGGACCGTAGAGGCGGGTTCAACCCGCCATGGCGGCGTAAAGCCGCCTCTACATTTGGCCTACCAGACAACAAAGCCGACAGAGAAGAAACCTCCCTGTCGGCCGATGGCGCGGCAACTTAAATGACGTGTAGGGCAGTTTCAGTATAACTTTTCCCTCTTGCCTCAGCTCCCAGGCCGTTTAGAGGCCACGGGATTGCCACTGCGCTCAGATGCGCATCGGCATCACCACGTAACGATACCGGTAAGCATCCTGCTCCGCCGGCCGAAGCTGCCCGGCGCTCTGTTCATCTTTCAACTCCAAACGAATCTTTCCGCCATCCCCGAGCACGCTCATAAAATCGAGGAGATACTGGTAATTGAAGCCAATCTGCATGGAATCGTGGTCGTAGGTGGCGTCGAGCACTTCATGCGCCTCCCCATACTCACCGCTGGAAGAAAAGACTTCCACCCGGTCTTTCTCCACCTGCATTCGGATGGCATGTGAGCGCTCGTCGGCCAGGAGGGCGACACGGCGAATCGCCGCAGCCGTCTTATCCTTGTCCATCTCGACAATCTTGGTATTATCCCGCGGCAGAACAGCCTCATAATTGGGGAATTGCCCCGTCAACATTCTCGAGATCAAAACCCGGCTGCCGATTTGGAAAAAGAGATGGCTTTCATCCTTGGAGATATCGATAAGTGTTTCTTCTTCCACCTCGGCAAGCAAGCGGAGGAGTTCGCCCATGGCCTTTTTGGGTACCAAGAGGCGTAATTCATTTTTCAGTCCCTGCACTGGCACGTCGCGCTCGACGATCGCCAAGCGGTGACCATCTGTGGCCACCATGCTGGCGCTCTCCGGCTTCAGGAGCAGGAGGGCTCCATTCAGGGTGTAGCGCGATTCCTCATTGGAAATGGCAAAGATGGTCTTCTGTATCATCGAACTGTAAACGTTGGCTGGGAGAGAAGCTAAGGGCTTGGGGATGTCGGGCAATACGGGAAAGTTATCCCGCGCCATCCCGACGAGCTTGAAGGATGAGCGTTCGCAGGTCACCTGCACCCAATGGTTCTCCAAAAGCTTAAAGCGCACGTCAGCATCCGGCAAAGAACGAACAATTTCAAACAAGCGCTTCGCCGGTATGGTTCCCGACCCTCCCTCTTTTACCTGGGCGGGACAGCCACAACGAATACCCAAGTCGAGGTCTGTTGCGCTGATGCGAAGGGATGATTCATCCACCTCGAAAAGGAGGTTGGAAAGAATCGGGATCGTAGTCTTTCTTTCGACAACCCCTTGGGTAAGAGTTAGTTCCTTGAGGAGGTCGGTTTTGCTAGTAGTAATTTCCATAAGAATTCTCTCTCAGGAAAGAGTTTTTAGTAGTAGTGCCTGTGCATATGTGGAAAACTTGAGAACCACCAAGGGAGAAGTAACTTGGGGATGTTTCTGCTGTTGATGTTTTTCCGTAAATTGTGGAAAGCCCCGGAATTTCAACCCCTTCATAGGAGTTCACAAGTTTACCACTCAAGCCAGATTTAGATTATACGCTAAGTTCAATTCAGACTATCACGTAGCTTGTTAAGAAGTCTGTTTAAATCTCTGTCACTCTCGCGCATTTCCGCAATTTTATTGATGGAGTGCAGCACCGTCGTGTGGTGCTTTCCGCCAAATTCCCTGCCAATCTGCGGCAGCGACGCAGGGGTCATCTCTTTTGCCAAGAACATAGCAATCTGCCGTGGATAAGAAACTCCCCGGCTATTATCTTTGGCCTTCAGTTGGGGCAAACTGAGGCCGAATTCCCGGCACACCGCGCGCTGGATATTCTCGATGGAGACCCGTCGCTCCTCCAAATCAACCAGGCTTTTCAGTACCTGCTGCGCCATCGAGAGGGTGATGGCGGTACCCGTGAGGGAAGAATAAGCAATCAGGCGCGTCAGGGCTCCCTCCAAATCCCGAACGCTGGACTTGATTTTTCGGGCGACAAAATCGCTGACATCGTCGGGCAAGGTTACGCCCTGGCTTTCAGTCTTCTTTGCCAGGATTGCCCGCTTGGTCTCAAGGTCGGGAGCTTGCAAGTCTGCTGTCAACCCCCAAGCAAAACGTGAGCGCAGGCGCTCCTCCAACCCCGGAATCTCCTTGGGAGGGCAATCGCTTGAGATCACCACCTGCTTCTGGCCCTCATACAAGGTGTTGAACGTGTGGAAGAACTCTTCCTGCGTCCGTTCTTTTCCCGCAATAAACTGGATGTCATCCATCAAGAGTATGTCTACGTTCCGATACTTATCGCGAAACGAGACCATACGATCGTAGCGGAGAGAGTTGATGACCTCGTTGGTGAAGTTTTCGGAGGAGACATAAGCCAGCCGCATTTCCTTCCATTTGCCCTTGATCATGTGGCCCACGGCTTGCATTAAGTGCGTCTTTCCGAGTCCCACCCCACCATAAAGAAACAACGGGTTATAAGCCTTCGCCGGAGTTTCCGCCACTGCTTGTGCTGCGGCATGAGCGAATTGGTTACAGTTGCCGACAACGAACGTATCAAAGGTATAACGCGGATTCAACTGGTGGTTGACCGACTCAAAATCCAGCTTAGCTTGAAAAGCCTCGCGTTCCCCGATTTCCAGGGATTTCTTGGCCGCACCTTCCTCGACAACATAGTGAACCTTACGAACGTCCACGTGAAGTTGGGAAAGAGCTTCATCGATCAGGCTGCTGTAGTGCTCCTGGATCCAATCCTGGAACTCGCGGTTGGGAACCCGCACCACCAACTCTTCCTGATTGACGTGGCTGTAGCGTGTGGGGCGAAGCCAGGTTTGGTAGCTCTGGGTGTTCACCTTCGTCTTCAAATAGCCCAGGATTTCTTGCCATGCGTTCATGGTGGCTTCAAGGGGAAAAAAATTTCTCGGGCCCATCAGGTAGGAGCACCGTCGGTCCGAGACTAACGCCAACTGCGATCTTGAAAGGACTGGCGTCAAAAGGGCGCCTCAACCTTTGCTAATCATGCACGGACTTTTCCCACTTATTACTTGATGAGATGGTCCCAAGAGGGCCTTTCAAAACGCCAGAGATGACTTGATTCACTCTCCCAATATAACATGAATTGGGGGCAGTGCCAACCACTTCCCAGCCTTGAAAATAGCGCCTCTGACCGCGCCCCCGCGCTTCAAAAAATGCAGCAAAACTCATCCCTTTTCAGTGACCTTAAGGTTCTGCGCAGTTCATGGTAACGATTCTGTTTTGGGGACACCGGTTTCGCTTCCTCCTGCCCCGTTTGCCCCATGCATGGAAGGCGATTACGATTCCAGTACCCGATAGAGAGGGAGGAAACCGGTGAACGAGATTTACCGTCGCTGATCCCACCCTCGACTTAGTAAACGCGCAATTTCGTCGCGCTTGGCAATGCGTAAGCGGGTTCCCCTGCCATTCTCAATCACCAAACTGCCCTCCCTTTTGGGGCGGATCTCCCCGATCACGGTGGCGGGAATCCCCTTCCGAGCGTAAGCCCGCAGCAGGCGGGGAGCACTGGTGGGGGTGGCCACCACCAGCAGCGCGCCGGAGGCGATAAGGGCCAAAGGATCAAACCCGAGCGCCCGGCTAAAGGCAAGGGTCTCCGGCAGGACAGGGATTCTCTCCTTCCACACGCGCAACCCTACTCCTCCGGCGCTGGCGATCTCATCAAGGCCGGAAAGCAGCCCCCCTTCGGTCGGATCGTGCATAGCGTGGATCTTCGCACACTTTACGGCAAGGCGTGCGTCTTGAATCACGCTGATGCCGGGGTCCAGAAGCCATCGCTTGGCGCGGCGGACGGTGGCGCGACCCACTTTTTTCTGTAGCTCCACACCTCTTGCCCGCGCGAGAATTGCGGTGCCTTCTATGGCTACGCCTCGCGTCAAAATAATGACATCGCCGGGTCGCTGGCTGTCTTTTCGAATAAGCTCAGATTTCTTCACCTCCCCCAACATCTGGCCCACGACGATAGGACGGTGCAATCCTGCGGTGATTTCTGTGTGGCCTCCGCACAAGACAATTCCGAGCCCCCGGCAGGGGTGGAGTATATCCAGGAAGATCTGCCGCGCCAGCCCCGGGGTGGCACGGCCTTCCGGCAGCAGCAGCGTTGCCAGGAACCAACGCGGCTTGGCGCCGAGCGTCGAGATGTCATTGGCGTTGATATTGACGGCGTACCAGCCAATACGCTGCGCGGTGAAGGTGATGGGGTCGGTGGTGGCGACAAGGTATTTTTCGCCGATATCAATGACCGCGGCATCTTCTCCGTAACGCGGGCCAATCACGACGCCAGACGAAGCGGGCGAGTGGCACGCACGCAGGAGGCCTTGAAGCACGGATCGCGGCAATTTGCCTACGGGCAGAAGGGAATGAGTGCGCATTGCCCTGCGAGTATAGCGCTTGCGGGGAGGCCGAGCTACATTTCTGCCGGGATCTGGGCCCCTGCGGTGCGTGCACAGCCGTTTCGGAACGCCTGGGGCACCCAACTTATTTGCATCCCCATGAGTCTTGATTCCGAGGCGACTGCGAGGTGGGGAAGAATGGCTGCCTATTTTCGCATTCGCAAAAAGCTCTTGCTTTTGCCGTATTCTTGTAGCACTATTGCTACAATATGAAGAATGAACCTCACGGCCCTCAGGCCTCTCGTCTTCGCCAACGGAAGTTTGAACTGTTGCGGCACTTCGCTCTACCTTCCGACCTCCTCCCCGGCTCCCTCACTTTCAACCTCACCCGCTGTGGTCATCCCCGCTGTCGTTGCGCCACGGGAAAAGGCCATGCGGCTTGGGTGCTGACCTTCATGGTGAAGGGAAAGCGGCGAGTTCGAACGCATCCCCAAGGATTGGGTAGACGACGTGCGGCGCCGCGTCGAGGCGGGGCGGGAGTTCCAAGACGCCGTCCGCGAAGTGCTCGCCGCCAATGCCCAGCTTCTGGTCTGGGCGCGGAAGCAGCGACGGAAAAAGCGGTGAAGGGACCGAGTCCGCGACGCCTCTGGAAATACCTGGCGCGCTGTCTGCGTCTGCAATCCTATCTGCTGTCCCCCGGCGATGGCCGCACGGCACCCCAGATCCCGGCTCGGGTCTTGCTTTGGGCTCTGCTGCTCGGCCGACTGCTCAGGGAATACTCCTTCTACGCCGTGGAAGCCTTGGTGCATTCCTCGGCGCGTCGGGCTCTGCAGATCACGACCTCGTTCGGTGACGATGTGTTGGGTTACTTCACCGAGCGCTTGCCGGCCGCCCCCACCCGCGCCGCCTTGGCCACCGCCTTGCGCCAAGCCAAACGTCACAAGGCTTTCGACGGCAGCCCCTTCATCGGTTTGGCCGTGGATGGCACCACGGTGGGGCGCTGTCAGCAGTCCGCCTGCCAGCTCTGCCGACCCCACCGGAACTCGGTCGGCCAGATTACCAGCTACCGTCATCATTTGACCCTGGTCAGCGTGGTGGGAACCGGCTTGACGCTTCCCTTGGACGTGGAACCCTATGGGCAGGGAGATAGTGAATACGCCGCGGGCCAGCGTCTCCTGCGACGCGTTGTTGACACGCTGGGTCCCCGCTTTGCCGACTACGTGGTGGTGGATGGAGAATTCGCCACGGCGCCTTTTCTGCATGCGGTGGGAGATTTACATCTGCGGGTGGTGGCGCGCTTGAAAGGCAACCTCCCCGAGTTGTTTCAGGCCGCGCAAAAACGCTTTGCCGCCCAGCCTCCCACCCACTGTTTCTGGGAAGGGCACGACCGGGTGGAGGTCTGGGACGCCGACGACTTCGACCCCTGGGACACCCTGCGCTGGCAGACCGTGCGGGTCCTTCGTTACCGCCAATACAAACCCGATGGAACCGTCTATGAGGCTTTCTGGTTGACCGATTTTCCCACCCGCCGGCTCAGCAGCCGCTCTCTGTTTCGCCTTGCCAAGAGCCGTTGGGAAATCGAGAACCAAGGATTCAATGACGCCAAGAATCGCTACGGCCTGGAGCACATCTGTCATCACCACGCCAACAGCCTGCTCCTCGTCTGGCTGATTACCTGCTTGGCCTTGACCGTCGAACGCCTCTACCGCCTGCGCTATCTCCACCGCGGCACCCACCCGCTTCGCTCCGCCATCGAACTACTCCGCCTCCTGCGCCTCAGTTTGGCCAGCCCGGCGAACCTGGATACCAGTTGATCTGCCTCACGCCACCAGGGCACCGACCTCCTCCCTTTCGCTCTTTGACAACCTCGCTCCCTTCGCGGGCTCCTCGCCCGCCCGGAATCTTATTCTCGGAAAATAGACCCCCTGCCTCCCCCAACCCCCGTACCCTCCACAAGCGCTCCTCGTCCTATTCAAATTGACTCCGTCATCCTATTCCTCCGAAACGGCTGGTGCGTGCATCGAGGGCTTGCAAAGAAGCGAGGTCTGAGCATATCCTGCCCTTGGACCCCTAAGATGCACAGAGTTCTGGGAGTGATACCGGCGCGGCTGGAATCCACGAGGTTGCCGGGCAAACCGCTGCGGGCAATCTGTGGCCGTCCCATGATCGCCTGGGTGTACGAGAACGCGCGGCAGGCGGCGTGTCTCGACCATTTGCTGGTGGCAACGGATTCCGCTGAAATCCAATCCTTCTGCCACGAGCACGGCATCCCCGTCATGATGACCTCGCGCCAGCACTGCTCGGGAACGGACCGTCTGGCGGAAGTCATGTCAAAGGAGCCCGCCGCGATCTATGTCAACATCCAGGGAGACGAGCCCATGATCACTCCCGGCCACCTGGAGCAATTGCTGCGCCCCTTCGATGAGGCGCCCAGCACGCAGGTTTCAACGCTTAAAGTTGCGATTGATGCGGAGACTGCGCTGGATCCGAATGTGGTGAAGGTGGTTACCGACCTCGCCGGGAGGGCGCTCTATTTCTCCCGCGCGCGCATCCCTTATGATCGCGACGGCTCGGGACAAGTGCAATACTTCAAGCATCAGGGGATCTTCGCATTTAGTGCCGCCGCGCTCGAGAAGTTCCGTCATCTCCTGCCATCACCGTGGGAGAAACTGGAGAAGCTTGAGCAATTACGCTTCCTCGAGAACGGCATTGAGATCGCGGTGGTGGAAACGCCCCATGACACGATTGGTGTGGACACGGAGGAAGACCTGGGGAGGGTGGAGGAGTATTTCCGTCGATTGCATTCACCCTCAGAAAGGTAGCGTCCTATGCGCATTAAAAAGGCGACCAAGAAATATGAAGCGTGGCTGGCCAAGAACATTACGATCGTTCCCGCCGACCTGGCGCTGAAACACACTCGCATGGCCGAGGATGTGTTTCAATTCCTGCGCGCCACGTTCTACCGCTGGATGCAGGTGTGGCCGCAGGTCTGTCCGGACCTGGCGCGAGCGCCGCGGGTGCTGGCCGTGGGCGACCTGCACGTGGAGAATTTCGGCACTTGGCGCGATCAGGAAGGGCGGCTGATCTGGGGGGTGAATGATTTCGACGAAGCTTATCCCATGCCGTACACAATCGACCTGCTGCGCTGCGCGGTGAGCGCCCACCTGGCGATTTCCGCCAACCACCTCGCCCTCGCGCCAGAGGATGCGTGTGCGGTCATCCTGGCAGGGTATAGGGAAGGGCTGGAAGCCGGCGGCAAGCCCTTTGTGTTGGAAGAGGATAACAAGTGGCTGCGCGAGGCAGCTACAGGGGATTTGCGCGACCCCGTCCACTTCTGGGGAAAGATGAATGCGCTTCCTTCCGTGCGCGGAGAGGTTCCCAAGAGTGCGCGCAAGGCGCTGGAGGATCTTCTGCCCGTGCCGGGGCTCATCTATCGCGTCGCTCACCGCGTGGCAGGCTTGGGAAGCCTGGGACGCGAGCGATACGTTGCCCTGGCGGATTGGAATGGAGGCCGGGTGGCGCGTGAGGCCAAGGCCCTACTGCCGTCCGCGTGCGTCTGGGCCAAGGATGACAGAGGCTCGAAGAAGATCTTCTACGAAGAGATCATTACCACTTCGGCAAGAACTCCTGACCCCTTCGTTCATTTACGCGGCCGGTGGATTGTGCGCCGGTTGGCTCCCCATTGCTCGCGCATTGAGATGACGGCGCTTCCCAAGAAACGTGAGGAGGAACGCCTGCTCCACTCCATGGGCTTCGAAACCGCCAACATCCATCTGGGAAGCAAAGGAGCAGTGAAGAATGTGCGTCACGACCTGGCAAAGCGCAAGGCCGGGTGGGTTCACGAGGCCGCCAAGAAAATGGTGGACGCCGTCCGAAAAGATTGGGAGGAATGGCGCAAGGGTTAGCAACCAGCCCTGGGGGGCTCGCTCGGCTGGCCGGAGCGCCCCCACAATTTGCCGTGACGGTTCGCCTCTCGAAGCAGCGAACCGCAGGCCCCCGGCCCTATTTTTCTCCGACAAGGTATTTACAACCCTCAGGTCCCATGCGCGCCGCGTGCGGTGTCTTGCCGGCTATATCGAAGCGCTCGCCCGGTTTGTAAGTGCGGGTTTGGCCATCGACGGTAACGGTCATCTCGCCTGCCAGGATGATGTGGGCTGAGACGTCAGGATGTTGATGGGGCGGATAATTCATGTCCGGGCCGTCCTCCCAAACGTAAACGTCATCAAACCCTTCGTCTTGCAACTGCTTCATCAATTGTTGTTCGTCCATTATGCGCAATCTCCTTGGATTTTCTCGGGATGCTCGACATGCAATCCCTTGCCCACTCACCGCAAGCGTTGATGGCCCATTTTCACAACCCCTGGGGCTATCCCGGCACCTGCCCCAGGGCTCGGAGATACTCCTCAATCATTTTGGTGAATGCACGAACCTTGGATGGTATAACCTGCACGGCATACACAGAGCAATGTTTAATCTCTTCCATCGTTTCGAGTAATGCGGCAATCGAGTCCAAAGTCTCATCCAGCGGATACTCCACTCCCACCAGCCGTGAGGGGTTGTAGCGTACGGCATTTTTCAACTCATGCTCGATTTTATCCGCCGTCACCAATACTCCCCGCCGCTTCTCGCAGAACGTGTCCCAACTGGGGCCAGACTCCGGAAATCCTAGCAGGGCGTGCTGGTGGCCATAGTGCTCAAGCTCACACCCCAGCCATTCCAGGTCGTGCGCATGTTGCAACAGCGGCGGTTCCGGCACAGATAGCTATTGTAATATAGGGAAGGGCGCTCGGAGATTTAAAAGGGTGCAGCTTCGCCGCCCGACCAAAACTGGCTAATTCGAGTTGGTGACCCGCGCCCGTCCCCACCAAGAATTAGATGCAAGCCACGGGAGGAAAGACATGGAGTTTCGCACGCTTCCCAAGACCGGGCTCAAGGTTTCACGCCTCTCGTTCGGGACCATGACCTTTGGCGTCCAAACCGACGAGGCCACTGCCCACCGCCTTATGAATTGCTGCCTGGACGCGGGCATCAACTTCTTCGACACCGCGAACGTCTACAATCGCGGCGCGGCGGAAACTATCGTGGGCAAATTCCTCAAGGGGCGCCGTGACAAGGTTATCCTGGCCTCCAAGGTCCGCGGCAAGATGGGCGACGCGCCTGTTGAGGAAGGTTTATCGCGCGCCGCCATGCGCAAGGCAATTGACGCCAGCCTCACGCGCCTGGGAACCGATCACTTGGATCTCTATTACCTGCACATGCCCGACCATGCCACTCCGATCGAGGAGACGCTCGAAACCATGGAAGAGTTGGTGCAGGCAGGTAAAGTGCGTTTCCCTGCCATTTCGAACTACGCCGCATGGCAGGTTGCGGAAATCCTGTGGATTTGTGAAAAGCGTGGTTACCATCCCTATTCTGTCTCCCAGCCCATTTATAACTTGATCGCCCGGGGTATTGAAGACGAATACCTCCCCTTCTGCCGGCGTTTCGGCGTGGCTGTGGTTCCCTATAATCCGCTCGCGGGGGGGCTGTTGACAGGCAAACACTCCCGGCAGAGCGGGCCGGCTCCCGGCACGCGCTTCGACGGCAACAAAATGTATCAGGATCGCTACTGGCATGATGACGACTTCGCCGCTGTAGAAGAATTGCGCGCCATCGCCCAGGAGGCGGGCAAGACGCTTGTCGAACTCGCGCTTCGGTGGATGCTCTCCCAGCCCCTCGTCGATTCCATCATCTTGGGAGCTTCGCGGCTGGAGCAACTGCAAGAAAACCTCAAGGCTGCGGAAGGTCCCATGCTGGACAATTCCATCCTGGAGCGTTGCGACAACGTGTGGGAGCGCCTGCGCGGCATCACGCCGAAATACCATCGCTAGGGTGGCGCGAATAAATCATTCATAATCAGTGCTGTCCCATTACAAGTCGAACAGGCTCAACTGGATACCTGGATCGACATCGGTAGATTGCTCGTTGAAGTTGGAAAAACCCTGTAAAATCGGGGTTTTTTCGAAAATCGTGACACTGAGAATTTCGAGAATTTGATAGAGACTCATATCCAGTCCGAGTCGTTTTTTGGCAATGGCGACCAGGACGTAGGCCGCCAGGGCGACCCACACTTGTGTCTTCACGGCGTTCTCGGAGGTGCCATAGAAAGCCTTGATGCGCAGGTGCTGTTTGATCCAGCGAAAGAACAATTCCACCTGCCAGCGTACCCGATAGAGTTGGGCGATGAGCAAGGGAAGCAGGGAAAAATTGTTGGTCAGGAAGGTGAGCCGGGACTCCTTCTCGGCGTCGAAGTACACGATGCGGCGCAAGGTGTGGGGATAGCGTTGCGCCGTGCGGATGCCGGTGAGGCGAATGATTTGGTCGCACCGTATCCCGGTGGAGCGATCGACGGGGCGCGAGGTGCGAAGATAGAACTGCAGATTCTTTTTGGCGCGCGTGATAAAGAAGGCACAAGCTTGGGTGAAGACATAGAGACGAGCGAAGTCCACATAACCGCGATCCAGCAAGTAGAAAGCTCCAACTTCGAGGAGCAGTTGGTCCAGCAAGTTGACGTCGTGGACCTGCCCGCCGGTCACATAAACATTGGTCGGAATGCTGCCCCGCACATCCAACAAGGTGTGCAACTTGACCGCGCTCTTGCGGCGACGAAACTGCGCCCAGGGAAACAGCGACAGACACAAATCGACGGTGGTGGAGTCGAAAGCATAGACGGTCTCGCCCAACTCCACGCCGAAAGCAGCGTCGCGGTAGAGGTCGCGGGCCGGGGCGATCAGAACTTGGGCGAAGTCGCGATAGATTCGCCAGTCGCGAACCTCGTTGGCATCGGCGAGCGTGGCGCGAGCTACGCGACGGCGGAAACCCATGTGATAGAGCTTGGCTTGCTGAGCGCGCAGACAGGTCTCGATGTCGCGGAGACTGGTGCGATCGGTGAGCTGGGCAAAAGCCAAACAGAGGAACTGATCCCAGCAAGAGAAATCCTTGACCTAACGGTGGCCTTGGTAGCGATCGACGCAAAGCTGAAATTCGTAGCTCGGGATGAACTCCATGAGTTGAGCGAAAACCGTTTGACCGAGGTTCATAGACTGCCTCCCCAACACCGTGGCAAGCAGTCCTATGGTCACCATAGAGAGGCAAAACATTGAAATCGAAAAATCTCATTTGAACACTTTACTTTCGAATGCTCATGCAGTTACGACAAATCTCCGGATCGTTTACCGGACAGTACTGATACAAGGATGAAGATTTTCTATTACGAGGCGGACGGCTTGGGCTCGATCACCTCACTCACCGATCCCACGGGCGCGGTCGCCGCGACGTACACCTACGACTCCTTCGGCTTCATGACCGCCTCTACAGGCAGCGCCACCAACTGGTTCCGCTACACCGGGCGTCAGTTCGATAGCACCGGCGGCCTCTACTATTACCGCGCCTGCTACTACGACCCCTTGAGCGGAAGGTTCCTCAATGAAGATCCGATTCGGTTTAACGGTGGGATCAACTTCTACGCGTAAGGGAACTGATTTTCTCTAAGCCCATGGACAGGGAGGTGTCCAATAACGCGGGAGTGCCTCGATTTGAGGCAAGCACATAGCTGCGCCCGATACCCTCCGCTCACACGGTGCCGCACGGGTCCAAAAGACTGGCCCGGACCACGCCGGCCGGCCCGCATCTCTCACCCCGGGTTGGTAAAGGCGGGGCTGCCGGCTCCTGAATTCTTGCCTTGCCGCGGTTTGCGCCGTCTCGAACGTACGAATCACCCACCACCTGCCCTCGTCCTTGGAGCCCTCTCTCCCCTCGGAGGCGGCTGGAAATCGCAAATCCCACAACTTCGCTCCGTCCCTCCTTCCATCTGCCGGCTGATGGTAATTAGTTATAGAGCATAGTTTATGATAACTACATAATAAACATGATAATGACATTATTTCCTTTTGTTACTTGACAGACTACTAAGACTTGGATATACAGTAAGTTATCAACCTTGGGTGGGGATCTGGCACTCCCCGTCCTTATATGAACCGCTTCTGGGCCCGACCCGAACTTTGTTGGGCGCCGCTCGTTGGCTACTCTCCACCCCGTTGATAACCTGGACTCTTCTTCATCCGGTACCATCCCGGTTTCCTCGTCTTGCAACCTGAAGGTCCAGTAGACCAGAGGCGTTTTCGGCCGGGGCGAGGTCTTTCTATGAATGCCTTCTTTGCCACGGGTGGATTAAGTCAGAAATCCGATCTTGAAGTCAGCCCGCGGAGCGGACGAAGGAACGCAGCTCACGGCGCAAGGGAGTGGGCAGAGATCTTACGCCCCTGCGGGGCTGCCGAACGGTCGCCCGCAAGGCGAGCGCTTTGACTCCGAGAACTGGCTCCTTCTTGCAATTTCCTCAAGGGGTTCGCGTTGCAGTGCTCACTTCCCCTGCTGGCCGCCAAAACCCTGCTCCACGGCGCCTGGTTCTCCTTTTGATACGTCTCTATTTCGCGGTGATGGGGAGCATGGCAGCTTTCGAGGAGCTGAAAATGCTTGCCCTTCAGCACAGCACGATGCGCGAGTCCCATTTGCTGACGATCGCCGTCAACAGCGTCGCGGCGGGTTACTTTGTGATGCAAGGGGGTCAGTCCTTATGACAGCGACTGCCGGGTTGTCCTTCCAGACAGCTCCGAGCGACTTGTGCACGCTCAGGGAGAAGTCTGTGTTGATGATGCGGACAAGCCGTTCCGAATCGTGGGGACAGTTCACGATATCACCCACCAGAAGCGGGCGAAGCAGAAGCTGCGCCCGCGGGGACCCCGCCCTCATCATGCTCGACATCCAGTTGCCGGGGATGGACGGGTTCACCTTGTTCCGGGAGTGGAAGAAGGATGAACGCCTGCGGCGAATCTCCTTTGGTTTCTACACCGCCAACTACACCGGTGAGCGCGATCAGGAGTTCGCGCTCAGCCTTGGGGCAGAGCGATTCCTCGTCAAACCGGAGGACCCGGAAACCTTCATGCCAACTATTCGGGAAGCCATCGAGCAAGTCCAATGTCCCCCCGACCCGCCGGCCCCACGGGCGGCGAACGCACCGGCCCGCCCCCTGCTGAAACAGCCCCCAAAAGAGGAGTCGGGCTATCGGAAGCAATACAGCGAGGTGCTCATGAGCAAGGTGGAAGCGAAGATGCAGCAATTGCCGCAGACCAAATGCGAACGGGAGCGCGACACCACCGAGCGGCAACAGATGGGGCAGCAGCTTTGCTTGCCGGCGGCTGCTCGGGTGGCCGCAGCCCCCAGCCCGGTCATTACCGACCCCGAGGGCACCATCCCATGGGTCAATCCCGCCTTCACGGCCTTGGCGGGCCATGCCCTGGCGGAGGCCGGGGGCAAGAATTCCTCCCCGCGCGAGCAGGCGGAGGAATGCCGCGCTCGCCGAACGCCGTTCGTCGAGAACCGATCACAGTCGGCGTTGGTCCGCGGCAAGTGGTTACTGTCGGCCGCGCTCGCCGTGTTTTCCGTTGTACTGGGCGCCTTTGGAAAGCCGTCAAATGCCCCAGTGCGAGCCTTGCCCACCCTGACCACGGCCCACGCGGCGCACAGCTTGCAGTTTGACGAAGCCAAGCGCGCCTACCCCGTTCACCTGCGGGCGGTGGTTACCTATTACGATCCCGATACCGATCCCCGGACTGGCGCTTTCTTTGCCTGTGATGATACCGGCTGCATTGCCGTCTTGGTTCCTCCGCGGCCCCTTCTCCCTCTGCGGTCGGGCACCCTGGTTGAGGTGAAAGGCGTGAGCGACCCGGGAGGCTACGCGCCCGTCGTCATAGCCTCTGAGGTACACGCCCTAGGGCAGTCTCACCTGCCGGCCAACCCCCCGCGCAGAGGTCTAGCGCAATTATTGACCGGCGCCGACGACGGGCAGTGGGTAGAAGTCGAGGGTGTCGTCCATTCGGTGGCGCCGTCCGGCCCCCACGTCACCATCACACTCGCCTTGAGAGACGGCATGATGCGCGGCATTACGCTGCGGGAGGCCGGCGCCGATTACACTCGCCTGGTCGATGCCAGAGTGGTAATTCACGGTAATATAGCCCCTGTCTTCACCAAGAACCGCCAAATGGTGGGGGCGCGCCTGCTCTTCCCCTCCCTCGCCCAGGTGCGGATCGAGGAGCCGGCCCCGGCCAATCCTTTCTCGTTGCCGGTAAGCCCCATCAACAGCTTATTGCGGTTCGCGCCGGACATGACATTTGTCCATCGCGTTCGCGTGCGCGGACAAGTCACTTTGCAGTGGCCCGGAGAATGGCTCTTTATTCAGGATGCCACCCAGGGACTCTTCATCCCCACCGTTCAGGAAACCCCTCTGAAGCTCGGCGAGGTGGTGGAGGCGGTGGGCTTCCCCGCCATGGGCGAGTACGCGGTGATGCTTGAGGACGCAGTCTTCAAGCCAGAGGGCCCCGGCCCAGTCATCGCTGCCGCGCCGTTGACCGCGCAAGACGCCATGAAGGCGGATTACGACGCTAAACTCGTGCAAATTCAGGGCCGGCTGGTGAACAAGGATCTGACCTCGGAGTACCCCACGTTGGTGATGTCCTCCGGGGGGATGCTTTTCTTGGCAGTCCTCCCCAGTGGAACGAAAGCCCAAGAAGTAGCGTCCTGGCGGGTCGGCAGCGAGGTTCAACTCACGGGCGTTTGCTCGGTGCAAGTGGACAAATACTTGTCGGCCCAGAGGGAAGGCGCCGCACGGCCCAAGTCGTTTCGAGTTCTTCTGCGCTCGCCGCAGGATGTGGAGGTCCTGCAAAAGCCTTCGTGGTGGACGGTGGGCCGCATCCTGGCGTTGCTGGCGATTTGCCTGCTGATCATCCTCTTCGGCACCGTCTGGGTGGCGGCCTTGAGGAGGCGCGTACAGGAGCGGACGGAAACCATCCGCGCCACGCTGGAGTCAACGGCCGACGGCATTCTGGTGGTCGACTCCGCCGGCAGAACTGTCGCGCACAATCAGAAGTTCCGAACCATGTGGGCAATTCCGGAGTCCGTCCTGAAGCTGCGCAATCGCGATGCTCGGCTGGACTTCATTCAACCCCAACTGAAAGACCCGGAAACATTCATCCGCAAGGTGCGGGCTGTGTACGCCGACATCAAAGCGAAGACTGATGACGTGATGGAGTGCAGAGATGGACGAATCTTCGAGTGCCATTCTGAGCCGCAAACGGTGCGGGGAATTTACGAGGGGCGCGTCTGGGGGTTTCGCGACGTCACCGAGCGCAAGCGGGCGGAAGTGGCCCTGCGGGAAAGTGAATTTCGCTACCGCCAACTGTTCGATCGGTCGGAAAGTGCACAGGCGCTGCACGAAATGGTTTTCGACGCGCAGGGAAACCCCAGCGGGTGTCGCTTCCTGGATGTCAATCCGGCCTTCGAGCGCCTAACCGGCCTGAGCCGCAGCCGAATAGTAGGGCGGAGCGCGATGGAAGTACTCCCCGACCTCGAGGAATACTGGATCAAGCTCTACGGCCAAGTGGCGGCGACGGGGGAGCCGGCCTTTTTCGAAAAGTACGCAAAATCCCTCGGGCGGACCTACTCAGGGGCCGTGTATTCGCCCCGCCCGAATCAGCTCGTGGTGTCCTTTACGGACGTCACGGAGCGCTTACTGGCGGAGAAGGCCCTTTTGCAGAGTGAGGAGCGCTACCGGACTTTGTTTGAAAATGCCCCCGTGGGGATCTTTCGCACCAGCCCGGACGGGCGCATCTTGGTAGCGAATTCAGCTCTCGTCAGGATGTTCGGCTATTCGTCCTGGGAAGAGTTGGAAGGGCGCGATTTGCACATCGGCAGTTTCGAGCCCGAATACCCGCGAAGCCAGTTCCTGGAACGGATGGAGAAACAGGGAGAAGTCACGGGGTGGGAGTGCATGTGGCACAAGCAGGATGGAGGCGTTTTTTACGTCCGCGAAAACGCCCGGGCCATCCGCGATGATTCCGGAAAAACTCTCTTCTATGAGTGCACGGCGGAAGATATCACCGAGCGCAAGCGGGCCGAGGAGGAGCTGACTGAGGAACGGCATCTCCTCCACACCCTCATGGACAACCTCCCCGACGTGATCTACTTCAAGGATCGGGAGAGCCGCTTCACCCGGATCAATAAGGCGCACGCTGAACAGTTTGGGCTAAAGGACCCTGCCCAAGCCGTCGGCAAGACCGACTTCGACTTCTTCGGCGCAGAACACGCCCAGGAGGCCCACAGTGATGAGGAGAAGATAATCAAGACGGGCCACCCGCTGGTGGGCAAGGAGGAGAAGGAAGTCTGGCCGGATGGGCATGTGACCTGGGTCACGACCACCAAGATGCCCCTGCGCGACGCCAATGGGAACATCGTCGGAACTTTTGGCGTCTCGCATGACATCACGCAGCGCAAGCAGGCGGAGGAGGCGGTACGTTGGGCCAGCGCTTATAACCGCAGCCTGATCGAGGCGAGCCTGGATCCGCTCGTCACCATCGCTCCGGACGGGAAGGTCACCGACGTGAATAACGCCACGGAGACGGTGACCGGCCTCCCGCGCCAGCAACTCATTGGGACCGACTTTTCAGATTATTTTACCGACCCCGGCAAGGCCCGAGCGGGATACGAGCAGGTGTTCCGAGAAGGCTTGGTGCAGGACTACGAGTTGGAGATTCGGCACCGCGACGGACACGTGACGCCGGTGCTTTACAACGCGTCGGTGTATCGGGGCGACACGGGAGACGTCATTGGCGTGTTCGCGGCCGCCCGCGACATCACCGAGCGCAAGCTCGCAGAAGCGGCTTTGCTCGAAAGCGAGGAGCGCTTCCGGAGTCTGATAGAAAACGCCACCGTTGGCATATATCGCACCACCCCGCAAGGGCGTATCCTGATGGCCAATCCCGCCCTGGTCAAGATGCTAGGGTTTAAGGACTTCGAAGCACTGGCCACTCGTAACCTCGAGGAGGAAGGGTTCGAGTCCGATTACCTTCGGAGGATATTCCTTGAGCGAATAAACCGGAACCGTGAAGTTAGGGGCTTGGAAGAAGAGTGGACAAGGCAGGATGGCTCGGTAATCTTCATTCGCGAAAGCGTCCGAGCTATTCGCGGCAAAGACGGAACGGTGCTTTACTACGACGGAATCGTGGAAGACATCACCGAGCGCAAACAGGCGGAAGAGACGCTTCGGCTGACGCAATTCTCCATGGAAAATGCCTCGGACGCTATCTTCTGGCTGGACTCACAGGGCCATATCGTTTACGTCAACGACGCGGCCACCCGCTCCTTGGAACGTTCCCGCGACGAGCTTCTTTCCTTGTCAATGCCGGACATAGATCCGCTTGTCACCAAAGAAGCGGGGAAGGCATTCTGGGAAAAGATCAAAACACGCGGCTCGATAACTTTTGAAACCCGGTACCAAACAAAGCAGGGAAGTGCTTTCCCGGTGGAGGTAAATGCGAACTATCTGGAGTTCCAGGGGAAGGAATATTGCTTCGCCTTCGCGCGCGACATCACGGAGCGCAAACGGGCGGATGCTGAGCACGTTCGCCTGGTAACGGCCATCGAGCAGTCCGCGGAAGCCGTAATGATTACCAATACCACCGGTGAAATCGAGTATGTCAACCCGGCTTTCACGCGTATCACCGGGTATGGTCGCGAGGAGGTTCTGGGACAGAACCCCAGGTTCCTGAAGTCGGGCAAACATGACGCGGAGTTTTACCAACAGCTTTGGGCGGCCATTCGCCAAGGAAACACCTGGCAAGGTGAGCTCACCAACCGGCGAAAGGACGGAAGCCTTTACACCGAACAGATGATCATCTCTGCGATGCGGGGTGAGCGCGGCGAAGTCACCCAGTTCATTGCCACGAAACAGGACGTAACGGCGCGCAAGCAACTGGAGCAGCAATTTGCCCAGGCACAAAAGATGGAGGCGGTGGGACGGCTGGCCGGCGGAGTGGCCCACGATTTTAATAACCTTCTTACCATCATCAATGGATATGCCCAGCTTCTCCTGGAGCGGACCTCCCCCGAAGACCCGCACCGGGGCCTGTTCGAAGAAATCCAGATGGCTGGAGATAGGGCGGCTTCCCTGACACGGCAACTTCTAGCCTTCAGCCGCCGACAAGTCATGGAACCAAGGGTCCTGGATTTAAACAGCGTCCTGGCCAATACGGAAAAGATGCTTCGCCGGCTGATCGGTGAAGACGTGGAGTTGGTGTCAACGTTGCAGCCCGACCTGGGACTCGTCAAAGTCGACCCCGGGCAGATCGAACAGGTCATCATGAATCTGGCGGTCAACGCCCGCGACGCGATGCCGGAGGGGGGGAAGTTTCTTGTCGAGACTTCCAATGTTGAAGTGGATGAGGAATACGCGCGCAGCCATTCGAACCTCAACCCGGGCAAGTACGTCATGGTGGCCGTGAGTGACACGGGTTGCGGAATGGACCTGGAGACGCAAGCACATGTTTTCGAGCCCTTTTTCACCACCAAGGAGAAGGGGCGGGGAACCGGGCTGGGTTTGGCTACGGTATATGGGATTGTTCAGCAGAGTGGCGGCTACATTTGGGTATACAGCGAACCAGGGCGGGGTTCGACGTTTAAAATTTACCTTCCCCGCATCGAGGGAGACATGTCAACGCCGGAACCGGCCGAAGCCCCTCTAAAACCGGCGAAAGGCAAAGGAACCATCCTAGTGGTCGAAGACGAGAAGGGCGTCCGGTCAATGATATGCGAAACCCTCAAATCCAGGGCCTACAAGGTGCTGGAAGCAGACGGAGCCGCACAGGCCCTGGAGATCGCCGAAGCACATACAAAACCGATTCATCTGCTGCTGACCGACGTGGTGATGCCACATACCGGCGGCAAAGAGTTGGCCAAACATTTATCCACCCTGCACCCCGAGAACCAAAGTGCTCTACATGTCGGGGTACACGGATGACGCCATCGTCCGCCACGGTATCATGCAGGGCGACACGCCCTTTCTGCAGAAACCTTTTTCACCCGAGGCGCTGGCGCGGAAGGTCCGCGAGATGCTGAAGAGGGCGCCGAGGAATCGACCATAGATTGGTTGTTGTCTCCTGTGCGGTGCAGCGTCAGGCCGAATCGGCGGCTCAGCAGTAGGGGCGGGGGAAGTCCAGGTCTTTTCCCCCTCTCCGCAGGAGCAGTCCTGACCTTCGGGGAGGCAACCTTATCTATGATCCGGCTGACCCGATAATGCTCTCCCCTGGCATTTCACATTGCCTCGATTTGAGCCATCCCTAACCGAGGCGAACACTTTCCGGACATCATTGTTCCCCTCTTCTTGGACTAGCTCCCCGTAATTCATTGAAATCAAAGTCCTAAGTGAATCTGAAGGTAGACGCGATTTGGAATAACCCGTGCTCTTAGGTAGCGAGTTAGAGCTCATGGATTTGGATGGTTCGTCTGAACCCGGATGCTGGGGTCCAGCGCGTTAGAAGGAGAAGAAGGCCATGCAGATTTTTGACCGAGTTGATCCGAACACCATAGATCGCCGTGAATTGCACCTGTGGATACTGGCACAAACCATCATTCTCATCCTGGCAATTGGTGTTGCCTTGCTCATGTACCCAGCGGTTTTTTCCAACCCGTTCAACCTTACCGGAATCCCGTCGCGCGCCGTCTTTTTCGGGTTTTGCGGGCTTACGGCGCTGGTGGTGGGGTACTTTGTAGACCGCCAAATGGTTATACGCCACCTGCGCGCGGAACTGGAGAAAGAGAAGCGCCAAATGGCGGAGGTTCGCCGGGAGGCGAGCGCCGATCTGCTGACTATGCTTCCGGGGCTCACCAACTTCTGCGATCACCTGGCAATGGAACACCGCCGCGCTTCCAAGACCCAGCAAGCCCTTTCTTTACTGACCGTGGAATTGAAGCCCTCGCGCCTTTTCGCCGACTCTGGGGAAATCGAGACCGCCTTCGGGGATGCGGCGAAAACCTTGCTGCGTAAGCTGCGCGGCGAAGACTCGGTCTTCCTGTTTGCGCCGGGTATCTTCGGGATCCTTGTTCCCGCGGTCAGCGCTCGCGATGCTTGCATCTTGCGGGACCGCTTGGCGGAAGGACTTCACGATGCCGCGGGCGCCAGTAATCGTTTCGCGTTCAACATCACCGTGGTCAATTTCCCTGAGCAAGTCACTACCGCCCGGGAGATGGAGGAATGCGTACGGTGGATCCTCACCCGGAATGTCAGCAAGGATTCGAACTTGGGACTGGTTGCACCCCTACTGGGATTTGAGTAGAGGCTAAGCACACACAGTGGTGTGGCCCCCTGGACAAACAGTTAAGACTCTGTGCGCCGGTCGCTGGAAATGCACTGTACCCGAACGGGGTTTTCTTAAAAGGTGGGGGCCGGCTGGTGAAGCGGAGGCGGGCTCTGCTGGAGAGCCACTCGCCGAGGAATTGCCGGGAAGTGTAAAGGATGTCCTGGCACCCCGTGCAAGGATGTCTTGGCATTAAAACCTTATCGCCCCGGTGGCCCAGACAAAACCAATCAGGCGATTCCACGGCACTCCAATCCGTCCACAACTGTGAACAGCTATGTCAAATCGGCGCCCCAGGACGCCGTCGCGCCAATGCGGGCATTTGAAACAGCGTGGCGGAAATATGCACCCCGATCCGGCAGCCGGAAGGCCCGATCGCGATGCGTGAGGATCGAAAATGCACCTCTGATGCACCCCAACGGAAGGTAGGTTGAATTAGGTAACCCCAAAGTCGCAGAAAACAGGTGAGAGGATGGTAGGCCTGGAGGGATTCGAACCCCCGACCCACGGTTTAGGAAACCGTTGCTCTATCCGTCTGAGCTACAGGCCCATGGCGCCAAACAGATGGGTGCCTATAGAGTAGCACACGCGCTCCGCCTTTTTGGCCGCGAAATTCGTTCCCGTCTCCTGGTACGGGGGGAATGCCGGGTCACAACCGGAGCGGGCGTGGCCAAGTGAAGGCCGGGCCCAGGGAAGGCATCTGGCGACCACCGCTTTTTCCCGGCAGCCGCCCCGCGCGTGATTCTTGCTCAAGAGATAGACGCAGTAAGCCACCTTGGGCGGGAAGCCGCACCTCGCCGCCGGCGCCCGGATGCCCTTGGCCGACGGGGCCGTCCGCACCCCCGCCGGAGGATCTCTCCCTCAGCGCGGGTGGCGAACCAGGATGATCGCCTGCGCCGTCACGACGCGGATGCGAAGGATTTGACCGCGTCCTCGACGTTATTGTAAACGTCAAACACCGTTACCAGCTTGGTAATATGAAGCTGCTCGTCAAAGCGTTTGGTGAGGTTGGCCAGTTTCAAGTTGGCGCCCTGGTTCTGCGCCGAGGTGAATCCCGCCACCAGCGTGCCCAGGCCCGCACTGTCGATATAGGCCACTCCCGCAAGGTCCAAAACCACGCGCGTTTTGCCCTGGCTCAGGATGGTCTTGAGTTTGGTGCGGAGCTGGTTGCTCTCCTCACCCAGGACTACACGGCCAGACACTTGCAGCACGGTGACTCCGTTCACTTCCTTCTCCACCAGGTTCAATGCCATACTCTTCCTCCTGTTATTGCGTTCCGCGCGGTTGCTGTTTCCCCGCATCGGTTGCCAGGGCCTTCCTCCCCTCACCACACCCAGCGGATTCCGGTGGAAGGCGCCGGGAAAGGCAGGACCTTGCTTCCCACGATTTGCCGCGGATTTTGGGGTTCGTCATCCCCCCATGCGGGATGGGTTATTCTACAGGGCTCCGGCGGCAATGTAAATGACGCGATGAATATTGCATCTACGGCAATGGAAAAAGCTGTCGGGATGAAGGCCCTCCTGCATTCACCCCCTATTTTGGCGTCGAGGAACCTTTCCACTGGAGCGAAAGAATTTCGCCGTCAAGGTCCACGGCGAGCGTGGGAACAAAGCCCCCCGCCGGCGGCATCTTGATGGCCTTGCGCAGTTCCGTCGCGCCTTCCTTGGCTACCACGTGGAGGGTAACCTCCGGCGCTCCTGCCGGCACCGTGATGGTGTGCGAAAAAGTTCCCTCATAGGAGCCTTTGATCCCCAGGAATCCTCCTTTTTTCTTCTTTCCCTTGAAAGTTTCTTCAAAAAGGGTCTGCCCGCCGCTGGAAAAAGTAAACGTCGCCTCCTTCAAGTCGTAATTGCAGACGACCTGGACGATCCGCGGAATATTGGCAGTTTTGGCGGCCTCGGCCTTGGTAATATCTTCGGGGCTAGGAGTGGAAGGCGAAGGCTCAGGAGGCGGCGTTACCACGGCGGGCTGAGGTTGGGCCGGAGGGGCCTCAGGAGCGGGCGCAGGCGGGTGAGTCCCGGCTGCCTGCTTCGGCCGGTGCGCAGCGGTTTTCCTTGGCGTCTCCGGTGGAGCGCTCACGGGTGGCGCGGGCTCCTCCGCCGCGACGGCGGGGGGCGGAGTTGGAGCCTCCACGGGAGCCGGAGCCGGAGGAGGAGGCGTTTGCAATGCGACCGGCGCCGATGGCGCGGGCGCAGTTCTTGCCCGGCGATATCCCCAATAACCCAATATCGCTGCGGCCAAAACGACAACTGCCACCACGCTCAAGGCGAGTTGGATGAGTTTCCCCTTGGACGCGGGCACATCCTCGCCGAAAGTTTCCTCTTCCTCAGCCTCGTACTCGTCGATGGGCGCGGCCGTGTCCGGTGGCGGCTCGGCCGTGGGAAACCCTGTCGAGAGTCTTGGTTCCCACTTCGAAACGGGTTCTTGCCTCCGGCGGTAATCAGGCGGAGCCGGGGGCGCGGGAATTCTTTTCTCCATCTGCGACGGCTCATCGCCGCCGAAAGGCATAGGCCCTACGGCGGTCGATGATGGGGCCTGGGGACTCATCACAGAAAGGGCCGGCACCTGCATGGGAAGGGTTCTTTCCTTCGGGGGAGAGCTAGGCGGGGCCGGAGGCGCGGGCACGGCGCTGGGCGATGTCAGAGCTTGTGTCGATGCCTCGGAAAGGTCCGGCACGTGCATCGGCAGGGTCGACCCCGTGAGCGGCTGTGCCTCCGTCGGCGGCGCGGGCGCTACGGGATTGGGCGGTAGGGGCGGCACAGGCAGTGGAGCGGGAGTCGCGGAAACCACTCCCTGCGGCGAAGGTCCCGACACCCCTTTCATAAGCCCCGGAATCGGTCTGATCAGTGTTTTGCCCAAGGGGTGGGGCGCAACAGGGCTGCCTGTTACCGCGGGGGTAATCGGGGGCGGCGCCGCAGGTTTTGGCGGCTGCGCAGCAGCCGGCTGGGGTGGGGCCAAGGGCGGCGCGGGCTGCGCCGGCGCCTGGGCCGCTGCTTTAACCAACTCAGGAATCGGTATGGCCAGCGTCCGGTCCTGCCGCAAGGGTGGTGCCGGAGCTCGGGGAGCGGCGGCGGGAGGCGCGGGGGCCGTCGCTTGCGAGCGCGGCGCACGACCGTGCTGAAGGTCGTCCAAGTCAGCCAGCAAATCGCGCACGGAGGGGTACCGCAGGTTGCGGTCCTTCGCCAGACACTTGCTGACCACATAATCCTGCGCCGGCGTTAGCTGCGGATTGAGACTGCTGGGCAGCGGCGGTTCTTCGTAAACGATCTTGAACATCACTGCCGCGGTATTACCAATGAAGGGTTTCCTCCCGGAGAGCATCGTGAAAATGATGATGCCCAACGAGAAGATGTCGGTGCGGGCGTCAACTTCACCTCCCTTCACTTGTTCCGGTGACATATAGGAAGGTGTTCCCAATACCCCCACGGTGCGTGCCACGCCTTCGCGCGCCAGCACTTTGGCGATGCCAAAATCCGTGATCTTGGCGCGCCAATCGTCCGTCACCAGGATGTTGGCCGGCTTCAAGTCGCGGTGGATAACGTGATTCCGATGCGCGTAATCAAGCCCCTCCGCCACCTGCCGCACCAGATGGAGAGCCTGTTCGGTGGTCAGGGGGTGGCCCGACTCGAGGATTTTCTCCAGCGTCACACCCGGGACCAATTCCATGACGATGCAACTGGTCTGGTTTTCCTGGTCATCAAAGGCGTCGTGAATGGTGACGATCGAGGGGTGCGCCAATCGTCCCGCCGCCCTGACTTCACGCATGAACATTTGCTGGGGGCTGTTGGTTCCTTCCTCAGGAGAAGCGCTGAGGGAGAGAACCTTCAGGGCTACCTCGCGGCCGATGGTCGGGTCGGAAGCTCTGTAGACGACCCCCATGGCGCCCCGGCCCAACTCCGAAATGATGTCGTACCGTCCGATCTTCTTCATGGTTCTTCTTCAAGGTGGAGTAGCGACTTCATCGCGGACCCGCAAGTTCGTTTCCCGGGAGGCGCTTCGCCACCTTCCCCGAGCGAGATTTGGTCCGACCCCGCACCCCCGCAGTTCGGACTGGAATTTGATTCTTCAGCTACGCCAAGATACCACAACTTAAGTCACGTGTGTAGCAAGGGTGCAGGTGCCCAACAACTACGGTGACACTTCGACGATCGCTTTTAAGTACCAACCTCATCCCAAAGCGTGATATAAAAACCTTTGGGCCGGTGGTGTAATGGGAACATAGCACCCCGCGAAGGTCGCAGATGCGGGTTCGAATCCCGTCCGGTCCACTCTCAAGGAGGGTTGAGTGCCCTTCTTGAAAGGGGGAAGGGGGGAAGATAACGCGGGGATGATCTTCCCTCAGGATTTTTTCCTTGACTCCCCCAGCGAATCTGCCGATAATAAATATGACCTTCGCGGGGTGCTGTCGTCGCCCAAAGGATCAAAGGGCCGAGTGGAGATAAGGTCACACTCGGCCCTTTTCTATTTTTGTGCATCCCTTACGCTTTTTCCCACTGTCAACACAACTTCTGGACACTCTCGCGGCTGGTGTCCTTCTTCGCGAGGAAGGAAAGCTGCTACTGCTGCCCGAGCGCCCTCTTCAGCTCCGCCAATTCCTTTTCCAGGCGCTGTTGCCAGCGCTGGATCACCCATGCGTAGAGCGTAAAGATGCTCCACAGGAGTCCGTAAGCGAGAACCAGATAAACGTTGCCCATGCTATTCCCCCTGAAATGCGCCACTGAGGATTGCTGGAGTTGTAGCGCCGGGCTTCACCCGGCACCACATGGCTCACGCATCGGTCGCCTTCGCAAATATGATCCCCGAACGCGTAAAGTGCCGGGCTGAACAGGCTGCGGAAAAAATCCCCATTAGCGAGGTAGCGACGGCTTTACGCCGCCATAACTCCAATTCTCGCAATGCGAGCATGGCGGGATAAACCCGCCGCTACGACTTTTTCCGCAGCCTGTGAAGCCCGGCGCTACACTTGCTTCGTTCCCCGCAACCGCCGGAGACGAGCGACCTCGCGCCGCAGCCGCGCCAACCGCATCCATTGCCGCATCAAGTAAGCGAACAGACAAAGGAATGCGCCCCAGGTTACCAACAACGCCACCCACATGCGGGGATCGAGGCCGGAACCCTCTCCGCCCGCGATCACCGGCTGCGGATGTTGCGTCCGCCACCAGCGAATGGCCATGTAATCGATGGGCACATCGACGAAGCCCATGATGCCCACCACCGCCGCCAGGCCCGCCGCGCGCCCGGGATCGATCACGTAACTCCGCAGCATCAAGTAAGCGACGAACAGCAGCCACAGGACAAAGGTGAGCGTCAGGCGCGCGTCCCACGTCCACCAAATACCCCAGACGGGTTTTGCCCACAGCGGACCCGTCACCAGCACACAGGTGCAGAACACAAACCCCACTTCCGCCGCGGCGTGGGCGAAATCATCCGCTCCCTCCCGGCGCTTCCACAAATATCCTACGCTGCCGAGAAAAATCAGGAAGTAAGCCACCATCGCCGTCCACGCCGACGACACATGGATATAGAAGATGCGCTGCACTTCGCCCATGGTGGCTTCCTGCGGCGCATAGAAGAAGATCAAATACATGGCCACCAGAAGCCACAGGAGCGTGACGATGAGGTGCAGAGTGGGAGGGAAGAGTTTATTCATGACTTAGTTCTTTGTCCGTAGTCCGTGGTCAGTCGGATTGGTGATTTGCGATTGGTGATTGGTGATTGCTCACATGACCCTTGGGACTCGAAATCGTACGGGGCTCGGCACAGACAATCACAAATCACCAATGCTACGGACTATTCCTCAAGAACATACTCAAACAACAAATACGACAAAACCACAAAAATAATGCTGAATCCCGCCGCCAGCTTGATCCAGCCCGCGTACTCGCTGACCGGGTCGCCCTTGAGCGCTCCGGTGGAACCCTCGACCCCGGCAATGAAAATCGGGACGGCCACCGGGAACTGGAGCACCGGGAGCATGACCTCCCTCATGCGAGTGTTGGCGGCCACAGCCCCAAAGGTGGTTCCTATTGCCACGTAGCCCAAGGTGCAGAAAAAGGTGATGAGCGCGAACCAACCCAGCGTGGGGATGAAAGAAAAGTTATACCAGAGGCTCGCGGCGAACACCACAACCACCTCGGCAATCCCCATAAAGAGCAGGTTGGCGAGCATTTTGCCGAGATAAATTGCCCCCGGATCGATGGGCGCCAGCCTCATGCCCTCGAGTCCCCCATTCTCGCGCTCCGCCGCAAAGGAGCGGTTGAATCCCAGCACTCCGGCAAAGGCAAAGGCAATCCACAATAGCCCCGGCAGCAGGCGCAACGACTCCTCCCGCGCCGGCTCGAAGGCGAAGTTGAACAGGAACACCACCAGAAGGCCGAAAATGCACATGGAGGCAAGCGTCTCGCGGTGCCGCCACTCGACGCGCAGGTCCTTCACGAAAATGGCGGAGATGATTCGCAAAGTTCGCATGAACTCAGTCAGGAAGCGTAGCGCAGACCTCCGACTTTGAGGTCTGCGGTTCTTCCCGTGACTCGCGCTCCCGAACCCGAGGGCTGGCATCCGTCTTTGACATTTGTCGCTCTTGCAAATGAAGAACCGCGGACCCCAAAGACGGGGGTCCGCGCTACATTCTCCCGTCTCCTGACTCTTGACTCCTGTCTCCTGTTCTCACCGGCCCGTCGTATCGCACCTTTCCAGCTTCGAGCGCTACCAGCCGCCGGGCAATGGCCTTGCCTTGCTCAAAATCGTGGGTAGAGAAAATCAGGGCTTTGCCTTGCTCATGCAGTCGCCGCATCACATCTTGCAGGGCATCGGTGGAGGCCGCGTCGAGCCCGGTGAAGGGCTCATCCAACAGTAGAAACTGCGGGTCGTGCAAGAAGGCGCGCGCGAGCGAAATCCGCTGCTGATATCCCCGCGAAAGCTCGCGCACGTGTGTATGGGCCCGCTCGCGCAAGTGGAAGAGATCAAGCACTTCGTCCAATTGCTGCGAGAGATCAGTCAAGCCGAAGAGTTTCCCTGCGAATTCCAGGTTTTCGCGCGCGGTAAGCTCGCCGTAAAGAAACGTGGTGTGGGAAACGAATCCAATGGCGGCCTTCGCCGCGGCGGGGTGGGCAAGAACATCAGCACCGCCGTAGAAAACCTTCCCCTCGCTCGGCCGGGCGAGCGTGGAGAGCACGCGCAGGAGCGTGGTTTTGCCCGCGCCGTTCGGTCCATAGAGCAGAATGCAATCTCCGGGCTCGACGCGCAGGCACACGCCGCTCAAAGCCTGAAAGTCCCCGAATTGTTTGGAAACATCGCGCAGTTCGAGCGCGGGTTCGGTTCCTTGTTTCATAGAAGGGCGGACAAGCAGCCGCCCCGTAACGCCGGCATCCTACTGCCGATGCCGCCAGGATGGCGACGCTACAATTTGGCGCTCTAAAAGCACCCCGGTTTAGCGCGCCGCGTGTCGGATGGCATAGGATTCAAGCAGCGCGGGCGGAGCTTTCTTCAGCGTCGTCACCAGGCGCGCTTTCAATTCCAGGCGCTCTTTCCAATAAGGCTTTCCCGCAATCTTGCCGGCGGCAAAAAGCTCATCCAAGTCGGCAAGAGAATTAAACAACTTTTCCACTTCCGCTTCCGCCGCCTTTTGCCGCTCGCCGGCGCTCTGCTGGGCCTGCCATTGGGGCCATTCCTTCGCCACGCGCACTCCGAGGCCCCACAGCAGGATCAGCAGGAAGCAGGCGAGCACCAGCGCGCCCATCCGCGTCATGGAATTGGGAAGGGTCTTCACTTCCGCTTCACCTTGGCTCGACGCGGCTTCACCTGACGCCGTTTCACCCCCTGAGGCTTCTCCGCTGACGCTCGCGGCGAGCGGGGCGCTTGGCGACACGCTTTCCGCCAAATACCTCTGGCTCCCGGTATCCGGGTCGGCGCCCGCGGCCTTGAAGAGCGTCGAGTCCACGGAAAGGTTGGGGGGCGAAACCAACAGTTCAACACTGTCAATGGGGTAGGTGACGGAGTCCGCCAGGTCCAGCTTGTTCGAAGCGTAATCGCTGTCGTAAGCCACCATCATCACCGTCAGGCCCGGCTTGAGCGGGTACTGAATGCTGAAGTCACCCGGCCTTTTGCCGGGATTGGCGGCCTGCGGCAAGGGCATGTTCATCAACCCGGCCACCGCGGCGGTGGGGTCGCCGGCAGTCTTGCCAAGGTGAAAGAAGAATGTGCCGTCGGAGTTCACGTAGCTGCGCGGCGGCTCGGTGGAGTTGCGAATGGCGAACATCTCCTGCACGTGAACCTTGCCGCCCTCCGCACTCAAGATAATGCGCGCGGATTGAATCCGCAAAGCCGGGACCGTGCGCGTGGCATCATAAACGGCGATGTTGACGCGCACTTGGCCGCGGTCATCAAACTTCACCCGGGCGTGATAATTCACACCCTGATAGGTCGCCTGGAGAAGGTAAAAGGAATCGGTGGCGAGGTCGCTCGCTGCCATCACGAAATTGCCGCTGGAATCCGTGACCGCCGTGGCAACTTGCTGCATTCCGCCGCGCGGCATCAGGAGCTGAAGGGTTTGGTTCGCCACCGGGTCGCCCGTGGTGCCGTTCACCACCTGTCCGGAGATTTTGCCTCCCGCGGCGAGCAGACCAGGACCTGAAACCAGCAGCAATAGGCCGATAGCCGAGGCCGCGAGGAGTTTAAATTGCCGTGACCTTAAATAGAGAATCATTCCCAAGCCCGCTCACCGCAGAGACGCAGAGGCGCTGAGGTTTGCAGGTCGTCCTCTGCGTCTCCGCGGTAAGGATTTGGCGAGTTTAAACCTTTTTCCCTGGCGGGGCGATCCGCGCGCCGCATTCGCCGCAGAATCTTACCGGCAACGGATTCTCATACCCGCAGGCTGAGCACGTGTACTCGATTTTGGGCTGCGTTTTGCGCTGTGCCCGGCGCGCGGCGATTTCGCGCTCCACCACCGCATCGTCCTGCTTGAGCATTTCCGCCTCCTGGGTGGCCGCCATCAAGCCCGCCGCCTCGCCCAGGTAATTCGTGCGCAACGTTTCGTAATCGTCGCGCGCAATCTTGCCGGACTGAAACTCAAACTCCAGATCCTTCAAGTTGTCGTAAACCACCAACCGCCGCCGCTTCAGGTCGCCGAGCACGGTGACGTCCAAGGGCAAGGGTCCACCCGCGGTTTCCGCGCTGAGCAAGGGAAAGACAATGTAAACCGCCATTCCCACCGCAATCAGAACTGAGATCGTGAGCAGCATAAGAATTCGTTTCCAGAAGTTAGAAGCTAGAATTTGGAAGTTAGGAGTCAGAAGCTAGCAGTCGGGAGGTTCTATTCTGGCTTCTAGCTTCTAACTTCTAGATTCTTTTTTCTATCCCATCCCCGTCGATTTCATTTCCTCTTCCACTGCCGTAAGCACCTTGGGGTCGAGACAGGCGGAAGTTGGAGCCGGCGCGAGGTCAGGCTTGCTCCTCCAGCGCCGCACCATGACCACGACCACGCCCAATCCCACCAGCAAGCCTACGCCGGGAAGAATCCAAACCGCCAAGGTGAACCCTTTGGCCGGGGGAGAGCTCAATGCCTGCAGCCCATAGCGAATCGAAACATCCTGAAGAATCGTGGTCTCATCTTTCCCGTCCGCGATTTCCTTGGTGATGAAGGCCCGCATTTCGGCTTTTTCGGCGCAATTGATCATGGGGCACTGGTTCAGCGGCGCGTTGCACCCGCAAGTACACTGCACCTCGTTGCCGATCGCTTCCAGAGTGGGCTTGCGGGCGCTATCTGCAAGTGCAAACGAAGCCGTAAGCAGAAAGGCGGCCAGCAGAAGAGTCCGAAGTCCGAGGTCCGAAGTCCAAACGCCGAAGCCCACGGCACGGGACACCGTGCGGGTGACCCCGGACTTCGGACTCCGGACTCCGGACTTTTCTTTAGTACCCATCGCCCGCCTGCACGGCCAATTCCTGCGCTTGACGCATTTCCGCCATCTCGCGCTCCACTCGGCTGGGAACCATTGCCAACAACGTGCCCAGCAGAGTCACCACGCCGCCGATCCACACCCACATCACCAGCGGGTTCACAAAAACTTGAATGATGGCCTTGCCGGTGTCGGAATCCATTCCCGCCAGCACTACGTAGAGGTCCTCAGAGAGCGTGGGGTGGATTGCCACATAGCTGGTGGGCTGCTGGCTGGCCTTGTAGAAGCGCTTTTCCGGGTGCATCGAGGCGAACGCCTGGCCGTTCTTTACCACCGTAATCAAGGCGCGGGTGTATTCGTAATTGGGATTCTCGCCGGTCGTAAGGCCATCAACGCGCAGGACATAGTTCTTTACGGTCAATAAATCGCCTTCCTGCATCAAGCCCTTCGCGTCGGTTTTGAACGCTTGCCCGGCAAAACCGATAAAGAGCAGGACAATCCCCACGTGCACGATGTAACCGCCGTAACGCCTGGTATTACGCATGGTCAGGTTGTAAAGCGCCACGGCTAGGTTTTCCTTCGCCGTCCTCATGCGAGTGCGCGCGCCTTTCCAGAATTCTCCCACGATGCAGACGAGGACGAAAACGGAGAGGAAGAGGGTCATCCACGCGTAGAGGTTGCGTACCCCCTCGGCAAACATCACCGCGCCCGCCACCAGCGCCACGACGAGCGGCAGGGTGAAGTTCCGCTTCAAGCTTTGGAACGAAGTCTTGCGCCACGCCAACAAGGGTCCTGCGCCCGTGAGCAACAAGAGCAGCAGGCCCATGGGAATCGCCACCTTGTTGAAGAACGGCGCGCCCACGGTGACGGTGGTGTTCTCGACGGCCTTCGAGATCACCGGGAAGAGCGTACCCCAGAACACCGCGAAAACCAGCGCCAGCAGAATCCAATTATTGAAAAGGAAGCCACTCTCGCGCGAGACCATGGAATCAAGCTTGTTCTCGCTTTTCAAGTGGTCGAGGCGCAGGAAAAGCAAGGTGACGGAAAAGAACAGAATGATGGCGAGGAAAACGGCAAAGAACGGGCCGATATTGGATTGCGCAAAAGCGTGTACGGAAGAAACAATCCCGCTGCGCGTGAGGAAGGTGCCGAAGATGCTCAGAAAGAACGTCAGGATGACCAGCGCCACGTTCCAAACTTTCAGCATGCCGCGCTTTTCCTGGATCATCACCGAGTGCAGGAAGGCCGTGCCCGAAAGCCAGGGCAGCAGCGAGGCGTTTTCTACCGGGTCCCATCCCCAATAGCCGCCCCATCCCAGCACGGCGTAGGCCCAGTTGCCGCCCAGCAGAATCCCACAGCCCAGCAGCATCCACGGAACCATGGTCCAGCGGCGGGTGGTGCGAATCCAGTTGTCGCCCAGTTGCCGGGTGATGAGCGCCGCCATGGCGAAGGCGAACGGCACCACCATGCCCACGTATCCCAGATAAAGCATGGGGGGATGAATCACCATGGAGTGGTATTGCAGCAGCGGGTTCAGTCCGTTGCCATCCGGCGCGGTAAAGGCTTGCGCGCCCGCGCTCGATACGACGGAAAGTTCCTGGAAAGGGTTCGCGACGAAAAAGACCAGAAGCGAGAAGAAGGTTCCCACTCCCATCAGTACGGAAACCACGTAGGGCATCAACTGGCGATTCTTGCGGCGATTCTGCCAAACCACCAGGGCGGCGTAAATCGAAAGAAGCCACGTCCAGAACAGCAGCGAGCCTTCCTGCCCCGCCCATAGCGCCGCAACTTTGTAATAGGTGAGCAAATCACGGTTGGAATGTTCGGCCACGTAGGCGTTGTGGAAGTCATTCGTAAGGATCATGTACTCCAGAGCCGCCACGGCGAGCGAGATCATAAGGAAAAATCCCCAGGCGGCGCGCTCGGCGCTGCGGGTAATGCGCGGGCTGCGCAGCTTCCCGCCCACGGCTCCGGCGACCAGGGCATAGGCCGCGAATGCCAGGGAGGCAATCAGGCTGACGCTACCGACTTGGTTCATAAATACTCCCTGATGGACAGTTCTTCCAAAGGTGAAAGGCCCGTAGCATAGGGCTCGCTCTCCAGCCCTGCGGCTTTTTGGCAGCGCCCGGAGTTTGCTCGCGCTGAGCCGCCCGTGCTTATCGAAGGGCCGCAGGGCTGGAGAGCGAGCCCTGCGCTACCAGCCTATTCTGCCCCGCTCAGCGCGGCCACCGGGCCCTTCATTCCCGCTCCCTTTGACCCCGGCGCAGCCTGATACTTGGAAGCGCACTTGGCCTGGATTTTTTCGGCGCGGAAGTCCCCGTTCGCCAAATAATCGCCGTCAACGATCGCTTGCGCGCCGTCTTTGAAAGTGTCAGGCAGCGTATCGGTTCCCACATAGGTCACGGGAATGGATTGGGTGTCCTGGGCGAGCCGGAAGCTGAGTTGCCCGCCGCGGCGCTCAATGGACCCCTGCGCGACGACGCCCCCCACGCGGATATGGCGGCGCGCCGTCTGTGCTTGGGTGAGCTCATTCACCGTCACGTAGTAGGTTTTGCTCTCCTGAAAGCCGGAAACGGCCTCCCAGGCTACTACGGCGAGAATGATGCCGATGCCGACAATGAACTTCCATTTCAAAAACTTGTTGTGCATGAGTGTACAGCACGCAGGAACTCTGCGGCGCATCCCCCGCCAGCTTGAATTGTTTTGCTCTTATAGCCCCATAGAAAATTCTGCACCCGCCACGGCCCATAGTCAATGAGAAAGACACAGAGGGGAATTGGCCGCGGCATCGTCGGTAGTGTCTCAGTTTGCTGTCTTGGCGCTATTGGGCGCACGTCAGAAAAGTGAGAAAAACCATCAGGCGGCGCTGGGCGTAGATCGGCGCTCCCAGAAATCTTGGAAGCGTCCACTGAGCTTGCAGCAGCGAAGGGCGATAATGGCGTTGGCTCCGTCCAAGGTCCAGTGCATGCCGGCGCGTTTGAGGCGAGTGCCGATGGCCACCTTACAACCGGCTTCGACCACCCCGGTCGAGGTGCAGAGACCCTGCGCGTGGAACTCGGGGTAGCGCATGCGGTGACGGTTGGTCTGGAAGGAGTGGAGAGTGCGGCGGGCAGCTTCACAGATGGAGGCATGGCGGCGGACCGCCGCCAGCAGAGCGCGGAAGCGACCGGTGTCAAGTTCTTGATGTCGCCGTCTGGCCCAGGCCGGGGCGCGCGGGTCGGCGGGGCCATAAAGGGTTTTGGCGAGGTTGCTGAGATGCTCTTTGGCGTGGAAGCGATCGACGATTTGCCGGGCTTGGGGAAACAGGTCGGCGGCAACGTTCCAAATCCAAGGCGCGCCATCTCCCAAGACCACGGGGCGGGGCGCTTGGGGGAAACGGCGGCGTGTGGCTTCGCGCCAGACCCGCTCGCTAAATTCCGAGCGCTGTGAGGCGGTGTCGGGAGTGGCGGCGCTCTCGAGGGCGGCGGAGTAGGTTACCGAACCTTCGTCGCGCACGGGAGTACCGCGTTCATCGCGAGATTCGGCGCTCCACACCGTGCAGAGCTTGACCTCGCGCGTTTTCGCTGACCCATCGGACTGCTTGCCCGCCCGTCCCGCCAACTCCTCGGCGCGCAGCGGGACGCCGGTTCCATCGATGCCGAGGTAGAGAGTGCCAGAGAGGGGAAGATCATCGTGGGCCGGCTGGGTATCCCGACGCTCGTCGGCGGCGATCTCTGCTCCCAAGCCTTCTGCCGTTCGTTCCACCTGCTTGGCGTCAACGGCCACCCCCGCCAGTTCTTGCAGCAGGGTGCTGCCTTCCTGAAAACTCACCAGCGCTCCCACCGTCCCGACCATGCGCGCGACCGCCGGAGACAGGGAGGAGTTTTCCAGCCCCAGAGTGCGGTCGCGCGGACAAAACCCGCCCCCGCAGGAGCCGCAATGATAGTAAGCGCGTTGCCACTGGAGGGCACCCAGGGCACTGTGAAAGTGTTTCGAGCGGCGCCCGGCGTAGCGCGCCTCACCCCCACAAGGGCACGGCAGGCAAGGTCCGGTGTGATCGGAGGTGTCGGCATTGAGGCGCTGTTCGACGGCGCGCGCGGCCAACTGCAAAACCTGTTGGCGCACGGCCATTTCCAACGCCTCCAGATCCAGGGCGTCAACGGCCTGGCGCCCCACCAGCGCCTCAATCTCGTACACGATGTCGGTGGCCAGCAGGGCGGCGAGCGAAGTTTTTTTTAACCGAGGTCGGGTTGGGGGCGCTCGCCGCGGGCATCTGCGCATCGCAGATCTGGGCGCTGATCGTAATCAGCTCCCGCACCAGATCGCGAAAGCGATGGTACTCGGCGATCTGCTGGCGGGTGTGCTCGACGGCCACCCCCTTGGGGATCACGCGCGTCAGCGTTTTGCGGGCGACCGCATGGGTCAGCGAATAACACGGTCCGTGACCGGGCGCATCCTTCTCCGCACAATGGCAGGTCGGCTTGCCACACTTGCGGAAGCGCTCGACCAAAGACCCCGGACGCATATCACCGATTTCTGCCAGCCGTGCCTTCAACTGGTCACGCTTGAGCTGCAAAACCTCGAGCGGCGAAGGGTGGGACATGGGATTCTCCTCTCTGACAGTATTATAAGCTGTCAGAACAAGAAACCCCAACCGCTTTCTCACTCCTCCTGGGATTGTGCAACTCTGATGTCGTGCGCCCGGCGCTATTGGAGTTATTGACAACGATGATTTTGAGCGTTAGTATGGAAATGACCGTTGGAAGTGGAGACGTGCTATGCGGTTTACCTTAACCTCCTCACTCTTGTCGCTATCGTCGCTGAGTTTGCTCAGTTCAGTGGGGGCGGAGGGGTTTGGGTAAGCTGCAATACAAGGAAACCTCGAGAGCCGCCCCTAAAAAGGCGGCTTTTTTATTTTGCGCGGATGATGCAAATGGCAGACATGGCGGTCCCAAAAACCGCTTCCTGTGGGTTCGACTCCCTCTCCGCGCACCAGGATTTTCCCGCTGTGGCGCAATTTGGCGAGACGCGACGGCCTCAGAAGCTGTTATTCATGGTGGTTCGAATCCACCCAGCGGGACCAGGTTAGGCCCAAGTGACGCAATGGGCAGACGTGCCAGCCTGAGGGGCTGGATGTTGGAGGTTCGAATCCTCTCTTGGGCACCGGAAGAATGGCCGAGCGGTAAGGCACCGGGTTGCTAACTCGGAGTCCGGGTAAGACCGGCGCAGGTTCGATCCCTGCTTCTTCCGCCACGGAGGGCGCTGCTAAACGGTTGGCAACTGGTCCTGAAAACCAGGGGAGGGTAAAACCTCGGGGTTCGACTCCTCCGTCCTCCGCCACTTTCTGGGAGCGTGTCAGAATTGGCTCATGCGGCAGGCCTAAACCCTGCGTCTTTTGTGGGTTCCAATCCCAGCGCTCCCGCAAGGGTTGAAATCCGTTCGGCTTGGCAAGTCTCTTCATCCTCTCGACCCCAGCCGCCGATAACGATACGGGAGAGTGTCGGGGGCACAGCGAGGGGGGAAGGGCGGGGCGGGGCTCGGAGCTTGCGATTCGGGGCCGTTCGCTCGTCACTCATCACTCTTCACTTGTCACTCTCCGAGGTGTCGGGGGCACAGCGAGGGGGGCAAGTGGTGTTGGACCTCCGGCTGTGGGCCGGCTGTCGTAGGGCCGAACAGCGTTCGGCCCCGGGCCAGCGCTGCTGGCCCCCACGCGTCGTGGCACGGGCATCTTGCCCGTGTAAGTCACGGCCAGGATGGCCGTGCCCCGTTCTTCACACAAGCCCCCGTCCCGGCGGGGTTTCGCGCCCAACGGGAGGAGTGAGTGTATGGAGGACCTGTTTTGCAGGTCCGCGTCTTTTCGCGCTCGGGCGCAGACAATCATTTCGAAGCTGTGGAAAAAACCCGCATATCTCTCACCGCAGAGGCGCGGAGGCGCAGAGGGCTGAAAATCAAGAGGCATTCCTCTGCGTCTCGGCGTCTCTGCGGTGAGAATTGCATTTTTTCGCAGCTCCTTATTTAACGTCTGCCTTGGGATAGAATCAAGAAGAGGTGCGCCATGCATATATCCGCCCGCTGCTACGCCGTGACTGGACTGGGCTGCATACCTCCATGGAGCGTCAACGCCGGGTTTGTGGTGGGCGATCAGGCGACCCTTATCGCCGACACGGGGGCGAACGCGCTGGCGGCGGCCACCATTCATGGATATGCCGTGGCGGCCCGGCCCGGCAACCGCCTGGCCGTCGTCGATACCGAACCGCACTTCGACCACATCGGAGGAAACGGCTTTTTTCGCGCCAAGGGAATCGAGGTCCACGGCCACGGCGGAATCCAGCGCACTCCCGCCGAGTTTGACGCTGAAATTGCCGAGTTCAACAGCGCGATATTGAATGCCGAGCGCCGCGAGCGCGCGGAGGCCAAGGTGTTTTACACCGGCACGAGTTTGGTGAATCCCAGTCAAACGCTCGCCGCCGACACACGCGTGAATCTTGGCGGCTGTGAGGCGCACATTCTTCTCACCCCCGGCCACACGCCCGCGAACATTTCCGTTTGGGCGCCTGACGACGGCGTGCTGTTTTCGGGCGATTGCCTCGTCAACCAGTACTTGCCCAATCTCGACTGTGGCGGCGTGAGCGATTGGAAAACGTGGCTTGCATCTCTCGAACGAATTGCCCGGCTTGTGCCCAAGGTGGTGATGCCTGGGCACGGTCCGGTGGCTTTTGGCAACGATGTCAGCAAAATCATCGACACCGTGCGTAAAACGCTGGAGCATGCCATCGCCACGGGGCACTCGCCAACCTCCGATGCCGCAGCTTCGCCCGAGACGACGCAGCTGGATGACGGCACTGCCGCATGAGAATACCAAAGCACAATGCCCAGGGAAGCGGTTCCTCGGAGCTGCGCTCAAGGAAGCGATTAGGGCAGCGTGGCGGAGCAGCGGGCAGCCACAGTCAGTGAATTTCTGATTGTGGGCTCTTCTCACACGTGGATCCCCAATTCAGAGCGCCTGCTCCTCGCCCGAAGTTTACGCTTTTTCACAGAAGAACCCGCGGTCAGGAGGGCACTGACCGCGGCTACCAGCTTCGCCGGCACAGGTTGCCCTGCCCGGCGCTCCGCAGGGTGAAAGCGGAACGAGGGGAGGGGCCGCCGCGGCGACTCCCCCTCCAACCGCCCGCCGCCGCTTACGAGGTGCAGCCGAGGGAGAAACCCAAGGCGGCGCAGATTTCTTTCATTCGCTCGGGGCTGAGGGTTGCCACGCGCCTTCCCAAATTGGCCTTCGACACGGTGACGACGTTGTGTAGATTAACGGCGCACGCGCCCTTCATTCCATCTGCTTCGGTCAAGCGGACCTCCGACGGCACACCCCGGAGGGTGGAAGTGATGGGGGCCACCGTGACCGCGGACAAGTACGCGAGCGCGCTCTCCCGCGTGAGCACGACCACGGGCCTCCGCTTGTCCGGACGGGGGAATTGATAGAGGCGAACCTCTCCGCGTGTTATCGCTCCGGCCACGCTGCCACCTGTTCCCAATCCGCCGCCTCGGCGGAGACATCGGGGTGCTCTGCGTAGCCCCTACGGTCGCGGGCCTCGAGTTCCTGCATCTCGAGACGCTTCAGGTACGCGCGTAGCGCCTCGCGAATTAGCGCCGAACGATTCAGCCGCGCCCGCCGGGCGGCTCCATCGGTAGCGCGGAGAAGCGTCGAACCCAGGACAACTTGGACGATTTCCATACTGTGGAGTATACTCCACACTGGACTCAACAGTCAATGGGGTCGTAGCAGCCCCGGGGGCTGGCGCATCTCAGGTTTTCACGGTCTGCGGCTCTTTCTCCGCGCTACGCTTGCTTCGATGACCAACCCACGGTCAATTCCCAAGATGAATTGGCCGTGGCCGCCTCCGGATCGTGGTATTCGTGGCACGGGCATCCTGTCCGTGCGCATGGGCAGGATGCCCATGCCACGGTCGCGGGTCGAACGGGTGAAGGCAATCACGAGACGTAGGGGTAGGGCTGCCGGCTTCGCCGGCACAGCTTGCCCTACCCGGCGCTCCGCAGGGTGAAGGAGGAACCGGTGGGCAGTGTGCCGTCTTTTGTAGCGCGGGGGTCCCTACCCGCGCTGGTTCATGTGGAATTTGCGCTTGCCAATGGCAGAGTGATACTTTAGTATCACTCTTATGAAAACCCATCTCGTGACCACCCTCAAGAGGAAAGCCACCGGGATTCTCACCGAGCTGGCAAAGGATCAGACACCCGTTCTCATCACCCAGCACGGAGTTCCCACCGCCTATCTGGTGGATGTCACCACCTTCGAAGCGTTGCAGAATCGGATGCGCGTGCTGGAAGGAATCGCACGCGGGGAAAGAGCCCTTCAGGACGGGCGGATCTCCACGCACGCCCAGGCCAAGCGGCGACTCGAACGATGGCTAGAATAACCTGGGCTGACCCGGCGATTCACGATTTGGATGCGATTGCGGATTATATTGCCTTGGAGAATCCTGCGGCGGCCCGCGAACTCGTCCAACGCGTCATTGCTGCCGTCGAACGGCTTCGGAGATTCCCTCGTATGGGCTCTCGGCCCAATGAACTCGTGGGTTTGCCTTACCGCCAGTTGGTTGTCTCTCCTTGCCGTATTTTCTATCGCGTGGAAAAGAAGCGCATCTACATCGTTCATGTTCTGCGAGGGGAGCAAATCGTTCGTAAAGAGTTGTTCCCCACCCCACCACGGGCCGAGGAATCTCCCGGCAAGTAGCGCCTGCCAGCGGGTGACTACAGTCACTGCCCTTGTCTCCGTGGGCTTTCCCTTCGATGACGAACTGACGGTCAATTCCCATAGCGAATTGACCTCCGGGTCGCATAACCTCAGGCGCCGTTTGAATGGGTGAATGCCATCACGAGACGTAGGGCTCCCGGCTTCGCCGGGGCAGCTTGCCCTACCCGGCGCTCCGCAGGGTGAAGGCGGAACCGGGGGCGGGTCGCCGCAGCGACTCCCCCTACACCCCGCGCCACTCGATCACCAAGAAAACGCCGGCTTCCAGCCGGCATTGAGCCGCCAGGATGGCGGCGTTACGTTCCGATGGGGGCAGCGCCCGCCACAGTTTGCGCTTGACAGATTGAACCGAAAGTTATAGGCTAGAAATGCGATGAAAGCCCTGCCCAGCACGGCCCGCCGCGCAAGTCACCCCAACTCGCGCTCCGCCGTCTCGAAATCACCCCACACCCCCAAAAAAGTAAAAAATGAAGGTTGCTCCTCATAGTTTGTTGAAAACACAGGGGCAAAAAAAGTGCTCCTCATTGATTGTTGATAATAAACGAGTTATCCTATTTATATCCATCTGTATTAAAATCACCGTGTTACGGGATGATCCAGGCGATTCGCGCCTTTGCTGGAATGACTGCACCCAGGAGCGCACGCCTATCACAAATGGCGCCGCTTCCAGGTGGCTTGGTGGTGTCCTAATTGGAGTGTAGCGCCGCCATACTGAAGGCTCCCTGCCAGCTGGAAGCCGGCGCGAAACTAGGACACTACCGATGGCTTCATTTCACGAAACCGAGGGCCAAACTGAGGTACAATACTGTTGAACTGACCTCGGGGCTGTTGAACACTTCAAAACCAATTCTCCACCGTCGTGGTGACCTGTCATGATTTCTCAAGCCAACATCCTGCCCACAACCCCCATGGGAGCGAACCTCATAGACGGCGGAGGAGCCACGTTTCGCGTTTGGGCGCCCCGCGCGACGGCGGTTTACCTCAACGGCACCTTTGGCGGCACACCGCAAACCGGCCAGAGCGACGGTTTGCTGATGGTGAAGGATGCCGACGGATACTGGACGGGCTACATTGCCAATGCCCAGGACGGCGACCTCTATCATTTCTGGGTCGTGGGCGCGGGATCGAGCGGTTACAAGCGCGATCCCTACGCGCGGGAAATGGCCACCGACTCCCCCTTCCCCACCTGTAGCTGCCTCGTCCGTTCCGCGACCGCTTACCCCTGGCACGACTCGGCCTTTGTGACGGCGGACTTCTCCAACATGATCATTTACCAGTTGCACGTGGGAACCTACGCCCCCAGCGCGCCCGGCGTGGCATCCACCTTTCTGGATGTCATCGGCAAGATTGAGTACATGGTGGCGCTGGGGATCAACGTGCTTCAACCGCTGCCCATCGATGAAATGGAAACCGACCCGTCCATGGGCTATAACGGCGCGGACTATTTCTCGCCTGATTCCCCTTACGTTGTCACCGACCCGGCGGCTCTGGCCGGATACCTGGCCAACATCAACCTCTTGCTGATGCTCAAGGGCTTCCCGCCGATGAGCATCCAGGACATCACTCCCGGGCCCGCGCAACTGAAGGCCCTGGTGGATCTGTGCCATGTCTACGGCATTGCCGTGATGTTCGACGTGGTGTACAACCACGCGGGCGGATTCGAGGGCGACGATCAAAGCCTCTACTTCTACGATCGGGCCGTCAATACCGGCGACAACAATCAGAGTCTCTACTTCACCAACATGGGGCTGGCGGGCGGCCTCTCCTTCGCCCTTTGGAACAACGATGTTTGCCAGTTCATCATCAATAGCGCCAGTTACTACATTAATGAATTCCACGTCGATGGGTTCCGCTACGACGAAATCAGTGCGCTCCTTTCGATGAATGAAGATTCCGGCTGGACCTTCTGCTGCAACCTCACCGACACGCTGCGTTACATCAAGCCTCGCCTCCTGCAAAATGCCGAGTATTGGCCTTACGAGTTCCAGAACTATCCGCAGCCTGCTCCCTTGATTGTCACCCCCACCGCAAGCGGCGGCACGGGCTTTGACGTTCTGCAACATGATGGATTGCGCAGCGCCGTCCGCACCGCCGTCCAACAAGCGTCCTACGGCCAGAGCGCGGCGGTGGATTTTGACGCCATCGCCGGCGATCTCTATCCCCAGGGCTTCGCCCATGGATGGCAGGCGGTCCCCTGCGTGGAGAACCACGATCTGGTGGCGGTGGGACGCGACCTGCGCCTTCCCGCGCTGGCCGATGGCTCCAATTCGCGCTCCTGGTACGCCCGCAGCCGCTCGCGCTTCGCCACCGGACTGCTCCTGACCGCGCCGGGAATTCCCCAGATCTTCATGGGACAGGAATTCCTGGAAGATCAGCAATGGAACTGCGACCCCACCGCAACCGCCAACCTCATCGATTGGACCACCCTCGATGCCGGCACCGACCAGGCGGCAGTGGATCATCTGCGCTTCACTAAGGATCTCATCCGCCTGCGGTGGAATCAGCCGGCTTTGCGCGGCGACAATGTGAATCCCTTTCACATTCACGACCAGAACCGCGTCATTGCCTTTCATCGCTGGCTCGAGGGCACGGGGAACGACGTCATCGTGGTGGCAACCCTGGCCGAAGACACCTGGTATAACTACGCCATCGGATTCCCGTTTCCGGGGCCGTGGGCGGAGGTCTTCAACAGCGACGTCTACGACAATTGGGTTAATCCCATCGTGGCAGGCAATGGAGGAGGGATTACAGCCTCGGGAGGTCCGCTGCACGGCTTTAGCGCCTCGGCGAGCATCGTGATTCCGGCAAATGGCATGGTGGTGTTTGCCCGCAACGCGGGAGATTGACGCCGATTTCCTCTCGGGGAAACCCTCACCAGCCACCGAGACGCGGAAAGCCAATCGCCAGGAGGACCCTGTACCGTGGAAAGAAAGGCGGCTTGGAAGTCGGCAAGCACCATCATCGGTATTTGCCTGCTGTATGGCTTTGGGGCCGTGGCGGCTGCCCAAACCCCTTCGTCAATTCCGAGTTCAGACCAAAAGGAGGCAGCACCGATGATTCATGCCAAGGGAACGTTTGAAGTGAAGCTAACTCCTCAGAAGCCCGACAACGAGGTAGCCGAAAGCGCCAACCTGGCCAGGATGTCGATCGACAAACAGTTTGTTGGTGATCTTCAAGCCACCAGCAAGGGTGAGATGCTCAGCGCCATGACGGAGGTCAAGGGCTCGGCGGGCTACGTGGCCATGGAGCGCGGGAGCGGAACCCTCCGGGGCCGCAGCGGCACCTTCGTGCTTCAGCACAGTGCTACGATGACCCGCGGGACGCCGGCACTGAGCATTACCGTGGTGCCGGACTCGGGCACCGGTCAACTGGTGGGCCTCGCGGGTGCGATGATGATTAAGATCGTCAACGGGAAGCATTTCTACGAGTTCGACTACACGCTGCCCGAAGCTCATTGAGAATCAAGCTTGCCCCTATTGCCTTGTGACGGGCCGGCGGTGGCCCGCGGCAAAGGCGCGTCGAACCCTCGACGAGCTCGGTGATTTGGAAAGGCGTCGGTGAAAATCGGCCGGCTGAATGTGATGATGCGGCGGGAGGCGGGAATAGAGTGTGCGAACCCGCTAGCGCCGCGAAAAGGCCGATATTCCGCCGCCGTGAGGACAAAAAACGCGCGCGGCGGACCTTGGTGGTTCACCGCGCGCGTGCCATGACGTGCAAGCCTATCTATCACTGCGCCGACCGCGTGCCCGGCGGCTTGCGCACCCTGACGTCATAGCCGGCTGTGTTCCGTCGCGTCCCGCCACCGCGGGCCTGCCGGTGCCCGGGTGGAGGGCGCGACGAGGGCCCAGCCGAAGCTTGATTCCCCTTAAACCAGCATGTGGGCGGGCTCCCGCTCCGGGGGTATTTCCGGGGCCAAATAGGGCGCCCACGGCTCTTCGTAAACCACCTGGTAGCCGCGTACGTGCGTCTCCGCATCGTGATAGTAATGAACGTGAAGAATGCTGGCGGGCTTGGTTTCCTCCGCCCAATTGTTGAATGCTGCCTCCAAAACCATATGACTGGTTACTTCCGGGATGACGATCGTTGTGGCCTTGAACGTTTTATCCTGCATTTAAACCACTCCTTGAGCCGAAGGATTCCGCCGCGCGCCGCCGGGAACGGTCCCCCCCTTTCCTGCCGCCCCTCGCCGGCGCACGCAGGCACTCGTTGTCCACTTTCTTGTATCGGCAGAGGGGGGAAGAACTTGAGTTAAATGTTTCTCATGTGTGCGCAATCGGCCCGGGGCAAGCTGCGGAGAACGATTGCGGGCCGCGGTTCTCGCTAACCCGATTTGTGGCTACGATTTGGCCGGCAGGTGGGGGAGGGCAGGCAACAGTTTTGCCAACGCCAGGCGACCGCCGGCGCTTGACCGTCTATGAGAACAAAAGCATTTGAAGCTGGGAGCTTATCGCCGCTGGTATTGCTTCCAAAATTGTGCCTCCATGTCTGCGCACATTTGCGGAAGCAGTTCCGGATGCTGAGCAAGCTTGAGGGTGATCAGACGGAAGTCTTCCGCCATTCCAAGAAACTGCTTGCGTTGCGATGCTGGAGGAGGGCCTCCCGGAGTGCCGACGGAAGGAATATCCGGCGGCAGGTGTACCGCCCACATGCTGCCGCCCGCCAGCATTTCGTGCGGATACCGCATCAGCCACGAGCAGTTGTGCTGGTCCATGATCATGTTGGAAGAGAGGACGGCCCATTGATTGGCGTCATCCGGCGTGGGCTGTTGGCAGTCCCAAAATCGCGCCTGCGGCACGGTGACGGTTGGATCGATGAAACCGTAAGGATCGAGGTCGAGGACCTTCAAGCCGCGCTGGTCGGCGAATTTTCTGACCTCGGGGAGCGCCTGGTTCCAATCCACATTGGAATCGCTCGCCCACCAGTACACCGGGTGACTCCGCGCGAGGGGATTGAAATAGGGAAAGTAATTGGGATAAGTGCGTACCGCCGTGAGTAGGGAACCGCTAGCAAGCAAGACCGTAAGCGCCGCGACACTGCGAGCCCAGAGGGGAGCGGTGCGGTGCAGGCCCTGGATCATCCGTGGCAGCGCCCCCAGCATGATGATCAAAAGGACCATGGGAATGCTGAAGTGCCGGATGCTGATGCTGAGGCGCGCCAGCATGCAAGCGCCCGCAAACACTCCGAGCGAAACCCAAAGCACCCGCCAATGCCAAATCTCTGCCCTGGGAATGGCGGAAAACCGCGCCCAACGTCCCTTCCCGATCAGCGCCAGGGTCGGCGCGAGCGCCAGCAATCCCAGAAACCCGAGTGGCGATTTCAGCACCAGCAGGACGGGGTAGAAGAACCAGACGCCGTGCGGGTAGCCGCGACCAAGAAGGAAAGTGGGGCGGCTGGAGCCGATCGCAAAAAAGAGCAGCCCGCGAAGATACAGCCACGGCGGCATGAGCAGCCTGCGCAGCGGCACCCATCGGGCGCTATGCCCGATGAGAGAGAGGGCGTCGGTGGATTGACGCAGGGAAAAGAGAAAGTAAAAACCATAGACGATGATGGCCGCCAGCAGAATGCCTTTGCGCGTCCATTGCCAGCGGGCGCGACGCCAGACGCGCAGGTCCGGCTTGTCCTGCGGCATTCCGGGCAGAGCAAGGAAGCGCGTGCTCAAGGCAAACATTCCGAAGGCAATGAACAGCAGGCCGGAGGAGAATTTTGAGAGCAGAGCCCCGGCCAGGCACAATCCGAAGAGGACAGCGTTCCTGCGAGTGGGTTCGTGCCAAAGTTCGGCGAATTGCCACAGGCTGAGCAGGCAGAAAAGGGTCACCGCGATGTCCGTCAGGACCAAGGGGCCGAAAACAATGAACGTGGGTGTGCTCACGTATGCCGCGAGTGAGAGCAATCCGCCCCAGTCACCTCCCAGCCTCCGCCCGTAGATGAAGACCACCCAGCCGAGGATCAGGGTTAGCAGCAACATGGGCAGTCTTGCCCAGACCAGGGTGTGGACAGGATCATTCCAACGCGTCAGCACCCATTCCCCAAATATCCACTCGCCAATGAACGCGTGCGGCAGGAATTGCGCGCTATTCGTCCAGGTAACGTGGGAATAGTCGGCGCGCGTGCCGCGCAGGACCAAGGGAATGGCCGCCAGCAATTTCGCCAGCGGCGGATGTTCTTCGTTGAAGCGCAGGTCGAGCTGCTGCCAATAACTTACCCCCGCGCCGATGTGAGCGACTTCGTCAAAGGTGACCGACTCACGGAGAGCCGCACCGCCTGCCAGGAATCCCATCAGCGCCAAGAGCAGGCAGGCAATCACCGGGGCATAGGAGAAGCGCGGCGGGTCATCCGTGGAGCTTTGCGGGGAGATCATGGATAAGGGGCCGTATTTCATTTCGAAATGGCAGCTCTATCGACAGGCGGCGGGGTATGAGGCATTGCCTTTACCCGATGCACGTATTGGTTCGCCTCCTCAAACGAAGTGCTTTTGAATACTCCTGTCAGGAAAGTCATTCGCGCACCGTCTTAGCGCTGAACGATACGCAAAGGAGAAGGCCGAGCATTACGAGCGTCGTCGCCAACCCTGGCAGAGCTGCCGATGATTGAAGAAGCCGATCCATGCAAGGTGCAAAATAGTATAGAACGCATTTGTTGATTTGCGTTGAAAGAAATGTTACGGGAGGATTAAGCGACAAAGGGCATATTGTGATGCCCATGCCGAGAATCTTCTCCCGCCGCGAGGAGAAGATTCACCCCAGGGTGGGTAGGCACGGGGTCGCCCGCCAATAGGAACGGGGGACTTGCGGCCGCTACAACGGGAGTGTTTCCCACTTTCGTTCATCTTGGTGCTGACCCCTCACCCGGCTCACCCCCGCCTTCAAACCCCGTGGCAAGAAATTCGTGCTAGAGACCTGGGATCCCGCCGGCAGACTTGTTCTCCGAGCTTTGCGGCTGGATAGTAATCTTCTTGGCGGTAATTTCTCCGCTTTCCGCCAAATCGCCCGCCACCGATATCGTCAGTCCAATGTGCAGATCGTCGGCGGCGCCAAGGCTCCCGTCCTTCTTCCTGATTTCCGTTTTGTCGTTGTAAAGAACGTGGAAGATCATGTTCTCACCGCTGCTTATGGTGAGCTTACTCGCACTCTTTTCGGTGATCTCGCCTTCCAACGTAAACATGTCTTGAGCGGAGGGAGTGGGTACTGCCGATGGGGGAGAGGCGAATGTGGTTTGGAAGACCAGCAAAGCACAGAGCAGAAAGCCGGCAAAGAACGTGACTCGGCGCATCACCATGATCGGGCTCCTCACCTGAGGGATGAACGTATTCTACCGCTAATGGAGTTGGAATTCATGATTTCGGTGCCGAGGGGCGGTGATTCGCTAACTTGCGGTCCTGTTTATGCCGGGAAGTTGATTCCCAGAATATCGGCAGTCTCCTTCGTACACGCGACTCCCACCTCACCCGCGCGCAACGTGCCCTTGCGGCCTACCCAAACGACTTTGAAGATCCCGGAATTCGCCCCCCGCAGGGGCTGTATTTTCAACTGCATTTCCACTTGCAGGGGAATTTGCGTCTTCAACTTTGCGCCGTACTTACTCACCGTCACAATCTCGGTCTCCTCCGTGAAAGGCTCGTTGTTCGCCAGGGTGCCGGAAACCCTCACCCGGCACCCAGCATTCACGCGGGCGCTGCGACGTTGCGGGAGGAAACCAGTCGCCTTGGCCATCGTACACCTCCTGAAATATCTCGCCGGGTGGGCAGAAGGAAGCCCCACCGTGCCGATCCTGCGAACAGACTAAGCCGGGCTTCTCACCTCGCCGGGATGCTCCTGGGGAGCTGCCGGAAGGGCAAAGCCAAACCGGCTGAGGAAAGATCTTTCCCCACTCTCATCCCAGATCCAAGATTAGCATAGCTGGCTGGGTGTGGCGAAGCGCGGCGCAAAATCGTCCAGTGTTTCGCTCCCATGATCTGGGTACCACCATAAGAGGGTGTCGCGGCGCCTGGGGCAGGTGAGGGAATCGATACTTCTGCCTTCCGCTCATTCTTCTATTTCGTAAGGAACGCTCTCATCGGCCATGGTTAAAGCCATGATCGCCTTCGCCGTGTGCAAACGATTTTCCGCCTCGGTGAAAACAATGGAGTGCGGGCCGTCAATGATCTCGTCCGTCACCTCATTGCCGCGGTCGGCGGGAAGGGGATGCATGTAGAGCGAATCGGGCCGCGTTAACTTCATCTTGGCGGCGTCACAAATCCAGTGGCGATACTGCTTGGCGATGCGCAGGGATTCCTCCGGTTTGGTTCCCATAGTGTCAAGGCAGCCCCAGCTTTTGGGGATGACGATGTCGGCGCCGCGGAAGGCCTCATCCATGCTGTCCACCACCTCGAACCTCACGCCCGCCTTGCGCGCGTTCTCGCGGGCCGCCGCCAGCGTTTCCGGCATCAGTCCGTATTCGGGAGGGTTCGCCAGCACCACGTCCAAGCCAAAGCGCGGCATCAGCATGATCAGTCCCTGCGGCACGGAGAGCGGCTTGGCGTAACTGGGGGCGTACGCCCACGTCACCGCCAGCTTGCGCCCGCGCAAATTCTTGCCCAGCTTTTCGCGAATCGTCATCAGGTCCGCCAAGGTTTGGCAGGGATGGTCCACGTCGCACTGCATGTTGATCACGGGCACGCTCGCCCAGCGCGCCACTTCGCGGATGTATTTGTTCCCTTCCCCGGGAATCAAATCGTGCCGGATGGCGATGGCGTGCCCGTAACTCGAAAGGATAATGCCCGTGTCCTGGGGAGTCTCACCGTGGGACACCTGCATCACGTCGGCGGTCAGGAAATGCGCGTGGCCGCCGAGTTGCGTCATCCCCGCCTCGAAGGAATTCCGCGTGCGCGTGGACTTGTCGAAAAACATCAGGAAAATCGTCTTGTCCGGCAAGTGGCGGTGAGGTATGCGGTTCTTGAACTTGCGCTTGAGATCGGCGGAAACATCCAGCAGGGTTTCAATCTCGGCGTCCGACCATTCCTGCGTGGTGATGTAGTCTTTGCCCTTGAAGAGCGCTTGCTTGGTGATCACCGATGGATTCCTTTCGTAAGGGGCTGTTTATACGACACACGGGTCGTTAGATTCACTCTCACCGAGCCCTCATCGGGTCGAGTGTCGAATACTCAGCCACCTTGAGGTTCTGTTTAAGTTCATCGAACAGAAAGGCCAATGTGAGCATGCCAGTACGCTCCGCGACGGCGGAATTCCGAGTCAACCAAGACTTCATGATTGGCAAGGCTTCCGCGATCAGCTTACTGTGTACCAAATGTTTCAGCGGGCGCGGCACGGCTTCGACATAAATCTTCCATCTCGGGTCGAGCAAGCCCTTGGCGCCCGCGTCCTTCCCCGTGCAGATGTCTGGACAACGTCTCGAGTACTCCACTTTCAAGACCTCATAGGGTTTCTTCCAAGTCGAGCGGTGCATCAGCGAATGAAAGAAGAATTCCAACTTCACGTCCTTATACTGGGGAACACCGCCCAATGCTTCAGAAATCGCCTGAGGACCAAGCGGATATGAGTATGTTTGCGGAAGCCTATCTCTGTCTTCGGTTGGGATTATCGCAAGAGAGTCACTCATAAAACAATTCGCGCATACCTCCGTTACAATACTCCGACGTTCGCAAAACTCACGCGCCGCGGGTTGCGGATGGATTCCGCGAGCAACTTGAGCTGCAAATAGGGCGGCATGTCGAGCTTGTAGCGCGCGGCGGAAATCTCCGGCTTCAGCTTCCAACTTATCACCACGTCACGGCTCGGTTGGATCTCCACCACGGCGTTCCCGTCAGCAAACCAAGCGCGGTCGATGCGTGGGTTCAGGCTCAACTGATACGACGCGCCGGCGATCGTGCCGTAGATGGTTGTTTGATCGCCCTCAAAATCGACGTAGAAGCCGTTGCGGCCCGCATATTTCCTGTAAGTTTCGAGGCTCGAGAAAAAGCGGGGCTTCTCGATGTAAGGGCCGCCGTCTTCCGGGCAAAACACGTCGCAGTTGCCACAATCGTTGCAGGCGTCGGCATAATTGGCGAGTTGATGCGCCTTCGCCACCTTGAAAACGCCTCCCGAAATGCGCCGCGGCGGTTGCTCCGGCGTAAGCTCAAAGTTGTCGTAGGTAATGTCCACCGCCGAAGTCTCGTAAACGAAATTGGCCACGTTGGGGCACACGGGCACGCACTTGTCGCAGTTGATGCAGTCGTAGAGCCAGAGCTTGGACCCAATCTTGCGCGGCACGCCCTTGTTATGTTCCCGCCTGTAGCGCGGATTCTCCGTCGCCTCCTTGACGAGGATAGGAGTATTGAGCACGCCGGCCGCATCCACCAGGGATTGCTCGAGGCCGGCAATGGTTCCACGTAGCCAGTTCACCATGGCGGTTGGTAGGGGCGCATCGCGATGCACCCCTACGCCATCAAACTTGGCCGCAATTTGCCGGCATAGGTCGCGTAGCGGCGCGCCATGGCGTGTCCCTACAAAGGCCTTCAAGGGCGTGGCCACTTCTGCTTCCCACCATGAATCGACCCGGCCCGTCTGTTCGGCGTCGGCGCCGGCGAATTGCGCGCGCAGCGAATCCATCATTTCCAGCGTTACCTGATCAACCGCCGCTCCGCCCTGCCCCGCGTGGCGAACTACAAAATCCGGGAGCCGAGTTGCGCCCACCGCGCTCATCTTGTCTCCCAGCTTTTCCATATAGCGAATCAAACGCGCGTAACCGCCGGGCCGCAACAAATCCGTGCAAGTGGTGACGGGAATGAAATTCATGGCCACGCAGTCGGCCATGTTGTTGGAATCGAGCCCGGCGGAGAAGGAGATGGGGATCTTCGCGCCCATGTGCTCGCGAAACTTCTGCACCAGATTCAGAGTGAGAACGTGCAACGGCGCGCCCGACATGTACATGACTTCGTCGGTGAAGAAGGTGCGATGATTCTTCACCACCAGCGTGTTGCTGAACTTCACCGCCAGCCGCTTGCCGCGCGAGCGCGCGAGGCGTTCCAGACGCGGTATCATTTCCATCGCCTCGGCGAATTGCAGGTCCTTGTCAAAAGCTTCCTGGGTCACCAGCAGTTCGTGGTAACCGAGCACATCGTGTAGCAGGTGCTCCACGTGGGCCTTCCCGAGAAGGGTGGGGTTCAGTTTGACGCAAACGTTCAGGTCCATTTCCGTGAGCAGGAAGCTGACAATGCTTTCGATTTCACCGGCGGGGCAGCCGTGAAACGTGGAGAGCGTGAGGGTATCGCTGATGCGCGTGGGAAACGGCAAATCGCGATAGCGTGCCCAAGGACCGGTGAGCGCCGAGCGCAACTCATCTACGATGGTGGTCGCATCCATCATCGTTCGCATCCACGCCCGCACGCGCGGCGAACTGATTCCTTTCAGGTCGTAACCCACGCTCATGTCGAAGATGGTGTCGCCCCAACTGCCGGGAAAATCCTCGCCCAGGAGCTTCGAGGCCTTCAGGATTTCAATGAACATCGCCGCGCCCACGTACTCGCGCAATGACTGCTCCAGGCGCAGCTCTTGCGACCATTCCACGTTGTAACCGACGTTGATGATGTCGATGCAAGGACGGGGGATTTTCAACTCATCGAGGATTTGCACCGTCTTGAGCTCGATAATGCGCGAGCCGCCCAGCCACGAAAGCACGATGTTTTGCACCAATTGATCGTGCGGCCCGGCGGCCGGCCCCAAGGGTGTGGAGGCGGCATGGCCATGGAAGCGGACGGAGGTGTCAAGGCCGGGAAGGCCGCGGAAGAACTTGGCCTTCGGCAGATCGAAGATTTTCCCTTCGCGCTCGTACTCGAGAAACGCCCGGCGCAGGAGCAGTGGAAGCGGAATGGGAACCAGTTCAGACATAGAGAAGCACTGGCTAGTGGATAGTGGCTAGCTTTCGGCACACCGGAACTCGTGGGGCGATGGCTCGTGGCTGGCTACTATTCACTAACCACTAGCCACTGACAACTGTACTTACATACGTTAATGGAAACGCCGCATAGAATTTGGCCGCTTCCACTAAGTGGCGAATGGGTATGCGTTCCATGACGCTGTGCGCCACATCCTCTTCGCCCGGCCCAAAGCCGATGGTGGGCACGCCCATCAATCCCATGGAACCGACACCGTTGGTGCTGAACGTCCACTTGTCGACCACCGGCGGTTTGCCGTGCAGCGCCGCATAAGTGCTGACGCCCGCCTGCACCAGCGGATGATTCTCCTCTACGACCCAAGTGGGATAGTACTTCTCCATTGGGTAGCGAAGCCCCGTATAACTGGGCACATCGCAGGTCAGGATTTCCACCTCCGCGCCCCGCGCGCTTGCCAGAGCCTTCACCTCCGCCACCGCGCTTTCCTTGGTCTCGCCGGTGGTCAAGCGCCGATCCAGGTGGATGGAGCAAGCCCCGGGCACCGCGCACATCGAGGGCGACATGGAGCGGATGTCCGTCACCGCAATTGTTCCCTTGCCGAGAAACGCATCGTCCCGCAGGCGGGTGTTCAGAGCTTCAATCTCCCGCACCAGGGGCGTCATTTTATATATCGGATTGTCACCGCGTTCCGGCGCGCTGGCGTGGCACGACCGTCCGCGGAAATGCACCTCAATCTCCATCCGCCCGCGCTGGCCCCGGTAAACTTGCAGATTCGTGGGCTCGGTCAGCACCACGCAATCCGCGGGGATGCCATCCTCTTTCAGGATATAGAGCCATGCGAGGCCGTCGCAGTCTTCCTCCATTACAGAGCCCACCACGTAAAGGGTGTAATCGCCCTTGAGGTCGAGTTCCTTGATAATCTTCCCCGCGTATACCAGGCTGGCCATTCCCCCGCGTTGATCGCTCGAGGCCCGTCCGTAGATGAAGCCGTCTTCCACCTTGCCCTTGTAAGGATCCCAGGCCCATTCCTTCGGATCGCCCACGCCTACTGCGTCGGTGTGCGCATCCATCATAATGATTTTCTTGCCTGACCCCATGCGCCCGAGTATGTTGCCCATGAGATCGGTGCGAATCTCATCGAAACCCACCTTTTCCATTTCCCCCTGGATGCGCTCGATAACCGGCCTCTCATGGCCGCTCTCGGCGGGAATGGCCACCAGGTCGCGCAGAAAGGCGACCATCTCCCCTTCGTAGGATTGGGCCAGGGCCGCAATGTGCTTGCGATTATGGAGAATTGTTTCAGGTGCGTTCATCATATGTTTGGGAGGAACCACTCCTTCCGTATCTTTGCCCCTTGGCGGCTTGGCGTGAGATTGTTTTTCAGAGATTGAAAGCAACCCGTAGAACATTTTCTCGCAAAGGCGCTGAGCTTCTCGAAAACCCGATCCCTATGCTCGTCCTTCCTTCTCGCGCCAAGCCCGCAACACATCTTCCGGCCGGATGGGGAGCTTGCGGAAGCGCACTCCGATGGCATGGAACACGGCGTTCGCCACCGCCGGCGCCGGGGCGTTGATGGGGATTTCGGAGATTGACTTGGCCCCGTAGGGTCCCAGGGGCTCCTCGGTTTCCACCAGAATCGTGGTGAGCTTGGGCATATCTTTTGCCGTCAGCATCTTGTAGTCGAGGAAGGAAGGATTGACCACGCGCCCGGAGCCATCGAGCACCATCTCCTCTGTCAGCGCATAGCCCAAGCTCTGCGCCACGGCGCCTTCGCTCTGCCCCTCCGCCTGCATGGGATTGATGGCCACGCCGAGGTCCACCGCGGTCACCAGGTGAATCACGCGAATGCGGCCGGTTTCCGTGTCCACTTCCACCTCCGCGAACTGCGCGCAGAAGGGCGGCGGACTGTCAGTATTCCAGTGCGAGGCGTTTTCCATCACCTGCACTTTTTCCTTGTACATGGCGAAGTGAGCCAGATCTTCCATGCTCACCGACTTCGCACACTCGCACTTGGTCACCACCTGATTGTCGCGGCAGGTCAGGTTATCCACCGGGACCTCCAGCATCTTGGAAGCCAGGCGCAGCAGGTGGTCGCGCACCTTCTCCGCGGCCTTCTTCACCGCGCCGCCGGAGATAATCGTGGTGCTGGAAGCGTAGGCGCCGACGTTGAAGGGCGTAAAGTCGGTGTCGCCAGAGCAAACAATCAACTTGTCCAGGGTAACGCCCAACGTTTCCGCCGCGATTTGCGCCAGGACCGTGTCCGCCCCTGTCCCCAGGTCTGCCGCGCCCACTTGCAGGTTGAAGGAGCCGTCTTCGTTGAGCTTCAACAAGGCGGCGGCCCAATCGACGCCGGCAATGCCGCTGCCCTGCATCGAGCAGGCCACGCCCACGCCGCGCCGCAGGTGGCCGGGAGCTTGTAGCGGCGGTCTCTGACCGCCGGATCGTCGATCGGAGATCGACGCTACAGAGTATTCCTCACGCTTGCGCACCCAATCGATGGCCGCCGCGCCGCGCTCCAGGCATTCCGGCAGGCCGCAACTGCGAATGTGCCGTGGCAAACCCTTGCGCCCCTCGCCGAGCTGGGCGGAGAGTTCGTCAATATCGCCGAGCCGAATCATGTTTTTCTTGCGCAGCTCCACGGGATCCATTCCCAACGTGTACGCAATCTCGTCCATCACCGATTCCTGGGCGAAGTAACCTTGCGGGCACCCGTATCCGCGGAACGCGCCGGCCACCGGTGTGTTGGTGTAGACCACGTGGCACTCAAACCGCATGTTGGGAGTACGATAAATGGGGAGAACTTTGCTCCCGGTATTACCTTGAACGGTATTAGCGTGGCTGCCGTAAGCGCCGGTGGTGGCGAGAACGGTCATCTTGTTGGCCATCAGGGTTCCATCGCGCTTCACCCCCATCTTGATGGTGAGGATTTGCGGATGCCGGCTGCGCGCCATGTAGAACTCTTCTTCGCGCGTGTATTCGATTTTCACCGGCCGGCGGGTGGCCAGGGCGAGGGCTCCGCAGATGTCTTCCAGCAGCATTTCCTGTTTGCCGCCGAAGCCGCCCCCAATGCGGGGTTTGACCACGTGTACCCGCTGCACGGGAATCTGAAGAATCATCGCCACCTGGCGGCGCGTGTGGTAGGGCACTTGCGTGCTGCTGCGGATCACCAGGCGGTCGTCGGAATCCAGCCAACTGATGGTCACGTGCGGTTCGAGCGGGCAATGTTGCTGGCGCTGAGTGCGGAATTCGCGCTCGATAACCAGGTCAGACTCGCGGAATCCGTCTTCCACGTTGCCGATTTCCTTCAGGATATATCCCGCAACGTTGTGCCGGGCGTCGTGGATGCCATGGGAATCGGGCTCGTCGTGAATCACCGGCGCCCCTGCGGCCATGGCCTGCTCGATTTCCAGGATGGCAGGCAGAACTTCGTACTCGACTTCGATCAAACGCAGCGCCTCTTCCGCGATGGCGCGGCTCTCCGCCGCGACGGCCGCCACGCGGTCACCCACCAGGCGCATTTTCGAATCGAGCAAGTAGGTATCGTAAGGAGAAGGCTCCGGCCAGCTTTGACCGGCGGTGGTGTGGGGAACGCGCGGAACATCCTGGTAAGTCAGGACGGCGTGTACGCCCGCGAGCGCCTTGGCTTTGCGCGTGTCAATCCGCTTGATGCGCGCGTGCGCGTGCGGGCCGGGAAGAATCTTGCCGTAGAGCATTCCGGGAAGGTGAATGTCGTCGGTGAAAGCCGGACGACCGGTGACGAGCTTGAACCCGTCCACCTTTCGAGGGTTCTTCCCGACGATGGAATGCTTGGAACTCATCGCATTTTTGCTTACGTAGGCGCTTCTCATTATGGAGCGAAGAACAAGTCAAAACTCAAAACGCAAAAGTCAAAGCGCAAAAGTCAAAAGGCAAAAGTAGCGACCCAAAAGGTGATTTCCCAGATCCCGACCTGCCACGATCAACGCAGTGCTTCCGCCGGCTTTGACTTTTGACTTTTGCGCTTTGACTTTTGACTTATTCTTCCCTTTTGTGGCGTTGCCCCTTGCGTGCGGTAACTCCGCGCCGCCGCCAAAACTGCTTCCACCGGCTTTATGTACCCCGTGCACCGGCAGAAATTCCCGGCCAGCGCTTCCCGCACTTCCGCTTCCGTGGGATCGGGATGCTCCGCCAGCAGTGCTTTGGCGCTCAAAATCATTCCCGGCGTGCAAAACCCGCATTGCACGGCGCCGTATTCCAGGAACGCGTCCTGAAGCGGGTCCAATTTTCCGTCGCACTCAACGCCTTCGATGGTCAGGACCTCGCACCCCTCTGTTTGCGCGGCAAACATCAAGCAGGAATTAATGGGTTTGCCGTTCACCAGAACCGTGCAGGCGCCGCACTCACCCGATTCACATCCACGCTTCACGCCGAAATAACCCTCGCGGCGCAGCACGTCCAGCAGAAGGTCGCCGGGCGCGATAGTCCACGCTTTCGATTCGCCGTTCACGTTGAGGCACAGTTGCATGCTGTTCACAAGTCCGAAGTCCGGCGTCTGGGGTCCGGAGTCTTCACCTTTTGGCGCAGCCGCTTCCTACTTACCCTTGCACTCAATTTGCGCAGCGCACTCGCGCAGAGCCCTTCGCGCCAGCACCGCGCTCATCTCCCGGCGGTACTCGGCGGAGGTTCGGGCGTCGCTGATGGGGCTGACCTCTTTCATTACCGCTTCACCCAATTGCCTCAGCAGGTGTTCGTTGAAGGTTTCTCCCACCAGCAGTTCTTCCGCCGTCCGCGATCGCAGCGGAGTGGGTCCTACCGCTCCCAGAGCGAGGCGCGCCCACTTGATGCGCCCGCGGGGGTCGATCTGCAATCCCGCTGCCACGTTCACCAGGGAAATGTCCGTTTCCGTACGCCCCAGCTTTTGGAATGACCAACCCAGGCGCCCGCCGCTGGGCAATGCGGGGATGATGATTTCTGCCAGCAAGCCGCCATTCAAAACGGTCTTGTGCGGGGCAGAGAAGAATTCCGCCAGGGCGATTTGGCGCTTGCGGCGCGAACTGGCCAGCACCACCTGGGCATCGAGCGCCAGAAGCACCACCGCCGTATCCGCAGCGGGAGAGGCGTTCGCCAGGTTGCCTCCCACCGTCGCCATGTTGCGGTTTTGAATCGAGCCGCAGGTGGATGCGGCCTTGGCCAGAATGCCGCCGGCGAGGGCGCGAATGGCCGGCGAATGTTCCAGCGCCGTCATGGTGGTGGTGGCGCCGATCGCGCATCCCTTGCCATTTTTCCGGACATAATCCATGCCCAGGCGCGTGATGTCGACGAGGAAGCGCGTGGAGCGGTCGGCCTGCGTAACGATGTCTGTAGCGCCGGCCACAATCCGTCCGCGCTTTCCCACCTTGCGGAGCAACAGCAAAGCTTCGCGCAGGCTCGCGGGTCTGTAAAAACATTCAATGTGGTCAAACATAGATCGAAAGTCGAAACCGGAAACTGGAAAATCGAAACTGGAAACTCAGTGCGACTTTCTAGTTTCCAGTTTCCAATTTCGAGTTTCGAGAGGTCGCGAACCCTAGCACTCGGAAGTGTATCAAAGTAGTCTTTGGCTTCCAACCATTTTGGCGGCAAAGCGGCGATGGCGCGCGAGCACTGGGGCCAGCGCGATGGTCCTGAGCTCGTGGTTCTCGACCACCAAGCGCCCTTCCACGATCAGGGTTTCCACCCGAGTGGGAGCGCACAGCACCAGGGCTGCCAATGGGTCTTCAGCCCCGCTGTAACCCACGTCGCGGAGGTCGAACAGAGCGATGTCCGCGCGCTTGCCAGCGGCGAGACTGCCAATGTCATCGCGGCCGAGGCAGGCGGTGCCTCCCAGCGTTGCCATGCGCAGCGCCTCGATGGTTTTGAAGGCTGCTGCGCCATGCGCAAGGCGATTGAGCAGCAATGCCTGGCGCGCTTCCGCCAGCATGTGGGAACTGTCGTTGGAGGCGCTGCCGTCAACCCCCAGGCCCACGGGCGAGCCGGCGCGGCCGAGGGCCAGCACCGGAGCAATGCCGGAACCAAGCCGCATGTTGGAGCTGGGGCAATGCGCCACCCCCACACGGGCGCGTCCCAGGCGTTTGACCTCGCGGGAATTGAAATAGATCCCGTGCGCGACCCAGGTGCTCTCACCCAGCCAACCCACGTCCGCCATAAAATCCAGGGGGCGTTTGCCGAAATGCTTCCGGCAATAGTCCTGCTCATCACGAGTCTCCGCCAGATGGGTGTGCGTGCGCACGTTGTGGCGTTTGGCCATCATGGCGGTTTGGCGCATCAGTTCTTCCGACACGGAGAACGGCGAGCAGGGCGCGAGGCCGATCCGCAGCATCGAGCCTGGTGTGGGGTCGTGATATTTCTGAATCACCCGCTCGCAATCCTCCAGGATTTCATCTTCGCTCTGCACCACGGAATCCGGCGGCAGGCCTCCCTGGCTTTGGCCCACGCTCATGCTTCCCCGCGTGGGATGAAAGCGCATACCGATTTTGCGCGCGGCGGCGATTTCCGCATCGATCAGCCTGGTTTGGCCGCGCGGAAAGAGATAGTGATGGTCCGCGGTCGTGGTGCAGCCGGAAAGCAGCAATTCCGCCATACCCACCAAGGCGGCGACGTGCATCGATTCCCCATCCAGGCGCGCCCACAGGGGATAGAGCGTGCGCAGCCAGTCGAAGAGCTCCATGTCCGCGGCGGCGGCGCAGGCGCGCGTCAGCGTTTGGCAGAGATGGTGGTGGGTGTTGATCAATCCCGGCAGGGCCACCGCATAGCGAGCGCTGATGGTGTGGTCGGCGTGCAGCTTCGCGGGTGGACGCTTGCCCACTTGCTTGATTTCCCCGCCCTCCGCGTAGATGTATCCGCCCCGCAGAACGGTGTCGTGCGCATCCATCGTAATCACCGTGTGGATGTCGCGGATCAAGAGGGATGGTTTAGCGGGTTGAGGCTTGGTCATGGCTGTATACAACGCGGAGGCGCTGAGACGCAGAGGGGCGCCTCTCTTTTTGGACCTCTGCGTCTCCGCCCCTCTGCGGTGGAAGATCAGTGTTTAGCCACCATCGCCTGCACGTCTTGGCGCAAGGCGGCCTGGCTGGCGGGGCGGCTATAGAACATGTGGCCGCCGGGATACTCACGCACGGCGACGCGCGTGGCATCGCCCATCACCGGCATCTGGTCCACGGTCAGCACCGAGCCCATGAAGGGGCAGGAGAGATCGTTCCAGCCGTGGGCAATGATGACGCGCAACTTGGGGTCAGCCGCAACCGCCTGCCTCAGATCGGGCACCGCACCGATGCGCAGCGAGCGGCTGTCGTTATCCCACTGGTGGCCCACCTCGTAATTGAGCGCGTGGTAGCGCGCGTCCGTCTTCCAGCCGACGACGCGCGTCACAAAATCCACCATCGCCGAAGTGGTGGGCGCGATAATGCTCTCCAGCATGGGATCGCTGGGGCGCTCGTGGGGCGCGAAGGGGAACGGGTCATACCCGGTCACATTCGAATCATACACGCTGCCGATCTTGCCCCGGTCGCGGAAGACCTCGCGTAGATAGGCTTCGGTCTCCAATCGGCCGCCGGACCGCCGCACAAATTCCTCCTCCAGGCCGGTCATCTCGGTTACGCGTTTCACGATGCGCGGCGTGGCCTGCGGGTCGGAGCGGCCTTTCAGCAGGTCGGTGGCATACTCGCCGCGCGTGTAGGCAATCACCGGCGCCATAGCTTCCGGCGTCAGCTTGTGCTCCCGCTCGAGGTGCGCCGCCGTAATCGAGGGCAGCGTCAGCATCCAGGGAACGGGAGAGACGTCGCCGCTTTCATCCAGCGCGGGGTTCAGGTACGGGGAGACCAGCACCACGCCGTTCATCGCCACGCCGAGCTGCGTTTGCAGGTAATGGGTGATGCGCGGGCCGCGATAGCCGCCATAGCTCTCTCCCACCAGGTATTTTCGCGAGCTCATGCGCCCGTTCGCCACCAGCCAGTCGTAAATGACGCGCGAGAGGTAGTGGATGTCGGCGGCGGTGCTGTAAAACTGCTTCTTGGTCTCGTCCGCCGAAACCAGCGAGCGGCTGTATCCGGTGCCCACCGGATCGATGAACACCAGGTCGGTGAAGTCGAGCCACGTGCCGGGATTGTCGATTAACTTCGCCGGATCGGAGGGGCTCTCTCCCTCCATGCCGAACTCGATGTGCTTGGGGCCGATGGCGCCGAAATTCAGATAGACGGAAGCAGCGCCCGGACCGCCATTCAGCGCGAAAGTGACCGGCCGGTCCTGGCCCTCGACGGTGTAGGCGGTAAAAACCACCTCGCCGATCTTCTTGTTGTCCTGGTCGTTGACCGGCAGCGTGCCTACCGTCACCGTGTAGTGGAGCGGTTTGCCCTCGAGTTGAATGCTCTGGGCCACGTGCACGTCGGCGGGCAGCGGCGCTGGCTTCTCTGCGCCTTTATCTTTGTCTTTCGTCTCGGAAGCAGGCGTCGCAGGCGCAGGCTTCGCTTCCTGGGCGCGGGCAAGGGAAAAGTCAGAAACCAGCATGAGCACGGCGAGCATGCCCGCACCGGCAAGGTTACGGACGGAGGGAAGTGAGATTGTATGCATATGGCTAAAATAGCATAAAGCGGATGATTTGGCAGGGGAGGACAGCATCAGACTCTTGAGGTAAGAGCACGCTTCACAGCGCGGCGGGGCGGCAAGAGAAAGTCAAAAGGCAAAGCGCAAAAATGCAAGGCGCATAGCGCGGACCTGTTGTTGAGGTCCACCGCTTTTCTCGCGTCCCCGTCGGACTTTGATGGAACCCTACGAGACCAAATCCCGTTCTTTCAAGATTGCTTCCAGGCCGGTTCCATCCGGCGCAATGTCGAATGGTTTCATGACCGCAGATTGCGCGCTGCGGATGTCTTTAAGGCCGTTGCCGGTGACCACGGCGAGAATGCTTTGCTTGCTTCCGATGACGCCCTCTGCCACCGCGCGGCGCACGCCGGCAATGGCTGTGGCGGCGGCGGGCTCAGCGAAGATCCCGGTCAAGCGGCCCGCGCTGCGCATGGCTTCGAGAATTTCCTCGTCCTCCACGTTGATCATGGTGCCGCCGGAGGCTTGCACAGCGAGCACCACCTTTTTCCAATTGCGCGGCACGCCCACGGCGATGCTATCGGCAATCGTTTGGGGCTCGATGGGTTTCAGTGCATCGCCGGTGCGAAACGCGGTGGTGACCGGCGCTGCTCCCGCCGCCTGCACGCCGAGCATTTTGGGAGTGCGGCGGATGAGGCCCAGCGTCATCATTTCGTAAATGCCCTTCCAAGCGGCGGCAATCGTGCATCCGTCACCCACCGACACCGCTACCCAGTCGGGAACCTGCCAGGCGAGTTGTTCGCAGATTTCCAGTCCCACGGTTTTCTTGCCCTCGACCAGATAAGGATTGATGGCGCTGTTGCGGTTGTACCAACCCCAGCGCTCACAAGAGGTCTGGGACAATTGAAACGCGTCCTCATAACTGCCGCGCACGCGCAAGACCGTGGCGCCAAAGATCAACAGTTGCGTGACCTTCGGTTCGGGGGCGCGCTCGGGCACAAAGATGACGCTGCGCAGTCCCATTGACGCTGCCATGCCCGCGAGCGACGAGGCCGCGTTGCCGGTGCTGGCGCAGGCGATGATCTTCTGCCGCTTCTCGCGCGCCTTGACCACACCCACCGAACTGGCGCGATCTTTCAGCGACCCGCTCGGATTGCGCCCGTCATCCTTGAGGTAGAGGGTCTTCAATCCCAGGTGCCGCGCCAAGGAATCCGCGCGCACCACCGGGGTCCACCCCACAGGAAGGCTCGGCAGCACGGCATCCTTGCGGATGGGCAGCAACTCGCGGTATCGCCAGTGGGAGAATTCGGGGCGTTTGGCCAGGCTTGACCGAGTCAGGCGCTTTGCTATCGCCGGATAGTCGTATTGCACGTCCAGCATGCCGGTGGTTCCACACGCCGGACAGGTGTAGGGAACGCGCGTGGAATACTTCGCGCCACAGAAAACGCACTTGAGTCCCGTTACGAATTCCATATTGAGATCTCCCGCCGCTCGAACGCTTAGGTTACCCCGGATTGCGCTCGAAGCCAACGCAAATGGGGCGGCGGGTCGGTTTGATGTAGCGGCGGCTTTACGGCGCCATATGGTCCGTCAGTTGTAGGCGTAAATCCCCAGGCTGATCAGCAACCACGGATCCTACGCCGGCCTCCCGGCTCGCCTTCCACCACCGGAATCTCCGGCCGGAACGCACGCACGTCGAGCCCGCCGACCAACTCCCCAATCGCCCCCGGCGGATGGTCCGCCTCAACGCAGGCGTGGGCTCGCCCTGCGCCAGCCTGCCTATGGCGTTTCCGGTCGGCTAGGGATTGCGCATGCGGTGGGCGAGACTGGGAGCAACGGCTTGAAAATGCTTGAGGTTCAGGGTGTAAATGCGCTGCGCGCCGCAACTTGCCGCGCACCGCAGCAAGAGCGCGTCGTGAACGCGGCCGCCTGTCAGGCCTTGTTCCGACGCTTGCCGAAGGACCGCGAGATACTTCCGGTTACTGAGTGAGACAAGGGTCAACCGTTGGCGGACCTCTTCGACAAATAAGAACGTCTGTTCGGGAGGGATCATGGGCTTCAATGGTTTAAGCCGCTTGCAAATGACAATACCCAGGCGGTAAGTAGCGCCGAGGGGCGCGTCTTTTGCGTCGAAGGATGGGCCAGAATCGCGCGTGCATGATGACGCCGGCACTCTCAACCGCGCCCATCACGCGAGCCGTCGGTTGACCGTGGGTGGTTGCCCGCCCACCCGCAATTGATCCCCTGCCAAACACCTTCCGCAACGACGGCGGGGCGAAAGGCCGAGAGGAATGCACAGTACGCGTACCTCTGCCGTTATAGATGCCGTTATAGATGCGCTACGCTTGCCCTCGGTCGGCCAGGAGGCCCATAATGGAATTTCAGGCTATGATGGATTCTGCAGCGTGACTACAATATCTAAAACGCAAGTTGACCAGTTGGGTGATCGTCTGAGGAAGGCTGATATTTCGGAGGATGATCTGCGCCTGCTGGATGCTTATCGTGAGTCTTTCGCCGAGGCGTATGAGGAGGTCGTGGGAACGATCCGGCATGCCGCAAACATTGAGCCAACAGGTAGGCCGGCGAAGACAAGGTTTTCCATAATTGAGAAGCTCAGGCGCGAGAAGACGATGCAACTAAGCAGGATGCAGGACGTCGCCGGCTGCCGAATAGTGGTCAGCGACATTCAAAGGCAGGACCAGGTTGTCGAACGACTAAAGCACGCATTTGCGAAGGTGAAGGTAACTGACCGGCGCAGAAAACCCAGCCACGGTTACCGAGCCGTCCATTTAATAGTCACAGCTCGCAACAAATCTGTTGAGATCCAGGTCAGGACGGAACTCCAGGACTTGTGGGCCCAGCAGTCGGAAGTATTGGCCGACAGAGTCAACGCGAAGATTAAATATGGGGGCGGGAATCCTGCAATTCAGGTGATCTTATCTCTGTATTCCGGCTACGTCGCCAACATAGAGACGGTTGAGGAAAAGCGTGGATCGGACAGCCGGAAGGCACAGCTTCGCCAAAGCCTCGACGAATTAGCTAGAATATTTGAAACCTTACCCCGGAGAGTAAACTGACATGATCTTCTTGATCGAATATGACCCTCCCACTGGAAGGCTCGTGCAGTTCCGCAAGTTTGAGGAGTCGGACCGCCAAGCTGCTCATGATGCTCGACTCGAACTCGAATTGGCGCTGAACCGCAAAGGCAATCACCATGAAGTTGTCATTCTGGAAGCTCCTAGCGAAGAAGCGGTGCGACACACGCATAAGCGCTATTTTAAGAATTTGCCTGAGCTTGTGAGCGAATCGGCTGCACAGCTTGATTAATTGGAACGTGCTCTGCCTCCGGCGCTGCAGATGTTTAGGGCGAAAGGACCGCGCGGAGGTACGCGTTCTTTGGGTTGGTCTGCGGCTCTTCGTGGGGAAACGACATCTTGGGGGCGAGAATTTGAGGCCGATAAGGGGTGCCAGCGCGCCTGGATGCACCAATCCGACTCCCAATTGCGTTCGGCGGGGGTGCGGCGTAGATTATCGCTTGGGCATTCTCAGATATAATAGTGTCTCATGATTTCGCATATCGCAACTTCCAAACCCGAACAAAACCGACGACGCGCATTATGAGTGACGGAGGAAACACAAATGAAGAGACAGATAAACGAGATTAGAGCATTCACGCGGGGGGTTGTAACCGTTTTATGCTTCATGCCGGGCGTTGGCGTAGTGGTTGGTTGGGCACCTTTCAGCTTGACCGCTGTGGCGCAAACCAACTCACCTTGGCCAAAGTCGTTCGAAGTCGTTTCGGTAAAGCCCGCTAAGTCAGGAGGCTCTGAGTCCCACATAAATACGAGTCCCGATAGGCTGTCGTGCTTTAACATTCCGTTGTCCGACATCATTCTTTTTGCTTATGCCATTACTTCGAATCAGCTCGAAGGCGTGCCGCCGTGGGCAAAGTCGGAGAGATATACGATTGAAGCCGTAGCTCCTGCCGGTACCGCAGAGCAATTTCAGAGCGTCCTGAAATTGCCGGCGGACCAGAGAAGCGCGGAGGTCGCAGAATTTGAGCAGAGTTTCCGTCAAATGATACAGTCCCTCCTTGCTGACCGTTTCAAGCTGAAAGTGACCCGTGCACTCAAGCAGATGCCGGTTTACGAGCTAGTGGTCAGCAAGGGCGGTCCAAAGCTTAAACCGGCGAGTGCCGAGGATCTTGCTGCGGCCGGCCGCCCCCCCGGCTCGGGCGTTTGGAGCAATTCGAGACCTGGATATTTCAAAGCTATTAATGCTTCATCGGCTTACTTGGCGGGTAGTTTATCAAAATATGTATCGGAAGAATTGGGGCGGCAGGTAATAGACAGAACTGGCCTGACCGGCACATACGACTTCACGCTCACTTGGACTCCTTCTCAGACGGAACAGGGTATGAACCCTAAATCATTGCATTCCGCAGATGTCGATTCACCGGGCCCCTCGATCTTCACAGCGATTCAGGAGCAATTGGGTTTGAAGCTGCAGCCCGCCAAGGGTCCAATAGAAGTACTCGTGATCGATCACGTTGAGCAACCGACCCCGAATTAGGGCAGACCACATAGGCCGGCTGCGCTGACGCTCTATCTCCAATCTAAGAGCGCATGGGGGGCGCTTCTAGATGTGAACTGTCCGCAAGGCAATCGAAGCTTGGCCCCTTTGTTTCAGAGCGCGAGTCCAAGCAAGAACCGCAGACCTCAAAGGCGGAGGGCTGCGCTACGCTTGCTCTGCTGCCGTGGACGATGGTAAGCAAGCGCGGACCTTTTCTGTAGGTCCGCAGGCTTTGATTGTCAAAGGGGGACGAACCTGTTTTCTGCGCCTCAAACAACAAGGTTCGAACGGCACATATCGCCAGGTAGTTTCCAATGGTTTAGCAGCGCCCGGTAAACTCCCGCGCTCGCATCTACGAGATCCGGAACGTGGACGAATACACCGCCGGTGACGGCTTGTTTGTGCGCAACGATCGACGTATGGAATGCTCGGCGGACGAGGTCCAGTTCTATAAGCGCATCGATTAGGTCCTGCTCATCCGAGTACTCGACTACGCGCGCCAGCAAACTCTCGCAGAGTTGGTCCAAGTCCCACTTGTTCTCCTCGTAGTAGACCATCGCCTTATCAGAAAGATCGTTGCTGCCTGGATCAGGCACCTCGCGGAGGATCGAGGTGAGTGCGGTGAGCCCTTCGATCGTGTGAGAGTCTGGTTGGTCCCGTCCCGTCAGGATAGGAGCCATTGGTCGGCAGTCATTCAATTCGAGGCCAACGAACACCTGTGCGATGGAGTCGCATATGTGTGCAGCGATCGCTCGATATGTAGAATTGTTGACCCGTAGCCACCGTGTGCGAGCGATATGCCTCAGGTATCGGTCGACGATCCAAATTGCAACGGGAACACCTAGCGCCATACAGCCAATCCCCGCGGGAAGGTTCACCCCCATGGACTTGGGGTCCAAGAACAGGCCGGAGACCAAGCAGGCGACGAGCACCAAAAAACAGGCAGTAAAGACACACTTGCCATCGGAGACTTGCGTGAACATAGAGCGGGCCATGGGCGGCGACCAGCACCTCCCGAACTGAACGCTGACACCCAGTATACACACGAAGGAATTCGTCCGTGCGGGGTTTTTTCCTACCTTTGACTTTAGGCAATAACATTGAACCTTCGTCCACCTTGGCCACCGTGACGGGCACAGTTCGGCCGGCAAGTAGCAGCATGAGTCCAACGAACACAGGAACTCCTTTGGGGCGCATGCGATGACTTTCGGCAGCGCTATTTGTATCGTTAATTGGGAAGGTTGAGATGGTCGGGAGGGGCTGCGACAAGAGTGCGTGCAGAACAAGCGGTGGTATATGTCAGTCCCATCATGCTTGCGACAGGGCCGCCTGCGGAATTCGACTTGGAACAGCCGCTGACCGAGCTATTTGAGATGCCTGACCGACGCGGCCAAGGCGATGCCGGAATCATTTTAGGCGCCACCATCGACATTCCTCAGCTCGCCAAATCCCCGAGGCGAAAACGCCCAGCACGTTTCATGGCCGTTTGCGACCATCGTGGCCAGGTGAACCGGAATCACCTCGAGGTGAGCGATTCTCGCCGGAATGAGAATGATTGCCATGCCCGGCGAGTACGGTCAGGTAGGCGGCGCCGCATTCATAAAGGTTCTTGTCGGGAAGCGGCTTGAGGCGAACGACTTCCATGGGAACGAAAATGTTCGCCTTGCCCGGCGAATAGGGTACAGCGATATCAATTCTAGTTCCCGGAGCGAGAGATCTACGGGTAGTGAAGCCAACTCCGCCAAGTGAGATGTCATTGATCTCCAGGACCTCTGCGTCATAGGGTTCCTTATGGTAGCGAACACAGGCGCGGAGATGGCAACTGATGCGAATGTGCCGGCGCTCCTCCCGGCTGCGCGCACCGGGGGCGGGGGGCGGGAGCGGATTGGGCGAGGGCGGGGAATCCACCTGTGTTCTCTCCTGGGGTTCGGGTGACGCCTCATTCCAGATCGTTCAACTCGCCGCAGCGCTCGCAGGTGCGATAGATGCAGCGGTTGGCTTGACAAAGCTTGGTTCTCATACTCCCCTAGATAAACCACCTCGCGAAGCCGGCATTTCGAGCACTCAAGTAACATGCGCCCGACGGCTTGTTCCGACGCAGTTAAGGAAACGAAGTTGATGTCCCACAGATTGAGGCTGGGATCGAGAAGCTTCACGCCGTAAACAAATCCGTCGGTCCTCTTCCGCACCTGCACGACCACCTGAGCGCGCGCCTCCTTGCCCGTGCGCTCCCGGCGAATCAAGATTTCCTCCTGGGGAGCCAGATTGCGGTTGACCAGGATCAGCGCCCCGTTACGGTTCACTTCCAGCGCTCGCCCTTCCTCACGGAACGCGCGGCCGTCCATATCCTTGCCGAGAATGGCGATTTGAATATTGATCGTGACTCGGTCCGTGGACCGCGCCCGCGGGGTGGGAGTTGTCACCATTCCTTCACACCTCCGAAAAGGAAAAGAACGGCGGCCGACAGTTATTTGTCCAGTCTATCTTGTTGCCTGTATATTACTCCTGTTTTACAACTGCGGCAGATAATTATTGCCCTGATTATTGTCCCATCATTCTTTTGTCCCGCGGAGGCTGGTATTGCCGTACGCTGAGATGGAGCTCAAGCCCGACATCCGCCACGCGCTGGAGGAGCGCGGGGTGGGGAATGGGGTTATAATGGCGATGACAAACGCTACACCCCCTATGCATGTGCGACCTCATCGCCGAACAACGCGCGCGCTACTCAGGATCGCCATAATAGTCAAAGGGACCACGACAAGCGGACACGCTTTCCAAGAAGAGACGCACACGGTGACTGTGGATGGCCACGGCGCTCAGATCGTTTTGAAAAACTCGGCTCGGCCCGGCGGCCGATTGATGATTACAAACCTTCGAAGCGGCGAGTCAAGTGTTTTCCGTCTCGTGCGTCGGGGGACTGATTCGTTCAGCAAAGCGGCCGAATGGGGTGTCGAATGTCTCCAACCCGGGACGAATTTCTGGGGTATGTACTTCCCGGCAAGCGCGCCACCTCCCTTACCAGCCGAAGCCGAAATCATTGAGGGTTTGCTGGAATGTCAGCGGTGCGGCTCTAAGGAGTTTGCCCATCTGACCTTGGAGCTATACAAGACTCTGGCGCGACGATCGTTCCTCAAACGGGAATGTATACGCTGTGGGGCCCCGACAGAGTGGGGCTACAGTTTTGCCGACGATGAGGAAGAGTTTCTTGTTGAGCCCATGCCGGCCCTCCGGCCCGCTCCATCGACGGGTGGCAGCGAGAAGCGGCAAGCCAGGCGCCTTGCCATCAAACTACCCGTCCGCATCCGACTGGATAACGGGCAGGAAGAGACAGCGGGAACGGAGAACCTCTCGAAAATCGGCGTGTGCTTCATCTCCGAGGCAAGGATGAAGGCGGGCGATAACGTTCGGCTCGTTTTTGCCACCACGGGGCTTGGCAGCAGAACCGAGATTTTGGCGCGAGTCGTCAGGCGGCAAGAACTGGAAGGCACGAATCGATTCATATACGGAGTGCGCCTGGAAAAGCGTGCCTATCATCGAGTCGCCAGGCGGCGGGGTACTGCAGGATTATGGGACTTGGACCTCTAACCTTTTTCCCCCTTCAATCTCTCCCGCAATATTCCGCAGGCGCAGACGAGGGAATTGCCACGAGAAGGCCTCATTTCCCTCGCCTGTCGTTAGATTGAGCTTATCGGGACGGATACGCGCCGTTGATATCGCTCCCAAGCGAGAAGTTGAACTGACGTAGGATGCCGCATTCCACGCACGCTGCGTTAATAACCTCGAATTGACCCGAGGCTGATGAGCCCGTAACCTGTAGGCCGGGCACGAAAACGCCACCACAAGTGCATCTCTCTTGGACGATATGTCTGTATTCCTCGCCGGTCGAAGAAACTGTGAAAGACGGACTCCCAGGAAAGGGGCCGCTGGAATTCTCAGCGTTGCTTCCTATATCCTTCCATGGGCCCGGCGTGGATTCTGCTCCGTAAGGACGGGCCGTCTTCCACGAGATGTTGAGGAAATGAATGAAATTCTGAACATTATCAAGAACTGATTCGCCTTCCATGGTGGCCATCCCGCGAGTCGATTGCGAAAATCCGGAGCCAGGAACATTCTGTCGATTGCTTGAATATCATTAATCTCCAACTAACGTCTATAGTACCGAGGTACTGGGGGCCACCCACACTCCATCCGCGTTGATTGTGGACGATTCAAGGGCGCAACTCCGGCACGGTTGCCTCTACAAGCCCTTCCGTCGCGGCATCAATCCCCGACGACGTTGGTTGAATTCCCCTCCTCCCACAAGTAACCTTAGGAGGAGCGTACGATGCACAAGCTATGGTCTAAATCGAAGCTTCCGGCCGAGAGGAGTCCGGGATCCGCCCAGGGTGGGAAGCAAGCATTCTTCCGTCGGGGCTCATGCCGTCGTCGCGCAAAAAGGCGAACATTTCGCGCGCCGAGACGAGCGCCTGCTTTCGGCTCTGTCCATAAACCACCCATCCCGGAAACCGGGGCATCGTTGCGACCCAGAGTCCATCTGGCTCACGGCCTACTTCAATGAGATAATCCATGGCGTTTTCCCTTCCCTTTATCTATCGGCCGCACCAATATAAATCTTGAGGCTCTTTGCCATCACTTGCGGTGGCAAATCCCTGCTATTAGGTATTAGGCCAGAGGGTGCGGGGCGGGACAGGCTCGGATGCCATGTCAATGTGGGGAGGGTGAAATGGATTATCGTTACGCGGTGTCCAGGACGGGGGGCAAGTGCAACAGTACCCGCAGAATCGCTTCGATATCCTGAATGGGTCCCTTGCCGGGAACTTGGAGCAGAAAGTACCGTTCGATCAAATCGAGTGTCTTGGCGTCGGCCACATCCCCGGTGATCACCAACACGTTCGCCAGAAGGGTGGGCCGGAGCGACAGGATGCTGGGCATAACTTCCTCGGCCTGAGCATGAGCACAGCGAAGGTCGAGCAACACTGCGTCGTACTTCTCGTCCCGGATTATGTCGATAGCCTGCCTGCCATTGTCAGCTACCTCAGCTTCGCAACTTAAATCGGCGAGCAATGTCAAAAGAGCGTTCCGCACAGATGGTATCTCTTCGATGATGAGGACCTTGCGCAGCGGTAGGTTGGGTGTTTTCATGGTTGTCTACGCGCCTCCTATATCGCTACCAGCGAAAACTTGAATTGACGAAGGCTGCCGCATTCTACACACGATGCGTTGATAACCTCGAATTGACCCGAAGCTGATGAGCCCGTAACCTGTAGACCGGGCACGAAAACGCCACCACAAGTGCATTTCTCTTGAACGATGTGCCTATATTCCTCAGTGGCCGAACAAACCGTAATTCCCGGAATCGGAGGAGAGGGGCCGTGGCAATTCGCCGCGATGCTTCCTACATCCCTCCATGTGCCTGACGGGGATTCCGCTCCATAAGGACGGGCCGTCCTCAACAAGATGTTGACGAAATGAATGAAACTTTGAACATTGTCAACAACTGAGGCGCCTTCCATGGTGGCCACCCCGCGAGTCGATTGCGAAAATCCGGAACCAGGAACATTCTATGGATTGCTTAAATATCATTAACTCCCAACGGACGTCTATAGTACTAAAGTACTGGGGCCCACACGCCATCCGGTCTGGCTGGGGGCGATTCCAGGGCGAGACTCCGGCACCGTTGCCTCCAGAAGTTTCTCCGTCAAACCATCTATTCCCAACGAAGACGGTTGAATTTCCGTCATCATACATGTAACCTAAGGGCATGCATGACGACCTACGATCAGTTAATCGCCCGTCGCGGCGAACACGAGTCCAAATGGCTGTGACTCTGGTGATAGAGAGTGACGAGGCTGAATACCTCGCTACGACTGTTGATCTCTCCCCCCATGGCTTGCGACTGCAATCCGACGCCACCCTTTCCCCGGGCCAGCCCGTGGGCCTCCTTCTAGCCAGCGAACCCGACTGCTTCATTAAAGCGCGCGTCGTCTGGGTAGGTAAGGCTGACTCGGCCCAAGCTGGTCAGGCAGGATTCGAATTCTTGAATCCCCAACTAGGGCCTGAGTGCTGAGTATGGGCGAAGTCATCTTGCAATCTGTCCCTGCGGCGAGAGGGAGCCACGGGGTGAGAAATCCTGCCCCAGGGTTGCAGAGTTTGCAAGGCGCAAAGTTTGACTTTGATTATTCCAGACTCGCTCGTTGGGAGGGGCACACCGCCCGGTCGGTGATGAGAATCGTCACCTCGGAGCAAGGCCAAGCCACAGTATGACTCTGCCGAGCACGGTATAAATCGTAACCAAACCGGCGCCGCAAAGCACTGCGCGTAAGGCCAACCGAACGGCTAAGGGTGGGGAGTCTCTCTCGTCCATGCGCTCAAGATGTCCCAAGTCCCCCTTCGAGTCAATAGTACAGGAGTACTAGATCAGGTCCTGTCATCCTGCGGCAATAAGCAGAGGCGGGTTTCTATGCCGGAGGATTCCAGTCCCTCGTAGACCAACCTTATCCCACCGCATTAATAATTCCCGCTGCCGGAGCAACCTTTCCCCGCCTTCAGATTTCCCATTAATCGAGAGAGAAGTGGTTGTTTTCGGACCCTAGGTGGCGTGTGCATTGCGACTTTCTTTTGCCTCAAGGTAGGCGGCGATGGCCAAGGTAAAATGCTTTTTACATTTTCGCATTCTGGGCACTGCACCGTGTAAACTGGACATTGGACCATGTAAATAGGTAATGACCTGAGGCGTCCGCAACTTTAGCAAAGCACGTGATTTCAGCCGCTTAATTTCATGCAAGGTCTGGAACCACGATTGCCGATCAAATGGTCCGCCGAATAAAAGGGCAGCCCGGCGGGGGAGCGCTGCCGCAACAGCCATGGGCAGACTGGCCGTAATCCACAAGGGTGGTGGTTTCCGGCCGGAGGGAAGTCCACGAAGCAGCGAAGGCGATCCTTGAAGACCTATGATTTTCAGCAGGCCACACGCAAGCATGGTTTGGCAAAACGCTTGCGTCCAACTTTTTTAAGCCGGCATTTATGAGCCCGAAGACTGTACGCACATTGATTTGCAAAGATATGATCCGTTGATTTTAGGAGGCAGAAATGCGTAGAGCAGCACAGTTGACTTCTATCGCGGTATTCCTCCTGTTCATGTCGGGATGTGGAGGCCAATCTTCGGTCATGACCCAAGGCAATACCCCCAGCGCCGGTGTGCCGGTTAGCTTGACGGTAACCGACACGCCTCCCACAGGTGTGTCAGTTCTGTTCTTCCAATTGAGCATCTCGGCAGCCACGCTGACAAATTCGTCAGGGGGAAGCGTTTCGCTATTGCCCAGCAACAATTCGATCCCCGTAAATGTCACCCAGCTTCAAACCGACTCGGCTTTTCTGGGTAGCGCGAGTGTGCCCCAAGGAACTTACAACGGACTGAGCGTGACCTTCTCGGGAAGTTCGCAGCTCACCATCTATAACGGCTCGGGCGCCGCAATCGGTAGCTGCGTCAATGATAGCGTGTGCCAGCTCACCCCGGTCCCCGCACCCTTGACGCTGACGTTTCCCGCGGCTGGCGCCAGTTCCACGGCGCCTTTTCCGATTGACTTGACAGCGAGTTCGCCCCTGGCTTTTAAACTCGACATCCATTTGGACACGGTCATTCAATCGGATCTCTCGGTGAATCTTGCCGCCACAAATGGCGTGACGCTTTCGCAGTTGCCCACACCTCCGTCGGGGCCCATCTCAGCCCTCGGCCACTTGCTCGGGACGATCCAAAGCGTCAACTCCACCGCCAGCCCAAACAACTTCACCCTCCAGACCGGTGATGGCAGAACCTTTACCATCGACGTGAGCAGCAGCACGACCTACAACAATTTCCCCACCTCCGCCTGCTCGACTGGGGCTTTCTCCTGCTTGGCTGCGCAGCAAGTCGTCAAAGTCGAGGTAAGCCTCCAGACCGATGGAACCTTGCTCGCCTCCGCCGTTAACTACGTGCAGGCGGCTGGGCAGATGGTGGTGGAAGGCAACATCATCCGCCTGAGCACTTCCAATGGCAACACGGTCATGGACATGATCGTCCAGCAAGGTCCGCCTAAGGCTACAGCCATGGTTCCCTTCGGGAGACGGGTCACGGTGACCGTTCCGGCTACCGGCGTCACTTACGCCATTGACAACGGCACATTCGCGATTCCGAGCGGGTTGACCTTTGCCAGCGCCACTGACCTGATGGTAGGTCAGCAAGTATCGGTTGTCGTTCAGGGATCGGTAGCGGTTGCAGGCGGGTCAAGCAATCCGGGCCCCATCACTGCCCCTGCCGCGACCACTTTCACCACGAGTAGTATTACCCTTGAGCCCAGCCAGATTACCGGTTCGGTGGCAGCGATTGATCAGGGCGATTTGAGCTTTACTCTCAGCACCCTCCCGATGTTCTTCGTGCCCGCCGCCGCGACGGCCGGATCTCCGCCGCCCTGGGTGCCCGTCAATATCACGATACAGACGACCTCGGGGACAACCTTCACGAATTTCACCCCGGCCACCTTTGCGGGGCTGGTTTCGAGCGGTGTGAATTCCGTGGTTTCCGTGCAGGGCTGGGTCTTCTCCACCCCGAATAGTACTCCCACGGTCACGGTTGCGGCCGAAGGGGTGCTCCTGCGTCCGGGGCCAACCCCACTCTTCTAACCAGGATTAATGACGCGTACGCCGTCACAACCGAAGGGGGGACCAGTTCGCCGGCCCCCCTTTTCTTTTTGTCAATGGGTTTGGATGGCGGGCCTTCGCGAGCCGCGGAAACTGGAGGGGCTACCTTCCTGCGCCGCACGAAACAAAGACGAGCAGTTCAGATGAGTTTAATTTGGCGGGTATTTTTGGTGACCACGAAGATGCGAATGTTGTTACTCCTGGGTTCAGCGGGAAACATGAAGAACCCGAGTTTCTGCGGGATATGTCCTTCTGTTCTCCCCACAATCCTTTCCCCATCGGTGAAAGTCACTTCGATGATCCGGCCGTCCATGGATGCGTTCGGACGCAGAAATCCACTGTGTTCGGGGTTGCCACTGAAGTCCCAGACAAAGAAAACCGCCTTGAGGTCCTTCATCTCGACCTTTATTCCTTCCCCCTGAAGGGGGTCTTCTTGGGGAAGAAGATCGAAAGAGTCATCGAGCACAGAAAAGTCGTAAACGTATCCCTTAATGCGGCCCCCATTCAGGAAGCCGACAACTACCTTTTTCAGGTGATCCGGAGTTCTCGCAGGGGTCCCCATAAGCAGCGCCTTCTTCGCTTTGATATCGTCTGTACACTATACCAAATACCTTTGACAACCAAGCCCTTTCGAGTTGAAGGCATCCCGATGCACACTTTTCGGGTGCAACCAGCCCACGCCAGTGTTGTTCGCTGAGCGCGGGTAAATACAAACCCTGAGTTTGAGCAGTTCAAACTCTGCGGCTCTAGTAATGAAGGATTTACGGCCTATCTGCTAGAAAATACGTCCGAGCGGGACAAGATGTATACCGTCCCGATCACGCGATCCTCGGATCACCCGATTGGTTTTCAAGCGGCTGCACTCGCACTTCCACTTCCACGGACTGCCCGCCGCCGCCCAGGGTGAGGCCCTTCACCGGCGTCACATCACCATAGTCTCGTCCCCATGCCAGGGTAATATGAGTGTCGGAAGGCATCATGTTGTTGGTGGGATCAAAACTCAGCCAGCCATTTTGCGGATCGAATACGGATACCCAGGCATGTGAAGCCGCCGCGCCTTGAAATCGGGGGCCGCTGCGAATGTAGCCGCTCACGTAGCGCGCCGCCAATCGCAGGGAACGCAGGGCGCCGATCATGAGGTGAGCAAAATCCTGGCAGACGCCCTGGCGATTGTGCAGAACCTCGATGAGAGGGGTATCAATGGAAGTGGATCGCGGCTGGTACTTGAACTCGTCGTGAATACGGCGAGTTAGTTCGTGCAGCGCATCGAGCAGCGGGCGTCCGGGCGTGAAGCTGGGGCGGGCATATTCGCGCAACTCGGCGAGCGAGGAAATGTAAGGGGAATCGAAGATGAACTCCGAGGCGGCAATGGAATCCGGGTCGAGCGGCAGGGCCAACAGGTCGCGGACCTGCTCCCAGGGCGGGGATGAAAGGATGTCCCCATCCCGCGGTTGCACCTCCACCACGCTGGTGGCGACAGCCGCCAAGCGGTCGTGCTTTTCAAAAACTGCGAATGTGGCCACAGCGTTGCCGAAATAGTCTCTGCGATTTTGCCGGAAAGCGGGAAGGGGGTTCACTTGCAGCCAGTGTTCGGCCACGCGTTGGCCGGGCAAAGCCCGCGGAGTCAGGTGTACCTCATTGAAGCACTGCGTTACCAGCGACGGGTAGAGGTAACGAGTGGAATGGGTAATACGGTATAGCATCGATCCTCACCACGACGACATCAGGCGCGTGCCCTTGGCCGGGCTCATGTAGTGCGCCGTGAGCGCTTCCGAGAATTCGAACAAGTTAACTTTGAGCTGGTCGAGGAGCAATTCCAGCGCCGCAAACCGTCCCTCATGGTCCCGCTGGGCAAGCTCTTCCGTGAGCGCCACGCAAACTTCTCCCAAGGTTTTGGAACCCAACCCTTCCAGCCGGCGGTGCTCAGGGTCATCGTGGTCCCCGAGGGAATCGAACTGGTGAACCAGGGCGTCCAGTTGGAATGCCACGGATCGCGGGTTCGACTCATCCGCCAACAGAAGCTGCAACACCAGATCGGTCCTGAGGACGCTCAGATAGCGCGTGCGGTAGGTAATGGAGCTGTCCGCCACCTGGAGCAGAATGTGCAGGTGGGGTTCAGCATCGGCAGGAACTTCCACCACCCCCGCACGCAGCATTTCCGCCATTTGCAAGGCCCTTTCCAGGCGGCGGCCGATTTCCAGGAAGCGCCAACCGGCGCCGCGAGTGGTGTTCTCCATCAGCAATCCGGAGAAAGCCGACAGCGTCATGACGGCGCGATCGAGCACCCCGATATGGGCCATGAACCGGTGCTCCGGATTCACCGGCACGGCGCGGGAGAATTCCGCCTCCAGTTGTTGCAGGACGCGCCACGTATCGCTCGAAAGCCGTTCCTTCAGTTGCCAGGCCACGCGCCGCATTTCCTTAAGGTTCCATCCCAGGCTGGAATTCCGCGAGGGGTCGTAAACCATGTCGGTGAGGAAGCGCTGGACGCGCCAACGCTGATCGGCAAGCGAGGCCGTGGCATCCTCGGGGGGAAGAAAATGCAGTCCCACCAGTATGTGAACCGCCGTCTCCAGGGTTACGGCGCGACCGAAATCCTCCTCGGCGGAAAGCGCGGGCAGCAAGGCACGGAGCAGGCGAACGTTGGCTTCCACGCGTTCGCTATAACGGCCCAGCCAATAGAGATTGTCGGCCACGCGGCTGGGCAGAGTGCCGCGGCCGGAATCAATCTCGATCATGACCGGAGGCAGGCTGGGTGCGAGTGACTGCCCGTCCGCGCCTCCCAGGACCCAGGTGTCCTTGCTCGCCCCGCCCAGTGGTATGGGCAGCAGATGGGAGGTGGTTTCCGTGGTGACGCGGGTAAGGCCGCCGGGCATGACCGTGTACGACTGGCCGTCCCAGGCCGCGAAGACTCGCAGCACCACGTGGCGAGCGACCAATCCCGCCTCCGTGCGCGCCGGGGCCGTGGAAAGCGCAATTCCCTCTTGCGCCACGTAGCGTTCCGGATGGGCTTTGATTCGGCCGATCAGCTCTTCGCGGCCGGCGGCATCCATCGATGCCGGAAACTCCGGTTGGTGGCCGAAACTGGGAGACGCCGGTTTGATCACCAGCTCGTTGAGATGCTCGAGCACGTAATGGCAAGGTTCCTCCTGCCCACACCACCAGGTGGCTACCGAAGGCAGGCGCAGGTCCTCGCCCAACAGCGCGCGGCAAAGGCCGGGCAGAAACGCCAGGTATCCCGCCGCTTCCACCAACCCGCTGCCCAGAGCATTGTCAATCACCACGGCGCCGTTGCGCACGGCCTGCACGAGGCCGGGCACGCCTAAAAGAGATTCGCCGCGCAGTTCCAGGGGATCGCAGAAGCTGTCGTCGAAGCGGCGCATGATCAAATCCACCGGTTCCAGGCCGGCCAGCGTTTTCAAATAGACGCGGCCGTCGCGCACCGTCAGGTCATCGCCCTCGACCAAGGGGAATCCCCAATAGCCCGCCAGGAAGGAGTGCTCAAAATAGGTGTCGTTGTGCGGACCCGGCGTCAGCACCACCACGCGGGGACTTCGGCTGAGCTTGGCGGCATGGGTGAGAAGCGCATCGCGGCGGAGGTCAAAGAAGCGCGCCAGTTGGCGAACGCGATATTGGCTGAACACCGTGGGCAGCGTGCGCGCGCTCACCAGGCGGTTCTCCAGCGTGTAGCCCATGCCGGCGGGGGCTTGCGTGCGGTCGGCAATCACCCACCAGCGGCCGTCGGGAGAGCGGGCCAAATCCGCCGCGTAAGTGTGCAAGTGTACGCCGTCAGGAGGGGTAATGCCGAAGCATGGTCGCAGGAACTGGGGATTGCCGAATACCAGCGCCGGGGGCAGATGGTGCTCGTACACCAACTTCTGCTTGCCGTAGAGATCGAACAGCATGGCGTTGAGCAAGGCCGCGCGCTGGGTGACAGCCTTCTCAATCTGCACCCATTCGTTTTCCGCCACCACCAGCGGGATGGGATCCAACGGTAAGGGACGCTCATTGCCCCACGGGTCGCTCGCGACATTGCTCGAGATGCTGGCTTCCCGCATAAGCTGCACGCCGGACTGCCAGTAGCGATTGAACTGCCGGAACCCCATGCGCCGGATAGCCACCGCAAGCTGACGCCAGTGGCGGCGAGGAAAGCCGGAAGGCCGCACGGCCTCGTCCCAGTAGCCCTCCACAGGCGTGTATCGCCAGTCTTCCGCCAGCGATTGCGATGGTGCCAGTGATGTGTCGTTCATGAGGCTTCCATTATTCACAGGGATGGGCAAGATGGACAGGATAAAAGGCAGAACAAAAAAACCTCTATCACCTGAAGGCAAAACTGATCGCACGCTTGGTGATCAGCTCATGCTTCCTTTCCTTATCGTGTCCATTCTGTTTATCAATGTGTGGTCCGTCTTTCGCCGCAAATCCAGCGTGGCCGGGAATTCCGGATTCTCCTCGGCCGGGAGCCCAGCCTTCAGGTCCGGCGTGTGACCGAGGGGATAAAAGCGCGCCCGGCGCCGGGCCTCGGCCTCATGGGAGTTTACCGGAAACGCCTGGTAATTGCGCCCACCCGGATGCCCATTAAAAATTGCCTCCCACCATGGTGGTCTGGATGATGGGAGGCCCAGCGCAAAAGTCGCGGGACAAGTTCTCGTCGATGGCGTTCATCCGCGCCTGCAAATTATCCAGGTACTCGTGGAGGCCCTGGCCGATAATTCCGTCCACGGAAGTGTAGTCGAGTTCGGCGCGCAGCGGGGCGAGCGAGCGCTCCGAAGGGTACTCGCAGGAGCCCATGGGGGTGCCGGTAATCGCGTGCAGGGATTCATCAGCGCCGCGCAGGCAGTGGCGGATGGCGCGGGGGAAATCAAGGTCAAGCACCAGAAAATCCACGATGTTGCGGGGGGTGATGCGCCCATGCTTCTTGCGGTACATCTCGAATCCGCTGACCGATTTCAGCACCGCCGACCAGTGGATGTCATCGTACGGCGTACCGATGGCGTCGGCCGAGGGCAGCAACATAAAGTACTTTACATCCAGGATGCGCGAGGTCTTGTCTGCCCGCTCCAAGCGCCGGCCCAGGCGTAGAAAATGCCACGCCTCGTTATGACTCATGGTGGCGTAGGTGATTCCCTCAAACATGTGGCAGCCCAGGCGGATGCCGCGCAGAATCTCGGCCAGGCGTTCCGACTCCGCGATGGCCCTTTGCGATTGAATTTTCAGGTACAAGCTATTGACTTGCTCCCACATCTCGGAGGAAATGATCTCGCGGATGGAGCGGGCGTTTTCCCGGGCGGCGCGCAGGCACGAGGTGATGGAATTCAGATTGTCGGTGTCCCACACCAGGAATTTGATAACGGTGGACTTCTTTGCCTTGCCGTGGCGCTCAAGAAAGACTGCAGCGTCGCCGCTGGTGTCAATCAGGGGCTGCCACTCGTGGGCGGGTTCAAGCGGCAAATCGAGTTGCAGGTGCAGGTTGACGTCAATGAAGCGCGCCACGTTTTCGGCCCGCTCGATGTAACGCGCCATCCAGTAGACGGCGTCAGCCGCTCGACTTAGAAGCGGCGCGGTTTCACTGCTCATCGGTGGCCCTCTTCGCGGCCGGCGCAAGGACCCAGGTGTCTTTGCTGCCTCCGCCTTGTGACGAATTCACCACCAGCGAGCCCTTCCGCAGCGCCACGCGCGTCAATCCGCCGGGCAGGACATAGATTTCCTTGCCATAGAGAATGTAAGGGCGCAAATCCACGTGGCGGCCTTCCAAGTGGTCTTCCACCAAAGTCGGAACGCGCGAAAGCGCCAGCGTAGGCTGCGCGATGTAGTTTCGCGGCTTGGCGGCAATCTTGGCGGCAAACTCCTCGCGTTGGGCGGCTGTCGAGTGCGGACCCACCAGCATTCCGTATCCCCCCGCCTCATTCGCCGATTTCACCACCAGCTTCTCGAGGTTTTGCAAAACGTGCTGTCGGTCCTGGTCCCTCCAACAGAGGAAAGTAGGCACGTTGGGCAGGATCGGATCGGCGCCTTCGTAGTAGCGGATCATCTCCGGCACGTAGGCATAGACCACTTTGTCGTCCGCTACCCCATTCCCCGGAGCGTTGGCCAGTGACACCCGTCCGGCGCGATAAACGTCCACCAGACCCGGAACTCCCAGGAGAGAATCGGGGCGAAAAGCTTGAGGATCGAGGAAATCATCGTCAATGCGGCGATAGATGACGTCCACGCGGCGCAGACCTTTTGTGGTTCTCATGCAGACGGAGCCGTCCTGCACCACCAGGTCGCGGCCCTCGACCAATTGAATCCCCATGCGCTGCGCCAGAAAACTGTGCTCAAAATAGGCGGAGTTATACATGCCCGGAGTGAGCAGAACCACCGTGGGATTGTCCACCGCGCGGGGTGGCGCAATGGCTTCCAAAGTCTCGAGCAACTTGCTGGGGTAAATGTCCACGGGACGCACGTGCAGGCCGGCAAAAACGCGGGGAAACGTGCGCTTCATCAGGTCGCGGTTTTCAAGGACATAGGAAACGCCCGAGGGCACCCGCAGGTTGTCCTCCAGCACGTAGATTTGGCCGTCGCCGTGGCGAACCAGATCCGTGCCGGTGATGTGGCACCAGACGCGGCCGGGAGGATTGATGCCGCGGCATTGCGGGCGGTAAAACGCGGCGGACTGGATGATCTCCTCGGGAATGATTTTGTCTTTCAGGATTTTCTGCTCGTGGTAAATGTCGTCGATGAACTCGTTGAGCGCGTGGATGCGCTGCTTGAGGCCCCGCTCGACCCAATCCCATTCCTCGGCGCGCACGATGCGGGGAATCAGGTCGAAGGGGAAAATGCGTTCTGTGCCGGCCGAATCCCCATAGACGTTGAAGGTGATGCCCATTTGCAGCAGCAAGGTTTCCGCCGCGCGCTGGCAGCGCAAGAGTTCGCCCTCTTCCAGGGATTCGATGGTGTCAAGCAGCAGCCGAGCCTCCGGCCGCGCCTTGCCCTCGGCGTCGAAGACCTCGTCATGAAAGCCATCTGTGGCGTACGAGTCGAGCTGCATTCACACCTTCCTGTCCCCGGAAGAACGGTAGGCAGTGGGCAGTTGGCAGCAGGCACGAAAGCCGAGCGCGTACCTTTTCGTAGCGGCCGGATTTAAAGGCTGCGCAAATACTTTGACCTGTAGCGAAATCTGCTGCCTACTGCGGACTGCCTTCTACTTTCTGCCTTCTGCCTTCTGTTTTGTTCTGTTCCCTACCTGCTGCCTCATCTTAGACTAGCGCCTCTATCCATAGACGTGTCAATAGTTGTCAACGTAAATTCTTCCTATCGCTGGCAAAACAATTTTGGAAGGGTGGGGAGCAGGAGTTAAAAGTCGAAAGTTGAAAGTCGAAGGTTGATAGTCGATGGTCGATAGTTAACGATCGGCGGGTGGCAGCTCATCGCTTGTAGTTGTCGATGGCCGGGCGGCGTCTGCTCATCACTCCCGCCACCTCTGCCTGATGCCGCGGGAAAGTCATCTGCGGGAGGCGGTTGGGTGTACACTACCCTCATGCACAAGGTGTAACTGGAAATTCTGGCGCGAAGGTAGGAGAGCAAAGGTTTGCACCCGTTTTTGATCAATACCGGTTCGTTCCACATTCCCACTTACGGCGCCATGCTGGCGCTGGCATTCGTGAGCGGGATTTATATCGCCATCCGTTTGGGCCGGCGAGTGGGCGTGGATTCCGCGCTGATCCTGGATTTCAGTTCCTGGGTGATCGTCGTGGCGGTGCTGGGGGCGAAAGTACTGATGATCCTGACGATGTGGAGTTATTACCGGGATCACCTCGGGGAGATTTTCAGTTACGCCACCCTCAAGACGGCCGGGGTATTTTACGGCGGATTCCTGGCCGCGCTTTTCTTCACCATCTGGTTCGTGTGGGTGCGGAAGATTTCCTTTTGGAAGTTTGCCGATGTGGTGGCGCCCTCCGTGGCGCTGGGCACCACGGTGACGCGCCTGGGATGCTTCAGCGCCGGCTGCGATTACGGCAAACCCACCACCGTGCCGTGGGGAGTGGTATTCACCAACGCCTTTGCGCACGAGGTCAACGGAGTCCCCTTGGGGGTGCGTTTGCATCCCGCGCAGCTTTACGAATCCCTCACCACTTTGGCGATTTTCGGCGTTCTGTTGTGGTGGTTCCCCAGGAAAAAACGGGATGGAGATATTTTTCTCGGTTACCTGGGCCTTTACGCCGTGGGCCGCTTTTTTCTGGAATTCCTCCGCGGCGACGAAAGCCGGGGATTTGTGTTTCATCACTTGCTTTCGACGTCCCAATTCATCGCGCTGATAGCGCTGGCAGGGCTGGCCACGGTGTTGCTCTGGCGGCGCCTTCATCCTGGCGAAGCTTTGACCGCCGTTCCCGAAGCCATCAACCCGCCGCGCGCTCCGCAAGCAGGCAAAGCAGGACTCGAAGACGGATTCCCCCCGACGCGGGGCGGCGGCGACCGCAAGAAAAGGCAGAGAGCCAAGCACCAAGCCTATAACGCAAAACTCAAAGCCCACGGAAAGTAATGCCCGGTCCATGCCCCCACACTGCCCGCTGACAGCTATCTCCTAAGAACTGACCATGGACCGCGGACGCTTGACCATGGAAGTTTACAGTTGACAGTTAACAGTTAACAGTCAAGGCGTTCTTGATTCTTACTATGAACTGTGGACTGTGAACTGTTCTCTTGAATTCTGGATGATGAGTAGAAATCGGGTGGGGGCAGCGATCGGCGCGGGGTTTCGCGCCGGCTCCCGTTCCCTGTGCCCCGTGACTCGTTTCCCGTGTCCCGGGGTGCGAATCGAAAATCGGCAATCGAAAATCAAACATGAATTGGCCCATGTCCCATGTCCCGTGTCCCGAACCCCGTTTGCCATATCCCGTATCCTGTGGTTCAATCGAAAATCGGCAATCCAAAATCGAAAATGAATTGTCCCGTGCCCCGTATCCCGAACCCGACACCTGACACCCGACACCTGGCACCTTGTCCTTAGTCCCGTTTTCAGTTTCCAATTTCCAGTGTCTTGCTTGCGCTGGTTCGTTGCCCATCGACAAAAAAAGGCTAAGGACCTGCAAAACAGGCCCGCGTTCCGCTTGCTTCCTGGCCGGCCTTATTCGCCTGCGGCGGCGAGCACTTTGGCTTCGAGAAGCGGGGCAATGAAGAAATTCGCCTTCGTGCGGAGGGATTGAATTTCCGGCTTGAGGGCCGGAATCTGACCCAGGCGTTTGGCGCGCAGGAGGATCCCGAGCACGCCAACCACGTGAATGCCTGCCTGGGCAGCAAGTTCCCGGCCTTCCTGCTCATCGATGATCGTCTCGTCAGCGTGTAAATCCAAAGCCAGGGCAATGGTTCGGCCTCGCCAGGGTGCAAATGTAGGCGGAGGAGGCTGAGAAGAGGGGACGCTGCCGGCGTCCCGCATCTTACCCACCCCTCGGCGAGTGCGTCCTGAATTGCCGCCAAGGCGACCGGATCAGGATGCGCGCCCAATTCCTTTAAGACAGAGTCAGGAATCCAGATTTCCGTGAACAGTGATTTGAGCAGGGGGAGGCGCCAGATTGGAAAGGGGAGAAGTGTTACTGACGGCGCGCATAATCGAGATCTCGGGCGAGATCGTCTTCCGTGTAGTGCCGCGGAATGTCGCGTTGCGCGACGAGGTCGGCAAAGGCGAAACGAGATATTTCCGCGAACTCGCTGGTCTTGCCAAAAGAGAGAATCCCGCGAGCATAGAGAGCCACCGCAAGCTCGGTACGCAGGCGCGGCACAACCTCCGGCGCCGGCAGCCGGAGACTCTGGGCTACGGATTCGGATATGTCGAGACGAAACGTCATAAATTCCTCGCCCTTAGTGAGCGACCGGCGCTCTACGGCTACTCTACCGCCGAAGCAGCGTTTTGTCACCCCGAAAAGCAGGTGGGCGCTATGCCCGCGCCGCTTGTAGGTAAGGGCTCTGACCTGACAACTGATTTCTCGTCGTCAGTCATCAGTCATCAGCGTTCAGTAAAAACCCCGCCGTGCTTGGTCATCGACCAATGTGCGCCATTGTCGCCCGGGCCTTTGAGCCCCAAAGGGGCGACCTATCACAGCCCAGGCCGGAGGCCTGGGTCAAAACATTGTTTTCCCGCCCCGAGCCCTGAAAGGGCGATCTATAGAACCTATGCTGATAGCCCCACCGATTGTTATAAAAACACAGGCTTGAGGTTCAGGTTAGCGCGCCCCTTCAGGGCTTGGTCGAATGGATTGGTGTGCAAACCCAGGGCGTTGCCCTGGGCTTTGTTAGCACGCCCCTTTGGGGCTGGAACGTAGCGGCGAGTTCACCTCGCCATTTCCCGTATCCCGTGTCCCGTGGGTTTTCTTGCCGCCGTTCGGGGTGCAAATCGAAAATCGGCAATCGAAAATCGAAAATGAATTGTCCCGTGTCCCGAACCCCGTATTCCGCACCTGACACCTTGCAACTGACACCCGGCACCTGCCACCCGACACCTAGTGCTACTACGTTAAGTCATTGACCTCTCGCGCGAGAGGTGGTAAGCTCCGGTGCATGACCGAGAGCGAAATCGAGAAATGTCGCAAGCGCTTGGAACAATTCTTGGCCGACCTGCTGGAGCCGCTGGGACGACGCGAGCGACGCCACTGGGGTACGGTCTATGTGCGCGGCCTGTTGTTGGACGGCGAACGCAAATCCATCGAACCCATGGCGGCGCGTCTGCCCGAGGGCAACGTGCAGGCCCTGCAGCAGTTGATCGGACAAAGTCCCTGGCCTTGGATGCCGGTCTGGCAACGCTTGGCGCAGCGCCTGACCGCGGAATTGACCCCCGACCCGGTCTGGGGCATCGACGACACGGGTTTTCCCAAACAGGGTCACCACTCGGTGGGAGTGGCGCGGCAATACTCGGGCAGGCTGGGCAAGACGGCCAATTGCCAGGTGGCGGTGAGCCTGCATCAGGTGGGAGCAGAAGCCAGCACCATCCTGGACTGGCGGCTCTACTTGCCGGAAAGCTGGACGCAGGATCCCCAGCGGCGCACCGCAGCGGGCATCCCCGCCGCGGTGAAGTTCCAGACGAAGTGGCAACTGGCGCTGCAATTGATCGACGAGGCGCGGGCGTGGGGTTTGCGGTGCGGGGTGGTGTTGGCGGACGCCGGCTACGGGGAAGCCACGGAATTCCGTGTGGGACTGGAGACTCGCCACCTTCCTTATGCGGTGGGCATTCCTTCCACCGTGAAGGTATGGAGGAAACCGCCCCGCCTGCGAAAAACGCGGGGGCGAGGACGCCGACCGACGGTCTACCATTACGGCGAGCAGCGGCCGTGCGCGGTGCGGGAAGTGGCGGAGAAGGCCCGGGGGTGGAAGCAAGTGCGCTGGCGCGAAGGTACGAAAGGCTGGCGGGAGTCCCGCTTCTACGCTGGCCGCGTGCAGCCCGCACACGGCTTCGACGAGGGCGACCCGCCCCACCCGGAGGTCTGGCTGCTGGTGGAATGGCCGCCCGGCGAGAAGGAGCCCACGAAATACTTTCTCTGCGCCTTGCCGGAAAACTACACGCTGCGGCGGCTGGTGCGCATCGTCAAAGGCCGCTGCAAGATCGAACAGGATTATCAGCAGCTCAAGGAGGAATTGGGGTTGGATCACTACGAAGGCCGCAGTTGGACGGGCTGGCACCATCACGTCACCCTGGTCATGTTGGCGCATGCTTTCCTGACCTTGGAGATGTTGCGCAGCAAAAAAAACTTCTGGGTGGACCCTGCCACAGACGCGCCGTGAGATCCAACGCCTGTTGTTTACCTGGAGCGGAGCGTGCGCGCATTGTGGCAGCGTAATTCGCAAACGAAACCGACCACCTTAACTTAACGTAGTAGTGTTAGGGGTTAGTGGCGAGGGACGGGAAACGCGCTAGGCGGGGTCCCGCCGCCCTCACGTCGCCCTCGCTAGGCGCGGACTCTTTCCTCGGCAACGTAGCGCTTGACGGCGATCGAGCTCTCCTCACCGCGGGCCTGGGCCAAATCGTAGGCAATCTGCATGCGCATCAGGTGCTCCATCTTCGGCCCGAATGCCTTTTCGACGCGCAGAGCCATGTCGCGGGAAAGAGCTACCCGCTCATTGAGCAAGGCGGAAAGCGCCTGCCTCCCGACGTGGAGCGCCTTGGCCGCTTCGGTCACGCTTAACCCCAGCGGCTCGATCACTTCGCGGCGGATCAGCCCGCCCACATGCGGGGGATTCTTCATCGGCATGATTTGCAACACCTCCATCAGTGGTAGTCAACCAGGTCAAGATCGAACGCGTCGCCTTCCTGAAACCGGAAGATCACCCGCCAGTTGCCGGTCGCCGTCACGCTCCAGAAACCCTTTAGGCCGGCCTTGAGCGGGTGCAGCTTCCACCCGGGAAACAACCCGACATCCTGGGGCTCGGCCGCCCCGTCGATTGCCAGAAGGATGTCCGCTATCTTTCCCGCCAGGGCGGCGGGAACACCCCTGGCTTCCCCTGACTCGTAAAGCCGCTTAAGGCCACGGTGCCGAATCGAACGAATCGCCGCATTATCGCCTGTCGCGACACGCGTCAACCATGATTTGTGCACCCTGATTTGTGCAGCGGGTGGAAACGGGGTCCGGGGTCGGAAGAGCAGTGACAAGTGACGAGTGACGAGCAAGACAGTCCGGGGTCGGAAGAGCAGGGATTTGGGGTTGGGGATTAGGGTGGGGGGGGGTAAAGGACAGTCCGAGGTCCGAAGTCCGGAGTCAGAAGAACGGTGCCTGGCGTGGGGCGTTAGAGAAATCAATGCGTGCAGCGCGGACCCCTGCCTTTGGGGTTCGGGGCTGCCCTTTAACCATAACCGCAAATCCCGAAGGCAGGCGCCTGTCCTCGGGTTGGGGGGCGGGAGGGGAAGGAAGAGCGGCAGACCCCAACTTCGGGTCGGATTGCAGCACCGTGAATTCCGGTAGTGTCCTAATTTGGGAAACGATTTACTTCACTCATCCACCAGTCCGACCGCACACCCGGCGCTGCAAACTGTCATCCTGAGCCCGCACTTCCGGGCGAAGGACCCCCGTATTTCGTCTTTCCCCGGGCGCCGCGACCACGGCGCGGACACCGCGAGGCGCTCCCGCGCCTCGTTTCCTACGGAAAATGAAAAAGGTCCTTCGCCCGGAAGTGCGGGCTCAGGATGACAGGCGCGTGCGTGAGGTGGTGGGATACTGGATGACTCAAGTAAGTCACTCCCCTAAATTGGGCGTAACGCCGCCATCTTGGCGGCTCTTTGCCGGCTGGAAGCCGGCGCCACAGCGGATGCAGCGATCCTGTGCCACGGGCAGCCTGCCCCGGCTCATCGGGTTCCGGTGATGCTCCGGCACGGCCAGGATGGCCAGGGCACATTCGGGTTCCGCCTCCGCCGCCTGGTTGTCCCTCGGCGGTCATCCTAATCCGGCCAACGATGGTCACCTGAAATCCGGCCAAGGGGAGAGGAGGTTTTATGTGGGCTCCGCGGGGCGAGAAAGGCTGTGGAAAAGATGGCGGCCAATGCCGCCTTGGAAGTCCCTTCGCGATTTCAACTTTGCCACAACTTCCTGTACTGGCGGCACTTAGCCGTGTACCATGACACTTCGTGTGGCGTTTGGAAAATAGGTTTACTTGTGCGAAACGTGTCAATTCATTGTAGCGCCTGGCTTTAGAGGCTGCGGAAAAAATCCTCATCGGCGAGGTAGCGACGGCTTTACGCCGCCAGAACTCCAATTCTCGCAATGCGAGCATGGCGGGATAAACCCGCCGCTACGACTTTTTCCGCAGCCTGTTTAGCCCGGCATGTGCGGCCCCTTCGGCAACCTCAGGGCAGGCTCTCAAGGGCGGCTCTACGCTAAACGCAATTTCCAAACGCGACACTTGGGGACGGAGGTCCAACGCCCCCTGGGATTCGACGCCAAAGCATCCGGAACACCCTTCCCACCGAGACGGAAACCATCGGCCGGGTTTTGGGTGACCTTGTTCGTTGGCCGGACGCAGGTAAGCACCGAGGACTTGTCTCCTGCTATTAAATACAAATCAATGACTGACAGGTATACATCCAACGCGTAGGACATGCCTCGGCCGGAAGGTTCCCCTTCCGACCGACGACATACTATCAGGCACAGGTGACCCCTTCCCGCTTAAGGGAAGTTGCTTCTTGTCTTGTGCGAGGGTTTAGTTGAGCTTGGGAGATTCTGAGCTGGTCACTTGGCGAGGAGAAGTTTGGGGGTAGGTGACGATGTCGACTTCGACCAGCGTCAAGCCCGCTCCCACGAAGCCGAGCTTCTTGGCCGCAGCCCATGAGACATCGATGAGTCGCCCTTCTATGCCGGGGCCCCGATCGTTAATCCTTACCACCGTGGAGTGGAGGTTCTTGAGGTTGGTAACGCGTACCGTTGACCCCAAGGGGAGCTTTCGGTGGGCGGCCGTAAGTCTATCCTTATCAAACAGTTCACCGCTAGCTGTGGGCTTTCCCTGACGTTCCATACCATACCAGCTTGCCACCCCAATTTCTCCCTGGGGCATGGGAAGAACTACCGGCAAGGGCCCAAGGTAAGCGGGCGGTCTTGCTTCCGACTTCGGCGACAGAGCAATCAACCCTGCCACCGCACAGCTCATGACCAGTTTCCTCATGCAACCTCCGACGAACTATTTTGAACGACTCTGCTTAAAAAGAGGGAAAGGCAAATCAAGAATGTACGTGGTGAAAGAGTATCTATCCTACAAATTTCCGTAGAATTTGTCAAGCAGAGTTTTTGGGGGGTTAATAGTCTCGCTGGCCGAAACTACCTATCGGTCGGTCGGCTATCACCGGCCCGCCAGTCGAATATCCAGAGCCCGGTTTGCCTGAGCTCTGTTGTGCCAGCGGCGCTTGCGCACGGAACCGCGAAAGGCATGAAGACCAGGAAAACATCGCCCCTTCGCTTGGAGTTAAAGCTGTTGGCAGCTTTCCGCGCTGTAGAGGAATCGGGTAAGCGGCCGGTAAGAAACTGTGTCCGGGCCAACACCGCCGCCACGTGAAACTGCCCCACCCTTGTCGCTCCGTGGTAACATGCAATAAAGGGACGGCAAGGCGTCATCTTAAAGGGGAATGCTGAAAGGGGTGGCAGGTTCGGACCCCGGTTTTGGGGGTCTGGGCCGGTTCGCACCCCTTTGTGGCTAGGGTTTCCTGGGCCGGGCGCTGCAAATCCCTGATTCAGGGCAAAGGGACCGCTTGAACATCCTTGAATTTACGTTGGTCGTCTGGGTTTCATCGCTGCTGGCGGGATTCCTTGGATCTCTAACGGGTTTGGGCGGGGGGATCATCATCACTCCCCTGCTGACGTTGGCCCTGGGCGTCAACATCCGCTACGCCATTGGGGCCACGCTGGTTTCCGTAATTGCCACCTCCTCGGGCGCCGCCGCGGCGTATGTCCGCGAGGGTTTTTCCAACATCCGCATCGGCATGTTCCTGGAGATTGCCACCACGGTGGGTGCGGTGGCGGGTGCGCTGCTGGCCGCCAGAATTTCCACGGGAGCGATTTCCCTGATCTTCGGACTGGTTTTGCTCTATTCGGCGTACGCGTCCAGCCGGCCGCGGCGCGAGCCATCTCGCGATCATCGCCCCGACCCTCTTGCCACCCGGCTGAGGATGAATGGAAGCTTTCCCACACCTGATGGCCCCAGCTCCTACAACGTGGAACGCGTGCCCGCCGGTTTTAGTTTGATGTTCGGAGCCGGAGTCCTTTCCGGCTTGCTGGGGATTGGGTCCGGGGCCGTCAAGGTCATTGCCATGGATCAGGTCATGGGCATTCCCTTTAAGGTCTCAACCACCACCAGCAACTTCATGATCGGCGTAACGGCGGCGGCAAGCGCCGGCGTCTACTTCGGCCGCGGATACATCGATCCCGGCCTGGCCATGCCGGTGATGTTGGGAGTGGTGATGGGCTCGCTGGTGGGGGCGCGGGTTTTGACTTACGCCAAAACTCGGTGGCTGCGAATCGTCTTCGGCCTGGTGATTGGCATCATGGCCATGGAAATGATTTACCACGGACTGATAGGGAAGCCTTAATCCGGATTATTCATGAGTTTCTTGGAGGGGCGGGAAGAAGGCAAAGAATTTCGCGCAGAGGTCACAGGGATAGGGAACGGAGACCACAGAGAGGTTCTCCGTGCGCTCTGTGTTCTAGTGGTTCGACAATGCCAAGGGATAAATCAATCCGTGAACTCTGGGTGAAACGCTCTTAAACCTGCCCTTCGCTTATGCCCTTCATGAATAGTCAGGGCTGAAGGGGTGAATTCCATGCGGAAATGGACGGACCAATACGTGGAAGAGCTGATCGGGAACCTGCTGCAGATGGGTGTGATGGTGGCCTCGGCGGTGGTCCTGTGCGGCGGAATCGTTTATCTGCTCCGCCACGGGCTCGCCGCGCCGCAATACCATGTATTCGTAGGTGAACCTACGGACTTGCGAACGTTGTCAGGCGTGGTGAGAGACGCTTTGACTTTGCGAGGGCGCGGAATCATCCAATTGGGGCTGCTGCTTCTGATCGCGACGCCGGTGGCGCGGGTGGCATTTTCGGTTGCCGCTTTTTCCCTCCAGCGCGACCGGCTATACGTGGCGGTAACGCTGATGGTCCTCGCCATCCTGCTCTACAGCCTGACCAGCGGGCGAGGTTAGCCCATGCTCGGGAGGATGTGATGGGCGGTATCGACGCACACGGTCGAGATCAACTCCCGTTGAGTACCCGTTTTGCCCTGCCGGCGGGTTTGGGCGGCCTTTTGGCCATCATGGAGCTGGCGGGAATCTTCGGCATCGGACTTCTTCAGAAAACCAGACGAGACCACAACCTGCCAGAGGGTGGGTTCTTCCCTCGATAGTGAAAGCATGGTGGGTGGAATCGCTGAATCCGGTGTGGGAACGGGATGAAGCAAGGGTGCGCCGCGCAGGGGACCGTTCATCAAGTACCAAATCGTGCCCGATTTTGCTACAGTTCTGGGGAGCAGGTCACTCCATGAACACGCTCGCCTCACGCACCGGCGCTTTGCGCAGCCTTTATACTTGGGATGTGCGGAATCACTTGGTTGCAATCGGTGGGGCCGTGTCCGCGAGTTTCCAATATGATCCCCTGGGCCGCCGGGTGAGCAAGACCATCGGCGCCGCTACCACCAATTTCCTCTATGACGGCGCTAACCCCGTCCAGGAACTTTCCGGTGGCTCACCCACGGCAAATCTGCTGACGGGGTTAGGTATTGATGAGTACTTCCAGCGGACGGACGCCAATGGCCCCGCTAATTTCTTGACCGATGGGTTGGGCAGCACGATTGCCCTTACGGGCACGGGTGGCAACACAATTGCCCAGTACACCTACGACCCGTACGGCAACACGACAATGACCGGAAACTCGGCCAACCCTTACCAATACACCGGCCGCGAGAACGACGGCACCGGGCTCTATTACGACCGCGTCAGATACTACAACCCAACCTTGCAGAGATTCATTTCTGAAGATCCGATCGGCATGGCGGGGGGAATAGACCTCTACGCTTATGTCGGAAACAATCCCATCAGTTTCCGCGATCCATTTGGGACCTGTCCGGCGGACGGCGAAGGCACGTGCAAATCCTCGTCATCAGGTCCAGAAAATCCCCCGCCGCACGGGGGGGCAAAAGGGAGTAATGCCGATTGCTATAGCGGGAAATACCTGCGAAGCCCCAACTCCATACCTTATTCAGTGGTTTTCATGTGACGGCGATACTGGTTGTTGTGGGAAGGAAGACGACGCGTTCAGCGCGTGTTGTAGGAAGCATGGAGGTTACCCGGAGCCGTCTAACAGCTGGCAGGCCCCTCATGCTGCTAATGTTTGCTGCTCAGAGAAACCCCCGCCTCCGCGTACCAACCGTCCCGGGGCACCCACGCCCCTGCCCTGGTATCCCGGGCCGGAAAGGCCCGGGCGACCGCCCCGGCCAACAAACCCGTCAAGGCCGTGTGGCGGCTAAACGGCGGTGTCACCGAGCGAAAGAACCAGACGAACCGTCTGAGCAAGTCCTGCGGTTGGATATCTTTTAGTGGATGAGCAAGGAGGTGGAACTTGAAAATCCGTCACGACGCTTTGGCTGTCGCCAGCATCCTTTTTACGATCGCCCTCCTTCTGGAGGCGGCTTATGCGTGGGACGTTGCTGTGACCTTATTCCAAAGCGGCCCCTATGAATCACATCCAGAATTTTATAGGGAGATCGACTATTTCGCGCCCGTGGGTTTTGCCTCCCTTGCAGTTATTGCGATCGGTCTGATTGTTACGTGGTTTGGGTACATCAAAGGGGTCCGCTGGACGTGGTTTGTGATGTTTGTGATCGTATGGGTGTGGGCATTCCCGGTGATGATGCCGTTCCTCCATCGCTGGACGGCCGAGACTCTTTACGCAACGCTCGCGGCAGCAATAAGCGGGAACCGGATGGCACGAAGTTTTGTGGCAATTGCCCTGGTAATCCTGCTCATGGTGCTCGCTCTTGTCCTTCCGCTCAAAACGTTTCTTCCGGGCCGGGGGGGTGGCCCCGGTGAGTCCGGCCGCGCGAATTCGGGCGTCACGGACAAGCCCACCTTGTCGGAGAAATGGCAAGGGAGGTGGGACTTCAAAATCCGACGCGACGTTGTGGCGGTCTCCAGCATCCTTTTTACGGTCGCACTCCTTATGCTGACGCCGGCAATGTGGAGGGCCGCTGCGAATGTACGCTAAAGCTGCATCTGGGGGGTATGGGGTCCATTTCTGTCGGTGCCGAGCTGTTTCGCGCCTGCGGGCATTGCTTCCCTTGCCGTTATTGTGACCGGTCTGATTGTGACGTGGGCAGGGTACATCAGAGGGGTCCGCTGGACGTGGTTTGTGCTGTTTGTGATCGTCTGGGTGTGGGCATTCCCAGTCTTGCTGTTGCCGTTCCTCCTTCCCTGGAGGGGCGTGGAAACGATGGCACAATCGTTCGCAGGCGCGATAAGCAAGAGCGGGACCGAACGAAGTTATGCGGAAGTCGTCCTGGCATTTACGCTCATGGTGCTCGCTCTCCTCCTTCCGCTCAGAACGCTTATTCTGGGCCAGAGGGGTGGCCGAGGTGAGCGAGAAGCGCAGAGGTAGACGCGGTTTTCCTTGCTCCAGAGCGGGTAGCAACCGTAGCGCCGGCCTATTTGGTAGGTCGGCGGTTATTGGGTGTTAAGGAAGCGCGAGCCGCGGCCCTGCAACACGGCTTCGAGCCACGCTGCCCGCTCCAGCGGGATTTCTTCACGCCTCCCCAAGACACGGGTTATTCCGGGAAGGCGCAAGGCCCCGGCAGGCGACCAGGGGACGGGCAAAAATGCAGGCGGATCGTTGTAACTTGTTGAAAGCACATGTGATAACATGATATTGTTGGTAACTTTATGAAAACACAGGAATTACAAAATCTCGTGAATGGCTTCAACTGGTTGTTTACGGCCAGTAGCGGGGATGCGCGGATTATCCACAAGCAGGGCGTGAAACCCCCTCATCCGCCTCGTACCTCAGCCCCTTCTTGCCTGGGAGAAGGTTGAAGATTAAGCCGCAGCACCTTCTCCTCTGTGAGCGGGATCGAGATTAAACCTCAACACCTTCTCCCCTGAGAGTAAGGCGGGAGATTGCATCGCAGCACCTTTTCCCCGCGCACCTTCACGCGTCGCAAGCGCTACTTGACTCCCTATGGGATAATGGGTGCCCCCTGGGTTCGAGGGGGGACCGCAGCGGGGCAAGGATGGGCGGCCCAGCGTTTGGCCCCGGCGAGGAGGCTCGTTTACCCATGGCCAACGTCGAAACGAAGTCACTTGCAGAAAACGCGTACCAGCCGCTGAAGGACGGCGAAATCTATGTGCCGCTGGTGCCCGCCGGCATGGCGCCACCGGAGGCGACCTGGCGCGCGGTGATGTGGGGCACGCTGCTGTGTATCGTCTTCAGCGTCGCGTCAGCCTATTCCGCCCTCAAGGTGGGCCAGGGAATGGAGGCGGCAATTCCCATCTCCATCCTCGCCATCGGCCTGGCGCGCGTCTACCGGCGGCGCTCCACCGTGCTCGAGAACATGATCATCACCGGCATGGGCGGCGCGTCGGGCAGCGTGGTGGCCGGCGCCGTCTTCACCGTGCCGGCGCTCTACATTCTCCACCTCGAGCCGCATCCGGCGCAAACCATCTTCATCTGCCTTGCCGGCGGCTGCCTCGGCATCCTCTTCCTCATTCCCCTGCGGCGCTACTTTGTGCGCGAAATGCACGGCAAGCTGCCCTTTCCGGAGGCCACGGCGATCACCGAAGTCCTGGTGACCGGCGAGAAGGGCGGCTCGCAGGCCCGGCTGCTGATTCAGGCCACCGTCATCGCCGCGGCGTACGACTTCTTGGTCACCACGTTTCACGTCTGGAAGGAGTACCTGAATTTCCAGTTTGTACCCGCGGTCCGGGCCCTGGCCGAACGCGGGCGCATGGTGTTCAATTTCGACGCCATCAGCTTTGTCCTGGGCCTGGGTTACGTCATGGGCCTGCGCATTTCCCTGATCTTTTGCGCCGGCGGCATTCTGGTGAACTTCGTGCTCGTCCCCATGATCTGGTTCATCGGCAGCCACATGGGCGACGCCACGGTTTATCCTGCCACCATCCCCATTGCGCACATGACGGCGTCGGACATCTACCGCAATTATGTGCGCTTCATCGGTGTGGGCGCCATCGCCAGCGCCGGGCTCGTGGGCATCCTCAAGTCGCTGCGCGTGGTGGCCGGATCGTTCGGCATCGCGTTGCATGCCTTCCGCCACGGCGAAGCGCCCCACATGGAACGCACCGACCGCGACATTTCTCTCATCACCATCCTCCTCGGCGTGGTGCTGGGAGCAATCGGCGTGGCCGTGTTCTTCGGACAACTTCATGTTTCGTGGACGGTGGTGGCCGTGGGCCTAGCGCTGACGCTGCTCTTCGCCTTCTTCTTCACTACCGTGGCTGCCAACGCCATTGCCACCACGGCCAACAACCCGGCCAGCGGCATGACGCTGCTCACGGTCATCGTCTCGGCGATCGTATTGCTGAAGTTCGGGCTCTCCGGGACCACCGGCATGTTCTTCGTGATGGCGCTGGCCGGCATGGTCTGTGTAGCCCTCTGCGCCTCGGGACAGTTCATTACCGACCTGAAAGCCGGCTACTGGATCGGTTCCACGCCTTCGGCGCAGGAAAAGGTGAAGTTTATCGGGGTCGTCGCCTCGGCCATTACCGCGGGCTTAACCATCATCCTGCTGGCCAAGGCCTTCCAATTCGGAGAGGCCGCGCCCGGCGACCTGCGGCAGGTCCTGGTGGCGCCCCAGGCCTCCGCACTGAAAGCCGTGGTGGAGGGATTCATGAGCGGCCAACCGGTGGCCTATATGTTGTTCGGCATCGGCGCCATGATCACCGTGGTGCTGGAGATGCTCGGCCTCTCTTCCATGGTCTTCGCGCTGGGGGTCTATTTGCCGCTGCAACTGACCACGCCGATCCTGGTCGGCGGATTTCTCTCGCACCTGGTGAACAAACGCGGGGAGAAGGTGGGCGGCCAGCACGGCAGTACCATCCGCGAACGCGGTATCATCATTGCGGGCGGCTTGATGGCGGGCGGCGCACTAGGCGGAGTGATTGGGGCGGCGTTGCGCGTGCTGCCGCACTTCCAGGAAGAGTGGATCCAGACGCCTTTCTACGCGCACGAGGCGGTGTCGCAAAGCGTTTCCGCCCTGCTGTTTGTGGGTCTGTGCCTGTATACGTGGTTCGGCTCGGTGAGGAGTGGGGTAGCGCAGACGTAGCCGCTGTTTGGCTTCGTCTGCGGCCTTTCCCTGGGCCATAACCGGTATGTGAATGTCCAAAAACGTTGTTGCCATCTTAAGAACCGCGGTGGAAGCTGAACTACGCTACCTCCGCGCTACCCCGCTTGGAAATAAAGGAGGCCGGATGTTGGACATCAAGCCAGATACTCATTTGGAATCTGTTGCAGTGAGACACAAGGCGACTGATCAGAAGCGTCTGGCGAAATTGAAAGAATCAATGGAGAGGAACGGGTGGCATGGACGCCCTCTGCTAGTCCTGACAAACCAAACCGGGGTTTATGAAGCCATTACTGGAGTCCATAGAGCAAAGGTAGCGACGCAATTGCATATTCCCATTCCCGCTGTGACGATCCCGGAGGGCGCCCTAACTGCAGAACAGCGGCGACGCGTCCTGAGTGGGGAACAACCCTATGAAACGTTGCCACAATTCTTCCAGGAAGTTGGATTATCTGCCGCCGCCGAACTTATGCGGGAAGAACTGAAGTCGAGTTGGGCCGAGCCGATAGCCCCAACCGTAAAGCCAAGTGCGGGATCCAAAAGATCACCAATTAGGCGGGTCGATCCCGACGATTTGAAAAAATCAGGTTAAGCGAGTAGCAAGTAGCGTGGACCGCCGCCTTTGTGGTGTGTGTCTTTTCAGCTAGAAGACACGTGATGATTCATAGCGCGGAAGAGCCGCGGACCGCAAGAACGGCGGATCCCGAGCCTCCGGTGATTGTCGCCGTCTGGTTGCCGTTCGCAGTAGCAATCTTGGCGAACACGATGAAGTATGTGATGCCAAGCGAGATGCGGTTGGTGTAACCAGAAGATGGTCTGGGGATGGGCGGAGCTACACCGTGCGCAGATGAAGGACAAGAAGATAGGCCCAAAGACGGACCGTGTACCCTATTCCATCTTTATTTTGTCTATGGCAAGCCCGCTCGCCGTTTTCGTGAGGTATGCCACGCCCCGCTGCCGGTCGGCGCTTAGCCCGTCTGCGGTCCCGATGTCCGTAGTCTTCCAGTGCCAACTGAAATCGACCTTCAGACCGTCCGAGAGGGCAGTTGTCGCATCCGTGGACATGAACTCCCGGCAACCGGCAACAAGCGTCCATCTGTATACATCGTCGCAATCGTATGGAATGAACGGCGGGAAATGCGATTTCAATGACCGTGCCGACTGTACCGAGCAAGGAACCCCCCGGATGTCCGTACCCGGCCATGTGGGTCCTTCCAGGTGCTCTTCCTGTATAGCCTGGTCGGGTCCGAAGGACAGCTTGGAGGTCGGCATCCACCCAGTATTTGCACGAGAAGGCACCAAGTATCCGGCATCGACGAGAAGCTTCTCCAGGCGACGATTCCCCAATATATAGAACTCACGGGCATCGAAGACATTCGGGGGATACAAGTTCATGCTCACCTCGTGTACGGCCCTGATGTTATAGACCGTACATATGTCAAAGTCCTTGTGCTTGCTGATGAGGTCCTGGACGAGCGCGGTCTCCGCCTGGGCCTGCGTCTTCTCGGATTGTCCTCCCGGCGTCCCCTGCTGCTTCCCGTGCTGGCCGCAGGCCACGCTCCCTATCACCAACAGGACCATGAATCCGGCCGCAACCACCAGCATGTACCTTAGCTGTTTCATCATGAGGACCTCCTATCAAGAACGGCGCTTACTCAATCCTGTTGATTTGAATCTTCCCGCCAAGCCCCATCGAGGCGACGACAGTGTGGACTGCAAAAGTGTCCTCGCCCAGCAGGAGTTGTTCATACTGCTCTGGATGGTCAAACGCCGGTTTCCCGAACAACCCGTCTGTACACGGCGGTACGGCGGTATCTTGGCATAAAGTCAGTTCATGGTTGATGTTCGCCCTGAAACGAAAACGCTTGAAGACTGGCAGCCCATTGCTCTCCGCCTTTGCATAGAAGAGCTTGTACTCAATTTCCTCGCCTTGTATCTCTTCCAATCTTTCCTTCTCTGCCTGCTGCCTTTGCATCTCCGCCGTCTTTTCGGCTTCCGCCTTCGTAATCGCTGCATTGACGGCTGTGATGTGCTCTTGGGCGCTCGCCACGAGGCTGCTCGTGGGGAACTTGGCAAGGACCGCCTCGAACGCCGCTTTTGACTCCTGGAGGTTCCCGGCGGTTTGCTGGTCAACCCCTTGCTGGAAGTAGTAGTCGGCGGTCTCCTTTAGTGTAATTACCTCTTGCTCCAGCGACGTAATCTTATTCTGGAGTTCGGCATTGTGTGATCTTTCGGCGGAGAGCAAATCGGTCGTCTTGGATAGCTGGCTATTTTGGTGGACAGCAACCCCGCCAAGAACCGCAATCAAGACGACCGCCACTCCGATGATGACGAAATGGGCTTTCATCTCTTGTCTCCTTATGAGTTTTTCATGATGCCGGAACAAGCGACTCCATCTCGTTCCAGCGCTATGACTGGACATCAGCCGAGAGCCTGCACCCTCTCCGCCAGCTATACCATACATCGGGAAACCGAGGGTTTCCAGACAAAATTCTGCCTGCGGGGTATTGGAAGCAGACAGCCCCTTGAATCCGTGTAAGTTCCTGTCCAGCCCGTCGTCAGCCTACACGGAAACCTCCAAATGAATACCTTGACCACCAACCCCCATCAGGAGTAACTTTTGGGTCGGCGAAAGGCAGATGAAGGAAACTCTGGAGAGAGGGCAACTTGCCCGAAAGGGGTAATGCTCATGAAGGGAAATCAGAAAAAAACTCAAGCTGCGGTCAACGACGTGCAACGGAAAGCCCAACAGGAAGCCGAGCGTATCAGGAAGGAGATTAGACGAGAGCAAATAAAACAGCCGCACCGGATTACGGCACCACCGGTTTATCGTCCTTCTAATGTAGTGCCATCCAACCAAAAGGTCTCGCAAGAGAATGAAGAACCGGCCGACATCCTACTGGACGGCAAAGACCCCAAACCCCAAGGACATATCATTACGACAGACAAAAACGAATAAGGAGAAGAACAACGCAAGAACGTAGTGCAAGGCAATTGAGCAAGGCATGGGCAGGTAAGAAAAGAGGTCGTTTCAGTAATGAGGCGGAACCCGAGTAGGTCAGACCATGTTTAGCTGCTCCCGCAGATTATTGAGTTGGGGACGGTGACGGACTGGAAGGCTATCAGGAAGGCATCCATGGAACCCACCCCGCCGGCAGCGGTGAGGGTAGCCGACTGCGCTCCGCTTGCTGTAGCAATCTTATCAAAGCACATGAAATAGGCGCTTCCGCTCCCGCCCGGAATGGAGCGCGAGAAAGCAAGTAGCGCGGTCCGCGCTACCCCCTCGCTGGGGAAGCAGTCCGCAGCAGAGAAGTGAGGAGGGATCAATGGACACGATAGCACAATTTGTTGCCGATGCAGTTCTCGGTATCGACACGCTTTGGGGTGGCGATGTCATGTGCGCCTCAGGCACGGGACGATTCATTGCCGACTCGTGGTTCTCCGATGAGCCACTGCCGGCGGCCTACAGGGCTCCGGCGGCAGCGCGGCTGCGGGAGAGCGGTGGGGTGGCAGGCAAGCGGGTGGATCGGCCGGCGGTGGAGGAATACCTGCGCGCGGTGGACCTTCCGCAAGCCATCGCGGGGGTTCGAGATGAGGCACGGAAGCTGGGCGGCCTGCGCGGCGAGTATCTGCTGGGCCTCGCGCTTTGCCTCGAAACCATGTGGGATCTGGCCATGGAAGTGTTGGGGAAGGGCGAACCGGTTCCCTACATGCGATCGGTTGAAGCCTCGACCGGCCGTCCCCCGGAAGCCTCCCACCCGGAAGCAAAGCGCGCGCGGGTGGCGGAGTTGCTGGGCCGGGCGGGATACGCCACCTCGGGTTCTGCCGGCCTGCTGGGGGCGGTGGATGCGTGGCGGCGCGATCGGATGGTTCCCATGGCTTCGGTCCGCGCCCTCGGCGCTGCATTTATCGCCCACTTTGACCGCCTCAGCGCCGTCAACTTGCTTCCCCATCTCCCGCAGAATCTCGCGCCGGTGCCGCGGGCCAATATTGAATTCCTGCCCATCAAGGACGCCTGGTTCTCCGGTTCGATGAACTACCTGGGAAGGGCGCGGAAGCCGGATGGCAGCCCGCAGTACGAAGCCACGTATGAGATTAACGCTTCGCTGAAGATGTCGGTGCCCGAGTTCGAGCAACTGGTGAGCCATGAAGTTGTGCCCGGGCACGTGACCACGTTTGCCTACTTGCAGAATCTCTATGTGCGCGGGAAGGCCGGCTTTGAAGCCACGGTGGCGACCATGAACTCCCGCTCCGGCACCCTGTATGAGGGAATCGCCAACAATGCCATTCTCATCGCCCATGGCGTTACCGAAATCGAGCAACTGCCCGACGAGGATTTGCAGATCGGCGTGTTGCTGGCGTTGCTCCAGGACGATGCCAAGAATCAATCTTCCTACCTGACGTGGGGAGAAGGAGTGCCGCGCGAGAAGGTGGCTGCCACTCTTCGCAGCGATTACCTGGTCACGGAAGAGCGCGCGGACAAGCTCTCCGGCGCCTGGGGTCAACATCCGTTACTGGGCCGAATGTATCTTCCGGCCTATCGGGCGGGGACGGAGAGAGTCGCCGAGTGGCGGCGCATTCACCCGGCGGATCGCGTTCTACCGGCAATCTATGGCTGTTCCGGGCTGGCTGATATCGTGACCCTCGACGAGGTGTTAGAGCCCGAGTAGCTCTGTCCGGTTTCGCCGGTGGAGCGAAAGAGCTCCATGCATAGCGTGACTTTGGCTTCTTGACCCGCCTTCAGCCGCCCACTAGAATGCTCGTTTTCAGCGCTTGCGTCGATGCGCTCGGTTAGGGAGGAGGACGCATGTTTGCTTTCCACGGTGTTGACTACCTGGAGATCGATTCCCTGTTCAATGATGATGAAAAGCTGGTGCGCCAAATGGTGCGCGAGTTTGTGGAGAAGGAAATCATCCCTCACATCGAGGAATGGAACCGCGAGGGGAAATTCCCTCTGCACCTGGTTCCGCTGATGGCGGAATTGGGGTTTTACGGCGCCAACCTGGAAGGCTACGGGTGCGCCGGCATGTCGAACGTGCAGTACGGGCTGATCATGCAGGAGCTCGAGCGCGGCGACAGCGGCTTGCGCAGCTTCGTGAGCGTGCAGGGCGCGCTGGTGATGTATCCCATCCACGCCTATGGCTCCGACGAGCAGAAAGACCGCTGGCTGCCCGCGCTGCAACAAGGCAAGGCCATCGGCTGCTTTGGACTCACCGAACCGGATTTTGGCTCGAACCCCGGCGGCATGAGGACGCGCGGAGTGAAGGACGGTAATGACTACATCTTGAACGGTGAGAAGGCTTGGATTACCTCCGGGACCGTCGCCGACGTGGCATTGGTATGGGCGCGTACGCCCGAAGGCGTTCGCGGATTCCTGGTGGAAAAAGGCACGCCGGGCTTTTCCGCCAAGGACATCAAAGGCAAGATGTCTCTGCGCGCGTCGGTAACATCGACGTTGGCATTGCAAGACGTGCGCGTGCCGGCGCGCAATATGCTCCCCAAGGCGCAGGGACTGAAAGCGCCATTGAGTTGCCTGACGCAAGCGCGCTACGGCATCGGCTGGGGCGCCATCGGCGCCGCCATGGCGTGCTACAACGAGGCGCTGGAATACGCCAAGGTGCGCAAACAGTTTGACGATAAGCCCATCGCCACGCACCAGCTTGTGCAAGCGAAGTTCGCCGACATGATTACGGAAATCACCAAGGCGCAGTTGCTGGCCATCCAGGTGGGCCGCCTGAAAGACCAGGGCCGCGCGGACTTTGCCCACGTTTCCATGCTGAAACGCAACAACGTGAAGATCGCGCTCGACACGGCTCGCACCGCCCGCGACATCCTGGGCGCCAACGGCGTCGCCGACGAGTACCCCATCTTCCGCCACCTGTGCAACCTGGAATCGGTCTTCACCTACGAGGGCACGCATAATATCCACACCCTCATCATCGGCGAGCGCGTGACCGGATTGCCGGCGTATAAGTAGCGTGAGATACAGAACCTCCTTTTGTCCATTGACAGTCACAACCGCCGGGTTTAGGATTAATACGTACAATTCGTTAACCCAAACGTACGAAAGGATTTTAGTCATGGCTTCAGGGGTTGCAAAGACGGTCACGAGAGTGTCGGCGACGAAGTTCCGCGAGCGCTTCAAAGACTTCGCCGGACAAGCGAAAGGGGGCAAGGTAATTCTTGTTGTCAATCGCCGCCAGGAGCCGAAATACCTGGTCGACAAAGAGTGGCTTGACGCTCTCGTGCGCGAACGAGAGTCCGTCTTAGCCACGCTCGAAATTCTTGCCGACCGCCAGCTCACTACGCGTCTACGGAAGCTCGCGAAGCGGATTGATGCTGATGTCCAGGCCGGAAGGCTCCATACGATGGAAAAGGTCTTCGGCCAAAAATGAGCCCGGCTGCGCCTAAGTACACGGTAGCATTCACCTCCGACGCGAAGCAGGACGTCGCTTCGCTCGATGGAAGCGTCAAGAAACGCCTCAAGCAGGCCATCGAGGGCAAAATTGCGATAGATCCTTCGGGCTATGGAACCCCGTTGGGGGGTGACCTAGCGGGTTATTGGAAGCACGAATTCGCTGCTCATCGTGTCATTTACCGCATATACCCTGACCGGCAATTGGTCGTCATTTGTGCCGTGGGAAAGCGCCAAGGCGAGCATGTTTCCGACGTGTACGAGCAGCTTGTACCTATGGTCAAAGCGGGTAAAGTTCTTCAACAGGTCTTGACAGTTCTTGCCGGGCTAAAGCTCAAAACGTAGTTTATGACCCCATGATTCTTGCCCCACGATTCACGATTACCAACGCCATCACGGCGGCGCTCGCCCGGATTGAGCGGGCGCGCGGCTTTCTGGATGCCGCTAAGTTGTCAGAAGACTGGATTTCCAAAACGCAGAGGCGCGCCCTGGTGATGGAAGCTCACCACACGACGCACATTGAGGGCACGCAGCTAACCTTGGGGCAATCCGAACGCATTCTCGCCGGTCAAAAAGTTGCGGGGGCGAGGCCCGAGGACGCGCAAGAACTCTTGAACTATACGAAGGCTTTCGAGTTGGTTGCGGATTACCTGGAGGCCGGCGACCCCATCACTGAGGGGCTGATCCGAGAAATCCACAGACGCCTGGTCCAGGGAGTGCGCGGCAACCGGGCGTCACCGGGAGAGTACCGCAGGATTCAGAACTACATCGTCAATTCGCGGACGGGAGAGAAGATCTACACCCCTCCCCCACCGCTGGAAGTCCCCCAGATGATGACCGCGCTTGTCACCTGGCTGCGGCGTGAGAAACAAATCAATCCCATCCTGGTGGCGGGGATTGCCCATTTTCAGCTCGTTCACATTCATCCCTTTGTTGACGGAAATGGACGGACGGGCCGTCTGCTTTCAACCCTTTGCCTTTACAAGACAGGGTACGATTTCAAAAAGTTATTCACCATCAGTGAGTACTACGACCGGGACCGGCCCGCTTATTACCAGGCATTGCAAAGCGTGCGCGAACACGCGATGGACTTGACGGGGTGGCTCGAGTACTTCACCGATGGCTTGGCCGCGCAAATGCAGGAGGTACAGATTACCGCCGAACGCGCCGTTCGCCGAGACCTGGCGCTCGCCAAAGCTCGAAGGAAAGGGCTGAAAGAAAGGCCCCTCGCACTCCTCGATTTCCTGCTGAGCGCCGGAAAGGCGACGGCAGCCGAATGCGAAAAAAAACTGAAGGTGAACAGAAGATCTCTCCAACGCGATCTGAAGCTGCTCGTCGAAAATGGCCTCGCCGGCGAGGTGGGGACAGGACCTACCGACCCAACCAAGTACTATCGGCCGTTACTGTGACAAGCTGTGACAGCGTACTGTGACAGCGGTAAACAGTCCCTCCGTTAATCCAAAAGCCAGAATTAAATCACCCATTCAGCCGGTTGACGCCGTCGAGGGCGGCGTTTTTGTAGCATTCCGCCAGGGTGGGATAGTTGAAAACGTTGTTCACAAAGTAGTCAATCTTTCCGCCCAGGCTCATCACCGCCTGGCCGATGTGGATCAGCTCACTGGCGCTTTCGCCAATGATGTGCACGCCCAGCAATTCGCGGGTCTGGCGATGGAAAAGAAACTTCAGCATTCCGATGCTGTCGCCGATGATCTGGCCGCGCGCGATTTCGCGATAGCTGGCCTTGCCTATTTCATAGGGGACGTTTGTCTGGGTCAGTTCTTCCTCGTTCTTGCCGACGTAAGAGATTTCCGGGATGGTGTAGATACCGTAAGGAAAGAGCTCGGGGACGCTTTTGGCTTCCATTCCGAAAGCGTGGCACGCCGCCAGGCGGCCTTGCTCGAGCGAGGTCGAGGCCAGACTGGGAAAGCCGATCACGTCGCCCGCGGCGTAAACGTGGGGGACTTCGGTCTGGTAATCTTCATTGACCTTCAAGCGGCCGCGGTCATCGGCCCTAAGTCCTGCCGTCTCGAGATTCAGCCGGTCCGTGGCGCCGGTGCGGCCAATGCTGTACAAGGCTTTTTCCGCGACGACCTCTTTGCCGCTGGCCAGATGGATTTTCACCCGCGTGTCGGCGCCGTTGGGGACCAGCTCGATTCCGCTGACCGCCTCGTTGAACCGCAGGGTCATGCGATTCTCGCGCAGGTGGTAGTCAAGCGCCTCGACGATCTCGGCGTCGACAAAGGGCAGCAGCCGGCGCGCCCGGTCCACCAGGGTAACGCGCACGCCCAGCGCCGCGAAAATGCTGGCATATTCGCAGCCCACCACGCCGGCGCCGATCACCGCCAGGGTTCGGGGAAGTTTCTTCAAGGTCAGAATATCGTCGCTGACAAAAATGTTCTGGCCGTCGAAAGGAATTTTGGGATCGCGCGTGGCTTCCGTTCCGCAGGCGATGAGCACGTTGGCAGCGGTGACGGTGCGCTCGCCGGAATGGTCCACCATGGTCAGGCGCAGCGTGTGGGAGTCCACGAAGGCTGCCTCCGCATAGATCATCTCCACCCCGTTGCGCTGCAACTGGTGGCGCGTCACGTCAATTTCGTGGCGGATGACGTGATCGGTGCGGAAAAGAAGATCTTCCATCGTAATGTTTTGCTTGACGGTGTACGACTCCCCGTAAATGCTCCGCAACCGATAGCCGGAGAGATATATGACAGCCTCGCGCAAGGTTTTGCTGGGAATGGTTCCGGAATTGATGCACACGCCGCCCACGACGGCCTTGCGCTCGACGAGGGCAGTGCGCTTTTCGAGTTTCGCCGATCGGATCGCCGCCCGCTGTCCTGCCGGTCCCGATCCAATGACTAACATGTCATAGTCGTAGTCCGCCATTGCTGCTCCTCATGAGAGTCTACCGCAATAACCCCGCCTTGGATGCGTTAGTAAGGTTGTGATGCTATTCCTGACTTAACCGATGAGAGCCTGAGATCATGAGCCGCCTGGCGCTCGACTCCTTAAAGTCGCTCGCCTGAAATCGGGAGCAGGTAGTGAGCCATTTTGTGGTGGCACGGCCATCTTGGCCGTCACTGTTCACGGGCAGGACGCCCGTGCCACTTCATGAGCCACTACCTGGGAGCATCAACCATTGACGGCCTTCATTGCCGCTTCCGCGTAACGCTCTCCGGCGGCAGCTCCCCGGGGCGCGGCCTCGTTAAGTTGCGCCAGGTCATGCGCGGTCAAGGCGAGTTCGAGCGCCGTCAGGTTTTCTTCCAGGTGCGCTCGGCTGGTGGTGCCGGGGATGGGGACAATCCCTTCGCCCTGCGCCAGCACCCAGGCCAGTGCGAGTTGTGACGGCTTCGTACTCTTTTTCGCCGCGATCCGCTCGACGGGCCGGACCAGATCGAGGTTGCGCGCGAAATTCTCTCCCTGAAACCGGGGATGATTGCGGCGCCAATCATCCGGCGCCAAATCCTCGAAACGCTCGAAGCGGCCCGTCAGAAAGCCGCGGCCCAGCGGGCTATAAGCGACAAAGGTGATTCCCAACTCCTCGCAGAGGGGAAGAATCTGCTCCTCGGGATCGCGCGTCCAGAGTGAGTACTCCGTCTGCAGGGCGCTGATGGGATGCGTGCGGTGGGCGCGGCGGATGGTGGCGGGAGCCGCCTCGGATAGTCCCAGGAAGCGCACCTTGCCCTCCTCGACCAACCGCGACATGGCGCCCACGGTCTCTTCAATCGGCACGGTGCGGTCAACGCGGTGTTGGTAGTAGAGGTCGATCACATCCATCTGCAAGCGGCGCAGGCTGGCGTCGCACGCTTGGCGCACGTACTCGGGGCGGCCATTGATGCCGGCGAAACGGCCCTCGGCGTCGCGCACATTGCCGAATTTCGTCGCCAGCACCACCTGATGGCGCCGGCCGCGGAGGGCGCGGCCAACCAGCTCCTCGTTGTCGCCGCAGCCGTAGGCGTCAGCCGTGTCCAGGAAATTGATGCCGAGGTCGAGAGCGCGATGGATCGTCGCAATCGACTCCTCCTCCTGGTGGGGACCGGAGAACTCCGACATACCCATGCATCCCAACCCCAGGGCCGAAACCCTAAACGGACTGTGGCCAAGTTTCCTGGATAGCATTGGTGCACCCCCGTATATCGCCATGATGAAATGAGGAACCAACAGCATAGCATTAGGGCAGGAGTGCCTCAAGGCTTTGCGGCGCAGGGCGCGGTCCCAATTTAGAATGTGGCGCGGGCCTCCAGCCGGCATTGAGCCGCCAGGATGGCGGCCTTACGTTTAAACCAAGGGCAGCACCCGGCGGAAACAGGGTGACGCGAGACCTGTCCACCTCACAAGGTGGAAATTGCCGGCATCTGCCCGGATTTAAGCGGCCAATTGCAGGCGCGAAGGTACGGCTGTTGACCTTCAAGAACTTGCGCTAAACTGGCGCTGGTCAGTCGCGAGAGTCCATCGTAAGGTAGATTACGAAATCTGCGAGGCCCCTGGGTGTCCAAACAGAATCGAATGCGAAGAGCAACGGTATGACCTCGCGCGAACGCCTATCGGTGGCGTTCCAGCACCGCGAGCCGGATCGGATCCCCATCGATTTTTCCGGGCACCGATCCTCCGGCATCGCGGCGATTGCCTACGCCCGGCTGCGGAAGCATATGGGGCTGTCACCCAAGCCGGTACGCGTTTATGATCCTGTGCAGCAGCTCGCGATTGTGGACACCGGCATACTGGATTTGTTTGGTGTGGATACCATCGAACTGGGCCGGGCCTTCGCGCTCGACAACGCAAACTGGGCCGACTGGGTTTTGCCGGACGGAACTCCCTGCCAGATGCCCGCATGGGCTCTGCCTGAGCGGGGTAAGGATGAATGGGTATTGCGCTCGGCGAGCGGAAAAGTCATTGCCCGCATGCCCGACGGCGCGCTCTATTTCGAGCTATGTTATTCTCCTTTTGCGGAGGAAGGTGGGCCGAGAAACATCACGGCGGCGATGGACGAGTGCATGACCTCCGTCGCCAGCCCGCCGGGGCCGCTTGCGGCCGGCGCCGAGGGCTTGCGCAGGCTGGCGTAGGGCGCCCGCGCGCTTCCTGCCTGCAACGATCGCGCCATCCGCGGGCTTTTCGGGGGGAATCTTCTCGAGACCGGCCAGTTCTTATACCGCAACGACAATTTCCTGATGCTTCTGGCGGCCGAACCCATCCGGGCTCACGCTTTCCTCGACGAGTTGGTGGAAATTCACCTGGCCAACCTCGAACGTTTTCTGGGGGCCGTGGGCGACTCCATCGAACGTCATCCTCTTCGGCGACGACCTGGGAATGCAAACGGGGCCGTTCCTCTCGCGCAAAATGTACCCCGAGTTCTTCAAGCCTCGCCACAGCATCATGTGGAAGCGGGCCAAGCAATTGGCTAACGTCAAGGTGATGCTCCACAGTTGCGGAGGAATCCGCGAGTTGCTCCCCGATCTCATCGAAGCGCGACTGGACGCGGTGAATCCCGTCCAGACATCCTGCCAAGGAATGGAGCCGGCGGGTTTGAAGGCCGCATTCGGCTCCGAAATGGTATTCTGGGGCGGCGGTTGCGACACCCAAACCGCACTTTCCTTCGAGACGCCCGAAGCGGTGAAGAAACACGTCCGCGAACGGGTCGGAATTATGGCGCCGGGCGGCGGCTTCGTATTCCAGCAGGTCCACAACATCATGGCCAACGCGCCGCCGGAGAATATCGTGGCCATGTTTCAAGCGGCCGGGGAAGAAACCTGTTAATCGGAAGATCCGGCCACAGGCGTGGTAAGGCGGGAACTTTGCCGCGCGGGAAAACGTAGGTATAAACAGCAAGTAAAAAAGGAGATCCCTACCATGGCTACAGGTCCTCAGCCTCCGCGTCCACCCGCACCACCGCAGCCATCCGAAAGCCGCAGCCACATTGTTGCTATCGCCCTTCTCTTCCTGGGGCTGATTGTGCTGGGGGGAGCAATTGCCGTCTGGGTGGGGCTGCGCGTGCTTTCGAGCGCGGTCCACGTGCAAGTGGATCACGGAGGCGGCGGAAAGAAAGAAGTCTCCATCAACACGCCCTTTGGCTCGGTCGAGGTCAACAAGGATATCAATGAGGCCAGCCTGGGCTTGCCTATTTATCCCGGCGCGACCCGCCTCAAGGAACATGGTTCCGCCGCCGTCAACCTTGATATCGCGGATGAAGCGAAGGTCCGCGTGCTGGCGGGGAAGTTTGAGACGCCGGATTCGCTCGATAAGGTTGTGGACTTCTATCATGGCCGCCTGGGCAATGAAGTAACCAAGTTTAAAGAGAAGGATGGCGAAGGAAAAACCGTTTTCGAAATCAAGCACGACAAGGAAGATAAGGTCGTCGCCCTCAAGAGCAGCGGGGACATGACGGTCATCGAACTCGTCCACGTCTCCGAAGGGAACCAACAAGCGAACTAGCGAGGCCGTGGATTCGTCCCCCATGGCAGCCCGCAGAGCGAATCCAGTCAGCGCTTCGCGCGACTCCGCCGGATCTTGTCCCCGTCAACGCTGACTTAGTCGTAGACGCATCCACAAACCCGCCGCTGTAAAAACCCATGCCCCGCGAATTCCCCTGTGAGGCTCAGACCCTCTTGCGCTGAGCGGCGCGGTCGCAGATAATGCCATATCTCAAAAGGAAATTCATCAAGTCTGGAAGAGGATCCCATGAACCGACATGTGGTTTGCGCATTGCTCGTGACTTTGTCCTGGGTCGGCGCCTTGGCCCGTGCGGAAGAGCACTACGAAGTTACCGTGGATCGCGACGTGCCTGCCAAAATGCGCGACGGCGTGGTGCTGCGCGCGGATATCTACCGGCCGAAGGTCGAGGGCAAATTTCCCGTGCTTCTCACCCGCACCCCTTACGACAAACGCAGCCAAATCGAATTCGGCCTCATGGCCGCGGCGCGCGGCTACGTGGTGGTAGTTCAGGATGTGCGCGGTCGTTACGCCTCGGACGGCGATTGGTACCCCTTCAAGTACGAATCGCAGGATGGTTATGACTCAGTGGAGTGGGCCGCCGCGTTACCCTATTCCAGCGGTAAGGTGGGGATGTTCAGTGGGTCGTACGTTGGCGCCACGCAAATGCTCGCCGCCATCGCCTCACCGCCGCACCTGGCCGGAATCATGCCGATTGTGACCGCCTCCAACTATCATGAGAACTGGACTTACCAGGGCGGGGCGTTTGAACAATGGTTTGACCAGTCGTGGACGACAGGCCTGGCGGAAAACACCTTTGACCGCCGCATGGCCAGGGACTCCTACGCAACGCGCTGGGACACGAAGCTTCCGCTGACGGAATATCCCCTGCTGGATCTTGGCGCCCCAGTCGGCTTAGCGGACTATTATCTCGACTGGCTGGCGCATCCCACCTATGACGACTATTGGAAACAGTGGTCGATTGAGGAACACTTCCCGCAGATTCAGGTCCCCGCTCTTCATGTTGCCGGCTGGTACGACCTCTTTCAGGACGGCTCAATTCGAAACTACCTGGGGATCAAAGCCCACGGCGGCAGCGAGGCGGCTCGGAACGGTCAGCGATTGCTGGTGATCGTGGGTGGCCACGCGGGGGGCGGGCCGAAAATCGGCGAGGTTGATTTCGGCAAGGACTCTGTTGTTAGAGAAAACGCGATCATCGTGCGCTGGTATGACTACCTGTTCAAGGGCATTGATAACGGCATGGGCGGTGAGAAGCCGGTGAAGCTCTTCGTGATGGGCAAAAATGCGTGGCGGGAAGAGGAGAGCTGGCCGCTGGCGCGCGCCAAAGAGACGCGCTACTACCTGCACTCCGCGGGCAAGGCGAACACGCTCAGCGGCAACGGCGTTTTGGCCAGCTTTGCTCCCACCGTCGAACCTGAGGACAAATACACCTACGACCCCGCCGATCCGGCGCCGACGCGCGGCGGACCTCTGTGCTGCGACGCAACTCACGAGCCTCCGGGCGCTTTCGACCAGCGGCCGGTGGAGAACCGCGACGACGTATTGGTTTACACCCTGCCCCCCTATAAAAAGGACACCGAAGTGACCGGCCCCATTACCCTGGAACTCTACGCGAGTTCTTCCGCCGCGGATACGGATTTCACGGGCAAATTGGTGGATGTGTGGCCCAACGGTTATGCACAGAACCTGACGGAAGGAATCCTGCGCGCGCGTTATCGATCTTCCACGGAAAAAGCCGAGTTGATGAACCCCGGCGAGGTGTACAAACTCACGCTCAATCTCTGGTCAACATCCAATGTGTTTCTGGCCGGTCACATGTTGCGCCTGGAAGTGTCGAGCAGCAACTTTCCCCGCTTTGATCGCAACTTGAACACCGGGGACGACCAGGGTCATTCCACGCGCATCGTGCAGGCAACGAATAGTGTTTACCACGATGGCAAGCATCCCTCGGCGCTGATCCTGCCGGTGGTTCCGCAATAAGGCATCATGACGGGGGCCTCGATTGACACGCCTCCCCCGCCTGCCCATAATGGATTTCTCTGAGCGTTTCTTATTGCGATAACAAGGGCAAGGAGTTTTTCAATGACGGAAGTCTATCGTAATTACGTTGCCGGCCAGTGGATGGAATGCAAATCCGGGAAGACTTTCCCGAACATCAATCCCGCCAACACTGGGGAAATCGTTGGGCAATTCCAGGCTTCTGCTGCGGAGGATATGCAGGAGGCGTGTGAGGCGGCCGCGAAGGCGCAACCCGCCTGGAGCACTGCCCCCGCGCCGCGAAGGGGGGAATATCTCTTCAAGGCGGCGGAGCTTCTGGAGAGCCGCCTGGCGAAAATCAGTGAAGAGATGACGCGCGAAGAAGGCAAAACGCTGCCCGAAGCCAAGGGCGAGGTGAAACGCGCCATCAATATTCTGCGCTACTTCGGCGGCGAGGGCGCGCGCGCGTTCAGTTACCAGATTCCTTCCGAGCGCGACAACGTGTTCTGTTACACGCTGCGCAAGCCCTTAGGGGTGGTAGCGCTGATCACTCCCTGGAACTTTCCCAGCGCCATTCCCGCCTGGAAAATGGCGCCGGCGCTGGTGGCGGGGAATACGGTGGTCATCAAGCCGGCGTCGCTGGCTCCGCTCAGCGCTTATCGGATTGTGGAGGCGCTACACGAAGCCGGAATCCCCCCCGGCGTAGTGAATTACGTGACGGGTGCAGGGGGCGCGGTCGGCAACACCCTGGTCGAACACCCCGCCGTTCGCGCCATCTCCTTCACCGGTTCGTGCGATGTGGGCAATGCCCTTTACGAAAGGGTGTCGCGGCGCAAGCTGCGCGTGCAACTTGAAATGGGCGGCAAGAACCCTACGGTGGTGTTGAAGGATGCCGACCTGGATTACGCCGCCGATGTTCTGGTGAACGGAGCGTTTTTCTCCACCGGCCAAAAGTGTACCGCGTGCAGCCGCGCCATTATTGAAAAGTCCATCTACGAGCCCTTGCTCGAAAGGCTTGTCGCCAATACGCGCAAATTGAAAGTCGGCAACGGCCTCGAACCTGGCATCGAGATAGGCCCCGCTGTGGACGCCGCCCAACTCGAGACTGACTTGAAATACATCGAAATCGCCAAAAAAGAGGGAGCCAAGCTGGTCTGCGGCGGCAGGCGCTTGACGGGAGGAATTTACGACCTGGGTTATTTCGTTGAGCCCACGCTTTTCACCAGTGTGACCCCGGAAATGCGCATCGCGCAGGAAGAGGTTTTTGGGCCGGTGTTGGGGTTGATGGTGGCCGACGATTTTGAGGATGCCATGCGTCTGGCCAATGGCGTGCGGTTTGGCCTCTCCGCCTCCATCGTCTCGCGCGACCTCACGCGGGTTCATCAGTTTATCAATAGGGTTGAAGCCGGGCTTATTACCGTCAACCTGCCCACAGCGGGCGTGGAATACCAGCTTCCCTTCGGCGGCACCAAGGAATCAAGCTTCGGAATGCGTGAACAGGGACCCGCAGCGCTGGATTTTTACACAGAAACGCGCACGGTGTATATGAAGTATACGCAGTAAGAAGGACGTCCTTCGTCCGTTGTCATTGGTCCGTCGCTCGCACTGAGCTAAGGTTGCCGTAGCGCAATGGATTATATACAACTGCGGAAAAGGAGTCACCGATGAAGAAAACTCAACAGTTTCTCGCCAAACTCAAACTGCCTTCCGAAGACAACCATGCGTTGAAACCCAGTTCCAAGCGCTTCAAGGACGGCGGCCAGTATCGCATTGAGATTCCCAGCGTAGAGGGACCGCGGGTGTTTCGCGAAGTTCTGGAAGCGGCAAAGACGCACAAGGTGCCCATTCACCGCGTCAGCCAGGGAAGCGGCGTGATGCTGCTGACTCGTGATGAGATTCGCGAAATGGCCGCGATCGGCCACGACGAAGGCATCGAGGTCTGCCTGTTCGTTGGCCCGCGCGCCACCTTTGAGACCGGCGCGCAGACCGCTTCCGCGGCGGGCAAGGTGATCGGCCTCCAGCACCGCGGCGCCGATCAACTGGTCTATGCCATCGAGGACGTCCGGCGTGCCTGCGACCTCGGCATCCGTAGCATTCTTCCCGCTGACCTCGGGCTCATTTGGGTGCTCGACGCCATGAAGCAGAAGGGCGAGCTGCCGAAGAATCTGGTCATTAAGAGCTCCGTCACCCTGCCCGCTGCCAATCCCGCCACCGCGAGGATTTTTGAGCAATGCGGTGTGACGACAATGAATATTCCGACTGACCTGAGCCCGGCACAGATGGGCGCCATCCGCCAGGCCGTCGACATCTGCATTGATCTATATATCGAGGTGCCGGATAACTTCGGCGCCTTCGTGCGCTATTACGAGATGCCCAGGATCATTCAGGTGGCCGCGCCGGTCTATTTCAAATTCGGCCTGCGCAACTCGCCCGACATCTATCCCTCCGGTTTGCACCTGGAAGACCTTGCGGTGAAAATGGGACGCGAACGGGTGCGGCGTGCGCGCATTGCCTTGGATTTGCTCGAGGAATATGCGCCGGACGCTAAGATGTCGCCGCTGGGTTCGAAAGACTTGGGAATACCGGAAGTGAGATAAGGCGATTGCGGATTGCGCCCTTCCGCCGTCCACCAGAAGATCCACTTATTGTTTGCAGCCAGTGCTCGGCGCGCGTTAGGGAGGCGAGAGGCGCTACCGCGGAGGCAGTGGGGCCGCTCGGTCAGCGGCCCGCACGTAAGCGTGAAAATCCATTCCTCCGGCAGCCCTCAGGACTTCTTCGGCATGTGTGCAAAAACGTAGAAGCCGCCGAGGATGGTGAGAAGTCCGCCCCACCACAATGCGGGATGCCTGACCGCAGGAGGCATACTCGAGAGCGCCTCCAGCGGCGGCCTGTTGAACTCGTAGATCCCCGTTGCCAAAATGATGACCCCGTAGATCAACAGAATAACCCCCACGAAGAACCAGACGGGAATCATGTGGTGCTCTGGCGGTTTCGAGTCTTTGAGATCGGCGGCAACGCGCGGCCCTCCCCCGCCCCCTCCCACGCGCTCGCTCTGAGGTTTCTCATCCATAGGTTACGACTCCTGTCTCTTGGCTCGTGCTCCGTCCCCTACCAGAAAATCCACTGCAACACCAGGAAGAGGGCCAGCGATACGCCTGCCCAGAAAATGGGGCGTTTCCACAGCGGCAAATGCCCTTCGCTCGGCAGCGGTGTACACCCGTAGACCAAGCCGGTCAACTCTTCCACGGGTTTGGGCTTGGTCATATAGGTGACGGCCACCGTGACGATGACGCAAATCACCCACGACCACAGGGCGCGATACATATTCTCGGCCATGGGCTTGGCATCACTCGAAACCGCAATGTAGGCAAGTGTGCTGGGATTGAACTTCACCATCAGGAACATCCCAACCGAAGAAGCGCTGCCCACGAGCAAACCCCAGAAGCCGGCCGCCGGCGTAACGCGCTTCCACAACATGCCGAGCAACACGGTGCCGAACAACGGCGCAATGAAAATGCTGAATAGCGCCTGGACGTAATCCATGATGCTGCTGAATTGCATGACGAAGTAGGCGGTGCCGATCGAGACCAATACGCCGAGAATGGTGGACCAGCGTCCCACCTTGACGTAATGGTTGTCCGAAGCCACCTTGCGGATGAAGGGCCGATAGATGTCATACGTCCAGACCGTGGCAAAGGCGCTCACGTTCCCTGCCATCCCCGACATGAACCCGGCGATTAGCGCCGTAATACCTAGGCCCAACAGGCCGGGGCCACAATAACGCGCCAGCATCAGGGGCAGAACCTCGTTGTAACTGTGCTGGCCGGTGGCGACGGCGACATTCTCTGGAACCAAGTGGAAGGGAAGGACACCCAGAGCGAGGAGTCCCGGCAGAATGACAATGAAGGGCACGGCCATCTTGAAAAAGGAGCCGATGATGGGCGCCATTTTGGCGGCGCGGAGGTCCTTGGAGGCCAGGACGCGCTGCACCACCAGGAAATCCGTGTTCCAATAGCCGAAGGAGATTACAAAGCCCAGGCCGAAGACAATGCCGGTCCAGTGGATCCCCATGGGGTTGCTGGCAAAGTGCGCCGTCGGGCCCCAGAGGTGAGTGTAATTACCCTGAGGAAAATTCTGATGAACACGCGCCACCAGTTTGGTCCAGCCGCCAGCCTCGATCAAACCCAGGATGGGAATCAGCAGCGCGCCGAACCAGATCAGGAAAAACTGGAGGACCTCGTTGAAGATCGCCGAAAACAGACCTCCCAAGGCCACGTAAATCCCGACGGTGAGCGACGACATCCAGATGCTGAAATAAATATTCCAGCCCAGCACCACCTTCAAGACCAGCGCCATCGCGTACATATCAATCCCCGCCATGAACAGGGTCATGAAGGAGAACATCACGGCGGCGAGGCCGCGGGCGGACTCTCCGTAACGGAGCTTCAGGTAACCGGGAACGGAGTGGGTCTTGGAGATGTAATAGAACGGCATCATCACCAGGGCGAGGAACAGGATGGCCGGGATGGCGCCGATCCAGTACCAATGCGCCGCCAGAATGCCGTATTGATAGGTGGAAGCCGCCCAGCCCATAAGTTCCAGGGCGCCGAGGTTGGCGGAAATAAAACTCAGCCCCGCCACCCAGGCGGTCATTTCCCGGCCCGCCAGGAAAAAGCCTTCGCCACTTTTGGCATAGCGTTTCAGGTAGAAGCCAATTCCCAGGACCATCGCGAAGTAAATGGCGACGATGGCGATGTCCACCGGGTGCAGGAAAATAAGCCGATGGCTGGTTTTGGCGGGATCCGGGGCCCCAAACCAGAGCAGGGCTAAGGGAGACGCGGAAAGTAGGTTCATGTCATGTCCTTAAATAGTGCAGGTTCAATCCAATAGAAAAATCCTTCTGAACGGCGCCTTCCAAGTCCGTAGGCCGTTGCCGAACAAAGGCCGGCACCATCCTAAGCGATTCGCACGCGAGGCGTAAAGCCCTTTGTCAACCGCCGGCGCGCAAGCCTTTCTTTCCCGGCTGACCATACGTGGTGTGGTAGCGATCCCACCACTTCTTCACTTCCTCCGGCGGCAGAGGAGTGGGTTTGCCGAGGAGCAGCGCCAGGTGCACGGTCTTGGCCACGTCTTCGAGCATCACCGCGGCTTTCAGCGCCGCGCGGGGCGTCGGGCCCCAAGCGAACGTGCCGTGATGGCCCATGAGAATTGCCGGCGCCTGGTTCCGGTATTGAACGATCGCTTGGCCAATGTGGTCGGCCTGATTATCCACATACGGCGCGCAAGGGATTCCTTCGCCAAACTCATCAGCGATAGCCGTCAAGTAAGCGGGAATCGGCAAGCCCAGCAGGGCGAGGCTGGTGGCGTAATTGGAATGGGTGTGAATGACGCCGCCCACCTCCGGGCAATGCTGGTAGATGTAAAGGTGATCAGGCAGATCCACGGAGGGGTTCCACTTGCCTTTCAGCTTGCGGCCATCGAGGTCCGTTACCACCATATCCGCGGGCTTCATGCGGTCGTAGTCCATGCCGCTCGGTTTGATCATCACCAAGCCACGCTTGCGATCGATGCCGCTGGCATTGCCGCTGTGCATGGTCACCAAGCCGCCGCGCCAGATCCCCAGGTTGACTTCATAGACTTCGCGCCGGAGTTGTTCGAGTGGGGGCATAGAAGAAATCGTCCGTTGTCAGTGGTCCGAAGTATTGGTGATTTGCGATTGGTGATTTGTGATTGCTCAGCGTGACTTTGTGAGTTTCCACAAGACTTGACAGACTTGCCAATTACAAATCACCAATCGCAAATCACCAATTATTTGGAAGTCTCCCTTTTCAACGATTTCAGCCGCTTCATCACGTCGTTGGCGCCGCGGCCGAAGTAATCGTGCAACGCATGGTATTCCGCATAAAGCCGGTCGTATATCGCGTGGGACTCGGCGTGCGGCTTGAAGGTCAGCTTTTGCACTCGCGCCATTCTGCGGGCAGCTTCAACAATGGTATCGTAACCACCGCCGGCGGCTCCCGCCGCCACGGCGCCGTGCATGGCGGCCCCCAGCGCCGAGCAGGTTTGGAGCGGGTCGGCCAGTTTGATTTCGCGCCCCGTCACGTCCGCGTAAATCTGCATCAAGAGGTGGTTCTTCTCCGGCAAGCCGCCGCACGCCACCAGTTCATTTACGGTGACGCCCTTCGACTCGAAGGCTTCAACGATCGTGCGGGTACCGAAGGCCGTGGCCTCGATCAGAGCGCGGTAGATTTCCTCCGCCCGCGTGGCCAGCGTCATGCCCAGGAGCACGCCGGTCAGGTCAACGTCCACCAGAATCGAGCGGTTGCCGTTCCACCAGTCCAGCGCCACCAGGCCCGACTGACCTGGCTGGAGCGCGGCGGCACGCTTCTCCAGCGCCACCTGGAACGGCGCCTTCATCTTGCGCGCATCATGGTGAATATAATCCGGCACCCCATGCTCGAAGAACCAGGCAAAAATATCACCGACGGCGGATTGACCCGCCTCGTAACCCCACAGGCCGGGGACGATGCCGTCCTCCACCGTGCCGCACATGCCCTCCACCATCTGCTTCTCGTTGCCGAGCAGCATGTGGCAAATGGACGTGCCCATGATCATCACCAATGCGCCCGGCTGCGTCACCGTGCAAGCCGGCACCGCCACGTGGGCGTCAACATTGCCGATGGAAACGGGCGTGTCTTCCTTGAGGCCGGTCTTCTTCGCCCACAGCGCGGAGAAACCGCCGGCCTTGGCGCCCAGCGGGAAGTACTCTTCACCAAGCTTTTCTGCAACGACATTCTCCAGGCGCGGATGGAGCGCGCGGAAGAAATCCTGCGAGGGAAACCCGCGGCCTTTTACCCACATGGCCTTGTAACCGGCCGTGCAGGTGTTGCGTTTCTCCTGGCCGGTCAATTGCCACACAATCCAGTCCGCGGCCTCGATAAAGCGATCCATGGCGTCGTAAACATCAGGAGCTTCGTCCAGTACCTGCAAGAGCTTGGAGAAGAACCATTCGGAGGAGTACTTGCCGCCGTAGATGCGGATGAATTCCTCGTTGCGCTCGCGGCCGACTTCGTTGATGCGATTCGCTTCCGGCTGCGCGGCGTGGTGCTTCCACAGCTTGACGTAGGCGTGCGGAGTCTTGCGATACTTCGGTAAAGCGGAGAGAGCGGTGCCGTCAGCCTTGGCGGGCAGGGGGCTGGAGGCGGTGAAGTCCGTGCCGATGCCAATCACGTCCTCGGCTTTCACCTTCGCTTCCTTTAGGGCTTTGGGGACGGCTTTCTCGACAACGTATAAGTAGTCGAGGGGATTCTGAAGCGCCCAGTCAGGTTCAAGTTTGGGGCCGCCCGGCAGGCGTTCGTCAATCACCCCATCCGGGTAAGGAACCAACGACGACGACAGGAGCTTTCCATCGCGCACACGCACTACTACGGCTCGACCTGACTCGGTTCCGTAGTCAATTCCCAACGCAACCTTGTCCCTAGACATGGGAACCTCCCTATGGGGTCTCCTGCTTCCGCAAAGCAGGAGGTTGTACGGCCAACTCGGGTCAGCGAGGAGTCGCTATGGCCATCCGAGCGGCAGGCCGACCATCATCTCCGAAAGTGTGGCGGAGCGCAAGAGGGAAAAGAGGGCCCCCAATCCGCCGATAAGAGGTGGCTTATACAGGCCGACCTGGGGGGGCAGTGGGCGGGGCGCGTAGACATGGGCGGCGGGAGTGGGGGGAAGTATGGGGAGGTTCGAAGATTTTTCACCCGCGGGGTGGGAAAATTGCTGGGTTGTTTCCCCGATGCGCAAAATCCCCAAGGCTTCGCCCACGTTCTCACCCTTGCTGTTCGAGCTGGATCCCGAGCCGCTGCCGGAAACCCTGACCGCGCTGGGAGGAATCCCGCTGGTGGTGCAGGCCTTCCGCTCGCTGGGACTGCCGCGGAGTATCCAGGAGCACGTGCGGGTGAAACAGCGGCAGCGCGGTTACGACGAAGCGACGTTCGTGGAGAGTTTCGTGATTCTGAACGCTGCAGGAGGCGAATGCGTGGAGGATTTCGAGCGCCTGCGGCAAGACCCCGGGCTGGCGGAGATGATCGGGCACGATTTGCCTTTGCCGCGCGCGGCGCTGGAGTTTTTGCAGGCGTTTCACCAAGAGGAAAAGATCGCGGAAGCCCAGCAACGACGCTTGCCGGGAGAGATCGCCTATATTCCGGAAGAGACGGCGCCGTTGGCGGGGCTGGGCCGAGTGAACCGCCATCTGGTGCAGCGCTGCGGGGAGCGCGCGCCCGACCAGCGCCTCGCCACGGTGGATCAGGACGCGACGATTATTGAAAGCCACAAGCAGCAGGCCCTGACTACTTACGAAGGGGTGCGCGGCTATCAGCCCATGCTGGCGGTGTGGGCGGAAACCGGACTGGTGCGGGCGGACCAGTTTCGCGACGGCAATGTGCCCGCCCAAATGGAGCCGCTGGAAGTGGCGCGCCGGGCCTTTGCCGCGCTGCCCAGCACGGTGGAGGAGTATTACTATCGCGGCGACGCGGCGTGTCACGAAAGCGGCTTGGTGAATTGGTTGCGCGATGAGCAGCGGGCGGGCGGACCGCGCGGGCGCATCGGGTTTGCGATTAGTGCGCGGATGAGCGAGGCCTTGCACGCGGCCCTTCAGGCCCTTCCCGAATCGGCCTGGCAACCTTACGGCGACTCGCACCCGACGGAAATCCGCGAGTGCGCGGATGTCCCCTTTGTGCCCGGGGAGAAAACCGAGAAGAAGGATTTGCCACCCTTGCGCTACGTGGCCCTCCGCATTCGCAAGCAGCAAGGGGAACTGTTCGAGGATGGGAGCGCGGTGCGTCACTTCGCGGTGCTGTCGAACCGGTGGGAATTAAAGCCGGCGCGCCTGATCGAGTGGCAGCGCGAAAAAGCCGGCACCATCGAATTCGTCCATGACGTGATCAAAAACGACTTGGGCGGCGGCGTGCTGCCCTCGAAATACTTCGGCGCCAACGCCGCGTGGCTGCGCCTGACGGTGCTCGCGCACAACGTGCTCCAAGCGCTGAAGCGCCTGGCCCTGCCCGCGGAACTGCTGACGGCGCGCCCCAAACGCTTGCGCTTCCTGCTCTTCCATATGCCGGGGCGGCTGGTTCACCATGCGCGAAAACTGATCCTGCGAGTGGCCGCCGTGGGCAAGTGGACGGCCGCCTACGGCGAGAGCCTGCGCTTGCTGCCGGTGATCACTTGAACCGACCTGCATCCAAAGGTCATCGTTATCAGCGGATTTGCAAACCCCCTTTTCCAAACTCGGTTCGGAGTGTCTTCATCCTTCGCACGGCATAACCGCAAGTGGCCTCCCCTCGATTGCTCCAACCGTGATGCCACCCCCATTCCTTCCAACCGCGTATCCTGAGGGTCGATTCCCTGCTCACTCATCCCATTTCCCCAAAACTCCTTCGCTATCGGCGGATTAGGGGCTCAGTTTTGACATTGACGGCAATATATGAGTATGATATAATGGTAAAGAGCAGGATAGCACGATTCCGGCAATGGACGGAGTGTGTCCGGCTGGCGCGATCATCGGATGTGATGGCAGGAACCCTGGATTCAGAATGGCCGATTTCGCGGGAACTGGATCGTATCGGATATACCAGCTGGTAGCCACGGACAGTGCTTTCCTGCGTGGGCTTTTCTCAGGCCCAATATCCATAAGGGCAATCTTACGTAATCATTTTGAATGGGGCATGCCGCCACCGCTGCCTTGTCCAAAGCGAAATTGTTGTGACTTGACCACTGCCGGAAGAACCCGCGGTCACAAAATCGCTGACCGTGGCTACCCCCTGTAACGGCGGTCTCCGGCCGCCGCCGTCGTCGATCGGAGATCGACGCCACAATTCGGGCGCTCAGAGAGCGCCCCGCCATGGCAATGCGCGAACATTTGTGTCGTTCAGTCTAAAAGGAGACTTACCCAACATGGAACAGATGGATTACAAGCTCACTCAGGTCAGCATGGTTATGCTAGGGGTTCACGATGTGGCGCGCTCGCTGGGTTTCTACTGCGACAAGCTGGGCTTGAAGGTCCAGCGAGAGATCCCTGGCTTCGCGTTCGTAGACGCCGGCGCGGTCACCCTGTGCCTCAGCGAGCCTGCGGCCAAAGTCCGAGGCCAGGTTGCCGGCGCCGGCGAGATCGTCTTCGCGGTTGAGGACGTAACCGCAGCCTATCAAGCGCTGCGAGGGAAAGGCGTCGAGTTCACTCACGAACCACGCAGCGTCACGCCCATCACTTGGGTCGCCAACTTCGACGACCCTGACGGTAACCACCTCTCCATCTGTGGGACTCCGTCAAAAGGCCGGGAAGAATCCCAAAAGCCGGCAGCGCAGCGATAAGGTCATGGGCGTTGTCAGGAACGGGTGGCCACGGAGCCGCCGCGGCGACCCCATGGCTACCAGCTCGCTCATTGCCTCAGACTAGCGCCGTAAGTGAGACAGCCTTGGGCGCGGAAGAGGTCGTATACCCCGTGGTCGACCGAGGGCGGAGTTTTTCTGTCACTTTTTTCTGCGCTGGACGACTTAGGGTGTGAGGGGGAAAATGCACATGATGGCTCAGATGGAACTTTGCAGTGACACGCAGTTGGTGGAGCGCTGCCTCGGCGGCGACCGGGAGGCGTTCGCGCGGATCGTGGAGCGCTATCAGGGGCTGGTTTGCGCGCTTGCCTACAACGCCTGGGGCGACATCAGCCGCAGCGAAGACCTGGCTCAGGAAACGTTCCTTGCCGCCTGGCGCCAACTCGAAAGTTTGAAGGATCGCGGACGATTGCGGCAGTGGCTGTGCGGCATTGCCCGGCACCTCATCCAGGAGTCCTTTCGCCGGGCCACGCGCGATCCTTTGACCGCCTCCGCTCCCCTGGAGGAAGACGTGGTGGAAGGAGAGGATTCACTCCCCTCCGGCGAGCGGGTGATAAGCAAGGAAGAGCAGGCAGTCCTTTGGCGGGTGTTGGAGGGACTGCCGGCAACCTATCGCGAGCCGTTGATTCTTTTCTATCGCCAGAACCAGTCCGTGGCCGAGGTGGCGGAGACGCTGGAACTTTCCGAGGACAGTGTTAAACAGCGCTTGTCTCGGGGGCGCGTCATGCTCGGCGAGCGGGTGGCGAGGTTTGTCGAGACGGCGCTCGACACCACCGGGCCCAAGAAGGAATTCACGGCGGGCGTGCTGGCAGCGTTGCCCGCCGTCACTGCTTCCGCGAAGGCGGCCGCCGTGGGGGCGACGGCAGCCAAAGGCATCGCCGCGGCCAAGGCCGGCGGTTTGGACGGGCTGGCCAGCCCCATTAGCTTCTATTTTGCCTACCTGTTGGATCGCGACAGCGCGCGGTCCCCAGAGCGGCGTCGGTGGGTTATCAAGATTTATGGTGTCATGGCGGCGGGCATAGCGGCGTTCGCGCTGATTGGCCTCTTACTTATGGTGGGGGAGAAGGGACTGGCAACGTCACATCCGGCGCTTTTTGCCGGGATCTCCCTCGGACTGGGAACGGCCTATGTACTCGCCGCGCTCGGCCTCTGCGTGTGGATGAGGCGGCAACAGCGAAGCCTCCGCCAACAGGAAATTGCCGGCAGCCGCCCCGTGGCGGCAATCGTACCGCTGTGGGAGTATCGGAGCAAGTCCAGCCTGCTGGGCCTTCCGCTGATTCACATCCGCCTTCGCGGTGGCTTGGAGCGCGGGCCGGTGAAGGCATGGTTGGCGGTGGGCGACGCCGCCATCGGGGTGATCTTCGCCTTCGGTGCGGTGGCCATCGCACCCATCAGCTTCGGTGGCTTTGCCGCCGGTCTGTTAACGCTGGGTGGCTTGGCGGTGGGAGTTGTGGCTCTCGGCGGTTTCAGTTTCGCCCCATGGGCGCTGGGCATGATGGCCGTTGGCTGGCAAGCCTTTGGCGCGTGCGCGGCCGGCTGGCAGGCAGCGCAGGGCGGCTTGGCGTTGGCTCGTGACTTCGCTGTCGGCCCCGTGGCCCTGGCCCAGCACGCCAACAACGATACGGCCAGAGCCTTCATCCAGAATAGCGCTTTCTTCCAGCGGGCACTGGCCGCGACTCGCTACGCTTACTGGTTGAATCTGGCCTGGCTGCTGCCACCCGCATTGTGGTGGTGGCAGCGCAAAAACAAGCAGCAATTGCGCCCCGGCAACTGACTTCTTACCACCTTGTGAGATCCAAATGACGTTCCCCAAGGCAAGGCCAAACCATAGCCATTGATGAACGCTGAATCCCACGCCGGGCCGCTCCGCAATTCAATATCAGGAACGGCGTGCGGCCAGGCGCGCTCGCCCCAACCGCCGCGTCGTTCGCCGCCCCTTCCCTGCTCTCCCGCTGCCGGAATCCCAACTCCGCCAAATCCAGCGCGTCCACAAACGCCCGCAAAAAGCGCGCGGGATGATCCACCGGCACCCAGTCCTTAAAACACGACAGCAACATTTCCATTTGGGCGTAATCCGCTGGTTCCTCTCGGCTCATGCCCACCCACTTGGTATTTCAGCTTCCACTCGCCCAGTTTTGAGACAGCCTCGGGGGAAGTGGGTGTCCGTCAGGCGGCGGACGGGGGTCACTTCGATCCGGAGCGAGCGGCGCGAGCCTGTTTCGCGGCTTTCCGCCCTGCGTTTTGATTAACCTGTGGACGCTGGTGTTGTTTAGAACCCCGGAGTGGTCCGTCAGCCCGCCGGTGGTCGCGCCTCGCGACCGACGGACGACTCCTCGCTACTTGTTGGCGGTTGGCGGAAGCAAATCCTCACCCGTCCGTCGGCTGACGGATAAACTGGTCGGTATAGCATCAAACCGGCCTACTGCAAGAAAACCCAAGCAGTACTACGAGCTGGCGGGTCCGGGCGGGCGCGAAAGGCCGCGGAACTGCAAACCAGGTATGCGCTAACTTGCTATGGGCCTTCTGCCTTCTGATTGATTCTCCCTCGCTGCTCCGCGGTTCGCCGGCTTGCTGCTACACCTCGCCGCGCACCCGGCGTATACTCTCGCTATTATGGCCCAATTCAATAAACAAGAGTCAAGCGTGGCGAGGCATTACGATGACGCGGCCTTTGCGGCCGAACTGGTACGGTTGCCGCAAGATTGTCCCGTGGAGCTGGGGATAACGCTCCGGTGGCTGGCGCGCATGGCGAAGCCAGGGGAGGTTGCCGCGGAAATCGGCGTAGGGGGCGGGCACTACACGGAATTCCTGGCGCGGCTGGGTTGCCGTCTGCACCTCGTGGACGTCTCCCGGCGCCTGCTGGACGCCGTCGAAGCCAAGCTGCGGCAAGCCGGCTTGGGTGACCGCGTTGCCGGCCGCCATCACCTATCCGCTACGAAGCTGGAAGGGTTGCCTTCCGAGAGCGTTGACTTGGCGCTCCTTATGGGGCCGCTCTATCACTTGCCATCGCTCGATGAACGCCAGCGCAGCGTGCAGGAGTCAGCCCGAATTCTGAAACCGGGGGGCACGCTTTTTGCCGCGGGCATCAATCGCCTGTCGTACCTGCGCGATTTGTTGCGTATGAAGTTTGGAGCCGCCTCCGAGCGCGTGGCTTTTCATAAGCAGTACCTGCGCGACGGGAATTTGGACCCTGAGCACGCCCCGCCCATCGGCTACGCGCACCTTACCACCGCCGCGGAATTCCTGGCGTTGTTCAAGGGCCGCTTCGAAAAGGTGGCGTTTCTGGGTGTCGAGTCCTTCACCACGGCGTGGCAGAACGTTTTCGGCGACCTTCCTGCCGCGGAGAAGGAACTGTGGCTCGACCTCGTGGAAGCGACCGGCGAAACTCCCGAGGGCATCGGCCAGTCAGATCATTTTCTTTTCGTGGGAAGGAAGTTGTAGGGAAATGTAGCGCCGACCCCCGCATTTGGGGTCTGCGGCACTTCCTTAAACTCACGCTCCCGTTTCCGAGGGCACGCGTTCGTCCCCGAAATCTGTACCTTTTGCAAATGAAGAGCCGCCGAACTCATGGCCGTGGTGGGGATGGCGAATGAAACCAACCGCCTGGCCAGCGGGTACCAAGTGGAAATCGACGAGCAGTTCAAGACGTAGCCCGGATTTTTCATGAAGGATTTGAGCGGAGGGCAGATTTAAGGACGTTTCACACAGAGTTCACGGAGTGGTGTAATCATTGGCATGATCGAACCACTGGACCACAGAGTGCACAGAGAAAAACACGGGACTTTCTCTGTGGTCCCTGTGCTTATCTCTGCGAACTCTGTGAGAAATTCTTTGCCTTCCACCAGCCGCGCCCAGATTCAAACCTTGGAGTGGGTGACGCGGACGGAGGGCATGCCATCGGGCTCATCCACGAGCTCGATGTCCTGGAAAATATTGGGCGCTTCCTTCTTGAAGACGCGGAAAACCTCGACGGCCAGGAGGCGGATTTCCGTGTCGGCGTGGACGCTGCCGCGCAGCTCGAGGAAGTGCCGCCAGGCGCGGGAATTTCCCGTCACGAAAATCTTGGTTTCGGTGGCATTGGGAAGGATGGAGCGCGCCGCCTGGCGCGCCCACTTGCGCCGGTCGCGCGGGGCCATTTCCGGATGCTTCTGCTGGACGTATTCGGCGGTGGCGTCAGCAAGTTCGCTATACGTCTGGCGCAGCGATTCGATGGTCCGCCGCCATTTCTCCCGCAGCGCGGGATTTTCCTGGTAGAGCGGCGGCACCACGTAGCGCGCGTCACTCTCATCCACGTAGCGCTGGGAAAGCTGCGAATAACCGAAGCCCGCGCGGTGGCGGACCAGCTCGTGGGTGAGGGCGCGGCTGACGCCGGTGATGAGCAGGCACCACACGGCGTGCTCCAGCACGCTGCCGTGCTTGGAAACCAGGATATTCTCCAGGTACTCGCGATTGCTCTTCCGCCCCTTGCCAAACGACATGTAGCAAACGCGCCCGGCGATTTCCGCCAGAGCTTCGGCGGCCGCGGAGGCGTCAGTCGAGAACACCATCCCCTCATCGGCCAGGAAGCGCGCCACCTCGTCGTCGGCGACGTGCTGGCGTCCCACCAGATAAACTTTGGCCTTGTCGATGTAGGGATTGAGGGGTGGAATTGTGCCCATCCGGCCTCCGCTAAGCCAATACGTGCGAACTTCTTGGTCCGCGACCCTAACGCCCACGCCTAACTGCTACGTACGGAGGCCTAGCTCACACTTGCTTACAAGCCTTACGCAGTTTTCGTGCCGGCCGGCGCTGGGGTGGATTTTTTGAATCCGGCATACTTCCGCTGGAACCGTTCCACGCGCCCGGCGGCGTCCACTAGCTTCTGCTTGCCCGTAAAGAAGGGATGGCACTTGGAACAGATGTCCAGGTGCAGGAGGTCACTCTTGAAAGTCGAGCGCGTCTTGAAAGTGTTGCCACACGCGCAGACCACGTTGACCTCATGATAGTTGGGATGAATCTTGTCCTTCATAAGACTCCTTGTTTGCCTCAAACGCAATCTCTCATTTTAACTGCATCACCCGAAACTTTCAATTTGTCTTTTAGGGAAGCAGCCATCAACCCGCACCCAGCACCGGCACGGCCACGGAGCGCACGGCGCGCGCGTCGTCACTCAACAAGAAGCGGATGACCCGCGCCACGTCCTCCGTCGCCACCCACTGGGAAAAATCGGCCTTGGGCATGGCGTGCCGGTTCGCTTCGGTGTCCATGGTCCCGGGCAGGATGCAGTGTGCATGAATATTGTAGTCCTTCAGCTCACTCGCCAGGATCTCCGTAAGCTGGCGGACGGCGCCTTTCGATATGGCGTAAGCGGCCATGCCCGCGCCGCCGCCGTTCAGAATCGCTCCACTCGAAGTGGTGATAATCCGGCCGAAGTTTTGTTGGATCATCACCGGGACGATGGCATGGGCGGCGAGATAAATCGTTCGCAGGTTCAGATCGAACATCCGGTCCCAGTTTTCCTCGCTGGTTTCGTGGATCTTCCCCGCCGCGAACCCACCGGCAAGGCAAACGAGGAAGTCCACTCGACTCCAGCGTTCGATGACGCCCGAGACAAAGCGCTCAACGGCGGCAGCCTTGGTGAAATCGGCTTTAGCGCCCCACAGCCGTTCCCTTGCCGCGCTGGCGCGACTCAACAGCGCCGCCCAATTTTCATCGGAGGTATAGGGCACCGCCACGCGCGCGCCGTTTGCAGCCAGATCAAGGGCGACGGCGCTGCCCAGGGCGCCGGATCCGCCCGTTACGATGGCGACTCGACCTTGAAAGTCCACAGAGACACCTCGCATTCGATAGATTCCAGGGGAACTCAAATGATAGCAGAGGGGGCCGAAGCCGGAGGATGAAAATCATGTCGCCGGCTTGAAACCGCCGGAGGTGAAGGGGAGGCAGCCATAAACGGACAAGGCGTCCCTGGAAATGCGCAATAGGTGACAACTAATGGCGATTATACCAATACCTTTTTGACTTGTGTCCCTTCCGGGAATACCATGCGTAGGGAGGAGTGCCGGCTCCCTATGGTTGGCAAGACGCTAGGCCACTATGAGATTGAAGGCTGCCTGGGTGAAGGCGGTTCGGGCGTAGTCTATCGTGGGCGCGACTTGCGCCTGGAACGGCAGGTGGCCATCAAAGTCCTGACCGACGCGCTGCGCGACGACGAGCTCGCTTGGGCCCGGCTGCTGCGCGAAGCGCGGCTGGCTTCGCAGTTGAACCATCCGCACATTGCCGCCATTTACGACTTGGGGGAGGAGGATGGCCGCGCCTACGTCGCCATGGAGTTTGTCGAGGGGCTGCCGCTGGCGGAGCTCATCCCCACAGGCGGCATGCCGCTCGAGCAAGCCGAGGGCTATGCCGTGCAGATTGCCGGCGCGCTCGCTTTCGCCCACGAACAAGGGGTCATTCATGGAGATCTAAAGGGATCAAATATCATCGTTACCCCGGAAGGCAATGTCAAACTTCTGGATTTCGGACTGGGCCGGCGCATTCCGCGCAGCGGCGTGGGGGAAGTCACCAGCTCATGCCTGCCTCTGGCGGAAGCCGGCGCGACGGCGGGGACGCTGCCATTTCTCGCTCCGGAAGTCCTGCGCGGCGCCCCCACCAGCCGGCAAAGCGACGTTTGGGCGCTGGGCGTGTTGCTCTACCAGATGGCCACCGGCGAACTGCCCTTCTGCGGCGCCACGCCCTTCGAGCTGAGCGTGGAGATCATGGTGGGCACGCCGCCCAAGCTCGCGCAATTGCCGGAGCCGCTCCAATCCACGCTTCGCCGCTGCCTGGAGAAGGATGCCGCGGCACGCCTCCCGCAAGTGCGCGAAGTAGCGAGCGCGCTCGAGGGAAATGGACGGATCGCCGAACCAGCCTCGCTTGCGGCCATAACCCCCACCACACCCATTGAGCGGCCGCCGGAAATCCCCCGCCGAGGCAGGAGACTAAAGTGGTGGGCGGCAGGCGCGGCAACCGTGCTTTGCGTATTGCTGCTGGGGGGCATTTACGCGCGGCATTTCTGGCTGGTGAGGCGCACCACCCCGTTCATTTCCGCGCCCGGGGTTCCCAAAGCACTCGGTGCCGGAAATCCCGCCACCAAGGTGTGGGTGAACACAGATTCCGGGACCTATCATTGTCCCGGCACGAGATGGTACGGGAAGACTCGAGATGGCGAGTACATGACCCAGAAGCAAGCGCAGGAGAAGGGGTATCACCCGGCCGCAAGCCGCGCGTGTATGTGACGCAAGGGAAGAGAGGGTGCGGCGGAGAAACCTGCCTCAGTCATAATGAAGATCAAAAGGGGAAAGAACGGCGCGAGACCTAATCGCCCACCGCTGAATCCGTCGAGCCGGCGGTAGTGGTGGAGTTGGCCGTGATCACAAAACTCTGGTCCGTGTAGTAGTACACGCCGCCCGTCTGGCCGAAGGTGGAAGGATTCGCGTTCACGCTGAATCCATTCATGGTGTTCGAATTGGCATCATAAAGGGATGGCGTATAAACAAAGGTGTAACCGCTCTTATATCCGGCGGCAAGAACCTCATCGATCAAACCCGCTGCGGTCGAACTTACTTGCTGGCTGGAAGCAGGCGGACCCAAATACGCGAGGGTAGTCGAGAAGCCTGTACCGTAAGTGGTCGAGTAGCTAACCTCCCCCGTCGAGATGACACGTAAACTCTCGATGGCGGAAGCTTGATTGGCCGCGACGCGACTGCGAAGGAAATTGGGGATAGCGATGGCGGCGATAATCAGGATGATTGCGACGACGATTAACAACTCTATGAGTGAGAATCCCCCTTCGTCATGACGCATGGTCTAATTTCCTCCCTAAAGAAGCGCAACGCGGAATAGATTAGGCATCAACACCGCTAAACCCGACTTAGGTTGGAGCACGTCAAATACCAACATCGCATTTCTGCTTAGGCTCTGAGTATTTGAAAACAGAGACGTTACGCACTTCAATCGGGCTCATAGTGCCACAAGCGGACGCAGAGTGGAATAGCCATTGACAAAAAATGTCCTATTTGCAACCCCTTGTGGGACTTGCCGAAATCGGCCAAAACTGCGGCGTGGTTACATGATTCGTACGCTTGCCCTCATGCCGCCGAGCAAAGGAAATGAGTGGCTCGAAGTTTGCGCCCCATGCCGCCTGTCCGTCAGGTCGCCCTCCAAGGGGGGCGGTCTTATTGCGGAACTTCCACCTCGGCGCCGTGGCGCTCGGCGGAAAGATAGGCGCTGTAAAGCACCGCCATCGTGTCGCGCGCCAGTTCCCCGCTGGAGAGCGGAGCGCGGTTGGCGGCCATGCTGGCCATGAAATCCTGGAACTCCTGCGGGTAGCCGTGTTGCCAGTCTTCGTCAGGCGCGGGATTGCTCCAACCCTGCTTGGTGCCGATTTTCTCGGTCACGTAAACATCCTTCAGGAAATCCTCGCGGGGATTGTACGTTTCCAGCGCGTCAATGGGATTCAGATTGCATCGGGTGCGATGATTGTTGGCGAAAACTTCCAGCCAGTTGTGTACACCCCCCAGGACGATTTCCGTGGAAAACACGTCGGCCACCGTGCCATCGTCAAACGTGACGTGAACCTGGCCGTAGTCCTCGATGTCGTCGTAGCTGGTGCGCAGGAATCCGGCGTCGCGATAATTCTTGAGGCGCGTGATTTCATGGGTGCGGCCGGAAACCGCAGCGGGGCGAATGAGCTTGCCGTTACGCGCCTCGCCCTCCACGCGCTTCAGGTAAAGAATGGCGGAGAGGGGATGGCAGCCCTTGCCCACCAGCGAGCCGCCACCGGAGAGTTTCCAGACGCCGTAGTAGGGGGAGTGGGAACCGCTGTGCGAACACTCGCCCAGCATCCATAGAATCTGCCCGCCGCTTTTCTGCACAATCTCCCGTTCCTTGGCAACGGCCGGGGCGTAGACCCAGTTTTCGGCATAGCCGAGCTGCTTCCCCGCCGCGCGCGCCGCGTCCAGAATGCGGTCGCAGCTTGCCAGGGCTTCGCGCCGCATCACTTCCTTGCTGAAGGTGTTGCCGCGAAAGTCCTCCGTTCCCGGACCGTAATAGCCCGTGAACGGCTTCTCGATGATCACGTGCTTGCCGCGCTGAAAGGCCGCCACAGCCAACGGTTCGTGCGTCGAGCCGGGCGTGCAGAGGTCGACCACATCGACGGCGTCGCACAACTCCGCAAAGGAGGCGAAGGCCTTCACGCCATGCGCGAGGGCAAAGGCTTGGCGCGACTCCGCCGACTTCGCGGTCACGCCCACCACCTCCACCGGCACGCCATGGACGCGCCGCAACCCTTCCCAGTGAAATCGCGCGGCAAAACGTGCCCCCACCAATCCCACTTTGATTGCTCCTGCCATGGCAAGCCTCGGTGCTGGAGTTTCTCCACGGAGGGCGCAAGCCCGTCCACTTTGCGCCCGGAAAAACCAGAGAATTCTACCATGTCGTTCTTCTATGGGGGATGCTATTCGGACACTAGACATACCATTAGGAGCCCCCGGCGCTTGCTCACGCTGATGCCTTCTAACCTGTCTCTTCTATCATCGTCCTGCTGTGTGTTAAAGTGGATGACTGCGAGGAAATCTCCAAGGCAGGTAACCTTCCGTGTTAGAAGATACCGAGGGCCAACACAATCAAACGCCTGTGACTCTTCGCATGGTCCCATCTCTTCTGCTGGCGCTATCCCTGGCGGTTTCGATAACCTGCGGCGGAGGCGGGGGTGGGGGCGGCGGCGTCCCGGACAATACAACTACCTTGGCGGTGCCTGTGTTCTCGACCACTCCGGCGCAAAACGGGGCGGTGATTCTCGTGATCTCCTCGCCCACCAGCGGTGCGACGGTGCACTACACCATCGATGGGTCTGCACCGACAGCCTCTTCGCCCGTCTATCAGACGCCGATGCTCATTTCTTCCAACCTGACCATTAACGCGATTGCCACCGCTTCCGGCGTCGCCTCGAGCAGTGTGGCCACTTGGACGCCGTCGACGACGGTGGCATCGGGCACGCTGGTCTGGTCCGATGAGTTCACCAACGCGACCAGTGCCAACGTCCAGCCCAACCCGGCGGTGTGGACCTACGACACGGGGGCCACCGGCTGGGGCAACTCGGAGCTGGAAGACTATTGCGCCTGGGCTTCTTCCGCCAGCCCGTGCGACCCCGCCAACCCGAACGTCTACGTGGGCACCGATAGTTACCTGCATATTGTGGCGGAGCAGCCCTCCCCTGCTGTCTACACCTCAGCCCGGATAAAATCGCAAGGGCTGTTTAGCATTCTCTATGGGCGCGTCGAGGCGCGCATCATGGTGCCGGAGGCGCAAGGATTCTGGCCGGCCTTCTGGATGTTGGGCAACAACATCGTGACCGACAATTGGCCTGCCTGCGGAGAACTGGACATTCAGGAGCGAATTAATGCGGCGGGGAGCCCGGATTGGAATGCCGGCTCAATTCACGGCACGGGGTTCACCGGCGCAAACTTGGGGACCCAGTACTATTTCCCCAGCGGGCAGACGGCGGCCGGTTGGCACACCTACGGAATGATCTGGCAGCCGGGCTCTATCCAGTATTACATCGACAATCCAACCAACATTTACGCCACGTACACACCGGCGAGCCTGAACTCGCTCTCCGGCGCCGTGTGGCCCTTCGACTCGGGCAACGCGATGTTTTTCATCGTCAACCTGGCGGTGGGCGGAAGTTGGCCGGGCAATCCGAACGGCACCACGCCCTTCCCCTCCCAGACCTTGGTGGACTACGTCCGCGTTTACGCTTATTGAAATTTCACGCCGGCAGTTACGGCACGCCCTCCCAGAATTCGGGAAAAAGAGGGCCGGACGTTCAGGCCCCACCCTCACCAGCGTTTCAAAATGGGGTATTTGGAGCGTGGGTTATAACTCGGAAGCGTCCCGTCAGGCGTACGCTGTTTCCGGCTTCCGTGTACGGGGCGCCGGCAAAAAGGCGAAGCGCAAATCCACCACGCAGTGCAGCAGGATGGGGACCAGGAGCGAGCCGGTCGCCACGTAAAGCACGCAGAAAAGGACTCCGGCAAGTGCGGTGAGTATCACACCGGTGACTCCTTGATAGGTGTGCGCAAGCCCGAAGATCGCCGCGGCGGTCGAGACCAAGGCTGTCCCGCCCAACCCTACCGAGTCATGCAGGGTCGCCAGCAGCCATCCGCGAAACACGATCTCCTCGCAGATGCCGGCACTGATGGCTGCGGCCGCCCAGAGAAGTCTTTCGCGGCCGGTAACCGGAATCAGGGCGGTGAAATCAGGCATAAGCTTGCGCCGGTGCATCTGCCGCGGGTTGGATGCCACGCCGGTTTGCCCGGAGCCTGGCCACCACAAAGCCGGCCATTCCAACTCCTAATCCCACAAGCAAGCCCGTGATCGTGTCCCGATCGAGGGTTCCATTCGGTAAAAACGTGCGAAGCAACGGGATTCTCTCAAGAGATAGAAATCTTGGATTCAGTTTTTGCCAATTAAATCCGAGGGCAATGAGCGCCAGCAGAGCGCTGACCCATTCGAACACCAGCACGCGGTAATACATGCGCGTGCGCGCTCCCTCCTCGCCCGCGGCAATCGCCTGCTTGAGCTGCCGGTAGCGTGGAACAAACTGGGCCACTTGCCAGCCGATAAACCCGGCCAGAACAACGTCAACTGCCAAAGACAAAATCTGCATAATTGGAGAACCCTTCCTTTCGATTGATCTGGCGTCTGACTATTCCCTCATCTGCTCAATCAGCTTCCTGGTTTCTTCAATTTCCCGCTGCTTGCGGCGGCTGTAATACCGGAAGAAGAACAATTCCGCCACCGTCGCCCCGAGAATCACGGCCCAAATCAATGCCAATTTGGGAGAGAGGGTCCGCCAGTCCCACACTGAAAAAGCGGCGCACACGACAATTGTTATGAGGAGGAAATAAAACGAAAAGCGGAGTTGGCGAACTTTAGCGACGGCCCTTTTGTGAGCGAGTTCGGCATAAGCGAGCGTCGTTTGCGCAGTGGGCCTCCAAGCCCCGCGCCGAACCCACCACCCATAGCCGCCTGCGATTAAGCCCGCAGCCCAAAGGCCCGCGGCCATGCCGGACACAAAAGAACCGCGAGTTCGCAATGCCTGAACCGTAGTGATCGCCAGGAGCACACACATCACAACGGCCGCGGCAATCGTCCGCAGGTTCTGGCGCTTGATCTTTCTCTTCAGGTCGGGCAGAGGCTCGTCTGGGTCGCGCCATTCCCGCCGCCATGTTTCGAGCTCTGGATCGATGGTCACGCGCGTTCCTCCAAGGCTTCCCTCAGCGCCTTTCTGGCCCGATTCAGGCGCACGCCGACATTGTTCTCCGTGATTCCCAGCACTTCCGCAATCTCCGCGTGCGAAAGTTCTTCCAGCATCAGCATAATCACCTGCCGATGCACCAGGGGCAGCCGCTGAATTGCCGATCGCAACCGGTCGCGCTCGTGCGCTATGGCCACTTGCTCTTCCGGGTGGGGCTTTGGGTCAAGAGGCTCCTGCGATGGCGGCAGCTCCTCCAGGGGTTCGTGGCTTGGCTGCCGACGGTAAACATGGGTGAGGCAGCGATTGTGGGCGATGCGGTAAACGAACGTCCGCTCGGAGCATTCTCCCCGGAAATGCGGCAGCGCCTGCCAGACCGCCAAGGCAATCTCCTGCGTCAGGTCTTCGCGAGCGCTCGCCACTTTTTCGTAGCCGAAGGCGACACGCGCCAGCGCCGCGCCGTACTCGCGCAGTATGCGGTCAAACCTCTCTTCTCTTGTCTCGGACGTTGTTTCGCGGATGCTCTCGCTCCCCGGGCAGCTCGTCGCCTCGATCCTAAGTGCCGGAATCGTGCTCGCCAACACCCGTTGCTGTCCCGTCTCCGGCCACAAGCTCGCTCTACCTCCCCGTTCATTTCCCGTTCAAAGAAGGTAGTCTCGACAACCGCCAAAAGCTTACAGAGTTTTTGGAGGCAAAGTAAACTTCATCCTTGCGCCACCATAGTGCGTCAACCCGCGTACTGCCAATGCGAGGTTCGCCAAACCTCGGCACGGTCGCGGGCACGAACCTGTGAACCCATGCCGGCGGATGCAGACTGCCCCTCAGCGCGGTCGAATTCCAAACGGCGGATTTAGACAGGCTCCATGTTGGTCGGCCGGCATTTTCCGTGAGGGCGACTTTTCATTCCGAGTCCCAAAAAGCGTCGGAACTATTTGCTCAGCCGCAACTTGCAGTGCATCGAGTGGGTAGATTCTCCTGCAACCACACGAGTGTATTTTCCGAGTGTGCGACCAGAACCGCGAGGGTCGGAACCGAGCGGTCTTGGCCAAAGGGTAACCCGAATTGCGGATGACCAACGATCTGGAGAGAGAACTTTCCATTGCGACGGGTATTAACGAACTGGCTTTTTCCTGGCTGCCGGTAAACCTGGTCCGAGGTCAAACCTAACGCGTAAATAGATGTCGATTTTCGACCTCCATGATTAGATCAACATTCTTTTCGACCGAAAAGATTGGTTTTCGACCTAAATTCATATATATTTGTTTTCGACTAAGAAATACAATTATCGGTTGTTTTCGACCGAAAATGGGAGTTTTCGACCGTGGACACTGAAAATCAACCCAACAATAATGATCTCGCCGGAACCTTTCAAGAGAAGACGGTGCCGGCCAATACAAGGCTGGTAGGCTGGGCGGCCCTTGTCCAGACATTCGGGGTTCAGGCCCCCGTCCACCGACCGAGCGTCGTATCCGGAAAGCACGTCAAGGCGAGCCGCCGGGAGGAGGGAGGCTGGAACGTCTTCGACAAGCGATACTGGCTTGGCGAGTCCTACGGGGACCACATGGGATTCGCGCTGCGCCATGAGGACCTCGATCTGCTCGTCCTGAAACGGCTCTTCAAAGCCGTCCCGCAGGATACCGTCACCGCATTCGTACGCAGCGCCCCCACCGGCGCACCCAACCGGCGTGCCTGGTTCCTCTATGAATTTCTCACCGGCCGGGCGCTCGACATTCCCGATGCGGCGGAGGCGAGTTTCACCGACCTGCTGGACGACCGCCTTTATTTCACCGCAGCGCCGCGGTTATCCCGTCGTCACAAGGTGCGCGATAACCTGCTCGGCACGCCGGCCTTCTGCCCTTTCATTCGCAGGACGCAGGCGCTCACCGACTTCGGCGCGCGCGCGCTCGGAACCAAGGCGAACGAGGTCATTGGACACACCGGCGCGAACGTGGTCGCGCGCGCGGCCAGTTTCCTTTTGCTCGCGGACAGCCGCGCCAGCTTCGAAATCGAAGGCGAAAAGCCGCCGCGCGGCCGGCTGGAGAGGTGGGGCCGCGCGGTGCTGCAGGCCGGAAAAAACCCGCTGACGCTTGACGAGATCCTGCGCCTGCATAGTGTGCTAATCGAGGACACGCGCTTCACGCGAGCGGGCTTGCGGCCGGACGGCGTTTTCTTGGGAGAGCGCGACCACGAGGGCGATCCGCTGCCGGAATTCATCGGCGCGTGCCCGCAGGATTTGCAGCCTCTGATGCAGGGGATGATTGCCGCGAACGATCGCATGCGCGAAGGAAAGCTCGACTCCGTGCTGCAGGCGGCGGCGACCGCGTTCGGTTTCGTCTACATTCATCCTTTCCAGGACGGCAACGGGCGTCTGCACCGCTGCCTGATCCATCACGTTCTGGCGGAGCGAAAATTCACGCCGCCCGGCATGGTGTTTCCGGTCTCCCCGGTCATGCTTGACCGCATCGACACCTACCGCGACACGCTGCGCGCGCATTCAAGTCCTCTGATGAACTTCATCGAATGGCGGCCGACGCCCGGGAGAAACGTCGAGGTTCTGAACGATACGGCCGACCTGTATCGTTATTTCGATTGCACGGAGGCGGCGGAGTTCCTTTACGCCTGCGTTGAGCGCGCCATCGATAAAGACCTGCCGCAGGAAATCGACTTCCTGCGCCGCAATGACGGGGCGATGCGCCGCATCATGAACACAGTCGAGATGCCGGATAGGATGGCGGAAGATCTCGTCAGGTTCATCCGCCTGAACGAAGGCAAGCTCGGCCGCAAGCGGCGGGAGGGCGAATTTGCAAAATTGACTGATGATGAAGTGACTTCCATCGAGGCCATCGTGCGCGAAGCCTTCGAAGGTTTCGAAGAGAAGACTGCACGCTGAAAGCGGACCAGAGTCCTATTGGCTTGGTATCGGTTACGAGGAGGGGCCTGATTATCGTGGAATCCGCAAGGGCAATCGGAAGTTCTGGCCGACGGCCCACTCGGAAACTATGCAAAGTCAGTATCTCGCCGGATTCTGCCTGATAAACGCCCTTCCCGGAAACTGGGACAGGGGCGCTATGAAGGCGGGTAGGCCTGCGCCTTTCTGCTCCTGCGCTTTTCCCATGCCCGGAACACGAGCGGCCCCGCGTGAGTTCGGCCAACTGGATGTCCTCCTGAGATACCTATCGTGGATTTCTCACCCATTTTGGGCGCTGCAGGAAGGGCGGGGCCCCCGATGTGTCGGGGGAGGTTGCGCCCCGCCCTTCCAACCCCCGGGAGAGAAATCCGGGCATTCCTCCTGGGAAGATGCGGGCTTGGCCGTATGCGCTCATCCACCCCTTTCACCTTGTAGCCTCCTTTGCACTTGACAAGCAACATAGCCATGTTATGCTAGGCTAATAGGTCGCCGCTGGCGGGCGGAAGAGGAGTGGGCAGTAGGCAGATGGCAAAGAACAGCAGGCAGCGAGCGCGTATTGCGAGTCCCGGCGAGCCGGGAAGGGCAGAAGGCAGTAGACAGGAAGCGGTAGGTATGAGCCAGAGGAAAAAAATAGGATACAGGATTTAGCAATGGGGGCGCATTCGGGGAGAAATCGCAGCGAGATTTTCCCGTTCCTACGCCTCGAAGCCGTGATGTTATTAAAAACACAGAGCGTTAGGCGTGATTTGAAAGAGTTTTCAGGTCCCACCCGATTTCTCATCACCATGAATCTAAAGGGCTTGTCAGATGACTGGGGATCGGTAGAAAATATGCGTTCAAGTCATACGTGCGAAGCCTGAATGTTGTTGAAAAGAAATGAGGCAGTTCGGGATTACCCGTGGGGTTTATCAAAACAAACCACTTATCGCCCTAACCCCGTCTAGTTGCTGAAAATGAAAGAGATAGCGTCTGAAAAAAGCGGTGGCGAGAGGCGGAGTCCGATCTCTGGAATTCGATGCCCGAATTCCGGTTTGCGGGGGCGGAAAGGCGGCCCGAGCGAGATCCTTCGCTGCTGTTCGGGATGAAAGCGAAGGGCGGGGGATAGCCGTGCGGCCGGCGGCCCCAGCGCGCGAGGATGCTGGGTCACGACCAGAGCTTGCTCTGGGCTTGCCGAAGGGTTGGCCGTGCCTGGGGCGGCGCCACGGACGTCCTCCCCGATTCATCGGGGTTTCGCCCGTGTCCCGTCATGGCCAAGACCCCGATGCAGCGGGGCCGGTCGGCCACGGCACTTCCCCCCCGCGTGACGCACTACCCCGTATCGGCTATTGGTAGTGCTTGGTGAGAAGATGAATGAAATTGACAACGTCGAAAGCCGAAGATCGAAACTGGAAATTGGAGGCTTGAAATTGGAAACTCGAAAACCCAAACTCGAAACTGGGAAATCGAAAGTCGAAGATCGAAACTCGAAACTGGAAAATCGAAAGTCGAAACGCATCAGGCATGAATCGCCAATCGCAAATCACAAATCGTAATTCATCCAATGTCTCGATGGCCCGATGGCCAGATGACCCGATCGCCTTCGCCACCGCCCCAATTCAGGAAGTGCCACGGGATTTGCAGATTCACCTCATGGTGGACAACTACAGCACCCACAAGAGCGGGGAGGTGGTGCGTGGGCGCCAACCTAAAAAGCGCTTTCGATTCCACCTGCACTTCAACCCCACCCGCAGCTCCTGGCTTAATCAGGTGGAGCACGGGTTCGGACTGATCACGGAGCGCATGATCCGCCGAGGAACTTTTCACCGCGTCACCGAGTGGGAGAGCGTCATCTTCCGGTGGTTGGCAACCTGGAAGAGGCAACCCAAACCCTTCGTCTGGCGAGCCACCGCGGACGTGATCCGCGACAAAGTGCGCCGTCGTGAGAATAAACTGGGACACCACACTAGCTTCGGGAGTCTACTTGGGGTCGGGGGAGTAGATTTTCGACGGGATGGTGGCGCCTCCTCCCGGCGTGGGGGTCGAGCCCTCAAGGTAAGCATTCGCAACGAAGCCCTCCTTGCCGTCGGCATACCGGATTTTGTTGACTCCCGGAGGAGCAATGACCCTGCCCAAAAAGGTGACTCGCTCTCCGCACCGCAGGTGCGTGGCGATCTTGCCCAAATCATCGGGCACGGAGAAAACGGGAACGTCCGCATCGGTAGGGTCACAGAGGAGGGTCACTGTCTTGCCTTCGACGAGGAGGTCGGCGAGTTTTGGGGCCGAGGGGGCGGCCGGGCCGGTACGGGTCTGCGCCACAGAGGGCTTCGCTTGCCGGGCGGTGCGAATCGTTTCCAAAAGCGGCGCTCGAGCCCCGGCGTTGCGGAGCGACTGAAGGTTCGCCTCGCTCGGCGCGAAATCAATAAATCGGAGCTGAACCTTTTGCGCGATCCAATCCTGGTCCACCCGGGCCGCGAGCAGTTGCACGAGCTCATCCTTGCTGAAAGGTTTTGGCACGGTGGCCCGCAGCACATTAATGAGCACATCATTGGCCCCCAGCGACCGCAGATGTTCCAGATACTCCTCGTTTTCCTGAAAATCAATTCCGCGTTCCTCGATGGCTCGCACAATCTTTTCCTCGGGTGTGTTCTCGGCCTGCATTACCAGGATTTCCTTGTCAGTGAGGGGCTTGGTGACTTCCGCGTGCCAGGCCTCCTTCAGGGCCGCCAGCACGAGCTTGTCAGCTCCCGCCTTGCGCAATTCCTCCAGCACCGGGGGGGTCGGCTGGAAAGCGATTCCGTATTGTTTGATAGTGGAGATTATCACTTTGCTGGGGGCGGAACTGATCAGCAAATCAAGCACCTCGTCCTTGGACAAGGGCGGGCGGGAATCCTGCGGCGCCGCCACTGCCCCCACTGTCGCAGCTAACAGGAGTAAGGAGAGGATGAGATGTTTCATGGCCGTCACCAACATGACCCGCTGGAATCCTATCTTCAGCGGCATGTTACCTATGAATATACACCCCTTTGTGCCGGTCAAAGGCCTTTCCCGCGCCCGGCAGGTCCATTTCGAGGCGCCTTGCTTGATTTTCTTTATCACAATCGGGTTTCATGACATGCTCGGGAAGCCCTATAATGACATACGGGTTCCGAATTATGTCTGCCTCTGAAACTGATCTGCGCGCGGCTTACGCTGAATGCCGGCGGCTGGCGAGACGGCATTACGAAAACTTCCCCACCGCCTCGTATCTTGTCCCTCGCAACAAGCGCGATGCATTGGCGGCGGTTTATGCCTTCGCCCGTTACGCCGACGACGTTGCCGACGAGCCGGGCGTGGAGAATCGCCTGGAAAAGCTGGCCGATTGGCGCGCCAAGCTCGCGGCGAGCTACGCGGGGAAAATCGACCACCCCGTTTTCCTGGCGCTGCGCGATAGCGCGGAGCGGTTCCAGCTTTCGCGCCAGAACTTCGAAAACCTGCTGCGCGCCTTTGAGTCCGACGTGGTGGTAAACCGCCATCCGGACTTTGCCTCGCTGCTGGCTTACTGCGCGTGTTCCGCCAATCCCGTGGGGCGGCTGGTGCTGGAACTGTTCGGCTATCACGACCCGCACCTCTTTGAGCTTTCGGACAACATCTGCACGGCGCTCCAGTTCACCAACTTTTGGCAAGACGCCGCCATCGACTTTTCCCGCGACCGTGTCTATCTGCCGCAGGAAGATATGGCGCGCTTCCATTACACCCTCGACGATCTGCGCGCCGGACGCTGCGACGCGCGCTGGCAGGAAATGCTGGCGTTTGAGATCGCCCGCACCCGTGAGCTCTTCGAGCGGGGCCGAAGCTTGCCGGAGGAGGTGCAACCCAAACTGCGCACGCAATTGCGCCTGACGTGGCTGGGCGGGACGGAGATTCTTTCCAGAATCGAAGCGGTTTCTTATGATATCTTTCATCGGCGGCCTGCGCTCGGCAAGTGGGATTTCTTGCGCCTTTACCTGCGCGCCCGCCGGGCTCCGCTGGGCGCGAGCGTTGCGCACGCTCCGGCGGTAACCATCCCATCATGAACGTGTCCTCAAAGAACACACATTTCACCAACGCCCGCCTTACCAACTTCTATTACGCCTTTGTTTTTCTGCCCGCGGAGAAGCGCCTGGCCATCGAAGCCGTTTATGCCTTTGCGCGGCAGGGTGACGACGTCGCTGACAGCGGGCTCGACCCGCAGCAGGCCGCCGAGGGTCTGGCGCACTATCGGCAGGCGCTGGATAGGTGTTACGCCGAAGATCCCGCCCATATCGACTCGCCGGAGTTGCGCGCTATGGCAGTGGCCATCAAGCGATTTAAGATTCCCCGGCAGCCTTTCGAGGACTTGATTCTGGGCCTGGAGATGGATTTGACCGGCAAGCGCTACGAGACGTTTGAGGAGCTGTCTCTGTACTGCTACCGCGTGGCCTCCACCATCGGCCTCATTTGCATCGAGATTTTCGGTTATCAAAACCCCCGCACGCGGGATTACGCCGTACACCTGGGAACCGCGTTGCAGCTCGTCAATATTCTGCGCGACGTGCAGCGCGACGCCCAGCGCGGGCGCATCTATATTCCCCAGGAGGATTTGGACCGCTTCAGCGTCCGGCCCGGCGAGTTGTTGGCGGGGGCCTACAACGATCCCTTCATCGAGCTGATGCAGTTTGAATGCGACCGCGCCCGGCATTACTTCGACCTAGCGCGCCAAATGCTTCCGCCCGAAGACCGGCATGCGATGAAGGCGGCGGAAATCATGGCGGCGATTTACTGGGGCATACTGAAGCGCATCCAAAAGCGCTGCTACAACGTTTTTGGGAAGCGCGTGCGCGTGCCGCGAGCGTTGAAACTGTGGACGGCGTTTACGGTTTACCTCGGTGTGGAGTGGCATAAATGAAGGTCCGAAATCCGCAGTCCGGGGTCCGAAGTCCCACCTTCCTGCGCCTTGCCATTTGGCTCTTCCTAGGGTCTGCATGTTTGGCCGCTTTTTTAATTGCGATGTATTTCGATCTTTTTGACCCCGCGTGCGATGACCTGATCATGAAATCAGTTCACAATGATCCCATTCCTTTATCGGCTGAGTGCAGATTGACCGCGGCGACACCCGCCGACGAGATGGTTCAATATTTAGAGAGGGAGCGAAAACGGCGAGGGCTCATTTTCAAGGAGTGGATCGTCTGCGAAAAGCCGAGCGCGGCGCCAGTGCAGGAATTCCCTTTTGAGCGAGACCAAAATTGGCTTCCGAGCTATGTGCCCCTGACATACGAGTTTCGCCGCACGGTGATAATCCTTCCTTATTCGCGGCCGATTCCAAAGGGCTCTCCAGTTGCTGGTGAAGTGTGCTTGATGCCTTGGCGAAAGTACATTTCTCGGCTCAGTGGACAATGCAGTGAGAAATTCTCGGTCTGGAAGTAATTCGAGTGTTGGAACTGTTGGTGACGGGCAACTGACGACTGACCAAGGATAACGAATCACGGACAATGCCCAACGACGCTCTCATCATCGGTGGCGGTTTCGCCGGCCTCGCGGCGGGGGTGGCGTTGGCCGAGGCCGGCAAGCGAGTTTGCTTGCTCGAGCAGAAGCCGCATCTGGGCGGGCGGGCGCGCTCGTTTCGCGATCCCACCACCGGCTCGGTTGTGGACAACGGCCAGCACCTCTTCATGGGCTGTTACCACTCGACAATCCAGTTCCTCAACACACTTGGGACTCTCGACCGGGTACATTTCCAGCCCAAGCTCAGCGTGCCTTTTCTGGATCGTGACGGCCGGCTCACGCGCCTTGACTGCCCGAACTTGCTTTCACCCTGGCATCTGCTTTTGGGTGTGCTGCGCTCGCGAAGTTTCTCATTCAGGCAGAAACTCGAAGTGTTGCGGTTGGGAAAAGACCTGCGCACTGCCGGGAAGAACTCCGCCCCCGCTGCCGGCGAAAGCGTTACGGCGTGGCTTGGCCGGCGGGGACAATCGGAGGGCCTACAGCGCATTTTCTGGGATTTGCTTTGCATCGCGGCAATGAATGAAGATCCGCGCATCGCCTCGGCGCAGCTTTTTGAGCGCGTTCTGAGGCTGGCGTTGTTTTCCTCTCCTTTGGACTCGTGCCTCGGCATCGCGCGCGTGGGCTTGAGCGAGTGTTACACGGCTGCGGCTGCGGCTTACATTGAAGCCCGCGGCGGCTGTGTGCAAACCGGGCACGGCGTAAAACAAGTGCTGATTTCAGACGGTGCCTGCCGGGGTGTGGACTTGGGAAACGGAGAAACCATCGAGGGTCTTCCCGTGATTTCCGCCGTGCCGTGGCATCAGCTCGCCGCCGTGCTGCCCAGCGAATTGTTGCGCAACGAGCCGATCTTTGCCGCTGCCCTGGCGCTTCGTCCTGCGCCCATCATCTCCATCAACCTGTGGTTTGATGCGCCGATTACCGATCTTGAATTTGTGGGATTGCGCGGAACGACCATCCAATGGCTGTTCGACAAGAGCCGCATTCTGGGGACGAACGATCACTGCGTTTCGCTGGTCCTGAGCGGCGCGCACGAGCACGTCAAGCGGGCGAAGGAAGAACTGTCGGCCATCGCATTGCGAGAGTTGGGTGAACTGCTGCCGGCAGTCCGCAAGGCAAAGCTGCGGCACTCGCTCGTCATCAAAGAGCGTTTCGCAACGTTTTCGCCAAGCCCGGAGGCTGAGCCGCTGCGGCCGCACGCACTCACTCCCGTCCCAGGTTTCTTTCTGGCGGGCGATTGGACCGCCACGGGCCTGCCTGCCACCATTGAAGGCGCCGTGCAAAGCGGTTACACTGCGGCGAGGGAACTCCTGCAAAGTTGAAAGACAATGGGCCCTCCCTCCCACTCACCGAAGTAGACAAGCAACTCGGCGTGGACGGTTAACATCGACCTTCACACCTTCGCTCCCACCGCCACGCGCCGGTTCTCGTAGAGCGGGAATTTCTCCGTCAGCGATTCCACCTGGCCGCGCACACGCTTGATAGTGGCTTCATCCTCGAGGTGGTTCAGGACCTCGGCGATCCAGCGGGCGATCTGCCGCATCTCGGGTTCCTTCATGCCGCGCGTGGTGACGGCGGGCGTTCCCACGCGGATGCCGCTGGCCACGGCGGGCGGGTTGGCGTCAAAGGGTATGGCGTTTTTATTCACGGTGATGCTGGCGCGCTCCAGGGTTTCCTGCGCCTGGCGGCCGGTGACTTTCTTGATGAACACATCCACCAGCATCAGGTGCGTGTCCGTTCCGCCGGAGACAATGCGGAAGCCTTCCGCCGCCAGGGCTTCCGCCATCACCCGGGCGTTGGCGATGATCTGCTTCTGGTAGGCGGCGAATTCGGGCTGAAGGGCTTCCTGAAAGCACACGGCCTTGGCGGCGATCACGTGCATCAGCGGCCCGCCCTGGATGCCGGGGAAAACAATCTTGTCGAGGTCCTTGGCGTATTTGGCCTTGCAAAAAACGGCGCCGCCGCGCGGCCCGCGCAAGGTTTTGTGCGTGGTGGTGGTGACGAAGTCGGCGTGCGGGAAGGGGCTGGGGTGCAGGCCCGCGGCCACCAGTCCGGCGATGTGCGCCATGTCCACCATCAGCACCGCTCCGACCTCGCGAGCGATGGCGGCAAAGCGCGCGAAATCCAGGAAGCGCGGATAGGCGCTGGCCCCGGCCAAAATGAGCTGCGGCCGGTGCTCCTTGGCCAGGCGTTCGAGCTCGTCGTAATCGATGGTCTCGGTTTCCTTGCTCACGCCGTAAGAGACGATCTTGTACATCTTGCCGGAGAAATTCAGCGGGTGGCCGTGCGTCAGGTGGCCACCGTGCGCCAGGCTCATGCCCAGCAGCGTGTCGCCGGGTTTCAGCACGGTCATGTAGATGGCTTGATTGGCCTGGCTGCCGGAGTGCGCCTGGACGTTGGCGTGCTCGGCGCCGAAGAGTTTCTTGGCGCGCTCGATGGCCAGATTCTCCGCCACATCCACGTATTCGCAACCGCCGTAGTAGCGCTTGCCGGGCAGGCCCTCGGCGTACTTGTTGGTCATCACGGAGCCCAGGGCTTCGAGCACCGCCTCGCTGACGAAATTCTCGGAGGCGATCAATTCCACCGTGCGCGCCTGCCGGTCGACTTCCAGGTCAATGGCGCGCGCCACTTCCGGGTCCACCTCGTGCAGCGGGCGCAAATGAGAACTGAATCGAGCATTCATGAATTTTTCTCCCTATGGTAATGTGCGTCGATGGCGTCGATTTCTTCCACCCGGTGTCCGTGCCGGCCTCCGGCGAAAGGAGTGGCCAGCCAGGTGTCGATGATCTTCTGCATGGTCGCTTCGTCCACCAGGCGTCCGCCCAGTGTGAGGATGTTGCCGTTGTTATGAGCGCGGGCGAAGTAGGCGGAAATCGTATCATTGCAGGGAAGGGCGCGGATTCCGGGTACTTTGTTTGCCGCCAACATCATTCCCAAACCGGTCCCACACACCAGGATACCGCAATCCGTTTGGCCTTCCGCAACCTGCGCGGCAACCTTCTCCGCGTAGTCGGGATAATCCACCCGGTCCAGCGAGTGCGTTCCAAAGTCCTGCACCTCGAAGCCCTGGCGGAGGAGATACGCGCGGACTTTCTCCTTCAGGGGAAAACCGGCATGGTCTGACGCCAAAGCAATGGGCTTTTTCTCCGGCAACCGCATCCTCACTGAACGGAAGGGTGAATGGCCTGCGTGAAACCTGCATCAGCCATTCTAACGGAGGAGGGCATACGGCGCAATCCACACTATTGGACGTATAAGCCTGCCTCTGTTCTATCGCCATGGCAAAAAAGAGCCTGCGCTGAACTTGCACAGCGCAGGCTCAGGGGGATGGTTTAAGTATCCCGTCAGGATTTCACCACCTGAAGATTGTTCACCACGGAGAAGGACAGCCCGACGCGAAGCGCGTCCAGGTTGGCCTTGGTGCGATCCATGTTGGAGGCCACCACACCCTCCAGGGTCACGTTCCCGTTCTTCACAATGATGTGAATCGGGGGCAGCGCCTGGTTGGTGTACTGGATGAAGTAAGGATCGCCGTAGATGGCGCGCGCTACTTGCAAGCGCAGGCGGTCATCGAAATTCGAGAGGGGCAGGACCTCGAGGTTGTTCTGGAGCGCCGCCACTCCCTTGACGCGCTCGAGGATCTTCCCCATGTCCGTCTTCTTGAACGGCTGGGTAACTTGCCCGCTGACCGTGAGCGTGCCGTTCTGGATCTCAAGGTTTACGTTATCGAAAATCCCGTAGGCGTAATACATCGCGATCTGGTGCCGCGCCTGTTCAAAAATCTGTTGGGCGCTGACGCCCTCCGCGCGCACCTGGATATTGTCCACCACCTGGGTGACTCCCGGAGCCTTCCGGGCGGCCTTTTCGGCGTCGAGCTTGCTCCCCAGGTTGTCCACCGTTCCGGTGAGGGGCGCCACGCCTCCCGCGTACGTCACCTGGACGTCGCCGTGCTTGTCCACCTTCGCCTGGTCAAGGCGATGTTGAATGACATCCGTTGCCTGGGAGCCGGTGGTAGGCGGCGCCGCCCAGCACCCTCCGGCCGCCAATAAGATGGATAGACCTAAAAGTTGAAGTTTGTTTCGCATCGTCATCCTCCTGAATGATCCGCTCTCAATCTCAAACGCGGCACGTGCCGTTTTGTTGCGACCCTGAATCATCGTCATTTCTCCGGCTTCCCTCTGCCGCTCTGCCGATTTCCATTCACACCCGTATAGACGCGGATATTGCGGAAGGAGTTTCATATGTTAAGTAAGTCTTACTTTATCGCGTTATAGCTTGATTAGAATAGGTTATGGGGCTGGGTGCGAAGGTCCTGGAATCCTCAAGCGGGCGGTAGCTGCTCTGGCGCCTACACAACTATGATGCGGGAACCGGCGGAGGGGTGGCCTGACCGGGGATGACCCGCACCAGGATTGACTCACCTTGCCTACCAGCAATGAACTCGTCCGCCGGCAAGATCGCGTGGGCGCCGGCCGAGTGCGCCGCCACTCTCTCCTGCTGGGCCAGGAACCAGGCGGGAGCGTCCAAGACCTCCGCTCGGGTGGAATCCCAGACGACACATTGGTCATGGTTTTTGCGGGCGAAGAGGAATCTCCCTGTCATGGGATTCCAGAGCGTGTCCGTGCCGCCTGCGTCTACCGCTCGCTACCCTGGACCCCACGGTCAACGTCTTTCTCCTTCCTTTTCATCAAGATCGTGGAGGGTATTGTTTAACTAGTGTGTTTTCATCAACATCGTGGAGAGGCGGAAAACCGACAATTCCCCAACATTTATTTTCAATAACTTGAGGCAATTCAGCCCAATTTTTTACCCCTTTTGCGACCGATCCACGGATAATTGAATAACTATATTAATTTCAATGATATAGATTTTTGGACGAGTCCCGCCAGTCATCGCTAACTCTCTTTGTTTCTGCTACATCCTGGAGAGCCGTGCGCCCCTTTTCGTCCCGGCTCACTATTTTCAACCTAACTATATGTTTTCTAACGAGATACAGTGCTTAGAGGATTTGGCTCTAAACACTAACCCATTTTGTTTCCTACACATCCTGGAGAGCGAGGGTTTTTCCCTATACTGCCATCTGACGCTCGTAGCGTTTAATCCTCAGCAGTAAGGCGGTGAGCCGCCGAACTTCGCGGAAGTTGGAATCCTGCATTCGCCGCATAAGGCGCGCGTCAGCGTGGGTGGGGGCGATCTCCGCGGCGCGTTCGTAGGGCGTCGGACCCTTGCGCGACTCCTCCCGGGCGGTCTTGCGCTGCGCCGCGCAAATCTCCACTTGCCGCGTGAGGATATTCTCCAAAAGCTGGCGCGGCCGCTCGCGCGCCTCCCATTCCGCCGGGGTGATGCGGGGGTAGCGCTTAACGTTCTCCTCGGACTGTGTGGCGTCGGCCTTGAGGTCGGCGCGCGCCGGACTGAAGTCCGGCGCTGCATTTTCCTGGGTAGCCCCGGCATCTTGCCTGGCTTCCTGTGGCTGGCCAAAAGCCGGCGCTCCGGGTACGGCGGGTGGCGTGTCGCCGCTCAGACCAAAGATTTCCTTGATCCGTCGGAGGGCATTGCGCGACTGCTCGTCGGGGTCCAAGCGGTCCTCACCCGTACCCGGCGGCTGAAGCTGGTAGAAGAGGGCCAGAGCGATTTCGCCCATGTCCTTTAACACCCCCTCCTGGTGCAGGTTTTTCATCTTCTCCAGGTCAGCGGGAAGGGTAACGTAATGCTGGTGCGCCACGCATTGGGCGAGCCGCCGCAAGCTCTCCTCCGTCATCTTCAGGCGCATCATCCGGGCGTGCCATCGGTCCTCCCGCCCGCTGCTCACCTCCTGGGCCTGGCGCACGGCGTAGCCTTCCTGCATGCGGTCGGCGCGATTCATCAGCCACAGGGCGCGCGCCAAACGGATCACCACGCCCTCCAGCAAGCCGCCGGCGGGGTCCCATTCCTCCCAGAGGACTTGCAATAGCTCCTGAAAGCGGGCGGGATTTTCGCCCAGGGCGCGCATGGCCATCTCCTCCGCCGGCGCGTCGAAGCCAAAACGCAGGAGCGCGGCGCGGATGCGCTCGCGGCGCGCCTCCATTGCCGGGCTATTGCAAAGGATCTGGTTCCGCCGATTCGCGGCCAGTTTTTTCTCGGTCATCTCTGGTTTTCTGACGAGCGACATGGTAACCTCGTTTGAGTACAGGTAGGCTCGACCTTGCTTCGGCCAGGTGCTGCCAATACTAGTCTATCATGTTAGACCTACGTCTTGTCAACGCAATTATGGGCTAATTGCTGCCGATAGGAAATAATCGCTCCGGGGGACGCCTAATCTTTGGGGAGATCCCCCGGTTCTGCCGGGGAGGTCGTAGGAGTTTGACCTTTTCTGGAATAAGAGTTGGTTGGCCGGGAAAATGCCCCTCGCCCGTCCGTCGGTCGCGAAACCCGTCCACCGACGGCTGACGGACCCCCTCTGTTGCCGCGGCGACCTGGGGTGAAAACTCAATTTACCTCTCCCCTCGCCCCCCCGGGGGAGAGGGGCGGGGATAGCGGGCGGCCGGGAAAGTCCTTTGACTTGTAGAAACCCGTGGCGGCGGCTTCCGCGAGCATAGTCTTCGCGGGCTCGGGCAGACTAACGGGTGCATTCATGGCACATCTTATGAATAGCTAGCTTAAATCTCCAAACGCTCCCGTATCTGGCGATTCAGACGCCCCCTTACGTGTCGCGTACCATCTCGCGACACTTTCCTGTCCACGAAACACTTTGCGTGAGAATCCGAGCCTCTCGAAGGTTAAGGTCTCACTGTATTTGACAGAAATCATTACCTGTTAACAGCACGATCAAACATTTCTTACCAATGGAGTAGCGCGTGCATTTGAGACGAGTCGTTCCAATGGACCAGCCCGGAGGCGCCACACAAGATCCATCATCGGGCGGAACCACTAATCTAAGTGGCATTGGCGGAGCCACAACTCCGTGCGGGAATTCTCGCCCAAGGGGGCGGTAACGATTGAGGCAGGGGATCCTCTCGTATGTTGGGATGCTGTCCAGGCTGCTCGCGGCATGAGACGCGCGTTCACGATTGTCTGCAATGGCGCGGCATCGAAGGTTTTTTCCCCGCATACCAAACCTTGCGCCACTAGAGAAACCGCGGCAATGTGCAGGTTGAACTGCCGCAATTCCCCAACAGTTGGTGTACACCCAATGGGTGAAGCCCCGAACCGGCCATTTCCGCTAACGTTCGACACTTCTCTGGAGCCTTGCCGTGTGGTTCCGCTCATTTGAACCGGCCCCGAGGCCATCAATATGGCTCCCGTAATCCTGGAGCCGCGGGCTCGATGGCAGAATGCGCAGGTGGACCTTTGGCGCGGTTCTCGCCCACACGGGGCAGTAATCAGCAAGTCTGTTTGTTCCTGGATATGTCCTCTATAACCATGTTGTGGGCTTCCCTGCGGAATCGTATGGAAGGCATGCTGATGAGCCCTCTGGCCCGGAACACCCTCTGGTCGTTGGGCGGCTCGGGAATGCGCCTGCTGATTCAGGCCGCTTACTTCATCATCATTGCTCGTTGCCTGGGTCCGGGGCAGTATGGGGGGTTCGTCGCCGCCACGTCGCTCACCGCGGTGATCGCGCCATTTGTCGGCCTGGGGGCCGGCGCCTTGCTCATCAAGAATGTGTCGCGGGACCGGCGCCTGTTCTCGGAGTACTGGGGCAATGGCCTGATGCTGACGGTCGTTTCAGGCAGCCTGCTCACTCTCCTCGCCATGGCAATCTGCCGGTTGGTGCTGCCGCGCTCTATTCCGCCGCTGATGATTGTCCTCATCAGCGTCTCCGACCTCATTTTCATGAAACTCCTGGACATGGGGACATGGGCCTTTCAAAGTGTCGAACGTCTTTCGGGAAACGCCCAATTGAACGTGCTTGTAAGCCTGATGCGTCTCATCGGCATTGCGGGTTTGGCCCTGGCAGTTTCTCATCCAGGTGTTGTGGCCTGGTCAGCGGTTTACCTGGCGGGATCAATTGTGGCAGCACTGGTTGCCGTTGCCTGGGTCACGTTCAGATTCGGAAAACCGAAGCTCGCACTGCACCGCTTCCGGGGAGAAGGCGCCGAGGGCTTCTATTTTTCGGTCAGCCTGGCGGCAGTGACGATCTATAACGATATCGACAAATCCATGGTGGCAAGGCTGGCAACCCTCGAAGCAGCGGGCGTTTATGCCGCCGCCTATCGCCTTATCGAGGTTGCGGTTATCCCCGTACGTGCCCTCTTGTGTGCCGCTTATCCCAGCTTCTTCCGCGTTGGCAAGGACGGTCTGGGAGCAACCATTCGGCACGGCCGCCGGCTGCTGGCTCGGATCATTCCATACGCATTGTTTGCGTCCATGGCACTGCTTTTCTGCGCCCCCCTGGTGCCGCACATCCTCGGACGCCAATACGCCGAGGTCACGGAAGCCCTGCGCTGGCTTGCCCTTTTGCCAGTATTGAAAACGCTGCACTATTTCATCGCCGATGCGCTTACCGGCGCAGGTCACCAGGGAACTCGAACGCTCATCCAGGTTGTCGTTGCCGCGTTCAATGTTCTCATCAATTTGTGGTTCATCCCGGCGTACGGGTGGAGGGGTGCAGCATGGTCAAGCATCGCCAGCGATGGGCTCCTGGCTTTGAGCTTGTGGTCGATCATTGCCCTTTTGCGCCGGCGCGAGCGGTCCGCATGTGGTCCCCCGGCCGTTACGGAGGTTCTCGCGTGTTGATCGTACGCAACGGGAGAGAGGATCACCCTGCAATCGATATACCTTGGTTAAACCGAACTCTTCACCTCACTTTATATGCTTAAACAAATCGAGAAAATATTCACCGTCGCTATGCTCTTTTATTGCACCGTAAACTTGCTGCCCTTCATCGCGGGCGACATGGGTGACTTTCCGCGGCCAGAGGGGAATCTCCTCGAGTTCACCGTGCAGGCAGCTTTCCACGTGGTGGCGTTTTGTTTCATCGTCCTCCACTGGCGGACGGTGCTGCGGGGCGCGTGGAAAGCCAGGTGGATCCTCCTGCTCGTGGCCGTTGCCATCGCCTCCACCGTGTGGTCACAGCACCCGCTCGTCACCATCAGACGTAGCGTGCTGATGCTCTCAACTACGGCGTTTGGGATCTACTTTGGGAGCCGTTTCACGGTTCCCCAGCAGTTGCGTTTGCTGGGTTGGACCTGCGCTCTGGTTGTACTCACGAGCATTTTCATGGCGATCTTCCTTCCGCACTACGGAGTTGACCACCTCTTATTCCCCGGCGCCTGGCGGGGAGCATTTACGCACAAGAATATACTCGGAAGGGCTATGGCGTTCTCGATGCTGGTGTTTTACTTCGCGCGGCCGCCAGCTGGCTGGTGGGTGCGCTGGGTGGGAATTGCGGGAGCATTGTGCCTTTTGGTGCTTTCCAGGTCGGCCACCGGCATCTTTGTGACTGCGATCATGGTCGCGACCCTCCCGCTTTACCGGCTGTTTCGCTCCAAACTCACAGTGGCGATCCCTATTATCATTGTTGTTGGTCTTGCCGCCGTAGGATCAGGCTTCCTGCTCTACCCGATTCTGCCTTCCCTGTTCGAATTGCTCCACCGGGGTCCCACCCTGACAGGGCGAATCGAATTATGGCACGCGATGCTGCTCTCCATCGCGAAGCGCCCCTGGCTTGGTTACGGATTTAGTGCCTTTTGGAGGGCCGAAGGGGGATCCTCAGCAGTGATAGAGCAGGTCAACTGGCGCGTATTAGGGGGGCACAACGGCCTCCTTGATATCGCAATTGATATGGGCATCCTGGGGCTGAGCATTTTTGTTGCGGGTTACGTGGTCCAATTGCGCGGCGCCTTGCGTCTCCTTCGGAAAACTACCGGAGAGGTTCCCATCTGGCTTTGGACATACCTAACCTTCATGCTCCTCTATAGTTTGACTGAAAGCACAATCTTTCACCAGAACAACATCTTCTGGATCCTCTATACGTCAACGGCAGTGTGCATTTCTCTTCATGCCCCCGCCCCCTCCGGCCACCGCCATCACTTACCGATGCAAACGGATTACCTTGAACAACTCGGAGCTGCATGTTGACAAACGGAGTTATACCAAATGGGGAGGATTCGGAGTCCCCGGCAGCAACGAAAAGCACGGCTCGGACCGAGAAGCCTGAGTTGCAGAGACAGATCGCGGTTTGCATCCCAACCTACAAGCGGCCTGAGGGTCTTCGGCGCTTGCTGGCAGCTCTTGCAACGCAGGAAGCTTTGCCGAGTCGCCAGATCACGATCGTCGTCGTGGACAATGAAGGCTCACCGCAGTCGAGGGCAATCTGTGATGAATTTGCGTCTAAGCTGAAGTATCCGCTCCGCTATTGCTGCGAGCTGCGGCGAGGACTTTCTCATGTAAGGAACAAGGCCGTCGAGTTTGTCGCGGAATTTGCCGATGCACTTGCTTTCATCGATGATGACGAAGTCCCATCACAAGGGTGGCTGAAACATCTGGCGGATTGCCAGCAAGCATATGGGGCTGATGCTGTCTCCGGGCCGGTGGTCCCACACTTCATGTCCGAGGTACCGCAATGGGTCACCGCAGGGAGATTCTTTGAGAGACCTCGATACGCAACCGGTACGCTGCTCCCGGAGGCTCGCACCGGCAACGCGTTGATACGCATGGAGGTGTTTGACCGGATCGGGCTTTTTGATGACCGGTTCGCTCTAACCGGGGGTGAAGACACGGACTTCTTTGCGCGGCTCTATGAATCGGGGGGACTTATCGCCTGGGCCGACGAAGCAATTGTTGATGAATGGGTTCCAGCCTCTCGTTCGAATTTGAGATACATTCTCCAGCGGGCGTACCGGGCGGGGAACTTCATTGCCTTTCGCACCTACCCCTCCCAATCCTTTCGGCAATCATTGATGTATGCTTTCCGTGGTCTCCTTCGCGGCATGAAGGGGCTTTGCCTTTTGCTTGCCTCCGTCACACGCAGCAGATCTGAAGTGGTTAAGGCCTTACAACGTGTCTCCCACGGGGCGGGGCTTATCGCCGGCGCATCTGGGATGCGCTACGAGCAGTATCGCTCGGTCCATTCGGTGTAAACCAAGAATTGATCTTGATGGGCAAGCAGCTTCCACCCATAACAGCCTGTAGCAACCTGGCAAGGAAAGGATTTGACTCGATTATGCGTCAACATCAACTCCAATTCGTCATCAGCCCGGCGCCATTGAACGTGTATCCCGACTGGCAGTTTGAATCAGTACAGGGCCGTGGGATTCTGTCTCATTGCCCCAAGCTTCCCGTACGAAAGGTGGTTTCTCGCGGCGGAAGCGAGTACATCCTGATCGGTCTCCGCGGTTCAGACCGAGGCGTCGCGGCCAAGCCCGCTCGAGGAGATCGCCAACTCGCCGGCCTTCGATGCAGACCTCACTTCCTCATGGGCCGGACGATGGGCTCTTGTTGCCAACGGCACTCTGCAAACTGACGCACTCGGAATGCTTGGCTGCCTATACACTGGCGCAGACGCCGGCCAGCCCAGGGTCTCAAGCAGCGCCGCACTTCTCCGCACACCACAAACACCCATCTTCGACGACCGCATACTGGCGCACAATGTCGGAGTGGAATGGTACGTCGCACCTCTTACCCGTTTCGAAGGTATTCGCCGCTTGTTGCCGAGCCAAAAACTGGACCTGAAAACAGGCAGGATTATTGCCAAACGCCTCTTTCGACCTGTTGAATTGACTTACGAACAGGCACTGGAGCGAGTCGAGGATACCCTGGTCACGGCAATCAAGGCGCTGTGGAAAACCTCGAGGTCTCTGTGGTTGCCTCTCACGTCAGGCTTCGATTCGAGACTCCTCCTTGCCGCCGTTTTTCGTGCCGGTGTGAAGGTTCGATGCTACACGCAGTGGTACGCCGATATGAGCCGTGGAGACTTGACGCTTCCGCCCAAGTTGGCCAGACTAGCTGGTTTTCAGCATTTCTTGATAAAGCCTGGGGAATACGATCGCGGCACGGAAGCGATATTTGCTGCACACACTTCTGAGCAATCTGCCGACCGAGACAAAGAATTCATCTGCCGTGGGCAGTGGGATCACTTCCGTGAGAGCGACATTATTCTTCGCGGGGGCGGCATCGAGATCGGCTGCCTGCGCGCCTCGCGCAACCACTTTAGCGCTTCACCCGAAAGCCCTTGGAAAGTTCCAAACGTAAATCAGATCCTCACAGGGTGCAGGCAGGACGCCACCGGACCTCTAGTTCACGCTCTTCAGGAATGGCGGGCATGGACGGAAGCGACCGAACATACTGTAATCGACTGGCGCGACCGCTTCTATATTGAACAGCGCCTTGGCGCTTGGGCGAGTTCCATCGAACAAGCGTTAGACCTTTCACCCTGTGCGCGTGTACCTTTGTCCAGTAGCGAGCGGTACATATCGAGCGTGTTGCAAATCCCTGAGCACATCCGCCAAGACTCTTCTCACCAGGTCGAGTTAATTCGACGAATGGCGCCCCATCTGCTTGCGTATCCCTTTAATCCCAAGACTCCCTTGATTCGTCGCATACCAAGAGCCATGCGCAACCGCAGCCGCTCACTGATGCAAGCGATCTTCCCTGAACAATTCGGAGTTGCAGGTTGACGGAGGCGGATATATCGAATATGAGGCTTTGGGAATTCCTGTTATGTTTCCAGGTTGTTTCCCCTACCGACTTTGCAGGATTTGCGATTCTTCGAGCGAACAGCGAGCGCTGCGCCTTGAACGTGGCTTGCGCCGCCGTCGCTAAGTGCATGGCAAATTTTCAGATGGCCACCGCTATTCGGCCAATCGAATCCATTGTAGGCATTGCGCGATGATCATGCGAGTGCTGGCTTCACCGGGCTTGGGTGCCCGCGAATCGAATCCGTATACCTGGCTGCTTTATTCCAGACTTGCCTGCCGTGTCGAGGACTTCAGCTACTCACGTGCAGCGTGGAAATCCTATGAAGTCGTTCACTTCCATTGGCCGGAAGCTCCCCTAAACTCGACCTTGACGGAATTCCGCGCCAAGGCGTCGGTCCTTCGCGACCTCATGCTCATTGAAGGATTGAGGTCCCGGGGTTCTAAAGTGTTCTGGACTGTTCACAACCTCGGTGCTCATGAAGGCCGTTACCCCACGCTGGAACCCTGGTTTTGGGATTGCTTCACCGCCAAGCTCGACGCGTTCATTGCCCTCACACAAACGGGCTTGGTGGCTGCACGCAATCGCTTCCCGAGGCTCAGACACACTCCCGGGTTTGTCATTCCGCATGGACACTACCGCGATGAATATCCTGCGAGGCCCCGAACAGATTGCAGACGGGCTCTAAACTTACCATCTCATGCTAAAGTCATTCTTTTCTTCGGCCAGATACGCGCCTATAAAAACATTCTAGGGCTCATTTCGGAATTCAGGGCAATTCGAGATGAATCAACGTTTCTTGTCATAGCCGGCGAGTCGCTCTCCGACGATTTGTCCAGGCAGATTTGCCAGGAAGGAAGAAGCGACACACGCATTCGGCTTTCCCTCGGGCACGTTCCTAAAGACAGGGTCTCAACCTATTTTGGCGCGGCGGATTTGGTGGCCTTGCCCTATCACGAGATTCTGAATTCAGGGACTGCTCTTTTAGCTCTTTCCTTGAATCGCCCGGTCCTGGTCCCGCTGCGCGGAGCAATGGGAGAGTTAGCCCAGGAGGTAGGCCAGGAATGGGTGCGCCCTTTCCTTGGGGAACTGACGGTATCGGCGCTCAAAGACGCTCTTACTTGGGCGCTCGAAACCCCTCGGTCTTTTGAGGCTCCGCTTGATCACCTGGATTGGAATGGCTTGGCGCAGCGGACGCTCGCCGCCTACGAAGCGATACTCGCGGGTCCCGTCATTGGCGGCCCGAGACCCTTCCTGGAGGATCGAGTATGCACGATACTGGCATAATAACTCAATCGCTGCCGTTATTCCCTTGCACCGAGGAAGCCTGGCTGGAGAAGAACACATGAGTAATCAGCATTTAGTTAGCGCCGTCATTCCAACGTACAACCGTCCGAGTCTGGTCCTTAAGGCGATGAATTCTGTATTGAATCAGACGCACTCAAACCTGGAAGTTATCGTTGTGGTGGATGGACCAGATGAATCCACCGAAAAGGGGCTGGGGGCGATCGCCGATCCGCGCATCCGAATCATCACTTTACCGCAACACCAGGGAGCTTGCGGAGCCCGGAACGCCGGTGTCCAGGCGGCGAAGGGCGAATGGGTCGCCTTCCTTGACGATGATGATGAGTGGCTGCCGAGTAAGACGGAACTCCAGTTATCTGCCGCGCGGCGCTCCACCCACTCCATCCCCGTGGTCTCGTGTCGAATCATTGCGCGAATGCCGCAGGGCGACTACGTTTGGCCAAGGCGATTCCCTGCCCCGGAGGAACCAATTAGTGAGTACCTCTTCCGTCGGAAAAGCCTGTCCTGCGGCGAGGCCATCATGGGGACTCAGACGCTAGTCACGAAGAGAGAGCTTTTGCTCCAACATCCCTTCCGCCAGGGGCTGCGGAAACATCAGGACTCGGACTGGGTCATTCGCGTGGCGGGCCTGGAGGGCGTCGGATTCGAGTTCGAGCCTAACCCTCTTGCAGTTGTCCTCGTGAACCAGACTTTCCCCAGCATCACGAATTCCGTTGATTGGCGCTCCTCCCTGTCCTGGATCGAAGATGTGCGCGAACAAATCACCCCCAAAGCCTATGCGAGTTTCATTCTGCTCCATGTTGCCCGGCAAGCAGCACCCGTGGCCAAGACGCGCGAATATGGGAGGCTCTTGGAGCTGGCTTTCCGTCGTGGTGAACCCGATTTCTTTCACATACTGCTTTACGTCGGAATGAGATTAGTTCCGCGCCAGGCCCGAAGGGAACTGCGCTGCCTATTCGAGAAAAGTATTGATAAGTTCCTGCGAATTGTGAGGAGAGGCGAACTTGCAGGAAGCGCCTCAAGACCAGCACCCGGGCGCGCGGCGTGAACCATCATTTTTGTCCAATAGGATGTTCACTAAGGGGCACACCCACAACCCACGTCATCTCTTTCCCCTGAGAACGCGGTGCGTATCCTGGCCAACTCGCCGCTTCATATGTCGGAAAGGCAGGTAATCCCTTGTCACTATTTACTGTTGGCATTCCCGTTTACAACGGTATGCCCTTCCTCCCGGAAGCAATTGAAAGCATCCTCAGCCAAACCTTTGATGACTATGAACTCCTCGTCATCAATGATGGCTCAACTGACGGATCCTGGGCCTATCTGAAATCGCTTCGGAACCGGCACCTACGGCTGATCTCACAGGAAAACCAAGGGCTTACCGCGACATTGAACCGGATGCTCGAGGAGGCGCGTTCAAGCTGGCTGGTAAGACTCGATGCCGACGATATCGCATGCCCGAACCGCTTGAAAGTCGTTGCAGGACACGTAAGCCGATACCCCGAAAGTGGAATGTTCTACTCGCGGGCCAAATATCATAAACAGACGAGTGCCGTTTGCCTTACACGCAGCACGGAAGCAACTCCCTCCGACTTGCGTGCCCTGGTGCAAAGGGGGTATTTATTATCGATCTGTCACTCCAGTGTGGTCTTGAATGTGCAAAAGACACTGGCTCTGGGCGGCTATCGTTTCAATCTGCACATCGAGGATCTCGACCTCTGGTGGCGCATGGCGTTGGCCCACGATATAGTTTTCATCCCCGAAGTTACGGTGGCTTATCGCCTCAATAATGGAGGTATTTGCGCCACAAATCTGAGTGAGCTCGAGTGCCACACGCTTTTTGCACAATATCTGCTTCTGTCCCACCTATGGGACATGCAACCCTTTCCCTTCGTTAAGATTCAGCCGGTCTTGCAGTCCTTGCTTGACCGCCGAAGGTTGATCTATCGCGAGCATATGTGGAGGGCTGCTATTTCAATGAGTGCTCGGAAGTATGGACGCGCAGCATGTCACACAGTGGTTGCAGCATGCAGCGCTCCACGTTGCTTTCTTCAACGGACCCTTTACCCTTTACATCGGCCCGCAATGACCAGAATTGGCGAATCGCCTGAGGCTTTTAGGAGGATGCGCGACCAAATCTGGCCAACCTTATTCTTCACCACTATCACTTCCCCGTCTCCCTATCGAGCGATTTAGGACAATCTTGCGCGGCACGAATGCGAAAAACCCCGGCGGATGGCTTCTTTTTCGCCGCAGATGGGTTAGTGGCCATCGTGCGCAGAGGAGTTGAGTAGATGACGTTAGAATTGCGGCGACACATCCTCAGCAGTATTAAACCCATCTATCGGAGTCTCCGAACTCAGAAGCTGAAACTGCTCTTCCAGTTGCTCGGAGCGGGCGAACCTGGCAGCTTGCTTGACGTGGGTGGGGGGCAGGGACTTCTGGGGGAATTCCTGCCACTCTACCGAAAGTTTAAGCGGGTGACGCTGGTGAATCTCGACGTGCCGAACGTCAACTGCGAGGGTCATGACGGTATCCGAAGAGTTATCGGCGACGGATGTTCCTTACCCTTCGGGGACCGCGCCTTTGACTGGGTGTTTTCCAACGCGGTGATCGAACACGTCGGCGACGGGAAGAAACAAGAACAGTTCGCCGATGAGATTCGGCGTGTGGCCTCGAAGGGCTATTTCGTGGCAACGCCGAATAAATGGTTCCCGATTGACCCCCATACCCTTCTTCCGCTGTATCAATTCATTTCGCCTCGTTTCCAGCGCATGGTTGTTGCCTATTCACCTGGCCTTATGAGGGAATATGAGGAAATCAACCTGCTATCTCGATACCAGTTGCAATCGCTGTTTCCTGAGAGTGTGGTCGTCGAAACCGGCCTGCCTGTGCTCCCGAATAGCATCATCGCATACTGGCGAAGGGAACAGGACTTGCGGTTTGGGTTCCTTCCGCGCGGTCTGGAGACGGGACCGATCGGCGCACACTTTCATGAGGCTACCGCATTCGGCACCTGAAAGAGTATGGATCGTGCCGGGCTTCGTTCGAGTTGCTTTTCGGTTTCCCAGCGTGTCTGCCTTTCCCGGGCATACACATCGACAATCTGTCGCAGGCCTCTCCCAATGCAAGTTTGGCCGCCAACCATAGGGTATAGCCAGCATTGGCCTGTCTCGTTTTGGAGCAGTTTCACGTCTATCCGTACACTATGGCCGCACGGCCCCAACTTTTGATCTCCTTCCCATGACACTAAGCCATTGTATATCTTTAGGTTACTCGCATTTTCCGAAGTATTCACGGATGGAGAATAACGTGCATTTTAGGTATGCGGCCACGAAATAGTTTGCCGGAATATCGAGACATTCGACAGGGGCTCACGGCTAAGTGAGGATGGCGAAGCCCTGAGACGATGACTTCACGCCGGATCATTTCGCCGATTCCAACCGGCCCGGTCCCATTCACTTCAAGTACTACCTAACAAGCCGAGGTAACACCATGGCAATTGCTCAATGCATTGGCATGTCCCATCCCGCTGGCAAGATTGAGCGCATCAAGATTGGGCGGGCGTTTGTAGACGCAACGAGTTTCTCCGAGGCACTTGATATTCTGGTCGAGCACGCCTTGTCACGGAAGGCTGCTGTGTACGTCGTAACACCCAATGCCCAGCATGTGGTCATGCTGGAGGACGATCCACAGTTCCGTGAAGTCTATGAGCATGCCGCGCTGGTTCTGCCGGACGGCGCTTCCCTTCTAGGAGCGGCCAGGATTCTTGGCGCAAAATTGCGAGAACGCGTCACGGGGATCGACCTCTTTCAGGGGTTGTGTGAGCGCGCCGCACAGGAGGGCCTACGGGTGTTTCTGCTGGGAGGCCGCCCAGGCGCCGCAGATCTTGCCGTCAAGAAGCTCCGGGCGCGCCACCCGAACCTGATCGTGGCAGGAACCTGCTGTCCTCCCGATGCATTTGACAAAAACGAGGAGTTGCTGCGGGAAGTTGCGCATGAGATCCGGGGGGCGCGCCCCCATTTCCTGTTTGTCGGCCTGGGAGCAGGGAAGCAAGAGAACTGGATGTATCAGCATGGACGAAAGCTGGGAGTCCCGGTGAGCGTCGGCGTCGGCGGCTCGTTTGACGTGGTAAGCGGGCTCCTGCCCCGCGCTCCAAGGTGGATGCAGGACTGGGGTTTCGAGTGGTTGTTCCGAGTGGCAAGGGAACCGCGAAGGCTGTGGAAGCGGTATTTAATCGGGAACTCGAGATTCGTCGCCATCGTCCTCCGGCAGTTAATGACCGCAGGGATTCACTCCGGACTTGTGCACGCAGGGGAAGCAGGAAGACTATGACGCGCCGCGATTTGCTCAAGCTCGCCCTCTCGACGTATGGCGGAGCCGCTTGCGTGCCAGGGTTGGGACCGGCATCGGCCGTGGACTCTATGCCGGCAGGGGCTTCGTCCCGCGCGTTGTCATCGTTGCGAGAAATAGCGGCTTCACGAGGGATCCTTTTCGGGTCGATGGTGCTGAAGAAGACGTTGGCCACGGATCCGAAGTATGCCGGCCTGGCAACGCAACAATGCGGGATCGTTGTGCCGGGAAACGAGCTCAAGTGGGACGCGCTTCACCCCGCCCCCGGCCAGTTCGATTTCTCCGAAGGCGATTGGATCGAGCAATTCGCAAGCTCGCACGGCATGCTGCTTCGTGGTGTACCGCTGGTGTGGGAACAAGCCCTGCCCAATTGGTTCGTTGGCACAGTCAACCTCGACAATGCCAGGCAAATACTGCTTGGCCACATCTCTACGGTCGCCGGTCATTATGCGGGACAAATGCATTCCTGGGATGTCGTAAATGAAGCCATTTGGGTCGAGGATGGCCGAGCGGACGGATTGAAGGTAACGCCCTGGCTCATTTATCTGGGGCCCGAATACATTGAGCTGGCGTTCCATGCCGCCCATCAAGCTGATCCTAAAGCGATGCTGGTCTACAACCAAGACCGGATCGAGGCGGAAGACTCCTGGACCGAGAAAAGGCGGCAGGCCGTGCTGTCCCTGTTGACGCGGCTCGTACAAAGAGGTGTTCCGATTCATGGTTTGGGAATTCAATCGCATATCGTTGCGGAGACAAATGTAACGGGCCCCGGTTTCAAGAGGTTTCTTCATGCCATTGAAGATTTGGGACTCTCCATTCTGGTCACAGAAATGGACGTCCGCGACTCGAGTCTGCCTGGAGATAAGGCCGTCCGTGATGGTCTGGTGGCCAAGCAATATCACAACTACCTCTCGTTCCTTCTTCAATTCAAATCCGTGAAGACGGTGCTTATCTGGGGTTTGAGCGATCGTACCACCTGGCTCGCAAAGGAAAGCCCGCGCCGCGATAGCATGCCGGTTCGGCCTCTGCTCTACGACGCCGAATTGCAGCCCAAGCCCGCGTTTGGTGCCGTCTGGCGGGCGTTTAACGAAGCGCCCAAGCGTGTATGAGCCGCGAAACGATTGACCGGCGTTCGTCCGTGTGATTCTACGGGCTCAGAAGGAGTTCCGTTAGCAAGAAAGCGAGGTATCTGAGATGTCTGACAATAATAAGTTGTTGACGAGCAACATGCCAAATGAGGACCAGCCGCGTGCCGCCATTGTGCCCAGAGTGACCACGGGGTTCGCCAACAGCGAGCCGGTGGCGGAGGTTTCGTTTGCCGAACTCTGGCGCATCATGCGGAAGCGAAAATGGATTGTTGCGGCGTGGACTTGTGGCTTTTTCGCTCTAGGGCTCGTCTATTGCCTGATTTGTACGCCGAAGTATGAGTCAACATCGACAATTCAATTCAACAAAGAGAACTCCGACACACTTGCGCCTGAGGATCCCCGTGGGATGATCGGTGACGCGACCGGAATGGATTATCATTTGACCCAACAAACACAGGTTGACACCTTGAAGAGTGACACGCTCGCTCTCCAGGTCATCCACGATTTGAAGCTTGAGAACCGCCCTGAATTTTCACCCAAGCCCTTGTGGGACGCCTTCACCAAGCACCCTGATGAGTCCCAATTACCGTTGGAGAAAGCACCTCATCGGCGGGCGACGGTGCTAAAGGTTTATCACAAGAACCTCCGGGTGGATGTAGTTGATGGTACGCGAATCATCAAGATTTCATTTTTGAGTCCCGCCCCGGAAGTTGCCGCCGCCGTCGTGAACTCACTGGTTAGCAATTACCAGGAGGAGCAATTCAGAACCCGTTTCGCGGCCACGGCGGAAGTCTCGGACCGGTTATCGAAGCAGCTTGATGATCTCAAAAACCAGGTGGCTGCCTCTCAGGAGGCGTTGGTCCGGTACCAGAAACAAGCCGGTATTCTGGGGGTGGATGAGACGCACAACATCGTGATGACAAGGCTGGAAGAAGCAGATAAGGCGGTGGTTGCCGCGCAAGGAGAACCGGATTCTCGCGCAAGCCATTTGGCAGTTGGCCAGGAGTGGGAATCCGGAGTTGATTTCGGATTTGGCGGCCATGTCGTCCACAACCAGGTCGCTGACCAATCCGAACTCGCAGTTGTTGATCCAGAACCTGCGCACCCAGCAAAGCCAGCTCAAGGTAGAGTACGCGCAAACGGCAGCCATATATGGATCAGCCAACCCGAAGCTCAGGCAAATGCAGAGTGAGCTGAGCCAGTTGGATGCGGAAATCCAAACCGAGATTCAGAATCTCGCCACTCGCGCGCAGAACAACTACCTCACGGCCCAACAAACCGAAGATGCCCTGCGGGCTTCCTTCGAGCGCGCGAAAGAAGCTGCAAACATACTCAATGACCGGGATGTCCAGTACTCCATCATGAAACACGAAGTGGAGTCAAAACGGGATCTCTATGACTCATTGTTCAAACAATTGAAGGAGGCGGGGGTGCTGGCTGGGCTGCGGTCAACCAATATCGTGACGGTTGACCCCGCCAGGGAATCTGACCGGCCTGCCAAGCCATTTATACCGATGGATCTTGCCATAGCCCTGTTTGGCGGGCTGTTTTTGGGGGTTACAGGCGCGTTTGTGTCCGAGAATTGCGACGATACGATCACAACCCCCGATGATGCCGAGCAGATAACTATGGCGCCGGCACTGGGATTGGTCCCTCGATGGAAGGTTCTGAAGCCGCACGCGCATGCAACATCACCGGTTCGGCTTGCCTCTCCAATCCCCTCCAGAGTAGAGGCCGTAGTTCTGTCTAAGCCACAGTCCCAAATCGCCGAGGCATACCGCATCGTGCGAACTTCGATTCTGCAGGCGAGTCGGCAGGGCGTGAGTAATGTCTTCCTGGTTACCAGCGCCTTGCCGGACGAGGGGAAAACGACAACGGCTCTGAACTGCGCGGCTGCGCTCGCCCAGCAAGATCAGCGGGTACTGTTGGTCGAAGCCGACATGCGGCGGTCAAATCTGGAACGCAAGTTGAATTTGAATGGCGGCGGAGGATTAAGCTCTCTCATCGCGGGCGGACCATCATCTGTGGAGCCGGTGAGATTCCCCTCCCTGCCGAATCTGTCGGTAATTCCTGCCGGCCCGCGACCCTCCAATCCGGCCGAGTTGCTGGGCTCGCCACGCATGGCGGAACGCATTAAGGAGTGGCGCACGACCTATGACTTCATCATCCTGGATACACCTCCGGTGCTGTCAGTTACGGATGCGGTCGTCGTTTCCGTCCATTGCGATGCTGTGATTCTTGTTGTCCGCTCTGGTGTTACAACGAAACAATCCCTCATTCGTGTCCGTGACATCTTCCTGCGATCGCGCAAACGAATCGTCGGCGTCGTCAGGAATGGCTTCAATCTGAAGTCCGTCGACCATTACCTGTACATGGGGTATAAGTCCAATCCGAAGGACGGGCGCGGGTACTACAGCCCAGATGTCAATTAAAACTAAGAGGAGTGCTTCCCATGAGATTCTATTCACCGAGATTGCTTTGCCGATTTCCCTTCTTGTTGACCATCATCGTTGGCTGCCTTACTGGAGCTCTCGCTGGTGCAGGTCAAACACCAACTTCGCCCCTTTCTGACGACAGTGTGAATGCGATTCGCGCGGCAAATGGTGCCGCGGAGGAAACGGCGCACGAAGCCAGGATGAAAATCGGACCGGGGGATCTGATCGAAGTGAATGTCTATGACGAGGCGGACTTGCACCAGACCATTCGACTCAACGATTTGGGAGACGGGACCCTCAGTTTCATCGGCAGCCTGCACCTTGCCGGGCTGACAACCGACCAGGCGGAGGCCCTTATTGCCCGCAAGCTGAGGGAGGGAAACTACCTCCTTGTGCCCCAAGTGGCTGTAATCATTCGTGAGTACAGTACTCAAGGGGTATCCGTATTGGGCGAGGTGAAAACACCTGGAGTCTATGGGGTAGCAGGTGGCCAGAGCTTGTTAGATGTCCTCGCTGCGGCAGGTGGAACCACGCCCCTCGCCGGTGCCGCGATCACTATCCAGCGCGCCGGTGACGCATCCACCGTCTCCGTCCTTTTGTCGAAAGACGCCAAAAAGTCGCTTTCGTCCAACGTTCGGCTTTATCCCGGAGACAAGGTCATAATTCCGCGCGCCGGTTTGGTTTATGTTCTGGGAGATGTTGGCCGGCCAGGCGGGTTTGTCATGGAGGATGACGGGAAAATGACCCTGTTACAAGCGCTCGCCATGGCGGGTGGCACCACTCATACCTCCAGCATGAATGGTTCGAGGCTTCTCCGCAAAGGACCTTCGGGCTATACGGATATTCATGTGGACCTGAATAAAATGCTCAAGGGCCACGAAGGAGACGTCCAACTCCAGGCGGAAGATATTCTGTATATCCCCGGTAGCGCCGTCAAGTCCGTGTTCGCCCGATCCGCGCCCGCAGTGTTGGCTGCGACCAGCGGCGCCCTGGGCGCGGCACTTTATCAAGCTACTTACTGAGTCGAAAACCTCGTTGTATTTGCAAGTGGGGAAAAACTGCTGGATATTGGTCCGGCGAGCGGCCTTAAATTGACCAAGCCAGGGCTGATTGGTTCACTCCCTGTGGTGACGGATCATCTGTTCTTTACCAATGCCCGCAAATAGGCGCTTTCCTCCCCATACGGGACCATCAGCAAACGATCATCATGATCGCCAAGCCCCAGTTGTAGTCGGCTCCGCCCCCGCTTCGTGCTGCTACTCCACGGCTCCGAGGGAGAACTCTTAGAGAGTCCCACCGGCAGAACGAGCGCCTCCCGTCCCGTCCACCCCATTGCCTGCTTCCGCATTCACACATATAGCCCTACCTTGGACTCCAGGACGCCACTGGGCAACTCCTACCTCAACCGCTGAGGAATCCGAGGGGCTGTTTGCCCCTGCCTGCGCAGGGCCATTTTGGAATGCGCGATTGTTATTACTAATCTGTATACTATGGCCTTGAAATGCCGCCTTTCCTACCTGTATCGATTCGTAACAGTATTCCGAGAGCGATACAGGTGGCTTTGCGTGCCTGAGGCCAAATCATGATCGGCCCACGCCCGTAATTCCCTAAACTCAAATGAGTTAACTCTCGCAAGCGGCTTCTTATGAGCTTGGAACCCGCCTTGCCCCATGCATGCATGGCGAATTGAGTCGGCATTTGGATTACGTTTGTCGATTCGCTGTGGCGACCTCGTGTTCTGCGGATTTTTTGACACGCAACTGCCGGATGGGGCCAGCTTCGTAACATATGTCGAGAGTGCCCATTTGATTGGAGTGATGCCGTGAAGTCACCTCGCGAGCAGGAGAAGTTCCGTGCGCTTTTCGAGTCGGCGCCCGAAGCCATCCGCATCTTAGACCCTTCCACATTTCACATCCAGGGACAGAACCGCAAAGCCGGGGAGATCACACACTTTGTGGCCATCGGGCATGACATCACCCTTCCCAAGCTGGCGGAGGAATCCCGCGCTCGCCGAACGACGTTCGTCGAGAACAGATCACAGCAGGCACGGGTCCGTGGCAAGTGGTCACTTTCGGTCGCGCTCGCCGTGTTTTCCGTTGTACTGAGCGCTTTTGGACAGCAGTCAAACGCGCCGCAGCAGGCCTTGCCCACCCTGACCACGGCCCACGCGGCGCACAGCTTGCAGTTTGACGAAGCCAAGCGAGGTTACCCCGTTCACCTGCGGGCCGTCGTTACCTATTACGATCCCGATACCGATCCTCGCACTGGCGCCTTCTTTGCCTGTGATGATACCGGCTGCATTGCCGTCTTGGTTCCTCCGCGGCCCCTTCTTCCTCTCCGGCCGGGCACCCTGGTTGATGTGAATGGGGTGAGCGACCCGGGAGGTTACGCGCCCGTTGTCATAGCGTCTGAGGTACACGCCCTAGGGCAGTCTCACCTGCCGGCCAACCCCCCGCGCAGAGGTCTGGCGCAATTATTGACCGGCGCAGATGACGGGCGGTGGGTGGAAGTCGAGGGTGTCGTCCATTCCGTGGTGCCGTCCGGCCCCCACGTCACGACCACGCTCGCCTTGAGAGAGGGCATGATACGCGGCATTACGCTGCGGGAGGCCGGCGGCGATTACACTCGCCTGGTCGATGCCAGAGTGGTGATTCACGGTAATATAGCCCCTGTCTTCACCAAGAACCGCCAAATGGTGGGGGCGCGCTTGCTCTTCCCCTCCCTCGCCCAGGTGAGGATCGAGGAGCCAGCCCCGGCCGATCCTTTTTCCTTGCCGGTAAGCCCCATCAACAGCTTATTGCGGTTCGCGCCGGACATGACATTTGTCCATCGCGTTCGCGTGCGCGGACAAGTCACTTTGCAGTGGCCCGGAGAATGGCTCTTTATTCAGGATGCCACCCAGGGACTCTTCATCCCCACCGTTCAGGAAACCCCTCTGAAGCTCGGCGATGTGGTGGATGCGGTGGGCTTCCCCGCCATGGGCGAGTACGCGGTGATGCTGGAGGATGCTGCCTTCAAGCGAGAGGGCAGCAGCCCAGCCCTCGCCGCTGCACCGGTGACCGCGCAGGACGCCTTGAAGGGGGATTACGACGCAAAACTCATTCAAATTCAGGGCCGGCTGGAGAACCTGGATCTTAATATCGGTCAGACCTCGGAGCATCCCACGTTGGTGATGTCGTCCGGGGGGATGTTTTTCTTGGCGGTCCTCCCCAGTGGAACGAAAGCCCAAGAAGTAGCGTCCGGGCGGGTCGGCAGCGAGCTTCAACTCACGGGAGTTTGCTCGGTGCAGGTGGATAAATATTTGTCGGCGCAGAGGGAAGGCGCCGCACAGCCCAAATCATTTCGAGTCCTTTTGCGCTCGCCGCAGGATGTGGTGGTCCTGCAAAAGCCAGTGTGGTGGACGGCGGGCCGAATCCTGGTGTTGCTGACGATTTGCCTGCTGATCATTTTCTTCGGCACCCTCTGGGTGGCGGCCTTGAGGAGGCGCGTGGAGGAGCGGACGGAAACCATCCGTGCCACGCTGGAGTCAACTGCCGACGGCATTCTGGTGGTCGACTCCACCGGCAGAACTGTCGCGCACAATCAGAAGTTCCGAACCATGTGGGCAGTTCCGGAGCTCATGATGAAGCTGCGCAATCACGATGCTCTGGTACACTTCGTTGAATCCCAACTGAAAGACCTGGAAGCATTCAACCGCAAGGTCCGGGCCCTGGCCGGCGACGCCAAAGCGAAGACTGACGACCTGATAGAGTGCAGAGACGGACGAATCTTCGAGTGCCATTCTGAGCCGCAAACGGTGCGGGGAATGTATGTGGGGCGCGTCTGGGGGTTTCGCGACATCACCGAGCGCAAGCTCGCAGAGGAGGCCCTGCGCGAGAGCGAGCAATTCAATCGCGAGGTGATCGCCAATGCTCAAGAAGGCGTCGTCGTCTATGACCGCGAACTCCGCTACCAGGTCTGGAACCGCTTCATGGAAGAAATGACCGGGGTGCCGGCCTCAGAAACTTTAGGTAAGTGCGGATTTGACCTTTTCCCGCACTTGCGAGAACAAAAGGTGGATGCGATTATCCGCCAGGCCCTGGCGGGGGAGGTTGTGCATTGCCCCGACATGCCTTTCCGCGTGCCCGCGACAGGCAAGACCGGCTGGGTCTCCAGCGTTTACAGCCCCCACTTTGGCTCGAGCGGCGAGATCCTTGGGGTCATCGGGATCAATACCGATATCACCGAGCGCAAACGGGCGGAAGAGGCGCTGATTGAGGAACGGCATCTCCTCGACACCATGATGGACAATCTCCCCGACGTGATCTACTTCAAGGATCGGGAGAGCCGCTTTACCCGGATCAATAGGGCGCACGCTAAACAGTTTGGTCTGAGCGACCCTGCCCAAGCGGCAGGCAAGACCGACTTCGACTTCTTTACCGCAGAACATGCCCAGCCGGCCTATGCCGACGAGCAGGAGATCATCAGAACGGGCCAACCGATGGTGGGCAAGGAGGAGAAGGAAACCTGGCCGGATGGCCGTGTGACCTGGGTTTCAACCACGAAGATGCCCCTGCGTGACGCCCACGGGAACATCCTCGGAACCTTCGGCGTCTCCCGCGACATTACGGACCGCAAGCGAGCAGAGACGCAACTGATCACCCAAGCCAGAGTCGCTGAGATCTTCCTCTCTGCTCCCGACGAGAATGCTTACCAAGATATAGTGAAACTCATACTGGACGACTTACAGAGCCCGCTCGGCCTCTTCGGGATTATTGATGAAGACGGGGACCTTCGGGTTCTCAGCATGACCCCAGAGATATACCGCGTGTGCCAGATGCCGGGGAAACCGACAAGGTTTCCGCAAGAAACCTGGGGAGAATGCAGTTGGGCTCGCGCCCTCAAGGAAAAGAGAACGATTTACTCCAACGACCCTTCCACCGGCACCCCCGATGGGCACGTTCGCATTCTCCGGCATATCTCCCTTCCTGTTCTCTTTCGCGGGGAGCTCCTTGGTCTTTTCGTGGTAGCGAACAAAGAAACGGACTACACGAAATACGATCTGAGTGCGCTGGAGAGCATTGCCGGTCACGTCGCCCCCATCCTCAGCGCCAGATTGCAGCGCCGGCATGCCGAAGCCACCCGTGACTACCTGGCCTCGATTGTAGAATTCTCGGATGATGCCATCATCGGGAAGAGCACTGAGGGGTTTATTCAAAGTTGGAACGCCGGGGCGGAAAAACTATACGGTTACAAGGCCTCGGAAGTCATAGGGCGATCGATTTTTCTCCTTGTTCCGGCGGACCGCCGGAAGGAAGTGGAGAACTTTCTCGAACGAATCAAGCAGGGGGAGGGGGTTGCTCCCCAGGAGACGGTGAGGATTAGGAAAGGCGGCGAGCGTATCGATGTGTCTGTCTCGGTTTCTCCCCTCAAGAACGCCAGCGGCGAGGTCGTGGGCGCCTCGGCGGTCGCCCGCGACATCAGCCAGCGGCGCGAGCTCGAACGGATGAAAAGTGAAATTGTTTCCGTGGTCAGCCACGAACTGCGCACTCCTCTCACCTCGATTCGCGGCGCCTTGGGGTTATTGACCGGCGGCCTGCTCGATTCCCATCCCGAAAAGGGGAAGCGGATGTTGGAGATCGCAGTGTCGAATACCGACCGCCTCGTGCGCCTTATCAACGATATCCTGGATCTTGAGCGTATGGAATCCGGCAAGATGAGCATGGAGAAAAAGACCTGCAACGCTGCCGACCTGATGACTCAAGCCGTGGATAGTGTACGCGACCTGGCGGAAAAGGCCGGAGTCACCTTATCCCTATCCCCGCACTCTGCTCGCATTTGGGTCGATTCGGACCGGATCATACAGGCACTTATTAATCTGCTTGGCAACGCCATTAAGTTCTCCCCTCGAGGCCGGACCGTCTGGCTGAGTGCGACACCCCAGGAAGATCAGATTCTATTTCAAGTGAAGGACGAGGGGCGGGGAATTCCGCAGGAAATGCGCGAGAGTATTTTCGAACGCTTTCAGCAGGTTGACGCCTCTGACCGAAGGGAAAAGGGCGGCACGGGTTTGGGCTTGCCGATCACTCGCACCATCGTGCAGCAGCATGGTGGGCGGATTTGGGTTGAAAGCACGCTGGGCCAAGGCAGCACTTTCTCCTTTACCCTTCCCCTTCTGCCTGCCGAAACAATCTTGGCTGGGGGCGGTTCTGCCGTCCGAAAGGTACTGGTGTGCACTGTGGAAGCGGATGTTTGCAGTACCGTGCAGGCTGTCCTGAATCAGCCGGGCTACAGCGTAATGGCATCGTCGTCGTGGCAGGAAGGAATCAACAAGGCAACTATCGAACGTCCGGACGTCATACTGCTCGACTCCTCGTTGCCTGGCATGGAAAGCTTGGAAGCAATGACGGCACTGAAGCAGCAGCCCGACACCCAGGACGTGCCTGTGATCGGCCTTGGTGGCGCGGCTCCGGACGAAGTCCATCTGACGTTAAGGGGAATGGCGGGTTGGGTGACGAAACCATTGAACCAGGGCTCCCTGCTAGGAGCCTTGGATTCTGTTTTGGGCAGAACGAGTGAAGGTCCGCGCGTCATAGTGGTTGAAGATGACGCTGATCTAGTGCGAGTGCTCACGACGACCTTTGAACAGCATGGCGCGGTGGTGCTCCATGCCCGGACCGGGGAGGAGGCCATTCAAGTCTGTTTGCAGTTTGTTCCTGATCTGCTCGTGCTTGACGTGATATTGCCTGGACTCGACGCTTTTGGTGTTGTGGAACAACTCCGGCAACATGAGCATTTGCAGCATTTGCCCCTGGCCGTCTACTCCGCGAAGGTGTTGGATGATGCGGAGAAAGCGCGGTTGCGGCTCGGGGAGTCTATTTTCATGACCAAGAGTCGCCTTACTCCGCAAGAATTTGAGCAACGGGCCATGGGTCTGCTCAACTGGGCGACATCCGGACAGAAAGAGAGGCGACGGCAATGAGCACACGACGAGTTCTTATTATTGATGACGAGGATGACATCCGGGAAGTAGCCCAAATCAGCCTGGAGATGATAGCTGGTTGGAAGGTGTTAGCCGCCAGCTCCGGTCCCGCGGGACTAGAGATAGCTCAGGCTGAGCAGCCAGATGCCATTCTGCTGGATGTGATGATGCCAGGTATGGATGGGCCCACAACTTTCCAGAAACTACAGGCTGATCCTGCGATTCGGCATATCCCCGTGATCCTGTTGACGGCCAAGTTGCAGCCCACCGATCGAAAACGGTTCGCCGAGTTAGGAGTGGCAGGAGTGCTGGCCAAACCTTTCGATCCTCTCAAGTTGGCAGACCAAGTCATGGAAGTCCTCAATTGGTCTATGGAACCGGCCACCATCGGTGGTCGGGAGGTGTAAGACGATGACTAGGATTCTTGCGGTAGGCGTTTCTCCAGAACTGGTGTCGTTCCTCGAACACCGGCTGGAGGGCGTGGAGGTCAAAGCTGCCCGACACGGTCAGGAAGCCCTCGCGGCCTTAGCGCAAGGTGGCTGGCAATTGCTTGTGATCGACCATGACGTCACGGATCCACCCGCGCTTGCACTCCTTGCCGAAATGCGCAAGCTCCCGGCATGGTCTAATCTCCCAATCATCTACTGCTTGGAGGAAGGGGCGCCTTCCGAGCTGCAAACGACGCTGGTCAGGGAATTTGGGGTGGAACAGCTCTGCTTTCATCCCCTGGATCGGGAGGAACTAGCTCGTCAGTTGAGTGGGCGGCTTAATCTATCCCTACGTTCTCAGCCCAAACAGCAGAATCAGGCGCAGGATCAGGCGCTGGCCGCTGTGGCTGGGCTTTGGACTCGCTTCAAGGGTACGGTCCTGGGGCGTGTCGAGGTGGTCGAGCAAGCTTTATCGGCACTTTTGGAAGGTGACCTCAGCGATGAACTCAGGCGGAAGGCGGAGCAGGAAGCTCACAAATTGGCCGGGTCAGTGGGGTCGTTTGGCTTCAAGGAGGCCTCGCGACTGGCACTTGAGATCGAGCGGTCCTTCCGGGCGGGATCGACACTGGAACAGGCACAAGCCTTGTCCCTTTCGGAGACGGCTGCGGCTCTTCGCCGGGAATTGGAAAGCAGACCGGCCGGCCAGTCAACCGTGCCCTCTGGGCCGGCGGGGGATAGCCGCCCCGTCCTGCTGGTTGTGGATAGTGACGAAGAACTGGCACAGCAACTGGTGGAAGAAGCCGGCAACCGGGAGGTTCGGGCGGAAGTAGCAAAAGAATTGTCCGCCGCCCGGGAGTTGCTAGGACGCTGCCGGCCGGACGTGGTGCTCCTGGACTTGTCGTTACCCCAAGACGTGCAGGATAGTCTACGACTGCTGGAAGAGTTGGCTGCTTGCGATCCTGCCGTGCCGACCCTCATCCTGACCGCAAGCGATAGCCTAATCGACCGCGTGGAAGTGGCCCGGCGCGGCGGGAGAGGCTTCCTCCAGAAACCGCTTCCGCCCTCGGACGTCCTGGACGCCGTCATGCAACTGCTCAACCGTATGAGCGCCCTTGAATCCAAGGTTATGGTCGTGGATGATGATCCTCTAGTGCTGGCCGCTCTCAGGGCTTTGCTCGAACCCAAGCGAATTCACGTGATCACATTGGACGAACCGCTTCGCTTTTGGGAGGCGTTCCAACGAACGTCGCCTAATTTACTGATTTTGGACGTGGAAATGCCGCATCTGAACGGCATCGAGTTGTGTAGGGTGGTGCGCAATGATCCCCGCTGGTTTGGTATTCCTGTCCTATTCCTGACCATGCACACGGACGCGGAGACTGTACGACGGGTATTCGCTGCCGGCGCTGACGATTTTGTTTGCAAGCCTGTCGTCGGGCCTGAGTTGTTGACCCGCATTAGCAATCGTCTAGAGCATGCCCGCCTCTATCGCACCTTCGTGGAAACTGACCCCCTCACTGGGGTGGCCAACCGACGCACATCCACCACGATGATGAACCAGTTGATTCGCCTGGCCAGCCGTATCCACCAACCCTTTTCCTTCGCCATGCTCGATCTTGACAACTTCAAGCAAATCAACGACACGCACGGCCATGCCGTGGGGGACCAGGTGCTGCGCAAGCTCGGAACATTTATGCTGAGGACATTCCGGGGTGAGGATGTGGTCGCACGTTGGGGTGGCGAAGAGTTTTCGATAGGCATGTTCGGCATGCGGCAGCAGGACGCTGTGCAGCGGATAACGGGAATGTTGGAAGCTTTTCGTGAGGAAACGTTTACGACTCCCGCGGGCGTGGGGTTTCACGTAACTTTCAGCGCCGGACTCGCGCAGTACCCTGAAGACGGAGATGAACTGCCGTCACTCTATCGGGCAGCCGATAAGGCCCTTTATCAGGCCAAAAGGGCGGGGCGCAACCGCGTTCAAGTGACCGATCAAACGGACCAGGAGCTTCCGGTTCACCAATATGCATAAAAATGGCCTGGCGTGAGCTGACCCCCCGTTGTTATCAAAGAAGGACCTAGGTATTTTCAGGGCAACGAAGAAGGATAAGCAGAACTATCGGTCCGGGAAGGCCTTCACTCCTTTGCGGTCCGGCCGGGGCAGATCGCGTTTCAGGAACGCGGCAGCAATGCACATGTCCACCTTTCGACCGTCCGAGAGGCTACTCTCGCAGGGCGCAAACCACTTAGGCCTGGATTCTCAAACTCGGCGTATTCGCCCCCGCCGGCGCTTCTGACTACATACCGTAAGTACGCCGCAGCAGACGGCTCACACGCGCGTGCAGCTCGGGGATGGAGATTGGCTTGGTCATGTAGTCGTCGGTTCCCACCATAAACCCTTTGGTGCGGCTTTGTTCATCCGTGTTGGCGGTAAGCATCAGGATGGGAATGAACGCAGTCCTCATGTCCTTTCGGAGTCGCTCGCAGACCTCAAAACCAGACAGACCGGGCATCATCACATCGAGAATGATGAGGTCCGGCTTCAGCACTTCAACCTGTGCCAAACCCTCCGAACCATCTTTGGCCTCGACAACTTCCGGTTTCAAGGGGAGTAACTCCAGCGCTTTCGCCACCAACGAGCGCATCACTTCATCGTCGTCTACCACCAAGATGCAAGTTTTTCTTTTACTTATGCCATCCGCTACCGGATATGGGGAGAGGTTGGAAGTAGAGGCCGCTGCCGTTAGGGGCGGGGGGCTTACCTCCAGCACGGCTGGCGGAGCGGGTTTCTCCTGGGGCGGCGGGGGCGCAACGGTCGGAAAATTAGCCCCACAATAGGGGCAGATTTGCCATCCGGGCTTTAGCTCCTGCCGGCAGGAATCGCACACTGCTTTTAGGGAGAAGAAGCAGTAGGGACAGATGGAGAAGTCGCGGCTGATCAGGCCCCCGCACTTAGGGCAACGCATCACATCCTCTTCTTGGAGTTGGATCACGCGTAGTACCTCCTCCACCGTTGTTAAGCCTTCCTTCACATCTTGGAGGGCTATGTCGAGCAATAAACTGCTCCCCTCCAAGGTCATCGCCGCGCGGAGTTCTGCTTCCGGCGCCTTCTGGTTCACCAGTTCCTTCATTCTGGGAGTCATGCGCAAGAACTCGTAAACCCCGATGCGGCCGGAATAACCTGTCTTCCCACAGGCGTCACAGCCTTTGCCGTGGTAAAACTTAAACTCGGCTTGGGGCAAATGAAGCCGTTCCAACTGCTTGGGATCGGGAGTATAAGGTTCCTTGCAATGCTCACAAACTTTTCGGACCAGGCGTTGCGCTATGATCAGATTAACCGACGAGGAAATCATAAAAGGCTCCACACCCAGCTCAAGCAGCCGCGCCACCGTGGCGATCGTGCTGTTGGTGTGGAGTGTGGATAGGACCAAGTGCCCGGTCTCGGCAGCGTGGAAGGCAATTTCCGCGGTTTCCAGGTCGCGAATCTCTCCTACCAGGATAACGTCCGGATCCTGTCGCAGAATCGAGCGCAAGCTGGCCGCGAACGTCAATCCAGCTTTGGTGTTCACCTGTACCTGATTGACGCCGGCGAGTTGGATTTCAATCGGATCTTCAACTGTAATGATATTGATCTCTGGTTTCTTCTTTTCTGCCAAAATCGAGTACAGAGTGGTCGTTTTGCCGCTTCCCGTGGGGCCCGTCACCAGGATCAAACCTTGAGGCTGATCCACTGCCTTCTTGAGAGTCTCGAGATCCGAATCCATGATCCCCAGTGAGGCGGTAGGAGGCACACGCTGGCCCGACCCCAGGATCCGCAGAACGATTTTTTCCCCAAAGTGGGTGGGTAAAGTCGAAACCCGCAAGTCAATTTCGCGATCAGCGTAGGCCACTTTGATGCGGCCATCCTGGGGGGTGCGCCGCGCTGTAATGTCGAGGTGGGCCAGGATTTTCATTCGGGACACGAGCGGGTCCTGGATCCATTTGGGCATCCGCATGTATTCACGTAAAAGCCCTTCGACGCGAACCCGCACCTGGACATCATGAAGCGTAGGTTCGATGTGGATGTCGCTGGCCTGGGACTTGATTCCATAACGGATCAAGACGTTAACCATCTTCACCGCCGGCCCCTTCAATCTTTCCAACCTCGAGTCCACACGCTCGACTTCGTCTTCTCCGCCTTCCAGCCCGACGATCTCCATATCCTCAACGGGGCCAACGTGTTGAAGGAATTCGTTCAGCCAGTCTTCCGGAGCGAAGTAGTGATTTATGCCGTCCTGTATTTCGGTAAGAGTGGCAACCACCGGCTTGATCGAGCAGGCGGTGAAAAACTCCAAATCCTGGATAGCCGTTAAGTCCGTGGGATCGGCCATCGCCACGACTAGCATGGGACGGCGCCTCACACGGCGAGTCATGGCGTCTCCTTTGTCCTCTTCCTTTGTTAGGGGGAGACATATATATTTGCGGGCCAACTGCTCAGTAACTGTTCGCACTGCTTCCTGGTCGATTTTCGTGGCAGCCAGTTTCACATAGGGCAGCCGTAACTGCCGGGACAACATTTCGGCCATGGTCTCTTCTGAGACCTTCTCATCGGCAAGAATGACCTCCCACAACGGGCGCTTGCTCTGCGCTGCCTTTGCGAGGGCTGAAGCAATCTCTTGCGGCTGAAGCACTCCCGCTTGTTCCAATATGGAAGCCAATTGTCTGCTCATCGGTTACACCTTCCCAAACTGTGCCAGTTAAATGATCTGGCATCTGTAACCCCAGTGTCAACTGCATTACCTCAGAACGGTGCGTGCACCGCTCCATCCGCAATGCACGCCTTTGACCTAATCCGCTCTGCAAACCCATTACGCCGAGGCCAGGAATGTGCTCGGGACAAGACGTGAACGAAAGCTAGTCATCAGGCCCGGGCAGCGCGCCCCTCTTTGAAATCTCTAGGGGCGGGAAGAGAATGGGGTGAAAGTTTGCTTCCGCCGTTAGTAGGCTGAGGGATTCAACCTTCCATTGCCCACCGGACTTGCGCAAAATGTAGCGTTGACGGATGGCCAATTCCTTCCCGTGGGGGCTCTGAAACTTGACGCAGGCTTCTGCGATGTCCTTAATAAACTTTACTTCTTCAACCTCCAAATTCATGTTGCTAAACGCACCTTGTGGCAGGTTGCGTATATGACCTTCGATTTCCGACGGAATCGCCAATGTGTCGAGGAGATTCTGTGCTGACACGGTGAGATTTTGAAAGACCGGGGCGCCCGGAATATATGACTGAGGGGTTCGCAAGGGTCGCCGGGGCTCCCGCTTGGGGGGCTTCGTGACGACTTTTGATTTGGCCACGATGGGCTGCGGGAGGATTTGACCTTTGTCCCGCGGCGCAGTCAGAAAGGCATCCAATTCCTTCTCGATCCGGGCAACGCCCTTGTCGCGATTTCTATGGGCTTTGTGCTGCCGCCAGTCCACGATGGGCTTTACTAGGTACCAGCTCACCGCCAAGAACGGTCTCCAGGGCACGAGAAGTATGAACAGCACTACTGCGCAACTCCAAAACCCCCAGAAGGCCAACGCACACATCAGCATAGCCTGCAAGGCGACACGAATTTCCGACTCATTGGTAATCATCTTTTCCTCATCTTTCGCGCGCCTCCCCGTGATGCTGGAGCGCGCTTCTGGATTCTCTGCTTTCAGCTTTGCCTGCTACAGCCCTTGCGTTTTCCCCTGGCAGCCAACTCTTATCTTGCGGACGGCGCGTTCTTTCTCTTCTAGCCCCGGCGGTGGGGGGCCGATGGTTCAGTCACCAGCCGAATCCCGCCGAGATCTGACATCTAACTCCCGGCTCTGCGAGCATTCCCGAGCGAACAATGAAAGCCGTCTGCCAACCGCTAACTCTCCGCACCCTTAGGTAAGGCAAGCGCGAGACCAAAACGGGATAACCTATATCAGGGGATAACCCAAACCGATTCTAAGAGTTAGACACTAGAATCGGTTAGCCGAGGCAAGCTAGTAAGGCATCAATATGTCTCGACCTGAATGTTCTGATCCAAATCGATACAATGGTATTCAACGGGCCTTATGGGGGAGTGGGGATGCTCTCATCGTCTCGGAAACGAGAGTTCCCTGCATTTTCGAGGCACAGCATCTACGCGGTAGTAAATCGACGGGCGCGGGATTCGGCAATGCGATTCTTGCGCAGGCCCTTCACACCAAGTATTCTGACCCGTCAGATTCAAAAAGTGTTGGCTTCTCGGGAGCTGATTTGGCATGATAAAGTGTCATCGAAGGCATTGGCCTGGGGCAGTCTCCCAAGTCGACAGACTTGGCTTAGCATGACGAATACCGCAGCCCTAGGAGATTCCGTCCCAGGAGAGACTTAGACCGAGTCACAATTCCACACCCCGAGTCGGCAGGATCCGACCTTAGGCAGGACTCGGCATGACAGTTTTCAATTTGAAAGGCCAATAGAATGGGTAAAGAGAATCTCGACGAGTCGGACAACCCTCTTGCAGCCGCAGGGGACTCTGGGATCGAGGCTCCTGGCCAAGCCGCTTCCCCACTGGTGATTTTTGCTATTGATGACGATCCCGGAATGCTCAGGTTCTATAAGGTCGCACTAGCCGATGAGGGGGTACGCGTCGAAAGCTCGACCGATCCACTTCATGCCGTTGAATTAGTGGAAACTCTCAATCCTGATTTAACTTTGTTGGACCTCTCCATGCCCGGCATTGATGGCATGGAAGCCCTCCGGCGGATTCGCCTTCGTGATCCCGAGGCACGAGTCGTCATGATAACCGGGGATTATTCCATCGAGACTGCCGTTAAAGCCATCCAAGCAGGGGCTACAGATTATGTTTGCAAGCCCATCACGCCGGAGAAAGTGCGCAGAATCGTTCAGGAAACCCGGGAGCACGTGGACCTTACGCGCCGGGAGAGCAACCTGGAAGAGCAGTTCGCTGAAGTTTTCAGCCTGGAAGGCATGATCGGCCGCAGTCCAAGGATGCTGGAGGTTTTCGATCTGGTTCGCCGCGTGGCCCCGCACCTCCGCACGGCCCTGATCACGGGGGAGACAGGCACAGGAAAAGAGTTGGTGGCTCGAGCTCTCCATGGTCTGAGCCCTCGGGCCCAGCAGCGCATCGTGGTGTTCAATTGCAGCGCGCTCGTTGACACACTTGCCGAAAGCCAACTGTTTGGTCACCGGAAGGGGGCTTTTACGGGGGCAATAAGCGATCAGGCCGGGATTTTCGAGTGGGCCAACGGGGGCACGGTCTTTCTCGATGAGGTGGGCGACTTAAGCCCGGCAGCACAATCGAAGCTTTTGCGGGTGTTGGAGAATGGCGAATTGCAGAAGTTGGGCCTTCCGCAATCCATAAAAGTTGACGTGCAAGTGATCGCTGCGACGAGCCGTGATTTGAACGTGGAAATGAAATCCAACCGATTCCGACCGGATCTCTGGTACCGGTTGAATATGGTTCAAATTCAAATCCCCCCTCTACGGGAACGCCGGGAAGATATCCTGCTGCTGGCGCGAAGTTTTCTTCGGGATTTCGCTTCCCAGTATCGCAAGGAGATTCAAAAGATCTCACGACGTGCGGAGTCTGCGCTGCTGGCACATTCATGGCCTGGCAATGTTCGGGAATTGGAAAACGTCATCGGCCGCGGTTGCATGCTAACCCAGGCAAGGATGCTCCAATTGGAGGACCTACCGGTAGAAATAAGGAATCAATCCGTCCCGAGCGCGGAGTCAGCGACGACCATGGAGGAAGCTGAGAAACGAGCCGTCATTCAAGCTCTAGGCGAGACGAAGAATAAGGCCCTGGCAGCGCGCAAACTGAGAATCAGTCGGGCGCGGCTTTATCGCCTGATGGCAAAGTACGGTTTGGCCGATGATTCTCCCGCCGAGGAAAAGTTCAACCAGGCAGCCGGAGAGTAGCCGATTCTCTTGCCGCGTGGTGAATCTCACTGAAACGGCCCCTGGCGTAACATTCCCACTAATAAAGAGTATAAGAAAAGGCTCACCGCGCCAACATCTTGCCCGCGTCATACTTCGTGGCCTACGCCGACCCCAAGCCCAGCAAAAGGGAGGAGAGCGGGAATAAAGCCTGCCTGTTTCATCTCAGTGCGTCGTAAGCCAAAGCGTGTTATTTAGGACTGCCGCACTCTCATTGTCCACGCCGGCCGCTTGTGCCATCCGCGCCAGCCGATGGTTACCGCGCCGATCGAGAAGGTACGCAGCGCCATTCCAAGCCGCCGCCACCGCCGCGAGCGTCAGTTCCATACGAGCCGCCCCCGGCCGACCAAATTTCTTGGCCGCCCCGCCGCCAAATCGCCTGCGAGGTTGCCGTATCTACCGCGTCCAGCCCTAGCGTCAGACCAGTCAAAGCCTAGAACTTACCCCGCGGGTGAATGCTTGGCGGGGTTTGAACAGCGGAGGGAAGAAACGCCGCGGCCGTTGTCTGTGAATAGGGAATGAATTTGCAATCTTGAATCGTCTGCCCCACTGCCGGTAGGACGGCAAGGATAAAGGTGGCGAGAATTGAAGCTAGGTTTTTCATATGTTTGGCCCAGCATGGGGATACACGTGTCAGTGATTGGCCAATGTGTCGCTTGGTGGGAGTCTTGGGGATTGGAACCAGGAGAAACTTGCCCCTCCTATGGGGTGCAGCACGGCAGCAATTCGGCAATGCAAGAGCGGGCGTAGAAGGGTCAATCTTCCGGCGATTCAAAAGACGATGGAGCTTTGGCCTTCGACGAGTAGATTCGAAGGTGTGGCCCATAATGGAAATATGGGCTTCACCAAGAAAGCTCCGGTACTACGCTTGAAGCCGTCGGGTGATGTACGATTGGAGGGCCCTGTAGTCCCGGTTTGTAGGGTCGAGAAACTGGACGGCGATTCGATCCGGTTTTTCGAGCCCCGCAACCTTGGCCCGAATCAGAAGAGGACATTGAAGAGAGGGGATATGAAACTCCAATTCCATTTCCTGGCCAACGATCATCCCCCCCGAGGGTTCGAGCATCATTCCATCTTCCCCGAGGCTGAGGCTCTCGGCGAGCAGACTTTGGGAAATGGGGGAACCCCACCGGCAGTGAACTTGGGTATGGAAGGGCCATTGGCTCCCCCTTCTTGGGTCAGAGGAAGCAGCCCCTTGCAAAACATGAAGGATACATCGGATATTCTCCGGAGTGATAGGCTTTCCGGCGAAGCCCGTGGCGCCGGCTTCCGATCCCTTGCGCCGAGTTTCAAGGTCGTCGTAGCCCGTGACCAGGACAATCGGAGTCCGACAATTAACAGATGTCTGGCGAGCCGCTCGCGTCAACTCTAAGCCATCCGGCGAAGGCATTTTAACATCGATAATCATCGCATCGAAATGTTGGTTGGTGATATGCCGGGCGGCCTCCACGCTGTCCGCTACGGGCAGGACTTCAACATTAGAATGGTCCAAGAAGCACGCCATTGCTCTGAGAGTGTCTTTCTCGTCATCCACAAGTAGAATTCGCATCGATTTATTGACCTCCTGATCTCAAAATCGACTGTCCTGGCTGTCCGCCTACACAGAGGGGTCGTAACTAATGACTCCCTCGGGGCACAGCCTCATGCCGTCGCCTCGAGGGACTTAAGAGCATGGTCGATTTGGGTGTGTGGCACGAACTTCGCTCGCGCCATCCCCAATGACCTTCTTATTCCCTTTCTGGTTCCGATTTCGGCCCAGGGACCCTCATCAATCATAAGGAAAGCAGCAACCACGGCAGGGTCGAACTGTTTTCCGGATTGCTGAATGATTTCCTCGCGGGCAACGGCAAAAGTGGTAGCCGGGCGATACGGACGATCGGAAGTCATGGCATCCAAAGTGTCGGCCACCGCAAAAATCCTGGCCCCCACCGGAATCCTTTCCCCCGATAAGCCCTGAGGGTAGCCTGCCCCATCAAATCGCTCGTGGTGCGCCAGGACAATCTCGGCTGCATCCGCCAGGAACGCGATGCGGCTCAAGAGGTTGTACCCTATCCTGACGTGCGTCTCCATCACCGAGCGCTCCTCGGCCGTAAGGGGGCCGGGCTTCAGGAGGATGGAATCGGGGATCCCGATTTTCCCGATGTCATGCAAAAGAGCGGCCCGGGCGATAGTATTCCTTTGCTCCTTGCTGCAACCCACTGCTATCGCGATTTCCACGGCGTACGCCATCACGCGCTTGGAATGCCCGGCTGTCTCGTTATCTCTTAAATCCAAAGCTCCGGCGAGTGCTTGCAGGGTCTCGTCATAGGTCTGCTCGATCCACGACTTTGCCCAACGGAGCTGAGCGGTCCTATGCTCGACAATCTCCTCGAGGTGAAGGCGATGATTCTCCAATTCAGTTTCAAGCTTCTTTCGTTCCAGCCCCTGGTTGACGCTGGTAAGCACCGCCTGAAGCTTCAAAGGCTTTAGCAGGTAGTCGGCCGCCCCCTCTCGCATAGCCTGAATGCCTACTCGGACGTCACCCTCTCCGGTTACCATCACCGAGGCCATGCAGGGATGCTTCTCCCGAATGCATCGCAAGAGCTTCAGGCCGCTCATTCCGGGCATGTGAACGTCGCACAGAACGGCATCGAATCGCTGGGTGTCCATCAAATGCAACGCTTCTTCACCGCTCTGGCACCCAAAACAACTGTAACCCTCCGGCTGCAACATCTCAGCCAGCAGCTTCACGATGCTCGGCTCATCGTCCACAATCAAAATCTTGCGTTTCGAGTTGGAGCTGTGCTCGGTTAAACGTAATTGAGTTTCCTTCATGCTTATCGAACCTCACTTCCGGAAAAGGACCCATCCATCGGATCGTGACACACTCTGTCTGGTGCAAGTCGCCAGCCATCCCTGATGACAGCTACTAACTTTAACTGTCGGCATATCAATGACTTGGCAACTAGCTGTTGCGAGGTCTGTTGCGAAAGATGTCCGAAGCCTGGCCAGGTGTATCATGGCGAGGCAATCCTTGCGGACACAATTGCAGCCTTGCCGGCAAGGTTGTAATCACTTTTCCTTGCTCACAGGTGCAGGACAATTGCAGGCGGCAGGTTGCCGCCGGCATCTAGCCCAACGATTTCATGGCGGATCAAGGAAAATAGCCAGTAAGGCGCTTGTGTCCACCAAGGATGACGTTTCGTAAATGGATCGGCTGGGTGAGAAACGACTAACCTTGGTCCTTCGGAATGATCTGGAAACTCTGCATTATCTCACCACTGACTACGATGGACGACCGGTGCCATATAAATGAGCATCCGATTGAGGAAGAATGGAAGCTCACGCCACGCACCCTGGTGCACGGCTTTAGGCGCAACTTGCATGGTGATGAAGCCCGCGCGGGCAGGACGGATGATCGTTTCCCCGGCACTTTCAAGCCACTGAAAGGAAACCTTCCAATCGGCAGCGACATTGATGCTTTTGCGCTGCTCTGCCTGGTGCTACGCGGCGAGGGGTTTGGAAACGAACTCGAGCCCTGCGCCAGCGTGTTCGATGAGAAGTAAAATCCAGTACAAATCCTGATTTCGCTCGAGGCCCGCTTGAAATGGCACTTGGCGGTACAGATCCTTCGGGAATAGCAGAGTGTTGGTGGACAACAGCCCCTCGCCGTACGACCACCTCTTGCGGGAAAGCAGGTACTCCCTAAGCGGTTTAAAGGGCAACGTGCAAGCCCAAACCAGCTCGCGGCGGGATGTTCGGGCGATGAACTGCGAACTGACGATGGGATACAGATACTTGGAACTCTGCGCTGCTTTCATCTGCATCGTGGTTCTCTCCGGCAGCCATTCGCCCTCATCGTCTAGGAAGGCAATCCAGTCTCCCCAAGCGGCCGCCACCCCCAGATTGCGGGCTCCGGCAGCGCCCACCGGGTCTGGCAACACGATAATCCGTAGACGGTTATCTGCGAAATCTGCCAGCGCCTTCTCCGTGGCGTTGTCGGGTCCATCGACTACGACAACGACTTCCAAGTCGGCGTATTCCTGGGCCAGAGCGCTGCGCACGGCGCGCTGCACAAGTTGGGGACGGTCGTGAGTCGGGATTACTACCGAAACTGTGCTGTTGCGTCTCATCTGATGGTCGTGAGGAGAATTTTATTTCCAGGTTCATTCGACAGAGGATCAGGTCCTGGCGACATGGGTTCGCGCCCTCCGGAAAGAGTACTTGCGGGCGACTTGATTGCTTACGGGTGGTTGCCCGGGTCCGGCCCACCAATTCACTTTGTTAAATCTCTTCCAGGACAACTGCTTGCTCATAAATACCCGAAGACCTTTTCGCCCGATTATTGTCCGGTGCCGGCCAAGACTACCCCCACAGTTCTGATAAGAATTCTAAAATCCAGCCCGAGGGTCCAATTATTAACGTACTCCTTGTCAATCTCGATGTATTTTTGGAACGACGGATCCTGCCGGGCCGTGACTTGCCACAGTCCGGTCAGCCCCGGGGATACATCGAGACGACGAAGGTGTTCAAGGGTATACTGGGTGTATTCCCCGCAATCCGGAGGGCGCGGCCCAACCAAGCTCATTTCTCCCTTGAAGACGTTCCAAAGCTGAGGCAATTCATCAATGCTGAATTTCCGGAGGAACTTGCCGACGCGCGTGACCCGCGGGTCAGCGGCAATCTTGAACAAGATTCCATCACGCTCATTCAGGTGCGCGAGGGATTCTTTCAATCTCTTTGCGTTCTCGACCATGGTTCGGAATTTGTAGCAGACAAAGGTCACGCCTTTCTTGCCCACGCGCACGCCACGGTGGAAGACCGGCCCCTTGGAATCCAGCTTCACTATGCACGCGACCACTCCGAAGAGTGGCGATAGGAGGGCCAAGGCGATTCCGGACAGCACCATATCCATCAGGCGCTTAACGAGGAGTGGTAACATGGGTGCAGCGTGGTGGCAGAGGGCCAATGTTGGGAACTGTCCGATGTATTCGATGGGCTGTTCCGTCGCTAGGCCGTCATATAGATCCGGGACAACGCGGGCCTGCACTCCCGCAGCTTGCGCCTTTCGGGTGATTTCCTTGACTAAATGCCGGTCGCTCGGCACGCTGATGAAAATCTCGTCAATGAAATGTGTCCGGCTGATCGCAGGTAATTCATCCACCGTTCCCAGGAGCATCGCAGGCGCATCGCCGTTGCTTTTGCTGCTTGACCGCGGGCTTCGGCGGCGGCATACAAAGCCTTTCACGACGTAGCCCAACTGCGGGTTTTGTTCAAGCTGGCGATCGAGGAGATGCGCAAACCGACCGTTCCCCACAATCAAGACATTCCGCTTTTCCGTGAGCCCGGGGATGGACTGGGAACGTATCAACCTCCGCCATGCCGCCATCAAAATCCACGTCAGAGCAACTGTCATGACGATTGCGCCCGCAGAACCGGCTCTGCTACCGCCAAGATATGAGTCCGTGCCGGTTACGATTCCGGCGCCAAGGACCACGTCGGCCAGAAGTTTGAGGTCTTCCCGGTAACTCCTCTTCCCAGAGAAATCGTACCAGCCACGCAAATCTGCAAACAAGACAACCAACACGGAAAACAGAAACATGAAACCGAGCGGCGCAATCCTGAGAAACTCCTGGCCCCAGGAATTCTGCATGTCGCGGGCAAATGCCAGAAGCACGAGGGGAGCAATTCCCGCGCTGATCCACACCAAGCACAGGTCGGCAGCGAGGAAGAATCTGTGCGGGAGCGACTGGCATTTAACGCCGGGGGCGCAGGCCATCTCAATTTGCTCGCGTCGTTCGACCAGGGAACGTTCTTTGTACTGACCGGCCAATTCGACTGCCTTCATTGAAGCCTCCTCGGGCGAGAGTTGCCAGAACTCCCGGCAAGTCCCCGGATATGCTTCCGGCCCCTCGGTCGGCGCGGCGGGAAGGGATAAAATGTCCGAATTCGCCGTCCGCTATCGCCCCGCAGAGGAGGATTCCGCCCCGCGGGACTGGGTGAAGAGCGTATGCCACGTCGGTGAGTATCGGGCCTGCAACCGCACCTGGGCTGAATGAACAGAATGGAGGCTAGCGGTGAATCCCGGCGTTATGAGCCGCGGCGATTGCTGACGGCCCACCGATGAGCATGAGGATAGTTCTTTCCGCCTTGTAATGCCCAGCTCGGTGCATCATGTAGGAAGCCGCTAGCCCTGCGCCGAAGCCCGCGAACTTCAGGGCATAGCTTGACGCCGGGGACTGCGCCAGTGGATTCAACTCGCGAGTCCCGGGAACTTGCAGCGCTTGCTTCGTCGTGGCAAGATCAGCCGCCATCATTGCGGCGCTGACGCCGAGCATCAAGACATTCGGGCCGTTAATGAACTTGTGTACCGAAGCGGGCCGTCGCGCCACAGTGGGGGCAGCCACAACGGGGAGCGCCGGAGCGGCGGGAGAGGCGGCAGCAGGCGCCGCGGCCAGTTCGGACGACGGGACCGAGCAAAGTCCCATCGCCAAAAGCAAAGTAATCGCGCGTTTGTTGGATCTCACTGTTTTCTCCTCAATGTATTTGGCGGGGGTTCGTGTTGAAGCTGCCGCCGGTTGGCGATGGATATTGGCCCCTCGCAAGGGTGGTACCTTGAGCGACCCTAGGAGATTCCACATCAGGTTTCGGCCGGGAAGAGTGGAAGCCAAGTCTGCGGGGTAATTCCGCAAGAAAAACGCTTTGGGGGTGTTTGGAATCGTTAGGGAGTGAGAGTGCTTGAGTCGCCCGCTGATTGTCCGGCCTTAGGTCGACTACTCCAACGCTTCTGGGGACAGTTACGCGCCAACGCCTGTCGTCTCGGGGCCTATCGCCTCCACGTCATCGGCATCCACTTCCACCGCCGCCGCCTGCCGGATTAGGTCCATGGACAGCACCACTCGCAAGCCTGCGGATTGACGCACCAGAAACCCCGTCAAACCTGCCAGGGGGCCGGCTTTGATCCGCACTTTCTGGCCAACTGTCAGGTAGGGGTAAGGTTCAAACTTGCGCGACTGAAGCTGGGCACGAAGGCTCACGATCTCCGCATCCGGCAGCGCCCATGGACCACTTGCCGAACCCACCATGGCGATCGCGCCGGGAAGACTCAGAGCCTTGACGCGTTGCCGGGGATCAATTCTGACAAAGAGGTAGCCGGGGAACAAGGGCAGCTCGACTCGTACCCTAAGCCCATTCTTCCAACGGTGCATGACTTCGTACAGGGGAAGGAAACTCTCAATGGCGCGCGACCCTAGCCCCTCGTTCACGCGCTTTTCGTGTCGAGGATAAGTGTGCAGGGCATACCAGTGGGCAGAGGGTAATTCGGATTCCACGCTGCGCCGACTCTCTTCCTCGTTTCCACCGGACGGTGGTGGGGCTTCGCCATGCTCACCTAGGTGAGTGGCTCCGTCGATCAAGGTATTCATAGAGCCTCGCAAGTGGAATCTTTCCTTCTCCGCTATGGCTATAAGGCACAAGTGATGCCAACCGCAGCAAGATGCTAGGCTCTCTTGTATCCAACGGGAATTGAAGATGTTAGGGTGAACTAAGCCCGCTGATTTTCTCTAAGCCCAGGGACAGGGAGGTGTCCAAAAACGCGGGAGTGCCTCGATTTGAGGCAAGGACGCGCCTGATCCCAATTCTGTTCGCTTAGGTAAAGGGTAGCGACCTGTTTTGTGGGTCCGCGGCTTTTCCTAGCTGCACATTGGAAGCTGGAAAACAATAAGCAACCTCGCGCAGAGACGCCGAGGCGCAGAGATTCGGAATAAACACCCGCTTTCTTCTCTTTTCCGCCTCTGCGCTCCCCGGCTCGCTCCCATGCCTCGCCTCATTCCATTCCAAGCCCACACAACCCCGGGTAGGACAACATGACCGAGTCAAGAAAAAATATTTTCGCTTGACCTAAGGAATTTGACTTTCGTCATTGACACGTACCTTAGAGAGTAGTATCAGATTATACTTGCAATACTCTCAGAAGCATTGTGCGGAATATCTCTGCCGTTCCAGAATAGGAGGCCTGCCATGACAGGTTTTTCCCCTATCGATGAAGACAGTAGAAATGCGCCGGGCATTCAGGGAGTATTCACCGCTTTAAGAAACAGAAATTGGGGCTCAGGAGGTCCGCAATGAAATCCCGAATGATCTGGTTCTTCTTCCTGGCGATGGTTTTGTCGCCTTGCACGTTTTGGGCGCAGACAAGCGCGCCGAAGGACCCGCGCGCGGTCAGCCTATTGAGCAGCGCGGTGTCGGCGCTGGCAAACGGCACGAACATCAGCAGCGTGACCCTCACGGGCGCCGTGACGCGCCCCGCTGGTTCCGAGGTGGAGAACCGGCGCGGTGACGCTCAAGGCGCTTGGGGGCGGGGAGGGGCGAATGGACCTGACCCTCACTAATGGCCCGCGCAGCGAAGTCGTCAACCAGTCGCAGGGCGCGCTTGCCGGCGAGTGGTCCGGGCCGGACGGAGTGGCGCACGCGATGGCGCAGCACAATGCGCTTGTGCCCGCGGCGTGGTTCTTTCCGGCGCTGGCGCTGGCCGAGGCCCTCAACGATCCATCAGTCCAAGTTGCCTACGTGGACAAAGAGATGATGGGCGGCGTTGCGGTGCAGCACGTCCAATTCTGGCGGGTGGTTCCGTCCGGGATCAGCAGCGCCGCCGCGAGCGGCCTGCTTGAACATCTGACCACTGTCGACGTTTACCTTGCCGCCGCCAATTCCTTGCCTGTCGCGCTCGACTTCAACGTTCACCCTGACGACAACGAGGCGCTCGATATTCCTGTCGAGGTTCAATACAGCAACTACCAAAAACAAAACGGCATGCTTCTGCCCACGCACGTCCAGAAATTCATCAACAATTCGCTGCTTCTCGACCTGAACATCACCGGCGTGGCGGTGAACACCAATCTTTCTGCCAGCGACTTCGCCGTCGCTGCGGCGAACCAATAGACGAGCACCGGGGAGGGAAATCATGAGACGGATTCAAGTTATCCTATTTGTCCTGTCGGTTTCATTCTTTGCCGCCGCGGCGCGCGCCCAGGTTCAGACGGGGCTTCCGCTTTTCGGCAGTTTCAGCGGCGGGCCGTTTGACACGGTCAACAACGCCAATCTGAACGTCACCTTTTCGATTCCGGTGGAGAACAAAGCCGGGCGCGGCCTGCCGTTCAACTACAATCTGACCTACGACACGTCGGTATGGTACCCCGTGGGTTCGAGCGGCATGCAAATCTGGCAGCCGGTGACTAACTGGGGGTGGAGCACCTGGACCGCGGCCCAGACCGGGTACGTCTACTACAACCAAACCACCAATTACTGTAATTACTATACCGGGTACACGTACGTGCAGGTACCCTACGAGGTTATTTTCAGCAATTTCATTTATTACGATAAAGGGGGCACCCCGCATCCCTTTCCGGGCCAGAACGCCATCTGGGCCAACCCGGGAGGGGGATGTCCGTCCGGGACCAATTCCTACGACAACGGCGCCGTCGCCACCGACGGTTCGGGCTACGTATTCAACGGGAAGAATTGGAACCTGACGAGTCCGCAAGGGCAAACGATCACGCCGCCCTTCCAGGCCTCGACCGGAGCGGGATCGACTACCGACGCCAACGGCAATACGATCTCGAACGGCAGCAACGGGGTTTACACGGACACGCTGGGCGTGACGGCGCTCACAGTTGCGGGCAGCGCGCCCAGTCCCGTGACCTTCACCTACCCGGCGGCGGGCGGCTCGGCCACGGTCACGGTGAAGTATGTCTCAAAGACCGTTCGGACGAACTTCGGCTGTAGCGGGATTTCGGAGTTCGGGCCGACAACGGAGAATCTGGTCACCGAAATCGACATGCCCGACATCAACAGCAACCCCAGCGACAAATACACTTTCACCTACGAAGCGACACCGAACTACTCCGGCGACTACACGGGCCGCCTGGCATCAGTAACGCTGCCCTCAGGCGGGACCATTAATTACACCTAATTGGCCGGCTCGCAAGGCATCACCTGCGCGGACGGGTCAACGGCCACGCTCACCCGCACCACACCCGACGGCGCCTGGACCTACGTGCACGCGGAGAACGGCGCCGCGTGGACCACGGACATCACCGCCCCGGCCGACGCGCAGGGCCACCAGGCCTACACGGTGATGAACTTCCAGGGCATCTACCCAACTGAGCAGCGGGTGTACGCGACGAACGGCGGGTCTCAGCTTCTGGACGTGACCACGTGCTACGGCACGCCGACTTCATATACTCCGGGCATCTGCAACAGTGTGGGGGTCTATCCGCCCATCACCGACCACACGGTGTTGACCACGCCCTACACGAACGGCTCCCCGGGTCCTATGGCCGAGGTGGTGCAGTTGTTCACCAACCCCAACTCCTACTCACTGAACTATGAAACCGACGAGTATAACTGGGGTCGCACGCTGTCCCGAAAGACTATCACCACCTACGACTACAACACGTCCTGCGGAGTGCCCAGTGGAAGCACCATCGTCAACAAGCCGTGCAGCGTCACCGTTGAGAACAGCTCCGGCGGAACAGTCGCGAGCACAACCTATACTTACAACGCCAACGGAGACTTGCTGAGCGAATCATCTGGCGGGCTCACGCTCAACTTCAACTACAATTCCAACGGCACGCTGAACTGGAGCAAGGACGCGGCGGGCAACCAGACGAGTTATGGTTACGGCGCGAACTCCTGTGGTGCTTTCCCGGACACGGTCACGCCGCCCCTTTCCGCCTTGGCCACCACGTCCGTTTGGAATTGCAACGGCGCCCTTCCCACCAGAACCACCGACGCCAACGGCCAGGAAACCACCTTCGGCTACGACAACATAAACCGGCTCACGAGCATCAGCTACCCGGACGGGGGCTCGGTGGGCACAACTTACACCAGCCCGAACCAGACCGACATCGAAACGGCCATCACGTCTTCCCTCAGCCGCCACGATCAGCTCATTTTGGACGGTCTGGGCCGCGTCAGCACGCAATCGCTCGTCAGCGACCCGGACGGGCAAACCGACGTAACAACCTCCTACGATGCCCTGGGGCGGGTCCTAAGCACGAGCAATCCCCACCGCACCTCTTCGACGGGCGGGGATACTTACGGCTACGACGCCCTCAGCCGCGTGACCAGTGTCACCCACGCCGACTCGAATTCGATCGGGATGGCTTACGGCGGCGGCACGGCCCAGAGTTGTTCGGCGTCCACGTACGGTTACGGGTATTCCACCGTCTACACCGACGAGGCAACGAACCAAAGGCAGACGTTTACGGACGCTTTGGGGCGGATCATCGAGGTCGACGAGCCAAGTCTCGGGGTCTATACTTGCTACAGTTACGACGCGCTCAATGATCTCACCGGGGTGACTCAAGGCAGTCAGACCCGGAGCTATCATTACGACGGTCTGGCTCGGCTGACTCAGGCGACCACGCCGGAGTCGGGCATAACGTACTATTACTACACCACGTCAGGTGGCGCCCTGTGCAGTGGTAGTCCGAGCGCAGTTTGCCGTCGCACCGACGCGCGCGGCATCACCACCACGTATGCGTACAACGACCCGTTGAACCGGCTCACCGGGAAGTCCTATTCCGACGGCACGCCCGCGGCGACCTACGCCTACGACCAAGCCTCCGTTACCGTAGGCAGTTGGGGCCCCTACACGATCACGAATCCCAAGGGCCGCCTGACCTCAGCGGTCACGACGTCGGGAAGCAGTTTGCGCACGGCATTGGTTTACAGTTACGACCCCATGGGGCGGCCTACAAACTACTGGCAGTGCCCGCCTTTTTACTGTGCGAACTGGGGGCTCGCTGACACGCCGTACTCCTACGACTTGGCAGGTGATGTCGAAAGTTGGGTTCACCCGTCTTACAGCATCCCCATCACCAATACAATTTCCGCGGCGCAACGCGTTACGCAGATAACCGCGGGCCCCAATAACTATTCAATCCCACAAGCTCTGGCGCAGAACATCAGCTATACGCCGTGGGGCGCGCTGAGCGGGCTCACCGATGGCTGCATAGGGACGGGCTGCACGCAGATCCAAGAAACCTACACTTACAACAACCGGATGCAGCCCTGGATGCTCCAGGTAGGAAACAGCGAAAACAGTTTCGCCAATTACTGCCTGGTGTACAATTACTATTTGGGGACCTGGACGCCGCCCACAAGCTGCCCCAGCACGAGTTCCGTACCGACAACGGGATCGGACAACAATGGCAACGTCACGGGTCTTTGGTACCAGGACAACGTGAACCCCTCGTTCAGTCATACCGAGGCTTACGGTTACGACGGTGTTAACCGGCTGACCTCCGCCGTGGCCACGGGCAACTCCACCTACAACCTCGCCTATGGCTACGACCGTTACGGCAATTCGACCTGCGTGCTCAACGGCAACACCAACGGCCCCTGCGCGCAAATCCAATACCACAGCGCGAACAACCAGATCAGCGGCTCGAGCTACGACGCGGCGGGGAACACCACGTACGACGGCACCTACACGTATACCTGGGACGCCGAGGGGCGCCTGAGCACGTCATCGCAGGGCGCGACGCTCGATCATACCTACACCTACAACGCCTTGGGCCAACGCGCGGAGGATATCCCCGACACCCAAACCGGTAATACCCAGGAATGGTTTTACGATGCCTCCGGCCAAGTGCTGGGCGACTTCTTCACCGGCGGGCCCGGTTGGTGGCACATCACCGTGCCGGCCCTGGGACGGATCTTCGAGGACACGGAGAATTGGTACGTGGGGGCGGGGTGGATTTACCACTACAACGCCCTGGGCAGCGCCCTCACCGCCACTCGCCAGGATGGCACGGAAGTGCTGGACACGCAGCTTTACCCGTGGGGATGGGGCTGGCTGAACCAAGGCGGCTGGTCGACATGGTCGACGGGTATCTATGCGGGCCTGATTTCCTTCCAGTGTCAATTCGCCCCGTGCATGGATCAATCGCAAACCCGCGACTATTCCGGCTACCGGTGGATGACCCCCGACGCGCTCGGCGGCAGCATCACCAACCCCCAGTCCCTCAACCGCTACGCCTACGCGCTCAATAACCCCACCACGTTGACCGACCCCACGGGGCTGCAGAGCGGCAACGGATCCTGCTATCAGTATTATTGCGGCCCGACGGATTGCCCCGCGCAGTTTGACTCGTGCTACTCAACGTCCGGGGGTGACTATATCGGCGTCGCAGGCAACACGTGGTCAGTGTTCTCCTGGGACCCGTGCCCCGCCGGCGAGGTGGGACCCGGCGACTGCCCCACCGGAAATCCGGGCTTCGTTGTATCCATGACGGGCTTGGTTCTATCCTCGACGAGCGTAGCTTCCGGGCCGGGGCCTGGGGGCGGCGGGGGACTCTCGACAAGCAGACCAAGCGCGTCACAGTGCGTGACCCAATTCTACAACACCACGCCCGGGAAAGTGGTACAGTTCTTCAGCCCCCTCGCCTTGGCGCCGGGGTGGAACCCGAACTGGGGCACAAACGCGGCAGATTGGGCGGGGGCCATTATCTCAAAGGGCGGCTCGCTCCTGTTCGTCCAATCAGGAGAAACGATTGAGACCCTCAATGGTATTCGCAACATCTCTTCTCCTATCGAATCAATTGTAGGCAATGGTTTGGGCATCGGCGAAGTGATTGCGGCTCCCGTCATGGCAGTGGCGGCGTCGGCGGATGCCTTGGCGCATGGAGCTTGTAGGGCCGTCGAGCAGGGCGGTTTGCCCCAGCTCTTTGGAAACTAATAAACTCTAAGTATTGCCCAGGTCAGGAAGAGCGGAGATAGGATGAATCATTACAAGTTTAAAACGAAGCCTGTGGGCTACGTAATCGTTGGGATGTACTTTCTCTTAGCACCGCTTGCACATTACGATCTCCCGTTCCCACTATCCGCTGCGACCGAGGTCCTCCTCATCCCGGTGCTCGGTGGATTGCTCTACCTCACTCACCGTAAGGAGTTTGAAGAAAGTCGAAGGTCAGTTGACAGGGGACTTTTATCACCGGAGTCTCGAGGCCTTCCCCGTCAAGAGGCAGACGGAGCGGGAAAGGTAGGTTCGGCCGTCAGCCAAGATCGCGACAAGGAGGAAGCAGGGTAGTACAGACTCTCGCCTCGCAGAGAGTCTGCGGCTTCCCCCCCTGCCACGACCCGCGGTTCCGGGCTTTGATCGCCGCCGCCGCGTGTTCACAAATAGTGGACGTTTACCCTGTTAAGAACCGCAGACTTTGAACGGCACAAAGTCTGCGCTGCCGCGCTGCACTCAAACCCAGGAGACCTATGCTTACAATAACCGTACGCAGCCAGTGATGATCGAACTGGGAACCAACGGCAACAACTCCGCCAATTACTGCCTGGTGTACAATTACTATGCGGGGGCGGGCAACCCCACGGGTTGCACCAACGCTCCCGCGCAGGCCACGAGCGGCAACAGCGGCAACGTGGCCGGCTTTTGGTACCAGGACAACGTGAACCCCTCGTTCAGTCACACCGAGGCTTACGGTTACGACGGTGTTAACCGGCTGACCTCCGCCGCGGCCACGGGCAGCTCCCTCTACAACCTCGCCTATAGCTACGACCGTTACGGCAATCCGAACTGCGTGCTCAACGGTAACACCAACGGCCCCTGCGCGCAGTTCGCTTACAACGCCGCGAACCAGATTACCGGCTACGGGTACGACGCGGCGGGGAACACCACCTACGACGGCACCTACACGTATACGTGGGACGCCGAGGGGCGCTTGAGCACGTCATCGCAGGGCGTGACGCTCGAGCATACCTACACCTACAACGCCTTGGGCCAACGCGCGGAGGATATCCCCGACACCCAAACCGGTAATACCCAGGAATGGTTTTACGATCCCTCCGGCCAAGTGCTGGGCAACTTTTTCGCCTTTCCCCCCCAGCCTGCGTGGTGGCACATCACCGTGCCGGCCCTGGGACGAATCTTCGAGGACACGGAGGATTGGTATGTGGGGGCGGCGTGGATTTACCACTACAATGCCTTGGGCAGCGCCCTCGCCGCCACCCGCCAGGATGGCACGGAGGTGCAGGACACACAGTTTTACCCGTGGGGATGGGGCTGGCTGAACCAAGGCGGCTGGTCGACATGGTCGACGGGCATCTACGCTGGCCTGATTTCCTTCCAGTGTCAATTCGCCCCGTGCATGGATCAATCGCAAACCCGCGACTATTCCGGCTACCGCTGGCTGAGCCCCGACGCGCTGGGCGGCAGCATCACCAACCCCCAGTCCCTCAACCGCTACGCCTACGCCCTCAATAACCCCACCACCCTCGTCGACCCGCTGGGGCTGGACGGCTACGCCTCCGGTCCGCCTTGTGGAGGTCCGGGTCAAATCTCTTGCCAGCAGTACTTCCAGGTTACAGGTTCAGGCTTGGGGTGGTGCCCGCCGGAGTTCGACCAGTGCTACGCGACCCTAGGCGGCGCCACGATCGGTGTCGAAGGCAGCATCGCGTTCGCATTTCTGCAAAACGTCCCCCTGAACACCGTCGGCCAACCCTGCAACGCACAGGTTATCGCGGACAACGAGTGTGCGGGCGGAGTGGGGACCGTTGTGGTCGGCGTGGGCACGGTGCAACAAAACCCGAACCAACCGCCCACATTCATTGTCTCTCCTCCGGCACCTTCAGGGCCTCAAACTCAGATAAAGGGTCCTACCTATTCCAAGAAAAATTCCGACTATCGCGCATGTGCTGCAACCGGAGTAATTGGGGCTCTGGTAGGATCCGAGTCCGGACCAGGATTGCTGATGGTCAATTTGGCGTTCTTATGGAAAAGAATTCCATCCGGACCTGCAATTGCCGTGGCGTACGTAATAGATCTTGCGGTAGCGGTGAAAATTCGCGAGACGTGCATTGCACAAACCTTCGGACCCGGGTACTTTTGATCATGCGAAGCGAAACTGGAAAGGACAACCTCAGCGCCAGTTCGCCTGCTCGTAACTGGAAAGTGGCCCTTGCATTCTTGTTCTTCTCTTCTTATGTATCTGTGTTGTGTTGGCGAGATCTGCGTCAAGCGTTGCCGTCCCAACGGTCGATTCTCGCCTTAATCATAAACGGATACGTCGCGCTTATTCTGGCCTGGGTCATTCCAGAGTTCAGGGGCTTCCGCGAACGGCTGGTATTGCTCACGGCAATCTGCAACTTCATCTACCGCACGATCCTTGAGATTGCCCCGAGGCAGTTCTCCCCCATCGCGCCGGCGTTACGCCTCGTGTTCCTGGTGGCCTGGGTTGCGGCAGCTTTGGTTTCACTTAGCCTGCTCACGTCGGCCCTCAAGTTGCGAGGTCGCCATGTAGGGAGGAAAAGGGGAGAGGGAAAAGGCTCCTGACCCCTTTTCCACAGGCTGGCCTCGAAGTCCTACTCCGACGGCACCGCAACGGCGAATTATTATTTCGACCAAACGGGAGGGGAATGGTGTCAGGGAGCGGGGTAGCGCGGAGGTAGCGTAGTTCAGCTTCCTCCGCGGCTCTTCCTCTCGCAAATATATGACGCTTTCGCATATGTCCTATGTTAGAAATTGATAAAACTGTGGTGACACGCTGGATTATGGGCCGCAGAGGAGGACTGTACGGCGTCCACCTCTGCGCTACCCCGCTACAATACGGGCACGAACCAGATCAACGACATCGGCGGATCGAGCACGGGGATCAGTTACGATGCGGCGGGCGACATGACGGGCGACGGCACGCACAGCTACATGTGGGATGCCGAAGGGCGGCTGACGGCGGTGGACGGCGGCAGCACGGCCAGCATGGCGTACAACGCTCTGGGCCGGATGGCGCAACGCATCCTGCCCTCGAACCCCTCCGGTTGGCAGAATGTCGAGTACCAATATGACGCTTCCGGGCAGGCTATCGGAGGTTCGATCCCCGCCTACCCGCAGGTCAGCGCGCGGCTGCCGCTGCCGAGCGGGGCCATCGCCTACTACATGTACTCCTGGAACACGACGATTTTTGCTCACGTCAATGCCTCGGGCTCGCTCACGCAAACCACCAGCAGCACGGGAGGGGTGGCCCACCGGTTGACGTATTATCCGTGGGGACAAATCTGGGCGGACGCGGGGACGGATTATTGGGAGGATAACTTCGCGGGACAGGAAATGACCATGCCGGAGTCGGGGCTCAATTACACACCCAACCGCATGTACAACCCCACGCCGGGCCGCTGGCTGACCCCCGACGCGCTGGGCGGCAGCATCACCAACCCCCAGTCCCTCAACCGCTACGCCTACGCCCTCAATAACCCCACCACGTTGACCGACCCCACGGGGCTGCAGAGCGGCAACGGATCCTGCTATCAGTATTATTGCGGCCCGACGGATTGCCCCGCGCAGTTTGACTCGTGCTACTCAACGTCCGGGGGTGACTATATCGGCGTCGCAGGCAACACGTGGTCAGTGTTCTCCTGGGACCCGTGCCCCGCCGGCGAGGTGGGACCCGGCGACTGCCCCACCGGAAATCCGGGCTTCGTTGTATCCATGACGGGCTTGGTTCTATCCTCGACGAGCGTAGCTTCCGGGCCGGGGCCTGGGGGCGGCGGCAGTGGCGGCGGTGCAGCCGCCCAGCAGTCAAACGGATTGCTGGCGCGAGCCGGAAACTGCGCGTTGGGTTACTACGGATTCGACCCCGTGAGCATGTCCGGAATTGCGAGCAACACCACCAAGTGGGCGTTGATTGGGCTTGCAGCGGGAGGTATACCTAAAGCAATTCCCAAGGCTCTCGGGATTAGAGTGATAATCCAGCCTGGCTCCAGTCCATATACGAGCGCTCTCAGCATATTTTCCTTGGTCGGTGGAGGAGGCGCGCTTCGAACCGTCGCAAATTTCGCGAGCAAGTGGGCGGGACCCATAGCGATCGCATCGGCGGCCATCGATGCTGCCGCCATTACAACCTGCACGCTTCTCGATCAATAGTGGGGGATAACGAATGGTTGACCGACATGCTCGTGATATCGCCGCGGATGCAGTTCGGGACTTCATGCAAGGTTCCATTTCCAACAAGGAGTATGAACGGAGGTTTCCGAGAACCAAGGATGATCCGGCATTTTGGGCCATCTACTCTAATCTCTGGTTTTGCTATTCGGATGTCTCAGAACATACCCTAACCGGCAAGTATGCGCTGAACGATGAGGGCCGCGCGCTCGTAAACCGGTGCGTGTTGTTTCTGAGAAGCGATCTCGAATTCCAATGGCCGCCGCCGAAGTTTCGGCTACGGTATGGGTTTCTCCGGCTTATTGGACTTGGGCGGGTTGTAAAGCGATGGGAAGAGGAAGACATGGGCGTCGGCGACATTGAAGTCTGGCCGTTTCTAAGAAAGGCCGATTACGAAGAGGCAATTGGCAAACAGGAGGAGCCGAAAAACGCTTGAACCGAGGTGGTAGGGGGACCGCAGTGCGGCTCACTCTTGCTCGCCGGCCCTCATATCGCCCTCTTTCTGACGCTGAATGGCCGCCGGCTGGCGCAGACTCCTGCTTTTGGGAGCAGGGTAGCGCAGACTCTCGCCTCTCAGGGAGTCTGCGGCTTGCCCCCTGCCACCACCCGTGGTTCCGGGCTTTGATCGCCGCCGCCCAAGTCGTTTTTGATCACGTCATGGACGAATTCGATGGTGCCGGCTTTTTCGCGCTGCCACTCGATCAGGCGCGCCGGCTTTAATTCCCACCGGTTCGACAGCACCGCGAAGTGACGCACCGCGCTCCCATCCTCGAACAGTTCCCCTTGCTGCTTGCGAATGCGGAGGGCCACGTAGCGCAAGGGTGGCAAATCCTTCTTCTCGGTTTTCTCCCCGGGCACAAAGGGGACATCCGCGCACTCGCGGATTTCCGTCGGGTGCGAGTCGCCGTAAGGTTGCCAGGCCGATTCGGGAAGGGCCTGAAGGGCCGCGTGCAAGGCCTCACTCATCCGCGCACTAATCGCGAAGCCGATGCGCCCGCGCGGTCCGCCCGCCCGCTGCTCATCGCGCAACCAATTCACCAAGCCGCTTTCGTGACACGCCGCGTCGCCGCGATAGTAATACTCCTCCACCGTGCTGGGCAGCGCGGCAAAGGCCCGGCGCGCCACTTCCAGCGGCTCCATTTGGGCGGGCACATTGCCGTCGCGAAACTGGTCCGCCCGCACCAGTCCGGTTTCCGCCCACACTGCCCCCCCAGGTCGGCCTGTATAAGCCACCTCTTATCGGCGGATTGGGGCAAGCCCCTGTGATCGGCGGGTTGGGGTTGCCGCGAGGCGAGCATGGCGCTGACCGGGCAATGGGGTCCGGGGATTTCAGGGTCAACCCTCGTCATCTCCTCGGCTCATCGGTCCATCGGCTAATCGCGGGGTTGATCCGAATTGGCCCGATGACCCGATGATTGAAGTCCTTCTTCCCCGATTTCTGTTATGACAATCCCCCTTGCTGGGAATAGAATTGCAGGTTCGGATTGAGTGGCCGCCTGGCGGTTTCAATTGCCGGGCGTCGCACGAGAAAGGGCTACTCAATGCAAAGGATACCCATGATTGTTCCCTATTCCGATTTGAAGACTCAATACGCCGCATTGCGCCAGGAGGTTCTGGCCGCGCTCGACCGCGTAGGCAGCAAAGCCGCTTTTATCCTAGGCGAAGAGGTGCAGGAGTTCGAGCGCGAGTTTGCCGCCTTCTGTGGCGTGAAGCACTGCGTGGCGGTGAATTCCGGCACCAGCGCCTTGCACCTGGCGCTTTTGGGGGCGGGAGTGCAAGCCGGTGACGAGGTCATTACCACGCCCAATACTTTTGTGGCCACGGCAGAAGCCATTTCCTACATCGGCGCCAAGCCCGTGTTCGTGGATATCAACCCGCGCACCGCCAACATTGATCCTAACTTAATCGCGGCGGCCGTAACTCCCCGCTCACGGGCCATCCTTCCTGTGCACCTTTACGGCCTGGCCGCGGAGATGGACGCTATCTTGGAGATCGCGGCACAGCACAAATTGGCTGTCATCGAGGACGCTTGCCAGGCGCACGGGGCGCGCTATCACGGCAAGCACGTGGGAAGCATCGGCAACGCGGCGGCATTCAGCTTTTATCCCTCGAAAAACCTGGGTGCCTACGGAGAAGGTGGCGCGCTCACCACCAACGATGATGCGCTGGCGGCACAGGCGCGCGCCCTGCGCTCGCACGGCGAATCGCGCCGCTACTTTCACGACGCCATCGGTTACAACTATCGCATGGAAGGGTTTCAAGGCGCGATCCTGCGCGTAAAGTTGCCGCGCCTTGACCCATGGAACGCCCGGAGAAGGGAACTGGCGGAAATCTACCGCCACACCCTGGCAGGCGCGCGCGTGGATCTCCAGCAGGGAGGCGCCGCGAGTGAGCGCGTCGATCACCTCTTCGTGGTTTACGCTGACAACCGCGATGCCGTCCGCGCCCGGCTGGAAGAACGCGGCGTGCAGACCGGCGTCCACTACCCGCTGCCCATCCATCTGCAAAAACCCTATCAATCTCTGGGCTATCAGCGCGGTGATTTGCCGCGCGCGGAACGCGCCTGCGAGCGCGTCCTTAGCATGCCGCTCTACCCGGAAATGAGCAATGAGCAGGCGGTTTACGCGGCCAAGACGTTGCGGGAAATTGCGGGCGAAAGATGAGCCACCGGACATGGGTTAGGGGACACGGGAAACGGGTTCCATGTGCACGGAGGGGATGGCAAGCCGTCATTTTGTAGCGCGGGTGTCCCCACCCGCGCTACTGCGCCGCCAGGCGCTTGACGATCATGTCGAAGCGGGCGGACGCCAAGGCAATGTTCTCCAGCATATCCACCGGCAGTTCGTCGGGGTCTTCCTTTTCCCCTTCCCTGCCTGTCGCGCCGTCACTCATGCGGGCGTCGGCCGAGCGAAGGCGGTCAGCCAGAAAAGTGGCCAGCGAGAGGTAGAATCGCGAAGCAAACCCCAGGTCCTTCTGAAGCTTGGCGCGGAGCGCGGCTTTGGGAACGGCCAAGACCTGTGAATCAACCGCGGCCTTGACGCTGGCGGAGGGAGGCCGCGAGTCGACGAAGGAGATCTCGCCCACGATTTCGCCCGCCAACAATTTGGCAATCTCCACACTTCCTGAGTAGACTTGGAGCTGTCCCTCAATGAGGATGAACAGCGAGTCAACGGGGACGCCCTGCTGGATGATCACCGCGCCCGCGCTGATCGACCGGGCTTTACCCGTGGCCGCCAGCCAACTCGCGTCACTATCATCGAGAATGCCGAGAATATAGAGCGCTTTTCGCATGACCCCCCTTAAGAGCAGTGGTTAGTGGTCAGTGGTTAGTGGCTAGTAAAACAGTGGCCAGTGGTTATAAAAACGATTGTCATCTTTCGGCTTTCGGTTATCCGTCATGAGTCATTAGTTCAGACAAAAGTCGTCAATGTTCAGTTTTCAGCCTTCAACAGAAGCAGACCCGTCCTGCGGCTGTTACTGACAACTGGCGAGTGTTTTACTAACCACTAACCACTAACCACTGACCACTATCCACTGCTTTTCATCAACTAAGCTGCCGTTTCGCCATTTGGGCAAACAGCCCTCCCCGCGCCATCAGTTCGTCGTACGTGCCCGATTCCACCAGCGAACCCTTGTCGAGGACATAGGTCCGATCGGCGTGCATGATGGTGGAGAGGCGATGGGCAATGACCACGCGCGTGGCATTGAGAGCTTTCAGGCTGTGGCTGACGATCGCCTGGGTGCGATTATCCAGAGCGCTGGTGGCCTCGTCGAAAAGGATGATGCGCGGCTTGCGGACGATGGCGCGCGCAATCAGCAAGCGCTGGCGTTGCCCACCGGAGAGGCCGCCACCACCCTCGCTAACCACCGTGTGCATTCCCATGGGCATGGACTTGAGGTCTTCCTCGAGTCCCGCCAGACGCGCGGCCAGCCAAGCATCATCGATGGTCAGGGTACCGTCGCCCACAATATTGCGGAAAATGCTGCCCGTCATCAGCCGGGCATTTTGCATAACCACCCCTATTTGTCTTCGCACCGCCTGCACGTCCAGATCGGCCAGATCCTGTCCGTCGTAATAAATGGCGCCGGAGCCCGGCGTCTCAAAACCCATGAGCAAGCGGAATAAGGTGGATTTCCCGCTCCCCGAGGGGCCGACAAAAGCCGCAAACTGGCCCGCCGGGATGCTCAGTGAGAGGTCGCGCAAGACCAAAGGCCCTTCATCACGATAGCGAAAACTCACGTGGTGAATATCGATGCTCCCGGTTAATTCCGGAGGGGCGGTGTGGGCGGGCACCACCTCGGGCAAGGAGGTGAGAATGGGCTTGGCGCGCTCGTAGAGTGGGATCACATTGAGCACGGAAATCAGCGCGGAACTCAGCTCCAGCGCCCCGGTGCTGAATTGCACAAAGGCGGCCACAAAGGCCAGGAATTCGCCGGTGGTGAGCATGGGGGTGTCCGGGGTTTTCATCAGCACGGATGCGCAATAAAAGATGACCACCCAGGCCATCACCGGGAACGCCGAATTGAAGATTGAAACGAGGTTGGAGATTTTTCTGGCGCGCATCGCCAGGACTCGCTGTTTCGAGAACTCACGCGCCCAAACCGCGAAGGCGCGGGCCTCGGTTCCGGCCACCCGAAATTTCGCGATGCCGTTGATGAATTGCAGCGTCATGCCGGAAATACGCCCGCCCAGGTGGGACACGTCGCGCAGAATTCCCACCTGCAACCACCCGCAGAATGTAAATACCAGGAAGGAACCGCATACCAATGCGGCGGCAATCAGGGCCAGGCGCCAACTGTAGTAAAACATCAGCGCACAGGAGGCAATGGAGAACATTCCGGTCAGGATGGAAGCCAGCCCGGACCCCGTGAGCGCCTCGCGAATTTGGCTGATTCCCAAACTCCGCCGGGCCAGGTCGCCGGAAGTAAAATTCCGGAAAAAGGGCACCGGCAAAGTCAGCAGGCGGTCCCACACGGCGGCCTGGATGGAGGCCTCCATTTTGCTTTGCAGCCGCAGGGTGGCAAGGCTGCGAGTAAGGGTAAACAGCGCCGTCGCCAGCGCGCTGATCACCAGGAAGATGCTTATCTCCGCCAAGGCGCCGCGCTGGGCGCCGGGAATAATCGAGTCAAATATAATGCCCGTAAAGATCGGCGTGACCATTCCCAGCAAGCCGGCCGCGATCCCCATGAAAAGGACGGTGGCAGCGTCCGCTCCGCAATCCCTGAGCCCGAAGGAAAGGATATCCCGGAGGGTCAGAGCCTTGGGGGGAAAGGGGCGATAGAATACGTAGGCGAAACCGTTGAGCCGGGCGGCGACTTTTTCATCGACGAATGTTTTCGCGCGCGTGCCCGGATCGTAGAGCTGATAACCACGGCGTCCGGGCAACAACGCAACGGGCCGCTTATCCTGGTCAAGAAACCCCACCATGGGACCGCTTTCCAGGTTCCACCACCTGCCCTTCAGCATCACCTGGCGCGTTCGCACCAGGGCCGCTTGGGCGATGGCGCTCACCGGATCCCGCTGTTTGATGAGCTCCACGGCGCGAGGCACGAGGGGAATCTGAATGCCATGGGCGCTGCCTACCAGACGGCAAACCTGAAGCAGAGGATCGAGCGCGCCCGGCTCGACTTCCAAAAGGGTCTTTTCCTCACCTTGAAACGGCTCGGCGAGTTTGTACAAGGCGGCCTCGAAAACATTGGCGTCGGCTTCCGCCACGGCGCGCAAACGCGCCTTCTCTTTTTGTTCAACCCTCCGCCGTTGGGCCACAAGATAGGCAAGGACCTGCTCCTGAAAATGCCGCAAGCCCAACCACTGCGGGTCCGCCTCCAGCCAATCCCGGGTATCGAGGCATCCCAGGTGTGACTCCGAGGCGCACTGTAGCCACGCCATGCGACCCACCGGGAAGAACCTGCCGGGCTCGATGGGCGGCATCTGCTCATCACCCAATAAACATGAACTTCCCTCCCGGTGACGAACCCATACAACGCCGGTGAGGGGGAGGATTGCCGTGGGCTTACCCTCGACCAAAATATCAGCGCCCGGCGCTAAGATGTGGAAGTTCTTGGGAGCAGGCTTGTCTGCCATGGCAGAGCCAAGATTCTCCACCAATTTTTCGATGAAGGGGAGGACAGATTCCGGCGAAGCGGCTGCTGCCTGCTGGAGTTGCTTGAGTTCCAGCCGGAGCACTTTCGAGCCCACCGCCGGGTTAGCGATGACGACAAAAGCCGCATCGGGCGGCTTGTCAAATCCCATCACGGGGTTTCCGGCCTCCACCCGTATGAAATGATGCCGGGCGCCGGCCGGTTTCCCCTCGCGCATCTCCACCAGGAAGAGGTCGAGTTTTCCCTCCAACACGACCCAGATCTTCTCCGGGTCTTGGAGGGAGATCGGAATCCCGGGGTGCAAGGCCAGGGTTTCCCCTTGCTCCTCCAGACGGATTATTTGGGCGATATCCATTTCATTCGGGAAAGGACTAGGCAAAGAGGTTGAAAAAGTCGAAAGAGTTGAAGGAGTTGAAAAAGTAAACCAGTCCTTCATGGCTCTTTTAACCCTTCAACTTCTTCGACTCTTCAACTTTTCGACTCTTGAACCTCTTCGACCCTACACCGCTTCAATGAGCCGGCGATACGGGCCGTCCGTCTGGATCATTTCCTCATGCGTACCGCGCTGGACAACTTCACCGCGTTCCAAGACGATAATCTCATCGGCATCGCGGATGGTGCTGAGACGGTGGGCCACAATCAGGCACGTGATGCCGCGCCGGCGCAGACAGTCATCAACGTGTTTCTCGCTGTAGGCATCGAGGGAACTGGTGGCTTCGTCGAGGATGAGAATGCGCGGGTTGTTGACGAGCGCGCGAGTGATTTCCAGCCGTTGCCTCTGGCCCCCGCTCAAGTTCCGCCCACCCTCCTCCACCTTGAAATCGTAGCCGTTGGGGAGGCTGGTAATCTCGTCGTAAATGCCCGCGTCCTGGGCGGCCTGAACCAGGGCTGCATGTTCCACCGTGAGGTCCCACATTGTCAGATTGTCCCGCAGGGTTCCATCGAAGAGAAAAATCTCCTGGTCCACCATGGCGATGGAATTATTCAGCACGCCGCGGGGAATCTCGCGGCGCGGCCGGCCGTCGAATAACACCTCACCTGACCAGGGTTGATAAAGGCCGGAGACAATCCTCGACACGGTCGATTTGCCGCTTCCCGAAGTCCCCACCAGGGCCACGCGCTGGCCCGGCTTCAAGGTCAAACTGAAGTCGGTAATCAAGGGCGCTTCCAAGCGGCTATAACCAAACGTCACATCGCGCAATTGCAGGTGGCCGGCGAGACGCTCTTGCACGGCTGGGCTTGGTCCCGGCAGAGCGTAAGCGCCCACTTGGGGATCGGTTGGATATCGCAGGGTATCGTCCAGGCGGGCGAGGTCGCCTTCAATCTCCTGGGTCTTACTGCCCAGATCCACCAACTTGTTGACAGGATCGATGAAGCTGCTCATCAAGCTCTGGAAGGCGATGAGCATACCCATGGTCAGAAAACCGTTCATCACCCGCAAGCCGCCCAAACCGAGCACCGCGGCGGCGTTGAGACCCGTCAAAAACGAGGGAATGGCCGAAAGGAACACCGAGGAGTATCCGAAGCGTTGTTCGGCGTTGACCACTTTGGCTTGGTAGCCGCCCCAGCGGGAAAAAAAGTCGGACTCGGAGGCTGAGGCCTTGAGGGTCTCGATGGTCTGCAAGCCGCTCACAGAGACTCCCATCAAGCAGCCCTGCTCTTGCAGTAAGTGGCGGTTCTGGTCCACGCGCTGGCGCTGGACAAATCGCAAGGCGGCGATATTGACCGCCGCCATGAGAATGCCGATGAGCGTCAGTACGGCGTCGTACTGAACCAGCAAGGCCGCATAAATCCCGATGAGAAGAATGTTGACCAGGTTCGTGGCCACATCCCCGGAGAGGAGGGTCGCTACCCGATCGTTGAGTTGCAGCCGCGAGGAGACCTCCCCGGCGTAACGTTGGGCGAAAAACTCCGTGGGTAATCGCAGCACATGCCAGAAAAACTTGGCCGAGGAGGTCAGCGCCAGTTTCAACTCCACGTGCATCAAAGAGTCCTGCTGGAGAAGGGTCAGGAGTGCCTTCACAATCGCTGTGACGGTCATGACCAGCAGCAGCGGCGCGAGCCAACTGGCCAGCCCGCCGACCAGTAGATTGTCGACGTAGACTTTGAAAAAGACGGGAATCACCAAGTTCGGGATGGCCAGCCCCAAGGTGGCAAGCATGAGATACAGGAGCGCCAAACGGCTTCCCGGAAGGCGATTGGCCAGCATGCGGAAAACACTGGGCTTCTCCCCACCCTTCTTGAAGACGGGTTCTTTCTCGAAAACCAGGACGACTCCAGTGAAGGAATCATCAAACTCCTCATCCTCGACCCACCTGCGGCCGCCGCCCGGATCGTTGAGATAAACTCCCTTCTTTCCGAAGCCTTCCACCACCAGAAAGTGGTTGAAGTTCCAAAAGACAATCATGGGCAGCGGCAACTCCCGGAGTTGTGCGGGTTCCTTCTTGTAGCCTTTGGCTTTCAGGCCGTAATTGCGCGCGGCCTTCAGAAGGTTGCTGGCTTTGCTGCCGTCGCGCGAGACGCCACAAGTCACCCGCAATTCCTCCAGGGGAACTATCCGCCCGTGGTAGGCGAGAATGATCCCCAAGGCGGCCGCTCCGCACTCCACGGCTTCCATCTGCAACACCGTGGGAGTCGTGACGCGGTTACGGCGCATCCATCCGCCCAGGGAATGGGAAGCGTCAGCCTTTTGGGGATCGATAGTAGTTGTGCCCATGGGATTAACTCAGGCCCAGTTTGCCCTTAAAGAAGGGGAGCAGCAGGCTCACCGGCGGCTGGTGGCGCGTGATCACCTCCACCGTGCAGAGTGTGCCGCTGCTGATGGTAATCTCCGGGCCTCGTGACGATGACCATTGGTACCCGCTTAAGGTTTGGGGATCGCGCTCCATCGTCACTCGCAGTTCCGTCACCGGACCGCCCGCCATGATGGAGCGCACCAACGTCTCGTTTTGAAAATTACGCATCAAGGCGTCGAAGCTGGCGGGGAACTCTCCGGCATAAACCACTTTGCCGCGGATAAAACCAAACTCCTCGCGCTTGACCGTGGACGGAGATATTTCCGCCGCCATCCCCCGCTGCACGGCCTTCGCTTGCACGGATGGCAGATAGACGAGCACTTCCAAGGTATTCCCCTGGGGCTGAATGCTGAGAATGGGGCTGCCCGCGGCCACCAGACTGCCCGGCACTGCCTTCATCTCGATAACCTGCCCGTCGTAGGGGCTCTCGACACTGGACTGCATTGCCATCTGATCTTCCAGGCCGGTCAAGTTCCGCTCCAACTCCGCGATACGGCCCTTCATCTCCTCGTCGAACCGCTCCGGATTGGTTCGCGCGGTGTATTGATCGGCCTCGATCTGCTTGATTTTCGCCCGCAGAGATTCGATTTGACCTTTAAACTCGACAAGTTTCTGTTGGTCTTGGAGGGTCTGCTGGCGAGTAATCAATCCTTTGGTAAGAAGCTGATTATCGACGCTGATCTGCTCCGTCGCGATCTTCGCCTGGTCTCCGAATTCTTGAATTTCCCGCTGCGCATTCGCCTGGTCGCGCGCCAGCGCGTCCAATTGGAGTTGCGCGCCTTGCTGCCGCAATATTAGATTGCGCTCCCTCTCCGCTTTTGCTTCCTCCAGGGCCGAGCGCGCCAAACGAATCTTCTCCAACATCTCTGGATCCGAGACCTTGGCGACCAACTGGTCGGCCTTCACCCGGTCGCCGAGGTTAACGTTGATGCTTGTCACCAGCCCCGAACCCGCGGCCACCACGTTCAGGACGGTTCCCGCACGCACGATGACGCCCGATCCGCTCACCTTCGTATCGATAGTTCCCTCGTAGCCCCAAATGACGGCAACACCCAGGATGAGAAACATCCCGGCCAGCGCCAGCCATCGCTTCGCCCCGGTCACCCGCATGATGGTGTCAAGCTGTTCGGGGGAGGACAGGCGTTCGAGCGAAGTTTTGCGGAAAATGCTAGTGTCCATGCCTTTACAGTCCTTCCCGGCTCGGCGTTGTGCCTCACTTCGGCGATTGTAGTGGCGGTTTCCGACCGCCGAATCGTAGGGGCACGCCACGGCGTGCCCGTACGGCGCTCGGAGAGCGCCGCTAAAGCACGGGGAGATCTACCCGCCCGGCAGTTTCTGAGCGGCGTGCGCGGGGACGGGAACAGTGAAGAAAACATCGCGATCGACCGATTGCACGGTTTGGTCTGGCGCGACGATCGAGCCGGTGGCGAAGCGCAACTGGTCGAGTGCCAGCGCATAGCTGAGTTCAGCGCTCACCTGGCTTTGCTCGGCCACGGTCAGGCGGTCTTCCATGGTCAATACATCGACGAGTTGCCCCACGCCGAGCCGGTACTTTTCTCGCTCGCCCCCCAGCGCCGCCTGGGACGCGGCCACCGCTTCTCGCGCCCTCTGCAACTGGAGCGCGGCGTTGCGCACACCCCCTACCGCGGTTACCACGGAAGCCATAATGCCTTCGGACGTTTGGAGGGTGCGCAGCTCCGCTTGACGTAGGTTGGACTGTGCCAGCATCAGCGCGCCGAAGGCGGCGTTGTTGCTGGTCGGGAATTGGTAGGTGACGCCGACGCCCACGTCCGGCCCGCGCGGCGCCCGTCCCGGAGCGCTGAAGAAGCTCGCAACGCCGGTGCCCTCGTCCAGGCTCGAGTAACCCGTAGTGAGGTTCAGGTTGAGCTGCGGTAAAACGCCATTCCGTGCCGGCACGAGCAGCGCTTTTTGTTCCGTTTCCCGTTTCTTGGCAGCCAGGTAGTCCGCGCGGCGTTCGAGCGCCATGTCAAAGAACTGTTGCAGGGAATGGGAGTCCAGGGCGGCCAGGACCTGGGCGTCATCCACCGGGAAGTCTTCCACGGGCACTCCCACGCTCGGCATCTGGTCCGTGCTCATTCCCATCGCCAGGGCCAGTTGTTGGCGCGCCGCAATGAGGCTCTGCTCGGCGGCAATCCGCGCGGCCGACCGGGTAGCCAGATTGGCATTGACTTGATGGATTTCCGCCTGCGGCACGCGCCCCGCGGCAATCAGGGTCTGAACGTTTTCCACGTAAATCTTGCCGCGGTCTTCGGATTCCTGCGTCACTTTTAGGTTTTTCGCCGCACCCACGGCATTCCAATAGCTGGCAGCAGTATTTGATAAAAGGCCGCTGATGGTCTGGTTGAGATCCAGCAGACTTGCCTCGACCTCGATCCCCGCCGCGGTCTCCGCCGCCGCCACCACGTTGCGCCCACGCCCCCGAAGCAACGGCACGTTCACTTGAAAGGCCAGCGTGGTGAGGTTGACGCCCCCGATATCATAGATGTTGTCCGTCGTGCGGGTATTCATGACGCTCGGGCTGATCGTCACACCATTGCGGAATTCCTTGGTGGCGCCGATATCCAGGGTGGTCATGTTGACCACTTGGTTGTTGGTGATGATTCCCACCAGGGCAGCCTCTTCCTGGTCGAAAACGGTGAGGGGATTGTTGGTGCGGTTCTGAGAAAGCGTAGTGCCAATGACGGTGTCGAATGTACCGCCCGCCTGCCGGTGGATGGCGCGGCTGGAAACCACTTGCTGTTCCTGAATGTGCAGCGCGGGTTGGTTGGAGAGCGTCAACTGCAAGGCCTCAATCAGGCCCAGAGGCTGGGGAGTAGGCGCGCCGGACTGGCCGAAGGACCCGAGGCCGCAGACCAGCAGAATGGCTCCGAGAGCGAGCGCCGGTCGTCGGCACTCTGAGATTTTCATGGGATAGTTTTCACCTGGCGATGTTGTTGTTTCCCGATTGCCGCATGCCCACGGGGAGCGACCAAATGTCTCCCTCATGCCAAAACGTGCATTTCCGTGCTAACGGCGCAGAAGTTGAAAAGATTTAAGATTGTATTTGCCCAATGAAACCAAAGCCATCAAGGCTGAGGGAACAAACATCTCCCCACTAATAGTATATCGGACATTTTAGCACGCGCCTTCGCGGAGTCAAGAACAACTCCCCGTGGGCGAGCCGGCGATGTAGCGCAGGCTGGTGTCGGGGTGGGTGGGCGGCTGTGAGGTTTCAAGGGGGTGCGGAGGCTGGGGAAAAGGCAGGCTGAACCTATGGGGAGCCCTCAATAGCAGGCCTTAAGGATTTGTGCCTCTGCCGAAGAATGTGGCCAAAGGACTTGCTTCCCGCCTTGGCAAAACTCTCACTCTCAGGCGGTCGCTTATAGTCCGCCGGCGGTGCAATCAGGCCTGAGCATGCCGGTTTCCAGCTCCCCTCTGACTGGAAGACTGGCCTTAAGCCCGAAAAAACAAAACACCGGAATAGCCGGTGCGAACCATCGCCGCCGCGAACACTCCGGAAACTACTTGTCCATTTTGGTTTCGGGAGACAGGGACATCCCCCACTCCATCGCAAATGAAGATCATCCGCCTTCCGCTAGGCGCTAATCTGTCCGCTTCCCTGTGGGGCCCTGAGAACCTGGAAGTTCTGTCAGATTACTTAGCCAACTACCCATGAGAAGACAAATAATCTTCGCTCACTTACATTATGTCCGAATCTTAGCACTGCCGGTTCCGAAGTCAAGGCCAGTTTTTCAGGCAATTTGTCTATGCCGTATGCGGTGCCGACATGTTATTCCCGTTCCTGAAGCTGTGAATTTATCTCCCATCTTGATGATGTGACGCTGGAGAAATGGATTTTGGCGTGCTTGTGTTTGAGGCGAAGCGGCGGGAGTGGGTGAAGAGCCGCTCGCAAGCGCTGGGCGGAGGCAGGCGGTCGAGGATGAGAGAGAAGGAGCAAGCAGGGGTGGAGGAAAGCAGCAAGGAACTCCGGCTGAAACGGGTGAACCGGCAGCAGATGATCTTGCGGGCCGTGGATGTGGAGAAGATGATCGAGGCGGGACATCCGGCGCGGGCAATTTGGGAGTTGGTGGGCGGGCTCGACCTGAGCGCGTTCCGGGCGGCGCTCGAGGTGGTGGAAGGCGAGGCGGGACGGCCGGCGTACGATCCGTGGTTGCTGATCAGCCTGTGGATTTACGCCTACAGTGAAGGGGTAAGTTCGGCGCGGGAGGTGGCGCGGCGCTGTGAGTATCATCCCGTCTACCAATGGCTGACGGGATGCGAGGGGGTGAATCATCACCGCCTGTCGGATTTTCGGGTGGAGCATCAGGCGGCGCTGGACGAGTTGTTTGCGCAGGTGTTGGGGGTGTTAAGTTCCGAGGGCTTGATCACGCTGGAGCGGGTCATGCACGACGGGACGAAAGTGAAAGCGCAGGCGAGCGGGAAGTCGTTGCGGCGGGAGAAGACCTTGCGCGAGCACCTGGAGCAGGCGCGACAGCGGGTGCGGGCGATGGGCGATTCCCGCCAGGAAGAGGTGAGCGCACGGCCAGCCCCGGGGCGGCAGCGCGCGGCGCGCGAGAAGGTGGAGCGATTGGAGCAGGCGCTGAAAGAGATACAGAAGATGCCCGCTGTCGGAAGGCGGGGGAAAGAACGGCGCGTGAGTGAAACGGACCCGGAAGCGCGGATCATGAAACAGGGGGGCGGGGGCTATGCGCCCAGCCACAATGTGCAGCTCTCCACCGACGCGGCCCACACCGTGATTGTGGGTGTGAGCGTGACGCAGTCGGCCAGCGATGAAGGGCAACTCACCCCCGCCCTGGAAGAGGTCAAACGCAACTTGGGGCGACTTCCCCAGCAGGGGGTGGCCGATGCGGGGTACACCACGCGCGAGACGATTCTGGCCATGGCGGAGCGGCAAGTGGACTTCCTGGGGGGGACGGTGGAAGCGGGGAAACGGAGTCGGCCCGGACCCGGGATCGCCCCGGCTTTTCGTGCCACGGTCTTTGCCTATGAGGCCGAGCACGACGTCTACCGCTGCCCGGCGGGAAAGGAACTGCGGCAACGCGGCCTCGAACGGCGGCGTGTGGGGGTGCTGTACCACGTCTACCAAGCGCCGGCGGCGGACTGCCAGGGTTGTGCTTTTCGCCAGAAGTGTTGTGGGGGAGCCGCGGCACGGAGGATCTTTCGCCCCGAGAACGTACCGGTCGTAACGGCCTTTATAGAGAAGATGCGGACCGAGGCGGCGCAAGCAATTTATCGCCTGCGCGGGGCGGTGGCCGAATTTCCCAACGCTTGGCTAAAGGCCAAGATCGGCTTGCGGCAATTTCGCGTGCGGGGCTTGAAGAAGGTACGCTGTGAGACGCTCTGGGCTTGCTTGGCCTACAACCTATCCCCGTGGGTGCGTCTGCGCTGGAAGCTAAGACGGGCAGAGGCCGAAAGCCAAGGGTGAAAGCCTCCGAGGGCTCCCGGCCCCGGCGGAAACGAGGTGGGTGACTCGAGGCGACCGCCAGAATGGTTCCGGGCGGCCGGGCATCCGCGAAGCAAGCTCAAACCATCGCGACAATCTAGATGCTCGCCTCCACCAATTCTTTCACAGCTTCACTTTGCGGTCTGCGGCTCTTGCCGTGGCGTTAGAGCGAGTGCGCCGCCGCGAAAAACCGAGCGTGGCGCATACGTTCTCGTTTGAGATTTCGTGGTTTTCCTGAATTCAAGGTAAGAACTGCGGACCCCAAAGACGGGGGTCCGGTGCGCCGGGATAAACCGGCAGGAAGCAGAGGATGAAAAATCCTTACGAGGAAGGAGTAGCGATCCACTCGGCCCCGAGTTTTGCGTTGTGTGCCGCGAGGTGCGCAGCGAAGCGTAAACAGGGGAAGAGGTGGGCTGGGTATGGAGCTTCGAAAACGTTCAATCAGGACGCCGACGCTATCGGACTAAGCGGAAGGCAACATGACTCAGGGGCGTCAGCGCGAGTTCCTGGGCAGTCCTGCGTAGTCGTAGACCCCAGACACGCCTAGACACTTTCTGCACGAGAACCGGGAGACCTCGGAGGTACCGGCCGCCGTAGAGCGTGGCCGGTCGGCGGGAAAAGGCGATGGCCGTACAACCCGTATGCACGCCTTCGAGGAGTCGGACAGCGGCATAGTACCAATGAACCATTCGAACCAAGACGGAGGAACGTGGGCGGAGAATGCGGAGGGAAGGCCGCTGATCAAGGAGAACACTCGTCTGCCTAACACGCACCCGACGCAGAGCGGGGCACGCGTGTCCCAGGGGTTGGCGAGTGTGCGGAAAGCCGCGAAGAAACACCAGGGAATGAAGTTCACGGCCCTGCTCCACCACTTGACGGTCGATTTACTCCGGGAGAGCTTTTACGCCCTGAAGCGAAAGGCTGCACCGGGGATAGACGGCACGACGTGGCAGGAGTATGAGAACCGGGCTGGAGGGTCAACTGATCGACCTGCACAGCCGGGTCCACCGCGGAGCATATCGAGCAAAGCCCTCGAGAAGGGTGTATATCCCAAAAGCCGACGGGCGGCAACGTCCGTTGGGGGTTGCGGCGCTGGAGGACAAGATCGTGCAACAGGCTGTGGTCACCATCCTCAATGCGATTTACGAGGAAGACTTTCTGGGCTTCTCGTATGGTTTTCGACCGGGACGCAGCCAGCATCAAGCGCTGGATGCGCTCTCGTATGCGCTCACGGTGAAGCACGTGAACTACGTTCTTGATGCCGACATTCGGGGATTCTTCGATTCGATTTCCCACGAAGGGATGCTCAAGTTCGTGCCGCATCGCGTGGCCGACCCCCGGATTCTCCGGCTGATCCAGAAATGGTTGAAGGCCGGAGTCATGGAGGAAGGCCAATGGTCGGAGACGGAGAGGGGTACGCCGCAAGGGGCGGTGGTATCACCCCTGCTGGCGAATATCTATCTGCATTACGTCTTTGACTTGTGGGTGCAGACGTGGCGCAAGAAGCACGCCCGAGGAGACGTGGTCGTTGTGCGCTATGCCGATGATACCGTCCTCGGTTTCCAATCGCAGACGGAAGCCGACCGTTTTCTGGAGGACTTCCGGGAGCGGCTGGGGAAGTTTGGATTGGAACTGCATCCCGACAAAACGCGCCGGATCGAGTTCGGGCCGTTTGCCGATCTCTACCGGAAACGACGAGGAGAAGGCAAGCCGGAGACGTTCGACTTTCTGGGCTTCACGCATATCAGCGGGAAGAACCGGAGGGGGCAATTTACCGTGAAGCGGAAGACGATCGCCAAGCGCCTGCGGGGGAAGTTGCAGGAGATTAAGCAACAACTCCGGCAGCGTCGGCATGATCCGATAGCGCAAACCGGTAAGAGGCTCCGGTCGGTCGTGCAGGGCTACTTCAACTATCACGCGGTGCCGGGGAACCTCGACCGCCTGCGCATCTTTCGGGACCGGCTGACTCGGCTGTGGCGAACCCAACTGCGCCAACGCAGCCAACGCCATCGCCTCAACTGGGACCGACTGCATCGGCTCGCGGTCCGCTGGCTGCCCGCGCCGCGCGTTCTGCATCCTTGGCCGTCCCAGCGGTTCGCCGCCACGCATCCGAGATAAGAGCCGTATGCGTTAGCTAGCGCACGTACGGATCTGTGCGGGGGGCAGTGGGCAACTACTGTCCCTACCGCGACCGCTACAACTGCCCATCGCCTCAAGGACGCGGGTGGGAACACCCGCGCTACAACAAAAAGAGCGGGCACGGGGCCCGCCCTTCTGTGGCAATCTGAAACCACTCTTAGGTAGTGCCCTAATTTCAACGTAACGCCGCCATCTTGGCGGCTTTTGTGCCGGCTGGAAGCCGGCGTTACGCTCAAATTAGGGGAGTGACTTACTTGAGTCATCCAGTATCCCACCACCTCACACACGCGCCTGTCATCCTGAGCCCGCACTTCCGGGCGAAGGACCTTTTTCATTTTCCGTAGGAAACGAGGCGCGGGAGCGCCTGGCGGTGTCCGCGCCGCGGTCGCGGCGCCATGGGAAAGACGAAATACGGGGGTCCTTCGCCCGGAAGTGCGGGCTCAGGATGACAGTTTGCAGCGCCGCGTGTGCGGTCGGACTGGGGGATGAGGGAAGTAAGTCGTTTCCCAAATTAGGACACTACCCACTCTTACGAAATGTTAACCAACCCTTCGCCCGAGGCCTTGGGGAGCGGCGTGGAGTACTGCTTCTCGATCTTCTCGCGGAAGCAGGGGCCGGAGTTGTAGGTGCAGAAGGGATAGACCAGACCGTTGGGCGCGGTGTAGTGGATCACGCAGCGCTTGACGCGGTTGATGTCGTAATTATAGGCATCCATGAAGTGCATGCCGGCGACGAGCAGGGTTTTATAGGTGAACGTGCCGTCACCCTGGCCACGGCCGTGGCTGTGGTCGGTCATGCCCTGAAGGGTGTTCAGGAAGCGCTCAAAGGTAAGGCCCGGGGGCGCGAATTGCGGCTTGAAGTGGCGGCGCAGCGAATTCCAGGCGCTGACCTTGGAAAAGAGTTTTACCCGCGCGCCCTCCGCCTTACGCGCCAGGAGGTCGATATCCCGCAGCATGGCGCCCACATCGAAAAAGCGCGTGATGGGCACGGCCTTCTTCGATATCGGATCAACATAAAGGTACGTTCCCATGGCGCAGTGCGGGTGCGAAGTCAAGTTCGGCCGCTGGAAGTTCTGGAGCGCCGAAAGCAATTTCGAGAAGGGCGAGGTGCAGGAGAGCGGGAACCAGTCGTTGTAAGTGTCCGTGATGCCCGTCTGCTCCGAGATGCAATGCGCCAGGTCGGATTGGGTGAAGCGCTTGGCATCGCGCTCGCGCTGATTGATGCGTCCGGTGAAGGCTACGGGCTGGAAGCTGAAGCCGCTCACGCAATCGATGTTAGCAATGGCGAAGCGCACCATGTCACCCAGTTGGTGGTCGTTCACGCCCTTGACGATGGTGGGGACGAAGACAATCTTCAGTCCCGCCTTGCGGCAATTCTCAATGGCGGCAAGCTTGGTTTCCATCAACCGTTGGCCGCGCGTGCGCAGATAGATGTCGTCATTCAGCCCGTCGAATTGCAGATAGAGCGTGTGCAGGCCCGCTTCCTTGGCGGCTTGCGCGAATTCGAGGTCGGCGAAGCAGATGCCGTTGGTGGCCGCCTGAATGTGGGTGAAGCCCAGCTCGGTGGCCTTGCGCAAGACGTCCATGAAGCGCGGGTAGAGAGTGGGCTCGCCGCCGGAGAATTGCACCACGCGGTTGGGCACGGGCCGCTGCGCACGCAGGCCCTCGAGCATGGCGGTGACCTGCTCGAAGGAAGGCTCGTAAAGATATCCGGCCACGTTGGCGTTGGCAAAACAGACGGGGCAGGTTAGGTTGCAGCGATTGGTCAGGTCCACGTTGGAAAGAACCGTGTGCGAGGTGTGCAGCGAACAAAGCCCGCAGTCGTCCGGGCAGACCGTGCCGTCGGGGAGGGCGGGGTTCTCAAGTCCGCGATTGTCGCCGAATTCCCATTGCTCCATCTTGAGGTACAAGCGCGCGTCGGAATAAATCTTGTCGCGAAATTCGCCGTGCGCAGCGCAGGTCTTTTCCATATAAACCGCGCCGTCCTCTTCGAACAGCCGGGCGTCGATCACCTGCAAGCATTCCGGGCAGATCGATTGCGTCATCTTCGGCAGACCTTTTTCCAAAGGCTTGATGGCTGCACCGGTGAATGTGCTTTTGGGCTGGATGATTTCGAATTCGCTTTTGCGGCGAGATTTGGCGGGCGGAGCTATCGTTGCAGTGGCCACAATTCCTCCTGAGGAAGACAGATGATATCCAGAAGTCCTCACACGTCCTGACAAATGCTTAGGGGCGCAAGGCTTGACGGCGCGAAGGGCATTCCCGAATAAGAAACAAAGACGCGCGCTTACGAGGCAAATTAGAGCATCGTAATGACGGCGGTTGGAATGACAAACCCTTATATGGTGTGAATCGGGCGTCGAAAGGCGAAAAACGGGGGGCGAGATGATAGCGACAAATTGTTCATTCTAAACGACTTATAGACAAATTGTCCGAAAGAGATTAGCTCCCCTGGGCGAGGATTATCACCCTTTAACGTGCATTTGCCTTTTATCCACCTAAGAATTGGTTTGTCAGGGCCGCGACCACTTTTTTTACTTGCGGAAAAGGTTTTCGAAAGCCTGGCGAGCATCCAGCGGCCTGGAGGAGGAAGTCTCCCGTTCCACGGTGGTTCGCGGTGAGTAAAAGTTGCATTGGTTGCGCGCATCCTTTTTGGGAATGCGAGCGCTGACCGGCTGGGTACACTCGAAGCGGCTGGCGGAATCAAAAAACGCGCACTGCTTGCAGCTATGCAGTTCGGCGCCGCAGCGCGGGCACTTGCCGGTGAAGTCGATCTCGGCCGGCAGCAGGCCTGCGCACGAGGCGCAACGCACAACTTCGCGCTTGCCGGGCATGTTAGGTGTTCTCGGGCCAAAACTTTCGGGTTTCTTTGCGGGTTGGCGCTCGGAGCGTTCGCTGCGTTCGCTGCGTTCGCGGCCGCCGCCACCTGAGTCCATGTATCCCCGCTGTCTGTACTTCCTATCCATCCTCACTCCTTTTGATTGGTCGTTTGATGAATCAATCGCTGGATTGCTGATACCCCCATCATACGCTGCCCCGGCGGTTCACGCTACCAGTAAAAAAGGGGCAGGGGCCGAGGTGGGAGCGATGCCGCGCGCTGAGGCCGGAGTTTCGTGCCGACGATGCGGGTCGATCGGCGCGGGAATCCCGCTGGGCCCTGATGCGGTCAAGACCAGGCTTGGGGATTTGCCTCGCCGGCCTCAACTGATTTCCTTCCCTCCTGAAAACTGGCCGGGCTGGGTGCGAAGCTGTCAGCAACAGGATAAAAGGGAGCCAATTTTTTCGGTTTGAACGGTACCCGGATTCTTAGACCTTGTCCGTAGCCAACTATTGAACTGTGGGCAGGAGTAAGGCAAGATAATAGCCCAAGATGCCACAGATAAAATCCGGGGAAGTTTCCGGCGAGTTTTGGGCGAAGGTTGAGCCCTTGATATCCGTTCGCCAACGTTCGGCCAAGCGCAAGCATCAAGGGCGGCCGGGAGGTGGACGGAAAGCGATGCCGGCGCGCCGAGTGTTTGCGGCGATCGTGTAAGTCCTGCGCACGAGATGTCAGGGGAAAGCCCTGCCGCAGGATTATGGGAGCGCCAGCGCGGTCCCTCCGCACTTTCAGCAATGGCGCCTGGCGGATTTCTTCGTGGCGTCGTGGCGGGCGGGATTGGCCGAATACGACGAGATGGAGGGCATTGCCTGGGACTGGCAAAGCGTGGACGGGGCCATGGTGAAAGCGCCCTCGGCCATCGAGTACGCAGGAGCCCATCCCACGGATCGGCTCAAAAAAGGGCGCAAACGCAGTTTGCTAGCCCGGACCATTCATGATGCAGCGCCAAATTTCAATTTGGCGATATGAAGCGCCTCGGCGGAGAGCGCCAAGGCGCAAAGTGGGAATAGAGAGTAAACTAGTGTTCGCAACAAATGCGGGCCCGGATGAAACTATCGGATGCTCGCGGAGACTTTGAGGCTCATCCATGCTGCGAAATTACTCGTGGGCAAGCCGGGCGGCCATCGCGGCGTTTTTGGCCAATGACTTACGCCAGGCGGCGGTACTTGCCATGGTCGCGGGCGCCATTATCGTGAGTCTTGCCAACTCCCCACGGATAGGTGCGCGATCGCCACCGCCAGCCGCAGCAGCCCCGCCATCTTTCGAGGTTGCGTCCATCAAGCCGAATCGCTCCGGCGACATGCGCATGGGGATCAGGTTTCAGCCCGGCAGATTCACCACCTCGGGCTCCACGGTGAAGCAACTCATTGGTCTTGCGTACGACGTGAGAGACTTTCAGGTTACGGGGGGCCCAAGCTGGATCAGCTCCGACCGGTTCGACATTGACGCCAAGGAGCCGGATGGGTACACGGAGGAATTGCAAAAGCTCACTCAAGATCAGCGCCGCGAGAAAATGGGATTGCTGATTCAGTCGCTGCTCGCGGACCGGTTCCAGCTTAAGGTGAGTCGCGCGACCAAGGAACTTCCCCTCTATGCGCTGGTGGTGGCGAAGAATGGCCCCAAAATCCAGCAGGCAAAGCCCGGCGACACCTACCCCAACGGATTTAAAAGACCTGACGGCCGTCCCGTCGGAGGCGGGGGCATGATGAGCATGGGGCCGGGCCAATTTACGGGTCAAGGGGTGCCCATAACCTTTCTGGTGCAGCAGTTGGCGCAGCAACTGGGCCGCAACGTTCTGGACCAAACAGGGCTCGCAGGCAACTATGATTTCACGCTGAAGTGGACTCCCGACCAAACACCGATGGGGATGGCGCCAGGGCCCCCGCCCGGCGGACCTGCGCCTGACAATGCACCCCCGCCGCCTGACGCTTCCGGGCCGTCGATTTTTACGGCGCTTCAGGAACAACTTGGGCTGAAGCTGGAGTCTACGAAAGGCCCGGTGGACATTCTCGTGATCGATCACATCGCGCAGCCGACGGAGAATTAAAGGAAGGGCCAAACAAATCCACAATTCCCCTGCGCTGACCGCGCTGTATGCCGCACCAGCGGCATGAACTTTGATGAAACTTTCAAAGTTCAAACAACGTATACGCGATGGGAGCCGTAAGCAAGCGCGTACATCAGCCGAAAAGTGGGCCAGTCTGCGGGCGCGCAGCAGCCTTCAGCGGATAGGAGAGGAGTTGACGCGTTTGCGAAAGGCCGAGAAGTAAGATGAGCCCTCCATGGCAGAGATCAAGGAGTTGGAACTGGGAAAAATCAATGGTCCCACTTGGGTTGACGCAACAGCACCGGTTCCAGCCCGGCAAAGGCAGGGATTAGCGCGGCTTATTCATGATTTTAGTGGAGGGTTGGAGATAGGCAAAGAATTTCTCACAGAGGTCACGGAGAGAACCCACGGAGACCACCGAGAGGTTTCCGAATTTTTCTCTGTGCACTCTGTGGTCAAGCAGATCGAGAAACCCGACGCCTTAAACACTCCGTGAACTCTGTGTGAAATGTTCTTGCCTCTGCTTCTCACCAGTCTTCTTCATGAATAATCCGGGTCAGGGAAAGGAGATTCCGATGAAGGCGCGAAGTGGTTTTGCACCTACCCTCGCTGTCAGCCTGCTCCTCGCAATCGGTGCGGCCTTTGGGCAGACGGCCCCCAGCAATCTTGCTTTCGAAGTGGCTACGGTGAAGCCTTCCCCTCCCCTGGACATGGCGAAGATGAGGGAACAGATTCAAGCTGGAAGGATGCCGAGATTCGGCCCGCACGTCACCGCGTCGCAAGCTGAGTATACCTACATGACGCTCAAAGATCTGATCGCCACCGCGTATAAGGTGAAGTCCTATCAGATTTCCGGGCCGGATTGGCTCGCTACGGAGCACTTTGACATTGTGGGGAAGATACCCGACGGAGCTTCCAAGGATGACGCCCCCACGATGTTGGAGGCGTTGTTGGCGGATCGGTTCAAGCTGGCCGCTCATCGCGATACAAAAGAGCAGCAGGTGCTGGCGCTGTTGGTGGGCAAGGACGGGCCCAAGCTGAAGGATTCGCCCGCGGCCCCCCCACCGATCGACGAGAACGCTCCCTTGAAGCCCGGCGAGACCAAGATCGACACACCCGACGGGCAAGTCCGCATGATGAGAAACCCCGACGGTTCCATGACGATCAATCGGGGGGCCAAGGGCACTTTCACGCAGAGAATGGACATGCAGGCCCAGATGATGACTCTGGAATCCAGCCAGACTACCATGTCAGGGTTTGCCGACATGCTGACTGCCATTATGCAGATGGGCAACGCAGGCGGACGCCAGGTGGTGGACATGACAGGCCTGAAAGGCAACTATCAGGTGGCCTTGGACCTTTCCCTCGCCGATCTTATGGCCATGGCGCGAGCGCAAGGCATGAACCTGCCGGCGGCTGCGCCGGGCGGTGCGGGCGCGGACGCCTCGCCGGCCGCGGCGGCATCCGATCCGGCGGGAGGAGGCTCGACGGTTTTTGCCTCAGTGAAAAAACTCGGCCTCAAGCTCGAACCCCGCAAGGCGCCGGTGGAGCAACTCGTCATCGACCACGTGGAAAAGACCCCGACGGAGAACTAAGGGCAGGGGTTAGGGATCAGGGGTTAGAAATCAGGCGGCGGCCCCAATGACGATTTTGATTGCGCCGCATTCTGCTGTGAGGAATCCTGTCGTCATCGACCATGTGGAGAAGACTCCAAGGGAGAATTAGGGCCGGAATGCGTCGAGCCGTCCAACTGCTGATCGTCCTGGCGATGCTCGCTTTTTCCGGCATGGGTACGGCTTCCGAATACCATGGACTAGTTACTTTCGGGGGGCTCCCGGCTCCCGGTGCGACGGTCACGGCCACACAAGGCGGCAAGAAGCTCGTCACCAGCACCGATCAGCAGGGCCTCTATTCTTTTCCTGATTTGGCGGATGGAAAATGCACGATCGAAATCGAAATGACGGGCTTTTCCCTCATCAAGCAGGTGGTGGTGATCGGCCCAAACGCGCCGGCGGCGAAATGGGAGTTAAAGCTGCTGCCGCTCGACCAAATCAAGGCCGAGATTGCCACGGCGCACACAGCGGCAGCCCCGGGCGAGTCCCCCCATCCGGGGCCGGGCGCAGGCGCCGCCGCTCCGGAAGCCCGGAACCAGCAGCCCAAGCCAGCGGATTCCCGCCTTCCCGGGAATGACAATGGGAACAATAAGAGCGCGGGGGCGCCCGCTAGCGACCTCAGCGACCGCTCCTCCGACGGCTTCCTGATCAACGGCAGCCAGCTCAACGGGGGTGCTTCACCATTCGCGCAGGCCTTCGCCTTCGGCAATAATCGCAACGCCGGGAGGGGGCTGTATAACGGCGGCATCGGCCTGATCTTTGACAATTCGGCCTGGGATGCCCGCCCCTTTTCCCTGAGCGGCCAAAGCACGCCCAAGCCGGCCTATAACCGCATCACGGGTTTGGCGGCGGTGGGTGGGCCGCTGAAAATTCCGCACATCCTCACCACCCACGCCCCGAACTTTTTTGTCGCCTACCAGTGGACGCGCTATGTAAATGACAGCACCGATTCGGCTCTGGTGCCGGACGTGGCGGAGCGCGGCGGAGATTTCTCGCAGGTGCTGAATGCGCTGGGGCAGCCGGTGCAAATCTACAATCCGGCCACGGGCCTGCCCTTCTCCGGCAACATGATCCCCCCCTCCCAGATCAGCTCGCAGGCCAAGGCCCTGCTGAATTTATACCCACTACCGACCTTCAGCGGAAATCCGCAATACAACTACCAGGTTGCCATCGCCAACGCCACGCATCAGGACACGTTGCAATCGCGCCTCAATCAATACATCAATACCAAAAATCAACTTTATGGCGGGTTTGGATTTCTCCGCCTGCGGACCGCGGGCCCGAATCTGTTTGGCTTTCTCGATGCCACGAATGAGCTGGGGCTCAACAGCAACATCAACTGGTCGCACCGCATGAGCCAGCGGATGTTCCTGAACCTCGGTTACCAGTTCACCCGGATGGCGACGCAAAGCACGCCCTTCTGGGAGAATCGCGCCAACGTTTCCGGGGAAGCGGGAATCACAGGAAATAATCAGGACCCGACGAACTGGGGTCCGCCGAGCCTCGCCTTCTCGAGTGGCCTCGCCACCCTTTCCGATGCGCAGAGCTCCCACAACCGCAATCAAACGCATGCGTGGTCCTCTTCCCTGTTGTGGACCCACAACCGTCACAACATTACGTTTGTGGGCGATTTCCGCAGGCAGGAATTCAATTACCTGTCCCAATCGGACCCGCGCGGCGTGTTCACGTTTACGGGCGCCGCCACCGCGAATGGAACAACCACAGGGGGCGATGATTTCGCCGACTTCCTGCTGGGAATTCCGGATGCCAGCGCCATCGCCTTCGGCAATGCGGATAAATACTTTCGCCAATCGGTGTACGACGCCGGCGTCACCGACGATTGGAGAGTGAGCGCGTCACTCACGTTGAACGGGGGGCTGCGTTGGGAACACGGCGCGCCGATCACGGAGTTGTACGGCCGCCTGGTAAACCTGGACATCGCTCCGGATTTTGCCGCGGTAGCGCCGGTGGTAGGCAACGATCCGGTCGGAACCCTGACCGGCGAAAAATATCCCGGCTCCCTCGTCCGGCCGGACAAGCGCGGTTTTGAGCCGCGCGTGGGGATTGCCTGGCGGCCGATCTCGGGGTCGTCGCTGCTGGTTCGCGCCGGATATGGAATCTACGATGATACTTCCGTCTATCAAACCATCGCGCAGCAAATGGCGCAGCAAGCCCCGCTTTCCAAGAGCTTGAGCGTGCAAAACAGCGCCGCGTGCCCCCTGACGATGGCGAGTGGATTCAATGTCTGCCCGTCCACTACGCCTGACACCTATGCCGTCGATCCGAATTTCCGCATTGGCTATGCGCAGAACTGGCAGGCTTCGGTGCAGCGCGATCTGCCCGGCTCGCTGCAACTGGTGGCAACCTATCTCGGCATCAAGGGAACACGGGGGGTGCAGGATTTCCTCCCCAATACCTATCCGCTGGGGGCGGCGAATCCCTGCTCTGCCTGCCCCGTCGGGTTTGCTTACCTCACTTCGAACGGCAATTCCAGCCGCCAATCGGGGCAAGTCCAGTTGCGGCGAAGGCTGCACAACGGTTTGACCGCCAAGCTCCTGTACACTTACTCAAAATCCATCGATGATGATGCCCAACTGGGCGGCCAGGCAGCCGCCACGACCACACAAATCACGCCCTCGACCCCCTTCAGCGCCGGCGGGGGAGCGGGCGGAACAGTCTCCAGCTCCCTCGCGATCGCGCAGAACTGGCTGGACCTGAGGGCCGAGCGCGGCCTTTCGACTTTCGATCAGCGCCACCTGCTGAACTTGCAGATGCAGTACACCACCGGCATGGGGAAGGGGGGGAAGACGCTCATGGGCGGCACGAGGGGAACGCTCTTCAAAGAATGGACCTGCCTTACCCAAATCACGGTGGGTAGCGGGCTGCCGGAAACTCCCCTCTACTCCCTGAACGCGGTGCCGGGCACGGGGATGACGGGAATCCTCCGGCCGGATGTGACGGGCGCGCCGCTGTACGCGGCCACGTCGGGTATGTTCCTGAACCCCGCCGCTTATACAGCGCCTTCGGCGGGCCAATGGGGAAACGCGGGAAGAGATTCCATCATCGGCCCCAGTCAATTCAGCTTGAACACCTCCATGGAGCGGACGTTTCGCTTAAACAGCCGGTTCAACCTTTCTTTGCGGGTCGATTCCACGAACTTTCTCAATCACGCCACTTTTACAAGCTGGAATTCGACCCTCGAGAGCGCGCAATTCGGACTGCCCGTTGCGGCCAATGCCATGCGCAGCCTGCAAACTACCCTGCGCTTGAGGTTTTAGGTGATTGTAACGCCGTCCTTTAGGACGGCAGTTGCCGGGCTAAACAGGCTGCGGAAAAAGTCGTAGCGGCGGGTTTATCCCGCCATGCTCGCATTGCGAGAATTGGGGTTATGGCTTGAGGTTTTAGATGGATGTAGCGCCGCCCTTTAGGGCGGCACTTGCCGGGCTAAATCCCGGCGCTACGTGAGGTTTTAAAAGATGGCACGCGAAATTTGGCAAAGGCGAATAATCTCATGCGAAGTCGCCCAGGCGCAAAGCCCCAAAGGGGAAAAGCTCCTTTTTCGCGTTGCGAGCCTGGCGGCCTTCGCGCCTATGCACGCGATGCTTCTGCTCTTCCTCGCCCTGACTGCCTCCGCCCAGCAGGTGGGGCAGAATGCGCAACCCCAAGCCGAAGGAACGACCGTCATTCACGCCAGCACGCAACTGGTGGTCGAAGCGGTGGTGGTGAAGGACAAGAAAGGCAATCCCATTGAAGGCTTGGGCGCAAAGGATTTCACCGTTACTGAGAACGGCGCGCCGCAGACCATCAGTTTCTGCGAACATCAGGAACTGCCGGCGGCGCCCATCACCACGCCCCCGGCCCCGTCCCAGCCTGAAAAAATCACGGTCTTCGACAAGCTGGGGCTGACACGTGTTTCGCCGGAAAAGCCGGGGAGCTTTCGCTACCAGGATCGCCGCCTGCTCGCAATGTATTTCGACATGACCGCCATGCAGCCGGCAGAACAGATGCGGGCGCTCGCTTCGGCGCAGAAGTTCATCAGGACGCAGATGACCCCGGCGGACCGCGTCTCCCTCCTGCGATATCAGGGCGCGGGTGTTGACGTTCTGCAGGATTTCACCGATGACCGCAACCGGCTTTTGAGCATCCTCGAAACCATGGTGGTGGGAGAAGGCCAGGGGTATGGAGAGTCCACCGACGACGCCGGCACTCCCGATTCCGGGGCGGCGTTCGGCCAGGACGACAGCGAGTTCAACATCTTCAACACCGATCGCCAACTGGCCGCGCTGCAAACCGCCGCCAAAATGTTGGGACAGCTCAACGAGAAAAAGGCGCTGATCTACTTCGCCAGCGGCCTGAGCTTGCACGGACTGGACAACCAGGCGCAACTTCACGCCACCATCGACAGCGCCATTCGCGCGGGCGTGGCGTTTTGGCCCATCGACGCGCGCGGCTTGGTGGCCTCAGCCCCCCTGGGAGACGCCACGCAAGGATCGCCCGGCAACGTGGGAATGTATTCCGGCGCCGCCGCACTGGCGACGACGGCCAACTTTCAGCAGTCGCAGGATACCCTTTATGCGCTCGCCGGGGATACGGGCGGAAAGGCGCTGCTGGATTATAACGATCTGACGAAAGGAATCGTCCAGGCGCAGCAGAACATTACGAGCTATTACATCCTGGGGTATTACACCAGCAACACGGCTCAAGATGGAAAATTCCGGCGCATCAAAATTTCCCTGAACCGGGACTTGTCCGCCAGCCTGGATTATCGCCAGGGCTACTACGCCGGCAAACTGTTCAGCAAGTTCACTGTGGCCGACAAGGAACGGCAGCTTGAAGATGCGCTGATGCTGGAGGATCCGATTACGGAACTCACCATCGCCATGGAAATCGATTATTTCCAGTTGAACCGGGCCGAGTATTTCGTCCCCGTCGTGGTGAAGATTCCGGGGCGCGAGCTGGCCCTGGCCAAACGCGGCGGCGCCGAGCACACCCTCATCGACTTCATCGGCGAGATCAAGGACAACTACGGCCAAACCATTACCAACGTCCGCGACAAGGTGAATATCAAGCTGAGTGACGCCACGGCAATCGAATTGGCCAAGCGGCCGGTGGAGTACGACACGGGCTTCACACTTCTTCCCGGCAAATACACCATCAAGTTTCTGGCCCGGGACGATGAAACCGGGAGAATCGGGACGTATCAGACCACGTTTGTCATTCCCAACCTGAATAAAGAGGATAAGCGGATTCCCATCAGCTCTGTGGTTTTGAGCAGCCAGCGCGTGGATCTTAGGGACGCGATCTATAACGCGGTAAAGAACAAGGACCGGGAAGAGAACCACCAACCCCTTGGTGGTGGATGGCCAGAAATTAATTCCCAGCGTCACTCGGGTATTCAGCAAGAGCCGGGATATGTACGTCTACCTTCAGGCTTACGAGCAGGGCGCGGCCGGCGTTCAGCCGCTGGTCGCCTACGTGAGTTTCTACCGCGAGCAAAAGAAGGCCTTCGAAACACAGCCCATCGAGGTGACGGGCGGGATGAATAACCATCTGAAAACCATGCCTCTCAGCTTCAGCATTGCCCTAAATCAGCTTCCCCCGGGCGAATATGTTTGCCAAGTCACCGTGCTCGACCCCACGGGACAAAGGCTCTCGTTTTGGCGTGTTCCGGTCATGCTTGTGCCGTAGGGTCTTACCACCTCGCCCTCCCCTTGCCTCGTACCCATGTCAATATGGGCCGTGCTGGAGATGGAGAGGGTCTTGACATCACATCAAAGGCCCGATCACCCGATGGCCCGATCACCCGATCATCCGATGAGCCGATCCGCCGGATTGACTTCTCGCAGTCGCTCGGCTACGCTGGATTTCAGGGCGATTCTCGTTAGACAGCAGGAGTTGCGGGCGCTTCCGCGCCCGTCCGCGGTTGAATGATGAACAGGGTTTATCTCGACAACAACGCCACTACTCCGCTGGCGCCGGAGGTATTCGAGGCGATGCGGCCGTACCTGCTGGAAGATTACGGCAACGCCTCATCGATTCACTGGTTCGGGCAGCGGGCGAAAGCGGGTATGGAGAAAGCACGCGAGCAGGTGGCGCGATTGCTGGGCGCAAGGTCGAGCGAAATCGTCTTCACCAGCGGCGGCACGGAGTCTGACAACGCGGCGGTCCTCGGCATCGTGGAGGCGGCACGCGGCGAGCGCAAGCACGTGGTAACAACGGCCATCGAACATCCGGCCGTGCTTGCAACCGCAAAGGCGCTGGAAAAGCGCGGCGTGAGTGTGACCTATGTGCGCGCGGGTGCGAGCGGGGTGATCGACCCGGCGGATGTGGCCAGTGCCCTCCGGCCGGAGACCGTGTTGATCAGCGTGATGCACGCCAACAACGAGCTCGGCACGGTTCAGCCGCTGGAGGAAATCGGCGGCATCGCCCGCGAGCGCGACATCTACTTCCACTCCGACGCGGTGCAGTCCGCCGGCAAGATTCCCCTGGATGTGGAAAAACTCGGCGTGGATCTGCTGGCCCTTTCCGCGCACAAACTGAACGGCCCCAAAGGCGTGGGAGCGCTTTACATTCGCAAGGGGACGATTCTGCGCTCGCTCCTGCACGGCGGGCACCACGAGCGCGATCGGCGTCCGGGCACGGAAAACGTGGCGGGGATCGTGGGGCTGGGCGCCGCGGCGGAAATCGCACGCGCGCACCTCGAGGAAGAAAGTGACCGCGTTGCTTCCTTGCGTGACCGGCTGGAAGCAGGCATTCTCGCGAGCGTCCCGCGCGTGGCGGTGAACGGCGACCGCACCCACCGAGTGCCCAACACCACCAACCTGACGTTCGATTATATCGAGGGCGAAGGGTTTGTGATTGCCATGGACCTGCGCGGCATCGCGTGCTCCACCGGCTCGGCGTGCTCGTCCGGGTCGCTCGAACCCTCGCACGTGCTCTCGGCCATCGGCCTCAGGCCCGAGCAGGCGCGCGCCAGCATTCGCTTCAGCCTGGGCCGCTTCAATACGGATGAGGATGTTGACGCCGCGCTCCGAATCCTGCCCGGAGTGGTGGAGCAACTCCGCGCCGTCTCGCCGCACTACAGAAAAGAAGCGGTCAGCTCTCAGCCCTCAGCGGTCAGCAAGAGCTGAAAGCCGATAGCTGACCGCTGAAAGCTATTGTTATGTCCATTGCCATCGCCATGAGCGGCGGGGTCGATAGTTCGACGGCCGCTGCGCTGCTGGCGGAACACAATTCCGCAAACCCTTCCGGCGCCTCGCCCGAGGTGGTGGGGCTGACCATGCAACTCTGGAACCAGCGCCGCCTGCCGCAACTGCTGGGCGAGGAGGCGGGCGAGAGCGGCCATGCCAGCGGGCGATGCTGCTCGCTCGACGATGTGTACGACGCGCGCGCCGTAGCCAACTTTCTCGGCATTCCTTACTACGTCATCAACCTGGAAAAGGAGTTTGAAGCTACCGTGGTGCAGCCTTTTGTGCAGGGCTACCTGGCAGGCGAGACTCCCATCCCGTGCAGCCTTTGCAATACGGAAATCAAGTTCGCGCAGTTCCTCACCACGGCCCGGCAGATCGGCGCGGAGCGCATCGCCACCGGCCATTACGCGCGCATTCGCTGCGACTCGAAAACCGGCCGCTACCAACTTCTGCGCGGCGTCGATCGCTCCAAAGATCAGGCTTACTTCCTCTTCGGCCTCACGCAGGAGCAGTTGGCGCACTCGGAGTTTCCTCTGGGAGAAATGAGCAAGCAGGAAGTGCGCGCCATCGCTCGCGCGCGGCGGCTGCCCGTGGCGGAGAAGCCGGATAGTCAGGAGATCTGCTTTGTACCCACGGGAAGTTATCGCCAGTTTATTGACGCTTACCTGGCCGAGCAGCAACGCCAACCGGAAACGGCCGCGGGCGATGTAATCTCTTCTGACGGACGGGTTCTGGGCGAACACCAGGGCATTCAAAACTTCACCGTGGGCCAGCGCAAAGGATTGGGCATGGCGGTGGGCGCGCCGCTCTACGTGATTGCGATTGATCCGGCGAAGAATCAGGTGGTGGTGGGTGATGACCGCGAGCTTTTCCGCCGCCGCTTCCGCGTGCGCGACGTGAATTGGATTCGCCCTCTTGCGCCCGGCGACGCCGTGAATGCGCACGTGAAGATCCGCCACAATCATCCCGGTGCTCCCGCACGCGTCGAAGCGCAAGTTGATTCCGAAGCGTTCGTCGAGTTTAACGAACCGCAGCGCGCCATCACACCGGGCCAGGCTGCTGTGTTTTATGATGACGATGAGGTATTAGGTGGCGGGTGGATTTCGCAGGTCTTATGAAAACGGTGGCGATATGCTGGTTACTGAGCACACGCCAATGACCGCTGCCCTTACTGTCGGTGCACGCTTTCGAGCAGGGAATTGAAATCTCCCTCGGCCGAAGCCACGGTGTTAAGCGGACCGGTGAGCTTGAAGAAGACCAGGCCCTCGGGAGCCTCGATGATAGCGGCCCTCATGCGGTAGTTGGGCTTCTTCACCTCTTCCTGTCCCATCATTCCGCCCGCTCCCAGATAGGTCCCGGAAACGGCGAGGGTTGAAACCTGAAGCCCAGCGACAACTCTCTTTTCCATTTTCGCGGCTGGGGCGGGAGAGTGGCCATCAGGCGAGGTAAATTGATGCGCCCAGCGATCGAGGTTGGCCTCGACCGTTCCGCCTTGACCCGCTCCAAAGAAGTAGACGGCGCATTCCGCGTCTTCCGGATCGCCTACGATGGCGTGGATGCGGTAGGTAGCGACGCGCATCTGCCGCGCGGGCGCGGTCTCCCAACCGGCGGGAACGGTCCAGGCAACGCCCGCGGCCTGGCTGGGTGCGCCGCCCATCTCCGGGGCAGAGCCGGGCGCGGTGGGCAGCACCGGCGGTTGTTGGGATGCGGAGTTTTCCGCGACCGGAGCAGTGGTTCGTTGCTTGCACCCGCTCAGGCCCGCCAGGATGCCCAGCAGAGCGAGGCCACTCATCAGAGGGATATATCTAAGTTTGATAACCATTGAGTTAGGATTGCCACTAGGTCAAACGCTCTTTGGGAGCAGGAAAGACGACAGGCCGCTCCCGCGCCGCAGAGCGCGTGAGGGAACGGGAAAAAGCCCGCCGCCGCCGTATCGCCTGCCGCCGGAGCGACCCTTTAGATGAAGAGTTGCTCGTCCTGGGTCGCTTCGCTCACGTTGGTGACGCGGCGGCGCGAGAACAGGAACTCCAGGCCGGAACGCACGCCCTTGACCACCGCCGAGACTTCCTGGATGGGGCCAAGCACGCCCTTTTGCACAGCGTCCGCGGTGGTTTCCACCTTCTCCACCAATTCGGAAACCATGTGGTCCACGCGGACAATCTGTGACCGGCTCTTCTCCAGCAACTCGGCGGCCAGCTGATCGGCATTGGCGGCGCGGTCGCGAAGGATCTTGCTGATCTCCGCCAGGTTGGCGGTAATGGTCCGCAAGGGTTCGCGCGAGTTGTTGACAATTTCCAGGGCTGACTGCGCCAGCGGATCGAGCCGCTGTTTGACGTCCGACCGCACGCTTTCAATCTGCCCGGGAATTCTGCGAAGGACCAGCCAAATTCCCAACATGGCCCCCGCCTGCATCAGAAATGCGATCGCGACAAGGATCAATGCCACGGTCACCCCAGTATTTTGCACCATGGTTCGCTCACATGAGGCTCAGCCGCCTCAGGCGCCTTACTTCGCTTTGGCCTTTTCTTCCTGGTACGCTTGTTTGCCGGCTTCCAACGCCGCGGAAAGCAGGTCCTTCTGTTTGTTCACCAAGTCCTTGCCTTTTTCCACCGCGTCTTCCGCCTGCTTGCGGATTTCCTCGCTCTTGGTCTTGACGAAGTCCCGGCCTTCTTCCGCTTTTTGCACGATGAGGTCCCGGGTTTCTTTTCCCGAACGCGGCGCAAAAAGCAGGGCGATGACTGCGCCGATTCCCAAACCGGCAAGGAAAAACCCAACCTTCGATCCATCATTTTCTTCGCTCATTGCCATCCTCCCCAACGCTAGTGCGAAAAGGTTTCGCGCGCCATTTGCTTGCCCGACTCCAGGACATCTGCCAGCCGCGCTTTTTGCTTGTTCACAAGGTCCTTGCCTTGATCGACCAACCCTTCTGCCTGTTTGCGCATTTCCCGGCCCTTGGAGGCAACATAATCCTTGCTTTCCTGTGCCTTCTCGACGATCCGCTTCCTGGTTTCTTCCCCGGACTGGGGGGCAAAGAGAAGGGCAATCGCAGCCCCGATTCCTACCCCCGCCACAAAGAACGATACCTTGGTTGCGATGTTGCAATTTGCCATGATATACCTCCGTCACACATGCTCTAATCTAGCACTCCCAAAAACTCAGCACAAGGAAATATTCAAATTTTTCTTACAATTATATATTCAACCGTCCAGACGGCTTATATATCTTGACTCGCGTTGGCGGACAGATACTCGAAGACTCGCTTGGCCTGTGATTGCTTCACCACTTGGGCCAACTCTTCCAGGGAAACCTTTCTCAGCTTGCTCAAACTGCCAAACTGGCTCAGAAGCTTGCGGGCGGTTCTTTCCCCCACGCCGGGGATCTGCAACAGCTCGGTGGAGACCTCGCGCTTGGCCCGTCGGGCGCGGTGGAAGGTCACGGCGAAGCGGTGGGCCTCATCCCGGACTTGCTGAATCAGGTGCAACGCCGGGGAGTGGTGATCGAGTACGACGGGTTCATTCTCCTTGCCGAGCACGTAGAGAATCTCCTCCTTCTTGGCGATGCTGGCGAGCGCCTGGTTGATGATTCCCAATTCTTCCAGGGCCGCGGCCGCCGCGTGAAGCTGGCCCACGCCGCCATCGATCAGCACCAGGTCCGGGAAGGCCTTCTTCTCCTCTTGCAAACGCCGGTAGCGGCGCCCCACGACTTCCTTCATGCTGGCGAAATCGTCGTTCTGGAGCACGGTCTTGACGATGAATTTCCGGTAGTCTGATTTCTTCATGCGCCCAGCTTCCCAGACCACCATGGACGCAACGATGTCGGTTCCCTGGGTGTGAGAAACGTCAAAGGCCTCGATGCGATTCGGCGCTTGGGGAAGATCGAGCGCCTCGCTGAGGTTCTCCAGCACCTCGCGCGCTTGCGGTTTGAGAATGCGAAAGCGCCGCTCAAACGAGTGGCGAGCGTTACGCGCCACCAATTCCAGAAGCGCGCGTTTGGGTCCGGCCTGCGGGGTGAGGATGTGGACGGGGTGCCCGCGCTTCTGCGACAACACTTCCTCCAGCGGTTCGCGATCGTCAAAGTCCACAGGCGCGTGGATCTCGCCCGGCAAATACTGCTGGTCGAGGTAGACTTGCTTGAGCAGCGAGGAGAAGAACTCGCGCGCGTTGAATTCTTCCAGGTCCTCCCAGAAAAACTCGCGCCGGTCCAGCACCCGTCCGCCGCGCAGGTGAAAAAGGTTGACGGCCACCATGGGGCCTTCCTGGTGGAAACCCAGAATGTCCGCCTCCTCGCCGGAATTCGCCGCCATTTTCTGGCGCTCGCGCAGTTCTTCCACGGTTTGAATCTGGTCGCGATAGCGGGCCGCATCTTCGAACGCGAGCAAGTTGGAAGCGTCCGCCATGCGCCCGTGCAGGCTGCGCACCAGATCGCTTTCGCGGCCTTCCAGCAGCAGCCGGGCGTCGCGCGCGGCCTCGGCGTAGCGTTCGGGAGTGGTCAGGCTCTCCACGCACGGTCCCAGGCAGCGCTTGATGTAAAACTGCAAGCACGGCCGCGGATGATAACGCGCGAGGTCCACTTGGCACGAGGGAACGCGAAAGTGCCGGTGAATGAAATCCACGATGCGATAGGCGAGGTTGGCGGGGAAGTACGGGCCGAAATAAATCGCGCCGTCTTTCTTCACGCGGCGCGTCACATAAACGCGCGGAAAGCCCTCCTGGGCGGTGAACTTGATATAGGGGTACGACTTGTCATCGCGCAGCAGGATGTTGTAGCGCGGCTTGAATTGCTTGATCAGATTATTCTCGAGCGCCATCGCTTCGTGCTCGTTGTCCACGAGGATGGTCTCGAGGTCCGCCGCCGCGTCGAGCATAAGGTCGCGCTTCTCGTCCGCCGCGCGCGACTCCTGGAAATATGAGCCAACCCGCGACCGGAGCGATTTCGCCTTCCCCACATAAATGGGCTTGCCCGTTTCGTCCTTGAAGACGTAAACGCCCGGCTGGGCAGGCAACGCTTCGGCTTTTTCGTGCAGGTTCGGGTTCACCGGTTCCTCAATAATTCATTATCCCGCTGGAGGCGGAGTTGGGAAAGGCTCTAATGGTGTGCAGCGCGGATAACCACCCCGGCGCCAACCAGATTCTCCGTAACCTATAAAGCCGGCCTCGGCATCACCACACAATCCAGTTTCCGCAACCTTGATATGTTGAAATGTTGACACCTTCAGCCCGGCCGGAGGAAAATGTGATTGATGCGTCAATGTCTCAAGGCCGCATGGTTCGTAGTGCTGATCGTGGTCGTGACGGCGCCCATCGCCAGCGCGCAGGTCCCGGAAAAACCTCCAGCCTCCCAAGTGGATGATGACTGGACCTACGTCAGCCCGGGCCCGGCGAAGTGCGTCGAAATCGGAAATGTCTATCTGCGCAAGGGCAAGCTGCAAGGAGCACTGAGCCGGTTTCAAGAAGCGGTGAAAGACAATCCGCATTACGCGCCCGCCTACCTGGGGTTGGGCAAGGTGTACGAGCGCCTGAAGGAGAAGCAGAAAGCGCTGGAAGCCTATGAGCGTTATCTCGACGAGCTTCCCTCCGCCCAAGAAGCCGCCGAAGCCAAGGACGCGCAACGAGCCATCGCGCGGTTGCGGAACCAGGCGGGCGGCTCGGGGAAGTGACCAGACTGGCAGGTGTCTGGCGCCGGGAGAATCGGGCCCTCGGGTCATCGTGCCATGGAAGGATCGGTTCATCGAGTCATCTGGCCATCCGGTTATTGAGAACCTTCTGACCTAACAAATCGCAAGCAGAAGTCATCATTTGCTCTTCGGAATTCAGGATTAACTTTGCCTCGCAACTAATGCCTTTTTCCTTTCGTTTCAATAATGTCACGGGTTCTCGGCGATAAGTGGCTTAGTTTTCTTGAACATGACGGCTTAGAGGAGAATGGAGCCCCGTGCCTTTTGTATCCCGCTTTTTATCATCAACATCACGGGTAATCCCTTCATTTTGCCATCCTTTTTTCTCCCCTGCTTTCAACCGAAAAGATACTCCATTAACCGCCTTGTTTTCAACGCTTTGATTTTTGAGCTAGCCACAGAAACTGCCTCAATTCTTCGCTAACCTGATTTTATTTCATAAACTTCACGGGTTCCAGGCTGGAATTCTCCCCATGGCTTATCCCGGGCCGTGGGTTCAATCTTCCGAGGCTAAGATGGCGATGCGCCAGTTCCGGCGAAAGCTGGATTCTTTCATTCTCTGCATCAGCGCTGCTGGAGGGTTTACGAGCGCGATTTCCGCGGCGCGTTCGTAGGGTGACGCCCCCGTCAGCCAATCTCTCAGGAGGGCCAGGGGCGGCGCGTTCGTCCTTCCAACCTTGCACTAGCCGACATGACCTAGGCCTTAGCCATGCCCAGTTTATAGGCTAGCACGAAACACGCGAGTGTCAAGGCCCTTATTGTTCAATTGGGGGTGAGAAGGCGGACTTGCTTGGCGGTGAGGACACAATGCCCGTTTCCAACGTGGCGTCCATTTCAAAAGGCCGCTTTTAAGCAGGCCGGCTGGCGCCGACCCCTATACGATGAGGGCCGCGAATTCACGACGAGGTGGAAAAGCCGCCGGGCCGGAGAGCGGGCCTGACGCTACGGCTTCTCTCCGAGGCGCTGGCCACGAGGCAGGAGGTGATTCGAACCTACCAAGGTCCCGAACCCCTAATCTCCAACCCCCTAACCCCGGGCCTTTTAGCTACGCACCCTCAGGGGAATCGGGGTCATCCGCAGTTGTGGGGAGGTCGGCGTCGAGGTATTCCTGCAAGATGCGCTCGGCGTGGGCGGCGTCCTCCTCGCGGACGAGCAGGTGCACATCCGTGACGGGAAACGGGTCCGCGAGGCCCTCACCCGATATCGTGCTGGGAATCCTCTGGGTTTGAAGAATGTTGCGCGCCAATTCGGCATCCATGGCGGCGGTAGAGCCGGTGAAGACTCGCGCCGGCACCAGCTTCACGTCCTTCTCTTCGCTCAGATCGACGCGCGGAGGCGCCTCGGGCGGCGAACCGGGCAGCAGGTCAGCGCCACAGTCTTCACACTGGGCAGTGCCGTCCACATATTCTATTAAACACTTCGCGCAATACGGCATGGGTGAACCTCGGACTTACAGTCTTAGTATAAATCGTTCCTCAACCGGCGCGGAGAGGATTTCTGCGAAAGCGTAGCTTCCGGCGTTATAATGCCGGACGAATCCCGCAGCCACCCGGCCGAAATGGATCGGAAATGGCTGCGGTGCAAACGCGGATAACAAGGAGGCGTTTATGCGGTGGCTTCCCAATCTTCTCGTCATTCTGGCGGCAGTCGGAATTCTGCTGGGGCTGGTAGTTCGCCTGGTCAATGGCGGATTTTTACGCGATCCGGTTTTCTTTTGGCGCGGCGCGGTGGCATTGCTGGCAATTTCCATCGCCATCACCTTGATTCAGATTCGCAATAAGTAGCGTGGGGGACTTTCTCCCCCCCGCTTACTTCACGTAAATCACCCGCGGCGCAGGTTACTGCGTCCGCCTGAACTGCCCGCGAAGCTCGGCTCACTTGGCCGGCGTAAGGATCACCGCGGCGCCTCCGCCCGGCGCCAAGTGAAGCGCAAGCTTGTCGCCCGCCTTCACCGATTTTTTGCTGATGGCCACGCGGGTGGCCACCTTATCCGCGTCCGCGCCATCGGCGAACACCTGTGCTTCGAACTCCCCATCACCCAGGAAGCTGAGGGGAATCTCCAAGTCGCGCGCGTCCCAGTTGGTCATCGCTCCCAGGAACCAGTCGCTCGCGTGGCGGCGGGCGATGGTGACGTACTTTGCCGGTTCGCCGTTTAGAACTTTGGTTTCATCCCAAACGGTGGGAACCTTCTCCAGGAACTCCATTTCCGGGTTGTGGTCGTAGATTTCGGGATAGTCGGCGAGCATCACCAGTTCGCTCTCGAACACCACATACATGGCCAACTGGTGGGCGCGCGTTCCCTGGCACATGGGGTCGAGATTGCGAGGCTTGAATTGGCCGCGCGTGGCGTTGTTGAAGCAGCCCGGAGTGTAGTCCATGGGACCGGCCAACATGCGGGTGAAGGGAAGGGTGACGTCGTGCTCGGGCGTCACGCGGTAGCTCCACTTGTTGTATTCGAGGCCCATCACCCCCTCCCGCGTCAGGAGATTGGGATAGGTCCGGCGCAGGCCCGTGGGTTTGTACGCTCCATGATAATCCACGATCAGGTGGTGTTCCGCGGCCTTGCGAACCAGGCGCTCGTAGAAATTCACCATTTCCTGATCGTCACGATTCATGAAGTCAACCTTGATGCCGGCGGCGCCCCATTGAGCATAGAGGTCCAGCGCCGCGTCCATCTGCTTGTCAATTGCCCCCCAGAAAAGCCACAATAGCACTTTCACGCCTTTCTGCTTCCCATAGGCGATGATCTCGGGGACGTTCACCTCCGGGACGAACGTCAGAATGTTTCCCGAGTCCGTGTACCCCTTCGCCGGATACCATCCCGCATCCACCAGCATGTACTCCAGATGATGTTCGGCGGCGAAATCGATGTAGTGCTCCATGGTGGCGGTGTTCATTCCCGGGGGGAAGTTGACGTTCTCGTCATAATCGCCTGACCACCAATCCCAGGCCGACTTGCCGGGCACAATCCAGGAAGTGTCGCCGATCGCCAAGGGCGGGTTGAGATCGAGAACGAGATAATTGGATTCAATCAGGCCGCCGGGGCGATTGTTGATCAAGAGCACGCGCCAGGGCGTTGCCTTGGGTGTGGAAGCCGTCACCACCTGGTCCATGCGGTCGGGGCCGGGGGAGAGTTTGCTCATCAGGGCATGATCAAACCCCGGAACGCCACCGACGTACATTCCGGCGTAATCGTTGAGGTCGGCTTCGAGCAAAGCCACCCAGGGGCCGCCGGGAATCTCCACCAGCAGCGGCAAATTGATGATGGAAGCCGGCATGATCATATTCAGATCGGTCTTGCCGTACTCGCCTTCGTTGTCCGTGTTGAAGCGGCCCTTGTTCAGGGCAAAGGCGGAAGCGTCGCGAGCGAAATAGAACCCGGTGTTCTCCGCCATGAGGGTGAACTTCTGCAAGGCGTTTTGTTGCGGCAGAAAATACCGGAAGGCAGCGCCTTCATTGTAGGCGCGGAAAATCACGTTGACTCTACGGCGGGGCGCTTGCTTCTCACGCAACGAAATCCGGAGCTGATTGTAATGATCGGGGACGGCCCGGCGCACACCGAGGCGGTTCGTCCACGTTTCGTCGCGGGACTGGCGGTCAGTGCCGGTGACCTCCAGGTCATGGTCCAAGGGCGGAGCGCCTGCAAAGTCCAGCCCGAGGGGAGAATCGGTGAGCACCGCCACGCCACCATAGCTGATCCTGTAATAGGCGCGCACACCGGGAAGGTAGGGTTGGGGATTGGACCTGAGGGCGAAGGAAATCACCACCTTGCCATCGGGTGACGCGACGGAGAGGTCCTCCGCGGCGCGGGCGAAAGGCGCCAAGGCCAAAGCGAAAAGTAGAGCGGCGGGCGTGATAAAGAGGGCAGAAAATCTGCGGGACATGGGCTTTACCTCCTAAAGGTGCTTTCCGGAACGGGACGTCAGGCACAAAGGTGTTTAATTTGCCGGCAGGCCAGCTCGTATTTGGGAAACCTTTTCTCGGCCTCGCGAAACTCCCGCGAGTGGACCACTCTCCGCTGGCCGCGCCGTTCCACCGGAAACCGGATGTGCAACATCTCGTGATAAACGACGTATTCTACCAGATAGCGCGGAACGGAAGGCGAGTCGAGTTGGCGGCTGATGATGATGGTCGCGTGGCCGGAATCGTAATGTCCCAGGATGCGGCGGGAATTCTTGTGGCTCCAGCCGAGCCGGGATGGGGGGAGCCGGCCGTGGAAGAAGCGCTGATTCAGGCCCTGGAAAATCTCTTCCAGATCGTGGTGGCGGCCGCGTGCCGGCAATAGACGCTTGGAACCGCGCTCGCGGCGCGCCGCGTCAATACGGCTGCGCATCGCCGGGCGGAAAGTGTAAGCCAGATAGCACTCCCGCGCCTCGCGCGAAGGGCGGCGGTGGAAGATTCGCGCTAAAAGGATTTCCGCCAGGGCCTCGAGAACCAGCGGCGAAGCTTCCGCCAGGAGGTCGGACACGCGGGCTTTTACCGCGCCGTCGCGGACGCTGACAGTGCTGCGCAAACCCGCAAAGGGATGGAAGCGCGCGCTAAGGCTCACCACGGGCGACTTGATCCGCAGACGGGAAAAAACCCGCCGGAAGACTTCGCTGAGGTCGGGCGGAGCCCCGAGCGGGAGGGCGAGTTGTTCGGGTTGATTCATAAACGCAGTGGCTAGTGAATAGTGGTTAGTGGTTAGTTCCAAGTGGCTAGTCACTGACCACTAGCCACTAATCACTAATCACTGCCCCTCAGTCCTCATCCGGATCGGTGGGGGGGCCTTTCTCATGCTCTTTCTTCCGCAGCTTCTCTTCTCCCTTGGCTTGCTTCTTTTCCCCCTTTTGGCGGTCTTTAATGGTCTGGGCGTCGGCTTTTTCTTCGCGCTTCAGCTCGCCGAATAGCTTGGTTTGCTCGGAAAGCGCTTTGCTGGCGCCGTCGAGGGCATCGCTGAAATCGTCAATGGCGTCGGAGAGCGATTTGCTATAACCGGCGGCATAAGGGTCCGTTGATTGCTCAACATGCCGCAATTGCTCGAGCTGGTGGGGGCCCGTTTCCAGGAACTTCTTCAGTCCCTCGCGCATGTCGTTTTGACGATCGTATTGATCCTCAATCCAGTCCTTTAGCGCATCGGTAATGCGGATAAACTGGTCGAGCTGGGTATCAAGGTAGGCGGGAATGTCGTAATCCGGATCGGGGCGGCGGCTGCGGACATCATCAAACCGCTCCAGGCGGACTTGCGCGAACGACAAATACGTAGCAATTCGCTGCGAAGGGTCCTGGGCGTCGCGCAACTGGTCCACTTCATCGTCACTCAGGTAATCGCCTTTTTCCGGGGCCCCGGCGGCGGCGAGGGCAAATGCAAGTAACAGGGCGGAAGTCACCAAGGTGCGCATAGGGCAATCACCGCGCCCCCGGAGGATTCACTGGGCTCGTAGTCGTAGGCGGAGGGGGCGCACCCTTGAGGGTTCGGGGATTGCCCCCAGGGAATAGTGCGCGGAGAACCTCGACCCGCATCCGCTCCAGTTGGTCCGCAGCATTCACCAGGGGGGTGCGGTCATAGAAGCTTATCGCCCGTCCCAGATCCTGCAGTGAGCGTGTATCTTCGCGAAGCGAAATCTCCAGCTCCCGGAAACCCTCCGGTTGTTTCGACGCCTTGCGTCCGGAATCCTGGAGAAGTTTCCATGCGGCTTTCATCGTATCGACAAGCGTGCCCACAAGCTTCACGCCCTCCTCAACATGACCCTGGGAGTAGGCGTCTTGGATTTGCGTGAGCTTCAGGCTGCCGAGCTTGATTTCAGCCTTGGCCTTTTTTACGGGGTTTTGTTCACCCTGGATTCGCTGGAGCAATTGTTCCTCGGAGTCGCGTCCCTGGGCGCACAGGCCGGCGAATAGAATCACCAGCACGGCCAATCCCACCGTCAAGACTTTCCCGTGTTCCCGCCCCATATCTTGATATTATAGCTATTTCCCCAGCATTCGTCGGAGGAGCTTTATGCGTTGTTGCGCTTGCCACTCCTGATCCGGCGCTTGGCCCTGGGAGAGTTCGAGGAAGCGCTCATAGTTTGCCAGTGCTTCTTTTCGAGCTCGAAGGTGATCGTAGGATGTGGCCAGAAAAAAGAACACGGCCGGGGGCGGGTCAGGCGCCCGCGCCAACTGTTCGAGAAGCGGAATGGCCTCCGCGTACCGCTCTTCAAAATAGATTGTGCTGGCCAGCCCGGAGGCGGCCTGGCGGTTGTGGGGATCCAGTTGCAAGGCGGCGCGGAACTCCCCTTCGGCATCCGGGAATTTCTGTTCGTTCAGCAGGATCTCTCCGAGAGCCCGATGCAGGTCTGCGACACCGGGCTGCGCGCTCACTGCCAGGCGATAGTATTTCTCCGCATCAGGCAGCTTCTTCAGGAGCGCATCCACATCACCCAACGCCGCGGTAAGGCCGGGCAGGTCCGGTTTGACCCGATAGATGCTTTCCAAAGTTTCCTGGGCTTTTTCATTTTGCTTTAGCTGCAAGTAAAGCCGCGCCAGGTGGAATTTCGTCTCCACGTCATCGGGCCGCGAGGCCAGGTATTTCTCGAAGTGCAGGACGGCCTGCGAGGGGTTATTCAGCGCTTCCGCAGCCAGGGCCGCACCCAGTTCCGCCTGCACCAGTTTGGGATCTGCCGCCAGGGCCTGCTGAAACGCCGCAAGCGCCTCCGCCGGTTGTTTCTGGTCATAATCGAGTTGACCGAGTTCAAATTGCGCCAGGGCCAAACGCGGGTCAAGGCGAATAACTTCCTGATACTCTTTTCGGGCGGCATCCGGCCGGCCGGTTTGGGCGAGTGCGCGCGCGTAATACCAATGCGCGCGCACGTGCTCCGGTTTCAGCGCAACGGCCTTCTGCAAATGTTCCAGCGCCGCCTGCGGCTCTCTCTGTTCCATCAGCAGGATTCCCAGGTTCAGCCGTGCCTCAAAGAGGTCGGGCTTGAGCTCCAAGGTTTTCTGGTAGGCCTTTGCGGCCTCCTCCGGCTCGTGGAGGCCGGTGTAAGCATAGCCCAAGTTGAACCAAGCCTCCGCCCTGCCGGGCTGTTTGGCGACGATGGTCTTCAGCGCCTTCACCGCTTCGGCAAAATCCTTCCGCGCAAGCGCACTTTCCGCCGTGTGCAGCAGCGCGGAAATATCCTCGGACCCGGCCGTGGCCGTGGCGGGCCCGTTGCTCATCTTCTTCAACAACTGGATGAGCCTGTCGCTGGCTCCCGCCTTGCGCAAGTCATGTTCGAGGGCGGGGGTCACCTTGAAGTCGATCCCATCATCACGCGCGAAAGCCTCGATTCGCTGGGAGGGAACGCCGGCGTGAAGCATTTCGAGGGTCTGTTCCTGAGTCAGGGGCGCGCTCTTCTCTTCACTCGCTGCGGGTAAGGGAAAAGGAGCGGCGGCCGCGCTCATTGCCCGGAACCCGAGGGGGATCGCCATGAGATCTGCCGCTTGAATCACTATTGCCGAAGAGGCAACGGTCACGGCTAAAAAAACGAGGTGAAGTGTTAAGCGCATGGCATAAGGCCAAAGTTCCAGCCGGACCCTGGGGGCTATTGTACCGATTCCTAAAAGCATTGCGCCACTCGTAAGAAACTTTATCGTTACTTGGCTGCTATCCGGTCTCTTGCGTGACGTGGCGGCGCAGCCAGTGAACCAGCTTTTCGAAACTGAACTGGTTGGCGCGGTAGAGCCCTGTAATGAAGTCATAGATCTCCTGGCTGTTCGCTGTCAGCCGTGCGCCGTTGATGGCTAGAAACGTATAGGTTGCGGCGAAGGCTGTCCGCTTGTTGCCATCCACAAAAGGGTGATTCTGGGCGAGACTCTCCCAGAGTGCGGCGGCTTCTTCAATAAGATCAGCGTAATAGCCTGTCTGCGGACGGAAGAGCGCGGCCTCCAGAAGCCCGTGATCCCTGATGCCCCGAGTGCCGCCGTAGCGGTCGATTTGATCGGCATGTATGGCCAGAACTTCGACCAAGGTAAGAAAGTCGCTCATTTCGCGAGCTTCTTGTAGAGGGGCCCATATTTCTCATGGCTGGCCAGGTAGGCGCCCATGACATGCGGGCGCGGCTTGGCCCGCTTGCGCTTTTCGATCAGGTCGGCCAGGGCCTCGTCCACCAGCGCTTGAAGCTGCCGACCTTCATTCCGCGCGAGCGTGCGCACGACCGCAAGGGTTTCTGAGTTGACCTGGGTGGCGAACTTTTGGCGGGACTGAGACATAACACCGCTCCCCCTATGATTTGACCATATCATGATGAATCATGAAACGTCAAGATGAGGCAGCACAGAGCCTCGTCTTTCAAGAACTTTACGGCATTCTGCTCTTCGCAGGCCCGACTCGACCATCACGCGTGACCTTCAGCGAAAACAAGATTCGCACAACAGCATAGATTCCACTTGTTAACCAGCGAGTGGACGTTCATCAAATTAAGCGCCGCCGAGTTTAAACTGCACAAACTCTGATCTCGAGCAAATGCCCATGGCATCAATTCTTCGTTTTCACCAAGCCGCGCAACGGCTTGGATTGGGGAAGATACCTCGCCAGAAACTTCCCCGTCAACGAGAGGCTGTTTTTCAGCAGGCTTTCCGGCGGGCCCGCCGACACCACATATCCCCCCGAATCTCCGCCCTCGGGGCCGAGATCAATGACCCAGTCCGCGGTCTTCAAAACCTCCATATTGTGTTCGATGATCAAAACGGTGGCGCCGGTTTCAATCAGGCGGCGAAAAGCCGTCAGCAATTTGCTGATATCGTCAAAGTGAAGGCCGGTGGTAGGCTCATCGAAGATAAAGAGGCTGTTTTCACTGGTCCGGTGCGCCAAATGTGCGGCCAAGCGCACGCGTTGGGCCTCGCCCCCGGAGAGCGTGGTGGCCGATTGTCCCAGCCGCAGATACCCCAACCCAACTTCCTCCAGCACGCGGATCTTGCCCGTCAACTTGGCGACATGGGAGAAAAAGGCCAGGGCTTCTTTCACCGTCATCTGCAACACGTCGTAGATGTTCTTCCCTTTGTACTGGATTTCCAAAATGCCGGGTTTGAAGCGCCGGCCGCGGCACTCCTCGCAAACCAATTCCACATCGGCGAGGAATTGCATTTCCATGGTCACCGTGCCGTCGCCCTGGCAGGTCTCGCAGCGGCCTCCGGGAATGTTGAAGGAAAAATATCCCGGCGTATATCCGCGCTTGCGGGCTTCCGGAGTGGAGGCAAAGACATCCCGAATGACGTCAAAAGCCTTGATATAGGTCACGGGATTGGAGCGCGGGGTGCGGCCCAGCGGTGATTGATCAACCAGGACGATTTCCGCGAGATGCTGATCGCCCTCGATGCGATCGTACTCGGCGCGGGGGGCCGGCAAACCGCGGCGCGAGATGAGGGCGTTGTAGAGCACATCGTGAACCAGGGTGGATTTTCCCGATCCGGAGACGCCGCTGACGCACACCATGAGTCCGAGAGGAATCTCCACGTCAATCGACTTCAAATTGTGCTGGCGCGCGCCGCGAATCCGCAACCAGGTCTTGCCGGGTTTGCGCCTTTCCTTGGGAATGGGGATTTGCAGTTCTCCGGAAAGATAACGCCCCGTGAGCGAATGCGGGTCAGCGCGCAACCCCTCCATATCGCCCGCGTAGATGATGCGGCCTCCGTGCTCGCCGGCGCCGGGGCCGAGGTCCAGCAGTTTGTCGGCCTCGCTCATCATCTCGGGATCGTGCTCGACCACCAGCACGGTGTTCCCCAGATCGCGCAGGGTTTTCATAATCTCAATCAGCCGCCCGGTGTCACGAGGGTGCAGGCCAATGGAAGGCTCATCCAAAACATAAAGCGCCCCCACCAGGTTGGAGCCCAGCGCCGTGGCGAGCTGAATGCGCTGCGATTCGCCGCCCGAAAGCGTGGAAGCCAGCCGGTCCAGGGTGAGGTACTCCAGCCCGACGCGGTAGAGGTACTTCAAGCGCGAGCGAACTTCATCCAGAATCTTGTCGGCAATCGTTTGCTGCCCGGGCGATAGGCGCAGCTCATTGAAAAAATGGTAGGCGTCCTGGATGGACAGGCGGCAGACTTCGGTAATGCTTTTCTGCTGGACGCGCACGTTCAACGCTTCGCGGCGCAAGCGTCCGCCCTGGCATTCGGAGCACAGCGTGTAGCCGCGATAACGGCTGAGGCAAACGCGCACGTGGAGCTTGTACTTCTTCCGCTCCAAATACGCAAAGAATCCGCGGATGCCGCCGAAATCACCGTCGCCCTCCACCAGCCAGCGGCGCTGGCCGGAGTCGAGCTTGTAGTAAGGAACGTCGAGGGGAATATTCCGTGCGCGCGCGGCACGGCGCATTTCATTCTGCGGCACACGGTAGCGCGGCTTGGTCCAGGGTTCCACCGCGCCATCGGCCAGGGTCTTGCTCTTGTCGGGAATCACCAGGTCGAGATCGAAATCAATGGTATTCCCGAATCCCTGGCAGCGCGGACAGGCGCCGTAGGGATTGTTGAACGAGAACAGGCTCGGCTCGGGGTCCTGATAAACGATTTTGCAGGTCTTGCACTCGAAGCGCTCATTGAAGACCCAGCGCTCGGGTGGGGTGGCGGGATCAGCAGAAACGAATTCCAGGATTGCTTCGCCGGACTCGCGATAGCAAAGTTCCACGGAATCGATGACGCGCTGGCGAATGTCCGCGGCCACCGCCAGGCGGTCCACCAGAACGTAGACCGGCTGGGCAAAATCCACGTCGAGCAGGGATTCCGGCGTGGAGAATTCAAATACGCGGCCCTGCTGAAACAAACGGTTGAAGCCCCGTTGGCGAAGGGCGAAGAGCCGGGGCTTCAAATCGTCGCTGGGCGTCGAGGGCACCGTCGACGAGGGCGAAGGGCCTGCGCTCTGGCCGGTCGCAGGCCGTTTGCGCTTAGCGGAACCGCCTCGCGCGGCCGCCGATGTAGCGCCGCCCTTTAGGGCGGCAGGTGCCGGGCTGAAGCCCGGCGCTGCAGAAACCCCCGGGTTCACCTGAAACAGCACGTAAAAGCGGCGGCCTGCTTCCCCCGCCAGGACCCTTTCCGCGATGGCATCAACATGGTCCCTCTCGACCGCCTTGCCGCAGCGGTAGCACACCGTCACGCCGATGCGCGCAAAAAGCAGGCGCAAGTAATCATAGATTTCGGTCGCCGTTCCCACCGTCGAGCGCGGATTGCGGGTAGTGTTTTTCTGGCGGATGGCCACCGGCGGCGCGATGCCGGAAATCTCGTCCACGTCCGGCTTCTCCATGCGCTCCAGGAATTGCCGCGCGTAAGCCGAGAGCGACTCCACGTAACGGCGTTGGCCTTCGGCATAAAGCGTGTCAAAAGCCAAGCTGGACTTTCCCGAGCCCGAGAGCCCTGTGACCACGGTGATTTTGTTATGGGGAATCGTGCAGTCGATGTTCTTCAGGTTGTGGACACGCGCCCCGCGCACAACAATTTCATCACCCAGCAAACTTGTCCGGGTGGAGCTGGATGCTGGCGCCCCGGCCGCGGCATTTGTCACCCCAGCGCCCCCACCCACGGATTCCGCTGCTCCCGTTAGGGCCGAACGGCGTTCGGCCCCTGCCGGATTCTCAACCAGCGCACTCGGATTGAGGGGTTGATTTTCGCCTGTGCTCAAGGATCGCCTGTCTCTCAACCGGACTGCGCCGGCACGCCGATCATGGGACCGCAGACGCACAGACACGGTGAGTCTCCAGCCCCAAGGCCTAAACAAGCAATTATATGTCGCAGGGAACCAGCGCGCAAAGCGGAAGAGCTTCGAGCGCTGCCCGTATCTGAGAGGTAGCGTCGGCTTCCAGCCGGCAATCGGTATGCAGATCCCTATTCGTTGCGAAGAGCCACGATGGGATCGACTTTGGCTGCCCGGCGAGCCGGCAGCCAGCAGGCGAAAAAGGCGGTGGCAACAAGCACGGCTGGCGCAAGGGTAAAGGCGACGGGATCCACCGGGCTGACTTGGTAGAGCATGCTGCTGCACACCCGGCCGATGCCGAGTGCGAGGAGGAAACCCAGCGCCGTCCCCCCGAGCGTCATGAACATGCCTTGGCGAAGGATCATGCGCAGCACCGTCCCCGGGCGAGCACCGAGCGCCGTGCGGATGCCGATCTCGCGGGTGCGCCGGACTACCGCATAAGCCATGACCCCATAGAGGCCCACGATGGCCAGGACCAACGCCAGTCCGCCAAAGAGGGAAACCATGGCGGCACCTGCCCGGACGACCCAGAGTTGCGCGTTGTCGTCAAAGTGCTGGCGGAAGGTTTTCACCGTGAATACCGGCACGCCGGGCGCCGCGGTGCGAACCTCCCGGCGAAGGAGATCGAGCAGGTCAGCCTGGGCTCCAAGCGTCCCGGGCGCGGGGCGCACATGGAAGAAAACGTCGCTGCGAAAATCCTGCGCGAAGGGCACATAGATTTGGCCGCCCACCGCCGACTGGAGAATCTCCCAGCGGGTGGCGGGCACGATGCCGACAATCTCGACCGAAGGGGCGTCGTCGGCGCGTCTGGAGACGCCGTTGCTGACGCCCATGGTGCCGCCCCCTCCCCCCGCGGCCGTGGGAGCGTCGCTTTCGGCCCATTGGATGCGCTGGCCCAGCGCGTCACCCTCGGGCCAGAGTTCTTTCGCCAGCACCTCGTCAACAATGGCCACGGGCGGGGCGCCGGGAGTCTCCGCTTCGAACTTGGTGAAGGCGCGGCCGCGCATCAGCGGCAAGCCCATGGTGGCAAAGTAATCAGCGCCGACGCTGCTCCAGCGGACGTTGTAGGCGAGGCCCTCGGCGGCGGTCGTGGGGTGGGCGTCAGGCGCGGTCTTTGCCCCGGCGCGCTGCACGGGTCGGTTCAAGGTGACGAGACCGAAGGGCACAATGGAAGCGATGCTGGCGGCCTGCACCCCGGGCAGGGCGGCCAGGCGGTCGCAAGCAGCGCGATAAAGCTGGAGGCTGCGAGTTTGGTCGTAGCCGCCGAGACTGGCGTCGGCCTCGATGAGAAGGGTGGAATCGGCCCGAAAGCCGGTTTTCACGCTGCCGGCCTTGAGCGCGCCACGGATGAAGAGTCCGGCGGCGGTGACGAGGCCGAGCGATAGGGCGATTTGCGCCACGACCAGGGGATTGCGTGGGAGCCAGCGGTGGCGGCGCGGTGTGGAATCCTCGCCCGCCTGCTCCTTGATATTGGTGATGACATCGGTGCGCGTGAGCTTGAGCGCGGGTCCCAGAGCGAAGAACAGTGTGGCGAGGGCGCAGAAGCCGAGAGTGGCCGCGAACACGTCGGGGTCAGCCCCGCCGCGGAGAAATACTGTCACCGGGATCTGAGCGCCCAGCGAGGCCGCCATCAGATGGGAGGACAGCACCCCCATCAGGAAACCTCCGGCGCCGCCCGCGAGGGAAACCACCAGCCCCTCAGTGAGGAGTTGCCGGATGATGCGGCCGCGGGCACCGCCGAGCGCGAGGCGAATAGCAATCTCCTTGCGGCGCGCCATGCCGCGGGCGAGCAGGACGCCCGCGAGATTGAGGCAGGCGACGAACAACACGATTCCCGCCAAGGCACACAGCATTAGACCCAGCACGGCCAGATTGCCCTCGTTTTGAGGGGCGGTGCTGGTGGTCAGGCGCGGCAGGGGGCGGACGATCAGGATCTGGTCCTTTTGCTCGATGGGCAGGGCCCTTTCCAGATTGGCGGCGACAGTTTGGAGGGCGGCACCGGCGGTGGCATCGGTAACCTCGGGCCTGAGGCGTCCCACAACGTAGAGATCATAAGCATCGCGCCGTTCAAAGCTGGGCATAGTCCCGCCGAGAAGATTGTTGGCGAGCAGGTCGAAATCGCCGAGGGGAAAATAGAGTTCGGGCCCAAAGACCATCATCGTCCCGGTGAAATGCTCCGGCGTGATACCGACCACCGTGAACGGTCGCTCGTTGACGCGGATGGCCTTGCCGACAAGTTGAGGGTCAAAGCCGGTGTTCTTCCAGTAAACATAGCTGGCGATGACGACGGGGACGGCGCTGCCCGGCCTTTCTTCCTCGGGGAGAAAGCCGCGGCCCCGCGCCAGCCGAACTTCGAGCGTGCGGAAATAGTTGGAGCTAATGATGGCAACGAATGAGCGGCGGGAGGTTTCGCCCTCCCCCACGCTGACCATGGCCACGCTGTGGGCCAGGACGCCCGAGAAGACGTCACGGGCGGCGCTCTGGTCGCGGATGTCAGTGTAGGTGGGATAGGAGAACATGCGGAAGTTGCCAGGGTGTTTCTTGTCCTGCGTGTAGAACTGGATCACCTGCGCCGCGTGGGGGTAGGGCCGTGGGCTAAAAATGAAGTCGTGGACAACGCTGAAAATGGCGGTATTGGCGCCGATCCCCAGGGTCAACGTCAGCACCGCCACGGCGGTAAAGCCCGGTGACTTGGCCAGAGTGCGGATGGCAAAACGGACGTCCTTGGCAAAGTCCTCCAGAAAACGCCCTACCCGTATGGCGCGGACCTCCTCCTTGACTTGCTCGACGCCGCCGAGTTCCATGACCGCCTGTCGATGCGCCGTCGGCCGCGAATACCCCTCCTTCATCTTCTCCTCTGTCAGGACTTCCACGGAAGATTGGAGTTCTTCGTCCAATGCCTGCTCGACCGCCTTTCTGCGCAAGAGGTTCCGGAAGAGAATTGTGATTCGGCTTGGCATGATGCCTCCCATCTGTGCTCAGGCGGACTCGATGGCCGCCGTCATGATCTTGACTACCTGGTTCCACTCCCGCTCTTCAGCAACGCGGTATGTGCGTTCCGACTGCCCTTGCCGTACCTCTCCAACCCAGCGATGCCAACCGGCGTTCGGGATGCCGATCCCTATTCGTTGCGTAGAGCCACTATAGGATCGACCATGGCTGCGCGGCGGGCAGGGATCACGATCGCCACCACTGCGGCGGCGACGAGAACGGCCGGAACGGTCAGGAAAGTGATGAGATCCGTTCCGCTGATGCCGTAAAGGAGGTTGGCGGCCAATCGGCCAACCGCCGCCGCGACAGTCAAGCCGATGGCCAGGCCGACACCTGTCAGGGCGAGGCCCTGGCCGAGGATCATTTTCAGCACGGCGCCGGGCCGGGCGCCCAGCGCCATGCGAATTCCGATCTCCTGCGTGCGGCGGCGCACCGAATAGCTCATCACGCCGTACAGGCCAATGGCTCCCAGGGTGAGGCCGACTGCGCCGAAGATCCCGAGCAGCAAAGCCGAGATGCGGGGCAGAAGCAGCGATTTGTCCACGTGGTCTTGCATCGTCTCAGTGTTAAAGACCGCCATGTCCGGATCCAGCGCCGCGATCTGGCCGCGCACCGGCCCAGCCAGCCGTTGCGGGTCCGCGAACGTCTTCACAATGGTCGAGATCCCGAAAAAGCTGACACCCTTCTCCGGAGCCGCACCGAGAAACAGATAGGCGCAATTGACCGGCCCCTCGCTGCGGAAGCGCGACTTGGAGTTTCGCGCCACGCCAATCACCGCGTAGGCGGCCTTATCCACATGCATCAAGCGGCCGATCGGGTCCTGGTGGGGGAATAGATGTCCGGCCATCGTCTCATTGATGATGGCCACGTTTTGGTCGTTGGTCTGGAGGTTGAAGTCGCGGCCGTGCAGAAGGGGAATGCCCATGGTCTGGAAATACCCGCTGAAGACATTGTAGACGTTGGCGTCGGCGCTTTGTGCGGGGCGGCCCTGGGCGGCGTCCACGTTAAAATTGTAGCTGTTGGCAGCCATGCTGAGCGGTAGGGTATCCACGAAACTCACCGAGCGGACTCCTGGCAGCGGCGTCACGCGGTCGTGAAGCTGTGAGAGAAACTGCACGGTTTTTCCGCGCGAGTAATTGTTGAGTTTAGGGTCTACCGCCATCACCAGGATGTTGTCGGGCTTAAAGCCGATGTCGAGCGAGGAGGCGTTTCCGAGGCTGCGGAGGAAAAGACCCGCGGCCGTAAGCAGCACCATGGACAGCGCAACTTGCACGACGACCAGCGTGCTGCGCATTCCGGAACGCCCGGCGCGGCCAAAGACTGCCGACCCATCTTTGAGAGCTCCAACCAAGTCTGGACGCGTGGCCCGCAGCGCCGGAACCAGTCCAAACAGCAGAGCCGCCGCCAGTGACAAGCCGGCGGTGAAGGCTACCACACGCATATCGACGTTGAAGTCGAACACCACCGGGATGGGCACCGGAAGCCGGAAGTTCGAGATGGCGCGTGCCGCGCCCGCCGCCAGCAGGAAGCCGGCGCCGGCACCGGCCAGCGCCAGGAGGAAGCTCTCCGTGAGCAATTGACGGATAAGTTGGCGCCGGCTGGCGCCTATCGCCAGGCGGATAGCAATCTCCTTTTGCCGCCCGGTCGCTCGAGCCAGCAGGAGGTTGGCAACATTGGCGCACGCCACCAACAGCACTAATGCCGCCACGACCAGCAGGACAGCCATCAGGGTGAACGCGGGGGTCACGGACCCGGCGATCAACCCGCCGGCGGTTTGGAGAGTTACGATATCGTGGTGCGTCTCATTCTTGCGATAGGTATCGTCGATGCGCTTCTTGCAGAGGTTCACCACTCCTGCCGCCTGGGCACGGCTGATTCCCGGCTTGAGCCGCGCATTAAGCAGCAGCCACTGGTTGTTCCGCCTAGCCACGCCCCCTCCGGCAGACACCAGGTCGGGCATGATCTCTTTCGCCACGGCAAGCGGTACCCAGAAATCGGAAACGATGCCTCGATCGGTACCGTAGAACCCGGCCGGCGCGACGCCGACCACGGTGTAACGCTGCCCATTCAGCACCACGTCGCGCCCGAGGACGCCCGCGTCGGCGCCGAACCGTCGCTGCCAGAGACTGTGGCTGAGCACGGCCACGTGGTCGCGGCCCTCCACTCGGTCTTCTTCCGGAAGGATGGGACGGCCAACCGCCATGTTCACGCCCAGGACGGAGAAGTAATTGCCGCTCACTACCTGGCCCCAGACACGCTCCGGTTCTCCCGTTCCACCAAAGTTGGCGGGAATCAGTGGAAAGTGCGCCGCGACGCCGCCCTCGAAGACCTCCATGGTCTGGGCACGATAGTCCATGTAGTCCGGGTAGGAAAACGACTTGCCTTCCGAGAACATCACCATCCGCCCGGGGTTCTTCACTGGCAGCACACCCCAAAGCAATCCATTGGCGACGCTGAAGACGGTGGCGTTCGCCGCGATTCCCAAGGCAACCGATATAATGATCACCCCAGCGAAGCCGGGTGACTTGGCCAGAGTGCGGATGGCAAAACGGACATCCTTGGCAAAGTCCTCCAGAAAGCGCCCAGCCCGTATGGCGCGGACCTCCTCTTTGACTTGCTCAACGCCGCCCAGTTCCATAAGCGCCTGTCGATGCGCCTCCGGCCGCGAATACCCTTCCCGCATCTTCTCCTCCGTCAGGATTTCCAGGGAAGACTTGAGTTCTTCGTCCAGAGCCTCCTCAACCACCTGTTTGCGCAGGAGGTTCCGGAAGAGATTTGTGATTCGGCTCGGCATGATGCCTCCCATCTGGACTCAGGCGGATTGAACGGCCGCCGTCATGATCTTGACCATTTGGTTCCAATCCCGCTCTTCGACCCTGAGTTGTGTGCGCCCGGCGGATGGCAACCAGTAACACCATCGGGCCTGATGAGCGTTCCGTTTGCGTTTGTCATCTGGCCTCCCTCGCGTTCCTTTGAAACCTCTTGGGGGAGTCCTCAAAACCACTGTTTCGATAGACCGAGACTATTCATACCGCAGCGCTACGATCGGGTCCACCTGCGTTGCCCGCCTCGCAGGAATCCAGGCCGCGAGCATTCCGATCAGCGTCATTAGGACGCAGGCAACGCTCAGCGCGACTGGGTCGAGCGCAGACACATTGAACAGGAGACTCTTCAAGACCCGCGTTAGCGCGAAAGCTCCGACTAGTCCGGCGGCAAGCCCCACGACGAGCATGGAGAGGGAGTTGCGTAAAACGTGGGACAACGCGTCGCCCTGTTGCGCGCCCAGTGCCATGCGGATGCCAATTTCGCGGCGCTGCTCCGTTACCGTATAAGCGAGAACGCCGTAAAGCCCGAGTGCGGCCAGCAGGGCGGCTACCCCCGCGAACGCTCCGACCACCCAGGTAGGCTGCCTCAGCCAGAGCATGCTCTGCTCCTTCACCTGTTCCATGGTCCTCACGTCCCCCAGAGGCAGGTGGGCATCGACCTGCCGCACTGCTTCCCGAATACCGGACATTACAGCCAACGGGTCGCTCCGTGTACGAACCACCAGCTTGACGTCCTGCCGCGGGATCTGGGCCAAGGGCACATAGGCGACCCGCTCTTGCGGCGCGTGCAACCCGCTCGTACGCTCGCTGCGGATCACGCCCACGATCTGCACGTTGACGACGGACTCCGGGATCGGACCGTAGCCAGGCAAATCCATAAGGACGGTTCTTCCGACCGGGTTCGCCATTCCGAATTGGTCCGACAACTGCCGGGCCAGCTCCTGATTAATGACCACAACGCGGGGGCGTCCAGCGCGATCCCCGTCCTCGATTCCGCGCCCGGATTCCACGGGAATGTCGAACGTGCCGAAGTACCACGGATCCACGAGCTTCAGACCGACGCCGAAGCCTTCCTCTCGACGAGGGCCCATCCCCTCCCCCCAGTGCACGCCTTGAAGAGGGACGTCTTGCGCGACGGACGCCCGCTCGACTCCGGGCACGGCCCGCAGCCGTTCAACGACTTCTTCATAGAATCTCGCAGCGCTTTGCGGACGCGGGTATGCGGCCGAGGGAAGATCGACCGACATCGTAATCACATGGTCGATTCTTACGCCGGTATCTACTCGCTGGAGTTTCACCAGGCTCTTGAACAGGAGGCCCGCGCCGCAGATGAGCACGAAGGAGGCCGCGACCTCGGCGATCACGATCGTCCGGCGCACGACCGCGCTCGAACGTGACGATCCGCGTCCTGCCTGATTCAACAAGCCTGACAGCTTGCTGAAGGAAGTCTGCAAGGAAGGAAGCAGACCGGCGAGTATCAGGACCAACATCACGGCCGCAGCGGCGAAGCCAAACACGCGCAGATCCATGCTGAGATCAGCCGTAAAGGGCAGCGATGCCGAGAGCAGTGGGGTCGCAGCAGAAAGCAGCAGGGAGGCCACCGCAAAGCCCGCCGCGCCCCCCAGAACAGACAAGACCAGACTCTCGGTGAGCAACTGCCCGATCAAACGGCCACGCCTGGCCCCCAAAGCGGCTCTCAGCGCCATCTCTCTCTGCCATGCCGCTCCCTTTACCAGCACCAGGTTCGCCACGTTCGCGCAGGCGATGAGCAAGACCATCAGAACCGCCCCGAACACCAGGTAGATCGAGCGGCGCAGGGTATCGCCAACCAGCCGCTGAGCAAACGGTTCCACCGCGAAGCCCCAGTCCTTATACAGCCCCATGACTGGGGCGAGACTGGCTCTCAACATGTTCATCTTGGCTCGGGCCTGCCCTAGGCTCACACCGGCGCGCAGCCGCCCGATAACTCGGAGCAAGTGCTGATCGCGATTCATTTGCTCCGGTGCGAAGATCAGTGGTTTCCAGAACACAGTCTCATCCCGATCGAAACAGCCCGCGGGCAACACCCCGATGATCCTGTGCGGTTCACCGTCGATTACCAAGTCGCGTTTCAGAACGCCGGGATCGCCCCCGAATCGCGTCTGCCACAAAGAGTAGCTCAGCACGACCACCGGGGATGCTCCCGCCTGATCTTCCCCCGGTCCAAAGGTGCGCCCAAGTCGAGGTTTCACGCCGAACACCTTGAAGTAATCGGCCGACACCAGCTCGCCATGAACGCGCGCCAGATCTTCACCAATCCCCACCGCGGCTCGGGTGCGGCGCTCGGCCGACAACGCCTCGAAGAGTGCGCTCTGCCGCTTCCAGTCCAGAAAGGTCAGCGTGGTGGTTTCGTTTGGCGACCCATTCGGCAGAGTCTCCCACACCCTGACCATGTGCTCCGGCTCGGGAAACGGCAGCGGCTTCAACATCACCGCGTCCAAGATGGTGAACATTACTGTGCTGGCGCCGATGCCGAGAGCAAGGGTCAGAACCGCCACCACCGTGAAGCCGGGCGACTTGGCCAGAGTGCGGAGTGCAAAACGGACGTCCTTGCCAAAGTCCTCCAGAAAGCGCCCAGCCCGTATGGCGCGGACCTCCTCCTTGACTTGCTCCACGCCGCCGAGTTCCATGAGCGCCTGTCGATGCGCCTCCGGCCGCGAATACCCCTCCTTCATCTTCTCCTCCGTCAGGATTTCCACGGAGGACCGGAGTTCGTCATCCAGCGCCTCATCAACCGATTGCTTGCGCAGGAGGTTCCGGAAGAGATTTGTGATTCGGCTTGGCATGATGCCCCCCATCCAGATTCAGGCGGATTGAACGGCCGCCGTCATGATCTTGACCACTTGGTTCCACTCCCGCTCTTCCAACTTGAGCTGCGCACGCCCGGACGAAGTAAGCCTGTAGTACTTGGCCCGGCGATTGTTTTCCGACGTGCGCCATTCGGCCTCCACCCATCCTCTCTCCTCCATGCGGTGCAAAGAGGGGAAGAGCGAGCCGAAACTTACCTGAAAGGCTCCCTGGGTGATTTGCGTGATGCGCCGGGAAATGCCCACTCCATGCAAGGGGTCCAGGGACAGGGTCTTCAATACCAGCAGATCAAGAGTTCCACGTAGAAGATCGGTTTTCTTCTCACCCATAGCGTCCTCTTATCGGAATACGATAGCAGCCACCCAAAAGTTCCAAAGAATCTCGAAAACATCCGTTTGGGCCCGACAAAAGCTCCTCACGCCGACACGCCACTTGGAGGTGTAGTCGGCTTCTCGGACAAATGAATACCTTTGCCAAAAGGCGCTGTTCTGCCAAAGTGGAGTCCGATGTATGAATATGGGTGAAAGACAGGTTCAAACTGAAGTGGTAACGCGGCTCGGCTGGCGTGAAGCCGCCGGTGGCTCGGGGCTGTCCCGAACCACCATCGGCATTCAGAAGCTACGGTTCTTACTGCACCGGTGGTTCTGGTGGTTTCGGCGAAGACCCGCCGGGAGCGCCGCCCGGACCGCCCGGGTGCCCGGCCGGATGTCCCATGCCGCCTCGATGCTCCATCATATGGCCTCGTTCCATGCCGCCGCCGGGGCCGCGATTCTCCATGAAGGTCTTGACCTTCTTTAGCTGCTCCGGTGTGAGCACCGCGCGCGCGCTGAGCATGGTTTCCACGCGCTGCTTTTCCATCTTTCCGCGCAGGCTGTTCACCTCATCAAGTTTCTGCATGATCGCATCGTGATCCGGATTATCCGCCCGCAGCAGTTCCCGCAGTTCAATGTGGCGCAGCTCCATATCCGCGCGAGTTTGCACGGAAGCCTTCTCGGCGTCCACACCGATCTTGTGCAAGCGCCCCACCTGCTCGTCGGTCAGACCGAGATATTGACGCACGCGGGGATTCTCCGCCATGCGTAGAAGGTGCTCGCCGCCACCAAATCCGTGCCGGCCGCCGCGTTGCCAACCCATCCGGTGCTCTCCCGGCCTGCCCGCCCAGCCCTGCCTGCCGAATTCGCCCGGTTCGCCACCGGCAAACTTGTGCGGGCCTCCGCCCCATTGGTGCTGTCCGCCGCCAGCCATTTGATGCTGGCCTTGCCCAGGACCAGTCCCTTGTGGGGGGCCATCCTGCGCCCAACCGACAATCGCCACCGCCAACATAACCATTAAACCCAAGGTGCCAAATGCCATTTTTCGTCGCATACTCGAAATCCCTCCCATCACCTCTTTGGACGCAGTATACACCCGCTCCGTTACCCCGCGCACCCTGCAACGTGCATATTTAACAAGAGTTTACAAGTCGCGTCTAGGTATAACAAAAGTAACAGCTCGCCGCCCCTGCGCGATAGCTGACGCGCGTGGGAAACAAAGCCCTGCGACCCTTTGTTGCCGTTGATGGTGCGGACTTTGCGCAATTCCTCTGCCTGCACCGGCGCGCACCTTCCGGCAGGGGGATTCCAGCCTGAGCGGAGGAGGTTGGTTAAGAAGCTAGCGCCACGGAAAGGGCAATCTTCCCGAACAGACGCCCATAAGCTTCGGGCTCGCGACGAGTGACGAGAATGCTCCGGTAATTCCCTTCCTGATTCGGGAGGCGAGCTTTCTCAGGACAGCGGGCGGCAGAGCCACTGATCTCTGGCCGCCCAAAGGAGCGCAATTTAGGGTAAATTGATTCTCAAGCGCCGTAGTTGGTCACTTGGTGTCACTCATGGCTTCGTCAATGACCTTGTAAAACTCGCTTGCGGGCTGATCACCAATAACAACTCGCCCGTTGATAAAACTGGTGGGAGTTTGGGAAATGCCGAGAGCCTCACCTTCAAGCATATCCGCTTCCACGCGCGAGAGCGAGGCGCGGGAGTCCATGCAGGCAGCGAGCTTCATGTTATCGACCCCAACCTCGGCGGCAAAGTGCAGCAGCAGGTCACGGGCATTTTCACGGTTGAAACCCTCTTGGTTCTTGAAAACCTCGGAGCGGAACGCCACGTACTGGGACGGATCAATCTGATAGGTGCATTGTGCGGCGACGGCTCCGGCGAGGACCCAATCATGGATGGTGACAAGAGGAAACTCCTTGAAGACCACGCATAGTTTGTCGCCGTACTTGGGGACGATTTCCGTCTCTAATTTCTCCTGCAACATTGCACAATGCGGGCACGCGAGGTCGGAGTATTCCACCAGCGTTACTGGAGCGCCGGCGGGGCCCTGGATGGGCTGATCATCAAGTGAGATCACCCGGATAACTTCTTCCCGGGGAGAGGTGACCAGATTAAGGATGCTTCCTTCAACCAAATAGCGCATGTTCTTGGAAACGAAAAAGGGTTGCGCGCGCTTTTCCTTGCCGTCGCCGACCGTAATCATGGTCGCGAAGAAATCCTCGTAGATGGTTTCGTGCAGGTCGGACATGGTGATCTTGGTGGAGGCGGGAATATTGTAGTGGTCGCGGACGTAGTGAGTAATCTTTTCGCGCGCTTCCACCTGACTAGCGGCTTGCGTGTTGAAGATGTCTCCGTCGACCAAATAGTGCATGTTCCTGGCGATGAAAAATGGTTGCGATCGCTTGTCTTTGCCGTCGTCGACCGTGACCGTGGTGGTGAGGAAATCCGGGTAAACGGTTTCGCCCGGGTCGGTCATAGTGATCTTGGTCGAGTCGGGAATATTGAAGTGCTCGCGGACGTAGCGAATAATCTTGTCGTGTGCCGCCGGCTGGTTCGGAGCTTGTGCGCGGAGGGCGGGCACCGTCGCCAGAAGCGTGGCCAGCGTACCCAATAAGGCGAAGCATCGAAGGGCAAGTCGGCTCATCAAAACAGAGAACTCCTTTCGCTCGAACCTGCGGGTGAGGCAAAAAGTATACGAGGCGTGATTCTAACCGTGCCCTCCTGCAAATGCAATTCACACGAACCAGGAAACGGCATACGGCAGACAGTAGACGGGGCCAAGCCCCGTATGCCGTGAAGCTGAGTCCCGTATGCAGCCAACCGTCCACAGTATGCGGGCTTCCTATTTCCCCGCCATCACCTTCTCGATTTCTTTCACCTCGCGCGGCAGGCGGCGGGTAAGCTGCTCGTTGCCGTCGGGCGTGATAAGAATGTCGTCCTCGATCCGGAAGCCGATTTTTTCCTCGGGAAGGTAAATTCCCGGCTCGATCGTGATCACCATACCGGGTTCGAGCGCCCGGTTGTAATCGATGGGGTCGTGAACATTCAGGCCAATGGGATGGCTCAGGCCGTGGAAGAAGTACGGGCCGAGCGGCTGGCCGTGTAAATCCTTGCCGTGCGTATTGATGTAATCGTAAGCAATCTCGTTCAGGCCCTTGGCGCCATGACGGCCGATGTACATCCCGGGCTTGGCCGCGGCCATTGCGGCATTCTGCGCGCCCAGGACGATTTCGTAAATCTCGCGCTGTCGCGGCGTGAAGTGGCCGTTGACCGGCAGAGTGCGAGTGATGTCACTGGCGTATCCGCTATAAGAACCGGCCACGTCCATCAGCACCACGTCGCCATCCTTCATCTGGTTCGAGTCTTGATCGTAGTGGAGCACGGTGGAGAAGAATCCCGAGCCCACGATGGGTGGGTAGGCCGGCCACTCGCAGCCCCGGCGCTCGAATTCGTACTTCATCAGCGCGGCGATTTCGTATTCCCACACGCCGGGCTTTACCGCCCTCATCGCGGCAAACTGCCCGGCCACAGAAGCGTCCACGGCCTTGCGAATCAGGGCGATTTCGCCCGGACTTTTCACCGCGCGCAGTCGCGCGATGGCCAGACGAACGTCGATCAGCGAGGCCTGGGGCGCCAGGTCGCGAATCTTCTTCACCATGTCTGCCTGAAAGCAATCTTCCCCGCTCTCGGGTTGCGGGGTGAGCTCGGTGTAAATCCTGGGAAAACTCTTCAGCGCTTGCTGGAGGTCGGAGGGGAATTGCGCCGCGTCGCGGACCACAGGGAATCCCGTGAGTCCCGAAGCGTCAGCGTCCTGTGGCGCCAGTTTCGGCCCCGTCCATTTCTCCTCTGAGGGGTTGCGAGGCGGAAGATAGAGGATCTCCTCCCCCAGCTCCGGCACCACGCCAGCCGCGTGGGCCTTCGGCTCGAGCAGCATGATGGCGTCCGGCTGGTTCCATCCGGTGAGGTAGTAGAACTCCTCGTTCTGGCGGAAAGAGGTGACGCTGGCCGCCACGTCCCCCTCAACATACCCAAAGAGCACAATCGCGCCATCGCCGCCCGTGTCGCGGATCAAGCTCGCGCGGCGCTGGTGAAATACGGAGAGCGGCTCGCGCTCCCAGGCGCCCGCCGCCAGCGCCGTCCCCAGAATGGCCGCCGCGACTAGCGCAAGAATTATCCGGCCTCGAAGCCCTGGTTGCATTCGAACCCCTTTCTTCGACCAACGGATAGCATATCGTAAGGGTGTACGAGATAAAAGTGGGAGCTACAGGGTGCGAGAGGCCCCAAAGTCTTCAAATCGGCCGGAGAGGATGCAACAGCGCAGGGCGATGATGGCATTGGCTCCGTTGACGGACCAGCGCATTGCCGATTGTTTAAGGCGCTCACCGATGACCGTACGGCAGCCGGCCTCGACCACCCCGGAGCCCACAAAGAACTTCTTTTGACGATATTCGGCATAGCGCATCTGCGGCGCATTATTTTCGCAGTAGCCCAACCGGGTGAGCATGGACTTTTTGCTGGGGGCGGAGGAGGGCAGTTTTTTGCCGGCCTGGCGCAGGAGTCGGGTGATGTCGCCTGCTTGCAAGCAATCCCGCCAGGTTTTCGGAGCCTTCGCCTCCTGACCCCAGAGAATCTGCGCCAGGGCGGTTAAATGCTCATAGGCGTGGAACAGATCCACGATGTGCAGGGCCTGGGGAAAATGGGTTGGGATAATGGTGTGGTTATAGCGCGCCCCGTCCGTCAGCGCCACCACCGTCTGGGCCTGCTCCAGACCCCGCCGCCGAGCCTCCGCGTACAGGCGCCAGCCGAAGAGCGTGCTGGATTCAATGGCCCCCACATAGGTGGTGGAGTGAGGGTCGCGCTGAGGGTAGCCCGCGGGGTCCAAGCCGACTGGGGTGAACACACCGCCCAGCTTGGCTTCGCGGGTACGGGCCGAGCCGTCGGCTTGTTTGCCACGCCGGCCGATCAACTCGCTCTGGCGCACCGGAACCCCGGTGCCGTCGAAGCTGATATAGAACTTGGCCTCGCCGGCAGCGGCGGGTGCCGGTGCGCCCAAGGCTTGCAAGACTCGTTCCTGTTCCGCCGCGCGCCAGCGTTCGACTTGCTGACCCACCGCTTCGGCCACCCGCTCGACTTCCCTCGCTTCCACGCTGAGCCCCGCGTAGCAGCGCAAATCTTCGGCGGCCGGGCGATGAGATGCCCGAGGCAATATTTGTTTGCGGAGTAGTACTTTCGTGCTGTTTACCCAGGGGGGTCCCGTGAGTTAATCTGCCTCTAGCGGGAGCAGTTGCGCGGGGTGACTCAAGCAACGAACTACCGGTTCAGGAAACTAAAGGGTGGCGGCAATTAGAACCGCGATTCCTGCTTTGTAGTTGCTGGGAGGCGAAGGTGGGCAGAGTAGCGCGATTGGTCTTCATCGCCGTATCCCCCTCCCAGAGATATGAAAGCAAGAGGCCTTTTCTCCGCGTCTCAGCGTCCTTGCGGTAAGGAAAGTCATTTTCGCGGCTTCGCAAGCCGCGGGAAAAGGCCCGATTGGACATAGGGCCCGGCCGCGCGTAGACTTCGTTTTCGGGACGCGTGATGAACGATGCGAGGAGAATGAACTGATGCGAGCCCCTCAGCACGCGATTCAGTGGGGGATGGTGTCGCTTTGCCAGATGGTGGTGTTGCTCACACCGTTTGCCTCGGCCGCACCGGCGGACAAACCCCTCGCTGTTCCCCCGACGTTGCAAACCATTCAAGAGGTTTTCCAGCTTAACCAGGAGCAAGCGCAAAAGGGCTACCCGGTGCGCTTGCAAGCCGTGGTCACCTATTCCGACATGGAATGGGGCCTGCTGTTTGTTGAGGATAACACCGGGGCAGTCTACATTAACGTTCACGGCATGGCGGAAGTTTTTCCTGTCGGCGCCCGCGTTCAGGTGGACGCCGTAACGGGCCGGGGTGACGTGTTGACGGTGCTCTTGCACCCGAAAGTTAAAGTTCTGGGACGGGGGGAAGTGCCGGCACCGGCAAAATGGGCTCTTCGGGAACTCAATGCCTTGGCGGCCGACAGCCAGTGGGTGGAAACCCGCGGCGTCCTGCGGCCCACCAACCAACCCTGGGATCGCATCAGCTTCCGGCTTGTCGATGGCCCGGCGGAGGCGGTGATCGTCATACCGCAGCCCAACGATGCGAAGGCCGAGCGGTTGATTGGCTCTACCGCCAGGGTTCGGGGGGTATGCGGCTCCATTATCGGGTCGGATGGGAAGCGCATGGGAACCCAGCTCTTTGTTCCCAGTCTGGACGACATCCTCATCGAAGAGCGCGGGCTGCCCGACCCCTTCGCCGCACCTCCCCGTCCCATCGGAACCTTGACCACCTCCGACGCGGAGCCCCGTATGGTTCACTGGCTGCACGTTCGCGGCGAGGTGACGTGGGGCAGCCCGGGAACGCTTTTTCTAGCCGACATGTCAGGCGCCATTTGCGTGCAGGGGAAGAAAGAAATGGAAGTCCACACAGGCGAGGTGCTGGACGTGGTGGGCTTCCCAACGGTGGGGGAATACGGCCTTACCCTGGCGGATTCACAGGTGCGGGCGGTTTCGGAAGCGCCCGCAGGGGAAAAAGCCACGCCGCTTCGGCTTTCCGCCGCCGAAGTGCTCAAGGCCTCTCTGCATGGAAGGCTGGTGAAGCTCCAGGCGCGGCTGATCGGGCATACGGAAGACGCAACCCAGCACATATTTCTTTTGCAGGACGGCAACGTGCGGTTTAGCGCAGTTCTGCCCAAGGCGAGCGCCGGCGCACGTGTGGTCAGCCTTCCCAGCGAGTCGGTTCTGGAACTGACCGGGGTGGCCGTGATCCATGAGGCAACCCCCGAGCGGCCGAGGTCACTCGTGATCCTCATCGAGGATCCTGCCGACGTGGCGCTCATCGAGAGCAATCGCTGGCTTACCGTGATGAACGCTATTTGGTTTGCCGTCGCCGTCGCCGTGCTGGCGATCGTCTCCCTGGTGTGGATTGCCCTGCTGCGGAAGCGGGTAAGGGAACAAACCGCCACCATTCGCGCCCGCCTGGAGCGCGAAGCGGAGCTGGAATCAGTATATCGCCGCCTTTTTCAGCGTAATCTTGCCGGCGTTTTCCGCATTTCGCTCAGCGGCCGCATTCTGGACTGCAACCCCGCGCTGGCCACCATGTTCGGCTATGCCTGCCGCGAGGATTTTATCGGCCAGGAAATCGTGGGGTCCCACATCGCGCCGGCTGATCATGAGGCATTCGTAGCTCAATTGCGAGCCGAAAACGAGATTAGCAACCGTGAGATGCGCCTTCGAAGCCGGGATGGCAAAGATCTCTGGGTGCTCGAGAACGCCAATCTGGTCCAGGACACCGATGGCCCCGCCGGCGTCATCGAAGGGACGCTCTTGAACATTACCGAGCGCAAACAAGCAGAGGAGGCGCGCCGGGAGAGTGAGAAATTGTTTCGAGGCGCCTTCGACCAAGCCACTACCGGAATGCTCTTGACCGCCATCGACGGCAAGCTGACGAAGGCCAACTCAGCCTTTTGTGCCATCGTGGGCTATTCCGAGGCCGAAATCCTGCAACACAAGTTCACGGATTTCATCCATCCCGAGGATCAAGGGGCATGCCAGGAGTTGGTGTGGCGGATGCTCGCCGGCGAAGTCGAAGCGCCCCGGGCGGAAAAGCGTTACTTGCACAAGTCCGGCAGCATCGTTTGGGCGGAAATCAGCCCTTCTCTGGTGCGCGACTCATTGGGCCGGCCCCTCCATTTCATCATCCATGTGGCTGACATTACCCAGAGGAGGCAGGTGGCGACACAGTTGCAGCGCGCCAAGGACGCGGCGGTGGCCGCGAGCACCGCCAAGAGCGAGTTCCTGGCCAACATGAGCCACGAGATTCGCACTCCCATGAACGGTGTTCTGGGCATGGTCGATATGGCGCTGGACACCGATCTGACCCTGGAACAACGCGAGTACCTGGGAACTGCCAAGGCGTCAGCCCATGCCCTTCTCGGCGTGGTCAACGATGTCCTGGACTTTTCCAAGGTGGAAGCGGGCAGGATGGATCTTCATCCCATCACCTTCAATCTGTGCGAACACTTGGCCCGGTGCGTGAAGTCCGTGGCTCTGCGGGCTCACCAGAAAAACCTGGAGATCACCCTTGATATCCGCCCCGACGTGCCGGCTGAGGTCATTGCGGATCCCACTCGCTTACAGCAGATCCTCATCAATCTGCTGGGTAACGCCATCAAATTCACCGAACACGGGGAGGTGGGACTGGAGGTGGAAGTTAAGTTCCAGGACCCCGAGCAGGCGGAATTGCACTTCGTAATCCGTGACACGGGCATCGGAATCGCTCCCGAAAACCAGAAGATCATCTTCGACCCCTTCTCTCAGGCCGACAGTTCCACCGTGCACCGATTCGGCGGAACAGGCTTGGGGCTAACTATCTCCACGCGCCTCGTGGAGTTGATGCACGGCCAAATCTGGGTGGAGAGCCAGCCCGGGAAGGGCAGTAGTTTCCACTTCACTGCCTTGGTCGGGGGAGCGGCAAGCGAAGCTCCCGCCGAAACCCCCGAGAACCGAGCGCTTGACGGGACTCCCGGTGCTGGTGGTCGATGACAATGCTACCCACCGGCGCATCCTGGGGGAAATTCTCAGCCGGTGGGGAATGAAGCCCACGCTCGCCGCCAGCGGTCCGGAGGCCCTGGCGCTGATTTCCGCCCTGGGAGAGATGCTCAACCGGTCAGGAATGAAGCTCACGCGTACCGCGGGCGGCCCGGAGGCCCTGGCGCTGATTTCCGCGGGGGATGAAGCGCGAGCCTCTTTTGCCCCGGTCCTGCTTGACGCGGAAATGCCCGGCATGGACGGGTTTAAGCTATTCGAGCGCATCCGCGGCCAGACCGCTTTGGGCGTGCGGACCATCATGATGCTGACCTCGACGGGCCAACGGGACGGTGCGGCCCGCTGCAAGGAATTGGGCATCGCGGCGTACATAATCAAGCCCATCCTTGAAGGTTCGTTGCTGGCAGCAGTGCGAAAACTCCTGGGAGCGAGCGGTGAAACCGCCGGCCCGAACCGGTTGCCGTCCGCTCGCCCGGCTGGTGAAAGCCCGCGCCGCTTGCGGTTTCTGCTCGCCGAAGACAGCGAGGTGAACCAGTTGCTTACCGCCCGCATGATCGAAAAACGCGGCCACCACGTGCGGGTTGCCAACAACGGGCGTGAGGTGCTCGCGGCCCTGGCAAGCGGCCCGTTCGATGTGGTCCTAATGGATGTCCAGATGCCGGAGATGGATGGGTTTGAAGCTGTCGCCGCCATCCGCTCCCGGGAAAAAAGCACGGGCGCGCACATTCCCATTGTCGCCATGACCGCCCACGCCATGAAAGGGGATCGCGAAAGATGCCTCAACGCGGGAATGGACGGTTACATTGCCAAGCCCCTTCAGGTCAACGCATTGTTCGAGATCATCGAGAGAATCTGCTCCCCCGCGCCCAAAACCCTAAGCCACGAGGCATAGGCTCCCTACCGGCACTCCCTCCCTGTTTTCTTCTTGACGAGCCCAATGTTTTAGGCTAGAGTTGATAGATGGACATCGAGAGCGGCAAGATCATGGGCACAACTGGCGGGTCTGCGGGCAGTCCGTGGGGGAATGATGGAGCAGACCGACAAACTGTACGAATGGGCATGCGACATGTTGTCCGTTCGCGGGCAAGGTGCCCAAAGCTGATAAGTTACTGAAAATAAATGGCCGAACGTACGGTTTTCCTCCTCCCAAAGCTGACAACATACTGAAAAAAATCAACTTACAGTAAACTATGAGAAAGTGGAAGGATGGGTGCATATTGCCCGATCCCAGGAGCGACAAGTTGTCGCTCGTAGAAGCCAGAATCAGCCCCGTTTGGTGAGGAATTCGGGTAGGCAATAACTCGGCCGTGATGGCTCAGGGGCGAGACGCTTGTGCCCCACGTTCAGGCTCGTCCGCCGGAGATTTCTTGATTCACCAGATCACCCGCCAGCGATGGCTCCCACCACCAGAAAAGGCTCGGCGCCGGTGGCGACCGCGTCGGGCAGCGGGGCGTCCGGCGATTCGAGGGACAGATCCTCCCCGCAGGCGAAGAATCTGATGAACGCCCGGCGCTTCAGCGTTACGTGATCGCGCATCGTTCCAGCCAGCACCGGGTAGCGCGCCTCGAGCGCGTCCAGCACGGAGCGCTGCGTGACTTGGCCGTCGATTTCGAGCGTCACCTCGCCGTTGACGCGCGCCAGCGTGCGTAAATGTTGGGGAAGAACAACTCGGATCATTGCAGTGTCTGCACCTCCACCGAAAGCACCGCCGGCAGATCGTGGACGATGGGCGCCCAGTTGTCTCCGGCGTCGGGTGATACGTACACCTGTCCGCCGGTGGTGCCGAAATACACGCCGCAGGAATCGAGTTGGTCGACGGCCATGGCGTCGCGCAGCACGTTGACGTAGCAATCGCGCTGCGGCAGGCCCTTGGTGAGCGGTTCCCACTCATTTCCGCCCGCGCGGCTGCGATACACGCGCAGCTTGCCTTCAAGCGGAAAGTGCTCCGAGTCGCTCTTGATGGGCACCACGTAAATGGTTTCCGGCTCATGGGCATGAACGTCAATGGCGAACCCGAAGTCGGTGGGCAAGTTGCCGCTGACCTCCTGCCACAAATCGCCGGCGTTATCGCTGCGCATCACGTCCCAGTGCTTCTGCATGAACAGCACGTCAGGCCGCGACGGATTCATGGCGATATGGTGAACGCAGTGCCCCACCTCGGCAGTGGGGTCGGGGATGTAAGTGGACCTCAGCCCCTGGTTGATCGGTTTCCACGTGTTGCCGCCATCGTCGGTGCGGAAGGCGCCCGCGGCGGAGATGGCAATGTAGATCCGCTGGGGGTTGCTGGGATCAAGAATGATGGTGTGCAGGCACATCCCGCCGGCGCCGGGCTGCCACTTGGGACCGGTGCCGTGGCCGCGCAGACCTGGGAGTTCATGCCACGTCTTGGCGCCGTCGGTGGAGCGGAACAGCGCGGCGTCTTCTACCCCGGCGTAAACAGTGTCCGGATCGGTGGGCGAGGGTTCAAGGTGCCAGACGCGCTTGAATTCCCAAGGGTGCTGCGTGCCGTCGTAAAACTGGTGAGTGGTAAGGGGCTTGCCGGTTTCGGGGGTGGTGTCGTAGACGAATTTGTTTGCCGGGGGCGGGGGCATACTGCCTGGCGTGGGCAGCTTCTCGCCTCCAGGGATCTCCCATGTCTTGCCACCGTCGCTCGAACGCTGGATGATCTGCCCAAACCAACCGCTGGTTTGCGAGGCGTAGATGCGATTCGGGTCGGCGGGCGAGCCCTTGAGGTGATACATCTCCCAGCCCGCAAAGTGCGGACCACTGACCTTCCACCGCTTGCGCTTGCCGTCCAACGTCAGGATGAAGGCACCCTTCCGAGTGCCAACCAGAACTCGTACACTGCTCATAAGCTCCTCCTTTTCATTCGACAGTGAGATGTAGCTCGGGCCTGTGTTGAGCGTCCGCGGCTCGTCCCCGATGGGCAAGGGAAAGCCGTGGACCTACAGGCCCGCACTGCACCCGTTTTTCCCGCTATATTAAACCGTATGGACATCGTGAGCGTCACCGACTTGGTTTGCCGGTTGGAGCAAACCGAAATCCGTTTGGCCGAGCGCATGACGGCGGGCTTTCAAGACCTCCGCGAACTCCACGCCAACATCGAATCCAAACTCAACTCCCTGATCGACACGGTGGATAAGCTGGTCCGCCGCAACGGGCACAAAGAATAAACTCACCGCGGTGACTGAGAGCGGAGGCGGCCCGGGCTTCGCGCAGCGGGTTCTGGCGCGAGGACTCTTCAACCCAAGTGTCTTCGCGCACTACGTTCAGGGCAACGTCGCGCTCCAGAACCTCGTCGTAGGCGCGATAAACAACACCCCTGCCTCCCTGCCCAATTTTCGACGCGATTCGGTATTGGCCAAGCAATTCGCCGATCACCGTTGCTCCCTGGAATCGAGCCGCTCTAGATGCGGCCCCTGTCTGTGCGCCTCCTGGGCGTTTTATGCACCGATTCCCTGGCGGGCCTTTGCCCAGTTCTTGCTTTATACCGGCCAGCGCCGTCGTCCCCAAACTTAGGCAGCAGTGGAGCGGGGTCGCGTTCTCGCCAGCGCCGCCGGGCTTCCGCGAGGACTTGTTCGCGGTTTTTCGCCATTTTCTCGATGACGGCGCATGGCGCCCCGGTGTCCTCGTGCCGCGCCCCCCAGATGAGCAATTCCAAAAGCACCGGCGCCAGGTCAATCCCTTTTTCCGTCAGCCGGTAATTCACCCTTCGCCCATCCGTGGCTTCTTCCTCGGCGGTAATGATCCCCGAGGCTTCGAGTTTCCGCAGACGGTCCGCCAGGATGTTCGAAGAGATTCCTTCGCCGGACTGCTGAAACTCCTTAAACGTCCGTAGCCCGCGGACCATCAAATCTCGGACGATCAGCAATGACCAACGATCTCCCAACATCTCAAGGGAGATGCTTACCGGGCATCCCGACCGCAGTTTTGGTTTAAACTTCCCTGCCACTAGGGACAAAATATCAATATTACTTGCAAAATACAAGTCATATTTCACAATATGACGTATGGCGTCGTGGATCCCTATGACCACTGTGGAGCGTTCTTTCGCGCGCTGTCCAGCCCGTCACGAAGCTAATGCGTTGAATTCGCCTGAATGAAACTCGCTACGTCGCTTTTGAGCTCGGCCAAGTCCTGCTCGCGCAGATACATCATGTGGCCGGCGTCGTAATACTCCAAATGAATGCGACTCTGAAGATTCTTCGGCACGCGCTGATGGCGCATGGTGTATTCGGCGCCGAGGAACGGCGTGGCGAGATCATAGAGGCCGTTCTCCACCTGAACCTGAAGGGGGGCGCTGGAAATGAGCGCCTGGGTAGGATCGTTCTCTACATTCGGCGAACCGGGGAAAAAACCCTCGTGGCCGCCCTCGCGCTTCCAGTCCCATTCGCAGCCGGCCCTGTCACTTTCGATTTCGTAGGGTTGGTCTTTGCCGAATTTCAGATCCTCGCGCACATAAGTGTTGAAGGCTGCGGTAAAGGCGCAGGTCATGGTGCATGTCGAACCCACTCGGCACCGAAGCAGAGGGGGATCTTTCGCCGCCCTCCGGAGAGCTTTCCATCCTTCTGAAAGGCTTAGTTGCCCACCGGCGAGTCAGTCGAGCCGGCGGATGTGGTGGCATTCAGGCGGGTCACTCCCGTTTCATCGATGTAGTAATATTCCGTCCCCGTCGAACTGCTGATAGGATTGGCGCTGAAGTTATAGGTGTTGATGCGTCCGGTGGTGTCAATTGCGCCCGGTGAATACGCGAAGCTGTATCCGCTCTTGGTCCCGGAGGCCAAGACGCTGTCAATCAGACCCGCAGCGGTCGAAGACGCGACGGCACCGGCGGTTGCCGGTGGAGCGAGAGATTCCAAATCGCTGCTGAACCCCGCGCCATACGTGGAAGAGTAGGTAACCTCGGCAATGTTCATGGTGTGTAAGGATGCCACGGCTGACGATTGATTGGCCGCAATACGCGAACGCAGAAGGCTGGGAATGGCAATGGCGGCAATAGTGAGGATGATGGCCACCACGATCAACAATTCAACGAGCGAGAAGCCATGGGAGCTCTTTTTCATTCCGCCCTCCTCTGGTAATTCGACGCTGCCGCTCCTGAATTCCCAGCTAATCCGGGATTTCCGTAGTCATCTTACGGCAGGCGGGCAAAATATGCGCCGCAAGCGTATAGGCCGATCCTGTTGCCATCCTGCTCAACGGCCGCAAGCACCAACCCCTTGGACTGTCGCCACGGTGAGCACTCCAGTGCTCGGTCTCCCATCATCGAGTGGGGATTGTTCACACTGGTAGTGTGGGCTGACTTCTCATAGGGTCAATGACACTAAAGTAATGGCACTAAAGTACTCGGTCCTCTGTCAGAATCGCCGGGGGGCTTCGCGGCCCTACGGTCGCCCGCCCGGCAAATCCGCCGGCACGAAGAATTTGGACATCTTGTCATAATCCGCAAATCCCTCTCTGTAGCCTCCTTGCCACCTTGACAAAAATTGTAGCCATGTAATACTAGGGCGATATTGTTGAATACAATAGATTTAATTAAGACGCTAAGGTTCAGGTTTCATGCATATCAAGCCGCACTTCTCGTGCCGGTGTAAGGGCGAAGTGGGAGCCGCCATGGTTCCCCCCGCCCGAGGTAAGCAATCTTGGCTTGCTCCAGGGTGAACGTATTTGACGAGTTTTGACGGTATCTAAATCCCCCCGGCAGACGAATTGCTCCCATAACTAGACACTCCGCCGACGGCAGGCGAGGTAATTCAAGGCGAAACACTTCTGCGAAGGAAAGGGCGAGAATCGGTTGAGCGATTCCATCGAAGAAAACGGCGTGGTGGGAGCAGGGGGAGCCGGATTCCCTACATCCGTGAAGCTGCAAAGGCGGGCGGAAACCTATATTGTGAACGCGGCGGAGTGCGAACCGCTGCTGCACAAGGACAAGGAACTTCTGCTCCACTACGGCGCGGAGATGCTCGCGGGGCTGCGTACGGCTATGGAGCGCGTGGGCGCGCGGCGCGGCATTATCGGCATCAAGGAAAAGTACGATGACGTCATGCGCGTTCTCGCGCCACTGCTATCCGGCGACATGGAAATCTGCCCACTGCGCGACGTTTACCCTGCCGGCGACGAGTTCGTGCTGGTTTATGACGTCACGGGGCGCGTGATTCCGCCCGGCGGCCTGCCGCTGGACGTGGGCGCGGTGGTATCCAACGTCGAGACGCTGATTAACATCGCGCGCCACCGTCCCGTGACGCACAAGTATCTGACCGTGGCGGGAGCGGTGGCTGAGCCCGTAACGTTGCACGCGCCCGTGGGGATGGCCATCAGAGAGGTCATCGCCGCCGCGGGTGGCTCAACTGCCAATCCCTTTGAGGTATTGGTGGGCGGAGCCATGATGGCGCATCTGGCAGAGGGGCTCGACCAGCCGGTCACCAAAACCACGGGTGGATTAATCGTGTTGCCGCGTGACCACGCCCTCATTCGCCGCTACCTGCGCACCTGGGCGGCCGAAGACCGCATCGGCAAGTCAGCGTGCGACCAATGCTCGTTCTGCACGGAACTCTGCCCACGCTACCTGCTGGGCCATCCTATCGAGCCCCACAAGGCTATGCGCGCTCTCTGCTTTGCCCCGGATAAAGACCGGCTGATGATGGGCACGCTCTATTGCTGCGAGTGCAACCTGTGCAGCTTGTTCTCTTGCCCCGAGGATTTGGACCCCAAAGACGTCTGCGCGCACGATAAGAGGATTGCCCGCGAGCGTGGCCTGGGATGGCAAGGCCGGCCAGAGGACATTCGTGCGCATCCCGTGGCAAACCATCGCCGCATTCCCACGCATCGGCTGATGGCGAAACTCGGCCTCACCGGATTTCACAATGTGGGGCCGTTGGTGGACCGTGTGCTCGCACCGCAGCGCGTGGTGATCCCGCTCCAGCAGCATGTGGGCGCGCCTGCTGTTCCTACGGTCCGACTGGGAGAAGCGGTGCAGGCGGGTGACCTGATCGCCGCGCCTCCAGCGGGAAAATTGGGCGCCAACATTCACGCCAGCATTTCCGGAGCGGTACGCGAAATCGACAAGGCCGTGGTGATAGAAAGCAGTGCCTAGTGGCCAGTGGATAGTGGCTAGCGGACAGGGCATCGACGCACGTCGTTCTTTTGCTAAGTGCTAACCACTAACCACTAGCCACTCCCTGAAAGGAAACGCACGTGGCTGAAGTGGACACGATTGGACTCTTGGAAGTCACCAGCATTGGCATCGGGTACAAGGCTCAGGACGCCATGCTCAAGACCGCCGCCGTGGACTTGCTGATGGCGCGCACCATCTGTTCCGGCAAGTACCTGATCACGGTGGCGGGCGACGTGGCCTCCGTGCAGGCGAGCGTCGAAGCCGGGGCGGCCGCGGCCGAGGGCGCGCTGATCGAGCGGCGAGTCGTCTCGCGACTGCACCCTTCGGTGTTCCCGGCCATTTCCATGGCGGTGGATTTGCCCGCCGAGCAATTCCAGGCCTTGGGCATCATCGAGACCTTCTCCGCTTCCACCATTGTGGAGGTTGCGGACGCCGCTGCCAAGGCCGCCAACATCAAACTCTTTCGCATTCATCTCGCCATGGCCATCGGCGGCAAAGGCTTTGTGCTGTTGACCGGTGATATCTCGAGCGTCGAGGCTGCCGTCGCGGCGGCCGCGCCTGTCGCCGGCGCCGAGGGCATGTTGGTGAGCGCCGTCGCCATCCCCTCGCCACGACGGGAGTTGTTTAGGGAGTATATTTAGATTGTGTGAGCACCGTCCGGTCGTGTACACTTTTTGTGTACATAGAGTCGCCTATGAGCACGCAAAAGGTCAGTATTCGGGAAGTCCGGCAACGCTTACGCCGCCTGCTGGAGCAGGTTCAGGCAGGAGATGAAGTCGTCGTGTTGCGCCGCGGCGTCGAGGTGGGAAGGCTCGTCCGTCCCGAGCGAACGAGGGCGCCCCTTCCCGACCTGAGCGGCCTCCGGGCCTCGGTCAAACTGCGGGGCCGGGCATTGAGCCAAGACATTGCTGAAGGCCGCAGGAGCAGCCGATATTGATCTACGTTGACACCAGCGTGCTGGCCGCCTATTACTGCCCCGAACCCCTGAGCGAGCAGGCGCAACGTGCGTTGGCCCAAGAGGATGAGCGGGCAATTAGCTCGCTTGTGGAACTGGAATTCGTATCCGCACTCGCCCGGAAAGTGCGCACGCACGAAATGCATCGGCAGGACGCTCATCGTATCCTCGCCGTGTTTCAATCACATCTGGAAGAGGGGATTTATACGCGACTGGGAGTGGATGCCGCGCACTTTGGCAGGGCACGCGAGTGGCTCGCGACTTTTGTGGTCCCCCTCCACACTCTGGACGCCTTGCACGTAGCGCTGGCCGCGATGAAGGGTTGCTCCTTAATGACCGCTGACGCCCCGCTCGCCCAGGCTTGCGCAAAGGTGGGCGTCACGGCTCGCCTTATTGACTGAGACTTGCCACCCCTCGCTCGGGAAAAATCTACGGGCTTCACGCCAGCACCAATTCCACACCGCACTTTTCCAGCAACTTCTCGAAGCGCGGAGGCAGCTCTTGGTCAGTAACGATTGTGTCCACGGTATCGAGCGTGGTGAGTTGGGCCATGGCCTGCCGGCCGAATTTCGCGTGGTCGGCCACCACCACGATCCGCCGCGAGACTTCGATCATCTTGCGTTCCGAGCCCACTACCAGCGTATTGGTGTTGCTGAGGCCCGCCTCGGTGATGCCGCCGATTCCCATCACCAGGACGTCCGCTGCCACGCGGGTCAGCATCTCTTCGCAGATGGGCCCCAAAAGCACGCCCAAGCGCGGGTAAAGGTAGCCGCCCGTGAGTGTCAGCTCCACGCTCTTGGAATCGTAGAAAATCTGGCCGATGGGAATGGAGTTGGTGATGACTTGCAAGGAATGCCCCTGGAGTTGGCGCGCCACTTCCGCCACGGTCGACCCGCCGTCCATGATGAGGGTCTGGCCTTCCTCGAGCAGCGCCGCCGCCGCTTTGCCGATGCGCTGCTTCTCCTCGCGGGCGCGGCTCGCCGCCCACCCCAGGCTGCGCGGCTCGTCCCGAACCTGCAAGGAAACGGCGCCGCCGCGCACCCGGCGAGCAAGGCCCTGCTGTTCCAGCTCCATCAGATCCCGGCGAAGGCTGGATGGGGAGGCCCGGAATTTCGCCGCCAGTTCATCCGCGTCAATGAACTCCTGGGTACGAAGCAAGTTTTGGATTTTGATTTGGCGTTCCGCAGCTCGCATGGAGGGCAATATAGCACGAAATTGACGAAAATAGAAGTAAGATGAATTAATTAAAAAATATATGAACAGTAGCCGGAACAAACATTGCACATCCACCCAGCACGTGTCAACTTGGTGCGTGAAATGACTCCACAGATCGATCGAACTGCGGTAGAGACCATCGTCCGCGAGATTGTCCTCAAGCGTCTGGGAACCTGTCCCGGCAAAGACGCGGCGGGGCATTCATCTCGCTTGGTAGTAAATGCCTCGGCGCGCCACATGCACGTGAGCCAGCAGGATATGGAGATTCTCTTCGGGCCCGGGTATCAGTTAAAGCCCCTGCGTCCGCTCTATCAAACCGGCACCTTCGCGGCGGAAGAAACCGTGGTGCTCATCGGGCCGCGTGGGCGCTCGATTTCGAATCTTCGCATTCTGGGTCCGCTCCGCTCCGCCTCGCAAATTGAGTTGGCCTTTACCGACGCCATCATGTTGGGCGTGGAGAATCTGCCCATCCGCCTTTCCGGAGACATCGAGGGAACGCCGGGAGCATTCGTCATGGGGCCGCAGGGCGTGGTGGAACTGAAGAAAGGGCTGATTCGCGCGGCGATGCACGTACACATGAGCCCGGCAGACGCTGAACAGTATGGGGTTCGTCACCGCAACGTCATGAAGCTGCGCGTGGGCGATGGCGCAGCAGTTACTTTCGACCAGGTGCACGTGCGCGTCGATCCCACGTTTCGCCTGGAAGTTCACATGGATACCGATGAAGCCAATGCCTGCGCACTGCATTTGGCAAAACAGGTGGAGTTGGTTAAACGGTAGTGGGGTCGGAAAGGTGCAGCCCTTTGTCCCTGGTCATTTGTCCTTTGCAAACTACTGCGGTCCCAGGTGGCTACGATTGCAAATGACAATGGACAAAGGACGGCAATAAGAGGCTGAGGTGCAAGCTCCGAGGAGAAGAACTTATGAGTCAAGCTTTGGGAATGATCGAAACGAAAGGGCTGGTGGCCTTGATGGAAGCCACTGACGCCATGCTGAAGGCCGCCAACGTCACCTTCGCCCACTGGGAGCCGGTTGGTTCGGGATTGGTCACGGCATTCGTCGAAGGGGACGTGGCTGCCGTCAAAGCCGCCATCGACGCCGGCGCCGAGGCCGCTGCGCGATTGGGAGAAGTGGTGAGCGTGCAGGTGATTCCCCATCCGCACGAAGACCTGAGCGTCTTCACGGTGAAATCCACGAAGGCGGCGAAGAAGTAGTAAGAATCAGTGGTTAGTGCGGGGGCGATGGCGCAGCGTTGGCGCCGGTTAATTGCTAACCACTCGCCACTCACCACTATCCACTTCCCTTAAGAGGAGAGAATCATGAATCAAGCGCTGGGATTGCTCGAAACGAAAGGTCTGGTGGGATTGGTGGATGCGAGCGACGCCATGTGCAAGGCCGCCGACGTGCAACTGGTCAAGATGATCGAGATCGGCGGCGGTTACGTCACCACCGTGGTGCGGGGAGACGTAGGCAGCGTGCGCGCGGCGATTGACGCCGGCGCCGCGGCGGCCAAGGCTTTGGGCGAATTGGTGTCAGCTCACGTGATTGCCCGCCCGCATGAGGGAGTCACGGAAGGCTTCTTGAAGTAGGACGTTTTGCGTTCCGGGCGCAGTGTCGAAACTCGAGAATCGGTGACTCGCTCACGAGTTTCGAATTTCTATTTTCGAGCTTCGTTCCCTCCCCGGTACGAGGTAAAGGAGAATCGCATGGCACAGCAAGCAATCGGCATGATCGAAACGCGTGGACTGGTGGCGCTGGTGCAGGCCGCCGACGCCATGTTGAAAGCAGCCAATGTGCAGTTCAAAGGCTGGAGAAAAATCGGCGGAGGACTCTGCACGGCCTTCGTAGCCGGCGACGTGGCGGCGGTAAAAGCCGCGGTCAACGCGGGCGCCGTGGCGGCCAAGGCGATCGGCCAGGTCGTAAGCGTTCAGGTGATCCCCCGCCCGCATGACGACCTCAGCACGATTCTGCCGGCTTAACCACCGGCTCGACGGAAGGTGCGGAAATGTTTCTGGCCAAAGTTATTGGTAACGTCGTTTCCACTCAGAAGAACGCCCGCTTCCTCGGTTCGAAGCTGATGATGATCCAGCCCTATATTACGCGCGAAGGAAAGCTGGTGGAGTCCGGAAGTTCGGTGGTGGCGGTCGACAGTGTGGGCGCGGGCGAAGGTGAACTGGTGATGTTCACGCAGGGAAGCTCGGCGCGCCTGACCGACACGACGAAGGATCTTCCCGTGGACGCGGTCATCGTGGGCATCGTCGACTCCGTGGAAGTGGCGGGGCGGCGGATCGAGAAACCTTGAACTCGGGAAACGGGGTACGGGAAACGGGGGCCGAGCACCGAATTCCTAATCCCCAAACCCCAGCCGCAAGTGCCGCGTCCCATGTCCCGTTTCCCGTGTCCCGAAGAGGTTTGACGTATGAGCACCACCACTGATCCGATGATCGCAACCATCGTGGAAGAAGTCCTGGAGCGGCTAAGACCACGCTTGGCAGGGCAGATACCCGTGCGGCAGGAGGCAGCCGGCGACGGCGGGGTGTTTTCCACGGTTGACGACGCGGTGAAGGCCGCGCACGCCGCGCAAATCCAATTCTCGGCACGCAGTCTGGAGGAACGCGCCCAGGTGATTTCCATCGTCCGGGGCCTGTGCGTCGAGCACGCGGAAGAATTGGGCAAAATGGAGTTCGAGGAATCGCGCCTGGGCCGCTTGGACCACAAAATCGAAAAAGTGCGGATGGTGGAAAAGGTGCTCGGCGTGGAAGCGCTCAAGACCGAAGCGCGCGGCGACGCGACGGGCCTTTTCCTGATCGAGTATGCGCCTTTCGGCGTTATCGCCATGGTTCTGCCCAGCACGCACGGTGTGCCCACGATGGGCAGCAATGCCATCAGCGCCCTGGCGGGCGGAAACACCGCGGTGTTCAGTTCCCACCCCTTGACGGCGCGCAGTGTGGCGAGCGCCGTGCGCATGTTCAACCGCGAAATCGAAAAGCGCATGGGTTTGCGTAACCTGCTTTGCACGGTGGAGTCACCCACCATCGAATCGGTGCATGAACTCTTCCGCCATCGCGATGTGGCGCTGATTTGCGTGACGGGGGGCGGCGCCGTGGTCGAGGCCGCCATGCAGTCCGGCAAGCGCGTGGTGGCGGCGGGGCCGGGGAATCCTCCGGTGCTGGTGGATGAAACGGCTGACATTGCGAAAGCGGCGGAATCTATCATCGCGGGCGCTTCCTTTGACAACAATCTCCTTTGCATCAGCGAAAAGGAGATTTTCGTGGTCGCCAAAGTCGCCGATGAATTCATCAGCGCCATGAAGCGAGCGGGCGCTGCACAACTGAACAGTGCGCAAGTGGAGAAGCTGACGCAAGCGGTATTTGATTTTGAGCGGGGAAAAGGCGGCGCCCCCGGCCGGGCGCGCGTGAAGCATTATTTCGTTGGAAAGGACCCCGTGGTGCTTGCGAAAGCCATCGGCATGACTTTGCCCGCAGGAACGCCTCTATTGTTTGGCGAAACAGATGAGGACCATCCCTTCGTGCAGATTGAGCAAATGATGCCCTTCGTGCCGGTAGTGCGCGTGGCGTGCGTGGACGACGGCATTCGCGCCGCTCTCAAGGCGGAACACGGATTCCGTCACACGGCGCTGATTCACTCGCGCAACGCCGAAAACGCCACCAAGATGGCGCGTGCGATGAACACTACGATATTCGTCCAGAACGCGCCATGTTTTGCCAGCCTAGGGAATGGCGGGCCGGGCTTTCTGAGTTACAGTGTGGCCACGCCCACCGGCGAAGGCGTAACTACACCACTAACATTCACGCGACAGCGCTCCATCACCATCGCCGGAGCGTTGCGCATTATTTAGGATGAGCCGATGTTTGTTGCCCGCGTCGATGGATCGATCACTTCCACGGTCAAGCACAAGAGCTTGCGCGGCCAGCGGTTGTTGATTGGCCAGCGAATGGATGCGGATGGCCGAGAGGTGGGGGAACCTCTGGTGTTGATCGACGATCTCGGTGCGGGCCTCGGCACCCAGGTGCTGGTGACCACCGACGGCGACCTGGCAAGGGAGAAACTGGCTGATAACACCACGCCATCGCGGATGATGGTGGTGGGAATCATAGACGAATTGAGTCATCGAGTCATGGGGTCATCGGGCCAGGGAGTGACTAATTCTTCCCATGACTCCATGACCCGATGATTCAATCAGGCAATAAGAACATGCGCCTGGGAATTGTCCGCGGAAAAATCGTGCTGAGTTTATCGGATCCAAGTCTCGTGGGCACGCGACTCTTGATTGTCGAGCCCGTGACCGCCCAGGGACTCGCGGCCCATGACGGAACGGGAGGCGGGAAGCAACTGATTGTCGCCGACCACTTGGCCCCGGCTGAGGGTCAGATGATCGCATTTGTCGAAGGCCGCGAAGGCGCCAATCCTTATTGGCCGGCCCGCGCGCCCGTGGACGCCTACTGTAGTCTGCTGGTGGACACCGTGGACTACCATCCGCCGGGAATTGGAAGTCGGGAGTAGGAAGTCGGGAGTCACAAGCAGCCACTCCATTGAAGATATTTGCGAGGGGCGCGGAACTCGGCACTGCTCTCCGGAGGCAGGATTCCAATATGAAGAGAGTTGATTTGCAAAATTATAAAGTGCTGACGGGCAAAAATGTGGAAGCCGCCGTGTCCGCGGGCGCGAGCGAGATCGTGCTTGCGGAGGGCGTGGTCCTGACGCCCACCGCGCGCGACGTAATTCGCCGCGCCGGCATGACAATTGTCGGCAACCACGCAAGTTCCGCTGCCGCACGACCCGCGCCTGAGAACCCGCCTTCGCGCCCTGCCCAGGTTGCGCCCCCGTCCTCAAGCCCCACTCCGGCTAAATCCACCCACGCCGACGAAGCCCTGCTGAATTCGCCGGAGGCGACCGTCATCAAGCAAGAAATGATTCGCGTGGGAAGGAAACTCTGGGACCGGCAGTACGTGGACGGGAACGGTGGCAACATTACCTACCGTATCGCGCCTGGCCGCGTGATCTGCACGCCCACGTTGCTCAGCAAGGCCGACCTGACCTTGGAGGATTTTTGCCTGGTGGATTTGGAAGGGAACCAAATGGCCGGGAAGGGCAAGCGGACCAGTGAAGTCTATCTTCACCTTCAGGTTTACCAGACGGTGCCGGAGGCGCGCGCGGCGGTACACGCGCATCCGCCTCACGCCACGGCTTACGCCATCTCCGGGCGTGTGCCTCCCCGTTGCGTCATTCCGGAACAAGATGTTTTTGTGGGATCAGTGGCCATCTCGCCCTATGAGACTCCCGGCACCAGGGATTTTGCCAAGACCATTATTCCTTTCGTGAAGGACCACAACACCATTCTGCTGGCCAATCACGGACTCATTTGCTGGGCCGACACCGTCACCCACGCCGAATGGTACGTGGAGGTCGTTGATACCTACTGCCGCACGCTGATGCTGGCCGCGCAATTGGGCGCCGGCATTACGCGCATTCCTCCCAACAAGCAAGCGGTGTTGCTGGAAATCAAGAAGCGGCTGGGGTTGCCCGACGCCAAGTTCGGGCTGGAGGAGTGCCAACTCTGCGACCAGCCGGAAACTCCCGGAGGCATCACCGTCTGCCCCACCACCTGCCCGCAGAATTGTCCCGGCGGGTGCGGCGCAAGAACGCAGGATGTCGAAGCCCTGGTCAAAACCATTAGCGACGAAGTTATGGCCGCGCTGGAAACTAAGGGGTAACCGCTCCGGCCCTCAATTGGGCGCAGGGCGCATGGGGGAAGGCGGGTTCTCCGCTTTCCGTTTTTCCTGCACGGCGGTATTGAAGAGTCTGAAATCGGAATACTGGTGCAGGTTCCGGAACGTCTTGCCTTTCCACTCCACGGTGACGGTCACTTGTGCAGGCATTGAAACTGGCGTAGGGACGTCTTTGAATTGAACCAGCGAATAACGGATTTCTGTGGTCTCCCGCTGCAAGCGCAATTTGGGAAGGGATTGGAGAAGATCGGTGCGCAGACGCACAATGCGTGAGTCGGCAGGGTTGATCCAGGCGACGCCCTGGTGCAACACCAGCGCGGTGCCGGAGTTGGTGCTGAAGCGTTCGAACATTTTGGCTTTTTCCGGAACCTGGGCGAAGGCCACCACATCGCAGTCCACGCCGTCCACTTTGGTTCGCCCCAGCAGTTTAAACTTCGCCCCCGCCTGGTAGTCGGGATGAAAAACCAGTGAGGCGGAGGCAAAACCCGCGGTCAACATAAAACCTTCGCCCAATCCCACAGGGGCGGTCACCGCCCCCTCTTGATTCGTCCGGTATTCGTCCAGACTCATCCCGCCCTGGTAAGGAGCAGTGAGCAGAAGATAGTGAAATGTCTGCTCGGGCGCCCGCTTCACGTTGCCACCTTTTCCGATTTGTTCCTCTTCAATGCGCTCGTGAGAAGTGGCGTTCTGGAAGCCCCTAAAGAAGGCCTCCACGTTTGAGCCAGTTTTTTGCAGGATGGAGTCCAGTTGGCTCTGGTCGCCAACCGGCGTCATTTCGAGAAGGTCGGGATACTCCTGGAGGAGTTGAGGCAGAGGTTTGGTAACCGTGGAGTTCGCTTGGCCGTAAGCCCGCAGGCTGAGTTGGGATTGAATCTGCGTAAAAAGGACGCGCGTGGGTACCGGCTGGTTCCGGATGTCGCCTCGGCCCAGATAGGCGCGCATTTCCTCCTGAGCCTCTTCCGCGTCACCTTCCTCCAGCACGGCGCGGCACCGCAACAGGTGCGCTTCCGGCGAGGCTCCGGCCTTCACAGCCTTCTGTAAATATCCGTCCGCGGCTTCCCAGTTTCTTTGGTTGACAAGCGTTCGGCCCAATTCCTGCAGCGCCAGGGGGTCCTGCGGCACTAGACTCAGTACCTGCATCAGCAACCCTGCGGCTTTGGCGTATTCACCGGACCAACCGGCAACCACGCTAAGGATAATAAGAGCATTTACCTTTCGAGATTCCTCGGCGGGGGCCAGCTTCAGCAGGGCAGCTTCTGCGAACTCTTGCTGGGCACTGGCAAATCCGCCAGCCTGAAGTTCCACTAGCCCCAGCACCGTCTTACATTCCACGCAATAGGGAGATTTCCTGGCTACAGTGGAAAGCAAGGGGAAGGCTTTGGCGTAATCGCGCTGCGCAAAGAGCAGATCGACACCACGGAAATAATCCTGGCGCGCTGATTCCGCGTTGAGATCCGGCGGGCTAGCTGATTTGTAACGTGGTGCGAGCGCGGCAAGAAGCGGGAGCAGCCGAATCCCGGTGTCATCTTGTTTTAGCGGCAGCATCACCAGGTCGATGGGATAAGTCTCACCCTTCTTGGTGAAATTCACGGTTTCGCGGGCCGGGGAAAACTCCTCCTTTTCAGCAGAAACCGTCACCGTGAGCGTCGTGTAGGCCCGTGCGTCCAACTCCAGCGTCTTGCTGTATTTGCCTTGCACATTGGCTTGAAGAGGGTTCTCCGCAAGGCCCTCCCCGGAGTAGTGGATGTGAATTCTGGCGTTGCTGACAGGTTCGCCACGCAGGGTCTTGACTTGCCCCGCGATAATCCACTGTTGCTTCTCGAGGGCGGAAAGGCCTTGCTGAAGGACTTGATCAATTTGCTGGGCGCTCACGAGCGGACAGGAAGAGAATAGGCCGGCAAGAAACCAAAGGATTTGTGCGCGTATCTTGGACATGGGCGAACCTCAGAATCCTAGAGGGTAACGCAAAACTGGCAATCGCGGCAAACCTTGTTCTTTCGGAAATGAAAACATGCACTCGAGCTTGCGGCCGCTGAAGGTAGTATCCTCCTGAGGTGCAGGAAACACCTCCGGCCGACATTTGCCTCAAGGGGTCGGAAGCGAGGGGTGAAGGCGAATGGCGTGTCCCTATCCCGGCATCTCGAACTCTTGCCGGTCAGTCATGGGTGACCATGGAGGCGGCTCGGCGTTCCATTTCCGAAGCCGACTTGACGTGGTCGGGGTAGTTCACCACCTGAATATCGGCGGTGAACCGGTTGCTGGCGCCCGAGGCGTCGGCCAGTCCCTCAGAAAGACGATTGGCTGTTTGGCGGGCTATCGGGTCTGTGGTGCCGGGCAGAACAATTCCGAAGACTTCAGAAGATAGCCGGTAAAGTGAATCTTCGGTGCGCAATTTGCGGCTGAGAACTTTGGCGGCGTCTCCCAAAGCCACTTGAGCCTGCGGGCCCTGGGCGAAAATCTTCGCCGGGTTCACGCGCACGAGGAGCAGTGATAGCGGCTCGTTGGTCTGAGTGGCGCGGCGAAAGTCCATGGTAAGGCGGTCCTGAAAGTGGCTGAACCCCAACAATGTTCCCAGCAACTCGGCGCTTGACCGCCGCAGGATCTGCGCCAATTGTTCGCGTTCCTCCATCAGGCTGGCGCGCAGGCTCTTGACCACGAACATGCGGTTGACCAGATACACCACCATCAGGATGCACAGCGCGCAAAAGCCGAAGAAGAGGGTCTTCGAGGGCGCCACGGGGATTACGGCGGCTTTGCCGAAGACCGTAGGATACATCAGCAAGGCCATGCCGCCGCCCAGGATGACGACCATGACCAGCGCCAGGACGGATAACTGCCGGTTCTCGACGGTCGAGTGTGTGCTGGCTAACCTTGTCAAAAATTTCCATTATGTGCTCCGTTCAACTGAGATAGGGAGCAGCCCTCGTCGGCAGCTCCCCGCCCACACTTCGCGCCACGAATGCCCGCGCCGCGTGCTATATCATCCTTCGGCTGTAGTGTCAATCACGGCGCGAATCACCACACGAGTTTGCGCCGTGAAGTATGCCACCTCTGTTTCGAATTTGCTAGCAGGCTGATGGAAAATTCGCTGGTCGGCGCCCATGAGTTTATGGCGGCGGCAAGCCACTTGTCCGTCAGAAGCAAGGTCCCATCGGACTTGTCTTCCCCGACGTAGCAGACCCGAATTCTTGCCCCGCCTCGATGCCGGATCTCCGGGCATCAGGGGCAAGACTTTTTCGATTGCAATATTCCTCTTGACAAAAAATCCAAAGCCTACTACATATTGTGGTAATGTAGTGTTCGACCACAAATTGTGGTTTTACACGCAGATAGCAAGACTCTCAGCAAAGGAGGGGAAAATATGGCAGCAAAGAAGGCAAAGAAAAAGAAGAGATAAGGAATGAACCCGTTTTAGGTTTCCTCCTTTCCCCAGGCCCGCTCCCCCAAGCGGGCCTTTTGTTTCCAGCCCCGAACCTGCCGCCGCAGGCGCCCCTCCGGAAGCCACAGATCCTCATGCCGGGATTCAGAATGGCAACCTGGTTTCTGCGCGGTCAGGGAGCGCGGGTCCATGGTTGTGACTTTGCCGCGCTCCGCAGTCTTTCCCTTCTTCCCTGATCATCAAGGCAACAAGCGCCCACGGCCGCCGCGTGGCAGCGGGGTCTTCGCCATCGCCCTGATCGGCAGGACCAGCACCTCTTAAGCGAAGCTGATTTTCACGTCCTCGCGATCGGCCTCCGGGGCTTGAAAAAGCGCGTGCGGTTGCAGCCCCATGAAGCCGGCCACAAAGTTGGCGGGGATTTGGGCAATGCGGATATTGAAAACGTTAACGTCTTCGTTGAAGCGGCCGCGCTGCCCGGCGATCTTCTCTTCGAGTTCCGTGATACGCCCCTGCAGTTGCATAAAGTCAGTATTGGCCTTCAGGTCGGGATATTTCTCCGCCACAGCGAACAGGGTCTTAAGCGCGCCCGAGACCATGCCGTCGGCCTGCGTCTTTTCGCCGGGAGTAGTGGCGCGCATGTAGGCGGTGCGCGCTTCCGTTACGGCTTGCAGGGTCTTCTGCTCATACTGCATATAACCTTTGCAGGTATCAACGAGCTTGGGCAGTTCGTCGTGCCGCTGCTTGAGCAGTACGTCAATGTTGGAGAAGGAGCGGTCAATGTCATTCTTCAGAGTGACCAGATTGTTGTAAATGCCAACGAAATACATGATCAGCCCAATGACGATGATCGCCAGGACCACCAGTACGGCGATGACTACACCGGCGAGTATCAATTGCAGCTCCCTTCTTCATTGGCGATTGGTGATTTGTGATTGGTGATTGCCCGACTCACCTCGTTGCAGCCGGTATTCTGAGATTTGCTCCTACCCTTTCGGCTCCGCCAGCGGGTTTTACCGGTGCGTTCTATCCACATTAACGCCAACACCTTGGCCCCCGCATTGCTGATCTTCGGGGCAAAATCATCCGGCAACTACTGCTTGTAATCAGCAATCACAAATCGCCAATCACCAATGGTTACGCCATTTTCACATCGACGTCCTGGCGATCTTCCTCCGCCACTTTGAACAGGTCGTGATGTTGCAGGTGCATCATGCCGGCGATGAACACGTCGGGCACCTGTTGGATACGAATGTTGAAGGTGTTGACGTCGTCGTTGTAGAACTCGCGCCGGTCGGCAATCTTTTCTTCCAACTCCGAGATGCGCTTCTGGAGTTGCATGAAGTTGTTGTTAGCCTTCAGGTCCGGATAATTCTCCGACACGGCGAACAAGCTCTTAAGCGCGCCGGAGATCATGTTATCCGCCTGAGCTTTCTCTCCCACAGAACTGGCTTTCATGAATGCCGTCCGGGCCTCGGTGATGAGTTGAAAGGTTTTCTGTTCATACTGCATGTAGCCTTTGCAGGTCTCGATCAATTTGGGCAGTTCGTCGTGCCGTTGCTTCAGCAGGACGTCGATGTTCGCCCAGGCCTTGTCGATGTCGTTTTTCAGACGCACCAGGCTGTTGTAAATGGTAATGAGGTAAGCAAAAATCCCCACCACGAGGAGGATCGCAACCAGTCCCACCAGGATTATTATACCCATCGAATGGCTTCTCCTTTGGCTTTAGAACGCCCCATGTTTTGCCAGGAAAATACCGAAGCAAACCACGGCCAAAATCGCTCCGCCAAAAATATACTTAGCCGCGCGATTGCGCAGTGTCCCTCTGATTTCTTTCTCACTTCGCCACGTAATCAGAAAAGTGGGCTCGTTCATTCCCTTCACGATCATATTGCGATCGTTTTCGTCCTGCGGTTCGGGATTTTCCACGCAGGTTCCCGTGAGGTCGTACCAGTGCTCGGGAATAACCAAGTACTCGGTCAGCCGGTAGCGCACTCCGAAACCTGTACCTCCCCGAAAAATGCCGGTGCCTTTCCGGCGCGCAACCGCGGCGGAAGCGTAGGACCGGAGGTCGGCGCCAGGCAGCGCGGGCCCCGCAGCCCTTGTGGAACCGTCGATACCCGAGAAGAGGCGTCCGAGGCCCGACCCGAAGCTTCGTTCTGTTTCAACCCTGGCCGTTTGGATCAAATCGTATTCCGCATTGTGCGGGTCCACAAGAACTTTGCCCGTGCCGTCGGCAAGATAGAACCGCTTTCCGTCGGCATCGGTGGCAACGTGCTGCCAATTTCCCCCGTTTTTGCTTGAGACCCATTGCTCGATGTCCACCTTATAGAAGTAGCAGGGAGTTTGAGTGACAGGGCTGGGAACGGGCGGGATGCCCGTGGCCCTGCCGTGAATTTCCACCAGGCCCATGGCGACACTGCGAATGGGGATTTCGGGAGTGTCCATCAGCAAACGGTACTCGCGATAGATGCGAAAGCCTTTATAAAAGTGGTACAGGCCCGCGACAAAACCCAGTGCCAGCCATACATCCAATTTCGCTGAAGCATTCGATGACATACGATGACCCGAAAGTCTCGCCATCCTACTCGACGTGCGGGGAAAAGGCAAGGGTGGCATTTTTGAGGTGGCATTTTTGATTGTGGCATTTTTGATGTGTTTCCGGCCCACATGGCCGCTCGTACGGATCTATCCAAGCAGCCGGGACTTCAGTATGATGATGGGCCGTTTCGCCTTCGCCGGGACTGAGGGGTAAACGCCCCTGAAGGGCGATCGGCCGGGAACACGGGGATGCAAGAGTTTCGGATTCTGGAACACACGGCCGATGTGGGCTTCGAAGCGTTTGGTTCGACCCGCGAGGAAGCCTTTACTAATGCCGCTCGCGCATTGATTTACTTGATTGTAGAATTGGATACGATTGATCCTCGCGAAGAGGTAGCCGTGCAGGTGCAGGGAGCTGATCCCGAGAGTGTTCTGGTCAATTGGCTGAGTGAGCTTTTGTATCTGCATGACGCCGAGGGGTGGCTCTTCCGGGATTTTGAGATTCAAAATCTTCGCGACAATTCGCTGACAGCCATGGCGCGCGGCGAGAAGTTCCAGCCGTCGCGACACCAGGCCAAACTTATGGTTAAGGCCATCACTTATCATCAACTCGCGCTGGAAAAAACCCCCGGGGGCTGGCGCGCGCAAGTTTATGTGGACATCTAAACATCATCGGAATCATCCATTTTCTCGGGCCCACTCCCTGTCACTTTTTCTCGCCTTGGGCTGCGTGTTGACGGCCGTGGGCTTGATGCCTTCCACTTGCGCCCTATCTGCCCTTGTGGGGCTTTACAGTGTCGAAGAGATCAAGCCCAAGATTTTCGCATGGATTCCTGACGATGTGATCGATCAGGAATGCGATCCTCTCTTCACGCGGCCGGCGACGGCGGGATTCATTCTTACGTCGGAGGGCGTGGTCGTAATCGATACCTCCAATAGTCCCATGCACGCCCGCGACCTACTCTATGAAATTCGCCAGCGCACCGAACTCCCCATCCGCTATGTCATTAACACCAGTTCGGAACCTGACCACATGTTGGGCAACGAAGTCTTTACCGATGAGCAGGCCACGCTGATTTCCACCAAGGCGGCGCAAGCAGGAATGCTCCAATACCGCGAGGAGCTTTCTGATCGCATGCGCGCTGAACAGGGATGGCGCCTCGAAGCGCGCATGCGCGGCTTCCACGTAACGCCCTCTACCCAAACCTTCGACGAGAAGATGACGCTCAAATTGGGCGGCCAGGAAATCCGCGTGACCAGCCTATTGAGCGGCGAGAATTCCCCCGAGGACTCCGTTGTATACCTGCCCTCCGCGAAAACGCTCTTCCTGGGCGAGCTCTTTGACAACCAGTATTTCCCGCGCGTGGGCTCGCGCGACCTTCACCGCTGGATCGAGGTCCTGCGGCAGGTGGAAGGCTGGGACGCTGACACGTACGTCCCCGGTCACGGCTCCCCGGGCAGCAAAAAGGACCTGGCGGATTTCCGCAAGTTCCTGGAGTGGCTCGTGGCCCAGGTGGAGATGCGCCTGAAGCAAGGGCAATCGCCCGAGGACATCCAGAAGAATCTCTGGCTCCCAAAAACCTACAACTGGCACGCCCCGGACCTTGCGCCGGAAACCGTCGCGGATGTCTGCCGGCAACTCGCCCCGCAGCACGCGGCTCCCGCCTCTGATCAGCCCGGGCAACGGTAGGGTCGGCGCAGAAAGTGCGCTCCTGAGGCTCGTCAAATCCCCATGGCAATGCAGAGTGCGGCGGCATCGCCGATACTCTCACCGAGCGAGGCGGGAATGATCTGGCAGGTTTGCGCCGGCAGTTGCAGCGCTTCGCGATTGATAACGCGGCGAGCGGGTTCCAGCAGCAATTCCCCCAGACGCATGGCCAGGCCGCCGATCACGATGCGGTCAGGATTCAGCAAGTTGACAAGGATCGCCAGTATTTCTCCCAGCTTTTCGCCGGTGGTTTCGAGAATTGCCAGCGCGACTTGGTCGCCGTGCCGCGCCGCCACCCCGATATCCTTCGCGGTGATCGGGCGTCCGGATCGAAATAACTTCGCCAATCGGGTGGGGCGCTTCTTCCTGAGCGCCGCGGCCACCGCAAGCTGAGCCACCTGCGCCATGCCGCCGCCGCTTGCCCAGCCTTCCGCCGAACCTTTCTTGTTGTGCCCGATGGGGCCGGTACGGGTCAGGCGAACGTGACCCACTTCGCCTGCCAGATCATTCGAGCCGCGATAGAGGCGACCGTCAGTGATGACGCCCGCGCCGAGGCCTGTGCCCATGGTGAGGAACACCATGTTCTGGCAACCTTTGCCGGCCCCGAAGCGGTGCTCGGCAACGGCCCCGGCATTCGCGTCATTCTCCACCAAACATTCCGTATGGAATTCACGCTCCAGGATGGCCTTGATCGGTACGTCATCCCACGTGGGAAGGTTGGGCGGTGCCTGGATGATTCCCTGCACGCGGTCCAGCGGGCCTCCGCAGCTTACTCCCAGCCGGGCGATGGCGGATGGGGCAGCGCCTTGTTCCGCCAGCATTTCGCGAATCCCCGACTTGATCAATTCCAGAGCACGCTCCGGCCCCTGGGCAGGACGCGTGGCGAATTGCCTGCGCGCGATAACCGCCGGTGGGGCGGAAGAAAGCAGGACGGCCGTTTTCGTCCCGCCAATGTCGATCCCGACTAAAAGCTTGTTTTCCGGAGTACCCATGAGTATCTCTGTGTATTCCATGGTCGGATTTTCCCCAGTGCTGTCCAGATTAGCTGGAGAGCCCGCTGCGCGCAGCGCCTTGGAGTGCGGCGGCTCGACGCCGCCTTTATCCTCGCGCCGATTCGGAGGTTATTGCTCGGGTCGATCTCGGCTTTCTTCGTTCTCCCCGATGATGCTGCCCCGTGTCTTAGTGCCCGGCTTCCAAGGCGGCGTCGAGCCGCCGCACTCCAAGACGCCGCGCGAATTTTCACCGTCGGTGGCGTACTGCACGGCGGGACAGATGACCGGCGGTGGGGGCTCTTTGACCGCAACTACGGTTGTGCCACTCCGCATAGCATCCAAAATCACGAAGCCTTGGGCAAGTGCGCCAGCGCCTCGCGAATTTTAGCTGCCGGATACTCATAATCAGAAAGCTCGCCGGCAAAATACTTCTCATACGCAGCCATATCAAAGTGCCCGTGCCCGCTGAGGTTGAAGAGGATGGTCTTCTCTTTGCCTTCCTCCTTGGCCTTCAGCGCTTCCTCGACCACGCAGCAGATGGCATGGGAGGTTTCCGGCGCCACAATCAGGCCCTCGGCGCGCGCGAACGTGAGCGCGGCTTCAAAGCATTTCAATTGCGGATAGCTCACCGCCTCCACGACGCCCTTACGATGGAGCAGGCTCACCAGGGGCGACATACCGTGGTAGCGCAAGCCGCCGGCGTGGATGCCGGGCGGGACAAAGTCATGCCCCAACGTGTCCATTTTCAGCAGGGGAGTCATGCCGCTCTTATCGCCGAAGTCGTAGGCGTAAATCCCCTTGGTCATGGTGGGGCACGCGGCGGGCTCCACACCGATCAGGCGGATGTTCTTGCCCGCGGCCTTTACCGGCACAAACGGGAATGCCAGACCGGCAAAATTGCTTCCCCCACCGCAACAGCCGATAACGATGTCAGGCGTGGCGCCGGCCAGCTTCATCTGCGCCATGGCCTCCTGCCCGATCACGGTTTGGTGCAGCAGGACGTGGTTCAGCACGCTGCCCAGCGAGTAGTTGCTGTCTTGATGCGTGGCAGCGTCTTCCACCGCTTCGCTGATGGCGATCCCGAGGCTGCCCGGGGTCTCCGGATCTTCGGCAATAATCTTCTTCCCGGCTTGGGTCAGGTCACTGGGGGAGGGAACGCATTTCGCGCCCCAACATTCCATCATGGTGCGGCGATGCGGCTTCTGGTAGAAGCTGCACTTCACCATGTAAACCATGCACTCCATGCCGAACACGTTGCAGGCCAGCGCCAGCGCGCTGCCCCACTGTCCCGCGCCCGTTTCCGTGGTCAGGCGCTTGACGCCGGCGGCCTTGTTGAAATACGCCTGGGCGATGGCCGTGTTGGGCTTGTGGCTGCCGGCGGGAGAGACTCCTTCGTTCTTGAAGAATATTCTGGCGGGCGTCCCCAGCGCCTTCTCCAGGCGTATCGCGCGGTGCAGCGGCGTGGGCCTCCACAAACGCAAAATGTCGAGAACCGGCTCGGGGATGGGAATGTTCTGCGCCGGCGTCATTTCCTGTTCGATCAGCGCGTGGGGGAAGATGGCTTCCAGATCCTTCGGCCCCGCCGGTTTGAGCGTGCCGGGGTGCAAGGGCGGCGGCATGGGCGCGGGTAAGTCCGGGATCACGTTGTACCAGACCTTGGGAATCTCGCGTTCGGAAAGAAGATAACGATAGTCAGACATGCTAGTTCTCCCTGTGAACCGCCAGAAGATAATCGCGATTCAATAAAGATATGTGGGCCGCGCGAGAGACGCGTTGACGCAGCCGGTTCGGATAGGGCTGGCGTGAAACGTGAATAGACGTTTCCAGGATCCGCGGCGGCCCCCACGCCGCGGAGCTTGCGGCCGAATCGAACGCCGCAGGATAACACAAAAAGGGCCGGAGGTGGGCAAGCGGATAATCGAAATCGAGACATCGAGTGATTTAGCCATTTGTGATTGGCGATTGGTGATTGTCGAGTGGAGCATCTGATCGTCGGGGCATCGGGCAATTGTCGATTGCCGATTTTTGATTGACGATTCTCCGTTGGCAATTGGCGATTGATGATCGGTCATTAATGATTTACTGATCCTCGACTTTCGATTTTCCACTTTCGATTTTCAAGTTTCGAATTTCCAAGCCGCAATCTGATTCATCCTCTCACCCGAAAATGTCGATAGCCGATACGGAGGAGTGTGGGTGGCCGATCAAACGCCAATGGGAAGTACTGCCGCCATATTCTCCTTCGCACTTTGCCTTTTCTTGTCTGTCATCACTCGTCACTTGTCACGGCTATTGCCGTGTCTTTCTGGGAAGTACTACCACCATATTCTGCTCCGCACTTTGCCTTTTTCTCGTCCCTCGTCGCTCGTCACTGCCATTGCTGTGTGTCACACGTGGGGGATGTGGCACGGCCATCCTGGACGCGGCCAAGTGGCGTGCGCTTCGCACCGCCTCGTCCTCCGTTCGGTCATGCTGAGCCTCGCCAAGGATCTCGCCGCCTTCGCACGGGAGACCCCAATCCTCTTTCGAGCTGAAAATCGCGATAATTGTCTTTCCTTTCAATAACATTCTGGCCTAGCAAGAATAAGTTGTTTATTTATCATATACATTCTGGCCTAGAGAGAAATTTGACGTAGGTCAATTCAATATCTCATTTGTTTTCATATACTTTCTGGATTGAGCCGGCATTTTTTCTCCCCCTTTTTCTCGCCAAACTTTTGATCGGGAATCATTAACTCACTTATTTACAATAACATGCATCACCATGGAATTCTCTCTTTCCAAGACTAACCCATTTTGTTTCTAGTACATTCTGGCCTTCCGCGGTGTTTTGTAACACTGATTTTTGGCTCACACCCGCACCAAATTAGGGCATTTTTCGGCCAGCGCCACGTCCGCGCCTGTCGCAGTTCGCGGCACGGCCGACGTGCTCCGATACGTCGGGGCCTTAGCCATGAGGGTCACGCGCGGGACGCCGATGAATTGGCGCCGGCTGCCCGCGACAGCTCCGACTTTTCTCGACCCTCCGCGGAGTTTGCGTCAGGGAAACGCATACCTTCAAGCGCGGTTCCCCCGGCCGTGTCGGGACAGCTTCCGGCCAGCGCTACCGGGGTTTTCGCCGTGCTGTTCCACGGCTCCCACTTGACGCTGCCGGCGTTGAATCTTCAGCAACAAGTTGGTGACGCGCCGGAGTTCGCGAAAGTTTGAATCCTGCATTCCCCGCACCAGCGGCGCGTTGCAGTGGGTGGGAGCGATTTCCGCGGCGCGTTCGTAGGGCGAGGGCCCCGCCAACGACTCCTTCAGGATGGCCTGGCGCTGCGCCTCGCAAATTTCCACCTGCCGGTTAAGGATGTTTTCCAACAGCTGGCGCGGACGCTCCCGCGCTTCCCATTCGGCCGCAGTGATGCCGGGGTACTGCTTGTCGTGTTCTTCTCTGCGAGCGGCAGCGTCTTGCCGACCGGGCGTTGTAGCGCCAATATCCTGCTGGCCTTGGGGTGTAGCGCTGGCATCTTGCCGGCTTTGGGGTGACCGGCTGGAAGCCGGCGCCACCTCCGCTGGGGGCGCAAACGCCGAGCTCATGCCAATGCCAAAGATCTCCTTGGGCAGGCGCAGGGCAAAGCCCTCCTGACCGCGCCCGGCGCGCTTCCACCGCCACACCATCTGCACCAAATGGTCCGCCTGCTCCTTGCGCAAAGGGGCGGAAGCCTGCGAGCGGTCGTGCAGATCGTTGCGCAGGCTCTCGAGTTCGGCGGGGTCCTCGCCCAGGCAGGTGAGCGCCGCGGCCTCCCCCTCGGAGTAAAGCCCGTGGCGGATGTGGGCGGCGCGAATCCGCTCGCGTCCCGCAGGGGTGGCAGGTCCGCACGAGCGCTTCCCGTTCGCCCGATTGGTGGGAATCTTCTCTTGCGTCATCGTGGTTTTCTTTCGCAGTGACATGCGAACCTCCAGGGGGTGCGGCATTGAGGCGCCTGCGTGCCACCCTCCCTGTGGGTGGCTGGGGCGCTGGCGGCGGTAGGGCATCGCCGCGTCTATCGGAAGTAGGCCAGTGCTAATAGCCTCCAAATCACAATAAGGCCGGGCGGCGGGACGCGTCAAGACATTTATTGATGTATTGGTGAATGAGGTCAGAAACATGGTCGCTATTGGTGAAATTAGAATAGTTAGACGATAATCGACGGCCGAGGAAGTGAAAATAAAAAGGATGAAGAAGGCAGGCACGGCCGCGTCCGACGATCGCAAATTACCAATCGCAGATCGTCAATTGCTTTGTGGCCCGATGCCCCCGTCGTCCCCCGTCGCTCGCCGGGCAACTCATGCGCACGCCTGCGGTTCGTAAGCACGCGAAGCGAATTTCGTTTACAATGCCCATGCTTGGCACGCGAGGCCGATCCGCACTGCGCTTTGGTACATTGAGGCATGAATCGCGAACTGGGATTCGGGGCGCGTGGCAGGGGACGCTCCTTCACTAACCCCTAATCCCGAGCCCCTAATCCCTAACTTTAATCCCGAGCCCCATGGGAGGTCGCAATGCAATTGGAAAAAGGGACGCTGGAGATTCTAACGGCGGCGCTCGGCACTTTGGAGGAGGGCTTCACCTCACTTCCCGCCATCGACGCGCCCGCGCCGGGCCAGGAACGCATGGCGGAGGTGATGCAGCAAGTCGCCGTGCGCCTGCGGGACAACTATCCGTACTTCCATCCTCTATATGCCGGGCAGATGCTGAAACCGCCGCATCCCATTGCCCGCGCCGCCTATGCCTTGGCCACTTGGATCAACCCCAACAACCACGCGCTGGACGGCGGGCGCGCCAGTTCGGCCATGGAAAAGGAGGCTGTCGCGGAGATCGCCGCCATGTTCGGTTGGCAGTCTCATCTGGGGCATCTCGCCAGCGGCGGCACCATGGCGAACCTCGAAGCCCTCTGGGTGGCGGGACAACTTCATCCGGGGAAGAAGATTGCAGCTTCCGCGCAGGCCCACTATACGCACCACCGCATCAGCAGCGTGCTCGGCTTGCCGTTTACGGAAGTGCCCTGCGACGCTCGGGGACGGATGGACACTCAGGCTTTGGCGGAACGGCTGGCGGAGGGGGACATCGGCTGCGTCGTAGCGACCGTTGGCACTACGGGCACGGGCTCCGTCGATCCCCTGCCGGAGATCCTTCGTCTGCGCGCCCAGTCCAGCTTCCGCTTGCACGTCGATGCGGCCTACGGCGGCTACTTTACCCTCGCCGGAAATCTCACGGACGAAACCCGCGCGGCATTCGACCAGATCGGCCAAGCCGACTCAATTGTGGTTGATCCCCACAAGCACGGCCTGCAACCTTACGGGTGCGGGTGCGTGCTGTTTCGCGACCCGAGTGTTGGGGCGCTCTACAAACATGACTCCCCTTACACCTACTTCACCTCCTCGGAATTGCACCTGGGTGAAATCAGCTTGGAATGCTCGCGCCCGGGGGCTTCGGCCGTGGCGCTGTGGGCCACGCAAAAATTGCTGCCCCTCGCGCGCGGGGGCCAGTTCGCTGTGGGGCTCGATGCCTGCCGGGAAGCGGCAGTAAGCATGGCGGAGCGGCTGGCTGCTGATTCCCGGTGGCTTGTGCCGTTTCATCCTGAATTGGACATCGTGGTCTGGGCGCCTCGCGCTGCATCCGCCCGCCTCGCTTCGGAATTATCGCAGCGCATCTTCATGGCCGCCGCAAACCGCGGCCTGCACCTGGCGCTAATGCGGCTGCCCGTCTCGTATTTCCCCTCACTCAAAAAGCCGCAGGGCCGAACCGCGGGCCCCGCGCTACCCCCGGGGGATTCCTCCGATCAAGAAACCGTGTTGGGCCTGCGTTCGGTTTTGATGAAGTCCGAGCACCGCGAATGGTTGAAGCAGATCATGGCCATATTGGACGCTGCGTACTGCGACGCGGAGAAGGATTCTAAATCATGACGCTCATGCTGGCGGTGTTTGCAAGGTCGCAGGGAAATCCCACTCTTGCCATTTGCTGCTTTCATTGCTCTCGACAAAGCCAAACTGTTGTAGCGACGCCCCTGGGGGCGCTGCGGTGGATGGCGCGAGCCCCAGGGGACATTCGCCGGCCGGTGGTGCAACCACTGCTATAATCAATCACTGGCAATTTCTCAGAGCGCGGAAGGTGGAATGTTCAAAACCATCGAATGGACCGAGCAAGGCGTGCGCATGATTGACCAGACGCGCTTGCCGGGCGAAGAGATTTATCGCACCTACACGGATTATCGCGAGGTGGCGGAGGCGATTCGCTCCCTGGTGATCCGCGGCGCGCCGGCCATTGGCGTGGCGGCCGCCATGGGCATTGCCGTCGGCGTCAAGAATTCGGGGGCGAAGAACCTCGCCGAGTTGCGGGCGGATTTTGAACTCATCGCGCAGACACTGGGCAAGACGCGGCCCACGGCCGTCAATCTGTCCTGGGCCATCAAGCGTATGCGCGCCGTCTTTGAAAACACTTTATCCCGCCACCACGCGGATGCTGATGTGCTGGCCAGGGTGCGCGTGGGCCTGGAGGAAGAGGCCAAGCGCATCCTGGCGGAAGACATCGCCATCAACGAAGCCATGGGCCGCCACGGCGCGGACCTGATGCCGGACGCGGGGACCGTCCTAACGCACTGCAATGCCGGGGCGTTGGCAACGGGCGGTTACGGCACGGCATTGGGCGTGATTCGCGCGGCGATTGGGGCGGGGAAAAAGTTGCGGGTCTTTGCCGATGAGACGCGGCCCTTCCTGCAAGGCGCTCGCCTGACCGCCTGGGAGCTGGCCAAGGACCAGATTCCGGTCACGATTATCACTGACAACATGGCGGGACACTTCATGAAGCAGGGAGAGATTCGCGCCGTGATCGTGGGAGCCGATCGCATTGCCGCGAACGGCGACACGGCGAATAAAATCGGCACCTACTCGCTGGCCGTGCTGGCGCACGAAAACGGCATTCCCTTTTACGTGGCCGCGCCGCTTTCCACCATCGACATGAGTCTTGCTTCCGGCGAGCAGATTCCCATCGAGGAGCGCTCTTCGGCGGAGGTCACAAGCCTGGCGGGAGTCGCCATCGCCCCGGCCGGCGTCGAAGCGCGGCATCCGGCGTTCAACGTCACCCCACAGCGCTACATAACCGCCATCATCACTGAGCGCGGCGTGGCGCGGGTGCCGTTCAGCGAAAGCCTACGCGCATTGTTCGCTAAATGATTTTTCGGGGTCGAGCGCGGGGCCGTCCGGGGGTCCCTCCACGATTCGGCGCAGGATGCCGGGAATTTCGTTGACCGCCCGGTTGCCAATGGCGGAGGCGCTGGCGCGAAAACGCGCCAGATTCCCCCGCCCGAGCAGCTTCTTCACTGCCGCAGGGATTTGGTAAGGGCCGTGCACTACCAGTCCCACTTGCTTTTCCAGAATCCACTCGGCGTTGTAGCGTTCCTGCGGGAGCGTCCAGGCATTGCGCTCCACGATGACGGGCAGCCGCATGGCCACCGCTTCGCTCACGCTTCCGGGCCCGGGCTTGCCGATGAAGAAATCGGAGAGGCGCATGTAGAAGGGGACCTCGGAGGTAAAGCCTTCCACGAAGCTCCGCAAGCGGCTGGGGCGCCGGCGCAGGGCGTTCGCCAACTTTTCGTTGCGTCCACAGATAAAGATGAGCTGAAGATTGTGAGGGCCTTCGGCATCGAAGCGCTCGGCGATTTCAAGCATGGCGTCGGACCCCTGCCCGCCAAACAGCACCAGCCCCGTGGGCAAATCAGGATCAAGTCCGCGCTGTTTCCGCTCCATGCGCCGGTCACAGAAAGGGGTCTGATAGAAGCGCGGGTGCAGGATCATGCCCGAGGTTTGAAAAATCCGGCCATCGCCGATGCCCAGGGCGCGCGCCTGCTCGACGGCACGGTCGGAGCCGCAAATGAAATATTGCTCCTGCCGTTCCATCCAGAAATGGGGAGGATAATCAGCGAGGTCGGTCAGAATGGTGGCGAAGGGGGTCGCGGGCTTCTGCCGGCGCAGGCTTTGGGCCAGCGCGCGGTTGAAATGTGGAACCAGGGAAACCACCAAGTCTCCGCGGCTGGATCTCCAGAACTCCTCGAGCAGCTCCACCTGCCGGCGGTGCGACAGGCGGATGAAGAATTGCAGCAGGCGCACGGTTTGCGCGGTCCCGAGCGTCCAGCCTTTTTTGAGCATCAGGTTATAGGTATCCTGCGTGCGCAGGCCGGTAAGCTTGCGCACCCAGTCGATGGAGTCGAGCACCTCCTGAAGGTTCACCAGCCGGATCTTCCACCCGCCCTGCTCTTCCATCACCAGCCGCAGAGCCTCGGCGGCGGCGCGATGGCCGCCGCCGGCATCGAAGAAAACCAGGTCGGCGTTAATCATGCTCTTACCTTTGCACAGTTCATTTATCCTGTAAATAGGCAATAGGCACTCTTCATAGATACTTCATTCTGGACATACATTCCTGTAACATGGCCGTTCTAACCTGTACAGTGCGATGTGATCTACATGTCCATACGATCCACTCCGGCATGTGCACGCTGCCGCTATTGAATGCCCTCTGCCGGGAGTGCTACAGCGAGCCGGAGGCGGTATACCAAACGCTTCGGCGCGGGGGGATGGACTTGGTGACGGTTTCCGATCACGACTCCATCGACGCGGCGGCGGCGCTCAGCCGGCACGAGAATTTCTTTGTGAGCGAAGAAGTGACCTGCCGCATGCCGAGCGGCAATGAGCTGCACGTGGGAGTGTACGACCTTACGGAGCGGCAACACGTAGAAATCCAGCGGCGCCGGAACGACTTGCCACGCCTCGTGGCCTACCTGAACGAGCAAGACCTCTTTTACAGCGTAAACCACGCCTTCTCCGCCCTGACGGGCCGGCGGTCAATGGAGGACTTCGCCTGGGTTGACGGCGCCTTCCCCGCCGTGGAAGTCCGTAACGGCCACGTCCCGGAGCGCTCGAACCGGCTGGCGGCGCGGATGGCGGGGCGCTCGGGAAGGGCTATGTTGGGCGGCAGTGATGCGCACACGCTGAGCTCGCTGGGGAGTGTTTGCACACGCGTACCCGGCGCGTGCGATAAGACGGAGTTCCTCGAAGGATTGCGGCGGGGGCACGGGCAGGTGGAAGGAAGTTCAGGGAATTTCAGCCGCTTGACGCGCGACGTGTTGCAGATTTGCGCCGCCCTGATGGAGGAGAAGCCGGCGGCCATGCTCCTCGCCCCCCTGGTGCTGGCGGTTCCTGCGGTGACGCTGCTCAACTACGTGATGGAAGACCTGTTCGCGCGGCGCTGGGGAAGCCGCTGGGAGCGCTGGCGGGGTCTGGGGAGGCGCACTTCCACCGGGGGAATGCGGGCCACCCCAGGGGAGGCGAGCGCATGACGCTTCCGGGCCACATGCTCGATTTCATCGCCACGCGCGACCATCGCTTGATGCGGCGCGTCCACCGTTGGCGGCCGCCGCGCTGGTTCCGGCTTTGGATGATCTACGCCACACGCGGGGGCGACGGCTGGCTCTGGTACGGGCTGAGCGGGTTGGTTGTGGTTTATGGTGGTTCCACGCGATACGAAACGTTAGCAGCGGCATGGACGGCTTGCGGCGCGGGGGCCATTCTTTTTCTCATCCTGAAAAAACTGACGGGGCGGAAGCGGCCGAACGCGCTGGTCCCTCATTGCTGGGCCACGCTGCTGCCGCCTGACCAATTCTCGTTTCCCTCCGGCCACACCATTACGGCTTTCGCTTTCACCGTAGCCGTGGGCAGTTTTTATCCCCACCTGATCGGAGCCTTGCTCTTTTGCGCGCTGAGCGTGGCCACGTCGCGCATCGTGTTGGGAATGCACTTCCTGAGTGATGTGGCGGTGGGCGCGATGGTGGGCGCCGGATTGGGTTACGCGGGGTTTATGATTTTTGCCTAGTTTCCTCGGGCGTCGAGTATCCTCCTGCCTTGAGCACCTCTCCGCTCAACCGACGCCACTTCGGCGCCCGAGGTTTTTTCCCGAGCCGGCCATGGCGTTCGGCCGTACGCCGGATTCCCGACTTTATGTGCGGCGCACCACTCACGATAAAGATGCGCGCAGCAGGCCCAACAGTCGGCCGCAGGATTTGGACGCGCCCTGTCTGCCCTGTGGGCACGTCCGCGATTTGCGATTCGATGGGATTTGTGGAGCTTGGCTTATTCGTGCCGTAGCGCCACGATAGGATCGAGGCGGGAAGCCTTCATGGCGGGCCACATGCCAAAGAACAAGCCGATGCTAACGGAAGCAACAAAACCCGCGATGACCGACCAGAGGGGGACGGCGGAGTACCAGCCGAGGGCGCGAATCAGGAAGGTGAGCGTCACGGCGACGAGTATTCCCAACACGCCACCGGTGCCGGTTAGGGTCATGGCTTCCAGCAAAAACTGCCAGGTGATATCGCTGCGTCGCGCGCCAATGGCCTTACGCACACCGATTTCACGAGTCCTCTCGGTGACCGACACCAGCATGATATTCATCACCCCAATGCCGCCCACCATGAGGCCGATGGAGGCAATCACCATGGTCACCAGCACGACCATTCCCATAATGTCGCGGAAATTGGAAATGAGCGACTGCGCCGTGGCAATGCCAAAGCTGTCAGGCTCACCGGGCTTGTCGTTGCGCACCCGGCGGAGCACGGCGGTGGCTTCATCTTTAGCCTGATCCAGTCTGCCGGGAAATGCCAGGGCGGTAACGAAGTTCTCCTTCGCCTGGGGATAAAGCGATTTGAAGGTAAAGTAGGGGACCATCACGATACGATCGTTGCCGTTGTCACCGAGAAGAGATTTGCGCTTGGTGAGCGCCCCAATAACTTGAAAGGTGTGTCCGTCCACAGACAGTTCCTTGCCAATTGGGTCCTCGCCCACGAAGAGCCTTTGCACCACATCGGCGCCAATGACGGCCACATTCATCCGATGCAGGTCGTCCGTGTCGCTGTAGATGCGGCCGTCCTGAAGGTCGGCGTTGATGTTCTGAAAATCATCCGCCGTGGCCCCGAGGAAGTTGGTGTCAACCATCTCCACGCCTTTGTACTTGGCCGTCACGGCGGGTCCGCGGTTAAAGATCTCCACTCCCACCGCCTGCACGGAAGGGCATAATTCCTTGAGAGCCATGGCCTGCTCATAGGTCAGGGGTTTGCGCAGGCGCTCTGCTCGAGTGAGGGGGCCCACCTTTCCCGGGTCAAATTTATAGATGAAGAGCGAGCGCGTCCCAAAGCCTTCCGCCACTTCCACCAGTTGCTGGTCGAGACCCTTGAAAATGGACGCCACGCTGATGACTGTAGCGGTGCCAATCAACACGCCGAGGATGGTGAGGAAGGCGCGAAACTTGTGGGTCCGCAGCGTATCGAGGGCAAGCAGCAAATTTTCCCGAATGTCATGGCGCTTGGCGGCCGGCATGTTTAGTTCTCCGTGCGCAGTGCTTCAATGGGATCAAGTTTGGCTGCTTGGCTGGCCGGATATATTCCAAAGAAAAGCCCCACCGCGGTGGAGAGAGCCAATCCCACCAGCACCGCGCTCACCGGCACGGTCGAGGTCCAGAAATGGTCGACGATGGCACTGACGATGAAGGCCAGCAGGACACCGATCCCGCCGCCGGCGCCAGCCATGGTGATTGACTCAATCACAAACTGCATCAAGATGTCGAATCGGCGCGCGCCCAGGGATTTGCGAATGCCGATTTCGTGTGTCCGCTCCGTGACGCTGGCCAGCATGATGTTCATGATCACGATTCCGCCCACCACCATGAACACGGCCACAATTCCGATGGTCACGGCGAAGATGCTGCCCATAAGCCGGTTCCACAAGTCCATGATGGTTTGCGAGGCATTGATACCAAAGTTGTCATCCTCACGGTAGGGAACGTGGCGGTGGGCCCGCATCAGGGCGCGCGCTTCATCTTCCAGCACTAGCATCTGCTGTGAATCCCAGGCTTGCACATTGACGTCAAGAGATAGTCGCGCTTCAAAAAACTTGCCGTAGGTGGTGAGGGGCAACACCACGAAGTTATCCTGGCTCTGCCCGAAGGTGCTGCCAATCTTCTCCGCTACGCCCACGACCCGGAAAGGAAGGTCGTTGATCATGATCTCTTTACCGATGGGTTCGACACTGGGGAAAAACTCATCCACCAGATCGTGCCCGATGAAGCACACCATGGCTTCATGCTGGTAATCGGAATCAGTGATGTAGCGGCCGCTTTCGACCTTCTGGCTCCCAATGTCGATCATGGTGGGCGTGACACCGGAAATGTCTTCGTTGTAGAGGGTGTGGCCTTGATAACGCGCCGAGTTATTGTCGCTCCACGTGTCGGCAGTGGCGCCAATGTTTTTGTAATCCCGCAGGTTATCCTTGAGGAATTCAAACTCCTCGACGCGGACAGGTTTGTTCCGCCGCCGGGCTTTCAACCAGGCTTCGTATCCCTGCGCCCATTGGTAATGAGAAACGACAAAGACATTGGCCCCCAGGTTGGCAACATGATCAGCGATATAGAGGTTCATGCCGTGGATAATGGACATGACCACGATGAGTGTGGTGGTGGCAATTACCACCCCCAGAAGCGTGAGGAAGGAACGAAGCTTGTGGGCGCGCAGGGCGCTGAGGGCAATCCAAAAGGCCTCGCGGATAGTCACCCACACTCCGGCACCCCTCACTCGCCGTCGGGCGAGGGGATGCGGAAGGGAAGTGGTTTGGCTGATCGACGCCACGAACTCTCCGATCTATCGGGAGATCGGTTGATCAAAAACCGATTCACCCCCAGTTGTGCCACGTTCGGCCGATCGGGTGAGATCCTTCTAGTGCGCGGCTGATCGCGTGAACAAAATACAATCTGACGAAAGCTGTTTCTTGTTCACCCGATCTCCGGAACTCCCGATCCCTTAGCTACTCGACCCGCTCGTCCCTTTCGATCCGGCCGTCGCGAACGTGAATGATGCGATGAGCATGGGCGGCGATGTCGTGTTCGTGGGTCACCAGCAAAATGGTGTTGCCGGCCTGATGCAGGCGCTCGAAAAGGCCCATGATTTCCTCGCCGGTGGCCGAGTCAAGGTTTCCGGTAGGCTCGTCGGCAAGGATAATGGAAGGGTTGTTTACCAAGGCGCGCGCCACTGCCACACGCTGGCGCTGGCCCCCGGAAAGCTCGTTAGGCTTGTGGTGCATACGGTCGGCCAAGTCGACCCGGCGCAAGGCCTCCTCCGACCTTTCCAGGCGCTCACTGGCCGGCATCCCGCTGTATATGAGGGGCAGTTCCACATTGTGCAGAGCGCTGGCGCGGGATAGCAGGTTGAAGGTCTGGAACACGAATCCGATTTCCTTGTTGCGGATGTAGGCCAACTCGTCGTCGGAAAGCTCGCTCACCACTTGGCCATTCAGCCAGTAGGACCCGCTCGTCGGCGTATCCAGGCAGCCGATCAAATTCATGAGTGTGGATTTGCCCGAGCCCGAGGGCCCCATGATGGCGACGTACTCACCCCGGTCGATTTCAAAGGTAACACCGCTGAGGGCATGAACCTGAATGGCTTCGCCCATGTCATAGGTCTTCCAAAGGTCGTCCGCCTTGATGATCACGCCTTCATAAGGCATCGTCGTTTCCTGTATCGAGGATGTCATCGCTCGCGTTGCCATGGCAATTTGCCCGTCCTTATGCTGACATGCAGGCGCCTTGCACGGGGACGCTCATCCAACCCGCCTGCTTCTTGGAGGCGCTACCAGCGCCCATCGTGGGAATTTGCCGGACCCGGCGCTCCTTATGTCCCCTGCGCCCCTGTTGGCGCCGGTGTGTTCTCAATCCGTACCTTGGTTTCGTTCTTCAAAGTACGCAAGACGCTAAAGCTGCCCGTAACAATGGTGTCGCCGGGTTGGACGCCCTTCAGGATTTCGATGTCGGTGGAGCCCATGATGCCGCTTTCAATCTGCACGAAGTCGGCGCGGCCGTTTCGAACCACGAACACTCCCTGCAATTCTTCCTTGCCCTTTTCCTTGTCCTGGGCTGATTCGGCGGCAACCTTGCTTCCCGCGCCACCCTTGGCTGGCGGTTTCTTTTCCTCGAGCTCGCGGCGCATTCGCGTGGTAACGGCTTGAATGGGCACGGCCACGGCATTCTGACGGGTGGCAGTGGTGATTTTCGCCGTCGCGGAAAGGCCCGGTCGCAGGCCGGGGGGCGGGTCATCGATGATTACAACCACCTTAAAGTCCTTGGCCTCGTCCGAGCTGGTTGCTGTCGCACCGCTGGTTGTGCCGGTATCACGTCCCACGGCGCTTTCACCGATTTGCGTCACGTGGCCTTTAAAGGTCTTATTGGGGTAAGCATCAATTAACACCTCGGCCGTTTGCCCCAGCTTCACGTTGGGGATGTCGGTCTCATCCACCTTGACTTCCACCGTCATGACCGAGAGATTCGAAACTTGGTAGAGCAAGCTACCGGTGGTGTTCTGAATTCCCGGGACAACATTTTCCCCCATGTGGACGGGAAGCGAAGTCACAATTCCGTCGAGGGGAGAGTTGTAGACAGTCTGGTCAAGTTGATTCTTGAGAACCGAGAAGTTGGGCCTTGCTCTGGCCCACATGCGCTTTAGCAGAATCGCGATTGTACAACGCCTGCTGGTATTGGGCCTTGGCCTGGCCCACCTGCGCCTGGGAAGAGTCTTTACCGGTCTGGGCGACTTTATAGTCGCTCAGGCGCTGATCGAAGTCCTGCTGGGAAAGCAACTTGTCCTTGAAGAGCTCCTCGCCGCGTTTGAAATTGTCCGTGGCTTGATTCAGCTTGGCCGTTGCCTGTGCCAGGTTCGCCTGGGCGGTGTCGAGCGCGGCCTTGGCCGAGCTCACACTGGCATCCTGCGCGGCCAGATCGGCTTGGGAGGTAACGATTGCAGCCTCCTGAGCCTCCACGCTAGCTGCTTGCTGGACGTCCTCCGTCCGCATCAGCAGTTGGCCCTTGGTGACGTGGTCGCCTTCCTTCACCAGGATTTCGGTGATCTTGCCCATGGAATTGGCGTTAACGTTGGCCTGATTCTGTTCTACGGGTTTGATCTCACCGTTGGCGGTAACTATCTGGGCCAAATCCTCCCGCTGGACTTTGCCAGTTTGGACCGACACCACACCCCGCTGGCTCCACGCCACTCCGCCAACCGCCAGACCAACGAAAGCCAGGGCACCCACGACGCCGAGCGTAACCTTCACCCACTTTTTCATTTCCGTTCCGTTCCTTTGCCGGGCTGGAACCGGTGCTGTTGCGTCAACCCAAGTAGGACCATTCGTTTTTCCCAGTTCCAACTCCTTGATCTCTGCCATGGAGGGCTCCTCTCACTCCTCGGCCTTACGCAAACGCGCCAACTCCTCTCCTATCCGCTGAAGGCTGCTGCGTGCCCGCAGACTGGCCCACTTTTCGCCTGATGTACGCGCTTGCTTACGGCTCCCATTGCGTATACGTTGTTTGAACTTTGAAAGTTTCATCAAAGTTCCTGCCGCTGGTGCGGCATACAGCGCGGTCACCGCAGGGGAATTGTGGATTTGTTTGGCCCTTCCTTGGCATTCTCAGCCAGATTGAGGCCGCCGAAACGCAACCCTAACCCTACGACTAAGCTGCATAACCTTAGCAACTCTTCCCATTTTAGCGCCTTCTTGCATTGCGAAAAACAAAAATTTCATTCTTCCGCCTTCCCCTCTCCCACGGCCGGGTTCCAGCCGGTGGCCTTCGGGGCGCTGGGCTAATTTCCTAGCAATCGTTCCTGGGAAGTGGGTCAATTTGTTGTAGAGCTGACGGAATCAATCCCGGTCATGTCGGGACGCCGCCATTTGGTCCATCAACTAACGGAAAATATCGCCGCTACAGCGTCAAACTGACCGACTACCCCTTCCTGAGCCTAAATCGGGCGTCACAGGGGGGGCTCCATCCTTAAATATAGACGCATGACTCTTCATAGAGTTATCCGCCGACTCAGAGGTTGTATGGGTCACCAAGGTTTCATTGGGGAGAAGCCACCTTTGTTGGCCGCGGCGCATCGAACCAGCGCCGGGTTTGTGGCGCAAGTCTGAGCCCCGAACTCTTGGTGTCTTGCTCCTGTCCAGTTTGGGAACGGATCTGCTGCTGGTTGAGAGTTGAGGGTAGGGGTGGGAGCAAAAGGGGGGATGGGAGCTTGACTTTCCGAGGTTGGAAACATAAAATCGGACTACACATCGTGGAATTTAACGGGGGGGAGTAGTGTCGAAAGGGGAGGCTTTCTATTCGCGGCATAGGGGGGTGAGCCACTGGACGTTTGGAGTGCTGGCCACGCTCGCCCTTATCGTTGGCCTATCGATCTTGCACGCTTTCCCTGCGCCAAGCGATCAGAACAAGGACGACCAGGATAACGCCAAGCCTAAGGTGAGCAAAGAGGAGAAGCGCCGCCAGAAGGCTCTCCGGAATGAATTGGAGACGCCGTACAAGAAATGGCTAACCGAGGAAGTCCCCTATATCATCACCAACGACGAGCGGGCCACCTTTAAGAAACTTTCCACGGACGACGAACGTGAGGCGTTTATCGAAAATTTCTGGGAGCGGCGCAACCCCAACCCCGGCAGCCCCGAAAACGAGTACAAAGAGGAATATTACCGCCGTATTGCTTACGCCAACGAGCGCTTTGCCTCCGGCATTCCTGGTTGGAAAACTGATCGAGGCCGGATTTACATCACGTACGGTCCGCCGGACGAAATTGAATCCCATCCCAGCGGTGGGTCGTACGATCGCCCGGATTCGGAAGGCGGCGGCGAGACTTCCACCTATCCCTTCGAGCAATGGCGGTACCGGTACATCGACGGCATCGGTGAGAACATAATTCTGGAGTTTGTCGATCCCAGTATGAGCGGTGAGTATCATCTCACCATGGATCCCGGTGAAAAGGACGCCTTGTTGCACGTGCCGGGCGCCGGCCTGACCATGTCGGAACAGTTAGGCATGGCGGGGGGGAGTTCAAAACAGGATCGCTTCAACCGCACGGATGGTATGACGACGGGGACTGCGTTTGGGGGCGCCGAGCCGGAGAGTATGGAGGAGTTTACCCGGCTGGATCTCTACTCCAAAATCTTTCAGCCCCCCCCGATTAAATTCAAGGATCTGAAAGCCGTTGTGACCTCCAGAATTACGTCTAATCTTTTGCCCTTCGACGAGCGGACGGACTTCATTCGTGTAACCAACGAGACTGTACTCACTCCGATCACCGTCCAGATCTCCAACAGCGATTTGCAGTTTCAGAACAAGGATAGCGTCATGCACGGGGTTCTGGATATATACGGGGAGATCACGAGCCTGGGCGGACGCCACGTTGACACCTTTGAGAAGAGCTTGGTTTTGGATGTGCCCGAGCACGAGTTCGAACTGTACCAGAGTCACAAATCAGTTTATCAGGAAGCCGTGCCACTAAAACCCGGCCGTTACAAGCTGAGCCTCGTGCTGAAGGACGATTTGAACGCGCGTACGGGGTCCGAGGAGTTGGGCTTCGTCGTGCCGACTTTCGGCGATGATAAGCTTGCCCATAGTTCTCTTATCCTCGCGGACCAGATCCTACCGCTCCCGACCAGCCAGGTGGGGACCGGTCCGTTTGTGATTGGCGGAACGAAGGTTCGGCCCAGCGTCAACAACGTCTTCACGCACGATCAGAAGCTCGGGATTTACATGCAGGTGTATAATCTCGCCCTCGATGAAAAGACGCACAAACCCTCGTTGGATGTGCGCTATGTGATCGAGAAGGATGGGAAGCAGTTGCTCGACCAGCCCGAGGACGCGGCGGACTTGAAGAAGGCCTCGCAGCAATACACGGTGGTCAAGACGATGGGGCTTAAGGGGCTTCCCGCGGGGAAGTATACGGTGCAGATCAAGGTGACTGACAACATCGCAAAACAAAGTGTTAGCCCTTCGGCCACTTTTGAGTTACGATAGACCTCGCTTTCACGCCAGGCGTCGGCGGAAGGCACTTTTCTCATAAAATACGGCGGTATTCATGATGACTCCAAGTTCGGGGTACCGGCTAAAGGTTTTGCTGCTGATGAGCGGGCTAGTGCTCCCCTTCCTGCAACCTTCCAGGAGTGCGGCGGCGGGGTACGGAAGCCTGGCAGGGGTCGTCTCCGACGACAAAGGTGTGCCCTTAATGGGGGCGACCGTGATGGTCACCGGCCCCACAGCCTTTGCTGCGGAAGCAGCCAGCCAGACCGTGGAGCGCATGATTACCGACGCGCACGGGCGGTTTACCATTGCCCACTTGGTTCCGGGCTGGTATTCCCTCAAAGTCAGTTCGCCGACGCGCTTGCCGGTCATGCGGAACGGCGTTCGCGTGGAAGCCGGTGAAACCGTGGTGGCGACCTTTGTCCTGACCGATACCTTCGCGCCCATTCGCTTTCAAGTCCCCACTAATTCCGTCTCAAGCTGGGGAGATGACTGGAAATGGGTGTTGAGGACTTCGTCCACCACGCGGCCCATCCTGCGTTACCGCGAGGAACCACACGTGAAACAGGTTGCCTCCCGGGATGAGAAACTGTTGTTGCCGGGAAGCGAGTATGTTGTCGGCGTTTTGCCGGGTTCCACGCCGCGTGATCCCCTGGCCGAAGATTTCGGCATGGCCAGCGTATTCGCTTATCTCCGGCCGCTCTCCGCGGATTCCGATGTGCTCGTGGCGGGTGCGTTCGCGCCCTTCGGCGCCGACTCCGGCACGGTGGGCACCTTGCTGCGCCGGAACCAACTCCAGGGCGAGCCCCAACAGTTCGGCGTGATGGTCCATCAATTCAGTTTGATCCCCGGAGCCTCTGCTTCCCCCGGCATGGCCCCGAACGGACTCGGGCAAGCCAAGGGAATGACCGCAACTTACTCGGAAACGCGCCTGATTGCGCCTAAGGTTACGGTGACGGCGGGAATGGACGTCAACTACCTGAATGCGATCGACAATGTATTGATCGCGCAACCCCGCATTAATATGGAGTATCAGGCAACGCCGCAAACGGTGCTTTCCGCCCAGTATGGTTTCGCCCGCGCCGATGGGTCCAGCACCATCTTGGATCGCCTCAGTTTGCTGAATACTTTCCCCCAGATCACCCTGCGGGACGGCCGCCTGGAGATGGAGCAACTGAACCACGCGGAGGTGACGGTCAATCATCGCATCGGCAAGTCGGCGCGCGTGCAGGTGGCGGCCTACCACGACGGGCTGCGCAACGCCGCGGTTTGGGGATTGGGCGGCGCCGCATATGGTCAGGCCTTCGTGGGCAATTCCCTCCCTAATTCGGCCGGCAGTGGCGTTGTCATCAACGGTGGCAATTACCAATCCGTGGGTTTTCGCGCCGTCTATGCCAAGACCTTCGGTTCGCGCATAGAGGTGCTGGGGGCTTATGCTTCCGGCCAGGCCCTCTCGGCTTATGGTTACGCTGTCGATGGCCCCGTACGCTATTCGCCGGAAATGTTGCATCCGGAGCAGACCAATTCCCTGGTCGGTAAAATTACCGCCGACCTTCCCGGCACCCACACGCGCCTCTCCACCTCCTACGAGTGGGTTCCCAGTGATCGCGTGACATTGGTTGATCCCGCCGGACAGGCCAATCTGCAACTCCAGCCCTACCTGGGCGTCCAAATTCGCCAGCCGATTCCCACTCCCAATTTTCTTCCCGTCCACATTGATGCCGTGGCAGATTTCCAAAACCTGCTCTCGCAAGGCTACGTTCCCGCCGGCCAAGGCGGTCAAAAGCCTGTGGTTCTGAGCTCGGGATACCACGCCGTTAGCGGTGGGTTCTCCGTCCAGTTTTAACTAAGCGTGAAATCTCAAAGCGCGGTGTGTTCGCCATTTACGCAGCGCTGGTTTGCTCTGCTTCCGAAGGCGCGGTGACTTTTGTGAAACCGCGACTGCCGATTAGGAAGCCGAAATTCGCAGGTGTCCACAAGTCCCGTAAAGTCCCCACTCGTTCGTGGACAAGGCATCCGTGAAGTGGATACCCCGAGAATGGGGGCTACTGGCCAGCACACCTCGGAGGATGCCCCGGCCTTGAACCGGAAACACAGACTATAAGTCTGTCGGTGGGGTTTCTGGATTTTCAGGCAAAAAGTCCAATACGCCAAGGGGCCTGCAGTGCCTCAAGCCGTGTCTCAGTTTGAATCTTCACCCCGGCGGTGGCAAGCGTAGGGCGGCATGGACTGAAAGTCTGTTGGCAGAGCCCTCGGATTCTCAGGCAAAAAGTTCAATACGACAGGCGGGCGGCAGTGCCTCAAGTCGTGTCGCAGTTTGAATGCCCCGTCAAGCGTTGCGGAAGGCAGGGCGACTACCGAGGACCTGTTTTCTCCAGCCCCTTTGGCGCCGACCTTTGCCCCCACGTTTCTGGACCGGGAGGGTTACATCTCCGGGCGGGCGAATAAACGACCAAGTGCGTGCCGGCTTCGTAGGGTAATTCCCGAAGGGGCGAACACATGCAACTTGAGCGGGAGGCGTATCGCCCCGAGTCCTAAAACCGCGCATTGAGCAAAGCACTATCAAGCGGCACGCCGAGTCTCGCGGCCAGGCGCACGACGCCGATCGTCTTGTCCGGCAGTACAATCTCGACTCTTGCTTCAGCGCACACGGTCACGGGCTGGCCGAGTGCGGCAAGAGCGCTCCACAGCATGCGGTCATCATCGCCGAGGTCATTGGGCCGCCCGAAGAATACTTGGTTCAACAGATGCTCTGCCGCCAATGCACGATAATGTCCGGGAGGCACGGCTCTTACTTGAAACTTGGAATAGTCAGCACCCAACCGGCCGCCAAGGAAAATATATGGCTCGACCGACGAACCGGCATCGGCTTGCAAAGCGAAAAGCGGATCGAGAAAGAGAATGAGCGCATACTCCGGCCAAGCCGGCCTCCAGCAGGTCTCCCACGTTGGCGGCTCCGGCACAGGCAGAGACGGATCGGGTGCTACCGTCGCGACGATCTGGCCCCCATCGCCGCTGCCCAGACCTATTCTGACCATGAGATCGTCACCAGCGAGATGGTTCTGGTGGAGTTTTTGAACGGGTTTAGCGACCGTGGACCTCGGCTCCGCCCCGCGGCTGCGAAAGCAGTCAAGACTCTCCGCAGCAGCCCCAGCGTGACGGTGATACCCCAGCGATCAGTTTGAACGGGCGCTCGGCCGATACGAGGAGAGGATTGACAAGGACTGGAGCCTCACCGACTGTGCCAGCTTCTTGATCATGGAAGCCGAGGGGATTGGCGCCGCCCTGACCCACGATCAGCACTTCGCCCAGGCGGGTTTCCAAGCTCTGCTGCGTTGACTGCGCCCGAAGCTGCCGCGCGTCAATCGGAAGCCCTCCCTCAGCAATCGGCAATCAACCTCGTCAAATCAGAGCCCTTCTGAATCCTCCCAGTGCCGCTCTTGAATCTTGAATCTGCAATCTGTAATCGCCTTCCCCAGTCCCCACCCCCAATCCCTAACCCCAAATCCCGAAACCCGTTTCGCGTATCCCGTAACCCGTATCCCGTACCCCGTCCCGCCTGCGGGCCGGAGCCCTTCGGCGGGCGAAGGCCCGATCCCGGTCTTTCCGGCCCCGGCCCTGCTTTTTTCTTGAATCTTGAATCTGCAATCTGTAATTCCTCCGCCCCCGCTCCGGCCCCGGGACTTTGTTTTGCCCGCGCGCATTGCTTTTTGAGGATTCCCGCGCCTATTATTGGTGGGAGGTATCTCATGAGACGCACACACGTAAGCGTTGCCCTGAAAGGCCTCGGAAGCGCAGGCGGCACTTACGAAGCGGACTTCCTCGTCGACACGGGAGCCACAGGTTGCCTGGCCGCGGCGGGCAAACTCCGGCAAATCGAAGTGCAGCCTATGGGAACCATGGTGTACGAACTGGCTGACGGAACGAAGCACGAATACGCTTTCGGTCTGGTGGAAATTCGGTTCATGGGTGAAGTCACTGCCGGCCGGGTGATTTTCGGTCCCGAGGACGCGGAACCTATCCTCGGGGTCACGGCGCTAGAATCCGTGGGTATTACGGTCGATCCGGCAAACCGCACACTGAAGCGCCTGCCGGCCATTCCCCTAAAGAGGTTGAGGGCAGAACCCCTCGATTTCAAAGAACAGGCCGCACCGCCTTGTGCTTGAAGGCCGCGGCAGTTCTTTGTCCCGGCGCAAAGAGCTTCCGGCCCGAAACCCGTGCCCCGCCTGCGGGCCGAAGCCCTTCGGCGGGCGAAGGCCCGTATCCCGGCCTTTCCGGCCCCGGCCTTGCCCTTTTCTTGAATCTTGAATCTGCAATCTGTAATTACCTGCCCCGCGCCCGCGTGGTGCTTGAAAGCATCGACACTCCCCTGTGCGTTGAACAGCGAGAAAGGCTGTTGGCGTGAAGGGGGCAGGGCTCGGGAACCGCGGGGTAGTGTGCTGCGCACACAACTCCGCGCTTTCAAACCCTTCGCTTACCCCTCGATGGTGATCATCAGGTGCTGCTTGTTTGAAAATCATGGCTGGGTAGCCATAAAGATTATGACCGGATCGATGTGAGGACGGTGCAATATGCTGATCAAACCCATCAAGACTGACGCTGACCATGCGGCGGCGCTCCGCGAAATCGAGCGCCTTTGGGGAGCGGACGGAGGGACTCCGGAGGGAGACCGGCTGGAGGTATTAACGACGCTGGTGGAGGCCTACGAGCAGGCGCATTTTCCCCTGGATGCTCCCGACCCCATTGAGGCCATCAAGTTCCGGCTGGAGCAGCAGGGAGCGGATAAGAAGACGCTGATCGGCGTGATTGGCAATCGCACGCGAGTCTATGAAGTGCTGCGCCGGGATCGGCCCCTGTCACTCGCCATGATCCGCCGGCTCAATCAAAAGCTGAATATTCCCGCCGAAGTCCTGATTCGCCCCGTCCGCGGACGCAAACGAACTGCGTAACTGGCTGCCACTTTACAGCCGTCAAAAATGGGTGACGCGGACACGGGAGATCGCAGCCCCTACAGAACGGAGTCAGCGCCGAGCGGACAAATTAAGCGAATGGTGGGGATGGCTTGAGGGCTGTAGGAAGGACTGGCCGGAAATGAAAAGGCCCCTTTCGGGGCCACTTTCACCCCAGCCCTTACGGGCTGTCCACCTGCGGAACACCGCATTGGTTACAGTTTCGCGTTTCCAAATCGGAAAATCAAGAGCATTCTTGGCGGCGTAGCCGTATTACGCCCGCGCGAGATGGAGTCCGCAGCCCGCAGCCCGTAACCCGCCTGTGGGCCGAAGCCCTTCGGCGGGCGAAGGCCCGTATCCCGGTCTCTCCGACCCCGGCCTAGCTCTTTTCTTGAATCTTGAATCTGCGATCTGTAATCGCCTTCCCCCCGCCCGCGTGGTGCGGGAAAGCATCGAAACCCGCCTTCGCATTGAACAGCAAGAATGACTGTTTGCGTGAAGTGTTCAATCGGCAGTCGGCAATCGTCCATCATTGTGAAGCTTCCAAGCTGCATTAAGGCGACGGGCCGGCAGGGGCCGTTACCCGACAAAGTTGAGCAGGTTAAAGCACGGTGAGGATGCCCGAAGTTGGGTCCTCTTCGAGACGGATAATGGCCTCGTAACTTTGTCGGAGGATGGATTCGATCTCGCCGGTCGAGCAATTGCCGCGGCGGACCCATATCACTTTGGGTGGAAAGCCCAGAACCTCGCCCATCTCGTTGAAGTCCGCATCCTGCGTGACGAGGATGAATCCATGCTCCCGCGCATATTGCCAGAGTCGTGTGTCGGAGGCCCGATCCAGCCCGATGGGGTAGACGTGGGCAGAACTTGGGTAGAGGTCGGAAAGACGTTGGACGAGGCGTGGCGAAAGGTTTTGGTCGAAGAGGAGCTTCACCCTTTCACAACCAACTGTTGGCGCTCCCGATCAGCCGCGTAGCTGAGGCAGGCCAGGATATCCTCTTCCGTCAGGTAGGGAAAATCCGCCAGAATTTCCTGGTGCGTCATCCCGGAAGCGAGGTACGAGAGCACATCATAGACCGTGATACGCATCCCGCGGATGCACGGCTTTCCCCCGCGTTTGCCCGGTTCGATGGTGATGATGTCCTGATACTTCATGCTGCCAGTATAAGCGTTGAATGCCGCCACGCACAAGAATCTTCAGTCCGCAGTCCCTTTGGCTTCGCCAATCTTGAATCTCGAATTTGGAATCTCCGATTTCCCAATTCCCACCCCTAAGCCGGTCTGACCCCTAAATCCAGATCCCTAAACCCGCATCGCGCACCCGTAACCCGTATCCCGTACCCCGCCTGCGGGCCGAAGCCCTTCGGCGGGCGAAGGCCCGTATCCCGGCCTTTCCGACCTCGGACTTGCTCTTTTCTTGAATCTTGAATCTGCGATCTGCGATCGCCTAACCCCCGCCCGCCTTGTGCTGGAAAGCATCGACACTCCCCTGTGCATCGAATAGCAGGAAAGGCTCTTTGCGTGAAGCCCATCGTCAGCATTCTCAAATCGCTGTCCCCCCTTCTCTCTAAACCCCATTCCATAATCAAGCTCTTACAGCATTGCAGGGGGAAATAATTAGGAGTATGTTACTGCGTGGAGGAAGTGAGTTAGCGGGCGTTGGGTTCATGCGCGCGTTCCGCTTGTGGACTGAGGCTAACAGGGCTGGTGGCGCAGGGTTCGATACCTTGGATGTCTGTCGGTCTCGTAGCCTTCTTTTTTGTAGTCGCTGTGCGATTTGTTTCTCGCAAACTGTTTGACACGACTGGAAGCTTAAAGGAGGCCTCTATGAGAAAAAAGACAGGCCACGGCAACGTGGTTGCAATCTCGGTGCTTGAAACCTTATGGGCTATCGAGACCAGCAGCATGGCAGGCGCCCTGCCAGCCTGAGTCTACAAACGCGGGTTGGCCGCATGATGAGTGGGTGGTGCGAAATAGATGTTTATTGCCCGCGACCTCTGCCCTGCCTTAGGGTTCCCTCGCATCGCTGGGATTCCACCCACCTTGCTCGTCGCATATATTTCAACGGCAGGTATTTCCGGACCAACGGCGAACAGCGATTCTGATCCGAGGAGGTATGCACGATGACCAAGAAGCAAGGCAATAAGGCTTTTCCCGCCAAGCGTAAGTTCGCATTGCGCCGTGACGCGTCGGTCGCAGCCGGCCAGCGGGAAATAGCCCGTGTTTTCGGGCTGCCCGATGGCAGTGTCCTACTGCATCTGCCAAGCGGTCGGCGCGCACGAGCAGACAAATCCATTGGAGCGTTGCTCGCGGATTGGGGTTGGGCTCAGTAGCTCGTGCAGCCCTGTTCTTGTAGGCTGCGTCTACTCATTTTCCAGGGGTAAGAGTCGCGGAGTTAGAGAACAACTCCGCCTTGCTAAGAATGCCTCTCAGAAACGCGTGTTTTATTAGTTTCCGGCACGGACAACAGGAGCTTACGCAAAGCTTCGTGTCACAATTGCACGCCGGGCTCGGCGGCGAGATAGAGGCACAGCTTGGGCGTGAAGTGGGCGTTTTCTTAGACGAGGATCGATTGCAAGGGGGGGACCTTTTCAATGAGGCCATTGCAGAGCATCTATGGCGGAGTTCCTGCTTGGTGATGGTCTATACACCTTCGTACTTCGACCTCTGCCATACGTATTGTGCCCGCGAGTACAAGGCCATGGTAAAGCTGGAGGAAGCCCGACTTCGCTTATTGGGTAATGGCCCCGACAGCACCCACGGGTTAATAATTCCCGTCATCTTTCGAGGAAAGAGCAGCTTGCCACCAGAGATACGTGACATTCGACACTGTTACGACTTCGCGGACTTTCTGCTGACGGGTCGCAAACTCCACAAACATTCGAAATATGCTGCAGCACTGAAGGCGATGGCTGAATATATATCGGAACGGCACCGTGCGATCTCTGCCCTTGTGAATGAGGATTGCACGGAGTTCCGCCTGCCACCCGATGAAGAGATTATGCCGTGGCTACGGAGAGTCGTACCTGGACCCGTGCCTCTACCTGGGAGGCTAAATGACTGATAAGCCAAAAGAAGGTCAGGTGATTACGTTTTATTCTTACAAGGGCGGGACCGGTCGGTCCATGGCTCTGGCAAATGTTGCGTGCTACTTGGCCCGAAAATACCGCGTCTTGGCCATTGATTGGGACCTCGATGCTCCTGGGCTCGGCGAGTACTTCCAACCCATTCTGACCGGCAAAGGAACCACGGCAGAGGGCGGTGTTCTCGAATTCTTTGAGAACTGGATGGAGGAGACACGGAAGGATCCGTCTGACCTTCATGGCTATTCAGATGCCTTCGGTTCAATTGGCCTGGACAAGTACACAATCCAAACAACACTCTCCAATTTGACTTTCATGCCTCCGGGAAACACGGATGAGAGTTACGCGAAGAGCCTTGCTGGCTACGATTGGCAGGCGCTACACAATCGTCACCCGCTGCTCATGGCGGCTTTCGCGAACTACCTTGAGCGGAAATTTGACTACGTCCTAATTGATTCTAGGAGTGGGTTTTCTGATGTCACTGGCATATGTACCGCAATGCTGCCTGAGAAGCTTGTGGCAGTATTCACTCCAAATCGCCAGAACCAAGGACTAGGAACGGTCCTGAAGAGAGCGGGGGAGTACCGAAAACGATCGGGTGACATTAGACCGCTTATGGTATTCCCTCTATCATCGCGAGTCGAAGTATCTGAACCACAGATGGCCGATGAATGGCGCATGTCGTTCCAGTCGCTATTCGAAGGTTTGTTCAAAGACATGTACGGCTTGGAGGACTGCAACCTTTCAGCCTATTTTGACGAAGTGCAAATCCAACATATCGCAAAGTATGCGTACGGGGAAAGAATTGCGGTCCTCATTGAACGGGCAGAAAGGTTATCGCTCTCAAGGAGTTTCAGCGAATTTGCTGAAACTCTGACGACAATGAGCACGCCTTGGGAAGCGAAACTAAGAGCCAGCGTGCGGAGGAGAGCGATTGAGTCGGAGCAAGAGAAGGTAGATGAGAAATGGTTTGAGCGACACCGGGCAAAGGCTGAGCGCGGCCTCAAGTTGCTCAATTTCTCTGGCAATGCGGAGTTTTGCGGGTCTCTTCTAGGATTCAGGCCCAATACGAACCAAGCCAAGCTATTGGATGCCACGCGGTCAGCACAGATCCATGTTTTCGGTTGGCCCATAGGGGTTGTCCTAGACAACGTGCCAGACTTCAGGCCTCGCCCGACGAATGACGGCATTGTTGCAGAAATAAAAAGCGAACACGGCGCTTTCGGCCCTTCCTACGACTATTGGACATGGAGAAACAATGGTGACTTCTATTTGCTGCAAAGCCTCTTTGAGGACGAGCAGAGTTCGGATGTGAGGGTGTTGTACTTCAACACTCGAATAATACGGCTGGCAGAAACGCTGCTATATTGCTCCCGCGTCTATAGGCGCCTGGGTGTTCCCTTTGATGCGACCGTCCAGTTTGCTGCACGCTGGACGGGCTTGAAGGACCGAAGACTGCGGGCATCGGATCCCACGAGGTCTCTTAATCCGAGGGCAACGATTGAGAATGAAGTGGCAACCTCTGTGACGATTCCGATAACCCGAGTTCGGGTAGATTTGGTGGGGGTAGTGAAGCAATTGCTGGAGCCGCTTTTCATGGTTTTTGATTTTCTTCAGTTTCAAGATCAAATTTACGGTGAAATCGTTCATGGCTTCGTGGCACAGATAGAAAGCCCGAGGCCGGTGGCGCGGGCGTTTCGCGTGACTATGGAGAACCTGAGATTGGAGGCCGAGCAATCCGGACCTAAGTGGGTGGCGAGGGTCTATGACTTAACCGACTTTACGACGATTTATGAAACTGAGTGCAACGACGAGCAGTCGGCCAAGACTGAGGCTGTGGCGTTTGCCACGCTGAATCTGAGCCCGTCCAAACGAAGCGAGAATCCTGAGGAAGTATCGAAGGGTTTGGCTTGGCAGGCCTACCGCCCAGTCTTGATGTGAAAGGCTTGTCAGCCCTGAGTAATCCCGCGCGGAGGGGGATTACTCCGCGGTCTTTCGTCCCGCATGTGGATTAACTTGTGGGCGCTGGTGACGTTGAGAACTGCGGAGTGGTCCGTCAGCCCGTCGGTGGGCGGCTTTCGCGGCCGGCGGACGGTTCCTCGCTACCTGCCGGCAGGCGGCGGAAGTAACCCCTCATCCGGCGGCTCATGGCCGCCACCCCCCCCGCAGGCTGATCTTTACCCATATCTTTGGCTGGGCACGGAGGGTGTTTCTTAGCCCCAACGGGGCGATCTAACGAAGCCCAGGCTGAAGGCCTGGGTCTGTGCGCCCGCAGGTTGCCTCTCCAGCCCTGAAAGGGCGTGATAATTCGCCGGCGCCCCCGGAGCGCCACAGTAACTGGTCGTCCGCACCTGATATCTCGCCCTTTCAGGGCTTCCGGGCAAGTGGGGCGTGTTTTCTGACCCAGGCCGTTGGCCTGGGCTTCGTTATTTCGCCCCTTTGGGGCTTCAATTCTCACTGCCACCCCCGTGTTCAGCAGAAAATGTGGGACACGCTCATCCGGCGGCATGTGGCCGCCACCCTCTTCCCGCAGAAAGGGCTGGAGTTCAAAAACCTCGCCCCCTCATCCGCCCCGATGCATCGGGACTTCCTCTCTCCACGAGAGCGAGTTGCGCTAGAATAGAAGCTAAGGAGAGCGACGCCATGACCGGAATCCAATTCGCGGGTGGCGCAGACATTGGATTGTATGTCTGAGACCCCCTCTGTCGCCTTGCGACAGCGTTCGGGGACGCACGCATACGCGTCAATCGGTGCGCCATCCACGGGGCTACCCACTCAAGAGCGATTCACTATGGCAAATTCAACATTCAAGACGGCAATTTGAAGATTGCAGATGCAAAGTTTAACGGGCGGCGCGCGTAGGCCCTGCTGCTTGTGATTTCAGTTTGCAGTCTGAAACCCTTTGGCGTAAAGTGAAGCCATGACGATTGAAGCCCTCAAAGAGGCGATTGCGGATCTCTCCCCGGATGAGAAGACCCGGCTGGCCGCCTGGGTGATCGAACAGGACCGCGAGGAGTGGAACCGCCAGATTCAGGATGACTTCTCGCCCGGCGGGCGCGGGATGGCCCTGCTGGAGGAGGCGCAGGTCGACGCCCGCGAGGGCAGGTCGAAGCCGATGGATGATTTTCTGGCCGAAACCCGCGCTCGGCGCTCCCCGCGCAACCCCCAGCCGTGAACCCCTTTCAGTCTTCCGCCACCTCGCGCTTTTGGAAACTCTACGCGCAGCTTCCCGCACACATACAAGACCTGGCCATCGAGAAGTATGAGTTGTTCAAGCAGGACCCGCATCACCCCTCGCTCGGTTTTCAGGCGAAAGGAAGCGTCTGGACCGTGGATATCGGCCGGTCTTACCGCGCCATCGCGTTCAGGAAGGGAAACCACCTCTGGTGGTTCTGGATCGGAAGCCACGAAGACTACAATAATGTCCTAAACCGAATGAGGTAAGCGACAGGCTGGCGCACGGCGAGCGCAGCCGTGCGGTTTCATCCACGCCGCGCAAGTCGATGGGAATCCCAGACCTGTCGATCTGCGCCAGCCACCGCATTTCTGCGCCAGCTGCGAGTTGCGCAAGAATATAGGTTAAGGAGAGCGACGCCATGACCGGAATCCAATTCGTGACCGACGACAAGGGGCGCAAGACGGCCGTGCTGATTGACCTCAAAAAGCACGGGGGGGGGTGGGAGGATTTCTGGGATGGCCTCGTGTCCGAGTCGCGCCGCAAGGAGAAAAGCATCCCCTATCAGCAATACCGGGCTAACCGCATAAAACGTGGCCGTCCCCGTGGCTAATTATTCGTTCGAATAACTTGTAGACGCTGGTGATGTTTAGAATCGCGAGGTGGCGAGTCAGCCCGCCGATGGTCGGGTTCTCGCGATCGACGAACGGCTCCTTGCTACCTATTGGCAGGCGGCGGAAGTAACCCCTCACCTGTCTGAATATGCAAGCTTTTAAGGGATTACCGATATCCACAAATTGCGCTGGCTCTTGACATCGCTCCTCTGCTGAGATACATTGTATCTCAGCGAGGTCTTAACCCTATGGCGACGACGATGGTCCACATTCGGCTGGATGAGAAGGTGAAGGAGAGGGCCGCCAAAAACCTGTCCGCAATGGGCATGTCGGTGTCCGATGCTGTCCGCATTTTGCTGGTTCGGGTGGCCGCGGAGAAGGCCCTCCCCTTCGAGGTGAAGGTCCCCAATGCCACGACTCAGAAGGCCATGGCGGCAGCGGATCGAGGCAAGGGGAAGCGCTTCAAGTCCCCTCGCACGTTGTTTAAGGACTTGGGAATCTGAGCTTGCGAAACCTGATCCGTGGCGCCCAATTCCGACGCGACGTTAAGCTTGCTCAGCGGCGCGGCAAGCAGATGTCGAAGCTGCGTGAGTTGATCTTGTTGCTGGCGGAAGGCAGCCCGCTTCCGGCCCGTTACAAAGACCATCCGCTGGCCGGAGAATGGAAGCACCACCGCGACTGTCACTTGGAACCCGATTGGCTCCTGATCTACAAAATCGATAATGAGGATTTGTACTTGGTGCGCACCGGCACACACTCCGACCTGTTCTAACATCATGCGGTGGGTTTAACGGGTGGAGACCGGCCCGCGGCGGCACGCTACTTGCCGGCAACGGAAGCTCATGCCGGGCCTAGCGGGATTACTTCACGGCATTTCGTGCTGCATGTTGATTAACTTGTGGCCGCTGGTGAAGTTTAGAACCGCGGAATGGTCCGCGAGCCCGGCGGTGGACGGATCTCGCGACCGACGGACGGCTCCTCGCTACCTGCTGGCAGGCGCGGAAGTAATCCCTCACCCGCCCCGATGCAGCGGGACACCCTCTCCCCACGGGGGCGAGTTGCGCTAGAATAGAGGTTAAGGAGAGTTACGCCATGACCGGAATCCAATTCGTGACGGACGACAAGGGGCGCAAGACGGCCGTGCTGATTGACCTCAAGAAGCACGGGGGGGTGTGGGAAGATTTCTGGGATGGCCTCGTGTCCGAGTCGCGCCGCAAGGAGAAAAGCATCCCCTACCAGGAGTACCGGGCTAACCGTATAAAGCGTGGTCGTCCCCGTGGTTAAGTATTCGCTTGAAGTCATGCACTCCGCCCAGAGAGAATTGGATGCGCTCGATGACCCTCTGTTCACGCGCGTAGACCGTAGGATTCTGGCCCTTGCCGATGACCCCAGACCGGCGGGATCGAAGAAGCTTAAAGGGTACAAAGATTCCTGGCGCATCCGGATAGGCGACTGGCGCGTCGTATACATCGTGGATGATGCCGCCAAGCTCGTCAGCATTACCCGCGTCGCTCATCGTCGGGAGGTCTACAAACGGTGACGGGGAAAACGCCGGGTGGGCGCGGAGTTGTGCGCGCAACGCACTACTCCTCAGCCTTTCGTCCCGCACATTGATTAACTTGTGGACGCTGGTGAAGTTTAGAACCGCGGAATGGTCCGCGAGCCCGGCGGTGGACGGGTTTCGCGAACGGCGGACGGCTCCTCGCTACCTGCCGGCAGGCGGGGGAAGTAACCCCACCGGCGATAGCGGAAATGCTCGTTTTCTTAGCAAACAATTTGAGCGCTGTAGGGGCACGCCGTGGCGTGCCCGTACGTTGGCACCTCTTCGGAGTGCGGTGGGGCAGGGCAAGCCCAGCCCCTAGTCGGCGCGTTTGGTTGCAGCTCCGCCGCGCCTCCCCCTCTGCGGAAGGTCCGTGTTGCCGGTTGCAACTCAGCCCGAGGCCGGTTAAGATGGCGTTATGGGAAACATCGCCATTCACAAGGCGGATGAACTACCCTCTGACGCGCGTCGCGCGGTGGAGCGCGTTCTGGGCCGGGTCCTGGAACCCGATGACGAGGTGAGTATCATGGCATTTTCACCCCACGATGCCCCCACCGGAGAGGCCCGCCAGCAGCTTGCCCGCCAACTGGAAGATCGCATCACGCGGACGGCCGCATCCGTGCGCCACATTCCCGAGGATGAGCAAGAAGCGGCCATTGACGACGCCGTCAATCATGTCCGCGCCAATCCCAAATGAGGATTGTTCTCGATACCAACGTCCTGGTTAGAGCCAACATCAAAGTTCAAGGCCCTGCCCGGGACCTCCTTCTGAAGATCGCCTACACTGACCACGTGATCATCACTTCGCCGTTCCTGCTTCGCGAGGTTGAACGCGCGCTGGCTTACCCGCGACTACAGAAACTTTGGCGTCTGAGTTTGCAAGATATTCAAGAACACGTCCAGTTTCTCGTAAAGATCTCGGAGCTCGTCCATCCCATTGTCGAAGCACCCGTCGTTCTTAAAGATCCCAACGATGACCCCGTGGTCTATACCGCCATCCACGGCAAGGCGGACGTGCTCTGCACCCTTGATCGGGATTTCTATGAGCCGGAAGTTGTTGCCTTCTGTCTCGAGCGAGGTGTTTCTATCCTAAACGACGTGGAATTGCTGCAAGAGTTGAGGCGGAGCAGTTAGCGCCGAGTAAAGCCGTTCCGAGCGGGAAAACTCCGCGGCTTCTCGTCCCGCACGTTGATGAACTTGTGGACGCTTGTGAAGTTTAGAACTGCGGAGTGGTCCGTCAGCCCGCCGGTGGACGGGTTTCGCGACCGACGGACGGCTTCTCGCTCCCTGCCGGCAGGCGGCGGAGGCAACCCCTGGGAGAAGGAAAACACAGTCTTGGCACGCGGGTGCGCACATAATCTTCTTTGGCGGCATCCTTGCGCATCTGGTCGATCTGAGCGTGGACGCCGCCACCAGGTTCCATGGCCAGCCGATATTTGAAGCAGTAAAAAACGAGAACACCGTTTTCGATGCGGGATTGCCGGCGAAATTTCGCCGCCGTGAGAACCTGGAAGTCTTCGTCTTGCCAGAGCGCGCAAGATCAGGGATTGACCACCTAAATACTTACAGAAAAATGGAACCTGAATCCTAAATTTGGAATCACTCTTCCGTCTTTTGAAGCATCCAATGTATCTATCAGTAAATGCACGGCTTAAAGATTTGACTTGCCTCGACTGCTGGAAGTAAACGTGCTAGAATCCTAAAGGAGTTAGTGTTCTTCACGTCAACGATCGGACACCAGAATGACCAGGATCCCGGCTTTTCGGCTCACCACGCTCTCGCTCGCCCTTTTGAGCTTGGTTCTGGTGGGATTTGGAATCCTAAATTACCAGCAGCGCGGCCTGTATCAGAACCCTGACGATGGTGCTTCCTGGATTGAAACGCCGCAGGGGGTGACGGCTTGGATTGTGGTCCGTGGCGGACCCGCCGACCGTGCCGGAATCCGCGAGGGCGACCAACTCAAGGCGATCAACGGCCAACCCATTACCACCGCCACCGAGGCGGTGCAGCAGATTTACAGGCTAGGTGTCTGGTCGCTTGCCAACTACAGCTTGACCCGGAACGGCGAACCCTTTGACACCAGCCTCGTCCTCGACGCCCAAAGCAGCGCCGGCTCGCTGCGGAACTACCTGGCGTTGGTGGGCCTGCTCTACCTCCTCATCGGCACCTTCATTCTTTTCCGGCGCTGGACGGCGCGCAAATCCCGCCACTTTTATATCTTTTGCCTCGCCTCCTTTGTCCTTTACACCTTTGCTTACACCGGCAAGTTGAACGTGTTTGACTGGACCATCTATTGGCTGAATGTGGCCGCGTGGGTCTTGCAGCCCGCGCTTTTCCTGCACTTCTGTTTGTCGTTTCCGGAGCGTTCCCCGCTCATACGCGAGCGCCGCTACCTTGTGCCGCTTCTCTATTTGCCCGGAGCCTTACTGGGAACAATTCACGTCCTGGTGGCGCTCAACATCCTGGTCCTCCCCCTGCCCCTCTTGCAGGCATCCTGGCTGCTGAACCGAATCGAATTGTTTTACCTGGGAGCGTACTTCCTGGCCAGCGCCCTGGCGCTGCACTACGCCTACATTCGCGCCACCGACCCCGTGTTGAAGCACCAACTCAAGTGGGTCACCCGCGGAACCTGGGTGGCGATTGTGCCCTTCGTCGCCATTTACGCCTTGCCCTACTTCCTGGGATTTGTCCCCAACAGTTGGATGAACGCCTCGGCGCTCTCCCTGGCGTTCCTGCCCTTCACCTTCGGCTATGCCATCGTGCGTTACCGGCTGATGGATGTGGACATTATCTTCCGCCGCGGCATTTCCTACACCCTGGCCACCGCCGGTATTGTCGGCCTGTATTTCGCCCTCATCGCCCTCTTCGCGGATTTCTTCCGCGCCACGTTTCCCCCCATCAACAGCCGTGGCGCCTGGGTGGTGGCGATTGTGTTTACCGCCGCGCTGTTTCAACCCGTGGTGAACTACATCCAGCAGTGGGTGGACCGCTTCTTCAATCGTGAGCGCTATGATTACCGCCGCACGCTGCTGGAGTTCGCGCGGGAGCTCACTTCGGAATTGCACGTCGACACCCTGATCCAGCAGATTTCCGATCGCCTGGCGGAAACCCTGGGCGTGGACCGGCTCGCCGTGTTCCTGGCGGCGGAGCCGGAGGGCTTCCGCTTGGCGCGCTCGCGGGGCATGAATTTCGCCGGCAAGACCGATACCAGCTTCCTTGACCCGGCCCAGCCGGCGCTGGAGAAAGGCTACCTTTTCTTTGACAGCGTCAGGCGGCCCTACGGCTTTTCCCCGGCGGCGCAGAAATCCATCGAACAACTCCGGCTGCACTATTACCTGCCGTTTAGGGTCAAGGAGCGCACGCTCGGCTATTTGGGATTGGGGAAGACACGCGAGGGTGATTATCTCTCCAGTGAAGATATTGATCTTTTGCAAACCATTGCCGGTTATGTCTCCATCGCCCTGGAGAATGCCCGCTTGTATGAGTCGCTGGAAATTCGGGCAAAGGATTACCAGGCCCTGCGCGATTTCAGCCAGAACATCATTGAATCCATCAACGCCGGCGTGCTGGCCTGCAACCTGGAAGGCACCGTGGAGGCCTGGAATTCCGCCCTGGAGCGCCTCTACGGCCTCAGCCGGTCCGAGGCCCTGGGGCGAACCCTGGAGGCGGTCTTTCCCCCGGAGCTCAGGACCGAGTTGTCGCGAGTTTCCGACCCTCATCACACCCTTAATTTGTACAAATTCCGCCTGCGCAATGCCGAGGACCGCGCCCTGATCGTGAACCTTTCGGTGGTGCCGCTGATCGGGAAAGAGAACCAGGTGATTGGGCGATTGTTGATCTTCAACGACCTGACCGAGCGCGTGAACCTGGAAGACCAGTTGATGCAGGCCGAGAAGCTCTCTTCCATCGGCCTGCTGGCGGCGGGCGTCGCCCACGAGGTGAATACCCCTCTCGCCGTCATCACCTCCAACGCCCAGATGCTGGTGCGGCAGATGGAGCCTGACGACCCCCGCACGCGGACCTTGGACAAAATCATTGCCCAGGCGTTCCGCGCCTCGGAGATTGCCAACAACCTTCTGAAGTTCTCGCGAATCGACGGCAGCGAATACTCTGACTTGGACGTAAACCGCGTGATCGGCGAAAGCCTGTCCCTGGTTGACCCCATGCTGAAGGTTGCCAAGATCACCGTTAATTCCCAGTTGCAGGCTTCGCTGCCCCCCGTGTTCGGAAATGCCGGAAAGCTCCAGCAGGTTTTCATGAATTTGATCATGAACGCGCGCGATGCCATGCCCCGCGGCGGTGAACTGACCATTGCCACGCTGGCGGAGAACTCCGCCGTACACGTGGAAGTCTCCGACAACGGCGTGGGAATCCCCGCCGATCACCTCAACAAGATTTTCGATCCCTTTTTTACCACCAAGGCTACCAGCCGGGGCACGGGGTTGGGCCTGGCGGTAACCTATGGCATCATCCGGGAACATTCGGGATCGATCCAGGTGGATAGCGTGGTCGGCCGCGGAACCACTTTCCGGCTGGAATTCCCCGCAGTTAGGAAACCAGTGAATGTCAGCTAAAGGCTCCATCCTCGTCATTGACGACGAAGCCGAGATTCGCGAAAGCCTCGAGCAACTTCTGCGCCTCGAGGGATACAAGGCGGATACCGCTCCGACCGCCGATGAAGGTCTGAGGCGGATAGAAAACGGCCTCTTCGACCTCGTGTTGCTCGACATCAATCTGCCGGACCGTAACGGCCTCGACTTGCTCCAGCAGATCAAGCGGGAAAGCCCGGAGCTCAGCGTCATTATGATCACGGCCTATGCGTCCACGCAGATGGCCTTCCAGGCCTCCAAGCAGGGCGCGGATAGCTACGTCACCAAGCCCTGGGACAATGACAAGCTTTTGCTGGAGGTCCGCAATACCGTTGACAAATCGCGGCTGCAGCTTGAAAACATGCAGCTCCGCCGCGCCCTTAAGCGCTATGACCTGCCCAATGTGGTCGGCAAGAGCGAAAAGATGCAAAAGGTGATGGACCTCATCACCCAAGTGGCTGCCAGCCGGGCCACGGTGTTGATTACCGGGGAAAGCGGCACGGGCAAGGAACTCATCGCCAAGACCATCCATGCCACCAGCCCCCGCGCCGATCGGCCCTTTGTTCCCGTCAATACCGGCTCCATGCCCGTTGATCTGCTCGAGAGCACGCTTTTCGGGCACGTTAAGGGCGCTTTCACTTCCGCCATCGCCACCAAGCGCGGGCTCTTTGAAGTTGCCAACCAGGGCACCATCTTCTTTGATGAGATCGGGACCGTGGGCGTGGAAACTCAAACCAAGCTGCTGCGCGTCATTCAAGAACGTGAGTTCATGCGGCTGGGCGGCACGGAGAACATCAAGGTGGATGTGCGCATCCTCGCGGCCACCAACTCTGACTTGCGCAAAATGGTGGTGGACGGCAGATTCCGCGAGGACCTGTTTTACCGCTTGAACGTCATCACCATCCAGTTGCCGCCCCTGCGGGACCGCAAGGAAGATGTCCCGCAATTGGCCGAACATTTTCTGCGGAAATTCTCCGCCGAGAATAGCCGCACGGGCCTACAGTTTACTCCCGAGGCCCTGAAGGTCATGATGGATTACCCCTGGCCGGGAAACGTCCGCGAGCTTGAAAATGCCGTCGAGCGCGCCGTGGTGCTGGCCTCCGGCGCCTCGCTGGGGACGGAACTTCTTCCCGAACAGCTCTTTCAGAATGGCGGGCACGAGGCCGGATCGTTTCCCGCCGAAAGCCTCGATGGCCGCTCGCTGTTCGAGGTCATGGAAGCTTGCGAGCGGCGCATTATCCTCGACATGCTCACCCGCACCAACTGGAGCCAAACCGAAGCCGCCGAGCGCTTCAAGATACCTCTCTCCACCCTCAACCAGAAGATCAAACGCCTGCAAATCAACGTCAAGCGCCGCCGCGACACATGAAGCTCGAATCTGAGATTTCAGATTCGAGAACCTCAAGGTCAGTGCGCCCAGAAGCCGCTTGCCACGCGGAAGTGTTGAGTCGAGAAGAACAAGCCGGTCATAATTAACGAGTTATATCCGATGTGAAGAATAATGCTGGGGGTCAGACTGCCGGTCGTGCCGCGCGCCAGGGAAAACACCAGGCCCACCACCAGGATCATGAACATGTGGTGCCAGGCGGGCCAGTATTCCTGAACGTGCAGGCCGGCAAAAAGGACGGCCGTGGCGGCCACCGCAACGCGCATTCCTGCCGCGCGCTCAAGAATGGCGAACAGCAGGCCGCGAAAGACCAGCTCCTCCACCACCGGCGCCACGCTTATAGCGAACACGCCGATGGCGTAAGAGGCAACTCGAGAGTTGAACAACTCCTCCAGGGGGAAATCCCGCGCATCCGGCAGCACCCGGAGCGCCAGACTGACGGCTACGGCGAGGCCGCCTCCACCCATAAGATAACCCGCCACCTGCCTTGCCCTGGGCTTCTTCCATCCCAGGGATTTCCAGAACGGCTGCTGGTGCTGGAATTTGGCCAGCAGAAAAAGAAAGCCCAAGATAAACACGTAGAAAACGCACTGGAGGATCAGCAGGAAAACGGGATGCTTCTGCACCAAATCCACCGGCACGTGCCATCCCGCGAAGGGGCGCAGTACAGCGTAGCCCACCAGCACGACAAGCGTTAACGCCAGCAGAGCGAAGGGGATGAAGACCACAAATAGCAGCAGATCGCTCAGCCCCCAAATCTCGCGCGGCGCGGGGGGCAGCGGGGGAGTTTGTGGCGGAAGGCTCTCCGCCGACGCGCCATCCGCTTGCGTGGAAAGGTTTTCAGGGTCGGTCAGCATATTCACGTTAGGAAGGGGCGAGCGGCGCCCCCCCCCAGTGCCGAACGCCGTTCGGCCTTACAAGATTCAGCCTCAAGAGCAGAATGTTTTCATGGAAAAAGCAGTGGGTTTAAACTTCTCGATCAGGGCGCGGTCCTCCGTGACTAGGGGAATGCCCAAGTCGAGCGCCAAGGCCACAAACTCGCAATCGTAGGCCGCGCAACCCGAACCGGCAGCCAGCCGGAGAACCCGCGAGGAGTCCATTTGATAACTGCTGTCTTTCATCAATCCCTCGGCGCGGCTCATAATGTTCAGAATTTCGTCCAAGCTCAGAAACCCATGGCGCAACGACTGAATCAGCACGTTTCGGAGCTCAGACCGCCAGAGCGCAGGGGCGATCCACTCCGGATCCTTTTGATACACCGCGTGAGCGTCCGGCGTGAAGCCGCTTTTGATCAGAAAGTATGCGATTAGGTTCGTGTCTGCGACGATCAAGGGCGTCCTTCATTCTTGGCCGCACGTAGGAACTCCTCTGTGAGATTCACGTAGGGCATTCGTTTCTGCATTGCATCCACCTCTGCCAGAAATTTCTTGGGGTCCACGCGATGATGAGGCCCGAGGACCTTTTCCAGGCAGCAAATGGCTTCGCTGTTGATGCTGCGCCGATGCTGAACGGCACTCTCCTTGAGCCGCTTGTGCAGCGTTTCGGGAAGATTCTTGATGGTTAGTGTTGCCATGCTCAATCCCCGCACTTCCAAAATGCATCCATAATGGAAGCATACGCCAATTCCCGAGCAAGTGTCAAAGCACAGGCGGGTCGGATTATGACTTATCCTGCGGGTACTCAGGGAAGCCCATGTCGTCTCCTTGCTCCCAGGCATAGAGTATAAGGTTTGATTCCTTCCGATAATGGTGAGGTCTAAAGGAAATATACCTCAGCGTGAGTTGAAGGGCTTGGAAAGCGTCAATGCCAAAAATCTGGCGGACCTTCTCATCTCCAAGCCCAACAAATTGAATTGAGCAGTGGTATTCATCGTGATTGGGAGATGCTTGTGGTTCTCCCAATCGAACGGACACCTGCCTTGTGTTGCCGTTATCTTCTAACAAGGTCAGCGCCCTTTCAGCGATTATGTTGCCCATGTTTTGGAGGCTCATGAGGCTACTCCTCCGAACAGACACGGACAGAATCCGACACAAGTCATTACCGCAGCGCGCATCGAATTGCTTTCCCCCTCAGGGTTCGCCCTCGGCCAATTCCAGAAGTGCTGCCACAACCGGTTGAAGCATTCTTCACAGTGGCAAGGCCTCTTGCAGGACGCGTTCCTTCAGGTAAGGGTTCAGACCTTTTTCCGTGACCACCTCGACCTTGCATCCGAGAATCTCTTCCAAGTCCAGGACCAGCCCGGCAGGAAAGCAGGAGCTCGTTTCCGGACCAGTATCCACCAGAAGATCGAGATCGCTATCTTGCCCTGCTTCCCCTCTCGCCACCGATCCGAAGACGCGCAGATTCGTGGCGCCATGTAATGCGGCGATGCGCCGAATCTCCTCTCTCTTTTCCTCGAGCAGTTGGTTGATCTTCATGGAATACCTCCCCCAGCCAGGGGAAGCTCACTCCTTATGATAACCCTACTTCGACCCATTCGACGCGCCATTCAGCAGCGGTGCCAGCGCCTGGCCGGTGTAAGACTTCTTGGCGCGCGCCACCTCCTCCGGGGTGCCTTGCGCCACGATGCGTCCACCGCCATCGCCGCCTTCGGGGCCCAGATCGACGATCCAATCCGCTTGTTTCACCACGTCGAGATGGTGCTCGATGATGATGACGGTGTTGCCGAGGTCGGTCAAACGATTGAGCACTTCCATGAGCTGCTTGACGTCGTCGAAGTGCAGGCCGGTGGTGGGTTCATCCAGGATGTAGAGCGTGCGGCCCGTCTGGCGGCGGCTGAGTTCGCGGCCCAGTTTGATGCGTTGCGCCTCGCCACCGGAGAGGGTGGCGGCGGGCTGGCCCAAATGGATGTATCCCAGGCCCACATCCACCAGCGTTTGCAGCTTCAGGCGAATTTGCGGAATGTTTTCCAGCAGCGGCAGCGCCTCTTTCGCCGTCATGTCGAGCAGATCGGCAATGGAAACGCCCTTGTATTTCACCGCCAGCGTTTCGGAGTTATAGCGCCGCCCCCGGCACACTTCACAGGTCACGAAGACGTCGGGGAGGAAGTTCATCTCGATGCGCCGCAACCCCTCGCCCTGGCACGCTTCGCAGCGCCCCCCCTTCACATTGAAACTGAAGCGCCCGGCGCGATAGCCCCGTTGGCGCGATTCCGCCAGCATGGCAAACAGGTCGCGAATGGGGGTAAAGACGCCGGTGTACGTGGCCGGGTTTGAGCGCGGCGTGCGTCCGATGGGCGACTGATCGATAACGATGATCTTGTCAAGATGCTCCAGGCCCGTGATGGCACGGTGCGCACCAGGGTCCTCGATGGCGCGATAGAACTTTTTCGAGATGGCGCGATGCAGGATATCGTTGACCAGCGTCGATTTTCCCGAGCCCGACACGCCCGTCACCACGGTCAACAACCCCAACGGAAACGGCACATCGATGTTCTTCAGATTGTTGGCCCGCGCCCCCAGCACCGTGAGAAGCTTTCCGTTGGCAGCGCGCCGTTTGGCCGGCACCGCGATGCTGAGTTCGCCCGAGAGGTACTTCCCGGTCAGTGAATCCGCAGTGGCCGCGATCTTCTCGGGCGGCCCCGCCGCTACCAGGTACCCACCCTGCCTGCCCGCGCCGGGACCGAGATCAATCACAAAATTGGCGCGGCGAATCGTCTCCTCATCATGCTCGACCACCAGCACCGTGTTCCCCATGTCCCGCAAGTGCTCCAGCGTTTGCAACAGACGCTGATTGTCGCGCGGGTGCAGCCCGATGCTGGGCTCGTCGAGCACGTAGAGGACGCCACGCAGCTTCGAGCCGATCTGCGTGGCAAGCCGAATGCGCTGGCTTTCGCCGCTGGAAAGAGAGGACGCCGACCGGTCGAGGCTCAAATAACCAAGCCCCACCGCGTTGAGGAATTCCAAGCGTTCGTTGATTTCGTTCACAATGCGCCGCGCCACCAGTTCTTCCCGCGCGGTGAGCCTGAGTCCGGTTAGCGTCTCCTGTGTCTTGATTACGGGCAGCGCGGTGAGGTCGGCAATGGAAAAGTCCATCACCGTCACGGCCAGACTTTCCGGTTTCAGGCGCTTGCCCTGGCATTTGGGGCACGGCACGGCCGACATGTATTGGCTATACCACTCGCGGTAGCTTTCCGAACTTGCTTCGTTGTACCAGCGATCGAGCAGCGGCACGATGCCGGAAAACACCGTCGATGCCGGCGCGCCCGCTGCGTTTTTTCCGTAAAGCAGAAGATTCTGAATCTTGCGCGGGAAACGCTCAAAGGGAGTCTTCAGGTCGAAGCCGATCTCCTCCGCGGCGCGCATCAGGCTGCGCTGGAGGAAGCCCGAGCCCGCGCCAGGGCCCAGCCCGCCTTCCAGCAGCGGCCGTGACCAGTCCACGATGACCTTGGCAGGATCGAACGTATACTGGCTGCCGAGGCCTCGGCACGCCGGGCACGCGCCGTAGACGCTGTTGAAGGAAAATGAGCGCGGCTCGAGGGCGGGAATACTCATACCGCAATCGACACACGCCCATTCCTGGGAGTAGAGGCGCTCCTCGCCATTCACCACGGCCACTTGCACGATTCCTTTGGCCAGCTTCATGGCGGTTTCGATGGAAGATGCCAGGCGGCTCTCGATTCCAGGCTTCAACAGCAAGCGGTCAACGACGGCCTCGATGGTGTGATTCTTGCGCCGGTCGAGTTTAATCTCCTCATCCAATGGGCGCAGTTGTTTGTCGACGCGCACACGCACGAAGCCTTCCGTCGCGAGTTGCTCGAAGAGCTTGCGGAACTCACCTTTGCGTCCGCGCACGACGGGCGCCAGGATCATCACGCGCTCGCCTTCGCCGTTGGCTTGCGCGCCGCCTCGCATAGCCATGATCGACGCCACGATGTGCTCTGTGGTCTGCCGGGAAATTCGGCGCCCGCACCGGTGGCAGTGCGCGACACCAATGGAGGAGTAAAGCAGCCGCAGGTAATCGTAGATTTCGGTGGTGGTGCCTACGGTGGAGCGCGGGCTGCGGCTGGTGGTCTTCTGCTCGATGGAAATCGCCGGGCTGAGGCCCTCAATGGTATCCACGTCGGGCCGCTCGAGTTGATCAAGGAACTGGCGCGCGTAGGCGGAAAGCGTTTGCACGTAGCGGCGCTGGCCCTCCGCGTAAATTACATCAAACGCCAGGCTCGATTTGCCCGACCCGCTCAGCCCCGTGACCACCGTCAAGGTGTTGCGCGGAACCTCGACGCTGATGTTCTTCAGGTTGTGCTGCCGGGCGCCCCGAACGGTAATCCGGTTGATCATTCGCCCTGAACCCTACAGTGAGGAATTTCGAGAAAGCGCCAACCTTTCATGCTAATTCTGCGGGTGACCGCCCGTCAAGCGGATGTGGTGGTGGATGTAATGGCCACGGCCATCTTGGCCGTGGCTGCTCACGGGCGTGACGCGCGTGCCACGTGAAGAGTTTTCGCACATTGCACCGTGGGAAAGGACCGCATAGAATGACCGCCTGCACAGGTGCTCGAATCAGAACCATGCTGAAATCCCTGAGCGCAAAACTCGGCCACGTATTGATCCTCTACGGAGGCTGGGGGCTGTTCGCGATGTCGTTTCTGGACTCCTCGCTGATTCCGTTTCCCGGGGTGAATGATCTCGTTCTGATTGTAATGGCCAGCAAACGGCCTGCTTGGTGGCCTCTCTATGCGCTGGCGAGCACGCTGGGTTCGGTTTTCGGCGTCTATCTCCTTTACGCCACCGCCCGCGGTGGAGGAAAGCTCTTCCGGCGCAAGACGACGCCCCAAGCCGCAAGCCGTGCCCGGCGCTGGCTTGAGCGCAACGACTTCGTGGCCGTTCTGGTGGCGTCAATCCTGCCCCCGCCCGCGCCCTATAAGGTGTTTGTCCTCACGGCCGGTCTGCTGCGCGTCAATGCGCTACGTTTCGGCTTGGCCTTGCTATTGGGACGCGGACTGAGGTTTGCCGCCGACGGATGGCTGGGCGCGCACTACGGTGCCCAGGCGGAGGGTTACCTGCGCCATAACTTAGGCAGGGCCTCACTGGCCATCGTGATCGTGATTGTGGGCTTGACGATGCTGCAACGGTGGATGAAGGGTAAAGTTTAAAGGCTCTTCCTCGCCCATAGCGGACGAACCGCTGACCAACAGAACAGGCGCTACACCTGCTCGGGGCAGGTTATAAGTGTTCGGGCCACTTTATCGTTCACCCTTTACCCGTTGCGTCAGTGCCCTCGCGGGGCCGCAAAATAGAAGGTTTCAGAGCGCGTCTGGAGGTTCTTGTCCAGCTCCACCTGCAAGGTGAAGCTTCGCGATTGCGCTGGCTCGTGAAAAAACCGCAAATCACGCAAGCTCACCTTATAGCCCTCTTCGCTTTCATCCACTTGCGCCCAAGGGAAGCGCGCAAAATCCAGGAAGATCAGTCCCCCCCGAGTCTTCATCGCGGCCGCGAGGGCGGGGGACATTTGCGGTTTTGCGAAAGTCTCCAACTCCTCTGGTAAGCCACTGGCATCAAGGGCGTTCACGCGGACAACATGGAATGAGGCATCTGTCTCCACTACCCCCATCCAGGTGAAAGGATTCACCACGACGGGCAACGCGCTGAATCGTTGTGGGTCCTCGCCGGAGTAGGTGTGGCTGTCAAGGATGCTCAGGGCGCGGCGATGAGCGAGATCGCGGACCCCCCAAAGTGCGACCATCGCACACAGACAAAAGACGGCTCCGGCAGCCAGACGCGGTCGGCTTGCTCCCACCTCATCTGAAACCAGACGCAGCAGCCAAGGTACGCACAAGCCCAGGATCAGCAGGGCAAGCAGGAGGGGATCGACGATCGGCATGATATCCCATGCGTACCATTTTCCACTGAAGGGCAGGAAGGGACGGACGCCGTAGGCGTTGGTGAAATCGAGCAGCAAATGGCTGCCTGTTCCCAAAAAGGCAGCCAGCAGCAGCCAGCGGCTATTGAGGGGAAGGCCGGGCTTGGGCCGGACCCTTTTTCCCACCCAATGCATAAAACCCCAGATTATAATAGCTAAGACAGTGATACCTAGGAAAGAATGAGCAATCCCACGATGATATTTCAGGTAGGTGATACTGTCCTTCAGGCCGGCAAGGATGTCGATGTCCGGAGCGTTGGCGGCCAGAATCAACGTCAACGTGGCAAAACGCGTCTTGCGGTTCAACCCGGTCTGGCTGATGGCGACGGCGGTCAGGGTATGGGTAAGGTTGTCCATGGTCATCCAGCTAACAGCTCACAGTTTACGGCCGACAGTCAATGGAAGCTGTGAGCTGTCGGCTATCATCTGTCAGCTTCATCACGGCACCAGCAAGGTCAGCGCGTCGGGCACGATTTCGAACGTCGCGGGAATCACTCCCGCCAGCTCGCCATCAAGTTCAAAGCGGATGGGCGGGGAGGAGTCGATGGGGGTACAAACCACCTCCGTGCAATGGTCGAGTGAGACACCGCTCAAGCGCAAATGCTGGCGCGCCAACACCGCCAAGGCATAGAGCAGATAGCGCCAACGGCTGCGGCTGGGAAATGAGCACGCGGCAAAGCGCGGATGGAAAAGACCTGCCGTGGGCGCCAGATGCAGCCACCCGGCATAGAGCCGGGTGCGATGAATCACGGCGAAGGTGCCTTGCCGTTCCAGACCGTCCAGACGGCAGGAGAATCTCGGAAAGGAGTAGGACGAAAGTTGGCGAAAGGCTTCCAGGACATAACTTGCCACGCCAAAATTGTCTTTCAGCCACGCGGGGAGCTTGTAGACAATCTCCGCGTCGTATCCGATTCCCGCCACGCTGATGTAATGACGGCAACAAGCGTGAGAGGCGGGCCCGCCGTTAGGCGCGCCACCCTGCGCTTCCCCCCAGCGGGCGCGCCCCAGGGCAATGCGATGAGGCGTCCAACGCGGGAGGGCGCGAGCGGCGCCGACTGGATGGAGGGGAAGACGTAATTCGCGGGCCACGATATTTGCCGTGCCTCCGGGCAGAATGCCAAGGGGCACCGGGCTCAACGCCAAGCCATTGATGACTTCGTTGATGGTTCCATCGCCGCCACAAACCAGGACCACGTCAACGCGCTTCGCCACCGCGGCCTGCGCCAACTCGTGCGCCATGGCGGGCCCCGATGTGGGCGCCAACTCGACCTCCAGCCCTGCCTGGCGCAGCACATCGGCGGCTCGGCGGACCTCGCGCTCCCGCCCGGCAGGACGCCGCCCCGCAACCGGATTGTAAATGAGGATACCTTTTTTCAAGGGGAGGCCAGCGACTGCGGAAGGGTATTGACCCTTACAAGCAGGCGCAATGCTGGCACGTTAAAGTCGAGCCCAAACGCACCTGTGGGTTCTCAAGAAGACGGCATGGTGAAGACCCCGCTGACAACCTTCCGGGCAATGAAGTTGCCCGTTTTCTTGTCCTCGTCAGCATCCACCCACACCTCGTCGCCCACCTTTAAGGACTTGAACGAACCCTCTTTACCGTCACGGATGAACTTGGTTTTCTTGTTGAACTTGAAAGTCTGATCCGGCCCAACTTTGGTCTTGGTCAAGATCATCTGATCTTCATCCAGCACTCTAACGACGCCGTAAAGATAATCCGCATACTTGTTCCCCGCCGTGTCGGTGCCACTGGAGGGAACTCCGAGAGGCCCATAGCCACCCCCGGAGGCGCCCCGGCCCCCCCTCTGCCCGGCAGCCGGAACGGCGAACCCCACGAATCCGATGACTAACGCCAGCAAAATACTCCGTAGCTTCACAGCCATTGACTCCCCTGAATTCTGTTTCCCTCTCTTGACACTAGCAGCGCCGTCGCGGCCGTGTCAAGACTGGAGGAACCTGAGGGAATTGGGCATTGGTGCCCTGCAACAACAAAGTTCGGGTGGATTCGATGCACGATGCGGGGGTCAGGTTGCACCGGGCTTTGCCGGTGCTTATGCCGAGCGCGATCGATTCTCCCGCCATTATGAAGATCCAAGCACACGCCAGGCAGAAAGTGCAAATTCGCACCGATGAAGCCTGGTCCCTTTGGAAACCACTTTGACGCCTTCGAGGCAGCATTTGCTTACTGGTTACGGGGTCCCCAGCGGGTTCGATGGGATATCCAAACCGCTGACGACCTTTTTGGCCGTCATGGCGCCGGTTTTCTTGTCGGTATCGACGTCCACGTAAATCCTGTCGCCCACTTTCAGTTTGTCGAAGGAACTAGCTTTACCGTCCTGGATGAACTTGGTTTTCTTATTCAGTTTGAAGGTCTGGTCGGTGCCGAACTTGGTCTGGGTCAGGATCAATTCATTCGGATTCTTTTCCTTGATAACCCCAAAAAGATAGTCCTGATACTTCCAGGCGACGGAATTGGGGTCGCCAAAGCGGCCGGTGCTCGACGTGATCGGCTGTTTATCTGATTGCGGCGTCGCAGCCAGCGTGGCCAAACACACGGCTGCGAACGCAGTTATTACGATGATGTTTCGCAGTTTCATGACCCGCACCCCCAGGTTCTTAGCCTCTCCCTGAGACACTAGCAGCCGCATTACAGACGTGTCAAGACTGGGGAAAGCTCGGGAATTGAGCATCACCGGCGCTTGCGAACGCGGGCGTTTATGGGCAGGTCTGGTACAAAATCCGCATGACTTGAAATCCATCATGCACTGCAGGGCTGCACCCACGGTATAATTGCGAAAACGCCTTTGCCGTGACCGCATGGGGGTAAGGAAACGCCGTGGCCAGAAACATCGAGAAGGAAATCGCCGACCTGCGCGACAGAATCCGTTACCACGAGCACCGCTACTACGTGCTCGATGATCCGGAGATCTCCGATTTCGAGTTCGACAAGCTGATGGGGCGCCTGAAGGAACTCGAACTAGAGCGTCCCGATCTCGTCACGCCCGACTCGCCGACGCAGCGCGTAGGAGGCGCTCCCGCCGAGGAATTCCCCAAGGTGCGCCACCCGTCGCCCATGATGAGCCTTGACAACACTTATTCGGTTGACGACCTGCGCGACTTTGACCGCCGCGTGCGCGAGCTGGCGGGCCGTGAGCGGGTGGAATACGTGGCGGAACTGAAGCTGGATGGCCTTTCCATGGCTCTCACTTATCAGGGTGGCGAACTGGTGCGGGGCGTCACGCGCGGTGATGGCGTGGTGGGGGAGGACGTGACCTCTAACATCCGGACCATTCGCTCCGTTCCGTTGCGCCTGGAGGCGAGGAAACTCAAACAGATCGGCAATCCAGCGCGATTTGAAGTGCGCGGCGAAGTCATCATGACCCGCAAGGCGTTTGAGCAAACCAACGCCCAGCGCGAGGCGGAGGGCGATCCCAAATTTGCCAACCCGCGCAACTCCGCGGCGGGCTCCATCCGCCAACTCGACCCGCGCATTGTGGCGGAACGCAAGCTCGACATGTTTGTTTACTACTTGCAGGTGAACGGCGCCGAACTTCCGGGCGAGCATGCGCAGGCGCTCGAAACACTCACCAAGATGGGTTTCAAGGTCAACCCCCATTGGCGGCGTTGCCCGGCGTTTGACGATCTGTTGGCCTATATCCGGGAGTGGGAGAGCAAGCGCGAGAGCCTGGATTACGAGATCGATGGGATCGTCATCAAAGTCAATGACACGGGCCTGTGGCAGGAGCTGGGCACAACCGCCAAGTCGCCGCGCTGGGCCGTGGCGTATAAGTATCCGGCGCGCCAGGCAACGACGCGCGTCAACGACATCCGTGCGCAGGTGGGCCGTACGGGCACGCTTACGCCGGTGGCGGATTTGGAGCCTGTGGACGTGGGCGGCGTCACCGTGAGCCACGCCACGCTCCACAACATGGATGAGATCGAGCGCTTGGGGGTGAAGATCGGGGACACGGTGTTGATCCAGCGCGCGGGGGAAGTGATCCCCCAAGTCGTTAAAGTGGTGAAGGCGGCGGAGGACGGGCGCGAGTTTGTAATGCCCAAGAAGTGCCCGGTGTGCGGGGGCGAAGTGCACCGCGCCGAAGGCGAAGTGGCTTACCGCTGCGTCAACACGGCCTGCCCCGCCAAACTCAAGGAATCGCTGCTATATTTCGCCGGGCGGCGCGCCTTGAACATCGATGGACTGGGTGAAGCGCTGGTGGACCAGCTCGTGGACAAAGGTCTGGTGCATGATGTGGCCGATCTTTACGGCCTTACCCACCAGCAACTCGCCGAGCTCGAACGCATGGGAGACAAATCCGCGCAAAACCTTCTGGATGAAATCATGCAAAGTAGGCAGGCGGGGTTGGCGCGCGTGATCTTTGCCCTGGGGATACGTTTTGTGGGCGAACGCACCGGGCAGTTGCTGGCCAACCACTTTGGCTCCCTCGACAAGCTTGCCAACGCGACCCCGGAGGAACTAGTCGAGGCGGAGGAAGTGGGACCGCGCGTGGCGGAGGCCATCCGGGAATTCTTCCAGGAAAAGCGCAATCGCGAGGTCATCGAGAAACTGCGCCAGGCCGGCTTGCAGTTCAAGCAAGAGCAAACGCGCAAGCCAAGTGGCAAGCTGGCGGGAAAGCAATTCGTGCTGACCGGCACACTGCCCACCTATTCGCGCGATCAGGCCAAACAAATGATTGAGGAGAGCGGCGGGCGCGTGGCCGGTTCGGTAAGTAAGAAGACCGATTACGTGGTGGTGGGCGCCGATCCCGGCTCCAAACTGGAAAAGGCGCGCGCCCTGGGCATCAAAACCCTGGACGAAGCGAGGCTGCGGGAGTTGCTGGGAGATTAGAACGTAACCTTGCCGCAAAGGGGAGGGCGAGTAGCCGATACGCAGGCTTGCAAGCGCGAAACCATATGCTATGATGGCATAAGAAATTTGGCTCGAGTCCGAAGCGAAGGTGCACTCTAGTGGCACTGATGGAACGACTTTCCACAGAGCGAGCGACCCGGCGGCGCAGCGTGCGCATCGTCATGCGGGTGCCGCTCTATGTCAATCCAACTAATGCGCCCCAGTCCACCGAATGGGAACCGGTGGAAACGCTTGTGGTCAGTCTGCACGGCGGGATGATCCGCAGCCGCCAGCGATTCCCCATCGGCACGACGCTGGATATTCGCATGCGAAACACGCAACGCTTTACGCGCGGCCGGGTGGTGTGGACGGGCGTGGGGGAAAGGGACCTCGCCTTCGAAATCGGTTTTGAGATCCTGGAGCCACCGGGATTTTGGGGGATCAAGTTCCCGGAGGACAGGTGGTCCGGGACGGAACAAACCTCTCTCCACCAAGCCTGAGAGGGGGCCGGCGACTGGAGGCGGGTCGGAGCCCGTGGTTTCTTATATCAGCAGTACCTTTGTTAAAATTCAAAGAAGTAATAATCCATTAATGCGAACTAGCGGCGCCTGCCGCGCCCACTCGAACCGGAAACCAGGAGCAATCAGGAGGAATCCAACATCCGACCGCATGCACCTTCGCCGCAACGTGTGAAAGCTCGTGGGGGCGCACGGGTGCGCGCATTGATTCTGGCGTTGATCGGCGCTCTTGCCGGCGCCACCTCGGCCGCCAAGGACAAGCCCGCCGTCCAATACCAGATCCCCATCCCCGCGCTGCCGGATTTCTCGGCGCTCGATTGGTTGCAGGGACGATGGGCCGGCAAAACCCTTGCCAAAGGCCCCTCGGGTGAAGTGCGACTTTCCGTCAACACCGACCTGGAGAAACATTTCCTGGTCTTTCGCGGCGAGCTTTCGCTTGCGGCCACCCCAACTGTGCCGGCCACGCGGGAATCGTGGTTGGGAATCCTGAGCGCCAGCCCTGACCGGGCCGGCTTTATTCTGCGAGTATTCTCCACCACCGGATTCATCACGCGCTATCGATTGACGGTGGATGAGGCCGAGGTTCACCTGAATCCCGAAGGCGGCGACTCCCCTCCGCCGGGATGGCTCTTTCGAAAGTTATGGACGCGAACCGGGGCCGGTGAATTCACCGAAACCGTCCAGGCGGCTCCGCCGGGGAAAGCGTTTTTTGAGTATTACACCGCCAAGTTTACCCGTGTCCCTCCTCCCGCAAAAACCGGCTCCGCTCCGTGAGCACGCGCCGGAACTGAAAACAGTGTAATATTTTAGTTGGTGATCTCCGGCCTGGCTTTTCGCAGAGGTACCGTGAATCGCCATCAGGGTACACCGGCAGAATTCCCAAGGAGTACGCTCCATGACCAAGGGCAAGAAGATTGCGCTCACTCTGGTGATCGTGCTGGTCCTCGTCGTTGTGGCGCTGGCCATCATCATTCCCATGATTTTCAATATCGATCGCTACCGGCCACGGGTGATCGCGCAAATTCAGCAGGCGACCGGGAAACCGGCTCACATCGGCCACTTGGCTCTATCCATCTTCCCGGAAGTCGCCATTCGTGTGGATGATTTCTCTTTGGGCAATCCCCGTGGCTTTCCCACGGGCGATTTGGCGCGCGTTAAGAGAGTTCATGTTGCGGTTAACCCTTTTGCGCTGCTGCACCGCAAGGTGGAAATAACTTCTCTCGATCTGGACGATCTGACGCTCGACATGTTGGAGGATACTCACGGCAAGTGGAACTTTGAAAACTCCCCTGCCCCCGATCCCCCGCCGGGCGATCCCCCCGCCGATCCGCCGGGAGATAACAGTGCGTCGTTCGCGCTGGGTGTTATCTCCAAGCTGACCGTCGAGAGAGGGCACTTTGCGGCGGCAAGCCTGCTCGCATCGGGAGTGCCGGGCCCCTCGCTCATGGAGGGTCATGGCGCCTCGATCGATTTGCGCCAGGTGAACTTGAACGCGCTTACCACCTTATCGCTAAGGCGGCCCGCCTCTGCGCCAGGCGAATTCGCTGCCCTGGCAGGCTGGTTCAACACAATTGTGTACGCCGCAGATGCGCAAGGGCCGGTGGTGGCGCAGGGAACCCTCAAGGCCGACGCCTTACAGATCGGCGATGTCGCTGTGACCAAGTTGAAATCTAAAGTCCGCCTCTATCCCCAGCAGGTCTTCATTGACGACCTGGATCTGAAATGCTACGGCGGAAGTGCCACGGGGAACCTTTCCCTGGATTTCGCCGGCCCCAACTTGGCATACAGCGTGGACGCGCGGCTGAATGGCGTCAACGTCGGGGATTTTCTGAGCGCTTTTCCCCAAGCCAAAGGGATGTTGACGGGAACTTTGGACGGGACGGCCAAGGCGAATGGCACCATCGTTCACTCCTCCGATCCCTTGGCCGGCATCACCGCTTCCGGGCAAGCGGCTATTCGCAACGGTCGAATGCCCAGTTTGCAACTCAACGCCAACCTGCTCGGTTTGGTGAAATTGGCCAAAGTCGGCCCCGCCAATGGCGACCCCTCGGCGTTCTCTTCCCTCTCCGCGGATTTTCGGATTGCGGACGCCAGGCTTTCGAGCAACCAGATTGCCTTGGTCGGCAACGGCGTGAATGTGGATGGTTCCGGCAGCATGACCATGGCGGGCGAAGGGAGCCTGGAATACCAGGGCAAAGCCAGTCTCGCCGCCAGCGGCAACAATCCGCTCGCCACGGTTCTGGGAGGCATGGCCGGCGCCACATTTGCCCACGGCAAGATGACATTTCCTTTCGCCGTGGGGGGGACATTCGCAAAGCCCAAGTTCACCCTGAAAAACGCTCCCTCGGGAGGAACCGGAGCGCCATCAGCCGCGGCGGCGGAACCTGTCAATGCCGTGCGCGGCGTCTCAGGGTTGCTGAAAAAGAAGAAACTGCCGTGAGTTTTCCCCCTGCCTTGAGTTATGATGATGAATGAGGGCGTGCCTGCCCCGCGGGGCGTAGTGCTTCGAGCCCAAGGGCTTTCTGTTACACCCAGGCAGTATCCATGAGCCAATTGCTGGATCATCTCCATGTGGTACCCGCCGCCGCGCGGCTCGATCGCGTGCGCTACGCCATCCGCGACATGGCCGTGCTGGCGGAGCAACTGGCGCGCGAGGGCAAGACCATCCTCACGCTGAACATCGGCGATCCCCTCGACTTCGACTTTTGCACGCCTCCTCACCTGATCGCGGCCGTGGAGAAAGCCATGCGCGACGGCAAGAATGGTTATGCCCCCTCGTTGGGCATTCCGGAAGCGCTGGAGGCGATCCGCGCGGAAGCCGAGCGCAAGGGATTCCGCAACATTCAGAGCGTTTTCCTGACGGCTGGGGTGAGCGAAGCCCTGGACATTGGTCTGACCGCGCTGGTGAACGCAGGGGAGAACGTCCTGACGCCCTGCCCCGATTACCCCATGTATTCGGCGGTTCTCGCCAAACTCGGCGCGGAGCCCAATTCCTACCGGCTGGATGAGGCCAATGATTGGCAGCCCGACCTTGAGGACATGGCCCGCAGGATTAATTCCGGGACGCGCGCCATCGTGGTGAGTAATCCCAACAACCCCACGGGCGCGGTTTATCCGCGCCAGACCTTGGAGCGCATCGCGGAACTCGCCCGGAGCCACAACCTGGTGCTTTTCGCTGACGAGATTTACAATAAGCTGATTCTGGATGGCGAGCCGCACACCTCGCTGGCCGCTTTGGCGCCGGACCTCCCCGTCGTAACCTTCAATGGGCTCTCCAAAGCCTACCTGGTTCCCGGTTGGCGAGTGGCCTGGGGCATTGTCAGCGGCGATGCCGCGGCCGTCCAGCCTTACGTCGAAGGGATTCACCAATTGCTGCGCGCGCGGCTGTGCTCGAGCCATCCCCAGCAGTTTGCCGTGCGCCCGGCGCTTGAAGGCCCGCAGGATCACTTGCCCGAGGTTCGCCGCAAACTGCGCATCCGTCGGGACCTAACCGTCAACGCCTGCAACTCGATTCCCCACATGAGCTGCGTCGCGCCGCGGGGAGCGTTTTACGCCTTTCCCAAAATCGACATTCCCGACAGCGACGAGCACTTTGCCAAGCAGTTGCTGATGGAAAAGCACGTCCTCGTGGTGCATGGTTCGGGATTCGGCCAGGCCCCGGGAACCAAGCACTTCCGCATCGTTTTCCTTCCCGATGAGGCCACGCTCACCCGCGCCTACGAGGGCCTGCGCGCCTTCATCACCGAACACTATGCGTGAGGAAGGTGCGGCCATGAATAATGACCTTCCCAAACCCGCCGCCTCTGAATCCGCCAACACTCGAACCGCACTCGAGTTTCCCAACCAGTTCTGCCCCGTTTGCTCCAGCCGCCTCGAATCCCATCGCTGCAAGATGATCTGCCCCCGCTGCGGATACTTCATGTCGTGCTCGGAATTTGAATAGAAGCAAAGGGCAAATCGGATCATCGGCCATCGGGTCATTTTCGAATTTCAGGGTGTCGCATACATTGGTTCTTATGTATGCGTCCCCTCAGAGTCGCCAAGCAAATGCTTCGGTGGACCGCCTGCGCTGAACACCCGCCGCTCCCGGTCGCAAGGCGACGCTCGGCTGGCGCCCCGATGCATTGGGGCGCCAGCCGTAATTTGCGAGTGCAGTTGAAAGCAACCGATGTCAGCGCCATCTGCGACCAGCCGGTTTCTTTTGTCTTTTCAAGCTGCTTATGCACGACCGGTCGAGCTTCCGATATGGCGACTGTTCCACCAAATGATCGCAGGCAGCTCAGTAATTTCCCCGAAGGGGACTTCCGGGGCGTTCGGCGGTGCGAAGGAGATTTCCCGCTGGGAATCGAAACCAAGCGTTCAACGCACCCATTGGGTGTATAATACTTAGCAGGGTTTTCCCACAACAAGGAGTTTTGCCGGCGTGGCTCTTGAAGAACGCTTCGACGCAGATGTGACTTCTGCTCATGACGAGGGCGGGATGGGCACGGCGATTGGCCGCTATCACCTCCTCCCGAGAATCGGGGAAGGCGGGATGGGCGATGTCTGGCTGGCGGAGCAGAAAGAGCCCGTGCGCCGCCGCGTCGCTCTCAAGCTGGTCAAGGCGGGGATGAACACGCGCGAAGTGATCGCGCGGTTCGAGTCCGAGCGCCAGGCCTTGGCGCTGATGGACCACCCGGCCATCGCCAAGGTGTTCGATGCCGGCTCGACGCCCCAGGGCGCGCCGTACTTCGTGATGGAGTACGTCGCCGGGGTGCCCATCACCACCTACTGCGACCATCACCGCCTCAGTACCCGCGAGCGGCTGGAGCTCTTCCTGCGCGTCTGCGAGGGAGTCCAGCACGCGCACCAGAAAGCCATCATCCACCGCGACCTGAAACCCTCGAACATTCTGGTTACTGAGGTGGATGGCAAACCGGCGCCGAAGATTATCGATTTTGGCGTGGCCAAGGCGCTGACCCAGAAGCTGAGCGCCGACGCGATGTTCACGCGCGTCGGCACCATGATCGGGACGCCGGAATACATGAGCCCGGAGCAGGCAAGTTCGTCGGGTGAGGATATCGACACGCGCACGGACGTCTATTCGCTGGGCGTCATCCTCTACGAACTGCTGGCGGGAGTGCCGCCGCTGGAACTGCGAGAAGCCGCGCTGGAAGAATTGCTGCGGAAGCTGCGCGAGGACGATGCGCCGAAGCCGAGCACCCGGCTCCGCACCCAGGATCCGGCCACTTCAACGGAATTGGCGCGCAAGCGCCAGACCGAGCCGCGAACTCTTGCCAAACAGCTCCGCGGGGATCTGGACGCGATCGCCCTGAAGGCTCTCGAAAAGGATCGGGCGCGCCGCTACGGCTCGCCGTCGGATTTTGCTGCCGACATTGGGCGGTATCTGAGGAACGAAGCGGTGCTGGCGGTTCCGCCCTCGGTCACTTACCGTGCCGGCAAATTCGCACGCCGTTACCGCGTCGCCTTGTTCACCGCCACGGCATTCGTGCTGGTGCTCATCGCGGCGGCGGTGGTCAGCATCCGGCAAAGCATCCGCGCCAACCGGGAGGCAGCGGTGGCGCAAGCGGTCAACGATTTCTTGCAGAACGATCTGCTGGGCCAGGCCAGCGCCTACAATCAGTCAAAACCCGATCCCAACATCACCGTGCGAAGTGTGCTGGACCGGGCGGCGCAGAACATCGAAGGGAAGTTTGGCAAGCAGCCGGAGATTGAGGTCGCGATTCGCGACACCATCGGCAATGCTTACAGCCAGCTCGGGCTTTACGAGCAGGCGCAGAAGCAACTGCAAGCGGCGCTCGAGCTCAGCCGCCGTTCATTGGGGCCGGAGAGCCAGGAGACGCTTCGGACCGTCAGCCTGCTGGGAAGGCTGGCCTACCGTCAGGGCCAGTATGCTGAGTCCGAGAGACTCTTCCAGCAGAATCTAGCCGTGCAGCGCCGCGTGCTGGGTCCTAAGCACCCGGACACGCTGTATTCCATGACCAACTTGGGTGTGGCCTATGAATGGGAAGGAAAGTATAAGCAAGCCGAGCCGCTTCTGACCCAGGCGCTGGAACTTGAGCGCCGGTTCCTGGGCCCGGAAAATCCCGACACCCTGAACGCCATGAATGCTCTGGCAAGCCTCCGTGTATTCGAAGGAGAGCTGGCGCAGGGAGAGGCCCTCTATATTGAACTTGTGGATCTCGATCGCCGCGTTCTGGGTTCCGACCATCCCGACACGCTGAGAACGATGAGCAATTTAGCCGGTTGCTATCGTAAGGAAGGAAAGCTGGCAGAGGCGGAAGCCCTCAACCTCCAGGTGGTGGAGAGCCGGCGCCGGGTGCTGGGTCCCGAACATCCCGACACGCTGTTTTCCACGGGTGCTCTCGCCATCATTTACAGGATGGAGGGAAAATTCGCGCAGGCCGAGGCGCTGGACCAGCAAGTGTTGGGGATCGAGAGCCGGGTGCTGGGTCCTGAACATCCGAACACGCTCAGCACAATGATGAGCCTGGCTGAGGACTACGATCGTGAGGACAAGACAGCGGAGGCAGTGGCGCTCAACCGGCAGATTCTGGACGTCCGGCGCCGCGTCCTCGGCCCTGACCACCCGGACACGCTCACGGTCATGGCCAATCTCGCCAACGATTATGCATTTCAGGGCCATTATCCGCAGGCGGAAGGGCTCTATCGCCAGATCCTGGAAGTCCAGCAACGTACCCTCGGTCCCGATCATCCCAACACGCTTGCCGCCCGAGACGGCCTGGCTTGCATCAACCGGGAGGAAGGCAAATACGCACAGGCCGAGCCCCTCTTACGCGAGGCGATAGGGATCGCAACACGGGCGGAGGGCGCGCAGAATCCTGATACGCTGGGCATCGTGTCCGATCTGGCGTTTATGTACCAAAAAAAGGGTGATTACGCGGCGGCTGCCACCTCCGCTGCACAGGCCCTTGGCGGCTTCCGCCTCACCTTGGGCGCCGAGAACCCCACCACCGCCGATGCCGGGGACGATCTCGCTCTGGCATACCTTTCTCAGGGCAACTTCGCGGAGGCCGAACCCCTGGCCCGCGAAGCGCTCTCTACCGACGAAAAGGCGCAACCCGACAACTGGGAGCGCTACCGCGCCGAAAGTTTGCTGGGAGCGAGCCTGGCCGGGGAGAAGAAATTCGCCGAGGCCGAACCTCTGCTGCGGGAAGGCTACAACGGCCTGCTCGCCCGCAAAGACCGCATCGACGTACCCGATCGCTACCACTTGGACCTCGCGCATCAGTGGCTCGTCCAACTCCACCAAGGCCGGAGGTAAGCCCCCAAAACCTGCCCAATAGACGAAAAAGTGAGATTCAGGGAAGCGGAGTCATTGTCCTGAGGCATGCTGGTTCGGATACGTGAGTCACGAAATATAATCAACGATCAGGATCAGGTCGAACGAATTGAAAGCTGCCTTTCGCTTCAGAATAGCTGGCGAGAACAGCCCAACCCACCAGTAATCATGCAAACTCCCCTGATACGCGTTCTGGGATCTATAGATCTGCACTCCTTTCCACTTGATCGTGTACGCCCTACTCGTATAAGTGGCCAGCTCGGCTCGAGTGCTGCGGCTTCGTCGCGCGTGCGACTGATTCCGGGGGAATGGCCGCCGGCTTGGCAACCATCCCCTTGCGCTGTCGTTCCTCCTCTTGGTGCGCCCGCGCGCGCTAGATGACGTGCCTCTCCGGGGGGAGGGGGTGCAAAAACTCCCCCGCATTCGTGCACCGAAGATGTCTCATCCGCTTCGTACCTCAGCACCTTCTCCCCGGGGGGAGAAGGGTGGGATTATTTCCGCGCGCCCCGACGCGCAGGGCGCTACGCCAGGCGTTCCTCGCGCATGGCAATTACCCGGCTTCATTGTTCCCTAGGCTGGTTTTGCCAGGGACAAGGTCCACGCTTTCGGTGTGGTGCCAAAAGTGAGGCGAAAAGCCTCGACAAAAGCACTTGACTGTTGATAGCCCACCGCTAAGGCGGCTTCCTTGACGGAGCATCCCGAAACCAGCAGTTCCACCCCCTTCGTTAACCGAGCCTGCCGCCGCCAAGAGGCAAAATCGGTGCCCACATCCTTCCGGAAAATTCTCTGCACCGTTCTGACGCTCACCCCTACGTCGGCGCACAACATTGCCAGCGGCTTCGATAGGGCCGGGTTTGCCAGCACCGCCTGAGCCACTGCCAGCGCTCGCTGCTCGCGTGGCATGGTGATGAAAGTTGGCACAGGAGATGCGTTCTTCACCTGCAAGACAGTCAAATCACGAAGGGCGCACTCATAGAGGTCCCGCAGGCGAAGTTGGCCGATGCGCACCGCCTCCACAATCAGTTCCCGCAGTAACGGGGTTACGTGAAGCACGGCGCAACCCGGCGATGGGCGGCGGACTAATCCCCGACGAAAATACAGAGTGCGCATGGAAACCGCTCCGGGCATGTGGATGCGATGAGATGTCCGTGCCGGAATCCAGAGCGCGAAATGCGGAGGGATCAACCACATGCTCTGGCCGGAGGACACTTCCATGATGCCCCGGATCGCGTAGATCAACTGGTCTGATCCATGGGCGTGTTCGGGAACCTGGAATCCCGGCGTATATTCGTACGCCAAAGTGGCGACGGAAACGCCGCGCTTCGGATCGTATTCGCGTAGAATCCCCATATGTCGCATTGGGGATATATTATGACGCAATACTATACTTGCGACACCACACAAATAAGCCCATCATGACCCTATGACACCCAACATTGGACTGAGCAAGTACAACATCATCGGATTCGTCACCATCGTTGACGTGGAACGCGCCAAGAGCTTTTACCGTGACACCCTGGGTCTGCGCCTGGTGAGCGAGGAGCCTCCGTTTGCCCTGGTCTTCGACGCTAACGGCATCATGCTCCGCCTGGGGATGGGAAAGGAGCGCCCGCCGGTCCGCGGCACGGTTCTGGGATGGCAGGTTCCCGACATAACGGCGACCGTCCGCGACTTGGAACGAGCTGGAGTACGGTTTGAGCGCTACGAGTATTTGAAACAGGATAACTTGGGAATCTGGACGTCGCCCACCGGAGCAAAGGTCGCGTGGTTCAAAGATCCCGACGGGAATATTCTGAGCCTCTCGGAGCATCCTGAGGCGAAGAAGTGAACCTCCTGCATCGCTGGCTGTGCTCTTCGTCACGATGGAAGCAGAGCGTGGAGAAATGTGCTTTTCCCTGGGCGCTGGAAGGTTTGGAACTGGGGTCGAACGTCCTGGAAATCGGGCCCGGGTACGGTGCAGCGACAGAGCTATTGACCAATCGTGTCGCGCACCTCACCTGTGTGGAAATCGATCCCAAACTTGCAGAAGATCTGCGCCGCCGTACGCTCGACCGGAATGTGACCGTTGTGCGTGAGGATGCCACCGCGATGTCAGTGCCGAGCGCGAGTTTTGACGCCGCCGTTTGCTTCACCATGCTCCACCACCTCCCGTCAGCCAAGTTGCAGGACCGCCTGTTGGCTGAGGTGGCGCGAGTCCTACGGCCGGGCGGAATCTTCGCCGGCACGGATAGCCTTGACAGCCGCTTCTTTCGCCTCTTGCACGTTTTTGACACGCTGGTGGTGGTCGAGCCCGGCACCTTCTCCCATCGCCTTAATGCCGCGGGGTTCGACAACGTCGAGGTGAACGTAAATCCCTACGCTTTCCGATTTCGTGCGCGCAAGCCAGCGGCACCCCGGCCGGAGTATTACTCGCAGCTACCAGCAACTCGCTAACAGCTTACAGCCGACAGCTAACAGCCAGACCCGAACCCTGGCGCACCACCATTAACAGCGCCTATCCTTCAGCCGCCACCACACCGCAGTCCGCTCATTGACTACCCGCAAGACGACCCTGACACAATGTCGCTAGCACCATGAAAAATGGTTGCTTAAGGCAACAGCGGGTGTACAATCTGTCCTCACTACAGGGCTGGGTTTGACCCGAAGCCAGCCGATGCTAGCGCCAGTCCCTCTCAAGCTCGCAGGAGGTGATCTGTGTCTCGCGGACCTTATCTGATTGCGCTCTTATTGATGGGCACATCCTTGGGCTGGCCGGCGGAACTTCCCGTTCCCAGCAGCGCGGAGTTTTGCGGCGATTGCCACCGCGCCATCGAAGAAGGCTGGAAGCAGTCGGCGCACTCGCAAGCGGTGGAGAGCCGGCTGTTTCAAGACGCCATGAAGCTGGCCGAGACGGATTACGGCGCGTCCGCGCGCAAGACGTGCTTGAGTTGCCATTCACCCATCGCCATCGAGAGCGGAGACCTGGCGCTGGTGAAGAAAGTGAGTTGGGAAGGCATCACCTGTGATTATTGCCACTCCATGCGGGACGTGACGCTCACCGGACCGAATCCCAAGGCCATCGTGGACTATTCGCGGGTCAAGAGCGGTCCCTGGAAAGATGTGACTTCGCCCGCGCACGGGACGGTTTATTCCCCCTTGCACACCTCCGCGCTGATTTGCGCTGTCTGCCACGAATACCGCAACGCGCTGGGGTTTTCAGTTCTTACCACCTACTCGGAGTGGAGCAAGAGCGCGTACGGGGCCAGGAATCAAAGTTGCCAATCGTGCCACATGTACAAGGTGGCGGGGAATGTGGTTGACCCGCGCGTCGAAAGGACCGCCGATGCCGGCATCAATCTGCACGAGATTCCGGGAAGTCATTCGATGCAGCAGTTGGAAAAGGCCCTGCACGCGGAACTTTCCGCCACGCATGAGGGCGGCCAACTCCGGATCGTGGTGGAAGTCTCGAATCGGGGTGCCGGTCACTCCGTGCCGACGGGTTCTCCCATGCGGCAGCTCATTCTGGAAGTGCATGCTGATCCTTACGGTGGCGCGCCCACGAGCGATCGCCGCGTTTTCCGCCGGACGGTGGCAGACGCCAAGGGGGCCACCATCGTGCGCGAGTCTGCGGCTTTCATGAAGGGGGCAAAAGAAATCTCCGATACACGCATCCCGCCCGGCGAAACCCGCAAGGAAACTTTCACTTTCCAAGTGCCACAAGGCACGCGAACCGAGGTGGAGGCAAACTTCATTTATTACTATTCCCCCATGGCCACGACGGAAGCACAGCAGCAGATCAAATTCTTGAGCCTGCGGCGGCTGGTGGATTAAAGGCGAAGATGGGAAGGGGCGGCAAGGAAGTCACAGAGGAGATCGATTGCGTCCTCACGCACCGAAGGCTGGCTGGTTCGGGATGCACCGAGGCGGAGCGGGTCTGCGGACCTTGCGAGCCCAGGTTGCGCTACCCTTCGCCCATAATGGAGATGGGCCAATGTGCTCCACTACCTGATTGCATACTGCGCGACCATCGCTGGCTGTCCAACATAGCTCTTGTCTGGCGTTTCCCGGTGCGGCAAGTTAGAATCGCTTGCGAGGGCACATTGCATGTTTGAAACCCATACCGGGACTCCCTCCGCCGCCGCTTCGGTCAGTGTTCGAATCATCGCCATTGCCGTCATCTGTGGCTGCATCTACTACGCGAGTTCGGTGGTCATCACCCTGATCTGCTCCATCCTGATTGCCTCGGTCCTGGAGCCGGGAGTCAAAGTGATGGAGGCTTTTCGGATTCCCCGCTGGCTGGCCTCACTCATCATGGTGCTCTTGATGCTTACCGTCGCGTACCTGGCCATTTATGTGATCTACGATCGTGCCCAGGCCTTCTTTGCAGCATTGCCCAGGCTGGGCGAAAGGCTTAAGCAAATCACCGCCCACCTTCAGATAACCGCCAACAACATTCAGCAGACCACTCAGACCATTATGCCGGCTTCCCCTGAGGCGAACATGCCGACCGTGCGATTGCAGCAGGAATCCCCCTACGCGCAATTCCTGTTGCGGGGCATCGGGTCGGTTTACGCCTTTATCGTCACCGTGATGTTCATTCCTTTCCTGGTGTTTTTCATGCTCACTTCCAAGAACCAGTTGTGGGCGGCGACGTTGAATCTTTTTCCCATCCACCGGCGCCAACAGGCGGAGGATGTGATTCATGCCATCGCGCGCATGTTGCGACAGTATGTGGTGGGGAATTTACTCGTCGGGCTTATTTCCGCCTGCCTCATTACCCCCGTTTTCGCCATCATCCATCTGCAATATGCCTTGTTGATGGGACCGCTTGCCGCGCTTCTCAGCCTAGTCCCCTATATCGGCGTGGCGCTGGGAATTCTTCCTCCCTTGCTTGTGGCGCTGATGCAATACAACACCACGGGCCCCTTCATCGCCATCGGCATCGCCGTGGGCGCGGTTCATTTCCTGGCCGTCAACATTCTCACGCCCAAGCTCGTGGGCCAACGCGTCAACCTGAATGCGCTCTCGGTGACGATTGCCATGATGTTCTGGGCCTGGCTGTGGGGAGGTTTCGGCTTGATCCTCGCGGTGCCCATCACCGCGGCCATCAAGGCCGTGTGTGATAATGTTGAGGTCCTCAAGCCCTACGGCGCTTGGATGGGCGAATGATAGGGTGCGCAAAGACGGAGGATACTCCAAAATGTTTCGGAAATGCATTGTGGCAGGGTGCTTCCTAGCAACCCTCCCCGCAATGACATCCAGCGCGGTTGATTCCAATCATCCAGCATATGCCTTAGCCCAGAGGTTTACGCTTCAGCAGAAAACGGATGGAGCAAATGGAGTACTCGGGTTGTTGATGGACGCGCGATTGACGGCGTCAGTCCAGGAAGAGCTATGGGGGGAGGGCGACTGGTCCTTGGTCCTTTCCCCCAGCGACAACCTATTCAAAGAATTCTCTTCCCTGCCGCCTGGCAGCGCAAAGCTGACAATCAGAGACCATGATGGGAAGCTCGTTGCGCAACGCAGTCTCGAAAAGCCACTGGCTAAGCTACAGGAGTGGAATACAGCACACAGTGGCAATCGAGAATTTCTCCTCACCGTTGCCTACTCTGCGGGATGGGGGTCGTACAACGGGCCGATAACAACTCTACTCCAGATTTCAAACGGAACGTTTCATGACGTGGAAGCCTGGAATGGAAAAACTGGTCTAGCGGAACCCATTCACATGATGAGATCGTTGAAATCTGATTGGAAGATTACGAAAAGCGAGAAGGGAGAGGAAATCCTGACTCTCTCCTGCCATCCCAAGAATGATGACAACTTCGTATTAGACTACTCGCGTTATAGCTTTAACGGAGCTCGCTGGCTTGAATACAAACGCCAGGACAAAGGTTTTTGGGAGTCCGACGAGGGCTTCCCCCCGAGGGCTGCATTCCCGTAAACAATGCGCTACTCCCCTGCCCTTTCGCGCAGCTCGTGAATCAACTTTTCCACAGAATGGCAATCCTGGAAAATGCGAATTCCCGCAATTCCCGCCGCGCCGTTCTCACGGCACGCCGGCACGCGGTCAGCGTCAATTCCTCCCAGTGCCAATACCGGAATGCCGACCTGCGAAGTCACTTCGCGCAGCTTGTCCAGTCCGAGCGGCGGGCCATACGGAAGCTTCGAGGGAGTGGCGAAAATCGGTCCCAGCAGGATGTAATCCGCCCCCGCCGCTTGCGCCCCCAGGGCTTCCTCGAGTGAGTGGCACGAGGCTCCCACCACGAACTCGCGCGGCGCCAGCCTCCGCACCAAGTCCACCGTCATCGAGCGCGAGCCCAAATGCACCCCGTGGGCTTTGGCCGCCAGCGCTACGTCCAACCGATCGTTTACCACCACGCGGGTGCGCGCGGAGCGACGCGCTTGCTCCAGGGCCGCTTCCGTCAAGCGAAGCAGGCGGCGGGCGGGCAGATCTTTTTCCCGAATTTGCACCCAATCCACACCCGCGGCGATGGCCCCGGCAATGCAGATATCCAGGGTGCGGGATTTGATTTGCCTGCGGTCCGTAATGTAGTAGAGCTGGAAGGTCATCGGTTCGGAGGCGTACTCACAAAGCCTAATTCGCGACGGAAGCGCCACAACTCAAAAAAAGCCAGCCAGACATCCGCCAGCCCGAGGCCGGAAACCGCCCCCCGCAGGAAGTAGTTGTGGGTGACGCTCGCAAATAAAGGGTAGTGACCCACGAAGTAATTCTTGGTCCACAGGGAAATCCAGGGGAAGACAAATAGAAACACGCCAAGCTCGAAGCAAAACACGATGTACACGATCGTCAGAAGGCGATTCATTTATTTGGTCGGTCCGGGAGCTCGGTCTCAGGCAAGGCGACAGTGGTCCTCCCCCCGGCAGCGAGGGGAATGTCTCTCAGGTCCTCTGCTGGAGCTCGCGGATTTTTTCCGCCACATTGCGGAAGTCGATATTCTGGCTATAGACCTCAGTGAATCTCTCCAGGGCATTGCGGGGGTCGCCTGCTTGTTCGTACGCCAGACCCAAATCATATTGCAGGGCCATCAGCGCCTCTTCATCGAGGTCGGGGGCTTCCTGCGCACGCACGTACCACTTGACGGCAATCGCCGGCATCTTCTTATCCATAAAACAAATCGCCAGCAGACTGCAGGCCTGGAGGAAGTTGGGAGGATATTTCCCTTTTCCCGCCCCCTTCACGACCTTTTGAAACTCTCCAATAGCTTCGTCCAACAGTCCCATCTCCCGGAAAGCTACGCCCAAATTGTAATGTGTCTCGGGATCGCTCTTATCGGCCATCGAGTCGCCGGGCTCTTCCATCTCCGCCAGCAATTCGCTGAGTTGCGCCATGCCCTGAGCAGGATCCATGGGAGTGGCGGCAGCCATCGATGAGGCAGTAGACGTTGCGGGGGGGCCGTCTGCGGATACCGCCGATTCGTCCAGTAATGAAGCTATTTCCCCGGCCAGTTCGCCCAACAGGTCCTTGTCGCCGCTCTCGGCCGCGGCCGGTGTCTCAACCATGGGCGCGGGCAGTGGCGTTGTGACTTCCACCAGTTCCGGCGGGGCCGCCGGCTCCGCCACGGGAGGTGGAGCCGCGAGTTGCACCACCGGCTCAGGCGAGGGGATAGAACCGTAAGTTTCGGGAAGTTCCCATTCTTCGGCTGCGGGCTCTTCCCCTGCCGGCGCGGGCTCAGGGGGAGACGCCACCTCTGGTTTTGCTTGCACAACTTCCGCCGGCGGTTCCGCAACGGGCGCCTCCTCCGGCGGAGCAACCTGCACCTGTTCCGCAGGAGATTCTTCCGCAGCCGGCTCATCCAACTGCCGGCGGAGTTCAGCCACCAACGAATTGCCTGGGTATTTATCCTCCAGCACGGCTACGGCTTGCCGGGCCTCATCCATAAAACCGTTTTCAATGTAAAAGTCGATCTCGATCACGCTATCTTCAAGATCAGCAGGTATTGATGATTCCGCGACCGCAGGCGGCGATTCATGAGCTGCGGTTGGTGCTGCGACGGGCGGCGGAGGGGGTGTTGCGACCGAAGCGGGAATTTCTGCCGGCGCCGGCATCTCCACCGGGAGTGAAGCACCCCGCTCCAGGACAGCGGGAGCAGGAGACTCAGGAGCAAACCCCGTCATGTCCTCAAGGTCTCCCGACAGGTCCAATTCCACCGCCGGTCCGGCAATCACCGGAGGCGGGGGGGACGCAGCCGGAGGTTCGCTCGGAGCTTTTGGAGGTGTGAGGTCAAAAGCAACGGGTTCGGGCGGTGGCGCTTCAGGTGCCGCCGGGACGGGTTTCTCCAGAGCGATTGCGGGAAGCGGAGTTTCATGCAAGGAGCCCCTTCCCGACGCCATGGCTTGGTATTTGCTCGCTGTCTCGACGTCACCACGCTCAGCGTATATTCGGGCGAGCTGGCCGGCTGCCTCTGCTCCCCGCGCTGGAAAGCCCTTGCGCGAGATTTCCAGGATGCGCAGGTGAACCTCAGCTTGGTCGGGATAAATCTGCAAAACTTTTTCCAGCTCGGCGATCGCCTTCTCGGGCAGGTTGTAACGCGCAAACAGGTCACTATTCTCGAGTGCCTCTTTCACCACCGCTTCCTGTTTAGCTTCAGCGGTCAGCGGCTCCGCAGGGGATTCCTCCAACACCACAAGCGGCGCTTCCCGGGTGGAGAAGTCTGTGGGTTTGATCTCCCTGCCAAGCTTTTGCTGGACCGCATTCAGAAGTTCACGGTAAGTCGCATTCTCGGGGGCGCGGTCATGAAGCTTCAAATAGGCCGCTTCGGCTTTCTCCAGGTCGCCGGCCTGGTCATGAGCGCGGCCCAGCGCTTCCTGCACCTGGGACAACACCAATTCATCCGAAGTCCGTTCGCAAACCCGCTGGGTCAATTCCAGAGTGGGAATGTGCTGGGGCGCCTTTTCCAAAACCCGGCGGAGGGCTTCTAAAAGAGGACCAGCGTTGTTCTGATTGATCAGAGGCTCCGCCGCTGCTGCCAGCAACTCGTATGCTTTGTCAACGTCGCCCTTTTCCGCCAGGAGCGCAGAAGTGCTGGAGACCGGCGCGAAGTCGGCGGGATTTGCCTGGAAGACCGCCCGCGCCAGTTTCTCCGCCTCTGGAAGCTTGCGGGTTTCAAGATAGGAGTCCAGTAGAATCCGCATGGCCGCGGGGTCCGATTGCAACTCCTGAGAGGAATTGATAATTTTCTCGGCTTCTCCCGGCCGCTCGCGCGCGATGGCCACACGCGCTCGCAGAATCTGGATCTTGGAATTCTTCGGGTCCAGCTCCGCGGCCTTCTTCAAGGCAGTTTCAGCCGCGGCATGGTTGTCGCGATGTAGCAAGACCTCCGCCGATTCCAAATAGGCCTGGGCGGCATTTACGTTCTTGCCTGTCGATTCCACTTCCGCCGCCAACCGGTTGCGAAAGTTGACATTCTCAGGGTCGATCTGCACCAACTTGCGGAAAACCTCCAGAGCGCGCTCGGTCTGATTTCGCTTCTTGAGGAATTCCGCCGCTTGCAGATACTGATCCCGAGCCTCACGACTCAGGCCCTGAACCTGGTACAGCTCCCCCAACTTCAGGAGAGTGTCTACGGAATTGGGATCAACCTTGGAGATTTTTCTATAGATGGCGATTGCTTTAACGTTGAAACCTTCACGCACGTAAGCTTCAGCCAACCGTTGAAAATGCTTTAATGCCTCGGCGGTGTTCCGTTCACGGATATAGAGATCGCCAACTGTGTTGAGCAAGGACACGTCGGAGGGATCATTTTCCAGGATGTCCAGATATTGCTTGATGGCATGAGTAACCTTGCCTTGAGCTACAGACTTCTCAGCCTCTTGCAGCGCTTTCGCCCGATGAAACGCCATCTATTGGCTCCTGCTTCCCCCGCTGGTGTGAACTGTCCGCTAAACGTAACATACGCTCCCATCCAAGTCAACGGAAGGGGGGCGCATTCAGCCGTTTCGGAGGAATAGGATGACGGAGTCAATTTGAATAGGACGAGGAGCGCTTGTGGAGGGTACGGGGGTTGGGGGAGGCAGGGGGTCTATTTTCCGAGAATAAGATTCCGGGCGGGCGAGGAGCCCGCGAAGGGAGCGAGGTTGTCAAAGAGCGAAAGGGAGGAGGTCGGTGCCCTGGTGGCGTGAGGCAGATCAACTGGTATCCAGGTTCGCCGGGCTGGCCAAACTGAGGCGCAGGAGGCGGAGTAGTTCGATGGCGGAGCGAAGCGGGTGGGTGCCGCGGTGGAGATAGCGCAGGCGGTAGAGGCGTTCGACGGTCAAGGCCAAGCAGGTAATCAGCCAGACGAGGAGCAGGCTGTTGGCGTGGTGATGACAGATGTGCTCCAGGCCGTAGCGATTCTTGGCGTCATTGAATCCTTGGTTCTCGATTTCCCAACGGCTCTTGGCAAGGCGAAACAGAGAGCGGCTGCTGAGCCGGCGGGTGGGAAAATCGGTCAACCAGAAAGCCTCATAGACGGTTCCATCGGGTTTGTATTGGCGGTAACGAAGGACCCGCACGGTCTGCCAGCGCAGGGTGTCCCAGGGGTCGAAGTCGTCGGCGTCCCAGACCTCCACCCGGTCGTGCCCTTCCCAGAAACAGTGGGTGGGAGGCTGGGCGGCAAAGCGTTTTTGCGCGGCCTGAAACAACTCGGGGAGGTTGCCTTTCAAGCGCGCCACCACCCGCAGATGTAAATCTCCCACCGCATGCAGAAAAGGCGCCGTGGCGAATTCTCCATCCACCACCACGTAGTCGGCAAAGCGGGGACCCCGCGTGTCGACAACGCGTCGCAGGAGACGCTGGCCCGCGGCGTATTCACTATCTCCCTGCCCATAGGGTTCCACGTCCAAGGGAAGCGTCAAGCCGGTTCCCACCACGCTGACCAGGGTCAAATGATGACGGTAGCTGGTAATCTGGCCGACCGAGTTCCGGTGGGGTCGGCAGAGCTGGCAGGCGGACTGCTGACAGCGCCCCACCGTGGTGCCATCCACGGCCAAACCGATGAAGGGGCTGCCGTCGAAAGCCTTGTGACGTTTGGCTTGGCGCAAGGCGGTGGCCAAGGCGGCGCGGGTGGGGGCGGCCGGCAAGCGCTCGGTGAAGTAACCCAACACATCGTCACCGAACGAGGTCGTGATCTGCAGAGCCCGACGCGCCGAGGAATGCACCAAGGCTTCCACGGCGTAGAAGGAGTATTCCCTGAGCAGTCGGCCGAGCAGCAGAGCCCAAAGCAAGACCCGAGCCGGGATCTGGGGTGCCGTGCGGCCATCGCCGGGGGACAGCAGATAGGATTGCAGACGCAGACAGCGCGCCAGGTATTTCCAGAGGCGTCGCGGACTCGGTCCCTTCACCGCTTTTTCCGTCGCTGCTTCCGCGCCCAGACCAGAAGCTGGGCATTGGCGGCGAGCACTTCGCGGACGGCGTCTTGGAACTCCCGCCCCGCCTCGACGCGGCGCCGCACGTCGTCTACCCAATCCTTGGGGATGCGTTCGACTCGCCGCTTTCCCTTCACCATGAAGGTCAGCACCCAAGCCGCATGGCCTTTTCCCGTGGCGCAACGACAGCGGGGATGACCACAGCGGGTGAGGTTGAAAGTGAGGGAGCCGGGGAGGAGGTCGGAAGGTAGAGCGAAGTGCCGCAACAGTTCAAACTTCCGTTGGCGAAGACGAGAGGCCTGAGGGCCGTGAGGTTCATTCTTCATATTGTAGCAATAGTGCTACAAGAATACGGCAAAAGCAAGAGCTTTTTGCGAATGCGAAAATAGGCAGCCATTCTTCCCCACCTCGCAGTCGCCTCGGAATCAAGACTCATGGGGATGCAAATAAGTTGGGTGCCCCAGGCGTTCCGAAACGGCTGGGGCGCATTTCCTGGTGCTGTCCTGATTTCAGATGTAGCGCCGGCTTCCAGCCGGCATTGAGCCGCCAAGATGGCGGCGCTACGTTCAAATTAGGACAGCACCCATTTCCTTGCCCTGGCGCTTGGGAATATGCAAAAATGTTAAGTGATGGAAGGTGTGATGCTGAGAGATGGAGCTTGCGCCTTCCCGCCGGGGGGCATACCACGCATCCAAGGAGAGTAAGTGCATCCTGACCTTAAAGCCGTTGTCGAGGTCCAGCAACTTGACCAGCGGGTTGCGGAACTGACGGTGTTGATCGATTCCCTCCCCAAACAGATTCAGTCCCTGCAATCGCAATTGGATGATTTCATTCACGCCCACGAAGATCGCAAAAAGCGCCTGGCCACCAACCTGAAGGAACGCAAGGACCTGGAAGGCGACATCAAAGTGGTCCAGGAAAAAATCACCAAGCACAAGGATCAGCTCTACCAGGTGAAGACTAATGAGCAGTACCGGGCGATGCTGAAGGAGATCGAAGGGGAAGAGGGCAACATCCGCAAGATCGAGGACCAGATCCTGGAAAAAATGATTGAGGCGGAAGACATCCAGAAGCGCGTCCAGGAAGCGGCGGCGCGGCTGGAGGGCGAAAAGGCGCGTGTGGCGGCGGAAATCAAGCGCCTCCAAGACGAGCGCCAAAAGGACCTGGATGAACGCGAGCGCCTGCAAAACCAGCGCAAGGAGATAGCCGCCACTCTCACCGGGACCGTTCTGGCGCTCTACGAACGCATCCGCACATATCGAACCGGCGCAGCGGTGGCGGAGGTCCGCGACGGTCTTTGCACCGCGTGCAATGTCCGCTTGCGGCCGCAGGTATACAACGAAATCCGAGCCGGCGAAACGGTGATGACCTGCGAAAACTGTAGCCGCATCCAGTACTACGTTGAGCCTCCCGCGGAGGAACAGGCCGCCGGTGGCGCTGATGGCACGCGAGTGACGATGTCGTGAAAGGCCGGGAACAGGTTACAGGGAACGGATGGCTGTCACCAGTAACCTGTCCCCTATAACCTGAGTTTCCCATGCCCAACTCCCCGGAAATCGTCGCCCACATCGACGGCGGGTCGCGCGGCAATCCTGGCCCCGCGGCCTACGGGGTGTCCATTGAAACGGCGCAAGGCCGACCCGTCACGGCTTTTGCGAAATTCATCGGGAAAACCACTAACAACTTTGCTGAATACCAGGGGTTACTGGCGGCCCTGGACTACGCCCTGAGCCATGGCTATCCACGTCTGTGCGTCCTGACCGATTCGGAGTTGATGGCCAGGCAAATCTCCGGGCGGTATAAGGTCCGCAGCCCTGACCTGAGGGCGTTGCACGACAGGGCCCAGGCCATGATTGCTCGCCTGGAATCCTTTTCCGTCCGGCACGTGTATCGCGAGCAAAACCGCGAAGCCGATCGCCTGGCGAATCAGGCCATGGATGATGCCGAGCGCGGCGTAACGCCCCCCACAACCGCGCCACGCGTCGTGTCACCACAAGCTTCCTCATTGCCCCGCGGGAAACCTCTGTGTATTTCCGCGACGTTTCGGGATGGTGTGCTTCATCCGCACACGCAGCTTCCGCTGCTTGACGACGAGGAAGTGGAGTTGGAAATTCGCCGCAAGAAGTCAGTCGTCTAGAGCCCATGCTGTTCAATTAACCTGAGCATTCACAATATTCGCTCCCCTCACCTTGAACGCAAAACATGGGCGAGGGCGATCTCTCAAAAGCAAATTGATGAATGACGGGCTCGAACCTCTTTCCGGCAAATATCCAGTTCAGGGAGGGGGAGATTGCAGCGAGTCAGACCTGCCTAAGGCTGACCCATCATGCTTCGGATTTCCTGTATAATAAGTTCGCAAGCGTGCGCGGTCTGCCGTTGGGGAAGCCCGGCGGCAATCTAACCATGACCAGATCCGAATCGGAGAAGGAATTCCCGGGAGAAACGTCTCTATGGCACAGCGAATGGTAAAGTGCGTGAAGTTGAATAAGGAACTTCCCGGTCTGGAGGAGCCCCCCTGGACAGGAGAACTCGGCCAGCGCATCTACGATAACGTCTCCGAAGAAGCATGGAACCAGTGGCTCAACTTTTTGAGGATGTTGATCAACGAATATCGTCTGGTGCCGTCGACGAAGGAAGCCCAGGAATTCATCGCCAATCAGATGGAACAGTTCTTCTTCGGCGAGGGGTCGGCGAATGTGCCCGGCTATGTCCCGATCAAGTAAGGCAGTGGCCATTAGTGGTTTGTCCCGAGTGGTCAGAGGTGCGTGGCTAACCACTAAGAACTCACCACTGTATTTTCAGTTTCGAGGAGCCCCATGCGATTCCACATATCAACACTCATCAAGGTTTTGGGAGTGGGAGCCTTTCTGTTTATCTTCGGTCTCGCGCTTCAGGCCGGATCGGCGCCCGACGGCGCGGAGCTTTTCAAGCAAAAGTGCGCGATGTGTCATGGTATGGACGGCAAGGGGTTTCCCGCCCTGAAGACGCCTGACTTCACCAGTCCCAAGGTGCAGGCTTCCCTGACGGACAAGGAAATCGCGGAGACCATTAAGAACGGGAAGAAGGGGACGGCGATGCCGCCCTTCGCGGACTCGCTGAATGACGAACAGATTCATTCGCTGGTCACGTATATCCGTTCGCTTAAGAAGAAGTAACCGCCAAGCCGCGAGGGGACTTTCAATTTCCGTGACCTTTCCGGGCGGACGTTCGGGGGCGCCGAGGCGCTCTGGCGGCGCCGTAATTTTCGCCCTGCAATCACCTCTTGCCAAGCTGGAAAGATGGGGGTAGCATCAGTTGCAGATTCACTCATGGAGGTCGGGATAAGCCTAAGAATTGGACGCGTCGCCGGAATGCATCGTAGAGCTTCGTAACGTCAGTAAGCGCTACGGGGAACACGCTGCCTTGGAAAGCTTTTCGCTCATGGTTCGACGAGGCGAATTCCTGACGCTTCTCGGTCCCAGCGGAAGTGGCAAGACTACGTTACTGCGCCTGGTGGCGGGATTCGAATTGCCGCAGGATGGGCAAATCCTGATCAACGGGCGCGATGCTTCCGCCCTGCCTCCCTACCATCGCAACGTCAACACGGTCTTTCAACATTACGCTCTTTTCCCTCATCTCACGGTATTTCGCAACGTCGCCTTCGGCCTGGAGCAGAAGAAGCTGGCGCCGGAAGCGATTGGCAAACGTGTGCGCACCATCCTGGAAATGGTGGAATTGCCGGGCAAAGAGGACCGCTATCCACATCAATTGAGCGGCGGCGAGAAACAGCGGGTGGCTCTGGCGCGAGCGCTGGTGCTGGAGCCCGCCGTGCTCCTGCTCGATGAGCCTTTGGGCGCGCTTGACCAGAAACTCCGGCAACAGATGCAGGTGGAATTAAAACGCCTGCACGCGCGCCTGGGAATAACCTTCATCTTTGTGACTCATGACCAGGAAGAAGCCCTGGTGATGTCCGACCGCGTGGCCGTGATCAGCCGCGGGCGGCTCGAGCAGGTGGGAGCCAGCGAAGAAATCTACGAGCACCCGCGAACACACTTCGTGGCCGATTTCATGGGAGTGGAGAATTTCTTTGAGGTGAACTGCGCCGCGCACACCGCCGAGGGCACGCGTTTTGAGATGGATGGCGGGCAGGCACTGTGGGCGTCGAATTCCGCGGACCTCCCCCAGCATTCGCGCGCTACTCTGGCGGTGCGGCCGGAGTGCGTGCGCATGACTCACTATCCTCCCGCCGGAAATGGCAGCCCGCTGAATTTGCTGGAAGGCGAACTGGTGGAGTCAATTTACGAGGGAGGAAGACGCCGCTGGGCGGTGCGCGTCTCCAGCGGCCAGCGCGTCGTGGTGCGGGACTCCAGCGCCGCACGTGAATCCTTGCCCCCGAGCGATGCAAAAGTGTATGTCTCGTGGGATGCAACACGGAGCCTGGTCTATCCGCGCAACGGCAATGGGCGGCACTAACCTGCCTCGAATCGTGCTGACAACCTGAGAATTCCGTTGGCCCGGGAAACGCCGGGGGCGCAGCTTCCCAAACCTGTAACCAACCGGGCATCAAATCCATCTCTTAATCAGGGCACAAATTGAAAGGGCAGGAGCATGTGACAGCGGGGAGTTCCGCCGCTTCGCGCCACGGGGAGGGCAGAGTGAGCGTGGAAAAAATGGTGAAATCGGACGCGGAATGGAAACAGATCCTCACCCCGGAGCAGTACCAGGTGACACGCCATGGGGGCACCGAGTGCGCCTTCACCGGCCAATTCTGGGATTTCCACGAGGAGGGAGTCTTCCGCTGCGTTTGCTGCGGGGCCGATCTCTTTCATTCCCAGAAGAAGTTCGAATCCGGCACGGGCTGGCCGAGCTTCTGGGAGGCGGCTGACCCAAAGAACATCCAACAGAAAACCGACATGAGCTATGGCATGAGGGGCACGGAAGTGATGTGTGCCCGCTGCGACGCGCACCTCGGGCACGTATTTGAAGACGGTCCCCCGCCTACACACCTCCGCTTTTGCATTAATTCCGTCGCCCTCAAGTTTGTGAAGGATAAATGATAGGCCGCGAACGGTTCTATTCCAGCCGGGCATTGCGAGGTGATTCCTCCCAAGGCCGTCGGAGGATGTGCCATCATTGGCTGCCCGCAGCGCTATCCAGTGCGCCCAAATCCTCGAGTTGCTTTTCCAAATCCGTAAGCGCGTTTTGGAGCATTTCTCGATGTCGCGGGTGTTGACTCGCTTGCATTTGTTGTTGCAGGTGGGTGCAAGCCAGCAGCAGTGTTTCCTTTTTGCGCAGCGCCGCGGCTCCTTCCGGCGTGAGGCGCTTCCTGGCAGTTTCCTCTTGCTTCGATTGCGCGGTTTCCATCTGCGCCTCCACGGATTTGCTTTGCCAGCCTTTGGCCATAGACTTCCACGTTAAGCGCCGGCCCGCTCTTTCCGCCTCGTTCGGGCCGCCCCTGCGAGAGGGTGTTCCCCACCCTAATAACCATTTTACACTTTCGGGAGGCAATGTAACTGACAAAGCAGCGCCGCACTGCGCGCGTCGCGGGTTGCAAATGCCGACGGGTTCATTTAATGTCATGCGGGACATCGCAGTTTTTCCTGGCCGTGGCGCCATTGGCAGGAATGGCCACGCCGGCCGTCCTGCTTGAGCTTGTGTCGTTCCAACCGTCTCTCGTGAATTCCCGGCGGAACGGCGCTGCCGATGCAGGCGGGAGCAGACGCCAATATCCAGATCGATCAGGTAATTACGGCACTATTCTTGCAGAGGTAGGAATGCAAAACTCAAAGGGGAAGGTTCTTGTGGCGCTCACTGCTGCCATCACGCTGGGCCATCCGCTTGCGCAAGCACAAACCTACAGCCTGATGCCGCAGCCGGCGGAGCTACAGGCCGGCTCGGGGCGCCTCGCGATTGACGGCACCTTTCGGGTTCTCGCTCGACGGCTACCGGGAGCCGCGTCTGGAGGCCGCCGCAACCCGTTTGCTTCGACGCCTGTCCCAGCAGACTGCCATCCCCATGAGCGAGGGCGTCGAGCAGGATGCCGCCAAAGCAAAACTGGTGATCCACTGCGATCATGCGGGTGAGCCAGTCCAGTCCGTGAGGGAGGATGAATCCTATCAACTCGAAGTGACGCCGCAACAGGCTCGCCTCACCGCTCCCACCCCGGTCGGTGTGCTGCGTGGGATCGAAACCTTCCTGCAACTTGTCAACTTGGGCACGCAGGGATTCGGTGTGCCTGCCGTAAGCATCTCCGACCGCCCACGTTTTCCCTGGCGGGGTTTGATGATCGATGTCGCGCGCCACTGGATTCCCGAGGAGGTCGTGAAGCGCAATATCGACGCCATGGCGGCGGTGAAGCTGAATGTGCTGCACCTTCACCTTTCGGACAACCAGGGTTTTCGCCTCGAGAGCAAGAAGTATCCCAAGCTGCAAGAACTGGGCTCGGACGGCCATTATTTTACCCAGGCACAGATCAGCGAGTTGGTCGCCTACGCACGCGACCGCGGCATTCGCGTCATCCCGGAAATTGACATGCCGGGCCACTCCACAAGCTGGTTTGTGGGGTATCCGGAGCTCGCCAGTGGACCCGGGCCGTACCAGATCGAGCGCAAATGGGGCATCTTCGATCCTGCCCTGGACCCCACCCGCGAAGAAACCTACACCTTCCTCGATGGCTTGATCGGGGAGGTCGCCGCGCTTTTTCCCGATGAGTACCTGCACGTCGGCGGCGACGAAGTCAACGGCAAGCAGTGGGACGCGAACCCCCAAATCGCCCCTTTCAAAAAGGCGCAAGGGATAAAAGACAACGCCGGCCTGCAGCTTTACTTCAATCGTCGCCTGCTGCCCATTGTCCAAAAGCACGGCAAGAAAATGATCGGGTGGGATGAGATCTTTCATCCCGACCTCCCCCAGGATATTGTCGTGCACTCCTGGCGCGGGCCGGAATCGCTGGCCCAGGCGGCGCGGCTGGGTTACATGAGCATTCTCTCGAACGGCTATTACCTCGATTTCGCCCTGGCGCCTGCTGAGTACTACAAAGTTGATCCCCTGGCCGGCGCCGCCGCAAGCCTCACCCCCGAGCAGGCCGCGCGCATCCTGGGCGGAGAGGCTTGCATGTGGAGCGAGCTCGTGACGCCGGAAAACATCGACTCGCGCATTTGGCCCTCCACCGCCGCCATCGCCGAAAGGTTCTGGTTTCCCCAGGATGTGAAGGATGTGGATTCCATGTATCGCCGGCTGGAAGTCGTCAGTCGCGAGCTCGACAGGGTGGGCGTGACGCATCACTCCAGCTACCCGCTGATGCTCGAACGACTGGCGGGGATGCACTCACCGAATACGCTCATGACGCTGGCTGACGTCGTGGAACCGGTGAAGCACTATCAACGCGAGGAGGCGCGCGAATACACCAGTTTAACGCCGCTCAATCGCCTGGTTGATGCTGCGCGGCCGGAAAGTGAAAAGGCGCGGGTTTTTGCCGGCATGGTGGACCATCTGAACGCCAATAAGGACGCGGTTCGGCAGCAACTCATCGTTTGGCGCGACAGTCGCGAGGCCTTGCTCCCAATCGTGCAGCAATCGGCGCTTCTCCAGGAAGATATTCCCTTAGCGGAAGACCTATCCGCGGTGGCCCGCGCGGGGATTGAGGCCTTGGATTACCTGGCCGCCGGCAAGCCCGCTCCTCAAGCTTGGGTGCAGGAGCAAACTCTGCTGCTGGACTTGGCCGCCAAACCCCACGCGGAATTGTTGCTGATGATCGTGAAGCCGGTGCGCAAGCTCGTCGAAGCAGCACAGAAAGGTTCGTAGTAAAGCGGCGAGGAAACAAAACTGCGCCGCCTACTGCAATGCGCAAGTCAGCATTCCGCGCAGATTCGGGAAATGATTTTGTCCATCGCCTCCTCAAAAATCTCACGCGCGGGCAGGAGGCTAAGAACGAGAAAGCCTTCGGAGGGAAAATCGTAGAAGTGTCCCGGGTGCAGGGAGACGCCCTCTTGGCTGAGGAAATCCGCCGCCCAATCTTCATCGCTGCGCGTCGAAGGCACCCGCAGAACGGCGTACCATCCGCCTTCGACCTTTAACCTGGTCACCGGCGAGCCCGGGGTGAGCAGCTCATCGAGCCGGCGCAGATTGGATTGGACCCGCTCCAGTATCGGCGTTTGGATGGCGTGCCGATGCGCAAGCCATGCTGGGGTCGCCAGGGCCACGGGGGCGCTAACGGAGAGGTAAGTATCGGCAATCACCTCGAGGCGCGCTTGTGTCTCGTTGCGCAACTCCCGCGGCCCGCTCACCACAATCCAGCCCAGCTTCATCTGCGGCAAGGCAGAGATCTTTGACAGACCGCTGAGGGTGAAGGTGAGGGCCTCCCAGTCTTGCGCGAGGGTCACCACACGTTCCGCGTCCGCGCCAATGCCATAATCGGCAAAGACCTCATCGGCGATGATGGCCGCCCGGTTGTGGCGGCAAATCTCGATCATTCGACCCAGTTCGCGTTTGCGCAGGTATGACCCCGTGGGATTGTTGGGGTGAACCACCAGCACACCGCGCGTGCGTGGATCGCATCGTGAGGCGAGCGCTTCCGAATCCACCTGCCAACCGTCGTCGTAAATCAGGGGGTAGGGGCGTACTTCGACGTCATTCAGGGCGCCGAGGAAATCGAAGAGGGGGTAACTCGGCTGGGGAGCCAGGATCTTGTCGCCCGGATTGGCGAGTAGGCGGAACACAAAGGAGTAAGCCTCGCTGGTGCTGGCGGTGAGAAAGATCCGGTCAGGGTCGAGGTGAACCCCGCGCTCGGAATAATACTGTGCCACTGCTTCCCGTGCTGTGCGCAGCCCGCGCGGGTCCGGTTCATAAGTGAGTGCGCGGGGATTGTGGAGCGGGGCAAGAATCTCCTCCGCATCGAACCCAAAGCCGCAGCGCGTGGGATTCGATTCCGTCAAATCGAGGATGGGCAAGCCGCGCGCCCGGCGCTCGCACAGGAGTAACGAAAGGCGATTGGGGCTGAGCGGCCAGTTGGTGCGTGACGAGAACATGCTTTGGTTTCCGGCCTACTCGCGAAGAGAAAACCCGGGACGAGCTTCGCGCAGGCGGGAACACCCGGCGTGAATCAATAAAGTCGTCGGCCCCCAGGACCAGCGGACTTACATTGAATCCGACCAAGGATTGCCGGGAAGGGAGCCGACGACGTTGATTATAGGCGGTGATAGTTTTTCGTGCATCCAAAAAAGCGGGATGAAAGAAGCGGATTTTGCCCACCGTGTGTCTATCGCGAGTGGTCCCGCTGCCCCGCCCACGCTGCCAGTTTAGTGAGAAGCGGCGCTCCCGCCATTTCACTCTCCCAAAGCCGGCAAAGATACGCCAAGCTCGCCCTCAATGCGGGAAGAGGGTCGGCCCCGGGAGTCATAGCGGCCACTTCGCCCCGCAGCCAATCCATGAGTCTATCGAGACTTTGGAAGCGGCCTTGCGCAATTGCCCCGTGAAGTTGAGGAATTGTTTTGCGCTCGAACGCCTGCTTGCGGCCGATGTCGATGAGGTCCGGGAGGAGCAAGCCCGGCTCTCCCAAGTGCAGATCCAAGCGGGCCAGCAATTCCTGATAAATCGCGCGCGCCATGGTCTCGACCTGCTCCGTCAAATCGCGCATCAGTGCCATCCCATGTAACGCAGGGCCCGCGCTTCGGCCCTGCGGCTTTTCGGGCGGCACGCGCTGGCAATAGAATTTCAACTTAGGCTCAGTGCCCGAAGGGCGAACCGTGACGATAAAACCATCCAGGAAGAATTGCAGAACGTTGCGTGAAAGTTGATCCGTGCTGCTCTGCAACTTGCCGAAAGTGTCCTCATTCCTGTAATCAACCACTTTGTGGACGGCACGGCCGCCCAATGTTTTCGGCAACGACGCGCGCAGCGATGCGACGATGCGATCGCGCTGGATTTCTCCCTCAGCTCCGGTCATTACGATGGAGCGGCCCGTGTCCGCATATCCTCCGAGCTTTTCCAGTATTTCAATGTAGTAGTCGAGCAGGTTCCTTCCCTCCAGCCGCAGCTTTTGGTAGAGGGCGGCGAGGAACATGCACGCCGGCGCGGAATCCTTGTCGCGAGTGGCCGGGGTCAGCATCAGCCCGTGCGCTTCTTCCGTGGCCAGCACCAGCGATTCCGGCCGGGTGCAGGCGTTTCCCCATCGCCCGCGCTGTTCGAGGATTTTGAGGACATTCGCCATGTACTTGAACCCTACCAGCAGGTCGTCGACAATCCAGGAATCGCCCGCCGTCGCGGCGATCTTGCCCAGGATTCTCGTCGTCACCAGCGTCTCCATCACCAAACCGCGACGTTGCGGACCATCGGGATCGAGCATGAGGTAATAGCAGAGGAGCGTGGCAATCTTGTTGCCGTCAAAGTGGTACCAGGATCCGTCGGCGAGGCGGGCCTCCAAGCCCACGCGGTCTGCGTCGGGATCGCTGGAAAGGACAACGCCCGAACCCACGGATTCAGCGAAGCGCGTGGCGGGGACGGTGGATTCCAAAACTTCCGGATTGGGCGCCCTGAAGGGGATGGGCGAGAACGTTCCATCCGGACCCTGATCGGGCGGTGATAAAATGGGAAAGCCCAACTTCTGCATCACCGCTCCCGCTGAACGGAGTCCACAACCGCACAATGGGGTGTAAACGACAGGAAAATCCGGCCGCGGAGTGAAGATGCTGCCGTACAAGCGGACATATTCCGCGACATACTCGCCGTGCAAGCCATCCGGTATATTGCGAATCAGCCCACTGCGAAGCGCCCCGGCGAAAGGAATGCGGAGCACCTCCGTGACTTGGTCCATGGAGTCTGCAAGGCGCTGATCCTGAGGGGCGATCGGCTGGCCGCCGTATCCATCGTAAACCTTGATGCCATTATCATCAGGAGGATTATGCGAGGCGGAGATATTAACCCCACCCAGCGCCTGGAGTTTGCGGATAACGAACGACAGTTCAGGAGTGCTCAGCAGCGACTGATCAGCTTCCGGCTCGGCGAGGTACGCCACCACTCCGTTGCCGGCATAGATCTCGCAGGCCAGTTTGGCGATGGACCTCGACGATGTTCCGAGCAATGGGTGCTCGCGTCCCAGGAAGCGATAAATGCCCGCGATGTCGTTGAACACGCGAACGTCATTGGCCACGACGACGGAGAGTTCCCTGCCGGGGAAGGCCATCAACAGGTAGTTACAATGCCCCTGCACGGTCATGGCCGCGGTGGCATGGTTAAATCGGTTCGACCCATAGCCAACGCGGCCGCGGCGCCCGCCGGTGCCAAAGGGAAGCACCTGCCAAAAGGCATCGAAGAGCAGCGGCACGTGCTGTTCATCCAAATGCCGGGCCAGAACCTCCGGGAATCCCATCGGCACTGTGCCTTCGAGCCAAGCCTGCAATCGGCCAGCAGCAGCGTTTCCTTTCGCGCCATACCGGTCGGTCAGGCTCCTCGAGATTTTCGCGAGCGCTCGGAGATCGGTCATGGGTTTAGCCTCGAACAACGATTTGGAAACAATGATTCTAATACGAACGCGCTCTATAGTGGCACTCTCTGAGCAGTATTGCCCAAATTGCGTTCGATTGGGCGGGCAGAGGAGCCATCGTTGCATGGCCTCCCTGATTATTATTGTCAGCCCTACCGTCTACAGGTTGTGAAACCTTGGAGTGCGGCAGCTCGCTGCCGCTTTTTCACCAGCCAGCTTGCTGGGGGGAAGTTGTGCTCGCCTTCGAAGTCCGCGCGAGCAAGCTCGCGGGAAGGAGATCGGCAGTCCGCCGCGGCGGACCGCACTCCAAAGCTTCGCACCGTATGCCAGCCGAAAACCCTTTAGACATTCCCGGTTTTGGCATAGACTGTCGCCATCTTCACGATTAGGAGGCCGGGATATGCCGGGAACAATCGAAGTGGTGATTGGCCCCATGCGCAGCAACAAAACCGCGGAGTTGATCCGGCGCGTCGCCATGCGCGAGGAGTACGCCCACCAATCCGTCATCCTTTTCAAACCCAAGGATGACACCAAGAGCGCGCAGGGAGTGGTGCAAAGCCGCAACCAGCTTAGCCATCGGCAGATGGATGCGGTGGAGTTTGAATCCTCCAATCCGTGGGAGATGTTCGCCTTCATTGACGAGCGCGAGAGGGTGATTGGCAAACCGGTCAATTGCGTCGCCATCGATGAGGGCCAATTCGTACACGAGTTATTTGATTGCGCCCGCGCTCTCCTGGAGCGGGGCTATGACGTGATTGCCGCAGGGCTCGACCTGAACTTCCGTGGCCAGCCTTTCGGCGACATGCTGGCGCTTACGTGGCTGGTTAATACCTATGGCGGGAACGTCACGTGGTGCATCGCCTACTGTGAATGCGGGGCGCGCGCGTTTTTCTCACAGCGGCTCATCAACGACAAACCCGCATCCTTTGAGAGCCCAACCTTGATGCCCGGCGATTCGTACCGGCCGCGCTGCGCGCAGCATTTTGTTCTTCCCGGGCGTCCCAAGCGGATGAATATGCTTGGCGGCAAGGAGCCGGCGTAGAATCGGGGTTAGGGATTAGGGGTTCGAGATTAGCAAGTGCAGCGCGGTCCTGTTTTGTAGCGTGCTGTGTCATCCAATTCTTGAAAATGGTCACAGTGCATTGCTGGGGCGTAGGGGTACGGCTTGCCGTACCCTCTTCATCCCTGTCGCGCGACCGAAGCAAGAGGGTACGGCAAGCCGTACCCTTACAACCAAGTGATTTCGCGCCGGCCAAGGAAAATATCATGGCGAAGCAATCCAAAATTGCTGTCGTGGGAAGCGCCAACGTTGACTTGATCACCTTCAACGACACGTTTCCGCGGCCGGGCGAAACGATTTTCGGAAAGAGATTCGACCTGGGCTTTGGTGGGAAGGGCGCCAACCAAGCCGTGGCGGCGCGCCGCTGTGGCGCTTCCGTCGGCATGGTCGCCAAGGTCGGGAGTGACTTGTTTGGTCCGGCCACGATCGAGAATTTCGAGTCACTGGGCATCGACGCCAGTCACGTGCATATCGCGGAGGGAGTCTCCACCGGCGTTGCACCTATCTTTGTGGACCCGACGGGCCAGAACCGCATCGTGGTGATTAAGGGTGCGAACGAAATGCTTTCTCCCGAGGATGTGGATGCCGCCGCACCCCTCCTCAGCCAGGCTGACACTATTCTGCTGCAATTTGAAATCCCCTTGGCCACCGTCTACCACACGATTCATTTTGCCAAGGCGAAGGGCATCCGCTGCATCGTGAATCCTGCCCCTTTTCGGCCTCCGGATTTCAAGGAAGTTGCGGCGGCGGATTACTTCATACCCAACGAAAGCGAAGCCGAGGCCATCACCGGCATTCCCGTTCACTCCATTGATGACACCAGGAAATGCGCGGATTATCTGCTCGCGCGCGGACTCTCTCGCGTGGTCATTACGCTGGGAGAGCGCGGCTCCCTGCTGGCGACTGCGCAAGGCCAGGAATTGATCCCCGCCTTCAAAGTCGATCCCATTGACACCACCGGCGCGGGCGATGCCTTCATCGGCAGCTTTGCCGTGTTCCTGGCGGAGGGTTTCGGGGACAAGGCAGCGCTTACGCGGGCCAGCCTCTACGCGGCGCTTTCCACGACGCGGGTGGGAACACAGAAATCATTGTTCCGTCGGGAAGAATTCGAGAAGGAATGGAGGAGGCGGGGAATGATGAATTCTGAATTATGAAAGAAGTACAATGACCAGTAGGGTACGGAGACGCAAAGGAGAGGTTCACAATTCATAATTCAGAATTCAGAATTTTCCCGCCTTTTGGCAGCCTCACTTGCCAACCCGCCGCCGGCATTCCTCCAGAATGTCTTTGGTCCTGGAGGCGCCCACCCGCGATACGCCCAGGGCGCGGAAAGCCAGAAGGCTATCGAGATCGCGGATGCCTCCCGCCGCCTTTACCTGAACCGCCGCGGGTGAGTGGGCGCGCATCAACTTCACGTCCTCGATGGTGGCTCCCGACGTGCCGAAACCCGTCGAGGTTTTCACCCAATCGGCGCCGGCTTCCGCGCAGATTTCGCACAAGCGAATCTTGTGCGCGTCCTTCAGGTAGCAGTTTTCGAAAATCACCTTCACTTTTTGGCCCTGGGCATGGGTCATTTCCGTGAGGGCCTTGATTTCATGCCGGACGTAGTCCCAGTCTCCACTCAGCACCTTGCTGACGTTCACCACCATGTCCAACTCTTCCCCGCCGTCGTCGAGCGCCCGCCGGGCTTCCGCAAGCTTGATGGCGGTGGTGTGGCCTCCGTGGGGAAAACCGATCGTGGTGCTCGCCTTCACCGTGCTGCCGCGCAGAATCTCCGCGCACCTCTTGAGGCAGAAGGGCATGATGCAAACGCTGGCACAGTTGTATTCGAGCGCCAGATGGCAACCCTTTTCCAAGTCCTGGTCAGTGAGGGTAACGGGCAACAGCGAGTGGTCAATCATCTTCGCGACGTCTTGAAAGGTGTAGTCCATCATCTGCTCCTTCATGCAGCGGCGTTTCCTTCTTCTCGATCGGCGCGACAGGACTCGCTTTCAATTCCCCCTCGATTTAAGATTGTATGCTCAGCGGGAAGAAACGAAAATCGAAATCCGAAACTCGAAGCCGGCTGAAGTCCCGCAGATGTTGGAAGAAATCAGGCAGATGGCGAATAGTAAGGCGGGAGGCGGGTTGAAGAAAGTTGTATACTCCCATCCCCCGGTAGGCTAAAAAGGGAAGTCGCGAGGGATGCAGAATCTGCACACTCACATCCGAGTATGGACACGCCGGAAATAATTCGGAAAAAGCGCGACGGCTTGGTTCTGAGCCAGGCGGAGGTATTCGACTTCGTCGAACGCTACACGCGGGGTGAAATCCCCGACTATCAAGCCTCGGCTTTGCTGATGGCAATCTACTTTCGCGGCATGGACTCGCATGAAACAGCGGACCTGACGGAAGCCATGCTGCGATCAGGCCGGGTGCTTGACTTCTCTGCTTTGCCGGCGGCGAAGGTGGATAAACATTCCACCGGCGGCGTGGGCGACAAGACCTCTCTGATTATCGCGCCCGCGGCAGCAGCGGCGGGTGTTCTTGTGCCCATGATTTCCGGCCGCGGCCTGGGGCACACGGGCGGCACGCTGGACAAGCTGGAATCGATACCCGGCTTCGATCCGCGCTTGTCGTTCCCGGAGTTCCACCGGCTACTAGAGGCCTGCGGTCTCCGCTTTCGGTGCGGCGACGGAGGAATTCGCACCCGCGGATCGCATGCTGTATGCCCTTCGCGACGTCACCGCCACGGTGGAATCAATCCCGCTGATCACCGCCTCCATCATGAGCAAGAAACTGGCGGAGGGCATTGACGGCCTGGTGCTGGATGTTAAAACCGGTTCGGGGGCATTCATGCAAAAGTTGGAGAATGCCCGCGCGCTGGCGACGAGCTTGGTGAACACCGGCACGGCGCATGGCAAGCGCGTACACGCTTTGATCACCGACATGACCCAGCCGCTGGGAAATGCGGTGGGGAACGCTTTGGAAGTGATCGAGTCGGTGGAAACGCTGAAGGGCCGCGGGCCGCGCGATTTGGCGGAGCTTTGCCGCGAACTGACCGCGCACATGTTGCTGCTGGGCAACGTGACGAATTCTCTGGAGAAAGCGCGGGCGCGGTATGATTCCGCCATCTCGAGCGGCCAGGCATTGGAAAGGTTGGAACGCGTGGTGGCGGAGCAGGGAGGCAATCCGCGCGTCCTGGAGAATTACTCGCTGTTGCCCCAGGCCCAATATGAGGACTCCGTCGTGGCGCGCGAGGATGGCTTCATTGCCGGATTGGAAGCGAGAGTGATGGGGGTGGCGTCCATGGTTCTGGGCGCCGGGCGTGAACGTTCCGACGCCACCATCGATGCCGCCGTGGGTTTGGTTTTCGAGAAAAAGGTGGGAGACGAGGTCCGCGCCGGTGAGCGGGTGTGCGTTCTCTACTCCAACGACCCCTCGCGCGTGCCCCGGGCGCTTGATATGATCCGCGAGGCGATTGCCATTTCCGCGGAGCCCGTTTCTCCCCCGCCCTTGGTTTTGCAGCGGGTGCTGCATTCGGATAGAGCCCCTGCTCCCACGGACCGGATCGTGGAACGGTAGCGGCGCTCTAGGAGCGCCGAGAAGTGTAGCGTGGACCTGTTTTGTAGGTCTACACTGGATACAACGGCTGAATCGCAAATACTTGGCGAAATGAGGGGATTGAGTGAGTGAGGTGGCGATTCTTGAGATTACCCCATCGCCAAATCGCTAAATCGCCAAATCGCAAATGCCTATGACACGCTTCGTTCCAATACTCGGCATGTTGGTGATACTGGCGGCGGCCGTCCTGCTCTCGAAGAACCGCCGAGCCATCCCTTGGCGCACGGTGGGCTGGGGACTCGCCTTGCAAATCCTCGTGGCGTTATTCGTGCTGCGCACGGGTGTGGGTTATTGGCTGATGTCCAAGGTTTCGAGCGCGTTCGTGAAAGTCCTGAATTGTTCCTTTGCCGGCTCGGAGTTTGTGTTCGGCCCGCTGGGGAAGCTGAACGGAAGCTTCGGGATGGTTTTCGCTTTTCAGGCCCTGCCCATGATTATCTTCGTGGCTTCGCTGATGTCCATTCTTTACTACGTGCGCATCATCCCCTTTCTCGTTCAGATAACCGGCAAGGCGATGATGAAATTGCTGGGAACGAGCGGGGCCGAATCGCTGGAAGTCGCCGCCAGCATTCTGATGGGGCAGACGGAAGCGCCGCTGGTGATCCGCCCCTATCTGGCGGAGCTGACGGAATCGGAGCTCATGACCATTATGACGGCGGGCATGGCCCATATCGCCGGCTCGGTCTTTGGCGCGTACGTGCTGTTTGGAGCAGAAGCGCGTCACCTGTTGACCGCAGTAGTGATGACCGCTCCCG
>CAVQAP010000005.1:0-35463 GCA_963710405.1 uncultured Acidobacteriota bacterium | reverse complement strand
GTTTTTCAGGCACTATCTCGAAAGCTCAGACGAACCGGAAACTGGGATTGGGGTACCTGTTATACCGTCGATACCGGTGCCCATTCCTTCTCGGGGTGCCCGCGGTTTGAAAGGTTCTACAATCTCACCGCGGAACATTTACCCGTCGCAGCAAGTCCTGGCGGCGCAGGTCTTGGGGGCGTAAGCAGCACTTAGACCCATGCCAGGAGAAATCCATGCGGCAGTAAGAAAAGACATCGTCAAGTTCCACCGACATTTGCGCATTGCTGACCCCCCTGCGTGAACGATAGAGAACCCCGGACGACCGCCGGGTCGTTCCCGCCTCCCACGCGGAAGTCCCTGCTGGCTAAGGCACCATAACGCCGAACCCGCTGCCTTCGTCCGACGAGTCGTCCAGCTTATAATCGACAAGGTGAATCCCGTCGATCTCCAAATCGGCGCGATAGCGCGGGCTGCCCTGCCATCCTGCATAGATAGTGAGCGGCGTTCCGGGGCAGACATTGCCTCGGAAAGTAGGGCCGTTCTTCTCTCCCGAGTCTGACACGTACAGTTCACTGGCCGACACCGGATTGAGACCGAAGTTCGTCATTTGCGGGGCCCACCCATATGCGATCGTTCCCGCAGGCAGGGGTTTCGCGTTTTCGTCCGGCTTGCAGGTGATTTCCTCAGATTTGGCACTCAACAACATTCTGTGCGTCCAATCCGTCTCCTGGGGAGGGAAGAAGCACACTGCCCGGTCACGCGCGAAGGGGAAAAAAGAGCACCGTCCGCCGTGCGGGAAGGAAAAGGGACCGGGACCGGCGACGACGCGCTGCACTTCCAGGGCGCGAGCGGGACCGAGCGCGAAGGCCAGGTGGACGTTTGCGGGCACGGATTTCACCCGCTCGAAGAAACCCCTGTCGAGCGCGAAGATTTCGCGGGTGCGCGGGCGGCCGGCCAGCAGGGTTTCGTTCTGAGCTTCCCACCCCGAATCCCACCTCGGACCTCCAGGAACTTCGATTCTCACCCACCTGCCGGTCGATGCGACTCTTGAGCCTTCGGCTATTCCAGAGACCCGAAGCGGCAATGTGATGTGGACTTTGTTTCTCTCCGGATAGCCGCCTTTCAGTGATACGGGCTTGACCGGGTCGAAGGCCAGTTGCACGGGAAGGGGCGACCCTGCGACAGGGGCCGGATGAAGGTGGGCGATGAGGGTGCGGTAGGGAGTCACCGCGAACACGATGGGGATTGCCACCGCCACGCCAAGCAGCAGAGTCCGCGACCGGATCGTCCAGCGCCGGGCGTACTGCCACAGGACCACGACAATGGCGGCGGCATAAGTTCCGTAAGTGGTGATGGCGGTCGGGATGTCGGTCGCGTTCATTACGCCTATGTTCGGAATTCTCATCACCAGGCCGTCTTTGGCAATGACATAGACAAGTACACCGAGTCCCGCCAAAACAAACTGTCCGATGCCTGCCGTGACAACCGCCAGCACGCCAACGGGCAGGATTACCAACCGCACCCAGTGCCACTGGAAATCCAGCAATCCCCAAATGTACCGCGTCGGGTCAAAGCCTGCATGCCACAGCAGGAAAACCTGAAGAACGAAGAGCGGGAGGTTGACAAACGTGAGGATAAAGAGAATCTTCTCGGCCAGTAGCTGTCGCCAATCTCAGGGCCGCGTCACCCAGAATTGCCGGTCGCCCACTGGACACTCCGCGTGCACGGCCCGCAGAATCAGGAAGATAAACGAGGCAGGCATGAGTAAAGATAGGATTTGTGCAGAGGCAGAAAAGCCGAGGCCAACGAAAACGGACCCCGGCTCCTGCCCGTGGCTTGATGCCTGCCATCCGTAGGCTGTTACAATGGCTACCATCACCACAATTTCCCGCCAGAAGTGGCGAACGTCGTTCTTGAAGATGTGCAGGATTTGGTTTTTCATACCGTGCTGCCTCCGGCGGAGGGGCGCCCAGCCCGCGCCATGGCGACGAAAATCGCCCGCAAGGACATCGGCCCAAAGGTCACGTCGCGCACCTCGCCGAACAAGGTGCGGATCTCCGCGCTCGTGCGCTGCGCGTCGAAGCGGCTTTCGATGAACCGCAAAACGTGCTCGGAGGCGGCGACGTGCATCCAGCTCTCCGGCCATTTCCGGTTGAGGGAGGGCAGGGTGTGAAGGGTCAGCTCGACCTCGCGGAAGCGTTGCAGCAGGGCCGCCCTTTCTTCGGAAAAGCACAGATGCCCTTCCTCCAGATAGCCGATGTGGCTTGCCAAATTCTCGATTTCTGCCAAGTCGTGCGAAGAGACAAAAATCGTCGCTTCCGACGCCCGCTCGACTAGGCCCTCGATCAACTGGTCACGCACCAGCGGGTCGAGGCCGCCGAAGGGCTCGTCGAGCATGATGAGCTTGGGGTGATACGCCAGCGAGCTCAGCATTGCGGCCTTCATCCGCATACCGCGCGAGAGCTTGGAGAGCTTTCGGTCAAGCGGCAGGTCGAGTTCCCGTACTAGGTCGCGCTCAAGACCCAGGTCCCAGGTGGGATAAAACGGTCTGAGGAAGGCGAGAAGGCGGTGGAGATCCATCCAACCGGGCATCTCCTGGTTCTCCGAAACATAGCCGATAGTCGTAAACGCCTCGCCCCGGAGGCGCGTGGAGTCCGTGCCCAGCACCTCCGCCCTGCCACTGGTCGCCGGGAAGATGTTCATCAGAACCTTGATCGCCGTGGTCTTGCCCGCGCCGTTGGGTCCCACTAGCGCGTAGATGGCACCCTCGGGAATATCCAGATTGACGCCGCCGAGGGCCGTGACCTTGCGAAATTTCTTCACCAGATTTTCGGTTCGAATCGCGCTGCTCATCGTTTTTCGGGTCCTCCCCGGCCTGAGGTCTCTCCCTTGCCGCCCAGGCGCTCCCAGTGCGCCGCGACGGAGGCCGTCATGTCGTCCAGTTCAATGCCCAGTTTCTTCGCCTCGACCACCAGCGCTTCGATCTCTTCGCCCAGCAGGCGTGTGCGCTCCTGCACAGTGGGCTCGGGAAGAGTGGCCACCACTGTGCCCACGCCGATGCGAGTCTCCAGCAGATTGGACGAAACCAGTTGCGCAATTATTTTGTGTGCCGTGTTGGGATTGATTTTGAGTTCCTTACTGAGCGTACGTACCGAAGGGAACACGTCGCCGGGACGCAGCCGGCCGGTTATCATCGCCTTCTTGGCAGCGTAAACCACTTGCTCGTAGAGTGAGATGCCGGGGCGAAAATCTACCTTGAATGGAATCACATGTGTACTAATACACCTAGTACTGCTGGATTGTCAAGAAGAAAAAGGGGTAGAAGCCGCTGGGCAGGCGATGGGGGCAAAGAGTCCCGCCGCCGGATTCGAACTGGGAAGTCGCCTTCACGTCACGCCGGTGGTTTTGCGCTCATGATAGACCCAGTGGTCCCTCAATCAGGAGGCGGAGCGTGGCGCTCTACCTGGTTATGGGCGGCGGGAGGTTTATCGGTTCACACTTGGTGGAAGAGTTGGTGCGGCGCGGCGAGTTAGTCCGCGTTCTGGATAACCTCTCCACTGGGCGCGAGGAGAATCTTGCCGCGGTCCGAGACAAGGTTGACTTCCGCCAGGCGGACATTCGCGATCTTGCCTCCATCCGCCCGCTCTTTGCCGGAGTTGATTACGTCATCCACCTCGCTACGCTGGTTTCCGTGCCGCGCTCCATGGAAGATCCCATCGAGACCACCCTGGTGAACCTCATCGGCACGCTGCACGTTCTGCTGGCTGCGCGTGACGCCCACGCCAAGCGCTTGGTGATGGCGGCAACTTGCGCCGTTTACGGCGATAATCCCGCTCTGCCCCACGTGGAAACGCAGTTGCCGCAGCCACTCTCGCCTTATGCGCTCACCAAGCTGGCAGGGGAATACTATGGCCAGATCTTTAATCGCGAATTTGGGCTGGAAGTTGTGGCTCTGCTTGGCAATCTCCGGCCGCAACCGGGGCGAGAGCAAAAGGTATGGATCTTTGAGCTGTAAGCTTTGAACTGTTGGCGTCCGGCGTGTAATTCCCGCGCGGGCAATTCACTTCCGCAAGAGCTGTTTCTCCAGTTTTTGTGTGCGGGCGTTCACCTCGTTCAGTTGGCGCAGGTCATCCTCCGCCGAGTTAACGTCACTTTGGATCCGGCTCAGGGCAGCGCCGCCACACGCGCCGGAGTTGGGATCGCGGCTGGTATCCAACATGCCGCTCATGGCGCGGAATTCGCCGGTGAGGTCGCGGTAGCGGCGGAGAATGGAAGTCAAGTAAACGTCGCGGCGACTATTCAGATCCTGAAGGTTGGCAGCGATTTTTGCCGCATCCGTGGCACGAGCGGTGTTAGCGGCGGTATCCGTCTTCAACTTGGCGTTATCCTCTTCCAGAGCCGCGACGCGTTGGCGGGCGATATCTGCCTCCGCCATCGCCGCGTCAAGCTTCTTTTGCAGGTCATCCAGTTGGGCCCGCAGATCAGACTGCTGCTTCTGCCGGCGGTCCTCGACGCTCGCCAGGGCTTTGGCATTCTGATCGTGGAAAGCTGAAAGCTGCGTCTGGAGGTCCGCCACCGTGGCGCGGGTTTCCGCCAGTTCGCGATCCAGCCGGGCAATGGTCGCCTCTTTTTTGGCCATGCCGGCACGATCCTTCCCCGCCGGCGCCTCTTCCGCCAACGCCGGAGGAGGTTCTTGCAAGTTCTTCTGGCGCCAGGCTTCCCGGAGCAAGCGTAAGGCCTGCGCATCGGCCTCTTGCCGGCGCTGGTCTTCGGCAATTCGCCGCGACAGGCGCAAAATCACCACCAGGGAGGCGATCACCACCACCCCCAAAACCAGCTCAAAAGTTATTCGGGTTCCCCAAGACCGCATTAACCCTCCTTCGGGCGCAGGTGCGTGCGCCAGGAAAGCCTCACCTCTTCCCCCCCGCAAGGGGCGCTCAGCCGGATTTGCGCGTTGTTGTGAAAATTGGCAGGCACCTCCAGGGTCAGCCGCCAGGCGCTGGAAATGCGAGTGAAGGCGGCGGCGATCACGTCCGGAATCTCCCCCACCGAGCGGCACATCTGTGCCTTGCCGCCCGTGGCCTCCGCCAGGGTCAGCAGGCCATTCTCATAGGACGCGTTGAGGGTATCCCGGCGATAATTGATATGGACCACAAACAGGGGTGCCTCCAGCGCGCTCGCCTCTCCCACCAGTTTGGAAATCTTGTCTTGAATCAAGGCATCGGGAAAGACCCGGCTGAGATCGTGAGGATCACTCCCGTTGATTACCGGATTGGTGTAATCCTCGCGATAACTATAAATATTGCTATCGGTAATATACAGAACAGAAACCCGTACGGGAGACTTGCGCATGATGCTGTCCGCCAGAGACAGCGCCGGGGTGACCGTTTCAAATACTCCGGGCTTGCCGAGGGTGGCAAGATCCCTGATGGCATCCAGGAGGGGTTGGCGGTTGGGACCGGGGTCGGCGAGCACGTGCAGTCCATCCTGGTCACGCAGAAGGCCCACCCAGGCGTTGGAAGGTAGTTTGGAGATTTCCGCCATCAGCGCCTGCTTGGCGGCATCCACCAGCGAAAGTTCGCCCGTGACATCGAGGACGAGCAGCACAATCTGATCGCTGCCGGGCCCCAACTGGGAGGTTACGGGCGCCGGCTTGCCGTTGAATGTGGCTTCGAACTTGGGGGCGGGACCGCAACCGCCCACTTCCACCCAGGCGGGAATAGAAACACTGGCGGTTTGCGCCCGGGCGGGACCCGGGGCGGAAACGGAAGCCAGCAAGGCGAGAAGGAAGGCGTGGAATCGTGGCATTAGAAACTGATCTTCAGCCCCAATTGAATCACGCGCCCGCCATGGGAGCCAATGATTCTGCCCGCGTCGATATTGGGGGCGCTGGTAGGGCCAATCATGGTATCAGGATAGTTCCAGTTGGCATGATTCAGAACATCCAGGGCCGTCGCGTTGAACTCAAAGGTCCGCTCACCGCCGATGGGGAGGCGCTTGCCCAGGCTGACGTCCATGGAATTGTAGCCCGGCCCCAGCAGGCCTGAGACGGTGCGGGAACCGTCCCCCAAAGTAAAGTCCGGGGGCTGATCGAAAGCCGCGGGATTGTACCACTCCGACGGTCCCGCATTGGGGACGCGCGGACTAACGCCCGGCACCACGTTCACATTGAGCGTGGAGAGGATGTCACCGGTATTGTTGAATTCCGGATGCGGCGCGAGAGGAGTTCCATCATTCCAGTAGGCATTGCCGCTCAGTGACCAACCCCGCACGAGGGCGCCCCCGATACCGGAGAGATTCAGCAACGGCTGGTTGGGGCCGAAGGGAAACTCATACACATAACTGAGCGTTACATACTGAGGCGTGCTGTAGGAGGTTACTGACCAGTCATCGCGCAGGTCGAAGAAATCCTGATTTCCGTAGGGCCCGGAATAATCGTCAAGCTGTTTGGAGAATTCATAATAGGCCGTGAGCGTCAGCCCGAATGAGGCGCGCTTCTCGATGCGGAGGTGCCCGGCGTCCCGCTGGTAGCGCCCCGCCGGGTAGAGCCCGTAAAGCTCGAAACCGGTGAATTGAGGATAGGGCTGGAGCGTCGAGTGGAAGGAATAGTCATAGAGGGTGTCACCATTGATCATATCGGCGGGGGGGATGGCATTGGGATTCACGGTGCCGTCGCCCACCAGGAGGTCGCGGCCCACATTGTGGTTCGCCCCAATCGATACGGAAATGGAAAAGGGAATATCGCGCTCGACGGAAAGGGCCGCGGATTGATATACGGGTTCCGCCTGGGAGAGATTCATGTAATCCGCCGTGGTGTTGTCGGCCGCGGTGGGGCTCAGATCCGGCAGGGTCGTGGCCGGCGGAGGGATGCCGGCCTTCAAGTCAACCGCCGGGCTCAGTTGCGTGTTGGGGGAAACAAAAGTCTGGCTGGCATTAAACCCTTGCGTGGCCCACTGCCCGTTGTAAATCGGGATCTGACTATGCGAGCGGACGTAAGACGCGCGCACCACCGTTTTGCTGTTCCCGCGCGGGTTCCAGGCAATACTGAGCGACGGATCGAAATCGTAATTCATCGGCCGCATTCCGCGGGGTATTCCATTGAGCCCGGCAAAGGCGACCGCACCGGGAAGGTTGTTGGAAGGGTCAATCAGGGCAGGATCCACCGTACTTTGGCGATTGTATTTCTCCCTCCGCGGGGTTCGGCGGCTGGAGGTAAGGGTGGCACTAAGGGTCAGGTTCTTTTCCGGCGCATAACGGTCCTGCACGCTGAAATCCTGGTAAGAGTCGCGGAAATAAGACGGTGCGGTGGTGATGGTGCCTTGCGCAAAGGCCGGCAGGCCGAGCAGAAAGCCCGCGAAAGGATCCCCCGTGTCGATAATTCCCGGCAGACTGGTAATGTCGGCGGTGAACTGGAAATAGCCGGAAGGATAAGTGGGGTCAAACGAATTCACCAGGTAGAAAATGGCATCGCCGGTCAGATGAATGGAATGCTTGCCTTTCCGCGTTGACCACGCGTCCGTAAGCCCCAGGGTGGTGCGGGCGTTTCGCGAGGCAGGGTAAGCCGTGCCCATGGAAACGTAGTTGCCCAGCGAATAGTCAGGGAAAGGGGTCGCGGCCACGTCCCCCGACTGCACAATGCTGGAGTTCACCACCAAGCTGGCTGAGTTCACGGTGCTGGAGTTGGCGGTATACACATAATCCAGTTCCGAGCGGAGCGTGGAAAAGTGCTGGTCCGGCGTCGTGGGGCTGGCGTCGTTGGGGAAGTACCTCGCGGGGCTCAAATAGCCGCTGGAAACGGTGGTATTGTAGGTCAAGCGATGCCGTTCACGAAAAGGGTGATCCAGCTTGGCGATGATTCCATCCGCGTCGTCGGTCTGCGGCGAGTTGACAAAGTAGTTATTCTGAAAGAATGGTCCGATATCCGTGTTGGGAGCAGGATACAGCGCCAGAGCTTTTTGCGCCACCGGCGATAGACGGGGCGTGGGGATGATGTTCGCGGGAAATTGTGTACGCAAGTATTGAAGATTGCTGGTGGAGACTGCTTGCGTCGGATCATAGGCGGGGTCGGGAGAGGTTTGTTCCGGATCGTAAATGGGGAGGATATTCCCAGAGGGGTCCACCGTTTGCGAAAAGTCCCCCTGCCGTTGCTGCGCGGTGGGAACCGTCAGCAGGTTGGCGCGAAAAATCCGCTCGCGCACACCTTCATACGACAGCATGAAAAAGGTGTTGTTGGGGTTGCTGATGAGATGAGGCATCAGCACGGGGCCGCCAATGTTAAATCCGAATTGGTTGCGGCGAAGCGGGGAGACGCTCTCGCCGTTCTGTTTCACCGTGTGCGGAATCGCATCCAGAACGTCATTGCGGAGGTTTTCGTAGACGCGCCCGTGCCAGCGCATCTTGGGGCCGTGAAGCTCCTGCGCGTTTGGCGGACTCTCGGGACGCATCCCCAAATCCCGCGTGAGGACCTTGAATTCTTCGGCAGCCTGGGAAAGAGGGCTGGGCTGTTTGGAAAGGGCTGTGCCGCCGTCCAGGGCGCACACTTCCTCCGCCACCGCGAAAAAGACGAGAGTGACTCCCAGGAAGGCGCTAACCCAATCTTTCATCGTATGATTCCATAGAATCTCAATATATACTCCAGCCGAAAACGCCGCAACCCCCTCCGAAGCCCTCTTCTTGTACTCTTCGACTGTTTTCGGCAGGACTCCAAGCGCGCTTGTGCCGGCTCGCCGTCACATCGCTTGCACGCGGCCAGGGTTAGCCTCATGATGAACCCATGCTCACCGAACGTGCACCGAGAAATGCGGCGCTGCGCATGGAATTCCAGAAGAGCGGCTTGCTCACCAGCCTCCCTGTGCCTTCTGACGATCGCTTGCGTAAGCCCGCGAACTCCATGGCTTTGGCCCTCGCCGGGGGGACGGTGGCGGGCCTCCTCCCGGCGTGCGCCGCATTCCTGAACGTTGCCGCGGATTTCTACGGCGTCCCGAGGCCGGGAATACGCGTTCTCGCCGCCCGCCCGTTGCGCGTCCGCGAGGGTGGCTGGGCTTCGGAGTTGTTTGGGGATTATTCGCCGCAAACCGGACAAATCCGAGTTTGGATGCGCACGGCGGTCCGCAAGCAAGTGACTTCCTTCGGAACTTTCTTGAGCACCCTCTGCCATGAGTTCTGCCATCACCTGGATTATCACTGTTTCCACTTCCCTGATTCGTGGCACACCCGCGGCTTCTATGAGCGCACCGCCGTGCTTTACCACCACGCGCAGGGGACCGCGGCCAAACGGCTCTTCTGGGTGCGAATGCCGGGCGGCCGTTGGAGAATTGATTGGCCGCGCACCCGGAGCGGCACTTGAGCTTCCAAAACGGAGGAGCCATGGAGCCCGACGAGGAACCCATCCGCATTCCCATTACCGACGTCTTCGATTTGCACACCGTGCAACCGAAGGAGGTCGCCGCCGTCGTGGAAGCCTACCTCGAGGAAGCCAACCGTTTGGGATTAAAAGCGCTGCGCATCATTCACGGCCGCGGCATTGGCGTGCAACGGAACATCGTGCGCGCGGTCCTGGCTCGGACGCCGTTCGTCATCGCCTTTGACGACGCGCCTCCCGAGGCCGGCGGGTGGGGCGCCACCGTGGTGAGGTTGCGGTAATCGGGTGGCCCACAGCGGCGAAACTTTCCCCCCCGGGCATACGGAGCGAAGCTTTGGAGTGCGTGTAGCTTACTGCACGCACTCCAAAGCTTCGCTCCGTAAGCTCGGCGATGGCAATAGGCTTTGTCGCAGGGGAACCAGCATGGATGGCACCCTAGCTGTTTCAGAGGAGTTGCGCTGGCGACGCCTAGTGGTTCATTCTCGCGAACATAGTTCTGAGGGCCTCAGGGGCAGTGGCGGCCAGCAAGTTCTTGGCGTCCCCGATGGCAATCTCATCGCCGCCCGCCTCCAGTTCCTTCATGGTTTCCGCGATAAACGTTGCCAGCGGCATGGGCTGCGGACCACCGGGACCGAGGGCTTTCCGCGGGCCGCCCAGCTCCGTTGCCACGAAGGGTGGAATCAGTTCAATCACCTTCACTCCCGCGCCTTTCAACTGATGGCGTAAGGAGAGAGTGAAGGAATGAACGGCGGCCTTGGTGGCGCAATACACGGGAAAGCGCGCCAGGGGAACAAACCCCAGAGCGGATGAAACATTGAGCAGCACCGCGTTCGGTTGCCGGGTCAAATGCGGGATGAATTCGGCGGCGACCCGAATGACTCCCAGGACGTTGGTACTGATCTCGTCGCGCAGTCCTTCCTCGTCGAGCGGCGAACCCGGAGCAAGCGCCAGCCGCCGCTGCACACCTGCGTTGTTGAACACGCAATTAAGCAAAGGGAACTCCGCCACTGCCTTTCGGGCGACGGTCCGAACGGCCTCGGAATCCCGCACGTCAAGCGCGAAGTAGCGCATGCCGGGATTGGCCGCGCAGATGGCCTGAAGGCGATCCTCCCGCCGGCCACTGATGATGACCTGATTCTCCCGCTTGTAAAAAGCTTCGGCCAGGCCCTTGCCGATCCCCGACGTGCCGCCAGTGATAAAAATGGTGTTCGCCTTCATCCGCATGCGCTGATCTCCTCTGGGCGTATAGGTCCTGCTTCCCGTGCCCCTTCATTTTATCGCATGGCCGAAACAGGAGCGTACGGATTGCCGTATCCCTATAACCAGGCATTCCCCATGGGGCGAGAAATGCTGGTCAAGCGGAAGGCGCCGGATCGAGAGGGCTGACCGGCGAAAATTCCAACCGATCTCCCACGCGGGTATCCGTGCGCGCCAGCGTCTGAACGGGAAGCTCCAGGATGCTGTGCGCTTGGAAGCTCACCTTGGAGATACGAAAAGGGCGCACATATTCCTCAACATCGACCACCACAAGATTGCGGTCGAGAAAGATCAAATCCAGTGCGTACAACATGCCAATTGTATGGACTCCGTGCGACGGCACAATCCAAAGGCCCCGCCCGGGGTTGGGCCAGCTTCGGGTGGTGCCCAGCAGGCCCACCAGCCGCCTGAAGTAGCCGTCCGCCACCTTGGCGTGCGTGGCGACAAACGTCTCCCGGGTCTTATTGTAAACACAAATGTACTGGCCGCCGTCAGCGGCTGGCGCATGCACAGCTCATACCTCACGGGCCGGGGGTTCGCGTGTCCATCCACCCGCCAACTAGTTGGATGCCTTACTCTTGCGGCGCCATATGATAATGGCCAGAATGATGACGGCCCCGATGCCCGCCAGGATTTGAATCGTCGTTGTACTCATGCTGAGCCTCCCTTAAAGGTTACCGATCTTCTTTCGATCGGGAACGACCTATTTCCTTGCCCACATCCGCGGGGCCATCAATGGAGATGCCCGAGCACGCGAATCATGGTGATCACGGCCGGCCCCAGGATGACGACGAACAGGGCCGGAAAAATGAAGAAGACCAGGGGGATGACCATAATGACCCGCTGCGGTCCCAGATACGCGCCCAGTGCTCCCATGAGTTTCCAGTCTCCCGCCCCCAACCCGCGCGCCAACACAAAGGGCAGCAACACGCCCAAGCCGATGCCGGCGCCTTCCAGGGAGGACTTCAACCCCGGCGCTCCTCCCAGCGCCGCGCTCAGGGCCAATCCCGCCACGAGAGCAGGGATGCCGAGCCAGTTGGGTATCTTCCGGATGCGCCAGTCAACCCAACCCGCCCATCCGGCCAAGCCCAACACGCTTGCCGAAATCACCACTTCCTTCCACCAGCCGCTTTCCATTTCGGGCTCACCACTTGCACCCAGCGCCGCTTCCCCGGCGCAACCGCCAATCGTTGTGCTTTTACCACCGCCAAGACCTAAAGGCTTCCGCCGAGCACCCGCCTAACGCGGTTCATTCATGAACGGAATGCATTCGGAGTGGCTTCGGCGCTCCGCTATGCGGAAAGCCTTCGGCTTTCCGCACGCTCTGCTCCCCTGCGCGCACGCCGCGAGGCTGAGCCTCGCGGCGTGCGCGCGATCGAGCTTGGACAGGCTCTCGGAAAGGCAGAGCCTTTCCGCACAGCCGAGCGGCAGAGCCGCCCTTCGCGCCCTCCGTTCATGAATAATCCGCGCTAGGTGGTGCTGGTCAAACTCGTTGCCGCACTGCTAAACACTGTACTGATGGAACTTGCCAGGCTCTTCATCGAGGCGATGGCAGCCAAAGCAATAAGGAATATAAGCAGGCCGTATTCCACCAGGTCTTGGCCTTCCTCTTCCTTCCAAAGCCGTTGCAAGAGATTCTTCATACTCAATGTCCTCCGCGATCATTTCTGGCACACGACCGCCGTTTTGATCATCGCAATAGACAAGGTAGGCAACGTGCCAAACTGCGGGCAATACGGTGATGGGCCCTGCGTCCTTGAAAATAAAGACAGATCGTTGGAACGAACTGATTTACGGCATCCTTGTGGGGGCGGGAATCCCTCGGCGCAGCCTCTAGGTAAGACTTAAAGAACCCATTTTCGTCCCTTTAATGACTTCTCAACGGGATGTACGGTCTATCATATTAGTATTTATAATGAGAAATTTATTACACGTAGGAAGGCCGCTGCCGCATTGGAACCGTGCCGTTCCAAAATGGGAAATCAATTCGCCGGGCAATCCCCTTCGACGATCTGCCGAAAGGTGCCTACCGGCTGGAGGTGAGCGCAACCAACTCGGCGGGAAGAAGCACGGACTGGCCCAAGGCGAACTTCACTGTCGACGAGATGCTTCAGCAACCACGGCATGGCTGATCATTACCACACATTGCTCAAACGCAAGATGGCGCCGCAGGTTTCCGGTTGCCGGGGACACAAGCGGATAGCACATCGCGTGGCTCTGCCAAGGCAAATCAGCGCGTCGCCACGGTCACGAAAGTATTGACCGTGGCCGCCCCTTTCTGCCGGACTGTGGGCATGGGCGTCGGCGGACGGGCAAAGCTGCGGACCTCAACACCGGAGGTCCACGCTGCGATGAGTCGACGGGGTCATAGGGGCGGTTCGCAAGCCGCCCCGGACGGCTATCCCGGGCATTTTCAGGCGGCAGGTTCGCCAGCCGCCCTACTACCGCAGGGAATCCCCCGAACCCACGCCGCCCAATGCGTGTTGGGGTGTAAAAGCCCTCCACCCCGCAAGTCGGCAGACCGGCGAGCGGGCCTGGCGCTAAACTTCCCATTCCGCCACATTCTGTAGCCTCCGATTGTGGTTTATTTATCTTGACAATAGAAGCTCGGCGTGACACACTGATAGGGGTTGGCGGTTTCCGGTTCGGCATTGAGGTTCGAGGAGTCAGGGAAGTTGGCAGACGGGAGGCGGCGGGCAGGCGGCAGCGCGCGCCTCTGGCGCGTCCTGCCGCCTGGCTGGGAAGGACAATTAACTGCTGGTCAGCCATGGAAAGCAAGACTGCAGGCTCAATCTGCCACAGTCGGCAACGAGAATGTTCTTTGTGATGGAACGCCCGTTTGGCGAGACGGAATTTTATGAAAACTGCAGGTCAGGCGATTATATTCATGAAAACACAGTGGGTTAGTGGAGAATTGGAAGAAACACGATGGGGGAAACAAAAAATCAAGTGTTTGAAAACAGGAAAGTTAGGCTGATTCAGGTCAGGGACCAGGCGCTGCCGCAAAAAGATGTTAAAAATGCAGAATCCTCCGACTATCTGTATGAAAACACGTTCGAAAATGACGAAATGTCATGTCGATGACGCGCGTTTTTCGAAGTGAAATACGCCTGGTTTTCAACAATTCAGAGCAAAGCAGGAGTATTTTGGAAAGGAAACAAGACAGACTGGGGGCGGAAAGCCCGGAAAAGCTGATGGCTGACGCGGGCGGCAGATGCAATTGGAATTTCTGGGCGGGCGACGGCGCACATGGAAAGTATTCGGAGTGGATAGTTTTCCGGATGGGGAGCAAAAGCGCCCGTCAAGATGCGAGCTGGCCTGTTCCACCATCGGCTATGACATGTGGACGAATCAGCGAGCGTGAGAAACAATAGGCGGGGAGAGCTTACCAAAGGGTCAGGAGAACGTGCCGTGCTAAATGGAAAGAAGGTTTTTGTTGTCATGCCCGCGTACAACGCCGCCCGCACTTTGCGGCAGACGTGCGCGGAACTGCCGCGGGAGATTGTGGACGAAATCCTGGTGGTTGACGATCACAGTTCCGACGCTACCGTACAGTTGGCGCGAGAGTTGCACCTGACCACCTTTGCCCACAATCGCAACCTGGGGTACGGCCGCAACCAGAAAACCTGTTATCGCGAGGCCTTGCGCCGGGGCGCCGACATCGTGGTGATGCTGCACGCGGATTATCAATATTCCCCCCGGCTGGTCACGGCCATGGCGAGCATGATCGCCTATGGGGAATATGACTTGGTACTGGGGTCGCGAATCCTGGGCACGGGAGCTCTGCGTGGAGGGATGCCGCTGTACAAGTACATTTCCAACCGGTTTTTGACCTTCTATCAGAACATCCTGTTCGACCACAAGATCTCAGAATACCACACGGGGTACCGCGCTTTTTCGCGTGCGGTGCTGAGCACCCTGCCCTTGGAAGAGAATTCCGACGACTTCATTTTCGACGCGGAGATACTGGCGCAAGCCATTTACCTCCAATTCCGCATCGGAGAGATTTCCTGCCCGGCGCGCTACTTTCCCGAGGCGTCATCGCTCAATTTCTCGCGCAGCGCCAAGTACGGGCTGCAAGTGCTGGCGGTTGCGCTGAAATTCTGGCTTCAGAAAAAGAGGCTGGGGCACTTCCGCATGCTGAATCCCCAGGGGCGAAGATTGGCGGAAGACTACTACGCGGAAATCACCGACACCCCACCCTAGGCGACTGTATCACAATTAGGTATTTTATAATGTTGCACAGCGCTGGCTATTGATTATTCGTTTTAAAAACCATGATTATCCCACTTCTGCGACTGCCTCATAGCGGGCGCGGGACGAACTACTCTCCGGCTTTCCGCGAGTAGGGCCCCCACTGCGCCGAGTCTCTGTCAGGTTCCACCAGACAAAGCTGCCGGTCTTTGCAGCAGTCAATGAGCTCCTTAGGGGCGCCACGACTCGCCGTGCCACCACGCGCAGCGGAGGACGCGGCCCGCGCACGACCCACACGATCAGCGCCACGGCGACCGGCAAGCACAGAATCATCCCCTCGTAAGGACGGCTGTTGGCCAGTATCGCCGCGCCCAACCCCATCAACAAGGCGTCGTCCACACGTTGCGATCTTCTGATGCGAGGCAGCGCCCCCAGAACCAGCGCGCCGCCTGTGGCCGCCACGGCCCCACCCCAATAGCTATTCGCCCAATAGCTGAACACGCCGAAATGCATCACGGACAGCAGCCCGCCGAGCAATGCCCAGGGGGGAGAAATCCAACCTTGCAACATCCAGCAGAGGGCGGCGCACATGAGCGCCACACTCAGCCATACGCCCACAAACGGATGGCCGGTGGTAACCTGCCCGAACGCCAGCACCAAGCCCTGCGCCGGAGGGTACAACGAGGCATAAGTCGGCTGCTGGATCACGTGGAAGGTTTCGAAGTGAATCCACATGGGATGAGTAGGGTTGGCCAGACGGCCATGTGCAAAAGTATCCGCAGCCAAGAGAAAGCTGAACTCATCGTTGACATAAGGTTGGGGCTCCGGGAGAACCGGCAGCGCCGCCGCGCGCAGGGCGAGCGCCGCGAGCGCCACCACGATTATGGAGAGCCTTCGCCGGTTGGCGAGCGCGATGAAGCGGCGCTCGACGGAATCAAACCAACTCCCGCCCAGGCGAGGACACACGAACGCCATCACCACCAAAACCAAGGCGAGGCCGGCCTCAGTCCACATCAGCATAGGGAAGGATCCCCGGTCACTCCGGCAAACCAGTTTCTACATCACCTCTTGGCGCGCGTACAGCACGCTGAGATCATCCTCGTAGACCTTCCGCCACGATGACTGGGTATCAAGCAGGGAGCACAGAGAACCGCCGCGCTCGACCAGGCAGGAGCGAATGCCGTATTTCTCCATGAGCAGGAGCGCGTGCGGCGCCGGCTGGATGATCTTGATGTAATCGGCCAGCACGCCCGAGGGTTCATAGGCGTCGGAGCGGCCGTCGATGAAAACCGGTTGTTGCCCTCGCGAAGCCCAAATAAGATAACCGCCCCAATAGTCGTCGTTGAACATTGGGCAGGGGACAGGATGCACGCGCAAGTAATCCATCGCCCGGCGAGGCTGATTGCGACCGATCAGACGCTGCAAGCTGGCCGAGGAGGGGAAGAACAGTACGATGCCCACCGCGAAGAGAGCGATGAGAGCGGCATTCAGGACAGGCTTGTTCTTACCCGGCTCGTAGATGGGGAGCACTTCCGCCAGCAGGCCGGCGAGAACGGGCGCCATGACGATGGCGAAGAAAACCACGAAGCGCTGATGCCGGCACGCCAGGCAAGCGGCGAGCAAAACCAGGGCCATCGATTCGGCGCGCCGGGGGCGGTGCAAAACTACCAATCCGGCGGTGAAGGCCAAGAGCAAAAGCCAGAACCACACGCCGAAGAATTCGTTAAAGGCGAGAGGCTGCCATTCCTGGAAGTGAGTCAGGTTCACGTGTTGCGCGGTTATTGCCCACGCGTAGCGGAGCAGACGCGGCCCGTAGGGGTTTACGAGGAGCGCTGCCAGGCAAAGCACAAACACCAGCGCGATATGCTCCCGCCGGCGCGGCAACCAAGCTTTGCCTTCCAGCAGGCCCAAGCGAAAACCCCTCAGGCCCGCCATCCCATAAACTGCCATGGCCGCCAAGCCGAGAACGAAGGTGCCATGCGTGTTCACCCAAAGCACAAACACCGGCGGGAGAACCCAGAGGTTCGATTGCCTGCCGCTGTGATAGCGCTCCAGGCAAATCAGAGTAACCAGCAGGAAGATGTAACCAAAAAGCTGAGGCCGCACGCTGAAGCAACTGGCCAGCACGGGCAGGGCGAAGGCGGTCGAGGCAAAGGCGGCTTTGGGATTACCGCTCGTGAGGTTCGCCAAGTAATAGACCAGCAGAAGGATGGTCGCCACCAGTATCGTGAGCAGCGCAAACAAAGCTCGCGGGCCGCCCAGGCGCATGGTGGCCGCCATCACCACGTCGCCCAGCCATTCATAGGCAAGCCATGCGCTTGCCGGGGCTGTGAACGAATAGTGGTTGGTTGTAGGCCAATGGTGGGTATCGAGAGTTCGTTGGCCGACCGCCACGTGCCAGAACGTGTCACCCTCGGCGAACGTGGAATGCCAGTGTCCGGCGGGGAGCGTGGCGTCGCGTCCGAGGCGCAGGAACAGATTAAGGAATACGGCTGCCACCAGCAAGGCCCCCAGAAAAACAGGGAAAGAGAACAGTTTGCGGGCACGGTCTGAGAATCGATGCTCTTCAATCGTCACTTGTCACTCGCAACTGTTTTTTCCCTTGCCGGGCGCGGCCTTCTGACATACAGCACACTGAGTTGGCCGCCGTAGGCTTTCTGCCAATTTGGCGAAGCCGCCAGCAGGGTCACCAGAATTTCATTGCGTTCCAGGAGGCACGATTGCACGCTATACGCTCGGAGGAGAAAGGGCGCAGGGAATTCCAGCCGGGCGATGTGGAGATAATCGGCGAACACGCCGGTGCGCTCGTAAATATCGCCGCGCCCGTCGATGAACACCTTGTTCGCGTCCGCCATTTGCCAAATCAAATACCCGCCGTAGGCGTAGCTGTTCAGCATGGGCTTGGGCGCCGGGTGCTGCCGCAGGTACTCGACCGCCCGCACCGGCCATTTCTGTTCCATGATGCTTTCGAGATGAGTTCGCGAGGGGAAGAACCCGATGACTGCGGCCGCCACCAGCGTCATCAAGATAGCGTTCAAGGCATACTTATCCCTGGCGGGCTCATGGGGCGGAACCCAACGCGCCAGGATCACACCAAACAAGGGGGCACTGAAGGACACGAAGGCCAAGACCATGCGCAGGTGCAAGCTGGCCCCCGTGATTCCAGCGAAGAGCAACACGAGTTCCTCCAGCCGCCAACGGGGCCGCAGAGTCACCTGCGCCAACAAAAAGCTAAGGATGAAAACCAGGAAGATCTTTCCCACGGCCTTGTCAAACATCATCGGCTGCCACTCGATGATATTCGCCATATTGATGGGCTGGGAAAAGGCCATATCCAAGGGGTAGAGCAAAAGGTCGGCGCCGTAAGGCGTGATCGTCAAGGCAACGAGGCTGAGCAGCCCGACCAGTTCCAAGCGCACGCGTTCGCGTGTAGTCCAGCGCCGGGATTCCAAATCGCCCCAATGAATCTCCACCAACCCCGAGGCCCAGTAAACGCCCAGCGCGAAGAGGCCAAGGGTAAAGATGCCGTGCGTGTTGATCCAGACCAGAAACAGCGGCGGCAGCAGCCACAGCGTGCCGGTGCGCCCCTGGCGAAAGCGCTCGAGAATGATGAGAGTAAGCACCAGGAATAGGTAGGCGATCATCTGTGGGCGTAAGCTAAAGGAAGAGTAAACCAGCGGCAGGAAGAGGGCGCAAACCATGAAAGCCGCTTTGCAATTCCCGCAGCGCTGGGTGACCAGGGCATAAAGCGCGAAGATGATGGCGGCAGCCAAAATCAGGTCAAGCGCCATGAGCCCCCGCAGCCCCCAGAGGTTCGCGAAGATGGCCAGCACCACTTCGCCCAACCACTGGTAGGCGATCCAGTGAGTGCCATAAGCGGTGTAGGAATAAGTGTCCATCGTGGGCCAGCGGTGCGTCGAGAGAATCGTGGCCCCCGCCTTGATGTGCCACCAAATATCGGGGTCCACCCAGAAGCTGCGCAGGGGCACGAATATGCCTCCCGCCAACAAGACGGCCAGCGCGACGGGAAAGGAGATTGTTCTCTTCCAAACAGGCAGAGGGGGAGCGGGTTTCAAATTGGGGGAAATCACCGACGTGTCAGAATTCACTTTCACGCTCCCGAAGTCATTCCGTTCAAATTGAAGCGCCGGGTTTTACAGGCGGCGGAAAAACTCCGCATTAGCGAGGTAGCCACGGCTTTACGCCGCCATAACCCCAATTCTCGCAATGCGAGCATGGCGGGATAAACCCGCCGCTACGACTTTTTCCGCAGCCTGTTTAGCCCGGCAGGAGCCGGTCTCCCCACCCAGTCGGGACGAGTCCCGGTCGGCGCTACATGTGCCCACGTGCAGTTCCCTTCCACTCCGCGGTGACGAGCTTCTGGAAAGCGGGAAGAACCGCGAAGGGCGTTCTGACGCTCGCCACGCTCGCGCCGAGTTGGCGGATCTTGTGCGGCTGGATATGCCCAAGCAGCGCGCCGGCTTTGGCCAGATGGTCGATACGTTCCGGGGCCAGGCCCATCACGCGCGCGCAGGTGGCATCAACCGCCACGGGGTCGTCGCCCAAAATGAGTACGCCGGCGGGCAGGGCGGATCCCTGGATGGGGCCGTTGCCCTCCATCCCGTTGATGCCGTCCACGATGGCGAAATCCGGCCGCACGGTGCTGTTGATATCGAGAATCGAAGGCGTGATGCCCGCCCAATGCAGAATGTTTTTCGGCCAGCCGTAACAGCATCCCGGCACGATGCCGAACATGTTTTTGAGTGAAAGCGTTACGCCCGCCCAGTGATGCGTCTTGAGCTTGGGCAGGGAGACGATGTAGTCCGCCTCCAGAACCGCGCGGGGCAGATAAAGCTGCTTGAGCTTGGAAGCCCGTGTGCGCAAGTTGACGGCGTGAACTTCATCCAGGTTCAAATCCACAAAGAGATCGTGCAGCGGGCCGAGGAAATCGCGCAGGCGCATGGTCTCAAGAATCGCTTCCGTGTCGCGCTCATGTCCCGGACCTTCGGCCACACGCACCGACGCAGCCCCCAGCCGCAGGAAACTCTCACGCGCAGCCCCCACCACGGCCGGATGGGTGTTGACGACGCCAAGGGAATCGGGTTCGACAAAGTTCGGCTTCAGCAAAACCTTGAGAACCTCTCACCGGCAAAGCAAATTCCTGCAATGCCTCGAAAAGGGGTGTGCCGAGATCGAAGTCATATTTGGTGGCACGAACAATGGCTACTCGCGAAGTGGGTCGCGCAAAGGGGGGCATCAGGCTGGCTTGGGCGAAGCTCATGGGTTGGCCGCCTCCCCCGCGTTGGAGGCGGCCCGGCCCCCACCCTCGTTCAACGCCAGAACGATCCATGCAACGGTGAGCACATTTTCAAAGAAGCGGTTGCGAGAGTAAAGCTTGCCGAGTGCAGGTGCGAGCGGCGCGACCCGCCGGCCATACGTCGCGAGGCAGCGATGCGCCAAGCCCAGCGATGCGGCCCCTTGAATGGTCCCATAGGCGCCTTCGAGCCACGCCAGGCTCGTTTGGATTTCTGTCCGGCCGGTATGATCTCTGAGCGCGAGCAGCGCCCAGGCGGTAGGCCCAATGGCAGGCTCACCGGCCACGCCATGAACCAGGGGGTTGCCGCTGTTCCATCCACGGCCGGGACACATGCGGTCAAAGAGCATGCGCTCGGCCTTTTGCCGACGTTTCGCCGCCCGGGGAGGGAGTATTTTCGCAGGCAGCAGGCGCAACAGCAGGAGGGCATGGGCGGTAGGTTCAACCCAACTGGCTGTGCCCGGCGTCCAACTCCAGCCTCTCAGCGCGCTGTTCTGGCGAACCCCACGCGAGGGGAATAGACTTTGCCGCACTCGCCACCAAAGGGTGCCGTCGGCCGGCCAGGAATCGAGGAGCCAATCGAGGCCCCTCCCCACGGCGGTCTGCGCCCCACCCTGAAGGTGCAAAGCCTGGGAGGCGACGGAGGTTGCCCAGCAACCTTGAGGCTGGCCGGGAAAGGCAGGCCAAGAACCGTCGCCCCGTTGGGCTTGCACCAGCCAATCGCGCGCTCGGGCAGAAACCTCGGCCAAGGGAGGGGTTTGCGGTGAGGAAAGAAGGGCTGCAAGCGCCCACGCTGTGGCCTCCACCGCGCTGGGGGCAGCGGGGTGGTAACCCCACCCACCATCGGAGTTCTGCTTGGCGATCAGGAAATCCGTCATCTTCACTGTGAAATCACCATCACCGAGGTGCTCGAAACGGTCCACGTGGAAGACGATTTGGGCAAAAAAGGGAGCGTGAACTTGCAGGGATAACTCACCACCACCTGGACCAGGCACCCGGGACTATTGTTGCCGTTCGTGGTGCTGCACGCGGTGGCGGCATCGGTGGGGGCGGTGCCAGGCCATTTGGTGCACACAACAGGTGATGTGACCGCGCCACAAGTCGTCCACGCGGCACTAATTCCCGCCGGCGTCACCCCCTGGACGTAACTCGTGACGTTCGCCGCCGTGGTACTGCAAGCAAAGGCGGAAGTTGAGGCGCAGGCGGTGGTTCCATAAGTCGACCCGCGCACCATCGCGTACCGCGATCCCTCGCGGGCCACTTCGCTCACAAAGTGATACGTGTAAAGGAAGCGAGAAAAATCCATAATGGCGAACAGAAAAGTCAGCAGCAGGGAGAGCACCAGGGCATACTCCAGCGTCGCGCTGCCCCGCTCGTCGCGGAGGCCCGAAGTCCGGCGTCGGGGGTCCGGAGTCTGGTGTCTGTTTGCTGGCCGCCTCGATTTGCGGGCTGCGAAAAAAGCGGTTGGCGCTGTCATTGTCGCTACCACGCCTAAATCTCCTGTTCAGCAAGGAGCCGGGTTTCCTTATTATTACCGCTCCGGGATCCCCGTATCAGCACCACCCCGGTGCTCAGGGCGCCGCCCCTCCCCATCTCAGGAGGGGAGTCCTACTTTAGAAACTCCCCTCTCGCTCCGGGAGGGGTGGCGCCTTGGGCGCCGGGGTGGTTACGGGAGCGGGCCAGGCGCAGGGGAGGTTAGCCGCGCCGGAGTGATTGGCGTGGCTTGGTCCGCCAATCGCAGCGTAAGGCTGGGGGGCAGCGAGTTTTGCGTGCATCTCTTGCTCACCGGATCTCCCGATCACCCGATTCCCCCACGCTACTGTCCCGCGCGGAGTTTTGCCGATCCGCCTAGTGAAATCGAAGAGGGAATTCCCGGCCAGGGAAACATCGGTTTGTAGGTGGCCGAGGTTGTGACTTGTACGTAGTTCAGCACGTTGACGCCGCAGGAGGGGCGGCTGGAACAACTGGGCACGGCATTGGATCCGTCGGAACACTCGCATCCGTAAGTCGCTGCGGCGCTCATGCCCGTAATGTCAGCTGCGTCTCCGGTGGCGGCGTTTTGCATCCCCGTGGTGTCTGTTGGGTTCTGCGTGCCATAAAGGGCGCCGGTATAAGCAGCGTTGGATACCTCGATTTGCACATAATAGGCACGGCCAAAGTCGATCACGCCGAGCAGGAGCAACGCCAAAAAGGGAAGCATCAAGCCGAACTCCACCAGGCTGGCGCCGTGCTCCCGGGTTGCAAGATCATAAGCAATTGTTGCGGGGCCGAATATTCTCATGGCGAATGGCAATTGTGAAATATAGGGCCACTCCTTGGGTTTTTTGTGTCAAGCCATCACCTGGAATGGCCTCGGCCGGGGTGACCCCCGACGCTGTCCAAATTGGCGGAAAACCTTCGGGCTCAAGGCAGGTCTGCCGCTCCGCTGTCTTGAAAATGGCTGTGCCGAAGGCACCTTGGACTGCGGCAGCAGCAACTACCGCTTTCCTTTCTGCGCCCTTGCACATTTGCCCAATGGTTCGATGGCGGACGGCGGTGGCTGCTGCTGCCGCAGTCCAAGGCGCTTCTCGGATTTTCATCGACAGTGGAGTGCCCCAGGGCGCATGTGCGCCTATGCCTAAGTGCTCCGCCTTTGTCGTCCACTATCAAGATCGGCTGACTTTCAGCCGCGGAGATCAAAGCCGCAAACAGTCCCTTGGTGACGGATCGGAATTTGGGCGTGCGTGGGCGAGCCCCGGCCCTACAAACCCATCGGGTTGCACCTCCGCCGCGCTGTGAGGCCCAAGCGCCCAAGGGAGATATCCTGTGGCGCCACGTGGTCCGGCACCTGTGCGGTCCGGCCCGCTTTGCCGGATCCTCACTCCACCACTACGCCGCCTGAACCTTTAATCGGCGATCCATTCGCCAAAGATGAATAATTGTTGTAGAAACCGGAGCCGCTGAAGGTGCCGCTGGCAAAGGTCAAAACCGCGAACTCAATTTGCCAGGCATCGAGGATGTTGTATTGGATGGGGCCATCCAATGCGAAGACCACCTTAGCCGAGGGAAAGTAGTACGTTCCTTGCAGGACGGTGTTGTAACTGCTGCTGCCAATGATTTGCACCTGACTGGTGTTCGCGGAATCCTGAAAAAACAGGATTCCCTCATAAGCCCCGGTAGTGGGTGCGCAAAAGCTGATTCCATTCCCGGCGGTAAATGAGGTGAAATTGAACTGAACGGGCCCTGCCTTCCCGCTTGCTGTCTTGGTGTTGTAAAAGGTGACGCCGCTGCCGCTGGCCAGGGCTCCAATGTCGACGGTCAGTCCGTAAGTTGTGCCGCTTGTGCTGGTGGCGGACGTCAGTATGTACGTGCCGGGTTCGAACGTGACGTTGGCGCCCTTATTGATTTCGATCCCACCGCAATAGACGCCCGGGTAGAGCGTGGCCGCACCATTCAGCACCAGTCCCGCCGTTGACCCGCTGTAACCCGTGTAAGGGCTCTTGGTGCTTGTGCCGCAGGGCCCCACTGAGGGCGCGGGGAGAGTCGCTACGGGGTCAGCAGGCGAGGGCACGGGATTGTGCGTTTTGGGGTCGGGATTAACCGCGCAAATAAAATCGGGGTCTCCCCCCACAATGCCGATTTGGGAGCCGGTGATAGCACCCAGAAAGCAGGTCATGGCGCTACTGCTGGTCAACTCATCCACAATGCCGCACTGGGAAGTTACCGAAGCTAGAAGATCCACCGCGAGGGTGCCCGAATCCGAGGGATCGAGCGCAAAAATGCAGTTGCTCCCGCCTGCCAGCGCAGCCTCGGAGCGCGCGGTCACGGTAGCGGTTTTGACGCCAAAGATCTTGGCGAACATCAGTGGTTCAACCTGCGAAACCACCACTTCCACATAATGCGCGTCGCCAAAATGGGGATCAGCTCTCACTGAACCCAAATAACAGGGGGTGTTGTTCACGGTGATCGTCAGGTTGGCGCTGCCGGCGCCGCAATTGGTGAGCAGAGCGCTCGAGGCGAACCCGTTCTCCGTGAGCGCATTCTGAGCCGCCGTGGTGAGCGCGCTGCAATTGTTAGTGGTGCAGTAAGTAAGCTCCAATGCTCCCGCCATCGCCGCGGCATCAGCAGCCTTTTGCACCTGCCGCTTCATGGAGCGCAGGCATCCATGATCCAACCCCAGGCCGAGAAAGCCCAGGATAACAACCATGCCTATTGCCACTACCACTAAGGCTTGGCCTGCGTCCTGTCGATACTTGGTCATGGGAGAGGGCGTCCCCGCCTCAGGCTGGTTACGCGACTAGCCACGACAAAGCATAGGGCCGGATTTCATGTTTGGCTTCTGCATTGTTGGTTAATAGACAGACTGGTGGTAAGGCGCTGTTAGACCCCGCCAACGGAGGCTGAAACTTCCGCAAGTGTTGGCCCCACGCGCTGTTTCCTCTAACGTTGAAAAGAGCTATCTCGCTCGGTCGTCCGCGACGACGAAGATTGCAAAGTCCAATTCCCCGCCCTTCCGGCGGCCAGCAGGTTACAAGTGGGGTGAGAATCGAAGCGCGAGGGAATGCCCACGAGGATTTCCGGCATTTGATTGACAGTTCCCGCCGCCGGTTCGTATAATGACTATTTCGGGAAAACAGGAGAGAAGAAATCTATGTACGCTATCTTTCGGACTGGCGGAAAGCAATACAAGGCCTCACCCGGCGACGTTATTCGCGTGGAGCGGGTGGCAGGCGACCCGGGCTCGACGGTGGAGTTCAACCACGTGTTTGCGGTGCGCAAGGAAAGGCTCACGGTGGGCACGCCGCTGGTCGAGAACGCCAAGGTCACGGGAACTATTCTCACCCACGACCGGAGCGCCAAGGTGCGCGTGTTAAAATACAAGCGCAAGAAGCAGTACCGGCGCACGATTGGCCATCGCCAGCATTTCAGCCAGGTCATGATCCAGGACATCGTTACGGCGTGAAGATAGCTGTCAGCTATCAGCTTACGGCTAGGGCGTGAGCTGACGGCTGAAAGCTGAGAGCTCACAGCTTAATCAGGCGCGATCATTTTTGTCGTAAGGAAAGGCACCATGGCACATAAGAAAGGTCAGGGAACATCCCGCAACGGCCGCGACTCCAACGCCCAGCGTTTGGGTGTGAAGCGTTTTGACGGGCAGACCGTATCGGGCGGATCGATTTTGGTTCGCCAGCGCGGCACACGCCTTAAGGCCGGTGAAAACGTCGGCCTAGGCAAAGACGACACGCTTTTCGCCAAGGTTTCTGGTGTGGTGCGCTATGAGGACAAAGGCCGCCTGGGCCGATATGTCAGCATCCTGGTCCCGTCAACGAGCTGAAGATCGGATGATCGGTTGAACAAAGAACGGAGCTGGCCGAAGCGGCTTTTTGTTCCCCCGATCAGCAGATCACCCGATCTGCTCACCCCATCACCAGATCACCCTATCTCCCGACGATTTACATGTTCATTGACGAAGCCAAAATTCATATTGCCGCCGGGGGAGGGGGAAACGGCTGTGTGGCGTTCCGGCACGAGAAGTTCGTCCCCCGCGGTGGGCCCAGCGGCGGCGATGGCGGGCGCGGGGGCGACATCATTTTTGAAAGTGACGTCCACACGAACACCCTACTGAAGTTTCGTTATAACCCCGAGTTTCGCGCCACCCGCGGGGGCCACGGAGAAGGCTCCAACCGGCACGGGAAAGACGGCGCCGATAACACGGTGAAGCTCCCTGTGGGCACGGTGGTTTACGACTTTACGACGGGGGAAAAGCTGTGGGATTTTGATGCGCCGGGCCTGCACGTGATCGCCGCCCAAGGCGGACGCGGGGGGCGCGGCAACGCGCGCTTTGCCACTTCCATTCATCAGGCCCCGCGTCACGCCGAACCGGGCACGCCGGGCGTAGTGCGCGACTTGCGGCTGGAGCTGAAGTTGCTCGCCGACGTCGGGTTGGTGGGTTTCCCCAACGTGGGAAAATCCACCCTGATTTCGCGGCTTAGCGCGGCCCATCCGCGCATTGCTGACTACCCGTTTACCACGCTCGCGCCATGCCTGGGAGTGGTGGGTCTGGAGGGAGACCGGTCCTTCGTCATGGCCGACATCCCCGGGCTTATCGCCGGGGCACACGAAGGCAAGGGCCTGGGCATCCGCTTCCTGCGGCATGTGGAGCGGACACGCTTGCTGCTTCACCTAATCGATATGGCGGAGAATTCCGGCCGCGACCCGCTGGAGGATTACAACGTCATTCTGAATGAGCTCAAGAGTTTCAGCCCGGTAGTGGCTGCCAAACCCATGCTGCTTGTGGCTTCGCGCATTGACGCCGTGGGCGGAGGCGATCGCCTGATCCGCCTGCGGGAATTCTGCGCGGGACGCAGATTGCCGCTACGCGAGATTTCCTCTGTGACCGGGGAAGGGCTGGAAGAATTGAAGGAGGCCATTTGGGCCAAGCTGGAACAATTTCCGAAATCGGGAGCTGCAACCATTGAGTGATCGGGCCATTGGGTCATCGGGCCATTTAGAGAATTGGCGATTTAGTGATTTAGCGATTGATTGAATGAACGCAACAAGTAATCTCTCCACCCTTCAATCAGGCAATCACTAAAGCTGTTATTCACGCGGCGCACAGATGGAACGATCAGCCGATGGCCAGATGAACCGATGACCCGATGGCCCGATGACCCGATGGCACGTTTCTCATGAACATCGCAATTTTCGGCGGAACGTTTGACCCCATCCATGCCGGACACTTGTTGGCAGCGCGGGCGGCGCAACGCCGCTTTCGCCTGGATCGAATCCTTTTCATTCCCACAGGAAATCCTCCCCACAAAATCCACGACCACCTGACCGACTATGCTCAGCGCTACGCGATGGTGGCGGTTGCCTGCGCCGGCGAGCCGCGCTTTATCCCCTCCACCATCGAGGCGCCCACGGTGGATGGATCGCCACGCTATTCCATCAACACGGTGCGGGCGGTGCGGCGAAAACTGCGCCAGCACGATCGGCTGTTCTTCCTGGCGGGGGCCGACGCCTTTCTCGACCTGCCCCACTGGAAGGATTTCCGGCGCTTGCTGGATGCGGTGGAATTCATTGTGGTGTCGCGGCCCGGCTTTGAGGCGGACGCGCTCCGGCAAGTAGCGCCCCCTGACCTATGGCCGGCGCGGCGCTTTCCCCCACAGGCGGGGACCATTCGCTTACGCCACGGCGCCATCCACCTATTGCCCGGTGTGGACGCCCCCGTCGCTTCCCGCGACATTCGGCAAGCTGTGCGGGCTCGCAAATCCATCACTGGCCTTGTTCCCAAGCTTGTGGAAGAATACATTTTGAAGGAAGGGTTGTACGCTCCCAGCGGCGGCGGAAAACGTTTGCCACGATGACACCACAACTACGCGAAGCCATCCTGGCAGCCCAGGATCGTAAGGCTTTGGACATGCGCGTCCTGAATATGGAAGGAAGCTGTTCGTTCACCAGCGCCTTTCTGATTTGCAGTGGGACCTCAACGCGGCACACGCAGGCGATATGCGATGGCATCGTGGAAAAATTGAAGAAATCCGGGTGCGCCCCCACCCATGTGGAGGGTTACTCCCAGGCGGAGTGGATCCTGGTGGACTATCTCCATTTCATCGTCCATATTTTTGTGGAGCGCGCCAGGGAGTTCTATGACCTCGAGCGCCTCTGGAAGAACGCGCCAAAGGTGAATATCGGGTGATCCGATGATCGGGTGGTCGGGTGAACAAGCGGATTGCCTGCTTTTTGGGTTGTATGATGTGAGAAAAACATCTTGAGCTTCGAGACCGCACGAAACGGTTCGCGTTGCGCATCATCAAGCTCTGCGATTCGCTTCCCAAGGCGGATGCTGCGCGCACCATCCGGCAGCAACTCCTGTGGTCTGGAACCTCAGCCGCGGCTAATTACCGCGCAGTGGGCCGAGCGCGGTCCCAAGCTGAATTCATTGCGAAAATGGGTGTGGTGGTCGAAGAAGCTGATGAGTCCGTCTTCTGGTTGGAACTCTTGGTGGACAGGGGGATCGTCCCAAGCATTCGACTGGACGACCTCATCACCGAATCGAATGAGTTAGTTTTCATATTTGTCGCCTCGCAGAAAACCGCGAGGGGAAGATAGCTAACGGCGGACGTAAGGGCTTAGCTGATCACCCGATCACCGGGTCACGCGATCTTTCCATGCGCATTCGAGTTCTTTATGAGGGCAAGACCAAGGATCCCCACCTGCGGGCGATTCAACAGGACCTGGCGGGCCGAATCGAGCATTTTACGCCCTTAAGCCTGGAAGAGCTCCCGGCCCGCCGAGGTGCGAGCCATGCCCGCAAGGCAGGATTGACCTCCACCGAGCGCGCCCTGCTGGAGAAATTGCGCGGGACAACAAAGGTCCTACTGGATGAGCGTGGGCGCGAACGCACATCGCAGGAGTTTGCCGCGTGGCTGGGCCAGGAAGCCTTGCGGGGATCACGGGAGTTGGCTTTTCTGATCGGGGGGCCCGACGGCTTCTCCGCCGCGTTTCGGGAGGAAGCCGACCTCCTGCTGGGGCTTTCGCGCATGACGCTGACGCGCGATTGGGCGCGCACCATTTTGCTCGAGCAAATTTATCGCGCCTTCACGATTCTCCGCGGACATCCTTATCCGCGGTGAGGAATATCGGGTAAGTGGGCAGGCAGGTAAGTAACACGAAAGATGGAACTCGATAATCGAAACGCGGTACTAAGCTCTTTCAATTTTCGATCTTCGGATTTCCAGTTTCGTTTTTCCATGAACCGATGGCCAGATGACCCGATGGCCCGTTAGGGGAGGTTCCCTTGCCAGAAGATCGAAAAGGGTTGATTATCGTTCATACGGGCCCCGGTAAGGGAAAGACCACCGCCGCGCTAGGAACCGCACTGCGCGCTGTGGGGCAAGGCCTTAAGGTCTTAATGGTACAATTTATCAAAGGTTCGTGGCATTATGGCGAGCTGGACGCGGCCAAGATGCTGGGCGACCAGCGCCTCAAGATCATGCCCATGGGGCGCGGGTTCGTGAAAGTCGGCGCGGAGAAACCTGACCCGGAGGATGTGCGGCTGGCAGAGGAAGCCTGGCGATTTGCCCGGGGGGAAATTCTCAGCGGGCGGTACGAGATGGTGATTCTCGACGAAATCAACTATGCCATCAGTTACAAGATGCTGGCGCCGGAGCCCGTGGCAGAGACCTTAAAGTGCAAGCCGGAAAGCGTACACGTCATTCTGACCGGGAGGAACGCGCACCCCATGCTCGTCGAGATGGCCGACCTGGTTACGGAAATGCGCGAGGTCAAACATCCCTATCAGAAAGGAATCCCCGCGCAGAAAGGGATAGAATATTGAGCGATTTAGTGATTGAGTGATCGAGCCAATGTTCTTCAATGATCAAATCACTCAATGACTCAATGAAACATTTTTCTTATGACTTGGTTCCGCAAAGAAAAGCAGCCGCTGGAGACACCCAAGGAGAAGCGTGTCCAGACCGAAGGTCTTTGGGTGAAGTGCGACAAGTGCAAGCAAATCCTTTGGAAAAAGGACCTTGAGGCCAACCTGCAATGCTGCCCCAAGTGCGGGCATCATTTCAAGCTGGGCTCGCACGCGCGCCTGGAGATGCTGTTTGACGAAGGCCAATATACCGAGCATGATGCGAGCCTGGCCTCCACCGACCCGCTGAAATTCAAAGACACCAAGCCCTACCGCGATCGCTTGAAGCAAGCCGAAAAGGTAACAGGAATGAAGGATGCGGCGCTGACGGGCGAAGGGCTGATCGAGGGCAAGCCTGCCATCATCTGCGCCATGGAGTTTCAATTCGTCGGCGGCAGCATGGGCGCGGTGGTGGGCGAGAAGGTGACTCGGGCCATCGATCGCTCGATCGACAAGAGCCTGCCCCTGGTGATCGTATCCTGCTCGGGAGGGGCGCGCATGATGGAAGGCGCCATCAGCCTGATGCAGATGACCAAAATCTGTTCGGCGCTCGCACGCCTGGACGAGGTCCATAAACCCTACATTTCCGTGCTCACGGATCCCACCACCGGCGGCGTCACCGCCAGCTATGCCATGCTGGGCGACTTGAACATTGCTGAGCCCGGGGCGCTGATCGGCTTCGCCGGCCCGCGCGTCATCGAGCAAACCATTCGTCAGAAGCTGCCCGAAGGGTTTCAGCGCGCCGAATTCCTGCTGGAACACGGCATGATTGACGCCATAGTGCCACGCAAGGAGTTGAAAAGTTACATCGCGCGCGCCTTTCGCCTGATGCGCGCCTGGGACTCTTAGGAAATCGGGAGATCGGGCGATCCGGTGATCGGGTGAACATCCGATCCGTTCTTGCCGCGTCGCACACGAGCGTGAGCGGAAAACGACCGAGGAAGGCCGCAGGGCTATTCTTGCTTACCCGATCAACGGATCACCCGATCTCCCGATCATTTGATTCCTATGAACTACAGCGAATGTCTGAAATACCTTGGTGATTTGGGTCAGGAGTTGCTCGGGGTGAAGTTTGGCCTGGAGGCCATTTCCCGGATCCTGGCGGAGTTGGGAAGCCCCCACGAGCGCTACGACACCGCCATCGTGGCCGGAACCAATGGCAAAGGTTCCACCTGTGCCATGCTGGCCGGTATTCTTCAGTCCGCGGGCTACTCCACCGGCCTGTTCACTTCACCCCATCTGGTGCGGGTCAATGAGCGTATGCGCGTGAACGGCCGTGAGATTTCTGACGAGGAATTTGCCACTGCCTTCTCCCAGGTTGCCACAGTGGTCGAGCGCCTGGTCGACCGGAAGGAATTGGAAAAGCCCCCCAGCCTTTTTGAATTCTTGACCGCCACGGCATTCCTGCACTTTGCGCAAGCGGGAGCCAAGTTCGTCGTGCTGGAAGTCGGCATGGGCGGGCGGCTGGACGCCACCAACGTAACCTACCCGCGCGTGGCCTTGATAACCAACATCGACTTTGACCATATGGAATTCCTGGGCTCCACGCTGGCCGCCATCGCCGGGGAAAAGGCCGGCATTATCAAACCCCACCGGGCGGTGATTTCCGGAGTGGAAGACGCGGAAGCCGCCGCCGCCATTCGCCGCCGCGCGGAGGAATGCAAAGCGGATTTGCTGGAGCTGAAGAACCTGGCGCGAGTCACCAACCTGCAAGCTCATCAGGGCCGCTACTCATTTGACCTGTCGCTCGATGAGGAGCGTTTCGCGGGGTTGAGTTGTCCCTTGCTGGGAAGGTTTCAGGTGAAGAACACCGTGGCTGCGGTCGCCGGAGCGTGGTGGTTGCAAGCCGAGGGATTCGAGATTCCCCGCCGCAGCATTCTGCACGGGCTGAGTGCCGCCACCTGGCCGGGACGCCTGGAACCGATCTGCGCGAAGCCGTTGGTGCTGCTCGATGGCGGGCACAATCCGGGCGCGGCGCGCGCGCTCGCGGCGTTCATACGGGAAGAGCTTCCGGGACGCCGGGTGCGCCTGGTGTACGCTTCCATGCGCGATAAAGCCATCCGCGAAATCTGCGCCAGCCTCTTCCCCCTGGCAGAGGAAGTTTATTTGACCCACCCTGAGCATGTGCGCGCCGCGGCGCCGGAGGAAATACTGGCCGCGCTCGATTCCCTGCCCGCCAAGCTGCACATTGAAATCGCGCCGGCCCGCGCGCTGGAAAAAGCTTGCCAGGCCAGCTCTCCTAATGATGTGGTGCTGGTGGTCGGATCACTTTTCCTGGTGGGCGCCGTGAAGAAAGCACAGCGCGATGGAACGCTGCGCCTGGCTGGTTCCAGCGGAGCCAGTGTGGCGCCTGTTTAGTGCTGTCATGGACACCGCTCCGTCGACTGCCGTCCCCAAACCCCGCGGGAGCGGGCGCACTCGCCACTTCTTGAGCTACGCGCGTTCCCTGTTGTTCACTAACCTCCTCATTTATTTCTACACGGCCGTCTGCGGGACAGTTTCCCTCCTGGGCTCCCTTTCCGACACTCAGGGCCGGTGGCAACATGCTTGCGCCAGAACGTGGTCGTGGCTGATTCTGAAAACCAGCGGCATCCGCGTGCGGGTGGAAGGACTTGAGCACGTGAATCCTGCCGCGGCCACCATCTATTGCGTGAATCACCAGAGCGCCTTGGATATCCCCGTCCTGTTCGTGAATCTGCCGGCGCAATTCCGTTTCGTGGCCAAGCGCTCTTTGTTTCTCCTGCCCTTCCTGGGATGGCATTTGCGGCGCTCGGGACATATACCCGTTGACCGGGATCGTCCGCAGCAAGCCCTGAAAAGCATGAAGAAGGTGGCGCAGGAAATCCGCGAGGGAAAATCCGTGCTGCTCTTCCCCGAAGGGCATCGCAGCCGCACGGGTCAATTACAGCCTTTCAAAGCGGGCAGCTTCTACATTGCCATCCTCGCGGGAGTTCCCATTGTGCCCATCACGGTGAACGGTACGTCCCACGTTCTCAAGCCTGACACCTATCATGTACGCGCCGGACAGACGGAAATGATCGTGCACCCGGCCATCTCCACCCAGGGGTTGACCTTGCACGACGTGGAAGCACTTTCCCAAAAGGTGAGAGAGGTGATTGCCTCGCGCTTCGTGCCGGCGGAATAAAGGCAGAGCCAATATGGCCGAGAAGGAACTTCTGAAGTTCGAAAAGAGTAGCGGGTACGTTTTCGCCGATCTCGGGCTTACCCATCCCGAGCAGGAACTTTCGAATGCGGCCTCGCGCTGCGGATTTACCGCCTCATCAAGCAGCGTGGCCTTGCGCAAGCGCAAGCGGGGGAGATCCTTGGCATTCAGCAACCCCGCGTCTCGATCTTGATGCGCAACCGGGCCGGCGCCTTCGCCATCGAGCGCCTCATGGATTTTCTCACCGCCGTGGGTCAGGACGTGGAGATTACCGTCCGGCCTACTCGCGAGGAACACGCGCGTTTCCGTTGTGATGTGACCGGGGGAGATAAGCAATGGCGAGTTTCGTGTCCACACGAAGTGTGGCGATTTCACTATGTGGGACGTTGGTTGCCCATTGCCTTCTAATGACCGCCTGCCAGCGTGATGCGTTGGTTCCGCCTGAGCAGCCCGACACTCGAAAGGGGCAGACACCCCTGATGATGGCCGCCAGAAGCAGTGATCTCTCCTCCGTCAGAAGACTTTTGAGGAGTGGGGTGGGCGTGAACGCTCGAGACGTCTATGACTCCACGGCTCTTCACTACGCGGCTGCATCCTGCGGCAACGTTCGCGTCGTAAAAGTGTTGCTTGCCTCTGGAGCCGATGTGAATGCGAGGAATAAGGGGAATGTGACGCCGCTCATATACTCGATCAACATGGCCTGCGATAAAACGGATATCACCATGGCTCTGATCGAAGCTGGTGCGGATGTAAACGTTGCTGAATCCGGCGACGGCGACACGGCTCTCTGGCTTGCCACCACGGAAAGTTCAAGGGAGGTCGTGAAACAATTACTCAAGAAAGGCGCTAACCCCAATGCTCAGGCAACGGGTGTGGGATGGGTAGGTTATACGCCGCTGCACATGGCCGCCTTAAATGGGCTCACAGGCAGAGTGCAGCTACTGCTCCAATATGGTGCGTCTGTGAATATTCGAAATGCTAATGGCCAAACGCCGCTGGACGTAGCCAATAAGAATTCGCCGGAGACCCGGCACCTTCTGGAGGAGTATTTCCACCATAGCAAATGATGCGGCGGGCAGCGAAGCCTCTCCTTTTTCAGGGCTGCGCTATTGGGGGTTCGCGAATCGCAATGAACATCACCTTTGAAAATCAGGTTGCGGTCATAACCGGTGGCTCTCGCGGCATTGGCGCGGCTACGGTTAAGCTATTTGCTGCGGCGGGGGCGAAAGTGGTCTTCAGTTACCTGCGCGCAGCCCGCCAAGCACAGGAGTTGGTGAGAGTCTGCGGGGGCAGTGACCGAGCCGTCGCAGTGCGTGCTAATTTGGCGAGGATGCCGGAAGCGAAGCGGCTGATCGCAACCGCTATTGAGCGCTTCGGCCGCCTGGACATCCTGGTGGCAAACGCCGGCATCTGGAATTATGCGGCCCTGCCCATCGAAAAAATGCCGGAGCGGGAATGGGACGAAATGATGGCCGTGAACTTGAAGGGCGTTTATGCGGTCATCCACCACGCCGTCCCCCACATGATCCGGCAGGGGGGCGGCCGCATCATCGTGGTTTCCTCCACGGCCGGCCAGCGCGGCGAGGCGTTTCACACCCATTACGGAGCCGCCAAAGGGGGAGTCATTAGTCTGGTGAAAGGCCTCTCCACGGAGCTTGCCCCGCATCATATCCTTGTGAACTGTGTGGCGCCGGGATGGATTGCGACGGACATGGCGCGACCGGTGCTGAAGGACCGCCGCTATCGCCGCCAGGCCATTTCCACCATCCCGCTCGGCCGGTTCGGCCGTCCGGAAGAGGTGGCCATGCCCATTCTATTTCTCGCCTCTTCGCTCGCCACTTACATGACCGGGGAGGTGGTCAACATCAATGGAGGGAATGTTCTCTGTGGTTAAACCGCTTGCCAAGAATGCCATTCGCGTCCTCGGGGTACTCACCTTGTTGATGGGCGTAATCCCCAACCCGCTTGCCGCGCAGCGGCCGGCAGCCGCGCAACTTCCCCCTCGGGTTGACCCCCAGGCGGGCCAGCTCTTGAACCGCACCATTCAAGTCCTGGGAGGCCAAGCGTTCCTGGCCGCCAAGTCCCTGACCAGCAGGGGTCGCGTTTTCTTTTTCCAGGAGGGAAGGACTGCCGGCATGGAGCCCTTCGTGAGCCAGGTTGTCTACCCCGATAAGCGCCGCATCGTAATTGCCAAGAATAAGAAGAATATTTCCATGGATACGGGCAACGTGACCTATGAGGGCGAGACCAAGCCGATTATTTTCATCAACAACGGCGATAAAGGCTGGGAACTCGATCAAATGGGACTGATCGTCCAAGGCGATCAGCAATTAAATGGTTGGATCCTTTCCAATCGTTACAGCCTGGAGAACCTGTTGCGTTTGCGCATCAACGAACCCGGCGTGCTCATCCAAATGGGCGCGGTTGACTTTGTGGATAATACCGCGACCGAGGGCATCGAAATCATTGCCTCGGGAGGAACCAGTGTGCGCCTGGATTTGGGCCATGACACGTTCATCCCTTCCCGCATCACCTACCGCGTGAGGAACGTCAAGGAAGACGCCTGGGATGAGTATTCGGACGCCTACTCCGACTACAAGACATTTGACGGGATTCTAACCCCTATGCACATTACGCGCTACCTGAATGGGGATCGCATCGGGGAGACCTTCCGCAACTTCGCCAAATACAACGAGGAATACCCCCCCAACATCTTCACCCCGGAGTGAGAAGAACCGGGACACGGGCACGGGATTCGGGATTAGGGCGAAACCATATTATGAATTCTGAAT
>CAVQAP010000004.1:0-4960 GCA_963710405.1 uncultured Acidobacteriota bacterium | reverse complement strand
CCGGTGCGCGCCGGCCCCTCGGTGAGGATCTTCACGATCTCATCGCGCACACGCTCCGCGCTTACCGCGCGGATCTGCGGCGCCAACTGGCGGATCGCTTCGAGCGTAGCGGGTTCCAGTTTGAAACCGAAGCGAGCCGTAAAGCGCACGGCGCGCAACATGCGCAGGCGGTCTTCACTGAGGCGCTCCACCGGATCGCCGATGGTCCGCAGGCGGTGGGCGCGGATGTCCGCCTGGCCACCCACATAATCCAGCACCTGTTCAGCAAGCGGGTCGTAGAGCAAGCCGTTGATGGTGAAGTCCCGCCGCTGCACATCTTCCTGGGGGGTCTGGGCGTAGCGGACTTCCTGGGGGTGCCGCCCATCGGCATAAACTCCGTCGCTGCGAAACGTTGCAACCTCGACGTTGCCTGCCGGGTGCGGAACGATGACCACTCCGAATTGGGCCCCCACCGTAAGAGCGTCAGGGAAAACTCGCAGCACCTGGCCGGGCGTCGCACCCGTGGTCACGTCATAATCCTTGGGAGTGCGGCCCATCAACATGTCGCGCACACACCCGCCCACCAGATACGCCGCGAATCCCTCTGACCTCAAGCGGCGCACAATCTCCGTTGCTGCTTCGCGTTTAGCATCCATCGAGGTCCATTACAACCGACGAAGCACATCTCCGCAAGCATTACTGCGGGTTGGGCGAGCTATCGCCCGGAAGAAAGTGCGGAGGGGATCTCGCGGCTGGCTTGCGTGGGGTGTTCTTTTTGCATCAAGTCGCGATAGAAATGCCCGGCGATTTCCGCGGCGTGCGGGCCATACATCATTCGCCCGCCCCGCAGCAAGACTACCGCCACATATCGGGATGGGGATTCGCCGGCGTATGAGATGAACCAGCCCAGCCGCGCGCCGTTCTCGCTGCAAGTCCCGGTTTTCCCATAGATGGAAAGGTCCGGATCGTAGGCGGAGCGGCCGGTCCCATAAAGCACGGATCCTGCCAAGCCATCGCGAATCTGCGGGATATAATCAGCCAGATTATCCAGGCGCCGCCGCACCACAGGCTGGAACGCGGATATGTCCTCGGGGGTACGTGGATACTGCAACGCATAAAGCGTGCCGCCGTTGGCGATGGCGGAGATAATCGCGGCCATCTGCAACGGTGTTACCTCCACGTCCGTGCCGCAATAAGCGAGAAAGCCCACGCCCCCTTCCTTGGGCGGAGCTGGAGGATAGTAGCCGGCGGACTCACCGGGAATTTCCAGCCCGGCCTTTTCCCCCATGCCGAACTCCTGCGCGTATTCGGTGATCCGGCGGAAGCCGAGCATCTCTCCCAGCTTGTGGAAGAAGGCGTTGTTCGAGCGGGCCAGGGCCTCGGTAACGTCCATGCGCTCGCGGTTGCCAACGTACAGCCGGGTGGTGGGCGTAATGATGCCTTCCCGCAGGGCGGCGAGCGCCACTACCGGTTTAAACGTCGAACACGGGGTGAACCCGCTCGTAAGCGCCAACTTTTGATTTACGATGGTCAGGATGCGCCCGGTGTTCGGGTCGACCACCACGATGCTGCCGGTCAACCTTCCCAGAGCGTCGAGAGCCGCTTGCCGGACAGTAGGATCGTCGCCCACAGGGTTGTCGTCAACGCTGGGATCGCCGTAGGAACTCAGGTACCAGGGGTCACGTCGCCGGGCACGGCGGCGCTTGCTGCGATGCGTGGCCGCGGGCCTGCGAGCGGTTTTCGCCGCGGAAGATTGCGTGGGAGGAGTGGTGGGAGGGTTGTCGGGGCTGCCCGTATTGCCGCCCGGCACAGCGCCGGAAGCAGTATTGATGCCCAACAACCACACAGTTGCCAGCGCCAGGATGGCAAGTCGCTTTGACAATTTTTTCACGAAGCTCCTACTTCTATTTGATGATATTGGCCTTCATTTCGTTTCCGCTGGCGTCGGTCAACAAATGAAGGCCGTCCGCCCAACCTACATTGGGATGGGTTTAGCGCCCCACTCTCCCTTCCGCTTATTTCTTGGCCCGAGCCGGAGCTGCCCCCTCCGCGGACGCTGCCGCGGCGGCCGGTTCATGCGGCACGGGCAAGTTCATGGCCTTTCGCACCTGGCCTTCCAGCTTCTTGCAGATATCCGCGTTGTCGCGCAGGAACGTCCGCGCGTTTTCGCGGCCCTGCCCGATGCGCTCGCCACCATAAGAGAACCACGATCCGCTCTTTTCCACAATATTGCGCTCGGCGGCAATATCCAGCAGATCACCCTCTTTCGAAATTCCCTCCCCGTACAGGATATCAAATTCCGCCTCCCGAAAGGGAGCGGCCATTTTGTTTTTGACGATTTTTACCTTGGTACGGTTGCCCACCACGCGGTCCCCGTCCTTGATGGAAGCGATGCGGCGGATGTCCACGCGCACGGAGGAATAGAACTTCAGCGCCCGGCCGCCCGTAGTGGTTTCCGGGTTGCCGAACATCACGCCGATTTTTTCGCGAATCTGGTTGATGAAGATGAAGCAGGTTTTCGACTTGGCCACGATGGCGGCCAGCTTGCGCAGCGCTTGCGACATCAGGCGCGCTTGCAGCCCGGGAAGGGAATCGCCCATGTCGCCATCGAGTTCGGCCTTGGGGACGAGCGCCGCCACCGAGTCCACCACCAGCACGTCAATCGCATTCGAGCGCACCAGCGACTCGGCGATTTCCAGCGCCTGCTCGCCGTAGTCGGGCTGCGAGACTAATAGGTTATCAATGTCCACGCCCAACTTGCGGGCATAGGCCGCGTCCATGGCATGTTCGGCGTCAATGTAGGCGGCCATGCCGCCGCGCTTCTGCGCTTCGGCCACCACGTGCAAGGCGATCGTGGTCTTGCCGCTCGACTCAGGACCGAAAATCTCCACCACCCTGCCGCGCGGCATTCCGCCCACACCCAGCGCGGCGTCAAAGGAAATCGCCCCCGTGGGGATGATGTCCACCGGCACCAGGGCGTCCTTTGTCCCCAGGCGCATGATGGAGCCCTTGCCAAAATCCTTCTCGATCTGGATCAGCGCCAGATCAATGGCCTTGTTCTTTTCCGTTCGATCTTCCGGCATTTTGTTGTCCCTCAACTTTCCATGGTCTGTCTCACTTGCTTGACGATTTATTATCGGCGGGCCGGCATGTCTTCATGAGGAAATCTTAATGTCCCCGTGCGGGGAGTTCCTTCTTCGGCCACCTGGGAGTATGACCTCGTCAGATCTGCCGAGCCGCGTGCCGCCCTTCGGGTGGTGACTGCCGATTGGGTTTTGACCTGGGAACGCGCTGCTTCCTGGCGGCTGCTTCGCGGCTCGCAAGCCACCGCTTCAACGACGCCTGACTTTCAGCGGACGCACGGCCCAAGATAATGCCTTCCACGCTCAGGTCCTCGTCGAGATCGGGCCAGTGTATGCCTTCGCCGCTTGCAATCAGCCGCCAGTTGTTCCGCTCTCCTGGCGTGCCTGAGCAGCCGGGGATACCATAGCAATGGCGCCGAAATGCTCCTTCCATCGATGAGGTCAACTACCAGACTGTCCTCAGTCACAGCCACGCGATGGACTCTTGCTTTATGCAAGGAGGTTGAAAAACTACCGCTCAAACCTGACCTCACTCCACAGCCAAAACCATCATACCTCACGCCTAGCTGCGCGGATACTCGTAATACCCCTGCCCGATCCTAAACCCCAGCCATCCGGCGGCGACCGTCCTTGAATTTTGGTCACCGCACGTACAAAATGCAAGGATCGCCCTTCCGCGAGCCGGCCCTGCCGAAGGCCTAGCCCGGATTGTTCACGAAGAACATAAGCCGAAGGCAGACTTAAGAACCTTTCACACAGAGTTCACGGAGTAATTCATCTTTGGAATTACCGAACCACTTGAACACAGAGGGCACGGAGAAGAAGTCGGGGCCTCTCTGTGGCCTCCGTGCTGTATCTCTGTGTCCTCTGTGAGAAATTCTTTGACTCCTTCCAGGCCTCCAAGAAACTCACAAACAATCCGGACAAGTCCCGGGTGCCTACTGCCAACTGCGCTCCGCCTACTGCCTACTTTTTTGGGTACTCGTAAAACCCCCTGCCGGTCTTGCACCCCAGCCACCCCGCGGCGACCATTTTCTCCAGTAGCGGGCAAGGGCGATACTTTGAATCGTGGAAGCTCTCGTAAAGGACCATCATGATGTCACGGCACACGTCCAGGCCGATCAGGTCGGCGAGTTCGAGCGGCCCCATGGGATGGTTCATGCCCAGCTTCATCACGTTGTCGATGCCTTGGGCGTCGGCCACGCCTTCCATCAGGCAGAAAACCGCCTCGTTGATCATGGGCATCAGCACGCGATTGGAGACGAACCCGGGGAAATCGTTCACGCGCACCGGAGTCTTGCCCGCCAACTTGGCAAGCTTCACCGCTTTTTCGACCGTTTCGGGTGAGGTTTGTAGGCCCGGCACCACTTCCACCAACTTCATCACCGGCACGGGATTGAAAAAGTGCAGGCCCACGAATCTTGCTGTCCGGTTGGTGGCGGCGGCGAGGCGCGTAATGGAAATCGAGGAAGTGTTCGAGGCAAAGATCGTCTCGGGGGGGCAGTGCGGCTCGAGCGAGCGGAAGACGCCGGCCTTGACCTCGAACTTTTCCGTCACCGCCTCAATGATGAAATCGGCCGCGGCCAGGTCCGCGGGCACGGTGGTGGTCCTCAGCCGCGTCACCGCCTGCCGGCGCTGTTCTTCCGTCAGGCGCTCTTTTTCCACGTCACGAGCCAATCCTTTGACGATCCGCTTCGCTCCCGCCTCGACGAAGTTTTCCGAAGTGTCGAGCAAAATAACTTGATGCCCAGCGCGAAGCATAACGTGGGCAATACCATGTCCCATTTGCCCCGCGCCGACCACGCCAACAGTAGAGATTGCATGATCTGGTGATTTAGCGATTTGGTGATTCTTCAATTCAGCCATGAGTGCTTCCCCATTCATTATTTACGGCCAGT
>CAVQAP010000003.1:0-9601 GCA_963710405.1 uncultured Acidobacteriota bacterium | reverse complement strand
GGCAAGCGCCGGGTGACGTGCGCCATGACGGTGTTCTTGGCGCGCTGGGCACGGCGGCTGAGCTGGCGGGAGACGGCGCAGGTGTTTGGAACCAGTTGGGAGGCAGTGTATCGCTCGGTGGAATGGTTGGTGCAATGGGGCTTGGCCCACCGGGAGTTGCAGGGGGTGGAGTCGATTGGGGTGGACGAGATTCATTGGGGCCAGGGTTTGCGAGCGAACAACTTCCTGACTGTGATCTACCAGATCGACGTGCGATTGCCGGCGCCTGCTGTGGTAGGCAAACGGCGGTCCAGGCGACACTGCGGCGGGGGCTGAAGGCACTGGGGCCGGAGGTAGTGAAAGGGCTGCGCTTTGTATGCAGCGACATGTGGACGCCCTACCTGAAAGTCCTGGCGGCGGAAGCGGGGCAAGGGTTGCAGGTGTTGGACCGTTTCCACATCACGACACATTTGAATCAGGCGGTGGATCAGGTGCGGCGTCGGCAAAGCACCCGCTTACGGGCGGTGAGCCAGCGGAAGGCGCAGCGCCTCAAGCACAGCGCTGGCCGCTGGCTGCGCCGGGCAGCCGAGTTCGGGGGCGGGCGCGACAAAAGCTCCACGCCCTGCTGGTCAGCAAGCTGGCCACGGGCCGGGCCTGGGAGCTGAAGGAGACCTTCTCCCATTTCTGGGACTACAAATCCGTGACCTGGGCGGGAGCCTTTCTTACTATTGGTGCTATCCGGGCCCTGCGCAGCGACGTGCGCGCCCATGGAGAAAAGTGGCCCGCATGCTACGCGCCCATGAGGAGCTACTGCTGAATTGGTTTCGCGCCAGAGGAGAGATATCCAATGGTGCCGTCGAGGGCCTCAACAACAAACTTCGTGTGGTAACCAGACGTTCCTACGGATTCGCACCTACGACCGCATCTACCATTACTGAAAACTTTCTACTGGAATACACGCAAGGCATGGATGCTTCGAGCGTGGGCTGGGGTTGCGTGGATGGCGATAAACTGCGCTGGCTAATCGACCTGCACACCGCCGCCTCGGACTTTGCCGAACGCACAAAGGCGGTTGCCCGGATGCAGGCCTCCAATCTGCTCGACCATGTCCGCCGGGCCATGGAACAGTCGGTCACGGGCAAGCCGGTTTCCGGCGCTCCGGACGCGCTCGCCGATCGTGCCCTTTTCCTGATTGGACATGACACTAACCTGACCAACATCGCTGGCCTGTTGGATCTGACTTGGATTGCGGACGGACGTCGGGACGATACCCCTCCCGGAGCGGCACTTATCTTCGAACTGTGGAAGACAGGCGTCACCGGAAACTATTCCGTGCGAATCTACTACTCCGCCCAAACCCTAGAACAAATGCGGTCGGCTTCTAACCTAACGTTGAACGATCCTCCGCAGCGTGTGCCTGTCTTCCTGCCAGGTTGCAGTGGGGAAGACTTTTCCTGCCCTTGGCCGTCCTTTTTGAAAGCACTGGATCAGGCTATCGATCTACATTACGTGAGTTCCCGGTAGGGGAGTTGAGATCCTGGCCTGATACTGCGCTCCTTCAAACTGGTGATGTAGGTGTCGTGCCAAATGCTGTGGGAGTGAGCGCTGGTAATCGTTGGATTGTGACATCGGCTAAGCCGGAAGGATTGCTGCCGGATAATCGCGTACGGAGATTCTCAGGCGTCGACAGGTCTTCACTACCGAAAGAATCACCACGAGCTTCGGTCCCGCCTGTGGGCTGCCTGGCCAGCCCGGCATTTACGGGAGCCGCCTGGGGGAGTGTAAGGGTCTCCATTGTTGGTCGTCTGTCCTAAGTTCTTCATCGTTAGTTTGTAGTCACTTCGAGCGTGCGCACCAGCCACGGAATAATCACTTCTTTGAAGATGCGCGGATCAGGCCATACGCCAACTTGCCGCCCGAGATGGCCGCCCTGCGGATTGATCCATGCCGTCTTCGGCACATCGCCTTTGTTGAGCAGTAGGTAGATGTCGTCGATCGGAACCTGAGTGTCACGCACTCCGGCAAGAATGAGCATGGGCGACATGGGCTTGCCGAGCAGTCCTTGTTTGACAAGCGACATTCTTGGCAGGACTTCCGCCATTTCATCCACCGTTTTCACGTTGTCGAAAATCGCCATTAGCGCAGGCACCTGATCGAAAAGATATTCGCGGTTGCCGATCAGGGAATTCATCAGAAAATCCTTCTGAAAGAACTTATCGGTGGGTGGTGACTGAGCGCTCGCTCCCTTCAGGCGGGCGTGCTCGACAATGGCCATCTTCGTGGCCCAATACGCACCCCAACTCACGCCGTGCATGGCTATGCGGTTCTTGTCGATCTCTGGCCTGGTGGTAATGTAATCGAGTACTCGCGAGAGCATGCGCTCGGCATTTTCACTCACTTTGATCGGAGACTGCCCGGTGCCCGGGCCGTCCACGGCCAGATAGCCGACGCCGAATGGCAGGATCGCGCTGAAGCTCTCCGCCAAGTCTTCTTTGCGGCTGTCCAGTCCATTCACGGCGAGCACGAGTGGCACGGGTCCGTTCGCATTCTTCGGCAGGCGGAGGTAGCCGATGATTTCTTTTCCTTCGAAGGGAATTCTCACGATTTCGAGCGGAGGATCCCAGAAGCGTGCATGTGCCAGAAAAGCCTCGATAGCTTTTTCGTAGGAGCGCTGCTTGCCCGGAGAGGCAGGGATGGGCCAGCGTCCGAAAGAATAAAGCCGCCAGGCGCGGATGTAGTCGGCATTCGCTTTCGCAGGGTCGGTTTTCTCCAGCGACTTGGCTTCATTCATGTAGCGATCGGCCACTCTCATAAAGCCCGCGGCCCACTCGTCTTTATCGCGAGTATGGATGGAGGTGAAGGCTTCCTTCACGTCGCCGGGATCGAGCCCGATCAGCGGATACATTCCGTTCTCGGCGCGGTGGACAGCCTCGGTCTTGATCTCATCGAGCGTGCGCTCGGCCCGCTGCTGCGAGAAGGAAGGGATGCTCAGCGGGAGGAGCAGGGCCAGAATCATTGCTGATGACATGGCGAATGACATCGCCAGTCGCGCGGGGTCATGATGATGGCGTAACGGTGTTGACACGGGATTAATTCCTTTCGGGTTGAAAATTAAAGATGGGGCCGGAGAGTAGTCCGGCCCCGAGTCAGGGGAATGGCACTTGCTAAAAAGTGACCTTTAAGCCGAGTTGAATCGCGCGGCTACCGCCGGAACCAATGACGGGGTTGGAGGCCGCCACGTCGGGAGTGGCGCACGCACAGCCGAAGAAGTTGGCGCCGCCGGAAGGATCGTTGTGCGCCCATCCGTTCTGTCCGCCGAATGGATTGGCGAAGTTGGGATGGTTGAAGATGTTGAAGAACTCAATGCGACCTTGCAGGCCGAAGTGCTCGCCCCATTTGAAGTTCTTGGCCACTGACAGATCCACGTTCTTGAATCCCGTATCGCGGAAGATGTTGCGGCCCATGGTGCCGAAGGTACCGAATGCAGGAGGAATTAGCGCAGACTTGCCGTTGACGTAGCAGCCAAATGCCAGCAGCGAATCCGTCGATCCCTGAGTCGAGGCAGGGTTCGCACAGAGTGGATTGTTGATGGCATAGGCCGGATCGCCCTGAACGACTGGCGTTCCAGGGAGAAAGAACGGAATTCCAACCGGTGTGGACTTAAAGTCTTTCGGGTTACCATAGAAGTTCCAGCGATCGTTGAGTTCGCCCGTCAGGCTGACGTCCGTTCCAGCATCCATCACGCCCCACGGCTGTGCGCCGTTGAGGCTGGTGATGGTGTTGATCTGCCAACCCTCGAACATTTGTCCAAAGCCTTTCTTGCCCGGGACCAGGTAGGTAAACGAAAGCGTCAAGCGGTGACGCATGTCGAAGTCGCTGCTGGCGTATTCCCGCTGGTAGTTTGTGCTGTCGGTGGGGAGTCCATTACCCGCGCCGAAGTCCCAGTTCGCGCCCACCATGTCCAGCGCATGTGCGTAGGTGTAGCCCGCGACCATGCTGAGACCGTGGAAGTTCCGCGAAGTCAGGGTGGCTTGCAGGCCATTGTAGTTCGAGCGGTAGATGTTCCCCATTTGGAAGATCTGGGCCAGGTATGGATAGCAGGGCCCACCCGTACCGGCGCCCACAGGAGCGGGGCAGCTATGAGTGAATGGCCGACCGAATTGTTCGGAACCGTCATCCAAGGCGGGATTCACCTGATTGATATCCCGGATTCCAGCCAGTCTCGAACCGTGATTGCCCACATATCCCACTTCCAACACCAGGTTGGGCGTGAACGAGTGCTGCAGGTTGAGCGAATAAGTCAACACGTATGGAGTCTTCAGATTGGGATCGACTCCCATCATGCTGCAAGGATTGTTGTAGCAGTTGAGGGGCGTGGTGGGAAAGACGGTTCCAGGGATGCCGGTGACGACAGGATCCCAGTTGATTCCGCCGTTGTTGGGATCGTTGCCTGTAAAATTTATTGTGCCGACCGCGATCTTGCCTCCAGCTGTGCCCCCGCTCCCATCTATGATGGCCCCGGTGGGGACGGTGGACAGACCCATCGAGTTCTCGAGGGCGAGAAACGATTCCCAGTTCAGAGTTTCGTACATCAGGCCGAAGCCGCCGCGCAGCACAGTTCGTCCGTTGCCCATGGTGTCCCATGCGAATCCGACACGAGGCGCAAAATCTTTGTGATCGCCGTTGTAGGGAGACTTAATCTGCATCCCAACCTGCTCCAGTCCGGCAGTCGGACTGAAGTTACCCAGAAGGTTGTGGTCTTCTTTGATAACGGTGTTGAGTTCGTAGCGCAAGCCCAGATTGATGGTCAGAGTTTTTGTAGCGCGCCAGTCGTCCTGCACAAAGCCGGCCAGGCCCCAGTTGTGGATATGCCGTGTCGGATCGCCGACCAGAAGGCTGGCATGCGACGAGAGACCGGCGAAGAAATCTTCGATCGGTTGGGCAAGGGTAGCGTTCGGTAACCCGAATTTGATTCGGCCGCGAACTCCGCCGTAAGCGCCGCCGCTGAATGCGTCGTGATGGAGTTCTCCGCCGAATTTGAGGGCGTGCTGGCCTCGCGTATAGGAGACGTGGTCGATGAACTGGATGCGGGTGTCGGGTCCTTGTACCTTGGGCCAGTTAAACCCGCCGAGCTCATTCGGGAAAATATAGAAGGGGGCAATGTTGATGCGAGGCAATCCACCGTAGAGTGGGTTCGTCACGCCGGTGTTGATTCCGTAGGCCGACGCGGGTGTGTTGTGGTCGCTGGTGAATGTCGGCTGGTAAAGGCGGTTGTAGCCGAAGCGAGCTTCATTGACCACGCGAGAAGTGGGAGCAAAGGTCCAGTTCTCGCCAAAAACTTGCGCCCGCGTGTGGATCTGAGTCAGCCACTGCGGCTGTATCTGCTGCGCGTCCGCCACTGTACCCGAATTGTTGCCAAAGAAATACATCGTGCTCAGGGTGTTGCGTTCATTCCAGTTGTAGTCGACCTTACCCACCACGTTGTCGGAACTGACGGTGTTGGACAAACCATAGTTCAGGAAGGTGGGGCCTTGCGCGTTGGTGCCGTTGTTGGTGGGAAAGCCTTTGCCATTGCAATTGACATCAGCAGCCGTATAAGGAGCAGTAAAGGTGCAGCCCGCGATCTGAAGGCTGACCGGGCTCACGGTTAATCCTTGGGCGTAGACATCCGCGATCGCATCCGGGATGCTGTTGGCGCAATCGCCCGTAACAGACGCGCAACTGCCCGGATTATTGGTCAGCGGAACTGTCGCCCAAGTTCCGAGCAGGCCGGTATTACCCACCGTGTAACGCTGGCCTTCATACGCTCCAAAGTAGAAAACCTTGTCCTTGACGATGGCACCGCCAGCCGTTCCGCCGAATTGCTCCAGGTTTCTTGGATTCTTCGGCCCGGAAGCAACCGTGTTAAACCAGTTGCGCGCGTCCAACGGCGTGTCCCGGCCAAAGGCGTAGGCACTCCCGTGGATGTGGTTGGTACCGGACTTCAAGCCCACATTGACGATGGAAAACGTAGCGGACGCCAGCGGTTTTGTGATGGCAAAGCTCGCGGGCATTGCGGGCCCGGTTCGGCGGCGGCGAAGAACTGGAGCTGGGGTTTCTTTAGCACGGCGACGTTCGGGCCGGAGACGCAAATCGGAACCTTGAGCGGCGCCACGCGGGCGGTCTTTCCCGGCTGCGCCTACTGCCACGAGGTGAAAACGTCGCCGGAGGGTTCGCCGAAAGTCACCCCGCCGGTGATGCCGGGAGCGCTGGGTGCCGGGACGCGAAATTCAGCCACGCCGCGCACGCGACCATTGCCTGCGCGCAATGCCACGACGCCGTTCACAGCACGGGAGACGGCGGACATTATTCTGCCGCCGAAGGAAACGTGCGTAGCTCGCCACAGCCCGCGCGGCGGGGTGGCGGATACCTGCGCGGAATGCCACACCTACCATAATCCGCAAAATCGCGACACGGTGATTTTTTCATGGCCATTTTAGAGATGACGATAGACTTCGGAACGGTGCTGGATGCGGTAAATGCGGACAATTTTTTTTGCGGGATAAATCCAGTAGAGGATGCGGTAATCGCCCACGCGGAGCTTGCAGAGTCCGGCCAAATCCGCCGGCATTCCGACGAGCCGGCGATGCACCATGCCAGCGGCATTGTCCGCGAGCCATTGGATTTTGCGCTCCACGCCCGCGCCGATGGCGGCGTCCAACCCGGCGAGTTGCGCGTCGGCCTTGCCGCCTATTTCGACTTGGTAGGACACGGCTGGTGGCGGGGTTTCCAAGGTTTGAATTTACCGGCGACATCTTCGCGCCGCGCCGCGCGCAATTCGGCGATGACGCTAGGATTCTGTGCCGTGAGCAGATCCTGAAGCTCATCGAGAGTTTCGACGGAAGAGAGAACGGCTGATGGAATTTCAACGGTTTCCGTTTTCATAGTGGAAGTTTATCACGGTTGGCCGGGAATGGTAAGGGCTTTTCACTTTTCCAGCCAAATTATTTTGATAGCGGCGTTGTGGCTCAAACCACTTCGGATCATTCTCACCCCTCACCCTCAATCTCTCCCCATCAACCCCGGGGCCCCTCACCTTCCCCTGACCCTCTCCCTCCCATCTATGGGAGCGGAGAGGGAATCCGCCTTCGCCAAGGCTACGGCGGACAAGTGGCAGGCGAATGCTGCTGTCGCTCGAAATTCCACAGGATACGGCAGGTTCAGGGGTTCAAGGCGCGAATCATTCGGGGGAATTCTCTCCCCGTTGAGGGAGGGGGAGGTCGCGCTCGGGGCGAGTCGAGGGACTTTGGGGGTTCAGGGGTTCAAGGGGTGTGAGACAATATTCTTCTGAATCTCCGGCGGCTGTTTCGGGTGAGGCCTGGGACGATCTCTCTTTGCTGAAGAGAATTTATCCCGTAGGGATAATTTGGAACCAGCCCGGCATTTCAATGCCGGGACCCGCGCCCCGCCTAAGTTTTTGAGTCCCGAAGGGACGGCTGGAATCAATCCCACAAATAGCGTTCGTCGGATTGGATCCGATGTTTCTTCAATCACATCAAAAATTCCTCTTGGAAATTGTGTTTGCGATGATGTTGTTCTTGATTTTTGATGTAATGGGTGATCGTTTCCAATTGTGAAACACTCACGCTGAAGGCGCCATATTTCTCCTGCCAGGCAAACTCCCTCTGGTCGGGGAAGGTCTCATGAATCCATTTCGATGAACCGCCTTTCATCAATTGCATCGCCTTGGCAATCGGCATCGTGGAGGGCAACCACAAGAGAATTGCGTGAAGATGGTCGTCGGTGCCGCCGGCGATGAGTTGCGTCATTTGATTTTGGCGGCCTACCTCCTGCCAAGAAACGGCCAAAGCCGCTCCGGAGCGATGGGGAAATGATTTTTCGCCGTTCTTTAGTGCTGAAGGCGCAATGAAAATAGAAGGAGCACGACGCAGGACATGCCGGTTATTCAACCGTCCCTTCGGGACTTAGGCAAATCCCGAATGCGAACCCGGCGTTGAAACGCCGGGCTATTGCCGGATGTCCCTGACGGGACAATTTGCGAAATCTCCAACAGCGTGAAGGATTTATATATACTGACGGGTATCCGCCCATTAAAAAACTGAACAAAAACAAAGGAAAGAATTTTGTCTCACCCCTCGGCACGCGGCGCATCCGCGTACTGCCCCCGTAGCGCCGACTTCCAAGTCGGCTGTGTCGCCGCTTTCCTGATGGCGCATGTGAAACGTGTCAATGAGCCTCTGGGCGGTCGAGGAATTTGCGCAGGCAATGGGAAAGCTCGACGAAATGAATGGGCTTTTGGAAAACCGACCGCAAGGCAGCATGGCGTGAAGCCGTCAAATCCGGCGGCTGATTCAAGCCGGTCATGAGGATGACCGGCAAATCGGGACGGATGGCGCCCAATTCCTCGGCCAGATCAGCCCCCTGCAAACCCGGCATGGTGTGGTCGGTGATGACCAGGTCGAAATAGTCCGGATTGGCGCGAAACGTGTTCATGGCTTCCAGGCTGTCGGCGCGGGTGGTGACGCGGTAACCCATTTTGCGCAGTTGCTGTTGCATCATGTCGAGAATGGCGACTTCATCGTCCACCACCAGGATTTGTTCGCGGTGTCCGCGCAGAAGCTGGTTTTTATCCGCCGTGGCGCGGGGCCGGCGGCTCGTGGGATTGGGGAAAATAAATATGGAAGGTGGTGCCCGTCTCCTTCCCGGCTGTTCACCTTGATGTGGCCCGGCTCTGGCTGACAATTTTTTGGACCAGGGCCAGTCCCAAACCGGTGCCGCGTCCGGGTGCCTTGGTGGTGAAGAACGGTTCGAAAATTTTTTCGATCACTTCAGGACTCATCCCCTGGCCGGTATCGCTGACCGCCAAATGCACGTACTGGCCGGGCGGGATGGATCGAGTGGCCGCCGCGGCCGGGTTCCAGATTGAGGGCCTCCAACGATAATCGAGCCGCCCGCCCTTTGATTTCATGGCATGTCCGGCGTTGGTGCCCAGGTTCATAATGACCTGATGTATTTCCGTGGCGTCGCCACCACCACGTCCTCATCGGTGCGGAGATCCACATGGACGGCAATGGACGAGGCAGGGCGGCGTTGAGTGTTTTCACGGCTTCGTTAAGGATGTCGCCCAGTTTGAGCGGATGGCGTTCGGCATCGGCTGGCCGGCTGAAAGTGAGAATGCGTTTGACGAGGTCGCGCGCGCGCCCGGCGGATTTGAGCACGAGTTGGAGATTCTCGCGGGTTCTGCCTTTGACTTGCGTGTCCGTCAATGCCAGGTCCGTGTAGCCCAGGATGGCGCAGAGGATGTTGTTGAAATCATGGGCCATGCCGCTGGCGAGCGTGCCGATGGCATCCATTTTTTGTGCCTGCAACATTTGTTTTTCGAGCCTGGTCCGCTCCGCTCTCGGCCTCCTTGCGGCTGGTGATATCATCAATGAACCCCTCGTAGTGAAGGGTCTTGCCGGCCGTGTCGCGGACCCGACCCGCGCGCTTTCTGAAATCCAAATGATGCGGCCATCGCGCCGGCGCACTTGATACTCCAAACCATGAACAAACCCGGTCAGCCTCGATTTGCCGCTTGAATTGCTCCCGGAAGGTTGGATCCACATAAATCTGATTTTGGATG
>CAVQAP010000002.1:0-175964 GCA_963710405.1 uncultured Acidobacteriota bacterium | reverse complement strand
TTCTGAGTTTGTGAGTGGCGTTTCGCGGTCAGTCCTCAAGGTTCGCGGCCCAATCGTGGCCAAGTTTCGGTTGATGGGAAGGCGGAAGTGAAACGGCAACCGCCCTTTCCGCACGTCGATATCTCAGAGAGTCGCATCGACCGCCTTGTCACAACGGCTGAGGCGGCGGAAGTCCTCGGAATCAGCCGGTGGGCGCTCTTAAGATGGCGCAACCCGCGACATCGCGGCGGCCCGGACTTCGTGCGGCTTGGCCGTTGCGTTCGGTATTCGTCGCAAGCGCTGCAAAGGTTTGTCCGCAAACAAACCGTGAACCTAGAGAAAGGTCGGAGGAAATGATGGCAAACGGATCGAAGCGGCGGGAGTTGGCGCGGGAAGTTGAAAACCGCAAGGATCAGATTCTCAGGCGCAAGCCTGATACGCCTGAACTAGAGGCTTTCCGGCTCGCTGCGCAGCAGGTAGCGAGCGAGCAGCCAACACTTTTGGCGGCGTACCGGGCGGACTCTGAACGCATTTAGCAGGAGAGACGGCCCGACCTTTTTGCAAGGTACCGCGCCGACGCGCGGAGAATTCGAGGGGCACATGCAAGAGACAGCTACGGCATGGAATGAGTCAGACCGCAGGCGATTCGTCCGCGAGGTAGAGGACGAGAAGGCGCGGCTAATGGCCTGGCAGCCAGATTTAGGCGCGTCGAAAGCGTTTTTCTTTGCGGCTCAACAAGTCTCGAAAGAAAGGCCGGAATTGCTGCCGGATTTCCGGGCAGATTCAGATACCCTCGGGAGATGAGACCATGAAGACGCAACAGAGAAAAGGCGGCAACAGGCGGCGCTGCCGGCGCCGGCGCAAGAACTGAGTCCGAAATTCATCGGGAGCCCGCGAAGCGCGCGCAACCTAAAAGAGCAATCGAGGCTTGCGGGCCAATTGACAACGTGCAAGGCGCAAGTCGAATACTGGGAAAGGAAACTCGCCTCGGCTGAGGAAGGCGTGAAGAGAAACACGGCTCAACTCTCAGCGGGCCACGGCGTTGCGCACTCGATACTGGAGGGTTATGTTTCTGAGGTTGCGAAGGCAAAGCAAATGATCGCCAGCTTCAAAGCCCATGCGGCCGACTTGCAGAAGCAGATAGATGCGCTGTTCCCCGATGCAGTCAAAGCGGCGGAGCGGGCGCAAGTTCAAAGCATTGTGGCCGGGCAGATCCGCGCCCGCTTGGCGCTCGACAAAACTTTAGATTTCAGGCTGGAAAGCGTCCGGGGCATTCTTGCTGAACGCGCGGCGCTGACTTCGGAAATTCGGAAGGGAATCGACGCCCTTGAGTTTGAGTATGGTTTCGGTTTGGATGAGCAACGCTTTGAGGATTTGCTTCGGACGCTGCCGCGGGAGATGGCAGGCGAGTCGGAAAGATTTGTCTATTGGTTCCTTGGACAAGAACAAGGGCGAACACCCTGCCGGATACATGGCTCTGATATCGAATTGCGCGAAACTTTGCGCGCGGCGAACTTCTTTGGCCCGGATGATTGCCCCAATTTGGCGAAGGAAGAAGAGGCCGAAGTAGAAGAATCCGGACCTCTCGCATTCCCCCCAGTCCGCCCGTTGAGGCACTACCGACTCGGCGGCTGGGAGATGCGGCGGAAGAAATTCCAGCGGGGAAAATCCAGTGGGCGTTACTGCGGTAGTGACGATCTCCGGTTCGAGAGGCCGATGTTTTCGCTCTTCCCCGTTTGCGGCGGGGCAGCTTGGCGCTGTGTTGAGTACTGGGAAGGTCAACCCCACGGATTTAGAAAATTTGCCGTGGAACGCTGCGTAGCCTCAGCGACCTCCTTCCTTCCCAGTACTCAGCGCAGCGCCTTTGTCTCAGTGCTGAGAAAGCAATGATGCGAGCGAGCCTGTCAAGCCGCGCCGGGATTGGCGCAGGCGAGCGTTCTACAACCGTTCAACGCTTTCCGGGCGCGCGGGACCTCCTTCCCGACCGCAAGCAATTCCGGCGCAGGCTTCATGGATTCGCTCAGGATGAATGGAAGGTGAGATTTTAATGGGCGCAAATTCTGTTCTCGGCTTGCTTTTTGAGATTTCAGCGGACCCCTCGAAGGCTGCTGAGGCCATGAAGCAATTTGAAACGTCCACCGGCCAGAGCCTTCAGCGTACTGCCGGGGCCACCAAGCCGCTCAATGATTCCCTGCTGAGTAGCCGCGAATCGGCCCGGTTGCTTTCGGAAGAGATGGGAATTCATCTGCCTCGCGCGGTCAGCAGCGCAATTGGCGAGATGCTGCCCGCAATCGGCAGCCTGGGCGGTGCGCTGCTCGGTGCCTTCGCGGTGCGGGAAGTTATCGAGTTTGGGGAGTACGTCAAGAAGGATGCAGATGCCGTCGAGGGTCTGGCAGACGCGGAAAAGCGGATGCAAGAGGCAGCGAAGGAAAACTTCGAGGCATTTAAAAATTTCAGCCGTGAACAATTGCAAGTCGAGTTGAACCGCACAAACATTCGCATTGGAGCCGAAGAGCGCGAGTATCAGCACGCGCGCCACATTGCAGAGAATGAGGCGGCGCTACTCCCCGGCGTCTGGCACGTTTATGACACTCTTTTCCAGACGCACCTCAAGGAAAACGAGGCTGAAACCAAAAGGGTTTTAGATAGCGACACGGCTTTGATGAAGCAGCTTACCAGTGTCTTGGAGCAGGAAAACCAAGCGGACGCGCGCGCGCACGAAAAAGTCTCGAAGGCCATCAAGGATCATATCACATGGGAAAATGTGCTCACCGGCGCGTACAAGGTTCAACTGGACTTTATCGAGCACGACTATGCGGAGGGCATGGACCGCGCCTTCCTGCAAATGCCGGTTGAGTCGGGCAAGGCTTTTGCCGGACTCATCCCTGCGCTGAGTGAGACCGTCCATTTGACCAAGGAATCCACTACGGCGCTGAAGAAATACTTTGAAGAATTGAGTGCTGATTTTGGTGCGAGCGGTGACCAGGCGGGCGAGGTTACCCACCAATTGGCCGCTATCGACAAAGCGTTCAACCGAGATGGAGAAGAATCAACAGAAAAACGTAAGCTCCTTCAAAAAGCTCGGCCACACCATTAAAGCGGAATACATCATGGTCCTGGGCGCGGCAAAGGACATGACCGCGCAATTCGCGGAAGCGGCGCGGAACGAAATCGAATCCACTATGGCGGACGTGGGTGGGTCCATCAAGGGGCTGGCGGAAGGCGCTGCGCAGTTGGCTGGCTCGCGCCGGGCGGAAGCAGGCGTGGAAATGGTTTGGGAAACGGCAAAGGGGATTGCCGATCTAGCAGAGGGCTCTTGGCCTCCCAACCCCGCCGCTATCATCGCTGCGGGCCTGCATTTTGAATCTGCCGCGCAATACGGAATTCTGGCGGGTAGGGGCAGCCACCGTGCGGGCGGCGGCGGGGGGGGCGGTTATGATAATCAGCCTCCGCAAACACTCGCGCCGGGGGCGGCTGGCGCGGGCGGTCGCTACGGCAATGCGCACGTCGTGGTGTTCGGCAGCAATCAGGAGTTGATGCAGTGGGTCGCTGGCACGGTGACTGCTGCGGCGCAAGCCGGGCATAGAGTGGTTGCCACGCAATCGGAACGCGGAGCGATGGTAGGACACTGAGGCAGTAAGTCTTTCACTTCAATACTTGCCAGCCCAAACTGGCGTAGTAGTGTCTTTATCCCCACCTTGCGACAAGAACCCTGCACCAGAATTTTTTGCGACAAGAACCCTGCACCTTTTGCGACACGAACCCTGCACTTCTACATCTGTAAACAGTCAGCGGTAGGCAGTGGGCAGTAAGCAGCCGAGAGAGCCGTGCGCAGTCTCTCCCGATCTCATCGGGACGCCGCCAAAGGGCTTGATGGCGGCGGCTTTATGCCGCCATATGGCGAGGTAAACTCGCCGCTACGTTCTACCTGCTGCCCACTGATCTTTCACGGCCGCACCCCTGAGAACCCAAAGCCCGCCGCCTGTATGGTGGCAGCCACGTCGCCTTCACTGTGGGAAGTGGAAACAAATGCCGCCTCGAATTGCGAGGGTGGAAAGTAGACGCCCGCTTCCAAGAGGGAGCGGAAGAAGAGGCCGTAGGCCCCCGTGTCTGACTTCTTGGCGCTGGCGTAATCGCTGACGGGGTCGGGAGTAAAAAAAGTAGTAAACATCGAGCCCACGCGGTTGACCGTCAGCGGGACGCCCAGCCGCCCCGCTTCCACGGTCAGCCCCTGGGTAAGACTGCCCGTCAGTGTATCCAGCCGGTCATAGAGCCCCGGGCGCCGCAGGATCTCGAGGGTTTTCAGTCCCGCCGCCACGGCCAAAGGATTTCCCGAAAGCGTTCCCGCTTGATAAACCGGCCCTGCCGGGGCCACCAGATCCAGCAAACGCGCCTTGCCCCCGTACGCTCCCACCGGCAAGCCGCCGCCAATGATCTTACCGAGTGTGGTCATATCGGGATCGATATTATAGAGCTTTTGTGCGCCGCCATAGGCAACGCGAAAGCCGGTCATGACCTCGTCGAAAATCAGGACCGTCCCCTGCTCGTGGGTCAAGGCCCGCAGCCTTTCCAGAAAGCCTTGCCGCGGGGGCACGCACCCCATATTGCCCACCACCGGCTCCACAATCGCCGCCGCCAGTTCCTGGCGATGCAGGCGGAACGTCTCCTCCAGCGCCGCCATATCATTGTAAGGCGCCGTTACCGTAAGTTCGGCGAGGGCGCGGGGCACGCCGGGACTGTCGGGCAAGCCCAGTGTGGCCACTCCCGAACCCGCCTTCACCAACAGACTGTCTCCATGGCCGTGATAGCAGCCGGCAAATTTCAAGATCTTGTCGCGTCCGGTCGCCGCGCGCGCCACGCGGAGCGCCGAAAGGGTCGCTTCCGTGCCGGAATTCACCAGCCGCACCCGTTCGATGGAGGGATAAGCCTCCACGATGCGCTCCGCCAACTCCACTTCCCGGGGTGTGCAAGCGCCGAAACTGGTGCCCATTTCCGCGGCCTTCGCCAGCGCTTCCACCACCTCCGGGTGGGCATGACCCAGAATCAGCGGCCCCCAGGAAAGCACGTAATCGATGTAACTTTTGCCATCGACGTCGGTCATCATCGCGCCCTTGCCGCTGGCCATAAAAATAGGGTTGCCGCCCACCGCCCGGAAGGCGCGCACCGGCGAATTCACCCCGCCCGGCATGAGCTTGCGAGCCTTGGCAAAAAGCACCTGAGATTTGGTTGGCATGATTTGCTTCCTGACGGATCGGAACCGAACAGCACTCCGTAATTTACGAATTCGAGTATAGGGCGTGAGGGGAGAAGTTTCAATGGCGGTTGACGCCACGACTCGGTTCCGGAAATAATACCATCTTCAAAACCAACTCTATTCCGGAGGCCCGACTGGGGATTCGCCGTTTCCGCCCATCCGTTTTGGCAACGCTCATCGCCCCTGGCACCACTGCGGCCCGGCCATGCGGCTTGCTGATGACTCTGCTTCTGCTCTTGCCCTCGCCGGTGGCGGCGCAGGCTGCGCCGGAGCAGGGCGTGATCCAAGTGGTGACGCACATTGTCCTGGTGAACGTGGTGGTGAAGGACAAGCACGGGAAGCCGGTGGATGACCTCCACCGCGACGATTTCGTGCTGCTCGACAATAACCAGGAACAAAAAATCGCCCTATTTGCCGTGGAAGAGGCCAGCGCGACGGCAACTGCGGCATCGAATTCGCCGGGCGGGTTGACGTTCACCAACCGGCCGGGGGCTAATGTGGCAGCGGTGACCGCCTTTCTTTTCGATGAATTGAACACGTCGCTCACTGACCAGGAACTTGCCAAGAAAGACTTCCTCCGTTATTTGCGAGGGTTGCCCGCGGACAGCCGCGTGGCCGTCTTCGTGCTGGGGGACTCGCTCGCCTTGCTGCACGATTTTTCCCAGGATATGCCTTCCCTGCTCGCCGCTCTGGAAAAGCACTCCAGTCGCATCAATCCGGAAGTGGCGGCCTCGACGGCGCCCCCGGCCTCGGCCAATTCGCTCACCGGCGGCGTGGCAAATACCTCGCAGTGGGACGAATTCATAAAGTCATCCAACCAACACTATATCGATTACACCGAGACGGTGCGCGCCACTCGCACTGCGGAGGCGCTCCAAACCATCGCCGGACATTTGCAGGGCTTTCCCGGCCGCAAGACGCTGATCTGGATTTCGGGCGGTTTCCCGATTCAACTGGGCTTGCATAACAGTGTAGCCAGCGTTCCCCAGGGCAACCCCAACCAGCGGCAGTCCGGCCGCGCCAATGTGCGAGCCGGAGCGGGCGCCGGGGTCAATGGCGGTGGGGGAGCGAGCAACAGCGCGCAATCGAACGCATCGACTTCAAGTACCCCGGCTTCGCAGATCCCTTTTTCAGGCCAGTCGTTTGAGAGCGACGTCGCGCGCGCCATTCGCGCCTTGAATGAAGCCGATGTGGCAGTTTATCCGGTCGATGCGAGAGGCGTCACTACGCCGGCGCCCTTCCAGGCAGACCGAAGTTCAATGGGGAGGCGAAACAAGCCCCCCAAGACCGCCGCTCCACCCGATTTCAACTACGAGACGCTTGAATCCCTGGCCAAGGAGAACCGGCGGCTTGGCCTACCATCACATCAACGACCTGAGCACCGCAATTCAAGAGGCCGTGGTTGACGCGCGCGTAAGTTATTCGCTGGCATTCTACCCCTTGATGGGAAGCCTCGATGCCTCGTCTCACCGCCTCGACGTGACGGTGAAGCGGCCAGGAGTGAAGTTGCGCTACCGGCCCGGTTACGTGGCCGCGCGGGATGCGGCCGTGGCTCCCCCGCTTGCCGAAGCGATTGCGAATCCCATCGCGCTGGCCGGCATCGGCTTTAGCGTGCATCTCGATCCGGTGGAGGGTGGGTACAAAGCGTCGATCACCATCGACCCGCACAACATTACGCTTGAACCTCAGGGCGGCAAGTGGACCGGCGCACTACAGTTCCTGGTGGAGGTGGGGAAGGTAGAGCAACTTACCACCATTCCGTTGAATTTCACCGAAGCTATGTTTCACCAGATTCAGGACCAGGGTCTCGTGCTGGGCGCGCGGGTGAAGACACTACCGGGCACAACCGGCTTCAGCCTGGGGTTCCGAGACGTTCCCTCCGGGATGGTGGGAACCTTGCACGTGCCTTTGTAGGCGAGGGCGCGGGCGGCGCTCATGACCGCGCGCGACAGCAAGGCGAAAGTGCCACCGGAACTACGCCGCGAGGGACACGATACCCCCCACAAGAAGAGCAATCCCTGCCGCTAACTGTGCGTAGGTCCGCGGGGAACAATGTTCCCATTCCCTGGTTAGCAATCCAATGCTATTCCCGGCAAGAATATACACCGTCATATAAACTGCGCAGGGGACATTTCGGGGGGGGATCCCCGTCGGCCGTGGATCCCAGACCATAGGGCAAAAGCCCACGAAAGCCGAAGACGCCCGTCAAGCCGACCAGAAACCAATTCCGCCGCTCCGATTGACTTTGAATCTGGCCCTGCTCTAACATGCCTTTGGGGACGAAAATCGACGTGAGTGATAACAAAAAGGCGGGCGCCGAGGTTGCGAACCAGCATTCTCAGCGCCAACCCTCAACTGCCGAGCAGCGCTGGCAGGAGCAAACTCTGAGGCCGGCGCTCGCAAGATCCCCTGAGCGTCAGGCAGTATTCACTACCCTTTCCGGTGTCCCGATCGAGCGCCTTTACACCCCCGCCGATCTTGCCAGTTTTAATTACTCCCATGACCTGGGTGACCCCGGTGAATATCCCTACACGCGCGGCATTCATCCCACCATGTATCGCGGCAAGATTTGGACGATGCGGCAGTTCTCCGGCTTTGGCAGCCCTGAGGAAACCAACGGGCGCCTGCGCTACTTGTTGAAGCAAGGCCAGACGGGCCTTTCCATCGCCTTTGACCTGCCCACGCTGATGGGATATGACAGCGACCACCCGCTGGCCGAGGGAGAAGTGGGCCGCTGCGGAGTCTCCGTTTCCTCTCTCGCGGACATGGAAACCCTGCTGGCGGGTTTGCCCCTACAAGAGATAACCACTTCCATGACCATCAATTCGCCCGCCGCCATCATTTGGGCGATGTACCTGGTGGCGGCGGAGAAGAGCGGGGCGGACTGGAAGAAGATCTCCGGCACCACGCAGAACGACATCCTGAAGGAATACATCGCGCAGAAGGAGTACATTTACCCGCCTGCTCCATCCATGCGCCTGGTGGTGGATACCATCACTTTCGGGGCGCGCGAGGTTCCGCGCTGGAATCCCATTTCCATCAGCGGCTATCACATTCGCGAAGCGGGTTCGACGGCGGTGCAGGAGCTGGCTTTCACCCTGCGCGATGGAATCGAATACGTGGAGTGGGTCACACGCGCCGGCATGAGCGTGGATGAATTCGCCCCCCGCCTGAGTTTCTTCTTCAATGCCCATAGCGATTTGTTCGAGGAAGTGGCGAAATACCGGGCGGCGCGCAGAATCTGGGCGCACGTTATGCGCGAGCGCTTTGGCGCCACCAACCCCCGCTCCTGGCTCTGCCGCTTTCACACCCAAACGGCAGGCTGTTCGCTCACCGCGCAGCAACCTTACAACAACGTGGTTCGAACCACCCTCCAGGCGCTGGCGGCGGTGCTGGGCGGAACCCAATCGCTGCACACCAACTCCCTGGATGAAGCCTGGGCGTTGCCCACCGAAGAAGCCGTTACCCTCGCGCTGCGCACCCAACAAGTGATCGCCCACGAAAGCGGTGTGACTAACACCGTCGATCCCCTGGCCGGCTCCTATTTCCTCGAAAAGTTAACTCGCGAAACCGAGCGCGCTTGTTATGATTATTTTGAGAGGATCGACGCCATGGGAGGCATGGTGCCCGCCCTCGAGCGCGGATACCCGCAAAAGGAAATTCACGACGCCGCGTACGCTTACCAACAAGCCGTCGAGCGCAAAGAGAAGATCATTGTGGGCGTCAACGACTTCGTGACGGAACAGGATCTTCCCATCAAGCTGATGGTAATTGATGACCGCGTAGCGTGCCTTCAGGCCAAAAAGCTGGAGGAAGTGCGCAAAAAGCGGGATAATGCCCATGTCCAGCGGACGATCGAGGCGTTGGGAAGCGCCGCCCCGACCGACGCGAACTTGATGCCCTACATCCTGGAATGCGTGCGCGCCTATGCCACCGTGGGCGAAATGTGCGACGTGCTGCGCAAGGTGTTTGGCACTTATGAGGAACCGGCGTTTCGATAAAAGACAATTCTGAATTCTGAATTATGAATTCTGGATTGAAAACAGCGTTTTGCGAATGGCACTCAGCATTTCCTATGGAGGTTCGGACCTAGCGATTCAGAATTCATATTTCAGGGTTGAGCTCTTATGCCTGATAGAAGGATTCGCGTATTAGTTGCCAAGCCCGGTCTGGACGGCCACGATCGCGGGGCCAAGATTGTAGCGCGCGCCCTTCGCGATGCCGGCATGGAAGTCATTTACACGGGCCTGCGCCAGACCGCCGAGCAGATTGCCAGCGCGGCGGTGCAAGAGGACGTGGACGCCATTGGCATCTCGATTTTATCCGGCGCGCACAACACCATTATTCCGCGCATCTCGGCACTGCTGCACGCCGAGGGCATGGATGATGTCCTGATGGTGGTGGGCGGCATCATCCCCGATGAGGATATCCCGGCTTTAAAGCAAGCCGGCGTCGCCGAGGTTTTTCAGCCGGGCGCCTCCACGCAGACCATTGTTGAGTTCATCCGCAAGAATGTAAGGGTGGCTAGTGGTTAGTGGATAGAGGATAGTGGTTAGTGGCCGTGATTGCGTCCAGCATTTGATTGGACAAACAGAGCCACAGGGCGCTGGCTATTTGTTAAATGCCATGTGTTCCGCCACGCTAGCAACTAACCACTACCCACTAACCACTGTACTTCCCATGGAACTTTCCAGCCGCAATTCCGTCGCCGTGCTGGCATTTTCGCCTGCTGCGGGATATCAGCGCTTGACCGTTGCGGTTCTACGGGAGATGGATGATCTTCTGGAAGAAGTGAGGGGCGCCGGCCTGTTCCGCGGAGTGGTGATCGCCGCTGGCACAGAGTCCTTTGCCACCGGCGCGGACATTGAAGAAGTCGCCGCAGTTGAGGGAGTCCGTGCCCGCGAATTCGCCGAACGTGGTCAGAGCACTTTCCGCCGCATCGCCACTTTCCCCTTGCCCGTGGTGGCCGCGATCCGCGGTTACTGTTTGGGTGGAGGCCTGGACTTGGCGCTGGCATGCCATGGGCGCGTCGCCACCTACGACGCTTCCTTCGGGCACCCCGCCGCAGCCCTGGGATTGGTGACGGGCTGGGGCGGCACTTGGCGCATGCCCCGTCTGTTGGGCAAAGCCACGGCGCTACAGATAATTCTTACTGCCGACCGCATTCCCGCCACGCAAGCGCTGAGCATGGGATTGGTGGACGCGCTGGCCTCTTCCCGCGACCTTGTTGCCGCGGCAGCCCAGCGGGCGGAGGCAATGCCCCGCCGCCCATGACGGGCAGGAATAAGGCCAAGCGCGAACCTGTTCGGTACGTCCGCGGGATTTTCGCCATTGCCGATTTTCGATTGTCGATTGTCGATTGAACTGACCGGCAGTTGACATCCGTGAATCATCATGAGAAGAACCGCGGACCTACAAATCAGGTCCTCGCTACAATGCCTCGATACGCGGGCTCGCATTTTTGCAATTGCCAGTTTGGGATTGCCGGTTGAACGAACCGCAAATCGAGAATCGGCAATCGACAGTCGGCAATTCCGAAAAAGCCTTCTTCTTTTAACGTCAAATTACTCGATAAGTGGTACTGTTTAAACCTGCGAATGATGCCCACCACCCCGCCAGCGGAAGAAGCGCTCCCTCTCCAGGATCCTGCCGCGTCACTTTCCAAACGCGCGGCGCGCCGCATTATCCAACGCGCCTTCGTCCTGATGGGGCGCGACAAAGTCTTACGGTCGCATATCCGCGAGGCCGAAATCACCACGCTCTGGATTGTGGAAGACTGGGAGCTGGAGTGGACGGTGTTTTTCCGCCGCGGCAGGTTTGAAGTGGAGCGGCGCCCGGCCAAGCATCCGGACGTGACCCTCGCGTGGCCCACGGCGGAGGAGTTCTTTCGGCAAGTCGACCGCCCCAGCGACGCCAATGTGCAAGTTCAGATTCTTCCGCCGCAGGAACGCCGCCGCTATTTCGAAACCCTGCTGCGCGGCTTCTTTACCTGCCTGCGTCACGTCCTGGCCAATCCCATCGATGACGTGGGAGAGAGCCTGCTCTGATTTTGGATTTTGGATTTGCGATTTTGGATTAGCGAAGGCGTGGTGCAAGACGTACCCGAGATTAGGCCCAGCATTCCTTTTGGGGGAGCCTCGGATTTGCGAACCGACAGATTTGTTATACACTGCGGTCGAGCGGCTTGCAGGTGCGAACAAGCCCCCGCACGCAAAAAGGGAGAGGGTATAGATTTTAGTTAACTCTCCCCTCGCCCCCTTGGGGGAGAAGTGCGGGGGTGAGGGGGTTCGTCACGCCATACTGCAACCCTCAGTAAAAGCCAAATTATATGGACTCTCCAACCCAGTGGACTACGACGACCCTGCAAGTCCGTTACGCGGAAACGGACCAGATGGGAGTGGTCTACTACGCCAATTACCTGGTTTGGTTCGAAATCGGGCGCACGGATTTTTGCCGCCAGCACGGTTTTGCCTACCGCGAAATGGAACAGCAGGACGGCCTGTACATTGTGGTGGCGGAGGTGCGCTGCCGCTACAAAGCCCCCGCGCGCTATGATGACGAAATCCTGGTGCGGACTTGCCTGAAGGAAACCCGGCGGCGCGTTCTGATTTTTGGCTATGAGGTCTACCGCCAAGCCACCGACGAACTTCTGGCAGAGGGAGAAACCGTTCACGTGATCACCGACCGTGAAGGGCACCCCCGTTCCCTGCCCGACAAATATCGCGATTTGTTTGTCGCCGGACCGAAAGACGCGAGACCCGGGGTTAGGGGTTAGGGACACGGCGTCCCGTACCCCGTGTCGCTAGGAAGGCCTACATGCCACGCCTGATTCTCCTCGATGGTCAACGACTCACGCGTCGCGATTTCTCCGCCGTCGTGCTGGGGAACCACCGTGTCGGCATTTCCCCCCGCGCGCGCGCGGCGATGCGGAAATCTCGCGCCTGGGTGGAGAAGATCATCGCGGAAAAGCAGCTGGTCTATGGCGTCACCACGGGCGTAGGGAGTCTCTCCACCGAGCACATTGATCCTGCCGCAGCGCGCGAATTGCAACTGAACGTCGTTCGCAGCCACTCCTGCGGCGTGGGCGACCCGCTGGGTGCGGCGGAAACGCGCGGCTTGCTGTTGTTGCGGGCCAATACGCTGGCGCGCGGACTTTCCGGCGTGCGCCCGCTGATTGCCGAGACCCTTTGCGCCTTCCTCAACCATGGCGTACATCCCGTTGTTCCGCGGCGCGGCTCCGTGGGAGCCAGTGGCGACCTCGCGCCGCTCGCCCACGTGGCCCTGGCGCTGGTGGGCGAGGGCGACGTGGTTTTTAAAGGACGCCGCCAACGCGCGGCGGCGGCGCTCAAATCGTTGCGCATGAAGCCTCTGAGGCTCGAGGCCAAAGAGGGACTGTCGCTCGTGAACGGCACTCAGGCCATGCTCTCCATCGGATTGCTGGCCTTGCGCGAAGCAGAAATTCTCGTCAACACGGCGGACGTGGCCGGGGCTCTGTCACTCGATGCCCTGCGCGGCTCCACGCGTGCCTTTGATGAACGCTTGCACGCGGCGCGGCCTCATCCCGGGCAGATCGTTTCCGCGCGCAACCTCACTCGGCTCAATCGCGGCAGCACCATCAACAAATCCCATCAGGGCTGCTCGCGCGTGCAGGACGCTTACAGCCTGCGCTGCATGCCACAGGTGCACGGCGCCGTGCGTGACGCCCTGGGTTATGCGCGTCAGGTTTTCGAAATCGAAATGAACAGCGCCACGGATAATCCCCTGGTCTTTGCCGATGCGGGCGAGGTCATTTCCGGCGGCAATTTCCATGGCCAGCCCGTGGCTTTGGCGCTTGACCTTATGGCCATCGCCCTCGGTCAACTCGGCGGCATCGCCGAAAGGCGTATCGACCGCATGGTGAATCCGCTCACTTCCGAACTTCCGGCGTTCCTCACCCGCTCGCCCGGTCTGGAATCAGGACTGATGATCACGCAGGTTACCGCTGCGGCGTTGGCTTCGGAAAATAAGGTGATGGCGCATCCGGCATCGGCGGATTCCATCCCCACTTCCGGGAACAAGGAAGATTTCGTCAGCATGGGCATGGCGGCCGCGTTGAAGCTACAACCCGTCATCGCCAATGTGAGAAACATACTGGCCATCGAGCTGCTTTGCGCTTGTCAGGCGTTGGACTTGCTCGCGCCCCTCCGCTCAGGCAAGCTGGCGGAGCAAGCTCGCGAGCGGGTGCGCAAGGTCTCGCCGCACGTCGCCAAGGACCGCCCCCTGCACGCTGACATTGCCCGCATCAGCGGCCTGATCTCGGGGGGCGCGCTGGCCGGCCTCGTTGCGCCGGATAGCCGAATCTGAACCACCATGCCAGCCCTTTCCGCCACGCTTATCACCCGCAACGAAAGCGCCAACATCGCGCGCGCCATTCGCTCGCTTTCCTGCGCCGATGAGATTGTGCTGATTGACTCCGGTTCCACCGACGGCACCGCCGAGATCGCCGCGGGATTGGGCGCGCGCGTCATCTCCCATGCCTTCGAAGGCTTTGCCGCGCAAAAAAATTTCTCCACGGCACAGGCGCAACACGATTGGGTGCTGAGCCTTGATGCGGACGAGGAGTTGGACCCGCAAGCTCAGGCCGCACTTATGGAATGGAAGCGCTCGGACCCCTCTGCCGCGGGTTATCAGTTTGCCCGGCGGGCGCACTACCTGGGCCGATGGATTCTACATTCGGGGTGGTATCCCGATTACAAGCTTCGCCTTTTCGACCGCCGCCGCGGCCGCTGGCAGGGCGCGTACGTGCATGAGTCGGTCGTGGTGAACGGGCCCGTAGCGACGCTGCCGGGGCATATCCTCCACTACACGTGTAATTCCCGGGAAGAACATCTTCAACGCATCGAGTTCTACACAGAGCTGGCCGCCAAGGAGATGATCGAGCGCGGGGAGAGCGTGAGCTTTCCTCGGCGCGCGCTGGGCCCTCCTTGGATTTTCTTGAATTCATACGTGCTTCGTTTAGGGATGCTCGATGGGAGGCAGGGCTACTTGATCGCAAAAATGGCGGCCCGATACGTGCGGAGAAAGTACGCGAAGTTGGAAGAAATGCGGAAGAGCGTGCAGCCACGACAATGAATCCACCCTTAGCGCTCAGGATCGCCCACATCGATACCGGCCTCAGCCTCCGCGGCGGCCAGCGGCAATTGCTGCTGCTGGCCCGGGGCCTGCGCGAGCGTGGGGACGATCAGATTATCGTCTGCCGGGAAGGGAGCGGCCTGGAAGAGCGGGCAACGCGGGAAGGTTTTCGCGTTTTTTCCCTGCCCGCGAACGATCCCTGGCACGCCTTCGGCATTTTGCTCTGGCGAGAGCAGCTCAAACCCTGGGGGCCGCAAATCGTGCATGCCCACGACGGCCGCGGGCAGACCCTGGCGTGGCTAGCGACTTTGGGATTACCGGTGCAGCGCGTTGCCAGCCGGCGCGTCACGTTCTTCCCTTCTGACCGCTGGACCTACCGCCTAAAGTACGGCCAAACCTGCCATGCGGTGGTGGCCGTCTCGGAGAACATCCGCGAGCTTTCGGTGCTGGCGGGCGTCCCTCGCGGGCGGATCACGGTGATCCCGGATGGCATTGAAATTCCCGCAGAGCTACCGGGCGCCGCCGAGCGCCTGCGCCTGCGCCAGTCATGGCAATGCGGAAATGATGATTTCGCGGTGGGGGTGCTCGGCGCATCCACAGCAGAAAAGGGACACGATGTGGCGCTGGCAGCTATGGATCTGCTAGCGGAGAAACTGCCCCAGGCACGGTTGGTCCTCGCCAGTGGAGAAGGCGCAGCCCCCGGCACCAAGCCGATTCACCGCGGTGTTCCCGACCGCGCTCGCGTTCTTCGCCGCGGGCCCATCGAGGATGTCGCGAAGTTTTTTCCGGCCCTCGACCTCTTCGTCATGCCTTCGAAAGCCGAGGGCCTGGGCTCCTCCGCTTTGTGGGCAATGGCCTATGCCCTTCCCGTAGTCGCAACCCGAGTGGGCGGCCTTCCGGAAATTGTGGTAGAGAATGAGACCGGCTGGCTGATTCCGCCCGGCTCGCCCCAGGCGCTGGCCGATGCGATCTTTCTGGCCTCACGCGATCGCGGAAAACTGATCGAGTTCGGCCGCAACGGCCGCCGACGGGCCGAAGGGTATTCTGCTGGTATAATGGTCAGCCGCACCGAAGCTCTCTATCACCGCCTCGTGAGCGGCGGATGACCCTAGGCGGAGGGACGGAAACTAGAAACTGGAAAATGGAAACTCGAAAATCGAAATTCACTGCAGTGCCCGCGAGTTTCTAGTTTCCATTTTCGAGTTTCGCGTATCGGCCTCTCCTGACACCTGATATCTGGAGCATCATCGCGTGATCGCGCTAAATATTATCATTGGTCTTTTTGGACTTTGCTTGGGAAGCTTTCTGAATGTTTGTATCGCCCGCTTGCCGAGGGGGGAATCGATTGTTCTTCCTCGCTCGCATTGCCCGCGCTGCAATCATGCCATCCGTTGGTACGACAATATCCCCCTCATCAGTTATATCGTTTTGCGCGCACGCTGCCGCGATTGCCATGCGCTGATTTCGCCCCTTTATCCTGCCGTGGAAGCGCTAACAGCCGCGGCCCTGGTTTTGACATTCCGCGCTTACGGACTGGGGCCGGAATTCATCAAATACGCGACGTTCAGCATGTTGCTGATCGTTCTGGTTTTTACCGACCTCCTCGACCGGCGCATTCCCCACGCCGTAACCCTTTTCGGAATCTGCCTGGGATTGGTGTTCAGCTATTTCATCCCCGTGGATGATCGGCCGCTGGTCTGGATTCTCCGCCATGGGGGCATTTTTCTGGATGGCGCCACCGCCTCCGTAACTGCGGCCGTCGCGGGAGCCCTGTTAGGTGGTGGGCTGTTCTACGCTGTGGGCGAAGCTTTCTACCGTCTGGGCGGCAAGCGAAAAGAGTACCTGGGATTCGGTGACGTCATGCTGATGTTGATGGTAGGTACATTCCTCGGCGTGCCTCTGACCCTGATGACGATTCTCCTGGGTTCGCTGGGAGGATCAGTCCTTGCACTCTGCCTGAGCGCGGTGAATTCCCGCTTTCGCGGCTATGCCTGGCCGTACGGCACGTTTTTGGGTATTGCCGCAATATACACCAGCCTCTATGGGAGTGGGCTTCTTACCCTGTATCTGCGCTGGTCGGGTTTGCCGCGCTGAATATGAAACAACTATTGCATCCGCACCGGTTGATCATGCTTTTCGGCAGCACTCTATTGCCCGTCAGCGCCCTGCGCCTGCTTTCCCCTAAAGATCACTTGGCCGCGCTTTGAAAACCGACGAGCCCAAGCCTGCCAAGGTGCGCCGGGAGGACGAAGCCTCCTTCATCTTTGCAACCGTGAGAGGGGCCTTTGCACTGTTAAAGACCGACCGGAAGGCGAGGCAGGGAAAACTCGCCGCCGCGGAGCGCCGGGCCGATGAGAGCGCCCGCAAATTCGAACTCCTGCCGCTGGTTTGCCCCTACAAGCATGGCCGGGTTGCCTCACCAGAATACGCGGTTCTTAAGGTAAGGGCGGACCGCCCCTTCCGGCAGGCTTCATTTTCTTCTTGACGAGCCCAATAGTTTAGGCTAGAATAAGTGCGTGTGCGTCGATTCCGGCACTGCCCTGGGCGCAAAGGGCGGGGCGGGTGGCAGAGCGGAGGGGAACGATGCGGCAGGCCGACAAACTGTTCGAATGGCCATGTGACATTCTGCCCATCGGCGGGCAGGTTCCCAAAGCTGGGAAATTACTGAGAATAAACGGGCACACATACGGTTTTTCTTCCTCCCAAAGCTGACAACATACTGAAAATAAATACACTTAGAACAAACTATGGGAAAGTGGAAACATGGGTGCAAATTGTCCGAAAGGGAGAGCGCCAAATTGTCGTCGGCAGGCGACTGAAAAGCCCCGGCTGGCGAGAAAATCGGCTTACTGCTTCAGCCATTTGACCAGGTTCTGGAAAATCCTCAAGCCATCTTGCGAATAATGGGCGGGAAGCGAGGCGCGTTCGGGATGAGGCATCAGGCCGAGCACGAGGCCGCTTTCATCAGTGATGCCCGCAACGGCGCCGGGCGAGCCGTTCGGGTTGCTCGGGTAGTCCATCGTGGGCCGGCCCTGCCCGTCACTGTAATGGAACACCGCGCGTGGGGGTGAAGCCGTGTCCGCGGAAGAGAACAGAGGCCGACCCTCTCCGTGAGCGCAAGGCATTTCCAGCACCTGCCCTGCCAGGCCTTCCGTCCACATGCATTTTTCCGGAGAAACGGCCAGCCGGAGCTTGCGATCCTCAAACCTCGCGGATTGGTTTTCCAGAAGCGCCATGGTTCTTTGGCCGGGTGTGCGCGCGGCCAGTATCCCCGCTTCGGTAAGAACCTGAAACCCGTTACAGATTCCCAGCATCGGCTTCTTCGCCTCCAGAAAACGCACCAACTGGTCGCGCAGCCGCGCCACAAGCAAGGTGGCGAAGATGCGGCCCGCGCCCAGGTGATCGCCGTAGCAGAAGCCTCCCGGCATCACGGCAGCTTGATAATCGTCGAGCCGGTTCGCGCCCTCCATCAGGTCTTTCAAGAGGACCAGTTCGGTCCGGCCCCCGGCCAGTTCGATTGAAGCTGCGGCCTCTTCGTGGCCATTGGTTCCTGGTGCATAAAGGATCGCGGTCGTCGCCTGATTCATTTCACCACCTCGCGAAAGGTCTCTGTCCAACTCCTGGCAAGTTCCTCCACCGTCTCTTCCCAGATCACCTCGCCTTGATCCGCGAGCGTCATACACGGCTCGGCGGTCACCTGGCCGACAAACTGATGGGGAATTCCGGCCAGGCTCGCGGGGACTTCGAAATCCGGCGCCACTTCGAGCAAACACGAGCCGATGAACTCGCCGAAAAGAAGGCCGTCACGCCGCGCGGCCGGGATGCCGCCAAAATCCACCCGTGCGCCTAGACCTGACCCCAAGGCGCCTTCGAACAGGCGCAGCAGGATTCCCCCCTCGGCGACGGCGGAAGCGGAAAAATAGCTGCGCCGGGCGTGGAGCTCCTGCAGGTAATCCCACTGCACCTTCATGGAAATAGCGTCATAAGCGTCAAACAAGCGATCTCCGCGCTGCCCCACGGAGTCGGCATAGACGGTGCCCCCCAGCGCATCCGCGTCGTAGCGGCCCAACAACAGCAGGCGATTCCCCGCCCGCTTGAAATCCTTGGTGACCATCGCCTTCACATCGCTGACGCGGCCCACAGTGGCGACAGCGAGCGTAGGAGGCACATCGATTCTCCGCCCCCCGGCCTCAAAAGTCCCCGAACTCGAATCCTTCCCGGAGATAAACGGCACGCCAAGTTCAACGGAGAGACTGGCAATGGTTTCCACCATTTGCTCCAGCTCAAACGCCGTCTCCGGACGCACCCGAGGGGTATAGAAATTGTCGCAGAGGACCATCTCGCGGTAATTGGCGCCGGCCACCACCGCCTTGGTGATGGCTTCGAGCATCATGAGGCGCGCCATGGCGGCGGGATTGATCTCACCGTAGAAGGGATTGAAAGCCAGGGTGGTGATAATCCCGTTCGGTTTGTCCCGTAAGGGCGCCGAGACATACATATTGGTGGGCATACGATGGTTCTTTCCCGCGTACGGGCCCACGGCGGTTCGCCCTTGCACGGTGGAGTCGAAGCGTGTGCCGGCGGAACTTTGGTCGGCACAGTGATAGTGGGTGAGGACGCCACGGACTGCTCTTCCCCAATCCTCGCGGGTTTGGGGCTCGGAAATCTTCAACGGCGTCAGACGGCGCTCAGGTGCGGCGGTCGGCGTAGAATCAATCGGGCAGGCGTGCCAGAGAAAAACCATTTTCAGGTCAACCACTATTTCGCCCCGCCATTTCGCCTGCAAGCAGCCCGTGCTAGTAAAATGCCCGAGAGTGCAAAAGGCCACGTCGAAGCGGCGCAAAATCGCCTGAGCCTCTTCCAGCTTCTCCGGCGGCACGGCCATCAGCATCCGTTCCTGCGATTCGGAAAGGAGGATTTCCCACGCCGTCAGGCTCTGGTCTTTGAGCGGCACGGCATCCAGGTCAATTTCAATTCCCGTGCCGGCCCCCATTTCGCCGGCGGCGCAGGAAATACCGCCCGCGCCAAGATCGGTGATGGTGCGGATACAATCGCGGTCGCGTAATATGGGAATCGCGGTGGTGAAGCTCCGCTCGGTAATGGGATGCCCAATTTGCACAGCCGCCGATTCCTTTTCCAGAGTCTCGCCGGTCATGGCGGCAGAGCTGGCGGTGGCGCCGTGGACACCATCGCGCCCCGTGGCCCCGCCAAACAGCAGAGCGATGTCGCCCGGCTGGGGTTGGTCTTTAAGCGCGTATTTCCTGGGGACGAGACCCAACGAGTGTCCCAAGGCAAAGCACTTGGCGTAGCCCGGGTGGCACCGATAGAGGGGGTGCATCATGGGAATGCCCATCGGGTTCATATAGTAGGCCGTGGCGCGGATCGATTCTGACACGATCAATTCCGGATGGAGCGCGCCCGCGGGCACATCCTCCTGCCGCATGCGCGGATCCAAGGTGCCCATGACGGTAGTGCCCCCAATCGGATACGCCCCTTTGCCAAAACCCAGGGTGTCGCGAATTACCCCGCCGTGTTTTGTGGCGATTCCCCCAAAAGGCGCAATGGAGCTGGGGAAATTGTGCGTCTCGCCTTTAATCGTCACCACCCAGCCATCCACAAAGTCCATCCCCCCGGCATTATCGCTAAAGGAGGAAACGACGAGGGGATGGTTGATTTTGCGCGTGGCGGCCATGAGCTTTTTCAACAGACCCAGGCTTTTCCAAGTGGTGTGGTAGCAGTGATCGCTCCAGCTCTGCACCAGGATTTCAATCTCCGCGTCCGTGTAAGGGCGCCCGCGCTCTTGCTCGTGCGCCTGAAGCACTTTCATCTGCGAAAGCGGGGCATACCAGGAACGTTCCCGCGACATGGCGGTGAGATCGTCATCACTCAGGTTTTGCAATGAAACCGTGCCCACCGCATCAGGCTTCCCACTCGGGTGAAGAGTAGTCACGGCCTCGTGCGGCTCGCGAATCCGTTCCACTATTCTGTTGTAGAGGAAGCGCGCGGCCAGGCTCTTGGCCTCCGCCTCATCGAGTCCGCAGAATTGATAGCGCCGGCTCAGGCGCGCGAATTGCAATCCCTCTTCCCCCAACGCGTGCGCCCCGGCAAGGATCGAGGGCGTCTCCGGGTCGGTGACGGCGGGGCGATAAGCAATCTCCACGATCGGCCCCTTCCGAGGATCGAGCTGCGACGTTTCCGCCCCAACCTGGTAGAGCGGGTTGACCAAAAGAGGCTTCAATCGCTCCAGATTGAAGGATCCTTCCAGCCAAACGACTCGCTCCATCAGGACGTTGGTCAGGCGAGCGTATCCCCGACGACGGAAAAAGCTCAGCCAGTTGCGGGCTTCAGGATCATCTTTGGAAAAAATATAAATGCTGCGGATCGCCATCTTCGCCTCAACGATAGGATTCGGATTGCCCCGGGCACGTCTCAGCTTACGGTAATGATCTTGCCCTTGTCGAGTTCAGGGCCCGGAGCAAATGCCGCCGTCGCTTGTCATCCCCGGGTGGGAACAAAGGCACGGGGGGAAACTAAATGCCGCAAGTAAGTGATACATTATAACTGGGAAGAGCAACCTTCGTCTCTACAAACGACTCTAGGGCTATTAGGAGACGGCGTGGGGTGATCACTCGGAAGCCTTGGGTCGAGGTTGGAAGCCGGGCGGCGTCCTCTTGGACCACAGGGTAGTTGATTTCGATCCTGAAAGAGCGTAGATTCTGGTTAGGGATCGACCGCGCCGCCCCTCAAGGAAGGGTGTTATGAGAATGGGTGTGAAAGTTTTCGTACTGGGATCTGTTCTGGCCTGTCTGGTTGGTGTGAGTGCCTACGCCCAACAGAAGGCTGATGCCAATGACACCTCATTGGGTGAAATCGCCCGCAAGCTCAAAGCACAGAAGGCCAAAGAGGCCAAGCCGGTAATGGTTATCACCAACGATAACATACCCGCTGCCAAAAACGGCGAGCCCGAATTTGGCGGTAGCTCGCCGGAAAAGAGTTCCGCCGCCGCCCCGGCAGAGGGACCCGCGGCGCCTACGCCGGCTCACGACGCGGAGTATTACCGCGCGCGCCAGAGCACCCTGCAAAACCAACTCGACTTGCACAAGCGCGAACTCGAAGTGCTGCAACAGAAGTTCGGGCAGACTCAAATGCAGAATTACGCCGACCCAAGCAAGACCCTCCAGCAAGAGTACTCACGGGATGATATCAACAAGCTCACAGCAGACGTTGATGCCAAGAAACAGCAGATTGCCGACGACGAGAAGGCCCTTGACGATTTGCGCGAGCAGCTCCGCCGAGAGAACGGTGATCCCGGTTGGTTGCGCTAAGTGAGGTACAAATGGGTAGGACTACGCTGCTGATGGTGATGCTGGTGTTAAGTTTGGCCCTGCCGCTTGCGGCCCAATCTCAGCAAGAGCAATCGCTCGGGGATTTGGCGCGGCAACTGCGCCAGCAACGCGACAAGGACGCCAAGAAGGCGGCCAAGGTCTTCACCAACGATAACCTGCCGGGGCCTAAACCCTGGGAGGCCGCATCTTCATCATCGGCTCCCGCCGAGAGTCCCTCGACTCCCGAAGAGGCCAATGCCAAACCCAGCCCTCCCCCGTCGCAGACCGGAAGCAACCCGTCCGAGTCTCCGGACGACAAAAGCGAAACTCGCGATTACTGGCAAGCTAAGTTCAAGGCGGCGCGCCGTGACGTGGCAAAAGCGAAAGAGCGGCAACAACTGTCTGAAGATGAATTGAATCTGTTGCAGATCCAGCAGGTGCGGGAAATAGATCCCAACCTTAGGGCGGACCTCGCCACCAAAGTGCAGGACAAACAATCGGAAGTTAACGTGAACAAGGACACGACGGAAGCCGCACAGAAAGCCCTTGATGATCTGGAGAAGGCTTTCAAAGACAGCGAGGCTCCGGACGATTGGAGCCAGACGGATTAGCCGCGATGAGTAGCTGGGAGCTTACTGCCGACAGCTAACAGCGAAACCAATCCCCCGGCTATTTGCGCGGGGGCTGTTAAAAAACAAACAACTGAAGACTCGTCCGGAAATTACCCCTTCTCGCCAACGTGCAGGGCGGCGACGCCTCCCGTAAAATTCACATAGTTCACATTGTGGAAGCCTGCGGCACGCAGCTTTTCCGCCAGGATCTCCTGCTCCGGAAAGTTCGACACCGAGTCGGGGAGGTAACTGTAGGGACCTTCGACGCCTGAGATCCACACCCCGATGCGCGGCAGGACTCGGCGAAAATAGAAGCGAAAGAGCGGACCAAAAATCGGCCCCCGAACTTGTGAGAATTCCAGGATGGCAAGCCGCCCACCCCTCCTCAAGACCCGCCGCATTTCTTCCATTCCCCGGTCGTAGTTCGCCAAATTGCGAAATCCAAAAGCTGACGTGACCGCGTCCAGCGAGGCATCGGCAAAAGGCAAGCGGAGCGCATCGGCTTCCAGGAAGTGGGCCCGCCGGCTATGTCCACCGGATTTCCCACGCGCAATCGCCAACATGGGACGGCAAAAGTCCGCTCCCAACACCAACCCATGGGAATGGCGGCTAAGGCAAAAACTCAAATCCCCCGTTCCGCAGCAAAGGTCGGCAACGCGCGAACCGGGGCGCGCCAAGACATCCTTCAACGCGCGCGCGGCGGCCCGGCGCCAGGCGATATCCCGTCCCAGGGAAAGGAAATGATTTAGAAAATCGTAGCGCTGAGCCACCACGGCAAACATGTTGCGCACCGCGACGCTGGTGGAAGCTTCGTTGCCGCCCGAACCCAAGGGGCTTCCCTGCCCCGGCGCGCGTGCGGCGCTATCCATTCCATACTCCACGCTGGACATCGCGAAAGGCCATCGCGACTGCGCTGTCAGGGACGTCCGGCGTCACCCGCACCTTGCCAATGCCTTCCGGCAAAACCCAATATATTTTCCCTCCCACAGCCTTCTTATCGCGAGGAAGAAGTCCCAAAACCTTTTCTTCTCTCAAGCCGCGAACCTGCGGCAGAGGGCCGACAGCCCGCACGAGGCGGGCGATGCGTTTGCCGGTGGCGGAATCAAGTACGCCGGCGAGTTCCGCCAATCGAGTGGCCATGAGCATCCCCCACGCTACGGCCTCGCCGTGCAGAAAGCGCTTATACCCCGTGGCCTCTTCCAATGCGTGGCCGTAAGTGTGGCCCAAGTTCAGGATGCGCCGAAGGTGCGCTTCGCGCTCATCACGGCTCACTACATCAACCTTCACCCGCGCCGCCCGCGCCACGAGGATTTCGAGCAGCGGCGTGTCGGTCGGCTGCAACCCCGCGACCCTTTCTTCCAGCCACCGAAACATGGCCGGACCCGACAGAATCGCGTGTTTGACCGCTTCGTATAAGCCTGATTGAAACGCCCGCGGAGGAAGCGAAGCCAGAACCTCAGGTTCCGAGACTACCAAACGCGGCGCATAGAAAGTGCCCACAAGGTTTTTCATGCCGCCAACATTGACAGCGGTCTTTCCCCCCAGAGCGCTGTCAACTTGCGCCAGAAGGGTTGTGGGCACCTGTGCGTAAGCAATCCCGCGCATGTACGTGGAGGCCACGAACCCGCCCAGGTCACCTACCACCCCGCCGCCAAAGGCCACCAATAACGATCGCCGGTCGGCTCCACCTTCCAGGAGGTCGGAAGCAACGTACCCCGCCATGGAAAGACTTTTGGATCTTTCGCCGGAAGGCACCACTATGGGGCGCAGCCCGGCCCAACCCGCGTCACACAAGAGCTTATTGCCCCATCTCTCCCACAAACCGGGTTCGGTGAGCACGAAAAAGGAAGAATACTTCTTCAAGCGGTGCAAGGCACGCCATGCTCCGCGCCCTACGATTACCTTATATTCTCCGGCACTCGATTTCACTTGCAGTCGCCGCATAGGCCTCCTCGCATTTGACCCGACCGAAGCACAATCTAACAAATACCATGCAGCCCGGAGAGCAGCAACAGCAGAAATAGCCAAGCTGGTTCTTTTTCGCCCATGGAGCGCCAGGATTTCTCAGCACGCAAGGAAAGGGACCCCGCCTATACGCGTCCAAGCGTGGTGCGAATTCAGAGTTACCAGATGGCAGAGGCAGTAGAGGTTGCGGAGCCGACCGGCCATAGCTATGATGGAATGATCTATGGTGACGCGCCACGACAACGGTTGGGATTTTGTGGTTCTCGGCGGGGGTATTGCCGGGATGCGGGCTGCTATTGAGCTGGCCCGTGGGGGCCGTGTTCTTGTGCTCGCCAAGGATGATCTGTATGAATCCAGCACCGAGTACGCCCAGGGAGGCATTGCCGCGGCGCTGGGCGAAGACGACGAGGTAACACTTCATCTCCACGACACTTTGATGGCAGGCGATGGACTTTGCCGGGAAGAAGCCGTGCGCGTGCTCGTGGAGGAAGGGCCCGAGCAAATCCTTCAGCTTATTGATTGGAACATGCGCTTTGACCGCAACGGCACGAAGCTGGCGTTCACGCGTGAAGGCGCACACAGCCGCTCGCGCATTCTCCACGCCCACGGAGATTCCACGGGCAGCGAAATCCTGCGGGCGCTTATGGCCAAAGCACGGACGCTTCCTTCCATCCGAATACGTCCCCACGCTTTTGCCACCGGGCTGGCGGTGGAAGACGGCAAGGTGTGCGGGGCAACTTTCCTCGAGGGCAAAAGCCCCGAGCCCAAGCGCATTCGGGCCAACGCCGTCTTGCTGGCTACCGGGGGATTGGGTCACGTCTACAAGGAAACCACCAACCCAACGGTCGCCTGCGGCGACGGCGTGGCCATGGCATACCGGGCCGGCGCGCTTCTGAGTGACATGGAGTTTGTGCAATTTCATCCCACCGCGTTGTTCGTGAAGGGGGCGCCTCGTTTTTTGCTTTCGGAAGCTTTGCGGGGTGAGGGAGCATACCTGCGCAACCTGCTGCTGGAGCGCTTCATGCCGCGCTACCACGAGGCCGCCGAACTGGCGCCGCGTGACGTGGTGGCTCGCGCCATCATCCTGGAAATGCACAAGGAGCGCGCGGAATTTGTTTACCTGGACCTGACGAGCCTTGACCCCGAACATGTCAAAAAGCGCTTCCCGCGGATTTTCTCCACTTGCCTGAAGTACAACATCGACATCACTGCCGACCTGGTTCCTATTCGTCCCGCCGCCCACTACTCCATGGGAGGCGTGGCGACGGACCTCGATGGCGCCACTTCGCTGCCGGGGCTTTTCGCCGCCGGCGAAGTGGCCTCCACCGGCGTCCATGGCGCCAACCGCTTGGCCAGCAATTCCCTGCTGGAAGGATTAGTCTTCGGCGCTCGATCCGCTGTGGCCATGCTGAACAAGCACACGCCGGCGGTATTCCCTTCACCCCCGCCGAATGCGCGCGCGGAGAACTGCCCATCGGCCACGCCTTTGCCGGCCACACCGCCGCCCACCGATCCCCAGAAGGCGGTGGAGGAAGCACGCGCCGTTCTGTGGGACAAGGTCGCCATCATTCGCGACGGCAAGCACCTTTCCGAAGCGGTCAAGCGCCTGGCGGAACTCACTGTGCCGGATACTCCCTGTTCTTCCCGCCAGGTCTGCGAAGCCGGTAACATCCTTACTGTTGCCCGTCTGATTGCGCGCTGCGCCTTGGCGCGTGAGGAAAGCCGCGGCGCTCACTACCGCTCCGACTTTCCTCTGAAGGATGAAAGCAAACAGCCCCGGCACTCATACATATCCAAGGATTCCCCTCCCTTCTTTGCTTGATAACTTACCTTTCCAATTTGAGCTTCACCTTCGACCGGCAGTGGGCCGAATTGGTTTGTTGCCGCGGTCCTCTCCGACCGCCGGTTTTTGCCTCATTGGGTAAAGCCCGGGGAAACGATGCCCCATGCAGTTTACCTGCTCCGCAGGCGTTAAACATGGCTTGGCGCCGAGTTGGCAGGGATAGGTTCGACCCCTTCGGAGCCGGTAGGTGCTTTTGTTGGGATGACCAGGGCCGCGGGATTCACCCTTGGGTAATGATCTTGTTCGCCTTCGAGGAAGTCGGTTGCGGCTTCGTTGCGCTACACGCGCTCAATTTTGTGGAGCGAAGGGATTTCGGACAGCAGGAATGCTACTTTACGTGCGGTGACTTTTCAAGATCGGCGAGGGTGGCAAGAACCACGCGCCCCACGATGGTCAAGCTCAGGGGGCTGCAATGGGCCACGGTATCTCTCGCCGTGTGCCAGTAAGCGTTGCCGGGACCGTAGTCAAAATCGATAAGGTCTACGGCGGCCACACCGGCATTCACAAATGGAATGTGGTCGTCGTCAACGGCAGTCGTGGAATCCAAGAAATACTTCGCGTACCCCAGGCGGTGGGCGGCGGCGAACACGGTGTCCGTCAACCAGGGGGTGGAATTTGACTCGCGATGGATATCCAAGTTGGCGTCTCCAATCATATCCACCAGAATCATCGCCTGGATGCGCCCCAGTTGGCCCGCGGAAGCAAGCTTCTCCACCAAGTGCCGGCTGCCGTACAGGCTGTCCGTCGCCGTCCATTCGCGCACGGCCTCTTCCCCGTCGAAGAAAACCAGCCAATAGGTGTAGGCATGTTTGCGGCCGTGCAAAACGCGCGCCAGTTCCAGAAGCAGCGCCGCGCTTGACCCCCCGTCGTTCGCGCCGACAAAACGGAAATCTTCAAAGAGCTTGGTGTCGTAATGGCCCGCGACCATTACGATCTTGGGTTGCTGGCCCGGAAACTTGGCGATAAGGTTGGTCATGGGGATGGCGCCCACGGGAGTCTGGGCGGTGAACGCATCCTCTTCCACTTGCGCGCCTGCATCCTTAAGTTGCCCGATCATCCAGCGCCGCGCCTCCGCCAAAGCCGGTGATCCGGCCGGCCGCGGCCCGTAGCTCACCAACTGCTTCAAATCCGCAAAGGCCTGCCCACCGTTAAAGGACTCGGACGGTCCCTGAGCGCTCAGCCGGAAGGGAATGGCCAAAAGGACCAGAAAACTGCACGCCCCAAGCCCAATCCAATCTGTGTGACGCTTAGTCTTCCCCATTTTTCGCTTTCCGTTTTTTCTTCAGGTAAACGAGCCAGGATAGTCCGATGCTCAGGACGTAAAGGCCCAGCAGCGGAATCCAAACCACGAAGATGGTGGCCATATCATTGGTGGGCACAATGGCGGCCGCGATGACCGCCGTCAACAGGACCGCATAGCGGAAATTCCGCAGGAGGAACTTGGGCGTGACGATGCCAAAGACCGAGAGGATCAAGATCACCACGGGAAGCTCGAAAACCACCCCCACCGCGACGATGATGGAAATTGCCAGGTCCCAGTATTCATTGATGGTAATCATGGGCTGAAACTGCCAGGCAAATTCCAGCAGGAAACGAAACGCCTTGGGCAATGCCAGCTTGTAAGCGAAGAAGCCCCCGGAAATGAACAGACCGCTGGTGAGGAGAACAAAGGGCCAAATGTATTTCTTCTCGTTGCGGTAAAGTCCGGGCGATACAAACAGCCAGAGCTGAAATAGGACATAGGGCGAAGCAAGAAAAATCCCCCCCAGGATGGCAAGCTTGATGTAAAGGTTGAAGGGATCGACGGGGTTGGTGTAGACGAGCTTCTGCGTCAAGTTCAATGCGTGTAGCGTATCGGTGAGGGGCTTTGCCAGGTAGCCGTAGATGTGGTTGCGAAAATAGAAGCAGACGCCGGTGGTGAGGATAATGGCGTAGATGCTGTGCAACAGCCTAACCCTGAGTTCCTCGAGGTGCTCGAGGAACGACATCTGCTTGCCGCTCAGTTCGGCTTCCTCAGGGTTGGGGTCCGGGTTCTTTGGGGGTGGGTTTTGGATCGTGATGCCCATAAGTGGAGGCCGTGTTGGAACCGCTTTCGGGCGAGCGGTCCAAATTCCTGATTTCCTCTTCCAGTGAATTCTTCAGTTCATTGGACGCACGCCGCAACAATCCCAAACCCTTGCCCTCGGAGCTGCTTTCGGGCGAGCGGTCCAAATTCCTGATTTCTTCCTCCAGTGAATTCTTCAGCTCGTTTGACGCGCGGCGCAACTCTCCCAAACCCTTGCCCAGCGTACGAGCGATCTCCGGTACTTTCTTGGGGCCGAAAAGGAGGTAGGCAATGAACAGGAAGAAACCGATTTCCAAAAACCCGCCGCCAAACAAGGTGCGCCTCCATTGCGATGATAGGAAATGGCGTGGGTGTTGTCAAGGTGAACCGCAGCCGTGAGGCCGTGGGCGGATGAGCAGGTAGGCAGATGAGCCGATCGTCAGGCAGCCAGGCGGGTAAGTTTCCACTGCCTATCTGCTTATCTACCCACCGGCCCACTGCCTGTGTCGAACCTTGTGCCGGGAAATCGCATCCAATCAGCGTGGGGCTGTAAAGGCTTCTATTTGACCTGCCGACCCTATGTTATACTCAGTTAGCAGGGTGAGGAGCTGCAAATACATGAAACAAGCGCGCCGGGTGGTTTGGTTTATCTTGTCCACGATACTTCTCTGTGCCCTTCTGGGAGGAGTATACGGCCGGCAAGTCGAGGCCACCACCGGAAATGATGACTCGGACGTCAAGGCGAGCTTGAACGCCTTCACCCGCGTATACGATATCGTCGAGGAGAACTACGCTGACCCCCTCGATCCCGACACGACCATTTACGGTCCGCCCAATGGCAACACGGGCGCCATTCCCGGCGCGTTGCGCACACTGGACCCGCACTCGAATTTCTTTGACCCGCGCGCCTTTGCCCTGCTCCGGGAAGACCAGGAAGGCAAGTACTACGGCGTGGGCATGTCAATCCAATCGCGCCCCGGCAAAATGGGCAAGCTCGTAACCGTGGTATTGGCGCCCATTCCCGGGTCGCCCGCCTTTCGTGCCGGCCTGCGCCCGGGCGACATTGTGGCCAAAGTGGATGGCAAACCCACCGACGGATTGAACACTTCCCAGGTGGCCGAAATGCTCAAGGGCCCCAAGGGCACGCTGGTACACGTCACCATCGTTCGCGAAGGATACGACCAGCCGATCGAGGTCAACATTACCCGCGATGAAATCTCGCAAAAGAGCGTGGATGACGCCTTCATGATTCGGCCCGGCATCGCTTACATCCACATCACCAAGTTCAACGAGAACACCAACGATGAGCTCAGCGAGGCGCTGCGAAAACTGGGCGAAAAGAGCTTGCAAGGATTGGTTCTTGACCTGCGTGGCAACCCCGGCGGATTACTCCAGGAAGCCGTGGAGGTTTCCGATCACTTCCTGGAAAAAAGCCAGCTCATTGTTTACCACTCGGGAAGGCATTCCCCGGAGAAACGTTATTGGGCCACCCACGGCGACGACGGCAACGAATATCCCATTGTCGTGCTCATTAACCGCATGACGGCGAGCGCGGCGGAGATCGTCACCGGCGCCCTCCAGGATCACGACCGCGCGCTGGTAATGGGTGAGCCCAGCTTCGGCAAAGGCCTGGTGCAAACAGTGTATCAGTTGAGCGAACACACCGGCTTGGCTTTGACCACGGCGCACTATTACACGCCCAGCGGACGGCTTATCCAGCGCCAGTATGATAACGTTTCGCTTTACGACTACTACTACCACCCCGAGCTTACCAAGCCCACCCATGCCGAGGTGCGGCTGACCGACGGCGGCCGCGAAGTTTACGGCGGTGGAGGCATCACTCCCGACGTTGAGTTTGCCGATCCCAAGATGACTCCGGCACAGGACATGCTGATCCAGCACAGCGCCTTCTTCAACTTCGCCAAATACTACTTGGGAGTACACAAGACCATTCCCAAGGATTTCGAAGTGACTGACGGCGTACTGGATGAATTCAAGCAATTCCTGGCGAAAGAGAAGATACCCTTCGCCACGTCCGACCAGAACATGAAAGATAATCTTGAGTTCATAAAAAGCCGCATTCGCATTCAGTTGGTAGGCTCGATCTTCGGGGAAAATGAGGCGGACAGGATCAGTATCTCCAACGATCCTCTGGTGCTGAAATCGCTGGATAGCATGCCGCAGGCCAGGGAGTTGATGGCCAATGCCAAGCGCTATATTGCCAGCAAGACGCAGAGGTAGGACCCCACGTGGCACGGCCTGCCCCCCTCATCCCAGGGGCTTGAGCGTGACTTTAGGTGGGCAGGAGGCTCAAGCCACACGGGCGACCTGCAAGGGCTACTTGCCCCGAGCCTTTCTGACAAGATACAAGGTTAGTTGGATCACGGCGGGAAACGGAAAGAAGACGATATGAGCCCAAATCGGGGGGCGCCACCCGGTCTTCTTGCGCTGTAATTGGGCGGCGTCTTTGGCGCGAAAGATCAGCATCGCCGCGTACTTGGCAAAGTCCACTCCGCACTTCTCGCACTTCCCACCCTGCAATTGCACGTGCTTGCAAGCAGGGCAGGTGTATTTCAGCGGCGTGTGGCACCGCACACAATAGGTGATCCTGTCTGTATTCTCAGCCTTGCATTTGGGACATTGCATGACAAGCCGTAGACCTGCCAACCTCCTTTCGACCTTTCTCCGGTAGAATTGCGAGCTTATTATCGATCAAACCTTTAGAGAGTCGCGCAGATGGATCAGATGCCTTCGCGCAAAGGCGCGGCCCGATCCGCTTTTCAGGTAAACTTCGAATCGCTCGGCGGCCATCTTTTCTGGGAACGCCGCATAGAAAATGAGGCCCCAGGGCATAAACTTCCGGGTGTGCGGCGACTTTCCAGCATTGTGCTCCACCAGCCGCTGGCGCAAGTTGCCCGTAGTGCCCACATATGTTTGGTCGGGCCGCGATTCACTTCTCAAGATGTATACATAGAACATGAGGCCTGCGTTCGCGAGGTGGACGAAAGATCAAAGAGTTCAATTTAAAGTGTCGAGCGTCGCGAGATATTGTCCTAACAGAGGCGCTTCGGCGGGCATTCGCCTTCGCTCGATACGTGAAATTGTTCGCCGAAGCCCGAAGGGCGGAGGCGAAATGTATACGTAGAACATGAGGCCCGCCTTCGCGAGGTGAACGAATGATCGATGAGTTCAATTTAAACTGTCCAGCGTCGCAAAATCTGGTCCCAACAGAGGCGCTTCGGCGGGCATTCGCCTTCGCTCGATACGTGAAATTGTTCGCCGAAGCCCGAAGGGCGAAGGCGAAATGTATACGTAGAACATGAGGCCCGCCTTCGCGAGGTGAACGAATGATCGATGAGTTCAATTTAAACTGTCCAGCGTCGCAAAATCTGGTCCCAACAGAGGCGCTTCGGCGGGCATTCGCCTTCGCTCGATACGTGAAATTGTTCGCCGAAGCCCGAAGGGCGAAGGCGAAATGTATACGTAGAACATGAGGCCCGCCTTCGCGAGGTGAACGAATGATCGATGAGTTCAATTTAAACTGTCCAGCGTCGCAAAATCTGGTCCCAACAGAGGCGCTTCGGCGGGCATTCGCCTTCGCTCGATACGTGAAATTGTTCGCCGAAGCCCGAAGGGCGAAGGCGAATGGTGGACGCGAAGGGATTCGAACCCTCGACCTCAGCGTTGCGAACGCCGCGCTCTCCCAACTGAGCTACGCGCCCACACAATCAATCACCTTGGGAAATATAACACGGCGGCCAAAACGCCGCCAAGCACCAAGACGATGGCATCAAGGCAACAAGCTTTCCGCGAAAGCCAAGCTTGCTTCAAGCTGATTCTCCGGCAATCCGCCACCTTGAGCGAAATCGCGAGTTCCGCCCCCTTTGCCCCCGAATCTTGCCAAGGTCTGCTTCATCACGTCCGCGAGGTTCGCCCTCCCCCCGGGCGTTTGCGCAAAGAAGACGGCGGAGGGCGTCCCCTTGACGCCGATCAGGGCGATCGAGCCGGCTTGCTTCCCCAGGGCGTGCGCGACCACCTTGGCTTTGTTCCCTTCGGCGGATTCGAACAAGCATCGGACTACCCGCACGCCGCCCTTCTCCGGAGCTTGTTGCCACAACCGGGCGGCTTCCAATTCCGCCAGATCCTCCACCAGTTTTTGCCGCGCTTTGCTCGCGTCGCGCAACTCCTGGGCTTGTTTCGAGATCAACTCCGGAACGCTCTCGGGTCCCGTTGAGAACAATCGCGCCGCTTCACTCAAGATGGCAAAATCCTGCCGAGCGCGGCGCAGCGCGCGTCCCCCACACACGAATTCAATTCGCGTCAGGCCCTTGGCGCGCTCCACCTTGCGAATGCTGATGATCCCCACGCTGCCGGTCCGCCTGACGTGGGTTCCGCCACAGGCGGAAAGATCGAAACCCTCAACCTCCACCAACCGAATGTCGCCTTCGCGAAAGGTGGGTTTTCGCAAGTCGAGTTGCTGGGCTTCGGCGGCGGCCCGAAAGGAAATCTGCACGGTACGGTTCTCAAACACCACGCCGTTCGCCAGTTCTTCCGCCGCTCCGATTTGTCTGGCGCCAACTCGCTCAGAATCGAGATCAATGGTTGCGCTCCCCGTACCCAAATGAAACGACACCGTCTTATAACCACCCGCGCGTTCAAACGCCGCCGATAGAATGTGCTGCCCCGTGTGCTGTTGCATGTGATCAAAGCGGCGTTCCCAATCGATGCGGCCCTGGACGGTTTCGTCCGCCGGGCTGTCCGAGAGAATGTGGGCAACTTCCTCTCCTTCATCGATGACATCCAGCACCTGGATTCCCGCCAGCGTGCCGCGGTCGCTGGGTTGCCCACCCGACTCCGGGTAGAATGCCGTGCGGTCAAGGTAGACGCGCGCCCCAAGCGCGTCAGGACTCGTGCGAATTACGCGCGCACTGAATTCCATTAGGTAACAGTCGGTGTAATAGAGGCGTTCGGTGTGTGCCATTCTGAGTTTTCAGTTGTCAGTTTTCAGTTGCCGGTACCCTAATCGGGCGAGGGTAATAAATCCGACTCGCTTCAAATCCTAAACCAGCTTTTCCAGAGCCTCCAAATACTTGTAGCCGGTGCCGGTAAGGAAAAGCACGATGGATTCATGCCCGCCCAGAAAACCGTCCGCCAAAAGTTTCTTCAACCCCGCGAGGGTGGCTCCGCCTTCCGGTGAAGTTATCAAGCCTTCCATCTCGGCAATCTCGCGGACCGCACCCAGCATGTCGGCATCAGAAACCGCGAGCGCCGCGCCGCGACTCTTGCGCACGGCGCCGAGAATAAGGAAATCACCGATGGCCGCGGGGACGCGCAACCCGGAAGCAAGGGTTTGTGGATCCTTCCACTCCTCCGCGCGCTCCGCTCCCTCGGCATAAGCCCGCACCATGGGCGCGCAACCGTGCGCTTGCACAGCGAACATGCGCGGACGGCGCTCCGCAATCCAGCCCATTTCCTGCATCTCATCAAAGGCCTTCCACATGCCGATGAGGCCGGTGCCACCGTCGGTGGGATAAACCATGGCGTCAGGCAAGCGGCCGCCCAGTTGCTCGTAGACCTCGTAAGCCATGGTCTTCTTGCCCTCGACGCGATAAGGCTCGCGCAGGGTTGACATGTCGAACCAGTCATCCCCTGGCAGACTCTCACGCATCACGCGGCCGCAATCCTTGATGCTGCCGGGGACCAGCGTGACCTTGGCGCCGTGCAATGCGCATTCCAGGCGGTTAGCCAGGGGCGTGCCTTCCGGCATGAAAACCGCCGCCTCCATTCCCGCCTTCGCCGCATAGGCCGCCATGGCGCCGCCGGCATTTCCCGCCGAGGGCACCGCCAGCTTGCGAATTCCCAGTTCGTGAGCCCTGCTCACCGCCACGGCCATGCCGCGCGCCTTAAAGGATCCGGTGGGATTCTGCGACTCGTCTTTCAAATAGAGATTGGGCAGGCCCAGCTTGTCACCCAGACGGTGCGCGCGGAGCAGCGGCGTAAAGCCCTCGCCGAGCGATAGAATCAACGACTCGCTGGCAACCGGGAGAACCTCCCGGTATCGCCACAAGTCGCGGGCGCGAGACTTGAGCATCTGGGGTTCAAGCTTGGTGGAAGCCCGCCGCAAATCGTAACGCGCAAAGAGAGTCAACCCACATTCGCAAAGGTTGTGAATTTGTCCCGCCGGGTACTCCTTGGCGCAGCGCGCGCATTCCAGATGGGTGAGGAAGGACATGCGAATCAAGTCTAACAGAATTTGAACACCCCCCGCAAAGCTGCCGGGTTGGTCTCGGTTCGATGCGGGGCGCGAGTTTGCCTCGCCAAACCGCGGAGCGAAGCCGCCCCTGCACCAAGCACAGACCCTACCGGCTTGATGAGCGGGGCCGCCTGCCCGGCGGTTCACCGTAGCGTTCGATTCCCTTCCCTGCCAGCCGCCGCACGCCCCACATCGGCGGATTCCCCACCCGCAACCCACCAGAACTCATTCGAACGCTCATAACGCGACTTGAAGGCGCAACGCAGCGCGGCGGAGCTGCAACCCAGGAAGAATCACCGCTGAGGCCGGGAGGTCACGGAGAGTGCACACAGACAGAAGCTGTAGGGGAATTGATTCAGCAACCATTATCCCTGCGGCAGCCATATGATGACGAGTGGAATCCGAGCGATCTCGCGCTTCCGGGCTTCAACTGGCTTGACTCTTTCACCTCGGTGGGTAACCATTAACCGCCTCGTGCTCGTCTTTATATATGAGAGACCTCAAGCGATGAAGGGGCGGAGGAGGTTCAAGACCATGAACATTTTCGGACGTGCCGCAGGGATTTTAAGGCCCCAATGGGGTAAGCAGTTTTTGATCTTCATGTTTTCATTAGGTCTGTTGTTGACGCTAGGACCTCAAAGGCTGGCGGCCCTTCAAGACGCGCCAGAGCCGCCGCAGGAAACGCCGGCACCACCCTACACGCAACAGACTCCCGAGCAGCTACAGGAGTTGGTGGCGCCGATTGCGCTGTACCCGGATTCCCTGGTGGCGCAGATCCTCGCGGCGTCCACATATCCCGAGCAAGTGGTTGAGGCCGACCGATGGGTGCAAGAGCATCCTGATTTAACCGGTGATGCTTTGGGTCAAGCGGTGGACCAACAATCCTGGGACCCCAGCGTCAAGGCGCTCACGGCATTTCCCTCCGTCCTGGGAAATATGGACAAGAACCTCTCGTGGACGTCATCCCTCGGCGACGCTTACTATAACCAGCAACAGGATGTGATGGATGCCATCCAGGTGATGCGCCAGCGGGCGCAACAAGCCGGCAGTCTTCAGAGCACATCGCAACAAACCGTAACGACGGACGACTCGGAGATCAGCATTGAGCCTGCTGACCCCGATGTCGTTTACATCCCCGCCTACGATCCGTGGGTAGTTTACGGAGGTCCGATCATGCCGTGGCCGGGATGGTACCCGTATCCCGGAATCTGGTATGACGGTCCGTACCTCTCGTTTGGAATCGGCATCGGAATCGGCTTCTTCGGAGGTTTTGGATGGGGCTGGGGGCATTGGGGATGCGATTGGCACCACCATTATCCAACTTTTGACCGCGGCCGTTACTACTCCCGGAGCACTACGTTTTATAACCGGAACGCCTTTTTCCATGGTGGGGGCGCGCGGGGCGAGGCTCTCAACCGTCCCGGCGAAGCGCCCAGGCCTTTCAACGGAGACACCAAGGCGGCGCGAGGATATGCTGATCCTCATGGTCAGACCGGCACTCGCTCGGGAGCCTTCAGCGGCATTGAGAAGGGCGGGCAGGCAAGGACCTACTCGTCACGCGGAAGCGCCAGCATGGGCGGCGGAGCAGCGCGTGGCGGTGGTGGTGGAGGGGCGCGCGGCGGTGGTGGCGGTGGAGGAGCCCGTGGCGGTGGCGGGCATCATTGATTTAAGTCTTTTTCAGGTCCTCAGTTGCTCGTAAAATCTGGAAATGGAGAGAGGTCATATGCGGCGAACGAAGCTGAACTTCAACAGATTTGATGGGGCCAATCTACTTTTATTAGCTGCGGGCGTGATCCTCTTGACGGGGTGCTTTTCCACCCGTACCCTGGCGCAGCAATCGGGCCAGAAAACGTTTTCATCGCCGGAAGACGCGAGCAACGCGCTGGTCGCGGCGGCGCAGAATAACGACGCCAAGGCCATGCTCGATATCCTCGGACCCGAGGGGAAGCGGCTCGTCTCGTCGGGAGACGAAATCGAGGACGCCCGGAGCCGCGCGGATTTCGTCAAGAGATATCAGCAAATGCACCGTCTGGTGAAGGAACCGGATGGAACCACCACCTTGTACATCGGCGCGGAGAATTGGCCCACGCCCATACCGCTGGTGAACAAAGGCAAGCTGTGGTATTTCGACACCGAGGCGGGCAAGAAAGAGATCTTGTACCGGCGAGTTGGCCGGAATGAACTATCGGCCATTCGCGTTTGCCAGGAGCTGGTGGCGGCGCAAAAGGAATACTACTCCACCCAGCACAACGAGTACGCCCAACAGATCATAAGCGATGAAGGGCGGCACGATGGCCTTTACTGGCAAGCGGCGGCTGGCGAACCGCAGAGCCCCATCGGGCCGCTGGTGGCCAAGGCTGTGGCCAAGGGGTATTCCCATAGCCCAATCGGCGCACCCACTCCCTACCGGGGTTACTTTTACCACATCCTGACGCGCCAGGGGGCAAACGTTCCAGGCGGCGCGAAAAGCTACATCGTCAACGGCAAGATGACGGGGGGCTTTGCTTTCGTAGCCTATCCGGCGGAATACCGGTCGTCCGGCGTGATGACCTTCATCGTGAACGAGGAGGGAGTGGTGTATCAGAAGGATCTCGGCGCCAGGACCGATGCCATCGCCAAGGCCATGACGGAATATAATCCTAATTCCACCTGGCAAAAGGCGGAAGAGCAGCCGCAGGAGACTGCCGGAAACCAAAAAACCAAGTAACGGCCAAGCTTTTGTTGCATTTGCGCTTGTAATTCACAGCCCGCCTCCCGTAGGAATCTGGCGTTTCCCCCACCACGCGTCGACTCAACGTGGACTGACGTTTCGCGGCCGCCACAGCCCAGCCCGGCGCCGTGGCGGTTGCCGAACTCCCCGCCATCCATGGAGCGCGAAACGACGCTTGACGGGCGTGTAAATTCATGATACAAAGGGACGTTGGGTGGTTTGTTTGCAGGAAAGCTGTGCCCGTAAGGCTTCCACAAGCGGGCGGAATTTGGCTTGTGGGCTTTACATTCGTTTGGTGGAAAGGTGCCGGGAAAGGAAGTCTTCCAATGAAGAAACTGCTATGGGTGTTGATCGCGGCTCTTCTCCTGGCAGGCGCCAGCGCACTCCTGGGCGCGGGTCCGGATGTTCAATGGCTTGGGGTATTGTGGACCAAGGGTGGGGTGTCGGTGGGGAACGCCAAAGTCTCCAGCGGGACGACGGTTCTGCCCGGAGACGTGATTACGACCTCGGAAGGAGCTTCCGCCTGGATCCGTTTCCAAGCCCCTGCTTCCACCATCCTGATGGCGAACACGCAAGTGGTTATGCTCGACGTCGACTCGGCGCCGAGTTTTGTGCTGCGACAGGGGACCGTCGTGGTCGACGAGAAGGTTGTAGATCCCGTGCAAGTCACCGTCCCCGGTGGATTCGTGCTGGTGAAGGGCGACCCACACGTCGGAGCCGTGTGTGAGCTGGCAGCGGTCGGGAATGCTTCCACCGTTTCGGTACAGCGGGGGCTGGCGGAAATCCATAGCCTGGGCATTCCGGTGATTCTCCATCCGGGGCAGTCGGCGCGTCTCGAGGCCGGTCAGCAGCAAGGCGGCCCACCGGTGGCGGGAAGAATCAACAAGGAAATACCCAAGGGTGATATCCAACGGGAGGGGGAGATACAGGCGCTCCCGCTCAAGTTGAACCAGGTGGTCGACTGGAACGATCTGGTGCAAACCCTCCAAACGGGCCGGGCGCAGATCCTGCTGCTCGACGGCACGACCTTGAATGTCGGCGCCCGTTCAACGCTCAAGGTATTGAAGCACGATCCTCAAACGCAGCAGACTGAGCTGGAAATGACCTTGGGAAAGGTCGAGGCAAACGTGCAGAAGATTACCGCCCCGGGAGGGAAATTCGAGCTCCACACCAAAAGTGCGGTCATCGGGACGATAGACACCGCTTTTGTGGCAGAGAACCGATGACAAGCGCACGCGCGTCTGCGGCATAAAAGGCACGACGGTGGTGAAGAGTACGGACCCGAAGATTACCAAGGAAGTTAAGTTGCACAGGAATGAGTGTACGATTGTGCTGTTCGGTGAGGCTCCCACCGACCCGGTACTCTCTCCCAGCGATGTGGCGAGCCTGCTAAATCAGACCATCATTGAGACAACGGGGGGCCTAAGCCCAGGGGCCGAAGAGGCCATAGCCATAGGCGCGGCCGCTGGGGCGGCAGGCGCCGTCACTGGGATCGTGCTCTCCACCTCCGGCACGACCTCTCCTACGACTCCCTGATGGGAGTTAATGTTCGCGGTAGTCCCAAGGTCTTTGCCGAACAGCTCTTCGTCGATGCGTCCTCAAGCCAAGGGTGGCGTTTCTTTCCTACTGTCGCTTGGGCATCTTCCCTATGTTCAATTTCAGACTTTCCTAGCCGTGGCCGCTTGTAGCTCTCACCCATGATCGCCTGTTTCATAACTCGGGGTGGGCATTCCACCCTGCTTTTTGCCGGCCACACGAGCATGAGAAACTTGCCTCCCGAAGTATTCTTGCCATCATCAAGTGCGGCCGCGCTGGCCCTTATGGTATCCTACTGTTCTATCTTTTGCGGGCAGCGAACCTAATCCCGATCATGGTTGGAAGGCTTGCACAAATCGCCTCCCGGATGGTTCAATTCAGGCGGCGGATCCGGCCAGCTTCTCTGATTAGCGCCGCGCTCTGTATCGTTAGCGTGGCGCTCTACTGGGGGATCTACATTCAGCACCACCCCAGTCCTTTCCTTCAGTTCCTGGAAAACATTGAGTTGAAGACGCTTGACGTTCGCTTCCAACTGCGCCCGGCGCGCGCCCCGGGCCCGGCCGTGGTGATCGTAGCCATCGATCAAAAAAGCCAGGACGTGCTGGGCCGCTGGCCCTTTCCGCGCAGCTACTTTGCCCAAGCGGTTGACTTTTTGAGGGAAGCCCATGCCCGCGTCATCACCTTCGATATGAATTTCCCGCAAGTTGACGCCAACTCAGGTCTGGAGGCGCTGCGGTCGGTTAGGCAAGACTACGAACATCTGGTCGCCCCGCCCTTGCGCGCCTCGACCTTCGAGTCAAGACTGAAAACCCGGGAGGCCGCCGCGGACAATGACCGGCAGTTCGCCGAGGCCCTCTCCCACTTCGATAACGTCATCCTGGGTTATTTTTTTATTTCCCCCGCGGAGGCGAAGTTTCAAAACCAGGACCGCGTGAAGCAATTCATGGACGTGCTTTCTTACCAAGCCTATCCGCAAGTCATCCACCCGGAATACGCAAAGAGGTCCGGGGTCCCGGAAGACCACGACCTATCCCCCAATCTGCCGGAGTTTGCGGCCAACGCCAAGAACTTCGGGTTCTTCGATATCGTCCCGGACACCGACGGCATCGTGCGCCGCGAACCCGCCGTGGTATCCCTTCAGGGAAATCTATACCCCTCCCTTGATATTGCCGCCGCCTTGGCCTACACCAACAATTCCCTCGACCAAGTCAAGCTCGTTTTCAACCCCAACGGAGTGGAGAAAATTGTCCTGGGCCGGCTCACCATCCCGACCGATCATCAGGGCTTCGTCCAACTCGACTATGACGGCGTGGCCGGCACCTTCCCCACCTATTCCCTGGCGGATGTCGTCGAGCGCCATCTGTCACCGGCGATATTCAATGACCGGCTGGTGATCATCGGCCTCACCGCGCCGGGACTCAGCAGTATGGCGCTCACCCCTCTTCAGGAAGCAAGATTCCCCGGCGTGGAGATTCACGCCAACATGATCGACGATATTCTCTATCAACATTTTATCCGGCGCGGTCTGCCTGAGTATCTCCTCGACATCGGTTTCATCATACTGTTCAGCCTGGGAGCGGGACTTCTGTTCAGTGTCCTGAATCCCCTGCGCGCCACGGCGTTTATGGGCGGTTCCCTTTTTCTGTTTTTCTGGCTGACCTATTACTTGTTCGCGCATTACCGGATGTGGGTCGCTGATTTTCTGCCCCTGGCGACACTTTCCGTCACCTACGCCGGAATCGTCAGCTACCGGTTCTTTTTTGAGGAGGGCGAAAAAAAGAAGGTCCGGGCAGCCTTCTCCCAGTACTTGCATCCCGGACTCATCAATCAGATGCTGACGAGCCCGGAAGGGCTCCGGCTGGGAGGAGAAGAGAAGGAGCTTACGGCTTTATTCGCGGACATCCGTGGATTTACTGCCCTTTCCGAGACCCTCACGCCTGCCCAGTTGGTGGACCTGCTCAACGAGTACTTGTCGGAAATGACTGAGCTGATTTTCAAGAACTGGGGGACCCTGGACAAATACATTGGCGATGCCATTATGGCCTTCTGGGGAGCACCCTATCCACAGACCGACTCCGCCATCCGCGCCTGCCGGACGGGGCTGCAGATGCTGCAAGCCTTGCAGCGACTGCAAACGGGTTGGCAGGCGCGAGGTGTACCGCCCCTTGACATCGGTATTGGCATCAACTCCGGGCCCATGCTGGTGGGCAATATGGGTTCAAAGAGACGAAAGAATTTTACCGTCATGGGCGACAGCGTCAACCTGGCATCCCGTCTGGAGGGTATCAACCCCAAGTTCGGAACCCACCTCATTATCAGTGAGGGCACCTTCCTCCATGTGAAGGATCAGGTGGTGGCCCGTGAGCTCGACCTGATTCGCGTGAAAGGAAAAATACAACCCGTCAAGGTTTACGAACTGCTCGGCCTCGTAAGAGACTCACACCCGTACGGCGATATGGTAAGCCGTTTTGCCCAGGGCCTGGAAGCTTACCGGAACGGCCAATGGAAAGCCGCCACCGACATCTTTCAAGAACTCGTTCGCGACTATCCGCAAGACGGCCCCAGTCACGTCTTCATCAAACGATGCCAGGACCTCCTGGCGCAGCCTCCGACAGGGAGTTGGGACGGCGTCTTCGTGATGAGGAGCAAATAGCGGGGTAGCGCAGGGCCCGCACTCAGGTCCCGCGGCTTCTCCAGGGGCGCGGCGATTTGCCAGGTATACCAGTCATCTTTCCAAGGGAGCAAGCATGGCGGTCAAGCGCACGGGACAACGATGGTTGATTCTTCCGGTCGTGCTGGCGTTCATGGCCGGGGCTGGGCTTTGGGCCTTTCGCAAGGTGGGGCGTTGGCTGGTAGCTCCTGACCCCCTCCAGCACGCGTGGGCGATCGTAGTTCTCAGCGGCAGAGCGCCCTTTCGAGCTATGGAAGCCGCGGAAATCTATCGCCAAGGGTGGGCGCCGGAAGTATGGTTGTTAGAGGACGAGCCGGATAAAGCCGACGCGGAATTTGCCCGTCTGGGCATCCGCTACCCGACGGAACTGGAATACAACCAGCAGGTGTTGAAGCGGCTCGGTGTCCCCAAGTCGGCAATCCGGGTTCTGGAACCCCCCACCTCGAATACCGTGAGTGAAGCCAAGCTTATCGCCGGGGAGTTGCGGCGGCAAGGTGGAGCCACGGTCATCCTGGTAACCTCAGCCGTACACACCCGGAGGGCGAAAACCATCTGGCACATCACCGTGGGAGATCACCTTCAGGCCATTGTGCGCTATGATCCTTCTGAACCCGGCGACCTTGAACACTGGTGGCGCTCAACCCAGGACATTCAAGTTGTTGAGCACGAAGTCCTGGGATTAATTAATGCGTGGCTGGGCTTCGCGGTTGGACCAAGGCGTGAATGAAGGCGCGGCGTTTTGCGGGGGGTGTGCGCTAGGCGAGGACCACCTGCCCGCTCAGCCGCTTCTGAGGGACCATGCCTCAAGACCTAGGCCCGGAGGACCAACTCTGTCTTCTCCTTGCTCGCGGACGCTTCACGCCCGAGGTGGCGAAGCGGGCAGTCGATCGTCTGGAAGCGGGAGTGCGCTGGGCCGTGCTTCTCGAGCGCGCCAGAGCGCACGGTTTGATTCCTCTCGTCTATCACCGCCTTCGCGCGCTCGAATTCCGCGGCGTTCCCCCACCCGTCCGCAGGGAGTTGACGGACACCTTCGGAATCAATGCCATTCGCAACGTGCTTCTGACCCAGGAACTGGCCCAGGTGCTGGCAAAGCTTGCTGCGGCCGGAGTGCAGGTGATACCCCTCAAGGGGATCGCTTTGGCGGAGTCGCTCTACGATGACGCCGCTCTCCGCGCCTGCGCTGACCTCGACATCCTGGTTCACCCCAAATATTTCGCGGAGAGTCTGGTTATTCTTCAGTCATGCGGATATGAGGCCCGCTGCGGCGAGCCTGCTTTCGTTCACCTCCTGGCCCGCTACGGCAAGGATTGCGCGATGATGCGGCAGGATGCGCGGCTGGCTTACCCGGTGCAAGTTCACTGTGGGCTGATTTGGGGAGGCCCGTTGGAGCAGGGTCTGCTGGACGAAATCTGGTCGGAAGCCTCTTCCCGGCCCTTTCATGCCGCCCCGGCCTATGCCATGAGCCCCGAGTGGGAGTTCCTGTACCTCGCGGTGCACGCTGCCCGGCACGGTCTGTTCCCTTTTAAGTGGCTGGTTGACCTTGACTGGCTGTTACTCCGGGGCGCCTTGGATTGTGAAAAGGTGCAACAAAAGGCAAGACGGCTGGGCTGGGAAAAGGTCGTTCAGTCTTGCCTGGCAGCTTGCACAGCTTTGCTGGAGACGCCGGTTCCCGGGCCATTTGCGCGCGCGGCAACTCCCCCGCCGGTGCGTTCCCACGCTTCCGGCCCTGGGCCTCTCGAAATCCCACGGGAAACACTCTTCGCCGTGCGGCTGCTACCCGCCTTTTCACCAAGGCTGCGCTTTCTCGCAATCCGGTTATTTGTCCCCACGCCGGCGGATGGCGAGTTCCTTCGCCTTCCCTCTTCACTGTTCTTTTTCTATTACTTTTTGCGGCCCTGCCGATTGGCGGGCGCGGTGGCAGGATGGCTGATGCAGGCGGGCGTCGCAAGCCTCCGGCGCCTCTTTCGCTGACGCCCATGAAGGGAATCGCCGCTTCTTAAGCACTCAAGAATCGATGGCGAGCTTTCGAAGGCGCGCGTAGGCGCTGAATCCCCAAATCGGCAGCGCCTCCCACCGCTTCAGCTTTTTGCTCACCAGCGTTGGACAGGTGAGAGTCGACGGTTGACATCCTCTATTGAAAATGCGTCGGGGTCAAACGCGCCGCCAACCTCATGGCAGGCGTGCGTAACCGTTTGGCCGACGTTCCTGGTGAGCACAATCGCCGACCTCAATCTGATATGGTCAAGGCTGAACTATCGGCAAATTGTGGCCTGTAGCACGACGGCTATCGAGGTTGCGCGCTCGGACCTGAGTCATGCCTATCGTCGTTCTATTGTCCGGCTTCATGGACCCAGCGAATGATGTGGCCGGTGCCTTCCTGCACTTCTCGCACGATGCGTTGATCGACGCGGTCGCGCACGGGCAGAGTGTCGCCGGCTTCCCTCAGCACGCGTTGAGAGGCGGCAGGCGCGGCTTCGGTGGTCACGGGCGGAGCGGGGAAGGGCTCAGCGGCTTGCAGAGTGTCGCGGTCGCGATACCAAAGGCCCATGCCGCGCCAGTTGTCTTGGTTCACCGCGGCCTCGCCTTCCAGGACATTGCCCGCGACGAAGACGGACCCCGGCATGACGATTCGATCACCGATATGAAACAGCCGGGGATGCTGGGTCGTGGAAGGGCCGGGTTTCAGGTGGTTGGCGACGTAGTTGAGCCGGTCGAATTCGCCGTAGCCGGCGGCTTCGCCCCAATCGTAGATGGTGTTGTTGCGGAAGTCGGCATCCAGCGCGCCTTGAAAGCGTACGTTGCGGCTGAAGTTGTGAGCGAAGAGGTTGTGGTGCCAACTGACGCGGTTGCCTCCGGCAAGCGATGCGTAGCCGTGCCCGGCGAAGTTCAGGCTCTCGCTCAGAATGCACCATTGGATGGTGATGCGGTCGCTCATACTGGTGAGGGTGAGAATCTTGCCCGTGGTCCAGCTCAGCGAGAGGTGATCCGCGATGCAATCCCTGGCGCCGGCCTGGAAGCGGATTCCGTCGTCACCTTCGCCGGCTTGGTAATTCACGGCGCGGCTTACACCCTCATCGCCTAGACGAATTCGGAAGAAGCGGAGGACGACGTCGTGTGTTCTGATCACGATGCCATGATTGCGCAGCACAATGCCCTCGCCGGGAGCGCTTCGCGCGTCCAACGTAAGGCAGGGGTGGCGAATGACCAGGGGTGCGGCCAGCGCGATGGAGCCGCCCACGCGAAACACGACGGTGCGCGGGCCTTCAGCCTCCACCGCCGCGCGCAGGCTGCCGGGGCCGGAATCGTCGAGGTTGTCAACGTATACGTTGCGGCCTCCCGTGCCGCCCCGGCTGAAAGCCCCGTACCCTTCGGCGCCGTTAAACGACGGCGTGCCGGCGGGGATGGCGAGCGGAGACACGGGATGCTCGCGCCACATGGGCGAGGGCGATTGTGGTAGGGGCCTGACGTGAGTAAGGGGTGCGCCGTCATCGTAGGTGCTGCGGTTTCTGAGAACCAGATCGGCGCCGCTGGGGCCGCCTCGATAGGTTAAAGCCCAGCGGTAAGTCCTGCCTGCGTACAGAGCAGTGATTTCGCTGCCCTCGGGAAGACCATCAAAGATGCCGCTTATGGGCACGCGGCTCGAAACCAGCGTGACATCCTCACGCGGCGGGACCGCTAGCAGCGAGATCTCCAGGCGACAGCGGCCCGGCGGAACGGCAACGATACGGAGGCCGCGGGCGCGCGACTCGATGGTGATGGGAGTCGCGCCATGCTCATCAAGAGCGTAGGAGAGAGTGGACAAGCCCGCCCGGCCGTTCGGATCGGGTGTGGCCTGAAGATAAACGTAATCCATCACCTCGATGGCGGACGCTTGCGAGCCCTCCACCGCCACCGTGGCGTGCGAACCGAAACCAAATCCCACGGAAAGGGTCCGGCCGAGAAAACTGCCGCCGCGAATGCGCAGGACGGCATCGGTGGCTCTGCCCGTGGACGCGGTTGCGGCTCCCACGAAAACGTCCATAAAGGACTGGAGAGCGCCGGCGTTGAGAACGAACTCACCCTGACCGCCGCTCTCTTCACCTACGAACAGAGAATCCCGCAGGAGGATAACGACGCCGCCATTGACTTCGACGCGGGCGCGGTCGCCAGCATGGGTTCCGATTCGCAGGTCGCCCGCCACCCACGTGCCGGAGGGCACGGCAACCCGGCTATCTCCCCGTACGTCCGCGTCGGCCCAGGCATTGGGCAGGCCGGCGGTCCATTGCGCCGGGTTATTCCAGACCCCGCTGCCGGAGGGCCACACGGTAAGGTCTTGTGCGCTCGCGAGCCCGGCGAAGAGAAGTGTAATGAGGGCACTGGCGAGAACCCACACCAGGCAGTCTTGCGCGCCCATGTCGCTGACAGAAAATCACTGGCCATTTCGCCTGGCGGGAGGCCTGTTGGTCGGCCATTTCAGGATATCCCATCCGCCTGACCGAAGAGGATCGTTTTCGGCCAGGCAGAACGTATTCTACTTCAAAGGGATTTAACCGGGATGCTTACTTATGCCCGCCTTCGGCGGGGTCACCCGGTAATTCCAGGGCATCCACGCTGTCGGCTTCTGGGCCAAGTCAGCCGCGAATCTCTGTAGCTCGGCGAGGCAGCCGAAGGGGTTGATGTGGTTCAATCCGCAGAGAGATGCGGCGAATGATCCCCGGAGGGGTCTTGGTATTTCGGCACTGGCGGGAGGCCGCAAGAGACACAAGGCCATTGTCATTTGCGGGCCTTTGCCCCTTCAGTGGGATTGGTTTTCTTGAGCGCTACGAGAAAGGTGGGAAGCTATTTAATTGCCAAGGTGGGAACGGCAGATTGCGGTAAGCCGGTTATCTGCACAAGGCGGGAGCCAGCCGAAGAGGAGCGGGCAGCCTCAGCCTTGGCCAGCATGTTGGCGGAGAGGATGCCGGTGCGGGCAAAGGACTTTTCACAGTCTTGTGTGGAAGGGCCACGCATGTTGCCTTCCATGTAGGCCAATCCCGGGCAGCGGGTACAGCCACCCAGGTGTGAGCAGGTCGAGCAGGTGGGCAGGTCGCGGCCACGAATGGAGCGGACCTCGTTCATTTGCGGTGAGTGCTTCCAAATCTCCAGGAACTTCTGCCGGCGCACGTTGCCGGTAGGCAGCGGGAACTGCACACAGGGATACACATCTCCATAAGGGGAGATATAGCAGAAGGTATGGCTGGCGCTGCACGGCACGCCATCCAGCGTGTCGTCGTCCACGGCGGGAGGCGGAGCACAGGTTTTCTCCACATCGCCGACGAGCTCCGGGGTCCGGAATACCTGGCGCAGGTCCGTCTGGCTGATTCCGAGGCCGAGGATCGAGCGGTCACCGTCCATCATGGGGGTGATGGTGGGATCAAGAGTGTACTCGGCTCCCAATTCCTTCGCCAGCGCCACCACACCGAGGTAGTCGTGCAGATTCTGCCGCATGAAAACGTTGGCAATGACCGTCTTCATTCCGCGCTCACGGAGCAACCGGATCCCGGCCAGGGACCGTTTGAGTGAGCCTGGCAGCTTGGTGATGGCGTCGTGCACCTCCGGCCGGTGGGAATAGATACTGACCTGCACCGACTGCACTCCCAGCTCACACAGGCGATCCGCCTCTTTCTTGCGGATCATGAAGGCGTTGGTTTTGACCTTGACGGAAAAGAGCAGGGAGCGGGCGTGCTCCAGGATGCGGAAGAAATCCGTGCGCATCAGCACTTCTCCGCCGCTGAAGCAGAGGAAGAAAACGCCGGCCTCGGCCAGTTGGTCGAGTACGCCCATGATCTCCGCCGTAGTCATCTCGCCGTGATCGTCGTGGTCCAGGTAGCAGTGAATGCAGCGCTCGTTGCAGCGGTACGTCAAATCAAGCTGCACGCTCAGAGGCACACCCGCCTTCAGCGCCCGCTCGCCCATCTCCTGCATCAGGGCGCTCATGCCGGCTCCTGGGGCGCCGCCGGCGCGGCGATGGGTTGATCGGAAAGGAGTAAGATTCCGTGCGCAGCCAGCTCCCGGACAAAGTCTTCCGCGTCCTTTAGGGCCTCGGCCGGCTCCACTTCAAATTCAGGGCAAACTTTCTGCGCGACGATTTCCTCGAGCGAGGTCGCGCCGTCCGCCGCCTGCCAGATCATCGTGCCCAACTCGTTCAGGTTGAATAGAGTCGAATCGCGGGCGGACATGATCATCATTTCGCCGTCCAGCATACGCGCGGCAATCTCTCGGCTACGGGCAACGTAGAGCGGGCTCATTGGATCAACTCCCACACGCGCGCATCCTTGGTAAACACCAAACGGCGGACCGGAACGCGCCTCACAAAATCGCAAACGGTTTGGAAAACCATTCGCACCAGTTCCTCGTCGCGCGCGAAGAAAAGCACGTGCCGCAGCAGGTCCCGCGCGGCTTCGGGCTCGCCTAGCGGTTCGATACGGTTCTCCGGCCCTTGCTCCAGAAGGAAAACCGCCGCCAGCGGTGCTTGCACTTTCTTGCCAATGCGCGCCAGTTCCCCGGCAAAGGGCGTGCCAAAGGCGGAAAAAGCAGGTGTCAGGTGCCGGGTGTCAGGTGTCAGGGACTCGGAACACGGGAGTCGGAACTCGGGGTTCGGGGTTCGGGATTCGGGATGCGCGGTTTGGGATTGGGGATTTGCGATTTGTGATTTGTGATTTGAGATCTGCGATTCCCCCTGTCTCTTCGCTCCTGACTCCTGACTCCTAACTTCTAGCTCCTCCCCGCTGCCGCCTGGCACCTGGCGCCTGGCACCTGAAACCTGCCCTTGGGGCCTTACATACGAAATCTCATCCGTGAGCAGGGTGACGTCCGGCGGCGCCAGCCGCGCCAGGGTGGTTTTTCCCGCGCCGGAAACCCCCGCAAACACGAATGCCCGGCCGTTGCGCACGGCGCTTGCCGCATGCAGCAGAAAACCCCCGGCGCGGGCCATGATGAGGGAGTGCAAAATGCGCAGCACCCCATCGATGGCGTAAGGACTCGGGCGCTGCCGCACCCAGCCCCGGTTGCTTTCGGAGTCCCATTCCGCGCGGAAGTCGCCCCGCGTCATGATCCAGCGACCAGCCTCCCGCCGCACGCTAACGTCCGCGTCGGCATCATCGTCCTTCCCCAACCCCGAATCCCGAAGCTCGCGTCCCGGCTCTTTCACCAGCTCGATCTCGATCTCCATCAAGGCAAGCGGCGCCTGAGCAGTTACAAACTCGCCGTAGCGCTCCTCAAGCATTTGGGCGAACTCGCGGCTGTCCGTGTGGACTCGGATCGGGATCTCGCCAATCTCAATGGTAAGCACGTGATGGGAAATCAATGTAGGCGACAGCATAGGCAAAAGCCGCGACTCGGAGCCGTTTCCCTTCTACCTCGGGCGCCCTCTCCCACTGCGGCCGATCCGCAACCCTAGGGGGGTCTCTGAATATTCGATTGTAGTACGCCCTCAGCCCTGAAAGAAGAAAGGAAGAATCGCTTGTTGCCCTTCCCGAATCCCTAATCCCAACTCCGAATCCCAAATCTGATCCCGAGCCCCAAGCCACGAGTCCCGAATCCCAAATTCCTAATGCGCAGCACCACCCGCGTGGCAATTTGTGACCGGCAGAGAATCCAGGAGGCAAGGCGGCTGGCAACCGACTGATGCGGGGTGAAACGGCGAGAGCCCCGTTCAATGATCGTAACCCTGCCCAGCAGCTCGTGGCTGGAAACGGGAGCGTCGTGGCGGCTCACCCTGTCGCCGCGCGTTATCCATTGGATTCTGCCCTGGCGGAGGATTCGCTCCACCACGCGGTGGGTCACCAGCCTCCCCTCGCGTCTGAACACGACAATGTCATCCGGAAGCGCTTCCACCGCATCTTGGCTGCGGACGGAGAGGATATCACCCGGCCAAATAGCGGGCAGCATGCTGGCGCCGGTGGCTCGCAAGCGCAGTCGCCCTGAGGAGCGGAGCACCTCCGCCGCCAACTCACATCCCTGCTTTTCCCAGGCAGTGCTGACGCGGGCTGGAGCCACTTGGGTCATGATGTCTTAGGTTCTAACTTGCACTGTGATTGCGTCGTGCCCACTTTGCCGCAGGTCAGAGCCCGCGTTTCAAACACCTGCTCGTAGCGCGCCGCAGGCTTAACGTAGGGCTTGCGTACAGTCCGTTGCGCCTCCAAGCCACCGTCGTGCCGATCGGTGTCTTCTCGCTGCTTCATCGTGATAGCCTCCGATTAACAAACATATTGCAACGAGAAACAGGCCCTCATATTAACCCGGCAGGGCGCACCTGCTTCCCAAAGCCCAGGGTTCGTGCCGCTGGCCCTTGCCGCCAGTCCATCAGGTTAGGCACGGGCGTCCTGCCCGCGATCCGTCATGGCCGGAATGGCCTTGCCACACACTTGCCGCCAAGACTATCGCTCCGAACAACGGATAGTCTTGTCAACCTTTACATCCCAGGCTGTTCCCTATTCTCCCTTTCATCCTGCGATGCTATTCTATCAAATTCCACGCTCGCCCCCACATATTACTGTAGCCCCTGTTGCGTCCGCTTCACCAGGCAGGTGGTGGAATCGCCGCTCGGTTCCTGGGTACACCCGCCTGCTCCCGGGCTGGCCAAGGTGGTGAAATAAGCGCTGGAGGCTTGCGCGCTGGGGCTCACGTTATCGACAACGATGCCGCTGGTCCCGCCGTTCTCCGCTGCCGTTGCCGCCGCGGTGGTCGGGATGGTCCCGCTGGTGATATCGAATGACATAATGCATCCCCCCGTGGCGCCGCCAAAGGCGCAGTTGGCGGGGACCCCTACAAACAACCAGTCCGCGCCTTCACTGGGGTTATAAACCTCCGAGAGGGGTGAACACTCCTGCGCCGTGGTAGTGGTCAACAGGTCCAGCGGGCCGTTGACCGTCCCCGTCATGACGCCGGCGCTAATCGGCACGCTATAGAGCGCCGGGGCAGCGTTCCCAGCCTGCCTGCCGCACACGTAGAGGTTCCCCGTGTTATTGGCACTACTGTAGTAAATGTTGTCAAACATCCCCACATGGACGTGGGTGGTAGCGGAATTATATCCGATATTCACCGCTACCGGGCTGGTGAGCGACGTCGTGGCCTCCTCCACTACCGCACTCGTGCCGTTCCCCCCGGAGAAGACAAAAACATGCCCCGTGAAAGGGTCCACCATGACCGGGTCGGTGATATCGCCCAAACCCGTAAGGGTGGTCCCACTCACCACGCCCGCGCTGCTCACCATACTGAGCCGCCCGGTGCTGTCCCCCACCAAAATGTTCCCGTTGCTAATATCCTCGACCGCGCCGCTCAAGATGGCCCCGCTGTTCACCGTCGCACTCCAAGCCACCGCCGGCGTCCCCCCAAATACCCCCGTAACCTTCCGCAGCGTGCCGTTATTGTCGCCCACGAACAACGCATCGGTGTTGTAATCGTAAAAGGGCGGGGAGTTGGTATTGTTGTACGTGCCCAAGGTCAGGCTGAACATGCAGGAAGGGGTAGTGCCGCAAGCCGTCGAGGTCTCCAAGGTGGAGGGAGCCACGGGGGAAGCGATTAAGTTGGTCCCCCCATCGCCGCTCCTCCAGTTGAGCACGTGCAGAATCGCTCCCCCGGAGGCGCTTTCGATAAAGGCCACTTTGGTCCCATCATACGAGAGAATGGGAGAGCCCAACATGGGCGAACTCGCAGTACTAGCGTTATAGGCCCACATAACGGTGGGCTGTCCGCTGCCGCACATGCCGGCGGTGGAGCCGCCCGCCAGGGTCGTGCCGCCCCAGGCAAAACCCGACAAACCCGACGCCAGCGCAATGGCGTCTCCGGCCGTCCCGCCCGTGTTGGCGGCGACGGTGATCACCGGACCGCTGGAAGTGGCGGTAACGCCGGCGGCCCCTTCCAGGGTGGAGTTGGCGTTGATCGCCGCCGCGATATTGGCGGCCAATTGCGTCGTGCTTGCCGCCGCGGCGCCCGACCAGTAGGCAAAGGCCGTGCCCGAAGTGGTGCCGTTCGTGCCCGCGGTGCTGCCAAATGTGGTGAAATTGGTCGTGCCGGTCTCGGCGAAAGTGAACCCCGTTGACCCCGCGGTCGTGGCGGTCAGGGTTATCGTGGCGGTGCTGCGGCTGGCGTTGACCGCGCTATTCGCCGTCGTGATCGACGCGGCGCACCGGTAAGTGGTGTTCCCCTGGGCGCCGGCGTGGGCTATGGCATTGTCCAGGTTCGTGGCGCCCGTCGTGCCCGTAGCGGAGTAAACCTCACAGCCCGTGGCCGGGGCGGTGGCAATGTTTGCCGTCTCAAAGGTGTAGGTAACGCTCCCGATGATGACGGCCGAGGTGTTCGCCGGCTTGGTGGTGCCGACGGTGATGGTGGCCGTTTCATCCGTCGGGGCGCTGGCCGTTAAGGTGACGGGGGTGGTGGGATTGGTTAAGGTTATGGTCACGGTACCGCCGCTCGCGGGGTTGCTGGCGACGGTGCCCGTCTGGGTGGCCCCCCCGCCCGCGTACAGGTTGTTGAAAGCGATAATGGAGGCTTGCCCGTCTTTGCCGCCGGCGAGGGTAGCGGTAAGCTGCGCGCTCCCGTTCAAATAGATATCGGCATCATTGTTGGTCGCCAGGGCCACGCTGTTTCCGTTCACACCGGGGTAATTCGTGGTATTGGCATCCAGGGTGACCGTATTCGTGGTGTGGGCGGGAGCCGTGACCGCGGGGTTAGGCGTATACCCCGTGGCGCACTCATAAGTGGTGGTAGTTTGGGTTCCACCGCCGGTTATCGCATCGTACAAGTACGTGGCATCATTCGTAGTGCTAGCCGGCGCGTAAACGCTACACCCCGAAGTGGGGGCGGTGAGTGCGGCTCGGGAAAAGGTGTAGATTATGCCCCCGAGGGTAACCGTATTACTGGTAGCTGGCCGCGCCTCTATTACCACCGAGCCGGCGGCGGTGGCCACGTTGGCGGGCGCCTGATTGACCGGCACCACCAGAAAATCGCTGGTGCAGTTCGGGGGCGCATTGATGTTCCAAGTATATTTGGCCGGGTACAGCGTGGCGCCAATTCCCGCATTGGCGGTTCCCCCAAGGAAGTTGTTCCAATCGCCCTCCGGCTTCGTCGGTTCCGCCACGAGCGGCCTCGGACGATGGGGGGGGAGTCTCCCACCCCATTTGAGGTCATCCGCATCATCGCCTCCCACCGCCCCGCTCGCTCCCCCCGCTCCGCGCTTGAGATCGGCATTTCGCCGGGCCAGTTCCATCTGGTAGCGAGGGTCGCTCAAGACTTTGTACCACTCCAGGAACGGGCGGGTCTGGGTGGCCTGCTCAAAGGTGCCGGGGTGGGAGAAAACCAAGTGGTGGGTTGACCAGTCTTCCATCATGGGAACCCGCGGCGGCGTGGAAGTTTGCCCGTGCATCAAACCCGCAGAGATCAACACCATGCTGGAAGCGGCCGCAGCGAGAGACAGCTTGTAAAACCAACTCTTGTGAGTGCTCATGGTCGGCTTCTTTCTCCCTTGCCAAGAGGATTTACCTGCTGTGCTTATCAATTCGCCCGGATTGTCAATCAGCTCTATCCTTCAGAAGTTGGTGGCAAAATGCCGTCGCACCAACCCCCGGGTGGATCACGGGCGAGCTTGCCCTTCGCAGATCCGTCATTTGCTCGTGCGCCTCCCCTCCCTACAAGGAGGCCGTAATTAGCGTAAGGCACCAGCGCTTACGCGTAAATAGCACCAGGGTACTGGTACTGCCGCGGGATCGCGCGGCCCATTCCCTGCCGGTTACACCTGTTTTGTCCATCCGCGGCTTTCCCTGGGCCATCGAGGGCGTGCCGCAGACCGGCAGAACAGGTCCGCTACACCTGCTTTTGGGGCAATGACTCAGTGTGGGTTGGTGGTAGCGGGGCAAGATGACCACCGGCCTTCGATTCCATAGATTTCCCGCATCCCCGCCGGCGCCAGGGTAGGCCCCGAACGCTGCTACAGAAAAGTGTCCCGGATCATTGCAGTCCCGATTGGGTACGTTTTACCAGGCAAGTCGAGGAATCATTGACGGGTTCGCTGGTACACCCGCCTACTCCCGGGCTACTCAAGGTGGTGAAATAGGCGCTGGAGGCCTGGACGTCTGCGCTCACGTTATCGACAATGATGCCGCTGGTCCCGCCGTTCTCAGCTGCCGTTGCCGCCGCGGTGGTCGGGATGGTCCCGCTGGTGATATCGAATGACATAATGCATCCCCCCGTGGCGCCGCCAAAGGCGCAGTTGGCGGGAACCCCTACGAACAACCAGTCCGCGCCTTCACTGGGGTTATAAACCTCCGAGAGGGGTGAACACTCCTGCGCCGTGGTAGTGGTGGAAAGATCCAGCGGGCCGTTGACCGTCCCCGTCATGACGCCGGCGCTAATCGGCACGCTATAGAGCGCCGGGGCAGCGTTCCCAGCCTGCCTGCCGCACACGTAGAGGTTCCCCGTGTTATTGGCACTATTGTAATAAATGTTGTCAAACGTCCCCGCATGGACATGGGTGGTAGCGGAATTATATCCGATATTCACCGCTACCGGGCTGGTGAGCGACGTCGTGGCCTCCTCCACTACCGCACTCGTGCCGTTCCCCCCGGAGAAGACAAAAACATGCCCCGTGAAAGGGTCCACCATGACCGGGTCGGTGATATCGCCCAAGCCCGTAAGGGTGGTCCCACTCACCACGCCCGCGCTGCTCACCATACTGAGCCGCCCGGTGCTGTCCCCCACCAAAATGTTCCCGTTGCTAATATCCTCGACCGCGCCGCTCAAGATGGCCCCGCTGTTCACCGTCGCACTCCAAGCCACCGCCGGCGTCCCCCCGAATACCCCCGTAACCTTCCGCAGCGTGCCGTTATTGTCGCCGACGAACAACGCATCGGTGTTGTAATCGTAAAAGGGCGGGGAGTTGGTATTGTTGTAGGTACCCAGGGCCAGGTTAAACATGCAGGATGTTGTCCCGGCGCTAAGGCAAGATGTATAGGTGGCCCCTGTGGTCGTGGAGGTGGTGGGAAGCACCGGGGTAGCGCCCAAATTGGTTCCGCCGTCGCCGGACTTCCAGTGCAGTACGTGCAGGATGGCCCCGGTGGAGGCGCTTTCGATGAAGGCCACTTTGGTCCCATCGTAAGACAGGATGGGAGAGCCCAACATGGGCGAACTCGCAGTGCTAGCCTTATAGGCCCACAGGACGGCAGGTTGTCCGGTGCCGCAGAAACCGGGGGCCGTGCCGCCCGCCAGGGTTGTGCCCCCCCAGGTGAAGCCGGACAAAGTTCCCCCCACGGTAATGTAGTTCCCGGTCTCCGGGGGCCCCGCCGACCCCAGCCCGCCCGTAGTGGCGGTGACGGTGATCACATTGCCAATGGAAGCGGCGGTGGCGCCCGCGGTTGAGCTGTTGGCGTTAATCGCCGTTACGATGTTGGCGGCCAATTGCGTCGTCGTAAGGCCCGAGTAGGCGAACTCCGTTGCCGTGAGCGTGCCCGACCCCCCGCCCAAATCCGCGCCGCTCACCGTAACGTCACCCGTGCCCCCTGTGCCACCGATATTCGAAGATAACGGAATGCTGTTTCCCGCCGTGCCCATAACGATGGCCGTCAGGGTGACCACGTTGCCGCTGCTCGTCGCCGTGACATTGGGGCTGGGGGAGCAGGTGTTCAGGCAGCTCCCCATAATGGCCGCCGCCAGATTGGCGGCGGTGGCCGTGGTAGTAGACCCGATGAGCACGCAGTTGGCAGCCGCCCCACAGTCCCCTAACTTATCGTGCAAGGCATAGATGTCGGATTCGATGGTTGTGCCGGTTGTCCCAATATCGATATAGACGTCATTGGCGTTCGTGGGATTGGTAACAATCGTTACCTTTCCCGTGGCCTGTGTGCCCGCGCTGGCCGTCAAGGTCAGCGCACCGACCGTCACGGTCTGACCGCTGCTGGCGCTGTTGGCGGTCACGGTTCCGGTTTGGCTGGCATCCGCTCCCCCGCCCGAGTACAGGCTGTTGAATGCGATGATGGAGGCTTGCCCATCCACGCCGCCCGTGAGGGTGGAACTGGCCTGGGATTTGTTGTTCAGATAGATAGCGGCATCATCGGTGGTGGCTATGCCTACGTTTCCCGTCGAACCATCGTAAGCGGCAGTTGGAACCAGGGTTACCGTGGAGCCGTTCACCGTCGCGGTCACCGCCGGGTCCGCCGTGCAGGCGCCGTTGAAGCATGTCCCGTTGACGGCCTCTTCCAGATCTGTTGCATCGGTGCCTGTAGCCGCGGAGCGTGCCACGCATTTCAGGGGAGCGGCAGAACAGTTATTGTTGGCAGCATGCCATCCATACACCGTGCTGCCGATCGTGATGGTGTCACCTTCGGCCGGTTCCGAGTGGATGACGATCGTGCCGGTGGCGTTTGCCTGGCTGGCGGGGGCCTGATTGACCGGCACCACCAGAAAGTCGCTGGTGCAGTTCGGGGCGGCATTAATATTCCAGGTATACTTGGCCGGGTACAGCGTGGCGCCGATTCCCGCATTGGCGGTCCCCCCCAGGAAGTTGTTCCAATCGCCCTCCGGCTTCGTCTGTTCCGCCACGAGCGGCCTGGGACGATGGGGGGGAAGTCTCCCACCCCATTTGAAGTCATCCGCATAATCGCCTTCCACCGCCACGCTCGCTCCCCCCGCTCCGCGCTTGAGGTCCGCATTTCGCCGGGCCAGTTCCATCTGGTAGCGAGGGTCGCTCAAGGCTCTGTACCACTCCAGGAACGGGCGGGTCTGGGTGGCCTGCTCAAAGGTGCCGGGGTGGGAGAAAACCAGGTGGTGAGTGGACCAATCTTCGATCATGGGGACCCGCTGGGGCGAGCTTTCCTGCCCGAACGTCAACGCGGTAAGGCCCGCAAACATCGCGGCGGTCGTGACGGCAGTCAATAATCTCTGCCTCCAGCAATTGCGGCTCATGACCATCTCCTTGATTGCGCTTATAGCCTCTCCATCACGCGTAGAGTTCTATACTTCCACCTGCTGCCGGTCCAACAACTTCCCCGCATCTTGCAAGTGGGGCTCCCCTACGCAAAACAACACCGTCCTTAGACTAACGTTGCGGCGGCGACGTGTAAATGGCACAAATGTACCGGTATGGCCTAGGAACCGTGCCTTGCATATTATTGCGCTCCGCGCCCTAAGCTATTGCAACCCCCCCTGGGTCAGTTTTACCGCACAGTAAGCCGCTGTCGTCCCGCAGACCGTGGTGGAAGTAGCCAGCGTGGTGAAATAGACGCTCGAGGTCTGGTTGGGGCCCTCGTTGATCCACGTGACCGTGCCGTCGGTCGTGGTGCCGAAAGTGGCGACCGTCGAGGCGTTGGCGTGAGTTGCGGCGGTGGACCCGAGTTGTCCCCGCGAGACCGTAAAAGTGCCGTTCGTGGTGCCCGCAATGGCCGAAATCTTCATCCATTCCGCACCAATTAAAATGTAGTCGTTGACGGCGAATCCGGTCGTCGAAGTGACGGAAACGCTGGTGGCGGTGGTAGAAGTGATGGCGGCGTGCAGGGTTGTGGACGCGGCAACCACCGTGGTGTTCCAGGCGGGCGCTGCGGTCCCCGACGTGCCCGCCGTGACGCATTCCTCCACGTTTCCTTTGCTATCGGTAATCAGGGTGTCCTGACTATACGCGTGACTCGCCTGCCAGAGCGGCTCGGTAAACATGTTATCGACCACAATGCCGCTGCTGCCGCCCGTCGCGGTGGGTTCCGTAATGGGTGAACCGGCAATGGCGGTGGCGGTCCCCGCCGTATCGCTGAGGGTAAAGCCGTAAAAACTGGCAAAATTAGTGTAATTAGTGCCGAGGCCACTCGCATTGTTGGTGATGCCTTCGGACAAGTAAAGATAATCGGTCGAGCCGCTATATATCTCTGTCAAGGGCGTGCAGACCGCGTGTTCGTCTTCGTAGATTGCGGTGCTGTCATCCGTAGCGGTTACTCCGGAAATGGATCCGTTTGTTCCACTAGTGGGAATCATCCAAAGCGCGGATTCCGAATAACCCGCAGATTCCCTGCCGCACACCCACATGTGGCCGCTGGTGACCGCACCGTAGTAATAGTTATTATCAAAAGCCGGCAAGTGGGTGGGAAACGTCCGACTGCTTCCGCAGGTCTGATCGCCTTGTCCCACCGTCACCACGTTGGTTGTGGTAAAGGGGCCAGCGGTACTCGCCTGCTCGACCACGGTATAGAGTGTTGGGTCATCCGTGGTGTACTCGTACACCCAACCGTTGCTTACGTCCACAATGGGAGGGTCGACTAGCGCATTATTGTATCCCCCGGAACAACTGGTGGTTAAAGCGCCCACCTGAACCGTCGTCGTCTGAAGGGCCAAGGTGCGGGCGGTTACGGCATAGAGAACTCCGTTGGAAGCCCCCACAAAAACGTAGCCACTATTGGGGTCATACACCGGGCCGGTCATGACCTGATCGTGCACCCCTCCGGTTGCCACAATATTCAGTTTGCTGACCACGGGAGTCCCGCTCGCTATCACCGGGGTTACCTTGTATAAGTTGCCGGCGTCATCCCCGACGTAAACCGTGTCAGTGTTATAGTCGTAGAAGGGCGAAGAATTGGTAACCGTCTCCGTGGTGGCGTTCAGGAGAATACTGACCAGGCACGATGCGCCGGCGGTACAACCACTCACGCCCGTGCCGGCGGCCAGCACGTGGGCGGGCGCCTTGCTGGCCGCCACCGTCCCACCATCGGCGCTGTTCCAAGCCAGGACGTGAAGGTAGGGACCTGCCGTTCCACCACTCTCGACATAAATGATCTTGGTGCCGTCATAGGAAAGCACGGGCGAGGTGGTAATCACGCCCGCGGCAGTCGTGGTGGCATGGTAGGCCCAGTAGACGGCCGGCCCCGTACCGGCGCAGTAGCCGGTTCCATTGGTTGACGAGTAGAGATTGTTGAGCGCCACCAAGTTCGCCTGGCCGCCCGATGCGCCCGCCACGTTCAATCCGTACACCGCAAAGTCACTGGTGCAATTGGGGGTGGCATTGATGTTCCAGGTGAATTTGGCGGGAGACATATTCTCCGCCACCGTGCCGGTTCCCAGGGAGAAGGCCCAATCGCGGTGCGTGCTCGACGCCGCTGGGGGAGGGACCTTGACGGTGGGGAACGAGTGCGCCTCGAGGGGCATGGCCAAACGGTTTGACAAGGTCAAATAATCCCGCGCATTTTCCGATGACCCGAACAACGGAGATTTCCGCTTCATCTGTTGCATAATGTAGCGCGGGTTGTTCACGATTTTGTACCACTGCTCGTAGCGGCCTTGCGCCACCGCTTCCGCGAGCGTGCCGGGGTTGGAAAAGATCACCTGGCGATGAGTCCAATCATCCACCAGCCCCATGCTGCGCCACACATCCGGCTTCGCGGAAACCAGAGCACTCAGACCGGCGAGCAGTCCCACGGCCAGGCCGAACACCCCCAGGGCAACGATCGGCTTGAAAAATCTTACGCGATTACAACTCATGACTCGCTCCTTTGAATTCCCCTCGGGCTGGAGGAAGCACCGGCATTCTGAACCGTTCAGCCGCTTCCTCTCCCGCCGTCATTTTGCCCGTGGGTGGCAAAACCTGGTGGCACCCACGCGCTCTTGCCCTGCCTTCCGTAATGCCGCTCGTGAGGATCTCCGACCCTTGCCGTGGCGGCTCCCCTTCGGCCAATAAGCGCATTCTTAGACTAACGTGCTAGCCACTATGGGTAAAGAGCACTAACGTACTGGCGCGGCCGTACCATCGCCCTCAGCGCATCGTGACCGGGAGTTTCTGCCTTCCTCGTGGGGCGGCTCACGGGCGGAACTCCCGTCCCACAACTCGTGCCGGGGGTCGGCGCTTTACCGGTTGCGGAAAAACTCGACGGGACTATCTTTCCGGCGCGCCCAGGGCGGTCGTGAGCCCTTCGGGTAGGCACGCGGAGGGTAGGCTCCGGGCCGGACCACCCCGGTATGTGCATGAAAGCACAGGGCCAGGTTCATCGCTGGGCGGAAACCGAACGTGTAAGTCATTTGCATTGTATGGATTACGTGTAATTCGCGGCGAGCCGGGACTTGCCGAGAGTTCTGGAACGCGGCCAATTCCCAGAATGGCAGAAATGGCAGTGTGGAAGCATTTTTTCCGCGGCCTGTTTAGCACATCGCCGCCCAATCGCATTGGGAGGCTAGCTGAGATCAGGGCGAGGGAAAGTAGCGCCGGTAATCAGGGCGCGCAGCCCCAGGAGCAGCAAGCGGGGCTGGTGCAGGCAAATGCGGAAGAGCAGGCTGCCGGGCTCGTCCCGAGTGTGGGCTTCCAGATCCTTGCGGGCGTGGGTATTCAAGAGATCCACGAGGTGCGAGTAGTGCGCTTGGGTGAAACCGTGAATCAGCTTGCGGATCAGCAGGTGGGCATTTAGCTCGAGTCGCAGCGCACGCAGCTTGCCGCTGGAGCCGCCATTCAAGATGACCTCGGTGACACCCAGGGCCCCACGGAAACCCGTGACAATGCCACCTACCGTGGTGACCTTGACATGGCCGGCAGCATCCCCAACCAGATAGACATCACCGCCCGGCAATTGGCGGCGGACGGGAGTCCAGCCGGTATAAATGGGGATCCTGGCACCCTGGAATCCTCGGGGCTTGAGCTGATGCCTATCCAGGAAATGGTCAAGAACCGACCGCGTCTCCGATCCCTCTTCCCCGATGAGAACCCACCACGCCCTCGGTGGGCGAGTGCGGAATGAGCCAGTAAAAATAGGGAGTGTCATCAGGGATGAACCAGACCCGGACAGTGTCAGGCGTCATTCCCTTGGGCAAATCCACGATGGCCTGCACCAAGGGCACGGTACGTGGCCTTGCCCACCCGGCGGCCTGAGCCACTCGGCTGACCGCCCCGTCCGCGCCGATGACGGTCCGAAACTGTGCGTCCTCGGCGTGCCCGCCTTGGGTACGCTCCATGGTCAGGGTCAACGTGCGATCCTGTTCCTTGAGGGAAAGAAGTTTTTTCCCGAACTCGACTCGCGCCCCGGCCCTTTGCGCTGCGGTAGCCAACTCGTTGATAAGCGTGCTGCGCTCGATGACAAGGTCCGGCCGACAGAGCGCGATTCTCGCCACGCGACCATCCGTGAATAATTCAAACTGACGGATCTCGTTGACGACTGCCTTCTCACCAAGTCCCCCCAGGATTTCCCGCATTCGATCCGTGACGATTAGCGTGCGAGGGGCCGAGTCGAGCCGGTCCTGCCCTTCGAAAACGCACGCTTCGCGTCCCGCGCGGGCAAGCAGGTAGGCGGTGAAGAGGCCGGCAGCCGAGCCGCCGACGATGGCGATTTGTGGGTGGGTATGTTGACGCTTAGTCAATCATCCTCGTGCGCTGATGTTCCCTGACCTGATGCGCGTCCAATCGTGATGGAATCTTCATCGTGATTCCCCGGCCAGGGGAATTTTGGCAAGGAACTTCAAGGATTCTTAGTATAACTCATTCCTGGCAGGGACGGACCTGGATTCTACGAGCAACGAGAATTTAGGTGGGGCTCCCGTGCACACATTGGCGCTCGTAGGGAAACCGCTCGAGCGTGACCACCGCTGTCAGCGCCGCTAACGCCACAACCAAAGCCAGGACATAGCTGAGTTCGACGGATAAACCACATGCCGCCACGGCGAGAAGACCGGAGGCGCCTCCCACGGCGTAAAGCACCAGGACAGCGCCGCGCTGCCCGAGGCCGGCATTCGCCAGGCGGTGGGCGGTGTGGTCTTTCCCCGGGGAAGCGAAAGGAATCAGTCCCCGGCGCGCTCGCGAGATCGAAACCAGCGTGGTGTCGAATATCGGGACGATCAGAATCAGGACTGGAATCATCCAGCTTGTAGCCTCCGGCACATCTTGCAGGCGCAGCTTGAGCCCCAAGATGGCCACCATGAAACCCAGAAACATCGCGCCCCCGTCTCCCATGAAGATCTTTGCCGGGTTGAAATTCCAGAGGAGGAACCCCAATGAGCCTCCGAGGAGGGCAGCTCCCAAGGTTGCCACCAAAACTTGCCCCTCGCGGAGAGCCAGGATCGTGAAAAACAGGGAAGCAATGGCCGTCACTCCGCTGGCAAGGCCGTCCATGTGGTCAAAAATGTTATAGGCCGCAGTGATTCCCACCACCCAGAACAGCGTGAGCCCAATGTCGAGGAAGGGGCCCACAGGCCCGGGCAAAAGCGCGGACCCCACGTGCGTCTTGACCCCCAGCGCCACAAGTGTCAAGGCCGCCAGGGGCATGGCCACAAACAACTTGATTTGATGATGGAGCAAGTGCCGGTCATCAAGGATGCCAACAACCAACAGCAAGGTTGAAGCCGCGAGGATGCCGATGATTTGACCGCGCGCGCGACTCTCCACAAACCACACGATGGAAACAACTGTGCCGCAGTAAATGGCGATCCCGCCCAACAACGGAATGGGGGTGCGGTGAATTTTGCGCGGGTTGGGCATGTCTACCATCCCCCAATGAAGGGCCATCCGCCGGATGGGAAAAGTCAAGCCCCAGGAAGCCGCAAAAGCCACGGCGAACGTCAGCACTGCGCCCAGCATCGCCCCTCCTCAATTCGATTCTTCATGTCAGAACACCCCGCAATGACCTTGTGCCACGCCCATTCTGGTCATGACCACCAAACTGAAGACGACGATGACGCCTCACAGGCGGGACCCCGACACATCGGGACAGGCTGCCCGTGCCACGTCCTCAACTACCCGTCGGAAAAGCTGTAGTTCTTTATCGCGCGCAAACTCCCCCGCGGCCTGAAGCGCTCGCTCGCCCATCCCGGCCAAGCGCTGGCGGTCGTGGGCCAGTTCTTGCACGACGGACGCGACTGCGGCGGGGTCGTCCGGATCAACCACCACTCCGCAGCCAAGGCGACGCACCACCCGTGCCGCATCGCTTCCCTCGGGAGCCAGTGCCAATACGGGGCGGCCCGCCGCTAGGATTGAATAAAGCTTGCTGGGGACGACGACACCTTCCAACCCGCGCTTAATCGTTACGAGATGCAAGTCCCCCGCGGCCATCACATAAGGCACCTGATTCGCTGGGCGAAAGGGCAGGAATTTAATTCTGCTGACGCCACGGGCGGCGGATTCCACTTGCGAGCGCTGCGCCCCTTCCCCCACGAAAACAAAGCCCACCGCTTCGTGATCGAGCAATCCGGCTGCCTTGATGATTGTTTCCCAAGCTCCATAAAAGCCCATGTTGCCGGCATGGAGCACTACAAAAGGAAAACCGCTGCGAATCTCCCGGGTGACCGGATGGTCCTGCCTTGCTACTGGCGGCGTGGCCTGGGCGCCATCCCGCACCACTACCACGCGCGCGAGATCGATGCCTTTGGCGACAATCCGCTCGCGGGTGTCTTCCCCCAGGACGATGACACGATTCGCCCGCCTTAATGCCCAGCGGTGTAGCCACTCCCATATTCTCACCCACAAAGAAGGGCGGACGATTCTCCCCGCCACCGCCATCTCCGGGTAAAGGTCGCGAATGTTGTAAACGAACGGTTGGCGTTTCAGCCCAGCCACGAATGCCCCCACGATGCCTTGGAAAGGCGGATCGGTCATGGCCATGACCAAATCGGTACGCACCAGGAGGGCGCGCGGAACGGCCAGCGCGACATAGGAAAGATAATTGCTCACCCGTCCCAACATCTGAAAGCGCGGAAATGCCGTCGAACCCACGCGCTCCACCATTACAACGCCCTGTCGCTCGCGCCGGAGGAGATAGAACGGGTGCCGCTCCGACGGGTCGTAGGATGGGCGTCCGCAGAGCACAGTGACGGCGTGGCCCTCCGCCAACGCCTCCACCACGGCCGCCGCCATGTAAGCAGTCGCCGAAGTATCCGGGGGGAAATACTCGTTGAGGAGAAGTATGCGCATCAAGAATCTGGGTTTTCGCCTTGGCAGTCTCCCCAACCATTGGCTGCGGGCGACGGGCAATCAAATCTTCGAGACCGCTCCTGCCGACGGATGCTGCTCCTGTGGGGAATCGAGCGGGGGCTTTTCAATCAAATAATTGCCGAGCGCCAAGACATCCATGCGGGTGCGGAGGAAGCAATCAACAGCCTCTTTCGGGATCAGAACAATGGGCTCGTTCTCATTAAAGGAAGTATTCAAGAGCACCGGCACACCGGTGAGTTTTTCGAATTCCTTGATCAGCGCCCAGTATCGAGGATTGGTTTGACGGCTCACGGTCTGGAGACGGCCGGTTCCATCCACATGCGTCGGAGCGGGAATCATGGCCCGCTTGTCGGGGCGCACTGCATACGCGAGGTTCATGAAGGGAGAAGGGTAGGAGCGCTCGAAGAACTCTCCGGTGGCTTCTTCCAGAACCGAAGGCGCAAAGGGCCGAAACGTCTCGCGGTGCTTGATTCTCTGGTTGAGGATATCTTTCATTTCCGCCCGTCGCGGGTCCACGAGGATGCTGCGGTTGCCCAAAGCCCGCGGGCCCCACTCTGCGCGGCCCTGATACCATCCCACAATCTTGCCGTCGGCAATGTGTTTGGCCGTGAGACGCACCAATTCCTCGTCAGAAAGCTTTTGCACGGCCAAGCCCAAATCGCGTACAGGGCTGTTTTCCAGAGACTGCGCGATGGCCTCCGGCGTGAACTGAGGTCCCCAGTACGCATGGTCCATGATGAAACTTCGCGGCTGGCCGAGGATTTGGTGATAGACGTAATAGGCGGCGCCCACGGACAAGCCGGCGTCGCCCGCGGCCGGCTGCACGTAAACTTGAGAAAAGGGCGTGTGGTCGAAGATCTTGCCGTTGGCAACACAGTTGAAGGCCACGCCCCCAGCCAGGCATATTTTGCTTTGCGGGAAAATCTGGTACAGGTGGTTCAACAGTCGAAAATACGCCTCTTCCAGCACCGCCTGCATCGATGCGGCAATATCCTGGTGCTTCTTCCCGACCGGCTCATCCGCGGTTCGGGTCTTTCCCAGCCGTTCTTCGAGGTAGGGGGAAAAAAGGCGGCCCAGGACCGGAGTTTTTCCGTTCTCCCGCCAAGTCATCTCCGGCCCGGTCTTGTGATGGCAAAAGTAGTCAAGACCGAGGGAAAAACCCTTGCCGTCGTTGGGTCTCACAATGCGCCGAAGCTCTTCCATGTGTTTGGGTTCGCCATACGCGGCCAATCCCATGACTTTGTATTCGTCGCCGAACTTCCAGAATCCTAAATACTGGCTGAGTGCGGTGTAAAAAAGCCCCAGAGAGTGGGGAAACGCCACTGATCCATGAACGTTGAGGCGGTTCCCTTCCCCCGTCGCCCACATGGTGCTGGCGAAATCGCCGAGCCCGTCGGTAGAGAGCACGGCGGCGCGGTCGAAGGGCGAAACAAGAAATGCGCTGGCCAGGTGCGCCACATGGTGCTCAACGCGATGAATGGGGACCCGAATCGTCTTGGGATCGACTTCGAACGCGGCGGCCAAGTCTTCTTGAATTCCTCTGAAGTGCTTGAGGGCGCGGTAGCGGTCAAGCGTGAAGCGGGGCATCTGAACAGCATAAAAAAGTTTGGTGGCAAGCCGTGCCCAGGGGTTGCGAGGAACGGCAACGTGATCAATATCCTTGAGGGTCAGCCCGGCTTCGGAAAGGCAGTGCCGGACGGCGCTCGCGGGGAAACCCGCCGCATATTTCACACGGTTGAAGCGCTCTTCCTCCACCGCCGTCACCAGCCGGCCATCACAAATAAGCGCCGCGGATGCGTTGGCGTGATAAGCGTTGATGCCCAGAATGTTCATCGGATAATAGGTTCCAATTCGGCCCGTGCGGTGGCAGGATTCCTCGAATCAAACCACCAAGTGGCGCTCCACCCACCGATTCAAAACAAACAGGCTCCAGACCCGCGACCAGCTCGTGTTTCCAGCCAGAAAAATCTGACCAAACGTGGCCGACGCTGTGGGCGTTGAGGCATTCCTTGAGCGGCGGGGCAATATCCTGGAATTCCGCCGCCACTTCTTTCCGCAGTGCGCTCCGCAGCCAATGCTCCCAGGGAAGGGTGAAGGTGCGTTTCGGCTGAGAGATGACCTCCGCAGGCAATAGGTCGGCCACGGCATCTACCAGCAGCGACTTGGTGACTCCGGCGGTTTGCTTGATCGATCCCGGCAATCGGGCCACAAACTCGACAAGGGCATGGTTTAGAAATGGCACGCGCACCTCGAGGGAGTGAGCCATGCTCATGGCATCCGTGTCTCGCAGCAGCGTGTCAACCATATAAGATCGGGATTCCAGACAAGAGACGGCGGTGAAATCATCTAGCTGTTTCGTTCCTTGCGCCGTTTGCTCCAGCCAATCTCTCCAGGGTTCCGATTCGGCAAGCCCATTGCCATTCAGCAACCCCAGCACCTGCGTCGGGGTGAAGAGGAGCCGAGTGTAAAAGTAAGGATGGGGCAGAAAATTGGGGTCCCGCCATAATGCGGCCATCTTACGGTGAGAATCTTTTCGCTGGAAATGCCCTAGTACTCCTTCCGCTGCTGAGGCCAGCGTGGAGCGGATGCCCCCGGGCACATTCTGGGCCACGGACGCCACGGACTGCGCTTCCGGGGTCGAGCGGAAGGTGCTATACCCTCCGAAGATCTCGTCGCCACCCAGACCTGATAGCGCCACTTTCAGGCCCGCCTGGCGCGCCGCCCAGGAAACGAAATAGGTGTTAATGCCGTCCATGCTGGGCTGGTCGAGAGCTCCCACCGCCTCGCTTAGCCGCGCCAACATGTCGTCGCCGCTCAGGGTCAGCTCCTGGTGATTGGTCCTGAATCGCTGGGCCGTGCGTCGAGCGACTTCCGCCTCACTAAACTCCTGTTCCGGGAAGACTACCGTCACGGTGTTCAGAGCCCCTTTCTTCTGCGTGGCCAGGGCAACGAGGGTGGTGGAATCGATGCCACTGCTCAAGAAAACGCCCACGGGCACATCGGCGGTCAAATGGGACGCGACCGTTTCTTCCAGGAGCGACCGCAGAAAAGCCGTCGCCGAGCATCGTTCCTGTTTCTTGGTGTTGGTGGTGGGGCTCGCAGATGCGGCGAAATCCCAATAAGGCTCCGGGTGGACGCAGGTGTGCCGCCCGGCGGCCGAAATGGTGATCCGGTGCCCGGGCGGCAAAGAATAGACGCCTTCCACCAACGTCATGGGCTCCACGACCGAGCCGAACAGCAGGTAGCTTTGCAAGGCGGTTTGCGAAAGCCGCGGTTCGATCTGCCCGGAAGCCAGGAGAGAGCGGACTTCGGAGGCAAAAATCAAGTTGCCATCGAGGAGCGCGTAGTAGAGGGGCTTGATGCCCAGTCGATCGCGCGCCAGCAGGACCCGGGGATTGCCACGGCGAGTGGACTTCAACGTCTCGGCGAGGGCAAACGCGAACATTCCCTCGAAATGGTCCACGCAATCTTCACCCCATTCCTCATAGGCGTAGACAATCACTTCCGTGTCGCTTCCCGTGCGGAAGGGGTAACCACGAGACTCCAACGTGCGCCGGAGTTCCTGGAAGTTGTAGATCTCCCCATTGAACACGACGACGACGGTTCGGTCCTCGTTGAACACCGGTTGGCGTCCGCCGGTGAGGTCGATGATGCTGAGCCGGCGCATGCCCAACGCGACCGAGTCGTCCACGAACATTCCTTCGTCATCCGGCCCACGATGACACATCTGTCCCATCATCCGCCGCACGACGTCTTGCGTCGGTTCAGGATCCGTGCTGCCTATTACTCCGCAGATTCCACACATAGGTTGTTATTCCGATCGATACACGAGGGCGTGCCCGGCCCGCATCAGTCGCTCACGAAGTCCCGCCGCTTCGATGCCTAGATTCTTGCTCCCGTACCGGCCCACCAACCAATGAAGGAGGATGCCCAAGAAAAACAGAGGTATGGAGATGAGGATGGGCCAGAGCGAGGGGTTCTCCGGGACAAAACCCCAGTTGACGGCCTCCTCCCACCCTGGGAAGAAACGGGTCAGGCTTCTCCGCAAGAGACTGCCGAGGGGGATTCGCCGCAAATGAATGTGATTCGTGCGCTTAAAAGTGTACTCCGGATTGTAGCCCGGCATATCACTGATGGCATCTCGAAACACCGTGGGATCGCGCAATTCTTCCTTACTCAGAGCGCGGCCCAGGTGATTTCGGAACACGCCGCCTTGCTGAGGGTCAACCACTACCCAGCGATCGCCCCATTTCACCTCGGCAACCACATGCATTGTCGTGCCGAACTCGCTGAGCAGGAGCAAGCGCCGCGTTTTCAGGCCGGCAGCACCGGCCAGATTAATGAAGGCGTTGGTTGCTGACCCGCAGATCTTCAACAAACGCGCGTTTCGGACGATAATCACCGTATCGCGGGTGCTACCAATCCCTGCGCCCGGACCTTCGAGCCGTTGCGGCTCGTGGCGAAACCACCGCAACAAAGCTTCCGTCCTCTCTTGCTCCGATCCCTCCAGAGGAACGATGGCATCGGAAAATCCCTTCAAATACCTTCGTGTGGAAAGGTTCCAGACCAACCCGTAGACGAATAAGCCCACGGCAAAGATCACCAAGGCCCGGGTGGCAAGGTGGCCCAGAGTAAGCCAACGGTGAGAGTCCAAAGGTGGTCCCTTTTCGCGCATCTGTTTCGGCAGGGAATCTTCCATGATTATCCTCTTCCCACAACGTTATGAAATTTGGTGCGGCCCGTCCCTGCCCGCGGACGGAGAAGGAACGGGCGAACGGCGTTGCAAGAAATCGTCCACTGTCTTCTCATAGGAATCTTGCATTCCCCGCACCAGTCCCTCCCAGGAGATTTCCTCCGCCACCTGTGCACACCCCGCCTTTAGACGCTGGTAAAGCGTTGGGGTGTTCAATAGTTCCTTCAGAGTTCCGGCAACTGCGTGGGAATCATAAGAAGTCACGAGACCCGCCCGCTGATTCACCAAGGGAGCTATTCCGCAGCGATCGGAAACGACCACCGGAGTACCGCAGGCAATAGCTTCTGCCGCCGTGTTGCCAAAGTTCTCGTATCGGGATGGCAATGCGAACACCGTGGCATCCACGAAAGCCGCTTTTTGCAATTCCTCGTAAAGTGGCCCCGGAAAGATAACTCGGCGGTCGATTCCCAGCCGATGAGCTTTGTTACGCAGAACGTCCAAATACCCGCTTTCACCCTCCGGCCCGGCAATGACAAGCGTGATTTTGTCACCGCCGATTTGCGGCAGCGCTTCAATGAGAAGGTCGGCGCCCTTTCGCGGGATCAGCCGCCCCAGAAAGAGGATAAGTGGCTCATCCCCGGTAATACCCAAATGTTTCCGGAAGGCGCCGAAGGGAGGAAGCTTCCTGAACTCCTCGCGATCAATGCCATTAAACCGAAGCAGCACTTTTTCGGAAGGAACTCCCGCAGCCCGTAAGTCCTTCCTTTCCAACTCCGAAGTTGCGATCCATTTGCTTGCCTCGAACAAATAGTCCCTTCCCAATACCCTCCAGATTCTTTTGAGCAGGAACCCTCGATCAATGGGCCGCGTCATCCCGAGTGGTTCGACAAAGTACGGCACCCCGAACTTTCGGCAATAATGTCCTACTAGCGGGCCTAAGGTGTCGTAAAGGCCGTAGATGTGGACGATGTCAAACCCCCTGAGCCGGCGCCGGCAAAACCCCAGAACGCCTGGATTCACGGTCAGGTTTCGATAGTGGCAGCGAGTTCTGAAGTAAATCACCTCCACGCCATCCCGATCAGTCCGCCAGCCTTCCGGGGCGCGAACAACCTTGGCTGTCGCAATCCCTTGAGGTCCGAAACCCAAGTCGGCAGTCAGGACCGTAACCTCATTCCCCAATTCTGCCAGCGCCCGGGCGATCGAGCGAACCTTGATGGCAGGTCCACCTCGCTCCTGGAAGGGATAGTATGCTTGTGTCACCTTAAGAATTCGCACGAGCCGCCGACGGGGTCGATGCCGGAGCAAGGAAAACACCCAGCGCCCCCGCTACTGACAAGTGAAAGCTACCCATGTGCACCGGAAAGGGATATATCACTGAGTCATTGATGAGCGCGGTTGAGCATAGTCACCAAGAATCCCCCCCAGCTTCTTGCGAAAGGAGCCATAGGAGTAGTGCCTCCGCACCCAATCGCTCCCCGCCTGCCCCATTTCGCGGGCTTTGTCGGGGTTAGTTAACAGATCAACCAGCGCCTCTGCCAATGCCGCAGAATTCTCGGGATTTACCAGTAGGCCGTGTTGTCCATGGTGAATGATCTCCGCCGGCGCCCCTTCGCTCGGTCCGATGACCGGTTTGCCGAAAGCCATCGCTTCGAGGAAAACGATGCCGAAACCTTCCCCCTTGGCTTCTTGGCCGGTGAGCACGGTTCGGGCTGGCAGGGCGAAAACGTCGGCACGCTTGTAAAGGGCTGCCAATTGAGAGTCGCTCACCGCCCCCGTGAAAATGACGTGCGGCCGGAGGCCTAAACTATCTGCCAGGGCTTCGATGCGCGAGCGGTCGTCTCCTTCTCCCACCACGACGTAAGCAAGGTTGGGAACCCAGTCGAGCACATGAGGCAATGCCCGGAGGATGGCATCATGCCCCTTATACTGCTCTGCGGCAACCATGCGTGCTACGGTCAGAACGACGCGCTGCCCATCGGCCAAGGACTGGTGTGGGCCAGTGCGCGCCGGCTCGACGGTGGTTAAAGCATCGTCCAGTGCGCAGGGCAGAAGCGATAAACGCTCGGGTTTGATCTGATGACGTTTGGTGATTTGTTCCCGGCTGAAATTGCTGATAACAATCACTCGACGGGCATGTCGCAAGGCGGATCGTTTTGCCCACGGTAGTGAAACCCAAACCTCAATGCCGTACACAACCACCCAGTACGGCCTTCGCCCCACGCTCGCCAGCAGCCACCCCACTGGCGCCAGGGCAAGATGCGTACAGATGATTAAATCCGGCCGCCATCGCACCGCCTCGCGAACGGCCTGGAAGCCAAATCGCCATTTAGCACGGGCTGACAATCGCCCCCTTCCCTGCTCTGCCGGGTCCTCGCCCAGCCCTACGCGACGCACGGATTGACTGCCCACCAGGTCCTTCAGCGCTCTTTCCAGGGTCATAGTGTATCTTTGAATTCCACCCCGACTCGCCAAGGAGGAAGTAAGGAGAAGTACTTTCATTGCACCCCTGGGGCCTTGGGGAGATTTCGCTTCTGCCGCTGCTCGAGAACCTGCTGGAAAAGAATTTCCATCTGCGCCGCGTTTCGTTCCCACGTGTATTGACGGGCGGTTCGCGCCGCATTCTCTCCCAGGGCGCCTCGCAAGACGGGGTTGCCCCGAAGGCTGGCAATCGCTCGGGCGAGAGAAACAACGTCCTTGGGGTCCGGCAATACGATTCCATCAACGCCGTCCGTGATCAGTTCACTCACGCCCGCCCGGCTGCTAACGATTACCGGAAGCCCGCAGGCCATAGCCTCCAAGGGGGGCAGCCCAAAGGCATCCTCCCATGAGGGGCCGGCGTAAACATCCGACGCCGCATAGTAAAACTCCACATCGGGCCTGGGGGGAAGAAACAACACGTGTCGGTCAAGACCCATGTTGGCGATTGCTTTTCGATAAGGAAGCGGGTCGTCCTTCCCCACCACAAGCAACCACAGTTCGGCAACCCCGGTGGAACCCACCGCCGCGAGCAAGGTTTCCAGCCCCTTGTTCTTCCAACCGTTCCCAATCAATAGCAGGCAGAATGCTGAAGCGGGAAGGCCCAAGGCTCGCCGGCTCCGATCGCGCAGACCCTTCTGATTTTCGGGGTTGAAGCGATCCGTTGACACCCCGTAATAGATCACGGGGATATCGGATCTGCCAAAGCAAGTCATGATCTCGGCCGTTCTTTTTGAGATCGCCGCCAAACCGGACCTTTTCCTCGGGTAAATAAGCCGCTCCAGCCCGATGATGAGCCGGTAGTAAAGCCGCCGATGGATCAATCGGGCCCAACTCAGGATGGGATTCCGCAAGAGCCGCAGATTGTCCTTGACTTGGCGGTGGAACTCAGCAAAAAGAACGTGGACGGATATGACATCGGCATCGAAGCAGTTTATGCCGGGAGTGTAAGTCAAATCGCATCGGAGTCCGCGAAAGTTGTTGTCCCACCACCGCACCAGGTGATTGGCAAGAAACCACCAGCAGTATCCCAGCAGGTGAGGGCCCGGCAAGGGAGGAATGCGGTGCCAGATGAATCGGCTGCGATCAATGTCCTCAACCTGGTTACTGTAAAGATGGATTTCGTATTTTTGCGACAGCCGCTCCACCTGCTCCGCCACACATCGTTCCGTCCCATGCCGCTTGTCAAGAAATGGCGATATGACGGCAACACGAGGTCTGTTTTCCATCAGCGGGGAGTCGCGTCGGCTTCGGGTGGGAGAGAAATCTGTTTGCTCAACCTCGGCAGACTGAACAGAATGCCCGTCAGGAGCCAGAAGTAGGCGTTATATACGAAGTTCTGATACGGCGCCGCACCTCCAAAGGTGAAGGGAAACAATAGCAGGAATCCAAACCACCAGATGCAAATCGCTATGGGAAACAATGAGGTTCCTTTGACCCGCAACACGGCCAGCCAGGTCGCATAGACAAGGGCCGCGGTCCAAAGCAACCAGAGAATCAGTCCCAGGATTCCAAATTCGAAAAGCAAGTTTGCATATCCTTCCTCCAGACCCATGCGATGTATCGAAGCATCGACATCCGGCCCCACTATTTTCGCGACATACTGCACTCCCAGTGATGATGTCCCGATCCCGTGTCCAACCGGCCACTCCGGGTCCGTGAATGCCAACATAAGGTTTGCGACGGGATAATCCCACGCCCGGAACGAAGCCTCAAAATATTGACTTCTCGGGTCCAAGCTCTCCGCGTAGAAACTCCAACGCGCTCCAATAGCTTCAGGGAAAAGCGAGATCATCAGGAACAAACCCAAAGCCACCACCATATAGCTTCTGCGGATAGCTTTGAAGAGCCGGTAAGCCTCGAGCCCGCTGGGTGGTGCGCCCCAGAGAAGGGCGGCGGAGAGAACCAGTGAGCTGATGACGACGTAGGATGCGCAGCCTCGCGACCCGCTCATCATGGCGGCCAGGCTCACTAATAACAAGGCAGGGAAGACGATTCTTCGGCCATGACGCGCTTTGAGGAGCATGTACCCTGCCGCACCCAAGCCCATGATGAAGGAAAGAATCAGGTACCAGGCACACCGGCCCTCACTGACGAAGACCGACGGCGGCCGCGATACCAGTAAGCCCCCCTGGGTCATCCGGGTCAGGTGCGACAGCTCATCGATGTCCGCGCCTCCCATCGGATTCAGGAAATTGAGCCCCAAGACCGATTGGGCGATGGCGATTGCCGCGATGACCGCAGCGATCCCCATGTTGAACACCAGGAAGCGTCGCAAGTCCACTTCATCGCGGAGAAACGCATAGCCCAGAAACATCAAGGGAATGTAATAAAAGTAGATTTTCAAGCCCATCAAACCATAGAGAATACTGGGTGAATCCGCGTTAAAGACCTGGACGACGCCCAGCAAAATAAACAGTCCGAGCGGATACAGAAAGGGAGCGCGGAGCTTGACGCGCTTTTCCCGCGATCCCGCCCGGAGGAACGCGAGATAGGTTAATCCCACCAGCGCGTCTTTGGCGAAGTAGATGGCCATGTTGTTGCCCATGTACTTGCGAACCAGGTCCTCAAACAACAGCCACGCCAGAAAAGCGTAGAGCCCATGGCGCCAGTTCCCCAACATCAGACCCACGAGGCCTAGCACCATGAGACCAAGAAGTGTCAGGGCAACGTACTTGAATGATCCCGCCAAGACCCAGCCTCGCATTAGCCAGATTGCCACGGCCAAGCCCAGGTAAAAAACGATCCTTTCCCCCACCGATTTATTAAGCTGCATTACAGTGCGCAATCCTCGTTTTCACCCACGTGGCTGAAGAACAAAGACGTGGTTATCACCCTCCAGGCACTCGCCGCCCAGCAGCCACTTGAGGGGGCGAAGCGCCAAGGCATGGCGGGGCCGAGTCAACTGATAACCATGAGGCGGAAACAAGAGGTGGTCCACGAGCTTCAATCCGGCTCGCGGCAAGTATTGCCTTTGGAAGAGGTCCCAGAAAATGGGAGAGATGTGGGTCGGCTCGCTGTGTTCATCCATCATGCGGATCTTTCCCGCCAGAAAGAACCTTACCCGTGCCGGTACGCTGTCCACATTGGGCGTCGTGACGACAGCCACACCGTCCCGCCTCAAGAGTCGAGCTAAATTCCAAAGAAAATTGATGGGACTTTCCATATGTTCGAGAACTTCCACTGCGGTAATCAAGCCAAATGTCTCGCCTCCCCAGTGCGAAGCAAAATCCCGATGGTTGAGGTCGATCCGGACAAACGGAAGATCAGCTTTGTAGACCGAGGAATCAATGTCCGCCGCAGTGGTTTCCAAACCCATGGCGCGGAGGCGAACCGCCAGTGCTCCCGGACCCGTACCGAGGTCAAGCGCGGGATGGGATGCCGTCGTGGCGTGGCGCCGGACCTGCTCCATGACAAAGTCGTGCAAGCCAACGTTGGTTGTAGTTTCTATCAGATTCGTTCTGCCCCCTCTACAAGTCGTTGGTACACAAAAAGATGCTCACTTATCATGCGGTCGTTGGTGAAATAAAGGTCGGCGCGTTTCTGGGCATCCTGCCCCAGAAGAACGGCGGAGTCAGGCGACTCTAGGATCTGTTCCAGGCATTCCGCCAAGGCTCTCGAATCGCCGGAAGCAAAAGCCCTCCCCCCTACGCCCGCGACCTCAACCAGCGCCCCAAGATCAGAAACAATGACGGGTTTCGCCCGGGACATGCTCTCAAGGGCAACCATGCCAAAAACCTCGCCACCCAGCGAAGGGATCACCACCGCTACAAATTCAGGCACAGTGTCGTCAAGCTCCTCTTCTGACAGGTGACCCAAGAATTGGACCTTATCCATCAACCCCAAGGATCGCGTTTGGGCCTCCAATGCCGACCTTTCCGGACCGTCTCCGACGATCTTCAGTCGGAACTTGCACCCACGACTCGCCAATTCCCGCATCGCTCGAAGAAGGACGTGTACGCCTTTAGTGCTCACCAAACGTCCCACAAAGCCGAACGTCGGAGGTGACGTACGAGGGAGGAACCCATCTCGTTCGCCGTTAGCAAGTATGCCGTGATGGATAGTCGTCATGCGAGGCAGTTGCAGAACCGTCGCCAGCCAATCCGTCGGAGTGACATTCATTGCCACAAATTTGCAGAGCCAGCGCCGCGGAAAAGTATGCAGCGCCATTTTCAGGCTTTTGCCAGCACCTTCCTTGGTGTTGCACCTCCAACACTCCCAGTATCGGCCCGCCATGAAGTGACCCGGACAAGGCATTTGGGTGGGCTCGTGAAGGAGCTGTCCGTTTGGACAGATCGACTGGAATCCGTGATGCTCCACAACTACAGGCTTGCGAAGGACTAATCCCGCCAGCATGGGAAGCATGGCGGGGCCGGCGAGATGGACGACGTCCGTTGCTTGCACCAGGCGCACCAACGCCCCGAGCGACGGCCGGCGCACCACCTGGAATGGAAGCGATTCATCATCAAAGGTTCCGCGCGAAGTGCGCGTTACCACGGTCACCTTGGCGCTCGTGGTCCCGTCGGCTTGCTTCCTGCCCGCTAAGCCTCTCGCCAGGGACATGACAATCGTCTCAACGCCGCCGACATTCGGGGCAAAAGAGTGGGCATAAAGAAGGATCTTCAGTGCGCAGCTCCCTTTTGCACCGTCAGGACGGCCTTCTCGATAGCCTGGACGTGGGCTTGAACATTTTCCCGAGGTGACCAGGTCTCCATGACCTTCTCCGCCGCCCTGCCCATTTGTTTCAGTTTCTGCCGGTCTGCCAGCGCCGCGCGCAGAGCCTCCGCCAGGGCATCAATATTGCCGCAGGGATAAATGAAACCGGTTTGACCAGGACGAACCAGCTCAAGCCGCCCTCGAATCTTGTCACTAAGAATCGTCGGGCAGCCGCACAGCATGGCTTCGCAGACGACGACCGGGCAGGCGTCGTATTCGGAAGACAGAACCATCATGTCCGCAGCACGGTACAACGCGGGGAGATCAGGCTGATTGACGAAGCCCAGGAATCTGACCCTATCCGCGATCTCCAGGGTCCTGGCCTCAGCTTCCAATGCCGCCCGCAGGGGCCCCTCACCGGCCATGACGAGGATGGCATCAGGCACCCCTGCCTTCGCCAACGCCCGCAGAACATCCTGCGGGCGCTTCCAGGGCTGGAGTTTGGCACAGAAAAGGATCACGGGTTGCTGGTCGGATACGCCCCAGACCCTTCGAACCGAAGTCCTATCCACCTTTGCTGCTCTGCTTGTCCAGTAATCGTTATCCACGGCAAAAGGGGTCATAACGATACGGTCCGGCGGCATTCGCAGGCTCCGTAAGTACTCTACACTGGCTGCCGACGGGACTATGGCGACCGTGGCCAGGCGAAAGATAAAAGGCAAAATCAGCTTCTTGATCCAGACTTTCCAATGATCCTGGGAACGGGGCTCAAGTCCCGTGGCATCCGTTCCAAACAAAATGGGGATTCGGTGAAGCTTGGCTGCGGCCATTGCGATCCAAAAGCTCAAGTAAGCGTAGCCGGTATAGATCACTACAGCGTCATAACCGCCGCTGCTCACCATCTTCCATAACCCGGGATTGATCAAACCCCAGAAACGCCCAAGACCGGGCCGAGGAGATTGGTTCGGGACCTGAACCCACGGGTAGCCCTGCAGCAAGGGAACATCCCATTTCACCTCGACGCCAAATTCCGGATCAAGCCCGGCTTGGGCTCCCTGTAGGCTGCAATACGCCGCCTGCATCTCCAGCCGCGGATGCTGGGCCATCAGTCGATAGATCGGCGCATGGTACTGAATGGGATGGGTGGCAATAAACAGAACTCGATATCGGTCTTTAGGCACGGTCAAGAAGGTCCACGAAGCGGGTGGCCACGGCTTCCCAGGAAAAGTACTTTTCATAAGCGCGCCGGCTCCGTTGGTGCAGATCGAGCCAAAGCTGGCCGTCGGTCAACACCTTGACCACCGCCGCGGCCAATGCCTGCCGATCCCCGCAGGGGACGGCAACCACTCCGGCCTCGGCTAACGGGGACGCAAGGCAACCATCCGCATAGGCCACCAAGGGAAGCGAGCAGGCAATGCTGGCGACGGCGGTGGTGCGTTGGGTCGAAATTCTGCCGCGCACAAAAAGCGACACGTCGGCGCCGGCAAGCACCTTCGCCACTTCTTGAGGGCAAAGTACGCCCAGCGCGCTATACTTAACCGCGCTTTCTACTAGAGCTTGGCGCAATCGAGGTTCGGCTTCGAGCGACCCACGGCCAAGCGTTACCAGCTTGAGTTGGGGCACCTGCCGGGCAGCTTCATTTGCCGCAAAGGCTATATCCGCCACCTCGTTTCCCACCACCCCGCCTCCCGTGATGCTGAAAACCGCAATGGTCCTGGGTTCGTGACCATGGCGGGAAGATTTATCCAGCGCCATCATGGGGGGTATGCTGGCGCCAACAGGAATGAAACTGGTGCGCGTCCGGGGTCGCTGAAGCCAACCGAGTTCCTCCATCGGCACGGTTACCACGGCGGCTTGTGCCCAGCCATAAGCCCGGCGGAGGACCAATAGCTGGCAGGCACGACGAATTCGATCAATCACCCTCTTCCCGGAGTACGGAGCAATGTCATGAAAGACCGTAATCAAGCGCGCGCCCCGCACCTTAAGGGTCAGAAGGACCACCAAGAACGGCAGCGAAAACCCACGGCGCGACCACATCAAGGCCGTGTATTGGGCAAGGACCGGAATCCCCTTCCATTTGCGACTCTTCCGCCATAAGTCCACCCAGGCTCGAATCCAACCCCGGCCGTCCCAAGCGACGCGCACGATTTCGACCTTGTAACCCCGATTTTCAATCGCCGGACCAAGGGAACGCCAGTAATCCTCCACGCCGTCGGTGGGAACATCCTTCTTTCCCAAAAGGGCAATCACGGGGGAAGGAATCGCTCGGCTTCGAGACACGGCGGGACTGCAAGACGCAGCGGGCTCACCCGTATTGAGTACACGTGCAGCACCGGGAGGGCCGATCGGCTCCGGCGCTGGAATCGTTATGTCCCTGTCACTCTTGGCAATTCCCATCACTTCTCCACCAAGAAATCACCGATGACCAAGGCATCCATTCCCGAACTGAAAAACGTGCGGATGGCGTCGGTGGGAGAACACACGATCGGCTCGCCGCGCAGGTTGAAGGAAGTATTCATGATCACAGGGACGCCGGTACGTTCACCAAACGCCTTGATCACACGCCAATAAAGGGGATTCGCTTTTTCCTCCACCGTCTGCGGACGCGCGCTCCCGTCGACGTGCGTCACGGAGGGAATCACGCTCCGTTTCTCGGGCCTAACCTGGCTGGTCAGGATCATAAAGGGCGAATCCACCGCGGATTGCAGGTAGTCCCCCGCCGACTCCGCCAGGAGCGAGGGGGCGAAGGGCCGCCACCACTCGCGGAACTTCACCGCGTTGTTGACCTTGGCGTTCATTTCCGCATCGCGCGGATCGGCGAGAATTGATCGGTTACCCAAAGCCCGGGGGCCGAACTCCATGCGGCCTTGGAACCAGCCGATGATCTTCCCCGCCGCCAGCAAATCCGCGGTCGTCCCCGGCAGGTCGCCGGGCCGCGTCGAGCGCAGCTTATAGGTGCGCAAGACCTTCTCAATATCCGAATCTTCGTAGGCCGAGCCCAGATAAACCTGCCGCAGGGCCTTCAGCGGCAAGTGCTCGCCCGACTCGAGATACGGCGCGAAGACGGCGCCCAACGCCACGCCGTCGTCTGAGGCGGCAGGCTGAATAAAAATGCTCTCCACCAAACCTGAACTCAAGATCAGTCCATTGGCTTTGGAATTCAGCGCCACGCCCCCCGCCAGGCACAGTTTGCGGCAGCCCGTCTTCTTTACGGCCACTTCCGCAATGCCCTGCATCGCCTGCTCGCAGGCGTCCTGAACGGCGAAGGCGACGTCCTTATACCGGCTTTCGATCTCGCTCTCCGGCACTCGTTTGGGCCCCAGGCGCTCGGCGATTCGCCCATCCAGGTTGGACCCGCCACCGAGCAGGCGCGGGCCGTCTATCTCATAGAAGCCGTGATCGAGGGTGATGAAATCCTTCAGATCAATTCCCGGCCGGCCATAAGGCGCCAAACCCATCACCTTCCACTCGTCGCTGTAAGGTTGGAATCCGAGATACTCGGTGAAGGCAGCGTACAAGAGGCCCAGAGAATTCGGCCAGGGAATGGTGAGGACGTGATCGAGCCTGCCATTGCGGCCGTGCCAGATGGAAGTGGCTTCCCAGGCGCCCCGGCCGTCCACCACCACCACCGCGGCTTCTTCGAACCCCGAATGGGCATAGGCGCTGATCGCGTGCGCGAGATGATGGTCCACGAAAAGCATGCGCGCCTTCGTGGGGCCAAAGTGCTGGGTAAATCTCCGCTGGCCCCCGCCTTGATGCTGCATGGTGAAAAATTGGCGAGTGGAATTCAGCACATTCAAATAGCTGAGGGGATAGCGCCCCCGCACGAAATCCGCCAGATCGTGCAAATAGAGTGCCCGGGGCGGCGACCACCCGAAGGCGATGTAATCAAGCTGCTCAGGCCGGACGCGGGCGAAATCGAGACAGGCTTTGATGGCCAGGGCCGGAAACCGCCCGTCATGCTTCGCCCGGCTCAGCCGCTCCTCCGCCACGGCAAATAACAGTTCGCCGTCACGCGCGATGCAGGCGGACGAGTCGTGCATTTGCGAGTAGTTAATGCCCAGACTGATCATTCAGGTTTGGACTTCAAGACATCACTCGAATTGGAAAGGTGGTTGCGGGAGCGGGAATCCTTTTGCGCGGCGAGCAGGAAGATGCTTTCCACCCGGCGCGCGATCTTGTCCCAGGTGTAATGGCGCATCGATTCCCTGGCAGCTTGGCCGAGCCGCTGCCGCAGCTCAGGAGAGTTCGCAAGGCGGAGAATCGCCTCCACCAAGGGCGCCGCGTCCCCGGGGGGAACAAGCAATCCGTTGGCTTCGTCCTGAACGATGTCCATCATCCCGCAGGTTTCCGTCGTTACCACTGGCATTCCCGTCGCCATCGCTTCCAGCAGCACCAGTGGCATGCCTTCCATTAAAGAGGGAAAGACGAAAATATCGTGGTCCAAATACAGCGCGGGCATTTCCGCTCTTTTCACCAGCGGAATGACTTTGATTTGCGGGCGAACGGGGGGAGCGAAAAAGCTCACAACCTCGTCAGCGCTCACCAGGCAACCCGCGATAGTAAGTTGCACACCAGGTAATCTCTCGGCGACGATTTCAAAAGCCTCCCGCAAATAGTAAATCCCTTTATGATCGAGCCATTGGCCCACAAAGAGCAGGCGGAGGGCGGGCTCGGGCCGGTACGGTCTTGCCAGAAAGAAGCGTTCCTCCACACCGTTGGGGATATACCACACGCGCGACGCATCCTGGTGGTATTTGATCTGGAGGATGCTCCAGCATTCGCGGTTCGCCACAAATGAGCGGTCCGCCGTGCGGATTGCCCAGCGATAGGTCGCCTGATGATAAAATCGCTGCCAAAGACGGTTTTTCAACCGGAAATAATCGGCTCTTCCCTTTTTGGCTTCGCGGCCCATGGTATAGATGCGCCGTTCCTCCAGGCCCGGCATGGCCATGACGTAAGGAGGGCATTGTTTCCATCGCAACACTCTGCGGAGAAGGCCGTAAACAAGCCCACAGGGGGCATAGATATTGACCACCGTATATTTCTTTTTTGCGCGCAGAATCCGAAAAGCCAAGGTGATGGAAAAAGTCAGAACGTCGAACCGGCGAGGCAGCACCCGCCTGGTCATGAGATCGTCCTGAAACAGATAGTCAACCGAGTGCCCCTTCCGCTCCAACTCTTCTCCGAGATTGCACATTTGCCCGGCAATACCCCCTTCGCGTGCCTTGGCGACTGGGGCCGCCATCAAGATATTCATCTTGCTCGTGGTTATCTCCAAAGGAATGGTTGACAAACCGAAGCAGTCACCTTTGCCGCTGAACAGCAACGAGAGAATCTATCTCCCCGATGATCGCCCATGCGGAAAGTGCCTTGGTGCGAAAAAGCGCATCGACGACTTTGACCGGACCATTCTGAGGTGTCACCCAGCCATCCGTGAAAATTCGCGCATCATGGAAGACAACCAACCCTCGGGGGGCGATGAAGCCATGCCAGTCCTTCCAGTCTTGTAGGACAGCAGTTTCGCTGTGGTCGCCGTCAATAAACAGCAGGTCAATCTCCCCCGTCCAGTTTCGTGCCGCCTGGAAGCTGAATTCCTCAATCCAAACCACGCGGCCATTCCTGCATCCGCCCACCGCAGACCGGGCGAGCCGCCTTGAGCTATTGAGAAAACGCAAGCGACTCAGGTGGAAGGGGTCAATTAGGGTCAGTACGCCATCCGCCGGCATGGCCTGACGGAGTGTCAAGGCCGATGCGCCTTCGGCAACCCCAATCTCGACAATGCGTTTTCGCCCCTTCGCCCAGCTCTTGAGAGCTTCGTCCTCTGCCTGCGTATGTTGCGCCGCAATCGGCCGAAACCCCAGGCAGCCGAAGACGGGGTGGCGAAAGTACCTTTGCCAGGGAGCTTCCGCTGCCACCCCATCCAAATGGCGCGCAGAAATGAATGCGATATCTCTCATCCTATGAATCCGGGAGCAAGAGTTTCAGATGCGCCGGCCGGGTCCGGCGCCAAAGCGGAAGCGGATTCCCAATCGCCTTGAGCTACGCCGCCCATTGCGGGATCCCCTGCCGCCCATTCCCCCATCATCGCTTCCTGCCCATAAGAAAATAATGATACGCCAGTGGGCCGAGACACCTCCGAACAACCCGGCTCCGCTCCAGAGGAAAAATGCGAATAGGATTCGTGCCGGGAAACGGGACCTGATGAACGGTGCCGTCGGATCTGAGAATTTCCCAACCGGCGTTTTTCACCATGCTCCGGACTCGGGGAAAAAGCCAGTAGTGCTCAATGGGCTGCACCGCAGGCGACTGACGATTGCGCTTGAGCACGAGGTCGTACACGTGGTAAGCACCCATAAGATTCAGATAATTCGGTGTGGTCAAGTAGAGCAGACCTTGCTTCTTGCAAACCCTGGCCAATTCCCTGAGGGCTCGTTGCGGATCAGCCAGATGCTCGATTGTTTCGCATGAGATCACCACATCGAAGACGCCTTCGGCAAAGGGGAGATGGTGGGCATCGGCTTGGGCCCATAAGACTCTCCTATCTCTTGTCCCTGCCTTCTTGGCCTTTTGGCGGGCGATTCGGAGGGCAGAAAGGGCAAAGTCGGCCGCGCAGACGATTGCTCCTTTGGATGCCAGGCAAGTGGAGAACCCCCCCCGTCCGCAAGACACCTCAATCACCCGCTTCCCACTCACGGGGCCAAGATATTCCAGCACCAATTGATACCACGGGCTACTTTCGTCCGGATGCTCAGGCGATGAGTCAAAAATCCGTTGGTGCCAGTCGTCGTATGTCCGTGCGAGGTCTATGGTTTCCGGCAACTCCGGCTCTCCGTATGGGGAAGCGTTGGAATAGGAACCCACCTCTCACGCGCACGAAGATAGAGGTCACTCTGAGCAAGACCTCGCTTGCAGCGATAAAAGAACCGAGGGGGAAGGACGAGCGCCGGCAGCAGGCTCACATATTTGAATCCCCATTGCCTCGAAGATGCCCGCCGATGCATGATTTGGTAAATCTTCAGTTCCGTCCGCACGGTTTCCCAAGGCCAACCGCCGTCCACCATAAGGCGCAACTGCGTTGCTTCCGCTTCGATCACTTCGGTGACGGCGCGCGCCACTTCCGGCGAAACGCCGCTCCCTAGGAGCGCCTTGGAAAGGTCTGCGGCAAGGGAGACCAGAGTTCCCTGCTTCCGCCGGAGGTTGCTCGGCACAAAACCCGACATCTGGTAGAGATTTGCTCCGTGCAGCCGGTAAAACGTCAAAGCCTCGGGGAGAATCAGCGCATCGGCCAGCACCGCGGACATCGTGAACAAGTACTCGTCCGCCTCGATGCGGAGATCCTCGGGCACGGGCAAAATCCGCCGGAGCAACTCCCTCCGAATCGTCATGCGGCTGGTGCCAAGGAAACTCTTGCGGAGGCGGAAGGCCAGGGCTCCCTCGAGCGAATTGATCCGAAAGCGTGGAATCTCCTTGAGAAGTTCTGCTCGCTGGCTGCCGTTCTGAAACACCTCAATGATTCCATGCCCCACGATCCCCACCTGAGAATCCGTCGCCAGCGCTTCCACAACCTTTCGCAGCTTCGTCGGCGCCCACCAATCGTCGCCGTCCAGGAAAGCGACAATCTCGCCCCGCGTCTCCGGGATTCCCGCATTGAACGCTGAGGCCTGCCCGCCGTTTTCTTTGCGCAGGTAGCGTACGCGGGGAAGGAATTTGCGAACGATGGCGGGGGTGGTGTCCGTGGACCCGTCATCCACCACGATCACTTCCATCTCCGCGGGCGGCACATCCTGCTCGAGCACGCTTACGATCGCTTGTTCGATGAAGCGTTCGTGGTTGTACGTGTCAATGAGGACGCTGACGAGGGGCTTGGGCATAATCAAAACGCAAAAGCGGTCGAATCTCGGCGGTTAAGCGTTCACCCGCTTGGCGATGCAGGAGAGGTAGAGTCCCTTGTAACCACGCAGGCGGAAGTAGGGCAGGCCCAGAATCGCCGGCGGGAGAAACATTGCCCTCTTGGCGGCCACCAGCAAGGAAGTCCACTGCTGGCGGCGGGATGGTGGCGCGGGCTGCGCGGCTTGGGTCATCTCCTCCGCTTTCATCTCCGCCAGGTCGGAGGGCGCGGGAGGAGCTGCACCCGTCAGTCTCGCTACCATCCCGGTAGGCACGGCAGAATTCAGGACGGCCGCGGCCCGGCGAACACCCACATGCTCCTGCTCGATGCCGATGACCTCAAACCCCTGTGCCCGCAGAAAGCCGCTTAGCGAGCGCGTGTTCCAACGCGTAAGATGGTTGGGGGGATAATCGAGGACATCCGGCGCCTTTTTCCAGCGCTCACGATTGGGCACGCTCAAGGCGATGTGCCCGTCATTCTTCAGGCAACGCTTGACCTGGCGGAGGAAATCGCGCGGCTTATCCTGATGTTCCAGAACTTCGAAGAACGTAAGGACGTTGAATTTCTCCTGGCCAGGCTTTTCTGCAAACTCTTCCAGTGTGCCCGTAAAAATTGCCTTCAGCCCCAAATGCTCGCGCGCGAACTTCGCCGCCTTGCGGTCGAATTCGATTCCTGTCACCTCGTACCCGCTCGCTCCGGCGGCGGCAAGGAAGTTGCCCGTGCCACACCCCACATCGAGAAGAGTTCCGCCTTTGGGAATGTGCTTTCGCGATAAGAAGAAGCGATGTCCGGGCTCCAGCGGCATCAACCGCTGATCCCTGCCCTGGTAGGCGGCTTCGTACCAAGTCACGTCGGGCATAGCGGCGGGATGCCAAAACTCAAGGTCGCAGGCCGCACAGCGATATAAGGAACTTCTTCGAAAGACCTCCACGGGCGCGTTCTGTGGTGAGTTCCCGCAAGCTGGACACACAATCATGGATGAGGTTGTTTGAGAACTGGGGACCTGCCAAGTGACATTATCTTGATAAAGGGTCAATCGCCGAGGCTGCCACGGGCCGGTCCGAGGGCGACCGTGACGGGGGAAACTTGGTCTTAAAATACAGCTTCAGGTCGCGATAGGGCATGTAGAACAAGCACAGGGAATCCACCCAAAGAAGCTCGTAGTTGCCGGAATGCCAGTCCTGGGCCACATGCTCGAAGAACATGGTGCGGAAATGGGCTCGATAGAAGGTGGCCAGAACCGTCCGAAGGCGAATGCGCGTGAAATAGGCCTGGACCCCATACCTCCACCACTTCCATCGGGTATTCAGGACGGAGCGCACGCTATCCTGCTTGATATGTTTCACCACGGCCGAGGGGGTATAGACGAGCTTGTAGCCGAGGTTCTCGAAATCGGCGGGAGATGTAGAGATCCTCGCCGTAAGCCCGAAAGGTGGCCTCGTCATAGCCGCCCACTTGCTCCCACGCGGACTTGCGATGCAGTCCGTTGGCGCCGAAGAGGAACGGCGGATTCACCACCAGGATATTTCCCCAATCCTCGGGCAGATGCGCCTGGCGCCAGCGGTCGGCTATCGATTCCAAGCTGGTTTCTTCCAGGCGCCCGCCGGCCGCGCCCACCTTGGGGTCGTCCAATACGCGGACAAGGTGTTCCAGCCAGTCGGGCTCGGCCACACAATCCGCGTCCAACGAGGCCACCAGATCATTCCGGCAGTTACGGAAACCGGTGTTGCGCGCCGCGGCGACTCCTCGATTCCGGTCATGCGCCACCACCCGGACCGGATACCGTGAGGCGATCTCGCGGGTATGGTCCCGCGACCCATCGTCAATCACCAGGATTTCATCGATCGGATAGGTCTGGCGCAGCGCTCCCTCTAGCGAGCGGGCAATATACCTTTCGGCGTTATAGCAGGGGATATAAAGGGAGATCTTCGGTTTCATATCGCGGCAATTAACCCTACACCAAGGGGCAGCCTCATCTTATCGAATCCATGGATATTCCGCGGCCGAGAGGTGCGAATCGCCTTCAAGCACGATCAACCTCCGCCGCGGATTTGCCAAAAAGGGAGTTCACGGCGCGCTTAAGGGGGCGCCCGGCAATGATGGGGCGAGTCAGGACCGCGCGGCCCATTAAAACCAGAGCCTGAAGGCGACGACCCTGCCGGTAGTGAATGTGGGCAGCGCGGAGCATTTCATTGGCCACGGCAGAGCGGTTGGCCGGGCTGGGCAGCGAGACGTTGACTAACTCCTCCACCAAACGCAGCACCGCGTTGTCCTCGGAGGTTTGCCCGAGCAACTCAAGGCAGGACCACTCTCTTGCTCTCCGCGAGATGGATTCGGCGCGATCCGGAGGCAGCCAGCGCCGGCTGACCTCGATGCAACGGTGCATATCGGCAGCGTCCTCGCCGGAGATTTTGAAGCCCGCCGTGGCGGAGGTGGAATGCCTGCGAAACGCCGCTAGAGTGGCGGGCTCGTACCAGATCGGGTAGTGCGCGGCTATCCTGATCCACATTTCCCAATCGGCCGTATAGGGAAGGTCCAAGCGGAATCCCCCCAACCGCTCGTAAACACTTCGCCTCACCACGATCGAGGCGAACTGAATTCTACAGGCCGCCCCGATTCGCTCAATAAAATCAGGCAAGATACCCGCTGCCGGGCTCTCGAGCTCGGACGTGTGGTGCAAGCGATCGCTTCCGTCGATATACGCGTGCCGGCAGAATCCCGCGCCAATGTCGTTCCGGGCCTCCAGGGCCGTTCTCAGCCGTTCATAAAAGCCCGGAAGCATGAAGTCATCCGTGTGCAAAATGTGAACCCAGTGGCCTCGCGATCTTTCCACGCAGCGATTGAAGTTGGGCATCAAACCGAGGTTGCGGGGGTTGCGGGCAAAACTCACCCGCTCTCCCGCTATTCGCCGCACCAGCGGTTCGGGGTCATCGACGGAGGAAGCGTCATCCACCACCTCAATCTGCATCTCCTCCGCCCCGGGGTCCTGCGACAGCACACTCTTTAGCGTTTTCTCGAGATATTGCGTGCGGTTGTAGGCCGGAATCATGACCGACCAAAAGGGCCGCCGGTCTGTCTGCGGCGGGGGCCCGATGCTGGGAGGTTGGCACTCCGGCATCAAACCAGCCTCAGGCATCAAACCGCCTCGGTTCAGAGAAGGAATTCATGGCGCGCATTGGATGTCGCTCCCTAGGAGCACACACGCTGGCATGGCGATTCCGAGTAATCCCGCCTGTCATTTTTGGATTTTCTTTTTGAGCCGCGATCTAAGCACCCTAGCAAGGTTGCGGCAAGCCCATTTCACAGATTCCTGCTGGTAACCGCGTTGCTGCCAGGCCTGCCGATAGAGGAGCCCATGCTTTGTGGCGACGAATTGCTCGTTTTGCCTCACGCGCACATGCGAACGAGTGAGCATGGATTCTTGGGCGACGCGATACTCAAACACGACCTCCGGCACATAGGCAAATTGCCAGCCATGCTCGAGGGCGCCCAACCAGAAATCCCAGTCTTCCAATCCATGAACCATCCTGCTGTCGTATCCGCCGTTCTGCTCCCAAACCGCACGCCGATAGAGGGCGCAAGCATCAATGCAATTCCATTCGAGCAACTTGTCCCGGTCGAACGCGCCGACCTGCCAACGGCCCGTGCGCGCCCCGATATATTCCGCATCGCCATAGACGACGCCCACCTGGGGGTTGGCGTCCAGAATTCGCATTCCCTGCTCGATCAAGCCCGAGCGCAGATGGTTGTCGGCATCGAGGGGAAGAATGTATTTCCCTTGGGAAGCGAGAATTCCCGCGTTGCGCGCCGCGGACAACCCCTTGTTTTCTTGCCGGATCACCTGAATTCCCTGCGCGGCCAATGCCTCCATTTCTTTGCCGGTCCGCTCGTCGGTGGAGCCGTCGTCGACCACAATCAATTCCGCATCATCGCGTTTTAGGGCGGTGACGCTGGCGACGGCCTCGGGCAAATACTCCCCGTGGTTGAAGCACGGAATTATTACCGAGATGTTGGGGGAGCTCATGGGAAACTCAATTTTGGGTTCGGGCCGATGCGCTGGGTGCGTCTTCCCTTCCCTGTCATCGAATCAATCTTCGCGCTCACGGCATTTCCCCAGCATTTGGCCGCTCACACTTGCACCCAGCCCGCCGGAATCAGGTCGCCTGTATCCATTTCGGTTTTGTTGAACCATTTCTTGGGCGCCACAACGATTCCTTTCGAGTTGCTCAGCCACGCAGCCCACCAGCCGAACGTGCTATTGGGAATAATAAAGTGCTTGCAAAGAGTCATCAGATACAAATAGTCTCGAAACTTCTCGCCGGCATACTCATGCCCAACGAAGGTGGCGGGACAGTCGAACCGCAGGTTGTCGGTGCACCAGTCGATCTCGTCGGAAAACACGAACACCGCCGGATTTTTCACTCGGGCGTGGATTATCTTCATGCTTTCCGCGTAATACCCGGCGCCAACAAAACCCAGCAGCGCTTTCATATCCGGTGAAGTCACATAGTCGCCCCGGCGCACGTTTATGCAGACCGATTCGCTTGATTGGATTCGTTCCGCCAGTTTCTGGACCTTCGCGTCAGTGCTGTGCAGCGCAAAATCCTCCCGGATGATAGGCGCGATCTCCTTAAAATATTTCTCGCTCTGCCAAAAGCCGTCCAGCCACACGTTGCGGGGCGCATCCAGCACGGTGGGATCGAATGCGAACGTTTTTTCCGTCACAACGTAGGCGTATCCGGGAATCCGCACGCGCCCCAGATTGAAGGCGAATCCCGGAAGGCGGAGCCCCTGGCCAAGGGACCGGACGCGCCCCAGGTGGGGAAAGTCCCCAAACTTTTGCGCGATCTTGAAGATTCCCAGCGAGTATTCCCGCGATTTGTCGTACCGGTACGAGCTCACATCCAGTGCCAGGGAAGTTCCGCGGCGTTGGGCTATGGTTCTGCCCAAAGCGTACTGGAACATTTGATTACCGAGCCCATTCGTCAGCTTGACGGTAACCATGTGCTTTCGTAATGTAGCGGCGAGTTTATCTCGCCATATGGCGGCGTAAAGCCGCCGCTACATCTGTACCACTGCCCGCCGCTCGGGCCGTGCCAAACCGAGTAACTTCTCTTCTAGGGTGAGGCACCAAAGTCCGGCGTTTGATCGCGCTGCGCGGGGTGATGGTAAATGTCCCGGGAGGGGGCCGGCGAGTGAGGAAGGCAAGCCTCGGCCTGCGCGCGCCGGCGTGTTCCCTCTCGGCCCGAGCGATCTCCTCGAGAATGTTGTCAAGGCTGCGGGTGATCCCCCAGTTGGGATAATGGCGGCGGAGCTTGCCCAGGTCGCTGATGTAGCAAATGTGGTCGCCCTTGCGGTTCTGCTCGTTATACGCCCAGTCGAGCTTGCGCCCGGTGATTTGGTTGATGCGGTCGATGGCCTCGAGCATGGAAACGCTGTTGGCGCGGCCGCCGCCCAGGTTATAGACCTCGCCGGGGCGCGGGTGGGCGGCAAACTCCTCCATGGCGCGGATCACGTCGTAGCTGTGGATGTTGTCCCGAACCTGCTTGCCCTTGTAGCCGTAGACGGTGTAAGTCCGCCCGGTGACGGCAACCTTGACGAGGTAGGAGAGGAACCCGTGCAGCTCCACGCCGGAGTGGCTGGGCCCGGTAAGGCAGCCGCCGCGAAAGACTCCCGTCTTCAGGCCGAAGTAGCGGCCATACTCCTGCGCCATCACGTCCGCCGCCACCTTGGAAGCGCCGAAGATCGAGTGCAGGGTGCGGTCAATACGGCACGTCTCATCGATGCCTGCGAAGTCCGCGGGGTCCGAGTAGTCGTAGCGCGTGGCGAGCTCTGCCAACGGCTTCTCGTTCGGAGCGTCGCCATAGACTTTGTTGGTGCTCATCATAATGAAGACGGCGTCGGGAGAATGTTGGCGCGTCGCCTCCAGCAGGTTCAATGTGCCGAGGGCATTCACTTCGAAATCCACCAGGGGGATTTCCTGGGCCTTGTCGTGTGAGGGCTGCGCCGCGCAATGGATGACCAAATCGAACGGGTTCTGCTGGAAAAGGGCCATGATGCCGGCGCGGTCCCGAATGTCGAGCGCGTAATGCCGGAAGTTCCGCGTCGAGCCTTTGAGCCGCTCCAGGTTCCAGGTGGTATCCCCGGCGGGGCCGAAGAACTCGCGGCGCTGGTTGTTGTCCACGCCGATGGTGCGGTGTCCCTGGCGGTCAAAGTATTCCACCGCTTCCGACCCAATAAGGCCACTGCAACCCGTCACGAGAATGGCCCTGGTTTTTGCGCCAGCTTCGGTCATCATTTCGAAGTCATGGACTCGTACAGCGTCATATATCGCCGCGCCTGAAGTTTAATGTCGTACTCCTCCACGGCGATCCGGCGGCAATTCTGGGACATCTCACTTCTTAGTGCGACGTTATCGAGCACGCGCAGGACAGCTTGCCGCAGGGCGGTGGTATCTCCCTTCGGCACCACAAACCCCGAGACGCCATTGCGGACCATGTCCGGGACGCCTCCCACCTCGAACCCCACCACCGGTGTGCCGCAGGACATCGACTCCAGGACTGTATTCGGCAAGTTATCATCCAGGGTGGGAATGACGTAGAGGTCCGCCGCACTGTAAACCAACGAAAGAATGCGATCGTTCTTAAAAAAGCCCAAGTTCAGATAGGGCAGGCGAATGTTGGGAGACACTGCGTTCTTTCCGACGGAAACAAGATGGATTCCCGCATCGGCAGGAAGGGGAGCGAGCGCTTCCGCCAGCGGCGCAAAACCCTTGCGACGGTCCCCGATAGAATCCGCGGCGAAGAGCACCACCCTCGCACCGCGCGGTATGCCCAAGACGTCCCTAGCCGTCGCCCGGTCTCTCGGTCCAAAAGCCTCGGTGTCGAGTCCATTCGGTATGACCGAGACCGGGAATCTGCCCAGCAATGCGCTTTGCCGGGCTTCGCCGGCAAGCCAGCGGCTGGGTGCGACCACGTGGAGCCGTCCGTCCGGGATGCGAGAATAGGCTGCCTTTTTGCGCTGCCAGATTGCGCGGGTTAGGTCACTGTCGATGACGGAGCCAAGTTGGGGGCAGGCGCCGCAGCCATCGTTGAAGCGTCGGCAGGCGCCGTAGTAGTGGCACCCCCCAGTGAAGGGGTTCGTGTCATGTAAAGTCCAGACCAACGGACTCCGTTGTGGCACCGTCCGGAAGAAACTCCCGAAATCAACCAAGCCGGCGACCCAATGCAGGTTGACGATCTCGCAGGTCGGCAATTGGCGCATCAAGTCCCATCCGAGATCACTCCGGTCGTCGCTGACGTAGTTCGCGCCCGCGGGGCGGGATGGGGCATAAGGCGCCAGGCTCCGGTGCAGAACGTAGCGCCGAGCACGGCGCCGCAGCCGGGCCGCAAAACTCCGACTCCGGACTATCTCCGCCACGTAAGGATCATCGCTGTAACGATAGGCCACCAGCAGGAAGGAATCCTGATCCAATTGCCGCAAACCTTTGTGCAACCGGTAAGCTGCCCGGGCGGCCCCCCCCGTAAGGTCAGCGACACTGATGTGCAGAACCTTCAGGGCTTTAATCCTTCCATATAAAGGGAATCGGGCTTGAAGACTGAACCGTCAGGTTTGACATCGAATTGGAAGCGCTAAGGAGCATGCTGATGGCGCTTTGCCTTCCGATTGATGATGAAAGCCTAAACTCGCCGCGCGTCATGCTCGATGCTGACGCGCCGCCGCAACCCGAGCCGCTTCCGCAAGGGAAAGGTTCGATGGATAAAGATGTTCCAAAGAACCCCCCTTAGGACGATCGGACCAATTATGATCGCCCGCCGCACCATCAAAACCAGAGCTTGAAAGCGTCGGCCCTGCCGGTAATGAATGCGGGCGGCGCGGAGCAGTGCATTAGCTACCCCGACGCGGTCGATCGGGCACCGCCCCAAAACCTTGATCAACTCCTCCACCAAACCTAGCACCGCCCCTTCCTGAGAGGTCATTGAAACTGCCTTGAGATACAACGACTCCCTTGCGCTCCCGGCAATAGCCTCGGCGCGGTCTGGAGGCAACCAGCAACGGTTCATTTCGATGACACGGCGCTCATCGGCAACGAATTCGCCAGAGATTACGAGAGCCGCCGAGCCGGACTTGGAATGACAGCGCCATGCCACTAATGTGGTGGGTTCATACCACACCGGGTAGTGTGCTGCTATCCGAATCCACAGGTCCCAGTCCGCTGCATGAAGATCCGACCGGAACCCCCCCAACTCCTGGTACACACTCCGTCTAACTACTATCGCTGGGAAAAAAATCCTATTTCTTGTGACGATTTTTTCAAGGAAGTCAGGCAAGATTCCGGCGGTGGGTTCTCAGCAATTCCGAAGTCCCCAAGGAGCGTTCGTGTTCGTCAATGAACGCATTCCGGCAAAACGCCGCTCCCACCTCGTCCCGGCTTTCCAACCCAAACTTGAGCCGCTCGTAATAGCCGGGCAGCACCATATCATCATCGTGCAGAATGTGTACCCACTCACCCCGCGAGCGCTCGATGCAGCTATTGAAGTTAAGGTGGGCGTGGATGGCCCGAGGGTGGCGAAAGAGGGTCACGCGATCGCCTCCCACTCGCCGCACCAGCGCCTCCGGGTCATATATGGTGGAAGCGTTGTCAACCACTTCGATTTGCATCTCCTCAGGGCCCGGATCTTGCGACAGCACACTGCTCAGCGCCTTTTCGAGATATTCCGGCCGATTGTAAGTCGGAATCATTACCGACCAAAACGGCCTAGGTCCCATTCCGGCGGGAGGAGCGATCTGGGGAGGTGGAGGATATGTCGACATAAGACTCACCACGGTAGTGACTCGTTTTGAAGCGGCTGGGCCTCAGCACCTACGGCACGGGCAGCCTGCCCCCATCCATCGGGGTTCCGCTCGTGAGCAGTCACGGGCAAGATGGCCGTGTCAACGCAAGGGGCATGTGTAGCATGAGAAGAAGGGTTAGAGGAATCGCTCATAAACACGGTGCGCGTCGAGCAAATCGGGCGGACAGTTCGGCTGCCATTGCCAAACCCCAGGCGCCGGCGGGCCACCTCGATATTCCAGTTCTGCGCAGGGCGGGTTGGCAAGGGTGCATCGGTAAAGAAGTGCGATGAGGTGCCCCCGGACTTCGCGGGCGCGGTCAATCGCCTCCACCACCTGGGGCGGGCTTGGCTCGAAGGTCACTTCCGCCCCCAATTCCCCGCGGGCGACTGCCCGCACACTCTCGGTGGCGGTTTCCTGGAATCGAATAATGCCTCCCGGGATGTGTCAGCCGGCGCCGTAGAACTCGTCATCGCGCCGAGTCAACAGCGTGCGGTTTTGGTCATCCTTGCTGAGCAGATCAACGTTGATTATCGGCGTGAGGCGGCTAGCCAGCAGGAACAAATCTTCCGGCAAGTCCCGCCGGGCTTCGGCGCGCCGGGCGCCGATTTCGATTAGCGGCTTCAGGCGAAACTCCCTCCCCTATCGCGCAAGCAAGTATCCAATTCCCCGCCCAGATTCAGTTTTTTCATTGCCCTCCCCCCTCATCTACAGATAGGCTCGTGTGCAATACCTCCAGCTGCGGACGCAGGCACCCGATCATCGCTCCGAGATACTCCTGCCGCCCGCTGCTTTCGTGCACGGTGAAGGCGATCGCATGCTCAATCCTGATCTCTATATGGGTCGTATCCGTCAGGAGGAACACGGTGATGGAATACACTCCATCGTTGAGTAAATCAGCGGGGAACTTATAGGAGTCCCGGTACCGGTTGGGTCCCAAGGGCCTGCTGAGCGTGCCAGAAACGAAGGCGCACACCCCGTTCTTGTCTAGCACATGAATACTGGTGGCCACGTCGAGATGGCGGTTTACCTCATAATCAATCTCCAGAGTGAAGGGCTCATCTATTTCCACGTCAGCCGTCACGCCACGTGAGCAGACAATTCGGGCCTTAGCCAAGCGCAGGCGACCATTATTGGCGTTCTGGTCGGCCAGCTCCCAGACGACTTCGCCTGAACGGTGCACATTGGCTTCCATGTACGCCGCCACAACGTCTCGGGCGGAGCCCACCATGACGACTGATCCCTGGCTGAGCAGAATCGCTCCGCTGCACAAGGTCGAGACGGGCACCATATTGTGGCTGACGAAGAGCACGGTTCGGCCACCGCGGGCCACTTGGCCGATCTTTCCCAAGCACTTTCTCTGGAACTTGCTATCCCCAACCGCCAAAACCTCATCCAGGAGCAGAATCTCCGTATCCAAATGCGCCGCAACCGCAAAGGCGAGGCGGACGAACATCCCGCTTGAGAAATGCTTAACCGGAGTGTCGATGAATTTGTCAATTTCTGCGAACGCCACGATTTCATCGAACTTCCGGTCGATCTCGGCCTTTTTCATTCCTAATATGGCGCCGTTGAGGTAGGTATTCTCGCGGCCGGTGAGTTCGCCGTGAAAGCCGGTGCCCACTTCCAGCAGGCTGCCCATGCGGCCTCGCACGTCGGCGTAGCCCGAGGTGGGCTTGGTGACGCGGGCCAGAAGCTTGAGCAGGGTGCTCTTGCCGGCGCCGTTGCGGCCAATGATTCCCACCACTTCGCCCTGGCGAACCTCGAAGGAGACATCCTTGAGCGCCCAAATGTGCGTGGCGTCGCCGTTGGCCGAGGGCGGCTTGCGCGCCCGAAACAGACGCGCCGGGGCCGTCAAGGCCCGGGCCAGCGCCTCGCGCCCGCTGAGGTTCCTTTGGCGCTCGCCAATCGTGTAGCGCTTGCTCAGATTTTCCGCGCGAATAACCGTTTCAGACATGAAGGGAGTCCTAGCAGGCTGATGAAAAAGTCGTGCGGCGGGACGTAGCGGTGGGTTTACCCCGCCACTTCTCCTTCGATATCAATGCGAAAAGTCGGGTAGTGTCTTAAAGTTCCGTTGAGGGTATGTCGGAGGAGTTATTCGGTCGATTCCGGCAATTGTGTAACTCTTGGCGATCCTGGCAATTCCGGCAAGAGTCCAGCCTGATGCAAGTAATCCAAGTAGTCATCTAGGTACTTATTGCACACTCCGATTTGTTTTGCGAATCCAGTGCTTACGTTGATAGCCCTCGGAATATGGTCGTGTCCTTTGTCTTTTTCGGAACCTCGCCGGATCCCGAAAGTCGCAATAATCCGACCCCCATAATATATACCGTATACGTCATGGGCGGAGCTTCGCTCCGGAATTAGCACTCCATGGAGCTTGTCTCGTATTTTAATTGCAAGTTCTTTGGTGATTATTCGTGCCATGTTTACTCTGATCTTTTGACAACGCTTTTTAAGATTGCCCATTGACGGGAAGGCAGTGGACCCAATTCTTGAGCGGGTATCTCTTCCAGGGTTTTGTAAGTAGATACCAGCATATCTTTAAAGTTCGCAATTGCGTCAGCTTCGCTTTCACCAGACGCGCTTACATTCGCCTCCATAAATGTAGCCGTATAATCTTCCCCATCCCCATCAATAGTCGCTGGGATTTGCAGCGTCATTTGAAATGGTTGAGGAGCGAGAGTTGTTAATGGAATGACGAAGGTCCGTTCCTTGCGAAGCTGTTGAATCTCCACCCTTAGTTCCTGCACCTCACTGACGAGGCTGCGAATGTTTTCTTTTAATGAAACAATAGATACGTCCAAGTTCTTCTGCAGGGATTCAATGAAAAGCTTTATTAATCTTGAAAAAAGGAACGGGTCATTTGAGTAAATTAACGCCATCGCTTCGAAGGGGTACGTTCCCCGAAAGCTGTCGATACCGGACCATATATAATTGCCACTGTTATGCACACTACTATATGGCTGATCAAATGCCTGTGGATTTGCCTCGATGTATTGGTTGTAAATTGCAAGAGGTGAGTCAGCCATGATGTTATCCTTTCGTGGCGAGGACATTTATGGCGGCGACGACATCAGTAAAGAACTTCTCGGCCCCAGAGCGGAATCGCTCAAACCGTCCGTCGAGGATACCACTTATATCATTTGTTTCGTATTGGTGATTGTAAAAACCAAACACAGTATGGTCACCTAAAACCGAGGTTTGGATCGAAGTTGCTGTTGTAAGGCCCTCTTCCTCTATGGCTAAAGATATGTTGCTACCTGAGCTCTTGCCTACCGGAAAGCCAAGATGAAGGTCTACAAGACATGTCGCCAGAAGGGCTTTTAGGTCAGAGGCTTTTGTATCGATGTGTCGTTGTGACACGAATACATAAGACGTCAGAGTTGGATCATTTTCTTTGGCAAAAACGAGCGATGAAGTCCTCAGCATTCGTTCCCATGAACTAGCATGGTTGGACAGAATCGACCATTGAACGGGATTGCAAGTAATAGTGAGGATCGGCGATCCAAATTGAAGTTGGGAAACAATTGGAGTTGTGACACCGGTTGGGCTTCTTAGCGCTGCTGCCAAATCATTGTCATCAATCGCATTAATCTTGCGATACCATTGGACATGGTGGATTGCAGGTTTCATCGTTCCAGCGACAACAACCATATACGATTCACGGGGAGGGAGAACTTGATCTGGCATGGGTAGAGTAATCCCTTGCGAGAATGATTCTTTGGCAGCCCTACTGCCAATTAATCGTTTCTTCTTAATTCTATGCCAAAAGCTCACCGTATGTCCAGACGTGATCGGCGAGTCCGGCTTCAATGGCGGGGGTAACGCGGAGCGTGCTGTGGATTCTCTCGAGATTGTAATAGGCGGAATACAGGGCTAGCGCCGCATAGTGATTCTCCCGTTTTTTGCTGAAAGCGTTCGTTAGCCGAGTGAAACGATGAATCCGCGATTCTGCATTCGCACGGTGAGATTTTGACGCTCCTTCAACGTACATTTCAGACGCTACCCAATGGCGGGGTAAACCCGCCGCTACGTCCTTTTTCATCAACCTGCTAGGTCCGAGGTCCGGGGTCCGGGGTCCGGGGTCAGCAAAAGAAAGTCCGAAGTCCGGAGTCCGAAGTCCGAAGTCTGGAGCCAGAAGGCAGAAGCTGGCCAGGATTATTCATGAAGAACACGGGGGAGAAGCAGAGGCAAGAACGTTTCACACAGAGTTCACCTAGTGTTTAAGGCGTCGGGTTTATCGATCGGGTTGACCACAGAGTGCACGGAGAAAAACTCGGGAACCTCTCGGTGGCCTCTGTGGGTTCTCTCTGTATTACCAATCCCGCAATTCATCGCGGCGCGCGAAGATTTTGTGCCACGGGCATCTTGCCCGTGCTCGGGCATGGCCAAGATGGCCATGGCACAACTTTGGTCGCGGCACCGCCGCGCCGTGACCTCGGTGAGAAACTCTTTGCCGCTCTCGAGAGTCCCGAGATATCCCTTGCCCGCGAGCGTGGAGTGGCTGTAATCATCAGATTTTAATGGGAAATAATGGCAACGCGGGCTTCGTTAATGGAAAAGCCGGGTGGGTGCTGTCCTGATTTCAGATGTAGCGCCGGCTTCCAGCCGGCATTGAGCCGCCAAGATGGCGGCGTTACGTTCAGATTGGGGCAGCACCGCCATGTGGGGCAGGGGGTCAATTTGGACTCGTAGCGGCGAGTTTACCTCGCCATATGGCGGCGTAAAGCCGCCGCTACCTCAACTTGACCCACTGCCGCAGGCGGGTTGGGCATACATCCCGGTGCGCCGGATAAAGAAACCGGCAATCCCGCTTCAAACGACGTCGGCAATCGTTCCTTCCATCCTATGGAAGAAGAACATTCCTCCTACGACCAGCATAAGAACCACGAGGGATGAGATGCCCAGCAGCAACGTGGGGGGCTGGCCCTGGCCGGTCAAGCTCCAGCGAAACCCTTCGATGACGCCCGCCATGGGGTTCAGTCCGTAGAGCCAGCGCCAGCGCTCCGGGACCAGGCTGCTGGGATACGCCACGGGAGAAGCGAACATCCAGAACTGGATAAGGAAAGGGACGGCGAAACGAACGTCGCGGTAAATCGCGTCCAGAGTGGAGAGCCACAGGCCCACCGCCAGGGCGGTCAAGACCGCCAGCAGCAGAAATAGGGGAAACATCAGCAGGGCCGGGCCGGGCTTGATGCGGTACCAGGCCATGAGGCCCACAAAAACCAGGAAACTGATGGCGAAGTCCACCAATCCTGACGCCACGGCCGCCAAGGGAAGCACTAGGCGAGGGAAATAAACCTTGGTAATCACGTGCTGCTGGTCCACTACCACGCCGGCGGCGCGCTGCAACGAACCGGCAAAATAAGTCCAGGGCAGCAGCGCACTGTAGTAAAAAACCGGATAGGGCAGCCCGTGGGAAGGAATTTTGGCCAAATGCCCGAAGAAAAGGCTGAACACCACCATGGTCATGAAGGGCTGAATCACCACCCAGGCCGCGCCGATGGCGGTTTGCCGGTAGCGCACGGTGATGTCGCGCCAAACGAAGAAATAGAGCAGCTCGCGCGCCGCCCAAAGCTCCCTGAAATCGATGTCCAGCCACCCGTGCGGGGGAGCAATCCGCAGCACCGGGGGCTCTGCGTGGACAATTTGTCCTGTAAGTGCGTCGCTCACTTCGTTTTGGCTTCTCCTTGCTGTTGCTGCAATTGGCGGATGTCTCCCTGCTCGATTTGCTGCATCAGGGCGGTTCGGTCCGTCGCGTAGGCTTTGAGATCCGTCAGAATCCGGCTTGGCACTTCGACGAATTGATTGTGAGCCATCTGGTTCCAAGAAATTGCCCCTCGGGCGGGAACCATGTGCGTGCCCCATTGGAAGATGAAGGCCAGATTCCAGAGGATAAATAGACCGGTAACAGAACTGGCGATGACCAATGCCCTTTGTTGGTTCTTTAGCAGCTCCGCCAACCGCTGGAAGGAAACCGCTAGGCCCAAGATGAAAAAGGGCGTGAGGGAAATGAAAAACCGATTGCCAAAAGAGGACAATCCGTCCCAGTTGGTGTGGAAGGAAACCGCCCCATAAAGGACGAGCGAGGAGATCAGGAGACTTCTGGAAACCTCTTTATCGTACCTTCGGAGCAAAAACAAGCCCAGAATCGCCGGAATCAGGATCGGGGTCCAGGTGAGAAGGCCATGGTCCGAGGAGAGGAGCACGTGCAGGAGCGCGGGCTTCAATCGCCACTCTGCCGAGTACCCCAGATCAAAGGGGCTGCCGTAGATAATCCGGCGGGTAATCATGGTGGGAAGGAATGCCGCTACGAGCGCGAAGCCATAGACGATGTTGGCCCTGAAAAGCCGGCCCATAGCGGCCCAATCGCGCTTAGGACTTCGCCAATTCCTAACATACTGCCGGACGGACTCGAGAAGTGGGATCAGAAGGACCGCGATATTCAGGTAGTACACGTCGAGCATCAGTCCCGACAACAAACCGAGGATCCCCCACTGCGCCAGCGTTCTACCCGGGCGGGTTCGATGCCAATACCAGAGGAACAGCGCTACAACGAACACCGAGTGGGCGTGTGACCAGGAAGGGTTGAAGTACATGTAGACAGGCAACGAACTCCCGAACCAAACCCCCAGCGTTGCCAGCAAAGCCCAGCGCTCTTCACAATAAACGCAAGCCAAGTGGAATGAGATCCAGAGTCCCAGGAAGCCGTAAAGGACGGTAGCGAGCGCCATCGCCACAATATACGGCCGGGAAAACCCGCTGGCCTTCACCTTCACCCCAATCCGCTGAAGCGTTAACATGACGCAATGGACCGGCACGATAAAAGGCGCCCAGAGGATGGAAGGTCCAACTGCAAAGTGATTCTCGAGATGGCCGGTCCGGGTATACAGGCGAGGGTCAATCCTGCCATCGGGAGAGATCCGGCCCATGGTGAAGCTTTCGTTTCCGGCGCGCCAGTCATTCTCAAAATCGAGTCTATGCTCCACGACCAAGGATCGGATATAGGCATAGTAGCCGACGCCGTCTCCGTGTACCCAGGGGTTGACCAGGGGCAGACTGAGGAAGAAGAGGGCGAGAAGAATCTCAATGTATCGACTGCGCGCGTGCACCCGTGCAAGACTCTGCGGCGCGGGCTCGGTCGACATATAGGGGGTTGCCATCGTGACCTTGCTTTGGGCCTGCATTTGCACAGATCTCGGACTCGCCTTCGAAAGGAAATTCGTTAAGGTGCGTGCCCCTGACAAATCAGCGGGCCTCTTGGCCGACAGGGGGCAGCACTATCCTGCCTATTGAAAGAGTGCTGTCCCAAGAAAGTTGATGCACTTCGTTCGGCCGCGTCAGGTGATCCAAAACCTGGAACCCGCAGATCAAGTTGAACCATGCTGGCGGGTGCTGTCCGTTCTGGAAGGCTTCATTCTTAATGCGCGCTCGCACCGCCTCGAAAGCCTAGCGACTCGGTTCGACACCATCCACTTCGGCGAATCCGAGTTCGAGCGCTTTCTCCAGAAAAAACCCGTTCCCACAACCGATGTCCAGCAGCCTGTCATCTTCCTTGAGTAGCGGAAGGCTCTCCCTTACATACTCCGCATAGGTAAGGCGGGCACAAACAAATTCCTCCTCGTAGGCGAAGGCACTCCCCCGATATAAGCGCGACAGTTCCTCCTCGGGGAGCACCGGGTCGGAGAGGACCAGCCGCAATTCCGGCATTGGACCATTCGGTCATGCACTTTGTCGGGCTGCCGCCGCGCCGAGAACTGGCTATAGGTAGCTGCCTGCGCCCCCAACCGATCCGGATACAGTTCGCGGTCCCAGGCATCGCTTTCGCAGATGGCGCACTGTGTGTGGATCATTGCGTTGCGGCCCGGTTCCTTCGAGACCATTCAGTGGTTCGTTCGATCCCGTCGTTCAAGCCCATCTTGGGCGCCCACTTCAAGACCCACCTCACCTTGCTCGGATCAGCTACCCAAGTCTCGGTGTCCCAGACCCGCGCCTGCATGCTTCCCCAACGCACCTTGACTTTGGCGCCGGTCGCGCGCAGTACCACATTGACCACGTCCCGCATCGTCAATTGGACCCCGGCACCAATGTTAATGGTCTCACCGCATTGCAAGCTCAACTGGCCGAGCTGCAAGTAGGCCTCAACGACATAGTCCACATGAATGAAATCGCGCGCGGTGTCGGGCGAGACCATCTCCAGATCCTTCCCTTCCAGGCATCGACGGATGACTGTGGGTATCAGCCGTGCGGGAGCCTCGTAAGGACCCGCAGACCGAGAATAGACTAAAGGTTTTGACGGGACGCCGGTCGGCCCGCGCCATATGCTGGCACACCTGGGTTTGGGCGCACTTAGCCACAGCGTAGTAGCTGTTCGGCTCCGGCAGGTCCGACTCGCGCAGGGCGTGCAGTTTGGCCCCGTACTCCGACGAACTGCCCGTGTTCACAAGGACCTTGTAGTTCACCTCCGCGCAAGCCTTCAGGAGGTTCCACGTTCCGAAGGTATCGATAAGAATGATCTGGTCCGCGTTGGTTTGGTCGGGTTATGCTCCATGCACGCGGGATGGTAGATGACGCTGGGTTGGACAGCCAACACCACGTCCCGGTGGCGTTCGGAGCCGGTGAGGTCGCCCCTGTGCAAATGCACTTTTTGCTCGATGCCTCGCAGTCGCCACAGGTCCGCGCCTTCGCGCACCAACGCGTGTACCTCGCATCCCATCCCGGCCAGTTTCCGCACGAGGGAAGCGCCTACAAACCCGGTCGCCCCCGTGACGAAAAACCGCTGGTCCAGAAGATTCATGCCGCTCCCTCAGCCAATCTTGTTAGGCCCCTTGGTCCGTCCCACGCGTACCGAAGGCGCTTATACAGCGATGCCACCGAAGACAGCCTCAATTCAGTCCGGTGGTTGCAACCTTGAGGGGAAAGTGAGAAGGGTAAGCTCGGAAGTCCTTGCCAGTTGTCGTAATACCTCTAAACTGCCAAAGTTCAAAGTCACTCTCCCTTGCTACCATTGTCCACCCGATTGCCTCGGGATGCATACCGAGATACCGATGGATTTCCTCGGGAAAATCACACACATAGTCCACATCAATCTGACGCAGATATAAAGGCATTGTGTGTTGAAATCGGAGCGCAGCCCCGTTAACCTTCCCGTCTAGGTTCACAACCCTGCTCCGAAAGAAACCCAGCGTCCCGGTTTGCCCGGCTGCCACCCAAGCATCTGCCGGGACATACTTTTGAACAAGGGCCATCTGTTGACGTATATACATATGCGTGCTTCCATTAAAGTACCTATCGGCCCTCCACGCCATCGCCGCAAACGTGACTATGGGTACGACCAGGGCCGCCAAGCCCGTTGTTGCAATCCGATGGCTCCTTTGGAAAACAAATGAATAAAGCTGAACGCCTGCAAACACCGCCACTAGCGCAAGAGGAGCTAGATAACGAGCGTAAAAGTGAACCGCATGGGATGAAACCGTGTACCAACACGCGAGGACGGCCAGCGACATTAAGAGCCACCGGGCAAATTGCAGCGTTCGTCGATGCTGCTCGTCGGCGGCATCCAACTTGATTCCGCGGTCCTCCTTGCGCCGATTGAAAAGACAAAAACATACAACAACAATTCCAAGGGCGATAAGACGTATTATCGAGCCCCAAGCATGCGCGTAGGGCCACTCATGCCCAATTATGTACACCCACGGAAAAAGGCCACGGTCCACAGCTGCCACCATGCCCTTGCACCTGTGGATCGACAGGCCGAACAACTGCTCTGCCTTCCCACTGCTCGGTATGAGCGAATGAAACCCTATGAGGTTGTAAAGCCACCATGGCGACGACACAAGGAGCGAAAACCCTGCTAGAGTTGAAAACCTGCCAACCCGTGATCCCCAAAGAGGGACACTACGATCAAACAATTGGTGAATGCAAATGATAATAACCAAGAAGATTCCATCGATTCTCGCCAACACGAGAACACCAAGCAGTATCGCAAAAGCGATCCGATTTCGAGTCGATTCGGTTCCCCGCCGTTGATAGAATCTCCAGGTAACAGCGTAGCACGCCAGCAAGCAGCCGGTCTCCATACCATTAAAGTGCTCAATGAAGACGTTGGGTGCTGAAAGATAAAGAATCATTGCTGCCCACGTCGTAGCCTGCGCTGTCCTCGAGGAATCTGGCTCGAAGTCACATGCCACTTGTGACACCAAGTATGCGGCGCCGATGTAAAAGAGCCAATCCAGACCTAGAATGAAGCGAATTGCCAAGTCCCTATCGTGCCTGACCAGGCAAAACACCGGGACGCGAAGGAATGTGCACAAGGGCTGGAAGCCGTTCGTCCAGGTAGAAGTCTGTATGACAATCCCCATGCCAAGGGCCATATTTCGTGAAACCGTGAGTCCGTAATAGCCATCCTCTTCGAGGGGAGCCTCCGCAATCGACCGACCCGGCCGGAAGGCCAGTGACAAGGCCGAAAGTGCGAGAATCAGGACACATCCTTTTAAGATGATATTCTCGATCTCCTTAGGTTTCGAATTAGTTGATGTGCTTGCCATTCAGGTCCGTTCTGCTCCTCCCGGTGGCAGTTTGGACGAGTTATCGTATGCCCGGTCAATTAGCCAAGGTATCGTGCTAAGTGTAGGCACGGGCGTCGGCCAGAATTGTTGCCAAAGCGCGCATGCGCGAGACCCTACTGGATGGTCATCGCGATTGAGTTAATTCGCATTCGGAGGAAGTCAACAAATTCAAACGGCAGCATAGCCATACCAATCCCGCCCCACCGAGGACCACTAGGAAGGGTTCAGCAAAGGGGATGCGGTGGCGGCTGGTCATAATGAACGGCAGATGGGCAAGCGAGATCAGGAGTGCGTACCCGAGAAGGAATCTTGCGGTGGTAGGCCGCTGGGCATGAAGCAGCACCCATCCCGTAATCGCCAGCCCCAGAAGGCCCCAATAGAGAATGACTCCGGCGGCACGGGCCGCGCGTATTTTCCACGGAAACGAGTAGGTTGAAAACAATTGATCCGTGCTGAGCCAGAAATAACCAAGCTTATCCATCATCACGGGGAGTAGGCGCCAGCTCTTTTGCCGCCAAATCCCGCGGGTGAGGTCCCAGGCGCGGCGATCGAGTTGCGGCTCCGCGGGCAGCTTGAGCCGTTGCGGGCCGTTTGTTTCCAGGTCGCCGCTCAGCCATGAACCAGCTTCACGAAGGGTCTCCCAGGTCCCCAGGTTGGACGCGGCCTTGCGGCGTGAGCACTCCCTGAAGGGCGTTATAGCCACCCTGGGTGGAGAACAGGACACGGCCCTGGAAGACCACTTGGTTGCGGAGAATCCAAGGCAACATAATCACCCCACCTGCCAAGGTCATTAGGGCAAAATTCGGGATGGTTCGGCGCAAGCCAGCGCTTCGCAGCATGATCCAGGCAGCAATCGGCGCGAAGATCGCCATATTGAAACGAAGTAAGGCCGCAAAGCCGACCAGCATTCCCAGATAAACGGCGGTCTTACGCTCCATGAGGCGAGGATTTTCAAGCGCCAGCCAAAAAAAGGCAGCCGTCAGGCACGTAGCGAAGCACTCAGTCATTAGCTCTGTGGGGAAAACCGCCAGGGTGGGGAAATACAGCGCGATCAGTAAAGTGGCCCATCCCCCCTCCGCGCCAAAGATCCGCGAGGCTATGCGCCAGCAGCACCAGACGGTAATGAAGCCGACCGCACACTGAAGGAGTCTCGTCGCGAAAACAAAGTGGATTCCAAAAACATCCATCATGCCCGCCAGAAACAGCGGATAAAGTGGTGGGCGGAATGCGGTGGGTTGGTGTGCATACGAAAAGCCCATCCCCTGGGCAACGTTCGAGGCAAGGTGAATATAGAAAACTGCATCGCCACCCACCCGCCACGGCGTCATTACCTGATTGCCAGCGATCACCGTCAAGATGACCCGCAAAATAACGCCGCCAAACACCAAAATCAAAAAAATCGTTCGGCGGTGAGTTGCATTCATGAACGCGGGCCAGTCTCGAGCGTCTGGTTCATACGGGGGCGGATTGAACGATCTGCTTTTTCGATGAAATGTAAGCTGCCACCTTATCGATAATCACCGGGAGGGGCGTGGAGGGACGGAAGTCGGTAAGCCGCACCAGCTTCTCCAAGGAGGGAACCCGCCGGGCCATGTCCTCAAAGCCAGGTTCATACGCCTCGTCGTAAGGGATGTAATGGACGGCCGAAGCACTGCTCGTCCCCTGTTTGACAAGAGAAGCCAATCCTTCAATGGTAATCTCCTGATCGTTCCCGACGTTCACCACTTCCCCCACGGCGGAATCCGTGCGCACCAGCCGCAGGATCGCTTCGACGACGTCGCCCACGTACCCAAAACAGCGGCTCTGCTTACCCGTGCCAAACACGGTCAAGGGTTGACCCTCGAGGGCCTGGCCCACGAAAGTCGGCAGCACCATTCCATAGCGGCCGGTCTGGCGGGGCCCCACGGTGTTGAAGAGCCTGCCGATCACCACGGGCAAGCGCTTCTCTTTCCAATAGGCTAAGGCAAGAAACTCATCCAGAGCCTTGGAAGCAGCATAGGACCAGCGCGACTTGACGGTGGGGCCCAGAGTGGTGTCATCGTTCTCACAGAACGGCACCTTGCTGTTCTTGCCGTAAACTTCGGAGGTGGAGGCGATAAAAACCAGTTTCTTCTTCTTGGCGGCTGCTTCCAAAACCAACTCCGTCCCTTTGACATTGGTTTCGATCGTGCGCACCGGGCTCTCAATAATTCGGCGCACTCCCACTGCCGCCGCCAAGTGGTACACCACATCCGATTCGTCAATCACCTCGGCCAGGAGGTGACGATCCATGACGCTATCAAAGAAACATTGCAGGGCGCCGTTGGCGCGCAAATGGCGGAGGTTATCAACGGATCCGGTGCTCAGATCGTCCAGAACAATAACGCTCTCTCCTCGCGAAAGCAGGGCCTCCGCCAAGTGCGACCCAATGAATCCGGCGCCGCCTGTAATCAATGAAACCATAAACCCGTTCTCCTTTGGAACGATGAACAGCCCTGTCCCGATGGCCATACCCGGCGGCGGAGGGTGCTTCCCTTCCGCGTCCGGCGAGCGCCATCTTTGTTCCCAGGGTCTCGACCTCCAGTGAGTGGCCGCCCCATCAAGGCGGCGTCCAGGCCATCACCTCCAACGGCTAACCGGAGGAGCGGTTCCCGTCCGTATAATACGACTTATAATTATATGAATAGTACCCGTGATAGTACCTATAACCATAATATCCGTCGCGCCTGGCATCCACCTTGTTCAGGACCGTGCCGATGATATTGCCGCCCGCCTGGTCAATCACCCCGCAGGCTCGGCTCAGAGCGGCGCGCGTGGTCTTGTCGCATTCCACCACCATGACGGCGCCGTCCACCAAGGTGGAGAGGACGGTGGCGTCAGTGATGGGCAATACGGGGGGCGAATCCAAAATGATGTGATCAAATTCTTGTCGCAACTGCTTGATCAGGGCCTCCATTCTCTCCGAGCTGAGCAGTTCGGCCGGATTGGTGGGGACGGGGCCACTGGGCAGGAGCGCCAGGCCGGCCACCGGATCGAGTCTGGACAGCAGTTGGGGGTCATACTCATAAGCCCTGGTGAGAATCCCGGAAAGCCCCTTGGCGAGAGTCAACTTCAAGGGCTTGGAGATGCCGGGGCGACGCATGTCCGCATCGATTAGGAGCACTCGCCCGCCTTTCTGGGCCATGCTTATGGCGAGATTCAGCGCCGTCACCGTTTTCCCTTCACCGGGTTGAGAACTCGTAACCAAAAGCACCTGGGGCGGCCGATGCGCGTTCGAGAGCAGGATGGAGGTGCGGAGAGCTCGATACGCTTCCGAGATGGGAGCGCCGGGCCTCCTGAGGACCGCCAAGGCCGCGGAGAACCTCGAATCGTGATCCATAAGGGGAATGCGCTTGCGTCCGGCTTCAGCTTGACGGCGAGGTCCTGGACCCAATTGGGCGAGGGGAACAATTGCCAAAGTGGGAAGGTTCGTAAGCTTCTCGATCTCTTGGGCGCTCTTGATGGAATTGTCCATCGCCTCACTGGTCAAGGCTAAGGCCACCCCCAGCCCCAAACCAGCCGCCAGGGCAAACACGATGTTGCGGATCTTGTCCGGCCGGATGGGGGCGCTCGGCGGCACTGCCCGGTCGATGACATGGATGTTTGTAGCCCGCAAGCCGGCGGAAACATTCGCGTCCTTCAAGTGCGCGAGCAAGCTATCGTAAAGCTGTTGATTGGATTCGAATTCCCGCTTGAGCAGGTTGTGCTCGATGAGCAACTGATTGACCTTTTCGACTTCCAAATTCTGCCCGGCCACGGCCTCCGCCAGAACTTTCTCGCGCTGGATAGCCGCCTGGTATTCGCTGCGAGTATTCTCCACTGCCCGCTTTCTTTCCCGGGCGATGAGGGATTCCAAATCCTTCAATTGATCCTGAAGCGCCACGGCTTTGGGATAGGTAGGCCCGTAGTGCGACGAAACCTCCGAGAACTGCTCCTTCAGATCAACTTCTTTGGCTTCCAGTCCGCTCAGGAGGCTGCTCGGTTGAATGAACCCCACTTGCGCCTCATTCTCCGCCACCATTTTGTACGTCGATTCTTTCGATAAGCGCTCGGCTTGCGCGCTGTTGAAGTCCTTGTTCAGGTCATCCAGCCGGGCTTCGGCGGCAGTCTGTTTCTCGCCTGCGCCCACGATGTTGTTTTGCCGCTCATAATCCACCATGGCCTGTTCGGATTTTTCCACTTTAACTTTCAATTCGTCCAGCCGCTGCTCCATCCACCCGGTCGCCTGCCGGCTGGCGTCATATTTGGTGCGAATGTTGTATTCGATATAGTTGGCGACGAGCAAATTCACGGCGTCAGCCGCTTGCTTGGGATCGGAACTCTCATACTCCACCAGGATCATGCGGGTGTCCCTCGCCCGCTCCACTCGGAGATGGCCTTGGAATCCCCGGATGGCGGCGGTTTGCATCGTCAGGGGAATACCCACGACTTTAGCTCCGGACTTACCCGCCCCGCCCAAACCTAATTGGTGGACCGTTTCCCATGCCAGTTCGTCGCTCTGCAGGATGCTGACCTGGGTTGCCAGGAACGCGTCGTCGGCATCCCCCGTCTTGAAGAGATCGTTCAAGGTCTGTAGGAGCGGCGCTTCGGATTCCACATCCACTCGGGACATGGCTTGGTAAACCGGCGGCAATTTAAAAGAGTAGAAGGTTACCAAAGCCGTGAGCACCACCGTGACAGTCAGAATGAGCCACTGGTGTTTCACCAAGAGATCCCAGACGGCGCGCAATTGGCCAAAGGCATCGATCTCGCCGATCTCAATGTTCTTCACCGCTGTAATGCGCCGGTCGCGCGGGTCGCTGGGACTGAGAGATGTAGGATCAAAGGGGACTAACTGATTTTCTCCAGGCATATTGTGTCCTTGGTTTAAAGGCTCTGGGTTGCTCCCAAAAGGTTGGCTAATGGACAATAACGGCAGTCGAAGCTGCGCCACCGACGACAGTCGCGGGCACACTGGTCAGCGTGTGTAACGCCTTCTTGCCCCCGCTGCCGGGGACAAAGAGGATGTCGTCCGCCTGCAATACGGGATCTGGGGACCGTCCAGCCAGGATACTTTTCAAATCGAGATTGATTTCCTCACGTCCGTTTGGCGCTTTGGGATCCTTGCGAATGATCATCGCCTTGCTCTTTTTGGCCACGCTGGTCGCATCTCCCACCATCGCCAGGGCCCGTAGTACGGTTAACTGATCCCGCCCGTTTCTAAGGGAGTAGCCCCCGGGACTCCGAACCTCTCCCAGGACGTAAAAGACCCCGGCCCTGGCCACGGAAACACGGTCACCCGGCCACACCTCAATCGTCGAAGCCGGGTCAGTTACATCCATGACTTTATTCAACTCGACGGTCAAAGTCGGGTTTGCTGGTCCACCCTCCAGGGCAAGATCCCGCATAGCGAGAGAGCCTCGCGTAATCGTGGCGTAAGTCCCCGCGTCGTCCGCCAATCCACCACATTGAGTGATGGCATCGACCAATTTTTCTCGCCAGACCATGGGAAGGACCTGCGGGGTCTTTACCGCTCCTTCTACAGCCACCGAACGGGTGCGCGATTGTTTGACCGAGACGGAGATTTCCGGGTGTCTCAGGCGACCGGACTGGCGGAAAGCTTCCTCCATGGCGCGAGCGATCTGATCCGATGTCAATCCCGCAGCCTGGACAGGCTTGGGCAGCAAGGGCACGATTATGGTCCCGGCCGGGTTTACTAGGTAAGTGCGGGAAAGCTCCGGCACATCGAAAACATAGACATCCAACTCGTCACCCAGATTAATCAAGTAATCATCGAGGGGCGCGGAGGAGAGTGCGTCTGGTGCTGTCGGTGGCTCCGCAGCAGACGCGCCCGGCTTCGCCCCCTGCACGGTGTCCTGCGCTTTCAGGATTGTTTGTTGACTGATCACAATAAATCCCAGCGCCAAAGACAAGAGTATCTCCACTGTCGCACACCGCCCCCGCCTCCCATTTGTTTCCCCACTTCGAGAGATTGCGTTGCTCATCGCGTAACTCCTCTTCGCAGCCAACCACCGCCTCGGGCAGGAGGCGGTTCGATTGGTTCCACATACCGAGCAGAATCTATTGGAAACCCTGAGGTGGGCCTGCCCTGAATCCGACATAATGACCGCATCTGGCGTTAGGGTCAAATTCAATTCTGACGAAATGATCGACTTCCCTTTATATGGCTTGCATGCTGGAGGAGAATGGCTTTGCTGGTTTCTTCCAAACCCGCCCGATGGATCAACCCGTTGCATTCGCAAGTATCTATTCGCCGCGTTCGAGTGGGCCGTAAAAGGGCCATAAACAGGCAAAAGCAACGTGCGAAATCTGGTTCCTTTGGTCTGGTGAGTGGTAGGTAATGGTGTAATAGGGGGAGGAAAACTTCAAATCGAGGTTGGACGTCAGGTCGGGCGTATTTCCTCCCTTGGTTGTTGCGCGCTGGCAGGGTATGCGCCCACGCTGTGCTTGAGCTTTCGCCAAGAATCTTCTAACCGACAAGGTTAAGATAGCTCCGCCGTCTGACTTACTTGGCCTGTTTTCTGTAAGTCGTACAATTTGACCAGTGACCACAGGAGCTTTGCTCTTTTACTGGAAACAGGAGGAAATACTAAGAAATAAAGTGCCTTGCTCCCCCTGCCTGCAATCAAATCCTGACCAAACTGCGAATCTACCGACCTTGCAACTTCCTGCAAATAATAAACCAAACGAACTGCAAATCTTGGGAGGATCTGCCATACGTCGAAATAATCCCTCCCCTGCCAAACGCCTCAAAAACCAAGGCTAGTATGGACGATTTCTTAAATGGGGTCAAGCCGAAAAGTGCATAAGCCTGCATAGGTTAGGGCAAAAGCACCACTCTCCTCGAAAGAAATAAACCCCAGTACGAAGAACTCCGTTCGGTCAAAAAATCCCATTCATCCGCCAATGTCCGGCTCCGCACCAGGCACTCACTCTATATCGACTCAAATCGAGCCTTAAACTACTCAGCCTCAGTCAATCCACCTGCTCAGAGTCCCCTCGACCGGAAAGGCTCGCAAGACCGGCGCAGAATGCGAACCATGCCGCGTTAGCCGGGATGTGCAGGTTGAAGTCGACAAAGCTGTGAGTGAGCAGGCCGCAACACGCAATCGCTGCGCCCAGTTGAATCCACCCGGGCTCATATTCTGCTTGCACAACCGGATTCCTGAACGCGATATAGATGAACATTACCAACGCCGCAAGAATCAAGACCCCGCCGAGTACGCCCGTCTCTGTCAAAGCCTCGACATAATCATTGTGGGCGTGCTCAGTCACCAGGTCTAACGCATAGGTTTGATGCGGGGGGTAAGCCGTCACGAAACTGCCCATCCCCGCACCAGTCCAAGGGTGGTCCCGAAAGATCCCGAGAGAGTTCCTCCAAAGAGTCGGCCGGCTTCCACCTCTGGCCCCGGGCACATAGTTGTTGATCGTTCCGAGTCTATTGAGGACATAGGTCGGAAGAAGCCAAATGAAGAGCGCCGCCACGGCCACCAGCGCCAGCCCCGTCACGGCGCCTCGCATTCGCCGGCCCGGGAGGGGATTACGCCATATCACGATCCAGCTCAGAATCACCATCTCCACTAAAACCGAGACAAAACCTCCGCGCGACCCGGTGAGGAGTAATGAGACAACCTGGACCAGAACGGCAAACCAGAGCAGGCCCCTCAGCGGGTCGCGTTTCGGCCGGGAAAGAACGTAAGCGGCGGAAACAGGCGCCAGCATCTCCATCAAGCCCGCGTAATGGTCACGATCAACGTAAGGGCCGAAACAGCCCCCAAGATCGTGGCTCACCCAGAGGATCCTGCCGGGGCTCCAGAAAAATTGGAGGATTGAAAGGAAGCTGAATAGAAAACCGAAGACCACAACGGCGATTCCCACCCTGCGCCAAGTTCCGGCGAAAGATGCCGAAAAAAGCTGGATCACCACAAAGAATAGAGTGAAGTCCGTGGCGAGCTTGATAAGCGACTCCTTCGTGGCGATGGGAGTGAGGGTCAGATGAAACAACAACTGCACCGACCCCAGGGCAAAGAATAGGGCCATGGGCACGTATAGGGGGGAATAGCCTATTCTCAACCTCCCCTGCTGAATGCTTCCCACCGTCCACAGAATCAGAACACCCACCATTAAAATGGTGAGGGAGGCCCAGGCCCAGGTATAAACGGCGCCAAAGGGGAGGGGCGCGGCGAGCAGCGTCAACCCGAGCAGTATCCGGGCAGAAGGGAATGCCAGAGGTTCGGCACGGGTCCCCAATCCCCGAGTTTCATGTAAAAGGTTTGCCATCTCAATCAAATAAGAATCGTCCGCGCGGCTAGCGGGCTGACGCCACACAGGCGCTTTCACTCGCCGGTCCCAACGCCTTAAGCACCACGGTGTCAAGCCAGAAACTTCCGGTGATCTCGGCCGGATAGGTCCGGGCACGCACACGTATGACGGAAAGCTGCACCAGCTTTGTGCCTGGTCCCGTACAAAACTTGAGGCTGACCTGGTGCCAGGGGGTCGTTCCCACGGTTGTTTCACTCATCACCTGCGGCCCGCGAGGATCCGTATCCAGCACCTGCAGACGCGGCCCGCTATCCGAAGTAATGTCTTGCGAGCGTACATAAGCGGTCAGCAGGTAAGCTTGGTTCGGAGGTAGGGGGACTAATTGATACACCGGCAAATACTCTTGGTTGCGGCTTACCGTGAAGTCGATGCGTAAGCAACGCTTTCCAGTGTAGGAAGCCTCGTCGGCGTAATCGAGCGCGACATAGGGTCCCACTCGGTCGCGCCAATCCAAACCGGCATCGAGCGGCGTGTGCTCAAAATCGCCGTTGTACACAAAACTGCCCGCGCCATCACCCTCAGGGATGATTCCCAGCTTCTCCAAATCCCGCCACGCCCCCTGAACTTCCTCCACCCGGCCGAGTTCAAGTGCGTGCTCGAGGTAAGGCTTGGCCAAAGGCAAGGGAAAGGGAATTCCCGCCTCCACGGTTTGCACCCAGACCCGGTGGGCCAGTTCCGCCCGCCCGTTCGCATCCAAGAAGTCAATGTAGGCTATCTTCAGGGAAGGGTCCTTCCCGGGAGGCAATACCCGCTCCCAGATGAGTTGGGGATCCCCCAGCGAAACCAGGCAAACGTGGAAGGTCGCAGGCCCGTAGGCCGGATCAAGCTCCAACAAGCGGCGAAATTCCGCCATGGCCGCATCCCCTTGCCTCGCGCGCAGTAAGGTGTTGGCCGCCGCCCAATGCAATTGCGGCGTCATGGGGCTGAGCTTGACAGCTTGCGCCACTCCCCGTGTGGCGCAGGCCGTGTCCCCGGCCAGCTCACAAGCCCCGGCAAGGTCAGACCAATAACGCGCCGCGAACGGATTCAATTCCGTGGCGCGGCGAAGGTGCTTTACACCTTCAATCCGGTCGGCCTCTTCTAAAGAGTCACTCAGGACCATACCAAGGCGGTGATGGAGTTCAGGGTTGGCAGGATCCAGCGCCACCGCCTTCTGGAGCGTCCCCTCTTCTGCAGATTCCCCTAGCATCGCCACGAAAGCTGCGCGCAAAGCCTCCCCGCCCAGGAACACCGTGCCCACACCCACCAGCAGTAACAGGACCCAGCTACGCCACCGGGGTTGCAATGCGAGTTCAAGGGTGCGGAAGCGCATCATCCGGGAAGCAGCGCCCCATAACGATTCGGCCCCCTTCCCCAGATGTCGTTGAGAATGTTCCTGAGTCAATTCCAGCAGGCTCCTGGCGCCAAGAGTCGGGTTACTGAAACTCATCACCCACGCAGCAGCTATTATAAACCTGGCAACAAGTCAGCATTGAATTTTATGGATTGAGCGGTGGTGGGTGGACTATTCCGCGCCCGAGGTTTTGATCGGAGGGGTGCCGACCGTGGAGAACCTTTGCGCCTGCTCACCGAGACTGCGCAGAAATACGCAAGCTAAGCCGGCACACTCGACCACCCCGGACTGACGCCCGGCACAAGCGCCTGACTCCGCCCGCCAATACGCTGGACCATGGCAACTTCAATCTCCACGGCCACCGATCGTTGCAACATCTCGACAGACAGGAGGAGTTTCGACCAGTTCTTCTTGCGGAGCAGTATCCCTTCCAGCCCTCGCAAAGGACCGGCTGTAACCCGGACACGATCGCCACATTTCAGAAATGGATGCGGCTCCACCTTGACAGAACTCTCCACCACCCTTCGAATTGCCTCGATTTCGGGGCTGGATATGATCGCGGGTTGTCCCCCGAATCCCACTACGGTGTGAACGCCAGGAGTGGTGAGGACTGGGAGCCACTGGGCGAGAGGTCCGCGGAGGAACACATAACACGGGAAAAGCGGAAGGGAAACTCGCTTGACGCGGTCTTTCCACTGGTGAGCAGTGTCATAGAGGGGCAGGAAGGCTTCCAGCCCTTTCCCCGTCAGGATCCGATACACGCACTTCTCGTGCTGATGACGAGTATAAAGAGCGTACCAGCCACATTTGTCTAAGTCTGCCACCAATGCCTCTGGTTTAATCATGGGTCAGCACGCGGCCTGCCTGACTCACGAAAGTTACGAACCTTGCCTCACGCCCTGCCTGGAGCGCGGCTCCCATCACCCTCTTGCCAGACAGTATCCACCCTCCATGACATCAGCACGCTCTTTAGCTCCGGCAGGATATCAAATGTGGGACTAAATGCGAAGTGCCTCGACTGCGCAAGGTCACTCCGCGACGGGCGTTGACGATCCAGGGGTCCTACGTACGTCCAGGTCTGACCACGTGCTCGCATAGGACCCAAATAAGACAACTTATTATCAACGATGATTTTCAATATTCAAGTCCCTCGCGATATACTATCCAGCTCGGCACCACAAAGTGCCACACAACTCATTAGAAAAAAGCAATATACATCCAACCCAAATCAGTGCGTCTCCCCCAATGAACGTCACTTTCAGATTGAGACGAACTGCCGCCATCTAACGATCCAAAGCTTGTCTGTAGCACGTCTAGTTCCAATTCTCAGGGATGGAAGCTGCCACCTTGTAAGTCACAGAGCTTTCACAGCGAATTGAAGGCCTCTCCGAGCTCTGCCACCAAACTCGCAATCACGTGGCGAAATAGCGGTCTAAACGTCGCTTTCCAGGGATAATACTCAGTTGGTAAATATGTACGTGGCACGACTTCCTAATCATCCTATTATTCGCCACAGTGGTTTTCGTGAAATGAATGACACAACTTACAGCCGGGCTGGGGCAAATAAAGCCTCCCGCGCTCCACAGTCGTGAAACCTGCCGGATTCTGCGGGGAGGGGTTAACAATTTTTGGCCGGGAGGAGCTGCTCCCGGACCCACATCCAGGCGGAGAGGAGTGCTACCGGTGAAGTAGATGCCTTTGAAGTTGATACCGCCATTGAGTTGTTCGTCATCGCCACTCGGCTAATGCATACGCGGTGGGTGCAAGCCACATATCCCCCATGCGACACCGTTGGCGCCGCTTCTCAGAGATTCTGGGTTTGCAATCGCGTCTTGTTTCTCTTCAACCCTGCCAGGTCCCCTTGGTGAGGCGCGCGCAGGTTCACGCCACCGTACCCTTTTGATCTTCGTCCGAATCGAAATTGCCTCCCTGGAAACGTCGGACCCAGACAAATCTCATCGTCGGGTGATGCGGCCTTCCTCTCCCTTCAATTTTGGTATCACGAGAACAAGCGCATCCGCCGATATAGAGATTGTGCCTGCGAACTCTGCGCCCACCTCAGGCGCACACCGGGGAGGGCAATGGAAGCAAATGCTTGGACTCCCGCTCCGCAAGCGCAGACGGAACCACTCCGGACGGCGACGGCAGGAGGTTCTCTAAAGGGTCCCGCCGAATACATCCGGGAGGAGATCATGACGAATAACAAGCGAGTATTCATTCTCGTTCTTGCCGCGGGGCTCTGCTTCATCCCATCGGCCACCACGGCTGGGGGGAATCCCATAATCGTGGAGCGCCCCACTAAGGTCAAGCCGCACCGATTCTTCGATGGCACGAACTTTTGCTTGCAGTCCGTGAACGCCCTGATCATGGCAGGGGATATAGCCTCTACCCATCGCGCCCTGCAAGTTCCGGGGAGCCGCGAACTGAACCCCCTCGGGCAGTCTCAGGGGGGATTATTGGCCCTCAAGATCGCTGGCGTCGGCGCTGGTTTGGGAATCGCTTACATGATGCACCGAAGCGGCCATCACAAGGCCGAGAGAATGATTCCCCTGATTTTCGGAGTCCCATCAGGCATCGCGGCTGCGCACAACGCCGGAATTCACCACTAGCCCAAGGTCGCCATAGGGACGGCGAGTTAAGCCTTTTTCAGTGGAAATCGGCGAGGCCGTGATTGCGTTGCCTCGCGGCTTTCGCGAAAAGCCGATGGCGTTCAGGCTTAGCCTCTTGCCGGCCCTCGCCCCTCATCACAGCAGTCCTGATGAGGGTACAACTCAGTGTCTTTGGGTGTGGTAGGACACTCCAACGGCGAGCCGCAGGTGGTCTTGGATATTGGTGCCGTTATCCGGCAAGGAGGTGCGAACATAGTCCGCCTCGAAGGCTCGTAGAGCAAAGTTTTTCGAGATGGCTATGTCCCAGCCTCCGCCCACTTGCAGCGAGAAGGAATTAGCAGTGCTGGTGAATCCAGCCGCTGTCGGGAAGATGCTGTCGAAAGCATGCACGCCGCCAAACAATGACTCGACGAACAACCTATTCTCATGCTTGGAGCCGGCACGGAAGGTGTAGCGGGGGCCGCCCATGATCGCGATCTTGCTCACGTCCACACCGGGAGCATAAACGGCCTTATGCTCGGCGGTCACGTTGGCGGCCAGCCCCAGGCCGTGGAAGAACGTGAGCCCGCCATCGAAGCTTCCGCCGCGGAGCCAAAAGTAGTCGTTGGTGCTTTGCGTGACCTTGGCCCTTTCAGTGGTGAAGGTAATAGCCATATCGGCGGAGGACAGGCGGAATGCTTGTTCCGCCTGCCCTTGTCCTTGCGCACACGCCATCGGGCCGCCCACGGTCATGACCCCTATCAGAAGTGCACTTGCCAAGAAGTTTGTTCGCATGTTCGATTCTCTCCCTTTACTTCACTGTGAGGTTAACGGTGGTGCTGTGCGACAGATTCCCGCAGGTTGCCGTGACGGTCACCGTGTAAGTATTCACTTGCTGTCCGAAGTAACCGCTGTTGGTACCGCCGCAGCTCGTAAGTCCCAGGGTGGCGGATGTCGCCGCCAACGCCAGAAGGAGCAGACACGCGAATCTCCCTGCCTTACCTGAGGATGGGCGCATCTTTCGTCCGAAGGGCAGCAGGAACATGCCTCCCACCAGCGCCAGGGCCAGTCCCCGTCCTAGGGGGTTGGTGGGATGGAGGGCCGCAATCTGGGAGGGCACCAGGATGGTCAGCGTGATGTTTGTGAGAGGTGAACCCGCCGGCAGCGTTGGGGGCGTAATAGTGGCCGTGGCTCCCGGGGGAAGACCGCTGACGGTATACGTAACCGGCAACGGGAAGGTCGTGCCGCCCGAGGGGCCCAACGCTAAGGTATAGGTTGCCGTGCCTCCGGGCGCAACCGTGGCTGACCCGGATGTGCCCGAGGCGGACCCGCCGGAAGCGGAGGAGGATGAAGAGGAAGAGGTCGGTACGGTCAAGCTGAAGTTTTGCACGACCTGCGCTACCGCTGAGCTGGTAACGCTGGAGAAGTTGGCGTCACCGCTGTAGACGGCGGTGATGGATTGCGGGCCGACCGCGAGGCTGGAAGTTGTGTATGCCGCCGTGCCCTGCGCCAGCGTAACCGCCGAACCTAATAGCGTGGTTCCATCATAAAAACTGACGGATCCGCTGGGATTCCCTGCCGTCGAGGAGACCGTAGCGGTAAAGGTCACCGCATTCGTCACCAGCACGGGATTCACCGAAGAAATCACCACAACCGTCGGAGTTGCCTTGCCGACCGTCTGCGCCACCGCGGAGCTGGTGACGCTTAGAAAATTGTTGTCACTACTGTAGGCTGCGGTAATCGAGTGCAGGCCCACCGCGAGGCTGGAAGTTGTGTAAGCCGCCGTGCCTTCCGCCAGCGTAACCGCCGAACCTAATAGTGTGGTTCCATCATAGAAGCTGACCGATCCGCTCGGTGTCCCCGCCGTGGAGGCGACGGTGGCCGTGAAGGTCACCGCATTCGCCAGGACGGAGGGATTCACCGAGGAAACGAGCACAGCCGTGGGGGTCGCCTTGTTGACGATTAACGAGACATTCGAGGTCGCTGAGGTGTAAGTCGTCGTATCGGCGGGTGTAAATGCCGCAATCAAGGTATAGCTGCCCGCAGCTAATATGGTTGCACTGGTAACCGTGCTGGCGCTGCCACCGGAAGGCGTGGCTGTGTAAGCAAAGCTCCCCGGTATAGCCGATGTTCCGGTTAGCGCCGAGGCATTCAATATCCCGCTCAGCGTGGCGCCGTAGGTAATGGCCGATGGTTGGCTCCAGCTAACGGTCGAGGTGATTTGACTGACCTGCACTTGAATGGTGGCGGCTGTGGAAGTGGCCAGGTAGTTGGCATCACCGCTGTAGGTGGCACTCACGGCATAGCTACCCGCAGCCAGGGTATTGGGTATGGGCACGGCAGCCGCGGAGCTTGTGGCGCCGAGCGTGAGAGTCAGTGTTCCTGACGCTACATTCGTACTGGATGCATTCAGAATATTGTAAGTGAGAGATCCCGATGGCACAGGGATGGTGGTATACGGTCCAGTAATGGATATGGCCGCTGAACCCGTCTGGCCGTGGGTCACCGGCACCGGTTGTGTCGCTGGACCTGTTACCGTGACCGGAGCCTTGCTGAGGGCCACCGTGTTGGAACCTGTACTCGTCAGATATGATTCGCTGATGCCTGCGTAGACAGCGTTGATGGTATGCGTTCCGATCCCGCTGAGCAGGACACCGGTTAAGATCGCTTTTCCGGCACTCAGGTTCACGGAACTGCCACCGTTCAGGGTGGTGATGGTCGCTCCTACGGTGTCCGTGAAGGTCACCGTGCCGGTAGGGATATTGGACGTGTCGCCCGCTGTCGTATCCGTTACCGTGGCGGTAATGGTGGCCGTCTGCCCGTTGATGAGTGATGTTGGACTTATCGACACGCCGGTGGATGTGGTATCACCAGGGGTTAAGCCGGTGCCGCTCACCGAAACCTGCTGCGTGCTGCCGCTCACGTTCAGCGTATTGTCGGTCACCGTGATGCCGGCGCTGACGCTGCCCACCGATTGAGGCGTGAAATCCACCGAAACATCGCAGTCCGTTCCACTGGACAGGGATGTGGAAGAGGTACAGAGATTGGCATCGCTCGGATTATTGGTGAAATCAGCCGTATACGTAGGGTTGGTGGAGAAAACCAGAGGCTGATTGCCCAGGTTGGTTACCGTTGCCGTCATCGGATCGTCCGTACTGTCGGCAGTCCCCTGCTTGGTGCCGGTGGGAAACGTCAGCGCCCCTCCCGAAACATTCGCGAAAACAATCCGACTGTTGTTCCAATCCGGAATATAGAGATTGCCGGAAGAATCTGTTGTGATCCCATAGCCGGCAGCCAAAGTTGAGGGACTCGTAAGTCCGGATATGTTTAGTACCGAGACAACACCGTCCATCGTGATCCTGACAATCGGACTGCTTCCGTTTTGGGTGTTTCCCGGGTCCTCCACGTAGACATTCCCCATCCCATCCACGAATACGCCCTGGGGATCGATGAAGGTGATACCGGTAGCATTCAGGATCGAAGCCACGCCCGCCTCGGTTACCTGGACAATATTGCTTCCGTTGGAGGTTCGAGCGGCAATATAGACCGTTCCATTGGGACCCACCGCCACACCGGTAATGGTGCTGGAGGAAAAGGTGTAACTTCCGGTACTGACCACCGTTCCGATGCCGGTTGAAGTCGATCCCGCCACGAGCAAGGACGATACTTCCACAACTCGGGAAGATGATCGGCCACTCGCCGCGTAATCTCCGATATACAGATTGCCCGCGGCATCGAATGCAAGAGCTGTGGGCTGGCCGAGCGCCGGGCTTAACCCGGTGATCGACAAGATGGAAGCGGCGCCTCCGGGCGTTACGACCACGATTTGGGAATCATAATAATCCGCGATGAACAGATTGCCGGCTCCGTCAAGGGCTACACCTGTAATCGAAGTGCCAAGGGTCACAGGGGAAGTACTCACCACGGTCGCCGTGCCGCCCCCCGCGGGTATTTTCACCACCTTGGGGCTGCTACCGTCTTGAACGTAATTCCCCACATACATGTTTCCCGCGCCGTCCAAAGCCAATTGGAAGGGATAATTCGTGGCCACGCCGCCCGTGCTGATCACGGATCCCGTATTCGGGGCTAGAGCCGCCACCGGGGAATCACCCCATCCATACAGCGGAATGGTAAGGACCTGGTTCTGCGGGGAGGAGTCGTCATAAAGCACCACCGCGCCCATGCGCAAACCCGGAGCGGTGGGCAAAAAAGTGATCTGCACCGAGCAGTCTTCATCATTCGTTCCCGGCGCGCAGGTTGTATTGGCGCCCAGGGTAAAATCGAGGCTCGCCGTGCCGCTGGTGAGTGCCTGGACAGCGGGATTACCCAACGTTCCGTTAAACGCGACTTGAAAGGGCAAGGTCAGAGTGATTCCCCCGGATGCCCCCAGTTGGACATGACCAAATCCCACAGCCGATTTGTTCAGCGAAGTTCCAAACACCTCCGCGAAGGACGTTACATTTACGGGTGGATTCACAACCAAGGCCCGGCTATTGCCGGTATCGGCAATGTAAACCGCGCCAAAGACGTCCAGGGCTACCCCCTTTGGCAAATCAAGCGAAAAAGAAGGGGTGGACAGCGCAAAAGCAGTTCCGCCGGTGTTCACCTCCACGATGCGACCATGGCCCGTATCCGTGATATAGACGTCGCCAAGGGGATCTACAGCTACGCCGGCAGGTGAACTCAGAGTATTGGTGCATCCCAACTGAGAAGTGTTAATGCTGAGCACCACTCCCGTCGTACTTCCCGCCGCCACCGTGACGATACGATTGTGACTGCTGCCTGAATCGGCAATATAAAGGGTCCCGGATACGTTTACCGCCAAGCCGATGGGACTGCGGAGCGTCGAGGCGCCGGAGGAAACGGCGATCGATAAGGCGGCAGCAGAGCCGCCGGAGGGAACTTCTACAATCCGGTTGTTCCCGGTATCGGCAATGAAGATGTTCCCTGACTGATCCACGGCTATGCCTTGCGGAGAACTCAGCGTCACGCTCCCCAGGTTGATCACCGATCCAGCTCCCGAGGCGCTGACTTCCACCACCCGATTGTTTCCCATATCCGCTACATAGAGGTTGCCTGACCCATCAATGGCTATTTCCGCGGGAGAGCTTAGTGCCGGGGTTAAGCCACTGATAGTGAGCGCCGACGCGGTACCCTGGGCACTCACTTCCACAATTTGGTTGTTGCCGGCGTCCGCAATGTAGACATTGCCCGCGGAATCCACAACCAGGGCAGAAGGATGATTGACAGTAGCGTTGCCCACGAGCGTCCGCACCAGACCCTGAAACGTCATGTCGACCGTTGCGTAAGCGGGTCGTGCAGCGCCCAGAAACAAAACGCACGCCACTGCACTCATCAGCAGGCCGAAGCGGGAAACTATGCTCCGGCGATCAGATTTAGCCAAAGTGGACAGAATCCCGCTACGTAAAACGCGCAAACGCGGGATACTCCGGCTGCGCACCAGTCTTTGCTCATCAAATATCGGCTTAGCGAATTTCGACATCTTGAAAGCTCCTTTGCCTTGGGCAGTTGGTCGCCCTGGGTAAGATCGTTGGACTCAATCTCATGCCCATCCGTGTTCGTCAACGGGACCGGAGACTCGGCACGGCCTCAACAAATCAGCGAGATTTGAGAATCAACGTTGTTATACGCTGGATCGGCCGGGTGGCATTTTCATCGAACCTGCCTTCTTCGTGTACGTCAGTCACTGGCCTCGACCAAGTCGATTCTGGTCACGTCCGGAATCTGAAACCTCGATGCGCTACCTTCGTCCAAAATGACGAAGCGTGCTTGTGCGCTTGCCCGGTCTACATCCATGCCGGAGGCGTCTCGCGGGCAACCGGTTTTCCAACGGTTAGGACTCTAGAAGAATGCCTACCGGCACGGTGGCCTTGTGCCTCCCTCTCGCGGTATCTCACGCAGCCTCACAGAAGGCAAGCGGGAGGCCAAATCAGGCAATCTATCTCTGGGGGATAACCCGCAGTGATTCTTGGGGTTAGACAAGAAAGTTGGGTTGCCAAGTCAAACCAGGGGAGAATCAAGTGTATCGATCTGAAAATGTCGTTCCAAATCGAGGCAGGAATATTTCCCGGCACTTATCAGGGTGCGGCTGCACTCGTCCTGTGGACCCTTTGCGGCGATAAGAAATTGAAACGCGCCATTGCTTGTTCCACCGATCATCCCGCACCTCGGCCTGCGATTAACGCGTGTGCACTGAGCACATAGAACCTGCCTCAGGCAGTCGGGGTAGGCGTCGGCATGAATCAAATTCCCAAAAACCCAGCCGACTATTCCCGGCGGCCCGATGGATCATTCACGCGCCGGGGGTGAGAACCGCAAAAGAAAGTGGCGGCCTGCAAGTGGACCCGCAAGTGGGAATTGCCACGATGCTGTGAATCTTATAGAATCACGGTTTGAGCGGAATGCCCATGCGACGTGCCCAGCATCCCGGGCGCGAAGGTGACGACCCCTTGCCAGCTTCTCTTCCCCGGCGATTTCCCCGACCCCGGTTGTTCTTGCCGTTGATCTTTGTACTTGCTCTGGCTGCTTTTTTCTGGCCGGCGCGGGAACTCTGCAGCGACAACTTTGTTTTCTATTTCCCCTCCGCCCACCACACGCTTCCCCTTGAAACTGTGGGAACCGCCAAGTATCTGCCGCTGTTGCAGGTTCTGAACATGGTAGGCAAGGTGGGAGGAATTCAGGAAAAGAAGGACTCCCTCGATGTCTGGTTCGGCACAACCCAAATTGAGTTGCGTGCTGACGACGCGAAGATTCAAATCGCGGGGGCAAGCTACGGTTTGCCCCAACCGGTGCGCCTGTCGGACGGCCAGTGGATGGTGCCCGTGGATTTCCTGACCACTATTCTGCCTCACCTAACGCACCAGGAGGTTGAATACCAGGAAGGAACCAACCGCATTTTTATTGGCGACGTCAAACCGACTTCCTTCAGTGTGCGCCTTGACCCTCTGGCCAACGGAGTGCGGCTGACCGTGCAATTCACGGACAAGGTCGCTGTCAGGACAGCCGCCAGCAATGGCAAGTGGATCATGTTTTTGGGCGATCGCCCCATGGAACCGATGGAACCGTCCTACCACTTCCAGAATCCTTACCTCAGCGATTTGCAGTTTGACGATCAGGATGGCGTGCCCAAACTCATCCTTTCCCCCATATCGAGCGGGCTTAACTTCTATCCCGTGCAGGCTGAAGGCGGCAAGATTCTGCTGGCGGATGTGGTGAAACCTCCACCCACATCGGTTGAGGCACTACCCGTTAACCCGGCGCCCCCATCGGAGCCCGCCCCCGCCCAGCCCCAACCCGAGGAGCCCGTCACGGAAGAGTCACCCGCCACGCCTCCAGGCCCGCCTCTGCCCGTGGTGGCGCTTGACGCCGGACATGGCGGCGACGACAACGGTGGGCACAGCCGCGACGGGGTGTTGGAAAAGAACCTCGTAGCGCAATACGTGGCCCGGGTGCGATCAGCGTTGCTGGTGACCGCAAAGTATCGCGTAGTGCTAAGCCGCGCGGGTGACACGAATGTCGGTTTTGAGCAGCGTGCGCTGGCGGCAAACCTTTCCGGGGCGGTTTATTTCCTGAGTTTTCACGCCGGCGACCTGGGCACGGCGTCGCCCCGGATCACCATCTTTACCTTTCAACCTCCCACGGCGGGGGACTCCGCTGCTGCTGGCGCGCGGGCGCCCGCCTTCTTGCCGTGGAGACATGTGCAGGAAGGGCGGCTGGAGCAAAGCCGTCAGCTCGCTCTTGCCCTCCAGCAGCAGTTCGCCTTGATCAATGGCGTGGAAGTCGACCTTCCCGCCAGGGCTCCCGTGCGCATCCTACGCAGTATAAATGCCCCTGCCGTGGCCATCGAATTAGGACGTTTGGCCCCCGATCAAGATGCGACCGCGCTCACCAACCCCGCCTTCCAGCAGCAGGTGGCCCAGGCCGTGGTCCAGGCTTTTGCCGGCATTGAGAAGGGAGGCAACTAGCCTGTGACCGTACGCGGTAAAGTCCTTCTTCTCTTCTTGCTCATCGCCCTGGGAGCGGGGATCTTTTACCTGCGCTCGCTCGCCAAGCGCGTCTTTCTTGAGCCCACCCAGCGCACCGAAGAAGCAGCACGCGCCAAGCTGAGCCAATTCGCTTTGCAGCCGAACAATGGCACGACGCAGTTGGCCACTCTGTACTTTCCCGCGCATGACGACGGCACGCTCGTGGCGGAGAGCCGTGCCATCACCTGGGCGAAAGGCGACGCCGACCGTGTGCGCCAGGTGCTGCTGGCGCTGGCGGAAGGTTCCCACCAGGGGTATGGCCGCGTCCTGGCGCCTTCCACCTCCGTGCGCGCCGTGTTCCTGGGGGCCGACGGCACCGCTTACCTCGATTTGTCGAACGACATGCTGAATGAATTCGAACCCGGCATCCAGAACGAAACTTTAACCATTTATTCTATTGTGGATTCTATATCTACTAATATACCATCGGTAAAGAGCGTGCAATTCCTCATTCAGGGACAGGAAGTGGAAACCCTGGATGGACACGCGGATCTGACCGCCCCCTTTACCCCCGATTCCACCCGAATCAAGTCTACTCCGTGAGGTCTTATGCCCACACCCCGGCCCTTAAACGGACTGCTTTACTCCGGCGGCAAGCTGATTCGGCCGGATCAACGCGCCTCGACCGAGCTGCGGGCGCTGGAGATTGTGCCCAACTTTATTTCCAGTGCCGAAGGCTCGGCGCTGATTCGCCTGGGCGAAACGCAGGTGATCTGCACCGCCTCGGTCGACGACGGCGTTCCCGCATTCCAAAAAGGCAGCGGGCGCGGGTGGATTACCAGCGAATACGCCATGATTCCGCGCGCCACCAGCTCTCGCACGCCGCGCGAGTCCACTCGCGGCAGGCAATCCGGACGGACCATGGAGATCCAGCGGCTGATTGGACGCTCCCTGCGCGCGGTTATCGATTTGGAGGCTCTCGGCGAGCGGACGGTTTGGATTGATTGCGATGTGATCCGCGCCGACGGCGGCACGCGCACGGCTTCCGTCACGGGCTCGCTGGTGGCGCTCGGCCTGGCCATCCAAAAACTGCAAGCCCAACGCTCACTGAAGGCCAATCCCTTGAAGGATTATCTGGCTGCTATCAGCGTGGGCATCGTGGGCGAGGAAATGCTCCTGGACCTCAGCTATGCGGAAGATTCCACCGCCGAAGTCGATATGAATGTGGTGATGACCGGCACGGGCAAGTTGGTTGAGACTCAAGCCACCGCCGAAGGGCGCACCTTCAGCGTGGAGGAGCTGAACAAGTTGATTGAACTTGCCCGGCCCGCCATCCATCATCTGATCGAAGAGCAGAAATCGATTTTGAAGCTAGTGACGAGTGACAAGTGACGAGTGACGAGGAACAACGCCGGGAGGCGGAGGTGCGAGGCCCCAGGTCCTCACAGACATACTCCGGCTCGCCACTCGTCACGCGTCACTTGCCACTGTTCTTGGCTTCTTCCAACCCCGGCAAGCTGCGCGAATTCCGCGCGGCGGCCGCGGCGCGAGGCGTCATTGTGGAAGCGCTTCCCACTTACGCTGAGCTTCCCGTGTGCGTCGAAGATGGTGCGACCTTTGAGGAGAACGCCCGCAAGAAAGCCGTTCATTACAGCCGGGAGTCTTCCCGATGGGTCTTCGCTGACGACTCCGGGATTTGCCTGGAAGCGCTCGATGGCGCGCCGGGAGTGTATTCCGCCCGCTTTGCCGGTTCTCGAGGCCACTGACGAGCAGAACAACGCGCGATTGCTGGCGGAGATCCACAATGTGGAAGCCCGGCGCCGCGCCCAAGCTGTGAACGCCCCCAGGCCGCGCGGGCTCTCCCACCGCGCCGCCCATTACATCTGCGTGATTGCCCTGGCGGAAGCAGGAGAGGTGCGCACCGTTGTGGAAGGGCGCGCCGACGGCGTAATCATCGACGAACCGAGGGGTGCCGGCGGTTTCGGATACGACCCTTACTTCTTTTACCCACCGCTGGGCAAGACCTTTGCGGAAATTCTTCCGGAAGAGAAATTCGCCGTCTCCCACCGCGGCGCGGCGTTTCGCAAGCTCCTGGATTACCTCTGCACTCGTGGACAGTGAGAATTGTGGTGCGGGCCTGCTTTGTAGGTCCCCGGCTGGTTCCCTTTGGGCAGGGGAAAGCCTATAAGGTCTGCTGATGTGCGGCGATGAGGGCTTGTCCCAAACTTATGCCACCGTCGCCGCAGGGAACCTCGGCGTGCGTGAACACTTGGAAGCGTTCACGCTCCAGGCGCGCTTGAAGGTGCTCAGAGAGAAAACAATTTTGGAACGACCCGCCACTTAAGCAAACTCGGCCGAGTCCGGTTCGCTCGCGTACCAATGCCGCCGTCCGCGCCAGGACCTTCACAAAACCCAGGTGGAATCGATAGCTGAGGGCGCCGGCAGGAACGCCCTTGCGAATATCATCTGCGAGCGCCAAAAACGTGGGGCGAGTATCGATAATCCATCCGCTGCCCTCTTCGCGAATCGCGAAGGGGTATCCTTCATTTTCACTCGACCCTTCGTCTAAGCGGGCCGAACGCTGTTCGGCCCTACATTCTTCCAAGGCAGCTTCCAGCTCAATGGCCGCCTGGGCTTCATAGTTGACGTTTTGGCGCACCCCGGCCAGGGCCGCGACGGCATCGAATAATCGCCCCGTGCTCGAGGTCAAGGGAGAATTCACGCCGCGCTCGATCATTTGCAGCAGGGTTTCAGTACGCGCGCGGTCGAGCCCACGCACGAAGGGAATATCCAGATTCCAAAAGTCCCCGCCCCATTGGTGAAACAGGTAGCTGACCGCCATGCGCCAGGGCTCCACGATCGCGGCCGATCCTCCCGGCATGGGGATGTAATCCAAGTGGGCGAGGCGCTCAAAGCCGAGATAATCACAAACCAGGACTTCCCCGCCCCAGACATTTCCATCCAGCCCGTAGCCGGTGCCGTCGAGAGCGAAACCGATGACGCGGCCGTCGAGATGATTCTCCGCCATGCAGCTTGCGACGTGGGCGTGGTGATGTTGTACCCCCACGCGCTCCATGCCCTCCTGTGCCAACGCCCAGCGCGTAGAGAAGTAATCGGGGTGCAGGTCATAAGCGAGAATCTTCGGCTCAACCTCCAAAATGCGCTTGAGCCCCGCCACGGTCGATGCAAAGAATTTGTAGCTTTCCAGGTTCTCAAGGTCGCCGATGTGCTGGCTCAGAAAGGCCTCGCGGCCGCGGGTGAGACAGATGGTGTTTTTCAGCTCACCGCCCACCGCCAGCACCGGCGGCAACTCTTCTTTCAGGAAGACGGGCGCCGGCACGTACCCGCGCGACCGGCGCACCTGCCGCGCGCGGCCGCCCGCCACGCGCACCACGGAGTCATCGGCGCGCAGAAGGATCTCGCGATTGTGCACCAGAAAGTAATCCGCGAGGCCGTGCAACCGCTCCAGCGCTTCCGCATTATCGATGGCGATGGGCTCTTCCGATATATTGCCGCTCGTCATCACCATTGCTGTGAGGCGCGAACCTCCAGGTACCTGGCAGGCGGCCGAAGCAGATGTCTCCGTGTCCTCTGTGCCGGGAAAAGATTTCACACAGAGGTCACTGAGAGGCTCTGTGATCTCTGTGCGAAAGTTCTTCTGACGCGGAGGACACAGAGGAGACCCATCGATTCGCAGCTTTGATGCGCCGGCGTCCTCGCCAGCAAAAAGCAAGTGATGCAAGGGCGTATAAGGCAGGAAGACTCCCAAGTCGCGATTGAACGGCGCGACAGCAGGGGCAACCCTTTCCGGATGTTTTTTCTTCAGGAGGACGATGGGATGCGCCGGGCTCTGTAGCAGGCGGCGGGATGTATCCTCCAGCCAGCAGAATTCTTCCGCGCAGGCAAGCGTCGCGGCCATGATCGCAAAGGGCTTTTCTACGCGCCGCTTTCTTTCGCGCAGGCGCGCCACGGCAGCCTCATTCATCGCGTCCACGGCAAGGTGAAATCCTCCCAGGCCCTTGACTGCTACAATCTCACCGCCGGCGAGCAATTCGACAGCTTTCTCGATGGGGTCGGCCACTTCGATGAGTCGCCCGGCGCTATCCCACAACTCGACGCGCGGGCCGCAATTCCAGCAGGCATTGGGTTGGGCATGGAAGCGGCGATTGCGCGGATCGTCGTATTCGCGCTGGCATTCCGGGCACATAGGGAAGGGCGCCATCGACGTCTTGGCGCGGTCGTAGGGGATATCACGCACGATGGTGTAGCGCGGGCCGCAGTTGGTGCAATTGATGAACGGGTAGCGGAATCGGCGGTCGGCGGGATCGAGCAACTCGCGCAAGCAGTCGGCGCAAATGGCCACGTCGGGGGAAATCAAGACGCGGCGTTCTTCCCCTGCGCGGCTTGGCAGGATGCGAAACTCGGTGTCGCTGCCCGATGGCCGATCCGAGACCACGATTCCTGTGATCCGCGCCAGCGGCGGTGCTTCCTTCGGCAGCCGCGCGAGAAACGCCTCAATGGCGTCCGCCGAGCCCTCGACTTCAATCGAAACCCCGGCCTCAGTATTTGTGATGAAACCCGTCAAATCGCATTCACAGGCGAGACGAAAGATGAACGGACGGAACCCCACGCCCTGCACGATGCCCGTGATTTCGATGGCTCGACGTAAGGACATGAGGCTCCTCTGAGTCCGCTTTGCCTAAAAACGTTTCACACAGAGGCCACGGAGAAAAGCACACGGAGGACACGGAGAAAAACTCGGGTTTTCTCTGTGTCCTCAGTGAGAACCTCCGCGAACTCTGTGTGAAACGCCTTTGGCTATCAATTCGCCTTTCACCAAGCTCCCCCATGTTTGAATAAGCCATTGACAGCGTCGAGAACACAAAAAAGTCGCCACGGGTCCCAGGGTCCGCTGCGACATGCGCCGGTCGGGGTGGCAGCCGACCGCTCCAATCACTCGGATTTCACGAGTTCAAACATTCGTAATTCGGCCAGCAAGCCCTCCCGACTCCGATGTACGCGCTTAGCGATCGTTCCATGCTCTGGACTAAGGTTACCCATGGACAGGGTCTTCCGCGTTTCGCCGCTTGTCGAGCCACTCGATCCACTTGTCCAACCCTCGGCCGGTAGTGCAGGAAACTTCCAGGATTTCCATTCTCGGATGAATCTGTCGGGCATACTCACGCGCCCGGGCAATGTCGAAAGAAACGTAGGGGAGCAGATCAATTTTATTCAAGATGAGCAGCTCCGATTTGGCGAAAATCGAGGGATATTTTAGAGGTTTGTCTTCGCCCTCCGTCACACTCAGCATCACGATCTTCGCCGCCTCACCCAAATCGTAACTGGAGGGGCAAACCAGGTTTCCCACGTTTTCGATGATTAGCAGGTCCAGACTCGTCAAAGCCCAATCCGCGAGCGCGCGTTCCACGCGGAGAGCGTCCAAATGGCACGTGCCGCCGGTGGTGATTTGCTTCGCGGGGAATCCAAAGCGGGCCAGGCGGCGGGCGTCGTTGTCCGTCTGAATATCTCCCGTCAGCACCGCAACGCGCGCGCCCTGGGGGAAACGTTCCAGCGTTCGCTCCAGCAGCGAGGTCTTTCCCGACCCCGGCGAGCTGATCAAGTTCACGCACAGGATTCCATGCTCACGGAAGCCTTCCCGCAAGCGGGCCGCGATGCGATCATTCTCGCTCAGAACTTTTTTCTCTAAAGGAATTCGATCCATCAAACCTCCCAAGGACAGTGACGAGTGATGAGTGAAGAGTGATGAGTCAATAAGAACGGAAAGTCTCTGACATTATCGATTTTCGAATTTGGTTCAAAGCTGCCTCGTAATTCGTCACTCATCACAGTTCTTCAATCTCCAAATACGCCAAGTCCAATTCATCGCCGCCCGCCAATAACGTGTCGCCGCTCGCGCAACGCGGGCATGCCAGGCTGTCCTCTGCCACCTCGAAGGTGAAGTCGCAGGCGGGACATCGTTGGCGGCGGGGAACCGGCTCAATCACCAGCGCCAGGGGTTCAAGGTCTGTTCCCTGCACTAGAGCGCTGAAGCCAAAGCTGAGCGCCTCCGGCTCTACCCCGGATAAGGCCCCGATGCGCACGCCGACCTTGGTGACGTGAACGCCGGGGCGTTTCTCCACTTCACTGCGTACGGCGTCGAGAATGGCATCGGCAATGCTCAATTCGTGCATGGCGAACGAGTCCGAGGTCCGAAGTCCGAGGTCCATGGTCATTTGTCCCTGATCTTAGGTTGAGCAGTTGTGCGACTATGGACTATGAACCTCGGCAACTCTCTTCTCACCCCTCCGAAGGTAAGATGTCAGTCCACTGATCAGCGACGCCGCTTCCGCAGCCAGCTTATATACCCGGTCAAACTCGTCGCGGGCCACATAGCCCACATCAAGGGCAACGTAAAGCAGTGACTGAACTTCGGCAGTCGACGCCTTGGCAAAATCCAGAAAGTGCGCGAAGTCGCGATCACTCTTCCGGGCAAATCCCTCCGCAATATTACTCATCGAGGAGACAGCCGCACGACAGATTTGATCCCGGAGCCCGAAATCCCTTTTAATATTTCCGACCTGACACGTCTTGTAGATTTCACGCACCAACTCGCGGGATTTCTGCCATGCCTTAATCTCCTCGAAAGACCTCATGGTACCTCGCACGCAACAGATCGTCGTCTTGACTTCGGACCTCGGACTTCGGACCTTGGACTCGGGTCAACAAATCCTTGGAAGCTGATCACCCGCGAGCATATCGACGATGCGAGTGGATCCGAGAGAACGTCCGCATTATGACCAAGCCTGGGTTCGCTTGAGTTACTCGCCCAATGATCCTTGCCTGTTTCCCCAAGGGATGCGCGCCCATCGCGGCCAGGATTCGTTCCGCGTGTCCAGGGTCCACAATGGCCACCAATTTCCCTTCGTTCGCCACGTACAGCGGATCGAGCCCCAAAAGGTCGCACGCGCCCCGCACTGCCTCCTGAATCGGAATGTTGGATTCATCGAGTTCCATGCCGACACGCGACTGGGCGGCAATTTCGTTCAACGCGCTGGAAAGGCCGCCGCGGGTGGGATCCCTCATGCAGCGAATGGCCGGGCTCGCTTCCAGCATGGCCGCCACCAGCGTATGGAGCGGCGCGCAGTCACTTACGATCGGGCTCTCGAATTCCAACCCTTCGCGCTGGGAAAGGATGGTGATGCCGTGGTCGCCTATCGACCCACTCAGAATAATGGAATCGCCGGGGCGCGCCTGGTCGGCGGAGAGATTGATGCCGGGAAGCACGCGGCCAATCCCCGAGGTATTGATGAAAAGGCCGTCGCCTTTGCCGCGTTCTACCACCTTGGTGTCGCCGGTCACCACCGCCACTCCCGCTTCCTGCGCCGCCCGGGCGAGTGAAGTTACCACCTTCTGAAGCGTCGCGAGTGGCAGGCCTTCCTCAAGAATGAACGCCGCGCTCAAGTAAAAAGGCTCGGCGCCGCCCATGGCCAGATCATTGATGGTGCCATTGACAGCGAGGGAGCCAATATCTCCGCCGGGAAAAAACAGAGGTTTGACCACGAACGAATCGGTGGTAAAGGCCAGGCGCACTCCATCCACACCTACCAGGGCCTGGTCGTTCAGGCTGTTCAGAAATGGATTCTGAAATGCCGGCAGGAAAACTTTTTGCAGTAATTCCGCGCTCAGGCGGCCACCGCTGCCGTGGCCGAGCAGGACCTTATCTTGCGCCGGCATCGGGACCGGGCATGAGAGTTGTTCCAAGGCAGAGTCCGAAGTCCGGAGTCCGGAGTCCGAAATCCTAGAGGCGGAGCCCGAGGTCCGAGGTCCGAAGTCCGAGGTCATGCCTTTCGCTTTAACAGGTTTTGTTGATTTCATAAGTCAACTCTAGCAGAGTCCGAGGTCACAAGAGCAAGTCCGAGGTCCGAAGTCCTAACTACGAGCCGGAAAATCGGAACTCGAAATTCGAAACTCGCCCCGGATTCAGCCGATTTTCGAGTTTCGATTTTCGAGTTTCAGGAAGAGGACTTCGGACTCTAGACTTCGGACTCTCATTATGCGCCGGCGACGCGCGCCGTGGCCACGCGGTAGAATTCATATCCTGCTCCCGCGCGGCCGAAATAACGAGTCCGATAATCGGCAGCGCCGAGATCGTCGATCAGCTCAAGGCCACGCGCCGCCAAGTATGCGCGCAATTCCCCGGGGTGCAGCCCGAATGTCCAGCCTTCGCCTGCCCGCGCCAGTGTCCGGCCCAGCCGTTTTGTACCGCTAAATGACACCGGAGCCTTAATCACATCCTTGTGGACGTAAGTGAACACGAGTTGGCCTAGCGGCGCAGAAGATCCGATCCAGCGAAGGGTCGCGTCAACGGCGTTTTCCGTGAGGTAATTGGTTACCCCTTCCCATAGAAAAAACGTGCGTTGCCGCCGTCGATATCCGGCCTCTTCGAGCGCCGGCGCCAATGCCTGGCGATTAAAGTCAACCTCGACGAATGCTACGTCCGGAGGCAGGGCCCCGAGACTCTCTTCTAACAAATGCCGCTTGGTTCGTGAGGTGCTCGGTTGATCGACTTCAAAAACCCGGCTCGCCGCGGGGCGAGGGAGCCGATAGGCCCGAGCGTCAAACCCTGCCCCCAGGATCACAACTTGCTCAAAACCTCTTTTGAACGCATCCATCATCAAGTCATCAATAAGCTTTGTCCGCGCCACGCCGGAAGTTCGTGCGCCCGGCCAACGATGATCGATGAATTTCGGGATACCTTTTCCCACGACAGGAATACTCGCCAGACGTAGGGCCAATTTAAGCGATGGCCGGAGAAAGCCGGCCGCCAGGGGGTCGGCAAAGAGGCGCTTGCCAGGAGATGCCGACGTCTCCATCGCACGGAAAAGCGCCATGTATTCTGCGGTCCGGCTTGATGGAGGAGTGTTCAGGGAATTACCTTTGCAGTCCGTTAATTTGATGTTGGGGCGGCGGGATCTGTCCCGAATTTATCGGAACACGCCAAATGTTCCAAAGAATTCTTGTTATGGCTCAATAACGCCTTTGAGGCACGATGCAGCATGAAGGCCGCGAATCCCAAAAGCGTTTCTCACAGAGGACACAGAGAAAAGCGCACGGAGGACACCGAGAGAACCTTACGCATTTCTCTGTGTCCTCCGTGATGGTAAACCCCGCAAGGACATCGACAACGATCTCCGTGAACTCCGCGTGAACCGCTCTTCAGCCTTCCTTGCCGAATTCAACCCTACGTAGGATCACCAGCAATCGTCGGCAAAGCCCCAGTGAATTGCGGCCATCATGCTCCACGCCTCCCGCGATACTGATAATACGCCGCGCAAGCTCCTTCCGATGAAACCATGGGGGCGCCAAGCGGGTTCGAGGGCGTGCAGCGCTTGCCAAAGGCGGGGCAATCGGGCGGCTTTTTCAAGCCTTGCAGCACCAAGGCGCTGATGCATTCGGCGGGCTCATCCGTTTCCTCCGCGGCGACATCAAAGACTTTTTCCGCATCGAATGCGGCGTACTCCTCGCGCAATTTTAGACCACTGCGGGGGATCACTCCGATGCCTCGCCACTTGCGGTCGCAAACCTCGAAGACCTTGGCCATGATCTGCTGCGCGGGGCGATTCCCTTCCCGCGCCACCGAACGCGCGTACTGATTCTCCACTTCCGCGCGGCCCTCCTCCAGTTGCGCCACCAGCATGGAAATGGCTTCCAGCAAATCCACGGGCTCAAATCCCCCGACCACGATGGGAACATGGAAATCACGGCTCAGTTCGACGTACTCTTCCAAACCCATCACTGTGCACACGTGCCCGGGAGCGATGAATCCCTGCACGCGATGCTGCGGAGATTCGAGCAACAAGCGGATGGCGGGAGGCACCAGAACCTGCGACGTGAGCATAGAGAAGTTCTTTAGACCTTCACGAGCCGCCTGCCAAACAGCCATGGCATTGGCGGGCGCCGTGGTTCTCAAAACCTATGCCCAGGAAAACCACCCGGCGCTCGGGGTTGGCACGCGCAATCTTCAACGCTTCCATGGGCGAGTACGCCACGCGCACGTCGCCGCCGCTGGCTTTCACATGGAAAAGGTCGCAGTGCGAACCCGGCACGCGCAGCATGTCGCCATAGGAAACCAGCGTGACTCCCGGCATCGAGGCAATGGCCAGCGCCTTGTCAATCACCTCCAGCGGGGTTACGCACACCGGACATCCGGGGCCGTGGACAAGCTCGACCTGCGAGGGCAAAACTTCATCAATGCCATAGCGCATCAGCGTGTGCGTCTGCCCGCCGCAGATCTCCATCAGCACCCAGGGCCGCGTGACGCGCTTCGCGATCTCGGCGATCAAGGGGCGCGCCAGGTTGGCATCGCGATATTCATCGAGGTATTTCATAAAGGAAAGTCCGAAGTCCGGGGTCCGGAGTCGGGAGTCAAAAGCCGAAATTCGAAACTGGAAATTCGAAACTCGCCCCAGAACTAGCCGGATTTCGAGTTTCGAGTTTCGAGTTTCCAGCTTCGATTTTCGTTCAGGGGACCTCGGACTTCGGACCTCGGACTTCGGACTCTTCCTTCGGCTCCGGACCCCGGACTTCGGACTCCTCCAGCGCCCCCATCTCCTTCAGGATTTCGAGGGTGCGGGCGGCCTCTTCCGCGTCCAGCCGGCTCAGAGCGAAGCCGACGTGGACAATCACATATTCGCCCACCTCGACCTCGGGGACAAAATCCAACTGCACCTCGCGGGTGATGCCGCCAAAATCCACCCGGCCGATCAGCGCGCCCTCGCGGTCAATCTTATCGAGGACTTTCCCCGGAATCGCCAAACACATGGTCGCTCATTTCTGGGCAAAGGAAGGGAAGGCTGGGAGAACTTCGAGGGTGCTTAGATGACCACGATCCGTTCCGAACCCCAACGCGCCGCCACCGTCGCAATCGCCCGCCTTAGACCGTCACCCGCAATTTCGCCCTGCCGGGCATCGGGTGCTTGGCAGTTCCGGGCGATCCCCCCTACCAGGTCAGCCACTAATCCCACAGCCGACCTGACCGCTTCGTGCATCTCGCCGCCTAGGGTCAAACAGTCCGCTGCCTCCACCGCCAAGATTATGACATCTTTCGGGACATTAAGTAGCAATTCCTTAGCCAACTGGAGGGTCTCAAGCAATCCGACGTAATGGGGGGAGGGTCCAAACGTGGACTTTATGTCGGAACTTCGCAGCACGTAAAGAGTTCCGGCGGCTTCTCGGGACATCTGGATAGTATCCACAACGACCAGTAACGAAATGTTAGCAAAATAGTCGATCAGATGGAAACCGGAATCTGTGGTGAAAACCACATCCATCTGGGGGAAACGCCGCCGAAGTTCCTCCGCCGCAACTTGACCAAAGGCGTCATCAGCGAGCAACTCGTTACCGAGGCAGAGGATGCGAATCGCGGAGGGCATGCAACTCATTATAGGAGATCTACCGCTTGCATCCTAACCCCGTCGGATGTTGCCGTCCCAATCGCGCCGCAGGATTGACTGAACATTGCCCCGGCTATCGTGGACGCGCACCATCAAGGGCATGCTTCCGGGCAGCGAATGAGTGGCGCAGCCGTGGCAGGGATCGTAGGCGCGGAAAGCCATCTCGACCATATTCAGGATGCCTTCCGAAACGTTGCCATTGGAGATGAGCCCTTTCGCGGCCTTCTCAACGCTCATCGCCATACGCGCGGCATTATTCTGAGTGGCTACGATCATGTTGGCCTTCACAATGAGCCCTTTATCATCGGTCTGATAATGGTGAATCAAAGTGCCGCGGGGAGCCTCGACCACGCCGACGCCCTCGCGCGGGGTTTCCGTGGGCAGCGTACGGATTTCCGGACTAGTGATCTCCGGGTCGGCGGCAAGTTCCTTCAGGCGTTCAGCCGCATAGAGAAGCTCGATGACGCGCGCCCAGTGGTTCGCCAAAGTGTGGTGAACCGGCTTGCCCCCCAGCGTGGCGAAATACTGCTGATATGCTTCCTGCGCCAGCGGAGTCGCCATCCCCTCCGCCGCATTTAGGCGCGCGAGGGGCGCCACGCAGTACACGCCGCTCTCCGCCCCCTCACTAAAGCCCTTCCAACCCAGCGGTTTGAGATAAGCAAACTTAATGTAGCTCCAAGGTTCCACATGTTCGGCGATGTAATCGAGATATTTGGCCGGCGCAAACTTTCCCCACACCCCACCAGTTGGGTTAACGACGCGGACAGAGCCATCATAAAAATTCACTTTATTGCCCTCGTCCACCATTCCCATGTAATAAGTTCGATGGGTGTAAGCGTCAGAGCGGATCATATCGACGTACTCGCCATTGCCCAGGACAAGTTTCTGAAAGGTCTCCAGCGTAAACTTGGCAAAGTCCACAGCCTCAACGGCGACCTGCTTGATCTTTTCCTGCTCGGCAGCGCTGATGTGCTTGGCCACTCCGCCCGGCAATCCCAACACGGGGTGGACGGGCTTGCCGCCAATTGCCGTCATGATTTCACGCAGCTTGCGGCGCATCCCGATCACTTTCTGGCCGACCTCGATACCGACTTTGGCGATGACCCCGAGCACGTTGCGTTCTGCCGCCGGAGCCTTGGGCCCCACGATGAAGTCCGGGCCTCCCAAAAAGTACACGTGCAGTGCGTGGTCCTCGGTCACAAAGCAAGAGTAGAACAGCTCGCGAATCTTTTTGGCCGCGGGTGGTGGCGTGACTTGGTAGAGGGCATCCAGCGCTTTAGTTAACGCCATATGATGCGCGGTGGGGCACACACCACAAATCCTCGAGGTAATCTGCGGCATCTCCTCAGCGGGGCGACCTTGCGCGAACTTTTCGAAACCGCGCAACTCGGGAACTTGGAAGAAAGCACGATCAACGCTACCCTGGTCATTGAGGAATATCTCTATCTTTCCGTGACCCTCAAGGCGTGTAATGGGGTCGATCGTGATGCGACGTTCCACCTTCTTGGCTTCGCCATCTGGCATGTCAATTCACCTCATAGGTACAGCGACAAGTGGAAGCGAGAATCGAAAATCGCGGCGAGTTTCGAATTTCGAGTTTCGATCTTCGCCTCTCGGTCACCTATCACTTGTCACGCGTCACTGCTTCTTCCATCTTTTTCCGTCTCAGCAACGAGGTTGGCAAGCTATACCGGTAAAACGTTCCGACGGGGTCGGGCACCGTCTGCACGATTTGTTCGATCTCCGCTTCGTCGTTGCTGTCAATGATGGAAGAGATGGCGGACAAGGCTTTTGCCCCGTAGTCGCGGACGCGGCTGGTGGGGCCAAAACACCCCGTGCACGGCATGTTGCCTTGCGGGCAAAGGGCGTCGCAACCGCTGCGAGTCGCGGGTCCCATGCACACCACCCCCTGCGCCAGCATGCAGGTCTGCTCATCGATGACCACGTGTGGAGGCCGCTTGAACTCTTTCAGAGTAAGCTTCTCAGGACGGGTATCCTTGCGCGGACAATCGTTGCAAAGGGCGCGATCAGGAGCGAGCACCGTCCCTTTCGGCGGCAGGTTCCCACCGAGCAGGACGTGGACGGCATCCCACAGGATCTTAGGAGTGGGAGGGCACCCGGGCAGATAGTAATCGACGTCGACCACCTGATCGAGCGAGCGGACGGTCTCAAAAAGTTCCGGCAAGCTCACGGAGAATCCATTCTCCTTATGCAGAATTTGCGGAAATCGCTTCTCCGGATTCACCGTCGAGGGCGACTCACAGTAAGACGACTCGAGGACGCCCTGGCGCGAGGAAAGGTTGGCCAAACCGGGGATACCGCCGAGTTGCGCGCACGAACCGAGCGCCACTAGCACCTTGGCCTTTTTGCGAAGCAGGTGGGCCATCTCCTGCTGCTCGCTGGTACGGACGGCGCCGTTCACGAATGCCGCCAGGATGGACCCGTCGGGCATGGCTTCCACGTGGTGCCGCTTGAAATCCAGGGCCACGGGCCAAAAAACGATGTCCACCGCCGCGACGACATCCAGAACTCGCTCGTCAAGGTCGAGAACCGTCTCTTCGCAGCCGCCGCACGAGGCGCACCAATAGAAGGCGACCTTGGGTTTTTCCTTCTTGGGAACTGCTGCCGGTTCCGTCATCACGCCGCCACCTCCTCCGGAAAGTGCTCATCCTTCACCTTAAGCCGCAGCGGCCCCAACGCCCGAACCTTCTCCACCATTTCGTTTACCACTGTTTTCAGGCGTTCGGCTTCCGAGGCGGAAATCCACTCCAGGCGGAAGCGGTCATCTTCGATCCCCATCTCGTGCAAGACGCGCCGGAGCATGTGCACGCGGCGAAGAGTTTTGTAATTCCCTTCCTGATAATGGCAGTCACCGGGATGGCAGCCGCCGATTAGCACGCCGTCCGCGCCGCGGGCAAAGGCATCCAGCACGAACTGCGGGTCCACGCGCCCTGAGCACATCGTACGGATAACGCGAATGTTGGGCGCGTACTTGACGCGCGAGGTTCCCGCCAGGTCAGCCGCCAAGTAGGTGCACCAATTGCAGAAAAACGCCACGATCTTGGGCTCAAACCCGTTTTTCTTCACCTGAACTAATCCCGCTTTCGACTCAGCCATTGACCGTCACCCCCTGGACATCGACGCCGGACCTCGGACTCCGGACACCGGACGTTGTTTCAGGCATTGGCCAGCACCCCCTGGATCTCTTCGAAAATCTCCTCGTCTTCAAAGAGGTTCTGTCTGATGGTGCCCGACGGGCACGCCGCCACGCAGGTTCCGCAGCCCTTGCAAAGGACCTCGTTGATTTGCGCCACCTTCTTATCGGCGAGGAACGATATGGCCGAATACGGGCAGAGCGGAACGCACGTCTTGCAGCCCGAGCACTCCTCTTCCACGATATATGCGGTGTTGGGCTCCATTTCGACATAACCCGTGTCAATCAACACCATCGCTTCAGCGGCAGCGGAGCCTGCCTGTCCCACCGAATCTGGAATATCCTTGGGAGCCTGGCAGGCGCCGGCAATGAATATCCCGTCCGTGAAGGTGTTAACGGGAGCGAGCTTGGGATGGCGCTCCAGGAACCAGCCTTCCGTGGAACAACTGATGTTGAAGAGGCGCCGCACGTCTTTGGCGTCATCCTGCGGGACAAGCCCCACCGACAACACCACCATATCCACGGGCACGCGCCGCACAAACGATATGAGCGTATCTTCGGCGCGCATCACCAGCTTCCCTTCCTCTTCCTTGGTCATCGCCCAGTCGGTCACTTCGGCAACGCGCCCGCGAATCATATGCACGCCTTCCGCCAGGAGCTGGTGGTAGAACTCCTCGTAGGCTTTACCCGGCGCCCGCATATCAATGTAGAATTGATACACTTCCGCTCCAGTTCGCTCTTTCAGCAGGTGGGCCAGCTTCAAGCTGTACATGCAGCAGACACGGGAGCACCACTTGTTGGTGTTTTCGTCGCGCGAACCCACGCAGTGGATGATTCCGATGGCCTTGGGCTTGCGGCCGTCGCGCATAATCACTTCCCCGCCCGTCGGACCCGAGGCGTTGATCAGACGTTCCACCTCCGGAGCCGTATACACATTGGGGTATACCCCGTAGCCATAATCCGGAACCTTGCGGGCATCAAAAGGCTGGTAACCCGTGGCCAAAATGATGGCCCCCACCTTGATGGTCTCCAATTTGGGTTGCTGTTTCAGATCGACGGCGTGGCGGTCGCCGCAGGCCTCAATGCAAGTCTTCTTGCAGCGGCCGGTCTTGAAGTCGATACAGGTCTCGGGGTCGATCACCGGTATTTGCGGCACGGCCTGCGGGAAGGAAATGTAAATGGGCCGGCGTTTACCGAGGCCCAGGTTGAATTCATCGGATACCTTCGCCTGCTTGTATATGCACCCCTCGATACATTCCAGGCAGCCAACGCAAAGGTCTTCATTGATGTAGCGAGGGTGGCGGGTGACGGAAACCTCAAAGTTCCCCACGTAGCCTTGCACCTGAGTCACCTCGGAAAGCGTCCAAAGGGTGATGTTGGGGTGCTTCTTCACCGCCGTCATTTTGGGAGTAAGGATGCACGCGGCGCAATCGAGCGTGGGGAAAGTCTTATCGAACTTCGCCATGTTCCCGCCGATGGTGGGTTCGCGCTCGACCAGATAAACGTGCTTGCCGGAGTTGGCAAGCGTCAAGGCGGCATGGATTCCCGCAATGCCGCCGCCGACCACTAACACGCAGGGGTTGATGGGTACGCGCTTTTTCACCAGGGGTTTGTGGAACGCCACGCGCCTGATCGCCGCGCGCAGCAGAGCCATCGCCTTCTCCGTCGCCTTCTGGTGGTCCACGTGCACCCAGGAATCGTGCTCACGAATGTTGACCATCTGGAAGCAGAAGGGATTGAGCCCGCCTTTCGCCACCGCGCCGCGGAAAGTCTCTTCGTGCAATAAAGGCGAGCAGGAAGCCACCACCACCCGGTTCAACTTCAGTTCTTCAATGTCCTGCCGGATCAGTTCCTGCCCGGGGTCGGAGCACATGTACTTGTACTCACGCGCCACCGCTACCCCCGGCAGACCTGCCGCGTAATCGGCCACCGCCTTCACATCCACCGTAGCCGCAATGTTCGTCCCGCAATGGCAAATATAGACGCCAATTCGCAAATGACCATTCCCGGCTTCCATTTGTCTCTCCTCACCTTCAGTGTTCAGACGCAGCTACGCCGCCGGCGCGTATTTTGCCAGCATTTGTTTGGCGGCCACGATGTTGCGTTCCAACCCCAGTTCCTTGGCCGAGAACCCGAATGCCAGGCCGAGAAGTTGGGTGAAGTACACGACCGGCATGGAGATCTCGCCATACTTCTTGCTCGCTTCGTCCTGAAAGGCATCCAAATTGAATTGGCAGAGCGGGCAGATGGTGGAAACAATTTGCGCCTCCCGGCGGCGTGCTTCCTTCAGGAGAATGTGTATGAGCGAGAGGCCAACTTCCGGCAGCGTCCCCTTTTGACTTCCCCCGCAACAGCGCGTCTTCAGGGGATAGTCCACCACCTCCGCGCCCACCGCCCGCAGGAGTTTGTCCATGGTGACGGGATAGTACATCAGATCGAAAGTGGCATAAGGGCGAACGATTTGGCAACCGTAATAAGGCGCCACCTTAAGGCCGGTGAGCGGCGTCTTGATGCACGCCTTGATCCGGTCCATGCCAATATCGTTGATGAGAACGTCGAGGGGATGGCGGACCTTGACCGTCCCGTGGTAGGTGAGGCCGGCAGCCTTGAAGCCGTGCTCCAGCGTCTCCGCCACCTTGGGGTATTCCTTGATGTAACGTTGCGTTTTGTTGAGCACCAGAAAACAGGCACTACACGGCGCCAGGAGGTCGAGATTTTTTTTCTCCGCGATGGCCAGGTTTCGCCCCGCCAAGGCGAAGGAACTCACTTCATCAATGGCCATGTACGCCGTGGCGCCGCAGCAATTCCAATCGTCAAGTTCTTCCAGCTCGATGTCCAGAGCCTTGAAGACCGCCAGCAGCGATTCTTCATACGCCTTGCCTGTTCCGCGCAGTGAACAACCGGGGTAGTAGAGGTATCGCTTCACGCCGCCACCTCCCTTTTCTTGTCCGCCTCAACAGCGTCCAACATGTTCTGAAGTTGCTTGCGACCGCGAATGGTTGCAGGCACGATCTCCATGCGCCCGGTAAGGAAGAGTTTGGTTCCCAACTTCGACATTCCCAGCAACCGCATGATCGCGGTCTTCAAGAAAACTCTTACCACCAACCAAGACTCTGTCACCCGGCCATTCCTCCGAATCATTCCGCCGAACTCGCTCGCCAGCACGGGAATGGGGAAGCGCCGGGGGTAGACGCCATCTTCGATCGCGCGCCGCTTCAGCGCGTACATGACGTCGGTCACCCGGATGCGCCGTGGGCACTCCACCGTGCAGGAGTAGCAACTCGTGCAAAGCCAGATGGTGAAGCTCTCCAGGACGTCTTTCCTAAATCCTTCGCGCGCCATGTGAATCAGGCGCCGGGGAGTAAGGTCCATGTAAGGCGAAAGCGGGCAACTGGCGCTGCACAACCCGCATTGAATGCAATTGCGGATGCGTTCGCCGCCCATGACGCCGGTCACCCACTTGGCAAACGCCGGGTCGCGTTCAATTTCATATTTGATCAGACTCTTTACCGCCATACGGATTCCCTCCCCTGATCGACGGGTGAAGCATGACGATGGCTTTGAAGACTCTTGTTAATGGGAATAGCAAGGGGTGTACGGACTGACAGAAGGGTCGCAGGCGTGACCGAAGTCGACACTATCAACACCCCCGCAGAAGGGACCTGGATGATGGCTTCATGCAAGGCGCGGGCCAAGAGAACTAATAGGTGCAAGTAGTCGGCAATATACTCATCCTGTGGCAAATCCGAGTGGTTTAAAGCCAGTCCAACACACCGAAGCGGACAAAACGTGTCAGGCCGATAGCTATTTGTTTAATAAATCAACGAAACAGGAACGTTCTTCGAGTCGCCCATTTCGCGTTGCCAACGAACGGTGAATCTTGCAGCGGACCTATCTGCCTTGTGACAGATCAGAATCCGCCAACAAACTCGTAAACTTCTCCGCTACGGCAGGATTTGCCTCCGCGTTCTTGGGTTAAAACACACGATTCATGCCATACACCAGGGGGGCTGGGACGCAGGGAAGGAGCTGTTTTTCTTCGAGCCTTTGCGCTTCTGCACATTGGCGGTAAGGATCATTTCGCCCGGGTCGCACGCGCGATGCCCGCCCACTTGCAAACCTGATTCACGACCGCAGGAAGGGCGGCGGCAACGACGGGCGAGAGTGAATCACCAAAGGCAAAAGACTGCGCGGAAACTGTGACGACGAGCGCCTTCGGACGGTGGCCATACAGGGCTTGGGCACTCGCGAGCAGCCCAGACGGCGTGCAACTGTGGGTAAACGCTGATGAAGCTGCGGTCTGCGGGCGGATAGCGCGGCGATGAATATCCCCCGGATTGCCCTTGGCGTCGGCATCGATGAATACCACGCGGTTTGAATGGCTGAGCGGCTCGGCGAGTTCCGGGGTAAGCTGATGGCAGGTGATGACCTCGGTGTCCTGGTCGGCGAGTGCCTGCTCAAGCAAGTAGGCGGCCTGCCAGCCGAATCCGTCGTCACTGCGCAGCGGATTCCCGTAGCCAACAACGAGAGTCCGGGGTTTGGGGTCCGATGCCCGGGGATCGAAATTCGAAATTCGAAAATCGAAAATCGGCAAGATTGTGGGCGATTTGCGCGTTCGCAGTTTCGAGTTTCGAGTTTCGAATTTCGAATTTCGTTTTCGGACCTCGGACTTCATCATCGACTTCTCAATTCATCCAGCAAAGACCCTTCCGGTCCCAGCAATCGAATGTGCAGGGGAACTTGGCCGGAAGCGTGGGTGGAGCAGCTAAAGCAGGGGTCGTAAGCGCGCACGATGGCGGAAACGCGATTCAACATCCCCTCTTTCAATTTCTTGCCATCGATGTAATGCCGGGCCACTTGGTCGATGCTGCGATTGATGGCCAAATTGTTGTGCCCCGTCGCCACGATGAGGTTCGCCCAGGTGATGGCGCCTTCCTCGTTCACCTTATAATGATGAATCAGAATGCCCCGCGGCGCTTCGATCATGCCCACGCCTTCCAGGTTGTTCACGCCGGCGTGGGCGCGAATCTGTTTGCCCAGAACGGCGGGCTCATTCAGCAGCGCTTCCAGCCGTTCCGCCGCGTAGAGGGCTTCGATCAGCCGGGAATAATGGAAGTGGAAGGAACTGGGCACGATCTTCCCCAATCGTTGGTGGAATTCCGTGAACTCCACATCGGCCAGTGGGGTTCCACAACTCTTGGCCACATTCAGCCGAGCCAGAGGTCCAACGCGGTAGACCCCGTCGGGGAAACCGATGGGTTTGTAGTAAGGCGCCTTCAGGTAAGAATTGGCAAGCGCCGCCTCGCCGATGTACTTCTTGTAATCACTCGCCGGAACGTGATCCGCCACGATCTTGCCCTCGGCGTCCTTAAAGCGGATGCCGCCGTCGTAGTGCTGGAGCTTTCCCGCCGCGTCCACCAAGCCCGCATACATGGTCGGAGCGTTGCCAAAGTGTTCGATCTCATCCTTGAACTGATCCAGCACTCCCTTGAAGAATTTCAGCGTGCGGCGAATGGTGGCCTTGGCTTCCGGCAAACCGGCAAGAATCTTGTCACGCACGGCGGGGTCGAGGGGAGCGTTCACGCCGCCGGGGACTGTCCAGGAGGGATGAATGCGCTCTTTCGCAAGGCCTGAAATCACTTCCTGCCCGAACTTGCGCAAGGCGATGCCGTCGCGGGCGATGTCGGGAAACTTTTCCAGCACGCCCAGCACGTTGCGGCGCGCGGGGTCAGAATCGAATCCCAGCAACAGGTCGGGCGAGGAAAGATGGAAGAAGCTCAGGGCGTGTGATTGCACAAACTGGCCGCAGTGCAGAATCTCCCGCAGCAGCGCCGCGGTTTCAGGGATGCGGACGCTCATGATGGCATCGCAGGCTTTGGAGGAAGCCAGCAGATGGCTGACGGGACAAATCCCGCAAATGCGCGCGGTGATGGAGGGCATCTCGTAGTAAGGCCGGCCCTCGGTGAATTTTTCAAACCCGCGCACTTGCGTGATGTGCAATTGCGTATTCGCCACGCGTCCGCTATCGTCGAGCACAATCGAGATTTTGGCATGACCCTCGATTCGCGTAACGGCGTCAATCATGATTTTTTTCATCTGAACTCCTTAGGCCACGGATGGACAATTGTTGACAAAGGGCTAATGCCCGTAAAAGAACACGAATAGCTGGCAGAGGGACTCAATGTCGCATCCCCCGCGTTGCGCTTTAGTCCTTTTCTTTCAATACTTTGGATATCAGTGTTCATCCGTTTAATCCGTGGCTCACAGCTAGCCGAATTTCACCTTCGAACTCAAGTCAGGCATCCGCCCGTCGAGCAACTCACCCAGCACGTAGCCGATGGCGGCGGCGGGGGGCGGGCAGCCGGGCACAAACAGGTCCACCTTCACCACCTCGTGCAGGGGGACGGCGCGCTTCAGCAGCGACGGCACGCCCTCGCTGGGGATGCGCGGCTTCTCGTCGACGCCCTGGATGTAAATCCGCTCCAGAAGTTTTTTGACGGGAATGGAATTGCGCATGGCGGGCACATTGCTGGTGACGGCGCAATCGCCCAAGGCCACCAGCAGGCGCGTGCGCTCCCGAACATGTTTGATTTTTTCGTAGTCGTCCGTGTTACTAACGGCGCCCTCGACGATGGTCACGTCCACATCCTCGGGAAACTCCTGAGCATCGACCAGCGGGCCGTACACGATGTCAGCTTTCTGCGCCACCGAGGCAATGGCCTCATCAATGTCCAGAATCGACATATGGCAGCCGGAGCAGCCATCCAGCCACAATGTTGCAACTCGCGCTTTCTTCATGTGTTCCTCTCAAATTCTAGTCCGGGGTCCGGGGTCCGAGGTCCGGGGTCAAATGCAAGTCCGGGGTCACAAGCAAGTCCGGAGTTCGGGGTCCGAAGGCGAAATTCGAAACTCGAAACTGGAAACTCGAAAATCGCTGTGCTAGACCCGAGTTTCGATTTTCGTGTTTCGATTTTCCGACTCCGGACTCCGGACACCGGACTTCGGACCGTCCTCACGCGTGTACTCCCCGTTTGACCGCGAGCTGCCGGATGTTTTCATTGCTCTTGGTCATTTCTTCCACCGCCAGACCTTTTTCCGCCAGCGCGCCGGTGGGGCACACCTGCACGCACTTGCCGCATTTGGTACACGCTTTCGACTCGCCCCACGGCCGGTCGAGCTCCGCCACCAAGCGCGACTGAATCCCCCGCCCGCTGATTTCCCACACGTTGGCCCCTTCCACCTCCGCGCACACCCGCACACAGCGCGTGCAGAGAATGCAGCGGTTGTGATCCAGAATGTAACGCTCGTGCGAAACATCCACGGGCAGCCGGGGATAGTTGTAAGGGAAGCGGACGTGGGTGACCCCCAAGCGCTGGGCCATGGCCTGCAATTCGCAGTGATTATTGCAAACGCAAACCGAGCAGTAGTGGTTGCGTTCCAGCAGCAGGAACTCCATGGCCATTTGCCGGTGCCGCAGGAGCTTGTCGGAATTGGTATTCACCGACATGCCGTTCTGGATGGGAGTGGTGCAAGCGGGAAGCAAGCGGTTCACGCCCGCGACCTCCACCAGGCACAGGCGGCAGGACCCCGACGGGCTCAGCCCCTCCATAAAGCAAAGCGTGGGAATATACTTCTTGTTCGCGCGCGCGACGTCCAGAATCGTTTGGCCTTCACTGGCCCGGCAAAGTTCGCCGTCGATCCGGACGGAAATCTCTTGAGGCATATCGATGTCTCCTTAACAAGTTCTCAGTCATCAGTAATCAGTCATCAGTCCTCATGCGGGGGTTTCACTGATAACTGACAACTGAAAACTGACTACTTCCCTTCCTACCGGTGGCTCGGCACCACACCGTTCTCCTTAATATCGCAGCGCAGGCAGCGGCTGGCCTCTTCCACTGCTTCCTCGGCGGTCAGCGGCAGCACTGCTTCCTCAAAGCTCTTCACGCGCTGCTTGGCGGGCAGCGGATGGGGGTGGTGACGCTTGCTTTCGCTGACGTGCTCGGGCGGCGTATGGTCATACTCGAAGTGCGGCAAGAATTCCTGGATTCGAACCTCTTCTTCATTCAAACGTTGGTCGATGAAGCGCGCCGCCTTCTTTCCGTATCCCATGGCATTGGAAACGTTGGAGGCGCCGGAAATCAGGTCGCCGCCGGCATAGAATTTCTCCCGGCTGGTTTCCATGGTGTAGCGGTTGTATTCCAGCGTGCCGTGCTCGGTAATGCTGAGGCCGGAAGCCTTGCAGAAGTCGCGGTCCACATCTTCGCCCACGGCCAGAATCACCGTGTCGCACTTGAAGCTCTGAATTTCCTCGGTGGATATGGGACGGCGGCGGCCCGAGGAATCGAATTCACCGAGGCGCGTTTTCAAAACCTCGATGGCCTTTACGGCGCCGTTTTCTCCCACGATGCGGTGGGGAGTGGCCAGAAAGACAAAGTGGGCGCCTTCCTGCTCCGCGGCTTCCACTTCCTCCTGGATGGCCGGCATGTCTTTGCGCTCGCGCCGGTAAATCACCGTCACCGTCGCCCCCCGCCGCAAAGCGGTGCGGGCGGAATCGATGGCGGCATTGCCACCGCCGATAATCGCCACCCTTTGCCCCAGCGGCACCGGCGAATTCTTGGCGATCCCTTCCAGGAACAGAAGCGCCGGCATCACTCCCTTCAATTCGGTCCCGGGCAGATAAACCCAAGCTTCTTTCCAGGTGCCGATGGAGAGGAACACAGCCTGATAATCAAGGCCGAGGTCATTCAGGGAGATGTCTGTCCCCACGCTTTTGTTGAACTCGAACTTGACCCCGAGGCGGCGAATCAGTTCGATTTCCTTGGCCAAGACGGCTTTGGGTAGGCGATATTCGGGCAGCGCGAACCGCAACATTCCCCCCGCCTCCGCATGGGACTCATAAATGGTAACTTCATGTCCAAACAGGGTCAGATAAAACGCCGCGGTCAGGCCCGTAGGGCCCGCCCCCACTACGGCAATTTTCTTGCCCGTGGGCGCCATTTTGTGCGCGGCGATGCGGTCCGCCATTTCGCCAAAACGGTCGGAGAGGAAGATGCTGTCCGCGATCAGCCGGTGTACTTCGCGCATGTTCACGGCTTCGTCCATAGCGTGGCGGCGGCAGCGATTATCGCAGGGGTGCTGGCAGACGCGGCCGGTGGACGCGGGCAGGGGGTTATCCAGAATCACGGATTCGAAGGCATCATCCAGCCGCCCTTCTTTGTAAAGCTGGAGGAAGCGCGGGATGTTCATGTGCAACGGGCAACTATTCTCGCAAGGAGAAAGCGCCAGTTCCTGACACACGCCGGCGCGGCATCGGTGTGCGCGCAGATGGTCCTCAAACTCATGATGGAAATGCCGCATGGTGGTGAGCACGGGATTGGGCGCCGTCTGCCCCAGCCCGCACAGGGAGGTATCTCGAATCATGCGCCCCAGCTCGTCCAGGGTGGTCAAGTCCTCTTCCGTTCCCTTCCCCTGGGTGAACTGGTTGAGGATGCGGAGCGCCTTGTCCAGTCCCACGCGGCAGGGTACGCACTTGCCGCAGGACTCGGAATGGGTGAACTCGATAAAGTAGCGGGCCACGTCCACCATGCAGTTGTCTTCGTCCATCACCACCATGCCGCCGGAGCCCATGATGGAGCCGAGCTTTGCCAGCGTCTCGTAGTCCACCGGCGTGTCAAACATCTCCTGAGGTATGCATCCGCCCGAGGGTCCGCCGGTCTGCACTGCCTTGATGGCGTGGCCGCTGGACGCGCCCTCGCCAACGTCATAAATAAAGTTCTTCAGCGGCGTCCCCAGCGGCATTTCCACCAGGCCGGTGTTCTTGACTTTGCCGACCAGGGAAAAGACCTTGGTGCCGGGGCTCTTGGCGCTGCCGGTTTCCGTAAACCATGCCGGGCCCTTGGCAATGATGGGGGCCACGTTGTACCAGGTCTCGACGTTGTTGATATTAGTGGGGCATCCCCACAAGCCTTTTTGCGCGGGAAAGGGCGGCCGCGGCCGGGGACGCCCGGCATGGCCCTCCAGGGAGGCGATCAGCGCCGTTTCTTCGCCGCAAACGAAGGCGCCCGCGCCCTCCACCAGCTCAATATTGAAATTGAAACCACGGCCCAGGATGTCCTCGCCCAGAAATCCGTATTCCTTGGCCTGTTCGATGGCGCGCTCCAAACGGTGTACGGCCAGCGGGTATTCCGCGCGCACGTAAACGAGTCCCATGGTGGCGCCCGTGAGGAAGCCGGCAATCAGCATCCCCTCCAGAAGTGAGTGCGGGTCACTCTCAATTTCGTTCCGGTTCATGTAGGCGCCGGGATCGCCTTCATCGGCGTTGCAGATGATGTATTTTCTGTCCGCCACGGCCTTGCGCAAGTAATCCCATTTTTGGCCGGTGGAAAAGCCGGCACCACCGCGCCCGCGCAGCTTGGCGGCTTTGATTTGCTCGATCACCACGTCCGGCCGGTTATCAATGAGCACGTTGTAAAGCGACTGATATCCGCCCACCGCAATGTACTCTTCCACATCGTCAGGATTAATGAGGCCGCAATTGCGCAAAACAATCTTCTTTTGACCTTTGAAAAAGGGAATATCGCGCCAGAAAGGAATGTTGGCGTAACCGCTCCCGTACTTCACTTGCGCCGTGATGTGGTCCCAGTCCTCAATCTTGCACAGGGCCAAGTCGGTGGGAATATTCCCCATCATGACGTCATCAACGATCTCGTCAATCTGCTGGCTCTGCACCTGACGGAGAATCACCAAGGGCCGGCCGGGAAGCCAGACATTCACCAAAGGCTCCTGGGCGCAGAAACCGAAGCAGCCCACGCGGGCCAACTGAATATCCAGGCCGCGCTTGTCAATGGAGTCGGCAAAGGCGTGGAAGACGCCCTCCGAGCCATTGCCGGCACCGCAGGTTCCCATCCCTACGGCGATGCGTGGGCGGAAAGGCAGTAACTTGGCCATGCCCGCCCCACGAACGGTGCTGAACGTGCTCAAATCACGGATGCGCGTCATTGCTTTGCCGTCTCCCTTCCCAAGTGCTTCATCTCGCGGTGCAGCGTCTGCTCATTCATGTGGCCGTGCACTTCATGATTCACTTCCACCACGGGAGCAAGCGCGCATTGGCCAAAACATGCCACGGTGCGAATCGTGTAGTTGCCGTCACTGGTGGTCAGCGCGATCTTGTCCGTCAACTCGTCGTCAGGATTGTGGAACCCCAGCTTGAACATCAGGCTTTCCAAAAGCTCGCGCGAGCCGCGCGTGTGGCAAGCCGTCCCGCGGCAAATGCAGATGGTGTTCTTCCCCTGGGGCTCGAGATTAAAGAGGGCGTAGAACGTCACCACGCTGTAAACCCGCGCCAGGGGGGTGTCCGTCTGGGCGGCGATGTACTCCAGCGTCTCGCGGGGAAGGAATTTGCGCGGATTGTGGTCCTGCGCCTTCTCCAGGATGCCCAGCAGAGCGCCGGGATGGCCGCGCTGCTCGCCAATCACCTTATCCAGGAATTCCTGCTCCGACTCCACCAGCGGAACTGACGTCAATGTCGCCATGAGCTAGCTCCTTATTAAGGTTCGAAGTCCGATGTAGCGCCGGGCTTTAGCCCGGCACTGTGCGCATAAGCAGGTGCCGGGCTAATGGTGCCGGGCTAAAGCCCGGCGCTACATCGAACTCTCCTTACTACCCTCTTCGTAATTCATCCAGCACGGCGCCGTCCGGCGCTAACAATCGAATTTGCAAGGCCATTTGGCCGGCGGCGTGCGTGGAACAACTCAAACATGGGTCAAAGGCGCGTACGACCGCTTCCACACGATTGAGCATGCCTTCCGCGAGCTTCGTGCCATTCACGAAGTGCTTGGCCACTTGCAATACCCCGCGATTGAGCGCCAGGTTGTTGTGGCCGGTGGCGATAATCATGTTGGCCCACGTAATCAACCCATCGTCATCCACTTTGTAGTGATGGATCAGGGTGCCGCGCGGGGCTTCCGACACGCCGATACCTTCCGGATTATTGGTCCCGGCAAAAGCCCGGATGTGCTTGGAAAGGATGTCCGGGTCCTGGAGCAATTGCTGCATGCGCTCCAGGCCGTAAATGATTTCGATCAGCCGGGCATAATGGTAGTAGAAAGAGCTGAGCACGGCGCCGCGATCGAGCTCGCGAAACTCCGCCCATTCCTGGTCGGCGCGCGGCGTTCCGCAGCGGTCGGCAATGTTCAGGCGAGCCAGCGGCCCCACGCGGTAAATGCCCTCGGGATAACCGCGCGGCTTGTAATAGGGCGACTTCAGGTAGCTATCCGGCTCGCAAGCTTCGCCGATGACGTCCGCGTAGTTAAGAACGTCCAGCTTATCCGCCACGATGTTGCCGCGCGAATCCACCACGCGGAAGAATCCGTTGTAGTGTTCCAGCTCGCCGGTCGCGCTAACCAGTCCCAAGAAATAAGTCGGGAAATTGGCGAAAGTCCGAATTTCCTCGCGGAACTGATCCAACACGGTCTTAAACCAGTCGAGAGCCCGCTGGGCGATTTCCAATCCTTCCGGCAGCACCGCCAAAATCTGGTCGCGGGTCGCCACGGGCAGTGGCGCACTCACTCCGCCCGCCACCACCCAGGCGGGGTGAATCCGCTTCCCCGCCATCTTTTCAATAATCTGCTGCCCGATTTGGCGCAAGCGCACGCCATCGCGCGCCATTTGCGGGTGGTCGGCCGCCACGCCAAACAGATTCCGCCGCAAGGGGTCGGAATCCATGCCCAGGAGGAAATCGGGGGAGGAGAGATGGAAGAAGCTGAGGGCGTGGGACTGCACAATCTGCGCCAGATTCAGGACAGTGCGCAGCTTTACGGCCGGGACAGGAATGCGGGTGGCCAGAATTGCGTCGCAGGCTTTGGCCGAGGCGACCAGGTGGCTCACCGGGCAGATGCCGCAGATGCGCGCCATCAGCGAGGGCATTTCGTAGAACGGGCGGCCCTCGCAGAGCTTCTCGAAGCCGCGGAGTTGCGTCACGTGAAAGCGCGCGTCCGCAACCTTGCCCTGCTCATCGAGCTGAATGGTAATCTTCCCGTGGCCTTCAATGCGGGTCACGGGATTAATAGTCAACGTCTGCTTGCTCATCGCTTTTCGCTTTGCCATCCCTCTCCAACCGCTTGATTCAAAATCCAAGATTCAAAATTCAAAATGACTTCGGACCTCGGACTCCGGACTTTCTTGCTGGTCACGGCCTTTCCGACTCCGGACACCGGACATCGGACTTCGGACTTCCTTCAGGCTCCAAACCTCGTCTTCGCGCTCAGCTCGGGGCAGCGCCCCTCCAGGATGTCCGTCAGCACCAGGTAGATGGTGTCGGCGGAGGGAGGGCAGCCCGGCACGTACACGTCCACGGTCACAAACTCGTGAATCGGGCGGGCCTTGGGAAGCAGGGTGGGAACCGCCACTTGGGGCACGCCCGCCTGGAACGTAGCGTTTTCAACATACGCCCGGTTCAGCACATCCTGAACCTTGAACGGATTGCGCATGGACGGGATGTTGGCGGTCACCGCACAATCTCCCAGCGAAACCAGCAGGCGCGAACGGGCTCGCACCTTCTGGATTTTTTCCAGGTCCTCGTCGCTGCTCACCGCGCCTTCCACCAGCGCCACATCCACGTTCTCAGGGAACTCCTTCACGTCCACCAGGGGACTGAAAACCACGTCGATCTTCCCCGCCAGCTCAAGCAGGCGCTCGTCCATGTCCAAAAGCGACATGTGGCAGCCCGAGCAGCCATCCAACCACAACGTTGCAACTCTTGCTTTACTCACCAGCGTCTCTCCCGCATTAACGTCAGATAGGGCAGAAATTGCCGTTTCTTAGTCATCTCCTGCACCGACTTGCCTTTTTCCACCAGCGCGCCGGTGGGACACACATTGATGCACTTGCCGCAGCTCGTGCAGGTTTCCGACTCGCCCCAGGGCTGATGGAGATCCGTGATCACCTGGGAATCCACCCCCCGGCCCAGCATGTCCCACGTGTGCGCGCCTTCGATTTCGTCGCACACGCGCACGCAACGCGAGCACAGAATGCAGCGATTGTGATCCACCACAAAGCGCTCGTGGGATCCGTCCACCGGCAGGCGAGGATAACGATAGGAAAAGTGTACGTGGGTCATCTGCTGGGTCTGAGAAAGGTTCTGAAGCTCGCAATGGCCGTTCGAGACGCACACGGCGCACACGTGATTGCGCTCGGAAAAGAGCAGTTCCAGAATCGATCGGCGGTACTTGCTGAGCCGCTCGCTGTTTAAGGTCACTTCCATGCCTTCCACGACCTGGGTGACACAGGCAGGAAGCAGTTTGTTAACGCCTTTGACCTCCACCAGGCAGAGGCGGCAGGCGCCCACGCGCGACAGGCCCGTCAGGTGGCAAAGGGTGGGAATATACATGTTGTTTTCCCGCGCCACCTGAAGAATAGTCTGATCGCCGCGCGCGCTGATGTCGCGCCCATCCATGGTCAGAGTGATTACGCGAACTGCTGGGCTCAAGCCTCCACCTCCTTATGCATCTGGCAGACGCCCGATGGGCACTTGCCCTCTTCCACGTGCGCCACATACTCGCTGCGGAAATACTGCAAGGTGCTGAGCACGGGATTGGGAGCCGCCTGCCCCAGGCCGCAGAGGCTGGTGTTCCGCACCAAGTCGCACAATTCCTCGAGAACCGCCATATCCTGCGCCGTAGCTTGCCCTGCCGTGATCTTCTCCAGGAGTTCGTGCATCTGGTAAGTCCCTACGCGGCAGGGAACGCACTTGCCGCAGGACTCCGACATGCAGAACTCCATGAAAAACTTGGCCACGTCCACCATGCAGGAGGTGTCGTCCATAATGATCATGCCTCCCGAGCCCATGATGGAGCCGAGCTTCTTGAGCGACTCATAATCCACCGGCATATCCAGAAACTCCGCCGGGATGCATCCCCCCGAAGGCCCGCCGGTTTGCACCGCCTTGAATTTGCGGCCCTCGGGCACGCCGCCGCCGATATCAAAAATGACTTCGCGCAGGGTAATGCCCATGGGCACTTCGATCAAGCCGGTGTTTTGGACGCGTCCCGCCAGAGCAAAGACTTTCGTTCCCTTACTCTTTTCCGACCCGATGCGTGCAAACCAGTCGCCGCCATTGCGCAGGATGGGCGGAATGTTGGCGAACGTCTCCACGTTGTTGATCAGGGTGGGATAACCCCAAACTCCTTCGGCAGCGGGGAACGGCGGCCGGGGCCGCGGCATTCCCCGCTTGCCCTCGATGGAAGCGATCAGCGCCGTCTCCTCGCCGCACACAAAGGCTCCGGCGCCCAGGCGCAATTCCACGGAGAAGCTGTGCGTGGTGCCGAAAATGTTGTTCCCCAGCAACCCCAGGTTTTGGGCCTGGCGAATGGCGGTTTTCAAGTTCTTGATGGCCAGGGGATACTCGGCGCGCACGTAGATGTAACCTTGTGCGGCGTCCACGGCGTAAGCGGCAATGGCCATGCCTTCGAGCACGCGGTGAGGATCGCTTTCGAGCACGCTGCGATCCATGAAAGCCCCGGGGTCGCCCTCGTCGGCGTTGCACACCACGTACTTCTTATCGGCATCGGCCTTCGCCACCGTGCCCCACTTGAGTCCCGTGGGGTAACCGGCCCCGCCGCGTCCCCGTAAGCCGCTGCGCAAGACCTGCTCCACTACTTCGCTGGGTGAGAATTCCGTCAGCGCCTTCACCAGCCCTTCGTAACCGCCCGCCGCGATGTAATCCTCCACCTGCTCGGGGTCAATGCGGCCGCAATTCTCCAGTACGATCTTCACCTGGCGGCGGAAGAAAGGCATTTCCGTGGGGCATTCGAGGCGCGCTACCGGCTCCGCGTCAAGACTCTTGACGATGTCCGCCGCGTCGCCCTCGTTCACATTCTGATACATCACGTTGCGCGGCTTCACGGCCACCAGTGGGCCGTTGGCGCACAGGCCCATGCAGCCCACACCTTTCACCTTGCACTGGTGCTCTAGGCCCTGATCCTTGACTTCCTTTTCCAGCGCCGCCTTGACCTTATCGCTTCCGGAAGAAAGGCAACCCGCCGCCGTGCAAACGTGCAGGCGATGCTTGAATTGCCGTTCTGACTCCTCTTGTTTGGCGGTTATTTCGCCCAGTTCCTCCGGCGTCATTGCCCCCACCTCCCAGCTCTCGCTAGCATATCCGCTGAATTCACTTTGCCCGCCACTTGGCCGTCAAACACCACGGCCGGAGCCAATCCGCAAGCCCCCAAGCAGCGCGCGGTGAGTAGGGAAACGTTGCCGTCCGCGGTCGTCTCACCGGGCTTGATTCCGTATTGATGCTCCATGTCGGTCAGCAACTTCCCCGCCCCCTTGATGTAGCAGGCCGTGCCCGTGCAGACCACGCAGGTGTGCTTGCCGGGGGGCTTCATGGTGAAGTAGTGATAGAACGTCGCCACCCCATAAGCCTGACTCAAGGGCACGCGCAAGCTTGTGGCCACGAACCGCAAGGAATCCGCGTCCAGATAACCGAACGCTTCCTGCACGGTGTGCAACGCCTCAATCAGCGCGTGCGATTGGTTGCCCAAGCGGCGCATGGAAGTTTCCACAATCTTCCAGCGCTTGTCCGCCGAGGGCGCCACCGGCTTGCGAAAACTCGTGCCCATTTCACACTCCTCCTGCGTTTTCCCTGCAAGGCAATCTTGGTAACAACGGGGCCCTGCTGCTCCGCTTCGGCACTATGGCGCCGTCTTCCCCAACTTCTCACTCACTCACCCGAAGGCTTCCGCGAAATCGGCATAACCGCGCCACTTGCAGACAAGACCGGCCCGCGGCATACCGTCTTTCCAGAACTGACCCGTGAGCGCATCCGCGTCGGGGCTTTTCATCGGGCCAAAACAACCGTAGCAGCCGCGATTGTAGGCGGGACACTCCGCGCCGCACGCCACCTGCGTGAATGGACCCACCAGGGGATTCCTCGTGCAATCCTCACGCAAGCTGTGCTCAGCCTTAAACTGAAAATTCTCCGCAAGGGCTATAGGGCTTTTCCACGCTCTGCCAGAAGTCCGCTAAAGTCTTCAGAACGTCCTTAGTCACGCTCAGCCGTACTTGCTCTCCCTATTCCCTTCGACAATAGTTCTGCAAGCCTTGAGCCAAATTGGCGTATACAAGAACATCAGCCATGCTAATAAATTGAACAAGTTATGCCGCGATTTATGACAAAACACCCATTCCAGAGGATGGTGAGTGACAAAATAGCCCTATCGCGCACCGCTCTGCGACGAATGCCCCAATCCGCGATTTTTTCTATGCGGCATTTCAAAGCCCGGAGAACAATTCGCCCTAACCCATCGTGTGTGGCTTTCTCGCCACAACCGGCGTCTAGGAGCCTGTCGGAGATTACGGTTTTCCTACGAATAATCAATAACTTACGGCCGAGAAAATCTGCCTAAGTTGTTGATTCTACGTGTAAGAAAATCTATCTCCGGCAGGCTCCTCGGGGGCCACCTTTGATGCGCACGCGCAGAAAGGAGAAACTGAGGTGACCTTCGCCGCCAAGGCGCGGAAGCGCGCCAGAAATCAATCTGCCCTAAAGCACCAGGTGTGGCTTTGACACCACAACCAGCGTATGGGAGGCCCATCCGGACCTGTGGGTACGGAGAGTAGAAACCGAGGGATTTAAACCGCCAACCTGCGGAAGCGCATGGACTTGATCGGGTTAATCTGCTTTCAAAAGGAGCGAATCATACTGCGGGGAGTTCCAGGGGTCCTATCAAGCCAGGACGGCAAGCTGGGGCTGGGAGGTTCGGGTAAGGCAGGCCAGGGAGACCCCGGCAGCCGCATTCATCGCGATGTTTTCCGCCATCACAGTCTCGCGCTTGTTTTACGCGCTGCCGGACGATACTCTGAACCCGTTCATCATTCCCGATGGGTTCCGGCGATGCCGAGTTGGGGTCTGCTTATGGGGTGCAACAAGAAACCTCATTTGCCGTTTGCTATTCTCGCCGGAATTACCGTTTTAGTTGCCGAAAAGGGCCTCCAGGTGGCGGCGGCCATGTACGACGCAAAGGATAAGCACGTCCTGGTTTTCGATACAGTAAACGATGACATACTCCCCCACCGCCACGCTGCGGCATCCGGGACCGAAATCGTCATCGCGGGCACGTCCGACATAGGGGAAGCCCGCCGGCATGAACAAGCGGTGGGTGAGGGTGTCAATTAAACGGTTGGCATTCTCGATGCTGCCGCTTTCCTTCGCCACGTGGAGCCAAATGTCGTCGAGATCGTTTCGGCGCGGGGCGCTATGCCATGGGTCATCAGCGGAACGCGGTGAGTTCTGCGAGAAGGCGCGCGCGTCCGCGTTCCTTCACCCCTTGGGCAAGTTGCCGCATGGATTCCGGCGTAATGACGCGCCCTTCGCCGCGGGCCAGCGAAGCCTTGGCGTCGTCGAGGGTGAGAAGGAATTCCGCCCGTCGCCGCTCGCGTTCTTCCCACAAAGCGAGAGCCTCCTGCAACGCGTCTTGCTCGGAGTGCAAGCGTCCGTTTTCGATTGCGTGGCGGGCAAAAGCCTTTTGATCCGCAGTGAGCTGTATGTCCATCGCCTTCAGAATAAGGCAAATTCCGCCCTCGCGCAATGCCCAAACAGCTTGCCTACGCGCTTTAATCCGAGTTGTGGCTTGCCACATGGAGTGGTATCACATACAATACCATTGTGAGCGGTCTGCGAGTCGTGCTCGACACCAATGTCGTGGTCGCTGCCGTGCGGAGCCGGCGCGGGGCTTCCTTCCGCGTCATTTCTGAAATCGGCCCAGGTCGATTTGAATTGGTGCTGTCGGTACCTCTTTTTGTCGAGTATGAGGACGCTCTAGCCAGGGCTCGCCCGCCCGAACTAAGCCTGGCGGATGTCTCTGTTTTTCTCGATTATCTTTGCTCGGAAGCGCACCTTCAGGAAATCTTTTATCTTTGGCGGCCTCATCTGCCGGATCCCAAGGATGACATGGTACTGGAAGCAGCGGTGGCAGGACAGTGCGCGGCAATTGTGACGCACAACGGGCGGCATTTCGAACCTGCCGCCACCTTTGGCATTAGAATTCTCCGCCCTTTCGACTTCCTTCGGCGTTTGGAGGTTCGATCATGAGTACCCTGAGTTTGCGTATCCCGGAATCGCTGCATCGCGAGTTGCGCGAGCTGGCGCGGCGTGAGGGCGTGTCGATCAATCAAGTGATAAGTTCCGCGGTGGGCGAGAAGATTGCATCGCTTAGGACGCTTGCCTACCTACAGGAACGGGCGCGCCGTGGAAAGCGGCAGCACTTCGAGAAAGTTCTGGCGAAAGTGCCGGATGTGGAGCCGGAGGAAGCTGATCGTTTCCCAGTCAAGTCCCGACGCCGGCGCATCGGGCTCGCCGCCGGTAGCTTTTAGGTTCAACCTGCCGGGGCTGCCGGGCGCCCGTGCCCCTACGCCGCTTTCGGTCGCCGCAATTCGTTGCGGCGATACCTTCACCGCTGACTCGTCAGCGGTGGAAAAAGCGGGAGCGAGCTCACGCATTCCGAAGTTTCTCACGGCGCCGGAGGCGGAAAACTCGAGTTTCGGAGCGCTTCGTAAATGCGGAATCTCGCCCGGTTCATTGCCCGGCAATGGCAAAGGGCCGCGGAGCAAAAGTAGCGCAAGGCCCATCGGCTGGTTGTTTTCGCCGCGAAGCAGGGGAGCGCCAAGGAGCGCAAGATACGCGCACCTTTGGGCTACCCTGCTTGCCCTTTCCATGCCATTCCGGCAGGTAACCGCGATTTCCGACTGACCGATGTTTCGGGGAATGTGGTGAAGAAGCTGCTGGCTTGATGGAACATAGCGAATGGGCTGTGTACAACCAGGGCCCAAGCTCAACCCGCCCGGAAGGAGAAAATGTAATATGAAGTATAGAATCTCGACCGAAGAACACCGAAAGGTGGTCAACTTCTTCTTCCTCAACCAGGGCGCGACGGTTGAGGAGGCCTCCGCCGCCACTGGGCTCACCAAGGAGCTCTGCCAAGCGGTGATTGATCAAGAGGTCCCAAAGTTTGTGTATAGGGACAAGTCTGTTGAGCACAAGGTTAAGGACGGCAAGCACTGGTTGATCCCCACCGAAAAGTTTGTCAGAGGCGCCATAAGCGGACGATGGACCCACGGTTCCCGTGGCTACGACCTGCCGGCCATTTGCGCCAAGCACGGATTCCCGCTCCAACCGAGGGGTTGCGCGGCCCGCAGTGTGCCAGCGGTAGGGAGGATCAGCGTCACGTGCCCTGGCTGCGACAAACCGCTGAACGGTACCATGCCCAGTATCATGGCCGCGCAAACGTTGCGCTGCAGCGCCTGCGGGCGCGAGTTCAGTGCCCTCATGCTCAAGGGATACCTGTACGTACTGTCGCATCCGCGAATGCCGGGCCTCGTGAAGATCGGGCGTTCGGAACAATGGCCGGACGAGAGAGTCAAGCAGCTGAACAGCCCCACCGGCGTCCCGGGACCATTCACTCCAGAAGCGTACTTCGCAAGCCATGCCCCCGAGGAACATGAATCGGAGATCAAGGGCCGACTGCGCCTCAAACGCATTGAAGGAAAGGAGTTTTTCGAAGCAGAAGTGGCGAAGGCTGTGGAGACGGTTCGAGCAGTGGTCGGCACTGAGCCAATCAATCCGCGAAACCGCTGCTTGAACCTCGCGCCGGACGGCTAGAGCGTTTTTGATTTAAGTAGTTACATATTTGTGTTAGGCTTTCCCTGTTCGCCGAGGAGGGAAAGCATGCACGCATATTCTCAGGATTTGCGGGACCGGGTGCTGCGGGCGCTGGAGCGGGGGGCGGGCTGGCGCAGGGCGAGCGCAGCCCTGCGATTCTGGTGCGATGAAATGCCGTGATTCGCAAAGCGGGGCTGGCTCTGATGCGCCAGCCGGCCGTCCTTCCCAACAGGGTCGTTCGCATCAACCAGTTTGAAGAGCTTCGCAAGCCCGCGCGGCCTGATCCGGTTGCGGGAAAATAGTGAAATGTTCCGTCTGGAAGCTGTGAAAAACTCAGGAGAAGAACAACATCTCGCGCAGAGACGCAGAGGCGCGGGGGCGGCAAAGAAAATAGAACATTTATTTATTTCGAATCTCAGCGCCTCTGCGTCTCTGTGCGAGATAATTCATTTTTTCACAGGTTCCTGCCCCCGGGTTCCACGCAACCTGTTACTCTGATCCGGGGAAAAACACCGCGGGAGAAACGGCGAACCGTTTACTCAATTTCTCAATGTGGGCTTTGTTGAGGTCACGTTTCTTGTGTAGGATTTCAGATACGATACTCTCCGACCCAAAGACTGGGACCAGATCCTTCTGACGGAGGTCATTAGCTTCCATCAAGGTTCGAAGGACGTCCACGGCGGAAGCATCCGGAACGGAATAATGCTCTTCTTCGTAAGCTTCAATCAACGTCATTAGAACTTCCGCATACTTCTCCTCTTCCCTCGTGGGGCGATCTTTGCCGGCCAGCGCATCCAACACACATAGGTACTCCTGGTGCTGGCGCTGGGACGTAATCGGCATGGGCGCGCTCACCGCCAGCGCGTATCTTTCGGGTACGGCGATCATCATAGTTGCCACTCCGTTCCGTCGTATTCAGCGTGGCGCAGGATACGTCGGATATAGACCATTCGCCAAATGCGAAGTTCGTGTCAAGCGGGAAATTGGCGCCGAGGGCGAGTTTACTTCGCTACTTCGTGTCCTCAATCGGCAATCGACAATCATTAATCGCCAATCGCCGTGTTGCGTTTCCGTGTCCCGCCCCGAATGCCAAGCCGGAAGTCCGAAGTTCGGAGTTGTTCTGTTCTTGAATTTTGAATTTGCGTTTTCTAATTCCCCAACTCGTAACCCCTAATCCCTAAACCCGAACCCCGTGTCCCGTGCCCCGTGTCCCATATCCCGTCTTCCCATCCGCCATCGGCAGTTGACCATCATCAATCGTCAATCGCTGGCCCTGAGCCCACTTGGTGCCCTGAATCGACCATCGTCAATCGTCAATCGCCCTGTCCCGGGTGTGGGGTTACGATTTCCTTGTGGTTCAGGAGAGCCCGAGGTAAGATATTCTTACCATGGAATTGAGACTTTCTACTAAGGGCCAGATCGTTCTCGCCGGGGCCATTCGCCGCCGGCTCGGCCTCCAACCCGGCGACTCGCTCGACGCAAAAGTACAAGGCGGGCGCGTGGTGTTGACGCCACGGAAAACGCGCTTCTCCAAGGCGATCCTGCGCGTTGACCCCCTAACCGGTCTCCCGGTTCTCAGCGCGGGGGTGGGCGTTCCGCGTCTCAGCAGCAAGCAGGTTCGCGAGATTTTGGCGGAGTTTCCATGAAATATCTGCTGGACGTCAATGCCCTGGTCGCCCTGGGTTTTCTTGAACACGAGTTCCACGACCGGGTCGCCCGCTGGGTGCAGAGGTTGGCCACCAAGGGAACCCCGGAACTTGCCACATGCTCGATTACCGAGTTAGGTTTCGTCCGAGTCCTCGCCCAAGCGCCGCAGTACGGGTTTACCGTGGGGCAAGCCTGCGATCTGTTGCAGCGGCTGAAGGCCGCAGGAAGGGTGAACTTTACGTTGATCCCTGACGCCCAGGACATTTCGCATCTCCCCCGTTGGGTCAAGACCGCGAAACAGACCACGGACGGCCACCTGGCACAACTCGCCGGCGCGAACAACGCCGTGTTGGCAACGCTGGACAGGGGGATTCCCCAAGCATTTCTGATCCCCGTACGAGGATAATAATGTCGTGATGGGGGGAGTGGCCTCCCCTTTCACGGCCCCCACACTCTAAGCCTGCATCCCGGCCTTCCTGACCTCGGACTTCGGACTTGTTCTGCTCTTGAATTTTGAATCTGCGTTTTCTGATTCCCCTAACCCTAACCCCGTGCCCGGTATCCCGTGTCCCGGTCTTTCTAACTCTTAACCCCTGCTCTTCCAGGTCGCAACGCGAGGCTCGGGATGCCCCGATGCGTCGGGACGCCACCCGCGTTTATGTCGGCGACCTTGCCCGTCATCTTGACCTCGATCGGCTGCCCCGCCAGCTTCCCAACGTATTGACATTGGATGTACAATATCAACTATGAGTGGCGAGCCGCCGTGGGAGTTTAACTGGGACGCGGCAAACGTGCGGCACTTGACGAGTCACCGGATCACCCGCGCGGAATTCGAGCAGGCCATGCGCCACGACCCCATCGTCATCGACTTCGCCGACGAAACCGGCGAGGAACGCTGATGCGCTGGGAGCCACGGATCGGCTGCGAGTGCTGTTTTTGGCCTTCACTTTTCGCGACGAGTGTATCCGGCCGATAACCGGCTGGGACGCCAACAAGAAACTGCGAGAACTTTATTTTCGAAAAAAAGGCGAGTGAGCTACAGATGCCGAAAAAGAAGTTGATCGTTCCGAAGTTTACGTCGGAAGCAGAAGATGCCAGGTGGCATCAGGCGAATCGGCGGGCGCTGGAGTCGGCCACGGAGCGCCGCATCCTGGAGGGCTCCACGCTGACCCTGCAACAAGCTGCGGCCCGCGCCAAGACACGGCCGGTCACGCTGCGCTTGGCTGCACCCGATATTGACATGGCGCGTGCCATGGCTGCGCAAAAGGGAATGGGCTATCAGACCTATGTCAAGATGCTCTTGCACGAGGCCTTGCGCCGGGAAGGCGGTAAGCAATAAACCGAGGGCGCGATGGGGGGCCTCGGCATTGAACCTTACCTCGCCCTTCTTCGCCTGCGCTCAAAACTGGCCTTGAATTCGTCCCGCCCCGAGCGCAGCCCTAATCCCGAATCCCTAACCCCTAATCTTAGCCCCTGACACCTGGCACCTGAAACCTTGCTCTTCGGGTCCCGTAAAGATCATCGAGGTCATGGGCGGCCATTTCGGCATCCGCGCCGTCCTTCCCAATGGGGTCGTTCGCATCCACCAGTTTGAAGAGGTTCGCAAGGCGAAATCGCAGGGCTGAGCTCGCCCTGCGCCAGCCCCCGATCACGTCTGGACAATCGAGGAAATGCTAGGTAAGATTGGGCATTGAACGGATGCCCCCTCAGCGTATCGTTAGGCTCTGCGTATACACCCCACTGGGAGGTGGCTCATGGATCAATATAGTTTTTACCTGTGGTTTCAGGCAATTCCTTTTATCTGTCTAACCGCTATGTATTTCGTGGTTACGATTTCGAATGCATGGCAGCACGCAATGGGCGAAATCAAGTTCATTCTCCCTGCAGATATACTCTTGAAGGTATTTGCAGTGTTGATGTTAGTAAGCATTATCTTTGTTTTGGCCGTTTTGAAAGTTATTCAAGAATCAACAGTGAGCGCTCTACTCGGTTCTATCGGGACTGGTGCAATTGGAATTGTGTTTACGGCCCGAAAAGACGATTCCAAATAAACTCTGGCCACGTCATTGCGTCCCTGACTGTGCGGGAAATTTTAGATGAGCAAATGGCCGCAAAGCCGGGCAGCGCAGAGTTATTCGGCTCCGAGACGAATTACTCTGCGGCCCTTTCTCATGGTGCCGCCATGAACACGCCGAGACTCCGGTTTTAAGAGCCGCAGAGGAATCCGTCGGCTGACGGATACCTCTGCGCTACCCCGCTGTGCGACCGTCTCGAAATCCGCGCCGTCCTTCCCAATGGAATTGTTCGCATCAACCAGTTTGAAGAGGTTTGCAAGCCCGCGCGGCTCAATCCGGCTGCGGGAAAACAGTGAAATGTCTCTCCCCGGTCCGTCCCACGAACTGGGAGAACCGGCAGGACATTGAGGATATTATGTTGTAATATCGGGATTGACCGGAAAATGGGAAGCGGGAGGCAAAAGCACAGCCCAGGAGAACACCGCCATGACCATTGAACTCAAGCCCGAGCACCAGAGAATCATTGAGGATGCCGGCCAGTCGGGCCACTACCGCAGCGTCGACGAATTCCTCGATGAGGCGTTTGCGGCGTGGAAAACAAGGGATAACCAGCCCAAATTCGACCGGGACAAAGCCCGTGCTGCCGCCGATCGCATCCGCGAATTGCGCCAGGGCGTATCGCTCCGGGGACTCACGATTAAAGACTTGGTTAACGAAGGCCGCCGGTGAGCCGGTTTGTCCTCGATAATACCGTGACCATGGCATGGTGCTTCACGGGCGAAGCCACGGAGTTTACGGAAACCGTGCTCAACCGCCTCTCGGATCTGACAGACACGGCGCTTGTCCCGGCACTTTGGCTCTACGAGGTGGCCAACGTAACCGAAATGGCCGTCCGCAAAGGCCGCATTACGAAAGACAAAGCCACCGCGTTTATTGAGAGCCTCACGGACTTGCCGATCGAAGTGGAAGACTTGAGTCGGACCGAAGTGTTTGTTTCCGTTCGGGCGGTGCCAGAACGGTACAGGCTGACCAGCTACGATGCGGCTTGCCTGGAACTGGCGATCCGTAACCGATTGCCCCTCGCGGCATTGGATAGCGATTTGAATAAAGCCGCCCGTGCCGCCGGAGTCGAGCTCGTGCAGACCTGAATCGTTCTTCCCGCTCGGCCGGATCATCGTCAGGCAAATGAGAACGGGGTGCCGAGCAAATCGCCTTGCAGACGAGTACCTCTGCGCCACGTTCTCGCGGGTTTTTCACGCCGCGCAGGACGACCGTGAATTCGTAGCGCCCCGAGCGCTCTTTGTATTCTCAATCGGCAATCGCCAATCGCCGTGTCCCGTATCCCGGCCTTTGCGGCCTCGGAGTCCGGACTTGTTCTGTTCTGGAATTTTGAATCTGCGTTTTCTGATTCCCCTAACCCCGTGTCCCGAATCCCGAGTGCCGCCCTAATCCCCAATCCCTGCCCTTCGAGGTCGCAACGCGAGGCTGGGGACGCAGACATCTAACCCCATGTCTCGACCACCCGCGCTTGAACCCTCTTTGCTTTCGTCCACATCCAATTATTCCGGGTCGTCCAAATCGAATTATTGGGGAGGAGATACTATGCGAGCTGCGGTAGTTGCTGCTATCAATGGGCCCTGGGAGGTCAAAGACGTTCCTCGACCCGAGCCCGGCACGAACCAGGTCCTGGTGAAAATGCATGCCAGCGGCATCTGTTATACCGACGTCCACCAAACCTTGGGGCATATTCCCGGCGCTTTTCCGCGCATTTTGGGGCACGAGCCGGTGGGCAAGGTAGTTGCCGTCGCGCCGGACGTCACCAGCCGAAAAGTGGGCGACCGCGTGGGCGTCCCCTGGATTCAATCCACGTGTGGACGCTGCGAATGGTGCGCGCGGGGACGGAAGATGTTCTGCGCCGGACAAAAGAGTACCGGCATGGATCTCCAGGGCGGTCACGCCGAGTACATGCCCATGTACGCGGACGCCACCTTCCTGATCCCCGACGGTGTTTCCTACGAGCAGGCGGCGCCCATTTTCTGCGCGGGTTACACCGTTTGGAGCGGTCTGCGCTGGGCCCGCCCTCAACCCCACGAGCGGGTGGCCGTGCTGGGCATCGGGGGGCTCGGGCATCTCGCCGTGCAATTCGCCAAGGCGGCGGGTTTTGACACCATCGCCATTTCGCACTCGCCCGATAAGGACAAGATGATCCGCGAACTGGGCGCCGACGAAATCGTTCGCGATGGCAAGGGACTGGCGGCCGCGGGCGGCGCGGATATCATCCTGAGCACTACGAACTCCACCAAAGCCATGGTGGACAGCATGCAAGGGCTGCGCCCGGATGGGCGCATCGTCACCATGGGCGCGGATGTCGAGCCGCTTTCCCTGTCGATTATGGATCTTCTGATGAAACGACTTCAGGTGATCGGAAGCCAGCAGAATGCTCCCGAGTATCTTTACGAAGCGCTGGATTTCGTCGCCAAAGGAAAAGTCAAGACCATCGCCGAAACGTACCCCCTCACGGAGGCTGCCAAGGCGTATCAGCGCGTGGCCGAAGGCAAGGCCCGCTTCCGCGCCGTGCTGACCATGTAGACCATCGGGGCGACAGCGACCATGGGGATTATTGCCCTGCGCCAGCCCCCGTACGCAGGGCCGGATGACGAGCACGGAGGCGTAGCAGCGAGTTTACCTCGCTCCCAGACGTAGCGGCGAGTTTACCTCGCCATACGGCGGCGTATCGCCGCCGCGAAAATGGCGGGGTAAACCCGCCGCGACGAAAGGCCCTATCGCGGACGGCACGTGGTGTGGCACTTCGATGCATCGGGGTGCCGCCACGCCACGGGTCCGAGCACCGGCGTTAGATGGCGATGCGAAAGCCCCTGCGCTTGGGACGCCCCGATGTATCGAGGCGCCACCCGCGAGCTTTGATTAGGCGGCAGCGGGAACATCCCCTGGGAGAGTCGTCAGTTTCGGGCGGACGAGCCACGCCAGCAGGCCGACACAAAGCAGGCCAGCCGCCGCCAGGGCAGCCGATACTCCGAACGCGACGCCGAACCCGTAATCACTCGTCAGTTTGCCCAGCAGCGGATTCGAGAGCATCATAACCAAAGCCGCCATGAGCGCTCCTATCGCCGCCCCAATGCCCACGCCACGCGCCGGCAGCGTGTCGGCAACCGCCGTATACAGGAGCGTGGACCAACCTTGATAGGCGCCCATAACCAGGGCGGACACAACCACCATCTGGTCCCTGGCGTAGATTCCCCAAACCGCGGCAACGGGCAAGATCAAGCCAAAGAGGGTGAGGAGCGCCGCCCGCGTTTTCCAGGGGCTCGAGCCGGCGCGGAGCATCACCAAGGCCGCGACCCCCGCCACCAGGGCGCCGCCCGCCGCGGCGGCCATGTTGACGATCGACAGCGTGGTCAGGCTGGCCCCGCTGGCCTGCCGGACATAGAACGGCAGGAAGGATTGGGCGAACGAAAACAACGGGGCGGTGAGCATGACCCCCACGGCCAGCATGACCACCGACACGACCGCCAAGCTGGACACGCCGCGGGCGCCGCCGGGCCTCGCCGCCGGCCGCCAGGCAACCCAGCAAAGCGCCGCCGCAATCGCCGTGGGAACCCCGGCGATCATGAGCGCCGTTCGCCAGCTCACCGCCCCAGTGATGTGCGGAAGGAGAGGCGAAATCAGGAGCGGGGCGAGCGAGCTCGAGACGAGGAAGAGCCCGATAGCCAGCGGCCGCAGCGGCGTGGGGAAAAACTCGCGTAACGACTGGATGGCCGCCGGCAACAGGCCCCCGGCGAAGAACCCCAACATGGCGCGGGCGGCTATCATACCGGCCAAACCGGAGGCCAGGCCAGACCCCACCGCCGCCAGCGACACTCCGGCCAGAGCCACCACCAGTCCCCAGCGTGTCCCGCACAGGGCGGTGACGATCAGCAGCAGGGCATAGCCGACCATCAAGCCGATCAAAAAGGCCGAGAAGAGCAAGCCCAGTTCCCGCGAGTTTAATCGAAGCTGGACCTCTACCGCCGGCATGAACCAGGATAAGCCGAGGCGCTGAAGGTACTGAGCGCCAAAAGCCAACATGAGGATCAACAGCACCGGCCAGGCTTGGCCAGGATTGAACGGTTCCTCGGCCTCCGCGAAATCTCGGGCGGCGCCGCCGGTCTGCTCCAGCGTCCGCGAATAGGCCGAGATTTTGACCCAATAGGCAATCCAACACACGAAGGACGCGAGGCCGGTCAGAACGCCGACGATGGGGATGATGGAAATCACGGCCAGAATGCAGTACGCCATGCCAATGCTGCGGCCATAGTCCTCCGGGGGCGCATGGCGGGATTCGAATTCCAGGCGCAGCGAGCTCGCGACGCGGCTGACCACCACGAATATCCAGGCCATGCCGAACAGGGGGATGAAGCAGAGCCAGACTTTTTCCGGCTCGAGCGTGCGGTTCTGCGGGGCGCAGAGCTTCAGCGCGCGCTGCAAGCTGAGCAGGAAAAATACCGCTGCCACAATTGAGGCCGCCGCAAGAACCACACAGAAGGCGATAATGAGGTACGCCGTCTCCGAACCCATGCGATTAATCCTCCTTGGAGGTGAACTCGGGGTTGCCCTACGGCCCCCGCCGGCTGACGCGGCACGAAGCTCGGCGTCTTTCCGGCCGGCAACTTCCTTGCTGCTGCCCGGCTGGCGTCATCTCCACCGGCGGGCCGTGGCAGTCTATCACGATCAGGACCGATTTTTGCGCCAACTTGGTGATTCTGTGTCTTGGTGCTAACTTGGGTTCGCCGCCTGAGGATGAACGGCCTGCCCGAGCACAACCAGCGGCTGGGCGAGAAAGCACTTGCCGCCGTGCCGGGCGTGGAAACCGGGGCGATCGGTAATCTCCCGAGCATCGCCGAAACTAGCGGCCGGGGAGCATTATTCCGCAGGCTCTAAAGCCCGCCTTGACGAAGAGCAGACGGTCGGGCGTTTTTGCCCGGGTTCTATCCTAGTTCCTTAGGGGGTGAGAATTGCGGATTAGTTGCGCGAGCCCGTTAGCGACCTTTCCATCAGGCGTCGAAACAACTTTTTCCTGGGAAGTGAGATTTGCGGATCAGCAAAGCGTGTCGCGGCGATCAAGGCTGCCAGAACGACCAGAAATTGAATCAGTAAGAAAACCGGCGCTATTTGATGCAGCATGCTCATTACATCCTCCCACCGCTTGGCTTTGGCGCTTTCAGCTTTGCCGACCGTTCCGGCCTCTTTTGACGTTCATAGTTGATATCGGTGGGGGCTTAGAACTTCATGAATGTTTTTCTATTGTTGGGAGGAGAAATTCTTCGGGCGGACAAATTGTCTTAGGCCGGGAGGGGAGCCCGTCGGAAGCCTCTGCCCACCCCGGAGGAGGCGCTCTTGGTGGCTAATTCAGTTGCCGGTCCCGGCGGCATGGTCAGGAAGAGGGGAAGAGCATTCAACTCGATTGCGTCCTGCCGACTTGGCCTGATAAAGAGCGAGGTCCGAGGCTCCCAGCAAGGCTTCGAAGTCTCCGGGAAGGGGATGATTGGTGACGGCTACACCCAGGCTGATGGTTACATCGATGGAGGCATTCTTGGCTTTCGCCGGCTCGGAGCGAACCAATTGGCAAACTCGGTTTGCAAGTTTCACCCCTTCCTCCAGAGTGCAGCCGGGAAGGACCAAGAGGAACTCTTCCCCACCATAACGGCCGATCACATCGTAGGGACGCAGCGAGCTTTGCATTCGCCGCGCCACCTCGCAAAGGACTTCATCGCCGATCAGGTGTCCGTGGGTATCGTTGACTTTCTTGAAGTGGTCGATGTCCGCCATGACAATGCACACGGGGTTTCCGGTGCGGGATCCGCGATTCAACTCCAACAACAGGGCGTCGAGACATGCCCGGCGGTTCAAAAGACCCGTCAGGGGATCATGGGTAGCCAACTCCCGGAGCGCCTCCTGGGCGCGGATCAGCCGGTCTTCCAATTCGATGATGCGTTCCCCCGCGTGGATCCGGGCTCTTAATTCATGCGGATTAAACGGTTTGATAAGGTAGTCGTCAGCCCCCGCCTCGAAACCTTCCACCACGTCCTGTTTTTGATCGCGACTCGTCAAGAGAAGGAGGTAAGTGTAAGGGTCTGCCTTCCTTTCCCTGATGGCGCGGCAGATTTCCACACCATCCATATTCGGCATCATCCAGTCCAGAAGGGCAAGCCGGGGGCGATTCTCCCGCTGAAGCACGCCCCATGCTTCCAGCCCATCGTTCACAACCTCAACCTCGTACCCCCACTTGGTGAGAAACGTCTTGAGCATGTGGCGGAAGGTGACTTCATCTTCGGCGACCAGGATTTTCGTAGTGGACATCTTCACGGCATAACCTCGCTGCATACATCAAATGATCCAGGTGACGCCTCAATCCTGGGGCTGGAATTTTGCCGCCGGGGTGGAGCAATCAGCCGGTGCGACAGCTCTAACGTGTTGGCGCGGCGATCAGAACAATCATCCCTCGGTTCCCGCCCGAATGGCGCGTAAAGCCGGGTTCAAGCGGAGTAGCTGATACTCCAGCTCCTCGAGCGCACTTTGGGCATGCACCAAATCCCCCTCGTGAGCGAGCCTTTCGAGCCGGAGCGCGGCTTCGGAGGTCATCTGCGCAGCCAGGTTGCTGGTGGTGCCCTTCATACGATGCGCGCCTCTTTCCACGGCCAAGGCATCCTTGGTGATAAGGGCAGCCCTGATTTCATCCACCAGACGCGGGCATTCCTCCAGAAAAAGGTTGACGAGGTCCTTGAGCAATTGCGGATCTCTGTCAACACGAGAAACCAACAGCGATTCATCCACTACCTCCACCGGAGGTTTTTCCAGAGGCACACTGGCGGGAATGATGGGCACGTCAGTGAGGAGGGTTTCAATGGTTTCAAAAAGGTCTTGGTGCCGGATGGGCTTGGGCACATAGCCGTCCATGCCCGCCCCCAAGCAACGTTCACGATCACCTTTCATGGCGTAGGCCGTCATGGCCACAATAGGAATGTGCTTACCCGTGATCTTTTCCTTCTCCCGGATAAGAGCGGTCGCCTGAAAGCCATCTAAGTCCGGCATTTCCACATCCATGAGGACGATGTCACAATTCGGCGTGCCCACAGTCAAAAGGTCGACAGCTTCTCGACCGGTTTTGACGGGCATGACGGTGTGTCCGTGTTTTTGGAGCAGGCGCGCCACGAGCTCCCGATTCATCGTGCTATCATCTGCCACAAGGATGCGGAGTCGGCGGCGCCCTTCTCGAATCGTGTGACGGGTGATTAGGTCAGCGCGGTCCTTCCTCTGGGCCGGCTGGCCAAGAACGAGCAGGATTGCCTCCAAAAGCTCGGACTGCCGGATGGGCTTGACGAGGTAGGCCGAGATGCCGAGCGCCCGGCAGCGGGCGGCGTCGCCGCGCTGTCCCGTGGTGGTCAACATCATGATGGCGCTTCCGGCGAGGTTGGGATCTTGCTTGAGCTCCTCGATGACCATGAAGCCGTCCAAACCCGGCATCTGGGCATCCAGCAGAATCAAAGAAAAAGGTTTGCCCTCTTCCTTGGCGCGCTGCATCGCCACCACACCCTCATGCCCCGTCTCCACCAACGTGGGGTGCATCGACCAGCCCTTGAGCATGTCCTCCAGCACACGACGGTTGGTAGCATTACAGTCAATCACCAGCACCCGCGTACCGTGCAGGTTGCCCTTCGCCAGGGGAGCGGGCCGTGGCTGCGGCCCTTTCACCAGGCCAAACTTCGCGGTGAAATGGAACTTGCTTCCCTTGTTGGGTTCACTCTCCAGCCAGATTCGGCCTTCCATGAGCTTGACCAGCAGGGAGGAGATCGCCAAGCCCAGACCGGTCCCGCCATATTTACGTGTGGATGAGCTGTCGACTTGCGTGAAAGCCTCAAAAATCTGCTGTTGCATCTCGCGCGGGATGCCGATGCCTGTATCGGCGACGCAGAAATGCAGGGTAGTCCAATCCTGTCCTTGCGACTCGATCTCGACTCGCAAGTCCACCTCTCCGCGTTCAGTGAATTTGATGGCGTTCCCCACCAAATTCAGAAGGATTTGCCGCAGCCGTCCTGGGTCTCCGACCAAGCGGGCGGGAAGCTCGGGCAGGGTCTCCCATGACAATTCCAGCCCCTTCTGACCGGCCCGGGGAGCGAGTGCCCGTATGATGTTGCCCAGCGCATCTTCCAGGTCGAATTCGCCGACTTCCAGAGTCAGGTTCCCGGCCTCTATCTTGGAGAAATCCAGGATGTCACTGATCAAGGTCAGGAGAACGTCCGCAGACTGCCTTACCCTATCCAAGTACTCCCGCTGCTCGCGCGAAAGGGGTGTATCGAGGGCCAATTCCGTCATGCCGATGATCCCATTCATGGGGGTCCGGATCTCATGGCTCATCAGTGCCAGGAACTCGCTTTTGGCCCGGCTGGCAGCCTCCGCCGCCTCTTTGGCGTTGCGCAGTTCCTGCTCCGCCTGCTTGCGCTCGGTAATGTCGCGGGAAACGCCGAAGGTTCCGATGATGTTCCCGCGGGCGTCACGCAGGGGCATCTTCGTGGTAGAGACCCAAGTCACCCGGCCATCCGGCCAGGTTTCCTTCTCCTCCTTGCCCACCATCGGTTGGCCGGTTCTGAGGATCGCCAGCTCGTCGGCAAAGGCCTGCTGGGCATGTTCATCGGTAAAGAAGTCGAAGTCGGTCTTGCCAATCAATTTGGCGGGGTCGCTCAATCCAAATAGTCTCGCGTCTGCATTGTTGACCCGAATGAAACGGCTCTCCCGATCCTTGAAGTAGATCTTATCGGGGAGATTTTCCATGAGGGTGCGGAGGAGATGCCTTTCTTCAATCAGCGCCGCTTCCGCCTGCTTGCGCTCGGTGATGTCAATGAGGGTCGTCTCTTTCACCAATTGCCCGTCAACTTCCCCCTCCAAAAGCGTATCGTTGGCCAGAACCCACACCGGGCTGCCGTCTTTTCGCCGCAAACGCAGCTCGTAGTTGGAAAGCGTGCCTCGCTCACGTAGCTTGGCCCAATAGTCCGCGCGCTCGGCAGGGTCGAAATACACCATCTGGGCAGGTTGAGCGATTATTTCTTCCCGCGAGGGATAACCGAGGATGCGCGCATAGGCATCGTTGCAGTCCAGAAATCGACCGTCCAAAGTGGCACGGCAAACGCCTGCCAGATTGCGCTCGAAAAGCAGCCGATAGCGTTGCTCGGAGGCTCGCATGGCCTCTTCCGCCTGCCTGTGTTCGGTAATGTCTTCCACAATCCCGTCGTAGTACAACACCTCTCCCTGCTCACCCCGAATGGTTCGGCCGCTTTCCCGGAGAAAGATCACGGACCCATTGCGCTTGGTCCAAGCTGCCTCCAAGCCCCTGATTGTTCCCTCCTGGTTCATCTGCTCACGAAATAGCTCTCGAGGGTAACTGGGGTGGTAACCGTTCTTCTCCAGATTGAGGGCGGCCAGTTCTTGGAAGTTCCCATACCCTAGCATCCTGACCAGGGCGGGATTCGCCATGATGATGCGACCCTCAGGAGTGGTGCGATAGATACCCACGGTAGCGTTTTCAAAGAGACTTCGGAAGCGTTCCTCGCTTTCCTGGAGGGCTCTCTCTGCACCCTTTCGGTCGGTGATGTCGCGCACAATGGCCGAGGCGCTGACACTCTTTCCCTGCTCGTCGCTGATGGGCGAAATGCTCACCAACACGTCCCGGCTGCTGCCATCCTGGCGTGTACACACCGTCTCCAGACGAGAAACCCTCTTTCCCCTCCGCAGCAGCGCGGGCAAACAATCCGGGTCATCAGCGTGGTCCGGCGGCGCCAGGATCGAGACATCCATCCCCACCACCTCTTCGGCCTTGTAGCCAAAGAGCCGCTCTGCCCCCTCGTTCCAGCTCAAGATGCGGCCATCGAGCCTGGCGCTGATCATCGCCTCGTCGGAAGATTCCACGATGGCTGCCAGCATCGAGCGCACTTCCTCGGCCCGAGCGCGCTCGGTAACATCCCGGAATGCCCACACCCTCCCCACGCTCTTCCCTCCCACTCGCTGAGGATGGGATTGTGCCTCGATCATCCTTCTATCCTTGAGTTCAAGTACGTCTTCCGTGTGCCCGTTCAGATGGGTGTGAAGCTCCGCCACTCTCGAACGGAACCTTTCCGGGTCCAGCAATTCGGAGGACAGGTAGGAAACCACTCGGGTTCTCATCCCCGGTGGCGAGAATGGGCTTGGGAATCCCCCAAAGCTCTCCGAGCCTCGCATTGCAAGCGGTGATCTTCCCCCTTTCGTTGACAACCAGAATGCCATCCGCGGAGGACTCTATTGTCGCCCGAATCGTCTCGGTTTGCTTCTGCACGCGCCCTCGCAGCAGGGCAACCCATCCGAGCGCGCAGAGAATGGCCAATCCCGTTAAACCCAGCAGGGAGAGCACGTGCTTCAGCGTCCACCAGGGAGGCTGTTGAAGAACCTCCACATCTTCCGGCGACCGAAGCAAAAGTCCGAAGCCGCGGGGGGCCCTGTTCTCATCCACACGAACGCTGCAGATCCCGGTCACTTGCACCAAGCTGCCAACACGCAGGTTGTCGAGAGCTTTTCCTGCTAACGCTTCCTCAAGCTCAGCCCTGATATTCATGTTGTCGGCGTTGACAGAAAGTATGCGGAAAGCCCCTAGCTTGCCGAAATATAACAATCGGCCTCGCATTCGAACCAATTCGGCGTCGTACGGGCCTGCCATCGCCTGCTGGGCCGTCACGCTGACAGGCGGGGGTAGCGGGCCTGTTCCGATTTTTCTGAAGGTAGCGTCCTTCAAGACGGCGCTGTATTCCCCCACCGCCGGAAATCCCACCACCTCCACCCGATCCCCGGGCTTGACCACCGAGGTTTGGCCCGTTAGGATCTCCACGCCCTGTTGCCCGTCACTGATGAAAATCGATCCATGCGGGCGCTGAAGGGTGACGACTCCCTGCACCCTCACGCGCTGGCTGAATGCTTGCTGTGAACTGAGTCGCAGAACAATGCTCATGGGACGCAAAGGAACCGAGAAAAGGTCGGCTGGCGCGGGGTGTTCCACCAGGAGATCGTCGAAGCCGGGGACCAGCAGCGCAGCACCGATGAACTGGTTCTTGGCATTATAGATGCTGCTGGAGACTCCCCGCAGTTTCACCGCTGCACCCACCAGGTTTTCTGGGGCAGGGTTTTGGCCTATGACGTTGGCCAGGAATTCCACCGATCGGGAGGCAATGTGCAGAACCAGTTGTCCATCACCCTCGCCGGCAGATAGGATGATGCCCTCCACTTCCACGAATTGGCTATCCTCTGCTCCCGTCGCAAACTCCTCTCCCGAAACCTTTCGCGCCCCTGGCAACGGAGCTTCTCCCAAGATGCGCACCTGAGGATGGATAACTTCCGACGCGAAACGCCCTGGCGCCGTTATGCCGTCGACCTCCACGGATTGGCCTGCGCGCAACTTCAGCGTCAGGTTGATGGGGTCTACGTAGATTCCGGCGGTGGCATCCTGGACAAACAAGTGTTGGCGGATGGAATCTCCCTGGATGAAATCGGCATACGTGATCACCCCGCGCAGTTGGACCGGGTAGCCGCGCGCAGCGTTTTCCGAAGAAAGCTCTCTGACTTGGCGAGCCTCCATTAATAGGGGTAGGTTCCCTGCCGGGCCGCCACCCTGCTGCTGGGCCGATAAGGCTCCTGACAGAATGGAAAAAACGAAGGCGGGAACAATTACATGTATTAAGCAGCATCGCCTCGCGTGTTGCGAGCTTCCGGTCATTTTGTGCTCCACAATCGGTCTACTGGTAACTGCCTTTCTTGAGACTCGCGAAGCAATTGCTGTCAGCCTCAGATGTGGCCGCAATCATAGTCAAGAGAAGCGCCGCGAAGCAAGCGGTAGTTCATGGACAGCGGTCTCCAGGGCGGGGGCAAGAACAGGAATTCCTGCTCGCTCCGCGAGAACTTTTGCACCCGCATGACGTGGTTGACTTCCCCCCACGTCAACATCTCCTGACCTTCCAATGGCAATGCCGTGTCCCCGGAATAACTGCCCGCCGTAATCTCCGAATGATGCCCACTATTTCCGTCCAGGTCGAGGCGTGTGCTGCGTCCGCGGGCCGGCAAACGCAGCGACAAGTCGCCGCCGTCTCATGCGAATCCACGCCTACACCTGATACCTATCCGAGCACATAACCTTGCGGAAGAATTGGCCACCCGTGTGCGACCCGATAGGGCGCGAGAAGACTCCTGGACTTTCCCTTCCCCCGCCGCCTTCCCTGACGTTGCCAACGCTCACACGAGGACGACCCCGCCGAAAGTCAGCTTGAAAATTATTGCGTCAGCCGCAATTCATGTCAAACTACGAAAGTACTATATATTGACTTGAGCAAGCAGCATGCCTTGTGAGGGTCCATAGCCTCGAAGGAAGCTGTTGGGCGCCCCATCGCAGAATGACGATGGATGGTATCGGACGAAAGGACAACAATGGGCATCCTGAGCGATTTCGGCGCGAGTGCCGGCGAAGCGTTCCGCGTGGTAGACCTGACGGCCGTGCTCAACCATCAGACTCCGTGCTACCCCACCGATCCTCCCTTCACCAAGTCCTGGCATGTTCGGTTCAGTGAGGACGGGTTTTGTGTGTCCAAGCTGGAGCTGGGAGCCCACTCCGGCACGCATGTAGATGCTCCCCTGCATTTTCTGGGGAATGGATTTGCAGATGTCGCGGAGATTCCTTTACAAAGGGCTTTAGGCCAAGCTATTGCGTTGAAAAGGCTTAAAATACCAGGCGAGGACCTCACGGTTGCGGATCTCGCCGGAGCAGACATTGTGTCCGGCGATATCGTGCTCTTTCACACTGGATGGGACAAAAGGTCGGGTTCGCCCGCCTTCTTCCAGGATGAATGGCCCGGCCTGCAACCGTCGCTTGTAGAGGAGTTGATTCGCCGCGGAGTTAAGGCGATTGGCGGCGATTTTGCCTCCGTTGACAGCCCTGCTGCCCTTGCTGCCGGAGCCCCCGCGCACAAACTTGCTGGGCGCGCCGGAATGCCGATTTTCGAAGCGCTCGTCAACCTGGAGCAAGTGACGGGGCAGCGTTTCTTTTTTTTCGGGCTGCCGCTAAAATTGGAGGGAGCAGAGGCCAGCCCGATTCGGGCCGTAGCCCTTCTGCCACATGCAAACCTCCCCAGCAAAGCGCCTGAGAAAGCATGATGTACGCCAACCCCGTACCGGCCCATAACCGTTTTGCGGGACAGCCTGAGTTTTGATGCATTCCCATTGTTCAATTCACCCGGAGGAGAAACCATGCCGAAAAACATCGTGTTCTGTGCGGACGGTACTTGGGACGATCCGAATCGAAATTCCAACGTGTACCAGCTTTATAATGCGCTCGTCAACGAAGCGGGAATCCAATTTGCGGCGTACGACTCCGGTGTGGGGGCCGACGGCAACCCCATTGAGAAAATCCTGGGCGGAGGCTTGGGCGCTGGCCTTTTCCAAAAGGTCAAAGACGGCTACGCGGCGGTCGCCTCCCAGTATGTTCCGGGCGATCAAATCTTCCTCTTTGGCTTCAGCCGCGGGGCCTACACTGCCCGCAGCCTGGCGGGCATGATTGCCGTGTGCGGACTGCCTGCGGTGGGGCAATCGGACCCCGCATGTGTGAGCAATGCTTTCCAAGCCTATCGCGACACCACCCAGCGTGACGCCCTGCTTTCCGGCCTGAACGCTGAGTACGCCATGGATGATGCCAAAATCCAATTCCTGGGAGTGTGGGACACGGTTGGATCCCTGGGCATACCCGCCATCTTCGGCGATATCGACATCCGCCGGTACGGCTTTCTGGATACCACTTTGCACCCTGATGTTTTGAATGCCGCGCAGGCCCTCTCGATCGACGAGCAAAGACTCCAGTTTCAGCCCTCCCTCTGGACGTCGCCCCCGTCCCCCGGCCATACCCTCACCCAGGTTTGGTTCTCCGGAGTCCATTGCGATGTGGGGGGCGGTTATTCACCCGATCCGAACGGTGGTCTGCTCTCGAAGATAACCCTCGGTTGGATGGCGAATTGTGCCCTACCCCTGGGTCTTAAGGTTGTCCCCGGATCGCTTCCCGGCCGGCTTCCGGCAGATGCGTTGGCAACCCTTCACGAGTCCCGCACCGGCGCGTATCGTATTCTTCCAGCTCACCTCCGCACCATCGCACCCGGCTCCAGCATCAGCAGCAGCGCCAAAGAGCGATGCGAAACCCCGGTGGCGAACTATACTCCGAGGAATCTTCAAATCAATGCCGGGAAACTCGCGAGCGCATACAACATTGTCGCCGTTTAGCGGCTGGCGATGGTGTTTGCCTTTCTCCCCCAAGGCTGTCGCTTGGGTTGCGAAGGCGTAGACACGGGGAGCAATTTCATTTGAATCCCTTGCGCAGTCCGAGAGTAGGAGAGAGGACGCTCACGGGAATGGGAGCGATCCACTCTCCCCTGGCGG
>CAVQAP010000001.1:0-295439 GCA_963710405.1 uncultured Acidobacteriota bacterium | reverse complement strand
CGCGCCTTTGGGTGAGACCGCATAGGGATTCCAATTGGACTCGACGTTCGATCACGGACTCCACAAGCTCCACGGGAACCTGGTAAATGTGGGCGTAATGCTCAACGCATCGAATTGCGTATTCCCGCGGCGCCGGCGGTCCCTGAGCCGACGCCACGGGGCAGACGGCAACCACGAGCACAAGGAAAACTCTCCATCTCACACCGGCACCTCGCTCTTCAAGTGTCCTGCCTTCATCAGTTGGTCGCGGTGGCGAAGCGAATCGTAGATTAACCCCTCGAATCCGGCATTCATTGAGAGCCTTCGGCGGTCACTTGGGGTCTTCGCAAGTAATGGCAGGAGCAAATCGCGGTCTTGGGGATTGATTCCGCCCATTCCCAGAATTTCGAGCGCCCGCGCGAGGTCGAGGATCTCCGCAATCGAAGGCGGCTTCTCCATGTTCCAGGCCCGCAACGCACAGGCGAGACCCGCCAGTTGACCCTGCACCGCGGAATCCTGGCCCTTGCCCCGGGCGCTGAGTATTTCGACTTCCCGCTCGATGGTGGGATACTCGAATCGCAGGTAAAAACACCGGCGGCGCAACGGGTCGCCGAGCCTGCGCTCTTCGTTCGAGCTCAACACCACGAAGGGGATTGTCTCGGCCTTAACTGTTCCGAGCTTCGGTATGGTGATTTGCCAGGCGCTGAGCAGTTCCAGCAGCATCGCCTCGAAGGCATGGTCCACCTTATCGAGCTCATCGACCAGTAGGACACAGGGTTTCTCCTGGTAGAGCAGGGCGCGTAATAAGGGGCCATGGGAGAAGAAATCGAGCGAGTGCAGCCGATTGCGGATCGCTTCCCAATCGTCGCCAAGCTGGCTACCCTCAATACGGAGAAATAGTTCCTGCAAGGCTTCGTCGAACTTCCCGATCGCTTTCTCCTCGGTAATCCCTTCATGGCATTGCAGGCGTTCGACTACGGCGCCTGCGGCTGACGCTACGGCGTAGGCCAATTCGGTTTTGCCCGAACCGGGCGGGCCCTCGACCAGCACGGGCTTCTGCATCTCGGAAGCGAGATACACCACCTCCAGGCTAACCGCGTCGATGACGTACCCGACGGCTCGAAGTTTTTCCGAGAGATCTCGAAGCGATGAAAACATTACGACACCGAACCTACAACCAGACCGCTTGTTCTGCCAAACTCTCTCCCCGCATATGGTGCGATAAATCGCGGCAACACTGGTTCGCTGCGGCCGTATGCGATCCGAGTCCGTTGTGAAGAACCTCTTGCGCTGGTTTCGCCTCCCTGTTTCTCCTAAAGGCTAGAGAAAAAGTCCGCGGAAAAATAAATAGGGTGTGAAGAACTTATTACAAGGATTTCCTCCGCCGGGACCCGAGATGAGAGACTGCTGATGGTTCTCATCGTTGAATGCTGGGACGGAAACAACAATCCGGTGTGAAGGATCTTTTGCACCGGTTTCGCCTCCCGGTGTCCTCTGAAGGCTGGAGAAGAAATTCGCGGAAAACTGAATTAGGGTGTGAAGAACTTATTACTAGGATTTCCTCTGCCGGGACTCGAGTTGAGAGACAGGTAATGGTTCTCGTTGTTGAGCGCTGGGACGGAAACAACAATCTGGTGCGAGGAACCTTTTGCACTGGTTTTGCCTCCCGGTGCCCTCTGAAGGCTGGAGAAGAAATTCGCGGAAAACTGAATTAGGGTGTGAAGAACTTATTACAAGGATTTCCTCTGCCGGGATTCGAGATGAGAGACAGTAATTGGTTCTCGTTGTTGAACGTTGGGACGGAAACAACAATCTGGTGTACGGAACCTTTTGCACCGGTTTTGCCTCCCAAGGCCCTCTGAAGGCTGGAGAAGAAATTCGCGGAAAACTGAATTAGGGTGTGAAGAACTTATTACAAGGATTTCCTCTGCCGGGATTCGAGATGAGAGACAGTAATTGGTTCTCGTTGTTGAACGTTGGGACGGAAACAACAATCTGGTGTACGGAACCTTTTGCACCGGTTTTGCCTCCCAAGGCCCTCTGAAGGCTGGAGAAGAAATTCGCCGGAAAACTGAATTAGGGTGTGAAGAACTTATTACAAGGATTTCCTCTGCGGGGACCCGAGATGGGAGACAGGTGATGTTTCTCGTCGTCGAACGCTGGGTTGCGCAGGGCTTGCTGCGGATCACTCTTGCATCGAAAATGGCGCTGTGTAATTCTCTGAAATTGTCTCGAACTCCCTGTTAAGGATTCAAGTGAAATGACACAAGCGAAGACCAAGAGAATCTGGTTTCCTGGCCCGCTCGAGAGGCGTGTGGGAGAGGTGGCGCGTCGGACGGCTGAACACGAGGCAGCGCGCATACCATGGCCGCGTTTGCAGGGAGCCCGGGAGAAATACGTAGAGTGGGAAGCGTTCGCGCTATGGGTGCGCGCCATTGAGGAGACAGAAGGAACTTTCCCAGTGTGGCTCGCCAAAGTGGCTAATAAACGCTGCTGCGGCTTCACCAAATTGGTTGCGGAAAAGAGACTCTTCCAGCGCGGTGAGTCGCTCTGCCTTTGGCGCCACCTCGTGCGCTGGATCAACGAGCATATCTTCGGGAAAATCTGGCGGGAAGACTGGATGAACGCTGTGGGATACTACGCAGCGCGCGACCTGACCTCCCTGCGCAATCATGCTTATTGGGAATATTGCGAACGCCATTGGAAGCGCACGAAGCCTGCCGCCTATCCGACCTTTTCGGACTGGCTGAAAGCTTCGGAGCATTGCAGTGACCGCGTGCTCGACGAATGCGAGATGCCCGACGAGAAACGGCGATTGATCAAGCTGAGCCGGCGAGTCGGGGCTCGAACGCTCCGGAATGGGGTAGAACGGTATATCGAGTGGGAGGAATTTGCATACTGGGCAAGGGCCGCTCTTGAAGCGGATCATCCAATGCCTTCCTCGGTGGAGAGGGAAGTTAACAGAAAGTGTAAGGGTTTCCTGCGGGCCGATACTGCCGCGCGCGCCGCGAATCCGGCAGAAGAACCACAATACCGATTCAACCGAATGATCAAATGGATTGAAGATCACAAGTTCACTCAGGTAAAGAAGCGGGGCTGGTTCGATGTGATGCTTTATCAGGCCCGTTTGCATCCTCGGCACGCACATGTAATTGATTACTGGCACGCCTGCGAACTACGCTGGACGAAGGATCCCTCCACCGGATACCCTTCGTTCGCCCAGTGGCGCCGTGCTGCCGACAGCTATACATTTGAACTAACAGACCGCTGAACCGTCGTTTCGACCTCAGGCCCTACCAACGCAGCCCGAGTCGCGGCCCCTCGGCACGTCTTGATATGGTGATAATAAACATTCCCCCGAATTACCCGTTCGCAGCCCGGGCAGTCCCTCAGTTTGGTCAGGTGTTGCCGCGTACCTTTCCAGGCATTGGGCTGCACATCGTTGTCCTCCAGAAGTACCCAGAAATCTGGGTGGCATTGCCGCGTGTTGATCTTATCGGGATAATTGTGACAGAAGGCAATTAGCGCCGCGGCACTAACCCGTAATTCCGATTGGGACCTATTCAGATTTTTCTCCCGGTTGGCCGGATCGCAGAACAAACTCTGTTGAAACCATAAACGGACGACTGCATCACTAACGCCCAGCAATCTTGATACCCTATGCAGCGTGTATTGTTCTGGAGTTCGCAATTTCGAGCTGGCCCCCCTACTTGACACCATCTGCTGCACCGCCGACACACTCCTTCCCAGCCTTCGGGCGATCCTTCGCACCGGCTTCTCTCCGGCATTCCAAAGCAAATAGCCCTGCTCCTCACGCGACCACGGCTGGAGCTTCTTGCGTCGATTGGCGATACCAAGCTTCTCGGCCTTGTACCAGACTACTTGAGGCGTCCAACCTTGGTGACGTTCAAGGAGTCTCTTGACAGCCCGCCGGGCTCCCGCTCGGCCTTGAACGTAATACGTTCGCAGGATTTGCAAGTCCTCTTCGCTCCAAATGGCGCGGCAGCGGCTCCCTTTGTGGCCCTCGTTCCGGAGGTGTCGGAGCCGGGCCCGTATCTCAATACGTTTTCGACCCGGCCATTCCTTGAGAACTCTTTTAATTGCGGCGTGAACTTCTCTACGCCCAGCTTCAACCACGGGCCGCAAGATATCGTCTATTTCGTTGTTCCGAGCAAGGGTATCAATAGGGACCAAGGGATCCATATTGGGGTGTGTTTGGGTTCCTGCCTCACGCACGGCAATTCCTTCCAGGGCCATGACCGTACCTCCGAACGATACCTTTTGGTTCGCGTGCAACAAAATTCCCACCAGGCGTCATGCAGGCTGCGATAATAGATGCGACAGTGCGCGAACGCCTTGGCGCTGACGCACCGAGTGACTCCGCTTTCATACGCGCATTGCCCCATATTGAGGGAGGCCGAAATGACCCTCACGCTTAACGGGTATGCATCAGGCTGTGCCTGTTCGAATCCCGACCAGCACACCAATCGTCGGGAAAAAAGAATTCGAGGTATTAAGATTTAGACAGTGTGTGGACTCCTCTGTATTAGGGGGAAAAGATCGTTTCGGGTCTCAGTGTGGACATTAGAATCTTTGGGTAATGGGACCGGAGAGGCTGAGCAGCATTTATGCGTGGGGATTTTGAAGCTGACACGCCCGTCTGGATCTGGCAATCGGATGGCTCCGGCGCAGAGGCTGAAACAGATCTGCTTGATGCTGCGCGGCGAAACTGGGGCCGCATGCTCGCTTATGCCCGCCGATACGAACAGGATTCCTCCGTAGCGGCAGACATCCTCGAAGCGGTACTCCTCGCAACTTCGAAGGCCAGAAAAGAACCTCGATCATCGGGCAAGCCGATTCAGAATCTCGACGGCTACCTATACGTGGCCTTTGTTCGGAGATTTAACAGATACCTTGATAAACAGCCTAAACTTATATATGTCGGAACGACCCAAGATCTCGATGTTGTCGTTGGCGCTCATACGGGCACCAAACCTCCAACCATTGAGGATGACCTGTTTGCAAGGGAATTGCTTCAGTGCATGAACGAGCGCGCACGCCGCACGTGCTTCCTGAGGTGGAATGTCGGCTACTCCTGGAGAGAAACCGCAAAACTCCTTAGAACCACAGCCAACAGTGCGCAGGTTCTCCTCAACAAAGCGGTTGGAAAGGCCCGCGCTCGCATTATGAAGTTGAAAGACTCGAAGGGGCGGCCCGGAAAAGGGGGCGAAGGCCATGCGTGATCTGGTGGTCACAAAGCGAGGGGAGGCGCGATTGATCAAGGCTTACCGGCGCGTTCTACTTGGAGGGGGATTTCCCAATCCAGAGCGTGCAGGATGCCCCGGGAACGAGATTTTGAGGGCATTCGCCTTCCGAAGGCTCGGCCATGACCAGGTGATGGACTGGATCGATCACTTGGGTATGTGCACCCCGTGTTTCCGCGAGTACACCGAGCTTCGCAAGCAGGCGGTATGGCGAAGGCGTGCGGCATACCTAAGCATGGCTGCGGCCGTCATCATTGTAATTCTATCTCTCGGATGGTGGAGATGGCGCTCAGGTCAGCAGGCTGTAATTACTGCGCACAATCACATCGTCGCCGACATAAGAAGTCCGTTGATCCTTCGCGGCGATCAAAGGCCCGGTAAAGGGCACCTTGTGTTCCAGCGGGGGTTTGACGATGTGTCCTTCTATCTCCCCGAAGGAAGTCGGGCCGGCTCATATGAGGTTGCAATCTTTCGTGAGGAAGTGGGAGAAGCGCTCACGAGCGCGACGGGGACTGCAACCATGGGGCAGGGCATGACAGTAGTGAATGTCACCCTGGACCTGTCGCGAATTGCTCCTGGATATTACTTGGTTGGCATTCGGCTGCCAGGAACCGACTGGAGCTACTACCCTACGATTGTGAAGTAATCGTCGAGGGTTCTTGGCGGGAAGGCGGATGGTCCCACTGTTAACGAGGTGGCTCGAAAAGTGGGTTAGGCATCGTGATCATGCAATGTGCAGTCATTCACCCAAAGTCGTGCACAAACCCAGTGGCGTCAAGTTTGCAAAAGGTTTGGTATGCCGTAGAGGTACCTGGAGCGGCAGTACGGCCTGGACACATCCCGGCGCTCTTACGGACGGTTCAGTTCATGTGAGTCGTTTGGCGAGTGAGAGGCGAAATTCTAAAGGTGTTGACCAATGAAACCAACATCACGGAAGCTCGTCCTTTGGGCCTTTGCGGGTTCAGTTGCGGTCATATTGATACGCGTTGCTTGGGTTGGTTATCGCTTTTTCTATCCTGCCTCGGGTTCTCCTCCGGAAGTGAAACTTGCCACCCTCCTCGGAACAAACGATCCGCACCGGATGCTTATGGAGGCGAACCGCTATTATTGGACGCACAATTTGCCTGCCGCCTCACCTCTTTATGAACGGGCCGCAAAACTCTTCGAGGAGGCCCATGACGACCGCAACCTACTTTATGCAAAGGTCGGTCTGATCCGTTCGCAACTCCAGATGCCATTCGGAGAGATATCCGACTTCATCGCGGCCCAATTGAAGACGCCTGTGGTTCAGAATGATCCCGCACTTCGCCTGTGGTGCCTTGGCGTCAAAGGCGACGCTGACCTCGAGCTTAACGCCGGCGCGGCGCGGCAGGACTGGGAACAGGCTAAGACTTTGGCCGAGCAGCTTGGTCAGAAAGAGTGGGCGAACCGGGCCACGGGCGAGTTGGGTTTAGTCGGCTTTCTGGAAGGCGACTATACGCGCGCGAGCCGGATGGTGGGCCAAACGCTGCTTACGGCGGTTCGCGAAAGGGACGTGGGGACTCAGGTCCGGTACTTGGAGATTGTGGGTAATGGGGTGAATGCCCTCAACCGGCCCTCCGAAGGCTTGGTTTTTTTCAACAGTGCGATCGCTATCGCGGAGCACGACAAAGATGTCGGCACTCCATTCATGGCACTCGAGGGTAAGGCGGAAGCCCTGCTCTTACTCAATCGCAAAGATGAAGCACAAGCTCTGATGGAAAAGACCCTCGCTGAGGCCCGGAGCGAGAAGATGTGGGAACATGAAGGCCAAGATCTGCTAATCCTCGGCGAGTTTGCATTGAAGTCCGGCAACAAAAAAAAGGCTCGTGAGTATTTGCAGGAAGCCATCCAATCCGAAAAGAGAGTTGGCCTCGTTCGGGTTGTCGAACAATCCTACCTGTTTCTCTCTCAGATTTCCGAGGAAGAGGGTGAAATGGAGGAGGCGGGAGATGATCTCGCCCACGCCCTTCAAATCAGCGGGAAGACGGGCGATACCGTCTACCTGCCGCGCACATTGAATGCAATAGCTGAGCTGAAAGCAAAGATGGGTCAAAAGACAGAAGCACACCAGCTCTATGAACAAGCTTCCGATGTCATCGAGGGAATGCTTCTGCATGTTTCCGGCGCATACTTCGAGAGTTCACTTCTCAGCACCATGAGTGAGATTTACCTTGGCGATTTCAAGCTGGCGGCAGAAGAGAACTCAGTTCCTGCGGCATTTGATGTTATCGAGCGAGCACGTGGTCGCACCGTCGCCGACACGCTGAGGAGTAGAACGGAAGGCCGGCCTCCCACACCGACAGATGCATCCATTCAAGATCAAATCGTCCATATCCAAATCCAATTACTGACCACCAACGATTCCAGCCAAAGGGGTAAGCTGCTCGACGACCTAACGGAAGAAGAGGAAAAGTTCGGATACGTGAGCGATATGCTGAATCCGGCCCAGCGCCGTGTGGAGACGCGTCCGATCAGTCTCGCGGCGGCGCAGGGAAACATTTTGCCGGATGAGACCATACTCGAATACGTCCTCGCCGAGCCAGCCTCGTATTGCCTCGTTCTTACGCGTACGCAAGCCGCGATTGTAAAGCTGCCAGCCGGGCAGGGTCTGATTGACAAATCAGTATCAAACTTTCTCACCAAAATCACGGCTGGAGAGTTTGCCGGCGAAGAAGCTAAACATCTCTATTCACTCCTCCTTGGACCAGTGCCGGATTCGCTGCGGCTTTACCATCTGGTGATCGTGCCGGATGGTTCCTTGTATCAGCTGCCTTTTGACGTTTTGAGTGACGCCGCTGGCACGTATATTCTCAAAACTCACGTGGTAAGCTACGTCCCCTCGACCACCGTGCTCTGTTTTCTGAGAGACCGCCAACGTAGTAATCAAACCGAGATGGCCTTTTTGGGAATCGGCGATGTCCCCTACGATCTTGAGCCGCCAAGCGCGGGAGGAGGGGCGACCCGGGGAGCAATGCGTTTCGTCGCACGGGGAATTTACGACATCTCAGGCGCTCACCTGTATCACCTGCAAGCAGCGCGTCAGGAATTGATCGACGCGAGCGGGGCTTTAGGACGACCTAAACAAAGCCTGCTCTTGTTGGGGGGCGACGCCACCGAGACCAAATTCAAATCCGAGCCTCTTTCTGAATTCAAGATCATTCATTTCGCCGTTCATGGAATAGCGGCGCCGCATTTTCCGGAAAGGGCAGCGCTCGTGTTGGGTCGCGACCCGAAGAGCGCCGAAGACGGATTGTTGCAATTCCGCGAGATCGCCCGCTTGCCTCTCTCCGCGGATCTGGTGACGCTATCGGCTTGCGACACGGCCAGCGGAGAGCTGCAGGGCGAGGAAGGGAACACCGGCCTTGTCCAGGCATTTCTATTTGCCGGCGCAAAGAGCGTTGTGGCCTCGGTGTGGAGTGTGGATGACTCCGCTACCGAATTGCTGATGAGGCAGTTCTATATTCACTTGGCAGAAAAGGAAGACAAGGCGTCAGCCCTGCGGCACGCCAAGCTCGATTACCTGGAGAAAATGGGAAACCGCGCCCCAATCTACTGGGCGGCTTTCGTCCTGGTTGGAGACGGGTCTGCACCCATCGACTTTTGATTATGATTTCCATGACCCTAAAGCAACGCACGGAAGTTTTCGCCAATGTCGAGAAGACGGTTGCCAGGAAAATCTTCGCACCCGCGTTTGACGCCGAGAAATGGAAAGCCGTAGTCGATGGCAATCGGCAGCGGATTCTCGAAGCAGATACCGTGGAAGCGTTCGAGGGCGAAATTCAGAAGCTGATTGCCGAACTCAAGATTAGCCACATGGTTTTCTTTCACCACAGCCTACTCAAGATCCCTCCCAATTACGCCATCGGAGCCACCTTCCTGCCGCATGGGGTCGATGGAAGCAATTACTGGATGTTCCAAGACGTTCACGAGGGAGGCCCTGCCGACTTATCCGGTATGCATGCGGGAGACCTGCTCTTGGAAGTAGAAGGAAGGCCAGTTGCACCCCCTGAACCACCGACCTTCAGGATGGGGGGGAGCTGCGATGTCGTTATTGAGAAGCTGGGCGGCGAGCGAGTTTCTCAGCCTCTTGGAATACCCAGGCCGAAATCAAAGTGGCACCCGATCATCCGCCCACGACTGGTTTCTTGGCTCAAACCCGAGCCCGGCATCGGCTTGTTGAAGGCAGCCGGCTTCCCCGGCCAGGTCGGCATCGATGTAGCACGCGAAATCGACGAGGCCATCTCGAATCTCCGGGACTGCACCCGCTTGATTGTCGACCTGCGCGGAAACCCTGGCGGGGGGGGCGGTGGACTTCGCTTAATGAGTTACCTAACACCCGACAAGCTCCCAGTGGGCTACAGCTTGACACAGCAGCGAGCTGCTAAGGGGTTCAGACGTGAAGACCTGCCACGATTCGGGAAAATTCCGTCTCGAAAGATTGCCCTGATTCCATTGCTGCTTCGCTTCGCGCTGAGCGACAAGTCGATTCTCATGGTGACCGAAGGGCTGGGCCCGCAGCCCTTTCATGGTCGAATCGTCCTTCTAGTTAATCAACACACCGCGAGCGCCAGTGAAACCATCACCGGCTTCGCGAAGGAGAATAGGCTGGCAACAATTGTCGGTACCAAAACTGCCGGACAAGTGTTAGGTGGAACAGGCTTCAAAGTGGGGCATGGATTTGTCTTGCGCCTGCCAGTAGTGGGCTTCCGCACTTGGAACGGGAACACTCTTGAAGGAAAGGGTGTCGAGCCCGATCAAGTTACGGAGCTTTCACGAGAAGCCCTCAAGGAGGGACGCGATAATCAACTTCAAGAAGCCATAGGCGTCGTGAAGCAGCTGTGAGGTTCCACACAAAGTGCTTTGGGACTTACTGGGCAAACACCACGCGCCGAGGGTAACTACGATGTGCCCTGATCCTGACGTGTCGCTTAGCTTGTTGTTTCCCTACCGCCGAGTCGTTCCTGACATAGCAGTGAGGCGAACGGGGGCGTCCAACACTTGATGTGTCCATAATGCCATCGACCTGTGCGTGGGGTAGCTTGAAGTTCTCTTGCGTGCTCGGCTCAGCGCTCGGATTAAGATATATACCACCGGTGTACCGGCTACGCGGTGACTAAAGGCGGAGTTCCATAACCGTGGTGGGTTCACCATCGGGGTAGTATTCCTTTTGAAGAGTTCGGATGATGTGGAACCCGACTTTTTCATTGAGGCGGATTATTGGAGTGTTGCTCGCGCGGCAATTTGTCACGATTCGAGTAAAGCCGTTGTCCCGAGCATGCTTTATCTCCCAGCGTTTGAGCCATTCGCCTAGACCTTTTCCCCGAAGGTCGGGACGGATGCCAGTGCTTACGATGTAGAGAGAGCCCGGAAGCGGTGGGTTAAAGTCCTCTTCGTTGAGGTCTTCTTGGAAGTCCGTGTTTGGCACAAATGCAGCGCAGCCCGCGCGCATGCCGTCGGCTATTAGCCAATACGCCTCAAGACTTTCCCATTCGTCTTTGTCAAATGCGTCCTCGGCGAAGACTTCGCGATCTAACGCGCAAAGGGCGTCGATGTCTGCGGGGAGAAGGGCTCTCCTGATCTCGATTTCCATTGCGTAAGTGTACGACGATAACGGCGTGCATCGCATCGTTTTGTATGCGGCACGGAGAACTGCCGGCGACCTTTTGTCATAGTGCGGCGTCTGTTTCCTTCAAAATGCTCACGTAGCGCGGGGTCCCGTCCCCGTCAGTCCGCTCAGCACTCAGCCGCGTAACCTGCTGAAAATTAAAGAGGATAGTCAGACTGCGCCAATTCAGTACCGCCCGAGCGTAGAAATTTGACAGGAATTCTCTTCCGCCGGACGATGACCCTTGGTGGAGTTCTTTAGATGCCAGGGCTGAAGGGCCAACAAGTTGGAAGCAGAAGCCGAACTTGCGGATGAGGCGAGCCGCACTAGGGACGTTATGGGCGAGCTGGGGGGGGGCCAGTAAAGGCCGCAGCCACGGAAGGGACAGTTTGTTGAATTATCGTAAGACGACGGGAGCACTTGGGGCGGACGGTCAATAGCCATGCCCAACTGGTTCCCGGCGCCTCTTTTGATTGGACGTGTACATGGAGAGATGTGTATGGCGGATCTAGTCGCTCTAGAAGAAAGACATTCCGAGAAACAGGGACGTCGGCCAACGATGGAATCCACGTCGGCGTTCTCGGAAAGCCTTGACCATCAGCGGCAGGGTCAAGCCTCGGTTAGAGGGGATGGCGAGCAGGGTGACTGTGTGCCTTGACAGCAACATGGCCGGAACTGATACACTGACCGTGACGCCGGTCCAACGGCATGGAAGGAGCAGGAAATCCATGTCGAGAAGGGCCGGACAGGACGGCTATGAGGAAGTCAAAGGAAACTGGTACCATGCTAGGTTCCGAATTGACGTAGCAGGCCAGGAAATAAGGAAGTACAAGTCAGTACCTATCTGCCCGGTCTCCGGGCCGGGGGCTTTGGGAAAGTTGGAACGGCTCCGCAAGCGCCGGGAGATTATCCAGGCAAGCGGCGCAGACACCGAAGAGCACTTCAATCACGTTCAGAATGTCAATCTCGGAGCCACTTTCCGAGCACAGGCTAGGTGGTGGCTCGAACATATGCAGACCCGCAATCGAAAGCCGATAATGCCGAACACAGCCTCGGGCTGGCAGCAGGTCCTCGACAACTGGCTTAACCCGAGCATCGGGGACACGCCACTAGCCGAGGTAGGAAACCGCACCCTCAAGGAAGTGGTCGCCAAAATGGTCGGTGAGGGCCTGTCGGCCAAGTCAATCAACAACTACATTCAGGTCCTGAAGATGGTTGTGGCTTCCGCAGTGGACGAAGACGGGAACGAGCTTTATCCCAGGAGTTGGAACCACGATTTTGCCGACGTCCCTCTCATTGAGGAGCAGCACACGCCCGAGTTCACCGGGGAGGAGGTTTCTGCTGTGGTCGCCAACGCCAGCGGGCGCTACCGAATGCTCTACGCCCTGCTCGGCGGCAGCGGCCCACGAATCGGCGAAGCCCTCGGGCTGCGGATAGAACGAATATCGAAAGACCGGACGAGCATTGAGATCGAGGAGCAAGTCCAGGAGCACCGGCTCCAGCCTACCAAGACACGTGCCTCGGTCAGGGTTGTGGACCTCCACCACGAACTTGCGAGAATGCTCAACGGCTTCATAGGCGACCGTAAAGCCGGATTTCTCTTCTGCACTTCGTCCGGCAGGCCAATGTCAGACGACAATGTATACCGCCGCTTCTACCCTCTTCTCAAGCGGCTGGGGATAGAAACGAAAGGCTTCCACGCCTTCAGGCGCTTCCGCAACACGCACCTCTCGGAGAAGGAAGTGCCCGACCGGCTGATACAGTTCTGGATTGGGCACAAGGATAGAACGATGACGGACCGGTACACGAAGTTAAAGCGTGCCGTTTCGTTCAGAAAAGCGTGGGCGGAGAGGGCGGGGCTGGGCTTCAGCCTCCCGGAGGGGGTCGAAGCTGCACCCAATGCACCCAAAATTGACACGTTGGAGTTCTCTGTAGTAGCTTGATAATATGCAAGTTGGGCCTGTAGCTCAGCTGGGAGAGCACATGGTTTGCAACCATGGGGTCGGGAGTTCGATCCTCCCCAGGTCCACCAGCTAACCCCCTGTTCTTCGGTCACTTAGCATCCCCACTCCCAAGACCGAATTACCCCTCAAAATCCACTTTGCCCTTTTTTTGCCCTTATCGCGCAACAGGGGGCTTTATCACGCCCCGTCCTCGATATCTAGAACCCCGTGCCACCACCCGCCGAAACGAGGATACCTACCAAGCCATGGCCAGCCTAAGCGAAAATCAAGACCGGGAAGGGACCCAATCATGAACCTCTTCCCCCCAGTCCTCTCCACGCCCCCGCAAGAAAGCCGAGATTCTTCGGTCGTTGTCCCTGTCAAGTCCGTACTGTCGGGGATGGGAATCACAAAGCGCAAAATCAGGAAGTTGGATGCTATTGCTCGTGCCAACCATCCAGCAGTTGACAAGACGCAACGCGTTTATAGCGCACGACCGTTCGTTCTCTGTGGCATTCCAGTCCGGCGGCCGCACAAGCACATCTTAGAGTATTCCCGGCAGAACGGCAGATTCCGCCTCCGAGTTATCGGACATCCGGGTTACGGCCTTCCGTTCGGCCAGGACCGCTTGCTCCTTATCTGGATCGCGTCCATGGCGACTTGGCAGAAGAACCGCGTCATTCGTTTCCGATCGGCAGCGACAATCCTCGAAACCTTCGGACTCCCCAAAGACGGGCGCTACTACAAACGCCTCATTGCAGGTTTTGAGAGAATCTTTTATGCCACGTTCTTCTTTACTAGCGACGAGCAAAACGCTGAAACCGTCATGATCACCCGCACCAGCTTCCGATTCGCAACCACTCTCAAACTCTGGTACATCCGGGGAACCCCATCAGACCACGAACGAGATTCAAGTCCGGTTGAAAACACCATCGTGCTTTCCGAAGAGTTCTGGAATGAGATTCAAGGGCACCCCATTCCCGTCGATCTAAACGTCGTCCGCGCCTTGGCTGATTCGCCCGGCAATTTGGACTTGTACGTTTGGCTGGTCTGGCGCAGTTGGACGGCGAAGACGCTCGTAAACATCCCCCTATTTGGCCCGCAGGGCCTCATTTCGCAACTGGGGAACTCAGAGAATCTCCGCGAGCGGGACTTCCGCAGGCAGATCGTTCGATGGCTCCAGATCACCCGCCAACTCTGGCCCGAATGCGCCGCCACACTGGCCGAGAGCGGAGATAGCCTCATGCTCCACCCGGCAAGGAGGGGTTCTCATGCGCGCTAAAGCCTTGGAAAACTCAGACTTCTTCCACGTGACACGGTTCGCGCGGTTCCGCGCATTTCACGTGATTGAGTTCGCGCTTGTGCGTGATTGAGTTCGCGCCCATACGTGATTTGGTTCGCGTGACTTGATGGCAAGCAGCGAGGAATCAAAGAGTTCTCCGGTGCCCCTGTAGTTCTTACCTGTGATCCCTGGAGTAGAATACCTGAAGTGGCGTTACCCCAACTTGTGGAAATGTGGAAATCCCAGACAACAGCACACGCCGCGCCGCTACGCGGGCGGAGAGGACCTGTTCGCTAGGCGGGCGTGACGAACAGAGGAAAGACCACCTCCAATTCAAATGCAATCCCCCGGCACATTTACCGTACTCCTGAACTCCTTACACCCCAGCTTACTTAGAGGTACAATGGCTGCGCATCGTGGTTCTTATGCCTCACGGGTGGACAGGTTTCAGTCCATTCCGATTCGAACTGGGATATACCCGACAGTGCTCCCGGTAGGTACTTAATGGCCATCAAGAAATCCGAGCTTTACAGCTCACTCTGGAAAAGTTGCGACGAGCTGCGCGGGGGCATGGACGCCTCGCAATACAAGGATTACGTCCTCGTTCTCCTCTTCGTGAAATACGTCTCCGACAAATATGCCGGGCAGAGGGATGCCCTCCTTGACGTGCCCAAGGGCGGCAGATTTGCCGACATGGTGGCGCTGAAGGGCGACAAGGAAATCGGCGACAAGATGAATAAGATCATCAGCCGCCTGGCGGAGGCCAATGACCTCAAGGGCGTGATCGACGTCGCCGACTTCAACGACCCCGACAAGCTGGGCAAAGGCCAGGAGATGGTGGACCGCCTCTCCAACCTGGTTTCGATCTTCGATACTCCGGCGCTCGACTTCCGGGGCAACCGCGCCGAGGGCGATGACCTTCTGGGCGACGCTTACGAATACCTGATGCGCCACTTCGCCACCGAGTCAGGCAAGAGCAAGGGGCAGTTCTACACCCCGGCGGAAGTCTCCCGCATGATGGCCAAGGTGATCGGGGCGGGCAGCGCCACCCGCGCAGACCAGACCATCTATGACCCCACGTGCGGTTCCGGATCGCTGTTGCTCAAGGCGCACGACGAGGCGAAGGGCCGCACGGGTCTCGACCTCGCTCTTTACGGGCAGGAAATGGACAACGCCACGTCCGCCTTGGCCAGGATGAACATGATCCTGCACGATTGCCCCTCGGCGGAAATCTGGAAGGACAATGTCCTTTCCATGCCGCACTTCAAGCAGGCCGATGGCGGCCTCAAGACCTTTGATTTCGCGGTTGCGAACCCACCCTTCTCATTCAAGGCATGGAGCAACGGCTTTAACCCCGCCGAGGATGAATTCAACCGCTTCGCCTACGGCATTCCCCCCGTCAAGAATGGCGACTATGCGTTTCTTCTGCACATCCTCACCTCGCTCAAAAGCACGGGCAAAGGCGCGGTGAACCTTCCGCATGGCGTGCTGTTTCGCGGCGGGGCGGAGGGCGAGATTCGCCGCAACATCGTCTGCCGGGGTTACATCAAGGGCATCATCGGGCTTCCGGCCAATCTCTTTTACGGCACCGGCATTCCCGCCTGCGTCATCGTGCTGGACAAGGAAAACGCCGCCGCCCGCAAGGGCGTCTTCATGATTGACGCGTCAAAAGGTTTTATCAAGGACGGCAACAAGAACCGCTTGCGCGCCCAGGACCTGCACAAGATTGTCGATGCCTTCACTCGTCAACTTGAAATTGACGGTTATTCGAGCATGGTGCCGCTGGCCAAGATTGAGGCCAACGACTTCAACCTGAACTTGCCGCGCTACATTGACAGCACGGAGCCGGAAGACTTGCAGGACATTGACGCCCACCTGCGCGGCGGCATCCCCAACCGCGATATCGACGCGCTCGACCGCTATTGGAAGGTGTTCCCCGGTGTCCGGTCAACGCTCTTCAAGCGCGGGGATGGGCCGGGTTACTCCCAGCTTGCGGACGAACTCCAGGCGGGCGACCACGCCGGAAGTCTTGCCGGTAACCACGCCGGTAACCACCCCGTCGCTCAGCGCGCCACCCCTCCTGAATCAGGAGGGGAGCCACACAAAAAGCTCCCCTCCTCGGATGAGGAGGGGCCGCGCGGTGAGCGCGGGGGTGGTGCTGAACATAGTGCGCGTGAACAGGGTGGTGCTGAGCAAGAATCGCGCGGTGGTGCTGAACATAGTAGTGCTGATAAGGCAGCACATTTGGACATCAAGGCCGCCATCTTTCATCACCCGGAATTCACCACGTTTAATCAATCGGTCAATGACCTCGTGGCGAAATGGGAACAGGCCAACACCCCACTGCTGAAAGGTATCACCCTTGGCGGCAAGCCCAAGGCGTTGATTGAGACGCTTTCGGAAGACTTGCTCGCAACCTTCCAGAAGGCCCCTCTGCTGGACCCCTACGATGTCTATCAGCACCTCATGGATTACTGGGCGGAGACCATGCAGGACGATGTTTACATGATTGTAAGCGATGGCTGGAAGGCCGTGGCCGATGGCAAACCGAACACCGGCTTGATCCCGCAGTCTCTTATCATCCGCCGCTACTTTGGCGCCGAACAACGGGCCATCGAGAAGCTTGAAGCCGACCGCGACGCCATTTTCCGCGAGATGGAAGAAATGGACGAAGAACACGGCGGCGAAGAGGAACTGCTCTTCGAGGCCAAAACTGAGAAGGGTGGTTTGACAAAAGCCAGCGTCAATGCACGTCTCAAGGAGATTGGGGACGACAAGGACGCCGACGACGAGCGGAATGTCTTGAGCGAGTATTCCGCCCTGATCGAAAAAGGAGTCGCCGCCACGAAGCGAATAAAAGACGCGCAGAAGGCGCTCGATGCCAAGGTCACCGCCAAATACGCCATGTTGACCGAGGGCGAAATTAAGAAGCTGGTAGTGGAATATAAGTGGCTGACTGCGCTTGAGATTGCTGTGCAGACCGAACTGGACCGCGTGTCGCAGGCGCTCACGGGTCGGATCCGACAATTAGCCGAGCGCTACGCCACGCCGATGCCAAAGCTCACCGAGGAAGTTGCGTCCCTTGCCGCCCGCGTAGACGAACACCTCAAAAAGATGGGGGCGGTGTGGAACTAAAAGCGGGATATAAGCAGACCGAGGTGGGAGTAATCCCAAAGGATTGGGGGGTCGCCGAAATAGGCGACTTGAATCCATATGTTACGAGTGGCTCTCGCGGCTGGGCAGAATTTTATTCTGATATGGGCTCCCCCTTCATTCGGATCACAAACCTGTCGCGGGAGTCGATCTATCTGGACCTTAAAGATTTGAAGCTGGTGAGGCTCCCTGCCGGCATGAACGAGGGAACGCGCACTCAACTGCAGGACGGTGACGTACTGATTTCCATCACTGCCGACATCGGTATCGTTGGCTATGTCGACAGCACCGTCCCGAAACCCGCCTTTATCAATCAGCACATTGCCTTGGTTAGATTCGATCCAGCGAAGATTGATGGCCGATTTGTGAGTCGTTTCCTAGCCTGTGAGAACTCGCAGAAGCTCTTCCGTGGCTCGACGGACCAGGGGGCTAAAGCCGGGATGACTTTGGGGACGATCCGCAAGATACGGATGGCCCTTCCGCGTCTTAACGAACAACGTGCTATCGCCGGGGCGCTGAGCGATGTGGATGCCCTGATCGGCGCGCTGGATAAGCTCATCGCCAAGAAGCGCGACATCAAACAGGCCGCCATGCAGCAGCTCCTCACCGGCAAGCAACGCCTGCCGGGGTTTAATGAGGAGTGGAAGGTGAAGCGATTGGGGGATGTGGCTCACATCAAGACGGGAAAAAAGAACAACGAAGACAAGGTTGAAGACGGCGCGTACCCTTTCTTCGTGCGCTCGCAAACGGTCGAACGAATCAACACTTATTCATTCGACGGGGAGGCGATTCTTGTGCCCGGCGAAGGGGGCATCGGTAGCATTTTCCATTACATCAACGGCAAATTCGATTACCACCAGCGTGTCTACAAAATCAGTGACTTCACCGCAGAAGTATGCGGGAAGTTCGTATATTACTGCATGATGCAGACCTTCAACAAGCAGGCGATGCGCAATTCAGTTAAGGCGACGGTGGATTCTCTAAGGTTGCCGACGTTCCTTGGGTTTGAGTTTCTCGCACCATCTCCCCAAGAGCAAGCCGCCATCACGATTGTTCTTACCGATATGGACACCGAAATTGCCGCGGTCGAACAGAGGCGCGAAAAGACCCGCGACCTCAAGCAGGGCATGATGCAGGAACTTCTGACTGGTAAGACGAGGCTGATATGAGCGAGGTCGGCCAAATCGAAAAAAAGACCCAACGGCGCATCGTGAAGCTGTTCCGTAACACGCTGCGCTATGACTATCTCGGCGACTGGACGGATCGGGAAGGTAATCGCAATATCGAAGAGTGTTACCTTCGCCCCTGGCTGGAAAACCGTGGATACAGCGACGCCCTGATAAAACGCGCCCTGCACAAACTCAACCAAGCGGCCGGCGACACAAGCAAAAGCCTTTACGACCGCAACAGGGCGGTGTATGACCTGCTGCGCTACTCCGTAAAGGTCAGCCCCGACGTGGGCGAGAAAACCGTAGACGTTCTGGCTGATTGATTGGGAGCACCCGGAAAAGAATCACTTCGCCATCGCTGAGGAAGTGACGGTGGCGGGAAATGATGCCAAAGCCTACGGCAAGCGTCCTGACATCGTGATTTATGTGAACGGGATCGCGCTGGGGGTGCTGGAACTGAAACGCTCCACGGTTTCGGTGGCGGAGGGCATCCGCCAAAACCTGGACAACCAGAAAACCATCTTCATTGAACGCTTCTTTTCCACCACGCAATTGCTGATGGCGGGGAACGATTCGGAGGGCCTGCGGTATGGCAGCATTAAGACCCAGGAGAAGTATTACCTGACGTGGAAGGAAGAAGAGGCTTCCACAACCACACCGGGAACCACGGTAACCACTCCGGTAACCACCCCGTCGCTCAGCGCGCCACCCCTCCTGAATCAGGAGGGGAGCCAGAAAAAAAGCTCCCCTCCTCAGATGAGGAGGGGTGGCGCGCTGAGCGACGGGGTGGTGCTGAACAGGGCTCCCGGGGTGGCGCGTGATGAGCTTTCCATGCTGGACCGGGCTTTGATGCAACTCTGCAACAAGACCCGGTTTCTGGAATTAATCCACGATTTCATTGTCTTTGACGCCGGGACCAAAAAGCTCTGTCGCCACAACCAGTATTTCGGCGTGCGCGCCGCGCAACCCTATGTGAAGCGCCGCGAGGGCGGCATTATCTGGCACACGCAGGGCTCCGGCAAAAGCCTGACCATGGTCTGGCTCGCCAAGTGGATTCGCGAACACATCACGGATGCCCGGATCCTTATCATTACCGACCGCACGGAATTGGACGAACAGATTGAAAAGGTATTCTTCGGGGTAAACGAAGAGATTTACCGCACCAAGAGCGGCGCGGACCTGATCGCCAAGCTGAATGACACCAAGCCTTGGCTCCTCTGTTCGCTGATTCACAAATTCGGGGGCAAGGAAGAAGGCGAAGAGGTCGGCGATATTCCGGGTTACATCGAGGAAGTCAAAAAGGCTCTGCCGGTTGGCTTTAAGCCCAAGGGCGATTTGTACGTGTTTGTGGATGAATGCCACCGCACCCAATCCGGCGACTTGCACGAGGCCATGAAGGCCATTCTGCCCAGCGCGGTGTTCATCGGTTTCACCGGCACGCCCTTGCTAAAGGCCGACAAGAAGCGAAGCATCGAAGTATTCGGCCGGTACATCCACACCTACAAGTTCGATGAGGCGGTGAGGGACGGCGTGGTGCTCGACCTGCAATACGAAGCCCGCGACATCGACCAGAACATCACCTCGCAGGCGAAAATCGATCAGTGGTTTGACGCCAAGACCAAGGGCCTGACCGACCTGGCCAAGGCGCAGCTCAAGCAGCGTTGGGGCACGCTGCGCAAGGTGCTTTCCAGCCGGTCGCGCCTGCAAAAGATCGTCGGCGACATCCTGATGGACATGTCAATCCGCCCCCGCCTGATGAGCGGGCGCGGCAATGCTCTGATAGTATGCGGCAGCATCTACGAAGCGTGCAAGTTATACGAACTGTTCGAAAAGACCGATCTGGCCGGGATGTGCGCCATTGTGACCTCGTACCGGCCCTTACGGGCTGACATCAAGGGCGAGGAGTCCGGCGAAGGGCCGACCGAGAAGCTGCGAAAATACGACATCTACAAGAAGATGCTGGCTAACTGGTTCAATGAACCAGAGGAGGATGCGGTAAAGAAAGCCGAACAATTCGAGAAAGAGGCCAAGAAGAAGTTCATCCATGAGCCGGGGCAGATGAAGCTCTTGATTGTGGTGGACAAACTGCTGACCGGCTTCGATGCGCCCCCGGCCACCTACCTCTACATCGACAAGCAGATGCGCGACCACGGCCTGTTCCAAGCCATCTGCCGCGTAAACCGGCTGGACGGCGAGGACAAGGACTACGGTTACATTGTTGACTACAAGGACCTGTTCAAAAGCCTCGAAACCTCCTTCCGCGATTACACCTCCGGCGCCTTCGACGGATACGATAAGGAAGATGTGGCGGGGTTGCTGGAAGACCGCCTGGGCAAGGCACGCGAGCGATTGGAGGAGGCGCGGGAAGCGGTGAAGGCGCTCTGTGAGCCGGTGGAAGCGCCCCGGGATTCGCTCTCGTATTTCCGCTACTTCTCAGCGAAAGATTCCGGCAATGCTGAGCAACTGAAGGAAAACGAGCCGAAACGTCTTTCGCTCTATACCCTCACCGCGTCACTGGTTCGCGCCTACGCGAATCTGGCGAACGAGATGGAGGCGGCAGGCTACAACCCCGCTGAGATCAAGACGATCAAGGCGGAGGTAAAACATTTTGAGAACGTCCGCGATGAAGTGAAGAAGAACAGCGGCGATGCCATTGACCTCAAGATGTATGAGCCGGCCATGCGCCTGCTGATCGACACCTACATCCAGGCCGAAGACAGCACGACGGTTTCCGCCTTCGAGGATATGTCGCTGATTCAGCTTATCGTCGAGCTGGGGGGTCAAGCCGTGGACGCTCTGCCCAAGGGTATCCGCGAGAACAAGGAAGCCGTGGCGGAAACCATTGAGAACAACGTGCGCAAGCTCATTATCGACGAGCAGCCGATCAATCCGAAGTATTACGAGAAAATGTCGGAATTGCTCGATGCCTTGATTAAGCAGCGCAAGCAGGATGCCATTGAATACCAGAAGTATTTGCAGGAGATTGTGGAACTCACCAAGCAGGCGAAGAACGGACCGGGCGGGGCATCGTATCCGAAGGCGCTCAATACCCAGGCCAAGCGGGCGCTTTATGACAACCTCGGCAAAGACGAGGCGGTGGCCCTCGCCGTAGACGCCGCCGTCCGCGAGAACAAGCAAGACGATTGGCGCAGCAATGCAGTGAAGGTGAAGAAGGTAATGCTCGCCATCAAACACGCGCTCGAAGACCAGGAATCACAAGCCGAGGTGAAAGCGGTGCTGGAGTTGGTGAAGAATCAGAATGATTATTGAGAGGCGGCAAATCAGCATTCGCGGGCTTCCTGTGGACGTGGTCCGCAAGGGCATCAAGAACCTGCACCTGGGCGTCTATCCACCGCACGGTCGGGTGCGCGTGGCCGCGCCTCTGGCGGTGAGCGATGAAGCCGTGCGCCTGGCGGTGATCGGCAAACTCGGGTGGATCAAGCGGCAGCGGGCGCGATTCGAAGGCCAGCCTCGGCAATCGAAGCGCGAGATGGTGAGCGGCGAGAGCCACTATTTCCTCGGCCAACGCTACCGCCTGAATGTGGAGGTACAGAACGGCCCCGCCCGCGTTGCCATCCGCAACAAACGCAAAATTGACCTATTTGTCCGCGAAGGTAGCGATACCGCAAAACGGGAGAGGGTTTTACATGCGTGGTGTCGCCGGCAACTTAAAGCCCTGATTCCGCCATTGATTTCACAATGGGAAGCCGCTATGGGCGTGAAGGTGGCGGAGTGGGGCGTTAAACAGATGAAAACCAAGTGGGGTGCCTGCAACGTCGAAGCTCGCCGCATCTGGCTGAATCTGGAACTCGCCAAGAAGCCCGTTCGGTGCCTGGAGTACATCATCGTCCATGAGATGGCGCACCTCTTGGAACGACACCACAATGACCGGTTTACCAAGCTGATGAACAGCTTCCTGCCTCAGTGGCGGCTGCAAAGGGCGGAGCTGAATCGCGCTCCGTTGGGCCATGCGACTTGGAAATACTGAGGGTAAGTTGAGCTTCCCCACAAATCCACCCAAGCAGACCATAATTTGGTCTTCCCTCTAATCTCTCCCCTTAACACCGACAGTACCGCAAGGTGCCTCGTCCGCAAGGATTCGCTCCAGAAAACGATTTTTGTAACCCCCAATCGAAATTATTTCTCTGCCACGTGCTCAAGCGCAGTGTCCTTGACTACTGTGTTCCCTCATAGCCAAGGCCGAAGGCGCCGGCTGACGATGGCACGACTAAATCGTCCGGGTTCCTCCTTATGATACACAATTCGGGGCCGTGGCCCCACGTGGCCGGGGGGCAAATCATTCTTTCCCTCTGCTGTCCGCTCTGATATCCGCGGTCACCCTCCTTTTCTGCCGCCCCTTGTTCTCGCGGGCACGGCGAGATGGGGAAAGCCCCTGCGCGCTGGCGGCACTGCGGGCTTCTGCTTTGTCGCCTTCGCGACACCCTTCGGGTTTGCGGTCCCCCCAAGAAACAAAACGTATACCGAAGTTTCTTGGCTCCCCCACAAAAAGCAGCCCTTGGCGCTTGCGAGCAGGCCCCACTCGCTTTGAGTGCCCCGCGAGAAAAGGGGCAGAAAAGGAGAAAACACGGTGACCGAGAAAATCAAAATCAGGCAGACAGCGAGAGCAAGCAGGGATGTGGTCAATTCCGGCCAGCGGGCCAGCACAGGGGGGGCGTCCGTCAGACGGACTGAGAGATCGAGGCGAGAGTTAAACCGCTTTGGCAAAAGGAACACAGCCTTGACTGCGATGCTCCCACTTGTAAGGCGCATCGCCCTTAAGATTCATGAGCATCTTCCCGCTCATGTGGAAGTGGATGACCTCTACGGCAATGGCATATTCGGGCTCGTCGATGCCATCGCAAAATTTGACCTGGGCAAGCGGGTGAAGTTGGAGAGTTACGCTCGGCACCGGGTTCGCGGAGCCATTTTGGACGGCCTCCGCACCGCCGATCCCGCCACACGAGATTTGCGCCGAAAGAATAACTCAATCCAGAAGCTCTATCGGGAATTGGAAGTCAAGTTCGGACGGCCTGCCCACGACGATGAGATGGCAGCGGCGTCAGGAATGAATCTGGCGAAATGGCACCGGATGCTGAACGAAGCTCACAGTGCCGGGCTTGACAGCGGTTCACGGGTCCTTTCGGCAGGCCCCACCGTGCGGCTGCCATCAACCGACCCCGAGCTTTTGATTGATCGCAGCGACGACCCGTTTGACCTCTGCTACCGGCGCGAACAGCGTGAGATTCTAAGCCGGGCGCTTACCCACTTGCGAGACCGCGAAAGGCAAATCGTCTCTCTCCGCTATCGCGGGGGGATGACGATGAAACAGATTGCCCAAATCATGCAGGTGGATGAGTCCCGTGTCTCGCAGATACATTCCACCGCCATAGCCCGATTGAAGGCGAGCGTAAGTTCGCTGATGCACCCACCAAAGATTGAAACCTCAGAATGCGCCACTCGTTCGATGACAGCCGGGGCGGGGGCTAAACCCGCCCCACCTCAATTTCGGAAAGGAGCAACATGGAGATTCCTCTTGCGAGACTGCGAAAGCTGATCGAAAGCAAGGCTCCCATTGTCGGTATTCCACGACCGACCGAAAAGCCCTTCGCGGTCGGACGGACGAGGCTTGCGGGGCTGATTGAAGGGTTGGAAGGGTGTGAGATCAGCCTGAACTCGCACCTCGAAATTCAAGCCCCGGCCCGGCATTACAAACTCTACAGCTTGGACATGCGGCGGTGGACTGACGCCTACAAAACGTTGCGCGTATGGGCCGCGCGGCAGCGGGCCAAGAGAGAGGCTCCCAAGCTACCGGCGACGGAGCGACGAAAATCGGAATTGTTGAGGAAAATCGCCGTTGCCGAGCGTAAGGTCCGCCAGCTTGCGGTCTGCCCACCTTATAACCCTGTACTGGAAATGGGCGAAACCGCGAGCGATTACGAACGCCAGCAATGGGCAGCGTGGGTTTCTCAAAAGTTGACGCGCCGGAAGATTGGCAAGCTCGCTACGGCCCACGGCCTGAATCGCGGTCACATTCCCGAAGCCGTCATTCGCCAGCCACGCAAGCTCTACGAAGCCTTTATCTCCCTTACCCGGCGGAGCGTAACCAAGTACGGTGACCTTCACTCGACAAGCCGAAGCGAAAAGCCTATCGAGGCCGAGTATCTAAAGCACTTGTACGCGTATGCGGGCGGTGCCTTCCAGTCCGAACCGTATCGCAGCCAGGAGTGGCGAACCCCCGAACATATCAGGGAAGAGCGCCTGAACTATTGCCAGCAGATGCGCGACTGGCGGAACGCCCAGGAAACGGTCAATTGGCTCCGCGCCCAGGTTGTGAGTTTCGAAAACTGCCAGGAGGACGCAAATGGTCTGTCTTGACTGCGGAAGCGCAATCGAAGAGGGCAGGAGAGATCACGCGCCCGTTGCCGCCAAGTTCTGCCTGAAGTGTCGATCCGGCCGACGACGCCGGCACAACCTGAAATGCCACTGGCTGCCTCAGCATGAGGCCTACATGCGCGCTCACTACCATGGCCGGCTGCATCAGCGGGGCCGCGTCATCAAGGAATTGGCCCGGCAGGCCGGGTTCCCACGTTGGTTCATCAAGCGCCAGGCCCGACGCCTAGGCTTGGCGATGCACCAAGACCGCCGCCCATGGACAGAGCAAGAGGTCGACGTGCTGGACCGGCTTCTTGGCAAAGTATCGGCAGGCACAATTGCCAAGCGCCTGAAGCGGACTGAAACCTCAGTGGTAATGAAAATCAAGGCACTCGGGCATTCACGCCGGATAACCGAGGGTTACACCATGCGCGACCTTGAACAATGCTTGGGTGAGGACCACCATAAAATTCAGAGGTGGATTGCCAACCGTTGGCTCCGCGACAGGTTGCAGGGCACTAATCGTCATAATGGAAACGGCCACGATATTCACCGTTTCCGAGACGATGATATCCTCGAATTTCTCAAGCGGCACCCAATGGAGGTTTCATTGGGAAAACTTGACCAATGTTGGTTTTTAGACCTCGTGTTACTCAAGGGCACAGAGCTCCACGAGAATCATTTCCAGCCACAGGCGTCTCATGAGGATGATGTCGATTGATGCATGACTTCCATTCGGACGAAGCAGCAGTGGGCTACTACCACCCCATCCTTTTGCTGTACTTGTGTTGTCCCTTGTGCCTGCTGTCCCTTATACCTGTCCCTTATACCTCTTGTCCTTCTTTGATTGTAGATGTATAGTCGCACACGCCAACGAGCGGTCAATATTCTGCTAACTTCGCGGCAACAGACCAAACCTACCCATCACCATACTTCTTCCACATCCGGTCAAATAGTTCAATAGAGCCCGGCGCGAAACCAGCGAAATGATTATTAAAGTAGCCCATGATTTGAATCCGGCGTTTGAGCATCTGACGGATGACATGAATCCATTCTCCCATCTCGTGTTCCCGGTTCATGATCACTCGGTCCCAGCGGGTAGTTTGTTCCTCAATGCCCTTGCGGTCCCCAATCCAGCGGATGTAGGAAAAGTTTGCGGTGATAGGATCGCCGGCATCAAAGTATTCATGCGGTCGCGGCATCCACACTTGATCCACGAGTGCCAGCGCCACACCATGCTCCCTCAACACCGAGTAGAACTTCTCCGACAACCAGCTCCTGTTCCTGATTTCCATCGCCCACTTGTAACCTTTCGGCAATTCGTTGAGGAAGGGTAGCAGCCTTTCAAGAAAGAACCCCAGCCCCCGGAATTTCTGCTTGTTCATGTAGGGGAATTGCAGGAGTAGCGGCCCCAGGCGGTCACCCAAGACGTCCATCACCCTCAGGAATTCCTCGAGTTCACCCTCGGCGTTGACTAACACCTTCTGATGCGTGATGCTTTGGGGGACCTTCGCAGCGAAGGTGAAGCCTTGTGGCGTACGTTCCCGCCACTGCTTGACGGTGTTCGCGGTGGGAATTCTGTAGAAAGTGCTGTCAACCTCCACAGTTCGAAATTTCTCCGCATAAAAGGAGAGGAAATCGGCAGGCTTCGAGCCCGACGGATAGAAACTCCCCACCCACCCGTCCCCGGTCCAACTTGACGTGCCAAGGAGCAGTTGCTCATTGCTGCGGGCATCTTCCGCTTCGAAAAGTTTCAGTTGGGGTTGGCTTGCTTTCATGGTTTCCTAACCCTCAAAAGTCTAAGGCAAAACCCACGCCAAGTCGCTTAATCCCGAGTTCCCCCTCACTTGTGGCCGGCGTTCACCCAATCCTATCACGCGGCTGGCGAGCTATGTCAGGGGTGAAGTAGCCACGGCGGTAAAGGCATTGGTGATGGGAAATACAAGGCGGGATCGTATGCGGGAGTAAATGTAAGGACCGGCGCGGTCTGGCAAAGTTTTCCACGCGGATTTTGTCCGGTTCACCTCGCTCAGCCTTGCCGAGGCCGTTCATTCATTTGCCGATGCCAGTGATGACGACGCGCGCCCAGGAGTGCCGGCCCGCCTGGACTGACCTATTCTTAAGACGCGCTGCCGGTGGTCCCGCCGCTCGCCCTGATCTCCCCGCTGTGGGGCGAACAGTCACGGTTGGATGCCGCCCGAATAACCGTCCGTCTCTTGTCATCCGGCACTAAGCCCAATTCCACTGTTCTGGTCCACACCTCCGTTCTGTCCCTTTTTCTCGCGGGCACGGCTCGGGGTAATTCTCTGCGCCCGGCGGACGCACGCTCTGCGGGCCTTCTGCTTCCTCGGCGAGCCGGAGCCTTCCAGGTTTACGGTTCCTCCGTTCCACGGCGCCTCCATAAAAAGCAGCCCCTGGCCTTGGGAGCAGAACCCTCTCGCTGCAAGGTGCCCCGCGAGAAGCGGGAGCAGAAAACGGAGGATTTTATCGTGTACCAGAATTCAGTGGATTTGATGGGCTTTTTGGGGTCGGACGCCGAGGGTCGTAACACGCGGGACGGCGTTCCTTTAACCGTCCTTTCGCTCGCCACCAAGCGATCGTGGAAAGACAGTAAGGGCGAGTGGCAGTCCCACACCGACTGGCATCGCGTCACATGCTTTGGTCAGGTCGCCGAATTCGCGGCCAGCTTGAAGAAGGGCGCGCACATTCATATCACCGGCTATCTTCGCTCACGCGAGATCGAGAAGAACGGCACCGGCCGCGGCAAGAAGAGCGGAGCCAAGGCCAAGGTTACGGCGTGGGAAGTCCGCGCAATTCGGATTGCCAAGCTCGATCGCGCCGTCCAAGAAGATCATTCCAACGATATTCCCGCCGACAGTCCCGCCGTGTAATTCCCACCAACAGGGCCTCGCTTTCGGGGCCCTCCTTCCTTATCCTGAACCGCCTCGCCCGTCATTCCTCAGCGTTGGTGTGGCGCTGATCATGCATTTGCCGGCATAGGCGAAGCAAGAGCACGGTTTGGCCGTTTCACGTCAGAGTGCCCGGCGTGGTGGGACACTCGGCGATTACTAAACCCTTGGCGACCATGGAGCATCTGAGGACCTGCTTCCCCGAGTTGCCTCTCGGACTTTCCGGCAAGGCGGAGGCTTCGTCAGTGGGCCGGGCAGCCCCGGGAAGCCTCCTCCTCGTCGAGTCCCCGTTATCCGCTAGTCTATTTTGCGGCGGTCAATGCACCCGCTGCGGCTTGTTCTTTCCCTGCCATCAACGCACCCTTTGCGGCCTTTTCGATAAAAAGGGCGACGGCCTGTGGCTGCGACACATAGATGGCGTGGCTGCCTTTGACCTCCACAACCGTTGACCCGGCACGTTTGGACATAGCCCGCTGAGCGTCAGGCGGGATCATTTTGTCTTCAGTGGTGACAAGGTACCAGCTTGGTTTGGTTCGCCACGCTGGTTCGCTGACCGTGCCGCCCAGCGCGTTCAGACCCCATGGCACTTGCGAGTCGGCCATGAAGGCGGCCTCCTCCGGGCTCACGTCGCCGGCGAACGACGCGGGGAATTTGGCCTTGTCGAGCAGCAAGAAGCCATCTACGGGCGGCAGGATCGGCGGGACCGGCGCGCCCGGAGGTGGATCCTTGATCAGCGACGACACCGATTCGCCCTTGTCCAGTGCAAACGCCGTGATGTAGACCAAGCCTGCGACCTTCGGGTCGTTGCCCGCTTGCGTGATCACTGCTCCGCCATACGAGTGACCGACGAGGATCACGGGACCGTTTTGAGTGGCGATCGCCCGCTTCGTGAATGCCACGTCATCTTCCAGTGAGATGGTCGGATTCTGAACGATCGTAACCGTGTAACCGTCGTTCGTCAGGGCTTTGTAAACGCCCTCCCAACCAGATCCGTCCACGAAACCGCCGTGGACAAGAACGATATTCTTCACAAGTGTTGATGCGTTGGTTTGTGCCATAAGCTCCTTTGCCATGCCGAACATCATTGCCATGATCAGCAGGGCTGTGATTGTGATTTGTCGTGCTCTGAATTCACTTGCCATTGCCTGGTGTTTCATCGTGATATCCTCCTTGGATTTTGAAATCTACTCTCCATGCGCTTCCATCACCTCGTCCGGCTCTCGCGGCCCATCCATTCCCGAATGTACCCCGGACAGTTAGTAACGCGTAGACCGCTGGCTTCGCACTGCACCAAGAACTGAACGACCTCACGGTCTACGAGAGTCACCTCTGTCAGATCGAGCACAACTTCGCGAGCCGCTTCTGACAGAATGAGGTCCTGCAGGTCCGGCAGTTGCGCTGCGCTGGCTCGCCCGATTAAGATCAGCCTGACCGTTCCGGATTCGATAATTCGCTGAATCTTGAGCATCGGGATGCAACTCCTGAAGGCAATCCAAGTGCCATGCGTAAATGGCGTGTTATCAGCAGTGCTCTCGTTCGCCGTCACGAACATTCGTGAGAACTCCCGAGATTTCGCGAGCGGAAGAACCACGGTGACCAAGAGCTTCCGGCTCTGATAGAATCTTGGTATAGTTGTTTTCAGACGGCAAAGAGGGGCAAATGAACAGCGCGGACGACGGACTTCGAGCCTTTATCGACTCGATTCCCAGCCTGGCATGGTCTGCATCGCCGGACGGTTCCGCACTATCGTTCAACCTGCGTTGGCTGGACTATACAGGTCTCACTGCGGACGAGGCCATGGGTTGGGGATGGAAGGTTGCGGTCCACCCTGACGATCTCCCCAAAATGCTGGAAGTTTTCCGAAATGCGGTGGACAGCGGACGGCCATTCGATGTGGAGGGGCGCCTTCGACGGGTCGACGGTGAATACCGCCGCTTTCTCTTCCGTGGCGATCCGGTGCTGGACGAATCGGGCAAGGTCGTCAGATGGTACGGAACGAGTATCGACCTGGAAGACCGGACGCGCGCGGAGGACGCCCTGCACGCAAGCGAAGAGAACTTTCGCCTGATTGTCGACACCATTCCCGGACAGGTGGCCGTGATGAACTCCGGCGGTGGGGTCGAATTCGTGAACCGCCAAGTCCTCGAATACTTCGGAAGGACACGCGACGAATTGAAGGATTGGGAAACCACTGACGCCGTTCACCCGGATGATCTCCCTCCCGTGATCGCCGCTTGGAGAAACTCAGTGGAAAACGGGGCTCCGTACGATGTGGAGCACCGCCTTCGCGGGGCTGACGGCGTGTACCATTGGTTCCAGTCACGGGGCCTCCCGCTTCGCGACGGCGAGGGCCGCATCGTGCGCTGGCACGTTCTGTTGACGGACATTGACGACCGGAAGCACGCCGAGGCTGAGCGCAGCCTTGCCGAAGAAGCTCTGCGCAAGAGCGAGGAGAGGTGGCGGGCAGTATTTGAGAATTCGGCCATCGGTGTTGCTCTCACCGACCTGAGCGGCCGCTTTCTGGCGACCAACTCTGCCTATCAGAAAATGCTGGGTTACGCCGATGAGGAACTCGGCAGACTAACCTTTCTGGAGCTCACCCACCCGGATTATCGCGAATCTAATTGGCAGCTAGTCACCAACCTACTCGAAGGTAAGCGAAGACAGTTTCAGATCGAGAAGCAGTACCGACGCAAAGACGGCAGCTTGATCTGGGTGAGGAACAACGTTTCCCTCGTTCCGGGCAGCAAGAGCATGCCTCGGTTCGTGATGGCGCTCTCCGAAGACATCACCGAGCGAAAACAAACAGAACAGAAGCTGCGCCGCAGCGAAGCAGATTTGCTCCAAGCCGAGAGACTTAGCCACGCCGGGAGCTGGCGGCACGATCTTTTGTCAGGGGCCGTGACCGTCTCTCCTGAGGTGCTTCGAATGCGTGGCCTCTCGTCCGCAGACGGTCTCGCGACGATTGAAGGACTTTACGCGGGAATCCATCCCGACGACCGGCCGATGGTGAGGCAAAACTACGAGAGTGCGCAGGAGCAGAAGGCCGATTTTGTAGCGGACTATCGCATCATTCATCGCGACGGCACAATCAAGTATCTGCACACTATCGGTCGCCCCGTCTTGAACGAATCGGGCGAGGTCGTGGAGTACGTCGGAACCGGGATGGACGTCACCGAACAGCACCTGGCGAGCGCGAGGCTGGAAGCAGCGTTCGAGGAAATCAAGCGTTTGAAAGACCGGCTTCAGGACGAGAACGTGGCATTGCGTGAGGAGATCGATGAGGCGTTCATGTTTGAGGAGATTGTCGGCTCATCGCCAGCTCTCAGGGCGGTGCTCTCCAGCGTCGTCAAAGTCGCGCCGACCGACTCTACAGTCCTGATATCCGGCGAAACCGGGACGGGAAAGGAGTTGATCGCGCGAGCCATACACAGGCGCTCACGGCGTTCGGACAGGGCGTTTGTCAGCGTGAATTGCGCCGCCATCCCTCCTTCCCTGATAGCCTCGGAGCTCTTTGGCCATGAGAAAGGAGCCTTCACCGGCGCGGTGCAGCAGCGCCGTGGCCGCTTTGAATTGGCCCACTCCGGCACTATCTTTCTTGATGAGATCGGCGAAATCCCCATAGAGACGCAGATTGCGTTGCTACGGGTGCTGCAAGAGCGTCAAATCGAGCGAGTGGGAGGTGGCCGCTCAGTTCCAGTCGACGTCCGGGTTATTGCCGCGAGCAACCGCGACCTGTCGACGGCGATCAGTGCGGGGACATTCCGATCGGATCTGTTCTACCGGTTGAATGTGTTTCCCATCCAGATGCCGCCTCTCCGCCAACGCAATGAGGACATTCCGCTCCTGGTCGAGTACTTCGTCAAGAGGTTTGCTGAAAAGATAGCGAAGCATATCAGCAAGATCGATACGCGCACGCTGCAACTCTGCGAGGCATACTCCTGGCCGGGGAATATTCGCGAGCTCCAGAACATTGTCGAGAGGTCGGTGATCCTCTGCAGCGGCGACACGTTCTCGATTGACGAAACGTGGCTCTCGATTCAGGATCCAGCCCAGCCGGCTCCGCCGGCAAAGATGACACGCATACTGCAAGATCAGGAGAAGGAGATTATTGAATTCGCTCTGGCTGAGAGCAGGGGCAAAGTTGCGGGGGCAGGCGGGGCTGCCGCGAGGCTCGGCATTCCGCCTTCGACGCTGGATTCGAAGATCAAGCAGCTAAGAGTTAACAAAGACAAATTCAAGACAGCACCCTAACGCGTAAGTGACTCGTTTTGCAGCCGCACCAGGTGGAGCCGCAAGCGTGGCCGCCTCGTCCTCTAACGTTTAGATTCTCCGTAACGGCGCAGTGTTTACAAATCCACTTGGACGTATAGTCGCCTACCAGTACTACTGACCTTGAATCTGGCGATCTAAGGTGCCAACGAACGCCACAATAACGCCGCTACCCTCCACTGAAAACTCGTTCCCAAATCCGCGGTGACAAGGAGTTGCATTTAGTATGTCCGCTTCGCTGCCGCACCATCCTCGTCCCTGCCTGATTCCCATCGCCACTTTCCTTTTCTAGCTCCCCTTGTTTTCGCGGGCACGGCGAGATGGGGACTACTCCTGCGCGCTGGCGGCACGGCGGGCTTCTGCTTTGTTGCCACGGCGACACCCTCCGGGTTTGCGGTCCCCCCAAGAAACTAAACAAAGTCCGAAGTTTCTTGGCTCCCCCACAAAAAGCAGCCCTTGGCCTGGCGAGCAGGCCCCACTCGCTTTAAGTGCCCCGCGAGAAAAGGGGCAGAAAAGGAGAAAAAACGTGACCGAGGAAATCAAAACCAGGCAGACAGCAGAGGACACGACAAGCGCGGTCGAATCCGGCCAGCGGGCCGACACAGGCAGCGCGCGCTATGGCGCTGAGAGAAAGGCAATGGTTTCGTGGGCCGCACTGTTAGATGAAGCCGTGAGAAAGCCCGGCTTCATTCAGGAGGCATACAGCCGTTTCCACAATTACAGCCTTGGGAACCAACTTTTGGCCTTGTTCCATTGCTTTGAGCGTCGCATCCAGCCGGGGCCGCTTGCCACCTTCCCCAAGTGGAAGGAGCTAGGCCGACACGTCAAGAAGGGAACGAAGGCATTAACGCTTTGTATGCCTCTGACTTGCACGCGCACCAAGACGGTCAAAGAGGATGACGGCACCAAGCAGGAAGAGGAATTTTCCTTCACGCATTTTGCCTACAAGGCCAATTGGTTTGTTTTGGCGCAGACGGAAGGGACCGAATACCAGCCGAGCGCGATTCCCGAATGGAACGAGCAGACGGCCCTTGCGGCGCTGAAAATCGAGCGCATCCAGTTTGAGGACCTGGACGGAAACGCCCAGGGTTATGCAAAGCGTGGCCGCAAGATCGCCATTAGCCTGATTGCTGCGCAGCCATCCAAGACCCTTTTCCATGAACTGGCTCATGTTGCCCTTGGCCATTGCGATGAGGGCGACCTTTCCGACACGGAAACCACGCCCCGAAACATTCGCGAGGTTGAAGCCGAAGCCGTAGCGCTGCTTTGCTGTGAATCGCTTGGGCTGCCAGGCGCGCAATACAGCCGGGGCTATATCCAATCGTGGGGCCGAGGCCAAGCCATCACCGAGCGTTCCGCGCAACGCATTTTCCACGCCGCCGACCAGATTCTTCGCGCAGGCCGGAACGCAGAGCCAACCGCCGCCTTTCAATGACGAACGGCCACTTATTACCAGCAACCACGGAAGGAGTCCGCCCATGGAAGCCCTATTTCCTCTCGGTCAGATCGTTGCGACGCCCGGCGCTCTGGACGCTTTGACCCGCGCCGAGCAGACGCCTAGCGAGTTTTTGTGCCGTCACGCTGAGGGCGATTGATAGTTATGTGGAATTTGCTTGTCAAGCTCGGGTTTGTCGCCGTTGGGTAGGGTGTGCGAAGTGCGCGGAGTCTGTGGCATTTGGTTTTGCCCGGGTTGTGGTGTGCTGGGCCTGGCCGGAGCGAAGCCCTGCGGAGCCGAAGGCGGAGCGTCTAGGGCGAAGCGAAGGCGAGGCCCGGCACACGGCCGAGGAGAGGGCGTTCACCAGCAATCCCGCACTAATCTGGCCTTTCGACATGCCCGCCAACCCATGTGCGCCTTTCGATTCCTGTCGAGCGAAGATCATGGGGCCGGCGACGTTGGCGCACTTAATGAATTCTCCGCAATCGCCCCGAGGCTTAGATCCAGCGATAGGTGATCAATCTGGGCGGCACGCCGAGCTTCTCTAAGCAGCGAGTCGTTGGTGAGCAGTGCAGCCTCGGCATCCAACACAAAGTTGATCTCGCTGCGACCTCCCTCGTACTTCAGCCGCTCCAGTCTCAACGCCTCCTGGGCTTGTGTTACGGAGGCCTCGAGGGCCTTGATACGCTCCTGGTCACTTGCGAGGTTGGCCAGCGACGTTCTCACCTCCCGGGTGATGGCCAGGCGAGTGCGGAGGACGGCCGATTCGGCCTGGTGCTGCTGCGCTTCGGCAGCAATGATTTCGCCGCGCCGCCTTCCGCCATCGAACAGCGGAAAGGTGACACGACCACCAATCACCCAGTCGCCTTGCCAGTGGCTCACCGAAGGAGCGGGGACGTTAAGTTGCGGCAAGATCTCCCCGATGATCGCGCCGAAAGCGACAGGTGAGTTCGCCCCGTAATCGTAAGCGGCAGCGCGAAAATCGAATCGTGGGAGGAGAGAGCGGCGCGCCGACTTCACGAGCAGATTGGCGGCCTGCGATTCTTCTGATTCCGCTGCCAAATCAGGTCGGCGGGCCAATGCCTCTCGCAGCAGTACGTCCGCCGGCTTGCTCGGCGCCTCCGGAATCCTCGCTGCCTCCCCTTTAATGAGGGTGGGAACTTCTCCTTCCCAGCCCATGGCGGCCAGCAACGCGCTCGTCGTGCCCTGCCGCCCGGCCTGGAGTGTGGCGATGTCACTTTCAACCTGCGCAAGGCGCGTCTGCACCTTTAGGAGATCCAAGGGGACTGCCCTTCCACCTTTTAGGAGTTGCTGCGTCTGGTCAAGCAACACCTCTAGACTCTTCTTCCTTGCTTGGGCGGCCTCCATTAGGTCGTCATACGTTTCTGCTTTCAGGAAGAGGCTCGCTACGTTGTAAATCACTTCCTCTCCCCGTCGATCAAGGAACAACTTGCTGGAACTCAGTCGCTGGCGAGTCGCTTGAAGCTGGGTCGAGGTTTTGCCGAAGTCCCAAACCAAGAAATGTAATTCTGCCCCCGTGGTGTAAATCATGTTGTCAAAGTGCAGGTTGCGAGGGTCCGCTCCAGGCAGAATCCCATGATCCACGCGATATCTTGAAGCGTCGGCCAGCAGATCGACTTGTGGGAGAAGAGGCGACTTGGCTGACTTCGCGTTGCCCTCTTGTTTCTGTATTTCCGCGGTTGCCGTTTGCAGGTCGGGACTGTGCTGGAGAGCGAACTGCACGGCCTGGTCGAGCGTCAGCGTGCCTGGCTTGTCAGTCTGGGCCATGTCGGGCCGCGCACCCAGAGTGCAGAGTAGCGTGAGAGTAATGCTCGCACGGAACAAGTTCCTCAAAGACCACCAGCACAACTTTTGCTTGAAACCTCGTCCCTGCGGTTCCCACCGGCGCCGTGGATTTTCCGCATCTTCCTTTGTGCCACCCATAAAACACTCCCCCTTGCTCAGAATCAACGATCCTCCTGGCTGCCGTTGCGGCGTGTGCTCATGGCATTGTCGGTTCCTGGCCCAGACTGGCTGCCAACTTCCTACGGATATTGTCAGGCAGGCCGTGGTTCGGCTTGTTGGCGTAAACGACGTAGTAGGTCACCGGGATCACGAACAGGGAGAAGAGGGTCGAGGCAACCAGCCCGAAGATGAGCGACCAGGCCATCCCGCCAAAAACCGTATCGCGCGTAATGGGCAGCGCTCCAAGGACGGCGGCTCCTGACGTCAACAAGATTGGGCGCAGTCGCACCGAGACGCTCTCCAGGATCGCCTGCTCGAGGGCCAACCCGCGCAGCAGGCCGAGTTGAATAAAGTCCACGATGATGATGGAATTGCGAGCGACAATACCTGCCAACGCAATCATTCCCATAAAGGTCGGGCCGGAGAAGAAAACCGGGTTCATGTAACCGCCGATCATGCGCTGACCGAACTGGTTGAGTAGCCAGAACCCCGGCAGGACACCAATCACCATCAGAGGGATCGCACGCATGATGGTCAACGGGAGCCGGTAAGAGCCGGTCTGGTTCATCAGGATGATGTAGATGGCAAGCAAGGCGGCCAGCATGGCAAAGGCAAGATCCCGGAACAGGTGAAGGGTGATATACATCTCGCCTTCATCCCACCAGTGAACGGTGATCCCCGAAGGAACTGCCCAGGGAATGCCGCCACCTTTGTGAAACATGGTTCGTGTTGTGAGCGGACGGGCTCTAGCATTTTCATCCACGCCCCCCTGCAACTGCGCGGGGGCTTGGTCTGCCCGTATGTCCAGGATGGTTTCCACCGGCGATCGCCCCGCCATCTCCCCCATGACGTAGACCACGCGCTCCAGTTGGCGGTGGAAAACTGTCTTATCCTCGATCGTCTGCCTCCAGGCACCCAATTCCGACAAGGGCACCAAGTTTCCCCCCGTCCCCTTGACGTAAATCCCTTCCAGATCCACCAGACTTGAACGCTCGGCGCGCGGGAACCAGAGCACAAGCTTTACGGGATTTCGTTCATAGGGAATTTGCGCCGCACCGGTTGCTTGCCCTCCCAGGGCTAACGCCATCGTCCGGGAAATGTCCGCCGTGGAAACGCCGTTCAGTGCCGCCTTTTGTTTGTCCACATCGAAGAGATATTTCGTTTGATCCTCTTCCACAGAATCATCGACATCCACGACGCCCGGTTCGAGCTTCATTCGAGCTTTGACGACGCTGGCCGCACGGATGAGATCCTGATAGGCTTGCGTGGGACCTCCATAAATTGCCGCAACCACGGTTGACATGGTGGGCGGCCCGGCAGGCAGCTCGACAATTTTCAGCTTGACCCCATCCCGCCCGGCGATGGCTGTAAGGTCGCCCCGCAGACGGAGCGCCAGGGAATGACTGGAATAGGCTCGCTCGGTTTTGTGAATCAAGTTGATGCGGATGTCCGCGCGGTTGGGCCCGCGACGCAGGAAGTACTGACGCATCAAGCCGTTGAAATCCACTGGCGACGCCGTTCCGACGTAGGTCTCAAAATCGGTAGTTTCGGGAACCGATTCCAGGTAATGCTCAAAGTCGCGGGCCGCAGCATCCGTCCGTTCCAGCGTGGTGCCGGCGGGCATGTCGAGAACCAGAAGCAGTTCATCCTTGTTGTCGTAAGGTAGTTGTTTTACGGGCACGTGACGGGTCAGAATGAGCAGGACGCTGCCAATAAACATCAGCATCACCAGGAGCAGGAACAAACGACCTCGCTTCGGTCGCTCAATCAAGGGCAGGAGGGTCAGGTTGAAAAACCGACGGGGACCGGAAGGGGACGGACTGCGCGTGACCGTGGCCTGATGGTTTCCCGCGGAGGCGCTTTCCTGTTCGGGTGTGGGGGCATGACCCTTGAGAACATGATAAGCGAGCCAGGGCGTAATCGTGAAGGAGACGACCAGTGACATCAACATGGTGACAGGGATATTGGCCGCCATGGGGCGCAAATACTGGCCCATCATCTCCGTAACAAAAAGCAGCGGAAGGAACGAGAGAATGACCGCAAACGTGGCAGCAATCAGAGGAGGCCGGACTTCGTTGATGGCTTCGAGCACGATATCGGCGGTCGCTTTCCCGCGCATCTCGAAGTGCCTGTGGATGTTCTCCACGTCCACGATGGGGTCGTCCACCAAGAGACCCAGAGCGATGGTCAATGCGAAGAGGGTAATGCGGTTGATCGAAAACCCGAACAGGTAGTTCACGATGAGAGTCAGGCCAAAAACGCACGGAACTGCAACAGCCACCACGAAGGCTTGCCGGAAACCCAAGCCCATGGTCAGTAGCGCCATGACTACGGCGATGGCGACCAATAAGCCTTCCTCCAGTTCTTTCACCTTGTCATTCGCCGTCACGCCATAGTTGCGCGTGACCACCACCTCCACGTCTGAAGGCAGGACATCCTTCTTAAGCTCCTCCATCCGCTTCAAGAGGTCGTCAGCCACCCAGACGTTGTTTGTGCCATGCTTTTTGGCAACGGCAATGGTGACCGCCGGCTGTGAAGTGTCCCGCAGAGGTTCCATGGCTGAGGGTCCGCCAATCAGGCTGCCCGCAGCGCCTTCCTCCTTGGAGTGGCTCCAAGCAAGACCGCGATGAAATCGGACATAATCCTCGAACTCTCCCGGACCGTCCCGGACTTCGGCTACGTCCCGCAGGTAGACCGGGCGGCCATTCCAGACGCTTACGACAAGATTCTGCAAATCCCGCGCATCTCGGATGAACTGCCCCGCCTGTACCCGCACATTTTGGTCGTTACGGTCGAAATCCCCCGCCTGAACGGTGGAGTTGGAAGCTTGAATCGCTCGGTCCAAGTCAAGTGCCGAAACACGATAAGCGGCCATGCGGGGGGCTGATGGCCGAATCAGAATTTCGCGCGGCCGTCCTCCCACTACGTACGCCACACCCACGTTCTCGACTCCCCGCAGGCGGTCGATGAGTTCATCGGCCATGCGACGCAGGGAGTAATCATCCCGCGACGCGCTGGTGAGCGTGAAGGTGACAATCGGCACGTCGTCCACGTCGATAGGTTTAACCACCCACCCCGCCGCGCCCGGCGTTACCCGGTCCACGTTTTCATTGAGTTTTCGTATGATCTTGACGTAGCTGGGCTCGAGCGGCTGCCCTGAGTAGAAGCGCACCGTGACGATGCTCTGGCCTGGCATCGAACGGGAGTAGACGTATTCCACTCCGGGAATTTGGAGCATCATCTTCTCGAGAGGTGTCGAGACCAGTTGCTCGACATCGGGAGCGGAGTGGCCAGGGAAAGAAACAAGTACGTTCGCCGCGGGAACGATAATCTGCGGCTCTTCCTCGCGCGGCGTAACGAGCAGCGCCAGCGCCCCCACCGCGATGGATACAATGATGAACACCAGCGACAGGTTTGATTCTAGGAACTTGCGTACGATGCGGATGGTGAGGGATTCGCGGGGTTCGCTCATAAGGCTACCTGAAAAGCAGCACCGAGATTATTGTTCCGAATACGACCACCCAGAGGATATCCACTCTCAGGAGCAAGGCGACCAATGCAATGCTCGCGAGCGCTATATGGGGGAGGTTCCAATGGCAATCCAAAGCGAATCGGACAGTGACAGTAAACAGCAGCCCAACGAAGGAGCCGAGAATCCCCTGAATGGCCTTGTTGAAAGAAGGGGAGATCCGCAAGCGGTCAAAGTGAGGAGCTATGCCCACCAAAACGACGAACGAGGGCAAGAAGATGCTGAGGGTGGAAACTACGCCACCGAGCGGACCAGCCAGTAAATAGCCGACAAAAGTTGCAGTGATGACAATGGGTCCCGGGGTGACTTGCCCGAGAATGATGCCATTCATAAGCGTTGGCGCGTCCATCCAATGGCGGGCCTCTACGATTTCGTGGAAGATGAGGGGTACGGAAGCGAATCCGCCGCCAAAAGCGAAGAGGTCTATTCGCAGGAGCAGTGTTGCCAGCCTGAATAAGGTTCGATTACAAAAGAAAAGGACAAGGAGGCCGATGGTGGCGACTGACAATGTCAACAGGAGGGGCTTAATGTGCGACTGCCCCTGAGCTGAACCCGTCCAATCTTGGCGGGGAGTGCGCTTTGGATCGGCGAGTAGCAACCCCCCTGTCGCGGCTAAGAGAATTACTAAGATTGGATTTACGTTAAGGCCGAACAATGCCGCTGCAATTCCTGCAATAGCCAAAGACTTCCAGGTTTTCAAGGTGGTTTTGCCGAAGGATGCCGCCGCATTCGCGATGACGGCAACAATGATTGCCTGAAGACCACTAAAGGCTGACACGGCGATGGGCAGGTTATGAATGTAGGTGTACAAAGCAGCAAAGATCATCATCAAGGAAAAGGCAGGGAGACCGAACCCGATGAAGCTGGCGGCTGCACCGGTTATCCCACGCGTCTTCAATCCCACATAGGCTGCCGTTTGCATGGAAGTCGCGCCAGGGATCGTTTGACAGAGAGCAACACCGTCCCTGAAGGTGTCTGAATCTAGCCAGTTCTTTTGCTCCACCGCCATCTTGCGGATATAGGCGATCATTGCCGGCCCGCCAAACGCCGTGACACCTAAGCGCAAGAACGAAATAAATAATCGCGCAATCGAAGGTTGTGGACTGGTCGCCATTCTATCTTGCCTGCTTCCCCTCGAGGGCATTCGCTCCGAAAGAAGCCGCCGAAGGCGCCGCCCGCAGGACAACGATTTCGCCCGGGGTGAGTCCACTAAGAACCTCGCACTGCCCCTCGATCACGCGGCCGAGTTGAACGGTGCGCCTTTTGATGGCGTCTTGCCAGACGACGTCCACCATGGTTAACTGCCCTACCCGAATCAGAGCGGATTCCGGAATCGTCAAGACCGGCTCCGGCGCTAGCGGAATCGTCAAGCGCCCGAACAGGCCGGGGACCAAATCTTGAGTTGAAGTCAGGTGAACGCGAACGATCTCTGTCCGGCTGGAAGGGTCGGAAGACGGGACGATTTCTACGACGCGGCCATGAACGTCGCGCGCCGTGGCATCGATGTGTACGGTCATCAGATTATTCAGGCGCACATGGGCCATCAGTTCTTCCGGGACGTTCGCTTCCAGCCATAAACGGCCCTGTTCGTACAGAGTGAAGAGTGGCTGGCCAGGCGCCGCCAGGTCGCCCAGGTCAGCTTGCTTGTCGATCACAACTCCGTTAAAGGGGCTGCGGATGACGGCATAAGAGAGATTAACTTCGGCTTCCTTCTGTGCTTGTTGCAGCCGATTCAGGTTCGCCTGGGCAGTCTTCAAATTGGTTTGAGTATGTTCGAAATCGTAGGGAGTAATGACCTGCTGGTCAAAGAGCGGCTTGTCGCGATGGTAATCGGACTGCGCTTGCTCGAGCGTGGCCTCAGCGCTGCGCACAGCCTCCTGGGCCTGCTCAACCCGGTGGCGTAGATCACGGTCATCAAGGGCCACCAGGTTTTCCCCCTTCGTCACTCGCTTGCCTGCCGAAGCACGCAACTCGGTGATGCTCGCCATCACCCGCGCCGTGACCGTGGCGATTTGCTCGGCCTGTACAGTTCCCACGGCCTCGGTTGATGTGGGCAGGGTTCGAGCCACAACCTTGAAAGTAACAGCACCGGCGGCGGACTCCTGAAGAACCGGTTGCTTGGTACCCTGAATCACCCCTCGGTGGAACGTCCCCAGGATCCACAGCATGAGGATCGCAATCGTGGCAATAGGTAACCCCACGCGTAGCCATCGGGAACTTTTCGGGCGGTATGGCGTCTTCACAGTTGCGGCGGGTGGGATCTGGCGGTCAGTGTCTTCGGAAAGCATACGATTTCTCCATCTATGAAAGCGGTCGCGAGCCCCACCTGAAACGGTGCTGTCGACTCACAACCTTTCGACCGTTAACCCTGCGAAGGCTCCATTGCGGTGAAGAGTGGCTCAGCGGTCGCAACCGCGTTTTCAATCTGCGTGCAATCTACTCCTCCGCTGGAAATGTGCCCAATTGGGCAGGGAAAGCGCGCTTCCCCCAGCCACAGGGCCGACATCCACAGTCGAAACCCGAGCGCATGGCACTTGGGAGCCATCGCTAGAAAACGCCAAAGATGAACGTCAGCGAGTAATAGACGCCCACCACGATAAAGATCACGCCCGTAATCCTCCGAGCCCACCACTCAATGCGGGTCAGTTTGTTGAAAGCTTTACGCAGCGATTGAGCACCTAAGGCAACCATGATGGCAAAGAGCAACACGGGCAACGCCGTCGCGACTCCGTACAATGAAGGCAAGAGCACACTCGATTCGTATTTGATGACCAGGGGCAACAGGCTGCCGAAAAACAAGGCGGCGGAAACGGGACAAAACGAGAGTGCAAAGATCACTCCGAGCAGGCCCGCTCCCCAGACACCCCAAGTCGCGAACCTGTGTTGCAGCTTCTCGCTCAGACCGGGACTCGCGAACCTGAGGGTCAACATTTCGAGTAGGCACATCCCCACCAGGATCAGGATCGGCCCAAGAATCTTGTTCATGTACTTCTGTAACAATTGGGACACGAGCGGCACAGAAATAAAGCTGGCCACAAGCAGAATTCCCAGCACCACGTAAGTAAGCATCCTCCCCAGCGTGTAAAAAACCCCAGTCCAGAACACCTCAAGGGGATTTCCAAGCCGCCGGCCGACGAAGGAGATCGCGGCGATATTCGTCGCCAGCGGGCAGGGACTTATAGATGTCAAAATCCCCAACCATAACGCGGTCGCGGCAACGAGGATGGCCGTCATCAAGCCTCTCCCAGATAGGACCGGATTTCAGTTTGTACGTACTTTATGAAGGCCTCCTTGTTGTTAACCAGCGTCCAGATATCTTGCAGGTTTTTCCATTGTGTCTGCTTTAAATCTTCCTTCCCCACCAGCACTAACGACTTGGAGACAAGCTGAAAGTCCTGGGCGAAATGTTCGTTTCCGGGCTCTTCGATATTGATGACGCGCCACTCGAGCCGCCCTGCCTTCAAATCTTCGGGAAATCCACTCTCCACGGCTTCGCGTGAAAGCGCTTCAAGCTTTCTGCAGGTTGGACAGCGAAAATTGCCATGGAAGTAATAGGCCACCACGGTACGTTTGTGCATACCGACCTGGTCGTTGCCTCGCGCGGCTGGTGCCACAGGGACAGCACCAGTAGTTTTGGGGTTCGGTTGGGAGATCTCCGCCGCGGTGGTGTTTTCGGTCGGCGGCACAATCGCGGCAGGTTCCTGCGCGAGTGTGGTTTTGCCCACTGGGTTGACATTCACCCGCCTGGAGCGAGTTTCCTTGACAACAAGGAATATCACGCTTACCCCAACAAAAAGCAGAAGCAGAGCGGTAGTCACTTGTTTGAGTTTTATTCTCATGTCACCTCATCTGGTTTGGATTTGAATCGCGCCGTAGCTCTCAGAATGCTCGGCGCCTACTGTTCGGGGCTACCTTTCGGCTAAACCCGGCATTTGGCGAACCCGGTCCGCTACCAAGGAGACGGTTTTCTTGGTGACCGGTGTTTTCCCTTTCTCCATACCCAGGTCTTGCAGGCGCAAGTGCGCGACCTCGTTGAACCCGGCGAGTTCCAGACACTTCTTGGCGCAATCCTGGTCGCAACCATCGATCGCGACGATGCGAGAGGCGGACTTTGTGTTCTCGATGATTCCGCTCACCCGTCCCCCGATTCCCGCCAAGCAATACATTTTCCCCACACCGTCTTTGGTCAGCGTCCGCGCTGCCAGGTCGGAGATGCGTCCCAGGTCCGACGCGCCCGAGCAAGCAAAAATCAATCGCGGGGCCTCACTGCAAGCACACTTCGTGTCGTTAGCCATTTCGGTTCTCCTCTCTGTTGGTCGTATTCACTCGCGAGTGTCCGCGGGCAAGGGAGGGGGATGGTAATGAAACAATCCCTCCTGATGTCTGCGAACGTTCTCCCAGTCCAAAAGTGTTAGCGGTGGTTCGCCTCCTTAATTCCAGCTGATCGCCGCCAACCCACACGCTAACCGCCCTGTCCCACCCTCAACCAACGGCCGGCTTCTCCTGTATCTCGGAGCGCAAAAGCTTCAACGTAGCCGCCAACTCCTCCATATCCGGAAAGGTGATGGCTTGATTTGGACATATCCGGACACAATTGGAGCAACCCACAGTACAACTGTATGGATTGGCCACGATGGTGCGCGCGCCAGCTTCATCCCAGGCGAAAACGTTGGTGGGGCAGAAGGCCAGGCACTCCTTCGTACCTTTGCACAAATCGTAGTTTATCGATGGGAACCATGGAATTTTCTCTCGCGGTATCGCAGAACTCGACATGACTGTCTCCCTTGTTTGAACGCCGACGGCTCGTCATCCCCTGGTTCCGTTTCATTTCCACTCGCCCAGAAACTGTTCGGAGCCACAGCAGTTGGTTTCTGCTTCCCAGGTGGCGCGGGTAATACCCCCACTTTTCCCGCATAAAAGTTCAGACCCCTACGGCTGCTGATTCCTCGTGTGGAAGCTGACCTTCATGTGGAGCAGCACCAGCCGCGCGTCGAGGGCCGTCCTCGGCACCATTACCGCCTCTCGAAAAACAGGAAATACTGATAAGCCAATATGTCCAGCCGCTTGCTCAAGGCGAAGCCTGCCGTCCGAAACTCCGCAATGACTTCTTGCTCGGAGAGCTTCATTGACTCCGGAGGGCCGACGGGGAGAGGCTTCTTGTAGAAATCAATGACCACCACACGCCCGCCGGGCTTTAATGCCTTGACGAATTTCACATAGTACGCTGGCCGGTTCTCCAGGTGGTGCAGTACATCGCAGAAGAAAATCATGTCGATCGAGCCCGGCGGCAGGTGCGGGTCATCGGGCGCGGCAACAATTGTCTGCAAATTCGCGGGTGCCTTGCTACGCACCATCGCCAACAGCTTCTCGTCGATATCGACCGCATAGACCTTGCCTGCATGGAGCGCGAAGCGGCGGGCGAAATAGCCGCTGCCCGCTCCGATATCAGCAACGGTGTCTGTGGGTTTCAGATCTAGTGCCATCACGACGTCGTGCGGTTTCTGCCAGGCATCCCGCGAAGGATCCTCCAGCACCTTCGCGTATTCATCAGATGACAACGGTGGGTGATGCTGGTGAGGCACTTGTCCCAGCGCCACCGCCGCAAATACCAATATCCACGCCCAGAATTTCATCTTCCCTGACCTCCATTGGTCTAAATACCTGTCGTGCGGCATCCAGTGCTGCGCGCTCGATGGCGGAACGGTCTACATCTATCCCGAGTGAGCGCAAGGTCACCAGGAAGTCACGGTGAGAGCGACGCCGCCGGTATTGGGGCTCGCGCGGCGGATGTTTCAGCACCGCTTCGGCCAAAGCAGTATTGAAGTCGACAAGCAGCGTTCCATGGATGAGAAGCGCTTTCCACCGCCAGGCCTGTGCATTACCGGAGATCTTTCTGCCGTCTACCGTGACATCGGAAGTCCCTTCCGGCGTCCCGATGACGCCGAAGGAGTCGAGAATCGCGCAGATGAGATCTGTCCCCAGGCGGAAGGCGCCTTTCAGGTCGAGACGGGCGGGCACCGGGGCCACAAGCGAATAGTTCAGCACGCCGGAAGTTTGGAGCACCGCGCCGCCGCCCGTGGAGCGCTTGAGCACGTCCACGCCCAGCCCCGCGCATGCGGCTTCATCCACCACCAGGTCGGGACGTTCGCTGGACCCCAGGACCACGGCGGGGGGCCCGCCCCACCAGAATCGCAAAACATGCCGTCCAGACTCCCCAGCCGTGCGCGCCAGCTCGTCATCAACCGCAAGATTTTCACGCACGGTCCGAGCCGACCAGCAAACGACATCCAGCATTGAACCCGGCATGGCGATAGTTCCCATCATCAGGTCAACCTGGTGCCACCCCTGAGATTCTGGTAGGCCCCAAGCAAGGCCCTTCGGTATTCGGTTTCTTCCTCCGGCGGGATGGGGTGATAGATTTTCACCGCCTGAAGCAGGGCCGTACAGCCACTATCATCGGCAGGGATGGAGCGTTCAATACACTGGTCGAATATGAGTGGCAGTCCCGCGATCGTGACTTTTGCACCTTTGACAGTGATCGATCCCCCTGGCACCGGACTCGAACACGCACACTGCCCCCCGCCCGTTCCCGCCGTCCCGACCTCGGCCGGTACCGCATCGGCCAACACCCTGTCCACCGCAGCGGCAATCCGTTCCGCAACTGCCCAGACTGCTTCCCTGTCCGCCTGTGATGCGCCCCGCGAGGAACGATGGCAACCCGAGGGCCGCGTTCCCAGGATTTCAGATACGAGCAGCGCACCGCTAATCGGGCCGCTATGTTCTTCCGTGCCCCAGCGGGCGCACTGCTTCTCACAGCCATCTATCGTGATGGTGGGATGGGTCTTGGCAAAATTGCGCTCGGCTTCGTTGCCAGCCAGGAAGAGCGGCAGGCATAGTGTCACCGTCGCGTCAGGTCGCAGAAGTTCCAGCACGCGGCGCGTGGCCAGGCGAGAAATCGTACCTTCGGGAATCGCTTCGCCGCTGCACGATATGATGCCGACCTTGGTGATCTGAGCGCTCATCGAGTCACCTCCTCGCCCGCGAACAGTCGCGCGGCCTCCGCGGCTGCCGACGCGGCGATCTCGCGCGCGATCGCCCAGCCGTCGTCGGTCAGGCCGGATGCGTTGCCGGGTTGAGCCCCGCGGTGGTTCTTGAAGCAGGCCGCCACCTGAAAGGCTTTCGAGACGCGCCCGCCGGCCATCTGCACGTTTTTCTCAGCACAGGCCTTGGCGCACCCATCGAGGGTGATGCAGGCGTGATTACATACCGCAGCCACCGCCTCAGGATCGCCTTTCACCAGTAAGGCGAGGCACAACGTGTCTGCCTTTCCTGGCGCCAATTCGTCCGTGACCAGATACGTCGCCTCGCGGCTGATCAGGCCATGCACTTTGCCGATCCCGCTGCACGGGATGACCAGGACGGATTTTCCATTTCTTTCCTTCGTCATTCCTTCCTCCTCATTCCTCAGCCGCCTTGCGCTTTACGACCTCGGCATACGCCGCCGCGTCCACGAGCAACGCCTGGTCTTGCTTGAAATCGGCAAGCTTGATTTCGACGAGCCACCCAGTCCCGTAAGGATCCTCATTGATCAAGCCGGGGGTTTCGACTACCGCAGGATTCACGGCAACCACGGTGCCGCTCACCGGTGAAATGATCTCGAAGACCGCTTTCGCGGACTCGACGTTACCCAATTCACCGAACTGGTCAACCGCCGCTTCCGTCTTCGGTGGCTCGAAATAGCTGATGTCAGTCAGCTTCTGCTGCATGTAGTCGGAGATCCCCACACGCGCCACACCATCCAATATGCGCGCCCAAACGTCGTTCTCGTTAAAGACGTAATCGACGACTGGAATGCGAAACTCGAACTTGTCGTGCGTCACTACGAGGTATTCCGTGGGCGCTTCAAACTCCGCCACCGGTTCGACCGGCGCCGCCGGCTCGTTGAGGCTGCGGATCAGTTCATCGACTATCGATTGGGCTAGATCCAGGCCGTTCGACTGCAGCCTGAGAGTCGACCCCAACGGCTTGCCGGACGCCTTCACAGCATCCGATACCAACGCCTTCCGCTCGGCTTTCGCGCCCAATCCCGTCGCAAGCTTGGTGGCACAGCGTGTGGAGCAGCCATCGATGATGATCAACGAACTATCGCTGATGACCTTCTTGTACCGTGCCGGTGCCCGGTTCAACAGCACGGGGCAGATGATTTCGCCCTCGGTGGCTTCGGCAGCGCGTATCGCCACCTCTCGCGCCACCGATCCCTCTGGTTTGTCCAGTCCGTTGCAGGAGAGAATCGTGCGCTTCATTTGGCACTCTCCCGCTCGCGGATCTGTTTGATCAGCGCGATGATTTCCGGCTTGTTGGGGAACGAAAGTGCATCCGGCCCGCAGGTTTTCGCACAAGCGCGACAAAAGACGACGCAATTATTCGGGTTTGCCACTACCAACTTGCGGTCGCTCTCTCGCCGCTCGAAAACACGATGGGGGCAAAACGCATCGCACTCCATGCAGAAGGTGCACTTGTCGTAGTCGATCGTGGGGAACCACGGGATCTTCTCTCGCGGTACTCCCATAAACGTGGTTTCAGCCATTTTCTTCCACTCCCATTTCGTGAAGCGCCGCTTCAACTTTGCCAATAGCTTCTTCGGTCGTCATGTCCCGGATGTCCAGCGGAGTCATGTCGTGCTTCACGTCCATCCCTTTTTCGGCAAAGGCGTCGCGGAACATCTTGTATTGCATGTTGGGAGCGCACGCCGCGATCACCAGTGGCCGCTTCGCCTGGAGGAAGTCGGCAAGGAACCGGTCGCCGTCCTCCTCGCACAGTTGGGGATGGATTACACCAAACTCCACTGGTAATTCCACGCGGGCACGGTTGATGAAATCCCAGATATCCATCTTCGCGAAGCCTGGACACTTACCTGTGCACACACACATAAGGAGCCCTGGACGCTGTTCAGCCATCTAGTTGCCTCCTGCTGCCATGATCATCTGCTTGATCTCTTCAACGGAGGGGATGCGTCCGGCAGCTTTCACCTGTCCGTCGATGACGAGGCCCGGAGTCATCAGGATCTGAAACTTCATGATGTCCGTGATTTCAGTGATTTTTTCGACTCGCGCCTCAAGGCCAAGTTCCTGAACGGCTCTCTCGGCATTCGCCGTTAAGTCCTTACATCGGGTACATCCAGTTCCTAATACTTGAATCTTCATCAATAACGCTCCTTCTGTGCCATCGCGGCGACGAACTACGCCTGCTTTTCGCGGTACACGGTTACAGTTTCAAACTGCCCACCGCCATGGCCGTGAAGGTCCACAGGGTCAGGAAGCGGCCGAGAAAGGAAAGCATGTAGGCACTTGGTTCGTTCATGAATCGCTCCTGGGATCGATATCCTTGGCCTGAGCAGGCCAGTCTCGTCGGCGTGTAACAATGGGTCTCATGCCAAGCCACCCGTTGCCGGCCTGCGGGCCTTCTCCGCTGGTGGAACGGCACAGGCTCCCCTCGCGACGGAGTCCCGTAACTGTTTTACGTCACTCTCGAACGGGTCCTCGCCGCGGAGCGCTCCGCGAAGAAAGTCGCACAGGTTCTGCAAGACGGGTGCTTCTTCTTCCGTTAAGCGGTAAAACACCCGCAGCCCATCACGTCGGTCAGCAACCAAACCGGCATGTTTCAGGTAGTTCAGGTGCCGAGATGCACTGGGTTGCGTCAGGTTCAAAATGCGCTGGATGTCGCATACGCAGAGTTCGCGTTGCAAGAGAAGATTCACAATTCTCAGGCGGCTTGCCTCTGCCAGTCCTCGAAAGTAGTTGTCCAAGCTCTGCATGGTTTCCCTCACTATATTCGTCTATGAGCATATACGATGCCAAACATGAGGTACATAAAGTCCCTTCTCTGGTTCGGATTCGGTCATTTTGTCTGTTCGGTGGTGCCTTCTGAGGGTTTCGCCCCATGGCCTCCGCAGCGGCGAGGAAAAGGCACAGAGCAACCTGATTTTCAGGGCATTCTCGGACCGGATTAGGCTGTGAATCCTCACTCTTCTAACGCACGACGAGATGTGTGGGGGAGAGTTGGTGAGGGTTTTACAGGCCGGCAACTCGCCGCCGGAACTGACGCTGCTTGCAGTTGTACGAGAGTACCGCTGGCGAGTTCCCGCGGCGTTGGTCCGCCGGGTGTTGGTGTATCCGCCAGCTTTTCAAGCAGCCGCCCGTAGGCCGCTAGTCCATCCTCGACGGCGGCCAGTTCTGCTTCACCGAGGGGGATATTCTCGCGGAGCCGAAGCAGGTTTTCCTTCGCTAGGAGAATCTGTGTCTTGCTGGAATCCTTTGGTAAATAAAATGAACACTTGGCGCACGCCATCCTGTGAGGGCACTGCTCGAAAAAATCATATGTGCACAGCCCGTGGCCAAGGTCGTAGAACTTCCAGGGTTCCTGCGCGGCAGTGCCGTTCTTGACGACCTCCTGGTCGATGAGCACCTCAATGGCTCTGACGTTCCGACCAAAATAGCCGGCGTCGGCGTAAGACTTAGCAAGCTTTGTTGGTGTGGTCTTTGCGTAATGTTGCGTGGAATCGGGCGAACTGTGGCCGAGCCATTCTTGAAGCTCAAACAGCGTCATCGGGTCTTTACCATTGAATAACTGTGATGCAATCGTAGATCGAGCGCGATGGCTGCTGATATTGCCCCGCACATCGCTGTTCGGGATTCCCGCCTTCCGACACAGCATAGGAATCACGGAGTGATTCACATAATTTAAGTTTATGCGCCTCATTCCATCGAGAAACAAGAAATCCACCAGTTCGCCCGTTTTCGGGTCCGGCAGCTTGGATTGCACTGGGCGCACCTTTTCCCAGGCAGAGATCGCTTCGCCGACCAGACGATCCACGGGCTTGGTAAATGCCCTCCCGGTTTTGTTTACGGGTACCTCAAGGAAACAGACTGCCCCACCGGGCAAGGCTTCGCCGGTTTCGGAGACGGTTGCGTCCCCCTCCTGCCACCGCACGCAGCCTAACTGGAGGCGAGTGATTTCGTTGACGCGAAGGCCGGCGAAGAGCCATGTGATGACCAGTGCTCGTACGAGCTCGAACCGGAACCACCCTCTCGGCTTTACATTACTTCCGCGACCAGCCCTCCGGGGTAGATCATCCGGGGCAAGGTTGATTCCGGCCCAGAGTAACTTTGCCCAAATGTCATCGGCGAGCACCCGGGGATTCGGCCCCATCTGGGCAATGAGGGCCTTTGGGGTAGCGAAAGCGCGGTGAGGATCGAAATGGCGTGGGATCATTTCCCAGTCTTGCAGATCCCGGAAGAACCTCCTAACGACTGAGATTCCAGTCGCTCGGGTGTTCGCCGCCAGTGGTTGTCCTGAGTTCCTGACATTCACACTACCTTCCGACCATTCGCCGCTTCGCATTCGCGTCACCATGGCGACGCACTCAGCGGCGAGCCTCCGGTCCCACTCTGCCGGCGAAGCTCCTTCCGGATGCTCATGGCCAACCCAACGTCCAATGCTCAGTAAGAAGTAATAGCTTCTGCGGCGGCTATTTAAGCATACCGTTGATGTGTCAAACCAAAACTGGCAGATGCTGGCCCATTTCAGCGGCACGTCCTTGATCAGTCTGGGTTGTGCCGTTCTCCAGAGGGGCACCCGCGCAATCGGGCGCAAAGGCTCACAAATAACCCGCAATTGCACAAGGACGCGAGATAGGGCGACGAGCCAAGAGCTGGTTGGCCTTCCAATACTCTTCTTCGCCCGGTTTCTCTCTACGGCGGTGAGCACTTGGATGCTGACATCCTCCAGCCGCGGGCTGCGGTTCACTAACAATACCTCGCAAACTGTGCGTGGTATATGACGGTGGGCCACAGCAGCACTGTACCCCCACTCCGTCAGAAGAGTCCGGACCCGCTTCAACAGTGTGTTCATGCGATCGCGCCCGAATACCTTCTGCGCAAGGGGCACGTAAAAGAGGTGGCTCGTCTTTAGAGCGTCGAATTCGCAAAACTCGCCAAGGAGGTAGGCCAGAGCGATCAGGTGCTGCTGGTCGGCTGTGTGGTTGTTAATCGTCTCAATCCATTCCTGCGTCGTCCAACCCCAGAAGCTACGGCCACGCCGGGTCATCTCCCGCAACAAGTAGAGGATCACGAATGGACGAAGGCAGCGCCGCAGACGCGTGTGCTCGAACAGGTCGTCAATAGGCGTGATCAGCCGCTGCACCTTGGTATGCAGTTCTTCCCTCGCAGGATGGTGCTCGTGTGCGTGATTTTTCAGAGCCCTCACTTCACTCCTGGTCAGCGCAGAATCGCGGTTATAAGACTTCACATTTAGCGGTGGCGTCCACTTCTTTTCGGCTGGATCTTTCTCTGATTTTGAAAGCTTCATCTCAGGACCTCTGCCATCAGGAGAATGCGGCGAGTATGCATTTCAGCCATACCACGGGCGATCTTTTCGGCTAGATCCCGGCCGCTCAGATGGATGTAAAGAATCGTTGTCTGTACGCTTCGATGGCCTGCGAATTCGGCGATTTCACGAATGTCCCAATTTGACCGCGCCAAGTCGGTAAGGCATAAATGCCGGGACGTGTGCGTGGTAAAGTGGACTACACCGGATCTTTGAGCTAACTCCTCGACCACCTTTGACCACGTCCAGATCGACAGGGGCTGTCCTCGATTTCGGCGGGATTCGGAGACGAACAGCCTGCCCCGATCGCGGCTGAGTTGGCGACGCTCGACCAAGTATCGAAGATACAATTCCCCAGTCGATTCAGAGTAGGGTACCACCCTCTCCCTGCGCCCTTTAGTCTTCTCGGCTCGAATCCTAATTAACCGATGCGCCGGGTCGATATCCCCCGTTTCAAGGCTGCAAAGCTCCTCCCGGCGCAACGCACAATCGTATGACATAGCCAGCATCAGACGATTCCGCAGGCGATCCTGAGAGGCCGTGCGTAAAACCGCGTGCCACTCTTCACCGCTGGGTATCCAGGGCAACTTACTGTACCGTGGGATCAGACGGAGGCTGGTCCCGTATGCGCCTGCTCCCATTTGGTTTTGTCGGACCGGATTTCTGTCGCGCACTCCCTCCTCTACCAAGTAATCGTAGAAGAGTCGGAGGACGGTCGTCCGCTGCTGCAAAGTCGCATTGGCGATCGGAGTGCCAGAATCCCGTGTGATTGAGCTCACGGCAGGATCTTTAGGCAAGAGGAGCTCACGGATGTAGGCCGCGACATGCAGACGTGTCGCCCCCTCAGCCTCAACATCCTTGCCGACAAGAAACCGTAGGTAGCCCTCCAACCCGCGACCGTAGGCTTCCAACGTGTTTGGTGCCAACCCCCGATTCGACTGCCATTTCATCCATTCCTTGGCGTGAGCATGCGCCGCTATGAGGGGATGTTTATCAAATCGTAAATCCCTGACCGCAATGTCCAACATGACCGACACCTCCACAGGGAAAATCGTACCCTCCAATTATTCCCCCCACACAGAACCGAAGCCTACAACTGACTGGCGCAAGGGTGCTCCCCGTCAAGGGTAAAGCCTCGGAGGACAATTTCGGGTGTACCACGTTCCGAAATTCTCCTTCTCGGCCGCGCACTCCTTTTCATGCTGTTTGTGGCGCGCCCTGTGACGGCTCCGCTCCCTTCGCGCGGGAGAACACAGGCAGCGCGCGCATATTCCGCGCTGAGAGAAGACAAAGATGGACAGAAGGGAAACCAGTATGTCAACGGGAATCGCCGAAGGCAACAGTGATCCACCAGCTTAGAAGGGTCGGCCATATTCCACATAATGGGGACAGCTTGATGCCCACGACGTGGCCGAAAACCTTTTCAGCCTGAAGCATGGCTTCAGGGTCTTGAGCAGTTATCGAACCAACGCAGGCGATGCGCTTTGGCTGATTACCGAAGCGAACCGCGCCAGCACAACCATTCTTTTGCCCCAGGAATACTAAATCCCAAAAAAGGAGAATTGCCCGTGAACAACACAACTGTAATTTCCCCCGTCACTGAGAACGTCCCTTTGGTTCAGGAAATCCCTCTGGACCGCATTGTCGAATCGAAGACCAACCCGCGCCGCGTCTTTGACGAGCTCAAGCTATGCGAACTCGCGGCCAATGTTAAAGACCACGGTGTGCTTCAACCTGTACTGGTACGGCCCCATCCCGATGGTGATGCCGGCCTGTTCGAACTCGTGGTAGGAGCGCGCCGCTATCGGGCGTCCAAGCTGGCCGAAAAGCCGTCCATCCCCGCCCGCATTGTGAACCTTAACGATAGCGCAGCCCTTGAACTGCAAATAATCGAGAACCTCCATCGTGCCGATGTGCATGAATTGGACGAGGCTTTCGGCTACAAGGCATTGATGAAGCAAAATCCCGACCTCTACACTGTGGAAGTCGTCGGCACCAAAGTGGGGAAGAGTCCCGCGTACATTCTTGGCAGGCTCAAGCTCACCGAATTGATTCCCACGGTGCAGAAGGCATTCTATGAAGGGAAGCTCACCGTGGGGCACGCGCTGGAGATCGCCCGACTTCAATCCCCCGATCAAGAGAGAGCTTTCTCGGAGTGCTTCCCGGACCATCGCGGTGCATCCGCCGTCCACAAAGACCGTGGAGCGCAGGCAACCATCACCGTTCGCGGCCTTCGGCAGTGGATTCAGCGGGAAATTCACCTCGACCTTTCCACCGCTCCCTTCGACGCCAACGACCCGAACCTCTTGCCCGCAGCGGGAGAGTGTTCGGCTTGCCCGAAGCGCACCGGGAATAACCCGATCCTCTTTCCCGATATCAAGAAGCGGGACACATGCACCGACCCGGCATGTTTTCGGCAGAAACGAGACGCGCTCGTGCAGTTGCGGATAAAGGAGCTTGAGGGCAGCGGTCAGAAGCCCGCGCAGGTATCCGAGAGTCACCTGTATTACGGCTTCAAGCCGCAACCCGCCGTCCTATACCGGGACGACTACCGCGAGGCGAAGAAAGGTGAGTGCCCGGCGACTGTGGCAGCGGTCACGGCGGAAGGGAAGACCGTGGGTAGCACGCTGTATGTTTGTACGGACAAGCAATGCAAAGTCCACCATCCACGCGTAACGATCAGCCCGGAAGAGCGAGAACAACGGCGCAAACAGGCCGAGGCGGTTCGAGTCCAGCAGGAATACCGAAAACGGTTGCTCACTGAGATTTACAAGCGAGTACCCGCCGAACTGACTCGCCATGAGCTTGATTTTGTTGCGCTGCGATACTTCCAGCAATTGGGCCACGACAGCCAGCACCGCATATTCAAATTCTTCGGGTGGGAAGAAAGCAAACCAAAGGCTAACGGCGGGTACGTGGATTACCCGAAACTGGCCAGCGGGAAACTCGGAAAGATGACCACGGCAGAAATCGGGAAGTTCCTAATCGTGTGCGCACTCGCCTCAGACCTCTACTGCCCGACGTATGTTGGTGGTGGAATGCTCACGAAGGATTCCAACCTCGCACGCCAGGCGGCCCACTACAAAGTCAGTGCCGAGCGAATTTTGCGTGAACTGAAAGAGAAGCCCACCTCGAAGACCGGCAAAAACTCGCTCACCTCTGCAAAAGTAAAGCCGCACACCAAAAAGCAATAACCCTCTCTGGGCAGGGCGGCAATCGCCGCTCTGCCCTCGCTCCCATCCACAATCCTACGGCGACGGTCTGTTTTCCTGACCCGCCCTCCCACCCTCGATGTCGCCGCCCCTCGCACCCGACGACGCGCGCACGCTTACCACGGAAAATGTCGGATGATAAACGGGCCGCACTCTAGCGTTGCTCTGAGGAGTTGGAAATGTTGGATACATCAGTGTTGTCCTCGGTGGCCACCCAATTGATGAGCGGCGATCAGATCGAGGTGGAGGGCCAGCGGTTGCGTGTCCGTCGCACCAGCAGTGGCAGGTTCAGAACCGTAAACTTCGTGATGGCAGGTCACGAATTTGCGGCCATCGAGCAAAACCCCGACAAGCCCAGTCAGTGGGGCCAACTCGCCCGATCTGGCCACAACGTCGTCCAGTTTAAGGATTGCGCCAGCAATAGGTTTGTCGCGGTCGCGGTGGACGGTAAAGTTACGGAATATGGAGCGAAAAGGAATTCAGGTTAGCGCTCCACGCCAAAAGTCTAAAGAGCCATAATTATGGATCAGAAGAATGTCGTCAGGGATATTCGTGTACTACTGCTGGGCCATATGTTTGACTAATACATCACGGCCCGGATGCCTGGAAATGGAAGCTGTGCGTTTGACTGAGTCTTGTTTTCAGGTCCGATACCAGATCATTCCTCTCGTCCTCGTTGCCGTTACCGCTCGAGGCACCGAGAACGAACCCCGCGTAACTTTCCATTTCACTCTGGAGGGCGAGAGCGTCACGCAGCACGGCCCTCGCATCGTGCACCTCCGGGGAAGATTCCGATTTGCCCGCGTCAGCGTCCAATCGCGCTCTTGCCGAACGCACCGCGTCTCCGCTAGCAAATTCACTCGGATACATAATCATCTCAGCCAAAGCCAAATCGCCATTGACTTCAGGAAAGTGGCCAGCCAACGCACTCACGCTATTAAGCATACTGAAGCTCGTATCGGCGAAAACGGGCCCTTGAATTCCGTGGATTTCACTCAAGCGCACAAAGGAATGCAAAATCCCAGGGTCCTCGATCCCGGCCAGTTCGTCTGCTTTGCCCATACGGAGCAGGCCGAGTGCTGCGACGTAGCGTTCGAAAGGTTCCATGGATGGATCCCGAATAGCGTCGGTGAGGAGTGATGGCGATCTGCGGCCAATCGCGTCAATCGCCTCGAGGAGGTTCCCGCCGAGCGATGCTTCGGCGCGCCCGAATGCCACACCCGGACCCACGACGTACAGGGCCTTTCCTTCGGGCAAGTGAGTGTGTGTGCCGCATTTGATGAGGTGAATGATCAGGAAGAACGACTCCGCCGGATTGAACGTCTCGATCTGGCTGCGCACGGCATCAGCGGCTCTGAAGGCGCGAACCGGATCGAGAGAGTCCAATTCGCTCGCCAGGGCGGTCGTGGAGGCGCCGAGGGATTGCTGCCCCGCTGCCTCGGAACGATTCGGGGACACAAGACTCTGACCGGAGCCCCTGCTCAGCTTGTCGTACCCCGCTTGGAATTTGCCGAAATCGCTCGAAAGCGACTCGTAACGCTTTTGCTCGTCCTCCACCGTATGTGGCGTATACTCGACGAACCAGGGCCCGGCTTGCCCGTCCCAATGCCCTGCGCGAATTCGCACTGAGCAGTACCCACGCCCCGAGGGGCTCCGCGGGTTCGGAACGCGCAACCAATACAAATAGTAGTAAAGCAGATATCCATCGCCCCGTATGATCGTTCGGGGTTGACCCAGTTTGGCAACTATTTGGTCTGCGGTCATGCCCGCAAGCCCGGGCCCGCTACCCGCAGCGTCGAAGTCTGCGTCGGTAAGGTATTTTTCGCCGGGGCGAACGTCTTCGGTGTGGGGTTGGGTCTGCGTGGCAGGTTCGGGCTTCCGCCGATGCGCAGCTTGCGCGGAAAGCCAACAGATCGACACGCCTGCGAGAGTTCCCGCCAGGATTGAACGGAACCGGCACGGGCGACGCGATCGAGTTAAAATGTGGGTCGGGACGGCCACTAGGTTGGTCGCGGATTGATTCATACAGGTCTCCCCGAATTTCGAAAGGCTCACTTTCAGCGGTTGCCTCCCCAGTGGACATTCGCCCCGCCAGCGCCCGAGGTAATCTGATCGCCGCTCGCCGTGCTCCAGGCGTGTGCTGCTGTCTCCAATGTGGTACTCCCGCAATTCAGGTAGTCTTCCGCCATCTGCTTATTACCATAAGTGCCAAGCGCCTGGACGAGTAAATCTTCCGAGCCTGGGGAATCCGGGGACACCCACCACGTTTTGCGATTTCCGGGAGTAACCGAAACAGGAAAACGTGGTAGCTGTCCCCAATTTTCCTATCTGTCAGGCCCTGCCTAATGCCTTCTTTGATGCGCTCGGCGTGCCTCGCCTCGCCCCCAGCCTCTAGCTTAACCCGCCGAACCGCCGTGTGCGGACCCGTACGCACGGTGGTGCGGGAGGGTGGGCGGGTAACCGCTCCCCCTTTCCCGATCGCTTAACCCTGGATCTCGCCTATTTCGTATTCCAGTGGGGGTAATCATCCCGGCCAATACCACGTGTGACCTTGTAGCCGTGCTCGGCTACCCATGCACGCGCGGCCTCTTCCAATTTTGAATTCCCGCAGTTCAGGAAATCCCTGGCAATTTCCACGGTACCAAATTCGTTTAGCGCCGCGATTAATGCATCTTCTGAACCCGGCTCGCTCGTCTCGATGAGTTCGTAGACCGCACTACTGATGTGTCCCGTCTTTTGCAATGTTCCGACGGCGCGGGGGTCATTGAGTCGGATCAACATCTCAACCACAAGCTCCCGGGTATTGTAATACCGAAGATCATTAGTGTTCATCAAGAAGGCAAGTGCGGGTTCGACAACGCGGGGATCCTTGATTTCGGCCAATGCACGCGCCGCGTCCTGTGAGACGAAAACGTCTGGGTCCATCAGGGCGTCGGCCAAAGCATCGATACTGCGAGGATCTGCGAGTGAACCGAGCGTATCGGCTGCGCCGTCCCTAATACGCGCATCTGAGCTCTTCATCGCGGCGATCAGGGGCTCCCGTGTAGGCGCACCGAACTTCGTTAACGTGCCCCGCACTTCAGATTGGACATTACCGCTAACTGGAAAGAGGGCGATGAGGGGTTCAATGGCCCGGGGGTCCTTAATCCCGGCCAGCGCATCCATCGCGTTTTCGCGAACATAATCCCGCGAGTCGGTCAGGGCCGCGATGAGAGGTTCGACCGCAGGGGCTCCGATCTTGATCAACGCCTGCACCGCTTCCTTCTGCTTTGCGAAATCCTTGCCTTTCATCTGGACGATCAGCCGGCTCACGCGGTCAGTTTGTGCACCGGCTGGCACAACCGAGAGGGCGCAAAAGCAAACAAGTAGTGACGCCGAATATCGCGGCATGAACGGGCATGAGATACGGACTTTGGATGCCATAGTAGAAGTCTCCCCCAGGAATGGACCGCCGACCTGGCCGGCCCACACAGTGACAGGGTCGATGTTCATCACTTTGAACACAAGCGCTCTCATCGTGCGCACGAGAGAACGTGGCCAGCGGGCTTAGCTCAATTCTTACCGGCTGCCTCCCCAGTGGCCATTCGCCCCGCCGGGGCTGATGGCAGGCAAATCATCACGCCGGGGGGCGCTTTGCGGCCGGATAGTCTACTCCACAAGCGCATTTCCCCGGTTCTCCCTCACGCAAGATTGGTTGGCTGCTACGTGGGGCCATGTGTTAATAATAGGAGCCGCGCATGGCCTGGCGTTGACATTCAGCGGACGAACTTCCCCTATTTCGTGCCCCATCCGGGCTGATCTGCCCCGCTATACCCACCTGTGACGTGATAGCCGTGTTTCACTCCCCAGGCGCGGGCGGCCTCTTCCAATTTCGCATTCCCGCAGTTCAGCAAATAAACAGCCACTTGCCTATTACCAAACTCGTTGAGCGCTACAATCAATGCACCTTCTGAACCGGGCGCGCCCCTCCGAATAAGTTCGCCGACCGCGCGGGTGATCATCCCCTGCGGTACCGTTTTCAACGTCTCGATGGCGCGGGACTCATTGAATAGAATCAACATCTCGATCAGGCGCAGGCGCAGTCGAAGATCACTCGCTTTCGTCAAAGCAGCAAGCACGGGCTCCACAAGGCGCGGATCTTTGATTTCCAACAACGCATCGGTGGCAACGAGTGAAACCAAAGGGTCGGGATCCATCAGCAAGCCGGCCAGAGGATCGATCGTGCGAGGATCTTTGAATTCAGAGAGTGTCCTGGCCGACATACATCGAACACCAGCATCGGAGCTCTTCAGGGCGGCAAGCAGGGGTTCCAGGGCAAGCGTTCCAAATTTTGCCAACGCATCCATCGCGTCCATTCGGACCCTATTTTCAGGGTCATTGAAGAGAGCGACCAGAGGATCAATGGCACGGGTATCCTTGATTTTTCCCAGCGCTTCGGCTGCGGCGCTGCGAACGCCTGCATCCGTATCCTTCAGCGCGGCGCTGAGGGGTTGGAACGCGCGCGGATCTGCCATCTCCCCTAAGGCTTTTGCCGCGCCCCACCTCGCATGCGCGTCCGGGTCCTGCAGAGCGGCGATTAGGGCATCAAAGGCCAGTGCGCCGATTTTCCCCAATGCCTCGGCCGAGCTCCATCGGATGGTCAAGTCGGTGTCCTTCAAGGCGGCGATAAGCCCACCGACGGCGGGTGCGCCGATCTTTGCCAACGCTTCCTCCTCGGACTGAGCTTCGTGATTATCGGCACCTTTGAAGGCAGTGATCAAGGGAGCGGCGGCGCGAGCATCTCCGATTTCACCCAACGCCCCCGCCGCCTGCTCGCGCACGTCCCAATCAGGATCCTTGAGTACGGCGATCAGGGGGTCGACGGCGCGCCGATCCCTGATCTCTCCCAACGCCTCGGCTGCGGAGCTGCGCACGCCCGCATCCGCGTCCTTCAGGACGGCAATGAGCGGCTCGACCGCGCTCGGGTCTTTGATGAAACCCAACTGCAGGGCCGCGCTTCCCCGCTCCCCGGCAGACTTCTTGCCTGTCAGGTCGGCAATGAAGTGGCTCACCCGATCTTCCTCGGCGTGCTTCATCGCCTCGACGTGCCTCTTCGCCTCTAATTCCGGAGTATTACGCACGGGGAGCACGCGAAAATCACCGTCTGACTGCGTGTTCCAGGGACGTTTGCCGTTGCTGAAATCGAATGGGGCGCCTTCGGCACCGTAGGATTCCCACACCGACTCGCAAGATATGCGGATAAATAGCGATAAGTGGACGTTCGAGCCACACCCGGACTTATAGGTCTTGCCACTGTCATACAATTCCGGAAGCTCGTCGGTCGTCGGCAGCCGCCAGTCTTTATAGCCGCCTCCCCGGTAGTTTTTGCAATAGCTCTTCGCCTCCGGCAAGTCGATGTCTTCTCCATTGTCCTTCGCCGCCCACATTAGGTTGGTCCGTGTGTCCAGTACAGTACCGTTTTGATAGGCAATAAAGCGGCCGTCGCGAGCCTTCTCTCCGGCTGTGGAATCCTGGCCATAGTGTGGAAGTGCGGTTAAAATAATCGCCAGCATCACTTTCACCATAACTTCAGATTCATTCTTCATCAGTCGTTACCTGAGGTCGATTTGTGCAACACATGAGCAGCATGGGGTGGCTTAGTTCCGCCCCAGCATGGGAGAGCATCAGAGGTGTTTGTCTGCTGACGGATTCGTCTGCGGCTTTTTCGCCTTGTTCCATAGGCAGGTGCTTGTGTAGAAATTGGCGACTCCGTAATTGTCTGCAGACTATGCTGAAACGGCAAGAAAAATCGTCGAGCGCCGGTTTGGTTGATAGCCGAGGTCATCGGTAAGCATGACGCCCTCAGCAAGTAGCGCCAAAACCCGGGCAAGGGTATTGTTAGCCCGGTCAGGCGCTCGCCGGCGTAGCCGCGGTCGGCCTACTCCTTGAGCCGCACCGGCGCAAGCTTCAGCACCAAGCCGAGGAGTTTGGCAGACCAGATCTCCACCCGGAAATAGGCGAGCAAGCCCACGTGGGCAGACCGTCACCTCGCCGGCGGCAGGCGCAGTTGCGCTTAGGTTGCGAAGAAGATCTCCCGGACGACAGCTCAAGCCGACAGCATGATTTCCCGGAGACAGCGATAAGCGACCTCCCCTAAAGGTACTACAGTTTGCCCGACGAATCGCTTTCCATTAAACTGAGGCTTGTACGCAGGGCTTTGACAACAAAGGCTGGGCGATGAGCCTCGTATATATATTCACGTTCTCGAAAGTGGAGACCGAGCAGATTACGCGCCTCATGGGCGTAAACGTTGCGGTCAAGCCCGGCGCGCATGTCGGGCCAGCTCGCGTCGGGGCTAACGAGCTAGTTTTGTTTGCGTCCGACATGGGACCCAAGATTGCTCGAACTCTAGCCAATTCCGTTCTCAATAATGCCAATCCGACAAAGGACCGGACCGTTGCGAACACAATGCCCGATGCGGTTCTGATCGGCGGCCTGTGCGGCGGCCTTACAGTGAATTTGCAGCAGAACAGGATCGTCACCTACAAAGAATGCCGGCCCGCCGACGGCAGCGGCACTCCCGACCCATGTTCACGCGCCCACACAAAGACCAGCGCCCAGGGTGTGGGCACTCCAAGGCTGAGGGCGCAAGTCGATCACCGGCTCCTACGAACAGAAAGATGCTAAACGGTTGAATTTGACCGTTGCCCGGCTGTGCTATGATTACTATCAGGGCATTGACATATGAAACTTCGGGCCGGGAAACTCATCCTGTGGGCTCTGGTGGCCCTTGTTGCGGTGGTTTCGGTCCCCGTGGCTTGGGTCATTTACCGATTCCTATACCCGGCGTCCGGCGCCCCTCCCGCAGTCAAAGTCGCGACTCTCCTCCATTCCAACGACCCGCACCGGATGCTCTCCGAGGCCAACCGCTATTACTGGACCCACAATTTGCCGGCCGCTTCACCACTTTACGAAAAGGCCGAAAAGCTGTTTGAGCAGTCCCACGACGACCGCGACGCCCTCTATGCGAAGGTCGGTCTGATCCGTTCTGAGCTTCAGATGCCGTTCGGAGAAATGTCCGACTACCTCGCGGTTCAACTCAAGACGCCCTTGGTTCAGAACGATCCCGCACTGCGCTTGTTCTGCCTTGGCATTAAAGGCGATGCTGACCTTGAGGTCAAAGCAGGTCCGGCGCGTCAGGACTGGGAAGAGGCCAAGAGTTTGGCCGAATGGTTAGGCGACAAACAATGGGCAAACCGAGCCTCCGGCGAACTGGGACTTGTCAATTTCCTTGAGGGCAACTACCACCAGGCAAGCTATTTGGTGGGCCACACCCTTCTAACTGCGATACGCGATGGCGACATCGGAACACAGGTCCGGTACCTGGAAATCATCGGGAATGGATTGAACGGACTCAACCGCCCCTCCGAAGGCATGGTTTTTTGTAATCGGGCGATTGCTATTGCCGACCGCGATAAAGACGTCGGCACTCCATTCATGGCCCTCGAAGGCAAGGCGGAAGCACTCCTTTTGTTGAATCACAAAGATCAAGCGCAGGCGCTTATGGAACGGACCCTTGCGGATGCGCGGAGCGAGAGGATGTGGGAGCACGAGGGCCAAGACCTCCTGATCCTCGCAGAGTTTGCAATGGATTCCGGGACCAAAGAAAAGGCCCGCGAATACTTGCAGGAAGCCATCCAATCGGAGAAGCACGTTGGCCTCGTCAGGGTCGTCATGCAATCGTACCTTTATCTATCCCGGATGTCCGAAGAGGAGGGAAAGCTGCAGGAGGCCGGCGATGAACTCGCCCAGGCCCTTCAGATCAGCGGTACGACTGGCGATACGATCTATTTGCCGCGCACTTTGAACGCCATCGCCGAATTGAAGGTGAAGATGGGTCAAAGGGAGGAAGCGCACCGCCTTTACGAACAGGCATCCGATGTCATCGAAGGCATGCTGCTCCGCGTTTCCGGCGCATACTTTGAGAGTTCACTCCTAAGCACCATGGACGAGATTTACCTTGGCGATTTCAAGCTGGAGGCGGATGAGAATGCGGTACCCACGGCGTTCGATGTCATCGAGCGCGCGCGGGGGCGCGCCGTCGCTGACATGCTGAGGACCAGGACCGGAGATCCACCTCCGCCGTCTACAGACGCTTCGATTCAAGGGCAAATCGTTCAGATCCAAACCCAATTACTTAATACCGATGATCCGGCCCAGAGACAGAAGCTCCTGTCCGATCTAACGGAAGAAGAGGAGAGGTTCGGGTACGTGAGCGACATGCTGAATCCAATGCAGCGCCATGTCGAAACGCATCCGATCAAACTGGCAGCCGCCCAGGGAAGCACTTTGCCGGATGAATCTGTACTCGAATACGTTTTAGCTGAGCCGGGGTCCTATTGTATTGCTCTCACGCGCACGCACGCGACAATTGTGAAGTTGCCAGCCGGGCAGGCTCAGATCGAGAAGCTGGTATCAAGCTTTCTCACCAAGGTCACGCAAAGGCAATACGCTCAAGACGAGGCCAAGCAGCTCTATTCACTGCTCCTGGAGCCGGTGCCGGAATCGTTTCGGCTCCGGCACCTGGTAATCGTGCCGGACGGCTCTTTGCACCAGTTGCCCTTTGATGAGCTGATTGATCCCGATGGAAACTACGTTCTCAAAACCCACGTCGTCAGTTACGCGCCTTCAACCACCGTGCTTTGTTTCCTCAGAAATCGTCAGGACAAGAGCAGAACTGAGATGGCGTTCTTGGGAGTTGGCGATGTTCCCTACGACCTTCAGCCGCCAACCGAAGGAGGAGGAACCGGGCGAGAAGCATTCCGTTTCGTTGCGAGAGGGATTTATGACATTTCAGGTGCCCACCTCTTTCATCTGCCCGCCGCCCGCCAGGAAGTGATGGACGCGGAAGCGGCATTGGGACATCCGAAAGATAGCCTGCTTCTGTTGGGCGGGGATGCGACCAAAGCCAAATTTGAATCTGAGCCCCTCGCAAATTTTAGGGTAATCCATTTCGCCGTTCACGGATTGTCGGCCCCGCAATTCCCGGAAAGGTCAGCCCTCGTTCTGGGGCGTGACCCACACCGCCTCGATGACGGCCTTCTGCAATTCCGCGAGATCGCACAGTTGCCTCTCACCGCCGATTTGGTGACTCTGTCGGCCTGCGACACCGCTACCGGGGAACTTCAAGGCGAGGAAGGCAGCACCGGGCTTGTGCAGGCATTCCTGTTTGCAGGTGCAAAAAGTGTGGTGGCCTCCGTATGGAGCGCGGATGACTCATCGACCCACCTGTTGATGAAGCAGTTCTATACTCACTTGGCGGAGAAGGAGGACGAGGCATCGGCCCTGCGGCACGCCAAGCTTGATTACCTGGAAAAAATGGGAAATCGTGCGCCAATCTATTGGGCGCCATTCGTCCTGGTAGGAGACGGCTCGTCGCCGATTAACTTCTGAATATGATCCCAATTACCCTGAAACAGCGCACGGAAGTCTTCGCCAGCGTAGAGAAAGTTGTGCCGAAGAAAATCTTTGCCCCCGCCTTCGACGCCGCGAAGTGGAATTCCCTGGTCGAAGCCAATCGGCAACGAATCCTCGACGCCGACAGCGTGGAGACCTTTGAGGGCGAAGTTCAAAAGCTGATCACCGAACTTAAGATCAGCCACATGGCTTTCTTTCATCAAAGTTTCCTCAAAATACCTCCTAACTACTCCGTTGGTGCGACGTTTCAGGCATACGGGACAAACGGGAATAGCAATTGGATGTTTCAGGACGTACACGAGGGCGGGCCGGCTTACTTATCAAACATGCGGCCTGGCGACCTATTGCTTGACGTGGAGGGAATGCCGGTAGCACCACCGGATATCCCGACATTCCGCATGGGCGGATTCTCCAACGTCACAATCGAGAGGTTGACCGGCGAACGGGTACCGCTACCCCTTGGCATTCCAAGACCGAAATCGAAGTGGCATCCAATTGTCCGCCCGAAACTCGTTTCATGGTCAAAGCCAGAACCCGGTGTTGCTGTGCTTAAGGCCACGGGATTTCCCGGCCAAGTCGGGATCGACGTGGCACGCGAACTTGATGAGGCCATTTCAAATCTTCAGGACTGCCCACGATTGATTGTCGATCTTCGAGGGAACCCCGGCGGCGGGGCTGGTGGCCTCCGCCTGATGAGCTATTTCACGCCCGGCAAACTCCCTGTCGGGTACAGCCTGAGTAAGCAGCGGGTCGCAAAGGGTTACAAAAGAGAAGACCTCCCCAGGTTCGACAAAATACCTTCCCGGAAGATTGCCCTGATTCCATTGCTGTTTCGCTTCGCTCTGGGCGACAAGTCGATTCTCATGGTTACAGAGGGGCTTGGCCCGCAGCCGTTTCACGGGCGGATCGTCCTCTTGGTTAATCAACACACCGCCAGCGCCGGCGAGACCATCACCGGGTTCGCGAAGGAAAACAAGCTCGCGTCCATCGTCGGTACGAAGACCGCAGGCCAAGTCTTGGGCGGAACCGGATTCAAAATGGGTCATGGATTCGTCTTGCGCCTGCCAGTGGTCAGCTTCCGTACATGGGGCGGAAACAGCCTTGAAGGAACCGGGACAGTCCCGGACCATCCAGTGGACCTTTCGCGGGAAGCACTCCGGGACGGGCGCGACAATCAATTGGACGAAGCGATACGCGTGGTGAAGGGGCTGTAACCGCTGCTTACTTTAGAACCACCGGGTAGTAGCTCCAGTCAGTCCCCGGCAGGCGAATTCCCACTAAGTAATCTCCAGGAGCGACCCGCGACAGATCGAGAGTGACCTTGATTATCGTCTTGTCATTCTCCATCGTTGCGGCCCCCGTCGCGCTAACCAGCGGCGCTGTGGGCTCTTCGTGGAAGATCGCGACGTCATAATTGCCGGCCTTGCTCCCTTCCGGAAGGTAGAACGAAACATCGTCAAATCCACGTTGGAACACGAGCGGGCCCTTGCCGGGCCCCTGGTCCCCGCGAAGCAGTAGCCGGTTCCTCATGTCCGCAACGATGTAATTATGTGCGGTGATTACACCCTGCCGGCGAGCATACCATCCCCAAGCGAAGGCACAAACCACGATGACCAATGCCGCTATGCCCAAATAGCCTAATTTGCGGCGGCGCTCCGCCAACCGTCGCAACTCGCCGTAGTCGCGGAAACAAGGCGTGCATTTGCCCAGATGATCCATCCACGGCTCAGCTTCCACCAAACTGAGTTGGCGCGAGGCCAGCGCTTTCAGCAAGTCGCGGCTGGGGCAACCGACACGCTCCGGGTTAGGGAAGTCTCTTGACAACACCCTACCCAGTCCGTCGAGCAGTTTCTGCTCTTCTTTTCGAGAAAATGGTTTGTCTGTCAGAGGAGAACCTTCCAGTTTCAATACACCTTCGTTCGAGCGCCAGGAGGAGGCGCTTCCCGAGTATTAGTCCTTCTCGTCCGCGGACGGTACCTCACCTTTGTTTTCGCCATCGATCTCTCGTCGGAGCTTGTCGATATTATAACGAAAACGCATTTTAACCTGTTGTTCGGATATTCCCAAGTGCTTCGCGATGTTTCTCCAGGAGAAGCCGTACCGGCGCAACATCCACACTTTCCTCGTCCACTCATCCATGTGGCGAAGCAGTTCGCTGATGAGCAGTTCGTTTTCAAGATTCCTTGCCCAATCTTCATCTCGCGCGTTCTTCAACTCCGCCAATTCCTCAGTCGAGGGTAAAAACTCAATTGCCTCAGTCAGATTTTTCTCCCTAACGATTATCCGGCTCAAGCGGTGCTGGAATGTGCCGAGCAGGAAACCCTCGAGATCATTAATCGTTTGCTTCCCGCGGTGGCGTTTGAGGGTTTCCGCTACTGACAGCAGCGTGTCCTCCCAAGCCTCCAGGGTCAGCGCCCTGCGATCCCCAGCAGGAATCTTGTCGCCCAACTCCCTCCGAGCAGCGGCCAGGACCCGCGGCCATACCTTGGCCGAAGCCTCACGCAGTCCGTCTGTGCCATCACCGGACTCATCAGACCGCCAGGACGCACAATCTATGAGATTCCACCTTGCTGAGTACACTTGAGCCATACCCAACCTCGATTCGCCAGAGTGACGAGATTTCAGCCTGCCAAAGATAGTGACATTTTGTCAATGGCTTCTTGCTATTTGACGGTAGGTCGGTTTCCCGGATGTCAACTGGGTCTTAGAGGGCGACGGTATTGAAGGTGGGGTGTGTCCATCTAGCCCACAGTGTTATTCGCGGCGGATCCCGGCGAGTCCTATGCCAGCACAAACTTCCTCCAAGGACTTCGGTGGAGTGAGGGGTTGCACTTCTATAGGTAGGCCGTTTTACGGCCACGTGGATGACTTTTTCTGCTCCGTCGTCGGCTTGGTACTTCGGGTTGGCCGTGCGGATCGATTCACAAACCCTAGGGAACTTTCGACCGGTGGACTTTTGTGTCTGGCCTCCGCGTCGGTAGGACTACATGAAAGGATAGATTTCTCCAGGCTGAATCGCTCTGCCAAACAATGTCTTTTGACGCTCCAGTTCGCGATCAATTTCCTTCCGGAGTCCACGTTTACCGTCCCAGCCCATTTCCAGGTATCTGAGCCTCGTCTGCACCTGTTTGCTCGACTCACAACTTCTCTCGATTTCCGGTCCCCAATTGAAGAGGCGCTCGTCGGCGAGCGACAGCACGATTTGGAGCCCCGCCCAAGCAGAATCGGGGTCTTCGGCTTTCAAAAAGACTGAGTACCAGTACCGGGCAAGAGCATTCTTACGGACGTTTTCCCGCATCGGATCGAGAGTTTCTTCAACCCACGAATTCGCAATGGCAGCCTTTGAGACAAGTTCTTCGAAGCTCTGTAGCGGGATATCGGAAAAGCTCGCGAGAGTTAGTCCTTTTGCTCTTCTCCATAATGATGGGGCCGAAATCAAGTTGTTAATGGCATCGCGAATCCAATCAAGTCGTTGCGATCCACCACAATTGACGCCAATTTTGGCAAGCGAGGCATCGTTCCAACACTCGTCGAGGACGATTTGGCGGACGGCCCGTGATTGGGTGCTATCTTCGGCGGCGAACGCGAGGCCAACAGTATCGATCTCAACCGGGTTGCCCTCTTTTTTGTGAAATACCTTCCAGAGTCTCAGGCCCATAGGTGAATCGCGGCTTAGCAAGACGCGGCAAATCGGTTCCAAGAACGTTGCCAATTTCACACGGACCGAGTAACCGACGGGGGAGTCTTCCAGAGCAGGTTGCACCCAACGCTCGACCAGTTCCGGAAATTGGTCGTACAAGCGCTCCAATACAGGAAAGGCAAACGCACGTCCGTACCATTTAAGGGCAGGGGTACGCCACGCAGCCAAAACGGCCTCATATCTGCGATTCGTTTCCAGGGTGAGATTACGGGCCTTTTCCCTGCTGTCAATGCTGAACAGCTTTTCAAGCTCTAATTTAGGGTCGGTTGGCGGCCCAGATGTCCAAGATCGGCGGAGCCCCAGGTGTACAGTTCGATCTTGTGTGGGCTGGTCGAGATCGGGGAACGGAATGCCGCCGCGACCGGTCTCGGGATTCGACCGAATCTCTGGCAATTGCTCAAAATCATTTCCGCCAACGCTGACGATTTCGCCCAACTTATCATCGAGACACTTGGCGTAAGACTCGATTTCGTCGGATCTACATCCGCGCTGTTCAATAACGGAACTTATTGAGGGAAGGGGTAGTCGTTTGGCTATCTCGTCAAATGATAGGTGACCTGCAAATTGGCCGAGCAGCAACGTGAGCCAGTGCTCCTCCCATGGATCTGTACCCTCAACAACAGCTATGCCGCTATCTACGATGCGCCGACCTAGAGATTGATCTGCGATAATTACGGCGGCACGTATCGCGCCAGATCGCGCTTTAATATCTTGCGATCCAGCGATTTCCACTAAGCGATCTCGGTCCGACTCCGAAAGATCAATCCCCAGATACGGGAGCATCCACAACAACCTACGAAGAGTGAAGGGGTCGGGCAGCCCATGCAGAAGCTTAATGGCATCGCCCGTTTCTCCTTGAAGGTGCGGGGCGAACCACAGATCGAGACCGACGAGGTCGATCGCATTCGCCGGGCGACCGACAACCCGGTGAAAGACCTGAGATGAGCTCAAATGCGGTGCAATTGCTGAAAAGGCAAAGGCTTCTGCTATCTGTGTATCTTCCAATTCCCGACTATGGTCTTCAATCGGACGCCATTGTGGAAACTCAGTTGATAAACCGGCAATGGTATGCGACAGCGCATCGACCTGATCAGCGCGTAGCAGAAGGGATATCTTAGCGAGCACAACGGCCAGAAAGTACTGCCCCTTGCGGTTGCGAGCAGGAATTGTCGCGACCACGCAACGCATATGATTGCCTATATCTGATGGCGCCCGGGCGCAGAGAACCGGCGTCAATGCTTCCAGAGAAGCGTCTTCGGTGGTATGCGCACCTGTCGCACGGATCATTTTCGGATTAATGGAGCCCAGGGCTAGCTTGGCTCTGTCAATCAGGGACCTCGGTACTTCGACTGACGGGTTGACGACGCAAATCGGAGCGCGACCCAAGATCATATGTAACGGAACATCTTCGCGCCCAAGGCAGCCGATGGTTTCGTCTCGGGTCCATCTATAGAAGCTCCTGCAAGGATCGCTGATGTGCTGCATTCGCCGTTCTTTGTACCATTCGGGCGTCAGATCGTAATCTTCGATTAAGAATTCCGATTCCTTGTTGCCGACCGCCAGGAGTAGAGTCCGAGCGGCGTCGTCCGCGACTTCTTCATGACGGTTCAAAAGACGCCGAGCTTCCTCTAGAACGTTGGCGTCAACATCGCGATCAGAAAGCCGAATGACCCACGAGACGAGATCGCTAAACTCGGAACCGTCCATGACGGCCGACGCAACGGCCCAGTGAACAAGCGAGTGGATGAAAGGTGAAGGATCTCCAGCGGAAATGATCATCAGCCCAAAACGAGCCAGTCTCAGCAGAAAACCATCGGAGATGACGTCCAATTTGATCCCCGCTACATCGATTTCGCCCGGCACAACTGGGCAGCCGGCCCTTGTTTCAATTTCCTTCTTAACTCGCTCCTCCTTTCCCAAATCGACACCGGGTAACACTAACTTCTGGCCGGTTGAGGTCGTCCGAATCTGATTATTTCGAGGTCGGTCGAACTCCGCATAACTTCGGCCGAGGGGATGGACAAAGCCCATCCATCGTTCAACAGCAGGAACCAAGACGGCCTGCACTTTCGCGTCGTCTCGATTAGCTGCGAACGCGGTTCCGAGGAATTGCTGTGCCGCTCCACTGTCACGTTTCACTGACCAAAAGTCCTCAGCGACTTCGATGAAAACTTCGGGACGTTTGAGGACGTATTTGGTGAACGCTGATTGCGAAGTATCTGCCCAGTTTCTAAGGCCGAGCCAATACCGAACCAGCTCCATAAGGGCAACTTTTGGAAAATCGTCCTGGAATAGAGCGTGGAACAGAGCAGAACCGCATATCTCAACCTTGCGGTCCATTTGGGGTTGCGGCTCAAACCAGGACGTCAGAAACTCTTCGAGCTCCTTGGGGCTTTCAGAAGAAATCCTCGCCAGATCGTCGGCTAGAAGCATGCCAAAGCCGTATATCAGGCGGACGGGTTCGATCCTGTATGTGGATATTCCCGCGCCACGAGGATTTTCTGTAACGAGCCCACCGCTGGCGATCTCTTCGTATATGTTCGCTACGTCGGTGCCAACCCCTGTTATCAGCGACCGCAAGTCGCTTGGATTCAACTCCGGATTTTTGCGAGCCCGTTCGGCCAGCTCGCGAACGATATCGAAGAGTTGCTGATCCGTTAACGGATAACGCGATTTTGACGTCCGATCCTTAATTCCCAGATATATCAAACGATCTCGGGTGAAGTCCGATGCTGCAACCATCTCCCGGTAATGCTCCACCACCAACCGGCAGTATCTCGGTATAGAGATTAGCGGTAAAAGTTCAGGTGGGACTTGGCTATAAGAGATTTGGCTTCCGGAAAGGGCCTGCGTTAGTTCCGCAGGTGAATAGCCTTTAACCGTGATAACACGAGCAGCAGATAGGTTCCCCATCGGGGGGCGATGCCGCCAATGGTGCGGCCGATCAGTTGAGAGGACAGCGATCTTCCCTTGCCAAGAGGGACTCTGCAGCGTGCTGAAGATCGGGCGCCAATCTACGTCGGCCCTTTCGTTGAGGCCATCGGCCATCAGAAGTACGAGCGGCCTGCCGGTGGATTCACTGGCAAGCCAACGACCTAGTTTACGCGCCCATCGATTTTCATCTAGAATTCCGGCCCATTTAGCAATCAAGCGTGTCAGCAGCTTTTCGGCGGTTTCATATTTTGGGAGCTCCTCTGCAACAGCTGCAAACGGCAGCACGATTGGCATATCACCGCGTTCAATACGCCCGATCATCCAATCAAACACTCCCCACGTTTTTCCTGTTCCCTCCTCCCCTAGTGCCACTGCGGGCGTCGGAAACCCTGGCGCGTCCCACCAATCGTCGAGTTGTTTGGTCAATTCGCTCCGTTGAACAAGCCGAGCTTGCGGGCCCCTGATGCCGAGGCTTTGGAGAAACACACTTCGCGCACGCTGATCGTCGGTTAAAACGTCGAGAACCTGTTGGTTAACCCGCCGTCTCGTTGCGTCGAAACCGGCAGTGCCGCTCAGCTTTGCAAACAGGCGGCCCTTGGTCGTTTCGAAGCTTTGCTCGCCAGCGATTGTGTGCAATGCAGTCCTAAGGTTCTCAATTTCGGATTCCTTGGCATGCAACTTGGCCCACGCTATGACCGCGTCGGAGAATTGGGCCGTTAGAACGCCTAGACGAGGCAGGCCGCTCACACCTAAATCCAGAATGACAATTTCAATCCCATGTGTTTCCGCGTGGTTGTCCAATGTGGTCGCAATTTGATCGTCAACAGCGCGTGAAGCCGCAAGGATCCATATGTCCAGATTGGCATCGGACATTGCTGCTTCATCCACTTCAGCGAGAAGTTCACGAACTTTGAGAGGGGTAGTCTGTAGATAGTGCTTCGCCTCGACCTTGATCCTGATACCATACCCCGATTCCGAAGCGGCGGCGCGACCGGATTGCCGGCCGGAGCTTGACAACCGGAATTCCTGCCCCGTCGCTAATTGGAGGAGGACAGCTATCAACCCTTCAAAACCGGAGGAACCTACGTCCTTCAAGCTTCCGAGGAAATCGTTGAGGATGTTGACTGCAGTTGCTAGGTCCATGTCGCGAGATACCAATTGAGGTGAACGCAAAACCCAAGCGGATGAGCATGGGTCGTTCTTACTATATACCCGATGATCGCCACTAGAAAATTGTAGATAACCACGCTCCACGTTTTGGCCTGTCGAGCATCGAATGCCGTGCCGGTTCCGGCTAGCGTTGCCACCTGGACGTATTTTCGCCAAACCGCAGAAGTGCCACTCGCATGCAAACTCCTGAGATGCGGGGTTCGAGCAAATTGGTCCGGTTGAGGCGCCATGTGTTTACCGATGCCACCTGCATCGTCGCAATGAAACCGGGCGGCAAATTCGCAAGCAATCCAGTCTCCTGAACAACATCCTCGTTGAAAACTAACCCACTTCCCGAGTAATCAAACGCGGTGCCTGCCTAACCTGCCGCGACTCCTCAAAAATATTTTTTCAAACTTTTCTTACTTTTTCCCTTCTTGATGTTCCCTATAACAGTAGAGGGGCAAATATCGAGAATGGGCGAGTAAGTCCCCGACCTCCTAACCGGATCGGATACGCCTCGCCCGTCCCTCGCAAAGCTCGACGTGTGAAAGGAGACTCAAGCTAATGAAACTCCCGCATTTGTCATCCAACCGTTCCAAATTGTGGCGCCGTGGTGCGATGACCTTCGCGACTTGCATGTTACTTGCGGAGGATGTCTTCGCCCAAAGCGGCTCCTCACCTTGGGTAAACGCCGTTCAGGTTCTGCAAACCGCCTTCACCGGTACGATCGCCACAGGACTCGCTCTTGTGGCCATAGTTGTCGGTGGGCTCATGTTCGCCTTTGGTGAAGGCGGGGCCAAGCGCACCATGGCCGGGATCATTTTCGGCGTCGGCATGGCCATCGGCGCCGTGAACTTCATGTCTTGGCTCTTTCCCTCAACTTAACATGACACAAAGACGAACCAACCCGGTATTCCGCTCGCTAAACCGCCCGCTCACCATCCTCGGGGCCGAAAGGAAGCTCTTTTTCTTCGCTCTCTTGATGGGAGCCGGGGTCTTCAACCTGCTCAAGACGCTGTTCGGCGGGATACTCATGTTCGTATTGCTTTACACCCTCGCCCGTTGGGCTACCAAGAACGATCCGCAAATGTTCCGGTTCCTCCTGAACTCGACCCGGACACGAACGCAATACGACCCTTTGAAGTTTGCACCCGTCCAGGTGCGGAGGCTGAGGCATGTTTAAGCTGGGGCGCGTTACCGAAGCATACGGCGAAGCCGGCTCCTTTAACGAGCAGATCAACCTCTTCGGATTCGTCAACGATCAGGTGTTCCTGACCAAGAGCGGCGATGCCGGTGTGGTGCTAAGTGTCGCCGGGGTCGATTACGAATGCCTCGATTCAGTCTCCATCGACAACTTCACAAAGCGCCTCGAATCGGCGTTCAAGGTCTTTGACGGGAAGTGCCGGATCTACCAGTACCTCTTCAAATGCAACCTTGTTGACATTCCGTACCAAACGTACCCAAACCCCATTGTCAACGCCGCCATCGAGAATCGAGTTGCCTACCTTCGCAGCAAGGCCGAATCCCTATACTCACTCAAGATCTACTACGTGATCCTCTTTGAGGGCTTTCGCTACAAGAATACCCTCCTCACCGGTATCGCGGACCTTGCCGCCCATCCACGGAACGCACTCAAGGAATTGCAAGCACTGTTGTCAACCAAGAACCAAGTTGTGCTGATCGAAACCGAAATCGAAAAGGCACGGCTGACACTTCTGGCCAAGGCGAGAAGTTTCGTCCTGCAAGTCAATGATTTCCTGCCGACCCAGATACTTCACAAGTCCGATGCCTTTAAAGTCCTGAAGCAGATTCTTAATTTCGCCCCCCTCAAGGTCGAGAACGCCAGACTCACGCGCGATACCTTCCTCGATTGCTCACTGTGTGAATCGCACCTTGAGTGCCATCGCGGGCACCTTCGCCTGGACGATTACTTCCTAAAGGTCCTCACGCTCAAGGAAGCCTCTGCCCAGACCTTCCCGCTGATCTTCAAGCGCCTTCTGGAGGTAGAGGCGAACTTCTACGTGGTGACCGAGTGGAAAAAGCAGGAACCCGACAAAACTCGGGGAACAATCAATTCCCGCCGCCGCCATTTCCACAATACGAAGAGATCCTTGGTCAGCCAGATTAGCCTTTCGGACAGCCCCGAAAGGACAGACGATCTGCTCATTGACGGCTCGAAGGAAGCGCAGGTCCGCGATCTCGGTGAGGCGCTGAAAGAATTGGAGCTGAAGGGCAACTACTTCGGTGAGTTCTCGCTTAGTGTGGTTATTTACGATCTTGACCTGGCCAGGGTTGAGACTGCCTGTGCGGACTTCTACAAGGTGTTTAGCGTCCACGACGCCCAGCTTTTTGAAGAACGCTACAACCTACTGAACGCCTACCTCTCGACCGTCCCCGGTAATTATGCATTCAACCTCCGCCGTGTGTTGATTTCGAATGCCAACTACGCCGACTATTCGTTCCTTTTCACTCTCCATTGCGGTGACCCGGTTAACCCGCACTTGAACCGCGAATACCTTGCTGTGCTCGAAACCAACCACCGGACGCCCTACTATCTCAACCTTCATCACCGGGATGTTGCCCACACCATGGTCCTCGGCCGCACGGGCTCTGGGAAGTCTTTCCTGCTGAATTTCCTGATTACGAACCTGCAGAAGTACGAACCTTACACGTTCATTTTTGATTTGGGGGAAAGCTTTGAAAACCTTACGCAGCTTTTCGCGGGGACCTACATCCGGGTGGGAATGAATTCACCCGACTTCAAGATAAATCCCTTTTCGCTGCCCCCTTCGAAGCCCAACCTCGATTTTCTCAACCTGTTCGTCCAGGTGCTGGCGGAGGCAAACGGGGAATCCCGACTCACGGCGGAGCAAGAACAAGACCTCTACCACCAGATCGAGAACCTCTTCGAGATTGATGCCGACCTCAGGACCCTCAGCACGCTGGCCAATACCCTGGAACGTGGCCTCGCCGCCCGCCTCCAGAAGTGGACCGAAGGCGGCCAATTCGGGTTTCTATTCGACAACGCCAAGGACACCCTCACTTTCTCCCAGTTTCAATGTTTCGACTTTCAGGGTATGAGCCAATACCCGCAGATTGTGGAGCCACTGCTGTTTTACATCCTCCACCGAGCCAACGAGGTCATCTCTGACCGCAAGCTCACCCATGTGTTCAAAGCATTCTTCATCGACGAAGCGTGGGTATTCTTCCGCAACCCCGCCGTGAAGAACTACATCATTGAGGCCCTTAAGACCTGGCGCAAACAAAACGCGGCGATGGTGCTGTCGACACAATCGCTCGATGAACTGCGAAAGTCCGGCATTCTCGATGTCATCCAGGAAAGCTGCCCCACCAAGATCTTTCTCTCCAACCCCGACATGGACCGTGAGCTCTATGGGCAGCAATTCCACCTGAACGACAACGAAATCGAGCTTGTTTCAACCTTGGCGCCCAAGCGCCAGATGCTCATCAAGAACCCTGATGTCGCCAAGGTGGCCAATCTTGATGTGGACCGAAAGAGCTACTGGATTTACACCAACGATCCCATCGACAACCGCAAGCGGCGGGAGGCCTTCGACACTTACGGCTTCGAAAAGGGACTGGAGATTCTGGCGGGAGGAAAAGCATGAAACGATTATCCCCCATCCCCGCGGTCACGCTCCTTTCCCTCGTAGCCTGCGGCCTCGACTTGGCGCGCGTCTTTTGGCTCGACGTGGAGATCCTTGCCGCCTACTGGGTCGAGCCGTTTCTCTTTGGCCTCGTTATGGGGTTCATTTTCGCTTCGGTGGTTTTCGTCATCTGGGGCCCGAATCAATCTTCATGAGGAGATCGAACATGAAAAGGACATCGCTTGCTCTCGTCGTAATTCTCTCATCGCTCGCTTGTGCCCTCAGCACGGCCGCGAGCGATACCGCGCGCGTCGTCAAGTATTCCGAGACCGACATAGTCCCCATACGGGCCAAAGTTCGCTTCACCACCCTCATAGTGCTGCCCGTGAATGAAGAGATTCTTGACTTCACCGTGGGTGACAAGGACTTCTGGATCGTCAACGGCATCCACAACCTCTGCTATCTCCATCCGGCACAGACCGGGATTCGGACCAATATGAACCTGGTGACGGCAAGCGGCCGCGTCTACTCGTTCCTGTTGTCTGAGAACCAGCAATCAACCTGGGGTTGATCCCGACCTGAAGGTCTTTGTCGAGCCCAAAGATGAATCGACCATTGGTGGCGTGAGTGGTCAAGTCGAATTCGTCCGGGCGTCGGAGGTTGAAGCCTACAAGCAAGAGGCCGTAGAAGCCCGCACGCAGGCTGCCAAAGAAGTCCAAGAGGCACAAGCTCGCGTCCAACAGTTGATCGACCAGTATCGGAAGGAATACCCAGGCAAGTTGCGCTTCGATTACACCTACGCACCCAAGGCTGCCAAGGAGCCGTTCCTCGTCACCGCCATCTACCACGACGACAAGTTCACTTACATCAAGTGCGCCGCCCAGGAAAAGCCCGTCATTTATGAGCTTAATGACGGCAAGCCGGACCTCGTGAATTTCGATTTTGAGAATGGGGTGTACGTGATACCGAAGATCGTCAACCACGGGTATCTCGCCGTGGGGAAACAGAAGGTCAACTTTGACCGGGAGTCCGGGTCATGAGCGCCACTCGCCGAACTCCAATTGAACCTCCACGATCTCCCACCTGGGAGAAGATAGAAAGCCTGCTGGCACGTGAACTCAAGACCGCGCACGGCAGCCGGCCCAGGGGGAAGAGGTCCCTAGCGAAAATCCTAAGGGATCTCCAAGGCAACAACCGCAAGTGCAGGACACAGAGAGGGAGGGTGTGAATATGACTGAGACACCTGGCGTGCCCCCGGTGGATCGCGGGATGATCGAAGACAAGGCCCCCAAGCCCCCCGGCATCATGTCCAAGCACACGCAATCGTTGGTGATTATGGGTGTAGCGGTGCTGATGGTGCTCATCATGTGGCTCACTGGGGGTAACAAAAAGCCAGCGATAGCCACGAACCCCACGACACTCGCTCCCTCCGTGACCCCCACGGACCCTGCCAAGCTGCAAGAACTGAAGCAAGCCATTCAGACCGAACAACAGGCGACCCGCCATCCCGTTGCACCACCGGATACGACCCAGCAGGGATGGGTAAATGCACCGGGAATGTACGGCAATGCTCTAACCCCCAACCAACCCGGTTACTACGGGCCCCTCACCGCTCAGGGCGTCGGTGCGGCACCGCCTTCTGGCGGTCCCGATCCATACCAACAGCTTGAGGGGTCGACAGAGGACCCCTTGAAGGAGGAAAGAAAGAAGCGTGCCTATGAGTCGCTGTTCGCTTCGAACGTCGCCCTCACGTATCGGGCAGGAGAAGACGGGGAGAAGTTTGAGGGCGTCTCAAAGGCTCCCGTCCCCCTGGATACGCCGACTGTCCCTCAAGCATTGCCTCCCACAACGCAAGGGCTGGCGGGTCAGGAGACGGCATTACGATCACTGCTCTCTCAATCCACCCCAGCGAGTGGGTCTGCCAACTCACCGCCGATTCCACCGACCGCATCCTTACCTTCCAAGGGCGAGGCCAAGTCTGGTGAGGGCCAAGGTCACCCGGCAGGGGCGCTGGATCAATCGCAGGGCAATAAGTACGTGCTCTTTGAGGGCACGGTGATTGAGAACCGCCCTCATGAACCGGCTGGATGGCAGCTTTGCCGGACCGGTAATGTGCCTGGTGTCGAGCGATGTGTACTCCCATGATCGCCAGCATGTGCTGATTCCGGCGGGAACAAAGGTGCTTGGTGAAGCACAAAAGGTCAACGCCTTTGGCCAGGACCGCCTGGCAGTGTTCTTCCACCGCCTCGTCATGCCGGATGGCTATTCTGAAAGTCTCGACCAGTTCAAGGGGCTTGACCAGCAGGGCGCCACCGCTCTCCACGACAAGGTCAACAACCACTACTTCAAGATCTTCGGCGCATCATTGGCAGTCGGCATACTGGGGGGCATTTCCCAGGTGGGCACCGGGAGTGTTCTCACTGCCTCTGCCATCGACCAAGCCCGCCAAGGTCTTGGCGAGGGCCTGGCCATGTCGGGCGAACGAATTCTGGATCGCTTCCTCAACCTCATGCCCACGATCACGATCCGCGAAGGCGCAAGGGTCAAAATCTATCTCTCTAACGATCTTCTTCTCCCCGATTACGCAAACCACACGATGCCGGCGGACATGTGAGGAGAATTCATGAAAAACACACGCGTCATCACATTCGGTCTCGTTCTGGCTGCCACGTTGGCTTGTGGGCGAAAGAAACAGCCCGACACTGGGTTCGCCCCACCTACAAAACCCGAGCAGAAGCGCGCGACTTTGCGGACCGCGAGAATGCCAATATCGCTTCCGTTCGCACTGATGAAAGGTCCAAAGGTGTAAGCGAGCAAGCCTTGCCCTGCGGCAAGTAGGAAGTAGTTTCCGTTGGTAATAGTGACGGGCGTGAGTTCTGGGGAACCCGTGAGGACAAGGCCGGCTGCCCCGACCAGGTCCCCGCGTATAACTTCCCCACTCAGCCCCAACCCAAATGAGGAGGTTCCAAACCATGAAAAAGCTAATGGTGTTCTTTTTCCTGTTCGTGCTCATTGCCCCCAGAAACAGTCGCGCGCAACTCTATGGCGGAGTCGTCTACGACCCCACCAACTATCAAAACGCACTGCTGCGTTACTACCAGCTCCAGCAGCAACTGATCCAGCTTCAAAGAACCTACGCGCAAATCGTCAACCATTACAACCTGGCCGTCACCATGGCCAGAAGCATTCAGAACATGCCGGCGCGCTACAAGGCTCTCTTCTCGTCGTGGCGCAACCTCACGACCGTACCCAACCTCTACGGGAACACTGGCGGATGGGTGAATGGCGTCAACACGGGCTCACCTTTCGTAATTCAAAGCGGCTACCAGAGCGCCACCAACCCCCTTCAGCCCTATAGCTCCGCATTGATTGGCACCATGAGCGCCCCCGAGTGGCAACGGGCTACCGCCATCTTTGCCACGGTGGAGCTGAGGGACGGGGTCAACACCAACGCCATGCAGACGATCGGCAACATTCGAGCGAATGCCCCGCTCATTCAAACGAAGATTTCCAACCTTGAGCAGGATTCGCTGTCGAATGATCCATCATTGAATACCGAAGTTGGTGTGCTGAACAAAATCAACGCCACCAACATTCTCATCCTCCGCACCTTGCAGGACGCTAACAATCTTCGCCTCGCGGAAGTTGAACAGCAGATCGTCCTCTCCAAGCAAGACCGCGATGACATCTCCAACATCATCAACGGCGACGCTTACCAGCGTCAAAACATGGCTACCCAGGTGAATCAGCTTACGACGGGATTGGGAGCGTCTTTGCAGAACTTTCGGCTTCCCTAAGGGTCTGTAGCAGCGCCGGCGGAGGTGAGGCATCACATGTTTTCGACTCCCAACTACTTCAACTGGGCATTCCAGGCCATAACCAACCTGCTGAACGCCAATACGGCCCTGTTCGTGAGCATGGGCCAGAACCTCTTCCGCGGCCTTGCCACCATCATGCTGGCATGGTTCGGTATCAAGACGGCCCTATCCTCCGGCGAACACTGGGGTGGCATCCATATGTCTCAATTCGCAAGCCTCGTTCTCACCATCAGCTTCGGCTTCGCCATGATCAATTACTATGCCACCCCCATCCCCGGCGTCGGATCGGATTTCCATCACCTTATTACTGACCAGGCGCAATCACTTTCCAACACCTTGTCCCAGAACATGCTCGACACGGCCGTGAATAAGATTTCAGCTTTCGAAGGCACCGTCGAATCCCCCGGCACTACCATGCAGATCGCGGTCTACTTCGACTACTGGACCATCATCATCCTCCTGGCCATCGCCCAAGCTGTGGCGATGGTCGTAATCGCCTTCGGCATCATCGCTACCGCCGTGTGTGTTCTCCTCGGCCCGGTCTTCATCCCCTTCTTCATCGTTCCCCAACTCGACTGGCTCTTCTGGGGGTGGCTCAAGTGCTTCATCCAATATTCGTTCTATCAGGTCGTGGCCTCGGCGGTGGTCTACATTATCGGGAACATCCTGACGTCCTTCCTGACCTTCTACAACGGCCAACCCATGACCATTGACCGGCAGGGCGCCCTGATTGCCCCGCTGTTCATTGTAACGATCTCTTCCGTGTACGCGCTCCTCAAGGTGCCTGTGCTCACAAGCCACATCTTCAGTGGGGCGGCCGGCCTGTCGTCCAGCAGCATTGCAGAGAGGGCTTTCAAATGAGCAATAACACGTACCTTAACAACGCGAAGCAACTCTATATTGAACAGTTTGGGGAAGCGATTGTTACTAACAGCTATCTCAAAATTGCGATGGCCGTGCTTTCATTGGTCGTACTTGGCCTTGTGGTTCTGGATGTGCGGACTCTTAACACCTTCCACAATTTCAAGCCATTGGTGATCCGCATTGACGAATTGGGCAGGGCGCAGGCTGTCGGTTACGACACCCTCGCTTATAAGCCGGAGGACAAGGAAGCCAAATACTTCCTCACCCAATTCTGCGAGCTTTATTACCGCCGCAACCGTTACACCGTGAACGACGACTTCACCAAATCCTTCTACTTCCTCGACGGCAAGCTCGCGAACGACATCATGGCCGCCTACAAGAACGACAACGTCATTGAGAACTTCCTATCAAATCCTTCATCCCCGGAAGTTGACATCGATGTGCAACAGGTGGCGCTCGAGCCGATGCTGAAGCCTCCTTATAAGGCCAGCGTGGACTTCTACATGATCCAATACTCCCCCGTCGATCACTCCGTGCTTAAGAAGACCCTCTACACTGCCACCTTCGTCTTTATGTTTCGTACCAACGTCCCTAGCCAGTTGATTCCGATTAACCCTCTGGGGCTAACGATCACTTATTTTCGTGAGGATGAGGCTTTCAAGTGAATTTTCATCAAGGAGGATCCATGTCCACACCGCTCATACCACCGCCGCCAGCGCCGCCCAAGAAGCGGACCGTCAACGTCCGCTTGCGTGAAGAAGTCTTCGAAGATTTGAAGCGTTACGTCGTTTATGCCAATGGCGGCGACTTTTCCCATTACATCAATGAAGGCTTGAAGCTCGTTTTTGATAAGGACCAAGGTTTCCGGCCGTGGGTGGCCGCCCACCCGGGAACCATTGCCGAGACCCGCAAGAAGAAGCCACAAGCTAAATCATCGCAGTCCACCCAGACCGCGCAGCGCCGCGACACGTCTTCGGACACATCAGTTCGCGTTGCCAAGACTGAACCTGCTTCGGTTACGGGAGGCGTACATGCCAATGTGCTGTCGTAAACGGTTTTTGGGATTCAGTCGCGACCAAGATCGCTGCTTCGCAGCGGCGGTGGGAGGGGTCCGAAAGAACCGGACCCTGACACCCCACCCCTCACGAGGGTGCTGCCGGGTACTGGCGGTCCCCGCCAGTACCCCTTCGAGAATAAGAACTTATCGGAAGCCGGCACTGGCCAGTACTTGGCGCATCCTCTCCCGCTTTTACGCAGTTTCAATAACTTAGGAGGAATGGCTTGGCGCATCAACCTGCAAGGTACACGGAATCGATTGGCCTCAAGGTGACAGCAGAGCAATACCAGACTCTTACCCAATTGGCCGGAATCAACAGCAAGCCGATCGCGGAATGGTGCCGCGACACCCTAGTCGCTGTGGCCGGCTGTGGGCGGCCTTCGCCCGCTGAATTCGGCCTTTTGGCCGAGATCACTGCCACCCAGGCCATCGTTATCGATTTGCTCTGCACAGTGGGGAAAGAGGGAAAACTAACCACCCAGAAGGCCCAGCAGATCGTCGAGGCGGCCCACGACAACAAGTACAGGGAGGCGCTTGAGGTCCTGAGAGTGGCTCACACCCAAGCATCGAAACTCCGCCTGCAGGTCCCCACCCAGGGCGAGCGCCGGGGAAAGGGGGAACGCCATGAGTGAGGATCTTCGTATTCCCGCGCGCCATTCCGGAGAGGGGCACGAGTGGCCCCGCCTCAAGCCGGTTTTCTCCCTGCTGGCGGTGATGCTCGCTTCGGTGGGTGGCGCAGGTCAGTTCGCTTACCAACTCAAGACGCGCTGGACGCCGCTACAGCGACTTTATTTCTCCACCTTCTTTGAAACGGCCCATCTGGCCCATTCGCCTAACCACAATCTGCGGCCTCCCCGTTCCGTGTTGATGCTTCTCGCGGCCTTCCCGCAGGGCGTACGGCTAGCTGTTGACAGCGACGTGTCCCAGGCTCTCCACGTGCCGGGCGAACCTGCGTCGGCTTCTCCATTGATGCTCTCGAGCGTCGCCCGCCAAGCCGGAGCGACACGGCTCTCATGGCAGTCTCTCAGGTTCGACGACGAATCGTTGCACGCTTGGCTCACACACGCGATCTACAATGACCGTTCCCTCTGGCAACTCTGGCGCGACGCCTGGTACACGTGCCTCCTCCTTGTCGCCATTATGCTCCCCTTCGCCATCCGCAAGGATAAGGCGGACCACCGGCAGCGCCTTCTAGGACGTGTGCTGAAGGGAGCGAACCTTGTTACCCGCAGCCAGTTCCACCGGCACGCTCGCCACCATTCCGGCGTAGGCTTCCGAACCGCCGTGCCCGCAACTCTTTGGGAGTTCCTCCGGATGAAGAAGAACGAGCGCTCCATCATTCGCGTGGCCCGCCAGCACGAATGTGAGCACTTCCTGATAGTCGGGGATACTGGCACCGGAAAGTCTTCCCTGATTCGTCAGCTCTTGAGCCAGATCCAGAATCGCGGTGAGACCGCGATTGTCTATGACCCGGCCAGGGAATACCTTCCACAATTCTTGAGTGAGCGCCGCGGGGATGTGGTTCTAAATCCGCTGGACGCCCGGATGCCGTACTGGGGGCCCGGAGATGAACTGCTGCACGCTACCGAAGCGGACGCCTTGGCGATATCCCTTTTCCCCGACCGCGACCATGAGAACCGGTTTTTCATCGAAAGCCCCCGGAAGATCCTTGCCCATTTGCTCAAGCTTCGTCCTACTCCCCAGGAGCTCTGCCATTGGATTGCCTACGCCGACCCGGAAATAGATTCGCGAGTCGCCGGCACGCCTCTCGAAGCCCTCATTGCCAAGGATGCGCCACAGCAGCGGAGCGGCGTTTTGGCAGTGCTCGAACGTGCCGCCAGCACCTTCAGCTTGCTGCCCTCACCTGACCGCCGCCGGTCCTGGACGGCTACGAACTGGACGGAAAAACGGGAGGGATGGATTTTCTTAACAAGTACCCCCGAGAACCCGCGAAACCCTCCGCCCGCTGGTTAGCATGTGGCTCGACTTTCTTATTCTCCGTCTGACTGCGCAAACGGAAATCCTACAGCCCGCCGCCTGGGTGATTGCGGATGAAGTCGCAACCTTGGAGAACCTGCCCAACCTGCCTTTGGCCTTGGCGGAATCCCGGAAATCCAACACCCGGATGGTGCTGGGCCTTCAGGGCCGCAGCCAGATCGAAATGCGGTACGGCCGGGAGGCGGAGGCCATGCTCTCCCAGCCGAGAACCAAGATCTTCCTGCGCACCAGTGAACCGCGCGCTGCCGAGTGGATCAGCAAGTGCATAGGTGATGTCGAGATCGAGCACTTGCGGGAAGGCCGTACCAGCGGTGAGTTCGGATTCCACCAATCAAAGAATGCCAGCGTGGATAACCGCATCCAGACAGCCATACTCGCATCCGAAATCAGCAACCTTGAGAACCTCAACGGGTTTTTCCAAACGCCGGGATTCACCCTGAAGCTGAGATTCCCGTACCTCGCACCGGCAAAAACCGAGCCGTCCTTTATACGCGGGACTCTGCCCGAAATGACAATGCCGGCGGCTCCCTCAGAGCCTTCTGAACCTCACCAACTGGTATTGGGCGGCCAATCTACAGAGAGTGTTGCCGCCGAGATGGCTCGACGGGCAAAGGAACGGAAACCAAATGGCGATGGCTCCTCCGAAAGCCGCGCCATGGTCCACTTGGGTTAAACGGATGCTGACGATTTCAAAGCCGCTTTCGACTAGCCAAGCCCACTCCTACCACGAGGAGGACTTTGCCAATTCCGAACAAAACTACTACTCCGAAGCAAGACGTGTAACTGGCGAGTGGCACGGCAAACTTGCGACTGAGTGGGGTTTCGAGGTTGCAGTTTCAGGGAAGCAGTTTTACCGGCTGGCCGAAGGGCAGCACCCGGTCACCGGCGAGCAACTGGTGCAGCATCGTGTCGCGACCGAGTACCAGAACCAGCAAGGAAAGAAGGTGCAGTCGGCCGCGCACCGCGCCGGCTGGGATGCAACGTTCAGTGCTCCGAAAAGTGTGTCCATCACCGCCTTAGTTGGGGCCGACGAACGAGTCCGGGAAGCGCACCGGGAGAGTGTCGAGGTCGCGCTGGACGAGCTGGAAAGGTATATCCAGGCTCGCATCGGCGGCAACCATCCCGCCGAGACCACCGGCAAGATGGTCGCCGCCAAATTTGAACACGATAGCGCTCGCCCAGTAAACGGGTACTCAGCTCCCCAGCTCCACACCCATGTCGTTATTTTCAATGTGACGGAAACAGCGGACGGCAAATCCCATGCCCTCCAACCGCAAGAGGCTCTACAGCTCGCAACGTTATGCCACGGCAATCTACCGCTCGGAGCTTGCCTCGCGCTTGAAGCAACTCGGCTATGAAATCGAGCGTGGCAGGTATGGGGAGTTTGAAATCCAGGGTTATAGCAAAGAATATCTGGAGGCGAGTAGCCCGCGCCGCAAGCAGATCAAGGAATATCTCGAAGCCAATAAGGTTTCTGGCTCCAAGGCGGCGGAAATCGGCGCCCATCGGACGCGGGAAAAGAAGGCCCACCTAACGCCGGCAGAAATGCAACGCCTCAACCTGGCTTTGGCAGAGCAGTATGCGAACGATCCCCGGGGGGTTGTCTCTGCCGCTCACGCCCGACGAAAGCACTCGCAAGAGCATCCGGCAATACAGCAAGCGTTCGTGCGCGCCAGCGAAGCTGTCACGTTTGCCCGGGACCGCAACATTGAGCGAGAGGCGACGGTGGAAGAACGCACTTTGCTGCGTGACGCTCTCCGCCGTGCGATGGGTGAAGCGACGCTTCGGGACATTCGCAAGAACTTCGAAAGCAGAATCGCTAGGGGTGAATTCGTTCTGGTCCCTGAGGGTTCTGACGATTCCCTGCGCCGTTCCTTCACCACTGCCAGGATGCTCGCCTTCGAGCAGCAGAATATCGCGACGATGAAGTCAGGGCAGGACCTGGAATCGCCGCTGGTTCGCCCCGGGACCATTCGCCAGTTCGCAACAGAGTTAAAAGCCCTCAGCGATTCCCAGCGAAAGGCAGTTTGGGAGGTTCTCCAAAGCCACGACCGGATCGCGGGACTACAGGGGGTAGCGGGTAGCGGAAAAACGACGACCCTCCGCGCTATTCGTCAGGCCGCCGAGAGTGAAGGCTATGCAGTCGAGGGGTTCGCGCCCACCTCGCGAGCGGCCCATCGGATCGAGGAAGCGGGTATAAGCGCCAAGACATTGCAGAAATTCTTGCTCCAAAACCAAGCGACGGACCGGTCCCAACAGCGCCTATTCGTTTTGGACGAATCCAGCCTGGCGAGCACGCGGCAGGTGAACGACTTTTTCAAGCGCCTCGCGGCGCAGGATCGCGTGCTGCTGGTGGGCGACACCCGGCAGCATCAAGCCGTAGACGCGGGCCGGCCTTTCCAGCAGATGCAGGAAGCCGGTATGCGGACCGCGCACCTTGACCAGATTGTGCGACAGCGAGATCCCGAGCTGAAACAAGCGGTGGAGTCGTTTGCCAGAGGGGACACCCAGGACGCCGTGAAGCGCCTGACGGAGCAACGTCGCATACACGAAATCCCTGACCAGGAACAACGTTTGAGGGCAGTGACAGAAGCGTATCTCCAACATCCCGAAACGAGCCTGGTCGTGTCGCCGGACAATCCGAGCCGCCTGGCGATAAACCGCCAAATCCACAAAAGCCTCCAGGTCCAAGGCAAGATCGACGGCACGGAACAACGGGCCAAGATCCTCGTCAACCGCCACGAATTGACCGGCGCGGACCGGCAGTGGGCAGCCCGATACGAACCCGGTGATGTCGTCCGCTACACACAAGGCAGCCGCCGCATAGGAGTAAAAGCGGGCGAGTATGCCACGGTCGTCCAAGTTCGGAAGGCCGAGAATCGCCTCACCGTACGTCGCCAAAATGGCAAGGAGATTACCTACGATCCCAAAAGGCTTCGCGGTGTGAACGTCTATCAACAGGAGGAAAGGGATTTTTCGAGGGGCGATCGCGTCCAGTTTACGGCCCCCTTTAAGAATGGAAAAGTCGCGAATCGCGAGTTGGGGGTGGTTGAGAAAATCGATTCTGCTGGGAACCTTCGTCTTCGCTCGGAATCCGGGAGAACAATCGACTTCAATCTCCGAGAGCACCCGCACCTCGACTATGGCTATGCCATGACCAGCTACACGAGCCAGGGCCAGACCGTCAACCGTGTTATCGTCCTTGTTCCTGCCAAAAGTCAGGAGAACTCGGACCTTGTGAACCAACGCTTCGCTTATGTCGCGCTCTCGCGCGCCCGAATTGATGCCCAGGTGTACACAAGTGATGCGACCACCCTTGCCGAGCGGCTCAGCAGGGACGTTTCCAAAACGGCGGCCATGGACCCAGGGTCATTCCGGCAGGCTGGGCACCTCGCCTTCAAAAAGAGCTACCAACGAGTGCAGGAGCAGGCACAGGTATGAATGGTTTCGAGCTAATTCTTCCTTTCTTAAGGCCCATTGAACCGCTGATTTTGGACGCGGACGTCAGCGAAATTATGGTCAATCGGCACGACCGCGTCTTTATCGAGCGCCGGGGTTACCTGGAGCCCGTTCCCGGCCTTTCCCTCACCGAAAAATCTTTGATGATCGCGGTCAAGAACATTGCGCGGCGGCTCGGCGACGACATTTCGGAGGCCAAGCCCATCCTTGATTCCCGCCTACCCGATGGCAGCCGTGTGGCTGCCGTTATTCCACCCTGCAGCGTCAACGGGGTCACCCTGACCATTCGCAAATTCAACGCTCGGCACTTCACCATCGACGACCTCGTTCGAATCGGCACCCTGCCCCAACGCTTGGCCTCCGAACTTGAAAATCAAGTTGTTCAGCAGAGAAACATCCTGATCAGCGGCGGCACCGGTACAGGAAAAACCACCCTGCTCAATATCCTGGCGGCTTTCATTCCGAATGATCAGCGGGTCGTCATCATCGAAGACACCTCCGAGATCCAAATTCACAAAAGCGACCTCGTTCGGTTCGAGGCGCGCCGCGAGCAGAATGGCCTGCCCGCTGTCACAATTCGCGATCTCTTGAAAGCGACCCTTCGGCACCGTCCCGATCGCATCATTTTGGGCGAGATTCGCGGCGGGGAGGCCTTCGACCTTTTACAACTGCTCAACACGGGGCATTCCGGCACCCTTTCCACGGTCCACGCCACGTCAGCACAACAGGGGCTTTCGCGCTTCACCAGTTGCGTTTTGCAGAGCGGAATCGACCTGCCTTATCACGCGATCAAGAACAACATCGCTGACTCCTTAAACGTCATCGTCCAACTGGAGCGCAGGCCAGGGCAGCGTCTGGTCTCGGAAGTCCTCGAGATCAAAGGCTACGACCCGGACGAAGACCGTTACGACTTCGCCCCGCTTTACCTTCGCGAGGAGGAAATATGCCGGCATTAGCACAGAACCCTTCCGAGGGGCGCCGTCTAACACCCGAGGAATACATCAAAGCGAATTACGAGCCGCAGGACCATCTTGCGGTGTTGATCCACCACCGTGCAAAAAACGATACGGTCCAGCGTGTCAACACGGCAGAGGCGATGGCTTCTTCCAAATGGCAGGGTTGGCTCCGCCACGTGAACGCGAACGGCTATGATGTTTATATCTCCCAGAACACATTAAATGGAGCTTCCCCGCATCGTCGCAAACAGGATGTAGAGGCCATCCGCCACGTGTATCTGGACCTGGACCAGAATGGCGACCGGGCGCTCAAGGCCATTGAGACGAGCGACAAGCTCCCCCGGCCTAGCTTCGTGATTGATACTTCGCCCGGCAAACATCAGGTGATCTGGAAAGTGGAGGGCATGTCCCAGGCCGAAGCGGAGAATTTGATGCGGGCCATGGGCAGAGAGTTCGGAGGCGATCCCGCGGCGACTGACTCGACGCGGGTCCTTAGGCTCCCAGGTTTCTACAACAAGAAATATGAGGCGCCGTACCGGATCGAGGCGCGCCAGGAGAGCTCGCAGGTTTACCGCTTGGCCGATTTCAAAGTCTCACTTGAGACGATACAGTCACAGGAGCCGGCTGCGCACCAACGTCCCCTTGGTCAGGGCTTATCCACCAAGAACACTCATTCCGAACGCGACTGGCGCTGGGTGATGCGCCAGCTTGGGCAGGGAGAATCGGTCGAGAATCTGATTCAAAAACTGGAGCATTCCCGGCAGGACAAACCTGATCCGGGTTATTACGCCCGGCTGACTGTCACTCGGGCTTACGCACGATACGCCCTTTCGCATGGGACCGACACTCAAGAGGTCGTTCGCACGATCAGCGTACATCCACCAAGGAGCGAAGACGATGGAGAGGCGTATGCCCGTAAAACGGTGAGCGAAACGCAGAGATTGATCAGCAGCCAACGCCCCCAAGCTCAAGTGCACGCGGAGCCACCGCAGAGAAATGCCCAACGTCTTGCATTGAGGATGACGCCATGAGTCTGAGCGTTCGCTTAATTCGCTGGGTCTTGGCAAACGCTTTGCTCGCAGGGATTTCCTTCCTGTGTGCCGGGGGCCTAAGCCAGCCGACCCTGAAGCTGTACCTCATTGCCTTTGGGATTATGGACTTCATCGGCATTCTGGTGATCAATTCCGCTTTGGCGGCGGAACGAAGCCTGCCAGCTTCAGAGGGCACCGATCCAGCAGTTCGACCGATTGCGAGCGCCTTGTTCATGGCGACAGTCGCTTTCGCCGCCCTCGATGTGGGAAGGCTTCACTGGGCACACCCATTTCCCAAAGGAGTGCAGATGGTGGCATTCGCCATTTTTGTTGCGGCCAACGCTCTTCAAATCTGGGCGATGGCCGTGAATGCCTTCTTTTCGACGGAGCTTCGCCTTCAGGTTGAACGCAACCACCAATTGATAAGGAATGGCCCGTATCGTTACGTTCGACATCCGGGCTATCTCGCGATGTTGCTCATTGTGCCTTCCACGGCGTTCGCAATCGGCTCAAAGGTGGCATCACTTCCCGCCACGATGTACGGGGCGCTCATTCTATTCCGGGCCGTACGCGAGGACCGGTTCCTCCTCAGAAATCTGCCCGGTTATGCCGATTATCTCAGAGGGGCACCCTATCGCTTAATTCCGGGAGTTTGGTGAAGGGGGGAAACGATTATGGAATGCTCGGTTTGTCAGTCGACCAATTTAGTAAAGGTATCGCTTGCTTACGAGCAGGGTTTGTCAGAGCTTCAGTCGCAGTCGCGTGCGGGCGGCCTTTCCCTTGCGACGAGTGGGATAGGCTTCTGGAGCGGCAGGGCGAGAACAAAGGGTACGATTCAGACCCGTCTATCAGCGCGGCTCTGCCCGCCCACAAAGATGTCGTATTGGAAAACTACGGTGTGGTGGTTTCTGGGGTTTCTTGCCTTGTGGTTCGTAGCCATTGCACTGATGCCCGAGAATGCTCACAAGGCGAAGGACTTCAGCCGTGAATGTGCCCGGATCGCCGATCTTTACGCTGGCGCTCTGGTCTTTTTGTGGTGGTTTATCTGGCGATACAACCACCGGGTGTTTCCGGTTCAGCTTAAACGCTGGGATCATTCGTTTATATGCCAATGCTGCGGAGAGACTATCCAGGTCAACGGCTAGGCGATCGCCGGCCAGAAGCGGTGTAACTTTACACTTTCTGGATGTCAGGGGCTCTGAAGATCGTCAAATCAAACTAAGAGGAGAATCCACGAACCATGAGTGGACTTATGCTCCCAGAAGGCTACGACTGGTTCCTTAATGGCCTCAAAGACCGTGTTCGGGCTGCCCAACTGCGCGCATCCCTATCCATTAATCGGGAACTCGTCTTGTTGTATTGGGGTATTGGTCGCGACATTCTGGCCCGCCAGAAAGAACAGGGCTGGGGAGCCAGGGTCGTTGACCAACTCGCCGCTGACCTTCGCAAGGAATTTCCGGACGTTACCGGCTTCTCGCCACGCAACCTGAAGTATATGCGAGCCTTTGCCGAAGCATGGCCCGCCGAGCAAATTGTGCAACAGCTTGTTGCACAAATTCCCTGGGGCCACAACGTTCGGATTCTCGATCACGTCAAGAGCGCAACCGAAAGGGAATGGTACGTTCGCGCGACCATCCAGAACGGCTGGAGTCGCAATATCCTGGTGCATCAGATCGAGAGCTCCCTTTATAGCCGACAGGGCAAGGCACCCACCAATTTCACTCGCACCCTGCCGGCCCCCCAGTCGGAGCTTGCGCAGCAAGTCATCAAGGACCCATACACTTTCGAGTTTCTCACACTTGCTGAAGAGGCGCATGAGCGGGATTTGGAACGCGCTCTGATTGATCACCTCCGTGACTTCTTGCTGGAACTCGGTGTGGGATTTGCCTTTGTCGGAAGCCAATACCCGTTGGAGATAGGTGACCAGGAATTCCGTATTGATCTGCTCTTTTACCATCTCCTTTTGAGGGCTTATGTCGTCGTGGACCTGAAAGCCCAGGACTTCAAGCCGGAGTTCAGCGGCAAGATGAACTTTTACCTCTCCGCCGTTGATGACTTGCTGCGCCACCCAGATGACCAGCCAAGCATTGGAATGATTCTCTGCAAATCGAAGAACTCGATCGTCGCGGAATACGCCGTGCGCGATCTGCGGAAACCAGTGGGTGTTTCGGAGTACCGGGTCACGTCTGCGTTGCCCAGAAAGCTACGATCAGGCTTACCTTCAATTGAACAGTTGGAACTACGGTTGAAAGGGGAAACCTAAACCCCGCTTCCTTTCGATGAAGTTGACGATCTGAAGTAAGGACCTCGGGATCGGGAACTGGGATCACAGGAGGAAAAATGTATCGGGATGAACAAACACAATCAAGGGCGGATTCCGTCGAAAGTCCCTTGCTCACCGTGAACGAAGCTGCGATGTATCTGAAAATTTCAGCCTGGACTCTTAGGCATTGGGTCTCACAGCACAAGATCATTTTTGTCAAATTCAACGGCAACGGATCTGTCCGGTTTCGCAGACGTGATCTCGACAAGTTCATCTCACAAAGCATCAACAAGGACTACGACGATGGAAACTGCGGAACTCAGGGAAACTAGAGACTTCAGGAAAGGGCCCATCTACGACGAGAGCTTGCAGCGTTATCTCGTCGAAGTCCGCTATCCGGATGGCCGACGAGTCCGCAAACGCTTTAGGCGGGAGCGGTCGGCAATGCGCTGGTGGGCTTCGGAGCAGGCCAAAATTGAAGATGGAACGTGGAACGAAATCTCCCCAAAAGCCATTACCGTAGGAAGAGCGTTCGAGCTCTATAGGACACACGCAGAGCTGCACCATCGCAGCTACGACACCTACACGAAACCTCAACTTAGTGTGTTGGAAAGACTGCTAGGAAGCAACGCACCACTTGCCAGTATCACAGTGCAAAAGATCGAAGTGATTCAGGCAGCGCGGGCAGCAGAGAGGAAGGAATCCACTGCGGACCACAGCTTAACAGTCCTCAAAGCTGTTTTTAATTTCCTCATAGAGCGCGGATATTTCAATTCCAACCCAGTAAGGAAAGTGAAGTTCTTTCACCCGAACAACGAGCGCGTACGCTGGCTTAGTGATGACGAACGCAAACGTCTCCTTCTCGCCGCGGCACAAGGTCCGGAATACCTTCCAGACGCAATCGAAGTCGCAGAGAATACTGGCCTACGCCGTACAAACCTTTTATTGCTCAGGAAAGACGAATGCAATTTTGAAACGAGGATGATTCGCAAGACGGACACCAAGAATAATGACACTCTTTCGGTGCCGATGACTGACCGAGTTTGGGAAATCCTGAAAAGACGCGCGGCGAAATTTCCCAATTCCGAATATTTCTTTCCCCACGCAAAAGGCGACCGTGCCGGTGAGGCCATTCGCGATCTGAAGAAGGCATTTTGTACTGCCCTTGAAACAGCAAAGATTTCCGACTTTCGTTGGCACGATCTCAGACATTCATTTGGGAGCCGCCTTGCGATGGCAGGCGTCGACCTGGTATCCATACAACGACTGCTCGGCCACAAAAGTCTCCGAATGACGACTAGGTACGCGCATGTATCGGACGAACACCTTGCCAAACAGGTCAAAATCCTCGATAAGACTTTGCCCAAAATTTGCCCTCAGCCGGCATCGAAAGTGGGCCAACAGGGGCAAACGATAGCACGACGCCGCAAGGGTTCGAAACTTCCTAGGACGTTAAAAGATGCTGATCATCAATGAGATAGCAACGGTTGGGAGACCTTCGCAAACGGCGGCAAATGTAGGCAAGATAGCTGGTATATGCTTTGCAACCACGACGCCGAGGGTTCGAGTCCCTCCAGGTCCACCATCCCACAAATTGATTCTAAATAACTTAAATCAAATTTGGTTAGGTGAATTTAAGCATGGTCTCCAACCATGGGGTCTAGATTCCAGGGCCCACAGTAAGCGAATTGAAATCAATGTATTAGCGCGTAAAACAGCCGTTCGAGCCGAGCCTCTGGAATTTGTTTGCCCTTTACTTGCCCTTCTGGCGCAATGCCACTGCCGTGACCAAACTTCTGATTGATCTGCCCGATTCGAGCTAATTGTGCGTGAGTTAGTTTCATTTCATTTGAGGAGCGGCTTGTGGCACTCGAACTATTCAACAGCGACTCCGCCGTTAAATCGATCTATTTGTTCGACGGTCAAAGGGTGATTCAATGCCCAAATCAGAAGTGACGTAGCTGCTCCCCAACACTCGCGCGATCCGCATCCTGCTTCAATCCGCGAAGAGGGCTGTTCACTTCCAGTCCAAGCCAGCCAATTATTCGGCACCCACGCGATGAAGAATTCCCATCGTCGGCCCTTCATCCCTCGGTACGGCGATCCTAGCGCCTTGGTAGTGGTGCGCTAATGCGAGACGTGCACGGACAGTTCTTCCGACCTCCCCCTATCGAGACACCACGATTGCCACACTTCTACGGTAAAGAGAAAGGTTTGGTGTTTTGAAGTGAGGTTACTGATTCGCCCATCAGCGGCATCGGAGTTGTTGGCTTTGTGTTTTGCTTCACTCGCGGGGAGATCAGGGAGAATTTGTGTGCCGAATGTGTGCCGCGTCAGCACTGAGTCCGTGCCTTGATTGGTGGCACCTACGGCGGAGGCGTCGGGCCTCTGCCTGTATTCGCCTGTTACAGGATGGGCGCTGCTGTGTGTGGATTGAGGTATGGCGCATGGAGACAGAGTGGGACGAGGGCACTATCTTGAGCGCACGAGAGCCATGGCCTCGCGAAATTCTTTGGGGTGGGGGATGGTTATGGTTCCCCCGCTTGCAAAAATTACTCCCCGTTGCTTCCAATCGCTGAGGATGCGACTAACGCTTTCGCGGGAGGCTCCAATGTTGCGGGCGATTTCCTCATGGGTCAAATGCACAGTGATGCGCAAACCGTCAGAGGTAACCTGGCCGTGCTTTTCTGCCCATCCGAAAAGGAATTGAGTGAGTTTGGCGTGCGTATCCGGCGCCAGCGCCAGCATACGCGTCTGCTGCCAGGCTTTGCTGATTTCCATGCTGAGGTGCTTGGCCACGCGGAGGGAAACATCGGGGTGCGCGCGCATCAACTGGAGAAATGCGAGACGGGGGAGGAAGCCCACTTGGCTGGGACATAACGTTTCAGCCGTGACAGGGTAGGGTTCATCGGCAATAAGAGAGCTTAGACAGAGTACTTCACCCGGCTCCACCATCCGCAGCGTGAGGCTCTGTCCCTCTGCGGAATTCACATAGAGCTTTGCTTGGCCAGCGCAAATGAGGAAAAGGCCGCGAGTCGGTTGCCCCTCAACAAACAACAATGCCCCCTTGGGGTAAAAAGCGGTTTGGCGGAGAGTATTAAGCGTCGCCAGCGCAGCGTGGGGAAGTTGACAGAATAGCCCTTCGTCTTTTGTGACACACCCAAAGCAGCTTTCGATGACCTTCAAATTGTAGGGGGCGCGGCGTGGATCATCAGGCATATGTTCACCTTGCCATAGCTAGTATGGCCCAAGCCACGATGTCAATCCAAGTGAAATAATCAACAAAACGCCGGATTTTAGCGGCAATTAAGTCCGACAGGTTTGTATTGTAGGACTTTATGTCCATTTCTGGGAGCCAATTGTGACGCAGGTCACAATACGTCTGGTTGCCTATCACAGACCCCATTCCATCCTTCTAGCTATCTTCGCTGGCAGGCACTTTTTGAAACAAGGGGTTGCCGATGTCCGTGTTTGGAGCTGCAAGGAGGCGCTCATTTCAAGAGTCGAATATTGTGCAACCACGGTTTCTTTACTCTCTAAACGCCAGTCGCCGTCTGCAACACAGCCGGTTGCAGAATATGGGTCGGAAGTTTTGTTGACAAGTCAAAGTGCGATCTCGCACGACGCGAGGGGCCAACCGAGGAAGGGCCGCGGGGACGAGTCGCATTGGGCTTCAATGGATGTGTCCAAGGCACTCTGGACAGATAAAGGCCAATGAGGATGAATTACAGAAGCAGGGCATTTAAGGTCAAATGTAAGCGCAAATTACTTTCTGCCGCTGCAGTTTTCGTCCTTGTGTTTCTGCCTGGACTCGGTTTACGCGTCTTCCCGGTGGTGGCTTCTACCCAGACTGACCAAGGCTCTGACTGGGCGGAGGTCACCGGCCCGCGCTATCTGAGCCCCGTGGACCTAAAACTCTCGCCTGATGGCCAACGCCTTTATGTAGTCTGCGAAGACAGTGATCTCATGCTGGCGGTGGACACTCGCACTGGCAAGGTAACGGGGCGCGTAAAAGTCGGCCATAAACCGAAAGGGATTGCGCTCTCTCCCAACGGCAAGACAGTTTATGTTTCGAATGAGTGGGACGACACGGTCACCGAGGTTGACTCGGATTCACTGCAAGCCCGCAGGACGCTCGATGCCGATTGGGGTCCGGTCGGGATTACAACCGACCGGACAGGAAAAGTGCTATACGTGGCGAATACTCTAGGGAATGACGTTTCTCTTCTTGACCTCTCGACCGGCCAGGAAATCAAACGCATACACGCCGGGACGTTCCCTGAATATATCGCCCTTTCGCGTGATGGAAGGCAAGTCTATGTCTCGAACCTTCTGGCGCGCGCGGGACCTTCCGATCAACCACCGGTTTCCGAGCTAACCGTGATTGACACCCGGAAGCAAGTGGTCGCGGAAAGAATCGTCGTGCCAGGGGTCATCCAGCTTCGGCACATTGCGGAAGTCCCGGCGAGGATGGGAGGTTACTTGCTCATCCCGTTCATGCGGCCCAAGAACCTCAATCCGCTGGTTCAGATCGAGCAGGGCTGGTACTTAACGCATGGAATGGCGATCATTCGACCCTCTCCTCCTCGCGCCGGGAGCGGCGGGAAATCACGGGTCGATGAGGTGTTGCTGGACGATATGGACCAATACTTTGCCGACGGGTTCGGCGCCGCGAGCACGCCTGACGGGCGGTGGGGGCTGGTGACGGCTTCCGGCGCCAATGCCGTTTCCATCGTTGATACTGCGAAGCTGAATCAATTGCTACGTCGGATGCCGCCGGATAAACCCGAAGCACTGGCGGACCGGCTCGATTCCGCCCGCCAGTTTGTTGTCCACCGCATTCCAACAGGACGTGATCCCACCGCCATCGCCGTCGCTCCGGACGGACGTTTCGCTTACATCGCCAACCACTTGGACGATACGGTGAGCGTAGTTGACATGGGGAAGTTGTTGGTTACCTCCACGATTGACTTGGGCGGGCCAAAGGAAATTACTGCTGTGCGCCAGGGTGAACGCTTGTTTTCCGACGCCAGTTACTGTTTTCAAGGTCAATTAGCATGTGCGACTTGTCATCCCCATGAAGGACTTTCTGATGGGCTGACGTGGATGCTCGAAACTCCCAAGCTTGGTCGGGATGTGGTAGAAAACCGGACGCTGCTAGGGATTGCCGACACGTCCCCTTTCAAATGGAACGGCAAGAACCGTGACCTCGCCACGCAGGCCGGCCCGCGCGCGGCTATGTTCATTTTTCGGTCGCAAGGGTTCAGTCAGCGCGAGGCGCAGGATGTCGAAAGTTTTATCCAGTCGCTCAGACTGCCTCGCAATCCGCACCTTGGTTCTGGCCGTGAACTGACTGAAGCGCAGGAGCGAGGAACGTGAGATTTTCTTTCGAACAAAAACTAATAACGGTTCTTTGATTTCCCCCGAAAACCGGTGCTATTTCTGTCATCCCCCTCTGACGCATTACACGTCGAGGGTGCAGATAAACGTTGGCACATCAACCAAATATGACACGATTAAAGAGTTTGACATTCCGCAACTTGAGGGCATCTATATGAGAGCTCCTTACCTCCACAACGGCGAGGCCCTAACGCTCGAAGAAATCTGGACCAAGTTCAATCCCGAAGACAAGCACGGAATCACCTCGGACATGGACAAATTGCAGCTTAACGACCTGATTGAGTTTCTGAAGACTTTATGAAGAGAGAGAATTGTGGCGAAATCCATCCTGCCTTAATGGGTACGGTAGTTGGCGTGATGAGGGAGACGAGCCTATGCCACAACTGATGCTCAGCCCCGACGCTTACGATGTGATCATTGTGGGTTCAGGGGCCGGGGGGGGAATGGCCGCTTATATCTTGGCTAAAGCTGGTGCCAAGTGCCTCATGTTGGAGGCCGGAAGCTGGTTCGACGCGGCCCGGGACTCCAAGTGGTTGGAATGGGGCTACGCCGCGCCGCACCGGGGGGCCGCTACTCCCGAGCACCCCTTTGACTACTTCACCGCTGTTGTTGGCGGATGGCAGGTCGAAGGTGAACCTTACACTTCCGCCCCCGGTAGCGAATGGATGTGGTTCCGGTCACGCATGTTGGGAGGCCGTACCAACGCCTGGGGACGCATCTCTCTCCGGAGCGGCCCTTATGACTTCAAGCCGTACAGTCGGGACGGCAAGGGTTTTGACTGGCCCATTGGCTACCAGGATTTGGCACCTTATTACGATAAGGTCGAAGAACTGATCGGAGTGTTTGGCTCGAGCGAAAGCCTGGAAAATTGCCCTGACGGGAAATTCTTGCCACCGCCCACCCCACGCTGTTACGAATTGCTCGTCCAAAAAGTCTGCGGGAGGCTCGGCATCCCTTGTGTCCCTTCCCGCTTGGCCATCCTGACGCGCCCCATGAACGGGCGGCCCCCGTGTCACTATGTTGCCCAATGTGGCCGGTGTTGTCGGCTCTCCTCCAATTTCTCCTCGCCCGCCGTCTTACTAGTTCCTGCTCAAGCCACGGGCAATCTGGAAATCCAGTGTGACGCGATGGTGCGTGAGGTTCTCGTGGGCCCGGATGGCCAGGCCACGGGTGTCTCTTACATCGACAAGAGAACACGTCACGAAGTTCAGGTTCGCGGGAAAGTTGTCGTACTGGCGGCGAGTGCCTGCGAAACTGCGCGCCTATTGTTGAACTCCCGCAGCCGACAATTCCCAATGGGTCTTGGCAACTCCAATGGCATGGTCGGCAAATACGTGATGGATACGGTGATGTCCGACGTGACGGGATTTCTGCCCGGCCTCATGGATTTACCTCCCCACAACGAAGACGGTGTAGGAGGAATGCATCTTTATATGCCCTGGTGGAATTACCAGAAGCAACTGCGCCACGAATTGCCTTTTTCACGGGGCTATCATGTTGAGTTTGGTGGAGGACGGCGGGGGATGCCTGGACCAGAACTCTTGAGTGGGTCGCAGCGCTTTCTGGGGGGAGGCTACGGGTTGGAACTCAAGCAGGCCTGCCGGAAGTTGTACGGCGCGTTCGTTGACTTCCACGGACGCGGTGAAATGGTTGCCAATGAAGAGAGCTACTGTGAGATTGATAACGATGTCGTGGACCGGTGGGGCATTCCGGTTCTGAAGTTTCACTTCAAATGGGGCGAGGACGAAATCCTCATGGCCCGCCACATGCAGGAAACCTTTCAGGAAATCGTCAAGACCGCCGGTGGTGAAGTAATCCAATCCGCGGGGCCGGAAAAGCAATGGGGGATTTCACGTGGGGGGGAGTGCATCCATGAGATAGGCGGGGCTCGAATGGGAGATGACTCGAAAACCTCGGTGCTGAATTCCTATTGTCAGGCATGGGACTGCAAGAATCTTTTCGTCACCGACGGTGCGCCCTTTGTGAGCAACGCAGACAAGAATCCAACCTTGACCATCATGGCGCTCGCTTGGCGGACTTCGGAATTCATTGCGGACCAGGTTCGCAAGAAGAACATATGACGATCAGCAGGCATCGTTAGGTGGAGGCACTGTGGAACACAAGAAGGCTCCAAGCCTTGGCGCGCACCTTGAACGGCGCGCCATCCTTAGACTATTGGCAGCCATGCCCGCCGGGGCTTTGCTTTCTGTGGCTCAGCTAGCAGTGGCGGCCCCGGAAGAAGTAGCCACTAAACCCCCTTCTGCGGAAGCTCCTGTGCCTTATCAGCCCAAGATCTTCAGTCCGCACGAGTGGAAGACGGTTCATGTTCTTTGTGATCTGATCATACCTGCCGACCAGCGCTCCGCGAGCGCAACAGCCGCAGGGGTTCCGGAATTCATCGACGACTGGCTGGACTTCAAACATGGCAACCTTCTCTCCACAATCCGCGGGGGTCTAACATGGCTGGACATGGAGTGCAACCGGTTGTTCAGGAATGATTTCATTGATTCCACGGCCAGCCAGAAAAAACAAATCCTTGACCGCGTGGCTTATCCCAAGAAAGCAGCCCCTGAGGATGCCAGTGCTGTTGCCTTCTTCAACCATTTCCGAGATCTGGTGGTGAACGGATTCTTCACCAGCGAAATAGGAATAAGAGATTTGCCCTATCTCGGAAACGAACCACAATCAGAATGGCACGGATGTCCCACGTCTGTATTAGCCCAACTTGGTCTCCTGAACAAAAGCGCGGAGTCGTAACCTATCGCCTTGCCAAAGTCACGTCTACCTCAAGATAACTGGACTAATGGGACTGTATTTCTGTTTAAGCGGGGCGCTTGTGACACAGGTCACAATGCCCATGGTTGCCAATCACAGACCCAACCCCTTGTTCCCATTTATCCTCCGCTCATGGTGCGGTTGCTGTTTGAAGCAGAAGGCTGCCGATGTCCTCGGTTTATGGGGGTAATTGGAGAACCGTCAGTATCTTGAAATTGAGGTGAAAACGTGAAGAAAAATCTACGCCAGGTTATTGCTGTTAGCTCCGTGTTGTTCAGCTTTAGCGCTCTGACATTTGCGGGAGAAATCAAAGGCAAAGTCGAGGTCCATGGTATTCGGTCGGCGCAAGACATCGCCGTCTATGTCGATGGCATTCCCGGCAAGACCTTCACTCCGCCCTCGAAGCCCGTCGTTGAAGACCAAAAGCATATGACCTTTGTCCCCCACGTGCTCGTCGTCCAAAAGGGCACAACGGTGCAATTCCTAAACAGCGATCCGGTGGGGCACAACGTTTACTGGCCCTCGATCGACCGCAACAAAAAGCTTGCTCACAATATGGGCACCTGGCCCCAGGGTCAGGAGAAGTCGTTCACCTTTAACGATCTCGGGGTTGCTCCTCTGCTTTGCAATGTGCACCCGGAGATGTCCGGCTATGTGGTGATCGTTCCCACCCCTTATTTCGCCGTAACCGACAGAGATGGAAATTTTGACATCAAGGATGTTCCCGACGGGAGCTACACGCTGAAGACGTGGAGCGAGGCGGGTAAGCCGGCATCGCAATCCGTTTCAGTTTCTGGCGGATCGGCCGCCGTCAACATCACCGTGACGAAATGATTTACTGAGAAGATCTGGCGAACGCGCGGTCGGAACAAGATTTTGTACTGCGAATCGAGCGGAGCGGCAACTTGAGTGAGCAGCGGACAAAACTCGTTGACCTGGATTGGCTGGAATCGAATTTCCCCTGCATGCAGGCCTGTCCCGTCCACACTCAAGCCGGCCGCTATGTGGGGTTGATTGCGGAAGGCCGGTACGAGGAAGCCTACCGCTACGCCCGTGGTCCAAACCCGCTCGCCTCGATATGCGGCCGGGTTTGCGGCCACCCTTGTGAAACCGCCTGCCGCCGCGGAAAGTTCGATACTCCGATCTCCATCCGCGCTCTCAAGCGCTTTGTGACGGAGCGCCACGGGCCCGAATCGCGCAACCCCGTGGATCTCCACACCGAGAACCCCCGCACGACTCACTCGGAGCGCGTGGCGGTGATTGGTTCCGGGCCCGCGGGTTTGGCGGCCGCCCACGACCTCGCTCTGCGGGGTTATCCGGTCACCATCTTTGAAGCCGCCCCGGTGCCAGGGGGCATGTTGCACCTGGGGATTCCGGAATACCGCCTGCCCCGCGATGTGGTGCAGGCGCAGGTTCGCGAAATTCTTGCCCTGGGGCCGGACTTGCGCCTCAACAGCCGCCTCGGTGACTTTTCCCTGGAAGACTTGCACGCGGAAGGGTTCAAGGCCATTCTGTTGGCCATTGGCCTCCACCGCAGCCGCGAACTGATGCTCCCTGGCCGCGATCTCGACGGCGTCATCACCGGCACGGACTTCCTGCTCAATGCGAACCTCGGCTACCGTTTTTCCATCGGCAGCACTGTGGTGGTAATCGGCGGAGGCAACGTGGCGATTGACGTAGCGCGCACGGCGCTGCGCCAGCAGCAATCCCAAACCCTCGACGCGCTCAGCAAATCGCTGCTTCCTGACCGGCTCTCGGATTCGGAACGCGACGTGGCCATGAAGGAGTTGATGGACGTCACCCGGACCGCTCTGCGTTTGGGCGCGCGGGAGGTTCACATGGTGTGCCTGGAATCGCGCGCCGAAATGCCGGCTTTCGAGGAAGAGATTGAGGAGGCCCTCGACGAAGGCCTGAAAATTCATCCTTCGCGTGGCCCGCGGGGGTTTATCGGTAAGAACGGAAAGCTGACAGGGCTTGAGACAATTCACTGCACTTCGGTATTCGACGCCGAGCATCGCTTCAATCCCGCTTTCGAGGCCGGAACAGAGAGCGTTCTCGATGTCGATACCGCGATCCTGGCCATCGGACAGACCTCCGATCTCTCGTTCCTCAAGCCGCACGACGGAGTTGAGACCACGCGGCAGGGAACAGTGAAAATCGATCCGGACACGCTGAAAACCACCGCGCCAGGCGTTTTCGCAGCGGGCGACATTGCCTTTGGCCCGCGCCTGATCATCAGTGCGGTGGCGGATGGCAAGAAGGCCGCAGAGGAAATTGACCGCTACCTGCGAGGCGCCGAGTGGAAGCCCCAACCTCGCTACGTGCAGATCACCGTGCTCGACCACCATCAGATGGCGGCGGGCTATGACGAATACTCGCGGCTCACCATCCCCACAATTCCCCTGGAGCGCCGCACGGGCGTGGCGGAAGTAGAGGTCGGCTACACCGAGGAACAGGCTCGCGAGGAGGCTTCCCGCTGCCTCAAGTGCTGGATCAATACGATTTTCGACGGCAACGAATCCCAAGGCTCGGAGTGCATTCTTTGCGGCGGCTGCGTGGACGTCTGCCCGGAGAATTGCCTGACACTTGTGCCGCTTAGCCAACTGAGCATTGTGGATATGCCGCAAATCCCCGCGAATGTCCGGACAGACCCGATCACTTTCCAACACCTGACGCTCGACGAACTTCCCGCTCCGGAAGGCTCCGTGATGGTGAAAGACGAGACCATCTGCATCCGGTGCGGACTTTGCGCTGAACGCTGCCCGGCGCACACCATCACCATGGAAAGTTTTGAGGTGTTTGACCACGACCCTGAAGGCGCACAGGAAGAAACCCGGGAGAGTCAATATGTCCGATGAGCCCAAGGCTCCGGGAAAGCCGGAAGAAAACAAGGCGGTAAGCCGGCGCGATTTCTTCAATGAAATCGCCGGCGGGGCGCTGACCATCGCTGGGCTAGGGGCCGCCGTGGTCACGGTGAAGTATGCGTCGCCGAATGTCCTGTTTGAGCCCCCCACCACCTTCCGCGCCGGCTCGCCGGACGACTACCCGGTGAATTCCGTGACCTACCTTCAGGACCAGCAGGTCTACATCGTGCGCACGGATAAGGGAATGTGGGCGTTATCCGCGGTGTGCACACATCTCGGCTGCATCACGCAATGGAAGCCGGAATCCGACCAGATCGCCTGTCCCTGCCACGGAAGCAAATTCCAGAGAACAGGAAGCGTGCAAGCCGGGCCAGCTCCCCGGCCGCTTCCCCGCTTTTCCCTGGTATTGAGTGAGGACGGAACCCTGGTGGTCGACAAGCTCGAAGTCGTAAGCGAAACCGAGATTCTGAAAGTCTGAGGACGCATGGCCACAACCGCTTGGACCCATCAACGGCTCGAACAGCTCCGGCAAACACGCGTTTGGCGCTCGATCTTCCGGCGCGGCCCGGCGCACACCAATCGCACCCGCAGCCTGGCGATATTCGGCAACCTTGGGCTGCACCTGCTGCCGGTGAAGGTGCGCGAGAAGTCCCTGAGCGTTCGGGCCACCTACTATCTCGGTTCGATTTCGTTCTTCCTCTTCGTGGTATTGACGATTACCGGAATTCTCCTGATGTTTTACTACCATCCGGCCGTCCCCGATGCCTACCGTGACATGAAAGATTTGATCTACGTGGTATCGAACGGAGTCTTTCTCCGCAATCTTCACCGCCTGGCGGCTCAGGCGATGGTGCTGGCGGTGTTCTGGCACATGTTCCATGTTTTCTATCGCGGTGGCTACAAGCCTCCGCACGAGTTCAACTGGGTGATTGGGGTGGGCCTGTTGCTCGTCACGCTTTTTCTGAGCTACACCGGCTATTTGCTTCCCTGGGACCAACTGGCCTTCTGGGCGATCACGGTAGGGACCAACATCATCAGTTACGTTCCCATCTTCGGACGCCCCATTCGATTCCTGTTGCTGGGCGGCCACATCATCGGGCAGAACGCGCTGTTGCGTTTCTATGTTCTTCACTGCGTGATTCTGCCTCTGGCGGCTGTTGGTCTGATCGGGATGCATTTCTGGAGAATTCAAAAGGACGGCGGACTTACGGTGCGAGACGATCATGAGCGAGAAAAATAGTTACGAAGCGGGTTTAAGTTCGGATGCCCTCCGCGAGCCGCGGCGCATCGTCTTCATCACGCGCAAAACGTCCGCCAAGATGAAAGAGGAGACGGGCCCGCAGCTCATGTCTTTCCCCCACCTCATTCTGCGGGAAACGATCGCGTTTCAAATTCTCACGATTGTTCTTGTAGGGCTGGCGCTTTTCTGGGACGCACCGCTGGAGCAACTGGCCAACCCCCTGCTGACCCCCAATCCCGCCAAAGCGCCGTGGTATTTTCTGGGGCTTCAGGAACTGCTCCATTACTTTCCGCCGACCCTTGCCGGGGTTCTGATTCCCACCCTGGTGGTCCTGGCGCTGGTGGTCATTCCTTACTTTGACGTGAACATTGAGGGCGAGCCGCTCTGGGCGCACCGCAGCCGCCGACAGTTGCAGATTTATGTGGGAGTCTTAGCAGCAGTGTTTGTTTTGCTTGCCATCTACGACGCCTGGACCGTGCTGGTTCCCACCGTTCTGGTGGGACTGCTCGGCCTGATTCCTTATTTCAATCCCACCAGCGACTCGCAATTCCAGAAGTTCCTGGGGTCGCGCCCGCTGCCTTGGTGGGTGATGACCTGGTTCATCGCCGTCGCGCTGACGCTCACGGCGGTAGGGACTTTTTTCAGGGGCCCGGGATGGTCCTGGGTCTGGCCCTGGAGATGAAATGCCTGCTGAAGACATGGGAAAAGTCACAAAACGCCTGCGATTGATCTTCGCCATCTCGAGCGTGGTGCTGCTGGCCGTGCTCGCCGTCTCGCCCGTTCGCGACTACCTGAGCGACTGGAGGCGCTACGAAAGGGATTACGTCCGTTTCGCCGAAACGCGACCCGACACCAAGCGACTGCTGGCGGACTTTCGTCCGGAGATCGACCAGATCTGGATTCCGCAGATGCAGGTGGTTGATCGCTGCACGACCTGCCATCAAGGCATTACGCGGCCGAGTCTCGCCGACGCTTCCGTGCCGCAGCCCTTCCGAGCGCACCCGCCCATTCCCCACCGGGTGCGGGAGTGGGGATGCGTGGTTTGCCATCGTGGCCAGGGCCTGGCCACAAGTGTTCGAGACGCGCATGAGACCACCCTGGCCTGGGAACAACCGGTATTATCCGTCCGCTACATCCAGGCTTCCTGCGGAACCTGCCATCGCGCGGAACTGCCCGAGACACCGCGCCTCGATCGCGGCCGCAAGCTTCTCCTCACCCTCAATTGCATCGGCTGCCATCGTCTGCAAGGAGTGGAGCGCCCGCCGATGCTGGGCCCGGACCTCACGAATGTCGGAACCAAGGTCAGCCGCGCCTGGATCTATAAGTGGCTGAAGGATCCCCGCACCCTTACCGCCAGCGACGGCAGCGTGCTGGTGAATGGCTATGTCAGTGAAGACGAGCCGCGCATGCCCAAATTCCTATTGAGCGATAAAGAACTTCGGGCCCTTTCCGGCTATTTGAGCACGCTCGCTACCGATCCCCTTCCTCCCTACAAGTTCGATCCGAAGATAGTGGCCGCGTGGGAAAAGCGGCCCGATCTGGTCGATCAAGGCGAAACACGCTTTCGGCAGATGTTCTGCACCACCTGCCATCCGCTGGCGGTCACCCGCGCGGGGGAAACCAAGTTGATCGGTGGTGACATTGGGCCGGAACTCACCAAAGTGGGAAGCAAGGTGAATCCCGATTGGCTAACCGCCTGGTTGCGCAATCCGCAATCATATTTGCCCCACTCCCAGATGCCGCGTTATCAGTGGTCCGACCAGGATCTCTATCTCATTTCGCATTATATCCAGTCGAAGCTGACTGATCCCAGCCTGCTCAGCGATGTACCGAAGCTGGAGGCACCGAAGTCTGATGAGATCCAGTTGGGCAGGCGCTTATTCGCGGAAAAGGGTTGCTCCAGTTGCCACGTCATCAAGGGAATGGCCCCGCAAACGGACTTCGGACCGGACCTGGCAAGCCTGGGCGGCAAAACCCTTTCGCAATTGGAATTCGGCAACTCGAAGATCGCCCGAACCCCTGTCGCTTACATTGAAGCCAAGATCACCGATCCGCACTCCGTGAATATCGCCGCACGCATGCCGCAGTATTCGCTTGCACCCGGTGATCTGGACGCCCTTACCACCGTGCTCCTGAGCATGACGGGAAAATCCGCAACGGGGGGCTTCGAGGGCCTGATTCTTCCCGCCGCCCGCTCGCAGTTCCGCCCCGGCGGAGCGTTCGGGGAGCTCTTCGAGCGCTACAAATGCTACGTCTGCCATCGCTTCAACGGTTACGGCGGCACCCTCGCGCCCGATTTGACATACGAAGGAAGCCGCGCGCAGAAAAAGTGGATCGCCGAGTTCCTGAAAAATCCTCAGACCCTGCGTCCCACGCTTACTTTCCGTATGCCCCAATTCAATATGACCGACGAGGAGGCTTCCGTCCTGGCGGATTACCTCAGCATGGTCATGCAGACACCGGGGGTTAATCAGGCCAGCGCCGATTCCAAACAATTCACTCCCCAAATGGCCAGCCTCGGCAAGGAACTTTATGACGTGAAGTATCAATGCCAGTCGTGCCACACCATCGGCTCGGCGGGTGGCTACGTCGGCCCCAACCTGACGAATGTCGGCAACTGGATCAACGCCGCCTGGATCGAGGAATGGCTGAAGAATCCGCAATCTCTTCAGCCGGAGGCGATTGAGCCGCATCGAGATTTTACCGACGAGGAGCGCACCGCCTTGACCGCTTATCTGATAACACTTAAACAGAGCGCCTCCACCCCTACGGGCGGAGCGTCGGGGAGGGGCCAATGAGAACTAAACTCCTCGTCGCGCTTGTCCTCGTCGTGGCTGCTGGGTTGGCTATTTCCTGTCGCCAGAACCGGGCTGCGCAGAAACCTGATCCTCTCGCCCAGGCTTACGACAGCGAAGCGGATTGGAACGATCCCTCGCACGTGAATCCGCTCAATTATCAGCAGGCGCAAGGTAAGCGGGTGTTCTACGAATATTGCGTGTGGTGCCACGCGGATTCCACGCCCGCCGGCCCCTCGAACCGCTCAAACTTGAATCCCAATCCGCCGCTGGCCAACGATGGCGCTACGCTCAACTCTCTTAGCGACGATTTCATGCGCAACGTCATCACCTTGGGCGGAGCCGCCGCAGGGAAGTCAGCTTCCATGCCCCCATGGGGAAAAACCTTGAGTCAGGAGGACATTGAGGCAGTCATCGCCTTCTACCGTGCCATCGCTGAACCTCCTTACCAAGCGCCAGCGCGGCCGGGGCCCAAGTATTCGGTGAGGTAAAAGTTTGACAAGGAGAGTACCGTATGAAAAAATTGCTGATTCCGTTGCTTGCGTCAGTTCCCGCGCTTTCTGTCGCGTTTCTTGCCACACTAAATCCGACCAGCGTGCGAGCTGTTCCGAGCTATGCGCGCCAGACAGGGTTGCCGTGCAGCGGCTGCCATTACACACCGCCCGAGCTCAACCCCGCAGGGCGCAAATTCAAGCTGCTCGGTTACGTCGATAAAGATAAAGAGAAGAAAGGGGTCACGGACGATTCAAGTAAGCGGCACGCGGGGCTTGACCTTCTCTCCTCACTGCCCCTTTCCGCGATGCTCGAGACCTCATTGACCGCGACCAAAACCCCTCAGCCGGGAACCCAGAATGGCAGTTTTGAATTTCCCCAGGACGTGTCGGTGTTCCTTGCGGGGGCATGGGCAGACCACGTCGGCAGTTTTCTGCAAGTGACCTATGATGCCCAGGCTGATCATTTCAGCATCGATAATACCGATATCCGCTACGCGAACAAGAGGAAGGTGGGCGGCAAGGATCTCGTTTACGGTGTGAACCTAAATAACAATCCCGGCGTCGAGGACCTTTGGAACTCTACGCCGGCATGGGGTTTCCCCTGGATCGCGAGCGATTCCGCACCCACTCCTACCGCCGCTCCCATCATTGCCGGCCCTCTGGCGCAGGATGTCGCCGGAATCGGCGGCTACGCCATGTGGGACGATCATCTTTATGTGGACGGAGCTATCTATCGCTCCGACCACGTGGGCAATCCTCAACCGAATTCCGGAAGCGGTCTTGGTTACAACATCCGAGGGGTTGCGCCCTATTGGCGTGTCGCGTGGCAGCAATTGACACCCAAGACACAATACGAGTTCGGCGCCTATGGTATGCACATGGCATCCACACCTGGCGCTGTTGTTGGCCTTGAGGACGATTACACGGACTGGGCAGCGGACTTCCAGGTCGATCGAACGTTATTCAGGAAGGACGTGCTTTCGCTGCGCGGCACGTACATCCGCGAAAATTCAACTTTGGCCGCAACTTACGCTGCGATGGGAGCAGAAGTGAGCAACCACCACCTCGACACAATCTTCACCAATGCCGAATACCATTTCGGCAATCGCCTTTCCGGGACATTCGGTTGGTTCGATACCGGAGGGACGGTCGACCCCTTGCTGTATGCGCAGAGTGCCGTGACCGGCAGCGCCAATGGCAATCCCCGAGGCGCCGGGTACATCGCCAATTTCTCAGTTTTTCCGATGCAGAATATTCAGCTTGGCGTCCAATATACCGGATACACGCGTTTCAACGGGGCCGCGATTAACTATGATGGCGCCGGTCGCAACGCGAGTGGAAATAATACCTGGTATCTGCTGGCGCGATTCATTTTCTGAAACGCACACTGGATCGAGTCGCGGGGTTCTTTGATGGCAATTCCGTCCCTGAGCCTCCAGAACGGCGATCGGGTTGCCATCGTCGGCGGTGGGCCTGCCGGTTCGTTCTTCGCCATCGCTCTGTTGCGGGAAGCCCGCCGCCTCAACCGGCACCTGGATGTCATCATCGTCGAGAAACGTGGCCCAGCCGACCAGGCCTCGGATGACTTTCAATGCAAGGGATGCAACTTTTGCGCGGGCCTTATCTCTCCGCGGTTGAATCAGATACTCAGCGCGCAAGGTCTCGCCGTTCCCGATGAAATCGTTCAGGGGCACATCGACTACGTCTGGATTCACGGGCAGTGGAAGAACTTTCGGCTGCGAGTTCCCCAACACGCGCAGATGTACTCGGTATTCAGGGGCTCGTTACCGGGCAGGAGATTGGGCCGGCCAGCGGGATTTGACGGGTTTCTGCTCGGCGAGGCGGTGAAGGAAGGCGCGCGCGTCCAGTATGGTGACGTCCAGGCGATTGCCTACGGTGCAGCGGGGAAGCCCACGCTGACGGCGAAGTCGCCCTCGGGAGAGACGGCCACGCTCGAGGCCACCTTCGTCAGTATCGCCACCGGAATCAACGCTCACTGTGGCTCCGATCATCAGCAGGATGGGCTCATCGCCTCTGTCCAGCGTATGAATCCCGCCTTCGTTCCCGGCAAGTCCCGAAAGACCCTCATCTTCGAACTCGACGTGGGTGAGGATTATCTCCAGCGCAATATGAACCGGGAGATCTACTTCATCGAGTCTGGCTCAAAACACCTCGCCCTTGAGCATACGGCCCTCATTCCCAAGGGCAGATTCTTAACCGTCGCCATGATCGGCAAGTGTATCGACCAGGCGGTCTTGCCCCACGACACTCATCAGATCGTCGGCGAATTTCTGACGCTGCCGCAGATTGACCGTATCCTGCCCGGTATCGCGGCAGTTCCCCTCGCCTGCGCTTGCGCTCCCAGAATGACCGTAACCACAGCGGCATTTCCCTTTGGCGACCGCTTTGCCATCATCGGTGACGCCGTCGGGTCGAGATTGAACAAAGATGGTCTCTACTCGGCCCACGCGACGGCGAGCCGGCTGGCCGAGACCGTGCTCTATGAGGGAATCGACAAGCAGGCTCTCGCCAGGGGATATGGGAAGACCGTCAACTGGCTGGTGGCAGACAATCGCTTCGGGCGGATGGTATTTACCCTGAGCCGGATAGCATTCACCATGCCAGTGGTAAGCCGCATCGTGTACCAGGGGTTTGCCACAGAGTACAAGGTGCGAGACGAGCGGAGTCGGCCCCTTAGCGCCGTGCTCTGGAAGATCGCCAGCGGCACGGCCGACTATCGCGAAGTGCTCCTGGAAATGTGCGGCTACGACGTGCTGCGGTCCATTTTTGCTGGCGCGATGGTCACCCTCAGGAACGTTGCGTTTGAGTCTCTCTTGGGTTTGAAGTGGGGGGAGTATGGGCGGTACCCAACAGTGGTGCTGAAGGAAAAGCGTGAACTGCTCAAGGGGCAGCTTGCCTCTGGCCTGGGAATCGAGCTGGGCAAGTCGCCGGACTTCGAACGGATGTACGCGATCAAAATCCGAGGTTCAGAGGAAGAGATCATGGAGGAGTTGGCCAAGTTCGGCCAGTCCCATGCGAGGTTCGTCAAGCTGCGGTTCGTCAACATTCGGCAAGTCCACGGGGAGCCCAACGAGGCCGGGTCGGTGATTGGATATAGAATACCTTTCGTCAGATTGGGCGCGCAACTGCGGCTAACCAAGACTGTCGGGCTCGATACTTTGCTCTATCAGGCCGACGAGCGGCTTGTGGACCATGCGAAACTCATCTTCAACTTGACGCCCACCAAGGACGGAAACCGTCGGCTCTCCATTTACACGGCGTTCGACTACAAGAGGGGCAAGGGCTTGGCGAGTCGGATGATGTGGAAGAGTGCCAGAATAGTGTTCCCCGAGTTCGTACACGACATCGTGTGGAACCATGCCCTGTGCACTATCAAGGAAGAGGTCGAGCGGAAGCACGACTACGCCCGGTAGGGTTGGCATTTGCCACACCACACGTTCCTGGACGCTTCACGACAACAGTTCTATAACAGCGGGGGTCGGCTCTTAGACCAGCTGGCCAGTTCTTAGCTTTTACGGGCGATTGCGAACATGAACGAAATGTAATTCACTGGACATTCGACGTTCATGCTCTTCGGGCACTATAAATAGGTGACGACTGAAGCAAGCACTGGTCCACTTGGATGTTATCGTTTATTCGCGCTGTGCACCCCGATGCTTATCATCCTTATTTGTGGGGGTAGCATTGCCGAGGCGCAACAACCTGCAACCTCTGGGTCCAAGCCTTCAACAAATAGTGAGCCGCCGCCTGCGGATTCTGTCCAGCCTAAGAATGACCGCATTTTTGGAGTTCTTCCCAATTACCGGACGGTGGAGAATCCCAATATCCGCATGGAGCCCTTGTCGCCAAAAGGAAAATTCAAGCTGGCAATCGAGGATTCGTTTGATCCGTACGCATATGTGATCGCGGGAGCCTTTGCAGGATTTGGACAGACGAAGAACGACCCGAAATCCTGGGGAGAAGAAAGTTGGGGCCCCTTCACTAAACGCTACGCGGCCTCATTCGCCGACCAGACCAGTGAGAATATCATGACCGAAGCCGTGGTTCCCTGGTTGCTAAAGGAAGACCCTCGCTATTTTCGTCTGGGAACGGGTGGGTTTTTCAAGCGCACCGGGTATGCGGTAAGTCGCATCTGGGTGACGCAGACCGATGCGGGTCACAGAACCTTTAACTTCTCTGAAATCCTGGGCGCCGGGGCCTCTGCCGGATTCTCCAATTTCTACTACCCGAAAGAAAACCGGACCCTGTCCAACAACCTTAGCCAGTGGGGGGTTATGGTGGGAGAGGACACGTTTTTCAATCTGCTCAAGGAATACTGGCCGGATATTCACCACAAAATGTTCAAGAGATAGCCTCCGCCGGATCCTGATGCTACAATGGGACTTGCGGCTATGCGGCTGGTGAGAAATGCACAAATCACTGTGCTGAATATGACCCGGCAAAGTGGAGTTTGGTTCAATCAACCCCTTGGTATGGTCCTTGCCTTGGTGGTTTCGGTGGCCGCCGCTTGGCCACTACCCCCGACGCAGGATTTGAAAGGCGTGGTGGTCAGTGCGAAAGGTCTGCCCATCGCGGCCGCCCTCTGCACACTCAAGGGGGTTGGCTTGCCGGCGGAGGGAATCGGTGTGACCACCAGCGAGCGGGGGGAATTTGATTTTCCCGGCCTGGAACCCGGTCAGTACGAGTTGGTATGCGTAGCGCTGGGGCACCTGGCCGCAAGCCAGAATGCCCTCAAAGTGACTTCGGAGGCCCCGATGCCTTTGCAAGTTGTCTTGCCGGAACCGGAAAAGCTTCGCCAGAGCATCGAGGTTCATGAAACGGCAACCCCTCTCGCCACGGAAAGTACTCCTTCCACCGGTCATGTGAGCTCCCAGCAACTCTATACTTTGCCCTTGGTGCAAGAACAATTCCTGGCGGCTTTGCCTCTGGTACCAGGAGTTGTGCGCTCCCCCGATGGAAAGATCAACATCAAGGGCTCGACGGAAGGCCAGAGCATGCTGCTGGTTGATAACACCGAAATGGTGGATCCCATTACCGGCAGCTACTCGATCGACCTTCCTCTCGATGCCATCGAGTCGGTGGACGTGTCCAAGGCGCCTTATAATGCTGAATACGGACACTTTTCCGGAGGTCTGACCAGCGTCGTGACCAAACCTCCTTCCAGCAAGTGGAATTTCCAATTGTTCGATGTTGTGCCCTCGTTTCGGGGTGTAAATGGGCACATCGAGGGCGTCGATGGCAACACCCCTCGCGTCAGGTTTACCGGGCCGCTGGACGGTGACCGCCTGACCATGTCGGAATCCTTCTCCTACTTCATGACTAAGCAAGTTGTGCGCGGACTGCCTTGGCCAAAAGATCAAACCATTCACCAAGGCTTCACCTCCTTCACCAATTTCCAATACGTCGTTTCCTCGCAACACCTTCTGACGTTCAATGTGCACATATTTCCCGCCCGTCAGGAATTCGCGGATATCAACTCATTGGTACCGCAAAGCGCCTCCTCGAACTACGGCCAGCGCGGATTTTCCCTCGGCTTGGAAGACCGGCGCGTGTTCGCGTCAGGAGGGCTTCTCAGTACCACGTTTCAGTACACTCGCTTTTCCAGCTACGGCCACGGGCAGGGAATCGCTGACATGCAGGTGACGCCGAACGGCTGGGGCGGCGACTTTTTCAACGCTTATACCCGCACCGCCCACAAGGCTGAGGCGCGGGAAACCTATCAATTCCCGCAATTTAATTGGCACGGAAGGCACGAGTTGAAAGTCGGGGGCGACGCCGTGTTTCGGACCTTCCGCGGCGCGAGTCGCTCGATGCCGGTCAATGTTCTGAGGGCGGACGGCTCGCTGGCGGAGCAGATTGCCTTTACCGGGCCTGGGACGCTGGACGCGCATGATACGGAAGTTGGTGTTTTTGCCCAGGATCACTGGGCATTCGGTGAGCGGTTTGCACTCGACGCTGGCTTGCGCTTTTCCGGACAGACCCTGGGAACGGCGGCGGCTATTTCGCCTCGACTGGGATTTGCCTATGCCCCCGGCAAAAACAATCGGACGATTTTGCGCGGCGGGGTCGGGGTGTTTTACGCCGGCATGCCTCTCCTGGGCGGCAGTTTTACCGGCAATCCTAATCGCGTGATCACACTTTTTGACCCGCAGGGAAATCCGCTGGGACCGCCCGTGACCCTGCAGAATGTTTACGCGCATGTGACTGAGAAGGGATACCAGATTCTTCCTCCCGGGCAAGACCTGGACAGCACACCCTACGATTTGACTTGGAACCTCGAAGTCGACCGCGAGATTCGGTCGCGCGTCACCCTCCGGCTCAGCTATCTCGCCAGCCACACCTTTAATCTGTTCGTCGTGGGGCCGCAGCAGTTGCCGGGGACCAATCCGCTGCTCTTGATGACCAATACCGGCGGCTCGCGCTACGAAGAATTCGAATCCACCGTCCGCTATCGTACCGGCAAATATGCCGACCTCAGTTTTTCTTACGTTCACAGCTCCGCGCGTGGGGACCTGAACGTTCTCTCCCAGGTGTACGTACCGTTCGAACAGCCGGTCATCCGGCCCAACTTTTTTTCGGCTCTGAACTCCGATGTTCCGGATCGATTGGTAACTTGGGGAGAATTCCAGCTTCCTTGGAAGATTACCGTCAGCCCGGTTCTAGACGTTCACACCGGGTTTCCGTTTTCGGCGGTCGACGTGCTGCAAAACTACGTGGGCCAGCCCAACAGCCTGCGACTTCACACCTTCATGTCCATTGACCTTAAACTCTCCAAGGACTTTCGCATTCCCTTCCTGCCCTGGGTGAGGAACCACACCCTACGCGGAGCCATCGGCATTTATAACGTCACCAACCACTTGAACCCGCGTGATGTTTACAACAACGTCGCGTCGCCGTATTTCGGACACTTCGCCGGCCCCCAGCACAGGACCTTCGAACCCTTCTTGGATTTGGAGTATTGAGGTTGGCGAATCAAATTCGTGCAGCCCTTGTGCATCCGATACGGGCGTGCAATCTGTGTTGGGGCCATCCTTCTTCTCGTGAAGAGCATCATAATGTCCCTGCCAGAACGGGGCTAATTCCGGAGGTCATCATATATGGAAAAGCGGACGTCTACGCTCGCCCCATCAGTATCCTTGGCCCTCCTTTGTTGCTACGTGCAAGGCGGTTTTGCTCAGAACCCACCCACGGCTCCAGATTTGCTACCTTTGACCGTACAAGTAGAAACGCCCCTTCAAATCGCTTTGACCAAGAAAGTTCCCGTCAAACACGCCGGTGTTCCCGTCGAGGGTAAGGTGGTCGAGAATGTCTACGTGTTTGATCATCTGGTAATTCCTGCGGGGAGCCGGGTGATGGGACAGGTAACCAAGGTGGATAGCGCTCCGCGTAAACAGCGCGCCCTTGCCATCGCCAACGGCAACTTCACGCCCTTGCGGCACGCGCAGGTAGATTTCAATACCCTGGTAGAGGCTGACGGGAAGCGTATCCCCATGCAGACTCACGTCATCCAGGGTGCGCCCGGCATGGTTCATATGGTCGCGGGCGGAAACGAAAAGAAGAAAAAAGGACGCGTCGCGAGCAAAGTGGAAGAAGTTCATCAGCAGGTCTTGAATCAGGAAGAGGCAGCAATCAACAATGTGACCGCGCCGGGCAAGGTGCAGCGGCTGAAGGCGGCGTTGTCAGCAAAATTGCCGTACCACCGGCCATCGTTGCCGGTGGGCACAAACTTCACCGCTGAACTCAAAACGCCTTTGACCTTTGGTACCGAAATTCCCCCCGCCCAACAATTGGAGAAAATGGGAGGGTCTATACCACCTGGAAGCCTCGTTCACGTCCGCTTGGTTTCGCCCCTGAGTTCAGCGACCGACCATCGGGACACTCCGGTTCGCGCGGTGGTATCACAACCTCTCTTTTCCTCTGACCATACCCTGATCCTCCCGGAGGGCGCACGGCTAAACGGGACCATCACGGAAGCCGTACCGGCCCGTCTATTCGGCCGGAATGGACAACTCCGCTTTACGTTTCGGCAGTTAGAGCTTACTCCCGGCGCAACCCGCAAGGTGGAAGCCAGCCTGCAAGGAATCGAGGCTGATTCAGCGGGTCACTTGCAGCTCGATGCCGAAGGCGGCGCCCATGCCGTAACGCCCAAGACAAACTACGTGATGCCCGCCATCGATGTCTTCCTGGCGGCCACTTCTCTGGATCTCGACGAAGGGCGCGGAATCCACGGAGGCGCGGCGGGGCAAAGCGCAGACTATGGCGGAGCAGGAATAAGGGGTGCAGCAAGCCTGGGATTCGTGGGCGCCGTGGCCAGCCTGCTGGCTCATTCCCGGCCGGTCAGCGCTGGATTCGCCTTCTATGGCGCTGGTTGGGCCGTCTATTCTCACCTTGTGGCGCGTGGCGTGGACGTGGTATTCCCCAAGAACACTCCCATGGAAATCCGCTTTGGAACCCACGACGGCTCAGCGCCGGCTCCCCCAGGCAACAGGGTTGTTTCGCAGGTTGTGAAACCCGACAAGACCTCCTGACCATTTACTGTTTTGCGCTGTCTTCGCTTTGGCGGAACGTTGTGGGATGAATATGCGCGCTGTCTTGTGGATCATTATCGGCCTAACGGCACTGCCATCGGCCGCTCTCGCGCAAACCGACGAGATCCAGGTCTATGATGCGGAGATCGAGCCGCCGGGTATATTCAATCTCATGGTCCACAGCAACTTCACGCCCGCTGGACGGACTGTCCCCGTCTTCCCTGGGGCCATCATCGCTGATCACTCGTTCAACGGAACTGCCGAATGGGCCTACGGTGTGACGCCCTGGATGGAGCAGGGACTCTATCTTCCCGTGTACACGATTTATTCGATGAACCACGCCACAACCATCAACGGCTTTAAAATCCGCGAGCTGTTTGTCCGGCCCCACGCTCACGACCACACCTTCTTTTACGGGATCAATTATGAGTTCAGCGTCAACGCCCTTTACTGGGAGGACCGACGCATCAGCTCCGAGATCAGGCCGATTGTCGGGCTGCACTTGCATCCCTGGGATTTCATTTACAACCCGATTGTCGACACCGACTTTACGGGAGGTTTCGGCAACCTCCAGTACAACCCGGCCGGGCGAATCGCCTACAACCTGAATGACCGGTGGGCTTTCGCCGCGGAAGAGTACGACAGCTTCGGCCCACTCCGCCGCTTTGTATCCTACAGTCAGCAGTTTCACGAAATCTGGGCCGTCATGGATCACTCCAGCAGCAAGTTTCTCGGCCTCGCGGTCGAAGCCGGCATTGGGTTTGGTTTGACTCCAGGCTCCGACAAAATAACGCTCAAGTTGATGCTGTCACGCAACCTGAATGCGCGCGCCTGGCGACCCTAAGTTTGCGGGTTAGGGGTTAGCAGCCAGTGGTGGAAACGGTCTGATCCGCGGCGGTGAGCAAAGCCCCGATAGAAGCCTCCGCTTGCGAGACGGACGGTTCGACAGATGCACGAGACTCGGCATGCTCTTTCGAGACCTCCGGGAGAGCGCAGAGGTCACGCAGCCGCCGCAAAATAGTTGAAAAGAGAAGAAGTCATTTACCAGGCGGATCAGAACAAAGAAGCATCGCGCCCGGCAAATAACGGAGAGCCGCCTTCGAGATTTTTTAACAGCTACTTCGGCTGCGGCAGAGTAGGCTGTCCAGTCAGTACCGCCGTGACCGAATTGGGAAGCTTGTCCGCATTCGCCAGCAGCTGCGAGATCTGCCACATCTGGGTTTCGGACAGGCTCTGCTTGAAACCCGGCATTCCCGTCAGCCGGATTCCATTGGCCACTTTCCAGAACGTTTCGGCGGGCGAATCGTCCGTGACGCCCTTCCCATGGAATAACTCCGGCGGTATCGGATACTCCCCACGCGCAATCGCAGTCTTCTCTTTCCCTGGCACGCCGTGGCAGACAGCGCAATTGGTTACGTACGCACGCGCGCCGGCAAGGTAATTGGCTTCATCGGCCTTAATCGGGACTGTCGTCGGCATTTTCTTTTGCAATTTCGCATGTAGAGCCATTTTCGCCAGCCTTTTTTCAAATGGCATGGGGCTCGAGGCGGTGGCCACGGGTGCAAAGCCTCCTGCGAAGTATGCGTACCCTCCCCCGATGATACAAACAAGGGTTACGATTACACCTGCCACGAATTTTCTCATCTCTGGCCTCTTGTTTTGGGCTTGCGAAAAAACCTGCACCCGTCGCTTGGACTCAGAACACTGCCCGAATGCTTCTCAACCGGTATCGAGGGCTCGTAAGTCTTCTATCACGATTGTTAGTATGTGCAAACCAATAATGAACAACACGGCGCCAGCCCTTTACATCGGGCGCCAGGTCAGATCAACGCGCACTGGAATCTCGTTCTTGATGGGCATCATCAGGAGCGACGGTGGGTCGATCTTGAAATCGCTTAGCTTTGCCGGAATTGTTCCTGTAATCCGAGTCTCGTTTCCTTGCATCACGCGTTGAAATGGAACCTGCTTGTACTCGAAGGTTTGCCCGGCGAATTGCACTTCCAGGTCAAGATTAATCGTCCCTGATGTTGAATCCGATTCGGGCATGTGGGTGCGCACGGTCACGATGGGGAATTCCGCGCCGCGCGTCACCTGAAGCATGTGAAGATCGCGGTTGCTGTCACCCGAATCGAAAGATTTCACGGGCACCGCAATTAGAAAACGGCATTGCCCGTTATGGCAAATGCCCTTGCCCTTTGCCGCATGACTGACACCGTCGACCTGGTGCAGCGGGTGAGACACATGATAGGTGAGAGTGCTTTGATCCAGCACCCATTGGCTGTCTGCTGCCGCAAGGGCGGGAAGTGGTAGCAGCCAAATCCCTATCAGCAGTTTTCGAAGCATAGGACCTCATTCAGAATTTAAACGACACCGACGCCACCGCCAATCCGAATGCCGCTCCCGTCACGATGGCCACTGGGCCGTGCAACGAGGCGATCCCATGAACCTTTTCGCCCCTGTCCTTTTGGGCGAAAGCCATTTCTCCCAGGATAGGTGTAAGGACCATCCCCGGACCATGGATCCAAGCCAGGGTCTTGTGCAGGCGGATGGGCCCGCGCGTTTTCGTACCCGGTATTTTGGGTGCCCGGATCGCGAAGTAAGCAGTCGCGCAATACAATCCCACCGTCGTCGCACCCAACGCGGCATGCAGATCGCGGGTAGTGCTGCTCGTCTGCCTTCCGCCAGCAAATGCGGAACTGATCAGCGTGGCAGCAAATGGCTCAATCGTAATCAAACCGAGCCGTTGATGGATTTTGAGCATGTGCGAACGTTTGTCAAGAAGCGCCTGGGCTTGGGCATTGCCCTTGGCCTGAGCCGGAGTAATCCCTAGATCCTCCAGCGAAGGTTCCTGCGGGTTCTTGGAAGGGCTTGGGGCTGGCTTCTGAGCCGGCTCGGCGGCCGGATTGCCTGGGGCTTGCGCGGCGGCCTCGAGTTCGCAATTCTCGACGACCGTCCAGGGCGCGCTGACCTTCGCGGCAGGAAATTCGACGGCTTTGTAACCGGAGGACTCGAACGTCATCCGGTAGTTGCCGGGGGGCAGACTAAACCTATAAGTACCATTTGTCCCGGTGGCGGCAGGTAGCACCTGGCCAGTCTCCACGCTGGTGGCCGTGACCATGGCAAATGCCAGTGGCGTTCCGGTTGGATCGGTCACCGTGCCTGTCACTTGTCCCACACCCTGCGCCATCAGCGACGGGGCCAATACAACGAATAGAAAAACGCCAGCGAAGCCGGCGACACAAGCGCGGCTGCGGTGTGGGATATTGGCTCGCATTCGGACCTCCGTTTATGCGCTTACTATTTCGAACCCACTGAGGCGAGTACCCCGTAAACATTGCGATCCGCCCTTACCTTGTGTGCCCGCTGATAAGGGAGTAAACGGAAAAAGCTCATTCGCGTGCTCATCGCTCGAACCTCCGTCGGTTCACGTCTCGTCGGAAGAATCAGGATAACGCAGCTTTTACCGACATTTGCCAAAATGAACAAATTGTAATTCCCCGGACATTTCGCGTTCATGATCCGCGCGTGGGGTAAATACGCGACGACCGAAGCAGGTCGAAGTGGCGCGAAGGCCAAATAGGGGACGCTGCAAGTTGTGCACGGTGAATCACGCCCGAGAAGCTTGGCTCCGCCTACCAATATGCTGAGGCACCGTGGTCGGATGGTGTTGTGGTGTCTTAGACTCAGAGGAAACTCTACATCATCGTCGTGAGTTGCCAATCGGTGTTTGCACTATCGATCACACGTAAATGGGGGTTGTCAATAAACATTCAGGCAGGGGCCATCTCACTAACCGGCAGTGACAGCGTAACCGTGGCACCCCCGCCCGGGCGACCGGAAATCTTCACGGTCCCGCCATGGGCTTGCGCCACGGCGTCAACGAAGGCCAATCCGAGCCCGTTTCCCGGCGAGTGCTTTCCCTTCACAAATCGCTCAAATACGCGATTGCCAATCTCGGGAGGAAACCCCGGCCCATTATCCTCGATCACCAATTCGGCATAGCCCTGGCACGACCGGAGCCGAATCTCGACCTTGCAACCGGCAGGAAGGTGTACGAGTTCATTTTCCAGCAGATTGCTCAGGGTGCGGTTGATAAGCCCGGGGTCGGCCTCGACGACGACGCCGTCCTGCAAGTCAGTTCTTACCTCATGATGCCTGTCCGCCATGGCCGGGAGGTACAGATGCACCAATTGAGTCACCACCTCATGGAAGTCCACCGCCATCCGTTCCATTGGAAGGGCTCCGGCTTTGGCTTCGGCGACATCCAGCGTTGTGTTGAGGAGAGCAGACACGCGGTCCAGTCCTTCAATGGACTGCGCGACTGAGTCTCGCCATTGGTCGCCGTCTTCGGCCGACAGTGCCGATTCGAGAGTTCCCCGGATCGATGTCACGGGACTTTTCAAGTCGTGAGCGACCGCATCGGTTAAGGACCGCAGTTGTTTCACGGATGCCTGAACCCTGTCCAGCATGCGGTTGAACGTTTTTGCCAGCCGGGAGATTTCGTCTGAACCGGCAGGCTCCGGCAATCGCTCGTCGAGTCCCTCGCTGCCGATTCGTGCGACGGTCTCGGTAATGCGCTCCACTCTTCGCAGGGTCCGTCGCGTGCTGAGATACGAAATCAGGAACCCAAGAAAGACCGTTCCGGTCCACACCAACAGGAAGCGCAACGTGAGCGCGTGCAGGATATGCCGGGCGCCGCGCTCCGAGAGGCCCAAATAGATCGGACTCCCTCCCGCATGCAATTGCATCACGACTCTGAAAGCGGGTTGCCATCCTTCCACCCTTATCGACTCCGGAATCCCTACGGCAAAATGCGCCCGCTGAATCGCGCGCCAAAACGTGTCTTTCGATCCAGACCCCACGAACAGGATGTCCCCGCTGGACGCTGGGTTGACTCTGAGGAAGAAAACGTTGTTCAGCCGCTCTCCCTGCGAACTACGCTCGTCCGGGACTTCCTGCGTCGCCAATTCGGCAACTTCCTCCACGATCTTGTTGTACAGGCTGTCTTGTGGAGTATCCTGAGCAACCTGCGCGAGCACCCGGGCCTCTCCGGTAAGCCAAGCATCGGAGCGAGCCCAGATCTCATGCGCCATTAGCAGGTAGACAATGGAGAACGCCACAAACGTTCCCACGGAGAATGCCAGCGTGGTCCAGAAGGCGATGCGCCAGGCGGCGGTGGTGCGTCGGTTTTCAGGCATGCTTCAATACGTAGCCCACACCGCGGATGGTGTGAATCAAGGGTTTGCGATCGTCGTGGTCAACCTTGCTGCGCAAACGATAAATGTGAACGTCTACGACATTGGTCGCCGGGTCAAAACGCATGTGCCAGACATGGTCGAGGATCATCGTCCGAGTTACTACCCGGCCCACGTTCCGACAAAGGTACTCGAGCAGAGAGAACTCTTGCGGCGTAAGCTGGAGAACGCTGTCACCCCGCTTCGCTTCGCGCGCAATCAAATCAAGCTGGAGATCGGCAACTTCCAACCGCACCGGTTCCTTTTGCGACGTGGAAGATCTGCGCAGTAAATTTCGCAACCTTGCCATTAGTTCCGCAATCGCGAACGGCTTGGTGAGATAATCATCGCCCCCTTGTTCGAGACCCTTCACGCGCTCATCGGCTGACCGCCGGGCCGACAGGATCAAGACTGGAGCGGCGTTGCCCTGAGCTCGGCAGCGCGCAATCAAATCGAGTCCGTCCATGTCCGGCAGGCCTAAATCAATGATGAACGCGTCGTGAATGCCTTCTAATGCGAGGACCTCAGCGCTCTTCGCATCGGCAGTTGCATCTACGCGGTACCCCGCTTCGGCCAGCGCCCTCTCCACAAAACGCTGGATGGCTAAATCGTCTTCGACGAGCAGCAGCCGCATAGGTAATGTCAACTCATGAGTTAGGCGTTATGCCCCTACGTTGTACGATGCACTCCGGCACGAGAACGTTACCCCGGTGCGCGTGAGCGAAACCAGGAAGTGCGGTCACAGTCGGCGCGCCCAACGCCAGGCCGTGGCTGCGAGTAACGGGGGAGCCAAAGGAAAACAGTATGCGAGCCGTACGGGCAAGCGCCACGAGCAAGCTACAATGTCCATCACATGGCGCGTAAATGAAGATTTCGTCATTTACAACACTTGCTCCAACCGGGGCGCAAACTCTCGCATCTCACGAATCGTAATAGGGCTTTCAAGCTCGTTTCTGTTTGCGGTATTAATCGATGGGGGAATGCCGACTGTGAGTACAACCGGCAAAAGATATGCCAACTGTGTAAACTAGCAGATACCGACAGAAAGGGATGGATTGAGCTTATGAAAAACGTTTTGGGTGTCTTGCTCATACTGACTCTGGGAACTGTCCCTGCGTGGGCGGTGCTGGGCCAGTATGAGTCGTCAGTGAGCGTGGACCAGCAGGATATGAAAAGTGAGGATCGTGTCCAGGACCTCCAGGCCTACAAAGTCCACGAGCTTACGAGCGCGAACGGCACAACGGTTCGAGAATACGTCTCACCGATAGGTCTGGTTTTCGGGATCGCCTGGCAGGGGCCCTTCATGCCCAACATGGAGCAGTTGTTGGGATCGTACGTCACGAATCTGCAGACGGCGTCGAAATCTCAGACCCAAGTCCGGCACCTCAGGGGGCTGATCGTGAGAACGAACGACTTTGTCTTCGCGAGCGGCGGCCACATGCGGTTTTGGAAGGGGAGCGCCTTCGTGCCTAATCTTGTTCCCAGGAATGTTTCCGTGGAGGTGGTGCGATGACCCTGAGAAATGTCTCCAAAACGAAGATAGCCTTTTTCCTCGCGTTGGTTACAGGGCTGATCTATTGGGGAAGCTGCGGCGGCAGTAGCAGCACACCCAGCCTTACCAACACTGCTCCGGTTTTAGACAATGCGGCGCCCCTAACGGTCGGTTTCGGGGCGTTAGGGCCGTCGGGCGGGTACGTGAATGGGGTTTGGATGACGGTGACCATCTGTGTACCAGGGAGCACCAGCAATTGCCAAACCGTCGATAATGTACTCGTCGACACTGGCTCCATCGGCCTGCGCGTGCTCAGTTCAGCGCTCACTACCGTTCCAGCGAGCTCGCTGGGCACGATTACGGATAGCACTGGCAATCAGCTCCAGGAATGTGTCCAGTACGGGGACACATCCTACACTTGGGGACCCGTGATGCTGGCGGATGTCGGGGTCGCGGGAGAAAAGGCCGCCTCAATTCCCATTCAGGTCATTGGCGGCAGTTCCGCTGGAGTCCCTTCACAGTGCCTCGCAATTCCAGTCAACCCCTCTCTTCCCAATGATGGGAATGAAAATACGTTGGAGACCCTGGGCGCCAACGGAATCCTGGGTATTGGTGGTTACCCATGGGATTGCGGTACTTACTGCACTTCAGGCATTCCGAGCGCAGCGGGATACCCCTACTACGTCTGCCCCACCGGTCAGGCCTGCTCGCCCGTCAATGTGCAAGCCGCGGATCAGGCTATCAATCCCGTTGCGGCGGTTGCCTCGTCCGACAACAACGGCGTGCTGGTCACTCTGCCATCCGTTCCAGCGACCGGAGCGGCCAATGGGTCAATTGCGGGGTCGCTGACCTTCGGTATTGGAACGCAAAGCGATAACGCCCTTGCCGGCGGTGCCACAGTTTACGGGCTCGACCAGTATGGCAACATCCCGCAGATTACTTACAATGGCGTCCAATACACATCTCCCACAAACACAAACGTCCTCGATACCGGCTCAAATGCGTTCTCATTTCTAGATGCCACCACCCTGGCGTCAGTGGGGATCGTGGACTGCGCGAACGCTACGGGCTTCTATTGTCCACCCAGCACCGTTCCGTTCACAGTGACTTTTTTCGGGGCAAACAGCACATCAGGGACGATAACGTTCAGCATCATGAACGCGGATACGTTGTTTGCGAGCGGCAACGCGGCGTTTAATGATTTGGGAGGCGATGGCGGCACCGGCCCTTCGAATGACACTCTAGACTTTGGATTGACCTTCTTCTTCGGCAAGAGCGTGTACGTTGGGATGATGCCGGGGTTGTTCACGGGTGAAAGCGCTGCGCCGAGCGCCGCGACGAGCGCGACATACGGGTATTACGCGTTTTAGGGCTTGCGTAGAAATGTTCAATTGACTCGTAGGGCCGGCCCTTGCTCGGACCTAAATCTTGTAAGGGGCGAGCGGCACTAGCTCCTGGTGAAACGAACTTTATTCGCCCTCTTGGAGTTTGGGCATTTTCTCGGCCAACAGTCTGAAGAGGAGAGCAAGCAAGCCATGACCAAGAAGAGCATTTCCATCAGTTCCGCGATGCTGATCACCTTGTCGTTGCCGCTGGCGCACGCAGGTGTCGGGATGCCCGGCACTATCACGGTTGCCGATTTGGCTAAAGAGACCCTGGCTAAGAAAACTCTAGAGCGGGCCCAGGCGTCCGCCGCTGCGGCGGCGGATGAGGCCGACCAGTTGAGAAGGATCGCCAACTCGATGTCTAGTCCTGACTCGCATCTCGACAAACTGACGGCTTTGAAGGGTGAAGTCAATCGGATGGGGCAGGAGATCGGCACCCTGCGGGCGGAGCGCGAGTCGCTGGCGCCGTGGGAACAGCAGGCCGTTGACGAGGTCCTGCCGCTGCTTCAGACGACTGCCGCGAACACCGAGAGCGCAATCGGGTACTTCAACGGAAACAGGAATCGTTTGTGGACGGATACTTATCGCGATTACGCCGACCGCGTCTGGAAAGACTCCGATCAGATGGCAAGGATCCTTAGGAACTACCTTAGGTCTGAAAGGCTGCTTGATCAGGAGGTGTACGTGGCGGAACGCAGACGGGCAGATTCCCAGCGCAATGGCGCGGTTGCGCACAGAAACCGTTTCGTACCAACGAAGAAGGTCCACTTCCAGGTGTGGAAGAACTCCAAGAGTATCGTCGCGGAAATTGACGACCGCGGGAACGGCTCCGAGGAGCAATGTGCTTACAGTCGATGCACCCAAGGCCAGGCCGTAACTGCGAGCAACTGATGAGTTAGATGAAAACAGTATCCAACTTGCGTACTCAAGCTCTGCTGATATGGCGTCTGTCACTCAGGAGACCCGTAAAATGAACTTGTCGTCATTCGCACTGCGTGCTCCAACCGTGGGGAAAACTCTCGCATCTCACGCAACGTTGCGAGACTTTCAAGTTCGCTTCCGTTTACCATATTAATCGCAAGGAATATGCTAACCGTAACCAGAGCATACAAACAATATGCCAACTATGCAAACCACCAATTGGTACGACTGCTCGACGTACTGCAAAGGGGGGACACTAAATGAGAAATGCAACCGTACTACTGGTCTTCGAGGAGCTTCAGGATCTTGATAATTATGGCTCTGTACTTTGCACTTTGGGATGCACCTGCCGGTTGTGTAGCTCTGTGGCCGAAGGGATCAAAGCCCTCGCGACTGAAAACTTCTCTTTAGTGATTGTTAGCCAAGGCAGTCCTGCGTTCGAAGGCCGCCAGGTGCTGGAGAGGTCGCTTCAACTCCACCCCAGGGTACCGGTATTAATCATTGCTAGGGCGCTGAACGTGCACTGCTACCTCGACGCTATGGACCTTGGAGCGATCGATTACCTCGAAAGACCCGAACCAAAAGACATGGCGTGGGTAGTGAATACGCAAATCCTTCGGGCCTTAGCTGCCTGATTTACCGGGGGGTTGCTTGTCTCGTTCTTCGCAATCTTGTTTTATTTGCCGCTGAGGGCCTGCAATCGAACGGCGGAGGCTTATGGCATTGGCGTCGAAGGCCAAAGCAGAATTGACCGCCCGAGTGTTTGGGCACTTCGGCGATATGGCAGGCAATGAAAGGTGTAATGGCGGTAGAACACCCTGAACCTGAGACGTGGAACAGTTGTTTACGAGTTCGATTTAGGAGGTGCCAATGCCAACTCTCGCTGCAACAGATAAGGTCTATGCCGAGTATGTAAACCCGCAATGGGTGCGACTGCTTGACGTGCTGCGAATGAACGTGCCCTACGTACGTTGCGAAGGGGCCGAACTCTTTCGGGCGGACGGACAGCGGGTCTTGGATTTCCTTTCCGGTTATTGTGTCCACAATACTGGACACAACCACCCTTACATTGTCTCCGCACTTAAAGAAGAATTGGACCGAAGCGGACCGGTGATGCTTCAGAGCCATGTGCCTGAACTTGCGGGGGAGCTCGCCGGACGCCTTTGCGAAAGTGCCGGGGGATGCTTGAAGAAGGCCCATTTCACCAGCTCCGGCAGCGAAGGTGTGGAAGCCGCCATAAAATTTGCTCGCGCCCACACCGGCCGCGCCGGCCTGCTGTTCGCCGAGGGCGCATTTCACGGGCTTACTTGTGGGGCTCTTTCCTTGATGGGCAGCAAGTTTTGGCGCGAGGGCTTCGGCCCGCTCCTGCCGGAAGCCGAGCAGATTCCGTTCGGGGACCTGAATAATCTCGAAGCAGAGCTAGCCACGAAACAGTGTGCTGCCTTTATCGTGGAGGCGATTCAGGGCGAAGGAGGCATTCGGATTCCCGATGCGCAGTACTTACAGCAGGCTCAGGCGCTCTGCCATCAGTATGGCAGCCTGTTTATTCTGGACGAAGTGCAGACGGGCCTGTACCGGACGGGCGGGTTCCTGGCCGCCCAGCATTTTGGCCTTGATCCCGACATGGTGATTCTCGCCAAAGCGTTGAGTGGCGGGCTGGTGCCCGTAGGCGCCGTCTTGATGTCCGACGACGTATACAACTCGGTCTATACCTCTCTTCACCGGGCCATCGTTCACACTTCGACTTTTTCTGAAAATTCTCTGTCAATGCGCGCCGGGTTGGCGACTTTGGATGTTTTGGAATCCGAGCGACTTGGCGCGCGGGCATTGTCCATTGGCCAATACTTGCGACAACGATTGCAAGACGTGCTGGCCGGTTATGAAATGGTGAAAGAAGTGCGCGGCGTGGGACTTTTCTGCGGGATTGAGTTCCAGGCGCCACGGCAATGGGCGCTGCGAGCTTCTTATGAAACTTTCTGGCGAATCCATCCGGGGATGTTTGGCCAAATGTTGGTGATGAACCTCTTCCGTGATAATGGCATTCTCACGCAGATATGTGGCAACAACTTTCAAGTGCTGAAGGTAGCCCCGCCGCTCGTGGTCACGGAGGGGCAGACTGACGAATTTGTGAGCAAGCTGGCCGAGGTCGTAGAGTCCGTTCATTCCTCCGCCACCTTCTGGTCTGAGGCGTTGGGGCTGGCCCGGCGCGTGGCAAATATTTGAGGGGTATAAGCTCCGGTGATCCATGGGCTCCGATATGCTGAAAACCGACGTGTTCATCGTGGGTGGTGGGCCTGCGGGCCGGCAACGGGGATAGCACTCCGACAGCACTGCCTGAGCGTGGCAGTGGCCGATCTCGCGCGGCCACCGATCGATAAGGCCTGCGGCGAGGGCCTGATGCCCCAGACCGTGGCAGATCTGAAAGGCTTGGGCGTTACTCTGGGTCCCTCGCAGGCCATCCCCTTTCGCGGCATTCGCTTCATCGGTGAAGGGAGGGTGGCGGAAGGCGCCTTCCGCCAGGGTTATGGACTGGGGATTCGCCGGACCACCTTGCATCAGGCGCTGGCAGAGAGAGCGGCGGCAGTGGGCGTGCAAACCCTTTGGGGAACCCGCGTGAGGGGCATCGACGAAGGTGAAGTTTCGTTGGACTCGGGCAAAGTTCTGTGTCGCTGGATCATCGGCGCCGATGGCCGAAACTCCCTTGTGCGAAAGTGGGCCGGTTTGGATCGCGGGCGCCCGCAGGAGACACGTTTCGGATTCCGGCAACATTTCCGCGTCGCGCCGTGGACAGATTTCGTGGAAGTTCATTGGGGTTGCAATTGCCAGATCGTTATAACTCCCGTAAACCGGGATGAAATATGCCTGGTCGTGACCTCGCGGACGCCGCAACTCCGACTGAAAGAAGCTCTCACTCAGTTCCCGGAGATTACTCGGCGATTGGAAGGGCGCCCGACCGTCACAAAAGACCTTGGTGCGATTTCAGCTCTGCGGATAATTCGAAGGGTTTGTCGAGATCACCTCGCCCTGGTGGGAGACGCGTCCGGCTCTGTGGACTCGCTCACCGGCGAGGGGCTGGGGTTGGCCTTCCAGCAGGCAAATACTCTGGCCGAGGCGCTGGCCAACGAGGACCTTCCACGCTACGAGGTGGCGCACCGGCGCATCAATCGCCCGCGGGAGGTGATGTCCCAGTTACTGCTCGCCATGGAGAACCGCGGCTGGCTCCGGTGCCGGACCCTCGCCGCGCTCGCCAATGAGCCTCACGCATTTGAGCGGCTCCTAGCCGTTCATACCGGCACCTTTTCTCCTCTGACTTTCGGCTTCGGCAATTTCTTTAGGTTAGGCTGGAGGCTGCTTGCCAACCCCAGTTGAAGATTCCAATTTAGGGACTCCAATTACCTATGACCAAACTCGATCCCCCGCGGAAAAATCTTCTCACCGTGGCATTTGCACTGCTCGTCCTCTCGGTGCCAACGCCTGCAGTCGCGCAAGAAGCGGTACTGGAACTTGATCCCAATCAGACCCAAGTGAGCTTTACTCTGGGCGACGTGCTCCACACTGTTCACGGGACGTTCAAACTCAAGCGTGGGACGATCAGATTCGAACCGGTCACAGGGCTTGCCACCGGCTTGGTGGTGGTTGACGCCACCAGCGGCGACAGCGGCAGCCATGCGCGCGATCACAAAATGCATAAAGACATTTTGGAGAGCGCCCAATATCCTGAAATCACCTTCGCACCGGAGAAACTTCAAGGGCAAGTTCTGCCCCAGGGGGATTTCAAAGTCCAGGTTTTGGGGACCTTCACGATACATGGGACAGGTCATCCGCTCGCTCTCATTGTTCAAGCGCATGCGACGGGAGAACAGTTAATCGCGGACACGCATTTCACCATTCCCTACGTGAGCTGGGGCTTAAAGAATCCCAGCACGCTGTTCCTTCGCGTCAACGATACCGTTGATATTGCCATCCACGCGGTGGGCCAAATCAAGATGTCCGCGGCCCACTAACTGCCGCAGCGATGAGAATGAGAATTGACCCTACAGGTTCGGGCGGGGGAACCGGACTTCGGCGCGCCTTACGCGTCGAACTTTTCAAAGTGGCCACGAGTGTGGACCTCATGGTGGTCTTCCAGAGTTTCCAAATGGCTGATCACTTCGGTCCGCATCGTCGAATCACGCTGGATCAGCTCCTCAATTTTGGTGGCCAGGGCGTGCGCAGACTCCAAGGAAGTATCTTTAGGAAACAGCAGATGGAATTCCACCCAATTCGTGTTGCCGGCATTGCGCTGCCGCAACCCATGAAACTCAACCCCGGCTTCGGAAGTCATCTCGGCGAGTAGTCGCCGGATTTGGCTCTCGACAATCGGATCGACTTCATCCATCAACCCACCGATCGATTGGCGAATCAACTTGCTGCCCATCCAAAGGATGTTAAGGGCGACAAGAATCGCGACAACAGGGTCAAGACGCAGCCAGCCCGTGAGCATGGTCAAACCAAGTCCTACGATGACACCGAGGCTGGTCCAGCAGTCAGTAAGTACGTGTTTACCATCGGCCTCCAGGATCAAAGACCCATGCTTTTTTCCGATCCATACGAGATAGGCGCCCAAGGCTCCATTGATAAGTCCAGCACCCAGAACCAGCAAAGCACCTGCGCCCAAGTTCTCCAGTTTGGGCCCCGCAATCAGTCTGTGAATTGACTCATAGAGGATATAAACCGCCGCCAACACAATCATTGCGCCCTCGAACCCCGCCGCAAAGAAGGCGATCTTGTCATGACCGTAATGGTGGGTGGGATCAGGGGGCTTTCGGCTCAACCAGAGGCTGTATGCGGCGAAGGAAACAGCCACCACGTGGACAACCGATTCGGCAGCGTCGGAGAGGATCGCTGCGGACCCAGTCATCCCGTAGGCAAATACTTTTGTTCCGAGCATGAGGAAGCCGACCGCCAGAGAAACCCACGTGGCGAGTTGGAGCTGACGCGATTCATTGGTATTCGGAATGTCCGCCGCAACCATCGTGCCATTCCTAACCGGAAGCTCACCCGAAAGTCAGATTTCACCCTAAAGTCTGTCGCTAATCATAACCCCCGGGCCATCCGGTTTCCACTAAAGGGTACGCCGATCTAGACCAAACTTCTTGTCGTTCCGTAAACGTACGATCTCGGCAGTATCCGACGAACGCCACGCCGCGGGGGCACAACGCCCCCAAACAGTGTTGACCTTGGGAACTGTAGCTGTAGGTTCTCGTCAAAAGAACTGGCCATTCGTGGGGTCACGAGTACACTTCCGGAGGGGGCGCGGCACACAACTTGCACACACATGTCTGCGGAAACCAGATTTTTCGGGCTGTTGTAGGGGTACTACTGATGGGGAAGTCAGTGGCCGCACACGCGGCTCGCCCAAACGTTCCGATAAGGAAATATCTCCGACTTGCGCCGGCGGGTCCAATGAACAAGATGAATAATGCGCGTCGATGGTGTCACGTTCTGGGATTTTCGTTAGGCCCGAAGCTTCGCAAACCTTCAGTGTACGGATCTATTGCAAGGGATGTGCAAAATTGACACATATCCGCGAGGAAATGTGGCTTTTCCGCACTCCGCACGAGTAAACACGTTGGTTTCAAAACACAAGGATGCACTCTGCGGCAAACTTCGGCATTTGATTGCGACGAATCGGAATTAACACTTTGTTGGCTACGCAGTTGCACTACTTTCGGTGTGAGGCTGATACAATGCGCGCGAATTGGTGCTCGTCTCTAATCTCATCGCCGCTGACTGAACGGACCGTTGCGCCCAGATCCGTTTGCGGCATGTATTTCGCCAAAGCGGCTGAACGCCTGCAATTTCGATACTCAGCAGGCGAGCAAACATTTCGGCGAGCGGCTTGTATCTCTTGCCGAAACATTGCCCAAAATTTGCCCTCAGCCGGCATCGAAATTGGGCAAACAGGGGCAAACGACAGCACGACGCCGCAGGGGTTCGAAATTTCTTCGGACCTTAAAAGATGCCGACCATCAATGAGATAGCAACGGTTGGAAGACCTTCACAAACCGCGGCAAATGTAGGCAAGACAGCTGATATATGCTTTGCAACCATGGGGTCGGGAGTTCGATCCTCCCCAGGTCCACCAATCGATTCGATAACCTGATGATCTCCCTCTTTATTAACATCCAGTTGTATATAGCTGCTGCTCCCATAGTGGGGGGACCAAGTGGCCAGGAGGCGCCCGCGCGCCGGCACCTTCATCCACATGATTCCCATCTGCTGTTCCACGGCCAGCGGCAGCAGCGCCTCAGCGAGGCTGTGGTGATGCGGATCGGCGGCGTTCATCGCCATCAGGATATTGTCAAAAGGATACCGCCGGATGCCCTCCATCAGCGCGTCGGCGTGGCATCCTGCGTCTTCGGATTTGCCGGCAATCCCGGCAGCGACTCTGCCGTATCCGCCGGGGACGTTTGGCCGGCAATGCGACGGTAGCCACTATGCCAACCTTCTAAAAGTCTCGCCGGTCCCGCCTTTGCGGCAGCTTACTTCTAACCTCGCTCATCCTGTCACCTTCCTGGAGCACTGCGCCCAAGCACCAAATCATGTGCCAAATTATCTGGTGCGATGTAGGATTAAATGTTCTCCACTATTGAGTGGTGTGTCAGACAAGGGTTCGGTTCCACGAATCTTTTATAAGGAGAATACTCATGGCGAAAATGAGGGTGGCGCAAGTAACCCGGCCGGGAGGGCCGATTGATCTGGTTGAACGTGAGGTACCGCAACCGGGACCAGGCGAAGTCCGGGTTCGCTTGCAGGCGTGTGGCATCTGTCACAGCGACATGTTCACGAAGGAGGGCCATTGGCCGGGCATTCGATACCCGCGCGTCCCCGGCCATGAAATCGCCGGTGTGGTTGAGGAAGTTGGCGCGGGCGTTTCCGAATGGAAGAAGGGTCAGCGGGTGGGCGTGGGATGGTATGGCGGGCACTGCGGCCATTGCCGCGCCTGCCGCCGCGGGGAATTCATCAATTGCGAGTCCCTTCCTGTCCCTGGGATCACTTACGATGGTGGCTACGAGGAATACATGGTGGCCCCCGCGGATGCCTTGGCGCTCATGCCCGAGGGCATTTCCGCGGAAGAAGCCGCCCCCTTACTCTGTGCGGGCATCACCACCTTCAATGCGCTGCGGCACAGCGGCGCGCAGCCTGGTGACCTGGTGGCGATACAAGGTGTTGGCGGGTTGGGACACCTGGGAATTCAGTTTGCCAACAAGTTTGGGTATACGGTGGCAGCCGTCAGCCGCGGAACGGAAAATGCCACCTTGGCACGTAAGCTCGGAGCGCACCATTACATCGACAGCAAAGTCTCCAACCCCGCGGAAGAATTGAAGAAGCTGGGAGGCGCACAGGTGATTCTGGCCACCGCTCCCAGCGGCCACGCCATGACGGCGCTGCTCGAGGGTCTGGGCACGAATGGTAAGATGGTCGTGGTGGGCGCGAGCATGGAGCCCATCCAGGTGACGCCGATCCAGTTAATCGGTGGCCGCAAAAGTCTTCAGGGCTGGCCTTCCGGCACGTCAGCCGACTCTGAAGATACGCTCAAATTCGCCGTCCTTTCCGGCGTACGCCCCATGATCGAAAAGTTTCCGTTGCATCGCGCCCCGGAAGCTTACGAAAGGATGATGAGCGGCAAGGCGGAGTATCGCGCGGTTCTCACCATGTCCGGCGCCTAATGCGGATTGGAAGGCGCTGATCAAATGGGTTCTCGATTCCGCGATATAAGGCCATAGTTTGCCCCGGGCGCAGCGCAAGGATGGCCGTGCCACCGTGCGGAGTTGTGCATAACTTCTCTGAGGAGGGAGTTTGAGCGACAAACGAAAGCATCACAGACGCCGGGAAGGCCGGAAGCGCATGGACCGCCGGGTGGGTGACCGCAGGGCCGACGGTGTTCCGCCCGCGCCCGATACCCCTGCCCGGCACGATACCGGCAAACGCCGGCGCAGCAGTGATCACAAGGCTTCTTCGTCTCCCGCAGCCCCGAAGTCAGCCCGAGCGTCTCCTGACAGACGCCCTCACCGGTGATGTGCGGTCAGGGTGACGATGGGGCCGCGCGACCTTGGAGCGTTTATGCCATCTTCGAAATCCCGAGGGTGATCCCGTGATAGAACGACGGCTCCAGTTCTCGCTGTTTTCTTTCCTGCTGTTATCCGCGATGTTTTGTGACGCCCTCCAAGCGGCGGAGAATTCCGCCCAGGTTTCAGTCGATTGGACTAAAGTTACCCACATTTCCAAGCTGACGCCAACTCTACAGGTAGTGGTGAACCCGCCGTTGCGTCGAGGTTCCACGCTTCACGACCCCGCCTTTCGCGCTTTGCACGACTTGGGTTGCGACCTCGTCCGCTATGTTCCCTGGTTACCCTATCCCCGGCTGGCCGTCGCCGAACTTGAGCCGCCGAAAGACGGCAAGACTTCCTGGGATTTTTCCTTGATTGACCCCATGACGGTGGATTTTCTCGAGGCGACCTCCGGCCATTCCGTGATGCTGAATTTCAGCACTATCCCTCAGTGGATGTTCAAAACGCCCAAACCGGTTCCTTACCCGGACGATCCTGATCAGGTGGTGTGGGGCTATACCCAGGGGACGCAACTGCGGGATCCCAGCATGAAGGTATTGGCTGATTATTACGCCCGCCTTGTAAGCTGGTACACACTGGGCGGCTTCAAGGATGAATACAACGTCTGGCATGAGTCCGGCCACCATTACAAGATCGATTATTGGGAAGTCTTTAACGAGGTCGATTACGAGCACTCGACGACCCCCCAGCAATACACGGAACGCTATGATGCCGTGGTGGAGGCCCTGCACGCTGTGGTCCCCAACATGAAATTCGCCGGATTAGCCTTAGCGGCTCCTTCGCGGGAGCCCGAATATTTTGAATACTTCTTCAATCACGTCCATCACAAGCCCGGAATCCCGCTGGACATGATCACTTATCACTTTTATGCGACACCTTCGGCCGACCAAAAACCGGAAATCCAACCGTACACCTTTTTCGGTCAGGCGGATCATTTTCTGGATACGGTGCGCTACATCGAATCCATCCGCCGGCGCCTTTCTCCCCAGACGAAGACGGATATCAACGAGCTGGGCTCGATTGCCGCGGATGATAACCGCAGCGGCCCGATAATAATTCCGAATTCCTATTGGAACCTTTCTGGCGCGCTGTACGCATACGTATTCGCGGAGCTGGCCGCGCTGGGCATCGAGTACGCGGGCGAATCGCAGCTTGTCGGGTACCCCACGCAGTTTCCGTCGGTATCGATGGTGGACTGGGTGACGGGCCGGCCCAATGCCCGCTACTGGGTGCTCAAACTGCTTCACGACAATTTCGGCCCGGGCGACAAACTGATGGACACTCATATCAACACGCCCTACGTATATGCGCGGGGCATGGTCACTCGCGACGGCAAGCACAAGGTGCTGCTGGTGAACAAGCGCGACCGTGCATTTGTGGTGTCCGTCCCCGGCGCAGCCGCCGGGCACGAGGATCTGGTCGACCAACAAACTGCTTTCCAACCGCCCGCCGGCAGCCAACTCCCGAGCGATGAGGTGACTCTGGGCGGATTGGCGGTGGCGGTGGTGACGCTGGCAAAATAAGTGACGCGATTGCGTTGGGACTGGTGATAAATGTGGGGTTGCGAACTGCGCTTGACGGCACCTAAGCTAAGCAATAGTCTCTCTAGATTCAGGGAGGTGGGGCATGACCAATTCGGCTCAAACGGAGCGGATTCACAAGGCTCTCGACACTTTTGCGATCGAGCTCCCGTCGTGGGGATTTGCCAATACCGGCACGCGTTTTGGGAAATTCATCCAGGCCTCCGCGGCCACCACCACGGAAGAGAAGCTAAACGATGCCGGGCAGGTGCACCTTTACACGCGCTGCTGTCCCTCGGTGGCGACGCACGTCCTCTGGGATTTTCCCGAGGGCCTCAAGAGCACGACAACGGTGATGACCGCGGCGAAGAAGGCAGGAGTTCGCCTCGGCGCGATCAACCCCAATGTTTTCCAGGACCAGATTTATAAGAACGGGTCGCTGGGAAATCCTGACGCGGATATCCGCCAGGCCGCGCTCAATCACATTCTGGATTGCGTCGAGATCGGAAAGAGGACGGGCAGCCGGGATGTCTCCCTCTGGTTCGCCGATGGTTCGAGCTTCCCGGGAACAGCTTCCATTCGCCAAAGGAAGAAATGGTTTGCCGAGGGCTTGCAAGAGACACATGCGCACTTATCCCCTCAGCAGCGGATGCTGGTGGAATACAAACCCTTCGAGCCGTATTCTTACCACATGGATTTGGGCGACTGGGGCATGGCGCTGATTCTCTCTCGCTGCGCCGGGCCGCAGGCGAAGGTACTGGTGGATACGGGACACCATTACCAGGCGCAGAATATCGAACAGATTGTGGCTTGGTTGCTCAGCGAGGACATGCTGGGCGGTTTTCACTTCAACGACCGCCGTTACGCCGACGACGACCTGACGCTCGGTTCCATTGACCCTTATCAGGTGTTTCGCATTTTCAACGAGATCATTTGCTACGAGCGGGAAACCGGCAAGCGCGCCGACATCGCCTACATGATCGACCAGAGCCACAACCTGAAGAACAAGATCGAGGAAATGATCCAAACGGCGGTCACGGCGCAGGAACTTTACTCCAAAGCGGTGCTGGTGGATCACGAGAAGCTGGCCCATTACCAGATGAAGGGCGAATTGATTGATGCCGAAGAGTGCCTGAAGCAGGCCTTTGGCACCGATGTGCGCCCGGCCATTCGCGAATGGCGCAAGGGCAAGGGATTGGCGGAGGAACCGCTCCACGCCTTTCGCGCGTCCGGCTATACGGAGCGCGCCGAACGTGAGCGAGGGGAGAAGAATAAAGGGGCCGTGGCGAGCTACGCGTGAGGATCCGTGGCCGTTACTTGCCACGGATCGACACGGGTCGGAAGGATGAGCTTGTAGAAATCAACCAAGCCGGAGATGCACTTGGCAAGCTTGACGCTTTGCTGCCACTTGCCTGCGGCAAAGAATAATCATGCAAACGTGATGATCTCGGGCAGGAGGGGCGTTCTCCGTGTCCTGTCTCCTGCTCTTCATCTTCCTATCGTCTTGTCGATGTTTGGTCGTCAATTCATACTTGGCCCAGGCGTGCATTTACGGACCAATACTTATGAGCGCGGGCCGATTATCTGAAATCATTCCCTCTCTCCGGCATCATAATTTCTTGTGGATTCATACCCGCACAGGAAAGGACCCGCGATGAAGTACTTGAGGGACCTCTGGGACGAGACCCAAGCCCAGGCGTGGGCGAACGATCAGCACGAGCTGTTGCGTTACCGCTCGAACCTTCTCGGCGCGGATTTGCGCATCACCAACTTTGGCGGAGGGAACACCAGCGCGAAGTTTGAGCTTCCCGATCCGTTTACGGGCAAACCTGTGCGCATTCTGGGCGTCAAGGGCAGCGGCGGAGACCTGGGCACGGCGAAAAAAGATGGGTTTGCGCTCCTTTACATCGACCGTTTCGACGACCTGCGGCGCCTCTATCGGGGACGCGACCACGAAGACGAGATGGTGGCCTATTATCCCCAGGCGGCATTCGGCTCCAGTTCGGTAGCGCCGTCGATTGACACTCCCTTGCACGCTCTCTTGCCTTTCGCTCACGTGGACCATCTCCATCCGGACTGGGGCATTGCCATGGCGGCGGCGGCGAACGGCAAGGTGAAGATGGAGGAATTCAACCAGCGATTTCATCACCGCCTGGTTTGGCTGCCCTGGCAACGGCCCGGTTTTGATTTGGCGCTGCGCCTGCGTGAAGCGGTGGACTCGAACCCCGGATGCGATGGCATTATCCTTGGCGGCCACGGCATCTTCACCTGGGGCGAGACAGCTCGCGAGTGTTATCTGCATAGCTTGACGATGATTGATGATCTCGGTGTATTCGTGGGCGAGCACATCGAGAGGCGCGGCCGTGCCCTTTTCGGCGGTGAACGATTCCACCGGCGCAAAGACTCCCGCGAGATTGCCCTCGAGATTCTCCCCTTTCTGCGCGGCAAATTAGCCACCCAACAGCGGGCCATTGGCCACTACAACGACGACGAGGAAGTTCTGCAATTCGTAAACGCTCACGACGCCGAAGCCCTGGCGCGTCTGGGCACCAGTTGTCCCGACCACTTTGTGCGGACACGCATCCGCCCCCTCTACATCCCTTGGAATCCCGAGGGCGAGAGTGTGGCTAAGCTCAAGGATCACCTTGCCGACGAGGCGGACAAGTACCGCCAGGAATATGCCGCTTATTATCATCGCTACGCCACGAAGGATTCGCCGGCGTTACGCGATGCGAATCCCAGCGTGGTGCTGGTGGCGGGCATCGGCATGTTCACCTTCGGCAAGAACAAGACGGAAGCCCGCGTCACCGGTGAGTTTTACGTGAACGCCATTCACGTTATGGCCGGAGCGACATCCCTCGGCGAAGGAGCAGCGCCCCCGACGCCGTTGCCGCAGGCGCCAAGACCCGAGGACTCGGCGGAGTATTCGAGCCACGACAATTACGTTGCCCTGCCGCTGGCGGAGGCTTTCCGCATTGAATACTGGGCGCTGGAGGAAGCCAAGCTCCGCCGCCAGCCGTCGGAAAAGGAATACAGCCGGAAGATTTTCATCGTTGTGGGTGGTGGGAGCGGCATCGGGCGGGCAACGGTTCTGCGCTTGGTGCAAGGCGGCGCGCACATGATGGTGGCCGACCGCGACGAGCCGGCGGCGGCCGAAACTGCTGCCGAGGCGGGGCAAGGCGCGAAGGAAGCCGTGGCATCGTGCCCGATGGATTTAGGGGACCGATCCAGCATTGCCGCCGCCATCCACGAAACCTTGTTGCGTTTTGGGGGACTGGACGGCATCATCAATACCGCGGCCATCTTCATTCCTTCCGATTCGCGGGGCCGCCTGACGGATGAGCATTGGCGGCGGACCTTTGACGTCAATATCTCCGGGAACTACATGCTGGTGGATGAAGCGCGCGGCCACCTGATGGCGCAAGGGTTGACCGCCGTCGTAGTGCTTACCAGTTCCGCCAATGCCGTGGTGCCGAAGTGGGGGAGCGAAGCATACGACATCAGCAAAAGCGCAGTCAGCCACCTGGTGCGCGAGTTGGCAGTCGGTTTGGCCCCGCTGGTCCGGGTGAATGGGATTTCACCGGCGACGGTGGTGGAGGGCTCCACGATGTTTCCCCGCGACCGCGTCATCATTTCTCTGAAGAAGTATCATGTTGTCCACAGTGATAAGGAATCCACGGAAGAACTGCGCAGCAAACTGGCAAACTTCTATGCCCAGCGCACGCTCACGAAACGGAGTGTTACTCCGCAGGATTGCGCGGAGGCCATTTGCTGGCTGGCGAGTGACCGTTCCGCGAAAACGACAGGTCATCTGATCCCCGTCGATGGCGGCTTGGTGGAGGCGTTCCTGCGATGAACACGGCCCGAAATATGGTGGCGGTTGATCTGGGCGCGGAAAGCGGCCGTCTCGTACTCGGCCGCTGGAACGGAAGTGGCGGAACTCTGGAAGAGATCCATCGGTTTCCCAACGGCCCTCATCAGGTGGCCAACCACCTTGTATGGGATGTTGACTACTTGTGGAGGGAAATTCAGAAGGGCTTGGCGAAAGCCGCCGCCAAAACCGGTGGCCACGTTGACAGCGTGGGGGTGGACGGATGGGGCGTGGACTACACCTTGCTTGATGCGGCGGGCGAACGCATCGGTCACTCCTTTTGCTATCGCGATGCCCGCAACGTGCCTGCCATGGAGAAGGTGTTTTCCCGAGTTCCCCAGGAGCGATTGTATGAAATCACCGGAATTCAGTTCCTTTCATTCAATACCATTTACCAGCTTGCCGCGCACGTGGCGGAATTTCCCGCCGAGTGGGACCGGGCATCCTGCTGGTTGACCCTTCCGGAGTACTTCCATTACCGCCTCGCAGGCGTGGCCGCGGCGGAGTACACGGAAGCCAGCACCACGCAGTTGCTGGACGTGCGAACGCGATCCTGGTCCCAAGAACTCACCTCCGCGCTCGGACTGAGCCTGGGAAAATTTCCGCACATCGTGCCGGCCGGCACGGTTTTGGGAAAACTTCGCCCGCAGCTCAGCGAAGAACTGAACCTGACCGACACGCAGGCGATTGCCCCGGCATGCCACGATACGGGCTCGGCGGTGGCCGGCATTCCCTTTCCCCACGAGGGCTTGGCCTTCATCAGCTCGGGGACGTGGTCGCTGGTGGGCACCGTTCTCCTCCATCCGGTGGTGAGCGGTGGCGGGCAGGGGAGGACCTTCACCAATGAGGGTGGCGTGGCAGGCAGCATCCGGTTCCTCCAGAACGTCATCGGCCTGTGGCTTCTTCAGGAATGCCTGCGCGAGTGGAACGGCCAGGGTCTGCATCTGACCGCCGCGGATTTGGCCGCACGGTGTCTTGATACTTCCCCCGAGGGGCCGTATTTCGACGCGGATGAGGCCACGTACCTCGCTCCCGGCAACATGGTGCAGCGCATTAACACCGGTTTGCGCGCGGCCGGCTTCCCGGCGGAGACTCGGCCGCCGGAATTGGCCGCCATCATCTTTCGCAGTTTGGCGCGCCGTTACGCGCTCGCGGTGGACGAAATGGGAAGGCTCTCCGGCAAATCCATCAAGCGCATATGCATCGTGGGCGGCGGAGTGAAGAATGAGGCGCTGAATCGATTGGCGGAACTGGTAACGGGTATCGAGGTGGTGCGCGGACCGAGCGAATCCGCGGCGGCAGGGAACATCGCGGTGCAGATTGCCGCCCTGGAAAAAGCCGTCTCACTCGATCAAGTTCAAGCGATCAGCGCGAAGTTGAAGTTTGGGTCCTCGCAGTGAACTGTTACGCGATCCGCCTGCCGTGTGGAACTTGGCCGGGAAGAAGAAAAGTTTTGATCAACTCGCCATCGCCGCAGACGGTCATTCCGGAAAAGGGTTTATACCATGCGCCCTCCGGAACCTCAGGTTCCGTGTCAAGCCAGCGAGCGAGCAGCTCGAGTTGGGAGGCAGGGATTTTTCGCTCCTGGATGCGGTCGAGCAAATGCTGGAATAGTGCGGGAGGAAGATGGTGCCGGCGTATCTTCGGCATGGTTCACCACGACAGCAGGGCAGGTGGCTTTTTCGCGTCAGATTCCATAAAAGCCCCGGGTGATTGATTCGCGGATGCGCGCAGCATCGCTGGGGTTCTTGACGTTTGCGAGCTTCTTTGCCAACAGCCCCAATTCCTTCGGGCTCAGGCGATGGCCTTTGGCTTCGAGGGAAACGAGTTCCGGAGTCTCAAGCTCAACCTCTTCTCCCGTTGGCTTGCGAGCGACCACTCTTGCCCCGGTCACCGCTTGACGTACAAACCAGTGGTAAACTGCCAGTGCATTTTTAAACACATCAGTTCGTTTCGATTGCGTAAGCTGTGCGACTTGATCAACTAAATCAGACTCGGTCTTGGTGAGCACCGGTTGGATTCTGGCCATTCCGTAGACTCCTCTTTTCTTACTCAAATATGCATCATTATTGAGTAGAAATCAAGACACTTCTGACTGGCCGAGAACGACCTTCCGCCTGTGTTCTGACCAACCGTTTTCAGGCGGCCCGAGACGTGGTATTTTTCCACTTATGCCTCTCCCTCGACCGGTAACCGCTGTGCTCGCAATGGCCGCCATCCTCTCGGCAGTTCTCGCCGCCGGCCAGGCGAACACAGTTCCATCGAGTCCCCGCCAGGAGTTTCTGAGACGATTGGTGGCGGCAGCGATCGAACGGACGCGTCACTCCGTGCGGTACGATCCCGCATACGTGGGGATTCCTTATCCGAGCGGAGACGTGCCTGCCGATACGGGGGTATGTACGGACGAGGTGATTCGTGCCTACCGCGCTGTGGGAGTGGATCTTCAGAAAGAAGTCCACGAGGATATGAAGCCGAACTTTTCGGCGTACCCCCGGCTCGGGGTCGCCCGGCGTCCGGATGCGAACATCGATCACCGGCGTGTGCCGAACCTCATGGTGTTCTTCTCGCGTAAGGGAGAGGCGCTGAAGATTATAAACCGGGCGGAAGATTACGCTCCTGGCGACCTGGTCACGTGGGACTTGGGAGGGGATGTGCCGCACATCGGGATTGTGGTGGACCAGAAATCGGCGGCCAGTGGTCGCTACTTGATTGTCCACAACATCGGGCAAGGTCCGCGGATGGAAGATGTTTTGTTCAACTGGAAAATCACCGGACATTACCGCTACTTCGGACCTGAGCGCTGACCCTCTGCCGTGTGCGGAAATCCCGCCGCGTATCAGGTTGTGTTGCCCCTCTCCTCGCGAGTGATCTTCCGAAGCGTCTCCTCCAGGGGTATAGCGCGGACCCTCTTTGCCGGTCCGCGGTTTTCTCTGCCCAAGGGGGGCAAGCCGCGGACCCAAACAACAAGTCCGCGCCACACCTCCTTGCACTCTTCATGGTTTGGGCTTGCGGAAGACGACGCAGTAGTGGTTGTCGGGCCAGTTGTCGAGAGACTTCACCACCAGAAAACCCGCAGAAGTAAGTTCCTCGATTAGGATTTTTTCCGGCACACCGTGCCCGCCGCGGTTCTCGGGCACACCCTCCACCCTCTTACTCCCCGGTAGCGGTTCCCGGTCAATCACCGCCAACAATCCACCGGGTTTGAGCGACCGAAAGAGGCTCGCGTCGACTTCGGCCGGCTTGGTGAGGTGGTGATACACGAGCCGCATGAAGATGGAATCACAACACTCCGGCGGAAGATTCGTCTGAGTCTCGCCGGCTTGGATAGCAGTGATGTTCTTCTCTTTTGCCGCCAGCTCTTCCAGGTGTGCCAGCGCTTTCGCTTCGAGTTCCGTGGTGTAGACGCGGCCCGCTGCGCCCACGTGCTCGGCGGCGGCAAGGGTCATCTCGCCCCCGCCGGCGCCGATATCGGCCACTACGCTGCCCTGCTGCCAGTTCAGCTCCAAGGCCAGCCGGTCGGCTTCCTCCTGGTAGGTGGTTCTCCTCGGCAAAGCAAGAGGCAATAACGAACGCGGATAGGACCAGCCCGATGATTAAAGAACAGCGCCGCATTTGACCCATAACATCCATTTTGGCCTCCCTAGCCATAACGGTATACCCCCACCGACTTGCTCGCAACAGCAATCATGCTTTACCCGCGCGGGCGCGCCATCCCAAATCCGCGCGTAAGGGAGACAGCGGTGAAGTCGGTGCGATTTTGTGGGCGCAACGTGGCGGCGGGGTTGGTTTCAGCGACACGGCTGGGGAAGCGAGGATGGCTCGGGAGGCTCCCTGGCGGTCGCTTTCGAAACAGCGGGGGGCGAGGGGGACGGGTGGGCCGCGGGGAAGGGAAAATCCCGGCACCCATCGCGAGGGCGCGCGGAGGGGAAAGGGCGAGGCGCTTTTTTCGACGCCCGGCGTTAGGTGAAGGCGGTGGCTTGCGTGGGCAGGGCGAAGACCTGCCAAACTTTCTGCACCCGCGCGAGGGCTTCCGGGCGGGCGCAAAAGCGCAGGCGCAGCTTGCAGCGGAAGCGGCTCATGCGCCCCGCCAGATGCACCAGCAGCAGCCGGTACTTCTTAAAGCGCGCGGTGCGTTCTTCCGGCGAGAAGCAGAGCCCCTTGATGGCGCTGGCCAGATTGTAGGTCAACAACGCGAGCTTGAACCAGGCGGCGTTGACGGCGAAATGTTGGCTGGGCAGGTGCCCGCCGCCGGTTTCGTTCTTGATTTCATCGTGTACATGAAGGTGCCGTCAGCTTCCCGATTGTAGGTCCGCCACTGCGCGTCGGGAACTTGCGTAAGGGCGGCGGTCAGCTCCACGCTGCGCTGGGCGCTGACGGCAAAGCCGATGCGGCCTCCCGGCTCCTGGGCGCGGTCCGGGTGCCGGAGCCAGGCGAGCAGGCCGTTCTCGTGACAAGCCGAGATGAAACTCTTTTGCACCGCGCGCGGGGGGCGGGATTGTTCCCAGGCCTCGTCGTGAAAGCGCTCGAGAAAAGTGCGCACCGCGCTGACCTTGGGAAGAGGGAAACCCAAGCCCCGCTCCAGGCAGGGGTCGTTCCCCAGCAGTTGCATGTCCTCGGGACAATCGCCGCCCGGCCCCGTGCTAAAAAAAACTCTGCCGGCATCCTCGCCCACTTCGAGCAACTCTGGCGCCAGTGCGGCCCCGGCTTCCACCAGCGGCGCCTTGCCGCGCACGCCCAAACCCCCGCGTTGAGCGCCTTGCTGTGTTTGGGACGGCATACCGTGACCGTGGGGATTCCGGGGCAAGGCGGGCGCGATTCCGAAATTGACCGGCCTGTTGACCACTTGCGGCGCGCAGTTTCGTGACTGGACCTCCAGTTACCGGCTCTTTTCCCACGACCGTCTTCCCGCCCCGACCCTGTTCGCCGTCGTACGCCGCGCCGTGGTCGACGCCCAGCCTCCCCAGGCTCCCGTGCGCGCCTGCCGGGATGATTCCCTCCTGCGCCGCTCCGGCCTGCACACCCCCGGGGTCGCTTGGCGGCGCGATCCCCTCGGCCCCCGCTTTCAGACCAACTTCGTGCGCGCCCAACGCTTTCTGCAAATTTCTCTCGCTCTCCCCGCCGACGGTTCCTCCCGCCTGGTCCCCGTCGCCTTCCGCCATGCCCCTACGCCGGCCAAGCCGAGGAAAAAAGCCACCCCCGCCGAGCAGCAGGAATATCGCGCCCAAGCCCGCGCCGACCGCCTCAGCCAACGCGCTCGCCAACAGATCCAGGAACCGCGCGCCGCCCTCGACGCCGACCCCGGCTCGGCCCACCGCCGACTCCTCGTGGCCTTCGACTGATCGTCATCGCCCCTCTCGCCTATCGTCTGCGCAAAGGCTCCAAGCTGCTTTATCGCCGGCCCGCCTTTCTGCTCTGCACCGAGGAAAACCTCGACCCCCAAGTCGTCATTGAAACCTATGTCCAGCGCTGGGACATCGAGGTTAATCTCCGCGAAGAAAAAACCCTGCTGGGAGTGGGCCAGGCGCAGGTGCGCGATCCCCGCTCGGTCGAATCCGCTCCCGCCCTCAGCGTCGCCGCCTACGCCTTGCTCCTGCTCGCCACCCAGCGCGCCTTCGCCGCTTCGCGCCAGGCCCTGCTGCCGCGCCCCAAGTGGATCCACCCTTCGCCCTCCGCCCGCATCTCCACCCAACAGGCCCTCCACCAACTGCGCGCGGAGGTCTGGGGCCGCGGACTCGGCCTCGATAATTTCTCCCCCTTCGCGTCTACCCCACCCTCGGCCACGAAGCCGGAGAAATCCTCTTTCCCTCTCGCCTCGGCCGTCTGCTACGCGAATGCCTGAGCCTCAAAAGGCCAAAGTCCAGGCGCCGGCTTTGCCGGAGGATACTTACTTGACGGATAAACTCCTCAAGTGGGGGGCCTCGATATGATCGGGATCATCCCTCTGCCGCTTCATCGTTAGTTAACAAGCTAAATATATTATAATGAGCGACTTAAAAGACTAACACGGCGCTGTGCCTTTGCGATTTCCCTCGCCTTCGGCATTATCTCAAAAAAAGATTTGACAATGTATACTCTATAGTATAGAGTACTCTATGATGTCTTTTCGAATGGATTCGAGAGGTGACGAAATGATTTATCCACGAGGAGGTCGCCAATGAAACCCATCGTGATTTCCAGGTCCCGATTCCCCCGCTTGCTATTCCCCTGCTCCCTCGCAGCCGCGTTGCTGGTCTTGTTCAGCATGGCGCTGGCGCAGGAACCGGCTCAAAACAGTGCAGACGTACAGCGCCAAGCCATGCGCGAGCTTTCGTTTCTCGCCGACCGCTGGTCCGGCCCTGTTTCCGTCGTTCGCGGCCCCGGCGAACCGCTGCACCTGGCCCAAACGGAAAGCCTCCAATACAAACTCGACGGCCTGGTTCTGCTCATCGAGGGCCAAAGCACCGGCTCCGACGGGAAAGTCATGTTCAGCGCCCTGGCCACCATCTCCTACGACGATGCCTCCCGCACCTACCGCTTTCGCGCCTACAACGGCGGCCACTATCTCGACACCGAGCTTTCCGTGCCGGACAACGGCTTCTCTTGGCAGTTTCAGGCTGGTCCGGCGCACATCGTGAACACCATGCACTTGACGAACCAAGGGGAATGGAGCGAAGAGACTGAAGCGACTTTCGGCAACAATCCTCCGCACCGCAGCGTCGATATGTTGCTTCAGCATCTGCCCTGAAGGGGAATCGCCACCCGGTGCTTTCACGGGACCAGTGGGACGGTCCCATTCAAATCCTGAGCTCAGGGAAGGAGACAAGCCATGTCAGATGACGCAACCGGCCAGGAATTGCGCGACAGGCTCAGCCTGATCGAAAACATGATCGCCGAAGGCCGCCGCACCACCGAATGTTGGGGCTGGATCTTCGTTCTGTGGGGAGTCGCCTACCTCATCGCCATTGCCTGGTCGGCATGGGACCACAGCCTGCTGGCATGGCCCGTCACCATGGTTGCCGCGCTCACTCTTACGTGTGTGCTCGCTTCCATGAAGGCCGGCAAGCAGCCCGCGACCACCCTGGGGCGCGCCATCGGTTCCATCTGGATCGCCCTCGCCATCACCATGTTCCTGCTCTTCCTCGCGCTCGGCACGAGCGGCAGGCTCACCGATCCGCGCGTGCTTATGTCCGTCGCCTCGGCCATACTCGGCATGGCCAACGGCGCCTCGGGCCTCCTCCTCCGATGGAAGGCCCAGGCCGCGTGCGCCGCCGTGTGGTGGGCGGCGGCTGTCGCGTCCTGCTTCGGCTCAGTCGAGCAGTCGACCCTGGTCTTTGCCGCCGCCACTTTTCTCTGTCAGATCGTATTCGGCATTGGCGGCATGATCGGCGACGCCCGCGAACGCAAGCGCCGTGGAGCGGTAAATGCCTGAACTACCCGAGCTCAATCCCGTCATCCACGGCAGGCTGCGTCTGGCGCTGCTGGCGCTGCTCAGCGGAGTAGAGGAAGCCGAGTTCACGTGGGTTCGCTCCAAAACCGCTTCTTCTGACGGCAACCTGGGCGCGCAACTGGCCAAGCTGGAAGAGGCCGGCTACGTCACCGTGGAAAAGAAGTTTGTCCTGCGCAAACCGAAAACGCTCTATCGCCTTACCGAATCGGGTCGCCAGGCACTCAGCGAATACGTTCAGGCGTTGAAGCACCTGCTGGGCTCAGCCATCGACAGATAACCGCCCGGAAGCGGGTCGCCCCGGCAAAACCCTATGTAGCCAATCAGCTCGCCGGAAGGGCCGTGGGGTCCCGCCTCTTCACCATTTTCGGAACACACTTGTTCGTTCAAGGACTCCTTCGCAGCCGCGTTTGGCAGGTCGCCAGATTTTGCTTGACAAATATAGAATGACACATCATTCTATACTTGCCGAGGAGAGGCGATGCGTTTATTACCGCTCCGGAAGCGAGCTCGCGGGAGGTTCGGCATGGTATACCGCACGACGCGGAGAATGGCGGAGCGAAAGGAAGCGCGGCGCAAGAAGTTGCTGAGCGCGGCCATTGGCATCTTCGGGCGGAAGGGATATCACGCGGCGACGGTGCCGATGATCGTGCGCGCGGCCAACAGTTCCGTGGGCAGCTTCTATTTCTATTTTCGCAACAAGGAAGACGTCTTCGCGGCGGCGCTGGAAGCTTTGGGCGAGCAAATCGCTGGCGCGCTCAACCAGGCCATTCCCGCCGCCGGACCCGACGTGCCGGCGCAGATGCGCGCGGCCGTGACAGCATTGGTGCAGTTCCTGGCGGAAAACCCGGAAGAGGCGCGGATTCTGATTTTGGAATCATCCGGCCTCGGGAAGCGCCTGGAAGCGGTGCGGCGGCAGGTGATCGAAAGACATTCGCGGGGTGTGGAGCAGGTGTTGCGCGCACTGGCAGACAGTCTGCCTCCGTTGGACTCCGCCGTAGTGGCAAGTTGCTGGGTGGGCGCCGTCTATGAAGCCGTATACCGCTGGCTGGCCCTCGCTCCCGCAGAGCGCCCTTCGACAGAACATCTCGCCGCGGCCATTGCCGAATTCAACCTGCGAGGAATCGGCGCCCCCATAAAGGAAAACGAAAGGATACGCTCATGACAACTCTCCAGCATGCCCTGATGACCATCCGATTGGCCGCGGGCCCCCACGCCCAACTGTTCTGGGCCTGGATTGCGCTCTGCCTGGCGCTGGCTCTGCATATCATCGACGAAGCCAGCACCGGATTCCTTTCCGTCTACAACCCCACCGTGCTGGCCCTGCGCCAAAAACGGCCTTGGCTTCCATTTCCGGTTTTCACGTTCGGTGTGTGGCTGGCGGGACTGGTGGCGGCCACGATTGTGCTCCTGTGCCTATCCATCTTTGTGTTGCGCGGCGCTCGCTGGATACGGCCCGCCGGCTACGTTTTCGCCGTCATCATGCTGGCAAATGGCTTGGTTCACATCGTGGGAACAATTCGGGGCCGCACGGTTGCGTCCATTCGCTTTCCCCGACCGATGTCCGGGTTTTATTCGTCGCCTATTGTGCTGCTGGCGTCCATCTACCTGCTCTGCGAGCTATAACGGGCACCGCGAGATTGCGGACGCAGGCCCGCAGGCAAGAGGGCGGTTCTCGTGGCCAGAAAAGCCCACACGAGAGCCCTGACCGTGGCTACGTGCTACGGCTCTTCTATTTAAGCCTTTAGTATTTCTCCCAGTGCAGGACCTCTGACAAGGGGCGCTTGCGCGGTTCCCAGTTATCCGCCGGGAAGCCGATGGAAATGAGGCTGACCAACTTGCTGCCCGGAGGCGCTCCCAGCAGGCGGCAGATTTCCGCGGCATAGGGTTTCTTATCTCCGGCCACCCAGCATGAGCCCAGACCGTGGGCGCGGGCCGCCAACAGAATATTCTCCGTGGCCGCGCTGCCGTCTTCGAGGTAATACTTCGTGTCGCGCGACAGGACGGCCACGCACACCGGGGCCTGGGCGATAAACCCGCCAAAGTCGGTGGCCGCGGCAATCTTACCCCGCATGCCGGGGTCGGCGACCACGACGAACTCCCAGGACTGGACGTTGTTGGCGGAAGGCGCCAAACGCCCGCAATCAACGATGTCCTCGATGATCTTTCTCGACACCGCATCGCCTTGGTAGGCGCGAACCGAACGCCTTGTCCGTAACGCTTCTATCGCATCCATGATTAGATGTCCTCCGAATCCTGTGGGGTGATGAATCCAGCACAAAAGGATACACCAAATCGCGCTCGGGATGGCCGCGCAGTCACCCACCATGAAGAGAGACGGACTTTCTGCCGCGGCGACACCTACACGCGACCGCAATGCCGGCCCTGCTTTAGCCGACAGACTATGGTATGCCCGATGCCCAGCGTTTTTCTGCGTCTTGGCAAAACACCCACATCAGAGCAGGCATCTTGAGAAGTAACGTTTCAATTCAAGAAAGGTATTGACAATCTCATTGGCTGGATGTTTAATGGCCACGTTCAGGTAAAACTTGTTCGCCAACACAACTGAATTTGGGTGACAAAAGGGGAGCGCGGCGCTATTTCGCGAGGGCCGACCCCGCAGGCTGTTTGCACGGCAGACGAATGTCACGGCCCAGGCTGTTGGCCTGTGCGGGGGCCGTGCTGTTGAAGGGAATCGCACCCGCGCAAGCTCGTCAACAACGGCAGCCACGGCTTGCCGGGATTTCAGGGAGAATTTCAGAATAGTTTTGCCGGAGTGGCAATGCTGGCGCCGAGGCGGGAGCCGTGCGCTCAATCGGTTGACGCATGAAATCACACTTTACACAGAGGCCGCACCGCGACAAGAAGGGAGGATTTGGCATGAAACCACAAGTTCTCTGGACCCTCGCTTTGTTGATCATCCTGCCTTCAGCTACTTTGGGGGACTCCGAAAGCCCAGCCGCAATATCTTTGTCCACCATAAGCTTGACCTTTGCCTCCCAGGCCCAAGGGTCAGTGAGCGCTTCCCAATCTGTTACCCTCACGAATACCGGCGGCTCACCGCTCAAGATATCCGACTGGTTTCCGCAGGGTGATTTCGAGATTGCTTCCACCACGTGCAAGCGAGACACCCCGATTGGACTCAAAGACCAATGCGTTTTCAACGTGACCTTTGCGCCCACGGCCCTTGGGCTTCGCTACGGCAGCTTGACCATCAAGGACAATGACGGCGGCGTGCCGACCAGCCGGCAAGTGGTGGCGTTGTCCGGCACCGGCACGGTGGCTCCAGCCGCGCCTATAGCTTCGGCAGCGCCGGCCAAGCCAGCCGGCAGCCCGTGCCTCAGGGTCAGCCCGGACTGGGTCGCGATTCCCTCAGTAACACCCATCAGAATCTCGTTTTGTGACACGCCTGCGGGGGATCTCTCCAAGGGGACAGTGACGCCACTCATTTCGAACGGCGAGGTCAAATTCTCCGGTCCATGCAAGTCAGCGACGACCTCCGAACTTACCTGCGACCTCAATGTCACTCCGCAGGCTGAGCGTGAGCTCTATAGCGTGGAGGTCGACGACGGAAACGGCAAACTGATAGGCAATGTGGCTCTCCACGTTGGCGGCCCCAACTTTTATTGGCTGGGGCTCGCGGGCATCGATCTGACTTCGACTGCCTCAGGCCCGCAGCAACAATGGTTCGCCGGTGCGAGCCTTATGGGAAATCTGTTCCGGTACCCGTGGACGAAATCGCCACAATCGGGCGTTTGGGGGTGGTTGGATGCCAAGATCGGGAGTATACCTACACAAAAGAGTTCCGCGCTAAGTTCCGTCACCAATATCAGCTCGACGGTGTCGAGCTCAGGCGTCCAGAACATAGGCGATATCGCGCAGACCCTGGAATTCCGGACCGGGCTGTCATTCTATCTTCGCCAACCTGTCGCACTGATTTTGGGATTGGGCTCTGCATCACCTATTAATCCCATTAGTGGCGCCCAGGAGTATAGCCTTAGCAGTACCCTTTACAGTCAGTTCAATGCTACTCCGGCGTTACAAACTACGTACCCGCAGTTGTGGAATGCTCTCGGCTGCTACGGATCGTCGACACCAGCGGGGACTACCTGCAAGGTTACAACGGTCGCGTTTGTTCTCCCTAGCCGCAGCCGCTTTTACCGCAACTACTTCGGCGGCCTTCGTTTCTGGACTAAGCAAGGCAATGGGAACATCTACCCCGGTTTCATGGATGCGACCGTGGGCCAGGACGAAACCGTCACGGGCGGAGAACTGCGCGGCATGGTGCTGACCTTGACTGGAGACTATCCGGTGGGTTCTACGGGGGTCCGAATTTTTGCCTCGACGTATATGAGGATTGCCAGAAACACAAACACTGTGGCGCTGAACATGGACCCGGTGACGAGCGCGGTCGACCCGGTAAGTTCCTCGGTGGTCATCCAGAAGACACTGCCCTTGGACCGGGATTATTTTCGCGTTGGCATCGGCGTTGACATCCATCAAGTCTTCACCAAGCTGACCATCAAAAAGAAATGAGGAGCGCCGGGGATAGCTTTTGAGGAGGTGCAATCGTGCTTGATGATGACCTTGAGAAATTTTACCGTGTGCTTGCCGAACGGGCCGCCCAGGCCGCCCACAACCAGAAGTCCAAGGTCGCCTCTGAGCTGCACAAGATTCTGCGCGCCCAGTGGAAGGATTACCCGGCAAAGCACCACGAGAGCCTCGAGGCTTACTTCTCCTCCACCAAACGCGCCCCAGCTCCGGCCCCCGGGTCTGGTGGTCCTGCGCAAGAATCCCCTATCCCTGCGAGAAGTCCGGCGCCACAGAAGAGTCCGGCACCTCATGACGATTCGCCCACTCCGAGGAAGCATGTCCTAGAGGAGGACCCCGCTCTGGCGGAACGGATCGCCAACCTGTTCGAGGTTCCTCCCCCGTTTGCGTTCGTCAAGCTGCGCGAAGAGGCGGAGATCAAAGAACTCCGCCAGCTTAAAGGATCGCAAGAGTTCGCCGGCAATGTGCTGGCCGTGCTCGAAGCGAGTAATGGAACAGCCATATCCTTGAAGAAAGGCGAGGAGCTGCACGACCTCCTGAAGAAAACCTGGAAGGACTATCCCGCTCAGGGGTTGACGTACGAAGAGCTCAGGAAAGAGTTTCTTGCCCTGAAAGACAAGATTTTCACCAGGCTAATCGAAGATCTTCCCCATAAGTTCGATGCCAAGACCTACGATCTCATCAAGAAGAAGATTGTAAACGTGACCTCCATTTCCGATGACCTGTATACGGGGCTGGCGTTCTCCGGCGGCGGAATTCGCAGCGCGACATTCAACCTGGGGATTCTCCAGGGCCTGGCCAAGGCGGGGCTGCTGCCGGCCTTTGACTATCTTTCCACGGTGTCGGGCGGTGGGTATATTGGTTCCTGGCTGGTCGCCTGGCTCAAGCGCCAGGGTTTTGCCGACGTCAACCGTCAACTCTCGCCGGACTGGAACCAGCACGGCCAGGAAGAGCCGCCCCAAATTGAGTTCATCCGGTCTTACAGCAATTACCTCACCCCTCGGCTCGGCTTGCTTTCCGCGGATAGTTGGTCACTCTTGGCGATTTGGGTTCGCAACCTGCTTTTGAACTTAACCATTCTAATTCTTGCGATCTCAGCCGTGCTTCTCCTGCCGCGGTTGGTGGTGAGTTTGTCGCAAGGCAACTACCCATACATTTACATGGCGCTCACGGTGGTTCTTATAGCGTTCGCCCTTTTCTGGACCGGCGCTAACTTGAAGTTGCTTGCGCGTCACCAGATGAAATATCCGTGGTACAGCACGCAAGGAACCATTCAGTGGACCATTGCCATTCCGACCCTGTTGGCGTCCTGGTTCCTGAGCTGTTGGCTTTGGAATCGGGGATGCCCTCCGCAGTGGCCCTGGTGGATGTGGGCACTTACGGGCGCCGTGATTACTTTCCTGATCTGGTTTGCCGCCTGGCTGGTCTCTCTGAGCAAGGATCCGAAGCGGTCACCCGATGACCAGCGCCCGAACAACATTTCGTGGCTGCCGCTGGTGGCTTTCGCGCCGGTGGCAGGCGCAGTAGGTGGCTTGCTTTTGGACGCGATCGCGAAACTATTCGCCTTCTGGTCTTACCATCACTATCCCGGAAGCGACATTCATTTCGTGGCCTGGGGTACGGGGTTGGTGGCGGCGGTTTTCGGGCTCATGGTGGTGATCCATATCGGCTTCATGGGGAAGGGTTTCCCCGATGAGCGGCGAGAGTGGTGGGGCCGCGCTGGGGGGCTGATCGCGATCTATACCCTGGGCTGGGTGGCGGTATTTGGCTTTGCCTTGTACAGTCCCTTGGTGGTCCAGTGGGCAGGGAGATGGGCCAGCGGTGCGGTGACGCTCGGCTGGCTGGCTCACACCATAACCGGGGTCTGGGGAGCCTGGAGCGCCAAGACCAGCGGGAGCAAATCCTCCGATGACACCGGCCTTCTCATCAAGGCCGCGCCTGCCGTCTTCGTAGTCGGGCTTCTGGCGCTCCTTTCCTATGGTATCTATCGCACGTTGCCGCATCTCAACCTGCCTTTGGCGAAACCGTTTGCTACCTGCGTGAGCGTTTCCTCGGCAGACCACCAGCAGGACAAGTCCACAGCCGCCTCAACGCCAGCCAAGGGCCGGACCTCGTTTCACGACCAAGCTCTGGCGTACTGGCCTTCCGTGCTAAAGGCTCCTTCTATCTTTTCGGTTTCAGCTTTGATCCTGTTTTGCGGCCTTCTCGCTCTGCTGCTCTCCTGGCGGGTAGACATCAACGAGTTTTCCATGCACCTTCTCTACCGCAACCGGCTGGTGCGGTGCTATTTGGGGGCCTCGCATCAGGCGGAAAGGTCCGAACCCGAAGCGGTGGAGAAAGAGAGGGAAGCCGAACCCGCTCGAAATGCGAACCCGTTCACGGGGTTTGATCCGGCCGACGACATGCTGCTTGCCAATCTTGCGCAACGCGCGACCCACCCCAAGGAAGGGGGCAAAGACGCGGGGCCTTACGTGGGACCGTATCCGATCCTGAACACGACGCTCGACGTGACGCACGGCAAACGCTTGGCCTGGCAGGAACGCAAGGCGGAGTCGTTCAGTTTCACGCCGCTCTATTGCGGCTTCAAGGTGGGGCCCGATCGCCAACCCCTGGTGGCGGGCAGGAAGAAGCCCCTGGAACCGAACGGCTACCGCCCGACGCGGGATTACATTTACTCCGAGAAACACAGCCCGGGCGGGCCCTATCTGGGTACCGCCTTGGGAATTTCGGGTGCCGCAGCGAGCCCCAACATGGGTTATCACTCCTCGTCGCCTCTCGCCTTCCTGATGACCGTTTTCGACGTTCGACTCGGCTGGTGGGCCGGCAACCCGCGCTCCAAGAGAAGTCGGGGAAGCCTCTCCCAGAGAGTCGCCCCCCCCTGGATGCGCCGTGGACCAAGGTTAGGAATCCTCTATCTTTTGCGGGAACTGTTCGGGTTAAGCGACGACGAAAGCGGCTACGTCTATCTTTCCGACGGCGGCCACTTCGAGAACCTCGGCATCTACGAGCTCGTGCGCCGCGAGTGCCGGCTGATTGTGGCCTGTGACGCCGGCGCGGACAAGGACTACCATTTCGAAGATTTAGGGAATGCGATTCGCAAATGCCGGATTGACTTCGGCGTCGACATCAGTATCCCGGTCGCCCCCTTGCAGCCCATAGAAGACAAGGACGCCGGCACCAAATGGAGCCCCCGGCAATTTGCCGTGGGGATTATCCATTACGAGAAACTTGATGCCGGCAAGAAGCCGGGATTGCTGGTCTATCTCAAGACATCTTTAACGGGAGCTGAGCCGACGGACATCCTTGAATACAGGAACCAGGACAATGCCTTCCCCAATGACTCCACCGCCAACCAGTTTTTCACCGAGTCACAATTTGAAAGCTATCGAAAGCTGGGAGAGTACATTATGGCGGAGTACATTGCCGTGGAGACTGACGGATTCAAGTTCGTCTCTGAACCCACCAAATGGCAAGGCCTCAACCCAAGCGAACTTGAGGAAGAAGTTAAACGATTTAATGTATTGCCGAAGAAGAAAGTATAGGCTCTGACTATCCACAAGATCGATTACAGCTTTTCGGGAACACGACTGACCCCCGATGAAAGGTGTCCGTTTGGCAGGCCTCCGTGACTCGATGGGGCCGTAGTTGCTGTCGTCTGGCTCTGCCAAATTAGGTGTGGCGCGAGAACTGAGGAGCCTGGGCCCGGGAGGCACGAGACGTCAGGCAAAGGGCAGGAGGCCACTCCCCCCAAATGTGATTCCCGGCGTCAGCTTTCAAAGGACAACAATTTGCTGCTCATGCCTAGAATGGAAACTTCAGTCTGCGGTCTTGGGGGCGGCTCAGCAACAAGATCCAGAACGGGGCTCTGGCCTAAAGAAGAGGTGTTAAAAATGAAGATTGTTCCCAATGGTCTATTGAGAACAATTGGGCAAGAAAATTCCCCAATAAGTTGTTGGAAATAAATTCGCTAGATGTTGAATGCGGGACCGGGAGTACAAGTGGTGAGCGCAAAGGGCTGCGGCTGTCAATCCGCAAAGGTGCGCGGCACGCAAAGTGAAAGTGAAGGGCCGCCGATAGGCTGGGACACTCACCCTCACCCTTTCGGCAGCCCCTTAACTGCTTTTCAGCGTAGGGAAGAATCCGCCTAATGGCTTCCTGCCATCGCGAACGTGCCGCTGAGTGGCGTATCCCGCGACGATCCGCCCACGAGCACCCTGTAGTCGCCGGGCACCAGCTCCCACGCATCCTTGTCAGGGTTGAAGATCGCGAGGTAATGAGGATCCAGGGCCAGCGTCACGGTTTGGGATTCGCCCGCTGCCAGTTGAACTTTGTCCCAGGCCACCAGACGCTTGAAGGGTTCGCCGGCAGCTTGGGGCAGCGCGACGTACACTTCGGCAATTTCCGCACCCGCGCGGCCGCCGGTATTCTTCAGCGTAAAGGTCACCTTCGGCGCAGGTCCGGGCATGACTTGCAAATCCGAGTAGGCGTAGGTGGTGTAAGAGAGTCCATAGCCGAACGGGAAGAGGGGTTCTTTGCCTTCCGCGTCATACCACTTGTAGCCGACCTTCAGGCCTTCATTGTAGGCGATACTGAACTTCCTGCTATTCTCCCTATCCGCACCCTCAAACATGGACTTCATATCGTTGGGGCCCGGGGGCGGCTGTGTCACGAGCTGGGGATGCGGCAGGTCCGCTTCCGACTTGGCGAAGGTTATGGGCAGCTTTGCGGAAGGGTTTACGCTGCCGAAGAGGATGTTGGCGATGGCCGTGGCGCCGCGAATTCCCGGAAACCAGACCTCCAACACCCCGCTCACGTTGTCAATCCAGGGCATGGTGATCGTACCGCCACTCTCAATCACCACCATGGTGTGAGGATTGGCCGCGGCCACGGCGCTCACCATGGCATCCTGATGTCCGGGCAGGGAAAGACTCGGCTGGTCCATTCCCTCGCTGGCCGGTTGGTTGACGAAGACAATCGCCACGTCCGACGCTTTGGCCAATTCCGCGGCCGCCGCGGGATCGGTCCCCGCGTTGTACTCCACTTTGGCGTTCGGAACCTTCGCGCGGATTTCCTTCAACGGAGAGGAAGCAAACCAGACCGCGTCTCCGAAAATCGCGGGTTTTCCGGGAGGCAGGGGTACGGCATTCCCGCCCGGCGGATCCACTTGCGCCGAGCCTCCCCCGGAAAGCACGCCGACGTCAGCATGCGACCCGATCACGGCAATCGACCTGATGCTCGCGGCGTTGAGAGGGAGCTGGCCGTTGGCATTCTTCAGCAACACACTGCCTTGCTCAGCCACCCGCTGGGCAACTCCCAGGCCCTTGAAGATATCGGGCGCCTGGCGATCCGTGGGATTGTCAAACAACCCGACAGCGAATTCCGAGCGCAGAACCCGGTGCACCATGTTGTCCAGACGCGACATCGGAACCTCGCCGCTCTGCACCGCCTTCTTGAGGGCTTGACCATAGTGGGCGAAGCCCGGCATCTCCATGTCGAGTCCCGCCAGCGCCGCCTTGGCGGTGGTATGGGCGGCTTCCCAGTCCGACACCACGAAGCCCTGGAAACCGAAATCCTTCTTCAACGCGACATTCAGGAGGTAGTTGTTCTCGCAGGCGTAGTCGCCGTTGACGAGGTTGTATGAGCACATTACCGCGCCCACGCCCGATTCCCGCACCCCGATTTCAAACGCCAGCAAGTCGCTTTCGCGCATCGCGCGTTTGTCGATCTTGACGTCCACGAAATTGCGGCCGGATTCCTGGTCGTTCAGGGCGTAGTGCTTGATGTCGCCGATCACGCCCTGTTCCTGCTCGGCTTTCATTTCCGCGCCCACCATCTTCCCGGCCAGGATGGGGTCTTCACCCTTGTATTCGAAAATGCGGCCGTTGCGGGGCTCGCGCGCCAGATCGATGCCGCCACCAAGCGACATGTTGTAACCCTGGTCGTGCAGCTCACTGCCGATCAGCGCGCCGTAATCGTGCGCCACCTTGAGATCCCAGCTAGATGCTTCGGATACTGCCGAGGGCAAGTCCGTGCAGTATCGCCCATAGAGCGCCCCGCGGGTGACGCCGACTGCCGCATCGGCCATCTGCAGGTCGGGGATGCCGAGACGGGGGATGCCGGGGATAAACCCCGCTCCCCCCAGCGAGCGCGAAGGAGGGACGCCCGGACCTCCGAGCACCATCTTCCAGCCGCCGCTGTGGAGGAGCGAGATCTTCTCATCGAGGGTCATCTTGGCGATGACCAGGTCGGCGCGCTTGTCCGGAGACAAGGACTTATCCATCCACGGGCCCTGGGCCTTCGGCATTTGCCAGGGAAACTGCGCCCAGGCATAACAGCCAAATATCATGAGAATTCCTGCGGCCGGAATTATGAGGCCCAAACGCTTATATGCTTGATGATTCATACTGGTCCTCTCTTCACTCGGGGAAATGGGTCAAGGTGCAGGATGTTAACGGGCATTCATCCCAATTTTTCGGGATGCCGCCATCTGATCCGTCATTTGACGGATAATCTCACCGCCGCTGCACCAAACCGAACGAAAGCTGGCGGCTTCTTGGCTCGAAGCGTGCCTGGCGCACGCCCGACATCTTATCACCACCGTGTTGAGGTGGGAGCCTTTCATGGTGAGTATTAAAGTAAATGTAAGCGCCGGTAGTGTCCTGATTTCAACGTAACGCCGCCATCTTGGCGGCTCCTGTGCCGGCTGGAAGCCGGCGTCTGGACTTTGGCCTTTTGAGGCTCAGGCATTCGCGTAGCAGACGGCCGAGGCGAGAGGGAAAGAGGATTTCTCCGGCTTCGTGGCCGAGGGTGGGGTAGACGCGAAGGGGGAGAAATTATCGAGGCCGAATCCGCGGCCCCAGACCTCCGCGCGCAGTTGGTGGAGGGCCTGTTGGGTGGAGATGCGGGCGGAGGGCGAAGGGTGGATCCACTTGGGGCGCGGCAGCAGGGCCTGGCGCGAAGCGGCGAAGGCGCGCTGGGTGGCGAGCAGGAGCAAGGCGTAGGCGGCGACGCTGAGGGCGGGGGCGGATTCGACCGAGCGGGGATCGCGCACCTGCGCCTGGCCCACTCCCAGCAGGGTTTTTTCTTCGCGGAAATTAACCTCGATGTCCCAGCGCGAGAGGGGCGATGACGATCAGTTGCAGGAGGTGGTGAGCGCCGGCGGCGCGCCACAGCAAGCCGGTGCGGCGCTTGTAACGGAGTTGATGGCGAGGCCGTTATGCCGCAGGGTGAGCGTTTCCCAGGGAGAATCGTCGGTGCGGACCTGAATCAGCAGGGGAGTCCCAATGCGTTCTTGCCTCTCGTAGCGAGCCGAAGGTTCAGGACATCCGCGCGGTTCCTTGGTTGCGGCTTCATCCAACCGCGATTATTCTCCCCCGGTCGCTCTCCAATGCAAGACGCCGGCGGGTTGCGGTGGTCAGTGCCTCTGCACGCCGCGGTCAATTCATTTCGCCACCACCTGCAGGGGCACGCTGGTGGTTTGGTCGGAACTTGGTCCCACCATGATATCGAAGTCGCCCGGCTCGACCACCCAGTGCATATCCCCCCTTCAGCGTGTAGCTCAGCCCGAAGCCGAAGGGGAACACGGGCTTGCGCCCATTGAACAGGTAGCTGCGGTTCATGGAAGGTTTGTGATTGTAGTAGTCGGGAAGCTCGCCCACATTGCGTGGAAAGCTGAGGGGCAATTTTCCTCCGGGACTTACATCCCCGAGAATTATTTTTGCCGCGGCGGTTCCGCCTACCTGGCCCAGGTACCAGCATTCCAGAAGTCCCGAGAAGTCCCGAGAAGTGCGCAGAGGCGCAGTTGAGGGAGAGCGGGCGGCCATTGATGAGCAGCGCCACGGCGGGCGCGGCGGTTTCCACGATGGACTTTAGGAGCTTATTCTGGTAGCCTATCATATCGAGCGAGTCAGCCCCCCCCCCAGGTGTTCCCCCGACCCCGCTTCCCGGTTGGCGCCTTCGTTCTCACCCACCACGGCAATGGCCACATCCGCCTTGAGCGCAAGTTTCCGGTGTTCGGGACTATTGGTGAGGCGCTCCGCGTAGCCGGGATCGACGTAGGGGTTGGCAAAGAGGCCCAGGCGAAACTTCGCGGTGAGATCTCGCGCCACGGCGCGGTCCCCTTCACTAGTTCCGGAGGGAGCTAACGACGGCCTGATCCTCCCTCCCGGCCTTTTCACGGACCTCGGAGCTCGTGGTCCAGCCATCGATTCATTCCGGCAAAACCAGGGCGCCATAAACACGAGGCGCGCCTAATGGGTTTCTACTACCCCGCTCCTTTTTTAAATGTTCGCCTTTCCGTCGCCTCTGGCCACGATTCCGCGCCGCGATGGCGCCGCGCGAAAATGCTCCGCCGCCAACATCGCCTTTGCCGCTCAGTACGCAAGCTGGTCTTTATAGGTCATATCTTTAGGATCGAAGTCGATATACATGGTCTGGTTGATCTGAGGCTGCCAAGAGAGTTGGAAGCGCATTTTTTTCTCACTTCCGGGCTGGAGAACGGGCTCGCCCTTGAATGTTCGCGGGAAGATGAATTGGGCTCCCAGGCCGCCGTTTTGCGACGGGGGAAAGTACTTTTCCAACACCAACTGGCCCGCGATGGGGCTGTAGAGATACGCGTTCTGGTTTAAGGTTTCAGTGGTTTGAGTATTGAACCACTGGTTCATGTCGCGTATAGCGTTGGGATCGTTGGAGCCGTACTCAAGCAGCACTACAATCTTCTGGCTGACGTCTTCGCCCAGATAGACGTTCGTTTTTTGGTCGAGGGCGTGTTGCTTGTCGGCAGTCATTCCATCGTAATTGTACTTCAACTCGATCATCCGCACGTAAGCCTCACGGATGGGCTGGGCGGAAAAAAGCCTGGCCGTGAAAGTGTATTGGGGCACATCCGTGCCCAGCGTGGCGCCCTGGGTGCCGGTCGTGTTGGGGTTGTAGTTCCCGTGCTCACCACTCACATTGCCCCGGAAATCTTTCTTCACAGCCCAGGCGGAATTGGTCCACACCTCCGTTACCTGCTTCATGTTCCATTTGTTAAAGGGTTTGCTCATCCAGTTCTCATTCTCATGTTTCTTGCCCGCGTATAGCATCCCCAGGCTTAAGATCATTGCCGCGCCGGCAATGAGGAAACGACGACTTCGCATGCTCACCTCCGTATTTATTATCGGGCGCGTTGGCCCGCGCCGCAAAATTGCAACGTGCCGAGCATAATTCTTTCCCAAAGCACATTCAAGCAGTTTTGCACGAGAGACTCTCGCTAGCGTAGTGTCCAGGAAATGGCTGGACAACACTTCGGCCGTAGCGCCGGCATCCTGCCGGCAAATGCCGCCGAGATGGCGGCGGTACGTTGTCCCGCCATTTACTGGACACTACGCTAGGAATCTTGAAAGGGCAAAACTTGATGCCAAGCGTTCGAGTTTTGACGTCATGATGGCGCTCTTAAACATGCTCGTCGGGCTGGGGCGAAGCCCCGTAAGGGTTGGGAGACAAAATGACCGGTTTTTGGCGCGAAAATTTCCCAAAAATTTCTCTTGACAAGTGGAGGGCTCATTTATAAAATGTCGCCCGCATAGTATTTTTGTGTTAGTTTTTTACTGTCTTTCTGGTAGTCATGCGTCTTCCGTTGGGTCACCGTTGTAACTGTCTTTTCTGGTAGTCATGCGTCTTCCGTTGGGTCACCGTTGTAACTGTCTTTTCTGGTAGTCATGCGTCTTCCGTTGGGTCATGGAAGTAACAATACAACAATCACGACGGTGCGGGATCTAAGCTTGCTCGCGCGACATGATAAGGAAGATGGAAGCTTAAGCTTCCCGGCGCGGGGGTGGTGAAAGGGTTCCCGATCGGCGTGGGCCGTTTCGAGGCAATCTTCGAGCGGCTGGCATCCCGAGCCCTAGGCTCTGAGAAAATCAAGGAGGCGAATGATGAAAAATCTACGGCGCGGAGAACGGGTGGGCGTTTGGCTTGCCTGCCGCACGGTGGCGAGGACGGCGATCAGATTGTCCGGGTTGCTCGCGGTCCTGGCCTTGGCTTTGATTCTGGGCTTGCCCATGGCTTATGCCCAGACCGGGCAGCGCGTTTCGGGCACGGTGGCCGATCCGACGGGCGCGAGGGTTCCTGGCGCGACGGTGGTTTTGCGGAATGATGCGTCGGGGACGGAATTGAAGACCACCACGGACTCGAGCGGGTTCTATTTGATCGACTTTGTTCCGGTTGCTACGTACACGCTGACGGCTTCGAGCACAGGCTTCAAGACGTACGTGCAGACGAACATCGTCATCCATCCGGGCACCTCAGTGTCCGCTGACGTAACCCTCCAGGTCGGCACCAAGGTGGAGACCGTGGAGGTGAAAGGCACGGCGGTAAATTTGATCCCCAAGAGCTCGGGCGGGATGACACCCACCATCAGCGAGGCACAGATTCAGAATGAGTCCACCATCGGTCGCGACTCGCTGGAGCTGCTCACGCTTTTGCCCGGCGTGGTGGGCGGCACGGGGACCCCGGGCAGTATTTCCGGCGGTTTCAATGGCGCGGCCGGAACGGGCTTCCAGACCGTCGGCGGAGTCGGCACCGAGGCCATCAATGGTTTCAACGTCAACGGGCTGCGCAACGACCAGAACATGGTTATGCTCGACAACGCCAACACTATCGACCCCGGTGAAAACGGCGGGTTCAGTGTCGAGCCCAACATGGACATGATCCAGGAATTTACGGTCAAGATGTCCGGGTTTGAAGCCAGCCAGGGCGGCGGCGGCGTCATCGTTGAGGCGGTCACGAAATCCGGAGGCAGCAAGATTCACGGCGAAGGTTACTATTACGCCCGCAACGCCTACCTCAACGCCAACGACTGGTCGAATAACCAGGCGAAGATATCCAAGCCTGCCAGCAAATTCAATTACCCGGGCTTCAACGTTGGCGGGCCGGTGCGCATCCCGGGCACCAGCTTCAACAAGAACAACGACAAGATGTTCTTCTTTTACGGAGTAGAGTGGCAGAGGCAGCTCGCGGACCCCGGCACCCAGTTTAGGACGGTGCCCACAACGAACATGCGCAATGGCGATTTTAGCGAGCTTCTAAACACCAAGTTCTGCACGACAACCAGCGGGGTGGTGACCGGCGGGAATTATCTGGGCATGCCCTGCCTTGTGACTGATCCCGCTACGGGGGCGCATGCGCCCGGCAACATCCTCCCCACCAATGAAGTCACAGCGGCCGGGCAAGAACTACTGGCTGGCACCTATGTGCTTCCCAACTATGTTGACCCGAGTGGAAGCACGAACTTGGCTGCCCATCCCCTATATCCCACGAACCGGATCGAGAACACGGGGCGCATCGACTACAACCTGACGCAGAACACGCGCGCCTTCCTGCGCCTGGCGCAAAACTCGGACCATGAGTATTACCCCTACGGGCTTTGGGCATCCGGGTTAGGCGATGGCTGGGGCGGGAACGTTCCGAGGGTCAGCCCGGTAGTGGGGCATGACAGCGGAGAGAACGCCTCGATCAATGTGGTTACCGTCATCAATCCCACGCTGACCAACGAGGTCCAGTTCAACATGGGCGCTATAAACTACCCTTACAAATATGCGGATCCCAGCAAGATGGCCAGCAGCGCCTTACTACAGGTCCTCCCAGGCGTCAATTGGGCGAAGAGTTCGGGTGGAACAGACTTTACCCGGTCGGTCGAGGTCCCTGGGGTATGGAACGGCCAGCCGCCTAATTCCCAGACTTGGGGCCAAGGCGATGAGTACAACGGGATTTTTGGCAACAAGACCACGTTTGAGTTTACCGACAATCTAACCAAGGTCAAGGGGACGCACACCTTGCAATTCGGTTTTCAGATGAACCATACGCGCAACGACCAGAATCAAGCCAATGTGAATGGCAGCATTTGGTCGAATGTGGGTTGGGCGGGCGTCACCACCACCGGAAACGTTTTCGGTGATTTGCTGGACCAAAGCGTTTACCAATGGTCGCAGTCCACCAACGACCCGGATGGCATGTGGCGGTTCTGGAATTACGAGTGGTACGCCCAGGACTCCTGGAAAGTGAATCGGAAGTTGACCGTGAACTACGGCGTGCGTTTTGCCTACCTTCCGCCTTGGTTTGAGGCGCGCGGGGAGGTCAGCACGTTTAACCCCGCCATCTGGACGGCAGCCAACGACACTAATATCAACGACGGCGTTCAGGTCGGGAGTGGATACAGTTTGATTCAAAAGGCGGCTTACATTCCCGCGTCCCTCAGCTCGCAGTTCGCTGGCGGACTGCCGCCGAGTGGCGGGTTTCCCGCCCCGCCCGTTACCATTGAGCCGCGGATAGGATTCGCCTACGACCTGTTTGGAAACGGAAAGACGGTGCTTCGCGCCGGCGCGGGAGAATATGAGGAGCGGGATCAGGGCAATACCATCTTCGGCGCCGCACAAAACCCGCCCTTCGTGTTCAGTACCAGCATTTCCTCATCCAGCAGGTACGATCCTTCGGCGGCAAATCCTGCTTCCACGGGGTTCGGTTATTATGCAACCCAGGACCCCTATGCCGCGGTCGGAGGTATCAGCGCCACCATGTATGACACTCACGACCACCATGGCGCGGAGAATTACTCGTGGAATTTCACCCTTGACCAGGACATCGGCTGGAAGACTATTCTTGAAGCCGCTTACGTTGGCACTGTGGGGCGGCACCTCTACATCGAGAATATATTCTCCCCCGTACCCTTGGGGGCAATGTTCTGCACCAACCCCGCCAATGCCAGTGTTTGCACCTCGACTGCGGATCTGCAGGACCCGGTCCCCGGTGCGAGCAATAGCGGTACCCAGAACGCGTACCGCCACTACAAGCCTTTCGGAGCCATGGACCTCCTGCACCACGTCTCAGATTCGAACTACAACGGCCTGCAAGTCACGGCGCGGCGGAACGTCACCCACGGCCTCACCCTGCTCACTTCCTACACTTACTCAAAGACGCTGGGGTACTCCGGGGGCTACAACGGGGTCGTTGACCCGTTCGATTCCAAGCTGAATTACGGTCTCGCGACGTATTCCCTGCCGCAAATGTTCAATGTCTCCTACATCTACCAACTGCCGAATGCGGCCACCAAGTATTTCCACGGCAACAAGGTGGCGGGAGGCTTTCTGAACGGCTGGCAGCTCTCCGGCATCACCAACTACCAAAGCGGAGCGCCGCAGAGCATGAATGGCTTGGGCACTATCAATTGCTACGAGCCCAACGCAGCGGGCGTGTTAACACAGAATGCTGGGCTCTGCGGTAATTTTAACGCAAACGGCGTAGGCTGGTACGGGACACCCGACCGCTCCTTAGTTTATCAAATGAAGTTCAACCCGCAAAAGGGCGTTAACTTCAAAGGCGTAGGTTCCCAGTGGTTCAATCCGTCGGCACTCACGCTCCCGCAAATCAACCAGTTGGGCACAACCGAGCAGCCGCAGTTCCTCGGACCAGGGTCGAATAACTGGGACATGACGCTGTTCAAGAGCTTTAAGCTCGGCGAACAGCGGCGGCTCGAGTTCCGCTTCGCGTCCTTCGATATGTTCAACCGCGCGCAACTCGATACTCCGTCCCAGGATGGCGTCCCTAGCGCCAATATCAATTTTAACCTACCGGCGAACGCCACCACTTTCAGCCAAGGCGTTGCCTCAACTGTCCAAAACGCCAGTACTTCTTGCACTAGCGGCAACACGGTGGGATGCATCATGAGTAAACATGGCCACCGGGAGATGGAGCTTGCCCTCAAGCTCTATTTCTGAGGCCGCCGTGGCGGGCCTTGTTCGCATGGAATGAAATTCACAAGGGGCGGGGTAACACCCGCCCCTCTTTTTTTCACAGCAGGGCGCGAAGTGCAGGGCCGGGGCGAGCCCCGGCCAAGGCCGGACCAAGGGCCGGCCCTACAAAATCGTCGCCGCACGCCGCTCGCGCTATCTTTGTATGGTCGAGTCCGGGACTTTCGAGTAGAATGGGAAAATGCAACCTCGCCTTCGAATCTGCACGGCCGTGATCGTCTTCTGCTTGGCGGCTCAGGCGTGGGGTGCGCCGGGCCAGGAGCCTCAAGCCTCGGGCGCGAAAGGTCAGGAGCCTCCCGCCTGCGTCCTCGGCGACCAGGCCCTGGCTCAGAAACAGCCTGACTTGGCGGTTATCGAATACAATAAGTGCCTGTCCAAGAATCCGCCGAGCTTCAAGATGCTGTCGAACCTCGGCATAGCCTACGCGCAGCAAAAGAAATTCCCCGAGGCCATTCAGGCGTATGGGCAGGCGCTGGCGCTCGACCCGGAGAACGCGAACGTTCTCACCAACCTGGGGCTGGCGTATATGAAGACGAACCGTCCGAAGGAGGCGTCGGAGCAGTTTGCCCGTGCCCTGATAACCGACCCGCGCAACGCGAAGACCCTGGAGCTGCTGGCCTATGCGCATTTTGCTTTGGGCGATTATCCCCTGGCGGGATACGAGGCGGGCGTGGTGCACCAGGCTTCGCCGGGCGACCCTACGGCCGCGTATATCCTGGGCGCGTCGTACATGCGGATGGGAATGAACGTCCAGGCCATTCCGCTGATGGAGAGTTCGCTCTCGCAGGTGAAGTCCGCCGAGACTTACATGATTCTGGGAGAAGCTTTGCTGGGCGTCAAGAATTGGCAGGCGGCGCTGGAAGCGTTCCGGCAGGCGGAGAAAATGGATGCCACGCTGCCGAGCCTTTACGCCGACCTCGGTGCAGGTCTGGCGGCCATGGCCGAGCTGGACAACGCGAAAGCGGCCTTCCTGAAGGAACTTGCCAGGGACCCGAACAACTTTAAAGCCAATTATCTGCTGGGGCAGTTGGACCGTACCGAGGGAGAAAACGTTGACGCCCTAAAGTATCTTGAGAAGGCGAACGAGCTCGAATCCGGCAACCCCGGCCCCGCTTATGAGCTTTCCGTGCTGGCCGTGCAAAACCAGGATTATCCGAAGGCGGAAGCGATCTTGGAGAGCATTCTGCAAAAGTACCCCAGCCTCACGGACGCTCACGTGCTGCTGGCGCAAGTCTATTTGCGCCTGCACAAAACGCAGGAAGGCACAAGGGAAAGAGCCATCGCTGCCGCGCTCCAGGAGGCTGACCACGCCCGCCTGCAAGCGGAGGGAAGGAGTCTCAAGTGGTTGTCCGACAGCAAGAGCACGGCTCAAACGGGCCGGAAGCAATAATGAAGGCGCGGCGGCGCGGTGAAGCAGCTCATGAAGGTCTGGCCACAGCCCAAAACTAAAAGTACAGTCGGTTTTGCCATCGCGCTATGCTGGGCCGGGCAGGTGTTAGCGGCGCTTCCCGCCCCCGCCACGGCCCCGCAGGAATCTTCCGCTTCGAAAAGCAGCCAGGCGGCGGAAAACGAGGCGGCGGCTCGGGAATATGAAAATCAGGTGAAGCTCCAGCCGCAGTCCGCTAAGGCGTGGAGCAACCTGGGCGTGACTCGCGCCCTGGCGGGCAATTGCCAGGAAGCGCTCCCGGCCCTCGAGCGGGCGAGAACCTTGGACCCGAAGTTGTCTACCCCTTGGCTCTTTTCCGGATCCTGCGATCTGGCCCTGCACCAGGACGCGAAAGCTCTCCGGGAGCTTGCCAATGCCTCCCGGCTGAGTCCCCGCGACGCAAACGCCTGGTTTCTGAGGTCCCAGGCTGCGGGCAACTTGAATAAGCTGGATGAATCCCTTGATGCTGCGGTTCGTGCGCTCGCTCTCGATCCCGGGAATGCCGCCGCTTACTATGTGGCGGGCGAGGATGGCCTGGGTCTGGCTGCCCGAGCCTACGATCGGGTTTACGCCCACGCCACGGGCGATGTTTTTTATCAATACCTGCTGGACGGCCAGAGAAGCGCCGCGCAAAAGGTGTGGCCTATTGCCATCGACCGCTACCAGTTGGCTCAAAAAGCAGAGCCGGATGATGCGGAAGTCGATTTTTCACTGGGGTCGGCTTACCTGGAAGTGGGCCGGTATGCGGAAGCGCAGGCCGCGTTCGAGCAATGCCTTAAAAACGCGCCCGGGCTCGTGTGGGTAAAACTGCGTCTGGCACTGGCTTTGGCGGAACAATCCGAGCGGGGCGAAGCGGTGAAAATTGTCCAGAGCATCCCGCCGAACAGCTTGGAACTGCCCGCAGAGTATCAGGATTATGTTGCCGCAGCCGGAATACTGGGATTGCACGACGAGGCGCAACAAGGCGTAGAATTGGGAAAGAAACGCTTTAAGGATTACGAATGGCCCGATTGGTTCACGGGCATGGAAGCGACAGTCGCGGGGAGGTCGGAACCTGGAGAACCAAAGCGTCAAGCTGCAGGACTTGACCGGCGTCGGCCTTTCGATCCGGTTTTTTCTGACCGCAGACCATCTGGCGGGAAATTATGTGGAGCGGGTGTTTCCGTCCGAGGCGGCTTACCAGGGTTTTCGCGCGGCTTTTCTGGCCGCGGACTGGGTTCGAGCGGCGGAACGGTCGCTGCCCACGCTGCGGGCTTTGAAGCTGAAGTCGGACTCTCGTTCGGCCTTTGTTCTGGGCGAGACGGTGCAAAGCCTCGCCTATGGTTTTTATCGGGACTTGGCGGTCAAGTTCCCCAATTCCGAGCTGACCATGAAGCTTGCGGCAGAAAACCTCGAAGCGACGGGACAACAAGCCGAAGCGCTGGAGATTTACAATACGGCCTTGCGGGAAAATGGGCCCTCGCCGGGCTTGTTGCGCGACATCGCGCGCGTTTACTGGACTCAACATGACTGGGACCAGGCTCTGAAGGTTCTTGGTTCGCTGACCTCCATGGATCCCAACGACCCGACCATCTTTGTGAACATGGGACGCATCTACCTCTATCAGGACAATGTTCAGAAAGCAGTGGAATGTTTTCGTCAAGCGATTCGCGTGCAGCCGGGCATGTTTGAGGCGCGGCTGGGTCTGGGCCAAGCTCTTCGCCGGCAGAATGACGCCCCGGGCGCGCTAAAGGAGTTTGAAGCGGCGGCGCGGATCGATCCAAGGAATCCGCGGCCGCACTATCAGATTTCGCAATTGTGCAAGAAGATGGGCGAAGAAGACCGCGCGGCGGTGGAGATGCAGGAATTCCAGCGCCTCGATCGTCTAGCGGGCACCGCGGCAAAGGAAAATAACAAGTTATTGGTTCCCCTTGACTGAATCAAACACTAGGTTGCGATTTGGGACGAAGCCTCGAGGGCTGATGCCGGGCCTCATGCGGGCGGCCGTGGCGTGGGGCTGCGTGCTGAGCGGCCTTTGTCTCTCGATCGGCGCGACCCGAGCTATCGCCGCGCCTCAACAAAATGCGAGCCCTGCTTCAAAGCCAAAGGCGAACCCCGCCGCAAAGAGCGCCGCGGATTCGGCTGAATTCAAGAAGTTGGCGGCGCGCGCGACGGAAGCTCGCGAACAAGACCGGCTGCAAGAGGCGGCGGGCCTCTATGAGAAGGCGCTGAAACTCAACCCGCGCTGGCAAGAAGGCTGGTGGTATCTGGGGACGCTTGATTACGATGCGAACAATTACGGCGACGGAGTGAAGGCGTTCCGCAACCTGGTGGGGCTGAACCGGGAGAATGTACCGGCGCTCGCCTTGTTAGGGCTTTGCGAATTCGAGACCCACGATTACGGAAACGCGTTTGTCCACCTTCAGATGGCCAAGTCCAGGGACCAAGCGCTCAATGACGAGCTATACCACGTTGTCCAATTCCATTTGGCGCTACTCAACATTCTTCACGGCGATTTTGAGGCGGCGAACGCACTGCTTTACTATTTGGTCCATCACGATGTCCTCTCCCAGGATGTTAAAATGGCGCTTGGCCTGACGCTGTTGCGGGTGCCGCTGCTTCCCGACCAGGTCGATCCGGGGAAAGACGCAGTGGTTCTCAGAGGCGGGCAGAACCGGGGAGTTCCTGGCGCTGGAGGATTACAACGAGGCAGATGAAGCGTTTCAACAATTAATACGCGACTATCCGACCACGCCTTTCGTCCATTACGCCTACGCGTCGATGCTCGCCGGACTCTCACGGTTTGAGAAGGCGGAAGAGCAAGGTCGCGAGGAGATAAAGATTAATCCCGAGAGCGCCATGCCCTACATGCTGTTGGCTCGCATAGATGTTCACCTCAACCGCTTCCAGGACGCGCTGCCTTGGGCGCAGGAGGCAGTGAAGCTGGCCCCTCAGGTTTCTTGGGCGCATTATTTGCTGGGACGGGCTCTGCTGGCCACGGGTAAGGTGACGGATGCGGTCGACGAACTCGCCACGGCGAAACGCCTGGGCCCGGGGAATCCGGAGTTTCGATATAATCTCGCTCTGGCTTTGGCCAAGGCGAAGCGGCCGAGGGAAGCTGCCGCCGAGCAAGCCGAATTTCTGCGCTTGAGTGCCCTCGCCCAGAGCCAGCGCTCGGGAGGGGCTTCAGATGTCAAAAACTCCTCCCGCACTTCGAGCGCGCCCGGGGAATTCGAGCCGGATCAATTGCCGAGTCCGCCCGCCCGCGACCCGCATCAGTGAACTGTGTCAACATTTAGCAAGCTGCTTTCGAGAGGGAATTGTCTGCACCACTTTGAGGGAAGGTAAATGCACAAGAAGGGGAAGGGAATGCCAGCGTTTTCACGCCGCAAATTTCTAAAGACTCTCGGGATTGCGGGGGCAGGCGGGAAGCTCTGGAGCGGGCGGTCGCTGCTTTACAGCTTACCGGCCGCGCAGGCCTCACCGGAGCCATTTGCTTTTGAAGAGATTCCCCCCACGCAGAGCGGCATCACCTGGATCCATCGGAATGCCGCGTCGCAGGAATTCTACCTGCCTGAGAACCCTCGGCGGGGGCGGGGGGTTCATTGACTACGATAATGACGGATGGATGGACTTTTATTTTGTGAACAGCGGAAAGTGCGACTTTTACGACCCGCATCCTCCCCTTCGCAACGCCCTCTACCACAACAACCGCGATGGTACGTTCACCGATGTCACGGAGAAGGCAGGCGTAGCAGGCGGAGGGTTTGGCCAAGGCCTGGCGGTGGGCGACTACGACGGCGACGGCTGGCCTGACCTTTACGTGACGCAATACGAGCGCAGCATTCTCTACCACAACAATCACGACGGGACGTTCACCAACGTCACCGCGAAAGCGGGCGTGGCCGCGCCCGGTTGGGCGTCCAGCGCCGTGTGGTTCGATTATGACAACGACGGGCGCCTGGATCTGTTTGTGTGCCGCTCGGTCAACTTCCACAAATCGAACAACCGGTTCTGCGGGAACCCCCAAGCCGGCGATCGCTACTACTGCATCCCGACCGTCTACCCTCCCATGCCCTGCTATCTGTTCCATAACAACGGCGACGGGACCTTTACGGATGTCAGCGAGGAATCCGGCATCGCCAGCGCGCGCGGCATCGCCTGGGGCGTGGTAGCCACGGACATTAACAACGACGGACTGATGGACCTCTTTGTGTCCAACGACACGATGCCGAACTTTCTTTTTGCCAATCGCGGCAATGGCAAGTTCGAGGAAATCGGTCTGCAATCCGGGACCGGGTACAGTGCTGACGGCCGCGCCCGCTCCGGCATGGGCGTGGACTCCGCCGATTACGACCAGGACGGCTGGATGGACCTCTTCCTGACCGACGTCGACGAGGAAATGTTTTCCCTCTACCACAACAGCCACGACGAAACTTTCGAGGACGAGTCCATCGCCAACGGCATCGGGATGACGGTGCGGTATATGAGCGCTTGGGGCGTGAAATTCTTCGATTATGACAACGACGGCAACATCGACCTCTTTATCGTCACTGGCCATCCTGACAATAAGGTGCAGGACCGCTTTGCCATGGTCCAGTTCAAGGAGAAACCGCTGTTATGGCGCCACAATGGGGGCCGCGACTTCAAGCACACCTACGAAAACGTCAGCGCCCAGAGCGGTCCCGTCTTCCAGACGGCGTACGCGGCGCGCGGCCTGGCCATCGGCGATTTCAACAATGACGGCGGGATTGATGTCCTGCTGATCCCGAACGACGGAGCGCCGGTGGTGCTGCGGAATAACATTGGCAAACTTAACCACTGGCTGGGTGTTCGCCCGATCGGCAAGACATGTAATCCCGATGCCGTCGGAGCTATCCTCACCTGGCAGGCGGGCGACCTGAAACGTTCGGTGATGAAAATTGCAGGCGGCGGTTATCTCTCCGCCCACGATCCGCGTATGGTGCTGGGCATCGGCCCACGCACTCAGATGGATTGGCTGGAAGTGAAGTGGCCGCAGCCCAGCGGCAAGGTCGAACGGCTCACCGATCTTCCCATCGACCGATATATCACGGTGCAGGAAGGCAAAGGGATTATCGGTTAGCGCGCGTCACGGACTACGGCCTGGGAGGTTTGACCTCACGGACGTGGGAAAAAACGCGCGGCGAAGAAACGCGCCGAGTTCTTGAGATGGAAAGGCCGGGTAGCGGCCGCAGGCTCAAAACCGCAATGACTTGGCTCTGGCCAATCATCAGTGTCTTGTTCCCCGGCGCTCTGAGTGTAGCGCCGGGCTTTAGCCCGGCACGTACGCCCCTGACCGCCAGCGCTATCTATGCTTCCGAGCAGGCCAGCGCGCGCCCTGCTCCCGTTTGCGTATCCTGTCACGAAGAGGCCAAATGGCAACCCGCCACTTCCATGGGCCACGCGCTCGAAACTGTGGAAGAATGCACCACCTTCGCATCGCATCCTCTCCTCACCTTTGAGGACGGCAAATTCTCGTACCGCATCCAACGCCAAGGCAGCCAAGGCCTCTATACCGTCTCGGATGGCCATCAGTCTCTGACCGTGCCCATTCGCTGGGTGATGGGCGCCAGTTTCGGTATTGGACAAACTTACATCCTTGAGAAAGACGGGAAACTCTATCAAAGTAGAGTGAGTTATTATCGCGAACTGAAGAGGTTGGATCTCACCCTTGGCGTCCTGGGTGGCGTGCCTCGCGACCTTGTCGAGGCGGCAGGACTCCCGATGAACTTCGAAGAGGAGCTCAAGTGCTTTGGCTGTCACGCGACCAATGCCACCCAAGGCCGGAAACTTACCTTGGACGTCATGACTCCAGGCGTGCAATGCGAGCATTGTCACGGGCCAACGGAGAAGCACGTTCAATGGGCGACTACGGGCAGCTCACCGCCCGTTTTGCCGAAGGATTTGTCCAAGCTATCCACGGACCAAATGGCGAATTTTTGTGGCCAGTGTCATCGCACCCTGTTGGACGTTCTGGCGGACGAGCGGTACGATATTACCAATCTGCGTTTTCAGCCTTACCGGCTGACCACAAGCCAGTGCTACGACGCCGATGACGCGCGCATCAGTTGCCTTGCCTGCCATGACCCTCACCATGAGGTGGACGCCAATCCGGTTGACTACGATTCGAAGTGCTTGGCGTGTCATGGGGGTGGGAAGGTGGGCGCGAAAAAGTGCAGCGTGTCTGCCCATCGCTGCACCACCTGCCATATGCCCAAGATCGAATTGCCCGGCGCGCACTTTAAGTTTTCAGACCACCGCATTCGCATCGTGAAAGTGAATGAGCCCTATCCGGGCTAGGGGGGCACGGGCTGTTAACTAGCCTATGCAAGCCGATGATGAATCCTTGCTGGTCGCGGATTTATTGTGGCTTGGGTTCCTGAGACTGGTAGTAGCCAATTCTCGCGCGCAGCGTGCCGGCAAGCGATGAATCGCCGCTATGGGTGGCGAGATCCAAGGCTTGCTGGGCGGTGCGAACGGCGTCCTGGAATCGGCCCACCTCGGAATACACGCCCGCCAGCATTGGGAGGCTGTCCAGTTGCTGCTCGGGATTGCCGGCCGACAATTCCACGGCCTTCTCGAAGTGCGGAAGTGCGTCCGCGAAGCGGCCGCGCGCCGCCAAGACCCGGCCGAGAACGTTCTGGAAATCATAGGTTTGAGGCTTCAGCTCCACGGCCTTCTGCAACTCCGCGATGGCGTCATCCAACTGGCCGGATTTCCCGTGGAGAACGCCCAGCAGGTAATACGCTTCCGCGAGTTGCGGATCGTCATGGATTGCCTTGCGAAGCACGACGACCGCCTCGTCGTTCCGCCCCGCTTCGATCAGCAAGGTCCCGAGGTCTTTCTCGGGCACCGCGTCATCCGGACGAATTTCGAGTAGCTTCTTATACGCGGCGATGCTCTCGGGCACCCTGCCGGCCTGCTCCAGGGCGACGGCGTAGTAGTAATGATCCAGCGCGTTCGTGGGATCGAGCGTGACGGCCATCCGGAACTGGTCCAGCGCCTGGGCCGGCTGGCCCTGCTGCCGGAACGCCAGCGCCATAAAGAAGTGTGCCGTGCCGTCCGTTGGATCGGATTGGACCGCCGTCTGCAACATCTGCAAAGCCTCTTCAAGATGGCCTTGCTCACCCAATATCTTGGCCCGGCTGAGAATCTGGTAATAATCCGTGGCCGGCGCACTGATCTTCTCAAGCCCGTTCTCAGGCACGTTGACGAATTCCGGTATGTTCGCGGCGCGATTGGCGGGGGTGGCGTTTTCAATCAGAATCGCCGGGCTGTCGTTGCCCGCGGCGTCGATATGGGTCAGAAATAGTTTGGTGTAAAGCGAAAGGCCCTTGGAAGAAAAAACCAGCCAGTGCCCGTTGGGAGAGAAGCTGTGCCACGAATTCATCAGGGACAGGTTGCAGCGCAGGCGCCGCGCCTTGCCACCCCCGAACGGCACGATATAAAGCTTGCTGTCAGGCCTCATCAGCAGGCCGTTGCCATTCTCCACGAAGACGATCCAGCGCCCGTCGGGCGAGACCTTGGGGAAATCGTTGCTCATCCCGTTTTGTGAAGCGCCCACAATGCGTTCGGGTGTGCCGCCTTCGCCGTTGTTGAATGGGATGCGGTACAGGTCGTATTTGATCTGCGTCTCGTTAGGATCATTCGCGCGAGTCGCCATCTTCTGGCCCGCGTAATACGGGTCCTTGGCGGGGGCGCGCGAGAAAACCAGCCATTTCCCGTCCGGACTCCAAAAAGCGCTGGCCTGCACATAATTCGGATCGTCGGCGCCGGGAAGCGCCTTCAGCGTATGCGTGATGCGGTCATACCACCCCAGAATGCCGCGCGTCGGATAAAACACCTGGCCAAAGCCGTAAAACTCGTATGAGGCGCTGTAAAACCGGGATTGGTAGGAGCGCACGCGCCCGCCGGGCGGCTCGATGGAGGTGATGACGTACCGGCCGTCGGGCGAAATCTGGGACATGAAGCCAAAGCGCATGGCCCCTTCCTCGGCGAAGGAACTCCAGCGAATCACGTTCCGATCCTGGATGGAGGTGGCCTTTTCCACCGGGGTGATTCCGTACAAGCCTTTGTCGTTTCCCGGGCCGTCCACATCGAGCCCCAGCCATTTCCCATTGCGCGCAAACGAATGGCAGTTGATGCAAGTCGGAATGTTGGTCATCATTAGCCGGCTCTGGGGCTCAGAAACGTAGCGCAACCGCCAGGCGATCAAGGGCATCATGGCCTCGGGCACCGGCGCAACGACGCCGTTCTGGGCCTTGCTGGTAGCCACCAGCGGAACGTCACGAAAGAAAATCGGCGCGCCCAAGGGGTCGCTGGAAGTCTCGATGCTCACCTCGCCGCGCGACACGCCCTGAGTGGAAGCCTCGTCCGGGAAGCCGGTGATCGTCACCAACGCCGCCCGGTGGATGGAGCCATGCTTGATCGCTTCCCACGTCGCCGCGTCCGGCCTCCAGGAGTGCCCGCCCTGCCAAGCCTCGGGAATCTGCGGCGGAACCGCCCCTCCCTTTGCGCACTCATCGTCAATCGGGCCGATGGGCGGCAGCTCGCCGCGCGATTCCGCTTGAATGGCGGGTGACGGGCGGCCAAAAGTGATCTTGATTCTCCAGAACTTGGCGGAGGGACTTGAGTCAATCCAAACAAATAGCGGTGGAGCGAATTCGGGCGGGAATATCGCTCCATTGGGAGGATAATCAACCTTGATGGGGTCATTGGCGGCGGCTGGCAAGGCGGGAACGTGGCTGGCTCTGGCCCACAAGCACAGACCTAATGAGCCCGAAAGGAGAACTCCTAAAACATAATGCCATATTGTCCCCCGCCGCATTGGTCCTCCCTGCCTAATTTGACTCAACTTCATTCCGTGATGTCAAGCTCCTTGTGTAAGAACGCGGAGGATGGGAGCTTATTGTGGCTTGGATTCCTGAGACTGGTAGTAGTCAATCCTCGCGCGCAGCGTACCGGCAAGGGATGAATCGCCGGCTTGGGTGGCGAGATCCAAGGCTTGCCGGGCGGTGCGGACAGCGTCCGGAAACCGTCCCACTTCCGAGTACACGCCCGCCAGCATTTGCAGGCTATCCAGTTGCTGCTGCGGATCCTTGGTGGATAACTCCGCGGCTTTCTGAAAGTGCGGGATAGCATCGGCAAAACTGTGGCGCGCCGCCAGGACGCGGCCAAGGTCGTACTGAAACTGAAAGTCTTCCGGTTGGATGGCCACGGCTTCTTGCAACTGGCCGATGCCCTCATCCAACTGGCCGGAGGTTGCCAGGACCGCGCCCAGCAGATGATGCGCTTCGGCGAGTTGCGGGTCAAGCGTGAGCACGCTGTGAAGGACTTCCACCGCTTCGTCATTGCGCCCTGCCTCAATCAGCACGGCCGCCAAGCTTTTTTCGGTCACCACGTCATCAGGACGAATATCCAGGACCTTCTTGTAAGCCTCAATGCTCTCGGGCAGCCTGCCGGCACGATGCAAGGCTTCGGCATAGTAGAAATAAGCGCTGGCATTGATGGGATCAAGGTCGACGGACTTCTGGAACTCTTCCAGCGCCTGGGCGAGCTGGCCTTGTTGGGCGAGCGCCGCCGCCATATAGAAGCGCGCCATGCCGTCCTTGGGATCGTAGTCCACCGCCTTCTGCCACTCCAGCAGGGCGGCCTTGAAATCGCCTTGCGAATCCAGGATCCTGGCCCGGCTGATGATCTGGTAATAATCCGTTGCCGGCGCGCCGATCTTCTGAAGCCCGTTCTCAGGCACGTTGACGAATTCCGGTATGTTCGCCGCGCGATTGGCGGCGGTGGCGTTTTCGATCAGAATCGCCGGGCTGTCGCGGCCCTCCGGATCAATATGGGTCAGGAACAATTGCGTAAACAGCGAGCGCGCTTTGGATGAAAACACGAGCCACCGGCCGTTGGGAGAGAAGCTGTGCCAGGAATTCATCAGCGAGAGGTTGCAGCGCATTTGCCGCGCCTCGCCGCCCTTGAAGGGAACGATGTAAAGCTTGCTGTCGGGCCTCATCAGCAGGCCGTTACCATTCTCGACGAAGACCACCCAGCGCCCGTCGGGAGAGACCTTGGGGAAATCGTTGCTCATCCCATTTTGTGAAGCGCCCACAATGCGTTCGGGTGTGCCGCCTTCGCCGTTGTTGAAAGGGATCCGGTACAGGTCGTACTTGATTTGCGTCTCGTTGGGATCATTCGCGTAGGTCGGCGTGATTTGACCTGCGTAATACGGATCCTCGGCGGGGGCGCGGGAGAAAACGAGCGATTGGCCATCCGTACTCCAAAAAGCGCTGGTTTGCACGTAACGAGGGTCGTCGGCGCCGGGAAGAGGCGTCAGCCTGCCGGTGTCCCGGTCATACCAGGCCAGAATGCCCCGGGTCGGGTAAAAGACCTGACCGAAACCGAAAGAATTGTATGCGGCGTTGAAAATCCGGGTTTCGAGGTCGAGCACCTGCCCGCCAGGCGGCTCGATGGAGGTGATAATGAACCGGCCGTTGGGGGAGATCTGCGACATGAACCCGAATCGCTTGGCGCCCTTCTTGGCGAATGAACTCCAGCGAATCACGTACTGATTCTGGATGGAGGTCTCCTGTTTCACCGGCACGATCCCGTACAGGCCCTTATCGTTTGCCGGGCCATCCACATCCAGCCCCATCCATTTCGCGTCGCGGGAGAACGAATGGCAGTTGATGCAAGTCGGAATGTTGGTCATCATTAGCCGGCTCGCGGGCTCCGAAACGTAGCGCAACCGCCAGGCGATCAAGTGCATCTTGTCCGCGGGAACCGGCGCAATAAGGCCCTTCTTGGCGTCTGAAAAACCGAACAGGGGAACGTCACGAAAGAAAATCGGCGCGCCCACGGGGTCGCTGGAAGTTTCGATGCTGACTTCGCCGCGCGAAACGGCCTGAGTTGAACCGTCGTCCGGCAAGCCAGTGATCGTCACGAGCGCCGGCCGATTGATGGAGCCATGCTTGATGGCCGCCCACGTCGCCGGGTCCGGCCTCCAGGAGTGCCCGGCCCTCTCCTCCGGCGGAAGTTGCAGCGGAACCGTGCGACCCTTGGCACACTCCTCGTCAATCGGGCCGATGGGCGGCAGCTCAGCGCGCGATTCCGCCTGAATCGCGGGTGATTGGAGGCCAAATGTGATCTTGATTTTCCAGAACTTGGCGGCGGGACTTGAGTCGCTCCAAACAAAAAACGGCGGAGTGAATTCGGGCGGGAATATCGCTCCATTAGGAGGATAATCAACCTTGATGAGCTGAATGCCTGCGGCATTCGAGGCGGGAGTTTGGCTGGCTCTGGCCCACAAGCCCAGACCTAAGGAGCCAGAAAGGAGAAGTCCCAAAAGATAGTGCCATAGCGTCACCCGCGGCATTGATCCTCCGGTCCTGATATTACCAAACTTCAGCCCAGGGCCGCAATAAGCGAAGATCGTGCCTCCATGGACCCCGCCGAAGTGCTGAGCAAGGTTCCCCATCTCCGACCTCTCGGATTGCCGAGGCTTACCGACTTTGGTGGGGCAAATGACATTGGCAACCATTACCACTGGCTCGGCACCCAACGCGCGGGCGGGACGGCGAGTCTGGATGCGGTAGGGGCACTTGTGACCTGGCAGGCGGGCGACCTGAAACGTTCCCTTTTCAAAGTGGGCGGGGGAGGATACCTTTCCTCTTGATTTCCCCGCGCCCCCGCCTCACCCCTCCCGGGCTTGAGAGCTTTAAGGGAAAGGACCCGCCAGGATAGGTTTGGGGTATAATAGCAAGGTCTACACTACAGAATAGCGCGGACCGAATTTTCGCGTCGGATCGGGAAAGGGAGGAACGACGATGAGAGGAAAGAATATGAAATGGCATGCGGTGCTGCTGTTGAGTTTCCTCGCCATGCTTGCCGCGCCGGCCGATTCCGCCCAGGAGAAGGCAACCAAGGAAGAGGCTGTCATTCGAGTCGAGACGCGCCTGGTGGAAGTCAGTGTGGTCGCCCGGGATTCCCATGGGCAGGCGATCAAAAACCTGACGAAAGACGATTTTAAGCTTTATGACAACGGCAAGGATGTTCCCATCGAGGTCTTTTCGGGGCTTCCCCCTACTTCCACGGCGGTGGAGACCTTGCCGCCCAATGTGTTTTCCAACCGCGTCCAGGGCGCGCAGCCGATCGTCACGGTGGTTCTGCTCGACGGCCTGAATACCGCCTTTCAGGACCAAGCTTGGGCGCGCACGGAGGTGGTGCGGTTTTTGGAAGAGCTCAGGCCCGAGGACCGCGTCGGCATCATGTTGCTGGGCGACCACCTCTCTGTGCTACAGAATTTCACCAGCGACCCGCAGCTTTTGCTGGCGGCTCTGAGACATGCGCCGATTCGCAACCCGAGGGAAGTCGGGGGCTCGGCGCCGCCTCAGTCCAATTGGGACGAAGCGGACACAGCGGCGGTCAACGTGGTTGGCTCCCCCATTCCCTCATCCGTCAACCCGTCGACCGTGCCGGGTTTCACCACGCCTAACGCAGCCACATCTTCCTCTGGGGCCAGCGCCTCCGCCGGCGCGGCGATCGGCGCTTCGATCGCAGCGTCGGCCGAAGCCTCCGCCATGGCTGTGTTTGAAGCGAGAATGAATCAATTCCAGGCGCATGAGAGCGCCCACTTCCAAGTTGACTCCATGCAGCGCACGCTGGAGGCGCTGATTGCCATTGCCAACTATCTGGGGCAGTTTCCCGGGCGCAAGAACCTGATCTGGGTTTCCAGCAGCTTTCCGGTTTCAGTTGGTTTTGAGGCGGCTCGCCAGCCAGGCGACACGCAGGACGATGTCCACTTTGCGGCGGATTTCCAACGGGCGTACAGAGCGCTAAACTCAGCTCTGAACAGGGCCGACCTGGCCATTTATCCCGTCGATCCGCGCGGGTTGGTGGCAGGGGCGCCCGGGACATTGGATTTGAACAATCTCTATGCAACGCAGGGCACGATGAAGGAACTGGCGAGCGCAACCGGCGGGCAAGCTTTCACCAGCACCAATGACCTGGCTCGCGTCATGCGCGCCGCCGCGGATGATTCCCAGGCCAGCTACACGCTGGGTTTTTACCCTCATGACGTCCGCTGGGACAATCAGTACCATGCGCTCAAGGTAAAGGTTTCGCAGCCCGGCGCCCACTTGCGTTACCGCCAAGGATATTTCGCCACGCGGGAGGCTGCGAAAACGCTGAAGACGGCGAAGACCGGAGACCAAGTTGACACCCTGTTCAATCAAGCCCTTTACAGCCCTCTTGACTCGCCGGGCCTGGGGCTGAGGGTCACGCTGGAAAAAGTCAGCCATAAGACCGACACCCGCCGGGTGTTGGGGACCGACAAGGTCGTCCCCTATCATAAGGATCGCGCCCTGCTCGGCATCAACGTGGACGCGCACGGCCTCACGCTTCCGGGTGGGAGCGACGGCGGGAGCGTGCAACTGGCCATGGTTCTTGCTCAGACTGGACCGGACGGCAAGGTTCTGGATGCGGCCCGATACGACATGAAAATGCGCGTCGCGGCCGGTGGAGCACAACGCCTTATGGGACAAGGGTTGCGGATAATGAAATCGGTAGACCTCGTGCAGGGAGCGACGTCGCTGGAGCTGGTGGTGCGCGATCCAGCCTCCGGCGCTCTCGGTTCCGTGCGAATCCCCGTGGGCGGCGTGTAAGCGCGCCAGGCTCTTCCGGCCAGCCGCGGAATAGGTGGCGGCTGATGGCAAGACGCCCCTCACCTCACTGCCAGCGTCAGTTCGATCTGGCGCTTCAGGGACCTCGATGCGGATGTGGAAGTTCTGGAGACGGGCAGGGTGCACGTTCCTGCGGGCGCACCAGGGTTGCCGCCGCTACCCCCACCACCTGCACCGGGTCCGCCACCCCCGCCTTGCTGAGGAGCAGGATCAGGCGGGAAAGCCAAAAACGCCAGCTCACCGGGGAGATGCGGGAACATCGGAGGAAGCAGTTCGCTCGACGCACCACCTCCCCTCGGCACCAGTCCCTGAGCATCCACGGTGTAGATGGCCACATTTGCCCTGTTGCAAGCCACAATCGCCGCGGTCAGCTCGCTCATGTTCTCGGGCTTCATTATGAGGAACCCCGGCGAAAACATTATGACGGTTTTTCGCCCCGGAACAGATTGCAGGTTCATTGCCAGCTCTCGGACCGAGAGCAGGATATTACACGTTCAGTAATGTCCCGTGCTCCCGCAATTGTCCCAGGTTCGGGGGGACGTGCTCTGAGATACGACCGCCCGAAGTTGATCGGCGTCGGCCGTGAAATTCTGCCAGATTCGCAGGATGCCGTTGAATCCTTCAACGGCCATCGGGTGATCAGGGCCGGCGTACTTGTCGATGAACTTTGCCGCCGCCCGTCGGATGAATACCAAATCCCCCAAACCCATCGGCGAGTTGTCGAAGAACAACACGATATAGTGCTTTTGCGCCGGGCTCGCTGGGCCATTCGCTTCCTGGCGATCGTGCTGCTCCGCCGGACCCGCCAGGCCATTCGCTGCCTCGCCATGGCGCTGCTCCGCCGGGCCCGCTGGGCCATGCGTTTCCTCGCCCCGGGAAACACTGGCAATTTTCTGCTCTTTCCCGTCCTCGTAGACCTTGAAGTCCTTCGCTCCCAGGTCCCTTACATAGTTCCCGTGCTTGTCAGTCACGACGGCATCGACCAGAACAAGGTCGGCTTGCGCTTTGATGACTGCGGGCGAAGTGGGCGTGGAAGATTGTTGCCCGGCCGGAACCGCCGGAGCATTCGCCGGCCTGAACGCCACGAAGCAGAGAACGAAAGATGACAACACGATAAACAGCAGGCGCTGAGGAGGTTTCATAGTTCACCTTCCCAAACCAGGACTTTCTGAGGACACCCTGGAGTGCGAAGACGAACCCCGAACGGCAAGCTCGCGCATCGCCTCCGGGCCTTCTTGATGTTGAGTATCCGTCCGCAGGAACTAAAAGTCAACTCTCCGAACTACGCTCGGTTGCTTTTGCGACTGTTCTCGAATATGCTATGCAACCGGAAGGGGAGTAGCCCGTAACTGTGTGCGAGGCCTATTCCAGGATCCTCTTAAGAGAGGTGTGACTATGAAAACCTTGGTTCGAATGGTGGTGTTCTTGGCAGCCGTGCAGCTGGTGTTTGCGCAACGCGGCGGCGGCGCTCCCGCCGGCGCGGGGGGGAGTATGTCACCCATCTCGCGCAGCCAGGCCGACTACATGCAGCGGACTTACACGGTTAACGGCAAGGTGCAGAACATGCGGCGCGATCCCATCCGCGGCGCCAAAGTGGTGATCAGAGTGACCAAGATGGCGGGCGTCATTCGGGAACTTCACACCGACGCCGGAGGAGAGTTCAGCACCCAAGTCACACTTAGCCAAGAAAGCGATGAGAGCTTTGGAGTGGATCTGAATGCGGACAAGCACGGCTATATGCCCGCCCAAGAAATCGTGGACTTCGGCAATTCCGGCAAGACGTGGAAGCTGACCATCACTTTGCGCGATCTGCACGAGGATGCGAATCTGCTTTTCCTGGAGGACCTGATCGCCGGCTTGGCCCCACGACTGAAGGAATTATCCTCCGCTGACGGCTTGTCAGAGAAGTCGGCCAAGGATTATGAGCACGGGGTGAAGGAGTTCCTGAACGAGGGCAACCCGGTTGGCGCGGTTTCCAATTTTGCCAGGGTGGCAGGCCGCAATCCTTCCTGCGCGGCGTGCCGAACCATGTGGGGCTTGGCGCAGCTCGCCATGAACGATTGGGACGGCGCGGAACGCAGTTTCGACGAAGCCGTCAAGACGATCCGCGGCGACCCCGGCAAAGCGCGTCCGGAGCCCGACATCGCGCTGGGGGTAATGGAAACCTGGCGCCACGATATGGAAAGGGGAGCGGAGTTTTTCTACGAGGCGGTCAAATTTGCCCCTCAAGACCCGCTGGCCCTTCAAGAACTCGGCCGCACGCAATTGGCGCTGGAGAAGTGGGAGGAGGCCAGCGACCAGCTTCAGCAAGCCGTGGCTGCCGGCGCCGGCCGGGACGCGCACCTGATGTACGCGGAGGCCTTGCTCCACCTCGACCATTTCAGGGAGGCTGACCGCGAATTGACGACGTACCTCGCCGGCCGGGATGTGAAAACAATGGCTCCGAAGATTCGCCAGCTTTGGCAGGAAATCCAGACCCAGGAGAGAGAGGAACTTGCCTCGACCGGAGGCATTTTTAGCATGGATCGGTCCACAGACGAATTGATTCAGACCATTGCCGAACTGAAAGGGCTGGAGCCCGCGGCCGACCAGCGCCCCTTAGCGTCCATCCTGGACGAAACCGGCAAGAGGGTAGCAGATTCTTTCCGCGATTTTCCCAACACCGTATCCGTGGAGCAGGTTCACCAAGAAAAACTGCAACGTCGCGGCAAGATCGAAGGGAGCCAAGACCAGGAGTTCCATTATCTTTGGTTGATGCAGCCCGATCCCACCGGACCCGGCATCACCGAGTACCGAGCGGACAAGACCGGGGGCGTGGCAGCGCAGAAAGGTCTAGAAGACGGCTACATGCTGACTTCCGGATTCACCTCTGCGGCGCTCTACTTCCATCCCTTCTACCGCGGCGAGGCCCGATTTCGTTATCTTGGGCGTCAGAAATCGGACGGAAGAGATTTTTACGTCGTGGCCTTCGCGCAATATCCGGGAAAGGCGCGCGTCGCCGGAGGTTTCCGCGTGAACGGCGTCCCCAAGTTGACGTACTTCCAAGGCTTGGCCTGGATTGACGCCGGGAACTACGAAATCGTTCGCCTGCGTCAGGATCTCTTGACGCCACTGCCCGAAATACGCTTGGAGCGTCAGACCACGGAAATCAACTTTGGCGCGGTTCGATTCAAGAATCTCACGGAGGAATTCTGGCTTCCACAGCGAGTGTCCGTGGCCGTGGATTGGGGTGGCAAGCGCCTGCGCAATGAGCATCGATATTCGAACTTCGAGTTGTTCAACGTGAGCGCCGCAGAAAACGACGGTCAGCGCCGCTCTCCGGTGACGCCTGCGTCCAAAATCGAAGCCGGCCCCGGCACGCCCTGACTAATTGTCGATGGGTCATTTTGGATTGCCGATTGAGGGGAGGCAAAAACCGATGCTCGAGGAAGGCAAGCGGGTAGATACAAGCGCAGAGTTCCGACGTATGATCTCCAGATTCTTACTCGCCGCGGCGGCAGCATCCTTCCTTCTCGTTGTGCCCGCGGACGGCGCGCGTGCGCAGGCCATGCCCACGGCCGCATCTCCCGCAGCCGTCAAGCCGCTTCCCTTCGTCAGCCCGATTTTCGGCGACGACATGGTCTTGCAGCGCGGCAAGCCCAACACCCTCTGGGGATGGTCCGAACCCGGCAACACGATCCGCGTCCAGATTGGCGACAGCACGGCCTCCGCTATTGCCGGGGCCGACCGCCGCTGGGAGGTGAAGATTCAGCCTCCTCCAGCCGGCGGCCCTTACACGCTCCGGATCTCCGGTGGCGAGACCATCGAACTGCACAATGTCCTCGTTGGCGACGTTCTGGCTGTGCGGCGGCCAGTCGAACATGGAGTTGCCGCTCCGGTTCGCGCGCAATGGCGCCGATGAAGTGAAGGCCGCGAATCATCCTGAGATACGCTTCTTTACCGTCGCCGGCCACGCGGCCTACCGCCACACGGACCTCGTCGAAGGAAACTGGAAGGCCGTCACACCCGAAACCGCCAATGGGATTTCGGCGGTCGCCTACTACTTCGCGCGCAAGGTCCACGAGGAGACACACGTTCCCATCGGCCTGGTTGTCGATGCGATGGGCGGAACGCCCGCCGAAGCCTGGACCAGCGCCGCGGCTCTTCGCACCATCAAGGACTTCGACGTCCCTTTAGCGGAGCTTGACCGGCTGGCCGCCGCGGGGGCGCCCGAATACGGCAACTACATCATGCACTGGTACGACCAGTACGACGTAGGACTCAAAGGAAACTGGGCCGCGCCCACGTTCGACGACTCGGGCTGGAAGACCGTTAGCATCCCGGGCGGATTCGCCGAGCTCGGCGTCCCGGACACTCCGGCCGTTGCCTGGTTCCGGAAAGAGATCGTTCTGCCGGACCCCGTTCCCGCCGGAAGGGCCTTGCTTTTCCTCGGTTCCGTCGAGCGGATGGACACGGCCTGGATCAATGGCGTTCAGGTCGGAGGCAGCGCCTGGGTGGAAAACCCCCGCGTCTATTTCATCCACGACGGCGTGCTCAAGCCCGGGCGCAACGTTGTCGTGATCCGCGTGCTCAAGACGAAACCCGATGGCGGTTTCCTGGGTAAGCCGGAAGAACTGCGCCTCGTGCTGGGCAATAAGACCGCCGTGCCGCTGGCAGGCCAGTGGAAGGGGCAGTTGAGTGTGGATGCGCGACCGCCGCTCCCGTTGCCCATCGCCTATGAGAACTGGCCGGTCATACCCACGGTCCTCTATGCAGGCATGCTCGAGCCCCTGGCGCCGCTTTCCCTCGCTGGGGCCTTGTGGTACCAGGGCGAGCAGAACTCCGAACGCGGATACCAATACCGCAAGCTGCTGCCGGTGATGATCGCCGACTGGCGCAGGCTCTTTGCTCAGGGCGATTTTCCCTTCTACATCGTCAGCCTGCCCGCCTTCAAGCAGCGCAGTGCCACGCCGGTCGATGACGCATGGGCGGAAACCCGCGAGTCGCAGGCGCTCACCGCCGCCTCGGTCCCCAACTCGTGCCTCGCCGTCACCATTGATACCGGCGACGCGGGCAGCATTCATCCCCAGGACAAGCTTCCGGTCGGTGAACGCCTGGCGCGGTGCGCACTGGCAACCTACTACGGCCAGCAGGTGGTCTACTCCGGTCCCACTCTCGCCTCCGTCGAGCGGCTTCCCGGAGCGATACGCCTTCACTTCGCCCACACCGACGGTGGCCTGATCGTAAAGGGAGCAAAACTCGAAGAGTTCTCCCTCGCCGGCGAAGACCGGAAATGGGTCTGGGCCGACGCCCGCATCGAAGGCGACACGATTGTCGTCTCCTCCCCTTCCGTGCCCAATCCCCAGGAAGTGCGCTACGCCTGGCAATCCAATCCTGCTGCCACTCTCTTCAACGGGGCCGGCCTACCTGCTGCGCCGTTCCGCACCGACCACTGGCCTGGCATCACCGAGAGCCAGCGGCCCTACTGACGGCTTGATCCTGGCAGGCGTCTGCTTGCTTACTTACTGCCTTTTCACCCTGAAAGTGGGGGAGCGCAAGCCCCATAAACCAGCCCTAAAAATGGCTTGACATGCCCCCCCCAGCAGTAAGCTCTCGGTTAAGTACGGAGCCATAACTGTTCCAGAGGCAAGCCACTGGTTCGACCAGTGAGACTCGAAGAGGTTTGAGCGTTGAGCAGAGTAACATCTTCCTGCAAGGTGGCTTGATGAGAACGCATCCCAAAGGAGGATGTCATGTCAGACCTTTATCAGAGCCTATCCCATTCAAGATGGGACTGCAAATACCATGTGGTGTTCGTTCGCAAGCGACGGCGCAAGGTGCTGTTTGGAAAGACACGCCGACACTTGGGAGAAATCTTCCACGCGTGGGCCCGGCAGAAAGAATGCCAGATTCTGGAAGGGCGCTTGATGCCGGATCATGTGCACATGTGTATCGCGATTTCCCCCAAGCACCCGGTGGCCTCGGTGATCGGGTTTCTCAAAGGGAAGAGCGCGATCGCCGTAGCCCGAGTGTGCGGCAAAGAGCGAAATTTCATGGGCGAACATCTCTGGGCCCGTGGTTACGCGGTGTCCACGGTCGGGTTCGAGTTGGAGCAAGTCCGCCCATACATCCGCGAACAGGAAGAAGCGGATGGAAGCGGCGGGCAGTTTTGAATCCATGACCAAGGCGCGCTTCGGCGCGACGCCTGAACTAACGGGTGACCGCCTTTGAGGCGGCCCCACTCATCAAGCCACCCGCTTTGCGGGGGGTGTCTGACTGCCCCTAAACGGAGTCCTGGGAAGCTGACGTGGTTCGTAGCTCGCGGACACGTGGTACTTTTAGCTGCGGAGGAAGCAGGAGCGTTAGCCGCAGCGCAATTGTGGATGTACGGTTGCCCACTCGGAAAGGAAGCTCTGAGGGGTCCGGTGGGCGGGTCGGTGTCCCGATACGGGTTCGAGATGATTGCTCCTCGTTGGTCGCTTTCTCTTTTCGATGAGACCGCGGGCGCATCCCGAGGTTCTGGGCGAGCGACGACGCACTCGGAAGCTAAGATGAGCGGGTACTTCCACGGATTCGGCCCAGGAACCGCCCTACCAGGATTGTGCACCCCAAACTTATCGGTAGGAGCCGACTAGTGGCGCCAGGGTTTTTGGCGGCTTGACATCCTGGTGGTTCATTCTTCTTTGCCTTTTTTCCCCTCTTCTAACTCAATCTGCATGGTCAGGTTCATCAGCGGGGTGACTTCACCGAACACGGCGAGCATGGATTCCACCAGGTCCACGCCGGTCGCGCTGCGCACTTCCTCTTCCGTCATGGGGTAGAAAAGCTGGAATCCCGCCCAGTGATTCTTGGGCGCGGCATCCAGCAGGCGGCGCAGTTTGGTGACCCCGGGGAAATTCTCCCGGGAAAACTGCCCAAGCTCCGTTTCCCAACTGCCGGCAAAAAGGTGGAAGCCCTCATGCAGGATCAACCGGCGCAGCTCGCGCTCCACGGGGCTGCCGGGCCGCAGGCCTTTCGCCAGGCGATGCCAGTCCCAATCTGGGCGCAACTCGCATTCGCGAGCGGAGCGGGGAGCCTTCACGTAACCGCGCTCGACTTGCAAACCGCACTTGAAGAGCTTCTCCTCCGTCTCCACGGAGATGAAGAACTTGGAGCAGCCAAAGCTGACTTTAGACGAAAGCGGTTTGGCGTCGCGGTCGGCGCGTGGAAGGAAGGCAATCCACTGCCAAAAGACGCCACGGCCCCAGCGCTCCGTGACAAAGCCTTGCCGATAGCGGGCCTCCATGGCCAGCTTCAGGATGCGGGTGATGCGCTCATTCTCTTCCAGGTTTCCCACGTGAATGCCGCGGCGGAAATCCAGGAATTCCGGCCTGAAACCAATCGCTGCGCTGGGCAGGGGGAAAGATGCAGGGGGGTTCGTCTTCATACCGGCTCCTCCAGGTGGAGTGAATCGGCATGATTGTACCAGCGGCCGCCTGGATTCGCATCCGGTTGTCACTTTTCGGCCACCCTGCCCGGATTTAGCGAGGTCTGCAAAAAAGGGAAAGGACGCACATACGGGGCCCAGCCCGACGGGGCAATTGCGGGAGAAGGCGCAACAGGCACCCGCTGCTGCGCCCACTTCTCACCAAATCGGTCCCAAGTTGCGCCTTACTGATACATGGCGGGCGGGGTAACGAGGGTGTGGTAGAGCCAGACACCCACAATGACCAACAGCATGACCAGTGAAAGAACCCCCAGCGCGCGAATCGGGGCGGTCAGCTTCTTTGTCTTCATCTCGATGATCGTTTGGGCCTGAATGGCCGAATCTTCCTTGGCGTCATCGGTCAAGGGAATCCAGTCACTCTCGTTCTTGGTAAGGCTCCGGCGGTACAGGAGTAAGACGACAAACACAAGCGTAATCACTCCCCAGGCTAAACCCATGGCAAGTAGAGTATTCATAATCCGTCCTCCGGAAAACTCAGACACAGTGTCGCTGAGCGAAAGCGGGCCTTCGTAAGAAACCGAAAGCAAGCAGTGTTCCAATCGTGTCCACCTTGAAGGACTCTAAGGTGCGCACTTCATTATTTAAGAGGGTGTGGAGGGTGCATTTCTGACTAAATGTCAACACTTTTGGCTGTTCGGCGCAAGAAAGCCACTTTGGGGCCGTCTGCTCAGCGGCCGACGCAAGCGAAATGGCCGGAGGAACACGTTCTAGTGCAAAATGGCTGGACAAAGTAGCGGTGCCATCCTGGCGGCATTTGCTGGCAGGATGTCGGCGCTACAGCCGAAGTGTTGTCCAGCCATTTACTGGACACTCGAGCGTTTATCTATCGACCCAGTGCCAAATCCGGTGGCCTGCATAAGCGCCCCAACCGCCGACAATTGCGCCAATGGCCAAGCCCGTTCCGCCTCCGGCAATGGCGCCGATCCCCATGGATGTGCCGGCGATCCCTGCCATGAAAAGGATTTCACCCCTGGAAATATGGCGCCGGCGGCGGGGGCGAGTCTCATGTGCATAAGACTGCTGCTGTTGCGGAGTGGTCGAATTGGGACGCACGGTAGTGGGTTGTTGATCTTGCGGAGCCGCGGCTGGGGAATTCGACGCCAGCAATGAGGAAGTTGGAGTCCTCGCCGCCGACCCACCCTGGCTCCCACCGACAACCCAGGCGGGGGCAAGCAAAGTCAGGCACAGGGTTCCAATCCAGATGTTTTTTGTCATTGATCGACCTCCTTCGCGCTGGCCATCGGGGAAGCCAGATAATCGTTATCTTTGCAGGCAAAAGCCTGTGAGATGCAACCCCAATGCTGTTCACTTGGGCTGACCGTTGCAAATGCTCGAGCCCCTCACCGCCATCCGCCAACTTTGGGGTGAGGGGCTTCTTCAGATCCATGCGTCATTCCTCTAACCTCCGAACGGTATAGGGCTAGTGCGCATCGGTATCGCGGTGCGCCAACTTGACGTCTGGAGCCGCAACCGCTGGAGGAGTCGCCGACGCAGAGGTGGGAGCTGGCGAAGGCGCGGCCGCTTGCTGCGTGGATTGGTACTTGGGCGCGCTCACGTAACCTTGCACTGAATCCTTGCTGATGTGGTTGATGACCAACTCCAGGGGTAGCGAGTAGCCTTCCGGGTAAAAGCTGACCGACTCATAAAGATTGACGTGCTTTCGGGTGATCTCCTGGTCATCGACGAGCATCTGCAAATCGCAGTATTGGTGCTTGGTGTCAGCTTTGTGCAGGGAGATGCTGATGGGTCCCGTGTGGTGGTAAGTCTTCGATTTCTCAACGCTAAACTCGAAGTAGTTCCGCTCCCCTTTCTTCTCCAAGGCCACGAGTTCCGTGTGGTTGCGAGCAATGTCGCCGCCCAATTCAGTCCGCGCCGATTGGAGATTGCCCTCCAATTCAAACTTCGCCTGCTGTAAGTTGGTTTGGGTTTCGGCAATCTGCCTCTGGCTATCCGCCAACGCCTTTTGCTGGTCGCTGATCTGATCTTGGACTTGCTTCCAACGAGGGTCATCCACGGGCGCGGCTTGGGCATTTAACGGATGGTGAGTGCGACGGCGCGCTTCGCTAGTCTGTGGCCGGGGTTGCTCATTCTTCAGGGCTTCAGCCTGGGCACGCGCAGCTTCTTCCTGGGCCTGGGCAGCGCTCAAGGCGTTGACTTTCGCGGTCAAGGCATCCTCTTGGCCCTGCGCCTGGGCAAGTGACGCTCGCAACTCGGCCTGTTCCGATGCCAACCGCCGGGCGGCGTTATGTTGGAGCCACCCGTAGCCCGCCGCGACACCGGCGATAAGCACAAATACCACGGCGATAATCTTGAGCCCTGGGGAAGAAGGGTCGCGAAATTCCTGAACCTGAGCTGGTTCTGGACTCAAGGTAGGTTCTTGCACTTCATTTGACGGCTTGCGCTCCTCATTATTCATGGGTCCCCCTATCCTTCACGATTTGCCTCGCAGAGTAAGGCGGAATTCAAGAATGCAGATGGCCTGCCACCTAAGCAAAAATCTAAGTGCTTGTTTTTCAGTCGATTACATGAGATGCGAGGTTAAGCTAAGATCGTCGATATGGACAAAAATTCCGGTATCGAGAAAATTCTTCAAAGTGGGGAGGGAATCTCGAAGGCGAGGAGCGGTAGCGTCCTGGTTTCAGATGTAGCGCCGGCTTCCAGTCTGCATTGAGCCGCCAGGATGGCGACACTACGGTCAAACTAGGACACTACCGGAGGGGCAACGCCTTTGGGGGGTGAAGTGGCCCTGTGCTAAAATATGTTATTCCTTCGCGACCTTGACGGTGTGTTGGCCGTCCCATGAGTAAGTGAATCCCAGGGTCGGCCCGGCAACCCCGCAGTCTTCGCGAAGGCCCGCTTATTTGCGGCGGAAGGTCACCCTGATGCGTTCTTGCCGGGTCATTTCGATTGTTGCCCTGCTGGCGCTCTGCGACGTTTCTTGCAGGCAGAAACCCACACCCGCACCTCGGCCGGAGGCACGACCGATCGGAACTCCCATCCCCATTGCGACTCCCCTGGGACTGCCTCCCGTCCCCATTCCTCGAGACAATCCGCCGACGGCGGAAACCGTGGCCCTGGGTCGCAGGTTGTATTACGATACAGCCCTATCCGTGGACAACACCGTATCCTGCGCGACTTGCCACGCTCCCCAAACTGGGTTCGGCGACGGACGTCAGGTTTCCATTGGGGTGCGCGGACAGATGGGCACGCGCAACGCTTCCACAGTTTTCAACTCGGCTTATTACACCACGCAATTCTGGGATGGCCGGGCCCCCAGCCTGGAAAAACAGGTGGAGGGACCGCTAACCAATCCGGTGGAAATGGGCAACACGCTCGAAGGCATGGAACGTAAGGTTAATGCCGACCCTTCCTACCGGACGGAATTCAAGAGGGCTTTTGGCGCCGACGCGATTACCTACGAGATGGTGGAGAAATCGATTGCCTCGTTTGAGCGCACCGTGGTGAGCGGCAACTCTCCCTTCGATCGCTACATGTATGGCGGTGATAAGAAAGCCCTGAGCGCCTCAGCCCAGCGCGGTCTGGAGGTTTTCCGCAATCCCAAAAAAGGCAATTGCGCCGTGTGCCACACCATCGGGGAAAAGTATGCCTTGTTTACCGATAACAAATTCCACAATTTGGGCGTGGGCGTGAAGCTGGGAATCAACGGCACCGCGGAATTGACCGATGTGGGCCGGTTCAAGGAAACCAACGTCGAAGCGGACAAGGGCGCGTTTAAGACACCCTCGCTCCGGAACATTGCCCTTACCGCCCCTTACATGCACGACGGGAGTCATAAGAATCTGAAGGAAGTTGTCGACTTTTACATCGGGGGCGGCAATTCCAATCCCTATCGCGACAAAGAGATTCATCCCCTGGATTTTCTGACTGGAAGGGAGCGCGCCGACCTGCAGGAATTCCTGAAGTCGTTGACGGGGGAGATTCCGCCCAACCTCGGCCCTCCCAGTTTATAGGTATCGCCACAGTTGAACGTCCGCCGATCCTATGGTGGACGACCGTTCGGCCCGAAACGAACCAACAAAGGACATTGCCTATGGCGGATCGGATGAGTCTCAAATCAAAACTGCTCGTTCGGTTTCTTCTTGCCATCATCTTCATCGCCGCGATGTTGTTCATTCCTGCTGGCTCGTTGAAGTTTTGGCAAGGATGGGCCTTTATGGCCGTGGTTTTCATCCCCTTGTCCTTCTTTTTCCCCTACCTCTACAAACACGATCCCCAGTTGCTCGAACGCAGACTCGCAGCCAAAGAGAAAGGCGGCACCCAGAAGGTCATCCAGGTCGTGGGGGGGATGATTGCCTTTCCCTCTTTCTTGCTTCCGGGTTTGGACTACCGGTTCGGCTGGTCGCGCGCGTCTTTGCGGCCAGTGCCGCTTTGGCTCACGCTGCTTTCTCAGGGCCTCGTTTTCGGGTGTTTCCTCCTGGTATTTTGGGTTATGAGAGTCAACAGTTTCGCCTCGCGCACAATCCGAGTCGAGCCGGGCCAGAAAGCAATCGCGAGCGGCCCTTACCGCTTCGTTCGCCACCCCATGTATTTCGCCCTCGTCGGGATCTACATTGCCATTTCGCCGGCGCTGGGCACGTACCTTGCGGTGCCAACGTTTGCCCTCATCATTCCCCTCATCATTATCCGCCTGCTCAATGAAGAGAAAATCCTACGCCAGGAACTGCCCGGCTATACCGAATACTGCCAGCGCACCCGCTTCCGGCTCATCCCCCTCGTCTGGTGAGGCAGCCAAGCCGGTTCTGCACAATTGTTAACCTAAATGCGTTGATCCCATTCCGAAGCTGCGTAGCGGCGACTGGCCCGCAGCAGGCTTGCTGTAGGTCAAATGACAACGCCCGCCACGCGGGCTTTCGGAGGGCTCGACCTCTTAGGCTAACGCCTTTGCCCCTGCCCCCTCCTTATCAAGGAGCCACCATGGCGGCACAAGGTGTTGGCACGGGGTCGAGGGGGTCCTACCCACGCTCATCTTAACGTAATAGTATTAAAGGCCTCGCGGTGTGCGGCCCGATCGTGTCGGGGCTGAAGCTCCGCCCCCCTGACAACTCCTTCGAGCGCAGATTCTCAATTTGGGTGAATATCCAGTTTCGGGTTGACTTTCCGAGTCGGACAATTTATCCTATAGATTCATGGTAAGTATCCTCCATCACGTCGCGGCAATGTGCTGTTGTACAGCGCCCATGCCGGCGTGTGGAGGGGTGGTTTAGCAGCGCTTTAAGCAAAACGACCTGAATCCAAACCCACCGTCGGAAACAAATCCGGCAGTGGGTTTTTTGTTTTTGGAGTGTTCTCAAAATGAAAGCCTCGAATCAACTTTGGAAGGAAAGCCTTTCCGGCAGATTGCCGGAAGACCTAGCCCGCGAAATTGAGATTTATGAAGCGGATTTGGGCCTGAAGAAACAGGGGAAGCTTGACGAGCGCCTCATCGCGGAAACGCGGTTGCGCCGGGGCGTGTATGGCCAGCGCTATGACAATGGCCAGCGGCACGACGGGCAGAGGGTGCAGGAGTTCGCCTACCCCTCGGGGCGTTTGACCAAGGGGCCGAACACGCTTTGGGACGCTCCGGGAATGCAGCGCATCAAGATTCCCGCTGGGGGCCTGAACGCCGCGCAGCTTGAAACACTGGCGGAACTGGCAGAAGAGTACTCCGACGGAATCGCCCACGTCACCACTCGTCAGGACGTTCAGCTTCATTACGTACACATTGACGATACGCCCACCATCATGCGCCGCCTGGCCGCGGCAAGAATAACTACGCGCGAAGCCTGCGGAAACTCGGTCAGAAACGTCACCGCCTGCCCCTTCGCCGGCATTTGCCGGGATGAGGCTTTCGATGTCACACCGTATGCCCGGGCGCTTTCGCGATTCTTGCTCGGCCACCCGGACGGCCAGAGCTTCGGCCGGAAATTCAAACCCTCTTTCAGCGGCTGTGTGCAACATGCCTGTGGGCTCGCCAACATGCACGACCTGGGTTTGGTTGGGATCACGCGGATGGAAAATGGAAAGGAAGTGCGGGGCTTTGCGGTATACGTGGGGGGAGGTTTGGGCACGGTTCCTTACCAGGCGAAGCTGTTCGACGCGTTTTTGCCGCCGCGAGAACTGCTGCCCATCGCGCAGGCCATTGCCAGGGTCTTTGCCCGATTGGGGGAGAAGAAGAATCGCAATCGGGCTCGCATCAAGTTCTTAATTCATGATTTGGGAATCGAGAAATTCAAGGAATTGGTTTGGCAGGAGCGCCGGACTCTGCCACCCGATCCGCGATGGACGGAGTACATCGAGACCGCCAAGAAACTGCAAGAGGAGCCTCTGCACGCGCCGGGGGAAATTCCGTCACCAATCTCCGAGGCATTCGAGCAATGGCGCAAAACTAACGTGCGGCCCCAACGCCAAGAAGGATATTCCACCGTCACGGTCACGCTTCCTCTGGGTGACATCACGGCCGGCCAGCTTCGCTCCCTCGCCGACGTCGCGCGCCGATTCACCCGCGAGACCGTTCGCACCACCGTCGAACAAAACTTCGTCCTTCGTTGGGTCAGCAATCGCGACTTGGTGGACATCTTCGAAGCTTTGGACGCGGAGGGCTTGGCAGAACCTGGTGCCGGAACGATTGTGGATATCGTCTCATGCCCCGGCACCGACACGTGCAAACTGGGGATTTCCTCCTCGCGAGGCCTGGCGGCGGAATTACGCAATCAGCTCGCCTTGCAAAGCATTGCCAAGGACGCGGCGGTGCAGAACCTGCACATCAAAATCAGCGGCTGCTTCAACAGTTGCGGCCAGCATCACGTGGCGGACCTCGGCTTCTACGGCGTCAGTCGCAAGATGGCCGGTTACGCCGTTCCTCACTTCCAGGTGGTGCTGGGAGGAGAGTGGGAGGGCAACGCCGCTTCATACGGCCTGCCCATTGTGGCGGTCCCTTCCAAAAACGTCCCGCAAGTCGTGACCCGCTTGACAGATCGATACGTGGCCCACCGTAAGAGCGGTGAAAGTTTCAAGGATTTCATCAAGCGCATCGGCAAGGTGGAAATCAAAAGCCTGTTGGAGGATCTTACCAGGTTGCCCGCCGATAACCACGACCGTTCGTTCTTCAGCGACTGGGGCGACCCGCGCGAATATAGCTTGGGTGACTTGGGCGTGGGGGAATGCGCCGGCCAGGTCGTATCAGCCATCGAATTCGATCTCGCCGCTGCCGAGCGCGAGGTCTTCGAGGCCCAGTTGGATTTGGAGAAGGGCAACTTCCAGCAAGCCGCCCGGACTGCCTATCTGGCAATGATCCATGCGGCCAAGGCGCTGGTGAAGCTGGAACTCCAGGATCTCCCGGATGATCCCGAGCGGATCATTCAGGAGTTCACCACCCGCTTTTATGACACCCAGCTATTTTTCGATTCGTTCGCAGGGGGAAAATTCGCTCAGTACTTGTTCACAGCCCACGCGGCATCGACCAGGCCGGCGAGACCAGACTCGGCTCGTTACCTGATTGATGAAGCCCAGCTTTTTGTTGACGCGTCCCATGCCTGCTACAACCGGTTGGGAACCGTTACCGTCGCTTAAAGGAGCGATATCAAACTCATGGAGATTCAGCACGTCAACGTTAAGCTTTTCGTGAAGAATACGGAAGAAGTTGACCTTGAGGCTATGATCCCGGTTTTTCATAGCTGGATCCAGAATCAGGCCAGTGGCGAACTCCTGCTGGATGTTGCGGATTATCGGCACGTCCGCACGGGCTCGGGAGTGATTTTGATCGGGCACCATGGCAACTACAGCCTTGATAACAGCGACGGCCGGCTGGGGGTGCGGTACAACCGCAAAACGGCTTTGGAGGGAACCAACCAGGATCGGCTGGCCCAGGCAACAGAAGCCGCTCTGGCTGCCTGCCGGCGTCTGGAGACCGAGCCCAGCTTGGGCGGCAGGATTCAATTCAACGGTCGCGAGATGGAGCTAATCATCAACGATCGCCTTCTGGCCCCTAATACACCAGAGACCTGCACTGCGGCTGATTTGGAGTTTCGCGCTTTCTTCTCCAATTTGTTTGGGGACATCGAGTACGCTTTGGCGTACCCGGAGGACTCTCGCAGCCTGTTTTCCGTTCACGTAACAACTTCTCAGGCATTTGACACATCGGCATTGCTGGATAACTTGAATTCAGTGGCAACGGCAACCTAGCCCGGCTTGTTCACGAAAATGATGCGCGGAGTGCGGGCTTAAGAACGTTTCACACAGAGTTCACGGAGAAAGGACACAGAGATCACCGAGAGGTTTCGAAATGTTCTCCGTGCCCTCTGTGACCAGGTGGTTCGATAATTCCAGAAATCAAAAACTCTGTGAACTCTGTGCGAAATTCTTTCTTTTCCTTAATTGCTCCAAGAAAGTCCTGATAGTCTGCCCTAGTGCAGTCGAGGGAAATTGCCTAAGGCGGTTTTGGCTCTCCCCTCGTCCACTTTCACTTCGGCGGCGCGGGTTGCTCTCGACAATCGGACTTGCCTACCAGACCCACCCATCAGAAATGCTATAATTCCTACGTTGCTGCTATCAATTGGGAGCCCTTATGCACGATGCCTGCCTTTGGACGGCGCTCGCATTTTACGCTTTGGGAATTTTGCTCATCGTCCCTTCGGTCGTACGGCGGAGGGGATCGCTTTCACCTGCTTCGTTGGGAGCGCTGGGAATCGGCTTGGCGGCACATGCCGCGGTGCTGGCGATTGCGGCCGCACATCTTCATCGCTTGCCGGTGACGGACGTTCGTAGCGCTCTTTCCTTTTATGCCTTCCTCGTGACCCTGGCATTCTTCTTCGTGTACCTGCGCTACCGTATTGTTTCCCTGGGTCTCTTCATGCTGCCGCTCGTTTTCCTGCTTACGCTGATTTCGGCCCTGCGTCCGGCGGGTCCCTTCGATTCGTCGGCCTTTCGGGGCGGCTGGCTGCTGGTTCATATCAGTTCGATCTTCCTTGGTTACACGGCACTGTTCCTGACCTTCGTCGCTGCCGTCATGTACTTGATCCAAGAACGCGAGTTAAAGTCAAAACAGCCGCGGGGCTTTTACTATCGCTTGCCCTCGCTCATGGTCTGCGAGGAGCTCTATTACCGCTCGCTGGTGTTGGGACTCCCCTTTCTGAGCCTTGGCATACTAACCGGCTGGGTATGGGCAAGCCGGACGTGGAGGGGTCCTTGGGAGTTCGACCCGAAAATCCTGGCTGCCTTGGTGACGTGGCTGATCTACCTGGTGCTCTTCTCTCTGCGTGTAAGCGGTGGCTGGCGAGGGCGACGCGCTGCCTATATCGCGATCTTCGGCTTCGCCGCGATTCTGGTGACGTTCGTGGGCATCAGCCTGCTCAGCGGGGAGCACGGATATATCCCGAGATTACGGGGCTAGGGATAGGTTTCGGAATATGGGGTGCTTTTCCGAACCCCGAACCCGGAACCCCGGTTCTTAAAATGAATCTCACCCTTTTGGGCATCAATCATCGCACGGCTCCAGTGGAGGTCCGGGAGAAGATGAACATCCCGGAGGCTCGCCTGGCTGAAGCTGTGTCCGATCTGGTGCATCGCGCCGGTATTCGCGAAGGGATGATTCTTTCCACCTGTAACCGAGTGGAAGTGTCCACTTCGGCTGAGGACGAAGTGGATGCGGAATCCATTATTCGCCGTTTTCTGGCGGACCATCACCATTGTGACTTGCAGCAATTCGCCCACTTCTTCTACCGGCTCCGGCAGCAGGACGTGGTGAGGCATCTGTTCCGTGTGGCGTCAAGCCTGGACTCTATGATCCTGGGTGAGCCACAAATCCTGGGACAAATGAAACAGGCGTATGCGGCGGCTCGCACGGTGGGCGCGATGAATGGCACGCTGAACGATGTGGTGAACCAGGCGCTCGCGGTGGCCAGGCGCGTGCGGCGGGAGACAGCGTTGGGATCAGCGGCGGTATCGGTTTCCTACGCCGCCGTGGAACTGGCGAAGAAAATCTTCGGCGGCCTCCAGGGAAGAACGATTTTCATTGTCGGCGCCGGCAAGATGAGCGAACTTGCGGCCAAACACCTGCTGCGCTCGGGCGCCGCCAACATCCTGGTAAGCAACCGCACCCACGGCCGGGCGGTGGAATTGGCTGCGGCGTTTCAAGGCACCGCGGTGCCCTTTGAGAATCTCTACGAACACTTGAGCCAAGCGGACATAGTCATAAGTTCCACCGGGTCTCCTCACCCCATCATTAACAAAAACGATGTGGAAAAACTCCTGAGCGCGAGAAAGAACCGGCCCATTTTCTTCGTGGATATCGCCGTGCCGCGCGACGTGGACCCCTCCGTCAATGAGCTGGATAATGTGTTTGTATATGACATCGACGACCTGGGGCACGTGGTCGAGGCCAACAAGAAACAGCGCGAGCGCGAAGCCGTTTGGGCCGAGGAAATCGTTCAGGTGGAAGTCCAGAAGACCCTGAAGCGCCTGGCGTCACGCGACGTCGTTCCCACCATCGTTGCTCTGGAGGACCGCCTGAACCGCATCCGCTCGACGGAATTGGAACGCTATCAGGGCCGGCTGGTAAACCTGACCCCCGAGCAGCGCCAGGCCGTTGACGCCTTGACGCGCGGCATCATGAACAAAATTCTCCACGGGCCCATTACGGAGCTTAAAAGCGGAGCCGGCGAGCCCGAAAATGTTGCTTTAGTTCGATTGATCCATAAGATTTTTGGGTTGGGAAATTGAGGGAATTGCCGATTTTCGATTGCCGATTTACGATTTCAGCAATCGGCCATCATGATGGTCACGGTTCACTTCCTTTATGAAACTCACCATCGGTTCTCGCGGTTCCAAGCTCGCTTTGTGGCAGGCCCACTGGGTTCGGGATCAGCTTGTTGCGGCCAGCTATGAAATTGAAATCCGCACCATCAAAACGACGGGCGACAAGTTACAAGCCGTTGCGCCCGGCGATCCGCTGCTGGCCTCCATGGCGCAAACCGTCGCCAAGGCGGGGAGCAAGGGCCTGTTCATCAAAGAAATCGAAGAAGCGCTGCTGGCGCGGGAAATCGATGTGGCGGTACACAGCTTGAAAGACCTGCCCACCGAACAGCCCGCGGGGCTGGCTCTTGGCGCGGTGCCACAGCGTGAAGATGCACGCGACGTTTTCATCGCCCGGAACGGCCAACCGCTCGAAAGTTTGGCACCCAGTGCGAAAGTCGCCACCAGCAGTTTGCGGCGCCAGACGCAGTTGCGCGCCATGCGGCCTGATCTGGTTTACGTCGCGATGCGGGGAAATTTGGACACGCGACTGCGCAAACTGGAGCGTGGCGACACGGAGGCGCTGGTGCTGGCCGCGGCCGGGGTCCACCGCCTGGGCCTTAGCGGACGGATCACCAGCTACTTCAGCCTTGAGCAGATGTGCCCGGCGGTCGGCCAGGGGGCATTGGGCATCGAAATCCGCGCTGATGACTCGACCGCGTGTGAGGCTGCGGCGCGCCTCGACGACCTAGCAACACATCAAGCTGTCCGCGCTGAGCGCGCCGTCCTGCGCCGCCTGGGAGGCGGCTGCCAGGTGCCCATCGCCGCACACGCGGTGGTGGAAGATGGCCAATTGCGGCTGCGCGGACTTGTCGCCAACCTCGACGGAAGTCAAATAATTCGCGCCCGGACGAAGGGTTCCGCATCCGATCCCGAATCGCTCGGGACAGCGGTGGCGGAAGACCTGCTGCGCCAAAGCGCGCGGGAGATACTCGACGCGATTGGAACAAGATGACGCCACGCCTTGAACATCTGCCACTCCTTGGCAAGCGCATCGTTATAACGCGCGCGCGCGAGCAGGCCGGCGTGTTGCACGAGGAATTGGCCGCCCGGGGTGCGGAAGTTATCGAGATTCCCACCATTGAAATCCGGCCGCCGGATTCCTGGGAGCCGCTCGATGCTGCCATCCGCAGGCTGGAGGAGTTTCACTACCTGCTGCTGACGTCGGCAAATGGAGTGCGGAGTTTCCTGGCACGCCTGGCCCCGTCAGGACGCGATGTGGGCGCCTTGAAAGGGCTGACAATCGGCGCCATCGGCCCGGCAACGGCGGCCGAATTCGCACGCACGGGCGTGAAAGTGGATCTGTTACCGGCGGAGTATGTGGCGGAGGGACTGCTTGCGGCGCTGGGTGACCGCGACCTGCGGGGCAAAGCGTTTCTAATTCCGCGCGCGCGTGTGGCGCGAGACCTCGTGCCAAGGGTGCTGGAAGAGCGCGGAGCGCGCGTGGAGGTGGTGGAAGCTTACCAGACCGTCACGCCGGAGATTTCCCCGGAAGAACTTGCCCGCCTGCTCACCCCGCCGCCGGACGCAATTACTTTCACCAGTTCATCAACGGCCACGAACTTCGCAAAACTCGTAGACAAGGATCGGTTAGCGGAAACCCTTCGCGGCGTGGTCATTGCCTCGATTGGCCCGGTCACTTCCGAAACTCTCCGCAGGCTCGGTGTCGGAATTACCCTCGAAGCGCAGAAGTCCACAATGGCGGGTTTGGTGCAGGCCATCCAGGGTCACTTTGCCGGGGGCTCCAAGTGAACTCTCCGTAGTCAAGCGTCCATGACGATGGGCCAACGGAAGATCAAAACCGAAGTTCGAAATCCGGGATTCACTCCAAGTTTCTATTTTCGAGTTTCGCCCTTACAAATTCAGCAACTCGCGCAGTTTGCGGGTTTGGGCCCGGCTAACAGGGATTTCCGACTGCTTGCGATCTTGCATTTTGAGCTGGTAGGAACTTTTGAACCAGGGAACCACTTCCTTGATGTGGTTTACGTTAACCAGATAGGAGCGGTGCACGCGCCAGAAGACCTTGGGATCGAGGTTGGCTTGGAGTTCCTCCACGGTGCGGAAGTTTGACTGCCCTTCCAGTTCGCGCGTAACGATACTGATGACGCCGTCTTCGATGCTGGCGTAGATGACCTCATCCGAATCGACCAGAAAAAGCCGGTTGGCGCTTTTGATCACGAGCTTGCCTTTTTGCGGTACGGGGCGTTGCTCCACCATTTGCACCAGGCGGTCGAGCTTCTGGTTGGTGGCGTCCGAAGTTTCAAGCAAGCGGCGCACGCGCAGAAGGGCTTTTTCCAGTCGCGGCTTTGAGACCGGCTTCAAAATGTAGTCGATGGCATTCACTTCAAAAGCTTGCACAGCGTACTGGTCGAATGCCGTGGCAAAAATGAAAAACGGCAGACGCGCTTTCTTCTCCAGCAGGCGCTTGATCACGCCAAAGCCGTCGACGCCGGGCATTTGCACGTCCAGGAACACCAGATGCGGATTCAGCTCGCGCACCATGCTCACGGCTTCCACGCCGTTCTTTCCCTGCCCAACTACCTCAACGTCGGGAAAACCCTTCAGCAAGAATGCCAACTCGTCGCGAGCCGGCTGTTCATCATCCACAATCAACGCCGTGATTTTCATGCTGCACAAATCCCTTCTGCGGTCCGGGTCGCGGACCACGCTACGCGCGACGGTTCACCTGCCCGGCTATTATAGCCGACCTTCGGCCCGCCGAGAATGGCAGAGCGCCCGTGCGGCAGCAGGGCGAGAATGTTATACTGGCTACCTCAGCAGCAAGCGGCAAAATCACATTTTGAGGCTGAACTAGTGCAAAAGCGCGCTCGCATCCTTAAGAGCAAAACCCTATTTCGCGGAAAAGTGTTGGAATTGAAGGTTGAGCGGGTGATTGAACCGGGAGGTGTTGAGACCACGCGCGAAATTGTTTGCCATGCGGGGTCTGTCGTCATCGTTCCCCATCTTCCTGACGGCCGCCTGGTGATGGTGCGCCAGTACCGGCACGCGGCGCAGGAAAGCCTGTGGGAGCTTGTGGCCGGCGGCATGGAGCGGGGGGAAACACCGATCCAGAGCGCGCGCCGTGAATTATTGGAAGAGACCGGATACCGCGCCAGGATTCTCAAGCCCTTGCTTGATTTCTACCCGAGCCCAGGCTTTCTGACTGAGAAGATGCACCTCGTGGAAGCCTGGGACCTGACGCCGGCCCACGGCCAACCCGATGCCGACGAACGAATCGAAACCGGAGTATTTACCATCAGCCAGGTAAGGGAGATGATTCAGAAAAAACAGATCCGCGACGGGAAGACTCTGGTGGGAATACTTTGGCTCTTTGGAACGCGATGGGGCACAGCATGATCTTCTTGCCGGCGAGGAACTCTTCCGGGAAGGGCTTCGCGCAACAATTTCCTTGACAAGTTGAGGGCAAAAAAGCTATCAATATTTACGAGGGAGTTGGGAAAGTGTTCTCGTTCGGAAAGTGTGCATAGGAATATAGGGCCGGGGATCGAAGAGATCTTCGGCTTTTTTCTTTTTGGGCACTTCTCCAGGAGCGGCAACCCCCAAGTAAAATCAAGGAGGACGCAAGTGGCAAGACTTCAAGGTAAGGTAAAGTGGTTCAACAACAGCAAAGGGTACGGGTTTATCGGCCAGGACGGCGGAGCTGATGTCTTCGTCCATTACTCGGCCATCCAGGGTGAAGGATTCAAGACCTTGCAAGAAGGCGACACGGTGGAGTTCGAGATCGTCCAGGGTCAAAAGGGACCGCAAGCCGACAAGGTCACAAAGCTCGCTTAACGGGCATCTGCTTCTCCATTTCCTGGCCCAACCAACGGGGTTGGGCCTTTTATTTTCAGGTGGTTACGAAGGGGTCCGTACGTGTGCCAGCGTCAGCTTCCTTCTTTGTCAACCTTTTACTTGCTTTTCCCTTGCCCAAGCGAGACAATAGCGTCGGTTAAAAGAGTAGGGGCAAGCCTCCAATTTCAGATGCGGGTGGCAGCATGCCATTCGGCTTGGCAAAGGCTGAGCGCGCTGGGCAGGATCATTGGGAGGAAGTCGCGATGATGAATTTGAGACGGGCCGCAGTCTTCATGATGATCCTGGCTTTCGCGGCCATGGCTCAAGATTATTCCCCCAGCGCGCCTTTGTCTCACCGTATGACTCCGGGAGAAACTGCGAACCCCACCGAGCGTCTCACGCTGACGGTTCCTGCTGAAACGGAAGTTAGGGTTCAGCTTCTCTCCGGCGTTCACACGCAAGTCAACCATGTCAACGACCCCGTCATCGCGGAAGTTCTGAAGCCCGTTTTCGTCCAGGGAAAAATCGCTCTGCCACCGGGAAGTTTGCTGGACGGGCACATCACCATGATTCGCAATGCCGGCCACATGCGTCGCTCGGCGGAACTCGGCATGCGCTTTGATACGATCACCCTTCCCGACGGACAGGAAAAACCTGTCGCTGCCGTTTTGGCTGCCCTGGAACACCCCGAAATGCTCAGTATTCACTTGGATCAAGAAGGTCACCTGACCAGCAACCGGTCAACGTCGTGGAAGGCTCTGGTCGGCGGCGTCACGGCGGTGGGTACTTTCGGTGCTTTGAAAATTGCTGCAGTGGGCTCAGCCGGCGCCTCCCTGGTACTTCCCATAGGCGGAGCCGCCCTCATCAGCTACGAAGCCCTTTGGCGCCGCGGGCACGAAGTGAATATGCCGCCCGACACCCAATGCCGTTTGCGACTAAATTATCCCCTTATCGTCCGCACCCCTTGGTAAAAAACCGGATGGATTCCCTCCTTTATCACAACAACGAGATTATTCCTCTGGCGGAAGCGCGCCTTTCTCCCGGCCAGATGGGCCTGCTGATGGGCTGGGGCGTCTTTACGACGCTGCGCATCTATCAAGGGGTTCCCTTTGCCTTCGACCGCCATTGGGAACGGATGCTGCGCGATGCCGAGCGACTGGGAATTGTGCTTGATTACCATCAGCAAGCCGTGTGGGAAGCGATCGTGAAGCTGGCCGGCGCCAACAAGCGGCCGGAAGGCGCGGCGCGTCTCTCCTTTATCAAGAATCATGGCGGACTTTGGGCTGACGCACCCGGCTGTCCCCCCACCGACCTGCTGATCTTTACGCGTGAACTTTCCGTGTGGCCGGCGGCGCACAAGCTCCTGCTTGTTCCCAACGCCATCTTTTCCAGTGGAAGGTTGGCGGGCGCCAAAATGCTTTCCTGGGTGCAGAACGCCGGCACCCTCGAACGCGTTCACGGGCAGGGCTTCGACGACGCGTTGCTGATGAATGAGCACGCACATTTGGCGGAATGCACATCGGCCAACGTCTTTCTGGTGCGCGGCCGCCAAGTTTTGACGCCTCCCCTGGCTTCCGGGTGCCTGCCGGGAATAACCCGCGAGGTCCTTCATGAGGTCGTTCCTGCCGCGGGATATTCATTCCTTGAGCAGGACCTTACTCCCAGCGACTTGGATACGGCGGAGGAAGTTTTCATCAGCTCCACCACGCGCGAGGTCGCCGGCGTGGGCAGCATCCAGCCCAACTGGAAGTTCCCCGCTCCGGGGAAAGTCACGCGCGAGCTCGCGGCGGCGTTTCAGAATTACGTCAAAGCTCACTTGCGGCGCGCAGGCGTTCCCCGGCCTTAGACTCCTCTTTAAGTACTCGCCTTACTCTGGCCCCCGGAGAGAGAGGGGTGCGAATTCAATTTCCCCACTGTTTCTTCCAATCCGGGTTGCCGCAATCTCTTCCTTGCGATAACTTATAAGCAAGCCCTGGGACGAGGGCGTTCCGTTCACGCTCGGGACGAACACCATCCGACTTATGCGGGAAGAAGCCAAGGAATCGGTCAACGCTTCTACAAACCAAAACGCAGGCTCCGGCCCGCGTCCGCCGGAAGCCGCGCACGACCTTCTGCGCGAGATCCCTTCGCCTTCGCGGCGGCTGTGGCTGGGCTTGTGCGTCACTCTGGCCATCTTTGTCATCTTTGCCATCTATGCGATCCGCGAAATCCGTGGGCTCCAAGACTTCCAGGTGAACGTAGTGCAGAAAAATCGCAAGGCCTCGTTGCAGCTTTTGCGATTGCAGGACGACACCTATCAGCTTGCGGTTTCCTTGCGCGATATGACTCTTCCGGAAAGCCGCTACCCGATCTCCTACTGGAAGGGTGAATTCTCCCGGCTGCACGCGGACATGAATGACGCGTTGGCTTCGGAAGCTCAATTCGCCGTCAACACTTCCGCGGGCGATGCGCAGCGGCAGCAACTGCGCGACATCCTGGATAACTTCTGGGCGCTCTCGGACGAAGCCTTCACTCTCGCCGACCAGGGCCACGAGGATTCCGCCCGCTACCTCATCCGCTCGCAACTGGAGGAGCAGCACCAAACGATTTCGCGCGTGGTCTCGCAATTGCTCAACCTGAATGACCAGGCCCAGCAAGAGGCAGGCAGGCGCGTCAGCCTGGTGTACGGAGAGGTTTCCAAGGACATCCTGCTGGTCATCGGCGTACTTTTCCTCGTGGCGCTGGGAACCGGACTCTACACTTTGCAAGCCAATCGCAAGACTTTTGAGCGCTTGCACCACCTGGCGGAAAGGCTGCAATCGCAATCGGAGCAGATGCGCATGCTCTCCTGGAAGTTGATTGAGGTGCAGGAGCAAACCCTGCGGCAGGTAGCGCGCGATCTGCACGACCATTTCGGCCAGATTCTCACGGCGATTGGCCTCATGCTGGGGCGCGCCGGGCAGAAGGCCGCCGATAGCGATCCTGTTTTTGTGCAGGATGTGCGCGCCGCCAAGAAGATTGTGGAAGATACTTTGCAAAGCGTGCGCGACGAGTCCCAGATCTTTCGTCCCGCCATCCTGGATGATTTTGGCCTGCAACAAACTCTGGAGTGGTTCGCGGAACAGTTCTCACGCCAAACGGGCGTGCAGGTGCATTTTGGGGGAAAGCTTGCCGATGGACTCTTCCCTCCCGAGGCGGCGATCCACGTCTATCGCATCGTGCAGGAATCGCTGAGCAATGTGGCGCGGCATTCCGGCGCGCGGGAAGCCTGGGTAACGCTGCAAGAAAAAGATAATCATCTGGACCTGGAAATCCGCGATAATGGTAAAGGCTTTGAAGCCCCTACGGAAATGAAAAGAGCCGCCGGCCAGGGTATGGGACTGATGGGAATGCGCGAGCGCGCCGAGCACCTTCAGGGTTCGTTCTCGATTCGCTCCGCCCCCCAGGCGGGGACCACGGTCAGCGTGCGCGTTCCCTTGCGGCGGCCCTCAGCGCATTCTTGTCCCGAGGAGATCAACTAGACTGTGGCTACACCCGAATCAGGAAAGAAAATTCGCGTCTTGCTGGCCGAGGATCACACCCTGGTGCGCCAGGGATTCCGCCGCATTCTGGAGGACGATCCCACCATCACCGTGGTGGGAGAGGCGCGCACTGGCCTCGAGGCCATCGAGCAGTACAAAGCTCTGAAGCCGGAAGTGGTGGTGATGGATCTTTCCATGCCCGACCTCGGAGGTTTGGAGGCCACGGCGGAAATCCTCAAAGCCAACCCTGAGGTTAAAATCCTCATCCTCAGCATGTACTCCAATGAAGCCTACATCCGCAAAGCCTTCGAGCTCGGCGCCAAGGGTTATATGCTGAAGAACGCCATTGAGGTGGACCTGAACCGCGCCGTGAAAGCGCTGGCGGAGGGGGAAGCCTATTTCAGCCCCGCCATTTCGCACATCGTCCTGGCGAGTTTGAAGACCGGATCATTCCGTGACGACACGCAGGATCCCTACGAACGCCTCACCCTGAGGGAGAAGGAAGTCCTCCAACTCATCGCCCAGGGGAAATCCAACAAAGAAATCGCCGTCCTGCTCGACATCAGCGTGAACACCGTGGCCGTCCACCGCGCCCGCGTAATGGACACCCTCGGCCTCCACCGCACCGCGGAACTTGTGCTTTTCGCCGTAAAAAAGGGCTTGGTGCAGACGACATGATCTACTGCCCCACCGTTTGATCAGACATTTGGATATACGGGAAGCATTCCGGAATGTGCGTGTCCAGGACCGCGTGACGGCTCATCACCCACGCCGGGTGCGGGTTCAGTTCCACGCCTCCGGGTTTAAGCAATTCGAACCGCCCGAAGAATATCCGCCACACGTCTCCATCGCGCGGAGGCAAGGAGCGTCCCGCGGCCAGAGGTTTCAAGTCCTGCCAGGGGAAAGCCAGTTCCACCGTCCATCCTTTGTCAGGCGTCGAGTTATCGTTGATCTTCCCGTCCACATGGACGGCATGTTGCAGGCCCGGATACGCCCAATCGAGAAATGCCCAGCGCAGTCCGCGCGGATGGGTTCCCTTCCAAAAAGTCGCGTCCGACCGGTCGTAGTCTCCGCCAAAGGTCAGGGCCTGGTGCTTCATCACGTCGAATTCAGGGACATCGAACGGACCGCCTTTCTTATAAGCGTCCCGCCAGATGAAGAAGACCTGGTAGGTGGTGCCGAGGGCGTTGATTTCAAATTCCGAGTAAACGTCGCCGCCGTCAATGAAGACCTCTGCGTCGTTTTCCAGCCAAATCAGCGAGCCGGTTTTGGTCTGATGAGCTTCCACGTAGGGTTCTTCCAGCCACATTCCGATGTAAAGGTTTTGGTCGTCCCACAAGACGGCGGCGCGCGTATCGTAAAAACCCGGCGCGCCCGAAACCATGTCCACAAACCGCCCGGACTTTTTCACTTTTTGCCAGGAGGGCTCATCCAGCCGGCCGTCAATCGTAATCGGCCCGGACGCCCGTCGCGCCACGTAGTGGGCAATATCCGGCGCGGTGCAACCGTAACTTCCCGTGCCGGCTTGCATCAGGTCGCGGGCGCCGTTCGCGGGCTGGGCGGCGACGGCAATGCTCCATGGCGCAACCAACAGAATAATAACCAGAGTCATTTTGCCAAAACTCTTCATGGTGGGAATCCTCCTGGCCGATGCGCGGCCCGCGAGATTCAAAGGCAAGTCGGTGACTGGGGAAATCACCGCCTGCGTTCGCTACCTAGCTAAGCCGCAGGGATTCTATAGGAGCAGGTAAGGCATTACAAGGGTGAGGGTAGGGGGACCCGTCAACCGACGGACCGCCCCTGGTTCCGCACTCAACACACGGAACGCCGGGTAGGGCAACCTGTCCCGACGAAGTCGGGAGCCCTGCCCCTACGCCTTTTGCCACTAGCCAGCGGCCTTCTGACCCGCCTGCTCGTCACTCGTCACTTGTCACTCGTCACTGCTCTTAAGACTTCGGACTTCGGACGCCGGACTTCGGACGCTCTTTCTGGTCACTCGTCACTTGTCACTCGTCACTGCCCTTATCAATTCGCCTTGGGAATTGACCGTGGGTGCGTCATCGAAGGAAAAGGCACGGTCACGAGAGTAGCGACCGTGGATACGCCGCTGACGCCGCTGACGCGGATTGACTTCCGAGGGGGGCGCGCCTATCCTTACAAGGCGAAGGTTCGCGAGATCGTTCGGATGCTTGAAGAGGATGGCTGGCTTCTGGTCAGGACCCGGGGAAGTCACCACCAGTCGAAGCACCCACGAAGCCCGGACTGGTCACCATACCCGGCAATCGCAACGATGAACTCGCGCCGGGCACCTTGAACAGCATCCTGAAACAGGCAGGGTTGAAGCCATGAAAAAATACCTGGTGATCATCGAAGAGACTTCTACGGGATATTCCGCGTATTCTCCTGACCTGGAAGGCTGCGTTTCGACCGGACAAACGCGCGAAGAAGTCGAAAAGAACATGCAGGAGGCGATGGAGTTTCACTTAGAGGGCCTACGCCTCGAAGGGCTCCGCGTGCCTCAACCCCACTCGTATTCCACGTACGTCGAAGTCCCCGCGTAAATGTGCCGGCTGCTAGCTGGTAGCCGCGGTCAGCGCCTTCCTGACCGCGGGTTCTTCCTGGCAAAACGTGAACCTCCGGAGAGGATCAGGTGCTTCGAATTCAGGATGTACGTGTGAGAAGAGCCCACAGTCAGGAATTCGCTGACTATGGCTACCCGCTTTTGGCGGCCTTAAACACCGTGGAGATCGTGAGGGGGTAAGGCGGAGGGATGATGGCGTGCCAGTGGTCGGGAAGGAATACCCAGGCGGTGAGCAGCAAGCCGTGTTTCTGCCGCATGCGGGAGAGGGGATTCGCCAGACGAGCAAAGTCTTCTTCGTCGAAGCGCGTTCTCCACGGCAGGAGTTTCACCGTAACGAACAAGAAGTGCTCGTAGAGAAACGGCGGGCGCAAACGCGACATGGCGATAATCTACGCGCCCTCGCAGGCGTCCGCAAGACGAAAAGCCGCGGACATGGGAAAGCATGACCGCGCTACTTACTATGACCTTACACAGGTTCACGCCGACCGCATCAAGGTCAAGCGGCTGGGATGGACCGCTGCCACCCGCCGGTACTTCGCATGATATGATTGGAGCATCATGGAGGGAGATAAGGTCATGGATCACGCAGAGACCGCCGAGGCAGCCGGAGTGAACCTTGGGGACCTCGATTTCTTGCTTAAGGGTAAGGCTACGGGGAACGTGGCCGACCGCCTCGGCGTCGCGATTGGCGATGTAGAAGGCTTCATTCGGGGATCGGCATCGTTTGCGATGACGAAGCGTTTGGGCCTAACCGCTGTGTCCGCAGCCGACGAACTGGCGCAGGCCGCAGGCACGCAGGGGGCTATCGGTATCCTGATTGGCTTACTTCTCGCCGGGTAACGAGCGCGGACTTGTTTTGCGGACCCGCAGCCCTTGGGTGCGATCGGTTAGAAAGGCCGCAGACCTTGGAAAACAGGTATGCGCTACTTACCACGAGCTTTGGATAGTCATAGCAACGTGTAATCGACATGTCCTTTCCTTGCGATGCCGCAAACCAACTCCTCGCAAAGTGCCATCGCCGCTGCTGTATATGCCACAAATTTTGCGGTGTGAAGATGGAGCTTGCTCACATCAAACAGCGCGCTGATTCGCACGACGATAACATCGACAACGCAATTCCAGTTTGTTTTGAGTGCCACGCGGAGATCGGGTTATATGATCCTCGGCATCCTCGCGGGCGAAGGTTCAATTTCGATGAATTGCGGCTGCACCGTGAACAGTGGCTTCGAATCTGTGGCGAACATCCGGAAGTGTTGCTCGATGGGCCGGTTGTCTCGGAGGCAGGCACAATCGAGCGACTAATCCACGAGGTCGAGTTTGACCTGGATATTGCATCACACAGTGCGACCAAGGAATTCGGTTGCCCTTTTGAGATCACTCAATTCCAGCGTGCGGTCGCCGACGGCACCTATTCGATCCTTAATGACCTGCTTCGGGCAAAGCTTCGCAGCGCCTATAGATATATGAGTCGCGCGAATACGTTTATAGCCGGTTTCGCTTCAACCACGCCTGAGGAGAATGCCGGGGCGATGGCTTCAAACCGAGCGCAGTTTGCGGTTGCGGAATCGCTGGGCCCGATCAGAGAAGCATTTGAGGCGCTATGCTCGAAGACCTAATTAATGATCGCCAGCCCGCCCGGCCCACTGTCAAGCCGTTAAAGCGGGGAATGCGAGTGAAGCCACACGGAGAGATAAGCATCCAAGCGGGGCGTCAGACCCTGTTGGTGAAGGCAGAGAAGGGCGAAAGCAAGTGTCAACGGCCAGAGGACAAGTGACTGGAGCAAAGCGGCAGGACTGAAAATATACGGGGTTTTCTCGCCAACATTGATAAGGGGGGAGGAACAGTAGACTCGTCTGGATCTGTCTATGGCAAAGCTCCAGCAGAGCAAAAAGGACCCAAGGAATAGGTATCGGTTGTTGAAATCAAAGGGAGCGTGAAACACACCAAACGCGGCACAGAGCATCCCAAGTGTTCGCACAGGATACTTGAAAACAATCTGGGGGTTAAAAAAACGCATTCCACTCCATAAGCCCTCAACGCAACGAAAAACCGAGTCTGAGACCCCCAAAAACCGCAGACCCACAAGACGGGTCCGCGCTTGCTAGTGATTCACCTGTCGCAACAGGCGCTCGTAATTCTGCTGAAAGGTGGCGTTCTTGGGGCTCAGCGTGTAAGCCGCCCGGTATTCTTCGAGAGCACCCCGCCGGTCGCCTTTGTGCTCCAGTGCGACACCGAGTGTGTTGTGTGCATAGGAGAGATTGGGGTTTAACCGCAGCGCCTCGCGTTCTTCAGTGATCGCACGGTCCCAGTCGCCCTTTTTCCCGAGTACAACCCCGAGATTCATGTGTGCCGTGTCAAGATTGGGGTTTAGGCGTAGCGCCTCGCGGTATTCCGCCATGGCACCGTCCAAGTCACCCTTGTATGCGAGCGCAACGCCGAGGTTGACGTGCGCATTGTCATTATTAGGGTTTAGGCGCAGCGCCTCGCGTTCTTCAGTGATCGCACCATCCCAGTCGCCCTTTTTCACGAGCGCACCGCCGAAGAACGCATGGGCATTATCATTATTGGGGTTTAAGCGCAGTGCCTCCCGTTCTTCCGCCATCGCACCGTCCAAGTCACCCTTGAGTCCGAGCGTGCCGCCGAGGTTGAGGTGCGCCATATCATTATTGGGGTTCAACCGCAGCGCCTCGCGGTATTCCGCAATCGCGCCATCCCAGTCGCCCTTTTTCCCGAGCGCACGGCCGAGGTTGACGTGCGCTGTTTCATTGTTGGGGTTCAAGCGTAGTGCCTCGCGTTCTTCCGCCATCGCGTCGTCCCAGTCGCCTTTGCTTTCGAGCGCGATGCCGAGGAAAGAGTGGGCATCGTCGTTATTGGGGTTCAAGCGGACGGCCCCGCGTTCTTCAGTGATCGCCCCTTCCCAGTCGCCCTTTTTCCCGAGCGCACGACCGACGTTGATGTGTGCCATCTCATTATTGGGGTTCAGGCGCAGCGCCTCGCGGTATTCCGCCATCGCACCGTCCCAGTCGCCTTTCTTTTGGAGCGCGACGCCGAGGTTGTTGTGACTCATGTCATTATTGGGGTTCAGGCGAAGGGCTTCGCGGTCTTCCATGATCGCACCATCCAAGTCGCCACTGCCCGCCAGTGCGTAGCCGAGACTGTAGTGAGCCATATCGTTGGCGGGGCTTAAACGGACGGCTTCGCGGGCTTCCGCCAGCGCTTCATCGACTTTGCGTTGCCTGTTCAGGGCACGAGACAATGCGACATGCAAGTCGGAATTCTGGGGGTCGAGCAGAACTGCCGCCCTGTACTCAGCCTCGGCGGCCGCGTATTGGCTCTTCTGAAACGATTCCGCCCCGCGCGCCACGTGTTGGCGAACCTCGGCCTGCCGCGCCTGCGCAGCGGGATCAACGGTCGCGGGCTTCATCACCTTGGCGCTCTTGAGCGCGCTGACCAGTTCATCCTCGCCGCCAGCCAAGCGCACTTCCTGAAGGTAGTCATCCGTGGGCTCAAAATCGATTCCGCGCTCCTGGACCAGCATGGTGACTCGGTGGCTCGGCACTTGTCCCACCAGCAAGGCGAAAACCTGCACCTGGTTCAGCGGCTTCTTGGCGCTCGCGGGCTCGGGCGGCTTGGCGGCGCGCAGGGCGTTAAGAAATGCCTTGCTTGCGCCTGCGGCCTTGAGGGTTTGAATAAAGTCCTCGGACGGGGCGAAATCAATCCCGCGCTGCTCGATCAGCTTGGCGCCGGAATCGTCTCCCAGACCTGCGCGTACCATGTTGCTGACCTGCTCCTGGGTAAAGGGCTTCTGTTGCGCCTGCGGAGGCAGGGACGGCATTGCGGCGGCAGACGCAACGTAGGGCCGAACAGCGTTCGGCCAGGGCCCAGCGCTGCTGGGCCCTACGCTCTTCTGCTGCGCCCAGAGAGACAGGGCAAAAACCAACCCCGTCGCCAGAATGAAGAATGTCAGCGTTTTATGGAATCTCATGGCCACCTCGCGCGCCTCGCGCGTAGTGAGAAGAACTGATGGGGAGATTCTACTCCAAACGTGGGGAATTGCTATCTTTACCGCAGAGGCGCGGAGGGGGGAAAGGAAGGTTCCAGGTGTCAGGTGCCAGGTGCCAGGTGCCAGTAAAAGCCTCACACCTGATACCTGATACCTGACACCTGCCCCATGCTGTCAATAGGGTCGCAGCACCGTCACGGCGGGCATGGGATAGTGCTTGACGTTGCGGGTGATGAGGGTGGCGCCGAGTCGGGCGGCGGTGGCGGCAATCAAGGCATCGCCCAGTTCCGTCCCGTGACTTCGCCGATACGTTCTTAGCATATTTCCCGCGGCGAGGGCAATCTCTTCTGATACGGGGATTTTTCTGAGAGCCGACAAGAGTGCGCCGGTAGCCTGCTCCTCTCCCTGCCTCATGCCCGCCCATAATTCGGCCACCGACACGACGGAAATCACGGGTGGCTCGGCAGCCGCTTCGTATTGGCCCAGGAAGACGCGAGCCTCCCCACGGCCGCGCAGGAAGTCGATGAGAATGTCGGTATCCAGGAGATGAATGGCCACGAGATTGTCAGTTCGAGAGGCTTTTGAGACGTTTCCCGCGACGTAAGGCGCGAACCATCGCCAGGCTTGAGGCTTTCCGTCCCTTCCACGACCCAAACGAATCTTCCAGCGCGGCGCGAAAGTCCGCGGGCATGGGGCGGTGGACGTAGCGCTCCTCGATCGCGGTCCGGATCAAGGCGCTGGCCGTTTTCTTCTCGAGCCTGGACCACGCTCGCAGATGACGCCGCTGTTCTGCCGTAAGGAAGATTTGAGTTCGTACCATGTTTCCCATGAATTAATAATATACACCATCTGTACATCTATTCAAGACCAAAGCCGGTGCCGCGTTCCTGGACCAGCATGGTGACTCGGTGGCTCGGCACGCCGCCCGCCAGCAGGGCGAAAACCTGCACCTGGTTCAGCGGCTTCTTGGCGCTGGCGGGTGGGCCGGCGGTTGTAGAGGCGCCCTTTAGGGCGGCATGGCGTAGAGGCGGCTTTACGCCGCCATGGCGAGGTAAACTCGCCGCTACGTCAGCAGGTGCCGGGCTGAAGCCCGCCGCTACATTTCCTGCCGGGCTCAAGCCCGGCGCTACGGTGGCGCGCAGCGCCTTCAGAAATGCCTCGCTCGCGCCTGCGGCCTTGAGGGTTTGGATAAAATCCTCAGACGGGGCGAAATCAATCCCGCGCTGCTCGATCAGCTTGGCGCCCGAATCGTCTCCCAATCCGGCCCGCACCATGCTTACCACCTGCTTCTGGGTGAAGGGCTTTGCCGGGCTAATGCCCGGAGTTGTAGCGGCGCCCTTTAGGGCGGCACCTAACGTGTTCGGAAATCGGAGTTGAAATGGCTGGCGGGAACGTGAGAGGCGAGGTGCCGGGCTAAAGCCCGGCGCTACATCCGCTCGTGCCGGGCTAATGCCCGGAGTTGTAGCGGCGCCCTTTAGGGCGGCACCTGACGTGATCGAAAATCGAAGTTGGGAAGGCTGGCGGGAACGTGAGAGGCGAGGTGCCGGGCTGAAGCCCGCCTCTACATCCGCTTGTGCCGGGCTAATGCCCGGGGTCACCATTCTCTGTCGCGCCCGCGCGGGCAGCGGCAGAATTGCTGCGGCGATGAGCATGAGGATGGATACAGCCGGTCAACGCCACACGGGCACCTCCCGAATCCGGAAATCACGAGGATGATGTACAGGCATTCTACCACGGGAAGTCCCCGCCTCCTCATTCCGGTTACAGGATGGAACCAATTCCCGATGCACCACCAAGACACCAAGGCACCAAGAAAACACACAACAGAGGATCTTAAGCAAGAAATATGCCGACCCAATTTCATCGCCAGGGCAAGCTCCGTACGCCGACGCCTTCTTGGTGTCTTCGTGACTTGGCGGGGAAAAGACCAACCTGCACCACCAAGACACCAGGACACCAAGAGAACACTTCCCCAACCCAGCCTGCGGGAGTTGGTTCTTGACAAATGCACGTAATATCTATAGCCTAGAAGTGAGGGCATAGAGGAAACCCGAGACGGCAGTCAGGAGCGGGGCAGAAGGCGGCGGGGGGCCTTGGCGGCAACCGGCGCCAAGCTCGGGGAGGACAACGATGCCTGGCTCAGGGAACGGATGGAAAGATCCAGCTTATGGCAATTTTGGGTATCGCAAAACTGCCCATGAAGATCAAATGCTGGACATGGCAGATGGAGCCTAAGAAAAGAACGGAGATCCAGTCTCTCCAGGATGTGTCGCAAAACAAATGGGTTACAGATTAGGCGCCAAAGCGCCGCAAAGTCTTATCTAATTAAAACAGAAAGACTTAGCATTGATTATTGATACCGAGGGCAATAACAGGTTCGCGGCTCTCCATGATGTATAGGAAACAAAAGAAGTTAGCAGTGAATGATAAAAATCACGAGAAAATCGATATTATTGAAAATAATATCGTTAGCATCTGAGTGCCGGGGAATGGTCGGCGAGAAAAAAAAGGGGAGAAAAATGAGGCCGAAGCTCCCTAAATTATTGAAAACACATATAGAAAAAATGTCTACCTCCCGCCTCTCCAGGATGTTAATGAAAACAATTGAGTTAAAGCTGCCTCTCCAGGATGTTTCGCAAACAAAAGGAGTTGTTGGTTCAGGGGGCAAGTACCGGAGGGCGAATATCAGTGGCTCTATACTCCCAGTCGCACGGTCCCTCTGCTGTCACGGTGCCGGCTGGGGGATAAAGATTCTAGTTTTGTTGCCGCATTTCCCAGTCTGTATGCACCGCTGGGGCATAAAGGAGCCGGGCGCCTTGCTCCGGAAAATTCTTGCCTCGCACCGAGCCGGGTTGGTACGATTTGCGGATGGGGCGGAAGGGCCACAGGCTCTGCGTCCCGGGAGGCGGCTTCGTGTCAGAACCCAGGGTGACCATGAAATCGAGCATGACGCTTGCGGTGTGCCTGTTGGTAGCGATCTCGATGAGCGCGCAGCAGGACCAAAAGTATGCGCCGACGACAGGTCCCACCACAACCTCAGGTTACAAGCCGGTGACGGTCTATGATCGGACCCGAGACCCGGCCAAGGACCTGAAGGATGCCATCGCCGAAGCAACCCGCACCAACAAGAGGATTCTGCTGGTGGTCGGTGGGGACTGGTGCATCTATTGCGGGATCCTCGACAATACTATTGCCAGCCATCGCCAACTGAAGAAAGTCCTCGACACCTATTACGTGACGGTGAAGATAAACTACAGCAAAGAGAATCCGAACAACCTATTCCTTTCGAAATATCCCCCCATCCCCGACTACCCCCATTTCTTTGTTCTGGATTCCGGGGGCACCCTACTGCACTCGCAACCCACCCATAAGTTTGAACACGGGAATAATTACAACGCGGGGAAGATCGACGAGTTTCTGAAGAGGTGGTCGCAGCCGCCCCGGCATTGGCTTAATAGCGTGGGATAGATGGGCAGATCGAACGGGGCCTTGGCCGCGCGCCTACATCTTCATCGGCCCCAGAGGAAAGAGAACCAGCGCCGCTTTTTCCAGGCGCCTTGATCATCGGACCAATCCGGTTGGGTAGGCAAGGGGAGTCCGTTGATGACGGCTTCGGGATTCTTCTGCAAGAGCAGGTCGGCGATTTCCTCGCCTTTCTCACGCGCCACTTTGCGATAGCAGCGGGAGAGAAGCGGCGGGCGCCTTTTGGTATCGTGAGCATCGCTGGCAAAAAAGTGGACCAGGCCGGCGTCAAGCAACCGCTCGGAAAGCTTCCGCGCACTGGAGCCGAATCCCCCCGTGTACGACTGCGCCGTTACTTGCACCAAGCATCCGATGGAAACCCATTGCACAAGCAGATCGGGTTTCCGCTGCAGAAGGCGATTCCTTTCCGGATGAGTAATAATCGGCTTGAGCCCAGCCACCTGGATGTCGTAATACACGCGGCTGAGGTGGTCAGGAATGAACTGGTCGGGGAGCTCCACCAGGAGGTAGGAAGTTTGATTGATGGTGAAATCCTTGGAATTCTGCACGCAGACTTGAATGTTGTCGTAAGAGAGATGGAAGTCGCAACCTAGAAGGAGCTTGGGTTGCTCGCCAATTTTCGCCTGAAGCTCTGCCAGCAGTTGCCGGTTGAGGTCAGGGTCGAAGGTGTAAATGTAATTGCTGTGCGGCGTCGCCACCAGATGGGTGACGCCATCCGCCGCCGCGATGCGACACATGGCAATGGCCACCTCAAGTGACCTCGCGCCATCGTCAACTCCAGGCAATGGATGGCAGTGAATATCAATCATATCCGGTACCGGGAAATGCGGCTGCAACTGTTGTGGCGTTCCCGCCCGAAACAGCACGGAAACTTTGGCCTGCAACAATCCTGGAAGACCTATAGTTCTCGGGGCACGATGCGGAAATCTGCCCAGAACCGGAGGGACTTCGAGGGGGTTAGAATAGCACGCTAGCGGATGAATTCGTCAACAAGTTTAGTTCATTGGGGGAGCGGCCACAGAGTACATAATGGCCGAACGCGCTTTGCAGTATTCAGTTTTTTGGATTTCAAATATAGAAGAAATTGATAGCTGTCAAGCTTCCTTGCCTTTCCCTTACAGGAGTCTCGGACCATAGCCCGCTGAATATAAACACGTTAGCATTGCCGAAGGGCTGCTGGAAATTGAAATTCAAATGGAATCCAGCTTGCTCTACTAGGTCAACGAGCCAACGTCGGACAAACCTAGAGGGTAGCCAGCGACGGCTCGGAGTTTAGACCCAAGACCCGACGCTTGGAGGGGGGAGAGAGCTTCCCCCTCATTTTATTTTTGGGCATCCTCAGCGCCGGTTGGAATCGCTGCCTCCCAGCCAAAATATCGTAGTTCCTCATTCCCTGCCATGATGTTGAAGGCAAATCAAGAGGAGTAGTGAAAGCTATGGGTGTGAGGAATCACAAACATAGAAATCGCCAGGGGCTCTACCCGGCGCCGCCGGCGGACGTCAGGAGCGGAGGATGTCCGCGACAGCCTGCGAAGCGGGGCATGCGGCACCCCTATGGGTCTTGTGCAAGTGCATAGGGAAAAAAGGAGTTAACCGTTCCCTCACCGGATTGACACATTTGATGCCGTCTGTTAAATTTAGAGATTGCCATCTTGCGAGTCGCACTTATAGAGACAGCAAAGGTATTATCGGGACTAGTTCTTGCCGCCCTGCTCCTGGCCACGCCGGGATGCTTGGTGCGAAGGGTGACGCACGTCCACACGCAGGGGCCAATCACCCCCGTACGCGATGCGAGTCTGGCCGAGCTTGTGGCCAAGATCGACGCCTGGAGCAGTGCAATCCACACCATGACCGCCACGGTCAACTTGGAGCCTACGGCGGGGTCAGTCTACTCGGGGGTTATCAAGGAATACCACGATGTGAAAGGCTTCGTCCTACTGCAAAGGCCCTCCACCATTCGCATTTTGGGCCAGGCGCCGGTGGTCCGAACGAATGTTTTTGACATGGTTTCAGATGGGGCGCAATTCCGCCTGTACATTCCCACCAAGCAGAAGTTCATTATCGGGAAAACTACATACGAGCATCCGGCCAAGAATGCGCTGGAGAACCTTCGTCCTCAGCATATCTTGCAAGCGCTGATTGTTCCCCCCATTGATGCAGAGCACGAGACGGCGTATCGGGAAAAGCTCAATCCCCGCACTCTACCCAAGCGCTATTACGTGGTGCACATCGTGGAGTCGCAGGGGGACCACCAAGTAATACCGCGCCGCAAGGAATGGTTCGACCGCGAGGACTTGGAGTTGGTGCGTGCTCAATTCTATGAGCCGGATGGCACTTGTACCGAGGATGTTCAATACTCCAACTATCAGGATTTTCAGGGTATACACTACCCGACCCACATTGACCTGAGCAGGCCCGAGGATGATTACGAGGTTACCATAACCATTGAAAAGGCGACCTTCAACGAACTGATCGCCCCGGAGAAATTCGAGCTGAAAATGCCCGAGGGGGCGGAGTTGGTTGATTTGAGCGCGCCAAAGCAAGGGGAACACCCGGTTGGTCAATAAGCTGATCATTTCCAATATACTGCACCGGCCCATCCGTACCGCGGTAAGCGTGCTGGCCGTGGCCATCGAAGTTGGCATGGTCATTCTGGTGGTGGGTCTTTGCCATGGGCTGGTGAACGATAGCGCCAAACGGATAGAGGGCGTGGGCGCTGACATCATGGTGCAGCCCCCCAATGCTTCCTTCATCATGGGCATGTCGCAAGCCCCCATGTCCATCAAGTTCGCCGACCGGCTAAGGGAACTGCCGCGCGTGCTGGCAGTGGCACCCATCCTGATTCTCGTCAACTCGGTGCAGTCGCTGAGCCTCATCTATGGCATTGACCAAGCCAGTTTCGACCGCGTATCCGGGGGCTTTGTTTACCACGCCGGTGGACCCTTCCGGGGACCCGACGACATTCTGGTGGACGATATCTATGCCCGTGCCAATCACGCCAAGGTGGGACAAACAATCAATTTACTGAACCATGACTTCCGCATCGCCGGGATCGTGGAACACGGCAAAGGCGCGCGCATGTTCATCCCACTGGCCACCGCTCAGGACATGCTGGGGGCACAGGACAAAGCTTCGATGTTCTTCGTCAAGTGCACCGACCCTGCTTTCACCGAGCAAACCGCTGAGGCCATTCGGACATTGATGCCGACTTACACCATCAGGCCGATTCAGGAATACATGGCGTTGATGACGTTGAATAACCTCCCCGGCCTTAACTACTTTATAACGGCCATGATTGGCATCGCGGTGGGAATTGGTTTTCTGGTCATTTTCCTTTCGATGTACACTACGATCACCGAGCGTACACGCGAGATCGGCATTTTGAAATCGCTGGGGGCTTCAAAAACGTATATCATTTCCGTAATCTTGCGAGAAGCAGCGCTCCTCACGGCAGTCGGCATTATTACCGGGTATATCGGTTCAGTAATTATGCGGAAAATAATCATAGGATTGTTTCCCACGCTGCCCATCCAACTTAGTTGGGACTGGCGGCTCTACGCCGCCTGTCTGGCGTTGATCGGGAGCATGCTGGGAGCCTTCTACCCTGCTCTCAGGGCCGCCCGACTTGACCCCGTGGATGCCCTCGCGTACGAGTAACCCTGCCGCTTTGGGGTACGTCTGCGCTTATAGGCCCCCTGCACCCGTCGCCCGGCAATTCGCCCTGCGCCGCAATCAGCCGAGGGAGAATGTAAGGATCACGTGGAACCCATTATCTCAACCAAAGGTCTGAAGAAGATCTACCGCATCGGCAAAGTCGACGTGCCGGCGCTGCGAGGCGTGGACCTGGTGGTGCAGGAAGGCGAGTTTGTAGCAGTGGTGGGACCCTCGGGATGCGGCAAGTCTACATTGCTGCACATCTTGGGCGGCCTCACCGGCCCGTCGGACGGCCAAGTGTGCGTTGACGGCAACGACTTTCGCCTGATGTCCGACTCCGACCGCACGCGCTTCCGCCGCCACAAGATTGGGTTTGTTTTCCAGCGCTTCAATCTGCTGCCCACGCTTTCCGCGCGGAACAACATCGCCATCGCCCAGCACATTCAGGGCAACGGATTCAATCCTCACCGCTTCCAAATTGTCACCCGCATGTTGGGAATCGAGGAGAAACTGAATCACCGCCCCTATGCCCTTTCCGGTGGCGAGCAGCAACGCGTGGCGATAGCCCGCGCGGTCATTTGCGAACCCAAAATCCTGCTGGCCGATGAACCCACGGGCAATCTGGATACGGAGAACTCCCAGGTGGTGCTCGACATGTTGCGCGAACTCAACCGCACCTTCCGCCAGACCATCCTGATGATTACTCACAACCCCGAGGCTGCCGGTGTCGCCGACAGGATCATCCGCATGCGGGACGGGAGAATTATTTCCGATTGATTCTTGCCGCATTTCTGGCTATTTTTCCAAGATACGACCTATGCCTCCGATCATGGATGTCCAGCAACCCGCTCTTCCGCACGCCGCGACACGGCAGGGCCAGTCCACCCTGCGCAAAGTGGGGGCCGGTATCAAGCTGGTGGTCACGCGCAGCATCTTCTGGGCCTATGAACGCGGCAGTTGGCAGTATGACCTGATCGTGGCGGCTATCCTGGCCTTCATTTTCCTTTCCCCGCGAGCGTGGTTCAACGATCGCCCCACTCTGCAAATGACGGACTTGCGCCATCAGCAGGGCATTGTCGAGCTGGGCCGCCTCAACAGGAACGTGAGATTCCTGGTCGATGCCCGGCTGGTGGAATCTCTCGGTCAGAAACCCGAGGATGCCATCCCCATCATTCTCAAACAACGTCTGCAAAGGTCCTTCACCGTGAAATCCATCGATGTGGTCCGAGACCGCTATCAGGTTGTCCTGGGCTATACGGTGATGGTGGAAGAGTAACTCCGCCCCGGGCGGGAGTTCGTTTTGCGGCGGGCGCAGGTTTGCGATCTTATGCGCGACTGGTTCAACACTTCGATGCGAGTACTGCTGGCCGGCGTCCTGGCGCTGGCCCTGGTCCCATCTGCCAGCGCGCGCAAAGGGAAACACCACACTGATCTCACGGAAATTCTTTCGGATATGAATGAGGCGTCCAAACGCCTGAAGACCGTCTCCGCCAATCTGGAGTACACCAAGGTCACCGTACTGGTGGACGACAAGTCAACGGAATCGGGCCAGCTCTTCGTCCGCCATGGCAAAACGGAGGAAATCCGCATCGACATCCAAACGCCCGATCGCAAGGTCCTCCTCTTCAAGAAGAACAAAGGCGAAATCTTTTTTCCCAAGATCAACCAGATTCAGGAATACGACCTCGAACAAAAGAGCGATTTGGTGCAGCAATTCCTGCTTCTGGGCTTCGGTTCGGACACCGGCGATCTGAAGAAAGCTTACGAGCTGAAGTATATTCGGGAAGAAGATCTGGATGACGACACGACGGTCCTGCTGGAACTATTGCCCAATAGGAAAAACGTTGCCGCGCAGATTTCCAAAATCCAACTATGGGTGAATGAAGAATCCTGGCTGCCGGCACAGCAGAAATTTTTCGAGAGCGGTGGGGATTACCTCATCGCGCGTTACTCCGGCGTGAAGGTGAATCGAGTTCTCCCCCCCTCTACCTTTGAGTTGAATGCCCCCGGCAGCGCCAAGCGCGTGAAGATGAATTAAGGGGCGGCCAGCCGCGTTGAGAACTGGCAGGGGCGGTTCGTGAACCGCCCCTGCTGCCTGATCACAAATCCACGCTTCCCGGCTTCGCTTGCTCAAGCGAAATTAAGTATAAGCAGTGAGCTGTCGAAAGGCAGCCTCTCACAATCGGCCTGCACCCGTATCAGCTTTTGCGCTTCGCCTGATCAGCGACGGCCTGCGCGGCGCGGGCAACGGCTTCCGGGTCTCCCAAGTAATAGTGCCGCAGCGGCTTCAAATCACCATCCAGCTCGTAGACCAGCGGGATTCCCGTAGGAATATTCAACCCGACAATATCCGCTTCCGATACGTTATCCAAATACTTCACGAGACCGCGCAAACTGTTGCCATGGGCGGCAATGATCACGCGCTTGCCCGAGCGCACCACGGGGGCGATGGTTTGGTGCCAGTAGGGCAGCGTGCGCGCCACGGTGTCCTTAAGGCACTCGGTAAGCGGTAATTCCGCTGCGCTCATGCCCGCGTAACGGGGATCTTTGCCCGGGCAGCGGTCGTCATTAGGGGTGAGCGCCGGCGGCTGGATGTCATAACTGCGCCGCCAGATTTTTACCTGCGCCTCGCCATACTTCTCCGCGGTCTGCGCCTTGTTCAGCCCTTGCAGCGCGCCGTAGTGGCGCTCATTCAACCGCCAGGTGTTGTGAATCGGGATATACATCTGATCCATTTCTTCCAGCGCCACCCAAAGAGTTTTGATGGCGCGCTTCAACACCGAGGTATAGGCCACGTCGAAAACGAAACCGTCCTTGCGAAGCTGCCGGCCTCCTTCCACGGCTTCTTGCAGGCCCTTTTCGCTCAGCCCCACGTCTGTCCAACCGGTGAAAAGATTCTCCTTGTTCCATACACTCTCTCCGTGCCGCAACAACACGAGCTTGAACATGAATGCGTCTCCTTTAATGGTCGTCATCGTCGAAATTCGAGTTCGTTATTATATGCGGAATCGGGACTAGGTGGTGAATAGTGAAAGGTGAGGTTCGCGCCACTTTACCGGCCAGTTCATCTGGTTCATTATGGACAACGAGTTAGCTTCGTATCCGCGGATGGGGGCCGTCCTAATTTCAGATGTAGAGCCGGCTTCCAGCCGGCATTGAGCCGCAAAGATAGCGGCGCTACGTTCAGATTAGGACAGCACCCGCGGACGGGCGGCGTTGCCCCGATGATCGAACTGAAGCTCACTGTGGCGGTGCGACCATGAGGAGGGATCTTCCTCTGTCGAAAGTCTATCAGTTGCTCGAACCGGGCCCGGTGGTCCTGCTCGCGACCGCCCGCAAGGGCCGCGCCAACATCATGACGATGTCCTGGCATATGATGGTCGAGTTTGAACCACCGCTCATTGCCTGCGTTGTCAGCAACAGGAATCACAGCTTTGCCGCATTGAGAGCGACGATAGAGTGCGTGATCGCCATTCCGTCTGTGGAGCTGGCGCCCAAAGTCGTGGAAGTCGGCAATTGCTCGGGCCGGAATGCGGATAAGTTCGAGAGGTTCGGCCTGACGCCGGCGCCCGCCCAGCTTGTGGCTCCGCCTCTCGTGGCCGAGTGTTTCGCCAATCTCGAGTGCAAAGTGGCCGACACGGGTTTCGTCAACAAGTACGGCATTTTCATCCTGGAAGTGCTCAAAGCCTGGATCGACCCTGCGCAAAGGAATCCGAAAACCATCCACCATCACGGATACGGCAGGTTCGTTGTGGATGGCGAGATGATCAAATTGAAGTCGAAAATGCCATAAGCGGCGCACGCGAGGATCGCTGAGCTTCGAAGCAAGCGTAGCACGGACCTGTTCTGTTGGTCCGCGGTTCGTCCCCAATTGACAATAAAAAGCCGCGGACCTACAAAACAGGCGCTACGGGCTAAGGAAACCAGAACCAGCGAGGAGCAAAACTCATGCCTAATCTCTTTGATCCACTCCCGATCCGGGACCTGACTCTTGCCAATCGCATCGTCGTTTCACCGATGTGTGAATACTCCAGTACCGATGGATTTGCGAATGACTGGCATCTGGTTCACTTGGGGAGCCGGGCCGTGGGAGGCGCCGGCTTGATTATGACGGAAGCGGCGGCCGTGACCGCGGAAGGACGGATCAGTCCGGGGGATCTCGGAATCTGGAAAGACGAGCATGTTGAGTTTCTCGGCCGCATCACCCGGTTCATTCACTCTCAGGGCAGCGTTGCCGGAATACAGTTGGCACATGCCGGGCGCAAGGCCAGTACCTATCGCCCCTGGGATGGTGATGGAGCGGTGCCGGAAGCAGCGGGCGGCTGGAAGAAGGTGGTTGCCCCCAGCGCGATTCCCTTTGCCGGCAACTATCTGATGCCCGAGGCCCTGACCCCGGAGGGAATTCAGGCAATTGCACGGGCATTTGCGCAAGCAGCCGGCCGCGCTCTGGAAGCGGGATTCCGCGTGGTGGAGATTCACGCGGCCCATGGGTACCTGATCTCCGAGTTTCTTTCGCCCCTCGCAAATCGGCGCACCGACGAGTATGGTGGCTCGTTCGAGAACCGCATCCGCGTGCTGCTCGAAGTGGTTCGGGCGGTGCGCGGAACGTGGCCGGAGCGGGCGCCATTATTCGTGCGCATTTCGGCGACCGATTGGGCGGAAGGTGGATGGACCCTCGACGAATCCGTGGAGCTTGCCAGGCACCTGAAAGATTCCGGTGTGGACCTGGTCGATTGTTCCTCCGGCGGAAACGCGCCACCTGCCAGAATTCCCGTCGGCCCGGGATATCAAACACCCTTGGCGGAGAGAATTCGCCGCGAAGCGCGAATCCTGACGGGTGCGGTGGGAATGATTACGGCTCCAGCACAGGCTGACCACATCATTCGCACCGGCCAGGCAGACGTCGCAATTATCGCCCGGGAGTTTTTGCGCGATCCCTACTGGCCTTTGCGAGCGGGTCGCGACCTGGGGTATCCCATCCCCTGGCCCATGCAGTACGTGAGAGCCGCTCCCCATGGCACCAAAGCACGCGTCCCGGCAGCCTTCAAACCCTCTGCCGATTAGCTCGTTTCCGCATCCCGTCAGGATATACGCGCACCACCGCCCGGAGTTTCCGTGCCGGTGGCCGCTCTTAATCTATCCGGTCATCGGTACACCGCGGTGTGGGTCTGCCACATTCCGGCCGCACCGCATTTTGGGCATTTCTGGTTCATTATCTGCTTCTTGTCATGCCCCCAACATACGGATAGGCCGCATCGATTGCAGACTAAGGCCCCGCGTGACGTCAGGCTGATATCCGTGGCCATCTTTTTCCCGCACAGGGCGCAGCATCCATAGCCGGCGCGAACCATATTTCCTGACTCGTACAAACGCGGCACCTCCGTTTCTTGTTTCAACCTTTCTTCCTGCCGTCTTCTAGATTCTTCCTGCTGCCGCTTTTCCCATTCCGCGATGGCCTGATTTGCGCGAGGATCGCCAATGCGCTTTAAAGCTTGGGCAGCGGCATTTTGCCCCTCCCCTTCCGAACCAGCCAAGGTGGCAAGCAGCGGCTCGACAGCACGCGCATCGCCGATTTTGCCCAATGCCGTGGCAACAAGCGCGCATATCCTTGTATCGCTTAGAGCTTCTATCAAGGGCGCTACGGCCCTAACGTCGCCGATCTCATCCAGGGCCCGGGCAGCCATGCCGAGGCGCACGTCCTTAAAGATTGCTATGAGCGGTTCCACCCCACGCGCGTCGCCAATCTTACCCAACGCCCCGGCAGCGTAAATACAAACGAAGGAAGCCGAATCCTTAAGACTTGCAATTAGCGGTTCCACAGCACGAGCATCACCCGTCTCCCCTAGTGCAAAAGCGGCGCTCGCCCTGAGGTGATAATCACGGTGCCCTAAGACCTTTATCAGTCCCTTGACATTCTTTTTGGCTTTCATTTTCTCGACATTGGGTTTCAGAAAATCAAACAACTTCATGCGCTATCTCCTTTACCTAACCTTGCCTCGACCATCTTTCACCAGCCTTTCTCCGGTCGCCGTGGTAGGATTCACCCGCCTCGGATGCTCCCCGGATGTTTGCCCGACAATGATTAATTGGATCGCCTCGCATAGGCTGCGGATTTCTCGATTCCTGCTCGTAAGATGCGCGGCGGGAGTCCTTGCCGAGAGCGTGATAGCTCACCTTATATCCAATCGCTTGTGGCCTGTCCAGCAGATTATTGCCGCTTCTCGCGCGGACCGGCCCAACAAAACCTTCTTTGTCGAGTGGTCAAATCCCTGCTTCCGAGCCTCGACTCTTGAATGTCGATGGCGTTTCCCGGATCGGGCGGGCTGGCGCAGAGTGAAACTCTGCGTGTTGTGTTGATAGGAATGACAAATAGATAGGGGCAGAGACGTGGAGCCCAGAGTTGTGCTCGCTCTAATGCGCCAGCCGGTAGTGCCTGAAATTTGTGTTGATTTTCGTTAAGGTGTAAATGCCTGCTCTATCTCTTTCAGTAATTGCAGGTGATCATTGGTTTGCATTGGTGCTCTGGAATAATATTTATGCTCTTCACGATCGGTCTTTAGTTTCCTTTCAAGGCTAAATGAGGGTATTTCTCTAGGGGGGAAGGATTGCTGCCTGGGCCAGAAGTCAAGACCCGCAAATTCATATTCATGGTTAGCAATCCGAGAAATTTTCTGTGCGAACTCCTCAAGCTTCGGATTTACAACCACGAGATTCATACTAGAGGAAATATTGACCTCGCTTAGGTAATTTTTTTTCCTCACGGTTTCAGGCTTATATGCCAAATGGAATTCTTCGGACGCTGATTTCAGCGCATCTGCGAGAAATGCCTCTGAATGACAGGTTGAGGACCATGTGTCGGCAACGAGCCCGTCATTATAAATCGTTAAGTTTACGTCAACGAATATCTCGTCTCGCACTTGAAATGATCCCCGCAAGAATTTCCAAGCCTTAGTGTCTTTGTCTACATCAGAAAAAGAAGACGGAGCTTTATCAAAATTATAAGAATCCTTCAGCCACTCTAAGAGGTCAGGAAAAAAGCTCTTGCCACTAGGATTTAACTCGTTTACATCAAAGAGCCATACCGCCCGAGCTGTGACCACGTTTAGCAATTCCATTCTTTTCCCCTTAGGCTGCGGGTTGGGTGCGAGTCAATTCTGAGGCAGCGCCACTCGACTTCCCTTGAAACGGTCCCCACTCATCAAGCTCTTCTTGTTGCTCCGGAGAGTTCCTTTCGGGGTCTTCATTTGGAATTTTGCCTAGTAAATGTAGGGCGTTCGTATGGCCATCTACTTGTTCTGAATCGTTAAATACCCCCGTCCTAAGTTCAGTCTCGAAATCAGGAACTTCAAGAGTGCCGGAAGTAAGACCAGGATCGAGGTGAGGCGTTGCGCTTAGCCAATTCACCAATTGACTGAACGGCTCAAATCGAACAACAAGAGCTACGTCGAAAGCAGCAGCTACTTTCTTCAGTGTGGTAATCGTCGGTTTCGCAATACTCGGGTTTTCTAGTCGGTAGACTTGATTTTGGGTTGTTCCAACTAATTCGGCTAGCTTTGGCTGGCTCAAATGAGTTCGATTCCGCAGCGAACGGATTTGAAATGCAATTCCCTTGCTAATCTGCGAAGCAACAAACTTAGCCCTTGCTTCATGGCCTTTACTCAATCTCCCCAGAAGGGACTTCCTTGTCCAAACTGAACTTGTGGAGTGTGGCTTTTTTCTCTTGGATTTCGAGGAAGCGTCGTTTAGCGATTGTTTTTCCATGTTTATCATTCTTCTCCTTCTTATTTGTGGCGTGTAGGAATTTGTAAGACTCCTCTTCTTCCGCACCAAAGAAACCGTAAATCCGATAATAGAATTTTCCTTGGATACACTTGATCGGATCAAAACGTATCTCCGAAATTCCTCCCTCACCGATTAGCGGATCGAAAAGCCGATTGGGTTGCTCCTCCCAATCAGCGCGAGGCGTCACTTGTAAGAAAGCCAGCACGTCCTTAATTTCATCGCGGTGATCTTCGGTCAGATTATCAAACCAGCGTTGAACTGGCCGCCCTTCCTTTGGCGAGTCGAAGTCAAGAAACGTCCACCTGCAATCCTGTTCTTCAGAATTCATAAGATACCACAAAAAAGGTGTAAGTCAAGGAGATTTTGAAAGTAGTCCCTGACACTACATCAAAATTGGTGTACAGTCCTAATTAGATATGAAGAGCGTATCCCAAGTTGATGAAAACAGATACGATATTACGATGAATACGATTTTTGAGGGCCTGAGGGAAGGTTCCCGCTTGGGCATTCTGGGTGCTTCTAGCAGGGGGTTCAACTCCCCCCAGGTCCATCAATTTAATGCTCCGCCGATAGCTGATAACTACCGGCAGAGCACATCCTCAGGTCGAAGCCGAAAGGACGGGGTTTCTAGGCCCGCCGTCATTTTCGCTCTCGCGCCTGAAGAAAGCAAGGGAGAAAATGACCTGCCACAATTGCCGGATCGAATGCCGTAAATTTGGAAAGACGCGTAAGGGCCAGCAAAGGTATCGCTGCTGCCAGTGCTATAAAACCTATTCAGAGCCACGCAATGAGCATCTGGGCAGCATGTACACTGCCCCGAGAAGGCGGAGAGCGTAATCAATCTCTTGGTCGAGGGTTGCTCTATCCGTTCGATCCAGAGGCTGAGTGGCATCGACCAAAACACGATCGTGAAGATTCTGGTGATTGCCGGCGATCATTGCGAGCGATTACTGGAATCTAAGGTGCGGAGCGTTCCTGTGTCTGACGTTCAATGCGATGAAATGTGGGGGTTCGTCGGGTGCAAGGAAAAACGGAATTACACTGGCGATCCCGAACGGGGAGATGCCTATTGCTTTGTTGGCATCGAGAAAAGCACAAAATTGGTTCTGGCGTGGCATCTCGGAAGGCGCAGCGCCAGAGACACAATGGCCTTTACAGAAAAGTTGGATGCGGCCACGTCGGGCAATTTCCAAATCACCACCGATGGCTTCCCGCCCTACTTTGATGCAATCCACACTTGCCTTGGAACGCGAGTAGACTTCGCGCAACTTATCAAGGTCTATGCTGCGCCAGCCGACGATGAACACCGCTACTCGCCAGCCAGCGCGGTGGACGCAGTAGCAAAACCACTTTGGGGCCAGCCGGACCCCGAAAGGATTTGTACGTCGCATTTCGAGAGACAAAATCTAACGATGCGGATGCAGATTCGCAGATTGACGCGCCTGACCAATGCGTTCTCGAAAAAGAGAGCCAACCTTTGGGCCGCGCTCGCTCTGTACTTTGCTTGGTATAATTTCTGCCGGACGCATCGGACGATCCGCTGCACTCCGGCAATGGAAGCAAAGATCACAGATCATATTTGGACGTTGGGGGAATTATTGGGAGCAACACAGAATTAAGGCACTACCCGCCAGCCGGGGGTTTTGACTCCTGAAGTCTTTAGTGGAATAATATCCATTTCATGGCGGTCAAAAAACCCTCCACTCCATTAGCCTGGGTCGGTTCCATCACCGCCGTCTTCTCTCTCATCGCCGGAATCTACGGCGGATGGGCTTTCCTCTCCGGCCAACTCGCCAGGCGCCGCGCCCTTGATCGCCTCCTCGCCGCCGAAGCAGTACAACTCCATAGCTCCGACTACGAGTCAGCTTGGGGAACCCTCGCACAGGCCGCCACAATCGATCCGAGTTCCGCGCGCGTCCAGCAGGCCCAAGAAGATGTTGCCATGCAGTGGCTCGATAACATGCGGATCGGGGGTGACCAGACATTTGTCTCGACCATCGAAAAGCTCGATCCCGTCCTGAGCCGGGGCGTGGCCGCGGCGAAGTCGCCCCAGCGCCAGGCCGATCTCCTGGCACACCTCGGGTGGTCGTATTTTCTGCGTGCTCGCGAATCGTCCTCTAGCCCTGATCCCGAGCCCGCCTATCGTGACGCCCTCGGGAAGGATCCCGCCAACCCCTACGCGCACGCCATGTGGGGTCACTGGATTCTTTGGAACCACCAAGACTTCGCGAAGGCCTCGGAGCACTTCGCCGCCGCTCTCGCCGCCCCTCGGCCCGCCCTGCGCCCTTACATCCGATCCATGCAATTAAGCGCGCTCAATAACGAGGACACACCCGAGGCAGTCGCGGAAACCATTCGTGTGGCCAACGATATCCGCAAGGAGCACGGCAATCTAGACCCGCCCTGGCCCCATGTCATCCTGAGCGTATACTGGCAACAAGTGGTTCCGCCCAACGAAATCAAGGCTGCTTTCTTAAGCGCCGTACCGCCCCAGGATCACCTGGACACTTTTGACTGGCTGCTTCAACGCGCGGGACCCGATGATCCCGACCCACTCAGCCATGCCTACATTCGCAGTGCTCTGCTGGAAGCTGCCGGTCGTCGCGATGAAGCTCTCGCCAGCTACCGCGCCCTCCTGGCGCGCTTCGATCCCGACACCAGCGGCAGCACGCTGGCGAATGCCACCCGTAAAGCCATCGTCCGACTCACCGCTGCCCGATAGAGTTGCAAAGCTTTTATTGAACGCCATGATAGCAATCCCCTGACTGCCTCAAGCCGGCCGAGAACGCGTGCGTTAACCCGTGCGTCATATCCCTCTGTCGGCGAATCGACCAACTCCACCATCGCTGCCTGCATGGAAACAATCGTTGCGTCCTTCCCTTGAATTGTTTTTCGCCAAATTCTTGACCCGGCGGATTGTCATCCTCAGCCACTGCGCATCCGGGTCGAGAGACGGGGTTCCGGGAATTGGGTCGAGGGCATTAACTGGTCATGGTGAGAATCTTGGTCTGTGGAAGTCGCGCCGCAAGCATTCAGCCTTCACGAGCACGGTCCCCCGGCTGATCTTCGGCGAGGGCACGGGCGACTTCGAGGAAACCCTGCGCGGCAGCGGAGAGGGAGGCATGACGGCGGTAGGTGAGCCGCAGTTTGCGCTGGATGCGCAAGTCGGTGACAGGAACGGCGACGAATTCCTGGCGCGCCAACTCTTCCTGGACGCACATGCGCGGCACAAAAGCGACGCCCATCCCCATGCCGACGAATTTCTTGATGGTCTCGACGGTGGGAAGCTCCGCGACGATCTGAAGGGGCGTGTGATGGCGGGCGAAAGCTTCAATGACGCGCTGCCGGTACGGCGACGAGATATTGTGCGCGATGAACTGCTCCCGCCCGAGTTCACGAATGCCCACGCCGGTGCTGCCCGCCAGACGATGCTTGCGCGGCGCGATCAGGCAGAGTTCGTCCACGCTCACCACCACCGACTCCAGGTCCGGGTTCCGCGGGTTATAGGAGAGGACGCCCAGTTCGATTTCATACCGCAGCAGGGCGCTGGGAATCTCGCGGGAAAGGCTGCGCTTGACGGCCACTTGCACCCGCGGATGGCGCTGGCGAAATCGCTTGAGGACGGGAAGCAGGTAGAGCGCCGTGCTCTCGTTCGCCCCGATGGTGATTTTCCCGCTCTCGAGAGCGCGAAGTTCCGACAGCGCCGAGCGCGCTTCTTCCCGCAGGTTCAGAACCTTCTTGGCATAATCGTAAAAGAGGCGGCCGGAGGCGGTGAGCACTCCACTCTTGCTCGAGCGGTCGAGGAGCGGTTCGCCGGCCCACTCCTCCAGACGATGGATGGCCTGACTGACGGCGGGTTGGGTGCGCAACATGCGGAGGGCGGCGCGGGAGAAACTCTTCTCCTCGACCACCGCCACGAAGGCTTCAAGCTGGGTGATTTCCATGGGACAACTCCTATAAGTCAACCTTATGATATCAGAACAATTATAAACTTGACGCAGCCATCCGACCGGTCGGACAATCAGGGGCACGTGGTTAGGGGATGGTGGTAGGTTGCAAGCGGCCAGCGCCGAACCAACCCTTACTAGCCCGGGTTATTCATGAAGGATTTGAGTGGAGGCCAGATTTAAGGACGTTTCACACAGAGTTCACGGAGTGTAGTAGTCGTTGGTATTATCGAACCACTGGACCACAGAGTGCACAGAGAAGAGCACGGGAATCTCTCTGTGGTCTCGATGCACTGTCTCTGTGAACTCTGTGCGAAATTCCTTGCCTTCCACCAGCCGCGCTCTTGGAAGCTCATGAATAATCCCGGCTCGCCACTATCAACTAACCACTAGCCACTCAATGCAGGAGGGACCATGCCGGACAAGGTATTCATCTTTGACACCACACTGCGCGACGGCGAGCAATCTCCCGGCTGCAGCATGAACCTGCCGGAGAAAATCGAAATGGCGCACCAGCTCGAGCGCCTGGGCGTCGACATTCTGGAAGCGGGGTTTCCCATTGCCTCGCAGGGAGACTTTGAAGCCGTAAAGGCCGTCTCGGCCGAAATCCAGCGGCCGATCATCGCGGCGCTGGCGCGGGCCAACCAGCTTGACATCGACCGCGCCTGGGAAGCGTTGCAAGGCGCCGCACGGCCGCGCATCCACACTTTTCTCGCCACCTCCGACATTCATCTTCAATACAAACTGCACAAGACGCGCGAGGAAATCCTGAAGATGATCAGTTGGGCCGTCGGGCACGCCAAGTCGAAGTGCCAGGATGTGGAGTTTTCTCCCGAGGACGCGGGCCGCACCGACCGCAGCTACCTCGTCGAATGCTGCCACGCGGCCGTCGAGGCCGGCGCCACGGTGCTGAACCTGCCTGACACGGTGGGGTTTTGCCTGGAGCCGGAGTACGAGCAGATGTTCCGTGACGTGCAAACGCGGGTGCCGGGAATGGACCACGTCACGCTGAGCACGCACACGCACAACGACCTGGGCATGGCGGTGGCCAATACGCTGGCGGGAATCCGCGGCGGCGCGCGCCAAGTGGAAGTCACGATCAACGGCATCGGCGAGCGCGCGGGCAACGCGGCGCTGGAAGAAGTGGTGATGGCCGTGCGCGTGCGGCGCGACGCGCTGCCCGTCTTCACGGAGATCCACAGTGAGGAGCTCTACGCCTCCAGCCGGATGCTGACTCGCTTGACCGGTGTGGCCGTGCAACGCAACAAGGCCATCGTGGGCCGCAACGCTTTCGCTCACGAAGCCGGCATCCACCAGGATGGCGTGCTCAAGAACGCCATCACTTACGAGATTATTACTCCGCAAACAGTGGGCATGCCGTCGAACTCCATCGTGCTGGGGAAACACTCCGGCCGCCACGCGCTGGCCAAGCGCTACGAGGAGCTGGGATATCAGTTAACCAAACCCGAAATTGAATGCGCTTATGCTCTCTTCACACAATTGGCTGATCGCAAGAAAAGCATTTATGACGAGGATCTGATCGCCATCGTGGATGAGGGATTCCAGCATATTCCCGAAATGTTTTCCCTGAAACTTTTCCAAAGCGTCACGTCGAGCGAAGGACGCTCCACGGCCACCGTGGAGCTGGAAAAGGATGGCGAGACATTTCATGATTCGGCCACCGCGGAAGGTCCGTGCGACGCGGCCTTCCGCGCCATCGACCGCATCACCGGCATGGCAGGCACCATTTCCGACTTCTCCGTGCACACCGTGGGCCCGGGCACGGACGGCCGGGCGGAAGTCGGCATCCGCGCGCGCTTCGAAGGCCGGGAGTTCGCGGGAAAGAGCACCAGCCACAGCGTGGTAGAAGCCGCTGCGCGCTCCTACTTGCAAGCCGCCAACAAAGCCGCGTACGAAATGAAACGCCTGGAGGAATCGACGGCCGTGGGCACGACTTCGGTGCACAAGAACGCAGCCGTTGACAGGTTGTTCCCGGGAGGTTACTGAGGGAGACGCCAAATTCGAATTTGCTTTCCTAATTTGATCTTACCTCCCTAGCCCGTTGGCGGACGGGTAGAGGGAAGGTTGGGATCGAAGCCGCAGCGATTCGGAACCGCCCAATTTACTCCTATTCCTCCCCCCCGATAGGAATCTGAGTAAGTGAGATTTGCCTTCTTCGCAGCCCCAAAATGGTTCGGCAAGTGAAACCTGAACGACTTTTGACCCTTTCTAGCATTATAATCATTGGAAAATAAAGACTTTATTCTCCATCTCCGCCGATCCCCTCTTTTATCTAGCTTTTTGCCTCTAACCTCAATAAATAGTTGCAATTTCGTGCCTTGGTCCTGTAAGATGCAGATAATGAACGAAATGCAGAGCTTGTATCGGATAGCGGTGCTGGCGGGAGACGGGATTGGGCCCGAGGTCACGGCGGAAGCCGTGAAAGTCCTTAAGGCTATTGAGGAAATCAATGGTCCAACCTTTCGCTTCCAAAGCGGTCTAATTGGCGGTTGCGCTCTCGACCAGACTGCTTCTCCTCTTCCTGCCGAAACCATTTCCATTTGCAACAATGCGCACGCAGTACTGTTGGGGGCCGTGGGTGGCCCGCAATGGGACACGAAGCGTCCCGAGTTGCGCCCGGAGCAAGGCTTGTTGCAAATCCGGCAGCGCCTGGGACTTTACGTGAATTTGCGGCCCGCGAAGGCTCTGGACGCACTCGTGAGCTTGTCGGCGCTGAAGTCCGATCGCGTGCGGGGAACCGACCTCGTCATCGTGCGCGAGCTGATGGGCGGGATTTATTTTGGCAATCCTCGCGGCATCTTCTCCAAGAACGGCGAGCGCTACGGGGTGAATACGGAAATCTATCGCGAGCACGAAGTTGAGCGTGTGGCGCACCGGGCCTTCCAGTTGGCACGGCTCCGCCGCCACAAGGTGACTTCCGTTGACAAGGCCAACGTGCTGGAATCTTCCCGCTTGTGGCGCGAGGTGGTAACGCGCATCAGCCGCTCCTACACGGACGTCGAACTGAATCATCTTTATGTGGATAACTGCGCCATGCAGTTGATCGATAGGCCCACCAGCTTCGATGTGGTCCTGACCAACAACATGTTTGGCGACATCCTGAGCGACGAAGCCGCCGTGCTGACGGGCTCCATCGGCCTGCTGCCCTCGGCAAGCATGGGCGAACACTCGGCCCTCTATGAACCGATTCATGGCTCGGCGCCGGACATCGCCGGACGCAATCGCGCCAATCCGCTCGCCGCCATCGCCTCCGCCGCTCTGATGCTGCGTTACTCGTTGCGCATGGAAACCGCGGCGTCAGCCATTGAGCAGGCCATTGAGCGCATCCTGAAGCGCGGCGTGCGCACGGCAGATCTCCCCGGCAAGGCCCGCCCCACTTCCACGACACGCATGGGGGATCTCATCGCCGAAACTACGCAGAAAATCCTGAAATCCGCCAACTCCAAGAAGCGCTAAGCGTTGATTGCGGAATCGCCCGGCTCTCTCATTCCTATTTCCACATTGCCATTCCCAAATGAATTCGAAATAATTCGGGACGGTGGGAATGCCGGCTCGCCGGCCGTCACGTTGCCTCCCTGAGAACGGGAGCAGAATGGTATTTGCGGACAGCCGTCAACATTTTCATCGTGGAGATGTTCATGTCAATGCCAACGAACGGCGAGCAAATCCCTTTCTCGCCGCCAAGCCCTGGGATTACGCCAGGGGCGGACTTGGTCTTGTTGCACGGAAAGATTTGGACGGGCGAACCCGCTGAGCCCAAAAACCTCAGCGCGAAGTTTGCTGAGGCGGTGGCGATCGCCAATGGCCGCATCCTGGCGGTGGGCAGCGACACGCGGGTCCAGACCTACGCCGGGCGCAATACCAAGGTCGTTGACCTGAAGGGCCGCTTGGCTGTGCCGGGGCTGATTGACAGCCACGCACACTTCATTGGCGGGGGTTTCCAGCTTCTTTCCGTTAACCTGAAAGATGCGCGCAGCGAGGAAGAATTCACGCGTCGCATTGCCGAGAGAGCGAAGACGCTGACGCCCGGCCGCTGGCTGCTGGGCGGCGATTGGGACGAGCAGGCGTGGGCCTCGGCGAAGCTGCCCACGCGCCACATGATCGACAGCGTGACTGGAGAGAATCCCCTCTTTCTCAGCCGCTACGATAAGCACACGGCGCTGGCAAATTCGCCGGCACTCAAGCTGGCGGGAGTGACGCGGGCGACGCCCGACCCCGTGGGCGGCGTCATTGTCCGCGACGCGACCACGGGCGATCCCACAGGAATTCTCAAGGATGCCGCGCAGGATCTGATCGCCAGGGTCATTCCGCCTCCCACAGAAGCCGAGACAACGGAAGCATTGCGCGCGGCGCTGGCGGAAGCGGCCCGGATGGGCTTAACCTCGGTTCACTCCATCACCGTCGATGCGGATTCCTGGAACGGCAGCTTTACCGGTGAGATCCAACTCCTGCGCCGCGCCGAACTGGAAGGCTGGCTCACCTGCCGCGTGTATGAAATCATTCCCATCACGAGGTGGGAAAAGCTGCGCGACGCGGGCCTGGCGCGCAACATGGGCGATGATTTCATCAAGCTGGGAGCGGTAAAGGGTTTCGCGGATGGCTCTCTAGGTTCGGCCACCGCCTGGATGTATGACCCCTATGCCGACGATCCGGCCAATCGCGGCATCCCTCTTCCACTGATGAATCCGCCCGCGAAGATGGAAGCTCTTGCGCGCGGCGCCGACCACGCGCAAATCCAAATCTGTATTCACGCCATCGGCGACCGCGCCGTGGCGGAAATCCTCGGCATGTGCGCGCGCCTGGGTGGCAGCGACGCGGCCGCGCACCGCTTTCGCCTCGAGCACGCCCAGCACATGCGCCCCCGGGATTTTGCCCGCTTCGCACAGCTCGGAATCGTCGCCTCCATGCAGCCCTACCACGCCATTGATGACGGCCGCTGGGCGGAGAAGCGCCTGGGCCACGAACGCGCGCGCTGGAGTTACGCGTGGCGCTCCATGCTCACGGCCGGTGTCCACGTGGCCTTCGGTTCCGACTGGCCGGTGGCCCCGCTGAGCCCCATCCTGGGCATCTACGCAGCCGTCACGCGCGCGACGCTGGACGGCAAGCACCCGGACGGATGGTTTCCCGAGCAGCGGCTCACCGTGGCCGAAGCTTTGCGCGCCTACACGCACGGTTCCGCCTACGCGGCCTTCCAGGAAAATGAGAAGGGAAGCATCGCGCCGGGCAAACTTGGCGACGTCGTCGTGCTCTCGGGCGACCTCTTCACCATTCCTCCCGCCAGGATCAAAGATGCCCACGTGGTCATGACCATCGTGGGGGGGAAGATTGTTTACCAGGCCGAGTAATCCGCACCTGATCGTGGATTGGGTAGGGAAGAAGATGACCGGATTGGGAAGCTGGCGCAGCAGGGGCATGCAAGTGATGTCCAATTTGGGTCGCCGAGGCGCAGTCTATTCCGTGTCGCCACCAAACGAGTGATTGCTATCCGCGCCGACCCGTTGTAAGATTTCGTCCGTTGCAAGGTTGCTGGCGGCAACAAGGTTTTGATTCGGGCGGCAGCGCCCCCCTCGATACTGCTATGTGGTGGGAGAAGAAAACTCGGCCGACGGGGGAACCTCCAAGAATCCGTCCAATAGAGGCCCCCCTGGCGCCTCCGGAAGTGGAAACCTATATGAGCGAAGCGACATTGAAGTCATCGAATCTATCCGCTGCGGGGAACCCGCACACCATTTTGGGCCACACGGTGGTGGTGAAAGGGCAATTGTCCTCCGGCGAGGATCTGATGATCGAAGGGCAATTCGAAGGAAACATCAACCTCGATGACCATTGCTTGACAGTGGGAACGGAAGGCCATGTCAAAGCGGAAATCCATGCCCGGCAAGTTGTAATCCAGGGATCGGTAACCGGCAATGTGGTGGCGCGCGAAAAGATTGACATTCGCCGCACCGGGCACGTGGTGGGCGACCTCGTGGCCGCCACGGTGGCGATTGAAGAGGGCGCCTACTTCAAGGGCAGCATTGACATCGCCCGCGAAGGCGGGGCTGAGGCCACGCGCGATGTCGCCGCTCCGAGCGACTTGAAGAACACAGTTTAAGGATGGCGTGTTCGGCCGAACGTAGCGGCGGCGAGTTTACCGCGCCATGATCCGGCGGGACAGCGCCGCCCGGGCGCGAACCCGCCACCCCGGCAAATGACCCTACGCGGCTTTTTGCTTTGTCGCTGCAGCCTCGCGAGGAGCATGGCTGCGTGCAACGTGTAACCTGAAATGGCGCTGACCAATAGCCAGAAAGAGATGGACCGGAGGGCTGCCGCCTCGCCGGCCACCAGCCATGGTCTTCAGTGGCTCTGGCAACATCTTTCGCATTTGCGCCATCCTGACTGCTTGGATTGTGGCCCCATCTGTCAATCCACTTTGGACGTCCTGCTATTGCGCGGCGCCAAACTCTACCTCTCCGACTTGATTACCCCCATCCAGCAGAGCCCTGCGGATTTTTGGTCGCGTCAGACCAAGACGACGGTCTTCCTGGTCGACGATTTCCTGGCCCAGATCCCCCCCATCCCGCCGGATTCGCTTTCCCTGATTTGCTGCTGGGGTCTGCTGGATATGCTCCCGCGCGAGGCGCTGCCCAAGTTGGTTGCGCGTTTCCATTCTTACCTTCAGCCCTCCGGCGTGCTGTTCTCTATCCTGCGCGAGCCGCACGTCGGCACCGGCGCCCATACGCGCTGGTGGTTCGAAAGCCTCACGGCTCTCGGCTCCAGCGACACCAGCCAAAAACCTTTTCTCTACCCCTCGCTCACCAACCGCGAAATGGAACGCCTCTTTCCCGGCGGCGACGTCAAGACCTTCCTGACCCGCTTCGGCCGCCGCGAAGTGCTGGCGGTGAAGTGACGTTCTGAAACCGAAAACCCTTTGCATTTAAATGAGAAGGAAATCCTCACTACGCCCTGTCATCCGATTGTCCGATCAATCATCTCTCTGCTCCACGCTTTATTCATATTTCAGAATTCAGAATTCCTCTCACCATCGTAATCCGGTTCGTCGCTCCGAATTCCTATCCCTTGCGAAGTTAGCTAAGAAGGTGTAGAAAACTCGACAGAAAGCATTCTGGTTGCGACCATGCACTCGATGTTTTGTAAGGCGCCCCTCATTTCGAAGACCGGACGAAAGGTAGTATCTATGCGCCACATGCTAATGCGGCGAGTTACGGTACTTGTTCTCGGGTTGCTCGCAGGTTCCCTGGCTTCGGGATGGGCAACCACGTGTGTTGAGTCGAATCTGCCCACTCTGCTCAAGAAATCGAAGGCCATTTTTGTTGGCACAGTCGTCGAGGGCGATGAACACTCATTGCGTTGCAGGCTCCGCGTGATGGAGCCGTTCAAAGGGGTTAGAGGCGACTATGTTGATCTGTCCCCATATCCCGGACCCTCGGTTCACTTCAAACTCGGCGAACAATACCTGGTTTTTGCGAGTTCTTGCCCTTACCAGGACGCGGGCAAGAAATGCCTGACAGCCGGCGGGTATTGCTCCAGCACCCGCCCCTTGGAATATGCCAGGGCATTGGTGGAGCAACTGCGGGCTGAGAAGAGTGGCATAGGAATGGCGCCGGTTTACGGAACACTGGTGCGCACATTGGAGAGTGACATGGGGATTTGGGAAGAAGGCTACGAGCGCCCCCTGCCGCATGTCGTGGTCAGGCTCAAATCCGATAAGAAGTCATTTGAAACGAGGACCGACGAGTACGGAGTGTACTGCTTCCGCCGGCTTCCTCCGGGGAAGTACCAAGTCGCAGCGGATTTGCCTTCTAACATGGCGCTGGGGGAGACAATCGGAAATGGGCCGATACCTCCAGTTGAATTACCTCGTCGGGCATCCTTCATGATTGACCTCTTTGCGTTGCCTACGGGCCGCATTACCGGCAGGGTTATTGGACCAGATGGAAAGCCATTGATTCGCGCTGACGTTGAATTGTACCGCGCCAGTCGATACAAGGAGAGGGAGCTGGGCTTATTGAGCCATCAAGGCGATTGGAGCCCATCTGGAAAATGGGAACATTTCGAATTCTACCACCTTCCGGCCGACGATTATGTCCTGGTGTTCAATAGCCTCAACCAGGAGCACCCGGATGCTCCGTTTCCACGGACGTTCTATCCCGACGCTCCCGACCTGAAAAGCTCACAGATAATTCACCTGGCGGAGGGGCAGCAAATCCTGGACGCGGACATCCACGTCAGCAGCCTGACTGGGGCCCGACCGATCACGCTGCGAATAGCCTGGAATGTCAAGCGACCGCAGGATTTTGACGCACCGAACGTAATCGTCGAAGCCAGCAAAGGAATGATTCCGTGGGCCTACCCGCAAGGAGAGGACACCTATCTACTGCATCTGTTTCCGGATGCCCGGTACACGATCCACGCCGAGGCATCCTGCCGATCGGCAGCAGGAATAGCGAAGTCGGGCTCGGTAACTCTTGATGGGAGCAACACATCGGTTTCAGAAGTGACACTCACATTTGACGAAGGCGAATGTCGCCGCACTGGCCCGAAACCACAGAAACCACCCGATTCCCCCCGACCCAAATCCGGTCCCGACCTCGCCCTATCGAAATCGCGATCATAATACCCGACGGATGCGGGTTGTCGGTCTGCCGAACTTGCCAACTATGCAAAAACAGAGACACCGCTACAGGGCCAGCTCAGCACGGACAGGTTGTCTAGATCTGCGGCTGCTAGTCCTTGGAAAGGCGGGAGGGGAGAGATCCGTCGTTGCCGCTCACGAAGACAGCGAAGCAGACAGGCGAGCGGTCGAGACCTTCGCTCACCCGATCATCGGATCACCCGATCTCCCGATGGCCCGATGATCCGATTGTCCGGTCTTTATATTTTCTTTATAACGATCATAAGGAAGCGGCCCCCGCATCTTTGCTGTTTCGCAATTCCGAAAAACTGATTAAGATTGATGGAAGATAGGTACACAGTAGTGGGAATCAGGGGCTGCGCTTATTCGCGGCGGCAACGGTCTTTTATATAAGACGTTCTTTGGGAAAACTCAGGAGGGAAGCAATGAAATCGTCCAACGCCGTGACGGAACCGGCCAACTTCACCGAGCTCTTGTGCGGGACTGGCCGGCCGACGGTGGGCACCATGGAGGAGCGCGCGCGGCAGGAAGATCCCGCGGTGCTCAAGACCATGCTGGAGCAGATGGTCCTGATCCGCCGTTTCGAGGAAAAATCCGCGGAGCTCTATACGCTGGGAAAGATCGGGGGTTTTTGTCATCTCTATATCGGCCAGGAAGCGGTTGCCGTGGGCGCCCTTTCCGCCACCCAGCCTGACGATTACATTTTCACCTCCTATCGCGAGCACGGCCATGCGCTGGTGCGTGGCATGGACCCGGGCGAAGTGATGGCGGAACTCTGCGGCAAGCAAAGCGGAGTCTCCAAAGGCAAGGGCGGGTCGATGCACCTGTTTGACAAGCGGCGCAGTTTTATGGGCGGGCATGGGATTGTGGGTGGACAGCTTCCCCTCGCCACGGGCACGGCCTTTTCCGCCAAATATCTCAAGCAAGCGCGCGTCACCCTGTGCTTTTTTGGGGAAGCCGCGGTGAATATCGGTTCGTTTCATGAGTCGCTGAACCTCGCTGCCTTGTGGAAGCTTCCCGTCATTTTTATCTGCGAGAACAACCGCTTCGGCATGGGGACCCCCATCGAACGCGCCTCTTCGCTCTACGAGCTTTCGCAGAAGGCCTGCGCCTACAACATGGCGCGCACCTGGGTGGATGGCATGGATGTTCTGGCCGTGCGCGAAACCCTGAAAGAGGCGGTGGAGCGCGCGCGCAAGAACAGCGCCCCCACGCTTATCGAAGCGCGCACCTATCGCTTCATGGGCCACTCCATGTCCGATCCCTCGCACGGGCATTACCGCACCAAAGGGGAAGTGGAAGAGCAGCGCCGGCACGATCCCATCAAACAATTCAGCGCCGCGCTCGAGGCGATTGGCGTCGCGGACCAGGCATTCCTCGACGAGGTCGAACAGAGAGTTCGTGACACGGTGGAAGAAGCGGTGGCGTTTGCGGAGCGCAGCCCGCAACCCGACGCCCAGGAAGTCTACACCGACGTATACGTAGAATAATCGCGCCAGCAAAGTGTTTGGCCGTCGGGCGATCGAGCCATTTCAGAACCCATGCCGCAATTGCTCGGTGGCTAAATGGCCCGATGGCCCGATGGCCCGATGGCGAGATGACCCGACAATCGGAGCGTTCAATGTCCATATTGACCTATCGTGAAGCCCTTAACCAGGCCATGAGTGAGGAAATGCACCGCGATGAGAACATCGTGCTCATGGGCGAGGAAGTGGGCTTTTATAACGGCGCGTACAAAGTCAGCAAAGGCATGCTGGAAGAATTCGGACCCATGCGCGTGTTGGACACTCCCATCACCGAGTTGGGTTTTACCGGGCTCGGCGTGGGCGCTGCCATGTCAGGACTGCGGCCGATTGTGGAGATGATGACCTTCAATTTCTCCCTTCTGGCCCTCGATCAGATTGTGAACAGCGCCGCCAAGATGCTCTACATGTCAGGTGGACAGTTCAACATCCCTTTAGTGGTACGCGGGCCCGGAGGAGCCGGCCACCAACTTGGCGCGCAGCACTCGCAAGCGCTGGAAGCCTGGTACTGTCACGTGCCGGGGCTGAAAGTGGTGGCTCCCGCGACGCCGGCGGACGCCAAGGGTTTGCTCAAGACCTCCATCCGCGACGACAACCCGGTGGTTTTCATCGAGTCCGAAGTCCTTTACGGTACGCGCGGCGAAGTTCCCGAGGGCGAGCACCTGATTCCTCTGGGCGTGGCCGACATCAAGCGGCCTGGCCGCGATGTGACCATCGTCGCGCACTCCAAAATGGTTTCGGTGGCGTTGGACGCGGCGGCCGACCTGGCGAACGAAGGAATCGAAGCCGAGGTGGTAGACCCGCGCACGCTGCGTCCGCTCGATACCGACGCCATCGTGAACTCGGTGAAGAAGACGAATCGCGTGGTGATTGTGGAAGAGGGTTGGGAATATTGCGGCGTGGGAGCGCAGTTCGTGGACGTCATCCAGCGGTCGGCGTTTGACTACCTCGATGCCCCCATCCTGCGCGTGACGGGCCTGGATGTTCCCATGCCCTACGCCAAGAACCTGGAACACCAGGTGCTCCCCGACAAGCAGCGGGTGAAGGACGCAGTGTACAAGGTAATGTACCGGCAATAAGAAGAGTGGAAGCTGGAAACTGCAAATTAGAAACTGGAAACTAGAAATTGGAAAAATTGCAAACGTGGGGATGCACGCCGAATTCCGAATTTCCAGTTTCCGATTTCTAGTTTCCAATTTCAAGTTTCCAGTATCCAATTTCCAGTCTCGAATCTCGAAGCGAGGGGTTCCATGGCCGTTAAGGTGATGATGCCCAAGGGCAGCGATACGATGACGGAGGGCAAGGTCCTGAAGTGGCTCAAAAAGGAAGGCGACGCCATTTCCACCGGCGACTCCATCGTCGAAATCGAAACCGATAAAGTGAATATGGAAGTGGAAGCGATGGGCGGCGGTGTGCTCCGCAAGATCCTGGTGGGTGTGGACAAGGTGGTGCCGGTTGGTGAGTTGCTGGCGGTGATCGGGAAGGCCGACGAAGACATCGCGGCGTTGGTGAAACCCAACGGCGCGGCAAGAGAGGAAGTCAAGAGTCCGGAGTCCGGAGTCCGAAGTCAGGAATCGGGAGTCCGAAGTCCGGAGTCCGGAGTCCGGAGTCCAGAACCAACACCCAGCACTCAGCCCCCACCCCCCAGCACCGCTCCTGCTATCGGCGGCCGGGTGTTGGCTTCACCCCTGGCCAAGCGCATGGCAAAGGAAATGGGCTTGGAGATTGCCCAAATTGCCGGAAGCGGTCCCAATGGAAGGATCGTTCGCCAGGACGTGGAGCGGCGGGCGGCGCTCGCGCCTGCGCCTCGCGCCGCTGCCGGCGGCCCGGTAGGGGTTTCCACACCTTCCTCAGTCCCTGCTGCCATTCTGCCGCGGCGGTCTGCTCCCTCTCCGACGGGCCCGGAGTTTTCCGACGAGCCGCTCAGCTTCATGCGCAAGACCATCGCCACGCGCCTGGTGCAAAGCAAAGCGCCGGTGCCGCATTTCTATCTCGCCATCGAAGTGAATATGCAGCGCGCCAAGGACCTGCGCGAATCCGCCAACCTGCTTGACCCTGAGTTGAAGCTTAGCTACAACGACATAATTCTGAAAGCCTGCGCCGAGGCGCTTCGGCAAAATCCGGAGGTGAACGCTTCCTTCCAGGGCGAATCGATTCGTTATCACCATCGCATCCACCTGGGAATGGCCGTGGCGACGGACGGCGGGGGGCTTATCACTCCTGTCCTGCGCAATGCCGACACGAAGAGCCTGGCGGAGGTCTCCAGAGAATCCAAGGAGCTCGCCGCCCGCGCGCGCACTCGCAAGCTTGCTCCCGAGGAATACGCGGGCTCCACTTTTTCCATTTCCAATCTCGGGATGATGGGAATTGATGAGTTTTCCGCTGTCATTAACCCGCCGGAAGGCGCCATCCTGGCCGTAGGAGCGGTGGCGGAAAAACCCGTGGTGGTGGATGGTCGCGTGGAAGCCGGCCTGCGCTGCCGCCTGACCCTCTCCTGCGATCACCGCGTCGTGGACGGCGCGACGGGAGCGAAGTTCCTGCAAAGCCTTAAGCAGATTATCGAGAATCCGGTATATCTCGCCTTTTGAGTGATGGTCAGTTGTCCGTTGTCAGTGGTCAGTTGTCAGTAAAACACCCTCATCCTGGCGATCAGGTGCAGGCGCCTATTTAATCTCCCATGTTTCGGGCAGTCCATATTACGTGTTGAATTCACTTCCCTCGCCCCCTTGGGGGAGAGGGTGGCTCGCCACCGGCGCTTTCATCAGCCGGGGCGAGACGGGTGAGGGGGCCTAATTGTAACGCCTCACCTTATCTTGTCCCCCTTTCCCCTTTTTCCGGCTGAGTCCCAAAGAGCCTGCCCTGAGCAAAGCGAAGGGGGCGAAATAACGGAGCTCAGGCTAACGGCCTGGGTCTAAGGACACCCCAACCCCATTTTTTTGGAGTTAAGCCTTGAAAGGGCGTATGGTTCGATCTGTATAATCAATTGTGTCAAAGAGGCCAAACGGAGATGCTTCTCGACACATCCAAGGACGCACGGCATGGCAGATGATCACATGAAGGCCCCGGCAATGGTGGCCGAAGGGAAATACCGTGATGAATCTGCGGATCATGTTTCACGATGGTCGCTCTTCCTGGTGTTCCTGCGCCTGGGGCTGACAGCCTTCGGCGGGCCGGCAATGGTGGCGTACATCCGCGACTTAGCTGTCGGGAAAAAGCACTGGCTGTCGCCAGAAAGTTTTGCCGATGGCACGGCCATGTGTCAGTCGATTCCCGGCGCTACGGCCATGCAGGCGGCCGCTTATGTCGGCCTTCGCACTCGAGGGATTACCGGAGCGCTGGCGGCATTCGTGGGGTTTGGCCTGCCGGCGTTCGTGCTGATGGTAGCCCTATCAAGCGTGTACAATGTCAGTCGCAACCTTCATCCCGTGGCGGCCGGATTTCGCGGACTACAGGTGATTGTGGTGGCGCTGGTGGCGAACGCGGTCGTGGCATTTGGCCGCTCTTCCATAAAGAATTGGCGCGACTTGGTCCTGGCGTGTGGAGCGGCCACTTTTCTCATGTTGCGCGGCAGCCCCATCCTCGCCATCGTCGGGTCCGCGGCGGTGAGTGCTGTCCTTTATGTTGGCGCAAGTCTGCCCGTCCGGCCGGTCCACCATGTCGGCGAGTCCGGCGGCCGGCGGATTGTACGTTGGGTTCTGTTGGCCGTCCTGGCAGGCGGCACCGCACTCGCCGTGCTCTTTGTGGCGAATCGACAACTCTTTAACCTCGCGCTGGTCATGCTGAAGGTCGACCTTTCTGCCTTCGGTGGCGGCTTCGCGTCGGTCCCTGTGATGCTCCATCAGGTTGTGGAAATTCGGAAGTGGATTGACAGCGAGACGTTCATGGATGGCATTGCCCTGGGACAAGTCACGCCGGGGCCCATCGTCATCACCGCCACATTCGTCGGGTATCAAATCGCCGGGTGGCTGGGCGCCGTCGTCGGCACGGTGGCGGTTTTCTCGCCTTCTTTCCTGATGGTCCTGATTACGGTTCCCTACTTTGACCGCCTGCAACGCTCGGTGGTCTTCCGGCGGGCGCTACGTGGCATCTTGGCGTCGTTCGTGGGGTTGCTACTGGCTGTGACGGCCCACTTCGCCATTGCCGCCTCATGGACCACCCGGTCGGTTCTGTTGGCGCTTGCGGCCTTCGTGGCGCTGCGGTTCAAAATCGATGTCTTGTGGGTTGTGCTGGCTGGGGCGGCTGTTGCCATTTTCTTTCTGTGACGCACTCGCCCCCTTCAGCCAGCCGCCCGCGAACACGGAGGAAGCTATGAAAAAACTCTACGCCTTAATGTTCATCTTTGCGGCGGCCGCATGGGGGCAAGTTCCCCACCAGCATCATCCGCCGTTGTCGTCGGATGAGTATGCCAAGATATTGGAAGACCCCTCCCGGGACGCGTGGCAGAAACCGCACGAGGTCGTAATGGCACTGGGTCTCAAACCGACGGATGTCGTCGCGGATATCGGCGCCGGCACAGGCTATTTCGCGCGCCGCTTCTCGAACCACGCCGCCAAGGTCTACGCGGTGGATATTGACAAAGACTTGCTGGCCGTCGCCCAAAAGGACGCCCCGCCGAACCTCACCACCGTGCTGGCCGCGCCTGATGATCCGCGGCTGCCGGGGCATTCTGTCGATCTCATCTTTTTCTGCGACGTGCTGCACCATATCGAAAACCGGGCCGCGTACTATCCCCAGCTCACAAAAGCCTTGAAGCCGGGTGGCCGCGTTGTAGTGATCGATTTTTACAAAAAGGACCTGCCCGTCGGGCCGCCGCCCTCCATGAAACTCTCAGACGAAGAAGTCATTGCGGAGCTGCGCAACGCGGGGTTTACTCTTACCAAGCGGCTGGACATTCTACCCTGTCAGTATTACCTGTTCTTCGAGAGGCGCCGATAGTGCTGAGGTGGTCAGGAATGAAGAGGCGCCTCTGCTGCCAACACACCGGGGCGTGAAGCGTCAAAACGCATACCTCAACTGGGCAAGGAAGTTCCGCCCCGGCTTTGGGATCTTCACACCGGCGGCGAAAGGATCGCGATAGTACGACAGATATTCGTAGGAGAAGTGGTTGGTCAGGTTATCGACGCTCAAACTGCCGGACAGCTTTCGGTGCGTGAAGCCGAATTTGACGTTCAGGAGGCCATATCCGGCAGGGGGACGCGGCCCGGGGTGCCGATGCCGGCGAAAAGCCCCATGGATTTCGGCAGTGAAAAGCTCAGCCGCGCGTTGCCCGAGGCATAGTTGAGGTGTGCGTTGGATGGGCTTCGGCGACGAGAAGTTATGGCTCGAGCGAGGGCGTCTTGATGCAGGTAGCCCCGCGTTGGGTCATCAGTGCCCGGTGGGCGAATCGGGGCCAGCGCTCCTGCAAACGAGGTTCGAGGAAATAACTCACCGGTCTATCCTGCCCATCCATGTGAATAGAGGAAGGGGAACGAAAAAGCCCATCCATGAAGGCGGAAGGTTTCCCCGTCGCCCTGGTCACTTGGACGTTTCCATTCCCCCGGCCGTGTTCTGCGTTCGCGGACTTGAGGGGTTAGGTCGCCTCTATGGGGATCAGCAAAGCTGTGTTACCTTTATCTATGCCCTTTGAAAAAGAAATGGAAGCCGCACGCCGCATCGCCGAGCAGGCGGGGCAGCTCGCTTTGGAAAATCACGCGCGGGGTTTCGAGACAGAGACCAAGCCCGACCATTCTCCCGTGACCTCCGCCGATCGTGCCAACGAACGGCTGATCACGGAGCTGCTGGTGGAAGCGTTTCCCGACGACGGCCTGCTGGGCGAAGAGGGCGCAGCACGAGAAACGCGCAGCGGCCGCCGCTGGATCATCGACCCCATCGATGGCACTCGCAGCTTCATGCGCGGCATTCCCACCTGGGGTGTCTTACTGGCCTTGGAAACCGAAGGCAACGTGGTGGCGGGCGCGTGTAATCTCGCCGCGCTCGGGAAACTCTATTCCGCCGCGGCGGGAGGGGGAGCATTTTGCAACGGCAGGCGCATTCACTGCTCGCCCGAGAAAACGCTGGACCAAGCTATGCTTTGCCTGACGGGCATTGACCATGTCGCCAAGCACAGGTGGGGCCCCCGTCTGCTTTCCTGGACAACCCAATTCTGGTCCATGCGCAGCATGGGCGGGTGCATGGACGCCATGTGTGTGGCCTCCGGACGTGCCGAGGTATGGATCTCGCTGCAAGCCAAAGCGTGGGACCTGGCGGCGCTCAAGATTATCGGCGAGGAAGCCGGCGCGAGATTCTTCAACCTCGATGGGAAGTCGAGCATCTACGGCGGTAATTGCATAATCACGATCCCTTCTTTGGAAAATGAAATCCGCAGCTTCCTGGGCATCGATTTGCGGATGTGACGATCCCCGTCGAAAACTGAACTCCTACCATCTGTATCAAGCCCAGGATTGGCCCAAACTCGTCGCACCTGGAGGGCCGTCCCCCCTTTTCAAATCCCCTCAACCATAACAGGGCACTCTTGAATCAAGCCTTGGTGAATCCCCGCGGGTCTTGCTATGATGGCATGAGCACAGGTCAAGATTATGTCATCACCCCCTTCTATGGAAACGCAGGCGAAACCGCGAGCGCAATTGCAGGTGCGGACCGCCGAGGAGCGCGATGCCCCTGACATCGCGCGAATCTACCTTCAGGCGATTCAAGATCACCTGGCGACCTACGAAAACTTTCTGGGCACTCCCGAGGAGCGCACGCGCTGGGTGCGGGAACACTCCGGGAAATACCCGCTCCTGGTGACGGAACTGAACGGACGGGTCTTGGGGTGGACGTCGCTTAGCCCCTATCAAGCGCGTCCGCACATTGAGGGTATTGCCGAACTGCTTATTTACATCGATCGGGATTACCGGCGGCACGGCGTGGGCAGGGAATTAATGCGCGCCATTCAAGCCGCGGCGCGTAAAGAAGGGCACGGCAAGTTGATTGGACGGTTTGTGGCTCACAATGACGCCGGCCGCACGCTCTGCCGCATGACTGGCTGGAGAGAGGTGGGCGTGCACGAGAAGCACACGCGCCTGGACGGCCGCTGGCATGACGTGGTTGTGGTGGAGTACCTCATTACGGAAAACCTGAAGTAAATTCCGTTTCCGGAAGCAAGCAAGTGCCCCGCCGTCGGACTGGATTCCCTGCTTCCCGGCAAAAGAGTGAGCACGGGGGCGGATTCCGGTACAATGATGTTGAACTAACCCACGGCGACTTTCCCGGAGCAAGCGAGACTTCCGGTCCGCCGCTCATCGAGAGGAGTTCCTCACCTCATGTTTCTCATGAAGAAGATTGTCTCCCGTTTCTTTTTCCCTGTCCCTCTTTCCTTGGAATTCCTGGTGGTGGGATTGTTTCTGCTCTGGTTTACGCGCCGGCAGCGGGCAGGCAAGGCGCTGGTCACGTGCGGGACGCTGCTGCTGGTGGTCCTCAGCAACAATTTCATTTCCAACGCTCTCATTCGCCCCTTGGAACATCGTTATCCTCCTCTTGCTGTGGCGCAGATCGGGGTGGGCACGCCGGAGGTTACCTTCATCGCGGTTTTGGGGGGATGGGCGGATCACGATCCGGATGTTCCCGTCACCAGCCACGTTTCTCCCGACCTGATGGTTCGTTTGATTGAGGGAGTGCGCCTGCACCGGGCGATCCCGGATAGCAAACTCATCCTTTCCGGAGACCACGATTCCGCCGAGAGCATGACGATGATGGCGGAGGCGCTGGGGGTGAGCGCGCAGGATATCGTGCCGCTTTCCGAGCCGCGTGATACGGAACAAGAAAGCCGGCAAATGGCGCCCATCGTTGGTTCGCATCGATTTATTCTGGTGACTTCGGCCTCCCACATGGCGCGCGCGATGGGCTATTTCCGGCAAAGGGGCTTGCAGCCCATCGCCGCTCCCACCGATTATCTTGCTCCCCGCCATGGCTTGGAATCCGACGATTTCGTTCCTGATGGCTACAAGCTTCTCAAGTCGCAAACTGCTTTTTATGAGTATCTCGGGCTGGCTTGGCAGCGCCTGCGGGCAATAATTTGAGGCTGCGTGTATCGGCAACGGGTGAGAGGCCACACGCGAACAAATTGAGGAATCATTTCCTCAAACCTCTTAAGTGCATTGTATTGAGGCTAAATAGGTCGCCGGGGTATGTCCTTCCCTCATGCAACCCGGTTGTAGCTTTACACCTCTATATGCTTATGGGATAATTTCTTAAACCCAGACTGGCAGGGCGAAAGGGAATATGAATAGACGCGTCAGCAAGATTGCGGTAACGATTAGTTTCTTGGCAGCATTAGGGGGGACTTTGTGGGCCGCGCAAGCGCCTGCGCCAGCTGGTCCGGGGCAGGCTTCCGAACCGGCCTCCAAGCCGGCATCCACGGTCTCGGCTACCACTCCCGACCACGCCCAGTCCTACTATCACTTCATGCTGGCGCGGCGCTACAAGGAGCTGGCGGGAGTCTATAACCGGTCGGACTACATTGACCGCGCGGTCTCCGAATACAAGCAAGCCATCGCCGCTGATCCGGATTCACTCTTCCTGCGCATTGAACTGGCCGAGCTCTATTGGCGCTCCGGCCACACCCCGGAAGGCATTCAGGAAGCTGAGGGCGTGCTGAAGCAGGATCCCAATTACCCCGATGCCCACCGCCTGCTCTCCCGCATTTACGTCCACATGCTCGATACCACGCAAAATCAAGGAGATCACGGCGCCGACAAGGTGAATCTGGCCAAAGCGATCGAGCATCTGGAAGCCTTGGAGCGAGAGGAGCCCAGTGATTCGGAATCGATGATGCTTTTGGGGCGGTTGTATCGTGCCAACAACCAACCCGCCAAGGCGGAGGAGGTGTTTCGCAAGGTTGTGCAGACCGATCCGGATTCCAAGGCCGGGCTCGCCAACCTGGCGGAGATTTACATTCAGCAGAGCGCTTTTGATCAGGCCATCGAAGCGCTCAATAAGATTCCCGAAGGCGATATGGATTCCCAGACTTATGGCATGTTGGGTTATTCCTACTCGCAAGCCCAGCAATTCGGGAGAGCTATCGAGACGTATGAGAAGGCCCTGGCGCAGGACCCCGATAACACCGACCTTCGGCGCTATTACGCGGACGCGCTCCTGAGTGCCGGCAAGAATACCGCCGCCCGCGTGGAGTTGCAGAAGCTTATCAAGACCGAGCCCGATGACGGATTGAGTTACAAGCACCTGGCGATGCTGGATCGTGAGGAAGGGCACTTTGTGGAGGCGCGCCAGGAGCTCGAAAAGGCCAAGTCCCTGAGCCCGGATGACCCGGAGATTCCCTATCAGCAGGCATTGCTGGAGAGCACGGTGGGAAACGACGACCAGGCCATCGAAATTCTTCAGGGGCTGGTAAAACAGTCGGAACGCCCCGAAGGCCAGTACACGGTGCCGGAAGCCAACAATCGGGGGCTTTTCCTCGAACGCTTGGGTCTGGTGTACCGTGACCAAGAGAAGTTTTCTCAGGCCATGGACACCTTCAAACAGATTCAGGCACTGGGCCCGACGCAGGGTCCCCGGGCGGAGACGCTGATCATGGAGACTCTGCGCCAAGAGCACCAGCCGGATAAGGCCATGGCGGAAGCGGAGGCCGCGGTGAAGGCCTACCCCAAGGATCTGGATCTGGCCATCATGCACGCCACCATGCTGGGGGAAGCCGGACATGTGGACGAGGCGGTGGCGCAACTTCAACCCTTCCTCACTCAACGCCCCATCGACCGGGGCATCTATATTTCCATTGCTCAAATCTATTTGCAGGGCAAGCGTTTTGACGCCGCCGAACAGGCGATTCAAAAAGCGCTGGATCTAAGTTCCACCCCGGAGGACCAGGAGTACGCGCTTTTCGTGCAGGGCTCCATCTTCGAGCGGCAGAAAAAGTACGAGCAGGCGGAGCAGACGTTCAAGAAGGTGCTTGACATGAATCCGCTGGATGCTCCCGCATCGAATTACCTCGGCTATATGCTGGCGGATCGAGGTGTCCGTTTGGAAGAGTCGGTCAAGTATATTCAGCAGGCGCTGGACCTTGACCCGGTTAACGGCGCATACCTCGACAGCCTGGGTTGGGCATACTTTAAGATGGGCCGCTACGACCTGGCAGCGCCGCCCTTGGAAAAGGCCGCCAGCAAAATCCAGGATGATCCTACCATTCACGAGCACCTGGGGAATCTCTACCTGCGCATGGGGAAGACCGCCAAGGCGCAGGAGGAATGGCAGCGCGCCTTGAAGGAATGGCCCACAGCCGTCTCCAGCGATTTTGACGCCGACCAGGCCAAACAGCTTCAGAAGCAACTCGACGACCTCAAGAACCACGCAGGGCATGGGAAGCCTTCGGACTAAAGGGCGGCAGGCCGGTTTGATATAGAGTCGGCTTTTCACCGCCATGTAGCGAGGTAAACTCGGCGCTTCTTCTCTTTTTTGAGGTAGAATCTACCTGCCTGTGCACGCTCCGCGCATAGCTCGCGGGGCCATTTCAAAGAAATCTCGGGTTGGCCGAACGTCGGGCCGCCTGGCTTTGCGCTCACCTTGCCCAAGACACTTCGCCTTCGCGCCTTCGCCAAAATCAACACCGGGCTTAAAATCCTTCGTAAGCGGCCCGATAACTACCACGAAATCCGCACCATTTACCAGACCATCGGGTTGCACGACCGTTTGGGAATCTGCCTATCCAAGGCCGGGAAGGCGATTGACGTCACCTGCGACAACCCCGCGATTCCCGCCGGGGAGGGTAATTTGGTTTACCGCACGTGCGTAGCGTGGGCGCAGGTGCGGGGTTGGCGCGGACGGATTCAGGTCCAAGTCGAAAAGGTGATTCCCCTCGGCAGCGGCCTGGGTGGCGCCAGCACCAATGCCGCCGCCACGATTCTGGGCCTCGAGCGCTTGACCGGCGACCGTTTGGACTTTCCCGCGCGTTACAAGCTGGCCGCGGCGCTAGGTTCCAACGTCCCGCTGTTTTTCTTTGGCGGCCGCGTCCTGGGCTGTGGCCGGGGGGAAGAGGTTTACCCGCTCAGCGATCTTCCTTCCCGCGCCTGCTTGGTTATTTTTCCGGGCTTCCCGGTTTCCACCGCAGAAGCTTACCGGCAGGCAGGTTTGCGGTTGACAGAGCAGGCCGAAAACGCTTACATTGGTAGTTTCGGTGCGTGGCCACAGTTTCCCCTGATGAGTTGGGGACCGGCCGAGAACGACTTCGAGTATGTCGTTTTCGCGAGGTGGCCTGAGTTGGCGCGATTAAAGCGCCGGCTTATCCGGGCCGGGGCCGAAGTTGCCTCCTTGACGGGCAGCGGGTCTGCTGTGTACGCCCTCTTCTCCTCGTCTCGTCAAATGGATCGCGCCTCGAAACTCATCCCCAAAGGGTGGCTATCATTCCCGACGCGTACGCAGTTGCGCGCCGAATACCACCGAAGATTATTTGTTCATTGAGTCATCGGATCATTGAATCATTAAAGAGCTGTCCGTTGTCCGTGGTCAGTTGTCAGTGGCTTCGGATTCTCGAATACGGTTAATCGTTCTCAACGGACAACTGACCACGGTCCAAGGACAGCTTTTCAATGACCCGATGACCCGATGATTCAATGACCCAATTATCTTGGGAGGTCGTCCAGCGGTAGGACACATGCCTTTGGAGCATGGAACCCTGGTTCGAGTCCAGGCCTCCCAGCCAGGTTTCATATCTTACGGTTGTGAAGGCGCGCGAGGGTGAGATGAAAAGTCAGAGCATTCGCCACAATCTGAAGATTTTCACGGGGAATGCCCACCCCGCGCTGGCGCGGGAAATATGCGCGGAATTGGGAGTGCCGCTGGGTAAGGCCCAGGTGGGGCGCTTTCCCGATGGCGAGGTGCGTCTGCAGATTCTTGAGAATGTGCGCGGCGCTGATGTTTTTGTCATCCAACCCACCTGCCGCCCGGTGAATGACAATCTGGTGGAGCTGCTGGTGATGCTCGACGCCCTCAGCCGCGCTTCCGCCTTTCGCATTACCGCCGTGATGCCGTATTTTGCTTACGCCCGGCAGGATCGCAAGGACCGCCCGCGCGTGCCCATTTCCTCCAAGCTCGTGGCCGATCTTTTGACCTCGGCGGGCGCGGACCGAGTGCTGGCGCTCGAGCTGCACGCCGGGCAGATTCAGGGCTTCTTTGACATCCCTGTCGATCACCTTTACGCCACGCCCGTCACCGTGGGTTATTTCCGCCGGTTGAAACTGAAGAACCTGGTGGTGGTTTCTCCTGACACGGGGGGCGTGGAACGAGCGCGGGGATTTGCCAAACGCATTAACACGCCGCTGGCCATCATCGACAAGCGGCGCGAAGACGCGCACGTGGTGGAAGTGTTCAATGTTATCGGCGAGGTCGAAGGCAAGACCTGTTTGCTGGTCGATGACATGATCGATACGGCAGGAACCTTGCTCCAGGGCGTTCAGGCCTTGAAGGAAAAAGGCGCAGCGAAAATTTATGCCTGCTGCACGCACGGGGTCTTTGCCGCCGACGCCATCCAGAGAATCTGCTCCTCCCCCCTCGAGCAAGTGGTGGCCACCAATTCGATTCCCCTGTCACCGGAGGCGAAGGAGTGCGGCAAGATTAAGGTTCTAAGTGTGGCCAGGTTGCTCGCGGACGCTATTCGTTCCATTCACGATGAGACTTCCGTGAGCAAGCTCTTTATCTGAAGGACCGGCGAAACTCGAAAATCGAAATTCGAAACTCGTGAATCGACTATCGAATTTCCAGCTTCGAGTTTCCAATTTCGAGTTTCGATTGTCACGGGAGTAGAAAGCTATGAGCCAAGCATTCACCGTTGAAGCAGAGCCGCGAGAGGATTTTGGCAAAAACGTAGCGCGGCGCACACGGCGCGCGGGCCGCATCCCGGGCGTGGTTTATGGAGGCGGCGGTCCGGTCATCCCGGTCACCGTTGACCCGGAGGGAATACGGGAGATTCTCCACTCCGAGGCAGGCCACAACTCCATTTTCACCTTGCAAGTTCGCGGCAAGGCGCCGGCCCGGGCGATGATTCGCGATTGGCAATCGGAGCCCATTCGCGGCGGGCTGCTGCACGTTGACCTGGTGCGCATCGCCCTTGATACCAAGTTGAAATTGAAGGTGGCGATCCATCTGACCGGCGAGCCTCAGGGCGTGAAGGTGGAGGGGGGAATCCTGGAGTTCATGTTGCGCGAGGTGGAAGTGGAGTGCCTGCCGGACGACATCCCGGAGGCCATCACCGTGGACGTGACCCCTCTGGCCCTCAACCAAAATCTGCGCGTGTCGGATCTGCCCATAGGGCCCAAGGTGAAGGTTCTTACCGACCCCAACCGCGTCGTGGCCCACGTCGTGATCCTGAAGGTGGAAGAGGAGAAGCCCGCGGAAGTGGTGGCGGAGGCGGCTCCGGCTGAACCCGAGGTCATTCGCAAGGGCAAGGCGGAAGAGGAAGGCGCCGAGGCCGAAGCCGGCGAAGAAACGAAAGAAAAAGGCGAGAAGAAAGAAAAAGGCGAGAAAAGAGAGAAAAGCGAGAAGAAAGAGAAAGGCAAGGAGAAGTAAGGAAGGCAGTGACGAGTGGCGAGTGACAAGTGACGAGCAAGCTGAAATCGTCAGGTTTCTGGCCATCTTTCAAAACGAACAGTGCCATGTGAATGATGGGGCATGTCTTCTTGCTCATCACTCGTCACTCGCCACTCGTCACTGTTCTTATGAAGCTCATCGTCGGTTTGGGGAACCCCGGCTACGAGTACCACCTGACGCCCCATAACCTGGGGTTCATGGCGATTGACCGCTTGGCCGACGCTTGCGGCAAGGAGTTGGGGCGCCGCGAAGCGCAAGCCCTGACGGCTGCGACGGAGCTGGCGGGCGAGCGGGTGGTGCTGGCGAAGCCGCAAACGTTCATGAATCTGAGCGGCTTGGCGGTGGCGCGGCTGCTGCAAAACTACGAACTCGAGCCGCGTGATTTGCTGGTGCTGGTGGACGAGATGGAATTGCCGCTGGGCATGTTGCGCGTCCGCCCTCGCGGCAGCGCCGGCGGGCACAACGGGTTGAAGTCCATCATCGGCGCTCTGGCGGCGGATGATTTCACCCGGCTGCGAATGGGCGTACAGCCGGACCGGCCCCTGGAGGATTACGTTTCCTACCTTCTCCGGCCGTTTCGCCCGGCAGAATTGAAGTTGGTTGCGGAAATGCTCGACCAGGCCGCTGAGGCCGTCCGCGTGATTCTCTCGGAAGGTGTGCAAAAGGCAATGAATCGCTTTAATCGGAGGGTACAGCCCGCCGAGTCGTGAGGTCCCATGCGTAATTACGAAATGATTTTCATCGTCCGGCCCGATGTGGCCGACGACGATGTGCAAAAGCTCATCACGCAAATGGAGGGGGTGGTTGCCTCCGCCGGCGGCAAAGTGGAGAAGGTGGAAAAGATGGGGCGGCGCCGCCTTGCCTACCGCGTCAGCAAACAGCGCGAGGGCTTTTACGTTCTCTTCGACGTGCAAGGCACCGGAGACACGGTCAAGGAGTTTGAGCGCCGTCTCAAGGTGACCGACACGGTGATCAAACACATGACCATCTGCACGGACGAGATTCTTCAGCGCGCCGCGAAATTCAAGGTCCTGCGGACCAAACAGGAGGCCAAGCGCCGCCGGAGCAAGCCGGCTCCCCCGCCCCCTGCGCCCCCCATCCCCGCGGAGAATGCGCAAGTACAAAGGAGTGAATGACCATGCCAGTTCCCAGAGAAGGCGCGCCCGCCGGCGAACGGACTCAACGGCGTGAAGGTCAAGGTCCCGGCGGCGGCCGGAAGCAATACTTTCGCCGCCGCAAGGTGTGCAAGTTTTGTACGGAAAAAATCGACGTCATCGATTACAAAGACGTGCGCCTGGTCGGCGAGTTCATCGCCGAACGCGGCAAGATCCTGCCGCGGCGCCTGACGGGCACTTGCTCCACGCACCAGCGCGCCCTGTCGGAAGCCATCAAGCGCGCCCGGAATATCGCCCTGCTGCCATTCGCGTCGGGAGGGTAAACGCTGAAGAAGTAGACGGCATAGGGTGGACGGCATACGGCAATGCGCCCCCCGTCTGCCGTATCCCGCGCCCCGTATCCCGTCTACCGTATGCCGTAAACAGGAGTCTAAAGATGGAAGTTATCCTTCTTGAGAACATTGATAAGCTTGGAAACCGCGGCCAGATGGTGAAAGTGGCTGATGGTTACGGCCGCAACTTTCTGCTGCCCAAAAAGCTGGCGGTGGCGGCCACTCCGCAAAACCGCAAATGGGTTGAGCAGCAGCGCGTCCGCTTCCTCAAGCTGGAGGCCAAGGAAAAGGCCGATGCCGGCGATCTGGCCACGTTGCTGGAAGGCGTCAGCGTCACCGTGATCCGCAAGGCGGGCGATAAGGGCAATCTTTTTGGCTCGGTCACCTCCATGGACGTGGCGGAAAAGCTCCTGGCCCAGGGCTACCACATCGACAAGCGCAAGATCCATCTCAGCACGCCCATCAAGGTGTTGGGTGAGTACAACGTCCCCGTCAAGCTCCATCGCGATGTGACCACGACGATCAAGGTCAACGTCGAGCCCGACGAGGAGACCAAGGCCAAGCTCAAGGCTGCGGCGGAAGCCCAAGCCCGCGACGCTGCCCGCGCTCCTGCCGGCCCCAAGGAAGCTCCTGCGCCCGAGGCTCCACCCGCGGAAGCTCCCCCAGCTCCTCCGGCCGCCGAAGCTCCCGCCACCGCTGCCGAATCCGAATAGGACGAGTGGTGCGGCGCGGAGGGGCGTGGTTTGGCAGTGTCCTAGTTTCGAGTGTAGCGCCGGCTTCCAGCCGGCATTGAGCCGCCAGGATGGCGGCGCTACGTTCGAATTAGGACACTACCCGTGGTTTCCGTTTTGGGCAACAGCATCTTCCCCAAGGGTGGAATTCCGCGCCCTTCCCCGAATCCAAGCGCCGCCCTCCACCGAAGCTTGCCGGGATAGTACTTTTGGACTATGGACAATCGGGTTGGTATTGGCTATAACAGGGCCTCTTACGATCAGCCGCCCCCGTCGGGGAGATTTCCATGGCCGCAGCCCCTCCGCGTAGAAAGGTTCTGATCATCGAGGATGAACCGTCGATTCGGAGTGTTTTGTACGTGTTGTTGGCGGGGCTGGGTTACGAGGGTGACGCCGCCCCCGACGCTTACCAGGGTCTGTCAAAGATTCGCCAGGATGAATTTGACGCCGTTCTGCTCGACCTACGTTCCAGCCAGCTACCCCCCGATCAAATGCTCTGCGCCATCACGGACCTCCGGCCCGCCCTGGTGGGGCGCGTCCTGGTGATCACCGGCGAATACTCCCACCCCCGCACCCTCGAAATGCTGGAGCGCTACGCGCTGCCGCACGTCGCCCGCAGTAAAATCGCCCCTGAACTCTCCCGCTTCATTGCTCATTTGGATGACATCATTTCCTTGGGCTTTGCCCCAAGGTAGTTGAGGCTATTCTCCTGGCCTTAACGAAACACCTCCCCGTGTGATCCCGCAGGCAAACCCCAGGCGCGGATGTGCCCTGTGGCGGCGGGTTTACCCCGCCACCACCTGTAGCGCGGGTGTCCCCACCCGCGTCCGAAAACGAAATCGCGGGTGGGGACACCCGCGCTACAAATTCGGCCCTGGTAACCCCTGCCTACCGCGTCACCTACCTGCCGGTTGCCCGCGAGGGCTGCCTTTCTTGGGTCTAACTATCCACTGACCACTGACAACTAACCACTGCCGTTTTGACCGGCCACAAGTTTCATGCGCCGAAAGGGATTGCGCGCTGTACGTCCGCCGCAGATCGCCTTTCTCCCCATTGGTCTAAAGCAGGCTTTAAGAGCGCAACCGCCTATCCCTCACTCAAACCAGAACAGCCTTTGTAGACCGGAAGTGGCCAGTAGAATTGATGCCATATATGATGTCTTATTTGATATCTAAAGCGATAGATTTTACTTGACAAAGTTGATGTCGCTTAGTACACTCAATGCGTCTATTAGATTCTATTTCTGTAAGGAGGGTGATTAACATGTCGAAAGCACAGCGGGTGGTATTCAGCTTCGACGAAAGGAGCTTGGAAAGCTTGCAGCGAATCAGGGAGCAAGGACGCTTCTCCTCGATGGCTGATGCGGTCAGAGAATCCCTACAAGTTAGCCGTGCCTTGCAGTCGCAGGCAGAGCAGGGGTTTTCCGAACTCGTCGTGAGAAACCCTCAGACCGGAGAAGAACGCGTTATCGTTGTCCCGAATCTGCAATCGCCATCCAAGTAGGTGTTCACATGGTCACAACTGGAAATTCCGAAGAGCAAGGCGGCCAAGAGCTATCGAAGGAGAGGGAAACCGAAGAGTTAGTTGACGGTGGCTTCGTCCGAAACTTGGACGAGTATTCATTTCGAGTGAGACACCGGGAGCACACCGCCAGGCGACTAGCATACGCTCTGGTGGGAATCCTGGGGGGAAGTTTTGCTTTCCATTACATCGCTACGATGGTATTGGAATTTAACGGAAAGTCGAACGCGGTGGAGAACCTGAATAGGGTCTTCAATGCGTGGTTGCCGGTCATTGCAAGCCTCGTTGGCGGTGCAGTTACCTATTACTTTACGAGGGGAAAAAATGAGTAGCTCCCAGTTGGCAAAAGGCGTGACGCTGGCGATTCCGTTTACGCCTTCTCTGCCGGCAAACTTTCTGAATGGATACGCAATCCTTAATTCCTCGTGGCTCTCCTGGCCGGTAAACGTTTTCGATGTCAAACTGTTAGGCCCGGAAGCTCAAGGACAAGAGGACCGGGGTAGTATTAAGAACGTAATCTGGGACCTGCGGAGCGAACATAAGGCACAATGCCAAGGTTTGGGGTTCGTGGTCGACATTAATGAACATCAAGTTGCGGTTCCCGCCAATTGGAAGCTGCCCGTTGCCATCACAACCGAAAAGTACTCGGTGCGCCTGGATGCCTCGTTTATCGCGAGGGCGACCGATAAGGAAGCTCGGGCCATTGTTGAGGGCATCCTTCGCGAGTCCATTAAAATGCACTTCAAGGAAAAAACCTCCCCGGACCTGGGTGACCTCTGGCAGGACTATGACTCATTTTGTCAGTACCCAACCCCTTCAGATGAGCAATACACAATATGCCGACGGTTCAAATTTGGCGTCAAGGTGCTCTCCGGCGGCGTGTGGGTCGTCCGACTTCCCATCAGCACAGCAACCTTGGACTCCAATACGATTGAGGACTACTACACGCGAGGAGAAGTCGCCCTTCTCGCCAATAGACTCGAAGCAAAGCGTCGAAATAGGAAGACGAGACAAAATCGCCCATCTGCGATGCGCGTCCTCCAACAGTACAAACGCGGGAGTTCAAAGGTGCGGGCCTTGGACTTCGAGGATTACAACGTGGTTATGGACCATGCAACGCTCTCACCCGAACGACAGGCGGCTCTCCGCGCGCAAAGCTTGCGATGCAGCGAGTTCAAGAAGGCGTCAATCAACGTCCCCGCAAACGAGCTCCGGCTAATTCTCGACACTGAGATAACACAGGAGGAACACAGCGAAACAATCATAGACCCGGTTGAGCGCGAGCAACTGACCCGACAGGTGCGTTCCTTTATTAACGGAGCCCGGGCCTACGGGCAAACGCTCCAATTGTCAGAGGAGCCCGTCGATACTGAGTCTTTGGGGACAGTTTTTGTTGCGCCGCCCGATGTCCGAGTGCGGGCGGCTGGCGTCGAGGAAGTTATTCTCAAGACGTTCGAGCATCCTCTCCGAGACCAACCTCAAAACGCGAGCTTGGGACCGCAGCAACCACATCAGAAAAAACGGGTTTCTGATTCGACGTCCGATTGACCCGGTGCTAGCCTGGCCATCCTGCCTTAATGAAAAAGGCGGGATTCGGCTGAAGGAAGATCTCGAAATGATTTGGGAAAGCCAGGGGGTCAAAGAGAAATTCCGCCTTATTCGATATGCGAACGCCGACGAAATCAGAAGAGCAGTCGACCAAACTGATCACGACGCCTTGCTTGCTGTTCTTCCTGAACGCGCAGATTCGCCGACGCAATCTGACGATACACATGAGCGCATAAAGAAGTGTATTGAAATCCCCTCGCAATGTATTCACTGGGATAACACATTGCCAAGTGAATGGCTCGATAAACCGCATCGTGCCTTTGAGCAAGCGAAGCAGAAATTGGCAAAGCGGATTCGTCAGAAGTACGAGCTGTGTCTTGGCAACTTGCTGGTCAAAAGCCACTGGTTTCCCTTCGCTCCCGCAACCCCGTTCAACTACAATGTTCAGGTAGGACTCGATGTGGGTGGGATACACAACACTGAGGCAGTGGCGTGCCTTGGCTATGGCTTTGTCCGACCTCGGGATTTCTTGATATTTCGACCCGAACGGATTCCCATTAACGTGCAGAAGAAAGAACCGATCCCCGCTGATGCTCTATATCAAGGATTGTTTAGCCTCTTCGAGTTCGTGCGCTCCGAGTTGGTGTCCAGTGGAATTCAACCCGACTTCGAAACCGCCGTATTCTATCGCGACGGCAAATATTTTGGGGATGGCGACGATTGGAATGAGATTGAGGCCCTGAAGCGGCTTTACTTGGGGTTCCTCGACCGTAAATGGATTTCAAAATCGTCAATGTGGACCGCCGTTGAGGTAATGAAGGATGCAGAAGGGTGGCGGCTTTTCCGAAACGCCGGAGGCGTCACTAACCCGGTAGCCGGAACGTGTGTGTTCCCGTACGAGGACGAAAAGACGGCTTTGGTCTGCACGACCGGGGCTCCTTACTTAACCCAGGGGACGGCCCACCCTTTGATGATTCACGTAATCGATATTAATGGCTCGTCCGACCGAGGGCAGGTGATTCAGGACCTGATTTGGCAGGCCGATATGTGCTTCACCAAGCCTGACACGGGCATGCGATTACCTTGGGTTTTGCATGTCGCCGACGCCGGAGCGCTGCAACTGTCTCGATCTTACCTGATTGCGGGTGTTACAGCGTGACTTCAACGGCGAGGGTGTCTACCGTTGCGTGCTCCCAGCGATTATAGGCCTCTTCGCCCTTTTCATTGAACACAGATCTGGCCATTAGCAAGAGGTCCACGCCAAGCCCTGGGATCTCGAATTTCGTTGCGTTGCTTCGGATGGCTTCCACGCGATCTACCGAGCACTTTGCAAGGTTCAATGACCTGCAGAAGCCAAATGCGGCATGGATGCAAGCTTTTATGATCTCTCGGTTGTTGAGACCAATAAAGTGGTTGTCCTTTTCTATACGCCAGTTCGATTTGTCCCAATCACCTACAGTACTCGTAAGCCCACTCGTGTAAGCTCCCAGGCCAAGTTGTCGTGCTCCTTCAATTAAAGCTTCTGTCCGCACGGCGTAAGGGGGATGACTCTGTTCGATCATGTAAGGGTTCGGGCGCTTTTTGCGTAAATAGTCTTCAAAACAGGCCAAGTAAGCAGGGCCGCACGTCCAAAGTGACAGAAGGTCGATCGCTAATTCATGCGCCCAATTTCTATGGTCTGCGGAAGGGGTCCAGAACCTGATTAGTTCTTGAATGTGTCTCTGGGATTTTTGTTTTGCTAATCCTCGGTCTGCGAATGCGGACAGCCGGAACAATTTTATAATCTCGTCCAATTCACTGGTGAAATCCGGGGAGAACGAGGAGTCGTGGCGAAGCATAAGGTAATGACCCCACTCATGGGCTATCCAAGGGTACTCCAGCAAATCCACGTCCTTCAATCGGTCCCCTCCGCAGATATGGATTAAGTGAACAGCATGACCGCGCTGTGCATTCTTCTCCCATGGCATCATTAACCTTTCATGCCCCCAGTTCTCGCCGTATCGCGGCACCATCATGCCCGAGCAAGGTAGTCCATCGGCAAAATCTCTAGCCAGCGCGAGGATGAAAGCAGCGTCGAAGAAGAACCGTCTCTCGAAACTTTGTGGCAAACGATCAACAAAGCTGCGGATGTACGCGCAGAGGTTTGTTAATCCTTCTTCCGACAGTGATTTCGAAAGGAAGGAGGCCTTTGCCTGCTCCAAATCAAGGGACAACTTTTTATTTATTTCCAGGAGGGGTGTGCCGACGAGCGCATTTAGTTTTTCTACGGTGGTTTGGAAGACTTCGTCAACGGAAGAGGTTCGTCGTGACAACTTGAGTTCCTTTGGGCTGCACCGAAGAGTTTCTGTCTTTCAGGCAAGTCAAGGCTCTCGCACCGTGTTTACCATATTAACATAGATTGGTTTCTCATGCTGGGTCAATGATGCGCCGGATTCCAAAGTGGATACCTAGGCTGCTCTAAATCTGGTCTTTCGGTGCCAAGCAAGGTGAATGGGGTCTGGCCAAAGAGTTCTATCTTCGGGCAGATGAAGTCGTTTGCCGTGGAAGCTCGTGAGTAGATTGTCTTCATTCGGACCCGCTTCTGCAAACTGCCCGACTGCAACGATGACCCGGTAATCGTCCGATATTGTCCATAGCCCTTGATCGAAAGTCCAATGTGCATTCTTGGATAATGCGATTCCATTTCGCGGGTCGTTATTGCGGCTGTCGCGGAATTCGTGAATATGGGCTGCGTCAACGATGCTACCAGCGGTGATGGTTGTGAGCCGGTAAGCAGTTAATGCGCACGTGAAATTATACCCGCTTACCACCCTGATCCTGAATCGCGCTTCTCTCCCAGCCAGTCGTGCCTCTTTGGGCGGTTGTAGGGCCGAACAGCGTTCGGCCTGGGCCGAAGGCTCTTCGGCCCTACAATTCCACGTCGGCTGGGGACCGTCAGGCCGCTGAGAACCGCCTTGCGGCGACGATGGACCAGTATGTGCAAAAGCGAAACGCAAGTTCCGGCGACAACGATACAACTTCGCGGAGGTCTCCGCTTTCCGCCAAGTCACACAATACCAGGAGCAAAAGCAGCTTGTGCGGCGTGGGATCGCAGCGGGCGCGGTGAATCCGCAATTTCGAGAATTTTGCGGGCCAGTAGTCAGGGCGGTTCATGGGATATACCGTCGGCGCGCGTCCGGCGTTTGTAGGGCCGAAGTGCCTTCGGCCCAGGCCGAACGCTGTTCGGCCCTACACCCGGCCGAAGGCTCTTCGGCCCCACAATCACAGTTACGATTCCGGTTCATCCTCGTCGTTCCACGGTACGTCATCTTCGGCATTGGGCTCAGCCTCGGGGTTTTCGCGATCCAATTTCCAGCGCAGCGGGTTGGAGAGAATGTAATCGCGGATGTTCAACAATTCTTCCTCATCGCGGATGATGCGCTCGAAGTAATCCTCCTGCCACACAACAGCGTCTGGATCGTTCCAGAGTTTTCGAATTCGGCTAGTGACGGCAGACTTGAAACCTGATGCCCAGGACGCCAGCGAGCGCGGACGCATCGGTGGGATGGCCTTTGCGGAGTCGATGGGTGGTTGGGCCGCGCCGTTATTGTAGGGCCGAAGAGCCTTCGGCCCCGGCCCAACGACGTTGGGCCCTACGTTCGCGCCGGGCCCAACGCTGTTGGGCCCTACGTTCGCGCCAGGCCCAACACCGTTGGGCCGAACATTGGGCCGAAGGCTCTTCGGCCCTACAAATGACGGATCGGCGTCCGGTATCACGTAGCCAGTGTTCCAGAGAATGTGCTCGCCCTTTGGGCCCAGAATCCAAAGAATTCCGTGCAAATGATTGGGCATCACTGTAAAGGCGTCGAGTTCAATCTGCGGCCGGATGCGGACGGTGTCGAGCCACTTTTCCCGCACAATCCTGCCGCAGTCGTTTTCACGCATCTGGTCGCCAACTACTTGACCGAAAATGCATTGCTTGCCGGACGCGCAGATCGTAACAAAATATGCTCCGGGCAGAGAATAGTCGTAATGAGTTAGGCGGATCGAACGGCGATGGTGGATTTTCGCGTCGTATTTCATCGGCGGGGCCGAACAGCGTTCGGGCGTCCGTAGGGCCGAACAGCGTTCGGCCGGTCGTAGGGCCGAGCAGCGCTCGGCCTGGGCCGAAGGCTCTTCGGCCCTACGTTGCCGCTAAAACCGACCAGCCAGGGCCGATTGTCTTCCTGATAAAGCCGCTGAAGAGAAGCTTTAATGTCCTGAAACATTCTTTGTCTCTTCGCGCGGCAGTATACACCCGCAGCATGGATTTTCAACTATTATCACTAAGATACGATCAGCGGGGCGCGGCGAATAGGGGGCTGGAGATCAGGGATTAGGGGTTTGGGGTCAGGGGCTAGCGAAAAAGGACCGACTACTCTCCGTTGGCCACTATCCCCTGGCGACTAAACGCCGCGTTAAGCGCCATTTTGTCCACTACCCATAGACGAGTGGGGACATTACGGGACTTCTGGCAACCTGCAAATCTGGCCTTCCGCTGGCAATGAACCTCAACTCAGTAGCACAGCCATTCCTGGCGGCGTTCGAGGCAGCGGAGAGACATTTCCAAATTGAACCGACCGGCAACAACACTCGTCCACACACCCAAAAAGAATATCCACAGTCGGGGGTGAGTTCTTCACAAGAATTCCCGCTTTTGCACAAGATTTCCGCAGATGATGTCTTCGCCCACCTTGAGCAAAGTTCGTGTAAAATTGACAATACAACGATGCCGACTGCCACTATCAATGAACGAGCTGTTCCTCACAACCTGGAAGCGGAACGCGCCCTGCTGGGCTCGGTGCTTCTCGATAATGGGGCCCTCAATTTCGCCCTCGAGCTTCTGGGCAAAGAGGATTTCTACTCGGAAGCCCATCGCCTCACCTTTGAGAAAATGGCCGCGATCTCGGAGAAGAATCGCACCATCGATTTGGTGACGCTCTCCGAGGAACTCGCCAAGGACGGCTTGCTGGAAAAAGCCGGAGGCGCGGCTTACCTCTCGGCGCTCACCGACGGCGTGCCCATCGGCACCACGGCGGCCATGGGCGAGTACTGCCGCATCGTCAAAGAAAAATCCACCATTCGCCGCTTGATCAACGCGTCCAACAACGTTCTTTCGCGCTGCTACGAAGGCACGGACGATCCCGAAACCTTGATCGATCTGGCGCAAAGCCAGGTTTTCGAGATTGCCGAGCAACGCGTGCAGGCGGGATTCGCCAACATCCGCGAGATCGTCAAGTCGAGCTTCGGCAAAATCGACGTCTTGTTTGACCGCGGCCAGCGCGTGACCGGCGTCGAAACGGGGTTCGAAGACCTCGATAACATGACCTCCGGCTTGCAGGCCGGTGAGCTGATTGTCATCGCCGCGCGCCCCTCGCTGGGCAAGACCGCGCTGGCGCTGAATATCGCCGCCCATGCCGCCATCAAAAACCGCAAAGTGGTGGGAATGTTTTCGCTGGAAATGAGCAAGGAGTCCCTCGTAATCCGCCTGCTGTGCTCGGAAGCGCGCATCGATAGCCACAAACTGCGCACCGGCTTTTCCAACAAAGAAGATTGGAACCGCATGACGCCTGCCCTCGGCCGCCTGTCGGAAGCGCCGTTTTATATCGAGGACACGCCGGCTTTGAGCATCATGCAGATTCGCGCCAAGGCTCGGCGGCTGAAAGCGGAAAAAGGACTCGACCTGATGATCGTCGATTACCTCCAGCTCATTTCCGGTCAGGGCCGGTTTGAGAATCGCACCCAGGAGGTCAGCTACATTTCGCGCAGCCTCAAGAGCATCGCCAAGGAATTGAAGGTTCCCGTCCTGGCGCTCTCGCAGTTGAGCCGCGCCCCCGAACAACGGCCCGGCCAACGCCCGCAACTGTCGGATTTGCGCGAGTCGGGGTCCATCGAGCAGGACGCCGACGTGGTCATCTTTATCTTTCGCGAGAAGGCGCCCAAGGGCGAAGAGGGCGAGGAAGAATTCGTCCAGGGCGGGTCGGAAACCAGACTAATTGTGGGCAAACAACGGAATGGGCCCACCGGCGAGGTGCCGGTCGTCTTCCTGAAGCCTTACGCGAAGTTCGAGAATAAGGTCCACGAAGGCGGGGAGTCGTACCAATAATAGCCATAGGATCGAATGGGGAAGCCCCCTTTTATACGGGCATCTGCCCTTTATCCACAATCGGCTGAGGCGGAAAGTTTAAAATGTCAAAATTGAAATACGAAACCATTTTTGATTTGAAAGGCAACTCCATCTGGAAAAAATAAATCCTGTGAATGTTCCCACGGATAAACTTCTGCGGCCGACCTGGGTGGAGATTTCGCTTTCCAAACTGCGGCGCAACTTCCAGCGCATTCGCGACCTAGCGGGAGCGCGCAAGGTAATGGCGGTGGTCAAGGCCGATGCTTACGGCCATGGCGCCGTGCCGGTTTCCAAGGGTCTCGCTGAGTGCGGTGTGGATTGGTTCGGTGTGGCTACCGTTGAGGAAGCGGTGGAACTGCGCGCCGCGGGAATCCGGCAGCCCATACTTTTGCTCGGCGGGCTTTATATGAGCGACCCGGCGCACCTGATCGAGTACCAGTTGACGCCCTCGATTTCCTCCACCATGCGGCTAGATACTTATGCGGAATGCGCCCGCCGCTACGGGAAGCCCATTGAGTTTCACCTGAAGGTTGATTCCGGATTGGGGCGGCTCGGCCTGCCGCTGGACCGCGTGGCCGCCTTCGTGGACCATTACCGCGAGCTCGAAGGGCTGCAACTTAAAGGGCTCTTTACTCATCTTGCCTCGGCGGAGGATTTGGTGGCCTCCCAAACCGATGAGCAGGGTGCGCGCTTTGAAGAGGCGCTCGCGCAACTGCGGGGTTTGCAGGTTGAGCCGGAATGGATTCACGTTTCCAACAGCGCGGCGCTGCTGACGGGGCGGAATTTTCCCGAAAACCTGGTGCGCATCGGTGCGTTGGTTTACGGCTACTGTATGCCGCTGGTCGTGCCTTCGGGGCAGGAACTTCCCAAAGTGCCGGAGTTCGAGCCGGTCCTCACCTTCAAGTCGCGCATTGTTTATATGAAGGACGTCCCCAGCGGCACTCCCCTGGGGTATGGGGCTGCATTCTATACGCGCCGGCCTTCGCGCATCGCCACGGTGCCCGTGGGTTACGCCGACGGCTTAAGCCACGCGCTTTCCAACCGCGGATACGCCATCGTACACGGACGGCGGGTGCGCATCGTGGGCAGCATTAGTATGGACCTTTCGCTCCTCGATGTTACCGATGTCGCGGGGACGAACATTGGCGATGAGGTCATGCTGATGGGGCAGTCGGACCACTGCTCCATTACCGCCGTGGAGATTGCGCAATTGCTGGACACTGTCCCCTACGAAATCCTCTGCTCCATCGGCAAACGCGTGCCTCGCCTCTACGTTGATTGATCGCCATCATAGGGCGGCCGGTTGCCGTCCAACAAAGAATTCCGGAAAGACCTTACGATAGATGGACATCCCCAAAGCGGCGTGCATGCCAAGTTCGTCGAGCGCTGCAATCTCTTCGTCCGTGGTGATTCCGCCCGCCGCGGTAATGGGAAGCTGGGTGACGGCGCGCAAACCGCGAAACCATTCGATGTTCGTCCCTTGTAATTTCCCCTCGCCATCGATGTAAGTACAGAGAAACCCCGAGCAATACGGTTCGAGCTGGGGCAGCGCCTGCGCGCAGGTGAGCGGTAGCGTTTCCTTCCAACCATGTACGGCCACGCGGCCGCCGAATGAATCCACGGCGATCAAGATTCTTTCGCGCGGTACGGCCGCGGCGAGTTCACGCAAGAATTCCTGATTGACGCCTTTGGAGGTGAAGGCGCTGCTGCCCACAATGGCCTTCCGTGCTCCGTCACCCAGCACCGTCTGCGCCCGCGCCGTGCTGCGGATGCCTCCACCCACGCGGCAGGGCTTACGGCGGCAAAGCTCGCGCACGATTCCCGCGTTGTTTTCCGCTTTGCCCATCGCCGCGTCCAAATCGATTACCTGGATTTCCGGATAGGCGGAGAATTTCTCGAGTACGGCAAGCGGTTCGGGCAACTCGAGGAATTTTTCCTTGCCCTGGACGAGCTGCACAACCTTGCGATCCATCAAGTCGATGCAGGGAATGATCATAGTGAAGATCGGTGTTGGGCGCTAGGTGCTGGGTGCCGGAGAGGCTGACCACTTCGCTTGCTCAAGCGACCGCATTAATGCATAAAGTCTCCGACCCACGCGTTCGGCCAAGTCCAAAATCTCCCGCGCCTCCCAATCAGTTAGATGTCTTTCCAGCACCCAGTCCCAAGAACCTAGCACCTATCCTCAAATTCTAACCGGCACGCCTTGCGTGCGCAGGTACTCTTTTAAGCTGCGGATGGAGTGCGTCTCGTAATGAAGGATTGATGCGGCCAATGCGGCGTCGGCGCAGCCCCGCTGGAAAACTTCCGCAATATGTTCCGGGCTCCCGGCGCCGCCCGAGGCGATGACCGGAATGTGCAAGGCGCGCGCCACCGTGGTGGTCAGCTCGCAATCGAAGCCCGCTTGCGTGCCGTCAGCGTCCATCGAGGTCAGCAGGATTTCGCCCGCGCCCAACTCCTCCACGCGCCGCGCCCATTCGAGCGCGTCGAGGCCCGTGGGCTTGGTGCCGGCGTGGGTCACAACTTCCCACCGGGGCGGTCCGTCGCCTTGTGAGGCAGACGGGGAATTTCGAATCCTGCGCGCATCAATAGCTACCACGATGGCCTGTCGGCCGTAATTCTCGGCGATGGTTCCGACTACCTCCGGCGTTTCAACAGCGGCCGTGTTGATCCCCACTTTGTCCGCTCCAGCGGAAAGCAATCGGTGCGCGTCATCGAGCACGCGAACCCCGCCGCCCACCGTGAGTGGTATAAACAGGCGGCGCGCTACCCGCCGAACGGTTTCCATCAGCGTGGTACGACCTTCGCGAGTAGCGGAAATATCGAGCATCACCAACTCGTCGGCGCCTTCGCGGTTGTACATCTCCGCCAGATCGCCCGGATCGCCGGCATCGCGCAGGTTGACAAAGTGGATGCCCTTCACCACGCGGCCATCTTTGCAGTCGAGACACGGAATGATGCGTTTGGCAAACATATTTGGAAAACTGTCCGTTGTCCGTTGCAATGGAACGACTGAGGTGGTCGCATTGCAACTGACAACTGACCACTCACAGGGTCAGAAAATTCTTCAAAACCTTCAACCCGACTTCCCCTGACTTTTCGGGGTGAAACTGCACGGCCCAGATCTTATTTATTTCGATTCCCGCGGCGAATGTCTGGCCATACTCGGTGATGGCGCAGGCTTCGGAAGTCGCGGGTCCGTAATAAGAATGGCAGAAATAAACAAAGCTGCCGTCGGCGACTCCGCGGAATAATTGGGTCTCCGGGCGAAGAACAATCTGGCTCCAACCGACGTGGGGGACCTTAAAGACGCCTTGAAAGCGGGTAACGCAGCCCGGTAGGAGGCCCAGGCCGGCGACGCCGGGGGCTTCCTCGCTCGATTCGTAGAGCGCCTGCAATCCAAGACAGATACCGAGAAAAGGTTTTCCCGCGGTGAAGGCTTCTCTCAGTGGCACGAGCATCTCTCGTTCGGCGAGCCCCTTCATCATGGCACCGAAGTGCCCTTGCCCGGGGAAAATGATTTTCTCCGCGGCCCGCAGCGCCGCCGGCTGATCGACTCTTTCCGCCGACAGGCCGAGGTACTCAATGGCTTTGAGCACCGAGCCCACATTCCCGCCGCCGTAATCGAGGACGGCAATCATAGGAGCCCTTTCGTGCTGGGAAGCTGGGATTGCAAGCGGCGGTCGCGCGAACAGGCAAAGCGCAGCGCGCGCGCGAAGGCTTTGAACAGGGCTTCAATGGCGTGGTGGCTGGACCGTCCGTACGCGACCTTGAGGTGTACGTTGGCCGCGGCGGCGGTGGTGAAGCCATGAAAGAAATCTCCCAGCAGCTCGGCCTGCAAATCGCCGACGTAACGCACCTTCAGGGGGGCCTTCAGCACCAGGTAGGGCCTTCCGCTCAAATCGACGGCGGCAATCGCCAGGGTTTCATCCATGGGCATTAGGAAATAACCAGCGCGATTAATACCCTTTTTTGAACCGAGCGCCTCGCGCAAAAGTTGCCCGAGAACGATGCCCACGTCCTCCACCGTGTGATGCTGATCGAACGTCCAGATCACCGCGCGCTTCGAGATCCAGGTCGAAGCCGCCGTGCCGGGTGAAGAGCTCCAGCATATGGTCAAGGAAGCGAATGCCCGTCGAGATCTTGTAAGCGCCGCGGCCGTCCAGTTTCAGGCGTCCGCGGACATCGGTCTCGGCGGTTTTGCGATGCAACGTAGCGATGCGCGCTTTCATGCAAACCAACCTGGGGAAGAGTAAGAGACCATATTCTTCCAAGCTCCCACGCCATTGCGAGTTTGGATGAGACCTTGCAAGCTTTCAAGTTCAGCCATTAGGCGGCGCGTTTGCGTTTGCGAGCCGATGGTGAACCGCAGGTAACCCTTCAAATGCGGATCGTAACTCCAGTCGCGCACCAGTATCTTCTTGTCGCGAAGTTTGCGGGCAATTTCCGGCGCGTGCTCGCCCACCCGCGTCAGGACGAAATTCGCGGAACTGGGCACGTAGGGAATTTCATGGGCTTCGAGCCAGCGGCAGAAGCCGGCGCGATTGGCGCGGATGGCCTCCGCGTACTTGCGCACCTGCGCGTCGTAGCGGATGGCGATGCAGGCGCACATCAGGGCGAGCGAGTTTACGGCGAAGGGATTCTGCCCTCGTTGCAGGGGATCGATGAGCTGAGGGTTGGCGAATAGGCAGCCCATGCGCAGCGCGGCCAGGCCGAAGGCCTTGGAGAACGTCCGCGTCACAATCAGGTTCGGATACTTGCGAATCCACGGCAGGACGGTCTGGCCGGAAAAATCCTGATACGCCTCATCGACCAGCACTACCGTATCAGGTGAAGCCAGCAGGATGGCCTTCAACGCTTCCTTGGGAATCTGCGTGCCCGTGGGATTGTTGGGGTTGGCCAGCGCCACCCACCGCACCCTCTGATTCTTCAGAGCGACGGCGAATTCATCCGCGGGCAAGCGGAAATGCTCATTGTACCGAATGCGCAGGATTTTCCCGCCCGCTACGTTGTGGAAGAACTCGTACACGGGGAATGTGGGGGCTGGGACCAGCAACGTGTCACCAGGATCGACGAACGTGTCGCAGACCATTTTGAGCGCGTCGTCGGTCCCATTGGCGAGAAGCATCTCTTCCGGCTTCACGCGAAAATAGGCGGCAAGCGAGCGGCGGCCTTCGTCGTACTCGGGATAACGCGTCATCATTTCCGGGTTCAAGGCGCGGCGCAACGCGCGAATAACTTGAGGAGGGCAGCCCACCGTGTTCTCGTTGAAGTCGAGGCGCATCTTGCCGTCGCGGCCCTCTTGGGGAGGCCGGTATTTCTTCAATATTTCAATGGCCGGGCGAGGTCGAATCATAAGTTGGGTTCTAGGGGTTGGGGACTGGGTGCTGGTAAACACGATCCCTTGCACTATTCCCGGGACCTCATTAGCGCGTGAAGCCGCCGCGTCACGCGTTCCGCCAAGTCCAAAACCTCTTTTGCCTCCCAATCAATAAGGTAGGTCACATCCAGATCTTTGAGCCCTCATCGTTGCCATCACTTTTTCCCCAGCACCCGGCCCCTAGCACCCAGCACCTTTCTTGGCCGACCGGGTCTGGACGGAATAGGCGTGAGCCTTTAGTCCTTCGGTATTCGCCAGGGTGACGACAGTCTTTTCGAGCCCTGCCAAGCCGCGAGGACTAAGTCGCTGGACGGAGATGGCCTTCACAAAATCCGCGGCGCTCAGGCCGCCGCGCAAACGCGCCGCTCCACTGGTAGGAAGAATGTGATTCGTCCCCGAGGCATAATCTCCCGCGGCGACAGGGCTGTGTGCACCTAGAAAAATGGAGCCGGCCGATTGGACGCGCCCCAGCAATCCCGTAGCGCCCTCGAAAAGTGTCAAGTGTTCGGGAGCCAAACGATTGACGAGGTCGGCAGCCTCCGATGTGTTGCGTGTAACAATGATGCGTCCCTGTGCGGTAAGCGCTTCGACCGCGAGCGGCAAATCCAGCCGCGTCACGATTCCCCGCGCCGCTGCCTGCACCTGAAGCGCTAGTTTGAGGGAGGGGGTGATGAAAATGGCCACGGCATCGGGGTCGTGCTCAGCTTGGGCAACTAAATCCGCCGCGATCCACTCGGCGTTGCCACGTCCACCCACCAGCACCAGTTCCGACGGTCCGGCGATGAAATCGATTCCGCACTCGCCCGCCACCAGTTTCTTGGCGGCAGCAACGTAGCGGTTCCCCGGTCCCACGATCTTGTCAACTCGCGGCACGGACTCGGTGCCGAAGGCGAAGGCGGCGATGGCCTGCGCGCCACCCAAACGATAGATTGTCTTTACGCCCAGCAGGTCAGCGGCCACCAGAACGGCGGGCGCAGGCCGTGGAGAGGTCACGATCACTTCGCCGACTCGCGCTTCTTGCGCGGGGATAACGCTCATCAGGACAGTGGAAGGCAGTGGGAAACGTCCACCGGGAACGTAGCAGGCCACGCGCTCCAAGGGGCGGAGGATTTGCCCCACGCTGACGCCGGGGCGGGTAAGGCACGCCCACCTCCGCGGCAACTGCCGGCGCGCCGCCTTGCGAATGTTCGCCGCCGCTTCTCGCACCGCCGCCACAAAGCCGCGGGGGACCTCGCGGTAGGCACGGCGAATCTCTTCGCGGGGCACCGTGAAGCCGGTCTGGCGGAGATCGAGGCGGTCAAACCTCTTCGCGTAGCGCATCAGGGCGCGGTCACCGTGGCGCCGGATATCCTCCAGGATGGGGCGGACCACCGCCTCCGCCTCCGCTAAAGTTGTGGAGCGTGCGCGGAGCAATCTGCTGACCGCTTTCGTATCGCTGCTGCGAATAATATCCAGCATCTTGTTGGGTGCTAGGGGCTGGGGAATTGGTCGGCGTTGTTCAGTGCTCTGAAACCAGCACCCAACCCCCAGCACCCAGCACCCGCCTTTCAGACTACGATTTTATTCAACGGGTATTCGACAATGCCTTGCGCGTTCGCGGCCTTGAGGCGCGGAATGATCTCTCGCACGGTTTTTTCTTCAATGACGGTGTTGACAGCGACCCAATCGGAATCGCTCAGGGCTGAAATCGTGGGGCGCTTCAAAGCCGGGAGAACCGACAGCACCTTTTCCAGGTCGTCACGACGGACATTGAGCATCAGACCGACCTTGCCCGCGGCCTCGATGGCCCCTTGCAAGAGCATGATGAGGGTTTCGATTTTCCGGCGTTTCCAGGCATCTTCCCAGGCGCCAGGATGAGCTATAAACTTCGTATTCGATTCCAGCACCGTTTCGACGATGCGCAGCCCATTGGCGCGCAGGGAGGAGCCGGTTTCGGTCACTTCCACGATGGCGTCGGCCAGCACCGGCGGCTTTACTTCCGTGGCTCCCCAGGAAAACTCGACTTTGGCTTTTACCCCATTGCGCTCCAGGTAACGCTGCGTTACCCCCACCAGTTCCGTGGCGATGATTTTGCCTTGCAGGTCCTTCACGCACTGGAAAGGCGACTTTTCGGGGACGGCGAGCACCCAGCGCACCTTGCCGAATGTTTGCTTGGCGTAAACCAGGTCAGCCGCCTCGATGACCTTGGCTTCGTTTTCGAGAATCCAATCCTTGCCGGTCAGTTCGGCGTCGAGGATGCCGTCCTCAACGTAGCGCGCCATCTCCTGTGCGCGGATCAGCATGCACTCGATTTCCTCATCATCGATAGAGGGAAAATACGAGCGCGAGCTGACACTGATTTCATACCCCGCGCGACGAAAGAGTTGTAGCGAGGCCTCTTGCAGGCTTCCCTTGGGCAAACCTAATTTCAAAACGCTCATGTCTGGCTCTCCGGATGCTCCTGTCCATAGACGCGGGCAGGATCGAATTCACGCTCCAGGATGATTTCCTCGCCCTTGGGGGTCAGCTTGCGGAAGAAACACGAGCGATAGCCCATGTGGCAGCAGCCCGGGCCCGTCAGATCGGCTTGGATCAGCAACGCATCCTGGTCGCAGTCCACGCGAATTTCCCTCGCCACTAACCGGTGCCCGGAGGTCTCACCTTTGGTCCACAACTTCTGGCGCGAGCGGCTGTAAAAGGTGACGAACCCGGACACGAGTGTTTGCTGGTACGCGTCCGCATTCATATAGCCCAGCATCAAAACTTTTCCCGTGTGACGGTCCTGAATGATGGCTGGGATCAGGCCATCCTCCTGATATTTGAGCTCCAACATGCACAGCCCCCCCTGCGTGAAAATGAAAAAGCCCGCTGATTTTATGTGTCAGCGGGCCGCTTTGCCGATCTCGCTTGGTGCATCAAGCATTCGCCAACTGACACGTCACCCGGAAGCTGATGCGATGATGGTGATGTGCCAGCGCGCGTAACATGACTTTATAGACTACCGTGCCGCCTCCAGCCTGTCAATACGGATTTCGCGGCCACCAACCGCCGATTCAGCACGCTGGCAGGCAACAGAGCGCTATCCGGAGTACGCACGGCAGTCCCACAAGCACGGCTAAGATTGCCATACGGAAGGCAAAGGCAAGGGTGGCGCGCAAGGCGCCACCCTTGCGGTACTATTTGCCGCGCTTCACCGCGGCGAGGCCCAGGAACTCCGCAGCGCTGCCCAGTTCCTCCTCGATGCGGAGCAACTGGTTGTATTTGGCGATGCGATCACTCCGGCTGGCGGAGCCCGTCTTGATTTGGCCCGTGCCCATGCCGACGGTGAAGTCCGCAATGAACGCGTCCTCAGTCTCGCCCGAGCGGTGCGAGACCACGGACGTGTACCCATGACGGCGGGCGAGCTCGATGCAGCGGATGGTTTCTGTCACCGTGCCAATCTGGTTCAGCTTGATCAGAATGGAATTGGCCACGCCCTCTTCAATACCGCGCGCCAGGCGTTCCGTATTGGTCACAAAGATATCGTCACCGACGATTTGGATCTTACTGCCCAGCTCCTTGGTGAGAAGCGCCCAGCCTTTCCAATCGTCCTGCGCGAGGCCGTCCTCAAGGCTGACGATGGGGTATTGGCGCACCCAGTCGGCATAAAGCTTCACCATCTCCTCGGATGATTTCTTCGACTTGTCAGACTTGAAGAAAACATATTTACCATCCTGGTACATCTCGCTGGAGGCGGGATCGAGGGAGATGGCGATGTCATGGCCGGGAGAGTAGCCGGCCTTGGCAATGGCTTCGAGCAGGACTTCCACCGCTTCCTCATTCGATTTGAGGCTGGGGGCAAATCCGCCCTCGTCGCCGACGGAGGTGTTGTAGCCGCGGTCCTTGAGGACCTTCTTGAGCGTGTGGAACGTCTCCGCGCACATACGCAGCGCTTGGGCGAAGCTCTCCGCGCCCACCGGCATGATCATGAATTCCTGAAAATCCACGGTATTGTCGGCATGAACGCCGCCGTTCAAGACGTTCATCATGGGCACGGGCAGAATGCGCGCTTGCAGTCCGCCCAGATAGCGGTAGAGCGGGACGCGCGCCGACTGCGCCGAAGCCCGGCAAGCCGCCATGGAGACCGCCAGGATGGCGTTGGCCCCGAGCTTGGCCTTGTTGGGCGTGCCGTCGAGCGCGATCATGCGCTCGTCGATATCCGCCTGGTTGGCGGCGTCGTGCCCGCCCAGATCGCGGGCGATCACCGAGTTGATGTTGTCCACGGCTTGCGTGACGCCTTTGCCCAAATAGCGCCGCTTGTCGCCATCGCGCAATTCCACCGCCTCGTGCTCGCCCGTTGAGGCGCCGGAGGGAACGGCGGCGCGGCCAAACGAGCCGTCGCGCAGAACCACGTCCGCTTCCACGGTGGGATTGCCGCGTGAATCCAAAATCTCTCTTCCTTGAATGAGGTCAATTTGTGCCATGCGAATTATTCCTCGATGCGAATTTGAAAGCAGGAAATTGTAACACACCGTAGCTGGGAAGTAATCTGCCAAAGCTCATGGCGCCAAACCGAAGGGGCAACCCGGCGAGTTGTAGTACTACCCCGGTCATGCGCCGCGTGCTTTATCGCAGGTTGCAGTATGAAAATATCCCTGGTGTGTTCATAATGTGATGAACGCGGCTGGGGGATTGATTTTCCGCGCCGGCGCCGGGCACGAGGCTGACGGGGCGGAATGCATTGCTGAGAAGAGCATTGGGCCTTGACGTGGGAGGGCTTACGCGCGCTCCGGGAGGAAGTAGATGAAAACAATTTGGAAAATCATCCTGGTGGTGGCGGTCGTTGTTGTGGTGCTGCCGGCACTCGCCGTGCTGGGGATTATTTATGCCCGGCGGATGAAGCCGCACACCGTGCTGGTGGTACGAATCGAAGGCGAGATTCCCGAGCAGACCCCGCAGAACTCACTCCAAGACCTGTTTAACGGTCCGTCCGCAACGGTCACGGACATCACCGAGGGAATCGAGCGGGCGCGGACAGACCCCCACATCTCCGGGCTCGATCTGCGCGTGGGCGAGACCACCATGGGCATGGGTAGCATTCAGGAGATCCGCGATCGCATCCGGGCTTTCAACAATGCCCGTAAATTCAGCGTCGGCTACCTGGAGTTTGCGACGAACCGATCCTACTACCTCGCTTCAGCCTGCGAGTCGCTGATGATGCTTCCCAAGTCGGAGTTTCACCTTCATGGCATGATGGCATCCACCACGTTTCTCCGGGGCACATTCGACAAGCTCGGGATTTACCCTGACTTCCTCCATATCGGCGATTACAAGAACGCCACAAACATTTACACCGAAAAGAAGTTCACGGCGGCGCACCGGGAGGCGACGAAGGACCTGGTGGATGACTGGTACAGCCAGTTTGTGCAGGGCATCGCGGCGTCGCGCAACCTGAAGCCGGCGGAGGTGGAGAAGTTGATCGCCGCCGGGCCGTACAACTCTGATGAGGCGCCATCTACGGGCCTGGTGGATCGCCTTGGGTACGCGGATGATTTTCGAGATCTCGTGGATCACAAGAACCATGGGTATGAGCGGAGCATCAGCCTGCGCCGCTATCTCGACCGGTCGGAGAAATTCACCGCCGATAAAATCGCCGTCATTTACGCGGTGGGGGAGATTGGACCCGGCCGCAGCGCCAGTTCCCCATGGGGAGACGATATGATGGGCTCGGAGACAATCGCCGAGCAGTTTCGCGACGTCCGGGCCGATGATTCCGTGAAAGCAGTGGTGGTGCGCATTGATTCGCCCGGCGGCGTCGCTTTCTCTTCTGAAGTGATGCGGCATGAGCTGGAGCTCACGAAAGAAGTGAAGCCTGTGGTGGTTTCCATGTCGGATGTCGCCGCCTCGGGTGGATACTGGCTGGCGATGTCGGCCAACCGGATCATCGCGGAGCCCGGCACCATCACCGGCTCCATCGGCGTGCTGATGGGCAAGCTCAACATTCAGGGGCTCTATGGAAAACTTGGCTTGAGCACGGACTTCGTGGCGACGACGGAGAATTCCACGTTGGAATATCCCTTCCAGAATTTCACCCCACAACAGCGGGAAATCGTGTTGCGGAATATGCGTGAGACCTATAACGACTTCCTTCATGGTGTGGCGGCAGGGCGCCACATGAAGGTCGAGGATGTGGATAAGATTGCGCAAGGCCGGGTGTGGACGGGTGAGCGCGCACAACAACTTGGCCTGGTGGACGAGCTAGGGGGATTGCACACCGCCATTGCCCGCGCTCGCGGGTTGGCCAGGATTCCCACGGATGAGAAAGTGGGCCTGTTGATGCTGCCACCGCACCGCTCGTTCCTCGAGTGGCTGCTGAGTGCTTCCGGCGAGGACACATTCGCCCCCACCCCCTCCCTGAAAACCTGGCTGGGCAAACTGGAGTCGCTGGCAGGTTATTCCGTATGGACGATTCTGCCGGGAGTGCCGGAGGTGCAGTAAAGGGCTATCAGCTTTCAGCGGTCAGCGCTCAGCCCAATTATCCGGCCGGGGGTGAATGCTGATTGCCGATGGCTTGGAGTTCTACTCCGGTTCCTCGAACAGCCTCTGTTCCGGGACCACCACCACGATTCCGGTTTCTGTGACGTGATATTTCTTGCGGTCCTCATCCAGGTTGTACCCAATCTCGGTGCGTTCGGGCACATGGATATGGCGGTCGATGATGGCGCGGCGAATGCGCGAGTAACGTCCGATGTTGACGTGAGAAAAGAGGATGCAATTCTCCACTTCCGTGTAGCTGTTGACGCGAACGTCGGGAGACAGGACGGAGCCGGTGACGCGTCCGCCCGAGATGATGGAACCCATCGAGACGATGGAATCCACCGCGATTCCCATGCGGCGGCCCTCTTGGGCGAAGACGAATTTCGCCGGCGGGTATTGCCGCTGGTAACCGCGGATGGGCCACACGGAGTCGTACAGGTTGAAGACCGGTGAAACCGAAACCAAGTCCATGTTGGCTTCGTAGTAGGCTTCAATGGTTCCGATGTCCCGCCAGTAGAACGCCTCCCTTTTGTTCTCGTTGACGAAATTGTAAGAATAGACGCAGCCCTTCTCGATCAGCTTGGGGATAACATTCCGGCCAAAGTCGTGCTGGGAGTTCGGATCATCGGCGTCCGCCAGCAAGGCTTCCATCAACAGGTCGCGGTTGAAGCAATAGATGCCCATGGAAACGTGGCACTTCGCGAGGTCGGGCCCGGCAGGTTTGGGATCGGCGGGTTTTTCAAGCCAGCCGGCAATGCGTCCGGAGGAATCAATCTCGCACACGCCGAACCGCGAGGCCTCCGCCCGGTCGAACTCAATGGTGCCGACCGTCACGCCCGCGCCCGCGTCCACGTGCTGCTTGAGCATCAACTGGTAATTCATCTTGTAGACGTGGTCGCCGGCCAGGATCAGGACGTATTTGCAGGGCTCGTTGCCGATAGAGTAAAGATTCTGATAGATGGCGTCGGCGGTTCCCTGGTACCAATGCGCCCCCACGCGTTTCATGGGTGGCAGAACGGTGATGAATTCGCCGAGTTCGTGCGCCAGGATGCTCCACCCCTCGCGAATGTGGCGGTTCAGGGAGAGCGACTTGTACTGAGTTAGAACATAGATGTGACGCAGGTCGGAATTAATGCAATTGGAAAGCGTGAGGTCAATGATGCGGTAAATGCCGCCGAACGGCACGGCGGGCTTGGCCCGGTCCCGCGTCAGCGGGTGCAGGCGTTCCCCTTCGCCTCCTGCCAGCAGGCAAACGAGTGTATCGCGTACCACGATTCGAAGAACCTCCCCGGTAAGATCGCTGGTGCGGGTCTGCCACGACAAAGCCCAGGGCCACTGTCGCTCCCTGCGCGGTTTCTTGAACTGCCATTATAACAGAGCCGGAGCAAGTGCTAACGCTCCACTGCCGTGGCCATGGGTTGGCTACGGGGCGAAACTGCGTGGGCGCCTTGCCCGGTTTTTCGCGATTCGGGGCGGCTGTGCTATATTCGCTTTCGAGGAGGCTGCCCGCGAGGAACCATGCACCATCAGGATCGTTGCCAGCTCGCACCTTACGCCATGCCGGTGGAAAAGTCGCAAGGCCGGCGCTACCCCGAGCCTCCGCACCCTTACCGCAACGACTACGAACGCGACCGCGATCGCATTGTCCACGCTCGCGCTTTCCGCCGTCTGGAGAATAAGACGCAGGTTTTCACGCGGCGATATTCCGATCATTTTCGCAATCGTCTGACACACACTCTGGAAGTGGCGCAGATCAGCCGCACGGTGGCGAAGGCGCTGGGTCTGAACACCGACCTGGTGGAGGCGCTGGCGTTGGTGCACGACGTGGGACACCCGCCGGGCGGCCACTCCGGCGAGTCCGAGCTCAACCGGCTGATGCGGCAGCACCACGACGTGTTCGACCACAATCTGCACGCCCTGCGCATCGTCGAGTGGTTTGAGCAGAAATATGCTGAGTTCCCCGGCCTCAACCTGACCTTTGAAGTGCGGGAGGGCATCATCAAGCATTCGCGCGATTACCTTCCCGCGACCCACCCGGAACTTAAGGAATACCGGTTGGGAGAGCGGCCTCCGCTGGAAGCGCAGCTCATTGACGTGGCGGACGAAATTGCTTACAACTGCGCCGATCTCGACGACGGCTACGAAGCCAAACTCCTGACCTTACCGGTTATTCGCGAGCGCTTGCCCCTTTTTGCTGGGATCTACCGGGCGATGGAAAAGAAGTATCCGGCGGCGAAGGAGAAACTCAAGTTCAACGAGGCCCTCAAGCGGCTGATGGATAAGCTGGTAACCGACCTGATTGAATCCACGCGCCACCGCCTGGTGGATAGGAGAGTCCATTCCCTCGAACAGGTTCGCGCCTGCCGCACGCGTCTGGTGGCGTTAGGAAGGCGAACGAGGGAAGAGAACAAGAGGATGAAGTTATTCCTCTACGCTCGCCTCTACTCGCATCAGAACGTGAACACCGAGCGCAAGCGGCTTATCGGCTGCATCCGGACCCTTTTTGCGCACTACCTGAAATACCCGCGAAGCCTGCCGGCTTTTTACTTCGAGCAGGCACAGCACGAACCCGTGCACCGGGTCGTTTGCGATTACGTTGCGGGGATGACTGACCATTACCTTTTGGAGCTGCACGGCAAGCTGCTGGGGGAATGGCACTAGGCGCCAGGTGTCAGGCGCTGGGTTTTGGAGAATGGAAAAGGGTAAATTGTAAAGGTTAAATACCTAAATCCTTTATACTTTAACCTTCATCTCCCTGCCGAGAGGGTTCTGTGAGTCTGCGAAGACAATTGGTACTCTCGCTGTTGCTGCTGGTCGTGGTGGTGCTGTCGGCCGTGGCCGTTTACATGTGCTTCGGCGGGCCGGAGGTCACGCTGCTGGACGCCTTTTACATGGCGGTGATCACGATCACAACGGTGGGATACGCGGAGATTGTCGATACTCACGCCAACCCGGCGCTGCGGCTTTTCAACATCTTTTTCATCCTCGTCGGCATCGGCATTATGCTCTATGTTTTCTCGGTTTCGACCGCCTTCATCGTGGAGGGCGAACTTAATCACTTTTTTCGGAGACGCAAGATGCAGAAATTGATCCGGGACATGCACGACCACCTCATTGTTTGCGGCGCGGGTGAAACCGGCACCTACTTGGTGAACGAGCTCCTGAAGACCGGGAACGTCTTTGTGGTGATCGATCACGACGAGGAGCGCCTGGAAAAAATCAGCCAACTCGGCGAGGTTCCCGTCCTGAAAGGGGATGGCGGGGATGAGGAAGTTCTGGCGGCCGCGCAAATCCAAAAGGCGCGCGGCCTGGCTTCCGTTCTGCCCGAGGACAAGGACAACTTGCTGACGACGGTAACGGCGCGCCTGCTGAATCCGAATCTTCGCATCGTGGCGCGCTGTGCGGAAGCCCATATGGTGGAGAAGCTCCTGCGTCACGGCGCCAACTCCGCGATTTCCCCCAACATGATTGGCGGCATGCGCCTGGCTTCGGAGTTGATCCGGCCTTCCGTGGTCAGCTTCTTGGACATGATGCTCCGGGAGCAATCCGGGACAATAAGGGTGGAGGAGATCGCGGTGGCCGAGGGCTCGCCTTGGGTCGGAAAGAAGCTTAAGGAAATTGACCCCCACGGGCGCTATGAACTTCTGCCCCTGGCAATCCGCAGACTCGACGGCGACACGAAATTCAATCCCCCTGGCGAAACGGTCATGGCGAGCGGCGACGTTCTGGTGGTCATGGGTGAAGTCGCGAACACCTGGAAGGCCCGCGACGCGGCGGGAAACATAATCCCCCATCGCGCGGTTTAGCGACGGGTTCAGGATTCAGGGTTCGGGACCTGGGATTCTGGACTTGTGATCGGGAATTCTGCGCTCGGTTTCGCACGGAGGGAATAGCGAACCTGGGGCGGGCGCTGGTGAGTACAGAATTCAGCGGATCTCGCACAGCGGACGTCTGCACTCGCTTGCTCAGAAATAGAATTTGGCAGCGACTTGAACGAGGCGGGGATCGGCGGCGCTTAGGACCCTTCCGAAAGAAGGGCTGCTAATGTTCCCGCCCACGGCTGCGGCCCCATAAAACTGCGCATGGTTGGCGACATTGAACGCCTCCACCCGGAATTGCAGCGACTTCGACTCGGTGAGGTGGAGATTCTTTAAAAGGGCGAGGTCGGAATTGGCGATGCCGGGGCCGTAAAAGAAGCGCCGCGCTGCTGTTCCCATCTGGCCGAGCGCCGGAAGGCTGAACAGCGACGTGTTAAATGCGGGCCTGCCGTCGCGAGGGTTGGTATTGAGCTCCAGGTTGCCAGGGGCGAAGTTGGGTGTGTCCACGCCATTGTTGTTGATGCCGTTGGGTATGATCCCCAGCAGGGAAGTGTCATTGTTATTGAAAAGGGTCACGGGAAAGCCGCTGCTGAATCGCGTGATTCCCGTAAGGTTCCAACCCTCCGTCAGCCGGTTGCGGCGATGAAGGAGATGATCGACCGGAAGGTCGTACTCGTAACTCGCCACAAAATCCTGCCGCATATCGAATGCCGAGATGGCCTTGCTCAAGCTGGGATCGACGGGGTTCACCGGTTCGGCGAGGCTGGATGAGAGATCCAGGGATTTGCCATACGTGTAGCCCACCAGTAATTCCAAGGGCCCCCGCTGGTGACGCAGATTGATCTCCAGGGCGTTGTAATTGGAGTTGCCGAGAGTCTTCTGATAGGTGATGGCGTCGAACTGTGAACTGTAAGGGCCTCTCGTTCCCTGGATAACCTGTCCTGACGACGTGACGTACGTACCCCCTTCGCCAAACGGTCCGCAGGTGGCGGTGCCGGGCATAACCTGGCTGGTCTGGCTCACGCTTAAACACTCGGCGGGGTTGCCTGGGTTGGCCGATATGAGCACCAAAAGGTGATGCGCCTGCGAACCGGCATAGGTCAGGCTGAGGAGCGTGTTGGGGGCGATCTGCCGTTCCAAAGAAAGTGTGTAGCTCGCGCTGTAGGGTGGCACGTTCTGGTAATAGAAAGATGGAACGCCGGTGATGGGCAAATACGGTGACCAGTCCACGCTGGAATTGGGATTTGCCGCTGAAGCCCCAAAGGCCGGAATGGGTTCGGGAAAGCGCTGGCCCACGTTCTGTCCACTCGCCGCCGTGACGAAGGGATTGGAGAATAGAGGCGGCGCGAGACTGGTGTAGTCGTAACCATACGGCGGGTTGGCGCTCATGATGCCGGCGGACAAACCCTCGAAGGCGGTATAGTACAGGCCATATCCGGCGCGCACGCTGGTGGAGCCTCGGCCGCCCAGGACCTTGCCCAGCCAGCCGCTCTGGTAATCCGGCGAGTACGCCAGGCCGAAGCGAGGAGCAAAGTTTGTGTACTTCGTGGGGGCGAGTGTCGCGGGAATTCCTGGGTCACCCGGAAACACCAAGCCCTGGGGTGCTCCCGGGTAAACGCGGGACTGCTCGCCCAGCACCAGGGTCTGGAGTTGGTTGTATTTCTCCCGCCAAGCCGGAAGCACATCCCAACGCAAGCCATAGTTGAGCGTCAGAGACGGCCTTGCCCGCCAACTGTCCTGCGCATACATCCCTACGTATTTGTCGCGAAGGTAGAACGCCAGGGAGTCGCCTTGCGCATAGCTGGAAGGAATGCCCAGCAGGAAGTCCGCGAAGTCCGATCCCGTTTCCGCTCCCGTGAAGGAGAATGCGCCGTTGAATGTGGCGTCGGGGTTGATGTTGACCTGGTCGATGTGGAATCCCGCGCCCAGCTTGAGCGTGTGGGGTCCCATCACCTTGGAAAAATCCTCCGACACCTGAAAGGTGTTGTTGGCTTCCTTGAGCCCCGTGGTATCCACGCCGAGGGTGAAGTCATTGAACGAGACGTTTTCGATGCCTTCGATTTGCGGCGCCAAGGCATAAATGGAGGGATTGCCGGAGCCGTCAACGAAACCCTGGGACGCCAGGCCGGGGCCCACACCACCCTGCGGCTGGCCCACATTGTTAGCATCGCGGAGATAGCTCAAATGCAGCTCGTTGACCATGGTGGGGCCAAAGACCTTGGTCAGGCCCAAGCTCGCCATTTGCGCCCGACCCAGGGTGATGGCATTGAAGCCTGGAACACTGGCTCCGCCTTGCGCCGTGGGGTAGGGGTTGTTGAGGCCATAATCGTCAAAGAAGTAGTACGCGGCAAGGGTGCCCAAGCCTGTATGCGTGTCGATTCGAATTGCGGCCTTGTCATCACGCAGAGTTTGATTGTAAGCGGAAGTCGAAAACGTGTTTGCCCCCTGATTGGGGAAGGGAATGAAGGGTAGCAAGCTTCTGGCCGGGCCTGACCATGCGGTCAAAGGAATCTGCGCTTTGGGCAAGACGCACTCGGCTGAGCTCGCGCACCCGGGAGTGTAATACGCCTCGCCGGGAAACACCGGGTAACCGAGGCTCTCGGAAAGCGAGTTGGCCCAGGACTGGCCATTAACGGCGCCCGTGAGCGAACTGGCGATACTTGACAGGTCGCCCGTCCGCTCCGGCAGCGCGGGCACGGAAATCAGGCCGGTTCTCCATCCCCTCGGTCATCCGCGTCCCCTGATAGTCTATGAAGAAGAATGATTTCTCTCGCTTGATGGGGCCGCCGAAAGTCCCACCAAACTGGCTCTGGTCGTACCGGGCGCGATCCGGGGAGAAATAGTTTCTTGCATCCAGGTTCGTATTTCGCAGGAAATCGAAGCCGCTGCCGTGAAATTCATTCGTTCCCGATTTGGTTGTAACCACAATCTGCCCGCCGCTGTAATTCCCGTATTCAGCATCAAAGTTGCTCGTTAACACCCGGAATTCTTGAATGGAGTCAAGATTGGGGACGAGTGCCGTGCCCATGCTGAAATCTTCTTCCACGTTGCTGCCGTTGACGACAAAGCCATTACTGGTTTCGCGCTGCCCACTCACCGAGAGGTTGCCGGCATTGAGGTCACCGGAGGGAGCCGTCCTCGTGCACCCGGACATGACGACGGCGTTGGGTTGCTGCGAGCTGGCCGGAACCACGCCCGGCTGGAGAGCGAGTAAATCGGTAAAACTGCGGCCGTTCAGGGGAACCGACGCCATCTTTGACGTGGTGATGGTTTCGCCCATCGTGGTGTCGGCAGTATCGACGCGAAGGCCCGATTCCGTGACCGTCACTGCGGTGCTTTGTTGCCCCAATTCCAGCTTCAGGTTGACTTCCAGCGCTTTGTCGGTCTCAAGGATGAGGCCGGATTGAACCGTCGGGCGAAATCCCGATTGCCGGGCCTCGATTTGATACTGGCCGGGAGGCAGCGCCGACAGGGAATAAAACCCGTCGGAGTTGCTGGCGGTCGTCTGCCGTACACCTGTTTCCACATTGCTGATGACGATGGTTGCGCCGGGGATTACGGCATCGCTCGGATCCAAGACCCTCCCGGAGATGCTTCCCCCCGGACCAGCCCAGCCTGAGAGGTACGCCAGTAGCAAGGCGGGGATCACCAGGCCCGCTGCCCTGCCGACGCGGAATCTCAAGGGCCCGGATCGACTGTTCATTTGCTCCATGTTTCCTTCCTTGCCTTGGGCGCAAGTTTTAACGCCGTACTCATAGGTCAGACCCTGGCCTGTATTGCAACTTACTTGCAACTAAACGGCCGCAACACGGTCTTGTCTGCATCTGTATGTGGCTATTCTATTTCGACATTGAGGGATCCCTTCGCAGATACGCAATTATAGGGAAATAATTGGACTATTCACGAAAAATAGTGCGGGAAATGCCCCTATGAAGCACCACACCCCGGCCTGCCGTTCGGCGCGAGGGTCCGTTGAGCCAAGCCTCGCCGAAAATATTAGTTGCAACTCAATTGCAATTACGCCGACATTATTATTTCTCCTCGCCGCGCCGTCAATGCTTTCGAGGCCACTGGTACCTCTGAGCAATCGAACGGTGTGTATGTCGGGCCGACTGGCTTGGCACCGTTGCCTCGTGAAGCTCTTTGCTGATCGGTCCGAGATCAATAGGAGGAGGTCAGCGGGTGAAATGCGAACCGCAACCTTGCGCGCTTAGAGTTTCTGCCAGTCTTTGATTTTGAATTGACAAGCTGTTGCTTCCAACGTGGTCCTCAGTGAACTTATTTCAACTGGGTGGACCGCAACGGAACTTCCTCCGGCGCGTCAAACGTAAATAAAGTATCTCCCCGGAGATATCTGAATTGACTCGCCAGGAGGATGGTCGATGGGTGCTTTAGGACAAAACCTCAGATTTGCCGCGCGCCAGTTGCGGCGCAATCCCGGTTTCACTGCTACGGTGATCGTTACGCTGGCGCTTTCGATCGGCGCCACCACCGCGATTTTTTCCATGGTGAACGCGCTCATGCTCAAGAGCCTGCCCTATTCGCATCCCGAGCGCATGGGCACGATTTACACCCGGATCACCGGCCGGGGGGCCTCCGATGAGCGGCACGGCCTGAATGGGGAGCAATGGGAGCTTCTGCGCGACAACGTCCCCGCCTTGATCGCAGCCGTTTCAAGCCGCGGAACTTCGGGCGTGAATCTCCAAGCTGGTTCGCACGTGGCGTATGTACACGGGGGGCGCATCTCGGCCCACTACCTTGACGTGCTGGCGATTCAGCCTATGATGGGGCGAAATTTCTCTGCGGACGAAGACCGTCCCCACGGGCCCAAAGCCGTCATCCTGAGTTATCGTTTGTGGCAAAACACCTTCGGCTCGAATCCCCACATCCTGGGGCAACCGGTTCAGTTGAAAGGCGAGTCGTACCCGGTGGTCGGGGTGCTGCCCGAGGGCGTCACCACTCCCCTGAACGCCGACCTCTATACGGCGCTTCAGCCCGGCCGCGAAGGCGAAGGAGGGGGATCGAACTTCGAGTGCATCACCCGGCTGCGCGAGGGCGCGTCGTGGCAGCAGGCGGATGCCGAGATCAACCGCACTTGGTCCTCCCGTGCCGGCCGTTATGAATTAATGAACAACCCCGGCGCGCAGGTGACCTACCATTCCGTGGCGCTCCAGAAGGGCGAGACCGCTGCGCTCGCGCCGCAGGTGCTGGCGCTGATGCTGGCCGCGGGCTTCATCCTGCTCATCGCCTGCGCCAATCTGGCCGGGCTGACGCTGGTTCGCATGTTGCGCCGCACTTCGGAAGTTGCCACTCGCCTCGCGCTCGGAGCCTCGGCCTGGCAGATTCAGAAGCAGTTCTGGATTGAAAACCTGCTGCTGGCGCTGGCGGGTGGAGCGGTGGGAATCGGTGTGGGCTTTCTCGGCTTGCGCGGCCTGCTCGTGCTGTTGCCCGAACACTTTCTCCCCGTCGCGCGCGTCCCGCTCGACGGTCGCGTGCTGGCCTTCACCCTGGTTGTCTCCCTCATGACCAGCATTCTGTTCGGCATGTTGCCGGCATTCGCCACGCGGAAAGTGGATTTGCGCTCATCGATGGCCGGCCGCGCCGTGGCCGGAGTGGGCAGCGTGCGCTTGCGCCAAGCGCTGATTGCCGGCGAGGTGGCCCTCACCGTCGTATTGCTGGCTGCTTCCGGACTGCTCATCCGCACCCTGGTCCATTTGGAAACGCTGCCGCCAGGATTCAACCCCAACGGAGTCATGGTCGCCAAGGCCTCGCTTGACGACGCCCGTTTCCATGATCCTGCGGCCTTCAGGAAGTTGCTGGACGACAGCACCGCCGCCATGCGCCAGATCCCCGGCGTGCGGAATGCGGCCGTCGGATTGTGCCTGCCTTACGAGCGCGCCTTGAACGACGCGGTGACCCTCAGCGACGGCAAAGAGGCGGGCCAGCAGGATCAGACGGACGAGGTCTATGTCACGCCCGGTTATTTCGAAACCTTGCAGATGCCGGTGCTGGCGGGCCGCGTCTTTACCGATGCTAACGGCCCCACGGCGCAGCGCGTGGCCGTGGTGAACCAAGCCTTCGCGCGGAAGTTTTATGGCGGAACCAACCCCGTGGGCCGTTACCTCGACAAGGACACCTTGATCGTGGGCGAGGTTTCCAATGTCTACGTTTCCTCCGGTCTGTATGAGGGCGCCCCGCTGATGAGTGAGCAGGCTATGTACATTCCCGCCGCCCAAGTGCCTGCCCAATACCTCGCGGTCGTACACGTATGGTTTCAGCCGGACTGGGTTGTCCGCACCGCCGGCCCGGTGGCGGGATTGACCGCCCAGATGCAGCGGGCGCTCGGGAGTGTCAACCCGAGCGTGCCCTTCTCGGGCTTTTACGGTATGCGCGACCTGCAGGCGAAGACGCTGGCGACCCAGCGGGTAGAGGTGGCGCTGCTCGGGGCGATGGCGGCCCTGGCGCTACTGCTGAGCGCGGTCGGCATTTTCGCGCTGGTGGCCAACCTGGTCGCTCAGAGGACGCGCGAGATCGGCATCCGCATGGCCCTGGGCTCGACCGTCGGCCAGGCCATGGTGGAGATCGGCCGCTCCGGGGTGGGCGCCTCGGTGCTGGGCCTCTTTCTGGGACTGGTCCTCTGCGCCGGAACGCTGCGAGTGATGCGCAATGTGCTTTTCGGCGTAAGCGTCTACGACCTGCCTACAATCCTCACTGTGGTTCTGATGCTCGTATCGGTAACCCTCATTTCAACCACGGTGCCAACTCTGCGCATTGCCAGAATCGATCCGGCCAAGACGTTGCGGGATGAATAGGACGGCGACGCAGCATGGAAAACGCAGCAGTAGCTATGGTCACTGCTTTGCTCACCGTGGCTTGCTCATACTTAGGAGCCTGGGTCCACGAAGGTATGCGAGTGGCACGGTGTCAGCGGTCTGGAAAAGCTAGCCACTCATTGCAGACGGGACAGCGCATTCGAAGCTCGGCTAAGTGGACGCTGTAAACCGACCAGCACTTGGGACAGCAGATCGGGAGGCCCTCTGGCCTCCTTGGAGAGTTGAAGGCAGCAAAGAGGAACCCCAAGCCGACCCCCACGAGAGACCCTATTCCGACTTTGCCATCTTTACCCTTACCGGAAGAAGCTAAACCTGCGCCGACGCCCCCGCCGACGCCGCCTACGAGAGCGGCCTTTAGGAAATGGGAATCATCGTAGGACTCGATGATTTGAGTCAGGTAGCCCTGCCAATGCTCATCTGTCGGATTGAAACAGACGTAATGGCGAAGATACGGAATGACGACGGTGAGGCCGTCCATCTCAGAGATCGGCTCCAGCACCCAAATGTCTTTGTTCGTCTTACGGGCTTCGGCGGCGGCAAAGCCGTTTTCCCAACCTACCCAATCGCGCGTGTGACGCAAGGCTTCGACGTTAAGGCCAAGGAGGACGAAAACAGCATTAGATTCGCGAATGTCCTGGGCAATCCGTTCCGCGTTCGCCGGCCCCTTGAGGATCGCCTCGAATTCCTCGAAGACTCCTTTCACTTTCGTAGAAGCGAACGCTTTTGAGAGGAAGTCAACCGATTGCCTGTCTTTACTGCTGTGGGAGATGAAGATCTGGGCCATAAAAGGCACCCCCGACTTCGTAGTTGAATTGTGGCATGCGCTCCGCGAAGACTCAAGTATATTGTTTTGGTCGGTGCTAACCAGCACTTCACAGGGCTCCCTACAGGGTGTATTATTCGTCCTTCGCCACACTCGTGACTCTGGAAAGGGTGGCTCCTGATGCGCACCTGCCCGAACTGCCAGCGTACTTTTTCAGACGACACTGATTTCTGTCCCCGCGACGGAACTGCCTTGCCTACGGGCGCAACCGCCACGGCCGCGCAATTGACCGCAGGTCTATCACGGCGATTTCGCATTGTCCGCGAACTCGGAGCAGGCGGTATGGGGGCAGTTTTCCTGGCGGAGCAAATCCAAGTCGGGAATCGCCCCGTCGCCCTCAAGATCCTCCTTCGCAAGCTTCTCGATGATCCGGAATTCCTGCTGCGGTTCCAGAATGAGGCCGCCTCCACAGGCAGGATTCATCATCCCAATGTCGTAACGATTTATGAGTCGGGGCAGACTGACGACGGCACGCCTTACATTGCCATGGAATACCTGGAAGGCGAGACGCTGCGTGAAACGATCCACCGGCGCGGTGCGCTACCCGTCATGGAATGCGTCGAGATCATCCAGCAGGTGGCGCGCGGGCTGGGTGCGGCGCACCGACTGGGCACCATCCACCGAGATCTCAAACCCGATAATATCTTTCTCACACGCAGCGAGGAGGACGAACTCGCCGTCAAAGTAGTTGACTTTGGCATTGCCAAGCTGCGCGAATCGGCGACCCATACGGTGACAGGAATGGTTCTGGGGACGCCGCAGTACATGTCCTTCGAACAAGCCTCCGGTATGCGCGGCGAGGAACTGGACGCGCGCTCCGACCTCTATTCATTGGGCATCATCGCGTATGAAATGCTGACAGGCCGCCTGCCTTTTCATTGTGATACACCCCTTGGTTACTTACGCAAGCACCTGACCGAAGAACCTCCGTCTATCCGCACAGTCAACCCTGACTTAGTTGCCTCGGGTCGAATTGAAAATGTGGTAATGAAGGCGCTCGCGAAGGAACGGGATCAGCGTTACTCCTCCGTCATGGAGTTTGCTCAGGAATTTGCCAAGGCAGCGCAGGCGATTCCAGACGCGGCCGGGGCAGCCCTCCCGACAACCAGAAGAGTTGTGCCTTTACCTACCAGCGGCGCGGAGCGCGCTTTCTCGGAAAAGTCGGGCGTGGGCTTGGTTGAATCCGTAGTGCACACTCCACCGCCTCCGTCACAACGCGTTGAACCTGCTGCCGAACCACCGCAGACAACGCAGCCAACACCTGCCCTCGGCGGTCCTCAACCTACGAGTGCACCGCCGCCACAATTCGCCACAGTTACCGGGCAGCGGTGGAGGGCCAAGTACTGGGTGCTCGGATTGGTTGCTCTCGCCGTCATTGTTGCCGCTGGAATTTTGTACTTTTATCGAAGTGGACCAAAAATGTCAAAATCTCCGCCGGCTGTTGGGGGCGAATCGGAATCGGTTTCGCCACAGGCGCCTGCGGAGATGACCGGAGATCAGAGCTCCTCCGCCCACGCCGATACTGGCAACCTGCTAGCGAGCAAGCGTGACTGGGAAGGAGCGATCACAGAATACCGCGAGGCACTGCGCATTGACCCGAAGAATGCGAATGCGCATTACAATTTTGGCTGGGCGCTGGAGCAGACGGGCAGCCTGCGAGAAGCTTTGCAGGAATATCGCGACGCTTACGAAATCAGCCCTCAAAACCCGGTCTTTCAGACGGCTTACGAGCGTCTTACGAAGCAGGCCAACCTTCCTGCCGAATCACCTAAACCAACAGAAAGCCCGGTCATAAATGAAGTGCGCGCTGTCGGAAACGTTCGCGTAATCGCCACCGCATTGACTACTTACTGCAACGCCTACAAACACCCTCCCGGTTCCCTCGCCGACCTAGCATCCGCTAACCTAATCAGTCCCGATCTTGCCTCCGGTGAGACTTCCGGCTATAGCTTTTCGTATCGGGGCTTTAGCTGCCTCGATTACATGATCAACGCTGGGCCTACCATATGGAACTCCACTGGCACTCTCAGCGTTTACCTCGACGAGGCCCGTGCCATCCATGCCACCAGAGAGAACCGCCCGGCCACACTCAATGACCCCGTTTGTAGGAGGCAAGGTACCTTCGGCTGCTGAGGAGCAAGGACCGCCCGCGACATCATCACAAACGCCAGTCGCGCAAGCGTTGGTGAAGGGCAGTTTTGTAGTCCAACCGCTTAGGTACGGTATGGTGCGCTTCAGCGTGCCCGCAGGCGCGACGCAGGCAATGGTCAAGGGCATTTTCCGCGCCTCTGGGGGATCTGGAAATGACATCCAGGTTGTGATTGCCAGCCCTATGGAGTTCCAAAACTGGATCAACGGGCATCAAGCACAGGTCTTTTACTCCTCAGGAAAGGTGACCACCGGGACGATCAATGTAGAGAACATCCCGCCGGGAGACTACATCCTTGCATTCAATAACAAGTTTGCCGCGTTAAGCCGAAAGCAAGTCACGGCGGTGGTTACGCTCAGCTACGTCCCCTGATGCCGCGAGGTGCATACATCAAAAATAGTGTATTTGCAATGAATCGTGATTTTTCTTTCGCCCCTACCGGGGCTTCGGCGAGGTGGGGGGGCTGATTCCCCCGCGGCCTGCGCCATGGGCCATACTCTGCCGGCCCTGAATGCTCACTTGATTCCCACGCTACGATTGCTTGACCACTTTCTTACGCCCTCATGAACCACAAGGGAAATCAAGGAGCGCGGAAAGTTCCGCAGGAGCGGGGTAGAGCGGAGAACCGCTCGCATGGAGGTGTGGATCTGCCCCACCGTCCCTGACACTGAGCAGGGAATCGCGATGGCGGCAGCCAGCACGAAGGGCGAAGGCAAACCCGGAAGCGGCGAAGGCCTCGTCTGATATTCCAGCCTTCAAGCCGTACCGGGGAAAGCCCGCCGTACGGAGTTTTAGGGGAGGCGATGGAAACGTCGGCATCATTCGAAGCCCGGTCCGCGCCATCGTCTTACCCGACAACTGGCATGCAGTCGGGGATGAAAAAGCCTCACAGGAAACGGGTAGCGAACCGCTTGGCCTCGGGTCTTGCGGAGGCAGTCGCGAGGCTGCCGTCGAAGCGTAGACAGAGGTATCCGTGGGCAGGGTATGGACCCGCGAAAACCGTAAATCGGGATGCCGACCCGGTTACCTGAGGGGGAAGGCCATATACCCGCCGACGCTAGCGCAAGCCGGCCCCAGAAAACCTGGCGCCATGCAGACCCACGACAGTTTGTGCTTGACAAGATGGGTCGGTTTGCATAGGCTAGAATTGCGATGAAATTCCGGCGTAGTACGGCCGCCACAAACGTCACCCCAAACCACCCCAGCGCTCTCAAATTCACCTAACAGCAAAAAAAAGTTAAAAATGAAGATTGCTCCCTATAGTTTATTGAAAACAAAGGGGAAAAAAAGTGCTCCCTATTAGTTGATGAAAACAAAGAAGTTAACTCATTTTCACGATTAGTCTATGAAAGGAAAGGAGATAGGCGTTGTTTTACCGAAACCCTCTGGAATCCTTCATCATGCCGACCGGCAGGGGGTCGCGAATGAAAGAGTCGTACAGGGAATGCACAGCGAGCCCCCCTGGCTCCCAACCCTGCGAGGGCGGTCGCGAGGCCGCACTTGAAGCGTGGGGGAGGGCCATCCGCAGGCAGGGCATGGAGCTCCGAAATCCGCCGATATCGGGCGCCGACAGCGTCAGGGTGGCCCGAAGGCAACACGAGGGTGGTCGCCAGCGCGGTCGGCAGCGCCAACGAATGAGCTTGTTGGGGTCACGGCCGGGATGGCCGCGCCACTTTCCCCGGGTCACACTTCCCCGTATCGGTATCGACAAGGTCGAGGCGCAAGATGAGCAACCCACGTGGCGTGGAAGCGCCATATGCTTGCCATCAGCCGCGCGGCCCATCTTCCCCCGCTTCGATTTTCGGCAGTTTCAGGGGAGACGATGAACCAATTCCCTGACTGGGAGAATCGAAACTGGAAAAGCGAAACCCGAAACTCGAAACTCGAAATTCAAAAATCACTCGATTACTCGATGGCCCGATGGCCCGATGACCCGATGGTGCGATGAACCGATGCCCCGATGGCTTGCTGGCCCGATTCATGCCCTGGGCCAGTAACCGGAGCGGTGAACTAAACGTCCAAGCTTACGAAGTCCTTGAGCCGCGGCAGCAAGTGGCGATGGGTGGAATCCGGACCGTAAAACAACGCATGGATGTACAGCAGCAGGGCGGGCTGGGAAAATCGGCGCGGCGGGCTTTTCCGGAAGGGAAAATAGCAGAGCCTACCGGGTACGACTTTGCCGGGATGGTGATAGGAGACGAGAGGCCATAAGGCGGGGAAAAATCGGAAACCGGCTTGGGCCAGCGCCGCGTGCCAGTGGTCGCCGGATGCTGCCGTAACCTCGCCATAGAGGCGCCAGTTCCATCCCTGGGGGCCGCGACGCTCGTGACGGAGAACCTGGCGCAAGATTCGAATCCCCAAGCCCCGGCCGCGGAGCGCGGGATCGACGAAGATGTAGCTGCCAAACACCACGCTGAACGCAGGCAGAACCAGGGTGCAGGCGCCGCCCACCAGGCGATCGTGCAAGTAAGCCGCGAACAAGTGCAGGGGGTTTACGCGTGCCGGCGAGGGGACGATCACGCGCCGCAACACGCGCGGGCTGACTCGTTCGTCGGGATTGAAGCTGCGTTGGTAAAGTCGCAAGTACTCTTCCAGTTCGCGGCGCTCGGTGTGGCGAAGCAAATGCACGGTCAGTTTGCGCATGGTTCCGCTGCCTCGAATTCGATTTGTGAAAACATACTGCTTTCGAGTATCTTGTATCATAGGCTCAGGTATAGAGCCAATCATTGGGAGTGTTGCCTGGGATGTTGAGGAAATTCGGCTGGTTGCTGATCTTTTCGCTGGTCTTCACGCTCGCCTCAACGGCTCAAGAAGTAATGGATGAGGCCGGGTTCACCTCGATTTTTGACGGGCAGGACCTGGCCGGCTGGCAAGCGATGGGGCAGCAGGATTGGCACGCGGAAAACGGAATTCTCTGGACGGACGGCAAGGGCGGGTGGTTGCGCTCTGACCAGCGCTACGCGGACTTCGCCTTGCGCCTGGAATACCGCGTCAGCAAAGGCGCGGTCAGCGGGATCTTCTTGCGTTCCGCCGAGCAGGGCGATCCCACCTTCACGGGGCTGAAGATCGCTCTCCTCGATGATTCCGGGCAGCTTACGGACCTGCACAGCACGGGGGCAATTTACGGTGCGGTGATACCGCTTGATGGTGTGGGTAAAAAGGCCGGTGAGTGGAACCAGGTGGAGCTTTCCTGCGTCGGCCGGCGCCTGACGGTTTTCCTGAACGGGAATCGAATTCATAAAATAGACTTTGACGATCCGGCGTTTGTTTTTGCCGAGAAACGCCCTCTGAACAGGGTTCCCAACCAAGGTTACATCGGCTTGGAAAGTCATACCAACCGCGTGGACTTTCGCAGCCTGCGCATCCAAGTCATCAAACCTACTGCTTGAGTTTATTTCGACGGCCGAAAATCGAAGCTCGGGCCCAGTTTCGAATTTCGAGTTTCCAATTTCGCTTTTAGGGGAGGGCGCGATTGTCTAACCTTCACGCCAAGTCGGAAAAAGGGGCAGGAGCGGTCGTGATTTTCCTGCTCGTCGTTTTAGCCGCCATTTGCACGGTGCTGGCATTCAAAGTAGCGAGCCGCCAGGGGCCCACCATCCTTTTGCCGAAGCCGCTTAAAGGCTTGGGCCAGAGAACGGAACTTTTCGTGTCCGCCAAGGACGCGAAGCACAACCTCAAGACGCTCAGCGTGGAGGTGGTGCAGGATGGGCAGGTCATTCACCAATCCAGTTTGGTTATTTCCGCGCGCCCGCACCGGTGGTGGAAGTTCTGGTCCGAGGGCCCGGTGAGCGCCACCACTTGGAGGGTTCTGGTGGGCCACGAGGTGGCTCCGGCGCTGAAGGAGGGCCGCGCCACCGTGCGCATCACCGCCCGCAATGATTCCTGGGGGCGCTTCTTCCGGGGCGGGCAAAGCCAAGTGGCGCTGGACCTCCCGGTGCGGTACGCCGCCCCGGAGATCGAGGTGCTGACTTCGCAGCATTACATCAACCAGGGCGGCTGCGATATGGCGGTCTTCAAGGTTTCATCCGGAACCACGGAGTCCGGCGTGCAGGTGGGCGATAACTTCTTTCCCAGTTTTCCCCTGAAGGACTCCGACCCGGAAACCCGCCTGTGCATTTTTGCTTATCCGTACAACGTCGATCCTTCCACGGTCGCGCACATTGTCGCTCACGATGATGCGGGCAACGAAACCCTGGCCAGCTTCAACTACAAGGTCTTTCCCAAGAAATTCCATTCTGACACCATCGACTTGGACAAAACGCTGGGCGGGAAATTTCTGGAGAACGTCGTCCCTCCCATCATGAGTCAGACCCCGGAGCTACAGGACCAGGGAAGCCTGATTAAGAATTTCCTGCTCATCAACGGCTCGCTTCGGCGGGAGGATGCGCAGAAACTGGAGGCTCTCTCCCAGCGCACGGCGCCGAAGCTTTTGTGGAAGGGGCCTTTCGTCCGCTTGCCCGGCAAGACCGAGGCCGGCTTTGCCGACTACCGCACTTACATTTATGGCGGGCAGGTTGTGGACCATCAAACGCACCTCGGGTTTGACCTGGCGGGATCGGAACACATGCCTGTGCGCGCCGCCAATGACGGCACCGTGGTGTTTGCGGGATACCTCGGAATCTTCGGCAACGCGGTGGTCATCGATCACGGCTGCGGCATTCAGAGTTTGTACGGCCACCTGAGTTACATCGCGGTTAAAGAGGGCGATGCGGTGAAACGCGAGCAGGAGATCGGCCGCACCGGTCAGACGGGGCTCGCAGGCGGCGACCACCTGCACTTCACCATGCTTCTGGATGGGATTCCCGTCAACCCCGTGGAATGGTGGGACCCGCACTGGATTCACGATCGGATTGAAGTGAAGATGGAGCAATTCTCGTCGCAATAGGGCTCGTGACCGGCACATGCTGTGGCGGCATGAGCTTCTGATCTTGAGTGCCGCCGAGCCAAAATGGACTTGGGTAGTTTGCGGAATCTGTATTGCTCCGCGGAAAACAAAGGTACATACTCAGCAAGAGGCGGTATGAAGGTTATACTTAGCGCCTGAGCAGGTTTTTTCTCGACGAGTAGTATTTCGACGTAAGTGCCGGAAAACCTTCCCCGCCGGCGTCGGGCCGTAAGCCACTGTGCAAGTATGAAAGGGTACGAGGTTGGAATGGAAACCACGACTCCGCCAGATACTCTGAGGACATCTCCCCAGCTAACGCCCGAGGAACGCCTAAGGCTGTGGCAGCGCCTCAAAGGAACATGGGAAGGTCGGATCCCCGATCCTGCCGAGGAGCTCAAGAAGATTCGCAACGAGTGGGACCGCGAAGACCCCCCCGGGCGCTAGCGCTGCGTGTACACTCTTGATACAAACACGATCATTTACTATCTAAAGGGTGAGGCTGCGGCGGTTTCAGTCCTTGAGCCCCTGCTAGCTCAGGATGTCGCCCTGAACATTTCCGCTATTACTGAGCTGGAGCTTTTAGTTTTCCAGCGCTTTCCGATGCGGATGTTTCG